>OY782088.1:0-5897002 GCA_963677655.2 uncultured Saccharicrinis sp.
CACACTATGCAGGGGATAAAAGGGTTTACATGGCTGAACAATTTTATGATGTCTCCAATGAAACCAGAAGAAAATATTTAAGAAACTACATTAGCAAATGTTTAGATGAAAGTATCCATAATAAAAACACTATTCATCATTTAGGATGGGAATACACCGGCACTCTGGAGTTTGTTAAATTTTGGCTTGATGTAATTAATGAATGGCAAAAGGAAAATAACAAAGATCTGTGGGTAATGTTGCCAGGAACAAAGGATGTTCAGGATTCCATATTAAATGACCCAATCCGTTCAAAGGTTGTAGATATTATTGATGTTATTCAGTGGCAATATCGCAAGGATGGCAGTTTATACGCACCAATTGGCGGACAAAGTTTAGCAACGCGCCAATATGCAAGAATCATGGATGTAGGCGAAACATCTTTTGATCAGGTTTATAAAGCTGTATATGAATTAAAGAAACAATATCCAGATAAGGCAATAGTTTACTCACGCAGATTAAAGTCTCCTCTAAATTGGGCTTGTTTTATGGCAGGAGGATCATTTGCTAACCTCCCAGCAATCAACGATAAGAATTTCTTTAATGATGCTTGTAAAATGTGTCCTATTAAAACAAAAGAAGGAGCTTATGTTCTTGGGAAAAAAGGAATGGGTTATATTATTTACTCTGAAAACGAGAATTTAACAATTGATTTACCCGATGATAATGGAAATTACTTTTATAAAAAAATAGACATGGAATCAGGAGATATTACTGTCGAAGAACAAAAAGTTAATTCAGGAAAAGTAACTATTTCAAACACGCCGCAAAACCGAAATATTTTTTGGTTATATAAATAATAATTTGTGTATATGCTCTATCTAGCCAATTATCAATAATTTTAATTGGCTAGATTTACTATTTTAAAAAGTAAAGCAAGTACTCCTTTGCGCAATATTGATTATTATAATATATATTTGCTATTCAAAACATTGAATATTTGAATTTAATATATGAAAGAAAATTTCTATAAAATGTATCCGGAACATCATTTTGCAGTTGTAAAAATGCAATCTAAGACTTTACGTCCGGAGGATTTAGAGATATTAAATACGGAATACAAACAAGATCCTGATTATTCAAATATTCACCATTTGCTAATTATAATTGACAAAAAAAGTAAGCCCAGTTTTAACATTAGTTACTTAACACGTCTTTCTGAGAAATATAATACAGAAACTCAAATTAACAACCACAAGTCTATAGTCTGGCTAATTTCAAGGCCAATAATAACTGCATTAACACAATTATTTATCATGAAAACAAATGACAACAGTCATTATTGTTCTACGATAGAAAAGGCTTACAAGCTATTAGAAATACCAATAGAATTTGAAGCCTTTAAAAAGTTAATAGATGACGTACAATTATAACTTAGGTTTATAATTTCGCCTAAATAATTATCCACAAATAGTGAATAAACTGCTTTGGATATTATTCTTTAATACTTATTATTTGCTCAGTCTACTTTTGTTTTAAAACTGTACATATTTTTAATTGTATATTTTTTAACCTGCTTTTTAGTCAACTGGTGTGACCACTTAACTCTTTTTTCATCATTAGCTCCAGGTCCCGTACTTTTATATTCAGCATAGAATGAAGATTTCTCTCGATTTGGCTGTCCCCAGTTATGCCAACCTTCAGGAACGATATGTGATCCCATTTCGCAATTTATGAATACAACATTGGCATAATCACGCCATGGACGACCAAGATAGACTTTATCTACCCCATCATCAGCAGTTAACTTACAATTTTTAAAAACATAACCATATTTATGGTCTTTTGTAGTACTGGCCGCTGTTATATATGAATTTCTTTTACTATGAAGCGTACAATTTTCAAACATTGCGATAGCTGCTCCAAAGATAAAATCAGTTGTTCCATCAATATAACAATTGATATATGTTTGACGACTATCTTTTCCGGCTGCATATAAAGTATCCTGATTACCTAAAAGCTTGCAATCTTTAATCTCACACAAATCGCCTTCAATATGTAAAGCAACAGCCTGACCAACCTCACCTGATCCATTTTCAATAGTTAAATTAACAAGCTTAACATAATCCCCTACAACTTTAATTGTATAGCTATTAAAAGTTCCAATACCTGGCATCCCCGCATGATCAGAATATGTAATTATAGTGCTATCTGTACTTTCTCCAATCAATTTAATATTCGTCAGGTATGAATCAACAAGAATCTTTTCATGGTATATGCCATTTTTAATAAATATTTCCTGCTCATAATCTCTAAATGCTTTAGAGTGATCTAATGCTTCCTGTATTGATTTATAATCACCCGAACCATCCAAAGCTACTACAACTCTGGTATTATTATTTGCTTTAATAGTTGGAATAATTACTATCAATAAACAAATTGATAATAGATAATATATAGTCTGCTGTTTAAAATATTTGTTCATTTTTCCTATTTGATATAGATTAATATTCTTACTTCATATAAAATGAAAATTCACTTTTCACTTAACCAAAAATATTCAGATTAATACCAAAACAATAGGGTAAATCATCATACTAAAGGGGGCATATAACCACATTACACTATTTTAGCCTCAAACCAAAAGAAAAAGCCGGACCTACATACAGATCCGGCTCAAACCTTAATTTAAAAAAGATCGAAAATCACATTAATAACCAGGATTCTGATCCAATTGTGGATTAGCATTTAATGCCTCTTCCGGAATAGGATATATTCCTCTCCATTCCTCAGTTTGGGTAGTTTTGAAAGTCCATGTATCTGAAAAATAAGAACCGAAGCGAATCATATCTCTTCTTCGGCTTCCTTCCCAAATAAATTCACGGGCTCGCTCATCTTCAATATCTTGTATAGTCAATACATCTAATTGAGTAGCATTACTTCTTTCTCTTACTTCATTTACAAGATCAAGAGCATCACCAGTATTACCGGTTCTAAATAATGCCTCAGCTTTCATTAATAAAACATCTGCATAACGTTGTAAAACCAAATCATTGTCAGCATTATAAGCCTGCCAAGTAACACCAATTGGAGAATATTTCAATAAGTGATAGCCCTCATCATTTTCGGCTGCATAAATATCCTGAACCGGAGTAATTACCAATTGAGTTCCATCTTCTTTAAGTAGTGGATCGCCATTTAAATAATACTGTGGTCCATATTCAATTAACTCCTTACGTTCGTCACCATCTTCATATCTATTCAACGCCTCCTCAGGTAAACTATAACCATCTGCAGGGGTAAAAGGAAGATCATACTTTTCCTTATCCAAAGCATGGTTAGTATAAAGCATAAATTGATTCCTTCCTGCATTTTGATTTGGATCAATAGAAAATGAAGAAATAATTTCAGTTGAGTTCTCTTCGTTAGTTGCTAAAAAGCAATCGCCAACTTTTGCCTCTAAACTATACGCATTAGTATTTATTACGTTATCACACATTTCTACTACATCACTCCATTGTGCTGATCCTGAATACACCTCTGCATTCAAATATACTGTAGCCAAGGCTGTATAAACCGCCTCTTTGGTAAAACGAGGATAGTAATCAGTGCGACTTACATCTTTTACAGATGGCAATTGACTTGCTGCTTCCTTTAGTTCGGTAACTACAAACTCAAATATTTCAGAACGAGATGTAGTTGAAGGTGTATTGCTAGGATCGATACGTGCATCAATAACCAGTGGAACATTCCCCCAAAAATCCATTGCATAAAAGTAAGCGTAAGCTCTCAAGGCACGAGTTTCTGCAACTAGAGCAGTAAGTTCATCTACTTTTGGCGATGATTCAATACTCTCAATTACCAGGTTTGCTGCACCAATTGTTGGAAATATAGAGTTCCATGCTCTTCTGTTTAATTCGTTACTTGGAGTAACATCATGATGTGCATATTCAATCCAGATTCCTCCATCATACCAACCTCCATTGGTACGTGCCGGAACAAAAAATTCATCGGTCCCCAATACTGAAGGTCTCCAGCCAGCACCTATATTTACTATATCTGACAACCTTTGATATACTGCAACTACAGAAGAAAGAGCCTCTTCCTCTGTTTGATAATAATTTTCGGGTGATAATTTCCCATACAATTCTTCATCCAAATCGTTACATGATGTGTACATCAACGAACTGAGAATTAGAACAGCTATTAATATTATATTTTTCATACTATTATATTTTGATTTCATTGGCCATATGGAACATGCCAATCCTGTTTTAAGAATAAAAATGACTTGTTTCATTGGATTAATTTTATGGATTATTAAAACGAAATACTAGCACCTAAAGTAAAAGTTCTCGCTCTTGGATAACTTAAATAATCAACTCCTAATGCAGGTATACCACCTCCGGATACTTCCGAGTTAACCTCAGGATCAAGACCTGAATAACCTGTGATTACAAATAAGTTTTGACCAGATACGTACATTCTTGCACTTGATATAAATGAATTTTTAATATCGAATGTATAAGAAAGTGAAACGTTGTCTAATCTAAGGAAAGATCCATCCTCAATCCATCTTGATGAATATTCTTTTGCTTGTTGTGGACCCACTCCACTTGTTACAGCTTCTTTAATCACATTACGCCCTGGTAAATTCACTAAATAACCTAAGTTATTTGCTGTTAAATTATATACATCATTTCCTTGTGAACCTCGCATGTTCATCACCAAACTCCAGTTTTTATAGCTAAATGTATTACTTATACCATAAGTAAAATCAGGTTGAGCACAACCAATGAAATCTTCCTCCTCTTCAAATTGCTCAACACCATTTTCTATTCCTGTAAAAACTTTACCGTAAAACGACCCCAGTGGTCTTCCTTCTTTTACCAACTGTGCGAACCCTCCTGCCAAACCAGGTCCTTGAATAGGAGCCATCAAAATTTCATCTCCCTGCCATTTGTCGTTAGAAAGGCTTAACATTTCATTTCTATTTCTGCTCAGATTGAGATCTACCTGCCATGAAAAATCTTCCTTTTTTATAACATGAGCTCCTAACTCAAACTCCCAACCTTTATTTTCAACACTACCCACATTGGCAGTTTGTTTACTAATATATGATGGTTGTGGAATTAAGACATCCAATAATAAATCAGTTGTTTTCTTTTTATAATAATCTATGCTACCATAAATACGTTGCCCGAACAATCCAAAGTTGATACCTGTATTAAACTGTGAGGTTTGTTCCCATTGTAAATCTTCATTAGCATATTGGTCTGGCATCACGATAGTTTGGCGCGATCCACCCACTAAATAACCCGAACTACTTGCACTTAATGTTGATATAGCTTTATAGTTTCCTATTTCCTGATTACCTGTTACTCCATAACTAATTCTGAATTTCAAGTCAGAAACCTGAGGGACATCAAAAAAGTCTTCCTGAGAAACTCTCCACGATAAGGCTCCTGAAGGGAAAGTACCCCATTTGGTATCTTTACCAAATCTGCTGGAACCATCTTGTCTAACCGTTCCGGTGAATATGAATCGATCATCAAAATTCATATTTAAACGACCATAGTATGATACCAACTTATTACTTTGCGCATAAGATGTAGCGGATTCAATAGCATTAGCAGCTTGTAAACTATACCATTTGAATGAATCTGATAAAAAACCGGTACCTACATTTCTTAATCCTTCACTATAAAAATATTGGTAAGAATACCCTGCAATAGCGTCTGTTTTAATTTTACCAAATGATTTTTTATAACTAAGGAAAGTTTCTGCTAACTTAGAGTATTCCAATAATTTTTGAACACTTACATAACCCCCAAAACCTTCTCCTAATGGATTTTCTTTACTAATGTAGGTATTTCTATCAACTGCTTGATTAGTATAACCTAGGTTCACTCTAAAACTTAATGGCTTTGTAATTTGAAGCGTTGTAGACAAATTACCTAGAAATCTTCTGGTGGTTCTCTCATCTGTTAAATCAGTTGAAAAAGAAACTGGGTTAATACGATATGGAAGAACATGATAATAATCTCCATTTTCATCTTTTACAGGATAAGTTGGATTAAAAACATATGCCTCGTAGTTCATACTAGAACCAGCCTCACTACCAACAGTATTTGAAATAGCAGCCTGATCAGAACTGTTATTACCATAATTCATCTTAAAATCAAATTTCAATTTTCCATCTAATGCATTATGATTAATATTTACACGAGCATTAACCTTTTCAAGATTAGAAGAAAGCATAATACCTTCCTGTTTTCCATATCCTAAAGAAACGCGATAGTTAGTTGTCTCACTTCCTCCTGTTAATGATAGATAATGATCATGCGATATAGCAGTTCTGTATATTTCATCTTGCCAATTCGTACTAGCCCCCATATCTGTATAACTTATTTTATCATCATCAGATAGTGTAGAATTGATATTTTCAAGCGTATTTACATATTCATTTGCTGACAAAACATCTAGTGTATTGGCAACATTTGCCATACTAGTTGAAACATCGTAACTCACTTTTGCCTTACCTGCCTTACCTCCTTTTGTGGTAATCATGATTACACCGTTAGCCCCTCTGGATCCATAAATAGCAGTTGCTGATGCATCTTTAAGTACATTGATAGATTCTATGTCATTTGGATTTAAGGTAAGTAGCGGATTAACTGCTTCCTGATCAAAAAAGTCTGTACCATCACCACTAATATTTGCACTACCAGAAGATGAAGCAATAGGCACTCCATCAATTACATATAATGGATCATTAGAGGCTGATATAGAAGTACCTCCTCGAACTCTGATAGTTGTTGAACCACCTGGCTTACCACTATTCAAACTTACATTAACACCGGAAATTTTACCTTGCATAAGTTGCTGGGCTGACATTTGTGAACCTTTATTAAAATTTTCACTAGACACTTGCGAAACAGAACCTGTTAAGTCACTTTTTTTCATCTCTCCATAACCAATAGCAACAACTTCTTCTAATCCAATAGTTTCATCTTCCAGAACAACATTAATTTGTACTTGTCCTGCAACACTTATTTCTTTTGTTTTAAAACCAACAAAAGAGTATATTAATACTCCATCTCCAGGAACGTTTTGCAATACATAATCTCCATCTATTCCAGTAATGGTTCCATTTGTAGTCCCTTTAACAACAACTGTTACTCCTGGGATTGGTTCCCCGGATACATCTTTAACAATACCCTTTACTGAAACTGTTTGTTGCATAACTTCCAAAGCCTCTGGCTTTAGTATAATTTGTTTACCAACAATCTCATAACTAATACCTTGACCTTCAAATATTTTATCCAGCGTTTCTTCTAACGTTCCATTAGCAATAGCAACTGTAGTTACCTGATTTACATCAATCTCTTCATTATAGAAAAATCGGAAATCAGTAGATTGTTCAATTTCACTTAGTAAGGATACAATCTTTTGATTTTGAAATTCAAAATTAAATTTAGTATCCTGAGAAAGCAGCTCATTTGCAAAGCTACTCATCAAGGAGAGCATAAAAATTAAAACTGTTAATTTCATTCGCTTAAGATTTTGTTCTACAAACAGCCAAAAGCCGTCGTAACATCGATTTTTTTTCATAATTTTACATTGTAAACAGTTAATAATTTGAGTTATCGAATTATTTAGAAAGGCAGGATCTCGCACATCCTGTCTTTCCCTTTTTATTTCTTACTTGTTATTTTTACCAGTTTTAACCTGCTATTCTTTTCGTAATTAATGGGTGTAATTATATTTATCAAGGTTAAAACATCTTCTATTGATTCATCCCTGATTACGCCGGTAAATTTAATTGTAGCTAAATCCGGGTCTAGTTTTATATCGACATCATAATGTCTTTCCAAGTTTTTAATTACACTTCCAAGTTTTTCATGAGAGAAACTAATAGTACCATTTGTCCACTCTAAAAAAGATGTGTCTTTTATATTTTGTAAACTGATTCGTTTGTCCTTATCAATTATTATCTGTTGTCCAGGTTTTAATACCTTTTCAACATTGTTTATTTTGTATTTAATTGATCCATCTATTAAAGTTGTTTCAAACCTTTCATCTTCATAAGCACGAACATTAAACTTAGTTCCCAAAGCTGTAATTCTTCCGAATTCAGTATTAACGACAAAGGGTTTATTATTTTGTTGCACTTCAAAATACCCTTCTCCTTTTAATGTTACATTACGTGAACTTGCACCTGAAAACGTATTTGGGAATTGTAACTCACTTCCGCAGTTTAATACCACTTTAGTTCCGTCTGCTAAGGTTAATTCTAATTTATCTCCCCTATCAACAGATATTGTACTCATTTTTGATTCACTTATATAAAATGAACATGATGCAAAATGCTTAATACAAATACCCACTACAAATGAAACTATGATAACTAATAATAACTTATAGTTTACAAACTTTGTTTGCTCTCCATTATTAAATGCTATTTCTAGTTCTTTATTCATATTATATTTTGGATCTAACATAAATATAATCCATATACATGCAGATACCCTTGCTCTAAAATCGTTTTTTTTTACGTTTTTTTACCTTTTTTATCACTTTGCAGTTTGCGTAAGTTTACAAACATCCATATCAGACTGTATTTGTGCGCATTAAGTACATTAATTAAAAATATAGATTTTAAGTAAAAAATTAAAAAGTCTTGCTCTTCCTTAAAAGTTTATGTGCAGACGAAAAGTCTATGATCAATAATCTAATGTAATAATGGCTGAATTATAAATGCTACAAGAGGAAGATATTCTTTTAATGAGGTTCTGAAAATTTTAAGTGCTTTTGTGATATGGCCCTCAACTGTTTTAGTCGATATACCAAGCAATTCTGCGATTTCTTTATTCTTTTTTTGTTCGAAACGACTTTGCTCAAAAACAATTCTGCACTGCTCCGGTAAAGACTCTAATGTTTGTTTAATAATTGTTTCAATTTCGTCAAATACAAGTGTAGAAGTATCTAATTTTTCTAAGGAACTTACATTTAATTCTAATTCTCCTGATGAAAGTTGGTTTGAAACAAAGAGTTTCTGACTATACTTTTGATCCCTTAAATATTTTAAGCTATTGTTTTTTGCTACGGTATACAAATAGGCATTCAAATTAGTATCCTCTCTTAACTGTTTATATTTTTCCCACAATGTTAAAAAAGTATCCTGCACAATGTTTTCAGCAACATCTGAATTTGGTACATACTCCAAAACAAAATAGTATAACCTTGAGTAAAAGTGATCATAAACTATTTTAAATGAAGCTTGATCTCCTTTTTTCAAAAAACTAAAAAGTTGCTGATTACTATATATCATAAATGTTAGTAGAATTCAGGTTAATAGCTCAAAAGCCCACCAAATATATAAAAAAATTACCCCTTTGTTATAAAATAACAAAGGGGCAACAAAGTTTTAATTTAACTTAAAATATAATTACTTCTGAATCCAGTCGGTGCTACCGTTAAATATAGTTGACAAAATATAAGTGTCAGCTTGCTCTTTGGTTAATTGATGTGACCAGTTTACTCTTTTATCTGTTTTTGATCCGGGTCCACAATTTTTATATTCTGCATAAAAGGACGTTTTCTCTCTATTTGGTTTAGACCAATTATGCCATCCTTCAGGACGAATATGAGAACCCATTTTACATTTTATAAAAACAGTTTGAGCATAATCCCTCCAAGGCCTGCCCAAATACATTTTATCTGTAGTATCATTAGCTGTTATCTTACACTTAATAAATACCAATCCAAATTGGTTTCCTTCAGGTGTATTTGCTGCGGTTATATATGAATCCTTTTTGCAATGAATAACACATTTTTCATAAACTGCAGCAGCCGATCCAAAAATAAAATCAGTCGTACCATCTATATAACACTTATAAAAATATTGTCGAGTATCGGTGCCTCCGTTATAAATAGTATCCTGGTTTCCTAAAAGTCTGCAGTTTTTGAACGAACAACAATCACCATCTAAGTAAATAGCTAATGCCTGACCAACGTCTCCGGCAGAATTTTCAATAGTAAGATTTTCAAACTTAATATAATCAGCCTGAATAATAAATGTATAACTATTGGCAGTTGTTATTCCAGCCATACCTACATGGTCACCATAACTAATTATGGTATTATCCTTACTTTCTCCAATAAAGTGAAGGTAGGTGTAGGTAGAATCAAGTACTAATTTTTCTTTATAAATACCATTTTTAATAAAGATAATCTGTTCATGCGCTTGATTCTTCTTACAAGAATTAATAGCTTCCTGAATTGTAGTACAATCCCCACTTCCATCTGCAGCTACAGTAATTTTATGTTGTCCACACACTGTAGTACTCAATAAAAAAGTCAGTATAGTTATTCCAAAATATTTAATTAGTATTAATCTCATTATTCCTATTTCATTACTTTGTTCATAAAGTCAACCATATAATCAACAGTTTCATCAATAAATGGATGGAACAACCAGAATGTATGCATGCGAACTTTAAACTTAACTACATCATTATATATTCCCCACTCGTTTAACATACCTCTTAACTCATCCTGGCCTGCATGAAATCTGGGATAACCACTATTGATAAACAACATAGGAACGGAGTTTTCATTAGCCCAATAAATTGGAGAAACCTCTTTCCATAGTTCAGGAACATCTTTAAATTGTCCACCTATCCACTGTACGTCCGGAGAATCATCAGGTCTTTCCTTGTTTAAAGAAATAGGAGCCATAAAATTCAACACTCCGTCAATATCTATTATTGCCTGCACTGAACTTGAGTCGGATTCATTTCCCATATTCCCTTCAAACTTTTCTAATCCATTTGTTAATCCAACCAAAGAAGCCAAATGACCTCCTGCTGATGTTCCGGAAATAGCAATTCTTTCAGGATCAATGTTATATTCTTCGGCATTAGCACGCATCCATCGTATAGCAGACTTAATATTATGAACAGCTGCAGGATATGGAGCTTCGAGCACCATTTGATACTCTACTGCTATAGCCACAAAACCTCTTTTAGCAATCATTTGGGCCATTGGAACCAGTAATGATTTATTCCCTGTTTTCCATGCTCCTCCGTGTACAAGAATTATTGCAGGATATTTTCCTTCCTTTTCAGGACGAAAAACATCTAAATGTAGATCTCGTTTACCATACTTTGTTTTTTTAAGTGTGGTATAGATCACATCTCGTTCCCCTATTACACCTTGAGGTAATTCATCCTTTGCTGTCAATAAGTAAGGATAGTGTTTTTTATATTTACGCAATTGATTTGCAACCGTATAACTAGTATCTACTGGATAAGCAGGCGCTTTTGTTTGCGCACACACTATGGATGCAAAAAATAAAAAATATAATAAAACTGATCTCTGTATTAAGTTCATAGACTATAACTGATTATAAGGTTATTATTTTAAATGTGTTCGAATCCAATCTAAAATTGAATGACGAGTAGTTAACGAAATCCAGTGTTCGTTTACCGGAGTAACTAAAGATTCTTTTTTCGTATTTAATGTATTATAAACAATGTAACTTGTTGTTGGAGGACAAACATTATCATTATATCCCCAAGTCATAAAAACAGGAACTTTAATTTTTCTGGCAAAATTTACAACATCAAAATACTGCAAGGTTTTCAGTTTTTCAGGAGTATCCATACCTTCAAATTTTGTAAATAAATGAGGATATCCTCCAGCTTTACCTATTTTATATCTGGCCATATCACTTAAAGCCGGATGATTTGCTGCACATGCTGTAATTCTGGAATCAAGACCTGCAGTTATCAATGCCAATGCTCCTCCCTGACTTCCACCTTGCGCAATTAAATTTTTACCATCCCATTCTGGTAATGTAGTTAAATAATCAATTGCCCTTATACACGATAAATAAACTTTCTTCATGTAATAGTTATCACGATTATCTAATCCATTAATCAAATAACTGTTGTGTTTATTTCCAAATGCACTACTAATCTCTTTATAATCCTCCTTTTTAAGATCTGGCCTTATTCCATGAATTTCCATATCTAAACGAATAAATCCACTCTCAGCATAAAATATATCTTTTAAAGGATTCATTGGTTTAATACCAGCACCGGGAGGAGAGAAAACAACAGGAAATTTACCTTGTTTTTTAGGGATAGTTAAATAACCATAAACATATCGTCCTTTTTCATAAGCCTGTATTTTAACCAAATAACAGTCTACTTTATCGCTTGAATATTCAGGAACAAAAGTACGTTCAACTTTCATCGGGCATTGAGCTGCATCTTCCTTTGCTTTTGTCCAAAAAGAATCAAAGTCAGTGGGAGATTTAGTAAATGCAGTTATTTTTTTAGGATCAAAACCCACTTTAATGTGATGTTTATATTCCTTTCCGTTTAGTTTTACCTTTAAGTTTAAATCCAAAAATCCTGGATAACCTAAAGTTCCTACATTAATAGAAGCAATTCCATTTTTTATTTTTATAACTCCTGATTTTTCCGACTCCATCATATCCGGAGCAATACTGTAATTTACAGTAAGTGTATCTTGTAATATTCCATAATGATAAACAGATACTGAGATTTTTGCTTTCTCATTTGTTTTGTATAACCAATTGGAATGATTCGGAGTAGTTACCCACAATACATCACTTCTATGTGGATAATTCTCTGCCTTTAAAATAAAGCAGAAAGCAAGAAAAATTATAGATAAAAAAACTCTTGACATTAATCTTTTCATAAGCCTGACAATTTTATAATTGCAGGTAAAAATATAAGCTAAACCTCCTTTATGCCAAGAATAATCGTTAAAAAGAATAATTCTTAATTGGTTTTACTGGATATATAAAGAAGATTTGAATCCTTATTATATGTATAATTAATTGGCTCTATTTTATTTATAAGAGTCATTACTTCCTCTATAGATTCATTATAAATCTTACCTGTAAAACGTAAATCCGAAAGTTCGGCGTCTAAACTAATTGATATATCATAATGAAACTCAAGCTTTTTAACCACATCTTTTAAGCTCTCGTTTTGAAATGTAATTATACCATCTTTCCAGGTATAGCTTGATGGATTATCAAACTTAGATATAACAATTTCTTGTTTATCATTAATAACTAATTGTTCTCCTGGTTTTAACAATTTACCAACTGAATCTTTAGAAAACTGAATACTTCCTTCTATTAAGTTTGCTTGAAAATTCATGTTTTTGTAAGCTCTTACATTAAAGGATGTCCCTAAAACTTTAATATCACCATAACTGGTGTTAACAATAAATGCCTGCTTACTTTTCGTAACTTCAAAATAAGCTTCTCCTTCAATATTAACATTACGAGACTTACCTTTGAATTCAGCCGGAAAATGAAATTTAGTGCCGGAATTAAGCCAAACTTTTGTCCCATCTGCCAAAGTAATTTGTGCTTTATCACCATTAGGAACAACAATATCATTCATAGCAATATCTTTATTCTTTAGCAGAGATGATTCATTAAAAATAAATTCATTACTTAATACACCTAATGATAAAAATAGAATGGCAATTGCAGCATACTTTAAATACCTTAAGAATAATATTTTTTTCCCTGTCTTAATTTTCTTCACAAAATCATTGAACGACATATCAATCTGATGTTGATCAACTTTTTTATTGTAAGTTGATAACGCCCAGGCATTCTTAATACTTTGAAACTGCTTTAATAGGTCAGGATCTGAATATATCTTTTCCAACAACTCATCTTTTTCTTTATCCTCGATATTTCCAGATACCAGGTTTATTAACTTATTTTCTATTTCAGTATTCATCTTTATTGTCTTACACTACTATAATCCATAAGATTGCTTTTACCCTTGCTCTAAATTTGATTTTTTTATTTACATAGAATTTACATACCTAAAAACCTATATCAATTCATGAAATGATTATAACTTTAGCGGTCAGACTTATAAACCTGCAACATGCAATAGATATTCTATTACGCATTTAAATTGCTTCAAAACAAGCGTTATACTAATTTGCTTCAATTCACCAGAACGATGCTATGCCTCATTTCAGCAAATTCTTGTTTTATTGCACTTTTAACGCTCACTACGAACCTCTATTACATAATGCAGGTTAAAAAACTAACTATAAATGAAAAAATCACTACTTTTTATTATTCAGGTTATTATTTCGTCCTATTGTTTTGGACAAAATTCTTTTCAATACAAATCCCTTGATTCCTCTAATCCAATTCAATTTAAAGGAAAGAGCATACACTATCAAGATAAGGATATTACATTAGGACCCAAAGCATTTTTTATTGATGGTCAACTTAGTGATGACGAAATAAAAAAATATCCGTTTGTTTATAACTCCATAAATGAAGCGGCAAAAAACTTAACACAAGGAACTGAAGATGATCCAATGGTTCTATATATTGCTCCTTGGGTATATTGGATTGACAACCCGGATGATCCTGAAATCAGAACGCGAGGCAATGATCCGGTACCTTATGGCTTAAAAATAGATTGCGAGTGGCTTCGTTTTTACGGTTTATCAGAAGATGCAAAGAATGTTGTATTAGCCTGTAATCGAGGACAAACAATGGGAGCAGTAGGGAATTTTACTCTTTTCAGATTTTCAGGAGATGGAACTTCATCTGAAAATATAACCTTCGGTAATTACTGTAATGTTGACTTAGACTTTCCTCTGAAACCAGAATTAAATAGAGAAAAAAGAGGTTCAGCTATAGTACAAGCTCAATTGATTCATTGTAATGGAGATAAAATTGTTGCCAGAAATACAAGATTTATTAGTCGATTGAACTTATGTAATTTCGTCGGTGCAAAGCGAATTCTTTTTGATCGTTGTCACATGGAATGTACTGACGATGCTTTATGCGGAACAGGAGTATGCCTGAACTGTACTTTTAATTTCTTTAGTTCAAAACCTTTCTACAATACAGTTCAAACAGGTTCTGTATTTTTTAATTGTGATATTAACTCTGTTACACACGGGAATCAATATTTTACTAAAGCAAATGGTCAGCTTGCTGTCATTGATACCAGGTTTCATTCCAAAACAGTTAATTATGTTGGATGGAGAGATGTTCCTCCTCATGAAATGAAAAACTATCAATACAATGTTTCTTTAAACTCAAAGCCTATAACCATTAGTTCAAAGGATGCATCATCTACAATTGACATGACTAACTTGCCAATACTTGATGCATATAGAATTCAACTTGGAGACTCCATAATTTATAATACATACAATCTATTAAAAGGAGATGATGATTGGGATCCTTGTGGCATAAAGAATTTAGTTCTGGAAGCTGAAAAAAAGAGCCAAAAGAAGTATACTGATTTACCAACTCAAATTTTGATTTCTTCGAGTCGTAATACTATCGAAACTGGTAAAGACACTTTATCTTTAGATGCCATTGTAAACAGATTTGGAGAATATAAAGTAGAGAAAGCAAAATTAAATTGGTATGTATCTTCAAAAGATAGTTTCATTGTAAAATTAATTCCTTCTTCTAATACTTTATCATGTAAAATAATACCTACAAATAATAATGACGATACAAGAGAAGTTATCATTTATGCATCGAATGATTTAGGGATTGAAGCCGCAAGTGTGGTAGATGTGTCTCCTTTAAAATTAAATGCCCCAAACTTTACAAAGTTCCCTAAATTATCAAAGCCAACAGGTGGTAAAATAACGGTTGATTACAATCTGGATATGAAATATATAGATGAATCGTTAATCACCTGGTACCGATGTGATAATAAGGAAGGCAATAATCCTATAAAGGTTATGGTATCAAGACTTAACGAACCTCTCAAAACATATTCTTTATCAACATCTGATGTGGGATATTATATTATGGCTACTGTAGCTCCTAAGCATCTAAGATGTGACCCAGGTAAAGCTGTAAAAACGATATCAAAAAAGCCAATGTCAATTAAAAACATTACTGCAGATGATCATTTATATACTACGGAATTTAAAAATATCTCTGTTGAAAATCAGTGTCAGATTATTCCTGGCTTTTGGACATTCAGACCTCTTGAAACAAAAAAGGATGGAGTAGTAATCCCTGTTGATACAACTAAAAATGCCTGGTATTATGGCGAAGGTTCAGATGGTAATGCCAATATGGTCGGATTGCTTCAAACAGGAAGAAGTGCCACCATGTTATATACTCCTGTGAAAGATAAGTGTAAAGACATGAGTGTTAACATGACTGTTTCTCCTTTTAAAACTGCAGGTCAAGGATTTAGTGTTGCTCCTTTATATATGGATGTACTAATTAAGTTTGATAACAAAACCTTGACAGGATATGGATTAAGATTAATCAGAACCACTAAATATGGCAATGCAGTGGATTGCTATTTTGTAAAATATGAAAATGGTATTGGAAAGCAAATTAGTAAAGAAGTCACTACTAGCTGTTTCAGATCTCCCTGTTCAATTGAAATAAAAGCTGAAGGAGATAAAATATCTGCCCATGTTTCAACAACTAAAGAATATCCTGCTTACACAAAATATCCGGAAGTATTACCGGAAGTATTCATAAGTACTGAAATTAATCCCAATACATTCGGAGGTTTTGGAATTCAATATAATGGTGGTTCTACTACTATGATCAATAAGGTAAAAGCTGAATGGAAATGATACCATTTAAAAGTAGTAATGGAACATGGAGAAGGGGAAAAGGAAAATTATTTGAAATGTAACAATTTGGCTAAGAGCAAAAATCTGCTAGATATGAATTAAAGATTAATTAATAATAAACGCCCTGTTAGATATACTTATCAGGGCGTTTCTGTTAAAAATATTATTTCCTTTAATTATTCTCTAAAACATCTATACCCCTTAATATCATTGATGCATGATCAAATGCAATTCCTTTTGAAGTTAGATCCTTATAAACACACTTTTTTCCCATAGGTGTATTTAACGTTTCTTTTTCAATTACGGCCTCAAGGATAGTAGTTTCATGGTTTAGTTGAAGATGGATGTTTTCAATTTTACCTTTTTCAGCATCTTTTATTTCTTTAACCTCGGTATTAATAGAGAACAATCCAACATTTATCGCATCATCTCCATATTGAAGTTTTAAATTTTCTTTTTGAGTCAGACCAGCGAAAACACATGAAACAATCCATCCTCTTGGATCTCGTTTGGGTTGACTTTCAAAATATATTTGTGATAAAGAAATATCTTCAATACTGGTTTCTTCCATCAGTTCTCGATAGGCTGTATCCTCTGCAGACTCACCACTTTTAACAAATCCACCAGGCAAGGCCCAATCATTCATAAATGGATGTTCGCCTCGTTTTATTAAAACAACAGAATATGATTTTGAAGTTTGCTCTTCTGTAAAAACAATTATATCTGACGTTAACGATGGTCGATCAAAAGCTTTTAAATCGTAAGCCTTTAAAAATTCCTGTTCTCCTGTACCTATGTTTGTATTAGAAGCCAGCAGCGTTTTTAATTCTTTCTTTGACCGCTTAGAATAAAACAAAGGAATAATACCATTTATATAATCAGATCCACGTGACGTAAGATATAAACGTTGATTTTTTTGCTCCATCAGGCCTTCGCCAATAACAAACTTAACCTCATCTTTAAAGTAATCTACAAATGATAATTGAAAGCGTTTATAAAAGGCATCCAAGTCAACAAAACCGAAATAAAATGCTACTGAAATCATTTTAGCAATTACTTCTTCCTGATCTAAGGCATAGATATCCTGAATAGGCAATAATCCCTTTTCTATTTTTTCTTTATAGATATTCAATTTTTTGTTTGCAGCACCACTATTATAAGCAAGGTAATCGATCCCAAACGACTGAGCTCCTAACCCCAAACCTACATATGGAACTCCATCAATTACTCTTTTTGTAAGATAATCACTGGTTCCATAATCGTTCTTTACCTTACTAAAGGTGTTTTTACCAGGATTTCCTTCATAGCTATTTTCTGTTAATATGCGATACGCAATTCTGTACTGATGAATAATTTTATAAAGTGAAACTCCTCCTGATTCTCCTTCCAACTTGGTGCCCTTATATCTATTTCTATAAAGGGTGATAAATTCAGGATTTAATGCAATCGCATATCGAATTGTATTTTCAAAATCCTCATCACTTTGGTATAAAAAGCCGTACATCAGGTCAACATTAAACATCGTATAACCGGCTTTTCGGATATTCTCAACCGCTCTTTCATAAATATGAGTAGTTCCTTCTCGTCCCAGATCATTTAACAACCTTTCTGAAATAGTCTGAATTCCCATACTAATTCTTCGATAGCCCATATCATAAACGGCCTTTATTTTTTCTGGTTCCTGAGCTGCAATAATTGGTGTTGTTTCAATACTAAAAATCACATTTTTATCGAAGTTAAATGATGATTGGAGTGCTGATGTAATCAATTGCAGATTTTCATTAGAAAGTTTAGTCGGAGTTCCTCCTCCCAGATCATAACCAACAATACGTTTCCCATTTAGAATTTCTTTATAGATTTCAATTTCCTTAATTAAAAGAGATACATATTCATTTTCTGCTGTACAATCAGAAGAATCCAAAACCACATACTCACAAAATTTGCATCGAACTTTACAAAATGGAATGTGTACATATAAACTTAATTCATTTGTTTTACTCCATTCGCTTTTCAAAAAATCAAGATATTCTGATTTATCTTTTATCCTAAACTCTTTTAACGATGTTGGAGTAAGAGGATATGCAGTATTGGCATAATGATGGTATTGAAGTCCTGTTTCAAAAATTTGCTTTGGGCTCATCATAGTTTAATTTCCTGGTATTATAAATGATTAGGGGGGCTAATGTAATTTATGTGTGTAAATATAAAACAGTTTCTCATTTTTTATAAATAAAAAGGAGCCTTATCAAAAACAAGGCTCCTAAACTCTAATCGACAATAGATATTTGATGCTATAAAAGGTTCTATTTATTCCGTTTTTATCCTAATTGAGGATCCATCCAATCCTTCTGCTTTTGCTGTTACTATGATTTCTCCTGTCTCACCTTCTTTTGCTTTAACAATTACCAAAGCTTTACCACTAAAAGCTTTTCGCTGATGTGATGAGAATATATTCATATCTGTTGGATCACCATTATCTGTAGCTACAATTTCTCCCGAACCTTCGATACTAAACTCTATCAAATCAGAAGCATTTGCAACAAACAAACCATCTTTATCACATACTTTTACAGTAATAAAGGATAAATCCAATCCATCTGCTTTAATCGTGCTTCTATCTGCAGTCGCTTCTAATTTTGCAGGAGCATCTGTTGTTTTCATAACTTGCTCAGCCCATTGCTTTCCATCTTTATAAGAAACTGCTTTTAATTCACCTGGCTCATAAACAACATCATCCCATCGAAGTCGGTATTCATATTCACCTTTTTTCTTTTTGCCTAAGGATTTCCCATTCAGAAATAATTCAACCTCATCTCCTGATGTAAATACATGAACCGGAGTTACTTTTCCTACTCTGTCAGGCCAATTCCAGTGAGGTAAAATATGTACCATTGGTAAATCAGGACGCCATTTTGCCTGATAAAGGTAGTAACGGTCTTTAGGAAATCCTGCTAAATCAATCATTCCTGAATACGAACTTCGAGATAAATAATATGGAGAAGGTTCTCCGATATAATCCCAACCAGTCCAAACAAATTCACCCGCAACAAACGGATGACTATCGATTGCAGCAAACACTTTATCTACAGATGAGCCAAAGTCGACAGCATACAATTCATAAGCACTCACATAACCATTTTTTTCATCTCCCCCATTTCCTTCTCGAACCGGAGAACTTATTTTTTCTGAAACAGGAAATAAATATGTTCCTCGCGTACTTAAGGCAGAAGCCGTTTCGGTACTTAGGATAACTTTATTAGGGAATTTCTCATGAAAATCGTCATACGATGGAGGTGTTTGTATGCGTTCTGTGCCTTCAAAGAAAGGATCTTGTCTGATACCCTCACCCTGATAATTCAAACTAATCACATCCATCACTTCCGGGAATGGCATGTATGATTTAGCCCAGTTCATTGAAGCCGCAGTTTTTCGGGTAGAGTCTTCTTCATTGATAATATCACAAAGCTTTCTACCTATTGCAGCGCCTTCTTCTCCTGTATATTGTTCTCCAACTTCATTACCATAACTCCACATGATAATTGAAGGACAATTACGATCTCTTCTTATATAAGCCCTTGTATCAGCCTCGTACCAATCCGGAAAAATAAGATGAAAATCGTGCGGTGTTTTTTTAAGTTCCCACGAATCAAATATTTCATCCATTACAAGAAAGCCCATTTTGTCAGTCAGTTCTAACAATTCTGGAGCGGGTGGATTATGTGACATACGGATGGAATTACATCCCATTTCTTTAAGAATCTCAAGTTGACGTTCGGCAGCACGGATGTTAAAAGCAGAGCCTAGAGCTCCTAAATCATGGTGATTATTGATCCCTTTAATTGGAATGCGTTCACCATTAACAATAATCCCTTTATCCGGATCAAATTCTACTGAACGAATACCAAAACGAGTCTTGTATTCATCAATTATCTTCCCATCTTTTGATAAACGAGTTACTGCAACATAAAGATTTGGTGTTTGAGTAGGTGCAGGTCCCCAAAGTGCAGGATTATCAATCGTAACAGATCCTTTGACCTTATGCTTTTGATTCGCCTTAATCTCTGCAGGCACATTTTTAAACGCAACAGCAGGCACTTCAAGCTGAATCCCATTTTCATCTAAAGGATAAACCTCTGTATTTACTTCTACAGATTCATCTTTATCTGATTTATTATCGATGGTAACATCTAAATTTATTGTTGCCGACTCTGTAGTAACATTTTCTGTAGTAACATAAGTGCCCCAATGTGAAACATGCACCGAACCTGTTTTAACAAGCCAAACATTACGATAAATTCCTCCACCCGGATACCAACGGGCTGAATAATTTGGGTTATCTACGCGAATAGCCAGCTGATTAGCATCTCCAGCTTGAATATATGGAGTTAAATCTACCCTCCAACTGTTATAGCCATATGGCCAACCTCCAGCAAGGTTCCCATTACACCATACCATTGCATACGACATGGCACCATCAATATCTAAATAGATAGATTTTCCTGCATCCGAAGGATCTATATTTAATTTTTTACGATACCATGCAATTCCATTACTGGGCAAACGTCCCATACCACCGCCAACTTCAGCGTCCCATCCTTCAAGAAAGGGACCTTCAATACCCCAATCGTGAGGTAAATCTACTTTTCGCCAATTATCATCATTAAAACCAATTTGTACAAATGGAAACTCTTGTCCCGGATTACCTTCAGGTCGTATATGTTGGTTTGATGGATCTTTGATAAATTCATTTCCTGTTGGCAGAATCCATGCCTTTAACACATTATTACCTTCTGATATTTCAATAGCTTCAGTAGGCTTGGTATCGGCAGCCTTATTATCATTTTTATCTTCAACTTCAGGTCGCAAATCATAAATCAATGAATCTGCATCTTCTGCTGATTCATATTTATAGAACGACCATCCTTTATTAATACTTATCCTTTCACGAGGACTTTGCTCACTTGCCTTCTTACCTTGATTTGTGCAAGATAATGCTAGCATACTCCCTAGTAAAACCAGGGAACTTTTTAATAAATTTCTTTTGATCTTGTTGTGCATAGATGTCGATTTTATTTTTCCCAATTATCAGTTCTAAAAGGCGATGCAGGCAATCCTTCCTGATTATACAAATTAGCCTGATCTGGATTATCAGCCCAGGCATATCTTACAGCAACAGGTTCTTCTACCTTATCACTCCAAACAATAACTTTATCTCCTTTTATTTCGGCCTTTGCCCAAATAAATTTTTTGTCTTTACCTGCAATAGCAAATTCTTTTAAATCGCCTTTTCCATTAACCTTTAAACCACTTCCAATATTTGTAAAAGAAATAATAACCTTATTCTTTTTGATTTTCATTGATTTATACATAGGTCCTGAGTAAACAACATTTTTGTCTCCGTAGGCTATTTTCTGAGCGGCAAGGCCTAATCTGTCTCCTACAGTCTTTTTATTTAAAGGATGAATATCATTCCATTCACCGGAATCGATAATTACAGCCATTCCGGTATTAGGAACTTCAAGTGTTTTAAGTTGTTGATCGCGAAGCATAGCCCAGTTACTTAAAGTTGGTTCATCCTTAGTTTCTTTGTAATTAGCCAACTGAACAAATAAAAACGGGAATTCTCCCTGATTCCAATGTTTTCTCCAATCTTGTATTAAAGAACTCATCAGTGCCTGATAATTTTGAGGATATGAGCTATTTGACTCTCCTTGATACCAAATAGCACCTTTAATAGTATATGGAATTAGAGGTGAAATCATGGCATTATATAAACCTCCAGGTTTCCAACGAACAAATGTTTGTGGCTGTAAAGCATCCATCTTAACCCCAAGTTTATATTTCCATTCACCTTTTAAATCAATCTTTTCATCTCCACAAACCAACTCATAAGGTTTGTCAACCATCAATCCTCCGTTTCCTATATTATTAATTACTCTAATAACGATAGTGTTTTTTCCTTCTTTGAGAATACCTTCTTTAATTTTATATCGACGAGGTGGATATTGATATCCTGTATTTCCGACAAACTTTCCATTAATAAAAACAGAATCTGCATCTACAACCCTACCAAGTAAAAGCATAATATCACTTTTTAGGAAAGAGGCAGGAACTTCAATCTCTTTACGAAACCAAACAGCTCCGTTTATTTTTCCAAGTTTACCATCAGCCCAATATCCAGGGATTTCCATCTTAGCCCAATTGGAGTCATCAAAAGAAGGATATTTCCAATTCACTGAATCACCTTTTAAACCCAGATCTTGTTGATTCAGTTCTGAATACCAGTTGTTACTTCTTTGTTGATCACTTTGAATAATTGAATCTACAAATGCTTGATTTTGATATTGTTTAAATTCTTTATGGTATTCAGGAAATTTTTTCAGTGCGTCTTCACTTAACCATGCCTGAGCAGGAGATCCGCCCATACTGCTTTTTAATAATCCAATAGGAACTTTGTATTTGCTGTACAGATGCTTTGCAAAAAAATATGCTGTAGCAGAAAAGTTCTGGATGTTATCCGGATTTACATCAATCCACTCACCTTTATCCACATCATTCAATGGTTCTTGAAAATGATATTTTTGGGGTACATAAAAATATCTGATATTAGGATTATTAGCGTTGGTAAGTTCCTCTGGATAGCGAGGCCCTACTCTTTTCATGGTTAAATCCATGTTGGATTGACCTGAACATATCCAAACATCACCAATTAATATATTTTTAATTACAATGGTATTAGAGGCCTTTAAAGTCATTTGATAAGGACCACCAGCGGTCAAATTGGGAAACATTAACTCCCACTCGCCATTACTATTAGCTTGTACACTATAATTTATATCCTGAAACTGAATAGTAATATTTTCAGAAGGTGATGCCCAACCCCATATTCGGGTTTCAGTATTGCGTTGCAATACCATTCCATCACTTATTAGCTTTGGAAGCTTTATTTGGGCCAAGGGGCTAATTACCCCTAGTACCCAATAAACAATTCCGAAAAGAATAATTTTGTAGATTTTTCGATTCATAATATTTAGTTCCTAGTTAAAAGTTGAAAGTCGAAAGTCAAAAGCAATACTCCTTAAGCTAACGATAATATACCTTTTTACCTTTCCACCCTTCTTCCTTGTCACCTTATTTTTTTATCTCTATTTTGTTTGATAAGCTCCAATATACATCAGATTTCGCTCATCTCCCACTTTCAAAGATTCTTTAATCTCTTTTGGTACTCGGCCTGATCTAACATTTGTTTTGAATTCTGAAGACAAATGAAAATCTCCCAGTTCTATACATTTAAATAATGGTCCCTGGTAATTTGTTAACGTCAAACTATTTTTTCCATAGGTTGAATACGACATCTTTAAATCATTAAGAGTTTTATAGGCTGATTTAGTTTTCACATAATTATTATCAACAACATAAAATCCCTGATTTTCAGAAGTTGTATTTACCCATATGTTATTTGTCATCTTTGAAACAGATGGTTCTTTTAATTTCTCGCACAATTCTTCCGGCTGATAAATAAACAGCATAGGTCCGGAATACTTTTCTGTTTTAACAACCAAATTATTCACGAATTCATGGCCAGTACGCTCATCAACATCTGGACCGGTGCTAGGGTGCCAACCAAAGTGGTCACCCTGTGCACTTCGTCCATTTCTGCCTAAAACAGGCAAACTATTTACAAATGTATTGTGGAGAACTTTAACGTTGTTACTATTTAAAATTAAGATGCCATGATCACATTCATTGAAAACATTGCCAGCGCAAATAGCACCTTTTGATATTTCGAAAAAGAAAGCATTGCGGCTAGGATATACCCTTTGAACATCAAATTGATTATTAGGAGCCCCTATTCCCTGCAGATAATTATTTACAAAAACGCCATCGACATTACCGACATCGTACCAAACACCATTGGACTGAGGTAAATCAATTACCAAATTATCACGGAATGTTGCTCTGTAACACTGATTAAAAATTTTAACTGCTGCTGGATAATAGCCATCCAGATGCTCTATATTGTTTCGGGTAAAAATATTGTTTTCAATAAGTATATCATCCGAACTAACCACATATAAGCCTTCTGTACTTGTATCTGATATTTTACAGTTCTTAAAAACCAGATTATCGCCTATGATGTTGACACCTATTCTGGCACAATACGACATGGTGCAATCTTCAAAAGTAGTTCCTACTACATCATTACCATGATCAGAATCAGATGAAATACCTTCGGGATAATAACCTTCCACATCAATAATTCGAAACGGATATTGAGTAAATTCAATCCCTCGAACAATAGGACCCATTCCATCAGATTTTTTACCATTTATATCTTCAGTAGTACGAACTAATCCTCTTGAAAAAGCAGTAATTTCAACCAGCTTATCTGTTGGATCAATTCCAATATAAACATGTTTATTTTCGTAATCAATATAATAAGTATCTTCATTTACTTCTCCTTCCCATCCGGCAGATTGCATGAATTTGCCATCAACAAAAACCATATCATCATTAAAACGATGCATTGGGATATCTCTGCCATGACGATGACGACGCCACCAATCCTGAGGTTTTGAAGGGAATAAATATTCCCAGGAAGTACGCCATAAACCATGTTCAAGTTTTTCCCAATTGCTTGCTACTTTTGTTCCTTTAACAACAGGAATTTCATCTTTGTATGCCTGAATGGTTATCCCTTGATTAAATATTAAATTACCAGTTCGATAAATTCCTCCACGCATAATTATCGCATCACCAGTAACTACATTTTTAATTGCTTCTTCAACTGTTGTTGGTGATAATATTTCTTTTCCACTTACATCAGAACTACCTTCAGGAGCCACATAAAATACCCTTCCGGAAACCTTTGGGAGTGTATAGCTATTACGCACAGGCCCATAAGGTCCTCCCGAAGGTTGAGCCCATAACACAATGGGTCCTAACAGGAAAACAACAAAAATATAATAAGACAACCTATGCATTGAATATTTCTTTTTGATATATGGTTCATTTTTTATTCCTCTGTTGAAATCGTTTTTAATCATACAACCTATGGGAATACTTTAAACCTAATAATTCTAATTAATTAAAACTTTGTATAATTAACCAACTTCACGGATTTTAGCTCTTGTTAATGGGACTTTGTCCCAAACCCTACTTACTTTTTGTCATTGCCACAAAAAGGTAAGCAAAAAACTCTAGAGCTATAGAATCCTTCCTCCCACATCGGACTTCAATTCCTGCCGGCACACAATCCCCTCAAGTGCCCCCTTGAAGTCCTCTCGCCACCACCGGCTCGGGCTATTCCTCTGGCCAACCCACCTTGATTTACAGCTTTGAATTTATTTTAATCTTTAAAAGACAAGACGATTACAACCTTCCGTCTACTAAAATTCAAGTGTTTGAGGAATAAAGTTGAAATACAAGGCGTGAGAGAAAATTAAAACGCAGCACACTAGTGTATATGAGGATTTAATTTTTAAGCAACAACGCCGTAGTTGGACTTTATTGACAAACACTACTTTGCTGTACCTTCTATAGTTTTTATCGACCCATCCTCATTGTATTCCATCTCAACTACTTTTAAACTACGTAACCATGTTTTTCCTTTTGATGGTACACAATCATGGTGAAACAAATACCACTTTCCTTTAAATTCACAAATAGAATGATGAGTAGTCCAGCCCACTACTGGTGTTAAAATAACTCCCTGATAAGTAAATGGACCATAAGGACTATCACCCGTTGCATAACATAGTTTGTGTGTATCTCCTGTTGAGTAAGAGAAATAGTATTTACCGTTATACTTGTGCATCCATGAAGCTTCAAAGAATCTACGATCATTATCGCCTGCTTTTAATGGTTGACCATTTTCATCCAAAATTAACAAATCCTTAGGTTCTTCAGCAAACTCCAGCATATCATCAGTAATCTTAACTACTTTTGGACAAAGTGCATCTTCTTCATCAGCAGGAAAAACTCCGGCTTCCTGAGCTTTATTGTTTCTATATCGCTGTAACTGTCCTCCCCATAAACCACCGAAGTACATATAGTGAGTTCCATTATCTTCAAATACGCAAGGATCAATGGAGTAACTTCCTTTCATCGGGGCATCCTGTGGAATAAAAGGACCTTCTGGCTTATCACTGATAGCAACACCAATACGGAATATATCTGTCTGATCTTTTAATGGGAAATAAACATAGTACTTACCATCCTTGTAGGCAGCATCACAATCCCATAGCTGTCTTCCTCCCCATGGAATATCTTTTACATCAAGTGCTACTCCATGATCGGTCACCTCACCATCAATGGATTCCATAGAAAATACATGATAATCGCGCATGTCAAAATGATCACCATTATCATTCTCAGGAATTCCTGATTCAACATCGTGAGATGGGTAAATATAAATTTTACCATTAAAAACATGAACTGCTGGATCTGCAGTATATAAATGATCTACTAAATATCTTGGCTCTTTCATCTGAAATAATTTATTTAATTAACATTAACTATGCTGAAAAATTACTTTTTCGTGACATCTTATAATTGCTCAAGCCGCAAGGCTCCCACTTTTTTCTACAGTCAAAAAAGTGGGCAAAAAGTCCGCCGACTGCAGCACTCACTTACCCACTAAGTCTTGTTGATGAGACAAAAAGAACTCCCTGCGGTCGAACAGCTTTTTGTCTTTTCACCAACTGCAACTAGTGGGTCCCAAGCTACGTTGCTGAGGTCGGATACTCAACTTGAAACTTTATCTCGTTTACTAAAATCTTATTCAACTTGCTATAAATTACATCCTTTTCAAAGGGAATTTTATTGTTTACTAATCAATTTTTCTACAACCGGTTTTGCCTGGTAAGCTCTGTCAAACAGTAAAGGGTAATCAGTTCTTCCATCAATTGGCCAATAGTTACGCCACGACTGAGTATCATTTACTCCCCATAAAGTAACTCTGTCAATTTTATCACTATGCTTTTCAAACATTTGGAAAAGGTCATAATATTTATCATTCAATTTTACGCTTACCGAATCAGGTAATCCATTCGAATATGGATCAAATTCTTGTTTAAATTCATGACTTAAGGCTACATCTGCAGAAACGAAAGTTCCGGGCCATGGTAAAACGGTAATATCCAATTCTGTAATCATTACAGGAATATTTAACTCCGAAAATTTCAATATTGCCTTTTCTACATCATCAACAGTTGGACTATCTAAACTAATATGCCCCTGCATACCAATTCCATCAACAGGAACACCTTCTTTTTGAAGTTCCGCGATTAAAGCAATCACTCCATCTTGCTTTTCCGGAATAGTCATTGAATAATCGTTATAGTATAGTTTAGCTTCCGGATCAGCTTCATGAGCAAATTGGAAAGCCAATTTAAAATAATCAGGTCCTATAATTTCATAATATTTACTCTTTCTCAGACTACCATCGTTTTCAAAAGCTTCATTTACAACGTCCCATGCTGTAACACGTCCTTTGTACCTTTCAACCATTGCGAATATGTGATCTTTCATTCTTTGAATAAGTTCTTCTCGACCAACATCATTACCTTCCTCATCAGTAAAGAACCAATCTGGTACTTGCGAATGCCATATTAAAGTGTGTCCATGTATAAACATGTTATTTTTAACGCCTAAATCCACAAACTGATCTGCCAGACTAAAATCATAAGTCCATTTATCTGAAAAGATTCGTTCTGCTTTCATGCAATTTTCTGCAACAATGGCATTAAAGTGTTTTTTCACAACCTCAATTGCCATAGAATCTTTTCCGCGGATTTGATTTGCATTTAAAGCTGTTCCAATGTAGAACTTTCCTTTAAAAGCATCCTTTAATCCTGTTTCTACTGTTGTACTCTCCTTTTTAGTACAACCGAACAGAAATAGAGATAACAGGCTGTAAAAAAATATAAATTTTAATTTATTGATTTTCATTTCATTATAGATTAACTGATTGATTTCCTACGATTATTAAGTTCCTTTTCTATTTCTAGCTCTTTATCTTTATTGATTTCATAAAACATTAAACACAATACAGCTAACATAAAAGTCATAGCCGGATAAATACTCACTGACATCTTTATCCCTAAAATAGTTTCATAATTCTGAGAAATTAAATTTTCCTGATATCCATATCGGGCTAATACTGCTGCAACCAATGCTCCACCAATACTTAATCCCACTTTTAGTCCAAATATCATCAATGAAAAACTAAATGCAGTTGCCCTTCTATAGAACTTCCACTCTGAGAAATCAGCTATATCTGCTATCATTGCCCATAATAGCGGAATTGTAATTCCATATGAAAATCCATGTAACACCTGTGTAAAAAAAACTAAACCAATAGATTCCGGGTTATAAAATATATAAACAAAAAGTGTTATTGCGGAGAAAAAAAGTCCTGTAGAAAACACATTTTTTTTACCATATTTATCTGCTAATTTTTTAGAGTAAATTACTCCAATTAACATCAAAATAATACTTACTCCATTAAATAGACCAAACGCAGAGGCTGATGTATCATCAGGCCACTCAAATCCATTCAGTCCTATACTTATAAAAAATGAGTTTAATCCTTCAATGTAGCTATTAAAACCAATATCGTTTAAGAACTTCGCCATGTGCGGCTCACTCAGATAATGCTTAAAATAATAAACATACATCCCTGTTTTTAAAGCCAATGTGATAAACACAAAAATGGTTACAAAGAATAAAATTACACCAGGCTTATTATATATAAAATCTTTAAATACTGATCTTACACTTATTTTTTGATTTGAATCACTTTTAACACGCTCTTTTGTTGTATAGAAGGTTATGACAAACAAAACAACACCAATAACAGCAAAAACTCCAATAGCATTCTCAAAGCCTTTTGTTTTATCACCATTACCTAAAATCATTGCTAAAGGCAATAATAAAGTCTGAACAATAAATTGCGCAATCATAACCGCCACGAATCGATAGGCATAAATACTGTTACGTTGAACCATATCTCCTGTTAATACTCCACTTAAAGCGGAATAAGGAACATTATTAGCTGAATAAGCAATGACTAACAGTGCATAGGTAATCAATGCATAGGTTATTTTTCCTTCAGGACCAAATTCCGGAGTTGTAAAAGCTAAAAGAGCCATCAATCCAAAAGGTATCGAGGTCCATAAAATCCAAGGTCGATATTTTCCCCAACGTGTATTTGTTTTGTCTGCAATAAATCCCATTACAGGATTAAAAAGAGCACCAATCATACCTCCAGTAAAAATGATTTTTGAAGCAGCTATTGGTTCAATTTTATATACATCGGTATAAAAAAATGCCAAAAAGGTCATTAATGTTTGAAAGACAAGATTTGCGGCTAAATCTCCCAAACTATAACCAATTTTTTCTTTGACTGATATTTTACTCGATGTAAATAACATAGTTAAAACTTAATCATTCAAATACATTGACTCAGGAGCTCCTAAGTACGAATCTCTTAATCCTCTATTATCAATTACCATTTTTTGTAAAATCACACCTCCGTCAATCATGTAATACTTTAATGTATGTAATCCTGGATTTTGTAGTTTTAAGGTGATTTTTTTAGTGATAATATTATTTCCTACAGCACTATTGAACCATTCAGGATATTTCCAATCCGGCACTTCCATTCCTTTGTGCATATTAATTTCTATTGGCTTCTGATCATCAACAGAAACAGCAAAACGTAAACCTTCACTACCTTTAAAATTTAATGTAGGAGATAAATAAAGAATTAGTTCTATCTCTTCATTTTCAGGATAGTGTAACAAATAAAAGTCGTAATTTAATGATGGGTTTGATGCTACGTTCTCTGTTAATGATTTTGTAACAGGAAAGGTGGAAATTCCGGAATCCGTTCTACTTAATCCTGGGATTACTTCCCATTTAATATCCTCATTTTCATATTTTGAAGTAAAATGATTTGCTTCAATACTCACATATCCATTTCGTTCTACAAATCCCTTTATTGGCAGACTCTTGTCAACCTTCATTACATTGATAAGAATCTCAGCCTCTTTATTATCTTCTGCTTTTACAATTATTTTAGAATAATGTCTACCCTCTTCTAATTTTGACCAGTCAATGCTTACTTCAATTCGTTTTTGATCTTCAACTTTATCTTCTTTCTCTGAAATAAAAACCCATTTATCCTGCGATAATATTTTATAATCAAAACTCTTTATCCCCCTATTAAAAATTTCAAAATTAAAATGTTGATCGTTTACATTGTCAAATTCAGGGAATTTAAGATTATCTTCATATTCCGGATAAAACATATCTGAACCTTCAATCCAAATACCCATTGATCCTTTTTCAGGCAATTCAATTCTCGAGGTTGTTGGCATTGTATTTACTTCTGGTTGTTGCCAATAGGTATAACCTATATGCGTTTGGCTCATCATATGATTCCATTTTCCTCCAGACAATTTTTCATGAAAATAAGATGTAAGTTCTGAATCCTTATTAAATAGTTCTTCAACCTTGAGTGCTAATTTATTAGTCAAATGCCTTCCCTGATTTGCATACATTTGATTTAAAGCGTGCGTATAATATAGCTCATAAAGATTTGAACATGCTAATACTGGAAAATGAACCAATTGATAATAAGCGTCTTTTTGTTCCTGAGGTATTTGACTATATAATTTGTCAGACTGAAGAGCTAATGTTTTATAGTCATTAGTTACTCGTTCAAATTCACGATAATTGGTTAAACTGTAGATATCCGAATAAAGTAATTCAGGAGTTTTTCGTGAATTATATTTAGTATATAAATCAAGTATCTCTGCAATCTGTTTTGAATACTCATCACCAAATTGTTCTTTTGCCCAATTAGCTGTGTATCCACTCATCTCATCAATTCCTATACATTCCGGATTCCAAGCATAATCAAGGAAAAATGAAATTGGCAACTCCATTGGTTTTAAGTCACCAACATTTACAATCCATATTTGATCTACTCCATATTCATAACACAGATGCATTTGTTCCCAAATTCTTGGAATAATTTTAGTATTTAACCATTTATAATTTCGAGGTCCTCCCACATAGTCAAAATGGTAATACATACCATACCCACCGATTCTTTTGGGTGCATCTAAATCGGGTAATCTTCTTACATTTCCCCAGTTATCGTCACACAATAGTAAAGTAACATCATCCGGAACACGCATTCCTTTATTGTAATATTCCTGAACTTCCTTGTATAATGCCCATAGTTGAGGTGTTTCTTCTGCTGGTTTATCTGTAACTTTCTCAATAATATTTCTTTGATTGGCAACAATACGTTCCAGCAATTCCGTATTGGTTTCTTCACTCATACTTTCATCACCATCGCCTCGCATACCTACAGTTACAATTTTTTCCCAATCCTTCATACGATACATCCCACCTTGCCAAAACTCATTCAAAATCTTAGCATTTTGAGTATAATCCCAAGGTCCTGATCCATATCGACTCCATTCGGTATGAGCTCTTCCAAGTGGTTCGTGATGAGAAGTTCCCATCACAATTCCATATTCATTGGCTAATTCACCATTCTTTGGATCATCATCATAAAATGCAGATCCCCACATGGCAGGCCATAAGTAATTTGCCTTTAATCGTAGAATCAATTCAAAGACTTTATCATAGAATTTATGGTTAAATCCACCGAACTTTTCATCGGCCCAACCACTTAATGCCGGAGCCTCATCATTTAAAAAGATTCCTCTGTATTTGACCTTAGGTTCACCAAGGTTATATCTTCCTGCTTTTATAAAAAGCTGTTCTTGTTTTTTTACAGGAACATCAGCCCACCAGTTCCACGGAGAAACACCAATTTTACGCGATATATCAAACATCCCATAGATAGTTCCTCGTTTATCACTACCTGTAATAACTAAGGCTCTTTTAATGTTTGGAAAAGGATTTTCAACTATTTCTATTAATGAATTTTCCCATTTTCCAATAATGTCTTTTGTGTTGAGTTTTCCTTCATCAACTAATTGTTTTATAAAGGAATTTTTCTCGATTGTTCCTATTAAAATAATCTGATCTGTAGCAGGAAGTGAATCGATAAGTAAATTAGGATCAGAGCCGGTAACTTGTAGAATGTCATTTTGAAATAATGTGGCAACTTTATTTACACCAGAATAATCTGACTCTGAAATAATGATTGGAGATATCTGTTTTTGATTTGAAACGGTAAAGCATCCAGGTTCTTCCTGACTCAAAATATAATCATCGGAATTTTTTAAGCCATTAATGTTAGATGTTGTATTTGAACAACCCAGACTTAAAATAAATAGATTAACTAAGATGATGCATCTTAATAAACTCTTATGTATTATTATTTTTTTAACGGGGACTATCATAATATACATTTCTTCAGGTTTAATTTGTATCGAGAAGAATTTATATTATTCTTCCCGGTACAAAATGTTAATCTAAACCAGTATTACTAAATCAAAAACTCAATGAAACCTTTTTGATAACCTCTAAAAATACAAACTCCTTCGTTGCTACTCAAATTTAAAATCCTCATTTACAATAGTAAACTGCGGTATTTAAATTTGCTTGCGCCTTGAATTTTACAATTTCCAGAGAACATCCTTCTATTAATATTCATATATGAACCAATCAAAATCGGCAAATGATTTTGATTCCTTTTTATTTGAACTTGCATACATTCCTATGTAAGTCCCTGTAAAACCTTCATTAACTGTAGAACTTAACAATGAAGCTTTTAATCCTTCTTTAAAAGGAACCATCTTCGATGTTGAATATCCATAGTAAAAATCGTATGCTGTATCACACGCCTTAATTCCCAGATAAATTTCATTTTTACTTTCTAATGGAATTTCAGCTAGCAACTCATATTTAGCTTCTTCTGTTTGATACAAACGAAGAACTTTACTTTCTGAATTTTTACCTACAACTAAAGAATAGTTAAATCTATCATCACTTAACAACACTAAACCTGCTTCCTCGTTTTCTGCATTGGGAGTAAAGTCCATTGATACCGTAACATCAAAGTTTTTATGCTGTTGTCTTCTGCCCACGAAAGGAGGTGTGCATATTTCATGAATTACTTCAGGTTGAAGATAAATTCGCAAATGACTTTCTTTTTCTTTAAGGGTAAAAAACTCTTTCTGATAAGGTTTTACAGTATTCCAAATCATACCTAATTCCCCATCAAAATCGTCTTTGACATCTTTCTTTGGATAAAGATGCTCTTCCAAATTTGGTTTTCGTTCCTCTGCTTGTATTAAACCATGAGGTGTATCCAACCTTATCCAGCCATCTTCATCCCATACAATTGGAGCCAGAAAGGTTTCTCTGCCTAGGTTATAATTGATGCCTTCATAAGGTCGAACTCCCAACAACACCATCCACCATTCGCCATTTTGCGTTTCAACAATATCTGCATGTCCAACAACAGAAATCGGATTCATTAGTGAAACATGTCGGTGGGTTACAACTGGATTTCGGGGACAGATTTCATAATCACCATCTATCGTTTTACTTCTGGCCATCATAACACTATGATTGGTAAATGTTCCGCCTTCGGCAACTATTAAATAATAATATCCGTCTTTTTTATAAATATGAGGAGCTTCAATCCATTTGCTGGTTGTTCTGTTACCATTCCAAATCAGTTTAATATCACTGATAATCTGAAATGATTCGGGATCAAGCTCGCATAAATAGATGGCATGATGACCTTCATACTCACTTTCTTCTTTTGGTATGATACAGTTTCCTGCATACCATACTTTTCCATCATCATCAAAGAAGATGGATGGATCAATACCATCAGCACCTTCAATAAAAACAGGATCACTCCATGGTCCTTCGGGCTTATCTGCAGTGATAATAAAGTTGTCTCTTCTGGCCTCTCTACCTTCAGAAACAAATGTATTTATGATGTAAAACTTTCCTTGATGATAACGAATAGTTGGAGCCCATAATCCCAGTGATGTTTCACAATTTTTATAGTCCAACTGATTGGTACGTTCAATACCATGCCCAATTTGTTCCCAGTTTACGAGGTCTTTACTGTGAAAGATAGGCAGACCTGGATAATATACAAATGAGGATGTTACCATGTAGTAATCATCACCGACCCTACAAATAGAAGGATCGGGATAAAAACCACTTAAAATCGGATTGCTAAACGTTTTCTCGCTCATAATTAAATCTTAATAACAGCCTTTACTATATCCTCCTTATTATTTACACACTTGGTTAGCCCTTCCTGAATATCATCAAAGTCAAATGAATCTGAAACAATTTTCTGGATAGGCACTATTCCTGCAGCAACACTCTCTATAGCAAATGGGAAGATATTACGATATCTGAAAACAGATTTAATAGTTAATTCTTTATCTAAAATTAAATTTACAGGAACATTCACTGTTTCTTTAGCACTATAACCAACAAACACTACTGTTGAACCTTTTTTCGCCACTTGTAATAATTGAGAAATAGTAATCTCAGCTCCGGCTGTTTCAATGGATAAATCAATGCCTTTTCCTTCTGTTAATTCCATAATCTTATCTATGGTATTTTCTTTACTTGCATTGATAACTCCGGTTGCTCCAATTTCCATAGCCTTTTCTAGTCTTTTTTCAACTACATCAACTACGTATACTTTAGAAACACCCATAGCTTTTAATGCCATAACGCTTACCAAACCGATAGCGCCGGCACCTGTTACTACTGCTGTTTGTCCAACAGATGCTCCACCCTGAATAGCTGCGTGAAATCCAACAGCTAAAGGTTCAATTAAAGCACCTTCCTTTGTACTTACATTTTCAGGCAGTTTAAAACATAAACTAGCCTCATGAGCTACATACTCCTGAAACGTTCCGGGAACCGGAGGTGTTGCAAAAAATATTACATCTTCACATAGATTATATTTACCAGCTTTACAATGCTCGCACTCTCCACATGTTTTTCCTGGTTCTAGCGCTACTCTGTCTCCTTCTTTTAAATGGGTAACATCTTTTCCCACCTTTACCACTGTCCCTGCACATTCGTGACCCAATACAAAAGGAGTTTCAACAATAAAGTTACTTATTCTACCATGCTCATAATAATGAAGATCAGAACCGCATACGCCTACATATTCCAACTTAATCAGAACTTCACTATCTAAAGGAACCGGAACTTCAGCTTTTACAATCTCAACTTTATTTAATTCGGTCATTACTGCTTGTTTCATATGCTTATGTTTTTTAATGGTCATATAGCCTGTCCCGATTCTTCGGGAGAACTCGCCAGAAATAAACATCTTCTTTTGGGAGAGATATCCCTCATGGCTCGTTTCATCACCCTATATTTAATGTTATTGTTATATGATTAATTCACTCTATTAAGAATTGATTTTTGCAGCTCTTCTTTTGTTAAGTTCTGATTCTATCTCAATTTCTTTTTTCCTGTCTATTTCATAGAAGAATAAGAATCCAACAGCAATAAAAAATGTAACTGCTGGTATTACACTCATGGCAAGCTTGATTCCTAATATTGTTGTGTCTGATTGTACTGCTGCAACTTCAGAATAACCAAACCAACCAAGTATTCCTGCGACTAAAGCACCTCCTACACTTAATCCAAACTTTAATCCAAAGATCATTGCCGAAAAAATAATGGCTGTAGCTCTTCTGTTGTTTTTCCATTCTGAGTAATCTGCAACATCAGCAATCATTGCCCATAATAATGGAATTGTTACTCCATAACTCAACCCGTGCAGAACTTGAATAAGAAAGATTGCTCCAACAGCCTGAGGACTACAAAAAATAAACGAAAATTGAAATAAGGCAGATACTAACACTCCATACTTATACACATCTCGCTTACCGTATTTATCGGCCATTTTCTTTGAAAACATGATTCCCACAATCATAAAAATGGTAGCCAGAGCATTAAATAAACTAAAACCTGAAGTTGCAACTTCTTTAGGCCACTGGAATCCATGTAATCCCATACCAACAAAAAGATTATTTAACCCATCGATAAGTCCGTAAAAACCAATGTCACCTAAAAAAATCTCCAGATTCTGCTTATTTACAAAATCCTCAAAGTAATATACATACATTCCTCCTTTTAAGGAGACAGTAACAAAAATGAAGACCACAACGCCACACATCATCACCCATGGTTTATTTTTAAATAAATCAGAAAGGTCTTGCTTCACAGATGAAGTTTGTTCTACTGTAGGAATGATACGCTCTTTAGTAGTTAAAAAAGTGATGATAAAAAATATAGTTCCTGTAATGGCAAACGTTGTCATTACTTTTTCAAAACCAAGTGCTTTATCCCCATCTCCCATAATAAGAGCAAGAGGCAATAAAAATACCTGAATGATGAACTGTGCAATCATTACAGCAGTAAATCGATATGATGAAATACTGTTTCTTTCTCCCATATCACCAGTCATTACACCACTTAATGATGCATATGGTAAATTATTCGCTGAATAAACTAGTACCAAGACTACATATGTTACTAAGGCATAAATAATCTTTCCGGTCATACTGAAATTCGGAGTTGTAAAAGCCAATATAGCAGATACTCCAAATGGAACTGAAGTCCATAAAATCCATGGTCGGAACTTTCCCCATCTCGTATTCGTTCTATCCGCAATCATTCCCATCACGGGATTAAAAAAGGCTCCAAACATACCACCAAAGAAGATTATTGCAGATGCTGTTGTTGGAGGTATTTTATATAAATCAGTATAAAAGAAAGCTATAAAAGCCATCAAAGTTTGAAAAATCAAGTTTGCTGCTAAGTCTCCCAAACTATATCCAATTTTTTCAATAACTGATATTTTTTCTGAAGAATCTGTCATTTTGTATATTTTATCTTATTTACTATTTCTTTGCTCATTCTGACTCTCAACACTCTGGTAACGAATCACAAATAAATACTCAGTGGATTTATCTTTTTTGCTTCTTCAATATTTTACCCCTAAAATATTTCTCCACTCTACACTACATAAATATTTATCTATACTTCAGCACCTTAACTAAGAATTCTTTATGCTGTCAAAATATATTTTCTTCTTTCAATAGGTTGGGTAATGAGCATAAGCAGCCTATATCTGATATATTATTGAAACACTATGTATTTCCTTTTCAGACAGGATTTTTTGTTTAAGTTTTTTAAAAGGAGCAGTCACTTTAAAAGTGACTACCCCATGAAATATTCACCTATACAACAATTTCTAGTATCCAGGATTTTGATATAGTGCCTTTTCACTATCAGTATTGTCCATATTGTCGAATTGACTTGCAGGAATTGGTCTTAAATAATGGTAAGATTCAATATCACGTGTATGTACTACAGGTTCTTTTTCATCAACCATAGTATATGAACCCGCATATTTTTCTAACATACCTGTACGTGTTAAGTCATACCATCGCATGTTTTCACCATATAATTCTCGAGAACGTTCCATTAAAATATAGTCAATATCAATTGTAGCTGGTGTTGCAGCCACCATTTCTGCACTATGATTTGGCATACCTGCTCTTGCTCTGATTACATTTACTAACTCTCTTGCCGTATAACTAGCTTGCGTACTAGCACCTTTTACCGCAGCTTCGGCAGCTATTAAATAAGTTTCTGAAAGTTTAGCAATTGGGAATGGACGAGTTGATGGACTATTTTTATATGCTCCATCAGGAGTAATATCATCAGTTCTGTATGGTCCAAACTTCCATAATGATGGATAATGATGACGGTTAATCATTGATGGCGTATATACTGCATATGCTTTATTTGATAAATAGCCATATTGATATTTTCCATCATACTCCTTCATTGTTAGATCACCCATAATATCATCAGTAGGTGCAAAATAGTAAACAGTATCCCCATCATTTATAGCAATGTCATTTTCTCCTGTCAAAACTGTACCATCATAACTAGATCTTCCTTGATAGTTACATGGAAATGCAGTTGTAAAAGTACCATCAAAACGAGTATCTATGTCTCTGTCTGCCTGAGGGAATGTTTTAGTAAACACCTCATGAGTAGGAGTAATTCTTCTCCAAGGACGGCCAACTTCCTGAACAGGTTGACGATATACGAACTTATTACCATTGATACTCATTTCAAAATTCATATTCATTGCATAACATGAACGGTTTGACTTCATATGGTTATTTGCTTCTGATTCCCAACTGTTAATTGTACTTTCATCATAAGTAAAACTACTAGAAGTATGGTCTGCACATAACATGATCTCACTATTGTAATCATTCGAACCAAGGTTAACTAATTTAAAAGTTTCCTGTAATGAAAATGGTCCTGGATTTTGGATCGCATCAACAGCATAATCGTATGCTAACTGGTAGTATGCAGAAGCTGATTTTCCATCAGGATCAGTTCCACTATTGCTTTCAAGCCACCAAGCATAACTTAAATATGCTTTAGCAAGAAAGTGTTTAGCAACAACTTTGTTTGTTGCACTTGTTACCCTTGGTTCTTCTGGAAGATCTGCTATAGCCTCAAGTAAGTCAGGGAAAATACATTTTGTATAAACATCTTCTAATGGATCTCTTGATGATAAACGAGACGGATTAGTATTGAATGCTAACTCACCAGAACCTAAATCCAAAGGAACATCACCAAAAGTTGTAACTAAAAGAAAGTAATTAAATGCTCGGAAGAATCTTGCTTCGGCAACAAGAGATGCTTCTACGCCTGCAGTTTCACCATTTGCTATGATACCATTACAAGTATTAATTGCAGGGAAAGGTCTGTTCCATAATGTTTCAACTTCGCTATTTGAAGATGTAATAACATATGAATCCAGATTATATGAATCACCAGAAATATTTAATCCACCATATGTAGCTTCATCAGTTCCTTCTGTAGTCAAATACATCATTGCATGAGGTCCGTATAGAAAACGCAGTTGTGAATAAACAGCTGAAAGACCATATTCAACACCTTCTTCCGTAGAGAAAAACTCCGGGGTTAATTCTGAGCGAGGTTGCTCTTCTAGAATATCTGAGCAAGCTGTGAATAACATAACAGCTATTACAAATATTGGTAATATAATTTTTTTCATAATTACAATTTCTTTAACAGTTAATTAAAATGATAAGTTTAGACCAAATATGAAATTGCGAGTTGCTGGGGTACTATATCCAACTACACTTACACGATCTGTTACTCCTTCAGCTTTTGCACTTACTACAGCATTTGTAGTAGAATCATCACTACCTGAGTTTGGTACAGGATCTAAACCTGTTTCTTTATAATAATCAGATCCAAAAATGAATGGATTTTGTACTGTAGCGTAAACTCTTAACCTATCAATATGCAGGTTTTTAAGCCAATCCTTTTTAAAATTGTATGCTAAAGTAATGTTAGAAATCTTCATGTAAGAAGCATCAAAATAAGCTAATGTACTTACATATTTTGGGTTATCACCATTTGAAGGTCCACCTGGTTTTGGAGCTGCATTCGTTGGATTGTCTTCTGTCCAGTAATCAATATCAATTTGACCACGACGACCGTTGTTCAAGTTTAAATAACTTGCTCCAGAGTGAATTCCACTAACCAAAATACCACCTTTTTTATAACTACCAATTAATGATAAATCCCATCCTTTATAACCAAATCTGGTATTAAAACCACCTTGCCAGTCTGGTTCAACTGATCCAAGAATCTGACGGTCATCATCATCTAAAGTTGTTCCTTCCTGAATATATCTTACAGGATCACCATTTGAGTCATATTCGCCAGTATACTCTACTTTAATCATACCAACTTCACCATCACTTTCGTATTTAGCAACATCAGTTGCTTCATTTTTTTGCCAAATACCTAATTTTTTAAAGTCATATACTACATCGATAGGTTGTCCTACAAACCAACCATTTCCTTTATCATAACTCTGACCACTAGCTAACTTTGTAATTTTATTTTTGTTAGAGTAAAGGTTTAATCCAAAGTCCCATGAGAAACCATTAAGATCTTCAATAATCTTTGCATTTAAAGAAATTTCATAACCTTGATTTTCGGTTTCACCGGCATTTGTCAAAAATTGTTCTGTAACACCAGATGTTACAGGTAAACTTTGAGCTACAAGTACATCTTTTGTATGTTGTTGATAATATTCAATGCTACCACTTAAGCGACTGTTTAACACGTGAAAATCAACCCCGAAGTTAACTGTTTCAGAAAACTCCCATCCTAAATTCTCATTTGGTAAACTAGATACATAATATCCACTTACGTTACTAGAACCGAAGTTATAATATGCATTAGATAAACTACCCATTGTTTGATAAGGACTAACTGCCTGGTTAGAAGTTTGTCCGTAACCAGCTCTTAATTTAAGGAAATCAAGCCATGTTATATCTTGCATAAACGATTCTTGAGACATTACCCATCCTAAAGAGAATGCTGGATATGAATGCCATTTTTGTCCTTCAGATAATACAGAAGATCCATCTTGTCTATATGTGAATGTTGCTAAATATTTGTTGTCATAAGAATAATTTGCACGGAACATTGCAGATAATAATCCTCTCTTGTAATAAACTTGATTATCAGGATCGATTGTTACTTCACCATCATCTGATAATAATCCTAAATTATAATACTGAAGTGCATCAGCAGTTACATCTGTAGCACCCATTCTTGATTTTTGATACTCAGTTTGCTCTGAAGAATACATAGCAACTAAACCAACACTGTGCTTTCCGAATTTCTTATTATAGTACAATAAGTTTTCAATTGCCCAATTTGTCATATGAGTATTTTCAACTGCTGCGTTTGAATAAGCACTTGCATTATAACATGTTTCTGCTGCATCAAACTTACCATAGTTGCTTTCGCGTAAGTTTAACCCTAAGTTTACTCGGTATTTTAAACCATCTACCCAAGGGATATTAACTTCTCCATAAAAAGAGTTATATGTAGAATAGCTTTTACGCTCTTCAATTCTTCTGTCTCCAATGCCTTTTGACATTAATGGATTGTAATATGTATCCAAACTATTAATAGATAATGGACCTTCATTAAGTGAACCATCGCTATTGTATGGATCAGTAACTGGAGTAAGAGATAAAATTGTACCCATTAAACCATCTGTTTCTCCATTAGTTAATCCGTAAGAGTTCATTGAGCTAAGACCTACTTTTACGTATTGACCTAGTTTTTGATCAAAGTTGGCTCTTAAAGAATATCTTTTGTAACCTTGATTTTGAAGCAATGATGTTTCATCATAGTAACCTCCTCCGAAGTTGTATCCACCTCCTTTTGTGAATCCTGCAACACTAACATCATGACTTGTTACAGTACCTGTATTTTTTAATACAAGATCTTGCCAGTCAGTATTAAGAGAGGTATCTTCGTTAGCACCAGTTCCATAAGGTTCACCTGCCGCCGCTCTCCAATCAAGCCACTCGTCAGCTTCCATCATAGGATATCTGTTTAATATCTTTTTAACTCCATAATATCCATTATAACTTACTGTTGGTTCTTTTTCTGTACCTGAATCACCCCTATAAGTAGTTACTAAGATTACACCGTTAGCACCACGAGAACCATAAATAGCAGTTGCTGAAGCATCTTTTAAAATATCAACACTTTTAATATCTCCTGGATTGATATCTTGTAAAGAACCAGCAAATGGAATTCCATCTAATACTACGAGTGGATCATTACTTGCCGTTAAAGAACGAGAACCTCGAATACGAATCTGCATACTAGAACCCGGACGTGATGATGTTTGTGTCATTTCAACACCAGCAACACGACCTTCAAGTGATTTAGAAATATTTGATGAACTTACTTCTCTAAGACTTTCATCATCCATTGAAGCAATGGCTCCGGTAACATCAGATTTTTTCTGAGTTCCATAACCGACTACTACTACCTCATCTAAACCTACTACATCTTCCGATAATGTTACATCTATTTTTGTTTGTCCATTTACAGCAACAGTTTTACTGTTAAAACCTATAAATTGAAAAATTAATTGTGCATCAGATGGAACTTCAATTGTATATTTCCCATCAAAATTTGTAATAGTTCCTTGTGTTGTACCTTCAAGAATAATACTAACACCCGGTAGTGGTTCTCCTTTTACATCAACAACCGTTCCCTGAACTGATACATTTTGTGCCATTGCAGCAAAATGTATTGACAGAAAGAAAAATAACGTTGTTATAATTTCTTTCCATTGTAGACTTCTTTTTTTCATAAAAAACAATTTGATTATTATTTATACTAATTATGGTGTTGCAGGTTAAATTTTAGTTTTTTTAAATCCTCCAATTTATGATCAGGCTTAAAAAGCTCTTGCGGAATAGGTCTATTCGAAAAGGTTTGAAAATAGAGAACACATGCGTCTCTCCACCAAATAGCCTCACGAACCTGAGTAGCTAATTTTTGTTGTACTTCCTTAAATCTATCCATATCGACTTTGTTTTGTAAAGTATTCCAGGTTTTCTCAAACTGGTGAGCTTGTTCAACTCCCAAATTGTATTTGTAACATAGTTCGGTCCATAAGTCACGACCGTTATTTAACTCATAGTCCCATGGTAAATGATGGAACCATAGTAGAAATTCTTCAGGACATAGTTTTGGATCATCATACATTGATTTTAATGGTTCAGAATACTGTGCTGTTGCATTACTACCGGTAGATGATCTGTTAAAACCAATTCCAATACTATCGGCTTTGTGGTAATATGTAGGTAACCAGTCCGGACGGGCACCTTCTACTACACACCAAGGTTCAGGACCATAATGATGTCCCCATCCCATTAAGTGATGTAATCCTATTGGAGTCATATAATTAACAACTGCTTCACGCGATAGCATCATTACATTACTCATTGCAGATACAAATTCATTGTCATGAGTAAAAGTTTGTTGTAGCCATTCTTTTGAAATTTTTCTTACTGATAACTGATTATCCCATGCCAATCTTCCAAAAACATACCAGTTAGCCTGTGCAAAATGATGACCACACCAGTTTGTATCTAAACCTATATTTGCAACACCTGCTATAGCAGTTATTGAATCATTAAAAACACTGCCATCAGTAACTCTGCCAACTGTTGTATTACGCCCTTTAGTATAAGTATCTGTATCTAAAAACTCTTTATATAATGTACCTAAATAACTTAGATGATCAGAAAAACCTAAATACTCTTTTGTAATTTGTAATTCAGGCATAATTGTAGTGTGTTGCAATTGTCCAAATAAAGAACTAATAGGCTCACGAGGTTGAAAATCGATAGGTCCGTTTTTAACCTGAAGAATTACATTATTTCTGAACTGACCATCTAAAGGCATAAATTCATCATATGATTGCTTTGATCTGTCGTTGCCTTTAGGATTATATACAAATGCCCTCCACATAACAATACCTCCGTATGGTTGTAAAGCATCAGCCAACATATTTGCACCATCGGCATGTGTACAACCATAATCGTTTGGTCCTGGCTGACCTTCTGAATTTGCTTTTACCAAAAAGCCACCAAAATCAGGTATTATTGAGTAAATCTCTTTTGCTTTATCTTTCCACCATTTTTTTACTTCTTCCTTTTTAGGATTTGCATCAGTTAAACCACCAATAACACTTGGAGAAGCAAAGTTTACTGACAAATAAACTTTAACTCCATATGGTCTGAATACTTTAGCTATAGCAGAAACCTTATTTAAATATTCTGTTTTTAATATGTCAGGACTAGCATTCACATTATTAAGAACAGATCCGTTAATTCCGATAGAAGCATTAGCTCGAGCATATTCTTCATATCTAGAACTAATTTTCTCTGGTAATTCTTCCCATTGCCATAACGAATGACCGGCATAACCTCTTTCAACTGTCCCGTTTAAATTATCCCAATGATTTAGTAATCTTCTGTCGTATGAAGGAACTTCAACAATATTAATGTTTCTCAAATCACTGTTTGATGTCTGTATAAATCTTATGTAATGATAAGTTCCATATAAAGCTCCGGTTTCGGTATTAGCAATAATTATTGTATTATCATTGACTGATCTGATAATAAATCCATCATTACCTAACTGAGAAAGTTCATCTTGTTTAAAAAATCCTGATAATGATTTTTGAGAAGATGTACCAACTAACAAACCATTAGATTTAATACGCTTGCTAATTTTTACATCATAATTATACAATGACTGAAAACTACTTTTAAGCTCTTTAATTATTATGCTATATGTGGGACTCTTTTTTGTAACATATAAATATGCAGGGCATTTTATTTGGTTATTAGAATTTAGTTCTTTATTAGTAAACCATAATTCTGAACCATCTATTTTTTGTTGACTTAACAAATCAAAGTTTAAAGATGAGTGAATTAATAACACTAATAATGCGATCAAAATTTTGTTATACATGTCGTCTAATTTTTATAATTAAATAGGCTTAAATGTAATATTGAATTTTAACACCTGTTTGCATTTATTACTAACTTTATTAAAAGTTGTTCACAGTGGTTAAAATGTTTGTATCAAAATTAAAATAGATGTTAAAAACTTGTTAGAACGAGTGTAACAATAAGTTTTCTATTCGTTACTTCTTGTTTTCTATTTGTAACAAATCTTTTCCTATTCGTTACATAAGCCTTTATATTAGGCAAATTGAGAAAGATTTTAACATTTTTTGTTACTTTAGATGCAAAGTCAAAAAATGTGAATTCATGTCCTTGAAAAAATATCTTCTTCTTTACTTTATTTTGTTTTCATGTGTAGTTTTTAGTCAACAGAAGAAATTATTCGATTCGAATGAAGGATTATCGAACAGTTTAATTAATGAAGTATTTATAGATCATCAAGGATTTATATGGGTAGCTACTGAAGATGGATTAAATCGATTTGACGGAATCAATTTTAAATCATTCTCAACGAATCCTGAGTTGGGTAGTTCTTTAAAAAATAGTTTTGTTACGGCGATAAACGAAGATAAAAATGGAAACCTTTTAGTTGGTCAGATTAACTCATTTCAAGTATATAACCACGAAACAGAATCATTTACTGAAATTGAATTACCCATAATAGATCCTACAATACATATTAATATATCATGCATACTTGAGGATTCTAAGGGCAACATATGGCTAACAACTTCAGGGAATGGATTAATTCGTATTGATAAAGAGACTGGCAAAGCAAATATTCCTATTAGTATTAATAATCGCTTAAACGCAGAGCTTCTGGAATACATTTATGAAGATGAAGAAGGAATACTATGGATTGGATCCAGAGACAATGGGTTAAGATCATACAATCCCAAAACAGATGAACTCGTTTCTTATACAGAAAATACTGATAGCGAGAACTCGCTTCCAAGCAATGAAGTGTCTTGTATTTGCAGTGATGACCAGGGATATATTTACATTGGTTTTTTAAACGGAGGATTAGCCCGACTTGATAAAAAATCTGGCAAAATTGAAAAAATTAATTCTGCTAATCCCAAAGAAAAAGCATTACCGGTTAAACATATCCTTATTGATTCTAAAAATCGTTTATGGGTTGGAACAGATGGATTTGGATTAAAAATTCTGAACAGACAAACCAATCTACTTGAAAGTTATATTTCATCAAATGCTTCTTTTGATTTCCTTAAGAGTAAAGTACATTGTATCATAGAAGATAATTCGGGTAATATTTGGTTAGGCGTTTATCAAAAAGGACTTTATTTAATTCCGGAGTCTCCTGAAATATTTATTAATTACGGCTATAGCACTATAAAAAGTAAAAGTATTGGATCGAGTTGTATTACAAGCATTGATGCTAATGATAAAGAAATCTGGATTGGAACAGATGGCGATGGATTATATCACATAAACAGAAGTTCTCAAAAAGTAAAACATATACCATTAAAAGATAACTCAGGGAATTTATTAGGCCAGAATATTTTAACAATATACAATGACTCCAATAATTATTTATGGGCAGGCAGGTATATTAATGGATTGATTATATACGATAAGTATAAAGATTCTTTTAAAACTTATAATGATAGATTTGATAGACCTCATAACAATCTTTACAACAACATTACCGGAATTGAAAAATACAATAATTCTCAATTCATTATCGCCACTCTTGGAAATGGTATTAATAGGTTTGACATTAAAAAGGAAATTTATTACCCAGGATTGGATATTCCTGATTCATTAAACCGAAAAATACCCCAATGGATTATTTCAATACATATAGATAAAGACAAAAATATATGGTTTGGCTCTTATGTTGGACTCTATTTTGTTAACACTAAAAATAAAATACTTACTCATTTTTCTGAAGAAAACGGTTTGTTACCTGACAATACTGTAAACTGTATTCAGTCGGACAGTAAAAATAATATTTGGATTGGAACCTATGAAGGATTGGTTAGACTAGACCTTAAAACCATGAAAACAAAGTCTTACAATACTGAAGAAGGACTTTGTAATAATGCTGTTTGTGCAATAGAAGAAGATGAATATAATCAGTTGTGGATAAGTACTCATAATGGACTTTCCAGATTTAATCCTACTGATGATTCCTTTACTAATTATTATTCATACGATGGGATCCAAGCCAATGAATTTTCACGAAATGCTGTATGTAAAACAAATAATAACGAAATTTTCTTTGGTGGAATAAACGGTGTTACGCAAATAAAAAGGGACTATATTAATTATACTCGTGAATTAAAAGATGTTGTTTTAACAGAATTTATTTTATCAAACCAAAATATTAAAATAGGGGATACAAGCGGGAAGCACACTATTTTAAATAAATCAATTGTACTTGCAGATACTATTAAAATAAGAGAAGAAGACAATATTTTTACTATTGGATTTACTTCTACAGAAATTGCTAATCAATCCCGTGTTTCCTATGAATATATGATGAAAGGTTTTGATTTGGAATGGCATACAACAAACTCTCAAAACCGAAGAGCTACTTATACTAACCTAAATCATGGAATTTATAAATTTCATGTAAGAGCAGTTGACAAAAAGCAATATTCCAAAGAAAGAGAATTAACCATTATTATTTATCCCCCATGGTATAAAACCATGCTTGCTAAAATCTTGTGGACAATATTGGTTGCCCTTTTCTTTTATGCAGTGGTGTTATTTTATATGGAAAAAGTAAGGCACCAACAGTCTGAGAAAGTGAACGAAATGAAAATGCAGTTTTTTATTAATATTTCTCACGAAATTAAAACTCCTCTTTCATTAATTATAGATCCGCTTGAAAAGCTGATACAAAAAGAAACCGATTCAAAAACAGAACGATTATATCTATTAATGCAGCAAAATGCAAACAGACTGCTGCGATTGGTAGGGCAAATGATGGATATCAGAAAGATTGATAAAGGACAAATCTTAATGATGTATCAATCTACTAACATTTATAATTTCATTAGTCAGATAACAAACTCATTTGAATCATTTGCTGCAGATAAAAAAATATCATTATCAGTAAAAACAGAAGATCCTGAAATGGAGGTTTGGATTGACTCTATAAATTTTGAGAAAGTAATATTCAATTTATTATCAAATGCCTTTAAGTTTACACCTTCGGATGGTTCTATTGACATCAACATTTCCAAACAAACTTTAAACAAAAAGAAATCTCCAATACATGATTTTGTAAAAATAGAGGTATGCGATACAGGTATTGGAATTAAGGAATCAGAATTAGATAGAATATTCAACCGTTTTTACCAGGTTAACTCAGAAGAAACCAGACATGCAGGAGGAACCGGTATTGGGTTACATTTGTCAAAATCTCTTGTTCAATTACATAAAGGTGATATTTATGTCGAAAACAGAAAAGATCGACCAGGTAGTAAATTTGTAATCTTATTACCAATTGGAAATAAACATTTGCCAAAAGAAGACCTAATTACACAAAATAATACATTACCGACACCTAGTAAAATCATACCTCAAAGAGCAATTGAAAACCTAAGAACTAATGATACCGTTAAACCAAAATCAAATCAAAAAATAATGGTGGTTGATGACGAAGTTGATATCAGAAACTATTTAGTTGATGAGTTATCTGCATATTATAAAGTCATTGCTTGCGAAGATGGAGAAAAAGCCCATGCCATATTACATGACGAACAACCGGATTTGATCATTAGTGATATTATGATGCCTCGTATGGATGGAATTACCTTTTGTAAAAAGGTTAAATCTAATATATTAACCAGTCATATTCCTGTTATTCTTCTAACCGCATTATCTAAAGAAGAAGATAAAAATGAAGGAATAGAAACTGGTGCTGACATGTATCTGATAAAGCCATTTAATACGGAATTTCTGAAAAAGATTGTTTCTAATTTGCTTGAAAACAGAAAAAGGATTTATCAAAAGCTACAACCCAAAGAGGAATTGGAAATTGAAAATATAGAGCAAGAATCCCATAACGATGTTCTTTTGCAGAAAGTAATGACTGTAATAAAAAATAACATTGGCGATAATAATTTAAATGTTGAAATGCTGGCCGACGAAGTTGGTATTAGCAGGGTACATATGCACCGCAAACTAAAAGAACTGACCAACCAATCGGCTCGCGATTTAATTAAAAACATCCGTATGAAGCAGGCCTCTTATTTGCTAACTACTCAAAAAACAAATATTAGTGAGGTAGCTTATGCAATAGGATATACAAACCTCTCACATTTTTCAAAATCGTTTAAGTCGTATTATGGTGTTTCTCCAAAAGAGTATATTCTTAAGCAACATAAAACAGAAGAGCAGCAAGGGTAAGGGCTGTAAGGAAAAAGATTAAAGGGGAAAATTCTCAATGTAAGTGAAGACTATTTTTATGCTGGATTTGTGATATTTATTAAGTTTTCATATTGTACAAATATGAAAGGCCATCTATTTACCAGACAGCCTTTCTCCTATATTTAAATAATCATTATACAATTTCAGCAGCACAGTTAGCTCTTGGTATAAAACCAATCTATTAATGATAGTGTGTAAATACGAAGTGAATTAAACGCTAATATCATTAAAGAATCGGTGTTATTCTATATTTTAAAGAAAGAAATCGCATCCTTTAGGTGCTGAGCTTGTTTAGATACTGAGTCAGCACTATCCGATACGTTTTCCGCTCCTGATGCGTTCATCTGAGTAACAGTATTCAATTGCTGTATGGCATTATTTACCTGATCAGCACCGGATTGTTGTTCTTGCGATGCCACAGAAATCTCTGCAATAAGTTCACTAGTCTTCTGTATCTCAGGTACAAGTTGCGTTATCTCTGTACCTGTTTTAGATGTATATGAAACACTTTGTTTTGAAAGGTGATTAATTTCTTCTGCAGCCTGACGACTTCGTTCTGCTAACTTTCTTACCTCAGCTGCTACTACAGAAAATCCTCGTCCTGCCTCTCCTGCCCTGGCTGCTTCAACGGCGGCATTTAAGGCTAATATATTAGTTTGAAAAGCTATATCATTAATAATTGAAATACGATCAGAAATATTTTCAATATGAGTCAGACTTTCATTTGACATAGAGCCGGCATTAACCATTTTTTTAGAAGCCGTAATTGCTATTTTCTCTGTTTGACCAGCATTTTGGGCATTTTGTACAATATTAGATACCATTTCCTCCATTGATGAAGCCACTTCTTCTCCAATAGATGCCATTTCTGAAGATCCTTTCGCTAAATTATTAGAGTCATTATTTAATTTTGCACTGGTATTTAATAGTACCTCTGCATTATGGTTAATCTGTTTAATCACTTCCCTAAATCGACCAGCTACTTTATTAACAACAACCTGTAAACGCCCTAATTCATCTTTCTCATTTTTATCATCTTCATTTTTAAAAGCAAGATTTCCTTTTTCAAACTCTTCAAAAGTTGTAACCAAAGAATTTATTCTTGATGCTATATACTTTTTAAATATGAACAATAATAAACCAGATAAAATTGCAATTGCAAAAACAGCACCTATCCCAAAAAGCCAAATAATATTGGTTCTGGCACTTTGTATATTAGCTGTGGATGATTTAATATAAAAATATCCCAGAAATTTACCATTCGTAAAGTACAATGGGGCCACACCAAAGATTTCATCGTTCTCTTCGATAAAATGAGCCTCTTTAATATCGCCTTTGAACTCTTCGAATTGGTATACCGTTTTTATGTCATCTACTCTTTTATTGTTATAATCACTATTTAATGAATAGTAAATTTTATGGTTAGCTCCAATCACCATACAATCGATAATTGAATCACCAATCATTTTTTGTAAAGTTTCATTGTCTGCTGCAGCTTCGTACCTTAGCTGTCCTTTCGACATCAAAATAGAAGGAGATGTAAGTTGTTTTTCAAATCGGCTATTTTGCTCACTATTAAAATAATTTACAAGCACAATTCCTATAGCAATAAAAATTACTACTTCAATGCTAACAACATAAAATCCTATCTTAAAAAGCAGGCTATCTTTTGAAAACATATTTATGAATTTTATTTATTTCTTAATTTGTTGATAAAACTTTTCTGCACTGATTTCACCTTTAAATACAAGTTGTGGTTCAATAACAATATCCTTATTGCCAAACAGTACATCTCCTAAATCATACATTCTTAAATTTTCACCATATTTTTTATCAATATAGGTATTGAATGTTTCAATTTTATTCTGACCAAAATCCGACGATTTTAGCTTTACTTTTAATCCTGTTGGATTGTATGTTAAACTTAACCATCGCTCAGCAACATCATTTGTAGAGAAATAACGCATCAACTCAACAGCTTCTTCTTTATGCGGAGCATCTTTAAATACAGCCCAAACTGATTGGTAAGTTCCCGGATAATAAAAAGGTGACTGTTCAAAAACAGGCATTTCTGCAGGAACCAGATTCTCAGCTTTTTTAGCATCCTCTGTTTCACACTGATTATACCATGATGAAGGTTTTTCTTCGAAAAGTACTTGTCCATTAAGAATATGTGCAAAATCCTTATCAATAACCTCCTCGGTATTTACCGGATTATAAGCAGATAAATCTTCCAGGGCCTTCAAACTCTTTTTGATGGCCTTTTCTACTTTAGTTTTATTTGGTACACGATTATTGTAGGAACCTAATTCTGATAGAACAAGATTATTGAATATATCATTAACCTGTTGATTTAATTTATAATCAGGCATGAAAATAATTTTTTCATTTGCTGTTTTATTATATTCATACACAGCCTTACAATAACCCAGAAAATCATCAAAGGTCATTCCTGTTTGTTTAATTTCAATACCTAGTTTTTCTGCTGTTTTTTCGTTATACCATAACGCGTAATTACGTCCTGAAATAAGTGGACCAGCGTAAATACCACCATAACCATCGCGTATAGAAGAAACATGAAAAACATGTTCAATATGACTTTGATGATACCATTCATATTGATCAAAATTCACCAAATATTTTGCTCCCCAGTAAGGATCATCTAACTTTCTAGCAATATTTTTATAGGTATTTCTGGTAATTGGAAAGATATCCCATGCATAATTACCTGTTTTTATCATTGAAATAAGAGAATCTTCAATAACATATTTATACCCGTCAAACTCCCGATCAAGTTCTTCTTTAAACTTGTAATTTACCATCAAATGCTGATTCTCAATTTCAAATTGACGAATAACACTTTTCATCAAGTCTCTTTTACTTGCTCGTTTCTCCCATAATCCGATCCAATTTATTGGAGTTTGCTTGAAATCATGCTCAACTATTTTACTTTCGTCCTGCCCTCTATTATCTGTATTCTTGCAGCTAAAAAAGCACAATGCACAAATAACTAAGACCAAAGACACAAGTGTATAATACCTCATCTATCCTGTCTTTATTTATTTTAAACGGAATTTGCCTGTTTTTGAAGATGGTATCTTATACATTCAGATTTTATTTTGGTTTCATTTTTTAATCTATTTTAACAAATAGACTTTTCGTCCTTTGTGTTTGTTTTTTCGCTTTTCATAAACAGTTATTGGCCTTTTATCAAATATTTAGATATATATATAAAGTCAAACAACTTCTTTTTTATGCAAACGCTATTAGTAAGTTTTTTTACTAAATATTCTACAATATTGGTTTCTTTTAACGCCTTTTCATATTAGGGTTTTAGTTATACTTGAATTTGGTTTACTGTTTATTATATACAAGAAAAGCTGCAATTAAATTAATCGCAGCTCGTTTCAGTATTTAAAGTCTGTTGATTGAATAGTATATGGTATTAAACCGTTTATATCATTTCTTTTATATTTAAACGATAAATTGCAACGAGTTAATGTATATCATTAAATATGGTTAATCTCTAAACTTTACAGTGGCTATCATGTATTTTAATGCTTCATCAACTGTATTCACATGATTCTCAAAGCTATTTGGACTCGTCTTTGTTTTTTGTATTTCAAAGTATGCTGTAGTTTTATTATGTGGAACTATATAACCAAGAGTATAATATACAGTGGAATAATCTCCTTTTGTAAATTGAGATGAAACCAATACTCTTTTACATTTCATACCATAAACTTCCACATCGGTGTATTGCTCTACTACGTTTTCTTTTTTCAAGAGACTTTTCAGAAACATTGAATTTTTTAATCCTTCAAGAACAACATTCACATCTGTTTCGTTTTCATCAACTTTGCCATTACTTGCTTTTGATAAATTACCAAAAGTACTAATATGAGCACCATGAAATTTAGCAGTAGGCACCATTTCTCCTTTATCATTTAAACTACCACTTTCCTGTTGGCTAAATCCATTACCACTATATGGCATCAAAATAGAAGCAAATTGTTTATAGTCTACAATTTCGGTAAAGGTAATTCCGTCCAGAGAAACAGGAATTGCTTTAGTTGTTGTTGTTTTTTTACTTGTTGCACACGAACTTAATAGTATAACAACAATACTTAATAAAAATAACTGATTCTTCATCTTCTATGATATGATTTGGTTAAAATTGACTGGTTTGATATTCATACTCAGCAGGAGGTGTAAATTTTGATGATGGAACTGATGAACCAGGTTTAAAATCTACAAAGGTTTCGTTATTCTCAACACCCATTATCTTGGCTGTTGACTTGATAGCAACCCCTTTATAAATCCAGGTTTTAGCTCCCATTACCGTAAATACATCGCAATTAAAACCTCCAATAGTTTCTGTTCCTTGTTTCTGTCCACCTAATCCTTCTAATATTTGGTTTGCAAATTCTTCTCTTTCTTCTTCTGTCATTGAATCAGCAAATTCATGGGCAGCATCATAAACTTCTATTTTACCTTTATATGCTTCATTATTCTGATAGTCTACATTCCAAAAAGAATCTCCTACATTAATGGTAAGCATATGAGTTTTTTCAGTATTCTTCATACCAAACATATTAACTGTAGTTTCTGACTCTTCAATCTCACATGTTTTATCACCATAATCATCCCACCATAACTCTCTGGTTCCGGTTGTACTTCCGGATAATTCAAGTTTTAAATAACCCGATTTAACAGCATATCGTTTTACTTCTTGCGTGTTTTGTGCTTTGATTGATGCCGAAGTAATCATTACTATAAGCATCGAAAATAATACTCCTCTCATATTGTTGTTTGTTTAAATTCTTTCGTCCAGATTCTGGTATTTAAGTTCATTTCTTTAATAATAGTCTCTATCAAACCAAATAGCATATACATTTCTTCAATATCCTCATATTGAATTCCATTCTTTCCTATTTTTGGTTCGAATAAGTTTTTATTAAAAGGTATAGCAAAATACACTGATTGGCCTTTAAAAGAAAAGTACATCTTAAGTTTATAATGGTTGTATAGGTTAACAATTGCCTCCATCATAACAGGTGTAATAACGTAACGAGCCTCTTGCTGACTAGAACCATAAACTGAAAATATTTTTTCAAAAACAGGATTCTCAAGTTTTACCAACTCTCCATAATTTCTACTTTTACTTTTTTCTTTACCTAACAGATTTGTTACTTTTTTATCATTCTGGGGTAGTATGAATGTGGAGTTTTCTATATCCTTATTAAACTCTGCATAAAAGAATATCCCTCTAAAAAGGGTACTCCATTCTGTTGTTCTATTTCCGTCACTATCACGAGTTTCTTTCTTTTGTTCAATTTTAAGTTCCGAAAATTTAAAAGGAACTTTTTCTATGTTCCCGGTAATCATATCATCTCCTGTACACCTGTCAAAATCGAAAGGAAAAATACCCGCTTTTTTAAAAGTGAAGGAATCAATATGGCTTGTTGGATGATATAAATAATCGGGATTTATTAATTGAACTACTTTTCTAACCACTTCCTCTTTAAACTCAGCACGATATTTTGTATAACTGATCAGTGCTTTAATTGTGCAGTATATTGCAGCAACAAGAAATATTCCTCCTATAGCTAAATTACCCCAATACTGTACAAATTTAAATCCTGCATAAGCTATTACTGCCGCAGCTATTGCCATGTTACGCCAACGTTTAATATACTTTCGCATATCTTCCATTGTGGCAAGCTGAGGTTTTAACTCATCTTCGTAAAGTTGTTTTAATTCTTCGCTCTTTTTCATTTTTCACCAGTCTTTAAAACAAACTTTTTACATCTACATTTACCCTCTCAACTTCAGGTATTACAAAAACTTCTTTGCGCTGAAGATTCATCATTCCGGCAACAATATTTCTTGGAAAGGTCTGAATTCCATTGTTATATTCAGTAATTACAGCATTGTATGTTCTTCTTGCTGCCGAAATCTGCGACTCCACTTCATTTAATGTTCTTTGCAGATGGATAAAATTATCGCTGGCTTTAATATCAGGATAATTTTCAACTGCAACCATAATACTTTTCATCCCGGCTGAGATTTCATTATCCAACTTAACTTTTTCATCAGCAGATAGATTTCCCTGTGCTACTTTTGACCTTAACTCTGTTACTTTTGTAAGCAGCTCTTTTTCATGAGATGCATATTGCTTAACTGTTGCCACCAAATTTGGAATTAAGTCATATCGCTTTTTTAGCTGTACATCCATTCCCCCAAAAGCATTATCTACTTCATTTCTTCTCTTTACTAATCCATTGTACATTATAACAATTAATACTACCAGTAGTAATATTAATCCAGCTGCTATTATTATTGTGTTCATGATTTCGTCTTTATTTATTATTTTTTATATGTTTCAATACATCATTCTTTACATAACTTAAATCCCCAACAGTCCTTTTTATTTTCTTATAAAAGATTCGAATCCCCATAAAGAAAATAAAGATCATTAATCCGATTACGAATATTGGGAATGCAATAGAAAACCAAATTGGAGGTTCAATTACATTACCTGGTTTTTGTGCAGGTTCTGTGTAAATTCCTTCTGACTTCATCTGATCAATAGCTTCTTCGCGCAAAGCCGTAATACTATCCGTTTCTTTTTGTGACACATCTGTTGTTTGATTGCCATAATTCAGGTCATCACCTTTTTTAAGCTTTGCTAACTCTTCATCAGATAATCCCAGAGCTTCAGTATTAATCTCTCCTATTCTATCCTCAAGATTGTTTATGCAATTAACTAAGGCAAATGATTGATCCCTGCTTAAGTTTTTGCTTAACTGATCAACCCGAAGATGGCATTTTTCAATTTTCTTTTGGCTTAGCATAATCTTACCTGCAATCATAGCAACTTTTAAACCTTGAGTGATACTTAGTGAATCAGCTCCACTTTTCTCCTGGGCTATAGCAAATTTGGTTGCTTTTTGCATATACTCTCTACAATCATTTACTGCCTCAGTCATATCTTCAATTACCTCAACAGCTTCTTTATTATCTTTTAATTGTGGAGGGATTTCAACTGTAACTTTCTCAATATTTGATGAACATCCTACAGAAATTGCTATAATGACGATAATCATCATTGGCAATAAAAAATATTTTTGTCTCATAATTAGTGGGATTACAGAGTATTTGAATTACACAAAATCAATCTGTGATACCCTGATGTTTAGCTAGTTTGTTTTAATAATTTTTTGAATTACCTCTCCGTTATTGGTTTTAATCTTTACTAAAAAAACTCCGTTAACTAAGTCGGAAATATTTATATGATCAACAGCTTGCAACTTCTTTAACAATAAGCCATTCATGCTATAAATACTCATATCCATAATTAATTGATCTGTTTCTATATAAACAAGATCCTTTACTGGATTAGGATAAATTGTAACATTACAATTATCTAATACATCTATATTTGTTGCCGGATTTGCAACCCATGGCGTAAATATTACTTCACCATAACTGGAATATTCATTGTCATCGTAAATTTTTGCATCAATTTCTTCGGCATTTTCGCTATCCCAAATATTCTTAATGGCCTTTATTTTTGAACTGATTCTATTTTCAATATGATATGAATCGTTACTAGTAAATGTATTATTTCCAATACTATCCGTATCATTTTGTCCTAGTAATAATAGTTTGCTATAGTTTGTAACTCCGGTATTATTATTTGAAAAATCTGATTCAGTTATATAAGCTCCACACCCAGTATAACAACCGATTTCGTTGTAATAAAATTCACAGGCTTTTATTCTACATATCGAATCATTATTAGAACCTTGTATTAATAATCCCTTTGAAGAATTTGTAAAACTGCTGTTTGAAATCTCTGCTTTTCCCTGATAAATTTTCGCTCCTGCTTCTAAGCTATACTCAAAGGAACAACTATCAATTTCCACATTATATAAATTACTAACAGATAACATTGAAGCACTTGAACCATATCCTCCATAGGCGAATACACAATTTTTAAACACTGCCGTATCATTACTACAACTAACACCTTCCCAATCTCCTGCCAAAGGTTCTTTATCATCACCATCTTCGCGAGTATCATTAATATAACGATCATCGTTAATTGAAGTAAATACAATCGGATTGGCCACTGTGCCTGCTGCAATAATTCCTTGATGTTCAATTCCTGAATTTCCTGTATAAATCTTTGCTTTGTATCCTATGTTTGAATAGGATTCTGTAGCATAAAACTTACATACAGTTCCTGGTTTAATAGTTAGTAAAGGATAAGTTACCATTGCATTTTCGATAACATACGGCAATGTTATAGGATTAAATAAAGTACTTGCCCCATTAGTTGAAATACTATTTATAGTGATTCCATTTATAGCATTACCAGATGCACTATTGTTTGTCCAGGGTTTGTTTATCAATGTTGAATTGGCATAAATAGCATTTGATGTATTATTATTAATTTCATTATCCTGAATTAGAGGTGCTGAATGATAATTTGTTGATATTCCGTTTCCTCCATTATGATGAATAGTGTTATTTGTTATTATCGCCTCACAAGCCTCTGCTGTAACAGAAATACCATCATTTGTATTATATGAAATATCAGAGTTAGTAATTGTTATGGTTGAATTTGATGCAATACCAACATGATTAGATTCAGTAATCAAACAAGATTCTACCCATCCGCTTGCTCCATTTTGAAACTCTAAAGTCGGATATGTGGTTCCTCCATATTTTATATGCGTATGACTAAGTTCTGCATGTCCATTCAGTATTTTTATATATCCCCAATCACCTCTTGATGCACCAGTTGCAGTTCCATCATTATTGGTATCACCACCTACTGTATCATCATAAATCGAAGTAAAAATTACAGGATTATCTTCAGTTCCATGAGTAATAATTGACCCATATTCACCCCCTCCTTTTGCTCCTGTGTACAGATAAGCCCTATACCCAATATTTGCAAACGATTCTGTTGTTGAAAACTTAAGAATTGTACCTTCATAAATGTTTAGTGGAAAATATGTTACCTGATTATCTTCCAGTACATAAGGTATTCCGTCGTTATTATATAAACTACATGGATCACTTGTTGAAAAACAATCGTTACCCCGAATAACAAATCCATTGGTTCCATTATTGGTCATAGTATTACCGGTAAAATTACTGGTAATATGAACAGTTCTCATAAAAACTGCATGCGAATTATTATTGGTAAATGCATTGTTGGTTATATACGGATGGCCACCAGAAACAAAAAGTCCATAAAAAGCATTGTTATTAAACGAACAATGATCAACTGAAATTTCAGATCCATTTATTTCAAGACCAGATGAAGCCGAATGTTTAAACGAACAATTACTTACTGTACCCTGAGCTCCTTGCATAAAAGTAAGCATGGCATCTTCTCCTATATTTCGGGTTCCTCCTCCATATTGAAATATACAATTTGAGAATGACGATTCAGGACCTGTTCCCCATAATGCATTTTGATAAATGGCATCCCAATCACCCGGTTGTGGATCAGATGATGCTGAAGTAAATATAATGGGCAGTCCCTCTGATCCGTTTGCTAACAACTTACCATGTAGTGTGAATTTTGTACCAGGACTAAATGCCACTACTGTTCCAGGCATAATTGTAATCGTACTGTCTTTGGCAAGAGTAACATCTTTGGTAATATATACTGTACCACTCCATACTCCTTGATATAAATTGCCTTCCAAAGCATAAATATTAATGGAGCCCAGTATCAAAACTATTGTGATAATTAATTTCTTTATTTGCATAGCTCATCCCTTTAAAATATATATTCTTTGTTTTAAATTTTTACAAACTCAACTCTACGATTATTAGCTTTTCCCTCTGCAGTAGTATTATTATCTATTGGTTTACTTTCTCCATAACCTTTAGATGATAGTCGGTCTTTAGTAATTCCCATTTCAATCAAACGATCCATAACAGCTTTAGCTCGTTGTTCTGACAAGCTTTGATTTTTCGTATCATCCCCATCGCTATCAGTATGCCCTTCAACGCTAAATTTTAAATCTGGCTGCTTTTGCATTAACTGGAAAATTTTATTGATAGGTCCCATACTTTCAGGCTTAAGAGTTGCCTTATTAATGTCAAATCGAATACCGTTACAAATAATTTTACCTTCACTTAATACCCTATCATAATATTTTACACCGCCTTTTGCAATACGTACATTTTTTACAAAAAAAGCCTGATTTTTGGCTGCACTCGCAAAATAAGGATAGATCGTAAAGCCCGAAGGATTATGTTCGTAATGTGGGACATTAATTAATCGCGTATCATCCAGATATACCTTCAATTTTCCTTTGGTAAAAGCAAGTGACACATGAGTCCAACATCCATTTTCGTAATATGCATAATCGCGATCAGGATGTTCAACATAATTTCCATCAGGGGTACTAACACGGATGGGAGTAACTTCAAATTCCTGGCTCTCAGAAACTCTTTGATTCTTTTGATCTGTAAGGTAGAATGATAATCTATTTCCATCTTTTGGTGTATAGTAATCAAACTCTATTGTGAATACATCAGGCAAATAGTCTTCATTTGAGTTTTTAAGGTAAGGTATTATTTTACCTCCATCCAGAAACATCATTACTGTTTCTCCATTAACACTTGCTATTTCTACCTGACCACTAATAAGATCCCACCTGGAAGGAAACTCTCCATTTTCTTCCATCAAATCAGGCCCATCTGCAAAAATTACTTTGTCACCTGGTACAAAATCAAATTTTGACCAGCTTACCTCCATTTTCGGGGTAGTATCGGGTTTCGGTTGATCTTTATTACCTTCACTTGACGATGTTTGTTCTGAAGAAGAATCCTTTACAATATCTTTTTGAGAGGACTTATTCTTTTTCTTCTTTTTAAATAAACTTCCAATCCCCTCTTCCAGTTTATCAAAGCCTTCATCAACACCTTCTTCAATCTTTTGATTTGCTCGTCTTGTCCCTTGACGTTCTATTTCATCATTAGGATCAATTATTTGCGCATTTACAGAAAATATTAGTACAAAACTAAACAGAGTAAATAATAACAACTTATAATTTATCATCACACATCATATTATAATGGTTATACAAACTACTTCTTATATCAAGGATCTTAATCCCTTTTACCATAATTTTCATACTTCTCTCCCAATTCTTCTATACGATTTTTAAAAGCCTGTCTGGCAACTTCAAAGGCTTGCAATTCTTCATCCGACAAACCATTTTCTATTGTATTTGCAGTAATTTCGAGCTGACTCATCTCTGATCCAAACTCAGCCATTTTAGACATAAATCCAATACCTATTTGGGCCAATTTCATCTTATCCATCATAGATAAATCAGATTCTTCTTTTCCTACATATTCTTCTGATTCTTGAAGCAGTTCTTCCAAAGTATCTGACCAATGGTTGATAACCATTTCAGAGCCTTCAATGAATTTTACTGCTTCCTGATTATTGGTTAGTTCTTCAGGAATTTCAACATTTAATGGAGCTAAATGATTTGATTCTTTATCGTTAGAACTACATGATGACATTATTATCAGGACAAGACCTATATATATAAATCTTAAATTTTTCATAATTATTAGTGTTTATTGTTTAACAACTTTATTATCATAATAGAAAGAAGTAATCTTCCCTTCATTATTGGTTTCAAGAACAAATGCACATTTTTTATCAAAGAAATCCCTCCTCACAAAAAACCACTTTCCTGCTTGTTTAAAATGTTCTTTTTTATCCTTATCAAAAGTTCCCAAAGGAGCAATAACATCTATAGCTTCTTCCACCGTTAAAGCGTCATCTTCGGTTAGCAAATCAAAATCGCTACTTATTGATGAAAAAAACAAATCTTTTTCTAACAGTTCGCGTGCACTATTAGCATGTTGAACTTGGTTATTGTACTTCATTAAATAAAAGGCATTAGCATTTGAGTATCCTTCCTGAGTGAAAACTATTTTGCAGTTATAAAAATCTGCTGCAGAGAATTTCTCTACTAAGCGAGAACTCAATTTTTTATATTCAAAATGAAAATTTATCTCCTTACTAATACAATCACGTAAATAAGTGCTATCCTCAGAATTAACATGTGGCTTTTTATATCCCCATCGTATTTGATTTTCATATGAATCCACTATATCTTCTGGCACATTTAATCCTTGCAAATGCTTATGATATTTAATTAATTCTATTTTACCTTTAGACGAAACCTGAATTTCAAATACATCATACTTGTCAAAAAAACGATCTCTAATGAAATACCATGAATTATCCACTTTAAAGACCTTTCTATCAGTATTCAGGTTATTCCAACTATCTACAACATTCATAATATCCTGAAATTTCAGGGCATCAGAACGATTAGTAATTCGGATTTTCTTTCCTAGAGAATTAATAAAGTCATCGGTACATACTAAATCCATAGATGAATGTACTTTCTTGAAAGTTGTTCCTGTTTTATAAAAGAAAAATTCAGTTGGGATACAAGATCCATCCCCCATTGTAAATTTCATGGTTGTACTATAAAACTCTATAGATGATATTGAATCTAAAACTTGACACGACAATCGATTTTGTTTGTAATCCAACTGATCGTACAAATAATTAGATATCATTGTACTATCATTTTGTTTTTGTGAATACCCTATAAATGTTATTAATAGGAATACTACAGAGATAAAATATCGTAGCATTTTCAATATTTTTAATTATTATCTGAGGAATGAATCATATATAACTAGTCTTCGATCTGTTAGCTTAAACATTAAATACAAACTTGATGAGTGTTATTTATTCGTTTTCTTAGTTGCTTTAATCTTTTCTTGGAAACCGGAATTGAGAAATCGCCATTCATTTCAGCATAACAGTTTCTATGCGTATGCAGACTCTTAACATGTTTCATATTAATTATAAATGATCTGTGAGGGAACATAAAAGACTCTTCCCCTAAATCCTTAAAAATTTCCATGAGCGTTAATCGAATGCATATAACCTCATTATCTAACAAATAAATTCTAACCAGTCCATTCTTAACCTCACAAAAAATGATTTCTTCTTTTGAAAGTATATGACAGTATTTAGACGTATTAATGATTAATTTATCCATACGAAAGCCCACTCTATATTTTTGAGATCAACTTCAATTCTCATTCATTATAAAGAATAGCCCTGGTTTTTCTTTTAAACTATATGATCAATTAACGGCATTTATATTATAAACAAATATGACCAGGGCTATAATATTTAATTAATCTTTAATGCATCTTACTGAATATCCCAATGTAGCTGGAGAAGTACTTTCATCTGAGATTTCATTTGTAGATTTCCCCAGATATCTCGACCACCCCATTAAGTTTCCACTTAAAGAGGTTGTTTCTTCACTAAACCAAAAGTTTGTTTTATATCCAAAACCTGAGAATCCACCAGAAGCAGTACAACAACCAGCCGCTACAGCCGAAAAACCAGATTCATTTGTACCCTCATTATCTGCAGTTATCAACGTACTGTTCCAATATGTATTCCCAAGGGATTTAAGCTTTCCTCCTGCCTCATCGTGGCCTCCAAGATAATCCATTAACTCACGAAACTCCTCGCGACTTGGAATATGCCATCCTTCCGGCGCAATATTTCGAGAATCATTCACCGAATAGAAATTATATAACAAACCATAATCAGCATCACTATTAGCATCATTATTTGGAAAACAATATGCTCCCTGTTCTAAATCAACCCAAGTATTGCCTCCATTAACCAAGCGAATATCCTCACCATTTCTATAATGCTTTACCTTAAGATTTTCTGCCATCCAAACCTGATTTCCTATTTGAATGGTTTTATATGTATTTCCATCAACATCAGTAGTTGAACCATATTCCAAATCTTTTATTTCCACATTAAGTTCATATGTTTCAATCTTAACATCTTGATTAAAAGCAACCACTTTTAAGATATAAGAGCCAGCGCTAAATCCCGTAGTATTAATGGAAAAGGTTTGTGGGAAATAATCGAAATATTCAATTTCATTATCATCAAAAGTAATGACTGCCGATGTCACATTTGAATTTTCAATGTTTAGCTCTAAACCAAGCACTGCACCAGGTGTAATATTTGTGTTCTCGTCTATTCCACTAACCACAACATTTACTTTCTGATCCGATTCACCAGTATCATCATCTTTGCTACAATTCACAAGTAAAATTGTTAAAATGACAACCATTGTCATTTTTAAACTTCTTAAATTTCTCTGTTTCATTTTGTTTATGATTAAATTCTGAAACAAAGAAAAAGCGTTTTACACTAAGTAATAGGTGAAAATTTGAATCTGTTGGTAAATGATTTGAAAGTGTATCTTTTTATACGGAAAAAGGAACTTCTAATTTAGGGTAAAATAAAGATTATATGGGAAAGAGTGGAAGACTAAGTATAATATGCATTAATGAATAGTCTTCTTAACAATACTTCGATTTGGCAATAAAACAACCTAAAAACTCAACATCAAAAAGATAAAATATACCTCTTAAATATTTTCTATAGCTTGCATTAAAGCTTGCTTTCTTCTGGTTGAAATAGGAATTTCATTTCCATTCTTCATAATTATAAAACCTCCATCAGTTTTATCAATTTTTGAAATCTGATTTAAATTAACAAGATAAGATTGATGAGGACGGAAAAATCCATGCTCCTCAAAAAGTTCACAATATTCTTTTATACTTTTCGAAACAATAATCTCTTTTTTATCTGTCAAATAAAAGGTTGTGTAACTATTATCGCTTTTACAAAATAATATATCACATATTTCAGTAAGATATAAAGCATCAGATGTTCTTAATACAACTTTTTGAGGTTGTTTTTTATCCTCCATTTGAGACAAAAGATTATTAATTTGTTCTTGTCCCAAATCTTTATCTATAGCTTTAATAGCATTACTTACAGCATTACAGAATTCAAATTCATTAACTGGCTTTAAAATGTAATCAACAGCGCTGAATTTAATTGCTTTAATTGCAAATTGATTAAATGCAGTTACAAAGATGGTTTTAAATTTACTATAATCAACTTGCTGCAGAACATGAAATCCGGTTCCTCCTTCTAACTCAATATCAAGCAACAATAAATCAGGATTTACATTATTAATCAATTTCACCCCATCGTCAACAGAACAAGCTTCTCCAACTACTTCAATATCTTTAAAATTATCAAGTAAAATATTTCGGTTTATTTCGCGAAGAGAGGCTTCATCATCAATAATAATTGCTCGTATCATTTAACTCATTTTAAAATTAGTGTACATGCTTGGTTAGGTTTCATTTATAATTTTAATCCGATGAATATATATGTATTCGATTAATAAAATTATTAAATTATGACTAGTTTTTATTTTTTTATATGAATGTAACCGTTTCATTATTTTATGATATAAAGAGGGAAAACATTTACCTGTTTTCATTCTTTTTATATTCTTGTTTATATTCTGTTGCATTCATACCATATAACTGTCTAAAACACTTCCTAAAGTGTGAAATATCTTTAAAGCCTACGGAATAAGCTATTTCATTAACAGTCATTTTATCTTGTTGTAATAACTGGGCTGCTCTTTTTAAACGAATATTACGTATAAACTCTTTTACTGTCATATTGGTAAGAGCATCGAGTTTGCGATACAACTGCATTCTACTAACTCCTACTTCTTTAGCAAATGTTTCTATATCTAATTCAGGATTAGCAATATTTTTTTCAACACTCTTTACTGCTCTTTGTAAGAATTTTTCATCAGGAGACGATACGGAAACATTCTTAGGTTGTAAGGTTATCTCATCGGAAAATTTCTTTTTTAAAGACTTTCTTAAATTCAGTAAATTTTCCACTTTAGTTTGTAAGATAGCCAAATCAAAAGGTTTTGTAATATAGTCATCTGCTCCAACATTTAACCCTTTATATTCATGCTTTTTTGAATGAAGAGCTGTAAGTAAAATTACCGGAATATGAGATGTACGTTCATCGTTCTTAATTTTACTACAAAATTCATATCCATCCATATCGGGCATCATAATATCACTGATAATCACATCCGGAATAGTTTCGGTGGCACTCTCCCATCCCTTAACACCATTGGAGGCTTCAACAACATTATATATAGACTCAAAGTGTGTTCTTAAAAGCATTCGCACATCTGAGTTATCTTCAACAATAAGCATATATTTAGCTTTTTGCTTGTTGTCTTTGTTTTCAATTTCAGTTACTTTTAATTGTTCTTGATCTTCATTTTCTAAAGAATCATTATTTGTTATGGTTTCCGAACAATCAGTAATTAAAGGTATATGAACAGTAAACTTACTTCCCTTACCTGGTTTACTTTCAACAGATATATTTCCATTATGAAGCTCTACTAATTCTTTTACATAGGATAACCCTATACCTGTTCCTTTTTTTATGTCAAGATCATCAGCTTGATAAAATCGATCAAAAATTCTTTGAATACTATTTTGAGATATACCTTTTCCTGTATCCTTTACAACTATTTTAATAAACTCTTTATCAACTTTAGTTTTAGAGGACTCATCATCTACTGATTTAAATATCAATGAAAGGTTAACAGCAACATTTCCTCCTCGTTCTGTATATTTAAAAGCATTTGATAACAGGTTATTTAATATATTCTCAATCTTATCTGCATCAAAACAGGTAAACAGCTTATTTTTTAGAGAATTAAAGTTCAACTCTATACCATGTTCATCAGCAAAACTCTTAAATGAATCAACCTCTTCAGAAATAAATCGAACCAAATCACCTTGTTTTAGATGTAGCTTTAAATTTCCTGATTCTAACTTTCTAAAATCAAGTAATTGATTAATTAACTTACTCAATTTAACAGCACTCTTTTTCATTATATTAAGATGAGTCTGAACCTCATCCATCGATAATTTTTGTGAGGTTAACTTCTCCAGAGGTGTAATAATTAAAGAAAGTGGCGTACGAATTTCATGAGAAATATTTGTAAAAAATTTCATTTTAAGATTCTCCAACTCTTTTTGACGCTTTGAATTCATTCTTTCGTAAATGACTTCATGCTTTATCTTTTGTCGGAAAATTGCAAACTGAATTAATAGATAAATCAAACTAATAATTACAAATAGTATAATTAGTTTAAACCATAGTGTTTTCCAGAATGGCGGCAATATGGTAATTAATATAGATGATTCTTTACTATCAGGAGCACCCGGCACAATTCTTTTTACCCTTAGTACATAATCATCAGGATCAAGGTTTGTATAAGTTACTGTTCTTATATTATTTGGTTCACTCCATTCCTGATCAAATCCATCCAGATAATATGAATATAAATTACCCTCACTATTTGTATAATTTAATGCTGCAAAATCTAAAGTAAATACGTTTTGTTTATAATCTAAAACTATGTGGTCAGTTTCTAAAATACTTTGTTTTATTACTGCATCTTTACCTGTACCCACTTTAACTTTTTTATTAAAAATCCTTAAGTCGGTAAATACAATAGGATATTCATTCCTGTCAGACTTAACTTCTGCTGGATTGAAAATATTAAAGCCTGAAATTCCTCCAAATATCAAATCCCCTTCACGAGTTTTATATGCGGCTCCATACATAAACTGGTTATTTCGCAATCCATCTTTACTTGAAAAATTTCTAAAAACTTCCATATCAGGATTAAAGTTGGATAGACCATTAGAAGTACTAATCCACAAGGTTTGCATATCATCTTCAAGCACACATAAAGCCTGATTATTACACAAACCATCCTTATACTGATAATACCTGGTTGGTCCTTCGAAACGAGAATATTGTACAATACCCTTATCTAAAGTTGTGATCCAGAATCGTCCTTTTGAATCTTCTATAAAATCACGTGAATGCTCTTTAAATTTTGCAATTTCATTGCTTCGAAGATTATAAATAACAACTTCATCTGCCGTTCCAAGCCAAATATTATCATGTGAATCAATATCTATCCAATTCACTTGTTCACGTGCCAATTGAGGATAATGAATGAACTCTTTCTTTTGATAATCGAATTTATCAACCCCTCTGGTAGTTGCAATCCAAATATCATCATTATGATCTCTCATAATGTCCCAGACTCTGTTGTCTGATAAAGTTTTTGGATTATTCGGATCATTCCTGTATTGCGTAAATTTACCAGTCTTTAAATTCAAGACACTAACTCCTCCATAAAACATTCCGATCCATAAATTACCATCTTTATCTTCCTGAAATGCCTTAATGCAATTTCGTGATATTGAACTATCCGGATTCTTTTCATCTACTTTTATGTACTCATACTTATTTTTTACAGGGTCGTAGATATTAATTCCTCCATCCTCAGTTCCTACCCATATATTACCTTCATGATCTTCCCAAAATGCATAAACCACACTACTATTTAAGTATCTTTCTGATTTATCTGAAGGGTGGGCATTGTAATTATGAAAGACTTGTGTACTATTTGAAATTAGATTTAGACCTCCTCTTGTTCCAATCCATATTTTTCCTTGCCTATCAGTAAACATGTCCAGAACAGAGTTATTTATTAAACTCTTTGGCTCTCTATCATCATGACGAAATATTGAAACCGTACCTTTATTTTTATCATAAAAATATAATCCTGCTCTTGTACCTATCCAATATTTACCTTTTTCTTTAGATATTATTGACCTTACAGTTCTCGATCGCTCAAATTCAGGTTTAAGTTCTAATGACTCAACTGATTTTGTTATCGGATTAACAATCACTATTCCACTGGTGTATGTACCAATCCAAAGGTTTCCATCATCATTCAGGAAAATTTCCCATATTTCATGATTGCGATTAAAATCCTCATTATAGGGAAGTGTTATTTTTTCATAGGAATTTTGAATCGTATCTATAACAAATAAACCATTATTTGTTCCGGCCCAAAGATTTCCTTGTTTATCAAATTGTAGGATTCTAACAAATTCTTCGTTTTCAATATGCAATGGAATCCTGCTAATATCTCCTGCTGGATTTATTTTTATTACACTAATACTGGTTGCTAACCAAATATTACCTTTGTCATCTTTAATAATATCATTTACAGAAACTTCTCTACCCTTAAATAAGTGGTGATATTGTAAAGGCTGCGAAAAACGTTCAAGTTTTTTATCAAAAACGTTTAATCCTCCACTTTCCAATCCTACCAATAGATTTCCTTTACTGTCTTCAGTTATCGTTCTAACAATTGTTCCTTTTATACTAAAACTATCAATATCAGATTCTAGATAATTAACAAACTGATAACCATCAAAACGACTTAAACCATGATTTGTACCAACCCATATAAGACCCTGAGAATCTTGATAAACACACTGAATTTGGTTGTTTGGCAAGCCATTTTCCTGCAGAAAAGAATCAAAACTAATATCTCTTTGTGCAATTATATTAATAGCTACAACTTGAAATAGTAACGCTATTAATATTCCGAATTTAAATTTATTGCTCATTCCTTTCCTAATTCAATTTCACTTAATTTGAATAAGTGAATAATCCCAAAAATCCTTATTCAAGCTAACTTAATCAATTTAATTCAATTATGCTATAACTTTAGTAAGTCAAACAAACCGATATTTTGCCACTATAACTATACATTTAACCTTCAACCTCATTTTTTACTTTAAAAAAATTCTCAACAGGTGCTGCATACATTTTAAGCAAGGCATTTTTTTGCTTTTTTATTTTAATCTGATCTGTTTCATCAGCAACTTTTGTATCCAACAAACTATAAAATTCGTCAATATCCTTCTCTTTATAATTTGCTCCCAGGTTTTGCTGACTTGTATTAAGTATATCAAACGCAATGTAATTAAATGGATTCAAATTATAATTGAGCCAAATTTCGCGATCCATATGCTCACAGACCTTTTCATGAACATTATTATTATCTAACTCATTAATATGATCTTCAATAAAGTTATTGACTGGTTTTCCAAATGCTAAATGAACTTTTCCTTTTGGTCCTATTATACCATTTAGAATACTATTAAAATCCTCATCCTTTTCTTTTACATACTCCTCCTCATTTGCAGCCAATCGCTCTCTAACTTTATAAATGTCACAAGGTTCTAATTCATATGAAATAGAAATCGGACAAATATTAAACTTTTTTAATGCTGAAATATGATCTTTCTCTTTAATAGTAAGCATTTTTAACAACGAAAGCTGTGTTTTATCATGACCATCTTTCGTTCTTCCATCTCTTTGGGCAATCCAGGCAGACTCTTTCTCTTCGGTTAAAACTTTTTTAATATAAGTTGAGTGAATTAATGCATTTCGATAAATATCTACTCTTGATCCCCCTCTGTAAAAAGTGAACATCTTGTTTACTTTACCTATATCAATGATAAACTGACTACTCATTAAATTACTCCCAAACGTTATTTGAGTAGTTCTGTGACCATTATAGTTAAGTACTACTTGTAATATAGCACTATCTAAAACAATATCTCTATGATTAGAGATGAATAAATATGATGTTTCTTTATCTAAGTTTTCTACTCCGGAGTAACTAAACTTCGTTGCTGTTTTATTTAAAACTTCTTCTACTGCACATTTACTAAATTTCATTTGAAAATCGTAAATGGTTTTAATTGTAGACATTTCCTTTAATGATTCCTCAATGGAACGATGTGGAAATACATACTGAAGTACCGGATAAAACGCCTGCTCCTTTAATATTCTATTCATGGCCTCACTAATCTCCTCATCCCGGTAAGGCCTCATTTCCTCATACACCTTCTCAAATTCAATCATAATCTAGTTTCTGTTATCAACAAAAGTTATTGGTTTTCTACTCATCTCAGGAAATTGCATTTTTAATATCTCATCAGGAGTATAAAAACTTACATCAGGAGCAACGCGTAATTTGGCTCTAAAGCAATCTTTTACCTCTTTCTTTAACAAATCACCCGGAGTTTTTGTTCCTACTTTAATTTCAATATCGTCTGTTCCAATTTTATTTTTGGTGATGCAGATCATATAGTTATCAACACTCTCAATATCGTTTAGTACATCATATAAAGCTGGAGGGTATAAAGTTGTTCCTTTATATTTTATCATTTGATTTTTTCGACCAATAACAGACCCCAGTCTAGTGGTAGTTCTTCCACATTTACACTTATCCACAAAATGATTACAAATATCTCCTGTTTTAAATCTCAACAAAGGCATCCCTTCAACCCCCAACGTTGTTATTGTAACCTCTCCTGGTGTACCTGGTGGAACAGGATTTTCATTATCATCCAAAAACTCAACAATAATCATTTCCGGGTGATGATGGCCACCCATTCCATATTCACAATCCGTAAACGCAGTTCCCATTTCTGTAGAAGCATAAGTAGAAAATAGTTCTATATCCCATTTCTCCTTAATACGTTGCCCTAATGTATTTAATGTGAAATCATCATTTCGTAGACTTTCCCCAATACAAACAGCTTTTTTTATGCTTGAGTTTTTATAATCAATATGATGCTTTTCTGCATAATCAATTAACTTCAATAAAAATGATGGTACCGTTACTAAAGCGGTAGGCTTTATTCGTTCAATAGTATCAAATTGCAAACCCGGATTTCCAGGACCTACACGAACTACTCCAGCACCTAACTTCCTGATTCCCTCATAATATGCCATTCCTGCCATAAATCGACGATCGAGCGTAACCATTAACTGAAAAATATCATCCGGTTTTGCTGTAGCACAAACAAAGGAAATATATTCATTGTAAGCCAGTCTTTGCAAATCATTTTCTGTTTCAGCAAAAACAACCGGATCTCCTGCTGTACCCGAGGTAGTTAAATAATCAATAATTTTATTCTGTGACACACAAAGGAAATCCTTATTATACCTTTGAAGATCATCTTTTGAGGTTGTAGGAATTTTTTGAAGATCCTCTAACTTTTGTATACTACTTATATCAACCTGATGCGTCTTAAAAAAGCGCTGGTAAAACACAGAATTTTCATTTAAATATTGTAATAATCCCTGCAGCTTTTCCTCCTGAAAGGTTTTTATTTCTGATTGTGGTTTTAATTCTATTTCAGGTATATACATTTGTTTGATTTTTGGTATAAAAGATCTTTATTGTCAATAGTTTCTATTAGATGGGCTTTATCTTGATTTTTAAGACTACCATCAAAAAAAGACAAAATTATAGAATTCATCCATTCCATCACCTTTTGTCCATTAACTTCTCCAATTAATTCATTTAATTTTTCGTCATCCAGAATTACATTATAGTAGGGTAGATCAGTAAATAAAAAATGCATTCCTCCTTTTATTCTGGCATATTCAAGATGATTTATATTTTTATAAATATATTCGTTTCCAATTCTCCATTTGATTTGCTGTTCGCTTTCAATTAGCATTAATGGTTTATTGGTATGGGTATTCACTACATCTCCAAATTGAAAACAATCCATATTTATCCCTGCCTTTATGAAATCGTGAGAAACACACATATGATTTGATAAAGCACCTCCAAAAGATTGTCCCATTGCACCCAGTTCTGAAAGATCCATTCGCCCAAATAAATCTCCTTGTCCTTTTTCTTTCTCTGTTTGTAAATAATTTATAAACAACAGGGTACTTTTTTCCCAGGAATCAAGGATTTTATCAAAACGTTTCAATCTTTTCAAGAAATATTTACTCATTGAAACCTGATTTTCAGATTTTAGATGATCCTTGAAATTTAGTTTATCGGCCCACCACCATTGTAAAAACGGAAGAGAAGAACGTGCCTTATGTAATGAATTATCCTCTTGATTACTTCCTTTAATAGATATTTGTTGATTGATATGAGTAATGGAGCATACTATATAACCATTACTTGCTAGATTCTCAATATAAGCCGAATAGATATCACTTAACCCGAAATAATAACCTGGAGTAAATATGATTACCGGATATTCCTCTTCTTTATCAGAGATCTCTAATCCTTCCTTTGAGTATGTTAGATAATTTGAAAGGATACTAATATCTTTCCTGCTTACTCCTTTCGATTTAAAGTTTTGATATATTTCATCAAGGTCGTACCCTTCAAGATATTTATTGTATTGATTTGAGTTTATAGATTCTTTTCCCGGATACCATATCTTTATATATATCCTTGTATTTTTATTTTTATGTAGCTGGGTTGTATCTTCTAAAACAAATGATTTGGTTCCAATTGAATAATCGCCTGTAGGCTTTGGTAAGAACCTTTTTTCACCTCCATTACTTTGGGAAAATGAAATTTGACATATAAAAATAAGTATAAGTATAAAAATGTTGTTTTTAGACCGTAACATAAAATGATCCTTATAAATTTATTTTTGTTTTATTAGTTCTTCTATTTCTGCAATCTGTTTTTCAACTTGCTCTTTATCGACAATCCGAGGAAATTGTAAAGTCAATGCTTTTTTTAAATATTCAAGCGCTTTATTTAATTCTCCCCTATCTTTATAATATAATCCCACAACATAATAGCCATAATAAAAATCAGGATTCTTATTTATCAGTTGATCAACATATCCAGCTCCCAGTACTATAGATTTATCCGGAATAATGATATGCTTGATTGAATCAATTCTATTTCTGTATTTCCATACCTTATCAACTCCTCCGTTTATATAAAAATCACTTGCATCTACTTTAAGACTGTCTACTGTAATATTTTCCGAATCGATATCAAACTCATCGCTAAATAATATATTTAAATCATAAGCTATAAATGCATTTTCCTGATATGGAAACTCTGAAACCCACATTAATCTTTTTTCAGGATTAAATACGACTGAATGATGACAGATTAACTGATTAACTGCAGATTCATTACCAATACCGATCGATTGATTTGCAAGTCCGTTTTTGTCGCGAAGTATGTCTATAACTTTTTTATGATTATAGGCTGAATCATTATCCAATAATTCATGAGTTCGTTGTAAGCGATATAAGGAACAACCTTCCTGAATAGACTCTTGATTAAGCTCTGTATCAACCAATTCTTTACTTTGAAAATGGTTTGTCAATACTAATTTTGACTCACCAGATTCATAGATAGCCGTTTTTTCCTGCGATTTTTCAATTACAACGACTTTATGATCCTCAGCAGAACTCACTAAAAAGGATTCTGACACAAAAGTCTCGTAACTTGATATAATTTTATAAGCCTCCTGGATGTTTTTTGCATGTTGCAAAACGTCGCGAGATACAATGCAAACAGGTGACTTGGCTGATAATGGGATTCCTGACTTAGCTGAATTTAAGCTAATGGTTAAACCATACTCATTCATACCGGATAAAACACCCATCATACCTCCCCATGAAATATAAGCGAACTTATATCCATTATCTGGTTTACAGAAAACAATTATTTTATTGCGAGCAAAATCATCTCCAGCAGAAAAATCAAGGTTTCTTCCAACATAAATGGTACTGTCGCAAGTCAACTCATCCTGCACACTAAAAGCAGTACAAGCTACTAAGTTCATATTTTGAATGGTGTGGCCGATATCATGAGCTGCATGATAGTTTAACACTCTGTGATACTTATCTCCAATAAAATCATACTCATCAGAAGCAAACTGCGAGATACCATAAATCTCTTCTAAATATTCAGGATGAATATACTCATCAAGATCTTTATTGAAATAGGTAATAAAATATTTCAGGTAATTCAATGTAGTTTCAGAAGGAATTAATGTTTTAATAAAATCAATAAAATATTCTTCCTGCTTACCTGCTAATTCCTGTGTTAACTTTCCGTTTTTTACTCCTAGTTCAAAAGGTTTACCGCTAATCATTAACTCATAAATTCCTCCATCATCTTTATGCAACCAACTGTCACCACAAACAGAAAGACTATCAGAAATATGATTCACTTCCAATGACAAAACTGATTTATCTTTAATTTCAGGAGGAGTCATAATCATGGATCTGAACCAGAAGTACATTCCTGCAATAAGTACTACAAAAAATAACAGTATATATTTTAAAACCTTCATTTACTTTCTTTTTTAATTCTTTACATGGGTCCTTAAATCAGCCATGATGTTATTCATTCCCAATATCTCTCCACAGGTTAAAAGTGCTGCAACTGATACACCAAGTACACCATGCATATTTACATTCTGACCTGTTAAAAACAGATTCTTAACCCTTGTTTTAGGCATAATCTGAGAATCATAAGGATTACGACTATCTGTTAAAACACCATACATAGATCCTTTCCTTACACCGGTATAATCTCTATAAGTAAGAGGCGAAGATGTATATACATCATCTATACATTCCCTGATTTCAGGAAAAGTTTTTTCAACCAGTTCTATTAAAAGCTCTGCTTTCTGTTGCTTCATTTTTAAATATGACTCTCCCCTATTCTCAATACTCGTATTTTCCCATGGTTTCATTTCCTCATAATCCATTGGTGTAATGATGGTAATACTTTCTGCATAACCATTATTTACACCACTCTCACTGGAATAGATCATATATCCCTGAGGCCAATTCTCTTCAGAATATTCATCCAATGCCCAAACATTATTTTCGTCGTAATAATAATAATTTGCATTTAAATATCTAAAGGTCTTTTCTTTAAGTTTTATATAAACTGAAAAACAAGAGGTGGTTTGCTCTTGTTCTCTAAGTCTTTTGAGAAAGACCTTACGGATATTGGCACCTTCCAACATTTCCATTGTAGTCAATGGATCAATATTGGAAATATATTGTTGAGCTTTAATTTCTTCACCGGAATCAAGAATCAGAGACTTTACTTCACCCTCTTCACAAAGTAATTTCTTTGCTATAGCATTTGTTCTTACAATTCCTCCATTTTCTTCAATAACCGATTGAAAAGCTCGGGCAATCTGTCCCCCTCCACCATTTAACTGATAGGCACTTTGAAGATAAAACAACGTGATTATTGAATGAATAAATAAAGAAGCAGACTCCTTTTTACCTGCATACAACGAATTCAATCCACACAAAATATTCTGGAGTTCTTTGTTTTCTGTAATTAAAGAAACAAAGTCAAACACATTTTCATCCAGTCCTTTTTTGCGTGGCAAATCATCAGTAGGAAGATCTCTCAGATTTATTACATCTACCGAATCATAAATATCCTGCAGTTTATTAAAATAGACATCAATACCTTTAGCTTCATCTGGGAAATAAGCCTTTAGCTTTTTCTTAAAATTTTCGATTCCTTGAGGAATCGCAAATTCTTTTCCTGCAATATTGATGACATCAAAACCTTCAGGATCTAATTTTGAGACTTCAATTTTATTGTAAATATCAAAATATCTGAAAAGTGTATTTAATATCTGACCATCATCATAACTTCCGATATAATGCATTCCGGTATCAAATAAAACACCCTTTCGTTTAAAATCCTGCAGACAACCACCAATTTGATGATGTTGTTCCAGAACACATACTTTATAGCCTTTTTGACTTAGAATGCTACCACAAGCCAATCCTCCCAGTCCACTTCCAATTATTGCTATGTCAAAAGTATGTTGATTCATTTCTTCTAAACTCTTATTAATTTATTGTATAAATACTCTTCACCTAAGAAGCTTGAACAGGTCAACACAGAACTAATTGAAACGCCTAAAATACCATGCATATTTAAATTCTGACCAGTGAAATACAGGTTTTTCAATCGCGTTTTGGGAACTAAAATTGAATAGGTTGGATTATTATAATTTTTAATTAATCCATAAGCAGATCCATTTGCTGAACCGGTATAATCGCGATAAGTTAATGGTGTTGATGTATAGTATGCCTTAACGTTTTGTTTTAAACCGGGAATTCTTTTTTCTGCCAGATCCAATAGCTTTTGCGCTCTTTCTTCTTTAAAACTTAAATAATCTTCACCCCTGTTCTCAATGGTTGTATTACTCCATTTTTCAACCTCTTTATAATTCATGTAGGTTATGATGGTCAGTCCATCGGCATACTCTCCTGTTTTTTTATTGTATTGCGTATAAAGCAAGAAATTCTCCGGCCAATCATTTCCATCAGTTGTCCAAACATTATTTGATTTAAAATAATGATGGTTATAGTTCTGATATTTTACTGTTCCTTTTTTTAGTACCACATAAACGGAAAACATCCCAATAGAATCTTCAAGAGATAAAATTCTCTTTTTAAATACTTTTTTAAAACCACCTTCTTCAACAAGAGGAATTAAAGTTTTTGGGTGCAGGCTTGAAACATAGTTTTTAGCTTCAATAAATTCTCCATTTTTTAATTCTAGTCCTGTAATATGACCATCTGTAACCTTAAACCTTGTCACCTCTGAATTTCGAAGAACCGTTCCCCCGTTTTGTTTTACACCATTGGCTAAAACATTTGCAATTCCACTCCCTCCTTCCTGAACACGCCAGGAACTTTTAATAAAAGAATAACCAATTAGAGAGTGCGTATATAATGGAGTTAAATCTTTTTGACCGGCATATAAAATATTGGTTCCGCCTAACACCCCTCTTAAATCCGGATCCTTAACCATTTCATTGATAAAGCCTGATGCTGACATAGCCATATAAGGACTATCCATGGCAAAACCGGTATACTTATCTTCCAACTTATATAAAGGAAATGAATTGCACACCTCTTCCAGTTTATCCATATATTGCTCAATCCCATTTGCTTCAGTGGGGAAATAAGATTTCAGTTTTTCTACATAGTTTTCATGCCCTTGAGGAACACTATAATCATTATCTCCTAATGTAATCACATCAGATTGATCATTATCAAGCTGCTTCAATGTGATATTCCCTATTAAACCAAAAAGCTTAAAATAACGATACAACACCTCTCCTTCACCTAAGCTCTCAGTATAGTTAAGTCCTGTATTAAAAACGACTCCATCCCTTGCAAAGGACTGCATCATACCTCCCATTCGATCGTTTTTATCTATAACACAAACATGATATCCTTCTTTACTTAAAAGATATGCACATTGTAAACCTGCTAATCCACTTCCTATTACAATTATATCGTACTTTGCCATATTCTAACTGTTCTTTTTTAATATGTAAGTTAGATTAGAAGTGTACTTTGCGTTATCCACCTTTTCGAAATTCATGTTATGATCCCTTGCAAACTGTTCAATATTCTTAGAAGAAAAGAATGCCAATTCATACTCCATCTTATTAAATCCTAACAACTTAATAGAAAAGAATTCAGTTAAAGCTGTAAATTTGGTTCGTTCCTTTAACTCTGTATCAGCATCACGGATAACAATGGAACCACCATTATTTAAATTTTCATAAGCCTTTTTAAGTACAGTCAATTGACGTTCTTCTGAGAAATAATGCAGCACATCATTAAACACAAAAACATCTGCAGCTTCAAATTCTTCTTTTACAATATCTTTTTCGGCAAAAGAAACTCTATTTGAATAACTTGCCACTTCTTTTGCTACAGCAATCTTTTCGCTATCATAATCCCATCCGATGATTTCTCTTTGCTCACCTGTATAACTAAGCATATTGGATAAAAAACCGTAACCACATCCTACATCAACAATTTTCCCTTGCTTTGGAAGTAATTCATCATAAAAACGGTAATTTTTCTCTAATGATATTTTCACTCGTAAATACCACTCCAAAACAGGACCTTTAAATACATATTGGTTCTTTAACTTTCTGGAAAAGAAATCTACTGTTTCTTTTTCCTTCCTCATCAATGCATATTGTTCACGATAAAAGGCCGTCATCTTTTTTGCTTGAGGACGATAGGTAATTCCTTTTTCAACATCAGCAGGTTCCACTTTTATTCTGTCAAAGAATTTAAGTGTCACATGTCCTGCTCTTAAAAAGAATTCTGTTTTGGGCATACAATCATAAGCCCCATGTAAAAGGACTGGCAAAATATCTAATCCCAGATAATCAGCTAAACTAAACGCCCCTTGATGAAAACGATTGATCTTTCCATCTTTTGTTCGGGTTCCTTCAGGGAAAATCAATACAGAATATCCTTTATCAACTTTCTCTTTTATTTTTTTATATCCATTATCAATTCCGGTATAAATAGGGTAGAAATCAATATATCTGATGATTAAACCATAGAAAGGATTCTTCCAAACCCACTCATTAGTGAGAACAAATATTTTAGGACTCATCAACAGAATTAACGCAATATCTAAATGCGATTGATGATTACATACTATAACTGCAGGCTTTTCCAGATTGAACTTATGTTGATCTATATATTCCTTTTTAAACAAGAAGTTAATTCCTACAACCAACTTACAATTCAAAAACAATAAATTGTGAATAACCTTCTTTTTCGCATCTGAGAAGAAAGGTGTGTATTTAAACAGCAAAACTAAAACAGATAAAAAAATTACTCCTGACAAAAAGATTGCAAAGGAGACAAACGATACTATAACATCAACCAAAATAATTGGAAACTGACGCTTTTTATTTTTGGTGTGTGTGAGTAAATTAAATAGAAATGGTAAAATGGTAAACGTAATAATGATTACTGAAAAAATACCAAATATAGTTACGAGTGCAATCGATTTTAAAGCCGGGTGTTTTGCAAAAATCAATACGCCCACACCAATAAGGGTTGTTGTAACACTAAGAATAATGGATACTTTATATGGCAAGATACTTTTACCTCCATACTTATAATTATTCATCATTCCCTGCATTACAAATATGGAGTAGTCTATCCCTAATCCAAAAATGAAAGTACAGATTATAATATTGAAGATATTAAACTCTACATTGAAGAATCCCATTAAACCAATAGTCCATTGCCAGCTTAACACAATTGGAATAAAGGTAATTACTGCTAATTCAAATCTTCCCCAAAATATTAGTACAATTAAGAAAACTACTATCATGGAGTAGTTAATCAGCTTATTAAAATCATCTTTTAATATTTCAAAAAACTGATTGGTAAAAAACTGCTTATCCAGAACCAACAAATCCTTGTTTCCGCTTAAAGCTTTGAAAAAATCCTCCTTTTTAGATTGATCTACTTTACAAATTGAAACCAATGAAACTCTTGAATCATGTTCATTGATTAAGTTGGACAGAAACAGCTTTCGTATTAAATCAATATCTGCCTGACTAATTGTTGAATATGATTTTTGGATCACTTTAAAGAATGATTTAAATGCACCAGATTTAAAATGATTATTTGCACCGGCTTCGTCAATAACTTTAATAGTTGATTCAACTCCTTTTTCAGTCCAAAACTGATTCCATTTTTCAATTTTAGCTTTTTGCAAATCTTCAGATACCAGTAAGGAGTTCACAGTACTCAAGGATGCTATTATCCCTTCATTTTCAAGATCCTGAAATAATTGCGTATGACCTTCCAATTTATTCAGTGCTTCATTAAATGTTGCACCATCTGTAACAACGTAAATGGCGCTGGCGGCTTCAGAACTAATGCTTTTCAGGTTTTTCTCGGCTTGAGCCAGGTCCTTTGGAAGATAGTTCAGATTGGCAATATCTGCATCGAATGTAATGGACTTTCCTGCTATTGAAAAAACAACGGTTAATAAAATTACTCCAATGATCCAGTATTTGTTTTTATGAAACTCATAACCTGCAAACCTGTCTATTACAGTATTATATTGTTTGGGCTGAACATTTACTTTTCTTTTAAATATTAATGGAAGAATAATTAATACCAGAATAGAAGATGCCATTACACTCATCCCTGCAAATAATCCCAACTGATTTAGAGCTTCTGAGTTTACTACATTCAAACATAAAAATGCACTTGCTGTAGTTAAACTACTCATAATTACCGGATCAGAAATATCTTTGATAATATCTTTTGGACTATGCCCATATCGAACATGAGAAAAATAATGCAGCGAAAAATCAATGGATATTCCAATTAGAATTGCACCTACTCCAAGCGCAATGGCAGAAATAGTTGCATACATAAATGACAGCAACACTATTGAAATACCAACTCCTAGAACAACAGGAAAGAACAGAACTGCAAGGACTTTAATGTTTTTAAAGATAAAGACAAAAAGTAGCAGCAACAATATTACAGCAATACTAATTGTTGTAATTATATCTTTTTGAACCCTGTTTGCATTGGCTACTGCAACAGCAGTCCCACCATAATACTCTACATGTACATCTTCGGGAATTGAGTTCAGAAGATATGTATCCACCTTTTCAATAAGAAGCCTGTTTTGCTTAGTATTTTTTGAAGAATACTTAGGATCAACAAAAGCCAATATATGCTTCTTATCCTTAGTGAAGATATGCGATTTATATAAGGTAAAATTTTTATCAAGTTGAAAAGATTCCAGTTTCTTTAAAAACCTTGGAACTAAACTTAACGGATCTTTTAGAATATACTTGCCTGCACCAAAACCTGTTGGAGAAACAATAGTTTTGTAATTCTTATGCATTAATGTATTTAAATTCCCAACAGAAACAATGGTGTCCAAATAGGCATAATCAGCATCTGTCATGTAAATCGGCAGATTGTGATAAAAGAAATCATATACTTTGGCCGTTGCTGCTTCGTCTACACTATTGCGTACTTCCTTAACTAGTAAAGTATCGTTTGATAAGAATGTACTTAAAGAATCTATAACCGATATTAATTTTCTTTCATTAACCTCATTTGTATCTTTCATTGATACAGTAAAGATCAACTGATCGGCAAACTTTGAATTGGCAAAAGTCTGACTCATCTCAGAAATCCTTTCATCCATTGGAATTAAGGATGTGATATCTTCCTCTAATTTTACCTGGTAAATAAAATAAGTAAGCACCCCTATTAAAATCAAAATAGATGAAATCATCCATCTACTTTTACCTGCCAATCCCGAATATATCAGTGAAAAGAACTTATGCATTTTGTCTGTTCGACGATTTAAAAAGTGAGAGAATCAAATAGGAAACGAAATAAAAAGCACCTCCCATTATAATCGATAAACCAATAGCTCCATAGATGTACTGTTTAATATTTGAGGATATAGCCTCAATGTTTAAATCAGTATCTACTTTCCAGCTACCTTGGCCCAATAAGTAACTACCGGTTACATAACTCAGGTACAGAATAAATGGAATCATTGGAGGAAGGCTAATATTGGCTGCAATAAAAAATATGGCTTTATTCAGCTTAAACCAATGAGCCAATAAAAAACCAATAAGCAATTGATAACCCCAAACAGGGAATATTCCCATGAAAACACCAAATCCAATAGCTGCTGCTATCTTACCTTTGGTTTCATTCGCATCCCTTACATGAGTATTATAGATTTCCTTTATGCTTTTACCTTTAAACTCCCTAAAAATCATTTTTGGTCGAAAGATCAGAAAAGCCAGTGTTACCAAAATGGTATTTAAAACACTTATTCTAAAGAAATCCTTAAACGGGCGAAAATGCGTTACGCGCTCCTCCTGACTTGGATAATACACATCAATTGGTACACAACTAACATTGATACCTTGCCATGCAGCTCTTACAATAACTTCAATTTCAAATTCGTATTTATTACAAAACCACTTTCTTTTTTCCATGGCTTTGATAGGATATAAACGGTATCCGGATTGAGTATCCGGCAGATTAATTCCAGTTTCAACTCTAAACCAGAAATTTGAAAATTTATTGGCAAAACCACTGGATTTAGGTTGATCTTTTCCTTCCATAAAACGAGAACCAATCAACAAGCTGTTGCGATTTTCTTTTATTTCTTCAATAAAAACAGGAAGATCCTTTGCGTAATGCTGCCCATCTGAATCAAGAGTAATAGCATACTCATAACCTAATTCCAGAGCCCTATTAAATCCCTGACGAATAGCATAACCTTTCCCTTTGTTATTTGTGTAATGAACAATCTCAACTCCTTCAACCTTTTGTAATATTTCATTGGTTGAATCAGTACTTCCATCGTTTACAACAATAACATTTGAAGTAAAACACTTTACATCATCAATAACGTTAGCAAGTGTTTGCTCATTATTGTAGGTTGGAATAATTACACAACACTTCAGTATATCAAACTCCTCAGTCCAATTGATATTTTTCAATTCCCCACTCATTATTACTTAGCAAAAGTAGATCGCATTTTTAAAAAGTTCACACCCTCATTCACCATCAATGCAGAAACAGACAAACTAACTTCATCCTTTTTCTTAAATGTCAATTCAAGGTTTAATTTTGGAGTTTTTTGTGGATCTATAAAGTTCAGAAACTTGATATCTCTGGCACTCTTTAAACTATATTTAGCATCAAGAACATCTGAAATTACTTCTTGTACAATTTGCACCTGACAAACACCGGGAGTAATAGGAAGACCTGGAAAATGCCCAATGTAAATTTCGTGATCTGCATTAACTTCGATCTCACAAATCCAGCTTTCGTCTTCTTTACTAATTACTTTATATTTAAAAAAATCATTCAATAACATTTCAGCTTACTTTTAACAGAGATAACTCCATATTAAACTTTATTCCACGATGCTTAAACTTAATACTCGAAGGAACAGACTGTTTATAATTTTCAAGATCAATAATAATCCCATTGATTAACCTACGTTTTCTAATGTTGTTAATCTTTTTATTGGAATCTACAGAAAATCTTACTTTATCTTCATTTTTGAAGACATTATCAGATACTTCTTTAACTTTTCCCAGCTCATTAATCAGATAACCAAAATCTTCAGCCAAAGTTTTTTGCGCCATTTTACTTTGAAACAAACTGCTGGCCTTTTTCACTTCTATCTGGTTATCTTTACTGTAAAATTCACATAAAGTCAATCCAACTTCCGTAAGTAATACAACATTGTAATCATCCTTATCCTTGTTGTATTTGAAGAGTACCAATCCGGAAAAGAAATTTCCATAAACTTTCATTTTAGCCTTATATAAGGCTGATTTATTCCCTCCGGTTAATGGTTGCTGGATATCACTATCTGTTGTACTAAAACCTTTAGCCGATGAACAAGAAGAAAAGCTTAAACAACAAACTACTAACGAAAGAATTAAGGATGATTTTGTTTTTGATAAGAAATTGCCAAAGAAAAGGCTTTCGAAATTTTTGAAACTAAAGAGTATTCTCCTTGTAAATGACTGTTCCAAAATATCGAGCAACACAGTATTTAACATTTTCTTGCAAAAACTACTTAGCAGTAAAAAGATTGTCAGAGAAACTCTCATTAAATTTCTTATTTATAAAACTGATTTCTGTATAGTTATCATCCATTTCAAACATAGTTACCTTATCTACAGAAAAATCTTTTTTATCAATCAGCATTTTTATCTTATTCAAAACCTCCTTAAGCTCAGCTACATTTGGTTCCAGATAAATTACATATTGACTTTCACCATCAAATGCTTTTACATTAAAATTAGTATCTGTAAAAATAGTTCCATTTACAGAACTAATAATAAGATCACTGATTTTTGAAAACATTTGGTTCGATTCTATATCGTAATTATTGGTTTCACCATCGGTTTTAATGCTGAATTTGCCATTGTTAATAGTGATTAGATATTCAAACGGTTCTTTGTATTCCCAGCGTAAACGATTTTTTGTATCAAAGTATAGTTTACCTTTTGAAGTGATTATTGTTTCAAGATATTCCATGTGCTTATCTTGTACGAAATCACAACTAATGGTATTTACTCCTGCTGTTTTTGATTTCATCACTTTTTGAAGTTCCTCAACACTAATAGGTTTCCCCTCATGTTGAGCTACAGCCAATGCTGAAATAAACAAAACCAACATTCCAAAAACTATCTTCTTAATCATGATATAGTAATATATTTTTATTTCTTGATAAAACTAACTTAATGCTACCGGTTTAAATCCCTTTAATTTACAATACTCTAATATCTGTTTTAACTCCTCAATAATATTAGGATTGGTATCGTGCAATAAAATAATATCTCCAGCTTTTAAATTCTTCTTTACTTTAGTAACAACCTGCTCTATGCTTTTACAGGTATCTTTTGTTCTGATGCTCCAGCCCACACATTTTTTGTTACTTTTTTTTATCGCAGTTGCAATTATATTATTAGTCACTCCAAATGGCGGACGAAACATTTTACTCGGTTCTAATCCGGCATTGGTTAAAGCATTATCTGTTTCTTTTATTGAGTGTTTTATCCTTTTAATACTCCACCAGGGAAATGAATTTTTATGTTCAAAAGTATGATTGCCAATAGAGTGACCTTCATCAACAATTCTTTTTAAAATTGCTTCTTGTCCTTTAACTTTACTACCAATACAAAAAAAAGTTGCTTTGGCATTATATTCTTTTAATACATCTAAAATTTTAGGAGTTAGATTTTGATCAGGACCATCATCAAAGGTTAGTGCAATCTCGTTTGACTCGGTATAGATATTGGAAGTTGACTGTACAAAGAAATTTAATCTCATTACAGATACCCCAAGCACAATTAGTACACTAAAAAACAATGAAGCAGCAGCAATCCAAATAATTTTGGCATGAGTATCTACATTCAAAAATAAAATGCTGAAAACAACACCTATATATATGAATAAGAATACTCTAAACTTCATAATATAATTTTTTAGTTCTGTTTGCTATAACTCACTTCGCTGATAATAGCATTAAGCTATGTTCGTTTCCCACACTGTTAAAAATCAAAATATTTGAAAAACCTTTTGGTTTTATTTCATTTTTGATCCAACAATCAGAAACTTGTTTTTCTTCAAGCACTTTTGTTGCCACCCAAAGTGCTAAAGCAGATACTGTACCAAATTCTCCCAAGAATGGTTTATACCATAAATAAGGCTTATTTTCGAAGGTTTTATGAAATGATGAATAAGCATTGTCATCAGTAAAATTATCTCCTCCAATTACAATATCAATATCTTCAGGTTTGATAGAAAACTGACCTAATTCCTTTTCAAAGTCTACATTCTCACCATTAATTATCTTAATTCCTTCAAGTTTCACAGGAGATTCTTCAGTACTTAAGATAAAAAAACCTGCTCCTTCTCCCAGCTTAGTATTTTTATAACAATCTAAATCTTTAATCAGATTGTAGGTATTTTCAGACATTTCATCCACTCCCCCAACCAATACATTATTTGCTTTTTCATCCAACATCAACATTTGAGCATCAAGTAATGATGTTTCAAATGAATTATGCATCTGCGAAAAAGTAAAATTATAGCTATGGCAAGATAACAATAAGGCAATCTGGCCAGCTATTGTATTATGAGTAGATTGAATGAAATATGTTGGGTTTGGTAATTCTTCTTTTTCCTCAATAAGCTGAGTTAAAAAACTGGTTGTATCTCTTAAACACCCCAATGCTGTACCTACAATAATCGCACCTGGTTTTTCCAATTCAGCTTTCTTTAACACAGATAAGCTACAAGCAACACCATTCCTGATTATGGGACTCATTCGTCGCAATAATTTAGGACTAATATATTTTTTATATTCCGGCTTAATACAAGAATAAAACGCCTCTTCCGTTGTTTCCAGAGTTGCAGGCAAACCACTCTCAAAACTCAATTGAGCACTAATAGAATCCGATGATTTTATATAAATATCCATAACTATTCAGAAAAAATCACAGTTGAGTTATTACCTCCAAACCCAAACGAATTTGACAATACATTTTTTACTTCCTTATCTCGAACTACTTCGGTTAATGGAACTAAATCCAGATCTTCAATAGGTGTTTTAAAGTTAAGATTAGGATACATTATATTATTTACAATAGCTAATACCGAAAAAACAGATTCAATTCCTGCAGCTCCAGCAAGCGTATGCCCGGTATATGATTTTGTAGATGAAAATGGTGGTACATTACCTTTTCCAAAAACACGATTTAATGCTGTTCCCTCAGAAAAGTCATTATTATCAGTTCCGGTACCATGCAAGTTGATATAATCAATATCCTCAAGATTTAAACCACTCATCTCCAAAGCTTCAGTCATTGACAAATATGCTCCTTTACCATCTGGTGAAGATGCTGTTTGATGGTATGCATCATTTGCATTTGCATAACCACTGACTTTACAATAAGCTTTTTTAGCTTCAGATTCTCTTTCTAAGACAATAAAACCTGCACCTTCGGCTAAATTTAAACCCTTACGTTCTGCATCAAACGGTTTACAATAATCCGTATCCAGAATCTTTAAAGAATTAAAACCATTTAAGGTAAACATGGTCAGTGCATCAACACCCCCAACAAGAACCCTGTCAAGAACCCCATGTTTCAATAGCCTGACTCCGTGAATCAAGGCATTAGTTCCAGAAGAACATGCGGTATTTAGTGTTGTATAATAATTGGTAGCATTAATATACTCGGCCACCTTTTTAGTTGAATCACCGCAAGAATGAGTATACAAATACGAATAATCCTCTGTTTCTTTTAAGTATTTATTTTCTGTAATATCCATACCTCCAACGGTTGTAGAAGAAACAATTCCTGTTCTTTCCTTTGGTCCGTTAGTTTCATTAGCTAATGTAATTGCTTCTTTTGCAGCAACCATAGCTAACAATGTAGTACGACTATAATTTTCAGATAAAGGTAGTTCAAGTAATTTCATTAATTCATGGTTACTTAACTTCACTTCTCCTAACTTAAAAGAATCTTTGTGAACCGTTTTCAGATATTTAATACTATCAATTCCACAACGCTTGTTTATCAAAGAATCTAAACATTCCTGAGCGTTGTTCCCGATAGAACTAATAACTCCAAAGCCGGTTACTACAATACTTCTTGACATAGATTATTCGTATTACCTCAAAAACTTATTTTCTGTTTTTTTCAATAAAATCAGCTAAAGTTTGAACTGACATCATAATATCTTTTCCTTTTTTAGGATCATCTAACTTAATGCCATATTCTTTCTCAAGCAAAACAATAATTTCTAATGCATCAATAGAATCTAATGCTAAACCTTCATCAGCAAATAAAGGATCATTATCATCGATATCAGCAACATCAAAATCTTCAAGATTTAACTGTTCTATTAATTTTGCTTTTAACTCTTCTTTTAATTCACTCATGGTTCAATTATTTACAAATTATTTAGAACACAACATTAATTGTGCTTTATATTCATTATTCATATTTACTTCAAGCCAACCCACAATTGCATATTTAGTGTTTGTTTCATTAAACAGGCAATCTGTATATTTTAATAGTTCCTCTTTATTGTATTCATCCTGAACAAAAAACATATGTTCACCATAAAATTTATGACGAATACTGATTTCTCCGATTACAATATTAGGAAGTGTATACACAAATACAGCAGGACTTGGAATTTCTGCAATGCTATTCTGATAATTAGCATCTGTATTTAAAGATGATGATTTATTGGCAAATACTAATGCCACTTCATCTGTTTCCTGTTTTATATCATCAACTCCATCAATTAATATCTCAGTTGCTATAAAACCAAGTTTACTTAATAGATCCATCTTAAAATACTTTCCGTATTTAAGATTTAAATGTTTATATAATGATTTTAAAAACGGATTTACCTCTTTGTCTTCTCCTTTAAAAAACACCTCTCCGTTTAACTGTACTGAACCTTGTTCAATAACCAGTTCTTTGATTACCTTACTCATGTTTTTTAAAGTATACGGCAGCATTACAACCGCCAAAACCCGACATTAATTTTAATAACTCTTTTGTTGGAGCTTGTATATTTTCTTTAGCAACTGTTATAGGTTGCACAACTCCTTGTTCTATCATTCCCTTAGTAGCTATAATGGTATTTTCCTTTAATGCCATAGTTGAAATAATAGACTCTATAATTCCTGCAGCTCCAAGTGTGTGACCGAAATATCCTTTTAATCCACTAACAGGAACTTCTGATAATCCACTTCTACTGATGGCATGCGATTCCATATCATCATTATATGGAGTTGCTGTTCCATGCGATGAGATTACATCAATATTTGCTTCAGAACCTAAAGCTTGTGTAATAGCTCTGAATAAACCCTCACCGGTTCTGGATGGACCTGAAATATGGTTAGCATCATTACTGATAGCTCCATTAACAACTTCAATCTCCCCAGAACTACTTGAATCATTTTCTTTTGAAAGAATTACAGATCCTACAGCTTCTCCCAAAGATAAACCATCACGATTTGCATCATATGGTTTACAAGGCTCTGGACTCAATGACTGAAACGACTGAAATCCTGAAACAATAAATTTCGATAATATATCGGCTCCTAAAAGAACTACTTTATCATAAATGCCTGAAATAATCATTCTTTTTGCAAACACAATGGCTGCTAATCCGGATATACATGCATTTGAAATGACATGCGGGGTATTAATAAATCCAAAGTAATCAGCGATATTTTTTGCTGTATTTCCCAGATAAAGTCCACTATCAGACTTATTATTCTTTAGATAATCAACATTACCTTTTGTTGTACTTAAAACAAATCCTGTTTTAGTATCTTTAACATCAACCTCTGAGATGATTTGTTTTAAAGACAATATTGAAAGTTGCTCCAGTCTTGAAAAATTTTCTAATCCTGGATTTTCTTCTAATTGCCTTTGGAATATATCATCATGAATTGAAGCAACAGGAAAAGTAACATCAGACAATTCAGTGTTTGTTTGAATTGTAATTCCAGTTCTTCCTGCAACAACATTTCTATAATTCTCCTCACTAGTCCAACCTAATGGCGAAATAATATTATTTGCTCCAAATACTATCATTTATAACAATCCCCATTTTTCTTTCCAGGAAACATAAAATGGAGGATTGGTCAATTGTAACTCACCCTCCGTATCTAAAAATACCTGAATCGTTTTTCCTTTTGCAACTACAACCTTATCTGAAACTTTAGAAATTTCATATCTAAAACAGATTTTAGCTGCATCAACACTTTCAAATATGGTTTTCACTTCAAGTTCTTCACCATATCTAACCTGATTTTTATAGTCAATATCAACCTTTACTATAGGAGTCATATAGCCTTCCTCATAAACATCATAATATCCCAGACCATATTGAGATCCAAAAGCTTCACGTCCATCTTCCAGAAATTTAACGTAATTTCCATGCCATACAATATGCATAGAATCCACTTCACTAAACCGAACTTTTACTTTTGTTATATTGACTAATTCTTTCACTTTTATTTATTTTCCTTTTCCCAGGCGTTATATCTTTTTTTTGCAACATCTTTAAATATATAATATAAAGATCCCGCCCAATAATTTCTTACTCCAAAACCTGCAGGTTTTGTAACAAAGCGTTCTTCAATTAATTTTTCTCTTGTTGCAATATTAAATATTTCAAGAACGTAAGAAGCCTCTGCCATTGTTTTATCTAGATACTCAGCGATGATAACAACTCCTACTCCACTTTCGTAATTCAGATCATAATTTTCAATTGAATTAGTAAGAGTTTCATCTGATAAAAATTCTCCTTTAAGCGCTTCTAAATTATCATACCCTCCTTTTTGATTATATTCTTCCATCATTCGGATATCATAAGTAACTTCAGATGTTTTCAGCATATTTTCAACGCTAAACTTTCTTCTTTCGTTCCTTATGAGATCGTTCCAGGCCTTAAAATATCTGTCTTTTATAAAATGAGTTGGATCTGAATCCCCCATATTGGTGGCATAAAAATCGCCGATTAGTTTTACTTTAGAGTAGTCAACACCGAACCAAACGTACTGAAAGTCATTATCAGTAAAAAGATCTTTTGTTTTTTGCGCTTGAACATTTATAAACAAAGCACAAATAAAACCGATTAAATAAATCTTCTTCATAATTATAATCATTTAGGTTACAAGTATATTAAAGATGATTTACAATTTTTCAACTATAAAGGATCTCTAATCTTCTTTTAAAAAAATATTAAGCACACATTTCGCAACGATTTCATCAGAAGAACTTACAATTCCTTCTGCAACATTCACTCCCATGGCATTGGTTAAAATCTTAACCTGTGTTTCCAATATCTCCCCAACTTGTGGTGCCCTGATTATCTCTAATTTCTTAACTGATCCAATAAATCCAACTTTAACAGCACAGTTATTACTTTTGGCATTACAGCCTTCCAAGGCTGCAGCTGACTGAGCAATATTTTCAATTAATCCTGCCTCTTGTATAGAACCATCAAAAACCAAAGTTGCACCTTCTTTTATTTCAAATGTAGTTTTAACTTCTCCTTCAGAAAAATCTACAACCTGATCTACAAAAACAAAAGGAGGTCTCTGAGGTATTAACTCTTCAATGGTCCACTGCATCATTTCCAAAAATATTATATTATCAGAATTACTTCTTCTTACAAATTAATAACGTATGGCTCACACCAATATTACGTACGGTTTCTTCTACCTCTAAACCTGCTTTATCTACTAATTTAAGCATATCTTCTGTATGATACATCTGGCTACAGCCATTTGCAATATTTGTAAAATACAAAGAAGTTGCATGTAAACTGTAAGTTGATGCAGGAAATTCCTGATCGTCCCAATATGTTTCAAGAATATAAACCCTTCCATTTTCATCAAGAGCATTAAATGATCTTGTTAAAAGTTGAAGAATATCTTCCTGAGAGAAACAATCTAAAAACTGGCTCATCCAAACAATATCCGCTCCTTTTGGAAATGGATTTGAATGATCTAATAAGTTAATAGGATGTCCATCAACTCTATCACTGAAACCATTTTCTTCAATGTTTTTATAGGCCACATTCAACTGTCCCGGTAAATCAAGAATAGTAACTTTTACATCCTCGTTATATTTTGCACACTGAATAGAAAACTTACCTGTATTACCCCCTACATCAAGAATTTTCTTTGGATTATTTTTAAATACCAACGGCATAATTTCAGGAAAAGCATAATCAGAATAATAATGATCGAAAGCAAACCAGCTTTTTTTCGCCTTCTCTGGTAGGTGAGCTAATCCTTCATAAACTGTAGGCCAATCACCAAAAACTTTTAATCCGGTAGGCTTGCCTTCTTTAATTGAATCCTCAAGAGTAAATACTCCTTCATAATTTACATCCTGAGTAAAATCCATATTAACTCTGGTTAATTCATCGCATTGAATATACCAACCTGTTTTTGTGATTTTATAAAAATCATCTTCAACAGTAACTAATTCAAGACTTAATCCTGCTTCTAACAAAACTTTAACTCCGTATACAGAAAGTTTAAGTTCTGAGGCAATATCTTCAATAGTAATTCCTTTTCTCTTTTTCTTAATTAGTTCAAGAATTCCAAGATTTCGTAACGAAAGAGCTGCTTGAAACATGATTGGAGCGAATGCTATCTTTTGAGCATCGAACTTAGCCTGAAGGGCAGTTTTGTTATCTTTTCCGTAAGTAACAGACATTAGGATTAATTTTTTTCGTTTTCCCAAAAAGGGTGATAATTAAACCACTGCAAAGGGTATTCTTTTACCTTAGCTTGCAAATGATTTACATAATCGGTTAACATTACTTTAATTGACTCATCTCTTAAGGCCGGTTTCCGTTCCTTAGGATATACTTTGCCTTTTGTAGCAAAAAAATGATAGTGGGTGTTGGTTTCCTTAACACTGAATACAAATGTAACAGGTATCGAGTATTTGCTAGCTAACACCATTGGGCCAATTGGAAATTCTGCCAATTCTCCTAAAAAAGGGATTTTAACAGTTTGATTTCCTTCAACAAATCTATCGCCATGCATCGCAACAATTTCTTTGTTTTTAAAGGCCTCAATCACACTAAAAATATGCGACATATCATCCTTTATCGGGATAATATTAACTTTCTTTTCACCAATGGCTTCTTGTAAAACATCTTTTAATTTTTGATGCTCTGCTTCCACCATCAAAATATTGATTACAGAATCGACCCTTTCTAATAACTCTCCTGCAACTTCCCAATTACCCATATGGGCTCCCAAAAGTAATCCTCCCTGCTTTTCCTTTACCATCTGATGAAGATATTCTTCCCCATCAAAATTAAAAGTGTATTGATCCTTTTGTCCTGAAAGGATAGCGATTTTATCAATCAATACTTTACCTAAAAACACATAATTTTTATAAATGCTAATTAGTGTTTTTAATTGACCATACTGCATTCTTTCTTTATAGAAATACTTTATGGATTTTTTATTTGAAAAAATCAAGTAAAAAAAAGATACGGGCTTAAGTAGAATATAAGCTAATCGAACATCTACCTTAATTAAAGCAATAAATATTCGATAACCTAAAGGATTTCCCTTTGACTTGCCCGTCCATTTACTCATTTTAAATTACTTTCAATATAGTTGTACAAGTCATTTAAAACACGAATATCTTTCATTTCTTCACGCTTCACCTTAAATCCAAACTCCTTTTCAATGATTACAACTATATCCACAAAATCGAGACTTTCTAAACCAAGATCGTCAATTAAATGCGCATCATCTTTTATCACATCTTCTTCAATCTCGAACTCATCTATTAAGAACTCTATAACGATTTCTTTAATCTTGCTTCTTTCCATTTTTCCCTATTTGCTATATTTTGATAATATTATTGTCGAATTTGTGCCCCCAAATCCAAATGAATTTGAAAGTATAGTATTTAATTCTTTTTCAGTGGTTTTATTAATGATATTTAATTTTGCAGATTGCTCATCCGGATTTTCGAAATTAATATTTGGAGCAATAAATGATTTATGCATCATAATTGAACTATAAATTAATTCACTTCCTCCACCCATCCACATTTCATGACCAGTCATTGATTTTGTAGAACTGATAGGTGTTTTGCTATCTCCGAAAACAGTATACAATGCTCTCGCTTCCATTGCATCTCCTACTGGAGTTGAAGTCGCATGCGCATTTACATAATCTATATCCTTAGCAGCCATATTAGCATCCTTCAAACATCGTTGTAACGAATTAGTTGGACCAGCTTCATTAGGTACCGAAATATGATCTCCATTTGATGAAAAACCATAACCTTTTATTTCTGCTACAATATCAGCTCCTCTTTTTAATGCTGATTCCAGACTTTCTACTACGAGAGAAGCCCCACCACCACTAGGAATTAATCCATCTCTATCTCTATCGAATGGTCTGGATGCTTTTTCCGGAGCATCATGGCGAACAGAAAATGCTGATAAACCATCAAAACTTCCCATTGATTCAGGATTGATTTCCTGACCACCACCACAAAGAACTATATCCTGATAACCATGCTTAATTAAAAAATAGGCCATTCCTACTGCATGAGAACTACTTGCACAAGCTCCGGATACTGTAAAATTAATTCCTTTAAGTTTGAAAATTACAGATAAGTTCATTGATATGGTCGAGTTCATACTTTGAAATATAGAACCCGAACCCAATAATGTAGTATCTTTCGTTTCTCTTACTCTATCAATTGATTCAATAACAGGAATAGAAGAACTGTCATTTCCATATAATATACCTACTTCATTCTTTTCAAGAAAATCCATATCAATCTTAGCATTTTCAAATGCTTCAATAGTGGCCATGTATGCATACTCTCCTTGTTCAGGCAGGCCTACACGCTGACGACGATTTAAGAGCTTCTTTAGATTTGGACGATCAAGAATTCCTGTTAGCATAGATCGAAAACCTAATTCTTTACGGTTTAAGTCTAATCCTATTCCAGACTTTCCATTGTATAATGATGTAGTAACTTCTTCTAAATTCTTACCCAGTACAGAATAAATACCCATACCGGAAATCACAACTCTTCTTTCCATTTTATAAAAGTCTCATTAGCTATACATACCACCATTTACGGCAATGGTTTCACCAGTTATATAAGCTGCACCATCAGAGGCAAGAAAACCAACCACACTTGCAACTTCTTCAGCCTTACCGAAACGGTTTAATGGTATATGACGTTTCCATTCTTTTTCATTGATATCCTCTGTCATCTCAGTTTTAATAAAACCCGGAGCAACACAATTCACTGTTATTTTCTTTTTACCCACTTCCATTGATAAGGATTTTGTTGCTGCAATTACAGCTCCTTTGGATGCAGAATAGTTAACTTGTCCAGGATGCCCTTTTTGACCAGATAAAGACACTATATTAATTACCCTTCCCCATTTGTTAACAACCATCCCTTCAAGCACCTGACGAGTAACAAAGAAAAAGCTATTTTGGTTCGTTGATATTACTTTATTCCATTCTTCATCAGACATAAAAACCATAAGGTTATCACTAGTAATACCAGCATTATTGACTAAAACATCAATATGTTTATCATTATCCTTCATCCAACCACCAAGAACCTCTTCAACTTTTTGAGAATTTGAAACATCAAAAGGAAGTAATTCTGCTTTACCTCCAGCATCTTCTATATCTTGCTTTACTTTTTGAGCTTCTTCGTGAGCTGATCTATAATTAATAAGAACATAGAAACCTTGTTGAGCTAAATGCACAGAAATAGCTCTCCCAATTCCTCTTGATCCTCCTGTAACTAATGCGTATTTCATAAAATTCGACGTGTTAATTGCACGAAAATAAGATCTACAATTGTAATCTGAAATTATTCTTGTGGTATTTCTACATTATTATTAAACAGAAAATCTACAACTTTAGCTAAATCTTCATATAAAGGTCTATCCTCAATATAAACAGGAAAGATAGCTCGAAGTCTGTCATAAACCTTTTTTGTTGATGAAGATAATCTTGAAGACACCTGAAGATAATCAACAGCTTGTAACAATGCCATCATTTCAATTGCCTGAACCTGGTATGCATTATCAATCACACGCTTTGTAATTAATGCACTATTTGTTCCCATACTAACAATATCCTGATTGTCATTATTTGTTGTGATACTATGAACATACATTGAGTTCGATAGTGTTTGATTTTCTGCTGCAGTAGATGTTGCTGTAAACTGCATTCCTTGTAATCCTAAATTAAGACCTAAAGTCCCTAAGTTTACAAATGGAGGAAGTATCTCATTTATTTTACTGTTAAAAAGAAACGCTGTTTGTCGCTCTGATAACATAGACATACGTGTAACAGCTAACTTAAGCTTATCCATTTCAATTGAAATGTAATCACCATGAAAGTTACCTCCATGATAAACATTTTCATTTTCAACATCAACAATCGGATTATCACTTACTGAATTCGCTTCGTTTACGACAACTTTTTTAGCCGATTCAACAGCTTCGTATACAGGACCTAAAATCTGAGGAACACAACGTAATGAATAATACTCTTGTACTTTACGCTTAAATATACGCTCATCAACCTCTCCAGAAAAGAAATGTTCTTCACGACGAGCAATCAAGTTACTATCTTTTAGTAACATTCGCATTCCTTCTGCAATTTTCTGTTGCCCTTCGTGTTTTTTTACTGAATTTAAAGTAACTGAGAAATGATCATCAAAAGACATCACTATCTCATTCATCATAACAGATGCAATTAATGACCAGTTCATTAACTGTTTTGCTTTGATTACATTAACCAAACCAACACCAGTCATTACTGATGTTCCATTAATTAGAGAAAGACCTTCTCTAAGTTTAACTTCAATAGGTTGAATACCTAACTCTTTGAAAACTTCTTTAGTATTTTTTAGTTCACCCTTATATGTTACATGCCCTTCTCCAATTAAAACCAATGCTAAATGAGCTAACTGAACCAAGTCTCCACTGGCACCAACTCCTCCATGCTCAGGAATAAAAGGGTAAACTTCAGAATTTATTAGTGTTTCTAATAGTTCTATTGTAGACGGATGTATTCCTGAAAACCCCTGCATAATAGCTCTCATACGAACTAACATTGCAGCTTTTGCATATACATCAGGAATTTTTTGACCAGCTCCTGCAGAGTGGCTACGAATTAAATTATATTGTAAATCAACCAGCTTGTCGTCCTCAATACGATATTGTGCCATAGGCCCAAGACCTGTATTTATTCCATAAATCACTTTGTTCTTGGCAAATTTCTCAAGAAACTCATAGCTTTTTTTAACTTTCTGTTTGGTATCCGAATCAATTTTGATTTCTTGGTTCCCAAATAAGATTTCCTCAACAAGTTCAATTGTTAAGTCTTTCTCAACACTTAGGTTAATCATATTTTAAACTATTACACACTTAGGTTATTTAACAACATGCAAAGAAAATAAAATCTATCTACATATATGTACTTAATGTTAAAGAAACCTAAACGGCAACTTTATTTAGAATAAGTTTAAACTGGATTCTAAGTCTGATATTTTTTTGTCTATAATCCTAAAGCAAAATAATCAGATTCTTCAATTTGTTTCCCTTGAAAAATTAAAGTATACATATGCTTTATAGCACTAACCTCATCAATTATCTCACCTGTAAAATAAGAGTGTGTATTATATAAGGGGAATCTAAATCCAATAGCTTCAGATAAATTTACATAGTTTACAGAAGATATTTTATAACGATTTGTTTTATTTCCTAACTGCCTTTTAGCTCGTGTAAATAACTGCAAGCCTTTCAACAAAAAATCATGATTATTATAAAGTACATATTTACGTTTTTGAATATCTAGTAATGACAACCAGTCGCCATGTCTTTTATCGTTTACAGCTGCACTATTTAAAATCACGTTTTCAAAGATCAGACGTCTATTGGTATTTTGCTCAAGAGAATATAATTTAAAAAAATAATTACCTAAACTATGTGCCATCAAAGACACACTAAGATTATCATTTTGTTCCTTAAGTTCATGAGCCAGTTCTATAAAATGATTAAAAGCAGGTAAACTCTTTTGTATATTATCATGAGATTGAAACAAGTTAGAAGGTTTTCCTTTTGAATTCATAAAAGGCCAAAAAAAGAAAACAACTTTAACGTTATATGAGTCTTGCATTAACAATGCTCTTTTATATACTTGTTCCACTTCTTTACCATAACCATGTACATAAAACAAAACATTTTGAACACCTAAATCACTATATGTATTAAACATCTGTGGTTTTTCAGCTAAAGCTATTTTTAAACCATCATCTTCAGTCGATGCTTTATACAGTATTACATCATTATAATCAGGGATTTTATCACCTATTTCAAAGTTGTCCCCATTGAAATCAACTTCTGCACTAGTCATAAAATAAACGATATTAGATTCAGCTTGCAAATAATCAACACTCCATAAAACAAATAGTAAACAAACCACCAAACTTCTCATAACCCAACCATTTTTTGATTAACGTTTTTATAAATAACATAAACAAAAAGAAAAGGTTGACTCGAAAACGAATCAACCTCTTAGTATAATGAATTTTAATAAATTAAAACTCTGTGTTTACATTTTCGACAACATCAATTTACAAAAATATCATCAGTAATTCCATTATTTACAATCACTTCATCAACATTAATATCGATTGATTGTGGACCTACAGTTTGATTCATTACCACAGGATATTTTACACCATCTACCTCTTTATATTCAACATATGTTGTTACGCTTGTACCTTGACCTTGTGGCAGACTAGCTACTTCTTTAACCTTAAGACCTGTTGTTGTATCAAAATATACTGTAGTACTCTTTTTAACAGGATCAATAATAGTCAATTTATATGTATCCTTTCCGTTGATCTTATCCTTTCCTGATAATTCTATTTCATATCCCAGTTCATTATATTGTAATTCAGGGAAAATAATGGCTTGATATTCCATAGCCTTTAACATATCTCCTTGAAGTTGCTGCTTTTGACCTTGCATTATCATAGAACCTTTTGATCCATCATAAACTTGCTTACTTAAAAGATTACCTCCCATTAAAGTTTCTACTGAAATTTTATTCGGAGCTTTTTGGTAAGTATTCATAGCCAAAGTCATTCCTTGAACTGACATAGAACATTTCATAGATAGATCATGAACAGATTTTAAATGATTCACACCACCAATTGCATTAATGTATCCATCTATAACTTTTTGTGCAGTCAACCCCATTGGTAATCCTGTTCTAATTACCTTATTCGCGTAATGATCATATTCGACTATCGGAGAATCACCTGCAACATTTACCATCAAAGAATCTATACTATCAATATCGCCTACTGCAAAATAAATTGCATTATTTGGTTTAATGTATTTATTAGCCATATCCTTCACATCCTGAACAGAAACTGCTGCTAAACGTTCCATATATGTTTCATAGTAATCAACAGGAAGTCCATATTTATCAATATTTAAAGCAAAACGAGCTAATGTTGAAGGATCTTCCAATGAACGACCAAAACTACCTGCCAAAACATTTTTAATTAATTCAAGATCTTCTTCAGTAACATCCTCTTTTAATAAGCGATTCATTTCTTTCTGTACTTCAACAAACGCACTATCGGTAATATTACCTCTTACATTGGAAGCCATTCTAAAATACCCCATATGATCATCTGAGTTCAATCTGGAATAAGCTCCGTATGTCCATGCTTTGTCTTCTCTTAAATTTTTCATCAAACGTGCACTAAATCCACCTCCACCAAAAATTTGATTCATTACACGAGCCTTAATGTAATCATCAGAACCTGGCTTTAAATCTACAGGATATGAAACCGAAATATAAGTTTGCGGAGTTCCATCTTTATTACACATCGCATAAACAGGTTCTTTTAATTCATTTGGTTTAACAAATTCATGTGTTGGTACTTCTCCCGCTTCCCAACTACCAAAATATTTTTTCACTATTTTTTTGGCATCTTTTACAGTTATATCTCCAACAATTACCAAATAAGAAACATTAGGTTTGAAATAACTATTATAATAATTCTTACAATCATCAACCGTAATATTATCGATAGTTTCTTCCGTTACCACTTCTCCATATGCGGATTCTTTTCCAAACATTAAAGCCGAAGTAACATTAGAAGTAATTGACTTTGGATCGTCCATTTGAAATTTTAGTCCTGATAATGTTTGCTTAACAGCTTTATCTAATTCATCTTGAGGAAATAATGGATGATATAAAACATCTGTCATTAAATCAAGCAATTGATCCTGATGCTTAGTTAATGAACGCGCTGTTATTCCTTTACTCGAAGTATTTAATACAGCTCCAATAAAATCTACTTCCTCGTCTATTTGTGATTTTGTTCTATTTGTCGTTCCTGTTCTTAAAAGATCTCCGGTAAGACTTGTATATCCGGCTTTGTCGCCCTCATAAATTGGATCAATATCTAATGATAAAGAATAATTTACTATTGGATATTTATGGTTTTCTACAACAATAACTTTTAATCCGTTTTTCAGCTCAAATTTTGTGTAATCTCCTAAATCTAGCTTTGTTGCGGGACCAGCTCCCGGAGCTTTTGATCTATCCAACTGAGCAAAGCCCATTGTTACAGACAGAACAAACAATATTATAATTGAAATTTTTTTCATGTGTTTATTTTTCTTTTGATTACCACATGGAACTCGCCGAAAAAACAATCATCCTCGTGTGTGAAAACTTTTTCTCATGGCTCGTTTCACCTGTTAAAATATTTTCAACGACCAGATTGAATTCTCAAATAAATCTGAATTATTTAAATTACTTGGTCGTTTGTTTATGATTAGTTTGCTTTTTGAGAATTTGGAAGATAATAAATAACCACACGATTTTCTTTGGTGTAATATTTTTTAGCTACCCTTTGAATATCTTCACGAGACACAGCCAAATACTTATCTAATTCTTTATTTACCAACTCTGTATCTTTAAAATAAGTATAATCAGTGGCTAAATTTTCAGCTACACTTGCCAACCTGCGACTTCCATTGACAAAATCATTTTCAACTTGATTTTTTAACTTCTGAAATTCTTTTTCACTTATTAGTTCATTTTGCAATTTTTCAACTTCCACAATCATCCCTTTTTCAAGTTCGCCATTATCAACACCAGTATTTGGCAAAGCAAAAGCTAATGTTACACCAGGCTGTTGGAGCCCTAAAGAAAAAGAACTTACCTCCATTGCTTTTTGCTGATTATCAACCAACTCTTTATACAATCTTGAGCTCTGTCCTTTTGATAAAACCTTATTTAATAGATCAACAGCGTAATAATCATCATCTCCTAAAGCTGGAATTTTATAGGCTTGTATGATCAATGGAAGTTGCACATTTCGATAAACAGTATCTCTTACTTCTTTTGTCTGTGGTTTTTCAACAATTGTAGGTCTTGGTATTTCTTTTGTTCCTTGCGGAATTTCAGCGAAATATTTACTTACTAAGTTTTTTGCCTTAGTCTTGTCAATATCTCCCGCAATTACTAAACAGGCATTATTAGGAACGTAAAAGGTATTATAGAAATCTACAAAATCCTGGTCTTTGGCACTTCTAATATGTTCCGGATCTCCTAGCACAGAAGTTTTATAAGGATGCTCTTTATATACTTTTTTAAAAGTTATTTCGAGTAAATCTCCATATGGAGTATTTTCTGTACGCTGTTTTCTTTCTTCAATAACTACATTTTTTTGAGTTGCAATACCTATTGAGTCAACCCTGGCGTGAAGCATTCTTTCAGATTCCAGCCATAAGCCCAATTCTAATTGATTCGAAGGCAATATTTCATAATAATATGTTCTGTCGAAGCTGGTATTTGCGTTAAGAGTACCACCTGCTCTTTCTACATAGTTACTGTATTCATGTCGTGGTATATTCTCAGAACCTTCAAACATTAAATGCTCAAAAAAATGTGCAAATCCTGTTAGATTTGGATTTTCATTCTTTGAGCCCACAAAATACATTACTGAAATATTAACAATTGGCGTGGAATTATCCTGATGAAGTATTACATGCAGGCCATTTTCTAAATCAAACTCCTCAAATTCTATGGGTTTCATTTGAGCAGTTAAACTAAAACTCACTAGAAAAAAAGCAAGGATTAGTTGGTTTTTAATTTTACTCATTTACAATAATATTTAAGATTATACATAAAGATTTAAGTGCATTCATTTTCAATACGCATGCCAAAAGCCACTTAACACTCAGATACTGGCACTTAACATTTTTGAACTCTATGTATAAATGTTCCATATCGAACACCTAGCTTTTTAGCAATGTCCGATTATGAACAATAATATTGTATTAGTATTCTTGATATACAATAAGATCCCCACCTGATATTTTAATTTCGAAGGATTCACCCAATGCTTCATTTAAAGTGCCTTGCCATAACATTGGTAAACTTTGGTTTTCAAGTGGATATTTTAAATTTACAGTAGAAATTAACAATGAAGGTATTGTAGAAAATATGGAAACTTGTTGTCCTTTATAACTCTGAAAAGAGTTCTCACTTTGCATTACCGTAAAAACTCCATGATCTGTATACATCTTTACATTGAGTTGCTGAGCATAAAGAGGCAATAAAAAAATATTGCCAATCATATGATCATCACGAAGGCCTGTTGCGCCAACTATGCTTACATCTGTAAATGATTTACTTATGCACCAGTTTACGGCTTTGGTCAAATCATTTGTTTCCTGATCTGAAAAATGATACAATCGATCCTCATATTTTTCTTTCAACCGATGATGAAGAGAATCCAGATCTCCCACAATAGCATTGGGAATATAGATAGTATTTTCCAGTTTATTTACAGCTCCATCACAGCAAACTATAAACTTAGCCGTGCTTAATTGTTCTATAGCATTAGGGTTGGTTGGAAATGCTCCATTAGCTACTATTACGGCTTTTTTACTCATTTAATATTCTCCGGATTAATTATTGATTAGATACTACTACTCTTGATTGCTCTACATATAAATCTTTCTTCCATTGTAAATATCCAACTACCGAAAGCGACATGTAAAAGAAATATAATACTGATGTAGGATATAAACCTTTATAGATATACAGGCCTAAAGAAACTCCGTTTACAATAATCCAGACCAACCATTGTTCTAATATTTTTCTTGCTAACATCCAGGTTGCTACTATACTCAATGCTGTTGTAAAAGCATCCCAATATGGTAATGCACCATCGGTATAATTAACCAATACAAAAGAAATTACAGAATAAATAATTACACTGGCAACTAACAAAGTAAAAAAGAGTTTTTTGTCAATCCCAACAACAGGCAATTCGTCTTTGGAATTATTTTTACCTTGTGACCATAAAATCCAACCGTAAACACTAACAATTACATAATAAACCTGCAGCGACATATCTGCATATAGTTTGGCAACTAAAAATACATAGATATACATTAATGAGGTTAGTAACCCAACCGGCCACAACCATTTGTTTTGTTTTATTTCAAGATATAAAAACACTAAACCAGAAATGGTTCCTATAATTTCAACAATATTTTCAATTAACCAACCCATCACTTAACATCCTGTAAAAAATACAAATATAATAGATATGTATATTCCCGGACATAATAGATATCCGGGAATTAAATTTTAGAATTTTAAAATTACTCCACCTAAGAAATTAACCCCTGCTTGCGGGTAATCATATCGCCATGTATTTTCAACTCCCTGTTCATACCAGTTACCACCATATGCATTATTTTCATATTTAGCATCAAAAATATTATTTACCTGAATATGAAATCCTATTTCTTTTATCCATGAAGGATGTATATTATAATTGAAACGAAGATTATGAACATGGTATGCTTTTATCATTCTATCAGAACTTGATGTATTATCAAAATACTGATCTCCCACATATTTACTAATAAAGCTTGCCTCAAATCCTTTAAATGGACTATATGATAACAAACTACTTCCTATAACCTCTGGAGAGTAACTAATATCAGTATCTCCAAGTTCTTTCCCTTTATATTCTTCATTCCATGACTCATCATAATAAGTAGAGTATTCTATAAAATCCTCAATTACATTTTTACTTAAAGTCAAATTAGCATCCCACTTTAAATCAGGTAAAATTTGAACTCCCCAAATTACTTCTATTCCAGCTCTGTAACTTTTATCAACATTAGTCATAATATCATAACCAACACTGTTTTTCTCTCCAGTTGGAACAAGTTGATCACGATAATACATGTAGTATAAATTTGCTCCAAAGGTTGCCTTAGTTGATTTAAATTCATAACCTAGTTCATAATCAAACAAAGACTCATCTACCGGCAATGATGTTGGATCTAATTTTGCATCTTTATAATTGGCTCGGGTTGGTTCTCTATGCGCAACTCCAAAAGATGCATATATATTTTGATTTGAATTGATTGTATAGAATAAACCAAACTTAGGATTAAAGAAGTCAAAATTATGACTTTGAATTAAATCTAGTAAATCATCATCAATACCATTCATATCATAATTAATATGGCGATACTGAACATCTCCATAAACATTTAACTTATCGTTCAAATCATAGTTAACTTTTGCATATATGTTTAAATCAGTTTTCTCTGAGTCATTAAAATACCATTGATAACCATTATCTATACCTCCATATTGAGCCCAAAGAATTTTTCCAAAATGATCACCCTTATATTTATTCCAGGCACCTCCAAACGATGCATCAACTCTGTTCTTCTTATAATTTAAAGAATAAGTAAATCCATAAAAATCATTATCTAACCATTTCTGACGAGTTAAATCTGTTTGCGACATAACAACTCCATTTACTACCGGAGGTAACAATCCATAATCACTATAATACGTATCATGGTAGCTATTATCATCATCTTGAAATTGCTCATAATACCCATGACCCTGCGTGTAATGAAAAGCTGCATTCATATTTAAACTCTTGGATAGCCCCTGGGAATAAAATAACTGATAATGTGTCTGTTTATAATTATCTGTCTGATTTTTATAGTAATGAACATTCCCTTCCTCATCATAATACTCACCAGCAGGATTATATGTTCTTGAATAAGCATTATCTCTTGGGTGCATATAGGGGTTTCCCCACCAACTTATTCCAGTTTGTTCTTCACCATTAATAACATTTGCTTTAATCATCCCATTTGGAATATAATATGTTCCACTAACGAAAAAGGACTCATGGTCTGAAAATGCTCTGTCAATATATCCATCAGATTTTAACTTTGAATAACGAGCATCAAAACTAAATTTATCATTAATTAAACCAGTTCCTGCTTTAAACGTATTCCTAAAGGTATTGAATGATCCGGCTACACTTTGAACTTCTGCATATGGTTTTGCATTAACTGTTTGTGTTTGAAAATTAATAGTAGCTCCAAAGGCTGCAGCTCCATTTGTTGAAGTTCCTACCCCTCTTTGAATTTGTATATTATCAACTGAAGAAGCAAAATCCGGCATATTTACCCAGTACACACCTTGAGACTCCGGATCATTTAACGGAATACCATTAATAGTAACATTAATTCTAGATGCATCCGTACCTCTAATTCGAAGAGCTGAATAACCAATACCATTTCCAGCTTCTGAAGATTCAACTAAAGAAGGAGAGAGACTCAATTGATAAGGAATATCCTGACCTGTATTCTGCTTACTAACATCTTCTCTTGATAAATTAGTAACTGCAACTGGCGCCTTGTTACCAGCTCTTGTAGCTGAGACCAAAATTTCATCTTTAAAGATATTCGAAGGCTTCAATATAAAATCAATAGTAATAGATTTTGTAACAGATACCTTTTTTTGAGTTGATTCATATCCTAAATAAGACACTAAAAAAATATAATCGGTACTTTTTAAGTTTGTAAACTTGTATTTACCATCCAAATTTGTGACGGTACCCAGATAGCTATCCTTTATAAGAACAGATGCTCCAATTAATTCATTTCCATCCTCGTCTGTTACTTTACCGCTAACAACATTTTGAGAATAAACTGAAAAGCTTAAAAATAAAATTCCACACAAAATTAAAACCCTATGAATCAAAGAGTTTTTCCCACTTTTAATCATTTTAAAAAAGTTAAAATTAAACAATAATAAAATGAGGTATTTTCAAGATCAAAAGGCGAAAAGTTAGTTCGCATATTTCCTACGCCGGTATTACCCGGATCAGGTTCATTACCAACCGCCATAATTGGTAAAAGGGTATGATCTCAGCCCGAAATATTAAGGCACCCCAAAAAACGGTGACAAAGATACATGTAATTACTGAAAAACTTGAAATAATATATACTTTTTAAATAAAACCACATAATTAACTAAATGAATGGTTCTATTTTTGTTAATATTGCAGGCGTAAATAATTTTACATAAGGATATTCTACAACGATATTTATTTATCTATTAATTAGATCATTAATAAAGAATATCAATTTTCTATTTCAAAAAATAGATATATACTTATTACGAGCCCCGAGAAAAGATTCACACACAAAGATGAATATTTTTACAGGCGAGTTCCAAAAGGTAAATGGAAGATAAAATAAAACATATGAAAATATTTCTCCAGGTTATTACTGTATTATTCATAATTATAATAATCTCATGTAGTAGCGATGATTTTTGTTTGTCAAATCAACAATCAGTCCAGGCTGTTTTTTATTCATCAAGTACAGATAATGACTCTACAGTAAGTGATGTCGTTATTAAAGCAGTTGACTTAAATGATACAATTTATAATAACGAGGAAATATCTGAAAGTTTTCTTCCTTTATCAATGATGAGTGATACTACCAGCTATGTTATTCAAATATTAAATCAAAAGGATACCATTCGATTTGTTCACTCCAAAGAATTAGATTTTATTTCAGAGGAATGTGGGTTCATCTTTAAATTTGAGTTAGATACAGTATTATTTACAAATATTTCATTTATTGATTCTGTTTCGATAGAATATCCATCAATTGAATATAACGAAAGCACATCAAATGTTAAGATATATCTTTACTAGTTTATTATTTCTGGGAATTGCAATCCTAATAAATGCACAGGATTACTCAAGTGAAAACAGAAGCTCACAGAATAATCAAAACCAGGAAAATCAAGAAGGAACCCCCAAGAAGAAAAAAGAAAAGCTCCCTTATCCAAAAAAAGAAAGAGGAACATCAATTGGTATTGATGTTAGCCGATTTGCAGTTCCTTTTTTAGATAAAGATAGGTATGCATTTGAAGCCAATATTAAAACTAATTTTAAAAAGAGAATGTTTTTGGTTGGATCTTTAGGCTTTGAAAACGTTTCATTTGATGATAAATCATATGAATACAATTCAAATGGAATGTATGCACGCGTAGGTGTTGATTATGACATATTTATAGTTGATGAACCTAACAATAATGATAATATTTTATTTGGATTAAGATATGGATTTGCAATACAAGATCATGGTTCAGATAATTTTACGGTAAGCGATGAGCATTGGGGTGATTATACTGGCTCTATCAGTTCTTACACTGTAAACTCACACTGGGTTGAATTTGTTGGAGGAATAAGAACAGAAGTATTAAACAACCTGTATTTTAACTTTTATGCTCGTTTAAAACTTAAACTAATTTCAAATAATTCAGAGGTTTTAGAAGCTTATCGAATTCCGGGATATGGAAGAGGAAGCAAAGCTGTAAACCTTGGTTTTAGCTACATTGTTGAATACCAAATTCCATGGGGAAATAAATAAAATCTATTCCCCATAGCTTAATTTGATTAATTTATTATTCAGTGCATTAAAAATATATAAAGCATCTGCAGCTACATTTTCTAGATTACAGCAAACCTTTATCACTTCCATTGCCATTAAACTACCTATAATACCAGGTAAAGCTCCCATTACTCCAATAATATAATCTTTAGGCAGTTCAGGCTGCGATGGAAAAACATCAGAATACGAAACCTTATTTTTATAATTAAATACAGAATACTGTCCTTCAAATCCTTCTACAGAACCATGAACAAAAGGAATATTTAATTTATTTGAATATTCATCAATTAAATAGCGTGATTCAAAATTATCAGTAGCGCCAACAATAATATCATATCCAGTTACTATATCATCAATATTATCTTTATCCAAAAATGTATTATAAATCTGAATATCTGCTTCCTGATTTAGGTTTTGTAATTTTTCTTTAGCAATTTGAGCTTTTGACCTTCCCACTTCATCTTCTCTATACAATATTTGTCGTTGCAAATTGGATATACTAACAACGTCATTATCCACTATGCCAATTTTTCCAATTCCTGCTGCCACTAAATATTGCAAAACAGGACACCCCAAACCTCCTGCTCCCACAATGAGAACACAAGCCTTCATTAACCTCTGTTGTCCTTCTTGCCCTATTTGATCAAGTATTAATTGTCTACTATATCGTTCCTGATTCTCTTTACTCAAAACACTCATAATCCCTTACTAAATAATTACATAACCAAACATTGATCCCAATCTTTCCAGACAGCTTCAAATCCTTCATTACGAATAGCTCTTTCAATTTCATCTGATGTTCTGTCATCTGAAACATCAAATTGTTTTAATTCCTTATCCGGATTAGAATACCCCCCTGGTTCTGTTTTACTTCCTGCACTCATACTGGTTACACCAATACCCATCATGTGATCTCTGAAATTGGCATTTTCCCTGGTACTCAATGAAATCTCCAATTCCTGGTTGAAAATTCGATAAGCACAAATTAACTGAACCAGCTGACGATCGGAGAGTGGATGATTTGGCTGAAAACTACCCACATGTGGTCTTAGTCTTGGAAATGAAATACTGTATTTGGTTTTCCAGTATTTTTGCTCCAAATAATGCAAATGCAAAGCAGTAAAAAAGCTATCCGTTCTCCAGTTCTCCAGGCCCAATAAGCATCCTAATCCAATACGATGAATTTCGGCCTGACCAATTCGATCCGGTGTTTCCAATCTATATCTAAAATCAGCCTTTTTGCCTTTAGGATGATATTCCGGATATTTAAGTTTATTATAAGTTTCCTGATAAACATACACCGTATTTAAACCATGTTTTTTTAGTCTGTTATATTCATCTAAATCCATAGGCGCAATTTCTATAGATAAGTTTGCAAATTCAGATTTTAATAAAGCCAGTACTTCCTCAACATAATCAACTCCACATTTTCTAGGATGTTCACCTGTAACTAAAAGCAAATGCTCAAAACCCATGGATTTAATATGTTTCACTTCATCAAGAACCTGCTCTTTTGTAAGCGTACATCTATCAATTTGATTCTTACAATTAAATCCACAGTATATACAACCATTTGCACATTCATTTGAAAGGTATAATGGTATATACATTTGTATTGTTTTACCAAAGCGAGTTTGAGTTAGTTGGAAACTCTTTTGCGCCATCTGTTCCAGATAGGATTCTGCGGCAGGAGAAATTAAAGATTTGAAATCTTCAAGATCAGGATTAATCGCATTTAATGCTTGCTCTACATCAAACGCTGTTTTCGACTGGATTGAAGCAGTCACTTCATTCCAGTCATATTGCTCATGTATATGATAAAAGCTCATTCTAACCTTTTATTAAAAAACTAACTTAAGAAACTAGTAAGAGGACTACTTGCTTCTGCATATGCACTTACCTTTCCTAATCCAGACAGATAAGCAATTCTTCCTGCTTCCACACTCATTTTAAATGCCTTACCCATTTGCACTGGATCTTTTGCTACTGCAATTGCAGTATTAACCAAAACAGCATCTGCACCTAATTCCATTGCTTCAGCTGCGTGAGAAGGAGAACCTATACCAGCATCTACTACAACAGGTAGATTTGATTGCTCTATGATTATTTTTAAGAAATCACGAGTTTTGAGTCCCTGGTTCGTTCCAATTGGTGAACCTAAAGGCATCACAGCAGAAGCTCCTGCATCCTCCAGCTTTTTACACAATACAGGATCTGCATGAATATATGGAAGGATTACAAATCCGTCTTTAGCTAGTTCATAACAGGCTTTTAATGTTTCCTCTCCATCCGGCAACAAATATTTTGGATCAGGATGAATCTCCAGTTTAAGCCAATTAGTACCCAAGGCTTCTCGAGCCAATTGAGCGGCAAATATGGCCTCCTTTGCATTTCTAACACCACTTGTATTAGGTAACAAGTTTAATCCCGGAATATTTAGATGATCAATCATATCATCATCATTCCCTTTCATATCCACACGCTTTAACGCAACAGTTACTAACTCTGATCCTGAAGATTGAATTGCTTCAGCCATCATTTCATTCGAATTAAACTTACCAGTCCCTGTAAAAAGTCTTGATTTAAATTCTTTATCTGCAATTTTTAATATATCCATTGCTAATATTTTATTGTACTCCGGCACTACAGGCTGAAGTTTGATTTTCAATTTTTTCTCTAACCTCCATATTTGCACGCATGGAACAAAAATGCTCACCACACATTGAACAAAAGTGTGATACTTTATCTTCCTCGTCAGGAAGCGTTTCATCATGATCAGAAATCGCTTTCTCAGGATCCAAAGCCAAAGCAAATTGATCACGCCATCTAAACTCAAAACGAGCTTTACTCATAGCATTATCTCTAATGTCGGCACCAGGGAATCCTTTAGCCAAATCAGCAGCATGAGCAGCTAATTTATAAGTAACCACACCTGTTCTAACATCATCCTTATTGGGTAATCCTAAATGTTCTTTTGGAGTAACATAACACAACATTGAAGTTCCATACCAACCAATCATAGAAGCTCCAATAGCACTAGTAATATGGTCGTAACCAGGGGCAATATCTGTTACTAAAGGACCTAAAGTATAAAATGGAGCCTCATGACAAAGACGCAATTGCTCTTCCATATTCTTTTTTACCAAATGCATTGGTACATGACCAGGACCTTCTATAATTACCTGAACGTGATGTTCCCATGCAACTTTTGTTAATTCACCAAGCACTTTTAATTCACCAAACTGAGCTTCATCATTTGCATCATAAATACTACCGGGACGCATAGCATCACCTAAAGAAACAGCAACATCATATTGAGCCAAAATATCACAAATCTCTTCAAAATGAGTATATGTAAAGTTTTCCTGATCATGAGTCATACACCATTTAGCCATGATGCTTCCGCCTCTCGAAACAATACCTGTCTTCCTTTTATCTGTTTTCTTAACCAAATCTTTAAGCATTCCTGCATGAATAGTGAAATAGTCAACTCCCTGCTCACATTGTTCTATTAATGTATCCTTATAAATTTCCCAGGTTAATTCTTCTGCTTTTCCATTCACTTTTTCCAAGGCTTGATACAAAGGTACAGTACCTACAGGAACAGGAGAATTTCGGATAATCCACTCACGCGTTTCATGAATGTTTGCTCCAGTAGATAAATCCATAATGGTATCAGCTCCCCATCTAAATGCCCATACCGCTTTTTCAACTTCTTCTTCAATACTTGAAGTAGTTGGCGAATTACCAATATTTGCATTAATCTTAACTAAGAAGTTTCGTCCAATAATCATTGGTTCAGCTTCAGGGTGATTTATATTTCCCGGAATAATTGCTCTTCCGGCAGCAACCTCATCTCTAACAAATTCTGGAGTGATAAAAGGAATATTTTCAAGTTGCTCAGCACATAATCCATTTGCTTGATAATACACTTTTGCATTTTGATTTTCACGAATAGCAATATATTCCATTTCAGGGGTAATTATTCCTTGTTTGGCATAATAATATTGCGTAACAACTTGTCCTGTTTTTGCTCTGAAAGGTTTTAATCGTTGATGCTGGTGTCGAATAGAATCCAATGATGTATCCTCTAATCTTTTCTTACCATATTCCGAACTCTTTTCAGGTAGCTCCTCTACATCTTTCCTATCTAGTACCCATGATTCCTTAATTTTTGGCAGGCCCTTTGTTAAATCTACTTTATAAGTTGGATCTGTATATGGACCTGAAGTATCATAAACAGTAATTGGGTCATTCTTTTCCATCTCACCATTAGATTTAATGGTATCAGATAATTTTATCTGACGCATAGGAACATTAATATCAAATAGACTCCCTTTTACATAAATCTTTCTTGATTTTGGAAAAGAACCTGTCGTAATTTGCACATCCTTCTTATTATTCATCTTGAATTGAATATTGATTTTTATAAAACTTGAAAAAACAGATACAAAGCAAGAACACCTATATGATAAGTAGCTCAATATCATATACATACAGCCACTTAACTATTAAAGCATCAAACCTTATCAACTAAGAAAACCGATAACATACCTTATACCTATAGAATCATTAAGATATTTACGAATATCTAACTCGAAATATGGAAAGTTAATCACCCTCCTTTGGTAGCAGAAATAATCAGAACCTTATCATTCTCTGAAAGAATAGTTGAATCCCATTGACTTTGCAATACTATTCGCTCATTTATTGCAATAGCCAATCCTTTAAACGTAGAATTTAAATTTATTTCTTTAAACAGATCTGAAAGAATAAGGCCATCTAAAACCTTTTTCTTCTCATCATTTACATAAATTACCATACAATTTAATTTTACTCAAATGAGTTATTATTTAAAATATATGGTGCCGATAACATCGTGTAGAAATCACATAATCCCTTTACAGCATTACCTGTACAGGTTCAATGGGTATGATCTCAGCCTGAATTTTAGGCACCCCTTAATAAAAGTTGAATGCGAAGTTAAATAATTATTTTTAAAAAAATACAATCTTATTTCAAATGATTTAAATTCAAACTATAACCATTTGTCTATCAATTGCGCCAAATCATCCAATTTTACAGGCTTTCCGATATAATCATTCATACCTGCCTCAATACATACTTCTCTATCCCCTTTCATGGCATTTGCAGTCATTGCAACTATCGGAATGTCAAAATGATTTTCCCTAAGTGCTTTAGTTGCATCAAGCCCATTCATAATAGGCATTTGTACATCCATCAGAATTAAATCAAAGGTAACATCCCCACTTAAAACCATTTCAACAGCTTCTTTTCCATTATTTGCAATAGCTAATTTAAGACCAATTTTATCAAGCATCTTTTCAGCTATTTTCTGATTTATGACGTTATCCTCAACCAATAAAATAATCTTATTTTTAATTTTTTCCTCAAATGGAATTTTACTTTTTCCATTTCCTTCTTCTTCTACCAAAGTCCCTAAGAACATTTCTTTAATAGACTCAAACAACTGATTGTGCTTTATTGGTTTATGCAATACGGTATCAATAGAATCAAAACCATATTTTTGATTCCATTGTAAATCAGATGTTAATAAGATAACTTTAATATTATTATTGATTTCTTTTAATGTTGCAACAAAATCATCTTCAATCCTACTAAAAATATGTGAATCAATAATTACCAGTTCAAGATCATTCTTTTCTTTTAAGAAATCAATTGCAGCTTTTTCATCTGAGCAACTTTGAGAAACAATTCCCCAATTATTCAGGGTTTTCTTTAATAAAAGTAAATTAGTTTTATGATTGTCAATGATTAGAGTTTTAATTCCTTTGAACCTTCCTTCTTGTAGTTCATTTGACTCCTGGTTCTTATCGATATCAAATGGCAATATAAAATGGAAAATAGAACCCGGATTTTCAGTACTCCATGCAAAGTTTGGATTTGGACTTTCAACCCATATTTTACCACCCATTAGTTCAATAAGCATTTTTGAAATACTCGTACCTAAACCAGTACCTCCAAATTTTCGTGTCGTTGATCCATCAGCCTGAGTAAAGGATTCAAATATTTTTTCAAGTTTATCCTTCGGAATACCTATTCCAGAATCTTCTACAGCAAAATGCAAGGTTACCTGTGAACCAATTTGCTTACTAACCTCAACTTTTAGCACAACTTCACCTTCTGAAGTGAATTTAACTGAATTACCTAAAAGATTAATTAAAACCTGAATTAATCGGCTTTCATCACCAATTAAAATATTTGGTATGGTTTGTTCTACACTACTGATTAACTCAATTCCCTTTTCATTGGTTTTAAAGGACATTTGATCCATCAAATATTCCATTGTAGACCTAAAATTAAATGGATAAGGTTCAATTTTCATCTTACCTGCTTCAATTTTAGAAAAGTCAAGAATATCATTAATAATATTCAAGAGGTTTTCGCATGAGCGGCCAATAATAGAAACAACGTTACTCTGCTCTTTAGATAATTTTGTATTTCCCAGTAACTCTGTAGCTCCAATTATTCCATTCATCGGAGTACGAATTTCATGACTCATATTAGCTAAAAATTCAGATTTTGCTTTATTAGAATCCGCCTCTCTTTTCTGTATTTCCTTTTGAGCACTTATATCCATAAACGCCTCTAAATAACAATCTTGATTATTTAGCTTAATTGGAATAATATTTTTAAGAATAGAACGGGAAATATTGTTTTGTTGTACAATTAGTTGCTCTTCAAGCACCGATATCACAATCCTTGTTGCTGGATCAGAAATATGCTCTTCCTTTTGAGTAATAAAGACCTCTTCATACTCCTGATTCTTACTTGCCTCTATTACTTCCTTAGGTTTTTTAAAGCCCATTATTTTTGCAGCAGTATCATTGGCCTGTATAATTTCTTTTTGATTGTTGACTATTAAAATTCCCACTGGAAGATTTTCAATAATAGTCTTCATGGATTCAATCGATTCTTCCAACGAAACAGTGAGATTTCTTTTTTCCGTAATATCTTCTTTAATTGCAATAAACGATGATATTGTTTTTGATTTACTTAAGACTGGTGAAATAATTACTTTTTCCCAATATGGTTCTCCACTTTTCTTTTTATTATTGATCTCCCCTGTCCATATTTTACCTGCTTGAATTGTATTCCAAAATACAGGAGAATTATTATTCCCAGATTGATGAAAAAGATCAATATTTTTTGTTAATACCTCCCCTTTATTATATCCAGATATTTCTTCAAATCCTTTATTTACATATTCTATATTCCCCTTGGTATCTGTAATCATTATTGACATAGGGCTCTGTTCAACAGCCTGTAATAATTTCAAATTACTTTCCTCAGCCTTTTTTCTGGTTATCAGCACTTTCTTTATTTGTGCAATGAGATAATAAGTAACAACAATTGCTAACAGATTAAAAATAAATAATATCAAATACTTAATATTATTGTACTTACTAATAATGTTTATACTTGCATTATTAAGAGAAACAACATTTTTATTGATATCATAAGATATTTTATTCTCTATTTCATTAATTCTTGAAAATAAGGATTCTGATTGTTTGATATAAAAATTTATTGTTTGCAGATAGTTTTCTCTATCCATAACCGGATTTTCCAAATTTGAAGAAATAATGGCACTAATTTTATCAGCCAACAATTCCAAATCTCCAATTTTAGGTGCTAATTCTCTTATTTCAGGAATACTACCCGTGAACTCATCAATTTCATGCACAATTACTTCTGTTATCTGCTCTGTATCTTGCAGATTAACAGGTTTAACCTCATTCAAAGTTCCGCCTTTATCTAGAATTTCCACTATATCCAGACTTTCAGAGATTAATGATGCTATATCATTTTGAGTATTTTTAAGTTGTTGCGGATGATCAATATTTGTAAAACCAGTGTAAAGCAAATTAAGCTTTAATATATTTTTCTGAAGAACCTTATCTATTTTTTGTTTCTGTTCCTGATTATGAATAATCTTTTGATAACGAAGAATGTATGCCTGATCAAAATAATTCTCAATTACCATTATAGCAGCTATTGTTAGCAAAAATATTGCTAATAAAAGATATAGCTTAACAACAATAGATTCATCGAATACTTTTGCAGATCTATTTTTATTCTTATCCTTAACCACTCGTCATCAATTTTATAAAATCGAGTATAAATTTAAAAAATTAATGACTTCCTCCTATTAATTCCATATTTTCTAAATACAGAAATTCCTTTTTCACCTGCTGCATAATTAATAAAATCCCTGGCTAAATCAGAATTATTACTTGTAGATAATATACCAGCATATATTTCTGCAGAAGACGAAACGCCATCATTTATTGGAAAAATATCAACCTCTTCAAGATTACCATTATGAAACAAATCACTTTGCCAATTAATAATCAATTGAGCTTCATTATTTTTTAAACTTTTAACTAATCCTCTTGAATCTGTAGATAAAGCCACTACATTTGAAATCAGATCTTCATATATTTTTTTCTGATTTAATAACTTTCTGGTTTCAAAACCTAATGATGACGTCTCTGGGTTTGCAATAATTAAAGCATACTTCTTTTCAATCAATGACTGTATTTTACCAGAATAATTTAAAGGATTTCCTTTAGAGGACATTACAACTAAAGGATTAAAACCTATAAATACAGAATCGGTTATAAATGACTTAGAGTTACCTTGCAATTTTTTAAACCCTTCCTTTGAGGCTGGTAAATAAATATCCCCTTTTAATGAGTACTGAATAAGGCTTGCTAGATTTTGTGAGCAATCATTATGTAATTTTATTACACATTTTTTTTCAGCCTCAAATTCATCCTTAAGTTCCATTAATGCTGGAACCATAACGTTCTCACAATAAATTAATATTTCATTCTTATTTTCTTTTGCTACGTCATTATTGTCTACACCTTGGTTTTTACATGAACCAACTAATAAAACAACAAATAGAAATATAAAATACTTCACGATACAACGATTAATTAAACAACCTATAAAACAAAATCAGCAAAATACAAAAATGGGGGTAAAACTTTATATTTATTAAAATAATTCCTTAGGCAAGTTAAGGATAAACTAAGAATTAAACGTAGCATTTAGTCATAGAAAAGAGCTAATTAATCAAATATAACTAACGCTTTATGAAGTGTTTACGTATCCATCGCGGCACAATTAAAATTCCAATAAACAAATATGGATAATAACTCAATAGTCGCCAAACAAAAGCTAATGTCACGCCTGTCCCTATTGGAACGATTTCATTTAAAAATTCCTTAAATACATATTCTGCAAAACCACTTCCTCCCGGAGTTGGGCTAACCAACATCATAATCCACATAACTAACTGCTTTCCAAAAACAAGAAGATTATTTTCAAAACTTATAAAATGAAAACCAAAAAAAGAAATTATTATAGTATTAACAACCCAATAACGGCTGGTCCAACTCAACATAGTAGCGAAAAAAGCTTTAACCCAGTTAGTAAACGACCAGCTTTTAAACTCTTTTGATGCAATAATTAAGTCAGAGCCTGACTCATTTGCATCTGGTCTCCATTTCCGTATTATCGGTAATTTAAAAATCCATAACAAAAGAAATTTCAAACCTCTTGGATTAATAAACAATCCATAAATTAACACAAGCGTATATAAAAATTTCAATCCGTATCCTGTTAATGCAAATAGTAAGAATTGGTTTTTATACCAAGGTATTTTATCCAATTCCTCTATCCCAAAACCAAAAATATCACTTCTCCCAATCATTAATAATATCAAGGGAAAGGCAATTATGAAGTATAATTCATCTAAAAAAGAAGTAACCATTACAATCGCCGTACTCCTTCCAATCCTTATACCCTCCTTGTTTAAAAAGAAAATTGCAACACTGGTACCTCCAATTGCCGATGGAGTAATCGCTGAAGTAAACTCCCATAACATAACAATTGAAAAAGCCTTTCTCCAGGTAAGTTGATTTTGTGACAACAAACGAATTCTTATTATATAACCAAAATCACGGATAGCCATCAACAATAATGATACAAATAACCAAAACACCGTTGAAAGACTAAATTGCATTACATCGAAACTTCCTGGTGTATATTCTTTAAAAAGCATATACCCTGAAATTCCTATACCTATTATAATAGGTAGGATTATTTTAGAGGGCCTTATACTTTTTACAATTTTTCCAGAGTTATCTATTGATGTCATACAATTACATTTTGTATAGAAACAATAAAGTTAAGGATACATAATTCATTAGGAAATGTTTTTAATAAATATTTGCTTATAGGATTTACATCATATGGCTAAAATTATTTTATAAAAAATAAATTTCATATTATTAAATTTGCGTAATTTTCATAATCTACGTACATAATGACTAACTTATCTAAATATTACAAAAATCCTTACATACGAATATTTATAATTTTATCAATAGCTTATTGGCCAGTTCTTTTTTGCATATTTTCATTAAAATGGGATGCTATGGATATTTCTGTACCATGGCGTTATTTTATTTCAAAAATAATAAGACAAGGTGATTTGCCTCTTTGGTATCCTAATCAATTTTTTGGGATGGCTCAATATTTAGATCCACAAACATGGTATTGGCCGTCTTGGATAATGGGAATATTTGGGTATACAAACATAACCTTGCACATTGAGTTTATGCTTCACTTATATCTTGCAGCTATTGGCTGTTACAAATTATGTAAACACTTAGGTATAAATCCGACAACAGCCTTAGTTACAGGCTTAATATACTCAATGTCAGGTTTTTTCATAGGGAACGCACAACATATAGGGTGGATAGTTAGTGCTGCATGGATCCCTATTGTAATATATCAGTTCTTATTATTCATTGAAAACGTTAATCTTAAAGCCACAATAGGCTTAAGTCTTTCATTATACTTATATATTTCAGGTGGTTATTGGTCTTTTATTGTTACAACATACTATTTTCTTATATTATTGTTTTTTTATATGATCATTAAAAAATATAAAACTAAACAGCTCAATAAAATATACTTAAAACATCTTATATATTATACTGCCTTATTACTAATTCTAAACATAATCACTTCTAGTGTCATCCTATCATCTCTCTATGAATCGATGCATTTAATCGACAGAGGAAATATGAGTGTTGATTTTACATTACATGGTTCTTTTCATCCAATAGACATTCTTACTTTACTCACACCTATTGCAACATATGTATGGAAAGATGGCTTTTGGGAAACTGATGTAGCTTTAATTAATATATATATTGGCGTATTTTCTGTATTTCTTTTTTTCTGGAGTATTATATTTCAAAGGTCAGTTATTAAAATAAACTATAAATTATTACTACTTGCTTTTTTCGTTATGATTCTATCCATGGGATACTCTTTCCCATTAAGAGCATGGTTCAGCGAATACATTCCACTTTTTGATCATTTCCGATTTCCTTCAGCTTATAGAATTTACTTTATTTTAATTTTATGTATAATTATTGGACGTATAATTGATAATTTAGACGTACATCATCCTTATTATAAGAAAAGTATTATTATTTATGGAGTAATGTTATCAATAATTAGTGTATTTTTAATATCAATCTATCATAATTCAATTATTGATTTCCTTCATCATTTTATTCCTAAACCTACTAAATTTCCTCGCCCATTACTTTTCACACTACAATTTATAATATCTGCTTTTTTTGTATTATCCCATTTCATTATCATTAGATATTTTTCATCAAAAGGAGGAGTATATCTTCTGAAAAGATTTATAGTTATTGAGTTGGTCACAATATCTCTATTATCCCTTCCAAATACTGTTGTAGACATTTCTCAACATCCAATAAAAATATATTCAACAATTAAAAAAATTGAAAAACTCAATAATGATTCTTTATTACTTAACTCAACTTTGAATCAAATAACTGAGTATAGTAAAAAAGCATATCCTTTTGGAAATAATGCAGCGACTTTTACAAACTTAACTTCAAACACTCAATATTCATCATATATTTTTAAATCAACAAAGAAACTCTTAAACGATACTCTATATGAAAAAATAAGTAATAGACCTCTAGCATATATAACAAACAAACAAGATTCTATTTCTATATTAAGAAAAATAAAAAGTATTACACTTCTTCCAAATCAAATTAAACTAGAAATTGAAAAAGGAAATGATTCGACACTTTATTTATCTCAGAATTATCATAAAAACTGGAAATGCTATATAAATAATAACAACGTTCCAATATCTGTTGCTAACATTTCATTAATGAAAATAAATATACCGAAAGAACAAAGTGTAGTTGATTTCTATTTTGAAGCCCCATTTATAAGATCATTTTTCTGGATTTCTATATTAGCATTTGTAATACAACTGTCACTGCTCTTAAGGATCAATATTAAAAATAAGTCAATAAAAAAAGGATAGATGGAACATCTATCCTTTACCCTTAAAATCAGCTTTGTTAACCAAATCTAAATCTATGAAAAAAAATCTACATTACAAATGTAGGTCATTATTTAGTGAACTCGTTTAAAAAAAAGTTAAAGCGTGTTAATCACCATATTTTAGATAACAAATCCAAAAGCTATCCACTTTAATGAATAGCCTTTGAATGAGGTATTTATTTAATTATAAACCAAAGGCATTTTTAATTTGATCTACATAATCTAATTTTTCCCAGGTGAAAAATTCGACTTCTTTTTCTACATCAACTCCATTTTCTTTTACTACTACCTTATCTTTATATGGAGTACGACCTACATGACCATATGCTGCAGTTGGTTCAAAGATCGGATTTTTTAATCCAAAACGTTTCACAATGGCAGCTGGACGCATATCAAATATGGTATTCATCTTTTCTGCTATTTGACCATCAGTTAATTCAACTTTTGATGTACCATAAGTGTTAATAAATAACCCAACAGGCTCTGCGACACCAATTGCATAAGCTACCTGCACAAGAGTTTCTTCTGCAATACCTGCTGCTACCATGTTTTTAGCAATATGTCTTGCTGCATAAGCTGCCGACCTATCAACTTTAGAACTGTCTTTACCAGAAAAAGCACCTCCCCCATGAGCTCCTTTTCCACCATAAGTATCTACAATAATTTTTCTTCCTGTTAATCCAGTATCACCATGAGGTCCACCAATTACAAATTTACCAGTTGGATTTACATGTAAAATATAACTATCATCAATTAGACTAGCTTCATCTTGACTCAATTTAGATTTTACTCTTGGAATAAGAATATTCTTTACATCATCCTTAATCTTTTGCAACATTACAGTCTCTTCATCAAACTCATCGTGCTGAGTAGAAATTACAATGGTATGAACTCTTACTGGTTTATTATCATCACCATATTCCATTGTAACTTGTGACTTAGAGTCAGGGCGTAAATAAGTCATTTCCTTTTGCTCTCTTCTTATTGCAGAAAGCTCAATTAAAAGAAGATGAGATAAATGAAGCGGGAATGGCATAAATTCGGCAGTCTCAGTACATGCATAGCCAAACATCATACCCTGATCACCTGCACCTTGATTTTCTTCATCTGCACGCTCAACTCCTCTGTTTATATCTTCACTTTGTTCATGTAAAGAAGAAATAACACCACACGAACCAGAATCAAACATATATTCAGATTTAGTATATCCAATTCTATCAATTACTCTACGAGCAATATTTTGTACAGGAACATAACCATTTGTTTTTACCTCTCCACTTAAAACAACCAGTCCTGTTGTTACTAATGTTTCAGCAGCAACTTTTGATTCTTTATCCTGTCTTAGAAATTCATCTAATAAAGCATCTGAAATTTGATCGGCAACTTTATCAGGGTGTCCTTCTGATACGGATTCTGATGTAAATAAATATCCCATTACTAATAATATATAAATTATGAATATAAATAATGAGGATAGAAAAAGGAAAGAATATGCATTTTAGCACTTTTTTAGAGTGGTTGCAATCAGTCAAATCCATCCACTATCCTTAAAAATTTCGAACACAAAATTATAAAAAGAATAAAAACAAATTCAATATTCAAGTATTATTTTTCCCTTCAAAATAATAGGCTTAAAAAAAATAGATTTTTTATTGATTCACATCACCTTGATATACTGTTATTTATATTTTTTTATTCATTTTTTTATTCATTTTTTTAAAAAAATATTTGGAGTGTATCATTTTTGATATATCTTTGCATCCGCATTTGAAACGGTAACGACGTTATCAAAACAAAATGCTCCGTTCGTCTAGGGGTTAGGACGCCAGGTTTTCATCCTGGTAACAGGGGTTCGATTCCCCTACGGAGTACTAAGTAAAAAGGTTGATATAATAACGATAGTAAGATGGCAAATCATAAATCGGCGTTAAAGAGAATTCGTCAAGCAGAAAAAAGAAGAGTACACAATAAGTATTACGCTAAAACAACTCGTAATGCAGTGAAAAAATTACGTGGTACTAGTGAAAAAGAAGCTGCTAATGAAATGTTTCCTAAAGTAGCTGCTATGCTTGATAAATTAGCAAAAAGAAACGTTATTCATAAAAATAAAGCTTCTAACTTAAAATCAAAGTTAGCTAAGCATATTAACAAGCTTTAATAGCTTTAAATGATGCTCCGTTCGTCTAGGGGTTAGGACGCCAGGTTTTCATCCTGGTAACAGGGGTTCGATTCCCCTACGGAGTACACTCAAAGCCTTCATGGAAAACATGAAGGCTTTTTTATTTTCATAATATTTGGCAATGTTTATTTAGATATTTAATTTAGACCTTTTTAAATTAACATCTTTAACACATTACCATGTCCTACCAAAAACTAAGTATTAAGAATTGGGCAGTAGAAGACCGTCCCAGAGAAAAATTACTTTCAAAAGGCATTTCCTCTTTATCAAATGCAGAACTAATTGCAATTCTAATTGGATCTGGAAATCGAGAAGAATCAGCAGTTGATGTCTCAAAAAGAATTTTACATGATGTAAATAATAACCTCAATGAGTTAGGGAAATCCACAATAGAGCAACTTCAAAAAAAATATAAAGGCATTGGTGAAGCTAAAGCTATTTCAATTGTTGCGGCATTAGAATTAGGAAAAAGACGAAAGCTAAGTGAAATACAGAAAAAACATCAGATTAAAAGCAGCAATGATGTTTATGTACTAATGCATCCAACTTTGACAGATCTTCCCCACGAAGAATTTTGGATCATTTTACTCAACAGAGCAAATAAAGTAATATCAACGCAAAAAATCAGTCAGGGAGGTATAGCAGGAACAGTAATTGACTCTCGTTTAATAATGAAGGCTGCACTAGAGCAACTAGCATCTTCAATTATTCTTTGTCATAATCATCCTTCTGGAAACAAACTTCCCAGTCAGCAAGACAGAACAATAACCAATAAATTGAAAGAGGCAGGTAAATTAATGGATTTACCTGTATTAGATCACCTTATTATAACAGAATCTGGATATTACAGTTTTGCGGATGAAGGATTGTTGAATTAAGGAAATAATATTTTATTCTATTTCTTAATGAAATGTTATTTTTACAATCCATATAGTCATATGTTTTGATTACCCAGATATAACGAATATAAATTTTACATTTTGTTTTCAGTAATTATACCATTATACAATAAGGAAGATGATGTAGCTCAAACTCTTGATTCATTATTAAATCAAGAGTTTAGAGATTTTGAGATTATTATAGTAAACGATGGAAGTACTGACAATAGCGTTGAAGTTTTAGAACAATATAATGATCCCAGAATAAGAATATTTCATACAGAAAACAGGGGACTATCAGCAGCACGAAATACTGGAGTTGAACATTCTAATTACAAGTATCTGACTTTTTTAGATGCAGATGACACATGGGAAAGCAATCACCTTTTAATTCTTAAGTACTTAATAGATATATATCCTGATTATAGTTGGTATGGAACTTCTTATAGTATAATCAATAAAAACAATAAGGAAACACCCTGTATTCAATATAAAAGCAGAAAGACTGGTTGGCAAGGTATAATCCGCAATTTCTTTTTAATTAATAGAACACAATGGATTATTCATATTAGCACTATTTGTGTTACAAAAGACCTGTTTGAAGCAATAGGAAAGTTTGACGAGAAAATTACATGTGAAGAAGATATTGATTTTTATATCAGACTTGCATTAAAAACGCCTTTAGTTTACGCAAACAATATAACAATGAAATACAACATGTTAGGTTCAAACCGTATTTCAGATTCAAATTTTAAGGATAAAAAAGGCGCTAACCTCAGCAAGTACAAAGAAGAAGAGAAAGAAAATGAAGATTTAAAAAAATTCCTGGATTTTTTCAGATACACACAATATATTAAATTTACTCTTGCTACAGATTATAAAAAAGCAAGCATTGCAAAAAAAGATTTATGTAAATCAAACCTAACATTGACACAACAAATTTTAATTCATATGCCACGCCTAATATTAATATTAGGTTCAAGAATAAAAGAAATTTTGATGAATTTTGGGATAAATATACGGGTTTCTAATGTTAAGGATATTTAAGTGAAATTTTATTTCTGGAAAATCTTGTAATAACAGAAAAACATAAGAATAAAATAGGCAATATTCTCTATTCCATAATACAATGTTATATTAGTTCCTAACCTAATTAAAACAGTTGCTAAAGCTATTTGCAAGACTACTGAAGTGATCTCTGTAAATATATATACTTGCACTTTTTCTTTTGCGATAAATAAGTAACCAATAACCCAGCTTAATATTTTAAAAAAATCACCAATTATTTGCCAAAAAAACAAATCTTCCATTGCCTTAAACTCAACAGCAAACAATAAACGAATTATTATATTTCGGCAATAATAAATTGACAGTCCTCCAATAATTAAAACAACAATCAATATTTTGTATGATTTTACAATCTCTCTATTAATTGCGGAATAACTTTGCAGTTTTGAAAATGTTGGAAGAAAATAATAACTAAACGACATGGTTATTAGCGCAATATAATTAATGCTAACTTTATTCATTCCCTCCCATACTCCTGCCATATCCCAAGAAATATTATTTGCAATTATTTTTCTTATTATAAAAAAAGTTAAGGGACCTAAAATTCCGGAAACTAAGGCCATTAGACTGTAGCTTCCTAAATTTTTGATTGCAACCAAAGAAAACACATACTTCCTATTATTAAAATATCGAACTAATACATATATTGCTGGTATAAAAGCAATTAAAGAGAGAAGAATTTGAGCCCATAATACCCCACGAAGTTTATAAAAATATACAGCTAAAGCCGTAATTGTAAACCCACTAATGCTCAACAATATATTTATTTTAATAAATGTACTTAACTTCTGCTTTCCGTTTAATAAAGACATATAAAACAACACAATTGATGAACTAAAAAAATAGACACCTGAGAAACGGACTAAAAAAGCATATTGCGTTGTATTAAATATATAAATGGAGAAATAGTTAGAAAATAAAAATACGATTACGCCAATGATGAATGCAAATACTGATATTAACAAGAAAGAAGTTGAAACAATTATATGCTGTTTATTAGGTGAATTTTTATATTGAGAAAGGTACTTAACTATTCCATTATTAAATCCAAGACTTGATATATTTGTCCCTAATTGCAGAAAGTTTTGAAATTGTCCAATCATAGCCATTCCTTGCGGACCAATAAATGCAGCTAGTATTTTTATATTTAGAAAACCTAGAACAAAACGCAATATTACGTGAGATGCATTTTTTATGGTTGTACGAAGAAGTGTGCTATTATTAAATAATTCAATTATTTTATTCGCTTTCAATATTCAATGATTAATTATCTTTACGAAGATATAAAACTAATCATATTTATCCTGTCCTATCTATATAGATTACATTAATTATGAAAATATTATTACTTGGAGAATATAGTGGTTTACATTATAATTTAGCTGAAGGTTTACGTAAGTTAGGACATCAGGTTACTGTTGCTTCTGAGGGATGTGGATGGAAAGATTATCCTCGTGATATTAATTTAAATTTTCAAGGACGTTTTCGTAGACTAAAGTCAATATTAAAAATCTTGTTAAATCTTTATCGTTTTGCAGGTTATGATGTAGTACAATTAATTAACCCTAACTTTTTAGAAGCCTTACCAAATAAAAATCGTTTGTTCTTTTCATATTTAAGCAAGTTCAATAAAAACATCTTCCTAGGCGCTTTTGGCGATGATTATATTTATGTAAAACATGGAATGGAAGGTGGTTATAGTAAATCTATTTTTAATGAAAAACACCTTTTAAAGGATGACTTTATTAGCACAAAAGTACTTAGATGTCTTGAGGATGATTATAAAGAGCTAAATTATTTAATAGCAAACAAAGCAAAAGGAATTATTGCTTGTTGTGCGGAATATCATAAGGCATACAATATTAAATACAGTAATAAGCTTACTTTTATACCGATGCCCATTCAAACAGACCAATTACCTTACTGTAATACTATAGAGCGAAACAGCTCCAAAATAAAGTTTTTTTTGGGACATTATAAAGAACGAAGAGTGTATAAAGGAACAGACGTTATAAGTGATGTATTACTAAAATTAAAAGAAAAATATCCTGATAAAGTCGAGTTAAATATTGTTGATTCTGTACCTTATTCTACATACCAAAACTTACTTAATAGTTCACATGTTTTATGTGATCAGCTTTATGGATATGACTATGGTTTAAATGGAGTCTTAGGAATGACAAAGGGATTAATCTTAGCTGGTTGTGCAAATTCTTATTTATATAATTTAATGGGAGAAGAAAAAAATAAACCAATTATTGAATTACCTTTAGATAGAGATAAGATATTTGAAAAACTTGAAAATTTAATAATTAACAGTGAAAATCTTATCGATAAAGCAAGAAATACGAGAGAATTTGCAATAAAGCATCATAACTATATTAAAGTTGCCAAACAATATGTAGATTTCTGGATATCTAAATTGTAATTCATCGAATCATCTTACTCTTTATAATTCGTAAGGTATTTTAGACATTTATATTTACTATTCTATATTTCTCGTATAGTCGATTAATATCTTTTTTAATTTTCTTTCCCAGTGGACGCTCCAGATATTTAGCTGATAAAAAACTAAATACAATCGTTAAAGTAAACGTAATTACTACAATAATTAAAGGATCTGTAATTGCAAAATAATTATTAGCTACTTTAAAATATTTAAGTATTACCCCATGAAATATAAATATCCCAAAACTAATATTACCGAGTAACACAAAGACTTTTTTATTTAGAACCTTACTGGACAATATGCCTTTTTCATAAGAAAAGGCTAAAATTATTATAGATAAAGGCAACCAATTACCATAAGATTCTCTTATCGCTTCAGGGACAAACTCTTTGGCTGCAATATATCCTACAAATAGCAAAATACTTCCTATCTCAATTAAAGAGTACATCGCTGTACGCAGTTTCAAATGTTTAATTTTCTCATAAATACTAAACAGTATGATTCCAAGAATAAAATCAATAGATCTAAACAGTGGATTTATGTAAAACATCCATTGCTGATACTCTTGGTTAACTCGAACCATGAGAAAAGGAAGAATAATAAAAAAAAGAACTGTAAACAGGTAAACATACTTTCTAAATCTGAATTTATTGAAGACGAATATAGCAAATGGAAAAATTGCATAAAAAAACAATGCATTCGATAAACTCCACGATGGGCTATTATAACTAAAATAAACACTCTCAATTGGCACAAATGATTGTAATAATGTTACCTGAGAAAATAATTTAGTAATCCAACCAACTATATTTCCCATATAATAAAATTCTGCAGAAATAGGTATTACCAATAAAAAGGTAATAATATGTAATGGATATATTCGGATTAATCTATCAATATAAAAGTCACTACGTTTTTTAGTCCCTTGAAGTATTTTATCTCTATAGGAATAGGATAAAACAAAACCACTTAAGATGTAAAAAAAAGACACTCCAAATGGAATGCTTAAAATATTTTCATAAAGCCAATCATAAACTTTAGAATTTCCTTCCATAAAAGGTTTTAAATGACTGGCATACACCCTCAACGCGAAAAAAAATCGTAGAGAAATAAGAGATGTTAATAATTTTTTCTTATCCATAATTACTTATCTTCCTGCAGCCCTACAAATTGAAAACTTTTTGCATTATAAACCCCTGCACCAAATCTCTGTTTTAAATACAATAATCCTTTATTAATATCATCTCCTGTCATACAAGTCCCCATATCAATAAAATCTTTTTCATGTTTGTATTTTTTAATAAACAAATAATATAATGCATGGCTAGCCCTATTATCTCGTCCTTCTTGAGATGTAGCAATATATTGCATTTTAACTACATTACCGTAACTGTATATTAAAGTTCCAGCTTCTATTTTTTTTGAAACTCTATTTCGAAGACTAAACAATTTTATATTCTCAGGAAACTTTTTCTTTAGTAAAATTATTTCATCTAAAGTATGGACAGGCTTATTATCATGTTGTTCTCTCAAATTAATTTCTAATACCGGCCAATATTCTTCGATACAAAACTTTTCATCTATATCAAATTGCTCTAGATTTAACTTTCTCTTTTCTATTGATGATTTTGGGAATTGATGATTTTTACAGTTTATAAATGCCCCAATTGCATTTGAAATTTCAACTTCAGGCAAACCTTGTAAAAAAAAATCATGAGATTGAGTTAATGATTTAAAATAAAAAAATGGAATAGTTTTAATACTATGAGTAATAACATTATTTTTTGTTACATGATTAAAGAAACAAGAGTAATATTGATTTAATTTTTCAAAACTCAAATTTGCTTTATGAATAATCCCTCCGAAGGTTAACCCCTGATGACTATAGATACTTTTATTTTTTATGTTTGCAGGCATTAAAGCTTTCAATTTACTTTTTTCATATAATAACATTGAAAAATCAGCAAATCTGTCAGAATGATATTCCATATAATCCCTAAAAAACAAAAAAGATGAATTTTCAGATTGCTCCACAAACTCATCCCAATCTCTCTTATACTCCTTAGAGTATTTTACTATTTCAATCATATAGTTTCTAAAAACTTATTATAGTTTCTGATATAATCATCTTCTGTGTACACATCAGATGCAAAAACCAACACCACGCTACCTGTACTAAAATTCCTCAACTCTCTCCATATCCCAGGTATAATATGTAATCCCTTAGCTGGATTATTTAAGAAAATACTTTCTTTCTCTTTACCATTATCTAAAACTATTTCAAAACTACCACTAACTGCAATAACTACCTCATGTTGTTTAATATGAGAATGACCTCCCCTTAAGGCATTTGAAGGAATATCATAGGTATAGTAGATCCTTTTAATATCAAAAGGTATTGATTCTTCTGATTCAAGAACAGACAAGGATCCTTTATCAGATGCTTCTCTTTTAATATGTATTATTTTACAATGACTTATATCCTTCATAGCTTTTTCTGAACAAATTCATTATAGTAATCATTATAATCGCATATATCTTCACAATTCTTATAATTGGTATCAGATACAACTAAACAGATACTATTAGAAAGAAAATTAGAAAATTTTCGCCACGTATATGGTGGTAAGAACAATCCAAAGTTAGCTTTATCTAATTGAAAGTTTCGTTCTTCTTCTCCTCTAATGGTTTTAACAGTAAATCCTCCGGATAATAAAATAACAAACTCCGAAGCATTCCTGTACGCATGAGATCCTCTCTCCTCCCCTCCAGGTATATCATAAATCCAGTAAGCTCTTTTAATTTTAAACGGAATATGATTGTTATCTTCCAAAAAACTTAAATTTCCCCTTAAATCTTTAATTTTAGGAAGTTCAATAATCCTAGGCTCATTATCCATATTAGATTTCTTATATTTGATTCAAATATAAATAATATAACGGACAGCTAGATATTTTAGTATAATCAAAACCTCACAATGCAGATACCTTTTTTAAATCTTAGACAACAAAATATTCAATATAAAGATGAGTTAATGAAATCCTTTGAATCCGTTATAGATTCAGGATGGTATATATTAGGCAAAAACGTTTCTGAATTTGAAAATTCATTAGCTAATTATATTGGTGCTAATTACGCTGTTGGAGTTGGTAATGGATTAGATGCATTATCTCTTATTCTCAGAGGATATAAAGAATTAGGAATTATTAAAAATGGCGATGAAATAATTGTCCCTGCAAACACTTATATCGCAACAATCCTTTCTGTTATTGAAAATAAACTTAACCCGATATTTGTTGAACCAGATGTATACACTTACAATCTGGACCCTAAAAAAATTAGAGAAGCAGTTACCACGAAAACCAAAGCCATTTTAACAGTGCATCTGTACGGACAAATTTCTGCAATTAATGAAATAAAAAAGATATGTGAGGACAATAAACTTTTACTTCTTGAAGATAATGCTCAAGCCATAGGTGCAGAATATGATGGAGTAAAATCAGGAGCACTGGGTGATGCTGCAGCATTTAGTTTCTACCCGGGTAAAAATTTGGGTGCACTGGGTGATGCAGGTGCAATTACAACCAACAACACCAAGCTTGCTGAAACATTAAAAGCATTAAGAAATTACGGATCACACGAGAAATATAAAAACAAATATATTGGTGTAAACTCTAGGCTCGACGAAGTTCTAGCGGCTTTATTAAGTACAAAACTTAAATATCTGGACTCGGAGAATAATAAAAGAAGGCAAATAGCTAACATTTATCTTTCGAATATTAAAAATGAAAAAATAATTTTACCAACTTTAGGTGATCATAAAGCTCATGTTTGGCATTTATTTGTAATACGATGTAATAATCAAAAAGAGTTTATGGATTATATGAATAAAAAAGGTATTGGTACAATGATTCATTACCCTATTCCCCCTCATAAACAAGATGCCCTTTTAAAATATTCATCGTTATCATTACCCATAACTGAAGAAATACATACACAAGTTGTTAGCATTCCATTGTATCCAACACTTAACAATACAGAAATTGACTACATTATTGAAACTATAAATAAATTTTAATAAGATGGATATCCATATTTTCAACAAAAGAAACTCACTATTTAATCAATTTATTGCTGAAATCAGAGATAAAGAAATTCAGCAAGATCCTTTAAGATTCCGAAAAAACATAGAACGTATGGGTGAGATTCTTGCCTATGAGATTAGCAAAGAATTAAAATATACAAGTATTGACATCCAAACCCCGCTTGGTGTTTCTCATGAGTTTGTTTACGATGAAAATGTGGTAATTGCAACTATTTTAAGAGCTGGATTACCTTTACATCAAGGCGTATTGAATTATTTTGATAGCGCGGAAAACTGTTTTGTATCTGCATATAGAAAATACAACGAAAAAGGTGATTTTGATATTCATATCGAGTATATTTCCTCACCATCACTGGATGGTAAAACAGTAATTCTCACAGATCCAATGCTTGCAAGTGGAGCATCGATGGAACTTGCATATAAAGCAATCTTAACCAAAGGAAAACCAAAACACATTCATATTGCTTCAATCATTGGTAGCGAGGAAGGTATAGAATATGTAAAAGAACATATGGGTAATGATAATATCACTTTATGGGTAGGGGCTGTTGATAAAGAATTAAACGATAAAAAATATATTATCCCCGGCTTAGGCGATGCCGGAGATTTAGCTTTTGGAACTAAACTGTAAATTACTCATTTTTTTTAACCCATCCTTCATCTTTACAGTCTCTTAGTAAATCTTTTGCATTAAGATTGAATATCGGATGAAGGAGATTTTCCCATTTTTCTACCAAAGGAAGTAAGGTGAATTTTCTTTCATGTAATCGAGGATGTGGAATAGTCAATTTTTCTGTATCAATAATCTCTGAACCATAAAACAAAATATCAATATCCATAGTTCTTCCTTCGTATCCAAGAGTTGTTTTGGCTTTGCGCCCTAATATCCTTTCAATTTCTTGAGATATTTTTAATATTTCAAAAGAATCTTTATTGCTTTCTATTTCAATTACCTGATTCAAGAAATTCTGGGCATGTTCAAAGCCCCACGGTTCGCTTTCGTATATACCCGACTGTTTTATTATGACGCCAATCTTTTGTTCTATTAATTCCTTTGATTGAAAAATATTTTCAATTCTATCACCTTCGTTTCCCCCAATCAACAATAATACTTTATACATAACTGTAAATAATAATAAATCAACCTCCTAAAAGAATCCCTTTTTATCAAAAATTTAGGTGCAAATTAAAACTTTTAATACATTTGTTTAAATTCAATTATCATAATTTAACCTCACATTTTATGGCAAAATTTTTTAGATCGTTATTATTCACTGTCTTAGGCTCAATTTTCACTGCATTATTTATTATTCTTATCGTTTTTATTACAATTACTGCAATTGCTTCAAGTGGTGATAAACAGATAAAAGTCAAAGAGAACACTTTACTAACACTTGATTTAAACAAAGTAATTAAAGACCGAACAGTTTTTGATCCTTTAAAAGAATTTATAGGAGAATCTCCATTTCAAGAATCTAAAATAGGATTAAATATTATTCTAAAAAATATTGAAAAAGCATCCAAAGATGACAAAATAAATGGTATTTATTTACAGTGTGGGAGCCCAATGACAGGATATGCTGCATTAAGTGAAATCAGAACTGCACTGTTAAAATTCAAAGAATCTGGAAAATTTATTACTGCTTTTGCACCCGATTATAGTCAGAAAGGTTATTACATTGCTTCGGTTGCCAATAAAATCTACATGCCTCCTCATGGAATGTTGGATTTTAAAGGATTAAGTGCACAAAGAACTTTTTTTAAAGGTGCTCTTGAAAAACTAGGTGTTGAAGTTCAGATTTTTAAACATGGAAAATTTAAATCGGCAGTTGAACCTTTTATTTTAGACAAAATGAGTGATCCTGCTAAAGAACAAACTATGGCTTATACTTCTTCAATTTGGAATAATGTAATAAGCGATATTTCTGAAACAAAAAACATTAGCATTGAAGAATTAAACAAATTGGCTGATGAAGGGACTATGTTTAAAAGTAACGAAGCTTTTGTAAAAGCAGGCCTTTTATCCGGACTGAAATATAAGGATGAAGTAATTGCAAAGTTAAAGGAGTTAACTAACACAAAAGAATCGGATAATATAGAGCAAGTCAATCTTTCCGATTATGATTATGTCTATCTACCAAAAGAAACAAAGGGCTTAATAAAAGATAAAATTGCTGTTATATATGCAGAAGGTGAAATTGACGGAACAGATGATAATGGTATTGTATCTGAAGATCTAAGTAAAACCATTCGTAAAGCAAGAAGAGATAGTAGTATAAAAGCTGTTGTATTACGTATTAATTCTCCTGGAGGTTCCGGAAGTGGTTCGGATATTATCTGGAGAGAAGTAAAACTTTGCAAAGAGACAAAACCTGTTATTGTATCTATGGGAAATGTTGCTGCATCTGGCGGATATTATATTGCATGTGCTGCTGATACCATTGTAGCTAACCCAACAACTATTACCGGTTCCATTGGCGTTTTTGGAATGATACCCAACACCCAAAAATTAATGAACCAGAAACTTGGAATTACTTTTGACGGAGTTAAGACGAATAAGTATTCTGACCTTCCTAGTATTACTCGTCCATTTACAAATGATGAAAAGGAAATTTTCCAAACTTATGTAAACGAATTTTACAAAGTATTCATTGGACGATGTGCAGATGGAAGAAGCACTACAACTGAAAAAATTGACGAGATTGGACAAGGTCGTGTTTGGAGTGGAGAAAATGCGACAAACATAAATCTAGTTGATGTTATGGGTGGATTAAATACTGCTATTGAAATTGCAAAAGAAAAAGCAGGCTTAGAAACATATAGAATAAAAGAAATGCCTGAAATTGAACTATCTCCCATAGAAGAAGTTCTTAAGGAAATGAAAAGTGAAGCTAAAGCCTATGCAGCAAAAACTTTCCTTGGAATTAATCTGGAAGAAGTAGAATTGTTGAATAAAATAAAAGAAATAGAACCTATACAAGCTAGATTACCATACAATATTGATATAAACTAAGATTTTTTAAATTTGTATAATATTAACAGAGGCTACTCACAAAATGAGTAGCCTTTTTTTCCGTTTATGAGAATAATAAAATACATAAGATTATTACTTCTTCCTATTGCTTTTTTATATGGGATAATCATTCGAATCCGTAATTATTTCTTTGATATAGGTAGAACTGAGTCTAAAGAATATACTTTACCGATTATTTCAATTGGCAACATTACTGTGGGGGGTACAGGTAAAACCCCACTTACTGAACTTCTTATTAAAACACTTATTAAAGATTACCATATTGCCCTAATAAGCCGTGGGTACAAACGAAAAACAAAAGGTGTTCTCATTTCAGATAACAATAGCTCTGTTTATGATATTGGTGATGAACCATTTCAGATAAAATCAAAATTTCCAGAATTAACAGTTACTGTTGCTGAAAAAAGAGTTGAAGGGATTGATCAGATGCTAAATCTTAAAAATAAACCAGAGGTTATTATAATGGATGATGCATATCAACATAGATATGTCAAACCTGGTTTTAGTTTACTCGTTTGTGATTACAACAGACCTTTATGGAAAGATTTTATGCTTCCTGCTGGAGAACTTCGTGAGCCAATTAATGGAAAAAAAAGAGCCAATATTATACTTATTAATAAATGTCCTGAAAACATAAGCCTTAAAAAACAAAATTATATTACTAAAAAGTTAAATTTACACACCGACCAGTCGGTTTACTTCTCAACTATTGGATATCAAAATTGTATTTCGTTATTTTGCAAAAACAAAACACTTACTGAAACAGATCTTCAAGATTATGCTGTATTACTTGTAACGGGAATTGCCAACCCAAAACCTTTACTAGAATACATAAAGTCAAAATCAAACAATGTTGAATTGCTTCAGTTCGCAGATCATTATCAATTTAAAGAAGTTGATTTACAAAAAATTATTAATCAATTTGAAAATCTTAATGGAAACAAAAAAATCATCTTAACAACAGAAAAAGATGCTGTACGATTTAAAGAAATATTAAACGCAGAAAATCCTATTTCCAAGTCTTTATGGTACATTCCAATTGAGATTAAAATTTTAAACAATCAACGAAAAGAATTTTTAGGCAAAATTGTTAACTATGTTAAGCAAAATAAATGAAACTGCAGATTTCATACTTAAGAAATCAAATACAAAAGCCAGCATTGGTATAATATTAGGAACTGGCTTAGGCGGTTTGGTAGAGGAGATTGATATTAATTTCACACTGAATTATGATGACATTCCAAACTTTCCTGTTTCAACAGTAGAAGGTCATCATGGTAGATTAATATTTGGATCTATCGGAGGGAAAGAAGTTGTTGCAATGCAGGGACGTTTTCATTTTTACGAAGGATATAGCATGCAAGAGGTTACATTTCCTGTTCGCGTAATGAAAATGATGGGAATTGAAACATTACTTGTTAGCAATGCAAGTGGTGGGTTAAATCCGGATTTTTCGGTAGGTGATGTAATGATTATTGATGATCACATTAACATGTTCGGAACTAATCCATTAATTGGTAAAAACATTGATGAATTAGGTCCTCGATTTCCTGATATGAGTGCACCATACTCAAAAGAATTAATCAATAGGGCTTTTGAAATAGCATACAATAATAATATAAAACTTAAACGAGGAATTTATGTTGGTACATCAGGTCCAACTTTTGAAACTCCTGCAGAATATAAAATGTTTAGAATTTTAGGTGCTGACGTAGTTGGAATGTCAACAGTACCTGAAGTAATTGTTGCTCGTCACATGAACATGACTTGCTTTGGAGTATCAATTGTAACTGACTCAGGGGTTCCGGGTGAGATTGTTGAAATTTCGCATGAAGAAGTGCAAGAAATTGCTGCTAAGGCTGAACCTACAATGACATATATTATAAAGGAGTTGGTAGCTTCGTTATAATATCTTGCTTGTAAAAAGGATTTCCAACGGGGAATCCTTTTTATACTAAAAAAAGACATTTAGTATTTCTTTCAGATCCCCCTTCAATATCTGATTTTTCAAAAAGAAAAATTGAAGCATTATTTATTCTCCCCTTCAAAATAGTAGTGCATCATATACAATTTTACATTTTTTAAAATAATACTAGCATAGTAATTTATAAATTGCACATTCCTTCAACAAAGTAAAATTCATTACTCAATAACAAAACAATACAGAATGAAACAATTTAGAGTTATTCATCTTTTCTTGGTTTTACTTGTTATTACTTTTACAAGTTGCCAATCATCAAATCAAAAAAACAACGCATTGGAAAGCAATTATCTTTTAAAGGAAAGCAATCTCCCTTATGGAGTTCCGGATTTTTCAAAAATCAACAGTAGCGATTTTCTTCCTGCAATGGAATATGGCATTGACGAGAATCTTAAGGAAATTAAAAACATAGCTGAAGATACTTCAATCCCTACATTTGAGAATGTGTTTATTGCAATTGAAAAATCGGGTAGAACACTAGCTCGTGTAAGTGGTGTTTTTCACATGTTAAGTGGAGCATATACAAACGATACAATTCAAAAAACTGAAGAAGAATTAGCTCCTAAGTTATCAGCTTTAGCAGATGCTCTTTATTTAAATGATACAATATTTAAAAAAGTTCAGACTATTTATAATCAGTTAGAAACTTTGGATCTGGATGCTGAATCAAAAAAACTTGTCGAAGAATATTATCAACGCTTTATCTTATCCGGGGCAAATCTTTCTCAGGAAGACAAAAAACAATTAAAAGCAACTAATGCAGAAATAGCTCAACTATCCACTAAGTTTTCAAATCAATTAATTAGCGCTGCAAAAAATGCAGCTTTTGTTGTTGATTCCAAAGAAGAATTAAAAGGATTATCTGAAAGTGAAATCAAATCTGCAGAAAACAATGCAAGTAAAAATAATCTTGATGGCAAATATCTATTACCACTTCAGAATACAACTCAGCAACCTTATTTAACTTATCTTGAAAATAGAAACACAAGAGAAAAATTATTTAAGTTATCATGGTCACGAGCAGAGAAAGGTGATGAAAATGATACCCGTTCTATCATAATTAAAATTGCACAGTTAAGAGCAAAAAAAGCAGGTCTTTTAGGTTGTAATAATTATGCAGAATGGAGTTTAAAAGATCAAATGGCTAAAACCCCCAAAGCAGCATTGGACTTTTTAAATCAACTGGTTCCTGCATCTATTAAAAATGGTAAAAAAGAAGCTAAAGAATTACAAAAATTAATTAACCGTGAAAAAGACGGGTTTAAACTAGCACCATGGGATTGGAACTATTATGCAGAAAAGCTTCGCAAAGAAAAATATGATTTAAATGAAGATGAAATAAAACCTTATTTTGAGCTTTTTACCGTTTTAGAAAAGGGCGTTTTTTATGCCGCAGAAAAACTATACGGTATTACTTTTAAGCCTCGTACTGATATCCCTGTTTACAGCGATGACGTAAAAGTTTACGAATTATTTAACGAAGATGGTTCTACCATTGGCTTATTTTACTGCGATTATTATAAACGCGATAATAAATCGGGAGGTGCTTGGATGAGTAATCTTGTTGAACAATCAACACTTTTAGGAACAAAGCCTGTCATTTATAATGTATGTAATTACACTAAACCCGCTGAAGGCGAACCTACATTAATAAGCTATGATGATGTTACTACATTATTTCATGAATTTGGACATGCATTACATGGATTTTTCGCAAACCAAAAATATGTAACACTTTCTGGAACTAATGTCTCAAGAGACTTTGTTGAATTACCTTCTCAATTTAATGAACACTGGGCACTATATCCGGATGTATTTAAGAATTATGCCATTCATTATAAAACAGGAGAACCTATGCCTGAAAGTTTAATTCAAAAAATTAAAAATGCATCTACTTTTAACCAGGGTTACATGCTTACTGAGTTATTGGCTGCTGCAGAACTTGATTTACAATGGCATACTATTTCTGCTGACACTAAAATAGACGATGCAAGTATTTTTGAAGAACAAGCTCTAAAAAATACTAATTTAAATATCGTTGAAATTCCTCCTCGATACCGATCAACATATTTTCTTCATATTTGGGGTAATGGATATGCTGCCGGATATTATGCTTATCTATGGGCAGAAATGTTAGATAATGATGCCTTTGAATGGTTTAATGAAAACGGAGGACTAACCAGAGATAATGGAGAAAGATTCAGAAAAATGATTCTATCAAGAGGAAATACAGAAGATTTTGATCAAATGTATCAAAATTTCACTGGTCGCAAACCGGATATAACTCCAATGCTTAAACACCGAGGAATAATTAAGTAATCTTTATAAGGTTTTCTTACTATTACAAAACAATTCTATTTGAATAAAATACCTAGCAGTGCAGATTTTTGCACTGCTTTTTTATTTTTAAAAGTTTACTTTCTAATACCTCCTGTTACTACACAAACCAATTTTTCTTGCATAACATCTCCTTTGGGAGAAAACACTTCAGCAAAAATGATATAAATCCCCATCGGTGCTTTTATATGATTAGATTGGACTCCATCCCACTGAATAAAACCTTCTGCACTGAATAAACTATTATCAGAAAGATTTTTTATTGGAATTCCATTCTTATCGTATACTTTAACCGTTCCTGAATATCCAACATCAGGCATTTTATAATTTATTACCAGATAATCCTTCTCTCCATCAGAGTTGGGACTAAATGTTTCTTCATCTAACCAAATCCAATTATTATTTGTAGGGCTATTTACATCATAAACTTGGGAGTTAACATATGTTGGAGTGGCATATCCAACTTCCGTTGATGCTGAATGCCAATTATTAGGGTCATTTGTTGGAGAGTAAACATTGAGTCTTTCTAAGGAAACACCTTCCTGGTTATTTAAAAGTTCATAATGCATCTCTTCATTATATTCTAAATAATCAATAACTAATCCATTACTAGTTACGATTGCAACATTTCCCTCTTCATCATTAAGAGAGGGTAAGTCAGATTCAATTACATGTTGTTTTACAATATCATACTGAATTTCCAAACTACTCGTATCCTCACTAACTACCCAATATTCTCCAGGTAATATTAACTGATGGCTTGAGTTTAAAGTGTATAGTTTTATTGGAATTCCATCATCAACATTAGCTAAATAAACATCATCAACATTAATAATTTTATCAGATCTATTATAGATTTCAATAAAATCCACTCCATCAGATTGAGGGTTAAACAATATTTCATTAAGACATAAATCCAAAGAATCTATTTTTTCCGGAATACCTATTCTCCAATCGAAATCATTAGAAAGCCTATTATTATTCAAGTCACATATATCACTTTCAATATTGACATTAACCTCTTCTTTACTATTTAGTTCTTCATTTAATATTACTTTAGCTTCTTTAAGAAAGACTGTATCTAATTCAATCTGAGAAATGGAATGCTGGTCTACTTTTATATATGAATTAGAAATTATACTTGAATCAATTGCTTCGCTAAAATATATTTTAAAACTACTTTCATTTAAGTATGAAAGGTAATTTACAATTGGTTTTGAACTATCATTATTATCCATCTTATTGGAATTCTCCAATCCAGGACTTCCTCCATCTAAATCAAGTGAATAATCCCAGTTGTAAGAACTTAAATCCTGATTACCTAAATCCATTTTCTCGAAAGACCAACCTCCATCTTTTTTAAAACTCTCTGAAATATCAGAAAATGGATACCGTATTGCATCTGTAATATGGTTTTCATTATCAACTAAAACAACAGTTCCCTTACTGTTTGATAAACTAGGAAAGGAACTAACTGAAACTACATTTATTTCATCAAATAGTTCTGATTTTGCATCACTAACAATAATTGCATATTGATTAGCACATAATTGAAAATCGGGTAAAGTTGATGACTTATCATTAACAACAATTTTATACTGATCAAGGTTTATATCGTGATCTGTTTGATTATAAATTTCAATGAATTCACAATCCGGCAAACCAACTGTTGGACTTGGGTCGACCATAATCTCAGAAAATACTATGTCATATCTTTCAGGTTTAAAATATGAATAATATAGGATAGTATCATTAATGCTATTACCATTTAAATCCTTAAATCCAGATACTTCGATCGTTCCCCTTTCTGCATTATCAATTTTATCCTTAAAATCAATTTCAATCAAACTGCCTTCAATATTCATTCGATTAATATCTGCTGCATGTCCATTAATTTTAATATTATCATAATTTGAGGTTTCAATATTAATAAGCTCAGACATTAACAATTCAAGTTTTTCTCCTTTATTTAAATCGTGACTTATAATGCTTGGAGGAGTTTTATCAGTATATGGATCTCCCAAAACAGATATTGGTCCAAAATAAAATTTATCTCTTCTTGTTTTAGTATACTTACAATAAATTCCAAAATAATTACTTTGATATATCTCAGAATCCTCCACTTCTCCCTCCTTAACTAATTCTGAGTTATTTAAATCTGTATACAATTCCCACTTTCCTTTATCGTTTCTTAAAACCTTTATATCAAGCTTAAAGTTTGACAGATCAAGTATCTTCTCTGTCCCATTAATTAACTTAGTGTCAACTCCCCCACTTGTCTTCCACAAAGAAACATTATCTGAAGTATCACCTATCTTGACAAAATACCCTTCCAGATTCTCATTTATCTCGCATTGATTACAACATAAATAAACAACGCAATAATTTGAAGATGAAGGGTTAAATTCCATAGATACAGAAAAATTCCACTCTGCATTTTCTATCGCAGAAGAACTTGTAAATATGACCGCTGATGAGGATTCTTCAGGAGCATTTAAATAAAGCCTATATGAATCAGAAATTATCTGAAACTTATCTGTTTCGCCAATCCACTCTGGAGTGTCCGTTAAGTTGTTTCTATTCCAGTTTTCTGTAAATTGAGAATAAATTGTTACAGGACATAACAAAAAAATTAAAAAATATCGGATCATTGCGTTTGGTTAATTGTAAAAACTATATTTTTGTATGATAATTATCATCATCACCAACATAAGACACTGTTAACACATTGTCTTATTACACATTAAATTTATAATAATATTTTAATTTATTTGAAACTAACTTTATAATTCTATTTTGCAACAAAATAATCAGAGATAAAAAGAAATATATAATAGTTTCAAACAACACAAAAAAGAAAACAAAAAAACGTATGAAAGTAGCAGTTGTTGGTGCTAGTGGCGCTGTAGGACAAGAATTCTTAAAAGTTCTGGAAGAGCGTAATTTTCCTTTAGACGAATTAGTATTATTTGGTTCAGCAAGAAGTGCTGGTAAAAAATACACATTCAAAGGAAAAGAGTTAGTAGTAAAAGAGCTTTGCCACAATGATGATTTCAAGGATATCGATATTGCCTTAACATCAGCTGGAGGTGGAACATCAAAAGAATTTGCTGAAACCATCACCAAACACGGTACCATGATGATTGACAATTCAAGTGCTTTCAGAATGGAAGATGATATACCTTTGGTTGTACCCGAAGTAAATGCTGAAGATTGTAAAAATACTCCTCGAAATATTATTGCTAATCCAAACTGTACAACAATCCAAATGGTTGTTGCACTTAAAGCATTAGAAAATATTTCTCACATTAAAAGAGTTCATGTATCTACTTATCAATCAGCTAGTGGAGCTGGTGCGATGGGAATGGCAGAGCTAGAACAACAAGTAAAAGAGTTTGCAGAAAACAAAGATCTTACTGTTGAGAAATTTGCTCACCAATTACTTTTTAATGTAATTCCTCACATTGATGTATTCACTGATAATGGATATACAAAAGAGGAAATGAAGATGTATAATGAAACAAAGAAAATTATGCATTCTGATATTGAAGTAAGTGCTACAACAGTTAGAGTTCCTGTTATGAGAGCTCACTCAGAGTCTGTATGGGCAGAAACTGAAAGATCTGTTTCACCAGAGGAATACAAAGCAGAATGTGAAAGAACAAAAGGTATTACTGTAATCGACAAACCAGAAGAAAATCAATATCCAATGCCATTTTTATTAGCTGGTGAGGATGATGTATTTGTAGGCAGAATTCGCAAAGATCTATCAAATCCTAATGGAATTACTTTCTGGTGTGTTAGTGACCAAATTAAAAAAGGTGCTGCATTAAATGCTGTTCAGATTGCAGAATATCTTATTGAGCAAAAACTTGTTTAAGATTAAAGGTTAAAATGAATATAGCACAAAAGGCTACCAATTGGTAGCCTTTTTTTATCTTTTATATCTCTGATTCTAAAATATATCCTCTACAACAGGAAGACTATTAAAAGTCAGTTTCATCAAAATTTATATTTGGATAAAGAAAATCATTATAAGGAAATCTGGCCGTATGAATTTTTCTAACCTCATTATAAACTAACTCTTTAAAATCATTTAGATTTTCTTTATTCTTTGCAGAAATAAACACCGTATCCAGGTCTTTTGCCATCCAGGTTTTTCTCAAATCTTCAAGAGAATAATTTTCCTGTAGCATTGGAGTTAAATCATCTGCATCCTTAGGAGTATGCTTGAATGCATCAATTTTATTAAAGACCATAATCATTTTCTTTTCAGTATTATCAATCTCTTGTAATGTCTGATTTACGATCTCTATTTGTTGCTCAAATCCTGCATGAGATATATCAACCACATGAATTAGAATATCTGCTTCTCTAACCTCATCTAAAGTTGATTTAAATGAATCGACCAAATGGTGAGGTAATTTTCGTATAAATCCTACCGTATCTGCTGCTAAAAAAGGTAAATTTCCAATCACAACCTTACGAACTGTAGTATCCAGAGTTGCAAAAAGCTTGTTTTCAGCTAAGACACTTGATTTACTTATGGTATTCATCAAGGTTGACTTACCCACGTTTGTATATCCAACCAAAGCTACACGAACCATTTTTCCTCGATTCTTACGTTGGGTAGACTTTTGTTTGTCAATCTTATCCAGATCCTGTTTTAACTTAGATATTTTGTCACGAATAATCCTACGGTCAGTTTCAATCTCCTTTTCTCCAGGACCACGCATACCAATACCTCCACGCTGACGTTCAAGGTGAGTCCACATACGAGTCAATCGCGGTAACAAATATTGATATTGAGCTAACTCTACCTGAGTTTTAGCTGCTGCTGTTTTTGCATTTTTTGCAAAAATATCTAATATAAGATTTGTTCTGTCCAAAATCCTTACTTTAAGAACTCTCTCAAGATTTCTTAATTGCGAAGGACTTAATTCATCATCAAAAATTACTGACTGTACTTCATATACTTTTACTCCCTCAAGAACTTCCTCCAATTTACCACTTCCAATATAGTACTTATTATCGGGCATAGGTAAATTCTGAGTATATCTTGCTACAGGTACAGCTCCTGCTGTTTCTGCAAGAAAAGCCAACTCATCTAAATATTCATTCAACAATGGTTCTGTAACACCCGGAGTTCTGATCCCAACAAGTATTACTTTTTCCAGTTCTTTTTTTGTAGATATTTGTTCTCCCATCTATTAATATTAAGCGCACAAAGATACAAAAAAAGGGGCATCTAAAAAGATGCCCCTTAATATGATAACAAAATTTGTTACTGTAATACAAAGTTGATAGGTACAGTATATGATACCTTAACAGCTTTACCACGTTGCTTACCTGGTTTCCACTTAGGCATTGATTGAACCACACGGATCGCTTCTTTGTCTAAGTTTGGATCAACTCCACGAGCAACTTTTACATCTTTAACACTACCATCAGTACCAACAACAAACTGAACGTAAACACGTCCTTGAATACCGTTTTCCTGTGCAATTACAGGATATTTTACTGACTGAGCAATAAATTTTCTTAACTCAGTGTCACCTCCAGGGAACTGAGGCATTTCTTCTACGATAAAGAATACAGGTGCATCATCAGTTTCTTCTTCTTCTAAAGCTACTTCAAACTCCACTTCAGTATCTTCATCAATCTCAGTATCTTCAATATCAAGCTCTTCTTCAAGCTCAACATCATCATCTACGATGTTTAACACATCTGTTACTTGTGGTGGTGGTGGTGGTGGTGGTGGTTTAACTTCTTCCTGTCTTGTGATAGGAACAATTTCCTCCTCCGCCTCTACGTCTTCAACCATTTCGAACGTCTCATTACTAACATCTGTAGAAGACCATTCGAAAGCAGCAAAAACAAGAGCCAAAACCACTACTAAACCGATCTGCATGAAAATCCTTTTCTTATTTTCCAGATCTGCCTTTGGCGACTTTTTTACTTCCATAATAAATTTAATTTTGATGCCTAAAGTTAGTCATTATAAAAATGACTTATCAATTTATTTACTCTTAATAATGCTAAATAATATTTGAGTGCATAAAAATAGAACTTTCTTATAAAAAACGTACGTTTTTGTACTTTTTTTTTATTTCCACCGTTGAATTAAATTGATTTTTTACTAACAAAATCCTAACATATGTTATGTAACAGCTTTACTTAAATTATAATTTTTACTTTTGAAATAAATTATTGAGAAAATAATTTAAATTTGCACCGCTATTAAAATAAAAGGGGGATTAGCTCAGTTGGCTAGAGCGTTTGACTGGCAGTCAAAAGGTCATCGGTTCGATTCCGATATTCTCCACATTTAAAATAAAGGCGTTGGGAGGCTTCCACTCTTGGCGCTTTTTTTGTTTGTATTCAAAAATACATTACGTTTTATTTAATATTTGATTTTGAGCAATAGGGTTAGTGGCTCTACCCTATGTGTTTTTTTAAAACTATGCTCAAATTTAATATGTATTTTTCAGAGCAATATGTCAGATATTTTCTGAATATAGTCATCTACTTTTAATACTTAGATCTCAATTAAGGATAAAGCTTATAATTAAAAACATATTTAATTCTTTTATAAATTATGATTAAACATTTCATAGAAAACACTAAGCTTAGAAGTCTATTTCTCGCTTTTAGCTTAATTTATTCAATTACTATCATCGCACAAAATGAACCGTTTATTACTACATGGATTCCTGGCGAAGACGGTGAAATTTTAATAAATACAAACGAAGATTACACTTATCTATATGATGTCGTAGTAACATATAATAATGGAAGTGTTATGTATATATTTTCTGATCAAACAAATGATTTAAATATCTACGATTTACCTACAGATGCAAATGTTACCGTTGAAATTTCTGGAACTTTTCCTACTATATGCTTTTGGGGAACCGGCGACAATGCAAAAGATATTCGAGATATTACACAATGGGGATCTATTGAATGGAAAACTATGGATTGTTCATTCTATAATTGCAGCAACTTAACATGCAGTGCAACGGACACTCCAAATGTAAGCAATGTAATTTATATGGATGCAGTATTCTATGGAGCGTCAAATTTTAATGCAGACATTTCTGATTGGGATGTAAGTAGCGCTATAAACATGCTTTATATGTTTTATGGTGCCAATAGTTTTAATGGAGATATTTCAAATTGGGATGTTAGCAATGTTACTACAATGGCTGGTATGTTTTATGGAGCGTCAAGTTTTAATGGAGATATCTCAAGTTGGGATGTTAGTAATGTTACTAACATGAATAACATGTTTTATGGTGCCACATTATTTAATCAAGATTTATCCTCTTGGGATGCTATGCAAAACATAGATAGAGAAGAAATGTTTACTGATGCTGGAGATGTATATTACACCATTACATATGATATTGATGGAACTCAAACCTTAGGCTTTTATCCTAAAGAACATAGTGATATTACATTAAAAACATTAGACACTAAAGAAGGTGTGCCTTTTACTGGATGGAATACAACATCTGATTTTAGTAGTGATTTTATAACAAACCTTGCTGAAGGAATTACTGAAGATATAACTCTATATGCTCACTGGGGAGAGCCAACTTTTACTATTCATCCCCAAGAGGTAAATGCTTTAAATGTCTATCCAAATCCTGTCACAAATATATTATACATCAATGGTGAAAATCTTAAAGGAAAATATATAACTCTTTATAATTCAACAGGAGAAATCATCAATCGTATCAATACTCAATCAACCATCAATACTAGCTTCGATATATCAGACTACCCATCAGGATTATACATTATGCAATATAGTAACGGGGACGGGAAAATGGGAAATGTAAAAATTATTAAGAATTAGTTTTTAGTTTTAAATGAAACCAAAAACCACTAAATATTAAACAAAAATCTTATTAGAGCTAATTTAATAATACATAGGTTCAAAATATTCATGACCTAGATTAAATATTAAAGCCTTTGAAGCTAACTCCAAAGGCTTTAATATTTAATCTTCAATTTCTTTCTTAAATAAGTGATTCTGCGTATGCTTTTGCATTTGACTCAATGAATTCTTCAGTTATTCCCTGATTTGCTCCATATAATCTATGTGTTGGCAATAACTCACATCCACAATATTGAAACGAAACATAAACAGGTTTAAGCAATTCATCAAGAGAAACCATTGTCTCGTAAGTTTCTTGTGAACCGCCTGTAGAAACAGCAAAACCAATCTTTTTCCCTTTCATTTTATCTCCATCAGGACCAAATGCCCAACCATAAGTTAATACTTGATCCATGTATTGCTTTAAAGCAAATGGTACATTAAACCAGTGCAATGGAAATTGAAATATAACTTCATCATATTTAGATAATAACTCCTGCTCTGCTGCTACATCAATCTTTAAATCCGGATATTTTTCGTACAATGAATGTACTGATATCTTTTCCGAATACTTACCCAACTCATTTACCCATTTACTATTTATTACAGAATTTTCAATATTTGGGTGTGTTACAATTACTAACTTTGACATCTTTTTATCTTTTATTATTTTGATTTCAAAATTATACGGTTCAAAATATTATACCCTATCATTTTGCATCAATTCTTATCATTTTGAAATTTCTTTCTGTAATCAACCGGTGATATACCTTCTACTTCCTTAAAAAAACGAGCAAAATTAGATGGGGCTGAAAAATTAAATTTATATGAAATCTCTGATACAGTACTACACGATGCCAATAATTCTGTTTTACATGCCAATAAGAGTTCATGTTTTATAATTGCGCTGGCATTTCGGCCCAATAAATCCAAACACAACTTATTTAAGTGATTACGCGTAACTCCCATTAATTTAGCATATTCATTAACAGTTTGTACGGAATAAATATTGCTTTTAATTAGCGTTTTAAATTTAATAATCTCCGAGTTTGTATTTAAAGCTTCTTTTAAATTAAAATAGCTTACATAGTTTCTATTAATTTCAAGCAATAATTGATACAAATAGGCATTTAGCAAATAACTACTATCCTCTTTAAGATTTTCTATCTCCTTAATAATTTTAGTTAATAGAAAACAATAATTATTACACTCTCCATCTTTAATTGGCAAAATAGAGTGAACACTATTAAAATTAAAACACTGTAATCGGTAAAGAAAAAACGAATCTTTCAAAGTATATTCAAAAATTTCGTCTTCAAAAAACACCACATATGAAGTATCATCAAAAGAAATGTCCCACTGCCGAGCAACAAGAGGAGGCAACAAGACAATACATGATCCATTTATTTTATGCCTTTGATTTTCTATAGTAACAGAACCTTTGGCTTCAGTAAAGAAATATACTTCATAAAATAAAGTAGTATGTATTTCTTTCAGGGAAGTACTTAGAGCGGAGATCTCCTTAATATTTAAGCAGTCTATTAATAATTCCCTATTATACTTATTTCTATTGAATTCAAAAGTTCGCATTTTCTATATTCAAAATTACGATGCAAAATAACAAATGCACTTAAAAGATAAATAATACCTGAAGAATTTAGCGAGAATTAAATACAAAAAAAAGAGACCTGAAATAAATCAGATCTCTTTTCTGCTCCCCCTCTAGGACTTGAACCTAGGACCCCCTGATTAACAGTCAGGTGCTCTAACCAGCTGAGCTAAGGAGGAATAAGTATTACTTAAGTAATCTATATTTTAAGAATGCTCCCCCTCTAGGACTTGAACCTAGGACCCCCTGATTAACAGTCAGGTGCTCTAACCAGCTGAGCTAAGGAGGAATGAGAATTACTTAAGTAACTTATGTTATAAAAATGCTCCCCCTCTAGGACTTGAACCTAGGACCCCCTGATTAACAGTCAGGTGCTCTAACCAGCTGAGCTAAGGAGGAGTATTATAATATTCCTTTTCAAAATTTCATCTGTTTCACTCTGTCGTTTCAGAATGTGTTTTTCACAAATGCGCTGCGAAAGTAAGAGGAAATTTAAAAATATGCAATATCTTTGTAAAAAAAATATTAAAAAATTTTTACTTAAAAAATTAAATAGCTGATTATGAGCAAAGTTCTAGGAATGGGAAATGCACTTGTTGATATACTAACAAGAATGGAAGATGATGAATTGTTGAAAAGATTAGATTTCCCAAAGGGAAGTATGCAATTAGTAGATGCAGAAACCTCTTCAAAAGTATTAGAGCATATAGCACATTTAAAAATGGAACAAGCTTCAGGAGGATCTGCAGCTAATACTATTCATGGATTATCTTGCCTGGGAGTTCAAACAGGTTTTTTAGGCAAAGTAGGAAATGATGATTTGGGTGAATTCTTCAAAAACGATATGAGCTCTAATAATATCGAGCCAAAATTATTAACCAGTGCAAACGCTTCAGGAAAAGCTATTGCGTTAATCAGTCCGGATTCAGAAAGAACTTTTGCTACATTTTTAGGTGCAGCAGTTGAATTAAGTCCTGATGATATTGTTGAAGATCTGTTTCATGGCTATACACACTTCCATATTGAAGGTTACCTGGTATATAACCAACCTTTAATAGAAAAGGCTTTAAAATGCGCTAAAGATGCCAAATTAATCGTATCCCTAGACTTAGCTAGCTTTAATGTTGTTGAAGATAATCATGCCTTCTTAAAAGATATGGTTTCAAAATATGTTGATATTCTTTTTGCCAATGAAGAAGAAGCTAAAGCATTCACTAAAAAAGAAGAAAAAGAAGCTTTAGAAGAAATGGCAAAAGACTGTAACATTGCAGTATTAAAACTTGGTAGTAAAGGTTCAATCATCAAACATTTTGAAACAACGTTTGAAGTAGGAGTTATTCCTGCAAATAGCATTGATACTACAGGAGCTGGTGATTTATATGCTGCCGGATTCCTTTATGGCTTGCTTAACTTTTTACCAATAGAAAAATGTGGAGAAATCGGAGCTCTTCTTTCAGGTAACGTAATTGAAGTCGTTGGTCCTAAAATGGAAACTGAAAGGTGGGATAAAATTCACTCTGAATTAGAAAAACTTAAAAACTAATTATAAAAACAAGGGGAAGATCTCTTTAAATCTTCCCCTTTTATAATTTTGTAAATCATACACCCTAAAGTAGAATCATTAACCACAACGGTATTAAAGCCAACGAAACCAGATGACTTATTAGAACTGTTCCACTTAATAAGTTTTGATCTCCCCCATATAACTCCCCTAAAACTAAACTAGCAATAGCATTTGGCATCACACATACTATTAACATTACATTTTGGAAGGGATGCCCCGGAAAAACCAACTTAATCATAAACACTGCAGCTATTGGAATTATCACCATTCTAAACAAGGTAACAATCCAGATGTCTTTAGACTTAAGGTCTCTAAACTTAATCTTCCCCATTCTACCTCCTGTCATAATTAGCGAAAGCGGAATAGTTGCCTGCCCCAAATCAAATATGGTTTGATTTAAATATTTTATAGTAGAATATTTCTGAGTTAAACTCTCTATTGAAATTTCGAATTTAGAGAACAAAACAAGTGCTAATAGTGAGAAATAAACACTCATTAAAGGAGCTGATAAAAGATGTTTAAGATTTTTGATATTAAACTTCTTACCTTTTTTATTTAAAATAGACATTCCTAATGTCCATACAGTTATCTCAGATCCAAGGGTGGATAATATTAAAGCTGCCATGTGCTGTTCATCGTACAATTTGGCAATAATCGCTAATGGAAGAAAAGAGTAATTATTGATAGTAAACTGATACAGCATACTTTTTTTATGCTCTAAATCGCCATCTTTAAAAAAGCCATTATAAATCAACCCAATAAGATACCCGACAAACAGAATTAAAAATGCAGCTACCGGTAATTGCCACGAATCCAGAACTTGATCCAAAGAATAATTCCGTGTCATCGAACTAAATATTAAACACGGATAAAAAACCTTTATTATTACATGACTATAATCTTTTAATGCTGACGCTCCCAGCACATTTTTACGAATTAATAAATAACCCGGCAGCATCATTAAAAACAAGCTACCTACATTAATAAACAACGTGTAAAACATAGTCAATAATTATAGCAACAAAAAAGGTGTGCCTAAAGACACACCTATATCATAAAAAAAATCTTTACAAAGATAACTATAAATCATTTGAATAAAAACCCTTTGGAAGAGCTCTTAAATTATATTGATTTGCCATTATTTCACCATATGCTCCTGCTGATCTGATACAGATTAAATCACCTCGTTTAGTTTCAGGAAGAGTAACCGCTTTTCCAAAACAATCTGAAGACTCACATATAGGTCCAACAACATCATATTTCATCTCCTCACCATTAGATGAAAGATTTTGAATTTTATGATATGCCTGATATAATGCCGGGCGAATCAAGTCACTCATACCTGCATCAACGATAGCAAAACTGGTATTTACACCTTCCTTTACATAAATCACTCTTGACATCAAGCTTCCGCATTGACCAACAACCGAACGTCCCAATTCAAAATGCACCTCCTGACCTTCTTTTAATTCTAGAAACTCATCAAAAATTTTAAAGAAAGCTTCAAAGTTGGGCATTGGATTTTCATCTGGATTTTCATAATCTATACCAAGACCACCACCAACATTTACAATTTGAGGAATTGCTCTTCGCTGTTCAAAAAATTCCTGCAATTCATTTACTCTAGTACAAAGCTGCTTATATGAATCCAAATCGTTAATCTGAGATCCGATATGAAAGTGAATTCCTTTAAAGCAAACATTCTGCAGTTGCTCAATTTTATCCATCACTTTTTCAAGATCCCAAATATAAATACCGAACTTATTTTCTTCAAGACCAGTAGTAATATAGTGATGTGTATTAGCTTTTACGTTCGGATTAATTCTTAATGCTACGTTAGCAACAACACCTTCCTTTTCTGCAAGTTCGTTAATAACTTCAAGTTCAGGTATTGACTCAACATTAAAACACCCAATGTTATTTTGTAATCCTGTGATTATCTCCTTATCTGATTTTCCAACACCAGCAAAAACAACCTTATTTGAAGAAAAACCTGCATCTAAAGAAGCAGACACTTCATTCCCACTAACACAATCCGCACCTAAACCAAATGAATTAATTGTTTCAAGAATACGCTTATTTGCATTTGCTTTTACTGCATAGTGAATATGATAACCATACTTATCAGACTCCTCTTTGATTACTTTAAGCGTTTGCTCAAGTAATTCCATATTATAATAATAAAAAGGAGTTTCTATATCTTGTAATTTCTCAACCGGAAAATGATTTGTCATTTTATTATTCTGATTAAAATAATTTTTCACTCAATGCATTAAGTGCATCTTTTTTATATTTTTTATGTACTAAAATTGATACATTATAATTACTTCCTCCATATGAAATCATACGAATTGGAATCCCTTTTAATGCTTCAAATATTTTATTTGCATATCCAATATTACCAGCAATTAAATCACCAACTACACAAATAATTACCTGATCATCATCTACATCAACAGTTCCGAACTTTTTTAAATCATCAACTATATCATCAATATGTTTGCTATTATCAATTGTTACAGAAACTCCTACTTCAGAAGTTGTGATCATATCTATTGGAGTTTTATAAGTCTCAAATATTTCAAATACTTTACGTAAGAAACCATGAGCTAAAAGCATCCTTCCAGACTTAATCTTGATAGCAGTAATATCATCTTTTGCGGCAACTGCTGCAATTCTATTCTTTTCCTGAGAAGATGAAATTAATGTTCCGGGAGCTTTAGGCTCCATTGTATTTAATAATCTTACAGGAACATTAGATAACTTAGCTGGTAATACACTTGTTGGATGTAAAATTTTTGCTCCAAAATAGGCTAACTCAGCAGCCTCATCAAATGATAGGTTAGCTACAGAATGAGTATCTTCTACAAATCTTGGATCATTATTATGCATCCCATCAATATCAGTCCAGATTTGAATTTCATCTGCATTTATAGCTGCTCCAATTAAACTTGCGGTATAATCACTTCCTCCTCTTTGCAAGTTATCAACTTCACCAAAAGCATTTCGACATATGTATCCTTGAGTAACATAAATCTCTAAATCAGGATTTTCAGACAATACTTTAGAACAATTTTCTTTTATATAAATTGTATCTGGTTCATTATGCTTATCAATACGCATAAATTCCAATGCAGGAATTAAAGCAGAGCTTTTACCAATCTCTTCTAAATAGAATTGAAACATTGCAGTTGAAATCAACTCCCCTTGAGCAAGAATAGCCTTCTCTTCAAAAGCTGTAAATACATCAATGGTAAAAGATTTTATATAGTCAAAGTGAGATTCTATTAATTCCTTACCCTTTTGTTTAAACTCATCTGTTTTATAGAGCTTGTCTATTTCATCATAGTATTTTTGCTCTAATTCATTGATAAGCTCATTAGCTCCATCATTATTCTTTTTGTAAAGATAATTTGCTATCTCAACCAAACAATTTGTTGTCCCAGACATTGCCGACAATACAACAATTTTTTGTTCTCCATTGCAAACCAGAGCTGCTACTTCTTTCATTCTTTGGGCAGAACCAACAGATGTTCCACCAAATTTTAATACTTTCATAAAGAAAAGACTTTTAATAAATCCTTATAAAATCAAACTTATGCTTTAAGCAATACAAAATTAAGACAATATTTTTATTAAATCCAGAAAGTTAACAATTAAAACACAAATATCACAATTTGTTATATTTTTAACATTACGATTTTTCATAATCACTTTGCTTAAAATTTAATGTTTTACAATCTCCTTATTAAATACTAATTGTAATTATATCAAATCAATTATTTTTGCATCAAAACAAATATTATTATGCAAGCAATTTTAATTAATGGTAGTCCCCGAAAAGAAGGCAACACAAATGGTTTACTGCAGATAGCAGCCAATGTTTTGAACAAAGAAGGTATACAGACAGAAATAATTAACATTGGAGGTGAAACAATTAAAGGTTGTACTGCGTGCAGAAAATGTGGAGAATTAAAAAATTTAAAATGTGTAATAAATGACTCTCTATCTCCGGTTATTGAAAAAATGCTTAATGCTGATGCAATAATAATGGGATCTCCTACTTATTTTGCAGACATTACGCCTGAACTTAAAGCTTTAATAGATAGAGGTGGAGTAGTTTCCAGGGCAAACAATATGGCCTTATCCCGTAAAATTGGCGCAGCAATAACAGTAGCAAGAAGAGCAGGTTCTTTACATGCATTTGATTCAATAAACCATTTCTTTTTAATCAGCAATATGATTGTACCTGGTTCAACATACTGGAATGTATCTAAATCTGCTGCTTTAAACGATTATGAAAAAGATGAAGAGGCACAAAAGACTGTTAGCAATTTAGCCGATAATATAGCATGGTTGCTTAAGAAAACTAATTAATATATAAACAAGCTGTTGCTCATAGTAACAGCTTGTTCTTTTTAATATATTATTCTTTCACTAAATCCCTTATAACTTTACTTGCCACAAAACAACCAAAAATCGGAGGCATATACGAAATGGTTCCAACTGTTGTTTTCTTATTTCTTTCACCTTCAGTTTTAATGATATACTCTTTAGGTACCTGCTCTCTTGAATAAACAACCGGAATTCCTTTTCTAATTCCAAACTGATACAAGCGCTTTCTTACTTGTCTGGCAAGATTACAATATTTCGACTTAGAAATATCAACAATTTCTACTTGTGAAGGGTCAAACTTCCCTCCTGCTCCCATTGAAGATACAATAGGAATATTATTCTCAATAGCATTCTTAATCAATGCCACTTTTGGAGACAAGGTGTCTATAGCATCAACCACGTAATCATACGAATTTTTCACCAATTCGCTAAAACGCTCCTCATCCATAAAATCATTAATTACAGTCAGCTGAAGTTTACTATTTATATCTTTCAACCTTTCTCCCATCACTTCAGCCTTTAATTGGCCATGAGTACTGATTAATGCAGGTAATTGTCTGTTTCTATTACTATCATTCACCGTATCTCCATCAATTATTGTCATTCTTCCAATACCGGCACGTGCAATTAATTCTGCTGCATAAGCACCAACTCCTCCTAAACCAACAACTAAAACATGCTTTTCTGAAAGTTGCTCCAATTTTTCTCTACCTAAAAGCAACTCAGTACGTTCTAACCAATCCATCCTTAATTAAAAATTCTTTTAAAATTCGACATAATTTGATGTTCTATTTCAGATTCCGACTTATTTAAAATGCAGGTTGCATCAAAATATATTTTTCTAATATCGATATCTGTATCATCTGTTTCAAACAAAACATAATTCATATCGATAGTGTTTAATAGTTTAAATACTTTATCCCTATTTTTAAATAAATTGGGCCCCAAAGAAAGGAAAATATTTTGTTTTATAAATTGTTGTGCAGTCTCTGTTGAACCATTAAAACCATGAATAATCCAAGATTGTTTTGCTTTACTTTTTTTTCTTATTTCCAGAATTAAATGATGAGATTTTACGGAATGAATAATTAAAGGTAATTTATATTGCTCTGATATTTGAATATGCTTAATAAATACTTCCTCTTGAAGTGGCATATTCTCTATATACTTATCTAATCCACATTCCCCAATGGCAATAATTTGGTTCCTTTCACAATGTATTCTGATTGCATCAAAAGATTGTTCCAGGTTAGTATCTTTGATAAACCATGGATGTATCCCACATGAAAATAAAACATTTTCAGCCACTTCAGGAAATTCATCTAGTGGATACTTATTAAAAATAACAATATCTCCTTTTCCTAATTTATGAGTATGCGCATTAATAAACATATATAGCAATATTAAATAGCTGATACAAAATAACACATTTTAATAGATGATTTTAAGAATACATTATAATCCTTTCAACTTTAATTACACACCGATCTAATGATACATCTACACTATGTAGCTACACTATGTGTATTTTTTCCACACTTTTTTTGATGGATAATATTTCATAATAAAACATAACAAATACTTACCTATTGATTTTCTGCACATTAAAAGAAAATACTAAGAAACACCTCTTTTATGGCATAGTTTTTCATTATATCAAAGCGTAACGATAAATAAAAAATTATGAATTCATCTGTTTACAATAGGTTAGTTGCTTTAATAATCACATCTCTCTTTTTATTAATAGGGATTGTATTATTAAAAGGTGCATCTATTCATCATTCAAAGATTAAACAGAATAATTTTAAAAGTTGCACCATATATGATAAATAAGTAAAAGTTTCTCATATCACATACGGTTAACGGTATCAACAACACAACACACAACACACAACACACAACACACAAATTTAGGATACCACTAACTCTAGACTATTGTTACCATATATAGTTAAATGTAGTTCTAGGCTGCGGGTCAAAACGTTGACCCGCATTTTTTTTGCCTATTATTTCCAAAAAAATGAAAACAGATAATCTTTTTGATGTTATTACGTATATCTTTGAGAATATTTCGTATTTACATACTCGTTTTTCTTAAATGTAAAAAGTATTTACTCTATGTTTAATATATTAATTGTTGACGACGATACTTCCTTTGGAATGATGATAGAAGGATTCTTAAAAAGAAAAGGATTCAATACTACCTATGCAAGTACGTTTAACAATGCACAAAACCTAATTACTGAAAAAGAGTTTGATTTGATTTTAACCGACTACAGACTCGATAATTCTACAGGACTTGATTTATTACCTATCGTCAAAAAGAAAAACCTAAACACTCCTGTTGTCTTAATTACTGCATATTCCGACATACGTATTGCAGTAAATGCTATAAAGCTCGGTGCATTTGAATATGTAACAAAACCTATAAATCCAGATGAACTACTTCATGTAATTAACAGAGCATTTGAAAAAATAGATCCCAAGCCCCAAAAGAAAAAACCTGTTTCTACAAGAGAGTACATAAAAGGAATTAGCCGATATTCATTAGAGATTGATCAACAAATAGAACTAATTGCCCCTACAGAGCTATCTGTTTTAATATTAGGGGAAAGTGGAGTTGGCAAGGAATACGTAGCACAACGAATACACGAACTCAGCAATAGGAATAAAGAACCGTTTGTTGCAGTTGATTGCGGTGCATTACATACAGACATTGCCTCAAGTGAATTATTTGGGCATAAAAAAGGTTCTTTTACTGGTGCTCTGGAGGATAAAGTGGGTCATTTTGAAATGGTAAAAAACGGAACCATTTTTCTTGACGAAATAGGAAATCTAAGTTATGATGTACAAGTAAAATTATTAAGAGCGATTCAAGAAAGAAAAGCCCGTAGATTAGGTGCAAATGAAGAATACCCTATCTCATGCAGAATTATTGCAGCAACAAATGAAAATCTTAGGGACACTTCATTCAGTGGAAAATTCAGAGAAGATCTTTACCATCGATTAAATGAGTTTTCAATTCAAATTTTACCTCTTAGAGAGCGCAAAGAGGATATCTTATTTTATGGATACAAATTTCTGGATTTTGCCTCACAGGAATTTGATAAGCAAAACATTATAATCAGTAGTAGAGTTAAGGACATTTTTCAACAGTACGAATGGCCAGGAAACCTTAGAGAACTGCGAAATGTTATAAGACGAGCTGTTCTTTTATGCAAAGAAGATGAGATATCAGTAAGTAATCTACCTCATGAAATTCAGCATCCTCAAAGAAATTCCCAAGAAGAAATTCCAGTACAACTAAAAGATGTCAAAGAGAAAACTGAAAAAGAAATGATTCTTGAAACATTGGAAAAAACAAAATATAATAAAGCCAAAACTGCTCGTATTCTTGGGATTGACAGAAAAACATTATACAACAAAATATACAAGTATGGAATAGACCTATAAAAATATAGGTCTATTAACTTATAATGTTCTGTAACTCCATATTTATCGGTTTCCACAAATTCCTCAACTCCTTTAAAAGATTTTGAAGCTCTTCCTTTTTAAGGGTTTTACTACGAGTGGTCTCTATATTTGATAATATGTCAATTCCTTTTTCGATTTTAAACTGCCTGAAACCAGTAAGCATTTTATGTGCTTTTTCTGCAATTTCATTGTGATCATTATTGCCTATTGCTTCATCTAAATCATCAATTCCAGTTTCTGTATTTTCAATAAAAGTTTGAATAATCGAAAACAAAAATTCTTTATCGTCTCCTGTAAAAGACTTCACTCCTTCTAAATCATACAATTTACTACTTTTTGAAATTCCCATTTTATCTGTTTCTTTTGATTGTAGGTCTTCTTTTCGAGATTTATCCTTACTTATATCAGCATTAGTCCCAACTGATAATATCTCAGAAATCTTTTCCATAATCTGATTGTGAGTAAAAGGTTTCGCTAAAATCCAAACACTTTTATTATCATAAGCTTTCTTCAGTTCAGAATTAACCATATCTGCAGTTAAAAATAAAATTGGAGTTGATAGATGTTTCTCCTCTCTAATAATTTTCATTAATTGTAAACCATCTATTTTTGGCATATGTAAATCAATCATAAACAAATCATATTTATTTTGATCCATAGCCTTTAATGCCATATCTATAGATGAATTAACATCAAGTTTATTGCATTTTCCATTTAAGATACCATCAATAACCTGACATATCATTTCATCGTCATCAATGGCTAAAATATTTTTGTCTTTAAAATTATAGCGCAGTTCTTGTTTTGATTCTGACACTATTTTGTTTCCTGGAATATATGGGATTTCAAATTTAAATGTACTTCCCTCGTCGACTTTACTTTGCAGGCTAATTGAGCCTCCCATAGCCTCAATTATTTGACGACTTATAGACAACCCCAAACCCGTTCCTGAATACTTTCTGGAAAGGCTAATATTTACCTGGTTGAACATTTTAAATATTGACTTCTGTTTATCATTTGGAACTCCAATGCCTGTATCAGACACAGTAAAAACAAGCATATCTTTATTGATCTCTACTTTATACCTGACAAATCCCTTATGTGTAAACTTTAATGAGTTACCTATTAAATTGATTAGCACCTGCTTTAGTCTTAATGAATCGGATTCAAAGTGTTCCAAATTCTCATCAACTTCATAACTTAGTTCAATACCTTTTTCGTGAGCTTTTAGATCAAATAAATTCTGAAGCTCATCCATCATAGTTTTAGCATTGATCTGATCTTTAAAAAACTCTACTTTTCCTGACTCCAACATTGATGAGTCAAGTATATTATTTATTAATCCGATTAAGTGCTCTGCCGATAATTTTATTTTTCCCAAAATATTTTTTTGAGTTTCACCTAAATGTAATCTCGAGAGCTGTTCTGAAAATCCAATAATTGACGTTAAAGGTGTTCTTATTTCATGACTCATATGAGCAACAAACTGTTCCTTAACTTTTAATAACTTATCAACTCTTTCTTTTGCTGATATTATATCATTCTTTAATCTTTGACTTTTTGCTATATCTTTACTAATCCAGAAAATAAAAAACAGCATTAATGAAATTGCCGAACTTACTAAAATCAATACCCGATCTAGTAAATCACTCCGCATTGCTTCCATTTCCACTCTTCGTTTTATATTTTTCTTTACAGATATATCCTGAAGATTATTCAATATTGCTTTGATTTGCTCTGTTAGAAGTCTGTCAAGTTTTATTAAATCATTTTCATGCCTTTGCAACCTCCTGTTAAAAAGTTCATCCTGCTTACTTACTTTTTGAAGTTGTGTTTTTAGTTGTCTAATATTTTGATCTGTTCGCACTTGTTTCTTCACTGTTGAATCCACTTGTTGACTAACTGTAGGTACTGCATCTTTCACATTATCCTTTTTCTTTTTCCCCGACAGAAAATCACTCATGCGTTTTAAGAATCCTTTTCGTTCCTGATCTTCTGGTCCCATAGATTCAGAAACACTTGAATTTTCATAAACAGAATCCACTTTAACTGTAGTGTAAGTATACTCTGTTACTTCATAGTTTAACGAATCTGGAATTGAATCTAACAAACTCTCTGTAGCTGACCTGTGAAGATTAATAATATTAATTTGCAACAGCTGGTCCATTAGCTCTTTTTTTCTTAAATAAAGCCTCTTAACCTCAGCAATGCTTTGTTTTGATGTAGTATCAGTAAATAGCTTAGGTAAATACGAAATAATACTTAATACAGAATCATGATGTAATTCATACTGCTTTTTGTATTCTTCCTTTCCTGTTACACCATATACCCTGCTGACTCCTTCAGTTTCAAAGATTTCAAAAACCAACTGATTCAGATAAGTAAACTCTTGTTCATTACTGGAATCATTATTTTTTATCTTAATTATTGAGGCCACTGAAATGTAACTTATTGTAAAAATTACAACAGCAATGACAATCATAATAATGAATCCTAATGTCACTTTAGTTTGAATCCATTTTTCAGGAACTATCATACTCATAAAATGCTGTGTTGTATTTAGAAAATAAAAATACGGATATTTTTTTCGAAGTTAAATTCATTATACTAATTTACTGCCATGATTATTAAAGTTACCTGTGCCATTATCGTAGAAAACAACAAAATTCTCACTGCAAAAAGAAGCAGTTCAATGCCACATTCAGGATTTTGGGAATTTCCAGGTGGCAAAATTGAAGAAGGTGAATCAAGTGAAAATTGCTTAATGCGAGAAATTAAAGAGGAATTAAACTGTGAGATTCACATACACAAGAAACTTCCTGCCTTTACTCATCAGCATTTGGATAAACACATAGAATTACAACCTTATGTTTGTAGTATCGCCAACGGTACTCCTCAGCCTCTTGAACATTCTGAAATTAGATGGTTAAATACTTCTGAATTACTATATTTAAATTGGCTCCCTGCCGATATTGCTATTGCAAAATTTTTAAAATCATTTAACGAAAAAAGCTTTTATTAAAGCTATCTAAACTGTAAATTGTAAGGTATAAAACTAAATAGCGATGCGTAGGGTAAAAATGATTGTAAGCGGAAAAGTTCAGGGAGTTGGATACCGCTATTTTGTAAAAGGGCAAGCTCAACATCATGGAATTAAAGGATATGTAAGAAACCTTCCTGACGGGGAGGTTGAAATAGACGCCGAGGGAGAACGAAATAAATTAGATTTTTTTATTATTGATTGCACAAAGGGGCCAAGGTTTTCAGATGTTACAGACTACATGATTCATGACATTACTCCATACGGATTTAGTCAATTTAGCATTAAACACTAAATAAAAATGTATTTAAAACAAGTATAACATTAAATTTTTCGTTTATTTTGTTTACTTGTTTTAACCTCATACATTAATAAAGATGACCTTTAAGAAAAAGCATTATTTTATTGCTGGGATTACTTTTATTATTTTTTTAGTATTATTTTTTCTTTCAACCATTATAAAAAACTACGTTGTTAAACACAGCGAAGAACTCGTAGGCAGAAAAATTTCCCTGAACGAACTCCATATCAACTATCTTAAAGTTCAGGTTACATTAAGAGATTTTACTCTTTATGAAGAAAACAAAAAAGATACATTCGTTTACTTTCATGAACTGTTGGTGAATTATGATCCATGGAAAATGATATCAAACGAATATGCTGTTTCTCAGATCAGATTAGTGAATCCTTATATTTATGTGAAGCAAAATGGGGCTCAGTTTAATTTCGATGATATGATTCCCTCTGCAGATTCTTCGGTAGTAGAAGAAATACAAACTGACTCAACCATAATACAAGAAGAAGATAATGTGAAATTTTCAATTCGAAATATCGATCTTCAAAATGGAGAATTTCATTACTATGACGAACAAATTGATAACCTTTTAAATTTTGACAAACTGAATTTAAGTTTACCATTAATAGCATGGGATAGTAAAAGTAGCGAAATGGGAATTCAGTTTTCAATTGGTGAAAACGGACAGGTTAAAGTTGATGCAGAAATTAATCAACAAAATGCTGAATACAAGGTAAACTTTGGTACCCAAAACATACAACTCAATAACTTTACTAATTACCTAAAAGACTACATGAATATTGATTCATTTAATGGATTATTACAATCAGATATTCATATTAAAGGAAGTATTGAGCAAACGGATAAAATACTTGTTGATGGAACTATAGCGGTTGATAGCTTTAGTATGATTGACAACAATGGAGCGAAATTATTTTCTGCTCAACGAATATTTACAAAACTCGATTCTATCGATTTAGAAAAATCGAGGTATGTGATAAATAAAATATCAGTTGATAAGCCTGCTATTTCAGCTATATTGAATTCAGATCAAAGTAACTGGGAATACTTTTTAAACCCTGTTTTATCTGACACATTGGAAAGTGTTGAAACTGATAGCATAACAACATCTGAACCTGACACTTCATCACTATATTACTGCATTGACAGTATTTCGATTAATAATGGTTTAATTGCATTTACTGATAACACTTTAAACAGACCCTTTAGCTACAACATCAAAAACATTAATATTGGCCTTAATGATGTAAAAGAACAAAATAATGAGATTCCAATTAAATGGAGTATTGAATTTAACAATGAAGGAAAATTTGTTGGTGAAACTAATTTCAGCATTCAGAATTCTTCATATTTGTATTACAAAGGAGCAATTACAGATCTCGACTTGCACAGTTTTTCGCCATATACAGAATACTATTTAGCATATCCAATTGTTTCAGGTTTATTTAATTATGATGCTGACGTTAAAATGAACCCAACTAATTTGGAAAATAACAACCACCTTCTGGTTAAAGAAATGCAATTTGGTAAAAGAACAAAGGATACAACAGCAACTAAACTACCTGTTAAACTCGCTCTATACTTAATTAAAGATGCCCAGGATAATGTAGAATTTGAATTACCAGTAACAGGAAATCCATCTGAACCTGGTTTTAAGTTAGGCCCAATCATCTGGAAAACACTTAGAAAGTTTATTACAAAAACAGCAACTCAACCATTTAATTCCTTGGCAAGTTTGGTTGGAACACAACCTGAAGAACTTGAAAAAGTTCCTTTTGAATATACTCAAGACTCTATTTCTGGAGATCAAAGAAAAGTATTGGATAAAATTGCAGAAATTCTTAACAAGAAGGAAGATCTGATTTTTAGCTTTCGTCAGGAGGTTTCTATGGATGATGAAATTACAGAGCTTGCCATTAAACAAGTAAAAACTCAATTCATTACAGAACAACCTTCACAAAAAATTACAGACTGGAGAAATGTTAATGATAAGAATGAGGATTTTAAAACCTATCTGTCAAAGCTTTTACCAGAAAGTGATACTCTATCTATTGCTGAAAAATGCAAAAGAATAGTGCCAATCCAGGATTTACAAACATCATTCAATGAACTTTACACTAATAGAAATAATCTATTAAAATCTTATATGTTGGAAACATTAGGATGTAACCCTTCGTCTATAAAACTACAAAATGTAGACTTTAACAATATGGCTGCAGAATTAAATAATCCTGAATTCAGAGTTGAAGTTTCAGTAAAATAGAAATTACGAATTTAACAACTCAGTAAAAGTAGACATCCATTTTTTTGTAATGGATTTTAAAGAGAACATATTACTATTGTACTCTGTTTCCCTAAGCTTTTGCTGTAGTTGTTCATCTTTCATTAAAGTAGTTAAACGAAACTTATAATCCTTTACAGAAAAAGGTTTTATTGAATAACCATTTTCAGCATTTTTGATAATGTCATCTAGACTTTCAAAACTTCGGTAGGCAATAGGAATGCATTTATATTGTATAGCTTCTAATAACACCATTGGTAAACCTTCATAATTTGAAGTCATACATAATATAGCTGCAGACTTATAATAATCAGTTGGATCTGTAAATCCCTTTAAGATTACTCGTTGTATATTATGCTGATGAACATATGCCTCAAGATCATTTCTTGAAGGACCATCTCCAACAAATAAAAGTTGCCAATCAGGAAATTTAGGTGAAACTGACTTCCATATTTTTATTAAACGATCAACTCCTTTATGCTCCTGATCTAATCGCCCCACATACAACAATATCTTTTCTTTTTTATCTAAACTAACTCCACCATCAGATATAAAAGGATTCGGAATTGTTATTAACTTATTATAATCTTTACTGTTACATAAACTCTTAAATGCTGGAATAAATTGATCTGATAACAAAATAATCCTGTCGCTATTATTGTACAGCTCAGTATAAAATCTGGTTACTTCTTTCTTTTTTTTTGAATAATTCAGAGAGTAGTATATAGTATTTTTTAATACTAAATAGTATCTACGTTTGGCAAAGTAAGATGGCTTAATCAAACTCATTTCTTTTAAACGAAATGCAGGGTCAATATGTAATTCGGAAATAAGCTTAAATGCATGAATTTGCTTTACCTTAAAGCATAACTCACAAAACCTTTCAATATTACCAGCCTGGTTAACAACTACATCAATACTATTTTCCTGTATAACTTCTGCAAAAAAATCAATATTTACTTTATCAAGAATTTCTTTTTGATTTGGAAGAATGAATTGCTCTGCCGAAGGAGTATAGCTTTTACTATAATCAGATTGAAAAGCTGCTAAAAAATACACCTTAACATCAAAATTGTTAATAAAATAACGTGTTAAAATATCTGTTACTCTCTCAACTCCTCCTATCTGTGGATTAAACTCCTGTGTGTTAGCAAAAAGAATATTCATCTCAATTAATTTAAACCTACTTGTTATTAAGTTAGTGAAACTACAAAAAGATTTAGTATCTCAAATATTTCAACCATTAATTTTAAAACAATAGAACATAAGATACTAAATCCGTAATATATTGTGTCTTATTAAATTTTTCAGGATGTTTAATTGTATCAAAAATTTTTGTAATCCATGTTTATAGATTCTGAAAAACTGAATAACCTAAATATCAATCCTATGATAACATACCTGCATTGCCTTCTCTAAACGTTTAACGCCTTCTTCTATTTCTGTAGGTGAAGAACATGAAAAATTTAATCTGAAAGTATTTATATCCTTCTTACCAATGTAGAAAGGTACTCCCGGAACAAATGCCACTTTTTGCTTTATAGCTTCATTAAACAAAGTCATTGCAGAATATCCATCAGGCATAGTTACCCAACAAAACATTCCACCCTCAGGTTTTGTATAGGAAATATCTTGAGGAAAATACTTTTTTATAGCTTCTGTCATTACCTGAGATTGATTTCTGTATGCCTCAATAATTTTTTTCATGTGGATATTTAAATCATATTTTGATAAGAATGTACTGATAATCCGCTGCGAAAAAATATCTGAATGTAAATCTGCTGCTTGTTTTGCAATTACCAATCTATTGTAAATTTCTTCATTTGGAGCTACAATCCATCCCATTCTAAATCCCAGAGCTACAGTTTTTGAAAAAGTCCCTAATAATATGGTATGATCAGGTGCGTAATGATACAAACTATTATACTTATTATCTGTAAAACGAATAGCACCATAAGGATCATCTTCAACCATAAGTAAATTATTTTTGATGGCCAGTTCAGCAACTTCTTTCCTACAATCTTCGGAGTAACTAATTCCTGATGGATTTTGAAAGTTTGGAACCACATAAGCCAATTTTATTCTTTCTGATTTTAATTTCTCTTCCAAAACTTCACAATCCATTCCTTCATTAGTCAATGGAACTATTGTAAACTTAGGTTGATACATTGAGAATGCCTGTATTGCGCCTAAATAAGAAGGTTCTTCAAGTAACACATTATCTTTTTTATTAATGAAAACCTTACCTATCAAATCCAAAGCTTGCTGTGATCCTGTGGTAATTAAAATACGATCTGTTGAAATCGTTAAACCTTGTTGTTTGTAGTACCAACTAATATGCTCTCTTAATTCTGGTAATCCTTCTGTAGTGCTGTACTGCAACGCAGCTTCTCCATTATTGGCAAGTACATCTATAGTACACTGCTGAATTTCTTTAACAGGAAAGTACTTTTTATTTGGCAATCCACCGGCAAAGGAAATAATCTCAGGCGCATTGGTTACACTAAGAATATCACGAATAAAGGATCGAGGAACCTGCTGTATTCGTTCACTGATTAGGTTTTTGGTAAAATTGTTTTGTTCTGACATAATAATAGTGGTTTTATAAAATAAAAAAAGCCCTGCGAATAAAAATCCACAGGGCTTATAAATAAAAAATACGATATAGCACGCCCTATGGAGTTCCTGAAAGGACCACCACGACCGCTAGAAGAATGTTATTTTGTTGTTTAAAATCCATAAAAAAACCCTACCGAAACTCGGCAGGGTGCATTATATTTTATTAATGTAAATACCGAGCATCATTTATATAAAACGACCGCCACAAGGACTAAGGTATTTACTGCTATTTGTTTCATATATATAAATTTGCTTTTATTTGCCATATGGAATTCGCCAATTTTGTCATCCTCGTGTGTGAGAACCCTTTAACATGGCTCGTTTCATATTGAGCTCAAAGTTATAATTTTTATTCTCACAGACAATTCTAATACATAAAGTAATAACAATAAGAATATAATAAAACACCCATTTTTCATCTTATTTAATGATTGAGGTTTAATATTCCGCATTAACACTCAAATATTTTTATTATACATAACTCACTATAAGTAATTTGCAACACCCATAGTTAACAGCATATATTTAAATTTAACTTTATTGAAACCATTGTCCCACATTAGCGTAATATGGTCTCCATTAAACGCAGTAAATATTTTTTCTATATAACATAATTATATTTAATTGTTATACTATAACATTCATACACAAAACAATTCATGATGAAGAAACTTAACCGTCTTTTTTTAATTTCTCTTTGTTTATTAACTGTAACTACAGCAAAAGCAATTGATGGATATCATATGTTAGGATATGGTACCGTTAGTAAAGGTATGGGAGGTGTCGGAGCTGCGTATTACAGAGCATCCATAATTGGAAACAACCCTGCTGGTAGAGCATTTTTAGATAAACAATATTCAGCATCTTTAACCTTTTTATTTCCTACTACAAGTTATACAGTTACAGGAGCTCCAAGCGGACAAGGAATAATGCCATTGGTTCCTGGCAAATATGATAGTGATGTTAAACTTAAACTTGTACCTAACTTAGGTGCAAACTGGAAATTAAGCGAATCTACAGCATTCGGTCTTTCGATTTATGGAACCGGTATTGCTTCTGATTTTCCAACTCAAACGTTTTATGATCCTACAAGCGACAATACATCAGTAAGCTTCAACCAATTATACTTAGAACCTACATATGGCATTAAACTTGGAGAAAAACATGCATTTGGTATTTCGGCAATGCTAATGTGTCAAACATTTGAAGTAACTGGTATTTATTCATTTGGTTCTATGTCGCAAGATCCGGAAAACCTAAGCAACAATGGAACTGATTATAACTTTGGTGCTGGATTTAAAGTGGGTTACATGGGCGAAATACTTAAAGGCTTAAATGTTGGTGTAAGCTACCAATCTCGAACTTTTGCAGGTAAGCTTTCAAAATATGCAGGTCTTTTAGCTGAGGATGGTAAGCTAGATGCTCCATCAATTATTACTGCCGGTATAAATTACCAGATCTACGATAAATTCAAATTTTTATTTGATGTACAACAAATCAACTTTAGCGAAGTAAAATCATTAGGGAATCCTATTTCTAATTTATTGGTTGAAGGTAATACCATGGGGTCAGATAAGGGACCTGGATTTGGATGGGAAGATATGACTGTTTTTAAATTTGGTACTGAATTCAATGCATCGGAAACTCTTACCCTAAGAGCTGGTTATGCTTATGGCGATGAACCAGTTCAGGAATCAGAAGTATTATTTAACATTTTAGCTTCAGTAGTAAACAATCAGCATATTACTTTAGGTGCAACTAAAAAAGTTGGATCAAAAGGTAAAGACATTAATTTAGCATTGGTATATGCTCCTGCAAATAATGTTAAAGGCGCTAATGTACTTGATCCATATCAACAAATTGATCTTGAATTGAGTGTTTTTGAAATTGAGTTAGGAATTACTTTCTAATTCTATCAAAAATAGATACACATAATAAAACCACTCTTGAATACAGGTGTGGTTTTTTATTTTCTACTGCAAAGGTACAAAGAGTATTTTCTGCTATGAGTTGGTGCGAGCTTGTAGCTCGTTCCTTGTTCAAATATTCTAACCTCAGTGCTGGTGCAAGTTTGCAACTTGTACCTGAAATAAAGCAAAACAGTTCCTTTCCCCAATAGCATATAGAAAAATATATACAAATTATTAGTTTTAATATTGTTGTTTTAGCACGAGCTACAAGCTCGCGCTAGCTATACATTCAAGTCAGTGCTGATGATAGTCTGCACCTTGTACCTTTCCAATATATAGTATCTCGTCTACTGGTGCGAGTTTGTAACTCGTACCTTGAGCTTTCGCACATGTCCCTACGTGTGATTCTTTTTAAATTAATCTATTACCACAGAAAGCTTGTAGCTCGTACCCATCCTTGCATTTAACTCTCAATAAAATCAACTTCTATAGCTCCTATATCTCCATTATAGTTTGAGGCACTACTATACTTCCAATAATATGGTTTTGTAACAAATCCTGATTCAACAGGATTATTATGGATATACTCTAATTTCTGATCAATCACATCATTGCTCCACAATTCAATTGGCATATTATGCTGTTGCCAGAATTGTTTCGACTTAACATTACTATTTTTCCGACCAGCTCTTTCCATCATCCATAACAACCATTCTTTCCGACTCTCTTGTGGATTATCTAAAATAAGCTTCTGTATTCTTTTGGAAGTAAAAGTTTTTAGTTCTTTAATTAACTTTCCTGGATCTCCATTCTTATCACGAAAGATTAAATGCATATGACTTGTTAATATACAGTATGCAAACAATTCTAATCCTTTATTTTCTCTGCAATATGCCAGGCTTTCTACCATTGCATCAAAGTATTGTTCTCTTACAAAAACATCCTACCAATATACCGTGGAAAAACTAATGAAATAGATTCCGTTAGGATTATGAAATTTATATTTTCGACTCATGTCTCTAAAATTATAAATTTCAGGTTTTTACACAAAATATAGACGAAGGATGTCGAGGACTTTAGCACGAGCTACAAGCTCGCGCTAGCTATAAGTGTCCCTATGTGTAGTTGCTTTAATATTAAAAATATTATTTACACAAGACTATTTTTATGCGCTGGTGCGAGCTTGTAGCTCGTACCCTTCTGTAACATTATATTATCAAACTCTTCTGCAGTTACTCTTGTTCAATAACATTTACTGCAAAATAGTTTTCTATTGCCTCATTCAAATCCTCCATATTTTTGGTGGCCATCAAACCTTCTCGTAAGGCTGCTGCTCCTCGTAATCCTGAGGTGTAAATTTTAAAGAATCGTTTTAAGATATTCCATGGCTTTTCATTGCGCCAGGTTTCATCAAATAAATTGGCATGAAGCAAAAGAGTATCCAATCGAACCTGGGCATCCTCAGGAGTTTCTGATGCATTAAAAAACCAAGGATTATGGAATATTCCACGACCAATCATGATTCCATCCAAATCATATTTATTGATATAGTCATAACCTTGCTCAAGCGTCAACACATCACCGTTACCTATGATTTTAATATCTTTATTTAGCTCTTTTGCTAACTGCTTGGCTTTGGCTATTTCGTTCCAGTCGGCTTTACCAGTAGAAAGCATCTTTTGAACACGGCCATGAACCGTTAATCCCTGAATATCGGTAGTCAATAAATGCGAAATCCATTTTTCGGTAACCACCTCTTTAACTCCAATACGTGTTTTAACACTTACAGGTAAAGATGATCCTTCAATGGTGGCTTCAATTATTTCTTTGGCCAAAGCTGGCTGATCAATCAGTGCTGAACAGGCTCCTTTTTTAATAATGTTTTTCATGGGACAACCCATATTGATATCAATACCATTAAAAGAAGTATTCTCGCTTATATACTTTGCTGTTTGATAAAAGTTTTCAGGATTGGTTCCCCATATCTGAGCCACTAAGGCAGTATTGGTTTTGTTTAATAGCTCCTGCTCACTATCATTAATTCTTAATCGTTGTGCAACCCTCTCCCTACCTTCCGGATGACAAAAGCCATCAGTATTCATAAACTCACAAAACAACACATGCAAATGCTCCGGATTACTAATCTCCATTACTAACTGACGAAATGAAGTATCAGTTACATCTTCCATCGGAGCGAGCATAAACATAGGGCCTTGGTTATCTTTCCAAAAATTACTTGCCATTTAATATAAAGTTCTGTTTTTCAAATTCCATTAACTAACGTAAACTGAGGTAAAAAGTTTATTTTATTAACCACAGAGTTCGCAGAGGTATCTCACAGAGTTACACAGAGAACTTTCTTCTATTTAAGATTACGCTGGTGCGAGCTTGTAGCTCGTTCCTCAATTGCTATGGCACGTGTCCTCTATGATGAAGCGAAACCTAATCGCTATCACCCGTTTCCTCACGTGGGATTCCTTGATTCTCTATTATAAAAAAGATACTATTCTTCTTCAATCACGTTCTTCACTCTTCCAACCTCACCTGTTTCTAGCTGAACTTTTATACCATGAGGATGAGAGGCTGACTTGGTTAGTATTCTTGAAACAAAACCTTCGGTTAGTTCTCCTGTTCTCTGATGATGCTTTTGTACAATTTCAACCTCACAACCAATGCTAATATTGCTTCTTTTTCTCCCGTCAAGTACTTTACGTTCCATATTATTGTATGTATTAAAAAGTGGTGAAAATAAGATTAATAATCAATGATTGAAAATGGATGACGTTTTATAAGTTTAGATGTAAGAATGATAAAAATAAAAAGGCACCATACCCCAAAAGGTGCGTGTCATAATCTATTATTTATTTAAGATTTTTAAATTATTTTTCCAATTTACCAGTTACCGGTCTACTTCATAGTATAACATTTTAAAATAAAAACTTACAGAAAGGTATTATATCCTTACTGGTGTTATTTTATATCACAGAGAGCATAGAGAAAACTTCATAGATATACACAAAATTTTATAACCCGATAAATTTAGTTATGAGCACTTCTCATATTAATCCATTATCAAACCTTGAATTGTTATAAGCTATGGTAGTAAGTTATAGTATATTCCTATTGGACTATTTCCAACTACATTATCAACATCAGATTACAATTTATTTTCTCCAATACCGTTTAATTAAATATCTTTGAATTCTAATAAACAGGAATTTCCTATTATGAAGATAATTTATAAATACATCATACTTTTATTATTGAGCATCATAGTCATTAAAACTAATGCTCAAATCGTTGCAAATGGTTATACTTATGAAACCACATCCAATTCATCTGATCCTATTTTTATATTTTCTGATATATCTACAGGAACTTTAAGTGTACCCACTTTAACAGGAAGTACTTACACTTGGTACACCTACTCCAACACAGGTTGGAATCAGATACAAAGTGGTAACGATCCTACTTTATCCCTTGCTTTAAAAGAAACAGGTTACAGGGTTACCAGAGATAACGGAAGTTCTACAGACGATTTTTACTGCTGGGTGTTTCAACCCAAAATCACTTCTGCTGAAATAGAGACAACAACTTTTGATTGTAATATCCTTGAACTCTCGGTAAATCCACAGGTAAAAACCCTAACCTACTACAACTTAACAAGTGGAGCTCCAATTACGTTAAGTTATTCCTTAAGCTACGAATGGCAGTCTTTACCTACAGGAGACATGGATGGATCAACTGACGATTCTCCATCAATTGATTCTCCATACGAAAATACCAGTTACACTGTAACTCTAAGTGCTTTTAATGGTACAACTACTGTAAATGCAACTACTGACATTGAAGCTATTGCTGTTTCTGCAGATTTTTCATTTACAGCTACCGACAGAGAAAATTATAATGAGATACAGGATTTAGCCAATTATGAAGGGTCTGCACCAATGTCTGTTAGTTTTGAAAGTGAATCTTTAGGAACAGTTACTGATTACGAATGGAATTTTGTAAAAAACGGAAGTGGAGATGAGGAGGATTACGATTATGCTCCACATTTAGAGCCCAATACTAACTTTACGTTTGAAGAATATGGAACTTACGTTGCTTCACTTACTGTTTCTAATATTTATAGCGGATGCTCTTCAACTAAAACTATTGATCAGGAATTAACTATTACAGAGATGGACATTGATGCACCAAATGTATTTACACCAAATGGAGATGGTACAAACGACGAATTTGTAGTTGTTTATAATTCGGTTAAAACCTTTAAAATGGTAATTGTAAATCGCTGGGGAAGGAAAGTCTTTACAACAACTAACCCTGCCGAAGGCTGGGATGGAAAAATAAATGGGAAAAAAGCAGCTGAAGGAGTATACTTTTACTACATAGAAGCCAAAGGTTTTAATGAAGGTGAAAGAAAAGAGAAAAAAGGACCCTTACATTTATTAAGAGGAGGAAATTAACCATTAAAAATCCGGTGCCAGAATTAGTCTAACACCGGAAAATCCATCAACAATTCCTTTAAGGAAAATTATACCTCTGCTAATTCTTTTTGATAATCAGCAAGAAGTTGCTCCTGAACATCATGTGGCACAATATCGTATTTTGCAAATTTTAAAGTAAACATTGCTCTACCACCAGTTATCGAGCTTAGTGAAGTTGAATACTTATCTAATTCTTTTAATGGCACTTTAGCTTTTATAACTTCAAAACCTTTTTCACTATTCATTCCTTCAATCAATGCTCGACGCCCCTGTAAATCACTCATCACATCTCCCATTCTGTCTGAAGGAACTTTTACCTCAACATCATAAACAGGTTCTAATATTTTTGGAGCAGCTTCCTTAAAAGCCATACTAAATGCATTTCTACCTGCAAGTTTAAATGAAATCTCATTTGAATCTACAGCATGCATTTTTCCATCATACACGCATACTCTGATATCTCGGGCATAAGAACCAGTCAATGGACCTTCTTCCATTTTTTCCATTATACCTTTTAAGATGGCCGGTAAGAATCGAGCATCGATCGCTCCTCCTACAATACAATTATGAAAAATAAGTTTACCTCCCCAAGGAAGTTTAACTTCTTCAGTTCCTCTAATATTCATCTTAAATTCCTGTCCATTGAACTTATACGAAGTAGGATCTGGCATTCCCTCCTCATAAGGTTCGATAACCATATGTACTTCTCCGAACTGTCCGGAACCGCCGGATTGCTTTTTATGGCGATAATCAGCTCTTGCTGCTTTAGTAATAGTTTCTCTATATGGAATTTTTGGACGATCAAATACTGTATTAATCTTATCATTGTGCTCAATACGCCATTTCATCGTATTTAAATGAAATTCACCCTGTCCATAAACAATAATTTGTTTTAACTCTTTAGAGTATTCAACTACGAGTGTGGGGTCTTCCTCGTGCATACGTTGCAATACTTCTCCTAGTTTTTCATCATCATGTTCATTTAGAGGTCTAATGGCAGTTCTGAACTTATAATCTGGGTAATGAATAGGCTCAAATTTATAATTACATCCCTTATCATTAAGGGTATCATTTGTTTTTGTTTCTTTTAATTTAACTGTTGCTCCAATATCTCCTGCTACTAATTCACTAATTTTAGTTCTGCTACTACCTGCAACACAATACAATTGCGATAATCTTTCTTTAGCTCCTTTTGTCATATTAATAAGATCCATACCTTCAGAAACCTTACCTGACATTACCTTAAAGAAAGAAACTTCACCTAAGTGAGGTTCTACACTTGTTTTAAAAACAAAAATGGAAGCAGGGCCATCACCAGAACATGCGACTTCTTCAGCATCTTTTGTAATTGGTTTTGGCATTTCTGACACAAATGGAACAATATTTCCAAGGAATTCCATTAAACGTCTAACACCCATATCCTTAATAGCTGAAACACAAAATACAGGAAACAAATCCCTGGCAATAAGACCTTTCTTCATGCCTGATCTCATTTGATCTTCATCTAATGTACCTTTCTCAAAGAAAAGTTCCATTAAATCCTCATCATTTTCAGCTGCAGCTTCAACTAAGGCATTATGCAATTCATCAGCTTTTTCTTTCTGATCGGCAGGAATATCTAAAATTTCAGGTTTACCTCCATCCGTACCCCATTGATACATTTTCATTTTCAATACATCAACAAGGGCATTAAATCCATCTCCAACATTTACTGGATACTGAACAATTACTACCTTACTTCCAAAACTTTCAATAGCCTGTTCAATAGTTTGCTCAAAATTTGATTTTTCATGATCAAGCTGGTTAGCAATAAAAATAACCGGCTTTTTATATTGTTCGGTATATCTAAAAAGATTTTGTGTTCCTACTTCAACACCTTGGGTTGTATTTAATAACATCAAAGCTGTATCTGTTACATTTAATGAAGTTACAGCTCCGGTAATAAAGTCATCAGAACCGGGACAATCAATAAAATTGATTTTCTTCTCCAGCCATTCGGTATACATAACTGATGAAAATACAGAGTAACCATACTCATGTTCCACCTTGTGATAATCAGACACAGTACTATTGTTGCCGATATTGCCTCTACGGTCAATAACACCACCCTCTAATAACATAGCCTCGGCGAGGGTGGTTTTACCCGAGCCAGAACTACCAAGAAGGGCTATGTTCTTAATTTGATTTGCTTGATATACCTTCATAAAACTTAAATTTGCGGTCTTCTCTTAAATCAAATCTCAACGTTTAAGTATATAGCCCACCCTTGCAGGCTTTCATCACTGTAAATGCATGAATATTTGAATTTCGGAGATTACCATGTTAATAAATTAAGGGATGTAAGAAATTAACTCATTTTACCAATTTGTTAACCTCTAGGGATTGTCTTCAAATTTAACAATATTTAAATAAGAATCAAGTAATTCGACCTTAAAGTTCGTCCATTAAAGAAGATTTCATCTTGCGGTTTTATTTTATGTCATAATACAAATCTTTTTAAAAATCTATATTGAAAGTGTCCTTATTAAGTCGTAATTTGAGAAGATTGATATATAAGTATACTCGTATTTTATTGGGATAAAAAAAGGGACAAAATTGAGTAAATCCTGATAACATAATATAAGATTCAATACACTTAATTATTATTCATTTAACACAACAGATTATGAATATAGAGGGAAAAGGAAAGAAACTTAAAATAATAATTCAGGAAGCAGATAAGGTGTATCAACGTTCATTGTACGAAGCTATAGTTTTTGCAGCAAAAAAATATACATTAGCAGGTACTACTGTTACAAGAGGTATTATGGGCTATGGAGCTGATGGCCTTGCGGATTCATCAAAGGCATTTGATATTTCGCATGAACCTCCGGTAATCATTGAGATTGTGGATAAAGAAGAGCGAATAGAAGATTTTTCGAAAGTAGTAGCCGGTTTATTAGAAAAAGCAGATGGTGCAGGTATTATATATGTTGAAGATGTTGATATTATATCATACCGTAAACATGAAAAAGCAAAAGCATTTTAAAAGATAGTATATACGTATTTTTTTTGGAGATTATATTTATTGCTATTTATTTTGGCAAAATATGAAACCCACCATGCTCATACAAGTATAAAAATTGTTGGGATACTAATTTGGTGAGTTCCATGTGGCAATTTAAAAACTATGTATATACACATGAAAAAAAAATGCTTTCAATTATCTGTTATATTTATATTATTAATCATTTCTATAACTGCATTCGCACAAAACATTAATAAACCTAAAGTCCCTAAACTTGTAATATTTATCAATATTGATGAATTGCAAACAGAGCATTTATTAAAGTTTAAGAATAAATTTACCAAACATGGTTTTAATCAAATAATTGATCGTGGTACGTTTTTTCATAATTCAGATTATGAAACAAGTACTACCTACAAAGGCACTAAACTCACAAATTTATATACCGGCACATATCCTTCATTTCATGGCATTATAAGTGACAAGTGGTATAATTTAAATCAATCATCTATTAACAATGCCTATTCTTTTCAATCTGCAGATTTTGAAAATCATCCTGATTCAGGTTTTATTTCAACTTCTGAAATATTATCAAGTACAGTAGCTGATGAATTATTAATAATGACCCGTGGCAAATCAAAAGTTGCATCCATCAGTATCAATCCTGAAGATCTTGCTTATTTTTCTCATTCAGATCAAAATATAGAATATTGGTTTGATAGAACTACAGGCAGGATGGTTACTTCATCAAAAGATTCAGTAGCTGATTGGGTTAAGAAATTTAATTCTTTGAAGTTTTCAAGCATGTACTTGAATCGCCAATGGGGACCGGCATTTGATTTAAGAAATTACAATGAGTTTATTACTGGTGGAGAAAAGGAAATGCGCCATTTTCTATACGATTTAAAAAGTCCTGAAGATTCAAAAACTCCATTTAGCAAAATTCCAGGAAGTCCTTTTGAAAATTATTTAATCCGTGATTTTGCTGCTTCATTTATAATTAATGAAGATCTTGGAAAAGATGATTATACAGATATTTTATCACTTCATTTTACATGTAAGCCTTTTATTAATGATGAAATAGAGCTTTTTGATGCAGAAGTAGAAGATATGCTATTAAGACTTGATGAGCAAATTGAGTCTTTTATTCAGGTTGTAAAAGATAATGTTGGATTAGAAAAAACGTTATTTGTATTTACTTCTACTCCTACTATTAATTGGGGACTTCAAACCCTAAAAGACAACAATATCAGTACTGGTTATTTTAATGGAGAAAAAATATCGGCTCTACTTAATTTATATTTAATGGCCATTTATGGTCAGGGCAAATGGGTAAAAGGATACCAAAACCAGCAGTTTTATCTAAACCATGATTTAATTAAAGAAAAAAATATTGTTTTTGAGGAAATTCAAGATAAAGCAGCCAGATTTTTACTTGAAGTATCGGGAATTCAAAATGCAATAACAGGACTAAATTTAAGAACAAATAATTATACTGATGGAATATACAGTATAATGCAAAAATCATATTACTTTGGACGTTCTGGAGATTTATTTATATCCTTAAAACCTGGATGGATTGAAGAAGTTGAAGAGAACAAAAAGGAATCTTTTAAATCAAACAGATGCACCATACCTTTAATTTTCTTTGGATGGAATATCAATCCTATACAAATAATTGATAAGATTAAAATGATTGATGTGGCTCCAACTATTTCAACAATATTGGAAATCCCTAAACCAAACGGTTCTATTGGAAAATCAATTAAACCTATAATTAAACAAATAGATTTTTAAAACGGCTAATAAGAGGATATTACCTCCTTAAACTCTTTAAGCAAGGATAAATCCTTTTCAAAGGCATTTCCAATAACAATAATATCAGCTCCTGCTTCACAGGCTGCTTTTACTTTTTCTTTTGTATTTAAACCTCCTCCTACAATCAGGGGGATTGAGATATTATTCTTTACCGCTTCAATCATATTTGTTGGAACCGGAGTTAAAGCTCCACTTCCTGCTTCAAGATAAATTAACTTTTGACCTAACATCTCTCCCGCCATTGCTGTAGCAACTGCAATATCTGTTTTCAATGCCGGAATTGGCTTTGTTTGGCTCATATATTCAACCGAAGTTGTTGCTCCTCCTTCAATTAACATATAGCCAGTTGAAATTACTTCCATACCAGAACCTTTAATAATAGGTGCTGATGCAACATGATTACCAATAAGCAACTCTGGATTTCTACCTGAGATTAAAGATATAAACAGGATTCCATCTGCATTAGTTGTTAACTGAAGTAAACTTCCCGGAAAAAGAAGTACCGGTATATTTAAATGATCTTTTAATACCGCAACTGTGCTTTCTGTTTTTTTTGTTACTAAACTACCCCCTACCAATATAATATCAGGAGATGCAGTTTCCATTGCCGTAATTATCTTTACTATATTTTGCTCTGGAAATTTATCCGGATCAATAAGAACACAAAAAACTTTTTTATTTGTTTTTGTTTTATCAAGTATCGAATCTAAAATCATAATTATGGCCTTAACAATGGTAAACCAGGTAAAAATCGTTGCTGGTATTAAACTTATAATTTAACTCTACCATAGAGTTTAATGAAAATAGAGCTGACAATTCGCCTTCTCTATCAAGATTAAAAGGATAACATTTTAAATCCTGATTAAAAATCACACTCTTTTCATCAAATATCTTATACATAACTTCTTTTAAACACCATATTAATGTATAATATTCTAGCTCCTTATCCTTTGGAATAAAACTTTTTTCATCTGCACTGATAAAACGATCATAAACCTTTACTACTCTTTCACTTGGATATTCAATATCAATTCCCGAATATTTGGATTTGGATAATGCTACAGCTGCATACCCTTTGGTGTGACTAATACTTAAGTTAAACTCTGAATTCTTTAATACTGGTCGCCCTGATTCTAAATAAGAAATAACTGGATCTTGATGTAATATCTCTTTCAAAAGGCAACGAGTTGCCAGAAATTCCAGTTTTCGTTTATCCAATCGAAAAGCATCAATTCTTGCCTGCTCTGATTCCGCTAAGTTTAATCGTTGTTGAAGTTCCTCTATCGATTCTGTTATTTCCCAAACAGCAACAATTCCACCTGAATCCTCTTCCTTTTTAAAAAATATTGGCATTACTTTGTTTTAGGCAGTGATTTCCATTCAAAAGTTTCCATGATATGCATAATGTCCTCTTTAACAAACTCCACAACCGGAGCTAAAGAATCTTTATTTGGTATAGTGTTAAAATAAAGTGACCCTCTAAGAAAATTTCGAACACTGTCAGTCAAGAAAAACTGAATTGAAGAAGCAGCATCTCCTTTAATATCATATAAAATTCCATATACTTTTTTATCAGGAGACATGAATAACTTTTCACCTATTGCATCTGCTTTTATTGAGTGTTTGTAAGCTAACTTTCTGTTATCCTCCAGCATTTGAGCTAAGTTATCATGAACCTCCTTATAACTTATGTGAATTTTACCTTTGTACTCAGGATAATGAATATTAATCCAATAAGGTTCAGCATTAGGAGCATTATCTACTTCAATTTTAGAGTATTCAGGGTACTCAAAAAAATACGGATATACATTCTCTAAAGAATCATATTTATGTTCAGGAAATGAGATTCGAAAATATGCTCTGGGCTTAGGAGTTGGATTTTTTTTACAACTAAATACTAGTAGCATAATAAGTAAAAGCTGCACTCCTCTTTTAATCATCACCTTTAATTGCATTGAATACCTATGATTTTTGTTTTTTATGTTCGTATTTTACCTTTTTAATCCTTCTGGAATCTACTGAAATTACAGTAAACATATGAGATGAATAAGTAATTTTTTCATTCTTATCAGGTATCTCTCCTTTCATTTCTAATAACAAACCAGCTAATGTTTCAGCTTCTCCTCTTACCTTATCAAATACGTCCTCTCCAATTTCTGTTACTTTAAAAAAGTCATTTAATAACGTTTTACCTTCAAAAACAATGCTCCCATCAGGCTGTACCGCATATAATGACTCTTCATCATCCATTTCATCACTAATTTCTCCGACGATCTCTTCTAAAATATCTTCCAGAGAAACAATTCCTGATGTTCCTCCATATTCATCTACAACTATAGCCAAATGGATTTTATTTAACTGAAACTCTTCTAATAAATCATCTATTTTCTTTGTTTCAGGAATAAAATAAGGTGTACGAATTAACTTCTGCCAGTTAAAATCCTCATTCTTATTCAAATACGATAATAAATCCTTTACATATAGTACTCCTTTAACATTATCAGGCGTATTTTCGAATACAGGAATTCTACTATATCCTGAATCAATGATAACAGAAAGAACTTTATTATAGTTACTGGTAATATCAATATCTATAACATCAATTCTTGGTGTCATGATTTCTGCTGCATTTATATTACCAAACTTAACTATTCCTTCCAATATATCTTTCTCCTCGGTAATTTCATCACTCGTTAATTCAAGAGCTTGTGAAATATCGTCTAATGAAATTGATCCTGACTTTTTTGCTATTTTACGATTTACAAAATTTGAAGAACTAACCAACAACAAACTCAAAGGTTTAAAAACACCTTTAATAATTACAATTGGGTAAGCCATTATTCCTGCAAATTTTTTAGAAAATCTGGAAGCATATACTTTAGGTAAGATCTCTCCAAAAAACAATATTATTGCAGTAATCCCAATAACTTCTACTACAAATTTAATCCATTCAGGATTTCCAAAATTTATTAATGAATTAGAAATAAAGGCCGTCAAAATTACTATCCCAACATTAACAAAGTTATTACCAATAAGTATTGTTGCTAATAATTGTTCTGGATCTTCAAGATGCTTTAAAATTTGCTTACTGGTTTTATTATCCATTTCATCAATTTCGTTAATATCTTTTGGTGATAACGAAAAGTAAGCAACCTCAGAGCCGGATAGCAATGCTGAAAAACACAGCAATATAAACAATGCCGCAATTGACATTGAGGTTCCGAATGTTAATGGTAAAAATTCAATAGCCAGAATTGATGGCATTATGCTTGAAATAATCAGGTCCGTTTCCAAGAATACTAATAGTTAAATGAATAATTAGAATGGTAAATCATCTTGATCAGTAGATTCACCAAGAATATCATCATTCTCAAAATTATTAGGAGTTGAATTTTGAGGCATTGAATTATTCTGACTTGGTATTTGCTGACCCATTGGAGATGCTTGTCCTGTTCCTGTACTTGCAGGATTGTCTGATTTTCTTCCTAACAACTGAATATTATCCGCATAAACTTCAGTTGTATATCTTTTATTTCCGTCCTTATCATCCCAGGATCTTGTTCTTAATTTACCCTCTATAAATAGTTGAGTTCCTTTTTTTACATAGTTTTCAACAACTTTTGCTAATCCTCCCCAAACAACAATATTATGCCACTCTGTACGCTCAGGCACTTGTTGTCCATTTGCCATTGTAAAACCACGTTCTGTTGTAGCAACAGGAAAGTTTGCTACTGCTCTATCATTTTCAAAATATCTAATTTCAGGATCTTTTCCTACGTTCCCTATTAAAATTACTTTATTTACAGACATATTCTTTTTTAATTTCTTTAAAGAAAGATAAAAATACAAAACTTAAATTCGAATACAAATATACCATGAATTCATAATAATACATGATATATAATTATTATATACCTATCACAGTTTATTAATATAGCGTTCAAGAGGCTTCGGAAAAGCAAAATTCTCCAGATCATTAACTTTTACAATCTTATACCTATCAAACAAAGAAAAATTATTAGTGCCAATATTTAATTTAACAATCTGAATATTTAACTTTTGATGAGTCAATTTATGGGTATATGATTTAATAGATGAAATAAAAACGTCATATTTAAATCCGAAATTTTCAATAACCTGAGTATCCGATATATTAGATTTTGACTCTATTAATGGAAAATGATACAAACCTTTCCATATGTCATTCTTGCTTCTTTTTTCTATTATTGTCTGATTGTGATCATCATACATGAATATAAAATTCAGAAAGCGTTCTTTTACTACTAATTTTTTTTCTTTAACCGGCAATTGGTCAACTAACCCATTTGATAAAGCAACACACTCTTTATTAAATATACATTCATTACACTTTGGAGCTTTGGGCGTACATTGAATTGCACCATATTCCATCAAGGCCTGATTAAAAGTACCACTATCATTATCATCATTTAACTCATGAGCCACAGATTCTATTTCTTTTTTACCCTTTAGTGTGTTTATTGGTGTGTCAATACCAAATATCCGGGTAATAACTCTAAACACATTTCCATCCACTACTGTCCTGTTCTCATTATAACAAATTGAGCTTATAGCTGCAGCAGTGTATGGGCCAATACCTTTAAGTTTAATAATATCATCGTAATTATCAGGAAATTTTCCATTTAATTCTGACGTAATAACCTTTGCAGTATAATGCATATTTCTAGCCCTGGAATAGTAACCTAATCCTTCCCATTGTTTTAAAACCACATCTTCAGAAGCAGTTGCTAAATCTTTAACAGTAGGAAATCTATCAATAAAACCGTTAAAATAACTTAATCCTTGATTTACACGAGTTTGTTGAAGTATTATTTCTGACACCCATATAACATATGGATCCTTTGTATTCCGCCATGGGAGCTCACGTTTAAACTGTTTATACCACACTATCAGTGCTCTACTGAATCTCGACATCTCATTAAATTTTGTCAAAAATAAGCTTTTTGTTTTTTTTTATTTCGAAATCGTTATATCTTTGCAGTCTGAATTTTCAGAAATTTAATGTAATTCGTTGATAATTAAATAATTTTAAAAAGATATGACAAAGGCTGATATCGTAAACGAGATTTCTAAAAATACTGGAATTGAAAAAGTTACAGTACAAAAAACTATTGAAGCTTTTATGGATACTATAAAAGGTTCTTTAGTAAAAGGAAAGAATGTTTATTTGCGTGGATTTGGAAGTTTTATCGTTAAAGAAAGAGCAGAAAAAACAGCTCGTAACATTTCTAAAAACACAACAATCATTATTCCTAAGCACTTTATTCCAGCGTTTAAGCCTTCTAAAACTTTTGTGACAAAAGTTAAGAACAACGTTAAGTAATTGGTTATTAATAAGTAAAAAAGTTGAATTATGCCAAGCGGAAAAAAAAGAAAAAGACATAAGATGGCTACGCATAAGCGTAAAAAAAGACTTAGAAAAAACAGGCACAAGAAGAAGAAGTAATCTTCGCCATTTTATTTAAAAAAAACTATAAAGAACAAACATTCGAAGCTTTTTCTTCTTGTTTGTTCTTTGTTTTATGTGCTTGTTTGAAACCTAATATAAATGTATATTAGGTGAAATAGAATTTATTTTGTAATACCTACTAGAGTGAGTGCAGAACTATTTGTTGATGTATCTCCCGATGAGCTTTCAATAGCATTGCTCGAAGATAAAAGGTTAGTTGAGTTGAGACGTGAACGAAGCAACGTGCAATTTACAGTGGGTGATATTTATCTCGGAAGAGTTAAAAAAATCATGCCTGGATTAAATGCCGCTTTCGTTGATGTTGGTTACGAAAAAGATGCTTTTTTGCATTACTTAGATCTTGGACCCCAGTTTCGTACGCTGAAGAAATTCCTCAACATAACCAAGACAACTAAAAAGGGAGGAGTTGCCTTACACAAATTAAAAGCTGATCCGGATATCGATAAAAACGGTACCATATCAGAAGTTCTCTCCGTAGGTCAGGAAGTTTTGGTGCAAATAGCCAAAGAGCCTATTTCAACGAAAGGGCCAAGGTTAACTTCCGAATTGTCAATTGCAGGACGTAACTTAGTTTTAATGCCTTTCTCTGACAAGGTTTCTGTTAGTCAAAAGATTAAATCTGCTGAAGAAAGAAACCGATTAAAGAAATTATTACAAAGCATTAAACCCAAAAATTTTGGAGTTATAGTTCGCACTGTAGCCGAGGGCAAAAGGGTAGCCGAATTAGACAAAGAACTAAAAACTTTATGTCGACGTTGGGACGAATCAACTGCAAAGTTGTTTAACCTTAAACCCAGAGCATTGGTTGTTGGTGAGATTGGCCGTACCTCTGCCATTCTCAGGGACATTATGAGTCCTTCTTTTAATAGCATTTATATTTCTGATAAAGAAATGTGTAAAGAGGTTAGAGAATATGTGGGTTTAATTTCACCCGATCGAGAAAAAATTGTGAAAGAATTCAAAGGAGATGTTCCTTTGTTTGATCAATTTGGTATTGAAAAACAAATTAAATCGCTTTTTGGAAAAACGGTATCTTTTAAAAGCGGTGCATATCTTATTATTGAACATACTGAAGCACTTCATGTTATTGACGTTAACAGTGGAAACAGAGCTAAAACAGCCGCGAATCAGGAGAACAATGCTCTTGAAGTAAATCTGGCTGCTGCAGATGAAATTGCCCGTCAATTACGACTCAGAGACATGGGTGGTATAATAGTAGTTGATTTTATTGATATGCAAAAAGCAGAACACAGGCAAAAGGTTTATGAACGAATGAAGGAAGCGATGAACGCTGATAGAACCAAACACAACATCCTTCCTTTAAGTAAATTCGGCCTAATGCAAATCACCCGCCAACGTGTTCGACCAGAATTAGCCATTGAGACCAATGAAACGTGCCCAACTTGTTTTGGTACAGGCAAAATTGCACCAGCCATCCTGCTGGAAGAGAAATTGGAAGACAGCATTAGAAAAGCTGTTGAAGGACAAAAGAAAAAGAATTTGATCCTGAAGGTGCACCCTTATTTGGGAGCCTATTTGAAAAAAGGTTTTCCATCTATATTTTTTAAATGGAAAATGAAATATTCATTTGGACTAAAGTTAGTACCTTCCGCCTCATTAAGCTTTTTGGAGTTCAAGATCTTAGATAAATAATAAAAAGGGTTGCTCTTTAAGCAACCCTTTTGTATTTTTTATTTAACAATAAATTACCTTTCGTACTACACAAATTAATAATTATCTTCATTTTTCTACTGATTAATGGAATAATTACAACCTTTAATAAAATAGTTTATCATTATTAACTTTTTAAAACTAGTTTTGGTTTGGGGATAATGTCAGCTAATACTGTAAAATAACGTATTACAGTTGCACAATCACTATTATTTTTTTAGTAAAGAAACCATAATAAGCTAACCACAATAATCTTTATAATTGGATTAGCATTAAATAGGCAAGTTTTATTATGGCAGTAAAAAACAAATTTTAGAGTATATGAAACGCTGTAAAAGTTTATTATTATTAATTGCAGTTCATTTGTTAATTTCAAGTACAATTTATTCACAAATAGATTTCAGCAATTTAACAAACGAACAAATATATAGAAAAGGTAATAAATACAACACTTGGTCTCTCACTCTAGGTTATGGACCTATTCTATACTATACTGATGTAATTGACTATACTATATTTCCTTCGCATGATCTAAAATTTGGTCCTTCTGCTATACTATCTAAACAATTTGGCAGGGCATGGGGTATTGATGCTCAATTTATCACTGCGGATATGTACGGCGAAAAAAATAACAGATATTTTGCCGGAAACTTCCTTGATGCCACTTTAAATTTAAGGTTCAGTATAAACCAGCTGGTAATGTTCGGTCCTATGAAAGACAAGTGGGATTTATATGGTAAAATAGGTATGGGCGTTGCCGCATTCAGAAGTCAATTAAGAAGAATATCTACCGATGAGATAATGACAATGAGCGAAGTGCAAGGTAATATTGCTGGCTATCCAAATCCTGCAGGATGGGAAGATGATGACTTGCTTATTTTGGGTTACGACACTGAGAATCCTGATAAAAAAACAAATAGAAAAACAGAATTAGTTATTCCTATTGGTGTAGGAGTAAGATATAGAATAAACAAGAGTTTTGATGCTGGTTTTGAATTAACCATGAGAAACCTAACTGCAGATAATATTGATGTAAACTTTTCTGGAGCTGATAATGACACCTACATGGCAACATCTTTCTCGTTGACTTATAAAATAGGTAAAAAGAATAAACGCCATGCAAGATGGACATATAAAGATTTTAACTTATCATATCAATATAAAAGAGCATCAGATCCACTAGCTGTTAAATTAGATTCTTTAAAATCTGAATTAGATAAATTAGCCGGGTTGGATTCCATTATTACAACCAAATCATATCAAAAATTTGAGAAGGTCATTTATGAAGAAGGAATTTCTGCATCTGTATTTTTCGATTTCGATAAATCTGACATAAAGAAAAGCGAACACAGACAACTTGCAAAGGTAGCCAGAGCTATGAAAAGAGACACTACTCTTAATATGATAATATCAGGTCACTGTGATGATAGAGGAAGTTTTGAATACAATATTAAACTTAGTGAGAGAAGATGTAACTCTGTATTGAATGAAATGGTTTCCGAATTTGGAATAGATCCATCCAGATTCAGGCTAGATCCACAAGGGGAGGCACAACTATTATCAGATACTCAAAACATGAATATAAAAGGTTTACACATGGCCAACAGGCGTGTAGACTTATTAATGATTGTTGAAGAATAACAACCACAATTATGGTAAGATTAAAATATATACTTCCTTTTTTAATCCTTTTTTGTGGATTGAGTAAAGTTTTTGGACAATACAATACTGACAAACGTCCAATAGAAGAACACATGCGTTATTCTGGAGAGAAGAAGTTTAATCGCTGGGATATTATGGTAGGATATGGCCCTAATATTCTGAATACTGATTTTACAGATTACTTAATATTACCGGATGATAAATGGCTTTTTAGTCCCATGATAGCATTAAGCTACCAACTTGTACCTGCTCTGGCTCTAGACCTAAGGTTTATGAAAAGTGACCTATGGGATAAAGGTGTGAGCTATTATTTTGATGGAGACTTTAATCAGTTTACAGGACAAGCGAGATTCTACATCAATCAAATGTTAGCAAAGCCTGGTCCCTTGAATGATAAATGGAATTTTTATGTTAAAGCAGGTTTTGGATTTCACCTTTTTAGATCTAGAATATATGAAAACTCCAATAATAGCATTGTGGTTTCAGATGATATTCAACCTTTAGGTTATGATGAAGATGATCCTAATAAGAAAACAAACCGTGTAAAAGAACTAGTAGTTCCCATAGGGATTGGAGCTCTTTATCGTTTAAACAGAAGTTTTGATATTGGGATTGAAAGTACCATTAATTATGGTTTTGAAGATAATTTAGATGGAATTTTGCTAGGGGCAACCAATGATACTTACTGGCATACAACCTTTAATTTAAGCTATAAAATTGGGAAAAAAGATAAACGACATAGTAAATGGACATACAGAACCTATGGATTTAATATTTTTGGAAAAAAAAGAAAAGATCCACTGGAAGATGAAATTAACCAATTTGAAAGATTATTACAGCAACATGAAGGTATGCTTCGCCTACAAATAGACAGTGTAGTAACCGAAGAAAACGACTTAAAAGTATACGAGGCAGAAAACACATTTCCAATATACTTTATGCCAGGTGGAGAAACTTTTAAAGATTATGAGAACCAGATTACAATGGCACAAATTGCTGTACTTCTTAAAAAACATCCAGATTGGAAACTTGAAATAGCAGGATTTGCTACAGAAAACGAAAATAATCCAATGTTTTTAAGTGAACAAAGGGCAAAAACAGTTAAAACCTATATGACAGAACATTATGGCATTACTGAGGATATAATAAAGGTAACTGCAAAAGGTAATAGAGAAAGACTAACTGTAGGTTCAGACGATAAAAGTGAAGGTATGATTAATATTGACAGAAGAGTCGATATTATAATTATTAAACCAGACCTATTGGAAAACAAAAAAAACAGAGAATCCGTAATATTTTAAGTTACTATTTATTTAAATAACACAAATAATAAATAAGGGCAGTTAAAAAAAACTACCCTTATTTATTATTCTAATTTAAAGATATATCTCCTAAATCTTTATTCTTTTCATTTTCTTGCTCTTCCTTGAATTTACCTCCTAAAAAAGCTAAGAAATTACTAAATGATTTTATTGCTTCCTGAGTACCCTTAGAAATCTCTTTCCCCTGTAATTTAAGGAGAAATTGACTATAAATTCCAGTAAGACATAATTCTATTTCATTGTTCAATTTCTTACCTGTCTTTTCATCAAATTCTTTAATAAAAGGTGATGTTGCATTATAAATATGCTTATAAGCAATTTCTTCAGGCTTATTTAATAATTCAAGATGAAGCCTATTTAGGTCGTTTACTAAATTAATAATTACCTGTAAATGGCCTTTTTCTTTGATCTGTTCAAGTTTCATCATCTCAATTAAGTTATCATACCACTCAATTGTTTCATTAAGCAAATCACCAGAAATATTATATTGTGGAATTACATACTTTTTTATCTCTTCAATATTAAACTTGTATGCCCTGATTAAATCTTCAATCTGCCACATATATAGTATATATTCTACAATATTACTATTACGCTTTTCCTTTGCTACAATCATCTTATTTAGCTTTGAATATTATTATCACTTTGAAAAATGGAAAAAATATGATTTGCTAGAAATCCCAATCATCAATCTCATCTAATTTGTCTAGATCCCTTCGATCCTTTTTTGTGGGTCTTCCTAAACCTTTTCTTCTTCCCATGGCATTCGCCATTCTAGTCAGCTCTAACAATTCAATTTGATCATCAGATGTAACTTCTTTCATAAAATCAGGAACAAGCTTGGCACCCATTCTTTTTCCACTAATTGCTAGTATCTTAAACGAACGAGTTATCGGAGGGAATTTTACATCAATGGTCATACCAACTTTTACAACTCTGGAATTTTTGACAGGTAATCCATCGATCATCACTCTACCTTTTTTAATAGCTTCTGCGGCAATACTACGAGTTTTAAAAACTCGTATGGCCCACAAATATTTATCAATTCGAACACCTTCTTCCATAACAATTTATTTTTTATTGTACTGGCTCATAGTTCTGGCTGCTCCTATTGTTACAAATCCCTTTATCATTTTAATACAATGATCTAATAATAAAGGTAACTCAGCATTCTCTCCATCTGACCATTTCCCTAATACATAATCAATTTGTCTTCCTTTAGAAAAATTATCACCTATCCCAAATCTAATTCTACTATAATTATTATTTCCTAAAATTTCCTGAATATTTTTCAATCCATTATGACCGGCATCACTCCCCTTCTGTCTCATCCTGATAGCACCAAATGGCAATGCTAAATCATCTACAATAACCAAAAGATTTTCTGGTACAATTTTTTCTTGTTGCATCCAGTATCTAATCGATTTTCCACTTAAATTCATGTAAGTGCTAGGCTTCAATAAAATTAAGTTTTTACCCTTAAATTTATAATTTGCGACTGCACCATATCTAAGGTTATCAAATTGAAGATTTTCTTGTTTTGCAAGTTCATCTAATACATTAAAGCCAACATTATGCCTTGTATCAACATATTCACTCCCAATGTTACCTAAACCAACAATTAAATATTTCATGTATCTATTTTTCTTTTAATTGCCACATGGAACTCACCTAAAAAACAATCATTCTCGTGTGTGAGAACTTTTGTTCATGGTTCGATTCATGTGTTTTATTTTGTTATAATAGCCGCATTAAACAAGTAAAAGATTTTATTTTTTAAAATATGAAATCTACTATTAAACTCGTTATATAATCATTAATTTCTATGATTTACACAAAGATGTAATGCAACCATTATTAATACAAAAAGCCTCCATATAAAAATATGGAGGCTTTCATATGTTGCAATAAGTTTATTAATTCTTATCTGCCTGTTGAGCTGCACGTGCTGCTCTAGTAAGCTTAACAGCTGCAACCACTGAGTTTTTAGCATTTAATATCTCTAAATTATCGAAAGCTAATGCGCCAACTTGAACTGTTTGTCCTAATTTCAAGTGACTAATTTCAATTTCTAGAGTATCTGGTAAATTTGCTGGTAACCCTTTAACACGTAATTTACGTTGTTCAAGAGATAATCTACCCCCTGCTTTAACACCCTCAGCAAAACCTTTAAGTTTAACTGGAACTTCAATAACAACAGGTTTCTCTTCAAAAATTTGTAAGAAATCGATATGTAAAATACTGTCACTCACAGGGTGAAACTGAATATCTTGCATAATTGCCTCAACTTGAGTTCCTTCAATATCAAGTTTTACAATATAAACGTTTGGTGTATAAACCAAAGATTTTAATTGTTTTTCTTCAATTGCAAAATGAACAACTTCATTTCCACCATAAAGTACACCTGGTACTTTACCTTCTTTACGAAGCTCTTTGGCAGGTTTTTTACCAATTACTTCTCTTTTTGAACCTTTTAATTCAATCTTTTGCATTTTCTTAATTTTATGTGCTACTCAAAATAAACCATTAGTAATGAAAGATTTACTCCCCATCACACGATCTGCCATTTGGCGGTGCAAAGATAATCAAATTATATTAAAAATTGATTACTAATTGATTTATAATAATAAACTTTTTCTATAGTATCAGCTAAAAGTTCTGCAATAGATAATACCTTTATTTTCTTAGAGTCTTGTTTTAATGGAATAGAATCTGTTACAAATAATTCTTCTAGTGAAGAGTTTTCTATGTTATCGTATGCAGATCCAGAAAGAACAGGGTGAGTAGCAATAGCTCTAACACTAGTTGCTCCTTCTGCTTTCATCATATCAGCAGCTTTTGTTAAAGTACCTGCTGTATCGATCATATCATCTATGATAATTACATTTTTATCCTTAACATCACCGATAATTCTCATTTCACTAACAACATTAGCTTTTGCTCTTGATTTATGACAAATAACCATAGGAGTACCAAGAAATTTAGCATACGTATTAGCTCTTTTACTACCTCCAACATCTGGTGATGCTATCACTAGATTATCCAGATTCATACTTTTAATATGCGGTAAAAATATTGAAGACGCATACAAATGATCTACAGGTAAATTAAAAAATCCTTGAATTTGATCAGCATGAAGATCCATTGTTATTAATCTATCAATTCCCGCAGCAGTAAGCATATCCGCAGCCAATTTTGCACCTATAGATACACGTGGTTGATCTTTTCTATCCTGACGAGCAAGGCCAAAATATGGCAAAACGGCTACAATCTTATAAGCAGAAGCTCTTTTCGCTGCATCAATCATCATTAATAACTCCAACAAATTATCTGCTGGTGGAAATGTCGACTGAATCAAGAATACATGAGATCCCCTAATTGTTTCCTGAAAAGCAACTGCAAACTCGCCGTCGCTAAAATTCAATTTTTTAATATTTCCTAATTCCCTTCCGGAATAATGACTTATTTTTTCGGATAAATAGCGGGTTGAAGTTCCTGTGAAAATTTTAATGGGTGCTTTTGGTGGCATCGCTAATTGTTGTTTTTCTGTTAATTATTTTTAAGACGCTGCAAAGATATAAAAAACATCATTTCTACACCGTTACTAGGCTCTATTTAAAATGTTTCCTCATTATTATAGAAACATCATTAAAATATTTCCGAGTTTACCAATTCTCACTTACTTTATCTATAAAAGACAAAATCTCATTTTGTCCCTCTTTTTTCACTGCAGATGAGACAAAAAACTCTGGTAAATCTTCCCAATCTTCTAATAAAGCGTTTTTATAATCAGAAATGTTTTTTTCTACTTCTTCAGATTTTAGCTTGTCGGCTTTTGTAAAAACAATTACAAAAGGAATTCCCCAATTACCCATTTGATACATAAATTCAAGATCAACCTTTTGAGGTTTATGCCTGATATCAATTAAAATAAACAAGCACATTAAATTTGCCCTATGCCTTAAATATCCATCAATAATTAGTTTAAACTCCTTACGTTGGGTTTTTGACACCTTTGCATAACCATATCCAGGTAAATCAACTAAGTACCATTCATTATTAATAATAAAATGATTAATCAGTTGTGTTTTCCCTGGCGTTGAAGACGTTTTAGCTAATGAATTACGGTTACACAACATATTAATTAACGATGATTTACCAACATTTGAACGACCAATAAAGGCATACTCAGGCTTATCGGGATTTGGACATTGAGCAGGCTTTGCACTTGAGGTAAGAAATTCTGCTTGTTTAATTTCCATCGGTTTTTGCTGCAAAGTTACACTTTGTTGTAATAATATCACAATATTGACATTCAATCATAAGGTTAAACTTTTTGATTTTGTAACTTTAGCGGTTCAAATAATAAAATCTGGAACACATGAATACAGCTTTATACCCACTAAAATTCAAACCAATTTTAAAAAGTAAAATTTGGGGAGGAAATAGACTAAAAACTGTTTTAAATAAAAAAAGCGAGGAAGATAACATTGGTGAATCCTGGGAATTATCTGGCGTACAAGGAGATATTTCTATTGTTTCCAATGGATTTCTTGAAGATAATTCTCTTGAGGAAATCATTGAAATATATATGGGTGATATTGTTGGAGATACAGTATTTAATAAGTTCGATAAAGAATTTCCGTTGTTACTTAAGTTTATTGATGCAAACCAAGATCTTTCTATACAAGTTCATCCAAATGATGAATTAGCAAAAGAAAGACACAATGCTTATGGTAAAACAGAGATGTGGTATGTAATAGACGCAAAGCCTAATAGTCATTTAATTTCAGGTTTTATTAAGCCTACAAATAAAGAAGAATACCAGAGCGCATTAAAAAATAACCAAATTGAATCTCTTTTAAAATCTCATACAGTAGAAAATGGTGACGCCTTTTTTATACCTGCAGGAGATGTTCATGCTATTGGTTCTGGAATCCTTTTAGCTGAAATTCAACAAACTTCTGATGTTACGTATCGAATTTATGATTATAACAGAAAAGATGATACAGGAAAAACCAGAGAACTCCATACAGAGTTAGCTTTAGATGCAATAGATTATACCAGAACAAATGAACAGATTAATTACGATAGTAATAAAACAGACGAAACTGTTAATATTGCTGCATGTAATTATTTTGTTACCAACATTTTAAACTTAACAGATATTTTCGAAAGAGATGTTTATCTTCTAAATTCATTTGTTGTATATATGTGCTTAGAGGGAAATGCAAAAATAACTTGTGAAAATGGAACTGAAGAAACTATTACCAAGGGAGAAACAGTTTTAATACCTGCAATTATCCAATCAGTTCATATAATACCTGAGAAAAACTGTCAATTATTAGAAGTCTACGTTAAATCATAAAAACAATTGATCAATTCATCATTTTTAATATTGATGAATTGATCTATTCTTTATAAATGTATATTATTTACTTCAATTTCTTCATTTAAGAAATATCCAGCTGTCTGTTTAAACTTTATAACATTTTCGGTAGTATAAAAACATGTTTTTCCACCCTTACTACATTTCGCATCCATTTCCGGATGTCGCTGTAAATAATCAATCAAACTTTCAGCGACAATATCACCCTGTGAAATAACACTAACATCGTATGGTAAATATTTCTTTATTTTATTTAATAATAAAGGATAATGCGTGCAGCCTAAAATAACTGTATCAATGCTGTTATTTTGCCTCATTAACTGGTCTACATTCTTTTTTATAAAATAATCTGCTCCTTCATTATCTCCTTCACCATTTTCTACTAATGGTACCCACATAGGACAAGCCTCTTGAAAAACTTCTAATTCTTCACTTTGCTTAATAATCTCTAAAGGGTACGAAAGGGACTGAACAGTACCGACTGTTCCTAAAACTCCTACCTTCTTTGTTTTTGTATAATCTGCCACAGCTTCAACACTTGGTCTAATAACACCTAAAACCCTTTTATCAGGAGCTATAAATGGCAAATCTTTCTGTTGGATGTTCCTGAGAGCTTTTGCTGAAGCTGTATTACAGGCTAAAATAATTAAATGACAACCCATGGAAAATAACTTCTTAACAGCCTGAAGTGTATATTCATAAACTATATCAAAAGATCTTGTTCCATATGGAGTACGAGCATTATCACCCAAATACAAAAAATCGTATTCAGGCATTTTTTTTCTTAACTTATCCAGTACAGTAAGTCCTCCATACCCAGAATCAAAAACAGCTATTGGTCCTATATTATCACTCATAATACAAAATAAAAAAGGATGACTAAGACTAGTCATCCTCAAATATAATAAGTTTGTTATTGATCTATTAAAGTGAAGCTAATTTTGCTTTAACTAATTCTTCAACATCAACACTTTTTTCTGAATGGTATACAACCACTCTTGAGCTAACATCAAAAATGTAAATAAAATCATTTTCTGCACCTACAGCATCAATTGCGCTTTGAACCTTTTCAATAATAGGCTGTAAAAGAGCTTGCTCCTTTTTTTGAAGATCTTGTTGAGCCATTACCTGGAAATTTTGTAATCTACTATTGATTTCCTGAATCTCTTTTTCTTTAGTAGCTCTGATTAATTCAGGCAAAGAATCTCTTTTTTCCATATAATCAGTATACTTTGCCTCAAGTTCTTCATTCATAACTTTTAAGTTAGACTCTAACTTTTCAGCTTCCTGTTGTAGAGTTTTATCTGCTTCAAGTTTTGCAGGTAACTCTGCTACCAACTTTTGAATATTAACATGTCCAAATTTTAATTCCTGTGCAAATGTGCTAGAACTAATTAAAATGGTAACAACAACTAATAATAACTTTATAGATTTCATTATAATTCAATTTTTTAATTATTCTTGTTTTTATTGAATCCCTAACTTCGCTTTAACTAAAGGGGCTACATCAATACTTTTTTCTCCTTTATATACAGTTAATCCCCCTACTTCTTCAAATATATATAAAAAACCATTTTCAGCACCTACTTGTTGAATTGCATTTGTTACTTTTTCGTAAACAGGAGTTTTAAGTTCCTGCTCTTTTGCTTGCAAAGATTGTTGTGATTGCTGATAAAACGTTTGTACTTTCTGATTCATTTGATTAATTTGAGTTTCTAAAGAACTACGTTCTTCAGGAGATAAAGCATTTGTTTGCATTTTCTGAACGTACTCTTGTTGCAAACCTTTTAACGTTTCCTGCATATCAGTAAGCTGAGTCTCTAATTGCTTATATTCAGTATTAAGCTGCTCATCAATGGTTTTTAATTCTGGCATAACACTTAATATAGCTTGTGTATTAACATGTCCAAATTTAAAACCGGATTGGGCAGAAACAAGAGATGTTGTCATTAACACCAATCCAATAAAAAGATTTTTAATTAATTTCATAGTTTTCTTTTCAAATTTCTACAGGATCTCATAGATCAATCCTTCTACTTAAAAACATAAATGTTATCGCAATTAAGTTTATTTCAATGCCAGAACTATTTATTATATCCAAGCTTTTCTAAAACGAAATCACTCATATCATATTTAGAATCTGAAAAAAGAACAACTCCTCCTGATGCTTTATCAAAAATTGCTGCATATCCTTCTTCATCAACCAACTCTCTTATAGCATTATAAATATCATCCTGAATAGGCTTGATTAATGCCTCTCTTTTTTTACTTAATTCCCCTTCCGGGCCAAAATATCTGGTTTGTAACTGACGTGCTTCCTTTTCTTTCTGTACAATTTCTTCCTCACGCTTAATTTTCATCTCATTTGAAAGAAAAACACTTTCAGTCTGATAATTTTGATACATTGTTTCTACTTCAGCATAAACCGCTTCAATTTCTTTTTGCCATTTTTGTGAGACTTGATTTAATTGTTCATTTGCAGCCTCATAAGCTGGAATATTTTTTAAAATATATTCTGTATCGACAAATGCATACTTCTGGGCATTCAGAATTAATCCGAATCCAAATACTAGAGATAATAACAATAACTTTTTCATCTTCATCACTTTTAACTATACATAAATCTTTGTCGAACTAACAAGTAGCAAAAATTAAACCATTTTAAAACTGCTGCCCAATCACAAAGTGGAATTGACTTCCATTTGCTCCTGGTTGATTGTCAATTTCATCAAATCCATATCCCCAGTCAATTCCCATTAATCCAAAGATAGGTAAGAATATTCTAACTCCAACACCTGCTGATCTTTTTAGACCATATGGGTTAAACTCTTGAAATTCAGCCCATGCATTACCTGCTTCAAGGAAAGCAAGTGCATAAACCTGTGCAGATGGTTGCAATGTTAAAGGATATCTCATCTCAAAAGTTAACTTACTATATAAGTTACCATTTTGACTACCTCTTGAATATGGAGTTAACGATGAGTTCTCATAACCTCTTAAACCAATTGTTTGACTACCATACATGCTATATCCAGACATTCCATCACCACCAACTACGAATTTCTCAAATGGTGAACGAACATTTTCATTATAATATCCTAAGAATCCCATTTCATATTTACCCATTAATACAAGCTTTTCAGCTTTATCAAGTGGAGAATACAATGTTCCAGAAGTTGTCCACTTATGATATTCTATCAATGAATACAATTCTTCTTCCGCAGATTCTTGTGCATCTGCATCACTATAATCTATAGAGTTTTCATATAAATTCTCATAGTTCTTTTCAATAAATGCAGAATAAGGAGGAGTAAATTCTAAACCAATTGAGAAGTTAGATCCTCTACGTGGATATAATGGATTATTAATAGAGTTTCTGGAGAAAATAAACTTAAAGTTTAAGTTTTGAGAAACACCATTTTGCATGATAAAGTAGCTCCAATCTTTTAAGTGGTAATATTGGTAACTTAATTCACTGTAGAATGAGAAAAAGTCATCAGGCCAAGTTAATCTTTTTCCGAAACCAACAGACAGACCAGTAATTTTCATATACTGACTTGTTATAGCAGTTCCGTATCCATAACCATAACCATATCCTCCATAACCACCGTATCCATAACCTGAACTATAAGGATTATATCCGTAACTACTAGATACTCCTGTTTGAATTGATCTGTACGCAGAGAATGTAAATGAATTTGGTTTTTTACCTCCTAACCAAGGTTCAGTAAAAGATAAACTATATGACTGGTAATATTTACCATTTGTTTGTGCTCTTAAAGATAATGTTTGCCCATCTCCTGTTGGAAGAGGTCTCCATGCTTCTTTATTAAAAATATTACGAACAGAGAAGTTTGAGAATTTCAATCCAAGAGAACCTACAAACATACCAGCTCCCCAACCTCCAGAAAGTTCTATCTGGTCATTAGCCTTCTCTGTAAGATTATATACAAGGTCTACTGTTCCATCTTCAGGATTTGGATTTACATCCGGAGTAATATTTTCAGGATCAAAGTGTCCTAATTGCGATAATTCTCGAATAGTACGAATCAATTCTGATTTACTAAATAACTCACCTGGCTTAGTACGTATTTCACGACGAACAACATGTTCATGTGTTTTAGTATTACCTTTAATTACAATATTGTTTATTGTTGCTTGCTTTCCTTCATAAATACGCATTTCAAGATCAATGGTATCTCCATATACATTTACTTCTACAGGCGTAATGTTTGAAAATAAATATCCATTGTCCATATATAGGTTGTGTACTGCATCGTCATCCTGAAATAATCTTTCATCTAATTGTTTTTGATTAAATACATCACCTTTTCCAACTCTCAATACAGCACTTAAATATTCTGAAGGATAAATACTATTTCCTATCCATGAAATATTTCCAAGATAGTATTTTCTTCCTTCATCAATTTTAATCTTAATATCAACTGTGTTATTATCATTCTTTGAAATTGAATCATATTCAATTATCATATCACGATAACCTTTTTCATTATATTTATCAATTACAGCCTGTAAATCTTCCTGATATGTTTCATCAATAAATTTCTTAGTTCTGAAAAAGTTTAAGATTTTCCCTTTTTCATTGGTTTTCTTCATAGTTCTGTTCAATTTCTGATCAGTTAAAACCACGTTACCAATAAAGTCTAATGAATTAACTTTTACTTTTTCTTTTTTATCAACCGTAATATCTAAATATACATGATTTGTTTTTGTAGTGTCATCTTTTTGAACTACACGAACTTCAGTATTATAAAAACCTTTAGCAACAAAATAATCTGTAATATATTTTTCTGATCTGGTAATTAAATACGGAGTCACCTGGCTGCCTTTCATCATGGCAACTTTTTCGGCTACAGTTTCAATTTCTGATTTTTTTAATCCGTAATAATTAATATCAGATAACCTAGGTCGTTCTTGTAATAATATTTCTAACCAGATTTTACCATTTTCAATTTTCTTGGCAGTTACTTTTACATCTGAAAAAAGACCATGATCCCAATATTTATGAATAGCTTCAGAAATCTCATCACCAGGAACATTAATTCGCTGACCAACTCTTAATCCGGAAAGATTAATAAGAATTTTTGGATCATAATTCTGAATCCCAGTAACCTCTATATCAGCAATCTCATAACTTCGTGGAGAACCTGTATAACTAATTGTAGGGATATTATTTTCTGACTGTGCAAAAACAATTGTTGGTAGTAGGGCGAGTATTATATAAAAAGTAAACTTTTTTAGCATGCTATATTTTAATATAAAAATTCTATTTTTTTAATTGTTCACTGGTCTTTCCAAACCGTCTTTCTCTTCCTTGAAAATCCTGAAGAGCTAAATAAAAATCTTCTTTCGTAAAATCCGGCCATAATACATCGCTAAAATATAATTCTGCATATGCTAATTGCCATAACAAGAAATTACTAATTCTTAACTCACCACTGGTTCTAATCATTAATTCTGGATCGGGTATACCACTAGTTGTAAGATTATTTGAAATCATTTCCGGTGTAATTTCATCCGGGTTTATTTTATTGTCTTTAACTAATAATGCAATTTTCCTAACTGTTTCAGTCATCTCCCAACGAGAACTATAACTTAAAGCTAAGTTAAGAGTTAGTCCTGTATTTGTTGATGTTTCTTCAATACACTGCATCAACTTCCTCCTAACATCTTTGGGTAAATTATCTACACAACCAATAACTCCTAATCTTACATTATTTTCCATTAGTGTTTTGGTCTCTGAAGCAATTGTAGATACTAATAATGACATTAAGGCATCAACTTCAAGTTTTGGTCTATTCCAATTTTCTGTTGAAAATGCATATAAAGTTAAATATCCAATCTGTAATTCTGCTGCAGCTTCAGTGACTGCACGTACAGCTTTAACTCCATGCTTATGTCCAAATATCCTGGAATTTCCACGTTTTTTTGCCCATCGTCCATTACCATCCATAATGATGGCTATATGCTTTGGTAATCTCTCTTTTATCAGTTGATCTTTTACTGACATATTAATTTGTCTTTGCCTTTTTAAAATCCACTTTTACATTCGGTTTTACGCCTAAACATACTAAATGTAACATTAACACCTGCAAAGGAATATAAATCATTATTATGAATTTTCGTCCCTTGGTTAAAATCGTAAGGATCATCTGGATTTACACTTAAATTATTTCCAACATAATCCAAATCATCAACAAAGGTTTTTCTAAAACTCCACTCTGCTCCAACCCTTATCCATTTGTTAATTTTATACTTAAATCCTACACCGATTGGCAAAGATAATATAAAAACCGTTTGTTCAGAGTTATTTTCTATTTCTGTCGAAAATCTTTTATAAATAGTTGTCCCTACTCCAAATGAAACATAAGGTGTAAAGACTGTTGTATTAATAAAAGAATGATCATACGACATGAAATTAAATTCCATCTGAAGATTCACATCTCCCATTCTTCTGTTAAATGAATAATTCATATCTCCTTCGGGAAAATAAACTCCATTTGAAGGATAATCTCCTTTAATCTTAATTATCGATGCAGATCCTTTTACTGCGAACCTATCAGTTAATACATATCTTGCTATACCTCCGTACGCCAAACTTGGCTTATAGAATTGCTTTTGCGGATTTAAATCACCTAAATAATATGATGTTCCCGCCATAACACCTATCTCTAATCTATCCTGAGCTTTGATTTTACAGAACAAACCCAGCACCATCAAAATAACAAATCCACGTTTAAACAACGCAAACTCAAATGTTTTATTAATTAGTTTTTTTATCATTCTGTAAGCCCCTTAATTTCATTAAAACTACAATCAGGCAGCCACAAAAGTAATATTTAAATGCAAAATGCAATAATATATCATTTTAGCGCCGTAAATATAACCCTGAATTTTGATATTTATTGTTGTAATATAGTTAAAATGGAGTTAAAGTTAACTTGCAACAAACCTTTACAAAATCATTTTTTTAATTGATTTTGCTTTTTAATTTTGAGTAAACAAAATTCAACAATAATTATGTACGGAGATTATAAAGATTTTCTTAACAAGGAACTCAATAATATTAAAGAGTCTGGTTTATATAAAACTGAAAGAATCATAACTACTCCACAAGGAGCCGATATAAAAGTTAGTACAGGAGAAGATGTCCTTAACTTTTGCGCAAACAACTACCTGGGTTTATCTTCGCATCCTGATGTAGTAAAAGCAGCCCAAGATATTATGAATTCACATGGCTACGGAATGTCTTCCGTTAGATTTATTTGTGGCACTCAGGATATTCATAAAAACCTTGAAAAGAAAATCTCGGAATTTTTAGAGACAGAAGATACTATTTTATACGCAGCTTGTTTTGATGCAAACGGAGGAGTTTTTGAACCTTTATTCTCACCTGAAGATGCTATCATTTCCGACGAATTAAACCATGCATCAATTATCGATGGGGTGCGCTTATGTAAGGCTGTTAGATACAGATACAAACATGCAGATATGACAGATCTTGAAGAGCAATTAAAAAAAGCTCAAGATCAAAGGTATAGAATAATTGTCACTGATGGCGTCTTTTCTATGGATGGTGATATTGCCAAACTAGATAAAATTTGCGACTTAGCAGAAAAATATAATGCTCTCGTTATGGTAGACGATAGTCACGCTTCAGGTTTTATTGGCAAAACAGGAAGGGGAACTCACGAATATCATAACGTAATGAATAGGGTTGATATCATTACAAGCACACTAGGAAAAGCTTTAGGAGGTGCTTTAGGTGGATTTACAAGTGGAAAAAAAGAAATTATTGATATGCTTCGTCAAAGATCTCGCCCTTACTTATTCTCAAATTCTTTAGCTCCAGCTATTGTTGGTGCAGCCACTCAAGTTTTTGATATACTAAGCAATTCTACAGAGTATAGAGACAAAGTAATTAATAATGCGGAGTATTTTAAAACCAGAATAAAAGAAGCAGGTTTTGATATTAAACCTACCGATTCTGCAATTGTAGCACTTATGCTTTATGACGCAAAATTATCTCAGGAATTTGCTGATAAATTACTTAAGGAAGGTATTTACGTTATTGGATTCTATTATCCTGTAGTTCCAAAAGGACAAGCAAGAATAAGAATACAAATTTCAGCAGCTCATTCAAAAGAGCATCTTGATAAAGCAATTGCAGCATTTATCAAAATAGGAAAAGAATTAAAAGTGATAGAATGATAAAAATAAAGGTCGGTTAAACCATAACCGACCTTTATCTTATATATTATTATATAATAGCTTCTATTCAAACATATTTTTCATTCTACTAAAAAACCCTTTTTCATGTGAACTTGGTTTTGGAGTAAAATTTGAAGATTCAGCTAATTTCTCCATAGCTTTTTTCTCATCCTTAGATATATCCTTAGGGATCCAGACATTGATTTTAACTAATAAATCACCTCTTCCATAGCTATTAACTTCAGGAAGTCCTTTTCCTCTTAATCTTAATACCTTACCCGGTTGAGTACCTGCTTCAATCTTAACTTTAACTTTTCCTTCTAAAGTAGGAATTTCAACAGGAGCACCTAAAGTAGCATCAGGAATACTTACAAAAAGATTATATAAAAGATCTCGACCATCACGAACTAATTCTTCATGATCTTCCTCATGGATTAGTACTAATAAATCTCCATTTATTCCTCCTCTTCGTGCAGCATTTCCTTTTCCTGAAACGGATAATTGCATTCCCTCTTCCACTCCAGCTGGGATATTGATTGAAATAACTTCTTCATCACGAACAACTCCCTCTCCGGAACAGTGCTTACACTTATTAGTTATTATCTTACCTTCTCCTCCACATGTTGGACAAGTCGATGCTGTTTGCATCTGACCTAAAATAGTATTTGAGATACGAGTTACCTGACCAGACCCATTACAAGTAGTACATGTACTATGTGAAGATCCATCTTCAGCTCCACTTCCGCTACAGTGGGTACATGGAACATATTTTTTAACTCGAATCTTTTTCTCTACACCATTTAATATTTCATTTAAGGTTAGAGTCACTTTAACTCGTAGGTTTGAACCTTTATTGACTCTTTGACGCGACCTTCCGCCGCCACCAAATCCTCCAAAACCACTAAAGCCTCCAAAACCACCTCCACCAAAGATGTCTCCAAAATGAGAGAATATGTCGTCCATAGACATACCTCCACCAAAACCACCTCCAGAAGCAGCTCCTCCAACTCCAGCATGACCATATTGATCATATCTTGATCGCTTATTTTGATCACTTAAAACCTCATATGCTTCAGCTGCTTCCTTAAAATTTTCTTCAGCTGCTTTATCTCCAGGGTTTTTATCTGGATGAAATTGTATAGCTTTTTTACGATACGCCTTTTTTATTTCTTCAGGCGTTGCATTTTTTGAAACTTCTAGTACTTCGTAATAATCTCTTTTCGACATAATGATAACTCCTGTTTCTTAACTATTCTCCAACTACAACTTTTGAGAAACGCATTACTTTATCATTAAGCATATATCCTTTCTCTATACAATCAATAACCTTACCTTTTAATTCATCATTCGGAGCCGGAATCTTTGTGATTGCCTCATGAAGGTCTGTATCAAAATCTTTTTCCTTAGCTTCTATTTCAGTTACTCCATTTTGCTTAAGGAATTCTTGAAACTTATTGTAAATTAAATCAATTCCCTCTTTTACTGCATCAAGATCAGATGCGTCATTTAAGTGAGATATAGCTCTATCAAAATCATCCACCACAGGTAAAATACCTTTCAACAATGATTCCCCTGCACTTTTTGTTAACTCCATGCGCTCTTTTAGAGTTCTCTTGCGATAGTTATCATATTCCGCAGTCAATCGTAAATACCTATCATTTAATTCATTAACTTTAGCAGACAACTCCTCTATTTGCTTTCCCTCAGGACTTAAACCATCATTCTCTTCAACCTCAGAGTCTTTTGTACCTTCAACAGTCTCTTCGGTAACATCTTGTTTTACCTCTTCTACATTTTCTTTAGTAGTTACCTTTTCTTCAACTACTTCCTCCTGATTTTGTTTTTTTGAAGCCTTTTTTGTCATTATTTTAATTTCTTGTAATTTCAATATAATTGCGAAACGGTAAACAATTATTTTGCCATCTAACAAAAGAGAGACAAATTGACAGCGTTTCAATAGCAATACCGTTGAACTCTAAAAAAATGGCAGAATATTAAAACAATATTCTGCCATTAATAAAATTATCAGTTACTTTTTCTATTTTTTCACTTTAAGAAACTTTTTAAAGCATCGTCCAATGCAGAACCTCTTAAGCGTTTTGCAATGATGATTCCATCACCATCAATTAAAAAGTTATCTGGAATACCGCGTATTCCATACACTTCAGCACCTAAACTTTTCCAGCCTTTGAGATCACTAACATGAAAAGGCCATTCTAGCTGATCTTGCTCGATGGCATTTTTCCACATTTCCTTACTTTTATCAAGGGATACACTATATACTGTAAAACCTTTTCCTTCCTTAAATTTTTTGTTTTTAAACTTATTATAAGCATTTACTACATTGGGATTCTCTCTACGACATGGCCCACACCATGAAGCCCAAAAGTCAATTAAAACTACTTTACCTTTTAAAGAAGATAGCTCAATAAGTTCTCCTTCAGGTGATAATAATTTTAATTCTGGTGCCTTATCACCAATTCCCAAACCAACTTTTTGAGAATTTGCAGAAATTGAAATTGCAATAAAAAGAACTACCGTTAATACCTTTGAAATTTTATTTCTCATATGCAAATCTTTAATATCCATCATTTTAATATAATCACAACATCTAATACAATTAAAATAACATTTTTGTTCAGATGCAATAAACATACAAAAATGATGATACTTTACAATATATCACTAAAATTTTTATAAAAAAGTGGAAATAATTTAATTTCTGTGAAGGTATTCAAGTGAAGAAGTCACTTTATCAATATTTGAGCTTTTGGCAATTAATCTGCCATCTCCATCAATTAGGTAGTTTGTTGGCTTTGTTACATTGTAAGCTTTAGCAATGGATGATTCTGCGCCTAAATAATCGCAGATGTGCAGGGCATTTGTTAATCCATCTTCTCTAATAGCCTTTTTTAAAGGTGATTTAAATCGATCTAGGGAAATAGATACTACAATAAAACCTTCCCCATTGTAAAATTTGCTATTTGCAAACTCTTTTTGAAGCATCATCTTTTGATGATTATCGACTCTGGACTCACCATCATACGAGGCCCAAAAATCAATTAAAACCATTTTACCTTTCAATGATTCCAAATTGAAGTCTGCCCCATTTATCAGGGTAGTTTTAAACTCAGGAACTTCATCTCCAATTGCCAGACCTACCTTTGGTTCAGGTACGCCGTTTATAAAAGAGATAAACCCTGGCCCTGCTAAAACAACTAAAAATATTAGTTTTAGCTTTCTCATACACACACAATTTTGGTTTATAATCACATCGCAAAGTTTATGATTTTTGCGATACGGTTCATCTAAAATTAGATGAACGTTTCAGTTTTCATGACAAATGTTAGGAAAACGGTGGGCAAAAATATGTCACAAAACAGTAAAAAACAAAACTAAAGTATTTGAAAAGTCAAAAATGATTATTATTTTAGTCAGTTTTAAAAATATGTTAAAATATAATAAACAGTCAATATATTTATATAAACAGCTATTATACTGGGATATAAAAAAAGCTGTTATGTTTTAAAATTCACACAACAGCCTTTTAGTTAATATTTCTTAATCCTACTATTTAGAATTTACTCTTTTAATCCTTGCTCCTAATTTTTGAAGACGAATATCGATATTTTCATACCCCCTATCAATCTGGTTAATATTCTGGATAACACTCTTACCTTTAGCCGACAACGCTGCAATAAGCAATGCAACTCCAGCACGAATATCAGGAGAAGTTAATGTTGTTCCTCGTAACATCGTTTCTTTATTCAATCCAATAACCGTAGCTCTATGAGGATCACAAAGAATGATTCTAGCCCCCATATCTATCAATTTATCAACAAAAAACAACCTACTCTCAAACATTTTTTGATGTATTAACACACTACCTTTTGCTTGAGTTGCAATAACAAGAAATACACTTAACAGATCAGGAGTTAATCCCGGCCATGGCGCATCTGCGATAGTCATAATAGAACCGTCTATAAATGTTTCTATTTCATAGCTATCTTGTTGAGGTATATAAATATCATCTCCTCTGCGCTCAAGCTTAATTCCCATACGCTTAAATGAATCAGGTATAATTCCCAATTCATCATACGCAGTATCTTTTATAGTTATTTCCGATCCAGTCATAGCAGCCATACCTATAAAACTGCCAATTTCGATCATATCAGGTAAAATCCTATGATCACATCCAGCGAGACTCTCAACACCTTCAATATGTAAGAAATTTGAACCAATACCTTCAATTTTAGCACCCATACTTACAAGCATTTTACACAATTGCTGTAAATATGGTTCACATGCAGCATTGTAAATACTTGTTTTACCAGGTGTTAACACAGCTGCCATTACAATATTAGCAGTACCTGTTACAGATGCCTCATCGAGCAACATATAACACCCTTTAAGCTTATCAGCTTCTACACTATAGAATATTTCATTGGAATTAAAATGAAATTTAGCTCCCAGTTTTTCAAAACCAATAAAATGAGTATCAAGCCTTCGTCTACCAATTTTATCACCTCCAGGCTTTGGAAAATAAGCTTTTCCAAATCTTGCCAAAAGAGGCCCCATAATCATTATAGATCCTCTTAATGAAGAAGCCTTTTTTCTAAAATCTTTGGTTTGCAGATAATCTAGATCAATATTCTCTGCTTTAAATGAACATTTATCCTTTGACAGTCTGTTAACAACCACCCCAATGTCACTTAATAAGTTTATCAGGTTATTTACATCAACAATATCTGGGATATTTGAAATGGTAATTTCTTCTTTTGATAATATAGTGGCACAAATTACTTGAAGCGCTTCATTCTTTGCCCCTTGTGGAGTTATCTCGCCAGAAAGCTTATGACCTCCTTCAATTTCAAAACAATACATCTTTGTTTCTGGATTATTTCAATTTGGTATTATCTTCTATCGTCGTGTCTTTTAAATTGACGCTTTTTTCTATTTCTATTTTGAGATTGATTGTAGTTTTGATTTTCCCTCTGTTCAGGAATTTTCATATCTGCCGGTATTTCAAGTTTATTGCCAGATAAACCTACCATATCAGAAAACACTCTTTCATCTCCTGGAAAATCTTTATTCCACTGCAATAATGATTTTTTCATATTGTTAGCAATCAACAAAATAAGATGACGTTTTAATTCACCCTCTTCCATCTCAACTGCTTTATCAATCATTTTTTCAATGGTACGTCCATAATGACGATATTTTATCTTCTCATTATTATATGCTAATTTTTTAGGACGCTGATATAATGTTTCTCTCTCCGGCAGCTCAAAAGGCGTTTCAATATCTAATTTAAAATCAGACATAATGGCCAGGTGATCCCAAAGTTTATGCTTAAAATCATTTACATCACGCAAATGAGGAAACATATTACCCATATTTCCAATTATTGAATGGGCACATCTTGTTCTCTCTTCTTTATCTTCAATAGTAACACAGTAATCTACCATTTTTTGAATATGACGCCCATATTCAGGTAGAAGTAATTTCTTCCTATTTGAGTTGTAATCCATATTTTAATTAAAAAATCCTACTATAACTATATTATCAAATTCCAGAAATACAGTTGAACTGCACTCAACAGTATATATATTCTTTCGGAAATGGGGATAACGTTTGTTAAAAAAGCGCAGTAACCATGTGAAATAAGTTCTTGCAGTGCTATCGGCACAAATCTAACCCAAAATTTTAAGTTTGGCAAATTTTAATAATAATTGTTTAACTCCTGCATTATCAAAGTCTACAGTTGCTTTTGCATTGGGTAGTTGCCCATCAATATTAATAATTTTTCCTTTGCCAAATCTGATGTGTTCTACAATTACTCCCGGTTTAAGGTTACCAGCTGAACCACCACTGAATGATGCAGGTTTTCCTGGGCCTTCATTTCTAACTTTCTTAAAATTATAACCTGGTTTTGACATTGATCCTGAAGCTGCAAATGACCTTTTAGGTGTTGCAGATGGCGATGAAAACTTATTTTGAGAAGCTGGAATTTTAATTCGCTCTCCAGAAAACTCTATAAATTCACTATCAATCTCATTAATAAACCTACTTGGTCTGCAAAAAGAAGATTCTCCGTACTTATACCTGGTCCTGGCAAATGATATAGTTGCATTTTCCTCCGCTCTTGTAACTGCTACATAAAATAGTCGCCTTTCTTCTTCAACGCCCTGCTCACTCTCCACCGTCATATTCGAAGGAAATAATCCTTCTTCAACACCAACTACATATACATTTTTAAACTCCAAGCCTTTACTGGAGTGAATCGTCATTAATGTGATTTTATTAATATCATCTTCTGATTCATTATCCTGATCAGTAAGTAAAGATACCTCTTCTAAAAAGTTAACCAATCCAGTCTCTCCACCTTCTTCGGTCCTATTTAATGTAAACTCCTGAATACCATTTAACAATTCCTGAACATTCTCCTGTCTTGCAACACTCTCCGGCGTTCTATCTTGGTACAATTCTTTCATCATACCACTTTGAGTTACAATTTCATTTACCAACTCAAAAGCAGTTAGTTGATTAAGGCTTGCTCTAAATCCGGAAATTAAACCCACAAAAGAGTTTAATTTTTTTTGTGTTCCTGCATTAAAAAGTTTACTTGTATTTTCCAACGAAACAATTACATCCCACATCGTTTTTCCTGTGGCCACTGAAGCAGCTTCAACTTTTTCAAGTGTTGTTTTACCAATTCCTCTGGCAGGATAATTGATTATTCTTTTTAGAGCTTCCTGATCCGCTGGATTAACTGTTAATCTGCAATAAGCAAGAAGATCCTTAATTTCTTTTCTCTGATAGAAGCTTAGACCACCATATATCTTATAAGGCATTGAAGCTTTTCTTAAAGCTTCCTCAAAAATACGCGATTGTGCATTAGTTCTGTATAAAATAGCAAAATCCTGATAGTCGTAATTTTGTTTTAAATGCTTTTCTTTTATATCATTAATTACAATATACCCTTCTTCTATATCAGAAATGGCATTGTGAATTTTAATTTTATTTCCTGTAGCCTTTTCAGAAAATACAGCTTTTTTAATTTGTTTTGAATTCTTTTCTATAATACTATTGGCAGCATTCACAATATTCTGAGTAGACCTGTAATTTTGCTCCAACTTAAAAAGCTGATATCCAGGATAATCATTCCTAAAATTAAGTATATTCTCAATTTTTGCTCCCCTAAAACTATAGATACTTTGCGCATCATCACCAACCACACAAATATTACTATGCTTTTCGGCTAATTTCTTTATAATAATGTACTGCGAATAATTAGTATCCTGATACTCGTCAACTAAAATGTATTGAAAGATATTTTGATATTTTTGTAATGCTTCAGGATGATCCCGAAATAAAATATTAGTATTCAACAATAAATCATCAAAATCCATTACTCCTGACTTATAGCAATATCGCATATACCTTGTATAAATTTCATAGATCATTGGCTTTTTTGTGGCCTGATCTTCCATCATTCTATGTTGATCTTTTGTATAAGAAGCCGGAGTAACTAAATCATTTTTTGCTGAAGAAATCCTTCCTAACACTGCACCTGGTTTATATTCCTTATCATTTAATTTCATTTCTTTAATAATGGTTTTAATTAAACTTTTGGAATCAGCAGTGTCATAAATTGTAAAGGAAGATGGGTATCCTATTCTTTCTGCTTCACCTCGTAAAATTCTGGCAAAAATTGAGTGAAAAGTACCCATCCATAAATTTCGTGCAACATCTCCACCAACAAGAGTAGCAATACGTTCCTTCATTTCCCGCGCTGCTTTATTTGTAAAAGTTAGGGCTAATATTCTATGTGGAGGTACACCTTGTTTTAAAAGATGCGCTATACGATAGGTTAATACTCTTGTTTTTCCAGATCCGGCACCTGCAATTACTAACGATGGTCCTGTTGTATTAATTACAGCCTCTTTTTGAGAATTATTTAGTTGATCAAGGTAATTATGCACAAATACTTTTTATTTACAAAGATATATTAATTATAATTCCTTTAAGATTTAAAAAGTACTTTACTTGCACAAATATTAAGGAGGTTAATTTCCAACAATTTTTTCAACTTTTCAGTTAAATATTTTACTCAAAGATGAGTATAGACAATCGTGCATTACAGAAGTAACTTAGCACTGTCGTTGATAAAAGAACAGATCTGTAATATTTTGATTGATAAAATATAATTCAGCCCTGAACTACGAAAGAAATAATTTATGCAAGTATCTGTAGAAACGTTCTTTATACTAGAAAACATTTTGGGCAAATGTATTTCTATTATTTTTTGAGAGACACAATTAATGTGTTTCTATAATTAATTAACTTAAACACGGACGTTATGAAAAGGGTTTTATTATTTTTTGTAATGATTGTATTCTCGTTACTCAGTGTAGCGCAGGTATACAGATTTGACGAGGTGACTGTTAAAGCACCTAAATACGTTGGTCCTATTATTGGCATTAATAATGCCAGAGATCTTGTAAATCCTATTAATAAATTCTTACAAAAAGATCTTTCATATAAAGCAGAAAACTCTGGATTTGATTTTCAGGAAGGTACCGTTGTTGTTGATTTTACTGTAAATATTGATGGTAGTTTGGAAAACATTATTGTTCAAAATTCTGTTTCTCAAGCTAACGATCAACAAGTTATTGCAAGTTTAAAATCTACTTCTGGTAATTGGATAGCAGGTCAAAAAGATGGTACACCTGTAAAAATGGAAAAAAGAGTAGTTATTGCTTTTACTAGCCAAGAAACTCCGAGCCTAGAAAAACAGGCTATTTATTATTCACAAAGAGGTATTAGAAAGTTTTATAGAGCAGAACAATGCGAAAATAGTATATTTTTAACTGATGAAGTAAAATACAGAAGAGCAAACAGAAAATATCACTCTGCATTAAATAAATTTAATTATGCCGAAAAAATGCGACCTGAAGAACCTCAAATTCTATTTTGGCAAGCAAAAACTTATGAAAAACTAGATGATGACTTAATGAAAGATATCAAATTGATGGAATTTTTCGAAGCATTAGGCGATACTTATTATGGTGTGGCTGAAATAGTTAAAGTTTACTTCTAATTATAATATTAGTTTATAAAAACCTTAAAATAAATCCGGTACAACCGGATTTATTTTTTTATCAAAAAAAATCATCCAAAATAATTGACATCAACATTATTCTTTAATTAACTTTAACTATTTAAGGGATATAATGTTTGATCATGACTTCACATTTAACGATTTAGTTCACCTGGTAAGAGAACTATCAGGTGTAAACAGTCTTAACCCTAAAGTAAATAAATCAGTACCAAGCATAAAGGAACTCCATGATTTAATTTGCCTTAACAATCAATTTTATCACATCATTCAATTTCCTCAATTTCAGTTATATTTTACTTCTGATAACATTGAAAATATTTTAGGCTACAATCCAAAAGAATTAACTTTAAAAAAACTATACAGCTTTATTCACCCCGAGGATTATTCGGTTGTTTTACTTGCTACGAAAAAAATGTGCGAGTTTGTCATCAACAATATTGATAACCTTGAACCTTTTAGAAGTATTACTTCAATGGATTTCAGAATAAAACATAAAGATGGCCATTACCTTAGATTACTCAATCAAAACTGTTTATTAAAAAAAGACATCAATGATAAAACATTTCAAACATTATCATTGAGCACTGATATTACTCACATAAAAGAAAGTTTAAAGATTGAATTTAATTACACCAACAATGGGGATAATACAGAATTTAATTTTCCAGACAAGGAGTTAAGCGACTTCACATCCATTTTCACCAAAAGAGAAAAAGAAATACTATCTCTCCTAGCTTTGGGTAAAAATAGTACAGAAATAGGGCAAATACTTAATATCAGTAAACACACAGTAGATACTCATAGAAGAAAAATGCTATCTAAATCTCATTTATGCAATACAGCCGAATTAATAGCATATTCCATATCTAATAACCTAATTGAAGAATAATATTTTGTTAAATTACTTCAATCATTTTGTTAATTTATGTTAATTTTAAATATTTTATAAATCCTCTTATCATTGGTTTAATGACCATTAGGCAAAACATACTCATTTATAAGTATAGACGACTTTCGGATCTCTTTTTACTTTTATACTAGTTTTTACTTAAAAAAAGTAAGTATAGGATCATTTATCGTTAATTAAATAATACTACCATGAGAAAAATTAGCTTAATAGTCAGTTTACTTTTTCTTTCAATAGTAACTTTTGGACAAGTTCATCAATTGAAGGAAACTTTAGTAACACCTCCACAATTTATGGGAGCGGAGAACACAAATTACGACAGCAATACAAGTAAGTTTAACCAATTTGCAGATAAATATGTAGAAAATGATTTAACCTCCAATGGAGTTGTTGTAGTTTTATTTACAATTAATAAGGATGGATCTGTTTCTGATATTAATCTATTGAATTCAGTTTCAAACTCCACAAATAATGCGGTTATTAATTGTATTGAAAAATCGTCTGGATTATGGACCCCTGGAAAAGTAAACGGAAATCCGGTAGCAATGGAAAAGGAGATACACTTTAGATTTTCTGATCCATCAGGGCCATCATTAGAAGAAATGGCGAATTCTAACTTAGAAAAAGGATTAAAAAATTATCAATTAGGCTTATATATAAGTGAAAAATTTCATTTGACTCAAGAACAAGCTGAAAAAAAATCATGTAAAAAATTTAATCGCGCTATTAAATACTTAGAAATTGCCAACAAATATCAACCACAGGAACCATCAATAATATTTTGGCAGGCTTGTGTATATGAAAAAACTGGTAATGAAATGATGAGCATTGAAAAAAAGAATCGTTTTGATGAGATGAGTGACATGAACTATATGGCAAGCATAGAATTAATAGATATTGACTAAGAAAAAACAAAATATAGATTAATAAACAGGTATTAAAAATGAAAATAAAAAACAAATTAATAGCCTGAACTCAAATTTGCGTTCAGGTTATTAATTAATTACAACTTTAATGTAATTAACCTTAGCCGTTTTGATATTATGAAACATTCAATAACAAAATACAATTACCTGAACAACTATATTAAAAAATTATGGGTGAGAAAAGAACTAATTCATGACCTTCAGAAACATACTTTATCCTTTGATACTAGAAAAAAATTTCTTTGCTTAAGTACTCAATTTTATTGCTTAATTAAACTTCCTAATTTAGAAGACATCTACTTTTCGCCAAACTCAACTAAAATACTAGGCATCAACCACCGAAACATTACTCTTCTTGATTTTTTTAAACTTGTAGATTCTAAATATCATGATAATGTAATAGACAATTACTTTAAAATATTTGATCACGTTGAGAGTAATTTACATAACAAAAGAATCTTTAAATGCCTTTCTACCATAAACTTTTATATAAAAAATGCTTTTGACGAACATCTTAACCTTCTCCAACAAACATGTATATACAATACCAACCAACAACAGGATGAAATTATTCTATTACTTATGTTCACAGATATTTCATCTTTTCAAACTCACTACTCATCTAATAGTTCAATAAACAGTAAAGTAGCAAACCCTAATGCCACAAATTTATTTACCAAACGCGAATTAGAAATAATCGAACTCCTAAGTGATGGAAAAAATAGTCAGCAGATTGCTTCTGATCTTTGTATTAGTAAACACACAGTGGATACTCATCGTAGAAAAATGCTATCAAAATCAGAATTAGGGAACACTGCTGAATTAATAGCTTATACTTACTTATAACATTTTGTTAAACAACTCTCGCCTCTCTGTTAATATATGTTAATTTAATTTTAAAACCGTACACGTTTATAAATTGACAATCAACAACAAAACACCTGCTGTTCAATAGCGTATATGGTCAAAAGTAAAATCTATTAGTAATTTTATACTGTCTTTAATTTACTCTCTCTGCATAAATACTGTCGTCATTAATTTAAACGTAGTCATTAAAATAAATAGTAGATCACTTTGTGTAAGTACAACAAAATTGATGTTTTACTAATTTGAATACGTTATGAAAAAGATTGGATTATTATTTGGTTTATTACTTATGGCAGGATTAACTTTTGCTCAAGTTAAAGAATTGAAAGAAACTACTGTTGAACCTCCAAAATTTGTGGCTCAACAAATTTCTGATTCTGCAAACGACCCAACAACATCTCCAATATGCAATTATCTAAAAGAAAACCTAGATAACGTGAATTATTTAGATGAAGGTGTAGTTACTATTTTATTTTCAATAAATGCAGATGGTACATTATCAGATTTTAATATTACAAATTCAGTAAGTAATGCGAATGACCATGCGGTATTAAATTGTTTAAAAAACACTTCTGGTTTATGGCAGGCCGGCAAGGTAAATGGCAAACCTGTTCAAATGCAAAAGGAGATTTTTGTACACTTTGTAAATGATCCTAATCAATCACTGGAAGCTATGGCCCAAGAAAACATTACTAATGCAGTAAAAAAGATTGAAAGTGCAAGAACCATTAAGAGTTCTGTAAATTTTACTACTGCTAAAGCAACTAGAAAATCTGAAAGGAGACTACAAAGCGCATTATTCTATTTGAACGAAGCTAATAAATATCAACCCGAAGAACCATCAATCGTTTTTTGGCAAGCATGTACATATGAAGAACTTGGAAATGAAATTAAAAAAGTAGAAAAATTAAACAAGTTTATGGAGATGACAGACTTGCAATACCAGGCTCAAGTGGAATCTATAAGTATCTCCTTAAATTAATAAGATTAAATGTAGTTATTATACTCCTCTGAAACACAGCTGACTTCAGGGGAGTTGCTTTAAATTATGTTAACGATAAAGATTGTGATATAACGAGAATCACAACTTTGAATACAAACATCTAATAACCAGACTAAATCCTGCTCCCACCCCTTAAATTTTCAAATACAATTAATAAAACTAAGATTCTTATTATAGCTTTTGAAATGCAAATTCTGGTTGTAATTCCTGATTTAAAGAAATAAGATAATCCTGTATTATATTTGGTGTAAGGTAAATCTCCCTTTTTAGTTTTTTGTACTTATGACATACTTTTGTATCACTTAATACAGTATCAGCCCAGTCATGTAATTGCCATCCTAATCCACGATTAATAGTCATTTGATCAATTTCTTTTTCAAATTTAGCCTTACTTTTTTTATTAGTATAACTAATTAATCGTTTTAAAATTCCCCAAATACCTTTTTCGGAATAATCAATAAAGTGAGAAAATTCATGTGCAATAACACCTATTTGAGCATTATATGACACATTTGATAATTGAATACTATTATCTTTTTTTGCACTATTAATACGTACTACATATCTTCTATTTTCTCTTTTTCTAAAAAGTAATGAACCAATTGTAGGACGTGCATTAAGTGTAGTACTTATTTTTTGATACTTAAACTTGATGTGAGCTTTCTGCAATTCAGGAAAATAAGCAAGTGCATGATAAATTGTTTGTTCAAATTCAGGTAAAGTATCTTTATTTTCCCCCATTTGACTCTTTAAAAGCTTAATTTCTTTTTTGTTTAAGGGTTTAAATTCCCTTTCAACTTGTTGCTGATTTAAAACCGACTCTGTATTTTTCCCCTCTGTATTCATATCTTCCTGCACTAAATAATTTGACCTCAAAGTAGTTTATTTAACTATGAAAATATGATTTTAGTTACGTTTTTAATTTTATTTAACAACTTGTCTTATAATTTAATACATCGCTAAAGATTATTTCCCTATCGCAAATTATTAATAACAAATCAAGAGATTTTTACAAACTACAATCATATTTTAAACTAATATTCAACCACTTAAAGTACATATGAAATAATTTATCGACAGAAAATACTTTTTACTATCTTTACCGCGATTATGGCCAAATAAATTTGGGATATATAATTTTTTCAGTGCACGAGTTGAGTATTATGGGAAAAAAAGATAGCCAACAAACAAAAAGACAACTTAGAAATTCATATCTCACTACAGTAATAAGTATTGCTTTGGTTTTATTTTTACTTGGTGCAGTTGGATATTTAATGTTAAATGCTCAAAGACTTTCAAACTATGTTAAAGAAAATATAGGATTTAATGTGGTTTTAAAAGATAACGTAAGAGAAGCTGAAGTAAGAAGACTGCAAAAATACCTTGATGCCTCTTCATATGTAAAATCCACTGAATACATTGATAAAGAAAGAGCTGCCGAAGAACTTAAAGCTCAATTAGGAGAAGATTTTGTTGATTTTTTAGGATATAATCCATTACTATCCTCAATTGAAGTAAAATTATTTGCAGAGTTTGCAAATCCGGATAGCATTAAAAAAGTAGAAGAAATTTTTGTTTCTTTTCCACAAGTAAAAGAAGTATTTTATCAAAAAAACCTAATTCACAAAGTCAATGAGAATGTTAACAAAATAAGTTTAGTTCTGTTAGCTTTCAGTGCATTATTATTACTTATAGCAATTGCACTCATTAATAACACCATACGATTATCAATTTACTCCAAACGTTTTTTAATTAATACAATGCAATTGGTTGGTGCCACAAAAGGTTTTATACGGCAACCATTTATAAGTACAAGTTTATTGCATGGATTTGTTGGAGCCGTTTTAGCTAATGGTTTATTAGCAGGAGGAGTATATATACTACATAAAGAATTGGGTGGTTTTATAGGATTTGATAATATCGAACTTGTTGGTATTTTATTTATTTTAGTAATACTAGTTGGTATGTTACTTTCGTTTGTATCTACCTATTTTGCAGTGAATAAATATCTACGATTAAAAACCGATCAATTATACTTTTAAGATTTTAATATGTCGAGCAACAAACAAGAAAAGAAATTTGAATTTGCACTTTCAAAACAAAACTACATGCTATTAGCAATAGGATTTGCCATAATTGTTTTAGGATTTATTTTAATGATTGGAGGAGGAAGTGATGATCCTAATGTGTTTAATAAAGACATTTACGGATTTCAAAGGACAATACTTGCTCCTATGATTGTACTTGCAGGTTTTATTTTTGAAATCTATGCAATTATGAAAAAACCAAAACAATAGTTATCACATATAGTATTATTTCCACATTTTTATGAGTTGGTTAGAAGCATTAATTCTTGGAATAATCCAAGGACTGACAGAGTTTTTGCCTGTAAGTAGCAGCGGACACCTTGAAATTGGTAAACAGCTGCTAAACGTACAAGCTACTGATAATTTGACTTTCACCGTAGTTGTTCATGGCGCAACAGTACTTAGCACAATAGTTATCTTTAGAAAGGATATTGCAAATCTGTTTAAAGGATTATTTGCATTTTCATGGAATGATGAAACCCAATATATATTTAAGATTGCAGTTAGCATGATTCCAATTGGAATTGTAGGTGTCTTTTTCAAAGATTACGTTGAAGAAATTTTTAACACCGATAAAATTTTATTGTTGGTTGGAGTAATGCTTCTCATTACTGCATTATTGCTAGCCTTTACATTTTACGCTAAAGCAAAAGAAAAAGATGTATCATTTAAAGATGCATTCATTATAGGAATTGCACAAACCATAGCTGTAATGCCTGGTATTTCAAGGTCAGGTTCAACAATTGCAACAGGCTTACTATTAGGAAACAAAAGAGAGGCTGTTGCTCGATTTTCATTTTTAATGGTACTAATCCCTATACTTGGAGAAAATATCTTAAGTGTATTAAAAGATGATACAACTTCAACAGGAACAATTGGGGCAATACCCTTAATTATTGGTTTTTTAGCTGCATTTATTTCGGGCTTATTAGCTTGTAAAGCAATGATTAATTTAGTTAAGAAAGGTAAACTTATATATTTTGCAATTTATTGTGCTGTTGTAGGTGCAATTGCTATAATTTTTGGGCTGTAGATGGAAGAAAAAATTATTGAAGGTTATAATTTTAAAGAAGGAGAAGTTTTATTATTTGATAAGCCATATAAATGGACTTCGTTTGATTTAGTAAATAAAGTTCGCAAATTACTTTGTACTGCATTAGGTGTAAAAAAACTAAAAGTTGGGCATGCCGGTACATTAGATCCTTTAGCAACAGGTTTACTTATTGTATGCACAGGAAAAGCTACCAAAACAATTGATAGTTACCAAGCTGCTGAAAAAGAATATATCGCTACTCTTGAATTAGGAGCAACTACTCCATCGTTTGATTTAGAAACAGAAATAGATCAAACATATCCAACAGAACATATCACAAGAGATTTAATTGACAATACACTGAAAGACTTCGTTGGGGAATTAGATCAGGTTCCGCCTGCATATTCTGCGGTAAAAGTTAAAGGTAAAAGAGCCTATGAGTACGCCAGAGATGGAAAAGACCCTGAGCTTAAGCCTAAAAAATTAATTATTAAAGAAATAGAAGTCTTAAAATTTGAATCCTCGGAACTTATTTTACGTATAGTTTGTAGTAAAGGTACTTATATAAGAGGATTAGCTCGTGATATAGGGAAAGCTCTGAATAGTGGAGCACACTTAACTGACTTAAAAAGAACACGTATTGGTCAGTATCTGAATAGTGATAGTATGCAACTTGAAACCCTTGAAAAATTATTAAAATAATTGTAACCTTTACTAAAACACTACGTATAAGGTTGCTTTGTAGAATTTTTGCTGTATTTTTGCAAAAAATATTTATTATCAATCACTTTTAGGCGTTTGATAAATTTTATTAATAATAATAAGCTGAATTAATTATAAACTGATTTCCATATGAAGTTATCTAAGTTTAAATACAACTTACCTGAAGACTTAATTGCCCTACACCCTACCCATAATCGTGACGAATCAAGATTAATGGTTGTGGATAAAAAAACAGGAGATATTGAGCACAAGCTTTTTAAAGATCTTATTGAATATTTTGACGAGAAAGATGTTATGATATTCAATAACACTAAAGTATTTCCTGCAAGATTATATGGAAACAAAGAAAAAACAGGAGCTGAAATTGAAGTATTTTTGTTACGTGAATTAAATCGTGAACAAAAATTATGGGATGTTTTAGTTGACCCTGCCAGAAAAATAAGAATTGGTAATAAACTATACTTTGGTGAAAATGATGAAATGGTTGCCGAAGTTATAGATAATACAACATCAAGAGGTCGTACTTTACGCTTTTTACATGATGGTGCATACGAAGAATTTAAGGATGCTTTATTTGCATTAGGAGAAACTCCGCTTCCAAAATCTATCCAACGAAAAGTTGAACCGGAAGATAGCGAAAGATACCAAACTATCTATGCTAAACACGAAGGAGCCGTTGCTGCACCTACTGCAGGTTTACACTTTAGTAGAGAGCTAATGAAACGCCTTGAGATTATTGGCGTTGACTTTGCAGAAATCACTCTTCATGTTGGTTTAGGAAACTTTCGTTCTGTTGATGTCGAGGATCTTACCAAGCATAAAATGGATTCTGAACAAATTTTTATTACTGAAGAAGCTTGCGACATTATCAATTCAGGTAAAGATGCAAAGAAAAGAATTTGTGCTGTTGGAACTACAGTAATGAGAACAATTGAAAGTTCAGTTTCAACATATGGTCACGTTAAGCCTTTTGAAGGATGGACTAATAAGTTTATTTTCCCTCCTTACGAGTTTAGTGTAGCAAACTGTATGATTTCAAACTTTCATTTACCATTATCAACTCTTATGATGATGACAGCAGCATTTGCAGGTTATGATAATTTAATGAATGCTTACAAGGTTGCAGTAAAAGAGAAATACAGATTTGGTACTTATGGTGATGCTATGTTAATCATCTAATTACCATCTTTATTAAGATATTACAAAGCCACATTTTTTTCGATGTGGCTTTTTTATTACTTCAAGGCCAACTTATATGTTTCTATTGCTCTTTTCCTGGCCATGCTATGCTCTACAATTGGCTGAGCATATCCAAAATTTTCAAACTCAGGAACCCACATTTTCACATACTTTAATTCTGAATCAAATTTCTTTTGTTGTGTAATAGGATTAAAAACTCTAAAATAAGGAGCGGCATCACACCCTGTACCGGCTACCCATTGCCAATTTCCATTATTAGCTGCCAATTCATAATCCTGTAATTTAGAAGCAAAATATGCCTCTCCCCATCTCCAATCAATTAAAAGATGTTTGCATAAAAAACTAGCGGTAATCATACGAACTCTATTGTGCATATATCCTGTTTCATTAAGCTCTCTCATCCCTGCATCAACAATGGGGTAACCTGTTTGTCCCTTTTGCCAAAGAAGAAACATATTCTCATTATTTTCCCATTTAATGAAGTCATATTTCTTTTTAAAACTACCATCAATCACATGTGGATAATGATACATTATTTGCATAAAGAACTCTCTCCAAATAAGTTCACTTAAGAATACATCATTAATATGACTTACATTTTTAACTAAGTCACGAATGCTTATTGCACCATACCTTAAATATATTCCCAAATAACTACCCGCGTCTAAATAAGGAAAATCCCGATTTAGATGATAATCCTGAATATGATCAAGATTAAACGCTCTTACCTTTTTAGATGTCTCTTTTAATCCTAATTCTTTTTTTGTTGGTACAGTAAAAATCTCTTTATAAAACAATTCGAAGTCAACATGTGAATCTTTTTGTTCATCAAAATTTAATTGCGAAAGCCATTTGTTTTTATATGATGTATAAACCTGATAAGGAGTACCATCCGCTTTCAACACTTCATCAGGACCAAAATTTACTTGATCCTTAAAAAATCTAATATCTACCCTATTACGTATACAAAGTTCGGTTACCTTTTTATCTCTTATTTGAGTATAGGGTTCATATTCTTCATTAGCATATATACCCTTAATCTGATATTTATTAAATATCTCTATTAATGCAGATATTGGATCGCCACTTTTTATTAGAACAGAACTTTTGTAACTACTAAGTTTGTTATTTAATTTTTGAAGTTGATCATAAACAAAATTAAGTCCTAAATGATTTACTGACTTATTACGAACCAACTCTTTGTCGAACACATAAAGTAATAAAACCTGTTTCTCAGACTTCAGAGCCTCTTGAATAGCAGTATTATCATCAAGACGCAAATCCCTGCGTAACCATACTATATTTATAACATTATCCTCTTCCATAATTCAAATATTAACAAACTAAATGTAACAATTAGTTTATTATAGCTCATATTTTACTTAAATTTAAACAGTACAACTTCTTGTTTTAAGTTTAGTTCAAACGCAATTGAAACTCTCACAGGTAAGTTAATATTATAAATATTTAAAGGAGATACGATATGTATATTCGTTTTTTAATTCCAATAAATTTTGAACCGTATACTTTAAATGCAATCAATTACAGTTCATTACTTGCTGAAAAGTTTCAGGGCGAGATTACACTATTACATGCCTTTACTCCATACCTTGATGAAAATGACGAAATTGCAAATGAAACATACAAACGACTTTCGTCAAGAGAAGACATTCAGGATGAACTAAACAAAATAAGAGAACAAACAATTAAAGATTTTAATAATGAAAACATAATTATTAAAATAAAAATAATTGAAGGATATCCGGAAGATATTATTCCTTCATATTGTAATGACTATAGCCCTGATTTGGTTGTAATGGGAACAAGAAGTAAAGGAGAAACCATAAAGGAACTATTAGGTAGCGTAACTCTTGATGTAATAAGAAATGTTAATTGTCCGGTTTTGGCTGTTCCTAAAGACTATGATCTAAACTTAAACAAACTAAATAACATACTATTTTTAACGGATTTTTGTAAAGGAGAATACACATCGCTTCATAAACTTGTTAGACTAACCATGTCATTTGAAACTGAAATTCATAGTGTACAATATAATTCAGAGGGAAAAGAAAAAGCTGATATTGAATTACTCAATGAATACTTAGAGTATTGTAATACTACATATCGCAATCAAGTAATTAAAGCAGAGTATATTTACGGCGATGATGTATTGGACGCTGCTATTAATTATATTAAACAAACAGATATTGATTTATTAGCCTTCACCAGAAAAAAGAGAAGTGTAATTTCTAAACTTTTACATCCCAGTTTAACTAAAACTATACTTTTTAACATAGATATTCCCATGTTATTCTTTCATCAGTAGGCTATTTTTTTCATTAAAAATATTTTTCGATTAAATTTACACATTCAATTAAATCACAATAATCATGACAGATAAAAAAATGAAAATAGGAATTCTATCCGCTGGAGGTGATTGTCCGGGTATAAATGCGGCAATTAGAGGAGTGGGAAAAACTGCTATTGTTCAATATGGAATGGAAGTTATAGGAATCTCCAATGGATTTAGTGGATTAATTGACAGAGACTACGAAACTCTTTCTGAAGATAAATTATCAGGAATTTTAACATTAGGAGGAACAATTCTTGGAACCTCAAGAATGAAGCCTTTTAAACCACAGGAAGGTGATACTGTTGAAGATAAACCATTAGTGATTAAAGAAAATTACGAGTTACTAGGTTTAGATGCATTGGTATGTATCGGTGGAAACGGAACTCAAAAAACAGCAAACTTATTGTCTAAAGAAGGGCTTAATGTTGTAGGTATTCCAAAAACTATAGATAACGATGTGTGGGGAACAGATATTACTTTTGGATTTGATTCTGCAGTAAATATTGCAACCGAGGCTATTGACCGTTTACACACTACTGCCAACTCACATAAAAGAGTTATGGTAATTGAAGTAATGGGACATAACGCAGGTTGGATTGCCTTACATTCAGGTATGGCTGCAGGTGGTGATGTCATTCTTCTTCCAGAAATGGAATATGACTTAGATAGTGTTGCAAAAACTCTTATCAACCGTGCAGAAAAAGGAAAACCTTATTCTATTGTTGTGGTCGGAGAGGGAATCCAAAAACCGGGTAAAAAGAGTGCTGCCAGATTCATTAGTAAAGAGATTATGGAAAGAACAGGTTTAGAAACCCGCGAAACCATATTGGGATATATCCAACGAGGTGGAAGCCCATCTCCAGCAGACAGAATATTAGCTACTCGTTATGGTGCCTATGCAGCCAGCTTAATTCACGAAAGAAAATTTGGTACTATGGTATCCATTAAAGGCGGTGAAATAACATCTGTACCCTTAGAAGAAGTTGGAGGAAAAACAAAATTAATTGAACCAGGAAACCACCTTGTAGAAAAGGCTATTAACATGGGGGTTTCATTTGGTCAGTAACATATAAATATAAAAAATATAAATGCGGCTTTATTTGTTTTTATACAAGTTTAGCCGCTTTTTAAGCATTATACTGTAATGACAAAAGAAGAGATTTTAGAATTGAATGAGAAGTTTTCTAATGCGGAACCAGTTGAATTATTAACTTATTTTCTGGATAGATATAAAGATAAAATAGCATTAGCTTCCAGTCTTGGTGCTGAAGATCAGGTGTTGACTCAAATGGTATTATCTGTTAGTAAAGATGCCAGAATCTTCACTCTTGATACAGGTAGACTATTTCCAGAGACATACGATTTAATTGATCGCACCTGCAAAAAGTATAAAACCAAGCTTGAAGTTTACTTTCCAAAATCAGAGGCTGTGCAGAAAATGGTTGAAAATAAGGGTATCAACTTGTTCTATGATAGCATTGAAAACAGAAAGGAATGTTGTTACAATAGGAAAATTGAACCTTTAAAAAGAGCTTTTGAAGGATTAGAGGCTTGGATATGTGGCTTAAGAGCTGAACAATCAGTTACCAGAACAGATATTAAGGTTGTGGAATGGGATGAAAACAATAACATTGTAAAGATTAACCCATTAGCAAAATGGACTGAAAAAGAAGTTTGGGATTATATTAAAGAAAACGGAATTCCTTATAATCCGCTTCATGACAAAGAATATCCTAGCATTGGCTGCCAACCATGTACAAGAGCTATTTTACCAGGAGAAGATGTAAGAGCAGGTAGATGGTTCTGGGAAAATCCTGATACAAAAGAATGTGGTTTACATAAAAAATAAGACAATGAAGATATTTAAAAAAAGCAGCCGCGTTAAATGGATCAGTAGTGGACTGATTGTTTTATTAATTTCGGTTGGATTGGTTGGTTTTGTTAATGACGATGAAAGAAATTTTTCAATCGTTAAAAACCTTGATATCTTTTATACACTTTTCAGAGAGTTAAATACCTATTATGTTGATGAAACTAATCCTGAAAAGTTAATAAAAACAGGTATCGATAACATGTTGGAGTCATTAGATCCTTACACTACATACATCCCTGAGGATGATATGGAGGATTTCAAATTTATGACAACCGGAGAGTATGGAGGTATGGGTTCATTAATTTCTAAAAATGGAAATTACATTGTGATTGCTGAACCATACGAAGGTTTTCCTGCTCAAAAAGCAGGTTTAAAGGCCGGAGACAAACTTCTTGAAGTTAATGGGGTTGATGTTGTAGGAAAGGCAAGTTCTGAAGTAAGCGAATTGCTTAAAGGAGCTCCTAATACTCCACTAAAATTAAAAATTGAACGTCCCGGTACAAGCAAACCTTTGAACATCGAATTAATTAGAGAAAAAATTGCTATTAATCCAGTTCCATACTATGGTATGGTTAATAAAACAACAGGAATCATTATCCTTAATAATTTTACTCAAAACTGTTCGAAAGAAGTAGAAAAGGCATTAATTGACCTTAAAGAGAATCAAGGAGCGGAAAGTATCATTCTTGATTTACGAGGAAATCCGGGAGGATTATTGGACGATGCTGTAAAAATTGTAAACCTTTTTGTTAAAAAAGGTGTCAATGTAGTTTCTACAATTGGTAAAGTAAAACAATGGGATAAAGTATATCGTGCAACTTCAGAACCGGTAGACACTGTTATTCCACTTGCTGTTTTAATTAGCAGAGGATCTGCTTCTGCTTCTGAAATTGTTGCTGGAAGTATTCAGGATTTGGATAGAGGGGTTTTGATTGGTCAACGTTCTTTTGGTAAAGGATTAGTTCAAACAACCCGTAACCTTTCATATAACAGTAAATTGAAAGTTACAACAGCTAAATATTACATTCCTAGTGGTAGATGTATTCAGGCAGTGGATTACTCACATAGAAATGATGATGGCAGTGTAGGTTTGGTTCCGGATTCATTAATAAAGGAATTTAAAACTTTTGGCGGTCGTTCAGTATTTGATGGTGGAGGTGTTTCACCTGACGTAAAGGTTGATATTGATAAGTTTGGAAACATTTCATTTGCCTTGGTAGCACAAAATACCCTTTTTAATTTTGCTACTGAATTTTGCATTAAACACCCAGAAATCCCTTCCCCTGAAGAGTTTATTATCAATGATGAAATCTTTAGCGAGTTTACTGATTTTGTATTAGCTCTTGATGGTTTTAAATACGAATCAGCAACTCAAGATGCTTTTAAAAAGTTAAAAGATATTGCTCAAAAAGAGGATTACTATGAGAAATCAAAATCTGAATTTGAGGAATTAGAAGAAATGCTTAAGCTTGATATTAAGAAAGATTTAAACATCTTTAGAAGCGAGATTTCCGAATTATTGGGAGCTGAAATTATTAAGAGATATTACTACCAGAAAGGCGCTATAAAATATAGCCTTAAGGACGATAAAGAGCTTGAAAAAGCAATTGAAGTTCTAAATGATGCTGCCGAATATAATGGATTATTAAACGGGAGCATTTTAAGTCATGCCGGTGATAAAAGAAGTATGAAATAATAAGTTAACATACATAAACAAAAAAGCCCGGAACATCACCGGGCTTTTTTGTTTTCTATCAAAAGAAATTATTTATACCAACTTGAATACATTAAATAATTGTTCGCAATTTTTTCAATCATTTCTTTAGTCTGCTCAGGCTCAATATCTTTTACCTTTTTAGCAGGAACTCCGGCATAAACACTATTAGGTTCTACTTTAGTATTACTTAAAACCAATGAATTAGCAGCAATAATTGAGTTACTTCCAATTACTGCGTGATCCAGAATAGTAGCTCCCATACCAACAAGTACATCATTTTCAATCTTTGCACCATGAATAGTAACATTATGGCCTATTGACACATTATCTCCAATTTCAATAGTTGATTTTTGATAAAGTGTATGCAAAACAGATCCATCCTGAATATTAACCTTATTCCCTATTTTAATAGAATTTACATCTCCTCTTAAAACTGCATTAAACCAAACACTACAATCATTTCCAATTTCCACATCTCCAACTACAGTAGCATTTTCTGCTAAAAAAACATTCTCTCCTATTTTTGGAGTAAAACCTCTTACTTCTTTGATTAAAGCCATATTGATAAATTTTATTTTCATGCAAAAATAAGCTTTTTAAGGCTATAATTTGCTCTTAATTTTATAGCTATAAAGCATTGTTAAAGTAACATTGTTCAATTTTTTTAAACATCTTTATTTGTATAAATTTTTAATAAGATAATCGTACCAATCTTATAGTTCTAATAATCTTTAAATAACATAGTTTGGATTAGTATTTGTGAATCACATACATCATACTAAAATATTGATATTCAATATAAATCATGATATTCATCAAGTATTTATTACTTCTTACTTTATTACCTTTACTTTTAATTAATGCAAAAAATACTTTAAGAATACATTACAATAAATTAATAACAAGATCTATTGCTTTTTTTATACAGGAGTAATAAATCTTGTCTTTTTATTAGTATCTTAAAGTTATATGAAAAATCCAGATATTTAAATATGTATAATTATTATGGGCAGAAGTTCAAAAGTAATCGAACGTGATGAAGTAGTAGTTCGATTCTCAGGAGACTCCGGTGATGGAATGCAGCTAACTGGTACATTATTTTCAAAAACCTCCGCAATTATTGGAAATGATATATCAACATTCCCAGATTACCCAGCAGAAATTAGAGCACCACAAGGAACAATTGGAGGTGTATCAGGTTTTCAGGTACATATCGGACATACCGAAGTTTATACTCCGGGTGATTATGCCGATGTTTTAGTTGCCATGAATCCAGCTGCTTTAAAAGCTAATTCTAAATGGGTTAAAGCTGGAGGAACTATCATTATGGACGTTGATAGTTTTGATGAAAAGAACCTTGAAAAAGCGGGTTATAAAACTGACGATCCGATAGTAGAGGATAAATTAGGTGATTTTAATATCATTAAAGCCCCGATTACAGCTCTTACAAAAGAGAGTTTAAAAGATATGGGTTTGGATAATAAAAGTATCCTGCGAAGTAAAAATATGTATGCTTTAGGATTGGTATATTGGTTATTTGATCGTCCTTTACAGCATACTGAAGAATATATCAGAAAAAAATTTAAAAAGAAACCATTAGTTGTTGAAGCCAACCTTAAGGTATTAAAAGAAGGATATAACTACGGAGTAATTATTCAAGCTGTAACTCCTTCATACCATATTAACCCGGCATCAATACAACGGGGAAGATACCGTAATTTAAACGGGAATACTGCTGTTGCCTGGGGTTTAATTGCTGCAGCACAAAAAGCTGGTTTGGAATTATTCCTAGGCTCCTACCCTATTACTCCCGCTACTGAAATTTTACAAGAGTTATCTGCCAGAAAAGACCTGGGAGTTAAAGTGTTTCAGGCCGAAGATGAAATTGCAGGTATTTGTACTGCAATAGGTGCCAGCTTTGCTGGTGACTTAGCTGTAACCTCAACATCAGGCCCAGGATTAGCACTTAAGGGAGAAGCTATTGGCTTAGCAATTATTGCTGAACTTCCCTTGGTTATTGTAAATGTACAGCGCGGTGGTCCTTCAACAGGTTTACCTACAAAAACAGAGCAAAGTGATTTAATGCAGGCTCTTTACGGACGAAATGGAGAAAGTCCATGTGTGGTAATGGCAGCCTCATCTCCTATTAACTGTTTTGAATATGCATTCTATGCAGCTAAAATTGCAGTGGAACATATGACGCCTGTAATTCTTTTAACAGATGGATTTTTGGCAAACGGTACTCAACCATGGAAAATTCCGGATTTAAAAGACTATCCTGAAATTAAACCTAAGAGAGTTACTTCTGATCACCATGACTGGTTACCATATAAGCGAAGAACTGAAACATTAGTAAGATGTTGGGCTAAACCAGGAACTCCAGATCTAATGCACCAAATTGGTGGATTAGAAAAAGATGAACTTACAGGTGGAGTTTCTTATGATGGCTTAAACCATCAGAAAATGATAAATACCAGGGCTCAAAAAATTAAAAATATTGAGGACTATATTCCTGAACAGGATATTTTAGGTTGCGAAGACAGTGATTTATTGGTTATTGGATGGGGTGGTACTTTTGGTCATTTATATACTGCTGTGGATGAATTAAAAAATGAGGGTATAAATGTAGCTCTTGCACATTTTAACTATATCAATCCTCTTCCTAAAAACACGCATGAGATTTTAAAAAAATACAAAAAAATTATCGTGTGTGAATTAAATATGGGACAATTTGCAAATTATCTACGCATGAACTTTCCTGAGATTCCATACCTACAATTTAACAAAGTACAGGGCTTACCTTTTACTGTAGTTGAATTAAAAGAACAGTTTAAAAAATTATTGGAGGAGTAAGCTATGAGTGAAAAATGTGAATTTACATATACCGATTATAAAAGCAAACTAAATGTAAGATGGTGTCCGGGTTGTGGGGATCATGCCATATTAAATTCGGTACAAAAAGCCATGGCCGAATTAAAAGTTGAACCTCATAATATTGCTGTGATTTCAGGAATTGGCTGTTCTTCAAGGTTTCCTTATTATATGAATACTTATGGTTTTCATACCATTCATGGTCGTGGAGCTGCGATTGCTTCGGGTGTTAAAGTAGCAAATCCGAATCTGCATGTTTGGCAAATTACCGGGGATGGTGACGCTCTTGCCATTGGTGGTAACCATTTTATTCACTTGATAAGAAGAAATATTGATATGAATATGATCCTTTTTAATAACCAGATTTATGGTTTAACAAAAGGACAATATTCTCCAACATCAAAAAGAGGATTTATTTCTAAATCATCACCCTACGGTACTGTAGAAGATCCTTTCCGTCCAGGTCAGTTGGCATTAGGTGCCGGAGGTCAGTTTTTTGCCCGTACAATTGATAAGGAATTAAAATTATCGGTTGATATTATGGTAGAAGCTGCTAAGCACAGTGGAACTTCTGTAATTGAAGTATTGCAAAATTGTGTGATTTATAACGATAAAACACATGAAGCAATTACGGATAAAAAATATAAGGCCGATAGAACTATCGTTCTGAAGCATGGTGAAAAAATGCTTTTTGGAACCAATAACGACAAAGGCCTTATTTTAGGGGATGATATGAAACTTAAAGCTGTAACTATTGGCAAAGACGGTTACACCATCGATGATATTTTGGTTCATGATGCTTATGCAGAATATCCGAATATGCATATGAAATTAGTTGGAATGGAATATCCTGAATTACCAGTAGCACTAGGAGTTATTCGTTCTGTTGAAAGGAGAACTTATGAACAAGAAGTTGCTAATCAATTAAAAGAAGTTCAGAATAATACTACCATATCTACTTTTGAAGATTTAGTAAACTCTGGCGAAACTTGGGAAGTCAATTAGTATTGCTAATAATCTCTGAATTATAAATTATTATCGATCTCAGGTTAATAATTTTTCTTAAATATACCATTTGTTTTTGGATGCAGACTGTAGAATAATATAGTCTGCACCTTTTACAATCACCCAAGTATTTATGTTAATACTTATCTCCCCTCTCCATTTTAAAAATATTCCTTCTTTATAATAAGTAAAGGAAAATCATACTACAAAATCAACCAATAAAAGGAGGATATCAATATATATTGCTTATCATGTACTTTAATTGTAACTTCTTGACAACTTTAAGCGTCACATCTATGTGACTTGAAAAAATGAGAAATTTAATTTATAAAATTACCCCCTTATGAAACTTAGATTATTAACCCTAATTATAGCTGTTGTAACAGCTACGTCAATCTTCTCTCAAATAAAAGAAGTACGAAAAACAACACCTTTTAGTTCAATATCCGTAAGCTCTGGTATCGATGTTTATCTTACTCAATCCGATGAAATAAAAGTGGAAATTGAAGCAGATAAAAGTTCATTACACCGCATCATTACTGAAGTAAAAGAGGAAACATTGCATATATACGTTAAAGGGAGATTTAAATGGAGTGCAAAAGATTGCAAAAAAGTATATGTTTCTGCACCGGTTTTTAAAAAGATATTAGCCTCTGGTGGAGCTGATATCAGAAGTACTGGTAACATTCAAATTGATAATTTATTTGTTAGTTCTTCTGGTGGAGCTGATATTTATCTGACATCAGAAACTCAAAGTATTAAATTAAAATGTAGTGGTGGAGCTGATATTTCAGTAAAGGGAAGTACTGATAGTTTAGATGCAAACTGTTCTGGAGGTTCTGATATAGATGCGAAAAAACTTATGGCTAAATATGCCAATGTAAATGCTTCCGGTGGCTCAGATATTGAAGTTTATGTTACAGAAGAATTAAAAGCCAATGCCAGTGGTGGTGGCGATGTACATTATACAGGTTCACCGAAGTCAAAAGATATTAATGAGAGCGGTGGCGGTGATGTAAACAGGTTTTAATCAGAGTATATATCATAAAACAAAAGAAGAGTAAGTTTGATAAGATCTTTTTAAGGTGTTTATCAAACTTATTTTTTATCCTATGCTATCGGATTTTCAATCCGGGATCAATTTAAAAACCATTGCTCCTGACTATAAAAATTTTTAATTCTTCCCGGAATACAATTCCTCATCTAATACATTAAAAAATATACAATCTACATTTGCAATATATCATAATGATTTACAGTTCGCTTATTGCAGAGGATGTAAAATAAACACTGTCTGTAAGCAACAAATTATTAATATTGTGACTTATGGCAGAAAAGAAGAAAGAATCCCCAGAATATATTGCAATGCGGGATTTAGCTCTTAGTCAATTAAAGAGCGGAAAATCATTAACAGGAGAAGGGGGTGTTTTTGCACCCATTATTAAAGAATTTCTAGAAAGTGCTCTTTCCGCAGAGATGGAGTGTCATTTAGATGAAGAAGAACGTAGTATTGGGAATAAACGCAATGGCAAAAGCTCCAAAACCTTAAAAACTTCATCTGGAGAAATAACTATTGAAACACCACAAGATCGGCATAGTAGTTTTGAACCTCAGATAGTAAAAAAGCGAGAAACCATATTGGCAGATAACCTTGCTCCACAGATTATCGGACTTTATGGTCGAGGAATGAGTTTGCGTGATATTTCCATCCACATACAAGAGATGTATGATGTTGAAATATCAGCAACAACACTAAGTGAGATTACAGACAGAGTTATCCCACAAGTAAAAGAATGGCAAAATAGGCCGCTGGATGAAGTCTATCCAATTGTTTGGATGGATGCTATGCATTATAAAGTAAGGGATGGTGGAAAAGTTGTCTCCAGAGCAGTTTACAATATGTTAGCAATTAATAAAGAAGGCCGCAAAGAACTTATCGGCATGTATATTTCCGAAAGTGAAGGGGCAAACTTCTGGTTATCTGTGTTAACTGATTTAAAAAGCCGTGGGGTAAAAGATATACTTATAGCATGTACTGATAATCTTAAAGGTTTTTCAGATGCCATACTAAGCATTTATCCCGAAACGGAAATACAAAAATGTGTAATCCATCAAATTAGAAATTCACTGAAGTATGTTGCCTCAAAAGATCAAAAAGCGTTCATGAAAGATCTTAAAAAGGTTTATCAATCAGCAACAAAGAGTCAAGCTGAGATGGAACTTCTTAACCTTGAAGAAGCATGGGGTAAAAAGTATCCTATAGTCATAAAATCATGGCATGAGAACTGGGAAGAATTAACAACGTATTTTCAATATGATGAGCATATTAGAAAGATAATTTATACAACTAATGCTGTGGAAGGTTTTCATCGTCAAATTCGTAAAGTAACTAAAACTAAAGGAGCATTTCCTAGTGATATGGCATTAATGAAATTGATCTACCTAGCTACTGAAAATATCTCTAAAAAATGGACTCAACCTGTTCGTAATTGGGGATTAACCATTCAGCAGTTTTGCATAAAATTTGGAGATCGTATGAAAATTGATTTGTAATCAACCAACTCAAAAAAGCAAAAGTAGGTAGATTACAGAACCCGTCAAGGGTATATAAATGGCTTCGTTCCTCAGCCACCCTTGACAGAACCTGAAATCTTCTCAATAAAGCTTTTGAGAATTGGTTTTAAGAAAAAAAAAAATTTAATTTGAATAATCTAAATCAATCAGACAGAGTTACACTTACATATCCTTATTGCACGGAAATAATTTCCGCGCCTACATTTTAATTCGCTCAGATCTTGTTAATCCTGTCTTTAAATCTATACTTCAACTGACACGGAAAATAGTTACATGCTTTTTTTGACAGGATTCACAGGATTGATTTACATTTTGTAAATCTTGTTGTATAATGAAGCTGGCTGGATTTGCAATCCGTGCACCTTATACAGTATATAAAACTTTCAGCTTTTTACCTCACAACTTTTTCAAAACAACGGCTACTTTCAACATCAGCATACTGACCGTAATTAGGTATGAGCTGATAGCTGTTTTTTTCATAGAGTTGAATAGCTTCCGGTTGCTTAATTCCTGTTTCAAGAATGCATTTGGTATAGCCTAGCTCTGAAGTCCATTTTTCAAGTTCTCCTAAAACTATTGAAGCCATTCCTTTTCCACGAAATTCAGGTAATGTGTACATTCGTTTTACTTCCATAGTTGCTTTATTGAATTCTTTTATGGCTCCACAAGATATTGGCATATTATCCTTAAATACCACAACAACATTTTTAATCATGTCGATTTTATTGTATTGAGCAAAAAAAGCATGATCATCTCCATCTCTTTTGGCTAAATCTGCATCTAATAAACGAACAAGTTTAATAAAGTCTTTATTTTCAGAATTGGTTCTTAGTGTGGTTATCATCTCAAAATACAGTTTTAAAATATTTATCCTTAAACAAATTATTACTAAACACTAATAGATCTAAATAGTTGTTGAAGTAATGCTTTGAAACATAGCAATTACTTTTCACATAAAATCTTAACGTAATTATTTCTTTTATAATAAATTAATATGCTAACTTAGCATGGATAGTTAAAAAAATAAGTCCTTTTGTTTCTCTGCAAAGGGTTTACTACACTAGATCTCATAGTTTAGTTAGGGCAAAAGGGGACTATGCAATATCTCATCGCTAATCCCCTTTTATTTCTTTATTACAGACTAACTTTCTTAATCTGTAATCAATTATAAACTATTATACTTACTATATGAAAACATCCTGTTAATATTGTAAATCCTGTCTTTGATTAATAGCTTTACATGACATGCAAAATTATTAACATGCTTTTTTTGACAGGATTCACAGGATTCACAGGATTGATTTACATTTTGTAAATCTTGTTTTATAAACAAAACCGGTGGGATTTTAATATATGGTATTGATTTTCATGTTGCTTACTTCACAGAAAATATATCCTCGCTTACAACTATAACCTGCGCCCTAATCTCTTTGCCCTAAGCTCCCTGCTCTCCGCTACTATTATCCTGTTTAACATTCACATTAAATCCGGGAGCCTGGTAGTCGTTTGGTAAATAGTCTTTAGGTATGGTAGTGTTGTTTCCATCTCTTGCGGCTCTGTAGTGAGGTGATAGAATTTCTATTCCTCTTTCGTTACAAACATCCTGAATATTTTGATTCAAGTTACTATAAATAATTGCTTGTTTGCTTGCTTCGCGAACGTATGCGTTGATTTGATACGAAACAAAAAAATCATCAAGACTGGTTTGCAAAACAAAGGGAACAGGTTCTTTCATTATCATAGGAGTGCGTAAAGCGGCATCTATCAATGCCTGGTGCATTTCTTTCCATGGAACATCATATCCAATGGTAACAGTTGTATGAATGATTAAGCCAGTTTCCTTGGCACCAATGCTATAATTGATGGTATTCCCAGTTAAAACTGATGAATTTGGAATGGTAATTATTTCATTTTTAATGGTTTTAACTCTTGTTACCAATAGTGTTTTTTCAATAATATCTCCAGTTGCTTCTCCAATACGAATTCGATCTCCTACTTGAAACGGACGCATGTAAGTTATTACCAGTCCGGCAACCATATTAGCAATGGCTGATGAAGATCCTAATGAAAAAAGAATACCAATAAATACGGAAACGCCTTTAAATATATCCGAATCTGATCCGGGTAATAGTGGGAAAATAAGTACGAACATAAAGGCATAAAGTAAGAAGCGTACAATGCTATAGGTAGGCATAGCCCAATCGGCATGGAAACCGGAAATAACAAATTTCTTAAGTTTTATTTCGTGAAAAATATATTTTACAAATTTCATTACATACCTCATCACGAAATAAATAACCAGTATTTTAAAGAGCTTTGGCAAATATTCCCAAATGGCAAAAATTACTCCTTTAAACGGAGACCATATCAGTTGAAATAAAACATCCGCCCAGTTTCGGCTGAATGGGAAAATACTGAAAATAATTGGTAGTGTAATATATAAAAGTACAACATATACAAACCATTTAAAGGCTTTAACCAACATAAGAACAATATGCAATTCCTGGTCTGCAGTTAAAAAAGTATAGTCTTTAAATGATAAATCTTTAAGCCAGATATCTTTTTTAATATCAATATATCTAAGCAATATGGAATAACCTTTTGCAATAAACCAAATAATTAGCCTCGCAATAGTTATTACAAGTAAAACCAGACCAATACGTGAAAGTAGTTTTAACCAGTTATTTTCTTTTTTAGCATGAATAATGGATTGCGTTATAGTTTGTCGGTATTCTTCCACTAAACTTTCCATGGTTTTGCCATACCACAACGCATCATTTTCTGAAATACTCATAATAATAATATCTCCGTAAACGATATCGTAAGTATTTTCAGTTTTTAATATTTGAATGGAATCTATTTTTAGGAAGTCGTCATTGTAAAGTCTTTCTATCTTTTTGCTGATATTTACAGCTCTTTCAGAAGGTGTTGATGCTCCTATTTTTGAATAAACCAAAAACAATGTATCCTCTAACATTCCCACAACAGGATATCCTTTGGCTGTATTTCTTAAAGCATTAATCTGATTCTTTTTATCGGCAAGTCGTTTTTTCTCATTCTCTTCAATTGTTTTGAGTTGAATAATTAAGTCTTCTTTTTGAAGATTATCTGTTGTTTTTAATTTTCGAAGCTGTATTTCCAATTCTTCTTTTTTAATAGAATCTGCAATACGCTGCTTTTCTACATCAAGAAGTTTTTGCTGGTATTCTTGCAGAACAACACGATTTATGGAGTCGTTCTTTTGAATAAGACTATCACTTTGCGCATATGAAATTGAAGTGATAAGAAATAGTATATAGGTTACTATTAATATATATGTGTTCCTCATAATTCCTATCATTGGATTACTCGCAATATCCTTCAAATTTCATTTTAAATCAAATCTAATTTATTTTTTATTTGATAGATAGGTAATATTTGGGGGATTGGTTAAAATTTAACGGACTAGGAATTATTTATGATAGATGTGTGGATTTGAAATATACGACATTGATTTACAGTTTTATCATTGAACGTAAACTTATATTTGACAGGATTCACAGGATAGATTTACATCTTGTAAACGAAGAAAGCGGATTTGAAATCCATGCAATATACATTAATTAAAACATTCTGTTCTTTAGAATAGAAAACAGGATTGTTTTTAAGATCATTGCACAGGGCTTGCGGATTTGCAATCCGTGCATCTTATAATCAATTTGAAACTCTGTCCGGAATGCAATTCCTCATCTATAATCCTAAGAAATACACAATTTTACTTTGCCTGATATATTATTGATTTACAGCTTACTTATTGCACGGAAATCATTTCCGCGCTTACTACCATAGATCGTGCGGATTTGTAATCCGTGCGTTTTACTTTATACATTATTAATTACTTACCAAAAGATTAATTATTCACAGGGCTCGCGGATTTGAAATTAAGAGTGTTCGGAACATATTACAGGTTCAATTGAGAGCAATTCATCTGAAAAATTTAAAAACTAAATTTTAGTGGTAGTTTTAAACATAAAAATGACATTTTGTTTATAACTATCTATTACTCTATGATATAATCCATATCTAGCGTAGTTAATTTTGCTTCGAATTATAATAATATGAATACTTCCAAGAAGCAAAATAAAATTTCGGTCAAAGATTTATTGGCTTTCATTCCTGATGATCAAATATCAAATATTGCAAAGGAAACGAAAGTTAATTACTATACTAAAATACTAGATGGTAAAAGCTTACTTTACTTAATATTGTATTCTCTGATTGAGCAAAAAAGAAATAGCTTAAGAACAATGGAAGATATCTTTAATAGTCTTCAGTTTAAGTTTTTGTTCAATTTTGACACATCAAAAACAGTAAAGTTCAATTCTATTTCAGAACGACTAAGTGTAATTAATCTAGAATTCTTTGAAAAATGTTATATGCTTTTTTATGAAGTATATAGTCATCTTTATAGTGATAAAGAACAGGAAGATCATAAACTCATAAGGGTAGATTCAACCATGGTCGCAGAGACTGCCAACAAAATTAAAAAAGGTATGACAGTCGGCAAGAAAAAAAAATCAGGCGAAAGTCGGAAACAAGTAAAATATACTGTAGGTTATGATGGAATTTTACCATGTAATACAGTGTTATATAATACGCAAGAGTGTTTAAGCGAAGATAAAACCATGGCCCCATTAGTGTTTAATTGTTCAAAAAATTTTCCGAAAGCCATATACACTTTTGATAGAGGTGTTCAAAAAAGAGAAAGTTTTACCCAAATGGTTGAAGAAGGCATTTCATTTGTTTCAAAACTAAAGTTGGATAGTCGTTATAAGGAAATTGATTCAAACTCAGTAGAAGAAGGCATACAGATTGGAAACATAAAAATAGAGACAGATAAAATTGTTTTATTGGGTAAGCCTAACACAAGAAAGTTTCTACCTCAAGAGTTTAGGCTTATAACTACTTACAATACAAAAAAAGAAAAGTATAGTTATGTACTTACAAATATATTTGATTTACCTGCTGAAGAGATTATAAAAATATACAAACGAAGATGGGATATTGAAGTGTTTTTCCGTTTTTTAAAACAAGAACTAAACTTCAAACATCTCGGATCGACAAGCACTAATGGAATTAAAGTAATGATGTATTCTACTTTAATAGCATCAATGCTAATTATGATATACAAGAAGCTTAATAATGTGGGATTCAAAACAGCAGTTAGGCGTATTGCATTTGAACTAAATGATTTAATTATGGCAATGGTAGTAAAACAATGTGGAGGTGACCCAGCTTTATTTTTTCGATGATTTTTCTCTTACACTTTCGCCTACCTCTAAAATTCTTCCGAACACTCCTAATTTGAAATCCGGGCATTTCTCAATTAGTAAATAACATTTATGGTTCCTTAATAACTTCAATTAAATATGTCTGATCTGCATAATTTCTTGCTGAACTAAACAGGTAATCTTCTGCATTTGCAACAATCATCTGTTCAACAGGATTTTGATGTATATAATTAAGCTTCTGATCAAAGAAGTCATTACTATAAATCACTTCTGCGTGATTACCATCTTGCCATAATTTATAAGTTTGGTTACGTTTTAAATGCTGACAATATTTTTGAAACAAATTGAGTATCCATTCTCGTCTACTTTCAGGTTCTTCTTTAATCTGCTTAATTACTTTTTTGCAAGTGTATTTCTTAAAGTCCCTTAGTATATCGTATAAAATATATCCTTCTCTAGCTGAACATATCATATGTAAGTGATTAGACATCAAACACCATCCATATACTTTTAAGCCTTTATTATTTTGACAGTATCTCAGGGAATCTACAATTGCAATTTTATGGTTTTTACGGGTGAAAATATCAATCCAACCGACTGTTGTCATTGTTATAAAATATGCAGATTGATCATCCGTAATCTTGTATTTATCGGACATTTGATTTTAGGTTTGATTTATTTAAAAGTGAAAATAATAATTTTAAATGTAATTACTGCCCGGAATGCAATTCCTGATCGATAATCCTAAGAAATACACAATTTAAATTTGCTATATATCATAATGATTTACAGTTCGCTTATTGCACGTAAATCATTTCCGCGCTTACATCTCGGACTGAAAGTCTTTAGCAGGCGCGGATTTGAAATCCGGGCATCTTACATTACTTAAACCATTCAACTTTGTAGATTTGTAATTCGGGATCAATTTAAAACTCTGCTCGGATTTGAAATTCGTACTTAAAACTTGCCATAGTTCGTGCGGATTTGTAATCCGTGCGTTTTACTTTATAAACTGGCTGCACTATTGAACAGAAATAAGCATTCTCTTTGACAGCTTTGAAAGGTTTAGTAAAGACCGGGATGCGATTCCTCATCTAACAGACTAGAATATAAATAGTATTATTTTGTAATAAACGATAGTGATTTACAGCTTGCTTATTCCTCGGAATTAATTTCCACGCCTACAACTGTTCTTCGCCCATACCCGACTTCATTTCTTAAAATATTGCTCTAGCCGCAAAGGCTTTTACTTTTCTCCTACAGCAGAGAAAAGTAAACAAAAGATGCCGCCGCTTGCACCTAAAAGCTAAAAATCATTGCTCTCCGCTAAAAGAAAAGAACTCACTTCGTTCAAACAGCTTTTCTTTTTTTACGCTATGTTTAATGATTTTCTTAACGCTTTTATTTGCCAGGCGGACCTAAAGACCTAAGCCAATTTATCTTAGAATTAGATTTAATTTGAAACCTTAACTGGTGTGGATTTGAAATTCGTACTTAAAACTTGCCGTAGATCGTGCGGATTTGTAATCCGTGCACCATTCACACTAAACTCTTTACTCTATACTCTATGCTTCTTTCTTAGATCAAATACGAAAACAAATCATGTTTATTATTCACATATTCTCCGTAGAAATTTCTGTCTTTCATGCGTTTTAGGAGTGGTTCAAAGTCGGCTTTGTCTTTTAGTTCAATGCCTACGAGTGCAGGACCTTTTTCGCGGTTTATTTTTTTAGCGTATTCAAACAAAACAATGCTGTCGTTAGGACCAAGAATGTTGTTTACAAATTCTTTTAATGCTCCTGCTCTTTGAGGGAATCGGACAATAAAATAGTGTTTTAATCCTTCGTATAGTAATGAGCGCTCTTTAATCTCTTCAGTACGGGTGATGTCGTTGTTTCCACCACTGATGATGCAAACCACTTTTTTGCCTTTAATTTTATCGGCATATTGCTCTAAGGCAGCTACCGATAATGCTCCTGCAGGTTCAGCTACAATGGCATCGTTGTTATACATCTCTAATATTTTAGTGCAGACTTTTCCTTCAGGTACCAATAGCATATCGTCCATATATTTTTGACATACCGGAAAAGTAAACTCTCCTACCCTTTGAACAGCAGCTCCATCTACAAACTTATCAATATCCTCAAGGGTTACTACTTTTTCTTCTTTTAAGGATTGATACATGGCTGGTGCTCCGGCCGGTTCTACACCTATGATCTTTACTTCGGGATGAATCTCTTTAATATAAGCACTTACTCCAGCAGTTAATCCGCCACCACCAACAGGAATAAAAACAAAATCAACATCAGGTAAATCTTCCAGTATCTCTATACCAACAGTTCCTTGTCCTTCTATAATTTTAGGATCATCAAAAGGAGGAATAAAAGGAAAATTATTTTCGTTACTATACTGAATTGCAGCTTCATTGGCATCATCAAAAGTATCTCCAAATAAAACTACCTCAACCCATTCTTTACCTAAGGTATTTACCCTGTTTATTTTTTGAGCCGGGGTTGTACTTGGCATGTAAATTATTCCTTTTACCTTAAGAATAAAACAGGATAAAGCTACTCCCTGCGCATGATTACCGGCACTGGCGCAAACTACTCCGTTTTGAATTTCAGTTTTCGATAATGAAGCCATTTTGTTATAAGCTCCTCTTATTTTATAAGAACGTACCGTTTGCTGATCTTCCCTTTTAAAATAGATATCAGCCTCATACTTTTCAGAGTAGGTTTGATTATAATCCAAAGTAGTTTTTCGGATTACGTTAGTTAGTCGCTCTGCTGCTGTTATAATATCTTTTATATGTGGAATATAACTCATCATTTTATATTTTGCTGTACATTGCTGGCTATTAGTTAACTTATTTACAAAGAGTATTTTTACTTTTTAAATCTCAAACTACTCCATATTTGTCACTAACTACCGTTTAACTTTGTTTATTAAACAAAACTTTTCAAAAGTAATTAATTTTATGCAGAATGCTTATTAAGTAAACACACTTCAGACAGTGATAATTATCATCACATCCCACTATATATTAAGGAAAACAACATACCATTATCTTTTCTTTTAACAAAAACCAAAGTAGACTAAAAATATAGCTACAATGCAAAACTTATTTTTAGATATCCATTTTTCCTCTTGTTAAAATCCATTTCAACAGATAGTTACATATCTAATTATTAATATTTTATTTGCCATTGGTGTATGATTTTGAGTCTTTGGTGTAATTTATTTCAAAAAACAATAAATAGTTATGTTGATTTTTTTTGTTTAACAGTATGTTTGCAATAAAGGAGTTGTAGGTATTTAATTACCCAATTATATACATTTAATTATTTTACACCATGAAGCAAAAACTACTTATTATTGGCTGCCTGATTTTAGGCGGTTTTGCATTGAATGCACAAACGGGCAATTATTTTGCAGGGGATGGAGCACTTACATCCATTACCACAGGAGATTACAACGTAGCAGTGGGCGATTCAGCCTCAACTACGCTTTATTCCGGAAGCTATAATGTAAGCCTGGGTTATAAAGCAGGATATTCTGCTACTAGCTCCGGTGAAAATGTATATCTGGGTTACTTAGCAGGTTTTTCAAATACATCAGGTACAGATAATGTATTTATTGGTTTTAGGGCCGGATATTATAACACAACAGATACAGACAATACATTTGTAGGAAATGCTGCCGGATTCAATAATGTTGGGGGTAGTGACAATACTTATATAGGAGAACGAGCAGGAAAGAATTTCACAAGTGGAGATGACAATACATTTATTGGGTGCCAGGCAGGTGCTGGTGATTATTCATCCGTTTATAGTACAACAACTGCAACAACCAGTCCTTCTACAGGTTCCGACAATACAGCCATTGGATCAGCCGCTGGATTTAACCTTACAACCGGATATAGAAATTGTTTTGTAGGGAGTGAAGCGGGTTATGATAATACCACTGGATATTACAATACATTTGTAGGCGATTCTGCTGGTATTGATGGTAGTGTTGGTTTTGCAAACACCTTTGTTGGTCAGGCAGCCGGTCCTTGTACTGAATATGGCAGTCATAATACCTTTATGGGTTATCGTGCCGGTTGGGATAATAACCGTACAAATGAAACTACAGGCGAGGGTTGGTACAATACTTATTTTGGGTCAATGGCTGGCCACACCAACCGTGAAGGGAATGGTAACACCATAATGGGTTTTCAGGCAGATTTTAGTAGCACCGGAACGAGCAGTGGAAACAATCAGGACAATATAGCTATTGGCCGTAATGCCATAATTGGAAGTGAAAGTAATGGTGTAAATGGAATTATTACTTTAGGTGCCTATTCAAGAGTTAATAAACATTACTCAATAGCAATAGGCTATAATACATACAACCAAGGCCGAAGAGGCGTTAGTATAGGTTATGATCTTGACGTTAATGATGGAGACGAGGATGTTACAGCCATGGGGTATGATGCAACAGTTAATGGTGATGCCATTTCATTATTAGGTTCACAGGCTAATGCAAGCGATAGTGCTACAGTTATTGGTTATATGGCTACAGGTGATAGTTTAACAGTTGCTGTAGGTTCAAAAGCAAGCGCTGCAGGCAAATATTCAATTGCACTAGGAGCTAATACTTCTTCAGCCTATAATTATTCGGCAGTTATTGGCTATGGAGCCAAAGCAGAGAGTAACAATAGTTTTATAGTTGGAGGAAATGACGCTACTACCAGAATGACTTTGGGTATCGGAACAACAACCCCTAACCTAAATGCCAGTATTGATCTTTCTGAAACAGATAAAGGTTTTTTAATTAACAGATTAACAACTACTGAAAAAACTACCCTTGAAGCTTTACTTTCCGAAACAGACAAGGGAATGATGATTTATGACAGCACTCTGAATTATTTAAATACCTGGGATGGTACTCAATGGGTACAATCAGGAATTCAAACCCTTAGTATAGATAATAATACTTTATCCATCACTGAGGGAAACTCTGTTAGCTTATCCTCTTATCTTGATAATACTGATGAGCAGGAATTAGACCTAGCTGATAATACATTAACTATCTCTGGTGGAAGTAACAAAGTAGACCTTTCTGCTTATTTGGACAATACAGATAACCAGGAATTAAGTATTACTAATGACCTTATTAGTATTTCGGGAGGTACGAATTCTGTTGACTTATCGGCTTATAAAGACAATACAGATAATCAGGAGTTAAGTATTGCAAATGATCTTATAAGCATTTCAGGAGGAACTAATACTGTAGACCTATCGGCTTATAAGGATAATACTGATGCACAAACTTTATCGTTAACAGGAAGTTCTCTTTCTATAGCAAATGGTAATAGTGTTGATCTTTCAGCACTTCAGGATGGTTTTGAAGCCAACACCGATGAGCAAACTTTATCATTAGCCGGTAGTACTCTTTCTATCTCGGGAGGTAATTCGGTTGATTTATCTAACCTTTTAACCGACTTATATTCAAGAGTGGCAACTTTAGAAGGCAAGGTGGATGTATTAGAAACAGAAAACACTGATCATGAGTCAAGAATATCTGATTTAGAAACAACTGTTGCCATGTTAGAAACATACCATAGTGTATCTACGTCTAGTACAACTTTGAAGAGTTCTTCTCAAAAATCGGTCCTGTACCAAAACTTTCCGAACCCAACATCTGGTTCTACAATGATTAACTATGAAATAGTTGAACACTTTAGTGATGCTTCTATTGCTTTATATAGTATGATTGGCAAATCCATTACCAAATATGAAATTACATCAGAAGGTAAAGGATTTATAGAAGTTAACACCTCTAATTTTTCAAAGGGAACATATATATACTCATTAATTATTGATGGTGCTGTTATCGATACCAAAAAAATGGTGGTAGAATAGTTATTAAACATTAAAATATAGGGTTAACATTTCAAGTCCTGGTTTATCTTTAATATGATAGGCCGGGACTTATATTTTCTGCTTACCAACTCCCCTTCCATACAGATTTGTTATACTATCGCAGTCTTATGAATTAATTGAGTATAAAGTTGCAAACATGAACACAGAGTAGATACTAAGACTCAAAGTTTTTTTAAACTAACACGAAATCATAATACTTAATAAAACTCTGTCCCTTCGTGCATCAGTGATTATTTCGCTGGTATTTTTATTGTTATTATTTACATAATACTACTCACGTAAACACTCAGTCCTCTACCCTTTAAATATTTACATATATTTTCAAGCTATTTATCACTCAATTCAAACCATTCGTCATAATACACTATTTGATTATGTTATTTTAACGTTTATTTACTGTTAATTAAAATGCGGACCACTTCTGACCCCTAATGCTAGCCGGCGAAAGTTGTCATTAGTGTGTCCGCTAATGTATAATTTTCAAAATTAATCAATTTTATGAAGAATCTTCATCAAACTAGCATTCCTCAGGAAGCGCTAACAGAAGCTCTAAACAAACTTAATGAGGTAAGCAGTATCCTATCTCCGTATCTTTTAACGGTATCAAAAGATGAGAAAAAAGGTTTAGCAAAAATGGGTGACAAATCATTGGCCTTTGTTACAGAAGCCTATGAATACAGTAAACAATTTCCTAATCTTCGACCAGCATTCTCTTCGCAAGAGGATTTTAACATTGATGTTGCTGATGCAACAGGACTTTTACCTGTAGCTTCTCTATTAGAAAAAATTTTAAGCCAGGTTGATGACACGGCTTTAATTGCAGGAAGTGAAGCTTTAAACCATGCTTTGATGTTCTACAATAACACAAAACTAGCTGCTAAAAATGGTATTGCAGGAGCACAAGAAATTACAGATACCTTAGGTGCTCGTTTTGCTCGTAGAAAAAGAAAAACTGAAGTCACTGAATAATAAACTAAAAGTGCACAAGTGAATCTGAATCCGGTAAAATTGTTTACCGGATTTTTTGATTATATCACAGAGCTGTCCTAAGAAATTTTGTTAACTGGCGCTTCGCCCAGACCAGACTTCGTTTTTTAGTTCACAAGGTCTGTTTCTTGATTGTGTTCATGATTTTCGCTTCGCTACAATTGTCTTGACACAAAAAATGAAGCAAAAAAAGTCCAGGCTGCACCCATCTCACTCTAAAAACTACGGATATTTGACTGAAACCGTTTAAACTCGCTGCGCTCAAACAAAAACGATTTTTAATCGTCAATCTAACCTTGTTTTTTGGTTCACTGGCTGAGGCCATTAAAGAGCTGGCTAAAGATCAAATCCTATTACTTATTTAATACAAATTTGATTATAATTTTTATATTACAAACAGGAACTTTCATACTATAAACATCAACGTTGAGGTTTTATATCGCAAACTTGTCAGTATTTATATAAACTTTGATGCAAAACCTGACAAGCTTACCATAAATTTTACGAAACATTCAATTTAAAATTCGGAGCATCTCACTTTTTTCATGGAAACTCCCACTTTTTCATTGGAGCGTTTCATTTAAAATATTAGTATACCCATAAAAATATACGGAGCATGCCACTTTTTTTAGTGGAGCACCAAAGAATTTGTTTCAGCATTCTCTGAAATTTATTGGAGCTTGTCAGAAAAACTGACACGCTTGATACAACTTTGTATGATCCATGATAAAAAAAATTGAATGCTCCGCACTATTTTTCTGGCCTTCCGTACTTTTTTAGAGACCTTCCGTATTTTTTTTGAGATCTTCCATGTTTTTTTCTTAAAGCTTCATATATCCTTCTATAAGCTTCCACTCTTTTTTTGGGGCGCTCCACACTTTTTTAATCAGTTACCATGCTTTTTTTAAGTGTCTCGATACATGAAATATAAACGATGACAGAAAATATTTGAAATTCCGTATGCCATTACACAAATATTCATGGTTTCACCCTAAAGTTTGGTGTTATAAATAGATACTGTTTATTCCTGATTAGAACTCTATGATTTTACTACGACAGAAATGCAATTTAATTGAAAATGTTATTTTTGGCTAAAATCTATTTTTAACTCATTAAAACCTAACTCAGTCTATGAAAAATACGGTTACAATAGTATTGCTATCCTTAGCTCTTGGAATAATTGGTGGAGTATTGATCCATAAACGATTTGTTAAACCAAACTCAAATGATATTGCAAAGTTTAAGGAGATTATTAAAATTAAAGAACTGCATTTATTAAAACACACCTACCAGGATTTAACTTTTATACATCGTAAAAACGATACCGGTAAAAGCTTAAAAGCAGTAGCTACAGTTCCGGTAAATATTTCGGCCTTTATAGATTTAACAAAAATGCAAATTAAATACTGTAGCGATACCATTTCAAAAATAATATTACCCTCGCCCCAAATGACAGATCCAAATTATCAGATAGATAAAATGGAGGTTAAAAGAATAAAGAGTTTTCAATTGCATATTGGTAAAGACTTATATTCAGAGGTATTGATTTACTTAAAAGACATTGTCAACAGACGTAAAAAAGCGATTATACAATTATCGGTAGAAAACGGTATTATTAAAGAAACAAAAGAAAGTGCAAAAGAATATATTACATCATTATTGAAAGGATTTACTTTAAAACCTGTACCCATAGAGTTTTTACAAGAAGAACATATTACCAAACAAGCTAATCAACCTGTACTTTCTGATACAATTAATACTAAAGTGTTTGATTTAAATAACAAAGACTTGCCTGTTGCTTACTTACCTGAGCTTTTAGGCGTTGTAAATTTAAAAGAATAATTTTTTCACTCTCATTGATAACCCGAGTTCGATATAAAATTATTAGCTCAGACCGCTTATAAACAAATATGAAGCAGTTAGGCAAAATTATATTATCTATGAAGATTTTTTTTATACTCATTTATTTGGGATTGAATATTGTGGATGTACTAGCACAATTTGATGATCCAAGTTTATATATTGAAATTAAGAAAATTGAAGATCTACCTTCTGATTTTCCATCAAATTGTATTGTAAGAGAATACTGGCCGTCGGCAATTGCTGGTGATTATATTTTTTATCCAGATGGGAGCTTTATATTCCAAGACTTATCAGGAGCATCAACCTCATATTCTGTAGGAATATGGTTAATTGACAAAGATAATATCAAGATAAATACACATAAAATAGTTGGTAGTAGACCTATTGGTGAACCATTAAATCCAGAAGTAAGTTATGCTGATAATCCTGATGTTCTTTATGAATTCGAAACATATGAAGATTTTGAATACTGGATTAATGAAGAAAAGATATTGAGCTTAAAAGATTTCTTTTTAAGTGGTGATCCATGGTTGTTGACGCATCGCCAAGCATGTACCTTTAAGGTAAATGTCGATGAATATTCAATTCCTGGTCAATATAAACAAGCTTCATGTAAAAAGTTAAATAACAATGACCTTAAAGATTTAGACAAACAGGAACTTCGACTAATGCGTAATGAAATATTTGCACGATATGGATATAAATTTAAATCAATAGACTTGCAAAAGTATTTTATAAGTAAGGATTGGTATCACGGCTACGCAACAAATGTTGACAAATATTTAACGGACATCGAAAAGCAAAATATTGAACTAATAAGCAAATTCGAACAGAAATAACTTTGCCTAACCCGCTGGAAATAATGCATGGCGCGATTTGCTCGTCCTGACGCCTTTGTCTACTTTCTTAGTCCTCTATCGGGTGACACTACACCATGCCTAATGCACCACCACTTCATCTAGTTAAACACCGCCAACCATAGGACAATCAATTCATTAAGTAGTTTGTTGTAAAAAAGACTGTTTTCAGCTTTCATAACTAAAATGTAGAGTTTATTTTTAGTTATTGAATTTAAAGAAACCCAAAACTCTAATAAACCAATGATTATGAATTATAGTAATGAATTTCACAGATTAATTGAAGATTGTAAACAAAATAAACAGTATGTAGGACTTGGTAATCCAAATGCAAAAATACTATTTATTGGCAAAGAAACAGGAGTTGATATTGGAACTCAATTATATCATGGAATGGGAGAATCATGGTTAGAAAAGAAATTTGATTACTCAAGTCGTTTTAGACCAACTGAAGCACAATTATGCGATGGAAAGCACACTTGGCAAAAATATCAGAAGTTATTTGAATTAATAATTTCAGAGCAATTAGATAATAACAATATAAAAGCTAAAGACGAAGATTATGAAATAACATTTGTTGAAAATGTATTTACATCAGAACTAAGTAATTTAGCTGCACCAAATACAAGAGATGCAAAGAAGAATAAAGAATTTTCGTCTGCATTGAAAGAACGCAAGGAATCATTTTGGAAAAACGAATTTATAAAGCAATTTCCTATTGTCTTTATTTTTGCTTCTGATAATAAGTATATTGAAACTTATCAAGGGGAAGTTTGTGAATTATTTGATGTTAAATTTTATGAACAACGAACTGCTAAACAAGATAAGTATTGGATTCATTATGCCGAAGAAGGTATGCATCAAGTTTATCCAAAATTATTGATTCATACGCGACAGCTTACAAATGGTGCATCAAATGATCTTATTAATGATCTTGCGGAAGTAGCAAAACAGTTTATTAAAGAGCATTCTATTAATATTAAAGTGAATTAGAAACTATTAATATCTAATTTGTAAATTTTATTATAATTATAAAAATGAAATATTAAAATATATTACGGTTGGTAATAACTAAGCGTCCTGCCTGTTTGCAAAACAGAGGCTGGATGCGGTGTTGACGAAAACCGACTCAAACTCCTGCTTCGCTTCATCCAGTAACCGTTAGACTTTATTTAAGTATTACAAACATTAACAAAGATCTTATGAATGTGACAAAAAAGACCAGCTTTCATTTTTTTATTACAGGTCTATTGGTGATTGGATATTCCTTTATAATCAAGACCTATTTTGAAAATATAAATTTGGGAAATAAGTTTAAGTCAAGTGACTTTAGAGAATCTGATTTATATATCTGGATGGGGACTATATGGATTGTACTTGGATTAATTTATTATATATTTTATATTTTACATCGTTGACAAAATTCAACTTGAAGACAAATTAACGAAAAGGCATTTTTGGTTTACTCTTTTTTTTGTTATTGAATTAATGTCTGTTCCTCTACTCGATAAATACTATCCAACTAATTTATATCGAGGCACAATTCTAATGGTGATATTAAATAGTTATATGGCTATTTCGTTCATCCTATTTATTATTGGTTTATTTGTATTTATTTCTAATCTGATAAAATCTACAAATGCTTATTTTTTAATAATGAAAAGGTGGAAATGACATTAAACAATCCCAAGAAACATTTTGCAATAATTAAAACTAATGCTATGAAAAAAATAATATTAACAGGACTGATTCTAACAATGACTTTAATAAATTCATGGACTCAGCAATTGGCATTTCCGACTGCAGAAGGTTATGGAAAATATACAAAAGGCGGTCGTGGTGGAATTGTTTATGAGGTGACAAATTTAAACGATAGTGGAGATGGTAGCTTAAGAGCTGCTGTTGAAGCCTCTTACCCCCGAACTGTTGTCTTTAGAATATCTGGAAATATAGCACTTGAAAGTCCCTTAAAAATTAAAAATCCATATATAACCATTGCCGGACAAACTGCACCGGGTGCTGGAATTTGTATTAAAAATCATCAATTGAGTATTGATGCTGACCAAGTAATTATCCGATATATTAGAGTTAGATTAGGAGATGAATCCGGTAAAGATTATGATGCAATTGGAAGTCGTTTTACAAGGCATATCATTCTTGATCATGTTTCAGCTAGTTGGAGTGTCGATGAGTGCATGTCGATTTATCATTGCGACAGTATTACTGTTCAGTGGTGCATAATTTCTGAAAGTATGAGTCAGTCTAATCATATAAAAGGTTCACACGGCTTTGGAGGTATTTGGGGAAGTAATTACGGAACTTACCATCATAATCTTTTAGCACATCATTCAAGCCGGAATCCACGTATGGCTTCAGGTACAGGATATACAGATTATCGTAACAATGTTATCTATAATTGGGGATATAATAGTTGTTATGGTGGTGAAGCATTTCAAAAAGGAAATGAAAAATTCATTTTTTCAGAAATTAATATGGTGGCCAATTATTATAAACCTGGTCCAGCAACAGAATCTGGAAAAGTATCATATCGGATTGCAAATCCTTCATTCAGAAATGAAACAGACGATTTTGGTAAATGGTACATTAATGACAATGTAGTGGAAAGAAACCAAGAAGTTTCTTCTGATAATTGGAATGGTGGCGTGCAAACAAAAATAGACCTCAAAAAAATAAAATTAGTTACCCCATGGTCTTCAATGCCCATAAATCAGCAAACAGCTGAAAAAGCTTATAAACTTGTCCTTGAAAACGCAGGTGCTCTCTTGCCAAAGCGTGATGCGGTTGATTCACGGATTATCAGTGAAGTTACAGGCGGTTTTGCTACTTATGAAGGAAAAAGCTACAAAAAGACTCATGATGTAGTAGACACAACAAAGATTTGCGGAATAATTGACACACAAAATGATGTTGGTGGGTGGCCTGAACTTAAAAGTATACCAGCACCTATTGACACAGACCATGACGGTATGCCCGATGATTGGGAAGATAAGAACGATCTAGATAAGTCAAATCCAGATGATCGAAATAATATTTCAACAGATGGTTATACTATGTTGGAAATATATTTAAATAGCATTAAATAGAAAGCGCGACGGCATAATCGAATTCTAAGATAAAATCAAGTATTATAAAACAATTGTTGTAAATTTATAATGCCGAACAACTCCCTTAAGCTCATATTGCCCGAATGTATTAACCTGCCTGACGCATTTTAATAAATGGAGTACCTCTCATCACTACTGAAAAAGCCCGTAGTATAAGCTTAAATTTAACCGCATTCATTATTACTCCATGTTCCTTTCCCTCTTTTGCTTTTCTATCGTAATAGATACGTAATTCCGAATCATTCTGTATTGCCGAACGGGTTGCATTGCTTAAGTTTGCTTTAATTCGTTTATTGGCCAAATGGCTCACTCTCGTTTTTCCGTGATAGCTAGATCCTGAGCTATTTTTAAATGGAGCGTTATCTTTTTGAATGGAGAAACCTTCAACACTAACATTTGTACAGCTCCCATGGGACACAAGTAATTGCAGTAATAATTTTCATGCCTCATTAACGCTATGGCTAAAGCCAAAATCAGGATAGCAATAATTTGAATATTGCTTTGCCATGGCAATCCATTGATAAGCCAGTTGTGTACCGACTCAAGTGAAATCATCTGCTTTAACCATAATCCGAATATCAGAACCACTGCTATTAAATAGTACCAATAAAACTTTCTAAACTTTTTCTTTAATACCATTACTAATGATAATACTAAAAGAATAAGCGTTAGAACCAAACTTGCGATTGTTTGCCAACTAATATTATTGCCTTGATGTTTAATGGCCAAATAATTTCCAAGTGTGGTTTGCACTGAATTTATAATTGCATTGCTGCTATAAGTGGCACCTGAGATAGCATCTACCTTCTTATTTAAAGATGTGGTATCCATTGCTAACTGATTCCATGATTTTAGTAATCCACGTTTCACAATGTACTCTATATATCCGGAAGATTCAAAATTTGTCAGTAGCTGAACCTTAGTTATTTTATTCTATTCATCAAAATAAATCATCAGCGGAATTTCGCCTGCATAACCTTGAAAATGTGCATCAAAATCAAATGAATAAAGAGCCTTACTTATTTCTTTATGGTTGCTATCTAAAATAGATATACTGTTATCCGAATTAAGTTTAATATCAGTAGCCTTATCAAATACTTTTTGAATATCATATAAAGTGTAGGATACTTCTGTATTGGGTTTCAGCCAAGAGAATTCCTATCCTACTCTGATAGCAACAGCTATTAGCAAAAGAATAATAACCAGAATATTGAGTAATTTATTTATTGAATCTCTTTTTGCTTAAATTTTTAGTTATTATTCTTTTTAATAGTGTTCACTTTAATGATAAGACTAAATATAACATTTAACAGAATAAAATCTTAATGACGTTTTCCTCCGCTATAGTACATGGCATCTCCTTTGCCAAAACCAAAGCTCACTCCAAAAGTAACATATCTACCTCTGTCGTTATAGCTATATAAATTATACTCTGGTTGATACACGTAAGTTTCTCTGGCTCGGGTTTCAAAAATATCGCGCACATTAAGGTTAAATACCAATTTACCTTTTAGTACTTTTTTTCGAAGTCCGGCATCTGCAAAAACAGATTCGGCAACTTCGCCTTGTACGGTTTCATAGGCCGATTGATAATTACCGGTGATTTCTAAATCAAAATCAGCAGGCAGTTTAATTTTACCTGTCATTTTTGATGACCATTGATCGGCTGTCATATCAAAACTCTCGCCCTCAAAATCACCCTCACGAGTATAAGTACCATAATTGATATCTCCAGTTAACGTGAACCATTTTTTAGGTGTATATTTTCCATTTATACTGACACCTAGTTTTTTATTTGTCCCAATATTTGATGGCATACTTATACTAACACCATCTTCGTAAGTCGAAATCCTTTCAATAACATCGTTAGTATACAAGTAGTACACACTAGAACTTAATGACAGTTTATTGTAAGTTAAAATACTGGTCAGCTCATATGAATCGGCATACTGAGGTAATAAATCAGGATTACCAGTGCGAATACTGTAACTGTTTGAAACATTGTAAAACGGATTCAAATCCCACAAGCGTGGACGATAAATACGTTTTGAATAACCAGCCTGTAATGATGCCTTCCCTGATAACTTATAGGAGGTGTGAATACTAGGAAATAAGTTGGTATAATTTTGCGTATTCTTCTCATTGGTATTGGTTAAAACCGTATTTACAGAAGTGTTTTCCATACGAAGTCCGGCCTTCAATCCCCATCTGTTTTTCTCAAACGATAAAGTAGAATATAAACCCAATATCTTTTGTGTAAACTCAAAATTATTACTCAAATCATTATCCAAAACCCAGGTATTATTCGTGAAGTTATTTACGGTGTAATCATTACCAACATCGTTAATAGTATATACACCACCAGCTTCTAATGAAAAAGCTTCTGATAAAGGATTAGTATAATCTACCTTAAAGTTGTAGTTCGTTTCATGAAAATCTGTTTTGATGTTTTGATTGTCGTCCAGATCCATTTCAGTATCCGATGAATTTACGTAATCTGAAGTCTGATCCTTACCAAAGAAATTCCCCTGAGCACTGGCCAGTAAAACATGGTCTTTATTGTTCTTGAACTGTTTTTTATACTGCAAATCAAACTGCCATTTCGGATTATCGCCATCGGTAGACTGGCTTCTGTGCCACATTGAGGTAGCTAAATTTGATGAGTTATACTGAGTATAATCCAAATCTTGAGTTTCACCTTCAAATTCATACGCATAACTACCCGAAAGTGTCAGCATATTCCATTTGTTGATATAATAATCCGTACCTAAAGTAATATTGTAAAACTGCTCATTTTTAGTACTCTCTCCAATGCTTTCCAAACTGGTATTATTCACCAAATCGGTATTAATAGTTTTACTGGTTCCAGGATAAGTTCTGTAACCACCACCAAACTGAGTGAAGAAATTAAATTTATCGGTTCGGGTATTTAAACTAACTCCAACACTATGATTATTCGGAACTCCTGTGTTTAGTGATACAGAACCATTTAAACCTTTCTTTTCATCTTTCTTTAGCACGATATTGATAATACCGGAAGTTCCTTCTGCATCGTATTTTGCAGATGGATTGGTAATCACTTCTATCTTCTCAATCATATCTGCTGATATGGAACCTAAAGCATTGCTTCCTTCATCGGCCAAAACAGACGGTTTTCCGTCAATAAGCATTTGAACTCCCGTATTACCACGCAGACTAATAGTTCCTTCCAGATCCACATTTACCGAAGGCACATTATTTAATACTTCCAATGCCCCCATACCTGTACTACTAATGTCTTTACCCACATTAAACACGCGCTTATCGAGCTTAAACTCAACAGTTGATTTCTCGCCCTGAACCGTCACCTCATCCATCATCTGAGCATCTTGAGAAAGACCGATGGTTCCTAAATTTATCTGACCATTTGTTACTTCAAAATCTTTCACATCCACTTTCTGATATCCCATAAAGCTCACCTCAAAATACACATTTGGAGCTGCAGAACTTATAGTAAAATCTCCGTTATCGTCAGATACTGTACCTGTTATCATTTGATTATTTTCTGCGTTTACAATGGCTACTGTAGCATAAGAAATTGCTTCTCTTGAGTTAGCATCAATTACTTTCCCATTCACCTGTATGCCTTTGTTTTGAGCATTAAGAACTGTGGCACCTGTTACAAAGACAAGTAACAGTATCCATAGTGTTTTTATATTTTTCATATGATTATAATTTACGTTTATAGTCCTTTGAATTTTTATTTTTCACAAAATTGTTATGAAAAGAAGACATCCTGAAAAAGAATCTACTTAACGACATAAACAAACAGGTAAACGACATTAGCCCATTCCAATAAATCCATTACCATTCCAATAAATCATGCGCCATATCCCAATATTAACAAAACACTCCTGTCGATTACCCATATATTTTGGTTGTTCACAGTAAATATTATATTATTAAATATCAGGATGTATTATTTTTGATTTATGAAGCGAAAACTAGGAATATCGAATATTTACGTACGCGAAACTTTATTGCAGTTTGGGTTATTGGTGCTTGTATTTGTGTTTTATACCATTAAACAACACGACAAACAGGTAACTGAATCTGAAATAGCCTACTTTTTAAATTATATATCAGGAGCCTATTTTGTGGCATATGTGTTGCTCCCTAAATTCTTTTACAAAAAGAAATTCATACTGTTTGGATTCTATTTGTTAATTGTACTGGCACTTGTTATTTATATAGAAGAAGGTGTGATTGAAAAAATATATTTTCCACATACCAGAGGGCTGCATTTTCAGGGAACTATATACAATTTGGCTAACTGCCTGCCTTTGATGAGTATTATTACCGGATTCAAATTTGGATGGGATGCTTTTATTAAACAACGTGAGTTGGATGACCTGAAAAATGTAGTTCAGGAAAGTGAGTTGATGTATCTAAAGTCGCAAATCAATCCTCACTTCTTATTCAACAACTTGAATAATTTGTATGCTTATGCTTTGGAAAATTCGCCAAAAACACCTGAAATCATTCTGGAATTATCATCAGTTTTAAGATATATCCTTTACGAATGTAAAGAAAACTACGTACCTCTAAACAAAGAAGTTAATCACTTAAATGAGTTTATTAAACTCAGTAAACTGCAGTTAGAAGAACGTGGTGAAGTGCTCTTCTCTGCCGATATAAAAAGTTCAGCTTATGCCATAGCACCGCTTATTTTACCTGTGTTTGTCGAAAATGCATTTAAACACTGTACCTCCAGTCAAACCAGCAATTCTTCTATCAATATTGATTTAAATGTTAAAGAAGATGGCTTATTAACTTTTACTTGTGTTAACACTTATTCTTTACAATCCAATACAGAAAATTTATCGCACGGCATAGGCTTAGAAAATGTGAAACGAAGACTGGAGTTATTATATCCCAACTTATACAAACTAGAGATTAACTCAGAAGATGATATTTACGAAGTGAAACTTCAATTAATCCTAAGCCCTATGTAAAATTGCTTAAACACCTAATTTATGAATTGCATTATCATAGAAGATCAAATACCTGCACAACGAATACTGATAAAATACATAAAGGATCTGGGCACTATAAACTTGCGCGGAACATTTACAGATGCCATACAAGCTTTAACCTTTCTGAAATCAGAATCGGTTGATTTAATATTTTTAGATATTCACTTACCTAAAATATCAGGAATTGATTTTATAAAAACACTGGCTCACCCTCCGGCATTAATATTAACCACTGCATTCTCTGAATACGCATTAGAGAGTTACGATTTAAATGTGGTTGATTACTTATTAAAACCTTTTTCGTTTGATCGGTTTATACAGGCTGTAGGTAAAGTAAATGCTTCAAAAGCTAATGAACAGAAGGAAAAAGAAACAGCCTCGTTCTTTATCAAATCTGGTTATGAATATGTCAACGTATTAACCGACGATGTGGTTTACATTAAATCAGATATGGATTATACCGAGATTCATACATCAGATAAAACACTGATTTCGTCTGAAACTTTGGCCTACTGGCAACAGAAGTTTTCCAACGAGTCATTTGCCCGAATACATAAATCGTATCTGGTAAATATTCCCAAAATAAAGAAACTAACAGGCAACCAAATTTACCTAGATAATGGCGACGATATTCCACTAGGCAGAGCTTATAAAGAAGAGTTTATGTTACGATATATTAAGTAAAACATCAAGACCTATGAAACAAACTATGACAATCTTAACAGTATTGCTGATGACGATTTCATGTCAAAGTAATTCACAAAAAGAAGTTGATTCTTCATTGAAATTTGATATTGATACTTATCAAAGTCAAACGTTGCAATACGAAAATCAGGAACTAAAAGTCAGAGCTTTTGAGAATATTATTTATGTCGAAAATCCTGTAGATTCAGGATATCAGATCATGAATATTTATATTCCCGAAGCCTACTTTAACAACGAAAGTATTAATGGCTATACAGCAGAAACAGCACCAATCTTTTATCCGAATCAAATTGGAGGTTACATGCCGGCTAAACCAGGAACATTTATGCCCTCTCAACGCGAACATATGATGGCTCCGCCAAACGGAAAAATGCCAGATGACAGAAAGCCTAAAGATGGCCATGGAAAAGAAAGAGGAAACAGACCTCATATGAACTTTCCTAAAAGAGCCAATACTATTGCTTACATGATATCAAAAGGTTATGTAGTAGCCACCGCCGGAGCAAGAGGAAGAACGCTTCAAAAAAAAGACGGAACCTATACTGGTAAAGCGCCAGCTGGATTAGTTGATTTAAAGGCAGGCGTAAAATATTTGAGGTTTAATGATGCCAATATGCCAGGTGATGCTAACAAAATTATCTCGAATGGAACAAGTGCCGGTGGTGCCATGTCAACATTATTGGGAGCTACAGGGAATAGTGTCGATTATGAGCCCTATTTTATAGAACTGGGAGCAGCTGATGCAAGCGATGATATTTTTGCCGTTTCGGCCTATTGTCCTATTACAAACCTTGATAATGCCGATGCTGCCTACGAATGGCAATTTAATGGTGTTAATGAATATGCAGGTCGCAGTTTTGGTAGCGAACCTGGCAAACAACAACTTACTTCAGAACAGATTGCTATATCTGCTCAGTTAAAAGAGCTGTTCCCAACTTATGTAAATTCGTTAGAATTAAAAGATGAGGCCTCAAAGATTTATACACTTGACAAACAAGGAAATGGTAGTTTCAAAGAATTGGTAAAATCCTATATTTTGGCATCAGCACAAAAGCAACTTGATGCAGGTAATGATTTATCTGCACAAAGCAGCTGGTTAAAAATAGAAAACGGCAAAGCTGTCGCAATGGAGTGGAAAGTTTATGTACGATATATGCAACGCCAGAAAACACCGCCTGCCTTTGATGGTTTAGACCTATCTAGCCCTGAAAATATTGAGTTTGGAGATGCATCAAAGGATGGCAAACACTTTACCACTTTCTCAATGGATAACACAAAAAATGAAAGTGCTACCATGGCTGATCCATTAATTATTAAAATGATGAATCCAATGTATTATCTTGGACAAAAAGAAGTTACTAATAGTAAATATTGGAGAATCCGACATGGTTCTCAGGACAAGGATACCGGTTTAGCTATCTCTGTAATCTTAGCCACCAAATTGAAAAACTTAGGTATTGATACAGATTTGCTACTAGCATGGGAAAAACCTCATAGTGGAGATTATGATTTGGAAGAACTTTCTATCTGGATTGATAGCATTTGTAAATAAATAAAAGCTAGTAGTTTTTATAGCAATAATTAATCATTAGGTCGGGATATAAAATTTATTCCGGCCTTTTTTTATCTCCTTTTCTCCACTCAGAAGGTGATTTACCAAAGTGCTTTTTAAAGGCTTTATTCAAATGACTTTCGTCGAAAAATCCAAACTCATAAGCAATTTCGGAGAAAGAAACTTCACTATGTATTATTTGGTTTGAGATAACTGTTAATCGATTAGAATCGACAAACTGCTTGATGGTCAAGCCGGTTTCCTGCTTAAAACGGAGCTTAGCTTAGTAACACTCATATGAAACTTTTCAGCAATGTGTTTAAGTGTAAGATTTCCTGGTCTTTTCAGGTTTCTCTGAATATGCTTGATAATTAATTTTACATCATCTTTCTTTATTTTAGCAAGTTTCAGCTCAGGTAAATAGCTCAGGTTTCGTTCGATAATACTCACCAAACTAATCTTTTGAAGAAGTATTAACCTCTCGTTTTTATTTTGATTTTTAGCCAGATGAACAATAAAATCGAATAACTGCTGAATAGCCTCAATATCTTCTGAAGAAATACTGGTTTTTAAGTTTACGGGAGACTTGGCTTTTTGAGGAGGGATCGAAAGCTCTTTTAATCTTGAACTCGTTTCTTATAATTTTAGCCTTATACTTTCTTAAAACTTAATAGTATAAACCAAACTTTCTGTGGTATACCAATAACTATGTTCTTCTCCTTTACGAACCAGAAATACATCTCCAGCTATAAAATCTGTTTTATCGTTAAGGGTTTTATAAACTCCCTGATCACTATGGATAAAAACAAATTGGTGATAGTCTGGCTTTTCAATAGGAAACTCTCCAATTGGTATTAGCTCCTTTGCTATTGAAAGTGAACTTTCTAACTTTTTTATCTTTATTTATCGAATTTGTTCGGATATACGGAAAGTCGGTTGATAATTACAGATGTTTATATCTTTAATTATGAAACTTTGTATCAATTAGAAAATTAAAAAAGAGGAATTTTAGAAGGGCAGATTAATGTAGAGAGTTTTCATTATAAGGTTATGGCAATTGTTTTATAAAAATCAAATCATGAATAATACTTTATTATTGAACAAAAAAGAGGCCGTCTCATTTGAGATAGCCTCCAAAATTATAAACCGAAGTTTATAACTGAGCAATATGAAATCTTAAGTCTCCAAAATATTATTGCTTGAATGTTTTGAGTTGTTTTTTTGTTATTATTTTAGTGCACTCTATTCCACCATAAGATGAATCCTGAAATTGGAAACCATGCTCCAACAAGACATAACAAGAAATAAAAAATCTGTGTTTTAAATCCCAATATTTTGCCTGTATGCAAAGGCATCATTAACAAACTTAACTTTTGATCTGGCTTTAAATCTCCAAAAGATAAATGCCCCACAGGTTTGCCTGAAAAATCAAAAAACATATTGTCAGTTAATTCAGCTCCCAGAAAATTGTGTGTATTACGCTTAGCAAAATTGATAGCAGGCTTTCGAATATTGGCTATATTTATTTGTACTTGGCCATTATAACTATAGGTATTATTGGTTTGTTGCAACATACTATCATAACTTAGTATACCTGCAGAATTTTGTAGAGTATCTGCCAGGTTTTCAAAGTACAACTTATCCATCTCTTTGCTAATATTAAGAGTAGGTATATCTGCTTGTTTTTGTTCCGATTTGAACAAGCTAGTTGTTGCTTCCTGAACATTATGAAAAGAAAAGCACAAACCAGTAAAAGAAATTACCAATAGACCTATGGTACTATAAAAGCCCCAGTTTACATGAATTCTATAATTTGCCGTGGCGAAGTTTCCAGGAAACAATATTCGAAATCGAGCTTTAATTTGACTTTTGCTCTTAGGAAACCACAATACAATACCTGATATTAGCAATACTAGAAATAGCACATTACCCCATGATATCATAAATCCTCCTGCATTATTTAAAAATAGGCGTCTGTGCCCTTGCATTATAAATGCAAAAAAACTATTTAATGCTCCCGAAACCTCACCAAGCTGCTGCCCAGTTTCTCTATCATAATAATTAATGGCAGGGTTGTGCCCTGAGGTATATACTACTAAGTTTTTCTTTTTGCTTTCGGGGATCACAATCTTACTAGGTTCTTCGCCAAATGTAGCCTTGTAATCTGAGATTAACTGATCAATAGAACATTCATTTTCAGCAGGACTACTCCTAAATACTTTTGAGTAATTTGAAAGTTCGATAATCTGATCTTTAAATACAACACAAGCACCGGTAAAACACAATACAAATACAACAATAGCTGATAATAGTCCAAACCAAAGGTGCAGATGAAACATTATGTGGTTGAACAACGATTGTTTCTTATTTTTTTTCTTAATAAAAATTGACATTACTCTTCTTATTATATTAATGATGCCTTTTCTTTTCAGTGGTACCCTGAACGTAAATTTTCATTTGCTCTTCGCTAAGAAATTCTGACATCATTTGATGCGTTTTTTCCTTAATCTCCATCATCCTTTCCCATATGGCACGATCGGCATAATATTGCATAATTAGCTGAGCATTTACCTGCTGCGCAGCCATTGTAACAGCATCGTACTTTTTATGCTGTTCAGGAGTGAGCTTTAGTTTTTGAACTAATAAAAAGGCTTCTTTTTGAGTATCATTCATCATCAAGAAGGATTGATAAGTTTCAAAAGAAGCTGTATCCACTCTACTTCTTACTTCTTCAAGATGTTGAGAACGGAAATACTTAGTAACAGAATAAACCAATGCTCGATTATTACTCTCCTCCTCACTAAAACTAGTCAAAGAATCCTTTATTAGTTTCTGATAGTGCTGATACTGAAAACTCAAAGTTTTAGCTTGTTCTTTACTCAGTTGCAAAGAACTCATAAATTCTCGAGGCAAACCATGTGACTGACCTGCATCTTTCTCAGGGCGCTGACTCATACATGGTAAGCTAAACAGAAATACAAATAATATCTGGCAGGTAATAAACTGCCATCCGGATTGTTTTAAAAATATCATATAAAGAGTTTATAAAATACCTTGAACTGTCATACTTATTCCTTTGTCAAACTCAAGTCCTTTTGTAAAGGCATCAGCGCTGTCTGAAGTAATATCGATTTGATAAACAGCAGCTTCACCTCCGTCAGGTGTAATAGGGTAGTAATAGTAATCTCCTTCAACAATTCCACCGCGCACTTTCATCAAGTTACCGTATGGTGTATTTAGTCTTACTGCTGTTTTATTATAAAGGTCTACTCTTACCAGGTTATACAGGTTAGTTTCGTCAGCATTCTCCTTGTCTATATCTTTAACAACCGCGTACCCAATACCATCTCCAACGTATTGCCAGTGCATACCTACTATATTTTCGCCTACAGCCTGTGCAATATCAAATGAGTAAGAATTATCGTATGTCCCATCTATAATTCTAAGGAAGTAAGCCTGGCCTCCTGTTTCTTCAAAGTTTTCGTAATCGTCGCTATATCTGGTAAACTGGTATATATCTCCATTTTCATCGGCCTGCATGCCATTACTTGCATCGCAATTGGTCGTAGCGGAAACTTCTAAGCCGGTGCTAATTACCTGTCCATTTTCCAGTGACGGATAATCCAGTACGTAGGTATGCACACCGCTTGGGTATATTTTATAAGAGCGTTCGGCTGATTTTAAAGTCATTCCAAAATAGAGTTTATCTCCACTAAGGTGAGGAACCTCTATCCTTTGACAATTAGGATAAGGCATTTCGTCATACATTGACTCTGGTAAATAAAAAGTGTCTCTAGCTGTAGTTCTTAAAGTCAGATCCGGCAGATCGAGTAAGGCTATTGTAGCTATGTTTTTATAACGTGTTACATCACCATTCTCATCAACTTCTTCTTCAGTATTACAAATATACATGGCAAAAGTTTCTTCGTCTAAAATTGTTCCTCGTGCAGTTGCAGTACCTAATACCACATCGTAATAATAAGTTTCGCCTAAAGCATAAGTACCATCACTCTGAACAATGTATTGATCTACCTTACCGCCACCGTGATAATCAACAGCGTATAAATAGTCGTCGTGAGCAGAAGAGAATATAAGTGTTCCTTGAGTTCCTGCAGATTGAGCTTCGTATCCGTTTCCTAAAAAACTTAATGAGCCGGTTGTCAAATCACTTGCTGAAGCTATGTAATTAGATGACTCAGTGTCGCCACTTAATTGGCCTAACACATGATAATACTCTCTAGTTGTTGTATCTGATCCCTCTTCGCTTTCATCATTTATGTCTGTAGAATCATCTTCACAAGAAATTAAAAATATACTACCAGCAAAAAATAAGAACATTAGTCCTTGAGTAATAAAACTAAATCTTTTCATAAAAAAATGTTTAAAATATTATATATGAAATGTTATTTTCGTGTAGAAAGCCCTTCCAGGTAACTGTTTGGCATAATTATCAAAAGCCTGTTCGTTGGTGATGTTATTAAATTCGAAACTCCAGGTTAGTTTCTTAGACTGAAAAGTATAAGCGAGAGACGTACTAAAGATATTTTGGCTCGGTATAGTTACTTTACCTTGATTTCCATAAATTTCCCAATCGCGATAATACCAATGAACATACTGAAAATTGCCTGAGATTCTAAAGATATCTCCCGGTACAAATAATTGATCAAATACATGCTCTACCGAAGAATTACCTGTTAAAAAGGGAGTATTGGGTTCCCTGTTTTTATAATGAGCATTTATGTTTCCTGTTTCGCTATATTTCTGCATATATCTTGAATCGAGATAAGATCCGTTGATACTTACAGTTAATTTTTTTTTGTAGCAATATATTGCCGACAAATCAATTCCCTTGCTCAGTATTTTTTCGAAATTTATATATTGGTATTCATCGTCACTAGCAGTAAGGCTTTGTTTAATTTTATCTTTTGTATCGCGGTAAAAAAGGTTAAAATTCAATCTTAAGTCATGTGGATCCTTTAATAAGGCCGGAAAATTAAAACCTAGATTTATATTATTACTACTTTCGGGTTTAAGAGTAAAAGAAGCGGCCGTAATTTCTGTTGCATCACCAAATAACTCCTTTGAACTAGGTAATCTCAATGCTTTTTCGCCCGAGATACTTATTTGCATCCAATTAAATACTGTTACATTAGAGGTAAAGCCATAACCCCAGTAATCTTTTTTAGTATTTAATTGATAAGGAGTCCAGGTTGTTTCTCCATGATCTGTTTCTGATGACATCTTGTCAACAATAACTTTTTGAACAAAGTATTTACCAAAAACAGTACTTGTAAATTTATTATTAAGTGATTTATATAAATAATTTGCCCCGCTTGTATATTTTATGATTTCCCTGGAATCTCCATACATTCGGTCTATAGCATCTTTCAACTCATCATCCGAATCAGTTTTATCATGGGTATACATTACATTTACTCCCAAACGCTGTTTTTTTGATAGCTTATAATTGAGCTTACTGGTTCCGGAAAGTACATATTGATCGTTTATTGCCAATGTAGCAGTGCCCGATTCACCCGCCGAGGGGTATGGTTCATACATCTTATTACCATACCAGTTATAGGTGTTGGTAGTAGTATCCACCACATTTCGATGGTTTTTAGAATAAAAAGCCGAAACTGAAACACCCAGTCCTTTGCTAAATAAATCTCGCTTTGAATAGTTTAAAGAGGCCATTGCTGTCTGTTGACCAGCTAAGCGCTCTCCATAAGGAGTTTGCATGGTAGCACCATCCTGAACTTCCTTATCCATTTTAGATAAATTGACACCAATCAAAAAATTATCAGCCCATTTTTTACTAAGGAAACCGACTTCTATTTTTGTTCCATACGATTCGTAAGCATCATGAAATCGCTTAACTGTCATTCCGCTTTCTCCTTTACCATAGGTTGGTGAGTCGGGATCATCATCAACGATAATAACATGATCTCCCCATATTTTATAATTATTATCAGAATAGTTATAAAAGGAAGACAGGTTAGTAACAAAACCATTTTTCCTTTTTAAAGAAGCTATCAATGAAGCTTTATGTGTATTGAATGATCCTGCCGAATAGGATAAAGAAAGTGAACTGTTTCTTACTTTTTTAGTTACAATATTAATTACACCTCCAAGAGCATCTGTACTAAGTTCAACAGGCACTACTCCTTTATATACTTCAATACGCTCGATTAAATTTACCGGTATTGAACTAACAGAATAAGATGAGCCCATATATTCCATCGGTACTCCATCTATAAAAAAGCGAACACCCTTTCCTGATAAACCGTTTATTGAATAGCTGGTTTTTGAACCCAATCCGCCATCTTGTCTAACCGTAATACCTGGCGTGTTTTTCAATAAAGTATTTACATCAACACTTTTATATTCCAGACTCTTTGTATCTATGACCTCAACATTAAAGCCCTGCTGTTGAATTCGCCTACCCTTACCTGCCACATTAACAGTGACTTCTTTTATATATTCTGAATTAGCACTAAGATGCTCTACTAATCTTACTGCCTCTTTACTGTTTAAATTTATATCAATGAGCTTTTGTTTATAACCCACTGACCTAATCACCAAACAGATACTTTTTTGTAGAGGTAAAGCAAAACTAAACTTACCATTTTCATCGCATACCACACCTGTTCCGGTTGACTTTACACCAATGGTAGCATAGGCTATTGGCTTATCTTTTTCGTCTAATATCTGCCCACTTATACGAACTGTATTTTGCGAAGCAACATTAGTAACATACGTGAGCAAAATAACCATAAGGCTAATTACTCTTATGTAAAATGGAGCAAAAAGAAATTTCATTTGTAATTTTTATTTGTATTAAATAAACATTACAAAGATTGCTGATCGCTAAAGATATCTACTTATAAAAAAAGGGCTAAAACTTGTAAATAAAGTTACGCAAGCTATTTGTTTCGGTAGTGATTGGGCGTACTTCCGGTATGGCGTTTGAAGTAATTGGTAAGATTGGCAGCCTCATCAAACTGAAGTTTATAGGCAATTTCTTTAATGGAGTAATTTGAATAGAGCAACAAACGTTTAATTTCCATCACGAGTTTTTCGTCAATCAGCTCCTTGGCACTTTTACCCACAATAGTTTTTAGCGATTGATTTAATCTTTTAGCCGCAATATTCTTTCTAATACAGATGTCTTTTACCTTGGTTTTATAGGTTACATTCTTCTCTATGGCTTTCTGAAATTTTCGATAGATTTCGTCACTCGGCAATGACTGATAGGTATGCTTCGTATTCAGATTCATTTCAATCTCGAGAAAGAACACCCGGAGATAATTAATAATTTGACGATAGTGTATTTCTGATTTTCCATTCTCATAAGTTGATTTTAACTGATTTAAAATAAAACTCATCGTTGGTGAGCACTCAATAGCATCGGACTTTAAGAATACATTAGAATTGAAAAGATAGTTAAAATTTTCGCGTTCTTTAATAAAGAATTTAGGCGAGAAATGAACCACAAAACCTTCCATTTTTGACGCATCAGAAAAACACTGGACTGCATTTCTATTGATGGGCAAAATGGTATTGGCCGTAAGTTGATGATTTTGCATATCAACTCTATGCGAACCGGCTCCATTAGTGACGTATACAATCTTGTAAAAATTGAATCGTTTGGGAATGGAAAGGTAATGTCCGGCTCTCTTACGAATCTCGTCAATAGTACGAATATTAAACTCAACTACATTGCTGTCGAAGTCACTAAATTTTTTTTCTAATATCGTATTCATCTGCTTGCTTTTATTCGATAACAAATAAATATGATTTCAGAGATATATGAAATCCCAAAAAGTAATGATTTTTGCACTTAAGTACTATTGGGTAATAGGAGTATGTTTGCAAATTATGCTTACATATGATCATGACAGAAGCCATTTCTTTAGAATTCGTCAATTATTAATTTGAACCAATTAAGTTTTTGCAAGCTAATACAGCGATTTCTGATTTAGAAGCAGCGAGAGCAAAATACTTAAAAGAAAAAGGAAAATCGCAAGATGCAACAAAAGCCAAAGATTCAGCCTTTGCAAAGATAGATGATTGAATGAGCGAGTTCTACGCAGTTGCACGGATTGGATTAGAAGACAATCCACAGCTATTAGAAGCACTAGGTAAAGTAGTAATGCGGAGCCAGTGATGTTTTGGAAGTTTGTAGGTTGTTTTGGGGTGCCAAATTTTCGTCCCGAAAATTTGTTAAGTTTAAAATGAAATTTCAAAACGTAAATTTGGAAAGGTGCAGATTTGGAAAGGAAGTTTCTTAGAAGTTCCGCACTACGCATAGCTCAAAAGTTAGCTTTAATTTGATTTTTCGCTGAATATACTTAACTAATAGTTAACCTATTAATTACATCTCAACTCCACTCTTTACGTATATTTCGCTGCTACTAATTCGGTGATGGATTTCCCTTGGTATCCAAAAAGAAATTAAAATGGTATTTAGAAAATTATTTAGTGCATTAGCACTCATTTTATTGGTTGGAAGCAGCATTGCTCAAAGCCAAAATCAGCAGGTTATCTACAAAGCCCCACAATATGAAAAAGAGTGGATGCAACCTCACGTTTATCCCGATCGAATTGTACTGAACTACGGTGCTAATCCCACCACTACTGCCAGCGTTACATGGAGAACCAATACCAAAGTTAAAACTGGATATGCAGAAATAGCTATAGCAACCGCTGCTCCAAAATTCTGGAGAACATCAAGGCGCATTAAAGCAACTACCACTATTCTCGATGGTAGTAAGGTAAAAGATGCCGAAATAATGGCCAATTATCATTCTGTTACTTTCGAGGGCTTAGAACCTAACACACTTTATGGCTATCGTGTTGGCGATGGTAACCATTGGAGTGAATGGATACAGTTTCAAACAGCAGCTGAAACCAATGATAAATTTTCATTCTTATACATTGGCGATGCCCAGAATTATATTTTAGAACTTTGGTCACGTTTAATCCGTCAGGGGTTTAAAAAAGCCCCAAATGCCCGTTTTATCGTTCATGCAGGAGATTTGGTGAGTGATGCTCACTGCGAGGAGCAATGGGAAGAATGGTTTAATGCCGGAAGTTTTATCCATAGTATGATTGCAGGTTTCCCTACACCGGGTAACCACGAGTACGAGCCTCTTTATGAAGGACAAGATGATTCTTTGGAAGTATTAAGCATTCAGTGGTGTCAACAGTTCACACTGCCCGAAAATGGTCCCAAAGGTATTGATGAACTAAAAGAAACCACTTACTATATGGATTTTCAGGGAGCCAGAATGATTAGCCTGAATTCTAGTGAATACCGTCAAGAACAAGCAAAATGGTTGAAAGAAATATTGTGCAATAATCCCAATAGCTGGACAATTGTTACCTTTCATCACCCACTCTATTCTGCATCAGATGGACGTTCAAATACAGAATGGAGAGAGTTGCTAAAACCAATCTTTGACGAATTCCACGTTGACCTTGTGCTTCAAGGGCACGACCACAGTTATGCTCGTGGTCGGGTAGCTTCCAAAGAGTATAATCTCACTACGGGAATTAACAAACACGATCAGACAGGTACAATGTATGTTGTATCGGTAAGTGGAGGAAAAATGTATCGCTTAAACAAAGAAGGATGGCAGCAGTGGGGAGCCGAAAAAGATCGTGATGCTGAAAATACACAACTGGTACAAGTGATTACGGTTGATCACGATACGTTATGCTATCACTCCTATACTGCAACCGGCGATTTATACGATGCTTTCGACCTGATAAAAAATAAAAAAGGCCCAAATACACTTATCGATAAGAAAGACGAAGGAATAGCCGCCCGCTATCATAACAACACCATTGCTTATTATGATAAACTTCCTGTGGATATTGAAAATGCCGTTTTAGCAAAATACGATGGTTTTAAAATTGAAAAAGTAAGTATCCGTCCTGACGCAAAAGGTGGAATCTACTATGACGTTGATTTGGAAAATGATATAACCGATATCGAAATTGAATTGAAAATAAATGAGGCAGGAGTCATCTTTGAAGAAGAGGCAGACAACTAATATGATGTGAAAATCTTTATAAATTTAAACGTTGAGAATATTGAAAAAAAGAAAACTAAAGCTAATGGGTAGGCAGCCGATAGACTAACAGTCTATCAGAGAACCTCTCTCACCTCCTAGCATACGGTTCTTCCCGATAATATCGGGACAGGCAGTACTGAGCGGTTCTTTACATCATGGTGAACAATGAATTTGAAGTTAACAAAGAGTGTAGCTGATTATGCATATCAGCCAATGAAATATAACCACGTTTTTGAAGACGTTCTAGGGTTATGGTGGTTACTAAATAGAACTTTGCCAACATCAATTTAATTTACAATTGCGTTAGCGATTTCCGCTTCGTTCCAATTGAGCAATAGCCCAACCTCCCATTACTCCTAATAAGTTGATTAATTTTTACATTCGTGATTTCGTTCCTCAATTCAACTTCGGCTCTATGCATAAGCATGATCAGCGTCAACACCCAAACGAATCAGGTTTTTTCGTTTGCGTTCGGACTCAAGCAAAAAAATGCATTTCGTAAGAATTTATTAAATTTGAAAAAAAAGAATATGCAAAGGATTCTAGAACGAAATATTGAAAACCTGAGAGCATTATGTCAGACTTTGAAAATAAAAAGACTGTATGTATTTGGCTCTGCTGTTAAAGGTAATTTCACAGACGAAAGTGACATTGACTTTCTTATATCTTTTGCAGATAATCTTTCTGTTGAAGAATATACTCAAAACTATTTTGAACTTCAATATAAACTCCGAGACCTATTAAAACGAGAAATTGATATTGTAACAGAACGAACTTTATCAAACCCCTATTTTATTGAAAGTGTAAACGAATCTAAGAAGTTGATTTATGAAGCGTGAAATTAAGAAATACCTCTTTGATATTAAGACTTCAATAGATTCTATCTTCTCATACTTGGGCGAAGAACGCAATTTTATAGAATACGAAAATAACAAATTGCTTAGGCGTGGAATTGAAAGAGAAATTGAAATAATTGGCGAAGCAATGAATCGAATTCTGAAGATTGATCCAACAATCCAGATAGAGAATGCACGCCAAATCGTAGACACGAGAAATTGGGTTATTCATGGTTATGACAAGGTTGATGACGTTGTGATTTGGGGAATCGTTTCAAAGCATTTACCCAAACTTAAAGAAGAAATTGAAACTCTCCTATAAAAAATACCAGTGCCCAATAAACCACAATAAAGTATATTGAGGTCGATCGATGGTTATGGTGGTTCCTAGAATAGGACTTTACCAACATTAATTAAATTTACAATTGCGTTAGCGATTTTCTCTTCGTTCCAATTGAACATTAGCCCAACCTCCTATTACTCATAATAAGTTAATTAATTTTTGCATTCGTGATTTCGTTCCTCAATTCAACTTCGGCTCTATGCATAGACCATGTATGGTTATACACCTATAAAAATCAGATTTATAACGAATAACTAAATCATTCCCCTAACCAAAAAGCAATAATAATTTATTAATTTAGCACCTCGTTATAAAAAATAACAACCAATTTTAAAAATAACTTTAATCACAAATTACCTAAACGATGAAAAAAATACAGATTTTACTTCTATTCCTGATTACATTAAGTGCATGCAACACTAAAAAAGAAAATGTGATTATAAAAGGAACAGTGTTAAACAACAAGAATACTGAGCTTTTATACTCCACAACCTTTAATGATACTTTTAATAACTGGTTTAAAGACTCAGTGATTATTGATTCCACAGGTCATTTTGCTATATTATTAAAGATTGACCAACCTTGTTTCCTTGACCTATCTTCAAATTCTGATAATAAGCAAATTATTATAGAACCTGATAAAACATATGAAATTGAGATTGGCAACGTGCAAGAGCCAATCAAATTGGTCAATACAAGTGATGCTCAGCAATTCTATGAAAATTTGCCAAGCTCGAATCCGAACGCATATACTTTCTTTCCTGAAGATGTTTCTGATTATCAAAACATCTATGATTCATTAAGTACTAAACTAGATAATGAACTTCAAGATTTGAAAAAAATAAATTGCACTGAACAGGTACGTACTTTAATAAGCTCTGACAGACAGGTTTATTACAATTTGGCATTTTCTTCACTTGCATCAAGAGTAAAATTTTCTTGCATCATTAATAATAAAACAACACCAAATGATGCTATGGAAATATGGAGCAATGCCGTTTCTGATACTTTTTTGACTAATCCATTAAGAAAAAAAACTTATTATTATTATGATTTATTAGGCTTGGCTTTTTGGTATAATATATATACAAAGTTTGATTATGATTCAATAAAAGTTATCAGGATGGAAAAAAGAAAACAAGGGCTTATTCATACATATAATATTGAGCTTGCAAAAAGTCTTTTACCTAAAGATATATTCGAGTTTTATTCTGCAACATACATTCAAAAGGAAGCATCACGAAAGAGATTTGAAAAAGAACTGATAGCTCTATCAGAACAATTTAAAACCGATTATCCAAGCAGTATATACATAAGTTATATTCAACCAAACATTGATGTGATTAAAGATTTTTATACAAAGGTTGAAGCTGAAACTAATGACGATTGCAAATTTGTTGATAATTATGAAGAAATAAATTCATTAACAGACTGTTTTCTGCCATTTAAAGGAAAGAAAATATATGTTGATATATGGTCAACATCTTGTAGTCCTTGTAAAAAAGAATTTAAATATAATGAAAAGCTCAAAGAAACATTAAAAGAAAAAGGAGTTGAAATTTTATATATTTCCTTGGATCGCGAACAAAATAAGGATAGATGGAAAAATATGATAAAATATTATAGCCTAAGTGGAAATCACATTCGTGCAAATAAAAAATTATACGCAGACTTAGAAAAGGAACTTGGAAGGTTCGGTATCCCTAGATACTTAATTATTGATAAACAAGGCAATATTATTAATAATAAAGCTCCAAGACCATCTAATCTTTCTGAATTAGTAAAGCAATTATGAATGAATAACAGTTGAGTATCCCTCATTCAAAAACAATATTAATTTAGCACCTCGTTATAAAAAAGAACAAACAATTTTAAAAATAACTTTAATCACAATTTACCTAAACGATGAAAAATAAAGGACTAAAGATTTTTCTGATCATAGTATCGATCATTATCATCCCTGTAGTGGGAGTAAAAACTTACTTTGAAATAGATTCTGCTATTTACGAACACAAAATTGACGAGATTAATACCTCCCCTGTAAAAAGCCCGGTTGAGCATAAAACAATGGCCATGGATGGTTATGATGTTCATTATTTTGTATCCGGTAAAGAAAATAAAGATGCGATAGTGTTTTTGCATCCAGCCTGTTCAGATCACAGAGCTTTTGATCAACAAGTAGATTACTTTTCAAAAAATTACTGCGTAATAACCATCGACTTAATTGGCCATGGATTGTCAAAAGCCAATGAGTCAAAAGATAAAATTGATGCATCCTCTGAGCATATTGAAAAGATTCTTGAAGCTGAAGGGATTGATAAGACTCATCTTGTTGGAATTTCTATGGGTTCTATGATTGCACAATATTTTGCGCTTAATAATCCTGATAAAGTAAAATCATTAACATCATTAGGCGGCTACAGTATAAACGATAAAAGCAAAGTATTGGCTAACCTTAAAGAATCCATCAATTTTGGTTTGTTATTCAGAGCCATTTTTTCAATGAACTCATATAAAAAGAAAACTGCCGAAATAACCTGCAATACCGAAAAAGGAAAAGCTTTATTATATAAAACAGCTAGTCTTTACGATAAAAAATCGTTAATGGTAATGCCGGGTATTCCAACTATCATCCAAGACCGTGATAGTATCACTCCATCCTATCCAATGCTTATATTAACCGGAGAAAATGATTCCGATGCAGTAAAGAAAATGGAAGAAGATTGGCATTCGAAAATTACAAATAGCGAATTCGCCATATTAAAAAGTGCAGGTCACTGCGCTAATTTTGATTCACCTTCGGAGTTTAATTTATTGGTAAATGATTTTATTGAAAAGGTGGATGGCCAACCTTCTGAGTTAATAACTGCCAGTAATAAATAATGAGTAAATTCCCAGAACATAACCTGCATAAAAGATTTGGAAATATCCCAAATGAAAATGAACATAAAAGAAGAATGCGAATACATCAGGGATGGTGGAGAATGAATGTTCTCAACGAAGAACCTGGTCAGCATCCGATAGTTTCAAATTCAAATATTTGCAATACTATTCTTAATGGTGAGCAAACAAAAAATAACTTTCTAACACAAGATTCAATTGAAGCAGTAGAGAAAACATTATGCAATAGAGAAAAGATTTATAATGGAATAATAGATCAAGACAGATTATTCAACAATCTATTATCAAGTCAACCTATTTGCTTTAATTTCTTTGGTGAACTAATGATGGATATAGATTTTGGTCTTAAAGTATTGCGAATTTGGTGGCCAGATTTAACACAATTAAAAAGAGTCATATTCGAATTTGCACCAGAGGAACGTTATACTTGTGACAACTCTGCTTTTGACATTGCATTTGAGGTTTCTATAGGAGAACAATCTGGTTTAATTGGCCTTGAATGTAAATATACCGATACATTCTCATCTATAGAATATGATAAACCAGCATATAAAGAGATCTTTGATAAATCAAGTTCTTTTTCAGCAAGCTATGAAAGTTTAAAGTCAAGCAAATACAATCAGTTATTCAGAAATCAGTTAATTGCTGAAAGTTTAATTCAAAACGACGAATATAATTTTGTAAGAACAGGGCTATTTTGCTACGAGTACGATAATACTTCAATTGAAACAGGCCTGGAGCTTCAAAAAATTCTGAATAATCCAGACTCCTTTGAAATTATTACATATCGTAGTTTTATTGAAAGAGTACAACAGTTAAATCTAGATTGGCAAAAAAGAGAATGGACAATGATGCTATGGGCAAGATATTGTGGTACAATTCTAAGTGATCCTATTTATAATCAACTCAAGAAATAAAATCAGTAAACCCTAACAATATGGACAATGAAATTAAATATTTTAATCTTGCTTTTGAATTGGAAAAGCAACTCAAAAATGAGTTAATAAATAATCAAGTTCATTTTAGAGCAAACATAAACTCCCTTTCTCTCATTTCAGTAGATTCAGACAGACCTGAATTAGGTATTCAATGTAAAGACCATGATTTGTGGTCAATAGAAATACTTGATAGCTATATACAGAAAATCAGAAGTAAACCATTTCCTAAAAGACCAACACCTGAAAAGTCATTACAAGCATGGGTAATAAAACAGGCGCAAGAAAATGATCATATATTGAGCTTTAACAAAGCTATAAGATTTATCACTTCTGAATTAGCATTTTCAGACAATGAGAAAGGTAAAATTGTTTCTGATATAATTGGATTTGACATTATTGAAAAACGCATTGTTATCCTAGAATTAAAATCAGACAGGCTGTTAAAACGACTTATTGAACAGGTCAATAATTTTGAATATATTATTTCTAAAAACAAAACATTCTTTGATAACTTATTAAGTATATACGGATATAAAACTGAAAATACGCCTTTGAAAGCAATTCTATGGCCTAACGCAAGTACTTCACCTTTAGCAAAGCTTGAAAATTTAGGCATTGTAGAATATGTTTATGACCTTGACGAAAACAATTTTAAAATAAAAAACACCCACTAACAAGAGACAAAATCCAATGGCAAAGTCAGTATAGCACGGAGTATTGAAAACATAAAAATTCTATATCAATCTACTACTACTTTACAATCATATTACCCAAAAACAAATAAATAGCAATGGCAAAAATCGTATTGATTTCCCTCTTACTACTGGCCTTTTTTACAGCTAAGGCTCAGGATAAAATTGTAACTACCCAAAATGATACAATTAAATGTAAGATTGTTTTAATAAACAAGGATCGTATCTTGTATGAGTTAAACAGCGGAGAAGGAACTTCACAAGGGAAGTTTTTACCGCTTTCAGAGGTTGCTGAGTATTATCGCTCTGATCAACCTTTAGTGAAAGAAAAAAAGGAAAAGCTGAAAAAAACTAAAACACGAACCAAACCTGATAACAGGTGGTGTTTTGGTTTGAATGCCGGAATATCAAATATGCCATGGATTTTAGATCATTATCTGTTTGAATCTGATGTTCCTGACACCTATAAAAATCTGGATAAAGGTTTGCATGTTAATACAAGTATACATTACATGATAAATAATAAACTGGGTATTGGTGCTGAATATTCTTTTTCCCTGACCAGATTAAATAATAATACCTATAAATCAAGCAGCTATTACTATCCTACGTATATCACGGTAAATGAGAAATTCCGTCAGTATGTAAATTATGTAGGTCCATCCATTCTTTTACAACAGTATTTAGGAAAGCAGAAAAGGATCACACTGCGTGAGTCACTCTCGGCAGGAGCCATCTACTATCGCTTAGAAAATCAAACTACCTATCCATCTTATAGTGATTACACATATAATGATATCACTTATAATAGCTTAATGACTGGCAATACAAATGGTGCCAAAATAGGTATTGCAGCTGAGTATAAATTCTCTAAACATATATCAGTTGGATTAAGTGGTGATTTTACATGGAGTGAATTAGAATCTGCAGATTTTGAATCAAAAGTATATGGAGCATATGGTTTCTCAGAAGATAATGTGGATCTTGACGATCCTCTGAAATTGTCACGACTGGATTATTCAATTGTTTTACACTATACCTTTTAATTTAAACCTGAAATGAATTTTCATATGAAGCCTATCATTAAAAATATTATATATCTGACACTACTTTGTATAATAACAAGTTGTGACAACAGTTTTCTGGATGATGATTTATCGCCAGAACAACAATCTATGGGTTATTCCAACATCTATATTTCACCGGATTGGGAAAGTGCCGATTATCAGTTCAATCTGGGCTCTCTTGTAAGTAGTGATTACGAGATTACTTCCACCCCATCGTGGTTACACATTGACTCAAACACCGGAAGTTTATCTGAAGGATTTGCTACCGTTAACTGCTCAGCCACCAATAACTCGTCCTTTGATGAAATCGGTGTTTATATAGACTTTATGACAGTAAAAGCAGAAAAAAGAAATTATAAAGTTACTGTGGCTTATATTAACGAAGGAGATCCTGAGCTGGAAGTTGAAAGCACATTAGATGTAAGCTACGAAACAGCAACTTATCTTAGTTTGCCCATTAAAAACACAGGCAGAGGTTTGTTATGCTGGCAATTTACCAGTTTACCGGAATGGCTGGCTGTGGATACGGATCGACTATTGTCGGAAAAGCTTTTTCTTGATTATTATGATAGCTATAACATCCCTCTAAAAATCATTCCTGAGAAGATTACCTCAACAACTTCTACTGGTACTATAGTTCTTTCTACCAATGATAAAATAAATCCTGAAACATCAATACCTGTAACTGTAAACCTTGGTTCTCCTGAGGTGGGTAACTATACCGACGAAGTTATATTTTATTCAAACCAAACATCACAAAGTATAAGCTTCTCAAACTATGGAGAGGGCATACTAGTATGGGAATTTACAGATATACCGGAATGGCTTACCATAACACCTTCAAGTGGTGTATATAGTCCTCATACATCATACGACGATATTGTTTTTACCTGCGATAGAACAAAGTTGGTTTCTGGTCAGAATACAGCAACCATAAATCTAAAGTCCAACAATTCATCAGGCCAAACACATAGTATTACTGTTACTGCAATTACACCAGGCGATAGCGAAAATAAATATGCCATTGAAGGACAGATTACAGATGCTTTATTTAATAAGAACACAAACACGCTGTATTATGCAACAACATCACCCAATAAGTTAATTACGCTAGACATTAACACAAAAGAGGTATTGAATGAAATTGAATTAAGCAAAGCTCCTACCTGTATAGCAATATCTGAAGACTGGACAAAGGCAGCCATAGGACACAATGGTTTTATAAGCGCTGTTGACATTCCAAATAACACAGTAACATCAGTATATACCATAGACTATTCTGTTTATGATATTGCTTGGGGAGAGAATGATTGGTTTTGCTATACTCAATATGGAAGCAATACTTCCAGCATACATTATATCAAAATAAGCGATGGTACCTTATATGATGATCCTGGCAGACAATGGCTTGATAAAGAATCAGTCCTAAAAAAAGTACCTGGTAAACCTTATATTATTGCTTCATCACATAGAGGCCTTTTTGCTTATGATACTGCTAAGAAAAGTATTACTAGCTATTCCCTAACCAATTTAAATAATTTTTGGTTTCCAGAAGATGGTGAATACATCTTTTCAAGCAACTTCAACATTTACAGAACAACCAGTCTTACAGAATCAGAAGAAACTTACAGTACTGACATGAATTCAATAGCTAAGATAACCACAGAAAGCACTTACTATGGTTTGGCATATGTGTATCACAGTAATAATTTTTTATGGGCAATACAACCAGCTACTGTTTTCAATGACGAACCATCACTAATTTATCAGGTAGAAGATAATGACTATAAATTTGTAAAAAGGATATTTTATGATGTGTACTATCAGCCCGATGCTCAAACAAGTGAGTTTGAATTATGTGCTAATTACGTTTTTGCAAATAATGAAAGTGCTGAAGTTGTAGTTTTATGTAAAGGTATTTCTAACGATACATGGGTAATTCAGTATGTTAATGTACAATAATCTGGTAACAGATAATATTTAATAACATTCTCCTACTCTACTACACATTTTTTAGTGTGGTAGAGTGGGGAAATAGAATTTACCCCTAGCAGAAAGTAAATAAGTAGTGCTATATTTACACATAGCTTTTAAAATTTATAGCATTAACTCCAAACAATAAATTATGAATATATCAACAAACCGACTATCACTTACTGAAATAACCTTATTCGCTACCTACTATTTAATTATAAAAAACCACTATGAAAATTAAATTCATTGAACAAAAAGGCTTCATACCAACATTAATGGCTTCTCTCCTATTAATATTTGTATCAACAGTAAACAACTATGCTAAAGAGTATTTTGTACCAGAAACAGGACACTTTAAGTTACTAGGTGGGTTAGGTTTAGTACTAGCTATTGGTCTATTGCTAAGATGGAGATATTTCCGACAAATCAGTGCTGTTATATCCGGATTTTTAATGGGTATTGTTGTAATATTTGGGATTTCTGCAGGAAGTCAGTTTCTTCTTTCTTACATTATATTAGCAACTGCCCTTTTGCTACTGTTTTTACTACTGTTATCAAAACCGGTAATTCTATATTCAAAATCAAATCTGTAAGTTCACTCATAAATATTAGAAATGCTATAAAAGATTTACTGTGATTTCAGTAAACCTCATTTTATCATTTGAGAATTAATCCTATCCTTTCTTTGGTTCATAATCTATAAATGTCCTGTACTTAAATCTACTAATCACAAACAAACTATTGAAAAAGTTGTTATTTAATCAGATATTATACTGAATGATCTGGTTGAATTAATTAGACTTTTGAAGTTTCGCTCCCGCATGTTGTTTTTATCAATCATGATAAAAACATGAATTGCCATCTCTCACCTCAATACGCAGCAGTTGTAAAATTACTTAATTAACAATATTATGAAGGTATTACTAACTGGAGCCACTGGCTATATTGGAAAAAGATTACTACCTGTTTTAGTTGATGCCGGTTATTTTGTTATTTGTTGCGTAAGAGACAAAAATAAATTCCATCCTGAAGAATCGATTCAAAACAGAATTGATATCATAGAAGTTGATTTAAGAGATAAACAATCACTTGATAATATTCCTGCAGATATTGATTTTGCGTATTATTTAGTTCACTCCATGTCCACATCAAAAGAATACGCAGTTCTTGAAAAAGAATCAGCAATAAATTTCAGGGAACGTATCAATAAAACCAATGCAAAACAAGTCATCTACTTAAGTGGAATCGTAAATTCCCAAACCTTATCTAAACATCTCAATTCAAGAAAAAATGTTGAACTAGAATTAGGCAAAGGAAGGTATGCATTAACAACAGTTCGTGCCGGAATAATCATTGGTTCCGGAAGTGCTTCATTTGAAATAATAAGAGATCTGGTTGAGAAATTACCCGTTATGATTGCTCCCAGATGGTTAAAAACCAGATGTCAGCCCATTGGTATTTCAGATGTTATTAAGATCTTAACCGGAATACTTAATAATGAAAAAACTTTCAATCGTAATTTTGATATTGCCGGAGATGAAATTCTCACCTACAAAGAGATGTTACTTGAATTTGCATCTGTTCGCGGTTTAAAAAGATATATCTACACTGTTCCGGTTATGACGCCAAAATTATCTTCATACTGGTTGTATTATATTACTTCCACCTCATACAAACTAGCTGTTTCGTTGGTTGATAGTATGAAAGTAGAAGTAATAGCGCGCGATAAAGAAATTTTGCACTTACTAAACCTTAAACCTCTATCATATAAAGAGTGCATCAGAAAAGCCTTTAAAAAAATTCAACAAAACGAAATTGTATCCAGTTGGAAAGACTCAACTGTAAGCGGTAGGCTGGATTTTAAAATTTCTGAGTATATCAAAGTCCCGGTTTATGGTTGTTTCAAAGACATACGAAAAAAGCAGATCGCTGATGTTTCTTCTTGCCTGGAAAATATATGGCGAATTGGAGGTGAAACAGGTTGGTACCACGCCAACTGGTTATGGAAGTTGAGGGGACTTATAGATAAAACAGTTGGTGGTGTTGGATTAAGACGAGGTCGCACTAGTATTGACAATATCAAAGCGGGAGATACTTTGGATTTCTGGCGTGTATTATATGCAAACAAAGAAGAAAAGCGCCTGCTATTATTTGCTGAGATGAAGCTACCCGGTGATGCATGGTTGGAATTTCAGATAAAAGATCATACTCTAATCCAGACTGCAACATTTCGTCCTAAAGGATTATTAGGTAGAATGTATTGGTACTCCGTTTTACCTTTACACGGAATCATCTTTAAAGGAATGATTAATAAGCTAACAAAACCAGTTATTAAAACTCCTTAACATAAATTGATTTTACTTTTCGATTTAGATATATTTGATATGACTAAAACTGAGAACAGATAAAACAACCATTAACTTTATTAATTATAAAGTTAACACAGGATTATGATTAAAAAAGTTAATGCGAGTTCCTGAATGTGCAGAAGTTTTTGGCTCATTGTCTAAAGACAAAAATTTTAAACAGATGAATAATAGCAAAAACCTTGTTGGTAGAAATTCATTAATAATCTCAATACTGGGCCTTATAACAGTGCAGGCTCTTATTCATATAGGATATCTTAAAAACGAATATTGGAATATACTATTATCCGGCTTTGAGGCTGCAACTATTGGTGGTTTTGCTGATTGGTTTGCAGTAAGTGCTTTATTTCGTGAAATTCCTATTCCTATTATTAAAAAACATACAAATATTATTGTCAGCAACAGAATAAAATTAACAAATGGAGTTGTTGATTTAGTAACCAACAAATGGTTATCTCCGGAAATTATCAAAGAGAAAATATCTGATATTCAAATTGTAAAAAACATCCTTAAAACACTTAAAGAGCGTCAAAACAAGGTGAAAGTAATTGGTTTTATAAAAGATATCATAAACCGTCTAACATCCAACATTGACAATCCTGAAGTTTCTAAACTATTACAAACTCTATTAAAAGATCAATTAAAAGGATTTGATTTTGCAACACCATTAGGCCAGTGGGTAAAGAAATCAATAGACAATGGAGATCATAATCAATTATGGGAAATGATATTGAATTCTGCAGAAAAGACAATAAATAACGCAGAAACCAAAACTATTCTCCTGACCGCGGTCGGTAAACAAATGAATGATTATAAAGAAGAAGGGTTTTTCAAACGTTTATTTGTGGGAGTTGGAGAGAAGGCAGGTGCAATAGACAATCAATCTATTGTTGAAAAAATAATCATTTCAATAAATAATACTATAAATGAAGCTAAAGGAAATCCTAATCATCCACTACGACAAAAATTTGATCATAACATACTTGAATTTGCTCAGAAATTAATTAATGGAGACAAGGATGCAACCGCTATTATTGATGATTTAAAAATCAGGCTTGTAGATAACACGGATACAAATAATATTATGCAAATCGTATTAGCTAATATTAAAACAACATTGGCACATCAGCTTAATAACAATAATACTCCATTGACTAAGTTCATAAATCAAAATGTTGAAAAACTAATAAATGAATTAGAAACAGACACTACTCAACAAACTAAAATTGATGACTGGATTAAAGATACTGTTGAAAATCTTATTATTAAATATCATCACGAAATAGGTGAAATGGTAAGATTAAGCATGTCAAAACTTAACGATTATGAGCTGGTCAATCAAATTGAAGAAAAAGTAGGAAACGACCTTCAATTTATTAGATTAAATGGTGCGGTTGTGGGTGGTTTTGTGGGAATGGTTATTTCTTTAATTCGATTGATGTTACTTTAAATGTAAGCATTCAAGGATTTCCAAAGCAGGCGCATATGTAATCCGACATCATTAAAAAACTATTACCTAATTGTACATTTTTTTACTGCCCGGAATGCAATTCCTTATCTTTTTCCTTAACAAATACACAATCTCATTTTGCAATATTTGATACTGTTTTACAGCTCACTTATTGCACGGAAAGAATTTCCGCCCTTACAACTGTGCTAGAACGGTAAAAATCTTGTTAATCCTGTCATTAATTCTATGCTTTAATTGACACGGGAATTATTAACATACTTTTGTTGACAGGATTTCAGGATTTTCAGGCTTGATTTACATCTTGTAAATCAAAAAGCTAGCACATTTGTAATCCGGTATCATTAAAAAACTGTGACCTCCAAAGCAGGCGCGGATTTGCAATCCGTGCTCCATTTACATTATTAAAAACATTCAAGCTCTATAGAATAGAAAACAGGATTTTTTTAAAGATTATTGCTTCGCTCAGCATAATTAAAATGAATTTTACTTCTGTGTTCGCTTATCGTAATAATTGCAATCCGACATCATTAAAAAACTATTACCTAATTGTACATTTTTTTACTGCCCGGAATGCAATTCCTTATCGATTATCATAGGAAATACACAATCTCATTTTGCAATATTTGATACTGTTTTACAGCTCACTTATTGCTCGGAAAAAATTTCCGCGTTTACAACTGTGCCAAAGCGGAAAAAATCCTGTTAATCTTGTTAATCCTGTCATTCATTCTATGCTTTAAATGAAACGGGAATTATTAATATACTTTTGTTGGCAGGATTTCAGGATTTACAGGCTTAATTTACATCTTGTAAATCAAAAAGCTAGCACATTTGTAATCTGGTATCATTAAAAACTGTGACTTCAATTGTATTGTTTATTACTACCCGGAATGCAATTCCTTATCGATTACCATAAGAAATACACAATCTCATTCTACAACTTATAACATTGATTTACAACATGCTCATTGCACGGAAAATATTTCCGCGCTTACAATAATTCATACTTTTACTTTGATAATTTTTTGAGTTAGAAACAATAATTGAAATAATTAAACTCACGATTCGCATAAGTCAATAGTGATCAGTATATTTATTCATTTTAAGCTACACTTATATATTGCTTAATACATAGAACAAGCTAAAAGTGATCTTTCTCATTCGAGAAAATGATCAGTTTTTACAAGTTCCAAATGACAATTAAAAGCAAAATTAATTAGAGTATATGAAAACTCACCAAAGAAATATTGTATTAGCATTATTAATCTTTATTGTAGGATTAACAATTACAATTTTTGCTACGCAATATTCTAAAGCACTATTGGAAAGGCAACGCCAAAAGGATTATAAGATTTTTTGTAATGAGATTTCATTCAATATTAAAAAACGCCTTGATTTTCATGCTCAATTATTGCGTGATATTTCCTCATTTGTAAGCTCTTCTGATACCGTAACAAAAGAAGAATGGGAAAGTTATATCAATCTTAGCAACATTAGCAAAAACCTACCTGGATATCAAGGTATTGGTTATAATATTTTAATCCCCAAAGATCAACTTAATAGTCATATAAAACATTTCAGAAAAATATATAAAGATTACACTATTACTCCTGAATACGATAGAGAAGAGTACTCTTCAATAATATATTTAGAACCGCAGGATGAACTTAATATAAAAGCAATAGGTTATGATACCTTCCAGGAACCGGTAAGAAGAAAAGCCATGCAAAAAGCATGTGACCTAAACCGATCTGTTTTAACCGGAAAATTAATCCTTGTTCAAGAATCAGATACAAATATCCAAGCTGGTGTAATCATGTATGCTCCTGTTTACCAAAGAGGTTTGCCATTAACGAATATGGAGGAAAGACGAGCAGCGCTTAAAGGATGGGTAAGCAGTCCATATAGAATGAATGATTTATTGGATAACATTATTGGTAGTTGGAACTTACTTGAGGATAAAAATATTTCTCTGAAAATATACGATGGGGATAATATAACAGATCAAAACAAACTTTTTGATAGCGAAACAGCAAAAGCAGTTTCTAACAATTCAAAAGTAATCAATAGTTTAAACCTAAAGGTTGATCTTTACGGAAGACATTGGACTTTGGTTTATACGCACATCATCAGCAAGCCTCCTTTTCTTACAAATAAAGTAAAAGTAATCTTTACAAGCGGTTTAATTATTAGTTTGCTTTTGTCATTATTAGTTCTGGCTCTATTAAACACTAAAAATACAGCTAAACAGATGGCATTAAAATTAACTAATGATCTATCTGTTAAAAATGCAGAATTAGAGTTGGCAAAGAATAAAGCAGAAGAAAGTGACCGGCTTAAATCTATATTTTTAATGAATATGTCTCACGAAATCCGTACTCCAATGAATGGAATATTAGGATTTTTAGATTTATTAAAAAGTCCTGATTTAACCAGAGATACCAGTAATAGCTATATAGATATTATTTCAAAAAGTGGGGAAAGATTACTCGAGACAATTAATGATATCATAGAAATTTCAAAAATAGAATCGGAAAAAGTAAAACTCCATTTGCAGAAAGTAAATTTAGATGAAACATTACAGTTTATTTCTAACTTTTTTAAAACAGAAACTAAAGCTAAAGGTTTGGATTTTGAAATAATAAATAAAATCAAAAGCCCTGAATGTTTTATAAAAACAGATAAAATAAAACTGGAAAGTATCTTAACTAACCTGGTAAAGAATGCTATCAAATTTACGAATAAAGGTTCTATTACAATTCGCTATTTTATTGACAATGATAATTTAGTATTTATTATTAACGACACTGGAATCGGAATTCCTTCAGAAAACATTGATTCTATTTTCAATTATTTTGTTCAAGTAAAATTAAATAATGGAAACAGACATGAGGGTTCCGGTCTGGGCCTTTCAATTGTTAATGCCTATATTAATGCATTAGGAGGAAGTATAGAGGTGGAAAGTAAAGTAAACAAAGGAACAACCTTTACATTTTCTATCCCTTATTTACCTGTCGATGATATTTAATTACATTTGAAAAAACTAGGCATGAATTTAATTATACACTTAAAATAATTATTCATAAAGGTCATGAGATTATGATCGAATAATACTTGTATCAATAAACCCAAATCTATTCATCTGAATTCTATTGGATTTCAGAAATCAGATGAATACAAAATAAACCTTATTATGATCAAACTTTTACCGCAACAGAAACAACTTAGAAACCTGTTATTAAGCTTATTTTTTCTTACATCACTTAGTGTCATAGGACAAAATGTTCCGTTTATTACAACCTGGAACACGGGAGAAGGAGGTAATATTTCTATTCCTATAAATTCTCTATATACATACAATTACCATGTTATAGTAAAAAATACCAATGAAGAAGTTCTATCTGAACAAGATGCAACAAATAATCTAATAATAAATGACTTACCTACAAACAGTGTTATAACAGTAGAAATAACAGGAGTATTTCCTGCCATTAGTCTTTTTTATAACCAGGACTTTGCAATAAAAATACTTAATATAAATCAGTGGGGAAATATACAGTGGCAAAGTATGAATCATGCATTTGGGAACTGTACAAACCTAGCCTGTACTGCAACAGATGTTCCTGACTTAAGCAATGTAACTGATATGAATGCAATGTTTGTAAACGCTACATATTTTACCGGTGATATATCAAACTGGGATGTTAGCAATGTAACTGATATGAGCTTCATGTTTTTTCAAAACGAAAATTTCAACTGTGACTTATCTAATTGGAACGTGAGCAATGTTACAGCAACGAATGCTATGTTTTTTGGAGCAAAAAGTTTTAATGGAGATATTTCATCTTGGGATGTGAGTAATGTAACAAGTATGCAGTCCATGTTCAGTAATGCAGAAACCTTTAATGCTGACATATCTGATTGGAATGTAAGTAAAGCTACAAGCTTGAGCTACATGTTTCAAAATGCAACTAGTTTTAATAGCGAATTAACTGACTGGGATGTGAGCAATGTTACTTGGATGAATGGAATGTTTAATGGAGCCGCTAGCTTTAACAGAGATTTGTCATCTTGGGATGCTTATGTAGATGTAAAGAGAAATAATCTGTTTAACGAAGCAGGTGACACTTACTATACCATTACTTATAATAACGAAGGTACAGAAACCTTAGGTTTCTATCCTTCCGGACATGGTAATATCTCCTTAAGAAGATTAGACGATAAAGATGGTATTCCTTTTTTTGGGTGGAACAAAGCAGTAGATTTTAGTGGCGATATTATAACAAGCATTAAAGAAGGAGTTACTGAAGATATGACACTTTACGCTTGTTGGGGCAATCCTTTTACTACAACCTGGAATACAGGAGCAGATGGGAGTATTACCATACCAACAAATTCTGCTTATACTTATAATTATCATGTTATAGTAAAAAACACAAATGCTGAAATTATATCAGAGCATGATGCCACTGGCGAATTACTGATAAATAGTTTACCTACTGATGAAAATGTTTCAGTAGAAATCACAGGTACTTTTCCTGCTATCTATTTTTATAATTCAGAAACAAGTAATAATGAAAAAATATTAAGTATTAATCAGTGGGGGGATATCCAATGGGAAAGCATGTCTGGTGCATTCTATGACTGTAGTAAATTAACTTCATCTGCCACAGATTCTCCGAATTTAAGTCATGTAACCAGTATGGAAAGGATGTTTCTTGGAGCAGAGAGTTTTAACGGAGATTTATCAGGTTGGGATGTTAGCAGTGTTACAAACATGTCATTAATATTTGATGGTGCTATTAGTTTTAATAGTGATCTGTCGTCTTGGGATGTAAGTAATGTAACAGACATGAGGTTCATGTTTAATGGAGCTACTAATTTTAATTGTGATTTATCGGCCTGGGAGGTAAGCCATGTTATGTATATGTTTGCAATGTTTTATGAGGCAACCAACTTTAATGGAGATATTTCACCGTGGAATGTAAGCAATGTTATAGATATGCGTACCATGTTTTATAAAGCCAATAATTTTAATTGCGATCTGTCTTCCTGGAATGTGAGTAATGTTACGGATATGAGTTACATGTTTTATGGAGCTACGAATTTTAATTGTGACCTTTCTTCATGGGATGTTGGTAATGTAACCCAAATAGAAAGTATGTTTTATAAAGCTTCAAGTTTTAATAGTAAGTTATCAACCTGGGATATTGGAAATGTTACCAATATGAGTAATCTTTTTCGGGAAGCCACTAGTTTTAATAATGATATATCATCCTGGGATGTTAGCAATGTTACAAATATGAATTACATGTTTCGTGAAGCAAGTAGTTTTAATGGTGATCTCTCATCATGGAATGTGGATAAAGTAACAAATATGTATGCAATGTTTGCAGAAGCTACCAGTTACAATAGCGATCTGTCAAATTGGAATGTAAGCAATGTAACTGATATGAGATACATGTTTTACAATGCTACAAATTTTAATAGAGACTTATCGGCTTGGGATGCTAAAGTAGATGTGAAAAGAGATAACATGTTTACCGGCGCAGGTGACACTTATTATACAATAACTTATAATAATGAGGGAAGTAAAACATTAGGATTTTATCCGGCCGGACATAGCAATATTTCCCTGAAAACATTAGTTGCTACAGATGATTTTACTTTTTATGGATGGAATAAAGCAGCTGATTTTAGCGGTGAGATCATTACAAATATTGAACAAGGTGTTGCAGAAGATATGACATTATATGCACTCTGGTCAGAGGCAACTCTTTCCGAAGATAAAAGAGCAGAAAGCACCTGTTTCATTTATCCAAATCCCGTGGTTAACCTCTTATATATTAAAGGCAAAAACATAAATAATATTTATGCTACTCTTTATAATACTACAGGTATTGTTGTAGCAAAACTAACAATAAACGACTTAACTAATTCAGGAATTAACATGAGTAACTTTGCTCCGGGTATTTATATTGTACAAATAGAAAAAGCTGATGGTGACCAGCAAAGTTTTAAAGTGGTTAAAAAATGAATGAATTAAAAGAAAATATCAGTTCGTATTTTGGCTTGTCTAATGAGGTGCTGGATACTATCTCCTCTTTGTTTGTGGAAACAGAACTTAAAAAAGGAGAATATTTTATTAAAGCCGGACAATATTGCGACAAGCTAAGTTTTATTCAGAGTGGTTTTATTCGGGTTTTTTCGGAGTTAAATCATAAAGAAGTAACTCAATGGATTGGATCAAAAAATTACTTCTTAACTGATATTTATAGCTTTCTGTTTAAACAAAGAGCCCGTTGGAACATTCAGGCACTTACTAACAGTAAGCTTTACACACTTGATAAGAACAACTATAATCAGTTAAAAACTGTTGTGCCCAACTGGGATGAAATAGAAAAAAAAATCATTGCGGGTTGTTTTATTACTTTGGAAGATAGGGTATTTGATCATCTTTCGTTGAGTGCGGAAGAACGTTATGATAAATTCTTTCAGCAAAACAAAGAACTTTTCAACCAGGTTCCCTTACAATATATCGCTTCAATGTTAGGTATGTCGCCTGAAACATTTAGCAGAATAAGAAATAAGAAAAACTCTTGATATTTGTCAAGAGCAATGGCTCAATTCTGACCGAACTTTGTAAAAAACATCAATTATGAAGAAGATAATTTTTACATCGATCCGAATTAATGCCTCTACAGAAGAGGTTTGGCAAATACTAACAGACTTTGAAAAATATCCACAGTGGAATCCATTTATAAAGTCCCTTTCCGGAGAAGTAAAAGAAGGAAGACAAATTACTGTAAGACTAAAAGGCATGACCTTCAAACCTATTGTAAAAACCTTTAACAAACACATAGAATTCAGATGGCTTGGCCATTTTGGGTTTAAAGGTTTATTTGACGGAGAACATAGATTCTTCCTTAAGGATAATAGTGATGGAACTACAACTTTTGAGCACAGTGAAAATTTTAGCGGATTGTTGGTTAGATTGTTCTCTAAAAGTTTAGATCGCGATACTCAAAAAGGTTTTGAAGAAATGAATAAGGAAATTAAATTAAGGGCTGAAGAACTTTCAATAAATTACAATCATATTCTTTAAAAATAATATGCACGGATTTGTAATCCGTCCCCATTAATAACTCTTTTTTCAAATGTTATATTTTATTAATGACCGGAATGCAATTCCTTAAATATCTCATTAAGAAATAAACAATTTAAATTTTGTAATATATTATATTGATTTGTAGCTTACTCATTGCTCAGAAATCATTTCCAAGCTTGCAATATTCGAATAAAATAAAAGAATAAAATGGATAATAATAAAAGTAACATCGTTTTCATTGCTAAAAGTTTAGATGGTTTTATTTCAGATAAAAATGGAGAACTGGATTGGTTACAATCCATTCCCAATCCGGAGAATATTGATATGGGATATTCTGATTTCATGGAGAATATTGATGCGATTGTAATGGGACGAGTAACTTTTGAAACAGTTTGTAATTTCGACATAGACTGGCCATATACAAAGCCTGTTTTTGTCCTTAGTAATACAATGAAGTCTGTAAATACAAAGTATCAAGATAAAATAGAATTGATAAATGGCAATCTGAAAAATATCATTAATGACTTAAACCATAGAGGTTATAACCGTATATATATTGATGGAGGCAGAACCATACAAAGCTTTCTAAGAGAAGACTTAATTGATGAACTCATTATTACTACTATTCCCGTTTTGCTTGGTGGTGGAAGTCCATTGTTTTCAAATATACCTATGTCAATAAATTTAGAGCATGTAAAAACCAAAGTATTTTTAAATCAAATCGTTCAAAGTCATTATCTTAGAAGAAAATAATAATTAACATCTGCAATCTACTCAACTTCATTTGTTAAAAAATAATCTATATGGACAGAAAAAAATTCCTGAAAAAAGCCTGCTTAAGCGGACTTTGCTTTTGCGGCTTTAGTTCTATAGCCATAGGCACAAATAATGATAATGATGCCACTTCGGATCCTAACATAAAACTTCAGAAAGAATGGCTTTCAAATCTTCTTTCTAACTTAAATCAAGACCTGGATAAAAAGGTATTAAAACATGTCATAAAAAAATCCGCTATAATCCATTACAATAATCTCAATATGGATGCTGTTCTATCAGAATATGTTGGAGATTTGGATAAGTTTAATAACTTTTTAGAAACTGCCTGGGGTTGGAAAATAGATTACAACAGAGCTTCAAAAGTTCTTCTTGCAGATGAAAATAAAAACTATTGTGTCTGTCCAATTATTGAATACAAAAAAGATATTAATACGGAAGCTATTTGCTATTGTTCCGAAGGATTTGCGGAAAAAATGTTTTCAACTGTAATAGGGTCTCCTGTTAAAGCAACTGTTGTGTCCTCTGTAAGAAAAGGAGATCTATCATGCATATACAAAATTGAAATTCCTTAAATATTTACAAAGAATAGTACCCATTAAAATTTCATTATACATCTTGATTCTCTATATTTAATAACCTTTAAAATTATCAACTCTACCAAATGCTTTAAAATCTGAATCGGACATTTTTCCCCTTATTAGGCATATAATAAACTAAACATCCTATGAAATTAAAATCAGTCAAAACAAGTTTTGTATTGCTATTAATTAGTTTAATTACTAATGCTCAGTCATATTTAGAAACAACATCAGGTATAATCACAACTGTGAATTCAGTTAAAATCGAATTACAATTTTATAGTCCTTCTACCATAAGAGTTATTAAATATCCAGAAAATAAAACCTTTTCCAAACAAAGCCTTTCTGTTATCCAAACACCAGAAAAAACGACTTTTAAAATAAACCAAAATGATAACGAATTATCTATCTCAAGCAAAAAGCTTCAGGTTGTATTAAACCTGAATAGTGGGAAAATAACATTTTACCATACTAACACTAAACTTTTAACAGAAAAGGAATTGGGAGCTTCATTTATTGATTTTGATGATGCCGGAACCCAAACTTTTTCAGTTAACCAGACTTTTAAACTTGATACAGATGAAGAGATTTACGGTTTAGGTCAGCAACAAGAGGGTAAAATGTCAAAACGGTGTGTAAAGCTTCGTATGATTCAAGGTAATACTGATGATTATATTCCATTTATGTTGTCAAGTAAGGGTTATGGATTATTTTGGGATAACTACTCTCCTACTACATTTGAAGATACACCTAATAGCACTTATTTTAAATCGGATGTGGGAGATGCCATTGATTACTATTTTATGTATGGAGAAAATGCCGACGGTGTAATTGCCTGTATGCGAAACCTAACCGGACAAGCTCCCATGTATCCTTTATGGACTTATGGCTTTTGGCAAAGCAGAGAGAGATATAAAACACAGGATGAATTACTTGGAGTAGTGAAGAAATACCGAGAATTAGGAGTCCCTCTGGATGGGATTATTCAGGATTGGCAATATTGGGGAAGTAATTATCTATGGAATGCAATGGATTTTATAAATCCCGGCTTTCCTAATCCACAAAAGATGGTTAAAGAAGTACACGATTTAAATGCACATATGATCATCTCTATCTGGAATTCATTTGGACCAAAAACAAAACAATACAGAGAACTGGATAGTATCAACGCTCTTTTCAATTTTGAGACATGGCCCCTTTCAGGAATAGAAACCTGGCCGCCCCGAATGGATTATCCATCAGGCGTCAGAGTTTATGATCCATACAATCCTGAGGCTCGTGATATTTACTGGAAGTATCTTAATGAAGGGTTGTTTTCATTAGGCATTGATGGCTGGTGGATTGACTCCTCTGAACCGGATCATATCAACCCAAAACCATCTGACTTCGATACAAAAACTTATTTAGGTTCTTTTAGAAAAGTTCGTAATGCTTTTCCTTTAATGACAGTTGGAGGTGTTGCTCAACATCAACTAGAACAAAACACCGATAAGAGAATATTTATACTTACCCGATCTGCTTTCGCAGGTCAACAACGATATGGAGCAAATCTTTGGTCGGGCGATGTAGTAGCATCATGGCAAGCATTGCATAACCAAATATCTGCCGGATTAAACGTTTCTTTAAGTGGATTACCCTACTGGAACAGCGATATAGGTGGATTCTTTTTATGGGATTTTAAAGATCCTCTTCATAATCCTAATTACCGCGAACTACAGGTAAGATGGATGCAATTTGGAACCTTTTGTTCTATGATGCGTTCACATGGTGAAGGCTATCCTCGTGAAATATACCAATTCGGAGAAAAGGGAAATCCTACATATGACGCTATTGAAAAATATATTAACCTACGCTATCACCTGTTGCCTTATATTTATTCTTCATCATGGACTGTAACACATAATCAATCGAGTTTAATGCGTGCATTGGTAATGGATTTCTCGGACGATAAAAAGGCAGTTGATATTAACGATGAATTTATGTTTGGAAAATCATTGTTGGTGTCCCCAGTTACAGAGCCAATGTATTGGAAAAATGAAATTCAGGGAAAGGATACCGTTAAAGTGGAAGATTACAGCACTATAAAAACTAAAGCTGTATATCTTCCCAAAGGTAGTAGCTGGTTTGACTTTTGGTCTGGAGAGAAATATAATGGTGGGCAAACCATAAAAAAAGAAGTTCCTCTGGATATCATACCATTGTATGTAAAAGCAGGGTCAATAATACCTTGGGGGCCACAGGTACAATTTGCCAATGAAAAGAATTGGGAAAACCTGGAGATACGAGTTTATGAAGGAGCAGATGGAACTTTTACCTTATACGAAGATGAAAATGATAACTATAATTATCAGAAAGGATATTATGCTGAAATTAACTTCAAATGGGATGATACAAAAAAGTCATTGACCATTGAAAAACGTAATGGTTCATTCCCTGGTATGATTACGGATCGTAAATTCAATATTATATTTGTTAGTAAGAATAAAGGAACCGGATTAAAATTAGCTGATAAATATGATAAGACGGTAACCTATTCAGGAAGGAAAATCCATGTTAGAAAGAATTAATTACTACGCTTGCATATTTATAGAGATATAATGCAATATAATATGATTTTAAAAGGAGGAGAAACAGTTAAAATTATTTAAATATCAATTAAAGTACTCATTTACTCATTAAGGGTATTGGAATAGATATTTTAAAGGATTATATTGAATGCATTATTAACTAAAAAATAACACTATGGCTTATATTATTGACAACAACTGTACTGCATGTGGATCATGCGCACCTGAATGCCCTGTTGATGCAATTTCTGCAGGCAATATTTATAAAATTGACGCCGAAGCATGTACTGACTGTGGCTCATGCGAATCAGTGTGCCCTGCTGAGGCTATTCATTCAAATTAATTAATAGTGTTGGAGAGTTGAAACTAATGACAATCTGATACTCTCCAACACTTTTATTCTCTTAAAATTCAAATTAACCCAAAAAATATTATTAATATATTTCTATTCTGTTCCTGTTATTCTATAATTATGATGCAAGATTTCATTTTGAGATTGTTTTCTTTTTAAAAACCTTTCGCACTGTTGAATACGATCATAACCCAACATCGTACCCAGTATAAAATCTTCTTCATCAGAAAAATCATTCAACGATTCATGCCCGAATGATTCAATAATTTTTACACATTTACTATTTCCAAAGAAAACATTAATCTTATCCTTCCCTACATTTTGTAAATAATAGCAAATTCCTCTTCGGGTTAGCAAATCTTCAGTCTTTGAACGTTCTTTCATACTCATAGTATGAAGCACTAAACTTCTTAATCCTTTTTTGTATTCATATACATGATGCATCAATATTTGCATTTCTGCACTTTTATAATCTGCACATGTTAATCTCATTCTGTCTGAATTATCTACACGAAGTTTTACAACTGAACCATTTAATGTGTTATTATCTTTCATAAGCTTGGGTTCTAATATTCATTATTATAATAACAAAGAAAAAGGATCCTTTACCTTAGAACAATCCCTAATTGTTATGAAAACGATACATTGCAAAAATAGTATTCTCAAAAATTTAAATTATGAGTTAAGCTAATATTGGGTTAACTAACTGATTTATTGATAGATGGTTAGTAATCCTATAGTTCATTTTTACTATCCCCATATTTTAGTATTATAATAACAATCATAACACAAGGAAATAAGTGTCTACTTATAATTTATTCTTAAATTAAAACCTCAAATCATAATTATCATTAATTAATTATTATTCTGTAGGTTATAGAATTTATTATTGTACATTTGTATCGAAATTGAATTTAAGAATAGTACATTTTATCCCTTCCGTATTTAAACTGATACATTTTTTTATCCTTTTCAGATAATGCAGAAAGCTTAGAAAAAGAAAATCCGTATCAGATAATTCCTCTCTAATTTAAACTGCAAAGTAATAATAGAGCTTTGTTTATATCAGGCTCATTTTTTTAGTTATAATATGAATATTTATGTAGGCAACCTTGATTACAGGGTTGATGAAGATGACTTAACTGGCATCTTCGAAGAGTATGGTACCGTTAATGATGCAAAGATTATTAAAGACAAATTTAATGGCCGTAGTAAAGGTTTTGGTTTTGTTACTATGTCGCAATCACAAGATGGTACAAAAGCAATAAATGAATTAAATGGTGCAACTTTAGAAAACCGCAAAATGGTTGTAAATGAAGCACGTGAGAAAAGAGAATCAAATAATAGAAGAAATTACTAGAATATGTTTGAAGGTAAAGTAAAATGGTATAATGAAACTAAAGGTTTTGGTTTCATTGAGATTGAAAATAAAAAAGATGTTTTTGTACATCGCTCTGGATTAGTAAACTCTTACAATGGTCTTTTTGAAGGTCAAACCGTATCTTTTGACATTAAGCAAGGTGATAAAGGAGAAGTTGCCTTTAATGTAAAATAATATACGAATTTGAATTAATAATACCTGTTCCAATATATTAAAAGGAACGGGTATTGATATTTCTAGTATATACTTACATCTGTTGTAAGCACAGAAGGTCGCAAATTTTCTTGAATAACAATGGGTGTAGGTTTTAAAATCAACTCTACTCATTTCAGTGAATTAACAAAACTGAAATTCTTTCTACTAAAACTGAAAACACCACCTTTTAACATCAGTTACTCCATAAAAAAACACTTCGTTATCAAATTAATTTATTACATAAAATCCTATAGTATTGAGGCAACTAAAAATATCCCAACAAATTACACAACGAGATGAAATCTCAGTAAACAGATACTTTCTTGAGGTAAACAGGTATGAATTAATAAGTGCAGAAGAGGAAGTTGAGTTGTCAGTAAGAATTCGTAAAGGTGATGATATTGCATTACAAAAACTAGTTGAAGCAAACCTCCGTTTTGTCATATCGGTAGCCAAACAATACCAAAATCAAGGTTTATCTTTTGCTGATTTAATTAATGAAGGAAATGTTGGATTAGTTAAAGCGGCTAGAAAGTTTGACGAAACACGAGGATTTAAATTTATCTCATATGCTGTTTGGTGGATACGACAATCAATTATTCAAGCTATTTCTGAACAAACAAGAGTAGTAAGATTACCAATGAATCGCTTGTCAACGATGAGCAAAGTATCAAAAGCCACATCCTATTTAGAACAAAAGTTCGAAAGAGAACCTACAAACAAAGAATTAGCAGAGTACCTGGAAATTGAGGAAGATTTAATTACGGAAAACAACAAGCTAAGAATTCGTCAACAATCATTAGATAAACCCCTTACTTCAGATGGTGATGGAGGATTGTGTTTATACGATTTGATTGAGAATAAAGATTTTCCTTCTCCTGATTCAGAATTAGTTTATGATTCTGTAAAATTGGATTTATTTCGAGCTATAAGTACTTTAAATAAAAGAGAAGCTTGCATTATAAATTTATCATTTGGGCTTAATAACAATAAGATCCATAGTCTGGATGAAATAGCCGATTTATTAAATATAACAAGTGAAAGGATCCGACAATTAAGGTCATCTGGTTTATTAAAATTAAGAACAGTAATGTCAGGGAAAGACAGTTTTTATGATAATTTATAACTTTAAAAATTATCATAAAATCAACTGAAGTATTCTCTTAATCCCAAATAAAAATTTCTACGAGTGCGAATAATTAAATAACCAGAAAATGTTATCCTAATTAAGCCATAATTATTCTGCAGAAAGATCTTAATCTGTATTTTCAACAAAACACTTCATTAATGTGTTAATCTAGGCAAAACACATTATATGAAGAAAGTATTATTACTATTTATTATTTCATTGATATATTCTCAATCCGGAATATCTCAATCAAAAGATTTGCAATGGCTTGATATTGAATTATCAAATTATAAATATCCCTATGAGGTAAATACTATCACATTAAACATTCAAAGTCAAACCTTAAAAATGGCTTATATGGATGTAAAACCTCATAATTACAATGGAAAAAACATTGTTTTATTGCATGGCAAAAATTTCAACGGAGCCTACTGGCAAACTACAATTGAAGCCTTAACTAAGGAAGGTTTTAGAGTTATTGTTCCGGATCAGATTGGATTTGGAAAATCATCTAAACCGGAATATTTCCACTATACATTTCAACAACTAGCTCAGAACACAAAAGCATTATTGGATTCCATAGGAGTTTCTAAGACGACAATATTAGGGCACTCCATGGGAGGAATGCTGGCTACACGTTTTGCCTTAATGTATCCTGATATTACAGAAAAATTGATTTTAGAAAATCCCATTGGTCTGGAAGACTGGAAACTTAAGGTTCCTTATAAGCCTGTTGACTGGTGGTACCACAATGAATTAAGGAAAGAATACACAAAGATTAAAAACTACCAGCTTAAAAATTATTACGACAATAAATGGAAACCTGATTATGAACAATGGGTAATATTATTAGCTGGTTGGTCACTGAATTCTGATTATAAAACCATAGCTTGGAATGCTGCCTTAACTTATGATATGATTTTTACACAACCGGTAGTGTATGAATTTAAAAATATTACATCTCCTACCCTATTAATAATAGGTACGCGAGACAGAACAGCATTGGGTAAACCTTTAGTTTCTGAAGAGGTTAGAAAAACAATGGGTTTATATAGCCTATTAGGAAAAGAGACTCAGAAAAAAATACCCAACTCAAAATTGGTTGAATTAGACAATATTGGTCACTTACCTCATATTGAAGATTTTGATAGATTTATTAAGCCCTTAGTGAAGTTTTTAAAGAAATAACAAAACCTTGTTTTAAAAATATACTCCATCATACTGTTTCCCAATATGTTTTACCAAAATACAAAAAACATATTGGGCTTTTTAATATTTGAGGGTTAATACTAAAGCCTTTTTGTTTATGATTATTTATTCTGATGGATTGTTATTCTTATATATCTTAAGAACAGTTTTTCTGCAACATTTCGTCATTAACTAGTATAAAAAAAGGGGGGGAAGGGGGTAGCTAATTCAAAAATATCCTTTAATAATTGGCAGTATAATAGTTGGTTAAATACTTTTGAATTTCATCAATTGGTAGTAATTCTAATATTGATGACAACGAGCAACTTCTGTAACATCATCGAAGCTCATTCTAATGGCACCTTTTTCTTCCCACTTCTTGCAATAACTCTCTAATTGTTCCTTTGTTTCTGTTTCGCCCGGGATAATTAATTCCGGAATAAATTTTACCGTTTCAACAAACTCTAACAGTGAAGTTATTACATGGTCAACTTTGTGTTCAATACCATTTCCAAAAACAATCCATTCCTTTGAGTTAATAAGCTTTATACAATCTTTTGTATTTGTATTACTCTTAAAAATTTCAAGCTTTTCAATGTCATCAGTTACTTCTCTGTCAATATAAAATTTATACCAATCAGTTACTGATGCTTTCCAGTCCTCATCTTCACTTAAAGGAACAGTTAAAAAATCACGTCTTCTACTGTTTTCTCCTGGAGTATTTCTATTCACATCCATAGAAAATACCAGTGGCGCAGCAACTCCTGAAATAATTCCATAAATTTCATAAAGTTCTTCGCTAATTGAACTAACCTGTGGATGACACACAAAGGTTATTCCTTTGGCAGATAGTTCTAAACTATCTACATCAAAAAAAGCAATCGGATAATACATAATTTTGTTATTTTAATTAATAGTATCACTTAATTGCGATTTTAGTAGTCAATAAGTATGCCACCTCTCCCATCAAAAAAACAACATCTTTTTAAGATGCTATAAACAAATTAATTATACAGTGTAAAATAATTCCGTTATTCTTAATTAAAGATATTTTTCTTCATTAATGTAGGTAATTGAATGCTTAATTGTAAACATTATACTTATTTGTATAAAATGTCGGTAATATCAGGTGTAAGATGTTTTTACTTTAGAAAAGTAGGATATCCATAATAAATAAAGATTAAATTAGAGAACACTAATAATCTATTAAAAGAAATATTTAATAATGACTCAATATTTAAAAACCAACTGGGATTATAATTCTGAAAACCTTGTTGAAGTTTTTGATGAGCTTCCTTTATGGGCAGCACCATTTGGATTAAAACTACTCGATGAAATAAAGTATAAAAAAGGAATAAGAGCAATTGATATTGGGTTCGGAGCCGGATTTCCTTTAACTGAATTAGCTATGCGTTTAGGCAAAGACTCGAAAATATATGGTATTGATCCATGGGATACTGCTGTTGAAAGAGCTCAAAAGAAAATTGATTTTTATGGCATCAATAATATAGAAATCATAAAAGGATTTGCTGAAAATATACCTTTACATGATAAATCAGTTGATTTAATTGTAAGTAATAATGGACTAAATAACGTTAACGATCTTGATCAATCTCTTTCTGAATGTGCAAGAATTATAAAATCAGGCGGACAATTTATCCAAACTATGAATTTAAACAATACCATGTTTGAATTTTATTCTGCCATGAAAAAGGTACTTACTAAACAGGACCTTAATTGTTGTTTAGATTCGTTGAAAGATCATATTTATAAAAAGCGTAAACCTCTGGACTTATATCTTGAACAAATTCAATCACATGGATTTAATATAATATGTGTTACTCATGATGCTTTTGAGTATAAATTTGTTGATGGTACAACCATGCTAAATCATCATTTTATTCGACTTGCATTTATTGATAGCTGGAAAGAGATCGTTCCTCAAGATAGACAGAATGAAATATTTAAATTAATTGAGCAAGAACTTAATGAAAAAGCTGAGATAGATGGAATATTAAAACTAAGTATACCTTTTGTTGTCATTGATTGTGAGCGACAGTAAATATAATTTAAAGGTTAATTTTAATCGTATATTTTAAATATGTAATGAAATCTGTTATTATCAGCAATCATTATTATATTAGTTGCAAAACATTAGTTATATAAAAAATAGTACCCAATAAAAAAGTAAATAATGCAGGCTATAGATAATAAACTTATATATTATTTTAACAAGTGGATCAAACTTACAACAGCTGAAGAGGACTTAATTTTATCCAACTTTGAACCAGCCTTTGTTAAAAAGAAAAAAGATTTATTGGAAGTCGGCGAAACATGTACGTATATTTATTTTATCACTAAAGGTTGTATGCGCTCCTATTTTGTAGATGCAAAAGGAAACGAGCATATTTACCAGATTAGAATGGATAATAATTGGATCAGTGACTTGCAAAGTTTCTTCTCTCAACGTCCTTCCCTTTATTATATCGAAGCATTGGAAGACACTCATTTACTTCGCATCTCGTTAGAAAAACTGGAAGAGTTGTACGATAAAGTTCCTAAGCTTGAACGTTACTTCAGAATACTATTTCAAAAAGCATATATAAATGCATTGGAGCGACTAAATGCCACCATGTGGGATACTGCTGTAGACCGATACAATGAAATGCTAAAAGAACATCCCGATATGTTTCAGCGAGTTCCTCTTGTTTATATAGCATCATATTTAGGTATCACACCTGAAAGTCTGAGCAGAATCAGAAAGAAACAATAACTGATAGTTAAAAGTTGAAAGCCTAAAGTTGATTTTTTAGACTATATAATTATTAATATTTTTCGAATTGCAGAGTTGTTGAGTTGATCATTTATTTAGTGCTTTTAATAATCCCTTTCTTTTTCTGCCTTTTATCCATTTAATTGGCCTGGTTTGCCTACCAACAGATATCCAAAATTCCATTCGTAAAAGAATGTATTTCATGCTTTCCTTTTTCCTTACTCCATGTTCCTTTCTCCTTACTAAATTATCAATTATTACATCCTCAGCTTCAAACGATTAACCATTCTACCCTTAACCTCTCACCCAATCAACTTGATCCAGATCAATTTCATTTCTTATCATAGGTCAAGTGCATGAGGCATACCCTCACCATATCTTTGTAATGTAACAATAAAGCAAAACACAATGCGGAAAATTGATCCACAAAAATTATCACTTACAGAGCGTATCGAAAAGTTAAGCGATATGATGTCTGAAGGAAAATGGCTGGAGGCTTTTGAAAAATTCTATGCTGAAAACATTGTTCGACAGGAAACAGATCATTTTCCAACAAGAGGTAAAGATGCATGTAGATTACAAGAAGAAAAATTAGTAACAAGCATAACTAAATTTAAAGAAGCCAAAGTATTGAATGTAATAACAGATAAAAATGTATCAGTAATAAAATGGCTATTTAATTACATACATAAGGATCTGGGAGAGCAAAAATATACACAAACTTCAATGTTAATTTGGAATTGCGAAGGACAGATTATCAATGAAATTATACATATAAACAATTAAAATTTAGACATATGAAAACTTTAGGATTAGCATTAGCATTATTAGTAACAGGAACAGTTTTTACATCTGCTCAAAAGAAAGAAGTAAATAAAGAAGCTTCTGTTGTAAAATGGACAGGAAAAAAAATAGGAGGTTCACATAATGGAGAAATTGACTTAAAGAGTGGCTACTTCGAATTTAAAAACAACCAGATTGCAGGAGGTGAAGTAGTGATTGATATGAGTACACTATCCAACACAGATCTTGAAGACGAAGGATACAACCAAAAATTAGTAGGACACCTAAAATCAGATGACTTTTTCGGTGTAGAGAAATACCCAACTTCAAAGTTTGTAGTTACAAAAGCATCCAAATTTCAAAATGGCAAAGCAAAAGTTTCAGGCAAGCTAACCATCAAAGATAAAACTGAAGATATCTCTTTTGATGTAGTTCAATCCGGAAATGTATTTACAGCCAAAGTAGATGTCGACCGTTCAAAATTTGATGTAAGATATGGATCAGATTCATTCTTCGATAACCTTGGGGATAAAGTGATTGACGACATATTTACACTGGATATTAAACTATCACTATAATGATAAACACACAACAACAATTGTAATAATAGCACACAAAATGAAAAAAAATACAGATTTAGGATTATTGATTTTACGTATCTCAATTGGTTTATTAATGTTGCTTCATGGCATATCTAAATTAATTCATGGTCTGGACTTTATTAAAGGAATGTTATCAGGAATGGGAATGCCAAGTTTTATTGCTTATGGGGTGATTGTAGGAGAAGTAATTGCACCATTAGCCATATTAGCAGGATATAAAACTCGTATTGCATCAGCTATTTATGCCTTTAATTGTTTAGTTGCCATTTTTATGGTTCATAGTCAGCAATTATTTACCATAAATGAACATGGAGGCTGGAGCGTTGAATTACTAGGATTATATCTGTTTGGAGCTATTGCTTTAATTTTTACCGGAGCTGGTAAATATGCTTTATCAAAAGAATCTAATTGGGATTAAATAAATCATGAACTACCAATTGATATCATGAAGTTCTAAACTCAGTAACAAAATATACCGAAGATGATGGAAAATACTAATAAAATGCCAATGCTATTCATAGGCCACGGCAGTCCTATGAATGCTATCGAAGAAAATGAATTCGTTCAGGGAATTAGAAACGTTTCTTCAGAATTACCAATACCTAAAGCTATACTGGTTATTTCGGCTCATTGGGAAACAAGAGGTACACACGTTACAGCCATGGAACAACCAAAAACCATTCATGATTTTGGAGGATTTCCAAAAGCTTTATATGAAGTACAATATCCCGCTCCGGGAATGCCTTTATTAGCAGAGCAGATTCAACAGCAGATTAATATTACTGATGTATATCTGGATGATAAGTGGGGTTTAGATCATGGATCATGGTCAGTTATTAAGCATTTGTATCCCCTTGCTGATATTCCGGTGATTCAATTGAGTCTGGATTATTACAAAACACCTCAGGAACATTACGAACTTGCAAAACAACTGAACGATATGCGTAACAAAGGTGTTTTAATAGTAGGAAGTGGAAACCTGGTTCATAATTTAGGAATGGTTCATTGGTCAAAATTGAATGAAAACTATGGATACGATTGGGCTATTGAGGCTAACAATAAAATGAAAGAACTTATTCTTGATGGCAATCATAAAGACTTGATGAACTATACAAAACTTGGTAAAGAATTTAATTTATCCATTCCATCGGCTGAACACTTTTTACCATTGCTTTACATACTTGCTTTACAAAACAAAAAAGATAAAGTAAGCTTTTTTAACGATGAAACAGTGGGAGGTTCATTATCTATGACCTCAGTTAAAATAGGATAAGAATAATACAGGTCATAATAGTTCTTGCTTAAGAGAAGGCTTAATATGACAAATTATAATATTACTTAATCAACAAATAAAATGAAAATAGCAGTAACAGGAGCAACAGGTCAATTAGGAAACCTTGTTGTTGAATCATTAAAACAAAAAATAGCAGCCGAAAATATTGTAGCATTAGTTCGCACACCTGAAAAGGCTGAAGCATTAGGAGTTGAAGCAAGAGCATTTGATTATGAAAAACCAGAAGGTTTAGCTGAGGCATTAAAAGGTATCGACTCATTATTACTTATCTCAGGTAATGAATTAGGAAAACGAGCAAGTCAACATGCTAACGTAATTGAGGCGGCCAAAAATGCCGGAGTTAGCTGGATTGTATACACCAGTTTATTAAATGCAGATAAATCTTCATTGAACCTCGCAGGAGAACATCTTGCAACAGAAAAAGCATTGAAAGAATCTGGTATTGATTACACTATCTTGCGTAATGGCTGGTATACTGAAAACTATACAGCATCAATTGAAGGAGCATTAGGTGCCGGAGCATTTATCGGTAGTGCCGGTGAAGGTAAAATTTCATCTGCTCCTCGTGCTGATTATGCAGAAGCTGCAGCTGTTGTTTTATCAAGCGAAGGACACAAAGGAAAAGTTTACGAATTATCAGGAGATGAGGCATATACTTTAACTGAATTAGCTGCTGAAATTACCAAGCAATCAGGTAAAGATATTCCATACAATAACTTACCTGAAGGAGAATATGCTGCTATTCTAAAAACCTTTGGTTTACCGGATGCATTTGCTGAAGCTATTGCAAGCTGGGATACCGGAGCTTCACAAGGTGATTTATTCGATGAAGGAAGTTCTTTATCAGAATTAATCGGACGTCCTACTACCCCACTTGCAGAAGCAGTAAAGGCTGCATTATAATTTTGCTTTTATATAGTAATCACTGTTTTACAAAAATATTTATTGTAAAACAGTGAGAATAATTAAAATTTTGTGGTTATAACAGATTAGGCATAGAATAGTCATTAATCGTTTGTAAAACTTTTTACTAGATTTAGTGATTATTCTATGCTTTATTATTTATATAAAGATTTAATTTATTAGATTTAAGTATCATTTCTAATTTAACAACACCTAATCATTTAACAATGAATCACGATTTTAGTAACAATCAAACCCTACTTGAGAAGTTATATAAAAAGTACAAAATTCACTCTATCCAAACCATCATCTTCTACCTGTTAACTATACTCTGGGCAACAATGGTTTTAATTTCAAATGAATACTTCGATTCTTATACATACCTTATTTTAATCTTACTTCTTGTCTCGTTATCATTATTTACCATATATTTCCATAACTCATTTAAAGCCAGATATGTCTTTTATAAATCAATAAATAAAATTGATAAAGTTGAATATAAGGTAGCACCTATCGTATATCTGTTAACTTGCATTCCCTTTTTAATTATGAATGGAAAACAGATGCGTCAGGAATTAAATCTTTACTATTAATCTATACATATGGAAAAAGTTGCAGTTATTACTGGTGGTGTTCAAGGCATAGGAAAAGCTATTTGCGATGCGTTTAAACAGCATGGTATTAAAATTTGTACAATTGATATACTTGAAAATGATTATTTCGTTGGTGATATTGCTGACGAAAATACTCTGCAAAAATTTGTTAGTAAAGTTATTAGTGATTACGGCAAGGTAGACTATTTAATCAATAATGCATGTTTAAGTCGCGGAGGTTTAAACTCCTGTTCTTATGAAGATTTTAATTATGTATTAAGAGTTGGTATCTCTGCTCCTTTTCTTTTAACTCAACTTTTCAAAGATCATTTTAACCCAGGAGCCAGTATTGTAAACATATCCTCCACCCGACAATTTATGAGCCAATCCAATACCGAAAGTTATACAGCTGCAAAAGGTGGAATTACAGCACTAACCCATGCAATGGCCGTAACACTATCTGGAATAGCCAGAGTGAATTGTATTTCTCCGGGGTGGATTGATACTACTAGCAATAACTATGAAGGTGCTGACGCCAATCAACATCCTGTTGGTCGCGTTGGAAAACCTGAAGACATTGTAAATGCAGTATTATTTTTATGCGATAATAAAAGTAGTTTTATCACCGGACAAAATATTACCGTAGATGGAGGTATGACCAAACTGATGGTATATCATGATGATCAGGGATGGATTTATAATCCTGAGCATAAATAATAATACATCAACTAAAGAGATCATTGAAAACAATCACTTTAACATAAACAGTTATTCGTAAATTAAGACACTGAACTCTTAAATTTTCATAAATTTTAGTTTCATTTTAAGTAATTAAATATTTAATCGTACATTTGCAACATTGTTGCATTTGAAACATGTGTGCATTTATGAATGCTATTGATATATTAAATAGTTATAATCTTAAACGAACAAGTTGTCGTGAAGGAATTATTAATGTTGTAATTGCTGCAAATCAGGCTTTATCTGAAAATGAAATCAGAGAACGCTTGGCAGGAAATTACGATCGCACAACTTTTTACCGTTCTTTTAAAACTCTTGAAGAACATAAAATCATTCATAAAATTGTTATTGATAATCAATTAATTAAATATGCTCTTGATAATTCCATAACACACAAAGATGAACACGCTCATTTCTATTGCAATGAATGTCATAGTGTAAAATGTTTAGATGACATCCCAATGCAAAAATATAAACTGCCAAAGGGTTACTTAAACGTTGAAGTAGAGGTATTGATAAAAGGAATTTGCTCAAATTGTACAAACCAAGACAATAATTGATACGAATTAGAAAACATATTGCTTTCCTGTTAGTTGGAATCTTCTGCTTTCCAATCATATTCCAATCAATACATATTGTAAGGCATCAGTCCCATGTTCATAAACATGATCATCATCTATGCGAAACGGATACTTCTAATAGTATTTATTTTACACTTTCTACAGATACTCCACATCAAAAAAATAAATGTCTTATATGCGAATACCACTTTGCAATAAATGACCTGCCAAAAGTATCGGATTTTCACACCACAATTCCTGAGACAAATTTCTCATTTAACGAAATAGCAAATCAGGTATATCAAAAACAAAACCTATCAAAAAAATCTCCCCGGGGACCACCTGAACATATTCTTTAAACCCGGATTATATAATTAAATATCGTTATGAGCTTTGAAATAGCAATAAAACAAGTGCTTACATAAACGAGTCATATCTTGTCCGCATAATTATCTGGAGCATGGCTATTGTGACTTGAAGTAAGTGATTCTAACACAATGTTTTGAAGCTATTTCTGAGTGCAGTAGGTATTTTAATACATATTGCGGGTTAAATATTTCATTTCAATTTTTCAGGTAGTTAATACTCAAGTATTTTAATATGAGCAGATTTTTCGTGCTTTTATTATGCATGGTTGTATTCTGTAGTGCCGTATATGGACAAACACTATATGAACTTAAAGGTAATGTTTTTGATGAAGACAATGAGCCTTTAACAGGTGCAACTGTGTTTATGTATCCTATGAAAAAAGGTACCGTGACTGATGTCAATGGCAACTTTAAAATAGGTCAAATATCAAAAGGTGATTATAAAATAGAGATTTCATTTATTGGATATAATACCTTAATTGATACAATTTCTATTGTATCTAATCAAACATTCAATGCGCAATTACATGCATCCTCCCTAAGTTTACAGGAGGTAGTTATTACTGATAACTATGCAGAATCCAGAAAAAAAGAGGAATCGCGCAATATTGAAATTGTGAATGATGATTACCTGAAACAAAACCTGGGTGGAAGTCTGATGACTTCGCTGGAAAGACTACCCGGAATTACAACTATTGAAATAGGTTCTGGACAATCGAAACCTGTTATTCGTGGATTAGGATTTAACAGAGTTGTTGTAGTTGAAAATGACATTAAACATGAGGCTCAACAATGGGGGGCTGATCATGGACTTGAAATAGACCAATATGCTGTTGATAATGTTGAAGTCATCAAAGGACCTGCATCATTAGAGTATGGTTCGGATGCCATAGGTGGAGTAATTGATATGAAAAACAGGAAACTACCTTCTCCAAATTCTTTTGGTGGTAGCATTGACCTGTCAGGAAAAAGCAATAATGATTTTTTAGGTACATCAATATCATTGTATGGCCGAAAAAATTGGTTCTTTGCAAATTTCAGGGCCACTATTCTAGATTATGGAGATTATAAGGTTCCTGCAGATAGTGTTGATATCTATTCTTATCGAGCTCCATTGTATAAAAACCATTTAAGAAATACTGCTGGAAAAGAACAGGATTTTCACTTGTCATTTGGAGTCATTCGAAACAGATTTAACAGCAAATTTTTCGTCAGCAGTGTAAATAGTAAAAGTGGTTTTTTTGCAAATGCACATGGCTTGGAGCCACGAAATGTAGATAGCGATATTTATGATAAATCAAGCAGGGATATTCAGTATCCATATCAAACTGTTCATCATTTTAAAGTCATTAATTCTTCTCACTTTATATGGGAAAAGTTAGAGATGGAATCCAACTTTGGTTATCAACGCAATTTCAGACAGGAATGGAGCCAATATGTAAGTCATGGATATATGCCTGCTGTTTATCCTGATACCTTGTCATTTAATCCGGATCTTGAACGTGAGTTTGATAAAGATGTTTATTCCGGTAATATAAAATTGTCATGGCAGGCATCTGACAAAACACATTTAAATTTTGGAATTAACAGCCAGTATCAGGATAATAAGATTGACGGAAGAGGATTTATCATTCCTGCTTACCAACAATTTAATTTGGGTAGCTATGCCATTGCTAAATATTCTGTATCTGAAAAAAGCATATTTCAATTTGGAATTCGCTATGATTATGGAAAAATAAAAACTAGTGAATACTACGATTGGTTTCCTTCTCCGGTTGTTGAAAACGACAATTCAACAATGCAATATCTGCAACGGGCTGAAAATATAGACCGAAGCTTTTCAAATTTTACATGGTCTGTAGGTTATAACTACAATCCGGGGAAATGGTCGTATAAAATCAACATTGGTAAAAGTTTCCGTATGCCTATTGCAAAAGAACTGGCCGCTAATGGAGTTAATTACCATAGCTTTAGTTATGAAGTGGGTAATGCAGCTTTATCGCCGGAAGCTTCTTACCAATTGGATGCAGGTGTAGAATTTGCTTCAGAGAGATTTGCGATTGGAACAACTCCATTTCTGAATTATTTTTCAAACTACATCTATTTGAATCCAACATCTGAACACGACAGGTTATATGGTAATGGAAACCAGGTTTATTATTATACAGAAAGTGAGGTCTTCAGATATGGTACCGAATTACATGCTCATTTTGAAATATTGAAAAATCTGCAATTGGGTATAATGGGTGAATACGTATATTCTGAACAGCTATCGGGGGAAAAGAAAGGATTCACCTTGCCATTTTCACCACCGGCATCAGCAATCTTCAATATTAAATATCAAAAACCGAAGATGAAATTTATTGAGAACGCTTATGCTTCTGTTGATTACCGAATTACGGCTTCTCAGAATAATATTGTTCCACCAGAAGAAACTACAGATGGATATCAACTTATCAATCTTGGATTTGGAGGAGACATAAAAGTGGCGAATCAAAAAATTGATATATCACTTCAGATTCAGAACCTGCTCAATACAAAGTACTTTAATCACACCAGCTTTTACAGACTTATTAATGTTCCTGAACCGGGGAGAAATTTCATATTGAATATATCAATACCCATTGCAGGAAAACTGAAACAAAAATAATTTATATCAAACAAGATTACATTTATTATTATGAATACAATATTTAAAACACTAACAATTATTTTTACTATTGCCACAATGGCCTTCTTTACATCATGCGAAAAAGATGATGATACAGCTAAACCAGTAATTTCTTCTATAGAGTTTGGTAGTAATGAAGAAGATGCTGACAGTCATTCAGCGTATCAGGATAGTGATATGCATATTGAAGCTGAAATAGTAGCAGAAGGGAAAATAGATTACATAACAGTAGAAATCCATTCTGAAGAAGATGATGAAAGTGAAGACCACGACCACGAAGGATGGGAATGTGATTCAACTTACACAGAGGGTTTTTCAGGATTAAAAAATGCTACCTTTCATAAGCATATTGAAATTGATGCAGATGCCACTCCTGGTAATTACCATCTTCATTTTATTGTAGTAGACATGCTTGGCAACCAGGTTGTTTACGAAGGAGAATTAGAAATACTTGAAGCAGTGACAAACATTAGTGTTTCAAATCTTATAATAAACAATGATGACCACGATATATTAAAATCATCTGGTAGTTTTAATATATCGTTTGATGCATCAGTAGAAACTGGTACTTTGACAAGTTATAGTATTGAGGTTCATAGTGAACCTGAAAGCGGTAGCGAAGAAGATGAATTTAAACTGATTGATGATGAATTTACTGATGGTTTTAGTGGATTAACTACGGCGTCTGTAAATAAAACGATTTCAATAGATTCAGAGGCGCCAGTTGGAGAATATCATGTAGAAATAACTATTATAGATTCAGAGGAAAATGAAAAAGTTGTTTCTTCACATATTGATTTAGAAGAGTAATAAACATATCCGGTCAATATATTATTATTGATCGGATATTTAATATTTAAAACATGAAGCGTATAAAAATTTTATCATCAATAATACTGTTAATGTCATTATTTTTCTCATGCGAAAAAAGTGATGATGTTGACAATGAAAAGCCAAATATTGACTTAACTCTTGCAGAAGCATTCCCTATTAATTGTGACACTTTATATTTTGGAGAAACATTTGAGTTAAAAGTGTTATTTACCGACAATGTTGAGTTGGGTTCTTACAGCATTGATATACATAACAACCTCGACCATCATTCGCATAGTACAGAAGTTACTGAGTGTAATCTTGACGAAATTAAATCTCCTGTAAATGCATATACAACTATTAATGATTATGAAATTCCTATAGGAGTAGATGAATACGAAACAAACCTTTTAATTTCTATTCCTTCAGGTAATGATGATGGATTATATGATGATGGAGATTATCATTTTTACATTAGTCTTACGGATAAAGAAGGTTGGTCGACACAGAAGGGATTAAGTATTAAAATGCTTCATCGGTAGAACTACAATAGGTATAAGTTTAATTACCAATACAAATCAATCCTTCATCACTATTAAAAAGATTTACAAGAAGAGGCCAAACATACTACAACCAGGCCTCTTTTTATCTAAATAAAAATTAGTTGAATAATAAAAACAACTATATCCTTTATCTTACAATTCCTCTATTTCCAGATTTTAGTGTTTAAATCCAAATCTTCTACCAAGCCGGTTAATAACTGAAAATAATCGTAATTTGACTTTATAAATTCCTTATCGGTTAGTGAGTTTGATATAGACGCTTCGAACATGTTTACTTTTGTTGGTATGGATACATAAAACCAATTATCAATAAATGAAAACGATACATTCTTGTTTATTTTTTGTTTATAATCCAGCAATCTTTGCATTAAACTTGTTGAAAGCAGATAACGTGATTCTACCTGATCCTCACTAATCACATCAAACTCCTTATTAAATACACTGTCTTCAAGTTTTATCATCTTAGCATGTTGCATTACACCCATTATATTCATTTTAATTTTCCTGAATAGTGATGTTCTGGAATTGGGTAATACAATTGTCTTGGAAGTAAAAGATTTATTAAATGCTACGGCGATAAAAATACCATTAAAAAAATAACTTGAACTCCTTGAATAGGCCTGAACTTCAGAAAAACAGATATAAGTATCCCCAATCTTACATTCCGTAAAGTCATCTCCGGTATTGCGGTAAACACGTTTCTCAAAGAGAAGGCTTCTCTGCAATAGCTTAACACTAATTCTTTGTCGGGGATCATATCTAACCTCTTCGTAAAAGTAATTGAGCAATGCTTGTATAACATCCTTTTTAAATGTAGGTTTTATTTCTTTTGAAGTTCGTCGAACTGTTTCTATCAGCTTTCCAAATAGTATTGCAAAATAAATAAGGAATAAGAAAAGTACGAATCCTACAGGTAAAATAAAAAACAGAACAAGGGCTACGATAATCCCCACAGCTCCATATTTATAAAGACTATTTATTGTCGAAGCTCCGCGTGATCTGTAAACCTCTAACGATTCTAATGTGGAATAAATTTGCGTATAGAAAGCATCAAAGCTCTTAATTTCCTTGGACATAAAATGTTATCTAAATAACTCAGCAGCTTTGATATTTTTACGTTCTGCTTCTACCGCTTCAAATACTTTTTCCTTTTTATAACCCAACATACCTGCTAGTATATTAGATGGAAACATCTGAATATAATTGTTATACTCTGTAACCGCAGTATTATAATATCTTCTGGCAGCAGAAATTTGTTCTTCTGTTGAAGTCCAGTTTGCCTGTAAAGCTAAAAAACTACTATCTGCTTTTAATGCAGGGTAATTTTCAACATTCATCAGTAAATCATTGACTTTTCTCTGAATAGCATTATGATTTTCAACCTTCTCTGCTTGTGAGTTTTCATCCATAACTTGCGTACGCAGTTTTGTAATTTCCACAAAAACAGAGCTTTCATGCTCCATATAACGTTTGGTGACTTCAACAAGGTTCGGTATCAAATCATATCGTTTTTTTAGCATTACATCCACAGACGCAAATGCATTAGCTACTTCATTCTTTCTTTTAATAAGTACATTATATACAATAGTTAATGTAAGTAAAATAAATACGATTATACCAATGGTTATTAAATTCATGCTGTTCTATTATTAATTGCTAAATAACATTATAGGTGTGAATATATAATTGAAGTTTTTCAATAACGGGGTTAAAGATAAAACCCTTTATTTTAATTCCTATTTAACAAAGCCAAATAATAAAATCCAGGATCAATTTTCAACTATATTTTATACTTACTTCAATGACTTTTTATCTTTCTATAGTCAGCTGTATCTCCGGATACTTTTCTTTCCACTGGGCTAGTACTGTTTTCAGTTCCTCATAAACATCTTCCCTATCAAAATACAAGTCATATTTATATTTTTCCATTCTGTGATTAAATCTGATGTAACTCCCTAAACCATCTTCAAATTTCCTGGCTCCCATTTCCTGTGGACGATAATACTTCATGCTCTTTGATAACATCTGATCTTTATAACCTGTAAGCTCTATTTTAAGATGATTGATTTGAGAAAGAGGAAAAGATTCTTTTCTACGGTGACGTTCAATGTATAAATGATCATCCCCTACAATTAAATAGCCTACCTTTTTATACTTTTTCAAAGGCATTACCGGAATGATTGGTAACGTTACAAGCAAAACAAATATCATAAATATATACTTGCCTGTTAATCCATCTTCAGATGTATATCCAACTTTTACAATAAACCAGATTACAACTAAATACAAACTATAAATATATGCTTCAATAAATGTTTTTTTAGCAATTATAATTTTTATCATCCCTGGTTTTAATGATGTTTAAACTTATAAATAGATATACTGTAAATTAAGATCTCTTCATTTTTGTTCTACCAGCAAAGGCAATAATAAGTCCGACCGCCATTGGCCCTTGTAAAACAAGAAATCTGTTACCTATATTTATAATACCGGCATAAGTTGCAATAGTAAGTAATGCACCAGCAAGAGCCACAAATAATCCACCATAATAAAGATTTCTACCCATTGTGTGACTACCGCGTAGTTTTTCTGCTTTTATTAATTGATTATCTACTTGCCTTACTATCGTATTTATATCATCCTTTTCAAAACCGTCACTTTCCAGCTTTTTCCTCATTTCTGAGAATTCCATTTCATTTGATTCGATTTTATTAAAAAAATAATCTATTGCTGTAGCTTTTGTGTATTCCATTTTAGTCTTTATAAAATTTAACTTGGTTATAATATGTATTTATCATCTTACGTTTTGCAAGGATTTGCAATTTATAAAATTGATTTACTGATTGCTTATTGCTTATTGCAAGAAAATGAGCTCCTCACTTACAACCGTTATGTGAGTATTAGACCCATCTTAGTAGTATAGCTTTTTATTTTGTTTTGAAACAGCCAAATATAGTCCATTGGTAATGTAAAATCAAATTGTTATAAAATAGAAAAAATGAATAATTCTAGTTATAAAAAGATTCCAAACACTATTGCGACAACAAAATTACGGTTCGTAGAAATGTCGCTGCTGATTGCAGGAAACTTTCTATGACTTGTAATTGATTTCAAGCGCTTGTCTTTTAGCAATTAACTAACCACAGAAAACCTCCTGCATTGTTGTTTCTATAAATTAGGAGGTGTAATTTTCTTCCTGCTCTACTGTTGGCGAAAATTGCTTGAGTTTCTAACTAGCTGCACAAGTAAATGGAATAGTTAAACAGTAATTTTATCAATCCATCATGCATGTTTATATACTTTTTCGTGTATTTCATAAATTTTTAATATCCCCAGCTAAAAAAAATAACATTCCATTATATTAAATTCCTTAACTTCAATTTCAAAGTAAAAATTATCCTTAGATGAAAACATATATACTTACTATGGTTTGCCTTTATATATTAACCATAGGGTATTCACAAAACACTATTAAAATTTGGGAAACAGAACCCTCTTTTAAGGTTCCAGAATCAGTTCTAATAGACAATAACATTCTGTATGTAAGTAATATCAATGGCAAGCCTGATGAAAAAAATGGTAAAGGATTTATATCTACCTTATCTATGGATGGAAAGATTAATAAGCTTACATGGGTAAATGGACTGAATGCTCCCAAAGGCATGAGCATTTACAATGGTTATTTATATGCGTCTGATATTGATCGCGTAGCTGTTATTAACGTGAACGAAAGTTCTATTGATCATTTTATTGATATACCGAATACAAAATTTTTAAATGATATTACTGTTAGTCCAGATGGTAGTGTGGCTGTATCTGATATGAAGGATAATGCCATTTATCTTATTAAGGATAATAAAGCTCAGCTTCTTATAAAAGACGAAAAATTAATTTCGGTCAATGGATTATTTTTTGAGGGCGAGTTACTATTTATCGGAACTTCGAACATCATTTATAGATATGATTTAGTATCAGAAAATCCCCAACTGGAAGAATACATTATTAACACCGGTGGTATTGACGGATTAGAACGTTACGATGCAAATAGATTTATCATTTCAGACTGGAGCGGAAAAGTGCAGATTGTTAGTCCAGACACTACACCAATAGAAGTATTAAACTTTACTGATAATAATTATAACGCTGCAGATATAGATTTCGACACTAGCTCAAAAACACTTTATATCCCCACTTTTTATGGGAATACTGTTGCTAAATACCATATAAAATAATCCGTTCTGGTATCAATTACATAACACTTCGCCGGTATCAATAGATACCGGCGATTCTTTTTATATTTTTATGATTTTCATTCAGCTTAATTGATAGTAATCTATAAGTTTTGGAAATCTTCTTCTCCCAGCTTCTCTACCTCTTTAATCCATTCCTGTCTTTCTTCTATAGTTGAACCTTTAACCGGTCTGAACACAGTATAATCCACAGGTTTAATTCCACAAAAATTCATTACTGCAATGGATAAGGAATTTTTAGCAGGACTTTTATAAACATCCTCATAAAACCACATTGGAGCATCCATAGATTCAATAATACGACCAGATCTCCCTTTTAGAAGTTTAATCCAGTGCACTGAGTTATCAATACCTTTAAATGCAAATCCCGGCATAAAAACCCTATCTATAAACCCCTTTAATAATGCAGGATAAGTTCCCCACCAAACCGGATAAATAAACACCAGGTGAGAGCAATCCTTTATGGCCTGCTGGGCCATTTCCAAATCAGGTTCAAAAGTTATTCTTTTCCTAAAACCATAATGCAAAATCGGATCAAACTCCAATTCAAATAAGTGAATAACCTGACACTGACCTCCTGCTTTTTCAACACCGGCTTTATATGATTCTGCCATGGCTACAGAAAGGCTTTCCGGATCAGGATTACCATTAATTACTAATACTTTTTGCATAAAACTTCAATAATTCTCATACAAAACAAGGTAAGGTGGTTATTGTTCGTTAAGATCTGACAGGTTTAATTTAGGTGATGTACATAAACCTGTCAGGTCTTGACAAATATTTTCTATCTTTAACCTTAACAACAACCTTAAACCAATAAATAATGCCAAACCCAAAGATTGAGCCAGGTAACTTCTATCATGTCTATAACCGAGGTATAAACAGTTGTCCTATTTTCACTACACCAGAAAACTACTATTACTTTTTAAAGCTGTATAATAAATACATAGGTTGCATTGCACATACTTACGCATGGGTTTTAATGCCTAACCATTTTCATTTTTTGATTTATATTAAAGAAGAGCAACATTTAATAGACCAGACAGGTTTAAGTACATCATACCCATCAAACCTTTCTGGTTTTGATCTTGATAAAACCAAACCTCCCCATCAATACTTTTCAAACCTTTTTAATGCTTATACCAAAGCCTTTAACAGATTCAATAATCGCCATGGAGCTCTTTTTGAAAGAGCTTTTAAAAGAAAAGTCATTGATACCGATGAATATCTTAAACAAGCAGTAGTTTATATACATAACAATCCTGTCAAACATTCTTTTGTTTCTCATCCTGGTGATTATCCATGGAGTAGTTATTTAACCTGTCTTTCTAGTAAAACATCGAACCTCAAAAGAGAGGACGTTATTAGGTTGTTTGATGGTAAGAGTAGTTTTATTGAAAGCCACCATTAAAACCTTTTTACAGTTCTACTGTTTATAAATTTAGGTAAGCTTAAATATTTAGACAAGAAAACTTAAAATGACTATATCAATAGAGAATTTTATAAAAACAATTTATAAGCAGGATTTACTTTTACACGGTGATACTAAGCTAAGTACCATAGCTGCATTGTTAAGTATAACCAATGCTGCAGCTACAGATATGGCCAGAAAATTAGCTTCAAAAAAGTTGGTGAATTATACTAAATACAAGCCTATTACTTTAACTTCAACCGGTCGTAAACTTGCTTTAAAAGTGATTCGAAAACATCGTTTATGGGAATCTTTTTTATATAAAACACTCAATTTATCTCTACATGAAATTCACAGAGAAGCTGAATACTTAGAGCATCTTACATCTGATTTTTTAGCAGATAAAATAGATCAGTATTTAGATAACCCAACAGTTGATCCTCATGGCGATCCTATTCCGGGTAAAAATGGAAATATCGAAGAGGCCACTAACCAGGTATTAATTTCTGATGCTGAAACAGGCAGAAAATACAATATCACAAGGTTGGCCAGTTCAAATAAAGATTTTTACGAATTCTGTGAATCAAACAATATAGATATAGGAGTTGAAATAACTATTGAAAAACAATTTGAGTCGAACAATATGACAGCAATAAAAATAAACAACCACACACTTGTTCTTAACGATTTATTTGCCAACAATATATTTGTTAACCAAGTTTCAAAAAACTTAGTAGTATGACAAACATTTTAATAATTCAACCAGGATGGTCCTTAGTTATAGGATTGGTTGCTACTGTTTTTCTTTTCTGGTTTTTATGGCCTAAAAAAGGAGGCCTAGCACTGATTACCAGATTAATACATAACAACAAAAGAGCATTAATAGAGGATGCACTAAAACATATTTTTGATTGTGAATACAACAAATTGGTTTGTAATGTAAATACCGTTGCAGGTCATCTTAATATAAGTATTGACAATGCAGGTGATTTAGTTGACAAGCTATCTGACTTAGATTTAATTACGATGCAAAGTCAAAGAGTTACATTAACGGATGCCGGTCGTTCGTATGCCTTACGAATTATCAGGATTCACCGTATCTGGGAACGCTATTTAGCAGATCAAACAAGTGTAAAGCCAGGTGATTGGCATAATGAGGCTTGTAGAATTGAGCACCTTGTTACTCCTGAAGAAACTGAGCAACTGGCTGCACAGATGGGCAACCCGGTTTTTGACCCGCATGGTGATCCTATTCCAACACCAGAAGGAGATTTACCAAAACGAAGAGGTGTTAGTTTAAGCTCATTGGAAGAAGGTGATATGGGACGTATAACGCATTTAGAGGATGAGCCTAAAAGTATTTACGAACAATTGGTTGTTCTGGGCTTATATCCGGGAATGGAAGTTTACGTTACAGATGTTACTGATAAAAAGATAACTTTTGCTGCCGATGGGGATGAATGTACCCTAACTCCTCTTTTTGCCAGTTATATTACAGTTGAAAAGTCAACAACTACAGTGGCTCAAACGCCAAAATATGAGTTATTGTCCGCATTACAGATTGGAGAAAAGGCAGAAGTATTGGCCATCTCCCCTAATTGCCGAGGACAACAGCGACGTCGTTTGATGGATTTAGGTATTGTTCCTGGAAGTTCTGTGACTGCTGTAATGAAGAGTGCTTCCGGAGATCCGACTGGATATCGTGTCATGGGAACAACTATCGGAATTAGAAAACAACATGCCGATTATGTATTTATTAATCGCAAAAGCTAAAAAATCATGAGTGTACCAAATAATTGTGCCACTTGTCCGGCACACAACAAAAGCAACTTAGTTAAACTGGGTATCGACCTTGAAAATATAGATTATGTAATTACCATGGCCGGCAATCCCAACACCGGAAAAAGTACTGTATTTAATAACTTAACAGGCTTACGTCAGCATACAGGTAACTGGCCCGGCAAAACAGTTTCCAGAGCAGAGGGTGGATTTATCTTTAATGATAAAAGATATAAGGTTGTTGATTTACCGGGAACCTATTCATTGCTGTCTACGAGTACAGATGAAGAAGTAGCCCGTGATTTTATTCTTTTCGGTCAGCCGGATGTAACAGTTATTGTTGTGGATGCAACACGTATAGAGCGTAACCTTAACCTGGTATTACAGATATTAGAACTAACCGAAAGAGCTGTATTATGTGTTAACCTGATGGATGAAGCCAAAAGAAACAATCTTGAAATAGATATCAGGGCGCTTTCAAAGGAATTAGGTATTCCTGTTATTCCAGCTTCTGCCCGTCGAAAGCAAGGAATGAACGAATTACTTCAGGCCATAGAAGAGGTTGCTTCAGGTAAATATATCTGTAAGCCTCCTAAAATAAAAAGCCGTTCCAAAAAATTAAATCATGCCATTGAAACTCTATCCAATAAATTATTGGAAACCTACCCTGGGTTACCTAATGCAAATTGGGTTGCCATGCGTTTGCTCGAAGGTGATAATAGTATAATTGAAGCTGTTAGAACCGGTGAAATTGGAGACTTGCATGAAGAAGATTTAACCATCCAAAATTAGTGTGATTATAATGGAGAATACAAATATAAAATCAAAAGGAGAAGATATTATTTCAACTGCTAATGAGGTAAGATGGGAATTAGGGAATGATTTCCATGATTCTCTCATTGAGTCTATTTATGAAGATGCTTCAAGAATAGCTAAAAAGTCTGTTAAACAAATGGGCGATAAGGAAGCATACAGTTTCGACCTAAAGGTGGATAAAATTGTTACCAGTAAACTATTGGGTTTTCCCTTGATGTTTTTGCTACTGGCCGTTGTATTCTGGCTGACAGTAGCAGGTGCAAATTATCCTTCCAGTTTATTAGCAAGCCTGTTAATTGACACAGTGCATCCCCTTTTAAAAAATTTAGCAGCTTCTGTCAACATGCCGTGGTGGCTTAATGGAGTTCTTATTGATGGTGGTTATTTATCTATGGCCTGGGTAATTGCTGTGATGCTTCCCCCAATGGCTATATTCTTTCCCATATTTACTTTAATGGAAGATTTAGGATATCTGCCTCGTGTAGCTTTTAATATGGATAACCTGTTTCGTAAAGCTGGTGCCCACGGTAAGCAAGCATTAACCATGAGTATGGGTTTTGGTTGTAATGCAGCAGGTGTTGTTGCTGCCAGAGTTATTGATAGTCCACGTGAACGATTGATTGCCATAATCACCAACAACTTTTCACTTTGTAACGGACGATGGCCAACACAAATATTAATTGCTTCGATATTTATTGGAAGTATGGTTCCAGCAGGTGTGGCTGGATTGGTTTCTGCAGGTGCTGTTGTTGCCATTGCTTTAATTGGGATATTCTTTAGCCTGGTTGTTTCATGGGGATTGAGCAAATCTGTATTAAAAGGTGAGGCTTCTTCATTTAGTCTGGAGTTACCTCCTTATCGTCCGCCAAGAGTATGGCAAACATTATATACTTCATTAATTGACAGAACCATGATTGTTCTTTGGAGAGCGATCGTTTTTGCTATTCCTGCCGGAATTGTCATCTGGGTAGTAGCTAATGTAAAAGTAGGAGATTTGAGCCTGGCTGAGCATTTTATTCAATGGTCAAATCCATTTGCTTTTGTATTTGGATTGAATGGAGTTATTCTGTTGGCTTATATTATTGCTATACCAGCTAATGAAATTGTTATACCAACAGTATTAATGTTAACTGTTTTAAGTACCAAACTAACAGGTATTGGTTCTGGTTCAGGCGTTATGTTTGAGATGGATAGTATTGAAGATACAGCTAAAATACTTCATGCGGGTGGTTGGACTTTATTAACCGGGATAAACCTGATGTTGTTTAGTTTATTACATAATCCGTGTTCAACAACCATCATGACTATTTATAAGGAAACCAAGAGTGCAAAATGGACATTGGTTTCTACATTTTTACCAATTGTACTTGGGTTTATAGTTACATTTTTCACTACACAAATCTGGTATTTGTTGCATTAAGTATTATTAAAAGGTTAAAAACCACCCCGTCAGATTTTCGTACCTCAAATCTGCCACCCCTCCTTTGAAAGTAGGGGAATGTTTTAGACAGAAGCCAGATTTCTTTCGAAAGAGAAAACTTAGCATGCTGTAAATAAATTCTCCTCCTTCAAAAGGAGGAGTACCCGAGGTACGAGGGGGAAGTGGTCTGGAAATAAAAAAATCCGAAGTAACAACACTGTAAACAATGCCTGTTACTTCGGATAACCAACTATGTGTGACTTGTATTAATATGAGCTTTATTTTATCATTACCTCATCAATGAACATCCACGAATCTGTGCCTTTAAACAGATAGCCGTCCGGAATTTTACCGAACGTTTTAATCTCTAATCTCACAAAACGAACCGTCTCATTACATTCTATTTCCATTGGAACCAAATAAGGTTCTCCCCTTTTAGAGATTGATTTATTGACGTAAGTATTTATTTCTTTATAGTTTTTACCATCGTTTGAAACAAGAACTTTTATCTCATTTGGTAAGAAAATCCCACTATTGGCATCACTTAAAAAGTTTGGTATTACTGATTTCAATTTTTTCGATTCTCCAAGATCAATATTAAAAACAACATCTTGTGAAGTAAAACCTAACCAGTTACCATCACTAAAAACCGTAGATCCCATTATACCATCTGTAATAGATGATTCCCCTCTTGATCGGTAAGTTGAACTTAATTCTGTTTCAAAAGTCACTTCTTTATTCAATGCCTTATTGATTGGAATAAATAATGAACCTTCAGCAATAGTGTTTTTCTTCTGGTATACCTTTGCAACTACTGTTTTAGACTCATTAACCTCAAATGGTCCCTTATATGTTTTAACTTTTAAATTTCCTCTAAATCCATATTTAATAACAGAACCCGGAATTGATGTTTTAATACTTACCAAGGCATTGTTTTTAACCGGATCTATTTCATAACTCACATAAGGTTCCACATTCAGACTTACCTCATCAAACCATGCGGTCCCGTTTTCTGTAAGGTCTAATTCTACAATAGCATTTGTAGATGATGAATCAGAATGCACTAAAAATGAATACTCTTGCCACTCTGGAGTCAACCTAAACGATTGGAACTTTTTTAATGCTTTAACACCAACTGTAAATGCAGGCATGTCTTTTTGCTTTTTAGCTTTAGCCCAAACCGATAAACGATAGGTTAATCCTTTGGTCACCCCTACAGGTGTAAACAACACTTTTTTACCTGAACTGTCTTTCGGAGTTACCATTCTCAGACTGAATAATCCCTCTTTTGAAGTTCTGCTGTCGTTAAAAACAGTAGCTCCGGCATCTCCTTTTTTGTGGTGTGCATAATACATATGATGTCCAGAAGAAAGAAGAGGCGTTTCTACCCTTTCGAAACCTGCATTATAAATTAAATTCCCTTTATGGTCTTCTAATACACTAGTATCTTTTCTAATCAGATAAACACGTGTAGAAAGTGCATCAATAATATCATCAATTTTACCATTAGTTGATACAACAGAACGATATTCAAACCATAAATCAACGTTTGTTCCTTCCTTTAAACCAGCCTCAATATTAAACTGTAAAGGTTTATTGGATGTATTCACAGCAACAATCAATTGATCTCCTTTATTTGTGAATTGTTTTGCCAAAACATCCTCTGATGAAGTTTTTAAAAGTTTAACATCTGAGTAATCCAATACAAAAGGTGTCATCTGTTGAAACTCTGCAGCCATATTACGGCACTCTGACCAGGTAGCAACACTTTGTGGATTTAAATTTAAGCCTGGATGGATATAATATTGAACGCCCTGAATTCCTTCAATCAAACCCAGGTAGGTCATTGTTCTTATTTCTTTGGGAGTCGGTTCACGAGGCCACATCTCTTGTCCACCGAAAGCCTGTGGTACCATCCAAATAGATTTTTCATGTTTGAAACTCTTATTCAAATCCTTTACATAACTGCGAACTTCAGTCACTGATTTAGGTATTGGATACGGATCAGTCATGGCTATATCCATACCTTTAGCATAATGAAAAGCCTTTGAAGGCATCATAAACACCATTGAAATTGGATGATAAGGATCGAGTTCGCGAATAATATTATAAGTCTCCTCCATTAATTCAGCAGGTCGCCCCTGTCCTGCCGGTTCATCGTTTATATACCACGATAATAAAGCAGGATGATCTTTAAACTCAAGTACTTCTTTTTTAAGAATTTCAAATCGATCTTCCTGAGACATTGCAACTTTTGCTCCATTATGGCCGCCTCCTATTAAGCCATTTACCCCATACTGCACTTTAACACCTAACTCTGCACAACGATCCATATAAGCTCTGCGCTCAGATAAACCTTCAGGCGTATTACTCTGATACGGACCAATTAAATTAAAAGCTCCGGCTACCTCCTGTTCTGGTAAGCTACCAACCTCTCCACAATAAAAACCAAAAGGAAAAAACGGTAAACCATCAACTATTAAACCACCTGTTTCCTGGTTTAATTTTACTTCGTTAGCTACCGGTTTAAGTTTTGTAACTATAATAGAAGTATCCTTAGATTTATCATTGGAAAATAGTTGTATTGTAAGTTCTGATTCCCCAAATGGGATTGTATTTGATGGAAAACTAACTTTGCATTTAGCTTTATCAATACTTTTATTAGCTAATTCTTTATTGCCGAAAAGAATCTTTATGTTATTGTATTTTGCTACTTCATCCCCAAATTCAAAATTTACAGTAACAGTCTCCTCTGAAGTATAATAATTTAAAAGGCTGTATATCTCAACTTCCTGTCCTTTTAATAATGAAACATTAAAAAAAAGGGTAAAACATAATATCCAAAATACACTCGACTTCTTCATACAAATTCTAGCAAAATTCTGAAAGCATTTATTTGCGTTTCAGTACAAGACGAAATTGGAGAAAATTATAAAAGATTAGAAATCTAATTATTACGTAATAACCCGAATATATTACGTTTAACAGACCTGAGGTATTCTGTTTCGTATCTCCTCACGCAGCATTTCAAATTAATCGAGGTAGAACTCTTGTTTTAGAGATAGTGATTATAAATTGGCAAACCAACCCTTCTGAAATTTCGTAGCTAATATTTATCGCCCTTGAGTGTCCGAAAAAAGAACGTAACCTACTTGCTGTTTTGTTAAAATGAAGCCAGAGGCATCACATATTTATAGGATAGTCCAATAATAGATTAATTGACTCCAGCGGAGTCACATGTACAAAGATACACTTATTGATGTTCGACTCCGCTGGAGTCGATTTATATCCATAGCACATTTCTATAAACATATAACCTCACGGAGTTTAATAGACACAAACATCTATTTTTTTACCCTTTTTACATATTTTCAAACACTAAAAGTGAGGTTGATAAAACTCAACATACAAATACTTTATGCTCGTATGCTATGTATAAATACAAAAAGAGACCTGCATAACAAGTCTCTTTTGTAGATATATTTTATTCACACCAAAACGGTTTTAAAAACCTTTCGGGTCTTGAAGAATACTAATTAACCATAGGTTTGTTTTTAAATCCATGCTTACCTAAAAGAAAGTTTATCCCAAACATCAATGAAAATGTTTCCGCTTTTGTTGGTGCAATAAACTCATCTCCATCTGATTGAATCTTATCAAAATAGTAAGGAATATGATTAACCATAAAATAGAACTGCATTGGTCCTCCTCGTAAAGCCAGGCCTAAGCCCAAATCAGAAGATCCTTTAATTTCATAATTATAGGCAAAATTTGCACTAATAGCCTTATATAAATTAAAATTCGCAGATAGAATAAACTCTTGTCTGAAGTTATACTTTGCAAAAGTACTTTTTGATAGAAATCCTGCATCAAATACATGGTTTACATGATATGCTGCACCAAGCATTAGCTCTGGAGATAAACCTGTTTTAAAACTTTTCCCCTCAGTTTTCACCTCCATTACATCTTTAATTTCATCCAGGATATCTTCATAAGCTTCATCCATATCCTCTGTTTCCGTAATACTAAGATCCGGGCCTACAAAATCATATTTACCTTTTGCAGAAACTGAATTAAGATTCTTTTTCCAATTAATATATCCCAAATTATTCAGGGCTGCAGAAAAAGTGAAAGAAGAATTAAAATCATATACTGCTCCTAAATCAAATGCAAATCCAAAATTTGAAAAATCAGGACTAGCCTGACTTGATATGTCTTCAGCTTCAATATCATCTTCCATTTCAACCTCATCTGGATATCCATCTTCATCTTCTGTTACAGTTAAAAAAGGTACAGAGGAAAGAATATCTCCATCCACATTTAAATTGTAAGATGTACCTGAATTCTTGATAGCAAAGCTGTTATATCTCATTTGTGTTGCGGCTATTCCAAACAATGGTTTAAAATGTAATCCTACAGTAATTTTTTCATCAATTTGCTGAGCATATCCAATAGAAATTTCATGATAAGCCATCAATTTTGCTCCTAAGGTTTTCATATTAAGAACATCGCCATCTTCAAAACCTTTCTCTGCAATTCTAAAAATATCCTTAGGCAAAAAAATCTGAGCATTTACTTTTTCCTGCATTGAAAATGTAAAATAACCTTTACTTGTTCTAAAGCCAAAATATATTGGGGCATAAGCAACACCTGCACTAACAGAGGCTGTTTTTCCAAATCTTTTATAGAATTTAGAATAATCAAAAGAGGCATCCAATGGTTGAACCCAAACATCACCTTTCTTCTGAATAAGATCTTTTGCTGCCAAATCCGATTTAAAATCAACTGCAACACTACTTAATCCCGGTAAACTAAAGAAACCATTTGCACGTGGTAACATAGCAGGATTTGTAAAATTAGTTTGCGGAACATTTTCAAAATAATACAGTAAGTTCGAATTCTGAGAAAATGCAGTAGTATATGTTGCAAAAAGAATTACAACAATATATACTACTTTTATTTTATATAATTTATTAATCATGATATCTAACGATTTACTATTATTCCCCTAGTTTACCTTCAGCACTTAATGAAAGTGTGATATTTATAAAATTATCTGTACAGAGTTTTACATAATCTTCATCATCAGTAACTCCCATTAATTTAATTATAGCATACTTAACATCTTTGTCTTCCCACAACTCCAATTTGTCACTGTTAATTTCTGCTTCGAATGATGAGGTTGTGGATGCACTGTATCGATCTGAATCATCCAATACAGCTGATTCTATAAAAGGAACATCATCTTCAGAAGTAAATAATGAATCAACTTTAATATAATTTTCATCGGTGAAATACACCTGTAGTTTTATATCAAATGGAAGTCCATTTTCCACATCAAAATTCACAGACAAACTCTGAAGGTTATCTGATAAGGATTCATCTTCGTCCTCATCATTAATATCCTCATTATAATTAAATGCGATGGTATCCATTCTGGTATAGTTTGAAGTCTTAAACCATAATGGCACATTCATTTTTATTGAAGTCTTTACAGTACTGGTATCTGTTATAAAAAACCCTTCATCATAATCATTAGGATTGGATATAATTTGAATATGAGAACTTACTTTGTTAGGCGCAAAATCACTTATATTAAACAAATCCTCTATATTAGAATTATCACTATTTAATTCAAAAGTTGTAGCGGGAACTTCAGAACTACCTTCCTTATAATTTTCCAAATAAATAATATTTGAATCATCCTCTATAACAATATCCTTTTCTTCATTAGTATCTGTATTTGTAAACAGAATATCACTTGAATATATTTCCACTGGTATACCAAATGAATTCTCTGCATTTACCTGTAAAACCAAATCCTTTAGTGCTAAATCTGCACTAAGGAAATTATAATCAAAAGCATCAAATTCAACATCTTTATTTTCATCAGTTATAATTCTGGTTCCAAAATATCCAATAGCCTTATCTAATCCTAAATTTCCCAATTCGTATGATACTGACAAATCAGCACTTGAATATGTATTGGCATCCTCCTTTAAAATCACATCAGTAATAAGAGATATACTATTGAGTTCGCCATCATTTTTTGTAAAATCCATTAAGCAATTAGTCAAATCTAATGAATATGGAGTATTAAATGCTGAGGCTGTTAGAGTATCAGTGTACACTTCATCATTAACATATAATTGAGGAATAGTTATGATTACAGAATCAATAGCTGAAGATGATGTTTCAAATGTAAAACCAAAGTCACCATCTTTCCATTGAATAGTATCTAACCTAACATCTTGTTCATTTGTTAAAACGATGTTTTCAGCATACTGAACCCTTATTGCCGATTCTAACGGAGCTGCTATCAAATATGGTGACAAATCAAAATAAAAGCCACCGGAAATTGTGTTTAATGTAAGAACATCCTGCCAGTTCTGGGTAAATTCTTGTTCATAATAGAACCATAATAATCCGTCCTCATCCACTTCTATAATTGAATCTGAATCTAACTCTTCAAAAATATCCATTACAGAACCTCTGATTGTTCCTCCTGGAACATCAATACTATATGCCCTTGTTGCATCATCTGATATATCATCTAAATTGATCGTATCAGATACACACCTCTCGAATATGATTACACTTAAAAAGCTAACCAGTATAATACTAATTTTAAATATCTTCATGTTTCGTATTCTTTTCAATAATCACTAATACTTTAAACAATTATTCTATAACCTTGATTTCCACTCTACGGTTTTGCGCTCTGCCTTCAGCTGTACTGTTGTTGGCAATAGGCTGATCAAATCCATATCCTTCATATTCCAATCTTTCTTCTTCAACACCTTTAGTCACTAAATAATTTCTTACTGTTAATGCTCTGGCTTTTGATATCTTTTTATTGATCGCAGCTGATCCCACATTATCTGTATGCCCAGAAACCTCAATTCTTATATCATTATTTTCAAGTAATAAAGTTGCTAGTTTATCAAGCTCTGAATAAGATGTTGGTTTTAATGTTGCCTTTCCTGAATTAAATAAGATATTTTCAACAACGATTTTTGCACCTCTTTTCATTGGTTTTAAGCTAAAGTCTGCTGTTTGTTGTAAACTGTCAGCCTCTTCAAAGCGAATAGTATCATTTACGAAGAAGAATCCTTCAGCCTTCACTTCAATATTAAAAGGACCTGCTTCTTCAAATTGAACATCATAATTTCCAATAGAATCTGAAGTTTGTGCGTAAAATGGGACTGTTTCACCTGTATGATAAAAGAATAATGAGGCTATAACCGGTTGGCTATTATCTGCATTTATTATGTGTCCATCCAAATGATAATAAACCTTGCTACTAGCCAAATCAAATACTTTTTTTACAAAATCCACCTCCATATTCTTAGCATTCAAGCTTTCTGAAACTGTGAAATAATCTTCTGCAATAACCTCCAGTCTAACATTGTACTTATCTGCTAAAGTCATACTGTATTTTCCATCCTCAGGCTGAGTAACCTGACGAGCTAATAGTGTATCGGAATCTGCATCGTAACATTCAATAACTGCAGAAATAGGTTCATAGCTTGCAGAATCCCTTACATACCCCTTAATAGTGAATGGAGACTTTAATTTTTCAAGAGAAAAATTCATTTCAATCTCAGCATGACGCTCTGCAGGACAGTTGATTGTATCTTTAACCGACTGATATCCTTCAGCATCTACAACCACATAATAATTACCTATATCGTCAAAAGATATATAATATTTATTAGTCAAAGAATCGGTTGCAACTGAGGCTACTAATTCATCGTTATCAATATGAAAAACACTAACAATACTATTTAATGTTTCCTGTGTTTTAACATCTGTAACTATACCTCCCAATGTAAAAGGAATTCTATTGTCTTTTACAATTTTATAAATATCCAATCCCCCATAACCATCAGCTCTTATGGCAGAATATAAGGCGATATCAGGATTTTCAGTTTCTTTATAAAAAAGCTCATCTGCAGGACTATTAATTGGATAACCCATATTAACAGGCTTGCTCCAAATACCATTTTCTAATTTTTCAGATTTAAACACATCAAATCCCCCCATTCCTTCATGTCCATTGGAAGAAAAATATAGTGTATTTCCATCTGGTGTAACAAATACACATTCTTCATCAAATGGAGTGTTTATCACATTTCCCAGATTTTTAATTTTTGAGAATCGGTTTTTGCCTTTTTGCTTACAATACCAAATATCTTTGCCTCCCTGTCCTCCTCTTCTGTTTGATATAAAATAACCTTCTCCATTTTCTGATATAGTAAAAGAAGTTTCCTTATAAGCAATATGATTTAATTTGCCATTAAGTGCTTTTTGCTTTTTAGCTTTACCATGTTTTATTTCAGTAGAATAAATATTCCCTGTTCTTTCTTTTCCTTTGTAATAATACAATAAATCTTGTTTACTGTTATAACCGGCTACCGCATTATGTCTTGATTTATTAAGTTTTCTCAAAAGGTCAGATTCTACAGGATTTTCTTGCAGACTTCCCTCTGAATACAATATCTTTTCATTATACTTAAACCTAGATACTCTATGAGCAGGTTCTTTTTTAGGTCGTCTTGAGGTATAAAAAAAAGTAGAATCCTCTGCAATAAAAACAGCGCCATAATCATCATAGTAGGTATTCATTACGGGCCCCATATTGTATATAAAAACAGGAGTTGAATCTTGCAAAGCAGTGCTACCAAATATACATTCACGTTTTAACTGCATCAATTGCTCCAGTTTTTCCTTTCTGTTCCAATTATTCTGAAGTTCAAAATACTTTTCAAAAGCTTCTCTGGCTTCAGTATATTTATAATTATACTGATAAGCTCTTCCTAATAAATAATAATAGTCTTTAGCAACGGAGGCATCACTTTGTAATAAAAAATCCAGTGCTGCTTTTTTATTAGAGTCTCCGAGGTAACAAGCTCCAATCTTATAATTTAAAGCCTGGTCATCATTACAATATTCATATAGCCTCAAATAATATTTCAGAGCTTCGTCATAGGTTCCTTCACCCTTTTTATAGTATTTCTCAGCATTTGAATACTCTTTTTGTGCCTTTTCCTTATCATTTGCCAACTCTAACAAACGCGACTTATTAATAGTCGGATTCTTTTGTGCAACAATTGGCAAACTAACCATTAGTATTAAACTAACACAATAAAAAAATCTTAACATGTTTAATGTTTATATTTATATTTCTCTTTGCTTAAATATTTTGTTGACCCCAGTATAATCATCCAAAAATTTATTCCCCAATAAAAGGATTCAATCATACAGAGTATATTAAATTCTATCTTACGGTATTACGAAAAAGATGTTACCCAAATAATAAATTGAAACTTTATTGCCTATAAAAACGACATTTTCACAATAATGTTCAATGATACCCAATAAATAAATGCGCCAAAGGTATACTTTTTCCATACTTAGAAAATTGTATTTTTCGGACAATTGGATAAATTAATGATAAAATTACATTAACGATATGATGTCATATCACCAATAAGCTGTTCATCATCGTTATTAAAAAATAAGTCAGCTAAATTATTATACTGGAAGTCCCTCTTTATGTCTAATGATTAACCATCATTTAAACTCGATTAAAAAACTGGCTAAAACTCTCTCCAACACTATCTTTAAAATTACGTTCAAAAGTACGAACTGAACCAAAACCTGAATTAACAGCTACATCGTCTTTATTACAGCTTTTTTTATTTTGAAGTATATAATCTTTTGCATATTGAATTCGATAATCATTTACGAATTTGTTAAAGTTTTTTTCTGCATTAAGATTTATAGCATTAGATAAATGTGTTCTGTTTGTACCCAATTCAGTAATAAGATCATCAATTTTTAAATTTTGATTGAGATATGGTTTATTTTCATCAAAATAGGAAATTAACCTTTCATATAATTTTCTATTGGGATTTTGAGGTATTGATTTTTTTGATTGAAATTCAAATTCTATTTCCTGTGGTAACATTTTCTGTCTTAACCCTACAATTCCTAACAACCAAATAGCAATTGAAATAATGGTCAGTGGAATAATCAGAACTACATAATTTCCAAAGATTTTAACAGGATTAATTGAATAAAATACAATACTTGTAATAGAAGCCACAAATAATGCAAAATTGAGTATCCTAATGCTATTTAAACTAATTCCCTCTGTATTTGAAAAGAGATTTTTAATTGTTGAATTATACTTTTTTAAAATAGCTGTGATTTTTATACCATAATAAAAGATCTGTATAAAAAGAACCAAAATATTAAATATACGACAGAAAAAAATAAACACTAAAGTAGGATTATTCCACTCCGGATTATATCGAAATACTTTTACAAACATAAAACGTTCGTATTCACTAAGCATTATATAATAAACCAAACTTTGTACAAATATGATTCCTGTTGGAATAAGGTGAATTAAAATTTTTCGTATGGAATAATTTGGTTGAATTAATTGTTGGAGATAAATGTATATGCTTGGATAAACCAACAGTAATGACATTACATTTAACATCAATATTTTTGAATAAAATTCATATTTGCCAGTCAGAAAAAAGTACAATCCAAAAAATAACGCAGATATATTTAGAAGAACTATAGACAGCGTTTTTTTTGCATAATTCTTCTTCTCTGCATTAAAAATTATTGTTAATGAAATTACAAAAGGTATATAAACCGGACTAAAAAGTAAAAATATTACCCAAGTTTCCATATTCGTATGCTTATACAGGAGGCTAAAATTAAAACATTTATTACAATCCAGGTAAAGTATTATACTAAATAACTCCCTTTGAACTAAAATATGTTAAAGCACACATAATCTTTTGTTTAACCAAGATACATTTATTTATTTTACAATTTGTCGTATACTATTTACGATTTGTCAAAGTATAACTGTATTGGTTTTTAATATTTGAACTGGGTAAAGGTTACTATTTGCCTTATCACTAGTTCTGAAAAAAGATCAATATGAAACTTAAATACAGAGAACATAAACCTTCTAAGTTCTTAAACCAATTTGTAGAGTGCTTTTGGGAGTATGAAAATACCGGAGACGAAAGAAAGCATACCATTTTACCTGATGGTATGTTTGAATTAATTTCTGAGTATAATTCAGATACACACACAAGACTAATTCTCACAGGTATTTGGACAGAGCCTATTGACGTAACCATTCCTAAAAATGGAAAAATACTAGGAATTCGTTTTAAACTTTTAGCTGCTGAATTTATATTCCCTGAACAAGTTAAACAATTACAAAATAAATCATTAATAATATTACAACCTCGTTGCAATTTAGAAGCATACACCAAAAATAATTTTGAGTTCTTTATTACGAAAACAACTGCCTGTATAAACAAGGATATTAATAATTTAAATCTCCCTAAAGTTGATAAAAGAAAATTAAAACTCTTTGATTTAATTTATAATAAAAGATGCTATTCAGTGGAAGAACTATCACAAGCAGTTAGTTGGAGTAGCCGACAAATTAACAGGTACTTTAACAATCAATTTGGTTTTAGTTTAAAAGAATATTTAAAGATACTTCGTTGCAGTAATTCTTATAGAGAAATATCAAATGGAATATTATCTCCAAAAAAAGACTATTATGATCAGTCCCATTTTATTAAAGAAATAAAAAAATATACAGGGACTACTCCTAAAAAGCTGTATCAAAATAAAAATGACCGATTTTTACAATTATCGACCATTAATTAAGTATAGTTTTACCGAATAATACACTTACCTAATCTACTTCAACTACATTAATATTATTCTAATAGAATTTAATGTCAGTTTCAACACACAACATTTTATAATTTAAGTGGGGAAAAGTTATAAATCATAGAGATTATACATTTAAAACAAAATATATTTAATTATGAAACAGACTTTTACTCTTTTGGGATTTTTATTGTTGTCTATTACATTTTGTTTCGGACAATCTACTCTAAAGGAAAGCAATGGTAAGAAAAGTTTCCACGAACTACTACAAGCTTCAAACAGTCACTTTAAAGCTTTAAACACTCTAGCCATTAGTAAAACATCTTCTAATTTAAAAACTGCATCATCCTATACCTACAGCCTAGATGGTTATACTGATTATTATTGGGATGGCAGCAGTTGGAATGAAGATCTAACTTACGAATTTTCTTACAATAGTAATGATTTGCTAAGCCAAGCAATCCTTTATGAGGGTTGGTCTGATGATAAGTATCTATCAACTTATACTTATGATGATAATGGAAACATCTCTGCATATTTAGAGTTTTCTTGGAATGAAACAGCGGGCAACTGGTATACAGATGCTTATTACAGAGAACTATACACTTACGATGACGATGGAAATTTAACTCAGTCAATAGCCTCTCAGGGCGAGAGTGGAACCTGGTCTCCTCAATATAAAATCGAAACTACCTATAATGATTATGGTTATGATACGAGTAGTGAGTATGAATACAAAACAAATACTTCTAGTTGGGATAAATTAATAGTATATGCAAGAACCTATGACTCTAATGGATATCTTACTATGCTAACGGTTAGCAGTCGTGATGATGTAAACTCAGATTGGTCTATTATGTATGGACCTATGATAGTAGATAGCAACAACCATGTTCTTTCATACTCTGCATACGATGGTGATCCTAACGACAGTAATTCAAGTATTGGGGAAAAAGGCGTTTTTACATATGTTAATGGAAATGTATCAACCAACATATATCAAACTCAGGATGATTCAGGGAATTGGTATGATTATGAAAAGCAAGAATACATTTACGATACCAACTATTCTATCTCTGAAATATTAATGCCTGCAATTTCGAATAAATGTTTTAAACAGGAAAGAGAAACTAATTCTGAGTTTAATAATAAATTGACGGAATACTTAAGTTACGATTACGATGAAGAATCAGGCGAATTAATTGCAACAGATAAACGTATATTTAATTACACTGACCTTACAACTGCAACAGGAATTGATAATGATGAAGAAGTAAATGTTATATTATATCCTAACCCAGCTTATGATAATGTTTCTATTAGCTTTAGCTCAACAAATAATCTTGCTAATATTCAACTATTTGATATGCTAGGAAAAAAAGTACTGGATAAGGAAATAAGTAGCGAGGAAACAATTAATATTGAGAACCTTAATAGTGGAATTTATTTATATAATATAGTTGTAGATGGTAAAAGCCAGTCTGGTAAACTATTTAAAAAATAAAACCAACTAACTAAATATAAAAGGGTTATTTAGCACAACATAAGCCTGCTCAGGTTGTAGATATTTATAATTATGAGGATATTTTATAAATTCCTGAGCAGGCTTAGACAACCAAAACAGAACAGCGTCTGTATATTTTATATACCTATTTTTTATTAAGACTTTACTAGATAGCCAATCCGGTTTTTTGATTCATTCTTTTTAGGTAACGTTCGCATTGTTGAATTCTGTCATACCCCAACATTGTACCTAAAATAAAATCTTCTTCATCAGAAAAATCGTTTAAGGTTTTATGTCCAAACGACTCGATGATTTTCACACATCTATTATCTCCAAAAAACACATTAATTTTTCCAGAATCTAATTGTTGCATGTAAAAAGCAATTCCTTTTCGGTCTAACATTTCTTCTGTAATTCTTTTCTCTCTGCTATTCATTGTATGCAATACTAAATTCCTTAATCCTTTTTTGTATTCATATACATGATGCATTAAGATTTGCATTTCTGCACTTTTATAATCTTCAATTTTAATTCTCATTCTATCAGAATTATCATTGTGCATACTTTTAACAGTTAATGAAGGTTTATTTTCTACTCTCATAATCTCACAATTTAAGAATTACTACATATCTATCTGTCACAATCATTAATATGACATTACAAATGAAGTAATAATAACATTTGACCTCAATCCCTAATTATTATGAATTTAAATTGTACAAAAACTGTTGTAGAGCAAGTTTATATGTATTTACCTATCGATATTTCAGTCTGAAATCCCTACTTCATAAAAAATGAGTAACAACATTTGGTGATCAATATTTTTCACACCTCTGTTTTACAACCACTTACAATCACACACTTTTGGTAAATTCTGAAAAAAAACTCAAATTGCACTGATAAATAACTACATATAAGGATTGCTGACATAAGTGTACAGGTCTAATTTTGACATATCATTTAAAACCAATTAATGTTTAAAAATTAACGCTATAAAAAAATGGACAAAACAATAGACCTAAACGCAAATCAACAAGGAATTAGATTATTAATGGTTGGTACCTTCCCTTTGTTACAAGAAAGCTGGATGCAATCAAAAAAAGAAACTTCTAACTCATCGAAGAAATTTACCTCAGATAAAGCAAAGTAGCTATGAAGAAAATTGCACTTTTATACGGTTCCAACGGGGGAACTACTCAACAGATCGCACGCAAAATTGCAGTAGGTCTGGGAGAAAATGTAGATTTATTTGATGTTTCCAATACAAAAACTACTATTATAGAAAACTATGACAATTTTATTTTTGGAACATCAACGTGGGGAATTGGTGATTTACAAGATGATTGGGAAGAATTCTTACCTGAAATTGCAAACATTAACTTAAACGGTAAAACCATTGCTATATTTGGTTTAGGTGATTCTGAATCTTATTCAGATTCATTTGTTGATGGCATTGGTACTATTTATGAAACTATTAGGGATAAAGGATGTCACATTATTGGAATGGTAGATTCATCAAAATATGAATTTGAAGAATCAAAAGCAGTTATAAATGACCTTTTTGTTGGCTTACCATTAGATGAAGATAATGAAAGTGACTTAACTGATAAAAGAATTGAAGCCTGGCTTAAAGAGATAACTTCTCAATTTAAATAAAATAATGTAGCATATTATTTTTGTCTTTTATAAAAAAGGCTCAATGGAAAACTCCTCACCCATTAAGCCTTTTTTATTTTATTGATATTTAAGTAATATCACTACCATTCTATATTCTCATCAATAAACTGAATTAAACTTTCAGCCATTTTTTTATTATCATCCACTCTTGGGTGACCTCCTTTTTCAATAAAAGGAAAGAAATGCATATAAATAGTAGAGTCTCCTAACAAAGAAACTGCTTCTTCAACATAACCGGGCCATGCAGAACCTTTTTCTGTTGCATCCATACTACCTAATGCACAAATAATTGGTGTTGATGGATATTGTTCCCTGATTCCTTTAACAAAATGCGCATATGCATTGATTATTTCATCCTCAGTAGGTTTTGTATCTCCAAAACGATATTTAAACTCTGAATTTTCAGGTAATTCAACAAGCCATTTGTCATTTTGCATCAAATTCACAACAACAATATCGGGTGTTACTTTTGAAAAATCCCATTTGCTTGTTGAATCTATAGGGTTCAAACGATCCCATATTTCAGGCATAATTGGTCGCTCCCAACTCACATTAATTCCGATACCTGAACGAACAATACAATGCAAATCAGCATTAAAATGACGAGCAGTCAAAGCTGCATAAGTTTTATAATTATTTGTATAGGTACTATCCGGTGAATCTCCACCAGTATTGTTTTCTATGGCATATCCCGCTGTGATACTATTCCCGTAAAATTCAATTAAACGACCGCTCTTTTCTGGTATATCTTTTAAAGTTCCAGCAATAGTAAAACCCATAAAACTGGTTTGTCCGGTTCTCCATTCATTTCTTTTTACTAATGAAACGATATGAGGTTCATTTAACGACAAACCTTTAGCAAGGTTATACTTATTAACACCTTTATCTAACTTCAATGGGTAAACAGAATCCTGATCAATAACAACATTATAATAATTCAATCCATTTTCATCATCTAATGTTGCTGAAATATCAGAACCGGAAAATTTAACAGTTATAGTAGAACCACTCCAATATAGAACAGGCTCATGAGGATTTTCAAAATTAATACGTCCTACATAATCAATTTTTTTGTTATCAGGGCTAACTTCAATTATTTTAGGAGCACAGCTAAATAAAGCCATGCATATAATAATCAGAGAATACTTGGTAAATTTCATGTGTATATTATTAAGGGATTATATTTCGTAATCTACACATGCCCTTTTTTCCAATACTGCTCTAATTATTCCACCAACTGCTACATGATCGGGATGTTTTGCATAAATATCTAACTCTTCTAAATTATTAAAAGTGGTTTCCAAAATAATATCATATTGCTCTTCCGGATTTGCATTGATACCAACGGTTAAACTTTTAATTACATCAACCTTAGGAGGCAATGCTTCAAGTGCTGATTTGATCTCACTTAATTTATCAACCTTTGCTTCGGCTGACTCAAATTCTTTTAGTTGAAATAATACAACGTGCTTAATCATTATTTAATTTTTAAAGGTTATACTCTTAATAGATTATTAGACATAAGATAAAAGACATAAGATTTAACTAATTTATCAATAAGTTCTTATCTTCAAATAATCAATTCTTATCTTTACAAAGATAAAAATAAACCGATCATATGTTAATAATTGGTATTGCAGGAGGAACTGGCTCCGGAAAAACTACTGTAGTTAGAAAAATTATTGAACAACTCCCTGAAGGTGAAGTTACTGTTTTACCACAGGATTCATACTATAAGGACAATAGTGATATTTCAATTGAAGAAAGAAAAAAGTTAAATTTTGATCATCCGGAAAGTATTGAATGGGATTTATTAATAAACCACCTGAAGAAACTCAAAAATAACGAAAGCATTGAAATGCCTTCATATTCTTACCTATCATGTACACGCAGTGATGAAACAACAACTATTAGCCCACGCGACGTTGTTATTGTTGAGGGTATTTTAATTTTAGGACATAAACCATTAAGAGAGTTAATGAACCTAAAGGTTTTTGTTGATGCTGAAGCTGATGATAGATTATCCCGGGTAATTCTTCGTGATATTGTTGAAAGGGGAAGAGATGTAAAACAAGTTTTGGATCGTTATGAACAAACTGTAAAACCAAGTCACCTTCAATTTATTGAACCAACCAAAAGATATGCCGATCTTATTGTTCCTCAAGGTGGAAACAATAAGGTAGCAATCAACCTTTTAAAACAACATATTGAACAAAATCTTAATTTAACCAACTAATTATGCTTGATAATCTAGCTCCGGAAAATATACTATTTATAGATATTGAAACAGTTCCTCAGTATGAAAATTATAGCGAACAAAGCGAAGCCATGCAGGAATTATGGAATAAAAAAGCTACTTATTTCTTAAAAGATGAAGAAACTCCAGAAGATATATATCAAAGGGCAGGCATCTATGCTGAATTTGGTAAAATAGTTTGTATATCAGCAGGTATTATTCATCATGTTAAAGGTGAAATGCATTTTAAAGTAAAAAGCTTTGCCGGTGATGATGAAAAAAGTCTATTAATGGAATTCTCTGATATGCTTAATGCTTTTATGAGCAAAAGCCCTGACCGAAATTTATGCGGCCACAATGCAAAAGAATTTGACTTTCCGTTTATAGCACGACGTATGCTTATTAACGGATTAAAATTGCCACAGAGCTTAGACATTGCAGGTAAAAAACCATGGGAGGTTAAATTTTTAGATACGCTCGACCTGTGGAAATTTGGTGATTATAAACATTACACCTCCTTGAATCTGTTAACTACCATTTTTAATATTCCCTCACCTAAAGATGATATCGACGGAAGCCAGGTAGCAGAAGTTTATTATAAAGAGAAGGATATTGACAGAATAGCCATTTACTGTGAAAAAGATGTTTTAGCGACAGCTCAATTATTATTAAGATTTATGGGCAAGCCACTTATTGAGGAAGACTACTTTGAGCGTGTCATTTAAACAATAGACTGTTAGATTTTAGACAAAAGAAAAGAGACTATTTTGTTTTCATGTAATATTTGTTTGTATAGAAACCGGAAGCATGAAACCGGAAGTAAATTAATTGTTAATGAGAATATATTTCTTCTTATTTTTAACTCCTAACCCACAAAGAAAACTGTGATTCAAAAAATAATGTGGTTAATAAAAACTTGAGCCATATTTAACGAAGTATTGCTATAAATCTGTTTTAAATATCACATTGAACTAATCATCGACAAAATCAACCAATCTGTCGAATAAGATTGAGAATCAGATTTTATCAGGTTAACATTACATTGAAATTAATAAACTTGATAATAATGAAAAAATGGATTTTTAGTTCATTAGTGTTACTTATTCTTGTTTCATGTTCGCATAAGGTTTATCAGTCAATTTTATGGCAAACCAACAAAATACAAATTGATGGTGCTGAAAACGACTGGAATATTCCATTAAAATATTATGACAAGAATCTGAAACTCAATTACGAATTTACAAACGATCGTAATAACCTGTATTTTGCTGCACGAACAGTTGATGAAAGCACCATACAACAAATTGCCAGTGGTGGATTAAAACTTCAACTTGACACCTTGGCTGAAAGTAACAATTACCCATACTCACTTACATATCCGGTAATGCAAGGTCCTCCAAATATGCAGGGAAACATGCAGGATAACACTGCCTCAAATCAAAAAGGAAATAAGCCTGAAATGAGGGAAATTACAGACCTACAAGGTTTTAATCAACAACCGGGTATGACAGAACCTTTTAATCAGGAAGGGCCTCAAATAGCAACCAAAGAAATCAATCTATCAGGTTTTAGCAGCATCCAGTCAGAACAAAATACAGTTCCTTTTTCAAAAGCAAAGGGAATCATTGCCTCATACTATAAAAATGATGAAGGAATTTTATTTTACGAAATGGTTATTCCATTTAAAACGTTTTATAAAACTTCAATTACTGCATCAGATACATTAAATGCATTTAGTTGTTGTATCTCATTAAATGGAGCAATGAGTGGAGAAAGACCATCCCCTCCTGATGGAGAAAATAATAATAGCATGGGAAATCCTCCAGGTGGCGGCATGGGTGGCCCTCCTCCGGGAGGTATGCAAGGTCCTCCACCTGGCGGAATGCAGGGAGGTCCAATGCAGAATAATAATGACATGACAAATTCAGGTACAGCAAATTGCAAAATCAAAAGAAGCTTTTGCCTGTCTTACCAATAAATAGATAAACTTAGAGTCACTTCAAAAGGAGTGACTTTTCTATTTTTATGATTCTATAAAATACCTTGTGGTTTTTACAAATAATTCAGGCTGTTCAGCATGAAGCCAATGACCTGCATTAGGTATTGTAGTTAATTGTGCAGATGGAAATAATTTACGAACAGATTGTATATCTTCTTCCTGAACATATGGAGAATTTGCTCCACATATTAAATAAACATTTTTATTCTCTGGAAAACGATCACTGTCACCAAGGTCACTGAACCCTGACATTATATTATGAAGATTTTCTGAAATAGACTGAATATTTAGTTTCCAGAATAAGGTTTTATCTTCAGCTCTCCCCACATTTTTTAAAAGAAATGAACGAACCATATCATTAGGTATCTTTTCCTTTAAAAATTTATCAATTCCACTTCTTGAAGAAAATTCTTTTGGGTTAACAGATAACAAAGCATCAACAATACTTCTATGATCATTTGTTATTTGAGCATAATTACTAAAACCATCATATGATTTTGGAGCAATATCTAAAATTAGTAGTTTTTCAACTTTGTGAGAGTATTTTAAGGCAAAACGCATAGCAGTTTTGCCTCCCATAGAATGCCCCATAATTATGGCAGACTCCAATCCTTCCTGAATCATGAAATCATTAAGATCATCAGCCATCACCTCATAATTCATTATTGAAGAATGAGGTGAACGTCCGTGATTTCTTTGATCAATAAGATAAATATTGCAAATATCTTCGAGATGTCTGGAAATTGTTAACCAATTATCCGATGAACCATAAAGCCCATGAATAATGATCAAATTTTGTTCTCCATTCCCTATATGTTTACTAAACAACTCCATAGTCATTTATAAACAACAGCTTATTTCTTAAGTTGTTCTTTATATAACTGAATTGTTTTCTCAAGGCCCATATATAAAGCATCACATATCAGGGCATGTCCGATAGATACTTCTGCTAAATAAGGAATCTTTTCATAAAAGAATCTTAAGTTTTCAAGGCTAAGATCATGACCTGCATTAATCTTTAATCCAACTTTTTTAGCCATTTCAGCAGCAGCAACAAAAGGAGCTACAGCTTTCTCTCTATCTTTTAAGTACATTGCTGCATAAGGTTCCGTGTAAAGTTCAACCCTATCTGTATTAGTTGCAGCGGCATTTGCAACATTATCGAGATCTGTATCAATAAAAATAGAAGTTCTGATACCTTTCTCACTAAATTCTGCAATAACTTCTTGTAAAAAGGTTTTATTAGTAATTGTATCCCATCCTGCATTAGATGTAATTGCTTCAGGTGGATCAGGAACTAAAGTTACTTGATGTGGTTTTACCTTTTTTACCAAATCAATAAAGTTTCTTGATGGATACCCCTCAATATTGAATTCTGTTTTTATTTGTGGTTTAATATCCATTACATCTTTATAAGTGATGTGTCTTTCGTCAGGACGAGGATGAACAGTTACACCATCAGCTCCAAACAGCTGTACATCCACAGCTGCTTTTACAACATTGGGCATATCTCCACCCCTAGAGTTTCTAAGCGTGGCAACTTTATTAATATTTACACTCAGTTTTGTCATTAAAACTAATTTTAGTCAAACATCTTTGCCATTTCATCGAAAATATAAAAATAAATTATCAATTACTTGATAGTTTATTTTTATGCAACTAAATTTAGGCAAAGTCGTAATAAAAAAATGGGGAGTACATTTTACTGTTTCTCCCGCGACAAAGTTAAGAGTATTTCTTGAAACACATTATATGTTAGCACAAGATTTGATATCAGATATTGTTCCCGCATTGAAAACCTCTGATTCTGGGTTAGATGCGTTAAACTGGATGGAGGTTTTCCGAGTATCCCATTTACCTATTGTTAACAATAAGGAATTTTTGGGTTTAATTGCTGATACTGACATTTTTGACTTAAATAAACCAGAAGAACCGCTTGGTAATCACCAACTTTCACTTACATCACCTTATGTTTATTATAACCAACATATATATAGTGTAATTGAAATTGCATCTAGATTACAACTTACTGTAATTCCTGTTTTAGCAGAAAATAAAGAATATCTAGGGATGATCACTCAACCTGATTTGCTGAAGAATTTTGCTCAGTTAATTGCCGCTCATACTCCAGGGGGCATTATTGAAATTGAAATGCCAGCGTATGAGTATTCTATTTCTGAGATATCACAGATCATTGAAGATACAGACACAAAGGTTCTTAGTTTTTATGTAAATCAGAAAGATCCAAATGCTCCATTAAGCATTACCATTAAATTAAACAGAGAAGATATAAGTCCTGTCTTAAGGGCTTTTGATAGATATGATTATACAGTAACCGCATCATATACTGAAAAGAATACTGTTGATGAAGTTGTTAAGAAAAATTATGATGCTCTGATTAGATATTTAGATGTTTAGAATGTCTTTGTAATTGTAAAATGATGTTTTTCAATATTGAAGAATTTAATTCTTCATGACGGATCGCTATTATAAAATACAAGGACTGTAATAGTGTGAAATTGTGTAAAAGAATTGGTTTTGAAGCGGTATGAAAAACATATAATTTATTGGATTTCTATTTTTACAATTAGCATACTTACTAGTCTAAAATCTTATTCATCTAGTCTCCCTACTTCTGACCTTTCAGAAATCAATGATACTATTATTGTTAATACAATTAAAGTAAGTGGAGATAAAAAAACCAGATCAAGAATAATCAGAAATGAACTTTTATTTAAGAAAGGAGATAAAATTGCAAAGTCTGATTTCTATGAATTGATTGGGAAAAGCCGTCAAAATCTTTTAAAAACTTCCCTTTTTAATTTTGTATACATTGAATATACATTTAGCAATAATGACACCGTTGATTTTGTTGTCAAGGTTGAAGAACGATGGTACACATGGTTTTTACCACTGTTTGAGCATGCCGATAGAAATTTTAGCTCATTTTTAAAAAACGGCGATTGGAGTCGCATGAATTATGGCATTTACCTGAAGCAGGAAAACTTCAGAGGAATGAACGAAATTCTAAAGATCAAATTGCGAATTGGATATTTAAATGAAGCCGAAGTACTATTTACTACAGCTCCTAGAAATTATAAACTAGGCTGGGGAACTTCATTTAACTATGCTGCTCAAAACCAGGTTTCTTTTGCTATATCCGATAATGAAGCAGTGTATTTTAAAACCAGCAATTCATTTATAGAACAACAAGTTGCTTCTGATATATTTTTACACTATCGCCATGGGTTCTTTAATAAGCACAAACTTACTTTAAGTTATAATTCATATAATATTAAGGACACATTAGCAAGTTTAAACCCCAACTATCTGGCAAGTGGCAGCAATTTTTTAAATTATTTTTCGCTACAATACAAGTATAATTTAGATTTAAGAGACTCTAAAACGTATCCGCTTAAGGGCAACATGTTCGAAGGAAGTATTGAGAAAAATGGCTTAGGTCTACTCAATAATGAAATTCAAAACTTCTCTCTTAAGCTCAAATATCAACAGTATGGTCAAATAAAGAAAAGGTTGTACTTTGGATTCAACTTTGGCGCTGTTGCAAATTCAAATAATAATAATCCATTTGTAATAAGCAATGGATTAGGATACAAAGAGTTTTTAAATGGATATGAGTATAATGTAATTGAGAGTGATAATTATGGGTATCTTAAAAACAAAATACTATTTGAATTGATACCAACAAAAACTGCAAATATTAATTTTATAAACCTCAATCAGTTCTCAAAACTCCATTATGCACTTTATATTAAACCATTTTTTGATTCCGGGTATGTACATAAAAACAAACCGGATTCAAGTAACTCATTGAGCAACTCTTTCTTATACAGTTATGGTATTGGATTGGATATTGTAACTTATTACGACAAAGTTTTATCTATAAATTATGCTATTAACAAATCCGGATTAAAAGGATTATATATACACTTAAACCTTCCAATGTAGATTTTAAGTATTTTATTTTGATGCACTAAATTACCTAACTACTTTTGGGAACTATTAATTCAATGTATTAAGTTAATTTACATTTAAATCATTAACATCTCTTTTATGAGGATTGCGATATTTGGCAAACAATTTTCAGACTTATTTAAAGATAGTTGTATCAACCTGTTTAAGAAATTAAGAAATCACCAGGCTGAAATTATTATTTATAAACCTTTTTATGATTTCTTATTTCAAAAATTTGATATCGCTGCATTTGAATTTAAATTATTTGAAACAAGCGAAGATCTTAAAGGGATTGATTTATTTTTAAGTATCGGAGGAGATGGTACAATTCTTCATGCTACAACACTTGTAAAGGATTCAAATATCCCTATTGTTGGAATTAACAGTGGACGATTAGGATTTTTAGCAGATATCTCAGAAGATGATATTAATAATGCTATTGACCATATTTTCACAGGTAATTATAAAATAAATGAGGTTGAGCTTTTACAGTTAAAAACAGAAAATAATTTATTTGGAGATTTAAATATCGGTTTAAACGAATTAGCTGTACAAAAGCGAGATTCTGCTTCAATGATTACTATACACACCTACCTTGATGGAAAATTCTTAAACTCATACTGGGCAGATGGATTAATTGTTGCAACAGCTGTAGGTTCTACAGCTTATTCTCTAAGCGTTGGTGGACCAATTATTCACCCAAAATCTCAGTGTCATGTTATTACACCAATTGCTCCGCATAATTTAACTGTACGTCCTATGGTAGTGCCTAATAATATGAAAATTACATTAAAAGTTGAAGGACGAGCAGATACTTACCTGGCTACACTTGACTCCAGAAGTGAGATTTTTGATGAGTCCTTAGAGTTACATATTCAAAAGGCACCTTATTCAATAAAATTAATTGACTTACCTGGTATTAATTATTATGCTACACTTCGAAATAAATTAATGTGGGGTGCAGATAAACGTAATTATTAAGGTTAAAGAAAAAGGGTTAAGGGGGAATTAAAGTATCAATTAATATAAACCAGACCTGTCAGGTTTTTAAACCCTGACAGGTATATAATTATATTACCAACCAACTATGCCACTATTACTATATTAAATAAATAGATTCAAGTTTGATTGCTCTGCTTCTTCAAGGTAATTGGCTACACCACCAATATTTACTCCATCAATTAACTCATCCTTGTGAACACCCATAATATCCATACTCATCTGACAAGCAATCATATTGATTCCACTGTCTTTTGCTTGTTGGATCATAGTTTCAAGAGCATCAACGTTTTTATCTTTCATTCGAAGTTTCATCATTCTACGTCCCATACCTCCCATATTCATATTTGAGAGTTTTAGTTTTCCGGCATGACCAGGCATCATCTTGTCAAACATATTGCCCATCATATCCTTTTTTACCTTTGGACGATTCACATCCTTAATGACATTTAATCCCCAGAATGTAAAAAACATAGTAACTTTTTTACCCATACTGGCTGCTCCATTGGCAATAACAAAGGAAGCCAAAGCTCTATCCATATCATCGCTAAAAACTACCATTGTTTTATGATCTGCATCTGATTTAGGAACAGTACTATTATCTGCATCCTTTTTAAACTTCTCAATAATTGCAGTTATCTCTCCGGCATTATTATCTCTCTTAACCAAACGGTTACCTGTCACCTTACACCACGATGCAACATCATTATAAAATCCTGGATCAGTAGCTGTTACTTCTAATCTTTCTCCATAATCAATAGCATCAATACTTTCTTTTAATTTAAGTATTGGTCCAGGACATTGTAATCCACAGGCATCAACTGCCATTGCTTTTACGTTTATATTTGGCATTTCCATTTCTTCCTTTTGTTCTTCTTTCTCTTCATTTGAAAAGAAAATAATATTTGATTGCTCAGACATTGCTTGTTTATAAACCTTTAATCCTCCAGATAGATTATAAACATCGTCAAAACCGTTTTGCTTTAAGATACGTGCTGCTACATAACCTCTTAAACCAACTCCACAATAGATCATAATCTTTTTATCTTTTGGAATTCGGTCCAGGTTTTCTCTAAGCTTATCCAATTCTATGTTTACTGAATCTTCAATGGCATCAATAGAAACCTCCTCAGGTGTACGAATATCTAATACAAAACACTCTTTTTTAATTCGCTTATGAAATTTAAACGGAGACAAAGGTTTAAATAATCCTTTGATAATATTTTCAGCATTGTATCCGGCTTGATTTACTGGATCCTTAGCAGAACTAAATGGAGGAGCATAGGCATGTTCTATTTCTTGTAGGTCATAGATTGTCCCTTCATTTTTAATCACTGTCGCTAAAAGATCTAATCGCTTATCAACCCCTTTATATCCAACAACTTGTCCACCATATAACTTACCCGATTTTGGATCAAAACTAATTTTAAGCATCATCTGCATTGATCCCGGATAATAACCTGCATGAGAACCTGCATGTACAATAGTACAATCATGTTTAACACCAGCAGCCTTTAAGCTTCTGTGAGTCATACCAGTAATACCGGCAGTCATATCAAACACCTTAGCAATTGCAGTACCAATTGAACCTTTATATTTACGGTTATGACCATAAACCATATTATCAGCTAAAATCCTACCCTGGCGGTTTGCCGGACCTGCTAAAAACGCAATAGTTGGTTTCTTAGTAATTGGATGTGGGAACTCAATACTATCCCCTACTGCATAAATATCTTTTTCGGATGTTTGTAAGTAATCATCCACCCAAACACCACCTGTTTCTCCAATTTTTAATCCTGCATCCTTAGCCAAAGTTGTATCAGGACGTACTCCAATTGAAAGGATAATAAAATCAGCCTGAATAATTCTACCGCTGGATAATGATACTTCTATCATATCTCCTACCTGCTTAAACTCCTTAACGGCATCTTCTAAAAATAAACCTACCTCTTTTTCTTTGAAATGTTGATGTAATGGAGCAGCAACTTCACTATCCATCATATTCATCACCTGTCCGGCAGCCTCTACAACAGAAACTTTTACTCCCCTGTGATGAAGGTTTTCAGCCATTTCTAAACCAATAAAACCAGCACCTACAACTACAGCAGTACGAGGTGTTTTATCATCTACAAAAGACTTAATCTTATCTGTATCCTCAACATTTCTTAATGTATAAATGTTAGGCAAATCAATTCCTGGAATTGGAGGTTTTACAGGACTTGCTCCTGGAGATAATACTAACTTATCATACGATTCAGTGTAAACATCCCCTGTTTTTAATGACTTAACAGAAACCTCTTTCTTTTTAGGATCGATGGAAGTAACCATTGAATATACTCTGATATCAATATTAAAGCGAGCTCCAAATGATTCTGGTGTCTGAACTAAAAGTTTTTCTCGTTCCTTAATAACTCCTCCAATGTAGTAAGGCAATCCACAGTTTGCATATGAAATATGTGGACCTTTTTCAAACATGATAATTTCAGCTTTCTCATCTACTCTTCTCAACCTTGCTGCAGTAGTAGCTCCTCCTGCAACACCTCCAACGATTAAATACTTCATTTTATATTAATTTTTATTGTTTTCCGGACTTAAAAAATTTAAAGTTGCAAATATAGCTATATATCGATATGTATTTATATTTATATTTATGTTTTTAAACACCTAGATATATCAATTGTATGTTTTTATACTGCTGCAAAAATTATTTTAATGATCGTCAAATGAAATTGGTAATCAACATTATATTCGCTTAATTTGCAGCTATGGAGTTAATAAATATCAATGGTGTTGGACCAATTCTTTTTCAGGTAAGTAAAAAAGCCAAACGCTTATCTATTAAGCTTAAACCTTTTGAACCTGTTAAGGTGGTTATTCCGGAAACAATGCACCCCAAAGAAGCCCTCTCCTTTGTAAACTCCAATAAAAACTGGATTCTGGAAAATATGGCCAAAGTCAAAGAAAAAGAAAATGACTTAACCATTTTTGATGAGTCAACACAGTTTAAAACACGTTCCTTTGCTTTAAGAATAAAACAAGCTCCAATTTCAAACGTAAGAATACACTTAAAAGCAGGAATTTTATCCATTGAATACCCTCATAATCACGATGTAAAATCATCTGTAATTCAGGAACATATTCGTTATGGAATTGAAGAAGCATTACGTGTTGCTGCAAAAAATTATCTACCGCACAGGTTGCATCAACTGGCAAAAATTCATGGTTTTCATTATAATCGTGTATTTATAAAAAATTTAAAAACCCGTTGGGGAAGTTGTTCTGGCGTAAATAACATTAATTTAAATCTTCATTTAATGCGTCTTCCAGACCATTTAATTGACAGTGTTTTACTCCACGAACTTTGCCACACAGTTGAAAAAAACCACGGTACAGGTTTTTGGAGTCTAATGAATAAAGTAACAAATGGAAAAGCAAAGTTACTTGATAAAGAAATGAAAAACTATCGAACGGTAATATATTAACAATGAACTGGAATCAACTATTATCAGCCAAAAGAACTGGTCAGGAAGATAGAATAAACGATACAATACATCATCGCACCCAATTTCAAAGAGATTATGATCGACTAATATTTTCTTCTCCTTTTAGAAGATTACAAGATAAAACACAGGTTTTTCCATTACCCGGAAGTATTTTCGTTCATAACAGATTGACGCACAGCCTAGAAGTTGCCAGCGTTGGTCGTTCTCTAGGACACAATATAAGTGAATTCTTAATTAATGAAAAGAAGCTAAATAACGAACTGATTAATGAAATTGGATCAATAGTAGCAACCGCATGTTTAGCCCATGACATGGGTAATCCACCTTTTGGTCATTCCGGAGAAACAGCTTTATCTCATTACTTTAAAAACGGTGAGGGAAAAAAACTTAAAGAGCAATATCATTTTACTGAGGAAGAATGGAATGACTTAACTGAATTTGAAGGAAATGCCAATGCTTTCAGACTTTTAACTCATCAATTTAATGGAAGAAGAAAAGGTGGATTTTCATTAACATATTCGGCAGTGGCATCCATATTAAAGTATCCATATGCGTCAGGTCAAGAGAATAAAAAGAAATATGGATACTTCCAGTCGGAAAAAGAAATGTTTTCACGAGTTGTTGAAGAACTTGGTATGATTGAAAGTGAACCGGGAGTATTCTGTCGCCATCCATTAGTGTATTTAGTTGAAGCAGCTGATGACATCTGTTATCAAATAATGGATATTGAAGATGCTCATAAACTAAAAATACTGGATACGACTCAAACAAAAGATATTTTACTTGCATTTATAAACGATGAAGAAGATCAAAATACTCGTAAGCGCATTATAGAAGTCAGTAAGGAAGTAACTGATATTAACGAACAAATAGCATTTATAAGGGCATCTGTAATTGGAAAGTTAGTATTTCAATGCACTCAAATATTCATTGAAAACTATGACAAAATTATGTCGGGTAATTTTACAGGCAGTCTGACAAAATATCTACAAGGAACTACAAATGAGGCTATGAAAAATTGTGCATCATTATCAATGCAGAAAATTTACAGGCATCCTTCTGTTGTAGAAATTGAAATTTCGGGATTTAAAATATTAGGATCTTTATTGCATGAGTTTTCAAAAGCAATTCTTAATCCTGAAGATAAATATTCAGAAATGCTTTTACCCTTTATTCCGGAGCAATACAAAGTATCCCCTCAGGCCTCTGCTTACGAAAAACTACAATCTGTTCTTGATTACATCAGTGGCATGACAGATATTTATGCATTAGATTTGTACCGAAAAATTAATGGAATCGGTCTTGCTGATAAAAGATTTTAAGAAAGTGATGGATATAGCTATTGAGGAAACTATATCCATCTAACTTTCTCCATTATCTAATTCAAAAAAATCAACTCCAATTCTTCTTTAGCTTCGTCCTTTTGGCGAATTTTGTACTTTCCTGAGTTAACAAACTGGAATCCTTTATCTAAAGCGGCATCCATTAATATTAACTCGATCTCTTTTGCAACATTTCCGTCTAAATCATTATTAAAATATAGTAGAAGTTGCTTTTCATTATCATCATTAAACTGAACTAATAACGAATTATTTTCTACAAACACTAAATCTTCATAACTATATGAAACTGGTAATCCTACTGATTCCAATATTTCCATCACATGTCCAAGTGGTCTAAATCCTAAGCTCATAATTATACCATTTAAATGTTTATACTCTATCTATTATCTGCTACTATTAACTTTATTAAATTAACTACATTCTCTAATTCATCGTGGTCTTTTTCTAATTGACATTGAAGAACCAACATATTGTAGGCATCTTCAAATTCATTCTCATCAAAAGTCAATTCCTTTTCAGCAATAAACTTGTTAAATCCCTCGACCCCTTTTACCTGATACATCTCTTTTCTGAACTCAGCATCAGTTTGTACTTTTTTTATTAAATTTTTTGCATTTTGAACAGACATGGTCCCTCCTTTTTTAAATTCCTACAATTATGTAATTTTTATATTAGCATATTACCTTTTTGTATCTTATCTTTTTCATTCAAAAGCCAGTGTTTATAGGTAATTGATCATATTTAAATTACTTACTATATTAAATGCAACATCCGTACCTAAAATTTGTTTTTCCATATTTTGCACACTTTGAAACATTTAATTTTTCAGTCTATTTGTTCTTTTTTTATGATTTTTTTTCATATTATCAATTATATTTTTTTAATGATTGTATATCAATAAATTAACCCTCAAGAAAAAAATGATATTTTTTTTAATTTTTTTTTGATTTTATAGTTGATATACAACTTTTAATGATACATTTGTTGTACAGTATTTATTTAATTATTATTATGAAAGAAGGAAAAGTAAAGTTCTTCAACGAATCAAAAGGATTTGGATTTATTAAGGACAACGAATCAAACAATGAGTATTTTGTACACGTAACTGGTCTTATTGACGAGATCAAAGAAGATGACGCCGTTACCTTTGAATTAAAAGAAGGTAGAAAGGGATTAAATGCGATTAATGTAAAATTGGTATAACGATATTTCAAAATATAATTAGTACGCAAGAGTCCAAACCCCGCTATTTAGCGGGGTTTTTTGGTTTATATGGTTTATGATCGTAAGATCTCCACTTTTTTTTTATATTTGCATCCACAATAAAGGATGGCCCCATAGTTCAAGGGATAGAATAGTTGTTTCCTAAACAATAGATACTGGTTCGAGTCCAGTTGGGGCTACTTAAAAAATTTATATACAAATGAATATCACTTCTTTAGCTAGGGGTGATATTTTTTTTAGCCTACATTTAGCCTATTTGACATTAAAAAGCACATTTTAAATTCTATCCTAAAATAAGCACATCTTAATAATGTAGTACTTTACCAACGCATTGCTTAGATACTTTTTTTTATTTTTATTATTTTGCATTACAAGAATATATTATATTATTACCCTTTACCACCCCAATTTTATATTCTGTATGACTACGCATTCAAAGACAAATTAAATTATGAGAGATAAATTAAGATCTATCATTGAAGATAATACTTCACCGACTGGGAAAATAGTTGATTATTTTATTCAGCTACTTATTTTACTAAGTTTAATCTCTTTTTCAATCGAAACACTACCTGACAATAGTGACAGCACAAAGAAAATATTGCATATTATCGAAGTTTTGTGCGTATTGATATTTTCTATAGAGTACGTATTGCGAATTTTTGTAGCTAAAAAACCATTAAAATATATTTTAAGTTTTTATGGGGTAATTGATTTACTTGCTATACTCCCATTTTATATAAAGATTGCTATTGATTTAAGAGCTCTTCGTGCATTTAGAGTTTTTAGAATTTTTAGAGCTCTAAAGTTAGTTAGATACAACAAGGCTTTACGAAGGTTTCATATTGCTGCTCAGATCGTCAAGGAAGAAATTGTTCTATTTTTCATTGTTACTGCTATATTGATATTTCTTTCCGCTTCTGGAATATATTTCTTTGAGAATAAAGCACAACCAGAATCCTTTCGATCTATTTTTCATAGTTTGTGGTGGGCTATTGTTACATTAACTACTGTTGGTTATGGGGATGTATTCCCAATAACCATTGGCGGTAAGATCTTTACATTTTTTGTGCTTATTATTGGTATTGGTGTTGTTACTGTTCCTGCTGGACTTGTTGCAACAGCTCTTACAAAAGCAAGAAGTATTGAAGAAGAAAATGAAATAACTGTAAAAAAAACTAAGCAAAACCTCTCTGAAATAGATCGTACTCGACAAATGACTAACTAATAAACTTAATTAAAATGAGTATCCAAAGACAATTCAAAAGACAGGGAGAAAATATAGCTGCTGCAGGATTATGGGGATTAATTTTTTATATAATAATTAAACACCCATGGAAAGTAATTATTAGCATTATGATTATTATTTTTCTATTTGGATGGATTATTAATGATGTAAACTCTCCCCAAGTAGTATATTTTGTTGCAAAAGAAAAAACCAACATTTGCACTTTCCCTGATGGAGATATTATTAGATCAATCTTTTATAATGACTCAATAACGGGGATTAATAGAGTTGCTGGATGGATCTCATTTAAGGATGGTCAAGATACTTTATATATCAATGAAAATGATCTGTTAAGGGAAAAGCGATTTGACAAATGGGAAGCTCTAGAAAATTATGACGTACAATATGATGAAAAAGAGTTACTCATCTTAAATCACCCAGATAAACACCTAGTTATCGATGATATAGTAATTAAGAATGGTGAAGAGTTACAATTATTATTTGTTTACGATGATCATTTAAAAGCCCGATACAAGGGTTCTAATTTCAATATCGATACAGCAAATGTAATAATCGACTGGAATAGAATAGTAAAAAAGTACCCTTTTGTATTTAAGTAGCGCATGCAATATTATTAGTTAATATCCAATAAGTTAATACTTTTTCGATTTAGTATATATTTCTTTAGCGTGGCTTTATTTATTTTATTTCCGCTAGAGGTGACTATGGTTAACAAAAAGCGAATTAACACCTATATAAGCACTTATACTGCCACATTAGTAAATTATTTAAAGTGAATTTAAGAGGCAAATTTAGCCTCTATAAAGCATTTAATTGGCATATAACATTACACTAAAGCAAAGGTTTTTATCGTTTGAATATAGTGCTAAAAACTAGTATTAAATAAGATTATCTGCAAGGCTTAAAGAACAATAAAGTAACTACAACAGTAATGTTGTGCATTATGTTAAATACCATAGTGTTATTAGTATTTAAAAATAAGTTGTTTAAGGTTGACAATCTTTATACAAATGCTAATATATTAGAGATGAGGTTTAACAACTAAACCCTTTTTCAAGAATATGAGCGAAATAACTAGTTGACACATATCTAGGTACTGTATCTAAATCAAGAACTCTTTCGAATATTACAGAAATTTTAATTACCGCATCATTAAAGTCACTACATGAATCCATTATATAATGAATATTTTCATAATCATCATATTTCATCTTCCAATACCTAGCACCTGAGTTGGGTAAATATTTATCGTTCAAATGCTTTATATAGGCATACACAAATAGATCATTAGCTGCTTTACGGCTATCCCTTGTCCGATTTGAGAAAATATCTATTAATTCATCTCTATCAATAAGCCTAAAATCAGTCTTTCTCATTGGAGGTATATTAATATCCTCATCTACTAAATATCCTTTTGGATATTCTTGAACATGCTGACCCCCTTTCCTGAAGCCAGTTCCTGCTAGGTTTTAGCATGACAATCCGGCGGATGCTGACCCCTTTAAATGATATTTGAGGATAAATATTGCTCTGTGACGTAAAAAAAACGGAGCATATTGATCCCTCTGCATCAATTGCTTTTCAAAAAAACGGAGCATGTTGACCCCTTGGATTTAGGTTTAAATTAATTAGTAGTTGCAACTACTAATTGATACTGAATATGGCAGGAAAACCTAAAAGAATGAGCCAAGTAAAACAAATACTACAATTACACAGTCAAGGGTGTGGCATTAAGACAATTGCCCGCAATTTGGACATAAGTAAGAACACGGTTAAGAGTTATCTAATTAAATACCGTAGTTCAAAGTTAAGCCTTAACACCCTGTTAAAGATGGAGGATCATGCACTTGAAAAGGTCTTTCATCCTGGTAATCCTGCATATAAAGACCAACGTTTTGAAGACCTAAAATGTAAGCTGGATTATTTTGAAACGGAGCTAAAGAAGGCAGGTGTGACCAAACAGTTGCTTTGGGAAGAATATCGCTTATCAAATCCATCAGGATACAGCTTAAGCCAGTTTAGTTATCATTTAGCCCAACACCTGCTTACAAAGAATCCATCAATGGTATTACATCATGAACCTGGAGAAAAACTATTTGTAGACTATGCAGGCAAGAAGCTTTCTTACATTGATGCCACCACAGGAGAGATCATCGAATGTCAGGTCTTTGTAGCCTGTCTTCCATACTCTGATTATAGCTTTTGTATGGCAGTTCCCAGTCAACGCATAGATGACTTTATTTATGCGCTTACTTGTTGTTTGCAGAGTTTAGGTGGTGCTCCTAAGGTTCTTGTTCCTGATAATTTAAAGTCGGCTGTAACCAAAGCCAATAGATATGAACCAGGCATTAATCAGGTTCTTGAAGATTTTGCCAACCATTACAATATGGCTGTAGTACCTGCCAGAGCCAGAAAACCCAAAGATAAAGCGTTGGTTGAAAATCAGGTAAAACTGATTTATAATCGAGTATATGCCCGCATTCGCAATCAGCAATTCTTTTCACTCTCAGAACTCAATAAGACCATAAAGGAGTATACTCTCAAACATAACCAAACCAGAATGCAACAACGTGATTATTGCAGAGAGGAACACTTTTTATCAAACGAAAAACCATTGCTTCAAAAACTACCCAAAGAATCTTTTGAAATAAAGTATTACAAAGAATATAAACTAGCTCAGAACAATCACATATACCTTGGTGAAGATAAGCACTATTATAGCGCTCCATATCAATACATCGGCAAAGAACTAAAAGTTGTATATACTCGTTCAATGGTGCGCATCTTTTACAAATACAACCTGGTGGCTGTACATAAACGAGAGCTATCAAAAGGACGATACTCCACCATTAAGGAACATTTATGTTCTACACATCAGCATTATTTAAATCGCAGTCCTGAGTATTATAAAAACAAGGCTACAAAGCTTTCTACAACTCTGGGAGAACTCGTAGAATTGATTTTTACCCAGAAAAAATATCCTGAACAACTATATCGAAGCTGTGATGGTCTTTTTAGTTTGTGTAAAAACACTCCTGCAGATACCTTTAATAAAGCTTGTCAAATGGCCATTGAAAATCAAAACTTCAGTTATGGTTTTATTTTAAATATCATCAAAAATAAGATGACTGAATATCCACAACAAGAGCCCGATAAAGACCTTCCAAAACATAATAACATCCGGGGGAAGGAATATTACAATAATCAATTATCATTTAAATTTTAAATAATGGAGAATATCGAAAATCAATTATCACAATTGCGTCTGTATGGCTTTAAAAAAGGTTGGAATGCAATGTTAGAAACCAGAAAAAACAATGATCTATCATTGAATGAAGGTATTGAAATACTTTTGCAAGCTGAGCTTCAGGACAGAGAAAATCGTCGTTTCGACAGACTCAGAAAGACTGCCCGCTTTAGGTACCAAGCCTCATTAGAAGAATTAAAGTATGATGCAACCAGAGGATTAAACAAGTCCTTAATTACAACCTTAGCAACAGGTGATTATATCTCTAAAGGAGAATCTGTTTTAATTACAGGAGCTACTGGATGTGGCAAGAGTTTTATATCTTCAGCTTTAGGACATCACGCATGTGCACAAGGTTATAAAGTAGCATACTTCAATGTTCAGAAATTGTTGCAGCAAACCAAAATGGCTCGTATTGAAGGTTCAATCCACCAGTTCATGAATAAAATATCAAAAACCTGCTTGTTAATACTTGATGACTTTGGATTAACTCATCTTGAGAAACAACATCAAATGGATTTAATGGAAATAGTAGAAGATCGCCATGCTCGTGCTGCTACTGTTATTGTAAGTCAATTACCAGTAGCAAGCTGGTTTGATATCATTGGAGAAGCTACAATTGCTGATGCTATTTTAGATAGGCTTGTGCATACTTCACATAGAATAGAGCTTAAAGGAGAAAGTCTTAGAAAAATAATGTAATTTTGTCACACTGATCATTTTTAGTTACCCAAATCCAAGGGGGTCAATATGACCGGAATGAGGGGTCAACATCACCGGAATATCTATCCTTTAATTTCATCAAATGGTATTAACCCGAATTGATAAATTTCAGGGTTTAGTATATTAGTATCTTTGTTTAATTCTTTATTAATTAATTCTTTATTATGTTGGGGGTTATTATGGTCTACCCCTGATATAACATCCTTATTATCAACACTTTTTTCATGGGAGAGTTTATGGTGTTCTGCTTTGATGTTATACATTGAGATCACTGTTATACTATTTTTACCTTTCCCTACCACCTTTTTTCTAATAAAATCGCTTTCTTCCCACTTATTAAGACGCCACCTTACTTGATCCCTAGTAAGATGCCACAGTTCCTCTAGTTTAGATAAGGATTTAGCCACCTCTCCTCTACCTAAAACAACTTGCCTCCCTTTATAAGTATGCATATATGGTGTATCAGATTGATGGGTAGATGCATAAAGCCTTATAAAACATATAAGTTCCTCATCTGGTAAACTCAGAATCTTTTTCTCAAGCATTAAGAAAGGATTAGTACTGCTCATTTCTTAGGGGTTTTTAACGTTATTAAAGCAGCTTCTACCTCACTTTTTCTAAAATATATTCTCCCCCCTATCTTTCCAGCTTTTATTAACCCTTGTTTTCTCCATCTATACAGAGTACTAGGGCTTATATTAAAATAAAGTGCAACTTCCTTATGCGTCATCAATTTAAGACTAGTAAATACGCTCATCTTATAAAATTTTAAAAGTTTAGCGATAACTAGGCGCCTCATGTTATCTAATTAGGGTGGCGAATGTAGGACTTTATTCCAAGAACATTGCAGGGATTAAAACGCACACTCTAAGTCCCTGTCTGGTTTTCCTAGACATAATTAATTTAGTGAAGATATTTTTTAACCCTATCGTAAATAACCTGCACTGGTGATTGAAGTATATGACTATTTAACTCTAAATAATGTTCTGCCTGCTCTAATGTTAAAAACGGTTTATTCTCCTTAAAACATATATCTTCCCTACTCAATTGTTCACTTATCATAACAGCGTTCTGTCTGTCACTTATCTCAGGAATATTGTTCTTATTTTTATTATACAATTCTTTTATATAAGCTTTCGTCCTGCCTTCTTTATCTTCTAGTTTTTTTATTCTCTTATCTATTTCATCTTGAAAAGCAGGATCATGCAAGTATTCTTCTGTATTTCGCATTGCCTTGAATGCCTTAAGATCTTTATTGAATTTCTTAAGCTCACACCTCTTTAAAGGTCTTAGTGTCGACCACTTAAGATTAATACTAATGACATTGTTAATATCCTCAGATCCATTGCCAAACAAATTACGATATACCTGACATACCTCTTTATAAATTACATCATTATAGTTTATAGTAAATTTCTCCTTTACTACTACTTTCTCCTTTAAAGACCTCTGAAAACTATGGTTCCCCCCTCTAAATTGACCAAATATTTCATATAATGAAATTAGACTATTAGCCTCATTTTCTACCATTAAACAACCTTTAAATGATTACGTTCTTCATTATTAACATTATCCAGCTTTGCCATTATTTCAGCTACTTGTATCGCTGCTTCATTTGCTGGTTTACCAACATATTCTAAAAACTGTTTTTCTGTAGAATGCGCTGTTATCTCTTTTAAATAATAAGTAGGAATTATACCATAATAGTTTGTAGCATAAGATCTCCTGCAAATATGAGAGGAAACTAATTCCCATTTTGCATACATCCCTTTTTCCTTTCTTTTAGTTTTGGGATTCATTTTGAAACCTTCAACTTGCTCAGTTAATCCAGCCTTTTTACATACTTTCTTGATATAATCATTAAGTTTAACATCACTTATTTTTCTTGGAAACTCTCCTCTATTTTTATCCAAAATTCTTTTTGCCTGATCATTAACGGGAACATAAACTCTTTTTTGGGTCTTTTGTTGCACTAATTCAACCATTAATTTATCCTTAATATACACTAAGTTATCTTTAGTAAATTCCAAAAAGTCCGACACCCTTTGTCCTGTATTACACCCGATTAACAACCAGTTTCTTGCATTATTCAAATAATCTACATTAAGCTCTACCTCTTCAATTTTCTTAAGTTCATCAATTGTTAAAGTGATCTTAATAGTTTTCTCTGTTGGTGCTTTAATTATATCTAGCTGAGAATTTACATCAAAACCCTTCGTTTTTGCATCATTACAGACTGTTTTAAGGTTTTTTATTAACTTACCAATGTAATTAATAGAATAGCCTTTTTCCTCTCTTAAATAAGCTATAAACAGATCTCCAAACCTTAAATCCACCTCGCATAATTTGTAGCTTTTCTTAGAGTGCTTTTGAAACTCCTCAATTCGTTTTTTTAGTGTTGGAAACTTCTTCATCGTATTAGCTGTTACTCCAACAACACCATTTATTCCAACCTTACTAGGTAAATGATTTATATAAGACTGGCAATAATGCACAAGTAAGTCATCATTTGAAGTAGGAGTATTATTATTAATCTTATCAATAGTTGATCCTAACCAATTTCCATCAATTATGACATTTTCTTTTACAGCACTATTATAGGCTTCCAGAACATTAACCTTTAACTGATCTAAATCTGCCTTTAATTTCTTAAGTGATGCATCTCTTTGCAGAGGTTCTCTCTTATTTGTACTCCAATTACCTTTATCTATAGAGTATCCTGTATTCTTTTTAAACTGCTTTTTTCTCCCGAAACTCAACTTCAAATAAATATTTTGAGTTTTTTTTAACCCTTGCAGTAACAAACTAACTGTAGCCATATATTTTCATTTGCAATTCAAATATAAAAAATTTAGCCTACATTTAGCCTACCTAGTTCTTACAACATGCAATTTATCAAGAAATAATTTTACAAAATAAGACACATAAAACATTGCTATACGTGGGATATAGCTTGACATAGAATGTGATTATAAGGAAATTAAATATGGTAAGGTTGTAGTCCAGTTGGGGCTACTTAAATGCTGCATTTCAGTTATGAAATACAGCATTTTTATTATACCACCCTCCTTTAATTTCTCAGCAAACTGAAATAAGCCTGCATTTTAGGCATTGTCGTAAATAAAACGTTCCTTTGTTTTTATATGGAAGCATTAATAAATCCTTTACATACAGATTGGACAACCTGGTGGTTAACTATACTTTGTGCATTAGTTGCTGGATTAAGTAAAAGTGGCTTAAAAGGATTTGCTATGATCAATATTCCAATCCTTGCATATTTGTATGGAGGAATGGCTTCTGTAGGTATACTTCTACCCTTCTTAATTTTTGGAGATACATTTGCTGTTATATATTATAGAAGAAGTGCAGAATGGAAATATATTAAAAAACTTCTCCCATATGCTATTATAGGTATTATTGCTGCAGTATTTGTTGGTAAGTATGTAAACGATGACCAATTTAGAATTACAATTGCAATAGCCATATTGATATGTTTAGCCATATTAGTGTATAGGGATCTAATGGGAGGATCCATTGATATCACAGAAAAAAGGTGGTTCTCTTCATCTCTTGGTCTATCTGGAGGTTTTGCTACCATGATTGGAAATGCAGCAGGACCAATATTTAATTTATACCTGATGAGTATGCGCTTACCTAAAGAAACATTTATTGGTACCGGTGCATATTTTTATCTACTTCTTAATGTGCTCAAAATCCCAATACATGTTTTCTATTGGAAATCCATTACATTAGAAACCTTTCAATTAAACTTAGTTTGCTTACCTGTATTAATAATTGGAGCATTTATTGGTAAATGGATAGTAAAATTAATTCCTGAAAGAGCCTACCGAATATTTGTTATGGGAGTCATTACCATTTCTGCCATTATGCTTTTCTTTAAGTAAGCATCTGTATTAAAACACCATAGTTAATTAACCTTCTGAATTACTATAATTATTTTTTGTTCATTTTTTGCTTTTATTTATTAAACAACTACTTTTGCAGCCGATTAAGTAATAATTATTCTTAACGAATTATTATGAAAGGGAACTCGGTGTAAATCCGAGGCTGTACCCGCAGCTGTAAGTTCTATAAAGTGTTTTGTTCTTCATTACCACTATTCATATGAATGGGAAGGTTAACAAAACCAGAACGAGCCAGAAGACCTGCTTAATTACAACTTATACCGTATAGAATTTCGGGTTAAGATTCATACAGTAGGATTTTTATTACAATTATTTATGAATTTTAAGTATACGCTTATAGCAATATTGCTGTATGCATGCTCGTGTATTTTATATGCTCAGGAAATTAAAATATCCGGAGTAGTTAAAAATGCTTTGAGCCATGCCCCAATTGAATTTGCTAATATTTATTTAGCTAATACATCAGACTTTGCCTATAGTAAAAGCGATGGTTCGTTTACAATTGAACATATTAAACCTGGAAACTATGAATTATGCGTCTCTTGTCTTGCACATTGTTCATTCAAAGAAAAGATCCAATTAAGTTCGTCTGACACAATTATTAATATTGAATTAAAGCCAACTACTGAGCAAATATCCCCTATTGTTGTAACAGGAACCGGAACAAAATACAAATTAGAAAATGCACCAGTTCAAACTGAGATTATTTCGGGTAAAACTATAAGCGAATTATCAGGAAGAGGCATTGAAGAAATTATTAGTAATATTTCTGCATCGCTGGATTTTAATTCATCATCCATGGGTTCATCAATAAAAATTAATGGATTGGGAGATGATTATGTATTAATTCTTGTTGATGGCAGAAGATTAACAGGTAGCGTAGGCGGTCGATTCGATCTAACGAGAATTGATCCAGAAAATATTGAGCAAATAGAAATAGTTAAAGGAGCGGCGTCTACATTATATGGATCCGATGCCATTTCTGGTGTAATAAATATCATTACTAAAAAATCTACACAAGACATAAAGATATCTAACAGCACAAAGATTGGAGCTTATAACGAATGGAAGCAGCTCAACTCTCTCTATATAAACAAAGGAAAGATTTCTTCAAAAACTTCTTTCTCACGTAGTCAGGTTGATGGATGGCAACTAAGTAACATGGAATATAACAGCAAGTATGATAGCAATCATGACCTTCCATATTTAGTTGAAACATACGATAAACCAGTTAATAAGAAACACTCTTACACCATAACAGAATCATTTTCATATACCCCAAATAAAAAACTAAACCTGAATAGTGAGTTTTCATGGTATGAAAAAAGACTCTTTTTCCCTTTTAAAGGAAGAATGTATAACTATTATTATTATAATAATTCTGCATCGCTAGGAGGTAAATATATTTTATCAGAAAACAATTACATCAATTTCAGTATAGAGTACGGGAACTTTCTGTATTATAATGAATACCCCTACAAATACAATGAACACTATACCACTACAGATGGTATTATTCAGGTGACTTATTATCCAGGTGATCGCTTTAAAAACTCAGACCAAACTAACCTAACCTACTCTGCAAAAGGCATTTTTAAATACAATTCACATAATACACTTAGTGTTGGTACAGAAATATTAGGTGACTATTTAAATTCTAAATATCGTTTAATCAAAGATGATGTAAGTAATTACACCTATGCCATCTATGCACAAGATGAATTAAAACTTAATAAGAAATTCAATATCGTTGGAGGATTTCGTGGAATATACCACGATCAGTTTGGTTTTATATTTACTCCAAAACTTTCAGCAATGTATAAGGCAGGTCATTTTACAAACCGTTTCTCCTATGCCAATGGATTTAAAAGTCCAACACTAAAAGAGCTTTACTACTATTATGAAAGTGAGCGCATGGGAACATATACCCTTTATTTGGGTAATGAAGATTTACAACCTCAAAAGTCTAATTACTTCTCTATCTCTTCTGAATTCAAAAACAAAAAAATAAAAACAGAACTCAACCTCTACATAAACAATATTAAAGATATGATTGATTATAAAATCATAGATACTGATTATGACGCAGCAAGAAGAGGTGTTGAGGAAACAAAAATGAGATATAATATCAATAATGCATGTCTTATAGGGTTTGATTGGTCTACTAATATAAAATTATCTTCAGCCTTAAACTTAAATGGGAGTTACAGCTATGTAGATGCTAAAAACAAAACACTAAATATCCGTTTAGATGGAACTTCTGAACACAGTGCAACTTTTACTACTTCATGGATTAAAGAATGGAATAATTATCAACTTAAGCTGAATCTATCCGGCACCTATAAATCTGATAAATTCTACCTTGAAGAGGATACTGAAAAAATGCATGCAGATCCTTATTCTCTTTGGAAGTTCACGACTAATCATACAATTAAAAGATATACAAACTTTGATATTATCATTTCAGCCGGGGTAGATAATATTTTCAATTATGTTGACGACAGACCTTATGGATCACATTATGGAACACTAAATCCTGGTAGAACTCTTTTCGCTTCTATAAAAATCAACTACAGTAAAAATCAATCAAAATAAATTTAATCTTAATAATTAAACATTATGAATTTAATAAAAACAGCACTTTTGTGCCTTGCAGCAGGATCACTTCTTTTTACATCATGTAAAGATGACAAAGATGGTGAAACATTTGAACTAGGAGATAAAGAAGGAATAGTATTGGTTACATTTGGTTCCTCATACCCAGATCCTCAGGAAACTTTTGCAACCATTGATGCTGCAGCCAAAGTTCAATTTCCAGATGAAGAAATAAGATGGGGTTATACTTCAGACTTAATCTTAAACAAATTACGTCAGGGAAATGGAGAAGGAAGTTTAAACGGAGTGATAATAGACAATGACACTCCAAATGAAGCTATTGTTCAAATGATTAAGGAAGGTTACTCAAAATTCACAATCCAGTCATTACATGTAATTCCGGGAGAAGAATTTGATGAAATGGTTGAAACAACTGAAGTTGTCGAAGAGGAATATCCTGGAGTTGAATTCTCTTTAGGAAGACCATTATTGGATAGTGATGAAGATTTACAAGCTGTTGCAGAAGTATTAAACACAAAATTTGCTACTCAATTAAAAGAAGGTCCGGTATTGTTAATGGGACACGGGACTCCGCATACCGCAGATGGTCAGTATGTCAAATTTGAAGCAAAACTAAAAGCCTTAAATGAAAACTTTTATGTTGGAACAGTTGAAGGTACTGCTTTTGACGCAGGAGAAAGTTCAATTGGAGCCATCATAACAAAATTAAATGCATTATCTGTAAAACCAACATCAGTAACTATATCTCCTCTTATGTCAATTGCAGGAGACCATGCAAATAATGATATGAATGGAAATACAGAAGAAACAGATCCAGAAGAACAATCCTGGAGAGAAAGATTAGAAGAGGCCGGATATACTGTAAACTGCGTTATGAAAGGACTAGGAGACTATGCTGAAATAGATGCCATTTGGATGAGCCACCTTGAAACTGCTATGAATAATTAATCTGTTTCATCAATTAATATCTATATATAATAAGTTTGCTTCCCCATCTGATATAATTATATATTGTCAGATGGGATTTTTGTTTTAATACATTTAGATTCTATTATATACACACGACAAACACCTGTTCATTTCTTCTTCATAACTATTTACTTTTCTGTAGCTTTAGTAATAATATTACTCCTACTTTTATTCTACCATAATGATGCAAGGGAATACTGTTAAAATCAGTAGCTGTACCCGCAGCCGTAAGTTGTTTTAATGCTTTAGATCTACAAAGTCACTGTTTCATAAAAATGGGAAGGCAATCTAAAGTACAACAAGCCGGAAGACCTATCATTTTTGGTTCTTTAGTTCGTAGCTTTCGGGAAAAAAAGCTAAGAAAGTATTGGTACGTTAGACTCATACAAACCTGACAACTTAGAATTTTTAAGTCCTTTACCTTTCTTATTATTTTACCACTGCTACCATTGATTATTAATTCTAAATGTAATTACTATGAAAATTAATGGTGCTATTACAACAGTACAAAAACGAGATGGGCGCCTGGTCCCCTTTGAATCTGACAAAATAACTTTTGCAGTTTTTAAAGCATTAAGGGCGGTTGGTGAACCAAACAGGGAATTAGCCCAAACAATCACAAATTTGGTAGTTGATCAAATTGATACAGAAACTCCTTGCGTTGAAGACATTCAGGATTTAGTTGAAATGGAGCTATTTAAACAAAACCAGTTTAAAGCAGCCAAAGCGTATATTATATATAGAAAACAACATGATGGCATCCGAAATGTAAAAGAGCTCTTTTCAAACGTAAATATAATTGACGATTACATCAACAATAATGACTGGAGAATAAAAGAAAGTGCAAACTCTACTTATTCATTACAAGGTATGAACCAACATGTTTCTACCATAATCAGTTCTCAATATTGGCTCAATAAAATTTATCCTAAAGAAATTGGAAATGCACATACTAAAGGTAAATTTCATATTCACGATTTGGGATTTGTCAGTGTTTATTGTGTTGGATGGGATTTATATGAACTTATTATGACTGGTTTTAAAGGTGTCCCAGGAAAAGTGGAAAGCAACCCAGCCAATCACTTCAGAACACTGTTAGGACAAATAGTTAACTTTTTCTATACCATGCAAGGGGAAGCTGCCGGTGCTCAGGCTTTTTCTAATTTCGATACGTACCTTGCTCCTTTTATTCGTCATGATAAGCTTAACTATAAAGATGTAAAGCAGGCTCTGCAGGAATTTATGTTTAACATGAATATACCCACAAGAGTTGGATTCCAAACTCCATTTACCAATATCACATTAGATTTGGAAGTTCCGAAAAACATGAAAGACACGGCGGTTGTTATTGGAGGTGAGATTCAAAACTCTACTTATGGCGAATTCCAACACGAGATGAACATCTTTAACAAAGCCTTTGCTGAAGTTATGACAGAAGGAGATTCAAACGGCAGAATTTTCTCCTTCCCTATTCCCACATATAACATCACTAAAGATTTTGATTGGGAAAATGAATACCGTCAGCCTATTTGGGAAATGACAGCTAAATATGGGATTCCCTATTTTTCAAACTTTGTAAATTCAGATATGTCTCCGGATGATGTTCGTTCAATGTGTTGCCGTTTACGCATTGATACCAGTGAGCTTAAGTCGAGAGGTGGAGGCTTATTTGGGGCCAATCCTTTAACCGGTTCTGTTGGAGTGGTAACTTTAAACATGCCACGAATTGCTTACGAAGCAAAATCAGAAAAAGAATTATATCAACGCATCTCCAAACTTATGCAAATGGCAAAAGAGAGTTTAGAGATTAAACGTAAAGTCATTGAACAATTAACAGAAAACGGATTATACCCTTATTCGAAATTTTATTTACGCCATATTCGATCTAAAAACGGTGCATATTGGAGCAACCATTTTTCTACCATAGGCTTAGTAGGAATGAATGAGCTATTACTCAACTTTTATGGTTACGATATCACCACAAAAGAGGGTAACAAAAAAGCTCAAATTATCATGACCTTTATGCGACAAAAGTTACAGGAATTTCAAGAAGAAACTGGTCATATCTATAATCTTGAAGCTACTCCTGCAGAAGGAACAACATACCGTTTAGCTAAAATAGATAAAGCTGAATTTCCTGATATTATCGTTGCCAACGAAAAACAGTTTCAGGAAAACAATGCAGCTCCATACTATACTAACTCCAGCCAGTTACCAGTGGGACACACTGATGACATCTTTGAAGCATTGGAACTTCAGGATGATTTACAAACCAAATACACAGGAGGAACTGTTTTCCACACCTTTGTTGGAGAAGATCAACTACCCCCTGAATCCGTAAAAGTCCTTGCTAAAACTATTTGCCAAAACTTTAAGCTTCCATACTTTTCCCTTTCTCCAACTTTTAGTATTTGTCCTGAGCACGGCTATATTTACGGAGAGCATCATCAATGTCCTAAATGTGCTGAACTAGGAAAAGAAAACAACTGTGAAGTATATTCCAGAATTGTTGGTTATCTGAGGCCAGTAGATCAATGGAATAATGGTAAACGAGCAGAGTTCAACGACAGAAAATTATTTGACAAAAAAATTAAAGTAGAATTAGAAGAAGTTCAGGAATGTTAGACTTCTCCTTTTGACCAAAATTATTAAGTAATGCTAATTTCCGGTTTTCAAAAACAAAGTTTAATTGATTACCCAGGAAACATCAGCTCTGTGATTTTTACACAGGGCTGTAATTTCCGTTGTGGGTTTTGTCATAATCCCAATTTGGTTATACCAGATCATTTTGAGAAGGTTTATGATAATGATGAAATTTTTAACTATCTAAATAAATACAGAAAGCTATTATCAGCAATTGTAATTACTGGAGGAGAACCCACTATTCATGATGATTTACCTGATTTTACACAGCAAATAAAAAGCTTTGACTTAAAAGTAAAATTAGATAGCAACGGAACCAATCCACGAATGCTTGAAAAACTGATTACACAAAAGTTAGTTGATTGTATTACCATGGACATCAAGCATATCCTTGACTTTCAAAAATACAATTCAGCAGTTGGAAATATACTAAAAAAAAAGACCTACCATAAAATTCTTGAGTCAATAGAAATCATTAAAAATTCAGGTATTGAATATGAATTCCGTACTACAGTAGTAAAAGGTCTACACTCTATCGACGAAATAAAAACTCTCAAAAAGCAATTTATAAATCATTATAAATTACAAAACTTTAAGCCATCTAAAATTATCAACCCTAACTTGGGATTTAGAAGTTTCTCAAAAATTGAATTACAATCTTTGTAAAACACACTCTCTTAACTCCTCTATCACTAACATTAACAACCCCGTCTATCAAACAATCAAAAGATGCTCTTACATTAACTTTAATTAACGAACAATTTCTTTAATTGAAGGTTTAATAGTTTTATTACAATACACAGACAATAACGTAAGGGCATGGAGAACAGTTTTAATTTACCTAAAAACGGTAAAAAAAGAGTGGTAATAATTGGGGCCGGCTTTGCAGGATTAAAACTTGCAAGGAAACTAGCAAATTCATCTTTTCAGGTGGTGATGATTGATAAGAGAAACTTCCATCAGTTTCAACCTCTGTTTTATCAGGTAGCTACTTCAGGACTTGAACCTAGCAATATTTCTTTCCCAATTCGAAAAGTATTTCATCAGCATACCAACCTGCATTTTAGAAATACTGAGTTACTGGAAGTTTTTCCAAAAGAAAAGAAAATCCTGACCATGGCAGGTGAGTTATCGTACGATAAACTGATTATTGCTACAGGTGTAGATACTAATTATTTTGGCAATGAAAACATTGAGAAATATAGCATCTCCATGAAGTCAACAGCCCAGGCAATCAATCTTCGAAATCGTATTTTAGAAAGTTTTGAAGCGGCCATTTTAACAGATAACAAAAAAGAACATTCGAAATTATTGTCAATGGTTATTGTTGGTGGTGGTCCAACAGGTGTGGAGCTATCGGGAGCTATTGCCGAATTAAAGAATTACGTTTTACCAAAAGATTATCCGGAACTGGATTTTAGCCGAATGAAGATAAGATTATACGAGGCTTCTCCTCATTTACTAAACGGCATGAGTCAAAAAGCAGGAAAGGATGCTCTTAAATTCCTGGAAAAACTTGGAGTAGAAGTACACCTTAATACAAGGATAAAAGATTATGATGGTGAAAATATGACACTTGAGGATGACACTCAATACAAGGTACAAAACTTTGTATGGACTGCAGGAGTTGGCGGAAAACGAATTAAAGGAATCCCTGAAGAACATTATGTGCGAGGAAATCGATTAGCTGTAGACAGGTCAAACCAGATTAAAGGACTACCTGATGTTTATGCCTTGGGAGATACTGCTTACATGGAAACAGAGAATTATCCTAATGGACATCCCCAGGTAGCACAAGTAGCTATTCAGCAGGCAGTATTATTATCAAAAGGATTAATCAAAAATAAGGAATTTAAATTTGAATATAAAAACAAAGGTGCTATGGCAACCATTGGTCGAAATATGGCTGTAGTAGATCTACCCGGCTTTAGTTTCTCCGGAGTAATCGCCTGGTTTTTATGGCTTATTGTTCACCTTATGGCTATTGTAGGTGTTAAAAACAGACTTTTTATATTTATAAACTGGGCTCAAAGTTATTTCTCAAGAGATCAATCTCTTAGAGTACTGATAAGACCATTTAAGAAAAAATAGGATAATATTAGAACCACGCTTATTTTCAGGCGTGGTTTATTTTGTCACTCTGTTTAATTGATGATTGTTAGAATACACTACGAGAACTAATTCCTATAAAGCAATTAAAAAGCAGAATCCTTAACCTGAAATGGTTTTAAAAGTTCATAAGAAATGAAAGCCCATGGTTCATCATCACAATCTTTACCAACATTTGATTTACATTCTAAGTACAAACCTTTATTTGTAAAATACCAATCTGGAATTTGCCATAGCTTTACATCATTATAATTACACATCCCGCAATTTTCTGGATTAAATTTCGTAGGATAGGTTTCTGTTAGTATTTCTAAAATCTTATATCCAAAAACTTTATATCGATACTGAAACCATTCATAAGAGCCATTTCGCAGTTGAGGTTTCGGTTTTTCTCCAAACCAAAATACATCTTCAAGCATGGTTTTTTCAGCATTATCAAGGCAAAGTGTTGAATTTTTAATTTCAGTTTTAACATTATCACTGTAACAAGCTTGATGTACAGTTGTACTATAACTTATATAATTCGAGCTTAAAAAATGAACCTTGTATTCTGAAGAATAATTTCCTTTACTTTTAGCAAATACGCATGTGTATTTTGCATTAATCATATTTAAATGTTCAGCGATTAATTTATCATTTACAAATTCAGCTTTTATTTGATTTTTTTTATTATCAAGTACCCTAAAAAATGATAAATCTGTAGCAGGATCAACAGCTTCACGAACATAAGCACCTTGGGATATTTTCTGTTTCTTTCCCAACTTAAATTTTACATCCTTGGTTCTGTAAGCATCATACGGACTAATTTTATATTTCTTTATTGCCTGTATATATTCATGATTTAAAGAATCAACTTGAATTGGCTTCAAATTAAAATTTACCTCATCTCCATTCTTATATTTCCAAACACCTGACCACTTATCTGTTTCCTTTTCAACAAAATATACCTGATCCCCAATAACCTTTTCATTTTTATCCTTATCCCAGTATTGCGATGTCAGTGAAAATTGACTGTTTTTAAGAATCTTTCCTTCTAAAATATGATCATATTTATCCTCAAGAGTCATATATTTTGCCATACAATCATCTCCATACTCGTCAATTTCTATAGCTACTTCCTGATTATTAATTTCTCCATACAAATAATATGTTCTTTCGCGATGGGCATATAATTGCATGAAACTCAGTCCAAAAAACAAACCCAATAAAAATGTAATCTTCATTTTTAATATTTTATTACATTGATATAAACAAAATTACAGTTCACTTTATTTACAAAATGAGTAATTTGCGGTGCAACTTATTAAAATATTTTGAAACAGATGGAGCAATTTGTGTTTTATTTAAAACAGGGGGTAAATCATATTACTGATTTACAAGGGTTGGATCACATGATATTTATAATTACTCTTTGTGCAGTTTATCAGGTAAAACAATGGAGGCAGATATTAATTTTAATTACAGCATTTACTATAGGACATACTGTAACTTTAGCTCTATCAGGGCTTAATATTATATCAGTAAATCAATCATTGATTGAAACACTAATACCCATAACCATATTACTTACAGCCATATATAATATAGGCAAAAAGCAAGTACAAAATAAGCGCTTTCAAATCAACTATATTCTAGCCCTGTTCTTTGGGTTAATTCATGGTATGGGCTTTTCTAATTTTTTCCGTTCAATGATGATGGGCATTACAGACGAATCAATTGTTCTTCCTTTGTTTTCTTTTAATGTAGGTATTGAAATCGGACAGTTATTAATCGTAGGTATATTTTTGCTAATCAATAAAATATTAACCAGTACATTCTCAATTCAACACCGTGATTGGAATTTAGTGATTTCAGGTGCTGGAGGTGGAATTGCGGCAACTATGATTATAAATGCAATTATATAAATACCCTGTTTTGAAAACATTAAGATACATAACAATATTATTGATACTTTTTACCAGTATCTGCCAGGTATGGGCACATCCCATAAAAATGACTACCGGAAAACTTGACATCAAAACTCAACAAAAAACATGTACCCTTACTCTTAATTTTTTTATTGATGATTTTGAAAGTGAATTGCTAAAGATATTTCCTCAACCACCTTTTAATTATGAAAGTCCAAGTGATGAAATGCAAAATGCAATACAATCATATGTTATGGATAATGTTGAGATAAGTTTTGGTGAAAATACTATCGCTTTAAGTATTAGTAACATTAAAAAAATTGAAGATAATGTTTGTCAGGTGACATTATCGGGTGACATTAACAATTCAGTATTAACAAATGTAATTACGATTAAGAATACACTTTTATTCCCGTCATTTAATAAGCAATCCAATATCATCCATTTATACATGGATGGACAAAAAAAACATATACTCCAGTTTTATAAAACTGCTCCTGTAAGAACTGTGAAATTATAATCAATATTCAATTGAAAAATCAGCTTCAATGCATCTATCTAATTCATCTTGGCACAACCCATATCTGATTGAATCTAAGAATACATTATTTTGAAAATAATCTTGCATTATATTTTTTAGTTCCTGTGTCACCTCAAACTGAGTTGAATTTATTCCCCCAACAAACTCAGGAGAATAAAAAATTGTATCATTGCCATGTATCTTTAAACGCATCTCAATCCTTTCCGGACCAATATCACTCTTTAAACCAAATATTAAAGAGTGATTAGGCAACAAATTAATCCAGTTATAGCTTTCTCCACACCAACTAAACCACCAAAACTCAATAGGTGCCCAAATATTTTTATTTGTTTTTGCTTCAATTAATCCAATTAAACTCTTATCCTGAGTAGGAATTAATATGGTATCCTGGGAAGTATTCTGAATAACAATTAATCTTGTAAACTGATTATTTTCAACATGGCTTTCTTCTGCATACTTTTTATACTTATTAATCCTATATTTATAGGACTCATAGTATTTTTCATAGCTACTATCCGGATAAAATACAGCAAACCTTTTTTTATCAAAAGGTTTTTCTTGAGACCTTAATATATATCCTTTTTCACATTCTGAAACTAATTCCTTCAATTCAGCATTATTCTCTATGATAATAAATTCCTTCCTATCCGGAAAAACAATACTATCTATGATTTCATATGGATACCATGCCCGATTAATGCTGTCAGAAATCTCTTCATTATGACCAATAAAGAAATTCTGTGCGCTTAAACTTGAACAAAACAGGAGCATTATCAATAACTTCTTCATGATATCATAATTAGTTTAGAATTATTAATTGAGATCCATTTTTAGACTCACCATTTATTAAAATGGACTATATCATCAATATTTTTTCTTGGTCTTGTTTTTGGCTGTTCATCAGGATAGCCAACTGTAATAATTCCAACAACAAATTTATCGTTTGGAATATTTAATACAGGTCTTAACTCTGCCTGCTTAAACCAGGCAACCCAACAAGTTCCCAAACCATTATCCTCAGCTTCTAAAACCATATGTTGAATTGAGATAGTCGTATCTCGAATTATTTGCTTTACTTCAAACATTGAAGATTCCTCATCTATGTAAAGTTCTTCTCCTTCTTTTATTCTTGATCGAACATCAGCTACACAAACAATAAAAATTGGTGCAGTTAACATCCATTTTTGGTTATGAGATACTTTTGATATTTCATCCTTTAAATCAGCATCATCTACAATAATAAAATGCCATGGTTGAGTATTATGACCGGAGGGAGCTAAATATGCACTTCTGATTAATTTATTAATTAACTCCTTGTCTACTGGTACATCTTTATATTTTCTAATACTTCTTCTTTTTTCTATTATTTCCATCATGTATTATGCTTTTGTTAAAGATTTAAAACGTTTATTGCTATGTAATTTATCAAAATGCTTTTCATTTTGAAGTTCGTCTTTTAGAGTTTCGGATAGCTCAATTGCTTTTTCAATATCTTTTATAGCATCAGATTGTTTATCTAACTGAGAATAAGCACAAGCTCTCTGCCAGTAGGCCAAAGAATATTCACCATCAAGTTCAACAGCAGTATTAGTTAAATTTAAAGCCCATCGTACTTCACCAATTTCTAACAAGGCATCTGCTTTATAAGTCATGGCTTCAATATCATTGGGCTTTATCTCTAATATTTCATCATATATCGAAATTTTATCCTCTTCACTTTTCTCTAAGCCGGCTCTCATCCATAATGAGTGTATAGAATTTGTGTTAGTTATTTCTTGTTGTGTTTCAATAAGAATTTTGGAACGATCCATCATTTTCTGCTCAATTTGCTGTAATCGATTCTCGTAATCTCCTGTTAAACTTTGTATTTTCTTTGATGTATCAGCCTTTATAGTTTTTTTAATATCATTAAGAGAACGCCAACCCAAAAGCACTAATAAAGAAGCTGCAGCTGTTATGATATAAAAAATATTATTGATTGTACTGGTAGTATATTGAATTGCTCTGTCTGAAGAATCCAGTTTAGCTTCTGAAATTTGTTTGGTTACCTGCGCTTTTAAACGTTGATTCTCCTCTCGTAAACTTTTAATTTCATCGAGTATATATCGTTCTATAAAAGGTTTGTATAGTGGTTTTTCAATAGAATCTTTTTGAATATCGGTGTTATTGGAAAATAATTGTACAGATACAGCTAGTGAAACTAGTACTAATAAAAATCTTGACATGCTATTAATTAATCTTTTTTATAATGTTTAATAGCATTGCAATCTTTAAATAATTAATTTAAAAGACAAGTTAAATACAATTAAATTTTCATTCTTAAATTATTTAATTGTATTTAACTATTTCTTTATCAAACATTAATACAAAACTTTTATATTCAGACACTAAAACATAATATTCCATCCTAAACAAATTCACAACGATGTACATGTATATTTAAAGATTATAAGTCGAGTATTAATTTTTTTACTTTTGAGCTTATAAACAAAATAATAAATGGCTTCACAAGATATACAACACACACTTCAATCTGTTTTCGGTTTTAACTCATTCAGAGCAGGACAAGAAAAAGTTGTTAAAACAGTTCTGTCTAACCAAAGTTCAGTTGCTATTTTTCCTACAGGATCAGGTAAATCTTTATGCTATCAACTACCAGCATTACATTTACCTAATATAACCCTGGTTGTTTCACCTCTCATTGCGTTAATGAATGACCAACTTGATTTTTTACGCTCACATAATATACCTGCTTGTAAAATTGATTCTTCTCTAAGCCCAAAAGAACTGTCTCAAATACATCAGGATTTAAAAGCAAACAAATATAAAATGTTGTTCATATCGGTAGAACGTTTTAAGAACGAACGTTTCAGAGATTTTTTACAACAATTAAAAATAACACTTCTTGTTGTTGATGAAGCCCATTGTATTTCAGAGTGGGGACATAACTTTCGCCCTGATTACCTAAAATTACCGGCATTTAGCAAACATTTTAATATACCACAAGTTCTTTTATTAACAGCAACTGCTACTCCACAAGTTATTGATGATATCTGCCAAAAATTTGAAGTTGCAAGAGACAATGTTGTAACAACAGGTTTTTACAGAGAAAATCTTCACCTTTCGGTTGTTCCAACAAATAGTGAAAATATAAATCAGGCTCTTTACAACTACTTATCAAAAGTTAAAAATGAAAGCTCAATTGTTTATGTAACACTCCAGAAAACAGCCGAAGAAGTAGCTGCTTTTCTGATATCAAACGGCATTGTAGCACATCATTATCATGCAGGAATGAAAACAGAAGAGCGTGATATGATTCAGCAACAATTTATGAATAATGAAATAAATTGTATTGTTGCTACAATTGCGTTTGGAATGGGTATTGATAAAAGTAATATCAGGCATGTTATCCATGCAAACCTACCCAAAAGTATTGAAAGTTATAGCCAGGAAACAGGTCGTGCAGGAAGAGATGGCTTAGTATCAAACTGTTTGGTTCTGGCAAACCTTGATTCTGTTAATATTCTCGAGAATTTCATATACGGCGATACTCCGGAGCAAAAGGACATTGCCGCAGTTCTTGAAGAAATTAAAAATAATGCTCCTGTTTGGGAAGTACAACTTTACCAACTCAGCACAATTTCAAATATTAGACAACTAACACTAAAAACATTATTAGTTTATCTTGAATTGGAGGGTATTATCTCCCCATCTTACTCCTATTTTCGAGAATATCGATATAAAGAAATTATTAGCACGGATGAAATTCTTCAAAAATTTAATGGTGAACGTAAACAGTTTTTAAAAGCCGTTTTTGATAACTCTTCAAAAGCTCGTTTATGGACCACTGTAGATTTTGAAAATATAGTTAATGCCTACCCTTCCACAGATCGAAAAAGAATTATTGCGGCGTTAGATTATCTGAATGAACAAAACTACATTACCCTTGAGGCAAAAGGACAAACTGAACAATACTCTGTACTAACAGATGATTTTTCAGTTTTTGAGTTAGCTAAAAAGTTATATTTAAAGTTCAAACAAAAAGAAACAGCTGAAATAGCTCGTATTCATAAACTTATCGGATTCATTTCCGGCAATCGTTGCTTACAAAAAGAATTATCTGAATATTTTGGCGATCATAATTGTCCCGAAAAATGCGGTAACTGTTCTGTTTGCAAAGGAGAAACTATTCAACTTGAAAGAGCAACTCTACCAGCCATTTCAATTGAGGAAATAAAAGAATCTATTAAATTATTAAACGAAAAACTACCTGTTTCTCCTGAATTAGTAACCAAGTTTCTATGTGGAATAACAACTCCTGTTTTCTCCAAATACAAACTTAAGAGTGTTAAAGGATTTGCCAGCATGGAAAATTACAGATTTAACGAGGTGCTGGAATGTGTGAATAGTTTAAATTAGTGATGGATTTTATTCTATTGAATCATAAGCTGAAAAACTGTTTATACTTGTAGTATCCCAAGTAGTTAACAAACAAACTTCACTCCTCCTATCTTGATATTTTATTACTCAAATTGATTTATTCACTTTCTTATTCAATTATTTTATTACTTTTGCAGCGATTTGGTGGATTTCTCCTTTTAGGAGAAACCTTAAAATGGGAATCCGGTGATTCAGATATCTGAAAATTCCGGAGCTGTACCCGCAGCTGTAAGTCCTAATAAAAGTTTTAAGATCACTCATGCCACTGTCCATTATTGGATGGGAAGGCCTTAAAACAGGACGAGCCAGAAGACCTGCCAGGTTATTAATCTGTAAAGATTTAAACTTCCGGGGATAGAAGTTGATTCATACAAACTAAACGCGCGTAGTTTCAAGTTTCGTAATTCTATCTTATTGGTTTAAGTATTAGACTATTGTCTGATGCATTTTATTAATTATTAAAAAATTAGTCATGCAGAAGATAGGCTCAGCCTTGACTTTTGTGATGCTATGCACTTTTTATATTGCAAGCGCACAAACCGCGATTATTAAAGGAAAAATTACGCAAGGAAATAACCATGATGTTTTACCTGGTGTGAATGTATATTTTGCAGGAACCACCATTGGTTCAGCTAGTAACAATAATGGAAACTACCAATTTAAAATAAACAAAACAGGAAAATACGACTTAATAGTTTCTTATTCGGGGTATAAACGTATCCGAGAAACCGTAACCATAAATGCAGGAGATAATGTATTTAACTTTGAAATGTCAGAGTCAGAAAATAAGCTTGGCGAAGTGGTTATTACTGGAACAGGAACACCTCATCATTTAAAATCAGCTCCGGTTCCAACAGAAATTATTTCAAAGAAAACCATTGAAAGCATTGGAGCACCAGACTTTGAACACCTAATGATGACTCTAAGTCCATCGTTTGATTTTAATCCAGGTTCTATGGGATCAATAATGAAACTGAATGGATTAGGCAATGATTTTATTTTGGTATTGATCAATGGAAAAAGAATTTACGGTGATGTTGGTGGAAACTCCGATTTAAATCGTATTAACCCTGATGACATTGAGCGTATTGAAATCGTAAAAGGAGCATCTTCATTACTTTATGGAACAGACGCAATTGCAGGAGTTGTTAATATTATTACCAAAACATCAAATCAAAAGGTACACGTTAGTAACGCATCAAGAATAAGAAGTTATAACACATGGCAACAAAATAATGCTTTGGATTTAAACTTTGGTAAATTTTCTTCTCGTACATCTTTTACAAAAAAACATTCTGATGGATGGCAATTAAGTAAATACGAATTGGATGATGATGAATTAGTTGAAACAGAGGCTCAGGCAGAAATAGAGTATGATGATTATACTATTAGTCAGCATTTTGGATTTGATGTCACCCAAAAACTATCCGTTTATGCAGAAGGCTCTTATTACGAAAAAGACAGATTTCGTCCACAATCAGTTGGTAAATACGGATACTATTTTGAAGATGCAACATTTGCAGGAGGTGCCAAATATCTAATCAACTCAAAAGATTTTATAACCTTAGATTATCATAACGATCATAATAAATACTACTACAGATACAATCAGGAGTATAAAGATTATGCAAAAGGAGACGTATCCATCAATAATGATCAACAATTATCAAATGCACAGTTAAAGTACATCAAACAGTTTTCTAAAAACAATAAGCTGTCTTTAGGTATGGATTACCTGAATGAAAAAATGGTTTCGGATAGAGTTATTGATGGAAAAGCCCAAGTAAATACTTATGCATTTTTAGCACAAGATGAATTAAAATTTTTCAAAAACCTGAGTATTGTTGCTGGTGCCAGAGTAGTTAAACATGAGGAATTTGGAACTGCTTTTATACCAAAAGTTTCAGCATTGTATCGTTGGAATAAAATTAACTTAAGAGGTACTTATGGTTTAGGATACAAAGCTCCTACACTAAAAGAACTTTATTATGATTATACTAAAAGAAGTACTGTTTATATGGGTAATGCAGATCTGAATCCTCAAAAATCAGAATACACTTCTTTAGGCATTGAATACAATACTCAAAAAACATCATTTAGCGTAAATGCTTATAGAAATAATGTGGACGACTTGATTGACTATAAAGTTGTTGACCTTCAAGAAGGGGATGCAGAAAATAGTATTAAAACCAGAAAACAACATTTTAACATAGAAGAAACGCGTTCTCAAGGTATTGATATTTTATTTAACACTCAATTGGTTGCAGGTTTTACACTTGGTGGAGGCTACAGCTATGTGGATGCCAAAGACTTATCAAATGATGTAAAACTTGAAGGTGTTGCTGAAAACTATGGAAATATCCACCTCGATTATAATCATTCATGGAATAAATATCATTTGGGAGCATCATTAACTGGTCGTTTTCAGGATGAGAAGTTCTACGATGATGGAAATGCAAAAGGATACCAATTGATTAACTTTTCAACACGACAAAAATTTACTGCTATTAAAAATATGAATATAGAATTAACTGCCGGAATCGATAATGTTTTTGATTTTGTAGATGACAGTCCCTATGGTTCACACTATGGAACATTGTCACCAGGCAGAACATTTTTTATGGGAGTAACTATAAATTTTTCAAAATAATAACTGTTTGTTTTTTCAATTAAAACCACAGAGTATCATCTAATATGCACATTGTTTTCCTGCTACGGATGCTCTGTGGTTTAATTAAAATAAATAATGAAACTGGCATGGCCAGGGTAAATAATAATACACATGAGAAAAATATTTTTTCAGGTACATAAAATCACAGGAGCCATCATGAGTTTGATGTGCTTGATTTGGTTTTTAACTGGTATCATTCTCATCTTTACAGGTTACCCTCATGCCTCACGCGAAAAACGTTTTCTTCACCTCGAAACATTCTCAGCCCAAGAATTCCAAAACTTACAAGCTCCGGATTCTACTTTTAAAGGATCTGTTGAACTGGAAAAATATTTAGGACAACCGGTTTACAGAGTTTCTTCCGGTAGAAAAAAACAAAAAGTATATAATGCCCAAACTTTAGAACCCTTAAAAACATTTACTATTCAACAAGCTAATAAAATAGCTTCTTCATACACTAAATCAACCTCACATAAAATATTAATCAGTTACCAACTTGATCAGTGGGTACCCTGGAGCTATTACAAAACACTCCTACCCTTTTATAAATGTTATATGAATGATGATGCTCACTCTGTGGTCTATGTTTCTCAAAAGACAGGAAGCATCATTCAAAAAACAACCCGAAAAGAACGATGGATTGCCTATTTTAGCGCCATTCCTCATTGGGTATATTTTGTTAGTCTGCGCAACCAAATGGGATTATGGAAAACCATAATGATCATACTATCTGTTTTAGGATTATTAGCCAGTATCTCAGGCATTGCTGTAGGATTCTTTCGTAAAAAGAAAAAAAGCATTACGCCATATAAAAAGTTCAACTACAAATGGCATCATATCTTCGGATACTTTTTCGGAGTTTTTGTATTCACTTTTATCTTAAGTGGTTTAATATCTATAACCAACATTCCGGATTGGATGGTCGGCGTTTCTAAAAAAGAAAAAATTACCTGGGACCAAAAACTGGATTTTACAAAGATCAATAACAATACACCTTCAGCTATTTATAAGGCACTAAAAAATAAGGATTGTATACGAAGAATAGAATGGAAAACAATTTTCAATACTCCATATTATTTAGTGTATTATAATGATTACCAGGTTCCGGAAGCTTATTGCTTGAAGAATGGATATGTTCAACCGGCAAAAGCATATGAGCTTTCAGATGTTAAAAACCAGGCTCAGGAAATGTTTGAAAAATACAATCCCGATGTAAGTATTCAAAACGGATACGATAATTATTACAGTTCAAATGCCATGCGATATCTGCCTGAAAAAGTCTTTAAAATTGAATTAAATGATAACGCAAAAACGTGGTTGTATATCAATCCTAAAACAGGAGAAGAAGTTCTGAGATATAATAAAAATTCAAGATTAAGAAGATGGCTTTATCGAGCATTACATACATTTAATATTCAGTTTTTAAAAGAAATGGATTGGCTTAGAAAGACCTTGCTTATTCTGGTTTCTATTGCCGGAATCATAATTTGTTATACCGGCCTGATACTTTCTAAAAAATTCTTTAAACAAATCCTTAACATTAAGTCTTAATCTAATGAAGCATAGAATACTTTTTATATTGATAATTACATTGCTTTTAGCATTAAACCATCATAATTTGGAGGCTCAAAAAATGAAAAACAAAGGCATATTATTAGTTTCGTTCGGTAGTAGTTATCCTGAAGCACAGGCTGCTTTTCATAATATTGAGGAAGAAACTTTAAAAAGTTTTCCTGATACAAAAATATATTGGGCATATACTTCCAAATTTATAAGGCGTAAACTTGCTAAAACTGGTAAGCATATTGACTCTCCGGCACAGGCTTTGGCTAAAATGACCGAGGATGGCATTACGCATATTGCAGTTCAATCACTACATGTAATTCCGGGAAGTGAATATCACGATTTGCAGACTACTGTAGATGCTTTTGTTGTGATTCCTAAAGGTCCGCACAAAATTATTTTGGGCGATCCATTGTTATACAACAATCAGGATAATAAAGAACTTGCAGAGGCTTTAAAAGATATATTTTCATCGCAACTTCATAAGCATGAGGCTCTATTATTTATGGGGCATGGAACAAGCCATTTCAGTAACATTTACTACCCGGGTTTTGAGTATTATCTTCAAAATCAAATGCCTCAGGCCTATATGGGTACCGTTGAAGGCTATCCTGAACTAAGTGATGTGATTGAATCATTGCGAAAAGAAAAAATCAAAAATGTGATTCTAGCTCCTTTTATGACAGTTTGTGGCGATCATGTTCAAAATGACATGGTTGGAAATGAAAAAGAAAGCTGGAAATCAATTTTAGAAGCAGAAGGTTTTACTGTAACGCCAAGTTTAAAAGGATTAGCTGAGTACGATAGTATTGTTGCAATTTATATCAAACATCTAAAAAAGAGTTGGGATGAATTGGATCATTAAAGCTAGTTTATTAATGATGGTTATTTTCTGCAGCTGTAACTCAGGAAATAAAACAGCAAAACAAAATAGCATTTCTCTTGAAAAAGATACTCTTCGCTATGCCAAGGAATTTTCCATTCAACAGAATGATGAAGTTAAGCAACTAAATATTTATACAAGTGCAGAGGATAGAGAACACCTTGAAACCTATAACCTGGTAAATGATGCTACTTTAAAGACAAAATATCCCAACAGCATTAAAGTACCATGTGAAAAGATAATTTGTCTATCCTCAACTCAATTGGCCTATTTTTTTGAACTGGATGACATTGACCATATTGCTGCAATCAATAGCAGCAGGTATCTGAAGCACAAAGGTATGCTACAAAAAGTCAAAGAAGGATCAGTTAAAAAAATTGGTAAGGAAGGAAGTTTTAACCTGGAAGTAATTGCAGCAATTAATCCGGATGTAATTTTTGTTTCTCCCTTTAAAACAGGAGGTTTTGATGCATTGAGAAACCTGGGTATCCCCTTAGTTCCGGTTGCTGCTTACAATGAAAAAACTCCTTTGGGCAGAGCTGAATGGATTAAAATGCTTTCTCTTTTTATAGGTAAAGAACAAAAGGCAGATTCTATTTTTAATCAAATTGCCAACAACTATACACATCTTAAATTGCTGACTGATTCAGTAAAACACAGACCAACTGTTTTTTCCGGAAAGATGAGATCAGGAAGCTGGTATGTACCGGGAGGAGAAAGCTTTTACGCTCACTATTTTAAAGATGCTGGAGCTAATTATGTTATTAAAGATGACCATCAGGGAGCTTATCCTTTAGACTTTGAAACTATGTACAAAAAAGCTTCTGACTGTGATTTTTGGAGAATCATTCATCCTGAAAAAGATGATTTTTCATTAAGTGATTTGGCAGAACAGGATAGCAGATATAAAGATTTTAAAGCGTATCAGAACGGTAATGTATTGTTTTGTAATATCAGACAGAAGCCTTATTACGAACAAGCTGCCGTTAAACCAGATGTATTACTTGCTGATTACATTCATTTTTTTCACCCTGACTTACTACCTGATTATTCACCTGAATTTTACGAGCAACTTAATGACAAGTAATAAACAAACATCCTTAATTATTATACTCTGTATCTGCCTGTTATTGATTCTAATGATTCTCAATTTAACATTGGGTTCCATTAATATTCCGGTTAATGAGTTTAAGGCTATTTTTACTGGTTCAGATGCTGCAAATCAGGTGTATTCAAATATTGTTTTCAAAACACGACTACCTCAAACCATAGTGAGTTTAGGTGCTGGTATGGCATTGGGTATCTCAGGCTTATTAATGCAAACCTTATTTCGAAATCCGTTGGCAGGACCATCCATTTTAGGAATTTCTTCCGGATCGAGCCTTGGAGTTGCTTTTGCTATGTTATTCACTGGTAATATCATTGGATTATCTTTTACAAACATGGGTGCATGGGGAGATTTCGGAGTTATTGTTTCTTCCTTATTGGGAGCTGCAGCAGTTATGTTTTTGATATTATTTATCAGCAATCATATTGGAGGAACCTTAAGTGTACTTATCATTGGTGTAATGATTGGATATTTATCCAGTTCATTGGTAAGTCTATTAAAATATTATAGCCCAGAAGAGGATGTTCATAACTATGTAATTTGGGGTTTGGGAAGTTTTAGCAGAATGGCTCCAGCAAGAGCCTGGGGATTTTTTATAACAACAGTGATCCTTTCTTTTTCAGCAATATTCTTAAATAAACCCTTAAACCTTTTGGCATTAGGCGACAGATATGCAGCTAACCTTGGATTAAAAATACAAAGTGCCCGGTTAGTCATTATTGCATGGTCTGGAATCTTGGTTGCAATAGTCACCTCTTTTTGCGGACCCATTATTTTTATTGGCGTTGCGGTTCCTCATCTGGCTAAATTATTATCGAAAACATCAAACCATCTATTGTTGGTAATCAATACCTGCCTTATCGGGGGAGCTACTACCCTACTCTGTAATTTAATGGCTCGTTTGCCGGGAGTAGAAAATGAATTACCGATAAACTCTGTCACCGCATTTATTGGAGCTCCTGTGGTAATTTGGGTGATTTGGAAACGGAGAAAAACGAATAGGTGATGGCACAAGGAAAAGAGAGGAAATTTTAGTTTATAAGGCCGGAGACCAAAATAAATAAGACATAGCGAGACGCTATGCCTAACACGAGGAATCTATCGGACTGAAGGTCGGAAATATAATAGCCCAGTGTGTAAGCACTAGTAAAAGGATTAAATAATAATAGAAAACTGTGAAGCAAAGTATTTTAAATATAAACGAACTAAGTATTGGTTATAAAAGAAAGAACGGACATCTTCATGTGTGCGATCATTTGAATGCTGAAATTGGTTCCGGTGAATTGATTTGTTTACTGGGCGAAAATGGTTCAGGGAAAAGCACTTTGATTCGTACCCTATCAGGTTTTCAACCAGCTTTAGCAGGGAAAGGTTCTATTATTGGTAAAGATCTATTCTCAATCAAAGAAAGAGATATGGCTTTGCTTACAGCTGTTGTTTTAACAGACAGAATTGACGTTCCCAATGCCACAGTTGAAGAATTAGTAAGCTTAGGTAGAAGTCCGTTTACAAACCTTATGGGTCGCCTTTCTAAAAATGATAAAAGAGTTGTTGCTGAATCCATTGAAAAATGCGGTATCAAACATAAAACCAACGAGCAACTGAGTAACCTAAGTGATGGCGAAAAACAAAAGGTTTTTATTGCAAAAGCTTTGGCTCAGGACACGCCTTTAATTATTCTGGATGAACCAACAGCCTTTTTAGATTTGCCGGCTCGTGTTGAAATCATTCAGCTTTTACGTGAAATTGCCATGTCATCTTCAAAATCTATTTTAATGTCCACTCATGATTTGGATTTGGCCATTCAAATGGCGGACAAACTTTGGTTATTACCTAAGGGTGGTCCTCTGATCACTGGAACTCCGGAAGATTTATTGCTTCAAAATGCTTTTGAAAAGTTATTTGTTGAACGAGGTGTTGAGTTTGATAATAAAACCGGACTCTTTAAAGTAAAACATAAACACGATAGAGAATTAGCCGTGAAAGGACATGGTTTTGAATATGTTCTGCTTCGAAGAGCTTTTGCCCGAAGAGGAATAAAATTAACTCAGGCTAATGAGCAAAAAGATATCTGGTTAGAGATTCCTCAAAAAGGAAATGCCCATTTCAACCTGCATAAAGAAGGTAAAATGGTTGCATCAGAAACTACAGTTGAAAAAATAGTGGAACATACCTTAACCTATCTAAACTAATTATCATGAAAGGATTTATTATAGCCGGAACAAATAGCGGATGTGGAAAAACCACTGCCACAATAGGATTGATGGCTTTACTAAAATCCTTGAATTACAATATAACCCCATTCAAAACCGGCCCTGATTATATTGACCCATTATTTCACAGTAAAGTACTGAGAGTACCATCGTACAACCTTGATAGCTTCATGCTTTCAGAATCTGCCATTAAATATCTGTATAAAAAGCATTCTATTAACGCCGATTTATCAATTATAGAAGGAGTTATGGGAATGTACGATGGAATGGGTCAATATTCATTGGGAAGCACTTACGAGTTAAGCAGAATACTAAATATTCCGGTTATTCTGGTTGTCAACTGCAAAGGCCTTTACCAATCAGTTGCTGCAATAATAAAAGGTTTTGCCAATTTTAAGGAGGGTACAAAAGTTCGTGGAGTCATACTGAACCATGTTTCCAGTAAAGATCATTTTAAATTCCTTCAATCTATTATTGAAAAAGACTGTGGGATAAAATGTATAGGATATATACCCAACAATAAAGATTTTGCTCTTGAAAGTCGCCATTTGGGCCTTATTCAAGCAGAAGAAGTTGAAGAATTAGATCGGAAAATTGAGTTATTAAAAGAGACATTCAGTCAGACGATTGACTTTAGACGATTGATGAGTATTGCTGATAGTAAAGAAATGAGTAAAGATAAATTTGAATTGCCAAATCTAGATCTTTCTTCTTTACATATTGGAGTAGCTTTCGATAAAGCATTTAGGTTTTACTATAAAGACAATCTAGAATTATTGGAAGAACTCGGTGCAAACTTACATTACTTCAGTCCTATAGAGGATAAGCAATTGCCTGAGGAATGTAATTGCCTTTATCTGGGTGGTGGTTATCCTGAAGTATTTGCCTACGAATTGTCACAAAATAAAAGTCTGCTTAAAGAGATTAAAGACAAGATTAATAATGGAATGCCAGCTTATGCTGAATGTGGCGGTTTAATGTACCTGACAGAAAAGATTATTACTCAGGATCAGGAAGAACACGAAATGACGGGCGTATTTGAAGCTTCGGTGCAAATGACCAAACGACTGCAACGATTTGGTTATGCCATTGCACAATATGAAGGTGAATCAACACCTTGTCATGAGTTTCACAGATCTCAGATTATTCCTAATCATACAGATGTTAATTACAAATTAAAATATCAGCTAAAAAAACCGGAGAAGGAACTGGAATGGCAATGCGGTTTGCAATATAAAAACTGTCTGGGCGCTTATGCCCACGTGCATTTTTACGCTGACTTAAACTTTTTTGAAAAGATTACAGAATTATGGAAAAGAGCAATTATATAAATCTTAATCCAATGGGTATTGAAAACGACAGTATGAAGATTATTTCTGCAGAACTGTCGCATTTAAATATTCCTGCAGAATTGGATAGCATTATAAAAAGGGTGATTCATACAACGGCCGACTTTGAATACGGTCACTTGTTTGAAGCCCATCCCGATGCTGTTGAAAATGCAAAAAAGGCATTGTCAGAATCGTGCAATATTTATGCAGACACCACAATGATCACAGCAGGTGTAAGTAAACCCTCTTTATCAAAATTAGGATGTGAAATCAATTGCTTTGTACACAATCCTGATGTGATTGAAACAGCAAAAGCAAAAGGCATTACACGTTCAATTTGTGGTATTGATAAAGCCTCTGAAGATGAATCATATAAAATATTTGTTATTGGAAACGCTCCTACCGCTTTGGTTCGCATCTGCGAATTAGCTAAAGAAGACAAAATAAAGCCTGATTTGGTAATTGGTGTTCCTGTAGGTTTTGTAGGAGCTGCTGAATCCAAACAAATGCTTAAAGAATCAGGTCTGCCCTACATGATTATTCGTGGTCGTAAAGGTGGTAGTACCGTTGGTGTGGCAATTTTAAATGCATTGCTGTACGATGTAACCAATCGTAAGATTTAAGGAAACAATTATAAATAAAGGCTGAAAGCCTTGCACATCATAACTTGGGGCATAGCCCCAAGAGAATTAACGCCATGCTAATTCAGGCTGTAAGTCTGATACCTTTATCATTTGTTTCAGGCCTACAGCCTGAGATTTACTCGGTGCCTAATTACAAGGGGCGATGCCCCTTGCTGTGATGCTAAAGGCTTTCAGCCTTTTGATTTAGAGACGTAAAAATAAAAAAGGATAAAGGGAGTTGTACTCTGTAAACAAGGGAAAGTAGTTTTCTAATTATGATTGATGATGAAACTAAACAGCAAAAGGCTGAAAGCCTTACATATCGCAACTTGGGGCATCGCCCCAAGAGAATTAGCGCCATGCTAATTCAGGCTGTAAGTCTGGTATTATTATTTGTTTCAGGCTTTTAGCCTTTTGATTCTAGAGAATTAAATTAAAATAGAAGTTTATTAAATGATTTCTAAAGAAAAAGAATATAAAGAACTCAAAAACGGATTAACAACAGGAACCTGTGCTTCTGCTGTTGCCAAGGCTGCGGTTTACATGTTGGTAAATCAGCAAATGATTAAACATGTTGCCGTTACACTGCCATCTGGTTCTGAGGTTATTTTAGAAATCAACGACAGCTCCATCAATAATAGCCAGACACAATGTGCCACTATTAAAGATGCCGGTGATGATCCGGATATTACACACGGCGCAACTATTTGTGCTTCTGCAAAGTTTATTGAAGGAAATGATATTAAAATCATTGGAGGGAAAGGAATTGGCAGAGTAACTAAACCAGGCTTAGCTGTTGAAGTGGGTCAACCAGCCATTAATCCGGTACCTTTAAAAATGATTCAGCAGTCCATTACAGAAGTACTTCCGGAAGGAAAAGGTATAGAAGTTGAAATAAGCATTCCTGAAGGAGAAAAGCTGGCTAAAAAAACATTCAATCCTCAATTGGGAATTGTGGGTGGTTTATCCGTTTTAGGTACTACCGGAATTGTAAAACCAATGTCGGAAGAGGCGTTAAAAGATTCATTGGTGGTCAAGCTAAATCAAATTGAAGCCTACGGATTTAAGGAAGCCATTTTTTCTCCCGGTAATTACAGTACTTCTTTTTCAAAAGAGAACCTAAATATCAACGAAGAATGGGTGGTGCTCACTTCCAATTACATTGGATTTATGCTGGAACAAGCCATCATCCGAAAATTTAAAAAAGTGGTTATTGTAGGTCACTTGGGTAAACTCATAAAAATTGCTGGAGGCATCTTTCATACCCACAGCAGAATTGCTGATGCACGCAATGAAATTATGGCTTCGCACTATTTTAAATTTAGTAAAGATGCAGAAGGCTTTGATCTGATCATGCAATCCAACACCACTGAAGAAGCCATTTCTTTTGTGAAGGATTCTACGTTCTGGAATTACCTGGCTGATACCATGAAAAAGCGAGCTGAATTATACTGTCATGGAGACCTGGAAGCAGAGATTGTATTGCTATCGCAAAAAGCAGGTTTACTTGCCACAACCAGCGAGGCTTTATCCATCATTAACCATATTCATCATGAAAAATAATCATAACCATATATATATCTGCGGTATTGGTCCGGGACATCCGGATTATATTGCACCAATCGTTCATAAAAAGGTGAAAACTGCCGATATCCTGATTGGAGGAAGTCGCCATCTGGAAATTTTTAGTAACTATAAAAAAGATTGTTTTGTATTTACAGGGAGCTTATCTGCATTAAAAGATAAGATGGAATCTCTGCAAAATAAAACTATTGTGGTGCTGGTTTCCGGCGATACAGGATTTTATTCCTTACGTCGATACATTCAAAGCTCATTTCCTGATGCTGCCATTGAGTTGATCCCAGGATTAAGCTCTTATCAGTATTTATATGCAAAGGTAGGTTTAGGCTACGAAAATGCCTTAAAAGCCTCCTTACACGGTAAAGAATTAGATTTCTTACAGGCGGTTGAAACCTATGAATCCGTTTTTCTGCTTACCGATAAAAAGCAAAACTGGAAATGGATTGCAGAACAATTAGTAAACGCAGGTTATGGAGATGTTAACTATTACATAGGAATACATCTCTCCTACCCTGATGAGAAGATCATTAGCACCACAGCTAAAGAAGCGTTGGAAATAGATGAAGATTATGATTTAAGTTGTGTGATTATAGAGAGGAACAAGCAGAAAGGAAAAAGGAAAAAAGGGTAAGGATTAAAGGGTAAATAGATCATTAGGTGAATAGGTTATTAGGTTGGTAGATTATTATTAAATATAGGCCTGAAGGGCCGCTGTATAATAGCCCTGGGAAAAAGAATTTGATGTTTTGAATTATTTAACAACATAAAAAAATAGGTAAGATTAGAAGTCTCATAGGTATTAATACACCAAGTTGTAAATCAACTTTTGACTTTTAACTTTCTACTTGGTACTAATAAAGATGAAAGATTCAGCATTTATACGTGGGAAAGTTCCCATGACAAAAGAAGAAATAAGAACATTGGTTTTGAGTAAACTGGAGCTTCAGTCTACCGATCATATGATGGATATTGGTGCTGGAACAGGTTCTGTTTCTATTGAAGCTGCTCTGGCGCTTAAGCAAGGAAAAGTCATAGGAATTGAACACAAAGACGAAGCTGTAGATTTAATACATCAGAATATAGCAAAGTTTCAGATTAATAATCTGACGGTTGTACATAGCAAAGCTCCTCAAGGAATGGATGAAATCAACTCTTGTAATAAATTTTTCATTGGTGGAAGCGGTGGAAACCTGACTGACATTTTGGACCTTATAAAGACAAAGGGACAAAAAGACAGTATTGTGGTGGTAACAGCCATTGTTCTGGATACCATGATTAAAGCCTATGAATATTTTAAAAACAATGAAGTTGATTTTGAGCTGATTCAGGTTGGTGTAAATAAAATTGATACTTCGCGTAAGGTGGCAATGCTAACCGCTCAAAACCCAATTTTTATTTTAACTGCAAAGTTTTAAACAGAATGAACAAACAAAACAAAGGTAAATTATATGGCGTTGGTATTGGTCCGGGCGATCCGGATTTATTAACCCTCAAAGCAGTAAAAGCTATTGGCAAAGCTGATGTTATTTGTGTACCCAAATCAAAAGAACAAACCAGTACAGCCTTAGCCATCGTTTCTGAGTTTATTGATGAAAATGCATGTATCGAGTACATGACTTTCCCCATGTCGAAGGATGTTAATGTGCGCATTGAAGCACGTAAACAAAATGCTCAACTCATTGAAAAGCATCTAAACGAAGGTAAAAATATTGCCTTTTTAACCTTGGGCGATCCAATGCTATACAGTACCTACAGCTATATTCTGGAGTACTTGAATACAGATTTTGAAGTTGAAACCATTCCTGGTATTTATTCCTTTGCAGCCATTAGCAGTTTATTAAATCTGCCATTATGTAAGGATAATGATCAATTAAGTGTAATTGGTTCTTTTGATAAAAATGCATCCGGAATGCTTGAATTATCTGATACCACGGTATGCATGAAAATCTCCAGATATAAAGCTCAATTGTACGATTTCCTTGCCAGTCATCCTCAATACAAGTTTGTGATGATTACTGAAGCCGGAAAAGAAAAACAGCAGGTTTATAAAAACATTGAAGTTTTAAAAGAGGAAGTACCGTATTTTTCAACAGCCATTATTCAAAAAAACAAAAACTAAAAATATGATAACATTTATTGGAGCCGGTCCTGGTGATCCGGAATTAATCACAGTAAAAGGATTAAAAGCAATTCAACAGGCTGATGTCATTATTTATGCCGGATCTCTTGTTCCTAAAGCTGTGATTGAAGATCACAAACCGGAAGCTCAAATTCACAATAGTGCCACTATGGATCTGGAGTCTATCATTGAAACCATGAAAACGGCATATGAACAAGGAAAATCTGTTGCTCGTGTTCATACTGGTGATCCTTCTATTTACGGTTCCATCCGTGAACAAATTGAAGAGTTGGATAAACTAAATATTCCACATACTGTTATTCCGGGTGTTAGTTCATTTGTGGCTACTGCAGCAGCATTACAAAGAGAATTTACAGTACCAGGTATTTCCCAAACTGTAATCTGTACACGTATGGAAGGCAGAACTCCCGTTCCGGAATTGGAAAAAATTGAGTTACTGGCTTCTCATAAAACTTCAATGGCTATTTTCCTTACTGTAGGTATGATTGATAAGCTGGTTGAAAAACTAACGATTCATTATGCAGAAACTACTCCAATAGCTGTAGTACAAAGAGCAAGCTGGCCCGATCAAATCATTGTAAAAGGAACATTAAATACCATTGCTGCTAAAGTAAAAGAAGCTGGTATTACCAAAACTGCCATGATTTTAGTGGGTGATTTCTTAGGCGATCAATTTGAGAACTCATTACTATATGCTTCTCATTTTACACATGAGTATAGGAAAGGGTCAGGCGAAGCCTGAAAGGAGAAAGGAAAAAAGGTTAAAGATTTACAGGGAAAAAGGAACAGGGAGAAAGGAACAGGGAAATCGGAACAGGGATCACGAAAGATATAAATAGCTTAATGATCAGACAATAAGCAATAATTAACCCCAGCGGGGTTACATGTTTATAGAATAATGATACATACACACAACGACTCCAGCGGAGTCGAACATTATTTAATCTATCATCGTCCTTTGCTATAAACATCTGACGCCTCCTGCATCATTTTAACAGATTACTATTGAGTTACCTTCTTTTCCAATAAACTAATCACTTAGCACTATGCTCTAAGCCATTAAAAACTACAACATGAACACAGCCATTATATCAATAAGCAAACAGGGGAATCAATTGGCTTCCAGACTAGGAAATCAAATAGATCATTCTTCATGCTATACCCTAGCCAAATGGGAACTGGAAGGATTTCTACCCATTGAAGGAAAACTGGGTGAATTTTGCGAAACCTTGTTTAAAAAATATGATGCATTGGTTTTTATCATGGCTTCAGGTATTGTGGTAAGAAGCATTGCTCCATGGATCAAAAGCAAAACAAGCGATCCTGCTGTGGTGGTAATCGATGATAGAGGGCAACATGTAATCAGCCTGTTGAGTGGACATTTAGGTGGTGCCAATGCACTGACTTTAAAAATTGCAGCAGCTATCAAAGCACATCCTGTTATTACAACAGCTTCTGATGTAAACCATCTGCCATCTGTTGATATGCTGGCAAAAGAGCATGGGTTAATCATTGACTCTATGAAGGATGCCACCACCATTACAGCCATGATTGTAAACAGAGAAAATGTTGTTTTAGAAGATCCTTATCATATCATTGGTAAAGACATTCTCCCTGATCAACATGGAGATACAAGTGGATCTATTATTGTTTCAAACCAATTGTTGATTAATAAAACCCAGCCATTTGTTAAGTTAATACCTCAAAATATCATATTGGGCATTGGTTGTAAAAAAGATACCGGAAGTTTTTCGTTATGGGAATTCATCATAGAAAACCTGAAAGAATTAAATATCGACTTACAAAGCATAAAAGCCATTGCTTCTATTGCTATAAAATCTGAAGAAAAAGCCATTTTAGATGCAGCTCAAAGGTTTGAGTGTATCACCACCTTTTATTCTGTAGAAAAGCTTCAGGAGGTAGATCATTTGTTTGAAGGCTCGGACTTTGTAAAATCAACTGTAGGCGTAGGCTCTGTTAGTACAACGTCTGCATATATAGCTGGAAACAAAAATGGAAGGTTTTTATTGGAAAAAAAGAAAAAAGATGGAATGACACTTTCTGTGTTTGAGCAATATACTGATGCTAGTTTGTAACTCGTACCTTACAAGTTTTATAGTAAAAAAAGAAAATAATAAATAATGAACGGAAAAATATACGTAGTTGGAATGGGCCCGGGAGGGCAAGACCATATCACACCCAAAGCAATGGCTGCTATGCAAAGTAGTAAGATCATTGCTGGATATAAAACATATATTGATTTAGTAAAACCATATTTGCCAGAAAAAGAATATGCTTCTTCAGGTATGAAGAAAGAGGTTGCCAGATGTGAAGAGGTATTGGATTTTGCTAAATCCGGAAAAACCGTAAGTTTGATTAGTAGTGGTGACGCAGGAATTTACGGTATGGCAGGTATTATGATTGAAATTGTAGAAGCTCAAAATTCAGATATTGAAGTGGAAGTTATTCCGGGTATCAGCGCCTCAATTGCTTCTGCATCCTTATTGGGAGCTCCATTAATGAATGACTTTGCAACCATTAGTTTGAGCGACCTTCTTACTCCATGGGAAATTATCATTAAAAGGCTTCATGCTGCAGGTAGTGGTGATTTTGTAGTTAGTTTATACAATCCAAGAAGTAAAACAAGAATTAAACACCTTGATACGGCTATTGACATTTTATTAGAATACCAAAAACCAGAAACTCCGGTGGGTATTGTAAAACATGCCATGCGCGATCAGCAAGAAACACATATTACATCATTAGGAAATTTAAAAAACTGTGATATTGATATGTTTACTACTGTGATCATTGGTAATTCACAAACAAATGTGATCAATAACAAAATGGTAACAACAAGAGGGTATCATATATGATTTGGGTTATTGGAGGCACAAGCGATGCCAATAAAATTGTAGAAATGTTACTTGAATCTGGTAAAAGAATATTGGTTAGTACTACTACAACTTACGGTTCTCAATTGGCTCAAAAAAAAGATGTTACTATTATTCAGAAACAATTGACAAAAGAAGACATGCACCAACTTTTACAAGACTATAATATTTCAAAAGTAGTTGATGCCAGTCATCCTTTTGCCCAGTTGGTTTCAGAAAATGCCATTGAGGTTTGTCAAAATAATAACATACCTTACGTTCGTTTTGAGCGTAAGGTAAAAGAATATGCCAATGCCTCTTATTATCAAAACTATGATGATTTGATACAGGCATTGAAACAAACCAATGGAGATATATTACTTACTATAGGTTCAAAAAATATCAGTTTATTTAGTACTATAAGGGATAGAATTATTGCAAGAGTTCTACCGGTTCAGTATAGTATCGTATTATGTGAAAATGCTGGATTAAAAGCCCATCAAATACTTGCCATGAAAGGTAGAGTTAAAACCTCAACCAATATTGCCTTAATGACAGAATACAACATCACGCATCTAGTGACAAAAGATTCTGGAGAAGCTGGTGGTATGGATGAAAAAATTGAAGCAGCAAAAGAGTGCAATGTGAATGTTCATATATTAAATCGGCCTGTAATCAATTATCCTGTTATTTTAGATAATTATCAAGATATCTTAGCCTTGTGCTAAATTCAAAATACTTTTTAATTAAAATTTATTTAACACTTCTCTCCTAGTATAAAAAGCACTAAACCAACAATTAACAGTTGTATTTATGTACTCTAAAGCTTATATCTATTATTTAAAACATAAATATAAGTAGCAAAAAACATCTTGAATCTCTTGATTACATGAAGGTTTATAATATATTTGCATCCATATTTATTCGGGATATATTATACCTCTGCACCTATTTATATCTGTATTTAATATTAGTTACTTCACAGTACTTATTAACGTAATATATTTTTTATAAACATTTTTTAAGAAACTACTTTTAGGTAACTGCGTAAATATGATATTAGGCATTTAAGAGTTGTTTATCTTATTATAATCTGGATACCCATTAATAAATCCCTAACCAGACAAATAAAATATGTTGTTATGAAATATAAAGGCTTTTTAAAATTTAGAGGTAAGCTCATATTAATTATAGTGATACCACTTCTTATTTCAACAATTACAGCAGTAACTGTTTCATCTAAGAAATTAAGAGAACAAGGTTTGCAAACTTTGGAGCGTAAAACTAAAGCTATCCTTACCAGAATGGAAGCTATTAGAACCTACGTTGCTACTCAATTTGATCTTGACAAGGAAATTCAAGAAATTACAACAGAACATCCTGATGGAGTACTTACCGAAGATGAAAAAAAGAATATCCTAAAAATGGTTCCTATTTTTGCTTCAATGGAAGTTGGTGCAATGGATTCTGAAAAAGACAGCTATTCATTTAGAGTAGCTTCACACAGAGCCAGAAATCCACGTAATCTAGCAACCGAGGAAGAAGAAAAATTCATTTCACAATTCGAAGAAAACACTTCTCTTAAAGATATATCTTATATCAACAAGGAAACAAATGAATTATGGGTTATTCGCCCTGTACGATTATCTGAAAAAGATGGCTGTTTAACTTGTCACGGAAAACCATCAACTAGTCCATGGGGAAATGGAAAGGATGTTCTTGGTTACGATTTGGAAGACTATAAAGATGGTGATATTGAAGGTATATTTATCTTAAAGTCAAGTCTTGATGCAAACAATAACGAAGTACAAGCTAATATCAAACATGCAATTATTAATATTATTGTAATCATGTCTATCATTTTTGTTATTACAATAATTATTAGTTCATTATTCATAAAAAGAACCAATGGTAAAATGCAGACTATTATTAAAGCTAATAACCGCATTACTCAAGGTTTACTTAATGAAAAAGTTGAAATAACCGGAAGTGATGAATTTTCTGAACTGGGTGTTCATACCAACAATATGATTGATTCATTAACCAATGTAATTAACGCATTAAATAAAACATCACATTTGTTAATTGAAGAAAGCAACAAAACTACAGATTTATCTCAAAAACTGGCTAATCATTCATCTGAACAGGCCGCTGCTGTGGAAGAAATTTCTGTATCAATGGAAGAAATGACCGCTTCAATACAACAAAATCACAGTAATGCGAAAAGTACTGAAGAAATTTCTAAATCTTCAGTTGATGAGATAAAAAATAGTAACTCATCTTCAGAAAATGCAGTTTCTTCTATGCTTAATATTGAAAAAGAATTAAAGGTCATTGAAGACATTGCAAGTCAAACCAATATTCTTGCATTGAATGCCTCTGTTGAAGCTGCTCGAGCAGGACAGGCTGGTAGTGGATTTGCTGTTGTTGCAGGTGAGGTTCGTAAATTAGCTGAATTGAGCAGGGTATCTGCAGACAAAATTAAAGGCTCATTTACAGATGGAGTAACTACTGTTTCTGTAACCAAAGATAAACTTGCTGAATTAGTTCCGGATATTGAAAAAACAGCTGTATTACTTAGTGAGATTGCATCTTCTAGTCAGGAGCAAAGTTTAAGTGGTAACGAAATCAATAATGCCATTCAAAACCTTAATGAAGCAACGCAAGAAAATGCCAATATTGCGGAAAATATGTCGGCTAGAGCTAAATTGCTTTCAAAAACAGCCAATGACTTAAAAGAAAAAATATCTTTCTTTAAAATATCTTAATTAAGATTTATAAATCATAGAAAAATACAATAACAAAAAACCTCTCTAAGAAATCTTAGAGAGGTTTTTTTTGTTTTTATTGATGGGGTAAAAAATATATACTATCAAAAATATCCTGACCTATATTGAAATATCAGCTAATAAAGTTCAAATATCGATCGTTCAATTTTTTTTGTAAAAGTACAATAAAATATTTTATTAGACCAATTGGTCTAGTCATTTTTTTATACTACCACACTTATTAATTATCTTGCATTATAAACTTAAACTTGAGAAGAACATTGAATATAAGTTCTTGAAAATTTATTTTATAAAATGTTCATATTTGTATATTCATTTAACTATTATAGTTTCATTTATAATGACATTAGAAGAAGCCCAAAAAAAAGTAGATCATTGGATTAAAACCATTGGAGTACGGTATTTTAGTGAATTAACTAATATGGCTATTTTAACCGAAGAGGTTGGAGAACTTGCCAGAGTAATGGCACGTAAATACGGTGAACAGTCTTTTAAAGAAGGAGAAAAGGATAACCTTGCCGATGAGATGGCAGATGTATTATGGGTATTAATTTGTTTAGCAAATCAAACCGGTGTAGATCTTACACAAGCCTTAGAAAAAAACATTGAGAAGAAAACTAAGCGAGATAAAGAAAGACATATAAACAATAATAAACTACAATAATGATAGAATCAGAAAATATCTTAGACGAATATCAGATTCCATTTAATTTTAAGGACATAACATCTAAAGTTGAAGAAATAATCAAATCTAATAAAGATCTAATTTCAGATCCAGATGTTCTTAAATGCATTTTTAATTGTATTGATTTAACAACCTTAAAAGAAACTGATTCAGCAGATTCTGTTACCTCATTTATACAAAAAGTTAATGATTTTGAAACTCATTACCCGGGAATTCCTCCTGTTGGAGGTATATGTGTATTTCCTGTATTTACACCTATCTTAAAACAATACCTAAAAGTAGAAGGAGTTAACAAAGCGGTTGTTTCTGCAGGCTTTCCTTCCTCACAGACTTTCCTTGATTTAAAAGTTCTTGAAACTAAGAAAGCTGTTGGTTTTGGTGCAAACGAAATTGATGTAGTAATCTCTGTTGGTGAATTTTTAGAAGGAAACTACGAATTTGTTTATGAGGAAATTCGTCAATTAAAAGAAGCATGCGGTGACGCCCATCTAAAAGTTATCCTTGAAACCGGAGCTTTAAAAGATCCGGAGTTAATATGGAATGCATCAATTATTGCAATGGATGCAGGTGCCGATTTTATAAAAACCAGCACAGGAAAAATCCCTGTAGCTGCTACTTTAGAAGCTGGATATATAATGTGTCAGACCATTAAAGCATTTAACAAAAAAAATAAACGTAAAGTAGGCTTTAAGCCAGCAGGTGGTATTTCTGAAACTATTGATGCAATTAACTATTATGCTGTAGTAAAAGATATTTTAGGAGATGAATGGTTAAATAATAAGTTATTTAGAATTGGTGCAAGTCGTTTAGCAAATAACCTTTTAACTGACATATTAAAAATTGAGGGAACATCAACTGAGAACGTTTCTTTCTTTTAAATGAGACTCTATTATCAAAAAACCTTTTATGAGCGATATATTCAGCCGGTTTAAATCTACTGTAATTCAGTCATTCTTTTACAGCTTAGGCAATTTTGCAGGAAAATTTTCAGGAGTTATTCTGCTACCTATTTATTCACTCTATTTGCCGGTTGAATTATTTGGTTTATATGCTTTATTTGAAGTTATTTTCCAGCTCTTTCAGGTTTTTTCAGGCCTTGGTATAAAACTTGGATTAACAAGATGGTATTGGGACAAAAGCTCAACAAAGGATAAGAATAGCCTGTTTTTTACTACATACCTATTTAACCTTGTTATTTGTATACTATTTAGTTATTTACTATATATATCTTTTGACTTTCTATCGGAGTATTATTTTAAAGAACAAATTGATAATAAACTAATTAAACTATTTATTGTAGGAAATTTAATTAAGCTATTTGCTGAGGTACCCATGTTACTGCTTCGTGTTCAACATAAAGCAAAACGACATTCTGTAATACAAATATCTCAGTTATTAAGCTTTGTACTGTTTGTTTTTATCTTCCTTGCTTTTTTTAATAAAGAAATTGAAGGCATATTCTGGGCAAATATATTATCAGGATCTATTCAGTTCTTTATGATTTTGCCTGTAATTAAGAAAAACATAAGCTTTAAATTCGATTTTAAAATCTTAAAAAGTATGCTATCCTATGGTTTCCCGGTAGCCTTAGGAAATATGGTTAATATTACTTTTAATTTTACAGATAAGTATTTCTTAAACTGGTTTTCGAATCTTAAGGTAGTAGGAGCATTTACCCTAGCCCACAAGTTATCTAATATTGTTAATCTACTAATTGTCAATTCCTTTATGAATGCCTACATGCACAACTATTTCAAAGGTATCCATGATAAAAATAATGATAAGTTTTATAGTAGATCTTTTACCTATTTTCTATTAGCTATAACATTCTTTAGCTTGTTATTAATCATATTTATAGACGAGGCTATTTATATTTTCTCAGCAAATAACAAAGATTACTCGCAAGCTTCAGTTATCGTTCCTATCTTAACAATTGGACTTATTTTTGGAGGTGTCAGGCAAATCCTCACTTTACCAATAAATAAAATTAAGAAAACACGCATTATTGGGGTATTGTCAATTTTAGCCGGAATTCTAAATGTATATTTAAACTATATTCTAATCCCTCAATATCATGCGTTAGGAGCAGCATATGCTACAGGAATCGTACAAGTACTATCTTCTATAACCTTACTTATTTTCGTTTTAAGATACATTGACATACCATTTGAATGGAAGCGAATTACAACAATTTCTTTAACTTTTACTTCAATTTTATTTATTTATTATATAATAGATATTCACGTATGGTTCATCAACTTTATTTTTAAGATTGGTCTAGTAATAATCTGGATAACATCATTATTTTATTCCAACTTTTTATATTCTGAGGAGAAAATGAGAATGAAACAATTCATTCAAAAATGGATTAAAATTAACAATATTAGAAGTAATATTAAATCACTGAAGGATAACCATTAACCTTATAATAAAAAATTAAAATCACGTTAATTTATTAATATATCTGTGGATCTTAACGTTGTTAATTAAACGTCTATAAAGTGAAGTATTATAAAAACTTTTAAACTCTCTTTCAAGTGAGTGATTATAAATATCTTTTGAACAAAATTCATCTTTAACTGGGCATTGTTCAAATGCATCAGTATGATATTTTTTACTGCTTTTCATATTAGTCCCTGTCCCATCAACTCCCAAATTTTTAACCATTGAATTTATTGGATAGACAGTCGGCAAACAGTTTTTAAAAGCAGCGTAATTAAATCGAATTGACCAGGAATGAATAATTTCCTGTTGTTGCTTTAACAACATCACAGACAAATCATCTCCCCCTCTATTGAACTTCTTTCTTTCTCTGTCACTAACAATAAATGATTCAAAATCTTTGACTTGCCAATCCGTTTTTTGCCAATTTTGTTTCCAGGTTGCCCATCCCCAACTACAATTTCTATGAATTAGAAAGGTTGAATACTTATATGATTTTGGAATAGTTATATTTGGAGCATAGCCTGCAATTGACCAAATATCATCTGGTGAATAAAACTCCAATGTTTCATTCATAAACTTCAAAAAATAAGGTGAAGTTTCTAAATCATCCTCTAAAACTATAACTTTCTCATTTTTTTCAAATACAGATGAAACACCTTCAATTATTGAACTTGCTAACCCTTTATTGTTTTTACTAAACTCTAAATAAATATTTTTAAATCCAGTAATGTCAGTTAAATACGCCCTTACCTCTTCTACTTTTTCCACATCACTTTGCTTACGAGCTCCATCAGAAAATATGTATATGTCACTATTTTCAGCTAAAGTATTTCTCAATAATGCTTCAACCGTTCTTTTAGTATGATCCAACCTGTTGTATGTAAACAGAACTATAGGCGCAAGTGATTTCATATAATATGATCGAATATATCTGTAGATTTAATATCCTTTAATTTTGTAGAAATTTTCGCTGAAATATGATCAATATTTTTAATCATTAGACCTAAAGTATTAATCACATTTACTTTATCAACATTTCTTATGTCAAATTGATAATCCTCAAGATCAAATGATTGCATGACATGCTTATACTTATTTGCCCAACCAATAACTAAACATGGTTTATTTAATTTTAAAGAATGAATTAAACCATGATATCTTGCTGTTATTACAGCTTTACAAGAATCAAATATTTGCTGTATTTCATATGGGGATAAATCTTCATTAATTAGCTGAACTTTAGAATCACCAACCTTTTTATAGATATCATCACACAATTGTTTATCATCATTTGAATGACGAACTATAACAACATTCTCCCCTTTATTTAAAAGCTCAAGAATCATAAATGAAAATAATTCAACTATTTCATTTTTAGTTTTAAGTTTTGTCAACTGCTTATTGGGAACAATAACTACTGAGTTTTCTTTAACAGCAGGAATAAAATTAATATCAACTCCTTTTATATATATATTCTGTAAATTGATTTTAGAAGATTGTAATACTAAATCAAAAGAATCAATTACTCCTTCTTTTCTTATTTTATTTGTATAAACTCTGCACTCTGGCTCACGAATAAAAATAGCCTTAGGATATTTTAAGTATTTCTTTACCATAGGCCAAATAATCATCTTCTTCAAACCTTTAAAGTCAAAAGGTCCAATTGACTGAGGAAGAAATACAAACGGAACATTACTTTTTTTAGCGAGAATTACTGGAAATAAAGTTGCATAGGTCCATAAAGGTCTTTGATTATGCGAACTAACACCATAGCCACTTATATCAAGAATCAGATCTGCAGAAGAAAATTGATCTAATATTTCTTTTTCATTGTTGCTAATAGGTTTAGGTTTTACGATTGCTTTTATAACAGGAAAAGCCAACCGCAATACTGTTCGGATATGCATATTAAGAACTTGAAAAGTATATTTATCCTTGTCTTGTTCTCTTAAGGTTGGAAAAAGATCAATCATAACAATCTGCGCATCCGGAAATTTAGTTTTTAAACTATCGACCAAACAAAAGAGCATTGATTGCGCTCCCTTATTGATAAAATTTCCACCTGTAATTAGAATCTTCTGCATAAACTAATTGTATTTTCTTAGTTGTTCTATAGGTTTCCTAACAGAGCACGCAACCTTTTCCTTTTCATCAGCATAACCATAAGCTATCATCATTATAGGACGTTCATATGGTTTAAGTGACAACAGTTTAGATACTTGATCATCTTTCTTTTTATCTTCAGGCCAATTTAAAGGACAGGATCCAATCCCCAAACTTTCAAGTGCTAACATTAAATTCATAGAGGCCAAACTACCATCCACATACATCAAATGTCTATCAGCTAATGTTGGTGAAACATTCATCTGTCCAACCACTATTATCATTGCAACAATATCTTCAGCAAATCCTTTGGTACCCCCAGGTAACATAGCAACTTTTTTAACTAACTCCGGATTATCAATGATTCTAAATTGGAAAGGTTGACGATTACAGCTACTTGGTGCTAATCCTGCAAGTATTACTGCTTCATCAACTTTTGATCTTTCCGGAATCCTAGATTTATTAAAAAAACGAACTGACTTACGTTGATGAACCAATGCTTTAAATGAATCAAAATATTCAGCGCGATTTCCATTAATTAAATACGGTGTATACATATTTGTATTTTCTGACAAATAGGATACATCGGAGAATACTTGTCTAGCCTTTTTAATAACCGGTATTGCATCTGTAACTTCAAAATACTCCTTTAAAACACTATAAACCCAATCAAGTTGAATATTACCGTTATTATTCAAGGTTACACACTTAAACATGTCCACCGTCTCTTGAATATAATCCAAAGCAAATACGCTTCTTCGGTTTTTCATTAAAAGACCTTTCTCAATTCGATGAATATTTCTGCGTAGTAAAAATTGATTTTGCTCTTTTCTATATTTACTTTTAAGATATTGTCTTCTTGCGTGCAAAAACATCTGTTTTTCATGAGCAAACGATTTAGAAAAAAGAAAATATAAATTCTGTAAGAAAGGCAATTTTATAACCAATGGATAAATACAAGAAAACTGGAATTTTTCTTTAATCCTAATCCATCCATGAAAAATCTGATCAGCCTTATCTTCAGCTCCTATTAAAGCAAATATTTTTCTTACTATCCCCATTTATACAATGCATTTTTGCTTTGTAAAAGTATAAAATAAACGTGAATTTGCTTTAAAATTAAAATTTGCTTTAAAAATGAGTAACGAATGACTAATTATTTATGTCAATAAGGCAACTGAATAATTAAAAAGCAATAAAAAAATCAAAATTTATGCTGCAGAATTAATTGTTTTTTAAGAACTTGTATAGAAACCCCCTAAATCATCATCCATGAGACTAAATATCAACACAACAAATTTCCACATTAGACTCGCTGATGAAGTTGGATATCTAAAAGTTATTGGATATCAAGACAAGCAGTCTTCCTTATTCTTTAGCCAAACTATTGATCAAATGCTAAATGAATATCCTCATCAAAATTTTGCTTCCCTGTGTGATTTACAAGATCTTGTATTGGACGATCCTAAAAATGCAATAATTATAAATAATGCCATCAATAAAATTGCGAATCATGTAAACTTTGAATACAATGCAATAGTAATTAGACCAAAATTTTTTGATATAGTAAAAGCCTATATTTTTTCTTATTATCTAAAAAATATAAAGGTAAAATCAAAAATATTTTTCAACCTGGAAAAAGCTGTAGAGTGGCTAGAAAAGAATAACATTAAATTCGATGAGATCAAGTCTGAAATAATACAAAATAACTAATACACCCCCTTTTTGTTCATCATATTTATTTAAATACATTATTAATTACACACCTACCCCTATTTATTTTACTTATTTGTTAACTTTTACTACACAATGACAGCCATCACCCTTGCTTTTATAAATTCCTGTACACTATAATATTAACTAAATGGAAAATTCTAAATTTTCACTCATCGATATTTTACTAATCCTTTTATTAACTGTAATTAACAGTTCATTTTCAGCTGTTTCTATCGCTCTATTTAATTTATCATTATCTTTGCACGCCTAATCTAAAAAATGTTATGGAATATTTACATCTAAGCTATTTTGCACTCTTCGTCATTATTTGTTTGGGGTATATTATAGGTAATGCAAAAATAAAAGGCATTTCTCTTGATATATCAGCAATCATTTTTGTTGCTCTGGTTTTTGGTCATTATGGGGTGGTAATGCCACCAATAATTGAAAAACTAGGACTCATCTTATTCGTTTACACCATTGGTATTCAAGCCGGCCCTGGTTTCTTTGACTCTTTTAAAAAGCAAGGAAGAACGCTGGTTATTATGGCCTCTGTAGTTATTATCTCTGCCTCAGGCTTGACATATCTTGCTATCATTTTATACGATATTGATGTTCCGGTAGCCATTGGTTTACTTACAGGAGCTTTGACCAGTACACCTGGTTTGGCTGCCGCAATTGAAAGTACAGGTTCAACTGGCGTATCTATCGGATATGGTATTGCATACCCATTTGGAGTTATAGGTGTAATACTTTTTGTACGTTTGTATCCGAAAATCACTAGAATCAACATAAAGAAGGCTGAAGAAGATTATGAAAAATCTACTGACGAAGTCTTTCCTGAAATATCATTCAAACACTTTATTGTAGAAAACGAAAACGTTGCAGGAAAAACTATTGGTGAACTTAGGGTAAGAACTATGACACAAGGCGTTATAAGCCGAATTATGTCAAATGGTAATCCTACAGTACCTTCTCCTTCTACAAAATTAAATCAGGGTGATATTATTAAAGCAGTAGGAACTGAAGAAGCCCTAAAAAAAGTAAGAGTTTTAATTGGAAGCGAAACAGATCAGGAAGTTCCACTTAAGGAAGGATATGAAATTCAATCTATTCTAGTTTCAAATACCGAAGTAGTTAATAAAACTATTAAAGAAATTAATCAATGGACTTCAACTTATAATGTTACCATTACCAGAATCCGACGTTCTGGAATTGATATTACTCCATCATCAAATTTAAAATTGCAGATGGGTGATAAAATTAAAGTTTCATGTAGTAAAGACCACATGGAATTAGTTACTAAGATATTTGGAGGTAATAGCAAAAAGCTTTCAGATACTAACTTCTTCCCTATTGCTACAGGTATTGTATTAGGATTCTTCTTAGGTAAATTTTCATTAAACTTTGGAAATTCATTCACATTCTCACTTGGTTTAACAGGTGGTGTTTTAACTGTTTCCATGTTATTAAGCCGTATTGGAAAAACTGGTCCTATAATCTGGTCTATGACAGGTTCTGCAAACCAGCTATTAAGAACGCTTGGGTTAATGTTTTTCCTTGCTGGAGTTGGTACTAAAGCAGGAGCTCAAATTGTTGATACTTACAACCAGTATGGTTTTAATCTTTTTCTTATCGGTGGGGCTTTAACTTTATTTCCAATGATATTTGGAGCTATTATAGCTCGTGCTGTATTTAAAGTAAATGTTCTTTCAATGTTAGGTGCACTTACAGGTTCAATGACAAGTACACCAGGACTTGCAGCTGTTGATCCAATGACTGAAACAAACGCACCATCAATTGCCTATGCTACTGTTTATCCGGTTGCCATGGTATTACTTATTATTTGCGTTCAAATATTAGCTTCTTTAGGCTGATATATAATACAATAAAATCAAAAGCGGGTTGTTAAAATTTAACAACCCGCTTTTTTTATATAGTTTTCAATAATTTATTTGCCCTTATTAAATCTTCATCAGGTAGAGAAAAATTTAATCTTACAAACTTTGATTTTGTTTTTTGATGATAATAATAGCTAAGAGGAACAGCTGCAAGTCCAAGTTCTTTCATTAAAAACTGCGCAAACTCAAAATCTGTTTCATCCGACTTCTCACTACGCTCAATCAGTTGATAATATGATGATTTAGTAGGAATAAATTTTATACCAGACTCCTCTAATCCATCTAATAACAACTCTCTTTTTTCCTGATATAAACTTGATAATGATTTAAAATTATTTTGGGTATTTAAATAATCCACTAAGGCCATTTGATATGGTAAACCAACACCTTCTGCCAATAAAGAAATTACTTTTCGGATGGATGCCATTATTTTAGCAGATGCCATACAATAACCAATATGCCAATTATTCACATTATAAACTTCATTAAATGAAGAAACAATAATGCTTCGTTCCCTTAATTTTGGATACAACGTAACACTTTGATGCATTTCTTTATCAAAAACCAAATGCTCAAAAGATTCATCACTTAGGATTAGAATATTTGTACCATTAATGATTTTTTGTAAACGTAAAATATCTAATTCTGATAAGGTAGACCCTGTTGGAAAATGAGGATTATTAATAATCATCATTCTTGTTTTGGAGTTTACTAACTTTTGCACATCCTCCCAGTCAAAATTAAATTCAGGTCCTTTTAATTCCACATAAACAACTCTTGCTCCTGTGATATTTATTGCTGCTTCATAACTCTTATGGGCAGGTTCAAAAATAACAACTTCATCTCCCTCTTTCAGCATTGCTAGCATTATAGCAAAAATGCACGGTTTAACACCATGAGTTACAGTTATTTCTTCAACTGGATCATAGCTATAATCATAAAAACTTTTGGTTTTCAAAGAAATAGCTTTTCTCAACTCTAATAGCCCAAATTTTGAAGACGATTCATTGGCATAAGGAATAATGTATTTATGCAATAAATCAGTTAAATTTGAATGGCAAGTTTGCATAGAATAATTCTCAGCCATATTTAACATATCAGCCTCTCTTGCATATTCAGCTATATCTCTTGGAGTAGAAAATTTTTCTATATTTTTTACAATCATAATATTTTAGTTCTGTTGCAATAAGTTTGGTGTCATTAAAGCTAGCAAACTTTTTACTTCGTTAGCATATCCATTACATTTCTTTTTCAAATGATATGCTTAACCAATTTACAAAGTTTTTTTAATTGTTGAAGGTAAAATGAGTCAATTAATTTTTTTTAGAACTTTTTACTCATAATATCTCTAATAAAGTATACCCAATAATTTACTTAAACAGTTCTTTTAAAACTTTAAACGATTTAATATTTGAGAAACCAGACAAATGTAAATGATAATAATCTAACATTTTCTCAACAAATTCAGCTCTTTGACTACCTGTTAGATGAATTTTTCCTAAGCCTTCAATATTAATATCCTTTAATTTGAACAACAAATCAGTTTGCCATACATACATATAATCAGAATGTAAAGGTTCTGTTAATTGGAATAAACCTGTTCGGAGATCAAAAAACTTACTTTCAATATCTTCTTGAAAATGAGGATAAAATCCCAATGGCTTTGTAAGCTTAAACAACAAGAATAAATGATAGTTTTGAATGCCTTCCAGAAAATCATCCATTACACATATACTATTATGTAAAAACTCAAATAAATCCTGATTTGTTCTATCTTCATGCCTTAAAGCCTTGTTTAGGACTTCTGCAATAAAAAAAGCAAGACTTTGGCGTACTGGTTCAAATGGGATTTGAGTAAATGCAACATTTACCCTAAAATCTTTAATCCTGTGAATTGTTTTCTTATCAGTGTGATAGACCTCTAGATCTAATAATGTAAGTGGTTGTAAAAAAACTGTTTTCCCTTTATTTTTTCTACTTCTTACCTGATTGATCATATACGATTGAAGACCAAACTTCTCAGTATATATATGAGAAATGATACTACTTTCGGCATACTTTGTATGCGTTAAAACAATTCCTCTGGTCGACTCAATCATAATACAAAAGTATAATAAGGTAAATTTCAATCAAGTCTTTTACAGCATAAAAATTATTCAAAACCGAACATTGAGTTTGTCAAATTGTCAATGTCTTGATATTTAATATTTGATATAGGCTTAAATTGTTCCTCATCAACAGAAATATTTTCTTCAAGTTCAACAGCTGTTTCATTTGCCTCTACTCCCATCATTTTCGCTATTGTTTTTAAAGCTAAACCTTTATACATCCACGACTTGACTCCCATAACATTATATACTTGACAAGGTTTTCCAAAAAACTCTTCCTGTCCTAATTTTTGCCCGTTTAAGGCATTCAAAATATCCTCTTCAAGCTCTTTTGCTTCTTCTTCTGTCATATTTTGAGTTAATTCTTTACCCAATTCATATGTTTCAAGCGTACCTTTATTTCCTGTTTTATCAATTAAATTAATTGTCCAATAGTTTACACCATTGGTTATTGTTAAAGTATGAGACTCCTCCTTATTAGTCATACCAAACATTTTCACCTCTGTAACAGACTCTACTTCCACCCTTGTTTTTTCTCCAAAATCATCCCAATACAAGGTTTTCGTACCTTTCACATTACCTGTTAAATTATACTTAACATATCCTGATTTTAAGGCATAACGCTTAGCTTGCTCAATACTTTGAGCTGACACTACTTTTGTAAACAAAAGAATAGCAATCAAATACAAAAAGGTTTTCATCATAGTTTAAAAATTAAATTTATAAAGACATTTAAAAATATTGAGCAATTATTATAATGTCAATAGCATAATTAGCACTTTAATGAATTTTAAATATTTTTAGTTTAATATTTGAAATCTGAATACAAAATCTATAATTTATGACATTTGTCTTTTTGTAAAAAAAAATCTATTGTTATCTATGCGCTTGATTTATTGAATTATCAAGATTTTGTATGACGGGAGGAGTTAAAAAAAAGTTTTCAGCTGCATTTTGGACAGCAAACTTTGCTGAGTTACTAGAAAGGGCTGCTTATTATGGTGTATTTATTGTTATAACACTTTATTTATCCAGGATATTAGCATTTTCAGATATAGAAGCAGCATCTATAGCTGGTGTATTTTCTGGTTTACTTTATTTTTTACCAACATTTGCAGGAGCCTATGCTGATAAAATAGGATTTAAAAAATCATTACTAATTGCTTTTTCATTTTTATCACTTGGATATTTAGGTTTAGGATTATTACCAACATTTATTGAAAATGCTGGTCTCGCTCAATACAGTATTGAAACAAAGTTTAGTGGACTAAGAGAAAGTAATTTTAAATATGCCATTTTACCTGTTATGTCTCTTATTATTATTGGAGGTAGTTTCATTAAATCAGTAATAACAGGAACTGTTTCATTAGAAACCAGTGCTGAAAACAGAGCCACTGGTTTTTCAATATTTTATACCATTGTAAACATAGGTGCTTTTTCTGGGAAAACAGTCGTAAAACCCTTACGTGATGCGATGGGTAATGTTGGACTAATAGATATTAGTTTCTTTTCTGCTATAATGACTGGATTAGCATTAATTGCGGTATTTTTCTTCTTTAAACCATCAGTGCAACAACGCCAAGGAAAATCTTTTAAAGAAATTTGGAATGCTTTTACAAAGGTTTTATCTAATGTAAGACTTGTTGTTCTTATTGTTATTATAACAGGCTTTTGGATGGTGCAACACCAACTTTATGCTACAATGCCTAAATATGTTTTAAGAATGGCAGGAGAAAGTGCTTCTCCTAGTTGGTATGCAAACGTTAATCCTTTAGTTGTATTTACAACTGTTGGTTTAGTTACTTCATTAATGAAAAGGCGTTCTGCATTGTATTCAATGACAGTAGGTATGTTTATTATGCCTGTTTCAGCCTTTTGCATGGCTGCAGGGAATATGTTTCATGGCGAAATTAATATTATCGGATTACATCCAATTGCTTTTATGATGATAGTTGGTATTGCATTTCAGGGCTTGGCTGAATCATTTATTTCTCCTAGATTTTTAGAATATTTTTCATTCCAGGCACCAAAGGGCGAAGAAGGCTTATATTTGGGATTCAGTCACCTACATTCATTTTTATCTAGTATATTTGGTTTTTTAATGTCTGGAGTATTACTTGATAAATATTGTCCGGATCCTTTAAAGTTTGGAGGAAGAACTGCAGAGTGGAAAGCCGCAAGTGCCAATGCTCATTATATTTGGTATTACTTTGGCGTAATTGCATTAATATCTGCAATTTCATTGGTAATTTATGGGAAAGTGGCAAAAACAAAAGAATAATGTTATATTATAAAGGATAATCACTCACACAACCCTTGAAAGCCGGAAAACATCCCACCGTTTTCCGGCTTTTATTTTTTATATACAGCCTTAATTATACCAGACTAATGCCAAAAAAATCAAGGTCACATCTAAATTAATTATCCTCTGCATACCACTCTGCAAAAGAATTAGCGGTTTCATTCAATCGTAAACTATGTAATTTTACCTCCTTAGGTAAACGAGATGAAATACGTTGAGCCATATCAACAATCATATTCTCACATGTAGGCTGATAATCTGTTAATACAACCCGCTCTCCCATTTGGGGAATACTTGTGAAATCTTGGTGATCTGCATCCTTATATAAAACAACACAGTGATCTAATCTGTCAACCACTTCTTCATTTACAATGGCTTTTAATTGTCCAAAATCCATTACCATCCCATATTTGGGACTTTGAGAATCATTATTAGGACTACCAATTACGGTTACTCTTAATATATATGAATGACCATGGAAATGTTTACATAATCCATCATAGTTCCATAATGCGTGAGCCATTTCAAAACGGAACTCTTTTGTTAATCTTATTTTATGCATACTGAATATTAGAAAAGAAACAAAAAGCAAAACTTATGTTATTTTGCTTATAAAAAAACAAAACCTCAAACAATTACTATCAGGTAAAAGTTTAAGGTTTTATAATATCCTTTAAAGAAATTACAATTTAACTGTACATTTACTTACACAATCAACTATATTTTGCAAGCTATTATGCTTTAAAGAATAATAAGTATTTTTTCCCTCTCTCTGTGAATTTAATACTCCTTTATCCTTTAAAATACCAAGATGGTGAGACGTTGTAGACTGTTCAATGTCCAACAATTGATGAATTTCTGTAACAGTTAATCTTTTTCCTTCCTCCAAATGACTAAGAATAGCAATCCTCATAGGGTGCGCAATAGCCTTCAACATACTAGCTGCTCGCTCCAGTTGTTCTGCATCTAAATCTTTAATTTTCATTTTCGTAACAAATTCTTTCATAGTAAAACATACTGGGGGGATTATTCATAAACTATAACAAATACAAATATATAAATATGTTGTGAGAAACGAAAAACATATTAACATTATTTATATATTTAGATGTAATCAATATGTAATAAAAGGTAATCCCATTAAAAAAAATAACAGATAATAGGTGTTAATTACTAAATTTGGGCTTTTATTATATTGAATCATTTTATAACCTCGCATGTCAATTTCAAATACAATAAAAAAACCCATAAAGAATGAAATGGCTCAGTTTGAACCTTTTTTCAGGGATCAATTAAAGTCAAAAATTCCTCTTTTGGGTATCATAACAAATTATATTCTGCGTACAAAGGGAAAGCAGATGCGTCCCATGTTGGTATTTTTAAGTGCAAAACTTACCGGTGAAATATCTAACTCTTCTTATGTTGCTGCTACTTTAATTGAATTACTTCATACCGCCACTCTAATTCACGATGATGTTGTTGATGAAACGTATCAGCGTAGAGGTTTCTTTTCTGTTAATGCTTTATGGAAATCAAAAATTGCAGTTTTAGTTGGTGATTATTTTCTTTCAAGAGGTCTTTCTCTTGCCTTAGAACACGATCAGATAGGTGTTTTAAAAACGGTATCAGAAGCTGTCACATCAATGGCAGAAGGAGAACTACTTCAAATAGAAAAAAGTCGAAAACTTGATATTACAGAAGAAGTTTACTACGAAGTAATTACAAAAAAAACAGCCACTTTAATTGCAGCATGTACATCTGCAGGCGCCCTTTCGGTTAATGCTGATCAGAACAAAATTGATTTATTAAAACAGTTTGGGATATATTTAGGCATAGCTTTTCAAATTAAGGATGATCTTTTTGATTATGAAAAAACTGATTTAATTGGTAAACCAACAGGTAATGACATTCGTGAAAAGAAAATGACTTTACCTTTAATTTACGTTTTAAACACATGCGATCCCAAAGACAAGAAACGTATTTTGGCAACCATCAGAAAACATCATAAAAATGATAAAAAAGTTGCTGAAGTAATTGAGTTTGTGCGCCAAAATGGTGGTATTGAATATACATTTGAAAAAATGATTCAATATCGTGATAAAGCTCTTGATGTGTTAAATCAATTCGAAGATTCTGAAACAAAATCAGCCATAATTGAGTTAGTTCATTTTACTACAGAAAGAAAAAAATAAATAATAAAAGATATTATCAAATTAGGTAAGAAGACTAGAATCCAATAAATTAGGATCATCTCTTTTTCAAATCTAAAAATTAGATAAACATGTCCGAAAAAAAAACACTTTTTCTCTTAGATGCTTACGCCCTTATATATCGTGCTTACTATGCATTTATCAGAGCCCCTAGAATAAATTCTAAAAAGCTAAATACTTCAGCTATATATGGTTTTACTAACTCTTTGCTTGAAGTTTTGCAAAAAGAAAATCCTACTCACCTTGCCGTTGCTTTTGACCCTGCAGGTCCAACATTTCGTCATGAAATGTATGAGCCATATAAAGCTCAACGTGAAGCTACTCCTGAAGACATAAAACTGGCAGTCCCTTATATCAAGCAATTACTAGAAGCCTTAAATATTCCTATTTTAGAAGTAATGGGATTTGAAGCTGATGATGTGGTTGGTACAGTTTCACTAAAAGCAGAGGAAGCAGGTTTTGAAGTCTTCATGATGACTCCGGATAAAGATTACGCTCAGTTAGTTACTGATCATGTGAAAATGTATAAACCCCGAACAAAAGGTGGTGGAAATGACATTATGGGCATACCGGAAGTTCAGGAAAAGTTTGGCATTGAAGAACCAAAACAAGTTATCGATATCCTGGCCTTAATGGGAGATGCATCTGATAACATTCCCGGATGTCCTGGAATTGGAGAAAAAGGTGCAAAAGATATTATTAGTAAGTACAATAGCATCAATGGTATTTACGAAAAAATTGATGAGTTTAAAGGAAAGCGTAAAGAAAATCTTATCAATTTTAAAGAACAAGTTGAGCTATCATATACGCTGGCAACTATTAGCAGAGAGGTTCCTATCGAATTCAATGAAGAAGATTTAAAAGTTTGTGAGCCCAATAAAGATAAATTATTCCCATTGTTGGAAGACTTGGAATTTAAAAGTATGATGCCTCGTTTTGGGGCTCCTGCACAAACATCAACCACTGCTACTCAAGGAGATTTATTCGGACAACCACAGGTTGAAGAAACACCTGAATTTACATCTAATTTTAAAACCATCAATGATATTGAGCACTCTTATTATTTAGTTAATAACGAGCAGGCTTATGCATCATTAGCTGCTGAATTAAGTATTCAGAAAGAATATTGTTTTGACACGGAAACTACTGGATTAGATGCTGTATCTGCAGAATTAGTTGGTATTTCATTCTCGTGGAAAGAACATGAATCTTATTACGTACCTATTCCAGAAGAAAAAGAAAAGGCCCAGGAAATCATTAACCTCTTTAAGTTGATACTAGAGGATGAAAAGATCCTTAAAATTGGTCAAAACCTAAAGTACGACATATTAGTTCTCAAAAAATATGGTATTGAAGTCAAAGGAAATATTTTCGATACCATGGTTGCACATCACTTAGCTTTACCAGGACTAAAAAGTAGCATGGACTTTATGGCCGAAACTTATCTTGGCTACTCTCCTGTAAAAATTGAAGAACTTATTGGTAAAAAGGGAAAAAAACAGCTTTCATTCAGACAGGTAGAAATAGAAAAAGCCAAAGAATATGCTGCGGAAGATGCGGACATCACACTTCAGTTAAAATACTTCTTAGAACCTAAACTCAAAGAATCAGGTTTAGAAGATTTATTTTATCAAACGGAAATGCCTTTGTTGTTGGTTTTAGCAGAAATGGAAGCAACAGGAGTAAAACTGGATGTTGATGAATTAAATGCCTTCGCAATAAAACTCAAAGAACGAATTGCAGTTCTTGAAAAAGAAATTATTGGAATTGCAGGAATGGACTTCAACATTGCCAGTCCAAAACAAGTAGGTGAAGTTTTATTTGAGCATCTTAAAATTGATGCCAAAGCAAAGAAAACTAAATCAGGACAATATAGTACAAACGAAGAAACACTCAATAAACTAAAAGGTAAACACGAAATAATTGACAAGATTCTTGAATATCGTGGTTTAAAAAAATTATTGAGTACTTATGTAGAAGCTCTGCCTGCTTTAGTAAATGATAAAACAGGCCGAATTCATACTACTTACAATCAAGCCATGGTAGTAACCGGTCGATTAAGCAGTACAAATCCTAACTTGCAAAACATTCCTATTCGGGATGAAGATGGAAGAGAGATTAGAAAAGCATTTATTACAAGTGATACCAACCATGTATTTCTATCAGCTGACTACTCGCAGGTGGAATTACGTTTAATGGCACATTTAAGCCAGGATGAACATTTACTTCATGCATTTAATAATGGAGAAGATATTCATGCTGCTACAGCGGCTAAAATTTACAAAATTCCATTAGATGAAGTTACCTCAGACATGAGACGCAAAGCTAAAACGGCCAATTTTGGTATTATTTATGGCATTTCAGCCTTTGGATTAGCAGAGAGGTTGAACATATCCAGAAGTGAAGCAAAGGAGCTTATTGACGGCTATTTTGAAAACTTCCCGCAAGTGAAAGAATATATGGATAAAAGTATTGAAGTAGCTCGTGAAAAGGGGTATGTTCAAACTGTTTTTGGAAGAAAAAGAAATCTGCCTGATATAAACTCCCGTAATGGTGTGGTCAGAGGAATGGCTGAAAGAAATGCCATAAACGCTCCTATTCAGGGAACCGCCGCAGATATTATTAAAATGGCCATGGTTCATATTCAAAAAGAACTTACAGAACATCAATTAAAATCAAAAATGATTCTTCAGGTTCATGATGAATTGAACTTTGATGTTGAAAAGAGTGAATTAGATAAAGTAAAAGACATTGTAAAAAAAGGTATGGAAAATGCTTGTAAGTTATCTGTCCCTTTATCTGTTGATATGGGAATAGGTATAAACTGGCATGAGGCTCATTAGACAATAACACATTAAAAAATAAGGAAAGCCACGCTTAATGATTTTAAGTTGTGGCTTTTTTATTGAGAAAACTTAATGTCTTTATTTGTTAGTTATATGTTTTTAGAAATGAAAATTTGTTACTTGTTACTTTCTCCTTTTTCCCTTTTAATCCCTTACCTATCCCCCTTAACAAATCATTAACAGCTTTTCAGCAGAATTCTACTAAACTTTACAGGACCAATAATAGTTTATTTATTAAAATTCAAGATTAAGTAATTTTTTTCGAAGGAAACGAAATCTATTATCGTCTGATTATATAGAAAAAGAACTAAAAACAATGAAGCTTAAAATTACATTTATTCTAATGGGAGTATTTATTGCACTCTCATTTGTTCGTGCCGCTGACCCTGAAAATGCGGAAGAACAAAAAATAGTCAAGGGTAAAGTTTCCGACAAAAAAACAAAAAAGCCAGTTGAATATGCTACTGTAGCTGTATACAAAAAAGAAGATGATTCTGTAGTAACAGGTACAATTAGTGATGAAAACGGTGAGTTTAAAATCAAAGGACTTGATCCTGGAGAATTTTATATTGTTATTTCATTTTTAGGTTATGATGATAAAAGATTTGATAATGTTGTTGTCGATAAAAGCCGTGGCATATTAGATCTGGGTGATATCATTATGGGCTCCAATTCTAAAAACCTTGACGAAGTTGAGGTTGTAGCAGAAAGACAATCAGTTGAATATAAAATTGATAAAAAGGTAGTAAGTGTAGGTAAACAAATGACCTCAGCTTCCTTATCTGCTGTTGAAGTTTTGGAAAATGTTCCATCCATACGTGTTGATATTGAAGGTAATGTTTCTTTACGTGGCTCTACAGGTTTTACAGTACTTATCGATGGAAAACCTACTGTTTTAGATCCTTCTGATGCATTACGTCAAATACCTGCATCCACCATTGAAAATATTGAAATCATTACTAATCCTTCAGCAAAATATCAACCTGACGGAACTGGTGGTATTATAAATATAATAACCAAAAAGAACCGTCTGCAAGGTGTTCAGGGATTGATCAACTTAAAGGCTGGAACTTTTAGTCAGTATGGAGGTGATTTTCTTTTAAACTGGCGTAAAAAAAGTGTCAACTTCTACGTTGGGGGTGATTATAACAATCGTCCTTTCCCGGGAGAATCATATGCAGAACGAAGAACATCATCAAACGGAATTACAACCATAAAAGAATCCTGGGGTGACAATGACAGAAAGTTCACCGGAGGATCTTTTCGTACCGGATTAGACTGGGATATAACTGATAACGATTTCTTTTCTATTGGATTAAGAACCGGTAGATTTGATATGACGGGTGAGTCAACCCAGAAATATATTACAACCACAATTCCTTTATCTTCCGAAATCCAGGAAATAAATGAAAGTGAATCTGCAAGAGGTGGAGGATATTATTCTATTACTGGAAATTATCAAAAGAAATTTGCTCAAAAAGGACATGAATTATCCGCCCAGCTGAACTATCGTTACAGGGATGGCGAAGAAAGCAACAAAAACTGGTTATATGAAAGTAATAGTTCAGATGTTACTTCAGGTACATATACCACAGAAGATGGTCCTTCTAAGAGATGGAAACTTAAAATTGATTACACCAAACCAATTGGTGATAATAATACCTTAGAAGCAGGTTTTCAGGGAAGAAAAAGTACTAGTGATGATATTACAAGCTTATCTTATTGGAATACGGATATTAAAGATTTTGAATTACAATCAGATTATAACAATTCAACGAACTACGACCGTAACATATATGCCCTTTATACAACATTTAATGGTGAGTATGGAAAGCTAGGATATATGTTAGGACTAAGAGGTGAATACACATATAGAAAAATAACAAATAAAAGTAGTAATGAGTATAATATAGATCGTTTTGATTATTTCCCTACACTACACTTATCTTATCAATTACCAAATGAGAATCAGTTAATGAGTAGTTATTCTCGCAGAATTGACAGGCCAAGAGGATTCTTTTTAGAACCATTTATTACCTGGGAAGATATGTATAATGTTCGTATGGGAGATCCTAATATAAAACCTGAATATATAGATGCTCTTGAATTGGGTTACCTTAAAAAATGGGATAAATCTCAATTATCTTTAGAAGCTTATTACAGAATTACCCATAATAAGGTAGAACGAATTAAAAGTGTTTATGAAGAGGGTATTTTACTTACATCATTTGCAAATGTAGGTACTGATTACTCTCTGGGTATGGATGCTAATTATAATGTACCTCTTTTTAAATGGTGGGAGTTGAATTTAATGGGTAACCTTTATAACTACAGAGTAGAAGGCACTTATAATAATGAATCATTTGATAATCATTCTTTTAACTGGAGTTCAAGATTTAATAACACGTTTAAAATTATTAAAATGATACAACTTCAATTAAATGGCGATTATAATAGTCCAACTGTAACATCTCAAGGTGAAACTGAAGGTTATTATTCATTCAATGGAGCTGTAAGAATGGACTTCTTAGATCGAAAAATGTCGGCTGTTGTTCAGGTAAGAGATATTTTTGGAACTGCACAAAGAGTATCAATAACTGAGGATACAGATTTTTATAACTACCAAAAATGGAAAAGAAAATCACCATTTATATCCTTTACTTTAAGTTATCGTCTTAATAATTTTAAGCAAAAACGTAATGGAGGAAACGGTGATAATGGAGGAATGGATGACGAAAGTTTTTAGTAATTAATTTCAATATAAAAAAGCCGTTAAAGAGATATTCTTTAGCGGCTTTTTTTATGCTGGTATATTTCTTTCTCCCAGGTTATATGATAATAATCTAAACCACCCCGTCAGATCTTTGTACCTCAAATCTGCCAACCCTGCTTTATAAGTCGGGGAGTTTTTAAAGCAAACCATTTCTCTTATGAGAGTAAAATATACATGCTGCAAATCAACTCTCCTCCTTCCAAAGGGGAGGTGGTTTTAACTGTAATCCAATTCACCGATAACCGGAACCTCAATTTTAATATGGTAATTTAGTTCTTAACCAAAGTACCTATCTTCTCTCCCTTAATTACTCTAATAAGGTTACCTGGCGTATCCATATCAAAAACAACAATTGGCAAATCGTTTTCTTTACACATAGTGGTGGCAGTTAAGTCCATCACTTTTAATCCACGATTATATATCTCATCATAAGTAATTTCATCAAACTTAGTAGCTGTAGGATCTTTTTCCGGATCAGCAGTGTAAACACCATCTACTCTCGTTCCTTTTAACATTACATCAGCTTTAATTTCAATACCTCTTAATGAAGAACCTGTATCTGTTGTAAAATAAGGATTTCCTGTACCTGCTGATAGTATTACTACTTCTCCATTTTCAAGACATTCAATAGCTTTTGGTTGAGAATAAAACTCACCTACCGGTTCCATTCTGATAGCAGTTAAAACTCTAGCCTTAACACCATTATTATTTAACGATGATTTCAAAGCCAAACTATTTATTACTGTTGCAAGCATTCCCATTTGATCTCCCTGATAACGATCAAATCCTTTAGCAGCTCCACTTAATCCGCGAAAAATATTTCCTCCCCCAATAACAATTCCTACCTGAACTCCAAGTTCAGCAATTTCTTTAATTTGTTTCGCGTATTCTTCAAGACGATCATTATCAATACCATAATTCTGATCACCCATTAATGATTCACCGCTAAGTTTAAGAAGTACTCTTTTATACATGATGTTTATTTTAGTCAAATTTAATTAATAGGCACAAATCTAAGGAAAAAGGAAATAAACAGAAACATAATTTATGATTTCATCTTTTCTCAAAATTATAGATCATTTTAGTAACTTGCTTTATTAATTTATTATCGTGAAAACTCATAAGATCATAATCGAAATAAAATCCTTTAGTAAATCCAATGTTGTTTGCTGTGTTTCAAACGGTACTGAAACAAATATATTAGATTATTTAATTAAGGATAATTCCATTTGCTTTTCATACTCAAATAAACTTTCTGAAATATTACAAAAACATGAATTTCAATTTAATAAGGTGATCAATTCTGCACTAAAAGGTGAATTAATAACAGGGCAAACTATTACTTGCGTATTCATTGATGACTTTCCCTTTTTAAACGATAATTCATTTAGTAATTACATTAAAGTAGACAGAACAAAGGAGTTAAAAATCATAACAAAAACATCTGAATCTAAAGGTTATTATAAACTATATACTGATGGATCTTATCATGGACCTTCAGGTAATTCCGGAATTGGGGGGATCATCGAAGACTTGCAAGGACATCAAAAATCCTTTTGTTATTCATTAAAAAAAGGAAGCAGTAATTTAACAGAGTTATTGGCTATTAAAAAAGGATTAGAACGCCTAAAAAACATTGATAAAATACAAGTTTTTACTGATAGTAGATATGTTATCAGAGGATTGGTACAATGGATACACTTTTGGAAACTCAATGATTGGCAAACCGCTCATGGTAAAAAAGTAAAGTTTGCTAAAGTTTGGCAGGAAACAGATCAATTATGTGAAGGGAAAATTATTGAATTTAAATGGATAAAAGGTCATATTGTTCATAAAGAGCAAAGCCATTGTCATAACCTGGCAAAAGAGTCTGCTTTAGCGATAAATCGCAAATAATAACCGTATAATAATTATTTTTATAGGTAACTGCTGTAACACATACTGATATGTTTAAATATTTTGGATTATTTCTGCTATTTATCTTCTTTAAAAATTCAATAGAATCACAAACCCTCTTATATCAAGATGTTTTTGACCAGGATCTTTCGCAATGGGTTATTGAACAAAACTCAGACAAAACCATCCTGCATGCCAACAAACAACAGCTCGAAATCATAGCACCTCAAGGTTTAACAATCTGGTTCAAACAAAAATTAAGTGGTGATATTAGAATATGTTATGATGCCATGATAATTCGGGCAAGAGGAAAATATGACAGGGTATCTGACCTCAACTGTTTCTGGATGGCTAGCGATCCCCAAAGTCCAGACAATTTCTTTTCACGTTCCCAATGGCGTAACGGTGTCTTTGGAAATTACTATTCTCTTTCACAATACTATGTTGGATACGGTGGAAATAACAACACAACAACTCGATTTCGCAAGTATAATGGTAACTACCAACAATTTAAAAATAAAAAAATCAGACCAGAAATTATTCAAGAGTATACTGATTCTGCACATCTTATTACACCCAACAGGTGGAGTCATATATCTATTGAAGTAAAAGGTAACAGCATGTCCTATTATTTCAATAAAGAGTTGTTGTTTGATTTCAATGATCCTACACCCTATAAAACAGGGTATTTTGGTTTCAGAACAGTAAAAAACCATGTTATACTAAAAAACTTCAGGGTATACCGTTTTAGCAATAAATAACATAGATAAAATAAGAAAGGGTAGTATATTTACATTAATACACTACCCTTCTCAAAATAAATTCGTTATCAAATCATTAATCTAACAACTCAGCAATTTTTGCTCTCAACTCCTCTCCTCTTAGATTTTTAGCTATTATTTTACCTTCTTTATCCAGTAAAACAGTATGAGGAATACTTGAAACACCATATAATTTAGCCACTTCATTTCCCCATCCTTTTAAATCAGAAACATGGTTCCAGGTTAAATGATCTTCTTCAATAGCTTTTAGCCATGCATCTTTCTTTTGATCTAAAGAAACACCTAAAATATCAAAACCTTTATTCTTATAGTCTGCATACAATTTTACTACATTAGGATTCTCACCACGACAAGGACCACACCAGCTAGCCCAGAAATCAACCAATAAATATTTCCCTTTAAATGACGACAATGAAACAGGATTGCCAGAGGTATCATTTTGTGTAAAATCAGGAGCTTGTTTACCAACAGCCACACTTTCAAGTACTGATACACGATCTAATAATGCCTTATAGTATGTATTTGAGATCAAAGTTGAATCAAGTTGTGCTAACCCCGATTTCATCTCTTCAAGTGTATTATGACGATATTGATTATATACTAAATAAGCAGACACTGGAGATGCAGGATTAGCTTTTACAACCTCCGTTTTCAAATCATCAACTTTTTTAGCTTCAGCCATATATTCTTCATATATAGCTTTTGCTTTTGCGGTATCACCAGTTTTGTTTGCTTCTGCATATTTAGGACGTAACACTCTGCTTACTTCTTCAATATGGCTCTCTGAATCTGCAATTTCTTTATACATTTCAAATAAAGGTCCACCTGTAATATGGGCCATACTTAAACTATCGGCTGATCCATTAATTGTATAAGATGAATTCTCTGCAAAAAAACTAATTGAGTTTCTTGATTTATCTTCTCCAATTACCATTAATAAAGGCGACTCAAGAGTTGTAGAATAGTTAATAATACCATCTGTTATTACGAGGGTATCCAATGCATTAAAGCTTTTGCCATCCAATACATTAACAATTAAGGTTTTTTCACCAGCATTTCTAATCGTTCCAGTTAAAGTAAAGCTTGGTTTTTGTTCCTGGCAGGATGCCAAAATTAAAATGGCCACCAGGGCACTTAAAATAATCTTCTTCATTTTAGTGTTTTTGTAATATGAAAAAATTTTTCTTTTGGGTATAAACAAGCAATAAAGATAAATATTAAAATCAAACTTAATATTTAAAGGATCATAACGAATAAAAAATAGACTTAAGATAATATAAGCACAAATAAAACAAGTTGATAAACAAAAAAAGCTGTTACTAAAAATGTAACAGCTTTACAGATTAATGCTTAATATTTTTACTTAGATCTGACTATATTCACCTGTCGATAAATCAATTAAGAAACTGTTATTCTTTGTTACAAGTGTGGCTGTACCATCTCCATTAAATGTAAGTGAACAGCTAACTGTAAATGATCCCACAGAAGATAAAGTACCAGATATCTCAACAGTTGCAGTACCACTTTGAATAGTATACTCTGTTTTATTTACATACATATTTTCTATAGTAAACTGCAGCTTATTACTACCTGTATTTTTATTACGTACTTTTGATGCAAATGATCCATTTTGTGAGAATGATCCTTCTATTTCGTAATTTGTTTCTGATAATTCTAAACCTGATAAATACATATAACCACTCCCATTATTAGATGATTCCATCCTTGGAGCATCGCATTGTCCACTATATGAAAAATCAACTTGCATTTGTTCGGGTATGTTAAATTGATTACAACTTAAGCTATATGAATATTCGAAACTATATTCATATTCAATTGTGCTATATTCTGCATTTGAAGCACTAAACTGAGCAGCATTTGAATATCCACATACTGAGGAAGCTTTTAAACTTTCAGTAGATGAAGTGCTTCCAGTAGAATTAATCACTTCATCTGTCGATTCAACAGTTTCGTATACTACAGTAGTTAATCCTGAACCACTTTCATCTGCCACGGCTACAGCTACCATATCTGCAACATCCTCATCAATAATTGAGTTTTCTGCACTAGAGTCATCATCTTTATTACAAGAGATCATAAAAGTTACCATAAGTATTGGTAGAAAAAATAAAATCCTTTTCATGTGTATAAGTTTTAAAATTTTTATTCGTGTTTAAAAATGAATTTATGTCTTTGATAGACGAAATATGAAAAGGTTTAATTCAGAAGTAAAAAAAAATGGCGGAGTTTTCCGGTTCACCAGAAAACTCCGCCAACATATACTAGTATTTATTCTTTTTTATTCCTTTTCCGGAACCATTACAACCTCAACGCTATCATATCCTTTAAAAAACTTTTTAGCGTATTTTTGAACACTTTTAGCACTTAAATCATTAACGATTTTATTAAAGCCTTCAGTATTTGTAATTGGTTCATCATTAATTAAAGATCCTTGAATTACACTTAACCAAAAACTATTTTCATTTTCAGACTCTTCTCTACTCTTAAGGTAACTTTTCTTAATTTCTTCAAGATCATCAACCTTTACACCATTTTTAACCAGATTATCAATCTCGTTTTTCATGATCTCAATTAATTTATCCATTTTCTCAGGGTCACAATCAAAGTACATTGTAATTGAAGCATGCTCATAAGTACGCTTACTAATTGATGGTCGAACAGACACACCATAACTACCACCCTCTTCCTCTCTGATAGTTTCTAAATATCTCTTATTAAGTAATTCTGCAATTACTCTGACATACGTTCTGGTTTTAAGGCTATAATCAACATCATTAATCAATGAATAATAAACAGTAGCCTTAGGAAATTCCATTTCTCTCTCAACGGTTCTTTTTGTATATCCTTTTGCCGGTTTTATATTATGATTAACCCAGTTTTCTTTTCTATCAGTAGATTTAATGTTTCCAATATATTTTGCAATTAAAGGAAGATCCTTTTCAACATCAATATTACCAACAAATATGAAAGTAAAATCATCGGCATCCTGGAAACGATCCTGGTAAATTGATTTGGCTTTTTCAAAATCAATATGATCAACAAAATCTTTATTGAATAATAAATTTCTTGGACTATAGTTACTCTCAACCATTCCAATAGTATCCTTAAAAGCCTTATTATTATCAGCATCAATGAACGACAATTGATTTGTCATAGAAGCTTTAATAGTTTGAAAGGTTTCTTCTTCGAAACGAGGATGTGTAAACTTTAAATACAATAACTGTAACATAGTTTCAAAATCCTGAGGAGAAGCGGAACCGCTAAAACCCTCAGTTAATGAACCTAACGAAGGTGAAACACTAGCTAATTTTCCGGTTAATTTTTTCTTTAATTGAACAGCATTGAAATCTCCTAATCCAGACATACCTGCAATTGTAGTAGCCATATTTCCAGACTCCAATTGATCTTGCTTTAACAGAGATGTTCCTCCAAAGCTATAGGCACTAAATAAGATTTCATCTTTACTTAACTCAGTTGGATAAACAACCACTCTGGCTCCATTTTCAAGAGTATACATTTTAGCATCAGTTCCAGAAACTACAGATTCCGAAACAATCTTTTTATCTTCTAACTTGTCTGTAACCAATGGACTATCACTAGCTTCATCTTCATAAGCAGTAAGTTCAGAGTTAGTTACCGTTTTAATTTCAGCAAGCAACTCTTCTTTTGATGGATAATGTACATCCTCTTTTTCCGGACCTGATATAGTAATTACACTATTATCTACATTACTAAATGCATCTAATAATGCATATACTTCCTCTAAAGTAATGGAAGGAATTGTTTTTTTAGCAAAATTCATTTCCCACTCAAGTGAAGGGAATGGACTGGCTTCTAAAAAGTTATCAGCTAATTGTTCCGCCCATGTTTCATTATCTACTTTATCATATTCTTTTTCATATGACTCATATCTACGAAGGTATGAAGTTTTTACTCGCTCCAGCTCTGATTCATTAAATCCAAATCTTCTGGCTCTTTCCAACTCTGTAATTATTAAGGCAAATGCTTCTTTTTCCTTATTTTCTTTTGGATTTACAGCTAAATAAGATGCATCTTTTGTTCGTGCCAAGGAGAAAAAACCAATTCCCATTCCTAAGGCCGGACATTCAGGTTTGCGTGTTAATTCGCTTAGTCTGTTATTCAACATTGAGCTTAACATACTTTGAGCAAGATCATTTCGCATATACGCCTCATCCTTAACTTTAGAAACATCGTGTCTGAAAATCCAATTAATCCCTACACCCTGAGCTTCTTTATCCTTAGCAATCACAAAACCTAATTCTTTTGAATCTTCTACCTGATAATAAACACGTTCTGCAGGATTTTCTTTTGCTGGAATAGATGAAAATAGTTCCTTTACTTTTTGCTCCATCTTTTCAGCATCAACATCACCAACCACAACTACAGCCTGCAATCCCGGACGATACCATTTATGATAATAATCTCTTAGTTCCTGATACTTGAAATTATTAATCACATCCAACGATCCAATAACATCTCTTTCTGCATATTTAGAAAAGTTAAACATATATGGACGTGTTTGCGACATTAAACGAAAACGTGAATTTCTTCTTGTTCTCCATTCTTCACGAATAACACCTCTTTCTGCATCTATTTCCTCCGGTTCCAATAGCAAACTTCCGGACCAATCATGCAAAACTAATAATGCTGAATCCAATAAAGCTTCTCTGGTAGAAGGAATATTACTCAAATTATAAACCGTTTGATCCTGGGCTGTATAAGCATTAATATCCTGACCAAATTTAATTCCGTTAGCTTCTAAATAGTTAAGCATTGATTTACCCGGATAATGCTCTAATCCATTAAATGCCATATGCTCTAAGAAGTGAGCCAACCCATTTTGAGAATCCTCTTCAAGAATAGCACCTACATTTTGAACAAAGTATAAGCTGGCTCTTTCTTTAGGTTCTTCATTATGCATAATATAGTATGTCATTCCATTAGATAGCTTGCCATATCTAACTCTTGAATCCAATGGAATAGTAGTTTTATTTTGTGCCTTAAGTCCAACTATCTGAAACAGTAAAACACAAACAAACAATAGTTTTATCGCTTTCTTCATTTTAAAAAATTTACTCTTATTATTCCTCTAAAGTGATAATCACAAAAATTAAAGGCAGAATCATTATTAATTCTGCCCTTACATATATTTATTTATTTTGGAAGTTCTTTTTTCCTTCTTCAAGAAAATCAACAAATGCATTTACATCTAAATCATAAGCTTTAGGTTTAACCAAATCCTTACCTTCTGTATCAAGTAAACAATAATATGGTTGAGCATTTACCTGGTAACGAGATATCTGGAAATCAGCATTTTTCTTGCCCAATGTTTTCTTTACCTTACCATCAACAGTTGAAGTAATCCACTCGGCTTCAGGCAATGATGTTTTATCATCAACATATAAGGCTATAATTACATAATCTTCTCTTAATCGCTTCAATACTGCCGGATCAGACCAAACATTCGCTTCCATCTGCCTGCAATTAACACAACCGTGACCAGTGAAATCAATAAAAACAGGTTTATTCAATTTCTTAGCAGCGGCTAAACCTTCTTCATAATCAAAATATCCGTTTAACCCATGTGGTAAATGCAGAAAATCAGAGTACTTTGCTGTGTGTTTTTCAATGGTAGATGAACCTGCAATTACAGCATTATCACGTACTATTTTATTGATGTCAAAATCCTGAGTTGCCTGAGGTGGAATGTATCCGGAAAGAGCTTTTAAGGGTGCTCCAAATAAACCTGGAATCATATATACAACAAAAGCAAAGGTAACAATCGACAACCCTAATCTTGGAACACTGATATGGCTAACTTCACTATCGTGTGAAAATTTCAATTTACCAAGTAGGTAAAATCCTAACATGGCAAAAGTAACAATCCAGATAGCCAGGTAAACCTCACGGTCCAAAATTCCCCAGTGATAAGTTTGATCAGCAATACTTAAGAACTTAAGCCCTAAAGCAACCTCAATAAAACCAAGAACTACTTTTACAGAGTTCAACCAACCACCAGATTTAGGTAAGTTATTTAACCACGATGGGAAAATGGCAAACAAGGTAAATGGTAATGCAAAAGCAATTGAAAAACCTAGCATACCAACAATTGGCATTAATACTTCACCTCCGGCAGATGCTACCAAAATAGCTCCAACAATTGGTCCTGTACATGAAAATGATACTAACACTAAAGTAAAAGCCATAAAAAAGGAACCTAAAATACCTCCTTTATCTTCATTAGATACACTCTTATTTACTAACCAGTTAGGCATTGTAATTTCAAACATTCCAAAGAACGACGCAGCAAATACCATAAATATCAGAAAGAAAAAGATATTTGGTATCCAGTGTGTACTTAAAAAGTTGGCAAAGTTGGCACCTAATGTAACTGCAACCACGGTACCTATTACTGTATAAATAGCAATAATAGAAAAACCATAAAAGAAAGCCTTGAATCTTGCTTTTGCTTTATTTTCATCACTGTGCATAAAAAAACTCACAGTCATTGGAATCATAGGAAAAACACATGGAGTAAAAATGGCAGCCAAACCACTTAAAAAGCTAATTACAAATAGCATTAATAGTGAATCTGATTCAGCAGATTCAGCAGGGGTTGTTACCGGCTTTGTACTTGTAGCTATAGATTCTGCAACAGTTTCTTTTTCTGAATCGTTATATTCTTTAACAGCCACAGGACTTACCTCTGAAGCTTTCTCAACTGTTTCTACTTTTTTATCCTCTGTAACTGCGGCTTCTTTTTTAGGTTGAGTAACTGAACCTTTAATAGTTAAATTAAATTCATCATCACCTAATACACACATCCCTGTTTTATCAGAACAAGACTGGAATTCAAAAGTACCCGAAACTTTTAAAGGTAACTCTTTAACAATAATGGTTTGACGAAGTTCTGCTGTATTTTCAAAATAACTAACCTCACCTTCCCAAACGCTATCATATTCTTTATGAGAATTAATGGGTTTAACATCTCCTACTCTTTCATAAGATGAGTTTTCTTCAAATTGAAATGAAATTAGAATGGGTCCTAAATCCGGATCAAAATCATTTGAATACAAATGCCATGTAGGTTCTATTGATGCTTTGAAAACAACATCTATTTTATCACCTACTGAAGCCTCTTTTTTCGATAACTGCACATTCCATTTAGCCGGTTCTTGTATTTGAGCCCATATAGTACCTTGAATAATCATCAAAAAACTCAGGGCTATTAATACTAATCTTTTTTTCATTGTTAATTGGTTTATCCTATATTTATTTCTATTCTATTTCAAATCCTTAGTTATTAGAAAGTCACTTATTATATAATAACAATAAATTTTATTAAAAGGGTGACTGGAAGATATCAATATTTTGTTAATTATTGTTAATCAAATAATGGATTCAGCTATAAATCAATCGATTTATGACATATCTCATAAAATCCCATCAGCAACTACATATTGAAAACTAACCACGAAGTAATAAAACACTTTTGAAAATCTTAGTTAATATTTTGTTAATAACAGCTTACTTTAATTGATATACCAGTTATGTATCAAAAAATATAAAAAAACCGCCTAACCATTATAAAACGATTAAGCGGTTCAATATAGGTGGAATTAATATTTTAAAGCATTTCTACTATCTGTTTAACTACTACAGAACCTTCTACAAATAATTTTAATTCAAGATGAATAACAGAGTTTGCCGGAGATGGTTCTCCCTTAAAACTTATTTCAATATCATCAACCTTGGTTTTATCAACAATAATGGCATCCAATTGATTTTGTAATTCTAATACACCTTCCTTTTTAAGATAATTAGGTAACATATATTTTCTTGTATTTGAAGGAATAGTAAATTCATAATCTTCAATTAGATAATAAACAGACTGATTATCAGACCATATTAAGGCATCCATTGTAACACTATTAGCAGTATTATTTGCTAAAGGTGTAACTACCAACCAGGCCTTTTCTACTGACACATCTTCTATTTCACCATCATATTCACTACTAATATCATTAATTAAATCATTAATTTCCTGAGCAGAATAAACTGTAAATGCTTCAAATTCTCCTTCCTGATTAATAACTCGATCCGCGCTCACTTCTATAGTAGGATATAAACGCACTTCTTTCTCATCACAAGCAGTAAATAATCCTGCTATTAATATTATTATCAATATTTTCCTCATAATTATTCTCCTTTCTATTTCTGATTAATTCCTATTCCTAATCCTACAGCAAATGTATTTTGATTTGCCAAATTATAATCTCCATGAATTTTAACTGGTCCAAGATTAAAACAAAGACCAACAGTAGCTCTTATTGAGCCTTCTGCCTCTAGTTCAAAAGAAATTTTATCCCCACTTAAATCACCTGATCCTTCGTAGGTATATTCAACATCGATTTTACCTGTTTCATACCCTAACCCACCATAAAAAGTAATAATTGGAATATCGTAACTAGCCTGAACATTGAATACGCTGGTTTTAGCATCAACATAATCTCCAACTTTAAATTTCTGGTTGTAATACCCCACGGCTACATTCAATGGTAATATTTCAAGATACTGATCAACACTATGTCGAATACCCCATCCAAATAGTTGAACATCACCTAAATCTTCTACAGCTACAGAAATATATCTGGCACTTAAATCTGTTCCATAAAGAGAACCTATCGTAATCTGTGGCATAGCAAGGGGAAGATAATCCATTTCCAATCCTCCAGGTAAATACATACCTAATCCATTATTATCCGGACTCTCAACATACGGACCTTCACCAGCTCCAAATATGGTTGGAGCATCCTTTACGGTTACAGTACTACTACTAAAATAATCATCTTCGATAGTGGCTGTAAAAGTTTTTGCTTTACCAGGTATAACAGCTACTTGAGACACAATACCTATATATAATTGAAAACCTTTGTTTTTAATTTTGGCATTGTGATACAATCCACTATTCAAATCTGCAGAGAATGCATTTGCAAAAGGTTGCAAATATAATTGTCCATTTTCAGAAGTATATTTAGACAAATAATCTTCTAAATCCTGCCCCATCATTATTAATGGACAAAACAATAGAATTAAAAAATAAATTTTCCTCATAAAACCCATCCTTTATTTAAATAATTACAAGTTAATCAGGAATTTGATTAAACTCAATAGTAAAATGTAATCTATATCATTTAGATAGGATATATTATAAATCAATATAAATATAAAATTAGGTTACACAACACTCATATACACCTGATATACAAGCACAATGAAATCAATATTTGCATATACATGGAGCTATTATGATAGTTATAAGGATTCTTTATGACAGAACCTTAATAGTTCTGAAAACTCTATTCTACGAATTTTTCCAATAAGGATAATACCTCGTTCTTATAACTTCTGCTTATTGGTATCATCTTTTCACCTATTTCAAGATACTCGTTGGTAAAAGAAGAAATTTTTTTGACAGCTACAATAAATGATCGATGAGTTCGAATGAATCTATTAATTGGAAGTTTTGATTCAATATTAGTAATAGTTTCTCTGGTTACAATAGACTGTTGGTCGAGGTGTATCTTCACATAATCTCCAACACTTTCTATATACGTAATATCATCAAAATCAACTCTCATCATTTTTCGATCTGCCCGGACAAAAATAAAATCATTTCTTTCCTGTTCGTATTCAACCTGATCATGCTGACTAATTGTGATGTTTTCTTCAAAATATTTATTTAAAGCTTGTAACAACCGATCAAAGCCAATCGGTTTTAATAAATAATCAACAGCCTTTAAATCGAATCCTTCTACTGCATAATCACGGTATGCAGTAGTAAAAATTACTTTTACATCATGATTAATGGTTTTGGCAAAATCAAGCCCTGAAATCTCAGGCATATTGATATCCAGAAATATTAAATCAATTTTTTGAGCACTAAGCTGTTTAAACGCTTCAATTGCATTTTTGCAATAAGCAATCACATTTACACCTTCTATTTTCGATAAATGCTCTTTTAAAACATCCCGAGCTTCCGGCTCATCATCAATAACCAAACAAGAAATAACTCTACTCATTTTTATAATTATTCAAGTTAAAAATGACCAATTGTACCTGATACCAATTATCTTTAAATTCAACATTCAGACTATAGTTTTTGCTGTAATAAATCTCCAGTCTCTTTTTTATGTTTTCCAGTCCTAATCCATGATTTCCATTAGTAGAGCTAAGCTCTTTAACTGAATTTCCAATTGAAAATCTCAATTCCTTATCCTCCACATGTACATCCATTTTTATATTTAAATAACCATTTACCAATTGTCCGTGTTTAAAAGCATTCTCAACAAAGGGAATTAATAACATAGGAGGTATTTTATGAATATTACTGATTGTTGTTACCTCAGGTAAATCTACTTTTAGCGTATCTCTAAAACGCATCCGCTCCAATCCTACATATTCTTTGATATGTAATAACTCTTCTTTTAAACAAACTTCCGGTTTATTGATCTGATACAAAATATAATCTAACAGGTTAGATAGTTTCAAAATTATATCCGGAGTATACTTTGATTGCTTAATTGCCAAACCATAAATAGTATTTAATGTATTAAACAAAAAATGAGGATGTATTTGCCTTTTAAGATAATGAAGCTCTTGCTCTTTTAACTGAAGTTGTGTGGCTAATATTTTATTCTGGAGTTCTTTATTTTTAGTATCAGTTCTAAAATTATGGTTTAAAATACTTATGAAACTAACAACACCAACTACCAAATAAACCAATACAAGAATAAATAAAAAATTCTTACTCATTGGAGGCATTACCGAGACATTAAATCTCAATAAAAATATCAAGCAAGCATATATACTAAGCACAATTAAATATGAAGACACAACAAATGTGTAAAAGCTATGTAAAGCAAAACTCCAGTATTTTTTATTTAGTAAGTATTTGGGAATTAAAAAACGCTCAACAAAGTACGTAATTCCAATGGTTATTGGTAGTAAAATACTTGAAAACCAAAGATTATAAGTGTTATTACTGGAGTTATAACTAAAAAAATAGAAATAGAAAAACCACACTGCTATCCAAAATAACAAATGCATTAAAACCATTTTTGTTTTTTTAATTACAGTTGCATCCATTCATACAATATTAATGTTTTTCTGGTTTAATAAATAAAATAATAGACGAATAACCTGATTTCCATGTTATTTAACATCAGCTATATATTTTAGAATAATTATTCGAATCGAAAAATCTATTCGAATTCTTGGTACCTCTTAAATTGCTCAAGCCACAAGGGCTCCTACTTTTTTCTACAGTCAAAAAAGTAGGCAAAAAGTCCGCCGACTGCAGCACTCGCTTACCCACTATATTTTGTTGATGAGACAGAAAGAACTCCCTACGGTCAAACAGCTTTCTGTCTTTTCACCAACTTCAACTAGTGGGTCCCAAGCTACGTTACTGAGGTCGGTTGCTCAACCTGAAACTTCTTCTTTTTTAGACTTGACTCACATAGATATTGCAAATTGAAATATATAATATTCCTTTAGAAGACATAAATTAGTAATTTACCGATATAAATACTTTACTCGTCGCATTAAATAAAATGATGGTAAATCACTTATTAACTTTGTTTTACTAATCATTAAAACTATATAGCTATGTCTGCATTACTTGACAAATTTAACGACGGAGGTCCTATTTTTTCTTATCCAATTTTAATTCTACTATTTGTAATAGTATTCTTAATTATTAAGGGCTTTATTCAAAAAGGAAACCAGGGTAAAACTATTGCTCTATTAAAATCTCTGAGCTGGTTTACATTAGCATGGGGTTTCTTAGGCCGAACCTTTGGTTTAATTATGGCCTTTGATAATGTAGCTTCCAGTGGAGAACTTACACCATCTTTATTAGCTGAGGGATTAAAAATGGCAATTCTAGGTCCACTTTTTGCAATTTTAGTATTCATCATTGCTCGTATAGGAATACTTATTTTTATCTGGACAATTAAAAAAGACGAATTTAATTTAGATGGAACATTAAAATAAGGGATTTACAGACAAGGTTTTACATTATTTTCTAGGCACTTTGTGAAACCTTGTCTATATTATTTAGCTCTTTATCAATTTTTACTGTGTTTTTATCCTATTTCGGTATATGAACTATTGAATTTATTATAGTTATGTTCTAAATTTAATAATGAAAACAAACTACACACAGTTTCAAAAAAATAAATATGAGAAAATACCTTATCGCCCCCCTAAGTGCTATACTCTTATTTGCTTGCGCTTTAACCGAACCAAAGACTGAAAACTCAGAGGAAAACACTTTACTAAAATCATCTTCTGATGCAAGTTCCATCGGTATTAAATTTACATCTGCATTAAACATTCTCAAGGCCTCAAAAAATGAAGCTATTGATAGTGTAAATTTTAATGGTATGTGGATTATAATTGAAAACCAAAAAGACATTGCGCAAAGTCTTGATTTAGATATTCATATTCAGGATGAAGATGAAAATATCAAATTCAAGAATGAACGCTTACTGGTTTATGTTCCATCGGGTTCAAAAACTTTGTTTTTACCTGAACTAACAGATAGTAAATACTGTAATTTCGACAAATCAACATTTGTGATAGATGGCAATATCCCGATTGATAGTGTTAAGAAATCTGAGATCCAACTAGATATTAAAATAAAAAATTTAATGGTAACAGATCAAGTTATTACAATGAAATAATTGCTTGCTGATACCAATTTTGTAAACATTGAATTAAATACAAGTCCTTTTCATAACCTTGACTGGCAACACGAAAACACTTATCGCTAACCCCTCGGAAATTAGAAGCATCACGAATTAAAAGACCATGCTCTCTCACTAAAAAGTCTTTTAAGTCTGATGCTTTTTCTTTTTCCATCTCAACCAAAAAATAATTACTAAACGACTTTGTTACTTTGAACCCTTCCACTTTATTAAGGTTATCCTGAAACTCTACAGAACTCTGTAACAAATCCTCTATATAATGTAAATTATCTGATAAGTTATCCAGAATAAACTCACCAGCTTTTTGAGCTAAAACATTTACAGCCCATGGCATATGCAATGTTTTTAATGCACTAATCCACTTATTATTAGCTACAACAAAACCTAGCCTAACTCCAGGAATAGCGTATAACTTTGTGAATGATTTAATCACAATCAGATTGTCGAAACAATTCACCAAATCTGCAATAGTTTCTCCCTTTGAGCAGAGATCAATATATGCCTCATCAATTACAAAAATCGATGATGTATTTTGAGCAATAATATTTTTTAAAAATGATCGTGAATAGTACTTTGAATCAGGATTATTGGGATTTCCCAACCACACAATTTTATTAGCTACAGATGCATCCTTAAGATCAACCTTATTAGAAATAAATTCTATTTTATGATTGTATAATTTACAAGCATCCTCATACTCAGAAAATGAAGGTGTGAAAATTACAGAAGTCTTACCTTTAAATAAATGAGCTACTAAGTAGAAAGATTCTGTAGAACCATTACAAACCAATACGTTGTTATCTGATACATTATAATGATTTGCAAATTTGCTTCTTAGCGATGTACAATTACAATCCGGATAATTTCTGACTTCCTCTACATTTTCTTTTAGGAAATTAATAATATTTTCTGTTTCAGGATTATTAAACACATTGGTACTAAAATCTGCAACTATTTTATTTCCATAAGAGTGTATATCGTTACCGTGACCATTTATCATGCTTCCAATGCTTTATAGATCTGATCCATATCCAGATTTTCTCTTACAAAATTGGCCAATTTATCGTACTCCCTATTTTTAAATTCCTTGTAATTTCCTATCTCCAATTCTTTATTTAAGAATGGTTCAAGTACACCTTTTAAAACAACTGCATTATCAAATATACCATGAATGTATGTTCCCCATGCCTTTGAACTTTTATAGAAGCCATCCTTCACACCGTTTTTTAAATAGGCAACAGGATTTTGTTGTGATAAAAATGAAGTTTCTCCCATATGAATTTCGTACCCCTCACAATCCTCCTCACTATCTAAATATTTAAAAGAGGTTTGAGTACTGTTTTTTTCATTGGAAATTACTGTAACAACTGGCAGAATTCCTAGGCCTTTTACACTATCTGCCTTACTTTCAATGTGCATTGGATCAAATATCTCCTCCCCCATTATCTGATAACCACCGCAGATTCCATAAATACACTTACCTTCCTTATGCCACTCTTTCAGATACTTCTCCAATCCTGTTTCCTCAAGATAGTTCATATCTGAAATGGTGTTTTTTGATCCGGGAATGATTAAGATATCTGCCTTATTTAACTCTTGAACTGAATCTGTAAAATACAGATTCACATCCTCAATCTCAGCAAAACGATTAAAGTCTGTAAAATTCGACATGTGTCGCAATGGCACAACTGCAACATTAACTTTTCCTGCTGATGCTGTTTTATTCATCTTTAGCAGACTAACAGAATCTTCTTCCTCAATGGTAATACCTCTGAAATATGGAATTACGCCAACCACAGGAACTCCGGTAATATCTTCAAGTATTTTACGTCCTTCAGTAAATAGATCAATATCACCTCTGAATTTATTGATTAAAACGCCCTTAATCAATTTACGCTCATCCTCTGGCAATAGCTTTATTGAACCATATACCGATGCAAATACCCCTCCTCTGTCAATATCAGCAATTAAATAAGTACAGGCATCAACTGCCTTAGCCATGGGCATATTTACGATATCTCTGGTACGCAGATTTAATTCAGAAATACTTCCAGCTCCCTCTAAAACAATAGGGTTATATTTTTTCTCCAATCTCTTAAAAGCTTCTAATGCCTCACTAAATAGATTAGATTTATTATCATTCAAAAAATACTCCTTTGCCGATTGATTACCAATAGGTTTTCCATGCAATACTACCTGAGAATTTTTATCTCCTGTAGGTTTTAAAAGAACAGGATTCATCTCAACCTCACACTCCAAACCACACGCTTCGGCCTGAACTGCTTGTGCCCTTCCAATTTCTAAACCATCAGGTGTGGCATAGCTATTCAGCGACATATTTTGTGCTTTATAAGGTGCAGGTTGATAACCATCTTGGAGAAATATGCGGCACAATGCTGTGTTAATGATGCTTTTACCTACATCGGAACCTGTACCGACAAACATTATTGGTTTTAACTTTTTCATTAAAGGAAGTATAATTATTCTTCTTATTCAGAAATCTGTTCTACGTTTTTCTATTCTCTATTTTTCAATTCCGGTTCTGGCGGCAATCTTTTGTTGAAATGGGTGCTTATGCATCTTCATTTCTGTAACCAAATCTGCTCTTTCTATTAACCAATCCGGAGCGTTTCTTCCCGTAAAAACAACTTCGGTGTTTTTAGCCTGATCCAGAATTTCTATGACTTCTTCTTTGGATATATAACCCCTGCTCAGGACGTGATTTGCCTCATCCAATACGATCAGATCATAAGTTTTATTTTTGATTAACTCAACAAAAACTTCCCATCCTTGCCTGGTATCTTCAATAAGCTGTTTTTCTTCTTCCTCATTCATTGTCCAGGAAGGTTTATCCTGGTGATTATGAATAGAAACTTCAGCGCCTAATTTTTCCAAAGGCTTTACTTCACCTGACAATTCTGATTTAAAGAACTGTAAAAACCGAACTTTAAAATTATTTCCCAAAGCTCTTACCGACAAACCAACAGCGGCTGTGGTTTTTCCTTTACCATCACCGGTATAAACCTGTACTAAAGCATTTTCCATTATTACATTTATTATTTAATAATATGAATCAAGAGATTTAAACAACAAAAACACAGAGAGTATTTTTATTACAATGTTCATGCGTTAAAATTTTTCTTCTATTTGCCACATAGCCTGTCCCGATTCATCGGGAGAACTCGCAAGTAAAATAATCATCCTAATGTGTGAGAATCATTCTCAAGGCTCGTTTCAGAGAAATTACTCCACTTTGTGTCAGAATTATGTTCAAAATGCAAAAATGTCATAACAAAGAGCTCACAGAGGTAAATCCTTACGGATCTCCAATATTTATACAAAATATCAGAATATTAAATAAAACCTGTGCCCTAGTGTCTCTGTGTTCTTATTTATAATCCTTAATTCGCTTTAATAATGAGATATCATGATGAAATGAGTTTCCCTAAACTCTAATTCGCCTTTATCCCGAAAGCATTTATTAATCTGAATTCTAAAATTTAAATCACACCCAGATTACTAATTTGGCAGGTCTTCTGGCTCATCTTTGTTTTGATGCCTTCCCATTTTATCCACCGTAGCCTTGGCGTAGGCGGATTGTCTTTCTACTCAAAATAGAATCTGACACCTGCCTTCACTTAAGCTATGACAGGTAATAGTGGCGTTTAGTATTTCAAAACATTTACAGACTTACAGCTGCGGGTACAGCTTCGGAATTTTCTGATTGCTCAGAAGCACCGAATTCCCATATTAAGGTTTCCCCTGAAAGGAGAAATCCACCAAACGAAGTGCAAAAGTAATAAATAAATCAATTTGAACAGGTTGTTTATGTAATTTGGATTAAGAAGTAAACCACAAGGTACAATCTTTCGGAAGCATAGGGATAATCAATTAAGATTTATTTGTCTGCAAATACATTTATATCCCCAGAGGGGATACACATTAATAGAAAGAAATCATGTAACATTACACAACTCCGGAGGAGTTGAACATGAAATATCTTTTTAGTTAACACTCCACCGTCCTGTAAGGGCAACTCAATCTTACTTTGTATACATCAGTATTATTTGTATATTGAAAATAATACAGACAACTTTCTAAATTCCCATAATTTACTCCATAATAATTAACACCTGCTTCGCATATGCTCCGTACCATAGTCGTGACTGCTGCGGGTATTCATCACTATAGGTTCACTATTTCTTCACTATTCCTTCACTATCGCTTCACTGATTAGTGATAAAATTGTGAAGGATATGTGATGAATATATAAATGATATTTGCCGAGTACCCGCAGATGTTACGACGCAGTTACGAAGAAGGTACGATGCTGATATAACCAAAACCTGTTGTAATTATTACAATAGATCGTTAGATTATAGACTTATTTACAAGGTACTTAAAATCAATTATCTAAAATCTAACGATCTATTGATTAATGTTCTTGCTTAAAACATAAGAATAGGAGGAGTACCCGAAGTACGAGAGGAGATGGTTTTTAATAACAATTTTTATCAATATTGCTTCAGTTTCTTTTTTTTAAGCCTGTCAAGCTAACAAGACTCTCAAAAAACTTTGGCATTATAGACAAGCTCTAAATATGATATTTCAAAAAACCTTTTACCATTCCACATTTCAACCCTTCAACCGTATTTTATCACCCTAAATAAAACGTCACAACTAATCCCACAACCAAAAACAAAACACTTGCTTTTAAATTAATACCACACGAATAATTGATATGTTTGGACGTCAGTTCAAGACTATTTTCACCTATGAAAGGTTTGTCAACCACCTTACCGAAATACTCTGATGGTCCCCCAAATCTGCAATCCAAAGCTCCAGCTAAAGCTGCTTCAGGGTATCCTGCATTAGGACTGCTATGTTGATTACCGTATTTAGAAATAAATCCAAAAGACTTTGATTTTAAACTAACCAAAGCAATTAATAGCGCTGTAATTCGGGCAGGAATAAAATTAAATACATCATCCACTTTTGCTGCAATATATCCGAAATCCTTATAGCGATCGTTTTTATAGCCAATCATAGAATCTAAGGTATTCACCATTTTGTAGGCAAACATTAAAGGAATCCCTCCTATAAATAGATAAAAAAGCGGGGCTATTACGCCATCGCTCAAATTCTCGGATAAAGTTTCCAAAGCAGCTTTTCTAATGGATTGGGCATCCAGTTTGTCCGTTTGTCGGCCTACAATAAATCTAAGCTGTTTTCTTCCGGCTTCCAATCCATTTTTACTTAATTCCTTTTCAACCTTTAATACCTCGTTAATTAATGTACGATTGGCCAGACCATAAAAAACAAACACAGATCCCACAATTATTGAAGCATAAGAATTTACAGAAGCTAAAACTTCAATACCTTTAAAACATAAATATGAAAGAATGATCAATCCCACAGCCATTATTCCTCCTTTTAACTTTCGGTTTTTGTTTTTATTCAAAAGCTTTTCTCCAAAAGCAATGGTATGGCCATAAACCTTTATTGGATGCGGCATTGAGTAAGGATCGCCAATGATTAAATCCAAAATAAAACCGATAATAGTTGAAAGAAATAACTCCGAGATCATAAAAATTTTTACTTTTTTTTAATTCCGCTGTAACTTTAGCATCACTTGGGCGTCACAAACTTAGAAATTACAACTAAAAGTATGATAACAATCGTCCTTTTTTAAACCACTTAATGTAAATCCTAACTGAGTCGGATGACAGTTAAAGAGTATAATAAAAGTGTAGAATCGTATTCTGATAATATATATCGGTTTGTATTAAAGAACATTAAAGATACAGACCGGGCAAAAGATATTGTTCAGGATACATTTGAAAAAGTATGGAAAAACCATGCGGATATTTCTTATGCAAAAGCCAAGAGTTATCTGTTTTCGACAGCATACCATACGTTGATTGATTCTATCAGAAGAGATAAGTACAAAGCAAGTTGGGAAGACGCTGATGCCAATAAGTATTTTACCAATGAAACTTATAGTGATGTTAATGAAGTATTGCATCAGGCACTTGAGCAACTTCCGCCGGATCAGAAAAACGTAATTTTATTACGAGACTATGAAGGGTACAATTACAAGGAGATTTCGGAGATTACAAATCTTAGTGAATCGCAGGTTAAAGTTTATATTTTCAGAGGCCGCCAGTTTTTGAAAAATTATATTGGTAAAATTGAAGTTTTAGTTTGAATTATGATGATAACTATAAATAATTACGAAGAATATATCATTGACTACCTTGATGGTATGTTATCTAAAGCTGATCAGAAACAGTTTGAGCAGTTTTTAGATCAACATCCTCATATCAAAAAAGAAATGGAGGGAATTAATGATATGGTTTTAGAACCTGAAGATGTTTCGTTTTTGGATAAATCATCATTATTAAAAACAGATGCTGATGATTTAAATATTCCTTTTGCAGATTATATTGCCATTAAAGAAATAGAAACTGGTTTAGATAAGAATGAAAAAAAATGGAAAAAGGAATTCATAGCTGAATCAGGTGAAAACGAAAAAATATTTTTAGCCTATCAAAAAACAAAATTACAAAGTAATGATGCTGTCAGATTTCCTAATAAAGCATCATTAAAAAGAGCTACAATAATTCCTCTTTTTACATTAACAACTCTTAAAAAGGTTAGTGTAGCAGCTATTATTGCAATTTTATTAAGTATAGGATCATTTCCTTATCTAAAAAAATCAGGAAATCAGATGCAATCTGTTGCGGTAGTTGATCCTCCATCGTTAATTGTTCTTCCTAAAAAGACAAATTCTCAAAATACAGAGAAGAAACCTATTAAGGAGGAACAAAATAAATCAACTGTATCTCATGAAGTTTCTACAACTGAAAATAAAACAGAACAGAAAGAAAGTTTAGAGATTATTAATGAAACACAACACGTTAGAGAAGAAGAATTTATTGAACCTTTGGTTAACAAACCAATTGATATTAAATTTTCAAACAGACCACTTAATGCTTATGAAATTGGTTTAAATGAAATGATGCCAATTATAATTGCAAATAACCTGGAAGAAGCCAAAGAAAATGAATTGGCTATGGAAAACCATGTTCAAACTGAAAGTCAAAAATTATCACGTTCAGTTAAAGCTTTAGGTACAGGCATCAGATTTATCAATTACATTTCTGGTAGTCCAACAACCATAAAAAAATACATCAATGAAGATGGAGAAATGGTTGCCTATCAACTAGAATCAGATAATATTTCATTTTCAAGAAAAATTAAAAATATGCCTGTAACTAATTAGGTGTTCGGGCGTCCTAATCTTAGAAGCGCATTCTAAATAAAAATCAACATTAAAAGTAAATGTCATGCAAAAAATATATTTAATAGTTATTCTATGTGCAATTTTTAGTCCTGCTTTATTAAAAGCGCAGGAAAATAGTACAACAACAAAAGACAAGAAAGAAAACAAGCCTGTTGATGTCATAGTAATTGATGAAAACAAAGAAAAAGCTATTGTTGGCTTTCCTCGAGCAAAGGTTGAAGTGCAGGAACACAACGATACGCTAACTACAATTACACTGGGACATAAACGCTGGGAAATTATTGAAGAAGATGATAAAACCAATGTAAGAATGGTTCATATCCCGCGCGAAAAATTTAAAGGTCACTACTCTGGTGTTTTATTGGGTTTCTGTAATTACTCAGGGAAAGACTTTGATACTTCAATACCTGCAGATGGTGATTTTATGGATTTAAACTCTGGCAAATCAATGGCTTTTAGTATTAACTTTCTACAGTATGATATTGGTTTGCAAAAGCGTAAAAAGAATTTAGGATTGGTAACTGGTTTAGGTTGGACAGTTTATAATTACCGTCAGGATAACCAATTTATGATTCAAAAAAATAGCCAGGGTATTACTTATGGAGAACCAATTACAGATGTGGTTGATAAGAGTAAAATTGTGGCTTCTTATTTAAATATTCCTTTGTTATTAGAAGCTCAAATTCCATCTGATCAAAATCGTTGTAGTGCATTTATTTCTGCAGGAGTATTTGGTGGTTTTAAAATAGGTTCGCATACAAAAGTGGTTTATGCTGATGGTGATAAAAATAAATCACGTGATGATATTAATATCAATCCTTTCCAGTATGGAGCTATGGTTCAGGTAGGTTATAAAATTATTAAACTATATGCTACCTACAATTTTTCAACTTTATATGAAAAAGATAAAGGTCCTGAATTGTATCCTTATAGTGTGGGGATTACTTTAGCCAACTTTTAAAAGTTCTTTGCAAGAAAGCACTAAATACTTCGTTACTCGAACTTTTGAAACAGTCATTTACTATCCGTAAACTCCTTGGTTTCTAAATCTTCGAAAGCCTTGTCTTTATCGCTTTCTTACTAAAGACAGAAAATTCATCGTTTTTATGCGAATTAGATGTTATTAAAATTTATAATTACGAATCTTTTATGAAACGAGCCATAAGAGAACTTTCTCACGCAGGGAAATAATTAAATTGGCGAGTTCCATGTGACCATATTAATTAAATTATAAACACATGAAACGAATTATCATCATATTATTGTCTTTATACATTATTTCTCCGGGATATGCACAGGATAACAAGTCTTTTCTGAGTTCTTATCAAAAAGCATGGGAAATTGAAGATGGATATTACCGGGTGATGCAGGATGGAAAGATGGGACTTATTGATAATGAGGGTAACGTTATTGTTCCTTGTGAAAATGAACAGGTTTGGAATCTTCAGAATAATGGTAATATCAAAGTAATTAAAAACGGGAAAATTGGTATTTACAATATCAATGGAGATTTGATCATTCCACCATCATATGATATGGTTTGGGAGTTTGAAGATGGTAAAGCGAAAGTCCTTAAGAATGGAAAAATAGGATATGTTAATGAAAAGGGCTACGAATTTATCCCTTGTAAATACGACCAGATATGGGATTTTGAAAATGGAAGAGCACGCGTATTCAGAAATGGTTCTATGGGTTATATCAACGAGGCCGGTTATGAATTTATTCCTGCTCAATACCAAAAAATATGGGAATTTGAGGATGGAAGAGCTCTGGTTCTGAAAAATGGTAAGATGGGAATGATCAATGAAGCCGGTGTTGAATTTATTCCTGCTCAGTACCAGAAGATTTGGGACTTTGAGGCTGGTATGGCTAAAGTCTTGAAGAATGGTAAAATGGGCTATATCAACGAAGCTGGTGCAGAAGTTATTCCTTGCCAATACCAGTTTATTAGCGACTTTGAGGATGGCATTGCTAAAGTGGTTCACAATAGTAAAGTATCATACATCAATGTAAATGGCGATCCTGTATTGAATCCCGATGAATATGATATTGACGAGGATGATTTTGTAGTTCCAGAGGAACCAGTAGTGATAACGAATAATTCATCACCTGAAATATCAAAAAATACAGACACTACAACCATTAAACTTTTTGGTTCGGACATGGATATCATTGCTGATGATAATTCAACCAAATTAAGTATCAAAAAAAGATCTGACGACGAGGATAATAGAATCTTTAAAACCACGAAAAAGAAAAGAAGAAGGTTTGATAGTCATTTTTGGGGTTTAGATTTAGGTTTTAATAACTACTTAAATGCTGATGGAGATTTATCCTTAGCTACTGAGGATGATTACCTTTCTTTAAACACAGGAAAAAGTATTGAAGTGTCTTTAAATCTATGGGAACAAAACATCCCATTAAGCAGAAGAGGAAATGTTGGTTTTGTAACCGGTTTAGGCCTGACATTTAATAATTATCGATTTGATAACCCGATTACCTTAGCCAAAGATGATTTGGGAAATTTGACCTATAGAACAATTGAAGGTAATGTGGATAAAACCAAGTTAACTTCATTGTATTTAACAGCTCCTATCCTATTTGAACTTCAATTTAGCAGTAAAAACAGGGATGGTTTCTATGTTTCTGCCGGTGGAATTATGGGGTATAAATTAAAATCACATACAAAAGTGGTGACAAAAGAGAATGGCGACAAAGAAAAAGATAAAGAAAGAGGAAGCTATAATTTAAATGACTTTAGGTATGGTGCCCAGATAAGAGTTGGATACAAAGCCATTAACCTTTATGGAACCTACTATTTATCACCAATGTTCAACAAAGACAAAGCACCTGAATTATATCCTGTATCTGTGGGTTTATGTATATATCCTGAATGGTAATAATTATTGTAACCACAGAGGACATAAAGTTATTTCACAGAGTTACATGGAGGTTTTGTTTTTCTCTATGTTCTCTGTGATAAATCGTTTTTTAACCACGGAGTACACGGAGATAATTCACAGAGCTACACAGAGTTTTTTTATTCATTTAGTTAACATAGGCATCTAACCAATTTGCTCCATGTTACTTTTTACGTGTTACTTTTATTTTCTCCTTTTCCTCTATGGTTATTATTTATTGATTTTGCATCTACATGTTCCATTTTACTTTTTCCATGCTCCAATGAACTTACACCTCTAAACTATCCTGGGGATTATCTGCTTTAAATGAACCAATTGCAATCAGAGCCAGACCAACTAAACCAGCTAAAGCAATATAAGAATAGGATCCCAAGTAATTATACGATAAACTAAACATAAAAGGACCTAAAGCACTTGAAAAAACAATCATTTGCATACTTACTCCTGAAATAGCTCCCAAATTCCGTCTTCCAAAAAAGCGAGGCCAAACTACTGAAGATAAAACAGCAAATAAACCACCCATGATACCAACTCCACCAATTAATAAATAAAAGCCCACAGTGAACTTTAAAATAGCTAAACCAACGGAACAAGTTGCCGATCCAAAAATCATAATGTACAATAGGTATTTTAATTTTATTTTATCGCTTATTGCATTACATATTACAGATGCTGAAAGGGAAACTATGGACATAGGCAAGAAAAACGATAGAGCATCCTGTTTAGAATAACCTACATCGCCAAAAATAGATACAATATGAAATGTAAGACCTGTAATAAAGTAACCATTAAAAGCCAGCATTAAACCATACATCCAGAAAGCACGGGTTTTAAGAGCCTGTCCTTTTGAGAATTCCTGAACTGGTTTAACGGTTTTCTTTTGTGTTTTCTTTGAACCTATATTACCATCCGGAACTAAGCCATATTTTTCAGGGGAATCACGAAAAGTAATAAAAATAATAATCCCAATAACTGCCAATCCGACTCCCATCCATAGCCATGCTTGTTGCCAACCATATCCTTCAATTAAATAATTAATCCATAATGGCGAAATAGAAAAACCCAATGATACAGCAATGGAGCTAACTGCATTTACTCTTCCTCTGTACTGATCAAACCATATCATAATCATGTTTCTGGATGAAAGTGTAAGAACTCCCTGACCAGTAAATCGGATCAAAAAGAAACAGATCATAATTACAATAAAAGAAAGTATCCAGCTCTGTATACCCAAAGCAGATTTGAGCACTTCTGAAATAGTAACACTTTGTGAACTGATAAACAATGCTACAGCTAAACCTATGGCTGCTCCAAATGCAACTTTACGTGCACCATATTTATCAAACCATTTTCCTGCAATTCCTAATAAAAAAGAACTACCAATTGTACCTAAGGCATATGCTAAACTAATTTGTGGACGATCCAATCCCAAGGCATCCTTAACCGGATCTGTAAACGTACTTACTCCCACCGTTTGACCTGGCACACTGGCCCAAATTCCTAATGTTCCAACTACTGCTATTATTAAACCATAAAAAAACGGCCATCTATTTATTGAGGTAGAAAACTTCATGCTAATAATTTTTTATTAGCATACAAAGGTAACTAAACGTAGTACACAGAAATCTTAAATATATATAATAAGCAGTCTGATGGTATATTATATAAAGCAAAGGCACAATAACATAAATGTAATTGTGCCTAAGAGCATTAAAATCAAATTATGGAAGTTCTTAAAATTATATTTCAGACAGTATTGTATTAAACGTTTCTGATACCTCGTTTATTATTTCCTTTGCTTTGGGATTCTTTACTGCTTTCATTGCAACTTTGGGATTTACAACCACCACCTCTGTTTTGTTTTCATCAATATATTTTAGAATAATTTTACATGGTAAAAAAATGGCTATATTTTCTTCAACACTAATAATTTTATGGGCAATCTTTGCGTTGCATGCACCCAATACTCTATAAGGCTTCATATCAACAACATCACCCAGCTTTTCTTTAAGGGATTGATCCATATTTGATTCAGATACAATTCCAAAGCCATGTTTTTTTAAAACTTCTTTTACTTTAGGAGTAACTTCTTCAATGGATAAGTCAACACTTTTACTTAAATAATAATTTCCTTTTTGAGCATTTACACTTAATGAAATAATCATTAACAAGAGTATAGATATTTTAATTCTCATGACTTTAAATATTTGGTTCTGAACAATAACGCTTTAGTTGTACTTTTTGTTGAGTGAGTTAGAATAAGTTGTGGGTCATCAGATTTTAATGGCCCATTTGTTTAAAACTACAGAGCTCACTGAGAAATTACATAGAGGAACAAAGAGTTTTTTTGTCTCACTATTTTTGGTAATGAAGCAAAGCATCTCCTACTTCTCCATATTAAATAATCTTATTTGAACAAAATCTAAATAAGGTGGTTTCTTATCCAACAATTAGAAAGAAAGTGAAGAATGGATTTACTAGATAAATTAAAATGGCGCTATGCTACAAAAGCAATGAACGGCAAGAAAGTGCCTCAGGAAAAGATTGATAATATTATTGAAGCCATATCTCTATCACCAACTTCAAGTGGTTTACAACCATTTGAAGTAATGGTGATTAAAAACCAGGATTTAAAAGAAAAAATTAAGGATATTTCATTTAATCAGTCTGTAGTTGCTGATTGTTCGCATCTGTTAGTATTTGCAGCATGGGACAACTATACAGTGGAGAGAATCAACAAAATGTTTGACTATACCAATGAAGTTCGCGGATTTAAAAGCGAAGGTTGGGAAAATTATCGTCAATTTTTGTTGGGCATCTATCCGCAACGTGATCCAGAAGAAAACTATAATCATGCAGCAAAACAGGCATATATAGCATTTTCTAATGCCATTACTGCTGCTGCTTTTGAGGGTGTAGATTGTACTCCTATTGAAGGTTTTGAACCTGAAAAACTAGATAAACTTTTAGGCTTAGAACAAAAAGGCCTTCGTAGTTGTTTATTATTACCAGTCGGATACAGGGACGAGTCGAACGATTGGTTGGTAAATCTTCAAAAAGTTAGAAAGAACAAATACGATTTGATTACCATTTTTGATTAACATTTATTTATTGATTTAGTTTGTAAGAAAACGGGCCTGCAGTGTGGGCCCGTTTTTTTGTGAATTTATTATTGTGAATTTCAGGCGAATAATAGTCAAAATGATTCTATCTTTGAAAGAGAATAAATGTTCATTAATCTTAGACTATGAAAATTGCTGTAGCCCAAACAGAACCCATCAAAGGTAATATTGAAAAAAATATAGAATCACATGTTTTCTGGATACGAAAAGCAATAGAAAAAAACACGAACCTGATCTTCTTTCCTGAATTATCCTTAACAGGATACGAACCTGAATTATCAGATCATCTAGCTACAAATCAAGATGATAAAAGACTGGATTGCTTTCAACAATTAAGTGATAACCATGATATTATCATTGGAGTTGGACTTCCTACAAAAAGTAATAACAATTTAAATATCAGTACGATAATATTTCAACCTAAAACAGGTACAATTACATATTCTAAACAATATTTATATCACACCGAAACAGAAATATTTAAACCAGCCATTAATCCTCTGGTCATAAAAACTGATTCAGAAACTATTGCCCCAGCAATATGTTTTGAGTTATCTAATATAGAGCATCATGAATTTGCAGTACAAAACAATGCTACTATTTATATCGCAAGCGTACTTAATTCTGTAAATGGTGTTGATGATGATCTTAAAAAACTGAGTGACATTGCAAAAAACAACAACATGGTAACCTGTATGGCTAATTTTATTGGTGAATCAGGAGGGTATCAATGTGGTGGAAAATCATCTGTTTGGAATAATAAAGGAGAACTCATTCAACAACTTGATGATAAAAAGGAAGGTATCATCATTTACGATACAGAGAAAAATACTGCTTTATCAATAAATAAATATGAAGCTATAGTTTAAATTCAATAATTAAAGTGACATATTTTATAGAGTTCTAGGTTACCTAACTTCTCTCCTTTCTAGAAATTAAAACCTTAATCATTAGAGTATATGAAGATCGAATCCATTTTTGGCAATATGCCAGTTATTGAGACTGAAAGATTAATTCTAAGAAAAATTGAAGAAAAAGACATTGACGATATGTTTGAATACTCATCAAATCCGGAAGTCACCAAATATCTTTCATACCTACATACAGAAAGACAAGAGGCTGCTGATTATGTGATGAATAAAATAAATCAATATAAAACAGGCACTTGTATGATTTGGGGCATTGAATATAAAGAAAATGGAAAATATATTGGAGCTTGTGGATTTATGCATTGGGACACAAATCACCACCTTGCTGAACTAGCCTACACTCTAAATCAGAAATACTGGGGCAAAGGAATAGCCAGTGAGATTATGAAAGTTTTAATAGATTTTGGATTCTCTGAAATGAAATTAAACCGCATCGAAGCTCAGTGTTGGGTTGATAATGAAAAGTCTTTTAAACTCATGGAGAAGTTTAATATGCAGTACGAAGGAATAATTAGAAACCGCTATTTCCTAAAAGGTAGTTTTCAGGATATGAAGCTATATTCACTGTTGAAGAAAGAGTATTATCAAAACTAGTATTTTTAATTCCCCAAGTATCATAAATACTCTCAATCAAATTCTTAAATTGAACTTTACATTATTAGGTTAAACTGACAATATATCCTATACGTTCTTTAATTACAATTACATTATATATATCCAATTAAATAATCATATATTTAAAAAATATACATTTATCAAACAATATTTTTTATTTACATAATTTTACTACTAATTGATCAACTTATACGATATATTAATTGTACATAACTACTAAATACCTATTTTTGCCATCGTTTAAAACATCTTTTCCATACCTAAAAATTTAACAGCACTAGTCTAGCCCCCGTCTTCAGACAAAAATGTTGTTAATAGTTATTTCAAACAAATAGTACATTTAATTTTTTTGATATGAAACACTTATTTTCAATGTTTTTAATGGCATTCTTATGTCTAAATGGTATTAATGCTCAGGAAACCGTAGAAGTTCCTGCATTATTCAATGGTAATACAGATAACGATTGGTCAAAATCATCAAACTGGGAAGTAGATTACTATTCGTCTGATTATGACTTACAGTTTTCTTCATGGTCGAACCCCAAAGTACCCTACTGGACAGAGTCAAGTGGAACTACCGATGTTAATTGTTATGTTAGCGCAACTATTACAAATGGTGTTACCTGTGATCTTATTGACAGCGATAACTCATTTGATTTTTATGAAGGTGTCTATTATCAAAGAATGTATAATTTAACGGTTGAAGAAAATGCTACTTTAAATTTTACATTTGGAACAGACCTTACAAATGAAGAACCTACATCTTTCTATATTTCAAATTATTTAACTGTAAATGGTTCATTAAATTTAAACCGTGGTAAAATTGATTGCCGAAAATATACATATATCACCAAAGGTACTATAACTGTAAATGAAGGTGTAGTTTTAAATAGTAATTCACTTACTTATTTAGGTGATTTTTATGAAGCTGCAACCGCATCAACTGATGAAGTTAATAATGTTGGACGTTTAATTGTAAATGGAGGAACCGTTTATCCTGGAAGTTTTGGATTCAGATTTAAAAACCATTATACCGGAAATACTGAACCTGCTTTAGAAATTAATGATGGTATAGTAAGAGGTACAATCAACGATTTACTAAATACCGAAGGAAAAGGATATGGTGTTACAAAACCAGGACAAATAGAAATTAATAGTACAGGAGAATTCCAATTATCAGGCTATTCAATAAGTGATTTGTGGTTTCCATTATATGATGGAATTTTCTCAAGTAGTGATGGTACGAAAGTAAGTGTTACTAATATAGATTACGCCACAGAACAAGAACTCGCATTAATGAATGGATTAACTATTACTGAAGTTGATGAAAATGATGATGGGGTAACAGATTATATAAGTATTAAAGCAAATGATCCGGTTCCAACTGCTATAGAAACAATTAGTAGTGAGAAAAAAGAAATAAATATTTATCCTAATCCATCAAGTAATGGTATATTTTACCTGAATGCACAAAACGCTACTTCACCTGTGAATGTAAATATATATTCAACTAGTGGCAATATTGTATTTAATCAAAAATACGAAGCTAATTCTATAGTAACAATAACTACCGAACTATCTAAAGGTGTTTACATTATGGAGATTAAAACAAATGATCAAATTTATACTCAAAAGGTACTAATAAAGTAACTGTTTATACATAAGAAAACCTGATAAAGTTTTTTCATCAGGTTTTCTTTAAAAGGTTAGCTATTCTTTCCTCAAAAAAAGTAATTTAATAGGAATAAACTTCTATTCACATATATTTACCCTCTTGATTTTTATTGACATAGACCTTGTATCATCGTAACTTTAAATTGTTTTTCGGTAGATGTTTTAATATTATTATTTGAGGAGGTTTGATATGAAAAAAGAAGAAGTTATAAAGTTTGCCAATAACAACCCAATATGCTATATGGCAAGCATAGAAAATGACAGGCCTCATGTTAGAATCATGAAGCTTTGGTATGCTGATAGTTCTGGTTTCTATTTTGAAGCACTTTCTCCCAAAGATCTAAGTAGACAAATTCATAAAAATCCACATGTTGAAATTTGCTTTTACAACAATCCAGCGGATATTACAAGAGGTCGTGAAATGCGTATTTCAGGTAATATTGAATTTGTACACGATGCTGCAATTATTCATAAAGCAAGAAAAGAACATCAATATTTAGAAGATTTAGGAGATCAAGCTAACGAACCTTATGTTGAAGTATTTAAATTAGCTCATGGGGATGCTAAATTATGGGATTTGAAAACTAATATACTATATGAAAATGTAGCAAATCACTTGGTGTTCTAAATATTTAGAATTTGGTTTATAAATGGGTGTTATTTCTGTGTAATCATAAGGCTACCTCTTGGCGCAAAGAGATAGCCTTTTTATAACTTCTTTCATTGACAACATAAAAATTAATAATTCATTTAAACTTATACCAATTCAACCTCCTACTTATTATTAAGTAATGCTTTAACTCCAAATATAAAACCTCCTGTTAATAAAAGATTTAACGCCAAAGAAAGCATAGAAACTGTAATGATAATTCCACCAATACCATATGACATTGAAATAATCAAAACACCTGCACCTACTTCTCCCCTGGGGAACATGGCTAATGCCACTGCTAATCTATCTTTCCAGGATGCTTCAGTTCTATATACAAAAGCAGGAACAATTTTACCTATGTTACTTAAAAGCGTAATAAAAAATACATGAAATAGTACCGTCGTCAAATCAAAAGATTCCTTAATATTTCCTTTAAAAATTGGTTTATCAACTCCAGATAAATAAGAACCAATAATATCTTTAACAATTTGATGTGTTCTAAAATACTCTGAAATTCCTTCGAGTAAGGGCATTGAAAGTCCAACTAAAACCATAAATATCGCAGAAATAATAAAGGATACCTTTCGTTCATTTTTAAGCTCTAGAATATCTCCCATCACCCCATCCTCATGTTTCACCTTGTTATGTTTTTTTGATATAATGGTTCCTAATACAAAAGCAGGTAAAAGCACTTCGATATGTACACTTACTGTTTCGTCAATGGTTTTACTGGCAAAATAAAAAAACTCAGCTGCCAATGTTATTATGATGGCATAAGTTAGAACATTGTTCCATCGTATGGACAACTTGATTTTATCCATAAAAAACCATGCTATTCCAAGTAAAATAAGCATGATAAGTAAAACAATTACCAACTGGAATTTAAAACCGATAACTAACATTTGTAAAGGCACCATTAATATAACCGTATCCAAATCATCAAATATGGCCAAATTACGCGTCTTTTTAAACATCCATGTCGTTGCCAAGCCTGCTGCCGCCAGCATAGAAAATAAAACACCTGCAGAGGTTGGTGCGGCAAACCTTGCAGCCAATAAAGACTCAACCCATGTTTGACCTGATTGTACCTCTGTAGGAATTAAAACAAAAACAAAATAAAAGGCAACAAATATCCATGGTAACGTTGCAGAAGTAAAAGCAATTAAATAATCATACCCATATTCTTTTAAACTATCTTTTTTTATTTCAAATTCATATCCAACATGAATCATAATAAATGCCAGACAAACCATTGTGCCCAGTTTAATAAAATGACTTAAATGGCCATAACTATCAATTAATAAAGGTAAGGCTTGCGATAAAAGTAAGCCCATAAGTAATAATAAAGATAATATGTATACCTTTTTCATAGAATCAATATTACATTGTAAAACAATCTATTTCAATCGTTTCCTTATTTCTTTTTCAACATCTTTATCCCATAAGCGACTCACTATTTCATCCATTTTTTGGCTATAAATTTCGGCTTGTTCTTCATTACCTACCTTTTTATATAACTTAGACAATGCATTTAAAGTTGGAAAGTGTAAATCGTTAATTTGCAAACAGTTATTTAATTTATCTATTGCCTCATCCAACAGACCTTCTGTTTCAAGTTTTAAAGCATCTGCATATAGTTTTTCAATTCCAGAAATATCAGAATCAATTTTGAAATTGATGATACTTTCTGATTTAGTAACAACAATGGAACACGGCAAATTCCTGACCATCAATTCCGTTACACTTCCTAACAACATTCTTTGAAAGAAGGTTTTACCAGTAGCACCAATAAACAATAAACGAATATTATTCAATAAGATAAATTCACTAACCTGCTTATATATTTTTCCTTTTAAGATGACAGATTCAAATTCAATATCGGCAAAATTAAACCGGGTTAAAAACTCATTAAACCGATCTTTATTATCATGCTCCAAACGAGCATTTTCCTCTTCGTAATTAACATTAAATCGAGGAGAATAATACTGTTCCAAAGGCTCTACAACATTAACAATATAAAGTTTAGATTTAAAATGACGAGCCATTCTTATTGCATTGTGCAAGGCTCTTTCCGAAGCATCAGAATAATCAACAGAACAAACAATATCACCCGGAAATTCTTTTCCTTCGCTATCCACTACCCAAATTGGTTTTTGACATTTTCTGACTAGTTTTTCAACAACAACGCCTACTTTATGATCTTCATCTGCAGGTGAAAACTTTTCGGGAACTAATATCAGGTTTACATCTTCTTTTTCAGATATAGTAATTACTTGTTCCAATACACTTCCATAAACTAATTTTTGTTCAACACTAATACCTGTCCTTTGCAGATCAGATTCAATTTCATCTAAACTTTTCTCAACATAATTAGTAATCATGGCATTTACTGATGATTTTTGCGCGTCAGCAGGCAATACCCCCATAAGTATTAGATTTGAATTGAATTTTTTTGCCAATTCTTTAGCCACCTTTATCTGAACATGACTAGTTTCATTTACGTTTATTGCAACCAATATTTTTTCTAATAACTTCATATCCCCTTATTTTTAATCACTGTAAACCATTAGTTTCCTCCTAACAATTTACAAGAATATTTTGTTTTTTGAAAGTTGTCTCAATTCTTCTATATAAATACAACACTCCCAATAATTCTCGTTAAAATCAAATTTTCAAGACATATAAAAAAGCTTCATGATGTGCTTATCAAATATTCGTACATTTCATTAAACAAAAAGAACTCTTTGCCGTTACTACCTATTAATACCTTATTAGAATTAAAATGCAAAAAACAGAATTCAAAATATCTAAAATGGATTGCCCTTCAGAGGAGAATCTAATAAGAATGAAACTAAATGAAATTGTAGGTATTAAGAAACTTGACTTTGATATTCCCAATAGATATTTAACTGTATATCATAATGATCAATTAGATAAAATAAACAATGCTATTGAATCATTAAATTTAGGAGGCCAAAAGGTTTCAACTGAAGAAATCGAAAATATAGATATTGAGGAGAATATGAATCAAAGAAGAGTTCTTTGGTATGTTCTTATTATAAACTTTCTGTTTTTTATCATTGAATTATCTTCAGGAATATTATCAAGATCAATGGGTTTGGTTGCAGATAGTCTGGATATGCTTGCTGACTCATTTGTTTATGCTTTAAGTCTTATAGCTGTTGGTGGCACTTTAATTAAGAAAAAAAGAGTAGCATCATTAGCGGGCTATTTTCAAATCACACTTGCATTACTTGGATTTATTGAAGTAGTACGAAGATTTACAGGAACAGAAAAATTCCCTGATTTTAATACCATGATTCTGGTTTCAGTTTTTGCTCTTATAGCAAATGGTATATGTCTTTATTTACTTCAAAAATCAAAAAGTAAACATGAAGCTCATATGAAGGCCAGTATGATTTTTACTTCAAATGATGTCATTATTAACCTTGGCGTAATCTTAGCCGGAATTTTAGTGAAGCTACTTAATTCAAACATTCCTGATTTGGCCGTTGGAACCATTGTATTTTTAATTGTAATACAAGGAGCCAGAAGAATATTAAATCTTGCAAAATAGCATAAACACTTTCTTTTAATAAGACTTTTAGACATATAGTTATTTCCCATTTCGTACAAATGACACCCTATTTTGTACAAAAGGCATCCTATTTTGTCTTAGAATATTGATGTAATTTCACATTAAAGTCCTCATATTTAACTTACAAAAAGGATTTCAAACTATTATTTTCATTATAAAACTCACAATAGTCTGTTTTATTTTCCTTATAATAATCAGTGGTTGAATTACAAATAAAATCTATATGAACAAAAAGTTTAATCTTCTATTTGTGCTTGTATTGTTTGCTTGTATAGCAAATGGAAGCAACTTAAAAAAACAAGCAGAATCATCCTTAACAAAAGGCATTACCTTTTTTCATACTTTGAATACTCATGGTGGATACGTTTATTATGTGACTCCGGACTTATCCTTAAGGTGGGGAGAAGGCCCCAAAGACACAGAAACAATAGAAGTACAACCTCCGGGAACACCTGCAGTAGGTATGTCGTTTCTAAAAGCATACCAGGTTACAGGAAATAAAGAATTTTTACAAGACGCAAAAGAGGCTGCTTATGCTTTAATTGAAGGTCAAAATAAATACGGTGGATGGGATCACACAATTGATTTTAAGCATTTAGATTCAGATCATGTTAGCTTTGACGATAACCAAAGTCAATCGGCTGTAAGTTTTTTAATAGCTATCGACCAAGAGATTGATGATGATAAAATCTCACAAGCCTCTCAACGTGCAATTGATATGATGATGACAACACAACTAAGTAATGGAGGTTGGCCACATTACTATCCTGCACAAGGTAATTATCATGATTATGCAACATTTAACGATGGAGGAATAAATGATTGCATCAGAGTTATGATTGAAGCCTACCAAGCATATAATGACAATCCAAATATTGAAAAAAGCTTACGTAAAGTTGCACGCTTTTTAAACATTTCACAATTACCACCTCCTCAACCTGGTTGGGCACAACAATACAACGAGTTTTTACAACCTGCATGGGCGCGCACATTTGAGCCACCGGCTATTTGTCCAGCTGTTACAGTAAAGAATATATTTTCATTAATAGATTTATATCTCGTTCTACATGATGAAACAATTTTAGAACCTATTCCGGATGCATTAAGATATCTTCCTGAAATTAAAATGGAAAACGGTAAATGGGCACGTTTTGTAGAGCTTGGAACCAATAAACCTTTGTATTACGACCGACAAAGAATCCGTGTTGACAAACTTGATGATTTACATCCGGAAAGACGTAAAGGTTATGCCTATGAAATAAATATAGATCATACTCTTGAAGCAGCATCAAAACGATATCGAAAAGCTTTAGATCTTGGATATGAAGCATTGTGGAAAGAAGAACATCCTTCTTTAACTAAAGAACAAATCAAAGAGCGTATTAATAAAATAACTCCAATGGTAAAAGAAATCATTGAATCCCAAGATTCAACAGGAGCATGGATTTCAAAAAATAATAAATTCAAAAAGACAATGCCAAAAGGAGAACGTTGGAATAATCAGTATGAATTTATGGATCGAATTAGCAGTAGAGTTTTCAATCGAAATATTGCTATTCTTTGCGAGTATATCGAGTTAAACAACCAACTATAAAAACCATTCTAACATTATGAATAAATTAATAAAACATTGTTTAATTGGAATATTAACCTTATTTACTTCAACTTATTGTTTCAGCCAAAATCCTTTAAATTTTAATAGTAAAATCCGCACTGCAGATCCATCAGGACATGTTTGGAAAGATGGTAAAATGTATTTGTATACTTCACATGACGAAGAGTGTCAGGAAGATTTCTATATGAAAGATTGGCATGTATTTTCTTCTGAAGATTTGATTCATTGGGAAGATCATGGAGCTTGTTTATCTGTTGATGATCTATCGTGGGCTAATAATTATGCGTGGGCTCCGGATTGTGCATATAAAAATGGCAAATACTATTTCTGTTTTCCTGCAGGGACAGGTATGAAAGACAGAGTTAACCCTAAAAACAGTAACAAATGGATGGGTATCGGAATTGCAGAAAGTGACTCCCCTACGGGACCTTTCATCGATAAAATTGGTAAACCATTATGGACTAAACCATATTCAAATGATCCTTGTCTTTTTGTTGATGATGATAACAAAGCTTATATCTATTTTCATGGTTCTGGAGGTAAAGATTTTATGGTAGCAGAAATGGCTGATGATATGCGTAGCATAAAAGGTGATTTTTATAAAATGGACATGGGAGGTTATACTCCGAAAATGGAAGGACCTTGGATTTTTAAACGTAATGGGTATTACTATTTCACCATGCCTGAGCACAACAGAGTACTAACTTATTACATGAGTAAATCCCCTAAAGGCCCTTGGGAATACAAAGAGTCTTTTATGGAACAGGAAAGTGAAAACAATAACCACCATTCTATTGTGGAATTTAAAGGAAAATGGATTTTATTCTATCACAGATGGCTAAACATTGATTCTGATTGCGGCAAACAAAGACATTGCTGTGCAGAATACATTAATTTTAATGAGGATGGAACCATAAAAACTGTAAAAAGAACAGAAAAAGGTCTTGCTAAATAAGCTATTATCTAAAAATTAAGTACTTTTAAAATTATACGACAATGGTATTGAAATCATTTTCATCCATTGTCGCTTTTATTTTACAACATATAAACCTAATTCTAATGAGTAAGAAAACCAAGTTCCCTTATTTTGGGAATTTAAAAGATGAGTATTTTAATTTCGAATTAATCGAAAAATATTTCCGTAATAAGGATCATTCTGATGCATTCCAGGTTATTTCTGACAAAACCTGTAAAGACTTAGATTTTCAGGAGGTATTTATGTTTCTTGATCGCACTAATTCAAAAATTGGACAACAATTCTTATATAATCAACTAAGAACTATTCCCAATAATTCATCCAATAACAAACAATCGGAAAATATTATTCACCAGTTTTTAAGCAATAATGATCTTCGTATAACAACTCAAAAACAACTTAAAAGATTACAAAAAGAAGAAGCATATTATATTTCTTCACTATTTCAGGAAGAACATTTAAAACCTCCAAAATGGTATTTCATAGTTCCTATACTCTCTTTTACTATTTTACTTTCCCTTTTATTATTACCTTTTAATACCAAACTCATCTTTATTATCCTGGGAACTTTCATTATTAATCTTGCAATACATTTTTGGAATAAAAAGAATATTAGCGAATATGCCGGTTCAATACCTCAATTATTAAAACTAAAAAATATCGCTTTTCAATTACAAAAGGATAAAAACTTTAAAGTTCTTAATCCTCATTTATTAGATTCAATAAGAACTATAAATCAAATCAGAAATCGAATGTCTTTCTTTCAACTCGAAGCTAAAATTCAAGGTGATCTGGAAGCCTTATTCTGGTCGGTATTAGAAATATTTAAAATTCTATTTTTATTAGAACCACTATTATTATTTGGTGTACTGAAACAACTTAATAATAAGAGAAATGCTATCGAAGAGGTTTATACTTTTGTAGGACAAATTGATACATTATATTCTATTGCTTCTTTAAGAGAAGGTACGGACAGTTATTGTACACCAGAAATTAACGATCGTAAATTACTAGTAAAAAACATTTATCATCCATTGATAAATAACTGTATTACAAATTCAATTAATATATCAAATAAATCTATACTTCTAACAGGTTCTAACATGTCTGGAAAGACCTCTTTTATACGATCTGTTGGAATCAACATCATAACCGGATTAACAATAAACACTTGTTTTGCCGAATCAATGACTATTCATAAATGCAAAATTCATTCTGCAATACGAATTAGTGACGATCTTTTTAATGATAAAAGCTATTATTTCGAAGAGGTATCTACAATTAAAAAGATGATTGAATGTAGTTCATCTGAAGCACCAAATATCTTTTTGCTCGATGAAATTTTTAAGGGAACCAACACCGTTGAAAGGATAGCTGGTGGCAAAGCAATATTATCATCTCTATCAAAAAATAACAATATCGTTTTTGTATCAACTCATGATATTGAATTAACTGAATTATTAAATCAAGAATATGACCTCTACCATTTTAGTGAAGTTGTAACAAACAATAATGTTGACTTTGATTACAAACTCAAAGAAGGACAATTAAGAACAAGAAATGCAATCAGAATTTTACAATTAAATAATTTCCCTGAAAACATTATTAATGAAGCTATTGACATTGCAGAAAAACTTGATGGCCATAAAGAATACATTCTTCAATCAGTGAATTAATCTATACAAATCATTTTATTATCTAACTTAGAATAGATTTACTAACCTTAAGGTTCTATGAAACATTTCATTATAATAATTCTAACATTGCTTTTATCATTAACTACCAAAAGCCAAAATATAACAGGTCAGTGGAATGGTATATTAAAAGTACAAGCTATTCAATTGAGAGTTGTATTTCACATCTCAAAGTCAGATACACAATATACAGCTACTATGGATAGTCCGGATCAGGGTGCAAAAGGAATTCCTGTTGATAAAGTTGAGTTTATTGATAACAGACTAAAAATAGAATTAAATACCATAAATATTCAATATGAAGGCATTCTAAAAACAGAAACAAATATTATTGAAGGAACTTTTAAACAAAATGGTATGTCCTTTCCTTTAAAGCTATCGAAAGAAATAATAGAAAAGGAAGTAAACAAAAGGCCCCAGGAACCTAAAAAACCGTATCCATATCTATCAGAAGATGTAACTTTTGAAAATACTAAAGATAAAATTACTCTTGCAGGAACACTTTCTCTACCTAAAAATGAAGGAAACTTTCCTGCAGCTATTCTAATTAGTGGTAGTGGGCCTCAAAACCGAAACGAAGAAGTCTTTGGACATAAACCATTTCTTGTGTTATCAGATTATCTAACCAGAAATGGCATTGCTGTTTTACGATTTGATGACAGAGGTATAGGTGAATCAACCGGTGATTTTAAGGCTGCAACCTCACTTGATTTTGCTACAGATGTTGAATCTGCAATAACTTATTTAAAATCCAGAAAAGAAATTAATCCACACAAAATAGGATTAATTGGACATAGTGAAGGTGGAATAATAGCACCATTGGTTGCATCTAAATCAAAAGACGTAGATTTTATTATTTTATTAGCAGGGTTAGGAATTCCCGCAGATGAATTACTTATATTACAAGGTGAATTAATTGGCAAAGCATATGGTGTTAATGATTCCGTTTTAAAAATTTCCAAAACAATATCTAATGAAACATATAGCATTGTAAAGCAAAATGATAAGCCTGAAATAATCAAACTAAAACTTTCTGAATATTTAAATAAAGTATTAAAGGAAAATCCGGATTTTCCTTTACCAGGAGGCATGGACAAAGAAGCTTATATAAAATTGCAAATTGAAACATTATCATCACCATGGATGAGCTATTTTCTAAAGATCAATCCGGAGCCCATATTGAAAAAAGTAAAATGTCCGGTTTTAGCCCTAAATGGAGAAAAAGATCTACAGGTTCCTCCTAAAGAAAATCTTAGTGGGATAAAGGTCAGTTTAGAAGAAGGTGGAAACAAAAATATCACTATTAAAGAATTACCTAATTTAAATCACTTGTTTCAGGAATGTAAAACTGGTCTTCCCCTTGAATACAATACTTTAGAACAAACTTTTTCACCTGATGCAATGAAAATTATCACAGAGTGGATTATGAATAACACTAAAAATTAATATCACTAAAATACTTATAAAACTATTTATCAGTTCGAAGATTAAAATGCTAATATTACATGTATAAAGTTAGTTTCTGTAGATAAGTTTTTGTACAGGTACTAAAATGCTATATATTTATCACATGAGCCTATTAGCAACATTTTTCTTTTATATTTTATTACTCATAATCACACTAATACCATTTAGGTTGCTTTACGCATTTTCTGATTTTATGCGTTTTATAATGCGAAATATTGTTGGATACAGAGTAAAACTTATACATAAAAACCTTAAACGCGCCTTCCCAAATAAAACAACAGATCAAATTAAAAACATTGAGAAAAAGGCATATAAACATCTCATTGATTATATAGTTGAAGGAATTAAAGCCTTTACAATGCCTAAAAAAGTAATTATTAAACGCCATACACTTTTAAATCCTGATATTATTGAACCATTCATTAAGGAAAACAAAAGTATAATTGCGGTTACAGCTCATTATAACAACTGGGAATGGGGAAGCTTATCTGCCAGCTTACAAACAGGTTATAATTCTATTGCTTTTTACAAACCTTTACGTAATAAATACATTGACAAGTATCTACGTAAAAGCAGGGAGCGTTGCGGAACTAAACTAGTTTCGATTTACAAAACTTCAAAAACATTTGAAAAATATAAAGAAGAACCATTTATATACTTAATGGCTGCTGATCAAAGTCCTTCAAAAAGATTATTACCTAAAGCCTTATGGATTGATTTTTTAGGAATGAAAACACCTTTTTTGCAAGGACCAGAAAAGCATGCCCGAATTAATAATTACCCTGTTGTTTATGTTGATATAGATCAAAAAAAAAGAGGTTATTACGAGCTTTATCTTACAGTATTAACTGACAATCCCAATAGTTTAGATGAAGGTGAACTAACTAAACTTTACGCACATAAACTAGAACAAAATATTATAAAAAAACCAGAATGCTGGCTTTGGTCTCATAACCGTTGGAAACATGTTTCTCAATAGTTTCCAATCCACTTGAGTAGAAATAATTTTTATGAAAGAATTTCATTTAGCAGAAATTATACGTAATCGTGTTCATCAATATCAAAACAGAACAGCTGTCAGATTTAAAAAAGATGGAATTTATAAATCCTTATCATGGAATGAATTAGGAAATCAAATCTATAGTATTTCTCAATTTTTAATATCCGAAGGATTAAATGTTGCTTCAAACATAGGTATCTATAGCCAAAACTGCCCTGAATGGAGCATAACTGATTTTGCAATTTTAAGTACAAGAAGCGTTGTTGTTCCTATTTTTCCAACATCTACTTACGAACAATTAGAATACATAGTTGAAGAAACTGAAATGGAAGTTCTGTTTGTTGGTGATGAAACACAATTATCGAATGCATTAAAAGCACTTAAAAATTGTAAATCTCTTAAGAAGATTATCACTTTTAACTACCCAAAAACTGAAAATATACAAGTTGTATCATTCAAAGATATTTTAACCAATACATACGATGATTACACTAAAGAAATTATTAATCAAAGACTTTCAGAATCTAATATTAATGACTTAGCAACCATCATATATACTTCAGGTACAACTGGTGAACCAAAAGGTGTAATGTTACATCATAGTAATTTCATTAAGCTGTTTGAAATTCATGATATACGACTTGAATTGGATGAAAACGATGTATCCTTAGCTTTCCTACCATTAAGTCATGTTTTTGAGAGAGGATGGACATATTTTGTTTTCTATAAGGGTGCAACAAACGTTTATAATTACAATCCCAAAGAGATTATTAATGAGTTACCTATTGTTAAACCCACTGTAATGTGTGCTGTTCCTCGATTTTTTGAGAAATCTTATGAAATTATTTTAAAAACAACACACAAATGGAACAGACCCAAAAGAAGTATTTTTAATTGGGCTTTAAATACAGGTTTACAATATATTGAATACGAAAAAGATTCTTTAATAGCACCATCGTTATTAGAGTTCAAACATAAAATAGCCAATCTAATGGTTATGAAAACTTTTAGAAAGGTGTTTGGTGGACGATTTAAATATATGCCATGCGCTGGTGCAGCTTTAAATCTTGATATTTTAAAATTCTTTCATGCTCTTGGTTTATAAATCAATTATGGATATGGAGCTACAGAAACTTCAGCTACGGTCTCATGCATGAAAAAAGACAAGTACGACTTTGTCAATACAGGTAGCATTATGCCTGAAGTGCATGTAAAAATAAATGAAGACGATGAACAAATATTGGTAAAGGGCGAAACTGTTTTTAAAGGGTACTATAAAAAACCGGAAGCAACTGCTGAAGCTTTAAAAGATGGATGGTACTATACTGGAGATCAAGGAGAAATTACTTCGGATGGCAAGCTTTGTATGAAAGAACGTATTAAGGATATCATGAAAACTTCAACTGGGAAATATGTATCTCCTCAAAAATCGAGTTACTCCTTTCTCAAGACCCTAACATTGAACAACTATGTGTTATTGGAGATAATAGAAGATATTTAACTGCACTTATTGTTCCTAGTTACTCTTATTTAAAGTTGCTATATAGCTCAAATGATGATATTATTGACAATAATGTATTAGTTTCTAATCCAATTGCAATTAAGGATTTTCAAAAGAGGTTAGATAAACTACAGGCAGGCCTGGCTTCATACGAAAAAGTGGTAAAATTTAAATTGCTACCCGAACCATTTACCATTGAAAATAACCTTATGACCAACTCTTTAAAAGTCAGACGTAAACAAGTAAATATTGAATACAAAGAATTAATTGAAGAAATGTATAATTAACAATATTACCTATACCAAATAAGCAACATAAACTACTGTTTATGTGAGATATAACCTTAACAAAACATCACTACATCTATCAAATGAATATGATTTTAAAAGAAATTATTTAAAGAAAACAAAGATTAATGCTGAAATAAAAGTACTTTTGCAAGCTGTAAATAAATAATACAAAAATGGACGAAGACCCGTATCATAGTAAATTAAATGTTGTAGAACTTCTGTAAGGGCTTCGTGTTTCCTTGCAGATAAATTGTGAAGGAGACATATCATGATCAAAATTTTTAAAACCTTTGGTGGTTATGTTGAAATAGACAAGCCCCAAAAAGGATGCTGGATTAATGTGACCAATCCAACAGATACCCAAGTATATAAACTAAGCGACGAATTTGGCTTACCTACAGATCTTATCAATGATATTTTAGACCAGGACGAAAGACCTCGTATTGAATTTGATGATCATTGGACTCTTATTATTTTAAGAATTCCTGTTGTTGTAAAAAACAATGGAGTACCTTTTAATACAATTCCATTAGGTATATTTATCACCAGTGAATTTACATTAACTCTTTGTGCCAAAGACAATGAGATACTACCAATAGATAAACCCTCTCCTTTCAGAGATCAGTATCATGAAATTACAGATAGTATCAATTTTATTTTACGCTTATTTTTACGCACTGGAAGTCTGTATTTAAAATACTTGAAACACATCAATAGAATGACTTCCTTAATTGAGCAAGACATAGAAAAATCGATCAAGAACAAGGAATTAAATAAATTACTTAAAATGGAAAAGTGTTTGGTCTATTTTATCACTTCCATTAAGGCCAATGAAATTGTACTAGCCAAGCTTCGTAATTCGAAAAAAATTACCACAGAAATAAATGAAGACCTTCTTGAAGATGCCTTTATTGAAAACAAACAGGCTCTTGAAATGGCTCAGATATATTCAAATATTCAAAGTGGAATGATGGATGCATTTGCTTCTGTAATTTCAAATAATTTGAATGTGGTTATGAAGCAGTTAACCTTGATCTCTATTATTTTAATGATACCTACATTAATTGCAAGTATGTTTGGAATGAACGTTCCTAACTTTATGGAAAATTCAATGTGGGCAATGCCATCTATTTTATTGGGATCTTTGGTGCTTTCAATTTTAGGAGTACTGATATTTAGAAAAAGACAATGGTTTTAATATAGGATATTTGTTTTATTAGTTCTGAGTTTCATCTCAACACTAATAATCCAATATATTTTTATAATTGGATTACTATTTCAAAGTATAATCCCCTTCTATTCTCATTGCATCCTGTTTTACGATAAAATTATCTGACTTTAAGATAATTATTATCAGTTTTTATGTTTTATGTAATTGCTATTATTGCAGTATTGTTTAGTCTGGAATAAATAAAATCATATAAAAATAATAGCAATGAAAAAGTTATTGATAATAGCTGGATTAGCTTTGCCTTTTTCAGGAATAGCTCAAAGTGTAAATCAAAAAGATCTAAGTAAAATAAGGGAAGGTTTTGTAAAAGATAATTATACAAAAGCGATGGAAAATGCGCTTTCTTCCACCCCAATAAAGGTTCTTGCATGGAATCGTGAAAACGAAGGAACAAACGATCATTACTTTACCTATCGAGTTGATGTATCCGGAATTACTAATCAAGAAAGTTCGGGGCGATGTTGGTTATTTACCTCGTTAAATGTTTTTCGTCCTATAGCTATGAATCACTTTAATGTAGGTTCTTTTGAATTTTCACAAAACTATCTGTATTTCTGGGACTTATTTGAAAAATCAAATTTATTTTTAAATAATATAGTAAAAACTGCAGATCAAAATTTTGATGATGAGAAAGTCAGTTGGTACTTTAAATTACCTGTAGATGATGGTGGACAATGGATTAACTTTGTAAATCTTGCGGATAAATATGGTATGATTCCTAAAGAGGCCATGGAGGAAACTTATTCCAGTAATCATACACGTTGGTTAACTCGTTTGCTTAATCGAAAATTAAGAGAGCAGGCTCTAGAGCTGCGTAATATGAAAAACGAAGGTAATAGCATTAAGAAAATTCACGATCGTAAAGTGGAAATGCTTAGTGTTGTATATCGTATGTTAGTTTTAAATTTGGGAGAACCACCTGTTAATTTCGAATATAGATATAAAGATAAAGAAGATAAAGTTTCTGAAAATAAAAGCTTTACACCTCAATCGTTTATGAAGGAGGTTTTGGGTGATATAAACCTAAGTGATTATGTAATGCTAATGAATGATCCTTCCCGTGATTACTGGAAACATTATGAAATAGAAAACTATCGTAATGTAGAAGAAGGTGAAAATTGGCATTATGTAAATCTTCCAAATGAAGTAATAAAACAATTTTGTATTGAATCTATTAAAAACAATGAAGCCATGTATGCTTCATGTGATGTAGGTAAGCAATTACGCAGAGATTTTGGTGTATTAGACGTGGATAATTACAACTTTGAGGCTGTTTATAATATTCCTTTCAGAATGAATAAAAAACAGCGTATTCAAACTCATGATAGTGGTTCTTCTCATGGTATGGCACTAGTTGCTGTGGAAGTAGATAAAGATGAAAATCCTGTAAAATGGCAGTTTGAAAACAGTTGGGGTGCGGATTCCGGAGAAAATGGATATCTTACTTTTACAGATCAGTGGTTTAACGAATATATGTTTCGTATAGTAGTAAACAAGAAGTTTATTAGTCAAAAGGTATTGGATATTTATAAGCAAAAATCTGAAATGTTGCCTCCGTGGGATCCTATGTTTTAAATATTGTGTATAAAATAAAAAGGCTGTCCAAAAGTGAATTGGACAGCCTTTAAAAGTCAGATGTTAATTAGCATTAATCCTTACCAAATATGAAAAGGTTCTTTTATTTTGAACTACCTTCCGGAAGCTAAAATTTCAGTTTATAACATACTTCAATAATATTTCTGTTAAAATATTCATTTAAGTAATAGTCTAACTTATATCCTAAATTGATATAATTCTTTTTATTAATCTTATAATCTAAGTTAATTCCATATCGAACTTTATACCAATCAGATGTAGGTATCTGATAAAAATATTCAATTTCGACTTCGGGAGTAATTTTACTTTTTGCAATGTTATATTCTAAAGATATTTTCGGACGTAAAAACTCTGAATCCTCTTCTTCATCGTCAGAATAATCAGCGTAGGTTAATTTAAATCCAGGTTTCCATCTCTCTATTTTTGTTTTATATCCTGCATAAAACTTATATCTGTGAAGATATTCTGTATCTCCACTATTTTTCTTATTTGCTAAAAATCGATAGCCTGCTCCTGCTGAAATATTTTTTAAAATTTCATATTCTAATTCACCTTCCAACAAATATTTATCAAGCTTAAACTCGTTATCAAAACGAAGTTCTGGTGAAATTTCAAAAGATAAATTATCAATGATATCAAACGATGCCTTGGCTGCCAATCTTGTTTGCCATTCCTTTTCTACAGTTTGAGCATTTAATGAAATTCCACAGCTAAAAATTAATGAAATAGCTCCAATATAAAATAAGGTCTTTATCCACACTTTATTCATCATCCTCAAATTAGTTTTAATCTTCAATACTTCCATTAACATTAAAATACAAGGTTATCTCCGCCACATCCCTTAAAAAATCAATCTTATTGACTTCATATCTCTTAATTTCTATTCCGGTGCGATCTCTTAAATCTTCTAACAATTCAGTGGAGTTAGCCTTGTGGATATTCTCTATTTTTTCATAGATTAAAGTTACACTTTGCTCCTGCTTTAATCTTAAGCGTTTTTCAAGAAACCATAAACCAACAATAATAATTGTATTAGTAAATATTAATTCTGTATAACTAAGTTTAGTATGGGCAAGAGCATTCATTACTGAAATTCCTATCACAATAAATAAATAGGTCATTTCTTTAATAGGAATAGCATCTGTTCTGTATCGAATAATACCAAAAATGGCAAACAATCCCATTGCAAAACCAAGCTCCAGTTTTACACTATTAAGTAAAAAGCATAAAAGAAATACTATAACTCCTATGGATAGATATGAAAAGTAAAAATCTTTTCTACGACTGTTTTTTGCATAAATAAAATGCACAACTAACAATAACAATACTGTGTTAAATACAAATCGTACAGCTAGTTCTGTAAAGCCACTTATATCTATAATTTGAATACCAAAAAGGCATAAATTTTTATCCCAAGCCTCAACAGCTGATAAAAGGTTGGTTTTCTGTTCTGATATTTGAAGTAATGAATTTAACATGTTTTAGATAACTTCTTGAAGTTGATAAGTAGAATGATATTTATTTTCGATTGCCCTTAATTTTGGTTTAAATGCATTTTTTTTAATTGAATCTTCTATTAACGAGAGACCAATACAATATTTGCTAAAACCTCCAGGTAATACTTTTCTGTTTCTAAGCGTTTTTACCAGACTGGATTGTTCGCTTCTTTTCCCGGTTTTAACTTCAATTATTACCAAATCCTCTAACTTTACATGACGTTCTTCATTATAGAATCTTAAATCAAAATCAATTGTACAACGCTCTTGTAATCTTTTATTTACTAAAGTTAGCCTTGTAAAATTATTATTTAAAACCGGATACAACTGATGTGATTTATAAGGAGTATTCTGTGATATAAATTGTTGTTCCTCATAGGTCAGGAATTGAAATTTTTGAGGAATTTCTATCCTGTTTTTTATAGTTCTTCCCTTATTGGATTTAAATTTTATTTCTAAAAAACTTAAATCAGAAATAAGATATGTCCTTTTTCGTATTTTATACCTGTTTAATTTACCTCGATGATGATTTCCAAACATTTGTCTGGAATATGTATCATAATAGGTAGTTGCATATTTTAATTGATTCTTATTTTCAATTGATAACGCATAATAATCCGAACTAATTTCATTTAAAATATCTTGTAGTTGATTTAATTCTACACAATACTTTGTATCTGTTCGATCCATTAATTTGACATTATTCATTTGATCAATATGAATCGGGTCAAAAAATCTTGTTTCAATCCTATCCATAGTTCCTGTGTATATTTTAGTTTTATACAATTATCTAATTTTCAGAGTGATAATTTACTTTGTTAAATATTTATTAGAACTTGATAATTAATCTTATAAACACTCTAATTAATTATTTAACACATTATTAATATCTATATCACTAATAGATTAAGAAATAATTTGTAAGTGCGATATTACAGCATATTTGTATGTAAAATTTACAATTAATGGTTAAGCGGAATTATTTCAGGGTGAACTAGGATTTTTATAAACACTACTTTCAAATATCACATACACACTTATATATACCTATACTTAAAGCATTTACACAATACAAACCCTACAATTATAGGGATCATAAAATTTTCCCACTTCACCCCTTATTAATGCCATTTCCCTGTTAAGATTAAAGTCCATTTGTTATTGTGAACTTATTTTTACTCAACAATTCAATTTAAAATAGTTATGTTAACATCAATAAGATTTAATTTATTGGCTCTTATTATTGTATTCTTATTAGGAGCCTGTGAACGAGATATTGATTCTGATTCAGAATCGGGAAGTAATAGTAATAGCAGCAGTAGTAGTAGTAGTAGTAGTAGTGACGACGATGATAATTACTCTGAATATTACGAAGAAGATTCAGATTATGAATGGGATACATCTGACGTAACTACAATTGTATTTAGCGACAATACTGCTGAAATTACAGGTGAAGGTGCCACATTTGAAGATGGTATATTAACAGTAAGTACTGAAGGTAATTACTTATTTCAAGGAAATTTAGATGATGGAGAAATCCTTGTTTCGACGGATAATGAATCTGTGGTAAAACTTATACTTGACAACGTTAGTGTAACATGTTCAGATAACCCTGCAATATATATTGAAAAATCTCTTCGCTCAATCATCATATTAAATGAAAATACAAGCAATACAGTTACTGATGGAAGTACATATACTGATGAAGATGCTAATGCTGTTATTTTTTCAAAATCTGATTTACGATTGGCAGGTACTGGTTCTATTAACGTAACAGCAAATTACAAAGATGGTATAACCAGTAAAGATGGTTTGGTAATAAATTCTGGAAATTATACGGTTAATGCTGCAGATGACGGAATTAGAGGGAAAGATTATTTGGTTATAAATAATGGAACGTTTGATATCGATTCAGAAGGTGATGCTATAAAATCAGATAATGAAAACAGTGCATGTGGATATATTACAATTAATGATGCTGATTTTGATATTGACACATATGCCGATGGTATATACGCATATAACAACATCACAATTGTTGACGGAAATTTTGATATAACATGTAACGGAAGTGTAAATTCAAGTAAAGTATTAAAAGCAGGAAATACACTAACTGTTGAAAATGGAGAATTTACAATGAGCAGTATTGATGATGCAATTCACTCTGATAACTCTGTTTTAATTACAGATGGTGACTTTACTATTTCTTCAAGTGATGATGGTATACACGCTGATAAAGAATTACAAATTGATTATGGAACAATTGAAATTACTAAATCATATGAAGGTTTAGAAGCTGCCACAATTACAATAAACGATGGAGAAATTACATTAACTGCATCTGATGATGGTGTTAACGCTGCCGGATCAAGTAGTAATTACTTATACATTAATGGTGGAACCTTGATTGTATATGCTAGTGGTGATGGACTTGATATGAATGGTTCAGGTATAATGGAAGATGGAACCGTATTAGTGCATGGACCAACAAATAATGGTAATGGTGCATTAGACTATGATGGATCTTTTAAAGTAAATGGTGGATTCCTTATTGCAGCTGGTAGTTCTGGCATGGCAGAAGCTCCAAGTAGCAGTTCTTCTCAAAATAATACTATGATTTATTTAACCTCAAGTTATTCAGCAGGTACATTATTTCATCTAGAAGATAGTAATGGAAACGAGATTGTTACTTTTAGTCCTGAACATCAATATTCCTCTGTAACACTATCATCTTCAGATTTAAAATCAGGTTCTAGCTATTCAATCTATACCAATGGTAGTTCAACAGGTAATGAAACAGGTGGTTTATATACCGATGGAGAATATACTCCAGGTAATTTATACACTACATTTACTGTTTCTGGTACTACAACAACTGTAGGAAGTTCCAATAGTGGTGGTGGCGGCGGTGGAAGAAGGTCAATATCTTCTACTGAAATTTGAAGAGCACAACAAAGAATTAAAGAAGAAAATTATCTACAAAATTATCATCTTTGCATTATCTATATATTAGGATTATTTTTGGTAGCAATGAGTTTAAAGTATTTATATAAAACACAAATAATAAATATCGTTGTAGCTTTATTAATTGGTGTATTTATTATATTCCCAGATGTATTAAGGTTATTAGATGAATCTTCTCCAGATAATCCTAATATACATACAAGAGAGCACTGGTTTAACAGCGAAATGTCTGATAGACCAACACCCCCTGATAATGCTGATTTTAATAAAATGCCTCCTCCCCCTATGAATGAGGGAGGTTCAAATATATTTAAGGAAGGTAAATTCAATGAAGATCATCCTCCAATGAATGACCAAGGGTTTCCTCCAAAACTCATTGGAAAAAGAGATAGTTTTAAAGGGATTATTTTTGATTTTATATTTTTCTTAATTTTAATATGGTTATTATTAATAATAAATAATCCTGATCGACAAAAAAGAAATCCTATATATCATAGTATACCAATTAAAATAAGGCCTTATCTAATTGTATTTTCAACCTTATTAATTTGTTATATTGGAATATATATTAATTCTATAATTTCAATTCAAAATCCTTTTCAATTTCAATCTATACCTTTTTATTTAAATGGAATAATTGTATTCAAAGGTATTTTTATTTTCGTTACAGTTACTTTGTTTAGTCAGTTATACCAACTGCTCAGCAAACAACAAAATATGCTCATTGAAAATGAAAAATTAAAAACAGAGAGTTTACAAAACCGTTTTGAAGCATTATCAGCTCAAATTAGCCCTCACTTTTTCTTTAATTCATTAAATTCATTGTCTGGTTTAGTGCGTGAAAAACAGAATAAAAAAGCACTTAAATTTATTAATGAAATCTCTAATCTTTTCAGATATATACTTAAAGGTAACTGGCAGGAATTAGTAACCTTAAAAGAAGAAATGTTCTTTTTAAAAGCATATCAATATTTATTGGATATCAAATATGAAGATAAATTGCATTTTGAGATATCAATTGATGAAGATATAGAATCAAAAGTTAAATTACCTGCATTATCATTACAACCTTTAATTGAAAACATTATCAAGCATAATGTAATAAGTGATGAATATCCTATGACAATTAAGGTTTACATTAGTGTTGATAATAAATTAACCGTTGAAAATCATTATCAGCCAAAATCCGGAAATCAGGTTTCAACCGGAATTGGATTAAGTAATTTAACTAAACGTTATAGATATCTTGTAGGAGAAGAAATTAGTAAATATGTTTACGATAACAAATTTATCGTCGAACTTCCATTAACTAGTGTAATAAATGAAAGCAGTAATAATTGAGGACGAAGTTGTTGCAGTTAAAAACTTAAAAGCTATACTTCAGGAATTAGAACCAGATCTTGAAGTTATAGCTGTATTGGATAGTATTCAATCTTCGGTAAAATATTTTCAAAATAATGAATTACCTGATTTGGTATTTATGGATATTCAACTTGCAGATGGTGAATCCTTTACTATTTTTAAATCGGTTGAAATATCATGTCCGGTAATATTTACAACGGCATACGATAGTTATGCTTTAGAAGCATTTAAAGTAAATAGTATTGATTATTTACTAAAGCCTATTGAACCAGAAAACGTACAGCGTGCTTTAAATAAGCTTAAAAACTTTTCTAATACAGATTTAGAAAGTTATGCTAAAAGAATGAATAGTTTTATTGCTGAAACGAATGATTACACCAAAACTCTGTTAATTAAGTATCGTGATAAATTAATTCCAATTCCAACAGCACAAATAGCATACTTCTATACTGAAAATGAAAATGTTATATTACGCACATTAGAGGATGAAGAATGGCCTGTAGAATCATCATTAGATACCATAATGTCTAAATTAGATCCTTCTGAATTTTTTAGAGCTAACAGACAGTTTATTATATCACATTGTGCAGTAAAAGAAGTAGTTGTATGGTTTGGCAATCGTCTTTCAATTAATTTAAAAGTACCTACTAAAGAGCGCATTATCGTTAGTAAAGCAAGAGTATCAGTATTTAAAAAGTGGTTAGTTAATAATTAAAACAGCAATTTGCATTAGGGAATCTATATTAAATTCTTTAATACATTAATTGCATTACAAGGAAATCATTAATTCAATTATACTTCAATATTCTAGTTTAAAGAGCTGTAATTTTAATTAATTACAGCTCTTTTTGTTTATACATTATTGTAGATCACCAAACATAAATCCTACATTTTTGTAAGATTGAATTTTTAGCACTATATGTTCGAAAAAAAAATTATGTGTTTGATTTACATTAAATAATCATACTTTTTCTACTTTTTGAGAATATTCTTATTACACAATGGCACGTTATCTGTTTTGAGATAACGAGAAAATTAGAATAAAATTTAAAGTATAACGATTATGAAAAAGTATTTTTTACCACTCATCTTTTTAATATCAGTACTTTCTTCATGCGAAGAAGATAACACTGTAAAAACAATTGTTCAAGGCGATTATCCTGTTAAAGAGTATTATCTAGAACGTAATCCTAGTACTAATCCATGGGGTGCAGGGATGGATTTTGTACATAGTGAATGTAAATCATCAGAAACCTCCCTTGATTATGCATACATGGAAGAAACTGACGATTTTCCTTATGATATTAAATTCTATACTGTAAAAGCCTATTACTATGATGAAAATGATGATCTGAAAAATGAGGGATGTCCTGCTATGTTACTTTCTTCTGAAACACAAGGCTGTAATATAGGCGAAGGATTAGATTTTTTTACATCTCTTACTACTGTAACAGAAGATATGATAGATCAATTAGTTTACGAAGATCAAATTGACTATTCTGATTTTAAAAATGAAACAACTGGTTTTTATGAAAGAGAAGATTTGTTTGCTGCTTTAGATAAATGCGTTATTGGACGAGATTTTAGAAGTAATGTATTGGAAGTACCAGATGGTATGACGGAGGAAGAAGTTCAACCAGTCTACCTTATTAAAACCTCAGAAGGTTCGTATGTAAAATTTATGGTAAGAACCTTCAAACCAGCTAAACCTAACGAAAAACAAACCCTAGTTCACTGGCAAGTCATAAACGAATAAGAAATTAATAATTATGCTTCGAATCCTGATTTTCACATTTTATTTTCTTGTGAGCGTTTATAGCTTAATTGCTCAAGAAGCCTTCCATGGTACTGTTTTAAATGCAAATGGAAAAGTTATTTCGTTTGCAACAGTATCAACAATTGATGGCTATGGAACAACATGTGATTCATTAGGAAACTTTGAATTGACAATTAAAGATTTCAAACGAGACAAAAAACTATTAATTAAATCCTTAGGATATAAAACAGATACATTTTTGTTAGCTAAACATATAACTAACCCAAAGTTTTTTTTAAATCCAGACCAATTCCAACTTAACGAAGTTGCAGTGGTATCCCAACAATCCATTGGAAGCAAAAGCGCTGTTTCTGCCTTTTTTACTAACAAAAAGGAAATAACGCAATTAAATCCTCAAAATGTAAATCAGGTACTACAAACAAAGGCCGGTTTTACCAATAAATCTGGTTACCAGGCACCACTGACATTAAGAGGTATGTCTGGTAACCGGATTTTAGTATTACGCAACGGAAACAGGCGCTTTAGCTCATACCCTGCAGGTGTTATGTCACACACTATTAATGTGTATGATTTAGAACGTATTGAGATAGAAAAAGGTGCAGCTTCAGTAATTTATGGAGCAAGCTCAATGGGTGGTATTATAAATTTAATAGATAAATCACCCTTTAAACAAAATAAATTTAATGCTAAGATCACTACAGGTTATGGCTCAATAAATAATGAAAAGAACCTTTTAAGCTGTGGGGGTTGGAGTAATGGTAAATTCGCTGTAAAAGCAGGATTTAGATACAGAAATGCAGATGACTATAGATATCCGGATGGTTCAGTTGCGGAAAACAGCTTTTATACTGATAAAGACTTCTTTATAACAACAGGATATAAATTTTCAGAACTCGAAAATATTGTATTAAGTATTGATATTCATGATGGAGGACCATGGGGTAAACCAGTAGGATTTAATGGTACGCAATATATGCGAGTTCAAACTAAAAAAGAAAAATCAAATAACTATTCATTAAAATATACTAAAGGTAAATTTGGAATATTTAACAATACCGAAATTAATGGATTTTACTCTGATGAGAATCGAATACTAGATAAAAAGTACTTCACAGCAGCAGGTTACAGACTTTCATATATTGAAACTACTTATTTTTCAGATTACTATTATGGTGCTCTTGCAAAAGGAAATATAGAAGTAAACAATAATTATAAAATAACTACAGGTGCAGAAGTTTATAGTTTTTATATTTCTACTCCCACAGATTTTATCGACTATATTGAAAACATATCTAATGAAAACAGAGTAAGTCATAATGCGCATTCTATTTCATCAGGAATCTTCGTCAATAATGAATATAAATTTTCACGTGGAACCAAAGGAATTCTTGGAATACGATACAACTACGCATCTGTATACGAAGGAGATGTGTATAGTACAGAACTAAGTGAAGGTAGAAATGATAAGAAAAGTGCAATTAGTGGAAACTTATCTCTTTTATTTAATATTCAACCCAAATCAAAGCTTAAATTAAATCTGGCCCGATCATTTAGAATGCCTGAAACTACAGAAATGTATACAGATAATTATACTTCAAACGGTATTCTGTTTGGAAATCCAGACCTGAAACCAGAATATTGTAACAGTCTGGATATAAGCTACCAATACAAAACAAAGTATATTAATTTTGAATTGAGTCCATTTTGCTGGTTCATGAATAATATGATCACAAAAGAAGAAAAAAGAGGATTACCAGGAACAAACTATACATATGTAAATGTGGGTAAAACTCGAATGTTTGGTGGTGAAGCTAATCTAAATTTACAATACATTGGAATATTATCCAGTAATGACAAAATTGTAGCGCGTATAGGTATAGCCTATTTAAATGGCACTGATATTACAGAAACTAAAGGCTTATTTAATGAAGGTGAACCACTTGATTACGTTCCTCCTTTTAACGTAAAAAGTGATATAAGCTACAATTTTGAACTAAACGGTGATATAAAAATACATACAACAATAAGATCTGTCTATTATTCAGAGCAAAAACGTTTGGGCAACTATCAATATGCTACTCCTCAGTACGTTTTATTAGGATGTAATATAGGTATGAATTTACCAAAATTTAAAACAAAACCATCTTTGAATATTGCTATTAATAACCTTTTGAATAAAGAGTATTACTGCTATCAATCATATATTCCTAGTGAGGGACGTGATATTAGAGTTTTTTTAACCTTTAATTTTTAAAAAATGGATATACATGAAGAAACAAATATAAAAGAGCTTTTAAGGAGTATACCTGAATGCGCAGAACAGCTTCATTCTTTTAATAAACACATTAAAGATGAAACAACACTACAATTATTAGCTATTAGTGCAAACATACCTTTTAATGCATTAAAATATGGTTTGGAACGAACTATTAAAAGAGCAACTCAATATCCTTGTAATTATGCTAAAATGCATAGTAAATTAATAAAACCAGAAGCTGTAAATATTGCAGGATATGTAAACTTTTTATGGCAAAATGATTTTATTTCGGAATTAAAACGAAAAGCCAAAATTGAAGGTATTAACCTAAATATCAATATTTTCCCTAAACATTCAAAAAAGGAATTTCAGAATTATTTAGCTGTTTGTCAATCAATTAATGATTTACCTGATATCCTCATTGGTAAAGGTTTTAGCTCATTAATGACTCAGCAGTTTATTGATAAATTTGTAAAGCCAGGTTATTATCAAAATTCGGCTTTTAATTTTAATAAAGGAAAAGTTTTTAGTAATACTAATATCATTGATAAAGAGCATTATTATCATCCTTTTGCTGTTGAAGAAATGGTAATGATACATGATAAAACCAAAGAGATTAACACTGACCTACCTGAAAAATGGAGTGATTTATTAACTCCAAATTTTGCAGGAACTATCATGCAAATGGGAAAAAATCAACGTGATCATTTTGGCTTTAATATGATGCTGCACTGGTTTGCTAAATATGGTGAAGAAGCTATAGCTAAATATGCCGAAAATGTAGAAGATAAGCAGCATTTTTCATACATCATTAAGAACATGGCAACTAACAATGATGAAATGCTACCCATTAGTATAGTTCATCAATTTGCCAGTTTATTTGTCAGAAGTGATGCTCGTGATAAGGTTGAAATCATAAAAACTCAGGATGGAAATCCAATAACCTGTCATTTCTTTTTAGCTAAGAAAAATGCAAGTTTACAAGCAATTACAATGGCTAATCACCTATATAGCAAGGAAATAAAATCAATCATCGAAAAATGTGGAACTACTCATATTTCTTCAGATTCTCTGTTTTCAGGAAATAATAAATTTCAATGGGTTGGATGGGATAAATTAAGAACATTACCTCTACCTTATTTAAAAGAGCACCTGAGCGAAATAGCTTATCAAAATTATAAAACTGCTTAAATTCTAGTAAAATGAGAACTATAATTATTAGCATATTATTAATAGTAACACACTCAATATCTGCCAGAAATATCAAAGATATGGCAGGAAGAAATGTTACTATTCCTGACAATATTAATCGTATTTTGCCTTACGATTCAAAAACTTCTATCCTGTTATTTCCTGTAGCACAAAATATTATGTCAGCAAAGGCTATAATACCAGGAAGTAAAAAATTTAAATACATTTCGGATGAATACAATCAATTACCTGAAGTTGATATCAAAAACATTGAAAGTGTTTTAATCTATAATCCTCAGATAATTATAGCAGGCACTTTTATTGAATCAGATAATTTTGATCGTTTTAATAAACTACAAAATCGCACTAAAATTCCTGTAGTTATGATTGATTTATCTATCACAAAACTACGTGATACTTATAAATTTTTAAGCAGTATTCTTCCTCAAAATGAAGCTTGTGAATTATGTATTACTTACCTAAATTCTATTTACAATCAGAGTGAAAATATAATGCGCGAAAATAAATCTCCTGAAATTGGAATATACTATACAATAGGAGGTTCCGGACTAATGACTGATCCTTCAGGTTCAAAACACACTGAAATATTAGACTATCTTAACTTAAATAATATAGCTAAAATTAGTTTACCCAATGGAGGTCATGCCAATGTAAACATGGAACAAATTATTGAATGGAATCCGGATTATATTTTTACAGCTGGTTTTAAGGCAGATAAAAATGCATACATGAGTATAAAAAAAGGCAGTATTTGGCAAAACATAACTGCAGTAAAAAATAATAAGATTTATAAGGTTCCTTCTAAACCATTTGGATGGTTTGATCATCCACCTACAGTAAATCGAATTCCTGGAGTAATATGGTTGAGTCATATTTTTTATAACCTATCTGAAGAACAAATGAAAACACAGATAAAAACCTTTTATCATCTTTTTTATAAATACAAATTAACTGACCTAGAATTCAACTCATTATTTTAATATTAATGCATAAAAAGTCAAACTTATCGATATTTATAATCCTCTCATTATTGAGTATTGTGATAATACTGTTTTCCTTATTACTAGGGAGATTTAATATCTCAGTGTGGGATATATGGACTTTAACAAAGTCACATTTTTCATCAAGTACAGAAGTATCATCTCAAGTAAAAATAGTATTAATAGATATTCGATTTCCCAGGATAATAGCTGCTTTTCTGGTAGGTGGAACGTTATCATTAACAGGAGCTACATACCAGGGTATGTTCCGAAATCCAATGGTTTCGCCTTCATTACTTGGTGTATCAGCCGGGGCAGGCTTTGGTGCTGCTTTAGCCATAATACTAGGCTTGAGTTTATTTATGCTACAAATATCTTCTTTTGTATTTGGTATTGGTTCAGTATTAGTAGTGTACTTAATAAGCTTAAGTACAGGCAAAAAGCATGAAAAGTGTCTTACATTAATCCTATCCGGTATGATTGTAGCGACTGTTTTTACTGCTTTAATTTCAATGCTTAAATATATTGCCGATCCTGATGATACTTTACCTTCGATAGTTTACTGGTTAATGGGTGGTTTATCTGACATAGAAATGAATGACTTATATTTTATTGGAATAATAGCACTTATTGGATTAGTTATTCTTACAATCTCAGGGTGGAAATTAGATATGCTTTCTTTTGGGGATGAAGAAGCTAAAGCAATGGGAGTTAATGTTGACAGATTAAGATTCATAGTGATTGGAATAGCCACATTAATGACTGCTTCTGCAGTAAGTATAAGTGGCATTATTGGATGGATAGGATTAATTATACCACATATTGCTCGTATGTTAACAGGCTCAAAAAACATGGTATTATTACCAGCATCCTTTTTCATAGGAGGTATATTCCTTTTAATTGTTGATGACTTTAGTCGCTCTGTTGCTAGCATGGAAATACCTTTGGGTATAACAACATCATTAATTGGAGCCCCATTCTTTATTTTTATTCTTATGAAATCATCTAAAAAAAACTGATATGATAAAGTTAATAGATTTAAGTTGCGGATATGGAAGTAAAATGGTGCTTTCAGATGTAAATATGATGATTAACCAAGGCGAATTAACTTGTATTTTAGGTAAAAATGGTACAGGTAAAACAACCTTATTTAAAACTATTTTAGGACTACTTCCCTCTTTAAGTGGGAGTATTTTTTACCAAGATAACCCAATAAAACATCTTTCAAAGAAAGAAATTGCAAACTATATCAGTTATGTTCCCCAGGCTCATGGTACTCCTTTTCCATATTCGGTATTAGAAGTTGTTCTTATGGGACAATATATTCATACAAAGGGATTTATTGGTAAGCCAAATAAAAAAAATAAAGAAATTGCTATAAGCTGTATAAAAACACTTGGAATAGAAAGGTTAAAGAATAAAGATTTCTCAAAAATTAGTGGTGGCGAAAAACAAATGGTTCTTATTGCAAGAGCTATGGCACAACAACCAAAATTTATTGCTATGGATGAACCCACTGCTAATTTAGACATGGGCAATAGTCTGCATGTTATGAAAGTGGCACACAAATTGAAAAAGCAGGGCTATGGAGTTATTATGAATACGCATTCGCCTGAACAGGCATTGCATTTTGCAGATAAAGTCATTATGCTAAAAAATGGTAAAGTATCATCAATAGGTAATACTGAAGACGTTTTAAAAGCAGAAACTTTATCTGATTTATATAATACTCCGATTGAATTGGTTGAAGCATCAACCTCTTCAGGAGAAATTAAAAAATTATTAGTGGCTTTATAACCTTAACTTTATTAATCATGATTACAGGAAACGAAAATCTATTACAAATAGCAGAATTGAACAGTGACTTTATTACTATTTTTGAACAACATGGTTTAGGAAATTATTTTAAATCCGAAAACCTAATAAAAACTGGTCGTTTTGTTCGCCTTTCAACTTTATTAAAATCAAATAATATTAATTCAGAGAATTTTATAAATACTTTGAATCAATCTATATCAGAGAAACAAGAAGTTTCTGGTAATGAAAACGAAACACTTCATTTTTCAGCAATGTTACCTTGTGGTTTAAGAAATCCCTTTAAAGAATTTACAGAATCTTATCTAGAAGAAAATAAAGATCTTTTTAAGGACTTAAATTACATGCTAGAAGGGAATGTTAATCATGAATTATCTTATTATCCTTTGCTTGATAACATTACAGATGACAATGAATTACCTGATGTAATTATGGCTTCGGATATTAATAATTTCTTTCATCGACCTTTTGTTAACAAATTTATTGATAAAGATATATTTGAAGCAGTTGAACCATTTGTTCCAAACAAATATCTTCAAAAGTCAGGGTTTGCTGATCCGAATAAAAACTATACCATGTACACTGCAAATATGCTAGTATTGGTGGTTGATAAAAAGAAATTAGGCGATAGAAAAATGCCTCAAAAATGGAGTGACATTTTAGAACCTTGCTTTGAAAACAGCATTATAATGAGGGGAGAAAACGACTTTTTTTGTAATGCAGTAATGCTTCCATTCTATAAAGATCATGGATTTGAAGCTATTAAAATTTTAGCTCACAATATTAAAGGGGGTATGCACCCTGCTGAAATGGTAAAATTAGCAGGTAAAGATGATGAAAGTGGAGCTCCACTTTATATTATGCCTTACTTCTTTGCTAAACGAATAAAAGATAAAGACGTTGAAATAGTTTGGCCGGAGGATGGTGCCATTGCCAGTCCTGTTTTCTTACTGGTAAAAAAGAATAAAAAAGAACAACATCAGGAACTACTTAACTTTTTATTTAGTAAAGAAGTGTCTGATTTACTAAAACAAAGACATTTTCCAACTATTCATCCCTGTATTAAACATGATGAATTTCCTGATACAGTAAAATGGTTGGGATGGGATTTTTTAAATAATCACTACATAGGTAAATTAAAAGAAGAAATTCAGGACATATTCATGGAAATATGGACTAAGAAATAAAAACCAACAAGCATGATAAACTTAATCACTATAGCAGGACCACCATCATCAGGTAAAACCTCTGTAATTATTAAAATGATTGATAGTATACAAGATCTAAAGGATAAATGTGGAGTTATTAAATTTGATTGTTTAAGTTCTTTAGATGAAGAACAATACAATAAATACGGCATTACAGCTAAAACCGGACTAGCCGGAAATTTATGTCCTGATCACTACTTTGTATCCAACATTGAAGAATGTATCAATTGGGCTGAAGATGAAGGATTAACAACTTTAATTACCGAAAGTGCAGGTTTATGTAATCGTTGTGCTCCTCATTTAAAAAATATACCTGCTGTTTGTGTATTAGATAACTTAAGCGGAATCAATACTCCATTAAAGACTGGCCCTATGGTTAAAATGGCTGATGTGGTGGTTGTTACAAAAAGTGATTTAGTTTCTCAGGCTGAAAAGGAAGTATTTCGTTTTAAAATTCAACAAGTAAATCCTAAATGTAAAGTGTTATTTATTAATGGAATTACCGGTCAGGGTGCAGATAAACTGGCTCAATTGGTTATTTCAAATACGCAACACGAGAATGATGAACAAATGAAGCTTAGGTTTTCAATGCCAACAGCACTTTGTTCATACTGCCTTGGTGAAACCAGGGTTGGTGAAGATTTTCAAATAGGGTTAAATCGAAAAATTAAACTTTAAACAATGGATACTTTCGCATATTTAAATACTCCTTTAAAAGATATTGTAAAAGAAAATCCTTTATTCAATGATTTCTTTTCTACTTTTCAAATAGAGGCTGAAACAGAGCTCAAATCATTTTCTGAGATTATAGACAGACAACCAGATGAATTTTGGTTAGAAAATACCATATCAAAAGAGGAAATAACTGTTTTATACACAGATTATATCAGTGGCATTAAAGATTGCGAACAAAAAACAGCAATCGAATCTTTGGATATTATAAAAGGTTTTGATAAAAGTAATAATCCTGAAAATTGTAGTTTACACCTTACACCCGGTGAAATTACATGCATCGTGGGACCAACTGGTTCAGGCAAAAGCCGATTATTGGCTGATATTGAATGGTTAGCAAATGGTGATACACCTACAAAACGAAAAGTTTTAATAAATGGTGAAATAGCTAATGAAGATACAGCAGCTCTTTATGGTGGTAAATTAATAGCTCAAATCACTCAAAACATGAACTTTGTTTTGGATATGGATGTTGAGAGTTTTCTTTTATTACACGCTCAAAGCCGTTTTTTAGTTAACGCTGAAGAAACTGTAAAAGAAGTTATTAAGTTAGCTAATGAACTATCCGGTGAGCCTTTTGATCCTAAAACTCCTGTTACCTTTTTAAGTGGAGGACAATCAAGAGCTCTTATGATTGCTGATGTTGCTTGTATTGGTCAGGCACCTATAGTTTTAATTGATGAGATTGAAAATGCAGGAGTTAATAAGAAAAAAGCATTGGATTTGCTAGTAAGTAAAGATAAAATCGTACTTATGGCTACACATGATCCCTTATTAATTTTGCTTGCTGATAAACGCGTAGTAATAAAAAACGGTGGTATGTATAAAATTGTACGAACTACTATTCATGAAAGAAATTATTATAGCAAATTAGAAAAAATGGATCAAGTTTTACAAGAAGCTAAAGATTTTTTTAGAAACGGATACCAACTAGATAAATAATAATATTAAGTTATTCGTATTTTTGTCTTCTAAATTCAAAAATATGAATACAAAAGTAGGTCTTGTTCTTGAGGGAGGTGGTTTTAGAGGAATTTATAGTGCTGGTGTAATCGACTATTTATTAGAACAAAATATTGAATTGCCTTATGTAATAGGAGTTAGCATGGGTGCATGCAATGGAGTTAATTATATTTCAAAGCAAATCGGTCGTAATTTAAATGTTCCATACTCTTATGTAGAGGATAAGCGTTATATGAGTTATACACGTTTATTTACTAAAGGAGAATTATTTGGAATGAATTTTATTTTTAATGAAATACCTAAAAAATTAATTCCATTTGACTACGCAACATATGCTAATTCTTCTCAGGAATTTATTATTGGAACAACAGATTGCTTAACTGGTAAACCATTTTATATTAAGACTTTGAACTATGACAACTTACTTACTTCTTTAAAAGCTTCAGCAAGTTTACCATTTGCTTCTAAAATGGTTAATTTTAATAACAAAAAGCTATTAGATGGAGGAATAAGTGACCCTATACCCTATCAAAAAGCTTTTTCAGATGGTTGTGATAAATTGATTATTATTTTAACACAACCTTTCGATTTTATAAAAAAACCAACTAAATTTTCATCTATCGGAAAATTGTTTTACCCTAAGTATCCAAAATTAGTCGAAACTTTAAGCAACAGGTATCAAAATTATAACCACCAATTAGAAGAAATAAAAAAATTAGAATCCGAAGGAAAAGTATTTGTTATACGACCAAATTATGATATTCCCGTAAGCAGAACTGAGCGAAATAAACAAAAACTAAAAAAAGCATTTGAAATGGGCTATCAGGATTGTCAAAATATCTACAATGAGCTAAAAACCTGGTTAAATCAATAATTAAAACCTTTTATATCCCTATCATTAAAAAAATATTCTCTGCATTTCTATTAATTTTTCATAAAAATGGATTAAAAACAAAATTTAAGACTGCAGGTGTTATTTCTATAAAATCTAATAGTTACAATTGTTTTAATAATGTTTATGTATAAATATTTACAAAAACCTTAATGTTATACATAAACAATTTTACATTCTTCTTCATCCTGAAATTCGCTTAAAGAAAAGATACTTGATTATTATACAGATAATAAAGAAAAAAATATCACATATAATAAAATGCTAGCGCGGCAATGTAATTTAATATATTTAGTTATCAGAATATTTAGAATAATGTGATTTATTACATTTGCATATGCTTAGGAATATAATATACATAGGACTTTTGATGCTTTTAATGGCTTGTAAAACTAAAAAAGAAGTCATTATTCAACCTGTAGTTGAAAAGCCAAAAGAAATATTTCCTGAAAAAGAAATATCCAAAAATATTGAATATCAAATACATTCTGTTATTGATTCATCTATACTATCAATTTATACTCAGGACTCATTCAAACCAGTATGGAAATCTAAAGCAATAATCTTAAATGGAATTAACTGGATTAACGAGTCCAAATATCATGGTTTAAATCCAACAGAGTTCAATCTTATAAAACTAAAGGAACTATATAACAAGACTTTTACAGATACTAGCATTAATTCAAAATCATATGCTGATCTTGATATTTTACTGACGTCTAATGTTAAGTTATGTGGATATAAAATTCGGTATTCAAGTGTTAATCCTAAAAGCTGTCATTACAGTTGGAATTATGAATCTCCGGCAAAACTTCCAAATGATTCTGTTTGGATAAATCTCATAAAATATGGAAAAACAGATCAATTAAACGACTTTTTTGAACCTAAGCATCCATTATATTCAAAATTTAAAAACGAACTATTAAACATCTATTCTAACACAAATAAAAACACATATAAAGTTATTAAAGATCCAGGTTTTTTATTACAAAAGGGTGATTCCAACCGCTATGTACTGCCTTTAAAACATAAATTATTAGAAATAAAAAATGATTCAAAAATTTCTTTAAAATTTGATGAAACACTTTCACAGGCTGTAAAAAGATTTCAAATAAAACATGGATTAAGTCCAGATGGCATTGTGGGTAAAAAAACCTATCATTATTTAAACTGGGAAAAAGATTTATATATAAACACTTTAAAGACAAACATGGAACGTTTGAGATGGTACTCTGATAACCAGTTTATTGATGGAATAACCATTAATATAGCCTCTCAAAAATTGAATTATAATGTAAATAATAAGTGCATCTATAATTCAAAAGTAATAGTAGGAAAATATAAAAACCAAACTCCTGTTTTTCAATCATCAATTAACTACATAGTTTTTAATCCTTGTTGGACAGTTCCTAAATCTATTGCAAATACACAAATACTAAATGGAGCAAAAAGAGATTCTATGTATTTACAAAAACGAAATATGTTTGTTTGTAAAAATGGAATTGAAATACCAACCGATAGTATAGATTTTTCACAATATACAGCCTCAAATTTCCCTTTTACGGTATTTCAGCGTACTTCTGAATCAAATGCGCTCGGAAGAGTAAAATTCATGTTTAAAAATCATTTTTCCGTATATCTTCATGATACACCACAAAAAAGATTATTTAATAAGCCGGTCAGAACTTTTAGTCATGGATGTATCAGATTACAACAAGCCTTAAACTTTGCAAATTTCATTCTTAACCAAATAGAGCTACGAAACGTAGATCAAAATAAATTTCTAGCTAAAGGATATCCTGTTAAAGTTTACCTAAAAAAAGATATCCCAATCAACTTAGTATACTTAACATGCTGGTTTGATGATAAATCAGGTGAAGTAATTTATGGAAAAGATGTTTATTTAAAAGATCATTTACTTATAAGGAATTGACAAAATATAAGTTTCTAAAATAATAAGCAATTGAAAATTGTAGTACCTGATTTCTTTGTTTAATATCATCTACTTTAATATTAGCTAATCCTATTTGATAAGTAATCATAAATTGAAGATTTTTGTTCCATTCAAATCCCACACCATAATTAAGACCAAAATCATATTTATTATGATCTTTACCATCAAACTTAATTTTTGAATCTTCTTCTGAATCAATTATTTCTTTTCCTAATAATCCCTTTGAAAAAGAAGGTCCAAATTTTCCAAGTATATATATATTTTGAATTTTATGTTTATATTCCAAAAGTACTGGAAGATCTATATAAGTAAGTTTTTTCTTAGTCTTATCATCTTCAACATAATATGATCCTGGCCCTCCATATCCATATGAGTAATACATTCCTTTATAACTTGAACCTTTTTGTACAACAACCAGTCCCGTCCTTAAAAATAATCCATTACTAATTAATGGTTTTTCAACTAAAACACCTAAATGAAATCCTGGTAATAGTTTATTGATATTTACTGGATGATCATAATTAATAGTAGAATAAGTAGTACCACCTGTAATACCAAGATACTGTGCTTTACTAATTATAACTACATGTAAAAGCAATAAAGTAATGAATACCTTTTTTATTTTCATAATGATGATTAGGTTTGATTAATTAATTTTATACCAATATTAAAAATTACTCTTTATTCTTTGAATCTATAATAATAGTAACCGGACCATCGTTTACTAAAGAAACTTCCATATGAGCCCCAAATTCGCCAGTTTTTACTTCTTTCTTTATGGTATACTCCATACAAGTCACAAATTGCTTATACAGGGGTATAGAAACCTCAGGTTTGGCAGCATCTATATATGATGGTCTGTTTCCTTTTTTTGTTTTAGCCTGTAAGGTAAATTGACTAACCACTATAATTTCACCATCAATATCAATTAATGATTTATTCATTACTCCATTATCATCATCAAATATTCTCAGATTGGCAATTTTTTTACATAACCATTCTACATCATTATGATCATCTTCATTTACTATTCCAACTAAAACTAATAATCCTTCATTGATAGCAGATTTAATATTTTGTTCAATAGTAACAGAAGCCTGAGACACTCTTTGAATAACAACACGCATTTAAATATTTTTTGAATTATAAAAACCTTAGAACTACTTTTTTTGTTGAATTGGGTAAAAATATCATAATTTCAACAAAATTTATGTAGATTTTAAAAAATAACTAAAAACAAAAATATAATATTAATTATTTATATTTAACTATTATATAGTTATATACATTATTTACTTAATCTTTTACTTTAATATTTAAAGGGCTGAGATTTTAATAAAAAAACATTAACGATAGATTATACAGGAATATGCTGATCATTTTAAGTCAAACAAACAATCCATTTCATAATATTGCAACAGAAGAATATTTACTTAAAAATTTTAAGGAAGACGTATTTTTTCTTTACATCAATTCAAAAAGTATCATTGTTGGGAAACATCAAAATACGCTTGCTGAAATAAATTATTCTTTTGTTAACGAAAATAATATTCCGGTCATACGACGATTATCTGGAGGAGGAACTGTCTTTCATGATCCAGGCAATATAAATTTTTGTTTTATTACTTCTGGTGAAAAAGGGGAGTTAGTCAACTTTAAAAAACATACTACACCAATAGTAAACTTTTTAAATTCCTTAGATGTGAATGCATCACACGGAGGAAGAAATGATATTTTGATTGAAGGATGTAAAATTAGTGGAAATGCATGTCATGTATATAAAAGTCGTGTTATGCATCATGGTACACTGCTTTTTAATAGTAAATTAAAATCATTGACAAATGCTCTTAAAAATGATCCTTTAAAATTTACAGATAAAGCCGTTAAATCAGTTCGTAGTAAAGTAACTAATATACACGATCATCTTACTGGAAAAATAGAAGTAAACGAATTTGTAAATCAATTAAACCAATATATAATAAACAACTATAATTGTACCTCATATACATTAAACAATGAAGACAATAATAAGATAGATATTTTAGTAAAAGAAAAATTTACAACCTGGGATTGGAACTACGGATATAGCCCAAAATACGACCTTAAAAAAAGAATAAAATCAATCTCAGGCAAGAGATTTGAAATCATTTTTCATGTACAAAAAGGAAAAATAAGCGAGGTAAAGATAAAAAGTAATTCTTCTGAAAAAGAAAATTTAATTGAACTTCAAGCATCATTAAATACATGTTTGCACCACTACGAGGATATCAAAAATAAAACCAATGATGTATTTAAAAAACTACAAGAACTAAAACAAGAGGAGTTATTAGACGCTTTATTTTAAGTAAAACATAAGTGATTGAAATTAACACATCATAGAAAACTGCTAATTTAAAAAAGTGTCTAATAAAAAAACTTTGATAATATGGATTGCTTAAAAAAAAGGAGTTTTCTTATACTAACTAATTGAAATATTCCCAAACAACTTTACCTTTCGCCAAACCAATTACCTTTTGAATTTCTTCAAGTTTTAGTTTTTTTATTTGTTCTACAGACTTAAATTCCGATAATAATTTTTGAGCTGTCTTCTCTCCTACTCCTGAAATATTATCCAACTCTGAAGAAGCAAAATTTTTAGATCTTTGATTTCTGTGAAAAGTGATACCAAAACGGTGTGCTTCGTTTCGGGCATGCTGAATCACTTTTAATGTTTCTGAATTTTTATCCAGATATAAAGGTACAGGATCTCCTGGGAAAAATATTTCTTCTAAACGTTTAGCTATGCCAATAACAGTAACTTTATCATCTATTTCCAGTCGACGAAATATTTTCATAGCGGCACCTAATTGGCCTTTTCCCCCATCTATAATTACAAGATTAGGTAATGCATCATTTTCATTTATTAAACGCGTATATCGGCGTTCAATAATTTCTTCCATACTCGCAAAATCATCAGGACCAACTACTGTTTTTACATTAAAATGTCTGTAATCTTTTTTACTTGGTTTAGCATTTTTAAAAACAACACAAGCTGCAACAGGAAAATTTCCTTGAATATTTGAATTGTCAAAACACTCAATATGTTTAGGTAATTTTTTTAACCTTAAATCCTTTTTCATCGTATTTAATATACGATCTTCCCTTGTTTCTTTTTTACGTATAGATTGTTGTTTCAACTTTTCTAAACGGTAATATTTTACATTCCGTTCAGATAACTCTAACAGCTGTTTTTTTTCTCCTTTTTTAGGAACAATAAAATGGATATTTTCAAATTCAGTATCAGGTTTAAATGGAACTATAATCTCTCTTGAATTACTATGTAAACGCTCTTTAATTTCTAAAATAGCCATAGAAAGTAATTCTGGTAATGTTTCATCTAATTTCTTTTTCATCTCAATTGTATGAGCTTGAATTATGGCTCCATTTACAACCTTCAAGAAATTCACATAAGCTGAATTTTCATCTTCAATAATTGAATAAACATCTACATTATTTATACTGGCACTTACAATTGTAGATTTACTTTGATATGAATTTAATTGTTTAATTTTTTGCTTTATATCCTCAGCTTCTTCAAACTTATATTCAGAAGCATAAGTCAACATTAATTCCTTTAAATATTTAATAACAGAGTTAATATTTCCTTTTAATATATTCTTTATTGCCTCAATATTTTCCCTATACTTAGGTTCTTCAAACTCTCCAATACAAGGACCTTTACAATTACCTATATGATACTCTAAACAAACCTTATATTTTCCTTGTGCAATATTTTCCTGAGAGAGATTTAATTTACAACTACGAAGTGGATATGTAGATTTAAAAAGATCTAATAAAGTACGAACCATTACAACTGAAGTATAAGGTCCGAAATATAAACTACCATCCTTTATCACATTCCTGGTAGAAAAAACTCGTGGATAAGATTCATTTTTAATCACGATCCAGGGAAAGGATTTATCGTCTTTTAAAAGTACATTATATCGAGGTTGATATTTTTTAATAAGATTATTTTCGAGCAACAAAGCATCCTCTTCAGAATTGACAACTATATGCTCAATATTGGCTATATTTTTAACCAACAAAGCTGTTTTACCATTATCAGGTCTACCTACAAAATAAGAAGAAACTCGCTTTTTTAAATTCTTTGCCTTACCTACATAGATGATTTTTCCATCTTTATTGAAGTATTGATAGACGCCCGGATCAGATGGAAGGACTGCAATTTTTTCTTTTAAATAATCTATATTAGGATTTAAAACAGAACTCATTCAACAAACAAATTTGTAAAAGAAAAAGTGCTTACATTAAATAAACCCTTATCTCCTATTTTTAATTTTGGAATAACAAGTAACGACATAAAGGATAAAGTCATAAAAGGAGCCTTTAAAGGAGAGCCCTTTTCCTTCACTTTATTATTTAAGAACTGATATTTTTTAGCTACTTCTACCCCATCTTTATCCGTCATTAATCCTGCTATTTCTAATGGTAAAATTTCAATATCATTATTTTGTACACATGAAATACCACCTTTATATGTTATAATTTCATTTAAGGCATTAACAATTTCTTCATCAGAAGTTCCAACTGCAATTAAATTATGACTATCATGAGCAACACTACATGCTATTGCTCCTTGTTTTAATCCTATATTTTTAACAAAACCGACAACAGGATTGGTTGCTTTATAACGATTTAAAACAACTATTTTAAGAATATCTTCATCTATATTCGACTCTATAAATCCATTTGAATTTATAGGTTTCCAAATAAATTCTTCAGTAATTAAGTCCCCATCTACAGCTTCAATTACTCTTAATTTTGCATCATTTTTATATGGAATTTTAATTTGATCAGCAGTAATTGAACTAATATTAAAATTATTTACAATTTCAGATTTATCTGTGTTGAAGTATATTTTATTATCAGTATAAACTCTTTCCCCGTTAATATATGTTTCAAGAATATTAAAATCCTCTAAATTATCTACCATAATAAAATCAGCAGAATCCCCTTCTCGTAACAATCCAACAGGTAGATTATAATGCTCCACAGGTTTAACTGTAGCAGCTCTTAATAATTTAAATATATCTATCCCTTGAGAAATTCCTAATCTTATAATTTTATCAATATGTCCTTTTTGAATGATTTCATCCGGATGAGAATCGTCCGTACATAACATTACATCATCAGGATTTGAATCAAATAATGGAGATAAAGTATTGAAGTTTTTTGCAGCACTTCCCTCCCTAATTTGAACGACTATACCTTCCTTAATTTTATTGATGGCTTCATCTACAGATACACATTCATGATCTGTTGTTATACCAGCTTTAGCATATTTCTCTAAATCCTCACCCATTAAACCGGGTGCATGTCCATCAATTTTTTTCCCATATTTATGCGCTAAAGAAATCTTCTTATGAACCTCCTTGTCATTATAGATTACTCCAGGAAAGTTCATCATTTCGGATAATACATATATATCTTCTCTTTGTAAAAGCTCATTAATATCATCAGAAGAAATAACAGCTCCACTTGTTTCAAATGAAGTAGCAGGAACGCAAGATGGAGCTCCAAAGAAGCATTTTAAAGGGACAGACTTAGCATTTCCAATCATATAATCCACACCTTCTACACCTAAGACATTAGCTATTTCATGAGGATCAGTTACAACTGCAACCGTTCCACGTGGAACAACTATTTTAGAAAATTGTCTTGGAGTTAACATGGAACTCTCAATATGAACATGACTATCTATTAAACCTGGTAAAATATAATTCTGAAATTCGTGATCACTTTTCTCTATAGAAGCAATATTTCCATCTATAATTTTTATATGACCATTAAAAATACTTTTATTAATAACATCAACAATTTTACCTGAAATAACCATAATATATATTTTAAAGTTCCACGTGGAACGTTTATCTAATTATCGTCCCATTAGAACTAGTAATACATTAATATCACTTGGGCTAACACCACTAATTCTACTTGCTTGTCCAATTGTATCGGGGTCAATTTTAAGTAATTTTTGTCTAGCTTCTGTAGAAATAGATTTTAGTTCTGCATAATTAAAACGTCCTTTAATCTCTAAGTTCTCTAAACGTTTTAATTTATCCGCCATAACTTTTTCTCTATTTATATATCCTTGATATTTTATAAAAATTTCAGCAGTATCAATAATTTCTTCCCTCCTATTTTCAGGAAGATCTTTAATATGATTTTTTAAAGGCTCTACAACATCAATAACATCCTTCAATTTAACCTGTGGACGTAATATTACATCTTTAAGTTTTATAGTTTGTTTTAATGGAGAAGTTCCTATACTTTCTAAATATGAATTAATGTATTTTGGTTTTATACTAAAATTAGAAACAAAATCAAGGATATCATCTCTATATTTTAACTTCTCAATTAATAATGAATATCTATAATGATTAGCTAATCCAATTTTAAAAGATTTTTCAGTTAATCGAACATCAGCATCATCCTGCCTTAATAATATTCTATATTCGGCACGAGATGTAAACATACGATATGGTTCATCAACTCCTTTAGTAACCAAATCATCTATTAAGACTCCTATATATGCTTCATCTCTACTTAATATAAAAGGATCTTTATTAGATAACTTTAGGTGAGCGTTAATACCTGCAATTAAACCTTGTGCACCTGCCTCCTCATAACCAGTTGTACCATTAATTTGTCCTGCAAAATACATGTTTTGTACATGCTTAGTTTGTAATGTATGATTTAATTGAGTAGGATCAAAATAATCATATTCAATAGCATAACCAGGTCGAAATATACTTGCGTTTTCTAATCCTGGTATTTGTTTTAAAGCCTGAAGTTGCACTTCTAGAGGAAGTGAACTACTAAATCCATTTAAATAATATTCTATAGTAGTCTCCCCTTCTGGTTCCAGATGTAATTGATGTTTATCTTTATCAGCAAAGGTGACAATTTTAGTTTCAATACTAGGGCAATATCTTGGACCTATACTTTGAATAGTACCATTATATAAAGGTGAATCTTTTAAGCCATCTCTAAGTGAAGTATGAACATCCTCATTCGTATAAGTAAGCCAACAACTCTTTTGATCTAATGTAGATTGTATTTCTGGAAGATATGAAAATTTATAAAATGTTTCATCTCCTTTTTGTTCTAGGCATTTAGAAAAATCGATAGTACGTCCATCTATCCTAACTGGCGTACCTGTTTTCATTCTATCGGTTGTAAATCCAATATTTTTTAATTTTTCAGTAATACCACCTGAAGATGGTTCACTTATTCTACCACCTTCCATTTGAACTTTACCTATATGCATAAGACCATTTAAGAAAGTTCCATTGGTCAATATTAATGCCTTACAATTAAATTCTACACCCTGATCAGTAATAACAGACTCAACTGTATTATTACTATTGAAATTTATATCTGTTACCTTATCTTGCCAAAAGTAAAGATTATCCGTATTTTCTAGAACCTTTCTCCACTCACTTGAAAAAACCATCCTATCGCACTGAGATCTTGGACTCCACATTGCAGGCCCCTTAGATTGATTTAATAATCTAAATTGTATTGAGGATTTATCCGTAACAATGCCGCAAAATCCTCCTAGAGCATCAATTTCACGAACAATTTGCCCTTTAGCAATACCACCAATAGCTGGATTACAACTCATTTGAGCTATTTTGTTCATATCCATTGTAATCAACAAGGTCTTAGACCCCAAATTGGCAGCAGCTGCTGCAGCTTCACAGCCAGCATGACCTGCTCCAACCACAATAATATCGTAATTAAAATCCATAACAAATAAATAAGGATACAAATTTAATTGTATCCTACTATTTAAACACTAAAAAAATAACAGAAAAATTAAGAAATTGTTTTTAAAAGATTTAAAGCTAAATTTTCTTGATTACGCATTTCTTTAGCTTCTTGTTCTGACTTATCTTTAAAACCAATTAAATGTAGAATACCGTGTACAATTACACGATTTAACTCCTCTTTATAAGAAGTATTAAATTTTTGTGAATTTGATAAAACTGTATCTATACTAATAAATAAATCACCAGATATCATTTTATCTTCACAATAATCAAATGTTATAATATCGGTATAATAATCATGATCTAAATATTGCTTATTGATATCTAAAATATATTCGTCATTACAAAAAATATAGTTTATAGAACCCAAAAAAGAGTTGGATTTTGTAATAACTTTACTTATCCAACTCTTTATAATATCTTCATCTATCTGATTATCAGATATTTCTTCGTAATAAAATTCAATCACTTATAAATCAAAACTTAATTTAACTAAACTTCCATTGTTTTCAAATTCAATATCGTCTGCTAAATGATTCATTAGAAAAATACCTCTTCCATGAGTTTTTTCAATATTTTCAGGTAAAGTAGGATCTGGAATATTAGTATAATCAAAACCAATACCTTCGTCCTCAATAACAAATTCTACGTTTTTATCAGTAACAGTATATTCTATTTTAACTTTTTTGTTTACATCCATCTTATTACCATGAACAATAGCGTTATTTACACCTTCAACTATTGCTAATAATAATTTACCATAAACATCAGAGTGAAGATTATACTGACTAGAAATGTCATCAATTAACTTTTCTATTAGAGTAATATTTTTTATGTCTGAATCAATTACAACTTTTTCCACAATTAGATCCATTTAGCTTCCGAATTAGATACATTTTTTCTCGTATACTAAATTTTAAATAAATAGTTACTAAAAACACCAATAATTTTTAAACATTTAATTAAAATTAGTCAACCAATCTCTAGGATTTATTTTTTTATTTTCTTCCCATATTTCAAAATGTAAAATCCCATTTTTTTCTTGATCCTCTGTATATATTTTACCGATTTCTTCTTTACTTTTAATTACATCTCCGTTTTTTACGAAAACATCTATTAGATTAGCGTAAACAGTAAGATATTTACCATGTCTTATTATTACTGCTTTATTGTACCCTGGAATAGCAATAACGCGGCTTACAGTACCTTCATAAACACTTTTAACAGCATTCTCCTTGAAGGCTGAGATATCAATACCATTATTCTTAATTTTTACTCCCTTTAAAACGGCGTGATTATGTTCACCAAAACTACTTACAATAATACCATCTTTAATTGGCCATTCAAGTTTTCCTTTAGAACTAGCAAAATTACTGAACAAATTATTATTAGTACTCTTACCTAATTCTCGAATTAATTTTTCAATAGAAGATTCAAGATTACTAGCTGCTTTTTTCTTTTTAGTAATTTCTTTCTGCAGCCATTTTTCATCATCTTTTAATTTATTAATATAATTTTCCTTTTGATCTATGGCTAATTTAATATTTTCTAATTCCTTATTCAAGGAATTATATACTAACTGTTTTTGTTTTAAAATTTCAATATTATGTAATTTAATACTATCATGTTTGGCTTTAGTTTCCTGCAAAATAACACCTTGCTTTTTGCGATAAGAACTATATTGTTTTAAAACATTAAATCGCCTATAAGCTTCTGAAAAACTATTAGCACTAAAGATGATCATCAATTCATTTTGATTATTAATATATTGCTTATTAGCCTCTAATATTAATAATCGATATACTTTTTTTATATTATCTATTTCAGAAGATAATTTATTAACGAAATCGTTATTCTTTTCAATTTCTGTAGTAATTAAATTAATCTCTTTTTTATATGTTGTAATAATATTTTCTTGAGAATTAATTTTAGTACTAAGAATTTTTAATTGACTTAAATAATTATTCCTTGTTTTTCCTTTCTTTTCTAATAGTTTTTTAGCCTTAACTATTTCAGATTCATATTTAATTCTTAAATTTTTTAATTTTTCTATTTCTGAATTTTGAGAATAAATAAAAACAGGAAATAAAATTAAAATTATTAGTAATATACTAAATTTCTTTAACTTGATATGAAGAAGGTATTTTAAAATGCAAGCTACCACCATTATCTATATCTAAATAATTAATTTTAAGAGATAAATCAATAATTTTATTTCCTTGAGAGGCATTAATGCTAATATCTTCCGGAAACAAAACCTTATTGTAATTTTTAAAATTAAAATAATTAATTTTTAAGGTTTGTCCAGTTCCAAAATCTTTTAAAAAAACATTAAATATTTTAAATATCTGAGGATAAATATTGATTTCATGAAAAACAAGATCGGTATTTTCGCGTTTGGAAATACGAGTTACACGTTTATCCTTAATTGATTTAAAAGAATAAGAATCTTTATTAGTTTCATGTTTATACTTTTTTAATCCATCATAAAAATCTCCATCATCAGGATAAATAAATAATTGATTTGAAATTATAGATTGAAAAATACCATAAGTTATATTAACGCCAAATTTATCTTCAAAATAACTATAGTTAGTATTATAAACAATCTTATTGTGTTTATCAATTATAATAACTTTATCTTTAGTTAATTGAGCTCTAATAAGTTCAATACCCATTAGCGCATAAATGGATACAATAATTACACTATCTTTTTTAATAACAAAATTACCTTTAAATGATCTTTTTTGATCTCCATCATCCAATGTAAACCCAACCTTTTTCAGATATAATTGATCATATTTTATTTGATTATCTTTCAATAATTTTCTTAATCTTACATCTGGTATATTAGTAACGGAACCTATTACAATTTTTTCACTTGTTTTACATGAACCTAAAAAGAATATTAAGCAAATAAGCCCTATTACATTATTCTTCAACATATCTTTCTTCTTCTATTTTCTTCTTTAATATTTCTGACTTATTTCCTAATTCCAATGATAAATTCCATTGCTTTAGGGCACCTACAGCATCACCATTTTTAAATAAAATATCTCCATAATGTTCTACAATAACATCACTGGAATTTCCTCCGTTATCAATTGCACGTTCAATAATATATTTAGCTTCAAAATATCTTCCTCTTTTAAATAAAACCCAGGCATAAGTATCTAAATAAGTAGAGTTAGAAGGCTCTAATTCTATACATTTAGAAATCATAGTTTCTGCTTTATCTAAATTCTTATTTAATAAGGATAAATAGTAACTATAATTATTAAGTACAACTACATTATTTTCATCAATTTTTAGAGCCTTTTCATAATAATTAAATGATTCATCATACTTTTTTAAATTATATAATACATCACCAGTATATGAGTAAAATTGGGACTCTAATTGTTTATTATTAGTAACATATTCTATACCTGTAATTAAAGTCTTATATGATTGATCATATAATTCTTTTTGCATACAAGCCATTCCATGAAATAAATAAAACAAAGGTTCTTCGGGAAATATAATTATTGCATCTTTAGTATCAGTATACAATAACTCTACTTCATTAATACTAATTTCTAATAAAAATAGATCTTGCCAAACTGAAGAATTTGTGTTATCAATATTTAAACTTTTTTTGTAATAACTAATAGCTTGTTGGTTCTTTTTTCTATTTTGTAAATAATTAGCGTAAAAAATATATCCTTTAGAATTTTCCTTATTAGTTGAAATTAAAGTATTAAACAGATCTTCTATAGCAACAGTATCTTTGTAATTTTTAAAATCTTCTCCTACTACAAAAGGTAATAATCTTTGAATCTTAACTTCAATATCCAATTCCTTATCTAATAATCCCTTTTTATAATAATTTAAAAAAGATATTGTATCATTTTGATTAATTGCCACATTACCTAGAGAGAAATATCCTAACCCATTGTCTGGATCAAGATTAAAAATTTGTTTATATGAATTAATCGCTTTATCATAGTCTTTTGTATAAAAATAAACATCTCCTAGAAAACCATAATAACGAGCTTCATAAGGATTATCTTTAATTAATTCTTGTATTTCTTTATAAGCTAAGGATTCTTTACCTATTTGTAGATACAACTTTTCCTTTTCTAAAGAAATAACTTCATTAATACCTATATTTTTTTCTAAAAGATTATATGTATCAATTGAATTTTGAAATTGCCTATTTTGAGAATATAATTGAGCTAAAACATATAAATATTCATCATTTGAAGGAAATTGTTTTACTAAAGACTCATATGTTTTAATAGAATTTGGTATATCTTTATTTTGTTGATAAAGATCACCTAACAACATCTTGTACCATTTATTTTTAGGGGACAAACGAACGGCATTTTTTAATAAATCTTGAGCTCCTTCGTAATTTTTATATCTAATTTCAATGTTGGATAATTCATAATAACATGTACTACTTAATGAATCTATTTTTAAACATTCTATTAAATACATTTTAGACTTTTCCAATTGACCTTGCATTTTTAAACGCTGGGCTTCATAGAAAAAATAGTCAAATTTTCTTTTTTCACTAGAATTTAAATTAGAAGTTTTTAAAGAATTTTGAGAATCTATAAATTGTGAATTATTCTTTATACTCTTACAACTAAATAATAGTAACAGAGAAATTATTATAACAAATGAATATTTCATTTAATAAATATTTTACTTTAAATTTTAGTGCTTTCCTGTATGGCCAAATCCACCTTCACCTCTAATTGTTTCCTCTAAAGAATCTACTTCAACAAAAACAGCACTTTCATGCTTAGCGATCACCATTTGACAAATTCTTTCACCAGAATTAATAACAAAATCGTCATTACTAAGGTTAACAAGAATTACTTTAATTTCTCCACGATAATCAGCATCAATTGTACCGGGAGTATTAAGAACTGTGATCCCGTGTTTATATGCTAATCCACTTCTGGGACGAATTTGCGCTTCGTAACCTTCTGGTAATTCAATAAACAAACCAGTTGGGATTAAAACACGCTGCAAAGGTTTTAAAATCAAATCATTATTTAAATAAGCTCTTAAATCTAATCCTGCAGAAAGATCAGTACTATATTGAGGTAATGGATTATTACTTTTATTGATAATTTTAATTTTTAACGACATTTCTATTTTTTATTATTTTTTTTAATTCCAAAGCGTAAATAATCCATAAAAATACAACTATTAAACAAACCCTAATTAAATGTATTAGGATATTTGGCAATAATTGATCCAAATTTATAAAACCTGAAGCTATTGAAGGCAGTATATATACGCCTAATATGTATAAAGTTAAGGTTAGGATTATGTATTTAAAAATTTTCGACCAATTATAATAAATAGGAAACTTTTTATTACCCCAATAAATACTAAATAATACCATTGAACCAAAACATAATACCCCACTTACAGCACAACCATAGTAACCTAAATATGGAATTAAAACAATATTTCCAACTAATGTTACCATAGTCCCTATTATCCCCATATAAGCTCCATATATGGTCTTATCTGACACTTTATACCAAACTGATAGAGTGAAGTAAATACCACTTAATAATTGAGCAACTAAAACCAATGGAATTACACCATTTGCTGAATTATATTCTGGCAACAATAACAAATTTATTATATCAATAAAGAAAGTGACACCAAGAAATATTAATAAACCAAATAAAACAAAATAGGTAAGAATTTGATTATAAATAGTAAGATCGTTAGAATTGGAATGATGTTTAAAAAAGAAAGGTTCAAAAGCTAATCTGAAAGATTGAGTAAACATGGCCATTAAAACACCAATTTTAAAATTAGCACCATATAAAGCAACTAATCTATATCCTTCGTCCCCACCAATTAATCTTGGTAGAAGGGCTTTATCAATACTTTGATTAATCATTCCCGTAATACCAACAATTAATATTGGAAAAGAATACTTATACATTTTCTTTAACAATTTATAGTCAAATCCAACAAATATTCCCTTTAATTCTTTTACTAAAAATATTAGTACAAAAAAAGATGCAAACAAATTAGAAAGTAAAACGTAATAAGCTTCATAATCAGTATTATAAAACCAATTAATAAAATTATCATATTCACTTTCTAAAAGCTTTGGACAAACTAATAAAAAGAAAATATTAAAAAATATAAGAATAAGGACATTTAAGAGCTTTATAAATGCAAACCTTATACTTTTATTATTATAACGAAGTTTTGCGAAAATTAAGGCTGAAATAGCATCAATAGCGACTAATAGACCAGCAATCCATATTAAGCTATTATAAGAACTGTAGGTATTGGATAATTGAACATTTTTTAAAAGAATGTATAAAAACAAAATAAATACCGAACTAGTTACGAGTATGCTAATAAAACCAGTGGTAAAAACATTCTTATAATTTTCCTTTTTAGAAAACCTAAAAAAAGTGGTTTCAAAACCATATGTTAAGATAACAAGAAATATGGCTATATATCCATATATTTCAGTTATATAGCCATATTGTATTTCATTCATTGTACGAATATAATACGGCATTAATAACCAATTTAACAGGCGAACAAGAATTGTTCCTCCTCCATAAATAACTGTTTCACCAGCTAATGATTTTATATTTCCCAAAATTTAAGGCGATTAAAATAATGAAAATTGCTCTTGACTATTGTTATCTCTACCCAGATGACTATATGCTAAAGGTGTAACCATTCTTCCTCGTGGGGTTCTTTTAATAAATCCTTCTTTAATTAGAAATGGTTCATAAACTTCCTCTATTGTACCTGCATCTTCACCAATAGCAGTTGCAATTGTTGTTATACCAACAGGTCCGCCTTGAAATTTATCAATTAAAGTCAAAAGAATTTTATGATCCATTTCATCCAATCCATGTTGATCAATATTCAATGCTTCCAGTGAAAATTGAGATATTTTTAAATCGATATTTCCATTTCCTTTAACCTGAGCAAAATCTCTAACTCTTCTAAGTAAGGCATTGGCAATCCTTGGAGTTCCCCTACTTCTTCCAGCTATTTCATAACTAGCATCCTCATTTATAGGAGTATTTAATATTTGTGACGACCTTTCTACAATTCCACTTAAGACATCAGTATCATAATATTCGAGATGAAAATTAATTCCAAATCTTGCTCTAAGAGGACTAGTTAATAATCCACTTCGAGTAGTGGCACCAATTAAGGTAAAAGGATTTAAATCAATTTGTATACTACGTGCTCCAGGACCCTTGTCGATGACAATATCAATACGAAAGTCTTCCATGGCAGAATACAAGTATTCTTCAACAATAGGACTCAATCGATGAATTTCATCTATGAATAAAACATCATTAGGTTCCAGGCTTGTTAATATACCAGCAAGATCACCTGGTTTATCTAACACCGGACCACTTGTTATTTTGAAACCGACATTAAGTTCATTTGCTATGATATTTGATAAGGTGGTTTTCCCTAATCCTGGAGGGCCATGAAGAAGTACATGATCTAAGGCCTCATTACGCATGGAGGCAGCTTGTACAAAAATTTTAAGATTTTCAACTAATTTAAATTGACCTTTAAAATCAGAAAACGATAAAGGCCTAAGCTTATTTTCAACATCACTTTCTATGGATTGATATCCCTCCTCTCTTATATCAAAATTATTTTGCATCTCAATTCAATCCTTTACTAACTGAAGTTTTAACAATAGATTATTAAAAAGTTCTAAATCAAAAGGTTTAGCCATATATTCATCCATACCATGTTTTATGCATTTTTCACGGTCAGCATCGAATGTATTAGCTGTTAAACCAATTATGATTGTATGTTCTCCTGATTGTTCTTCGTATTCTCTAATATTTTTTGTTGCCTCTAATCCGTCCATTACCGGCATCATTAAATCCATAATAATTAAATCAAACTTATTTAATTTTACTTGATCTACAGCTTCTTTACCATTATTAGCAATTTGAATCTTATGGTTATACTTGGATAAGTTTAAATAAATAAGTTTTTGATTTAAGATATTATCTTCAACTAATAGAATATTTAATGGATTGATATCTGACATACTAATATAATTTTTTCTATAAACCTAATTGCGCAGAAATATCTAACATTCTTTCAATAGGTTTTACAGCTTTAACTCTTATATCTTCTTCAACTTCAATTGTTGGCCATGAGTATTTTAAACTATTATAAAGTTTTTCCATTGTGTTAAGCCTCATAAAATTACAATCGTTACAAGCACAAGTTGAATCATTTGGAGGTGCAGGAATAAAAACTTTATCCGGACTCTTTAATTTCATTTGATGAATTATTCCTGACTCAGTAGCCACGATATATTGATTTGCATCATCCTTAACTGAATAATTTAATAATGCAGCTGTAGAGCCTATATGATCAGCTAACATGAGCAATGGCTTTTTACATTCAGGATGTGCTAATAATTTAGCATTAGGATTTTCTTCTTTTAATTTAACTATTTTTTCTACTGAAAACTTCTCATGTACATGACAGGCTCCATCCCATAATATCATATTTCGTCCAGTTATACTATTGATATAATTACCTAAATTTCTATCTGGTCCAAAAATTAATTTTTCGTCTTTATCAAAACTATCAACTATCGCTTTAGCATTAGTGCTGGTTACAACTACATCTGATAAAGCTTTAATTTCAGCAGAGGTATTAACATAAGTTACAACTTTATATCCCGGATGATTTTTAACAAATTCTGAAAATTGATCTGGTGGACAACTATCAGCTAAACTACATCCTGCATTTAAGTCAGGAACAATTACAGTTTTATCTGGAGATAAAATCTTAGCAGTTTCACCCATAAAGTGTACACCTGCAACTATAATGATTTCAGCATCTGTTTTACTTGCAAATTGAGCCAATGCTAAACTATCTCCAACAAAGTCTGCTATATCTTGTATCTCATCTTCCTGGTAATAGTGTGCCATTAATACGGCATTCTTTTCTTTCTTTAATTTTAAGAATTCTTTGTGAATATCCTCACCCCCTTCTATAGGTTCGTCGACAAAACCTTTTTTTAACCAACTTTCTTTTAATTCCATTATTATAATATATAAATAGAGAAATTTTAAAAAACTATAGTAATTATAATATCCTGTTAGTAACGTTTATAAAAATATAGAAATATTATTGTTTTGTATTGACATAAACATTTATAAAACAGAAATTAAAAATTAATAAACATTTAATTAATATCTCTAAATATTTGTAATCAATCAATTAACATACGTTATTAACATGTTGTTAATAGTAGGCAAATTTAATAAGATTATCTGTTTAAAGAAGATTTAGCCTGTTAAAATACTGTTTAGAATTGTTTTTAAAATTCGTCAAACTTTACTTGATTTATTAATTATATAGTCGTCTTGAATATTTATTTGAATTTTCCAAATTAAGATTTTTAAATATATTAATTTTGGATTCACAATTTATTAACAGCAATTAAACAGTTATTCACAGTTTATTAATAACCTGATTTTCTAAGTTATTACATTTACATATATTTATGTAACACATTATAATATTGTATGTTAGTAATATATTGTAATATTATAAGTATACTTAAAACACATTGATAATATTAAAGTTATTTTCTTTCTATATTTGACAAAAAAAAATGAAGTTTACTAAAGTTGGATTAGCAGCTGATCATGCTGGATATGAATTAAAAGAAATTTTAAAAATTTATTTAAAAGAGTTAGATCTTGAGGTATTAGATTTTGGAACTCATTCTTCTGAAAGTACAGACTATGCTGATTGGGCACATCCTATGGCTGATGCAGTTGAAAAAGCAGCTGTTGATTTTGGAATATCTGTTTGTGGAAGTGGAAATGGAATTAATATGACTGTTAATAAACATCAGGGAATTAGAGCTGCTCTTTGTTGGAATAAAGAAATTTCTGAATTAGCACGTTCTCATAATAATGCAAATATATGTTCTTTACCTGCAAGATTTATTTCCGATGATATTGCTAAAGATATAGTATCCGCTTTTATTAATACTCCTTTTGAAGGAGGAAGACATATTAGAAGAATTGAAAAAATTCCATGTTCGTAATTCTATATTAAAGAAGTGATAGATATTTATAGATATATAGACAAATACATAATTTTTATATCAACATATATATTAATTATGTATTTTAGCATTTAAAAATCTTTTTATATGTTATCGAATACTTGTAAATATGCAGTACGATCTGTTATTTATCTTGCCTTAAATCAAGATGAAGACAAAAAAATAGGTATTAAAAAAATTTCTGATGATTTAAATATCCCTACTCCTTTTTTGGGGAAAATTCTTCAGCAATTAGTAAAGCAAAAAATGTTATTATCAACAAAAGGACCACATGGAGGTTTCTCAATAGGTAAAGATCCTTCTGATATTACATTGCTTGATATTGTTAAAATAATAGATGGAATGGATATGTTTGATATGTGTTTGATTGGTATGAATACTTGTAAATCAGCGCATGAAAAACAATTACCATGTCCAGTTCATGAAAAATTTTGTAATGTAAGAGCTGAATTATTACATCTGTTCAAAACAGAAACTATAGAAAATATTATAAAAAGAGTAGATAATAAAACTGATTATTACCTTTTATAGGCTTTTTTGAATAGTAATAATTTATAAATGAATTTAATGTCTTTCATTAATAAAAATAAAATGCTACCTGCAAAAACTCCTATGCAATTAAATATAGCATCATAAATATTTCCTGAGCGATAATTAGTTAAAATATATTGTAAAAATTCAATAACAATTCCGATAAAAATTGTATCAATAATTACCCAGTATTTTCTAAGAGCATTTTTATTTGAGTAGTTTTCAATAAAGAAAATAAAACTTAAAGTAAAATACATCACAAAATGAGCAAACTTATCAAAGTGTTTGAAGAATATTTCTGGATGGTGAATTACCTTATTTACATTCATAAGGCTTAAAAATAAAATGAAGCATATAATAAGTAATGTTCTCCAGTATGTTTTTAAGATGTACATAATCAGTGTTTTATGTGTGTTTTATAGGTTTTTTATTAAAAAGTTATTAACATTTTGTTGCAATATAGTATAAAACAAATGTTTCACGTGAAACGTTCATGTTAAAATTTAAAAACAATAATAAATTTAATGGCAGGAGTATATATACATATACCTTTTTGTTTACAAAAATGTGGATATTGTGATTTTTATAGTATAACAGATTTGTCTTTCAAAAATAGGTTTATTAATAGTGTTATAGATGAAATAAACAGTAGAAAATCTGAATTAATTTCTGAAGATATAGTTACAATTTATTTAGGTGGTGGTACTCCTAGTTTGTTAGATAAAGTTTCGCTATTAAGGATTTTTGATGCATTGAGTAAAAATATGGATATTAATTCTGTAAATGAGTTTACAATAGAAGTTAATCCAGATGATATTTCAGAACAATATTTAAAAGGGTTATTGGAAGTTGGTTTTAATAGATTAAGTATCGGAATTCAAAGTTTCAATGACCGAATACTTAAATTCATGAACCGTCGACATGATTCTAAACAAGCAATAAATGCTGTGAAGCTTGCTCAGAATGTTGGTTTTTCAAATATTAGTATTGATCTCATATATGGTATTCCAGGAATGAGTATGGAAGAATGGAAAGAATCAATTTTGAATGCTATTCAATTAAATGTTCAACATATATCTGCTTATCATTTAACATTTGAACCAGGTACTGCCTTTTATAAAAAACTTAAAAGTGGTTTTATTAAAGAAATATCCGATTCTGACAGTTTACTTCAATATGAATTATTATTGAAAAATTTAAGAAAATATGGATTTTTCGATTATGAGATTTCAAATTTTTCACAGCCAGGTTTAGAATCAAAGCATAATTCATCTTATTGGACAGGTCAAAATTATTTTGGATTTGGTCCTGGTGCTCATTCTTTAAAAGATGGTATTAGAAGATATAATGTCTCTAATTTGAATGAATATATTAACAACATAAATAATAATGGTATTTATTATTCAACAGAAGTATTATCAGAAAAGGATAAATACAATGAAATAATAATGCTGGGATTAAGAACTAAGACAGGTGTGGATTTAAATTGTTTGAATAGTAATTTTAATAAAGATATTATAAACTCTTTTAATAAAGAACTAGATAAACTGCTTGAAAAGTCTAATGTGGTAATTGAAAATAATTTTATTAAAATATCAGATAAAAATAGATTTATAACTGATAAAATTATTTCTGATTTTTTTATTGTATAATAATATGTGTAAAAAGTTAAAAGCAATTATTTTATTATTAACTTCTTTTTTTTGCATTGTTAATGGACAAAAAAAAGATACCTCTATAATAGGGTGTGAAGAATTTTTTAAACAAGTTTATGAAATAGGAAAGTGTAAACTATTTGATTTGCGTTCTGTAGCAGAATATCAAAAAAATAGACTTATTGATTCAGAATCGGCAGAAACTAAGGAAAAATTCAGCATTCTTTTAAAAGATGTAAATAAACAGGATAAAATTTTTATATACTGTGAAATAGGAAAAAGATCAATAGAGTGTGCAAAATGGTTAAAAAGTTTAGGCTATACTAATGTTTTTCAATTAGAGGGTGGATATAACAATTGGAAAAAATCAGGTTTTCCAATAGATGCTGAAAAAATTAAATAGTAAAATTTAATGAAAAATTATAAAACCGGAATAATAGTTTCATGGAGTTCAATAGTATTAAATATTGCTTTATTTATTATTAAGTTTTGGGCTGGTATTTTATTTCACTCAGTTGCTTTAATTGCTGATGCATGGCATACACTTACTGATTCTATTTCTTCTGTTGCTGTATTAATTGGTATTAAAATTTCATCTAAACCAGCTGACGAAGAACATCCCTTTGGACATGGAAGAGCAGAATTGATGTCAACTATTTTTGTTGGTATTTTATTAGCTTTGGTTGGTGCCAATTTTACATACGAATCAGTATTAAAACTAAGAATGCATGAATCTGTTAGTTATGGAAACTTAGCTATAATTGTTACCGTAATTTCAATTGTTGTTAAAGAACTAATGGCTCAATATTCAATTTATTTTGGAAAGAAAATAAAAGCTAAGTCTTTAATTGCTGATGGTTGGCATCATAGAAGTGATGCTTTTTCTAGTATAATAATTTTAGGTGGTATTTTTTTAGGTAAATATTTCTGGTGGGTTGATGGCGTTTTAGGTCTTTTAGTATCTTTTTTAATATTTTACACGACTTATAAAATATTAAAAGAGTCCTTATCTATCTTTCTTGGTGAAAAAATTGATACTGAATTAAAAGAGAGTATCCAAAATATAGGTATTAATCATTTTAATAAAGATTTGGATCCACATCATTTTCTTTTACATCAGTATGGTAATCATTCAGAATTAACGTTTCATATAACTCTTCCGGGAACCATGAGTTTAACTGAAGCTCATCAGATTGCTACAAATTATGAAAATGCAATTAAAGAGATTCATGAAATAGGGGTAACAATTCATATTGATTCTATAGATGAATTTAATAATGTAAGAATTACATAGAAATATCAAGTTATTGTATACTCTTATGTAAAAAGTACTTATTGCATTTAATTTGGGTTTATATTGTTATAAAACATTTTAAATGCATCGTTTTATTTTTTATATCGTATTAGTTTTAATTTGTTTTAGTTGTTCTCAAAATGCTAATCAATTATCGTTTATATCTATAGATTTAGATGTAATTAAAGAGAATAATCCTGATATAAATATTGATTCTTTAATTTCAACAGTACTTAATAATAAATCTGATTTAATAGAGATTAATCCTTGTGTTAAAGATCAAATAATAGACATAAATAATAAGTACCTTATATTATCCGAAAACTTACGTGTTCCTAATAGTACTAATTGTAATTCTTTATTATTGGTTAATAAAAATATACTTGAGCTTTTAGTTTCATCTAGGTATGTTATAGAAAATAAAATTTTCGAGATTGATTCAAATATAATATCCTGGTATAAATTTAAATATTTAAAATCAGGGTATATATTTTATGTTTTTACAATAAATGCTCAGTTGAATTTAAATAATGAACAAACTAAACTGATCGCATTTTATTTATTAGATAAAATTAATGAAGTATCTGCAGGAGCTCCAGTAATAATATTAAATACTGAAATTTCTAATTCGCTTAGAATGAATCATTTTATAACAAATAAATGGATTGATAGCTATAATTTTAATGCTGTAAATAATAACACTAACAATTGCGTTAAATTCTTTGTTAACGATTTTTTTAAAGTTAGAAATTTAAATAGTGATACCTTAACTGCAACGTCTTATTGTAATATCCACGTAAAATTTTCATTGAATATGCAAAAGGTCAAAAAAAACTCAACAGGTAATCAATTAAATGAATTACTAATTAAATAATTACTTTGACTAAGTATCCTCTGTGCTTTCTAATATTTAAAACTAAAGTATTATCAATCATTAAATACTGACCTTTTATTCCGGTTAAAATACCTTCAATCATCTCTGTTTTATCGAAACTTTCACTCTTAATTTTGACGGGTAACTATTTACCGGGAATTCTATTTTTACAGGTTCATTATCGTCAAGAAAATATTGTAAAAGTTCTGTAGGTAATAAATCTTTTACTTTTGTTTTTTCATTTATTAAATCAATGCTTTTTGTTATTCCTTTTAACATTGATTGCCAGCTTGTTTTATCAGAGTAATATTGCATTAAAAATTTTTCAATAATACCTGCTATATGTCTGTTAGGAGTTTCTGCAATAGTAATTGCTTCTGTTGCTCCCTGATCAATCCAGCGTGTTGGAATTTGATTTTTACGTGTAATCCCAACTTTGATATTTGATGAATTAGCTAAATAAACTATATGTGGTGTTAGGCAATGATTTATTGACCATTGCATATCTCTGCTAATACCTAAGTGTGCCTGGCATTTATCTGGGTGAAGTATACATTCACTAGCCTCAGGAGCACTAGTAAAGCAATTATAACAAAATCCCTGACCAAAAGATTTGTTAGTTTTTTTTCCACAGGCAACACAGTTTATTTGGTTTTGAAATTGTAGTGATATTTTTTTTCCAATAAATTGGTTTAATTCAATGTACTCCTCCCCTATTGGTAACTTATAAAGAACTTGTCCATCTATATTGGTTTTCATTTTTTCTATGTTGCCTATGTATTCCATTTTTTTATAATTTAAGTGGTAGTTAGTTTTATTGATCTAAAGATGGATGAGATTCTACTATTTTATATAGTTTATCAGACCTTCTTATTTTTTCAGATACAGGCATTGAAAACCTCTCTCCTTTTACAGTTTGTCCAACTTCTTTTAAATCAACTCTAATTTCAGGAACCATCATTTTAATAACTCCTGTTGTAGGACCTGTAATAAGTATTTCGTCACCAACTTTTAATTCTTTTGTTTCCATTAAAAATTCAGCCACTCCTATTTTAGGGAAATAATTGGTTCCTTTACCAATATATATTTTTCTTTTTGTAGCTCTGTTACCATAATTATGACTCCACTCCCCTAATTTCTGTCCTAAATAATAACCATCCCAAAAACCTCGGTTAAAAACCGTACTTAACTCGTCGTTCCAATTATTTATTTTTTCCTGATTAAATGTTCCATCAAGAATAGAGTTTAGCGCTTCATTATAGGCTTTAACTACAGTATAAACATATTCAGGACCACGAGCTCTACCTTCTATTTTAAATACACGTACACCAGAATCAACCATTTTATTTAAAAAATGAATGGTTTTTAAATCCTTTGGTGACATAATATATTCATTATCAATTTCTAATTCTTGGCCAGTGTCTTTATCTGTTACAATATAGCTTCTTCTGCATGTTTGGAGGCAAGCTCCTCTATTTGCTGAATGATCTGTATTATGAAGGCTTAAATAACATTTACCTGAAACAGCCATACACAGAGCACCGTGGCTAAACATTTCTATTTGAATAAGTTTTCCATTTGGTCCTTTTATTTGTTGTAATTCAATTTCTCGATAAATTTGAGCTACCTGATCCATATTTAGCTCACGAGCTAGTACAACAACATCAGCAAATTTTGCATAAAACTTTAGAGATTCAATGTTAGATATATTAAGCTGGGTACTTAAGTGAACTTCAACATCAATTTCACGCGCAAATGAAATGGCAGCTACATCAGAAGCAATTATTGCAGTTAAATCAGCCTCCTTAGCAGCCATAATTACTTTATTCATCAGATTTAAATCCTGATCATAAAGTACTGTATTAACAGTTAAATAAGTTCTAACATTATTTTCTTTGGCAATCTTAACTATTTCGTGTAAGTCTTCAATAGTAAAGTTATTTGATGACCTGGAACGCATATTTAATCCTTCTATTCCAAAGTAAACTGAATTTGCTCCACCTTTAATAGCTGCCCTTAATGATTCATAAGAACCAACAGGAGCCATAATTTCAAAATCTTCTCTTTTCATTTATAATGTTTTAACTGCCGCAAAAATATATAATTAAATATTAACAAGTAATTCTGATATTAATTTGCTTTTAAATAATTTTTAAAAATCCTCATATTACTAATAGACAATATTAATTATTTAATGTTTAAGCAACTTATGAGTTATATGTGAATTACTTCTTTGCCAAGAGTATATACACAGATTATAATGGAGTATCGTAAAGTTGCAATAATTCCTTTAAGAGCTGGATCAAAAGGGATTATAAAAAAAAATCAGAAAAAAATTTTAGGAAGACCCTTATTTTCATGGGTTTTAGGTGAAGCTATTCAAAGTAATCTTGACCATATTTATCTATTTACAGATGATATAGATATAAAGTCCTATGTTGAAAAAGAATATACCTGGACAACAAAAGTTTCTGTTATAGAAAGAAGTGAGGAAAGTGCTAATGATACTGCCAGTACTGAATTTGCAATGAAAGAACTGGCTGATATTATCAATTATAATTTTTCTCAATATTATTTATTACAAGCTACTTCTCCGTTAACAACTGTCAATGATATAAATAATGCAATATCTATTCTGGATAATGAAAGTTTTGATTCGGTTTTATCAGTAGTCAAAACTCATAGATTTATCTGGAATAAAAGTGGTGAATCTATTAATTATAACTATTTAGAAAGACCTAGAAGACAGGATTTTGAAGGATTATTTATTGAAAATGGGGCTATCTACGGATGTAAAAAAGATACATTTTTAAAAACAAATAATCGATTAGGAGGAAAAATTGAAGTCCTAGAGATGGCTGAGGATACTTTAACTGAAATTGATGAACTATCTGATATCGTTATTATTGAACAGCTATTAAAAAATAGATTACAGAATAAAAATAAAATACCTCAATTAATAAAATATGTAGTATTTGATGTTGATGGGGTTTTTACGAATGCTACAGTTACTTATACAAAGGAAGGTGAATTTTCCAAGAGTTTTAGTTTTATAGATGGTATGGGTTTTGAATTGCTGCGTGAAAATAATATTGAACCCATTATTATGACTTCAGAACAAAGTTCTTTGGTTCAAAAAAGAATGGAAAAACTCAATATTTCACATTTATTTCTAGGTGTTAAAGATAAGTATTCAAGGTTATCAAATTTATTAAATGAGTTAGGGACAACAAGAAGTGAAGTTGCCTATGTAGGTGATGATATTAACGACTTATCAAACATTCTTTCTGTTGGTTGGAGTGCATGTCCGTCAAATGCTGTAGATATTGTAAAACAAAGTTCAGATATACAATTACATCAAGCAGGAGGAACTGGTGCTATCAGAGAGTTTATAGAATTTTTAGTGAAATATAATAAAAGGTTATTGAAAATATAAAAAGATCCGTGAGAAAAGCTTAATGCAATGGAGCATGATTAGTTATGGTGAATTCTATATGTCAAAATAAAATAAATTTAAACAAATGAATGAAGCAAAAGTAATAGCGGAGATTGGATGTAATCATAAAGGCGATATTAACATTGCCAAAGAGATGATTCAAATGGCAAAGATTTTTTGCAAAGCTGATATTGTTAAATTTCAAAAGAGGAATAATAAAGAACTATTAACTGAAGATCAATATAATGCTCCCCATCCAAATCCTATGCATGCATATGGTGATTCATATGGTGAACATAGAGAATATTTAGAACTGACAGTTGATCAGCATAGGGAATTACAACAATATTGTAATGATTTAGATATTGAATACTCTACTTCAGTTTGGGATTTAACATCTGCAAAAGAAATAGCATCGTTAAATCCTAAATTAATAAAGATTCCTTCGGCCTGCAATAATAATTATGAAATGCTCGAATGGTTGGCATTAAATTATAATGGAGAGATTCATGTATCTACAGGTATGACAACTAAAAAAGAAATTGACGATTTAGTAAATTTCTTTCTTAAATATGGTCGAAATAAAGATCTTGTAGTATATAGTTGTACCTCTGGATATCCTGTACCATTTGAAGATATATGTTTGTTAGAAATATCAAATCTTATAGAAAAATATGGTTCATTAGTAAAAGAAATTGGATTTTCTGGTCATCATTTAGGTATTTCAGTAGATGTTGTAGCCTACTCTCTTGGAGTCACGTATATTGAAAGACATTATACTTTGGATAGAACATGGAAGGGAACTGATCATGCTGCCTCTTTAGAACCTGATGGCTTAAGACGTTTATGTAGAGATCTAAAAGTCATTAGCAAAGCGTTGACTTATAAAACTAAGGATATACTTGATATTGAAATGGTTCAAAGAAATAAATTAAAGTATAGAAATAATCTTGTATTAAATGATTAACCTTTTTTTTATTCATCGTTTTCCATTTACAAAAGAGGCTTATATAAGAGATGAATTTGATTATTTTTTGAAAAGAGGATATAATGTAAAATATTTGGATGTATCGCAATTTTTAAAGAAGAAAAGACTCATATTGTCATATCCTCAAAATCTTGAAAAACATGTAATTGAATTTAATTCAAAGAAAGAATTTAAATACTTCATTAAGAAAAATAGGAAGAATTCTGTAGTAATATCTGATGTTGGTTTTAGATTTAATAGTGCCTGGATGTATATAGATATTTTTCAGTATAAAATTCCATATATATTGTTTGAAAATGCTGTTTTACCTAAAGTAGATAATAAAAGTATAAAGCATGTATTTAATAAGTTTTTTGCACGTTTTGATATAAAAAAAATATATCAAAAACCTATGGAGCTGGTTTACTATTTTTATGCAGCTAGTATTAAAAAAACGGCATTACGAATAATTAGTTCTAAAGAAAAAATTTCTTCAAGTAAAAGATCTTTACTTGGTAAAAATACAATTGTAAAATATACTTCATCGTTAGATTATTTTCGTGCTTTAAATATTGAAGAATATGATTTAATTAATGAACCATATGCAGTATTTATTGATCAGTATTTTATTCATCATCCTGATTTTCAAACAAATCATATTATTTATCATTTTACTGCAGATGAATATTATACTGAAATCAATTCATTTTTAAAGACATTTTCTCTTCAAACAGGATTAAAAGTTGTAATAGCAGCTCATCCAAGAAGGCAAAAAGAAAATAATAATGACTTTAACTCTGAATTTAGTATGTTTTATAATAAAACAGCACAACTAATAAAGTATGCAGAAATAACTTTATTTCATTTCTCAACAGCTATAAATTATTCTATAATTTATAATAAACCTTTTTTACTACTAAATTCAAATTATTTTAAAAATAGTACAGTTAATGAAGAGATTAATAATTTTTCAAATTATTTCGAAGTTGACCAAATAAATGTATCTATAATTTTAAAAACAAAAGAAATAATTGATTTAGCTCAGGTTTCAATTAATACATCTAAGTATAAAACTTATTATAACTCCTTTATAAAATCCTCCGATAATTGTTTGAATACTTTTAAAGAAGCTCTTGATGAAGCTTTAATAAATGAGATTGTTTAAGATGACTAAAATTACCAATATATTTTTTATTGATAGATTTCCGCTTACAAAGGAGTTTTATATTAGATATGAATTTAATAAGCTGTCTTCAAAAGGTTATAATGTTAAGTTTTTAGATGTTTCAAAAATCTTAAAAAGAAGAATAATAGAATGTCCTTTGCAAGATCATTTGCATCAATATAGGTTGATATTTAAGTCTAAAAAAGATTTTATATCGTTTGTAAAACAACAAAAAGACGATTCTATTATAATAACAAGCGTTCCCTATAATAAAAGTTCAGCTTGGATGTATTACTCCATTTTTTATTACAAAATTTCATATGTATTAATTGCTCATCTATCCTTTCCTAAATTTAATAATGAATCTTTTATTAAAGATAAAATAAGTAACGTAAAACACTTTTTTAATAAGTTAAGCATAAGTAAGATAGTAAATTTACCTTCTGATATAAGATATTATTTTTTATCTAAGATTTATAGAAATTATGCTAGCATGGTGATTACATCAAAAAATATTTTTTCAACAAGTTTTAAAAATATTATTAATAATACTACTGTTGTTAAATATACATATTCACCAGATTATGATATTTTTAAAAAAGAAAATTTAGATAATAGTATAAACGAAATAAATAAGCCCTACGCTGTTTTCATTGATCAATACTTTTGTCACCATCCTGATTTTAAAACCAATCATATAACACATTCATTTACTGCAGAGCAATACTATAATGAAATAAATAGGTTTTTATTAAAATTTAGAGAAAAATCAGATTTAGAGATAATTATAGCTTCCCACCCACGTCGTAAAAGAGATTATCATAATGATTTTAATGAAAATTTTGAATTGCTTTATAACCAAACAGCAAAATTAATAAAGAATGCACAAGTTGTATTAATGCACTTTTCTACAGCAATAAGTTACTGTGTATTATTTAAAAAGCCATTTATATTGCTTAATTCGGATTTGTTTGTAAACAGTAATATTCATGATAAGATAAAAGGGTTTTCTCTATATTTTAATAATAAAGATTGCAATATATCAGAATATATAAGAAATACAGATTTACAAATAAATGACATGATGTACACTATAAATAAGGAGTTATATCGTAAATATGAATATACCTTTTTAAAACATCCTAAAGCTGAAGATAAAGTATTTACTCAACATATATTTAGCTTATTGAATAGTAAAAATCAATCAGTTTATTAAAACATAAAATAGTGTTTAAGATACATTTATATTACTTATTACTTATTTTTTTAAGTATTAATAATATTCTTTTTACTCAAAATTAAATTGATTTTAATGCTAAAAGTCAATTGTTTATATCCTCCAATTCTAAATTACAACCATTTTATCAATATTCTAATGTGTGGGGAATCGTATCTCAATTTGAAAAAAATCAAGCTTTATTATTGTTAAAAGCTAATTCAAATTTATTAGATAAAAAGAATTTTCAACTGAATGTTGGAATTTCCGGAGTTGTTAAAAATTATACCAAAAATAGTTTTTTACATGAAGTATTCATGAATACCAAAATATATGATTGTATTGATTTTAGTTTAGGTAAACATGCATATTCACCGCTCTCCTATAATGATACTATTATGGTTGGAGGATTTATGAGAAATAGTAATGCAAGACCTTTTCCACGTGCTCAAATAGGAATTTTTAATTATTATCCTCTCTATATCATAAATGATTTTATTTCTATAAAAGGTGGATTATCTCACGGAATTCTGAATGATAATAGAACAGCCGAAGGAAGAAGTAATAGTGCAGATAATGTACATGTACATGAAAAATGGACTTATTTAAAATTCAATTTTTTAAAAGTACAACCGTACATAGGTTTATATCATGGTGCTTTACTGGGTGGAAAAAGACCTAATGGTAGTAAAATACCAATAGATTATTGGGCTACTTTTTTTGCTCAGGGTTCCAATAAAATAGGTGGTGGAGAAGCTACAAATGCAGCTGGTGGACATGATGGATTTTGGGATTTTGGATTTTATTTTAATAATAATTTTGCAAAGCTTCATGTATATATGCAAAAACCATATTCAGATGGTTCTGGACTTATATTATACAATAGGACTAACCATGACTATAAAATTGGTGTATTAATTGGTTTAAAGGATCTAAAATTGATTAGTAGTATTTCATTTGAAATTTTTAAAACAAATTATCAGAGTGGATGTGGTTTACCTGATCCTATTTATCCTACTGGTCATCCAAAAGCAGGCCAATATTTTATTTTAAATGAAGTTGATGATTTTGATGCTTTTATGTTAGACGTTTTTGGTCTTTCACAAGAAGGTGGATTCACTCGTCAAGAAGTAAGAGACTTTTTAAAGATACAAAATCACAATAAAGGGTATTCTGGCAGAGATGATTATAATAATAATGGAATGTATTTTAATGGTTGGACCTATTTTAATCAAACTATGGGATTTCCTCTATATCATACGGTTTGGCAAGTTAAATCATATGCGCCTAATTGGCAACCAAATGGTTATTTAGCTTTTATTAATAATAGAGTTAAAGGTTTTCATATTGGATTTGATGGCTTTTTTAGAAATCAATTTTATTATTTATTTAAAACTACATATACTATTAATTTAGGTGCATATTCAGAGAAATATATAAACCGATATAGTTGGACAGAAGATGAAGATTTTTTTTATAAAGGAGGAAAAAAACAAGTATACTCTAATTTAAAACTATCATATAGTAATAGAACAAATTTTTATAAAGTCGATACTTCAATTTCATATGATTTTGGAGAACTTTATCACTCACTTGGTATAATGTTGGGGTTATCTATATTCATTAAATAATTTTATTTTTTTGATGGCTTTCCAAATAATTTATACATTTTTCGTCTTCTTAAAAAAGGTAATTTACGTTTGTCAGGTACGCCATATTCATTAATATAATCTTCTGCAGCAGAAATCATTCTTGTTGCTGAATGTCCATCATTATATGGGTGGTAGTTTTCATAGAACCATTTTCTATCTTCTTTGTGAGGATCTTCATTAAGGTTTTTAATGACTGAAATATTTAATTCCTCACCATTACTTATATCATCCCATTTAATATTTTTTGATGTTGAATTAAATGTAACTACAGGCTTATCTAATAATAAAAATTCGTAAACTACAGATGAAGTATCACTAATCATTAAATCACTTAGCTGAAGTAGTGGTTTTATATTTGTTTCTTGATATACAACAACATTATCTTTAGAATCAGCGAAATCCTGATATTCTTTAGCTACAAGTTTGTCCATTTTATCATGGAATTTAATGTAAATAAAGTAGTCTTTGTTATTAGCTAATTCAAATATTGATTCTTTATATTTAGTTGCTGATGTAAGACTGGGGGAAAATGTTGGTGAATAAAGTAGAATATGTTTATATCCTTTAGGTTTTTTACTTTCAATTGATTCTTCAATAGTAAATAGACTATCAAGTTTACACCATCCAGTTTCTTTAACTTCAAAATTTTTATACTTCTTTTTAAGTTGTAAAAACCGCTCTGTAAAATAAGGTCCTTGAGTTAAGTATAAATCAAAGTAATGACGTATATGAAAATGACCTGATTTCTCCCCGGCTAAACCATGAAAAATTTGAACTTTTACACCCGGAATATAATGAGGTATTACATTACCCGGAGCAAAATTTACGTCTGCCTTAAATTTTATAAGGTCATCAATTGTTGTTGTATATTGTACTTTATTTTTATCAAAAGGAAAATACTGTTCTACTTTTTTATTGAAGTACCATAGTGTTTCATATCCTTGTTTGTCTAATTGCTGGTATATAGATTGCATGATATCAAAGGCATATGGTTGTCCACAAAAAAGTACAGCTTTCATTATTTGATTTTTAATTATACAAAAGACTTCAAAAATAATTAATTTGTAGTGATTTTGAATGATTCGATAATAGTGATTGATTTTTTAATATAAAATTGAAATTATAATAACAAGAAATTCTATTATTTCGTTTTTGTGGTTACTGCTTATTAATGTACTTTTACACGATTTTTGTATAAAAAGGAATAAAAATGGGGAAAAAGAAAAAACAATTAATTGTTTACACTTCAGGTACTTTTGATATGTTTCATAGTAATCATTTAAAAATGATTAATTATGCAAAAGGATTGGGAAATGTATTAATAGTTGGTGTAAGTACAGATGAATTAGTAAGTTCGTATAAAGCCCCTCCTATTGTTCCTTTTGAAGAGAGGTTAGCAATTGTTGAAGGTTTAAAAGCACCTGATATTGTAATACCTCAAAGATCATTAGACCATAAGGAAATTGTAAAAAAATTACATATTGATATTTTTGTAGTGGGTGATGATTGGACTGGTAAATATGATTATCTTGAAGAATTTGGCGTTAAAGTTTTTTATTTTCCTTATGGTGAAGGAACAAGCTCTACAGCTTTGAAGAAAAAGATCTACGAGAGTTATGCTAAAATAAAAAAACGTATTGATAATCATGGAAACCCAGATGTAGTTTCTAAGGAGGAATCAAAATAAAACTAAAATATTTTAATAGTGTTCACTTTATTTAAAGTGAACATTTTTTTTACTGTATTCTAAACCAATCTATATGAAATATGCCTTTGTTACAGGTTCTACTAAAGGAATAGGAAAAGCTATAGGAATTAAACTTTTACAAGAAGGATATCATGTAATATTTAATTATTGTAATTCTGAAAAGTCAGCTCAGGATTTAAACTCTATTCTACAAGAAAATTATAGTGGTAGATATGATATTTTAAAAGCCGACTTATCTAATTTAGATTCTGTTCAAAAAATTTCAGAAGAAATAAATAATCTAATACCTTATTTAAATACTGTAGTTTTTAATGCCGGAATAACAGATAGATCAATATTTGGTGAAATTGAACAGGAGAATTGGCTTAATGTTTTTAATGCAAATTTAAATGTTCCTTTCTTTCTAATGCAGGCTTTGGCTCCAAATATACAACAAGGTGGAAGTATTGTTTTTATTGGTTCCATGTTAGGGAATATACCTCATTCTGTATCAACTTCATATGGAGTAAGTAAGAGTGCAGTGCATGCTTTGGTAAAAAATATGGTAAAATTCTTATCAAAGGATAGTATTACAATTAATGCTATTGCTCCAGGATTTGTTGATACTGATTGGCAAAAAGAAAAGCCAGAATGGTTAAGAGAAAAGATTAAAGGAAAAGTGGCATTAAAGCGATTTGCTAAGGAAGATGAAGTTGCTAAGTTGTGTTGGAATATTACTCAAACACCTTATTTAACTGGTCAAATTATACAACTGGATGGTGGATATAATTATGAATAAAAAGAGGTTGTCTCAAAACGAGGCAACCTTTTTTTATTTAATGCGATTCATTCAAATATCCTATTTTCCATAAAAAAATCTTAGGATATTATTCAGATGAATTTTTTGTTTTAGAAGGTAGATTTGAGTGCATAGTTAGTAAATTAGACCCTCTTTGGGGTAAAAAATGCTGTTTTATGCAGCATTTATGGCGTACATCTTTTTGAGGTTGATAGCCAAAGCCAATAATCCCATTTCAATATCTACTTTTTCTTTTCCTCTTAGTAAAAATCGTTTAAATCCTTTATTGTACTTTAGGTTGCCAAATGCAGCTTCTACATCAACAGGTCTTTTACTTCTGTGCTTTAGCCCTTCTTCTGATGTTAAATGTTTTCTTGCATTGGATCTTAGCTCATTGAGTAGATGATTGATTTGAATCGTCCGGTTTCCCCTGGCTTTGTGGCAACAGCCACGTAAAGGGCATCCATTGCAGTTTTTAGCCTGATAAACATGAACTTTCTTAATGTATCCAGCTTCACTTTTTTCGGTTTTGACATATTGTAGGTACATTGCTTGTCCCATGGGACAATAATAGGCATCCTCTTTAGGGTTATAATATAGGTTGTTAGCATGAAACTCAGAATAGGTTTTTTCTCCTTTCTTTTGTTCTTTATGAAAGTAATTATATTTCACAAAAGGAGTTAGGCTTTGAGATTCCAAAAACTCGTAATTTTCTTCGGAACCATATCCCGAATCGGCGCAAACATTTTCTACTTTATTTGGATATAAATTTAAAAGCTCTTTTATGTGAGGAATAAAAGTTCGGGTATCGGTAGGATTCCAATGGTTAGAATAATTAATGACAAACTGATTTTGTGTGCTAAACTGTAGATTATATCCTGGCTTAAGTTGTCCATTCTTCATATAATCATCCTTCATACGCATAAATGTGGCATCTGTATCGGTCTTGGAATAACTATTACGTTCTTCTAATATTGATAATTTCTCTTCATTCTTGCGAAGGTTATTGACATAGTTCTTTTTAGCGTAATTTAGTTGTTGCCGTTTTTTTTGATCTATTTTCTTGTTTTTCAAAGCCTCATTAATAGTTGAAATCGTTTGTTCTACTTTTTCAGGATCAATATCACTTAAGTCAGGCTTACTAACATTAGCCAAGTCGTTTTTGGCAACTTGCTCAGTATAATCCCATAGTTCATTAAGCCGTTCCTTCATTCTAGCTATGTTCTTTTGAATAGCTTTTCCCCATACAAACGAAAACTTATTGGCATTAGCTTCAATCTTGGTTCCATCCACATAGATAGTCTGTAGATCAATATTTCCTGATTCTACCAACAGCAAAACGACTTGACTAAAGACTTCTTTTAATGCACCTTTTAATCGACTACTTCTAAAGCGTGCTATGGTATTGTGATCTGGTTGTTGCATTCCTGATATCCACATAAAATGTACGTTCTCTGAGACTGCCTGCTCTATTTTTCGAGAGGAGTACAGATTGCACAAATAGGAATACACCAACAACTTAAGCATCATCTTGGGGTGATACGCTTTAGCGCCAGTATGACTATATTTTTCAATGATGTGGTCAATATTAATCCCATCAATTACATTACTTATTGTGCGAACTGGATGCTCAGTAGGTATTAGATCTGATAAGGATGGGGGAAATAGCATCATCTGATCCTGATGATACGATTTGAAATTTGATTTTAAGGGTGTGGGTTTCATATCTCTAAGATATAAAATCAAATAACAATTTGTATATAAAAAAAGAGGCCATCTCATTTGAGACAGCCTCTTTTATTTATTTAATTCCCTTTCTAAAAGATTAACCATTCTAACAGATACCTTGCCGTCTACTGGACCAATGATTTCCTTTGTATATTTCATACGTTTAGCATGATTATTTTCAGGTGATTTTAGTTCAGATTCAACTGTAGATTTAAGATTTTTGTATTTCCAAACATTCTCTCCTATATCTCTAAATTGATTCATTGCACTTTCCATTCGTTTATTGAATTTATATCTTCCAAATAGTCTATAGGATAATCTTAAGTGAATGAACCTATTACATATTACAGGTTTGTCTAATGCTGCAAATTCAAATACAACCGAAGATTCATCAGAAATTAAAAGATCAGCAATAGCATAAAAAGGAGCTATATTATAATCTTCAAAACCTGCGAAATAAACATTATTATACTTCTGCCATTTTTTAAACTTTTTGCGTTGTGCTTTGTATTTCTTTCTTAAATAGCTATAGTAGTGTGGTTTAATTATTAAGTTATAATCCTTAAATTCCTCGGGGAATTTGTTAGACATATTTTCAATGGAACTTGGATAAAATGTTGGAGCATAAAGAAGTGTAGGCTTATTCTTGTCCAAACCCATTTTTTCAAGAAGTTCACCTTTCATTTCCTGAGTATATCTAAATACATCATCCAGTTTTGAAAATCCAACATTTTCCCAAACTGTTTTTGCATTTGGATATAATTCATGTAATCTTCTTAATCTGAATTCGCCTTCAATAAATCTGATGTCGAATCTATTTTTATCTTCAGTAAAAGCACTTACTTTAGTACCAATGCCATGGACGATAAGTACTTTCTTTTCATGAGGTAAGGATGTTTCCGGATAATTATCTCCTCCGCATATTAAATAGTTGCTTGTACAATTTTCAAAACCTGATTCACCAACTTTAAAAGGAATATTTTCATTTTCACAAACTCTGGCAATTGAATCGTTTTGGTTGAAAATATCTCTTTTACTACTTTCTAATATGACAAATATATAACTGAGATTCCTCTTATCTAACTCTCTTGCAACAGGTAAAAACTGAGGTATATAATAAAGGTGTTCTGTATAAAATATTGCAAAATAATGTGTTGCTGTCATAAGTATAATTTCTTTTCTACATAATAATTTGTAGAAGTATTAACTGACAGCAAATATACGTATACTATAAGTTATTCAATAACTTTTTAGACTATCCTTAAAATGTAATTAATTTATCAATTATACAGCTAGTTTAAGCGCTGTATTTAAAAAGTATCCCGATGATATTTTTTCTTTCAGTAATAGTATATTGGATTTCATTTTATTATAATCTTCAGTAGTTATTTTATTGATTTTTTCGGATAACTCTTCTAGTGAAGAAATCGTTATTCCAATTTCATATTCTTCAACAAATGATGCCATTCCTGCTTTATTCCAAATGATTATAGGCATCTCACATTGGATATATAATGATACTTTGTGAGGATTATTGTATTTTAAGTATTGACCTGTTTGGCCATCACATGATTGTAATGAATTTCCATACCATACTAAACCAAACTCACCATCTATATGATCAATAACTTCATTTGATGGAAATACGCCTTTATAATTTAATATTGTATCATTAGTATCAATAATTTGTTCATTATTAAAGCCTATACCATATAAGTCAATTGAAAAATTACCTCTTTTTGATGTATCAAGTTGATAAATAAAACTTTTTTTACCACCCATATTTCCAGCAAATACAATTCTGTAATTTAAATTATCAAAGGGTTGTTTTTCAATGCTATTTGTTGGTGAATGTAAATAGTCAAAAACATCTAGTTCAATTAAGTTAGTCTTAATATTTTGTTCTATAAACCATTCTTTCATCGTAGAATTATGTACTATAAGAGTATTTGATTTAGAAAGATTTCTTAATTCCTTTTTCTGTCTTTTCACTTTTCCTTTTAAAGTATATACATCATGTACTATTGTTATAATTCTACACTTTTTAAATAAAGCTATAGTTAATATATAATTATAGAATTTATTAAGTGGATATTGTAAACATAAAATACTTTTTGGCTTTAATCTAATAAGAGCCCATGTAATACCTATTGCACTTATAATTGTTCCTAAAATAGCATTACTAATCCAAGTTTGCTTAAAACCTATATTCTTCCATCCATTTTTTTCTAAAATGGTTTCACAATCCATCTTTGCTTTACCAGCAGCATCAAATTTCGACCTGTAATTTCTGGCTATATAATATTTGTTCATTAAATTCTGTGTTTGATAATTTTAATGCAGCTTCTATAGTATCATCCATGTCGTAGTATTTATAATCAGCTAATCTTCCCCCAAATAAGAATTTATGGGATAATGAGTCAGCTAAATATTTATAGCTGCTATAAAGTGAATTATTTTCATCGTTGTTAAGAGAATAATAAGGTTCATTATCCTTACTGTATTCATGTGGGAATTCTTTGGTAATAACTGTTTTATCCTGATTACCAAATTCAAAATGCTTGTGTTCTATTATTCTTGTATAGGGTGTTTCTTTATCTGTATAATTAACTACAGCATTTCCCTGATAGTTTGATTTACTATGGATTTCTGTTTCAAAATGGAGACTTCGGTAATCTAATTTTCCTAGTTTATAATTAAAGAATGTATCAATTTTACCTGTATAAAGAACTTTTTTAGCAAGATCATCGAATAGTAGTTTATTATCAAAATAATCTACATTTGTTAATATCTCTGCATCTTTCAGTAAGTTATCAAAAAGTTTGTTGTATCCACCAATAGGTATTCCCTGGTATAAATCAGAAAAGTAATTATTATCGAATGTAAACCTAAAAGGTAATCTGTTAATAATAAAAGCAGGAATTTGGTTTGCAGGTCTCCCCCACTGTTTTTCTGTGTATTCTTTTATTAGAGTTTTATATATGTCTTTTCCTGCAAGATGAAGAGCTTGTTCTTCAAGGTTTTTTGGTTTTAAATTAAGGTAAGGTTTTCGTTGTTCATCAATTTTTGTTTTAGCTTCCTCTGGAGTTGTAACACCCCAAAGTTGGTAAAAGGTATTCATATTAAAAGGAAGGTTAAATAACTTTCCTTTATAGTATGCTATTGGAGAATTTGTATACCTGTTAAATTCAACAAATTGATTTACATAATTCCAAATATCCTTATTACTTGTATGAAAAATATGAGCCCCATATTTATGTACGTTTATACCTTCAATATTTTCGCAATATAAATTACCTCCAACATGATTTCTTTTATCAATTATTAAAACTTTCTTATTTCTTTTTGCGGCTTCATTTGCAAATACAGCTCCAAATAACCCAGCTCCAACAATCAAATAATCATAAGAATATTCCATAACAACCCAGTTTAATTTAATAGACAATAATTAGCTTTTTAGTATGCTAATCAATTGTTTAGAAAAGAAAATTAGTTGTTATAGATGTATTAGTAATTAAGTGGGAATTAAGATAATTTTATTTAGATAGATAAAAGTAAATGTATTTAAAGTGTAGTTAATTACAATTTTACATTAAAGAAAAGTACATATTCAATTATTAATGGAAGATTAATTTTTCTCTTCTCCTCGTATTTTTCTTTTAAGCTCTGCTTTTCTGTTAATTTTATATTTATGGTCTTTATCAAATTGAATTAAAAGTTTAACAGCCTCTTCTTCATTTTTACCATTTAATCTGGCATACTCTCTTGCCACCACTTCTAACTCTTCTTCACTTGCCCATATTTGACGGAAGTTCTTCAATCCTTTTAAATAAGGCATTTTTTCAAATTTCATTCTGTTTATATCAACAACACTGAAATTATATTGTCCATTTTCTTGACGAGAGATTAAAACATTTCCTCTGGAATAATCAAGGTGATGGATTTTGTTTTTGTGTAGTTTCTGAAATGTATATCGAGCAAATTGACGTAGTATATTTTCTTTATCTTCAAATTCAAAACCAATTAAATCCCTAATTGTAAAATCATATTTGTGGTGAATACTGACGTAATAACTTCTATTGAAAAGTCTATTCTTTAATATTTCAACATAACCTATAGGTTCAGGAGTATCTGCTCCTACCCTACGCATTCTTAAAGCATATTGGTATGAGTGTTTTGCTTTTGATCCTCGCAACCAGGCATATGCAACTTTATTGATGAAATGTGGTATTTTAAAAGATTTTACATTGATTTTATATCCTTTATAATCAAATGTTTTTATCTCGTTTCGACCTGTATATATTGATTCTCCAGAAATGTCAAAATTCTGAGGTAGTTCTTTAATAAAATCCTCTATTTCCTTAAACTTTGGGTTTACTTGAAATCTCATCAATTGCTAATTAGTTAATTCAGCCAACAAATATATATCAAATATTTTTCCTTATTAAGCTAACTCGTTAACAATAACAAAAACCTATTTTTTTATTCTAATTATATTTCAGTTACTTAAATCAAAGTATTTTTTGAGAACTAATAATGAGATTAGCTTTTCCTGTGTTTTGTTTTTAAATTGATTTACATATTTATTTGCGTTATGAATTATTTTTAATGTTTCGTTGGGATTATTTATATAGTATTCTAATTTTTCATTTAAATCTGAATAATCATCTTTAATACAAATGAAATGATAATCCGGAATTAAAGTTCCTTCCATAAACCAGGTTTCATATTTTGGTTTTGTCATCACTGCTACTGAATTTGAAGACATAATCCATTTTAGATTTGTGGCAACATCATTTCCTTCAATTGACAAAATAAATTTATACTGTAGTTGTTCTTCTATAGTAAGTCTGGGTTTAATCCAATTTTTATTGTTAACATAATTATTGACTACTCCTATGTCACAAATTTCATTTTCATGATGAATCCTCAAGAAATTCTCTCTATGAGGCATTAATTTTGTGATTTTTCCTCTCCAAATTAATTGATTTTTTTTGTTATCAAATGTGTTAGAGTCCTTTACAAAAATGAAATGTCTTATTTTATTTAAATTTAGAAGTACAGCGTTTCCATTACTTTTAGAGACAGGTCGGCTCTTAACTATTGTTGGAATCTTAGGAATACGAACGACATCACCAAATTCATAACAAAATTTAGAGTTGGGTGAAAAATATCTTTTGAACTTGAAAAAATCTAAATAGTAGGTTTTGAATTCACCTGTGTATTTAAAATTTTTTAATTGATTGTAATTTGGTGAATTAAATTCGTTTGAAAGTTTATTATAATAGTTTACTCTCTGAAAAATATAGTTTGAGTTATATTGATTTATTCTTTTCAGGAAATTTTTCAGATATGTAGTTTTATATCTGGAATAAAACCACATAACAACATATCCATGTATATAATAGATGAATTTATTGTTTTTATGTTTTCCACTAATCCTTTTAGAGATAATTGTACCCATAATATTAAATTAGGGTTCAAAAATCTCAAATAAGGATTATTTATATATTAACTGAATATTTTATTAAGGTAAAAAACAGGTTTCATTCTCTTTTATTTCCTTAACTATTTGTTCAGGAGTGATATCTACTAAACATTTTTTTATTTCCTTCAATTTACATTTAGTATCACCGTGTTTACTGCAAGGTTGGCAAGGTAAATTACGCTCAAATATTTTCATTTTTTCGCCTGTAGGATAACCGAATGCAGTTGGTCCTATTATAGCGCAACCAGGAATATTAAAAAGATCAGCAGCATGTAAAAAACCAGTATCTCCACTAACTACATATTTGGAATGAGCTGTAACACAAAAACTTTCTAATAGAGAGGTTTTTCCAGCTAAATTTAATACACGTGATGAATCAGCATCAACAATATTTTCACAAAAACTATCTGTTGGTCCAGCTAAAATTGTAAAATGAAAATCAGGTAATAAAGTAACCAGTTTTTTCCAGTATTCTACTGGCCAACGTTTTAATTCCCAGGCAGCTGACGGAACTAAAGTAATTGTTTTAGGAGGTTGTTCTTTTAATAGCTCAGTACATTTTTCTTCAGTTTCTTTTGGAAATACCCAATTATCATGAAGTGTATAAAAATTTAAAATACCCCATTTTTTAAGTGGAATTCTAAAAGATTCAAATGCCCTAAATGGCTTGGGTAGAAGATTAATTCTGAATTTAAATAGCAAGAATCGTTTTAATCTACTTTTTCTGCGAGTAATTAATTTAGGACCAATTCCTAAAGGACGAAGGATTAGTTTTAAAATATTAGATCTAATATTACTATGTGCGTCATATATATGAGTATAACCTTCTTTTTTAAGTTTTAAAGCCAGTTTTATTAAACCTGACATTCCTAATTTTCTGTCAAATTCAATAAGTTGATCTATTCTGGGATCAATTTTTAATAAAGAAGCTAAATCCTTACGTACGATCCAATGTAATTCACAATCCGGATAGTGGTTTTTAAAACCACCTGTAACAGACATACATTGTATAATATCTCCAATTGAACTTAAACGTATAATAAGAACTTTTTTCAAAACTGACTGTATTCTAATAAAAAACCGATATCAAATATGATAACGGTTTTTCTTTTTATAATTAATAAATATTTATTTTTTAACTGAACCAATTAGGACTGTGGCCTTATTGTTTTTACATTCAAAAATACCACCATCGCATTCAAAAATACTTTCCTTCCCCGTTTTTCCTATCACTCTGATTTTACCTTGAACCAGTTTAGATATTATGGATGCGTGATTTTTAAGAATTGTAAATCTACCATTTATTCCGGGCAATGAAACTAAACCTATATCCGCAGAATAAAGTTTTTTTTCAGGTGTTATAATTTCTAAATATAAATCCATAATTATTTATTAGCTTCAGCAAGTAATTTTTCACCTTTTTCAATAGCTTGTTCTATAGTTCCAACAAGGTTAAATGCAGCTTCGGGATATTTATCAACTTCACCATCAATAATCATGTTAAAACCTTTAATAGTATCTTCTATACTAACAAAAGTACCTTTTAATCCTGTGAACTGCTCAGCTACATGGAAAGGTTGTGATAAGAACCTTTGAACCCTTCTTGCTCTGTGAACTATTAATTTATCTTCTTCAGATAATTCTTCCATTCCAAGAATTGCAATAATATCTTGAAGTTCTTTGTATCTCTGTAATATTTCTTTTACTCTTTGAGCTGTATTGTAGTGTTTTTCACCAACAATTTCCGGAGTAAGAATACGCGATGTTGAATCTAAAGGATCAACTGCTGGATAAATACCAAGCTCTGCAATTTTACGGCTTAATACAGTTGTAGCATCAAGGTGAGAAAATGTTGTTGCGGGAGCCGGGTCTGTAAGGTCATCAGCTGGAACGTATACAGCTTGTACTGATGTAATCGATCCATTTTTTGTAGATGTAATTCTTTCTTGCAATTCACCCATTTCCGATGATAGTGTAGGCTGATAACCTACTGCTGATGGCATACGTCCTAATAGAGCTGAAACCTCAGAACCAGCCTGTGTAAAACGGAATATATTATCAACAAATAAAAGAATATCTTTACCTGCTCCAGAACCATCACCGTCTCTAAAACTTTCAGCAATACTTAATCCTGATAATGCAACTCTAGCACGAGCACCTGGTGGTTCATTCATCTGACCAAAAACCATGGTAACTTGAGATTCATCTAAAGCTTTTTTATCAACTTTTGAAAGGTCCCAACTTCCTTCTTCCATACTTTTTTTGAATTCTTCTCCGTAATTAACAATTCCGGCTTCGATCATTTCTCTAAGTAAGTCATTACCTTCACGAGTACGTTCCCCTACTCCTGCAAATACAGATAATCCATCGTAACCTTTAGCAATATTGTTGATTAACTCCTGGATTAATACTGTTTTACCAACTCCTGCTCCACCGAATAATCCAATTTTACCTCCTTTTGCATAAGGTTCAATTAAGTCAACAACTTTAATACCTGTAAAAAGTATTTCACTTTCAGTAGACAGATCTTCAAATTTTGGTGGTTCGCGGTGAATAGGAACACCATTTGTTTTATCAACATTTCCAATACCGTCGATACAAGCTCCTGTAACACTTAATAATCGTCCTCTTACAGAATTTCCAGGGGGCATTAATATAGGTTGACCAGTAGCAACAACTTTCATTCCACGAACTAAACCATCAGTGGCATCCATAGAAATACATCTAATTGTATTTTCACCAATATGTTGTTGACATTCAATTGTTATTATTTCACCATTTTCTCGAGTAATTTCAAGAGCATCTAAAATATTTGGAAGTTCTTGATCTTGTAATTCAAAATTTACATCGATAACAGGACCTACTACCTGTATTATTTTCCCTTCTAATTGTTTCATGAGATATTGAAAATATTATGAATTGGGCAAAAAAGTTACAAATTATTTAATAGAACTAATTAATTCTTTGCATTAAATTAGATGCAAATTCAATTAATTCCTTTTTAATTTTATCATTACCATTAATTTGGGAGATGTTATCCATTGCAATATTAAAATATTCATCCATGAGTTTTTTGGATGATTTGTCTACCAAATTTTTTGTGTAAATAGACTTTACTGCCTCAATTTTATCTTGTTCATTAAAATCTTTAGCGTCAATCCAACTTTTTAACGTTTGATGATCTTCAAAGGTTGCATTATTAAGAGCTGTTATTAGCAAAAAGGTTTTTTTATTTGCTACAATATCACCACCAATCTTTTTACCAAAGCTTTTTTGATCACCAAAAGAATCTAAATAATCATCCTGAAGTTGAAATGCAATTCCTATGTTAATTCCAAATTGATATATTATATCTGCATCTGTTTTATCTGCATTTGCAATTATTGCTCCAGCTTTTAAACTACCTGCTAATAAAATAGCAGTTTTTAGTCTAATCATTTCCAGGTATTCATCAACTGTTACATCTATCCTATCTTCGAAATCCATATCATATTGTTGACCTTCACAAACACCTAAAGCAACTTCATTAAATAAGTTTAAAAGATCAGGTAAGATATTTGTATCACATTGAGCAATATATTGATATGCATTGATAAGCATTGCATCACCTGAGAGAATACCAACATTTTCATTCCATTTTTTATGAACAGTTGGTTTATTGCGTCTCACATCTGCATTATCCATAATATCATCGTGTAACAGGGTGAAATTATGGAATATTTCAAGTCCTAGGGCTGGTTTTATAGCATTATTAATATCACCATTAAAGAGTTGTGTCGCCATTAAACATAGTAAAGGTCTGATTCTTTTACCACCCATCTCCATAGTATATTCGATAGGTTTATAAAGATTTACTGGCTTTTTTATGTAATTTGATTTCTCTAATTCACTTTTAATAAGAGCCTGAACTTGATTTATTGATAGCATTTATATTTATTCTTTTATTTTCTTTTCAATTTTTAGTTCTTCTAACTCAATATCTTCATCCTCGTTGTATATATGCAATAGAGGTTCTTTAAAAGATTTATTGGTTATTAGTTTTTCCAGAGTTAATAAAATCGAAGGTAATAAAATTAAGTTAGAGAAAAGAGCTATTAGTAATGTTACAGCTACTAATACTCCTAAAGCAACAGTACCACCGAATTCAGAAAAACCAAAAATTCCAAATCCAAAGAAAAGTATAATAGATGTATACATCATACTAACACCTGTTTCTTTTAATGCTAAAACCACTGCTGCTTTAATACTCCAATTGGTTTCACTTAATTCCTGTCGATATTTAGCTAAATAATGTATTGTATCATCTACAGATATACCAAAGGCAATACTAAAAACCAAAATTGTTGAAGGTTTAATAGGTATTGAAAAATATCCCATTAAGGCAGCTGTCATGATTAATGGAACCAAATTCGGAATAAGTGATACTAAAACCATACGTTTAGATGAAAACATCCATGCCATAAAAGAAGCAATTAATATAATTGCTAAGAATAGACTTATGAACAGATTTTGTATTAAATATTTAGTTCCTTTAAAGAATAATATACTTGCTCCAGTAACAGAAGTTATATACCTATCGTTAGGAAAATAATCATTTAAACTAGTAATTACTTTATCATTTAATTCAGACATTTTCGTAGTTCCAATATCTTTTAATCTAAAACTCAATCTGGTTTTGGCTTTTGTTGAGTCAATAAAGGTATTAATTAATTTTTGTTGATCGCCTTTAGTATTAGAGACATATGATAGTAAGAAATTTCGTTCCTGATTACTAGGGATTCCATAGTACTTTTTGTTTCCATTGTAAAAACCCTGTCTGGCAAATTTTACAACCTCAGATAATGAAATGGCCTTTGAAATATCAGGATTACTTGAAATTTCCTGATGAAATTTATCCATTTTTTTAAGGTTGCTTGCTTTTAAGATACCATTAGGTTTTTGTGTATCTATCATTATTTCAAGAGGCATTAAACCATCAAAATTATCTTCAAAATATTTTAAATCAAGATATAGAGGATCATCATGAGGAATATCATCCAACATAAAACCTGTCGTTTTAATCATTGAAATTCCTATGAAGCCAAATACTAGTATTGCAGCACCCGTTATATATACAGTAGTTCTATGGTTTAACGAAATATGTATAAGCTTATCTACAATTTTATTTACAGCTTTATTTTCAAGATGATTTAAATGTCGTTCCTTAGGTTCAGATAAAAAACTAAAGATTATTGGTATTAATAATAATGATAAAATAAAAACTCCAATAATATTTAAAGCAGCAATAATTCCAAATTCCACAAGTATTTTACTACTTGTAAATATAAATGTGGCAAATCCTGATGCTGTTGTTAAATTAGTCAGGAAAGTGGCATTACCTATTTTACAAATTACCCTTTGAAGAGCTTTTATTTTATTACCATGTTTTCGGTATTCCTGATGGTATTTATTTAATAAAAATACCGAATTCGGAATTCCAATTACAATAATCAAAGGTGGAATCATCCCTGTCAAAACTGTAATTTTAAATCCAAATAGTGCTTGTGTTCCTAAAGCCCATATAACAGCTATACCAACAACAAGCATTGAAAACATAACTACTTTAAATGATCTGAAAAATAAAAACATGATTATAGCAGTAACACCAAGAGCCATAAAAACAAACATATTTAGCTCTTTCTTGATCATTTCTGCAGTAGTAACCCTAATAAAAGGTAAACCAGAATAGTGTAATTTATTATTTGATTCTATTGAATAATCATTACCTACTTTGATTATATTATTGATTAACTCTACTCTTTCCGGACTTTGAAGTATTTCTGGCTTTAATGTTATTGCCATCAAATAAGTATTAGTCTTTTTATTATAGAGGTTACCTTCGTAAAATGGTAAATCATGAAAAACCTTACTAAGTGAATCTAATTCAAATTGTGAATTAATTTCAGTATTAAAAATTGGAATAATTTTGAATTGTTTTTCTTTCGAATTTTTAACTAAGTTATAGGCTTCTGTTGCTGATAAAACTGAACTTACCCCATTAATATCGGATATTGATTTTGTAAACTTAGTCCAGATTTTAAAATTATTTAATTTAAAAAAATCTTTATCTGTTACACCAACAACCATTAAGTTTCCTTCATTCCCAAACTGTTCTTCGAAAGTTTCATATTCTAAATAAGCGGGGTCATCTTCAGGTAGTAAGGGAGCATATTGATAAGACATTTGAACGTCGCCTGCCTTATATGCCATAAAAGATGTTATAACTAATAATAAACTTAAAAATAGGATTCTATTTTTTAAAATTGTGCGTGCGATTAAAATCCACATTACAAAATTGAATTAAATAATGAAAATGAGCTGCGAAGTTATTATAAATTAAAAAACATACTCCACAAATGCTTAATATTAACTTAATTTAAAAACTATAGAGTTGTAAATGATTCTATTTCAATTAATTTCTCTTTGTTGTAAAATTCTGTATTAATAATCATACAATCAGAATCAGGTAAAACAGAATTAATTATATTTTTTACAGCTTGATTATAAGCCTCATGTTTTACATATACTTTAATTAATTTAAAACCTTTTTTAAAACTACTAGATTTATCTATTTTGATATCTGAATTTTCTAAGTTTTGATTATCAATTAATTTAAATGTTTCATTCAGAGCTTTTAAAGTTTGCTTTTCGATATCTTTTGATTTATCAAAATTCAAACATGATCCAGAAATCCAAATTTCATTATTTTCTAAATTTATGAATTTTGCTTTTTCTGAAAATGGTAAATAATAATCAGAATCAATATCTAATGTATGATACTGATTATAATTATTTAAGGCCATAAAATCAATTGTTAATCCCCCTAATTGAATACCTATGTCAGATACTGATGGATAACCATTTTTATAAATAGATTCCTCAGTAAAAAATGATTTTACTTCATTAATTATTTCAAAATTAGATTTAGAAGAATCATTAAAATCAGAAATCTCGTTTATCGCAGGTATATAGTTCCACTGACGATATAAGTTGTCAAAATTCATATCTTCAGCCATTAGTAATTGTTCAGCAAAATCAAAAGCTCTCTGAAATTCTAGTAAGTGATTACTTTCTTTAAAATGAATTCCACCTGAAATAAGTTCTTTCCCATCTTTATGCTCAATTGTTACATAATAATGATTTAATAATTTTTTATAATTTACTTTTAAAGAACTATCATCATTGCATTGGCATATAAATACTACATCTTTATTGAAGGCAGGATCGTTAGAAATAAATGTTAGAGCAGGAATTTGACCTTTAAATAGCTCATTAACTTTATTTTTTATTACATCACATTCATTTATAAATTTTTCAGTGTTTACAGAATGAATAAAAATTTCAATTTTTATTATTTTCTGTCCTGATAGTTGTTTTTTTATTTCGTTTAAAGTTGTTATAACTCTTAATTCAAATAAATCACCCTCTTCTAAATTGAAAATTTTAAAATTTCTCATTTATGTACCAAGTATTTGTAAAGTGCTGACAAAGTTATGTGAATATTGTTTAATACCATTTTTATACCATTAATAATTTAAAGAGATTGTACTTTTCAACATTTTATAAACAAAAAAGGTAACTAATTATCCATATCGCCGTACTATGGGGGAAGGAAAACAATAAAAACTTATTCAGAAAGTGTTATGAGGAAACTATTTTTACTATTATTCTTTTTAGTGCTTATACCATTAACTAGTTTTAGTCAAGTTGAAAAATATAAGTCAGTATTTACTTTAAATTTCATACGATATATTGGTTGGGCAGAAGAAGCAAAACAAGGAGACTTTGTTATTGGAGTTTTAAAAAGTTCAAAAATTGCTGATTGGTTAACATCACAATCTGCAGGTAAAAAATTTGGATATCAAAATGTAGTAATTAAACAATTTAGTAATGTTGATGAAGTGACCGATTGTCAAGTATTATATGTGTCATCATATATCAATTTTTCACGACATGCTGAAGCTTTAAAAAGTAAATTGGGGAAAAATTCATTAATAATTACAGAAACTGAGGGAGCTACAGATTACGGCGCTGTAATTAATTTTGTAGTCAGAGATAATAACCTTAAGTTTGAGGTTGATGAAGCCAATGCACAATCCTTAGGCTTAAGTATTAGTTCTAAATTAGCAAATATGGCAGCTGCCATAAAAAAGTAAAATTTATAATATGAAGATTAAATTGAATATTGCCCAAAAGCTATTTGCTGGTTTTGGGTTAATTTTAATAGCAATTATCTTTAATGGTATATCTACATTTGTTACTTTACATAATAGTAGGGATTTAAGTAATGATATAACTGGTGTTTATAGTCCTTCTGCTCAGAAAATTCAGCAGTTTAAGGATATGGTCAATAATTCTAAATCGCTAATTAAAAGTTGGGTTTTTGTTGACAGACAACCAGGAACCTCAGATAAACAAAGGTTGGAAACATTAATAAAAGATGATTATACACAACTAAAAAACGAATTAGAAGTTGTTAATCAACATTGGAGTAAAGAAGATCAGGATATATATAAAAGTATCGTTCATAAAACTGATTCATTATTTGAAAAGCAAAAATACGTTATGTCTAGTCTTAATACATTTGAGGCCTATGATGATGTAATGGTTATTTTTGAAGTAGAACCAATGGTTCAGGAAGATGGGGAAATAATCAATTTAGGATCAGAAATTATTAATGATTTAGATGTATTGGAGCGTAAGTTCGAAGGATTAAATTCTGATTCATTAGCTGAAATGGAAAGTTCCTTTGCCTGGTTTGGAAGCTTTGTAATAATAATGATTATTGTACTTGCAGCTGTTGCTGTTTTTAGTGCATATGTTTTATACACAAGTATTGTAAAACCTTTAAATAAAGGATTAACTTTTGCTCAAACCATTGGTCAGGGAGATTTAACTGCAGAATTAGAGATAGACCAACATGATGAAATAGGTTTATTAGCTGATGCATTAAATAAAATGGCTTCAAACCTAAAAGGCATTGTTGTTACAATAAAAGATAATGCAAATGATTTAGTTTCAAGTGGACAAAATGTAAAAAGTAGTTCATTGCAATTATCAAAAGGATCTGCAGATCAGGCTGCCTCTGCCGAAGAAGTTTCAACTTCAATTGAAGAAATGGTAGCTAATATCGATCAGAATACTGAAAATGCTGTTGAAACTGAAAAAATTACTGTTGAAACAGCTAAAGATGTAAATATTGCTGATAAACTTTCATCGGAAGCTGCTTCTTCAATGAAGAGTGTAGCTGAAAAAATTACCATTATTGGTGATATTGCATTCCAAACCAATATTTTGGCTCTTAATGCTGCTGTTGAAGCTGCCAGAGCTGGAGAACACGGACGTGGATTCTCAGTTGTTGCTGCTGAAGTTAGAAAACTTGCTGAAAGAAGTAAGGTAGCTGCGGATGAAATTCATACACTTGTAAATGGTGGATTAAAGGTTTCTCAGGAAGCTGGAGAGAAATCTAGATTATTAGTTCCTGATATTGAAAAAACTACGCAGTTAATTAAAGAAATATCTGCAGCTAGTATAGAACAAAAAACAGGTGCTGAGCAGATAAACATGGCAATGCAAAATCTAAATCTAATTACACAAGAAAATGCTTCTTCTTCAGATGAATTAACACAGAGTGCTGAGCAACTTGCTGTGTTAGCAGATAGTTTAAAAGAAGCAGTAAGTTTCTTTACTATCGGAGATGATGATTTTATTGTTGAAGAAAAAGAAGATAATATAGATACAGGATATTCAGAAGAGGAAGTAGTAATTAAATCAGATACTAAAGAATCTAAAGTGGATGTATCATCTAAAGGTGATATCATTAATTTAGATAAGGATTTTGATAACTACGAAAAATTTTAATTTTATAATAAATAATTATTATGGATACAGCATTCTCTGTTGATGTTAAACATGAAAAAGATCAGAGTAATATGATAATATCTGGTGAACTTATTATCAATCACATAAGTAAAATCAGAGAAAGTATTTTAGAGGCTGTTGATTTTTCAAATAATTTAGATTTACATATCACAAATCCGTCATCATTAGATGTTACTTTTATTCAGTTAATGAGTTCTTTGAAGAAATCAATTGAAAACAAAGGTAAAAAATGCACTATTGAAGGAATCTTTGGGGAAGATATTGATGGATTAATATCAAATGCAGGATTTAACGATCTATTTAAACTATAGAAATTAATTTAAACTAATTATGGCTAAGACAGTACTTATTGTTGATGACTCAGAAAGTATAAGAGAAGTTGTTAACTTTACTCTTCAGAACGAAGGATATGATGTATTAGTTGGTGTTGATGGTGAAGATGCATTACAATATTTAGATGGAAGAACTATTGATATCATTATTACAGATTTACATATGCCAAATCTTGACGGTTTAGGCTTGATTCGTAAAGTAAGAGAAATTGATGCGTATAAGCATATTCCAATTTTGTTTTTAACAACCGAATCTCAGGCTGCTAAAAAAATGGAAGCAAAACAGGCTGGAGCAACAGGTTGGATTATAAAACCATTTGTTCCTGCTAAATTACTTAGTGCGATTTCAAGAGTATTACGATGATTGAGAAAATAAGGGAGACTTTTATTAAAGATTCGATCAAGGATTTGGAAGTTATTGAAAACCTTGTACGCGAAAAAAAAGGTGAATTAGAAGATTGTATTATTGAAAAAGTATTTGCAATTACTCATAATATTAAAGGCACTGCTCCTATGTTAGGAATAGAAAGTGTTGATCATATTGTTAAACCAATTGAATTGGTATATAGTGGTTTAAGAGATGGTAGTATTACTTCTTCAAGTGAAATAGTTTCAAATACTCAAAAACTAATTCCTGTAATAAAGTCTGGACTCTTACAAACTCAACATCAACAATTAGATATAAATGACGTAAATGAATCTTTACGTTTTTTTGATTCTTTAATTACAAAAAATGCATAGGCATGATTGATAAGTTTAGAGCAAAATTTGTTGAAGAATCACTGGATAATGTTCATGATCTTGAAGAAGCATTATTGTTACTTGAGAATGATAAAGGTGATAAAGAAATAATTGAGAGAATTTTTAGAGCCATGCACTCTCTTAAAGGAGGTGGTGCAATGTTTGGTTTTAATGATTTAAGTGAATTTACCCATCATTTAGAAACAGTATTTGATTGGGTAAGAAATGGAAAATTATCAGTAACTGATGATTTAATTTCATTAACATTTAATGCTATAGATCAGATTAAGCATTTTCTTGATGTTGGTGATCTAACAGACTCAGAAGAAAAAAAGGAACTTGCAAAGTTAACCAATAGAGTTCAACAATTTGTAAATACAACAGGTGATAAACCTGCTGAGGAATTAAATGTAGAGCAAGAGTCAGAAGAAGTTGAAGATGACTCAAAAACATTTTTTATTAGAATAAAACCTCATAGTAACATTTTGCAAAATGGTACTAATCCATTGTTTTTACTTGATGACTTACATGCGTTAGGTGATGCTATTGTGATTTCGTACGATGATAAAGTTCCTGAAATAGAGGATTTAAATCCGGAAGATTGTTTTGTTACCTGGGATGTTCTGTTAAATACAACTGAACCTGAAAATGAAATTCAAGATGTATTCATCTTCGTTGAAGATGAGTGTGATTTAGAAGTTGCTGAAATTTCAAAAGGAAATATTTTAAAAAGGTCGGAGTTAGAGGAAATCATTGGTAAGGTAAAAGCCGGTGAAGAGCAATTATCTATTGATTTACTAAAAACTGTTAACTGGACAACTGAAAAAACGGTTAAAGAAGATCAAGAGGATAAAAAGAAAGTTCAATTAAAGGAACATAAAATATCAAGCATACGTGTATCTTCCACAAAAATTGATGAATTAGTAAATTTAGTTAGTGAATTAGTAACAATTCAAGCTCAGCTAAATCTTCATGCTGAAAACAGTGGTGATGCACATTTGATGGGGCTTTCTGAAAATATTCAAAAACTAACCCGCCAGCTTAGAGATAACGCATTTGAAATTAGCTTAATTCCTATTCAAAATGATTTAATGAGATTTCAACGTTTAGTTCGTGATTTATCAAAAGAATTAAACAAAGAAATTGATTTCATTATAGAAGGTGGGGATATTGAACTGGATAAAAATATAATTGAGCATCTTACCGATCCTTTACTACATATGATTAGAAACTGTGTAGATCATGGTATAGAGATGCCCGATGAACGTATTAAAAAAGGTAAGTCTCCTAAAGGAACTATCATTTTTAAAGCATATTATGAAGGTGCAAGTGTTATCATTAAGGTAATAGATGATGGAAAAGGAATCAATCCTGATTATATTTTAAATAAGGCTATTTCAAAGGGACTTGTAGATGAAGGAATAGAACTTTCTAAAAAGGAAATTTTTGATTTAGTTTTCATGAGTGGTTTTTCTACCAAAGATGTAGTTTCAGATCTTTCTGGTAGAGGTGTGGGTATGGATGTTGTGAAACGTAAAATAGGTGAAATTAGAGGTGAAGTATCTATTAATTCAGAACCTGAAGTAGGTACAACAGTTACTCTTGAATTACCACTTACATTATCAATTATAGATGGTTTATTAGTAACTGTTGCAGATACACAATATGTAATTCCGATATCATTGATTGAAAAAATATTCCCTCTTGAAATAGAGGATCAAAAAGATATTTTTAATAATGTTATTACTCTTAATGGTGATCAATTTCCTATTATTGATTTAAGAAAGATATTTAATGAACCAGTAAGAGAAGGTAAAAAACACATTATACAAGTCAAATTCGAAAACAAAAAGATTGGTTTAGTAGTAGATGAAGTAATTGGTGAATTTCAAACAGTAGTGAAACCTTTTGGAAGATTATTAAAAGATCAGGAAGTAATTTCCGGGGCTTCAATTATGGGAGATGGTACTATTTCAATGGTAGTTGATACAAATAGGTTGATACATTATCATTGGGTTCAAAAACTACATAAATAATTAGTTATGGAGAGCGATTTTAAAACATTAATTTCATTTAATCTGGGAAATCAAATTTTTGCTTTCGATAGCCTAAAGGTTAGAAATATTCTACCATATGAAGAAGGTAATGTAACAAAGGTTCCTAATACAAAAGATTTTATTCTTGGTGTTATTAATCTACATGGTAATATTGTTCCTGTAACAGATTTGAGAGTTATAATGCAAATTGAGAATTACGAAAATACCAGGGATACCTCAATAATTGTAGTATCTCCTGAAGATAAGCTTGAATCTCAATTCGGTATTGTAGTCGATTTTGTTAAAGAAGTTTTTGAAGTAAGTAATGATAAAATTATGCCTGCGGCATTTCAAAATGGTATGGGATTAATTGAATCGTTTGAAGGGACTGTAAAGGAAAAAGATGAATTTATTCATATGATTGATTTAATGCACGTTATTAATCAAATTGAAAGTAAAAACGTAAAATAATGGAAGAGATAAACAATTCATATCTTTCGTTTAAGTTAGGCACTGAATCATTTGCAATTCATGTAAGTAAGGTAAATGAGATTCGTGAGTATGAAGAACCTCGTAAAATGCCTGAAACTGTTTCTTTCATGAAAGGTGTAATTAATTATAGACAAGAGATTGTTCCTTTAATTGATACTGGTGTAAAGTTTGGAATGCAACCAGTTGAAATTACTCCTCAAACTTGTATTGTAGTAATTGATGTTACAAGAAATGATGATAATAGTTCATTTAAAGTTGGTATCATGGCTGATGCAGTAACTGACGTTTTTGAAGTTGATGAAAGTGAATTTCGAAAAGTAGATACTGATTATAGTCCAACATATATAAAGGCAACATGTTCTGTCAATGATAACTTTTATTTAATACTTAATTCAGATAAGGTATTTAGTGTAAATGAAATTATCAGTATGGGAGATTTGATTAATCAAATAAATAAGTAGTGAATAACCAAAAGTCATACTCAAAAGATTTGGATTGTTTTAAAGCAGAATTATCTTCAAAAGATTTTGAAGCTTTTAGTCAATTTATTTATACAGAGTTTGGTATAAAAATGCCTCCTGTAAAGAGAATTATGTTACAAGGGAGGCTGTTAAAAAGAATTCGTGAATTAAACATGAATTCGTACACTGAATATAAAGATTACTTATTTAGTAAAGATGGACAACGTGAAGAAATTTTTAATTTTCTAAATGTTGTAACAACAAATAAAACTGATTTTTTTAGAGAACCAATTCATTTTGATTTTTTAAAAACAACAGTGTTGCCTGAATTTGTAAATCAAAATAGTAGACAACCATTTAAAATCTGGAGTGCAGGTTGCTCAAGTGGTGAAGAACTATATACTTTAGCCATTACATTAAATGAATTTAAAAGTATAAATGCTGGTTTTGACTACTCAATGTTAGGAACCGACATTTCACAAAATGTATTGAGTAAGGCAGCAAAAGGGATATATCCTCTTAATAAAGTAGATATAATTCCAATTGATTTAAAAAAGAAATATTTATTAAAGAGTAAAGATAAAATAAATCCAACTGTTAAGGTTAGACCTGAATTGCAAAAGAATTTATCATTAAAATATTTGAATTTAATGGATTCAACTTATTCAAATATTAATGAAAAATATGATGTTGTTTTTTGTAGAAATGTTTTAATTTATTTTGATAGACAAACACAAGAAAGTGTTATTAATAAATTGAGTTCCCATGTTAAACAGGGAGGATATTTTTTTATCGGTCATTCAGAATCATTAACAGGGATGAATGTTCCTTTGGAACATATAAAACCAACTATTTTTAGAAAAAAATAAAGAACAAAAAGAGAACCATGAATAATTTATCAGACAGACAATTACTTAAGGAGCTAAGACAACGGCTAGAGGCTGGTAAAAATAGTGAAAAAGAAATTAAGGATTTAACACTTGAATTGCAAGGCGTTTCAAAGAAACTTAAAGATTCTGAAGCTCTTAAAAGTCACTTTATATCAAATATTTCTAATGAAATTGTAAATCCATTTACATCAATATTAGGATTATCAAAAGCAATTTTATCAGTAGAAAAGCACGATTGGAAAAAAGTCGTTTCAATGGTTGCTCTTATACACTCTGAAGCTTTTAATCTAGATTTTCAGCTGAAAAATATTTTTGTTGCAGCAAAAATTGAAGCTGGAGAAATTGCTCCTAATATTGCTAAAGTTAATATTAGAAGTCTTCTACAAACAGTAGTTGATTCTTTCAATATTATTTCTAGAAAAATGGGTATTAGCTTTGATATTCAGTTTAATATTGAGCATGGATTTGGTAAAAACTTTTACTTTAAAACAGATTCAGAGAAATTAAAACTTATCTTAAGTAACCTTATTAATAATGCATTAAAGTATAGTTATAAGGATAGTAAAGTAGTAATTTCTGTATGGTTAGACGATGAAGATGTTTTAAAAATATCTGTACAAGATTTTGGAACTGGTATTTCAGAGAAAAATCAACAAACTATTTTTGAAAGATTTAAGAGATTAGATACAGGTATAAATTCAATTAATAGAGGGCATGGTTTAGGATTATCCATTACAAAAGCATTGTTGGATGTTTTAAGTGGTGATATTGAAATTTCTAGCCAAAAGGGGGAAGGATCAACATTTACAATAAGTGTTCCTGAAGCTAAAAATATAGTTGATGGATTTAGTGGAGAAGGCAATGATATTTTCTTCGATGAAGAGGATGAGATTTTTTAATGGTGGATAAATGAGTCAATATTTACAACATTTTTTATATCCATCCTCACTATTTGTTAGCAAAGAACCTTTTTTGGTGAAAACTATTTTGGGTTCCTGTGTTGCAATATGTTTGTGGGACTCTCGGTTAAAAATAGGAGGAATAAATCATTATATGCTTCCTCACTGGAGTGGTAATGATTTGGCTTCACCTAAATACGGAAATATTGCTATCGATAAATTGATTGATAAACTGCTATTTCATGGTTCTAGAATTGAAGACTTGCAGGCTAAAATTTTCGGTGGTGGAGAGTTGATGCAAACAGGAAGTTCTAAAATACAAATTGGAGAGCGAAATATTCGTGTTGCACGAATTATGCTCGAAGAAAGAAAGATTCCAATTGTTGCTTCAAGTACAGGAGGAAAAAGAGGTAGAAAAATTATCTTTTTTACGGATACAGGAGAAGTCAGGCATAAATTGCTTGATAAAAAAAATCTTTAAAGGAATATTTACATCTTTTGTTTATTTGAATTGAATATTTTTATATTTAATGTGCAAATAAAAAGATATATAGATAACCTTGTGCTATGCGAAATAATAAGTTACGGGTATTAGTTGTTGATGATTCAGCTGTAGTAAGACAAAGTCTTTCTTCAATATTGGGTTCTGATCCAGATATTGAAGTTATGGGTACAGCTGCAGACCCAATAATAGCGGTAAAAAAAATAATGAAAGAAGTTCCAGATGTAATCACTCTGGATATTGAAATGCCACGAATGGATGGTCTTACATTTCTGCGAAAGATAATGTCTCAACATCCTATTCCCGTAGTAATTATTTCATCGCTTACAACTGAAGGTACAGAAACTGCGATGAAAGCTCTTGAATATGGAGCTTCTGAAATTATAGGTAAACCTGCAATGAATGCTGCTAAATTTATTAACGAATCAAAAATAATGATTTGTGATGCGGTTAAAGCAGCAGCCCAGGCTAAATTATCAAGAAAAAAAATAGTTACTAAAGCACCAGCACCTCCATTAGAGGTGAAACCTAAATATAGTGCAGATGTAATATTACAAAGAGCATCCGCTTCTGATAGAATTACTTTAACAGAAAAAGTGATTGTTTTAGGAGCTTCAACTGGTGGGACAGAAGCAATAAGAACTTTCCTTAGAAACTTACCTCCAAAAATGCCAGGTATTGCAATAGTCCAACATATGCCAGAAGGTTTTACTAAATCATTTGCAAATAGTTTAAATAATATTTGTGATTTAGAAGTAAAAGAAGCTGAAAATGGCGATAAGTTATATCAGGGTAGAGTATTGATAGCTGCAGGCAATCATCATATGCTTTTAAAAAGAGTTGGGAAAGAATATTTTGTTGAAGTTAAAGAAGGTCCACTTGTAAATCGACATAGGCCATCTGTAGATGTATTATTTCGTAGTGCATCTCGTTATGCAGGTAAAAATGCAATTGGTGTTTTGCTTACAGGTATGGGGAACGATGGCGCTAAAGGATTATTAGAACTTAAAGAAACGGGTGCCGATACAATAGCTCAGGATGAACAAAGTTCTGTTGTATATGGGATGCCAAAAGAGGCAGCAAAATTAGGTGCAGCTAATCATATTTTAAGTTTAGAACAATTAGCACCATTTTTAGTAAAATCATTGTAAATACTATATTTATTTAAATTGGTGGTTTAAAAGTTTTAACTTCACCGTGCTTTAGATAAAGGCTTTTTACATAAAATTAAAACTCAAAGTTGTGAAAAATATAGACCTATCTAATATATTAAGAAAGTTTACTTTCAGAGGATTTTTATTAGGGTTTCTTGTGGCTTTATTTGTCTTTCTGTTAAATATGAATTCAAATATATTTATGCAGACAAATAGAACATTTGCTGATATGTTATATCTGTTTCCAGGAATGTGGTTAATAATTATTCTACCTTTTATAACTACAGCACTGGGCTATTATTTTGCATTACGTTTTATTAAAATTATTAGAAAACAACGTAAGTCATTGAAATCAGAAGCTCGAAGATCTGAAAGAGTTTTGAAATTTGTAAATAATTTACGTGAAGGTAATTTGAATAATACTGATTTAGTTGATGATAAACGTGATCAATTAAGTAAATCTCTTTTAAATTTACATGATTATTTAGTACAGAGTAAAAAAGAACAAGAGCAAAATAAAATAGAAGAAGAGCAAAGAACTTGGGTAACTCAGGGGTTGGCTCAATTTGGTGAAATACTGCGTCGTAATAATGATAATCTTGAAGAATTAGCTTATAACATAATTAGTTATCAGGTAAATTATCTTAAAATAAATCAAGGTGGTTTTTACTTATTAAATAAAAATGCTAAAGGCGATAAGTTTTTTGAACTTACGGCATGTATTGCTTTTGACAGGAAAAAATTTACTGATAAAGTTATTCAGTGGGAAGAAGGATTAATTGGACGTTGTGCGTTAGAAAAAGATACTATATATTTAACTGATGTACCTAATGAATATATTACAATAACTTCAGGTTTAGGGCAGTCAAATCCTTCAGCTATATTAATTGTACCTTTAAAGGCAAATGATGAAGTTTATGGTGTTATTGAATTAGCATCTTTCCGCGAATTTCAACCTTTTGAAATTGAATTTATTGAAAAAACTGCAGAAAGTATAGCATCAACAATCTCTGCTGTTCAAATTAATATTCAAACTACCAAGTTACTACACGAAACACAAATACAAGCAGAAAGAATGTCTCAACAAGAAGAAGAATTGAGACAAAATTTGGAAGAAATGCAAGCTACACAAGAGGAATCTGAACGTAGAGAAGTTGAGATGCAAGGTATACTTGAAGCTATTGATAACTCAGCAATAAGTTGTGAGTATGGTGTGGATGGATCTTTAATATCAGTAAACCAATTGTTTTTAGAAACCTTTAAATATCTACCTGAAGAAATTGAAGGTCAAAATTTAAAGATTTTTACCTTTCAAGAGGATATAGAAGAATTGAATAAAATATTATCAGATTTACAAAATCGTAAGAATTTTAAAGGCAGGGTAAGAAGAAGAACTAAACTTGGAGAAGAAATCTTTTTATTGACTACATATACACCAGTAATTGATAATGACGGTGAAATTGTAAAAATTCTTAGTCTCGAAAATGATGTAACTGATCAAGTTCGTATGGAAGAGCAAATGAAACGTTCCAAAGATGAGCTAGGTATTATGCTTGAACAAGCAAGAGATGAAATGAAAGAGCAGTTTAAAGAAATTGAAGCTGTCAAAATACGAAATGAGAAAACTCTGGAAGGAGCTTTAGATGCAATCATCACAACAAACAAAGAAGGTATTTTAGAATTTTTCAATGCTGCCGCTGAAAAGCTTTGGGGTTATGAAAGAGTTGAAGTTTTAGGTCAACACGTTTCTATGTTATTTTCTACAGAAACAGCTAAAAATGATCCATTTGTTAAGGCTTATATAAATACAGATGAGCAAAAAGTGGTAGGAGAAAGAAAAGAAGTTCCTATTAAAAATAAGTTTGGAGATGATATACCTGTCTTGTTTTTATTATCAGAAGCTCAAATTGGTGATGATCATTCATTTACAGCATTTATCCAAAATGTTGAAGTTGAGTTGTTCTAAAATATATTTAATCTGTGGGGAATTTAACTTTTAAAACTTATTTAGAAGAGCTTAAAAAGCATACACCATATAATTTTTGTGAATATTCAGATAATTCAATTCAAAGAAGAATTGAAAAAGTTTTGAGTGATCATAAAGTTAATTTGGAAGAATTGTTGTATTTGACAAAAACAGATCAAGCATTTGTAGAAAATTTAGTTGATGAAATAACAGTTAATACAACAGAACTTTTTCGAAATCCTGAAACCTGGGAATATTTGTATAACAAAATTTTGCCATCGTTAAAAAGTAAAAAAACGATTAATATATGGCATGCTGGATGTTCAACAGGTCAAGAGGTATATTCAAATCTCATTCTTTTAAATGAATTAGGTCTAATAGATAAAGCTAAGGTTGTTGCTACAGATATTAATAAAAAAGTATTACAAATATCTAAAAAGGGAGAATATAGCTTAAGTAATAATCAGAGATATATTGATGCTTACAAAGTATTAATGCAAAAAGTTAAGGATAATGCCAATGACTTTGAGCATTATTGTGATATAGATAAGAGCTCTGATACTTTTAGATTTAAAGATATTCTTAGAAATAAGATAGATTTTAGAAGACATGATTTAGTAACTGAAACTATCCCATTTTATCAAAAATTCGATATTATCTATTGTAGAAATGTATTAATATATTTCAATCCGGATTTACAAATGAAAATTGTGAAAAAGTTTTTTGATAAACTTTATGATGGGGGTGTCTTAGTCCTTGGTAATCACGAAGCTTTACATGGTTTTTTTAAAACCAGGTTTATTAAGCATGGAATGGTTTATACAAAGAGTTCAACATTTCAATTTAAATACAGATAAATCATGGCTGTTATACCTACTTTAAATGATATTAGGTTAATTACACCAGTTTTAGAGGATATTTTAAAACTTGATATTTATAATTTTGCTCTGTCGTTTCTACGTCGACGATTCGCATATGTATTTAATCAACTTAACATTAAATCTGTTTCGTTTTTTATTGATGAAATAAAAAGGGGAAATTTAATTGATGAATTTCTGTATTTATTTCAAGTGGGAGATACAGAAATGTTTAGGGATCCTTCTTTTTGGAGAACATTAAAGAATAAACTTTTACCAAAGTTTGAAAATGAGAATGTAAATATTTGGTTGCCTGAATTGGTTTCGTCGCATGAGTTATTTTCATTATTAGTAATGTTAGAGGAGGATAAACTTATTGATTCGACAAAAATTATTTGTAATTCACAATCAAATAAAATTATAGAAGAAGTTAAAGAAGGAATCATTCCATTAAAAACATTAGAAATAAGTAAACAAAATTTTAAGAGACTTGAATTGCATACTTCGTTTGAAGATTATTTCTATTTAGAAGAAGGAAAAACAAAAATAAATAAGTCTCTGCTTAAAAATGTTGAATTTATTAATAACAGTTTTTTTCTAGAAGGTCCAACTCAATATATAAATATTGTGCTTTTTAGAAATCGGATGATATATTATAATTCAAAGCTTCAAAATAAAGCTGAGGATATAATTTTGCAATCTATAAAAAAAGGAGGTTTTATTGCTTTAGGAATTAAAGAGCGTATATGTAATAGCAATATTGATTTATGTGAGTCATTTGATTGTAATGAGCAAATTTATAAAGTTTGATTTTTTTTAATGAATAATACTAGAGCGACATATTATAAAGGAATTGTTATTGGAGGATCAGCTGGAAGCTTTTCAATTGTATCTAAAATTCTGGCTCAAATTAAACCAGATTTTCAATATCCAATAATTGTTTGTTTACATCGTCTTAAACATGTAAGATCAGGATTATTAGAAGGATTACAGCTGAAATCAAATTTAGAAGTTGTTGAACCATTTGACAAGGATAGTATTATTGGTGGGAAGATTTATTTAGCACCCTCTAATTATCATCTATTTGTTGAATTTGATTCAACGATATCTTTATCCACTGAAGAAGTAAATAACCATAGTCGACCATCAATAGATTATACTTTTTCTTCTTCAGCTACTTCTTTTCGCGAAAAAATGGTAGGCATTATTTTAACTGGAGCGAATAAAGATGGAGCTAAAGGAATGTTTGATGTCCATAAAAAGAAAGGTTATACAATAGTTCAGGACCCTTCTACGTGTGATGTAGATACAATGCCTAAAGCTGCTTTACAATTATTCTCTCCTGATGAAATATTATCACCTGAAGGAATAATTGACTTTTTGAACAAACTTTAAAATGTCTGAAATGAAATTAAAACCTATAACTACCTTATATATTATTTCAACATTAGCATTTATGTTTGCTTTGTTGAAGTATTTTTATGTTAATATATCAATTCCTATAGATTTTCTTATTTTAGAAATTCTTTCTTTCGTTGGTTTTATTGGTATTATATACTTATCTGATAAAATTATTCGAAAAAATAGAAGACAAATTGATTTAAAAGATATAGAATTTCAAAAAAAAGAGGAAGAATATATTCAAAGTATTGAACATTATAAGGAGGTTTTAAGCAAATTCCAAAGTGAAAATAACGAAGAAAAAAGTGAAGATGAAATAGAAATGATTTCTAAAGAAGTTGTAGAATTAGCGTCAGAAAGTGATGATATTAAAAAATTTGCAACTGATTTCTTAGCAAAACTAGCTAAGCATTATGAAATAGGTCTTGGAGTTTGTTATTTTAAGATAAAACCTTCGGATAATTTTAGCGTACAAGGGGTCTATGGCTTAAGTGATGAAGAAGTACTTAGTGAAATTAATGAACATAGTGGAGTTAATGGTGAAAGTATTACAAGTCAAAAAGTAATAGTTGTTAATGAAATTGACGACGAATATTTTAACATTGAATCATGTACAGGTTCGTCAAAACCAAAGCACTTATATTTATTACCGATTGTTGTAAATAATGCAACTGTTGGTATAATCGAATTAGCAACCTTTAAAATGATTAATATTGAAAATCATTGGGTTAAAATAAGTAATGGTATAAGTGAAATTAAAGTTTTATAATTTTTGAAATGCATTTAAAGAAACCTTTAAAAAATATAAATAAGTATTTATCTTTTAATGTTATAAAAGAGGGAGATAGGTACTTTATGTCATTATTTATTATAATAGTATACATATTAGTTTGGTTTGGATTTATCGATTTTTCCGGAGAAAAGTTATCATTAAATAGTATACTTAAAATACATACAACGTTTTTAGTATGGTTTGTTGATTTATTAATTATAGGTATCCCATTAACTATTATATATTTCTTTAACTATGTTCGCCTACATAATGAAAAATTTGGTAAAGAAATAACAAACTTAAAAAGTAATTTAGATTCTAATATTCAAATTGCAAATTATATTAGAAAGGGTGATTTTTCATCCGTATTTAAATATAAAAATGAAGATTCTAATTCCTTAGTTAGTTTAGCTAAAAATTTACTGGAAACAAATCAGAAAGAAGAAGAGTTAAAATGGATAACAAAAGGAAAAGAATTAGTAAATGATATTTTAAGAACATATAGGAATATTGATCAACTTTCTATAGAATTAATTAAAGGTATCATACATTATTCAGATGGAATTCAGGGTGCATTCTATATTTTAGAAAATGATAAATTAGTTAATAGGGCTACTTATGCATATAATCGTCAACGTTTTGTAAATCATGAGTATGAAATTGGTAGAGGTTTAGTTGGACAAGTTGCCTTTGAAAAAGAAATGATTTATCGCACTGAGATACCTGACGATTATTTTACAGTTACATCAGGTATTTTGGGTGATAGAAAACCAAAGAGTTTAATTATTCTTCCTTTAATGCAAGATGAAGAGTTACAAGGTGTAGTTGAATTAGGGTTTTTACATGATCATATTCCAACTTACAAATTAAGTTTTGCCGAAGAGCTTAGCTCTATGGTTGGAAGAACTATCTACGCACAAAAAATTAATGCTAAAACAGAATATTTATTGAAAGAGTCGCAAGAAATGACTGTGACTTTGAAGCAGAACGAAGAGAAACTTAAAGAAAATGCTAAAGAAATGATGATAGCTCAGGAAGATCTGGAAAGGTCAAATGAGTTATTAGAATCTAAAGTGCAAGAGGTTGAAAATGCTCAAAAACGTTTGGTGGCTTTACTTACAAATGCTTCAGAATTTATTTCAATTTATAACGAAAATCAAAGTTTAATATTTGAAAGTCCTTCAGTAAAAAGAATTCTAGGTTACAGTGATGAAGATGAAGTGAGGGGTATGGATCCTGAAATGATGACACCTAGAGGTTATAAAACAATAAACAATTTATTTGAGTATTTAAAACAAACACCAGGAGGAGAAAGTATAGCACAATATGCTTATTTAAAAAAGAATGGTGAAAAATTATTCCTTGAAACAAAAGGTAAGAATTTGCTACATGATCCTGCAATAAAAGGAATTATCTTTAATACTCAAGATATTACAGAACGAATTAGAGCCGAGAAAGAAGAGAGAATGAAAAGTAGAATGCAATCGCTTTCTGAAAATTCTCCTGATATGATTTTGCGTATTAATACTTCTGGAAAGATTGTTTATGCTAACCCTGCTGTAGCTAAATTTATAGGGCTTTCAACCAATGAAATAACAAAGAAACGTATATCAGAATTGTATATTGATGAACGATTTATTGAATTTGTCAATGAAGTTTTGATGAGAGTTAAGAAAGAGAATGGACAAATTAATGAGGAGATAGAACTCAGTTCTAATGATATAACTCAAATAATGCAAATTAAAGCAATTCCTGAATTAAATGAAGATAAAATTCTGGAGTCTGTTTTATTTGTTGCTCATGATATGACAGAAATTAAAAAGATTGAGCAGGAAATTAAGGAAAAGAATAAAAAGATATCTGATAGTATAAATTACGCACAAAGAATTCAAACATCTATTTTACCTGATACTAATTTTATTCAACGACATTTTCCAAGGTCATTTATTTTTTATCGTCCCAAAGATGTTGTTAGTGGAGATTTCCCGTGGTTTGTCAAAAAAGATGAAACTTTTTATGTGGCAGCCGTAGATTGTACAGGACATGGTGTTCCCGGAGCCTTATTGTCTTTTATAGGTTATTTCTTATTAAATAATATTGTAAATATTGATAACGGTTTTAATGCTGCAAATATCTTAGAATTACTTCATCAAGGTGTTAGAACTACATTAAAACAAAATGAAGAAGGCAATAATGGTAGGGATGGAATGGACCTTGCCTTGTGTAAAATTGATAAAGAAAAAAAGACTATACAATTTGCAGGTGCGCATAATCCATTATATTTGCTAAGAAAAGGTGAATTAATCGAATATAAAGGTTCCCGAAAAGGTATTGGCGGAAAACCATTATTAAAAAAGAAAGAGAAGGATTTTGAAAATCATGAAATTCCATATGAAGATGGTGATAAAATCTTTATTTTTTCTGATGGTTTACCAGATCAATTAGGAGGAGAAAGAAGAAGAAAATATCAAACAAAAAGAATTAAGGAAGCCTTAACAGAAAGTCCTGATTATACAATGGCCCATTTTTCACGTCATTTCTCATCCAGTTTTTATGAATGGATGGGCGAAGAGAAACAAGTGGATGATGTTTTATTAATAGGAATTGAATTGTAAGGTTTACGAACTAAATAATTATTTACGATGGGAAATTCTCAAGACAAAAATAGTTTTTTAGATTTTGCTTATCAGCTTTATCAAACTATGAAAACTAATGAAATCAGTTTAGTTTACGAAGGAGAAGTAACACAGGAGATTACAAAAACTTTTACTTCACTAACTGAAAAAAGTTTAGCCAAAAGTGAAGAATCTAATGCTGTACAGCGTAAGGTTTTTAATGTTATGGTAGAATGTTTGCAGAATATTAGCAAGCATGCAGATTCTCTTACTGAGGATGATGATGACCAAAGAAGGGGAATTGTCATGGTAAGTAAAGGTGAAGAATCATATAATATTATTACAGGTAATGTAATCAAAAATGAAAAGGTTCCAGGCCTTACAGAAAACCTTGAGCAAGTAAACTCATTAGATAAAAAAGGCTTATCAGAGTTATACAAAAATCAAATGCGTGAAGGAAGAATATCTGATAAAGGAGGAGCTGGACTTGGGTTAATAGATATTGCTAAGAAAACAGGAAGCGTATTAACCTATCAGTTTAAAAAACTAAATGAAGAGGTTTCATTTTTTATCTTGACGTCAACAATAAAAAGGAATAATTAAAAACAACTAAAATATTAAATCATGGAAGTTATCAATATTCAGGGAACAGATGATACTCCTAATGTAATTCTAGACAAAGAGAATAATAAGTTTGAAATTTCGGGGAGATCTTTACCGGAAGATGTTAACATGTTTTATGAGCCTATAATGAATTGGATTGATGAATATTCAGAGGCTCCAAATGATAAAACTGAATTTAATTTTAAGTTAGAATATTTTAATACAGCATCTTCTAAAATTATATTAGATATTTTATTAAAATTTGAAGAAATAGTGGAAAATGGGAATGATGTGACTATTAGATGGCATTATCATGAAGAGGAAGAAGATATGTTAGAAGCAGGAGAGGAATATGCTGATATCGTAGAAATCCCATTTGAATACGAAGCTTATACTGATTAAAGTATAATTTTATTGCAAATAATATCCTATGAGTGAAGAAATATTAAAAGCACTAATGCAATTGTTTGGTTTAATTGCTAAACAAGATGATGGAGTGCAAGAAAGTGAAATAGAATTCGTTAAAAACTTTTTAACCCAACAGTTAACTTCAGAAGCCGTTGATGAGTATTTTGCTTTATTTCAGAAGCACTCAAAAGATAAAAGAAGCAATAATAAAGTAGAGGGAAAAGTTCAACTAACCTCAATGAAAGATTCCGTAAGAATTATTGGAATCTGTAAAAAAATTAATAAGCAACTAAATAAAGAACAAAAAGTTGTAGTATTGGTTCGTATGTACGAATTAGTTAATGCTGATCGTAAATTTACTGACCAAAGAATGGCTATTATTAATACAGCTGCCGATGTATTTAAATTCTCTGAGGAGGAGAAAAAAAGTATTGAGGCATTTGTTGTTAATGATGACTTAAAAAAGCTTGATCTTGAGAATATTTTATTAATTAACTCCAGTGTTAACGATGGTGAGAATCGTGAACATATTCAAGCTACTAAATTACATGGTAATATTATTATTTTAAGAATAAAGAGTGCTGATTTATATTTTCTTAGATATACAGGAGATCAGGATGTATTCTTAAATGGATTATTATTATCAACCAGAAGAATATACCTTTTTCCTAAGGGTAGTTTCTTAAAGCTACCTTCTAGGGCTCCTATTTATTATACGGATGTTGTAAGTAATTTTATGACGGATGCTTCAACTCCTAAAATTTCATATGTTGTTGAAAATTTAGGTTTTCAATTTAAGAATGGGGGTATAGGTTTACGTGATGTAAATTTGGCTGAGGAGCATGGGCGATTAATTGGTATTATGGGTGCAAGTGGTGCCGGTAAAACTACTTTATTAAATGTGCTTTCAGGTATTGAAAATCCTAGTAGTGGAGAAGTTAGGATTAACGGATTAAATTTACATAAAGAAAAAGAGAAGTTAGAAGGTATTATAGGTTTAATTCCTCAAGATGATTTGTTAATTGAGGAATTAACTGTATTTGAAAATCTATATTATAATGCTAAGCTTTGTTTTAAAGATAAGAAAGAAGAAGAATTAACTGAATTAGTTAATGATACTTTACAAAGCCTAGGTTTATTTGAAAGAAGAAATTTAAAAGTAGGTTCACCTTTAAATAAAATGATTAGTGGGGGACAACGTAAACGACTTAATATAGCATTAGAGTTGATACGTGAGCCTTCTATTTTGTTTGTAGATGAACCTACTTCTGGGTTATCTTCCAGAGACTCAGAAAATGTTATGAATCTTTTAAGAGAATTAACATTAAAAGGAAAGTTAATCTTTGTAGTTATCCATCAACCTTCATCAGACATTTATAAAATGTTTGATAAGATGTTTATATTAGATACGGGTGGTTATCCAGTTTATTATGGTAATCCAAGTGAGTCCTTGATATATTTTAAACGTCTGGATGCACAAATTAATAGTGAGCAGGGAGAATGTCCACAATGTGGTAATTTAAATCCTGAAATGGTTTTTAATATCATTGATGCTAATGTAATTGATGAATATGGAAATTATACAAATAAAAGGAAAACATCACCAAAGGAATGGAATGAGCTTTATATCGAAAATATTGAAATTCCTAAGGTTGATGATATAGTAACAGCACCTCCAAGATCTTTAAATATACCTGCCTGGTTAAACCAGTTTAAAATCTATACATTAAGAGATTTCTTTTCTAAAATCTCAAATACTCAATATATTTTATTAAACATTTTAGAGGCACCTATATTAGGTTTTATATTATCATTTTTAATAAGGTATATTGTAGATCCTGATTCAAATGTGTATATATTTAGAGATAACGAAAATATTCCTCCCTATATCTTTATGGGAATTGTTGTTTCTTTATTCTTTGGATTAATAGTTAGTGCCGAGGAAATATTTAAAGATGCAAAAATACTTAAGCGCGAGGCTTTTTTAAACTTATCCCGATCAAGTTATCTCGTTTCAAAAATTCTAATTCTATTTACTATATCTGCTATACAAATGGGATTATTTGTTGGAGTAGCAAATACTGTACTTGGTATTAAGGATATGTATTTTGAATTTTGGTTAGCATTTTTTTCAGTATCGGCATTTGCTAATATATTAGGTTTAATATTATCGGCATCGTTTAATTCGATCGTAACTATATATATATTAATTCCTTTGGTAATGATACCGCAAATGGTTTTAGGAGGTGCGATGTTTACATTTGATAAATTGAATAGAGATGTTACTAGTGCAGATAAAGTACCAATTATAGCTGAGTTTATGCCATCCCGATGGATTTATGAAGGTTTAATGGTTGATCAATACAAGAATAATAAATTTAAGCAAGTATTTTTTAATGTTGAACAGGAAGAGAGTTCAACTGATTTTAAAGTAGTTTATTATATTCAAGAGCTACAGGATATTTTAGATAATTGTAAAAAATATATTACAAACAACAATCCTACTGAAGAAGAAACAGAAAATTATATCAAAGATTTAGCTTTGTTAAAAAATGAAGTTTCAAATGAAAATAAGAGAGTCCAAGAAATTCAATTCGATAGTCTGGATAAATTAACTTCAGAAGGTTTTAATAATAAAATATATGAGTTATTATTTAGTCATCTTGAAAAATTAAAAGATTCTTATTCAAACAGATTTGTAGCTGCTTCAAATAAGAAAGAAAAGATGATTAATTATGCTATGTCAAAGTATGGTAAAGATCAATATAATAACTTACAGGATAAATATATAAATGAAAGTATTTCAGATATAGTACGTAAAGTATTTGAAAAAAATAAAATATTAAGAGATGGTGATAAGTTAATACAAAATGTAGATCCAATTTATTTGTTGCCTGAACCTTCTTTTGCATTAGATTTTAGAGCACATTTTTTTGCACCTAAGAAGTTTTTTGCCGGAAAGTTTTTTGAAACTTTATGGTTTAATATTTCAGTTGTATGGCTATTTACTATATTATTATATATTGTATTATATTATGATTTATTACGTAAATCATTTAATGCCTTTGAAGAATTAAAATATCTTAAAAAGTAACCTTTTTATAAGGTATTCAGTATAACCTAATTATTTTGAAAATTTAAAATAAACCTATCATGTTAAAGAAATTATTGTATACTACGGTTATATTAAGCGGAATTTTTATGTTTTCTGCTTGTTCAGGTAACTCAGGACAAAAGCAAACTAATTCTGATGAGTTTGCAATTTCTGATTCTGCATTAACAACTGATGCTCCATTAGAATTATCTGAAGAAATTATTGGAGATGTAATCCAAAATATCTCATCACCAGTGGAAATGGCTGCATTAATTAAGAAGTCAGGTGTGGATTTTTCACAGAAAATATTAAATAAGCCAGAGAATATTAAAGATTATAATACAAGTTTTAAAAGAGCTCTTAATTTAGGTGTTTTAAGTGCTGACCTTGGTTATATTAATACTTTTGACAAGAATACTATTGTGGTATCCTATCTTTTAGCAATTAAAGAACTATCAGAAGGTATTAAAGTTGGTCAGTTCTTTGATTTTAATTCATTAAAACAACTTGCTACAAATAGTAATAATTTGGACTCTTTAATGGAAATATCTGTTAATAGCTTTAACAAGATGGATTCATATTTAAGAGAACAAAAGCGAAGTAATGTAAGTACGCTTATTGTAACAGGAGCATGGATAGAGGGATTATATATTGCAGGAAACGTTATTCAAGCAACTAAAAATGAAGAATTAATTAATAGAATTGGAGAGCAAAAGGATATTATTGACATTCTATTAATTATATTGAATAACTTTAGCAATGATCCTAATTTTGCAGAGATGGTTACTCGTATGGAACAAATTAAACAGTCATATGAGGGAGTGAAAATTACTACAGAATTTGGAGAACCTAAGAAAATTGAGAAGAATGGTACATTGATTATCGTTCAAGATGAAATTAGCCATGTAGAAATTACTCCTGAACAAATTGATGCAATTGTTGCTGAAATTAAAAGCCTTAGAGATTTTATTGTATCATAGATAATATAAAAATTAAAAAATTATCTTTGTTACAGTTTTTTTAAGAAACAAAATTATTATGAATATGAAGAAGCTCTTAATATTATCAATATTGTTCATTTCATTATTTACTATTGAAAGTAATGCTCAGTGTGGTGACGATTTATTAAAACAAGCACTGAAAGAAATGGGTGACACTCAATACATGAAAGATTTTACTATTGATCTTAAACAAGAAAAGAAAGATACTAAAACTGGTTATGTTAAATTTAGTGTAATATTAAATAGTCGTAGTCAATATAAGTTTAATACTGTTAATGGATTAGGTAATCCTGAAAAAGTTATTATGCAGTTATATGATGGGGATAAATTATTAGTTAGTAATTTTGATGCTGGGAAAATGTATAGTGCTTTTGAATTTCTTTGCTTAAAAACAAAAGTTTATAGTCTTGTTTTTTCATTTAAAGGTGGAGCAGAAGGTTGTGCAAAAGGAGTTATGTCTTTAGTTAAACAATATTCTGCAGCTGAAATTAGTTCTATGTAATAAGAAATTATTAATTATGATATTTTAAGCGGTGTTTAAGCACCGCTTTTTTTATATCTGTACCCAAGTGTTTGTTTCACTAGATTTAAATAAAGAATCAATTACTTTCATGTTATTTATAGCATCAGTAAAATGATCATTATTATTAACCTTGTTTAGTATTTTATTGCAAAAGTCATAAAACATTAATCCGTATTGATCGCAAATATCAAATTTAATGTTTCGCTCTCCTTGTGGTGTCGATACTGTAATCACTGATTTTGTATCAACATAAGTATTAAATGGCACGTGAATTTTAATTGTACCCCCTGTGGCTACAATTTCTACAGATTGATTTGCTTCAGTTAGTGTTGATACGGTAAAAACAGAATGAATACCTTCAAAATCAAGAATGCCTGTTGATAATGTATCGGTTTTAAAATCATTGTGATATTGCATCAATGATAATACTCTTGTAGGTTCTTTTTGTAAAAGAAATCTCGAAAGTGAAATTGCATAACAACCTATATCCATAATTGCACCCCCTCCATATTCCTTAATATTTCTAATATTTTCAGGGTTTGGATTATTATAAGCAAATGTTGTATGAATATATTTAACTTGTCCTAGTTGGTTTGTTTTAATAAGGTTTAATGCATGAATCCATTGTGGATGATATTTATACATAAATGCCTCTTGTATTAAAACATTATTATCATTGGCGTATTTTAATGCTTCTGAAGCTTCATTTTTATTTAACGAAATAGGTTTCTCACATAATATATGTTTCCCATGTTGGGCGGCTTCTTTAATCCATTTGTAGTGTAAATGATTAGGTAAAGGGATATATACGGCATCTATTGCTTTATCTCGTAACAAGTCCGTATAAGAACTATAAAATTTTTCAATTCCAAATTGTTCAGCAAATTGTTTTGCTTTATTTTCACTTCTAGAAGCAATAGCATATATTTTTGCATTACTTAAATTAGTTAAAGGTAATACAATGCGCTTTATTAAATGGTTTGATACTCCTAGAATCCCGATTTTGATTTTATCCATAGCATCTTGTTTTATTCTATTTGATAATTATAAAGGTAATTATTATCCCCGCCAACAATGAGATTAAATTGACTGCTGGAAGATGTTAAAAATCCAATACTAAATCGAGATTTACCTTTTAAAGGAAAGTTTTTATAAATACTTCCACTATTATTAAATAGATATATCTTTTGATTTTTTTCATCATAAACACCAATCTTAATATTAGATGAAGAAAAATAATATAAGTCTGCTATTAAGGATATATTTCCCTCAATTTCTTTTGAAAATATTTTATTTCCTTTATTTGAATATAGATTTAAACCATCATGGGTTAATAGTAATATCTCATTACCTGGCTTATTTGAGATATTGCTATATGTAAAGTAATGATCTTCATCTGAATCATTTAATTTGAGAGTACGAACATTTCCATCAGATAAATTAATAATTCTTGCATTTCCAATAATATCAGATGTTATAATAGATGAGTTGTCATATTGATAAAAAAGGCTGTTTTTATTTCTTATAAAATCATTTTTTATTGTTACTCTATTTTTACCTCTTCTATTTAATATGTAGTTTCTTTTTTCATCAGAAAATACAATATAATCTTTATTGTTAAGTCTAAAGAATTGAATAGGATTTTTGACAATACCTTCAGTTGTTTTAGCTTTCCAACCATTTATTTGTTTACCTGTTTTATCATACACATATGTTTCTTTATTATTACAAGCTACAAATATCCTATAGTTTCTGTTATTGTCATAATCAAAAAGAGCAATACCATTAGTTGCTTCATGACTTAGGTTTACGGGGTATTTTTCCACAGGATTTCCATTTCTATCTATTAAATAGATCCTGTCCTTAGTATTGAATAAGTATTGAAGTTTATTATTTCTATAATAATCAATCTGAAATATTTCACTTAATATTGGATTATTAAGTTTTCTCTGCCAAAGTATTTTTCCATTATTAGCAATTAGATATAAGATATTTGATTTGTCTTGAACTAATATTTCTTTTTCTTTGGTATAATGGTTAATTACTAAACTGGGTTTTGAGAAAATTGTGCTGTCTAATCCACTTTGCCAAACAGTTCTAGGTTCATTTTCTCTTATTGGTAAATACTTTAGGCAAGAATTGGTATAAAGCAAATTATTAGCATTGGAGAATTGTATTCCTATTCCATAAAACTTAGTGAGAATTTCTTTTTGCTCTTTATTTGGATTTAATATACTTATATCTGATTCATTGGGTAAAATTGAAGATATTTTGGATAAATCAATATAAACGAATACGTTTTCTTTGTATGAAAAGTTCTCACTAAACTGTTGGTAATATTTACTATGATATAATGTTTTTTTAAGCTCAAAAGAGTAAATAATTGATTTGAGGGAATTAATTGTATTTGCAAATACTAAATAATTATCAATAAACGTAAAAAATTTTGTTGGTGGATTTGGGAAAAATTGATTAAAAATATGTTTAATTCCATCTATTTTATCCGATGTATAAATAGGGAAAGTAGTTTCTTTATCAAGGTCGTATTTAGATGATGGTTTAATAAGTGTGTTAGTTATTTTGTTTAAGGTTTTTAAAGTTTTTGATTTACTAACAGTTTTAATAAGTAAATATTTACCTTCTTCTTTGTTAGTAGAAGTATTTGCTGTGTAGGCCAATGCAAATTCATCTTCTAGTATGTTAAATATTTGTTCTTTGTATTCTTTACTATCAATGTTAACAGATAAAGATTGTAGTTTTTTATTAAAAGATGATAGATTTCCGGATGACTTTAGAAAACTATTTAAGTTTTCTAAAAGTAATTCACTGTCATCAATGGTATAGCTTAAAAAGAAAGATGTATTTGAAGGTAAAAACTTACTTATTTTGGATACAGAAGGATCAATACCTTTTAATATAAAATTTAATTTTTCTCGTTCTTTTGAAGGATGTATAAATCCATTAATACTAATAATATCTTTGTTGACATTAATATCTAATTCTCCCCAATTTCCAACCTTATTTAGAACTGTAGAACCACCTTTAAATTCTTTAGTAAGAATGTCACTTAAAAAGTTAGCAGTATGTTTGAAATTTATAAATAGATTTAAATCACTATTATTTCCAACAGTTTTATATAGTTTATTAAATGTATCATCTTGTTCTAGAGAAAATTCAGTATCTAATTGTCTAATTGATTTTTCAAGAATTAAAGATGATGGACTAATAATTAATAAACCAGTGTCAAATGATAAAAAAAGTTCATAATTTTCTTCCTTGTCCTTTATTTTATAAATAGAAGTTGAATTATATTTTCTTTGATTTATTATCCATTTTTGAGATGTGTTGTCTAATAAAAATGTACTAATATCTTTATATTCAGCTTTGTTGTTAATTTCATAAATAAATAAAGGGGTAAATGATTTCTTTCCTTCTTTATGAAAAGATATTGTTAATGGTTTTCTTTTTAATTTATCGAAGATATCCTGGTTGTAAAAGTAAGAACTATCTAATTTTTGAGTAACGTTATAAAAGGATTGAAACCATTCAAAACAATAAAGGTCGTCGCGATATTCTATTTTATTATTAATGTATTCGAGTATGTTATCTGGATTATCAACTTTTAAAATTAACGAAACATCTGTTGGAATACCTTTTATTGCATGATTATTTTTATAGTTTTTAAAACTATGTAAATAAAAATACGAGTATAATAAAATACCTGCTAATACAATACAAATTGAAATTGTAAGAATCTTTTTATGCATGTAGTTCTTATATTTTGTTTTTCACAAAAATAATTGGCCTGAATGAAAAATAAAAATATGATATTTTATCTGACTATCATGATTTTAGTTGCTAGTGATTTTTCTCCTTCTTCATTTGTTGCAAAAACTAGATATACTCCACTTGAAACTTTTTTGTTGTTTAAGTTTCTTCCATTCCAAACAACTTGTCCGCCATCTGAAGTTGTTTTATAAACAAGTTTTCCCGAAATGTCTGTTATAATTGTAGTTGAGTTTTCTATTAACCCTCTAATTGTAATGACACCTTCATAACCTGGTTTAACAGGATTAGGGAAAGCGGTAACAGAATTGTAAGATTCTTTTCCCTCTGTAGCTGTACCTATATATGAAACAATTCCTTTGTTTGTTGCAATAAATACCTCACCATTTTCAGGATTAATACTTATACTATTTATCATGTTTGATATTAAGGGACTGTTATCAGTTGTAAAATGGTTGATAGTTTCTGTACCATCCTCAGAAACAAGATAAACTCCATTTTGTGTTCCAAACCATTTTCTGTTTGCACCATCTATTGCTATAGCTGATATTTTTTCATTATCCAATAGGTAATCAGCTAATCCAGTTCCATCATTTCTGGGAACAAGGATTTTTGAGGCATAAGGATTTTCTTCTTCAAAAATATCTTGAGGTCTGTAATATACTATAGGACCTTCTTCTGTTCCAATCCATATATAACCATTTTTGTCTTCAATCATACAAAGAAGTTTTGATGAAATCGTTTCTCCGTCTTCATCTAAAACGTTGACATCAGAATATCTTGAGTCATTAAATGTAATGTTCCTTGGATTTTTCGGACCTCTATAAGTATCATCACTAGAGTCATAAGGTGTATCGTTTATGTCTGTCATAAAAAGTCCATCTGGATCTGTTGATGTAATTGCCCATATATCTCCCCAGCTTGTAAATATTAAATTTTGTAACCATGCTTGCTCTTCAGGATCATCATAAGGTAAATAGTCATATTGAATCCATTCTGATTTATCATCGCTTACATTATATGGTTTAATTACTATCGGGTATGAAACTTCTTGATTACAGGCATATAAATTACCTGAATTATCAACAACTAAACTATTTATTAAAACCCAGTCACTTGCATATGGATTTGAACCATCAAAAACAACTTGTAATCCACTATTGTCAATATAATAATGATTAATTATTTCGTTGTTTAATAATTCATATATTCCATGTCTTGCACTTGAAATATATAATCTATTTTTATTAGTTGGATCAACAGCAATATCACTTAAATTAATTGTATTTATATTGTAATTAGTAGTGCCATTGTTATAAGTAAATGAAAAATAAGGTTCGTTATTTTTATTTAAGATTTTCCAACCATCTAGTGTTAATATTGAACAGATTGCAGGCGTAGAAAGAGGTGTACGTTGATGTGGTAAACCATTTATTGAATAAAGATTATTATTTGTATATAATAATTTTGTAGAAGCATTTGTACCTGGTCCGTCAGGTAATATTTGTAAATCATAGCTTTCATCTACTTTAATCATTCCATTTTCACTATCACCAATCCAAATTTCTTCATTATCATCAATTAGTACACAATTACATTGCATATCAATCTTTGTATCTTCTATTTGATATTCAGAAATGGTTTGAAAAGGTATTAGATTGTTGTAAAAGAGCTCTATTTTGTTTTGAAGAACAATTGCAAAATCGTTGTTAAAAGCTTCTAGTTTTACAAAATTGCTACTGCTATGAATTTTGTTCCAATTACCATTTGCGTAATGAAATGTTTCATAGCTACTATTATTTAGTTTTGTTGTGATGATTTCATTATTAACCGAAATTACACCAGAAAATTGAGCAGTATAATCAGAAGTATACTCCCAGGTTTCATAAAATGATAATGAACTGCTATTTATTGGAGCTTTCCTTAAGCCTGATTCTGTTGCGGCATAAATTGAATCTGAAGTATGAGCAATTTGGTTAACTACTACTGAGGTAGCATCGTTTCCTATATAATAAAAGTCAGAGATTTCAAGTTTATTATAGTCAACTACAAGAATACCAAAATCTGTAGCACAATAAGCAAGATCATTGAAAAAATCAATGTGATTTATTCTTTTACTAATTGTTAATGATTTTATTTTTAAATCTGGGATATTATCAATATTACCATTTTCAAAAATGTCAATATTACCGTTCTCATATCCAATAAAGATTTTGTTGGAATTAGGAATTCTTTTTATTGTTGCAATATCAGCATCATTTAAACCATTTATTTTTGTGTACTTCTGAATGTTATATTCTTCTGTATCATACGTAAATATTCCGAAATCTGTAGCGGCATAAATGGTATTGTTTACTTTTTCGATATTAAGTACGTTTGAAAAACTTAGATATTCATGCCATTCTCCAATAGCATCTTGAGTAAATGATTTAATATAAACAAATAAAGTAAAACAAAGCAATAAAAGATATTTCATGCTACTAATTATTTAATGATAAATTTTATTTCTTTAATGATTATAAAGAGTTATTTGTTCGATATAAATTGTGTATTTAAAAATTCTACTAATTTTTTTACAGCATTACCTCGATGGCTTATTTTATTTTTCTCATTAATATCTAGTTCTGCAAAAGTTTTAGTAAAACCATTGGGAGTAAAAATAGGATCATATCCAAATCCTTTATTACCAGATTCATGTTCTTCTATTTTGCCATTTACAATACCTTCAAATTGATATTCTTCATTATTAATTATTAAAGAAATAACAGTTCTAAATCTGGCATTTCGGTTTTCTATTCCCTTCATATCCTTAAGTACCTTTGCCATATTTTTTTTTGCATCTTTGTCTTCTCCTGCATATCTCGCACTATAAACTCCAGGTGCACCATTTAGAGCTTCAATTTCAAGACCTGTATCGTCAGAGAAACAGTTTATTTTATACTTTTTATAAATATAGGATGATTTCTGTGATGCATTAACTTCTAATGTTTTTCCTGTTTCAGGAATATCTTCATTACAGTTAATATCAGATAAGCTTTTTAGCTTAATAGAATTGTCTAGTAAATTCTTTAATTCAGTAAGTTTATTTTCGTTGTTTGTAGCAAAAACTAATTCCATATATCTTTTAAGTATTTTAATATAAACGTATTATTGTTTGTAAAATTATTTTTTTATTAAAAAAAAACAACGACCATTGGTCGTTGTTTAAACTAATATGTATAAATAATTTTATCAACCAAAACCACCGTAACCATATTTCATTAAATCGGTACGTGGATTAATTACTAACACTGGAATTTTAGAATCGTTAGCAATGATTTGCTGTTCGTTTGCACCAAGAACATAATCATGAAATGCAATATCTCTTGTAGTCATAATTATAATTCCACTAGCTTCGATTTTTTTTGCAAAATTAATGGTTTCATGAGAAAAAGAACCTTGACCTTCTGAAAGGCTTAGTTCATATTCAATACCTTTTTCTGTCAAAAAGTTTTTACAAAAAACAAGATTTGCCTTTGTTCTTGGTTCCAATGCTCCATCCTTACCAGAAGAACTAAATAAATATATTTTAGTATTTAAAAAGTTAGAAATGAATTCTGCCCAATGTAATTTTTCTTTATTTTCGCTTCTAAAATCAACTGGAAAAACCATTTTTCTAACAGGTGTCTTAGAGGGAGAATCTTGAACCACGAAATATGGAATTTTAGAGCCTACAATAACCTTTAGAGCCCAGCTACCTGTAAGTTTTTGTAATCCTTTAATTCCATGAGTACCCATTACAATAAGCATAGCTTCTATTTCTTCAGCTACTTGGTTTATTGTTTTAAATATAGTTCCTTCCCTTACAATAGTGTTTGGTTTTACACCATATTTTTCATTGATTTTATCTACTTCTTCAGAAAGTTTATTAGTTAGATTTTTAATTTCACTTTCTTTTTTAGCAACATTTAATAAGTAGATAGCAATGTTTTTATCTTTCGAAAAAACAATGGCATGTTCTACTGCATGCATTGCCATATCTGTAAAATCATAAGGTACAAGTATTATCCTTTTTGAATTTTCCATATATACTAATTAAAAAACAAAGGTTCATTTTGCGAAATAAATATACTACTTTTGATATAAAAAATGTAATTTATAATAAAAAACAAAAACTAGTGATTGGTAAAAGTAAAGATATATGCATTTATACGTTTGGCTCAATAGCATTTATCTGTTTCAATATTCTTTTGTGTATTAGAACTTATGGATCTATAAGTAATAAAAATGCTGATCATATTATACAGAATATTATAATCTCGGGAGATACTATTTATCAAAAATCTATTTCAAATAATTTTACAGTACAGGCATTAGATGATGATTTTATACAAATTGATTTTTTTAATTCTTCCGAGATAAAAGAAAAGTATAAGTTTTATCTTAAAGGATTTGAAGAAGTTCCCCAAAAATTTACGTATAAAAATAGTTGTACATATTATAAGTTAGAGAAAGGAGAATACAACTTTATTATTCAATCTGGTGATAGAAAAGAAGAATTTAAGATAATAGTAAGAAGTGGTACTAATCGATACATTATATCAAGTATAATACTTATAATATTTGTAATCGGTTTTTTTGTTATTATAAAAATAGGTGTTATAGATTTTTTCAATAAAAAAGTTAGTGATTGGCATCAAGATTCCGTAGCCCCTTTGTTTAAAAAATATTTAAAGCCCAAAATTGAGATAAGTGAAGAGGAAAATAAACAATTAACTCACAAAATTTCTGTAAAGTACGATAAGGCTACTGTTCTATTTGCAGATATTCAGGGTTTTACTAAAATTGTGGAACATTTAAATCCAGAAACATTAATTGATGAATTAGATAGGTTTTTTGTATTTTTTGATGAGGTTGCTGATAAGCATGGAATTGAAAAAATAAAAACTATTGGAGATGCATATATGTGTGCCGGAGGATTACCCGAGAAAAATAGTACTAATCCCATAGAAGTTGTTTTGGCTGCTCTTGAAATGCAATCTTATATGCAAAAATCAAAACATAGTTCTCAAGCTAATTCTGATGAATTTTGGAAATTAAGAATAGGGATTCATACAGGACCTGTTATTTCTGGTGTTATAGGACGAAAAAAACTTTCTTTTGATATTTGGGGAGATACTGTTAATATTGCAAGCAGGATGGAATCTTCAGGTGTTGGAGGTAAGATTAACGTTTCTGGAATAACTTATCGGTTAGTAAAAGATTTTTTTACTTGTGAATATAGAGGTAAGATGCCTATTAAGTATAAGGGAGAAACAGATATGTATTTTGTAACAGGTATTGAGCCTAGTCTTAGTGTTGATGGGGAAGGGATAATTCCAAATGAAGTTTTTAAGATTAAACTTCAGTGGATTAGATATAACGATTTGGAAGAATTGGTTTTGAATCAATTAAAAGAAGAGTTGCCATCTTATTTAAAATATCATAATGTAAAACATACAATAGATGTATGTACACAAGTTGAAGTAATTGGCCGAGCTGAAGGTTTGAATAGTAAAGAACTTTTGTTAGTTAAAACAGCCGCTCTGTTTCATGATACCGGATATATGGTTGATCCTGTTAAACATGAAATTCAAAGTGCTCGTATAGCGCGAGAAATACTTCCAAAGTATAATTATAGTAGTAGTGAAATAGAAGCTATCAATCAACTTATAATGGCAACAGAAATGAATTTTGAACCAAAATTATTAATGGAAAAAATTATAAAAGACGCAGATTTAGATTATTTAGGAAGAGCCGATTTTATTCCGTTATCAGAAAAACTTTGGGAAGAAGTAAATCATTTTAATGGGAAGTTGTCACAGCGAGAGTGGAACAAAAAGCAATTTGATTTTATTTCAAAACATGTTTATTATACAAACACAGCCAGAAGTTTAAGGCAAGTTAACAAAGAAATTCAGTTAAGGAAAATAAAGGAGTTTTTGGTGTGAATAATTCTTCTTTGTTTTTATAAATGAATAATCCTAAATTAGATTTGTTTATTTTTTTGTTTTCTTTGAAACTTCAAATCATAATTAAACGTAACAGATAAATATTTAAAAAAAATGGCTAAATCATACGAACCAGAAAATAAGCTACCAAACATGATTGGCTCTGGGACTAAAATCTCAGGTAATATTGAAACCAATGGTGATATTAGGATAGATGGAGAAATTGAAGGTAATATTTTTTCGAAAGGAAAAGTAGTTGTAGGTCCTAATGGTAAAGTTAAAGGAGAAGTTAATTGTGCTAATTCTGAAGTTTCTGGAAATATTGAAGGAAAAATTTTAGTTAGTGAGTTATTATCTCTTAAAGCTTCTTCTAAATTATTAGGTGATATTATAACTTCAAAATTAACAATTGAACCAGGGGCAATATTTACTGGTAAGTGTGAAATGGGTGGTAAGGCTGGAAATGCTCAAACTGCAGAAAATACAAAAAAACAATAAGTGATTGACAAAAAATTATTCATAGAATTAGGAAAATTTATAATTTTTGCACTTATAATTTACTTGTTGAATTATCTTATTATTAATTATTTTCATGAGAATTTAATTAATGAGGTTCATGTTATACAGGTGTTTTGTGTTCTCTTGTTTGGAGGAATGATTTTAACATCAAAGGTGCTTGCAAATTTAGTTCCTAATTTTATTATTTTTGTTTTACTTGCATTTATAGGCATAAAAATAGTTGCTGCAGCACTTTTTGTTTTTGTATTAGTTGAATTTTCAGAGGATAACGAGAACCATATTGTTCTTGTATTTATGACAAATTATTTTTTACACCTTATATATTCTACAAAGAAAATAGTTGGTTATATTCAAAATTGAAGTTGATTTTGCATTTATGAAACAAGTTTTAGGAATTTTATTATTGTTTTTCTCATATTTTACAATAATAACAGCATCTGATATTGTAGATAATACCTCAGAAGAACAAATAGAAAAAAAGTTTGATCCTACAGAGGTGATTGAACATCATATATCAAACTCACATGTTTGGCATGTGTTATCTTATGGTGAAGGAGAACATCAAACTCATATTGAAATTCCACTTCCTATCATTTTAATAAATGATGGAAATTTACATTTCTTTATGTATTCTCGTTTTGACCATGAAACAAATATTGCGGAAGATAATGGAAGTTTTTTCTTATATGAGCATGGAACTATTTATAATACAGATTCCAAAGGTAATATTAAGAAAGATGAACATGGACATATTGTAAATTCTAAGCCATGGGACTTTTCCTTGACGAAAAATGTTTGGTCAATGTGGTTATCTATTATAATTATGTTGTGGTTATTTATTAATATCGCAAAAAAATATAATGGTATACCAAGTAGTCCTAGAGGTGTACAATCGCTTTTTGAACCAATTATTTTATTTATAAAAGATGATATTATTGTGGATCAAATAGGAAAGGAAAAAGCAGATAAATTTGTTCCATATCTATTAACGTTATTTTTCTTTATCTGGATGAATAATTTAATTGGTCTTGTTCCTTTTTTTCCGGGTGGAAGTAATTTTACAGGAAATATTTCTGTTACCATGGTTTTAGCTACCATTACATTTTTAATGACAAATATTAATGGTAGTAAGAGCTATTGGAAACATACATTGCTTGCACCAGGAATACCCATTCCGGTGAAAATTATTTTAGTACCTGTTGAAATCATTGGTTTATTTACAAAACCATTTGCGTTAATGATTCGTTTAATGGCAAACATTACAGCAGGCCATATTATTATTATAAGTTTGGTTTCATTAATTTTTATAACTAAATCAGTTTGGGTTTCACCTGCATCGGTTGGTTTAGCAGTAGTAATGTCCGTACTTGAATTATTAGTAGCTATTTTACAAGCTTATATATTTACATTATTATCTGCCTTATTTATAGGTATGGCAATAAAAGATGAAGAACATTAAAAAAAATACAAATTCATATAACAGTTTAATTAAAAAGATATAATTATGACAACTTCTTTAGGTTTAGGACTTATTGTTATTGGAGCTGGATTAGGTATTGGACTTTTAGGTAAAGGTGCAATGGAAGCTATGGCCAGACAACCAGAGATTGTTTCAAAACTACAAACAGCAATGCTTATTGCAGCTGCCTTAATTGAAGGTGTAGCGCTATTTGCTATTGTAATTGCAATGATTAATGGATAATCAATTTGATTCATTAAAGTTTTAGGAATGGATTTTTTATTACAACCAGATCCAGGATTAGTCTTTTGGACTACACTCTCATTTGGTATATTAGTTTTTTTACTTAAAAAATATGCTTGGAAACCTATTCTTCATGCATTGAAAGTAAGAGAAGAAACTATTGAGGCATCTTTAAAAGCCGCAGAGAAAGCCAAATCAGAAGTTGAAGATCTAGTTAAGTTACGTCAGGAAATGATGGATTCAGCAAAAGATGATCGTGATGAAATTATTAAGGAAACACGTGAATTAAAAGAAAAAATCATAAGTGACGCTCGACTTACTGCTCAAAATGAAGCTAATAAACTTATTGAATCAGCACGTCAACAAATTGAAGCAGAAAAAAATGCTGCAATTAAGGAGTTAAAAACTCAGGTTGCTGAAATTTCTATTGATATTGCAGGACTTATTTTGGAATCAGAATTAAAGTCTGATAAAAAGCAAAAGGAAATCATTGATAAGTATTTAGATAACGTTAATTTTAATTAATCATAGGGGATAGGATGGATCATAGTTTAATATCTGTTAGGTATGCAAAAGCTTTATTCGAACTTAGTCAAGAGAAGAGTATTGTTGAGAATGTAAAGAATGATATGCTATTATTAGCTGATCAATGTTCAAAAACGCCCTCTTTTAATGATTTATTAAAAAGTCCGGTCATTACTCCTAGTGAAAAGAAAAAAGCTTTTCAATCCATCTTTAAAGAATATATCAATGAAATAACAATGAATTTTCTTTATTTGATTATTGATAATCAACGTGAAGAATTGTTGGCGGATATTGCTCGAAATTTTATTGATTTTTATAAAAAGCAAACAGGATTAAAAACAGCTACTATTTATACTGCTTTTCCTCTATCAGATGAATACTTAGTTAAAGTTAAGGATTTACTTGAAAACGAATTAAAAGCTGATATAGAATTGAATATAAATGTTCAAGAGCATCTAATAGGAGGATTTATTTTAATGGTTGATGGTAAAATGATCGATGCTAGTATATTCAATAAGCTTAAAGTGTTAAAAAGTAAACTGTTAAGTTAATTACTACTGCTTAAAATTGTACCAATGGAAAATATAAAACCTGCCGAAGTATCGGAATTATTAAAAAAACAGATTGAAGGTTTCACCAGCAACACAAATTTAGAAGAGGTAGGTACTGTTCTTCAGGTTGGTGATGGTATTGCTCGTATATATGGATTAAATAACGTTAGAGCCAATGAACTTGTTGAGTTTGAATCGTGTAAAGGAGTAGTTCTAAATCTGGAACAGGATAATGTTGGTGTTGTTTTACTGGGTGCTTCACGTGATATTAAAGAGGGGGATGTGGTTAAAAGAACCGGACGTATTGCCTCTGTAAAAGTCGGTGAAGGTATGCTTGGTAGGGTTATAAATACTAATGGAGATCCAATAGATGGAAAAGGTAGTATTGAAGGTGAATTATTTGAGTTTCCTTTAGAAAGAAAGGCACCAGGAGTAATTTATCGTCAACCAGTAAAAGAACCTATGCAAACAGGTTTGAAAGCTGTTGATTCAATGATTCCAATAGGTAGAGGACAAAGGGAATTAATTATTGGTGACCGTCAAACTGGAAAAACTGCCATTGCCATTGATACAATTATAAATCAGAAGGATAATTTTGATAACGGCAATCCGGTTTATTGCATTTATGTGGCGATAGGACAAAAGGGATCTACAGTAGCTCAAATTGTGAATACATTAGAAAAGCACGGTGCTATGCAATATACAACCGTTGTTTCTGCAACTGCTGCTGATCCTGCTGCAATGCAGTTTTATGCTCCATTTACAGGGACTGCATTGGGCGAATTTTTTAGAGATACGGGAAGAGCTGCCTTAATTATCTATGATGATTTATCAAAACAAGCTGTTTCATATCGTGAAGTATCTCTTTTATTGCGTCGCCCACCTGGTCGTGAAGCTTATCCAGGAGATGTATTTTATCTTCACTCTCGTCTTTTAGAGCGTGCTGCTAAAATTATTGAATCAGATGAAATAGCTGCAACTATGAATGATTTACCTGAATCAATTAAAGGAAAAGTAAAAGGAGGAGGTTCCTTAACTGCTTTACCAATAATTGAAACACAAGCAGGTGATGTATCAGCATATATTCCAACAAATGTTATTTCTATTACAGATGGACAAATATTTTTAGAAAGTAATTTATTTAATGCAGGTATTCGTCCGGCTATCAACGTTGGTATTTCTGTTTCGCGTGTTGGTGGTAGTGCACAAATTAAGTCAATGAAAAAGGTTTCCGGTACATTAAAATTGGATCAAGCCCAGTATAGAGAGTTAGAAGCCTTTTCAAAATTTGGATCAGATCTTGACCCTGCAACAAAAGCTGTTTTAGATAAAGGACGTAAAAACGTAGAATTACTAAAACAGCCTCAATATTCTCCAGTTAATGTTGCTCATCAAGTAGCTTTAATATACTGTGGTACTCAAGGATTATTAGGAAATGTACCATCTGAAAAAGTAAAAGAATTTGAAAAAAGCTTTATTGATGACTTAGAGATGCGAAATAAAGATGTTCTGGTTACTTTGGGTAAGGGAAATATCTCTGATAAAGAGACTGATATTTTAAAGGAGGTTGCTGGAGACGTAGTTCGTAGATTTATTGTAGAAGAAGAAAATTAAGTAAGCAATGCCTAGTTTAAAAGACATAAAAACCCGCATTGATTCGGTTAAAACAACTCGTCAGGTTACGAGTGCAATGAAAATGGTTTCTGCAGCTAAATTAAAGAAAGCACAGGATGATATTGTACAAATAAGACCTTATGCCGATAAATTAAGCGAAATAATGTTTGATTTGGTTAATTCTGTTGATGTAGGATATACTATTCCACTTGCAGAACAACGTGAGGTAGATAGAGTATTAATTGTTATGATTACCTCTAATCGAGGATTGTGCGGAGCTTTTAATTCTAGTATTGTAAAAGAAGTAAATAAAATTATTCGAAACGATTATTCCTCTCATTTTAAAAATGGTTTTATTGATGTAATGTCAATTGGAAAACAGGGTGAAAAATTATTGAAATCATTAGAAATTAGGTGTGCTGTAGAGTATAATGATATATATAATACTCTAAATTTTAATGATGTTGAAAAGATTTCAAGCCAAATAATAACTGATTTTCTTGAGCATAAATATGATAAAGTAATATTGGTATATAATGAGTTTGTTAATGCTGCGGTACAAGAAATTAGTGTATCTCAGTTTTTACCACTTGAATTACCAAAGTTACCTTATGGATTTTCATCTCAATATTTATATGAACCTGATCAAGATGAAATTATAAATGAAACTGTTCCTTTGACACTTAAGACATTGTTTTTTAAAACATTACTTGATTCTGTGGCCTCTGAACATGGAGCTAGAATGACCTCGATGCATAAGGCTACTGATAATGCGACAGAATTAATAGGAGATTTGGAATTGAGTTATAATAAAGCCCGTCAAACCGCTATTACTAATGAAATTCTTGAAATTGTTGGTGGAGCAGAGGCGTTATCAAAATAGTAGTATAGCTATTACAAAGATATTTGGATGTTCTTTTTGAACATCCTTTTTTTATCTTCTATTCCGTTGAACTGATTTATATGGATTTCCCATTGTACAAGGAATAGCTCTATGAGATTTAATTATATTATCCTTTTTCATGCTTTCTTCACATCCAAATAAAAAGCTAATACCAAACCTTAAATTTAAATTACGAGCTTTTCCAATGTCAAAAAATGCAGGAATATTATCACTTAAAGCATGAAGGTGTAATGAACCTAGTTTCATTCCCATTCCCAAGCCAATATTGTTAAATTGTTTGTTTTGAATTGTATAAGATAATCCAGTAGAAAAGATTTTTCCAAAGTTTTTATTTGCAGAGATGCTAATAGATGGATGCCATTTCTTCTTATAAAATTCATTGTGAAATACCGTACCAATTTCAAGAGTGTTCGCAATAATTCTTTCAATTCCAACATAAATTGTTGGAACAAGAGGTGAGAAATAACTTTCTTCAGTGATATAAGGATTAAAAGTATTAAATAGAGTATCTTTTAATGCATAATAATCATTTAATCCTTCATCGTAGGTTTCACCAGTAATGTCTATTTGACCGGAACTATGAAACTGGTTAACATCTGAATTCCATTTAATGTATCCAATATCCAATAAACTTGCAGAGATTGTAGTAATTTGATTTAATTTATAAATAATTCCTAAGTCAAAACCTAATCCTTTATTCTTGGTATTAAATAAATAATTAGTTTTATCAATGTTATCAATTTCAGTGACCTCAATATCATCTATTTTTCCCTCTTCATCAGTAGTGATATTTACTGGATAAGAGCTATGTAAATCTACTGAACCTTCTAAGTTTAAAGCATAAGTTATAGGGTGAGTATAAAGACTACCTTTTGTTGGTTTTGTATAGATATTGGATTTACCAAATAATAGTTTAGCTCTAATTCCTATATCTAGTTTTTCATTTACTTTTTTAGCCCAACCTAATGCAAATTCTCTATAATGTACAGCATTTATTCGTGTTCCATCTAAATTAGCATTTGTTCCAACAAATTGAGTGTTCCCTTCATTTGCCAGTAATAATGCATTTTTAGATAAAATACTATAAGAATTAATTTTTTCATTTATTGAAAATGTGATATAATTCTCTCGGTATTTGTATCCAACTGATAAAAGAGATAAATGAGTTTCTGTTGCTAATATTTCTAATGTGTTAAATGTATGAATGGCTTTGTATGGATTAAACTTTAAGGAATCTCCATTATAACTTTCAAAAATATCATTGAATGCAAAACCAGTCGAATAAGCATTTATATGAGTAGAACCAACTATTGGCATTACAACAAATAATTTGCACTTAATTGGTACAGCAGGATTAATAATATTGGCTTGGGGTAGATCATGCATTAAAAATAAAGTATTGTTCTGTTGAGCCTTTAGTAAAGTAAAAGCCGCCAATACTAATATCAGAACAAGAATTTTATGCATTTTTTTTAGTTTATTGGTATCTTAAGATCTGCTTTCAAGCCAATAGAACAATTACAGAAATAATTATCTAGGTTTTCTATAATTTCATCAGAAATTTCTCTGTTAATTAAACGAATTTCAAGTCTGATAAATTCGGTTTCATTGATTAAGATATTATCCTCAATATCTATAGGTATTAACTGTGTATAGGATTGACTTTGTGAAACATCTCCATTACTGTCTGTTATTGCAGCAGGAATGATAATTTGTTCATCTAAATCAAGACTTTTAATAAAAACACTTGGATATTTCATGAAATCAATAAAAATCAGGATTTCTGAAGGGCAATAATTTTCTACTCCAAGGTTTAATTCTAAACTTTTAATGTATTCAACATCTTCAAAGATATTTATAAAATTTAGTTCAAAATCCTTTGAAATTGGGATGTATTTAATATTTAAATTAGGATAGTTTGTTTCGATAGAACCAGATAGTCTTGTATCTGTAAGTAAATATGTATCTTCAAAAATTGGAACAGATACATCTGGTTCCCAAATATATTCATCGGAAATTTTGTTTAAGTCATCTTTAAAACATGAGCTAAAGATGATTATAACACTTGTAAGTACAATATATCTAAGTAGATAATACTTCACATGTTTAGAATATGTTTTAAGTTGTAATTTGGTTATTCTTTTCTTATGATTTTATATCATAGTACTTCTTGAAATTTAAAAAGCGTTTATATTCTATTCCTTTCGTTTGAATAACGTCAGGAATAGAAATTTTTTTATTTAAAATATTCTAATTCAATATAGTGAATTAGAGAATGAATAATCTGGATGTGTAGTTCCTGAATTCTATCAGAATATCCATAATGAGGAATTCTTAATTCAACATCACTAATATCTTTTAGTTTACCTCCTGTTTTACCGGTTAAAGAAACTATTTTAATTCCTTTTTCTTTAGCTGATTGAGCTGCATTTAAAATATTAGCAGAATTACCACTAGTACTAATTGCAAGTAGTACATCTCCTGTACTACCAACAGATTCAATATATCGCGAAAAAATATGATCGAATCCGTAATCATTACCTACACATGTAATATGCGATGGATCAGAAATAGAAATAGCAGCTAGTCCTTTTCTTTCATCTCTAAATCTACCTGTGAGTTCTTCAGCAAAATGCATGGCATCACTCATTGAACCACCATTACCACAAGAAATAAGTTTCCCTCCATTTTTTAGTGAGGAAACCATTATGTCTCCTGCTTGTTTTATTAAGTTAAAGTTATTTTCGTTATTTATAAAATCTGTTAGAACTTTTTGAAGTTCAAGGAAATTATCTTTAATAGTATTAATACTCATATTTGTTTATAATTTTGAGTAAATATACGATGGGTTTTAAAAACACGAAATAGTTTATTGTACAATTTATGAAGAAGCAGTCTCACATTCAAAAAAAACTTTATGATATAATTTTTGAAGCGGATACTAAAGCTGGAAAAACGTTTGATATTGCTTTAATATTGCTTATTATCTTTAGTATTACTATTGTAATGTTAGAAAGTTTACCCGGTCGTTCTGAATCATTTTATTCGAATTTATATTTTTTGGAATGGGGAGTTACTTATGCCTTTCTTTTGGAATATATAGTTCGTTTATGGGTAGTGCGTCAGTCATTAAAATATGCGTTTAGTTTTTTTGGTATTATAGATTTGCTTGCCATAATACCTTCATTTTTAGGATTGATATTTACAGGAACACATATGTTGGTTGTATTTCGATCATTAAGATTATTAAGGGTTTTCAGAGTGTTAAAACTAACTCGTTATATTAATGAGGCATCGTTATTATGGAAAGCTTTAATTGCCAGTCGAAATAAAATTAGTGTATTCTTATTTACGGTTTTAATACTGGTTACAATCTTAGGTACATTAATGTATATTGTGGAATCAAATCAGGAAAGTGGCTTTACGAGTATTCCTATTAGTATTTATTGGGCTGTTGTAACACTCACTACTGTTGGATATGGAGATATTGCGCCAGTTACGGCGTTAGGACAATTTTTAGCTGGTGTAGTAATGATATTGGGTTATGCAATTATTGCTGTACCTACGGGAATTGTTACTTCTGAATTAACCAGGGTATCAAAAGATACAACTACTCAGGTTTGTCCATCGTGTTTGCAAGAAGGTCATGACAGAGATGCTGAGTATTGTAAATTTTGTGGGGAGAAATTAAATGTTTAAGCTTGCTTTTTTCTTTTCAAATCGAGAAAAGTATAATTAAAATCGTTTTGTTCATCATCAATAACTTCTTCTCTGTATGTTTCCTCCCAATCTTCATAATTAATTTCAGGAAAAAACGTATCTGCATTGTTAAAAAACTGATCAATTAATGTAAGATAGAGTTTATTGACTTTAGGTAAAAATGCTTCATAAATAGTGGCACCTCCAATAATAAAAACCTCACCTTCGTTTTTACATAATTCAATTGCTTCTTCAGGTGAATTAACAACTTCAGCACCCTCAAATTTTAAATCTGGATTTCGGGTTATTACAATATTTCTTCGATTAGGAAGAGCTCCGTTGGGAAGCGATTCAAATGTTTTTCTTCCCATAATAATGGTATGCCTGCTTGTTAAAGCTTTAAAACGCTTCAAATCTTTAGATATATAAGCAAGTAGGTTATTGTTTTGGCCAATAGCATTCATTTTAGCTATAGCAACTATAATTGAAAATTCTGTCATAATTATTTATTTGTTGATGGGTGTTAAAATGGATCCATTATACAGAAATTGCGCCTTTAATATGAGGGTGTGATTCATAATCACTTAAAGTGAAATCTTCATATTTAAAATTATCAATATCTTTTACATCAGGATTTATTGTCATTTTAGGTAAAGGATAAGGAGTACGAGTTAACTGTAATTTTACCTGATCAATGTGGTTTTTATAAATATGAACATCACCTAGGGTATGAACAAAATCTCCTAATTCAAGACCTGTAACTTGAGCAACCATCATTGTTAATAAAGCATATGAGGCAATGTTAAAAGGTACACCAAGGAATAAATCTGCACTTCGTTGGTATAGTTGGCATGAAAGTTTACCATCAGCTACATAAAACTGGAATAAAATATGACAAGGAGGAAGTTGCATATCATCAAGTTGCCCAACGTTCCATGCACTAACAATATGTCGGCGTGAGTCCGGATTATTTTTAATAGAGTCTATTACCTGTTTAATTTGGTCAACATACTCACCATTAGCAGCTGGCCAAGAACGCCATTGGTATCCATAAATTGGACCTAACTCACCATCTTCTTTGGCCCACTCATTCCATATTCTTACGCCATTATCCTGAAGGTACTTAACATTAGTACTGCCTTTTAAAAACCAGATAAGTTCATGAATAATGGATTTTAAGTGAAGCTTTTTTGTCGTAATTAAAGGAAATCCATCTTGTAAATTAAATCGCATTTGATGTCCAAATACACTGATTGTTCCTGTTCCTGTTCTGTCTTCCTTTAATACGCCTTCATCCAACACACGTTGGCACAATTCAAGATATTGATGCATAGGTTTTTATTCAAATAATTTAATGATGTACAAAAATAGAAAAATATAACACTAAAAATCTAATAATATGATAAGCTTGTATATTATTTTGCTGAAGGTATTTTTAATGTTGTTTTGATAGGATAATGATCACTGTAATTGACTTTAATTCTTTTGTGATTATATGATTCAAATGATTTATCATGAAATATAAAATCTATTCTGAACGAAGGTAAGTTGCCATTATATGTTCCTCCAAATCCATTTCCTGATTCAATAAACGAATCTTTTAAATCCCCTTTTACAGTTCTGTATACATACGAAACAGGAGTATCATTAAAATCACCACAAACAATTGCTGGATATATTGATTTTTTTATATGTCTTCCGATAGTTTGAGCTTGATAAGAACGGTTTGAAAAAGCTGTATTTAATTTGCTGAATATATCATATATACCTTTTTTTCGTTCTTTATCATTTTTAAACTCTAAACTATCAATAAAGTTGTAATTTTCTTTTTGTAATCGAATGGATTCCAAGTGATTGTTGAATATTCTTATATTCTTTCCATGTACGTCAATATCAGTTTGAGTACTAAAATTAGTAGTGTTTTCAAAAAACAAAGGTTTTGTATTTGTAATAGGGAATTTAGAGAATGTTGCTAATCCATATTTTTTACCAGATTTTGTTTTAATATTATATTCCAAATACTTGTATTTGTACTGTTTAAATTTTGATAAAATATTGTTTTCAGAATATAGGTTTTTTTTATTGTTTATATAGAATTCCTGAATGCACAATATATCAGGATTCTGATCTTTTATAAACTGATAAATCTTTTCAGGAGTATTTTTATCTTTTGTCCATATATATTTATCAAACATTCTAACATTATAAGACATGACTGTAATATAATCTTCCTGTATTTCTGTTTGTGATAATTTTCTCCCACTTAATTGAAAAACAGCATTCCACTGATTCCATGTAAGAACAACAAGTACCAAAGAGATGATTAATCTTTTTCGTTTTTTAAACAACCAAAATAAGGCAAATACAACATTTATAATCCATAGGAATGGAAATATAAATCCTATAAAAGACAGAAAATTTATATGAACGGGGCTTATGTATGCTCCCAGAGCAGCTAGAGCCAATAAAAACGCTGCAAAAAGATTAAGTAAGAATACAAAAGACCTTGCTACTTTATTCAAAACAATAAAATTTTAATTATTACTTGCGTTAAAAAGATCTTCTTTTTCTTGTTTAGTTAAACTATCATAACCACTAGATTTAATTTTCTCAAGTATTTTATCTATATCGTTTTGTTTTCTTCTTTTATGAGTGTTATACTCCATATCTGTCATAGGTCTTTTACTATGAGTCACCTTCATTTTTGGCTTTCTTGAAAATATACTAAATATTTTATCCATAAATCTATTAAATCTCATAGTAATATCTTTCCCTTTAATTACACGTGAAGCAAAAAATAAACCAAATAAGGCGCCTCCAATATGTGCTAAATGACCTCCTGTGTTATTCATTGATCCTACTCCAATAACATCCATTATTAATAATACAATTGCCAAATGCATTAATTTAACAGGGCCAATTAAAAGTAGATGTACCTTGAAATTTGGAGAATATTTTGCAGATGCAAAAATTATCGCCATTACTGAAGCAGATGCTCCCATCATAATAGCACTTGGAGCAACATTTTGTAATGCAGGAAATAAATTATATGATAAAATATATAACAATGCCCCAGATATTCCACCCATGAAATAAACACCTAATAATTGACGAGGGTTAAAATATTGTAGAAATATTCTACCAAACCAAAAGAGAGTTAGCATATTAAATAGTATATGTAAAAAGTCAAAATGTAAAAACATATACGTTACCAAACTCCATGGTTGGAATATTAAATTCTCAAGACTAGCCGGTACTGATAACCACGTAGTAATTGGAAAATATGGAGAGTTGAATGTGAGTGTATAAATTGCATATAATATGCGAATTACTAAAAATACACCAATGTTTATATAGATAAGTCGAGTAACAACTCCACCCATTTTGAATGATTGTTTTATTTCGTCAGTAAAAGGCATGATTATTCTGATTTTATGATATAGATAAATTTATTTAAAAATGCTTTCTCTGCCAAAAGCGTATGATAATAAATCCAACTAACATACCACCTAAATGGGCAAGGTGAGCAACATTATCACCAGGGTTATTTGCTAAAGTAGAAAATAATTCAATGGCACCGTAACCAATAACAAACCATTTAGCTTTTATTGGGAGAACCATCCAGAGATAAATTTGTTCTTCAGGAAATAACATACCAAATGCAAGAAGTAATCCGAAAATAGCTCCTGATGCACCAACCATTGGAACATTAATTAACCTGTTTAATGAGCCTGCAGTTGCATCAACATAGTTTTTATGTTCTAAAAGTATAGAAAAACCATTAGTATAAATCTCTTGAACAGCTTCTGCTGGTAAACCAGAAGATAACATTTTTGATCTGATAAAAGCAACTAAAACATATAGTAATCCTGCTCCAATTCCGGTTGCTAAGTAGTAGAAAAGAAATTTCTGTGGGCCCCACATTTGTTCCAATATTCTTCCAAACATAAATAAAGCAAACATATTTAAAAAAATATGATCAAGGCTTCCATGCATAAACATGTATGATATGTATTGAAAAAAGTGGAATTGATGACTTCCTGGTGTGTATAAACCTAAAAGGTGATCAAGGTGAATTCTTGTATAGCCAATGCCTGGAATTGTAATGCCTTTTGAAAGCAGATATGTTGCAAAAAACATTAATCCATTAATTATTAATAGATTTTTTACAATTGTTGGTATGTTACTAAAAAAGGATTGTCGTTGATACATAGTTTTTATTTTTCTGTTTTCATTGAATCTTTTAATTAACAAGATTCAGACCAAATAGAATTCAGACACTTTGTCATTTAAATCTGGTTTCAATTTCGTCGTTTGATAAAATAGATATGATAGGTTTTCCATCTGGAGAATAATTGGGTACCTGACAAGTAAATAATTGACCAATTAATTCATCCATTTCTTCGGTTGAAAGATACTGACCATGTTTTATTGCTGATTGTCGTGACATTGAGCGGGCAATTCTTTCTTTTAAATCAACCTCTAAATTAACTTCTCCGCTTTTATATGCTTCAATAATCTCGTCAATTAATTCTCTTGGCTTCATTTTCTCCATATTTACAGGCATTCCTCTTACTTCAAAAATATTATCACTAATTTGATCTAAATCTAAACCAAAAGTTTTAAAGTCAATCATTAATTCTCTTAGAATAAGAGTATCTTCAGCATTAAACTCTAATTGATCAGGAAATAAATTTTGTTGAGTCATGCTTTGTTGGGTAGAAATTGATTGCATTAAGCGTTCAAATAGAATTCGTTCATGAGCTCTTTTTTGATCAACCATCATTAGTCCTGATTTTCCAGAAGTTAAAATGTATCGATTTTTAAATTGAAAGCAAGATGCTCCGGTAGATGTTTCTTCACTCATTCCTTTCGACATGAATGTTTGTTGAACAGGCTCTTTTTCATAGTAATTTTCTTCAGAATCAGCATTAGCTATAGGTTCTGTTTCAAATGGCATTGTTCCTTTTTCTGATTCAAAATCATTATATAATTGTTCCCAATTTTTTGGATTTGATTTTGGTGTATATGAAGATCCACCTCCATGATTACCATGAGAATTACCTGAGCTTGTATAGCTTACTGTATCAGTATTTTGCGTTTCAAAAGGGTTGAAGAATGGGTTTACCTCAATCTCAGGAGCCTCCTGATCATTATCTTCCTTTTGTACAGGAATATCTACCATATCTGCTGTATCAAAGTCAATTGTAGGAACCATGTTATGTTTTCCTAAACTTTCACGGATACAAGCATTTGTGATATGCCAAATAGTTCTTTCATCCTCAAACTTTATTTCTGTTTTAGTAGGGTGAATATTAATGTCAATAATTTTAGGATCTACCTCAAAAAACAAAAAGTATGCAGGTACAGTATTAGGTAAAATTAAATTTGCATAAGCCTCTGTAATAGCTTTATGTAAGTATGGATGGCGCATATATCTTTGATTAACAAAGAAAAACTGATCGCCAGAAGATTTCCTTGCAGATTCAGGTTTGCCAATAAATCCTGTAATTTTTACTAATGAAGTTTCTGTCTCAACTGGAACTAATTGCTGATTCATGCTTTTTCCAAGCATATTAATGATACGCTGGCGTAAGCTGGATGCCGGCAGTTGAAATAATGGCATATTGTTATGATCCAAACTAAAACTAATATCCGGATTGGCTATGGCAATTCTCTGAAATTCATTAATGATATGACGAAGTTCTGTACTGTCTTTCTTAAGGAATTTACGTCGGGCAGGAACATTGTAAAAGAGGTTTTTTATCATAAAATTACTTCCTGAAGCACAAGAAACAACTTCCTGTTTTTCAACTTTTGATCCTGCAATTTCTATTTGAGTACCTAGCTCGTCTCCTGTTTTTTTTGTTTTAAGTTCTACTTGAGCTACAGCGGCAATTGAGGCTAAAGCTTCTCCACGGAAGCCCATTGTACGAATTGCAAAAAGGTCGTTAACACCTTTAATTTTTGATGTTGCATGTCGTTCAAAAGCCATTCGTGCATCAGTGGCAGACATTCCACATCCGTTGTCAATTATCTGGACTAATGTTCTTCCTGCATCTTTTACAATTACTTTTATATCAGTACTTCCTGCGTCAATTGCATTTTCAACTAATTCTTTAATCATTGATGCTGGTCGTTGTATAACCTCTCCCGCTGCAATCTGGTTTGCTACAGAATCTGGTAATAATTGTATAATATCAGACATAAATTAAATTGATAAAAACAACAAAACATCTGATTATCAGATGTTTTGTTGATGTGTATTGTAATGTTTTGTTTTTAAATAATTTAAGATTACATATATTGCATAATCCATTCTTTACTTGAAGAAAATAAGTAATAAAATGCAATTGTTAAACCAATAAGTATAGCAACAAGTCTAAGATTTGATTTACGTTTTTCTTTTCTAACAACATCAAAGTGAGTTGCGATTTTGCGTTTCATTTTCCCTCTTATCCTTTCTTCAGTTGATCTATCATCTACAGATTCAATACCAAGTTCTTCTTTAATTCTCCTGGCACGCTCCTCACGCTCTTCCTTTGCTTCATCATAATATATTGGTGTATGATGAAATGTTCTGTGCCTAGCAACTTTAATAAATGTAAATTTCATGGTGTATTAATTGATTATATAACCATATTATATCAAACAAATATCGTTCCCAATTGGTTTAAAAAATGATTTGAATGAATAACATACCTATTACCATAATTTTTTTCTCAGATACAAAGATACAAGTATATCTTATAAAAAAAATTGCAATTTTTGTTCATTACAATTGAATACAATTTCTGACAGGGAAATTGTATTATTTATGTGTTTTGGATGAATTTTTAACTAACTGCTGAATTTCTTTCAATTCAGTTTGTGTTAAATCTCTATATTTTCCAATGGGGATATCCAATTTAATATTCATAATACGAATACGTTTCAATCGAATAACCTTATATCCAAGATATTCAGACATTCTTCTTATTTGTCTGTTTAGACCTTGAGTTAGTGTAATGTTAAATTCATACTTATTTAGTTTCACTACTTTACACTTGTTAGTTACAGTATTTAGAATTGGAACTCCATTACTCATTCTTTTAATAAATTCGCAGGTTATGGGTTTGTTAACTCTAACTATATATTCTTTTTCGTGATTATTTCCAGCTCTTAATATTTTGTTAACAATGTCTCCATCATTCGTAAGAAAGATGAGACCTTCACTAGCTTTATCTAATCTTCCTATAGGAAAAATACGTTTGGGATGTTTAATAAAATCAATAATATTATTTTTCTCAGTTCGTGTATCTGTAGTACATACAATTCCTGTTGGTTTATTAAAAGCTATGTAAATAAATTTGTCTTTTGGTCTGGATATAAGAATGTTGTTAACTGTTATTTTGTCTTCAGGACTTACTTTTGTTCCCATATCAACAATAACTCCATTAACTTTTACTTTTCCAGATTGTATTAGCTTATCAGCTTCTCTTCTGGAACAATAACCTACTTCACTTAAGAATTTATTAATCCTAACTGGATCTTTGTCTGCCATATAAATTTTTGTGTGGTGGCGAAGATAAAAAATAAGAGTTAACTTTTTATATTTTAATTGGTTTCACAATAAATAAAACAATTTTTCGTCAGATAAGGTTTAGTTTTTAATAGCAGATTTTTTTAATTTGACAATACGGTTTACTTCCTTAATTAATAAAGGAAATGCAGGTTCTGTCATTCCGTGACCATAGCCATCCAGTTCATATAGTTTAGTGTCTTTATGCCCTACTATTTTCATCATTCGCATCATATAGGCATTTTCTTCATACCGCCCTAACATTTCTAGTTCTCTATCTCCTGTAATTAATAGCATAGGTGGAGCATCTGCTCTAACGTGATAAAGAGGCGCTAAGTCATCTATTATAGGTTGAGTACCTTCGATACCTCTTTCTTCTCTGACTGTAAAGTGTGTAATTGTATGCCCACTAAAAGGTATAAGTCCTGCAATATCATTTGCGTTTATATTATATTTTGCCAGGTATTTTTTATCTAATCCCACCATACTGGTTAAATACCCACCAGCTGAGTGACCTGAGATAAAAATGAGTGAAGAATCTCCTCCAAAATCTGTAATATTCTTAAATACCCATGCTACTGCAGCTGCAGCATCTTCTATATATTTTGGTGCTCCTACTTTAGGGTAAAGTCGGTAATTAACCCCAATAATTGCTATATTTTTTGTTTTGAGGACTTCAGGAATTTCTTTAGAACCTCCACGTAAACCACCTCCATGAAACCAAACAATAGTAGCAAATCCACTATTGCTTTTAGGGTAATAGATGTCTAGAACACATCGTTCATTAATATATGCGTTTGTTTTATTAATAGAATCATTGTAATAATGGATGTTTGTTTTGGTTAGATATTGTGTTTCTTGGGCCCTAGCAAAAAGAACGCCGCATAGGAAAACAAAAATTAGTGTGAAATTTTTCATGTTGTAATCGAAAATAAGGATTTGAAATTTTAAAAGTGCAAATAAATAATCAGGTCACAAATTAATAATTAAGAATTCATTTATGTTAATATATTGAAATGCTCTTAAGGTAAATTTAGTGTTTGTTAGTATCAGAATATCAGGTTAAAGTATTCTATATTATAAATGATATTAATATGTTGTAGAATACATTTTTATACTGTTGATTTTAATCAAAATATTATAGTTTTGCACATCAAATTACAATTAAAGAAAAATATCTCTAAATAAGAAAACATGCAGTATAAAAGTGTAAGTGCAGAAGAAGCAGTTAAGGTTATTAAGTCAGGAGACAGAGTACATTTAAGTAGTGTGGCTGTAACTCCTCATATTTTAATCAAAGCAATGGTTGAACGTGGTCGTAGAAAAGAATTTAGCGATGTAAAAGTTCAGCACATTCATATTGAAAATAAAGTTGATTTTGCAGATCCGGAATTTGAAGGAACTTTTGTTTCTGAGCAATTCTTCGTAGGTGCAAACCTTCGTAAACAAACTCAAGCTGGTTATGCAGATTATATTCCTGTTTTCTTGAGTGAGACTCAAAAGTTAATACGTGAAGGGTATCTTAAAGTAAATGTTGCAATGGTGATGGTTTCTACACCAGATAAACATGGTTTTGTTTCTTTAGGTACTTCTGTAGATGCTACTCTTGCTGCTATTGAAAGTGCAGACGTTGTTATTGCTGCTGTTAACCCAAATGTTCCACGTGCATGGGGAGATGCAATGATTCCAATGACAGATATTGATTATTTTGTTGAAGATGATAGTCCGTTATATGCTCACGAAATGGGTGAATTAACAGAGACTGATATTCAAATTGGAAAAAATGTTGCTGAATTAATTGAAGATGGAGCATGTCTTCAAATGGGAATTGGAGGTATTCCAAATGCAGTTTTAGCTCAATTAGGAAACCATAAAGATTTAGGTGTTCATACAGAGATGTTTGCTGATGGTATTTTACCTTTAGTTGAAAAAGGAGTTGTAAACGGAAAGCGTAAGCAAATTGACAAAGGTAAGATGGTTGCTTCTTTCTTAATGGGATCAAAAAAATTGTATGATTTTATTGATGATAACCCAATGGTTGCTATGATGGATGTTAAGCATACTAATAGTGTTGAGGTTATTCGTAAAAACCATAAAGTAACTGCAATTAACTCTGCTTTATCTATTGATATTACAGGTCAGGTATGTGCGGATTCTATCGGAACTAAATTTTACTCTGGTGTAGGTGGACAAATTGACTTTATTCGCGGTGCAGGATATTCAGAAGGTGGTAAGCCAATTATTGCAATGCCATCTGTAACAGCTAAAGGATTATCAAAGATTTCTCCAATCTTATTACCAGGATCTGGAGTAGTAACAACTCGTTCAAACATGCACTGGTTTGTTACTGAGTTTGGAGCTGTTAATTTATATGGAAAAACATTACAAGAGAGAGCTAAATTAATTATTTCAATTGCTCATCCAGATCATAAGGAAACACTTGATAAAGCTGCATTCGAGCGTTATGGTTCTCACTATCATTTTGTAAAATAATAAAACAATACGTTTTATATCCCAATAATATTTGAGAGGCTATCTATTTGGGTAGCCTCTTTTTTATGGAGCCAACCGTTCTTTAATCCATTGTTGATCTAATAATCTAAATCTGATTCTATCGTGGAGACGTCCAGCACGACCTTGCCAAAATTCTATTTCGTCCGGTTTTAATGAATATCCTCCCCAATTATCAGGTCTTACTATTTTTGTGTTTGAATTTTTAAGTTTATTATATCTATCTATTAAATCTTGTCTTTTAGATATAACTTTACTTTGAGGAGAAATAACAGCACTTATCTGACTATCAATCGGACGAGAATAAAAATATTCGTCATTTTCTTCTGGGGTTAATTTTGAAATATATCCTTCTATCCGTATTTGTCGTTCTAATCCAGGCCAAAAGAAATTTAAAGCTGCAAATGAGTTTTTAGTAATGTGTAACCCCTTTTTGCTTAAATAGTTTGTGTAAAAGAAAAAACCAATATTATCATCTATATGTTTAAGCAATACGATTCTGCTAGATGGTCTTCCATCTGGTGACACTGTAGAAAGTGTCATTGCAGTTGGTTCAATTTCGTTTTCATTAATAGCTTCATCAAGCCATTCTTTAAAATGAAAAAATGGACTTTGTGTAAAATCGCCATCCGATAAAGATTTCTTTATAAAATCCTTTCTTAATTTTGAGAGATCTCTATTCATTTATTATTTTTCAAGCAAAACAGTATATTAAGTAAAATGTTTAAAAAGGAAATCCAGCGGTAAAATACCATCTGTTTTTATTATGAATGGAGTTCCTTCCGTATCCAACTTCAATGGGACCTATGATTGATTGATAAGAAAAAGTAATTCCTCCTCCTAATACAAAATCATCAGAACCTAATGTATTTAATGCGCCAAAACTCAGGTCGTCATAATTAGTTTTGAAATCAATAATGTTTCCACTGATTTTTAAGAAAAGGTTATTTATTGCTTCGTATCTGAGATTTATACTTCCCATAATAAATTGTTGGGCTGATATTTCTCGCGTTGTTAAACCTATAAATGGAGTGTCTTGATAACGTTTTATAGATTCTAATCCGCCAAAAGTGAAGTATTGAGTACTGTTCATATCTTTAGTAGCTCCTCCAATTGAAGCATAATACGAAAAGTTTAATTTTGATGAAATGGGTAAGTGATGTTTAAATGAAATTAATAGTTTCATATAACTCTCATTTGGAGTTTCAATATAATCAGCTAAAAGTTCTTTTGATTCCTGTGAGCCTTTATATATTGATTTAAATCCCAATGGGTATTCCATATCAACATTAAATACATTTCCTGTTGTTGGAAAGAATTGTTTGTTGAACGAATTTTTAAAATACTTAAGATTAAAACCCCAATATTGAATTCCAACTTTATCAACATCGTCAATTAAAACATCGATGATTCCGCCTGATGAGTTACTGGTAAGTCTTTTATAAAAAGCACCAAATTTTATCATCCGTTTAACGTTTGGAGAAACTAATAAACCAGCTTCTACTATAGTTGTGTGCTGATTAAATTCACCAACTTCTTCACCATTATCTTTAATGTAAGGTATTGGACTTAATTCCCAATGAGCGCTAGCATAGCCTCCTGTTTTTTGCTTATGTCCAAAATAATCAATGTACTCTGTGTTAATTTGAGGAAATTCGGATACCTCGCCAGAAAATTTAAAACTGGCACCTCTAATGATATAGTTTCGCATTGCAATGTTAAAAATAGCACTTGCTTTGTACACATTATCATAGTGAATAGAGAAATTATATTTACTAGGAAATGCCTCTATTGGTTTTAAGGTAATAATATATCCATGCGTTCCCAACTCTAATTTATAGTTTACATTATCAATATATCGGGTTCCCATCAATAAATGTAATCCTTCATTAATATCTTTTTTTGTATAAGTATGGTTCTTTTCCAAACCAAATTTACCTAATACAAATTGTTTGTTTAAACGCTTTAAACCTGCAACTTTTATGTCTTCAATATATAGTTGTTGAAGATTTGTTTTAATATTGAATTTCTTTTTCTCCGGATATTGTTTTATAAATTGGGCTAGCTCACTAAGTTCAATGTATTTTTCGCGTGCAGCAATTTCGCCTAATTCGATAATTTCACTACCATTTAAGAAACTTGCACTACTAAAGTCATCTAAGTCAGGTTCAATCATTATATCTACTAATTCTGCAGATTGTTTTGTTTCAAAATTGCTGCGGATCATTGCTGATCCCATTAAGATATCTCCAATGGTTTTAAAATCTTCAATTTTGGGATGCTCTTTGATACCAACATTTACAGCAATAATAATATCAGCTCCCATATCTCTACATACCTTAATTGGCATGTTATTTAGTACTCCTCCATCTACTAATAACATACTATCTAATAAAACTGGAGAAAATGCAGAAGGGATTGCCATACTTGCTCTCATTGCAGTTGATAAATTTCCGGAATCAAAAACATAAGGTTCTCCAGAAATTAAATCAGAAGAAACACATCTGAAAGGAATAGGGTAATCGTCAAAATTATTAATACCTGCTATGTGCCATGTTAGGTAATTCATTTCTTCTGAAATTCCTTGACCAATAACAACTCCTGCTGGTAATACAGGTCCTTTTTTAGTTAAATCAAATTCAAATAGATATCTACGGTAATAGTATTTTTCTTCAGGAACAACATTTGACAATGGAATTTGATCACTTAGCATTTTGCTCCAGTCGATAGTTTTTATGATAGAATCGAGTTCATTGGCTTTGTAACCAATGCTATACAAGCCACCCATTATGCTTCCCATACTGGTTCCTGTAATGTAATCTGGTTTTATTCCCAGTTCCTCAAGAACTTTTAGAGCACCTATGTGAGCCATCCCTTTTGCGCCCCCTCCACTAAGTACTAATCCTATTTTTGGTCTGTATGAATTATTTGGAATGGAATCCTGACCTATAAGAGAAGTTTGAAATATTAATAAGATAAATATAATAGGAAATAGAGGTTTAATCATTATAAAATATTTAGATGATCTTATTTTTTATTAAAAGTACTGAACCATACATATCCATTAAGTGGGCAAATTGCTCGGGAATTGTTTTTTCAAATTCATCAACAGCTTTTTTAACTCCCTCCCAGTTGTGGTTATAATCGTGAATTAATATTGAACCACCAGGTTCTAATTGGGGGTAAAAGAAATTTAATCCACCTAATGTTGATTGATATAAATCTGCATCAAGGTGTACAAAGGCGAAGGTGTTTTTATTAAGATCATAAGCTGTTTCCGGAAATATGCCTTCTCTTATTTCAATATTTTTGTTTCCATTAATGAATTTTGAAACTTCCTCTCTACTTGTAGATCCAAAGTTGACAGTTTGAGGACGCACTGTACCATCGCAATCCTCTCGAATAACCTGTTTAGGTAAACCAGTAAAGCTGTCAAATAAATATAATTTTCTGTCAGGTAGTAAATTATGAATTACTTTAGCAGTTTCTCCTTTATAAACCCCCACTTCTGCAAGATCACCTTTTATATCAGTTGATTCAATTCTTTTTAATTCAAACCATATTGTATAAAAACGATTTCTGTCCTTAAATGATCTTTCAATTTTTAAAATATCTTTGGTTATTTCTTTTTTCTTTTTAGCCTCAAGCCAGTTATAAGGTTTAAAAAGTTTGAAATTCCACTGACTCCAAAAGTAACTTAATGCAAGCCAGACTACAATGTTTAAAATAATAATGTTTAAGTAGAGAATTATGGACATTAATAAAGATGATTTTCGAATTATACATACTACATTTCAAATATAATATTAAATAATTTGTTTTTGTAATAGCTTAAGTTGTACATTCGTTACTAAAATATTTTATTATGCTTAATGTACTAATTGTATATGCTGTAGAAGAAGAAAGGGTAGAAGTAAATATGCCTAACTGCAAGTTTCACTATTGTAAAACAGGTGTCGGTAAGGTGTCTGCTTCTGTTGCTGTTAGTAGAGCCATTGAGATAAATCATCCGGATTTAGTTTTAAATATTGGTACTGCAGGTTCTGTAAATTATGAAATAGGATCTATTCATCTATGTTGTAAGTTTATTGACAGGGATATGGAGAAACTTCAAAGCTTTGGAGTTCCATTTTATGTTGATTTTACGGATGAGGTTAATAAGTTAGATTTTTTCCAGGATTGGACTTTTGATAGTGTTTGTAACTCTGGTGATACCTTTTTAACATCAGCAGATGGTACAGGCGATGTATTTGAAATGGAATCATTTGCTGTTGCCAGAATTTGTGAAGCGCATCAAATTCCATTTGTAGCCATAAAGTGCGTTACTGATATTATTGGTCAGAACTCTATTCAGCATTGGGAGGAAAAGTTGGCAGAGGCACAAGCTATTTTACAAAACTTTATTGATGAAAATAAGTTGAATGTACCTGTTGATTATATTGGGAATGTGCCTTCGCAACTTATTGAAAAGTTAGATTTAAAATCTCATCCAGAAGGGGGATGGTACAAAGAAGTATATCGCTCAGATATGCAAATTCAGTCGCAAAGTTTACCCTCAGATTTTAATGGAGAAAGAAGTGTATTGACCTCAATTTATTATTTATTATGTGATAATCATGTATCAAAGTTTCATAAGATTAAATCTCCTGAGGTATGGTATTTTCAAAAAGGTATGCCTTTGATTATTCATATGATTAATAATGAAGGAAAGTATCATAAAATAGAATTATCAGATTCTATTAATGGAAATTTACAATATACAGTAGAACCAAATGTTTGGTTTGCTGCAGAAATAAAGGGGAGTTGTGGGTATGTATTGGTTAGCTGTGCTGTTGCTCCTGGTTTTCAATTCGAAGATTTTGAATTAGCTCAAAAAGAAGAATTATTAAAAAATCATTCTGATTTAAAGGAAATAATTAATCGATTAGCTTAAAAAACATCAGCTCATAGACTATTATAGTTACTATGAGCCGAAGATAATTAGTTTATTTTTCAGTAATCTTAATTTCAGAAGTAAGAGGAATTGCTTTTTTATAAAGAGCTGAAACTCCACAGTATTGTTCGTCCGATAGTTCCACGGCGCGTTTAATTTTTTCTAATGGTAAATCTTTACCTGTAAAATGATAAATGATTTTCATTTCATCATAATATTTCGGATGTTCTTCACGCATATTAGCTTCAACAGATATTGTTAGATCATCATATTGAACGCGCATTTTTTTTAATATTGATACAACATCCATACCTGTACAGCCAGCTAAAGCTACTAACATTAAGGGTTTTGGTCTTGCTCCGGAATCATCCCCTCCACTTTCAGTACCAGCATCAACTCTAATTTTATGACCGGTAACATCAGCTTCAAATGACATATTTTCTAACCATTTTAGATCAATAGTTGTCTTCATATTACAATATTTAGATTAGACGAGTTTAACAAATATACATCATAATTTATATCTTTGACGTGTCATTTTAAATACATGATTTTATTAATAAAAAAAATACGAAATTATTATGATTTTTAGCATAAAAATCATGGAAAACACTATTTTTACTATTAATTAACATTGTTTTTTATAAAGTTTTAAAAAATAAAGGGAATGAAGAACATTCAAAGTGTTCCTTATAATGAACCAATAGATCTGCGTTTGTTTGAAATATTTAAAGGTTTAACGGACGAAGAGATTGAAATGGTTAATCAATCTGTTAGTTGTACTTCTCATAAGAGGGGTAACACAATATATCATGAGGGGAGCAGGATAAATGGTACCTATTTGGTAGTAGAGGGGATATTAAAGATTTTTAAAACAGGATTTGATGGTAAAGAGCAAATAATAAGGTTTGCTAAACCTGGTGATTTGATTGGTTTTAGATCTGTAATTAGTGATGAATTAGCATGTAGTACTACAAAAGTAATTCAAGAAACAATTCTTTGTTACTTGCCGGGTGATGTATTAGAGAAATTGTTAAAAGAAAACTCAAGATTTTCGATGACTCTAATGAAATTAACCTGTAAAGAATTAGGGGAGTCAAATAAATTCTTGACGGATATAGCTCAAAAAACAGTTAGGGAAAGATTAGCTGAAGTATTACTTCTTTTAATGGATACTTTTGAACTAGATCAGGATCATACATTGCAAATTTCTTTAACAAGAGAAGAATTAGCAAATATGGTTGGTACTGCGACTGAGTCGGTAATTAGGTTGTTATCCGAATTTAAAAGTGATAAGTTGATTGAGCTTAATGGACGAAAAATTAAACTATTAAATATTCCCAAGTTAATTAAGATTGGAAATGTTTATGTGTAAAGAGTAATAAAAGATAATTTATAATAGGGCTGCAAGTTGTAGCCCTTTTTTATTTTTGAAAAAAATTAAATTACAACAGAATTTTTTTCCGCTAGGTTAATTTTTTCACGCCATTCATTAGTAATTGCAATAGAACTTTGTGTATTGTGATCAAATCCTACCATTACAGAATGACTAACAGCTTTTATAACTCCATTTGTGTCTGTAATCTGTTGAATTAGATTCATACTTTTGTTTCCTATTTTTATAGTTTTAGTTTTTACTAAAAGCTTGTCGTTAATAAAAACAGGAGAAACAAAATCAGTTTTTATTGACGCGATAATAGCTGGGAATGTAGTCCAGTTAATATCAGGAGTAAAAATAGATTTAAAATAATGTACTCTGCCTAAATCAAAATATTCTTGAATGATTGTGTTGTTAACATGGCCAAGACTATCAATGTCATTAAACCTTATTTGTAACGGTGTTTCAAAATAAAATTCTACTTCCTGTTCCATCTTTATAAATTACTCTCTGATAATATTAATTTCACCACCTAAACCAAGTTTTATAATACTTGAAGGAGAAGGATTTGAGGTTTCTTCTTGTCTGTAGTTTACAATATAATCAACACCATCCTTGACTTCCTTAGAAATATCATTAAAGCATGAAGGTGATATTTCTCCACTAATATTTGCAGAAGTTGATACAATTGGTTTTTTAAAACGTTGACATAACTTATAAGAAAACTCCTCTTTAGTTACTCTGATACCTACACTTTTATCTTCAGCTAAAAGGTTTGTTGCTAAATTTTTTGCACTAGGATAAATTATAGTAAGAGGTTTTGTGGAAAATTCAATTAGGTCCCATGCCATTTCCGGAACTTGATCCATGTATGAGTTAAGTTTTGCATCATTATCTAACAAAACTAACATACTTTTGCTATCCACTCTTTGTTTGAGTTGGTAAACACGCCTAACAGCATCTGGATTTGTTGCATCACATCCGATGCCCCATATTGTATCTGTAGGATATAAGATTAAGCCTCCATTTTGAAGTACTTCAAGCGCTTTTGTAATGTCTTCGTTCATGTATTTTTGAAAAAAGACAAAAGTATAAAGAGTTTTTTCATCTTGATACTTTTGTCAATGAACTGTATTTTAATTAAACAGCTACGTTATTGTCTCTTAACGCATCGTTTAATGAAGTTTTTTTATCAGTTGATTCTTTGCGTTTTCCAATAATTAACGCTGCAGGAACCTGATAATCACCAGCAGGGAATTTTTTAGTATAACTACCTGGGATTACAACTGAACGAGGAGGTACGTAACCTTTATATTCAATAGGTTCATCTCCGGTCACATCAATAATTTTAGTTGATCCTGTAAGTACTACGTTTGCGCCTAATACAGCTTCTTTACCTACACGACATCCTTCAACAACAATACAACGAGAACCAATAAATGCATCGTCTTCAATAATTACAGGTGCAGCTTGGATAGGCTCAAGAACTCCTCCAATTCCAACACCACCACTAAGGTGAACATTTTTTCCAATTTGAGCACAGCTTCCAACTGTTGCCCATGTATCAACCATAGTACCACTTTCAACGTAAGCACCAATATTTACGTATGAAGGCATCAAAACAACACCACTTGAAATGTAAGCTCCATATCTTGCTACAGCATGAGGTACAACTCGAATACCTAATTCTGCATAATTTCGTTTAAGAGCCATTTTGTCGTGAAATTCCATTGGACCAGCCTCAATAGTTTCCATTTTTTGAATTGGGAAATAAAGAATTACAGCTTTTTTCACCCATTCATTAACTTTCCAATCATCACCATTTGGTTCTGCTACTCTAATTTCACCTTTATCAAGTTTTTCCATTAAAGTGCGGATAACTTCTTGTGTTTCCGAGTTATTTAATAATTCTCTGTTTTCCCAAGCTTGTTCAACAACTTCTTTGTATTGCTCTAACATGATAGTTTTAAATTTATATTTTGTGCGAAAATACAATGAAACAAACCTATTTGCAAATTCATTTGTTATATAAGTATGAATTTGAAAGTAAATAGTTTGTGACAAAAAATATTTATTTTTTTTAATGTAAGTGATAACAAAAAATAAAGGTTAAAGTTTGGTTAATCAAATAAAAAATTACTTATATATGCTTTTAAGTTTATATTTTGCAGCTTTAATAATTGTATGCGATTACTAGGAATAATAATAATATTGCTATGTTCTTTGAATATGTATTCACAGGACAATGCAAAAGATGTAGTTTGGGTTAAACTTATTGTCAAAGATAGTGTGGACAATAAAGTAATTGAGAATGCACAGGTTGTAAGTTATGAAACCATGATAATATATGCTACCAATGAGTCTGGAGAGTTTAGGGGTAGTTTTAGCAAAAGTGATTCATTAAAAGTATTTGGATTGGGGTATTCCCCACAAGTTCTTCGAGTTAAAGAGTTTAATGATTCTATTCAGGAAAAGATAGTTTACTTGGGTAGAAAATTTTATATGATTGGAACAGTTGATGTACAGTCAGATAAAGAACTTCACTTAAATCTTCCTAAGGATATAAATTTTGGAGATGAAGATGATTTACCAGCTTCATTAAAGGGTGATTATGATAAAAAACCTCCAGTTGCTGCTGCTGTTTTAAATCCGTTAAGTTATGTAAACTACTATACAAGTAAAAAAGAACGTGAAAAAAGAGATATGAGACGCGTACTTGTGCAAAACGAAGAACAAGAAAAAGTTAATGAAATATATAATCGGGATATTGTAAAAGAGGTTTCAGGCTATGAAGGTGAAATGTTGGATAAATTTATGGTTTATTGCAATGTAAATTTAAAGGTTTCATCAGAGAGTAATCCTATACTGGTTAGAATGAAAATTGCAGAATTGCTTGAGAAATTTGAAGAAGAGAATAAAAAATGAGATTAATTTTTTCTGTTTTACTACTAAGTATTTCTTTGGGTTTGTTTTCACAGGCTTTAGATCATGATATACATATATTTAAAGGAATTATAAAGGAGTCAAAAAGTCGGAAACCGATAGAATACGGGGCTATCAAAAATATTTCTACAGGTGAGGTTATTTTATCAGATAATTTGGGTGAATTTAAAATTGAGGGAACAGTAGGTGATACATTACGTTTTCATAGTATGGGATATGTTGATACTACTTGGATAGTACCAACTATATGGACTACAATGGCAGAAGATTTAGTATTAGAGGTTCCTACAAATATTTATTCGATTACAGAAGTTGAAGTGCTACGTTTTTATTCTTACGCCCATTTTCGTCAGGCTTTTAAAGATTTAGAATTACCAAAGGATAAAAATGAAGAAATTAAAAAGATAATTAGTAGTTGGGATTTTGATGAAGCAATAGCATGGGGAAAAGCAGATAGAAAATTTTCCCAAGGAAATTTTGGAGTTTCTTTAAGTACTGGCGGTGGAAAAACAAAAATAGATAAGCAAAAAGAAGAAGTAAAAAGATTAGAAAAGATTTCTCGCGAAAGTGAAAGATTTAATTATTTAACTTCTCGTGAAAATTTAGCTGATTTAACAGGATATAAAGGAACATGTCTGGATTCTTTTATGGTTTTCTTAAATTCTAATTATACAATTGATTATAAAATGAATGATTATACTTTACTAACATCAATAATTGGTGCATTTAATGATTTTAAAGAATTAAAATCAAATGAGGATTGGTATGATAATTCGGGCGATTCAATTAATATTCAATAAATAAGCAACAAAGACTTTGAAATAGATTTTTATATCTATGTAAAACATTTGTGTGAAAATGTTTAAATAAAATATGTTCTTGTTTTTTTACGTTAAAAAACTGATATATTTGTCCTTTCAAAAAAGTTAAGCAATTGCTAATTAGCAAACATGGAGTTGCAACAATCGGGTAAAAAAATATACTTTGCTTCTGATATTCATTTAGGAGCACCATCCATTAAGGATCATAGAAAACATGAAAAGTATTTCGTGGATTGGTTGGATTATATAAAACCAACCGCAAGTGCTCTTTATTTAATGGGTGATGTATTTGATTTTTGGTACGAATATTATCACGTTGTACCAAGAGGTTTTACTCGTTTTTTAGGTAAAATAGCGGAATTTACAGATAGTGGAATTCCAGTTTACTTTTTTACAGGTAATCACGATATTTGGGTTTTTGATTATCTGCCAAAAGAAATTGGTGTACAAGTTTATAGAGAACCTGTTTCCGTCAATTTAAATGGTAAAAAGTTTTTTTTAGCTCATGGAGATGGACTTGGACCATATGATAAAGGGTATAATATTTTAAAGAAAATATTCACAAATAAGGTACTTCAGTGGTTATTTTCTCGTTTACATCCTAACTTTGCAGTTGAATTAGCAAAAAGATGGTCGAGCCATAGTCGCTTAAAAAATGAGATTTCTGAAAAATCTAAGTTTTTGGGTGAGGATAGAGAATTTTTAATGCTATACGCTAAAGATATTTTAGTAAATGAGCATTATGATTATTTTATTTTTGGTCATCGACATATTGATTTACATCAACCAATAGGACAAAATAGTCAGTTTGTATATTTGGGAAATTGGATAGATACCAGATCATACGGAGTTTGGGATGGTGAAAAGTTTGAGCTAAAGTATTTTAAAAAGTAGTAGTTACATTATATAGTGAAATGATGTTTTTTATTAAAACATCATATTTAGCAAAATTGAATACAATGGGAATTTATGCTGTTGCCACTGGTACAGGTAGTTATTTGCCTGAAGTAGTAGTGAAAAATATTGATTTTGCCAATCGCGTATTTTTAAATAGTGATGGCAGTAAAATAGATACTCCAGGAGAGGAGATAGTTCAAAAGTTTGAAGAAATAACAGATATTAAAGAAAGAAGATGTGCCGGAGAAGATCTTGTTACTTCTGATATTGCAGCAATAGCAGGACAGCGTGCTCTTGAAGCTGCAAATTTTGATAAGGAAAAATTAGATTACATCATTGTAGCTCATAATTTAGGAGATATTAAACATGGAAGTTTATATCCTGATATTTTACCAACCTTATCTTCCAGAGTAAAACAAAAGCTTGATATTAAAAATCCTCGAACTATTGCCTACGATATTACTTTTGGTTGTCCTGGTTGGACTCAGGCTATGATTCAGGCTAATTATTATATAAAATCTGGTGATGCCAAAAGTGCGCTTGTTATTGGGGCTGATACTTTAAGTAGGGTGATGGATCCTCACGATAGAGATTCAATGATATTTGCTGATGGCGCGGGAGCTGCTGTAGTCGAAGCCGTAGAAAGTGATGAACCTGTAGGAATATTAAAACATGTTGCAAGAACTGATTCTGAAGAACATCTGGATATTTTGCAAATGGGGGAATCATTTAATCCTGAGCTAAAGAGTGATCATAAGTATTTAAAAATGTTAGGGCGAAGAGTTTATAACTACGCTTTAACTAATGTACCTTTATTAGTAAAAGAATGTTTAGATATTAATGGTCTGACTTTAAGTGATTTAAAAAAAGTTTTGATTCATCAGGCGAATGCAAAAATGGATGAGGCTATTCTGAAGAGAATATTCAGATTATATAGTGAAAGAAATGTAGATTATAGCGTTATGCCTATGACTATAAAAACATTGGGTAATAGTTCTGTTGCAACAGTTCCAACTTTATTTGATTTAGTAGTTAAAAATCAACTAGAAGGACATACTTTAGAAAGTGGAGATTATGCAATGATGACTTCAGTTGGAGCAGGTATGAATATAAATGCATTCATGTATAAGATGCCTTAATTTTTCTGATAGGATTTAAATATTTTAATAATATTTCGGGGATATTCATATATATGATATCCCCTTTTTTTATAAATAAACTATCTTGGTTTGTCTTAAATAATGTACTTATGGTAGATCTGGTAATTGTTTTTTTTATTGGTGTTGTTGTTTCAATTTTTGTAATGTATTTAGTCTTTAATTTAAAAATTAATAAAATTAAGCAGCAAAATGAGATAACAGAAAAAGAGAATTATAGGCTTAATAATGATATTATAAATTTAAATGTTAAGCTCGATAAATTAGAAAATGATTTTATGCAGGCAAAAATGCATGTAGTGGCTGTTGATGCTGAGAATACTCATTTAATTAATGCTAATCAGGAAAAGCAAAAGGAGATTGAAATTTTGCATGAAAAACTGACCAAGGAGTTTGAATCCATAGCAAACCGAATTTTAGTTGAAAGGTCAAAAGAAGTTAGCGATCATAATAATCAAAAGATTGCAGATATTCTATCACCTTTAAAAGAAAGAATATTACAGTTTGAGAAAAAAGTAGATGATGCCTATGAGAAAGAAGTTAGAGATAAATTAAGTCTAAAAGCGGAAGTAACAAGACTTTTTGAATTAAATCATAAGATCAGTGAAGAAGCTGGAAATCTTACTCGTGCCTTAAAAGGAGATGTGAAAAAGCTAGGGAATTGGGGTGAGGTTATTCTGGAAAGAGTGTTGGAGCAATCCGGTTTAACTAAAGGGCGAGAATATAGGAGAGAAGTTGTAGATGAAAACCTGAGTGGGAATCAAATTCGTCCTGATGTAATTGTAGATTTGCCTGAAGGTAAACATATTATTATTGACTCAAAATTGTCTTTGTATTCGTATGAAAAGTTTATTAATTCAAGTGATGAAAAAGTAAAAGCCGAAGCCCTCAAAAGTCATAAAGAAAGGTTGCGTCAGCACGTTAAGGATCTTTTTGAAAAAAATTATATATCTGCTAAAAAATTGAATACACCAGACTTTGTTCTAATGTTTATTCCTGTTGAGGCCTCATTTGCAGTAGCAGTTGAAAATGATACTGAATTATTTTCATTTGCATGGGAAAAGAAAATTGTACCGGTGAGTCCTTCAACATTATTGGCAACATTAAAAACTGTTAGTTCAATTTGGAGACAAGAAAATCAAAATAAAAATGCCATGGAAATAGCTCGTCAAAGTGGAGCTTTATATGATAAATTTGTTGGATTTATAACTGATATCGAAAAAATAGGTGGAAGTATGCAACAATTGCAAAATAATTATGATAGTGCCTTATCTAAATTACAATCAGGAAAAGGCAATTTAATTTCAAGAGCTGAAAAAATTAAGAAACTTGGTGCTAAATCCAGTAAATCAATTGATGATAGATATCTGAATAATTAATGTTGATTTTTTATTGTCTTTAAACCCGGATTATCATTTAAACATCGTAATGAGCATTGGAAATGCAATAAAACAAGCACTTACTGAAATGAGACATACCACCGCTACGGTGAATTGAAGTATGTGAGTGAAACGACTTGTTTTGAAGTAGTTTCGATGTGTAATAGTTGGTTAAATGTATATTGCGGGTTAAACTTGTAGGTCTAATTTAGAATCTGAAAAATTATTAATAGTTGTTGTAAGACTATCATTTGGTAACGAGTAGTTTATGCTAAAGAAAAATCCTGAACCTTTATTTGGCATTGATTCAACCCATAAAGTACCATTCATTTTATTCACTAATCCTTTACAAATTGCTAAACCTAATCCAGTTCCACCAATCTTTCTAGAGTTGGTTTCATCAACTTGTCTAAAAGGATCAAAAATAATATCATGTTTTTCTTCTGGTATACCAATCCCACTATCTTTTACATAAAAGATAATTCTGGTTTTTAAGAGAGTGTGACCAATTTCAATTGTTCCCGATTCTGTAAACTTTATAGCATTTTCAAATAAACGTTTTATTATTTCATTGACTTTATCTTTATCTATAACCACCTCTGGAATAGGATTAACATCACTTTGATTATATAATACCTTAATATGTTTTTTCTTATAAAAAGAGGAGATTTTATCTGCAGTTTCTAAAATTTCATTTTCGAATTCAGTTAGGTTAGTATTTTGAAGTCTAAGAGGATTATTATCTGTTTCTAATCTTGATACAGATATTATATCATCAAACGAAGCTAATAAATCTTTACTACTTTGCTCAATTACAGTATAATATTCTTGTTTTTCTTCTTCGGAGAAGTGTTTGTTTTTTAGAAGTGAACTAAAACCCATAATTGCATTTAATGGAGTTCTTATTTCATGTGAAATAGTTGCTAGAAATGCAGTTTTAAGTTTGTCTGATTCCTTTGCTTTTCTTCTTTCTTCTTGTAGAAGTTTATTATATTCATATCTTTCTGATATATCAACAATAACCCCACGCCAACCATTATGGTCGCCATTAGTTATTACCTTATCCATGTATAGCAATCCCGGAAACCAAGTATTATCTTTTTTGATTGCAATGACTTCATTTTTTTTGTTCTTGTTTTTACTCGTGAGTTTAAATATGTTTAACTGATATTCAGCTTCGTTTTTTGAATATCCAAAACAGTCTTCCCACATTTTGTTTACGTAAATTATTACGCCTCGTTTATCTGTTTCAAAAATACTTAATGGTAGTTTTTGAGCCATATTTCGATATTTTTTCTCACTATTAGTAAGCTGCATAATAAGTTGTTCTCTTTCTTTTTCATGTCTCTTTAATTGTTCTATCATTTGACTAAATTCTCTATAAAGAATTATTGTTTCTTTGGTACCCTTTATGAGATTAATTTTAGGAAGAGATTTGAAATCGTTTAAGATAATGTTTTCTATAAAAAAGGTGAGTTTTGTTAAAGGTTTGGTAATTTGACTTGATAAAATATTAGAAATAAAGAAACAGATTAGAATGGCAAATGCAACAACAAAGAAAAGTGTTTTACGGAGTTGAGAAATCTTTTGAGCATTATATATTTCTACAAAATTTATTAAACTTGTGATTCTTTCCTCCAATAGCTCGTCCAATTGATTTAAGTTTTCTTTTAATCCTGTATTGTTGTAAAGACCCATTTTTGTATCTAAATCAACCACTTCTTTAAAGCATGCTTCATATGCAATTAAATGTGACAGACTCAAATTTTTTCCTTGGTTTGATAACTCTTTTTTTAGTTGTTTATATGTGTTGTGGAAATTTGTAAGGTATTGGTCTTCATGTCGTAATAAGAAGTCTTTTTCTCTTCGTCGTAATGATAATAATAATGTTTGGTTAATGCTGTTATTCTCTTCTAGCTTATGAGCATGAATTCGCATTTCACCTACTAAACCAAAATCTTTATATCCACGTTTTGTGGCTAAAAAAGTCAGCGTTTTAAAAATAGAATCTCGTTTGAATAAATTATCGTTGATTTGGTTTAATGATGAATAAAGTTGTTCTGTACTTTTGTATTTAATAAGTAAAGATTCAATTTCTTTATTTAATAATCTGTTTTGATTATCCGATTCTATGAGAAAGGGACTATGCGTGCTTTTATAATAACTAGGACTCTTTGTTTCTAGTGTGAAAAAGTTATTTGAAACACTTTTTAGTTTTAACAAGTTTAAGTATGTTGTGTGTATATCAATAGAAAGTTGTTGGGCTTCACCTTTTGAAGAAAAATAACTCCAGTTGATCCAAGTTGATAATCCTGCTATATATACTGATAGTACAGAGAACCAGACAATTAGTTTGCTACTAAATTTCACTTTGTATTTAATTTACTTTGGCTGTGAAAGTATAATAGCTAAATAAGCTTACGAAATTTTCTGTATCATCTAATTATTAAGAGTATCTTAAAAAAGGATTAATTATGATCGGTATGGATATTTCTATCTTTCCATTTAACGTTGCCAAAAGCAGCATAAAATACAGTAGTTGTAATGTAGTAGGGATATATAAATTGAGATATTAGAAAATATTTCGTTTTAAATGGGAGTTTAAAAAAGTTTGCTCCGGATTTCAATAATTTGAAATCAATAAAAAGTTTAATTATATAAACAATGCAACCTAGTGTGAAAATATTTATTGAAATAAAATAAGTAAGAGGTAATAAGGATGATATGAAATTTGTCATAAAAACATTCCAGGCTACAAAAAGAGTAAACCTATTTTTATATCCTTTACTTTTTGAAGCCCATCTTACTCGCTGTGTAATAAAATCTTTTAAACTATTGACAGGTTCTGTTTTAACAATACTATCTTGATTTTTAAGGAATAGGATTTTAGCATCTATTGATTTAGCAAACTGTAGTAAAAAAATATCATCACCAGATGTGTAATTATTAAAAATAGTTGATCCTGCCTTTAGATAAAGGGTTTTAGTAAAAATTAAATTTGCTCCATTACACATTATTGGCTTATTAATTCCACATGCTCCTGCTCCTGATATTATCAAACTTAAGAAGTCTAAATGCTGAAAATAATCTAAAAAATTTTTTATTGGTGAAAGTACTACAGGTGCAATTACCAAATCAGGTTTTTTTATAGAAATAAATTGACTTATTGTAAGTAACCAATTTGGATGATGAATACAATCGGCATCAGTAGTTATTAAATTGTTATTGGCAGCTTCTTCAATTCCAAGTTTTATTGCATGCTTTTTACCGGGAGAAGTATTTTTTATTAATTTAAAATTAACGTATTTATTAGTTAGGGACTTTGCGATATTAAATGAATTGTCTGAACTATAGTCATCAATAAGGATTACTTCGAAGTATTTTGAATTAAGGTTTTGATTTTTTAGGCTATGTATTATTTTGGAAATGTTGTTTTCTTCATTACGAAAAGGAATAATACAACTTAAACGGCTTGGTATAAATTCTTGTGTCTTATTAAAATATTCTAACCTAATAAACCCCTTACGAAAATTGTAGATTAAGTAGATATAAGATGAATAAACTATAGCTGTAAAAACAATAATGAAATACTCAAACATTCTTTATGAACAAAACAAAGGGGCTTACTTTTTTTAGTAATCCCCTTTTTGTAAATATTTTTAACTAATGATGTGTTTTACTGTACCTTGTATAACCAACTTTCCATTCTGTCTTTTTCAAGAATTTCTTGCTGGCGAGCCTCTATTACTTTATAAGATGGATTTGAGTCTGCACTTACTAAATACATATTTCCTTTCGTAATAACTTGTGCATTTGAAAATCCTGAGGCTTTTAATTTATCCACCATTTTAATTGCATTTTCTTGTTGCTTGAAGCTACCAACAACGATATAAAAGTCATTGCTTACTATTTTCTGTGGTTTAACTTCAGGTTTAGATATTGCAGCTTTTTCTTTAATTACTTCCTTGATAACTTTTACAGAATCAATTTGTTTCTGCTCAGTTTTTGCTGGCTTCTCAACCTTAACAGGTATTGTTTTAACAACTTCTTTCTTTTTATTGAAGAAAACAAAGTAAACCGCGACGCATAAAATAACTAGTAAGGCAATAACTACAATTGTTAGAATGTCCTTACGTTTCTTTTTGTTTGTTTCTTTTTGTGCATATTTATTTACATCCTTCTTTGAAGTAGTAGCAGTTGAGCTGATTATTTTCTCAGTATGTTTCTCTACTTGAGGTTCAGAAGTGACAATTTTTTCTTCTGTTTCTTGGTTTTCAATGTTTTTTTCTTCTGTACTTTCTTTATCTATAGTAAGTATAGGTTCATCAATCTTTTCTAACTCAATTGAATCTTCTTCTTTTACTTTTTCCTCTTCAGGAGTATCTATTATCTCTGATGTATCATCAATATCAAGAAGTATAGATTCTTTTTCATCCTCAGAAGTATCTTCTTTTTCATGATTGGCAGGAGTCTCATTAGAAGTGTTTTCTGGTTCTGATTCAGCAATATCTCCAAAGTCTGAAGCTTGTTGAAATCTTAAAATACCATTATCATCTTTTTTAAAAACTCCCAGTTTCTCAATAGTGTAAACACCTTGTTCATCAAGTTGTTTTTTGAGGGAGTCAACAAAATCAAATACTTGATCAGTAGCAACAATAGTATCAATTCCTTTTTTATCAGCAACATAGTTTACTAATAACCCATCATTAAAGCTTAAGAAATTGTTAAATAAGATACTAATTCCATTTTCTTTTGAAATGATAAAAGCACCAAAATTTGGAATAATGACTCTATTGTTTTCCTTTATTAATTCTAGTATATATTTTTCCATTGATTCTCGAGTTTGTTTTAGGTTAATAAAAATGGAAAAAGCGTACTAAAGATAAGGAGTTTTTAAACAATTGAAATAATATTAATAAAAAGTTTGAAAAAATTAGTAAATGGTTTTGATACTTATTAATTGTTTTTTGCAATATAGAGAGAACCAATTATGGCAGGAAGAACGTGGTTAACAAGCCATAATATACTTACAGAAAGCATAATGTTTGTTTCATTTATAAAAAACGGTGCAAATAAAAAAATAGCTACAGAATTTCTTATACCTAAGTCTGCTAAAAGAAATGAAGGAATAGCAGTAATAAACATAAAGTATATTGGAATCCAAAGAATACAACTATAACTTAATGAGTTGATAGAAAATATGTTTAATAATAAAATTAGTTGAATGCAATAAATCAAATACCTTGTTGCACTTAAAGAGAATACTAAAAGATATGTTTTTAACGGAATTTGTTGGACTGCAGATATGGACTCTAAAATTTTTTTACTCCAGCTAAATTTTGACAGAATAACATAAATAGAATTTCTTTTTAAGTATAAAATTATGAAAACTATAAGGGTAGATAAAAAAATGAATGATGAGTATTTAATAATATTTATGTATTGATGGTCATTACTAACAGAAATAAATATTAAAAAAGTGAATCCCCATAATAGTATAATTATATTTTGGAATGAACCACCTAAATAATTAAGTATAGTTCCAATTGTCCATTGTTGTTTTGGGAGAAAAATGATTCGACCATATGGTTCTCCTAATTTTGCAGGAGTAAATATACCAGTTGAAAAACCCGCAAATATCATTTTTATTGAATGGTTCAGTTTTACTGTATAAAATGGTGTTAAAAGTGTTTTCCATTTTAATGCCTCAATAAAAATATTAATAAAAGAAAGACTAACGGTTATAAGCAATAATACCAATCGAGAATTATCAATTTCTATAGTTGAAAAATTAAAGTTAATTCTTGATAAACGAAAAGCAATATAACCATACGAAAATATAATGATCAATATTCCAATGATTCTTTGCTTATTCTTTAAAAGCACATTATACTTTTTTGCGGTTAATAATTGGTAGTAATATTAAAGAAATTATTCCAGTTATAACTATCATTAAATTTAAGGCGCTCCAAACGACTAATGCAAATGCAGCTCCTTCATTTTTTGATACACCATACATTTGTAAAGTTCCAATAACCATAAAATGCCATGGCCCCATACCTCCCTGCACAGGTGCAACCATGCCTAAGCTTCCCAACACAAAGGCAGCAAACCCTGCCATTGGAGATAGATTTTCAGTAAATTTAAAACCAAAAAAGCATAGGTAAATCATAAAAAAATACATTACAAATATGAATATTGTATGGAAAATAAAAAGCCCTTTGTTTTTTATGTTTTTGATTGCTAAAAATCCTTCAGAGAATTTACTCCATAGCCCCTTTAATTTCATATAAGGAGATGTCCTTGCAAAACGTTTTTTAAATATACGTAATAATAGTATTAGGGAAGCAATAAATGCGTAAGTCCAAACAGAAGTGAATATGTTTGTAATGCTTGTGATATCTGTATTGTTGGATAAAAAATCACTAACTATATTAAATTGTAAAAAAAGAACTAATAAAAGACATATCAATAGCATAATTACATCAATAAGTCTTTCCACTACAACAGTTCCAATTAAACGAGTTACAGAAATTTTTTCATATCTGCTTAATACACCACAACGAGAAATCTCACCCATTCTTGGAATTAGTAGGTTTGCAAAATAACCTACCATTACTGCAAAAAACGTATTGGTTACTGTGGTTTTTTTTTCAATAGGTTCAATAAGCATTTGCCATCTTATAGTCCTGCTGAAATGACTTACAAGTCCTGCAAATAGTGACAAAAGTATCCACCAGTAATTTACACCGTTTTTTAATGTGTTTTTTATTTCATGCATGTCGAAGTTTCGATATACATACCACATTAAAAATCCACCTATTGATAGATAAATTAAAAATTTAATTACGGTAATAATATGTTTTTTCAATGTGTCTCTTTTTGTTTTGTTTCTGCGTAAAAATATATTCTAATCATTTTTAGTAATAATATTATACCTTTGCCGCAGGATTTGCGAGTGCAATTTTATAAAGATTATTTGTTTGTGCAAAATCACATAAGTTAAATGTTAAAAATAATTAAATTTTAATGTGGATTTTACCTTATAGCAAATAATATCTATCGCCTCCCTCTAAAATTATGCCGATGAAAAATGTAAAAGCAAAAAAGCACTTGGGACAACATTTTCTTACAGACGAAAAGATTGCTCAAAGGATAGTAGAAAGTCTTACAGATTTAAGCATTAAAGTTTTAGAAATTGGTCCAGGAATGGGGGTGCTAACAAAATATTTGATTGATAAAGAAGGTGTTGATTTACAGGTTGTGGAGCTGGATTCAGAATCAGTAGAATACTTACAGGATAATTATCCTCAATTAAAAGGTAATATCATTTCTGGTGATTTTTTAAAAATGGATCTTAAGCAAGTCACTGAAAGTAGTTTCAATATAATAGGTAATTTCCCATATAATATATCTAGTCAGATATTTTTTAAAGTACTTGATTATAAAGATCAAATACCTCAGGTTGTAGGAATGTTACAGAAAGAAGTGGCCGAAAGATTAGCCTCTCCACCGGGAAGTAAAGTGTATGGAATTTTAAGTGTCTTTTTGCAAGCTTATTATGATGTTGAATATTTATTTACAGTTCCCGAAAATGTATTTAATCCCCCTCCAAAAGTAAAATCTGGTGTTATTCGTTTAATTCGAAACAACGTTAAAAAGCTTGACTGTGATGAAAAACTATTTATTAGGGTTGTAAAGGCTGGATTTAATCAAAGAAGAAAAACCTTAAGTAATTCATTGAAAGTTATTCCATTTAATCGTGAAAACATTAGTGAATGTTCATTGTTCTCAAAACGACCAGAACAACTTTCTGTTGCTGAGTTTGTTGAATTAACAAACTTTGTAGAAAGCAATCTATAATATAGATTGGTTATTATTATCGATCATTTTTAATCGTAAAAAGTATTAGCACCTATGGCAGAATTCAAACTGACGCGTGAATTTGTAGACCAAATTAAGCAAAGAATTGAAATTAAAGATGAGATTCGGATTTTGGAGGATATTCAAAATCTGCACCCTGCTGATATTGCTGATTTATATAGAGAGTTAGATCTTGAAGAAGCTAAGTATCTATATTTAATTGCTGATGATGAAACAGCTGCTGATGTTATTACAGAATTAGATGAAGATGAACGAGGACGCTTATTAAGTGCTCTTCCAAGTGAAGTTATTGCAAAGCGGTACATCGATAATATGGATTCTGATGATGCTGCTGACGTATTGGGGGAGATGGAAGAAGATCGTCAGCAAGAAGTACTTTCATTTATGGAAGATATTAAGTCTGCAGGAGATATTGCAGACTTACTTAACTACGATGAAGATACGGCTGGTGGATTGATGGGGAAGGAACTTATCAAAGTGAAAGAATCCTGGAATTTACCAATATGTATTCGAAGTATGCGTCAGCAAGGAGAAGAACTTGATGAGGTTTATTATGTATATGTTATCGATAATGATGGTATTTTAAAAGGTACTCTTTCCTTAAAACGATTATTGTTAAGCCCAACGACGCGAACTGTAAAAGATATATATAATGAGAATGTTATCTCGGTAAATGCAAATGTGCCTGCAGAGGAAGTAAGTGCTATAATGGAAAAATATGACCTTGTGGCTTTACCTGTAGTTGATAGTATTGGCCGATTATTAGGGAGAATTACAATTGATGATGTTGTAGACGTAATTCGTGAGGAAGCAGGTAAGGATTATCAGTTAGCGTCTGGTATTACAGATGATGTTGAATCTTCAGATAATGTATGGACACATACAAGAGCACGAATGCCATGGCTTTTTATTGGTTTAATGGGGGGTATATTATCCTCTATGGTAGTTAGTCAATACGAAGGATTGATAGGATTAAATCCTCAAATTTCTTTTTTTATGGGATTAATTGCTGCAATGGGGGGTAATACAGGTATGCAGTCCTCTGCAATTATTGTACAGTCTTTAGCATCAGGGAGTAATACCTTATATTCTACTTGGGGGAAGTTATTTAAAGAATTAGCAGTGGGTGTATTAAATGCGGCCGTTTTATCTTCAGTTATTTTTACGTTTAACTTTATTAAAGGTGCAGAACAAGCTTTAACGTTTACAGTTTCAATAGCTATGTTTTCGGTAATAATAATTGCTTCTTTGTTTGGAACCTTTATTCCATTAGCATTAAATAGAGTAAATATCGATCCCGCAGTTGCTACAGGTCCCTTTGTTACAACATTAAATGATATTATTGGGATGTTGATTTATTTTACTATAGGGACTTTTTGCTATTCATTTTTTGTTTAAAAAATGAAAAGTATTATCAATTTATGTTTCTTCTGTTCCATGTGGAACGAATTGCTAATTTTCTAAATAGCTTATATCAAAGAAAGCTCCATATACTGATTTTACACTTTGATTTTCATCATAACGAAGGTGTCCTTTGAGTTGGATTTTTCTTACCTCATTTTCAGAATCAACCAATCTGATTTGAATAATATTTGAAACATCACCATCCAACCATTTTTTAAACTGTTGTATAAAAGTAGGTATATCTACACCGATAATTAATGATTTAATAGTAGACAGGTAGCACTTTTCATTACATTTTAAGCCCAATATATTTTTCATATTAGATGATATTTGAATTGAATCATCTGCTACTTTATATATGAAGAAATCAACTGAACCAGCTACTTCTTTAGAATCATTAATCATATTAAATCCAAAAGATTCTTGCATAAAAGTTACATGTTTACTTTTGTATTACGCAAAAAGCTACTTAAATGTTATATTTTTTATATCGCTTTTAAATATAAATTTTGATTAATGTTATTTGTGTCTAATAAAAATGCAACTTCTCCGTTACCAAGAACACTTGCTGCCGATATTTCTTCATGGCTTTTAACTAATTCACCCATAGGTTTTAATACAGCTTGGTGTTGTCCTAGTATTTCATCTGCAAAAATGGCGAATTTGCTATTATTCTTTTTAATCATTATCATTTTTGCCATTTTGTTTTTTTCCTCTGTAATAGAAAATAAGTTTCGTAATGATACAAATGGAATAAGTTCTTCTTCAAAATCAACAGTCGAATGTTTTATTCTTTTATCAACATCTTCATATTGCATTTGTGAGCATATTTCTACATCAGATAAAGGTAAAAGAAACTTCATTTTACCAGAACGTACAAGTAAGGTATCTAATATAGCAATGGACTGTTGAAGTTTAATAGTAAAGGTGGTTCCTTTACCAGAAACACTTGTAATGTCCAATTCGCCTCGCATTTCGGCAATTTTTTGTTTTACGACATCCATTCCTACCCCTCTTCCGGATATAGAGGTTACTTCAGAAGCAGTAGAAAATCCCGGCTCACATATTAGTTTGTATATGTCTTTGTCAGACAAATTATCACCGTTGTTAATGAGTCCTTTAGAAATTGCTTTTTTAATTATTGTTTCACGATTTAACCCTTTACCATCATCTGAAACTTCAATGAAAATATTGTTTCCTGAATTATATGCTTTTAGTTTTATAGTTCCTTTGGCTTCTTTTCCAATGGATAATCTGTCTTCAGGAAGTTCAGTACCATGATCTAAAGCATTTCTTAGCATATGAACTAGAGGTTCTGCTACCATATCGATAGAACTTTTATCAAGTTCTGTTTCCATTCCTTCTGTAATAAATTCAATTTCTTTACCAAGGTTATTAGAAATATCCCTAACCAGTCGATTAAATTTAGGAACCATATCTCTAATTGGAATTAATCTGATTTCAAGAGCGTTATTCCTGAATTGTTTAGATAAACGATCTAGTTTTTCTATTTGCGGACGTATGGATTCAAATCCTTTTTCCTTACTTGATAGATTAAGTTGTGATGAGGTTGTGATAAATTCACTTACTAAATACATTAGGTAGTCTAATTTCTCAGAATCCACCGATATTCTATTCATGTTTTGCCTAATAGAGGCAATCATTGATTCTGTGTTATTTATCTTGCTTTCAGGTTTAGCAATTGGTGTATTTTGAGTAGGTGTTTCTTCTGTTGTATTTTTTGATAGATGTATCTCTTCTTCAAGAAGTAATGCTTTCTGATTTTGATCCATTTCATGTATATCAAATATATCAAAGTCTGCTACTTTTCTAATGATACAATACTCAAATACAAACATTAAAGCATCTTCAATGTCTAATTGTGTAAAATTACCAACTACAAATATACTCCATCGTTCCTCGTCCTCACCATCAACAGGTAATGCATTTATAGATCTAATTTCTCCAATTTCAGATAAATCTTTTATTGTATAAAACACATTGATTCTTCTATCAATAATGCTTTGATGAGTATGAAAAATAATATTGTATGTAACTAATCCGTCCTCATTTGGTTTTTTCTTAATATGCGGTTTTCTGGATTTACTCTGAGATTCGGTTATTATTTTATTACACCAGTCAAATAGCTGTTTTTGTCGTGTTTGGTTTTCTTCTATTTCAAAATTTTCATCCTTAATTAGAGCAAATAATTGATCTACAATGATCAATGTTTGGTCTAATATTTCTTGTGTTAAATCAATGGAGTCATTTCTTATTAAATCGTAAATGTTTTCTGCATTATGAGTTAGTTCACTCATTGCATTATAACCATACATCCCACTAACACCTTTTATGGTGTGCATAACTCTAAAAACTTCCTGAATCAATTCCATGTTTTTAGGATTCTCCTCTAGTTGAAGAATAATACTTTCCATAGAATTAAGCAGGTTTGTTGCTTCCTCTATAAATAGAGATTTAAATTTTGAAATATCATTTACGCTCATACTCAGATTCTTTTTAGTTTAATTTTATTTGCAGAGAGATGCTTCGTTAAACATCTCTCTGTAAGGAAAACTAAGTAATAGTGTTTGTGGAAAAAATTAATATTATTTACATGGCTTCATAGCCAGACATATCGGATTCAAAGGTTTCAAAACTGATGTTAGGTATAACGTCTTTTTTATTTTTGCTAGAACCATTTCCGTTATGTTTTAGTTTTGAAAAATCAATTGCTGTATTATTTTTTGATATTTTGCTTCTCCACTTATTATTAATTGCTTCTTCGAGCTTAAAGAATCTTGTTATATTTTCAAGATCAGCAGCCTGGGCGGCCATTTCTTCTGAGCTACTTGCCATTTCTTCAGATGAAGAAGCATTTTGTTGTGTTACCTGGCTTAATTGTTGAATTGCCATATTAACCTGATTAACTCCTGATTCTTGTTCTCTACTAGCAGAGGCTATTTCTTCAACTAAACGAGATGTTTCTTGAATATCAGGGACAATGGATTTAAGCATTTCATTAGATTCTTCAGTCATTTTTAGTCCATTCTGTGCCAATGCAACAATTTCACTTGCTGCTACTTGACTTCTTTCTGCTAATTTACGTACCTCGGCAGCTACTACTGCAAAACCTCTTCCTTGGTCGCCAGCTCTTGCTGCTTCAACAGCTGCATTTATAGCTAAAAGATCGGTTTTTTCAGCTATTTCAACTACCACATTAATTTTTGCAAAAATATCTCTAACCGCCTTCATACTATCTTCAGATGCTATTGCAACTTTTTCTGCTGAATTTGAAGATTTACCAGAGATATCCATGGTTTTAATAGCATTTTCGGTATTCTGTTGAATATTAGCAGCCATTTCTTCCATAGATGAAGAAACCTCTTCAGCAGCTGCAGCTTGCTCACTTACTCCTGATGAAATTTGTTGAGCCCCTGAACTTAATTGTTGACTTGCTCCAGCTATATTGTCTGCTCCACTTTTAATATCACTAACAATTTCTTGGATTCTATTTACCATTTGTTTTAAGGATTGTGCCAACAAACCGATTTCATCCTTCTGATCAACGTTAATAGTTGTAGTTAAATCACCCTTAGCTACCTGATTAGCAAATTTTACAGATTTATTTATTGGTCCAAGTAGGTTTCTTGTTATGAATACAGATGAAATTATAGCTAGTAATGACGCTATGATTATAAATAATATTACACCTGCTCTAGTTTTTTGAGCCTGTTCAACCATAACTTCATCGGTTAATATATGGTCTTCAGATCTCTCAATTAATTCACTAAAGATATTGCCTACATCGTGCAAGCAAACCATTGTTTCTCCTTGGAATATTTGGTTTGCTTTTGTCATTCCCTGCAGTTCGGATTCAAACCATTGCTCAAGGTTATGTAATTTAGATTGTACTTCCTGAGCCTTTTTATTCAGATTATTAGAATAGTATCTTTTTGCGGTTGTTCTATTATTCTTTAACAAATTTTCCATATCATGTACACTAAGATGAAGTGCATCATGAGCTTCCTTTAAACCTGAAAAGTATGTGTTGGTTTCTGGATGATCAGACCTTAGTTTTGCAACTTCATCTGATTTTAACCATTTGCCAAAATTACATAAGGTTGGATCTTTAATTACATCAACAGACGTTTTAGATGAAAGAAATACATCATCTTTTACTTTACTCAACCAATTTTCATGGTCAATTTCTGCCTGTTTCAATTTTACAGCAATTTTCCAATCAATTTGCGTGAATACGTCATTAATTTTAATAGCAGACTGATGAAGTTTTTTATGGGGATCTTCGATCTTATCTAATAATGGTTTGAGTGCAGGAGCTAATTTCTCAGCTTCCTTTTTTCCTTCTCCATAATACCATTCACCGAAAGCGCATTTATGGGGATCAGTTTGCACAGTTAGTTCTGTAACATTTTCATCTGTTAGTAATTTGTTAACGTTGTTTGCCCATAACAAATGGTCAATATATTTATTTTCTAATTCAGCTCTTAATTTATTTCCATCAATAACTTCTTCAGCATCAGTTAATATATCTCCAATGCCTAAAAGTGACCATGTTGCAGTAATTATCATTACAGCTATAATAGCACCAAATGCAACTCCAAACTTTTTGCTAAGTTTTAAATTATTCCATTTCATATTAATTCAGATGTTAACGGGTTAAGACTATGCTGTTTCTGTTTCAATGTTTTCCTGCATTTCAGAAGACAACTTTTTTAATTCTATTATTTCTTGAGTGGCCATCACATTTTCAAGATTTAGTAACATAATGAATTTCCCATTTCTGTGAATAACACCATTTATGTAATCTGAATTATAGCTTTGACTTACCTCTGGTACAGGTTTTATTTCATCATTTACAATTTCTATTACATCTACAACTTTATCAGATTGCGCACCTATAATTTGCTCTTGATTATTTATTTTCAAACTAAGTACAATGATGACGAACTTTTCTTTTGGTGTGTAATCTTCTAAATCAAACTTAATTCTTGTGTTAACTACAGGAATTACATTACCTCTAAAGTTTACAACTCCAGTAATGGATTCTGGCGCTTTTGGTAAATTTGTAATACTATGTTCTTCTCCAGTTTCAATAATTTCTAATACTTTGTGAACACTTACAGCAAATAGTTCATCCTGAAGACGAAAAAGTAAATATGATTCTTTTGATTTAGCATCCATAATTATTAAGTGTTTAATTCGTTGTGAATGAAATCAAAAGTACAAGTAGTAGTATTAAGTTCCTCGATGCATAAGAACTGTTTATATTAATGTAAAAAGGGTATTGGATATAATACAAAATTACTGTAATTTCAATTGAAAATTTTAGAATTAAAAAGAAGTAAGAAAATTATAAAATGAAAAATATCAAACCTAAGTCTTTTATAATCAAGTGTTATATGTTTTTTGTTAATTGTTGTATTTACGAATAAAGGGTGGGTGTACAATACTACTTTAGGGTTGTTTCTGCGAAAAAAGGAACCTTTTTTACGATCAGTAGTATTAATTAAAGAACTATATTATAAGTTTATCGTAGGGATAAGCCACCGTTCTTATTCTATTTTACAATAAAATGTTATATGCATATACAATCCAAAGATATTATTCTGGTAATTGAGAGTGATCCTGATAACACAAAGTTATTCTCCTTAATGTTTAGAAATCAAGATTTTCAGGTTTTATATTCTCAAAAAATCAAAGATGCAAAGAAGTTAATTGAACGTTTTGAGATAAAATTAATTATATCAGATATTATAAATACTGATTCAGATATTATTGACTTTTTTGAACAGGTTGATCATTTTCATCCTCATATTAAGAGGATGTTAATTACTAATTATATTGATAATGAAAAACTTTCTGATGCTATAAACAGGGGACGTATTTTTAATTATTTACAAAAGCCAATAGATCCCAAAAAATTGATTGTAGTAATTAAAAATGCATTAGATCAATACAATTTGTCAAAAAGAAATGAAAGTTTATTAACTGATTTACGATTAAAAAATATTGAACTGACTAAATTATTGCAAGACCTTAAAAATGAAGAAGAGAAGTTTAGAAATATTTTTAATTCAAGTCCGGATCCTAATTATATAATCAAAAAGGATGGGAGTATACTTCTTGCAAATCATAGTGCTCAAGAATTTTGTCTAAAAAAAGAAAGGGAATGTAAATATGCAAGTATTTATGATTTAGTTTATTCTGATAATTCTTCAAACCTGAAGAAATATTTTAACGGTGTTAACGGAAGTACTAGTTCAACGCTAGAAGTATTTTTAGAATTGGGGGAAAGAAAGAAAGTAAATTATTATGAATTAAAAGGTTATACATTAAACTATAAAGGAGAAGAATGTATTAGGGTTACTTTGAGAGATATTTCTGAGAAAAAAGAGATGGAGCAAAAAGTAATACAAACAATTATCCAAACAGAGGAACGGGAAAGAAGACGTTTTGCTCAGGAGTTACATGATGGAATAGGACCACTATTAAGTACGACTAAACTTTATTTGCAATGGTTTAATAAACCAGAGACAAAAATGGACAAAGGAATTATTATTTCAAAAATGGAGGAAACTCTTGAAGAAACTGTTGCAAGTATAAGAGAAATATCTAATAATCTTAGTCCTAACACACTTAATAATTTTGGATTAGGAGCAGCTTTAAAAACCTTTATCAATAGAATTAGAAACGTTTCTGATATTAATTTCATTTATAACAACAAACTTAATAAGAGATTAAATGAAAATATCGAAATCACCATATATAGATTAATATGTGAATTGATCAATAATTCTATTAAACATTCAGAAGCAAAAAAAGTGAATATTCAAATAGAAGAAAAAGAGGAAATAGAAATTATCTATAATGATGATGGAAAAGGTTTTGATGTTTTGGAGAAAATAAAATTAGGCAAAGGTGCAGGATTAATTAACCTTAGTACAAGAGTTCAATCATTAGGTGGATTATATCATATAGAGTCCAAACCTGGAGAAGGAACACAAGTATATATAAAGATAAGTGCAAATTAAAAATATTCAATAAAATATTTGTTATGGAAAAAGCTAAGTTATTTCTTGTTGATGATCATTTAATATTTAGAGAGGGATTACGAAATTTAATAGAAGTTGAGGGGATTGGAGAGGTAGTTGGAGAATCGAGCAATGGAAAGGATTTTTTAAATAAAATTCAAGATTTGGAAGTTGATTTGGTATTAATGGATATTTCTATGCCTGTAATGAATGGCATAGAGGCAACAAAGCTGGCTATAGAAAAAAAACCTGATTTAAAGATAATGGCATTATCCATGAATGGTGATGAAGATTATTATTATAAAATGATAGAAGCCGGTGTTAAAGGATTTCTTTTAAAAGACACTGGTATTAAGGAAATTGAAAGAGCAATATATTCTGTGATAGAAGGTGATTCTTATTTTTCTAATGAATTATTAAGAAGAATAATTACAAATTTAGCCAAACCATCTGATGTTAAAAATGAAGTAGATAGCTTATTGTCCACTCGCGAAAAAGAGGTTCTTATCGAGATTTGTAATGGCCTTACAAATGATGAAATTGCAGAAAAATTATTTATTAGTGCTCAAACTGTTAAAGGGCACAGAAGTAATCTACTTTCAAAAACTAATTGTAGAAATAGTGCTAGTTTAGTAATGTATGCCATTAAGAATAATATTGTAGAATTATAGTTACCAAACCGTCTAAACTATGAAAGAAAAACTGCATAATGTATGGAATAGGCAAATGTATCAAATAAAGCAACTTTCTGTTAGTTCGCTTGTATTTATGGTTGAGTTATTAGATTATGAGGCTAAAATAGTTGCGTCTACTGATAATGCTGGTTATGATTATGATTTAAATCAGTCCATTGAATTAGGGGAATTTGGCTTAGACAAAATAATAAAAGGAACTAAGGTTGTAAACTCTTCTGAAAAACTTAGATATGGTTTTAAATCTATTTTATCTATTCCAATTAATTACGCAGACAACTTAATTTGGGGAGCAATAATATTGTTAAGCGATAAATCCAATGCCTTTAACTATGAAATGGAACAGGATGTTAAGGTTTTCGCACAAACTGTTTCGAATCAAATTAAAATCTACAGTTTTGAAAATACAATAGAATACGGTTTAGATATTCAAAATGATAGAGCATTAAATTTCTTTTTAAAGTCAATTAATGGTGTTCCTTGGAGATTAAATTTTAAAACAAAGGAGTTTATACACATAGGAGGTCAATCAGAAAGTATTTTAGGTTATGGAATTAATGATTGGCCAACTTTAGAAGCATGGAGTAATACGATATTTCATGAAGATAGAGATAAAGTTGTAAACTATTGTTGTAATATAAGTTTGCATGGAGATGATCAAACCATGGAATATCGGATTATTAAAAAGAATGGTGAAATAATTTGGATAAGAGATATTGTAAAAGTTATAACAGATAACAATAATAAGACAAAAGAGTTATTTGGTGTAATGATTAACATAACGAATACTAAACAAAATGAACAAAATCTATCAGCTTTAAATAGCCAATTAAAATACATACTTAATGCAACTAATACAGTTTTAAGTATAGTTAATAATAATTGTAAGATTATTTTTCATAGCCATAATGATATTACAACGGTAAAGGAAAAATGCTATGAATATTTTGCTCATCGTCAAGATAAGTGTGAAAACTGTCCTCTATTAAGTAAGGTTAAAACAAAACGGACCTATGTTGATAAAATTGATGATAAAACTTATCAAGTAATTGCTTTTCCTTTTGAAGTTGATATCAATAATTGGAATGTTGCCGAAATTAGAATTGATATAACAGATAAAATAACACAGGAACATGAAATTGTAGCATTAAAAGAAAGGCTTGAATTTAGTTTGGACGCTGGTAACATAGGTTTTTTTGAATATAATATTAATGATAGCAAATTTATTTCTAATAAAGTAGTAAAGAAAATTACCGGATATGATCTCAGTGGAACTTGCGTTGATTTTGGTTGGGTGCTTTCCCGTTTTCACCCTGATGATGTAAATAAAATAGAAGAAACTATTGCAATGGGAGCTAATCAATATATCGATTTTGAATGCAGAATATTAAATGCAGCCAATGAGTATATATGGATTAGTTTTGCCGGCCAAATATTAAATTATGATACAAATAATAAGCCGGTTGCAGTAACTGGAGTTATAAAAGATATTACAGCAACAAAAGATCTTCTTTATAATTTAATGCTTGAGAGAAACAGAAGCTTAAGAGCAAGTGCTGCAAAATCAACTTTTTTAGCAAATATGTCGCATGAAATTCGTACACCAATGAATGCGATTATTGGATTTACAGAACTTTTAAGTAAACATGTAATTGAACAGCCTTTTAATGGTTATCTAAATTCTATTAAATCAAGCGGTAAGGTATTGTTAGATTTAATTAATGATTTATTAGACTTTGAAAAGATTGAGGCCGGGAAAATGATAATTAATAAGGAAAGTACTGATTTCAAACTTTTAGTAAATGAAATAAAGCAAACCTTCTTATTGTTAGCACGAGAGAAAAATGTTGAAATAATTGTAAAAGGTGGTGAATACTTTCCCAAAACAGTGCATGTAGATGCATTAAAATTAAGGCAGATATTACTCAATCTAGTCAATAATGCATTAAAATTCACAGATAAAGGCACTGTAACAATTCAATATGATTTTTCTATCCATGAACAAAATAGTAATGGAATCCTGTCTTTCTCAGTTTCTGATACAGGAATAGGTGTGCCAAATGAAAAGAAGAAAAAGATATTTGAGCCCTTTGTTCAGGAAAAAAATGCTAATGAAAAACGTTATCATGGTACAGGTTTAGGATTATCAATAGTACAGAATCTGGTTCATATGATGGGTGGCAGTATATCTTTAGCTTCCGAAGTAGGTAAAGGTAGTAGCTTTTCAATATCTATTCCTAATGTTAAATCATCTGTATTATTAACTGAAGAATTTGAATCTGATTTAATTGAAAATAAAAACTTTTTGTTTAATAAAGAACAAGTTTTAATCGCAGATTCAATTAACTCAAATCGCGAAGTACTATTTGAGATATTTAAAAATCTTGGTTTTAATTGTAGCTTAGCTTCCAGTGGCGATGAGGTAATTAAGGAAATAACAGAACAAACAGAGATGGTTGTCATGGCTCTTGAAATAGAAGAAAAATACAAGTATGAAACCATTAAAAACATAAGAAAAGAAAGACCTTTAGAATCTCTTCCTGTTATTGCAGTTTCAGGTAATACAAAGGATAAGTTTTTACAAGAGGTTTTGAGTAAAGATTTTTCAAGTATTATATATACTCCTATAAATGAAACAGAACTTATCCAGGAATTATCAAAATATTTTTCTCCACTAAGTACTAATGATGAGGATTTTGAAGAATATATTGAAGTTGCAGGGTTCTCCGATGAGGAGCTAGAATCTGCAAGAAGTAAATTTAAAAATAATATTATTCCGATTTGGACGGAACTTACAGAAATATTGTCATCGGAAAAACTTGCCTTATTTTCTAACGAATTAGAAATTTTCTTAGAAGATGTTGAATGGAAAGATTTGCAAATATTTAATGAAAAATTAAATACAGCAATAAAGTCTTTTGATTTCGAGATAATTCAAAAGTTAATTAGTAATTTCAAACTATATATTCAAAATCTTAAACTTTAGTATTTAATAACTCCTTACTATACGAAATTTATTTATAATGAAGAATAAAATTCTTGTTGTTGATGATAACCCAAAAAATTTACAAGTTGTTGCAGCTCTATTGACAGAGAATGATTACATGGTTGAGGTTGCCTTAAACGGTGGTACTGCATTAAAATGGCTTGAAAATACAACTTTTGATGCAATATTATTAGATGTAATGATGCCTGAAATGGATGGTTTTACTACATGTGAGCTCATTAAAAAGAATACAAAAAATGCTAACATACCAATAATTTTTCTTACTGCACGTCATGATATTGAGAGTATTACTGATGGTTTTAAAAAAGGAGGAGTAGATTATATTACTAAACCATTTAATCAACAAGAATTACTAGTAAGATTAAAGACTCATGTTGAATTAAAGGAATCGAGAGAAAAGCTGCTTGATTTAAATGGATGGCTACAATCTGAAGTGCAAAAAAAGACTGAAGAACTTATTGATGCAAACAGTAGTCTAATTAAAGCATACGAAGAACTCAAAAAATTAGATAATGCAAAGAATGATTTTTTAAATACCATAAGCCATGAATTAAGAACTCCACTAAATGGTATTATCGGATCTATTAATTTACTAAACTCATTTCAACATGATGATCAGGTTAAGGAAATTTTGGCATTGCTTGAAACTTCTGTAAATAATCTGGAAAAGTATTCATATGCTGCCTTACAAATATCAAGTTTGCAGTTAAAAGGGGAGTCTCAGTTAAATATTAGTGATTTAGATTTAATTCCTCTAATCAGATCACAGGTTAATTCTATCCAGTCAAAATGTAAGCGGAAAAATATAAGTTTAAAAATTATTAATCATATCCCAAGTGCCAATGTTTTTATTGATCAAACTTTAATTAGCATGGCAATAAGTTCATTATTAGAAAGTTCGTTAATTTATACGAAAGAAGGAACAATATCAGTTGAAATTTCAGAAAACGAAGACAATATCATAGTGGAAATTAAAGATACAGGAAGTCATTATTCGGGATCTGAGTTACAACATTTTTTTAATTCTGTAAAAAATCAAAATTATCAATTTGAGCGAAATCATGCTATCGAATTATATTTAGCACGTATAATTGTTTTACTGCATAAGGGGGAGTTGGAATTAAGTAATAGACAAGATATGAAAGGTACTATTACTTCAATAAGGTTACCATTAATAAATCAAATAGCATATTAAGTTTAAAAGTTAAATACTTAATAAGTAAAAGTATATGTTTAAAAGTCTTCTTTGGATTATATTTATTTTTTTAATTCCTCTAACTACCTATGCTAATGAAAGAGTTTTATTAATAAGTTCATATAATTCAAGTTTTCCTACCTATTTTGAACAAATTAATGGGGTAAAATCTGTTTTAGATTCATTAGAAATTAATTTAGATGTTGAATCCTTAGACACTAAAAGATTCAATGATTCTACTATTTATGACCTAAATTATCAATTATTAAATTATAAACTTAGTAAAGGAGAGAAATACAGAGCAATTCTTGTTAGTGATGATAATGCCCTAGATTTTGCTCTGTCGGTACAGAATCGTCTGTTTAAATCGATCCCCATAATTTTTTTAGGAATAAATGATCTTGAAAAGGCATTATTACAAAATCAGAATCCATTTGTTACCGGAATTGTTGAAGAAGTTTCCATTGAAGAAACGTTAGATATTATGGTGAAATTATTTCCTTTGACACAGAAGGTTTATGTAATTTCAGATGTTACAAAAACAGGGAATATTGATTTAAAGAGCTTTTATGAATTTGCAAATTCAAAATCTGATTTGACCGTTGAAAATATATCTCTTAAAAATTATTCGTTTAGCGAATTAGGTGCAGTTCTAAAAGGTATCGAAGAAAAATCTCCTGTACTATTGCTTTCTGCATTGCAAGATAAAAATGGAGAAGCAATGGACTTTCAATGTAGCTTAAATCTTATAAGTCAAAATCTTGATGCTCCTTTGTTTCATTTATATCAACATGGATTAGGAAATGGTATAATTGGAGGAAAGTTAATTTCTCAATATGAACAAGGACGCAGAGCTGCTAGTATAGTTACAAAACTAATTAATGGAGAAGGTTTTAGTAAAATAAAAGTTCTTTATGAAAGTCCGAATTATTACATGTTTGACTATAATGAACTGGAAAAGTTTAATGTAGACATGAGTTTATTGCCAAAGTCAAGTGTAATAATTAATAGACCGATTTCTCTTTTTGACAAGTATAAAAATATATTTATCATAGTTGTTTTATTTATAGCATCCCAATCAGTTATTATTTTTCTTTTATTTATAAGTAATCACAAACGAAAGAGAATTCAGACAGAACTGGAGGATCAAGTTTCAGATTATAAGGTTCTTAATGACGAGTTTCAGGGATTGAATGGAGATTATAAAAATCTGAATAAGCAACTATTCCTAAAAAATAATGATCTTCTTGCAGCAGAGGAAGAATTAAGAGCAAACCTTGAAGAATTAGCCCTAAAAAATGAAGACTACGAAATTAGTGAGGAGCGGTTTAGATTAGCAGTTGAAGCCTCCAATAATGGTATTTGGGATTGGAACCTTATAAATAATGAAGTTTATTTTTCCCCTATGTGGAAAAAAATTATTGGATATAAAGATGATGAGCTTCCAAATGTTTTTGAAACATGGAAAAGTAACATGTTTGAAGAAGATCTTGACTTGGCGTTAAAAAGAATCGACCAGTTTATCAAAGGCGAAAATCGCGAATATATGATTGAGTTTAGGATGAAACATAAAAATGGTAAACTCGTTAATATTTTATCCAAAGGTTTGTTGATGAGAGATAAACAAGGAGAGGCTTATCGTATCATAGGAACTCACGAGGATTTAACTCCAAGGTATCTTTATGAACAGAATTTAAAAACTCAGGTGGAAGAGAATTTATCTTTATATGAAGAATATAAAACTATTAGTGAGGAACTAATTCAGAAAAATAATGATTTAATAGAGACAGAGGACAAGCTAAGAAATAATTTAAAATCAATTGAGGAGAAGAATTATCTGTTAACAGAAAGTGAGGAAAAGTATAGGTTATTATTCAATAATATTAATGAAGCATTCGCTTTACATGAAATTATTACAGATGAAAATAATGAACCTATTGATTTTATTTATAGAGATGTTAATCCTATTTTTTTACAAAATGTAGGAGTGAAATATGAAGATCTTGTCAATAAAAAAGCAAGTGAATTATTTCATGGTATAAAACTAAACTGGATTGACAGGTACGGTAAAGTTGCTTTGACTGGGGAGTCTGATTATTTTCTAGATCATTCATCTACACTTGGTAAATCATATGATGTACATGTATTTTGCCCGAAAAAAGGTTTTTTTGGAGCAATCTTTAAAGATGTCACAGAAACATTACAAGCAGAAAAAGAGTTAATGGCCGAACGTGAACGCATTAGTTATGTATTAGAAGGTACAAAGGCCGGAACATGGGATTGGGATATTGAGAATGATGAAATTATAACTAATGAAAGATGGGCAAATATTATAGGATTTAAAGGAGAAGAGATTGGAGTACTTTCGTATCGACATTGGATGGAGTCGTTACATAATGATGATATTGTTCGAATTAGTACAACTTTGGGTAAAGTTTTTAGTAGAGAGATAGATTATTATGATGTTGAATATAGGCAGAAACACAAATCAGGCAATTATATCTGGGTACATGCAAGAGGGGATATTATGGAATGGACAGGATTGGGCAAACCATTACGAATGTGTGGGATACATTTAGATATTACAAAAAGAAAAGAGGCCGAAATTAAATTAATTGAAAGTGAAAAACGTTTTAAAACTATTTTTGATAAAAGTAGGACAGTTATGTTTTTAGTTGATCCTACTAATTTAAGAATAGTTGATGTGAATGATTCCGCAATAAGGTATTATGGTTATTCAAAGTCTGAGTTTTTGAAATTATCAGGATTAGATATTAGTATTCTATCATATGATGAATTAAGAATAAAGCTGAGAACTGCTGTAGAAACAGGCCGCAATTACTTTAGTACAGCTCACAAATTAAAATCAGGGGAGTTAAGAAATGTAGATGTATATTTAAGTTTGATAGATGTTGATAATAAAAAAATGCTCCATGTTTTAATTATTGATACAACGAAAGCTGTAGAGGCTGGATATCAGCTACGTAAAGTAAATCAGCGCTTTGTGGGTCTTGAAAATATTATACATTACAATGCAAAATCAATTAATGATTTATTAGATTTTACATTAAAGCAAATAATAGACTATACTCAAAGTGATATTGGAGCAGTTTATCATTTTGAACAAGAAAAGAATCTTTTTCTGCTTAATAATTACTCTGGTGATATGCAACTTACAGTAAATTATGATGAAGGTTGTAATGTTGACAATTTAGAGTGTTTAAGTACAGCAGTTAGGTTGAAAGAGGCTGTTATTATTAATGAACCGTATTCAAAATATTCCTTTCTAAAAAAGGAAAATATAGATCACTTGATGTACAAATCAATAACAATTCCTGTTATTGATCAGGATAATGTTGTTGCCTTATTTTGGTTAGGAAGCAAAACAAATAATTATTCACAATTTCATGTGAAGCAAGTTATGTTATTACTTGAAACAGCATGGATTTTAGTTGAGCGTCAAAAATATCAGGATAAAAAATAGGTTTATAGATTGTATTAGTTTTCTTCTAAGACTAATACAACCTTGTTAAAGTCCGCTGCTGCATTTATTACACTTTTAAATCCTTCAAATTCTTCGTTTTTAACAAAAATATTTCTATAATATTCGTTTATAACTACCTTATATACATTATTTTCATAATTGTATTCAGAAATAAAACCATAAGTATCATCTTGTACAATTTTCATATTAGATACTTCAGGATTGATTATTTTATAACCATCAGGAACATGAAATGTAATTTCTCTGATATACATTCTATTCCAATCATTTTCAGCTTGAGAAGTTCTGTTTTCTTCAAAATACATCTCCATTTGAGGACCTATACTTTCACCAATATTAAAAAGTAATTTATTGCCAGCATTTTCAAGAAAAGCTTCAGTTGTTAAATCGGAAAAAATGATAAAATCTGAGTTTTTAATTATTTTATTATCACTTGTTTCTCTTACTTCAAGAGTTTTAAATTTAGGATTTGGAGCTTTTGTAGATGTAATTTCTTTTAAGGTGTTCTGCTTTTGTTCAGCATCCATCAGATTTATAAAATTCTTAATATATCCGCCACTTAACCCATTTAAACCTCTTTCTGTAATTATGTTAGTTTTATTATCATCCGGATTTATGGTGATATCAATAACCATATTATCATAGTTTAAAGAATCAGGAGTAGGTTCAATATATTTAATTTTTGCAATAGCAGATTCAAAATCACCTATCTGAACTGGTATAACAAATAAACCATCTGTAGCTGTTAACTGACTGTTTACAGTTCCTAATCTATACGAGTGAATTTTAGGATCAAGATAAATGTTCTGGTTTGGAAAGTAAATTAAGTACTCATCAAGATAATTCCAGCTCTGAAAATCAGAATCAAATTTCACATTATCTCTTTCGGAAGTAAGTACTAAATTATGCTTCACACCAAGTCTCTTTAGTAGATTTGCATATAATTTTACAATTCCCCTGTTACCAGTCACTTTATTTTCATAAATAAATTCAAGATTAGACAATTCAGGCGCATTAAAGTCCTCTACGTAGATATTTGTTTTTATAAATTGTTCAAGACCTTTTATTTTTTCTAATTCTGAAGTAGCATTTATATTGGCAAGTTGAATCCATTTATCAATAGTTTTTTCTTCAATATCAAGATACATTGATTCATATACTCTGATGGCAGCAGCATCCCATGTAAGGCGTTGAGCTCTGTTTATAGCGGTGTTGTAATCTAGTCTATATTCTATACGTTGTTTTCTCGGATCGACATAAGAAAATTTTTCTCCTTTTATTAGTGGAATATTATTCTGTTCACATTTAAATTGATTTTGTTTTTCATTTAACTGAACAAATTCACCATTAGGAAAGCCATTGTATCCTTTTACATCATAGATAAGATTTTTTGGACAAGTAATTTCAAAGGATGCATGTTGTATAGGATATGAGTATTGAAAAAAAGTGCGGCCAAAATTATTACTATGCAGTTTTCTAATTACCATATATTCAACATCGTCACCCTTTTCTATACCGTCGATGGCAAATATTTTGTAACTGTGTTGACTTTCTTCATCCTTAATTTCTTTAATATTATCTCTGTCAAACTCTATTACTTTTCCATTGGGTTTAATTGTTCGAGCTTTTATATCAATAACTTCAATTACATCGTTTAAACTAACAGAAATCTTATTGAATTGATTAATAGCTTCGTCATTATTTAATCTATATTTTTTATGGATTGTATGTATCATTTGTAAATCGCCGTCTTCAGAATACATATAATCGTATTTTTCATTTATAAATATCCCAATAACGTTCTCTTCTTTATTATTATCTAATACTGATGAAAACTCAGGTTTTTTGGTCCATAAATTAGTTTCTGTTTGAGAATAAATAGGCAATATTGAATATGCAAATGCTAGTAATATTATAATGTTTTTCATATGATTATAATTTATTTTCATTGGTCATATGGAACTCACAAATAAATTTAATCATCCTCTTGTGTGTGAATTTGGATAATCAAATTTACATGTTCGTTTCATGTATCTTAATTTTCTTTCAATTGTCATATGGAACTCGCCAGTTAATGTGTCCTGATGTTAACAGGAACATTTTTTTAAGACTAGTTTCATTTGAGTTACTTATGGTTTTTAAAGATTATTCTGTATTTTTTTTAGTACCAGAGTTTTTCTGTAATTTTTGTTTAGTTTCTTGATCATATCATTCCACTCCGGGATTCTATTTTCTAATAGAATTAAAAAATTTAAAGTGTATTCGTTATCTAAAACGATAGAATTTTTCTCTTTATGGTAATTCATTGAGAAGATAAAATCATTTCCTTCATAAGAACTATTTTTCGGAATATAAGTCACTTCATAACCTTCGGGTATGATAAACTTAGTAACGAATTTTTTAGTACAATGAAAATCATTTTGAATAGGAGTTATTGTTACTAAGGTATCTATTATCATTCCCTGATAGACTTTATCAAGGTTTAGATTTATATATATTTCGTCATTATATGATTTACAATAGTCATTAATTTCAAACTCGTAATTAACCTCTGCTGGGACTTCATATTTAAACAGGTTGAAAGTTTGTTCCTTAGTAACTTTAAATTTATTGTTTCCTTTATTAAAAATCCTTGAATACGTTTTTAAATAATTATCAGTTTTTACACCATCCATGGTATAAGCAAGTTCAACTTTATTAAATCCAGAATAAGTCACTTTACCTTTGCCAAGAATTTGACCTTCTTTCATCCGAATCGTTGTAGAATCGTTAATAACACTGTAACTAGATGGAGAAACAGGAACAGAAATAACTTCAAAGTCATTTAATCCCTTTCCTATTAAGATTTCTTTTCCTTGTATATGATATGGATAAATACCATAATCTAGATATTTAAATGTACCATCGAAAATAATCAGAGAATCATTTATAAGCTGTGTAGCTATCATATGATTATCTGTTGAAGGTAGGGGTGATTCCTCATAGGTGTATGGTATATGTCTTGTTCCTACCCAAGTAAAATAAGTAGGTAAACCTGCAATTTCCATCATGGCTTTTATTAAACTAGACATCCCTTTGCAATCACCATATCTTTTTGCAAACACTTCAGATGCTTCAGTGGGAATAAAGCCTGCGTATCCTTGTTCGTAGGCAACATATTTAATGTTTTGATGAATCCAATAGTAGATTGTTTTTGCTTTTTCTGTATCATTTAAACCATTGGTAATTTCATTTACCTTATTTACTAATTCTTCTGATATATCTTTATTAACATTCTTAACAAAGTCATAGTAAAAATTATAAAGTAAGCCAGGTGTACCAAAATACTTGGATATATTATTATTGATATTGGTTTGTTTAATATAAAGTTGAATATGAGGACTAAAATGACTTACTGAATAATATTTGCCAGACTGATAATGATAAGGCTTTACATCCTTTACTTCCCATTCGTAATAGTAATATTTTCCTTTTTTATATTCATTAAAAGATATAGGAGTTACATCTTCGTTGAATAATTTATATCCGATGTCTATATCCCGATGTACTTTAACAGTTACCTTTGAATGAGCAACAGGTAAAAATGATTGAAAATAACATGTTCTTAGAAAGCGAGGATTTTTATAATTTATAGTATATTTTAAATATGTTTTTGAACCTGATTCTAATGATGGATATGAGAATTGTAAGGTTTTTGAATCATCGTAAAATATACCTCCATCAGTACTATGAGTTTCTTGAAATTGATCTACTTTAAATTTGTTAAAACCATTGCCTTCAGGAACTAAAGAATAAGCATCTATGTCTGAAATTGAAGTGAAACTGCTAAAAAATATATAGTCTTTAGTAAATCCCTTTGTATTATGATTTGTTAATTGAACTTCTTTTGTGTTGGTTTGAGTTACAACTAATGAATCATCAACGATATCAATTGTATATTCATAATGTAATTGATTGATTACACCGTGATAATCAGCATAGTTATTTTCAAGGTCAGAAGCTTTAATATTGACAAAAATAGTTGTTAATATTAAAAGTATAATACTTTTAAATATGTGAAGTTTTAAATTCATCAAGCTGTGTTTTTCTTTTACTTTAATTCTTCTTGTAATCAATTATTCTTCCACTATAGAATGTTGTTGATCTTATTGGTTTACCTTCATTATTAAATTCAACTGATTCACCGTGTTTTTGGTCATTTTTATATTGGGTTGTTCTTTTCTTCTTGCCATTTTCAAAGAATGTCATATATTCTCCATTCAACATATCCTGTTGGTATATGCATTTCTTTTTAAGCTTTCCATTCCTGAAAAAGGTTTCACTTGTACCATTTAGCACTCCATTTTTATAATGATTATGTTGTCTGATTGCCCCATTTGCATAGTATTTTATTCTTTCACCATCAGGTACATAATTTATAAACTCTTGTATATAACTTTTTTTACCATTATTAAAGTATGCAACAACTTCAAAGTCTGGTTTGTCAATGAAAATAGTATCGCATAAAGTGTTATTAATATTATATTGGTATGCATAAAATTCGTCATCAGCGAAAAGCTTTTTTATTAGAAGTTCTCCATCTTTGTCATATAAAAAGACATCTCCATTTAGCATGTTGTTATTGTAATGCTCTATTAGCTTAATTTCACCTGTTTCATAATATGTAGTGTAAATAGAATCCAATTGATCATTATAATAATAAATTTCTTCATGTAAGGCTCCATTATCATAATATGTTAACCATTTTCCAAACTGCTTTCCGTTTATATATTTCCCTTTGGTTCTTATCTGACCGTTGGAATGAAAACTTTTGTAATCTCCTGATCGTTTATCATTTTCAAATGATTGTTCTGTACTTAATGACCCATCAGCAAAATACCAATTAAATGAACCATAATATATACCACCAACGACATTAGCTTTTGCCATTACAAAATCAGAATCGCTCATGATCTCATATGCAGGTTGTTTAAATAAATCATATTCATTTAATAAATTTCCTTGAGGGGTGAAATTCTGAACTTTTGTAATTTTATTATTTAGATATTTGAATTTTAATAGTGTGTTTCCTTCTATATCGTAATTGGAAAGCCAACCATTCAGTTTCCCATTCAAATAATACATACTTTGATTCAGATCTCCATTATTTAAATAGTAGTTCCAAAAACCATCAATAGTACCATTTTTATAATATCCTTCTGAAGTTAAAACTGCATTTAAAGAATAAGATTGGTAAATGCCATTTAAGTTACCTTCAGTGTAATTATATTGTTCTTTTACCTGTCCATTATTATAAAATGTTTTATATAAACCTTCTAACTTTCCATTTTTATAAAAAGCCTCATTTTTTATATTTCCACTCTTATAATACCAAATCCATTTATCAGATCTTTTTCCAGATACAAAATCTCCGCTTAATATCTTTTTCCCATCACAAGCATAAGTGATAAACTTGAAAGTCCCTTCCTCATTTCCATATGATGCAATTGGCTTTCCATCTTTATGGAAAGAAGTAACTTTAATAATTGTTCCATTATTATGTTCTTCTTTTAAATAAAGATTACCGTCATTATCGTAATATTTAAACTCACCATCATAGTTACCTTCTTTATTATAATTCCCAATTTCTTTGACTATTCCGTTATGATAGTATTCTGTTTTTACTCCAGTTAGCAAGCCAGCTTTAAAATTCTGAACTATTGATTTATTTCCATTATAGTGATAGTCTGTCCACAGACCTTCTTCTTTATTGTCTTTTAGTAGGCCTGTATGTTTTAATTTTCCATTATAGTAATATTCTTTGTATATGCCCTCACCCTTACCATCTTTATATAACTTCTGTATTTCAATTTGTCCATTTGGAAAAAATGAAGTGTACAAGCCATTATATTTATCATCTTTGTAATAGAGGCTATCTTGTAATGATCCGGTAGGATAGTAGTCTAATGCTTTTCCATTTTTCTGGTCATCAATAAAATGAGTAATTGCAGATTTATTACCAAACTCATCAAACCAAATAATATCACCTTCAACTTTTCCATTGATATAATTTACTTTGACAGCTAATGTATCTGTGCTGTGGTATTTAAGCCAATCGCCATTTAATTCACCATCTTTCAGTGTTTCAATAGTTTCAAGTTGACCATTATTTAAATAATATTTCCAAATACCATTTTTCTTTCCATTGATATAATTTCCTTCAGCATGTTTTTCTCCATTTGAGTAAAAATAACACCATTCGCCATCACTATTGCCTTCTTTATTTTTATTACCTATGGAGTATACTTTGCCATTGTCGAAATAATCAAACACATATTTTTTAGGTTCTCCAATTATATTTGCGGTTCTAATTCCTTTAATAAAGGCCAATTGACTGCCTGTTTCGTAAAAAGCATCCAGTTCTTTTTCGTGTTTTTCATTGTATTTTGAAACCACATCTTGTCCTGTAGATCTGAGTAAGGTATATAAAAATGGATTTATATGTCCCCCCTGATATATTGCTTTATAAAATGGAAAATACATTTGAGCCCAAAAATCTTCCTCCTTGGTATTATACGGGAGAACTTCCATTAGCATTTTTGTTTGTTTTACTAATGAGGCATTAAATTCAATTGGTTGAGGATATCTTGCTGTTAAAACAATCTTTGCTCTGAAATAATGATCAATTTCTTCAAAAAGGCTGTTGTCATCTATCACCTCGATAAACGATCCTTGTGTAGTATCAATATAGTTATTTGATAAATTTTCAATAAATATTAAGATTTGGTTACTACGGTTACTTGCAGGTTCAAGAGCTAAAAATGTTTCTAAGGATAACATTGATCTGGTATATTGCTTTTGTCGCGCTGCAAGTTTGCCCAGTTGCATGTGACTTGAGGCATGATATGGATTACACCTTAAGGCTTCTTGAAAACATCTTTGTGCCTTACTATATTCTTCTATTTTTAAATATGAAATTCCTAAATTATAATGCAATAAGTATTCATAAGGATATTCTTTAACAGCATTTTCGTAAATTTCAATTGATTTTTGGGTGTCACCTGTATATTCGTAAATAGTTCCTTTAGTTCTTAATAAATTACATCGCATATTACTTTTGTTAGCTAATCCCTTATTGACAGCAATAAAAGCACTATCAAATTTTTCCATAGCCATAAAGGTCATAGCCATTTCTGTCAGCATCCAATTGTAGTTTGAATCATTTTCATGAACCATTTTATATGATTCAATTGCTTCTGAAAATTTATTTTCGTCGTAGAGGTTATTACCTTTTTTTATGTAGTCTTCAGATGGTGTTTGTGATAAAATTGAAGTTGAGAATATTACAACAAGAGAAAATAGGCTTAGTAATTTATAAAACATTATGTGAGTGATTTGAATGTAATTCTATTTTGGAAAAATAGTAACAATTATGGGCTTTAACAAAGGCACCAGGAATAAACTGTTGTAAAACAGTTATCCCAAAGGGGATATAGATGATACCCAAAACAGTATAGAAAAAAGGTCAATTATATTATTCTAAATTTTACTTTCTTTTTTTTCGAACCAATTGAATTCCTCCAAATCCTGAAATTATTGATATATAAAAGCCAAGATCGTACCACCAGCCTGTATTGTTTATTTCATATATAGAGATGGATTCATTGAAAAGACCTAAAATTAGAGAGAAAGGAGCGATCCACCCATGCCATATACCAGAAAAGAAACCTGCCGGATCAGCAGGATTGTACGATCCACCTCCGGGCAAACAGGATGTAAATAAGAAAGATATAAAAATTATAAAGCAGGTGAATTTGATATTTTTCATAACAGGTTTATTTATTGGATGAAATATTTCGGACCAATAATTTAATAAAAAAAAAGGATGCCTTAGACTAAAGACATCCTTTTTAGTAATATTTTGTTTATAGGTGGAAATTATCCTGCAATATATTTTGCCACCCAATCACCAACTTCTGAAGTTTTATATGCTTTTTCTTTGTTAATATCTTCAGTAACAACACCTTCTTCTAACGATTTATTAACAGCTTCACGAACTAATTTAGCCTCTTCTAATAAGTCTAGAGATTCTAATAGCATAGCAGCAGAAAGAATAGTTGCAACAGGGTTTGCGATATCTTTACCCGCAGCTTGTGGATAAGAACCGTGAATAGGCTCAAAAACTGAAGTGTGAATACCTACAGATGCAGATGGTAATAAACCTAAAGATCCAGTAATAACAGAAGCTTCATCACTAATAATATCACCAAACATGTTCTCTGTTACCATAACATCAAACTTCTTAGGCCATTGAATTAACTGCATAGCAGCGTTGTCAACAAACATGTAGTCAACTTCAATGTCTTTATAATCTGGTTCCATTGCCTGAGCTGTTTCTCTCCATAAGCGAGATGTAGCTAAAACGTTTGCTTTATCAACAACCGTTAATCTTTTATCTCTCTTATCAGCATAAGAGAATGCAAGCTTCAAGATTCTTTCAATTTCTTCTTTTGTATATACACAGTTATCAAAAGCTTTTGTTAAGTCTTCTGAACGGCCTTTGTCTCCAAAATAGATTCCACCAGTAAGCTCTCTTACAACAACAAGATCAGCTCCTTCTACGATATCTAAACGTAATGGACTTTTTTCTAATAATGAAGGGAAAGTTGTTACAGGACGAATATTTGCATAAAGACCTAATTTTTTACGCATTGCTAATAATCCTTGTTCCGGACGAACTTTTGCTTTAGGATCGTTATCAAATTTAGGATCACCAATTGCTCCAAATAATACAGCATCTGATTTCATACAGATTTCGTGAGTATCATCCGGGTAAGGATTTCCAACCTGATCAATTGCACAAGCTCCTACTAAAGCAGGTGTATACTCAACTTCGTGATTAAATTTAGTAGCAACAGCATCAATTGCTTTCTGTGCTTGGGCTACGATTTCCGGACCAATTCCGTCTCCGGCTAATACAGCAATATTCAATTTCATTTCTTAAGACTTTTAGATAAAAGATTATAGATAATAGACTCAATAATCTCTTATATCTTTTAATGATTTATTTTTAATATTCATGGAGATAAGATTGTCTAATGTCTCTTATCTCTTATCTGATTGTCTAAAATTTACTTTTCAAAATTATCTTTCCAGTTCGCTTGACGAGTTAAGGTTCCTTCCTCGATAACATTAAGAACTTTTATTGTGGCTTCGATGGCAGCCTGAGTTTGATCGGCAGCTAAACCTCTGGTTTTGATTTCCACACCCTTATAATCCCAGGTAATCATTGTTTCAACGAAAGCGTCGGTTTTACCACCTGGAGGTATACTAACCCAGTAGTCTGAAAGTATAGGATGAACTTTATCTAATTTTTTATAAATTCTCCATAATGCTTTCATAAAAGCATCATATTGTCCATCACCTACAGCTGTTTCGTCATAACGATTACCATTAATCTCTAAACTAACAGATGCTAACGGTCTTAAATCGTGCGCCAAAGATAAGTTATAATTTCTGATTTTAATAGCATCTTTAACGGAAGAACTCTTTAATACATCTGCTATAATAAAAGGTAAATCTTCAATAGTGACAGTTTTCTTTTTATCACCTAATTCAATTACCCTTTGTGTAATTTTTTTCATCTCCTCAGAATCAAGCTCAATTCCTAATTCTTCAAGATTTTTCTTAATATTAGCTTTTCCTGATGTTTTACCTAATGCGTAACGACGGTTTCTTCCAAATCGTTCAGGCATTAAGTTATTGAAATATAGATTGTCTTTACTGTCACCATCAGCATGTACTCCACTACATTGTGTAAATACGTTGTATCCTGTTATGGGTTGGTTTTCCGGGATTCTTAGTCCGGAGAATTGTTCTACTACTTTACTTACGCGGGTAATTTTAGATTCATCTAAGTTGTTTTCAAGCTTCAGGTGATCGTTAAGGATTCCTATCACACTTGCCAACGGAGCATTTCCTGCTCTTTCTCCTAATCCGTTTACTGTTGTATGAATACCTGAAATACCTGTTTTTAATGCCGAGAATACATTGGCAACAGCCATGTCGTAATCGTTATGTGGATGGAAGTCAAAATGAGTATCAGGAAAACGGCTGATCATCTCCGTACAAAAATCATAAGTCTGATCTGGATTTAACACTCCTAAAGTATCCGGTAACATGATACGTTTGACGTTCATTTTTTTAAGCTCACCAACTACATAATATACATAATCAGGTGAGGTTAACATACCGTTACTCCAATCTTCAAGATACACATTTACCTCAATGCCCATAGCTGTAGCATTTTCAACCAGCTTTGAGACATCATTCATATGCTCTTCCGGAGTTTTACGAAGTTGTCCTTGTACGTGCTTTAATGAGCCTTTGGTAAGTAAGTTAATAACTTTGGCACCTGCATCTTTAATCCACTTTAGTGATATATCTCCATCAACAAAACCTAAAACTTCTATTTTCTCTAGAAAATTATGTTTATTGGCCCACTCTGTTATTCGTTTAACTGCATCAAATTCTCCTTCCGAAACCCGTGCAGAAGCAACTTCTATACGGTCAACTCTCAGTTCTTCTAATAATAACTTGGCCATTGCAAGTTTCTCACCAACGTTAAAAGATACTCCAGTGGTTTGTTCTCCATCCCGGAGTGTGGTATCCATTAATTCTATTTTCATGCTTCTAGATTATATCAAAGTATACGAGAAACTTTATAAGACTTTCAGCGTCCTATAGATGGTAGATATTGTAATATTTAATTACGCATATAAAACGGCATAAATCTTAAAAATTGATTTATACCGTTATTATATCTTATCTTATTAAGCTTTTGATGTTTCAAAAGCTTCAATTTCATCTTTCACACTGATCAAGTAATCAATATCATCAAAACCATTTAATAAACAGTTCTTTTTATATCCATTGATTTCAAAAGATTCAGTTTTACCTGTTGCCTTATTAGTAATTGTTTGTTCTTCAAGATTAACAACTACAGTGTTTTTCTCGTCTGCTGCAAATAATTCCGATAAAAATTCCTCTGTTACAACAACTGGTAGTACACCATTGTTCAACGAGTTGTTTTTAAAGATATCTGCAAAGAAACTTGAAACAACAACTTTAAATCCATATCCATGAACAGCCCATGCAGCGTGTTCACGAGAAGATCCTGAACCAAAGTTTTTTCCTGCAACTAATACAGAACCTGTGTATTTAGGATCATTTAAAACGAAATCAGCTTTTGCTGAACCATCTTTGTTATATCTCCAGTCTGCGAATAAGTTATCACCAAAACCTTCTTTAGTGGTAGCCTTTAAAAATCGAGCAGGTATAATTTGGTCAGTATCCACGTTCTCAATAGGAAGTGGTACATAGGTTGATTCTAATGTAACAAATTTATCTATTGGCATTTTCTCTAATTTTTAAGTATTATAAAGTACGTGGATCTGTAATTACACCTGTAACTGCACAAGCAGCAGCAGTTAATGGACTAGCTAATAATGTTCTTGCACCCGGACCTTGACGACCTTCAAAGTTACGGTTACTAGTAGATACAGAATATTTACCAGCAGGAACTTTATCATCGTTCATTGCTAAACATGCCGAACAACCAGGTTGACGTAATTCAAAACCTGCCTCTTCAAGGATGTCTCTAAGTCCTTCTGCAATAGCCTGGTCTTCTACTTGGTGTGAACCAGGAACAATCCATGCAGTTACGCCATCAGCTTTTTTCTTTCCTTTTACTGCATTAGCAAAAGTTCTGATGTCTTCAATACGTCCGTTTGTACAGCTACCAACAAAAATCCAATCGATTTTTTTACCGATCATAGCTTCACCCGGAGCATATCCCATGTACTCTAATGACTTTAAATAAGTCTTTTGAGAAGAAGCCTCAATAGTATCTAAAGTTGGAATATTTTGAGAAATACCAACACCCATTCCTGGGTTAGTACCATAAGTAATCATAGGTTCGATGTCAGCTGCATCAAAGTTGTACACTTTATCAAATTCAGCATCTTCATCAGTATATAACTTTTCCCACTTAGCAACTGCAGCATCCCACTCTTCTCCTTTAGGAGCATATTCTCTACCTTTTACGTACTCAATAGTTTTCTCATCAGGAGCAATTAATCCTCCACGAGCACCCATTTCAATACTCATGTTACAAACAGTCATACGACCTTCCATACTTAAACTACGAATAGCCGAACCCGCAAATTCAACGAAATATCCTGTTCCTCCTCCAGTAGTAAGTTTTGAAATTACATATAATACTAGATCTTTAGCAGTAACACCTTTTTCAAGTTCGCCATCAATGTTAATTTTCATTGTTTTTGGGCGTGGTTGCATGATACACTGAGTAGAAAGAACCATTTCAACCTCAGAAGTACCAATACCAAATGCAATACTACCAAAAGCTCCGTGAGTAGAAGTATGGCTATCTCCACAAACAATAGTCATTCCCGGTTGTGTAATACCATTTTCAGGACCAACAACATGAACAACTCCGTTTTTAGGATGACCAAGTCCAAATAATGATACATTATTATCTTCACAGTTTTTAGTTAAAGTATCTACTTGAAAACGCGATACTTCATCTGCAATTGGAAGATGTTGGTTAATAGTTGGAATGTTGTGATCAGGTGTGGCAAATGTGTTTTGCGGTCTGAATACTTTGATTCCACGAGCTTTTAAACCTGCAAATGCTTGTGGACTGGTCACTTCATGTACTAAGTGACGATCGATATACAATACTGAAGGGCCATCCTCGATGGTCTTCACCTCGTGCATATCCCAAATCTTGTCAAAAAGCGTTTTCCCTGCCAATTTTCTAATATTTATAAGTTATTAATTTTTTACTAGTATAAAGTATTATGATAAAAGACAAAAGATGATTAATAATTTAGATGTTAATCTTATTACTTTTGTCTTTATGCTTTTAACTTCTATTACATTATTTTAGATAAAGCATCTAAATAAGCCCAAACAGATGCAGTTAGGATGTCAACATTAGCTCCAAAACCATGAACTGTTCTACCTTCTAATGCAAGTTGAACATGAACTTTTCCTATGTCATCAGATCCTCTTGTTACAGCCTGTACTAAATATTCTTCAAGTACTGCTTCTGTAGGTATCATTTTTCTAATAGCTTTAAATGCTGCATCAACAGGTCCGTCACCAATGGCATTTTTCGTCATTATTTTACCATTGAAGTTTAATGTTACTGTGGCAGACGGAATACATGACTTACCACAAATTACCTGAAGGTTATCTAATTTTAAAACTCTTTCTTCTTTCTTTTCGTGACCTACTAATACTTCAAGATCTTCATCTGCAATATCTTTTTTAGAGTCAGCAAGAACAAGGAAGTTTTTATAAACCTGATCTAATTTTTCCTGATCTAATTTGTACCCAAGTACTTCTAATCTATGTTTAAGAGCTGCACGACCACTACGAGCGGTTAGTACAATACTTGATTCTTTAACACCAACATCAGCTGGATCTATAATTTCGTAAGTTTCACGATTCTTTAATACGCCATCCTGGTGTATACCTGATGAGTGAGCAAAAGCATTACGTCCTACAATTGATTTGTTTGCTTGAACAGGCATACGCATCAAAGTAGAAACTAACTTACTTGTTTTTATAATTTGCTTAGCATCAATTCCTGTTACAAAATCAAGGTCTTTATGAGCTTTAATAGCCATAACAACCTCTTCTAAAGCAGTGTTTCCCGCACGTTCTCCTAAACCATTTAAAGTTACCTCTACCTGACGAGCTCCGTTTATTACACCTGAAAGAGTGTTCGCAGTTGCCATTCCTAAGTCATTATGACAGTGCGTTGAGATAATCGCTTTATCAATGTTTGGAACATTGTTTACTAAATAAGCAATTTTCTCACCATATTCAGAAGGTAAACAATATCCTGTTGTATCAGGAATATTAACAACTGTAGCACCTGCAGCAATAACAGCTTCAATTACTCTTGCCAAATATTCGTTATCACTTCTACCTGCATCTTCTGCGTAAAATTCAACACTATCTACAAATTGACGAGCATATTTAACAGCAGCAACACCGCGTTCAATAATTTCATCCGGATTAGAATTTAATTTTTGGTAAATATGATATGGTGATGTTCCAATTCCGGTGTGAATTCTACCTTGTTTAGCAAATTTTAATGCATCAGCAGCTACTTCAATATCTTTTTTTACTGCACGAGTTAAAGCACAAATTGTAGGATTTGAAACAGCTTTAGAAATCTCGACGACCGAATTAAAATCACCTGGACTTGAGATGGGAAACCCGGCCTCAATAACATCAACACCGAGTTTTTCGAGTTGCTTAGCTACTTCTATTTTTTCAATAGTGTTCAACTGGCAACCAGGAACCTGTTCTCCGTCCCTTAACGTGGTGTCAAAAATATAAACTTTATTATCCATAACTTATTAAATAAATCATTTTTGGATGAAGCCGGGATTGACCTCAATCCATGTAATTATATATTTTAATTAAAAAGATTCTATTCCTCTGATTTTAACTTCTGTTCTAAGTTTTTTTAGATATTTTTCCAGAAGTTCAGTTCTTAGTTTTGTAATGGCGATTCTTCCTGAACGAATAAACTGAAGTACTCCGTATTTATCTAATTTCACAAAAAGTTCCTGAGTTTCTGATTTGTGTCCAGTTTTCTGAATTACAGTATATTCAGGAGTTACCTCCATGATTTGTGCTCCATATTGACGAACAATTTGCTCAATTTCATTACCATTCAATAAAGCCTCGGTAGGAACCTTATATAATGCTAATTCCTGATGAATAATTTCATCATTAGTAAAAACAAATACTTTCAGTACGTCAAGCTTTTTTTCAAGCTGTCCAACAAGTTTTTCAATTATTTCTCTTGTCGAATAAACAACAATTGTGAATTTGTGTATCCCCTCTAACGAAGATTCAGATACATTCAAACTTTCTATATTAATGCTTCTTCTGGTAAAAGCAGTAGTCACCTGGTTTAAGAGGCCAACATGGTTTTCAGAAAATATGGTTAAGGTGAATTCTTGTTGCATAATTTCAATTTTAATAATTAAAAAATTACTATTCTAAGCGGATATCTGATATAGAACATCCAGTTGGTACCATAGGAAATACATTTCCTTCTTTTTCTACCCTTACTTCTAACAAGAAAGAACTCTTACTCTTAACCATTTGTTCAATAGCTTCATCCAAATTTTCTCTTGACGTTACTAACCTGGATTCAACACCATAACCTTTTGCAATAGTTTGGAAATCCGGGTTGTCAAGTTCTGTTGAAGCATATCTTCTATCAAAGAACAATTCTTGCCATTGGCGTACCATTCCTAAAAAGTTATTATTTAAAAGAACGATTTTTACTGCAGCTTTTGTTTGGAAAATTGTTCCTAATTCCTGAATGGTCATTTGAAAACCACCATCACCTACAAATAAGCATACTTCACGATCCTGCATACCTAATTTAGCTCCTAATGCTGCAGGTAATCCGAATCCCATTGTTCCAAGTCCACCTGATGTTACAACACTTCTTGTTTGTTTGAAGTTAAAATATCTGGATCCCATCATTTGATGTTGACCTACATCCGTAACCATAATGGCATCATCGTCGAATGCATTTGATACTTTACGTACCACTTCACCCATTGTCATACCTTCTTTTGAAGGCATTATTTCTTCTGAAATAACTTTTTTGTTTTCCAGATCATCACATTCTTTAAATTCATTAAGCCATTCAGGATATGATTTTTCAGAAACAACCTCAGTCAATTTTGGAAGAGTTTCTTTAACATCTCCTAAAACTGGTATATCGGCAGGAATAATTTTATTGATTTCAGCAGGATCGATTTCAAGATGAATTATTTTGGCCTGTGTGGCATATCTTGAAATATCACCTGTTACCCTGTCGTCAAAACGCATTCCTATTGCAATAAGTACATCGCATTCGTTCGTTTTTACATTAGGTCCAACATTACCATGCATACCTAACATACCAACATTTAATTCGTAATCAGTAGGCATTGCGGATAAACCTAACAAGGTCCATGCTGCAGGAATTCCTGATTTATCTAAGAATGTTTTTAATTCTTTTTCTGCATTTCCTAATATTACACCTTGTCCAACTAATGCAAGAGGTTTTTTTGCAGAATTAATAAGTGTTGCTGCTTCTACTATGGATTCTTGCTTTGTTAAAGGTGTTGGTGTGTAACTACGAATATGATTAACCTTTTTATATTCAAAATCAAATTGTCCAACCTGTGCATCTTTTGCAATGTCAATTACTACAGGACCAGGTCGGCCTGTTGAAGCAATATAAAAAGCTCTGGCAATAGCATCTGGAATTTCTTCAGCATTTTTTACTAAATAATTCCATTTTGTGATTGGTTGTGTAATACCCACAACATCTATTTCTTGAAAAGCATCTGAACCTAATAATGGTGATGCAACCTGCCCTGTAATAACAACTAATGGTGTTGAATCAATCATAGCATCAGCTATTCCTGTTACCGTATTAGTTGCTCCCGGGCCAGAAGTTGCGAAACAGACACCCACTTTACCAGTTACTCTAGCGTATCCTTGTGCAGCATGAACAGCACCCTGTTCATGGCGTGTGAGAACGTGATGTAATTTATCTTGGTAATCATACAATGCATCATACACTGGCATAATTGCACCGCCTGGATACCCGAAGATTAAATCCACTCCCTCACACAATAACGATCGAAGCAAAGCTTCTGAACCGGAAATTCTCTCTTTTCCTTTCTTGTTCTGTTCCATGAGTATTTGGCTTTGTGGTTCCATATGTTTTTATTTTACTGAAAACCTAATTTATTAGCATTATCAGATAATATCAAGAGCAAATCAGTTTAGACTTATCTCTTAAAATAATATTTTACAGATAATACATTTTGCAATTAAATTAATCTTACTGCGCCCTTATCAGCAGAACTTACAAGGCTTGCATAGGCTTTTAATGCTTTCGATACCATTCTTTCACGAGGTTCTGGTAAAAATGCATTGTCGCCTTTAGCCTCTTCTGCCTTCCTTCTCTCGGCAAGCTCTTCATCCGAGACCAAAACATTTATTGATCGTTCCGGAATATTTATTTCAATCTCATCTCCAGTTTGTACTAGTCCAATATTACCTCCGGCAGCAGCTTCAGGTGAGATATGGCCTATTGATAAGCCTGATGTACCTCCTGAAAATCTTCCATCAGTAATTAATGCACATTTTTCGCCAAGATGACGAGATTTAATATATGAAGTAGGATATAGCATTTCCTGCATTCCCGGACCACCTTTTGGCCCTTCGTAGGTAATTACAACAACTTCTCCTGCTTCTACTTCTCCAGAAAGAATACCATCACAAGCAGCATCTTGCGACTGATAAACTCTGGCTTTTCCTTTAAACTTAAATATTGATTCGTCAACACCTGCTGTTTTAACAACACAACCATCAAAAGCAATATTTCCCTTAAGAACAGCTAAACCACCATCTTTGTTGTAAGCTTTTTCAACTGATCTGATACATCCTTTTTCTCTATCAAGATCTAGCGCAGAATACATGGCATTTTGAGAACCCATTGTAAGGTTTCTGATACCTGCAGGAGCACTTGAATAAATCTCTTTTGCTTCATCAGAAACACTACTATTTGTAACGTCATATTTCTCAATAGCTTCTTTAAGAGATAAGCCATCAGCTCTTTTTACTGTATTGTCAAGTAATCCGGTTCTGTTTAATTCAGCCAAAATACCTAGAATTCCACCTGCACGGTTCACATCTTCAATATGGTATTGAGAATTAGGTGCCACTTTAGATAAAACAGGAGTGTATCTTGAAATTTCATCAATATCATCCATTGTAAAGTTTACACCTGCTTCGTGGGCTATAGCTAAAATGTGAAGAACTGTATTTGTTGATCCTCCCATGGCAACATCTAATGTCATAGCATTCTTAAATGCGTTAAATGTTGCAATAGAACGAGGTAATACAGAATCATCACCATCTCTGTAATATTTATAAGTGTTTTCTACAATTGTTTTTGCAGCTTTCTCGAATAATGCTTTTCTGTTTTTATGAGTAGCAACGATAGTTCCATTACCAGGTAATGCTAATCCAATTGCTTCATTTAAACAGTTCATTGAGTTTGCTGTAAACATTCCTGAACAAGATCCACAAGTAGGACATGCGTTAGCTTCAACGGCGCTTACTTCTTCATCAGAAACATTATCGTCAGCTGCCATTACCATAGCGTCAACTAAATCAAGAGCTCTTTCTCCAACTTTTCCAGCCTCCATTGGTCCTCCAGAAACAAAAATTGCAGGTATGTTCAATCGCATTGCAGCCATTAACATTCCTGGAGTAATTTTGTCACAGTTACTAATGCAAACCATGGCGTCAGCTCTGTGTGCGTTACACATATATTCTACGCTGTCGGCAATTACATCTCTTGAAGGTAAAGAATACAACATTCCATCATGACCCATTGCAATACCATCATCAATAGCGATAGTATTAAACTCAGCTGCAAAACATCCCTGAGCTTCAATCATTTTTTTTACTTCCTGACCAATTTCATGTAAATGAACATGTCCCGGAACAAACTGGGTGAAAGAATTTACTATTGCAATCATTGGTTTACCAAACTGTTCTTCTTTTACACCGTTAGCTCTCCAAAGACTTCTTGCACCGGCCATTCTACGGCCTTCAGTAGTTGTTGCACTTCTTAGTTTATTCTTCATTTTTATATTTATAATCTTCAGTTACAGATAAAAAAAAGCCTTTCATCACGACTGTGAGAAAGGCCTATTTTGAAAAAATGTAATATCTTAAATTTTCACATAGCATTCTCACTTCTACCTGGTAATGACCAAGAGAATAACAGTATTAATGAGAATGAGTGAAAAATTATTTATCATTTCGTTTTGCTTTGTTGATTAACAACGGTTACAAATGTATAGCTTTTTTTTAAAACCCAAAAAAAAATATGAAAAAAATCATGTATATTTTTTCGTTCCAACTATCAGAATGTCAGTGAAATTGTATTGTTTATTGTATATTTTATCGCATTATTCAATAATTCATGCATTAATATACGGTTTCTTTCGGTATTTGATTTGGTAACCTATTTACTGACTGATAATCATATTTGCATACTATAACAAAACGTTTGAGATATTGTTTAAACAAAAGCAAAGCCCACTTTAAAAAAAGCAGGCTTTAGGTCTTTCAGTATAATTATAATTAAATAATTGCTTTCATAGCAGTCATTGCTTCACGCAATTCAGCACCAACGATTTCAATATCGTGGAAACGAATTTCTTCATTAACATCAACTAGCTCTTTGTTACTCACACTAGCGTCAATTCCTTCATTAAAGTTTTTACCAATAATGTTAGTTTCAACTGTTTTCATGAAGTCAGTTAATAAAGGTTTACAAGCATGATCAAATAAGTAACATCCATACTCTGCAGTATCAGAAATTACACGGTTCATTTCGTATAATTTTTTACGAGCAATAGTGTTTGCGATCAATGGAGTTTCGTGTAATGACTCGTAGTATGCACTTTCTGCTTTAATACCAGCTTCTGTCATTGTTTCAAATGCTAATTCAACACCTGATTTAACAAAAGCAACCATTAATAAAGCGTTGTCGAAATACTCTTGTTCTGGAATTTCAATATCACCAGCTGGAGTTTTTTCAAATGCAGTTTCTGCAGTTGCAGCTCTCCAACCTAATAGGTTTTTATCGTCATTAGCCCAATCTTCCATCATTGTAGAAGAGAATTCTCCACTCATGATGTCATCCATATGCTTTTGGAATAAAGGACGCATGATTTCTTTTAATTCTTCAGTAATTTTGAAAGCTTCAACTTTTGCTGGATTTGATAAACGATCCATCATGTTTGTGATACCACCAATTTTTAAAGCTTCAGTGATAACTTCCCATCCGTATTGAATTAATTTTGAAGCGTATCCTTTGTCGATTCCTTTTTCAACCATTTTGTCGAAGCAAAGAATAGATCCAGTTTGTAATAAACCACAAAGAATTGTTTGCTCACCCATTAAGTCAGACTTAACTTCAGCAACAAAAGAAGAACGAAGTACACCAGCTCTGTGACCACCAGTTGCAGCAGCATAAGCTTTAGCGATTTCTAAACCGTCTCCGTTTGGATCGTTTTCAGGGTGAACAGCAATAAGAGTTGGAACACCAAAACCTCTTTTGTACTCTTCGCGAACCTCAGAACCTGGAGATTTAGGAGCAACCATTACAACAGTAAGGTCTTCACGAATTTGCATTCCTTCTTCAACGATGTTAAAACCGTGTGAATATGATAAAGTAGCTCCTTTTTTCATTAAAGGCATTACTTCAGATACAACATTTGAGTGTTGCTTATCTGGAGTAAGGTTTACTACCATATCTGCAGTAGGAATCATTTCTTCATAAGTACCAACAGCAAAATTATTTTCTGTAGCATTTTTCCATGATTGACGTTTTTCAGCAATAGCAGCAGGACGTAGAGTATATGAAACATCTAATCCTGAGTCTCTCATGTTTAATCCTTGGTTAAGACCTTGTGCTCCACAACCAACGATTACAATTTTTTTACCTTTTAATTTTTCAACTCCGTCAGCAAATTCTGAGTTATCCATGAATTCGCAAACTCCTAATTGGTTAAGTTGCTCACGTAACGGTAAAGTGTTAAAATAATTAGCCATTGTAATGATTTTAAAATATTTGATAATTTTTTTTGTTAATTAACTCAAACATACAAACCACATAAAGTCTGTAATGTTTAGTGTCATGATTTTTAGCGATATGCAAGTTACGCATCAAGACGGTACAAATCAACAGTTTATTTTTCAAATTAATTATTGACAAAAGCTTATTGTTTAGGTACTTTTCATGGATAATGATTTTTGATCATTTTAGGTGTGAATACTATGATGTGTTGTAATAATCATTACAACAAGGTTTTATGAGTGTTTGTTCCTGAATTGTATAGGAGTTATCCCTGTGACTTTTTTAAAGAATTTGGTAAAATAAGATTGATCATTGAAGTTTAATTCATCTGCAATTTGTGTTACAGATAGATTAGTGTGAATTAATAATCTTTTAATTTCAAGGATTTGCTTACTCTGTAGGATTTCGTTAGAAGTTCTTCCTGTTAATTGCTTAATGGTTTGCGTAAGATGATTAGGAGTAATTGCTAGCAATTCGGCATAATAATTTACACTGTAATTCTTCTTATAATTTTCTTCAACTAACTGAAAAAAACGTTTTACTAACAAATGCCCTTTCCCTTTTTCAATTTTTTGTTCATCAATTTTATATAGAGAAGACGCATAGTTTAGAATCGTATCCAGTAAGGAACGAGTTAATTCTGTATTTATTATTTCTTTTTCAACTTCAGAAATAGCCTTAACAAAAAGCTGTCTGAAAAACAATGAATCAGAATCACTGGTTAGTTGAAGAGGAGGATTATCTTGATTGATAGTGAAGAAAAATGGAAATTCAAGAAGTCTGTTCTGATTGTTTTTATCGTATAAATAATACTCGGCTGCAAAAATATAAATGTAACCTTCAATGTCACTTGAGAGTTCTAGTTTGTGTGCCTGGCCTGGTGACATAAAGAAAATACAAGGGGGTTCAATTTTATATTCTGAACTGTCAATGACATGAATTCCGGATCCTTTATATAAAAACAAAACCTCAAAAAAGTCATGACGATGAGGATAACTAACCTGAAAATGTCGGTTAGCATCAAAAACTTCAACTTGAAATTGCCTCCCTGCGTATTGGGGATGACTAAAAGATTGAAGTCCGTACGTTGGGATATTTTGTTTTTGTTTTGTCAAAGGCATTATTTTATAAAGGCTAAAGATATAAAAACAACCCTTTATCAGAACTATTCTTTTTGCATATAAGCTACAACTAAACGAATTTCTCCGTATGAGGCTTTTTGTCCTAAAGCTCCTTTTATCGGATTAATTGCAAATGTGTCTTGTTTGTGAATTTCCTTTTCTATAAGGTTTAACTTTTCTTTTGTTAGTAAATCTAAAATCTCAAGTTGATTTATCTTTACAAAATGAGCTAAATGACCTTCAATTGTACTGGTGGTTAGAGATCTTGCTTTTGCAATGTCAGTAATTGAATTACCTGCTTTATATAATTCAAATGAAACAAGTTTTGTATCTGGTTTCTTTTCCTTTTGTTTTTTTGATGATGTTTTTTTAGTTGTTTTGGAAGTTTCTTTTCTTGTTTCTGAAAACTCTGGATTTTCAATTAAATCTTTATTGAAGTTTGTTCCCTCTAATGTTGATTTAATCAAGGTCTGTGCTTTGTATATATTTTGTAGTTGACCGTAAAATAAATTAGATAAATCTATCAATTCATTATAATAAGCTTTGGTTCCTTTTATGCTTTTGAGTTCATTAGATAGAGTTCTGATTTTATCGTGCTGTTCTTTAATTAAAGGTTCATAATAGGCTGTAGCTTTATTAACCCGTTCAAAAAGTAGTTCCAGATAATCTTCATTTTTTGAATTAATAATCTGATATACTTGTACTCTAAATGAATCACCTACTGATTTTAAAGGCAGACTATCGCTTAGTATTTCCTGTGCCCAATTTTTATATCGTTGCTTGACTGATCTTTTAGTGTCTTTTGTATATCCTGAAATGTGAACGTTTAGTTCTTGTATCAAGTCGTTAAAATCAAATGCTTTTAAAATAAAATTATATAAATAGTTTTTAGATGAAGCTTCCAACATTGGAAGTAGTTCTTGTGTGGATTTTTTGTGTTTAGAGAAATTAGTAAGAGATGAATCAGTTTGTATACCATTTGTTGGTATTCGTGAAGTTAATATTAATCCATCCAGTGTACTTAATCTTGATAAAGCTACATATATTTGACCTGGAGCAAAGGCGTTTTCAACATCTATAATCGCTTTATTAAAAGTTAATCCCTGACTTTTATGTATAGTAATTGCCCAAGCAAGTTTTAAAGGATACTGTTTAAAAGTTCCAACAGTTTCTTCTTCAATTTCATTGGATTCTTTGTTGACTGAAAATTTTTTGTTTTCCCAGATGTATGGTTCAACTAAAGTAGGTTCTGAGTCATCTAGAAAACTTACTTCTATTTCCTCTTTATTCAATTTTGATATAACTCCAATTTTACCATTGTAATAACGATGTTCTCCCGAGTAATCATTTTTAGTGAACATCACTTGTGCTCCAAGTTTCAATTCTAGCTTGTCATCAGAAGGATAATTGTATTCGTTAAAATCTCCATTAATCTCAGCATTAAAATAAATAGACTTAGAATTTATTTCGTTCAAAGCTTTTTGATTTTTTTCCTGAGCTAGTTTGTTATGTGTTGTTAATAATATAACTCCATCCTCTGGTTTTTGTATGTAATTTGGTTTGTAATATTGATTTAGAATTTCAATATCTGAATCATTAATTTTATTATCACGTAGGTTATTTAAAAGTGTAACAAATCTCTGATCTGACTGACGATAAATCTTTTCAAGTTCAATATACACAGGTGGATTGCTTCTTAAAACCTGAGCGTTGAAGAAAAATGCATTTGGATAGTATGCTGAAAGTAAGTTCCATTCCTGATCTTTAATTACAGGAGGAAGTTGTAATAAATCACCAATAAACATTATTTGTACTCCTCCAAATGGAATTTCTCTTTGTCTGCGAACAGAGCGTAAAATAAGATCAATGGAATCCAAAATGTCAGCTCGTAACATACTTACTTCATCAATAATAAGCAGCTCCATTTTTTTGAGCATGTTACGTTTGTTTTTATGTAGTTTGATATTACTAAGTAAGCTACGAGGAGTATTTATAAGTGTGTTTGTGTAACTGTTTAATGATGCATTGTTATCGGGAACAAATGCTCCAAATGGAAGCTGAAACAGCGAGTGAAGTGTTACTCCTTCTGCATTAATCGCTGCAATTCCGGTAGGAGCAGCTACAACAACATTTTTATGAGTGTGCTTATGTATTTCTCTTAATAGAGTTGTTTTACCTGTACCAGCTTTTCCTGTTAAGAATATGTTTTGATTAGTATTGTTAATAAATTGTGATGTAATTTGGGTTAGGTCAAGAGAATGGTGCATGTTGATCTTATTTTAATTTGGTAAGTAAAGATATTAGAAAAGAAGAATAAATATAAATAAAAAAGGTTGGACTTAATGAATCCAACCTTTTCATATTTTTAAATCACGATTGTTATTTTACAATTGTCATTTCATCAATCAGATTTTTTGCTCCTGCAAACTTATCAATGATGAATAAAACATATCTAATGTCAACATTAATACATTTCTGTAGTTCTGTTTCAAAAGCGATATCTCCACTCATAGCTTCCCAGTTTCCATCAAAAGCTAATCCAAATAATTCTCCGTTTGCATTAATTACAGGACTACCGGAATTACCTCCTGTAATATCATTATCTGTAGTGAAACATACTCTTAAAGTTCCATCTTTATCAGCGTATTGACCGTAATCTTTATCTTCATATAGTTCTTTAAGTTTTTCAGGTACCTGGAATTCATAATTATCAGGTTCTTCTTTCTCCATTACACCCGCTAAAGTTGTATAGTATTTATACATAACAGCATCTTTGGGAGAATAATCACCAACCTTTCCAAAGCTCAAACGCATAGTAAAGTTTGCATCAGGATAAAATACTTTATCAGGATACATTTCCATTAATCCCTTTAAAAATAGACGGTTGTTTGTAGATTCAATTTTATCATAAGCTTTTAAACTTATGTAAAGACTTCTGTATGTATCAATAGTTGATTGAGCAGCAACCATTACCGGATCCTTTTCAAGAGTCTTTAGTTTTGGGTCTTCAAGGAATGCCTCAAATTTTTCTTGATCTACAAAAATTGATTTTTTAAATACATAATCAGCATACTTATTAAAGTCACCCTTAAACTTCTTCATTACAACTTCTTCTAAAAATGAAGGATGATATTTTTTATCAATACTATTATAATAAAGCTTTAACATGGTTGCAAATACTTTATGGTCAGTTGCCTGACTATAATCTTTATACGATGCTTCCATGTTTGATTTAATTGTTTCAATAGTAGCATCTATTTTCTCCTTATTATCATCAGAAGCTAACTCACGTTTAAGCTTAAAAGCATGTGTTCCAAAGTCAATAATTTCTGTTCCTCTCAACATACATTCTACTAGGTAGCTGTATGCTTTCTTTTCATCAGCTCTTTGAGTGTATATTGTTTCAAGGTTAGTTAAAACTTCACCGTAAAGATCTTTTCTTTCGTCAGAGGCATTAATCCATTCTGAGAATTCTTTTTCAATAGCTTTCTTCTTATCAAGAACTTTAAGTTTTTCTAATCCTCGGTTCATACCAATACTGTTTTTCCAGTAATTTGAACTACGGCTGAATTTTGATGCATACTGAATATTTACTTTCTCACTTGCCATCATTGCTTCATGCCAAATATCTTGTTTGATACCACGAGGAACAATTCTTGAATCATTTACAATGTCCATTCTTTCTTTAATTCCCCATGAAGTAAGATACCTGCTTGTGCTACCCGGAAAACCAATTGTCATCGCAAAGTCATCCATTTCAACTCCTTTTAATGAGATTGGAAGGTGATGTTTCGGTTTTAAAGGTACATTGTCAGTTGAGTATGCTGCAGGTTTACCATCTTTATCGCCATAAACTCTAAACATACTAAAGTCACCAGTATGTCTGGGCCACATCCAGTTGTCTGTGTCAAATCCAAACTTACCGATTGATGAAGGTGGAGCTCCTACAAATCTGATGTCTGTATATTTTTCATAGATAATTAAGAAATACTGGTTACCTTCAAAATAGTCCTGAACTCTAACAATGTAGTCATTATCTTCAGATGCAGCTTTTGTAATTTCAGAAATATTATCACTAATAATTTTACTTCTGTCTTTTAATGATAATTCCTCAGTTACACCTTCCAGAACTTTTTCTGTTACATCTTCCATACTTTTTAAAAACGTAACAGATAAATCTTCTACTGGTAATTCTTCTTCAAAAGATCTTGCCCAATATCCATCTTTTAAATAATTGTGCCCAATAGAACTTAGTTTTTGAATACTTCCATATCCACAATGGTGATTAGTTAGTATTAAACCCTGATCTGATATCAATTCTCCAGTACAGCCACCTCCAAAAATTACAACAGCATCTTTTAAACTAGAATTGTTTACACTGTAAATATCTTCAGCAGAAAGCTTCAGACCCATTTCGTGCATTTTATTTATATTCAGCTTCGATATTAATGGAAGAAGCCACATTCCCTCATCTGCCCTCAATGTGTTTCCAAGGCCAATAACTATTACAAAGAATAGTACTAATAACTTTTTCATGTGTTTAATTTACATTTTACGGTCACATGGAACTTGCCAGAAATAATCATTGCCTTATGTGATTTATTCTCCTGGCTCGTTTCATTTACTTAAATCTTAAAAAAAAATCCCGACAAGACAAAATCCCCATTTTAATGGGAGAAGGTTAAAATAACAAAGTTTCTTAATCAAAAACAATGATATTTAGTATTATAGTGTGAAAAATTCACCCTATAGGTTTAATTTTAACTGGGTGTCGAGTAATTTGAATGTTTGTCTGTGTAGAGGTGTTGCTCCAAGTTTTTGGATTGCAGCCCTGTGTGCTTTTGTTGGATAACCTTTGTTCTTCTGCCAATCGTAACCAGGATATTGCTCTGATAAATTTTCCATAATTTCATCACGATGAGTCTTAGCCAAGACGCTGGCTGCTGCGATACTCATAAATTTAGCATCTCCTTTTACAATACATGTATGAGGAATGTCGTTATATGGTTTAAATCTATTTCCATCAATTAATAAATGTTCGGGTGTTACCTTAAGATTACCTACAGCCCTTTGCATTCCTGTAATTGATGCATTAAGAACATTTATTTCATCAACCTCGTTATTATCAACAACTGAAACAGACCATGATACAGCTTCTGATTCAATAATAGGACGTAATTTTTGACGTTGTTTCTCTGTTAATTGTTTGGAGTCATTTAATAAAGGATGATTAAATCCTTTAGGAAGGATTACAGCTGCTGCAACTACAGGACCTGCTAAACAACCTCTTCCTGCTTCATCGCAGCCAGCTTCAATTTTATCTTTATGTAAATATTCTTGTAGTTTGGCCTCCATTAGTCTTCGTTATAAATCACATGAAGTAATGTTTGTCCAACAGCTTTCAATGTGCTTTTACTAATTGCTTCCATATTATCATTGTGAGTATGCCAGAAGCTGCCAAAGCTGGAATTTGTTGAAGGATCAAATTGTATAATATCTATACAAGGAATTCCTCTTAAATTATTTACATAAACATGATCATCGGTAATAGCACCTCCTTTTTCATATATAAAATGATTACCATACCCCAAATCATTAGCTGTATTCCATACTTTTTTTACAATTCTACGAGCAAACTGAAGTGATTGTTGTTCCTGATAAAATGTTGCTTGAGGAGCACCTACCATATCCAGTAAAATACCATATTGAGCATAATAGTCCGGAGTATGAGGATTCTTACCCCAATATTGTGATCCTAAACACCATGTATCTGGTTTCCAATCAACATTAAGATGATCAGGAATACCATAATCTTCAGCATCAAAAAATATTATATCAATACCAATTGGCAAGGTGTCTTTTTGTAAAGATCTTGCGATCTCAAGAAGTACTCCAACACCACTTGCTCCATCATTTGCACCCAAAATTGGTTCATTTCTTTTAGACGTGTCTGGGTCATGATCTGCAAAAGGTCTTGAATCCCAATGAGCAAATAACATAATTCTGTTTTTTAATTCAGGATTATATTGTCCTATGATGTTTTTTGCATTTAAAATTTTATTATCGAATGCCGTTAATTGAGCTTCTTGAACAATTACTTCTGCTCCAAATTCTTCAAGTTTTGATGATAAGTATTCTGCACATTTAGTATGAGCTTCTGTATTTGGTACTCTTGGTCCAAAAGCTACTTGGTCATACACATATTGATAAGCAGAATCTGCATTAAATTGAGGTACATAAACATATTCTTTCTTTTTAGCAATTGAGCTTGAAGAATTTGTTTTTGCATTGTTTGAGTTACACCCAAATAAGATTGTAAGCGTAATAAATATAATGTATTTTGACATAATGCTTATTTTAATTCCCAGGTAGCACCATCGGCACCATCTTTAATAACAAAACCTAAATCTTGTAGTTCATTTCTAATTTTGTCTGCTGTTCCCCAGTCTTTATTTGTTTTTGCATCAGAGCGCAATTGTAGCAATAAACTCATTACATCATCAAGTTTATTATCTGAGGACACCTCTGTTTTTTCTTCCTGATATATTCCCAAAATATCATTAACAAATAATAGGATTAGATTTTTAAAATGATCCAAATCCTGAGCAGTTAGCGTAATATTACCTGAAATTAGGTTGTTAATAACTTTAACTCCTTCAAAAAGATTTGCTATTAAAATAGGACTGTTTAAATCATCGCAAATAGCATTGTAACATTTGGTTTCAAATTCTTCTACATTATATGTGGATTCAGAAGATGCTGAAATTTTATCAAGGTTAAGAATTGCTTCATTTAATCTTTCAAGTCCTTTTTCTGCAGCTTGTAGTGCCTCATTACCAAAATCTAATGTGCTTCTGTAATGAGCCTGAAGGATGAAAAAGCGAATGGTCATTGGACTATATGCTTTTTCAAGTTTATCATGATTTCCAGTAAAAAATTGTTCAAGTGTGATGAAATTTCCAAGGGATTTCCCCATTTTTTGACCGCCAATAGTAATCATGTTGTTGTGCATCCAATATTTTGCAGGTGCATGACCATTGGCAACTGTGCTTTGGGCAATTTCACATTCATGGTGAGGGAACAATAAATCCATACCTCCTCCATGTATATCAAACTGTTCTCCAAGGTATTTTTTACTCATTGCAGAACATTCTAAATGCCATCCGGGAAAACCGTCACTCCATGGTGAAGGCCAACGCATGATGTGTTCAGGTGTAGCTTTCTTCCATAAAGCAAAGTCAAAAGAATTACGCTTTTCACTTTGACCATCAAGTGTTCTTGTATTGGAGATTAAGTCATCAATGTTTCTACCTGAAAGAATTCCATAAGGAAAGTCTTCATTATATTTTTTTACATCAAAATATATAGAGCCATTACTTTCATAAGCATAACCTTTATCTATTATATTTTTAATGATTTCTTGTTGTTCAATAATATGACCTGATGCTCTTGGTTCAATACTTGGGCTTTGAACATTAAGCATTTTCATATAATCATGGTATCTGTCAGTGTAGTACTGAACAACCTCCATCGGTTCTAATTCTTCAAGTTTTGCCTTTTTTGCAATTTTATCCTCACCTTCATCAGCGTCGTTTTCAAGGTGACCAACATCAGTGATGTTTCTTACATATCTAACTTTATAATCTAGATGTCTTAATACACGAGTTAATAAATCGAAAGTAATTGCAGGTCTGGCATGTCCTAAATGTGGATCTCCATATACGGTTGGACCACATACGTATAGTCCAACTCTTCCAGGTGTAATACTTTCGAATTTTTCTTTTGATCTTGATAAGGTATTATATATTAAAATTTCTCTAGTCATTTAGTAATGTTTTTATAAGGATGTCAAAATTACAAAAATCTATTCATTAAACTATGAAATATGGCTGCTTGTCAAAAAAATAGTATTATTAGATAACCTTTTTTTTTCTTCGTAGTAAGCTAATGATAATACGGAGTAATATATTCTTAATTAAGATGTAAAATTTTTTGTTTTGAGAAGCCAAAGTAAGATATTAAAGAAAAGTAAGATTGAACTTGACGAGGATTTGCATTCTTGTATTATAGATTTGTTTAATCCTGAAAAGCAATTTATTGGAGAGGAGTATTTTAATACTACCATTCTGAAGCTTAACAGTCATTTAAATGCTGATTATGTTTTTATTGCCAGGATTAATGAAGTTGAAGATCTATTAGAGACAGTTGCATTTTGCGATCAGGAAAAAATTTTGCCTGCTATTAGCTTTCCAATGAAAGGGTCTCTTTGTCAAAAAGTAATTGAACAAAGGAGTTCTGCTTTTCTTCAAAATATACAAGACAATAAGAATATAAATAAGCATTTTAAGGATAAAGAAATAACAGCCTATTTATCTGTTCCGTTATATGGATCCAAAATGGAACCTATTGGGGTTATTTCGGCTCTGTTTGAAACTCCTATCACTAACCAAAAAAGACAAGAATCTTTAATGTATATGTTTTCATCAAGAATTGGATCTGAGTTGGAGCATATGGAAAGTGAACGAGAATTAAAAAGACGCAACCTTGAATTGCTAGTGTTTAAAGAAGAGCTTATTCGAAAAAATAAGGAGCTGGATAAAATAAATCAAGAACTTAATGAGGCAAATTTAAAGGCTGAAGAAAGTAATATGCTGAAGTCTTCATTTTTGGCTAATCTCAGTCATGAAATCCGAACTCCGATGAATGCTATTATTGGTTTTACTGAACTTTTAAGATCAAATAATTTAAGTAGTGAAGAAAAGTCTGAGTATTTAGATATAGTTCATCAAAATGGTAATCAGTTGATGAGGGTTATGGATGCAATTATTGATATCTCAAAATTACAAGCTAAGGCTTATATAGAGCCAAGGCAAGTAGTAGCTATTAATGAGATTTTTAATTCACTTTATGATACCTTTTCAAATGAAATTCATGTATGCAAAAAGCTTATTGAATTAAAGTTATTTCTTGATGCTAATGATGGTCAGGATAAGTTATATACACATAAAGATGCTTTAATAAAAGTGTTTGAACATTTATTGAATAATGCTCTTAAATTTACTCGAGAAGGAGAGATTGTAATTGGCTATTTAATTTATGATGATTACTTTGAATTTTTTGTAAAAGATACCGGAATTGGTATTCCAAATGGAGAAGAAGAAGTGATATTTGATTTATTCAGACAGGCAGATATTGAAAATACACGTGAATTTGAAGGGAATGGTATTGGGCTTTCTATCGTTAAGAAATATGTTGAAATAATGAAAGGTAAGGTATGGGCAGAGCCAAACCAAACCGAAGGTGCAATGTTTAAAATTCAAATACCAAAATTTGTTGACTAATCAATAATGGTATTTGGAATTGACTAATGCATAAGAATCAAAATTTCACCTATAAAAAGGGTAAATTAGAAAGCTGCCATTAATAAACCAATATCTTTTGATGGAAGTGAAAAAGTTTCTCCTATATAATGGTTAGTCAGAATTCCTTTATAAATATAAACACCGTTGCTAAAGCCTGCATCTTCTTTGATTAAGTTATCAATACTTCCGGAATCGGCAATTTGCAATAATATTTGAGCAAAAATATTACTTAAAGCTATTGTTGCAGTTCGTGCAACATGCGAGGCTACATTTGGAACACAATAGTGAATAACATTATGCTTTCTGAATACAGGGTGAGCAAAATCTGTGCATATTGAAGATTCAAAACAACCTCCTTGTCCAATGCTCAGGTCAATAATGATTGAGCCCGGTTTCATTTGTTTAACCTGATCTTCAGTAACAAAATAACTTAAACCAGATTGTAAATATCTTAGGTTTCCAATAACAGCTTCTGCTGATCTAAGGGCTTTTGTTAATGCTTTAGGATGCAGTACAGATGTAAATACTCGCTGGCCGATATTGTCCTGAAGATCTTTAAGGTTTTTGAATGAGTTATCAAATACTTTAACTGTGGCACCTAAACCTAAAGCTGCACGAGCAGCACTTTCACCAGCTGTACCAGCTCCCAGAATAACAATTTCGGCAGGTGATATTCCGGTTACACCACCTAGTAATACCCCTTTACCATTATGAGCTTTACTTAAATATTCACTTGCAATCATAACAGCTGCAGCACCTTCTATTTCACTCATGGAGCGTATGATAGGGTAGCAGTTATTGTCGTCTTTTATTAATTCAAAAGCTAAAGCATTTACACGCTTATTCATCATCTTTTGAATTAACTCCCGCGATTGTTGTTTTAGTTGAATTAGTGATATGATGGTTTGATGAGCTCTTAGCTGATCAATTTCTTTATCTGTAAAAGGTGATATTTTTAGTACAATTTCAGCTTTAAAAATTTCGGCACTTGATTGTACAATGGTTGCTCCACATTCAGAAAAATCATGGTCTGAGTAATTGGCAGGTTCACCTGCTCCAGTTTCAAATAAAACAATATGGCCCTTATCTACTAATAATTCTACTCCTTGTGGAGTTAAGGCTATTCTATTTTCAAACTTTGATTGTTCTTTTGGTATGCCAATTATTAACTTCTTTTCTGTTTTTTTTACTTCCAACATCTCTTCCATGGGAAGTAATCCTGTGTTAATCAAAGGAAAACCTACTTTGTTTCTAATGCCAACCATTTAATTTATTTATATCAAATAACAAATAAGGTGAAAGTTAGTAAATATTTTTATACAATCACCTTATTATATTGTTATCAATTTTTAAAAAATATTCTACAATGCTCCTTTTGTACTTGGTAAAGTATCATTAAAGACATCTTTTTTAATCGCCATTTTTATTGCTCTTGCCAAGGCTTTGAAAATTCCTTCAATTTTATGGTGTTCATTAGCTCCATCTGCTTGAATTCTCAAATTACTCATTGATGCATCAGAAAAGCTTTTAAAGAAATGCATAAACATTTCAGTTGGCATATCACCCACCATTTCTCGTTTAAAGTCTGTTTCCCAAACTAACCAAGGTCGTCCTCCAAAATCTAAAGCAACCAACGCCATGCATTCATCCATTGGTAAACAGTAGCCATATCTTTCTATTCCTCTTTTATCTCCAAGAGCCTCTTTTATAGCTTGACCTAATGCTAGTGCAGTATCTTCTATTGTATGATGTTCATCAACATGTAAATCACCATTAACTTTTATTGTTAAATCACATCCTGAATGTTTTCCTATTTGTTCAAGCATATGATCAAAAAAGCTAAGGCCGGTCGAAATATCACATTTTCCTGTTCCATCCAGGTTGATATGGATAGAAATATCCGTTTCAGATGTTTTTCTAACAACACTTGCTGTACGCTCTTTAGAAAAAAGGAAAGTGCAGATTTCATCCCAATCTAATGTAATAAGCTTACAGATATCTTCTAGGTTGTTTTTCTGTATTTCCTCAGATGCAGTTTCTGATGCTAAAAATATTGCTTTACATCCTAGATTTTTTGCAAGTTGTACATCTGTAATGCGATCACCTATTACATATGAGTTTTCAAGATCATATTCTTCGTTAAAATACTTGGAAAGCATTGCTGTACCAGGTTTTCTGCCGGGAGAGTTATCACAAGGAAAGGATTTATCAATAAAAATTTCGTCAAAAGCAACGCCTTCTCCTTCTAAAGTTTTTATCATTTTATTTTGAGCAGGCCAAAATGTATCTTCAGGAAATGAATCAGTACCTAGTCCATCTTGGTTTGTCACCATTGCCAATTCAAAATCAAGTTTTGAAGCAATTTTATTTAAGTTGGAAATTGCTTTAGGATAAAACTCAAGTTTATCTAAACTATCTACCTGAAAATCTACAGGAGGTTCATTAATGATGGTTCCATCTCTGTCAATAAAAAGTACTCTTTTCATTTATATAAAATTTGTAATCGATAACTTAATTATGAATGTAATTTTGCTTTAGCTTGTGATAACAAGGTGACTTAATTCAATTTTAGTTAATATTTGCTGAATAACTATCCAATCCCTTATACAAAGAATTATTTTCTTCCTTAGAACCGATTGTAATTCTTAAGCAACCCTCGCACAATGCCACACTAGATCTATCTCTTATTACTACGCCTTTCTCAACCAAATAATTATATGTTGCTTTTGCATTATCCGTTTTAACTAAAAGATAATTGGCATCTGAAGGATAAATTTTTTGAATGAATGAGTACTCTTTAAGTTTTTCAATCATTAACTTTTTTTCTTCAAGTATGTCTTTCACCCATTTTGCCATATCATCCTCTTTTTGTAATAATTCCAGCGCAGTTTTTTGTGTTAGAATATTTACGTTATAAGGATATTTAATTTTATTGAAAATACTAATGATTTCCGGAGAAGCAAAGGCCATACCTAATCTGATACCTGCCATACCCCATGCTTTACTAAATGTTTGAAGGATAATAAGGTTTTTATATTTTAATAATTCTGGTATGAAACTTTTTTCAGGAACAAAATCAATATAGGCTTCATCCAGTATTACAATGCCATCAAAGTTTTCAATGATTGAAAGTATGTCTTCTTTCTTAAAGCTGTTTCCTGTTGGATTATTCGGGGAGCAAATAAAAAGAAGTTTTGTATTTTCATCGGTAGCTTTTAATAATGCATCGACATCAAGTTCAAAATCTTCTTTTAGTTTTACTTGTTTTGTTTCGATATTATTTATGTCTGCAGCAACCAAATACATTCCATATGTTGGATCTATGGCTACGACATTATCCACTCCTGGTTCACAGAATGCTCTAAAAGCTATGTCTATAGCTTCATCACTACCATTTCCAAGAAAGATATACTCTGAAGGAATATTCTTTATAGCAGATATCTGCTTTTTAAGTTTTCTTTGATATGGATCAGGATATCGGTTGTAAGGTGGATTAAAAGGATTTTCATTCGCATCTAAAAAAATTGCTTCAGCCCCAGTGTATTCATCTCTAGCTGAAGAATATGGTTTTAAAGCCTTTATATTTGCTCTTATTAATTGCTCCAGTGGTTTCATATGATTAATTTTTTCTCAATTGACATATGGAACTCGCCATAATAAACTTCCTTATGAAGGAATTTATTTTCTTGTGGCTTGTTTCATGTTATAGCTTAATATGATGTTAAAACGCGCCATTTATTATAATGACGCGTTTAAAATATTTCTTAATTGAATGACTTTTATTCTAATGATTTTAAACGAATTGTTACCGCATTTTTATGCGCATGTAACTGTTCTTCTTCTGCCATTAGTTCAATTGCAGGTCCTATTTGTTTCAGACCTTGAGGAGAAATTTTTTGGAAAGTGATTTTTTTAATATAACTATCCAAATTTACACCACTATATGCTTTAGCATAACCATGTGTAGGTAGAGTATGATTGGTACCTGAAGCATAATCGCCTGCACTTTCAGGTGTGTAATTTCCAACGAATACACTGCCTGCATTTGTTATTTTATCAGCAACCTGATCTTCATCTCTCATTGAGATAATCAAATGTTCCGGAGCATAGTTATTGGTCATTTCAATCATATCAGCTCTATCTTTTAATAGTATGATACGACTATTTTCTAAAGCTTTAACCGCAATTTCCTTTCTTGGGAGTAATTCTAGTTGATTATCTAGTTCTATTTCTACTTTCTCAACTAGAGTTTTACTATCGGTTATTAAAATAACCTGGCTATCAACTCCATGTTCTGCTTGACTAAGTAAATCAGATGCAATAAAAGCCGGATTTGCCGATTCATCAGCTAAAACTTCAACTTCTGAAGGGCCAGCAGGCATGTCAATGGCAACATCTTTTAAGCTAACTAATTGTTTTGCCGCAGTTACATAACTATTTCCCGGACCAAATATCTTATCTACTTTTGTAACAGATTCAGTGCCATAGGCCATGGCTCCAATTGCCTGGATACCGCCGATTTTAAATATTTTAGTAATACCTACTAATGAGGCAGTATATAAAATTGCAGGATTAATTTTACCATCTTTCCCGGGAGGTGTACATAGTATAATTTCCTTGCATTTAGCAATCTTTGCAGGTACTGCAAGCATTAAAACTGTAGAAAATAAAGGAGCGGTGCCACCAGGAATATATAAGCCTACTTTTTCAATTGGAACACATTTCTGACGACATACTACTCCAGGCATTGTTTCTACAACTCTTTCAGGAACAATTTGTGCTTCATGAAATTTTTCAACATTAAGTTTAGCTTTGTATATAGCATCTTTTAAATTAGAAGATACTTTTAAACAAGCCTCGTCAATTTCTGATTTAGAAACAACTGTTTCTTTTGCTGCATATCCATCAAATTTCTCCGAATATTTTAAAACAGCTGCATCTCCATCATTTTTAATTTCACCTAGAATGGTTTGTACTGAATCAAACAAACCACTCAAATCGTTCTCGGGGCGTTTTAATAGTTCTGCCCAATTTTCCTTTTGAGGATATTCAAATACCTGCATGATGAATTATTAAAGTATCATTTTTTCAATAGGGAATGTTAGTATTCCTTCTGCTCCATTATCTTTTAACTTGCCAATGATTTCCCAGAATTGTTTTTCTGAAATTACAGAGTGAATTGAACTCCATCCTTTTTCAGCTAATGGTAATACTGTAGGACTTTTCATTCCAGGAAGAATTTTAACAATTTCTTCTACATTGTCATTAGGTGCATTTAATAAGATGTATTTATTAGAGTTAGCAGCCATTACTGAATTAATGCGGAATAAAAGTTCCTCAAGTAATGCTTTTTTCTCTTCAGATAATCCTTCTGCCTGAACTAACAATGCTTCAGATTTCATTACAACCTCAACTTCTTTAAGTCTGTTTGCAACCAATGTACTTCCTGAACTAACAATGTCAAAAATACCATCAGCTAAACCAATACCCGGAGCAATTTCTACAGAACCAGCAATTTCATGTATTTCGGCATTGATATTCATTTTAGTGAAATACTTTTGCAATATTACCGGATATGAAGTAGCAATTTTTTTACCTTCAAAATATTCTGGTCCGGCATATTCGTCTGCTTTAGGAATAGCTAAAGAAACTCGGCATTTACTAAAACCTAATCTTTTTGCAATTGTAAGTTGAAAGTCTTTTTCTTCTACTTCGTTTTCTCCAACAATTCCAATATCTGCAACTTTATCAGCAATAGTTTGTGGAATATCATCATCTCTTAGAAACAACACTTCAATTGGGAAGCTTGGAGACTGAGCAACTAATGATCTGCTTCCTGTATTAAATTTGATACCAGCTTCTTTTAGTAGCTGCATTGAGTCATCGTGTAGTCTTCCTTTTTTTTGTAATGCGATTCTTAGTTTCTCCATTTCTCAATTACTTAATATTGTTTTTAAAGTTTTGCCTAAAAAAAAGAGGGCTTCCAAAAATTTGGCAAGCCCTCTTTAATATATTTTATATATACAACAATCCCGGCCCACCTATGGTAGATTATAATGATGTCCGTGATGATGTACTAAATTTGTCATTGTTTTGATATTTTCGGATACAAATGTAGGTCTATTTTTTAAAACTGCAAATTATCATTGTTATTTTGTTGTAAAAAATACAATGTGTTATTGATGTAATAGATTGTTAGATTTTGGATAATAGATTATAGGCTTATTTACATGAAGCCTAAAATGAATATTTTTATATCCGATAGTTATAAAAGTTATCGAGGTGTTGTGAGGTTCAATATAAAAAAAATAAAAGCCGGATTGATTAATTACAATCCGGCTTTCGTTATTTTGATTTCCGTTAAGAATCTGTTTTAATACCTAGCTCTACTATTTCCTTTTTTGAAACAGCAGGAGGCATTTGTTTCTTCTTCATTTTTTCAATAACCAACTTAGCAACTTTTTCTGCGTCTTCCTTGCAATAGAATGCTGTAGATTTGTTAATAGCAGGTATAACATCCTGATGAATATATACTTTATTATTTATTGTTATGTCATATCCCCAGAGACTGTCAATTTTAAATATGTTATAGTCTATTGTCTTGTCTTTTGTTTTTGATTTACAACTAAATGCTGCACAGCTGATAAGAATACAACAAAATATAACTAATTTAATCTTTTGTTTCTTTTTCTTCATAAGGCTCAAAATACCAACAATCGTTAAAAGATGCTCCAGAATTACGCCCTGTTGCAATATAACCAATATCATTTATTGTAAATGATATTGCACCGTATCTTGCAGTTCCTTCAAAATCTGTTTTTTGCTTCCATCTGTCGGTTAAAGGATTCCATTCCCAAACTTGTGCACTTCCTGTCCCTGTTGCTAAATATGCTTTTCCACCCATAGTAAACGCAACTCCATCTCTTCTCATTATATAGCTATCATAATCGTCATCAAAGCTACTATCTGTATAATCAGAGATTTTGTTAAGTTCTATCCATTCGTTGGTTGATGGCTCATATCTCCAAAAATCATTAAGTAGTCCATTGTAATAGCCACTAACAATGTAGCCGTGTTCACCAGAGCCATCATCTAATACAAAAGACATTGCTTCTGTTCTTGGGTCATTTAATGTTGCAATTTGGTCCCAGCTTCCTGTAGATGGATCAAAAGAATAAAAATCACTACGTTCTCTTTGTTCGTCTTTTCCACTACCAACGTAACCTATACCATCTACGAAGAAAGCCACTGCATCTTTACGTGGAGTTAATCCAGAAGGAAGATTTTCTAAAGTTTCCCATGTTCCTGTTGATGGGTCGTATGAATAGAAGTCACCTAAGAAATCACCACTATCATTTACTCCTAATCCTACATATCCTTTAGAATCACTTGAGAATGCAACAGCTTTGTCACGTGCAACACCAGGCATATCGCTAATTTGTTTTATTTGTAAACCGCCAGAAGTAAGAAACTCTATTTCATAGAAGTCGTTAAATTTTTCGTCGTCATCAACGTCATATCCAGTTCCAATATATACCTTATTATCAATAGTGAACGATACTGCATGACCTCTTAAGTCGAAGTCTAAACCTGCTCTATCTACCCAGTTTCCTAGATAATCGTCATCATCGTCAGAACAACCTGTAAAACATAAGCTGCTTATTAAAAGTGCTGTGATTAAAAATATTGACTGCTTAATCATTGTCTTTAAGTTTCAATTTATTTATTTAATATTTTCTCTTGCGATACTACAACTTATAAGCCACATAATTGGTGCGTTAAAATAACTTTAACTAGAATTTAACCTTTGAGTTAAATGGCATTAACTATTGGCCTAATAATCCGTAAAAATCTGCGCTAATATAGACATATTATCTTAAAGAAATAAAAACATTTTAAATAATTATATATGGAAAATTGTATTGTGTTTAGATCCATGTTGGAGGATACAATTTTTTTTGCACCTTTGTCGTTATTTTATAAAATATTTTGAATACAGTATGTTTATTGTGTTTAAACGAATTCATTTAATCAATAAAGATGTATAAATATTTATTAATACTTAGTTTAATACTTGCCACAATTTGTTATTCCTGTGGAGATCAAACTTTAGACGAAATTACAACTTCTATTGGAAGTGAGTATCTTGAAAAAGATGCTGGTATAACTATGATAGATACTTTTTCCGTAGAACTTAGTACTGTAATTTTGGATTCAGTTAATACCACTGCCTCAGGGGTTGCTTTAGTGGGTAGTTTTTATGATGAAGATTTAGGACAGATTCATTCTGATGCTATTTTTAGAATTAATTCGCCAGGTTCTATTGATATAGATGATGACGACGTGTTTGATAGTATATGTTTGTGTATAAAATATAATGATTATTATTTAGGAGATACAATTCAAACTCATTCGTTTACAGTAGAGGAAATAGATTCAGATCTTGAACAAATGAAAAGGGATCGTAAAATAGGGGATTCTGATGAGGATTTTTATAATACGACTATTGTAAGCTCAAAACGTTTATTAGGAGAATATACGGCTAGACCAAAAGTTACTGATTCTGATACAATATTTATTCCTCTTGATAAAGATTTTGGTTTAGAATTATTTCAAATGTTGGACGATAAAGATGAAGATATTACTAATGCTAGTAAATTTTGGGATTATTTTCATGGTATTATATTAAAGAGCAATAGAGATTTAAATGAATCTATTATTGGATATAATCTTTCAGATTCGTGTTCGATGAAAATATATTACCATCAAACTTTAAGTGAAAGAGTTTATAAAGAGATAGAGTTTGAAGTTGAAAGTAGTTCTAATTATCAATTTAATAGCATTGATATTGATAGAACAGGTACAAATATACCAGTGAGTACTTCTCAGGAAGAAAAGATTCTAAGTTTGGATACGGATGATAAGTGCTTTTTACAAGGAGGAACAGGAATGTATGTTAAAATAGAATTCCCAGGCCTTGCAAATGTAGAAACGTTACCAGCATTAAATCAAATTATCAAAGCAGAACTTGTATTCGTGCCAATTGAAGAAGATTTTAATGATTTTCCTAGTTCCCTTACTGTATATGAGTCAGATACGAGAAATAATGTAGGTGATGTTATTTTAGCTATAAACGAGTCGGATATTTCTTATATGTATTTATATGAAAATGAAGATGACGAAGATGAGGAGGAATATTATAAAGTTGATATTACAAATCAATTTGTTGATGAGTTTTTGGATAGCGTTTATGATGATGATTTTTCCTTTTTAATAGGGTTGTCTTCTACAAATATGACTTCGACTCTTACGACTATTAAATTTGCCGGTGAAGGAATTAATGATGGAGATTATAAGCCTAAATTAAGACTATACACATATTATTATTAAGATGATAAAAATGATTCAAAAAATACAATATATAATTGCAATTTGCCTGTTTTTCTCAATTTTTGCTAATGCTCAAACTGGTGCACCTTCTGCCTATACTACGTTTGGGATTGGTACCATAAATAAGTGTGGACTAGTTAAAAATCAAGGAATGGGAGGTACAGGTTTAGCTTTAAGGACTGATAATTTTATTAATACTTTAAACCCTGCCTCATTAACAGGAATTGATAGTTTAAATATGTTGATAGATTTGGGTTTAAGGATTAATAAGACTTTTTATAAAACAAATGAGGGAGATGGTACATCTATTTCAGGTGGTTTAAATAATATTTCTTTAGCCTTTCGTTCTTCATCCAAGTTATTTACAAATTTTGGTTTAAATCAATTTTCATCAGTGGGATACAATGTTTCCGGAACTACAGATATTGAAGGGGCAAACTCTACAGTAGCTGTTTCGTACACAGGGACAGGTGGTATTAATGAAGTTTATTTGTCAAACGCTTATTTATTAAATAAAAATGTATCAATTGGATTGAAAATTATGTATCTGTTTGGAGGTATTGATAAAACTGAGGTGTTTTCTTCTTCATCAATAGGAACTTTGAATATTAATTATTCAGATTATATACAACAATTTGCCATTGAACCAGGATTGCAATATCAATTTAATATAAAGGATAATGTATTTCGATTTGGAGGTACTTATCGACCAGCAATTGACATGGCAAATTCACGAACTGTAGAAACATATGCGTCAAGTGGTGCTGGAATCAGTGAAGAATTAGATGATGGTAATGATTATAAAATTCCGATGGACGTTGCAGGAGGTATGTCTTGGTCAAATAAGAGAGGGTTAACTATAGCAGGTGATTATAGATTTCAACAATGGAGTACAGTATCCTATAAAAGTATTGGGGCTTCGTTAAAAGACAGTCACAGATTTAGTGCTGGAGCTGAGTTTCGCAATAAAGAAACGAAAAGAGCCAATCCATTCTTGTATCAACTAGGAGGTTATGTAGAGGATTCCTATATAAAAGTAGAAGGTAATGTAATTATAGATGCAGGAATTAGTGCTGGAGTAGGTATTCCGATGCGTAATAGTAAATCATATTTTAATATTAATTTAAACTATGGAAGAAGAGGAACCAGAAGTGGGGATATAATTACAGAAAATTATTTTGGTGTAAACCTAAGTATGTCATTTGTTGAATTCTGGTTTATGAAACGACAATTTGATTAATCTTAAAATGTTATAATAAAACAAATTATATAATAAAATATAGGATCGCATTTAGGATTAATATATCTTGAATGCGATTTTTTTTAATCTTTTACTATAAATTTGATCATATGTCAATTAAGAGTTCTATCCCTAATTTTATAACCAGTTTAAATTTATTTTGTGGTGCATTATCTGCATTTTTTGCCTTAAACGGAAGGATTGATATTGCGGCAATACTCGTTTTTGCAGGTGCGCTTTTTGATTTTACAGATGGTTTTGCAGCACGTATGCTTAATGCATATTCACCAATGGGTAAAGAATTAGATTCATTAGCGGATATGATAAGTTTTGGTTTTGCCCCAATGGCTATTCTTCATATGATGATTAAAAAAGTGGTTCTGGGTGATATCCATGGCGATTTCTTTCAGCAGGATTTAGTAAATCAAATTATTGTTTTATCCCCATTTATTATTACGGTGTTTTCGGGTTTACGTTTGGCTAAATTTAATGTTGATACCAGGCAGAGCGAAAGCTTTATTGGTTTAACCACTACGGCAACAGGATTGTTTTTAGCCTCATTGGGTTTTGTGTTTGTGCATAGTGAAAATTGGTTAAATATTTTGATCCAGAATCAATGGCTATTGGTAGCTTTTGTTCCTGTATTTTCTTTTCTTTTAATATCGGAAATTCCAATGTTCTCTTTAAAATTTAAGAATTTTAAATTGCTTCAAAATATAGATAAATATATTTTATTAGTTAGTGGATTATTATCTATTGTTTGGTTGGGAGTAGGTGGAATTGCAGTAGTAATCGCTTTATATGTTCTGTTTTCTATTGGTAGATTAATTTTTAAGGTAAGGTGAATTTTAAAATATTATATAAATAGAAAAGCCTTGAATGTACATTCAAGGCTTTTCTGTTTATATATCAAGTTGTTTTATTAACTACTTAATTTCTTCTTTTTTCTCGAATTTTTTAAGCGCCCATTTTATTGCCTGATAACTAATAACAATTAATAATGGCCAACTTAAATACCAAAGTATTTCGCTCGTATAAGTCATAACATTAAATCTATTTCTTCATTTATTAGTAAATATGAATGTCTTCTGATTTTATCTCGTCCTCGTCAATTTTATTAATATTAACCGATTTCCATGCATACCAGATGTAGGCTAAAACAAATGGGATCATTAATGATACATAGCTCATTGCCGTTAATGTAAAGTGACTTGAGCTGGCATTTTCAATAGTTAATGAACTTTGTAAACTTGAAACTGAAGGATAAAATGCAGTATTGTTATAGCCTGCAATAAGTAATAACATTAATACTGTAATAACAGTTCCCGGTCCTGTAAACCAAATGCCTTTTGAGCTTGGTTTTAGGTAACTTGAAATAATTCCCCAAAGAACAAGTACAACCCCTACTAAGAAACCTACCAAAATAATTGGCATCTCAATTAAGTTATTAAAATACTTATATGGTTGCATAAATACTTCTTTAGTATCCGGATTAACAGCAAATCCATCTCTTAAAAGAAGCCAAATTGTAAAAGTTAAGAACAATACAACAAAAGGCAATCCATTAATGATTAATTGTTTTTTAGCTCTTTCTAAAATTACTTTATGATCAATGGAGTTCATAAAGTAGAGAATTCCAAGTACTCTAGCTAAAAAGAATACAGTTAAGCCTAAACTTAAGTTATGTAAATTTAATGCAGCTTCTAAACCATGAAAAGGAGTATCCCATTTAGATTGGTTAAAATCATTTACTGAGAAATTTGATCCAGTAAAGAAAGTTGCGACTGCAGTTCCAATAAATATCGTTCCTATTAATCCGTTTATAAATAAAAATGTTTCATATGTTTTTGGACCATAAACGTTACTTGGTCTGTTTCTGAATTCATAGGCAATAGCCTGAATAACAAAAGCAAATAGTATGATCATCCATACCCAATAAGCACCTCCAAAACTCGTGCTGTAAAAGAGTGGGAATGATGCAAAAAAGGCACCTCCAAATGTAACAAGAGTTGTAAATGTGAATTCCCATTTACGACCCAATGCATTTACTAATATCGTTTTTTCATCTTTGGTTTTACCAAGAGTAGAAATCAAAGTTTGTCCACCTTGAACAAACATTAAAAACACCAATAATGCTCCAAGAAGTGATACAAGGAACCACCAATAGTGTTGTAGTGCTAAGTGTGATAAATCTCCGAACATTATTACTTTCCTCCTTGTTTTTTAGGTCCTATTTTAATTTGCTTTGTAAGAATTTTAACTTCTGCAATTAGCAAAGAAGTAAATGTGATGGCGAATAACCAGAATGTTATCATAACAGATCCGGTATCAATTTGAGAAACAGCTGTTGATGTAGTCATCAAGTTTTGAATAACCCAGGGCTGTCTTCCAACTTCAGCAACAATCCAACCTGCTTGTGAAGCAATGTAAACCAATGGTATTGTCCATACGGATGCCCACAAAATAAATTTGTTTTCAACAAGCTTACCTTTGAAAATTAAAAATAGAATTATTATGAATAACAATAAGAACCACATTCCTAAAGCAACCATAATATGGAAAGCGTAAAATGTCAAAGAAATAGGAGGAACCATTTTAAAAGCATTGGCTTCTAAGGTTTCAGGATTTTCATCGTAATAAGTACCATAACCAAAATACTTAAAGTATGTATTCATCCATTCTTCATCATTAAACTTAGCTTGCAATGCTGCAAACTCCGGACTTTTTTCTTTTTGAGCTTTTTTGTAGGCTATTAAAGTTTGTTGTGCTTCATAGCCACGTTTAATTTTTTCTTTATATGATAATATTCCGTTTTCTTCGTTTCCAAGAACCAAATCTTTAACACCTGGTACAAAAGCATTAAAATCACCAAAAGCTAAGAATGATAATGCTGAAGGAATCTCAATTTTCATTGCGAATTCAGCTTTAGAATCTTTTGTTAATGGTTCATCCTGAGCATCTGTAATCAGTGCCATTCCTATAAGTGGAGCATTGGTAGTTCCTTCATAAAGTCCTTCCATTGCTGCCAGTTTCATGGGTTGTGCTTTCGCTACGGTTTTTGCAGAAGAGTCACCTGTACCAATAAGCATTATCGAAGATAGTATACCAAAAACAGCTGCAATAATCATACTTTTCTTTGCAAAGGTAATTTCTCTTTTCTTAAGCATATACCATGCGCTAATACCTATCACAAATACTGCAGCTAAAACAAATCCGGAAGTTGAGGTATGTAAAAACTTACTGACAGCACTAGGAGATAAAAATACATCCCAAAAGTTTACCATTTCGTTACGAGCTGTATCCGGATTGAATTTCATACCAACAGGATCTTGCATCCAGGCATTAGCAACCAAAATCCAAACAGCAGAAAGATTTGCTCCAATAGCAGTAAGCCATGTTGAAAGAAGATGGAATTTTTTACTCACCTTTCCCCAACCAAAGAACATAACTGCAATAAATGTACTTTCCATAAAGAAAGCCATAATACCTTCAATAGCTAATGGGGCTCCAAATATGTCACCTACAAACCAGGAATAGTTACTCCAGTTAGTTCCGAATTCAAATTCAAGAATAATCCCGGTTGCTACTCCAATAGCAAAGTTAATTCCAAATAGTTTCATCCAGAATTTAGTAATTCTTTTCCATTCAGGATCTCCTGTTTTGACATACATAGTCTCCATAAAGGCTATAATAAAGGCCAGGCCAAGAGTTAATGGCACAAATATCCAGTGATACATTGCGGTAAGTGCAAATTGCGCCCGCGACCAGTTCACCAGAGTTAAGTCAATAGATTCAAACATTTATTTGTTATTTTTGAGGGTTTGTTAATTGCTCTATTACATGAGAAGCTCTTTCTTCGTCTGAATTGAATTCCTTTTTTAATTTATTTTGAAAAAAGAATATCTTAAAAATGAAAAAGAAAATAAACAGTTTAAGCAACACAATAAACCACACTGATCTAGCCCATCCAGGTAAGTTGTTAAACCCATTCATATAAAAATCTATAATCTTTTTCAATTTGTATTATTTTTAACTAGTAAATATATTATTAAACTAAAGAAATTTCCCCCTTTTGTTACTAAAAGATACACCCTTAACAATATTAAGGTAATAATGTTTCGTGAAAAATCAAATTTATAAAATAAAACCAGTAATCAAATACCTAATTAAGGAAAATTGTAAATAAGTGCTTCTTTAATATATGGCTCGTTTTATATATCTAATCAATTTGTATCTTTGTGCTTCTTGTTTTAGAACAATAAATAAATGATCGATCAGAGTACGGTAGACAGAATAGTTGAAACTTCACAAGCTCAAATTATTGATGTTGTTTCAGAGTTTGTTTCGTTAAGACGAAGAGGTATAAATTACATTGGTAACTGCCCTTTTCATAATGAAAAAACTCCATCATTTACTGTGTCTCCACATAAAGGAATATATAAATGTTTTGGATGTGGAAAAGGAGGGAATGCAGTAAACTTCCTAATGGATGTTGAACAGATATCATTTATTGATGCCATTAAATACTTAGGGAAAAAGTTCCACATTCACGTTGAGGATATAGAACTTAGTCCGGAGCAGCAACAGGTAAAAAACGATCGTGAGAGTATGATGGCAGTTTCTGTCTATGCTCAGAAGTTTTTTAGCGATATGCTTCATAAATCAGATGAGGGTCGCTCTGTCGGACTATCGTATTTAAGAGAACGTGGGTTTAGGGATGATATCATTAAAAAGTTTGATTTAGGTTATTCACCTGATTCAAGATCTGCATTTACTGATGAAGCATTAAAGAATAGTTTTAAAATTGAATTCCTTGAAAAAACAGGTTTAACTATAGTTAGAGATAACTATAAGGCAGACCGATTTAGAGGAAGGGTAATTTTTCCTATTCATAGTATTTCAGGTAAACCAACTGCTTTTGGAGGAAGGGTTTTAAAAACGGATTCAAAAACAGCTAAATATCTAAACTCTCCCGAATCAGAAATATATCATAAGAGTAAAATTCTGTATGGAATTTTTCAGGCCAAACAGGAGATTACTCGTAAAGATCGATGTTTTTTAGTTGAAGGATATACAGATGTAATTTCTTTTCATCAGGCAGGGATACATAATGTTGTTGCTTCATCTGGTACAGCATTAACGGTTGATCAAATTCGTTTAATAGCTCGTTTCACACCGAATATAACTATTATATATGATGGTGACCCAGCTGGTATAAAAGCTTCGTTACGAGGAATTGATTTGGTGCTTGAGCAGGGAATGAATGTAAAAGTTCTACTTTTACCAGAAGGTGAAGATCCTGATTCATTTTCAAAGAATAGAAATGCAGAACAACTGCAAAAATATATTGATGAGAATGAAGGTGATTTTATCAAATTTAAAACAGGAATCTTATTAAAAGATGCACAAAATGATCCTGTTAAAAGAGCGAAGTTGTTGCAGGATATTGTAAGAACAATTTCTGTAATTCCAGAGGCTTTTATTAGGGGTGAGTATATAAAAGAATGTAGTACCCTATTACAAGTTCGTGAACAGGTTCTTTATGATGAAATAGGAAAGCTAACCCGTAAAAAGAGAGAAGAAGGTTATAAAAGTCGAATTGAAGCAACTACTCAAAATCCCGTGGCTTCAAGTGTTGTTCAATCTCAGTTTACAAACAGCGCTTTTTCTAATCAAAATCCCTTTGAAGTTGAAGAGCAGGAAATTGTAAGGTTTTTAATTAAATATGGCGATAAATCCCTTTTTAATAAGTGTGAAGAGGAAGAAGTATTTGATCCAAATATCACTGTTGGAGATTATATTATCGGTCAATTAAAGGAAGATGAGTTGGAAAGTTTGAATCCAACTTATAATAAAATATTCAGGTTGTTTGAAGAAAATAAAGAAAGAGAAGGTTTTGAGGCTGCAAAGTTTTATGTTAGTTATATGGAATCTGATGTAAATCAAATTGCATCTGATCTGCTCTCTAAAGAACAATCATTAAGTAAAATACATAATCGATTTGGACAGGGAAATTGGGAAGAAGAAGAATTACTTCATACTTTAGTGCCAAAGTTGATTAATGAGTTAAAACTTAAAAAAGTAAAGAGGTTAATTGAGGAGAAGAGAACAGAGTTGAAACAAGTAGAGCAATCTAAGGATGTGGAGAAGCTTATGGAGTTGATGAAAACAATTAGTCGTTTGCAGCAATTACAAAGCTTGTTTTCAAAGGAGTTGGGTAACCGTACTATCGTGTAAACAAATAAAAAATATATACAATGAAAACTGTAGAACATTTAAACAATGAACGTATTGAAAAGATAATAAGGAAATGTGATGTATGTTTTGTTGGTGTTGTGGATGGTGATTTACCTTATGTATTACCTATGAATTTCGGTTTTAAAGACAATGTTATTTATTTACACTCAGCTCCCGAAGGTAGGGTTGTTGATATTTTAAATAAAAACAATAATATCTGTGTTACATTTAGTGCTGATCATGAATTAGCTTTTCAGCATCCTGAAGTAGCCTGTAGTTACCGAATGAAATCAAAAAGTGTAGTTGCTTGGGGAAAAGTTGTTTTCCAGGAAGATATGGCGAAAAAGGAAGAAGCTTTAAATATTATCATGGAACAATACTCAGATAAAAAGTTTACTTATTCAGAACCGGCTATTAGAAATGTTAAGATATGGGAGGTTCCAATTGATAATGTTACTTGTAAAGAATTTGGTGCCCCACATGAGAAATATAAAGGAGATGATAGTGTAAAAAGATCCTTTTAATAAATATATTTTCACATCTGTCCTAAATATAAATATTTCTACTCTTAAGTAGGTTCTAAAATGGCCCCAGCCGGTGAACTAAATAACCGTAGTTTTTGAGAGAAGTGGGTGCAGCCTTGCCTTTTTTGGCTTCTGTTTTTTGTGGTAAGACAATTGTTGCGAAGCGAAAATCATGAACACAATAGAGAAACAGACCTTGTGAACTGAAAAATGAAGTCTGGTCTGGGCGAAGCACCAGTTTACAGAAATATTTAGGACAGCTCTGATATATTTTATAACAAATATATACTTTGATGTTCTTGCAGATACTTATTCTTAGGAAGATGATTAGTAATGGTACAAACATCTAATTATTGATAATAAGATTATTGTAAATCAATCTTATATCTATTATCTAAAATCTAACGATCTATAACTATATGGTTCTTAATTATATCTGGATAGCGTTTTTTATTATTTCATTTGTAGTTGCACTGGTTCGTTTAATCTTTTTTGGAGATATGGAAATATTTCCAGATTTGATGCAATCTACTTTTAGCAATGCAAAAACCGGTTTTGAAATTTCATTAGGTCTTACAGGAGTTCTTTCATTATGGTTAGGATTTATGAAAATTGGTGAACAGGGTGGTGTTGTAAGAATGCTCTCCAGGTTGATAGGGCCTTTGTTTAATCGATTATTTCCGGAAGTACCAAAAAATCATCCTGTATTTGGTACAATCATGATGAACCTATCTGCAAATATGCTTGGCTTGGATAATGCTGCTACACCCATGGGATTAAAGGCCATGGGACAACTACAGGAGCAAAATAAATCTGAAGATACAGCCAGTAATGCTCAAATCATGTTTTTGGTATTAAATACTTCAGGTTTAACAATTATTCCGGTAAGTATAATGGTTTATAGGGCTCAATTTGGAGCTGCAAATCCTGCAGATATTTTTATACCCATTTTGTTAGCTACTTTCTTTTCAACTTTAGCCGGAATTTTATCTGTTGCTTTTGTACAGAAAATTAAACTTTGGGATAAGGTAATTTTATCTTATTTAGGTGGATTGACAGCTTTTATTATAGGTTTAATATATTGGTTTTCTACTTTACCTAAAGAACAGATTAAAAGCATTTCTTTGGTAGGATCAAATGTTATACTTTTTTCAATAATTATAGTGTTTTTATCTGCTGCTATTAGAAAAAGGGTTAATGTTTATGAAGCGTTTATAGAGGGTGCAAAAGAAGGGTTTCAGATTGCTATAAAGATTATTCCATATCTAGTTGCCATTCTTGTGGCTATAGGATTGTTTAGAACATCTGGAGCTATGGATTTTATTGTGGATGGGATTAAAGCTCTGTGTATTTTTATTGGTGTGGATTCGAGATTTGTTGATGCGCTTCCTACTGCATTAATGAAGCCCTTAAGTGGGAGTGGAGCCAGGGGTATGATGCTTGAACTTTTTGATAATCCTAACTTTGGAGTTGATTCTTTTGCTGCAAAAATTGCGTCAACAGTTCAGGGGGCCACTGATACTACTTTTTATATCATTGCAGTATATTTTGGATCAGTAGGCATTAAGAAAACGCGTCATGCAATAGGTTGCGGATTGATTGCTGATCTGGCCGGTATTATAGCTTCTATTTCTATTGGCTATTTGTTTTTTGGTTAATTTATTCTTGTTTTTGCAAGTCATAACATGTAGGATCTTAGATTATGAAAAAATTAATATTACTCTTATTGGCATTCATCATAGGTAATAATTCATTTTCGCAAAAAGATATTGATAGCGATAATCTGAAATTCTCATCTTTTGCAGCTGGAATTGACTATACTACTGATAATAGTTTAAATGGAACTACAAGCATATATAGTACTCAGCCTGTTAGTTCTTTGTTTGTGAGCTATTATCATAAAACAGGAATTAATCTGTCGTTGTATTTTTCAAATATTGAAAATTCCGATGAAAGTAATACTCAGGCTACACAAGAATATGCATTATCGTTAGGTTACGATCTGGATATAAATAACTGGTTAAGTACTTCAGCTAATTATAGTCATTATGAATTCAGTGAAAATTCGCATGCTCTACGCTCAAATTATAGTGATCTGTTTAATGTAAATGCATTTAGTCAAGTCAATTGGTGGAATTCTAATCTTGATATAGGAATATATCTTGGACAGGCTCAGGATTTGTATTGTTCATTTCAAACTGGTGCAGATATTAACTTTGATAATGTTTTAATCAAGAATAATTCCTTATCCATCCAGCCTTCATTTGTAATATATGCCAGTAGTATTGATTACTATAATGAAGATGCTTTTAAAAACTATTATTTTTTATACGAGTATTCGCAGAATAATCCCGATCAAACTATTAGTGAATTATTATCCATTATTGAGGATCCTCAAAGTACTCAGGATAGAATAATTAGCAGAATAGTAGGAAGAAGACCATATTATTATAGAAAAATAAAACAGCTTGACGCAGATATAGTAATATCAGACTTGTTTAAAAAACAAAGTGCATTCAATATCAGTAGTATGGGATTCTCATTGCCAGTTTATTATCAATGGGGTAATTTCATGTTGAATGTAGGCTACTCCTTATATAAACCTATGAACCAACCTTCTTATGTTGAAGAAGACTGGACCGGCTTTACTAATGTTGGAGTTACTTATTTTTTAATCTGGTAATATTACAAAGGCAAAAGGTATAAAAGAGAAGGGTTTAAGGGGGATTTATTGTACAATAAAAGTACTTTAGTTGAAAGTAATATATCTTTATACTAAAGCACAATTTTCATAGAGAAATTGATTCTGTATTTCACATATTCTGAAAACTAACAAAGATTTTGGATAGGTAATGTTATAAGCTGTTAATTACCCTTTAAGCTTGTTGCTATTCTACCTTGTCATCCTTTAAGCGTTCGTTGTTAATTACAGAATTCCATCAAATACATATCAACATTTTCGTCTCCCAATTCTGCTGCTTTTGATAAGTCAGCGCAACCTGCATTATCATTGTTTAAGTTAAAATGTGATATAGCTCTGTTAAAATAAAAATCAGCAATTTCGTTGTTAAGTGTAATTGCCTCGGTGTAATCCAATATCGCATCTTCATAATTTCCTAACTGAAACCAGGCATTAGCTCTATCGTAATATGCAAATTCGTAATCAGGATATAATTCAATGCCTTTGTTAAACGCCCTAATTGCCTCTTTGTACAAACCTAACTCATACAGAGCATTACCTTTATCTAAAAAAGCATCGTAATACTGAGAATCCATTTCTATTAATTGATCAAATATTACAATGGCCTGGTTATATTCCATTAATTCAAAATGAGCATTAGCCATATTATAATATGCATCCTTATAATAGGAGTCGTTTTTAATACAGAGTTTATAATTACTAATTGCTTTTGAAAAATCTCCAAAATCAAACCAACTGTTGCCTAAATAGAAATATAAATCAGGATTTGTATTATCCAGCTTTACGGCTTCAGAAAATTTATGTATAGCTTTTTGATATTCACCATTTTCTGTGTACTTATTTCCTTGTTTTATAAGTTGGTTAATGTTAGTTTGGGCAAAAGAATTTAATGAGAAACAAAGCCCAAGGATAAGTATGTATAATCTAATTGTTTGCATAATATTTACTTTGGACTTTATCGTAACCTATTTCTTAATTGTTGTTTTTGTCTTTGCAACCTTTTTTTCTGAATAGCTTGCCTTTTTCTTAAAATAGCTGCATTCTGCTTTTTCATTTCACTACTTTTCTTCAAGTGCGATTTTTTGAGTTGAGTATTATAATAAGAAATCATGTTTCGTTTATTCATCCTAACTTTCTTATTCATCTGTAAAAAACGTAGATCTCTTCTTTGATGATTGTTATCTCTGATTACAGACATTTGAGAACGACTACTTGACCTAATTTCTAATTTTTGAGTTTTGCTTTTTTGTGGATTAGAGTCGCTTTCCTGTCCATTAATATTAAACAAGCAGCAAATCAATAATGCTATAATTAAGTAATATAATTTCATCATATAAATCTTTAAGAATAATACTAAGTCTCAATTTGAGATGTCTATTTTCTTTGATAGTAAAAATAACAAAAGGTTTAATTGCTTTTAATTTTTTTCAGCTTACAAAATATTTATTTCCTAGAAATTTGCTAGTATTTATTGCTTTATGGAATAATTAGGGAAAATAATTTCATTAAAAATGAAAAATATTATTAAAAACATGTTAAAAAATATAAAATTATACTATATTAGCAGTCGGAAATAAACCCTTTTCCCTTAAATCAGATAAAAAAAATCCAAAAGAAAATGAAAGACTTGTTGCCCGCAAGTCTTTTTTTCTTTTATATCCTTTTTAAACAATCGTAATTGTTTTCTGTTGATTTATAGTGTTACCACAGATTTTATTTTATGAAAGAGTTTTGGAATGATAGGTTTTCCTCTGATAATTACGTATATGGAGAGGATCCAAATCAAATATTAAAAGCATTTATTGATAGGAATGAACCAGGTACTATACTTTTCCCTGGAGAGGGAGAGGGTAGAAACGCTGTTTACGCAGCACAACAAGGTTGGGATGCAAAAGCTATTGATCAAAGTGATGTAGGAATGCAAAAAGCTATGAATTTAGCATCAAAATGTAATGTGGATATAGATTATTCAATTGGTGATATATTAACATTTGATTACAAATTAGAATCATTTGATGCTATAGCATTAGTGTTTTTTCATTTGCCAAATATGTTGAGAGAAACTATCCATCAACATCTGATTTCGTTATTAAAACCAGGCGGAAGAATTTTAGTAGTAGGATTTACTGAAGAGCAACTTGATTATTCTAGTGGAGGTCCCAAGAATATTGAGATGCTTTATTCTGAGGATATTTTAAAAGAAGATTTTAAAACTTTAGATGTGATAGATTGTGCTAAAAAGATTGTTGAATTGAATGAAGGGCCAGGTCACAGAGGAAAAGGATCAGTTATTAGATTTGAAGCTTTAAAAAGTTAAAAAATAAAAAAGACCCACATTGAATTTTGTGGGTCTTCTATTATATTTTTTAATTGACAGAGAATTAAAATGCTTTTTTAACCAGATATTTTGCAAGCTCTTTCCCGCATTTTGCATATGCTTCCTGAATTCTAACTCCGGTGTCATAGTCAAATCCGCCAAAAGAGTTTCCTGGATTTTTAATTGATTTTAGTTCAAATAGAACATTTGTTGGATTTGCTGTTTCAACTAATTGTAACAGTACGTTGATCATTGCAGGTCTTCTGGTGATATGAATATTAAAACCAGGTTCAATAAATGTTGTTTTTAAAACAAATGTATATTTTGAATCCTTATTTTCATCACTTACAGAAAGACCTTCTTCTTCTAAGTATTTATTAAAAAGTTTTTCAAAACTTACTTTATATCTTGCATCTCTGTCTCCTATCCATGATTCTTTCCATTGGTCACCTCTTCCAGGTTCTTTCGCGTTATAATCATTAACTTTTTTGTTTATGTAGTCATCTTCAGAATCAAATTTTCCTACAGAAACATCACTGTAGTCATATGAAATATTAAATGATTTTTCAGACTTAACAGCATCAAGTGAACCTGATTCTAAAGTGATTTTTTGAGCTTGTGCAATACTGCAACTCATTAGGATAAAGGAAAGGTAAATAAAAATTTTTTTCATAGTAAAAACTGTTTTATTGTTTAAAAATTGATGCACATATATAAACAAATTTTCTTAGTTATTTATTATTAATTTATGAATATGATAAAAATCTTAATGAATAAGGGGCTTAAAATAATATGAGAGTGTTAAATTTGAAGCTTTTATAGATGTTTAAAGAGTTTTTAAACAATAGTTCTGGAAAATTTTATAATTATCAGAATTTATAAGATTTGCAAAGCGTTGAGAGAAACTCATAAAACATTGATTATGTAATCAGTATAAACAAGTCTATAATCTATTAACCTGAGTTCGATTAAAATTTTAGAATTCATATTGTCATAATAAGCTGATATACAAGGCAAATTTTACAGGGCTAGCGAGCTAGCTCGAAAAATTTAACGCAGTAGATTAGTTTTTTATGGCAAAGCTTAAATATTACACTTATAAACAGCGATCTTCTTCCTGGAAATTATTCAAAATAGCCCGCTATTCTTTCGTAATTTTCAGTTGAACCTCACTATTTATAAGCGTTCTGAATCCAAAATTTTATGACGAAATCAGGTTATTATCTAAAGTCTGACAATCTATTGTAAAAAGAAAAAGTTTAAATTTTTAATATGAGTGAATCGAATAATTGGGAAGAGTTGTTGTTAAAAGTTAGTAAGAGATTTAAAGTTTTAGCTGATTTTGATTTTTTGCTATTTTTAATTGGAATTCAAGAGTTAGGGAAAGGCTATAAATCATATTCAAAAGAAGAAAAAATGGATATGATTAATCTTGCCAGATGTAAAATGTTTGAGCAAAAGGGCTATTATAAACAACTAGGATCTGATGATGAAGGATGGCCTAAATTTGAGGTTATTAAAAATATGGAAGAAATAATGCCTTCAAAAAGAGAAGCGATTTTAAAAGAAGCTATGATTTCCTATTTTAATGAAAACCTATAAATAAATGTAATAAAGCGATGAATAAAAATATTTTTCTATCTTTTATAACTATTATAGTTATTGCTTTCGCTTCATGTTCTTCAACGAATCAAGGTACAGTAGTTTTAATACAGACAGATCTTGGAGATTTGAAAATCAAACTTTATGATGAAACTCCTAAACACCGTGATAATTTTATAAAACTAGTAAAAGATGGGTATTTAGATAGTACATTATTTCATCGTGTAATTAAAGAATTTATGATTCAGGGTGGCGATCCGGATTCTAAATCTGCCGAGGCTGGTGTACCTCTTGGTGAAGGAGGTCCGGATTATACAATTCCTGCTGAGTTTGTGTTTCCAAAATACTTTCATAAAAAAGGAGCTTTAGCTGCTGCTCGTATGGGAGATCAGGTGAATCCAGAAAAAGAGTCATCAGGTTCTCAGTTTTATATAGTTGAGGGCAAAATATTCGATGACAGAGATTTGATTAAAGCTCAAAATAGAATCAGAGATAGCAGAAGACGTGCTATTTTTAATGATATGCTCATGGAGTATAATGATTCTTTAAATATGCTTCAAATGCAGGGTAATGAAGGGGCTATTATGAATATGCAGCAAAAAATAATGGCTAAAGTAAATGAAAAATATTCAGAGCAACCTGAGTTTGAATTTCCAGAAGATGTTAAGGAAGTATATAAAACCAAAGGTGGTGTTCCACATCTAGATACCAATTATACCGTGTTTGGAGAGGTTATTGAAGAAAAGAATCTTATAGAAAAAATAAAATCACTTTTTGGTAAAAAATATGGTTTGGAAGTTGTTGATGCCATTGCCTACCAAGAGACAGATGCAAGAGATCGTCCTTTAAAGGATATCAGAATGCAAGTGAAAATTATAAAGGAATAAAAATATTATGCGTAGTAGTTTATTACTATTTTTCTTACTGTTATTTGTTGTAAAAGCAGAATCACAAAGTAAATATGCTATTATATCAACCAATTTTGGAGATATTAAGATCATGCTTTATGATGATACTCCTAAGCATAGAGATAGCTTTATTAAATTAGTGAATAGTGCACATTATGATGGGACTTTATTTTATAGGGTAATCAAAAATTTTGTAATTCAAGGAGGGTCATCCGATTCACGAAATGCACCTCCTGGAAAACAAATAGGTTATGGAAGTTCAAAATTGGTTATTGATTCAGAGTTTACTGAAAACAGATTTCATAAAAAAGGGGCAATATGTGCACCTCGTCAACCTGAAGATATTAACCATTTTAAAATGTCAGATATTAGTCAGTTCTATATTGTTCAGGGACGTGTTTATACAAATGAGAAATTGGACTTAATCGAAAAGTCAGTAAATAATCCAATTAAAATCAAATTGAAAAAGAAATATTATCTGCCTTTTAAAGAAGAACTTCAGAAATTAAAGAAAGAAGATCCTAAAGCGTTCAATCAAAAGCTTAGAGAAATAAAAGAGAAGATTGCTTTTGAATATGCATTATCAAATAAGCTTGAATTTACTGAACAACAAAGAGAGGTTTATACTACTGTTGGCGGTTTACCTGAGTTAGATGATGATTATACTGTTTTTGGTGAGGTAGTAAGCGGTTTTGGTGTTGTTAATAAAATTGCATCTTTAAAAACAGATAAAAACGATAGACCATATACTGATGTGAAGCTTGTTGTACGAATTCTTTAAAATCATGTACAGATGAGATTTTTAGTTTTTATATTTTTAATTACTTTATTTTTCTCTGGTTGTAAAACTGAACCACAAAAATCAACCATTTCAAAAGAGGAATATTCCCGGCCTAAAGGTTCTTATAAAACAAATGTAAAAGGTATTGTTTCTATAGAAACTTATGATCATTATTCCAGAATCTTAGATAAAGGATATGGATTTTATATATCTCCTAAGGAATTGGTGACTAACCTTGATTTAATAAAAGGTAGTTATAAAGTAAAAGTAGCTCCTGTAGGAACTGATGATTTTAATGATATAGCCGGATTTACAGCCTATAGTATTGAAAAAAATCTTGTTATATTAAAATCGTGGATGGAAAACTTAAACTATTTACATCTTGATCATGCCATTAATGATATCCCCGATTCTATAGCTGGTTTATATCGAAAATCAAGGAAAATATATTTACCTAAATTTGCTGTTGGTGAAAAAGTTGTTTCTGACTCGTTAACATATTACAAGCTTAATAGAAGTAGTTACTCAGGTCAACCAGCTTTTACATACATGCATCATGTGGTAGGTATGATTCAAAACAGAGGTAAAAAGGATTCAGAACAATCAATACTTATTCCAGTATCAGAGATAGTCGAGCTAAGTAAAGAGCAGCAGCCTCAAACCCGATCGGTTTATGATTTAAGAACGAAAACAAATAAAGTATATCCATCATATAAAACAATAAAAGGTTTTAAGATGATAACTACTATGGGAGATATAGAATTTAAACTATATAATGAAACTCCTGTATTCAGAGATAATTTTATAAAATTGGTAAGCGATCAGTTTTATGATAGTTTATTAGTGCATCGTGTTTTGACAAATTTCTTAATTCAAACCGGGGCTGCAGATAGTAAATACGCAGATAAAGATGATGTGGTTGGATGGCAAGGTCCGGGTTATATGCTTAAAACAAATATAGTTCCTGAAAAATTCCATCAAAGGGGAGCTATTGCTATGTCTAAATTACCTGAATCCCGAAATCCCAAAAACATGACAGATGGTTCACAATTTTATATTGTTTCAGGAAGAGTATTTAAAGATGGAGAGCTGGATAAAATAGAAAAAGAAAAAGGAATTAAGTTTACTGCTCAACAAAGAAGAGTATATAAGACCATGGGTGGTGCTCCGCATTTAGATGGTGATTATGTGGTTTTCGGAGAAGTTACAAGGGGAATGGATGTGGTTGATAAAATCGCTGCGCTTAAAACATATGGCGAAGACAGACCGGTTATTGATGTCAGAGTTTTAAAGATTCAGATGATAAAGAAGTAGTAAAATCCATTTTATTGTATCTTTTAATCAATTCCTATTAATCTATAGTTTCCTTTTATTAAATTTGCAAACTCAAAAAAATTATAAAATACAGCAACAATGCTTGATAAGATAAAGGCTTTACAACAAGAAATTAAACAACTTACAGCTTCAAGTGCTGAAGAAGCAGAGCATTTAAGAATTAAATACCTAAGTAAAAAAGGAATCATTTCTGAATTATTTAATGATTTTAAAACGATTCCTAATGAGCAAAAGCGTGAAGTAGGACAGGTAATAAATGTTTTAAAGAAAGAAGCTACTGAGTTTATTAATAATTTAAAAGAACAGTTTTCTAATGATCAGGTGAAAGAAAGTGGTGTTGATTTAACACTTCCTGGAACTATCATGAAATTAGGAAGCCGTCATCCTTTATCAATTGTACGTAATGAGATTGTTGAAATTTTTGCCCGTTTAGGATTTAATGTTGCCGAAGGACCAGAAATTGAAGATGATTTTCACGTATTTACTGCATTGAATTTCCCTGAGGAGCATCCTGCAAGAGATATGCAAGATACTTTCTTTATTGAGAAAGATCCTGATGTATTATTACGTACGCATACATCATCTGTTCAGGTTCGCGTAATGGAAAAAAGTGAGCCTCCTATTCGCTCAATATTTCCTGGAAGAGTTTTCCGTAATGAAGCTATTTCTGCTCGTGCACACTGTATCTTTCATCAGGTTGAAGGTTTATATATTGACGAGAATGTTTCTTTTGCAGACTTGAAACAAACATTGTTGTATTTTGCTAAGGAAATGTTTGGTGAGAAAACACAAATACGTTTACGTCCATCATATTTCCCATTTACTGAGCCTTCAGCTGAAATGGATATTTCATGTTCATTATGTGGTGGTAAAGGTTGTAATGTATGTAAATATACAGGATGGGTTGAAATTTTAGGTTGTGGAATGGTTGATCCTGCTGTATTGGAGTATTCTAATATTGATAGTGAAAAATATACAGGTTTTGCTTTTGGTATGGGTATAGAACGTATTACAATGCTAAAATATCAAATTAAGGATATCAGGTTGTTCTTTGAGAATGATGTTCGATTCCTGGATCAGTTTAAGTCTACTATATAAGCAATAAGATTTAAAGATATATTATGAGTGCCATTCGTAAATCTTACGAATGGCACTTTTTATTTTTAATAGACTACAGAATCAAAAAATGCTTCCATTTCAGCAGCATAATAAACTCCATATTTATAAAAAGTATCCTTTGTTTTTTGATCTGGTTTCCAGTCAAAGAAAGCATGCCCGGCACCACCAACTTGTGCATACTGAACTCTTTGTCCTGCCTCAACTAATGCATTTACATAATCTGTTACTGCGGCATCTTTTATTAAAAAATCTTTTGTTCCTCTGGTAAGGTAGTGAGGAATTTTTCTTTCGGTTGCACTTGGGATATTTGTTAATGGTGCTATCTCATATCCCCAATGATTTCCTAGTGTTGAATCGTTATAAAATTTCATTAATCGGTCACCATTAAATACACCATAACTGGGAGCTACAGCTTTTATTGAAGCTACTAGGTCGTTTTTTACGTCTTTAACAGTTTTGTTATTTGGAATGTATGTTGGCTTGAATTCATATACTCCTTCAATCTTTCCAAAGCCTCGATCTCCAATTTTATTTGGCATGTCAGCAGCTGCAGCTGATAAATGTCCCCCTGCACTATCTCCTGTTAAACAAATTCGTGTTGGATCAACCCCATATTCGTCAGCATGTTCAATAATATGAGCTATTGCTCCATAAACATCTTCAATTAAAACATTCATGGTGTTTGCTGTTTCATCTCCATCTAATCTTTTAACCCATCTGTAATCAATACTAAATACAACATATTTGCCATCCTTTGCTAATTCCCTGGCTAATCCTCTCATTACATCTTCATTGTTCGATGACCATCCACCACCATGAATAATCACAATACAAGGTAAGTTCTTTGCTCCTTTAGGTGAAAAAACATCGTATTTTAAAGGTTTCTTTCCTGGTTGAGCATAAACTACATTCTGAATCATATTGATGTTACTGATTTCTTTTGCTTCAATAAATGATGCTCCAATATGAAGATCCTGATTCACCTCTACTTCAAAGGTTTTTGTAAAAAACTCAGAATAAGCTTGTCCCCACATTCCTGGAATAGAATAATACCCTGCATCTAAAGCATATCCTTTATTTGGACTAGTAGTTACTTTAATAATTGTACCGGATTTAACATGCCCATCTGCTGGAATTTGCGGTTCTAACTGAATACTCCCATTTACAGGTTCGTCAATTGTAATCGTAAAGGTCTGTGATTTTGCTATAACACTTGTAACAAAGAGTAGTATAGAAAATAGAATAATAGTTTTTTGATTTGTTTTCATATGCTTATAATTTATTTTCAATGGCCATATGGAATGTGCCGGAATAAAATCTTCCTCTTGTGTGAGTAATACCTTCTCATGGCTCGTTTCATAGGAATTTGAATACTTAAACAAGATGATTAATTAGTCTTAAATATAAGCATTACTTATTTAATAACAGAGTTAAAGCTATTGAGCAAATAAGATATAAATGGATCGTTACAGAGACGTAAAGAAATTAGGTTTTAAAAGAATTATAAAGGGACTTTGTTCGGAGTTTCTTCGGTTTTTCTTCGGTTAAATCCGATGAAAATACATTCAAAAAATGAATAACATATATATGAATATCTATTAAATATAGTCTTCTTACTATTTTAATCTTATTGTTGTTAGGTTCAATACAGTGTGAATTAATGTCAGATTAGCAAACACAAAAAAGGCCCGAATAAAACTATTCGAGCCTCAAGTATATAAAGTTTGATATTATAATCTAGCTTTAATTGCAGCTGATTCTGCTTCAAAACCTGGTTTGTCAAGTAGAGCAAACATGTTTTTCTTATAAGCTTCAACTCCAGGCTGGTCAAATGGATTAACATCTAATACATAACCACTCATACCACAGGCAATTTCAAAGAAATATAATAATTGACCAATGTAGTATGCGTTTAATTCAGGAATTTCAATTTTAACGTTAGGAACACCTCCGTCAACGTGAGCAATTAAAGTTCCTAGTTCAGCCATCTTATTTACCTCGTCAACTCTTTTACCAGCTAAAAAGTTTAATCCGTCAAGGTTAGCCCCGTCTGTAGGGATAACAACTTTTTTGTTTGGTTTTGTAATTGTGATGATAGTTTCAAAGATATTACGAACACCTTCCTGAATCCACTGTCCCATAGAGTGAAGATCAGTTGAGAAATCAACAGCAGCTGGGAAGATACCTTTGTTTTCTTTACCTTCACTTTCACCATATAATTGTTTCCACCATTCAGCAACAAAGTGAAGTTTTGGTTGGTAGTTTACTAAAATTTCAGTTCCCTTACCATTTTTATATAGCTCATTACGAACTGCTGCATAAGTTGCAGCTGCACTGTTTTCAGCTTCGTCTGCAGTAGTTTTTTCCATATCCTGAGCACCTTTTACTAATGCTTTGATGTCAACACCAGCAATAGCAATTGGTAATAAACCAACAGGAGTTAATACAGAAAAACGTCCACCAACATCATCAGGAATAACATAAGTTTTATAACCTTCCTGATTAGCTAATGTTCTTAATGCACCTTTTTTAGCATCAGTAATAGCAACAATACGCTCTTTAGCTTCTTCTTTAGAATATTTGCTTTCTAAAAGCTCTTTTAATAAACGGAATGCAATTGCAGGTTCAGTGGTTGTTCCTGACTTAGAAATTACAACAATTGCAAAAGATTTATCTTTTAAAAGGTCAAGTAATTCTGCAGTATAATCTTCGCCAATATTTTGACCTGCATAAACTACAACCGGATTTTCTCTGTCAGTAATTAATTGATCAAAGCTGTTTGATAAAGCATCAATAACGGCTCTGGCTCCAAGATAACTACCTCCGATTCCGATTACAACAACAACGTCAGCTTTTGCTTTTAAGCTTGCAGCAGTTGCTTCAATATCTGAAAGTTGAGCATCGTCAATGCTTGAAGGAAGGTTTACCCATCCTAAAAAGTCATTTCCTTTACCTGTTTTTTCTTGTAATGCTTTAAGGTGAGATGCAATCTCGCTTTTGTATCCCGCAACTTTTTCTTCTGAAACGAAGTCAAAAGTTTTAGAGATATCAATTTTTAAGTTTTCCATCGTAAATAATATTATATGAATAAGGATTTTGAATTATCGTAAATTTTCAGTCAACAACCTTATTTCAATGCTGGGTGATATCCTTTCGTAAATGATATTATAAACAGCATCTGTAATAGGCATGTTGACCTTATATTTCTCATTAATTTCTTTTATGCTTTTTACAGCATAATACCCTTCTGCTATCATCAACATCTCCAACTGCGCATATTTTACAGAATATCCTTTACCGATCATTGTACCAAATGTACGATTTCGACTAAATTGCGAATATCCTGTAACTAATAAGTCTCCCAAGTAAGCAGAACTTTTTATATCTCGTGTTATAGGGTGGACTGTGTCCACAAATCGTTTAATTTCCTGAATTCCATTTGACATTAATACAGCCTGAAAATTATCACCGTACCCCATACCATGGCATATTCCTGAAGCAATTGCCATAATATTTTTTAGTACCGCAGAGAACTCAGTTCCGTAAATATCATCAGAAACACTTGTTTTTATGTATCCACATTGAAGTAATGAGGCAAATGCCCTTGCTTTTTTTACATCCTGACATGCTATGGTAAGATAAGATAATCTTTCAAGAGCAACTTCTTCAGCGTGACAAGGACCTGAAATAACTCCAATATTTTCTAACGGAACATCATAAAATGAATTTAAGAATGTTCCGATGATCATATTTTCATCCGGAATTAAACCTTTAACTGCAGATACCACATATTTATCTTTTAATGGTACTGATAGTTCGCTAAAGGCATTTTTTAAGAAAGCAGATGGTATAGCTAAAATGATAACATCGCTTTCTTCAACAATCTGATTAATATCCGAATAGAAATGTATTTGATCTGTTATGAAATCAACACCAGTCAGGTAATTGGGATTGTGTCCATGCTTTCTAAACTTTTTAATATGTTTAGGATTTCGGAAATACCAATTAAACTCAAGAACATTGTTCGAAAGCATTTTGGCAATAGCTGTTGCCCAACTACCACTTCCAATTATTCCTACTCTAGATGATTCGTCCATAATTAGTTTTTATCCGCAACTAAAATGTGATTCAGTTAATTAAAATTTTAAGCTAACCAGTTTTTAACCTCTTCCTGACTAGGATTTTTATAGCCTAATTTATTTTTCTTATTATAACCGCACATTTCCTGATGCAGCTTTGTAGGTTTTACTTCCAGAAGCTGATCAACCTTTTTATAACCTAATTTTTGAATTACTTCAACCCATTCTTTCTGAATACCAAGTTCTGTATATTTTTCTTCACCATCATTTTCAACCTTTTTCTCCGGTTTCATTTGTGGGAAAAATAATACTTCCTGAATAGATTGTTGGTTAGTCATAAACATAGCTAAGCGGTCAACACCAATACCCATACCTGATGTAGGAGGCATTCCGTATTCAAGTGAACGTACAAAATCCATATCGATAAACATGGCTTCGTCATCACCCTTTTCAGAAAGCTTTAACTGATCCTGAAATCTTTCAAGCTGATCAATTGGATCATTAAGCTCTGAATATGCATTAGCTAATTCCTTACCGTTAACCATAAGCTCAAAACGCTCAGTTAATTCAGGATTATCTCTGTGTTTTTTACATAAAGGAGACATTTCAACCGGGTAATCAGTAATAAATGTAGGCTGAATATAGTTTCCTTCACATTTTTCACCAAAAATTTCATCAATTAATTTTCCTTTACCCATTGAAGGATCTGTCTCAATTCCAAGATCTTCACAAACATCAAATAATTGCTTTTCATTCATGCCTGCAATGTCAACTCCGGTATGTTCTTTAATAGAGTCAATCATTGTAATGCGCTTGAATGGACGCTTGAAATCAATTTCTTTATCCCCAACCTGAACTTTAGTAGTTCCATGTAAGGCAAGAGCAACTCTTTCAATCATTTCCTCTGTAAAATCCATCATCCATTTGTAGTCTTTGTAGGCTACATAGATTTCCATTACAGTAAACTCAGGATTATGAGTTCTGTCCATACCTTCATTTCTGAAGTCTTTTGCAAACTCGTATACACCATCAAATCCACCAACGATAAGTCTTTTTAGATAAAGCTCGTTGGCAATACGTAAGTACAATGGAATGTTTAATGCATTATGATGTGTAATAAAAGGACGAGCAGCAGCTCCTCCTGGAATTGATTGTAATATTGGAGTTTCAACTTCCAGGTAACCTTTTTCATTGAAAAAGTCACGCATGGTGTTGATGATTTTTGTTCTCTTTAAAAATGTATCTTTTACCTGATCATTAACAATTAAATCAACATAACGTTGACGATATCTTTGCTCTGCATCCGTAAAAGCATCATATACCTTACCTTCTTTTTCCTTAACAATAGGAAGTGGTTTTAAAGATTTAGTAAGTACTTTAAATTCTTTAACGTAAATAGACGTTTCTCCCATTTGTGTTTTAAACACATATCCTTTAATACCAATGATATCACCTATGTCTAATAATTTTTTAAACACAGTATTATACATTGTTTTATCATCACCTTCACAAATGTCATCACGTCTGAAATATACTTGAATTCGTCCTTGTTGATCTTTTAGTTCAGCAAACGAAGCATTTCCCATAATACGACGACTCATCATACGTCCAGCCATTGATACTTCCTTTAAAGAAGCATCCTCTTCATTTTCTTCAAACTTCTGTTTTATATCGTTTGAATAATGAGTGATTTCGTACTCTTCAGCAGGGAATGCATTAATTCCTAATTTCTTTAATTCTTCAAGACTATTACGTCTTATCAACTCTTGTTCGCTTAGTTCAACGTTGCTCATTCTTATATTTTCAATATAAATTTTAAAATACTCTTCTTGTGTAATTGTTACTTCAAAATCAAGTAATCAAGAAGATAGCAATACTATCTTTCTGAAAAATATACAGAAAAATCGATGCAAAGATAATCATTAACCTTTAATTATAAAGTCTTAAAAAGAAGACCTTAGTGAACTTTAACTTATTTTTTGTTGTTCTTAGCTATTAAATAGAGATTTATTCGTGGAAATACTAATAAAATTCATAGCTGAGTTATAATAATTTGATTAAGATTGTAGTTTGTTTTTATTAGGATTTTCTATCTGTAAACATATTTTGAATTATTACAGATTACGGATTTCAATTAAATAAAGCGCGTTATGCAAATTAAAACAAGGAAGCCTGATTGGTTAAAGATACAATTACCCAATACGTCTGATTATAAGTGGATGCATCAAACCATCCGAGATAACAATTTACATACTATTTGCACTAGTGGTAAATGTCCTAATTCTGCTGAATGTTGGGCTGCTGGTACCGCCACTTTTATGATTTTAGGAGATATTTGTACCCGAGCATGTAAATTTTGTAATGTTAAAACAGGAAAGCCTCTTGCTGTGGATGTAAAAGAACCTTTTAGAATTGCAAGGTCGATTCAGATTATGAAACTGAAGCATGCAGTGATTACTTCTGTTGATAGGGATGATTTAGAAGATGGGGGTTCTGAAATATGGAGACAAACCATTTTGAAGGTTAAGGAAATGAATCCGGGTATTACACAAGAAGTGTTAATTCCGGATTTTAACGGATTAAAACCTTTGATAAATAAAATTATTGAAGCGAGTCCTGAGGTTATTTCTCATAATCTGGAAACAGTACGAAGGATTACTCCAATTATTAGAACCAGGGCAAAGTACGATTTAAGTTTAGATGTTCTGAAATATATTGCTGAAAATGGCGTTGTAGCTAAAACTGGTATTATGCTTGGTTTAGGAGAAACTGAGGATGAAGTTGTGCAAACTATGAAAGATGCTTATAGTGTAGGTGTGAAAGTTTTTACAATTGGTCAATACTTACAGCCAAGTAAAGAACATATGGCTGTTAGTGAATATGTTACTCCTGAACAATTTGCTAAATATAAAGAGATTGGTCTTGAAATGGGATTTAAATATGTTGAAAGTGGACCGATGGTGCGCTCATCATATCATGCTGAAAAGCATATTAACGCATTAAAATAGGTGTGTTTTATTATGTACATTTAATTTTTAGCAAAAAATTTCAGAAAGAAATATGAGTGTAAATACAAAATTTGAAGATTTAGGATTAATAGAATATAAAGAGGCTTGGGATTTTCAAGAGTCGAAATTTAATGCGTTAATCGAAACTAAACTTTTTAACAGGGATAATCCTGATAACAAAAAGGATATTACACATCAACTTTTGTTTTGCGAACATCCTCACGTTTATACATTAGGAAAGAGTGGTGTTGAAAATAATTTATTGATTAATGATGCCTTTTTAAAGCAAATTAATGCTACTTATTATAAAAGTAATAGAGGTGGAGACATTACATATCATGGGCCAGGTCAGATTGTAGGTTACCCGATTTTCGATTTAGAAGAAATGGGCTTAACGGTGAAGAGCTATATTCATAATCTTGAAGAAGCAATTATTAATTGTATTGCAGATTATGGTATAAAAGGAGATCGATTGGATGGAGCTACAGGGGTATGGCTTGATAGGGATGTTCCTGGAAAAGCACGCAAAATATGTGCTATTGGAGTAAAGGCAAGTAGATATGTTAGTATGCATGGTTTTGCGTTAAACGTAAATACCGATTTAAATTACTTTAATCATATAAATCCATGTGGGTTTATTGATAAAGGAGTAACTTCAATAGAAAAAGAATTAGGAAATAAGCAGGATTTTGATGATGTTAAGCAAAATTTGAAACAACATATTAAAAAAGTATTTAATTTAAATATTATTTAAAATAATCTTAAACAACTGATATATAACATTGTTAAATAGTTAATGCTAGGTTTTTGAGGGTGTGTTCTTAAATTTAATAGGGGGTGCAGTTTTGAAAATCCATTTTTTTTAGAAAAATTTATCCTCTCAATAATGGGCTCTTAGTACACATGGAAAAAACTTGGAACATAAAAGAAAGTGGTGAAGAAGAAAAGGTAGAGCACCTGTCGGAGGTCTTGAATATCGACAGGTTCTTATCTAATCTTCTGGTACAAAGAGGTGTCCATACATTTGATGAAGCTAAAGCGTTTTTTCGACCTGATTACGAACATTTGTATGATCCATTCTTGATGAAAGATATGGATAAAGCCATTGATCGCCTTGATAAAGCCATAGAAAATAATGAAAAGGTTTTTGTTTATGGTGATTATGATGTGGATGGAACAACTTCTGTAGCTTTAGTTTATTCCTTTTTATCTTCTTATTTTGATAATCTTCAATTCTATATTCCTAACAGATATGAAGAAGGTTATGGAATATCCTATAAAGGAATTGATTATTTTGCAGAAGAAAATTGTAGTTTGGTTATTGCTCTTGATTGTGGGATAAAGGCTGTCGAAAAGATAGAGTACGCCAAAGAAAAAGGAATCGATTTCATTATTTGCGATCATCATACCCCAGGAGATACATTGCCCGACGCTGCAGCTTGTCTTGATCCCAAAAGAAAGGATTGTAATTATCCTGACGAGAATCTATCCGGATGTGGTGTAGGATTTAAGTTTATACAAGCATATTGTAAACGACATAAAGTAGACTATCATAAAGTATATGAATATCTTGATTTAGTAGTTGTTAGTATTGCTTCTGATATAGTTCCGATAATTGGAGAAAATAGAGTTCTTGCATATTACGGACTTCAAAAATTAAATACAAATCCGAGTATAGGATTAAAGTATATTATTAAAGTAGCAGGAATGCAAGGTCGCGAAATAACAATTAGCGATATTGTATTTAAAATCGGACCTAGAATTAATGCTGCAGGTAGAATTGATTCAGGTGGAGATGCTGTTAATTTGCTAATTACTGAGGATGAGGCGTTGGCAAGTACAATGAGTATAGATATTGATAAGTGCAATGATACTCGTAAGGGACTTGACAGAGAAATAACTCAGCAGGCACTTGATTATATTGCATCAGATGAGGGTATGCTAAAGAAAAAGTCCACTGTTTTATATCAACCAGAATGGCATAAAGGAGTTATTGGTATAGTTGCTTCACGTTTAACTGAATACTATTATCGACCTACTGTTATACTTACAGAATCAAAAGGATTTGCAACCGGATCTGCTCGTTCAGTAGAAGGATTTGATCTATATAAAGCCATTGATTCATGTAGTGATTTGTTAGAGAATTTTGGAGGTCATATGTATGCAGCAGGATTGACTTTGAAAATTGAAAATATTGAAACTTTCAAGACAAGATTTGAAGAATTTGTAGAAGCCAATATTACTCCTGAGCAATTAATACCTCAAATTGAAGTGGACGAGGAAATCGGACTTAGGGATATAAACGATAAATTTTTTAGGATATTAAAGCAATTTCGTCCTTTTGGGCCTGGAAATTTAAAGCCTGTTTTTGTTACAAAAAGAGTTTTTGATTATGGCACCAGTAAAAAGGTCGGAAAAGATCAGGATCATTTGAAAGTTGAACTCATTGAAGAAAAATCAGGTTCTATAAAACAAGGAATTGGTTTTTCAATGGGAGATGATCTTGAGAAACTTCAAACTGGCAATCCTTTTGATGTTTGTTATACAATTGAAGAAAACGTGTATAATGGAAGATCCAGTATACAAATGATGCTTAAGGATATGAAATTTCCATATAAGGATGAATAATCATATCAAAAAAACATATTTTAAGCATTTTAATTACAATTTGTAGCAAAAATAACCTCCGTTAAATCAATTTATTTTTTAAATAAATTATATTTGTAGCAAATCATAATATTTGATTTTACATAAAAACTAATACACAGATGAAAAAATTTACTACAATATGGGGAGTGGCCTCATTGTTAATATCAGTTGTTTTTGTTTTTGCATCATGTAATTCAGGTTCAAAACAAAATCAAAAGACTGATGCGGTGCAAATTGAAAAAGCAGAAGTTAAAAATGAAGTAAGAGAATTTGTATATCCTCTTCCTACTTCATACGAAATTGTTGAAATGCTTAACAAAATTGAAGCAGCTTATATTTTCGACTTATCTAATAGTCCTGAAAATGCTTCTAAGTATATCACTGAAAAGCAACAAGCTTTAAACCTTGGTGTTTATGGTGGTGATTTAAGTTATGCAAGTACATACAATCAAAAGCAAGAAACCATCGATTTTATTGATGCTTCCAGAACATTACTAGAAGGTTTAGATCTTCAAGGTGCAGTTAGTGAAGATTTACCTGAGCAAATTGAAGCTAATGAAGATAATAAAGAAGCATTAGTTGAATTAATTACTGATTCTTTTTATGATACTTATGATTTCTTGCAAAGAAATAACAGAGCTCCGGTATCTGCTTTAGTAATGGCTGGTGCTTGGGTTGAAGGTCTTTATATTGCAACTCACATTTCTGAGGAAACTTTCAATAGTAAAGACATGATTGAGATTGTATTAAAGCAAAAAGATCCTCTAGTTAAGTTAATGGAAATTCTTTCTGATTATAAAGAAGATCAAGCTATTGCAGAAACAATTGAAGATCTTTCAACTATGGCAAATATTTATGCTGGTATTGAAAGTACTGCAATTACACAGGAACAAATGATTAAGATAGCTGAAGAATCTTTAAAAATTAGAAATAAATTTGTTTCAGTAGACTAATTTATAACTATATAAGAGTATTAAAGCGGTCAACTTTTTGACCGCTTTTTTTGTTTCATTAAATCAATGGAATGAAAAAATAGCTAATATTCTAACATAGTAATGATGAAATCATTATTTTTAATCCCTTTCTGGCTGAAATATTAAATATTAATTAAAGAATTATCACCCTGTTATGAGTGAAACCCTTTTAGATGCCCTAATGAAATTATATGCTCTTCTAACAAATGTTAGAAAAGAGAGTAGGGTTGATAGTGCTCGTAAGTTAATAGAGCAAGAATTACTTCATAACTTTAATCGCGAGTATGTTGATCAATATCTACAGAGGTTTGATTTTTATATAAAACAGTTTCATAGGTATTCTTATAGTCCTATTCAGTCTGAAGTTGAACAGCAATCTTCTGAAAATTACGATCAGATAAATCGTATTTGCGATGAGCTTAATAAAGAACTAGAGCAAGAATCTAAAATTTGGGTTTTTGTGCAGCTTTTTGAGTTTATCCGTAAGGAGGAGAAAATTAGTGAAATTGGTGAAGAGGTTGTTGATAAGCTATCTGAAGGGATGCTGATTAATACTGATGACTATCAACTGCTAAAAACCTTTATACTTAAAGGTCCTATGGAGGTTGAAATACCAGAAAAGGTTCTTGTGATTTCAGGTCAGGAGAATGCACCTTTACCTCGATTTAAGCATTTATATAATCCCAAACAACAGATATATGTTTGGGTTCTTTATATTGAAAGTACACATACATTTATTTTTAGATATTCCGGGGATCGTAACCTTTATTTGAACGGACATAAAGTAGATAGAAATAATGCATATATTTTATCGGTAGGTTCTGTTATTAAAACCTCACGTATGGCTCCGGTTTACTATGGTAAAGTAGCGGAACTATTCGTGCAAAAGGTTGATAAAGGAAGGATTGTATTAAAAGCCAGGGATGTTGAATATAAATTTAATGATCGTCAGGTAGGAATACATCCCTTTAGTTTTTCCGGTAGATCCGGTCAGCTTGTTGGAATAATGGGAGGAAGTGGTAGTGGAAAGTCAACACTGCTAAATGTTCTTAATGGAAATTATAGACTATCGGGAGGTTCAATTCATGTAAATGGGCTTGATATTAGTGAGCATAAGGAAGCGTTAAAAGGGGTAATCGGGTATGTACCACAAGAAGACCTCTTGATTGAAGAACTTACTGTTTTTGAAAATCTCTTTTTTAATGCAAGGTTATGTTTTAGTGATAAAACAGTTGAGGAAATTAATGAGTTAGTTGATAATGCAATTAAAGACTTTGATTTAATTGAAGCTCGTAATCTTGTTGTTGGTAATCCTTTGAATAAAATTTTAAGTGGAGGTCAAAGGAAACGTTTAAATATTGCACTTGAACTGATTCGTGAGCCGTCTATATTATTTGTTGATGAACCCACTTCAGGATTATCTTCGATGGACTCTGAGAAGGTAATGGTGCTTTTAAAAAGGCAAACCTTAAAAGGAAAATTGGTAATAATCAATATTCATCAGCCGTCTTCTGATTTGTATAAACTGCTAGATAAATTGTTGATTATTGATAGAGGTGGTTATATAATATTTAATGGTAATCCAATGGATGCCATTGTATATTTTAAGCAAAAGGCAAACTATGTAAATCCAGAAGACAGTGAGTGTTATTTATGTGGTAATGTAAAAGTGGAGCAACCCCTTCGAATTATTGAAGCTCGTATGGTGGATGCCAATGGTAGACTGATTAGGGAAAGAAAGGTAAAGCCTGTTGAGTGGTATAAATATTACAAAAATGAACTTGAAAGTCGTTTTGATTGGAAAAAGTCTGACAAACCTGAAAAGATTGAAAAGTTACCTCATAACCTTTATAATATTCCGGGGCGATTACAACAGTTTTTGATTTATACTTACAGAGATAGTTTTGCTAAATGGAAAGATAAGCAGTATATGCTTATTAACTTTTTAGAAGCTCCAATCTTAGCTATTATTCTAGGGTATTTCACTAAATATATAAGTGGTACAACATCTGATCCAACAAAGTATGTATTTAGTGAAAATGATAATATTGCCGCATATTTGTTTATGGCTGTTGTTGTTTCTTTGTTTTTAGGCTTAAATGTAAGTGCCGAGGAAATTATTAAAGACAGAAAGCTATTACAAAGGGAACGGTTTCTTAATTTAAGCCGTTCTTCATATTTAAATAGTAAGATTGTTATCATGTTTGCTATCTCTGCAATTCAAACGTTAAGTTTAGTGCTGATAGGAAATAGTATTCTTGAAATAAAAGGTCTAAACTTTAGTTATTGGATGATTTTGTTTACAACTGCTTGTTTTTCTAATCTTTTGGGATTGAATATTAGTAGTGGTTTGAAATCAGTAGTTGCAATTTATATCTTAATTCCTTTAATATTGGTTCCTCAGTTGTTGTTTAGCGGAGTTATTGTGGATTTTAATAAGCTACATAAAACAATGGTAGCTTCAGAATATGTGCCTCGTATAGGCGATTTAATGACTTCCAGATGGGCTTACGAAGCCTTAGCTGTAAATCAGTATGAGAATAATGAATATGAAAAACACTTTTATAAAGATGAGCAAAAAATTAGTGAAGCGTCATATTATTATTCTTTACTGTTACCCAGGTTAAAACAGCATAATTTAAAGTGTGTAAAGTATTTTGAAGAGAATGATTTAGAGAGTGCAAAAGAGAATTACCATATTGTTAAAACTGAAATAAATAAAATAGATAATCTTGGAGATTTTGAAGCTTCTAAAATTATATCAAAAGTAAATGTTGAGTTTTCAGAACAGGGATTTAAAATGGTTGATCAACTCATTGGAGAGTTAAAAGGCTACTATCAACAACAATACAAGGCATTTAAAAAGCATAAGGATAATACTTATCGTGAGCTGGTTAAAGAATTAGGGTCTTCATCACAGGTTTTTCAGTTGAAACAAGAATATGACAATAATAAATTATCTAATCTATTGTTAAATAATGCAGAGTTAAAACAATTGATTTTAACTTCGGATGGTTATATTCCCCAAAAGGATCCTGTATTGAGAAATGGAACCGGGAAATGGGGAAGAGCTCATTTTTTTGCACCTAATAAACAGTTTGGTGGCTATATGATACCTACTCCATTTTTTAATATTTTAGCTATCTGGTTGTCAATCATTATTTTATATTTCACTCTGTATTTTGATGTATTAAGACATATTATCAGGTACTTTGAGAAGTTTAAATTGCGTAAAGCCTTTAAGAGACAAATTAATAAAGTATAGAATTTAGCTATGTAGACTTGCTTTATTCATTAACCGAATAAAAGGAACGTTTTACCGATTATTGTTGGGATAACGATGAATACAAAGGTATTTTTGATTATGAATTAAAAATATTAGTTATGAAAAAAGTAGTAAATAAAGGTAAGTCTACCTTAGGTGTTCTTTTGTTAATTGTCGGTTCTTTCTTATTAGCAGGAAACTTGGGATTTATATCTGAAGATATTTATTATACCTTTCTCCGTTGGCCTAGTATACTAATACTTATCGGTGTATTTCAAATGTTAAGAAAGGACTTTGGTTCCGGTTTGATTGTATTTTCTATTGGTTTTTTCTTTTTACTGCCGCATTTATATGATGGATTTCATTTTAGGGACATTTTTAGATTTTGGCCAGTATTATTAATAGTGGCTGGAGTAGTGTTTATTTTTGGAAAAAAGTCAATACACCATCATAAGTTAGGAGTTTCAGAAAGGAATGAAGATATATTGGATGTTGTTTCTATTTTTGGAGGAGGTGTAACAAAAATTAATTCGGATAACTTTCAAGGGGGAGAAATTACATGCATATTTGGAGGTGAAGAAGTTAATCTACAAGGTGCTAAAATGAGTCCTGAAGGTGCTGTAATAGATTTAACAACAGTTTTTGGTGGAACTAAAATGACAATACCCCGGGATTGGAGTGTTAAAGTCGATGTAATCTCAATATTTGGTGGATTCTCCGATAAAAGAATGTACGAAGCAGATAAGGATCAGGAAGGAAAAATATTAACAATAAAAGGGGTTGCTATTTTTGGAGGTGGAGAACTAAGAAATTTTTAAATCAATATGCTAATTAATGCAACATCCTATTTTTGCAAATAAGATTTTTGTTAAGAGTTATCTTTTTATTGGCATAATATTTATCATTATTGATTTTCTATTAATTCGCTTTGGTTATAATTGCGACTGGAAATCTGCTATAGTTAATGCTTTTGTTTTTGATATAATCATTTTGATTTTAGGAGGTTCCCTTTGGTATCCCGTTTATTTTCATAATAAAAGAAAGGGTATTGTATTTAGAATTATACAGTTATTATTAATAGGAGTAATATATATTGCTATATGGGTTACTTCAAGTGTAATCATCATATCAATTATTGAAAAAGTCTTTTTACTTAATATCTCTCTTTCTAATGACTTCTTGATTATAAGGTTATTAATTGGTTTTCTTGTTTATTTACTATTTATTGCTGTTTATTTTTTAATGATAAGTTATATAAATGAAGAAGAGCATAATAAAGAAAAACTTGAATTGCAAAATTTATTAACTGATACTGAACTGAATTTACTTAAATCACAACTGAATCCACATTTCCTTTTTAATAGTTTAAATTCCATAAGCTCGTTAACTTTATATGATGCAGAAGGAGCCAGAAATATGATTAGCCAATTATCTGGTTTTTTAAGATATGCTTTACGTAATAATCAACAAAAACTGCTGCCACTAAAAGAAGAACTTGACAATTTGATTAGGTATATGGATATTGAGAGAGTGCGGTTTGGAGATAAGATTAATTTTATAGAGAATGTACAAAAAGAGTGTTTGGATAAATTGCTTCCTGCATTAATAATTCAGCCTTTGCTTGAAAATGCAATAAAGCATGGTGTTTATAATTCAACCGGACCAATTAATATAGAATTAGAATGCTATATGAATAAAGGTGATTTAGTTGTATCGTTAAAGAATAATTTCGATAAGGATGCAACAATTCAGACTGGTGAGGGTGTAGGATTATCGAATACTAAAAAACGAATGCATAAAATATATGAGCGAAGAGATTTAGTGATGATTGAAAAAAATGAAGATTCCTTTCAAGTTGTTTTAACAATTCCTCAATTTCTGAATAAATGAACCCTAAATTGAATGTATTAATTATTGATGATGAAAAGCCTGCCAGAGAACTTATTAAAGCTTATCTTAAGGATTATAATGATGTTAGTGTAATTGCAGAAGGTAGTAATGGGTTTGAGGGAATTAAATTAATTCAACAATATAATCCTGATTTGATATTTCTTGATATACAAATGCCAAAGGTTTCTGGTTTAGAAATGCTTGAAGTAATTGATACTCCTCCTAAAGTCATTTTTACTACCGCTTTTGATGAATTTGCTATTAAAGCCTTTGAACTTAATGCAATAGATTATCTTCTAAAGCCTTTTTCAAGAGAAAGGTTTGATACTGCAATAAAGAGAGTTTTTGATTTGACAAATCATATTTCAAATGATTTAATCAAAAAAGTTATTGATGATAAAGACGAAAATACTGAAGCTAAACTTAATCGTGTTGTTGTTAAGCAAGGTGCTAATTTAGAAATGATTCCAATTGATGAGGTGTGTTATTTTGAGGCATCTGATGATTTTGTATTCATTCATACAAAGGATAAAAGGTATATGAAATCCCGAACCATGAAATACTTTCAGTCACAATTAGATGGTAGTCAGTTTGTAAGGATTCATAGGTCATATATTGTAAATGTATCTAAAATTATAAAGTTAGAACAATACGAAAAAGATAATCATATAGTGGTTATTGAAAATAAGATAAAACTAAGAGTTAGTAAAAGTGGTTTAAAATTACTTAAGGAAGTATTAGGGATGTAAACAACTATAAATTTTATTTATTCTCGATTTTTAACGTAATTTTGTGACCAAATTAAAAAAGTAAAATGAAGGTTTTTTCTAATCCGGATTCATACAAAGGTGAAGGTACTGTTGTTACATTGGGAATGTTTGATGGCGTTCACGCTGGTCATAAAAAATTACTCAGCCATGTAATAGATGTATCAAAAGAAAAATCGCTTATTCCAACTGTTTTAACTTTTTGGCCACACCCAAGGATGGTTTTAAAGAAAGACGATGATTCTTTAAAGTTTATTACTACACTTGATGAAAAGACTGTTATTATCAGTCAGCAAGGGATAGAACAGTTATTTCTATTGCAATTCACAAAAGAGTTGTCATCAAAAACTGCTGAAGAATTTATTGTCGAAATTCTTATTAAGAAATTAAAGATGAAACATCTTGTGGTGGGATATAATCATCGATTTGGTAAAGATAGGGTGCATGATTATACCGTATATCAACAGTTTGCTAAAAAGTATGGTTTTTCTATTTCACGTGTGGAAGCAGTTTATGAGGGGGAAATTGCAGTTAGTTCAACTGTTGTTAGAAATTTATTAACTGAAGGTAATGTTTTACAAGCAGGTAAGATTCTGGGTTATAATTATTCCATATTTGGAACAGTTAAAGGTGGACAAAAGTTAGGGAGAAAGCTGGGTTATCCTACTGCAAATATAAAACCAAATGAACATTATAAGTTAATTCCGGGTAAAGGTGTATATGCTTGCTTGGTTAATGTTATAGGGAAACAGTATGGTGGAATGTTGAATGTAGGAGTTCGTCCTACTGTAAATTCAAATGATTTTGAATTGACTATTGAAGTACATATTCTGGATTTTAATCAAGATATATATTCAGAAGAAGTGACAGTTTCATTTATTCAGAAAGTTCGTGAAGAACAAAAATTTTCGGGGTTGGAGGAATTAGTGGCTCAGTTAAAAATTGATGAACAAAATATACGAAAATTACTTGCTTCACATATGAGCTAATTTTATAATTATCTGATAGTTTACTCTTTTTTTACTACTTTTGCAATCTAAAACAAAAATACTTTTATATGTCTGAAATCTTAACAGATACTCTTCCATACAAGGTAAAGGATATGGCTGAGGCTGAATTTGGAAGAAAAGAAATTGAAATAGCAGAAAAAGAAATGCCTGGTTTGATGGCATTAAGAGAAAAATATGGAGAATCTAAACCTTTAAAAGGTGCAAAAATTATGGGTTCTCTTCATATGACAGTTCAAACTGCAGTACTTATTGAAACTTTAGTGGATTTAGGTGCTGAGGTAAGATGGTGTAGTTGTAATATTTATAGTACACAGGATCATGCAGCAGCAGCTATTGCACAAGCTGGTGTTCCTGTATATGCATGGAAAGGTGAAACTCTTGAAGAGTATTGGTGGTGTACAGAAAGAGCATTAGATTTTGGAAATGGAGAAGGTCCTGATTTAATTGTTGATGATGGTGGTGATGCTACTATGATGATTCATCTGGGAGTAGAAGCAGAAAAGGATAGCTCTATTTTAGATAAGGATGTTTCAGGAGAAGGAGAGGATTATCGTGAGCTTATTTCTAAATTAAAAGTAGAATTAGAAAAGAACTCAACTCGTTGGACAAAAGCTGCTGAAAAGTGTCAAGGTGTTAGTGAGGAAACTACAACTGGAGTTCACCGTTTATATCACATGATGGAAAAAGGAGAATTATTATTCCCTGCAATTAATGTGAATGACTCTGTAACAAAATCTAAGTTTGATAACTTATATGGATGTAGAGAGAGTTTAGCAGATGGTATTAAACGTGGTACTGATGTAATGGTAGCCGGAAAAACTGTTTTGGTTTGTGGTTATGGTGATGTAGGTAAAGGTTGTGCACAAAGTATGCGTGGTTTTGGAGCAAGAGTATTAGTTACTGAAATTGATCCAATCTGTGCTTTACAAGCAGCCATGGAAGGTTACGAAGTGACAACTACAGAAGAGGCTTTAGCAGAAGCTGATATTTATGTAACTACTACAGGTAATAAAGATATTATTACAATTGATCACATGGCAAAAATGAAAGATCAGGCAATTGTATGTAATATTGGTCACTTTGATAATGAAATTCAAGTTGAAAAATTAGAGAAGTTTCCTGGAATTAAAGAAACTAATATTAAACCTCAGGTAGATATGTTTGAATTTCCTGATGGACATGCAATTATATTACTTTCAAGAGGTCGATTAGTTAACCTTGGTAATGCTACAGGTCATCCAAGTTTTGTTATGAGTAACTCATTTACAAACCAGACTTTAGCGCAATTAGAGTTATGGCAAAAAGATTATAAAGTTGGAGTTTATACTCTTCCTAAAGAGTTGGATGAGGAGGTTGCACGTCTTCACCTTGCAAAATTAGGAGTTAAGTTAACTCAACTTTCAAAAGAACAGGCAGATTATATCGGAGTTCCACAAGAAGGTCCATATAAGCCAGAACACTATAGATATTAATTTTAGATTCTATAAAAGTCAAGGGGTTAGTACGTTTACTAACCCCTTTTTTTATTTAGTGAATTGGAAAAAAATAGATTTATTTTGTCATAATATTTCTAACAAATGAATTTGTAGGGTATTTTCGATTTTCTGTACTAATACTTTCATTGATCCACCTCTCTGCACCATTTATAGTTGTAAATACTTTAAAATGGTATCTTTCTAATTGAATTAATCTTGTAAAAATCATAGCTAATGCAGTATCTACAGGATTGTTAATGATAATGGCAACCTTAAGCATGTTAAAGCGGGTAAACATCTTCACATTTTCACTGAGAATATTATAAAGGTTGGCAGGATGAACGCTAAATGATGCATTCCGTGCATCAATAATACCTTTAAGATTATCAGGAAGATGATTTTCCTTCATTAGACAATTAATGTAATTAACAATTTCTCCTTGATTTATTTTTTCTTGAAAAATTGCTTCAACGTAGCCTTTTTCTTGATTGTAATTATATTTAATCATAACTCCTGTTTTTCCTGTTAGATATTGGATTAATTATCTTTAAATAAGTAGCTTAATGCTATGGCTTATTTTTAAATATCTTATGCACTTATTACAGACTTTAATTCATTTTCTTGGTTTTTAGAAATTGAGATTATTTCTGACTGTTTGTATTTATATTGATTAACAATATTTGCTAATTTATTGGCAGTTTCGAATAGAGATCCAGATGTGGCACTCAATTCTTCACTTGATGCAGCATTTTCTTGTACTGTTTTTGTTAAGTCCTGAATTGAAGAATTTATTTGTTCCGCTCCAATGTTCATTTCCTGACTAGCACTAGCAACCTCATTTACCAGTTCAGCCGATTTTTGAGTTTCTGTATTTAATTCGGCTATTTCTTCCATAACCTGATTAATTTTATGTACTCCAGATAGAGTTAATTGTGTAATTTCATTTGCTGATATTGTAGATTGTTCTGCTAAAGTTCTTACCTCATTGGCAACCACTGAAAATCCTTTTCCGGCAGCTCCTGCTTTTGATGCTTCTATTGATGCATTTAAAGCTAAAATATTTGTTTGTGCAGCAATTTGAGTGACAATTTCTACTTCTTTGTGAATTTCATTCATAAGTTTCACTGCTTCTTGAACGCCTTTAAATGAAATTTGTAGTTGTTGATTAGCTTTTGTACTAATATTTCTCGATTCAACTGCATTGCTTGAATTGTTATGTATGTTTGCAGTCATTTCCTCAACAGAAGAGGATATTTCTTCAATTCCACTAGCTTGTTCACTAGCACCATTACTAATTGAATGTGTACTGGAATTTATTTGTGAACTTGAATTAAGTAACTCATTCGAACCTTGGTTTAAATCCTGCATTAACTGTCTTGTTGATGTAATCAATTCTTGTACAGAATCAACAATGTCTTTAATCTCATATTTTTCATTTTTAAAGCGATCATCAATATCAGAGGTAATATCTTTTTTACTCATTCTTTTTACAACAGAAGTTAAGTGTTGAATAGGAGCTTTTACTTTAATTGAAAGTAGATAATAACTTCCAATTATCATGAAAATTGCCAAAGGTACTGCCCACGCTAAATTTATTAATCCCTTTTGTCCCACAGTAAATGCAAAACAAGCAACAGCATCAATGACGAATAAAAAGATGGATCCAATAAAGAATACAAATGTATTTTTAAAGGTTAGTCTTAAAATCCCCCAGCAAAGAAATCCTGCCAGTACAATTAATAATATTCCTAATATAAAAATGCTCATAGTACATTAAGTTAGATGTTTGAAAATTCATCTTTAATATACAAAATGTTGAGAATAAAGTGATAACGAAAATATATGTTCTTTAAAATATTTCTTTGTAAATGGATACGTTTTGTATGTAAAAAATGTTGTTTTTGAGTCGTGACAAATGTGTGACAATTTATAAGAATCAGATATTCAACTAACTGGAGTTTATTGGTTAGTTGATTTTTGTATGGTTGTATTGCGGTTAAAGTTTGGTGATTGCTTTAAATGTTTGAACTAAAATGAATTGAAGTTCATAGAATGGTGGTAATTACCATTCTATGATTTTATAATGTTTAGATTAATTCATCAGAGAATGTATTGAAATTAATTCCTGAAAAATTCCCTGAACTCATTAATAATAAATTTTTATTTTTCCATTCAATGTTTCTTAGCTCCTTTTGTAGTTTATCTGTATCATCAAAAACAATAACATTATTGGATGAAAAAGCGTCTGAAACATCTTTTATTGTGATTTTTGGTAGTTTTTTATGTTCTACTACTTTGGGATTGAAATATACAAACGCTATATCTGCCTTATCCATCGTGCTTTTATATTGTGGTAGAAAATCTTTATTTAAACTACTAAAAGTATGAAGCTCCATACATGCCACTAAAGTTCTATCTTTGTTTTGATCCTTTACTGCATTAATAGTAGCTTTTAATTTTGAAGGAGAATGTGCAAAGTCTAAATATATTGTTGATTCTTTTGTTTCTTTTAAGGTTTGTAGTCTTTTAGCAGCACCTTTAAATGAAGAAATAGCTTCTAAAAATAATTCATCCGCAATGCCAAGTTTTGCGCACACAATACGCGCTCCATTTAGGTTTTGTAAATTATGGGCCCCAAATATTGATAACTGATATTTTTTACCATTAAATGTAATAGTAGTTTTTCCATCCTCAACGTTTGATTCAATTTCATCATATGCTAATGATTGAATATCAGATCGTAATGTTTTTGATATTTTTTGCAGCTCCTCGTCTAAAAGATACCATACTAGTGTGCCTTCTTTTTCTATAGAATCAGTGAAAATTTTGAATTGCTCAATATAATTATTCCATGTAGGAAAAACATTAATATGATCCCATGCTATACCTGTTAACAAAGCTACATGTGGTTTGTACCAATGGAATTTAGGACGAAGATCAATTGGTGAAGATAGGTATTCATCTCCTTCAAAGATCGCTATTGGTGCATCATGAGATAAGCTAACCATAGTGTCGAATCCTTCAATTTGCGCACCAACCATATAGTCGAATTTATAATCAAGTGTCTTTAAAACATGCATAATCATTGATGTAATGGTTGTTTTACCATGACTTCCACCAATAACTACTCTCTTTTTATTTTTACATTGCTCAAATAAATATTCCGGATATGAATATACCTTTAATCCCAGTTCCTGGGCTCTTATTAGTTCAGGATTATCTTTTCGTGCATGCATTCCCAGAATAATGACGTCTATTTTATCATTAATTTTTTCAGGAAACCAACCAAATTCTTTTGGCAATAATCCATGTTTCTCCAATCTGCTTCTTGATGGATCAAATATTTCATCGTCTGACCCTGTAACCTTATATCCTTTTGAGTGTAAAGCAATGGCTAAATTGTGCATAGCTGCTCCACCAATTGCAATAAAATGTATATGCATAACTTAAAATAAATCAAGAGTTAAAAATCAGCATACAAATTAGCATTATATTTGTTGCTTAAGCGAAAGTAATAAGAATACCTCTCAAATCCATACAATGCTTCACTTCAAAAAACATTATAAACAGTATATTCCATTTTTATTAGCCTCGTGTACTTTTTTTATTTCTCTGATTTTTAAAAATAATCCTGAAATTACTGAGAAATTATATTCACGTAATTTATATCCGGTTATAGCAACATTACTTTCTGGATTTTCCGGTTTGTTTCCATTTTCTATTGATGATGTATTTTATGTTAGCTTAATTTTGTTATTGATAGTAGGGTTGGTTATAGTTCTTTTAAAAAAGAAGACTATTGTTTGGTTAATAATTAAAATGCTTCAAGGTGTAGCTATTATTTATTTCATTTTTTATTGGTTTTGGGGGTTTAATTATTTTAGACAGGATGCGCATCATCGGCTTGGTATCGAAAAATCTGAGCCCGATAATGAGTTGTTTATTGAGGTATTTAATTTAGTGATTGAGGAAACAAACAATTCGTATACTTCATTTGTTGGAAAAGATACAGTAAACTATCAGTCTAAGTTAGAACCTGCTATTGAAAAATTGAAGGACGTTTTAAACGTTAGTTATCCCAATGGTAATAGAAGAATTAAAAATATTCTTTTTAGTGATTTTTTTGCCAAGGCTTCTATTTTAGGATATTATGGTCCGTTTTTTAATGAAGTGCATGTAAATTCATATTTATCAGTGTGGGATAAACCTATTGTAACAGCGCATGAAATGAGTCATCAACTAGGAGTAACCAGTGAGGGAGAAGCTAATTTTTATGCCTGGATGATTACTGTTAATTCAGATGATCGTTTTGCCAATTACAGTGGCTGGTTGTATGCTTTAGGATTTTTTCTGTATCAGTCAAAAGACCTTGAGAATCGAAAAGAAATGATTCAAAAGATAAAACCAGAAGTTGTAGCTGATTATAAGGCAAGGAGGCAATATTGGCAAAAACGTAGGAGTAAAAAAATTGATAATGCTGCCCGTAAAGTAAATGATGCTTATCTAAAATCAAATAATGTCAAGAAGGGAGTTGCAGATTATGGAGGAATGGTTCAATTGATTATTGATTTTTATTTGTCGGATAAGGATAATAAAGTATTTAAAGAATAATAATATGATAAAATTAGTTGTTACAGATATGGATGGAACATTGTTGAATGATGAGAAAGAGCTATCTCCTGGATTTCAACATGTGTATCAAAAGTTGCAAGAGAAAGGAATTCATTTTGCTGTTGCAAGTGGAAGACCTTCGTATTCATTAAAACCTCAGTTTGATTTCTTTGATCATAATATAATGTTTATATGTGATAATGGAGCTTTTATTAATATTGAAAGAGATCCTATAGTGGTTAAGCCATTAGATATATCTTTTGTTAGATCTATAATTAAAGATGTCCGAAAGGAAAAGGGAGTTTACATTACAGTTTGTGGAGTTGAAACCTCTTATATTGAAAAGAGTCAGGAAGATTTTTTACCTGAAGCCAGGAAGTATTACAAAGGACTAACTGTTGTAGATGATTTAATGGATTTAGATGAAACCATTTTAAAAATTGCTCTGTTTGATAGTAAAACCTGGAAAGAAAATAGTTGGGATGTTTGGCAAAAATATACAGATCATTTAGCTATTGCACCATCAAGTGAGCATTGGATTGATATTATGCCTATTGAAGTTAATAAAGGAATGGCTTTGAAAATAGTGCAGGAAAAATTAGGTGTTTCTAATGATGAAACTATGGCCTTTGGAGATTATTTAAATGATTTGGAGATGTTGAAGATGGCAAAATACAGTTATGCAATGCAAAATGCACATCCTAAAATAAAAGATATTGCTTCATTTGAAGCTCCTGATAATAATAAAGATGGTGTTTTAGAAACCATTAAAAAAGAACTATTGGATTAATGTTGTAATTATTTTACTTCAAATGAGTTGCATTGAAAAATAATTGCTATCTTTGCGCCCGCAAAACAGAGTTTTTGCAACATTTGTTAAACAAATAAAATTTAAAAACATGCCAGTAAAAATTAGATTAGCTAGGCACGGGCGTAAAAGAAACGCTTTCTACCACATTGTGGTAGCTGATGTTAGAGCACCACGTGATGGTAAGTACATTGAGCGTATTGGATCTTATAATCCAAACACAAATCCTGCTACAATCGATTTAAACTTCGATAAAGCTTTAACTTGGTTAAGTAACGGAGCACAACCAACTGATACTGCAAGAGCAATCTTGTCGTACAAAGGTGTTATGATGAAAAAACACTTATTAGACGGTGTTAAAAAAGGTGCTTTCGACGAAGCTGAGGCTGAGAAAAGATTTAGTGCTTGGTTAACTGAAAAGCAAGCTAAAATTCAAGCTAAGATTGACGGTCTTGAAGGTAAAGCTGCTGAAGCTGCTAAAGCAAATCTTGAGCGTGAAGCTAAAATCAACAGCGAAAGAGCAGAAGCTATTGCTAAAAAATCTGCTGAATTAGCTGCTGAAGCTGAGGCTGCAACTGCAGAAGCTGCTGCAGAAGAGCAAGCTCCTGAGGCTGACGAAGCTACTGATGCACCAGAAGCTCCTGCTGCTGAGTAATTCAGAAAGAATTAGAGCATTTATAATAATGCTAATAAATAAAGCCCTCATTTTTAATGAGGGTTTTTTTGTGTCTAATATTTTATAATTTTAATGCTTAATAATAAAATAGATATGATTCAAAAAGATAATTGTGTTAAGGTCGGTTATGTTGGCAAACCTCATGGTGTAAAAGGTGAAATTTCTGTTTCGCTTTTTGATGGATTTTATAGTGAAGATTTAGAACCGGAGTTTCTTTTATTGGATATCGATAATGGGCTCGTGCCTTTTTATATTGAGTCATTGCGAATTAAGGGTAGCAAAACTCTATTGGTTAAATTTGAAGATCTTAATTCAGAGGATAAAGCAAGAGATTTGGTTGCAGTTGAAGTATATGTTGAATCGAAGGACATAACTTCAGAAGAAGAATTTCATGGAGGATCTTTTGTTGGATATACTGTAGTAGATCAAATAAAAGGTAATATTGGTATAATTTCGGGGATTAATGAAATTTCAAATAATCCTCTTTTTATTATAGATTGTGATGGTGATGAAATATTAATCCCAATAAATCCTGACTTTATTGTTGGAGTTGATGATGAAAATAAAGTTGTGGATGTGAATCTACCTGAGGGTTTAGTGGATCTATATCTTGGCGATAATGATGATGAGGATGATATGATTTAATATAGTTGAGATGTAACTTATTGTGTTTTCTATTCACTTTATATAGAAGGTACCAAATATAGAAGTATGGATAACAATGGATTTATTGGCATGATTAAGCATGCCTTAATTACTTATAAAAATCAACCTGCTTTTACGGACTATGAAGGGGAATCATATTCATATCAGGATGTATCAGATAGAATATGTTGGATACAAAATTTATTTGAAGTTTGTGATATAAATAAAGGAGATAAGATCGCTTTAATAGGTCGAAATCTTAGTAATTATGCAATAACTTATTTAGCTACGATTTCTTTTGGAGCTGTAGTAGTGCCCATTTTACCCGATTTTGGGAGTAGTGAAATTCATCACATAGTTAATCACTCTGAGTCAAAAATATTGTTTTCAACCGATATCGTCTTTAATAAGATAGATGAGAGTAAGATGCCTGGTTTAAAGGGGATTGTAAGCATTGATTCATTTAAACCATTGGTAAATTGCTCTGATGACTTAAAAGATAAGGTTGCTCAGCTTAATATAAAAAAGGAGTTTTTTGCAGACCAGCTAAACTTTGCAAATGTGGGAGCAGAGGAAATGATAGTTTTGTCATACACATCTGGTACATCAGGATTTTCAAAAGGAGTAATGATTCCTCATAGAAGTATTTGGTCAAATGTTTTTTTTGCTCAGGAACATTTAAAGTTAAAACCAAATGATAGGATTGTCTCATTTTTACCTTTAGCCCATGCATATGGATGCTTATTTGAATTTTTATGGCCATTTACTGTTGGTTGTCATATTACATTTTTAAGCAGAACTCCTTCTCCTAGGATTATAACTGAGGCATTTCAAAAAATTAAGCCACAATTAATTTTATCTGTTCCATTAATTATTGAAAAGATATTTAAAAAGAGAATTCTTCCTGCAATTGAAAAACCTGTAATCAGAACAATTAGTAAGATTCCTTTGTTAAATCAAGTGGTTTATCAAAAGGTAAAGAAACAGTTGATTGAAGTATTTGGAGGAGAATTTCATCAGATTGTTATAGGTGGAGCCGCCTTAAATAAAGATGTGAGAATTTTTTACATAAGATTGAGTTTCCTTTTACAGTAGGGTATGGAATGACAGAATGTGGACCCTTAATCAGTTACGAACCGTTTGATAGTACTTTGTCACGTTCTGCCGGTCGGTTAGTAGATCGTATGGAAGTTAAAATTGATTCAGAGGACCCTTATAATCATGTTGGTGAGATACTTGTAAAAGGAACAAATGTTATGTTGGGATATTATAAGAATGAGGAAGCCACAAAAGAGGTAATTGATAATGAAGGTTGGTTGCATACAGGAGATTTAGGTGTTGTAGATAAAAATAACTTTATTTTTATCAAAGGGAGAAGTAAGAATATGATTTTAAGTGGTTCTGGTCAGAATATATATCCAGAAGAGATTGAAGCCAAACTTAATAACATGGATTATGTACAGGAATGTTTGGTAAGGGATATGGGGGATGGAAAGTTAGAGGCATTGATATATCCTGATTTCGAATTGGCAGATTCCGAAGGCATTTCAGAATCGGTATTAAAAAATAAAATACAAGATATAAAGCCTGTAATAAATAAAGAATTACCGGCATATATGAACTTATCTCAGGTAACTTTCATTCCTGAAGAATTTGAAAAAACACCTAAAAAGAGTATTAAAAGATACAAGTATATAAAGTAGATGCTTAAGATAATTGCAGATGATAAAATCCCATTTTTAAAAGGGGTAATGGAGCCCTATGCAGAGGTTTCGTATGTTGCAGGATCAGAGACAACAAAAGAACTAGTATCTGATGCTGATGCTTTGGTTACTCGAACAAGAACCAAGTGTAATAAAAACTTACTGGAAAATAGTAAAGTGAAAATGATTGCGACTGCAACTATTGGTTTTGATCATATTGATACCAACTATTGTAAAGATTTTGATATTGAATGGACAAATGCACCTGGTTGTAATTCTGGCTCTGTTAAACAATATATAGGTTCGGTATTAGTAACACTTTCTATCAAGAAGAATTTTCAATTTAAGGATAAGACTATTGGAATTATAGGAGTAGGAAATGTTGGTTCTAAGGTGAAAGATCTTGCAGAGGCATTAGGGATGAGGGTTTTATTAAACGATCCACCCAGAGAAAAAAAAGAAAATTCTGATGACTTTGTTGATTTGGCAGTGATTCAACGAGAGGCAGATATTATAACTTTCCATGTTCCACTACAACACACTGGAGAATATAATACTTTTCACCTGGGTAATGAGGAGTTTTTTACTGCGTGCAAGGATAATGTTGTAATCATTAATTCATCACGAGGAGAAGTGATTGATAATGATGCGTTATTTGATGCTGTTAATAACAAATTGATTGGAGAGGTAGTTCTGGATGTATGGGAAAAAGAGCCTAATATTAATTTGAAATTATTAGAAAAAGCAATAATTGTAACACCTCATATTGCAGGTTACTCGGTTGATGGTAAGGCTAATGGAACTGCAATGAGTGTGCAAGCTATTAGTAAAAAATTTGGTTTGCCATTAGTAGATTGGTATCCAAATGAATTACCAGAACCTCAAAATCCAATACTTGAATTAGATTGTGCTAATCAAAGTGAAAAAGATATCTTTATATCATCTATTCTTCATACATACAATATTTTAGAAGATGATTTCAGGATGAGGGAACATCCTGAAGATTTTGAGAAACAAAGAGGTTCATATCCAATGCGTAGAGAATTCGGTGCATATTCAATACATTTGAAAAATAGTTCACAATTTTTAGTGGATTCGTTGAACAAAATAGGATTTAATACTGTTTCAGTAATCTAATTTGTATATAATTTTACAATACTAATAAACTAATATTTATAGTTTTAGGTATACGATTTATAATAGAATAAAATGAGTAAAAAAGCTAATATAGGTTTAATAGGTTTAGCTGTAATGGGCGAAAACCTTGTATTAAATATGGAAAGTAAGGGTTACACTGTAGCTGTTTATAATAGAACCACTGAAAAAGTAGATAAGTTTATTAATGGAAGAGGATCGGGTAAAAATTTTATTGGAGCGCATTCTATTGAAGAGCTTGTTGACTCGCTTGAGAAACCAAGAAAAGTAATGATGCTTGTAAAGGCTGGAGCTGCTGTTGATGCTCTTATTGATCAGGTTATTCCTTATCTTGAAGAGGGAGATATCATTATTGATGGAGGAAACTCTCACTATCCGGATACAATCAGAAGAACAAAATACGTTGAAGAGAAAGGATTTCTTTATGTAGGATCTGGTGTTTCTGGTGGTGAAGAAGGAGCATTAAAAGGACCTTCATTAATGCCTGGTGGTTCAGATAAAGCGTGGCCTTTTATTAAAGAGATTTTTCAGAATATTAGTGCTAAAGTTGAAAATGACGTGCCTTGTTGTGACTGGGTAGGACAAGATGGAGCAGGTCATTTTGTGAAGATGGTTCATAATGGAATTGAATATGGTGATATGCAGTTGATTACAGAAGCATATCATATTATGAAAGACTATCTTGGATTGTCGCATGATGAAATGCATGACATATTTGATGAGTGGAATACCGGTGATTTAGATAGTTATCTAATTGAAATTACCCGAGATATTATGGGGTATAAAGAAGAAGGTAAGCCATTGGTTGAAAGTATTCTTGATGCAGCAGGGCAAAAGGGTACAGGAAAATGGACTGGTATTACAGCTTTAGATCTAGGTGTGCCTTTGACTCTTATTGGAGAATCTGTTTTTGCTCGTTGTCTTTCTGCTCAGAAGGAAGAAAGAGTTGAAGCTTCTAAAGTTTTAGGGTCACCCATTCAAAAATATGATGGAGATAAAAAGCAATTTGTAAAGTATATTAAAGATGCCTTATTTGCATCTAAGATTGTTTCGTATGCTCAGGGTTATGTTTTGATGCGTGAAGCTGCAAAAGAAAATAACTGGGATCTAAATTACGGAGGAATTGCTTTAATGTGGAGAGGTGGATGTATTATCAGATCCGTATTCTTAGGGAAAATTAAAGAGGCTTTTGATAATAATCCTGAATTGTCTAATTTATTGCTTGATCCTTATTTTAAAGAAAAAATTAATCAGGCAATTGAAGGATGGCGTCAGGTTGTAGCTCATGCTACTTTAAGCGGAATTCCTGTTCCTACATTTTCTAGTGCATTAAGTTATTTTGACGGATATAGAACAGAAAAACTTCCTGCTAATTTATTGCAAGCTCAAAGAGATTACTTTGGAGCACATACTTACGAAAGAGTGGATAAACCAAGAGGTGAGTTTTTCCACACCAATTGGACTGGAAGAGGAGGCGATACAGCTTCTACAACTTATGATGTATAATTGATATGATATAATAACAAAAAAGCTGCATCATCTGCAGCTTTTTTTGTTTAAGGACAATGTTATCTTATTAATAATTTAGTGTCTTTCTGGTAACAGCAATAAAAATATCCATACTTCTTAATTCATCTTTAATTGCCATCAGATCCTGAATTTTTATCAGACCTATTTTATAATTACACTCTGGACCGTTATATTCTTCTGAAATAGAATCAAACTTAAATTTCTTAAGATCTGCCTCATTTTTATAGCGTAGGTAAATCTCAATAATTACATCTTTCTCATATTTAAATGAGCTATAGTAGTTCATTTTTTTATACTCGTATCTGTAATCATGAGCAATAGCTGTAATATCAGATAGAACAGCAGACCCTGTTGGATGTCCCCCTGCTCCTTTTCCAAACATAAACTGTTTGTCATAAGCTAATCCTTTGATTACAACTCCGTTAAACTCATCTTCAACGTTGTAGATGTATTTATCGCTCTTTACTAGGCGAGGTAATACGAATAAAGAAATTTTATTTTTCTCAAATTTTTCAACCTGTCCTACTAGCTTTATTTTATAGTCTTTTTCTTTAGCATAACGAATATCAAAGTCTGAAATATTTGATATTCCATAGTGTAGAACATCTTTTGGATTTACAATCGTACCAAAGCTGTGTGCGGTTAGAATAACTAACTTAAATAAAGAGTCAAATCCATCAACATCAAAACTAGGGTCAGCTTCGGCAAAACCTAAATCCTGGGCCTCTTTTAGTGCTGTATTATAATCGTTATTATGATCAAATATTTTTGATAGAATGTAGTTTGATGATCCGTTTAATATTCCGGTTACAGAAAGTAGTAGATCATTGTCGTAATATTCTTCAAGGTTTCTGATGACAGGTATACTGCCGCAAGCAGAAGCTTCATAAAGTAAGGAAACATTATGTTCTTTCTGTAATGAAATTAATTCAGCTAAGTTCTCAGCAATCATTTTCTTATTGGCAGAAACGACATTTTTGCCATTAATTAAGGATTTTTTTACAATATGATAAGCCTCATCAGCATCAGATATTAACTCAACTACAAGATTAATGTCTTCATTGTTAATGATTTCATCAGGGGAATAACAGAAAAGCGAATCAGGAAGACTGCGTTCCTTTTTGTTCTTTACACAAATACCTAATATATCTGCATTCAGGGCAGGACTCTTCTGAAGTACATCATATAATCCTTGTCCAACTACACCAAATCCTATTAAACCTATTTTTAATTTCTTTTTAACCATTTTTGTTGATTGCTTGTCAGGTAATAAAAATCCTGTTTCATAAAATATGAAACAGGATTGCAAAAGTATTTATTTTGATTTACTAAAACCTTGAGTAAGGTCAGCTTTAATATCATCAATATGTTCGATTCCAACAGATAGTCTTAATAGGCCAGGCTCAACTCCGGATGCTTTTTGTTCTTCAATGCTTAACTGTTCGTGAGTTGTTGTACTTGGGTGAATAATTAAAGTCTTAGCGTCACCAATATTAGCCAGGTGACTAATTAAATCAAGACTTCCTATGAATTTATCAGCTCTCTCATTACCTCCTTTAATTTTAAAGGTAAGTACACCACCAAATCCTTTTGTTAGATATTTTTTAGCTAAAGTATTGTAAGGTGAACTTTCTAATCCCGGATAATTTACATATTCTACTTCGGGATGTTGTTCTAACCATTGAGCCACTTTTAATGTGTTTTCTACGGTTCTGTCAACTCTTAACGATAATGTTTCAAGACCTTGAAGTAATAAAAACGAATTAAATGGGCTTAATGCAGGTCCAAAATCACGAAGACCTTCTACACGACATCTGATTGCAAAAGCAATGTTTCCGAATGGACCACCTTCACCGAATACTTCCCAAAAATTTAATCCATGATAACTCTCACTAGGTTCAGAAATAGAAGGGAATTTACCATTACCCCAATTAAAATTACCACCATCAACAATAACTCCACCTATAGAGGTTCCATGACCGCCAATCCATTTTGTTGCAGATTCAACAACTACATTAGCTCCATGCTCTAATGGACGAAACAAATAACCTCCAGCACCAAAAGTATTGTCAACAATTAATGGAATATCGTGTTTTTTAGCAATTGCAGCTATTTTTTCAAAATCAGGAATATTAAAGCGAGGATTTCCGATTGTCTCTAAATAAATTGCTTTGGTATTCTCATCTATTTTAGTCTCAAAATCAGCAGGATTATCCCCTTCTACAAATTTTACATCAATTCCTAATCGTTTAAATTGAACTTTAAATTGATTATAAGTACCACCATATAAATAAGATGTTGATACAAAATTATCACCAGCCTGAAGTATGTTATTTATGGCAATAAACTGTGCTGCCTGACCTGAAGCAACAGCTAAAGCTGCAGCACCGCCTTCAAGAGCAGCAATACGTTTCTCAAAAACATCAGTAGTTGGATTATTCATACGGGTATAAATATTTCCGAATTCTTTTAGTCCAAATAAGTTAGCAGCATGTTCTGCATCGTTAAATACAAATGATGAAGTTTGATAAATAGGTACAGCTCTTGAATTTGTATCTGAGTCAACCTGATGTCCAGCATGTAACTGGAGAGTTTCAAATTTTAAGTCTGACATGGTATAATAATTTTAGTTGAATAATCTACACTTCTTTCCTTTACAATGCCTGGCGCATTATAATAGGTTTTTGAAATGAAATTATCCTGATATAATGCGCGTTGACACTAGATTGTCATCATCATCATGCGACACATCATACCTGTATAACCAAAAAAATCATTGGAGGTAACAACAACGTTGTTTAAAAGGAAAGATAATATGTTGTTATTGTTTTTCACTTGAATGTTTAAATGCTTGTACAAATTAAGCAAATATGAAAGTATAAAAAAAGAGTTTGTGTTCTTTTTTTCAATTCAAAATTGATTAATATCCTATAAATAAAATAATTTAAATTTTTTTTCGTTTTAAAAGCAACCTTTATGGATTTTTTTAGTCAAAGCAAGAGTATACATTAACCACCAAAATATTTATCTATGAAAACAAAAATCCTTTCTCTTGTAAGTAGCGTAAAAAAAATTGAGATACCTGTTAGATTTTTGATTGTTCAGGTTGTGTTACTTTTATCAATTGTGTTGTTATTTACACTGTAAATATTGTTTAACTAATTGGGAATGGGAGATACAAAATCTACCTTTTCCCAAATAAACCTTTTTGTCTGATCTCTCTTGTTCCAAAATGGTATGTTAAATCAATAATCGGAATGATAAACGTCCCATCACCTTTGCCAAAGTTCATCCAATAGCCTCCGCTTAATGAAAATTTAGGCGAAATTTTATATCTGATTAATGAATTTTGTTCAATAGAGTTCCCGTAAACATTATTGGCGAATAACCCACGTGCCGCTAACGTTAGTAATAGGTTTTGGTTTATGTAGAAATCTCCTTGTATTCTCGCTGATAAAAAACCCGCATCGCCTAAAATTACACCATTTCTTGGGCGAATGAATTTATAATCAATAAGTTTAACATCTGTACCGGATATTTTTATACCATAATGATAAGAAACTCCCACGGTTGCAATAATAAAAGGTTGTTTTATACTTCCACATTTTAAATCTTTTAAAAATGGTTTACTAATTATTAGTTCATTTTTTATTGCTATTACTAGTGGAATGTCCGAATTTTCAGGTATGAATTGATGATAATTATTATTGCGCATAATCTGTAAACCCGGATAGAAAGAGTATGCCTGATGTCTGGTTGCAATGTATAGTTTACCTTCTTTCCATCTTTTTTTTAAGTAGATCATTGGGATAAACGCTGCAGATCCAATAGATGTACCTATTTCCTGTCCTCTTCTAAAACTAAGTCTGGTTGGTGAAAAAAGGCTTATGTCTCCTCCACGCACGGGAACTGTGTTGGCTGTTTCGTAACTCCATATATAATCATTTCTGGCAATAGAAGCAGAACTTCCCATTGGTATAAGTTCATTGAACTTATTATAGTCACTTTTTTTATTTGCTTCTTCCTGTCGTTTTCGAATTTCTCTTTTGCTTGTTCGTTTATTTCTTTTTGATTTTTGTTGTGAATCAAGCTTAAAAGGTAGAATAAATATTAAAATTATTATTAGAATAAATCTATAGTTAATTAAGCAGCTATTATAAGTTTGTATTGTCATTAGAAATATATAAAGTTTTCAAATATATAAACGCAATCCAAAAGTAAATATTATATGCATTTAATAAGCAAAAACTATTGACATTAAATTAGTTTGTATGTTATTTTAGTTTTCTATTTTTATACGAATAAAATCTAAATTTTTCAGATTTTGGTTTAAATATTCTTGTTTGTTTACCGATAAAAAAGAGTCATTAACCGATTTAAGTTTAGAAAAGAAATATCAGACGGTAATTTTGTTCGATAATTAAGGTAGAAACAGAACTAAAAACATCATTCAGAATAAATAATAACCTATCAACAGTAAACTATATGATGAAGAAAGGAAAACTCTTTATACTCTTAATCTTTATATTCATTCATTTTAATGGAAAAGCTCAAGGTGATACTCTTGAGGTAACTTTAAGTCAGGCAATGGCTTATGCTACAGAATATGGATATCAGAGTATTAATGCCCGGCATGATATAAATATTGCAAAGAAAAAAGTAAATGAGACAATTGCTATTGGTTTACCTCAGGTAAATGCCAGTGGATCAATTACAAATAATTTAAAGCTTCAGGAAAACCAGATTATGTTTGGTGATACTACTATAACAACGGTTTTTGGTACAAAATACAATAATTCAATTGGAGGAAGAGTAGATCAATTACTTTTTGATGGTTCTTATTTTGTAGGCCTTCAGGCGAGTAAGGTGTATGTAAGATTATCTGAGAATGTTGAGCAGAAAACGAATATTGAATTGAAACAGGCTGTTGCAGAGGCTTATTTTTTGACACTTGTAGCGAAACAGAATATTGAAGATTTTAAGGTTAATCTTGAAACAAATGAGAATACGTTGAAACAAATACAAGCATATTATGAAAAAGGTTTCAGAGAAGATATTGAGGTAGATCAGGTGAAATTGATGGTAAATGAATCAAAAAGAATGTATGATGATTCAAAAAATCAATGTGAAATAGCAATGTCAATTTTAAAATTTGCTATGGGTTATGATATTGATAAACCTCTGAAGTTAGCTGATAATATTAATGATATTATAATTGAAATTCCTGTAAATCCTGAATATAATAGTGATATACAATCCCATATTGATTATAAAACAATACAAACTCAAATAGATATCAAAGGATTGGATATTAAAAACCAGAGAGCTTTAGCAATGCCAAGATTAAGTGCTTTTATAAATTATGATTATACATATTTTGGTCAATCCTGGTCTGATTTGGTTAAAACAGAGGGATCGATGTTAGGAGTGGCATTGTCAGTTCCAATTTTTTCAAGTGGTCAAAGATCTGCACAGTTAAAGCAGAAAAAACTTCAGCTTAAGAAACTTAATGTTGAGAAACAAATGGTTGAACAAACATTGAAAAGAGATCTGATGATTGCTAAGGCTAATCTTACAAATGCTCATAAACAGTTTATAAATGCTCGTGAGTCAAAAGATATCTCGCAAAGAATTTATAAAAAGTCGCTCGTGAAATTTAATAACGGTTTACTAAATAGTCTTGAGTTATCTCAAAATGAAAGTAACATGACAGAATCTGTTATTAATTTTAATAATGCAGCAATGAATTATTTCAACATGTATATAAAATTCGAAAAAGCTACTTCTCAATTATAAAAGTCTATAATCATGAAAAAAATAATAATATCCATCATATTAACAGGTTTTATGATAGCATGTTCATCTTCAAAAAAGGATGAAATTAAGTCAAAGATTAATGCAAACAGACAAACAATAAAGGATCTAAAAAAAGAAAATCTGCAACTTGAGAAACAGCTAAAAGATATTGCTGGTGATAGTGTGAAATTTAAACTTCCTGTAGTTGTACAGAGTGTTAATAAGCAGCTTTTTAAGCATTACATTCAAGCGAATGGTTTATTAGAAGCTGTTCAAAGTGCAAATATTAGCCCTGAAGTACCTGCACAAATAAAAAAAATCCATGTAGAGGAAGGGCAAAGAGTAAGTAAGGGGCAATTGCTTGTATCATTAAATTCTAGCACACTATCAAATGCAATCCGGGAAATAGAGGCAAATTTAGAATTGGCAAAAGATGTTTATACAAAACAAAAAAGTCTTTGGGATCAAAATATTGGTTCAGAAATAGAGTATTTGCAAGCTAAAACAAATAAAGATGCATTGGAAAGTGCATTAAAAACTCAGAAGGCACAATTAGAATTATACAATATAAAAGCTCCTTTTAATGGAATCGTTGACAATGTTATTTCTAAGGAAGGGGAATTATCTGCTCCTGGAGCAATTATTCTTCAGCTTGTAAACTTAAAAAGAATGAAAATTAATGCTGAAGTTTCTGAAGCTTTTATTCCTTCTGTTTCAAAAGGAGATACGGTTGAGCTAACCTTCTCAACCTATCCGGATTTGGTTGTTAAGGCTCCTGTTTCAAGAACAGGAAACATTATTCATCCACAAAACAGAACATTTAATGTACAGGTAGTTTTAAATAACATTGATGAAGTTTTAAAACCAAATATGATGGCTTCGATAAAAATCAATGATTATAAGGTTGATAATGCATTGGTAGTTCCTTCGGCTATTATAAAAAATGATATAACTGGTAGGTTTTTATTTATTGAAAAATATAATGAAGCTAAAAAAGTATATGTTGAGTCAGGGCGATCATATCAAGATGAAACAGTAATACTAAAAGGTTTAAATGAAGGAGATAAAGTTATTGTAGAAGGTTATAATACGGTTTCTAACGGATCATTGGTAGAATTAAGATAATCCGGTAAAGCCATTTAACTTAGATAAAAATGCAAGAAGAAAAACAAAATATTCAAAAAGAGCATATCAAGGATAAAATTGTAAGAGAATTTAAGCTTACAAGTTTGGCTTTACGAAATAAAACTACGGTTTTATTATTGACTTTCTCGTTGGCTATTTTCGGATTAGTATCTTATAATACTTTACCCAAAGAGTTATTTCCAGAGGTAGAGTTGCCTTGGGTTATGATTATGACACCATATCCAGGAAATGCACCTCTTGATATTGAAAATTTAGTTACCCGACCTATAGAAAAGGAACTTGAGACTATTAATGGAATTAAGGATATAAAGTCCACTTCTTCACAAGGACTTTCTTATATACTGATAGTATTTAATAGTGGAATAGATAGTAAAGTTGCATTGCAAGATAGTAAAGATGCTGTTGATAATGCTATGGATGATTTGCCTGATGATCTTCCTGCTGATCCGGTTGTACAGGATATTGATGCCTCAGAGTTTCCAATTGTAAATATTAATTTATCAGGAGACTACAGCGTTGATGAGCTTAAAAATTATGGAGAAATTTTAGAAGACAGGATTGAAGCATTACCAGAAATCTCAAAAGTTGAAATTCAGGGTATTAATGAAAAAGAAATAAAGATTAATGCTGACCCTCTAAAAATGGCAGCTCGTAAAATTAGCTTTAATGATATTGAGAATGCCATCGCTTATGAAAATATTAGCATTTCAAGTGGGGAAATCAGATTAGGAAATACTCAAAGGTCTATTCGTGCACTTGGCGAGTTCACTTCAATGGATGAAATTAGAAACATTATTGTTAAAAGTGAGGAAGGTAAAGTTGTTTATTTATACGATGTAGCAGAAGTTGTTAATGGGTATGAAGAACCTTCAAGTATTACACGATTAGATGAGCAACCTGTTGTTTCTTTGCAGGTTGTGAAAAAAGGTGGAGAGAATCTGCTTAATGCAACAAAGCAGATTGACGAAATATTAAATCATGTAAAAGAAGAACATATTTTTCCCGAAGCACTGCAAATCACGATTACGAATGATCAATCAGATATGGTAAAGGCTCAATTAAATAGTCTTGAGAATAGTATGATTATGAGTATGTTATTTGTTGTTTTAGTCTTGTTTTTCTTTTTGGGTACTCGTAATGCTTTGTTTGTAGGTTTGGCTATTCCATTATCAATGTTTCTGTCCTTTGTGATTTTACAGATTATTGGCTACACCATTAATATGATGGTTTTATTTGGATTGATTTTGGCTTTAGGAATGTTAGTGGATAATGCTATTGTTGTTGTAGAAAATATTTATCGATTTATAGATAAAGGATATCGACCTCTTGAAGCTGCTCGCCTTGCAGTTGGAGAGATAGCTATAGCTATTATAGCTTCAACATTGACTACATTAGCAGCATTTTTCCCATTGGTATTTTGGGATTCTGTAATGGGGGAATTTATGAAGTACCTCCCAATTACATTAATAATTGTACTTTCATCTTCACTTTTTGTTGCTCTGGTTATAATCCCTGTTTTTTCATCTATGTTTATCAGGCATACAGATGAAGATAAAATTCCGGATAAATATCTGGTTGTTAGAATTATTGCAATTCTTGTTGTTTTGGGAATTGTGTTTTATCTGATTGGGCCCAATATTTTAGGTAGTTTAATGTTTATAGGAGCATTTGTTACACTAATGAACTATCTTATTTTTGCTAAGATTGGAATTTGGTTTAAAACTACCTTTTTGGATAAGTTAGAAAATGTTTATGTTAAATTTTTAACGGCTGCACTATCAGGAAAACGTCCAAGGAATTTATTACTAGGAACAGTTTTGTTGTTGTTTTTTACTATTGCATTTTATTTTATGCGATCTCCAAACACTGTTTTCTTTCCTTCCGGAGATCCTAATTTTATAAATGTTTTTGTTGAACTACCTGCCGGAACACATATAACATCAACTGATAGGTTTGCAAAAAAACTGGAAAAGGATATCATACGAATGATTGATCCTTATAAAAAAGCAGTTAAGTCGGTTTTAACCAATGTGGGAGATGGAGCACGATTAGAGGATGATCTCGACTTTTCTACAAGAGATAATAAATGTCTTGTTACTGTTTCTTTTGTGGATTATGAAGATAGGGATGGTGTTCATACTGCAAATATTCTTAAGATGTTTAATGACAGCCTTACTTATAATTATCCAGGTGCTATTTTTACAATTGATAGAGACAAAGGAGGACCTCCGACCGGTAAACCAATCAATCTTGAGATTTCAGGTTATGATTTCGATAAACTTGTGTATTTAGCAGATACCATTGAAAGTATTATTGAAAGAGAACAGATAGAAGGCATCGAAGGATTAAAAATGGATCTTAATGTAAATAAACCTGAAATGTTGGTTTCAATCGATAGGGAAAGAGTTCGTCGTTTTGGAATGTCTACGGCACAGGTATCAAGTACACTTCGAACAGCATTATTCGGAAAAGAGGTTTCTGATTATAAGATTGGAGAGGATAAATATCCAATTCAATTACGATTAAAAGAAGAATACAGAAACAGTATTCCTGCATTAATGAATCAAAAGATTGTATTCAGGGATAATATGGGCAAACTAATGGAGATTCCAATTTCTGCGGTGGCAAGTTTTTCTTATGCTACAACATATGATGCCGTAAAAAGGATTGATTTAAACAGAGTAGTGACTTTATATTCTAATGTACTTGAAGGATATAATGCCAATAATGTTAATAATGAGATTAAAGCATTATTGGAGGATTTTGAAATGCCAACAGGTTATCAATATGAATTTACTGGAGAACAGGAAGAGCAGGCTGAATCAATGGCATTTTTAAGTTTTGCGTTGGGACTTGCAATTGTTTTAATATTAATCATTTTAGTTTCTCAGTTTAATTCAATAGTTAAGCCTTTTATTATCATTGCCAGCGTATTATTTAGTACAATTGGTGTATTTGGAGGATTGGCTACTTTTAAAATGGACTTTGTTGTGATAATGACAGGAATAGGGATTGTTTCCTTAGCTGGGGTTGTAGTAAATAATGCGATTGTGTTAATTGACTATATTGAATTATTAAAATCGCGCAAAAGATCAGAATTAGGGTTAGGTGAGAAAGTGTTTTTACCTGTCGATGTAGCAACTGATAGCATTGTATTAGCCGGGAAAACAAGATTGCGTCCGGTTTTACTAACAGCAATAACAACAATTTTAGGATTACTCCCAATGGCAATTGGTATCGATATTGATTTTTGGGGATTGTTGAGTGAGTTTGAGCCTCATATAAGTTTTGGTGGAGATATGGCTGCTATGTGGTCACCTATGTCCTGGACTGTAATTTTTGGGCTTACATTTGCAACTTTCCTTACTTTAGTTATTGTACCTATTATGTATAGAATTGCTGTGTTAACAAAGAAAAGAATGTTACATATTATGGGTAAAATTTAAATTGTTATGGATAGATAAATTAAAATAATTGAAGAGGAGATATTTACATTTCCTCTTTTTTTGTGTTTAATTGAATAAACGTGATGAAAATTAAATGTTAAAAGATTAACTTTACGCTTGTTAGAGTTAAAGCATCTTACAATATAATTTTTAATATTGTTTAAGGTGCTTTGTATTAAATGAATATTAGGAAAAACAACACAACATTTTAATGAGAAATTTCTTACGTTTTTTAATAAAGCATCATAATGGATTATTATTCATCCTGTTGGAAATAGTTGCTTTTACATTAATTGTAACGTATAATCAAAATCAGAAAGCCATTTATCTAAGCTCATCTTCAAAAATGAGTGGTGGAATATTTGAAACAGTGAATAATGTAGAACAGTATTTTGTATTAAAAAAAGTAAATCAGGAATTGGCAGAGGAAAATGCATATCTACGAAGCCAGCTTCCAACCTCATTTGTTCAGGCAAAAGATTATTTTACTTTAGTTGGCGACTCAAGCACATCAACCCAATATAAATATCGTACTTGTAAAGTAGTTAATAACTCTATCCGAAAACACTTTAACTATATAACGCTTAACAAAGGAACTTTAGATGGTATAAAACCCGATATGGGGATTATTTCAGGATTAGGCGTTGTTGGCATTGTAATTAAGTGTTCTAAAAATTACAGTACAGCTTTATCAATATTAAATCCTCGACTTAAAATTTCTGCAAAACTTAAAGGATCGGATTTTTTTGGATCGGTCAGTTGGGATAATAAATCAGTACATTATGCTATACTGGATGAAATACCAGAGCATGCAAATGTGCAATTGGGAGATCAGGTTATAACAAGTGGATATTCTTCAACTTTTCCTGAGGGTGTTTTAATTGGTACCGTTGAAAGTGTAGAGCATCCTGTAGGGGAAAGCTTTTTTAAGATTAAAGTAAAACTAAGTGTTGATTTTGCAAGGTTGAATTATGTTGAAGTAGTAGAGAATATTTTTCAGGATCAACAATCACAATTAGAGGAGGAGAGTCAACAATGATTAGTTTAATACCAAGATATATATTCAATTTTTTCTTTTTCATATTTCTACAGGTAATTATTCTGAATAAAATAGAGTTTTCAGGTTATATTAATCCGTATTTATATGTTCTGTTTATTTTGACATTACCTTTTGAAACACCAGGATGGCTTTTGTTGGTTTTAGCATCTATACTTGGTTTGAGTATTGATATGTTCTCAAATACACCCGGTATGCATATGGCTGCTATATTGTTGATGGCCTATCTGCGTAAATTTGTATTAATGCGTATTTCTCCAAGAGATGGATATGAGGTAGGAACTTTACCTATACCCTCTTTTTATGGTTTTCCATGGTTTTTTAAATATGCCGGAGTTTTAGTAATTATCCATCATTTAATATATTTTTTTATTGAATCATTTTCATTTTCCAATATTCTTGAAGTATTAGGAAAAACACTTTTTAGTTCAGTTTTTACTTTACTTATTATGGGAATAACACTCTTGTTTAACTATCAAAAGCGCAGTAGAATTTAAAAGAGAGAGAAGTGGAAAATTTAAATAGAAGAACATTAGTTGTTGCCTTAATATTTATATTTATAGGAATTGCCTTTTTAATAAAGTTATTTATTCTTCAGGTTTATGATCCCTCATATAAATATTCTGCTGAAAGTAATACCCGTCGTGAGATTATTAATTATCCAGCACGAGGATTGGTTTATGACCGAAATGGGAAACTTATAGTCTCCAATCAAGCAAATTATGATTTAATGGTAGTCCCTAGGGAATTAAAAGATATGGATACTATATCTTTTTGTAAAGCATTAAATATATCAAATGATGATTTGAAAGGCTTGTTTCATGAAATGAGAATGAAACTGCGAAGTCGTAAAATTTCATCAATAAAACCATCAGTATTTTATAAACAATTATCTGCAGAACAATATGGATATTTACAAGAAAAGCTTTACAAGTTTGATGGTTTCTTTGTTCAACGTAGAACATTACGAAAATATGAATATCCTAATGCTGGTCACATCTTAGGATATATTGGTGAAGTTGGACCGAGTACTATTAAAAAAGATGATTACTACATTAATGGTGATTATCATGGGATCAATGGAATTGAATCAACTTATGAACAATTCTTAAGAGGGGAAAAAGGATATAAGTACGTATTAGTTGATGTTCATGGGCGAGAAAAAGGTGCTTTTCGCGATGGTAAATTTGATATTCCTGCAGAAGCAGGAAAGGATATTAAACTAACTATTGATATTGATCTGCAAAAATACGGTGAAGAGTTAATGGCCAATAAAATAGGTTCTATTGTTGCTATTGAACCGGAAAGTGGCGAAATATTAACAATGATATCTGCTCCAACTTATGATCCTTCATTATTCGTTGGTAAGCAAAGGGCAGGTAATTTTGCAGAATTAAGTACAGATTCATTAAAGCCTCTTTTTAATAGACCTATAATGGCATTGTATCCTCCGGGATCTACATTTAAACCATTAAATGCATTAATTGGTTTGCAGGAAGGAGTAATTACTCCGGAATCAAAATTTGAATGTTATATGGGGTATTCTGTAGGTAGCTTTCATTTAGGTTGTCATCATCACCCAAGTCCCTTAGATTTGAGACATTCAATTTCAGGTTCTTGTAATGCATATTATTGTAATGTGTTCCGCAGAATTCTTGACAATCCTAAGAATGAAACAGTTCAGGATGGTTTTGAGTTATGGAAAAATTATTTAGTAGATTTTGGGTTTGGATACAAACTTGGAGTTGACTTTGCGAATGAAAAAAGAGGATTTGTTCCTAATCATAAGACTTACGATAAAATTTATAATAAAAGTTGGTCCTCCTTAACCGTAGTTTCATTAGCAATTGGACAGGGTGAATTATTAGCAACACCAATGCAAATTGCAAATCTTGCTGCTACAATTTCAAATAAGGGAAAGTTTTATACTCCACATATTATTAAGGATATTGAGAATGATACGATTCCTTCAAAATTTACTACAATACACCAAACAAGTGTAGATACAAGTAATTTTACACCCATTATTGAAGGAATGGAATTAGCAGTTTGGGATACAGGTGGTAATACCGCAGGTATTGCTCGCATCCCGGGAATTAGAATTTGTGGTAAAACAGGTACTGCAGAAAATCCTCATGGTGAAGATCATTCTGTTTTTGTAGCTTTTGCACCTAAGGATAATCCAAAGATTGCTATAGCTGTTTATGTTGAAAATGGGGGTTTTGGATCTACTTGGGCAGCCCCAATTGCCAGTTTAATGGTTGAGAAATATTTGAAAAATGAAATTGATCCATCCAGAAAATGGATTGAAAAAAGAATGTTAGAAGGAGATTTAATTCATGCCTCAAAATAATAGTTATATAAAATCAATAGATTGGATAACAGTAATAACTTACATTCTGTTAGTAGCTTTTGGGTGGTTCAATATTTATGCTGCCAATTATAATCCTGAAAATCCTGTATTTTTTGATGCGGGAAAAGAATATGCTAAACAGTTAATGTGGATTGCATTGTCGTTAGTTATTATTTGGGCAATCTTCATGACAGATAGTAAGTTTTTTGTAGCCTTTTCGTACTTTTTATATGGCCTTTCTGTATTCTTATTGTTTACAGTTATCTTTTTAGGTAAAGAGATTAATGGTGCCAAATCATGGTTTGAATTAGGTCCTGTTAGATTTCAGCCTGTTGAATTGGCCAAAGTAGCCACTGCACTTTCTATAGCTCGGATAATGAGCCGGTATGATTTCTCCTTCAAAAAACGGTCAAACTTTTTACGTGTAGTATTTATTTGGATGCTTCCAATTATCTGTATTTTATTGCAGAATGATACAGGAAGTGCTCTTGTTTTCTTCGTTTTTGTTCTGCCACTGTATAGAGAAGGTTTATCGGGAAGTATACTTGTATTTGGTATTATAGCAGCTGTTGTGTCAGTACTTACTTTAGTATATCCAAATGTAATTATTATGTGGATCGTGATTCTTGGGATCTATGTTTTTCTTAGTATTAAAGTTAACCTTAAATTGGTAGCACAAACAGCTATAGTTGGATTTGTTGGATCTGGGTTTGTTTATTTAGTATTTAGTGTTTTTGGTAAAGAACCAAAGTGGGATCTTATTACTTTATTTGCAGCTTTATGCATCTCAGTGTTTCTTGGAATAAAAGGATTAAGTAAACGATTAAAGCCTGTTTTACCCGCTTTATTATTTATGTGGGGAGCAATTGCTTTTACAATCTCAACAGATTATTTTGTTGAGGAAATATTATCTGAATATCAACGAAACAGGATCAATGTTTTATTGGGTTTTAAAGATGATCCACTTGGAGCTGGATATAATGTAAATCAATCAAAAATTGCTATTGGTTCAGGAGGTTTACTTGGTAAAGGTTATCTGGACGGAACGCAAACAAAGTTTGATTTTGTACCAGAACAAAGTACCGATTTTATTTTTTGCACAGTAGGAGAAGAGTGGGGGTTTATTGGAACTTCTTTTGTTGTTGTGTTGTTTGTGTTTTTAATGATCAGGTTAATTATATTGGCAGAAAAGCAACATTCTGTATTTAGTCGGATATATGGATATAGTGTTGCATCAATATTTTTCTTTCACTTTACAATTAATATTGGAATGACAATTGGATTAGCTCCTGTAATTGGAATTCCACTTCCATTTTTTAGTTATGGAGGTTCATCTTTATGGGGATTTACCACATTATTATTTATTTTCTTAAAATTAGATTCCAACAGAACGGAACTTATCAGGTAGTTTCTTACATATTTTTACTACTTTTGAGGAAAATTTGGGTTTTTAGCTGATAAATAACATTAAATCAGAGTGTTGTGTATGTTGCTAATTGAAAGTGGTCTGTTTGACAAATTACAATAATTATTGTAACTTAAAGAGTGGTCTTACCGATATGGGCGAATTAATACTTCATAATGATTAGAAAACGGTCTTTGATTTTTATTGAAGAATGGCGTTTCTTGCCTTAAAGTGATGTTGGCTATGAACTGATATATGGTATAACTTTTTAAAAGAAAGCATGATGAAAAAGTATCAAACGTATACGTTACACAATTTTAAAAATATCCCTCAAATTTCCTTGCTTTCAGAGGTGGATATTTTTAATATAGAGGTGGTTGGACATGTTCTTCCGTTTAAAACTAATAATTATGTAGTGGAAGAATTAATTGATTGGGAGAATTATCAAGATGATCCGATGTTTATTTTAAATTTCCCTCAAAAGGGGATGTTGTCTGAAAGCGATTTTAATCATATGGCAACATTAATTAAATCAGGAGCTACAAATGAAATTTTGCGAGAGGAGGCAAATATAATTAGAGAAAACTTAAATCCTCATCCTGCTGGTCAATTGAAATATAATGTGCCAGAAATAGATGGAAATTTGCTACATGGAGCACAACATAAATATCGAGAAACTATGTTGTTCTTTCCTTCACAAGGGCAAACTTGCCATGCATATTGTACATTTTGTTTTAGATGGCCACAATTTACAAATATGCACGAGCTAAAATTCTCAATGAAAGAGGTTGATTTAATCATTGAGTATATAAAAAGACATCCAGAAATTACTGATTTACTTATTACAGGGGGTGATCCAATGGTAATGAAAGCTAATATTTTTGATGCTTATATAACAAAGATATTAGAGGCAAAAATTGATCATTTAAGAACAATACGAATCGGATCTAAGTCTTTAAGTTTCTGGCCATACAGATATTTGTCTGATACAGATGCAGATGAGATGCTATCTGTTTTTGAGAAAATTACAAATGCAGGAATGAATCTTTCGTTTATGGCGCATTTCAATCATCCTAGAGAGATAGAAACAGATGCTGTAAAGAAAGCAGTTAAAAGGATTCGTGAAACCGGAGCAATTATTAGAACGCAATCTCCGATACTAAATCACATTAATGCAGATGGGCATGTGTGGGCTGAAATGTGGCAAAAACAAGTAGATTTGGGTATGATCCCTTATTATATGTTTATTGCAAGAGATACTGGCGCTCATGATTATTTTGGAATTTCTTTAGTTAAAGCATGGAGTATATTTAAAAAAGCGTATTCACATGTAAGTGGAATTGCCAGAACTGTTAGAGGTCCAAGTATGTCATGTAATCCAGGAAAAATTCGAGTTGTCGGGATATCAGAATTGAAGGGTGAAAAAATTATGACCTTAGAATTTATTCAGGGCAGAAATAATGATTGGGTAGGCCGTCCATTCTTTGCTAAATACAACAATAATGCCCAATGGATTGATGAGTTGGAACCTGCTTTTGGTATGGATAGTTTCTTCTTTGAAGAGGAGCTTGCTGAAATGCTATTAAAATAATTTTAATACAAGCGCATTATATATGCGTAAAACATTAGCAATCATATATTATCAAAATATTAGATAATGTATGATTGTTTTTTTATTTAAATATTAAACTATTTTTGTCGCAAGTAAATTTTAAATAAAATCGATTTGCAATTTTTTCAAAAATACTCTAAAGTTTTAAAGCTTATAGCTAAAATAGTTTTATCCGCTGTAGCTTTATACTACGTTTTTAATAAGATAGATTTTCAGGAAACCATAAGTGCAGTTGCCGGATTAAATATTGGACTTTTAATTCTTGCAGTTTTACTATATGCTTTATCACAAGTAATAAGTTCATATCGTTTAAATACCTTTTATAGATTCCTCTCAATAAAAATTAGTTTGGTTGCCAATGTTAAATTGTATTGGCTTGGAATGTTCTATAATATGTTTCTTCCCGGAGGTGTTGGTGGAGACGGTTATAAAGTATTTTTATTAAATAGGTATTATAAAACATCAGTAAAGAGATTAATAGGAACCATTTTTGCAGACAGACTGAGTGGTTTGGCAGTTATTGTAATATATATCTGTGCACTAGTTTACTTTATAGATTATGATTTAGGAAAATCAGGTATTCCGGAAGGGGGAATAAAAGCCGTGCATCAATTTTTATTGTGGATAAATCCATTTTTAAAGTACTTTGTTGTTTTTATCCCTATTATATTTATTGGTTATTACTTATATCTTAAACTATTTAGTGCGCATTTAGCACCAGCAGCATGGCGTGTATTTGCATTGTCATTACTTATTCAAGCCTTACAGATGATCTCAGCTATTCTTATTCTTAAGTCAATGGGAACTGAACTTACAGGTAGGCAGGAGGATTATTTATTTCTTTTTTTCCTTTCAAGTATCATGTCTGCAATTCCAATATCTCTAGGCGGGTTAGGACTTAGAGAGGTTACCTTTATGTTTGGATCTCAATATCTTGGCTTAAATGAAGATCATGCTGTGGCATTAAGTTTAATATTCTATCTTATATCGCTATTTATCTCTTTATTAGGAGGTTTATATGCATATAAACCTTCAATAATATTTGAAAAAGAGGATACTTTACTTTAAAGTATTATCCTCTTTCAAGCATAGTAACAATAGTTATTTGTACTTTTTTATCTGAATGACATTTAGCTACTTAAAGTGTCGGTTGATTTTATTAATTGCTGAAAATAAGTGTTCCCAATAAATCCAGCGTCAATGATCTAAAATCAAAGATCTCTTGTAATAACAATTTAAGTAGTTAATTTTGCTTGAAATGAAAACGGTGTATTTCGCAGATATTATTTTACCTGTACCTCTTCCAAGATTATTTACTTATGAAATACCGGAAGATTGGATTTCTAATGTAGAAATTGGAACTAGGGTAATTGTACCTTTTGGAAAAAAGAAAATATATTCAGGAATCATTTATTCTCTTCATGATACCAAACCAGAAGGTTATGAAACTAAAGAAATAATATCTGTATTAGACGAAAAACCTGTTGTAAATGAGTTTCAGTTAAATTTCTGGAATTGGATTGCTCAATATTACATGTGTACTCTTGGAGAGGTGTATAAAGCAGCTTTACCTTCAGGACTCAAACTTGAAAGTGAAACTAAAGTTCATTATAATAAAGAATGGAATACAGACGAACTACTTTCTAAAAAAGAGAACTTAGTTCTGGATTATTTAGCCGAAAATAACACAGCAACCATACAGGAACTTAATAATCTGACTGATTTAAAGAATTCTTTACCGATTATTAAGTCTCTATTAGATCGCGAAGCTGTTTTTATTAGTGAAAGATTAAAAGATGGTTACAAACCTAAAACAAAAAAAATAATCAGGCTATCTGAAGAATATTATAAGGAACAAAAAATACAAAATGCTTTTACAGATTTAAGTAAGGCTAAAAAGCAGTTAGAAGTGTTGATGACCTTTTTTACATTAATAGGAGGCGCAAATTCGTCTAATTTTAATAAGGTAATTGATAAAAACGAGCTTAAGGAAAAAAGTAATGCCACTGCAACTCAAATTAAGGAATTAGTTAAGAAGGGGATTTTTATAGAAGAAGAAGAGCAAGTTTCAAGACTGACAAAGTTTAAGGATTCCTTAAGAGGATTACATATTCTGAATGAATCTCAACAGAAAGCTTATAATGAAATAAACAATCTTTTTACAGAAAAAAATGCGGTATTACTACATGGTGTTACTTCTAGTGGTAAAACAGAAATATATATACACTTAATAAAAGAGCAATTAGATAGAGGAAAGAAAGTACTTTATTTGCTTCCGGAGATTGCTCTAACAACTCAGATAACTTCCCGATTAAAAAAAGTATTTGGAGATGAATTAGGAATATATCATTCTAAATATACGGATGCAGAAAGGGTTGAAGTTTGGAACGATATTTTAAATAATAAGAATTATAAGGTTATAGTCGGAGTCCGTTCATCTGTATTTTTACCTTTTGATAATCTTGGCTTAATTATAATAGATGAGGAACATGAAAATACTTATAAGCAATATGATCCCGCTCCAAGATATCATGCTCGTGATGCAGCAATGGTTTTAGCACATTTACATAATGCTAAAGTTTTGCTGGGTACAGCAACTCCATCACTAGAAACATATCATAATGTCCAGTTAGGAAAATATGGTTTGGTTGAACTTTTAGTCCGCTATGAAGGAATTCAGTTACCTAATATTCTTACTGTAAATGTGCGAGAAGAGCGACGCAAGAAAAAGATGAGTTCAAATTTTTCTCCTGTTTTAGTGGAAAATATCAATCAAGCCTTGGAAAATAATGAAAAGGTCTTGTTGTTTCAGAATCGCAGGGGATTTTCTCCTTATTTAGAGTGTAATCAATGTAGTTGGGTCCCTAAATGTGATTATTGTGATGTAAGTATGACTTACCATAAGCATAATAACCAATTAACATGTCACTATTGTGGGAATTCATATTCATTACCTCGAGTTTGTAATGCCTGCGGATCACCAGCATTGGAAACAAAAGGTTTTGGAACTGAAAAGATTGAGGAGGATATAAAAATTATTTTTCCGGAAGCGAAAGTTGCACGAATGGATTTAGATACATCCAGAACCCGTAAGTCGCATGAAACAATAATTGGTAATTTTGAACGAGGTGAGATAGATATACTAATTGGAACCCAAATGATTTCTAAAGGATTAGATTTTGACCATGTTAGTGTGGTTGGAATTCTAAATGCTGATAGCATGTTGAACTATCCTGATTTCAGAGCCTATGAACGCAGTTTTCAGCTGATGTCGCAGGTGAGTGGTAGAGCCGGTCGTAAGAAAAAACAAGGTACTGTTATCTTACAAACTTCAAATCCGGATAATGTAGTTATTATGGATGTTATTAATAATAACTTTAAGCATCATTTTCAAACGCAGATGGAAGAACGAAATGCTTATAAATACCCTCCATACTATAGATTAATACATTTAACGGTTAAACATCGCAATCAGAATACAGTTAATCAGGCTTCTGATTATTTAGGAGAATATCTTAGGTCTGTATTTAATCATAGGGTAGTTGGTCCTCAAGCTCCAACTATTAGTAAAATTCAAAATTGGCATTTACGTAAAATTATGCTTAAAATCGAAAATGGAGTATCTTTAGTTAAAGTAAAAGAACTTATCGGTGAGGCTATTACAACCTTAGTATCACATCCTGGTTTTAAAGCTACTGTTGTACAGGCTGATGTTGATCCAATGTAGAAACAGGATCTATAAAATTCCTCTTGATTTAATTTCCAGATATTTGTTTAATGTGTTTACAGTTAGTTCTCCTGGAGAGGTTAATATAGTTTGAATTCCATGTTGATTTAATTCTTTTACAATTAATTTTTTATCATAAATTAATTTTTCAGCTATGGTTTTAATATAGATATCTTCAACGCTAATAGCTTTTTTATTAGTTATTTTTGAAACTTCAGTGTTTTTAAAAAAGACAACAATTAGAAGATGATTTTTTGCAATTGCTTTTAAAAAAGGAATTTGTCTGCGTGCCGAACTTAAACTTTCGAAATTTGTATATAAAATCAGTAAGCTTCTGTGAGTAATTTTTCGCCTGATCTGAGTATATAAAAGCTCGAAGTTTTGTTCTTTAAAATTAGTTTGTTGATTATATAATATCTCCATAATTGATTGCATGTGCCTTCCATTTTTTGCTGCAGGAACCATGGAGTTGATAGTGTTGCTAAAAGTAACTATACCTGCTTTGTCATGCTTTAACATGGAAATGTTAGAAAGAACTAAAGACGTATTTATTGCATAATCAAGTAAAGACATACCCTCAAATGGCATTTTCATATTTCGTCCCATGTCAATTAGGCTATATACCTGTTGAGATTTTTCATCCTGATACTGATTGACCATTACATGTCCTTTTCGTGCAGTAGCTTTCCAGTTTATTGTTCGATAATCATCTCCAGTAATATAGTCTCTAATTTGATCAAACTCCATCTGATGGCCAATCTTACGAATTTTTTTTACTCCAACTTCTGTAAGCCTGTTAGAAATAGCAAGGAGTTCAAATTTACGCATTTCTATAAACGATGGATATACTTTAGTCATAGCTTTATTATTAAAAGTATACCGACGTGTAATTAATGATAATGGAGAGTTTATAAGAACATTAAGAGCTCCAAAGTGATATTCTCCTCTTACAACAGGTCTTATTTTGTATGAAAATTGTTTTTCCTGATAAGCCTTCAACAGTAATATTTCCGTGAAATCCCGTATTTGTAATTGAACAGGTAATTCATCTATTACTACCACTCTTATTTTAAAACTAAAATGATTTGTCAATGATATTTTTACCTGATTCGTATCTCCATTTGAAAACCTTTCCGGAAGTATACGTATTCCTTTAATCTTATTGTCACTTCCTTTGTGAAATAGAAGTAAAAAGTCTATGAGAACAAGTGCAATAAACAACGCAAATGTTAACTGAGCAAAAATAAATACAGGTTGGAAGAATTGTCCTAAAATCATTAGTGCAACAAATATTCCTAAACCAATATAGAATATATTATTAAAAAAGAGTGATCTCCAGAAATTACGCATATAAAATATAGGTTTATCGAGGAATTTCAACAGAATCAATAATTTGTTGAATGACTTGCTGCGTCGTAACCCCTTCCATTTCTTTTTCAGGAGTTAGGATAACTCTGTGAATTAAAACAGGTATTAGTACAAACCGTATATCTTCCGGAGTAACAAAGTCCCTTCCTTCTATTGCAGCATAAGCTTTGGAAGCATTTAAAATCGCTAATGAAGCTCTTGGACTTCCGCCTAGGAATAAGCTATTTGATTTCCTGGTTTTTTCAACAATCTGAGCAATATATTTTATTAGATCTTGTTCAACGATTACTTGCTTAACAAGAGATTGATATTTTACAATCTCAATTGCATCAATCACTGAAGCTATTTGTTCTAATTCATTTTGCTCCTTTCTGTTTTGAGCATTTGTAATAATTTCAATTTCTTCCTCCAAACTAGGATACTCTAATTCTATTTTAAATAAAAATCTATCAAGTTGAGCTTCAGGGAGTCTGTATGTACCTTCATGTTCCACAGGATTTTGTGTGGCAAAAACTATAAAAGGAGCTTCCATCTTTTTACATGTCCCATCAATTGTAACCTGACGTTCTTCCATCACTTCAAACAAAGCCGCTTGAGTTTTTGCTGGAGAACGATTTATCTCATCTATAAGTATCAGATTTGAAAAAACGGGCCCCTTTTTAAATTCAAAAGAAGCTGTACCTGAATTGAAAATTGTAGTTCCTAAAACATCTGAAGGCATTAAATCAGGTGTAAACTGAATTCTCGAAAAGCCTGTAGATATAGTTTTAGCTAACAGTTTTGAAAGCATTGTTTTGGCTATTCCAGGAACACCTTCTAAAAGAATATGTCCGTTTGCCAATAATGCGGTTAACATCAAGTCTATAATTTTTTCCTGACCAACAATTACTTTCTGGATTTCATTTTTTATTTGATAAACAGCTTTGTTTAAATCATCTAAGTTTAGTCTGTTTTCAAATGTAGTATTGTTATTTTCCATTGATTTATATTTCTGTTTTATCAATTTTACTTTTTACATTTCTGATAAATAAACTCAATATTTCTGCTGAGTTGTTCCATGTCCTCTTCTGTATATGAAATATTCATTTTTAATCTTTCTGCCTGAGAGAATAATTTTTTAATTGTTTTTTCTGGTATATCAAGCTTAAAAGATGTTTCAGCAATCATATCGCTATCTATTACTGATGTATTTATAAAATATTTTGATCGAAGAAATTCAAGGAAATAGTTAAATTTTTTCTGTGCTATATCTAAATGATTTTTTCTATTGAAATAAAGCCTGCCAATGGTCTCTATAAAAGTGAGTGTTGTATTTTTAGGAGGTTCAAAAATTGGTATTTTTCGTTGTATTCTTTTGGCTCCAAAAATTAAATAACATACTATTGAAAATAATAGGATATACCATGCATACTTTAAAGCTTGTTGTGAAAGAATATATCTTACTAACGAATTTGAAGGACGTGGTTTCGCTTTGTAATATTCATCCCATATTACTTTATTGTTTTGAGGAAGATAGGATAAACATTTAAAAGCATATTCATAATTATTATCCTTAACTAAATTATAATTTGTAAAGGCATACGGATTTAAATTTATAAAAATATTGCCATTGCCGTATTTTATCTTTATAAAGTTGGCTCTTTTCTGATTCTGTGTTCCTAATAGAATTGATTGACTAGTATCTAATTTTGAAAAATACGAATCAGAATATGCTTTTTTGTAAATATATTGTACTGAATTACTTAGTCTAGGATTTATTAAATTGAGAATTAAACTGTCATTTTTTGTTGGATAAATATTGATATCAGAATCAATATCAAATATCAAAGTGTCTTTAAATTCTTTAGAAAATGAAGATGCAGCAATAAAAATGTTACTGCCATTTTTTGCACTATTCAGTATTTTATCAAGATCAGGTTGTTCAGGATTAAATGATATATTGATAAATATGAAAGACGCATTGTCAAATTCAGACTTTTCTATGAAATTATATATTGGCGAATGACAGGTTGAAATTAAAGATGAGTCAATAACAGTTTTTAATTCCTCAAATAGAATTTTATTGCCATAGGGAATATTATCATCTTTTGAAAAACTCAAACTCCAATCTATTGGCTTTGGGCTAATAGCAAGTATAATAATGTATAAAGTAAAGCCTGCAACTATACCCCATAATAGATATTTATTACTTTTATTTATCATATTGAGGCTAGATATTAGTAGTATTTATGAATTTTTCAAACTGTTCTTTAATCTCATTAAATTTATTAATATCCACAGAAAAATGACCGTACCATACATATTCATAATTTGTAACAAGGTGCTTAAACTCTTGATTGTGATTTTTATCCGTTATCTCGTAATAATAATCATGATTAGTTTTCCAAGGTTTCCAATCTATCTTATTAGACTGATCTAAATGACGGAGACAAATTAAATAAAGCAACCTAACAGCTTCTCTGTATGCATTATTTCTAATACTAAGTTTAAGAATTTCATCTAAATCCTGATTGTAAATATCATCCTCACTTTGTTTGAAATTAAGTTGAGTAACATTGGGATCGTGTTTAATTATAAATAAACCGGTTGGCTTTATTCCCAATAGCTTCAATACAATAAATACACAAATTAATACTCCAATTGCAATAAATGAATATTTTATTACATTAGGTTGTATGCCAGTATCTTTAAAAAGGTTAAAGAACCATTTTAATATCTTATCCCAAATTGTTTCCGGGGCTTCAAAAGAATCATATTTATACTCATCCATTAGTTTATAGCTTTCCATTTTTTCGATTGATGGATGTCTGTAAACAACATTCGATGAGTCAATAGAGATTTCTTGCTTTTGCTGACAAAAACAAGAAACTCCTTTAGTTATTAGTATTATGATTATAATGATTCTTTTAAAATACATCTTTTATTGTTCTGAACTTTGATTGATGTTATTAATTCTATCCATTAATGATGAATTATCTTTATGATCAACTAAACTGTAATATTGAAATGATAGTATTAATGGAAGAATAGGTGTAGAAATAATGGTTGTAAGTGTTGAAGCTACAGATACAATAATTGCAGGTAACATATCGATATTTTTTGTGTCAGATAGAAATCCCTTAGCAGTTACGTATGATGTTACCGGAATTGTTAAGACAATACTTATTGCCCAACCTATTATGGCTGCAATAATAATTAATCCAAATGTCTGCCACCAATGTCCTTTTACTAAATAAAAACATCGTCTAATAGTTTCAAGATAAGGTTCATCTTCATTGATTTTAATAATTAGAATAAAAGAGAAAATTATTAGTATATAAAAAAGAGCTATGAAGGTTGCAAAGGCTCCAATACCAATTATAAAAGGATTCCCTAATACACTCATTAGTAAAAAGATTATTCCATATCCAAAACTAATTACAAAGACTGTTAATATTGAATAGCCTAAAAGTGACATGAATTTGTGAACAAATATACTCCAGACACTCTGTAAGGAATTAACTTGATTGTTGTTGTTTGTGTAATGTATTATATAAGAGTGTGTAAGACCATAGAAAAAAAGGTACATAACAATAGATAAGATATTAATCAAAATAACTTCACCAGAAAAACCTTGACTGAATTCCTGGGTTTGTTGTGGATTTGATATTACTTTAAGTAATACATTAAAAGTATTTCTAAAATATACGGTACTAAATATGCTATAGACTAAAACCGGGATTCCAGCGTATAAAAAAATCATTTTCCAGAATAATTTATATTCTTGTTTAATGAAAGCAAAAGTTGCATTTATTACATCGCTGAATGACCGTTTCTTTTTTAACTCAATTCTTCCTTCTGTCATTGTGGTAAATTATACTTTAATATTATTATACTTTTTAAAAACTTTAATGGGGTATAAGAAAAAATACCATACTATAAAACTTAACGAACTTATTATTATTGTTAGGTTTAAAACAATGGGCATTGTATTATAATGTCGGGTTACAAAGCTTTCTAAAAATCCGGCAACCATAAAAACAGGGACCAGGCCTAACATTATTTTTAAACCTCGTTTAACTCCCATCTGCAAGGATATCACTCTAGGATATGTTCCCGGAAATAAATAACTGTTTCCAAGTATAATACCTGCTCCTCCAGCCAAAACTATTGCTGGTATCTCAAGAGCACCATGTATATAAATGGTAAGGCTGGAGATTGCAAAAAGGTTCTTTAGGTAGAAAAAGGTTTGGAAAGAACCAAGCATTACTCCATTGTGAAATAAAATATATCCTACTGCAATTGGTGTTAAAATGCCAAAAATAAAAGCGATAAATGATACTTTGATATTATTGAAAGTAATAAAAAAGAACATTTGAAATTCGCTGTTGCTATTGTATATCCCCATTGGATCTCCTTTTTCAATGTTATCAAGTGTAGTATTAACATATTCATCACTTGTTACCAATCTAATAAAACCATCATCATGAATAGCAGAGACCGCCCCAAGTGCAAAAGAGATTAAAAATATAGTAATGGATATGTAAAAATATTTACGAGCATGGTATAACTCTATTGGTAATTCTTTTGTCCAGAAGGATTTAAATCGATTCGATTTCTCTTTTTTATTTTTATAAACCTGTTGATGGGTTTGTATTGTTAACGAGTTCAGGTATGAAATAGTGGGTGATTTAGGGAAAAAAGTTTTTGCGTAAGATAAATCATCTGTAAGTTGAATGAATTGATCTGCCAAATCGTCAGGAGTTGTATCTCCCTGAGACTTTATGTTTTTTTCAAAACTTTCCCAACGGATCTTGTTTCTATTTATAAACGTAATTTCTTTCATAATTAAGTTAGGCAAACAAATTCACTTCAATTACCACATAAATATTTAAATGCAACCAATTAAATTTTTTGTCAAGAAATTCAAATATAATTAATCACTTCAAATTTGTTACATTTGAGAAACTTTATTTTAAATATAGTGAGGAATTAGTGACATGGAATATGTAAATATTGAAACTACACAAAACATAGAATTGAATTTTAAATCAGCAAGTGTCGGAGATAGGATTTTTGCTTATACTTTTGATTTTTTAATTATGATAGTCTGGGGGATTTTATGGTCTGTCATACTTACACGTTCAGGAGGGTTTGAAACATGGAATGTGGTTTTTTCTTTACCAATAGTTTTTTATAGTTTATTATGTGAGTTGTTTCTTAATGGTCAATCTTTTGGTAAGATGATCTTTAAAATAAAGGTTGTTAAACTTGATGGAAGTGAATTAACATTAGGAACTTGTTTAATCAGATGGTTGTTCCGCATAGTGGATAATTGGATCTTACTAGGGAGTGTTGCTATTTTATCAGTTATTTTGAGTAATAAATCACAAAGGTTAGGTGATCTTACAGCAGGAACAACTGTTGTTAAAATAAATCAGGGAAGTCTAATTGAAGATACTAGTTATATTGAAGTTCCAAAAGATCACGAAATACAATACCCACAAGTATGTTTAATGAATGATGAAGATGCTAATACATTAAAAGAAGTATTAAAACTTACTTATACAAAAAATAGGATTGATCAGGATAGTATTGATTCAATTTTAAATAAAACACAAAGAGCAGTTCAAAAGAAGTTAAATATAGAGTCTATTAACAAGAATTCTAAAGAGTTTTTAGAAACTATATTATTAGATTATAATCATCTAAATCGTTAATAATGAAAATTGGTTTTATATATATATTATTAATAGTAGTTGTAGTTGCATGCAATACTACAGAAAATCACAAAGTTCCTGTAGTTGATGGATTAATACTAAATTCTTCAGCAAAAAAGATTTTTTTATTTAAAAATGGAGAGACATCTTATTTAATTGATACGATAAATATAAATGAGGAAGGGAATTTTAGAGTTTATAAAGAAAGTATTGATTCTGCAGGATTTTATACTCTTGAACTGGGGAATAATAAAAATATTAATTTGTTTTTGAAACCAAATGACTTTATTCAATTGCAATTGGATGCTACAAATGTTGAAGCTTCTTGCAATAGTAAAAACTCAAAGATTATGAATGCTTTCTGGGATATTGAAAGGAATAACAAACAGTTTCAGGATGAATTAAACAATTTTTCAAATTCCTACAAAGAGTTAATAGGTAAAGAGGATGTTGATTCTCTTTACTTTAATCTGAAAATGCAAAAGGATAGTTTAATAAATATATATAGGAATAAAAGTCTTGAAATTATAAAGAATGTAGATGATGAGGTTGTTACATGGTTTATGTTAAATCAAAAAGCAGGAAATGTTTCACTATTTAATCTAGAAAAGGATTTAAAACTGTTTTTATCAAATTCCGAGAAATTAGTTAGTAATAAACAAATAGGTAATTTATTTAGTGAATATGATAAGAATCTGATGAAGGTTTATTCCTTGATCAGATCGTCTGAAAGGTTTTCGCCAGGAAATGAATTTATAAAACTAAAGGCAAGGACGAATTGGAATGATAGTTTACCACTTACCAAATTGAATGCAAAATTGATAAATATTGTATTGTGGAGTACAAATAATGATATCTCAGGGATTAGATTCAGACAGTTAAATTCTATCCATAAGAAATATAGTTCAAAGGGATTAAAAACACTTTTTGTAGCCTATGAAAAAGATAAAGATTTATGGAAAGAGGAAATCGGTAAATTGAATAGCAGTTATTGGCATATAATTGACACATCAGCAGTAGAATCTACAGATTTAATTGAATTAGGAATAAGATCATTTCCTACAAATTTTTTAGTAGAGCCAAATGGGAAAATAATTGATCGAAATATTTGGGGCAATGCATTGGAAAAACGCGTCAGCATTTTTCTTAAAAATAATTAATATATTTGGCGCTTAATAAAAATTGAATTCTAAACTATTAACAGAATCGTTAAAATATTACAAATGAATATGTACCGCTTTATCTTATTTTTAGGAGTTATTTTTCTCTTTTCTTCCTGTTCTAACAAGGATAAACTTAGAATTAGTGGAGAAATATCAAATGGAGCTGATCAGGTATTGTATCTTAACCAATTGAATTTGAATGGAGAAGTTCCTGTAGATTCTGTTGTGTTAGGAACAAAGGGGAAATTTAAGTTCTCTTTACCAAAGAGAGAATATCCTACTTTTTTCTTACTAAAGCTTTCTGATACAAAATTTATTACCTTATTAGCTGATTCTACAGAAAGAATAAAAGTTATTTCTGATGCAAATGATTTTTCAGTAAACTATACCGTAAAAAACTCTTTAGGTTCAAAATATATTCAGGTATTAAACAGTAAGTTTGAAAAAACAAAAGTGATTTTGGATAGTCTGGTAACAGTATATAATGAAACTCCTAAAGAAAATGCTGATAAACTTGGTAAAATTCGTGAAAAGATTCAGGATGCAGTAGATAAACAAAAAGATTTTGTTAATGACTTTGTTATGACAAATCCAAAATCTTTTGCTAGTTATTATGCTGTATTTCAGAGATATGATGATGGTACTTTGGTTTTAAATCCCTACGAAAAGAAAGATTTAAATTTATTTTCTACGGTAGCAACAAGTTTAGATGTATACTATCCTGAATCTGCCAGATCAAAGCAGCTTAAAAGTTTTGTATTAGGAATCCATAAAGAAAAAAAGATGGAAGCTATGCAAAAACAAATAGCTTCAGAGGCGACTCAAAGCATTCCGGAAATTGAAGAAGAGAACATTTATGGTAAAAAAATTAAGCTTTCATCATTAAAAGGAAAATTAGTTTTACTATCATTTTGGGCATCTTGGGATGAGAAATCTAGAAGTGAGAACAAAAACCTATTGAAGATTTATAAAAAATATAAATCTAAAGGTTTTGAGATTTATCAGGTATCTTTAGATAGAAGTAAAATCTTATGGGAAGGTGCTATTGAAAGTGATAAATTACCATGGATTAATGTAAGTGATTTGAAATTTACAGATTCTTATCCTGCACGAATTTATAATGTGCAACAACTACCTGCAAATTACTTGATCAGTAGGGATGGGGAAATTATAGGAAAAGATTTATTTGGTAGAATTCTTGATGAAAAATTAAATGATATACTGAATTAAAGTATTAAAATATCGATACAAGTAGAGGCCGTCTTATTTGAGATGGCCTTTCTTGTTTATGTATAAAAATGCTTTATGTTTTCAATCAAATATGATTGTAAGACTTATAATAATTGAGCTTTGTCAATAAACGTATAAACTTGACAAATTGATTTCTAGTTATAGGTCATATTAATAAACCAGTGCAGTGATTATAATTAATGAAAATGTCAAATCGTAAACATTTATTAAATCAATAAATAACACTTCAATAGCTAATGTTAATTATGAATTAATCTCTGAAAATTGATCTATAATAAATCAGAAGTTGAAGGTATGTAGAAATCTTTTCAGATAAAAAAAGACTGTCCCTTTTGTAGAAACAGTCTCATTAATCTTTAGAATGTGGTTATATTATATATAAGCTACAGTTGTCTGAGTTCCGGTTACTTTATCTCCTATTTTAACCTTAATGTCGGAGTCAAGAGGTAAATAAAGATCGAGTCTGGATCCAAATTTAATAAATCCCATTTGCTCTCCTTGTTCTATGTTGTTTCCTTCTTTTGCGTAACATACAATCCTTCGGGCCATAGCACCTGCAACTTGTCTCACTAATATCTCTTTTCCTTCATCTGTTTTAATTACTACAGAAGTTCTTTCGTTTTCTGTTGAAGATTTTGGCAAGTATGCACCCATGAATCTACCGCTGTGATGTTTTGAGTATAAAATCTTTCCTCCAACAGGATACCAGTTAACATGAACGTTTAATGGTGACATAAAGATGGAAACTTGTTTACATTTGGCTTTAAAATATTCAGGTTCCTCAACATCTTCAATTACAACAACCTCTCCGTCAGCAGGTGTAATAACTGCATTTTTTATTTGCTTGCATACTCGTTCTGGACTCCTGAAAAAGTTTACAATTAATAAAAATAGTATTACTGCAATTCCATAGCAAGTATTCTTAATAATACTGTTATCTATTGCATAATAACTTACTGCAATAATAGCAGTTGCAATAATAAAGGCAACTAATATAGTTTTATAGCCTTCTTTGTGAATGGTCATAATTCTTATCTTACAAATAATTCAATATAAAATACTGCCATTGGAATGGCAAAAAGCACTGCATCAAATCTATCTAATATTCCTCCATGTCCAGGAAGGATTGTTCCTGAATCTTTTACTCCAATGCTTCTTTTAAACATAGATTCCGTTAAATCTCCTAGTACAGACATTACTGATATTATGCCTCCAAAAATAACCCATTGAAGGGCATTCATTTCATTCCAGAATAAAGAAATAACATATGATGCTACAAGAGTTAAAACAAAACCTCCAATTGTTCCTTCCCAGGTTTTTTTAGGACTAATTCTTTCAAAGAACTTATGTTTACCCATAGTTATACCGGATAAATAAGCTCCTGTATCATTAATCCATACCAAAATAAATATCGCTAACGGTAGATGGAAGTTGTATTCTCCATTATCAAATGCCAGAATATTAATTAAAGCAAATGGTAAAGCAACGTATATGGCTGTTAATAAGCTTAATGAAATGTTGATTAAAGGAGTTTTATTATGCTTAAAAAGTTCTTTGATAAATATATAGGCAACAATAGGAATAATTGTTAAATATATGCTTGAGTTTAATATCTCTGATTGAACAAGAAATACGGAAGTAAAAATAAATATACCTAAAAACGCAGTAGAAAATAAGTCAATCTGTGTTTCTGATTTAGAAAAGAGACGCTGCATTTCATGAATACCGGCAACAACAATAAGTAGAAAGATCGTAGCAAAAGATAAATGATGGTAATAAATACCACCAGCTAATACTATTACAAAAAGGATTCCGGTTAATGTGCGTTGCCAAAAATTATTCATTTGCTTCTATTAATTCGGGTGCAAAATTAAGTAGTTTACTGTATTTTCAATCATTTTTATAATTAAAAATACATATTTCTTGTGGTTTATTTTTTAATTAAAATATGTATTGGTAATTATTAGATAAATAATAGAATATATTCGAAGTTATTTAATAACGTGTAAAGAGCAGAGGTTTAGAAATAAAAAAGAGGAATAGCTACTAACTATTCCTCTGTAAATATTTATTAATATTTCTATTATTTATTTTCTTCTTCAGTAGAATTGTCTTCAGGAGTTATAATATCCCCACTCTTAATTTCAGCTTCTTTATTCTTTAAGTTTCCATTAGTTTCTTCTAATTGAACCACATGTTTGCTAACTTTTCTTTCGCCAAAAATCTTTTCTAAATCTTCGCTAAATATTACTTCTCTTTCAAGAAGCAAGTTTGCTAAAGCTGCATGTTTTTCTCTGTTTTCAAGAAGAATTGTTCTTGCTCTTTTATATTGTTCTTCAATGATTTTAGAGACTTCTTCATCAATTAATTTGGCTCTTTCTTCGCTATAAGGTTTAGTAAAACCATATTCGTTTTGGCCGCTTGAATCAAAGTAGCTTATGTTACCCATCTTTCCACTCATACCATAATATGTAACCATGGCGTAAGCTTGCTTTGTTACTTTTTCTAAATCGTTAAGAGCTCCTGTTGAAATTTTACCAAATTCTATTTCTTCTGCTGCCCTACCTGCTAAAGTAGAACACATTTCATCAAGAATTTGCTCTGTTGTTGTTAATTGTCTTTCTTCAGGTAAATACCATGCTGCTCCAAGTGCTTTACCTCTAGGTACAATTGTTACTTTTACTAAGGGATGAGCATATTCTAAAAGCCAACTCGTAGCTGCATGTCCAGCTTCATGGTAAGCAATTGCTTTTTTCTCATCTGTTGAAATTATTTTGTTTTTCTTTTCTAAACCACCAACTATTCTGTCAACAGCATTTAAGAAATCTTCTTTTTCAACAATTTTTTTATCGTTTCTGGCAGCTATTAATGCTGCTTCGTTACATACATTTGCAATGTCCGCACCTGAAAATCCAGGTGTTTGTTTAGCTAAGAAATCAGATTTTACATCATCACTTAATTTTAGAGGACGTAAATGTACCTCAAAAATTTGTTTACGTTCTTTGATGTCTGGTAATTCAACGTGAATCTGACGATCAAATCTACCTGCTCTCATTAAAGCTCTATCCAGAATGTCTGCACGGTTGGTTGCTGCCAGGATAATTACACCCGAATTTGTTCCAAAACCATCCATTTCAGTTAACAACTGGTTTAAGGTATTTTCTCTTTCGTCATTGGCTCCCATGCTAGGGCTTTTACCTCTGGCTCTACCAATAGCATCAATTTCGTCAATAAAAACGATACAAGGTGCTTTTTCCTTTGCTTTCTTAAATAAATCTCGAACCCTTGATGCTCCAACACCCACAAACATCTCTACAAAATCAGAACCTGACATGCTAAAAAATGGCACATTAGCTTCTCCTGCAACAGCTTTCGCAAGTAAAGTTTTTCCTGTTCCCGGAGGTCCTACAAGTAAAGCTCCTTTAGGGATTTTACCTCCTAAGTTTGTATATTTTTCAGGTTTCTTTAAGAATTCTACAATCTCCTCTAGTTCCTGTTTCGCTTCAGCAAGACCAGCTACATCAAGGAAATTAACGTTTATATTTGATTCTTTATCAAATATTTTGGCTTTAGATTTACCAACATTGAAAATGTTGCCTGCTCCACCGCCTCCAGCTTGGCCGCCCATTCTTCTGAATACCAATATCCAGATAATAAGGACTAGTATTAAAGGCCAAAGGAATCCTATAATTTCTGTTAAGTAGTTTGATCTTTGTTCAAAAGTATTAGGAATAGAAATACCTTTTTCCTGTTCTACACTTTTTAAATCATCATAAAATTTTTCAACTGAAGGTATCTCAACTTTAAAGTGAGGGCCTCTTTCTACAACGGCTTGATAACTGTCTCCAAATTCAGTCTCATATTTTTTTATGGCATCTTTATTAAGCGTAACCTCAACCAGATCCATGTTTTTGATGACAGTGATTAATTCAACATCACCTGATGGTAAGATTTTTTGAGTAAACTTACTATATGGAATGGTTTTAACTGCTTCATTTTGATTCATTAAAAAGAATGCCAAAAAAAGCAATAGTAGAATTCCATAAATCCAATAACCATTAAACTTTGGTATTTTGGGTGTATTGTTATTATTCCCACCTAGGTTAGTAGGTTCTTTTTTTTGATTGTTATTTTCGCTCATTTGTTAAATGAAATTTGTTAGAACTAGAAAAGGTTCTCAATATCAGTACGTTTTGCGTCAGCCCATAAGCCTTCAAGGTTATAAAAGCTTCTTATTGGCTTTTGAAAAATGTGTACAACAACATCAACATAATCCACTAATATCCACTCAGCATTTTCTCTTCCCTCGATATGAAATGGTTTATCATTGATTTTTTCTCGTACATAGTCTTCAACTGAATTTCCAATTGCATCAACGTGCGTATTACTGTCCCCATCACAAATAATAAAAAATTGACAAATACTACTGTCAATTTCTCTCATATCTAAAATTGCAATATTTGTGCCTTTTTTTTCCTGAATACCCTCAACAATCGTATCAACTAATTGTTCAGCTGAAGTATTTTCTTGATCTATCATTAATATTAATTCGTTTTATAAATTTAATTGGTTTTTTTATTTTCTGCTAAAATACTAGAAAAACACAAAGATACTACTTTTTTACTTTTACATTTACTCACTACTTTTACGCAATAATTTTGCCTAATAAGTTTTTAGTGCCAATTTGTCTTATTTAATTTAAAGTTATGACAAAGAATATCAATTTTAAATTTTTCAGGTATCTAGAATTACCTTCAACAAATGAAGAAATGAAATCTTTAATTTCAAAGGATCTTTCTGAATTTAGTGTTGTTATAACTAAACATCAATATGCAGGTAAGGGACAAAAAGGAAATTCCTGGGAAAGTGAGAAAGGGAAAAATTTAACTTTTAGTTTATTCCTTAAACCAGTTTTTGTATTAGCATCTAATCAATTTATAATTTCTAAGATCGTTTGTTTAGGAATTCTTGATTTTTTAAGGAAATATTCAAAAGACTTTTTGATAAAATGGCCAAATGATATTTATTATAAAGATTTAAAAATTGGTGGGATTTTAATAGAAAATTCTCTATATACAAATGTTATTGGCAGTTCTATTATAGGTATAGGATTGAATATTAATCAAGAAAAATTTATAAGCGATGCCCAAAATCCTGTGTCTCTTTTTAATATTGTAAATCAAGAATTTGACTTAAAAAGTACATTGGACGAAATTTTAGAAAATATTTATACCTATTATGATCAGATAAAGGATGAAAGCAGCTTTTTTGAGATTGATAAAAAATATTTAAATAATTTATATCGAAATGAAGGGTGGTATGATTATAAAGATGAGAAGGGGATATTTAAAGCCCGTATTTCAGGTATATCAGAATACGGGCAATTAGTATTGTGTAAAGAGAATGGTCAGGAGCAGACATACTCTTTTAAAGAAGTTGAGTTCTTGCTTTAATTATTTGAATAATGGTAATTTGCAATTGCATCACCAAGCATATTTAAAAACTTTTTAACATGCTTACTAACCATCATCTTCATCATAGGATTTAAATCCGCTTTAATTGTTAATTTAATTCTAGTGTCGTTTTCTGCCACTTGTTTTAATTGGACCCATAGAAAAAAATTGAAAGGAACTTTTCCGTCTGTAGAATATTTAACAGTTTTAAAAGGTTCCTTGTCGATAATCTTTAAACCTGCATCACCTATACCTTCAACCTTAAATCTACAAGTGTCTTCAGTACTTTGCCAATCTGTAATTTTATCCTGAGGGATTAAACTTTGAAAATTATTGAAATTTGAGATGAAAGAAAAAATTGTCTCATCCTTGTGTAAAGCTTTCTTTATGTCACTTTCAAATTTTGTCATAAGTATACAATAAAAAAGCTCATGAAGATTTATATCTCGATGAGCTTATATCAATTAATTTTGTTCTTTTAATTATACTCCCCAGTTAGAAGGGTCTTTTCTCCAGTTGCTTAAAGTTTTAACATCATCAGCAGATACGTAACCTGTTTCAACTGCCACTTCAATTAAAGTTTGATAATCACTTAATGTATCAATTTTAACATCCTTTTCAGCAAAATTGTCAACAGCAGTTTGAAAGCCATAAGTAAAGATAGCTACCATTCCTAATACTTCACAACCAGCAGCCCTTAATGCTTCAACAGCTTTAAGACTACTACCTCCTGTAGAAATTAGATCTTCAACCACTACTACTTTTTTTCCTGGCTTGATATCTCCTTCAATAAGATTTTCCATACCATGTCCCTTTGGAGACGATCGCACATATACAAATGGTTTTTTTAATTCGTCTGCAACAAGAGCCCCTTGAGCAATGGCACCAGTAGCAACACCGGCAATAACTTCTGCCTCCGGGTACAATTCATTAACCAGGGAAACAAAACTAGATTTTATATTATCCCTAACTTCAGGAAATGATAAAGTTTTTCTGTTATCACAATAAATTGGCGATTTCCATCCTGAAGCCCATGTAAATGGGTTTGCTGGTTGCAATTTAATTGCCTTAATTTGCAACAAATGTTTTGCTATAGTTTCTGATACTTTTTCCATGCGACAAATGTATAAAGTTTTTTTCAACGATAGAATTGTTTTTTTAACTAACAATATAGAAAGAGATTTAAATAATAGTTTTGGTGCTATTTTTAAATATTCAAATAAAAAAGAATTAAAGGATTTTATAAATCATTTTGAAAGTAAAAAAGATATTAAAAGTGCTTTTGTTTATCATCATGATTTAGAAGAATTATTAGAATTGTTTTCTGAATGTTTTAAGGTTATTCATGCAGCCGGTGGTGTTGTTAAAAATAATCAGAATGAAATACTCGTAATTCATCGTTTAGGAGTCTGGGATTTACCAAAGGGTAAAGCTGAAAAAGGAGAATCAATTGAACAAACTGCATTAAGAGAAGTTGAAGAAGAATGTGGAATTGCTCCATTAAAAATAGTAAAGGCCTTATCACCAACCTATCATACTTACTGGTTAAAGTCAAAGTTAATACTTAAAAAAACTTTTTGGTACGAAATGCAATTTGAGGGAGATAAAACTCCAATCCCTCAATTGGAAGAAGATATTCAAATAGCAGAATGGAGAGATTTGAATGACGTTGATACTATTTATCAAAATACATATCCTAGTATTATAGAAGTGTTAAATGAAGTCATTAAATAACGTGATATATGTTTGTTTGTATATAATATAGTTTATACCGTAAAATAGAGTGCAATAGGTAGATTTTTTATACTTTTAAGGAGTTTTTGTAAAATAACATAATACTGCTAATGACTTCTCAAGAATTCGAATTTGAAAATAGAAAGAATTTATTAAGGCAAGAGGCTGTAGGTAAGGAAGTTCAGCGTTTAAGGAAAGTTAATCGGAATCAATATCAAAAGATAACTAAATTAAGAAAAGCTCTTTATTTTCTAACTTTCTTCTTTATTTCTTTACTATTGGTTTTTTTGTTAAAAGGGATGATTGATTTTTCAGGTTCATCAAAAAACGAACAGGTTAAGGCTTTAGAATTAAAATACACTGATTTGCAAAAGGCAAACAACATGCTTGAAGATTCTTTAAGTATATATAAGAGTAAATTAAATCAGATTATAGATCACAATATTGAGGTAAGAGATGAAAAAGGATTAAGGTTTAGGGTGCAGATCGGTGCATTTAAAGGACTTAACTTAAATAACTATACAGAAAACCTAGTGGCAATTAATCAGGAATCATATGATAGCATCAATCAATATACTATAGGTATTTTTAAAGATTATCAAAAAGCAAAATTGTTTTTAGAAGACGTAAGGAAATTAGGTTTTAATGATTCTTTTATAATTTCAACCAAAGACGGAAGGAGAATTCCTGTTCAGCAATTGTCTAAAGAAGAATTATTTCCCAATCTAAATGATTAAATTATGCAGTAATAGTCGTTTTGAAGGTGTTTTTCATATTGGAATCTTAATCAAGTTTACCTGTAAGTTTTCTAACTAGATTGTATTTTGAAAAGAATTCTTTAGCTACAACTCTGATAATAGTAAAAATGGGAATTGCCAAAAACATACCTGCCATCCCTGCAATATAACCTGCCATTATAATTACCAAAAAAATTTCTAACGGGTGTGCTTTTACACTAGTTGAAAATATCATGGGTTGAAATAAGATATTATCTAGAAGCTGCACAATAATGTAAAGAATAATTATTGCTCCAAAGAATATCATTATTGGAGGAGGAGCATCTGTTTGTAAATAGACAACCATAGATACAATAACACCAAATGATGCGCCTATAATTGGTCCTAAATACGGAATTATATTTATAAATCCTGAAAACAAACCAATTATTAAGGCATGACGAAACTCTAGTCCAATTATCATTAGACCAATTATAATTAAAATTGATATTAAAGTAATTTGAATAATAATACCAGTAAAATATCTTCTTAATAGTTTGTTTATTGACCAAAGCATATGATCTACACCTACATAATAATTCTCAGGAACTACTAATTTTATGCTTTCTAATAACAATGATTCTTCTTTCAGTAAAAAAAATGTAATAAAAGAAATGGAGAACATTGCTATAAACGTATTGCCAATAAATTCAATAAAAGATGATAGGACTAATTGTATTTTTGACAAGTTAAATATTGAGCCAAAAAACTCATTAATTTGAGCTTTTATCAATGGAAATCCTGCTTCAGCTATATATGTATCTTTAAAAGGTTGTAAAAGTGTAGCTGTAGTATTGTCTAATTTGTCTAAAACCATGTAGTAGTCTACTTTGGATAAAAATTGGATTTCTTCAATAATAAAGGGAACAGTATAGCTCAGTATTACTATAATTATCGCCCAGATTAATAATACCGTTGCAAGGGCACTTAATGATTTAGTAAGTTTTATTTTTTTTGAAAGTTTGCCTCTGAAAAAATCAAAAATGGGACGTGCTACCAATGAAAGTATTGCAGATAAAATAATAAAGAATACAATTGCTCTGAAATACCAAAGCAAGACAATGCCAATACAAAAAGATAATATACCTATAATATATTTTAAATTGTCTTTCATTTTAAAGTGTTGAATATGAAGAGTGTGTGATTATTTCTTTTATTCCAGCTGTATTATAAATGTATTAAAATTCATTGTCTATATCAATTATTATTATAATAATTAAATATTAAAAAACCGTTGATTTAACATTGGAATAATTATCGTAATGTATCAAATTGTTTAAAAAGTTAATTAATACTAAAAATAGTGTTGATATGTAAAATAATAATTCTATTTTTAGACCCATTATAAGCTCATTATTAAATAACCCCGTAAAACCCCTACAAATGAAAGGAGCTATTATTGGTGATATTATTGGATCTGCATTTGTGCATGACAATAGATCTACAACTGATTTTCAACTTTTTAAACCAATTTCTTCTTTTACAGAAGATACAGTATTAACCATAGCTACGGCTGATGCTGTTATTAATAATTGTGATTTTAGAGATACTCTGAAAAAATGGATTAAAAAATATCCATATGCCGGCTATACCGAGAAATTTAAGGAATGGGTCATGAAAACAAATTGTGATATTCCATTTAACAGTAAAGGAAATAGTTCTGCACGACGAGTAAGCTCTATAGGAATGGTTGCCTCAAGTTTAGAGGAAGCATTAAATTTAACAGAAGAATCAGCAAAGGTAACTCATAGTAGTGCTGTAAAAATTAATGCATCAAAAGCTGTTAGTGCAGCAATTTTTCTGGCTAAGTCTGGAGAAAATAAGGCATATATCAAACAGTATATTGTAAAAGAATTTGGTTACAACCTCGATAAAGAAGTTGATGAATTACATTATGATGTTACAAGTTTTGATTTGAAAACTCCTGTACCTGCAGCAATTAGTATGTTTTTACGTTCAAATAATTTTGAAGATGCAATCAGGAGAGCTGTTTCATTAGGAGGACATAGTAATACAATTGGAAGTATTACAGGAGCAATAGCTTATGCTTATTATAAACATATTCCTAAGAGTATAATAAAAAGAGCATTGAATAGGTTAACACCTGAAATGGAAAGATTTATAGATGGGTTCGAAGAAAAGTATCTTCACCATAATGAACAAAATAAAGAAATATTGATATCAATACATTAAAAAAAGGGAGCTTAAGCTCCCTTTTTTATTTTTCTATTGCAATAGCTAATACTTCTTTTATTTCATTGACATAATGGAATGTTAAACCATCTATGTATATATCTTTTATTTCTGAAACATCTTTTAAATTGTCTTTCGACAAAATAATTTCTTTTATTCCTGCTCTTTTAGCAGCAAGAATTTTTTCTTTAATGCCTCCAACTGGTAATACTTTACCTCTTAAAGTAATTTCACCAGTCATAGCAATAGCTTTCTTAACTTTTTTGCCTGTAAAAATAGAGGCAAGTGCAGTTGCCATTGTAATTCCTGCTGATGGACCATCTTTAGGTATAGCTCCTTCTGGCACATGAACATGAATGTTATTTTCTTCTATTTGCTTTGAGCTTATTTTTAATTCTTTGGAATGTGATTTAATGTACTCAAGTGCTAATATTGCAGATTCCTTCATTACATCACCTAAGTTACCTGTTAAGGTTAACTTACCGTTGCCCTTCGAAAGACTTGATTCAACATAAAGGATTTCGCCACCAACAGCAGTCCATGCTAAACCTGTTACAACCCCAGGAACATGAGTATCCTGATACTTTTCTTTTGAGAATCTTTCAACTCCAAGATTGTCTTTAATATCATCTATAGAAACAGCCTTTTTAAACTCTTTGTTGGTTGCAATTTTTAATGCATACTTTCGTGCTAATTTTGCTAATACCTTATTTAACTCTCTAACCCCTGATTCCCTGGTATAATTTTCAATTATAAAGGTCATCGTTTTCTTAGAAATTGATATTTTACTTTTAGGAATTCCGTGGTTTTCAAGTTGTTTTGGCCACAAATGGCGTTTCGCTATTTCATATTTCTCTTCTAAAATATATCCACTAACTTCAATTAGTTCCATTCTGTCAAGAAGAGGTTGTGAAATTGAGCTTAAAGTATTTGATGTAGCAATAAAAATTACTTTAGATAGATCAAAGTCTACTTCCAGGAAGTTATCATGGAAATTTTCATTTTGCTCTGGATCTAATACTTCAAGAAGTGCAGCAGCCGGGTCTCCATGAGCACTACTACCAATCTTATCAATCTCGTCAAGAATGAAAACTGGATTGGCGCTTTCTGCCTTTTTGATATTTTGAATAATACGACCAGGCATTGCCCCGATATATGTTTTTCTATGTCCTCTTATTTCAGCTTCGTCATGAACGCCTCCCAGTGACATTCTGGCATATTTTCTACCTAAAGCATCAGCTACAGATTTTCCCAAAGAGGTTTTACCAACTCCAGGAGGGCCATATAAACAAATTATAGGAGATTTTAAATCACCTTTAAGTTTTAATACTGCCAGGTGTTCTAAGATTCTTTCCTTAACACCATCTAATCCAAAGTGGTCTCTATTTAATACATCTTCAGCTGATTCCATGTCGAATTTATCCTCAGTATATTCATTCCATGGTAAATCAAGCATAGTTTGAAGATAGTTATGTTGTACGGAATATTCTCCTGTTGCAGGGTTTAGTCTTTCTAGTTTATCAATTTCTTTATAAAAAACCTCTGCAATTTCTTTACCCCACTTCTTTGTTTCTGCTTTTTCTTTTAAATCTCTGATTTCTTGCTCGATGGGGCTTGATCCAAGCTCGTCCTGAATATGCTTCATTTGCTGGTGAAGCATGTACTCACGCTGTTGCTGATCAATGTCAAGCTTAACCTTACTTTGGATATCATTTTTTAGTTCAAGAAGTTGAACTTCTCTTGTAAGATATTCAAGGAGTTTCATACCCCTTTCCTTTAGTTCATCAATTTTAAGTAGACTTTGCTTTTCTTTTACTGAAATATCAGTGTTAGAGCAAATAAAATTGATTAGGAAAGTGGAATTATCAATATTTTTAACCGCAAAAGATGCTTCTGGAGGAAGGTTTGTGGAATATTTGATGATTCGTAAAGAAAGATCTTTTAAGGAGCTCACCAAAGCTTCGTAGTCTCTTGTTGTATCTTCCTCTGGTTTTATGTCTTCTAAAGTATTTACTTTTGCTTTTAAATATGGTTCTGTTTCAATAACCTCTTCGACTTCAAATCGTGCTTTGCCTTGAATAATAGCAGAAGTTGATCCATCCGGCATTTCTAATAGCTTAATTACTTTAGCTATTGTACCAATTTGATATAAGTCTTCAATCTGAGGTTCTTCAACGTCTGATTCTATTTGTGCTAATGCTCCAAATAAACCATCAGATTTTTGGGCGTCACGAACTAACTTTAAAGAAAGGTCTCTTCCTAAAGAAATTGGAACTATTACTCCTGGAAATAATACAGTGTTTCTTAATGGTAAAAGTGGAAGTAGCTCAGGCACTTCAAAATCTGTCACATCGGATTCATCTTCGTCAGAAACAATGGGTATAAATTCTGCATCTGAATCATATTCATTACTTAATGCTGCCTGATTTATAGAGATCTTAATTTTATCCATATACTTATATAAGAAAATTGACAAATTGTCATTTGTTTTTTAATGTACTTAGGGGAGACTATTATGTCAATAGGTATGCCAAAAATATTTCAAGATAATATTTGATGAACAATGTTTGGGGGGATTCATTACCGGATAAAAAAAAAGCTTCGGTATTTCCGAAGCTTTCATAAGACTTAAGCGTCTAAGCTTATTTTTTTTTGCTATCCATGTGTTTTTGATATCTACTTCTAAACTTGTCTACACGTCCTGCTGTATCAACAAGTTTCATCTTACCAGTATAAAAAGGGTGAGATGTGTTAGAGATTTCAAGTTTCACTAACGGATACTCTACTCCGTCTATTTCAATTGTATCTTTGGTATTCACTGTAGAACGAGAGATAAATGTCTCGTCGTTTGACATATCTTTGAAAGCTACCAAGCGATAATTATCCGGATGAATTTCCTTTTTCATTTTCTTACCTCTTTAATATTCAAATTTCTTAACGGACTGCAAAGGTAAATATTAAAATTTAACCTGCAAAAGAAATCTTATTTATTTAATTAATTTTTAGTGCTATTGCATAAGAATTTGTTCTAACAGATCTTAGTTTTCTTTTAATGCTTTTTCTTTTGTGTCTGTAGGAATATATGTTGCTCTTATGTTTTTTCGTTTCTCCGGGTCGAAAATAAAACGATATGTTATGTGCTTTTTAGAGAATTCTGCGCCCATTGAATCCTGTAATGTTCTCATTTTGGGATTAAAGTCTCCAACCCAGCTTAATTCCATTTCATTAAACCAAGGACGGTTATATACAGGCGTTTTTAAATTATAAAATAAACCTGATTCGATACCTGATTTTTGAAACTTTGGTTTTACTCCCAGAATTACAACTCTTAAGCGAGTCATTGTTTTATTGTATTTTAACCATAAAAATCTAAGTTTATTAAAAAAGTTCAATTTACCGTTGAAGTACTTAAAAATTTGGTTCACATCAGGATATAATAAAATGAATCCTATAGGTTCATTGTTGTGATAAGCAAACCAAAGTAGTTCTTCAATAGCAATGGGCTTAGCTTGTAGAAAAATTGGTTTTATTTTTTCCGGAGTCATAGGAGTGAAGTTCTCGTGAAATTTCCATGCCTCATTATAGATTTCACAAAAATCACTGATATACTGATCTGCTTTTGACCATTTGAAGTGTTTAAAGTTATAATCAGGTTTTTTACCTACCCATTCTGCTATTTTCCAAAATCTTTCAGGGAATGGCTTTTTTAAGTCTAGTTTGTTTGTTACCTGTTCAAAATAAGTTTGAAAGCCATACTCTTCAAAAAGTTCTTTGTAGTAAGGTGGGTTATATTGCATACCATAGGCAGGTTCTGTATATCCTTCAACTAAAAGGCCCCAAAAGGAATCATTTTCTCCAAAGTTAATTGGACCATCTGTAGCTTCCATGCCTCTTTGTTTTAGCCATTCTACCGCTGTATCGAATAAAAGAAAAGCAGCTTCTTTATTGTTAATGCATTCAAAAAAGCCAATTCCACCTGTTGGTTGATCAAAACCATAGGCTTTCTTTTTATTAATAAATGCAGCAATTCTTCCTATTGTCTTTTTGTTTTTGTCTACTAATATATATCTAGTGGCAGAGCCGTGATTAAAATAGGTGTTTGTCTTTGGAGAGAAGATGGTTTCAATATCCTTATCAAGAGGTCTGATGAATGAATTATCATTGTGATAAATTGACTTTACAACATCAACGAACTGTTTCTGATGGATTTTGTTTTGTACTTCTACAATTTGCATGTTATGTGATGTTTTAATGCTTTTACGTTTAAAATGTAAAGCTATAAAAAAGATAGTGAATAGTCGGTTATCTAAAAAATAATGCCGCACTTTTGTTTAAAAATGCGGCTCTTGTAAGTAAAAAATTAAATAATAAACCAATTGTTATAGTCTTTTGGATTACTTACTCTATGGTTTTTTCGATGATACTCATTTTTGTATGGATTGTACTCGTAATTTTTACCCCATTTAGTGGCATTTTCTGAAACTTGTTTAACTGCATCAATAATATAGTTAATCTCTTTGTTTGATGTTGTTGGATGAACAGATAAACGAACCCAGCCAGGCTTTTCTGATAAATCTCCTTTATTGATTTTACTTGTGATTTTATTAGATGTATAATAATCAACATGTAGTAAATAATGTCCGTATGTTCCTGCACATGAACATCCTCCACGTACTTGTATTCCAAAGTAATCGTTTAATAGTTTCACTATTAAGTTGAAATGTATGTTGTCAAGGTAAAATGATATAGCACCAAGTCGATCGTTGATGTTGTCAGCCAGAATATTCATTCCGGGTATTTTTCGAAATTCAGTAAGAATTTTTTTAACCATTTCATGTTCCCGCTGTCTCATTAATTCACAGTTCATTTCTTCTTTAAGCTTAACGCATAAGGCGGCTTTTATCGATTGGATAAATCCAGGTGTTCCTCCATCCTCACGTGCTTCAATGTCATCTATGTACCTGTATTTTCCCCATCTGTTAGTCCAGTCAACAGTTCCTCCACCTGAATTGTCTGGGGCATGATTATGGTATATTGAGTTGTTGAAAACAATAACTCCACTGCTTCCAGGTCCACCTAGGAATTTATAAGGTGAGAAGAATATGGCATCCAAGCTTTGAAGTTGATCATCCGGGTGCATATCAATCTTAACATAAGGAGCTGATGCTGCAAAATCAACGAAACAAAAACCTCCATGTTCATGCATAATCTTTGCAAGTTCATAATAGGGAGTTTCAATACCTGTTACATTAGAACAAGCAGAGAATGAACCTATTTTAAGGATTCTGTTTTCGTATTTTACAATTTCCTGACGTAGAGAATCAGGATTAACCAGTAAATCTTCATTGGGTTCAAGAACAACTACATCAGCATTTGACTCAAGCCAGGAAGTATGGTTAGAATGATGCTCCATATGTGTAATAAATATTACAGGTTTATGTTCTGGAGGTATATGGTAATATCGTTGTGCCTGTTCTGGTACTCGCATTCCGAGTATGCGTTGTAATTTATTTATCACAGATGTCATACCTGTTCCGGCAGTGATAATTATGTCATCGTTAGTGGTATTTACATGGTCTTTTATAATTTGATGGGATTGCTTGTAAATATTGGTCATAATCATTCCTGTATCACTTGATTCAGAATGAGTATTGGCAACCATAGGTCCAATTTTATTTGAAATAATATCTTCAATGGGTTTATATAATCTTCCACTAGCAATCCAATCTGCATAAACTAATGGTTTTTCACCCATTGGAGTATTTATTTTAGAATCATATCCAATTGTTTTTTCTCTAAACTTATTAAAATGTTGTTCTAACATGTTATGGAAGTCTATTTTACAAATCACTATTTAATTGGATAAATATAAAGAATGAGATTCTAAAAAATTGTGATATTTATTATGTTGGATTCCTGTTGATCATTTTTCTTTAAGAAATTGGATTTCTGTTTTTACATCTTCAACTAACCAAGGAGCTTTATCTTGTTTTTCAAGGTCCAATATAAGTTCTTCTGTCATATTCATATATGTTTCTGAAGATCTACATAGTTGTCTTAGAAAGCGTCCTTTTACTCTATACATAAACATTGAATCTTCTGCTAAAGATGCTTTTAAGTAGTTCAGTAAGCTTTTCACATCTTGAGATTCCAAAAAGCTTCCTTTTTGAAGGTATGTAGCCAAGCCAACCCAAGCACTAGCATGTTTAAATTTATCCTTAGTTTCAAGAATTTCAAATGAGACAGGAACAAGAGATTCTAGTTTCCATATTGTATTTGCTCCTAATTGTTCCGCAATTTCATTAGTTGGGATGTTGTCAAGCCAATTGTTTATTATGTTAATGTTATTTTCTTGAGGATCAATGATTAGAGTGGCTAATATCATAGTTTCTCTAATTTCTCGTAGCCATAGCCTATTGGCTAAATCATTGTTACCCTTATATTTTTCAGACAATTGCCTTAGCCATAAAATGCTTGCGCCATAATTAAGTTTATATTCGAGTCCTTTTTGTTTCATTTGATGTGAGACATCACCATCCATTAATTTATTAAAGGCTTTTAAAATCTCATCAATTTGATCGCTGGTATTATCCTGTAAAAAAAACTTCATTAAATAGTATTTTGTAATGTATTCAAAAACAGAAAGTAAGCTTTTATTTGAAAATTATTTCAACTTTTTTTCTGGTAAACTATTGCAAATGTAGTTTTTTTAATGTTATCTTTGCATCGCTTTTAGCAGAAATGGTGGTTGTAGCTCAGTTGGTTAGAGCGCCGGATTGTGGTTCCGGAGGTCGCCGGTTCGAGACCGGTCTTCCACCCAAAATAAAAACGCAAGTATCAAAATTGGTACTTGCGTTTTTTATTTAATATCATTTTTAAATTAAATGATATTATGCTTAAAGGTGATTTGCTCATTTTAGTTTTTTGAATTGTTTAACCAGGCTGTTAACATCCAGTGCTCTTTTTCAATAGATTTAATCATACTATTAATTAAATCAATAGTAGCAACATCACCAGCTTCTTTTGCTGCTTCAGCAACTTTAACTAAATGACCATCTAATTTTTCAATGTCAGATAATACATCTTTAGTCATTTCAAGCGGAGTTAAATTGTAGCCAGTTTCTTTAATTTCCGAAACCTCAAGATATTCTTTTAAAGTACTTAATGGTGTTTTTCCAAATACTCTGATTCTTTCTGCTATTTCATCAATGTTGCTAACAGCTGCAGTATATAATTCTTCAAACTTCTCATGTAAGTCAAAAAAGTCTGGTCCCATTACATTCCAATGGTAATTTCTTAATTTTTGGTAGAATACATGATAATTTGCGATTACGTTGTTCATGCTTTTTACCATTTCTGCAGTGTCTAATCCTGTAAATCCTAATTTTGAATACGTTTTTGTTAAAGTTTCCATAATGTATATGTTTTATAAATTAATAATTAATATGAATTGTATATAATGCTTGCTTTATTTGAATCATTAGTTTAGTTCATGAAACATCAGGATTGGTTTTTCTGACTCTTTTGTAATTTCTAATGATTGACTTTTTTGCAGCACATTTTCAATAAAGTTTTTCTTTTCTCGTAGTACAACTACTATGTCATAGTTATTCTTAAAAGCATAATTATTTATACCTGAGCTTATGTCTGAATCTGTTACTGTTTTTATTTCTATGTTCTCATAGTCAACTTGTTGAACAATATCATTGGCAAATTCAATAATGTTAGATATGTTAGGTTCCTCTTTATCACTTATATGCAGCATAGTAACATGCGATCTGAACACCTTTGCAATATTTATTAGGTATTTAAGTTTTTCGATATCTTCATCTAAAAAATCAGAGGCATATAATATTCTACTGAATTCTTTAAATGTGTAATTGGAAGGCAACCTAAGTATTGGACATTCTGCGAGTTGAGAGAATTTATCAAAAAATGTTACAAGTGAAACATCTGATCTAAAGTTATCTTCCGCAATTATAATTAGATACGTATCTTTTTCTTTAGACTTTCCTTCTACTAAATTATTTAAGGATGCTGCGTGTTGTTTGATTTTCACATTGAGATTTTTTTCATCTTTTTTTAATTTATTGATAACTTCTTTTACCCTATTGGTTCTATCAATTAAAAGTTCATGTTGTAATTCTGCTTCTTTTGCTGCTGAAACTGGACCAGATCCAGCTAAGTAAGCTGGATTAGCATTTTCAACTACAACATTAATCTCAATATCTTTATTTAATTTTTTACCAAGATGAAAACTTGTTTTAATGGCTTCCTCAATGTTCTTGGTAGTATTTATAAATTCAATTATTTTGCGTCTCATAATGTTAATTCTTTTGTCTTCATAATTATGGTTTCAGCCTGCAGGTTATTATGAAGTATTTAATTGTTTATTGATTAATTATTGTTGTAAATAGTAGTTCAAATACTATTCAGTTTTTAATACTTGATGCCATAAAATATTGAAAATAGCTCTAAGTGTCAGAAAGAGAATGTAATGCAAAGAATGATTTTTTTTGAAAAAAATATGGTTGCATAAACTGTGTATGATCATCAACAGAGTTTCTAATAATTAACTGTTGAATACACACCACAATAGTGTTCATTTTCTTATATAGCCATATTGAAATCCTGGACTTATAATGATTGCAGTGTGTTATAAAAACAAAAAGCAGGAATTTTTATATTGTTAAAAATTCCTGCTTTGTTTTTGTTTATTGGATAATGCTCCTTTATAATAATTGTGTTATGATTCAATTACTTCTTCTGCTTTTTTGTGTCTAACATGATTTAATTTACTTTTAAGTTCAGATTCTGCTTGTGATAATTGACTTTTTAGATCATCGACAACATCATTTACATGACCTTTCATGTTATCCATTTTTTTATGCATCTCTTTTGATGCGTTTTTACTGATTCTTTGAGATTCTTTTTTAATTTTTCTCCTTGTTTTGTAGCCTTTATCCGGGGCGAATAATACTCCTGCAATTGCACCTGCTGCTGCACCTGCTAAAATTCCTAAAACTGTTTTTGTTGTTGTATTTGACATAGTTATAACGTTTTAATTGTTAAACATCTTTCTTAAAAAGAAGAAAAAACCTTGCCAAATGTAGATTGTAGATTTTACAGGTGTTTTTAACAGAAAAACTGTAGACATATTTCCTTATTGTGGAAATAATTACACAATAGTTATTCCACATAAAGTACCATAATCTAAGAATTTAGGTGGTGGCGTATATTTTGATTAAGTATATTTAAACGTAAAAATATGGAACAATTAAATTTAAACTTATCCCGAATAACAAAATATATTTTTATTATATCCTTTGTAATAGCTATTGCATATTTTGCTCAGCAAATATTAATACCACTCGCCTTTAGTTTATTTCTGGCTTTGTTGTTATATCCTGTATGTTCGTTTTTTGAAAGAAAATTAAGTCGGTTATTCTCAATTCTTCTTGCTTTTGTATTGGTAACCCTTGTAGTTTTAGGGATTGCTTATTTTTTTGGTTCGCAATTTTATGCGCTTTTTGAGAATATTAAAGATTTTGGAAAGAATATAGAGGAATTAATTGATAAGCTAGTTATGGCTGCGGATCAATCATTCTTAAATGGAAAAATTAATTTAGATAAATTGGTTGAGCAAGAGTCTCAAAAAATAATTGGGGGTAGCAATATCATTGAAAAAACAATCATTACATCTACAGGTTTTATAACTTCATGGGTTCTTTGTTTTATCTATACATTTCTGTTTTTATTATATAGATCTTCATTTAAACAATTGATTTTATATCATTTTTCAAACACTACTAAAAATCAAGCATCCACAGTTTTATATAGAATTCAAACAGTGGCTCAAAGTTACTTTGTTGGCTTGTTTATTATTATTATGATTCTGGGGACTTTAAATGGATTGGGATTGTTAATTATTGGATTAGATTATCCATTCCTATTTGGTTTTTTTGCTGCTTTTTTAGCTATAATTCCATATATAGGGACTTTTATTGGAGGATTACTTCCTTTTTTATATGCCCTTATTAATGAAAATATATGGAGTGCAATTTTTGTTATTGTATGGTATATGGTTGTTCAAGGTATTGAGGGAAATATATTAACTCCAAAAATTGTTGGTTCAAGGGTAAGTTTAAATCCGTTAATTGCATTAATCGCTATTTTGACCGGGAGTTTAATGTGGGGAATTGCGGGTATGATATTATTTATTCCTTTTATGGCAGTTGTAAAAGTTATTTTTGATAATGTTGCAGTTCTTAAACCATATGGGTACATGTTAGGTAGCGATTTTGGAGATAATAAAAAATCAAGATTAGATTCCTTTAAGCAAAATAAGAAGTAATAACAAGGGAGGTTTTTTATAACAGGATTTAGGTTTGATTTGAATAGTTTTTTTATTCTTTATTAACTTCAGATAATACTTCACTTAATGATTTCCCGCCTTTAATTCCAAAATCAAGAGTCCGTATTGGAAATGTAATGGTTATATCATTTTTATCATAAGCCTGTTTGATATTTTTAATTCCTTGGCTTTGAGCTTTTAAGTAATCGGTTTCTGTATTGAAATCTACCCAATATTGAACTACAAAATTTATAGAGCTACTTCCAAATTCTGTATAGAACAGTTCCACTGTTTTCCCTGGTTTTAGGAATGATATTTTTTCTATTGCGTTTTTTGTAATGTTTTCAGCTTTTTCCAGATTATCACCATAAGATATTCCTACTGACAGATCAATTCTTCGTTGTCCATTTACTGTATAATGTGTGTAGTAATTTTCAATAATAAGCCTGTTGGGAATGATGACATCCTGACCTTGTATTGTTGTTAATGTAGTCGCTCTTATTCCAATTTCTTTTACTGTGCCATAAATATCATTATACTCTATAATATCGCCAACGTTAATAGGACTTTTAACAGCCATATAAATACCAGATAAAAAGTTGGATGCAACATCCTTAAATGCAAAACCAACTGCTAATCCTAATATACCGATTCCCGCCAATAATGAGGTTACTGTTTTATCCAGATTAAGTACACCTAAGGCTACAAATGTTCCTCCAATAATTATTGCTGTATATACAGTGGTATTTAATAAGCTATTGACTGCTTCATTGTAAAGAAACTGTTGTAGCGTTTTACTCACAACTTTTCTAATAAATTTTGCCAGAATGAAGGTTAAGATTAAAACAAAAATTGCCACCAGAAAATTTGGTAGCATCGTAATACTTATTTCATACCAGTCGGCTAGTTTTATAAAGATTTTATTGTAAGCATTTGTAAAATTACTAATCATATAGCGATAAGTTGAATGGTTATTTAATATTTCATAAGTAGTAAATGATAAAAATCTAATTTTCTTAAACGCACTAACACATAAGCCCTGAATAAATAGGACTTATGTGTTAAAAAAAAATGCAGAGTTATTATATTGATGTCTGACAGTTAAACATTGTCGTTGAAAAAGTCCTTCACACTTTCACCAAACTGATTAAAGTCGTGTTTTACTTCTTTTTTTAAGTCTTGCCAGTTTTCTTTGGTGTCGTCACCCATTTTATCAAGCTTTGCTGCTATTTTTTTACTTTGAGATTTTAAGTCTTTAATGGCATCTTGAGTTGTTTCACTCATTTCTTCACCAGTGAGTTTTGCATTTTCTTCAAACTTCTCAATTTTCTTATCGAACTTATTAAGTACTTGCTTTGCATGATCCTGGAACTCTTCATTGTTTTCTTCTGCCACATTTTCAATTGACTGACCTAAATCCTTTAGATCACTTTGAAGTGCATCGAGACTTTTTTCAATTTGTGTATCCTTTGAATTTGTTTTTGAATTTGATTGGTTACATGAAACCAAAGTTATTGTTGAAAATATAAATGCTATGATGGTTATGATCTTAATTTTACTTTTCATATTTGATATGTTTTAGTGATTTATAATAATTTGTATTTAAGAAATTGTAACTGATTATAGTAGATTCTTTATTTCCTGGATTAATTCGCTTCTTGCTTTACCTGTTCTCTTTTGTAGCTTACCTAGAATTTGGTCTTCAATTCCTTCTGTATAAATTAATTCTTCATCAGTAAACTCACCATATTTTTCTTTTAGTTTACCTTTTAATTCATTCCAGTTTCCTTTAATCTCAAGTTTATCCATGATTAATTATTTTTTGGTTTATAAATATGTTTTAATTAACAGTATAAGTCCGGACTTTAATTTTGCAGTATTTGCATCATTAATATATACTGTTTGGATTACCATATGTGTTTGTTTTGTAATCTGATTATAGTAATGAAAACAGTATGCCAATTATCTTGGATATGAGTGTGGAGGTGTTGTAAGTGACAGTTGTTTAGTGATATATGTATTTTGGAGGATGTGATTTAAACTTTAATAGATAAATTTTTTGAGGAAACATTGTAACAGTAAACTGTAGAATCTATTTCACAATTCTGTTCCGGAAATCATTTTTTCTATGAATTTTTCGGGTAATGGCTTTGTTTTGTAATCAATAACGAATGGAAATTTCATGGCTTTTTTATAATCAGAATCCCTCATAGAACTTGTTACAATAATAATCTTAGTTGGAAAATTTTTATTTGCAAAATGTTCCTGGTATTGATTCATAAATTCAAATCCATCCATTAAAGGCATATTTAAATCTAACAAAATGTATTTGGGAGGTTCTTCATTTTTTAATTGTATATTATTTAGAAAATCTAAAGCTTCTCTTCCTCCACTCACAGTATAAAAGTAATCCTCCAAACCTGCCATTTGAATTAGCATTTGATGTAACTCCAGCAGGAAAAAATCATCATCTATCATTAATGTTTTATTATACTCCATATGTTTATTTTTATCCTTTGTTAGATTGTACTTTCAACTTCATTTTATCTTTTCGCTATAATTATTCATATTCCTTTAAAAAAAGGATGAATTTTGTTCCTTTATTAATTTCACTTTCAACTTCTATTTTTCCTCCATTTTTTTTTACCATTGTATCTATTATATGTAATCCTAATCCCATTCCTTTTGATTGTTCAGTAAATTTTGAAAAGGGTTTGAATATTTTATTTTTAATAGTGTGGATATCCATCCCAATACCATTATCCTCAAAAATTAGTTTAATAGTATCTGTATTATATCTGTGTGCAGATATGGTAATATTAGGAGAATCAAATTCTTTGCTATATTCTAAAGAATTCTTCAATAAATTGGAAATGATTGATTTAATAAAATCTTTTACGTAGTTAAATTTTAAAGAATGAGAAATGAGTATGTTGATATTGGCTTTGTAGTTTGTTATAAAATTATTTTCTGATTTTAATACGTCTTTTACAACATCTAATAAACTGATATTCTTAGTAAAAGGATTTTTATTGCCTTGGGCATCAATAACCTTTATTAATCCTGTAATAGTATTGTCAAGTTTATCCACATTATAACACATATTATGGATTAACTTTTCCTTGTTAACAATATTATCTTTGTTTAAAATTTGCGTAAGCATTTTAATATTTGCGACAGGAGCCCTTAGGTCATGAGCTATAGCATGCACAAAATGATCAAGATAGTGATTGATTGCTTGTAGCTCTGTATTTTTTGTGTCTAGTTGTTTTGTTTGAATAACTTCGTTGTGGATGTCGGTACCGGTACCTATCCAGTTTGTTATTTCATTACTATTATTTTTAACCGGTACGAGAGAAACCAAATGCCAGTGATAAGAATTGTCATTTACATTAAAGATCCTGATTTTAATATCTGCTTCTTCTCCTGATATAAGTAGTTCTTTCCAGAAGTCTTCAATAGCGTTATGGTCTGAAGATATAGTTGCTTGCCACCAGGCCTTGTTTAGATCAGTAATTTCTGTTATTCCAGTGTATTTGTACCATCTTTTATTAAAAAATTCTATATTCCCATCAGCAGATGTTGTCCAGGCAATCTGAGGTAGTATATCAATAATCTTTTGGTCCCTTTGTGTGTTTTCTGAAATTTGTTTGAGAACCTTCAGTTCTTCTCTCAAATTTTCATTATGACCAGAATTTCTACTTGATTCAGGCTTTACAGTCGTGCTTGTATCAGTGTGTGACTTAACGATATTTCTATTCTTAAACTTATCCATTACACATATTGCTTTCCTAATCAATAGATTTAGCATTTAGGAGGTAACCTTTTTTTGACTACCTGTCAACACCAAATCTTTATATGATTAAATTAGATTTGCCATTGTATAAACAGAATAATTGTCTCAATCACTATGCCAGCAGAAATGACAAAGAAGTATTGGATCAGATGATTTTATAAAGGTTGCTTTGAAAAAAGAAGAAGAAGATTTAATATCTGTAAATTATATTATTTCAGTTGTTTATGGTCGATGTAATTATATATGTAGTTATTTGAATAGGAAAAATATTTTATAAAAATCACACACGATGATTTTGTTCTATTTGTTTTTGTAGAATAAATTCCACAATTTTTTATTGTGGAATTGAAACTGTAGAATCGATTCTACAGTTTTTATAACCTTTTCAGTGCTTTGTAGTCAATCTCCAATATCTTCATTTTATTATATAGAGTCTTTCTATCTATATTTAATTTTCTAGCTGCTTTTGATTTATTATAATTAACTTCTTCAAGTGTGTTTATAATAACCTCTTTTTCAAATTTCAAGGCAGCATCCTTTAAATCAGGTAATTCTTCAGATTGTTCAATTTGATTTTCAATTACATTGGTTATTATAACATTATCATTGAGTTCATTGTATTCTTGTATTTCAGAAGGTAAGCAATCTGTGGTAATGTTACTTGAAGTGGATAATAATACAGATCTTTTAATGACATTACGTAATTCTCTTAAATTGCCATGCCATGGATAATTTTGCAGTGCTAGAATTACATTAGGTTCAAAATCTGTAACTTGTTTATTAAGATCCTGGTTCGCCTCAGATATAAAGTGTTTTGCGTATGTAAGTATGTCTTCTTTTCTTTCTCTTAAGGATGGAAGCTTAATTTTAAATTCATTCAATCGGTGATATAAATCCTCTCTAAATTTATTTGTGGTTATATCGGTTTCTAACTCCTCATTTGTTGCAGCAATAATTCTTACATCAATATTTATAGGCTTTGTACTTCCTAAACGACTAATCACTCTTTCCTGAATGGCTCTAAGTAATTTAATTTGAAGATCGTATGGAAGGTTACCTATTTCATCCAGGAATATTGTTCCTCCATTTGCTTGTTCAAAAACTCCTTTTTTGTCTCCGATTGCTCCAGTAAAAGCTCCCTTAAGATGTCCAAATAATTCGCTGTTTGCCAAGTCTTTGGGGATGGCGCCACAATCCACAGCTACAAATGGTTTATTACTTCGTGTGCTGTTTTGGTGAATAAATCTTGCTATGTATTCTTTCCCGGAACCTGTTTCTCCTTGAATTAATACTGACATATTTGTTGGAGCAACAACATCACAAAGTCGTAAAACCTCTTTCATAATATCACTATCTCCAGAAATAAATTTCTTCTGAGGTTTAGCACTTTTCTTTGAACTTTTGCCAGGAGCTGAAGAATTGGCTATTTGTTTAACCAGTTGAAGTAACTCCTCTTGCTGTAAGGGTTTTGTAACGTAATCATATGCTCCTAATTTCATTAATTTAACAGCCATTCTAATGTCTGCATAAGCTGTAATTATAATAACATTAGTTTGTGGATTTTGTGTTTTAATAAAATCAAGCATTTCCAGTCCATCACTATCTGGTAAGCGGAAATCACAAACAACAATATCATATTTCTTTTTCTTAAGCAGGCTTTGTGCTCCTTGTCCATTATATGCTGTTTCAACATTATAACCATGATTAGAAAGGTAAGTTTCTAATAAGTTGCACATGAATGTATCGTCGTCAATTACAAGTATTTGAAGCATATTGTGTTTTTTATTCTGTTATTATTTCGTTTTTCATTTGAAACAGGATGTCATCTAACTTAGAAACTGTTTCATGAATCATTTCAGGTATTTCTTCATAGTCATTATTAATTACGGATTCCTCAATTTTTCTTAGTTTTGCCGGAACTTCCTGAATCTTAAAATATCTGATGGATGATACAAGTCTATGTGCAGTTTCTCTTATTGATTCCCAGTTTGCCTTTTCTAAATCAACCTGAAGTTCTTCAATTGAATTCACTGAATTATCAAGAAACGTATGCAGCATTTTATTAAAAATTATCTTATTGCCTTGGGTTGCTTTTTTTAGATCATTCAAATCATATGCCTTTTTAATTTCTTCTTCCTTTTCTAATATGATAACTTCAGCATCGACTTCATTGTAATCCTGTGTTGTTTCTATGTCAAGTACATTGCATATTTTACTATAAAATTCTTCCTCTCTTATGGGTTTTATAATGTAATCATCCATACCTGATTTCATATATTCCACAATGTCGCTCTTTGTTATGTTTGCGGTTAGTGCAACAACTTTTGTATTTTGATTTAAACTATCTGTTTCAACTTTAATATGTTTTGTTGCCTCCATTCCATCAAGTTTTGGCATATGGATATCCATTAATATAAGATCGTATTTGTGTTTTTTAGCTTTATCTAAAGCTTCTTCTCCGTTTTTTACAATATCATATTTGGTATTCCAGTTTTTAAGTATGGTATGAGCAAGTTCCCTGTTATAAGAATCGTCATCGGCAAGCAGAATTCGTTTCCCTTTTAATAGTTCATTATTAATAGTAAAGGATTGTTCTTCTTTTAAAATGTCTTCTTCAGATCCTTTTTTATAAGGAATTATTACCGTAAAATGGCTTCCTTTGTTTATCTGACTTTTGACTCGGATATTACCTTTTTGAAGTTCAATTAGTTTTTTACTAATGGTTAATCCTAAACCAGTGCCTCCATGCTTTTCTTTAACCATATTTTCAGCTTGGCTAAACTCATCAAAAATCGAAGTTAAGTCTTTGGGGCTAATACCTATACCTGTGTCTTTGACGTCGATCTTTAATTTTATAAAATCTCCATGATCTTTTTTTACCGAACATGAAAAACGTACTGAACCAAAACTGGTAAATTTTATGGCATTACTAATTAGGTTAATCATAACTTGTTTTAACCTGAATGGATCACCAATTAATATGTTTGAGACTTCATCATCTACCTGATATAATAATTCTATTCCTTTTCGTTCTTCCTTAATTTTAAAAAATTGGTATACATCATTAAATACCTTTCTAACATTAAAAGGAGTTTTGTCAATAAAGACTTTACCCATACCTATTTTTAATAAAATAAGAATTTCGTTGACCAGCGATATTAAATGTTCAGATGATTCATTAACCAGGGTATTGAATTTCCGTTGTTCCTCATTTAAGTCTGTTTTGGCCAATTGTTCTGAAAAGCCAATAATTGCATTAAGTGGCGTACGTATTTCATGACTCATATTGGCCAGGAAGTTTGATTTTACCTGAGCAATACGTTCAGCTTCAACTTTAGCTTTTTTAAGTTTGTCTTGTGCTTTTTTTAATTTAGTGATGTTATGACCAATCATGATCCCATATTCAGTATTGCCAGCATCATCAATGATGGGTTGGGTAATAACTTTATAGGTTCTTCCTTTATTTTTAATTTCAGTTTTAATTCTCTCTCCCTTTAAAGTTTTCGAAATAATGGGAGTGAATTTTTCAATAATCGTTTCTTCCGATAAATCGTCAATCTTTTTTCCTAAGAAATCACTTTTTGTATAGCCGTATTTATATTTTTCTTTACCTCCGGTAATTAAGAATCTGTTCTCTTTGTCGAACAAATACACATCCATTTCGGGCAAATTGTCGAGTAAGGCACCATATTGATGTTTTAACAGATGTAATTCTTTATTGAGGAGTTTCAACTCTGTTTCGGCAGAATTATTCTTCTCACTATCATTATAAGATTTTAAAACGCAATTTAACTCTTGGCAAAGTTCGGGTTGATCTTTATATTTTAGGATTAACCTTTTTAGCTGTTCTTGAATTGATGATTTATCTCCACCCATAAATTATTGAACAATTTGTTTGACGATTTAAAGTAAATAATTTAATGATTAACTCATAGTAAGATTCAATCATCTTATTTATATTTCTGAAGTGTTTAAAAAGGGGGTGCATATTATTAAACATTAGAATAGCATTAAAGTTTATTCTGTTTATGATATATGTTCTCTAATATTCAGCAAGTATCAAACCAAAATTTTAATGTAAGTACAATAAATATTGCGACTTGTAATAATTCGACTAATCTTGATTGACGAAAATGTCCATGTATTTGAACGATTATTTAACGTTAAAAATTGTGAATTGTATATTTTTGGGAATCGTATTCTTAATGGAAAATTAAATAATGCAAAATAAAATTATAATGAAAAAAATATTTTTATTAGTTAATCTACTGTCAATAATAACCGTGTTAAATGCACAAAAGTATTGGCAGGATCCTAATGTAAATGAAATAAACCGTGCTCCTATGCACAGTTCATTTTTTGCATACGAATCAGGAGATGCTGCACAGTTGGGGCAGATGGATCAATCGACCAATTTTTTAAGTTTAAACGGAACCTGGAATTTTAATTGGGTAGAACATGCCTGGGAAAGACCAACTGATTTTTATAAGGTAGATTATAATGACAAGGATTGGGGAAATATGCCAGTTCCCGGAGTATGGGAATTAAATGGATATGGAGATCCACAATATGTTAATATAGGATACGCATGGAAGAGTCAATATAAAAACAATCCTCCTATTGTTCCGGAGGAAAATAATCATGTAGGAACTTATCGTAAAGAAATTGTATTACCTGCAGCCTGGAGAGGTAAGGATATTGTTGCTCACTTTGGGTCTGTAACTTCTAATATTTCATTATATGTAAATGGTAAGTTTGTAGGCTATAGTGAAGATAGTAAGTTGGAAGCAGAATTTAACCTGACAAAATACCTTAAGCCAGGAAAAAATATTATTGCTTTTCAGGTATTTCGTTGGTGTGATGGATCGTATCTTGAAGATCAGGATTTCTGGAGATTTAGTGGTGTAGGTAGAGATTGCTATTTATATGCCCGAAACAAAACGCATATTAAAGATTTAAAAGTTATTCCTGATTTAGATAAGGATTACAAAGATGGATCTTTAGAAGTAAATCTAGATATTCAGGGAAAGGCAAATGTAAAAATTACACTTAGCGATGCTGAAGGACATGCAGTTGCGGAAAAAGAAGTTTCTGCTTCTGGTAAAACTACTTCTACAATTGAGGTGCTTAATCCTTTAAAATGGACTGCTGAAACACCTAATTTATATAACCTGACTGCTGAAGTTAAGCAAGGAAATAAAGTTTTAGAAGTAATTCCTGTTAAAGTTGGATTCCGGAAGATTGAAAAGATTAATAATCAGTTATGCATCAATGGAAAGCCAATTCTAATTAAAGGAGTTAACAGACATGAGTTAGATCCTGATGGAGGATATGTAGTGTCTAAAGAAAGAATGATTCAGGACATCCTGATGATGAAAAAGTTCAATGTTAATGCAGTACGAACTTGTCACTATCCAAACAATAGTATCTGGTACGACCTGTGTGATGAATACGGACTTTATGTTGTTGCTGAAGCTAATGTAGAATCGCATGGAATGGGATTCGGTGATCCTTCTTTAGCTAAAAATACAAAATATGCCAAAGCGCATATGGAGCGTAATCAGCGTAATGTATTACGTAATTTTAACCATCCAGCTGTAATTATATGGTCATTGGGTAACGAAGCCGGATTTGGTAAAAACTTTGAAGATTGTTATAAGTGGGTTAAAGGCTATGATAAGTCACGATTGGTACAATATGAAAAGGCTGAGCAAAATGATTATACAGATATCTTTTGCCCAATGTATTACGATTATAAAAGTAGTGAAGAATATAGCAAGGCAACAGATAAAACAAAACCTTTAATTCAATGTGAATATGCTCATGCAATGGGAAACTCACAAGGTGGATTTAAAGAATATTGGGATTTAATTCGTAAATATCCAATGTATCAGGGTGGTTTTATATGGGATTTTGTTGATCAATCTATTCACTGGAAAGATAAAGATGGTATCTCAATATATGCTTATGGTGGAGATTTTAATCCTTATGATCATTCTGATAATAACTTTTTAGATAATGGACTAATTAGTCCGGATCGTAAGCCAAATCCTCATTACTACGAAGTAGGTTATTATTATCAGTCTATCTGGACGACTCCGGTTGATTTAACAAAGGGAACTATTGAAATTTATAATGAGTATTTCTTTAGAGATTTAGCTGACTTTTATTTGGAGTGGGAATTGGTTGCTGATGGAAAAGTTGTAAAGACTGGTATTGTAAAAGATTTAAATGTTGCTCCACAACAAAAAGCGAATCTTAATTTAAACCTTCAACTTCCAGAAGAATGTAAAGCTAAAGAGGTATTTATTAATGTAGCTTATAAACTTAAGGCAGGAGAACAATTAATGTGTGCAGGAACAGCTTTAGCTCGTCAGCAATTAGTGGTTAAAGATTACGAATTTAAAGCACTTCAGATAGCAAATAAAAAATGTGTTAATCAAGAGGTTAAAGTTCCTGAAATAATTGAAAATGACATCAATTATATAATTGTTAAGGGAGAAAACTTTCAAATTGATTTTAAACGAAACTCAGGATTTTTATGTCGTTACATGATTGATGGAAAACCTGTTTTAAATGAAGGTACAGAATTGAAACCTAACTTCTGGAGAGCTCCTACTGATAATGATTTTGGAGCAAAACTTCAGGAGAAATATTCAGTTTGGAAAAATCCTAAGATGGATTTACAATCAATAAAAGCGGAGATTAATAAAGATGGAATAGGTGAAGTATCTGTTACTTATGATATGCCTGAGGTTTCTGGTCAATTATTGTTATCATATGAGATAAATAACGAAGGTGCTGTAAAAGTAAAACAACTGTTAAAAGCTTCAAAAGATGCTGAGGTTTCGGAAATGTTCCGCTTTGGAATGAAGTTGGAAATGCCAGAAAGTTATGACTTTATTAAATATTATGGTAGAGGTCCTGGCGAAAACTATGTTGATAGAAAAGATTCAGAATTTATTGGGTTGTATCAACAAAAAGTCGAAGACCAGGCTTATTCTTACATCAGACCACAGGAAACCGGAACAAAATCGGATGTAAGATGGTGGAAACAAGTTGATGTTTCAGGTAAAGGGATTGGTTTTAAATCTGATGCAGCCTTTTCAATGTCGGCATTGAACTATACTGTTGAATCATTGGATGATGGAATAGAGAAAGACCAAAGCCATTTTAATCAAGTTAAAAAGAGTGACTTTGTAACAATTTGTATTGATAAAGTACAGATGGGATTAGGGTGTGTAACCAGTTGGGGTGCAGTGCCTCGACCAGAATACAGAATTCCGTATCAAAACTTAGAATTTGAATTTATTTTAACGCCGGTAAATCATGTTTTTAAAATATATTAAAGCTTGAATCCTATGCTACGGGTTTAGATGATTATCAAAGGTTGTTCCGAAAAAAGGAGCAACCTTTTCTTTTTGAACCCAATCTCTTTTTGTGTGTTAATTACATGTGTTTAACAATCAATAAAACATTGATAACCCAAGCAAATATTAATCATACACCTGTGTGCTCAATTATTTGCCCCGGCCATATCATTTTCATAAAATCAAATTTTTATGTTGAAGAAGTTCAGAATAATTTGGTTTGCAAGTATGCTGCTAATACTAAGTGTATCTTGTAAACAGAAGTCAGAAAAAAATAACGTTCAGATTGCTTTTTTAGCCGATGTGCATTTGAATGATATCTATGGCGAATTTGAAGGAAGTAATTATAAAGGAGTGCTTAATCCTGCTACTCAAAAGTATGTTAATATACGAACCATGAAGTCGCAGCTTCATTCAACGCGTATTTTTAACGAAAACTATTTTGCTTTTAGAGCTGCGTTGGATGATATCGTAAAACGAAACATTAAAATTGTTGCGTTACCTGGCGATTTTAGTGACGATGGACAGCCATACAATATACGTGGATTAAATACTATGCTTAAGGCCTACACAAAGGCTTATGGTATTCAGTTTTTTGCCATTACCGGTAATCATGATCCGGTAGGTCCTTTTACTACAGATGCCGGTAAAGTTGATTTTCTTGGAGAAAATGGTAAAAATCAGGCTATAATGAGTAAAGCCGGAATGTATACTCCTAAATCTTCAGATGAAAATCCTGTGGTTGTAACACCAGATATCCGTAAACTAGGATATGAACAGATTGTTGAACAATTAAGTACTAATGGATTTCTTCCTCAGAAAAATTATAAATATTGGGAAACACCTTTTTCTACCTATAAATATGAGGATTATGATTTTGATAAAGCAATAGAACAATCCTCTTTTAGTCAGAGATTTTATGATGTTGATTCCTTGTCAAAAAAGTTACCTGATGTAAGTTATCTGGTAGAGCCTGTTGAGGGACTATGGTTGTTGGCTATTGATGGTAATGTGTTTTTACCATCGGGTGAGGATAACGATTTTAACAAGGCAAAATTGACTAGTGGTGGTGAATACTCTAATATTCTGACCTATAAAAAGCATTTGCTTAAATGGATTGAAAAAGTTTCTATGGAATCCAAAAGGTTGAATAAAACACTGGTTACTTTTAGCCATTACCCAATGATTGACTTTTATGATGGTGCCTCTGATGATATGAAAGCCTTATTTGGTGAAAGAAAGATGCAGTTATTCAGGATTCCGGATGAGGAGATTGCTGACTATTTTGCCAAGGCAGGAATAAAACTTCATTTTGGAGGACATATGCATATGAATGATACCGGAATTAGAAATTATGAAGATGGTTCTTTTTTAGTGAATATTCAGGTGCCTTCATTGGCCGGTTATCCTGCAGCTTATAAGGTTTTAACCATAAAGAGTGCCAAATTAATGGAAGTGGAAACCGTTAAATTGGATTCTATATCTGGCTTTAATGAATTATTTCCTCTGTATGAAAAGGAATATTCGTATTTACAGCAATCCGGAGTAAAAGATATATGGAATAAAGAGGTGTTAAACTCCCAATGCTATGGGGAGTTAATGAATTGGCACTTAAAAGAGTTGGTAAGGCTAAGATTTTTGAAGAGAGATTGGCCCGAAGATTTTGCCAATTTTATGTTGGAGTCTGATGGAGTTACATTGCTTAGTTTTGCAGGAGAAATTGAGGCAGATAATGCTTCGGGTTATAAATGGTCTGGCTTTGATATGATTTTTGATTTTTACAGGCTCATTAATGGAGATCAATTGGCTATTGAACAAATAGGAAAAGATAGAATCTCTGAGTATAATACTATTATTAATGCTGAATTAAGTAAAACTGATTTAAGTTTCTCCGATTCTGGTGTAATAGATCGTCAGTTTCATCATTTTATAAAAGCGTTTAAATACTTGCTTAATAGTGAACCTTCAATTCACTTTAAAATTAATACTGGAGAAGGAAAGTTAATTGAGATTACAGAATAATCCTTCTTATAAAAGCTTTTTACGTTAGAAAAATGCGTTGGTATGTTCATAATTTACATCATACCAATAAAAAATGCTGGTAATGCAGTTTTTTTGAATAGTTTCAGGTATAAACTTTGAATAACCTTCCAAAAAGTGCATGTTACGCAAGTAACATGCAGTTCTGGACGGTAACATACGGTTCTACCTCCGTAACATTGAATTCTACCTCGGTAACATCAGGTTTCGGGCGGTAACATGCGGTTTTACCTTGGTAACATATGATTCCGGGTGGTAACATGCGGTTCTACCCGCGTAACATATGATTTCGTGCGGTAACATGTGATTCTACCCGCGTAACATGTAATTCCGGATGGTAACAAAGTTTTTCTTCTTTGTAATAATTTGTAATAATATGTTTTGTGGCAGAAATTTTAAATGGATTTATAAAGTAAAACCTGAAGAAATATTGTAAATCAATACCCGAAACAATAAGGAAAATATAAGTTAGATATCTTCAATATAAACCTGTCAGGATTAAAATGCATAATGTAAATAATCCTGACAGGTTGGTTATCATCCAAACATTAGTTTTTTTCTTTATAAATAATAAAAGTTAAATAATGTTACTTCTGGCTGTGTTATTTCAGTTATTAAAACCTGTACAAATCATTCACTCATTTGTATGTTATATTCAAAAAGCGCTGAAATATAGGCTAATTGCCCCTTTGGTTGGATTATCTATATGTCTGAATAAATAATCTAGGTTAAAAAGTGTTATCAAGTGTAAATTTGCAATAGAATAAATAAAATCAAAATAAGTATTCTATGAAACAATTCACTTTAAAGTTAGTAATGATAGCCTTTATATTAGGCTATTCATTTAATACTTGGGCACAAAATTTAGAATTGTCCGGTAAGGTATTAGATGATCAGGGTATTACCATGCCTGGAGTTTCTGTAGTAGTTAAAGGAACAACAAATGGTACAATTACCGACATGGATGGTAATTTTGTATTGAGTGTATCTCCGGATGCAAGTACATTGCTTTTTTCTTTTATTGGGTACGAAACTCAGGAAGTAGCAATTGATGCTAACAAAACAAAAATTAAAGTAAAGTTACAATCAAGTATGATTGGACTTGAAGAAGTTGTAGCAGTAGGTTATGGTTCTGTTAAGAAAGAAGATTTAACAGGATCAGTAGCGTCTGTTGACAAACGAAAATTAGAACAAGCCAATAAGGTAGATGCAGTTTCTGCATTACAAGGGCAAACTGCTGGTGTTGTTATTCAGCGTACAGATAATAAGCCTGGTGGTGGCGGGTTTAATATCCGTATTCGTGGAGCAAGTACAATTAACACAAATCAAACAGCTAGTAATGGTGGTTTCAACCCGGGACAAAACCCATTATTTATTGTAGATGGTATTTTCGTTGATGACATTTCGTTCATTAACCCTGCTGATATCGAAAGAATGGATGTGTTAAAAGATGCATCTGCAACAGCTATTTACGGATCAAGAGGTAGTAGTGGTGTAGTTTTAATCAAAACAAAAGGTGGTAAAAAAGGTGATTTAAAAATTACTTATAATGGATATGTTGGTTTTAAACAAGCTTATCACTTACCATCAATGATGAATACTGATAAGTATGTTGAATTAATTCAGGATGCAACTGTTGGTAATCAATATGCGGCAGGTAATTTTGATTATACAAGAGATGATGTTGTATTAACTGATATCTTAGATGCCGAAGAGATGCAAAATGTTGCAGATGGTGTTTCTACAGACTGGGTTGATTTAATGTTGAGAGAAGGATTTCAAACCAACCATACTATTAATATGGCTGGTGGAAATGAAACAACGCTTTATTCTGCAGGTGTAGGTTATACTAAAGATAACGGAACTTTTGAAGGTGAAGATTTTACGCGTTATAATATTAGAGCTAGTTTATCTTCTGATTTAGCTAAATGGTTAAATGTAAGCTTAAGCAACTATGCTACAATTGGAATTCAAAATAAAGGTAGTGAAGAGGCTTTCAGAAGCTCATACAGATTAAAGCCTATTGGTCGTCCTTATAATGATGATGGATCATTACGTTATTATGCAGTACAAAAAGAAACACAAATTACCAACCCTCTTTTTGAGGCAGATAACATCACTAAAGAAGACAAATATTTACAATGGATTGGTGACTTTGCTGTAAAATTAACTCCTTTTAAAGATTTTACTTTTACAACTAAATTTTCTCCTAACATGAAATATACACGTTATGGAGAGTACAGAGGTTTATATTCAAAAAGTACAAGTGGTAACCCTGCAAACCGAAGAGCTCAGGTTAATAACTTTAATTACTTCTCTTATTCTTGGGATAATATTTTCAACTACAAATGGAAGAGTGGTATCCATAGCATTGATGCTACAGCTGTTGTTTCAAGATTTATGGAGCAAAATGAAACATATACATCACAGGTAAGAAACTTTACAACTGATGAATATTTATTCCATAATATTGATGCAGGTTTAGATATTCGTGAACTAGCAAGTGATTATTCAAGACAAACATTAGAGTCTTATACAGGTAGATTGAGCTATAGTTTAAAAGATCGCTATATGTTTACTTTCACAGGTCGTTACGATGGTGCTTCTATTCTTGCTGAAGATAACAAATGGGCTTTCTTCCCATCTGCTGCATTTGCATGGAAAATGATGCAGGAAGATTTTATGAAAAACCAATCTACATTTACAAATGCTAAACTTAGATTAAGTTACGGACAAACTGGTAACAACGGTCAAGGTGGTGGATTAGGACCTTTATTGTCTCAAGCGTTATTAACAGGTAGTGCAACTAATATTGGAGGTAGTTCTTTATCTTCATTGTATATTGGAGAATTAGCAAATACTGATCTTACATGGGAAAAAACTTCAGAAGTTAACTTAGGTTTTGATTTTGGTTTCCTTGAAAATAAAGTTTTTGGTTCAATTGATATTTATAACAGAAAAACTACTGGTATTATTTTCTATACACCTCTTCCATCTACAACTGGTTTTGGCGGTACTTATGATAATGTTGGAGAGTCAAGTAATAAAGGTATTGAAATAGGAGTTAATACTGTAAACTACGATAAAGGAGACTTTAAATGGACTACCAACTTTAACTTTGCAAGTAATAAAAATACCATCGATAAGCTTTACGGCGGAAGTGATATCTTTTACGGTGTATCAGGAACAAATATGATTCACAGAGAAGGAGAAACACTTGGTGCTATTTATGATTATGAATATGACGGAATCTGGCAAATGGATGAAGCTGCAGAAGCTGCACAATATGATCAAACTCCGGGTCAGGTTAAGGTTAAAGATATAGATGGTGACGGATTCATTACTCCTGATAAAGATAGAAAGGTTGTTGGTCAGGTTACTCCAAAATGGACTGGTGGTATTACTAACAATATGAATTATAAAAACTGGGATTTTGCCTTTGCTCTTGTAATGAGTTATGGTAATAAAATGAACAGTAATTTCCATAATAACTTTACATTCCCATGGGATAGTCAGCCAAACAGAATGTTTAATTCATATGATGTGAATTACTGGACACCAGATAATCAAATTAATTCTTGTTATCAACCAGGAAATGGGGGACCATATGCAGGTGTTCAACATTACAAAAATATTTCATACACTAAAGTTGGATATATTACTCTTGGTTATAAGATTCCTCGCAATATTCTTGAAAAATATAATATTGATGGTTTAAGAATATATGCAACAGTGCAAAATCCATTCACTTTTACTTCTTATGATGGATGGGATCCTGAAAGTGCAGGTAGAAATGCATGGGGAGGTTCATTTATGTCGCGTACCTACATGGCTGGTGTTAGCTTAAATTTTTAACGGTCAACAATTAAAATTTATCAGATGAAAAAATATTTTAATATAAAATTACTAGGGATAATGCTTGCAGCTGGTACTTTAATGACGAGTTGTGAAGATTACCTGGAGGAAGATAATTATACTAAATTAAGTATTGATATTGCTAATGAAGATCCTACAACTTTTGATCAATTAGTAAGTCGTGTTTATGAAATTTCCAGAGAATATGCAACTCACTATGATCCTGATATGTATTATTCATTGGAGGATCTGGGAACTGATCTTGTAACAAGAAATGACTTGGTTTCGGGAACTAATGATATTAACGACTACGTTAATTTTAACTCTACAAACTGGACCGTAAGTGTATACTGGAGAAATCAATACCAAATTATTGCAGCTGCTAACCTTGTAATGTCAGATGCCGATGAAGTAAAGGATTTGGATGAGGGTATAAAAGCAACTGGCCTTGGAGAAGCAAAGTTCTTTAGAGCAATGGCTTATTTTAATTTGGTTGAAAATTTTGGAGGAGTACCTTTAGTATTACACCGTGTTACAACTGCAGAAACAGACTTTACTCGTGAGAGTGAGCAAAGTGTATACACTCAAATTGTTGCTGATTTAAATGATGCTTTAGCTGCAGTACCTGAAACAACTGAAGATTACGGACGTGTAACTAAGGATGCAGTAAGACAATTTATGTCAAAAGTTTTATTAACTAAAGCATATAAATCATTTGGATCTAGTAGTGATTTTACAGATGCAGCAGCTTTAGCTGAAACTGTAATTTTGAATCATGATTTGGTTCCTTCATTTGAAGATTTAGTAAGTATTGATAATCAAAGAAATTCAGAAGTTGTATTCTCATATTTATTTGGAACAAATTCTGTAAGTAGAGGATGGGGTAACTCACGTCATATGATGTATAAATTCCGATTCTATGATTATCCTGGATTGTCTCGTACTGTACAGGGTCTTAGACCAATGCCAACACCATTCTTCTTTTCTTTATTTGATGATGCTGATGAACGTGCGGCAGCTACATTTAACAGAACATTGTATGCTACAGAAAATGATGGAGATATTGAGGTTGGAGATATAGCAATGTTCTTCCCTAAGGAAGCATGGACAGCAGAACAAATAGCAGCAGTTCCTTATGTAGTGATTAATCCTGATCAATATCTTATATCTGACGGAACAACTAACGTACATTATCCTTTATTCAGAAAATTTGATGATCCTTCAGTTCCTTTTACACAGCCTGATCAATCATCACAAGGAGAAAGAGATATGGTTGTTATGCGTAGTGGAGAAGCTTATTTGATTGCTGCTGAAGCTTATTTAGGTGCATCGAATCTAACTGCTGCTGCACAAAAACTTACAGATTTAAGATCAAGAGCAGGTTTGTCAACTGCTGTAACAGAAGGAGAAGTAACTCTTGATTTTATTTTGGATGAAAGAGCTCGTGAGTTAATGGGTGAAGTAAACAGATGGATGGATCTTAAAAGAACAGGTAAGTTAATTGAAAGAACTTTAGCACACAATCCTCATGCTGCATTAAACCAAGCATTGGAAGCTAAACACTTGTTACGTCCAATTCCTCAATCAGAAATTGATTATAGTGGTGGTAGCATCACTCAAAATCCTGATTACAACTAATACATAATACTATTTGTCATGGAGATAACCCTTATAGCGGTTAGTTAATAAGGGTTATCTCTTTTTTTGATAGCGTTAAGCTAGTTCTTTAAATATTCATCAAAATAGACTTTAAAGATGAACATTAAACCTTTATTTCGAATATTATATATATTTCTTCTTGGCTCGTTGTGTTTGATTAATGGGTGTAAAGAGGGCGATAATACTACTCAACCATATGCAAAAATGGTAGTTCCAACATTGGATGCTGCCAACTCCAGATGGTTTTTCTTTACGTCAGCTTCTCGTCCCTTCGGAATGGTGAACCTTAGTCCGGATACAGAAGTAAATGGAGCATGGGGAAGTGGATACCGTTATAATACAGATACTGTAAGAGGTTTTAGTCATGTTCATGCCTGGCAATTGGCAGGGCCTTCTGTTATGCCGATTAATCCAGACTTGCTTGATCAAAACAGATTGTTTCAGGATTATTCTTCAAGTTTTAAACACCAAACCGAAAAAATTTTTCCTGGATATCATCAATTGATGTTAGACAGATATCAAATCAAGGCTGAACTTACTTCTACCAAACGAGTTGGTTTTCATCGTTATACTTATGGTGAAAATATTGCTTTGTTATTTAATTTAAACGGACAAAAAGGTCCGAGCTTCATGTCTGATGGAGTAATTCAACAAACAGAAAATAAAGATCTGATTATAGGTCAGGTAACCAATCAACCTACATTTCGTCGACCAAAACCTAGTACTGTATACTTTGCAGCAAAATTTAATATCCCTGTTCAAAAAGTAGTGCAAGATCCTGCTTCAGGTGATTATATCGTTTATTTCGAAAAAAATTCAGCTAAGCCATTAATGGTAAAATTAGCTATATCATATACATCCATTGCTAATGCTAAAATTAATATGAAAAAAGAATTGCCTGACTGGGATTTTGATCAGGTAGTTAAGGATTCAGAGCAGGAATGGAATAGTTTACTTTCAAGAATACAAATTGAAGGAGGAACCACAGAACAACAACAAAGATTTTATACCGATTTATGGCATGCATTGCAAGGACGCAGAACCATAAGTGATGTAAATGGAGCTTATCCCGATCAAACAGGAGATGAGTTTAGAATTGGTCAGCTTCCGCTGGATGATAAAGGAACCCCATTATTTAACCATTATAATTCAGATTCTTTCTGGGGTGCTCAATGGACTATTAATACGCTCTGGGGATTAGTTTATCCTGACATTATGGATGAGTTTGCTCAATCGTTAATGCAATATTATAAAGATGGAGGGTTAATACCAAGAGGACCTTCAGGAGGCAATTATACTTATGTAATGACAGGTGCTTCATCTAATCCATTTATTATTAGTGCCATTCAAAAAGGAATTATTAAGGATGACTTAGGAAACATTTATCAGGCACTTAAGAAAAACCATATGCCTGGAGGTACCATGGAAAAAATTGGATACGAGCATGAAACTAACATTGGTGGAGGATTAACTTATTATATAGATAATGGATATGTTCCTTATCCGCTATCGGATGTTATTTATGGATCTCATCAGGATGGTGCCAGTCAAACATTGGAGTATTCTTATCAGGATTGGACTCTTGCGCAGTTAGCGAAGAAATTAGGATACAAAGATGATGTTGAATATTTTTTAAAGCGAAGTTCCAATTATAAAAATGTATATGATGCTGAAAGTGGATGGATGCGACCAAAAAATAAAGCCGGAGAATGGAAAGCGGACTTTGATCCGTATTTAATAGAAAATGGATTTATTGAAGCAAACGGAGCACAAAATACATGGTTTGTTCCTCATGATTTAGAAGGTTTAAGTGCTTTAATGGGAGGAGACGATGCTGCATCTGAGAAATTAAATACAGCTTTTACTGAGGCAGAAAAATTAGGGTTTACAGCCGGAACTTCTCACGATAGAGAAACGCATCCGGAATATAGTCGTATTCCGGTTAACTACGGAAATCAGCCATCAATGCAAACCGCATTTGTATTTAACTATTTAAATAAACCATGGTTAACACAGTATTGGTCGCGTAAAGTGGTTAAGGATGTGTATGAAGGCATTAGTTCTCAGCGAGGATACAACGGAGATGAGGATCAGGGATTAATGGGGTCTCTATCTGTGTTAATGAAAATGGGGCTGTTTTCAATGAAAGGTGGTTGTTCATTAGAACCGCAAATTGAATTAGGAAGTCCGGTTTTTGATAAAATCACCATAAAATTAAATCCTGAGTTTTATTCAGGTAAAGAATTGGTTATCGAAACCCAAAATAATTCTGATCAGAACGTATATATTCAGTCAGCCAATTGGAATGGAAATGAGCTTGGTGATTGGCATATCTCTCAAAATGATTTGGTAAAAGGAGGTAAGCTTATTTTACAAATGGCAAATCAGCCTAATAAGGAATGGGCTGTCCAAAAGAAATAAGAAAAAAGCTTTTATTATTAAAAGTTGTAAATAGTGGTCCGGAGGGTTATTTATAGCCCTCTGGAATTTAATTTTAAATAAATAAAGAACCCAAACAGGTTATATAATAAGTTTATTGAGATGAAGCAAAATTTTAAATTTTTATTGTTAATAGTGTTGATAGCCGTGGCATGTGCATCTCCAAAAAAGAAATCCGTATCAGAGGAAACTAAAATGATTAGTAATCCAATAATGGATGGCTATTTTGCAGATCCTTGCATTGTTAAAGAGGCGGATACCTTTTATATCTATGCTACTATTGATCCTTGGGGAGGAGACGAACTGGCTGTTTTTTCAACAACAGATTTTTTGAATTTTACGCGTCATCATATTAACTGGCCAACCAAAGAGGCCTGTACCAGTAAAACTTCTAATGGTTCAATGGTTTGGGCTCCGGCAGTACGTAAAGCGCCTAACGGAAAGTATTACATGTATGTTTCTGTAGGTAGTGAAGTATGGGCAGGCGTTGCTGATAGTCCATTAGGGCCATGGAAAAATGCTAAGAGTGATAATACACCTTTAGTTGCAAAAGAAGATTTTCCAAAGGTTCATAATATAGATGCAGATTGCTTTGTTGATGAGGATGGTCAGGCTTATTTGTATTGGGGATCTGGTTTTAACTGGGTAAATGGTATTTGTATGGCTGTTAAGCTAAAATCAGATATGGTAACTTTTGATGGTGAACCTGTGGATGTAACACCGGCTCATTATTTTGAAGCTCCCCACATGATTAAGCGTTTCGGAAAATACTATTTAATGTTTTCTGATGGTAAAGCTATTGATTCAACTTATAAAATTGGTTACGCAGTTGGAGATTCACCAATGGGTCCATTTACCGAAGGTGTGAATAGTCCAATATTAACAACTACTGCAGATAGTACTACATATGGTCCGGGGCATCATACTGTATTTACAGAAAAAGGTCAGGATTATCTATTATATCACCGCATCTTTCCACAAGGTGAAGAATATGTGTTGAGGCAGTTGTGTTTGGATAGCTTAAAATTTGATGCCAATCACAACATTGAAAAAGTGATGCCTAAAGGTGTTGCAAGTTTTATGGAGTAAAGATTACGTGGTTAAGAAATTGAATTTTGATTCGGAAACAGAACAATTGAATTGGTGCAAACATGAGAAGGAAGTATTTACAAGGGATTATTGCATGTGTTATTTCATTATTAATGATTTCGTGTGCAACTAAGGAAAAAGCAAATAATAATGATAGCATGAGCGGAATAATTCAACGAATTATTCCTGAATATGCTCAACATTTTGAAGTGGAAGTTGTACCTACAGATTCTGCAGATTGGTTCGAAATAGAATCTGTTAAAGATAAAATAGTGTTGAGGGGTAACAATGGTGTTTCTGTTGCTTCTGCGTTATACTATTATTTAAAAGAATATTGTAATTGCCAGATTACATGGAATGGTACCAATTTAAATTTACCAGAGGTACTTCCGGTTGTAGAAAATAAAATTCATAAAAAGACACCTTATGAATACCGCTATTATTTAAACTACTGTACGTTTAATTACAGTATGAGCTGGTGGGACTGGGAACGATGGGAGAAAGAAATTGACTGGATGGCTCTGCATGGCATTAACATGCCTTTGGCTATCACCGGAGAAGAATATATCTGGGATCAGGTTTATCGTTCGTACGGTTTTACCGATGAAGATTTAGATCCATTTTTTAGTGGGCCTGCTTATTTTGGCTGGTTTTGGATGGGTAACCTGGATGGCTGGGGAGGTCCTCTTCCTCAAAGTTGGAAAGAAAGCCACAAAGATTTACAGATTAAAATACTTCAGCGTGAGCGAGAACTGGGAATGAAACCTGTTTTGCCAGCTTTTACTGGTCATGTACCTGCATCTTTTAAAAAGTACTTTCCTGAAGCAAATTTAAAGCAAACCAATTGGGGAAATGATTTTGATGACACCTATATTTTAGATGCAAATGATCCTTTATTTGCTGAAATTGGTAAGAAGTTTCTGGAAATTCAGTCTGAGGTTTATGGAACTGATCATTTATATTCTGCTGATACATTTAATGAAAATGAACCGCCAACAGATGATCCTGAATATTTATCTGAATTAAGTAAGAAAGTATTTGAAGGAATGAAATCTGCCGATCCTGAAGCTGTTTGGGTGATGCAGGGATGGTTATTTTACAGTCATCGTGATTTTTGGAAAGCACCTCAAATCAAAGGTTTACTGGATGCTGTTCCGAATGATAGAATGATTATTCTGGATTTGGCTGCTGAAATAGAACCGGTTTGGAAGAGAACAGAGGCTTTTTATGGCAAGCAGTGGATTTGGAACATGCTGCACAACTTCGGTGGAAACATCAGTATGTTTGGTCGTATTGAGAATGTAGCCAATAATCCGGCTGAGGACCTAAATGATCCTAATTCAGGTCAGTTAAAAGGAATTGGTTTAACTATGGAAGCAATCGAACAAAACCCGGTTTTATACGAGTTAATGACGGATAATACATGGCGCGATACACCTATTGATTTAAATATTTGGTTAAAGCAGTATATTAAAAACAGATACGGAAATACCTCTAAGGATATTGAGGATGCCTGGAATATTTTAGTTCAAACCGTATACAATGGTAAAGTAATCAGAGATGGTGCAGAGTCTATTATTGTGTCGCGTCCAACCTTTGAAGGATATCGCAGATGGGCTCGTACCAAATTAAATTATGCTCCACAAGATTTGTTACCTGCATGGGATTTATTTATTAAATCTATTGATGGTAGCGAACAGTATGATGGATTTTTATATGACTTGGTAGATCTTACTCGTCAGGTACTGGCCAATTATGCATTGCCATTGCAACAGCAAATTACTGTTGCATACAATAATAACGATAAACAAAAATTTGAGCAGTACAGTGCTGAGTTCATCACTTTAATTGAAGATATGGATCGCTTATTGGCCACTCAAAAAGACTTTATGTTAGGTCCTTGGTTATCAGACGCACGTTCATGCGGTTTTACACCTGAGGAAAAAGATTTATATGAGCAAAATGCCCGTGATTTAATTACGCTTTGGGGAGATGCAAATAACAGATTGCATGAATATAGTTGTCGTCAATGGAGTGGATTGTTCAATGATTTTTATAAACCGCGTTGGGAGCAATTCTTTGCTCAGGTTCGTAAAGACTGGCATAAATTCGATCAAAAAGCTTTTGATGAGGAAATTAAACAATGGGAATGGAAATGGGTCATTTCTAACAATGAATTTCCTGTTGAACCAGCTGGAAATCCTACAGAAATAGCGATTGAATTGTATAAAAAATACAGAGATAGGATCATTCCTTTAACTAACATTCAACCTAAAATAGAATACAATTATTGATAGGATTGGAAAGCATAAAATACAATAGCCAGGGTAAAGTCTCTGGCTATTTAGGGTGATCATATTTTATTGTTTCAGTATAGTATTCTTGCTATGTTGGATTTTTACGGTCTCAGGCCGAACAAAAGCATATTAAATATTTACAATGGCAGAAGTAATTACAAAAAAAACAGAACGTTTTCTTTCGTTGGATGTGTTTAGGGGATTAACAATAGCCCTAATGATTGTAGTTAATACTCCGGGAACGGGAGCAAAAATATATGCATACTTAATACATGCACAATGGTTTGGCTTTACTTTGGCCGATTTGGTTTTTCCATCGTTTTTATTTGCTGTTGGTAATTCGTTGAGTTTCTCAATGAATAAAATGAAGCAAGCGCCTGCAAAAGAGGTTTGGTTTAAGATTATTAAGAGAACTGTAATTATCTTTTTGTTAGGTTATTTAATGTATTGGTTTCCGTTTTTTAAGAGTGCCGAAGGAGGAGGCTTAATGCTTAAACCAATAGGTGAAACCAGAATCATGGGAGTACTACAAAGAATTGCGCTTTGTTACTTTTACGCCTCAGTTATCTTTTATTATTTGTCGGAAAAAATTGCATTAATTATTTCGGGAGTCATTTTATTAGGCTATTGGGCTATTCTTTATTTATTTGGAGAACCAGGTGCAGTGTTGGAAATGGCTACCAATGCAGCATCTAAGTTTGATCTTTCCATTTTAGGTTTAGGACATATCTATAAAAAAGATAGTATTCCTTTTGATCCGGAAGGATTATTAAGTACGCTTCCGGCAATTGTTAATGTTGTTTTGGGATATGTAGCAGGAATATTTATTCAGAAGAAAGGTAAATCGTTTGAAGGTATTGCTAAACTTTTAATGTTTGGTTTTGCCTTAACTTCTTTAGCCTTGTGGTGGGATTTAATCTTTCCAATCAGTAAAAAGCTATGGACAAGTCCTTTTGTACTTTACACTGTAGGATTGGATTTATCAATCATGGCAGTATTGATTTACTTAATCGAATTAAAGAAAGTAAAAGCCGGGATTGCATTTTTTGATGTATTTGGGAAAAATCCATTATTCATATATCTTTTTTCGGAGCTATTTTATATAACACTTCGATTAATTCCTGTGGGCAATGGATTAGATGCGTTTGAATGGGTAAGTGAAAAAATATTTCAAAATATTGTTCCGGGAGCCTTTGGTTCCCTGTTAACAGCTTTAGTTTTTATGCTAATTTGTTGGTTTTTAGGTTATGTACTTCATAAAAAACGTATTTATGTTAAAATATAAGGGGATTCGGTGAGCATTCCCTTCCAAAATATATGGTGAAATGCCCCATGATTATTAATCTCAAAGTCGTAGTCTTTATTTTATATTCAATACTTTTAAGCTTGAATTAAAATAAAACCAATTTCACATGAAGATCATCATCAGAATTATACTATTTGTATTATTGTTACCCACTAATATCTTAGGTGAGGATATTAAATTGGAGCATTATAACAGAGAAAATGGTCTTTCTCATAATTCTGTACGTCATATAATTCAGGATAAAACAGGATTACTTTGGTTAGGTACCTATAAGGGCTTGAATAGTTTCGATGGTAAGCGATTTACGCCGTATTTAAGCTCTGCCAAATTAAATCATTGGATTAAGAATGATGATATCACTGCGTTGGTTATGAGTAAGGACGGTGATGTAATGTGGATTGGAACAAGGGCAGGATTAACCAAACTGAATATGCGGACGCATAAGTTTACTACTTATGTTCATGATAAAAATAACCCTAATTCCATTCCTGATTCAGAGATTCGCTCTATTTATATCGATAAATTGAATCGTATTTGGATTGGAACCAAATTTTCCGGCCTGTGTATTATGGATCAGGAAAAAGAAACGTTTTCGCGCATAAAGATTGAGAGTTTTAATTATATAAAATCAATAATTGAAGATGTCAATGGCCATATATGGGTTGGAAGTTATGGTACTGGTGGAGTTTCAAAAATCACCTTAAGTAGTACCGGGGCTATTGAAAAGATTCAAAAATACACACTAAGAATTCCTGATTCAAAGGAGATTAATCCTTATTTAAATTTTATTTATCAGGATGATAAATCAGATATTTTTATTGGTACGAGAGAAGGACTGTTTAAATGGAATAAACAAGATGATGTCTTTGAACAACAGCTCATTTATGATTCTGCTTTTAGAGAAACAATAGGTCCGAGTCCTTTTTTTATTTGTATTGCAAAAGCTCCTGATGGAAAATATTGGATTGGTACCATCGGTGGAATAATAGTTTGTAATCGACTAGAAGATATTGAAAAAGGGAATTTTCAATGGTATTATTCTAAAAGATCAGAGAGAACCTCTTTGGTTGATAATGCTGTTTCATCATTGTATTTTGATAATTCCGGCCTGCTATGGATAGGTACTGATAATGGATTAGATAAATATGATCCATTTCGAAATCAGTTTAAAAGTATTAATTCTTTTACATTAGTTGAGGCAGGCAAGATTCCACGAATTTCTGATTATGGAGAGACTTACGATAATAAGTTAATAGTAGCAACTCATAACAGTGGATTATTTATTAAAAATGATAACAATTTTAAAGTAATTGAAAGTACACCTAAGGAAATTTCCGGAATTTATACAGTGGATGGGAAAACTTTTTATTGTGGATTGTGGAATGGAAAAGTGTTGATATATGACTATATCTCAAATTATTCAAAGGTGATAGATGTTGGCTTTAGGTCGGTGCCAGTGTCTTCTTTTCATCAACTGGCAAATGGTAATATAGTAATTGGAACTCATGGAAGTGGAGCTGTAATTTTAAATCCAAAAACTTTAAATGTAGACTCAGGACTGCAGGAAATATTCCCTAGCATTGAAATTAATCAAATTACATCTTCTGAAGATGGATTAATTTGGATTGCTACAGAAACCGGAGTAATTACTTACAATCAAGAAAACGACAAAACAAAACTGTATACCGCCAGAGATGGAGAAATTGAAGGCCTATCAAATAATAGTGCAAAGTCAATTTGTATCGACAACTCGAAAAAGATATGGGTTTCAACTCGTATGGGCTTAAATTATTATTCTCCAGATATTGATGATTTTGTGCCCGTTAATAATCCTTCAGAATTAAGACAAAACTGGATTACAGATATCGTAAAAGATCAAAATGGTCATTTATGGTTTAATATTAATAATGGTCAGGTGGGGCGCTTTAATCCTGAAGATAATCTGCTGAGTACTTATGATATTGGAAGTGGAAACCGTTTGGATATATTCAGTAACAAAGGTTTTTTATTATTTGATAATTCAGTTTTTTATGTAACCGGAAAAGATGAAATCATCTATTTCACCATCGATGATCTAAAAGACAACCTAAAGTCAGATCCTCCATTTATTAGCGACGTTAAAGTTCAGAATAAATCTGTTTTACCCGGAGATACCATTAAGGGTCAGGTTGTTCTCGATGAGGATATCAATTATTCACGCGTATTGGATCTTGAATATGTAAACAGAAATTTCTCACTGTCATTTTCATCTCCTTCATACGCCAATATCCGATTGAATAAATATGAGTATATGTTAGAGGGGTTCGATGAAGAATGGGTTACTGTGGATAACAATGCCACAAATATTCAGTATACCAACTTATATCCTAAAGAATATACGTTTAAAATAAGATCTGCAAATAGTAGTGGATATTGGAGTGAAGTATCATCGTATAAAATAAAAATAGATCCTCCTTTCTGGTTAACCTATAAAGCTATTTTGTTAGTTCTGACGTTTCTGGCAGTAACCATCTATCTGGTTTATCGACAGCTCAAAAATAGTTTAATGTTGAAGCAGGAACTTTTAATGGAGAAAGTTCATCGTGAAAGGGAAGAAAAACTAAATAATGAGAAACTACGTTTTTTTACCAGTATATCTCACGAAATCAGAACTCCAATATCCTTGATCATTGGTCCTGCAAAACAATTGGCCGAAGAAGGATTAAATACAGAGTATCAAAAAAGTCGAATAGGGTTAATATTGCAAAATTCAAACCGATTGTATAATCTGGTGAATCAATTGCTTGATTTTAGAAAGGCTCAAAATGGAGAACTGACGCTCAAGGTGGCTAAAACAGATATTCTGGTATACTCACAAAATATTTTCCACTCTTTTGATGGTTTGGTGAAAGAGAAGAAAATCAATTATCATTTCATTTGTGAGTATGATGAGCTTGTGGGGTGGATTGATGCAGATAAGTACGATAAGATCTTATACAACCTGTTATCCAATGCCATTAAGTTTACACCAAAATTCGGAAGTGTTGATTTGTTTATTGGTATTAATCAGGATCAGAATGATGTAAGAAAACTAATTGTTGAGGTTAGTGATGATGGAATTGGAATTCCATTGGAAAGTCAGCAAAAGATTTTCAAGAGGTTTTATCAGGTAGAAGCAACCAAAGATGATCATACCGGAAGTGGTATTGGTCTGTCATTGGTAAACTCTTTAGCTAAAATTCATAAGGCCGAAATTAAACTGGATAGTGCTCCTGAAAAGGGAAGTGTATTTACAATTGAAATACCAATGGATAAGGATTTTTATGAAAGCGAAGAAATATTCGATTACGAGATTAAATCTACAGATTCAATTTTCCCTATTGCAACCGAAGCTAAAAAAATAACCCGATCAACAGAGCTTAAGGAAAAAGTTTTGGTCATTGAAGATAATCAGGAATTGAGGGATTATATTGCCGACTATCTGTCAGATTACTACAAGGTTTATAAAGCCGAAAATGGGGAAGAGGGTTTGCAAATTTGTAGACAGATAAAGCCCATTATTTGTATTGCAGACGTAATGATGCCTGTGATGGATGGTTTCGATTTTTGTAAAAACCTGAAAAAGGATGAAAGAATCAGTCATATACCGGTAATTCTGCTAACAGCCTTATCTGATAACGAGAATCAAATGAAAGGTTATAAACTTGGTGCCGATGGATATTTAACCAAGCCATTTGATCCTTCGTTGTTAAAAACCAGAATTGAAAATATTATCAAAGCCAGAGTTGATTTAAAAGAGAAATTCTCCGATGATGTGGAAAGTAGTGTGGATGTATTAACGCACTCTCCAATTGATGAGGAATTCATGAATAAACTAACTGCAATAATTGAAGAAAATATTGGAGAAACCAACCTGACAGGGAGTTTATTGTGCTCAGAGTTAGGAATAAGTTCTTCAACCTTATACCGCCGACTTAAGGAGCTGACGGATTTATCTCCAAATGAGTTTATCAGAACCATACGTTTAAAGAAAGCTTTTCAGTTGTTGAAAACCAAGCGAAATAATGTTTCTGAGGTTTCTGATCTGGTTGGCTTTAATGACCCGTACTATTTCAGTAGATGCTTTAAAAAACAGTTTGGTTATCCTCCGAGCAATTTATTGTAATGAATAAATGGAGGAAAGTAAAACAGTTTTTGAGTGCAATGATTATGTTGGATACAAGTTATAGAACGAATTAAATAATGATATTAATAAATATGAACGGAATGAAGAATCTAAAAACTGTTTTGCTATCACTCACTGTTTTGTGGTTTGCGAGTTGTCAGGTAAAAACAAATACAGAAAAGGTATTTAATATTGTTGATTTTGGTGCTGTAGCCGATGGAGTAACAGATAATGCAGCTGCTATTAAAAAAACCATAGAAGCGTGTACTAAAGCCGGTGGAGGTAAAGTTTTGGTTCCTGGTGAAGGTGTATTTTTAACAGGACCTTTTGATTTAACATCTAAAATGGAATTACGTGTTGAGGGTGGAGCAACCTTATTGGCAAACCCTGATACAGCCGTTTACACCGAAAGTGCTTTTAGAGAAAATCCTGGTGAAGGAACAATTTGGATTGGAGGTAAAGACCTTCATGATGTTTCTATTACAGGGTTAGGCGTAATAGATGGTAATGGATTTGAATTTATGGGAGAAGAACAAGGCGATGCATATGAGTTACTTCCTTTTAATGTAAAAGATCCTCGTCCACATGTTTTAACGCTGGTTAATGTACATAATCTGCGAATTGAAAATGTAACATTCAGGCATTCTGCATATTGGACTGTGCATTTGATTGGTTGTGATGATGGAGTTATTACAGGTGTTACCATCGATAATAGTCTGCAAATTAGAAATAGTGACGGAATTGATCTGGATCACAGTAAAAATATAAGAATCAGTGATTGTCACATTCAAAGTGGTGACGACAGTATTTGTTTAAAAAACAGAAGGGAGTTTGAAGAGTATGGAAACTGCGAAAATATTGTGGTTACAAACTGTTTAATGAGTTCAAGATCATGTGCTTTAAAAATTGGCTCTGAAAACATGGATACGATTCAAAATGTTACAGTTAGTAATTGTACAATTTTGGCTAGTAACAGGGGAATCGGAATTCAAAACAGAGATGAAGGCGTGGTACAAAATGTACTTTTTACAAACATGATTGTGGAGAGTAAATTTTTTAGTGATGTTTGGTGGGGTAAATCAGAGCCTATTTACGTTACAGCTTATCGCAGAGCTAATATCAATCATAAAGATGCCAGCTGGAGATTCCCTGAGGGTGCCAAAGAAGGTAGAGTAGGACAAGTAAACGATATTGTATTCAGAAATATTCAGTGTCGTTCAGAGAATGGTGTTTATGTCAGTGCAGAATCTAAAGATAAAATTAATAATATTCTATTCGATGGAGTTTCGGTAGTGCTAAACAGAGTAACAGATTACGAAGGAGGAGTTTATGACCGTAGACCTTGCGAAGGAGTTGGATTAGTAAAAGCTAAAACTTCTGCTTTTTACATTGATAATGCTACCAATGTTCAGGTAAGAGATTGTGATATCAGAATTGGAGATAATGCACCATTAAATATGGGTGAATTAATTCATAGAACAAACTAGGTTTATATTTAACACAAAGAGAGCCCGAAATCTAAAATTGTAAATTTCGGGCTTTGTTTTTTATTATTGTAAACTTTTGTAATTGTTTGATATGTAGCGTTAAATGCGGTTAAGTCTATCGTCTATTATCTAAAGTTTAAAATCAAATTTACTTTGGAAAGGCAATTTTTAAAACATCCTCAAAATAATCAACAAAATGCGCTGTGACGCCTTCTTTGATATAATCAGGGAGTGCATCAAAATCCTTTTTGTTTTCAGCAGGAAATATTAATTCATGTACTTTAACCCTTCTGGCTGCAATTGTTTTCTCTCTTACTCCACCAATTGGCAGAACTTTACCTGTTAATGTTAACTCACCAGTCATGGCTAATCCTTTTTTTATAGCTTTACCTGTGATTAAGGAATATAAAGCCAATGCCATTGTAATGCCAGCCGATGGGCCATCTTTAGGAGTTGCTCCGGCAGGTACATGTAAATGTATTAGTTGCTCATTAAAATAATCCTTATATTTTTTATCCTTTGATAAAATTGAACGGACGTAAGAGTATGCTATTTCAGATGATTCCTGCATTACACTTCCCAATTGCCCTGTTTGCTTTAAACCTCCTGATCTGGATGCAAGAGCTGTGGCTTCAATGTATAAAGTTGCTCCACCCATTGCTGTCCATGCCAAACCTAAGGTAACACCAGGAATTGATTTTTTATACAGTTCCTCTGTTGTAAAGATAGGCTGGCCCAAATATTCTGTTAAGTTTTTAGGAGTAACACTCAACTTACCTTCTCCGTCTTCTGCTTGAAACAGAGTAGCTTTTCGCATAATTTTCTTGATGTGATTCTCCAATCCTCTAATGCCGGCTTCTCTTGCATACCCATCAATAATTTTCTTAAGAGCACTATCTGTAATGCTTATTTCGCTGGCTTTTAAACCATGTTCTTTTCTTTGTTTAGGTATTAAATAGCGTTTAGCAATCTCAACTTTTTCTTCCAGTATATATCCTGAAAGCTTAATAATTTCCATACGATCAAGCAAAGGTCGAGGAATGGTATCAAGTTGATTTGCAGTTGTAACAAAAAGTACATTGGATAGATCAAAACGTACATCCATATAATGATCCAGAAACTCCGAATTCTGCTCAGGGTCCAATACTTCAAGTAACGCAGCTGCAGGATCTCCCTGGTAACTAGCCCCAATCTTATCAATCTCATCAAGCATAATTACCGGATTTGCTACAGCGGTTCTTTTTAAGCTTTGGATCAATTTGCCCGGCATGGCTCCAATATACGTTCTTCTATGACCCTTAATTTCTGCCTCATCACGCATTCCTCCAACTGAAAAGCGATAAAACTCTCGTCCCATGGCATCGGCAATGGACTTACCGATGGATGTTTTTCCAACCCCGGGAGGTCCTACCAAACAAATAATCGATCCTGAAACTTTTCCCCGCTTAACAATAGTACTGATAAATTCAAGAATTCGTTGTTTTACATCGTTAAGTCCATAATGTTGTTCATCCAATATTTTCCTGGCAGTTTTGATATCCATGTTATCATCTGAAAATATGCCCCATGGAAGATCTGTAAGCCAGTTTAAATATGTTCTGGTTACATTAAATTCAGCCGAACCTGTTTCAAGTGTTTTAAGCTTGTCAAGTTCTTCCTGAACAACTTTTGAAGCTTCAGGTGATAACTTTAAAGATTTTATTTTGTTTTCAATGGCTTCAATTTCTGTTGTTTTATCGTCTTTCTCTAAGCCCAGTTCTTTTTTAATAACCTTAAGCTGTTCCTTTAAAAAGAATTCGCGTTGATTTAGCGATATTTTATCTTCAATTTGCTTCTGTATATCCTGCTGAAGTTTGCTCAATTCTAACTCTTCTTTTAAAAGAAGTAGTAATTTTTCACTTCGGTCAAACAAATCTACAGCTTCAAGTATTTCTTGGAGTTTTTTACCATCTGACGATAAAAATGAAGCTACCATATCCATTAATAATCCTGGTTTTTCAAGACCAACTTGGTTTAATGCCAAACGCATCTGTTCCTGAAACATCGGATTTATTTTTATTAATTCTTTAACCGAATTAATAATAGCCATGGTAAAAGCTTTAAGTTCGTCAGTAACCTCTTGCTTTTCTTCGTATTCATATTTTACCTGCCAGTGTTTTATCTCTGCCTTTGAAACCTCTTTTATATAATGAAAACGTGTTACAGCCTGAGCAAAAACATTTATTGTATCATCAGAGCTATTGATTACTTTCAATATTTTTAAAAGAGTTCCTGTTTTGCAAAGTTCAGAATCCAGAAAGGTTTCTTCATCAGGTTCTTTAATATAGGAAACACCTATGAAACCATTTTCTTTTTCAATGGCGTGGTTTATTCTTTTAACCAGTTCTTTTGAACTGAAGCTAAAAGGCAAAGCTAACCCGGGAAAAACCGGGCGGTTATCAAGTGGTAAAACTATTAAATTATCAGGGTATATCTCACTAACCAGAACAAGCCCTGAATTTTGGATCCTATTGTCAGTCATGATAATATTCTTTTGAAGAGTTTCTAAATCTATTTCTATTTAATAGTTTGTCATTTTTTTTCTGGGTAAAAATGAATTGTTAAATGTCTTTTGAAAGAGTTATTAAATAAGTATTATGTCTAAAATCTTAACATCTATTATTTTATATATGCTGATTGAGTATTTGGGTTAAATTCAATTTATCCATAACTCCTGATTGTTTCCAAACAGTCTGTCCGTTTTTAAATATGGCTAATGTAGGCACACCACGAATTTGGAAACGACCCGCAATTTCAGGATTTTTATCTACATCGACTTTAATAACCTTTGCTTTCCCGTTAAATTCCTGAGCTACCTCTTTTAGAATTGGAGCCTGTACTTTACATGGTCCACACCATTCTGCGAAGAAATCAACCAATACGGGTTGATTCGAATTTATTATGTTGTTGAAATTTCCTAACATGATTATGATTTTTTGATGGTTTAAAATCCGTTTGTAAATAAAATTTCTTACTTAACCATGATAAATCCAAATCATATACCAATTTTTTGCTGACAAAAGAGATGTTTTTATAAGTCTCAGACTGGTTGGTTTTTATGACTTATAAGCTAAGGTGTGGTTGTTTAGTGCTTATCTCTTTATATAGATGTATAAATGTCATTATGGCATTTGTAATAGAAATTTTATGCTATTTTGACGTTTGAAGCTCAGTTTGTTGAGGTTGTTTGTATATACATTCTTCGTATTTGATTCGTAACAGAATCGGGACTGGTTTTACTTTCCTTAATATTTTCTTTTAAAGTAGTTCAGATATTGTCCATTTTAAATACACTAAACAGTGAGGCAGTAGTGAAGGAATAGTGTAGTAATAGTGAAGAATAAGTGATTAAATTGCGGATTTGTTACGTACAAGGTGCGAAGAAGGTGCGTAACAGGTAGCTTTTATATAGATATTTTACTCTCGTTGGTGCCTTGAAATGAAAAAAATTCTATAAAGCTTTTATTGGGTTGACAATAAATCTTGATTGGTGATATGTAAATTCCTTACTTTAGATAAATGGTGGAATAAATGGGGCTTATATCTGATTTGTTGCTGTGAACTAAACACTTAATAAATGTCGAACTCAAGTTATTATATAAAACAGACCAGCTATAAGATTACATCAAATTATATACTGATCTGTTTTGTTATTAACAAATATTATTTTGCTCTGATGTTTTGATTAACTCTGAAAAGGTTATCCGGATCATATTTTTTCTTAATGTCAACCAATCTGGCATAATTATGTTGGTAACAAGCTTGAACTCTTTCTTGACCTTCTTCCATCATAAAATTAGAATATGAACCTCCTGCTGAATATGGGTGTAACGCGTCATAATAAGATTTACACCATTCTGTAATAATTTCAGCATTTTGAGGATCAGGATCAATTCCAACGATTACTCCTGCGTATTTAGATCCTCTGTAAGCCCATGGTGTATCTGTATTGCCAGGTTTGCTTGCAGCACCACTAAGAGGATACATGTGCATTTGCGATAATGGAGTTGGTATTTGTGAGCCAAATTTTTTATGAGCAGCTCTAATTTCCGGAACTAAATCGTTAAAATAATCTCCTCTCCAATAAAATTGTAATCCAGGAGGTAAAAGCCCGTCAAATTGTGTTTGAATAGATGGATAAGGCATTTCTCCTACAAATTCAAATACTGGCTTTTTGTCTCTGACCTCTTGAAACAGATTGTCAAACTCATCTTTGTTTCCTGTATAGCACCAAATAATTCCACAGAATTGTTTACCGTGTAAAGCTGGAGGGAATGGATCACCAGGAATGATTAAGGTAGCAATAAACCCATTCAAGTCTTCAGGAACATTATGGATAAAGTTATCATACCACTCCATAATTTCTTCTGTTTGCTCTATAGGCCAAAGAGTAGGTCCTCCGATTACATTTTTTAAAGGATGTGCTTGAAATTTAAAAGATGTTACCACACCAAAATTTCCTCCACCACCTCTAATTGCCCAAAATAGATCTTGATGCTGATCCTTATTAACTGTAACTAAAGAGCCGTCAGCCAATACCATATCGGCTTCTAACAGGTTGTCTATGGTTAATCCAAACTTTCTGCTTAAATAGCCTACGCCACCACCTAGTGTTAAACCTCCAACTCCGGTAGTAGAAATTATACCTGCAGGAACAGCTAGCCCATAAGAATGTGTTACGTGGTCCACTTCGCCCCATAAATTACCACCTCCTACACGAACGGTATTATCATTAGAATCTACCCTTACATTTTTAATTCCGGATAAATCTATAACCAATCCATCATCACAAATTCCTAAACCACCTCCGTTATGGCCTCCACCTCTGATTGCAAGTAATAAATTATTTTCTCTTGCAAAATTTACAGAGGTTTGTACATCTGTTACATCAACGCAATAAGCAATCATTTGCGGATGTTTATCGATCATTGCATTGTAAACTTGTCGAGATTTTTCATATTGGTTATCATCCCTTACGACAAGATTACCTCTTAGCAGAGTTTTAAATTCTTCAATTTTCGAAGATTCTATGTTTAAATGAGAATTACGCATGTCAAAGTCTTTTAATGTGTAATTTACATCCAAATTGATTTTAATAACTATTAATTTTAGTTCAAAGAGTAGTAATTGTAGATCACAGAAAATTCAGTCTTTTCTAGTATAAGTATAATTGTTGATCCAAAGATCTTGGAATTTAGATCATCTTTTTTAATTCTAATGTATAGAAATACAGGTATTGCAAAAGTATAAGAAAGAAAAAAGCCACTAACAGCTTGACTGAAAGTGGCTTTGTGTAGTGGGCCCACCTGGGCTCGAACCAGGGACCACCTGATTATGAGTCAGGTGCTCTAACCAACTGAGCTATAGGCCCTGCATTGGAATACAAAAATCGTTTTGTATATTGCGGATGCAAAAATAATAAGTTATCTGATATTATCAAACAACAAATTAAAAAAAATATGACGAACTTGAAAAAAAAGAAGAGTGTGATCTTTGATTTGGGTAATGTTGTTGTCGATATTGATTTGAAAATCACCTTTCAACGATTTAAAGAACTGGGTTTTTATATAGACGAAAATTTTTTAAAAAAATATCATCAAACACCAATTTTTAAAGATTTTGAAGAAGGAAGAATTACTTCAAATGAATTTACTTCTGAATTATTACAGAAAATGAAACAAGGAGTAACTAAAAAGGAAGTAATTGATGCCTGGAATTCTTTACTTGGCGATTATAAAGATGAACGTATATCAACAATTATTAAACTACGAAAAACTCATCAGGTTTATTTATTAAGTAATACGAATAGTTTACATATTGAATCATGTTCCAAAAGAGTTCCTATTGTTGGATCATTAGATAAACTGTTTGATAAAATCTATTACAGTCATGAAATGGGTATGAGTAAGCCTAATGATATTATTTTTAAGGCTGTTTTAGAGGATGCAAAACTAAAGGCTGAGGAAACGTTATTTTTAGATGATTCTTTGGCTAATGTTGAGGCTGCCAGAAAAGTAGGAATAGAGTCATGGTTGGTACAATACCCGGATCAGTGGGTTTCAAAGATGAATCAATTATTGGATAAATAAAAAATCCAATAGTTATACTGTTTCGTAGTGTAACTATTGGATTCTGTTTTCTTATTTAATCAATAACCAAACATCTTGATTATTGGGTTGTTTTCGTTCCAATGCTAAAGCGTTAAAGGCTTCATCTTTATCTGAGAATCCCTTATATGATACTTTGTAAAAATCCTGATTTATTCCTCTTTTACGAATGATCACCTCTGAATCATAACCTTGTTGAATCAATTCATTTTTAAAAGTTTCAGCATTTTCTAAACTCGAAAAACTTCCAGCAATTAAAAAGTATTTATTTTCTGGTAGAGGAACGATCTCCGGTTCTGGTTCAGGTGGAGGTGGTGCAATAGTATCCTTTTTTTCAACTGGAGGTTTTACAACTTCTCGTTTAACTTGTTTTACTTCTGTTGCTTTTTTCTTTCCACATGAAAATGCAACAAAAGCAATAAGTAGTATGGGTATAATTCTCTTTATCATGATTTTTCGAAATTATAAGATCAAAAATAAAAATAATAATTTAATATAAGAGTATTTATTGACTAATGAAATAATATTTATTAAATGAAAAAAGCTACCTAATACATTAATTGTAAGGCAGCTTTTAAAATATTCTTATATTGTTATATCTATTCAACGAACTTATAACCTACTCCTTTTATCGTTTTTATATGATTTGAACCTATTTTTTCGCGTACTTTTCTTATATGTACATCAATTGTTCTATCACCTACTATAATGCTATCGCCCCATACTGCGTTATATATTTCATCTCTTGTAAAAACTTTATCCGGTTTTGAAGCTAAGAGCATTAATAGTTCAAATTCTTTTTTAGGAAGAACGAGTTCAGAACCTTTAACTATAATGATATATCTCTCCCTGTCAATAGTTAAATCACCAATATTAAGTATGCTGGATTTTTTTTCAGAGGAAGAGCCATTATCCGATTTGTATCTTTTTAGTAAAGCTTTTACTCTTGAAATTAAAACTTTAGGCTTGATAGGTTTTGATATATAATCATCTGCACCAGCATCAAAACCTGCAATTTGAGAATAGTCTTCACCTCTGGCTGTTAAAAAAGCAATGATTGTGTTTTTTAACTCAGGTATTCTTTTAATTTCCTCACATGTTTCAATACCGTCCATTTCTGGCATCATTACATCTAATACAATTAGGTGAGGCAGTTCTTTCTTTGCAATAGCGATTGCTTCAATTCCATTGCTTGATGTTAAAACCTGAAATCCTTCCTTTTTCAGGTTGTACCCAACAAACTCAATAATGTCAGGCTCGTCATCAACTAATAAAATTTTAAAATTGTTTGCTTCTATCATTTTTTAAAGCGTTTGAATTGTTTGCTTCACAACTCAGTTTATCCTGTGTGTTAAAGAATTATGAATTAAAATTTCTGGTGTGAAGGTACATAAATGATTATTTTATATGTATATATACTATTAATATTATGTAAAACTTTTGTTAATACAAAATACTGGCTTAATTTCCTGTTTTATCAAGTGTTACTGTAAAACTAGTACCTTTACCATAAGTACTTGTAACGTTAATAGTTTGGTTATGAGCTTCTATGATGTGTTTTACAATTGCCAATCCAAGGCCTGTACCTCCTTGCTCACGAGAACGACTTTTATCTGCACGGTAAAATCTTTCAAAAATTCTAGGTAGATCATCTCCTTTAATCCCTAATCCATTATCCTTAACTTCAATTAAATATCGATTATCCATATCATAGGTGCTGATTATTGTTTTTCCACCTTTTTTACCATAGTTAATTGAGTTTACTACTAAGTTACTGAAAACCTGGAAAAGTTTCTGCTTATCACCTTTAACCATTAGGTTTTTGTTGCCTTCCTTAATGAGTTTTAATTCAATGTTTTTTTCCTGAGCTCTGATATCTTGCAAGTCAAAAATATCATCAATTAATTGATAAAGGTTAAATTCTTCAATGTTAATTTCAAGTTCTCCGGATTCAAGTTTAGATATAGCTTCCAAGTCTTCAATAATCGAAATCATTCTATCTATACTCTTCTCTGTCCTGTTTAGGTATAACATATTAATATCCGGGTCATCAATTCCCCCATCCAATAGTGTTAATATGTATCCTTGTATGTTAAATACAGGGGTTTTAAGTTCATGTGAAACATTACCAAGAAATTCTTTCCGGTATTTTTCCATTTGTTTAAGCTGCTGTATTTCTTTTGTTTTCCCTTTCATCCAATCAGCAACCTCTTTGTTGACTTCAGTAAATGGATCTTTTTCTTTTGAAGAAGTCACTTCTTCTGTTGAAGGTTTAAAATGGTGAATGGTTTTATAAATAGGCTTTACTTTGGATTTGATAAAACTGTTGATGAAAATACCGGAATAAATACCATAAATCGTTATTGTAATTGGAATACTGATAAGGAGTGAGGTAATTATATCTGGTGCAAAATAATTTATCAGGAAGAATGAAATAGTTAAAAAGAAATATATGCCTGTAGATATGAGAATTATCTTTTTAGAAGTAATGTTCTTCATAAAATATTGAATGTTAACTTATTAAATATGATGATGATAATTTAATATTATAATAGCATTAAACATTTGCACCCGGTAGAGCAATATACTATATTTCGGCCATTATTTATTCAAGGTACACACTGGATAATCTTTTTTATGAATAATGACGGCCTCAAATGTATAGTATTTGAACGGTAGTTTGTATGTAAGATTCTGATAATAGTGAAAACTTTACAATAATATAATGTAGACATACTTCATTTTAGTGTGAAATATGTAAACTTTATTTATTAAATTAATTTGTGAATGGACTATTTAATTTTAATCATATTTGTTTTAGTAGTATTAGGAATTGTTGATTTGGTGGTTGGTGTAACCAATGATGCTGTTAATTTTCTGATTTCAGCTATTGGGTCAAAAGTTGCTAAGCGTAAATACATATATATGATTGCAGGGGCTGGAATTATTATTGGTAGTATGTTTAGTGGGGGAATGATGGAAGTGGCCCGTAAAGGAATATTTAATCCACAGTTTTTTTATTTAGATCAGTTGCTAATAATCTTTTTAGCAGTAATGTTTACCGATATAATTCTGATAGATCTTTTTAATACTTTTGGCTTTCCTACCTCAACAACGGTTGCGATAGTTTTTGAATTGCTAGGAGGAGCATTGGCTTTAGGTCTTATTATAATTGGAGGAGAAAATCCTGATGCCCTAAAGATTAGTGATTTGATAAATACACAAAGTGCAATAACTATTCTGGTGGGAATTATTTTAAGTATACTGATAGCTTTTTTTTCAGGAGCGATTATTCAGTTTTTTTCTAGACTGATTTTTACATTTAGATATAAAAATAAATTTAAATTACTCTTTTCGTTGGCCGGTGCTTTCGCTATTAGTGCAATTTGTTTTTTAATAATAAAAAAAGATATAGCATTTGCTAATATTATTTCAGGTTCATTTGCCGAGTTTGTTCAGATGAATTTAATACTTGTATTGATTGTTATCTTTGGTGTTTCCTTTATTTCGTTTTTAACCTTATCTATATTTTTTAAGATTGATATTCCTCGTATTGTAGTTTTTGCAGGAACCTTTACAATTGCGTTGTCGTTTGCTTCTAATGATTTAATCAATTTTATCGGAATTCCACTTTCCGGCGTTGAAGGTATAAGATCATTTATGGAAAATGGAAGTGGTTCATCAGGTTCGTTCTTAATGAATATTTGGGATCAAGGTATTCTTCAAAATTCTGGAATTTATAATATAGTTTATCTTATTTCGGCAGTAATAATGATAATTACCTTATTTACTTCTCGTAAATTAAGATCAGTAACAGAAACAGAAGTGTATTTAGGAAGGCAAGATGCAGGATATGAGTCATTTGAGCCCTCGAATTTATCAAGGTATGTAGTTTATCGCTTTTTAAATTTTCATACTAAAGTGCTTAATATATTACCTGAAAAAGTTGTTGATGGGATATCAAAAAGATATAATAGATCAGAAGAATACATCGATGACGAGGAAGTAGGGATCTATTTTGATACGGTTAGAGCAAGCGTTAATCTTGTGGTTGCAAGTTTTTTAGTTGCAATAGGCACATATTTTACTATTCCCTTATCAACAACTTTTGTGGTTTTTATGGTAGTTATGGGAACTTCATTGGCAGATCAGGCATGGGGTAGGGAAAGCGCCGTTTATCGATTGTCAGGTGTGTTTTCAATTTTAGGAGGATGGTTTATAACTGCAATAATGGCTTTTATAGGTGCATTTGTACTTGCAATATTTATTTGGTGGGCAGAAATATATGGAGTTGCAATTCTATTGGTTTTATCTGCTTTTGTTTTATACCAGACTAAAAAATATCATAGTAAAGTTTATCAACAGCAACAGGAATTAAAGATAGAATCTGATAGACAAAGAAATGATGATGAAAATTCGGTAAAAGAGTTGGGGAGTGAAAGGATTAGAAAGCATATTCTGGAAACATCAAAAATATACATGCTCATTATTCAAGGTTTTGTTGATGGAAATTTAAGACAGTTGAAAGAAACCTGTGACAAGACAGAATTTTTAGGCAAAGTTTCCAGAAATACCAAAGAAGAGCTTTTTACAAATTTTTCTAACCTGGGGACAAAGTCATTTGATGCAGGTCATCATTTTGTACAGGCTTTGGATTATTTAAGTGAACTATCTAATACCTTACGTCAGATTTCTACACCAATATATAACCACATAGAAAACCAACATAAAGGATTATCAAACTCTCAAAAGGAGGATGCTTTGTTATTACTCGAAGAAATGACAGGTTTTTTTAACTTTCTGGTTCATATTGAAAAAGAAAGTAAGTTTGATTCTGTTCCGGAAATGGTTGAAAAACAAAAATACATTGTTGATTTGATTGAAGATTTACGTAAAAAGCAAATCAAACGTATTATGGATGGAGGAAGCAGAAAAAGATCAAGTATATTATTACTTGAGTGCTATGCGGAATCAAAAAATCTGGTTTTATATACAATAAACCTTTTAAAATCACATCGGGATTTTTATAATCATTCAAGATAGTTTCGAGGCAAAGAGCTAGGGGTGCAGAGAAATGTCAATAAGAATAATTCTTTTCTGAATGCCTTATTATTTTACTGCATATAAACATTAATAATCTGAGTTCAATTAAAATTTTAGAATTCAGATTATCATAAAAACTGATATCCCAGGCAAATTTTGCAGGGTTAGCGAGCTAGCTCAAAAAATTTAAAGACGTAGATTAGCTTTTTATGGTAAAGCATTTACAAACTGCTTATAAACAGCAATTTTTAGTTGAACCTCACTATTTATAAGTATTTTGAATCCAAAATTTAACATAGAAACTCAGGTTAATAGGTTTTGCTTTTAATCAAGGGTTAACTATTATTAATCTTATTCAACGTTGTGGATATATTGAAAAGATACTTTTGAAATATTTTAAATTTTCAGGGAACTTTTTTGATTTGCCACTAGACACTAATTGCCAAAACTCAATCTTAATAACTTCACTTTATACTTCTTTTTACCCATTATAAAAGTCTTCATTTTTCAAATATTGATATCAATATTTAGCATGAAATAATAAAATACAAAAATTATTTGTACTCGATTTTAGCTCTCTCTATAATTTTTGTTAATCGTAAGTTAATTGTGTATTAACAAGGGTTGTAATTAACATTTATACTTGAGGGTTATGTTTGTGTAATAATCATTAATTCAGGTGTTAAGGCTGTTTTTATAAAAAATAGATACTTCATATACCCTTAATATTTACTTATCGAACAGCATAGGATTGCGATATATTTTTGCTCATGAAATTTTAATGAAAGTCACACTAAGCTCATTAAGATCCGGAAAATACACACAGGAGGAAAATTAATGATGCTTTGTAAAGAACGAATTAGAGAAATAATGGATCAAATGAGACAAAAGCTTTTTGTTGTTGTAATGATGTTATTTGTTGGTTTGGGAACAACCATTGCACAACAGGGATTTTTAAAAGGAAAAATCACCGACAAAAAAACAGGCGAGGAACTTGTTGGTGCTGCAGTTGTAGTTGATGGAACTACATTGGGAACTATTACTGATTTTATGGGAGAATATACGATGCCTCCTTTAGAAGCGGGAACTTACACAATCAGGGTACAATACATTTCTTACGACCCACAGATTTTTAATGATGTAGTTGTTAAAGATGGTGTAGAAACAACTTTAAATGTTCAACTTACCTCAGCTACAATGGATATCGAAGAGGTTCAGGTAAAGGCGAGAGCAAATCGCGAAACTGAAACCATTTTGTTAATGGATCAAAAGAAAGCTGAAGTTATAAAAGAAAGTATTGGAGCTAAGCAGTTATCTTCTTTAGGTGTTTCTGATGCAGCTAATGCAACAGAGAAAATATCAGGTGTAGCTAAAAGTGAAGGTTCAGGTGATATTTATATCAGAGGTTTAGGAGATAGATATTTATCAACAACAATGAATGGATTGCCAGTTCCTTCAGATGATGTAGAAAAGAAAAATATCGATTTGAATATGTTTTCTACAAATATTATTAAAAATGTAGGAATCAGTAAAACGTATTCTGTAGATCGTTATGGTGATCAATCTTCTGGTAATGTGGATGTTGTTTCAAAAACAATATCTGAAAAAGTAACTATAGGTTTAGCTTCAGGAGGTAATAGTAACGTTTTGCAAGGAAGTGTATTTAATGATTTCAGATCTACGCAAAATGTTAATGATCTTAAGTTTGGTCTTTATGATCGACCTTACAATACTTTAGATGCTATTCAAAAACAAAGTTGGGCTACAGAAAAGAAAAGTTTTCCAATTGCTTATGACATGTCCATTATGGCAGGGAAAAAGTTTAAGGTAAATGAAAAGGATTTATCTGTTTTCGCCACGATATCTCATTCTGGATCTTCTGAATATTTAGATGGAGTTTATCAAAAGTACCGAATGAACTCAGAGAATAACGTATTTACAGATGCTGAAACATATAAAACTAAAATTAATACTACCGGGCTGTTAAATCTTAGCTATGACTTATCAATGAATAGTAGCATCAGTTATAATAGTTTATTGGTATTAAAAACTGTTGACGAAGTATATGAGGCTGGTAGAAATGGAGAAGGTTATGTTCGAGATCAACTTCCTCAACAATATGGAGCTTTTGTAAGAGATCAAAATTTAAAAGAAACTCAGATGTGGATTAACCAACTGATAGGATCTCATAAGATTGGAGAAAAAAATCAGTTAAAGTGGGCTTTGGGTTATAATACAGTAAATGCAGACGAACCAAACCGAATTAGGAATGAGGTTAATATGATGGATGATGGTACTGTACAGTTTTCATATGTGGGGGACTATCAGCAAAGAAAGTCGTTGCAGGAAATTAAAGATTCTGAGCTTAATGGATACATCACAGATGACTTTCAGATAATTGATGAGGATCAAAAGAAATTGAAGCTGCATATTGGTGCAAACTTCAGGAAAAAGGAAAGAGATTTTAACTCGTTGTTTATTGGAGTTAGAGCTAAAGGTGAAGACTTTGCTGTATCATCGATTGATGATTTAGATGAGACCTTATTAAATGAAAGCTTATATGGCGATACAAATAGCGATTTAAGAATTAGAGAAGGAAAACCCGATTTATACAATGCTGTCTTAAATGTTTATGCGGGGTATTTTAGTCTTGGATTCGAAAAAAGCAAATTGTCTGGTAATGTTGGTGCACGTTACGAAATGGATAAACTGGATGTAAATTGGGACGTAAACAATTATGTAGGACGTACAGGAGGTGTAACAAACGACTATAATAATATTTTACCATCATTAAATTTAAAGTTTCAGCTTACAGAAAAAAGCGCATTACGTTTTGCAGCAAGTAAAACAATCACATTACCTGAATTTAAAGAGATTGCTCCTTTTGAATATGTTTCTCCAACTGGTCGTGTAACAAAAGGTAATCCTGATTTACAAAATTCAGAAAACTACAACTTTGATTTGAAATGGGAGATGTTTCCAAATGCTAAAGATTTAGTTTCACTTACTGGATTTTATAAGATGATTAATGATCCAATAAATATGGCAATGACCAGAGGATCATCTGGTAATTTCTATTTTGCCAACACAGGAGAAAGAGCTGATGTGTATGGTTTGGAGTTTGAAACCAGGTTTAAGGTTATAAAGCCTGAAACAACAGGTATGCCAGGGATAAATATGATTTTCAATGCAACAAAGATGTGGTTTAATCAGGATTTACTTGAAGAGTTTCAATACAACAGTAAAACAGAAACTGAGTTACAAGGAGCTGCTGGGTTTATTTTTAATGGAACTTTAGCTTATGATAATAATAAAGAAAAAAGATTTGTAGCCACGTTATCAGGAAACTATTCTTCGGATAAGATTTTCGCATTAGGCGCTCCGGAATCTTTCACATATAGCTCTACGTTATTTAATAATGAAATTGTTGAAAAGGGATTCTTTACGTTAGACCTTGTATTAAGTAAAAAACTATCGCAAAGAGTATCGTTAAAATTATCAGGTAAGAATCTTTTAAATCCAAATATTGAGCAAGTCCAAAAAATCGAACCTCAATCTGAAGAGGCAAGGACAGAAGTAGTTCAATCATATCATAAAGGAATTAGTGTAAAGTTAGGAATTAGTATAAATCTGAATTAATAAACCGAATATCGTTATATTTTAAATTAACAAGAAAATGAAAAAATTAGTATTAAAAGTTTTAGGACTTGCTATTTTAGCAATGCCTGTTTTTACAAGTTGTAACGACGATGATGATATCGATCCAGAATTAAAGGTTGTTTTGGATGACTTGGAAACTGGTGTAATGGAAGGTAAACTTACTCAAGATTACACTTTAGATGCTACTCAAACATACCAATTAAGCAGTTCTTTTATTGTAGAAGATGGTGCAACTCTAACTATTCCTGCAGGAACAAACATTCTAGCAGATAATGGAGGTACAGATGTTTATATTGCTATTATGATGGGTGGTAAAATTGATATTCAGGGTACTGAATCAAATCCTGTTGTAATGTCATCTGCAAATGGAAATCCTGGTGATTGGGGTGGTTTAACTATTTGTGGTAAAGCTACAACTACTGCAGGTGTAGATGCAGAAGCTGAAGTAGGTGGTTTTATCTATGGTGGAGAAGATGATACAGATAACTCAGGTTCTATTACGTATTTAGTAATCAAAGGAACTGGAGCTCAAATTAACTCAGAATCTCAGTATAATGGTGTTTCTTTTTACTCAGTTGGATCAGGTACAACTGTAGAAAATGTTGCTGTTATCAATGGATCTGACGATGGTGTTGAATTCTTTGGAGGAACTGTTTCAGTAACAAATATTTTCTTACAAAATAACGAAGATGACGCTATTGACTGGACTGAAGGTTGGAGCGGAACTGTTAATAATGCTTATGTTGAGCATACATCAGAATTTTCAACTGTTGTTGAAGGTGATAAAACAAACAATAATCCAAAAATTAACAATCTTACTGCTGTTTCTACTGTAGGAGGTACTGCTCTTCAGTTTAAAGCTGAGTCAGGAGCTACTATTACTGGATTATCTTTAAGTGGTTATGATGTAACTATCGATATGAAGGATGATGGTGCTTTAACAAATGTTATTATCGATGACGAAACTGCTGATCCAACAAAAAGTTACAATGCACCGGCAACTGTAGATGCTTCTACTTGGACTTGGACATCGGCTGAAGTACAGGAAGTATCTGAATGGTCAGGAAGTGAATTAACTGGTACAGTATCTGGGTTAGTTACTTTAGATGCATCAGTAGCTTATTCTTTAACTTCTTCTTTAATTGTTGAAGATGGTGCTTCATTAATGATCCCTGCTGGAACTAAAATTACTGCTGATGCAGGTGGTACTGACGTATATATCGCAGTAATGATGGGTGGTAAAATCTATATCAATGGTACAGAAGATGCTCCTGTTGTTATGTCATCTGTAAACGCTGAACCAGGTGACTGGGGTGGTTTAACTATTTGTGGTAAAGCTACAACTACTGCAGGCGTAGATGCAGAAGCTGAAGTTGGTGGATTTATTTATGGTGGTTCTGATGATACAGACAACTCAGGTGAAATTCAATATCTTGTAATCAAAGGAACTGGAGCTCAAATTAACTCTGAATCACAATACAATGGTGTTTCATTATATTCTGTAGGTTCAGGTACTACAATTGAGAATGTTGCTGTAATCAATGGATCTGATGATGGTATTGAGTTCTTCGGTGGAACTGTTACTGCAACTAACGTTTATCTTGAAGATAACGAAGATGATGCAGTAGACTGGACTGAAGGATGGAGTGGTGGAATCACTAATACATACATTCTACATGAAGAAGATGGTTTCTCAACTGCATTTGAAGGTGATAAAGTAAATAACAATCCTACATTCGTTAATGTAACTGCTATTTGTACAGCTCCTAATGGAGGTACTGGCTTACAATTCAAAAAAGAATCTGGAGCTACTATCACAAATCTTTATATGACAGGTTATACTAAAAATATCGATATGAAAGATGATGGTCCTTTATCAAATGTAATTATTGATGGAAGTGCTGCAACTACTGATGCTTCATATGACTCAGGTACTCAGGTTGATGTTTCTGATTGGACTTGGACTTCTGCAGGTTTATAATTGGTATTTAGAATTTAATATATGCAATAAACTCACATCGTTTTCGGTGTGGGTTTTTATATTTTATTTAATTAACCTTAAAGCCTCTCGCTTACTTAATCCACTTAACTCTGTCTTTTCAACAAATCCTTCTACCCAAACAGGGTTTGTTCTGCTGTATTGACGCAAGATCCAGCCAATAGCCTTGTTTATAAAGAATTCTTTAGTCCCTAATAACCTATTTATTGCATAGTCTAAGAATTCTGTATCTAAATCTTCTTTGTAAAATAACTGGTAAATAAGAGTTGATCTTTGTAACCAGATATTATTAGAATCCAACCATTTTTCAGTGTATTTATTTCTTTGCTCCGGGAATTTTAAGAAATACTCAGCAACTAATTTGGGTGCAACACCATCAACAGTATCCCACCAGGATTTATTCAAAATCATATATTCGAATAATTTTATATCCTGTTTCTCTATTTTCTTAAGATATTTATAAGATAAATCCAATGCGAAATGTTGAAACTCTCGTTGTGGTTTTTCCCATAATTTAATGATGATGTCTTTTAATTCGTCTTTTATGGGTAAGTATTCTTTCTGTAAAAAAGGTTTTTGTATAGCTCTTCTTTGTGGAGTTGTTAATCCATAGAATTCAAATTTATTTTTTAAATATTTCTTTTGTTTAAGGGCGTTTTCAGGATTTTTTTGCGCTTTAAATTCTATTTCTAGTGTTTTAATATAATCTTTCATTTCAGTATGAAAAAAGCAATTAATAATGGCTTAATATAGCGATTATATGGTTGAGTATGCAGTCAGACCATATTTTTATTAATAGAGGGGTGGATGATGTTAAAGGTTTTTAATCAATACCACAAATGCCAATATATTATGATAAATAGATAAAAATCGCTCGTAGTTGTTATTATTGTAATCTTAAAAAAGAAAAGCACCATACTAATGAGAGAATGGTGCTTTTCAAATGGTGTCAAATATTAAAAAAATCTAGCTTTTATTTTTTAGAGAATTCGCAATATAAAAAATTACAAAACCAGTTATGAAAATTGCTGAGGTTCCTGTTACAATGGCCAGATAACTATGAAAATCAGCTCCCGGAATATTGGGGCCAAATAGATTAGAACCAATAGTTAGATATAAAATAACCAATACACCAACTATAGTTGACATAATAACCGGAAAATTTCCCTTCACTCTCGTAAATGCTGCTAACAGGAATAAACCAAGCATTCCTCCACTAAATATGGATGCAAGACTCCACCATGCATCTAATGCTGATTTTACATTAATCATGGCAATGCCGATTGTTGTCCCTATAGCACTAATAATTACAGATGAGATATAAAGAATTTTCATTGCATCTCTATCTGTTGCATGTTTATTAAAATATCGTTTGTAATAATCAGTTAAGAAAACGGTTGCTGAACTATTAAAACTTGTAGATATTGTACTCATACCAGCTGCAAATACAGAAGCAATTAATAATCCGCTTAAACCTGGAGGAAGAAAGTTTACAATGAAGTATGGGAAAATTCTATCCGACTGAGATGCTATTTCTGCAGGTAAAGTTTCAACCCCCGAGTTAAAATATGAAAATAGGGCTGTACCTATAAATAAAAATACTAATGAAACAGGAATGTATATTAAACCTCCTGTTAAAGCCGATCGTTTTGCATCAGCATCTGTTTTGGAGGCCATGTATCTTTGTACGTAGTTTTGGTCAATACCAAAGTTTTGTAAGTTGATAAAGATACCATAAACAAGAACAACCCAAAATGTGGGTTGATTGAGCTGAAGGCCAAAACTTCCTAAACTAAATTTATGATGTTCCTGGGCAATCTTAAAAAGCTGTCCTGGACCTTCTGGCATGTCAAACATTAAATATATGGCACATACAAAGGCTCCGGTTATTAATACAATACCCTGTATAGCATCAGTCCAAACTACAGCCTGAATTCCTCCTAATATAGAGTATAGAGTAACCACAATACCTGTAACCACAATAATAGTTGCAATATCCCATCCAAATACTGCGTTTAATGCAATGGCTAACAAATATAAAATTGTACCTACACGCATTAATTGCGTAAGTAAGTAACATATGGAGACGTATATTCTGGCCCAGCCACCAAAACGATTTTCGAGAAATGTATAGGCTGATGGACTATTAATTTTCCGATATAGTGGAACAAAAAAGAAAACAGCAATTACTGCAGCTATGGGTATGGATAAACTAAAAACAAAAGCATTCCAATTTCCCATATACGAATTTCCGGGTAATGCCAAAAAACTAATGCTACTTACAAAAGTTGCAAAAATTGACATCGTAATTACCCATCGCGGAATAGAATGACTACCAAGAGTGTAATCAGATTCAGTTTTATTCTTTCTGAAAAAGGAACCACCAAAAACGGTGATTCCTAGCATATATAACAAAAAAACAAGTAAATCGAGAAACTTCATAGGCAAGACTTTGTTATTGATTGATTAATGTTTTCATATCCTGAAAAGCGTCATACAAATCGTTTAACTTAATATAGTCTTGAGATGTTGGTTCAGTGTATTGTGTTCTTGTAACTGTTGTTAATGATAAACCTCTTTTTTGTAAAAACCACTTTGCAGAAAAAGGATAACAACCATGTATTAATGGGTCAATTATACTTAAGAATGTATTTACTTTTTTGATTTTATCTGCTTTTGATTTATCCTTGTAATTGTTGGCTAAATACGAATAAAGCTCTGGGAAATAATTAGCGCCAATCGGGCTTAATCCATCTGCACCATATTGCATAGAAGATAATCCAGTAGGAATATTTGCATTATAAAATCCAAGTGTTGATCCCTTTGTTTGATCCAATTTAGCATTGATTTGATCGTTATCACAACTTGTATCTTTGAAATAAAAGAAACGATTAGTATCTGCCATCCATTTCATGATTTCCGGAGAAAGTAATCTTTTATAAGGAACTGGACATTCGTATATACCTACAGGGATATCTCCTGTTGTTTCAAGTAGTTTCTCTAACTTTTGCTTAAATGCAGTATCGTCATCTGATTCTGGATTTAATTGGTTTGAATTGATAACAACAGCCTTAACTCCCGTTGCATATATTTTCTTAAAAAAATCTGCATTTATATCTTCATCACTGGAGAAAGTCCCGGTTGATATTACAGGTACCCTTCCATTAGCGTATTCAACTGTTTTTTGAGTAACTAAAATTCGTTCTTCTGGCGTTAGATTAAACATTTCACTAGAAAGGCAATTAGCAAAAAGACCGTTTGATCCATTTTCGATATAAAAATTTACTAATTCTTCTAATGCAGGTAAATCAATTTTCCCTTCATTTGTTAATGGAGTAATCATTACAGGCCACATTCCTCCAGGTAATTTATTCATTGTATATTTTTTAATAGTTTAGAAAATAGAGACTTGCCCAACAATGCTCTCGCTTATTTCTATATGTCTTTGCAAGTTCTTTAACATTATTTAGGAAACAAAAATATATGATGTCATTTGATTTTACAATAGAACGTTTACAATTAGGGCTAATTTATAAATTATATAAACAATTAAAAATCAATTATAGAACAGAATGAAAACGATTACATTTTGTGTGGCTTGATATTCATTTATTTGCTGAATTTTCTGTTGCTTTTTGTTAAGTGAAGAATTTTTAAAACGTTTTTGGTAATTATTTAGGAAGTACAATTCGTATCTTATTTCCACCTAATTTAATTCAATATTCTGACTAATACGGTTGAATTTTTATTATATTAGAAGACCTTAAGTCTCAGAATCAGAAATATAACTCAATAAATCAAACAAATTAATCTACGTATTATGGTATCACAATTTTTCTGGATTATACCAGTGTCATCTTTAATAGCACTCGTATTTGCGTGGCTTTTTTTTAAGAGTATGATGAAAAGCCCTGAAGGAACTGATAAAATGAAAGAAATTGCTCAACATGTAAGAGATGGAGCAATGGCATATTTAACTCGTCAGTATAAAGTAGTGGGAATTGTATTTGTCGTACTGCTTATTATCTTAGCTATTCTTGCATATATGGGTGTACAAAACCCATTTGTACCTATCGCATTTTTAACGGGAGGATTCTTTTCCGGGCTTTGTGGCTTTTTAGGAATGAAAACTGCAACTTATGCTTCTGCCCGTACAACCCAGGGAGCTTCCGAATCTTTAAATAAAGGTTTAAAAGTGGCATTTCGTTCTGGAGCCGTAATGGGTCTTGTTGTTGTTGGTTTTGGATTGCTTGATATTTCACTATGGTATTTATTACTAACAAAAGTAATTTATACAGCTGAGCATATGACTACAGGACTAACTTTTCTGGGGTTAGACTTTGTACATGCAGGAATGGATGAATCACAAAAACTTATGGAAGTAACTGCAACTATGTTGACATTTGGGATGGGAGCATCTACTCAGGCACTATTTGCCCGTGTTGGTGGAGGTATCTATACTAAAGCTGCAGATGTAGGTGCTGACCTTGTAGGAAAAGTGGAAGCAGGGATTCCTGAAGATGATCCACGTAATCCAGCAACAATTGCTGATAATGTAGGTGACAATGTAGGTGATGTTGCAGGTATGGGTGCTGATTTATATGAATCATACTGTGGTTCTATTTTGGCAACCGCAGCTTTAGGTGCTGCACTAAGTACGCACAATGGCGCCGATACTTCAGGAAAAGTAATTGCTCCAATGTTAGTAGCTGCAATTGGAATTGTTTTGTCAATTGTGGGAATATTTATGGTCCGGACAAAGGAAGATGCTTCTGCAAAGAATCTTTTGAATTCTCTATTAATTGGTACAGGAGGAAGTTCAGTTTTAATTCTGGCTGCAATCGCAGCTATGGCTGCTGCAGATTGGATTTCATGGGGTATTTTTGGATCTGTTGTTTCCGGGTTAATTGCAGGTGTAATTATTGGTCAGGCAACAGAGTTTTATACTTCAGATGGATATAATCCAACCAAAGGAATTGCAAAACAGGCCCAACAAGGACCTGCAACTACAATTATTGATGGTGTTGCTGTAGGTATGTATTCAACCTGGGTTCCAGTTGTAACAATTGTTGCTGGTATTATTGGTGCATTCGGTTTTGCCGGTGGTTTTGATAATTTTGCAGAAGGTGTTTACGGAATAGGTTTTGCCGCTGTAGGTATGTTGTCAACCTTGGGTATTACTTTAGCAACAGATGCATTTGGACCTATTGCAGATAATGCTGGAGGTAATGCTGAAATGAGTGAATTACCTAAAGAGGTTCGTGAAAGAACAGATGCTTTGGATATGTTGGGAAATACCACTGCCGCAACAGGAAAAGGTTTTGCTATTGGATCAGCTGCTTTAACCGCAATGGCTTTGATGGCTGCATATATGGAAGAGGTTAAAATATGGTTGAAAAGGGCTTTAGTTGATGGAGATACTGTTATTCAAAATTCAATTCAGTTTGTATTAGATTCTTCTCAAAGTGTTGCTGAGGGTGCTAAAGGAGTAGTTATTTCAGAGGCTTCGCTTAGAGATTTTTCTACCTTCTATGATTTGTCTTTATTTAATCCAATGCTTTTAGCTGGACTTTTTATTGGAGCTATGATGGCTTTTGTTTTCTGTGCTATGACAATGAAAGCTGTTGGTCGTGCTGCTGGATCAATGGTAGATGAGGTACGTCGTCAGTTTAAGGAAATACCTGGAATTCTTGAAGGAACAGGAACTCCTGAATATGCAAAATGTGTTGCTATTTCTACGAAAGGAGCTCAACGTGAAATGTTATTACCTTCGTTATTAGCTATTATTGTTCCTATTGTAGTTGGAATCGTTTTTGGTGTAGCAGGTGTAGTTGGTTTGTTAATGGGTGGATTGACAACAGGATTTACTTTAGCAATTTTCTTAAATAACGCAGGAGGTGCCTGGGATAATGCTAAAAAGTACATTGAAAAAGGAAACTATGGAGGAAAAGGTAGTGAAGCTCATAAAGCAGGAGTTGTTGGAGACACAGTTGGAGATCCTTTTAAAGATACCTCTGGCCCATCTCTAAATATTTTAATTAAGTTAATGACTATGGTGAGTGTTGTAATGAGTGGTTTAACTGTGGCGTTTGCTATTTTTTAATGGATAAATAATAATTCAAAAATTAAAATATCTAATTTAAGGCTCGGAAATATTTCCGGGCCTTTTTATTTCATAATATGAATACACCTAAGTTTTCAGATATTGAAGATGCATATTCTCGCATTGAAAAATACATTCATTTTACGCCTGTTTTAACTAGTTCGGCAATTAATGAGATAGCTGAATGTAATATTTATTTTAAATGTGAAAACTTTCAAAAAGTAGGAGCTTTTAAATATAGAGGAGCATGTAATGCAGTATTTTCACTTAATGATGAGGAAGCTGCTAAAGGTGTTGGGACACATTCTTCAGGAAATCATGCTGCAGCTTTGTCATTGGCGGCTAAAAATAGAGGAATCAAAGCATATATCGTTATGCCCGAAAATGCCCCCGAAATTAAAAAGAAGGCTGTTAAAGGATATGGGGGAGAAATTAGTTTTTGTAAACCTACACTTCAAGCAAGAGAAGATACATTACATGATATTTTATTAAAAACAGGTGCAGCAATGGTACATCCGTATAATCAAAAGGAAATTATTGCCGGACAGGGTACATGTGCTTTAGAGTTTATGCAACAACAGGATAATTTGGATGTGATTGTAACTCCAGTTGGTGGAGGTGGGCTGTTAAGTGGAACCAGTATTACAGCTAAATATTTTAATCCGGATATCCAAGTCGTAGCAGCTGAGCCAGAAGGAGCAGATGATGCATACAGATCTTTTAAAAGTGGAGAGCTTATTCCCGTATCTACTACAAATACTATTGCCGATGGTTTATTAGCGTCACTCGGAGAATTGACTTTCAAAGTAATTCAAAAAAATGTAGATGATATTTATACTGTTTCTGATAAAGAAATTATTGAAGCTATGAGAATGATCTGGGAAAGAATGAAGATAATTGTTGAGCCTTCTTCTGCAGTTGCGTTGGCAGTTGTATTAAAAAATAAAGAGATCTTTAAAGATAAAAATGTAGGAATTATCATCAGTGGAGGTAATGTTGATCTAACCCATTTACCTTTTATGTAAAAAAATTTTATTATTCTAACTAACTCTTTTATGGTAATCGCTTGTTGAATGTTTGTAATGTGTTGACATTTAGTAATTGGCATGAAAGAGTATTGATGAAAAGCCGTCCTGTAGTCTAATGTCTATTATCTAAAATCTAACCGTCTGTTGTTATAAAAGAGGACTTAATAATCTGGCAAAAGATTCTTTTGCTTTTTGTTTTAAAGGGCGTTTTCTCCACTCTGCTAAAATTACTCTTTGGCTATCAGCAAAATCATCAATAAAGGTTTGTTTAACTTCTTTTGCAAACTCTTCATCGTACACAAAAGCTGTCACTTCAAAATTTTGTTCAAAACTTCTGAAATCCATATTTGCTGAACCAATTGAGGATACAATATCATCAGCTACTATTACTTTGCTGTGTATAAATCCTTTTGTATAAAAGTATATTTTTACTCCACTAAGCATCATTTCCTTTAAATACGACATGGTTGACAAATTGGTAATGTATGCATCCGATTTTTCTGGAATCAGAATCCGTACATCAACTCCTGACATTGCTGCAGTTTTTAAAGCCATTAAAACGCTTTCGTTAGGCATTAAATAAGGAGTTGCCAGATATACATAATTCTTGGCTGTAGTAAAAATTTTAAAGAAGCCCATCATAATGCTTGGCCAATCCGTATCTGGTCCGCTGGGTGTAACTTGTACAAGTTTGTCGCCAACTGGTTTTTTGGTTGGGAAGTATTTGGTGTCAGCTAATTCTTTTTGACTTACAAAATACCAGTCTAGTGAAAAAATATACTGAAGACTGTTAACTGCATCTCCTTCTACTTTTATATGTGTGTCGCGCCAAATACCATATTTGGGGCCACCATAAATATATCTGTCAGCAACATTAATTCCACCTAAAAATCCAACTTGACCGTCAATTACTACAATTTTACGGTGATTACGATAATTTACTTTGCTTGTAAAAATAGGGAAGCGTACCTCTAAAAATGAATATATTTCAATCCCTTTTGACCGTAGTTCTCTAAAATAATTACTTTTTAATTCCCAGGAACCCACATCATCAACTATCATTCTAACTTCAACACCTTCTTTTACTTTTTGAATTAAGATGTCTTTTATAGTATTACCAATCGTATCTTGAGAAAAAATATAGTACTGAAGGTGGATAAAATGTTTTGCCTTTTTTAGTTCTTCAATTAAACAATCAAATTTCTGATCACCATTATTTAATAGAGAAACTTTATTCCCATAAGTAATAACTGATTCACTATTATTAAGCTGCAGCTGAATAATCCGTTCTGTCTCTTTTAAAACATCATCCTCCTGCCACTCTTTTTCATTTAACGCCTTTGTTTGAGCATGTGCAATGTTACTTATGTATTCGTGATTTTTTAATCCTTTTCGGTTAATAATTTTTTCTTTTCTAAAGTTTTGACCGAAAAAAACGTATAAAACAATACCTAATCCAGGCAGAAGTAAGAGAACCAGAATCCATGAAAGTGATTTTACTGGATTTCGATTTTCCATTATCATTACACCAATTACCATAAGCATGGAAATTAAGTGAGCTGATAGTAAAACAGTGTATATTATTGATCTGAGGTTTTCACTCCACCACATATGGATTGTGTTGTTTAGGTTGTTCTGATAAAATTAACACTTATTTACTACAAGGAGTTATGATTTCTGTAAAAAAACAGTTTGCTATTTACTAAGTTATCCTCGCATTCAGGAGTCATATTTAATTTTGGTGCATAGGTGCCGTTCTTGAACCATTTATTTCCAATAAACTGCCTTGCTTCATCCCAATAATTTGAGTCTATATAGTGTTGAAGAATTTCTTTTCCGCCTTCAATTATAATAGATTGTATATTCTTATTATACAGATATTGGTTTACCTGAGGAATAATGTCCTGTTCAAAAGAAATTTTACAAAACTCCAGGTTTTCCTTGTTTTGTTTATTAATACTAGTGAATACAACGGTTTTAATACTATTGTCAAGTAATTTATGTGATTCCGGTACCCTTCCGGTTCTATCTATTAAAATTCTTAGAGGACTATTCCCTGACCATTCTCTAACATTTAATGAAGGATTATCTTTAATTGCAGTATTCGTTCCAACTAAAATGCTTTGTTCTTGCCTTCTCCATTTATGAACCAACTTTTTTGCCCATGTACTTGTAATCCATGTAGGTTGTCCGAAATCAGCTTCTTCTCGGTCGATATCTATAAACCCATCTTCTGTTTCAGCCCACTTTAAAATAATGTATGGCCTTTTCTTTTCGTGAAACGTAAAGAAACGCTTGTTTAATTCACGGCTTTCTTTTTCAAGTACTCCTACTGTTACATCAACACCTGCATCTTGAAGTATTTTTATTCCCTTTCCTGAAACTTCAGAAAATGTATCTGTGCAACCAATAACAACCTTTGGTATTTGCATTTCTTTAATTAGTAAGGAACAAGGTGGTGTTTTGCCAAAATGTGCACAAGGTTCTAGATTTACGTAAAGAGTAGATTTTTTCAACAATTCTTTATCTTTCACCGAATTTATGGCATTAACTTCTGCATGAGGTTCCCCTGCTTTATGATGAAATCCTTCTCCGATAATTTTATCGTTGTATACAATAACAGATCCTACCATTGGATTAGGATAAGTATTTCCCAGTCCATTTTGCGCTATCTCAAGACAACGCTGCATGTATATTTGGTCTTCATTCATCTTTCAGAAATGTAATTAGGTTTTATCCCAAAGTTTGTTGTAGTTATAAAACACAAAAATGGTTATTTTTGCGGCACAACAAAAATTTTATGAACTTTAAAACAATACATCAACTGTCAACATATTTTCAAAATGAGTTAAAAGAGTCTTTTGCTCAAGAGGAAATAAGGAACTTTATAGCTCTTATACTTGATTTTAAATTAGGATATTCAAAAGTGGATATTTTAATGAAACAAGATGAAGAACTTGAAGATGCTATTGTTTGCTATTGCAATGATGCTTTAACTAAACTTAAGAATCTTGTTCCAATTCAATACATTTTAGGCGAAACAGAGTTTTATGGTTTGAAATTTAAAGTAAACTCTTCCGTTTTAATTCCTCGTCCCGAGACTGAAGAATTGGTTCATTGGATTATTGACGATTATCAGAGTAAAAGTCCTGCAATTCTTGATATAGGCACAGGTAGTGGTTGTATACCAATTACTTTAAAAGTGAATATTCCAGAATCTAAAGTTCAATCCTGGGATATATCTGAAGATGCTTTAAGTATTGCAAAAAGTAATGCAGAATTAAATAACGTTCATGTTTGTTTTGAAAAACAAAATGCATTAGCATTATCGAATTTAAAAGATAAGTTTGATGTGATTGTTAGCAATCCTCCTTATGTTTTGGATAAAGAAAAAGAATTAATGCATAACAATGTATTAGATTATGAACCTCATTTAGCTCTTTTTGTACCTGATAATGAACCTTTACTTTTTTATGAAGCTATAGCCAGGTTTGCTAAAACAAACTTAAATCCGAATGGAGCACTTTATTTTGAGATTAACGAAGCTTTTGGCTCAGCTACGGTTAAAATGTTAGAAGAGCTAGGATTTGTTAAAGTTGAACTAAAAAAAGATCTATTTGGCAAAGACAGAATGGTCAAGGGAATAATAAGTTAATTTGATGTAGCTCATCTTTAACCATTGCCTGTAACTCGTTAAAATAGCTTTCAAATTCATTTTGTAATTCATGGTATTGTTCTGTCATAATTTTAATAGCACACTCACTTTTTTCTGGTAACGAACTATGATTAGCCATAATTCGTAACGACTTTTCAATGCCCGAAATGAACTGATAATTTTCTAAACGCCTGCTTTTTATTAAAAATGGTAAAAATCCTTTTACTCGTGTTGGTAGAGTGAAGTAGTTTTTTAGAAGAAAAGCATGTACTCTATCTACATAGTCACTCAAACATTCATCTGAATAATTTTCCCAGTATTTAGCCAGGTAATGATCATAAATAACATCAATTACAACAGATGCATATCTGTTATAACAAGGTTTAAATCTATTTGTACTTTTTTTAACTATAGAATGTGAGTCTGTGTAGGCGTCGATTTTTCTATGTAAAATGATACCTTTTTGTATTTCAGGTGAATATGATTCGTATTTTTTACCTTTTACATAGTCACCTATAAAATTACCTATCATTAACTGATTAATGTCTTGCGATAAATATAGGTGAGCTAAAAAATTCATGGTCTAAATTTATAAATGTCCCGAAAATATAATATTTTCAGCTATCTTTAAAATCAATAATCTTAAACTTGAATAAATAATTAACCTAAACAAAATTCTTTGTAAGGGGAAGTAACTATTGTAGATTTTCTTTAAATCAGAACTATGATCTTTTGTTTTTAAGGAAATGTTTACGTCTGTTGAAATAATAGTTGCTACAAGAATTGTAAGAAAAATTTAGCGTATGAAAAACGTCGTTATTTTAGGTGCCGCCGGAAGGGATTTCCATAATTTCAATGTGTATTTTAAAAATAATTTCGATTATAAAGTTGTGGCGTTCACTGCAACTCAAATTCCAAATATTGAAGGACGTAATTATCCAATTCAGCTGACAGGAAAGCATTATCCTTACGGTATTCCTATTTTGCCTGAAGAAGACTTGCAGTTTATAATTAAAAAATATAATGTTGATGAGTGTGTTTTTTCATATAGTGATACATCTTATCAAAAAATCATGAGCCTCGCTTCCATTGTTCAGGCTGCAGGAGCAGATTTTAAACTTTTAAGTCCTGACCATACTATGCTTAAAAGTCTAAAACCTGTAATAGCCGTTTGTGCTACTCGTACAGGAAGTGGCAAAAGTCAGACTTCTCGTAAGGTGATAGAATATCTTATGAAAAAAGGTAAAAAGGTTGTTGCCATAAGACATCCTATGCCATATGGAGATTTACGTGAGCAAATTGTGCAACGTTTTGCAAGTTTATCAGATTTGGAACTTCACAAATGTACTATAGAAGAGATGGAGGAGTATGAACCTCACATCACTAGAGGAAATGTAATTTATTCAGGTGTTGATTATCATGATATTTTGCAGGAGGCAGAGGAAGATGATAGAGGTTGCGATTTTATTGTTTGGGATGGTGGAAATAATGATATGCCTTTTTATAATCCGGACTTGATGATAACAATTGCAGATCCACACAGGGTAGGACATGAAACAAAATATTACCCAAGTGAAATAAATATTCGGAGATCAGGGGTTGTAATTATAAATAAGATAGATAGTGCCAATGCCTCAGATATAATGGAACTTCGAAGGAATATTCAAAAGCTTAATCCTAAAGCAACGATTATTGAGGCTGCTTCACCAATTATTGTTGACGATGAGGAAAATATTAAAGGTAAAAAGGTGTTGGTAATTGAGGATGGTCCAACATTAACTCATGGTGAGATGACATTTGGAGCTGCTTATTTGGCCGCACAAAAATATGGTGCAGCAGAAATTGTTGATCCTCGGGAGTATGCTGTTGGAAGTATTAAAGAAACTTTTGAAGAATATCCTCATATCACTAATGTTTTGCCTTCCATTGGCTATAGTGAAAAACAAATTAGTGATTTGGAAGAAACAATTAAAAATGTTCCTTGCGATTCAATTATTGTTGGTACTCCTATTGATTTGTCAAGGGTTGTTAAGTTTAATAAGCCATATACAAGAGTGCATTATGATCTCCAGGAAATTGGAAGTCCTGATTTAAAAGATGTTTTAGATCAGTTTTTGGAGGAACATTAAGGATCTAGTATAAAATTTGGGTATAGATGTTGTTTTAATTAATTAAGTATAGATTTTTGTTATCCTGAATAGGAAATTCTTAACGTCAAAAACACTTCAGAACTGCCGATAAAATTTATTTGTATTAAGGCTGAAAGCCTTATACATCAAAACTTGGGACATCGTCCCAAGTACATATACATCTTGTAAGTTCAGGCTGTAAGTCTGAAACATTTTTATTACATTCAAATCCCCAAAATTAAAATATGCAATCTGTAAATTATGGGACAATCATTGTCTCAGTTATATATATCCATCTTACGTTAGGCACTAAAAAAAGATACCCTTTTATTTCTTCAGATTTGGAGGTAAAACATTAAATTAAAATATGCCCAATTCATTAATAGTTTTGGGCGTTTCCCTCAATATAACTTCATACTTCAATAATAATATTTTTAGTTGGGTCAGGCTATCTGCTTGTACCCCTCGCTTTGTATCTCAAATGACAAATATGGTTTTATATTATTCCAACTTCTTTATTAAGCTTCGGGGGAACCACTAATATCCTTAACGCAAAAAAAGAGGTTGTCTCAAAACGAGGCAACCTTTTTTTTATTTAATGCGATTCATTCAAATATCCTATTTTCCATAAAAAAATCTTAGGATATTATTCAGATGAAATTTTTGTTTTAGAAGGTAGATTTGAGTGCATAGTTAGTAAATTAGACCCTCTTTGGGGTAAAAAATGCTGTTTTATGCAGCATTTATGGCGTACATCTTTTTGAGGTTGATAGCCAAAGCCAATAATCCCATTTCAATATCTACTTTTTCTTTTCCTCTTAGTAAAAATCGTTTAAATCCTTTATTGTACTTTAGGTTGCCAAATGCAGCTTCTACATCAACAGGTCTTTTACTTCTGTGCTTTAGCCCTTCTTCTGATGTTAAATGTTTTCTTGCATTGGATCTTAGCTCATTGAGTCGATGATTGATTTGAATCGTCCGGTTTCCCCTGGCTTTGTGGCAACAGCCACGTAAAGGGCATCCATTGCAGTTTTTAGCCTGATAAACATGAACTTTCTTAATGTATCCAGCTTCACTTTTTTCGGTTTTGACATATTGTAGGTACATTGCTTGTCCCATGGGACAATAATAGGCATCCTCTTTAGGGTTATAATATAGGTTGTTAGCATGAAACTCAGAATAGGCTTTTTCTCCTTTCTTTTGTTCTTTATGAAAGTAATTATATTTCACAAAAGGAGTTAGGCTTTGAGATTCCAAAAACTCGTAATTTTCTTCGGAACCATATCCCGAATCGGCGCAAACATTTTCTACTTTATTTGGATATAAATTTAAAAGCTCTTTTATGTGAGGAATAAAAGTTCGGGTATCGGTAGGATTCCAATGGTTAGAATAATTAATGACAAACTGATTTTGTGTGCTAAACTGTAGATTATATCCTGGCTTAAGTTGTCCATTCTTCATATAATCATCCTTCATACGCATAAATGTGGCATCTGTATCGGTCTTGGAATAACTATTACGTTCTTCTAATATTGATAATTTCTCTTCATTCTTGCGAAGATTATTGACATAGTTCTTTTTAGCGTAATTTAGTTGTTGCCGTTTTTTTTGATCTATTTTCTTGTTTTTCAAAGCCTCATTAATAGTTGAAATCGTTTGTTCTACTTTTTCAGGATCAATATCACTTAAGTCAGGCTTACTAACATTAGCCAAGTCGTTTTTGGCAACTTGCTCAGTATAATCCCATAGTTCATTAAGCCGTTCCTTCATTCTAGCTATATTCTTTTGAATAGCTTTTCCCCATACAAACGAAAACTTATTGGCATTAGCTTCAATCTTGGTTCCATCCACATAGATAGTCTGTAGATCAATATTTCCTGATTCTACCAACAGCAAAACGACTTGACTAAAGACTTCTTTTAATGCACCTTTTAATCGACTACTTCTAAAGCGTGCTATGGTATTGTGATCTGGTTGTTGCATTCCTGATATCCACATAAAATGTACGTTCTCTGAGACTGCCTGCTCTATTTTTCGAGAGGAGTACAGATTGCACAAATAGGAATACACCAACAACTTAAGCATCATCTTGGGGTGATACGCTTTAGCGCCAGTATGACTATATTTTTCAATGATGTGGTCAATATTAATCCCATCAATTACATTACTTATTGTGCGAACTGGATGCTCAGTAGGTATTAGATCTGATAAGGATGGGGGAAATAGCATCATCTGATCCTGATGATACGATTTGAAATTTGATTTTAAGGGTGTGGGTTTCATATCTCTAAGATATAAAATCAAATAACAATTTGTATATAAAAAAAGAGGCCATCTCATTTGAGACAGCCTCTTTTATATCTTTTAGTATCCTGTTATGAATATTAACTAGCCTTTAATCTTGCTAATTTTTCTTTGTCAATTTTTGATTTAGCATATTCAAGTGAGATAACAATTTCTTTATCTTCATTTGAAGGTGCTTCAAACATCATATCCATCATTATTGTTTCGCAGATAGATCTTAGTCCTCGAGCTCCTAACTTAAATTCAACCGCTTTATCAACAATGTAATTTAAAACATCATCAGTAAAAGTTAATTTAATATTGTCAATACCAAATAACTTTTCATATTGCTTAATAATTGAATTTTTAGGTTCTTCTAAGATTCTTCTTAAGATAGCTTTGTCTAAAGGATTTAAGTATGTTAAAACGGGCAAACGACCAATAATCTCAGGTATTAAACCAAATGATTTTAGATCTTGTGGCGCAACATATTGTAAAAGATTTTTTTGATCAATTTTATCTTTTGCTTTACTTGCTGTATAGCCAACAACTTTAGTGTTTAGTCTTTGTCCAATTTTTCGCTCAATACCATCAAACGCACCACCACAAACAAATAAAATGTTTTTAGTATCAACAGGAATCATCTTCTGTTCTGGGTGCTTTCTTCCTCCCTGAGGTGGAACATTAACTATAGATCCTTCAAGAAGTTTTAATAATCCTTGTTGTACGCCTTCTCCGGAAACATCCCTTGTGATACTTGGGTTGTCACTTTTTCTGGCAATTTTATCTATTTCATCAATAAAGACAATACCTTTTTCAGCAGCTTCAACGTTGTAATCCGCAGCTTGAAGAAGTCTTGTTAGAATACTTTCTATATCTTCTCCAACATATCCTGCTTCAGTTAAAACTGTTGCATCAACAATAGTAAACGGAACGTGAAGCATGCGGGCAATAGTACGTGCTAAAAGAGTTTTTCCTGTTCCGGTTTCCCCAACTAAGATAATATTTGACTTTTCAATCTCAACATCATCAGAGTTGTTTCGTTGTTGTAATCTTTTGTAGTGGTTATATACTGCTACAGAAAGATATCTTTTAGCCTCATCTTGTCCAATTACATATTGGTCAAGAAATAGTTTTATTTCTTTAGGTTTTAATAAAGTAATTTCATCAACATTGAATCCACCCTTTTTCTTAAACTCCTCTTCTAAAATGCCATGAGCTTGTTCAATACAGCTATCGCAAATATGCCCGGAAACACCAGCAATTAATAAGTTGGTGTCTTTCCTTTCCCTACCACAAAATGAACACTTATCCATAAAACAATTGTTGAGTATATATATAACAACAATGCAGAATACCTCTTTTTGAAGTATTCTGCATTAATTTATATCAAATTAATCTTTTATTTTTCTCTTACCAATACTTCATCAATCATACCATATTCTTTAGCTTCAGTAGCAGTCATCCAATAATCACGATCAGAATCTTTTTCTACTTTTTTATAAGTACTTCCTGAGTGATCTGCAATAATGGTATATAACTCCTTCTTCAACTTTAGAATCTCTCTGGCTGTAATTTCGATATCACTAGCTTGCCCTTGAGCACCACCCAATGGCTGGTGAATCATTACTCTTGAATGAGTAAGAGCAGAACGTTTACCTTTTGTACCTGCTGTTAATAATACAGCAGCCATTGAAGCAGCCATACCGGTACAAATTGTAGCAACATCCGATGAGATATATTGCATAGTATCGTAGATACCTAAACCTGCATATACCGAACCTCCAGGAGAGTTGAAGTATATAGAAATATCTTTTTGAGGATCTGCTGATTCAAGATATAATAATTGAGCTTGAATAATATTTGCAACAGTATCATCAATTGGTAATCCTAAGAAAATAATACGATCCATCATCAATCTTGAGAATACATCCATTGAAGCTACATTCAATTGACGTTCTTCAATAATTGTTGGTGAAATATATCCACTTGAGATGGAAGTATATTTATCTAGTGCAAGGCTATTAATGCCGATATGCTTTGTAGCATATTTTTGAAAATCTTTTGGATCTATCATGACTATAATTTTTTTACTTTTCTAAATATATTGAAAAGCTAAATTAAAAAAAATTACCTTGCACTATATAATTAGCTTAGTTTTTTTCAAACAGTTTGTTGAATTCTTCTCTGCTAATTGCTTTTTCTTCTACTTTAATTGCCTCCTTAATAAATGCTAAAGCTTTTTCCTGAGCAGCTGTTTCAGCCATATTTCTTCTTTGTTCTGCCTGACCCATCATGTCTTTAGCATAACTTTCTAAATGCTCTTCAGGAATATTTGTTAAGCCATATTGCATAAACTGCATTTTAGCCGATTTTTTAGCAACGTCAAGAATGTCAGCCTCTTCAATCTTAATTTCATTAACCTTTAAAATTTCATTTTTGATTAATTGCCATTTAAGATCTTCAATATATTTAGGCATTTCCTCTTCAAGTGATTCAGGAGTGATTTTCTCGTTGTCATGATTGATAGTCAAGATCCAACGCTTTAAGAAAGCTTCAGGAAGACTCATTTCAATCTTATTCATTAATTTTTCCTTAGCATCGATAGAAAATTTGTATTCGCTTTCAAATGCTAAAGTTTTCTCTAAATCTTCTTTGATTTGAGCTTTAAACTCTTCTTCATTTGTAGCTTTACCTTCTCCTAAAATCTGATTAAATAATTCTTGATTTAATTCAGCAGGAACGTAATCAGTAATTTCTTTAACGGTGAATTGGAAGTTGCTATCAAGTTGCTCAGCTTCTTCTTGTGTTACTTTTAACATGTAAGAAGTTTGAGTAGCGTCAGTGAATGTATTTTTAGGATTTAAAGTAAGTACAGCATCTGACTTAATTCCAATTAAAGAAGCTTTTGCATCCTCTTGTACATTGCGAGGAGAAATAACTACATCTTCAACTTTAATTCCATCTTCTAAAACATTACCATCCTGATCAAGTTGAGCGAAGTCTCCTTTAATCATAGATTCTTCACCTGCTTCTTCAGCTTCTTTTGTTGTTCCAAAACGACCCGTTGCTTGCTGAATTTGTTGATCAAGCATTTCATCTGATACCTCAATAGTATAATATGGTAATTTTTCTCTTTTTGAAAGTTTTACTTCAAATTCTGGAGCAATAGCAACATCAAAATTGAAAGAAAAGCTATCCATAGTTTCGAAATCAATAGTTTCTTGACTTTCGCTTGGAAGAGGCTCTCCTAAAACATTAAGCTTACTTTCTGCCAAATATTTTGAAATTTCTTCAGAAACAATTTTATTAACTTCGTCAGCCAACACGTGTTTGCCGTACATTTTTTTAATCATTCCAAAAGGCACTTTTCCAGGACGGAAACCAGGCATGTTTGCTTGTTTACGGTAATCTTTTAATACCTTGTCAACGCGAGTTTCGTAATCATCTTTTTCAACAGTAAGCGTTATTACTGCGTTTAAATCATCAATGTTTTCTTTTGAGATGTTCATCTGATAAAATTGTTAGTGAACTTTCATTTGCTTGAAAGCCTGACGTTAAATTATTGTACCGAGATTTCTAAAAATCAATATTAAACCTGTTTAACTTAAAAAAACCGCCAAACTGCCGATTTAGATCGTAAGTAAGACGGTTTTTCATATCTCTTAGTTTGTGCGGATGAAGGGACTCGAACCCCCACGCCTCTCGGCACTAGATCCTAAGTCTAGCGCGGCTACCAATTACGCCACATCCGCGTTATTTTTTTGCGATGCAAAGATAACTTCTTTTTATTTGTTTTTGCAAATAAAAATAGAAAAAAAATTCAAAAAAAACACAAAACACAGATTATCAATGTAGTATATCAAAGGTTCTGCGCTTGAGTTCAAAATCATTTCCTAAATACAAACGTCGGACTTCTGAATCTTCAGCTAATTCTTCAGCTGTTCCTGCCTTTAAAATGTTCCCTTCAAATAATAAATAAGCTCTATCTGTTATTGAAAGTGTTTCATGTACATTGTGATCTGTAATTAAAATACCAATGTTTTTATATTTTAATTTAGCAACTATCTCTTGGATATCCTGAACCGCGATAGGGTCAACGCCAGCAAATGGTTCATCTAGTAAAATAAACTTAGGATTAATAGCTAGTGCTCTTGCAATCTCGCATCTTCTTCGTTCGCCTCCCGAGAGCTGAATTCCTAAACTTTTTCTGATATGACCTAAACTAAACTCTTCTAATAATTCCTCAAGTCTTTGTTTTTGGTAATCTTTAGGAAACTTTGTCATTTCTAGAACCGCCTTGATATTATCCTCAATGCTTAATTTTCTAAATACGGAGGCTTCCTGTGCTAAATATCCTATTCCTCTTTGGGCTCTTTTGTATACGGGTTCTTTTGTGATGACTTCGTCGTTTAAGTAAATTTCTCCTGAATTGGGAGTAATTAAACCAACAGTCATGTAAAATGTAGTTGTCTTTCCTGCTCCATTAGGTCCTAATAACCCTACAATTTCACCCTGTTCTACCTTAACAGAAACTCCTTTAACAACTGTTCGGTTCTTGTATTTTTTTACAAGATTATCCGTATGTAATACTAGATTTTTGTTTTCAGACATATTTAAACTATTAATATCCTTCAGCCTTTTTTCTTTTCTTTTCAATATTTGCAGCTATTATAATTCCTCCTTCGTATAAAAATATTAGTGGAACGCATACTAATATTTGACTTATAACATCGGGAGGTGTAATGATTGCTGCTAGCAATAAACTGGCCACAATTGCATGCCGCCTGTATTTTTTTAGTGTTTTTGCTGTTATTAATCCAATTTTAGCTAAAAATAAAATTAACATAGGTAGTTCAAAAACTACACCGCCAGCTAAAACTATAGAACTTACAGTTGAAATATATGAACCCAGATTTAAAATGTTTTCAACTTTTTCGCTAACATGGTAGTTAGATAAAAAATGTATTGATAATGGGCATATTATGTAATAAGCAAAAAGAACTCCTATTGTAAATAAAATTGAAGTGAAAAATATGGCACCTCTTGAATGTTTGATTTCCTCTTGGTATAAGGCTGGTTTAATAAATCTCCAGAATTCCCAGAAAATATAAGGAAAGGCAACTACAATTCCTGCAATAAATGAAACCTTTAAGTGAGTAGTAAACTGTCCTGCCATTAAAATATTCTGAAACTGAATTTTTTCATGATTAATGCATAACGAAGGCATGTTAAGTTTTTGAGCTAAGTTACAAAGTATAGAATTTGTGAAAAAGTCAGGAGAACTAGGTCCAAAGATGATTACATCAAATAATATTTCTTTATAGATAAAGGCAAAAATAGCAACAAGTACTACAGAAATAAAAGAACGAACTATGTGCCATCGAAGTTCTTCAAGGTGCTCTAAAAATGTCATTTCCTCGTTTGCCATAAATAAATATAAAATTCAAATAGATATTATCTTATTCCATATAAATAGGAAAGCATGAGCTTGTATTAAAATTCTTTTGCGAAGATAGTATAGTAAATTCAATATGCCAATTATTGATTTTGATTGAATATTTGATTAAATTCAAACTACTCTTAAAAAAAAATTGCTTGTAAAATAAATCTTAATGATTGATAAAATTGTTTTCCGTTGAAAATTCTGGGTTGTGTAGAATTGATTTATATAAAATATTGATTAGTCGTTAATTTTTTTTGGTAAAAGTGTGATTTTGTTTGAATAAAAATTAATTTTGTTTGAAGTGATTGTTTGGGAAAATGAAACTTTTACCTCATGGTTTCTTTTAGAAACAGAATGAGGATAATTATTTTGATATGGGAAAAAAGGTAGATCTTATTGCTCATTTAAAACAGCATTTTGGATTTGATACGTTTAAAGGGAATCAAGAGGAGGTTATCCAGAATATATTAAAAGGAAACGATACTTTTGTTTTAATGCCTACAGGTGGAGGTAAATCATTGTGTTACCAACTACCCGCTTTAATTTTACCTGGAACGGCTATTGTAATATCTCCTTTAATAGCTTTGATGAAGAATCAGGTTGATGCAATGAGAGGATTTAGTGAAGATGATGGTATAGCTCATTTTTTAAATTCTTCTTTAACAAAAGCTGCAATTAATAAGGTTAAGGAGGATATGCTATCCGGAAAAACCAAGTTGTTATATGTAGCTCCGGAATCACTTACCAAAGAGGAGAATATAGAGTTTCTAAAGCAAGTTGAAATTTCTTTTTATGCTGTGGATGAGGCGCATTGTATCTCTGAATGGGGACATGATTTTCGTCCTGAATACAGAAGAATTAGACCTATAATAGAAGAAATTGGAACAAAGCCTCTAGTGGCATTAACAGCCACTGCTACTCCAAAAGTTCAAAGCGATATTCAAAAAAGTTTAGGGATGAGTAAATCGATGGTTTTTAAATCGTCATTTAATCGTCCAAACTTATATTACGAGGTAAGGGCAAAAAAACATGCCACTAAACAAATCATTAAAATCCTTAAAGAAAATACAGGTAAGTCAGCGATTATTTATTGTTTAAGTCGTAAAAAGGTAGAAGAACTTGCTGAAAATCTGGTTGTAAATGGTATTAATGCCAGAGCATATCATGCCGGTATGGATGCAGGAACCAGAGCAGGGAATCAAGATGCCTTTTTGATGGAAGAAACTGATGTAATAGTTGCTACAATTGCATTCGGAATGGGTATTGATAAGCCTGATGTGCGAATTGTAATTCATTATGATATTCCTAAAAGTTTAGAAGGATATTATCAAGAGACCGGAAGAGCTGGACGTGATGGAGGAGAAGGAAGATGTATTACGTTTTATAGTTACAAGGATATTCAGAAACTTGAAAAATTCATGCAGGGGAAACCAATTGCTGAGCAAGAAATTGGAAAGCAGTTGTTGTTAGAAACGGTCTCTTATGCTGAATCATCTATTTGTAGAAGAAAAATACTACTTCATTATTTTGGAGAAAAATATACTGAAGATAATTGCGATACTTGTGACAATTGTTGTCATCCCAAAGAACAGAGTGAGGGTAAAGATAATGTAGCTCTCATGATTAAAACAATCTTGGCCTTAAAGGAAAGATTTAAAGCAGATTATATTGTGCCATTATTGGCAGGAAATAGTAATTCTGCAATCAAATCATATAAGCATCATGAGCATGAACTTTTTGGGGCAGGAAAAGAAAAAGAAGAGAAGTATTGGAATGCTGTAATCAGACAGTTGCTTGTTGCCGGATTTTTAATTAAAGAAATTGAGAATTACGGTATTCTAAAAGTGAGCGATGAAGGTAAAGCTTTTCTTGAAAATCCAAGATCATTCATGATTACGCAAGAGCATGATTTTGATATGGATGATGTAGAGGAAAAATCTGCAGGCGGTACGGCCGCAGTTGATCCTCAGTTATTTAATATGCTCAAGGATTTAAGAAAGAAAATTTCAAAACGAAAAAATTTACCTCCATTTGTTATTTTTCAAGATCCATCTCTTGAAGCTATGGCTATTCATTATCCAATTTCTCTTGAAGAATTGATGAATATACCAGGGGTGGGTTCAGGAAAAGCAAATAGATTTGGAAAAGAATTTGTTGAGTTAATAAAATCTCATGTTGAGGAAAATGAGATAGACCGCCCTGTTGATATGGTGGTGAAATCTGTAGCAAATAAGTCAAAAAATAAAATTGCTATTATTCAGAGTATTGACCGTAAAGTGCCACTTGATGATATTGCTGAATCCAGGGGGTTAGAAATGGCAGACTTGTTATCAGAGATAGAATCAATTGTATATTCAGGTACAAGAGTTAATATTGATTACTATATTGATCAGATAATGGATGAAGATCATAGAGATGATATTTTCTATTATTTTAAGGAGGATGCTGAAACAGATGATATTGGTAGTGCTCTTGAAGAACTTGGAGAGGATGAATATCCTGAAGAAAATGTGAGGCTTGTAAGAATAAAATTTTTATCCGAAGTAGGAAATTAAGTTATATTTTAATTTGTAATTGAATTTTGATATTGGTTCTGGTGTTGCCTTTAATTGTTTGTAATCCAGAACCAATTTCTTTTTTATTGCTATACCAGGTTTGTCCAATTTTGAACCATAGAGCTATATTTTCATTTACAAGCCATTTGTTTAATAGATATACCCTGGAACCTTTGTCTTGAAATGAAGGAATACTAAAATTGTACAAGGCGTCATTTTCATAGGTGTAAATTCTTGCGCTATAATCATCTATATCAAATATTCCATACCTTAAGAAAAAAGATAATTTTGGCCTTGGTAAATGGTAATTTACATTGCAATAAATTAGAGATCCGGAGTTAAATGTTGATTTTAACCTGTAAAATGTTTTTTCAAATCTGCATTGAATCTTTAAGTTGGGATTTACTACAAAATCAATGTTACTTCTTACTTTCTTAAGATTGTAGTTTTCAATAGAGTAAATATTTTTTTGGCTGTCCGAAATGTTTTTTGCCTTTTCCTTTTCTCGATATTGGATATATATTTTTGTTTTAATATTAGGTTTATAGATCATTTTTAATGATAACTCGTAACCCGAAGATGGTTTGTTAATATTATATTCCAGCCAATTGAATTTAAAAATATCTATATATCCTTGCACTTCTACCTTTTGTATGGGTAATGTATTGATACCAATAAATAAACCGGACTCGCCATTGGGATTGCTGCTTTCGGTAAAAGAATTAATCCATGGAGAATAATATTTCATTGATAAGTTCCGGTACAATACAGAAGTGGAAATGTTTGATGTAGGTTTTATTAATATTCCATTAATAGTTGCTAAGTCAAAACTTGAGTTTATTGCACATTCTCCAAATAAAATAAAGTTTGAATTTCCATAGTTGTAGGCAATACTTGTGTTGTTTGTGATGTTTGAAGGAGGATTAAGTTTTTTATATAGTTGGTTATCATTGTTGATAGTAGTCATTAAATCTTGGTAAAAATTACCAACGGAAAGGGATAAGTTTTTATAACGATATTTTAAGTTAGCGCCAAAAGTTCTTCTTTTTACATTGTTCTTTTTTGAAAGTTCGTTTAAAGTTCGGTGGTATCCTGTAGAAGGGAATGAGGTTGCTACAAATTTTGAAGTAATAGAATCGTATGTGAGATTAGCGTCTACATTTTTTTGTGAAGCAAAGGTTGTTAAATTGAAAGATTTCCATTTAATAGATGTTGCAATACCCCGTAAAAAATTTGATTCATTGGCAGATGTGTATTTTTTTAAGCCGTCTCCTCTTTTTTTTATCAGGAATATATCTCCTGCTTTTCCTATATTTGATCCACTCCACATGGCTAATCCCTGGCCAAAATTTGCATGAAAATCGCCAATTATAACTTTGTTTAATACTGAATTACTTTTGTATTGAATAAATCCGGAGTAAAATTCAGGAATGTTATTGTTATCGTAAATTTTCTCTCCCGGATCTTTATCGAATACTAATCCGCAAGATATATCTGATCCATATTCAAATAATGATCTGTGGTATAAATGGTGCTTATCGCCAAGATATCCTGAGCTGTCACTTTTGCTATATCCTGCAGGAGTTTCTAAATCATAAGAGTCTCTAAATAAAAGATTGGCATTTAAATATCTTTTTGGTGTGGTTTTTAATGTTTCTCCATAAGTAACAAAAAGTGATAATGTTTCTATTAAATCAGGAGAAAAGTCTTTTATCCCTTGTAACTGATATTTACTATAGATAGGATGATTGTTGTTTGTAAAATATAATAACTGCTGTATTTGAAAGTCAGATAGGAAAAGTAATTGTTCAAGAAAGCTTTTTGTGATGTTGTGGATGTTTATTTTGTTTTCGGAAAGATCAATTAGGTTGGTGAACAATTGAGAGTTTTGCTCTGGATCAATACCATTTTCTGTTAAGTATTCTAAGATTTGTGAATTTATAGAGTTTTTATCGAGAGTGTTTTGTGCTTCTGTGATTGTAGAAATTGTTAAGACAATTAATAGTAATGTTTTTTTCATTGTTTAGAATTGAATTGATAAGAGATTCCTATTCCGGATGAGATTCCTAAAGTTTGATGGTTTGTCATTGAGGTGTCAATGGTAATGGATTTCATTTTTACACCTATGCCTAAAGTGTATGTCATTGGTTTACCATATGCTCCAATTCTTGAAGTTAATATTCTGTTGATCTTGTACTCTAATCCAAATTTTGTGATAGTATTGTAATTAATAGTTTTATTTAATTCTGATGAGATTGAGAAATTTGATTGAACCTGCCATCTAAAACCTAGGTTTAGATAAGACGGAATTGCTTCTTTAGTAGTGTTGATTTTTATGTTTGCTTTTTCTGGGTTGAAAGCAAAAAATCCAATGTTTACTGTGTTGTGAGGTGAGAATTGAATACCAAGGCAAGAGAATATTTGCTGACCACTTCCTGTTTCAAAAATTTGGTTGTGCTGTATGTTAAACTGGAAACATAGATTAAAAGCAGGGGATAAGGATTTCGCATAACCAATAGTTAGTCTGTTTTCATTATAAAGATTATATCCAAACCGATCGAGAATGCTAAAAACGTTGCCATATTTGGTTGGAAGAACTAATGATAAATTTTGATTGCTTAATTCTTGCGTGAAATAAGGCATGAAATAATTTGCAGCAATTGTTATTTGTTTTATCGATGTGGATCCGGATGGATTTGATTGTAGACTCGAAATCCCCTTTGATGCAACTCCTGTTGCTCCCTGGGCAATAAGTTCATTTGATAAATTAGATATTAATTGAGATAAGCAGTGTGGGCTAGCTAAAAATAAAAAGAGATATATAACAATATGTCTCCAACGGTTTTTTGCGTGGATTCTTGTCATGGTTTAGGTTATGGTTAAAAAAAAGGTGAACCTTGATTGTTTCAAAGTTCACCCTAAAAATATAAAAAACTTTAATATTTTAAACTAAAGTTGAAAAAATATCTACTGTAAATGAGTTAGTTAGTTTTGTAATCGTATTTGATTTCGCTTAACTCCTTATTTGCTTTTTCAATTTTAGTTTTTAAATTTTCTTTAAAGTCAGCCACTCTTGATGCTAATTCATTATCTCCAAGAGCTAACATTTGGGCTGCAAGGATACCTGCATTTTGAGCCCCATTAATTCCAACTGTTGCCACAGGTATGCCCGGAGGCATTTGTACGATAGCTAATAATGCATCTAATCCATCAAGAGATGCTTTGATAGGTACACCAATAATTGGTAGTTTGGTCATTGAAGCAATTACACCAGGTAGATGAGCTGCCATTCCTGCTGCTGCAATAATAACCTTTATTCCTTTTTCCTCTGCTCCTTTTGCGAATTTTTCAACAGCTTCAGGGGTTCTATGTGCTGAAAGTGCATTAATTTCAAACGGGATTTTTAAATCATTTAGCACCTGAGCTGCTTTTTCCATAACAGGCAAATCAGATGTACTGCCCATAATAATACTAACTACTGCTTGCATAGTATAATTTATATAAGTAAATAAAATGTTTAAACTAACGCAAAATTAACAAGTTATGAAAAGAAAAGGTTTTAAAGATTGTATTTTTTTGTACTTTTGCGCCACATAAATATTTTTTCACCTAATTTATGAAACGTATAAAGCTATTAGACAGGGAGTTTGAGATGTCGATTCCTTTTGAGAAGATTGATAGTGCAATTGAAGGAATAGCAAAAAAGATGAATAAGGATTTAATCGACAAAGATCCTTTGATGGTTTGTGTTTTGAATGGTTCTTTTATGTTTGCTGCAGATTTAATGAAAAAATTAGATTTTCCTTGCGAAATTAGTTTTGTAAAACTGTCTTCTTACGAAGGAACAGCCTCAACAGGTAAAGTAAAAGAACTTATAGGGTTAAATGAGAATATTGAAGGTAGATGTGTTGTAATTCTTGAAGATATTGTTGACACAGGATTTACGATTGAAAAAATTAAAAATCAATTATTGGGATATCAGCCAGCAGAAGTAAAAATAGCATCAATGTTATTTAAGCCTGAAGCCTGTAAAGTAGATATTGAGATTGATTATGTAGGAATGGATATTCCAAATGATTTTATTGTTGGGTATGGCCTTGATTACGATGGTCATGGCCGTAATTTAGCAGATATATATACAGTTGTTGAATAATATAAACTATAACCGAAATGTTGAACGTAGTAATTTTTGGTCCTCCAGGGTCCGGTAAAGGTACCCAAAGTGAAAACATTATTAGTAAATACAATTTAGCACACATCTCTACCGGAGATCTGTTAAGAGCAGAAATTAGCGGTCACACTCAACTGGGTACAATTGCTAAGAGTTTTATTGACAAAGGTGAGTTAGTGCCTGATGAAACAATTATTGGAATGATTGACAATAAAATTGAATCATTAGTAGGTTCTAAAGGTGTTATTTTTGATGGTTTTCCTAGAACAGTTGAGCAAGCTGAAGCTCTTGAGGAATTATTGGCAGAGTACAAAACAAAGGTTAATGTAATGATTAATCTTGAGGTACCTAAAGACGAATTAGTTACAAGATTACTTGAAAGAGGTAAGATTTCTGGTAGATCTGATGATAATCTTGAAACTATTGAAAAAAGAATTAATGTATATGAATCTCAAACTAAGCCTGTAATTGATTTTTATAAAAAGAAAAGAGTATACAAATCAATTAAAGGCGTAGGTAGTATTGATGAAATCTTTGGATCTATTTCTGAAGTTATTGATTCTGTACAATAAGATATTATAAAATTATAAGAGCCGCGGGAGTTATAGACTTTCCGTGGCTTGTTTTTTTAAGTGTATAGGTTATGGCAAGTAGCAATTTTGTAGATTATGTAAAAATATTTTGTCGCTCAGGAAAAGGTGGGGCTGGTTCTGCACATATGCGTAGAGAAAAGTTTGTACCTAAAGGGGGACCTGATGGAGGAGATGGAGGTAGAGGCGGTCATGTAATTATAAAAGGCAGCCGTAATCACTGGACATTATTACACTTAAAATTTCAACGACATGTTTTTGCCGGGCATGGTATGTCGGGTGGAGCTCAGGGTAGTTTTGGTTCGCAAGGTGAGGATAAAACTATATTTGTACCACTTGGAACTATTGCAAAGGATGCTGAAACAGGTGAAGTGATTTGTGAAATTACAGAGGAGGGACAAGAGTTTATTCTCGCTCCCGGAGGAAAAGGAGGAAGAGGAAATATGCACTTTAAATCTTCAACAAATCAAACACCACGGTATGCTCAGCCTGGTTTGGAAGGTATTGAGATTGCAGTTATCCTTGAACTAAAAGTTCTTGCAGATGTTGGGTTAGTTGGTTTTCCCAATGCGGGTAAATCTACTCTATTATCAGTGGTTTCTGCAGCAAAACCAGAGATAGCAGATTATCCTTTTACAACTTTGGTTCCTAATCTTGGGATTGTTAATTATCGCGATTATAAATCATTTGTAATGGCTGATATTCCAGGTATTATCGAGGGGGCAAGTGAGGGAAAAGGGTTAGGACTTAGGTTTTTACGTCATATTGAGCGTAATTCTATACTTTTGTTTTTAGTTCCTGCCGATGCGGATGATATTGTAAATGAATATCATGTTTTATTAAATGAACTTAAGGTTTATAATCCTGAGCTACTTGATAAACAACGTTTACTTGCCATCTCAAAATGTGATTTGTTGGATGACGAGTTAATGGATGAAATAAAAAATGACTTACCTGAAATTCCATATACTTTTATATCTTCGGTTGCCAATATTGGTATTACAGAGTTAAAGGATATGATATGGAAAGCACTGGACGAATCAAACAAGGGTATGATAGATTAGTTCAAGAATATAAGGTATTAGAAAATAAATACGAAGAAAAAAGCAAATTCTATTCTCGAAAGATGGTCCAATCTGGTTGGATTCGGGTATTGTGTTTTGTCTTTATGTTTCTATTACCTTATTATACAATTGAGTATTCTGTTTATTTGTCTGTATTGCTTTTTATTGCCTTTGTTGTTTGTTTTGTTTTATTAATAAGACGCTTTAATTTCTATAAAAACCTTAAGGCTGAATTTTTACATCTTAAAGATCTTAATAAAAACGAGATCTCTGCGCAAGAAGGGAGTTGGGAATGTTTTTCTTCTGGTGAAAAGTTTCAGGATCCATTGCATAATTACTCTTATGATCTGGACTTATTTGGAAAGAGATCTTTTTTTCAATTTATTAATAGATCCGCTACTGTTGAAGGTGAAAGGCAGTTGGCGGATAAATTAATTAACCCCTCTGTTAATATAAATGTAATTAAGAGTAATCAGAAGGTACTTAAAGAACTTTCGGAGTTGTTAGATTTTAGACAGAATTTCTATGCAAAAGGAAAAGTTCTTAATGAATCAGAGGAGATTATTGATAAGATAAATCAATTTAAAGATTATTCCCCCTGGCTTAGAACAAAAAAAACTTTTTTTAAAGTATTTATAAAAATTCTTCCTGTTTTTTTTGTGCTAACTTTAATTTTAACCATTTGGGGATTAAACCCGGTTATTCCAACAGTTATATTTCTTTTTAATTTAAGTTTTGTTGGATCTAAATTAAAAATTACAAATCAATTTAATTTAAAATTTTCATCGCTCTCCTCAATTCTTCAAAATTATTCTTCCCTAACTAATCTAATAACTTCACAGGAATTTAAGTCCGATGGATTAGTGCAATTAAAAAACAAACTATCCTCAGAAACTGTTAATGCTGCCTTGGCGATTAAAAAACTAAGTGTTTACATGAATCATTTTGATCAGAGGAATGGGATGATTGCAGGAGTTATTTTGAATGGAATATTATTATGGGACTTTAAGTATGTCTTGAAAATTGAAAACTGGCTGCAATTGTATAAAAATCAAATATTCGAGTGGTTTGATGTTGTTCATGAAATTGATGCGCTAAATAGCTTAGCTGGGTATGTTTATAACCATCCTGATTTTGTTTTCCCTGACGTAAATGAACAAGAAGTTATGAATGTAAAAGACTTGGGACATCCATTACTGAATAGGAATGAAAGAATTTGCAACAACTATAACTTTAAGGGATCAGTATTTACATTAATATCCGGGGCTAATATGTCAGGAAAAAGTACTTTTTTAAGAAGTGTTGGATTAAATTTGGTTCTGGCAAATTGTGGTGTTGTTGTATGTGCTAATAGTATGGTTTATAAACCAATGGAATTAGTGACTAATATGAGAACTACAGATTCTTTAATGAAACATGAGTCCTATTTCTTTGCTGAATTAAAAAGGTTAAAATATATAATTGATAAGCTAAAAAAAGGTGGGAACTTGTTTATTATTTTAGATGAAATTCTGAAAGGAACAAATTCTAAGGATAAAACCTTTGGAAGCATGGAGTTGATTAAGAACTTGTTGAATTATCATGCTTTTGGGATGATCGCAACTCATGATTTGGAGTTGGAGATATTGGAAGATGAAACTGCAGGGAAAGTGGCAAATTATTGTTTTGAAGTCAAAAATGAATCAGGGCAGTTAATATTTGATTATAAATTATATAAAGGAGTAACTCAGAACCATAATGCGTCATTTTTGATGAAAAAAATGGGGATTATACCAATTGAATAAAATTTTCTGATTTTTCAAAAAAAATCCCGTAAACACTATGTTTTAAGGATTTTTTTAATTTTTTTTATAGCTGGCTTTTAACTAATCTCAAATCCGATTTAAGATTTTCTGGTTTCAGAGATTATACGTCAAAATATTATAATTATTGGTTCACAAATTTGCAATAAAAACGGATTCTTTATTTGGGGTCCGTTTTTTTTATTCATTTAATAAATTACCCTTATTTTATTTTGATAATTAATGGTTTGAGTTGATAAAATACGGAGTATTTCTTACCTGTTGAAAAAAGAATTACCAAAAAAAAACCGTTTTAATTATATTTGAGGGAATTTTATTTTAGCTATCCTCACTTGATAATATTTTAAACATATAAAGATTATGTCGCAACAGTATTCAGAAGATGCCATCCGAACCTTAGATTGGAAAGAACATATCAGAAAGCGCCCTGGGATGTATATTGGTAAGTTGGGAGATGGTTCATATCCGGATGATGGTATTTATGTGTTACTCAAAGAAGTAATGGATAATTCCATTGACGAATACATGATGGGATTTGGTAAAAAGATTGATGTTACAGTAGTTGAAGGAAGAGTTACGATTCGTGATTATGGAAGAGGTATTCCTTTAGGAAAAGTTATTGATGTAGCATCTAAGATGAATACAGGGGCTAAATATGACTCGAAAGTTTTTAAAAAGTCTGTAGGTTTAAATGGAGTAGGTATAAAGGCTGTAAATGCATTGTCAACAAATTTTGTTGTTACAGCTTTTAGAGATGGAGAGTGTAAAAAAGTAGAGTTTTCACAAGGTAATGTGGTAAAAGAATATGAAATAGAGTCATCTACGGAAGTAAATGGGACTTTTGTTTCTTTTCAACCAGATATAGATATATTTGAAAAATATAATTTCAGAGATGAATATATTGAACCTCTTTTAAAAAATTATACCTATTTAAATGCAGGACTTGCCATAAATTATAATGGAACTGTTTATAAGTCAAAAAATGGATTACTTGACTTACTAAATGAAAATATGACTTCACCGGGCGTATACCCTTTGATTCATCTGAGTACAGATGATTTAGAAGTTGCCTTTACTCATGGTAATCAATACGGAGAAGAGTATTATACATTCGTAAACGGTCAGCATACCACGCAAGGGGGAACGCATCAATTGGCATTTCGTGAAGCTTTAGTTAAGACTGTAAGAGAGTTTTATAATAAGAATTTTGATGTTTCTGATATAAGAACGGGTGTTATTGCTGCCATTAGTATAAAGATTGAAGAACCTGTTTTTGAATCGCAGACTAAGACAAAGCTTGGATCGAAAGATATGGGGCCTAATGGTCCGTCTGTAAGGAATTTTGTGATGGATTTTGTAAAGAAAGAACTCGATAATTTCTTACATAGGAACACTGAGACTGCAGAACTCATGATGAAGAAGATTTTAGAATCGGAGAAAGAGAGGAAAGCAATATCAGGTATTCAGAAACTAGCAAAGGAAAGAGCTAAAAAAGTAAGCTTACACAATAAAAAATTAAGGGATTGTAGAGTTCACTATAATACAAAAAATGAAGATGCTCCTATGTCTTCAATTTTTATAACAGAGGGTGATTCAGCAAGTGGATCTATAACCAAAGCAAGAAATGTAAATTCTCAGGCTGTTTTTAGTTTAAAGGGTAAGCCGCTAAATAGCTATGGATTAACAAGAAAGGTTGTTTATGAAAATGAAGAATTTAATTTGTTGCAAGCCGCTTTAAATATCGAAGAAGGTTTAGAAACATTAAGATATAATCACGTGATTATAGCAACAGATGCTGACGTTGATGGTATGCATATCCGATTGTTGTTAATAACTTTCTTTTTGCAGTTTTTCCCGGAGTTAGTTAAAAATGGTCACTTATATATTCTTCAAACGCCTTTATTTAGGGTTCGGAATAAGAAAAAAACGATGTATTGTTATTCCGAGGAAGAAAAACAGAAAGCTATGAAACAATTAGGCGCAAACCCGGAAATTACACGATTTAAAGGTTTAGGAGAAATAAGTCCTGATGAGTTTAAATACTTTATTGGTAAAGATATAAGACTTGAGCCTGTGAGAATGAAAAAGGAAGATGCCGTGCAACATCTACTTTCATTTTATATGGGTAAAAATACTCCGGACCGTCAAAATTTTATTATTGATAATCTAGTAGTTGAAGAAGACCTGGCATAGTATAAATAATATTAAATGCAGTTGTAAGCATGAGTGAAGATATAAATACTCCAAACGACGAAGAGACAAACCTAAATCCTGAAGATAATAATTCAGATCAAGGCAGTAATGCTTCTGAAGATCAAAATCCGGATGTGAAAATATCGCATTTGGGAGGTATGTTTAAAGGTTGGTTTTTAGATTATGCCTCTTATGTAATTCTTGAACGTGCAGTTCCACATATAAATGATGGTTTAAAACCTGTACAACGAAGAATTTTACATGCTATGCGAAGAATGGATGATGGTCGTTATAATAAGGTAGCGAATATCATTGGTTTTACGATGCAGTTTCATCCCCATGGTGATGCTTCTATTGGTGATGCCTTAGTTCAATTAGGTCAAAAGAACCTATTGATTGATACTCAGGGAAACTGGGGTAATGTAGCTACTGGTGATGGTGCTGCAGCTCCTCGATATATTGAGGCTCGTTTAACAAAATTTGCACAGGAAGTAGTTTTTAATCCTAAAACTACTTTATGGAAAATGAGTTATGATGGACGTAATAAGGAACCTATTACGCTACCGGTAAAGTTTCCTTTGCTACTTGCTCAAGGTGTGGAAGGTATCGCTGTTGGTCTGGCTTCAAAAATATTGCCTCATAATTTTAATGAATTAATTGATGCTTCTGTTGCTCACCTAGAGGGAAAAGGATTTGAAATTTATCCTGATTTTCCAACTGGAGGTATGGTTGATGTTTCAAAATATAATGATGGATTAAGGGGAGGTGCCGTTAAAGTAAGAGCAAGAATTATAAAACAAGATAATCGAACTCTTAATATAACTGATATTCCATATGGAAAGAATACTTCAACTCTGATAGATTCCATATTAAAGGCCAACGAAAAGGGTAAAATTAAGATAAAGAAGATTGATGATAATACTGCTGAAAAAGTAGAAATATTAATTCATCTTCCTAATGGCGTATCAACAGATAAAACAATTGATGCTCTTTATGCTTTCACAGATTGTGAAGTTTCTATTTCACCCAACTGCTGTTTAATCGAAGATAATACTCCTAAGTTTATTGGAGTGTCAGAGGTTCTTAGAAAAAATACAGATCATACTGTACATCTCTTAACAAGAGAACTGAAGATTAGGAGAGGGGAATTAGAAGAAGCTTGGCATTTTGCCTCTCTGGAAAGGATTTTTATTGAAAATAAAATCTATCAAAAGATTGAAGATTGTGAAACAATGGAAGCTATAATCCAGACAATAGATCATGGGTTAGAACCTTTTAAGAAAAATTTAAGAAGAGATGTTACGCGTGATGACATCATCAAATTGACTGAAATAAGAATTAAAAGGATTTCTCGTTTTGATTCTAATAAGGCAGATGAATATATTGCTTCAATTGAAGAGGAATTAGAACAAATAGCTTATAACCTTGAAAATATAATTCCTTTCTCAATAAATTACTATAAACATATAAAGAAGACTTATGGTAAGAACTTCCCTCGTCAAACAGAATTAAGAAGTTTTGAAAATATTGAAGCAAGTAAAGTTGTTGTAAAAAATGAAAAATTATATATCAATCGCAATGAAGGTTTTATGGGAACCTCTCTTCGTAAGGATGAATTTGTTTGCGATTGCTCTGATATTGATGATATTATCATTTTTTATAAAGATGGTAGGTATTTAATTACCAAGGTTTCAGAAAAAGCATTTATTGGTAAAGGTGTAATTCATTTAGCTGTGTTTAAGAAAGGTGATAAACGTACTATTTATAATGCGGTTTATCGTGATGGAAAGTCAGGATCTTCTTATGTTAAAAGATTTGCTGTTACAGGAATTACTCGTGATAAGGAATATGATTTAACAAAGGGAACTAAAGGATCAGATGTATTATACTTTAGTGCAAATCCAAATGGAGAAGCTGAAGTATTAAAAGTAATTCTAAGACCTAAAGCCAGGGTTCGTAATTTGGTTTTTGATTATGATATGGCTGATCTTGCTATTAAAGGTAGGGGGGCAATGGGTAATATACTTACCAAATATGAAGTTCAGAAAGTTGCTTTACGTAAAAAAGGAGTTTCAACGCTTGGGGGAAGAAAGATTTGGTTTGATCCTGATGTGTTGCGTTTAAACTCTGATAGTCGTGGGAATTACCTTGGTGAGTTTCATGCAGAGGATTTAATACTTATCCTTACTAAGGATGGAACCTATTATCATTCAAATTTTGATCTGACAAATCACTATGAAGATAATATTCTTGTTATTGAGAAATATAACCCTGATAAAGTATGGTCTGTTGCCTATTATGATGCAGATCAGAAATACTATTATCTAAAAAGATTCCAATTGGAGCCTTCCATGAAGCCGCAAAGTTTTATTGGTGAGAATTCAAAATCTTATCTTGTTAGAATAACAAATATTGATTATCCAAGGCTAGAAGTGAAATTTGGAGGAGAGGATAAGGAGAAAGATAAGATGATAGTTGAAGTAGATGAGTTTATTGGCGTAAAGAGTTTTAAAGCAAGAGGAAAACGCTTAACTACATATCAGGTTTCAAAAATTAATGAATTAGATCCTCTTATAACTAAACCTGAGCCTGAGCCTGAAGAAGAACCGGATGTTAGTCACGATCATGGTGAAGATGAAGAGGATGAGAACCAAATGTCATTGTTTTAATATGGTAAATAGAGTTTACTTAATTGGTTTTATGGGAAGTGGCAAGTCTACAATGGGACGTTGGGTTGCAGATGCTCTGGAATGGAGTTTTTTAGACTTGGATTATTTTATTGAGAATAAATACCATAAAACAATTTCTCAAATATTTGAAGAAAAGGGAGAAGATGGATTTAGAGAAATAGAAAAGAAATGTTTAAAGGAAGTCAGTGATTTTGATAAGGTGATAATCGGGGCAGGAGGAGGAACTCCATGTTTTTATGATAATATGGATGTTATGAATAGTACTGGTTTAACAATTTATTTAAAATTGGAACCAAAGGTTTTAAATGAAAGACTATGTGCATCAAAATCTCAGCGTCCGTTAGTGGCAAATAAAGATGGAGATGAACTCTTAAGTTATATTGCAGATAAACTTAATGAGCGGGAACCTCATTACTCAATGGCCAAAATTGTTGCAGATGGAACAGTTTGGACAGTTGAAGATTTTGTTAATGTTATTGTTAAGAATCACAAATAAACTAATATAGAAAAGCTATCATTATTGATAGCTTTTTTACCATTCAGCAGCCATTAATTTAGGTTGATGAAAATGAGTATTTAAGTAAAAGTAATCTCTTACCAAATACTTAAAACCTGATCTTTGAAAGAAGGCTTTTATTTTTAGTTGAGCAGTTTCTTCATCAAATTCAGCATCTTCAAAAGTTAAAGCTTTTAAGAAGTCATCTTGTTCATACTTGTCTTCATCTATATCTTTCATTATAGTTTGCTGAAATGGAGTAGAGCTTACAAAAATAGATCCAACTCCATTGCCAAATCTTGTATATAAGTCTTTTAAGATCTTACTTCCTAGATTTTTTCCTCTGAATGCAGGAATTAATTCATATTCTGTAATGAGACAAATGTTTTCAAGGTACATATCTTTGTCTGCATATTTCATAAAATATTCATTGTATTCATGATTTTTAAAATCAATAAACTGCAAACCGAAATCTAATATTGAAATAGAGGAGTTAAATACGTTGAAAAGGTTGTATTTTTGATTATTAATTTGATCAATTAATATGATACTAAAAAACATCCTTCCAATTTTTATTGGTTCCCCAGATGGTTTATCTACGAATATCTCTGCTTCGTAATGGTTTACATATCTCTCTGGATTCTCCTCTTCAAGATCCGATTTTAACAAATATTTTATAGTGTAGTCAAAATTGTCCATAGGTATAAAATTTAGGTTATTGCAAGATATTAATTATCTTTTTATGTACCTAGATTATACAATAAAAAAAGCCGCATAAACAGCGGCTTTCAGTATGTTTTTTATTGATATGATTGACTTCCGGAAGAAGATACTCCATGAATATGGATTTCTCCTTTTTCTATATTTAGCTTTTTCTTTCCTGAAACACCTTTTGCATTTAATCCTCCTGAAGAGGCTAGAAGATTAAATGATAATTCTTCTGAATTATTGGTTAATTCCATTTTAATGCTTCCTGATGAACTTTTAAAAGAGGAATTTCCAGAAAGAGTGATAGCACTTCCGTATTGGCTTCCGCTAGAGGTAACAAGGTTTAAAGCTCCTTTTACATTATTTAATTTTATGCTGCCTGAACTAGCTTTGGAGTTAACGTCGGCAAAAATATTTTCAAGTTTAATGCTACCTGAGCTGGCACTGGAAACTATATTTGATTTGACAGCATTAATGTACTGTGAACCTGATGATGAAGTGCTTTTTACAGTGCCATTTACCTGATTTATTTTTATACTTCCGGATGAAAGTGTTGAAACTACATTACCACCAATATTTTCAATGTTATGGCTGCCTGATGAACTAGTTGCTTTTACGTTTCCTGAAATATTGATGGTTTTAATACTTCCTGAGCTGGTTGTTGCTATAATATTACTTTCAATACTATTTGCAGTAATACTTCCTGAGCTTGCAGCTAATGATATATTACTTTTACCAATATTGTCAATAATAATACTGCCAGAAGAATTTTTAATATTAAGATTTGTGTTTTTAGGAACTATAAAATCAAGAGAGCCACTAAAAGAACCTCTTAATGAATTTGGTTTCTCAATCCATATCTCAAGTTTATCACCCTTTTGTTCATACTTGATTTTTACGTCATCTCTTTCTTTATTGCATTTAATTTCTCCTTTAAAATTAATGTTATTGGCAGAGTGACTATTGATAATGACTTTACAAAAAGCTCCTTTTATATCAAGAGAACTAATGTTTTCAAAGTTTTTTTCAACTTGATCTATTGTGATCTTTTGAGCATTGGAATCAAAAGATATGCAACTATCCATAAATAATAGTAATAGCGCCAGAATTAGTGAATTTTTCATCTTTATATGGTTGTAAAGTTAATATAAAGATGAGACGCCTGTTGTTTATAATAAGTTACAGAAATAGTTGCACTTTTTTTAACCTAAAATCATTCCAACAATTGTGGCAGAAAGAAGAGACGCTAATGTTCCTGCTAATAAAGCCCTCATGCCTAATTGAGTTAGAGTAACTCTTTGTCCTGGAGCCAGAGCCCCAATCCCTCCTATTTGAATTCCAATTGAAGCAAAATTTGCAAATCCACATAATACATAAGTGGCAATTAATACAGATTTTTGTTGAGCAAATGCACCGGCTTCTTTTAAATCACCCAAACTTACATATCCAATAAATTCAGTCATTATGATTTTTTCACCAAGAACTCTTCCAACTAAATCAATATCCTCACTACATACTCCTATTAACCACATAATTGGAGAAAAGGCATAGCCAAGAATAAATTGAAGACTTAACTCCTGATATTCTCCTGCTGTTGCGGAAGCTATAACCTCATTTAATCCTGAGTAGTAACCGATTTTCAGAAAGATATAGTTTAACATGGCTATAAATGAGATAAATACCAATAGCATTGCTCCGACGTTTACAGCTAGCTTTAGACCTTCTGAAGTTCCATTAGAAATAGCATCTAGAACATTTTTGCCAATTTTTTCTTTAGTGACGACAACTTCATTATTGATGGCTTCAGTTTGAGGTAGTAAAATCTTAGATATAACAACAACTCCTGGTGCTGCCATTATTGAAGCAGCAAGCAAGTGTTTTGCATATAGTATTTCTTGGGCAGGGATTCCTGCTCCTAAAATTTTTATATATACAGCCAAAACCCCACCTGCCAGTGTAGCCATCCCACCTGACATAACAAGCAACATTTCAGATCTGTTCATCTTTTCCAGGTAAGCTTTAATCATTAGTGGGGATTCAGTTTGACCAAGAAAGATATTTCCTGCAACAGATAGACTTTCTGCGCCTGATAGTTTCATTAATTTTGTCATAGCCCAGGCTAAACCATAAACTACTTTTTGTATTATTCCGTAATAAAAAAGCAGACTAGTTAACGCAGAGAAAAATATTATAGTAGGTAAAATAGTAACTGCAAAATTTAAAAGTGGCGATTCAATCTCTCCAGCGCCAAAGCTTTTAAATAAAAAAGAGGTCCCTGCTGCTGTAAAATTTAATATCTGAACGAATATCTTACTTATAAATTCAAAAAATACTTGTACAAAAGGAATGTACAAAATAGATATTGCCAATAATAACTGAATTGCAAGTCCTGTTCCAATAGCCTTCCAGTTGATGGCTTTTTTGTTGGAACTAAACAACCAGGCAATCCCTATTAAAACAATCATTCCAATAATTCCTCTTATTAAACTAATAAACGAAAAATTGGAATGTATTTGTGTTTCTACAATTGATGTGGCATGGGCAGATTGGGGGTTTAATACTATTGCTAAAAATAGTAAGTAAATAACTTTTTTGATCATGGGTAAATTAATAATAATATAGAATGCTAAGAAGCGTTTCTTTTTTGAATTTCGTCTCTTATTTCAGAGGCTTTTTCATAGTCTTCTTTACTGATAGCATTATCAAGCATTTTATTCAATTCATCTATAGATAAATCAGAATATTTATTTTCATTACTTGATTGAGAATTACTTTCAGAACCTACTTCCGCTTCTTGATCAGAATTTACATCTAATACAATACCCGCTGATTCAATTATAGATTCGTAAGTATAAATAGGGCAGTTAAATCGTAGGGATAAGGCTACTGCATCTGATGTTCTGGAATCAATTCTAATTTCTTCACCACCTTTAATACAAACTAATTCAGAGTAGAAAATACCTTCTTCAAGTTTGTATATAATAACTTCAATGATTTCAATCTCAAAGGCTCTGGAAAAGTTTAGGAAAAGGTCATGTGTAAGAGGTCGGGGGGGCTCCAGACCTTCAAGTTTTATCGCAATAGATTGTGCTTCAACACCACCAATGATAATCGGAATTCTTCTTTCACCTTCTTCTTCCGCCAGTACTAATGCATATGCACCAGATTGTGTTTGACTATAAGACAGACCTAATATATTAAGTTTAATCTTTTTCTTGCTCATAAATCTTCTTCGTATTTCGAAGTATGGAATATTAGTATAATAAAACAAATATAACAATTTGTTTTAAACATCACCCGATAAAGACAGGCATTATGTGTTATATTATCAGGGAAACAATAAATATTGAGATAAGTTTCGCTAAGCAATAAAATTCATAGATATTTAAAGTTTAAATGAATATAATGGTGTTGAAATTCATTGAATTAACGTGTATTTTTTTGCTGATTTAGAAATATTTTATACTTTTGCACTCCGATACTTCCTGATAGGCTTTGTAAAGTGGCTGAAAATGAGAGGAAAAGCCCGCCTTCTGGATATAATTTTAAAATAATTGTTATGTACGCGATTGTAGATATTGCAGGACAGCAGTTTAAAGTAGAAAAAGACAGCAAAATTTATGTACACCGTCTAGCTTCTGAAGAAGGAGCTGCTGTTGAATTTGACAAAGTAATGTTGATTGACAATGAAGGAGAAGTTAAAGTAGGAGCTCCTGTTGTTGAAGGTGCGAAAGTAACTGCTAAAGTTCTTTCTCATGTTAAAGGTGATAAAGTAATTGTTTTCAAAAAGAAAAGAAGAAAAGGTTACAAAAAGAAAAATGGTCACCGTCAACAATTTTCTCAAATTCAGATTGAAGATATTTTAGTTGGGTAATTAAAAAAATTAGAATAAGATGGCACATAAAAAAGGAGTCGGTAGTTCGAAAAACGGTAGAGAATCCGAAAGTAAACGATTAGGCGTTAAAATTTTTGGTGGTCAGGCTGCTAAAGCAGGAAACATCATTGTTCGCCAAAGAGGAACTCAACATCATCCAGGTGATAACGTAGGAATGGGAAAAGACCATACCTTATTTGCCCTTATTGATGGTACAGTTACTTTTCGTAAGAAAAGAAACGACAAGTCTTTTGTATCAGTAGAGCCTTTTGCTGCTGAATAAAAAGACCTTGAAAGATTTTAAGAGTCTCCTGATTTTGTTACTTTCGTAACACAATTCAGGAGATTTTTTTTATCCGTATATCAACAAACAAGAAAAACGCAGAATGCTTACGCTAAAATTTATACAAGAGAATAAGGATGAGGTTGTTAAACGCCTTAAAGTAAAGCGATTTGATGCAACTGAGGTAGTTGAAAATATTATTGCTTTAGATAATAAGAGAAAATCTACTCAGCATGAAGTAGAAACAAAACAAGCTGAGATGAATGCTTTATCTAAAGAAATAGGAATGCTATTTAAACAAGGTAAAGCTCAGGAGGCAAATGATGCAAAGGCAAAAACTGCTGAACTAAAGGATAGCATTAAAGATTTAAATGCAGAACTTAGTGAAATAACAACTCAGTTAAACGGCGAAGTAGTAAAATTACCTAATATACCTCATCCGTCTGTACCAGAGGGGAATAGTGAGGATGATAATGAAGTTGTAAAAACAGGTGGTGTTGTAAATGAGATTGAAGGTGAGAAATTACCACATTGGGAGTTAATAAAGAAATACGATATTATCGATTTTGAATTAGGTACAAAAATTACGGGTGCTGGATTTCCTGTATATAAAGGAAAAGGTGCTCGTTTGCAGCGTGCATTAATTAATTTCTTTTTAGATGAAGGAGAAAAGGCGGGTTATAATGAAGTGCTTCCTCCAATCGTAGTAAATGAAGATTCTGGATTTGGAACAGGTCAACTTCCTGATAAAGAAGGAATGATGTATCATGCAACTGCTGATAATTTATATTTAATTCCTACAGCAGAAGTTCCTGTTACAAATATTTATCGTGATGAGGTTGTTAAAGAAGAGGATCTTCCATTAAAAAATATGGCATACACACCATGTTTTCGTCGTGAGGCAGGGTCTTGGGGTGCTCATGTTCGTGGATTAAATAGATTACATCAATTTGATAAAGTTGAGATAGTTCAGATTGCACATCCTGAGAAATCATATGAATCATTAGATGAGATGGTTAAGCACGTAGAAGGTTTAGTGAATAAATTAGGTTTGCCATATAGAATTTTACGTCTTTGTGGGGGAGATATTAGCTTTACATCAGCATTAACTTTTGATTTTGAGGTTTATTCTGCAGCTCAAGAAAGATGGTTAGAAGTAAGTTCAGTTTCAAACTTTGAAAATTATCAGGCAAATAGATTAAAGTGTAGATATAAAGGAAAGGATATGAAGAAGCCTGAGTTGGTTCATACCTTAAATGGAAGTGCATTAGCTTTACCTCGTATTTTAGCCGCATTGTTAGAGAACAACCAAACTTCAGAAGGTATTAAAATTCCTGATGTTTTGGTTCCTTATTGTGGATTTGATATTATAAAATAAGACTGTTTGGCAGTTGTTTGTAAAATATAACCCTGCTTTAAGCAGGGTTTTTTGTGTAAAAAAAACTAATTTAAAATATGTTTATTTTCAATACTACATTTGTGATTAGTAAGAGTAAGTATTCTGAATGGGAAAAATGGTTGAAGAATACATATATCCCAATTATAAAAAATATTGTTACGGCTAGTGAAGTTGGTACTTATGAGGTGGTGACTACAGAAAATCCTGGAGAAAGAACAATTTCAGTGCAATGGAAGGTTGCAACACCTACTGATTTGGAAGTAATTAATCGTCAATCACCTGTAGTATTAGGTCAAATGAGTTCAGAATTTGGGCAAGATGCCCTTTATTTTAGTACAATTCTAAAAGGAATTTAATCAGATTGATAAAAGATAGGATCATATTAGGAATTGACCCCGGAACAAATGTGATGGGATATGGGATTATTAAGGTTGTAAATAATAAACCGTCATTGTTATCAATGGGTGTGTTGGAGCTTCAAAAGTATACAGATCACTATCTTAAGCTAAAAAAAATCTTTGAAACGACAGTTCGTTTGATTGATAATTATCATCCGGATGAATTAGCGATTGAGGCACCTTTTTTTGGCAAAAATGTACAATCAATGTTGAAATTAGGTAGGGCTCAAGGTGTGGCTATGGCAGCTGCTTTATCAAGGGATTTGCCTGTTTTTGAATATGCCCCTTTAAAAATTAAAATGGCTATTACAGGTAATGGAAGAGCAAGTAAAGAGCAAGTAGCAGGAGTTTTATCAAAATATTTAAGGATTGATACTGAACCTAAGTATTTGGATGCAACGGATGGTGTTGCAGCTGCTTTGTGTCATTATTTTCAAAATCAGAATTTGAATAAGACAAAAACAGTAAAAAGCTGGAAAGAGTTTATTAATAAAAACCCGGGAAGAATAAAAAAATAAAAGGAGCTTAAAGCTCCTTTTTTATCTTATCTGCTATTGCAATAAATTCTTCTGTAGTAAATTTAAGTTTTGGATTTGAAAAGTTTATATCACTTTCACTTTGAAGAGGGATAAGATGAATGTGAGCGTGTGGAACCTCTAATCCTAAAACAGCTACACCAACTCGTTTTGATGGAATTGCTTTATCTAAAGCTTTAGCTATCTTTTTTGCAAATACCATCATTCCTGCCAAAATCTCATCCTCAATATCAAAAATATAATCAACCTCTTTTTTAGGAATAACTAACGTGTGTCCTTCTTGCAACGGATTAATGTCTAAAAAAGCAAAATAATTGTCATCCTCTGCTATTTTATAACAAGGTATTTCTCCTTTTACAATTTTTGAAAAGATGCTTGGCATAATTTGAGTTTTAAATGGATATTTCGATTATTTCAAAAGTCATCATTCCAGAAGGAACTTTAATTTCAGCTTGGTCTCCAACTTTTTTGCCCAGTAAACCTTTAGCAATTGGAGTGCTAATTGAAATTTTACCTTCTTTTAAGTTTGCTTCACTCTCAGGAACAAGCGTATAAGTCATAACTGCATTGTTCTTAAGGTTTTTAAGTTTTACTTTATTTAATAACTGAACTTTTGAAGTGTCAATTTTTGACTCATCAATAATTCTTGAGTTTGCGATAATGTTTTTAATCTTTGAAATTTTCATTTCAAGTAATCCTTGAGCTTCTTTTGCTGCATCATATTCTGCATTCTCTGATAAATCTCCCTTATCACGGGCTTCAGCAATTTGCTGAGATATGCTAGGTCTTTCTACCGATTCTAATTGGTGGAGTTCTTGCTTTAATTTTTTCAAACCCTCTTCGGTAAGATAACTTACGTTTGACATCTTTCTTCCTCCTTTATGATTTCTATATAAAAAAATAAAGAATCCCGTATATGGAACTCTTTGTTGCAAAGATAATAATTATGTGGTGATTAAAAAACTAAGATTTTTGCAGTCAGAATTCCGGTCTTTTTAGAATTTCAGAATAAATAACAGCCTCTCTGGCATCGAACCATCCTGGCTCTGAAATTTCTTCAACTTCGATTAGAATATCTTTAGTTTTTTTATTTGGTATTCTATTTATTGTTGCATGAATTTGTTTCTTTTTTTCTTCAAAATCGTTAATGACAGGTTTTGGCTCCTTTTTAGGAGTTTTAATTATGTTATCATTAACTTGTTCGTCTTGAATCTTTTTTTCTTCTGAACTAAACATTTGTTCAAACTTAGGTATTATATCCTCAAATGGATCATTGCTTTCAGCAGGTGGAGGAGTAGAAGGTTTTGCTTGCTTCCCTTTTCTCATGATGTTGAATACAACTGCTACAATTGCAAAGAGTATATAAAATATGTTTCCTAAATCGTCCATGAATATTTATGAAATATTATTTATCTAAGATAAAAAATATACTTAATAAAAGAATCAAATAAATAGAATATAATTAAAGGTTTGTTAGATATGGTAATTAAAAAAGAGCAGAAATATTATGATTTCTGCCCTTTAGTATTTTTGCAATATAGTATTATTATAATAAAGCGTCTAGTTTTGAAGCTAATATTGTTTTTGGTACTGCCCCAACTTGTTTATCAACAACTTCTCCGTTTTTAAAGAAAAGTATAGTTGGGATATTTCTAATGCCAAACTTTACAGATGTTCCCGGATTGCTGTCTACATCCATTTTTGTGATTACAGCTTTATCTCCATATTCTTCAGCTAATTCTTTTACGATAGGTCCAACCATTCTACATGGTCCACACCATTCCGCCCAAAAATCAACAATTACCGGTTTGTCTGAATTTAATACAACCTCTTCAAAAGTTGCATCTGTTACATCTATAGTCATAATATAATGTTATAAGTTTATATTTATATTTTTGTTTTTTACATACTATTACAAATGTAAAAAATTACTTTGTGTCAATCCAAATATATTCATTTTTTTAAAGACCCTTAAGTTTTAAGGTCGATAGTTTGATGAAATTTATCATAGTTTATGACAATGTGAATGATATTTCAGGATGATTATCAAGATATTCTATAATTTCATCAGTTAACTTTATCTTTGATGATCTGGATAAAAACTGGGCTTTATTAACTTTATCTTCTTTGTCATAAATAGAAAAACGTAAAGTTATGTTTCCATCAGTTTCTTGAGTTAATGATGTAAGTTCTGTGATTAGTTCTTCATCAATACTCTGTAATGGAACAGATATGTTAATCCCGGAAACGCGTGATTCTCGCACACCATCTAACATCTCAATTTTATGAATTTTTACCTCAAGTTCTCCATCTTTCGTCCATTGTTTTTCTTGTACTTTACCATGTGCCATTATATAATAACCCTCAACAAGGTACTTTGCAAATTCAGGATAATCTCTACCAAAAAAGGCAAACTCATAAGAGCCGCTATAATCTTGTAAAGTCATAATCCCAAAGGGATTTCCTTTTTTTGTGGTTCCCGAACGGGAAGCAGTTATCATTCCTCCAAGTGTAACATCTCTACCTTTTAACTTCTCAAGGTCAGATAAATCTGATATTTTAGAATGACAAAAGTGTGTCAGTTCTAACTTATAAATATCAAGTGGGTGGGCTGATAAATAGATTCCTATTAAATCCTTTTCTCTATTTAGTTTTTCAAGAATCGAAAATTCTTCACATAAAGGAGCCGCAGGTTTGCTTATTGCAGCACCTGCTCCAACTGCCCCAAATAATGAATTTGCAGAGCTAGCCTGATCATTTTGGTATAAGTTTCCGTAACGGATTAAATTCTCAATAAAGATGGTTTCTTCTCCCGGATGTGAAGTAAAATATTGAGCTCTGTGAAAACCACTAAAACCATCAAAACCACCGGCTGCAGCTAAAGCTTCAAGGTTCTTCTTATTTACTGTTTGTAAATTAACTCTTTCTACAAAATCATAGACACTTTTATATGGACCATCTTTTTCACGTACTCTGATAATCTCTTCTACAGCTCCGGCTCCAACACCTTTTATACCGGCCATTCCAAAACGGATCTCTCCTTTTTTGTTTACGGTAAACTTGTTGTAACTTTCATTAACATCAGGACCAAGTACTGGCATTTCCATCCTTTTACATTCCTCCATGAAGGTTGTAATCTTGGTGATGTCACTTAAGTTGCGACTTAGTACACCTGCCATAAATTCTGCAGGGTAATGTGCTTTTAAGTATCCCGATTGATAGGCAACGTAAGCATAGCAAACAGAGTGAGACTTGTTGAATGCATAACTAGCAAATGCTTCCCAGTCACTCCAAATTTTGTCAATAAGGTCTTCTGGTTTGGCAATTGTAGTTTTGCCATCTTTACATGCCTGAACGAACTCTTCACTACCTAGACAGCCATCAATAAACTTAGTCTTAAGCTTATCCATCATGGCCATAATTTTCTTACCCATCGCCTTACGCAATGAATCGGAGTCTCCACGTGTAAATCCACCAAGAGCCCTGGACTGAAGCATCACCTGCTCCTGATACACTGTAATTCCATAAGTGTCTTTCAAATACGGTTCCATCATTGGATGGTCGTATTTAATTTCTTCCCTTCCATGTTTACGTTCAATAAATGAAGGGATATATTCCATTGGACCTGGTCTGTATAGGGCGTTCATAGCCACAAGGTCTTCGAAACGGTTAGGTTGAAGTGCCCTTAAGTGCTTTTTCATACCCGGAGACTCAAACTGGAAAACAGCAGTGGTTTCACCATTTCCGAAAAGCTTAAATGTTAATTCATCATCTAAAGGAATTTTTGCTAAGTCAAGGTCAATATCTTTTGATAACTTTATGTTACCAAGCACCTCTTTAAATATAGATAAGGTCTTTAATCCAAGGAAGTCCATTTTTAACAAACCAATATCCTCTACAAATCGACCATCATATTGTGTTGTTAGTAATTCCTCACCCTTTGTAGGCATTACAGGCAAGTGCTGATCCAGTGGGTTTTTCCCGATTAATACTCCACAGGCGTGAACTCCTGTTTGTCTGACAGCACCTTCCAGTGCCTCAGCAAATTTCATAGTCTTCGCAATAAGTGGATTAGGCGAATTCTTTTCAAGTTCTAATTCCGGTACTTCCTTAAATGCTTTTTTGAAATTCATTTTAGGTGCTTCTGGTACCATTTTCGCCAACCGTGTAGATTCTGAAAGATCTAATTTTAAAACGCGAGCAACGTCTTTAATGGAACTTTTAGTAGCCATGGTTCCGAATGTGCAGATATGAGCTACTTTTTCCTGTCCGTATTTATGTGTTACATAATCTAATACTTCCTGGCGACCATCATCATCAAAATCAATATCGACATCGGGCATGGAGATACGATCCGGATTTAAGAAACGCTCAAATAGCAAATCGTATTTAATCGGGTCAACATCTGTGATTTTGATACAGTAGGCAACCGCAGCTCCCGCTGCCGACCCCCTTCCGGGGCCTACAAGTACGCCATTGTCCTTTGCCCAGTTGATAAAATCCTGAACGATTAAGAAATAACCGGGGAATCCCATTGTTTTAATGGTGAGGAGTTCGAAGTCAAGTCGTTCTTTTACTGAAGGTTCTAGTTCTTCTCCATATCTCTCTTTAGCTCCTTCAAATGTAAGGTGTTCCAGGTAATCAGCTTCAAGCTTAATTTGAATCGCCTTATCATATCCACCAAGTCTTTTGTATGAATCTTCAGAAAACTCTTCAATAAGATCTGCTTCGCTATATTTTTCTGTGTATTCTTCAACTGTACCAAATTCATGCGGAATGTCAAATGGAGGCATGATAGGTGATGAGTTCAGTTCGAAATACTCAACCTTGTCAGCTATTTCAATAGTATTCTGCAATGCCTCGGGAACATCCGCAAACAGGAGGTTCATTTCTTCTGTTGATTTAAACCATTCCTGTTGGGTGTATCTCATACGGGTAGGATCATCATAATCTCTACCTGTGCTAAGGCAAACTAATAAATCATGAGCTTCTGCATCACTTTCATTTGTAAAGTGAGAGTCGTTTGTGGCAATTACTTTAACGCCAAGTTCTTTACTAAGCTCAAGTATTACTGTGTTTACTTTTACCTGGTTTTCATAAACATCTTTTCTTAGCCTTGGATCATCAGTAGGATGACGCATTATTTCCAGGTAGTAATCATCTTTAAAAATACCCTTATACCATAAAATTGTTTCTTTGGCTTTGTCGATGTTTCCGGCCATGATATGTTGTGCAACTTCACCTCCAAGACAAGCACTACTTACTATTACATCTTCGTGATATTTTTCAAGTAAATCTTTGTCGATACGTGGTTTGTAGTACATCCCATCAGTATGTGCTATAGAGGTAAGTTTAAGTATATTTTGATATCCTGTATAGTTTTTTGCCAGTAATATAAGGTGATGACCGGAGGCATCAGTTTTGTCTTCCTTTCTTAAATGTCCACGTTGAGCAACGTAGGCTTCAACTCCAATAATAGGCTTAACCTCTGCTTTTGTACAGGCTACATGGAATTCTTTTACCCCGAACATACCTCCATGATCGGTAATGGCAACAGCAGGCATGCCATCTTCTTTTGCTTTACTGGCCAGGTCACCTGTTTTGTTTGCTCCATCCAGTATGGAATATTGGCTGTGTACATGCAAGTGCACAAATGGGATTCTACCGGCATTTTGTGCTGCTTCTTTTCGTTTTGCTTCCTCCTCTTCTACTGATATATGATCTAGAGTATCTACTTTAAAAGATTCAAATTCGATACCTGCAGGCTCAATCATTTCCGGATTGTTAATCCTGAATGCTTCAATTTCAGCCGGACTCATCTCTAGTCGTTCAGCTGAAATACCTCCAACACGAATCAATTCAAGAAAACAACGAGTAGTAGACTCAACATCGGCAGCCGCATTGTGTGCTTCTTCAAAAGGAACTGTAAAAAGTTTAATATGAAGCTCTGTAAGAGTTGGATTTTTTAGTTGTCCTTTTCGTCTTAAATCACAAAATACCTTACTCTCATTCATTGTACAAATGAATGGATGAGAAGATAAGGTTTCTTCCAATTCGCAACGAATTAATTCACAACCAACAATGTTAATATCGAAATTGATGTTATGTCCGATGATAAACTTACTGTTTTTAACATCTTCCATAAAATCTTCTAAAGCTTCCTTTAAAGGTATCCCTTTTTCGTATGCCAGCTCAGTAGTGATACCGTGTACACTAACTACATCTTCAGGTATAGTATAACCATCAGGTGTGATTACATGATTTTTTGCAAAAAGAAAGTTCCCCTCAATATCATGACACTGCCAGGCCAGCTGAACCATTCTGGGCCAGTTGTCGGTGTCTGATATGGGTGCCTTCCAATTCTTTGGTAATCCTGTGGTTTCGGTATCAAATACTAAAAACATTATAAATCAACTGTTTAAAAATGTGTACAAATGCTGCTGCGCAGACCCACAAAGTTAAAGTTTTGAAGGAGATTAAAAAGAAGATTTTGACGGGAAAAATTCTAATCTTAATTAATGAAAATAGAAGTTTGTTAATTGTTGATTTTTCTGGATGAATACCTAAAGGTAAACTCTAATTAAATATTTGCGTATATACTCATGCGTTTGTAACTTGAATAACAGATATTAAAACAATAATGCTACAAAAATGGTTGAAATATGTACTGTTATTGCTGTTAACTCTGGTGTCGGCAATGTCTTTTGCTCAATATTTTGGACAGAATAAACCTTCTTATAAACAATTTGATTTTGAATTATTTAAATCTCCCCATTTTGAAATATATCATTATGCCACTAGTGATAGTCTGTTGAAATCGTTAGCAGTAAAAGGTGAGCGGTGGTATAAGTATCATCAACAGATATTATTGGATACTTTTGATGTTAGAAATCCTCTTGTAATTTACTCAAGCCATGCTGATTTTCAGCAAACTAATGCAATACACGGGTATATTGGAATAGGAACTGGAGGTGTGACTGAAGGTTTTAAGAAAAGAATAGTCATGCCTCTTAGTTTTTCAGAACAGCAAACTAATCATGTTTTGGGACATGAAATGGTGCATGCTTTTCAGTATGACTTGTTGCAGAAGAAAGCATCAATGGGTATATCTGCTGTACAAAATATTCCGCTTTTTATGATCGAAGGAATGGCAGAATACCTTTCTGTTGGAAATGTTGATAGTCATACGGTTTTGTGGATGCGGGATGCCTTAATTCATAAGAAGTTCCCATCATTAGGAGAATTAGCTATTGATCTCAGATATTCACCATACAGATATGGACAGGCTTTTTGGAGTTTTATAGCTAATACCTATGGGGAACAATATATATCACATTTATTTTTAGAAACTGCAGAAAAAGGTTTTGAAAGTGCAATTGCTGATGTTTTATATGTATCAACAGATTCTTTATCAAAGTTGTGGAAAGGAGCTTTAGCTAAGCATCTTATAGAGAATATTAATGACTCAACCTTTTCTGTTTATGGAGACAGAATCTTGTCTAAAAAAAATAGTGGAAGATATAATCTGGCACCTTCAGTTAGTCCGGATGGAGAAAAGATCATATTTCTTTCAGAAAGAGATCTCTTTAGTTTGGATTTATTTGTTGCAGAGACAAAAACAGGTCAGGTAATAAAAAGGCTGTATACTTCGACAAAAAGTGATCGTATTGATGATATAACATATATGGAAACTTCAGGCACGTGGTCGCATGATAGTAAGTATTTTGCATATATGGCATATATAAAAGGAGAAAGTGCAATAGTTATTTATGATGTTGAAAAGGGCAAGATTATAAATGAAATTAAAATTAATGCTCTGGATGCAATGAGTTATCCGGCCTGGTCTCCTAAAGAAGATTATATTGCATTTTCCGGGTTGAAAGATGGAATATCTGATATATATTTATTAGATATAAATAGTGAAAAGATTACAAATATTACACGTGATACCTATTGTAATATTCAAGCTTCATGGTCAAATGACGGGAAACAGATTTATTATGCCACAGATGCTCCGGATCCTATGCAAGAGAGATATACATCTGCTCAGTTCAATATCGCTAGAGTAGATTTAGAGACGCATTTGAAAAATGTTCTCACAACATTTATTGGAGCTCAGAATGTCAATCCGGTTGTAAGTAGTGATGGTTCAAAGATATTTTTCTTGTCTGATCATGATGGAACACGAAATATGTACATGCTTGATGAAAAGAAGTCCTCATTAAAACAAATGACTTTTTATCCTACTGGTATATCTGGAATAACTCCTCTGGCCCCTGCCTTGGCAATTTCAAAAAATACATTGTATTATAATATGTTATGGGAAGGAGAATTTGCCATCGTTAAGGCTAATATTAATCAGATTCAGAAAACAGCTGTTGAAATTGAGGATCGGAAAAACAATTATTATGCATCAAGGTTAATGCCTGTGTCAAAATATCCTTCATTAGTGGATCAAAATTTGCTTACATATAAACCAGTTTATCATGAAGATCCGGATAGTTTTTATACAGAACCTGTAAAAGCTAAATTTAAGTTAGATTATATTGGAAATACATCAATGGGTGTAATGGCAAGTCGTTTTGGTTCAGGTATGGCAGGTAGCGTTCAAGCTCGATTTAGCGATATATTAGGTGATCATATGTTATATTCGGGGGTTAGTATAAATGGTGAAATATATGATTTTGGCGGGCAGGTCGCTTATGTAAATCAAAAACGTCCTCTAAAATTGGGAGTTAGTCTTTCTCATATACCATATCAAACAGGATATCTTGATGTTGAGCAAAATACTGAAACAGGAGATGAACAATTGGCGTATTACTTTCGTCGTACCTTTATTGATAAGTTAACCTTTTTTGGATACTTGCCAATTAATAAATCTCATAGAATTGAAGGTGGTGTATCACTTGCCAATTATAGTTATAGGACGGAAAAAGTTGAGAACTATAGCTATTATTATTCTGTTTATAACCAAAATAAAAAAGTAGTAGATTCTCCAAAATCGTTTGCAGCAGGAATACTTGATTTAGCTTATGTAATTGATAATGCAAAATTTGGTTTGGCTTCACCTATTGAAGGGAAAAGATTCAGAGTAGGTATTGAGAGGTATTTTAATGGTTTAGAAATGAATACGATATTAATTGATTATCGAAAGTATTTCAGGTTTAATCCATATACACTTGCTTTTAAGGCTTATCATTATGGACGTTATGGAAAAGGAAGTGAAGATAATAGGCTTTATGATTTGTACATTGGATATCCCTGGTATGTTCGGGGTTATGAAGCAGGCAGTTTTTTTGGATCAGAGTCAGAAGGGAAAATTTCTGCAAACCAATTGTGGGGTTCAAAAGTGGTAGTTAGTAGTCTTGAGTGGCGTATTCCTTTTACTGGGCCTCAAAATTATGCATGGTTTAAATCAAAATTTTTATTTTCAGAATTGGCATTTTTTTATGATGCTGGTATAGCATGGGATGAAGAATCTTCTCCTCAAATGAGTTTTACTTCAGATTCAATATATAAGAGAATCCCAATAATGAGTTCCGGAATTGCTATTCGACTGAATTTGTTAGGAGCAATAATTGTTGAACCGTATTATGCATTCGCTATTAATCAAGGTGAGATTCATTCTGGTAATTTAGGAATAAATATATTGGCAGGATGGTAATGTCTGAGGAAAACTATTAATTCTTAATCTCATATTAATATGTAACAAAGTTTATAATTATAATTTTACTTTATTTGGATCATATAGTATAATATTTCAAAATATTTATTGTCTATAATTTCTTGAAAATTAAGCCAAGATTCATTTCGTATGACTTTAAGTATTATTTGGCATCCATTTTTACATAGTATGACTCTTAAATATGGCAAACAATTCTAAAAAAAAATTACCTTTGTTGCGGTTTTTAAAACAAAAGGATCATAGGGGAAAAAGCATATTATTAAAGAGTTAAACCCAAAAAATTATTTTTTAAAATGAGTAACGTAACAGTAAACAGAGCAGCGGATAATATTAGATTACTTGCAGCTGCAATGGTTGAAAAAGCTAAATCAGGACACCCAGGAGGTGCCATGGGCGGTGCCGATTTTATTAACATTCTTTATACTGAATATCTTAACTATGATCCAAGCGATAGAAGCTGGGTAAACAGAGATAGATTTTTCTTAGATCCAGGGCATATGTCGCCTATGTTGTATGCTCAGTTAGCACTAACAGGAGCTTACTCTTTAGATGAGTGTGCTAGTTTCCGTCAATGGGGAAGTCCAACACCTGGTCACCCTGAAGTTGATTTTGCCCGAGGAGTAGAAAATACTTCAGGTCCTCTTGGACAAGGACATACAATGGCTGTAGGTGCAGCTATTGCTGAGAAATTTTTGCAAGCAAGATTTGGAGACTGGATGTCTCATGATATTTATACTTTCATTTCTGATGGAGGAATCCAGGAAGAAATTTCACAAGGGGCTGGTCGTATTGCAGGTTATTTAGGTTTAAATAACCTGATTATGTTTTATGATTCTAATGATATTCAGCTATCTACAACTACAGATGTAGTGACTATTGAAGACACTGCAAAAAAATATGAAGCTTGGGGATGGGCTGTAATGACCATAGATGGAAATAATGCTGATGAAATTCGTAAAGCATTAGATGCAGCAAAAGCGGAGACTGAAAAACCATTCTTAATTATTGGTAAAACAATAATGGGTAAAGGAGCTGTTAAAGAAGATGGTTCATCTTTCGAAAAAATGGTTTCTACTCATGGTCAACCTTTATCAGCTGCAGGAGCGAGTTTTGAAAGTACAGTTAAAAATTTAGGTGGTGATCCTGAAAATCCATTTGTTATTTTTGATGATGTTGCAGAGCTTTATGCTTCTGTAAAAGAAAAGAAAGCTGGATATGTTGCTTCAAAGAAAGCAGAACAAGCCGAATGGGAAAAAGCAAATCCTGAATTAGCAGCAAAATTTGCTAAATTCTTCTCAGGAGATGTTCCTGAAGTTGATTATGCAGCAATAGAGCAAAAAGCCGGATCTGCTACTCGTGCAGCTTCTGCTACAGTATTAGCTGCTTTTGCTGATCAAGTTGAAAATATGATTGTTTCTTCTGCGGATTTAGCAAACTCTGATAAAACTGATGGTTTCCTTAAAAAGACAACAGCTTTCAAAAAAGGAGATTTCTCAGGACAGTTTTTACAATCAGGTGTGGCAGAATTGACTATGGCGGCTATGGCAAATGGTATGGCACTTCATGGTGGAGTTATCCCTGTAGTAGGAACATTCTTTGTATTCTCTGATTATATGAAACCAGCTGCACGTATTGCCGCTTTACAGCAATTACCAGTTAAATATGTTTGGACTCACGATGCTTTCCGTGTAGGAGAAGATGGTCCAACTCACCAGCCAATTGAGCAGGAAGCTCAAATCAGATTGATGGAGAAACTAAAAAATCATCATGGAAAAAATTCTATGTTAGTTCTTCGTCCAGCTGATGCAAACGAAACAACTGTAGCTTGGGAAATGGCATTAAATAATACAGATACTCCTTCTGCTTTAATTTTGTCTCGTCAAAATATAGCAAACCTTCCGGGAAGTTCTTATGATACAGCTTTGCAAGCTAAAAAAGGAGCATACATAGTAGAAAAAGATTCTGACACTCCAGATGTAGTATTATTGGCTAGTGGATCAGAGGTTGCTACACTTGTTGCCGGAGCTGAAAAGTTAAGGGCAGAAAAAGGATTAAAACTTCAAATAGTATCAGTAATTTCTGAAGGTGTCTTCAGAAATCAAGATATAGCTTACCAGACAGAAGTATTACCGGTTGGAGTTCCTCGTTTTGGAATGACTGCAGGTTTACCTGTTACGCTTGAAGGTTTAGTTGGTGAAAACGGAAAAGTTTGGGGATTAGAACAATTTGGTTTTTCTGGTCCTTACACTGTATTAGACGAGAAGTTTGGATTCACTGCAGATAATGTATTTAATCAAGTAGTTGATATGTTGAAATAGTATTTCAAACTATATATTTTGAAAGCAATCTCTTTTGAGATTGCTTTTTTTGTTTGTAATTGGTTACTTAGGTCGTAGCTATTAAGAATCGAGATTATGCAAAAGTTAGTTGTTTTTTCCGGAGCCGGAATGAGTGCTGAAAACGGTATCAAAACATTTAGAGATATGGGAGGCCTTTGGGAGCAATATGATGTTACAGAAGTTGCAAGTCCTTACGCATGGGAACGTACTCCTAATTTAGTAATGGATTTTTATAATCAGAGGCGAAAACAACTCTTTGAATGCCATCCGAATATGGGACATGAACTAATAGCAAAACTTGAAGATTTCTATAATGTTTCCATCGTAACACAAAATGTTGATGATTTGCATGAAAGGGCTGGATCATCAAGTATTCTTCATTTGCATGGAGAATTGAAAAAAGTCAGAAGTACTGTTGATGATAATCTGATTTATGAGATGAAAGATTGGGAGCTAAAATTTGGTGATGTTTGTGAAAAAGGAGGTCAGTTGAGGCCTCACATAGTATGGTTTGGAGAAGCAGTTACAGAAATGGAAAATGCAATAGAAATTATTAAACAGGCGGAAATAGTTATTGTAGTTGGTACTTCATTAAATGTATATCCTGCAGCAGGATTAATTGATTTTGTTTCCAATAATATTCCAATATATGTGATTGATCCCGGAAGCCCTGCTTATCAAAAGCGAGACAATATTCTACACATACAGGAAGGGGCTTCAGTTGGAATGCAAAAGTTGTTTGAAAAATTGAATTTAGATATAGCATAAAATTAGTTTTAGCTTGGAGCATAAGCTAGTGTGGCTATATTTAAGGATTCTACTTTTAAATTCTTAAAAGCTATACAACATGCTTCAAGTGTTGCTCCTGTTGTTAAAACATCATCAACTAACAGAATGTTTTTATTTTCAAAGGTTGATGCGTTACATACAGTGTACATGTTTTCTGAATTTATCCATCTCTCATAACGATTTTTTCTTGTTTGTGTACTTGTATTGGTGTTTTTGTATAAGCCCTCTCGTACAACTGAGATGTCAAGTATGCTACTAATTCCTTCTGCAATTAATTCGCTTTGATTATAACCTCTTTTATTTAATTTCTTTGGATGTAGTGGTACAGGTATAATAACATCTATACTATTAAAGATATTATTTTCTTTAAGATGTAATCCAAATATTCTTCCCATTTCTATAGCCAAAGGTTTATTACCCTTGTATTTAATAGAGTGAAGAATCGTTTTTACCATATCTCCTTTGGTGTAAAGTAAAAATGATGTTGCTTTATTAATTTCAATTCTACCCCAAAATGACATCTCAACAGGATTCATATTGTATTTATGAAAATTTGTATAGGGAAGTTCGCTTTTACAAACGGTACATATTAGGTTCTCATGATGAAATAATTGTCGTCCACATATATTACATGTATTTGGAAAAAAGAGATTTATGAAATCTTGGATATAGGACATAATATTTGGTTAAGATTAAGATCATAAAGTTAACGAAATATTAAAGAAGTTGTAAAGTGGTGATAACAAATAAGTAACATTGCGTAATTACTTTTGTATTATACAAACAGGAATTAATTAGCTAACGAATTAAAAAAGTTTTATTATGAAGATTAATGTATTAGTAATCGCAATATTAGCAGTTATTAGTTTTAGTAGCTTTAAAGGAGAGAAATCTAAAGAAAATAATACAGCTGCAACATTATTTAATTTATCAGGAACAGTTATAGACAATAATACGGGAGAAACTTTAGTTGGAGTTGAAGTTGTTTTGGAAGGGACAGATCAAAAAACATATTCTGATTTTGATGGAAATTTTGTTTTTGAAAATATTTCAGAAGGTGAGTATGAAGTAACAGCTAAAATTGTTTCATATAAGGATTCAAAAAAAGAAGATGTAAAGATTTCTACTGAAAAGGATGAGCCATTAACAATACAAATGGAACAAGTGGATTGATATTTATATAATAATTATACGAAATATAAGACTGCTCAGATCTGAGTGGTCTTTTTTTTGTTTCTGTAAATCAGATATTTAAGATTTTCGTGTTAAATTAATGTAAAACTTAACATTGAAAATTTGTATTTAATGTAAATACAATGTTAATTTGAAGTTAAGTAAAACACACAGGAATAGAAAAGTCGTAATAACGATTACGATAATTAAGGGAGGCTTTTATTAACAATTAAAATAAAAAGCCATGAAAATAATAATGACAATTTTGGCAATGATTAGTATAGTTACTATCAGCCAGGCGCAAATAACCCAAATCGATGGTTTATATTATAACGAAGAGGGTGAATTGTATACAGGGAATTATGTAGAGTATTATCCAAGTGGAAATAAAAGAGTTGAAATGTCCGTAGTTGAGGGGAAAAAACAAGGCGTTTCTACTTATTATTTTGATAATAAACTTAAACAGGAAGTACGTGCATACAATGATAATAAAATGGATGGCCTCTGGGAAACATGGAATGAAAAGGGAGTGAAATTAGGAGTTGCTAATTATAAAGACGGAGTAAAACATGGTAAATGGTTTATCTACGATGAATCAGGAGTTTTACGATATGACATGGAGTACAAGGACGGTGAAAAAGTTGGTACATGGAAAGTTTACGATGATCAAGGTAAACTGAAAGCCAAAAAGAAATATTAATATTTTGTAATTTATATAAAAGGAGATGGATTTTATCTATCTCCTTTTTTTATTTATTCTTTTTATAAATATCAGAATATAAGATTATTTTTTGCTTAAAAATTAATAACTTACATAGATTAAATCCTTGTAAATTATCGTTTTTATGGAAAGAAGAGATTTTCTGCGAACAGGTATTGGGTTAGGTTTACTTACAGGTGTTGGACCGTATTTTGGAGGTTTAGATTCTTTATTCGGAAATAATATAAATGAATATGATCTTGCTGCAGTACGAGGTGGTGAACCTGAAGTTATGTTTGATAAAGCTATTGAAGCTTTAGGTGGTATCGGAAAGTTTGTATCTAAAGGACAATCAGTTTTAGTTAAGCCAAATATTGGATGGGATGCTCCACCGGAAAGAGCAGCAAATACCAATCCTAAGTTAATAGGGCATATTGTAAAAAAATGTTATGAGGCAGGAGCATCAGATGTTTATGTGTTTGATAAAACATGCAATAAATGGGATAGGTGTTATAAAAATAGCCAGATAGAAAAATATGCTAAGGAGGCTGGGGCTAAGGTGGTTCCGGGAAATACAGAGAGTTATTATAAAGAAATTGATATCCCAGGAGGTAAAAGCTTGAAAAAAGCTAAAGTTCATGAATTGGTTCTTAAGTCGGATGTGTTTATAAATGTACCGGTTTTAAAGCATCATTCAGGAACAAAGTTGTCCTTGGGAATGAAAAATCTTATGGGTGTTATATGGGATCGAAGCTATTATCATAGTAATGATTTAAATCAATGCATAGCTGATTTTATTACCTACAGAAAACCTGACTTGACAATTATAGATGGCTATAATATGATGACTAAGAATGGGCCTAGAGGAGTGTCAACTTCTGATGTTGTAAACTTAAAAGCTTTAATTGCATCAAAAGATATTGTAGCTACAGATGCAGCAGCAGCTAAAATGTTTGGACTTGAGCCGGAAGATGTTGGTCATATCAGAATTGCACATGAAATGGGTAGCGGCAATAAAAATTTAACAGAACTAAATATTAAAAGAATAAAGATTGCTTAATTTAAACCTGTAAGTATGAATTTTTTTCTACTAAAAAGAACAAGGGTGATTATTGCACTCTTGTTTTTTTCTTTTACTCTTTTTTCATTTTTGGATATTTATGAATTGTTATCTGAATCCATTGTTTCAAAAATATTATTTCTTCAATTTATACCCTCGTTACTTAAGTTTATTCAGATATTAAGTATTGCAAGTTTTGGTTTTGTAGTCGTAATATTACTAACATCTTTAATTGGCCGGTTTTATTGCTCATCAATTTGTCCTCTGGGAATTTTGCAAGATGCATTTTCATATTGTGCTAAAAGAATAAGTAATAAGAAAAGGTTCTTTAAGTATAGTCCTAGTTATACAAAGACCAGATATGTGTTTTTGGTTTTGGCTATTTTAGGGATTCTGTTAGGTATTTCAGTGTTTACTATTTTATTGGATCCATATAGTAATGCAGGGCGTGTATTTAGCTATGTTTTCAAACCTATAATTGTTCTTTTCAATAATGTTATAGCTTCAGCAATGCAGGAACATGGGAATTTTACTTTCAAGATTATTGAAACTACAAATTCATCACAACTAACAATTGTTTACTCATTCATATTATTTTTTGTAGTTGGTTATTTTTCCTTTAAACGAGGTAGAATAATATGTAATACAGTGTGTCCTGTTGGTACCTTGTTGGGAATGTTTTCAAAAAAAGCACTATTAAGAGTTCAGTTAGATAAAGACTCTTGTACAAAGTGTGGCAGATGCGCAGGGATTTGTAAGGGTGAATGTATTGATATTAAAACACAAAGTATTGATTATTCAAGGTGTGTAGTTTGTTTTGATTGCCTAGAGGTATGTAATGATAATGCTATTGATTTTAAATTGAATAAAAGTAAGAATAAGATATCTCGTTATGAAAATGATAATAAACTAAACAGGCGATCTGCAATTAGCACATTAATTGCACTTTCAGCATCAACTTCAATCTTGGCAAATAAGGCTTATGAGAATGTGATAGGAAATAAAATTGATTCTAAGGGTGAATATACTTTATCGCTTAAAAAGAATCCTGTTTCACCTCCTGGATCTAAGGATATTGAAAGGTTTAATCGTTTATGTACTGCATGTGGTTTATGTATTTCTGTTTGTCCTACAAATGTTTTACAACCAGCAATTAAAGAGTATGGAATTTTTGGATTAATGCAACCACATATGGACTATGTTAAGGCTGGTTTTTGTAATTATGATTGTAATAGATGTGGTAATGTGTGTCCTACAGGAGCTATCCTTCCTTTGTCGATAGAAGAGAAAAAATTGACTCAGTTAGGAAAAGCTGTGTTTGTTCAGAATAATTGCGTTGTTTATAGGGATGAAACAGCATGTGGTGCTTGCTCAGAACATTGCCCAACTAAAGCGGTGGATATGGTTCCTTACAAAAATGGATTAGTAATTCCTGAAGTAAATCAGGATATATGTATAGGTTGTGGCGCCTGTGAGCATCCTTGTCCTGCAGAATATCCACATAAGGCCATATATGTTGAAGGAAATAGAGTTCATCAAGTGGCTTTAAAACCCAAAGACGAAAAAAGTGATTACCAAGAGTTTGAAGAAGATTTTCCATTTTAATAAAAAGCCTTTCTATGAAAGGCTTTCTTTTACTGCTATATTAATGAAGTCATTGAAAGGTTTCATGATTTTAACGACTTTGATAATATGCTTTTCAAGTTTGGGTGCAAGAATTTCTTCATCAGTTAGACTTGACATCAAAACGTATGATTTTGGTCTGATTAAATCAATGTTCGGGTCGTTTTTAGAAAAACCTTTAGGTGCTGTTTTTACCTTATCTCCCCATATTTCATGGAATGTTTTCTTAAATGTTTTTTCGTTAATTATTTGTTTGTACTCATCTGCATTTTCAATAATTGATTCTCTTACAAATTTTAAGGCACTCGGTTGTGGGCAATATAAACCTCCTCCAAAAAAACTATTATCAGGTTCAATGTGTAGATAGTATCCTGCATATGGACTTTTTCTACCACCATGTGCAATATATGCTCCAAAATTATTTTTATAAGGTAACTTATTTTTTGAAAAACGAACATCACGGTATATTCTAAAAATGCAGTCTTTTGCGTGTGGATGTCCAATTTTAGGATCGATTGCAGTAATTAATGTAATTAATTCATTAATATATGCTTCAAATTCTTCTTTGGCTAATTGATATTTTTCTTTGTTATCGTTGAACCATTCTTTATTGTTATTAACAGATAGTTCTTTTAGAAAATCAAATGTTATTGAAGGAATCATATCTTATATTTTTATTATATACAATTTAGTAGTAATCCTGTTTTTTTTCAAGAATTTAGTATGCAATTTCAGTAATTAAATCGATAGTTAAATTACAGACATTTTTTATTTTCTTGTAGTTAAGTTTGTCATAGGTGTCGGTAGGTTTGTGATAATTTGGACTAAGACCGTTAAATATAAATAAAACAGGAATATTTGACTTAATAAATGATGCTTGATCTGACATATTTAAAAAGCGTTTCCCCATTTCAATATCATGTTCAAAAAAATCTAGTTTTAAATAAGATTTTATATTATTAATGCTGTCTATTTTGGATACCAAATGTTGACTGTTTTCTGGGCCATAAGCATAAATAAAGTTAGGTTCTTTTTCATGATAGTTATCTTTATTGCCAATCATATCCATATTAATGTTAGCCATTATGGTTTCTTTTTTGATAGGACAGTTTTTTAAAAAGAAATCTGATCCTAATAATCCGGATTCTTCAGCAGAAAAAAATACAAATAAGATGTTGTATTTAGGTTTAGATATTTTATGGCTTAAAGTATTGGCTATTTCTAATACCGCCGATACTCCTGATGCATTGTCGTTGGCTCCGGGATTAAGTTTTTTATTTCTGATGCCAATATGGTCATAATGAGCAGATATTATAATTGTGCTATCACCTTGAGTTCCGGAAATCATTCCATATAAATTTGCTGTATTTGTAGATGAGTGACTATTTGGGCAAGGAGCTGTTATATAAATATTTGACCTCTTTCTTAATGTTGATTTTATTTTTTTTGAAGTAGATGGATTCAGATAGTATTTTTGTATTGAATTATCAATGATAAAATTATTTGTGGTATTGGGACTCAAGTTCCCATTTGTATTAGAATTTATTATTTCCTTATAATTAATTGTGCTGTATGTAGGTATTAAAAGAAGTTTGATATTGTCAGATATGATAATATTACTGTCATTTGAGTCTTTTAATAAAATGGCACAATCATATGTTACTTTTTGTTTTGTGAAATTTTCCAGTTCTAATATTGGATATTTACATGTTTCAGTCGAATTTGTCCCAATAGTATAAAAATCTTCTTTATAGATTAATTTGTTTCTTTTGAAAATTAAATTTGGTTCAGGGGGAATACTAGATCTGTGTTTAATAATTGAGAATTCTTGTCTGAATGAAGAATTGATGGGTAGAAGATTGAAAGTGTTGATTTTGTTTAAAATATACCTTTCGGCATATCTAATACCTTTGGAGTTTAAACTTCTTCCTTCATATTTTTCACTAGATAATTCCACCACGTGATGTTTTAAAGATTTCTGATTAACCTGAGCGTTTGCATTAGGATTAAAGAAAAAGTTTAATATTGAAATTATTATAATAAAAATATTTTTAGTGAAGATTCTCATGAAATGGCTTTTGTGATTATGTTGATTAAGGAATTTAGTTATGATTAACTAAAAATAGTAATTTTATGCAGATAATAAGAAATTAATAAGTATTTGAAACGAGTCACGAATGATCTTTCTCACATAGGGAGATTATCGATTTTGGCGAGTTCCATCAGACAAGTAAAACCAAAAATTGAACAGATGAAAAAAGTAATGGTAATTGTTGCCGGAGGTTCAGGAAGTAGAATGAATAGTGAAGTCCCAAAACAATTTATAGAATTAAATGGATTGCCTATTTTAATGCATACTTTAAATCGGTTTAGGGATTATGATTCAAATATAGAACTGATATTGGTTTTACCTAAGGATCAAACTGAATATTGGAAAGAACTATGTAATACACATCAATTTACAATAGATTGTAAACTGGCAACTGGAGGTAATACTCGCTTTGAAAGTGTAAAAAATGGTTTGGCAATGATTGAGGATGATTGTTTAGTCGGTGTACATGATGGGGTTCGACCTTTTGTTTCAAATGAAACATTAGATAGTTGTTTTTTTGTGGCCCAGCTTCATGGAGCTGCCATTCCTGTTACTGATTCAATCGAGTCTATTCGAATGTTAACAGAGGAGGGAAGTAAATCTGTAGATAGACAACGATATAAGATGGTTCAAACTCCACAAGTATTTCGTTTTATAAAGTTAAGAGATTGTTATAATCAACCTTATGAAAATAGTTTTACAGATGATGCCAGTGTTTATGAAAAAGCAGGGTATAAAATCTATCTGGCTCAAGGGAATCGGGAAAATATAAAAATAACGACTCCCATGGATCTTTTAATAGGAGAGGCTTTATTGTCTAAAAAATAGTTTTGAGTTTAATTTAATAATGCTCCAGAATATTATTAAAGTAAAAATGATAATTGCACCCGATGGAAGGTTGAAGTAATATGAACCTATTAAGCCGGTAATTATTCCAAGAAAACTAAATCCAATTGATATAAAAATCATTTTCTTAAAATCGTGCGTAAAAATATTTGCTATAGCCTGTGGTATTGTAAATAAGGATAAAACCAAAATGATTCCAGCAACCCTAATACTAAATACAATTGAAAGAGCTATAATAATTGAAATAATATATTTTGTAAGAGAAGTTTTTAAACCAAGCGTTTTTGCATATTCTTGGTCAAAGGCAATGTAAAGAACCAATCGATAAAACAGAGTAATTCCAGTAATGGTTATTATTGATAATATTGCCATTGAAATAATATCTGAAATTGTTACAGTTAGAATGTTTCCAAAAAGAAAACTCATTAGATTTGGAGTGTAACCAGGGGTTAAAAAAACGAAGATAATACCAATTGCCATTCCCAAAGACCATAGTATTGCAATGGCAGAATCTTCTCTTATTTGTGCTTTTTGTGTAGTCCATTCAATGCCCATAGCAGATAAAACGGCAAAAATTGCAGCCCCTAAAAATGGATTAAATCCCAGGAAATAAGCAAGGCCTATACCGCCAAAAGAAGCATGGGTTATTCCACCGCTAATAAAAACAACTTTTCGAGCAACAATGTATGAACCTGCAATGCCAGCTATAATACTTGTGAGGAGACCTGCGATAATTGCATTTGAGAAAAAAGAAAAGCTTAAAAGAGATAAAAATTCTTTCATAATATTAATTAGTGATTATCTAATACGCGATGAGGAATATGTCCGTGCGTTATCAATTCAATTGGACACTTGTATGTTTTTAAAATTTCAGCTGATATTTTATTTGTTCTATGATAATGTAATTCTTCATTAACGCATGCAATTGTTTTTACAACTGAAGAAATAGTTCCTATATCATGAGTTACAAGTAATATAGCCATTTGTTTATTTAGCTCTTTTAAGTGCTGGTAAAGTTCCTTTTCAAAATTTTTATCAACATATGTATTGGGTTCATCTAAGATTAATAATTCTGGATTGTTAATGATGGCTCTACATAGGTATACTCTCTGCATTTGTCCTCCGGAAAGTTTTGAAATAGGTTTATTGTAGTATTTTCCCAGACTTACTTTTTCTAAAAGACTAATTGCACTTTCTTTATCGTTTTTTGAGAAACGCTTATAACTATTTCCGTCCATCAATCCCGACAGTACAACATCTATAACTTTAATAGGGAAATCTTTGTCTATTGAATTTATTTGAGGAAGATATCCAATTTTTAGATTGTTAGATTTTTTGTTGTTATATATTATGTTGCCTTCTATTGGTTTTAATAAACCAAGTATTATTTTCAATAGTGTAGATTTACCACCACCATTAGGGCCAATAATCCCAATAAAATCATTTCTATATACTTTGAGGTTTATGTTCTTAAGTATAATATTATTAGGAGAATATCCTGCTGATAAATTTTTTATTTCAAATAGTGGTGAATCATTCATAATGTATTATTGAAAATAGATATTTTACAATTTCTAAATATTGCTTTTAAGTTTATCTAAAAGTTCTTTCATCTCTTTTTCATAATTTTCATTAAGAGGAGATACTTCAATGATTTTAATGTTTAATTCTTTAGCTATTATTTCAGCATTACGTTTGTCAAATTCTTGCTGAACAAATATTGACTTTATATTTTGCTGTTTGGCTGTGTTAATAATTGTTTGTAACCATTTTGCACTTGGTTCCTTGCCATTGTGTTCTATTGATATTTGGTTGATTCCGTAATCTCTGGCAAGATAGGTATAAGCAGGGTGAAAAATTAAAAAATTCTTAGCTTTTAAATCAGCCAGATCAAGTCTGTAGAGTGAATCAATATGTAAAAGAGAATCAATTAGAGGTTTGCTATTAAATTCTATTTCATCATTGATTTCCGGATAGTGTTTTTGAAGTATATTTTTCGTATTTAATAATACCTTAAGCATCGTTTTAGGAGATGTCCAAATATGTGGTTCAATACCTCCTTCATGTACATGATCACCATGGATGTAGTCTTCACCATGAATGAAATCAATGCCTTCCGATGAGTCTTCAATTGTCAGTTTAGGATTTAATTCTTCAAAGCGTTCAATCCATGCTTTTTCAAATCCAATGTTTCCTATCTGAATATATAAAGACGCTAAATTAATGTCTTTAATTTGCGAGGGCGAAGGAGAGTATGTAGCTGGACTGTTCCCTTTTGTTACCATTGTTGTTACTGTGTAATTATCTGGTAAAAGACGTGTAACAATTTTTTTTTGAGGAAGAATACTGACTACAATGTGATTCTTATTTATATTATTTTCTGAACATGAAGTTAGAGTAAATAAAATAGAAATTAATATGTAAATTATTGTTTTATACATTATTTGTTATGGTTTATAGTGTTTTTGAATTACAATTTTTGCAAATACCTTCGATGATCACGTTTGTTTTTAATTGAATAAAACCTTCAGGTAGTGGTTTTGGTTCATTTTTATAATCCATTAAACAAATTACTTTATCACATTTCTGGCAATGAAAGTGTGCATGTTCTGTTTTTGTGGATTCTTGAGAAAGAAAATTATAACATGTAATGTTTTCGTTTATTTCTATTTTTTTTATTATTTCCTTATCAACTAAGGTTTTTAAAGTTCTATATAAAGTTACTCTATCGATTTTTGAATCCCATTGGTTTTCTATTTCCTTACACTGCATGGGATTGGGATTGCTGGCTAACACATTAAGAAGTTGGATTCTTGATGAAGTAGCTTTGATATCCCTCTCATTTAAGAATTTAATCCAATTCATAATATTAATTGTTTATGCAAATTTATGGCTTATAAATTTTAAATGCAACAATGTTGCATTTAAAAGAATACTAATAAGGTAGGATAAACTATGAGTTTTGTCTAAACATTAATTTAAATACTTCGTTAAACTGGTAAACTAAAAAACATATAAAAAGTATAGATATGAAAAATGTGGTTTGTCCAATTTCAAATGAAAAGGTTTTGGTGAATATTCCTAGGATTAATGCTTTTTTAGTAGTGGGGATGTTAGTGGGTTATATGTTAAGTGATTACATCGTGATGGTCGCGTTTTTAGTAATTGACTTTTTAATACGTGGTTTTTTTTCATCAAGATATAGTCCTTTGGCAGTTATTTCGTCAAAGCTTCATTCTATGTTTAAATGGAATAATGAAAAGATGATTAATAAAGCTCCAAAGATATTTGCAGCAAGATTAGGATTTGTTTTTACCGTGATGATTTTATTTTTTCATCTGTTAGGTTTTCAAATGCTTGCAAATGCCTTTTCAACTATTTTAATACTGTTTGCAAGTTTAGAATGTGTGCTTAATTTTTGTATGGGTTGTTGGGTGTTTACTTTATTCGTAAATCCTTTTTTTAGTAAAAATTAAGCATTTTCGAAAAGTTGAAAAACTTCTTTTATGTAAGTTTTTGATACAGGAACCTCAATGGGTGGATTAGTCTCTATTTCTAATATATGTCCACCCCTCTCTCTCCTTATTACTTTAATTTTTTCAAAATTTACCATATATGATCTATGACATCTGGTAATTGGTAAATCTAAAAATCTTTGTTCCAGGTTTTTTATAGTATTTCTTAATAAGAATTTGTTAATACCATTGTTCTTATTATAGTATATTGTTACATAATTATCCGCACCTTTAATATATAATATATCATCCATTTTGATAGAAATGCGCATAGTACCTTTTTCATCGAGAAAGGGAATCATAGATTTTGAATCATAAGCAATTTTTTCCTCGGATTCTATTAATTGTTTAATTCTATGATTCTTATCAAGCCATGAGAAATATAACCATAATACTGCATAAGGTAATAAAAGAACTAATGTAGTATTTTGAACAGATGCCTTAAAAACTTCAAAATATGTTCTGTTGTCGTCTTTTATAAAAACAGATTCATAGATTGTGAAAAATAAAGCCATAAAAAATACTTCCAAAGCTATAATAAGTAAGAATGCCCAAAGCTTCGTTTTTATTTTCTTTTTATTGTAGTGGTATAATATTACTCTTGAAATGACGGCAACTAAAACACCTGTCAATATTATTAAACTGGAGTAGAAAAACAGCTCTTGTGATTTAAGATCTAAACCAAACCAACTACGTACATCAAACGGAGAATAAAGATTGATGAACAGCAAAGCAAAACCAGCAGTAAAAAGAACCAGTCTAATACTGTTCTTTTTAGAGACTAAATATGCAGGTATTATTTGATTCAAATCCATATTAACGCGAAAATAAAGATAAATTTAATCAATCATGATTTTTTGTTGAAAAAAATGAATGTACATGTATGATTTATTTGTGAATCATATATCCCATATATGAGAATTTCACCCCAAAATGCCCATTTTTAGACCAAGACAGAGGGTGCAATACCATTTTGTTGTAGATGTGCTTTGTGTTTTGTTGGTTTGCATTGCAAGAGAATAAAACGCTTGTTTTTTGTTATAAAATAAACCTGTAACAAGGTTGAAATTATAATGAGAATGATTTTAAAAAAATAAGTAACTACTATTTTTTTACCCTTTTCGATTTTGCTAGTGCAAAAAAAGCTGTTGCCAAAACGTTGGAACAGCTTTTTTTATTTTTAAGAAATAAATAATAAGGGAAGCTTTGTAAGAGTAATTACAAATAATGGTCAACCTCAGTTATCAAAAACAAATGATTTTACAAAACTTCCAAGTTAATTAAGTTAGTACTGTGCGTGGTAGGCGAGTTTAAGTACTATGGGTTGAACAAGTCTTTCAAAATCTTCATATTTCATTTGAATTAATAAACTGTGAGTTCCTGCATTAAAGGCAATAAATACATCTTCTTTTAATGCTTCTGCTACATAAACAGGCATATCATACAAGTTTCCGAAAGGTGGCATTGCTCCAACTTCACAATTTTCAAAAAGATCTTTAAATTCCATTTCTGTAGCAAGACGAATATTCTTTGCTTCAATTGACATTTTTAATAAGCCTATGTCAACTTGCATATCGCCAGGTAAAACAACCATGCTCATTTGGTTGTCGATTTTCATAATTACAGTTTTTGCTATCTCTTTGCCGGAAATATGTGTGTCGGCAGCAGTTCTTTGTGCAGTGTATGTCTTGTGATGCACAATCTTGTTAAATGAAACATCTTGATTTCTAAGATATGTTTCCAGTTTAGATAATGGCATAATAACTCCTCCTATATTTATTTATTAAGACTTATAAGTTAATACAAAATATAGTTAATGTAAAGAGTAATTATGTGTTTTAACTGATTAAAGAATATGAAACTCTAAGTTTATAAAACAAAAAAAACTTCCTCTTAAAAGGAAGTTTTTCTATTATCTAAAATTTATAAATGAATTTTTTTAATAATTGGATAATGCGTTTCTGAGAGAATCAAATCTGGAATCGTAATCCTGAGCTGATAATTTAATAATTTGTTTAGCCTCTTCTGCATTATAAATATGTGTTATTTCACAATCAGCATCGAGACCAGGCATGTCTTTGTATGTTAAGAAGTAATGTTTTAATCTGTTTATTACTAATTCGGGAAGATCGTTTATGTCTTTCATGTCTCCATAAACAATATCTCCTTTTAAAACAGCAATGATTTTATCGTCCGCCTGATTTCCATCAATCATTCTAAAACCACCAATAGGAGTTGCAACAGCTAAAATATCTCCATGCGGAACTTCTTTCTCTGTTAAAACACAAATGTCTAAAGGATCTCCATCTCCTTGTATTTCACCTCTTCCTGATTTTTCAGCGCAAAATGCTCCAATTCTTGAACCACAATATGTTTGTGGAATAAAACCGTAAAGAGCAGGTACAACGTTTGAATATTTCTGAGGACGATCAATTTTTAAATAACCAGTTTCTTTATCTATTTCGTATTTTATAGTATCTGTTGGAACTACTTCAATGAAACAGGTAACAGTTTCGGGTGCATTTGAACCGATGTTAATTCCATGCCATGGGTGAGATTTGTAACGTAATCCCATTAACCTTCCAATGGGATCCATTAGACTGTTTGTAGTAAACTCGTCTGCCATATTTTATTGTAAATTTAGTTTTTGGTATTGCAAATTTAATTACATAAATGGAAAAAGTTTGGGATTGTTCAATTATATATATGAAAATTAACCTAACCAACCTGCTTTATCTAAATTCCTATAATTTACAGCTTCTGCCATATGGTGTGCCTGAATTTCATGTTGTTCATCTAAATCCGCAATAGTTCTGGCAACTTTCAAGATTCTATCGTATGCTCTAGCCGATAAATCTAATTTTTCCATCGCATTTTTTAGTATTTGCATTGCTTGATCATTTGGATTAGCATACTTTCGCTGTAGTTTGGATGTCATTTGTGCATTGCAAAATATTTTATCTTCTGTTTTATATCTTACTTCTTGTATTTTTCTTGCATTAATAACTCTTTTTCTTATTTCACTACTATTTTCTGAAATTACAGTATTGCTTAATTCTTTAAAGGGAACAGGTACAACCTCAATCTGCAAATCAATACGATCTAATAATGGTCCGGAAATTTTGCTTAAGTATCTTTGAATTACTCCGGGTGTGCAAACACATTTTTTTTCAGGGTGGTTATAATATCCACAAGGGCATGGATTCATGCTAGAAACTAACATAAAACTTGCTGGGTAATCAATGCTAAATCTTGCTCTTGAGATACTTATTACTCTGTCTTCTAAAGGTTGTCGCATTACCTCAAGTACAGTTCTTTTGAATTCAGGCAGTTCATCTAAGAATAAAACACCGTGATGTGATAAAGATATTTCACCAGGTTGAGGGAAACTTCCTCCACCTACTAAGGCAACATCGCTTATCGTATGATGAGGGGATCTAAATGGGCGCTGAGTAATTAAAGAGGTATTACCTTGGATCTTTCCTGCCACAGAATGGATTTTTGTAGTTTCAAGGGCTTCATCTAATGTAAGAGGAGGTAGGATAGAAGGAAGTCTTTTGGCTATCATTGATTTTCCAGCACCCGGAGGTCCGATCATTATTAAATTATGTCCGCCTGCAGCAGCTACTTCTAAGGCTCTTTTTACACTTTCCTGGCCTTTTACGTCAATAAAATCTAAATCATTTACCAGTTGTTGATTGAAAAATTCTTTTTGTGTGTCTATGGATAAAGGTTCTAATTTTATATCACCGTTTAAAAAAGAGGCTACGTCAGAAATGTTATCAACTCCAAAAACTTCCAATCCTTCAACTACAGCAGCTTCTTTTGCATTTTGTTTAGGTATAATCACTCCTGCAAATCCTTCTTCTTTTGCTTTTACTGCTATGGGTAAAACTCCTTTCACAGGCTGCAAACTTCCATCAAGAGAGAGTTCTCCCATTATAATATATTTGTCCAGAAGGTTATCTGAAATTTGGTTTGATGCAGCTAAGATTCCTATTGCTAATGGCAAATCGTACGACGACCCTTCTTTTCTGATATCAGCAGGAGCCATATTAATAATAATTTTTTTACCGGGCCATTTAAAATTGCTTTCTTTTAATGCTGATTGCATACGTTGTTGGCTCTCTTTTACGGCATTATCGGGGAGGCCAACGAGAAAAAACTTGATTCCTTGAGAAAGATTTACTTCAATTGTTATTGTTGCTGCATCGATACCAGTAACAGCAGCGCCGTATGTTTTAACTAACATAGATTTAGGATTTTAATGTTTAGAAAAAGAGATTTGGTAATTCTTTTGACTATAAAGGTAATGCTTTAATGTTAAGTTGGCTGATAATATATACTTTTACTTGTTAATTGTTTAAATATTAAGAGGTAAGCTCTCTGAAAATATCTTCCATATTTTGCTGTTCTATATTTAGCGTTATGATTTTTTTATGGTTTGAGACACTCCAATCGTATATTTGTTCTCGAATATCAGAAGATGCTGAAATTTTACATCCATTGTGAGAGATGGGTGAAATCTGATTAATTCCTGTAATAGTATTCAATGAATCAAAATCTATTTTTGAAAGGAACTCGCAATTGATAATAAAGTTTTTATTTGTAGAAATGTTTGAAATTTTAGAAGACTTCTCATTGGCAACAATTTCCCCTTTTTTTACAATTATAACACGTTCGCAAATTGCTTGAACTTCCTGCATTATATGTGTTGAAAGCATAATTGTTTTTTGTTCTCCTACTCTTTTGATTAGATCTCTTACTTCAACTATCTGGTTAGGATCAAGGCCTGTTGTGGGTTCATCTAAAATTAAAACTTCAGGATCAGGTAATAAAGCTTGAGCAAGGCCAACTCGTTGACGATATCCTTTGGATAAGCTTTTAATTTTCTTTTTGCTTTCAGGTGTTAAACCTGTAATCTCTATTACTTCTTCAATTTTATTTTTTGCTTGTCGTCCTAGTTTATAAATACCTGCGATGTGTTTAAGATACTCCTTTACATACATGTCCAAATATAAAGGATTGTGTTCGGGTAGATAGCCAATTTTTTTTCTGTATTCAAGACTGTTGCTAGTAACATCAAGACCACAAACCTTAACAATGCCGGAAGTTTGAGGTAGATAACCAGTAATTATCTTCATCATTGTAGATTTGCCTGCTCCGTTAGGACCAAGGAATCCTACAACTTCACCAGCTTTAATTTCAAATGAAACATTGTTTAAAGCTTTTTGAGTACCAAATGTTCTTGTTACTTGAGTTACAGATATGGACATGTTATATATATTTTAGCTGTAAAGGTAATAAGCCCAATGAAATTTAAAGGAGTCTACGTACTAAAAATTCTTACTTTTGTACTGAAAATTTAAATATGATGGATTTAGAAAAATATTGTATAGATATATTCAATTTTAATAGATATAAAACTTCTGAAGTTAATGTTGGAGGAGTTAAAATAGGAGCTGGTAATCCTGTTGTTGTGCAGTCCATGACAACAACCAATACTAATAATACCGCTGAAACAATTGATCAGATAAAATCAATATGTGATGCAGGTGGTCAAATTGTTAGAATGACTACACAAGGTAAAAGAGAGGCTTATAATCTTGAGGCAATAAGGAAAGGATTAAATGAAATAGGATATAATTTACCTTTGGTGGCAGATGTTCATTTTAATACCAATGCAGCTTATATTGCAGCCGAGTATGTAGAGAAAGTAAGAATAAATCCTGGTAATTTTGTTGATGGGGCTAAAAAGTTTGCTCAGATAGAATATACAGAAGAATCGTATAAAAAAGAGTTAAGTCAGATTCATGAAAAGCTAGTACCTCTATTAGAGATTTGTAAAAAGAATAGAGTAGCTCTGCGAATAGGAACAAATCATGGTTCTTTATCAGATAGAATTATGAGTAGATATGGTGATACTCCCATGGGAATGGTAGAAAGTTGTATGGAGTTTCTTCGTATTTGTGTACAGGAAAAGTTTTTTAATATTGTTTTGAGTATTAAAGCCAGTAACGCAAGAATAATGGTTCACACAGTACGCTTATTGGTGAAAAAAATGTATGAAGAAGACATGTGTTTTCCATTACATTTAGGTGTTACAGAAGCAGGTGAGGGTGAAGATGGACGTATTAGGTCTGCCGTGGGTATTGGAGCATTACTTTCTGATGGTATTGGTGATACAATTCGAGTATCATTAACTGAAGCCCCAGAGAATGAGATTCCTGTAGCAAAATCAATAATTAAACATATAAGCACAAAAGAAAATCATATTCCAATAAAAAGGATTGAATCATTTGATTATTCTCCATTTGAATATAAAAAACGAAAATCGTATGAATTAAAAAATATTGGAGGAAGTAATGTTCCAATTGTAATAGGAAGATATACATCTGGCGATGAACAACCTGATTATTGTTTTGTAGATACAATATCGGATGTTAAGGCAGATGGATTATTTGTTTTGCCTTATAACGAATGGGAGAAGAGCAATAAACCAGCTAATACTTATCCTGTTATTGAGGTTGAAGAATATATAAAACAGAAGATTGAAAAACAGGATATTTATTTTATTAGAGTAGTTTATTCTAAACTTGATCAAAGTGTATTAGAATTTTTGAAAACTGCTAATAATGTGGTTGTAATCCTGGATCATGAAACAGTTAATAATGTTGCAGAGCAAAGGGCGGCTTTCTTACTGCTTCAAAAAAATCACATTGATGTGCCGGTTATTTTATATAGTTGTTATTCAAACCAGTTTGACGAAGCTCAGCAATTAGAGGCCTCGTGCGATTTTGGACCACTTCTATTAGACGGTTATGGTGATGGAATTTGGGTGGATACTATGGGAGTAGAATCAAATATTGTTAATGCTACAGCTTTTTCTATATTACAAGCTTCAAGAGTAAGATTTTCAAAAACTGATTATATCAGTTGTCCTGGATGTGGCAGAACCTTGTTTGGACTTCATGAAACTACTGCTAAAGTAAAGGAGAGGACATCGCATTTAAAAGGATTGAAAATCGCAGTAATGGGTTGTATTGTTAATGGACCTGGAGAAATGGCTGATGCAGACTATGGTTATGTGGGAGCAGGTCCTGGGAAAATTACATTATATTATCAAAGGGAGGTAGTCCGAAAAAATATTAATGAAGAGGCGGCGGTAGATGAATTAATTAAACTTATAAAAGAAAAGGGAGATTGGGTAAAACCGTAATTATTTTAAGATTATTCATCAAAAACTACTATAAAGCTGTCAGAAATAGTTGTTTGTATAAAAAATCTATTTCATCTTTACACGAATTAAAAGAATTAATGTATTTTAGTGTCTGTAAATGAATGTATTTTATTGGAAAGTATATTTTGATATTACGTTTGCTTATTAAATCCTTATTTAATTAATGAAACGATTTTTTAGTATATTCTTTATTTTAGCATTGTGTGTGTTGAATGCTAATTCACAAGAAATTGTTCTTAATGGAACATTTCAAGGAGATAATCTTTTTGTAAAGAATCCTTTTTCTCCAAGCGGTGTGGGTTTTTGTGTTTATGAAGTTGATGTTAATGGACTTACATCAACTGATGAAATCAATTCCAGTGCCTTTGAAATAGATTTAAGTGTATATGGTTTTAAGATTGGACAAGAAGTTAATGTCGAAATTAAATATAAAGAAAACTGCCTTCCAATAGTTTTGAATCCAGAAGTTTTAAATGCTAGAGCAACTTTTGAGTTAACCTCTATTGAAGTTAAGAGTAACAAGTTGATTTGGTCTACAATTAAAGAAGCCGGAAGATTGCCTTTTGTCGTAGAGCAGTTTAGGTGGAATAAGTGGATTGAAGTTGGTAAAATTACAGGAAAGGGAGTTTCAAGTAAAAGTAGTTATGAATCTCCAGTTAGATTGCATTCGGGTGAGAATAGATTTAGGGTAAAACAAACAGACTATAGAGGTAAGCCAAAATATTCAAAAGAAATTACTATTACAACAGAGAAACCACAGGTGACATTTATGCCAAATCGTGTAGATGATGTTTTAACTTTTACGGCCTCAACAATGTATGAAATATATGATGAATATGGAGGTATTGTATTTAAAGGGTATGGAGACAATGTAAAAGTTAGTGGATTACAGAAAGGAAAATATTATTTGAATTATGATAATAAACTAGGTACATTTTTAAAGAAATAATTCAATTTTTAAAAATAAATAGGGGCCGAATGTAAATCATTCGGCTTTTTTATGTCTGGTTGGTTAAAAAATAATATTCACTTTTTGAATATTGGAAAAATTATTCAATTTACGTATCTACCTTATTAAACAATTGCTTAATTTTACGGCCTTAAAAATTAATAATAAATATGGAACAAATTCGCAGAACTAAAGTAGCTGCTATTCTGAATGATACGGAATACGGCAAAGAGGTAAATGTTAAAGGATGGGTAAGGACTAGAAGAGGTAATAAATTTGTAAATTTTATTGCTCTTAATGATGGTTCATGTATTCATAATTTACAGATTGTTGCTGATGTTCCAAAGTTTGATGAAGCTCTTATTAAAAGAATAACTACTGGATCAGCAATTTCAGTTGTCGGAAAATTAAGTGAATCAGCAGGGGGAGGTCAGAAGGTTGAAATTCAGGCTGATACCATTGAGGTTCTTGGAGATTGTAATGCTGATGAATATCCATTACAGCCTAAAAAGCATTCTCTGGAGTTTTTAAGAGAGATTGCTCATTTACGTTTTCGTACTAATATATTTGGTGCTGTTACAAGGATACGTCACTCAATGATCTTTGCTGTTCATAAGTTCTTTTCTGAAAAAGGTTTTTATAATATTCATACTCCTATAATTACAGCTTCAGATGCTGAGGGTGCAGGAGAAATGTTCAGGGTAACAACATTGGACATGAATAATGTACCAACAAACGAAAATGGGGATGTGGATTATAGTCAGGACTTTTTTGGTAAATCAACGAACCTAACTGTTTCAGGACAATTAGAAGGTGAGCTGGCTGCACTGGCAATGTCAGAGATTTACACATTTGGGCCTACTTTTAGAGCTGAAAATTCAAATACAGCTCGACACTTAGCTGAGTTTTGGATGATAGAACCAGAGATGGCTTTTTATGATCTTAATGATAATATGGACCTTGCTGAAGAATTTACAAAGTATCTATTGAATTATGCTTTAGAGAATTGTAAAGAAGATTTAGAATTCTTAAGCAAGCGTCAGCAAGAAGAGGAAAAAAATAAAAAAGCTGACGAAAAATCAATGGAGCTTATTGAAAAATTAAAATTTGTAGTAGATAATGACTATGTGCGTTTAACATATACAGAAGCTATTGATGTTTTAATGAATTCAAAACCTCATAAAAAAGGTAAGTTCCAATATCCAATTAATGGTTTTGGTAGTGATCTTCAAGCAGAGCATGAGCGTTATCTAGTTGAAAAACACTTTAAAAAGCCTGTTATTTTAACAGACTATCCAATGTCAATTAAAGCTTTCTATATGAAACAAAGTGATGATGGAAAAACGGTTCGTGCTATGGATGTGCTTTTCCCACAAATTGGTGAGATTATTGGAGGATCCCAAAGAGAGGAGAGTTATGATAAGCTTGTAGAGAGAATGCGTGCATTAGATTTACCAGAAGATGAAATGTATTGGTATTTAGATACACGTAGATTCGGATCAGTTCCTCATAGTGGTTTTGGTTTAGGTTTTGAAAGGTTAATGTTGTTTGTTACAGGTATGGGAAATATACGTGATGTTATTCCTTTCCCACGTGCACCTAAAACTGCAGAATTTTAAAGAACAATATTTGTGCAAAATAGATAAGGCCATCTCATTTGTTTGAGGTGGCTTTTGTTTTGTTATTAATTAGTGTATTTTTGGTTCAACCAAATAGTTATCAGATGTATAGATTTGCAGCTTTATTAATAGTGCTATTTCTTAGTTTTACTACGAATTGTTTTCCAAATAGTACTGATAGTATAAAGGCTAAAATAACTTCTTTAGAAGGCGATGAAAAGTTAGAGGCTTTATATAAATACTCATATGAAACAAATGAAAGTGATCCTGATGTTTCTGAGGAATTGTCAATGAAATTATTGAGGTTGTCAGGTAAGTCACAATATAGATATAAGGCTTTAGCATATTATAATTTAGGAGAAGTTCATTTTTATAAAGAACAATATAATGATGCTCTTAATTACTATAATAATGCACATCCATACTTCGAGTTAGTTAAAGATAGCATAATGTTATCCGCAAATTATAGTAATATTGGGCTTATAAATTATTATAAATCAAACTATAATGAGGCAATTAAGAATTATGAAAATAGTTTGGCTATTGATATAAATCTTAATGATAGTATTGGTATTGCAAAGACTTATCAAAATATGGGTCTTGTTTTTGGAGATTGGGGAAATACAGATTTAAGAACTTCGTACCTAAAAAAGGCCTTAGAGATTTACAATAAACTTGAAGATAAAGGACATATAGCTGATATTAATTTAAATCTGGGGGTTACTTACTCTCAGGATGGTAATTATAAGTCTGCTAATAAGTATTATAAAGCTGCTTTAAATGTGTATAGTGAGCTTAATGATAGTAATAGAATCGCTTCTGTTATGAATAATATTGGATGTAATTATTTAAAAATGGATAATTACAATGTAGCATCTGATTTTCTTGTTAAAGCAATTGACATATTTGAATCTATAGGAAATAAATCCGGTTTAATTCATGCTTTAAGTGGGTTGGGAGATGTATATGCAGGAAAAGGAAGTAATAAACAAGCAATTGAGCTATATAAAAAGTGTGAGTTAATAAATAAGGATGTTGGTCTTATTGAGACTCAAATGAGTAATTTATATAGTTTGTATGAGACTTATAAAGGGAGTCGTGATTATGAGGATGCTATAAGAGTTCTCGAGGATTATTATCATATTAAAGATAGTTTGTTTGCAGAAGATCAATCAAATAAAATGCTTGAGTTGGAGAGTAAATATATTTATCAAAAAACTCAAAATCAATTAACGGAGTTAACAGCAAAGAACAGACTCTATTTAATTGTGATTACTGTAATATTTTTTATTGTACTACTTGGGATTGCTTATTGGATATATTACTACAGAACTACAAGATTGGAAGAAAAGGAACGTTTACTTAGATTGGAACAAAAAGTGTTACGTACTCAAATGAATCCTCATTTTATTTTCAATTCATTATCTGCGATACAATGTTATGTGTTGGAAAATAAAGTTGAAGATGCGGTTGATTTTCTTGCTGATTTTGCTGGACTTATGCGTATGGTGTTACAATATTCGCAAGAAGAATATATAACATTATCGCAAGAGAAGGAAATTCTTGATTATTATATAAATCTTCAAAACAGAAGATTTGGAGGTAAAATTAATTACAGTATTGTTGTGGATGAAAAGCTGGATAATACAAAGACTATGATTCCTCCAATGCTTGCTCAACCATTTATTGAAAACTCTTTTGAGCATGGTGAGCTATTTAAGAAAAAGGATGGAAATATTACAGTAAGCTTTAAAAAGAAAGATAAAGTAATTGCTTATTGTATTGAAGATAATGGTGTAGGAGTTGATATTACAAATGATAATAAAATTAAGAATGTTAAGAAGCATAAATCTTTAGCATTAAAGATTACAAAGGAGCGCTTAAATCTTATTAATCATAAGCATAAAAGTGGAAGAGTTGGTTTGATGATTGAGGATAGAAAGAATACCGGAACACAAGGAACTAGAGTTGTATTTACTATACCTTTGATGGAGTTTAATTAATTTTATTTTCTGCCAAAATCAGCAGGGATTTCACCCCATAATTTGGTTTCCCATTTTAATATTTGTTGAGAGTAAGAATTGTTTTTTAACCAATCTTCTGCTCTTTTTATTATTTGAAATAATTCTTCTGTTTGTAATGATCTGTCTAATTTGGATTTGCATTTCTTAGCTTTTACCCAACCTATGGCAATTTTAGAATCTGAATAAATTGGAATGTTCATATGGTGTTGTTTTTGATAAGCTAAACCATGAACAATTGCTAAAAATTCACCAATATTATTCGTTCCTAAATTGAATTTTTTAATAAATGCTTGAGTTCCCGTAGCAGTATAAACTCCTTGATATTCCATAATGCCTGGATTACCGCTACAAGCAGCATCTACAGATAGACTGTTTTGAATTATATTGGGGTTGTTGTCAAGTGTATATTGAAGTTTTTTATCCGAATTGTCTTTTTTGCCCCAGTATAAGTCTGGGTCTTCATTAAATGCTCTTTCAGCTTCTTTAATAGTTGGGAATCCTTTGTATTTTACATTGCTAACTCCCTTAATATTTTTCTGACATTCTTCCCAGCTTGTATAAATACCAGGTGCATGTCCATTCCAAATTACATAAAACTTATTTTTCTTTGCCATTTTTTATCCTTTTAAAGCTGGTAAAAATTGAGATAATAAATTGGCAAAGTTAGATAGAAATAACCTTATAGACATTGCTAATAAAATAATACCAAAAAATTTCTGTAGTAGGTAAATGCCTCCTTCGCCAATAATTTTTTCTACTTTATCTAATGTTTTAAGAACAATAAATACAATAATAATATTTAAAACTAATGCAATGATAATATTAATTGGTTCAAATTCTGCTCTCAGGGATAAGAGTGTTGTGAAAGAACCTGCGCCTGCAATAAGTGGAAAAGCAATAGGAACAATACTTGCACCAGAGGGAGCGTCCTCGTGTTTGAAGATATGAATACCAAAAATCATTTCAAAAGCCATTACGAGTAATACGAATGAACCTGCAATAGCAAATGATGATATATCAACACCAAATAATCCTAATAAAGGTTCTCCAAGGAAAAAGAATAGGAGTAATATTGATAAAGAAACAAACGATGCTTGAAATGCATTTATTTTATTACCCTGCTTTTTGATGTTTATAAATACAGGAATTGAACCCAATATGTCAATTACAGCAAATAGTACAATAAATGCAGATAGTATTTGTAAAGGATTAAAACTCATTGTTGCATTAATTTAAATTATGCTGCAAATGTATAATAAAATAGCATATTGAAAATATGATAAAATTTACCTGTAAGATTATTGAAAAGAATATATAATAAAAAAGCAGTCAGGGATATCCTGACTGCTTTAATCAAATATTTAAAAGCTATGGTTATGAGCTTATTAGTTGTAAGAGCTTTGTCCGTGTTCGTGAATGTCAAGACCTTCTCTTTCTTCTTGTTCTGTAACTCTAAGTCCCATTGTAGCTTTAAGAACTTGGAATAGAATTAATCCTAGACCGAAAGCCCATGCTCCAATAGTGACAATACCAATTAACTGACTTACTAGTAAAGAAGCTCCTCCACCGTAGAATAAACCACCGTCTGTTGCAAATAAACCTACTAATAAAGTACCTACAGCACCACATACTCCGTGTACAGAGATAGCACCTACAGGGTCATCAATCTTTAATACTTTATCAAATAATTCAACTGAGAATACAATTACAAATCCTGCAATAATACCAATGATAGTTGCGCCTCCCGGGCTAACAATATCACAACCTGCTGTAATGGCTACAAGTCCTGCAAGGGCGCCGTTTAATGTCATTGATAAATCAGGTTTACCGTAACGAACCCATGTTACAAACATTGTTACTACAGCACCTGCTGCTGCAGATAAGTTTGTGGTAATAAATATTTTTGCTACAGCATTAGCGTTATCTCCGCTAATTGCTAATTGTGATCCTGGGTTAAATCCAAACCATCCTAACCAAAGGATAAATACACCAAGTGCACCTAAAACCATATTGTGACCAGGGATAGCATTTGCACCTCCGTTGTATTTTCCTAAACGTGGTCCAAGTGTCCAAGCACCAGCTAAAGCAGCCCAACCTCCAACAGAGTGTACTACAGTAGAACCAGCAAAGTCATGAAACGGAGTTTCCATAGTTGATAACCAACCACCACCCCATACCCAGTGTCCAGATATAGGATAAATAACACCTGTAATTACTACTGAAAAAACTAAATATGTGCTAAACTTTGTACGTTCAGCCATTGCACCTGAAACAATTGTTGCTGCAGTAGCTGCAAAAACTGTTTGAAAGAATAAGTTGTGGTAGTCACCTTCAACGTTATAAAAGAAATCGAATGCACCAAAGAAAGCTCCCTCTCCACCGTACATTATACTGTATCCAATAATCCAGAATAATAATGATCCAAAAGCGAAGTCCATGAAGTTCTTCATGATGATGTTACCAACGTTTTTCGCTCTTGTAAAACCAGCCTCAACTAAGGCAAATCCAGCCTGCATAAAAAATACTAAGATACCGGCTATCAGAATCCATAATATGTCTAAAGCACTGTTTGCGTCCATAATAATTGTCTTTTTTAATGTTTTTAAATCAGATTAGTTAATAAGGTTGGTTATTTAACATATAATGTTTCTGGTCCAGATTCGCCAGTTCTGATTCTATATGTTTCTGCAACGTCTGTTACAAATATTCTACCGTCTCCAATTTCTCCGGTTCTTGCAGCAGCCATTAATGATTGTACTGTTTTTTCTAAATTTTCATCGCGAACAATGATAGAAAGTAAACGACGCTCAATAATACTTGTGTCATATACTGTACCTCTGTATAGATGGCCTTCCCTAGCTGTTCCAACTCCGCGAACATCCCAGTATGAAAAGAAAGTAATGTCTTGCTCTTCTAGAGCTTTTTTAACACTTTCGTACTGTGTTAATCTAATGATAGCTTCAATTTTTTTCATGTTGTTTACAATTAATACGAGTGTAACTTTCCTAAAAAGAAAACTATGTTCTCAATTATTTAGGCTGCACGAGATTAATAATTAATGGTTATTTTTTTATAAAAAAAGAAGGTGCAAATGTTTTTCTGTTTGGTAATAAGGTGAAAATTATACCTTTTTCCAGTTAATTAACGCATATTGGAGAGAACAATTGCTTGGTTTTCAGTGTTGAGAAATGATTACAGTCAACTTCTACACCTTCTTTTTTTTATTTTTTATAGAGAAAAACCAACTACTAAGTGATACATTTCAGTGTTTGGATTTAGTATTACTTGACCAAATACTGGTAATGAAAACTTTTCTGTCAGTTCAACTTCTTTAGAAACTGTAAGTGCAATGTTTGAAATCTGGAAATCATCACCACCTGTAGCAGTAACCCATCCATTTCCACCTCCTACTGCTAAAGATACATTGTCTGTAAATGCATATCCAGCTTCAAGATAATAAGTTCCATCTTGAGTGTTAGTAGAATTGTTTAGGATATAATTAGCAGCTATGCTAAAAGATCCTGTTTCATATCCTGCATTTAATTCGAAAGAATGAGTTGAAAGAGCCTCATCAGTTTCAAAAAATGACATGGTTGGATAATAATAATCAGTTAATCCGAAACTTAATCCATTGTCTAATCCAAAAGATAGATAAAGATCAGCTTCTTGTAATGAAGCAGAGTTTGTTGCATAAGAACCCCAGGCTCCAATAGAGAATATTCCAGTTGAATATTCGATTCCTGGTTGTATTGCAGGTTCACTATCCTGCACTGCACCACGGAAAATGTAGTTAGAAACAAAATCAGTTCCAACTGAAAATTGAGCTTTAACTGTACTTACGGCCAAAGCAATCGCTAAAAATAAAAATAACTTTTTCATTTTAACAGGTTTTAAATAGGTTACACAATTTTTATGATTATTAATAAATAATGTTTTTTGGGGTGATGAAACATAAAAAAGAAACGTTTTTCTTTTTTGGGGTGTTGTTTATCAATAATCACATTGCAAAAATGTATAAAAAAATAATAGTACCCAAATAAAAAAGGGGGAAAAGATAAAAAAATATACAAAAAGGTGATTTGAACCCTCTTGAGATAGGGGTGAGGTGAGTTAAATGTTTAAATAAAGAGAAGTGAAGTTTGGGATTATTATATATAAATATAATTAATTTTTTATATAAAAATAGCATAGGATTAGATGTTTTATTGAATATTCATTTATAACAGTTATTGTGTTTAAGGCCTTGTGCTATCTGTGTTTTGCTTAACTTTTTAGAGAATTTAGATGGTGTTTTTATAGTAAAATATGCAGTATGTAATATTATATTATATAAGCTCAAAAGTTTACGCATGAAAGCATGATAAAAGTCATGGAAAAACCATTGTAAAAGTCATCTTTTAACACATATTAAAATAGCTAATGTTGGAAAATATAATTAAATAAGCTATTTTTGCTCCGTTTTCAAAGTAAAAGTGTTGAATAAATTATAATTGCCATTTAACCTTGATCGTGATTTAAAAAATTATGATTGATGTTAGAATGGGTAAAGAAATGATTTAGGGCTGAGTGATCAGCTTTTGTTCAGTATTATTCCTTCTTTATTAATATATAGATATGATGCAAATGAAATTTCCAAAGGCTGTTGGATTGTATGATCCTGCCAATGAGCATGATAACTGTGGGATAGGTTTTGTTGCTAATATCAAGGGATTACAGTCTCATGATATTGTTAACAGAGGACTAGAAGTATTGGTTAATATGACTCATAGGGGTGCCGAAAGTTCAGATAATAAATCTGGAGATGGAGCCGGAATATTAATTCAAGTACCACATGAATTTTGTAGTTCGTTAGAATTTGACTTACCAGAACCAGGGAAATACGGAACTGGATTATTGTTCTTGCCTGAAGAAGATAGAGAAGCTTTACTTTGTCAGGAAGAATTAAATAAAAATTTACTAGAAGAAGGTCTTGAGTTAATTGGCTATAGAGATGTACCTGTTGATAGTAGTGTGATTGGTGAAATTGCCAAAAGAACTGAGCCTAAAATACGCCAGGTATTTGTTAAGGGTAGCTTTGAGCAAGATAAAATAGAAAGAAAACTTTTTATTGCTCGTAAGGTTACTGAAAGAGCAATTAGAGAATCTGATTTAAAAGAAAAGGAAGCTTTTTATATTCCTAGTTTATCAACTAAGATTTTCATTTATAAAGGAATGTTAACCCCGGATCAAGTAGGGGCATATTTCTTGGATTTACAAAATCCAAAATTAAAAAGTGCAATTTCTTTAGTTCACTCAAGATTTAGTACAAACACTTTTCCAGCTTGGGATCTGGCACAACCTTTCCGTATTATGGCTCACAATGGAGAGATTAATACAATTAAAGGTAACAGGTTGTGGATGCAAGCACGTGAATCATTATTAAAATCAGATTTATTTGGAGAAGATTTAAAGAAAATTTTCCCTGTTGTTGAACCTGGTAAAAGTGATTCTGCGTCACTGGATAATGTATTAGAGTTTTTATTCCTTACAGGAAGAACATTGCCTCAGGCATTGAGTATGTTAATTCCTGAATCATGGAATGACAAAAACCCTATTCCAAAAAGCTTAAAAGCATATTATGAATACCACTCTACTATTATGGAGCCATGGGATGGTCCTGCTTCCATAGTTTTTTCTGATGGTAGATATATTGGTGGTACTCTAGATAGAAATGGTTTACGTCCATCTCGATATGTTATCACAAAAGATGATATGATCGTAATGGGATCAGAAGTTGGTTGTCAGGTTTTTGCTCCGGAAGAAATAAAGGAGAAAGGTCGTTTGAAGCCAGGTAAACTTTTATTGGTAGATACGAAATTAGGAATTATTATTCCTGACCAGGAAATTAAGGCTCAGCTTTCTAAACGTTATCCTTATGAAAACTGGTTGAAAGAAAATCGTATCAGATTAAAAGATATTGAAGTTAAACAAAGAGTTGAATCTTCGATAGATAACTACGATACTTATATTAAAGAGTTTGGTTATTCAAGAGAAGATGTTAAGATGCTAATCGGTCCGATGGCTGAAGCTGGTATGGAACCTATAAATTCTATGGGTAATGACACACCAATTGCTGCCATTTCTGATAAGCCACAAAGATTGTTTTCTTATTTCCGACAGTTATTTGCTCAGGTTACAAACCCTCCAATTGATCCAATTCGTGAAGGTTTAGTAATGGCATTGACAAATTACATAGGTTCCGCGTCGAAAAATATTTTAGAGTATAGTCCTGCTCATTGCCGTTTAATCAAGTTTGAAAGTCCTATTGTAACAAATACGGATCTTGGAAAAATTAAGGATTATCGCAGAGAAGAGTTTACTCAAACTACTATTCCTATGTTGTACCCTGTTAAAGAGGGTGGAGCAGGATTGGAGAAAGCAATTGATGCTATGTGTTTAGCTGCTGAGAAAGCAGTAGATGAGGAGAAGAATTATATCATTTTATCAGATAGAAATATTGATAAAGATATGGCTGCTGTTCCTTCATTATTAGCAGTAGCTGCGGTTCACCATCATTTAATTAAGAAACAAAAGCGTATGCAAACCGGTATTATTGTTGAAACCGGTGAGGCTCGAGAAGTAATGCATTATGCTTTATTATTAGGTTTTGGTGCTAGCGTTATTAATCCTTATTTAGCATTTGCTGCAATTGATGATCTTGTGAAAAAAGGTGATCTTGATATGGATTATCAGCAAGCTAGAGAAAACTATATCAAAGCCATTGATAAAGGATTATTAAAGATCCTTTCTAAGATGGGTATTTCTACTTTAAGAAGTTATCATGGAGCTCAGATTTTTGAAGCTGTTGGTATTTCTCAGAGTGTTGTAGACAAGTGTTTCACAGGTACTGCATCGAAAATTGGAGGTGTTGGATATGAAGAGTTGGCTCGTGAGGCAGAACTTTTCCATGAAAAAGCTTTTGCATCAGAAAAACCAAATGAAGTATTAAATAGTACAGGTGCTTATGCTTATAGAAAATATGGAGAAAAGCACGGTTGGAATCCTGAGACCATTGGATTGTTACAGTGGTCAACTAGCCAGGGCGACTATAGTAAATTTAAGGAGTTTTCTCAGAAAGTAAATGAAGATAATAAGAATCCATTATTCTTAAGAGGATTCTTGAAGTTAAAAGATAGAGAGCCAATAGATATTAACGAAGTTGAACCTATTGAAAATATTACAAAGAGATTTGTAACAGGTGCAATGAGTTATGGTTCTATCTCAAAAGAAGCTCACACCGCTCTTGCAATTGCAATGAATGAAGTGGGTGGTAGAAGTAATACTGGAGAAGGTGGTGAAGATGCAGAAAGATTTAAATCTAATGCACGTAGTTCTATTAAACAGATTGCTTCAGGTCGTTTTGGAGTTACTAACAATTACTTGGTTAATGCTGATGAGTTACAAATTAAAGTAGCACAGGGAGCAAAACCAGGAGAGGGTGGTCAGCTACCAGGTTTTAAAGTGGATAAAATTATTGCTAAGTTGAGAAATTCAACTCCTGGTATTACTTTGATTTCTCCTCCTCCACATCACGATATTTATTCTATTGAGGATTTAGCTCAATTGATATATGATTTAAAATGTACAAATCCTAAAGCTAATATTAGTGTTAAACTAGTATCTGAAACTGGTGTAGGTACAATTGCTGCGGGGGTTGCAAAAGCTCATGCAGACCTTATTGTTATTGCTGGTACAGAAGGAGGTACAGGTGCTTCTCCAACATCATCTATCAAGCATGCAGGTATGCCTGTAGAAGTTGGTTTAGCAGAAACTCAACAAACTCTTGTGATGAATAACCTTAGAGGTAGGGTTAAATTACAAACAGATGGTCAGCTTAAAACAGGTTTAGATGTTATTAAAATGGCTATTCTTGGAGCTGAAGAGTTTGGATTTGCTACATCTGCATTAATTACATTAGGTTGTATTATGATGCGTAAGTGTCACTTAAATACGTGTCCTGCAGGTATTGCAACTCAAAATGCAGAGTTGAGAAAGCGTTTTATTGGAAAATACAAGTATGTAGTAAACTACATGAACTTTATTGCACAAGAAGTACGTGAGTATCTTGCTCAAATGGGATATAAATCTCTTGATGAGATTGTAGGTCGTACCGACTTAATGGAACAGGATTCAACAGTTGGAAACTGGAAAACTAAGGGTATTGACATGAGTAAGTTGTTACATTTCCCTGAGGAAGCAAAAATTTATCCTTTACACAATACAACTACTCAGAAGCATGGTATTGATGAAGTAATGGACTGGCAGTTGATTGAAGAAGCTCAACCGGCTTTATCAAATCAATCAAAAGTTTGGATCGCCAAGGAGATTGGAAATACTGATCGTACTGTTGGATCTATGCTTTCTGGTGAAGTTAGTAAACGATATGGTGAACTAGGTTTACCTAAAAATACTATTAACTGTAAATTCAGTGGGTCAGCAGGTCAAAGTTTCGGTGCTTTCTTAAGTCGAGGAGTTTCGTTTAAACTTGAAGGAGATGCGAATGACTATTTAGGTAAAGGTTTATCAGGCGGTAAAATTATTGTAGTTCCTCCTGCAGGTTCAACATTTAAACCAGAAGAGAATATTATTATTGGTAATACAGTTCTTTATGGTGCTACTGATGGTAATGTATATGTTCGAGGTGTAGCAGGAGAACGTTTCTGTGTACGTAACTCTGGTGCTGCTGCTGTTGTAGAAGGAGTAGGAGATCACTGTTGTGAATATATGACAGGTGGTAGAGTTGTTGTAATTGGTAAAACAGGTAGAAACTTTGCTGCTGGTATGAGTGGTGGTATTGCTTATGTTCTTGATGAAGAAGGTAATTTTGACTACTACTGTAACAAAGGTTTGGTTGAACTATCTCCTGTTGAAGATGCAGCAGATGTACAAGAATTACAATTCTTACTACATAAACATTTACTACATACAAATAGTGAGAAGGCACAGGATATTTTAGTAAACTGGAACAAGTATTTACCTAAGTTTATTAAAGTTATTCCATTTGAATATAAAAAGGTTCTTCAGGAAGAAAAAGTAAAAGAGCTTGAGCAAAAGCTTAAAGAAACTGAAGATACACCTTTTGTTAATGAGTAATTAATTATCAAGTCTTTGAATAAAGAAGGAAGTCCGAAAACCAATCGATACTCATCGGAGTATCGGTTTTTGGACAGTCTCTTCAAAAAAATATAATATTATGGGTAATCCAAGAGGTTTTTTAGAGGTAGCAAGAAAAGATAGTGGCTACCGTCCCATTAATGAGCGTATTGATGATTATGGTGAGGTTGAACAAACGCTCAACGAAGAAGATCGCGTCCTGCAGGCATCAAGATGTATGGATTGCGGTATCCCATTTTGTCACTGGGCATGTCCTGTAGGAAGTAAAATTCCAGAATGGCAGGATGCTGTATATAAGGGAGAATGGAAATTAGCAAGCGATATTTTACATTCAACAAACAGTTTTCCTGAATTTACAGGGAGAATATGTCCAAATCCATGTGAAAAATCATGTGTTTTAGCAATACATAAGGAAGCTGTTACTATTAGAGAAAATGAATGTTCGGTTGTAGAGAAGGCTTTTGCTGAAGGTTATATTCAACCAAGAGTTCCTCAAGTAAGAACAGGAAAAAAGGTGGCTGTTATCGGTGGAGGACCTGCAGGTTTATCTGCTGCTGATCTTTTAAATCAAATGGGTCACAAAGTTACTGTATTTGAAAAAGATGAAGCTGCTGGTGGCCTATTACGTTTTGGTATTCCAGACTTTAAACTTAATAAGAAAGTAATTGATCGTAGGATTGAGATCTTTGAACAAGAAGGTATCGAATTTAAGTATAATACTTATGTAGGTTTTGATATTAAAGGTGAAAAGATTCTTAAGGATTTTGACGCTGTAGTTCTTGCTATAGGAGCAATGAAACCTCGTGATTTACCTGTTGAAGGAAGAGAATTAAAAGGAGTTCATTTTGCAATGGAATTCCTTACTCAACAAAACAGAGTTAACAGAGGAAACAAACTTGATGGTATTGAGCGTATTGATGCTAAAGGTAAAAATGTTTTAGTTATTGGTGGTGGAGATACAGGTTCTGACTGTGTAGGAACTTCTAACCGTCATAAAGCTAAAAGTGTTACTCAAATTGAAATTTTACCTAAGCCTCCAGTAGATAGAGCTGATGGTAATCCATGGCCTTATTGGCCAACTGTGCTTAAAACTTCATCATCTCATGATGAAGGATGTGAGCGTATGTGGAGTGTTTCTACTAAAAGATTTATTGGTTCTGGCAGTAAACTGAAACAAGTTGAGTTAGTTGAAGTAGAGTGGACTAAAGATGATAACGGAGCCTGGAAGATGAATGAGAAAGAGGGTTCTGAAAGAATTATTAATGTTGATTTAGTTTTTCTTTCTATGGGATTTGTACACTGTATGCATGAAGGTCTTGTTGAAGAGCTTGGATTGGATTTAGATCAAAGAGGTAACCTAAAGGTAAATCAAAATTATCAAACAAGTACAGATAAAGTATTTGCAGCAGGTGACTCGCATAATGGAGCCAGTCTTGTAGTTACAGCTATTCAAAAAGGTAGAGAGGCTGCTGATAACGTAAATAAGTTTCTTATGGAAACTAAATAAAAAGTCTTTATCAATAATGTAGTAGGAATTATTTCTTGCCAAAATTATTTTAATAAGATATAGAAAAGGATGTGAAAATTATTTTTCACATCCTTTTTTTTGTTCGTAAGAGATTGGTAGTGTGAAAGTAGTATTTTCTATGGAAAATAAATTCCCAAAAAATGAGCTTTAAATTAAACCTTTTGGTATTTCAATAATCAAAACTAATATCAATTCAAAACTTAAGTTTTAATAAAGTAATATGAATATTTAAAGTTAATAGATATGAAAAGCAAGAGTTTATTATTAGGTTTATTTTTATTGAGTATATTATTTACTTCATGTGATAAAACAGAAAGCAATATTGATGATACTAATGTCGATACCAATGTTGAGGAACAAAATGCTGCTGTTGATGATATTGTAGAAAGTGTCTTTGATGAAATTGATTCTTCTTTATCCTTAGATTCAGAATTAAGCACTTCAGCATCTTTAAAAGCATCTTCAGAGGAAACTGGTTGTCCAACTGTTACAGTGGAGTTGCCAGAAGACGGAATCTATCCTTTGGTAGTTACTTTTGATTATGGTACAGATAATTGTGAAGATAGACATGGAAGATTGAAGAGGGGGAAGGTGATCGTAACCAAGACAGGGCCGTACTGGGAATCAGGATCTGAAAGAATGGTTGAGTTTGATGACTTTTACGTAAATGATAATAAGGTTGAAGGAATTCGTAAATTTATAAACGAAGGGCAAAATATTGATTTAAATTGGGAGTTTAGTATAGATGTAGATATCACAGTTCAATCAACAGAGGACATTACATGGACAAGAACATCAAGTAAGACAAGAACTCTAATTGCAGGAGCTGATACTCCAAGGTATATTTGGGATGATGAATTTTTAGTTACAGGTTCAGCTTCAGGAGAATCTTCAGAAGGATATGCTGTTACAAGAGAAATTACAACGCCTCTGTATCGTAAGAGGATTTGTAGATTTCCTGTTTCTGGAGTGATAGAAGTAGTTAGATCATATAATGATGACAATGTTACTAGTTGGTTGGATTATGGAGATGGAGAATGTGATTACAAAGCAACTGTGACTGATGAATCTGGAAATGTTGCAGAAATCACACTTGGAGGTAGGTTTAGAAATAAATAAAAAGTATTATTTAGAAGGATGTTTCACAAAGAAGCATCCTTTTATTTGCCTTCATTTAAAGCTTTAGAAACATTTAAAGTGTAATTTGCAATCTTTTCACATTCGTTAAAAATATCAGTGAAAATGATCCCCGCATCATAAGTATATTCAGTGTTTTTAATACTTTCAAGATGTTCTGATTTTAATTGATCACAATACTGGTTAATTTGATTTTCTATTTCAAATGCATTGTCAATCGATAATTTTTTTTCATCAGTGTTTAAGTTGTTCCTCATTACAACCAATGATTTTTCAACTAAATTAAACATCAAATCAAGCTTGTCAAGTATTGTTTTAGAAAATTTAATTCTGTTTTTATGCATGCGATTAATTATTCGGGCAAGCGTAAAACTACTGTCTCCAATACTTTCTAAATCACTTACTAATTTTAGCATGGCTCTAATTTTTTTTCTACTTTGTTCGCTCAGTTTGCCTTGAGAAACCGTTGCTAAATAATTTGCAATTTCTACTTCAACATCATCACTAATCGATTCATATTTCTCAATATTAGCAAATAATCTATTAAACTTCTTTTCATTAGTTTCGTGAAGTAATTTTTGGTTAAATGCTAACATCTTATTTGTATGTCGAGCAAACGATTGCAACTCTTTTTTGGCTTGCAGAATTGATAATTCGGAAGTGGATAGCATTCCTGTGGTAATATACTTCAATTTGAATTCTTCCCCTTCTTCTCCTTTGTGTGGAACGAGCTCAATAATTGCTCTGTGGATTAATGGAACAAAACCAATAAAGAATAAAAGATTTAATATATTAAATGATGTATGAAATAAGGCTAAGGCAATAGGAATTATAGCTTGAGGATTTTTTTCTGAAAAATTGGCGAAATTTGATATGTAATCCATAACATAATCTGTGTAAGGAGTAAATATCGCTAACATCCATAAAACACCTAATAAATTAAAGAATAAGTGTGCTCTTGCAGTCCTTTTAGCAGATATATTTCCAATAGTTGCAGCTATGTTTGGAGTTATAGTGGTTCCAATGTTTTCACCTAGTATCATTGCTGCACCTAAATGGAATGGAATCCAGCCTTGTGTACACATAACAAAGGTAATTGCCATTGTTGCACCGCTAGACTGTACTATTAAAGTCAGTAAACTTCCAATTAAAACAAATAGTAAAACTGAGGTAAATCCTAAATTAGTATAATCTGATAAAAAACTTAAAAATTCAGGATTACTATTTATATCAGGGAAGGTGGTTTTAATAAAGTCTAAACTCACAAATAGTATTGAGAACCCAATAATGGCTTCACCCCATGATTTATGTCTTTGAATTTTTGAGAATACAAGAGGGAAACCAACTGCCATAAGAGGGAGAGCATACTCTGTAAAGTTAAACCTAAAACCGAATAGTGATATGAGCCAACCTGTTACTGTTGTTCCTACATTAGCACCCATTATTACACCTATAGACTCAACAAGAGATACTAAGCCTGCATTTACAAAACTTACAACCATTAAAATTGTAGCACTTGAAGATTGTATTATTGCAGAAACTAATAATCCTGTCAGTACTCCCAGAAACCTGTTGCGGGTCATTGCTGCAAAAATACTCCTCATTTTAGAGCCTGCAACTTTCTGTAGGGCTTCACTCATTAGTTTCATTCCATATAGAAATAATCCTACAGCTCCAATTAATTTTAATAAGTCAACTAATGAGTAATCCATAAATAAGAAAAATAAAAATTTACAGCTTTAATATATAAGTTCTAATAGAATGTAAAAATAATAACATTTTAATACTAAATGATAATTGCTTGCAATTAAGAGATAACAATTTTATCGGTTAAAATGATATTTAAAAAACAATAATTGTAATAAATAATTTTATAATTCTGAATATTCGACGCAACTATTCAATATTAATATACTCTGTAGTATTAAATGTTTATATATTTGATTGCGATATGAGTAATTAACAAACTTAATTTTAAATAATGAAGAAATTTTTTTTTATCGTTTTAACAGTTCATCTGTTTTTGAGTAATCATTTTGTAGAAGCTCAAGAACAAAAAAACAAAGGGGATTGGTCTTGGGGTATTTATAGTGGAATGACTCCACATTTGGATACGGAATTAAAGACTTTTGATTTTATCAGAAAAGAAAATGATGTATGGGATGATTATTACTTCGATTATGTTGAAGGTACCTTTTATTCATGGAATTTAGGAGTTAAACTTGAACGACGATTCTTGAAAAATAAGTTAGCAGTATTTTCTGGTGTGCAGTATTTAAATGTTCAATCAGGAATGGATGCAGATGATTATGGAGATTCTAATTATATGTTGATTAATGTAAGTCAAAATGAACAAGGAGTTGAATATGTTCGTGTTAAAGGTTTTAATCAAAGTACAAATTATGTTGGGATTCCTTTAGGAGTGAAGTATACACCATTGCATGATCATTTTGTTAATTTATATATTAAAGCTCAATTGGATTTAAATGTTTTGATTAACCATAAAATAGAATCAGATTTTGTCAATTCTTCAATGAAAAAATACAGTAATACTGTTGAAACTTTATTTGGTGAACCTATTAATTTGTATACCACTTTTTCATTTAAAGGAGGAATAAAGTTAGGTAGAATAGGATATCCAAATGTGTGTTTAGAATTAGGACCTACTTTCGTTATTTCCAATGATCCAAGTTGTATTACTGCTTCTAAGCTTGGATTTAATTTTCAAATAAACCTATTATTACCCTTTTAACATTATAAAGACATGAAAATTAAATATATATTATTTGTGCTTGTAACTGCATTGTTACATTCTTGTTCGAGTGATGATCTGTATTTTGAAGAATCTATTTTTATTGAAGATCCGGAAGTGCCTGGACTGCCTATTTATTCAGAATTAGGTTATAATACTTTTGGAGTAAGGTGTGATAGAGAAAATATTACAAATAATGATTCTGATTACCCTCTTACAGTAATTGTTGAAGGTGGAGAAACTTCATTTATTTTAAAAGGTGAGAAGAGTTATACTGAATATGATATAACCTTAATCTTAAATGATTATCTACCTGAAGATGAATATAGCCTTTTGGATTTAGATAGTAAGGTAATTGATCTTGAAGGAGATAATGTAGACGTGGAGATTGTTGAAGATGGTACGGTAAAAACCTTAGAAATATTAAGTGGTAGCTTTGAATTTTCAAAGGTCCAGAATTTATTTGTGGATGAAGAAAATAAGGGAGTCATTTTATCTGGAGTTTTTGAATTTAAAGCTCTTGTGGATAATGAACCTACTGCATTTTCATATGGAAGATTTGATGTAATTGTTGGTTACTCTAACTTTTTTGTATTGGAGTAATGTCCGACAATATGATATGTATTATCTTAAAGGTTTGTGTTAAAGCATCAAAATAGAGAGGATAGAGAACGCTCCTATGACCAATCCGGTGTATATCTGTTTGGGATTATGAGCGTTTAAAGCTAATCTGCTACTTCCTAAAATTCCGGCAATACCAAGGCTTATTAGCAACCACATGTTTGTATTTACACCATATTTAATAGTTAAGGCGATTAATGCCCCTATAATACCACCAATTCCAACCATGTGGATGCTTATTTTCCAGAAAAATGAAATTGATAGAGAAATGATTAATGCAACTAAGGTTCCAAGAAAAAATAATGGAATAAATGCAGGCAATTGAAATTTCTTAAGAAAATAGTATCCAATCAAAAAGAAAATTCCTGTAACCAATAAAGGAACTATTCTTTCTCTGGAAGAATCCATATGTATGGATTTAATTATTTTGGTTTGTATAAATAATGGGATAACGCTTAAAGGAAGTATACAGGTGCTTATTAACACAATAATAGTTACAAGTCTTCTGTACTCGTAAGGTAAAAAAGTTATATGGCTTTCCGTACTAAATATAACTAATAATCCTAGTGTGGGCATCAACATTGGGTGGAGCAAAGTTGATATAATTGAGGCAATCCTTTTTAGCATTAAAAATCTATCTTTTTTAATTATATACTACAGTTCCTTTCTTAGTCTGGCTACAGGAATATTTAATTGTTCTCTGTATTTCGCCACTGTTCTTCGTGCAATATTATAAGATTTTTCTTTTAATATTTGAGAAAGTTTGTCGTCGGTTAGTGGCTTTCTTTTGTCTTCATTTTCAATGCATTCAGATAGTATTTTTTTGATTTCCCTTGTTGAAACTTCTTCTCCTGAATCTGTTTGCATACCTTCTGAAAAGAATGATTTTAATGCAAATATTCCAAAATGTGTTTGAATGTATTTACTGTTTGAAACCCTTGAAATTGTAGAGATATCCAAATTTGTTTTTTCAGCAATATCCTTTAAAATCATTGGTTTTAATTTGGTTTCATCGCCTTCTTCAAAGTACTCGCTCTGATAATCAAGGATAGCTTGCATCGTATTTAACAAAGTGTTTTGTCTTTGTCTGATTGCATCAATAAACCATTTTGCCGAATCTAACTTTTGCTTGACAAATATAACTGCATCTTTTTTGTCTTTAGTCTGATTCTTTTTATTGCCGGCATAATCTTCCAGCATATTAGAGTATGTCTGACTTATTCTTAGTTCAGGTACATTTCTGTTATTTAATGATAGTTCAAATTTTCCATTTTTTATTTCTAAAATAAAATCAGGAATAATGTGTTGAACTGTTTTAGTCATTGGGTTACTGTACGAGCTTCCTGGTTTAGGATTCAGTTTTAGAATTTCTTCTAAAGCATCTCTAACTTCATCTTCTTCAAGGTGAAGTCTTTTTGTTATTTTTTCATAATGTTTTTTTGTAAACTCCTCAAAATGATGTTTAATAATGTTGTAGGCGTTTTCAATTGTTGGACAAGATCTGTCTTTTTTGTCTAATTGCAATAATAAACATTCCTGTAGATCTCTAGCACCAACACCTGCAGGGTCAAAATCCTGAACAATATCTAAAATGTCAAGAGCTTCCTTTTCATCATATTCAACATTCTGACTAAATGCTATGTCGTCAATAATTTCATCGATTTCACGTCTTAAGTACCCATCTTCGTCAATGTTACCAACAATATGTTCTGCCATTAATCTTTGGCGATCATCTAAAATTCTTAATCCTAACTGATCAGTTAAAAATTCATGAAAAGTTGTGCCCTCAGAAAATGGAATATCCTCATGTTTGTCATCCTTTGAAAAATTTCTGGCCTGTAATTTATAAGCAGGTATATCTTCATTTTGGATGTATTCGTCTATTGATAGTTCGTCCTTTTCAACCTCAGTTTCTTTTACTTCAGGTTCATCCATGTCATCATTGGACCTTCCTTCTCCATCAAGTTCTAAAACTGGATTCTCCTCAATTTCCTTCTTTATACGCTGCTCCAACTGAGCTGCTGGAATTTCCAATAGCTTAATCACCTGAATTTGCATCGGTGATAATTTTTGAAGTAGTTTTTGTTGTAAACTTTGTTTAAGCATAGTCGTGTATATAAACGGTAATTAGAGGTGAAAGTGTATCTCTATAAACTGTATATAACAATTCGTAAATGGTTACCTTTTGTTATATACCAACAAAATTAAGATTAATTAATTAATTGTTGTGTATGTGTTGTGCCAATTTTGTTTTCAAAAAGTTAATAAAAGTTATAAAGTGAAAATATTTTACGAATATATAGTATAGAGTTGATGAAAATGTTATTTAAAGGTGTAATAATCTTTTGTGAGAGTGTTTTGTTAGAAAACGAAAAAAGCCACATACCAATTATAAGTATGTAGCTTATTCTTTTTAAACAATTTTATGCTTACTATTTTTCGCTTGCTTCTTTTGCTTTTGAACATTCACTTTTTTTATCTTTTGAGCAGCATGATTTTTCTTTCTTACTGCAGTCTTTTTTTGCTTCTTTAGAGCAGCATTTCTTTTCTGTTTTTTCTGGCTCTTGAATGTTATCAGAGGCTAAAACAGGAGAAGTTATTGCTACCATAAATAAAAATAGGAATGATACAGCTATTGATTTTTTCATAATTCAAAAAATTAAATTTATTAAAATGTTGTCTGATACAAATATGATATGTTTACTTGAAAACCATTGTTATTGTCTTGTTAATCCATGTTAATGACTTGTTAATTAGTTATGTGACTTTTTAATTATTGCTATTTTTGTACGGATTCTAGAAATATAAACATAAAAGGATAATAATTTGTTTTAATGATAAAGAAAAAAGTAAGATTGGAGTGGCTGGCAATATTAACCTTTTTAGTTCTGTTGAGTTTAGTCATAATTCAGGTTTTGTTTTTGGTTCGTTCTGCAAAACTAGAGGAGAAGCATTTTAATCATAGGGTAGTTTTAGCATTAAGAGAAGCCAGAAATGAAATTGCAAGAGAAGCTAACGAATGTAATAATATGCACAATTATGTCTGTGGGAATAAATGTACAAATGATGTTCAGTATATTAATTTTCAGAAAGTAGATAGTATAATACAATCTAATCTATATATTCATAAGATTAAACTGGACTATCGGTTTGAGTTTGTTAATGAGAATGATAGTGTAAAGAATAATATTTGTGTTTCTTGCTATGAGCAATCTCTTAATGGCTTATTGGCTCAAAATGGGATAAAACTTCAGATTGAGTTTCCTGATCAGAGTAAATTCTTGTTAGCCCAAATTGGAATTCTTTTTTATTTATCAATTGGAGCTATATTGTTTGTTTTGATGTCTTTTGTAATCGTTTATCGAATGTTTGCTAAAGAGCGTTCTATACTTGTAAATACAAAGGACTTTATTGATAATATGGTGCATGAATTTCAAACACCTCTGGCAAATATAAAATTTGCGTCAGGGTTGATTAAGAAGCAAGTAAATTTAAATTCTAATAATAATGATAAAATAAGTCAGTACACTCAATTAATACAAGATGAGAATAATAAACTAAGCCAGAATGTAAAAGATATACTTGATGTAGTAGGTTTGTCTGTGGAATCTGGAGATGATGGTATTGTTGATATTCATATGGTTTTAAGAGATTGTATAGACTCTTATAAGTCAGTGGTTAATGAAAAACATGGAGAGATTCAATTAGAATTAAATGCAGATAATTGTCTTGTTAAAGGAGACAAAACTTATATTAAACATGCATTTTTAAATTTGATAGATAATGCGATCAAATACACCAAAGTAAATCCAAAGATTACTATTACTACATATAATAAAAACAATAAATTGTTTATTGCTGTTAATGATAATGGAATAGGCATTCCAAAATCCGAATATAGTAAGGTATTTGAAAAATATTATCGTGTTTCAACAGGAAATGTACATGATATCAAAGGTTTTGGCTTAGGACTTAATTTTGTAAAAAAGGTTATAGAAAATCTTAATGGAAACATTAATGTTAAAAGTGAAGTAAATAAGGGGAGTACATTTGTAATAATATTAAAGCAAAAAGAATCATGAATAATGAAGTAAAAAAAATACTTCTGGTTGAGGATGATACCACAATGGGTTTTTTATTGGTTGAATTTCTTGAATCAAATGGTTTTGATGTTAAATTGTATAAGGATGGTATACAAGGACTAAATGCATTCGGTAATTATAGTTTTGATTTTTGTATTCTTGATGTTATGCTTCCTGGACTGGATGGATTTTCTATTGCTGAAAAAATAAGAGAGTCAGATTCAAAAGTTCCAATAATATTTCTTACTGCAAAAACTCTTAAAGAAGATAAGATTAAGGGGTTTAATTTAGGTGTTGATGATTATATAGTAAAACCTTTTGATGAAGATGAATTGCTTTGTAGAATTAAAGCAATATTGGCAAGGTGTGATAATGATTTCAATCAAGTAATATGTCCTGATAATTTTAATATTGGGTCATTCTTATTTGATTATAAAAATCAGCAGTTAAAAAAAGATGGAGATTCAAAGAGGTTAACATTAAAAGAAAATGAAGTATTAAAGATGTTAGCTCTTTCAAAAAATCAATTGGTAAAGAGAGAAGATATCTTAAATGATCTTTGGGGAGATAATGATTATTTTAATAGTCGAAGTTTAGATGTTTTTATTGCAAAGCTTCGTAAATACTTAAAAGCTGATTCTACAATAATTATAGAGAATGTGCCCACCGTTGGTTTTGTATTAAAAGATGACTCCTTTTGATTGAATGGACCGATTATTTATTCATTAGTTATAAAACGTTTCCAATTAATGGAAAAAATATAAGTTGCAGTAAGTTAGTGTGATAAGGTTGTTTTGTTAGTTGGTAAGTTTAGTAACTAGTAGAGTATGCTAGTAAAAGTCTGTGTTTTAGAGCTTACTTTAAGATTAGATTTTACCCATATAAGAAGTAAAGTTGTTATATTGTATTTAATATCAGTCTTTTGAGAAAATACAGGCTTGCTAAATGGGAAAAATTAGATCTTTCATAATTGTTTGTGGATTGTTTTTGGTTTGTTTATTTGTTTATTCACAAGCCAATTCCGGTTCTCATAATTCAAAATTGTTCAAAAGAGCAATGCGCCTTGCTGAAGAGGGTAACTACAGAGATGCAATAAGTAATTTTAAAGTTCTTTTATTAAATGATTCTAAGGATCTTGATGCTTTATTTAATATAGGATTGTGTTATTTAAATACATCTGATGGTGCAGATTCTGCAGTTATCTATCTAAATAAGGGAATGGATATTCTAACTGATGAGCAAAAGAAAGGGTATTTTGGAAGAGAGTTTGGTATGTCTATCGGGAAAGCCTACCAGGTATTATTAGAACCTTTGAAAGCAGTTAGTATTTATGAAGATCTTTTGGTTAATGTTCCTGAGGATGATACTCTGTTAATGAAAAAACTTGAATATGAAATTCAAATTTGTCATAATGCCAACTTTTTCATTCAACACCCTGTTGATATTTCCGTAAAAAATATGGGACCGGAAGTTAATTCAATGTATGATGATCATAGTCCTTTGGTGTGTGTTAGTGAAAATGAATTGTTTTTCACATCGCGACGTAATTGGTCTAAATTATCTTTACTTCCGGATGGTCAATACGCAGAAAAGATATATTCAGTTCCTTTGTCTGCCAAAAATTGGGAAAGTGCACGATTGTTAAAGGTGTTTTTTAAACAAAATGAGCATGAGTCTGCGGCCTCATTATCTCCTGATGGAGAAGATATGGTGTTATTTAGAAATGATGTACATGGAAAGAGTTTGTATATAAGTCATTTTGATGGCAAAAAATGGTCTGATCCTGAAAAATTACCTTATCCAATTAATAGTTTTGCACAAGAAACACATGGATCACTGTCTGTAGATAAAAGTACTTTGTTTTTTACTAGTGATAGAGAAGGTGGATTAGGTGGTTTGGACATATACATGGCAAAAAAGAATCCAGATGGAACCTGGGGGAAACCTAAAAATCTTGGTCCAAACATAAATACTGAGTATGATGAAGAAACTCCTATGATACATTATGATGGAAGAACTTTATATTTTTCTTCGGAAGGTCATAATTCTATGGGGCGTTTAGATGTGTTTTATGCGCAAATGAATCCTGATTCCACATGGAGTCGACCTGTTAATTTGGGTTATCCTATTAATACGCCTGATGATGATTTCTTTTTTGTACCTACGGTTAATAAAAGCAGAGCTTATTATGCATCCTCTAAATTTGATGATAATTATGGTGGATCTGACATATATGAAGTGAAATTTGATTCGGATGAAAATACTGAGTTAGCTGTTGTTGAAGGGCATATTGATGAAGTATTTGGAGATAATATGAGGGATGTAAGAATTTTGGTTACCAGAAGAAAGGATAAAAGATTAGTCGGTGATTATAGACCAAATCCAACTAATGGTAAATATATGTTATTCCTTGAAGTTGGACATGAATATGAGATAGAGCAAACAAATTCAAAAGAAGATATTAAGGAAGTTGGTTATTTAAACGTCACTCCGGAAATGGACTATCAAAACAAAAAGCATACTATTCTTTTTAAGGATGTTGTAATGGATGCTCCTTTGGAAAAGATGGAAAGCAAAACTATTGAAAGCAGGTTAGATAGTGCAATAATAGATGTGCCAGATGAAGTTATAGCGAATAAATTAATATTAAATAGTGATAAGATTGTAATAAAAGATAAGAAGGAAAATGTTGTTGTTAAAAGATTAGAGCAAGATCAAGATGATATAATCTCAAAAGATGAAAAAAACGTAGTCTCGACTAGAAATAAAACATTCGTACCTAGTACAAGAAAGGGTTATACTATTCAATTAATGGCTTTGGAAAAAGGACCGTTAAAAGATCCTTCTTATTTTACTAAAAGAGGTGTTGAAAATGTTCGGGAAGTTAGGTGTGTTGATGGATTTACTCGATATGTATTTGGAGAGTTTGATGGATATAAATCATCATTAGTTATAAAAAAACGTTTGCTTAAAGAAGGGACATTTACTGATATCTGGATCAGACCAATTAAGGATTTGGATGATTTAAAGCAAAAATAAACCCTTCTAAAGGATTTCTTAAGAAGGGTGAATTAGTTTTATTCTTCTGTTGCTTCGATATGTACTTCTTTAGATTTACCAGGTAAAATTAAATTTAATAATACTCCTACTACAGAAGCCAGTCCAATTCCAGATAAAGAAAATGAACCGAAGTCAATTGAGGCTTTTCCAATTCCAACAGTTAAAATAACAGATACAATAACCATGTTTCTGGTTTTATGAAAATCAGATTTTGATTCAATTAATGTTTTAATACCAACACTGGCAATCATTCCAAATAATAAAAGCATAATTCCGCCTAAAACTTCTGTGGGAATTGATTTTAAAAAGCCACTAACTTTACCTATTAAAGAGAATAATATGGCAGTTATTGCAGAAATTCTTAATACTCTGGGATTTGTTACTTTAGTTAATTCTATCGCTCCGGTAACTTCAGAGTAAGTTGTATTTGGAACACTCCCTATAAAACCGGCAAAACTTGTTGCAATTCCATCTCCAAGCATAGTTCTGTTTAATCCGGGATCTTTCATAAAGTCTTTTTCTGCTACAGCACTAATAGCATAAATGTCTCCTACGTGTTCTATTAAGGGAGCAATAGCAACCGGTATCATAAACAATATAGCTTCCCAGCTAAAGGTAGGTAGTGCAAAAGCTGGTAGTTGAAACCAGGTAGCTTCCTTAATTGGTGTAAAGTCAACAACTCCCATTGCTAATGATAGAATGTAGCCAACAAGTATTCCTATAAAAACAGGAATGAGTTTTATAATTCCTTTAAAATAAACAACTGTAATTATTGCTGATAGTAATGAAGTTCCGGCTATGATCCAATTGTTTTTTGCCATATCAACTGCAGTGGATGCTAATGATAATCCAATTACCATAATTACTGGTCCTACTACAGTTGATGGAAATATTTTCTTTATGAAATTTACTCCACGGAGTTTTATTAAATATGATACAAGAGAATATACTATACCAACAGCAATTATTCCTGATAGAGTGCCTGTAAAACCAAATTTTTCAGTTGCTTTTGTAATAGGTGCAATAAAAGCAAAACTACTTCCCAGGAAAACAGGAACTTTTCCTTTGGTGATTAAATGAAACATTAGTGTTCCTATCCCTGCAGAAAGTAATGCAATTGAAGGATTAATGCCTACCAATAGAGGAACGAGTACGGTAGCACCAAAAGCAACAAATAGAAATTGTACTCCCAATAAAATCTGTTTGGGATTCGATAATTGTGTTATTGTTTTCATCTGATTAAATTTATTTAACGGCCAGATGGAATTCTCAAATGAGTTTGATAACTCTCCTGTGTGTAAATTTTAAAAAACTAATTTACATGGTCGTTCATGATTAAATAATTGGGTTTATCCAAAAATAAAGAAATTAAAGAATAATAAATTGATGAAAAAAATGTGTGAAAAATTGTTTTGTGGTTACCTTTTTTTTATCTTGAAGAAAAAGAAAATAAAAAAGCCGGAAAAACACCCCTATTTTTCCGGCTTCCTCAAAGATTTCTGTGTAATCTAAACCTATTAAGAATGATTGCAAGGTAGCTATTTTTAACTAAATGGTCAAGCGTAATACGTATGAATTATCTCATGTTATTGATGCATATAAAATAGATCTTGAGCTTATTATTTTTTTTCTATTTTTGAGTAACGATTCCAAAAATAGCAGATATGCAGAAAGCAGTTACAAACCCAAATGCTACATTCGGTTCTATGCCGGTTTTTATGACAGCCATTTCAACTATTTTAGGCGCTATATTATTTCTTAGATTTGGTTGGGCTGTTGGTAATGTTGGATTCTTTGGTGTATTAACAATAATTCTTATCGGACATCTGGTAACTATTCCAACGGCTTTGGCTGTGGCTGAAATAGCTACTAACCAAAAGGTACAGGGGGGAGGAGCCTATTTTATTATTTCAAGATCGTTTGGTTTAAATATTGGTGGCGCAATTGGAATAGCATTGTATTTATCTCAGGCAATAAGTGTAGCTTTTTATATAATTGCTTTTGGAGAGGCATTTGACGCAGTTTTGCCTTTGATACCTTACGATATTGAACCTGCTACTTTTAAGAAAGCTGTAACTCTAATAATGATGACACTATTAAGTATTATTGTTATAATACGAGGTGCAAATATTGGGATGAAGGCTTTATATGTTGTAGTGGGTGTCCTTTTTTTATCTATCGTTCTCTTTTTTATGGGATCCTCAAATACTACAAGCTCATTTTATTTGCTAAATGAGACAACAAGTAATCCTGAAAGTTTCTTTTATGTATTTACAATAATATTTCCGGCATTTACAGGTATTGCTGCAGGTTTAGGTTTATCAGGTGATTTGAAAGATCCAAAAAAATCAATTCCAAGAGGGACATTATGGGCTACTCTTATTGGTATGGTGGTTTATGTTGCAATAGCATATAAATTAACCATCTCAGCCTCGGCAGATGAACTTGCAGGTGATCAATTGATAATGCAAAGAATTGCAATATGGGGGCCAATTATACCAATTGGGTTAGCAGCTGCCACACTTTCTAGTGCAATCGGATCTATTCTTGTAGCTCCAAGAACATTACAGGCTATTGGCTTTGATAAAATTTTACCTTATCCTCATATTAATAAATGGTTATCGAAAGGAAAGGTGAAGGATAATGATCCGGTAAATGGAACTTTAGTTACTATAGTAATTGCATATTTCTTTGTGATTATTGGAGATGTAAACTTTGTTGCTCAAATCATCTCCATGTTTTTTATGGTAACATATGGTGCTATCTGTTTAATAAGTTTTTTAGAGAATTTTGCTGCAGATCCTTCTTATCGACCAACTTTTAAGCATAATAAATGGTACTACTCTTTGGCCGGAGCCATTTTGTCTTTCTGGCTAATGTTTAAAATGAATCTTACCTATGCATTAATTTCGATCATGATTATGGTTGTTATTTATTTGATAATAAGTAAATACAGGCCTGAAAAAAGAGGGTTGGAAAAATTATTTAAAGGAGTAGTGTTTCAATTAAGTCGACAGATCCAGATTTTTGTGCAGAGAGCCAATAAGGAAGAGCAAGAGTATTATTGGAGGCCATTTGCAGTATGTGTTAGTGCTGATTCTTTTGAAAGGCAAAGTGCATTTGATTTACTAGGATGGATATCACATAAATATGGGTTTGGTACTTATATTCATTACGTGGAAGGTTTTTTGACTGCACAAACACATCATCAATCCCAGAAAACTCTTGATAGGTTAATATCGCGAGCAAAAGGTAGTAATACTCGTGTTTATATTGATACAGTAATAAGTCCTTCTTATACATCAGCTATAGCTCAGGTTATTCAGCTTTCTGGTATTTCAGGAAAGGGGAGCAATCTTATTTTGTTTGAATTTCCAAATGACAAGCCAGACTCGTTAAAGAATGCTCTGGATAATTATGCATTGTTCGATTCATGTAAAATGGATGTCTGCTTTTTAAATACATCATTAAAAGGTTTTGGTTATAAAAAAGAGATTCATATTTGGATTGGGCGTCATGATTTTCATAATGCGAATCTAATGGTTTTATTGGCCTATATAATTATAGGTCATCCTGATTGGAAAAAAGGATTTATAAAAATATATTCGCTTGTTCCTGCGCAAGAATCAGAGGAGGAAAAGAAAAAATGGCTGGATAGAATTAAGAATGGACGATTGCCAATTGTTCCTGGTAATGTTCAGATGATTACCTTCAATGAAGGTGATAATAAAGAGGATTTAATAAGGAAACAGAGTCATGATGCAGATTTAACTATAGTTGGGTTTTCATCAGAGAATATAAAGAATGGACTAGAAAGCTTTACTAAATATGATAACATGGGTAATGTTTTATTTGTAAATGCTTATCGCAAAAAAGAAATAGATTAAATATTAAGTAAATGGTAAATAATCAACCAAAAGATAAGAACATATTGTTTGATGATAAAATAGAAAGCTGGCTAAAAGATTGGTCAGCTTTAGTCTTTTATATAATTATAGGAGCGTTTGTTCTTTTTAGTTTTCTGTATTTTAATGCCAGAGTAAGTATATCAGGAGATGACTCTACTTATATTACAAGAGCCATTAATTTTTGGGAATCAGGAAAATTTCCATCATATCAGGGACCCTTATATCCAATGGTTTTGTCGTTGTTTGTTGGTTTGTTTGGAATGAATTTGATTGTTCTGAAATTAACTTCATTTGTGTTTCTATTAAGTTCTATTATGTTGTTTTATAGGGCGTTTAAAGAGAGAGTGTCATATACAAGTTTGTTTTTTGCAATTGGAGTTTTAAGTATAAGTCAATACTTTTTGTTCTTTTCAAGTCAAACTTTTTCTGAAGCCTTTTATATGCTGCTTCAGAGTGCTTTCTTTATTTATGTTTTTAAAATTATAGAAAATGAAAATGAGGAAAAATCAACAGGTGTAAAAGAAGATATTAAAAGAATTACTCCAATAATAATATTAGCCGCTTTAATGTTTATCACCAGAACCATTGGCTTTGGTTCTGTATTAGCATTAATCGTTTTTTTTATTGTATATACAAGTTATAAAAAAGCATTATTGTTGTTTTTAGGTTTTTCGCTATTAATCTCAATATTTATTGGAATAAAGAGCTTAGTTTGGGACTTACCTCCTCAATCAGGAGAACAGACCTCTCAGTTATTAAATAAACATCCTTATGATAAAAGCGAAGGGAAAGAAGATTTTGCAGGTTTTGTTCAACGATTTAAGGATAACTCAAACTTGTATTTATCAAAGCATTTTGTAAGGATTTTAGGTTTTAAATCAGCTCAGAAAAATACAATTAACCCTATTGTTACTATAGTTCTGTATGTTATTTTTTTATTGGGGTTTTTTTGGTTTCCAAAAAAGAACAAGTACTTATTTTTTACAGCTGTTTATTTGGCAATAATGCTCGGAATTACGTTCTTTTCACTTCAGAAATTGTGGGATCAATATCGTTTAATTATTCCTTTTGTTCCATTTGTTCTTGTGTTTTTAGTGTCCACAATTATTCAAATAGCTAAGGTAAGAAATGTTGTTTTAATCAGGAAGTTCTTTTTTGTGATTTTAATTGTATCAATAGGAATGGCCATAACAAATGGTGTAAAAACTATTGATTTAGATACACTGTCAAAAAACATTCAGGGAAATAAATTTGCAGGTTTTACTCCAGATTGGGTTAGTTACTTGAAAATGGTAGATTATGTTGATGAAAATCTATCAAATGAAAATACTTATGTTGCTTGTAGAAAACCAAATATTGCACGAATTTATGGTAAGGGACGGAAATTTTATGGGGTGTATCGTATTCCTGAAGGTTCTGCAAAAGATTTGGCAGAGCATTTGAAAGAGAAAAATGTAACACACATCATTGTGGCGAGTTTACGTAAAAATCCATATGTGTATACAGGACAGACTATTAATACAATAAAAAGATATATGTCAGTTGTGGTTAAGGATTATCCAAAGATTTTTCGACTTATAAAAAAGTTTGGAGATAAAGAACCATCATATCTTTTTGAGATAGATTATTCACAACTGAATAATCCTGTAAATAATAATGAAAAAGAGAATTTATAAAATGCAGTTATATAGTTCGGAGATTAAAGAATATTGGGATCAGTTTGCTGAAAAATGGGTGAAGTACAGAAAGAAGCGTTCTTATTATTGGAATTCAATAACCAAGTACTGTAACTATTTTATTCATCCAGAAAGTACTGTGATTGAAATTGGTTGTGGAAGTGGAGATTTGTTAAATGCAATTAATGCAAAAGAAAAAACAGGAATTGATTTCTCTTCTGCTATGATAAGTTTGGGTAAGCAACAATTTCAAGATATCACATTTTATGAAATGCCAGCTGAAGATATTAATCTGAATGAAAAGTATGATGTGGTAGTGATGTCGAATTTAATTGGTTTGTTACCGGATATTGAGCAGGTTTTTAATCAATTACATAATGTAGTGCATGATCAAACCAGGCTAATTGTTACTTATTACAATAGAGTTTGGGAACCAGTTATTAGGTTTGCTGAATTTATTAGAGTGAAAAAGAAATCTCCACAGCAAAATTGGTTGTCAAGTAATGATATACAAAACCTTTTATATTTGGCAGGGTTTGAAACTTATAAAGCTAACCGAAACATGTTGTTGCCATATAATATTCCATTAGTTTCAGGTTTTGTAAATAGATTTATAAGTAGACTGCCATTTATAAATAAATTAGGATTAAATCAATTTGTTTTCGCCAGGCCAATTCCTCAAACACTTTCAAAGGAAGAAATACAAAACAGATATTCAACTTCGGTAATAATACCAGCTCGAAACGAAAGTGGAAATATTGAACAGGCTATAAAGCGCATGCCTGAATTTGGTAAGCATACTGAAATTATTTTTGTTGAAGGTAATTCTACTGATGATACCTGGGAAACCATTCAGAAGATTCAAAATAAATATGAAGGAGTTTATGATATTAAAATAATGCAGCAGGATGGTAAAGGTAAAGGAGATGCTGTACGCAAAGGTTTTAGTGCTGCCACTTGTGATATTTTAATGATTTTAGATGCAGATTTGACTGTTCCTCCTGAAGATTTACCTAAATTTTATAATGCAATAACTACAGGAAAAGGTGAGTTTATCAATGGTGTAAGATTGGTTTATCCTATGGAAAAAAATGCAATGAGACCTTTAAATACTCTAGGAAATCATTTTTTTAGTAAGTGTTTTAGTTATATACTTGAGCGCCCGATAAAAGATACTTTGTGTGGAACAAAAGTAATGTTTAAAAAAGATTATGAGAAGTTAGCTGCTAATAGAAAGTTTTTTGGCGAATTTGATCCTTTTGGCGATTTCGATCTTTTATTTGGTGCCTATAAATTAAATCTTAAAATAATTGATTTACCCATAAGGTATAAAGAGAGAAAATATGGAGATACTAATATCAGCAGGTTTAAACATGGAATGATATTATTGCGAATGGCCATATTTGCCACTTTTAAAATAAAGTTTTGGTAAGTTGTATTTTGTGTGCTGAAAGTATTTTCACAACTTTATGCCCGGATAAAAGTATTCTTTTAAAAACAATTTAGAAATAGAGAGAATGAAACGTGTTGCGATATTTCCCGGATCTTTTGATCCTTTTACTATAGGTCATGAAAACATTGTACTTAGAGCTGTGGATTTGTTTGATGAAATTGTTATAGGTGTTGGTTTTAACTCTAATAAAAAAGACTTTTATCCTGTCGATGTCAGAGTGGATTGGATTAACTATATATTTGAGAATGAACCTAAAGTAAACGTTGGTAAATATGAAGGTTTAACCGTTGATTTTGCTAAAGAATGTGATGCCAAATATATTTTGAGGGGAATTCGTACTGCTGCAGATTTTGAATATGAAAGGGCCATAGCACAAGTAAATAAGGCTATGACTGGTATTGAATCTGTGTTTTTGCTTACTACACCAGAGCATACACCTGTTAATTCTTCAATTGTAAGAGATATTATAAAGCATAAAGGGGATGCAAGTAAATTTATTCCTAAAAGAATTCAGGAAAAAATGGCTAATTATAATATGCAGGTGAAGTAATGAGATATTGTATACTCGTATTTGTTTTAATAGTGTCGCAGTGGGTTCAGGCAGAGAGGGTAGATAGTGTAACTATTTATGGTAAGGCTGTTGAATATGCAAATATGAATCTTACAGTTCGAAGCCAGAGTAATTATATTACCCGGTCTTATAAGGATCTCAGAACTTTTAGAGTTGACAAAGAAGGGAATTTTATTACGTCTTTTCATGTTGATGATGTTACCAAGATTTATATCAATCTGGGTGAAATGCAAGGGTACTTGTTAGTTGAACCAGGTAAAAAATACAATATTGAATTACCTCCTTATCATCCAATGAAAGAGGAGAATAAAATGAATCCTTTTTTTATTCCAGAACCTATTTTATTAGGCGTTAAAAATGATAATGGAGTTGATTTAAATCAAAAAGTAAAGAGCTTTGATCTGTATTATAACCAAAGATTTGCAGATGAAATAAGAAAAATTGTACTAACCAACAATAAAAAGCTTGCCTATCAAATTATTGATGAAGCTGAGGATCGGTTTCCTGCTTCAAAGGATAGTTGGTTTGGTCAATATAAATCCTATAGTTATATAAATCTGAAAAATTTTATCAATTCAAATGATAAGCGAAAGTTGATTAATGAAAATTTTAGTCACGTTCCAGTTCAGTATTCATTAGATCCGTATTGGGATGCATTTAATCAGGTGTTTTCAAATTTCTTTTATTCCTATTTTAATTCAAAAGAAGGAGAGAGTGTTAAAGCAATGTGGCCAAATGTGGAGTCTTTTGATAGTTTAGCTGTTGCTTTTGGTAAAGATTCTTTATTTTATAATCGTACGCTTACTGAGTTGGTTGTTATAAAAGGTTTATATGATGGCTTTTATTCAGGTAATTATAATAAGGAAAAAATTATAACCCTGATGAAACAAGCTACAGAGGAGTGTGATAGTGAAATCAATAAGGAAATAGCGGGTGATATTTTTCATAAGTTCACCAAGTTGAGAGTTGGATTGTTAGCTCCTGCATTTTCGTTAACAACATTGTCTGGTAAAACGCGCGAACTTAAAGATTTTGAAGGTAAGTTTATTTATTTGAATTTTGCAAATACTGAAAATTATGCTTGTAAAAAGGATTTTCAGATATTACAGCAATTTGCTGATATGTTTAAAAAGGATATGGTTATCGTAACCATATTAACAGATGAAGATCCGGATAAAGCTTATGAATTTGTAAAAGAGCACAAGTATAAATGGAATTTCCTCCATTTTTCTCATAATGCAAAAGTGTTGTTAGACTACGATATAAAAGCCTTTCCAACGTATTATTTAATCGACCCTGAGGGTAATCTTATTTTTGCTCCTGCTCCGGGACCTGAGGAAAATTTTGTTCCTATGTTTTCCGAAACTTATAATGAATGGAGGTACAAAAAAATGAGAAAGGATAAACCTAAAGCAAGGACTATTTACGATCTTTAGTATATTGTTAATGTATATTATGATAAATACGATGTGTATTTTTATACACTGATTTTGCATTCTATACTAAATAATTGTCAATGTATTTACATTTTAAACTTATTGTTTAAAAAGTTTTTTTGATAAAACGCTCTTTTTCTTATGTTAATCAGTTAAAGGAGTAGGTGTATGAAATGAACATTTTCGTATAAATTAGCTATGTTTGTATAGTTTGAAAAGTTTATAGCCACATTGTATGAAAATACTGCTTCATATTATTCTGATTTTTATTTGTTTTACATCTTTAGAGCTTTTTGCTCAAGATCCGGAAAAACCGACTGCTATAATTAAAAGTGAAGATATTTCTGTATGTGAAAGCGGAGATGTTATAATTACCATAGAGTTTACTGGAACCGGACCATTTATGTTCATGTATGCCAAAAATGGACAATCTTCTTTGTGGAGTGGAACTGTACATGAAGATGAAAATCCATATACGTTTTCCCTACAATTTAATAAAACTACTGATTTTACAATAACCAGGATTTATGATAATAATTATCCGTTAGATCCTAATAATGTAGGAGGAAGTGGAGTTGAATATACATCTAATGTTATGCATATACAAGTTGATGAAATGCCTGATGTTAATGCCGGTTCTGATGCTACTATTTGTGGATATGAGTATACTTTAGATGGAACTATATCGGATCCAGATCATACTATTTATTGGAATGATAAGAGTGGAGTAGGTACATATTCAGATATTAATTCTCCAACTTCATCTTTTACAAAAGATATTGAAGGGCCAGTGACTTTTCTTTTAACAGAAGAGAATGGTACATGTACAGCTACAGATGAGGTGACCATTAATTTTCAAGGTTCACCTACAGCTAAACTAATTACATCAGGAGAATATAAATTTTGTTCAACTGATGCTCTTACTGATAATGTGGTATTTGATGTTGAGTTTACAGGTAATGCACCATTTGATTATACAATTAAGAATAATACAAGCTCATATAATGAAAGCTCTACTGAATTAACAGATAATCTACAATACCCTGTTTCTTCATCAGATCAGTATTATATTTATTCAGTAACGGATGTTAATGGTTGTGATGCTCCAGCAGAAGAAATTACAGGAACGCAAATTGTAACAGATTTAAAACCTAATCCAGATGCTGGAGAAGATCAAATTGTTTGTGGAAATGAGTTTGCTTTAGAAGCTGTTCCTAACTCTAGTGCAAGTGGAAAATGGACATCTAATTCTGATGTGTTAAACTTTGATGACGTAACAGATGGAAATACTACAGTTTCTTCGGATAATTATCAATTGGTAACATTAACCTGGACTGAGACAGATAATGAAATGAGTTGTGTGAGTAGTGATGATGTTCAAATACGATTTGCCGAACCTCCAGCATTAGAACTTGTAAATACTGAGGATCAAATTTGTGATGAAAGTTCTACTTATGTGGACTTAAATATTACCAATGGTAATGCACCATTTTCAATAACATTCAATGATGAAAGTAATGTGTTGACCGAAGATAACTTATCTTTAGGTAATCACACTTTAACATTAAGTCCATCATTTAATCCTACATCTTCTATTCAAAGTCTTACAAATTATCATTTCACAACTATAGTAGGTAATTATGGTTGTGAAACTTCATACTCAGACCTTATCTATCATGTATATATTGATGAGCAACCTAAAGCAAATGCAGGTATTGATCAATTAGATTTGTGTGATAGGGTGATAAATCTTAATGCAAGCCCATCTATTGGTGATGGCTCCTGGAGTTTGGATTCAGATGGTGATTTTGTGGATGTAACTGATCCTTATACAATATTTACAGCTTATAATTCAGGTGAATATAATTTAAAGTGGACAGAAGTTAATGGAACATGTTCAGATGATGATGATGTAACAATAACTATTCAACCAAGTCCTTACCCTGTTTATGCAGGAAAAGATTCTACAATCTTTGCGATGGATAATGTTCAATTATATGCAGAAACACTAACAGAGGGTGTTGGGACATGGTCATTGTTGGAAGGTAATGCTACTATTGATAATTCAAATTCAAGCACAAGTGTTGTTACTGGAATGGAACCTGGGGTTTACCGGTTTTTATGGTCGGCAGAGACTAGTGAAGGAGGTTGTCCAGCTGTTGAAGATACAGTTGTGATTACAATGAGAAAATTGTATGAAACAGAGGGATTTTCTCCTAATGGAGATTATGTAAATGAATATTTTAAAATTCCAGGTTCAGAAAATTTAAATAATGTACATTTTGCTGTTTTTGATAAGTTTGGTAAGCTTAAATATGAAGATACAGGAGTAGGAGGCAACCATGAAATAAAATGGGACGGAGTAGGAAAAGGTGGGGAAGAATTACCCGAAGGAGTGTATTATTATATTTTTGATGCTGATGAACTAAGTAAACCGGTTAAAAAATATTTGGTAATAAAAAGGTAAATAAAAAAGAAACCCACACTATATATGAAGCATCTATTAGTCGCATTAATATCGCTTTTAACAATTTCAACCTTTGCTCAGCGCGAAATTGTTATGAGTCAATATATGTATAACAGATACAGTATAAATCCTGGTTTCGGAGGATCACATGAAGTCATGTCAATGTTTGGATCGTACCGTAAACAATGGATGGGATTTGAAGGTTCTCCAAGTACTGCATTTTTTAGTATTAATACTCCATTAAAAAAAGAGAAAGTGGCATTGGGGGCTCAAATATTCAATGAAAGTTATGCTATAGCTGCTAATTCAGGGTTTAATTTATCATATACTTACAGATTAGAATTAAACAGTGGCGCAAAAATTGGATTAGCCATGTCTGCTGGTTATGTAAATTATAAAACGAATTGGAGTGAAGTTAATGTGGTTGATTCTCAGGATGCATCTTTTGCCATGACAGAAAATAGTGGCGCTCCTATCTTAGGGTTTGGTACAGCCTTATATAATTCCAAATATTTTGTGGGATTATCAGTTCCAACATTTATTTATTTTGATAGGTATGTTACCGGGGAGAATTCGGTTGATTTTAATAAAATAGACTACTTGATTACTGCTGGTTATTTATATGAAATTTCGAATAATGTAAGCATTCTGCCTTCTGCATTGTTAAGAATTAATATGGATGATGAAACATTTGTTGATGTAAGTGCAACAGCAATATTCTTAAAATCTTTGTTAATAGGAGCTTCTTATAGAACAGTTGGTGATGTAGTGGGTATTTTGGGTTATCAAATCAGTCCTCAACTTCGTTTTACATATAGTCTTGATTATAGTCTGGACAAAATTGCTACTTATAACAATGGGACTCATGAAGTTTCTCTACAGTTTGATTTTGGTTATAAGATTAATTCTCCAAATCCAAAATTCTTTTAACTATGAAGAAATTACTATCACATATAATATCAGTAATTGTTTCTTTTATAATGATTAATGGAATGGTTCAAGCACAGGAAATATCTGTTGAAAAAATTCCTAATAATAGTTTAATAAAGAACGATTTTGCTCCTTTTGTAATTGATTCAACTTTGTATTTTGCAAGTAATCGAAAGCATGAGATTGTAAAAACATACCTGGATCAGAATAATGAAGGATTGTATAGAATCTATAAAACTAATCTTTTGATTAACGATGATTTTGGAAAAGAAAGTCCTTTGAATTCAGAAAGGCTTAGTAAATTAAATACTTCATCCATCTGTTTTAGTGAAGATAAAAGCAAGATTTTTATTACTCAAAATCAGTATACTACAGTTAAAAGAAGTAATGGTCGTGAAAATTTATTTGGAATATTTATCATTGAAAACAATAATGGTAAATGGAGTCGTCCATATTCTTTTCCTTTCAATTCGCGAAGAAATTATTCAAATGGGCAAGTAACAGCATCTCCTGATGGCAAAACTATTTTTTATGTATCAAATATGGAGGGTGGTTTTGGTGAAACAGACATATATCAATCAACATTAAAAGATGGAGAATGGACTGAGCCTGTTAATTTGGGTAAAAAGGTAAATACAAAAGGAAAGGAACTTTTTCCTTTTTATCATCCGTCAGGAAAACTTTACTTTGCTTCGAATGAGCATAATTCACAAGGTGGTTTAGATATCTTTTATACATCATGGAATGGAAAAGAATGGATTGAGCCTGTTCATTTAGATGCACCTATTAATTCATCAAGTGATGATTTCTCATGCTATATTTTTCCTGGATTAACAGAGGGTTTCTTTGCTTCTAACAGATCTGGGAATGATGATATTTACCGTTTTTCAAACCCTTATCCTGATTTTCCAGATGTCAAAGATCAGGTTGAGGATAATTATTGCTTTACCTTGTTTGAAAATGGACCATTTAAATCAGATACATTACCGTATAAATATAAATGGTATTTTGGCGATGGAGAGGCTGCTGATGGTATAGAAGTGAGACATTGTTTCCCAGGACCAGGGATGTATAATGTTCATTTAAGCGTAGTTGATACATTAGCAAATGTAGATTTATTTACAGTTGCACAGTATGAACTAGAATTAAAACAAACACAACAAGTTTATATATCATGCAAAGATACGGTTAAAATAAATACTCCGTTAACACTATCAGCATCAAAATCTGTATTGAAAGATTTTAAGGCCGCTCAGTATTATTGGGATTTAGGTGATAATAATAGGGCAAAAGGTGTAACAATTAATCATATTTTTCGAAAAAAGGGTATATACACAATTGAATGTGGTGTTGTTTCATTAGATGACAACACACAAAAAATGGCCTCAAAAAGAAAAATCGTAGTAATAGAATAATGACTAACCATATGCGACATAACATTTTATTGTATTTATTTTTATTTCTTTCTATTCAAACATTCGCACAACCTGTTCCTGCGGTTGATGAAAATATTCCTTATTTAGTAACATTTGGAAAAGAGGGAGAGCAAGCATGGGGGGATAACGATTTTACCCAAATCATATTTTTTTCAGTACCTAAGAATCATATTGAACCAATTTATATAAGAGTATATGATCCTGATATTGGTGGTGTATTAGATGAACAAAAAGGAGAATGGGATACTCGCATGAAATATAGTATTTATGGTGGTAAAGAAGCTTGTTCAAATGAAGATGCCCGTAAAATGAATCTTGGAGGTAATTTTAGAAGCGGAACTCTTTTGGGAACTAAGTCTTTTACCGAAAATGCACGTTATGAAAAGCAGTGGTATACATTTGGTCCGATAAATCCAACTGAAGGTGAATATCTTCCTGATTATGGGGGATATATTTTTAAAGTAGTTATAGAAGGTGTAGGTGGTGACGATGGAAATTTATATCGTTTGTATTTAAGTCAGTTGGCTACAGAAAATCAACCTGTGGAAGGAGCTTTTGCATTTTACTTTAAATATAAATTCAGATTACATGATGATGTAAACGAAGTTTCTCATATTTATCCTTTTATTGACGAAAGAGTTCTTGCCGTTAAGCAAACTAATTTTGATTGGGATAATGATGGTTTTATTAGAATTATTTCTGTGGCTAAAAATGGTGAGTTTTTAAAAGTATCCGGAGATAATAGTTGGAGTGAGAGTATGCACCCTGTTGTTCCAAGTGAAAAAAATACTTCCTTTGATATTCAAATAATCAAAAATAAGAGTGCTCACATTAAAAGCAATAATGTAGTTATATTTCTGAAAAATCAATATGATGAATTAATGCCATTTTATAGTGTACCTATTGGCGGTATTCCAAAATATAAATATAGTATTGGCATTAAACCCTAAATAGTAGTTCAAATATGATTCAAATTAAATATTTAAAAGCTAAATTATTTCTGTTTTTATTACTTGTTTCTACTTTTTTTAAGGTTGAGGCACAATCTTTTGACTTTAAGAATTTTGATTCAGATATGGGCTTACCTCAGAACTTTGTTTACTGTCTGGCCCAGGATTCAAAGGGGTATTTATGGATTGGAACCGGAGAAGGTTTAGTGAGGTATGATGGACTTAAATTTATCACGTATACACAAAATGATTCCTTAGCATCTGATTTTATTCATTCTCTTTTTGTTGATAAAAGTGGTGTTTTATGGGCAGGACATGGTAATGGAACTATGTCGTATTATGATGATGGTTTTCATAAAATTATTCCTGAAGAAAGGGCTACCAGTCCAATTAAAGATATTTGTCAGGATGAAATAGGTAATATATGGGCCACAGTACAAAATAATGGAGTAATAAAAGTCTCTCCGGAAAAGAAGATTACATGCTTTTTTGATCGAGAATATTTTGGAGATAAACTTTATTATTCAATTAAATGCATTGATGATTTTCATTATTTATTAGGAACGTCAGATGGATTGTTTATTCTAAAAATAGGTCATGATAATAAGATACGGTCACTTGATGAAGTTACCGGTGTGCCACCAACAAGAATAAATAAAATTGTTAAGCGAAGAGCTATTGAGGGAGAATACTGGATTGCTACAGAAGATGAAGGATTTTATTTATTTACCTATGATAATAAATCTACTAAACACTTTGCAAGTAATGAATTATGTATAAAGTTTGATGTAGATCAGGAAAATATTCTGGATATTTTTGAAGAAAAGGATGGGAACTTAATGTTAGCTACATGGGGTAAAGGAATTATTAAGTTATTTTGGGATGATGCAACTCAAACTTTTACAGAGTCCTTTAATTTTTCTACTCAAAATGGCTTAAATCACGATTTTATTAAAAGCATTTTAGCTGATAGAGAAAATAATTACTGGTTTGCATCTTATGGAGGTGGAGTTTCTGTGCTTTTAGACGAAAGCTTTATTCACTATGACCTTGAAGATATAGGCTTTAAACAGCAAAAAGCAATTTCTGTATTAGCTGTAAATAATAAATTATGGATTGGTTTAGATAATGGGATTTTGAAAACTGATCCATATTGTTTTGCCGATCATGAATATTACGATTCTGCATTAGGGATACCAAATGACAGAATAACCGGGTTCGAATATGATAATAAAGGTACATTATGGGTTTCTTCATTAAATAAAGGTTTGTATTATAGAAAAACTGGAGATCTTACTTTTAAGAAATATAATTATACACAGTCAATTATAGGTAATTATATAAATGATATGGCTTTGTTGGATTCAAAAATCTACTTAGCAACATCAGGAGGTTTTTTTATAATCGATATAGATACAAATCAGGTTGAGCAATATACAACAGAAAATAAGCTGCCCCATAATAATATAAATTTTGTTTATGTAGATGATAATAAAAAAGTATGGATTGGACCAAAATCGAGTGGTATATGTATGCTTGACTCTGCAAATATTGAGGTTCATAAATTATCTCGTGCTCCCATTAATGTGTCAGGGATGACAAAAGATAATGATGGAAATATTTGGTTATCTACTGTTGGTAAAGGAGTTTTGAAGTACACTAAAGATACACTTCAGTCAATTTCTGTATTGGATGGTTTATCTAAAAACTATTGTTATGATATAGTTTGTGATAAAAATAATGTGCTTTGGGTATGTCACTGGCCAGGGATAAGTTCAATAGACCTTAATACCATGCAAATTAAGAATATGGGTTATAAGGATAAAATGGGTGGTGATTTTTATAAATTATGGGCAGACAGCGATGAAAATATTTGGTTCGCTTCTAGTCACGGAGTCATAAAGTACTTTCCAGATCGCGATGAAAAGAATGTTGTTGCTCCAAGGCTAAATTTTACAGAAATAGATATATCCGGGGAGAAGTATCCTATAAATAAACCTATTGTATTGAGTTATCCGTATGGTAAACCAAATTATAGATTTAGGTTTGAATTCACAGGGATTAGCTTTAAAGATCCGATTGGAGTGACATATCAATATAAAATGTTGGAAGATGGTGAAGAGGATAATAAAAAATGGGATGATTTAGGTTCTACAAATTTTAGAGAATATGAATTTCTTCCTTCAGGAAAGTATGTTTTAAAAATCAGGGCTTTTAATGCAGATGGATATGTAACTAAAAATCCTATTTCTGTTTCAATTGAAATTGAACTTCCATTTTGGAAAAAAATATGGTTTTATTTCTTAGTAGCCGTTTTACTTGTGGTTGCTGTATATTGGATCATTAAATTCAGAGAAAGATCTTTAAGGTTACAGAAAGAGGCCTTGCAAAGAGAAGTGGCTTCGCAAACTATTGAAATCAGACAACAGAAAGTTGAATTAGAGAAGAAAAATCAGGATATTACGGATAGTATTAATTATGCTAAAAGGATTCAAAGATCAATTCTGCCACAAGTTGATTCCTTAAGAAATACCTTCCCTGAGTCATTTGTGTTTTTTGCTCCTCGTGATATTGTAAGTGGAGATTTTTATTGGTTTAACAGAACCAAAAATGTATTTACTCTTTGTTGTGCAGACTGTACTGGTCATGGTGTTCCTGGTGCATTTATGTCAATGATTGGCTCTACGCTATTGAATGATATTTATAAACTGGAAGGTGTTGATACTCCTGCAGATATCTTAGAGAGATTGGATGCAGATATAAGAATCCTTCTACAAAAAGAGGGTGATGATCAGGCAAAAGATGGTATGGATATAAGTGTAATCCAAATCAATATGTCTACAGGTAAGGTTGTTTTGGCATCGGCTAAAAGACCAGTTTACTTGTATATTAATAATGAGCTTACAGTATATAATGGTACAAGGCGAAGTATTGGGGATGATGACCTGATATTAGATACTAGCTTTGTAAATTATGAATATGAATGTTCAAAAGGTGATTCTATATACCTGTTCTCTGACGGATATCCTGATCAATTTGGTGGTCCTAAGGGAAAGAAATTAATGAAAGTTGGAGTAAGAAACCTTTTAGAAGAAATTCATGAAAAACCTATGGATAAGCAGGGTGAACTTGTAAGAGATAATTTCATTAACTGGAAGGGTGATCTTGAACAGGTGGATGATGTGTTGTTTATGGGCATTAGGTTGTAGATTATTAGAAATTCAATTAATTATTTAAAACAATATCGCTTTTTTCAGCTATTATAAATAGCTGAAAAATATTTAACTAAACCAAACCTTTATGATCAAGGATTTTTCTGAGCAATTAGGAAAAAAACTCGTGCTTAAATCATTGCTGATAAATATTCAAGATATTAAATATATTTATTGCGAAGATTATATCTGTACTGTGTTTTATCTAGATAAAAAGATCTCTGTGGCAAAAAAGCTATGTAAATTTGAAACTGAATTTGAAGGACTTGGTTTCTTCAGGATTAACAGAGCTGTTTTAATTAATTTATATCATATTGCAGAGTTTGATGTAACTAAGAAAGAAATTATTCTTACCGGTGGAAATGTATTGTCAGTTTCAAGACGTAAATTAAGTGAGATGAAAAAGAAATTGTTGTGTTCTGTATAGCATAATAGACGAAAGTTATTTTACCGTTCACGAGAAAAATTTACCATTTACATTTCCCTTTTAATAATTAATCTATATTTGACCAGTTTTTGTGGAGATTTAATGTGATTTTTAACCAAAGCATACCCCTAGCTTTCATTAGTTAATACTCCTTTTAAAATTATTAATAAGTTAAATAGTCCTATGCATTGGATTTAATGTCAATGTATGGAGAGTTGTATTGTTATGTTTAATTTAAAAAGGCATTAGTATGTAAAATATATAGTTAGTTTAACCTTTATTTAATTGGGATGGCTCTTTGCAGGGGGACTTATCTTTAAAGGTTGTATAGTTCTGCTTAATGGCTTGACAATATACATTTTATGACTGCGAATCATTTTAAATATAATATTGCCAAGCACTATCAAAAAATCTTAAATTTTAATTTTAATGAAGTTAATTAATTATTTTTTACTAAGTACAATATTAGCAATTATTCTTTGTACTTCTTGTAATAAAGAAGAAATTGAAACAAATAAAGGAGCTGAATTTTCAGAAATTATTCTTCCTGATTCAGTTAACATTCAGGTCGATAATAATATTCTTGTATTTGAATCAGAAAGTTCTCTACAAACATGCATTAATTATCTAAGTGCTATTGGCGATGATAATTTTAATGGATTTGAAAAAGCTCTTGGATATGAATCTTTTCGTAGTGTAAATACTGATACATCAATTGTTATTGAAGATGATATATTCTCTACATTGATGAATCCTGACAGGCAAATAATTGTAGGTGGTTATTTACTTACTACAAATATTAAAGAAGAGACTACCTCTGTTGCGTTAGTTGATAATAGTGGTTTAAAAAGTGCAGAGGAAGAAACAACTTTGGATTGGGATATTAATGTTTTTGATTATTTAGAAACTGGGAATAGAACCTCAATGAAACGTTCCTTTTGTAAAAATACCGATGAGAAAAAAGAGTGGAAATTTGGATTAGAAAGAGACTTTTCAAGAATACAGGCAAAAGTATGCTTTCAGAGAGCTGGATGGTATAATTCTATTATCATAAAGTTTAAGCTTGAGAAACGAATAAAAAGTGGGTTATATTATAAACTGCATTATAAAACACAAGATGCGTGGTATAGGAGACGAAATCGTAGTACAACGCATTTTAGTCGTGAGAATTCATGTGATGCAACAGAACAAGGGGATGAAATTTCTCATAGACCTTATAATGGAACAAGAAGACTTTCTGCTGCAGAAGTTCCAGTTTTATTTGATTATGAGGGGCGTATATATGAGGATGATCTTGAGCCTTTTGAAAAAGACCAAATCTTATTAATAATGAAGTGCACCTAATTATAAACATGGGAGAAGTAATATCTTCTCCCTAAATATTATTATATGAAATTATTTATAGTTTTTATTTTATTGTTTATTACGATCAGTGTTAATTTTTCACAGAGAGTCAATAGTGGTAGGAAATTTAGTATGGAGATTTATACTACTGACGATCTGTATTTTGAAACAGTTGGATATTTAAGAGTTAATTATAAAATCAATAAAAAATTCACTACTGGGATTTATATGGGTTATAATCATTATAGTAATTATAGTGAACGTTTAGGGTTGAGTCTAAAATCCAATACAATACATTATGGTTTTAGTTTTAAACGCTATTTTTTATTGCAGGGATTATTTTTTGATCCTTATTTGTCAGGAATAGTAGGAATGCAACATTATAATGGTAAATATTCAGGCTACAATGAAAATACAGAAGTTAGTTTTGATTGGGGTTTTTATGGAGGTTTAAAGACTAAGATATATAAGACGCTTTCTGTTTTTGCCGAAGGAGGTTATGGAGATTTGGGTATCGTACATTTAGGAGTTTCGTTAGATTTATGAGAAAGTTTTATTATGTGATACTGGTAACTTTATTAACCTCTTGTTTTAAAGAGGTTGATATTGACTTACCAGATCCTGAACCTACTCTTGTACTTGGAGGAATGGTTGAGAGTGGGAAAAATATTGAAGTGATGGTAACAAGAACATTGCCCAATGATGATACATTGTTTGTGTTAGAAAAAGGAGCAAATGTTACCATTGAAACTGATGGTAATTTATATCAACTAGAAAAGAAAGATGAATATTATTATACATCAAATGTCATTGCAGAGGTAAATAAAACGTATTCCATTAATGTGATTGTTGACGGTTATCCAGAGGTAAGTGCCTTTGACTCAGTACCGGAATCGAGTGATTTTGTAATTGAAAAATATATCGAAACGGCATACGTAGATAATGAGGGGTGTTCTTATTCTTCTATGACAATTGATATTCTTGAAATTCCAGAAACCATAACCTATTATGAAGTTCGGTTAAAATGTGAAACAGATTTTTTTTCAACTACGAACTACTATTATGCCGATTTAACAAGTAATGATATTATTATTAAAGATGAAGGTGTTGTTAATGAAACGTATGGTAAAGTAGGCTTGATCTTTTCAAATAGATTAATCGATACAACTAATCAAAAACTTACATTTTTCTTTGAGAACTATCCGGATGATGAATTAAACAGAATAAATGAAGTTGAGGTGCAGTTAAGACGTGTATCGTATGATTATTATTTGTATAAAAAGAAGTTGTATCTAAATATTGAAAATCAATACGGTGATGTTTGGGATGGTAGTGGTAATCCAGTGGATGCTTATTCAAATGTAACAAATGGATATGGGATTTTTGTAGGATTTAACCAGACTGTACATATTAAAGAATTATAAATGCTTAAGTTAAAATATGCATTCCTGTTCATGTTATTATCAACAGGAATAAGGGCTCAGATCAATGTTTCTGGCTATGTAACAGATGCCCAAACGGGAGAGCCTGTTATTGGTGCAACAGTTTTTTGCCAAAGCCAATTAAAAGGAACCACTACTAATTCATTTGGCTACTACAGTTTAAATATTAAAAAGGATCTATATAATGATTTAACGTGTTCGTTTGTGGGTTATAAACAGCAATTTATAAAGCAAAATTTTATAGAAGACACAATTGTTAATATCAATCTTTTACCAGGACTTACGATAAAAGAGGTAAATATAAATGGGTATATCCCTATTGAAAAACGATCAGAAGTAAGTACGATTAATTTAGATATTAAAGATGTTGATAGATTGCCAGCGTTGGGTGGAGAGGTTGACTTAATTAAAGTGCTGCAGTTATTGCCTGGTGTTAGTCGTGGAAATGAAGGTGGTAGCGCAATGTACGTGCGTGGAGGAAGTCCGGATCAGAATCTGATCTTATTGGATGATGTGCCGCTGTATTATGTAAATCATTTAGGTGGGTTTGTATCAACATTTAATCCAGACGCTATCAATAGTGTAAAATTGATTAAAGGAGGTTTTCCTGCTAGATATGGATCTAGGTTATCTTCAGTTTTAGATATCCGAATGAAAAATGGTGATTTAAATAAGCGTAAAGGTAAAGCTACAATTGGTCTGGTTACAACAAAATTCTCACTTGAAGGACCATTGAAAAAAGATACTGCATCATACTATATCTCTGCACGAAGGATGATGTATGATGTACTTACTCGACCTTTAACACCGTTATTGTTTAATGGTGTTTCTATGGGTTATAGTTTCTACGATGTAAATGCTAAAGTAAATTATAAATTTGGACATAAGGATCGTATGTATTTGAGTTTTTATTCGGGAGATGATAGGTCTGTTTCAACGTTTAAAGATGAGAGTATTAAAAGTATAAATAAACTACGATGGGGAAATGTCTTAGGGGCATTAAAATGGAATCATGTTTATAGTCCTAAATTATTTAGTAATGTTACAGCTTCGTATACACAATATCGAAATAGTATTGTAAAGAACTATAAAGGCTCCGGATTAAAATCTAATTATAATTTTTTATCTAAAGTTTCAGATTATACACTGAAATCAGATTTTGAGTTGTTTGCTAAAAGTTGGAGTACGGTTAGAGCTGGAGGTTCTATGGTTTACCATGTATATACGCCAACTCAAATTCAAAACTCTCAAGTTGTAGATGGTAGTAAAAGCGATTCTACAATAGTAAAGTATAGGGAAGAAGCATTTGAAAGCAATGTTTATTTAGAGAACGAATTAACGGTATTAAAAGATTTAATTGCAAATGTTGGAATTCGTTATTCCAATTATGCTGTTAAAAGAAATTCATTTGGATCACTAGAGCCTCGGTTAGCATTAAACTACTGTGTTTTTGATAATCACTCCATTAAAATTGGTTATGCAAGAATGCAGCAAAATGTACATCTCCTGACTGGACATGGAGTTGGAATGCCAAATGATTATTGGTTGCCTGCCACAGTGAAATTAAAACCTGAAATGTCTTCTCAGTACTCGATAGGTTGGTCACATACAACTAAGGATAATTTTTATGAGATGAGTATTGAGGTTTATTATAAGGAGATGAGTAATCAAATTTCATTTCAGGATGGGATAGCATATTTCTCTGGTACTAAAAACTGGCAGGAGCAAATTGATGGAGATGGAGAAGGGATTGCAAAAGGAATAGAGTTTTTGATAAAGAAGAAAAAAGGTGCATTTACCGGTTGGTTAGGTTATACTTTATCTAAAACAACAAGGCAGTTTGAAAACCAAAATGGGGGAAAGGCATATCCTTTTAAATACGATAGATTACATGATATTAGCATTGTAGTACAACATCAATTAACCCCAACAATAGATTTGTTTGCTTCATGGGTTTATAATACAGGTAATGCCATTACCTTATCTAAAGAACATTACATTGTACCTCATGAGGTAATGTATTTTGAGGATGATTATCCCTATCTGGATGTTGAGATTTATGGTGGGAGAAATAGTTTTAGAATGAAAGATTATCATAGGTTGGATGTTGGGGTGAATTTTACAAAAAAGAAAAAGCATGGTGAAAGGGTTTGGAGTATAAGTGTCTATAACCTATATAACAGGCAAAATGCTTATTACTATTTCTGGTCAAGTGAGTTCAATGAAGAATACGATCATCAGGGAAATCTAATTTCAGATCCGCAAAAGAGTCTATGGCAACAAACACTTTTCCCAATCATTCCATCTGTTAGTTATAGTATTACATTTTAAAAGTATAGTATGAAAAAAATATCTGTTATTTTCTTTTTTATTGGTTTATTGGTTACGCAAATTAAAGCACAGAGTGTATCAGTTGAAAAATCTATCTATGGAGTTCAATTAGGAGTTCCGCCTTTGTCAATTTATAATGAGTCGCGATTAACGAATTTAATTGCATTGCGAAGCCAAATCTCTTTTGGACTTGTTTATGAAATGTCTCTGGGAGAATCTTATTGGGATATTTATCCCATATTAAATGTAGAACCTCGATTTTATTACAGTTTACCAAGAAGGTCGGTCAAGGGAAAAAGAATTGATGGAAATTGTGGTGATTATTGGGCTTTAAGTCTTAGTTATGAACCAGGATGGGAGTTCAAATCAAAGGAACTTAATGTCTTTCCTGAAATAAATATTATTCCTACATGGGGTTTTAAGAGAAATGTCGGTCGGTATTTTATTTTTGAAATGTGTTTTGGTTTAGGTTATGGTTGGGTTTATGAAGACTATTATTATTACGACTTTTTCGGAAATATAGGGCATTATCATGAAACCGTTGATCAGTTTAAAGTAAGGATGAATTTTTCAATAGGATATAGATTTTAATAAAAAAGCCATTCCGTTAAATTCGAAATGGCTTTTTGAGTTGTTTTATCTTATTAGTTGTTATTCAGGCTTTCTTTAAATCTTTTTAATTCTTTGGCATAGAATTCAGCTTCGTCTTGTTTTTTCTCTTCTGCAACTGATAGTGCTATTTCCTCATGTTTAACAGCCTCATCAATATTACCTAAATCAAAAAGTATATGAGCATAGGTGTCGTTGAAAAAATGATTGTTAGGGTGTTTTTCACATGTGTATTGTGACCATTCTTTGATTATATTTAAAGCATCTTTATTTGGTGCTCCTTTCTGCATTTTATAAATCTCCCAACATAGGTTGTTTATATTCATCGGGTCCTTATTCGATTTTGGAAAATACTCTTTTGCCAAGGTTAAGAGACTTGCCCATTTTTCTTTGTTAGTATTGTCTCTTCTGCATTCAGCAAAAGCAATATAAAAGTTGTTCTGTAACTAAAATGTAGCATATAATTCAGCATCTATTTGTTCAAGAGATTCTAACTTTTCAGGATCATCTTTATGTATGTATGAATAATACCCAAATCCACTTAATATTTTATTCGAAACTTCTTCTTTACCTACTAGCTCTTCAAACTCTTTTCTGTGTTTTAGAACGTATTTAAACTGAGGATTTTCAATGTCTCGTATAAAAGATCGAATAAGATTCCATGATTCCAGAGTTATTAATTTCTCCTCACTTAATGAATTGAAGTACTCGTTTAATAAAGTGTCTTTATTAGGTGCTTTCGGATAGGCTTTTAAATATTGTGTTATCGTTTCACTTGATCTGTCTCCTTGATTAATTTTATCGTTATAGTATTTGAAGTTTTTAGTATCGTCTAGTGCAGTTTTGCCCAGTTCAATCATGTCTTGTGGACTTCTAGATCCAAGGCTGGCATGTGAAATTTCTCCTTTTAAATTAAGGAAAAGTAATGTAGGAAATCCTTCTACTTTATATTTTTCTCTAATGACAGAACCCTCTTTTGATTCCATGTCAAATTTAGCATTGATAAAATGTTCGTTAAAAAAATCACCCACTATTTTCTGTGGAAATACTTCTTTGGATAATTTTTTACATGGACCACACCATTTAGTATAACAATCAATAAATAAAGGTTTGTTTAGTTTTTCAGATTTAATTAATAACTCAGAGAAAAGTGAATCGTGAGAAAATATAATCCCTTGCTCCTGAGCAAATAAAGAATAACAGAATGTAGTTAGGATTGATAATAAAATAATCTTTTTCATAGTATATATGTTATTTTGATATTTAAGAAGATTTTAAATAAATATCAAAGGGTTAAAATTCAACTAAAGGATTAGTTAAATGTATGAATTAATTTTAAAACTTCACTTATTGAAAAGAATTCTTTTATGAAAATAGAGTGTACTAAAGTATATTGAAATGTACATAGAAAAAATTACAGTAATTTTATTGTAACTTTTTTCGTTTGTAATGGGCTGTTAATGAGAGGTGAAGGGATTTTAGTAAAATCTGTCTTGTGTACAATAGGTTAAAAAAATGGCCTATATTCTGCAAAATCCTGTTTTGTGGCAAAAATATTCCAGGTTTTGGTGATTATGGAGTCTTTATTGACTTTTCTTCGGTAGGTCTTCGGTATTCTTTGGTTATCCTTCGGTATTCTTCGGGTGTTCTTTGGGTTGTGGTTGGTATGTCTATGGGTTGTCTTTGGTAGTTCTTTGGTTATTCATTGCTTCTAAGGAACCGAAGAAAGACCATAAAATATCCATAATAAAACCATAGTAAGTACGAGGTCATATCCTAGCTATACCATTGGAGTGTAAAAGGATTTGCAATACATACCCCTTCTTAATTGGCCTTGAATTCATATACTTCTCTATGTCTCTTTAATTTTTTTAGGCATTTTTATTGTTATTTACAGAGTGAGATTAGTGCACCTTTGAATTATGCGATAAGTGGTGGCAGAATCAAGTTTTTCTTTTAATAAAAAAGCCACCCCGAATTTCGAGATGGCTTTGAATTTATATTAAGTAATTATTTTAATTACTCAGCAGCTTGAAGTAATAATCCTAAGATTTCACAAGCAGCTTTTGATACTGAAGTACCAGGTCCAAAAATTGCAACTGCACCTGATTCATATAAATAATCATAATCTTGAGCTGGAATTACTCCACCACAAATAACCATGATATCTTCACGACCCAATTTCTTAAGTTCTTCAATAACCTGAGGAACTAAAGTTTTGTGTCCTGCAGCTAATGAAGATACACCTAATACGTGAACGTCGTTTTCAACAGCTTGTTTTGCAGCTTCAGCAGGAGTTTGGAATAAAGGTCCCATATCAACATCAAAACCTATATCTGCATATCCTGTTGCTACTACTTTAGCACCACGGTCATGACCGTCTTGTCCCATTTTAGCAACCATAATACGAGGTTGACGACCTTCTTTTTCAGCAAACTCTTTAGCTAAAGCAGTTGCTTTTTCAAACTCAGGATCTTTTCCAGCTTCGCTAGAATATACTCCACTAATAGAACGAATCACAGCTTTATATCTTCCTACAATTTTTTCACATGCATCAGAAATCTCACCAAGAGAAGCATTTTTCTGAGCAGCATCAACAGCTAATTCAAGTAAGTTTCCTTTACCTGTTTCAACAGCCTTGGTGATAGCAGCAAGAGCAGCTTGACATTCTTCCTCATTACGCTCTTCTTTTAATTGCTTTAAACGCTCAATTTGAGAAAGACGTACAGCTGTATTATCAATATCTAAGATATCAATTGGATCTTCTTTTTCAAGACGGTATTTGTTAGTACCAACAATTGTTTGAGTTTGTGCATCGATTTTAGCCTGAGCACGTGCAGCAGCCTCTTCGATACGCATTTTAGGTACTCCTGACTCAATTGCTTTAGCCATACCACCAAGCTCTTCAACTTCTTCGATAAGAGCCCATGCTTTTTCAACTAATTCGTTTGTTAATGACTCAACGTAGTATGAACCAGCCCAAGGGTCAACAGCTTTACAGATTTGAGTTTCATCCTGGATGTAAATCTGAGTATTACGAGCAATACGAGCAGAGAAGTCAGTTGGAAGTGCAATAGCCTCATCTAATGCGTTAGTGTGTAACGATTGAGTATGACCAAGTGCAGCACCCATTGCTTCAATACAAGTACGACCAACGTTGTTGAACGGATCTTGCTCAGTTAATGACCATCCTGAAGTTTGAGAGTGAGTACGTAATGCTAATGATTTTGGGTTTTTAGGGTTAAATTTCTTAACGATTTTAGCCCATAATAAACGACCAGCACGCATTTTTGCAATCTCCATAAAGTGGTTCATTCCGATTGCCCAGAAGAACGATAAACGAGGTGCAAAAGCGTCAATGTCCATACCTGCGTTAACACCGGCACGTAAATATTCTAAACCATCAGCTAAAGTATATGCCAACTCAATATCTGCAGTTGCACCTGCTTCTTGCATGTGGTAACCAGAGATAGAAATAGAGTTGAACTTAGGCATGTTTTTAGAAGTGTACTCAAAGATATCAGCGATAATCTTCATTGAGAATTCAGGTGGGTAAATGTATGTGTTACGAACCATGAATTCTTTTAAGATATCATTTTGGATAGTACCTGATAATTGTTCTAAAGTAGCACCTTGCTCTAAACCTGCAACGATATAGAATGCTAATACAGGAAGTACAGCTCCGTTCATTGTCATAGATACTGACATTTTATCCAATGGAATACCATCAAATAAGATACGCATATCTTTGATAGAGTCGATAGCTACACCAGCCTTACCAACGTCACCAACTACACGATCATGATCTGAATCATAACCACGGTGAGTTGCTAAGTCAAATGCAACAGAAAGACCTTTTTGTCCTGCAGCAAGGTTTCTTTTATAAAAGGCATTTGATTCTTCAGCGGTAGAGAATCCTGCATACTGACGAACAGTCCATGGACGCATTGCGTACATTGCAGAATATGGTCCGCGTAAATATGGAGGTAAACCTGCAGCATAGTTCAGGTGCTCCATACCTTCTAAATCGTCTTTTGAGTAAACACCTTTAACCGGGATACGTTCTGGTGTTACCCAGTCCTTTTTAATCCCATTTTTTTTCTCCCATTCTTTAGCTTTTACTTCGCCACAAGGAGAACTTTTTTTGAAATCTATATTTTTAAAATCTGGTCGCATTTTTTGATATTTTAATATGAACACAGAGGCTCAAAGTCACAGAAATTTTATATTTCTCCGTTAATTCTTCTTCTGATACCTCGTTTTAAAACAGGTTCATTAAAATTTATTAATAATCCAAGTTTTTTATTTGTCAGTTTTAAATAGGTAACTAATTGAACTTCATGTACAGGAAGAATGTCCTCTACAGATTTTAATTCAACAATTACTTTATCTTCAACTAACAAATCAAGAAAAAAATGTTTGTTTAGAATCGAGTTTTTATAAACAAGAGGTTGTTTTACTTGTGATTCAACTTTTAAGCCTCGACTCTTTAATTCAAATATCATGCAATCCTCATAAACAGATTCAAGCATTCCTGGGCCCATATGCTTATGCACTTCAATTGCAGAGGCAATAATTTCTCCGGATATTTGATTGTGATCTAAACTCATTATTCTCTTGAATTATAACTCAGTGTCTTTGCGTCTTTGTGTTCTTACAACCCTAATTCCTTACTAAATCCTTGAAGTGTTTCAAGAACGTTAGAACGAACATTGATAAAGTTTGTAATTCCTTTTGCTTTTAATTCGTCAGCACAAGCAGGAGCTCCGGCAACAACGAAAATTGCTTCTCCGTTAATTGCTTCAAATGCTTTTGGTGCAGCTTCTGTGTATTCATCATCAGATGAACAAAGAACAATAATATCAGCACCAGCTGCTTTAGCTGCTTCAACACCTTCTTCTACAGTTTTGAATCCATTGTTATCAATAACCTGGTATCCTGCACAAGCAAAGAAGTTACATGAGAATTGAGAACGAGCTAAACGCATAGCTAAGTTACCATAAGTAAGCATAAATACTTTTGGTTGTTTAGCAGCTGCTTCAGTAGCTAAACGAAGAGCTTCGAATTCTTCAGCACCACGAGTTGAATGAAGAGGTTCTACTACTGTATCTCCGTTACATACGCTTCTTCCTTTTTTATCTTTATCAGGATTTACAGCTTGAGCAACTTTTTCTGTGAAGTTAGGGAACTGGTTAGTTCCTAATAAGTTTTCACGACGAGTGGCAACTGCTTTTTTACGTTTGTCTGCAGTTTCTTTAACTGTTGATTGAATAAATCCTGCTTTTAAAGCTTCAGTATATCCACCTTTATTTTCAACCTCAACAAATAATGCCCATGCTTGCTCAGCAATGCTATCAGTTAAGTTTTCGATATAATATGAACCTGCAGCAGGATCAGTAATTTTGTCGAAGTGAGACTCTTCTTTTAATAATAATTGCTGGTTACGAGCAATTCTTTCTGAGAATTTATCAGTCTCTTTAAATATAGTATCGAATGGTTGAACAGTAAGAGAATCAGCACCTCCTAAAGTAGCTGACATAGCTTCTGTTTGTGTACGTAACATATTCACATATGGATCATAAATAGTTTTGTTCCATTGTGAAGTTTCACAGTGAATAGCCATTTTAGTTGGCTCAACACCTGCTGGGTTATATGATTTTACGATAGTTGCCCATAGCATACGTGCAGCACGTAATTTAGCAATCTCCATAAAATAATTACCTCCAACGCCAAAGTTGAATTTGATAGTAGACGCAGCATCATTTACAGGTACTCCTCTTTCTACCAACTGAGCTAAATACTCATTACCCAATGATAAACCAAATGCTAATTCCTGAACAATTGATGAACCAGCGTTATTGAATAATTTAGCATTTACACAAATAGTTTTGAAGTTTGGTAAGTCTTTTCCTGCTTCAACTACTTCTTTTGCGTGGTCAAAAAGTTCTGTGAAAGAATGACAAGCCTTACCTGTTGAAGTTAAACAACCTAATGTATCAAAGTTGATAGAACCTTTTACTTTAGATAGGTCACGGTTGGTCTTTTTTAAATAAGCAACCAATGCTTTTAATAACTTTTTACTTCCGTGTGTAGTAGAGAAGTTAAGTTCTACATCGTCAGAAATAATGTTTTTTAATACTTTTTCAAGCTCAGTATCAAAGTCTTCAACTTTCTTGCAGAATGTAAACCCTAGAGAGTTTACTCCTTTGGTTAAAACATCCAGTGCCTTTTCATTAGCGGCAACAGTATCTACAGCTTTAATGTCTTGACGAACATACCAGCTGTTGTCTTTTTTAGTTCCTCTGATATAAGGAAATTCTCCAGGTAGACTGTCAAGATATTTAACCTCTTCTAAGTCTTCTGAACGATAAAAAGGACGAACATTGAAACCTTCATTTGTTCTCCAAACCAGCTTTTTCTCAAAGTCAGCTCCTTTTAAATCCGCTGTGATTTTTTCCATCCATTGCTCAGTAGTAATTGGAGGAAATTCACTCAATAACGGCTTTTTAGTTTTATCTGCCATAATATAACTATAATAATAACTGTTTGTTTTTTCAGACGGCAAAATTAAGCCTTTTAAACAAATTAAGGAACTTATTGGACGTGTTTATAACCTGTTTTGTAGCATGATTATCAACATGGTAAGGTTTATTGAAGAAATAATTCTTTATTGATATGACTGTAATCCTATGATTGATAGAAAGATATCCAATATATTTTATTTAAATCTAAAGGTAACGGAATAAAACTATTTTCTGAACTAAGGATAATAATCTTAGAGTGGAATATAAAAAAGTTAGATAATGACTATTCTGTCATTAGTACTTTTGTATTAAAAATATTCCACCAAGTAATAGTAAAATACCTATAATTCTTCCTGGACTAATGGTGTGAACAGATATTCCAAAAAAACCATAATGATCAATAAATGAAGCAGCAATTAATTGTCCGGCAATAGAAGCTGCTAAAACTGTTGTAACTCCGATTTTAGGTATAAAGAAAATGACAGAGGAAACAAATATAGCTCCCAGCATTCCTCCTAAAAATAAATAAAAAGGGGCTGTTTTAACATGTGAAAAATCTGGTACCTGAGTTCTAAATATAAAATTAAGGCCTACTAAACAGATACTTCCAACAATAAAATTAACAAGAGCACCCTGAAGTGGATGTTTTAAGAATGTTGTTAGTTGAGTGTTAATACTTCCTTGTATTGCTAAAAAGAAACCTATGAATAAAACTATTAGAGTGTATATTAATTTCATACCATATAATTTTTATTTGTTGCAAGGTACTCCCAATATACTTTAATCTCTCAAATACGATTAAAAATTGTGTGAAAAAATTCGATAATAAAATCTGCTGTGAGCTTTTCTTGTTACAAATATTTTATACGAAGTTAATTAATTGTACCCATATAAATTTTTTTAAGTGTAAATATGAATTCGATTGTCATTAAAATAAGGGTATCAATAAAAAATAGTGTTTTAAAGATAATTTAATAATGCATTAAAACCTTGTTAAAGAGATAGAAGACAATTAAGAATATTTTTGTAGCACTCACTTAAAAAAGATCAGATTATGGTTAATACAGAGGGAAATGTTATTCGGGAGATAATTGAAGGGGATAGAGCTAGATATAAATCTGCTCAAATTTTAACCATGAATGAATTGGATACGATGTCTGAAAATTTTTATTTGTCAGGTTATGAGGCAATAACAATTAATCAATCAATGTATCATTCAATAAAAACTGTAATTTCATCAACAGTATCTTTTGATGATGAAATTCTTTTGTTAAAAACAGATGGAGGAAATTTTCAGGAAAAGGATATTTGTACAGATTTAAATGTTAATTACCTGGAAATGGATTTTGTTTTTTCTGCAGGGTGTTTAAATAATGTAGAGCTATTATTGGATGCACATAAAGATATTTCATATGTATACATTGAGGTTGAAGATCAAAATTTTTCAATAATTGAGAAACTTAATATAATTTGTGATAAAGCTCGTGTATCATTAATTGTTAATCTTAAAAAGTATAATCGTGATACTCTTAATAAGTGCATTACGTTTGAAGTGCCGTATACATTAATGCCAGATTATTTGATTGACCAAAGTTCTCTTGTTGTTGCTAACAGGAGGAACCTTGTGCAAGCAGAAGGTGTTTCAAGCTCATTTACATATGATTTGTATTCAATGTGGCAGAATAGTTTAGATAAAAGAAATAAGCGCATTTCGCCAATGACAGCATAGCTTATTTTGTATAAAATATTTGTAAGGTAGTTGCAATGTTTGTAACTACCTTTTTTTTGCAATTAAACATAACGAGAGACCTAATTATTTAGGATACATTAATTTAACTTTTATGTTATTGTTTACATTTTCTTCTTTTTAAGTTTACGATGAATTCTTTCTAGCCTGATAGATTTGTTCAAATAATTGTTGAAGGACATAATGAACACAAAATCTAGAAAGAATCCTAAAAAACTGGAAGCTGTTGTAATTTCTGATACACATTTAGGAACGCGCAGCTGTAAGGCAAAAGAACTGTTATTATATCTAAAATCAGTTCAGCCAAATCATCTATTACTTAATGGTGATATTATAGATATTTGGCAGTTTTCAAAATCCTACTTTCCTAAAACACAATTAAAGGTTGTTCGTCAGATTATTAAAATGATGGAACAAGGTACTAAAGTGCAATATATCGTAGGTAATCATGATGAGGCTTTAAGACGATTTGTAGGAACTACAGTTGGTAATTTTTCAATTGTAAATAAAGTCGTTTTAGACATAAATGGTGCAAAAAGTTGGGTTTTTCATGGTGATGCTTTTGATGTGGTTATGCATCACTCAAAGTGGCTAGCTAAGTTAGGAGCAACTGGTTATGCATTATTAACCATTATAAATAAGGTTGTAAATGGATTTCTTTCACTTTTCGGTAAAATGAGAATCTCTTTGTCAAGAGATATCAAACGAATGGTTAAGTCAAAAAGAGATGATATTACAACCAAGTTTGAGAAAACAGTTGCTGATTTAGCTATTAAAAAGAAATATAAGTATGCCATTTGTGGTCATATTCATTGGCCTGCACACAAGATGATAAATAATGAAAGTGGCAGGGTAATGTATCTTAATTCCGGGGATTGGGTTGAAAATCTTACTGCTTTGGAATTTGAAAATAATGATTGGCATTTAGTCTATTATAATGAAGATGATTCTTTAATAACTGATGATGAATCATCAGATGATGGGGATCATATGTTACTTTCCGAAAAGTTGTTGTTCAAAACAATGTTTCAAGATGTTTTAAGTGATTAATACCAAATTTATACTGTTATGAAGATTTTATATGCTATTCAGGGAACAGGAAATGGTCATGTTGCAAGAGCATTGGATGTTGTACCGATTCTTAAAAAATTTGGTGAGGTCGATTTAGTATTGAGTGGAAATCAAAGTGATATTTCATTGCCATGGGAAGTAAAATATCGCTTTCATGGAGCCAGTTTTGTGTTTGGTAAAAAAGGTGGCGTTGATTTATTAAAGACAATTAAAAACATAAGCCTTTTAAATTTCATTTTAGAAGTATTTAAAATTCCTGTTAGGAATTATGATTTAGTTATAAATGATTTTGAGCCTGTTGTTGCATGGGCATGTAAATTAAAGGCCAAACCATGTATAGGCGTTTCTCATCAGGCAGCAGTATTGCATAAAAAGGCTCCTCAACCAATAGTAAAAAGCATTATTGGTAGATCAATCTTAAAATTTTACGCCCCGGTTACAAAAGCTTATGGATTTCACTTTAAAAAATTAGGCGAGAATATTTTTACCCCGGTAATACGTAAAGATGTAAGGTTATTAAAATCAACTAAAGCAAATCATTTTACAGTTTACCTTCCTTCATATTCAGATGATGCAATTACCTCCTTCTTATCAAAGTATAAAGAGGTTAATTGGGAAGTCTTTTCTAAACATTGTAACGGAGTAAAAAATGTGGAGAATGTTAAGATTCAACCTGTAAATAAGGATGAATTTGTAAAGAGCATGGCAAGTTCTGTCGGTGTTTTATGTAATGCCGGATTTGAAACTCCTGCAGAAGCGCTATTCTTAAAAAAGAAATTGTGTGTTTTACCAATGACAGGACAATATGAGCAGCAATGTAATGCAGCAATGTTAAAGTCTATGGGAGTTCCTGTTTTTTCAACACTGAAAGAGATTGATGAAAAAGCATTTAGAGCATGGTTAGTGGATGATAATATTGTTAATGTGGACTTTGGAGATGATACAGAATGGATTATTTCATCAATAGTTAAAGCTCATAGCAACTCAATATTCGAAGAACCTGTTTTTGCCTAATATTTTAAAGTAAAATTCTTAAAGAAATGAATCAAATAACGGCAGAAAGTCTGCAAGAAGCAGGAATTCTGAACTTGAAAAACGCAACTGCACAAAAATTGCTGCTTAATTATCTTAAAGTAAATAAGATTAATAAATTAATAAATCAATCCGATATATCTGATGAAATAAGTGATGCTAAACTAATAGATAAAGCATTGCGAAAACTAAATATCAATGTTAGTATTCCTGAAACTGAGTTAAAGAATATCCCTAGAACAGGTCCTTTTATTGTTATGGCAAATCATCCTTTTGGATTTTTAGATGGAATCATAATGATAAAAACGCTTAATGAAATATATCCGGAATTTAAGGTTTTAGCTAATTTTTATCTTAAAGATATTGCACCATATCTTAGTAAATCATTTATTGATTTAAATCCATTTGTAAGTAAAAGTCAGGATAATATACAAGGATTAAAAAAAGCACTAACTCAATTAAAAAATGGATGCCCATTAGGGATATTCCCTGCTGGTGAGGTATCAACCATGCAGAAAGGATTAACTAAAATAGAAGATAAAGAGTGGGATAGTGGAGTAGTAAAATTTTTAGCAAAAGCTAATGTTCCAATTGTTCCAATGTTTTTTGAAGGGCATAATAGTATGGTTTTTCATTTGCTAGGTAAGTTACATCCTTATCTAAGAACGTTATCTATTCCTTCAGAATTTTTTAAAAAGGAGAATAAAACGATTCATGTTCGTATTGGTAAACCTATTTATCCGGAAACTTTAAGTGATCTTGCTAATAATGAGAAAAAAGGTAAGTATTTAAGAGCTTGTTTATTTGCATTGAAAACTACTAATAGTGTAAAAAAGATAAAACGAATTTATAAAAAGCCTGCTGAAATAATCTTTCCTGTAGCACCTCAGTTGATAGAACAAGAAGTAGAAAATATAAGGGGGAAAGATTTATTGTTTGAAAAGTCTGGTTTTGAAGTCTATATGACTGAGTCAAAATCAATACCTAATATTATTCGTGAATTGGGAAGATTACGCGAAATTACTTTTAGAGAAGTAGGTGAAGGAACAAATCAAAAGTTAGATGTAGATAGTTTTGATGACTATTATTCGCAGCTTTTTATATATAAAAGAGCTACAAAACAAATTATAGGCGCATATCGAGTTGGATTTGGAAATAAATTCATTCATGAAAAAGGAATAAAGGGATTTTATGTAAATAGTTTGTTTGAATTGGATGTGAAAATGACGCCTGTGTTGGAAAACTCCATTGAGCTAGGTAGATCATTTGTTATTAAAGAATATCAGCAAAAACCACTTCCTTTATTCTTATTATGGCAGGGGATTTTACAAATTCTTATGAAAAATAAGGATGTTAAACATATATTGGGTCCTGTAAGTATAAGCAATGATTTTTCCAGATTTTCGAAAGATTTATTAATAGCGTTTATTAAAAAACATTATTACGAACATGAACTGGCAAAATATGTACAACCTAAGAAAGAATTTAAGGTTAAAACAGATCTAGAATCTATAGAAGTAATACTGGAACGTAATAAAGGGGATATGCAAAAGCTGGATAGGTTTATTTCGGGTATTGAACCAGGGTATTTAAATATTCCTGTTTTATTAAAACAGTATATCCGACAAAATGCAAAGATTATTGGATTTAATGTGGATCCAAACTTTAATGACAGTCTGGATGGGTTAATGATATTGGCAGTAAAAGATCTTCCGGAAGAGACCTATAAGTTTTTGGGTAGTAAATAAATCTATGGATTGTTAGATTTTAGATTCATTTATAAGATGCTTTAAATTAGTGTTATGTGTTTTGTTCTACTTTCAGAAGTAAATAGGGAAATAAAACTTGAGGAGTATATTTTAATTCTCCTCAAGTAATTAATTGATTTTATAATATTGTATCAATGTTTTCTACAGGTCTACCGATAACAGCTTTTGATCCATTTATTATAATTGGTCGTTCAATTAATTTAGGATTTTCAGCCATTGCTTGAATTAATTCTTCATCGGAAAGTTCTTTACCTTTAAGCTCTTTTTTATAATAATCTTCATTTTTTCTGATTAAGTCAATCGGTTTAATTCCTAACTTTTTTAGGATCTGACTGATTTCCTCAAAATTTAAAGGTGTATCCAAATATTTAACAACCATTGGAGTAATACCTTTTTCTTCTTTTAAATATTCTAGTCCCTGACGACTTTTTGAGCATCTGGGATTATGTAGATACATTATCATAATATTAATTTTAAATTCTCTTATTAAATAATGATTTCTGTTTAATTATTCTCTGGTTCAGTACCTCCGAACTCCATTAAATACGCTTTTATAAAAGCGTCAATATCACCGTCCATTACGGCTTGAACATTTGAAGTTTCGGTGTTTGTTCTTAGATCCTTAACCATTTTGTAAGGCTGAAAAACATATGAGCGAATTTGAGAACCCCACTCAATTTTCTTTTTAGAGCTTTCGATTTTATTTTGCTCTTCCATTCTTTTACGAAGCTCCATTTCGTACAGTTGAGACTTTAAAAGCCTCATGGCATTTTCTTTGTTGCCAAGTTGTGATCTGGATTCCGTATTTTCAATAATGATTCCGGTAGGAGCGTGTCGAAGGCGCACCCCAGTTTCTACTTTATTTACATTCTGTCCTCCTGCTCCACCTGAACGGAATGTTTCCCATGTTATTTCTGAAGGATTAATCTCAATTTCAATAGAGTCATCTATTAATGGAGTAACAAACACAGATGTAAAAGACGTCATTCGTTTGTTAGCTGCATTAAAGGGTGATAAGCGGACAAGTCTGTGAACTCCGTTTTCACTTTTTAAATACCCATAAGCAAATTCACCTTCAAATTGCAGTGTTACTGTTTTAATTCCAGCATCATCTCCCGGTTGGTAGTTAACTTCCTTAACTTTGTATTTATGTTGTTCACCCCAACGGATATACATACGCATTAGCATCTCGGCCCAATCCTGACTTTCAGTACCTCCTGCTCCAGCATTTATTTTTAAAACAGCACCTAACTTATCTTCTTCTCTGCGAAGCATATTTCTAAGTTCCAGTGCCTCTATTTTATTTAGTGCAATACTAAATTGATCATCTACATCTTCTTGTGAAGCTTCTCCTTCTTTTAAAAAGTCAAAAAGAACATTAAGGTCTTCGATTAATGTGGTAATTTCCTCGTAATCGTTAACCCAGGCTTTTAACTCCCTAAGCTTCTTCATGTGTAATTCCGCAGCTTTAGCATCATCCCAAAAGTCTGGTGCCTGCGATCGCATTTCTTCCTCCTCTATTTCAATTTTTTTGCGGTCGATGTCAAAGGTACCTCCTTAACGCCAGCTGACGTCCCGCTAATTCTTTTAGCTGTTCAATAGTAGTCATGAAAAATTAATTTTTGGACAAATTTAATGTATAAATAATTACTAGGCTAACGTCTGGGGCCTTTTGATGTTATTTTATTGCAGTATCTACTCATGTATTTAACAGATTTAAAGTGACCTAGCTGACTGGCCAGATCCCAGTCATGGCAACTTTTTTCTTTCATTCCAAGATTAAAATAAGCCAATCCTCTATTAAAAAGAGCATGAGTGTCTCTTGGATCTATTGTAAGAGCTTTGTCGAAATCAGAAATCGCTTCTAAGTAATCCTCTAGTTGTATTTTTAATGTTCCTCTAATTGAATATGCACCAGGTAATCTTTGATTCAGACTAATAGCTTGGTTTATATCTTCAAGAGCAAGAGTGTCGTTATTTAAGAATTGCTGTAACAATCTACTTCTTTCATAATATCCATTTGCATATAATGGACAGCACTGTATTGATTTGTTATAACACTTAAGAGCTGTATCCACATCTCTTCTCAACTCAACAGAAAGCAATCCAAAATCAACTAATGCAGGTGAATAAGAATCATACTTTTTAATGCTGGATATAAATTTTAAAAATGCTTCATCTTTTTTATTGTCCCTTAATAAGCTCTCTGCCTCAAAATAGTCAATCAAAAAATAGTTGGGGTCAATGGATGTTACTTTTTGTATATCAGCTCTCATGCCAACATAATTTTCATATCTTCTCCTGGCTTCTGCTCTAAATATATAAGCAATAGAATTTTCGGGAGTATTTCTAATTTCAAGGCTAAGGCTTTTTGCTGATTCAATCCAATTTTCATTTAAAAATTGGATTATTCCTTCATGCATGTATGGATAAAGATCTGATACGTGGTCTTGAAAAACCGATTTTCCCCAGTTGTTATAGGGGTGATTTGTCCATAATGAATCATTTAATATATGAGTACTCATATAATATCTGGTTCCGGATTGTCTCATATATCCAGCAATTCCTACTAATTCGCCCTGGTTGTTTATTACTGGAGAACCAGCAGACATGCGGTCGAAATTTGAATTAACAAAAATAACCCGATCTAAATATGGAGCTTGAAATACTTTAAGGATATGAGCAAGTGAAACACCTTTCTCTGTTTCTTTTGGATGAGATAAGATTAGAACTTCATCTTGATTTCGTTCTGTTTTTTGAGAAGGTATTATATATTCGAAACCTTTTCCTTTAGGATCTTTGGTCTTTATTAAAGCTAGATTAGCCATCTTGTGAGTAGATAGAATCCTATCAATCCTATAATCTCTTCCGTTTTTAAGTGTGATTATTACAGAATCTGCTTTAAAAAATACCTTTGAAGGAACAACTGCAATACCATCAGGACTAATAAAAAAACCAGAGGTTGTATAATTTAAAGAACCGTCTTTAGTGTATGATGTTATAGAGAAAACAGCCTTTTCATATTTGTTTATTTTATCTAGTACACTTTGTGCCTCTATTATAGGGCATATTAAAAGTAATACAAATATTAAACAATATAATTTTCTCATGGATGTAGTTGTAGTGATGATCCAAAAATAGGAAAAAATCAAAATCCTTCCTATAGGACAAAACTTTCTATATATTATTTATTTATTCTCTTTACGTGAATTGTGTAAGAGAATGTTTTGAGTAAGAAGAAGTACTGTTAGAGTATAGTTCTAGTATTATAGAAAAAAAGACCGGATAGTTCCGGTCTTTTTTAGGAAAATATTTTATCTCATTAAGAATGAGAATCTTTGTCTGTTTTTCAACGCAATTCCAGTTCCTCTGGCTACTGCATGAAGTGGATTTTCAGCAATATGGAATGGGATATTTATTTTATCTGTTAATCGCTTGTCAAGACCTCTCAATAGTGCACCACCACCAGCAAGATAGATTCCGTTATTAACTATATCGGCATACAATTCAGGTGGAGTTTGCTCAAGAGCACTTAAAATTGCTGTTTCTATTTTAGAAATAGATTTTTCAAGACAATGTGAAATTTCTTGATAAGAAACAGGTACCTCTATTGGAAGTGCTGTCATTTGATTAGGACCTTGAACAATATAATCAGTTGGAGGTGTTTCCAATTCTGGAAGTGCAGAACCCACATGAATTTTAATTTCTTCAGCAGTTCTTTCTCCAACCTTAATATTGTGTTGACGACGCATGTATTCCATAATATCAGCAGTAAGGTCGTCACCAGCAATACGAATAGATTTGTTCGTTACGATACCTCCTAAAGAAATTACAGCAATCTCTGTTGTACCACCACCTATATCAACAACCATGTTACCTTGAGGCGCCTCAACATCTAATCCAATACCTAAGGCCGCAGCCATAGGTTCATAAATCATATATACTTCTCTACCGCCTGCATGTTCTCCAGAATCTCTTACCGCTCTTATTTCAACTTCTGTACTACCTGAAGGAATACAAATAACCATTGTTAAAGAAGGAGTGAACAATCTTGAATTGGTATTAATCATTTTGATCATACCACGTATCATCTGTTCAGCGGCGTTAAAGTCGGCAATTACACCATCTCTAAGTGGTCGTATTGTATATATATTATCATGGGTTTTACCATGCATTTGACGGGCTTTTTCACCAATAGCCATAAGCTTATCAGTTCGCCTGTCTAATGCAACTATTGATGGTTCGTCAACAACAATCTTATCATTATGGATAATGATTGTGTTAGCCGTACCAAGGTCCATTGCAATTTCTTGAGATAAGAATGAAAAAAATCCCATAAGGTTCGGGTGTTTAATGTTTAAAATGACGTTTTCCTGTGAATAGCATAGCTATTCCAAATTCGTTACAAGCTTCGATAACTTCTTCGTCACGAATACTTCCACCTGGCTCAACAATATATTTTACATTGTATTCGTTGGCAGCTTCAATGCTGTCACGGAATGGGAAGAATGCGTCAGAAATTACCACTGAGCTTTCGATATTAACACCTTCTTTCATATCGAAACGAGGCATTGTTAAATGACGTAAGCTATCTAGACGGTTTGGTTGACCCATACCTGCACCTGTTAACCAAAATGAACCATCTTCATTTTCTGTAACAATAGCAATAGCGTTACTTTTTAAATGTTTACATGCAGTAATACCAAACTTGGCTAATTCCATTTTTGTGGCGTCAAACTCAAGTTTTGTTACATTTTTGAATTCAGTATCAACACCTTCATCTTCATCTTGTACAAGAATTCCTCCACTAACTGAACGAATTAATTTCTCTCCAGTAATCTCATTCTTAATAGGTGTTTCTAATAAACGTAAGTTCTTTTTCTTTGCAAAAATTTCTAATGCTTCAGCCGTAAATTCAGGAGCAATAATAATTTCAACAAATCTTTTTGCAAACCATTCTGCAATTGTTCCTGTTACAGTTCCAGTAAAACAAATAATGCCACCAAAAGCACTAATTGGATCACCTGCCCAAGCTAGTTCTAATGATTTCATAATGTCATCAGTAACAGCTAAACCGCAAGGATTTAAGTGTTTAATTACTGCAACGGCTTGTTTGTTTTCAATGTGCGTTACTGAATGGTAAGCATCACTAGCAGCCTTCCAAGCAGCATCAGCATCAAGCATATTGTTGTATGAAAGAGCTTTTCCTTGTAAAACTTTAGCATTAGCTAAAGATGCTCCTTCTTTAATATTATTGTATTTGTAAACAGTTGCTTTTTGGTGAGGGTTTTCTCCATAACGAAGAACTTCTCCATCGTTTAAGCTGATTCTTTCAATATCTTCAGCTTCAGGATTGAAGTAGTTGAAGATAGCTGAATCATAATGTGAAGAAACAGCAAAAGCAGCTCCTGCAAATTTCTTTCTTTCTTCTAAAGTGGTTACTCCATCATATTCAACTAAGATTTTTTGTAAATCCTGATATTGGGCTTGTGATGGAACAATAACAACGTCTTTATAATTTTTAGCAGCAGCTCTAATTAAAGAAATACCACCTATATCAATTTTTTCAATAATATCTTGTTCCGAAGCACCAGATGCTACAGTTGCTTCAAAAGGGTATAAGTCAACAATTACTAAATCCAATTCCGGAATTTCAAACTCGTTAAGTTGCTCCTTATCTGAGTCATTGTCTCTTCTTGATAAAATTCCTCCAAAAACCTTTGGGTGAAGTGTTTTTACTCTACCTCCTAATATCGATGGATATCCAGTAATATCTTCAACTGCAGTAACTTTAATTCCTAGATCTTCAATAAAGGTTTTTGTTCCTCCGGTACTATAAAGTTGAACTCCCTGCTTATCTAATGTCTTAATGATTTCATCCAATCCATCTTTATGGAATACCGAAATAAGAGCGGATTTAATTTTTTTAGAGCTACTCATTTTAATTTAATTATGCATTGTAATGTTAAATGATTAAATCGCAGTTTCCGCAATTTATTATAAAATTTCTTAGGTTTTATGCTTTGACTAATAAATTTTTATGCGAAATTTCTCGACTTGGCGCAAAATTAAGAAAATAAGCACATTTATCAAGGTAGTATTTGATTTTATTCATAGTTTTATATGTGCTAAAAAATAAGTAATGCTGTATTGTTCTTAATAAAATTATTCTCTTTAGATGATTCTGTATGTTAAATTCTTAAAGGAAAGTATTCTGTTTGCTATTGGTGCACTTAAAGCAAATAAACTTCGTACAATACTTACGCTTAGTGGAGTAACAATAGGTATTTTTTCTATAATTACTGTGTTTACTCTAATTGATTATCTGGAATCAAAGATTAGAAATAGTATTCAATCTTTAGGGGAAGATGTGATTTATGTGCAGAAGTGGCCATGGACACCACCAGAAGGAGAGTCTGAATATCCCTGGTGGAAGTATCTGAACAGGCCCGTACCATCATTAAATGAACAGAAAGCAATTGAAAGAAGATCCCAATTAACAGAGGCTTCAACATTTTGCATTGCATCCAGAAAAACTGTTTTGTACGAAAATAATTCTTACGAAAATGTACAAGTTTTTGGAGTGACAGAAAATTTTGATAAAAACTGGAATTTTGAACTTGAAGATGGTCGTTATTTTTCGTCGTTTGAATCGAATAATGGTACTAACGTAATATTGTTGGGTAATGATATTGCAAAAGAATTGTTTCAAGGGGAGTCTGTTGTTGGTAAAAGAGTAAAGTTGATGGGCCGAAAGTTAACGGTTATTGGAGTAATTGAAAGAGAGGGGGATGATATGTTTGGTAATAGTTTGGATAAAACAGTTGTCATACCTATTAACTTTGCAAAAGGACTGTTTAATATCAGGAGTGAACGAGTAGATCCATTTATAATAGCTAAGGCGAATAAAGGAGTGAGTGTTGATGATCTAAAAGGAGAGTTAGAAGGGATATTGCGTGCAGAAAGAAGGATAAAGCCTGCCGAAGACAATACATTTGCTTTAAATCAGATTAGTTTGGTACAAAAACAGTTTGATGGATTATTTGCAGTAATAGATCTGGCAGGTTGGCTAATTGGCGGATTTTCAATTTTAGTTGGAGGCTTTGGTATCGCAAATATAATGTTTGTATCTGTTAAAGAAAGAACTCGTATTATTGGTGTTCAGAAAGCTTTAGGTGCAAAAAGAAAATTTATTCTAATGCAGTTTCTATTTGAAAGCGTTTTTTTGAGTTTTTTGGGTGGAATAGCAGGCCTGGTAATAATATTTATACTTACCATTATTGTAAATGGTGTTATGGACTTAGGTGTTCAATTAACTTTTGGAAATATATTAAAAGGAGTTTTAATATCTGTAGTGCTAGGTGTTATTAGTGGTTTTATTCCCTCAAATAGTGCCAGTAAGCTTGATCCTGTAGTGGCAATTAATAATTAAAAAAGCCATCTCTAATGTAGAAACAGCTTTTTTAGATCTAGAATAATATTTTCTTAAATCGACAATATTTCTGTTAATTCTAATAATGTCGGATTTAATTTTTTCTTATGTTTTAATGCTTGATTGAAAGGAACGTGAACAACTTCTTTATTTACCAATCCAACCATAATACTTTTTTGATCATCAATAAGTGCTTCAACAGCTGAAACGCCTAATCTACTTGCAGTTACTCTGTCAAAAGCAGATGGAGTACCACCTCTTTGAATATGTCCAAGAATAGTTACCCTTGTATCATAACCAGGATATTCTTTAGATACTCTTTCCGCAGCCTGAATAGCTCCTCCACTGATTTTTTCTCCTTCAGCTACTAATACGATACTGCTGTTCTTATCTTTTCTCATTCCCTTTTCAAGGAATTTATTTAACTGTTTAAAGTCTGTGTCAATTTCAGGAACCATAATAGCTTCTGCTCCTGATGCAATACCACTTCTTAATGCTAAGAAACCGGCATCACGTCCCATAACTTCAATGAAAAATAAACGGCTGTGTGCACTTGCTGTATCACGAATTTTATCAACTGCCTCCACAACAGTATTTAATGCTGTATCATATCCGATTGTGTAATCGGTACCATATAGGTCATTATCAATTGTTCCAGGAACACCTACAATAGGAAAGTTATGTTCTTGCCCAAAAAGTCTTGCACCGGTAAATGTTCCATCTCCGCCTATAACAACTAAGGCATCAATTCCATGTTTTTTCAAAGTTTCAAATGCTGTTTTTCTTCCTTCCGGAGTTCTGAAACTTTGGCTTCGGGCTGACTTTAATATTGTACCTCCTTGATGAATGATGTTACTTACCGATCTTGAGGTCATTGGTTCGATGTAGTCGTGTATTAAACCATGGTATCCTTGTTTAATACCAACAACCTTAAGTTTATGGTATATTGCTGCTCTGACTACGGCTCTGATAGCTGCATTCATTCCAGGTGCATCACCTCCTGAAGTAAGTACACCAATTTTTTTGACTTGTCCCATATTTATTTGTCTTTTGTTATTTTTTTTATTTCCTCTGCAATTTGTTGCATTAGCCAAGGTGGTGTGGATGTTGCTCCACAAATTCCAACGGATTTTGGGAGTATATTAAACCAGTTTGGATCAACCTGGGTTTTATTACTCACAAAATACGATTGCTTGTTGGTTTTTTTGCATTGGTTAAAAAGCATTTGGGCATTACTGCTTTTTTCACCGCCTACAAAAATGATTAATTCATGCTTTTGGGCAAAGGTGGTCATTTTTGGCAATCGGTTGGCAACTTGTCGACAAATTGTATCAAATGACTTATACTCAACTCCTGGTTTAATATTTTTAGAGAGATAATCACTTATTTCCTTAAAAACATCTACGCTCTTTGTGGTTTGAGCATACAAATGAATTGGTCTGTTTAAATCAATTTTCGATACTTCATCCAACGATTCAATAATAAAAGCTTCATTTTTGGTTTGCCCCATTAAACCTATTACTTCAGCATGTCCTTTCTTACCATAAATAACAACCTGTCCATTTTGTGGCTTTAAGAGCTCCCAGGATTTTTTAATCCTGTTTTGAAGTTTTAAAACAACCGGACAAGTGGCATCAATTATAGTAAGACCTCTGGTTTGGGCTTGCTGATAGGTTTCTGGGGGTTCTCCATGGGCACGTATAAAAATTTTGTTGCTTTTAACCTTGTTTAAATCATCTTTATTAATCGAGATCATCCCCTTATGTTTAAGGCGGTCCATTTCCATATTGTTATGTACAATATCTCCAAGGCAATATAGGATACCATTTTCATTCAGTTCATTTTCAACTGTTTCAATAGCTTTTACCACTCCAAAACAAAAGCCGGATGATGGATCAATTTCGATGTTCAAAGATGACACTTTTCTATATATTTTTTGTTACTTATTTTATGATAAGAATCTTATTTAAAATTATTTAACAAATTGATGCTTTATCAATGAATAAGATTTCTATTTTGAAGTTCCTTAACTATAAAATCTAATTGTTCTTGTTTGCCTATTTTACCGTTATCCAGAATAACTGCATCATCTGCTTTTTTAAGAGGACTTTCTTCTCTGGTTTCGTCAATATGATCTCTTTTTTTAACATTTTCCAGAACTTCTTCAAATGAAATATCTTCATTTTTCTCTTGAAATTCCTTATATCTTCTTTCAGCTCTGATTTCTGGAGATGCAGTCATAAATAGTTTCAAGTCTGCATTAGGAAAAACTACAGTTCCGATATCTCTACCATCCATGACAATACTTTCTGTTTCTCCCATTTTTTGTTGGAGCTCAACCATTTTTTTTCTCACAAATCCAATAGCACTTATTGCGCTTACATGATTGCTCACTTCTAAACTTCTAATCTTATTTTCAACTAATACTCCATTTAAATAAGTTTCATTTGTTTTTGAAGCTGCATCAAATTTAAAGGTGATTGATATATTGTTTAGAGCATTTTTTAGTTTTTCTAAATCAATATTATCATTGTTGATTATTCCGTTTTCAAGAGCATAAAGAGTAACACAGCGATACATAGCTCCGGAATCAATAAATATGATGTTAAGAAGTTTTGCTAAATCCTTTGCAACTGTACTTTTTCCGCATGAAGAGTATCCGTCAATTGCAATAACCAGCTTTGAATTTTGTATTGTCATTATAATAAATTTGAGCCGGTAAAAATACTATGATTGTTTTATTTTACCCCAATTAAATATGATATTTATTTTAAAAATTGGAGAGGTTTGTTGTTATTGAGAAGTGGTTGGAAGAACCTCCTAAATGATAACGTGCTGAACCATAAGAAAACATGAACTTATATACTCTAAATCCAAATCCCCAGGAATAACCAGCTGTGGACATCTTCTCTTCATATCCTAGTTCTTTTCTTCTTCTGTGGTTATACCCCAAGTCAATATGAAAGTTTTTTGCGGGTAAAAATTCAACACCAATTACCATGTGTCGCATAAATTTATCCCCAAAAGAACTCTCTTGATCGTCAGTTGAATAAGTTGATGACTCACTGTCATCAGAATCGTTATAAGTTAAATCCCAATTCAGTAAATTTTGTGCAGTAAGTGAAAATCTAAAAGGAGCATGAGCTAATTTTTTTGTAATACCAATCTGCAAATCAGAAGGCATATCCTCTTTAGTCTCTGAATAGGAAGATATTTGTGATCCTAGGTTTCTTAATACAATTCCAAAAGAAAAGTTCTTGTCTCTTCTGCAATAATTAAATCCAAAGTCAGTAGCTAAACCAAAGGATGAGTATACGTCAAATTTAGAGTAAACCGGCTTAATGCTTAATCCCATAGAAATATATGGAGATAATTGTTTTGCATAAGTTAGAATAAAAGCATATTCTGCCGCGCTTGCTGTTCCCAGTACTTCATTATATTCATTCGTTCTTGTAAAACTTCCATAATTAACATTGTGAATTCCTAGGCTGAAGGTTCCGATGTTATTGAAATCTTGAGCATATGCAACATACCCATAGTTGATATCAGCAATGTATGGAACATAGTTTAAAACAATAGACCTACTCATGTCTTGTTTTAGTAATGCTGGATTATGAAATATAAAGTTTAAGTCTCCAACTTCGTCCGAGATTGAAACATTTGTACCGCCTAATGCTCCAACTTTAGCTGAATTTGTAAGATTTAGAAAATCATAAGTGCTTTCTCCTCCAAATTGAGCTTTTGTCAGTTGAAAGAAAGTAAGGCATATAATAATTAAATGTAGTTTTTTCATATTTAATTTTACCATCTTCATTACAACGACAAATTTACAATTTTAGTGTGTTAATATTCACTTTTTAGTGTTTCTAATACTTCATAAACAGCTGGACATACAAAAGAGTTTCGGTAAGTTAAGTTTAAAATTTGATAAAATCTTTTTCTGTCGGTATGAGGGTATTCTCTACAAGCTCTGGGTCTGACCTCATAAATCATACAATAATTATCAGGCATTAAAAAAGGGCACGGTGTTTCTCTAAAAACATAGTCCTCATCTTCATCTATTTCAAAATACTGATCAATGAGCTCTGAACGTTTCATTTTTAGATGCTTTGCTATCCTATCTATATCTCTGTCAATTATAATAGGACTGATTGATTTGCAGCAATTTGCACATTCTAAGCAATCTATCTTTTCAAAAGCATCATGGTGTGCATCAATAACAGAATCATCTAATGTTTTGGGTTTCTTTTTGCGTAATCTGGTTGTAAAAGCTTTGTTTTCTTTGGCTTTATTTTGTGCCATCTCCATATATCGCTCCAAGTCAAGCTTCATTCTTTTTTATTCTAATTTGAGAAATAAATAGTCCTGTAATAACAATAGCGATTCCAATTATTTTTTGAATATCAATTTTATCTTTTAATATCCACCAAGCAAATAGAGCTGTAAATACCGGAATAAGATTAATAAACATGTTTGATTTTGCTACACCTAATTGTTTAATTGCTTTAGTGTATAAAATGAATGCTACTGAAGATGCAAATATAGCTAATTGTATAATGGCTAATAAAGAATTTAATTTAAAATCAATGGTTGATAAGGATTTAAATTCAGTTAATAAGAAGATAGGCATGAACATAAAAATGCCAATGAAGTTTTGATAGGCAATAATATTGACAGGAGAGTATTTAAAAGCTAATTTTTTAAGTGCAAGTGAATAACCAATGGTGGAAAGAACAGCTCCAAACATAAGTAGTATTCCCCATATTGATGCTTCAAGTTTAAAACCATTTTCAAAAATTAAAATACCAACTCCCAAAAACGAAATTATTATTCCAATGACACTTATTTTATTAAGTTTTTCTTTCAGAAATAGAAATGCAAAAATTGATGCAAAAATTGGGGTGGTTGAAATAATAACAGAAGCCAGTGTGCTTGAAACAATTTTAATACCATGGCTTTCGCACATGAAATATAAAAATGGTTCAAAAAATGAGAGTGCTAAAATAAGTTTATAGTCCTCTTTATGAATTATTTGTAATTTTTTAGTGGCTTTTAAAAATAAAAATAATAGAGCTGTGCTTATTATTAATCGGCTAAAGATGGTTGTGATTGGACCAAATGACTCATAAGCCTCTTTGACCCACACGAAAGATAAAGCCCAAAATATCATTGAAAAAATGATATTTAAATAAGTTGATAAACTTCTGTTTGCCATTTCATTGTTTTGAGATGGCAAAATTAGTTATTTGTTGATTACAAAATCATGACTTAAGAGGGGTAGTTATAAATTTACTTGCTCCATTTTAGGTAAAATATCTTCAATTATTTTTTGTTTAGCTTTTTGTCTTGCATTTTTTAATGCATGCTCAAAACTGCCAGGCAACATTCCTTTTAAATCACTAAATCCATCAGCAAAGATTTCCATTTTAGAATTGTTGTCAATTATAGAGATGTTAAACTCCGTAAATACAATAAATAGAGAATATCCTTTCCCCTTTTTCTCATCTCCAGCAACAAAGTTTGAGTTTAACTTTACGATAAAATCAGCGCTTTCTTTGTTGTTAGTGATGTTAAAATAACTCTGAGCCAACTCTGCTCTCATCATATTACCAAAGGTTTTAGTGTTTGGTGTTTCTCCAAATACCACTTCTGTAATATCTAAAAAGGCTGAAGATTTTTGCAACTCAATATTAAATGTTGTGTTTGGCAATGATTCTTCACGAAAAAAAGCGTTTAAAAGAACTTGGGTATCTTCATCTTCGTTTTTATATAACTGTTTAATATTAAATACAGTAGTAATTTTCTGGCTTTTGCGTTTGGAAATAAAGCGATTTACAGAACATGCTGCTTTTCCTTGGTTATCCGTTAAACCGTTCGAAGTAAGTTCTCCATCTCCACTAGAAAAATAAAAGATTAAAGGAAGGTTTGGGATTGGTGTTTTATCTCCAGTTTTATTAAAATAAAAAGCTTGGAGTTGTAAGGGTACTTGTAATTCTTTACTAAACTGTACCAAATATGAATTTTGCTCAGATAGAAGGTTTATCTTTTTTAATGCATCTTGAATGGCATTAAAAATATCAATACCCAGATTTAAATCCCCGTTGATGTCATGATGTGTTAAATCTTCGCTAACATGATCTTTAATAGCCTTTATTGCTTGGATATAAAGTAATAATCCTTGATAGATGTCTCCTTCGTTAACTGATTTATTTCCATCGTAATAATATGTAGCACTTAACTTTTTGGCATAATCAAGTTTCATCTTTTTTTGAAGTGCATATTTTTCTTTTGAAAGGCGCATCATTACCCAGTATTCTTTTTTGTTTTCCCATGTGAAAACCTCATAGCCTTCTAGAGTTGCCTCAACAGATTCGTATGTTTTGGATTCAAATGATTCTTTAACCTGGTAATTATTTTCAAATTGATGTAAGATGGAGTTGGAAGAGATGTTGACTTTGATCTCAGAACTTAATTGTTTTAGTGCCTTGTTTCTGGTTTCTGTTCTATAACTAACTTCACCGTTTTGTTTTGTAGACATAGCTATGCCAATGAAGTAGGCCTGATCATTAGGTCGTTGTTTTACCCAATCAGGTTTTTTCTTAGCATATATTGTACTTGAAAATATAAGAGTAATTGTTGTTATAAGGAATAAGGACCTATTGATAGTTGTTGTAGTAATAGAATTTTTCATTTGTTATAGGTTGTAATCTTATAATTCAATATTTTCATCAATGACTTGATAAATAAGATCTGGTTCAAATCCGCGTGAAGAGCCGTATCGTATCAATGAGCTTTTGATTTTGTATTTATCTGAATCTTTTATTGATTTTCTTTTGTTTTTCAACAGGCTAATTAATGTCTCTCTATACTCCTCGATATTTATATTGTTTAATTCTTTATCAACATGACTACCGTAAATGTTTTTAGATTTTAATTGCCATTTGATTTTTATTTTTCCCCAGCGATTAAAAGTAAATTTATCTTTAATAAAGAACTTAGTATACCTTTCTTCATCAATAAATTTTTCTCTAATCAATTGATCAATCACTTTTTCTCTTATTTCAGGTTCCACTTTCCAGTCGAATAATTTTTTTTCAATATCAGCGATGCATTTTTCCTGTTTGGCACAAATACCAGATGCTTTAATAAGAGCTTCTTTAAATGTCATTATTTTTATAAAATCTATTATTTGATATAAACGGTTTTAATATTTACAAACTCTTGCATTCCGTATAGTGATAATTCTCTTCCATATCCACTTTCTTTTATACCTCCGAACGGCAATCGCGGATCAGAACGAACTAAGTCATTAACAAAACAGCATCCGGCTTCAAGTTCATATTCTGCAATATGTTTTCCCTTCTCAATATCTGAAGTAAAAACTGCAGCTCCTAAACCAAACGAAGTGTCATTTGCTATCCGAATAGCTTCGTTTTCATCTTTAGCTCTAATTAAAGAGGCAACTGGACCAAAGAGTTCTTGGTTGTAAGCGGGTTGTCCTGGTTCAACATTGGATAATACAGTGGCAGGGAAAAAGAATCCGGGAGAGTCAATCAAACTTCCTCCACATAATAATTGAGCTCCATTTGAAATTGATTTGTTGACCTGGCTTAGTAGATCTTCTCTAATGTATCCACGGGCAAGTGGTCCAAGTTGGTTTTTTTCATCAAAAGGATCACCTATTGTTGCAGATTTCATTTTTTGCACAAAAAGTTCTTCGAAGTCATTGTAAATACCCTCAGTTATAATGAACCTTTTAGCGCCAATACAACTTTGACCTGTGTTCAATAGTCTCCCTTTTATACAGATATCAACCGCTTCATTAAGATTTGCGTCGTTAAGAATAAGGTATGGATCACTGCCTCCAAGTTCAAGAACGCATTTCTTTAAATATTTACCTGCAGTTTGGGCAACTGCTTGACCTGCTTTTGTACTACCTGTTAATGTTATTGCCGAAATTCTTTTATTAGCAATCATGCGTTCAACCTTTGTATTTGTTGCCAATACTGTACGAAAGACATCATCAGGAAAGTCAGCTTCATTAAATAAGTCTTCGATAGCAATAGAACACCCAGGAACATTAGATGCGTGTTTTAATACGGCAGTGTTACCAGCAAGTAAAGTGGGGACTGCAAATCTAAAAACTTGCCAAAAAGGAAAATTCCATGGCATAATTGCTAAAATTACACCAAGAGGTTGAAATGAAACATATGATTCGCTAGCCTCTGTGGCAATGTATTTTTTCTCTAAAAACTGATCAATATTATCACAGTAATAATTACATAACCAGATACATTTATCAATTTCAGCTCTTGATTCAATAATCGGTTTACCCATTTCAACAGAGATGGTAAATGCTAGTCCTTCTTTTTTAACATCCAAAAGTTTTGCTAGAGTTTTTATTTTGTCAATTCTATAATTAAGATTTGTGCTTTTCCATCCATTAAAAGCAGAATGTACATTACGGATAATGTTATCAATTTCTTCCCATTGGTATTCTTGATACTCTCTTACTATTTCTCCACTATTTGGATTGATACTTTTTAGTAGCATGATAAAATGGTTTTAGACCTGTAAAATATGATAACTCTTTTGAAAATAAATAAAATTAAGATGAAATATTTATTTCACTAATAAATTTATGATGGATTATTAGGTGTTGGTAATAAGCTTAAAGGCATAAGTTGTTGATATATAAATAGAATGATAAGGTGTTTTGTGTTTTTGATTATATAAAAAGATATGTGTTTTACTTTTTATGTTTTGTTAATTTTTACTTTACTGTTTATTAACAATAGTACTATATTTTTACACATGTAAAACGAAAGGTTTTTACCAGGTAAGAGTAGGTGATTCCATAGGATGGATTACGGCTTATCAGGGTGAAAAACCTTTTTTTATTTTTATTAAAGGCTACTGAATTTCTTTATCTTGGTCCAAAGAATTTGAATTTTAATGCTTTGGTTCCTATAACTCCAATACAACCAAAGATAACCATTACAGCACCAATTAACTCTTTTAAAGTTAAGATTTCATTATACAAGTAATATCCTAAAATGATATTAAATACAGGTATTAACATATTGATGGTTGAACCTTTTGATACCTCTACGTATTTGTAACCTTCTGTCATAACCAGCTGTCCAACTGCAGATACAATACCTATTGCAATTAGAATTAGAGAAATGTTTATACTTCCCTCGAAAGAAGCAGTGTTCGCAGGAACTAAAAATAGCCAGAACCCAATTAAACTTTGAGAGAAAAATATAGATGTAGAAGAGTCTGAATGATGGAGCTTTTTTACCAGAATTACAGAAATAGCAGATAATATCCCTCCTGTAATAGCTAAAAGTTCATTAATTGATATTTCACTAAAGTCTAATCCTTTTTTAATTGATAATAAAATGATTCCAATAAAAGCCATAAGTATAAATAACCACTGAATCAGTTTTACTTTTTCTTTAAAAAATATAACACTTAGAAGTGTGGCAAATATAGGATATGAATATACAAATACAGTTGCTTTACCTACACCTATATTAACAATGGAATAATACAACAGGAATACAGCAAAACCACCTGTTAACCCTCTTAATAATAGTAAGTATGTATTGTTGAAGGTGAGTTTTATTTTTTTAGTTATTGCTAGTAAACCTAAAATTCCAAATCCCACTGTAAATCTGACAAATGTTGTTATTGTTGTATCTACATCTGGAATTGATTTAACTAGTGCCGACATTATAGCAAATGAAATTGTGGAGATGGAAATTAACAGATAACCTTTTGTCTTAGACATAATAATATCAATTTTATATCACACAAATATATTCTGAAAAATAAGATGTTATCTGTATGTAGGGATAAAAATCTTGAATTGAATATTATTTACTAGCTTTATGCTTAGTTTGTAAAACTATATTTTAACGCAATTTTATTATTATGAAGAGTAAAGTATCACCTATTATCCTGGGAATATTAGTTGCCGGTGTAATCTTATTATTTTTATTTAGCAGTCGTGTTTTTCATATAATTCAACCTGGTGAACGCGCGGTTGTTTTTAAACCTTACACAATAGGTTTAGATGTAGATAATATTAAAGCAGAAGGATTAGCAATAATAGCGCCTTGGAACCAATTAATCACATATGTTGTAAAAGAACAAACACGTGAAGAGACTATGGATGTGCTAGATAAAAATAGTATGTCCATCAATATGGATATCACAGTGCGTTTTAATCCGATTTATAATAAGATCGGTCAGTTGCATCAGAAATTTGGAGTAGGTTATGTTAATGTTTTAGTAATTCCAGAGGTTCGTTCTGTTGTAAGGAGTGTTACAGGACGATATACAGCTGAAGAATTATTTTCAACAAAAAGAAAAGAAGTTGAAGATTTAATAGAAGAAGAAACTTCAAAGGTTTTGAGAGATAATAATATTGAGCTAAGAGCATTGTTAATTCGTTCAATCCAGTTGCCAGCTCAGATTAAAGCTGCTATTGAAAGTAAATTACAGCAGGAGCAAGAAGCTTTAGCTTATCAGTTTAAGTTAGATAAGGAAAGAAGTGAGGCGGAAAGAAGAAAAATTGAAGCTGAGGGTATAGCTAATTATAACCGAATTATTAATGCCAGTTTAACTCCCAATATTATAAAGCAAAAAGGAATTGATGCAACACTGAAATTAGCAGAGTCGCAAAATGCTAAAGTTGTGGTTGTAGGATCAGGAAAGGATGGATTACCATTGATTTTAGGAAATAATTAATGTGATTAGAGATAATGGTGAGGTGTCACCATTATCTCTATATATACTACTAATAATATGCTTGACTTCCTGTTGTGCTGGTTCCTGTAATAACAACGCTTCCTTTTCCTACCTTTAGGGATTTTTTCTTCGATTTACCCATCGCTCTCAAATAAGAATTATCTGATTTTAATACAAAAGCCAGGTCTGTTTTTGTATTCATTTGTACTTTTATATTTCCTTCTGTTGTAGTAAATGAAGATGGTCCGCTAAACTTAATTCTAGTTCCTGTAATACCACCTGTAGATGCCTGAATGGCGTATATTCCTTCTGATTGAAAGATTTTTTGATTTCCCTCAAAAGTTCGTGTTGTAATATTACCTTTTGCTAATGATAATTTAATATCTCCATTTGTAGTTTTTAATGAAATGTCACCTTCAATATTTTCTAGCTCCTGATTTCCTGCGCCTCCATCTGTTTTAAGGTTACCCTTCAGTTGGTTGATAGTGTAATTGCCTTTACTAGAAGTAAGATTAAAGTCCCCACTTACATTATTAAGTACCATCATTCCTGTTTTTGATTTAGCAACAAGGTTACCTTCGAACTGATTCACAATAAAATCCCCTGCCGGAGATACTCCTTTAATATTTCCTTTAGTATCAGTAATATTTACATGACCTGATTTAGACTTGATGTCTAATTTTTTTACTAAAAGAGATTTGACTTCAACCTTTCCTGATTGAGATTCTATGTAAATGTTTAAGTTATCCGGAATGTTAATTGTAATTTCTCCCCAATGTGAAGTCCAGCTAGAGGGTTTTTGAACACTAATAGTAAGTTTGCCATTTGATTCAGTAGTGGTTATTTTATATTGATCTGCATTTTCATCAGATTTAATAACTCCATCAAATTCAATGTTATCACCTTTGTTACCAGATAGTTTTACAATACAAAAATCTGCATTTATTTGAATGCTATCTAACTTAGTGAATGTGCCATTTGATTCAGTAGCAATATTTTGTGCATCTAAATGAAGTGGCAGAATGATACTAAGTAGGCTAAAAAGTGAAATTAAATAAAGTAAAGGTTTATTCATTTTAAATAAAAGATTGATTAATAATTAAAAATACACTATTTATCAACTTTATTACGGGAGGTGTTTTTTTTAGTTTCAAGTTTTACTTTATTTGTAATAACAAGCTGTAAAGATAAATTACTTACATTTACAGTACATCAAATTTATATTCATAGTGGATTATAGCAACCTAAAAGTTTTAATTGTCTATAGTAGTCAAGGTATTTTTGCTCGTAAGCATTTAGTTACAACACAAGGTACATCACTTGAAAAGATAGGTGTCCATGTTGAATATTATGATATTCCGGGTAAAGGTCTTTTTACCTATGCAAAACATATTGCCCCTCTTAGAAAATTTGTAAAGGACAGAAATTTTGATTTGATACATGCACAATTTGGTTATTCAGGATTTACTTGTGCATTTGCAGGATGTAAGCCATTGATTGTTTCATTAATGGGAACAGATTATAGGCTTGAAAAAGCAACTTCTTTTTTTACAAGGATTTTTGCAAAGTCTTTTTGGGATTTTACAATTGTTAAATCCCAAAAGATGTACAATAATCTTAAAATCAAAAAGTCTAAGGTAATTCCTAATGGGATAGATTTTGCTAGATTTAATACTATTGATCGAGAGATTGCACGGCGACAGGTTGGTTTTAATTCTTCAGCTCATATATTATGGGTTTCCGATCCTAAAAAGAAAGAGAAAAATTTTGATCTCGCACGTGAAGCATTAGGTCATATTGATACTGAAGATGTAGAGTTAACCGTTGTTAATAATGTAGAGTTAGATCAGGTTCCTTTTTATTATTATGCTGCAGATGTATTACTTGTAACATCAAAATGGGAGGGCTCTCCTAATGTCGTAAAAGAAGCAATGGCTTGTTCGCTTCCTATTGTTTCTACAGACGTTGGTGATGTTATTGATATTACAAAGGGTATTGATGGTTGTTATATAACAGAGCCAAACCCTGAAGCAGTAGCTAATGCAGTTGATACTGCGTTGATGTTTGGAAAAAGGACAAAAGGTCGTGAAAAAGTTAAATATCTGGATGTTACATATATTTCAGAGAGACTTTTAGATACTTATCGAGAAGTTCTTCGAAATAGAAAATAATATACAATTCATGATACGTAAAAGTTTATTTCAATTTTATCTTCTTGTTTTAATTGGATTTGCTCCAATATTTGTCCATGGGCAGGATGTGCCTTATCATATTGACAATGAAGTTGTATATGATTTTGTTGATGAATTGGCTAATAAAGGAGTAATTGATGTTAATAGTGCTGTAAAACCCTATTCACGTAAACAAATCGCTGAGTTTTTAATAAAGGCAAAGAACAGTAACATATTAACTCCAAGACAACAAAAAGAAATTGATTTTTATTTAAAAGATTTTAATAAAGAACTAGTTACAGGAAAGGATTTTGATAAGAGGTTTGATGTATTATATTATAGTGACTCTTTATTTAAGTTTTCAGGAAATATAATACTTGGAGGAAGGGGGTATTATAATGATTATGGGTTTGAACAACATAGATGGAATGGAGCGGAAGTTTTTGGTAGTGTTGGGAAGAACTTTAGCTTTTATGGAAGTTTACGCGATAATTATGAGAGTGAAGCCTTAGGTGCACCAGAGTTGTTAACTAATCATCGGGGTGCAGTATATAAAGTAGGAGCTGACAGTAAAGATTATAGTGAAGCACGCGGAGGTATAGTATATAGCTGGAAATGGGGGAAACTGGGCTTAGTAAAAGACCATATTGAATGGGGAAATAATTATAATGGGTCTAATATTTTATCCGGACATAATCCGTCAGTAGCACATATTAAATTCAATATAAAACCTGCAAAATGGTTCGAATTAAACTATACTCATGGTTGGTTAGTATCTGAAGTTTTAGATAGTGCAAGATCATACACACTTTATGATGACACACGAATTGTTTATGCAAATAAATATATTGCAGCCAATATGTTGACTTTAAAACCATGGAAAAAACTTAATGTCTCAATCGGTAATAGTATTATTTATAGTGATGGAGAAGTAAATCCTGTGTATTTTATTCCATTCTTATTCTATAAGTCTGTGGATCACACGTATAATGCATCTCATAATGCTGTAGGACAAAATGCTCAGATGTATTTTGATATAAGTAGTAGACAAATTAATAAAGTACACCTTTATACATCAGTTTTTATTGACGAAATTTCACTGTCAGATGCTTTTAATGAAGAAACTCAGTCAAATATTTTAAGCTTTAAAATAGGTGGACGAGTTACTGATATTATGCCAAATTTTAGTGTTACAGCTGAGTATACCCGAACTAATCCATTTACTTATACGCATTACATACCATCATTAACGTATGAGAGTAATCGTTATACTTTGGGACATTATCTAAAAGATAATGCAGATGAGATTTACCTTGCCTTAAGGTATAAACCAATTCGAGGTTTAGATTTGCTGTTATCATATACCAAAATCAGAAAAGGTCGTGATAACGAAAAGATTCTGGAAGAAACTGATGTAATTCCTAACTTATGGGGAGACGAAAAAAAAGGGTATCCTTTTATGGAAGAGGAGAGATATGGTAAATCATCAATTAAATTCAGAGCTTTATATCAGGTTATTAATGATGCTTATATATTCCTTGAATTTGAGAGTTATGATATTTCTGGTGAGGATGCAGAGTTATATACGCCGGTTCAATATTTAAATGATACTAAGATGATTTCGTTTGGATTGAATTTTGGATTCTAAAGTATATTATCCCAATTATTTGTCACAACTAAAGATTTGTTTATCAAACAAATAATGGATTTTAATGAAATCTAATCGTTTTGTGTTAATATTATATATAAGATTAACCTCTAATAAAATACTATGTTAAAAAATCTGTTAGCAAAAGATACTAAACTTTCTGTTATTGGTTTAGGATATGTTGGATTACCTATAGCACTTGAGTTTGCCCGAAAAATGAAAGTTGTTGGTTTTGATATAAAACCTAATAGGGTTGAATTAATGAAAAATAATATTGACCCGAGTAATGAGTTAGATTCAAGTGCTTTTGAAGGGTGTGATATCGATTTTACATATAATATTGAGGATCTGAAAGACGCAACATTTCATGTAGTGGCTGTTCCAACACCTATAAACTCACATAATTTACCGGATCTCACTCCTTTATTGGGAGCTACTAGGACAGTTGGAAAAATTTTAAAAAAAGGAGATGTTGTTGTATTTGAATCAACTGTATATCCTGGGTGTACGGAAGAAGATTGTGTTCCAATTTTAGAACAAGAGTCAGGACTGAAGTTTGGTGAAGATTTTAAGGTTGGTTATTCACCTGAAAGAATAAATCCCGGCGATAAAGAACATACTTTAACGAAAATTTTAAAAATTGTATCTGGAAGTGACAAGGAAGCTTTAAATGTAGTAGCTGAGGTTTATGAAACAATCATAAAGGCAGGAATTTATAAAGCTAGCTCTATAAAGGTAGCTGAAGCCGCAAAAATTATTGAAAATACACAGAGAGATGTTAACATTGCCTTGATGAATGAACTTTCATTGATATTTAATAGATTAAATATTAATACTTATGAAGTTCTTGAAGCGGCCGGTACAAAATGGAATTTCTTAAAATTCTTTCCTGGTTTAGTTGGTGGTCATTGTATCGGTGTTGATCCTTATTATCTCACCTATAAAGCAAATGCTTTAGGATATCATACAAAAATTATTGATGGAGGAAGGGTTATTAATGACTCAATGGGTAGTTACGTTGCGGAGACTACTATTAAAAAATTGATAAAGCTTGGACATAAAGTTAACGGAGCAAGGGTTTTAATTATGGGAGCAACTTTTAAAGAGAATGTTAGTGACATTAGAAATTCAAAGGTTGCTGATGTTTACAATGAGTTAATTTCATTTAGTGCTAATGTTGATGTTGTTGATCCTTATGCCAGTTCAGAGGAGCTTAAAGAAGAATATGGTTATGAATTGATCACTGATATAACAGAGAAATATGAAGCAATTATTTTAGCTGTAAATCATAAAGAATATATGGAATTGGATGAGGAGTATTTTAAAAGTATAACTAAGTCTAATGCATTATTTGTAGATATAAAAGGTGTCTTTAGAAATAAAATAACTGAATTGAATTACTGGAGTTTGTAATTGAATTAGAAAAGAATGCGAAAAAGCCTGATATTATTTATCAGGCTTTTCTGTTTTTAAGAGTATTAGTAACTAATTGTAGTGACAATCATTGTCAGGAATAAATCGATTGTTTCATTGTGTAAGTGTCAGGTAGTTAGGTTTATATGGTTTTTAGCATTAATGAAAGTATCGAATAATAGATGAACAAATTCTATGGTTAAATTAGTTAGTGATAAAATACCTATAAGTTGGCATTTCGCATAGGAGGTGCTATTAATAGTTTTGTATCAGATGTTAATAAACTATTAAAATTTATAAATTATGAAGAGGGTATTTCTACTATTATCAATTTTTGCAAGCTCGTTTAATTCATTCTCTCAAGGAACAAACGATAATAATTTGTATAATAATTCAGCAGAAAGGCTATTAAATAGTGATGGTAATTTAACGATAGGTGGTTATGCGGAAGTTCATTACAATCAACCTTTAGGAAATGAATCTGGCAGTAATGCAACATTGGACGTTCATAGAGTTGTTATGTTATTAGGTTATCAATTTAATGAAAGAACGCAGTTTGTTTCAGAAATTGAATATGAGCATGTAAGTGAAGTTTATGTTGAACAGGCTTTTCTGCAATATAAAATTGCTAAAGGAATTAACTTAAGAGCTGGGTTATTGTTAGCTCCAATGGGAATTATAAATGAATATCACGAGCCTAATACTTTTAATGGAGTAGAAAGACCTTTTGTTGATAAATATATTGCGCCAACTACATGGCGAGAAATAGGTATTGGTTTATCTGGTAACTATTTGCCTGCTAATTTACGCTACCAGGTTTATGTGATGAATGGATTTAATGGCTATGATGGAACAGCTAAATTAGGTGGTAAGAACGGACTTAGAAAAGGACGCCAAAAAGGTGCTGAATCTTATATGAGTAGTCCTAACCTTGCTTTAAAGGTAGAATATTATGGCATCAAAAATCTTAACGTTGGATTATCGGGATATTTTGGTAAGACTCAAAGTACGCTTTATGATGAGGTAGATGATGCTATTGCAGATTCATCGGTAGTTAATATTGCTATGTTAGGAGCTGATTTTAGATATTCAAATAATGGATGGCAATTGAGAGGACAATTGTATTATAATTCACTTGGAAATACAAAACAGTATAATGAGTTTACAGGATCAAACAATGTTTTAAATACTTTGGGAAAATCAATGATTGGTTATTATGCTGAAGTTGGATATAATTTGTTAAGATCTAATAGTAAAATTAATGATGAGTTGATTCCATTTGTTAGGTATGAGGCTTACGATACTCAAAATACTGTTGAAGATGGCGTAGTAAAAAGTGATTCAAATGCTGCAACTATAATTACAACAGGATTGACGTGGAAAATTACACCTAAAGTAGCCTTTAAATCAGATATGCAGTTTGTTAAAAAGAAATCAGATGATAAAGCAAGTACAGTATTTAATGCTGGTTTTGGTTTAATGTTCTAGATCTAGTTAAAAATACCGTGATTTTATAATTGTAAATAAATTACCTCTTTTCTGTAAGGAATTCGGAAAAGAGGATGTTTTTTATTCATTTAATAGATTCAATATGAGATTAATTGTTTTGTTTTTTATGGTGTTTTCTTTTTCTTATTTAAAAGCACAGGACATAAATTATAATCATAAAATAATAGCAAAAGAAATAGAGCGCATTTGGGATATTGAAGAAAATAGGGAAGAGATGTCTTTATTAAATGCAGACAGTGAATTTGACGGTAAATTCTTTAGACTTAAGGATGTTGGATATATTTATGTTGGAAGAGTAAAAAGTTGTAGGGCTGGAGGGTGTTCTATTAACCATGTCAGTAATGGGGCAAGTGAATATTTTGATTATTTTATTTGTTATAATAATGAAGGTGTTGTTGAAGGTATTAAAGTTTTTAATTATGCAGCAACGCATGGCCAGGAGATTGCTGCACGTGGATGGTTAAAACAATTTGTAGGCTTTTCTTCAGAAGAAAAATTAGAGGTAGGTAAAAATGTCGATTCAATTTCTGGAGCTACAATTTCTGTTTATGCAATAACTGAGGATGTGAAGGTGAAAACTCAATTTTTATCGAAAAAAATGGAAAAAATGTGAATTTTTTGGGTGTAAACGTGGAAATTCATCGTTTTTATTAGTGGTTTTGTCAAAAAATCATAGAATTTACTAATTCTTAACAAAAAATTATAGATTGTTTTTTTCTTTTCTTCATTAATAAAAGTAGCTTTATAGAAGTAAAATTTAATAATTGTTATTAATCTTCTAAAACAAACAGAAATGAGCAAAGAAAAAGAAAAAGGAAGGATTGGAATTGAAGAGAAAATTATCTCTTTTGTACATGATGAACAACCAGTTTATATTGGTGAAATATTTAAGGGATTAAGAATTTCCCAGACTAAAGGGATGAATTGTGTAATTTCATTGATTAATCAAGGTAAATTAAATTATGGATCCAATAATCAAGTGCTTATCTAGGAGTAGGGATTTCAAGGAGAGAAAGAATCTACGAATAGAATTCAATTAGCTTCCCAATAGTTTATTAAAACATAGGGAAGCTTTTTTTATGTCCTTTTATTTCAAAAATAAAACCCCTTTTAATAAAAAAAGAGGTTTTAAAATCTCAAATATGTTAGTTTTTTTAGTCTCTTGAACCAAGATAAAGCATTACATAATATAGTAATGTAACTAAGGCTGATAATGCAGCTACAACATAAGTATATGCAGCCCATTTTAATGCATCAGTCGCTTTATCATGGATAGCACCAGTTGCAACACCACTATTATTTAACCATACCAATGCTCTTTTTGTAGCGTTAATTTCTACTGGTAATGTAATAAAGGCAAACAGAGTAAAAATGGCATAACAAGCAATTACAATTTGTAGTCCTAAAGTGTAAGGTAGAATATTTGGTAGCATAAATCCCCCAAACATCATAATTATAAAAATAACATTCAGTACCCGTGCACTAATATTTTGTATAGGTACCAATGCTGATCTCATTTCTAAAGGAGCATAGCCAACTGCATGTTGAACAGCGTGGCCACATTCATGAGCAGCTACAGCAGCAGAAGAAATACTTTGTCCACTATAAACTTCAGGACTTAAGTTTACCGTTTTATTTGCCGGATTATAATGGTCTGTTAATTGGCCTGGTACTGATATGATTTTCACGTCATGAATCCCATGATCGCGAAGCATCTTTTCAGCAACATCTCTACCAGACATGCCATAATTTAATGGAATCTTTGAATATGCTTTAAATTTCGATTTTAATGTAGAGCTCACCATCCAGCTCACAAGCATAAAACCTAAGAAAATAACTAATAAGCCCATACTATATAAATTTTATTAACATTATGGATTAAATCAAAAACTTTGCCATAAAGTAATTGTTGCAACTATGTCAGAGGGAGTTCAATAATAAAAGCTGTTCCCAAGCCATAAATACTTTCACATTGTATTTTTCCATTCATGATGGATAAGTATTTATTTACAATGTATAATCCTAAACCAGATGAGCTTATGTCTTGTTCATTGCCTTTTTTGAAATGGCTGTATTTTTCAAAAATTTTACTCTTTTCTTCTTCTGTTAAACCAGGTCCTTCGTCACGAACTTCAATTCTTAAATGATGATTGAGTTCACTTATTATAATTCTTACAGCTTTATCGTTTGGTGAGTATTTTATTGCATTAGAAACTAGATTCTCTATGATTCTTAGGAATAAATTTAAATCTAAAAAGGCTTCTATTTCATTACCGTTTAAAATAAGGTTAATATTTTTATGCCTGGCTTCTATCTTTAGAATTTTTATAACACTTTCGATTGCTTCTTTTACTCGAATTTTAGAGGGTTTGTATTCATATAAATTGCGATCAAGATTATGAACTTCTAAAACTTTGGTTACAACCGCATTTTGATGTTTTAATGAATTAAATATTCTATTTAAGAAATTTACTTGTTCATTGGTGCAATTATTGGCAAGATCAATAAATTCAGAAATTTCTCCAATTGATTTATTAAGTGGTTGTTGTATTTCTTTTGCAAACAGACTTAATAATTGGTTTATTTCAAAATTTGCATCTTCAAGTAATTGTTTTTCAGAGTTTAGTAAATCTCTTTCTCCCAATATAATTTCATGTTCATTTTTGAGATTCTGTTGTTCATTAACTAAATTTTGATATTTTAATGCATTACCGATTGCAATTGCCGCGTAATTGGCAATGTTTTGCATGAAGTTTAAATGATAAGGTGTGTATGCCTTTTTCTGTAAACTTTGTACGGAAATAACTCCAATTACTTTTTCTGATGTTCTTAATGGTATGTAAATTACAGATTCAGATTCAGCCCCTGTAGGAACAGGTCTTACCTCTTGTATGTATTTTTTGTAATCTTCCGAAAAGTTATTCATAAATATTTCTGTATTCCTTGTAAAAGAATATATTGCTAACCTTTCTTTATCTTCAAGAAGGTATCTGGTAAATGGTTGTCGTTCATTGTTAAGAATATTGTATACAAAGTCTAAAGATTTATATTCATTGTTATATATGGCAATGGTATATATATCAGTACTCATTACTTTGGAAACTGCATCATATAGTAATTCTCCAACTTTATCAACCGACAAATTGGCAGTGATTAGTTGACCAATTTTCGTTAATCGTTCCAGGTTATTATTAGATGCTTGAAGTGAGGCTGCTTGTAATTGTAATTGTGATTTTTGTTCTTTTAGTTCCTTGTTTCTTTTTTCAATTTCCGATTGTTGCTTTTGTATTTCAACTTTTTTAATAGCTAGTCGTGATTCTAGTTCTTGTTTAATAGATCTTTCTTTTAACAATATCTGACGAACAATTAAGAATACTATGCCAATTATCAAAAAAGCAGCAAGAACCTTAATCCATTGGTATTGATACCATGCAGGAACAATTTCAAAACTATAGGTGGCACCTTGATTGTTCCAAATACCATCATTATTGCATGCAATTACTTTAAATGTATATTTGCCAGGAGATAATGAAGGGTAGAAAGCTTTATTAAGATGATTTTCCGGAGTCCAGTCTTCTTCAATTGGTTCAAGCTTCCATCTGTATTTTGTCTTTTCTGGAACAGTATAGCATAAACCATCAAAAGTAAATCCAATATGACTGTTGTTATGATTTAGTTTTAAGCCTTGTGGAGTATGAAACCATGAATTAATTGAATCATAACTAAATGAATCATTATCTTTTGTCCAGTTGGGGTTTTTAAAGTTTAAGAGAATGTTTTTAATGTAAACAGGAGGTTCCATGTAATTAATATTTTCCTCTTCAGGATTGTATCTCATGGCACCTTTTATGGTTCCGAACCATATTCTTCCTTCATTGTCTAAAAGATTACATCCTCCATTGTTTTCAATGCCAATAAAACCATCATCTTTATCAAAATTCTGAATGTTTGAAACTTTACCGTCAGCACCAATAGTAATTTTATCTACACCGTTTTGAGTTCCTGCCCAAATGTTTCCTTCAGTATCAGCTAGTACAGAATAAATATTATCAGATGTAATTCCATTTGGTGTATTATAAATATTGAATTTTTCTCCATCAAATTGATTTAAGCCCCCTGTAAAAGTGGCAAACCAAATATTGCCAACTTTATCTTCTGCTGCTTGCAGTATCCAAGATGCATTTAATACATTTTTATCTGAATAATGTGTGAAAGTTTCATTTTTAAACAAATAGATTCCTTTTGTTGTTGAAATCCACATTCTCTTATGAGAATCAATAAATAAATTATTTATATAATTTGAGCTTAATTCAGAATTTTTGTCTGTATACCATTGCTTTTTGCCATTTGTATATTTAAGTAACCCAATACCATATACTGCGAACCAAATATCCTCTTTATCTTTTAATATATCTATAACAGGTGTTTGACACGTTATCCCATATTTTGATGGTGCTTCGTTAATAATTGTTCCATTGTATTCAAATAAACCTGTAGTAGTCCCAATTAAAATATTGCCATTTGATAACTCAATCATTTTTCGGGTTTGCCCCATTATACAATTGCTATTAGCCTTTAGCAATATAATTTTTTTGCCATCATATTTTGAAATTAAATTACCATCATCTCCAAAGTAAAAGTTTCCTTTACTGTCTTCAAAAATTGATCTTATAATATCCCCACTTAATCCACTTTCTTTATTAAAAGAAATAAAGCGATCTCCTCCATATTTTAATATTCCAGAACCACTTGAGCCTAACCACATATTCCCTTCTCTGTCTTCACAAAAGCTTGTTATTAGTTTGGCATTTAATCCATTTTCTTTATTGTATATTTTAAATGAATCATCTTTAAACTTAATAATCCCTTGTGATGCCACAGAGATCCAAATTTCACCCTGTCGGTCTTCGTACACTCTGAATATTCTTTGTAATTGTATGTCTTTAGGCCATTTAATGATTTCAACATTACCATTGAAATTATACCGTACAAATTTCATATGTTGATCTTTGTCTATTTCAATAGCCCAAATATTACGGTATTTGTCTTGAATAATAGGGATAATTGTTTTATTTGAGATGTCAACTTCCCCTATAGAATTAATTTTTTCTACACGATTTGAGTCAACCGAAAATAAACCATTAGAGGTAGAAACGTATAATGAATGAACACTTTCTTTGCAGACAAAGTAAATTCTGTTTTCATTAAAAAAATCAGGATATTTTTCGCTGTAATCAATAACCTTATCTTCACTAATCCTTAATAACTTTCTTAAGCCTGATACTTCTCGTGCTATGACCCAAATAGAGCCATCAATGGTTTCTAAAAACTGTACTCTGTCTTGATATAATGCAGTGTCAGATTTTACAATATAATGGAAAGACTTCCCATCATATTTAGTAATTCCTTTTTGATTGGCAATCCAAAGATTGTAATTATTATCACTATACAGACCGATGATTAGGTTTTCGAGAAGACCATTGTTTTTTGTATAAATCTCGAAATCAGTGCCATTAAACTTACACAATCCACCACCATTGGTTCCTAACCATAAATAACCATGTTCGTCTTCAACAATGTCATTAACTTCAGATTGTGGTAGTCCTTCCTCTAAAGAGTATTGCCTGAAATAATGATGTTGACCATCAACTATGGCAGGAATAAAAGATATTATAAGGGTAATATATATTAAAACCTTTTGCATATATAAAATCTAAATATTTATATGCAAAGCCTTTTAAAACCTAAAATAAATAAACGGTTTTGCATCGAATAAACTAAACTGATAAATGATTATACAAAAGGTAATGAACAAGAGCAATTTAATGAACAAATGTGTTTTTATCAAATTTATTTTAATCATTCTTTTAAGATCAATGGGAATCCAATGAATCATATAACCAAATATAAGTAATGCAAGAATATTTAAATAAGAGTTAAGTATTTCCTGACTTTGATAGATGAAAAATGCTTCTTTTATTCTTCGTATAAATAGATAAAAGGTTTCGAGATCAGGGGATCTGAAAATAATCCATGTAAAAACTACAAAATGAAATGTGAGTATGAAACCAATGAATTTAGGAATTTTGAAATTATATCTTTTGAAAAAGGTTGTAATGTATTTTTCTATTAATAAAGCTATTCCATGTAGGCCTCCCCATATAATAAATAACCATCCGGCTCCATGCCATAAACCTCCTAATAGCATAGTTATAAGTAAATTTATTCCTTGTTTGAATTTGCCTCTTCTGTTTCCACCTAACGGTATATATAAATAATCTCTGAGCCATGATGAAAGTGAAATATGCCATCTTCGCCAAAATGAAGTAACAGAAGTAGCCATATAAGGTCGGTTGAAATTTTCAGGAAGTCTGAAACCTAGCATTAAAGCTACTCCAATTGCAATATCTGTATATCCCGAAAAATCACAGTAAATCTGCATGGCATAGGCATAGGCCCCAAATAATAATTCAATACCACTATACATCATTGGTGCATCAAATACACGATCGACAAAGTTGATAGATAAATAGTCTGAGATAACGATTTTTTTAAACAAACCTCCAATGATGAGCCAAACAGCACTCCAAAACCATTTTTCAGATAGGCAATATTTTCTTTTTAGTTGAGGAATAAATTCCCATGCTCGTACTATAGGACCTGCTACAAGTTGAGGAAAGAATGAAACGTAAAAGCCAAAGTCAATAATGTTTTTTACAGGTTGAATTCTTTCTCTGTATACATCAATTGAATATGATATTGTTTGGAAAGTAAAAAATGAAATACCAACAGGTAAAATTATAGTGTCAACATCAAAGCTTGTGTTAAAAATTTTATTTGTTAAAAGGGAGATGTAATTTGTAATTCCTATGTGTTGATCTGAAATATTTGAAACAACATCTGCAATGAAATAGCTGTATTTAAAATATGCCAGCATTCCCAGATTTATAATTAAGCTCGTACTTAATAATAATTTTCTAACTACTTTTCGTTTGGATTTACCTATTAAAAGACCAATACTGTAATCAACAATTGTAGAAAATATTAAAAGTGAGAAATAATATCCTCCTGCTTTGTAATAGAAAAACAAGCTTGCAATAAACAGAAAGCTGTTTCTTAATATTCTATTCTTATAAAGAATTGCATTTCCCAGCAGAACAATACCAAAAAATACCCAAAATAAATAATGAGTAAATACAAAGTCACTATTCGGATTATATCTTATTAAATGTAATAACTGTTCCAATGTTAGTTCTTGTGTGGGTTGCTGGCGTTAAAAATACTGCTTTTCTTCCATTTATTATAATCATTAAGAATTGCATTATATAACCAATCAGCTACTTTTTCGCCTCCAATTTTATTAAAGTGCGTATAATCTAACATTGCCATTCTTGGATTGTGGTTAACCCACTTAATCATAGAACCTTCTCCACCCATTGCTTTGTATAAATCAAAAAAAGCAAAGCCAGCTTTAAATGCTGCTTGTTTTTGAGCATTAGTTATTTTTGAAATATGATCATATGATTTAACAATACCATCTTTTTGTGAGGCAATATCTCCAACTCCAACAACTAAAACAGGAACATTGGGCATAGTTTGCTTTAAAAATGTTAACTGTTTGTATAATGTTCTACTATAAAATTCGTAATTGCTGGTTATGGTAGGAACCATATTGGTACCATATTGCAATATAACCATACCAATATTCATGTAATTGGCCATGGATTTGTATAAATCTTTGTTTGTTTTATCAAGTCTTGGAGTGGATTGTCCCCTCATTGATATATTGTCAACAGCAACTCCGGAAAGACTATCCAGACTCAAGCCTAGAAATATAGGACTATTGTCAGATTTAAAATCTATTGTAAATTGTTTAGGTTCTTGTTTAAAAGTCCAGTTTATTTCTGTTAACCCATCATCTTCTAGTAAAGAGTCTTTACTTATTTGATCTCCTTCCCAAAATGCAGTAATAAGTATAGGTGATTTTATTTCTTTTAAAAATAGTCTTGATTTATAAAATTTACTTGCTTTTGGCAGGGCCATACTTGATTGACTAATCTTTAGTGAAGATATTCCTGCAGAATCAATTTTTGCAACCCTGCCAATAATACCATACTGATTTTTATTAATGAGTCTTGGGTAATGATATACAGTATGTTCACTCCACTTTCCTTTATTGGTAATCCATACTGAAGGAAACTGCTTTTGTGGATCATAAACTGGTATTAGTCCGGGACCTGAACCTTTAAATTGCTCTTGAAAAGATTCTCTAAGATATTTAGTAATCCGGTCTCCTTCAATCTGAGAGTCACCCATGTGAAGTATTCGTACAATGTTTCCGGAATCTGCAGCATTAGTAATTTCAGTATAGAACTGATAGAGCATTGCTCTAAATTCTTCATTAAATTCAATAGTAGGTATTGTGTCGTTATTTGACTGTGTATCTGTGGTATCAATAGCTTTTATTGAATCAACTACTAAACTGTCAATATTTAATGTGTCAACTTTTAATCTTGTTGTGTCTTCAATATGGTCTGTAAACGTTAATTGAGATGTGTCTTTTTTGGTGGGTAATAATTCGTTAATTGATACCCACTTTATTTTAATTGGAAAGCTGCCCAGTTGAATCCCTTCTGGAGGTATTAAATAACTTAAGCCTGCAAAAACACAAATGATTATTAGATAATACAAAAATATTTTTGGAGGCTTAATCATATACTATATTATATATTTCCTAAAAAAAGAGTCTAGCTCTTTGGTCGTATTTTTAAACGTTGTCCGGGATTAATTTTAGATGAACTGGTTAAGCTATTTAGTTTCATAATATCGCTGTTAGAAACTCCCGGATATTTTTTAGCAATGGACCATAAGTTATCTCCTCTTCTCACTGTATAATATACGTAGTCTGAGCTCTCAGGTTGCGTTTGTGATTTTTGACTGGTTGTTGATGTTTTTGCAACAGTTCTTCCATTTTTGGATTGCTTCTGTGCATAACTCATCGTGTTTATTTGTGAATAATAATCAACTTTATCTTTAGGAACATAGATAACCAGTTTTTGTCCAACTCTGATAATGTTTCTGTGAATATTGTTCCAATATCTTAAATCAGAGGTGTATACATCATACCAATCTGCAATTAAACCAACAGCGTCTCCTGATTTTACAGTATAGTATACTTTAGCTTTATTTTTAGGAACAGAAGGCGCAGAGTAGCTATTTGAAGGATTGACAATCAATCTGTTTGATGCAAAATACTTTTCTCTTTCATATGCGAAAATAGAGTCCTCCATCGTAATAAAAGATTCAAGATTATTTGAAGGGATTCTTAATGCGTAAGAATATTTCTGAGCAGGAATAATATCTCTTCTGTATTGAGGGTTGAGTTGACGTAATTTGTCAACAGAAATTCCTGTTACCTTGGATACTTGATTAAAATGAAGTAAATCAGATATTATGATTGTATCTGTTTGCATTGCAATATCTGCTGGTTTTGGAGTAATGAGGTGTTCCTGATAGTAATTCATTGTATATGCTGCTGCAATAAAAGCAGGTACATATCCTCTGGTTTCGCGAGGAAGGCGATAATAGATTTGCCAGAAATCTCTTTTACCTCCGGAACGATAAATTGCTTTGTCAACATTACCTGGTCCACAATTATAAGCAGCAATTACTAAATACCAATCGCCATATTTTGCATATAAAGTTTTTAAATATTTTACAGCAGCCTGTGTTGATTTTACAGGATCTCTTCTGTCATCTATGTAAGAATTAACCTTTAAACCATACATTTTACCTGTACCATACATAAATTGCCATAAGCCTGATGCTCCGGCTCTTGAAAAAGCTCTTGGGTTAAGTGCCGATTCAATGATAGGAAGGTATTTAAGTTCTAAAGGCAAATCAGCCGCATCAAGTGCTTCTTCAAACATAGGGAAGTAGTACTCTGATAAACCAAGCATAATCTGAACTTGTTCTCGTCTTTTTTGCGTGTACAACTCAATATACGCCTTTACCTTGCTGTTAAAAGGAAATTCTAAAGGAGATTCTATTTCCTGAAGTCTCTTAATATATAATGAATCAGTTACAAACTTGGGAAAAGTAATTGTTGCTTCTGCAGTATTATCTGTTGTATTATCTGATTTTACAGTATCAAGGTTTTCTTTAAAAAAACCATCTTCAACATTATTATCTAATTTAACAGAGTCGGTGCTTATTGAGTCGTTAACAACTAATGTTGAATCTGTTTCTAATTCTGTTTGACTGTATAAGTTTAGTGCAGATATAAATAGAGCTGCAGCAAAAAATTTAATTCGTAGCATTTTTTAATTTTTTTAAAACACAAGTCTTAATTGTAAGCCTATGCTATTGTTTCCAAAGCCAGACTGAACAATCGGTTCAACCCTCATACTTAAATCATCACTCACATCAAATGTTTTAAAGTGAGCATCTACGGTTGCATCGATTATGTTAATAACATACACTAATGCAAAACCAACATAACTTAAATTTCTCCACTTCTCATAATAATCCTTCCCGTTTTCAAGCGTGTTTTCTATGTAGCTGGCGTAATTAACTTTAAACTCTTCAGTAAACCATGCTCTACCTTCAAATACTTTTTCGTAACTGGTATTGTTTGGATCCTGAATTATCCAATCTCGATATCCTCTACGGTACATGTTATAATATCGGGTATTGAAATCAATTGCATAAACAAGTCCTGCAAAACCTGCATATAAAATTGGAATCTTCCAATATTTCTTATTGTAGGCTTGCCCTAAGCCTGGTAGAACCGCTGAATAAAGACTCGCTTTATGTGGCGAGTGAGGTTTTATTACAATCGATTCTTCTTTAGCTTTAGTTTCTATTACTGTAGAATCATTCTTTGTTTGTGCATTACTGTTATTTTCTATAAACGAAAACATCAGTAATACTAACAATAGTAAGCCTGGTTTTTTTTTATTAATTAATAGTAAGTTCAAAATAAAGTTTTCTAAGTAATTACAACAATTAATGCTGAAGTATCTTACTTGTGGTTTGCCTTATCAAGGATACTGATAATTCGCTCCAAATCTTCATCAGAGCTAAATGGAATTACAATTTTTCCATTACCATTATCACCTCTGGAAAACTGAATCTTAGTATCAAATACAGTTGATATCTGATCACTAAGTTGTTGATACTCCTCAGGCAAAGCGTTTTTCTTTTTTGTAGGTTGTTTAGCGGGTTTTTCGCTGTTAAGTTCACGAACAACTTCTTCAACTTTTCTTACCGAGTAATCATTCTCAATAATTTCTTCGTAAATTTTAAGTTGTTGAATTTCGTCCTCAATACCAATGATAGCTCTGGCATGTCCCATTCCCAGCTTTTTATCTCTTAAGCCAAGTTGGATTTCAGCTGGTAATTTTAATAAACGAAGGTAATTTGTAACCGTTGCTCTCTTTTTACCAACTCTTTCTGACATGCTTTCCTGAGTGAGTTTACACTCATCCATCAAACGTTGATAACTTATAGCGATTTCGATAGGGTCTAAGTCTTCTCGCTGAATGTTTTCAACCAATGCCATTTCCAGCATGGTTTCGTCATCAGCTGTACGAACATATGCAGGTACCTTTTGTAAGCCAACTAATTTTGATGCTCTAAAACGTCTTTCTCCTGCAATAAGTTGATATTGATTTCCGCTTTTTCTTACGGTAAGTGGCTGAATGACTCCAATCTCTTTAATAGAAGCTGCAAGTTCTTCTAATTTCTCTTCATCAAAACGGGTACGAGGTTGCCATGGATTAGCAACAATTCTACTTACTTCTATCTCATCCATTCCCGATAGAGGTTTTCCTTTCGTTACCTCATCGGCATTGTCAATAAGAGCACCCAGTCCTCTCCCTAATGCATTCTTTTTTGCCATTCGTAATCTAAATTGGCAGACCTGATAATGTTAGGTCTGCATCTTATTCTAAATATTTCTAATATTATAAATTGTCTAAAGGAATAAATAATCTGCTAACTAACAATTTTATCTTTATTGTCAATCTTAGTCATATTATTTTTTTGTAATAGCTCACGAGCTAAATTTAAATAATTGATAGCTCCTTTAGATGTAGCATCATATTCAACAACAGCCTTACCATAACTTGGTGCTTCACTAAGCTTAATGTTTCTTGTGATTAAAGTTTCAAATACCATATCCTGGAAATGGCGTTGTACTTCTTCAACAACTTGATTCGATAATCTTAAACGAGAATCGTACATCGTTAGTAAGAATCCTTCAATAGCAAGAGTTGTATTTAGTCTGCTTTGAATGATTTTGATAGTGTTTAATAACTTACCTAATCCTTCAAGTGCAAAGTATTCACATTGTACTGGTATAATAACAGAATCAGCTGCTGTTAATGAGTTAACTGTTATTAAACCTAAAGATGGTGAACAGTCTATTAATATAAAGTCATATTGATCTCTGATTTGTCCCAGAACATCTTTTAAAACATTTTCTCGATTAGAACGGTTTAGCATTTCTATCTCTGCACCAACCAAATCAATGTGTGATGGTAATACATCCAGACCTTCGATTTCAGATTTTAGCAAAGCTGTTGAAGGTTCAATTCCATCAACAATACATTCATATATACTGGCATCTATTTCTTTTAAATCAAATCCTAAACCAGAAGTAGCATTGGCTTGTGGGTCGGCATCAACTACTAAAACTTTGTATTCAAGTACAGCTAAACTAGCTGCTAAGTTTATTGCTGTAGTGGTTTTTCCAACACCTCCTTTTTGATTCGCTAATGCAATTATTTTTCCCATATTGTGGTAATTATATATATTTTGGAATAAATAAATTCTACAAAATCTTGATTTTCTGACCCTTTAAATAGATTCTGCAATAGTTAAAGATGCAAAAAATGAGTCAGAAAACGACTGTCAAAGTTAAACTTTTAATTAAAACATCATACATGAATTACGATATAAAAGTTTCAACAAAATGTAAAGTGATTGTTATTGTTCGTATTTACTTGTTAGTCTTCGATCTTTTTAATGCACTCTTGTAACAGTAACTCTTTTTTAATTGGAACAACTCCTGATTCTTCACATACAAGTCCTCCTGCCATGTTTGCAATTCGAGCTATCAAATGAGGTGCCACATTTTCAATTAAACATAGGGCACTTACACTAATTACGGTATCACCTGCTCCTGAGACATCTGCAATGTTCCTTATTTCTGCAGGAATGATAGAAGCTTCGCTTGAATTTTGGTTAATGAATACACCATGTTCTGATAAGGTAATCATTAGTAAATTAATTTCCTGATCTTTTTGAAATTGCTTTCCTGCATTGATTAATTCCTCATGTTGACCTTTCTTAAGTTCAAGTTTACACCCTTCGTTGAATTCTTTGAAATTAGGTTTGAAAAATGTAACACTTTTGTAGTCGTTGAAATTTCTTTTCTTTGGATCAACTAATGTTGGTATTCCTTTACTTTTAGCAAGAGAAACAACTTTTTCAATGACTGATGGTGTAATGACTCCTTTATCATAATCTTCAAAAATGATGGCATCTATTCTGTTAGTCTCTAATAACATATTTAGTTTTGCCAACATTTTTACTTCTGTTTCTTTAGGAATTGGAGTGCATATCTCTTCGTCAACTCTTAATAAATGCTGATGCTGACTAATAACTCGTGTTTTAACTGTCGTTATTCTGTTGGTACATTTTACAATGCCGTCAGGAGTAAGGTGTTGTTTTTTTAAAAGTTTAAAAAAATCATGACTCATAATATCGTCACCAATTACCGAACATAAAATGGGGTTTGCACCCAATGATTGAATGTTTAAAGCAACGTTAGCTGCACCTCCTAATCTGTTTTCTCTTCCTACACCTGTTAGTATGGGGACAGGGGCTTCTGGAGATATTCGAGTAACATCGCCCCATAAATAGGAATCGATCATTACATCTCCTATGATAAGGATGTTTTTATTGTTAAAAGATTCAAATAATTGTTCAAAGTAATTTTGTGACATGTGATATAAAATATTTGCCACAAATATATAAAAAATGAAATAGTAGAACATAAGCATTGTTTTATGGTTGTTCTACTATTAAGTAATTTGTTTGGTTTTTATAATGTATTGATTATTAGATATAAGGAGGTAGTTGTGTGGTTTGGTAATAAGTTGATATACAGGAGGGTGTAAATGAGTCTTTGGTCTTTTGTCTTAAGTCTAATAATCTATTACTGTTATAAACTCTAATAAATCAGTAATATTTGTTATTTTTGCAGCTCTTTTTTTAGGATAAATGACATTTATCATGAAGCTATATTGACCTTCAGTTTATTCTGAAGTATTTTAGCAAAAGTGATAAGCTGGTAAACGCATATGGATAGAACAAAAAAGCTATATAAAGCAATCGAGGAAAGAATATTGCTGTTAGATGGAGCAATGGGTAGTTTAATTCAGACCTATAAACTTGAAGAGGAAGATTATAGAGGGGAACGATTTAAAGATTATCATATGTCCATTAAAGGAAATAATGATATCTTATCAATTACTCAGCCTGATATTATAAAGGAAATTCATGGTAAATACCTTGAGGCAGGTTCTGATATTATTGAAACGAATACCTTTAATGCAACATCTATTTCGCAAGCAGATTATGATATGCAAGATGCTGTATGGGATATTAATTATCAATCAGCTAAAATTGCTCGTGAAATTGCTGATGAATATACTTTAAAAACTCCGGAAAAGCCCCGTTTTGTATGTGGTTCAATAGGGCCTTTAAATAAAGCATTGTCTTTATCTCCGGATGTCAATAACCCTGGATTTAGAGCTACTACTTTTGATGATGTAAAGGAAGCTTATAAAGAACAGATTGAGGCTTTGATAAAAGGTGGAAGTGATTTGTTAATGATTGAAACTGTTTTTGATACCTTAAATGCCAAGGCGGCTTTAATGGCTATTGATGAAGTTTTTGAATCTGTTGGCAAAAAATTACCTGTTATGATTTCAGGTACTATTACTGATGCCAGTGGAAGAACCCTTTCAGGACAAACTCTAGAGGCCTTTATTGATTCTGTGTCTCATATGGATATCTTAAGTATTGGCTTAAACTGTTCATTAGGGGCAGCTGAGTTGGAACCATATGTTACTGAACTTTCGCAAAAAGCTCCATTTTATATAAGTGCTCACCCAAATGCAGGTTTACCTAACCAGTTTGGAGAGTATGATCAAACACCAAACCAAATGTCTGATCTTGTTGGTAATTGGTTGGCAGATGGTAAGGTGAATATTATTGGCGGATGTTGCGGAACAACTCCTGAGCATATTGCCGCTATGGCAAAAATAGCTGATAAATACAATGCACATAAAAAAGTACAGGTTCCACCAATCACGCATTTAAGTGGGTTGGAATCTTTACAAATGCGTAAGGATACTAACTTTATTAATATTGGTGAGCGTTGTAATGTGGCAGGATCTCGTAAGTTTCTTCGCCTGATTAAAGAGAAGAAATACGAAGAGGCTGTTGATATTGCCCGTCATCAGGTAGAAAACGGAGCTCAAATTGTTGACGTAAATATGGATGATGCCATGCTCGAAGCAAAAGAAGAGATGGTGACATTCTTAAATATGTTAATGTCAGATCCCGATGTTTCAAAAGTGCCAGTAATGGTCGATTCGTCTAAATTTGAAGTTATTGAGGCTGGATTGAAATGTTTACAAGGTAAATCTGTGGTTAACAGTATTAGTTTGAAGGAAGGAGAAGAAGTATTCCTTGAACATGCCCGTACTATTAAAAAGTATGGAGCAGCTGTTGTAGTGATGGCCTTTGACGAAAAAGGACAGGCAGATAATTTTGAAAGAAGAAAAGAGATTTGTGGAAGAGCTTATAAGTTGCTTACTGAAAAAGTAAACTTCCCTCCTCAGGATATTATATTCGATCCAAACGTACTTGCCATTGCAACAGGAATTGAAGAGCATAATAATTATGCTGTAGATTTTATTAAAGCATGTAAGTGGATCAAAGAAAACTTGCCTCATGCTCATATAAGTGGAGGTATTAGTAACTTGTCATTCTCCTTTAGAGGAAATAATGTAGTGCGTGAAGCAATACATTCTGTATTTCTTTATTATGCAATTCAGGAAGGTTTGGATATGGGTATTGTAAATCCTGCGATGTTGCAGATTTATGATGATATACCAAAAGAATTGTTAGGATATGTTGAGGATGTTGTATTTAATAAGCGTCCTGATGCTACCGATAGATTAGTTGATTATGCTGAAACTATTAAAAATACTCAGCAGGAAGAAGGTGATCAAAAACAAGCTGCATGGCGCGAAGGTGATCTTGAAGAACGTTTAACACACTGTTTGGTAAAGGGAATTAATGATTACCTGGATGTAGATCTTGCCGAGGCATTGGAGAAATATCCAACAGCTTTGGAGATTATAGAAAAGCCATTGATGGATGGAATGAATGTAGTTGGAGATTTGTTTGGTAGTGGAAAAATGTTTTTACCTCAGGTTGTGAAAACTGCCAGGGTAATGAAAAAAGCCGTTGCTATTCTTCAGCCCATCATCGAAAAAGAAAAAGAAGCTACGGGTGGTGCAAAAAGTAATGGTAAAATTTTAATGGCAACTGTAAAGGGAGATGTTCATGATATTGGTAAAAATATTGTTGGAGTTATCCTTGGGTGTAATAACTATGAGGTGATTGACCTTGGAGTTATGGTTCCTACAGAAGAAATTTTAAAGAAAGCTGTTGAGTATGATGTTGATATTATCGGTCTAAGTGGATTGATTACTCCATCATTGGAAGAAATGGTGAATGTGGCTAAGGAAATGAAGCGCAATGATTTTAATCTTCCTCTTATGGTTGGAGGTGCTACTACATCTAAAGTTCATACAGCAGTAAAAATTGAACCAGAGTATGATCATCCTGTAGTTCATGTAAAAGATGCATCAAAAAGTGCACAGGTTGTGAGTGCATTGCTTTCTCAAACAGGAAAAGAAGAATTTGCTAAGAAAGTAAAAGAGGAATACGCTGAGTTAAGAGAAAGAAATGCCAATAAAAAAGCATTAGTGCTTAAGCCAATTAATGAAGCAAGAGAAAATAATTACAAAATAGACTGGAATAGTGGTGAGGTGTATACTCCAAATATGTTAGGAGTAAAAACTTTTGATGATTATTCTATTGGCGATATAAGAAAATTTATTGATTGGACTTTCTTCTTCCAGGCCTGGAATCTTACTGGTAATTATGATGGCATTGAGAATGTCTTTACCAAAGAAGAGGAAGTAAAGTGGTTGGAGGGCTATAAATCAGAACAAGCAAGAGAGAAGGCGGAAGAAGCTTTGAAATTATGGCGCGATTCGCAGACAATGCTAACTAATATTGAAAGAGATAAAATGGTTACAGCTAAGGCTGTGTTTGGTTTATTCCCTGCCAATAGTGAAGGTGATGATGTGATCGTTTATACAGATGAAACAAGAACTGTTGAAAAAACCAGATTTCATCAAATAAGAGAACAACAGGATAAACCTGGTAAAGAAGTGTTTCATTCTTTGGCAGACTTTGTTGCTCCGGTTGAAAGTGGTTTAAATGATTATATCGGTGGTTTTGCTGTTACAGCTGGTGTTGGTATTGAGAAATGGATTAAAGCTTTTGAAGATGATCATGATGATTATTCTTCTATTCTTTTAAAAGCATTGGCTGATAGATTAGCAGAAGCTTTTGCTGAGTTGTTACATTTTAGAGTTCGTAAGGAATTTTGGGGATATGCTCCGGATGAGGAATTTAATACAGAGAATTTTATTCGTGAGCGTTACAGAGGAATTCGACCTGCATTAGGTTATCCTGCTTGTCCTGATCATAGTGAAAAGCGACAGTTGTTTGATTTGATGGAAGTTGAGGAAAATACAGGAATTACACTAACAGAGCATTTTAGTATGTATCCAAATGCTTCAGTAAGTGGTGTTTACTTCGGACATCCGAAAGCAATGTATTTTGGAGTTGGAAAGATAGGGAAGGATCAGGTTGAAGACCTTGCAAAACGCAAAGGAATTTCTATTGAAGAAATGGAGAAATGGATTCCTGTAAATTTATCTTATAAGTAGAATTTCTGAAATATTAGAATATAAATGACAGCTGCAGAGTTAGTTTTAAAAGATAATGAAACAAAGTTTTCTTTTGAATTATTACCTCCCTTAAAAGGAAATAATATAGATAAAGTATTTAATACGATTGATATTTTAAAGGAATTCAATCCTCAATTTATAAATATTACATCTCATAGAGAGGAGTATGCTTTTGATACCAATGCAAAAGGTTATATTGAAAAAAAAGTAATTCGTAAGCGCCCGGGAACAGTGGCAGTAGCGGCTTCAATTCAAAATAAATACGGTATTAAAGTAATCCCTCATATTATTTCAAGAGGGTTTACTCGTAGCGAAACAGAATACGCCTTAATTGATTTGAACTTTCTTGGTATTCATGATATTTTGATCTTGAGAGGAGATGATACTCATAAGGATAAATACCCGATTCGTGAGGAAAAATGCAATCAGTATGCTATTGAGTTAGAGGAGCAGGTGAATGATTTGAATAAGGGGAAATTTTTAGATGGTACAAGTGTGGAGCCTTTTGCTACTCCTTTTTCGTACGGAGTGGCAGGTTATCCGGAAAAACATGAAGAAGCTCCAAATATGGATTCTGATTTATCATACCTGAAAGCAAAGGTGGATGCCGGTGCTGAATATGTAATGACTCAGATGTTCTTTGATAATCAAAAGTATTATGACTTTGTTGATAAATGCAGAGCTATAGGAATTACGGTTCCAATTATTCCCGGAATTAAGCCTGTTACTGTTGCAAATCAGCTTACTGTGTTGCCAAAAATATTTAGTTGTGAAATACCTGAAGATTTTGCAAAAGAACTTCGTAAGTGTAAAAATAACGATGAGGTTAAACAAGTTGGAGTTGAGTGGTGTACGCAACAAGCATTAGATTTGAAAAAGAATGGTGTACCAATTATTCATTTTTACACCATGATGGCTACTCAAAGTGTAAGAAAAATTGCTGAAGCAGTTTATTAAATAGATACTATATAGTTATTAGTAAAGCCGCTAATTTTTTAATTGGCGGCTTTTTTTAGATGTTAGTGTATGGTCTTGCTCGGGTTTGCTTCGAGACTGTACCTATACAACTTCGTAGGAGAGACAGATTAAATCTATATGTAAACCATATTAAAGTCATACCAAACTCAATAATCAATGAGTTTGGTCTGACTTTAATGTGAGTTTGGTCTGAGTTTAGTATGGATTTGAGGCGAACTTGTCTCAACGTTGTTTCGAAGCAGGTATGGAGCAGAATCTAATATTACACACAGTTTTACTTCCACTCCACAATAGCTTTTTGATGCTTACCGTCCATTAATATGTTTAGAGGTTTTTCAAACTCAACATGAGTGAAGTATTGAGTTTCTTCTACAATATTTTGCTTTAGCAGGACTTCAAAATTAACGTATTCTTGTTTTTTTAAGTGATGAACAGAGAAATAGCCAACATTCATGGAGGTGACGTTGTGAAAGAAATGTGAACCTAAAGAAGCATCTAATGGGAAATCCTCCAGTCCCATTTCAACTATTACTTTTGCAAAAGATATCTGTGACCAAAGAACCGGAATACCGGTGAATTTATCTCTTGTGCCCCATCGCCCGGGACCAATAAGCAGATATTCTTTTTCTTCATCTTCCATCTTTTTATTAAGTGCTGCAATTTCCTTAGCCATATCATCTGTTTTAGTTCTACTAAATTTATCAGACTTCATGAAAATGACATCTTTGATGTAATCGATTTTACCATTACCCATTCCCTTTTCTGATGCTAAAATAATATTAGATTCATTAACTGATTTAAAATCTATTTTATTGTGGGTTTCAATTCTTATTAAAGGTTTAATTTGCAGAAGGTATAAAGTAGGTAAATCATTTTCGTAAGTATTTAAGTCTACTGCAAATTCAATTTCAACAGGAGCTCCCATAGCTTGTTTAAAATATTTCAGGAGTAATTCCAAGCTTTTTGCAAGAGGAAAATAATCGTATTTAAGGATGTTTGAGAAGTTTAAAATTCGAGGCCCTTTGTTATTTAAATTGTTAACTATACGGTCGTAACTGTAATCATACACTGAAGCACAGAGTTTTAAGTTGCCATCCTCTTCTGCCTCCTTAATGGAGAGCTTTTGAATAAACGAATCTTCGTTGTAATTATTAATGTCAAAATTTTCACTATTTAAGCTTAATGCGTAAAAATGAGTTTGAGAATCTTTTAACTGATCTTGTATTGAGTTCAACTCCAGGTTTGGGTATTTGGGGCAAAAACGCCAGGCTTTTTCTCCACCAACAACATACTTACCTAATCCAATACCAATAACCGCAAAACCGTCTTCTGGTTTCATATACGAAAATGGATAATAGTTAAAGCTTTGAGCAATGCCGCTTATATGAGGGTAAAAACGATTATGAGCTGTGTCTCCAACCATTTTCTGTATAATTACAGCCATCTTTTCTTCCTCTATTTTATAATTTACAGCTTCAAAATAGGCTCTAGCTGAACTTGAGTACATTGAGGCATAAACCATTTTAATAGCTGTGGCCAACTGTTGATATCTAACCTCGTCATCTGGATCATTGTTTGGCAGCATGTAGGTAGAATAAACTCCGGCAAAAGGTTGGAGTAATGAATCTTCAAATAAACCTGATGATCTTACAGCTAGTGGTTCTTTAATGACTTCAATATATTGGTGAAGTTTGTGTTTCAACTTTTCAGAGAAAGAGGCTTCGGTAAACAATTCTTTTACGCGGTCAAATTGTTTTTCAAGATATATTTTATTGTACAAGTCATTACGCTGAATGAAATTGGAAAATTCATCAGCTCCAATTATAGCAGTGGTAGGTATACGAATATTAATGTTAGGTAAGATCTTTTTAAAATCAATGTTCTCTACAAAATGACTTAAAAATGCCATTCCTCTTCCTTTTCCACCAAAGCTGCCTTCTCCGATTCGTGTAATATATCTGTTGTTGTCAATTAATGTGCTGTCAAAACGAACAACCTTTCCTTTTATGCTTTCCAGTTTTACTTCTTCAAAGATATCAAGTATGGCATTTCGTAACTTAGTGGAACTTTCAAAGTCTTTTATGTCATAAGGTCGAAGTTTCTTTGCCATATTTATTTCACCTCTGGCCATTAGCCATGTACTTATACCGTTTCTTTTTCCATGGTATAACAGAGATTCTGCTTCAACTTCTTTAATGCAATTATAAAACTCTTTTAAGTTATGAGCTGTTGCAATTTTTCTTCCTCGAGAGTTTTTAAATACAAAATCGCCAAAACCCAGTTTTTGATGAATAAATTCGTATATGTCCTGAGAAAGAGTTTCTGAGTTTTTATCTATAAAATCAGCATCTACTTCTTTTGCTTTTAAAGCATTTTTAGGATCTGATGATTGTATTAAGGTTGGTATGCTCATTACTGATTTTACATATTTGATGAGCTCTACACCTGCATTTTCATCAACTTCACCATTTCGCATGTATTTCATATCTGAAATAACACCTATTAAATAGTCTTTAAATTGATTAATGATATTAACAGCATCCTCATAATTGCTGGCCAGTAGAATTTTAGGACGGGCCCTCATCTTCATTATTTTATGTAGCTGCTCATGACCTTCTTCTGCAAGTATGGCCTGAGTTTGCTTCATAATAATTGAGTATAGTAATGGAAGATACCTTGTGTAGTATTTTTGTGAATCCTCTACCAATAGTATTACTCTTACGTCACCTATTTTTGTGTCATTAGCGGCATTTCGAGTATCTTCAACATGCTTGATCATTGCTAAAAATACTTTTGAATCACCATTCCAAACAAAAACCCGGTCAATATATTGCATGTTTGGACCTGATTCATCAAAGAATTTAAGGTCGCTATTGTTATTTACCATTACCAATAGTGGCATTGAAGGATCCATTTTTTTAATGGATTTACTATATTTTATTGGAGTTTTTTTATCTAATCCTGCCATTAATATCACCAAATCAAAATGCCGTTTTTTCATTAGCTCTTTGGCTTCTTTGATGTTAGAAGCAGACGTAATACGAGGTGCAGTGTATAAATTTAGTTGTAAGAATTCTCCGTATATTCTATCGAAAAACCTACCTTCTCTAACTATAGAATAGGCATCATAATAATTTGCAATTAGGAGAACTTCCTTGACTTTGAATTCCATTAATTCTGCGAAAATATCCTGATCGCTCTTCTTTCTTTTATATATCTGGTTTAATTCAAATTCGTTGTCCATGAATCTATTTTTATGATATCTACTTGCTAACGTATTACTTATCTTCTTTTGGTATGAATAAAGTTACTAAATAGTATAAAACTATAAATGACAGATGTTGTGTATGTGATAAATTACGAACTAAATGCAGGCCCATTTGTTTTTGATACATGAATGAAGAACATCCCATACTTCTATATGATGGTTTCTGTTCGCTTTGTAGTTCGTTTGTTGGTGTAATTTTAAAATACGAACGGCATCCAAAACTATATTTTGCCTCGTTACAATCTTTGTATGCGAAAACTATTTTGCATGAATATGGTCTGGATTCAAAAGAATTAAATACTGTTGTTCTTATTGAAGCTAATAAAGTTTATATCAAGAGTCGAGCCGTGTATAAGGTTGCAACCTATTTAAGATTTCCATTTTCATTGGTGAAACTATTCAGATTTCTTCCGCTTTTTATTTCCGACTCTGTATATGATATCATTGCAAAATATAGATATGTAATTTTTAGGAAAAATGATAGCTGTTATGTTCCAAATGAATTTGATAGACAAAGATTTTTGAGTTGAGAATTTTGTGTTGATACTGTAGATATCTAATTAATTGGAATTTAAATGAAACAGTTCAGCGAACTTTACGTATCAAATCAGGAGTTCTCTCTTAAACCTATAAATTATTGATTAGGGACCTTTTGTCTATAAATTATATTAGATCTAATAATGAAAATTGTGAATCTTTTTAAAAGTGCCTTGTTTATACTCTTGTTTTTGCCCTTCAGTAATATTTTTTCAAAAACAATTTACGTTGCAACGGATGGTGATGGAACTGATGGAAGTACATGGTCCACTGCGTATACAAATATTCAGGCTGCAATAGATGCTGCTTCTTCAGGAGATGAAATCTGGGTGAAAGAGGGTGTTTATTATGCTGATCCAGCAGCTCCGGATGTTGTTGAAAATGTTGATAGAACTTTATCAATAAATTTAGCATCGGGTGTAAAACTTTATGGTGGATTTACTGCCGATGAGGTCACTGTTGATGATCGGCCAATGATAGATTTGGATGGTGATGGAATAATTGAAGCCTGGGAATTTTCAAGTCCTTCTGTAATTTCCGGAGAGATTCAAAATGATGGAGATATTACAAATAATACACAACATATATTAATTGTTCCTAGCGGAGTTGATGCTACTACATTAGTAAATGGATTTACAATAGAGGATGGTTATTCAGATGCTACTTCAACAATTTCCGGAATTGGAACGTTTGTTTTTTCTTCCGGAATTAATGTAGGAGGCGGATCGTTATACGGATGTGTTATTCAGAATTGTGAATCAAATACAGCTGCAGATGGTTATGGTGGTGGTATTAGTGCTGTTAATGCAAATATTGATGGTTGTTTTGTTGATGGCTGTGTTGTGACTGCAAAAGTAACATATGGAGGAGGTATATATTTGGATGCCTCGGAAATGAAAGGTTGCCATATTAATAATTGTGGGATAGTTACCAGTGAGATACAAGGAGTGGTTGCAGGTGGTGGTGTTTATTCTAACTCTGCTATAGTAGATTCTTGTATTATTTCAGGTTGTTCATCGGATCCGGGAACCAGTATTAAAAGTTATGGTGGAGGAATATATAGTGCTGATTCACACGTAATAGATAGTAAGATATTTGATAATATTATTGAAGGTACAGCAGGGAACGGTGGAGGAGTTTATGCAGTTAATAGCACGTATATAAATTCATTGATTTTTAATAATGAAGCATCTGCAAATGCTGGAGGTGCATATAGTTTAAGTAGTTATTTTACAAATTGTGTTATTGCAAATAATAAAACAACAGGAACTACTTCTTTAGGAGGTGGTGTTTATGATTATAGTGGAACTACCATATATAATACAGTAATCTGGGGAAATCAGTCTGCTATTTCCTCTCAAGTGAGTGGTAGTGATGCAACTATAAATAGTTGTGCTGTTGAAGGAGAACAACCTGGAACAAATAGTATTACCTTATCTAGCAGTAATAGTGGAAGTAGTGAAGGTGTTCTTTATGCGGAATTTATTAATCCAACAGATTTTAAGGGGAATGCCAATGGAGATGCCACTAAAGAAAGTGAATTGGAACTTGCTGATTGGAATATTTCACTAAATTCTGATTTAATAGAAAAAGGTAATAATAATGGTTTTTATGAAGCTAGTATAGGTTATGATTTAGATGGTGATGGACTTAAGAATAGTACAATAGACGACTTTTACGATTTAGCTAATGAAAATCGTTTGTTTAATTATAAGGCAGATATCGGAGCTTATGAGATTGCTTTTGTTGAGCTTACTTTACCAGATCCTATTGATATGGAGTATGGAAAAAGTTTGGCAGAAGTTGTTATTGAGGGTGGAAGTGCTATTGATTTAAGAGATGGTTCTGTAATTACCGGTGAATATACTTTTGTAGATGGGGCAACATTTCCTCAATTTGCAGATGGAGTTTCTGAGGATTATGATATATTGTTTACTCCGGAAGATATCTCTTCTTATATTGAGTTTTATGATGTATTAACTATAACAGTTACGCCGAAAGAACTTTTTTTAAGTGGTCTGACTGCTGATGATAAAGAATATGATGGAACAAAAGATGTGACTTTTTCCGGGACAGCCATTTTGGATGGTATTGTAGGGACTGATGATGTATCTTTAAATGAAAGTGGTATTGATGCTGTATTTGAAGATAAAAATGCAGGTGTTGATAAGAATGTGGTATTCTCAGGATTTACTTTGTCAGGAGTGGATGCTGGAAATTATACACTCTCTGCAAATGGAGCAATAGCAACAATTACAGCAAAACCGGTTACCTTTACAGCTGTAACTGCTAATGATAAAGTTTATGATGGTACAGTAACTGCTACTTATACAGAATCACCTGATGTTGTAGGTGTAATAGACGGAGATGATTGTGCTGTTGATGAAAGTGCAGCAAAAGCTTCATTTTGGATTAAAAATGTAGGAACAGATATACTTGTTATTTATACTGGATTTGGCCTTTCAGGAGCTGATGCCGGTAATTATCAACTAACATCGCAGCCTGGAAGTTCAAAAGCTTCAATTTCTGTCCTTTCTCTAGTTGTAGAAGGTGTTTCGGCTGCAGATAAGGAATATGATTCAACGACAGATGCTGTTATAGAAGGAACCGCAGTTGTGTCAGGAATTATAGATGGTGATGCTGTGACTTTGGATTTAAGTTCTGTTGTAGCTGATTTTGATACGAAAAATGTAGGCACAAGCAAGACTGTGACTTTTAGTGGATATAAACTTTCAGGAACAGATGCCTCTAATTATTCACTTTCGCAACCGAATACTGATGTTGCAGATATTACTGTAAAAGAGATTGAGGTTACAGGTTTGTCAGCTCAGGATAAACAATATGATGGTACAATAAATACAACTTTAAGTGGTACTGCAGCTATTCCTGATGCTTATGCTGGTGATGATGTGTCATTAAATACTACATCTTTATTAGCTACATTTGAAGATGCGAATGTTGGAATAAATAAGGTTGTTAGCCTGTCAGGGATTTCTCTTTCAGGAATTGATCAATCAAATTACTCACTTATAATTTCTGATTTATTTGCAGATATTACAGCTGTTGAAATAGAAGTTATGGCTGAAGATAAAACCAAAGATTATAATGATTCAGATCCGGAATTAACTTATGTTATATTATCCGGGGCACTTGTTGGGTCTGATGTTTTTACTGGAACACTTGAGAGAGAGGTTGGAGAAAAAGCAGGGACATATAGTATCAATCAAGGTACGTTGTCATTGACTTCAAATTATAACATTAGTTTTACTCCGGGAGTTTTTACAATAGTTAGATCCTTAAATATTATTGAATTTAGTTTAGTAAATAATGAAGTATATTTAAGTGAAACAGATCAAATTACATTAGAGGCAACTTCAACATCTGGTTTAACAGTCACTTTTGCTAGTTCTGATGAGAGTGTTGCAACTGTATCTGGAAATACACTAAATATTCACTCTTTTGGAGAAGTTACAATAACTGCAAGTGACCAAGGAGACGAAAATTTTGATGCTGCAGATGATGTTTCCGTAAACTTGAAAATTGCAGTGAAAGTGATTCAAAAAGGTTCAAGTATGCTATTAGTAAGTAATATTAAAAATGCTTTTACATCATATCAGTGGTATAAAGATGGAGTTGAAATTTCTGGTGCGACAAAGCAATACTATTATACTTCAGATGGTTTGTCAGGTGAGTATTATTGCAAATTAAATGGAGCTTTTGATAGTGAGAATTGGTCAGGAGGAACTGTTGCTGCAGTAATAGATGTGTATCCTTCGCCTGCATTAAAAGGTTCTACGTTCACCGTTGAGTATAATAATATTGAAGAAAAATTATTGCGAAATAGTACAATGAGTATATATTCAATTACTGGTAAGCTAATTAAGATGGTAGCTGAAGTAAATAATGTTAATCAGTTACAATTAGACAAACCTGGAATTTATATTATTAAAACAGAAGGTGAAGTTCAATCTGTTAAAAAGATCATTGTTCAATAATTAATTTCCAATTATTAATAATTAAAGATATAAACGTGAAAGTCTCTAATATATTCATCATTATTTTATTTTTTTTGATGGCGGTTCCTTCTATAGAAGCTCAAATCCGTATTCAACCAATGTTAGGTTTTGGAATTCAGAAACTAAATTTTGATTCAGATATTGCTGATGTAAAAGGTACAACAGGTATTACTGTTGGGGCTAATGCTTTTTATTCAATTAATGAAGATTTATTTGTAGGAGCTGGTTTTGCAATGATGACTTATGGTGCAGATGCAACTATAGATTATAATTATGAGGCAGGTTCTCCAAGAGTTGATATGGATGGAGATAGTTATATCTTAAGTGCTAATTTTAGTGGGGTTAAAGAAAAATACAGGATGACAACTATTGAAATTCCTATTTTAGTAAAATATCAACGATGGGTAAGTGCAGATATTTTATTAACAGGTGCAACAGGTCCGGTATTTATACTTCCAGGAGGATTGAAAAGTGAATTTACTTCCGGAGATCTTGCTACTTCTGGTTATTATAAGGAATGGGATTTAACAATTGATGATATTCCGGAATACGGATTCTATGAACGTTTATTGTCTGGAGATATGCCGGATTATGATTTAAAGACTACGTTGGGCTGGACATTTCAATTTGGAGCAGAATATTATTTAGCCAAAAGACTTAATTTAACAGCTACATTATATTATCAAACAGCTTTAGGAAGTGCAGTTGATATAAAAAGCGATGTTGCTTTTATGGAAGACCCATCAGTATATAATGGAAGTATGTATTATAGTGATAAGGTGAAGTTGTCGAGTATGGGAATTAAAATTGGATTATTATTTGATTTAACTCCACCAGAAAAAGCAGGTGTGAAAAGTATTAGATAGATCAATACAACAAAAAGAGTTATTGGGTGTTTAAGTAGAAACCCATTTAAAAAGCCATTAGTTTTTATACTTTTGGCTTTTATTATTTATAAATCAGAGTTTGACTTGGATTTGAAAACTCAGGTAAATAGGTTGAAAATAGGTAGTGATGCAGTATAGAAGATTTGGAAAGACAGAGAAAAAGATTAGTGTAATTACTTTAGGAGGTATGCGATTTAAACATGTATGGGATAAACCCAGAGATGTAGTTGAAAAGGATACTCAGGATCATTGTAATCAGTTGGTTGATTTAGCTGTAAAAAATGGAATCAATCATTTTGAAACAGCTTATGGTTATATGAAAAGTGAACACGCCTTTGGAAAAACACTAAATGACGAGCTGAAGCTGGATCGATCTTCGTACTTTTTGATGACAAAAGGCAGAGAGTACACTGCAGATGACATGCGAAGATTGGTTGAAGAGCAATTAAAGACCTTAAAAACGGATTATTTTGATTTTTATGGTTGGCATGGTATTAATAACAGGGATATTTTTAATAGTGCATGTAAAACTAAAGGTGCTGTTGAAGAACTCTTACGTATGAAAGAGGAGGGATTGATTAAGCATGTTGGTTTTAGTACGCATGCTAGTGTGGATGTTATTAAAGATGCTATTTCAACAGACTATTTTGAGTTTGTAAATCTGCATTACTATTATTTTAATCAAGAAAATATAAGTGCTGTAAATTTGGCTAAGGAAAAAGATCTAGGTGTTTTTATTATTTCTCCTAATGATAAAGGAGGGCAGTTATATAAAGCTCCGGAGAAAGTAAAAAGTGCAATTCCACATTGTACACCTATACAGTGGAATGCTCGTTTTTGTTTAAATACTCCGGGAGTTCATACATTATCTTTTGGTATGACTGATCCTGCTCATTTTGAAGAGATGAAAGGGATATTTAAAGTTGAAAATGATACTTTGGATAATGATCAGAGTTCTAAGAATGTGCTTGATAAAATGCTTAATGAAGATCTTTACTCTGATTATAAAGGATATGAATTAAGAGGAAATACCGGAGAATTAAATGTTGAGTGGTTGTTAAGATGGAGAAGATTATGGAAGTGCTATGATATGCTTGATTTTGCAAAATACAGATATAAGGAACTGAAAACTCCTAATGATTGGGTTCCTGGAGTATATGCAACAAAAGATAATATTGAAAAAATAGATTTTACTAAAGTGCCCGATTCCATCCCGCTGAAAGAAATGTTAATGGAATTACATGAAGCTTTGTATGAAGAGCCGGAGCAAAAGAAGATTGATGTGAATTCACTGAAGCCGGCAATAAAATAATTAAAGTCAACAGTACACAGTCAGCAGTATAATTTGCCTACTGCCTACTGTGTACTGCAGACTGCCTATTGTTGTCATCTGTTTTATACAATAGTTCGGTGAATTATTGTAACTATAAGATTTAAAGATGTTTATGGTTTGTAGCGTGAGGTGTGTAAATAATTGATATTAAGCATCCTGTAAATATGTTTATAATCTATTATCTAAAATCTAACGATCTATTGTTATAGTAATTGTCCTTTAAAATATGTTTTACAAGTTCCTCCAATAAGAACTCTTGACCCTCTTATCTCACAAACTAAACTACCTCCCCTTTTACTTAATTGTCGGGCTGTCATTTTAGTTTTCCCTAATCGTTTACTCCAGTATGGAGCTAATGTTGTGTGTGCTGAACCAGTTACAGGGTCTTCCGGAATTCCGCACTGAGGAGCAAAGTATCTTGAAACAAAATCTACATCATCCCCGGGTGCAGTAATAATAACGCCTCTTGAATCCAGTTCAGAAATAATATCCATAGAAGGAATGAAATTTTCCACTTCAGATGCTTTGGATAAGATAAACATATAATCATCTTTTCCTCTGTGTATCTCAGTTATCTGATCTCTGTTTCTAGCCTTCATTAAAGCCGGAAGTTCATTTACCTTGTAAATATCATCAATAGGAAAATCTAAAACCAATTCGTCTTCATTTCTGGTAACTCTTAATAATCCACTCTTTGAGTGAAATGTAACTTCATCTCCTTCAATTTCTTCATGATTAAATAATACATGAGCGCTGGCTAATGTTGCATGTCCACATAAATTAACTTCTGTAATAGGAGTAAACCATCTAATGTGTAATTCTGCTTTTTGAGGACAAATAAAAGCAGTTTCTGTTAAATTATTTTCCATTGCAATGTTTTGCAATGTTTCATCAGGAAGCCATTCGTTCAAAAGAACAACACCTGCTGGATTCCCTTTGTATAATTCTGAACTAAATGCGTCAACTTGATATATTGGATAAGGCATAATTATTGATATATAATTTTTTTATTGTCTTTTAAAATTTTGCCTTAAGATACAACAAAATGAAGTTTAATGCGTACATCAACAGTTTTTTTTAGTTCATCAAACCATATGTTTTGTATGTAAAAGAAAGTTAAAAGACAAGGTGCAATTTAGTAACTTAAATATAATATTTGGCGTATAGATAAAGTGAATTTGGGTATTTAATGTCTTGTATTTGAATTATATATATCATGTTGATGTATGAATTCTGTTTTAATGTATAATTAATATGGAGTTATCTGTAAGATAAAGAATAATATTCACTTTTGTACCCGAAATAATAAACCAAAAAACCAAAACTCATTTATCATGTTAGAACATCAAATGAAAGTGTTGTTAGGGGTAGCGAATAATCCTCACTTATTCAGAAAAGAATTATTAAAATCATTTACCTGGTTAAATGCTGAAGAATTGGTAGTGTTAAGTAAATGGATTAAGAAGGAATTTGGATCTTACTATGATCACCTTTTAGGTGAGATGTTCTATGGTATTTCAGCTTAATTTTGACCTTTTGTTTGTGAAATTGTAAGCAAATTAAATTTTGATATTTCAAAAATTATATTAAAATTTGCACTTGCTAATAATTCATAAGCAAAATGACAAAATTAATGAAAAATACTTGGTGGTGGCATTGGCTTTTTCTTAACTAGGAGAGGTTAACGCACTGCTATTATAAAATATTTTATGAAAATGGCTTGCCGAAAACCTCGGTAAGCCATTTTTTTTATGTTAAAAATTAAAGTACTCAAACATACCATACAGCATGGATACAATAAAAATAAAAAGTTCAGCAAAAAAGGTTCCTGCTAATATTGCTGATATTATAACACCAGTAAGTATTTATCTTAAATTAAGAGATTTATATCCAAATACTATTTTGCTGGAAAGTTCAGATTATCATGGGAATAATAATTCTCAATCATTTATATGTTTTCAGCCCTTATCAGAGTTTAAAGTAAATAGAGGAGATGTTGAAATATCATATCCTGAAGGTGAAATAATTAAAGGTGAAAAGCCATCAGAGAAAGATATTCCTGCTCAATTAGATAGTTTTATAAATCTGTTTGATGTTGTAGAATCTGACCCTTTGGTTAATGTAAACGGTTTGTTTGGATACTCCTCGTATGATGCAGTACAACATTTTGAATCCATTAAGTTTGAAAATAAAGTTGAGGAGGAATACGAAATTCCTGAAATGCGTTATACATATTATAAGTACATATTAGCATTTAATCATTTTACGAACCAACTTAATTTAATTGAAAACTTACCTGAAGGTGATGAAAGTATTATTGATGAAATACTAAATCTCCTTCATAATAGAACAGTTCCAGCTTTTAATTTTCAACCGGATAGTGATGAGGTTTCTAATATAAGTGATGAGGAATATATTGAGATGGTAAAAAAGGGAAAAGATCATTGTTTTAAAGGTGATGTTTTCCAAATTGTTTTATCTCGTCAGTTCAAGCGTAAGTATTCAGGTGATGAATTTAATGTTTACCGCGCATTACGAAATATAAATCCATCACCATATTTATTCTTCTTTGATTATGGTAGTTATAAAATATTAGGTTCTTCGCCAGAATCTCAATTGGTTATTGAAAACGGAGAAGCTACTATTAACCCTATTGCCGGAACATTTAAAAGAACTGGTGATGATAATAAAGATAGAGAGCTAGCAAAAAAATTAAGTAGCGATCCAAAAGAAAATGCTGAGCATGTGATGTTGGTTGATTTAGCCCGAAATGATTTAAGTCGTAATTGTGATCATGTAAAAGTAAAAACATATAAAGAAGTTCAGTACTATTCTCATGTACTTCACTTGGTTTCGGATGTTAGAGGACAGTTGCTTGAAAGTTCGAATACTTGTAGAGTAATGGCAGATACATTTCCTGCCGGAACATTATCAGGAGCTCCTAAATTTATGGCAATGGAATTAATTGATAAATACGAAAACCAAAATAGAGGTTATTATGGTGGTTGTATTGGAATGTTAGGCTTAGATGGTTCGTTTAATCAAGCTATTATGATTCGATCTTTCCTTTGTAAAAACAATACATTGTTTTATCAGGCTGGTGCAGGAGTTGTTTCAGAGTCGGTGCCAGAGAGTGAATTAGCAGAAGTAAACAATAAGTTGGGAGCTTTGAAAAAAGCTGTAGAACTGGCTACTGAGTTTTAAAAGATAAAGAGATTGATTATGCAAAAAATATTAGTTTTCGATAATTACGATTCATTTACATATAACCTGGTTCATTATATTGAAGAGATTGTTGGATATAAAGTAGATGTATATAGAAATGACCAGATTCCAATGGAAGATATTGAGAAGTACGATAAAATCTTATTGTCTCCGGGCCCTGGTATTCCTAAAGACGCAGGAATTTTAATTCCTTTGATCAAAAAATATGGACCCACAAAGAGTATATTGGGTGTTTGTCTTGGACATCAGGCAATTGCTGAAGCATTTGGAGGTTCAATTTCAAATTTATCTAAAGTATATCATGGAGTATCAACTCCTATTACAATAACTACAGATACGGAAATATTATTTAAGGATATTCCTAAAAATATAAATGTTGGTAGATATCATTCATGGGTAGTAAATGATGAGGATTTACCTGGTTGTTTTACTGTTACTTCGCGTGATGAGGAAGGGAAGATAATGGGAATACATCATAATGAATTTGATGTTAGAGGAGTGCAGTTTCATCCGGAATCTATTTTAACTGAAAATGGTAAAAAAATGATGGAGAATTGGTTGAAAGAAGACTAAGATCCACAAAAAATAACCTATTATCTATCATCTTTTATTAATTGATTATGATTAAAGAAACATTAAGAACATTACTTGAACATAAAAGGTTAACCCGCTCAGAGGCTAAAGATATATTAATCAATATTGCTGGAGAAAAGTATAATAATTCTCATGTTGTAGCATTCTTAACCGTGTATATGATGCGTCCGGTAAGTGTAGAGGAACTGTCAGGTTTTAGAGATGCAATGTTGGAGTTGTGTAATAAAATAGACCTGTCCGAATTTAATTCAATAGATATTGTCGGTACCGGAGGAGATGAAAAAAATACTTTTAATATCTCAACTTTATCTTCATTTGTAGTCGCTGGAGCAGGTTACAAAGTTACTAAACATGGTAATTACGGAGTTTCATCTTCTTGTGGAGCCTCAAATGTAATGGAGCATCTGGGATATCAATTCACTAATGATGAAAGTATGCTGAAAAAACAAGTGGATAAAGCAGGAATTTGTTTCTTGCATGCACCTCTGTTTCATCCTGCTATGAAATCTATTGCTCCGTTCAGAAGAGAATTAGGATTAAAAACCTTTTTTAATATGTTAGGTCCATTAACAAATCCTTCTTTCCCTAAAAATCATATGTTGGGAGTTTATAGTTTAGAAGTTTTGCGTTTGTACCAGTATTTATATCAGGACACAGATAAAAATTACTCGTTAATTCATAGTTTAGATGGCTATGATGAAATTTCATTGACCTCAGATTTTAAAGTGATCACTAATAAGGGAGAGCAGTTGGTTTCTCCTGAGCAATTGGGATTTGAAAAAATTAAACAAGAGGATATCTTTGGTGGCGATACAGTACCTGAAGCTGCAAAAATATTTACCGATATTTTAAATGGAGATGGAACTGATGCTCAAAACTCTGCTATAATTGTAAATGCAGCGTATGCAATTCAATGTATTGATAGAAATAAAAATATTGAAGAATGTATTGCTGTAGCAAAAGATTCTTTATTAGGAGGAAAAGCAAAGCAGGTGCTTAAAACATTGGTTGATATTAAATAACTTTGTAAACAATAGTTCGGTAAGGTTTCAAGCATTTATAATTTGCAATGTGAAAATCGTAGATTTTAGGCAGGATTAAAATGAATCTAAATTCTATTAACTAAAATCTAACGATCTATTATCATACTCTCATTGTATTTTGAATTTTAAATAATGAATATACTAGATAAAATAGTTGCTAAAAAAAAGATAGAAGTCGCACAGCAACAAGAATTCGTGACCTTGGATAAGCTAAAAGGTTATAGTGCCTACACAAAAGCAGTTCCTTCATTAAAAGAATTTCTTACAGATGGTAATCATAATGGGATTATCTCTGAATATAAAAGAAAATCCCCATCAAAGGGTGTAATTAATAGTATGTCTACAGTAGAGGATGTAGTACCTTTGTATGAAAAAGCAGGAGTAAGTGGAATATCTGTTTTGACTGATTCAGAATTTTTTGGAGGAAATAAAAGTGATCTTGTTGCAGCTCGAAAAGTAACTACTGTACCTATTCTGCGAAAAGATTTTATGATTTCAAGCTATCAGGTTCATGAAGCAAAGGCTATTGGTGCTAGTGCCATCTTATTGATAGCAGCAATTTTAACCTATCAGGAAGCAGAAGAGTTGTCTAAGCTTGCAAAAGATTTAGGTCTGGATATCTTAATGGAAGTTCATAGTAAAGAAGAGCTTGATATTGTAAATCCATTAGTAGATGTTGTGGGAGTTAATAATCGTAACTTAAAAACATTTGAGGTTAGCCTTCAGCAAAGTATTGATTTAGCTGCAGCTATGCCTGGTGATGTAGTGAAAATTTCAGAAAGTGGAATATATACCCCTGAGGATATTTTCTTGCTCAGAGAGAATGGATTTAAAGGGTTTTTAATTGGTGAAAATTTCATGCGAACTAAAAATCCGGGACAAGCATGTATTGAGTTTTCTAATGCCATAAAGTAATAGTGCAAAACCTTATGCTAATACCTCCAAAGATAAAAGTATGCGGTATGCGTGAGCGTACTAATATTGATGCAATAGCTGCATTAGAGCCGGATTATATGGGATTTATTTTTTATAGGAAATCCCCACGTTATTTAGGAGAGGAATATTCACCTGAAAATATTCATCATTTACCTGACTCAATAAAAAAAACTGGTGTTTTTGTTAATGCTTCAGAACAGGAAATTGCAAATGCAGTTACAAGATATGAGTTGAATGCGGTACAATTACATGGACGTGAATCTTTTGAATTATGTTTGATGGTGAAGCAAATGGGAGTAGAAGTGATTAAAGCATTTCAGGTTGATGAGGAGTTTGATTTTTCTGTGTTAAAACCATATACTGAGGTTTGTGATTTTTATTTATTTGATACCAAAACAAAAGCATTTGGAGGAAGTGGACATAAGTTTGATTGGTCGGTTTTAAACAATTATGATAACAATAAGCCAATTTTTCTAAGTGGAGGTATAACACAGGAAGATGTAGCAGATGTAATGAAGTTGAGGCATCTTAATATTTATGCAGTAGATATCAACAGTAGGTTTGAAATTGAACCGGCATTAAAAGATGTTGAAAAGGTAGATAGTTTTATAAAGGAATTGAAAAATTATAAGCAATGAGCGCAAAATATAATGTAGATGAAAATGGTATGTATGGCCGTTTTGGTGGAGCCTGGATACCTGAAATGTTGCAACCAAATATTGATAATTTGAAGAAAGTATATTTGGATATTATCAATTCAGAAGAATTTCAGAAGGAATATGTGGCTTTATTAAAAGATTATGTGGGCCGTCCTTCACCATTGTATTATGCAAAAAGGTTATCAGAAGAATATGATACAAATATTTATTTAAAGCGTGAAGATTTAAATCATACAGGAGCTCATAAAATTAATAACAGCCTTGGGCAAATTCTATTAGCCAAAAAAATGGGTAAAAACAGAATTATTGCTGAAACAGGAGCTGGCCAGCACGGTGTGGCAACTGCTACTGCTTGTGCTTTGATGGGTATGAAATGTGTGGTTTATATGGGTGCATTGGATATTGAGCGTCAGGCTCCAAATGTGGCTCGTATGAAAATGTTAGGAGCTGAGGTTGTTGCTGCAAAATCAGGAAACCAAACATTAAAGGATGCAACAAACGAAGCATTAAGAGATTGGATTTGTAATCCTGAAGATACTTTTTACATTATTGGTTCTGTGGTAGGACCACATCCATATCCTGATATGGTAGCTCGTTTTCAGAGTATTATAAGTAAGGAAATTAAGGAGCAGTTTAAAGAAAAAACAGGAAGTGAGTATCCTGATTACGTTATTGCTTGTGTTGGAGGAGGAAGTAACGCTTCTGGTACTTTTTATCACTTTTTAGATGATGATTCAGTTAAATTAGTTGCTGTTGAAGCATCAGGATTAGGAATTGATAGTGGAGAAACAGCTGCAACTATCGCTCTTGGTGATATTGGTATTATTCATGGAAGTAAAACATTTTTAATTCAGGATGAGGACGGCCAGATTATTGAACCTTATTCTATTTCTGCAGGTTTAGATTATCCGGGAATTGGTCCACAACATGCTCACTTAAAAGATACTGACAGGGCTATCTTTTTGGATGCTACTGATCAGGAAGCCTTGGATTGTGCTCTTGAAATTACCAGATTGGAAGGTATTATACCGGCATTGGAATCAGCTCATGCTTTAGTGGCTCTTAAAAAATTAAAATTCACAAAGGATGATAATATTGTGCTGACAATTTCAGGAAGAGGAGATAAGGATATGAGCACTTATATGGATAGGTTTAATCTTTAAAAAAGGAGAAGGGAAAAAGGGATAAGGAAGACGGAATTTGTAGTGTGGTTAAAATCTTATGATATAAGCAAGCTGTAAATTTCTTTTTCCATTCTCCTTTCTTCTTGTTCCGTTATCAATTTTAACTTTCAACGAATAAACAATGAACCGCATAAAACAATTATTTAAAGATAAAAAAGATATATTATCTATTTATTATACTGCAGGTTATCCAAATTTAGAGGATACTGTACCAATTCTAGAAACACTAGAGGCTTCCGGAGCTGATTTGGTTGAGCTTGGGATTCCTTTTTCAGATCCTTTAGCAGATGGACCAACTATTCAGCATAGTGGAGAAACTGCTTTAAAGAATGGAATGAGCCTTAAAGTTCTTTTTGATCAATTAAAAGATGTTCGTAAAACGGTAAGTATTCCAATTATTTTGATGGGCTATATTAATACTGTACATAAATACGGTATTGAAGATTTTGCAAGAAAGTGTAATGAAGTTGGTGTTGATGGTGTTATATTACCGGATTTGCCATTTCAGGAATATCTTGATAATTATAAAGATACGTTTGATGAGAATGGTATAAGTAACATATTTTTAATTACTCCGCAAACACCTGAAGAACGCATTAAATTAATTGATGAAAAAACCAATGGATTTATTTACATGGTTTCTTCGGCATCTGTTACCGGAGCTAAGAAAGGTTTATCTGATGCACAATTGGCATATTTCGACAGGGTTAATAAATTAAATCTTGCAAATCCGGCATTAATTGGTTTTGGTATTGGTGATCATGAATCTTATGTTGAAACTTGTAAATATGCTGATGGAGCTATAATTGGTAGTGCTTTTGTAAAATTAATTGGACAGGCTAAAGATTTACATGGTGAAATAAAATCTTTTATTCAATCAGTAAAAGGATAGATATCTGATATTTGTCAGTTTTTTATTTTTCATGTGACTTATAATGGTTAATTTTACGCGCTTAAAAAATTTTTAAATGGAAAATAACGGAAACACAGCCATACTTAAAATACATTGTCCTGACCAGAGTGGAATAGTAGCAAGAGTTACCGATTTTATTAATCTTCATCATGGAAATATTATTTCAGTGGATCAGCATGTTGATCATGGAGATAATTTATTTTCAATGAGAGTATCTTGGGATCTTAGCGATTTTAATCTTCCACGTGAAGAAATTGCTACTACATTCCAAAAGTTTCTGGGTGAACCTTATCAAATGAAATGGACTTTAAATTTCACAAATGAGGTTCCAAGAATGGCTATTTTTGTATCAAAGGCTTCACACTGTCTTTATGACTTATTGGCAAGATATCAGAGTGGAGAATTTAAAGTGGAAATTCCGGTAATCATAGGTAATCATACTACATTGGAACCTGTAGCTAAGCAATTTGGGGTTAAATTTGTACATATTCCAATTACCGCAGAAACTAAAGCAGAGCAAGAAAAGAAAGAATTAGAAATTTTAGCTAAGCATAAAGTTGATTTTGTTGTGCTTGCCAGATATATGCAAGTATTATCACAGGATTTTATCAATCACTATCCAGAAAATATCATCAATATTCACCATTCATTTTTACCTGCTTTTGCTGGGGCAAAACCATATCATGCGGCTCATAAAAGAGGTGTGAAAATTATTGGAGCAACAAGTCACTATGTAACTTCTGATTTGGATGCAGGTCCAATTATAGAACAAGATATTAATAGGATCACACATCATGATTCTATTAAAACATTGATTCAAAAGGGTAAGGATATTGAAAAAATTGTGTTGTCGAGAGCAGTAAAAGCTCACATAGAACATAAAACGTTGGTATACAAAAACCGAACAATCATTTTTAATTAATATTGAATGAAGCAAACACTATTTGTACTTTTTGTAATAGCTTTTTCTGTTATTGCATGTAATTCAGAAAAGAAAAAAGAGGATAAGGATAGAGGCTATATTGTTAAGGTAGGAGATGTTGCTCCTGATTTTAGTGCATCATTAGATAATGGGGAAGAGTTTAAATTATCTGATTATAAAGGAAAAGTAGTTATGCTTCAATTTACTGCAAGCTGGTGTGGAGTTTGTATGAAGGAGATGCCTTTTATAGAATCTGAAATATGGACAAAACATAAAGATGATGGATTAGTTGTTATAGGAGTAGATAGAGATGAACCTATCGAAAAATTAAACATGTTCAGAGAAAGAACAAAGATAACATATCCACTTGCTCTTGATCCTGGTGCAGATGTTTTTGGATTATTTGCGCTAAAAGAAGCAGGAGTCACCAGAAATGTTATTGTAGGTAAGGATGGCAAAATTAAATATCTTACTCGATTATTTAATAGAGAAGAATTTGATACAATGAAGGCAAAAATAGAAGAGTTGTTGGCAGAATAAGATAAACTGATTTTTAAGATAAATATATGGTTAAGTAAGTAAGATGTATAGGATAATGATTTGATTCTATTATAATAAGTGGAGTAAATCAGTCTTATGTCTTTATACTTTTATCTTTATACTATATTCATATGAAAGTAGCAATAATTAAATATAATGCAGGTAATATTCGCTCGGTGAGTTTTGCATTAGAAAGACTAGGCGTTGAGCATATTATTACAGCGGATCCGGATGAGATAAGAAGTGCCGATAAAGTAATATTTCCAGGAGTAGGAGAGGCTAGTTCAACTATGAAGTATCTAAAAGAGCATAAACTGGATGAGCTTATTCTAAGTTTAAAGCAACCTGTTCTAGGAATTTGTCTTGGTATGCAATTAATGTGTAGCTACTCAGAAGAAGGAGATGTGGAGTGCTTGGGAATATTTAAAGAAAAAGTAAAGAAGTTTGTCTTACCTGATCCAAATCCAGATTTAATTAAAGTTCCTCATATGGGTTGGAATGCTATTACAAATGTAAATAGTGATCTGTTTGACTTAAGTCTGGAAAATAAGTTTGTGTACTTTGTTCATAGCTATTATGTAGCTTTAGGTGGAGAAACGGCAGCAACAACACATTATATACATCCATTTAGTTCTGCTTTGCATAAGGATAATTTTTATGCAACACAGTTTCACCCTGAAAAAAGTGGAGATGTGGGATCAAAAATTCTGGAAAACTTTATAAAACTATAAAATGGCATTAATAGATATAATACCTGCAATTGATATTATTGAAGGAAAGTGTGTTAGGCTAAGTCAAGGAGATTATAATCAGAAGAAGGTTTATAACGAAAACCCTCTTGAAGTAGCAAAAATGTTCGAAGAACATGGAATAAAACGTCTACACCTTGTTGATTTAGATGGAGCAAAAGCTGGTAATATAGTTAACTATAAAGTTCTTGAAACTATTGCTACTAAAACAAATTTAGTAATTGATTTTGGAGGAGGGCTTAAATCTAATGATGATTTAAGAATCGCCTTTGAAAGCGGGGCTCAAATGATTACCGGAGGTAGTATTGCTGTTAAAAATCCGGAAGTTTTTACTGGTTGGATTGTAAAGTATGGTGCCGAAAAAATTATTCTTGGAGCTGATGCTAAAGATGAAAAAATTGCAGTTGGTGGATGGATTGAGACCTCGGATTTAGATTTATTGCCATTTGTGAAAGGATATAAAGACAAAGGTATTACTAAGGTAATCTGTACTGATATCAGTAAAGATGGAATGCTTCAGGGACCTTCTGTTGAATTATATAAAAAGATGTTACAGGAATTTCCGGATTTGTATTTAGTGGCAAGTGGTGGCGTAAGTAACATGGAAGATATTGATCAGCTTGTAGAGGCAAAAGTGCCTGCAGTTATTACAGGAAAAGCTATTTACGAAGGAAAAATTGATTTAAAAAAACTTGAAAAATACGCATAAATTATGCTGGCAAAAAGAATAATTCCTTGTTTGGATATTAAAAATGGAATGACAGTTAAAGGTGTCAAGTTTGTTGGCATTAAAGAAGTTGGTGACCCAGTTGAGTTAGGTGCTTTATATGCGCAACAAGGTGCTGACGAATTAGTGTTTCTTGATATTACAGCAAGCCATGAAGGAAGAAAAACTTTTGTGGATTTAGTGAGAAGAATTGCACAGCATATTAATATTCCTTTTACAGTAGGTGGAGGAATTAGTGAATTAAAGGATGCAGAGGCGTTGTTAAATGCAGGTGCTGATAAAATTAGTATCAATTCGTCAGCCGTTAAAAATCCTCAGTTGATTAATGATATGGCTCAGAATTTTGGAAGTCAGTTTGTTGTAGTAGCTATTGATGCCAAACATTTTGATGGAGATGAGTGGATTGTTACTGTAAATGGAGGACGTATTCCAACTGAAAAAAGACTTTTTCCTTGGGCAAAAGAAGCTGAAGAAAGAGGTGCTGGAGAAATATTATTTACTTCAATGGATCATGATGGTGTAAAGCAAGGTTTTGCAAACGAAGCCCTGGCTAAAATGTCATCAGAGCTTTCAATTCCTATCATAGCCAGTGGAGGTGCTGGTAATATGGAACATTTTAAAGATGTTTTTACACAAGGTAAGGCTGATGCTGGATTAGCAGCAAGTATATTTCACTATAAAGAAATAGCTATTCCGGATTTAAAGAATTATCTGCATAATGAAGGAATAAATGTAAGGTTATAACTCTCAGATAATATAATATTAATTAGTCATTACTACACTGACTTTTTGATTTTCAGAGTATTCCCTATTATGAATCTTTGTGGCTTTTAATAAAAGCACTATTTTTGCAAAAAATATTACAATAACATACAAATAATCAAATGGATATCAATTTTGATAAGTTAGGAAACGGTTTAGTGCCGGCAATTATTCAAGATGCAGAAACCAGTAAAGTATTAATGCTTGGTTTTATGAATCAAGAAGCTTTTGAGAAAACTGAAAAGGAAGGAAAAGTAACATTTTTTAGTCGTACCAAGAACAGACTTTGGACTAAAGGTGAAGAATCTGGTAATTTTTTGAATGTAGTATCCATTGCTGTTGATTGTGATAATGATACTTTATTGATAAAAGTAAATCCAGTAGGCCCGGTTTGTCATAAAGGAACTGATACTTGTTGGGCAGAGACTAATGAGCCGAATCCTGTAATGTTTTTATCTTACTTACAAGATTTTATAGATAAGCGTAAAGAGGAAATGCCTGAAGGATCATATACAACTTCTTTATTTCAAAAAGGTACAAGAAAGATTACTCAAAAAGTAGGAGAAGAGGCTGTTGAAACAATTATTGGAGCAATGGCTAATGATGATGAGAACTTCTTGTATGAGGGAGCTGACTTACTATATCATTTAACTGTATTATTAACACATAAAGGATATCGTATTGAAGATCTTGCAAAAGAATTAATGAAAAGACATAAATAAGAACTTAATATTGAGATAGGAGTGTGGAAGCTCTTATCTCATTTTTTTTTCTCAGTAGGCAATATTATTGTAAATTCTGATCCTTTTTCAACCTCACTAACTACCTCTATACTTCCGTTGTTTAACTCAATCATTTCTTTTGAAAGAGATAAACCTAAACCCGTTCCTTTCTCGTGTGCAGTGCCATTAGTTGATAAAAATTCATCTAAATTAAATAGTATTTTTAGTTTTTCTTCACGAATACCCACGCCATAATCTCTTATTAATATTGTGGTTGTATTATCAGCATTGTTATTTACAGAACAAATAATTTGCGAATTAGGATGTGAAAACTTAATTGCATTATGTAATAAATTTCTTAGAACAAACTTTATCATTTCCTGATCAACAAAAGCATAGTCATTATCAGATACGGTAAAATTGATTGTTATATTTTTGTTTCTGGCCAGAGATTTTAATGAAAGTACCGATTCATGAATGATTGATCCTAAATGAATTTTACATGGTTTTGCCTGTAATTGTCCCAATTGAGATTTAGCCCACGTTAATAAGTCTTCAAGAAGTTTATAGGTTTGCTCACTTGCTTCAACAATTTTTGAAATGAATTCTTTAACTTCAGTTTCAGATAAACTATCAAGGTTATTATCAAGGATGGTACTAAAGCCTAAAATAGCATTAAAAGGATTTCTAATATCATGAGCAATTACAGAGAAAAGTTTATCCTTAGTATTATTCAGTTTCTTTAATTTCTTTTCACTGGATTTAAGCTCTTCCTCCATCTTATGTCTTTCAGTAATATCAATTACTAAACCAACTATTTCTGTTACTTTTCCATCTTTTATAGTTATTGGAGCAGTAAATAGTTCTGCCCAAAATATTGAACCATTTTTTCTTTTTATTTTTCGCTGAACATTTATTTGTTTAATTGTTCCATTAAATAACCCTTCAAAGTTTTGTTTTGCTTCTTTTGATTGTTCAGGATTCAAAACTTTAAAGTAGTTCAAAGTAGTAATGTCCTCTTTTATTTTGAGCATCTCAATTAGCTTGGAGTTTGCCATTAAGATATCTCCTTTGATGTTTAAGACGGAAATACCAATTAAACCATTATCAAAAATAGCATTAAGTTTATTTTTTTGTTCTTCAAGCTGTATTTCTGTGTTTTTTAATCTTGTAAAATCCATTCCTACAGATTGATATTCAACAATTTTTCCTTTTGTATTAAATAGGGCTCTATCAATCCATTTCTGCCATTGGATTTCCCCATCATGACTCTTTATTTTTTGCTGATATTCAACAATTGGATTTTTTGGGGTTAACTTTTTTAAGTTTTCTTTAAATAGGGTATTATCTTCTTTATTAAAAAGGTCAAATATGTTCTTGCTAATAATATTTTCAGGTACAGTATTGAAATATTCTGCATAATAGCTATTTACATAGCTTATTGTTCCTTTTTTATTAAATCTTCTAATTAATGCAGGGGCATCTTCAACTAATGAATAGTATCGTTCTTCACTTTCTTGAAGTGCCATAATCGTATTTCTATATTTTGTAATGTCATGTATGTACATGCAGAATCGACCCTCACCTAAAGGAAAAGATTTAAAGCTTAAATGTTTTTCCAGACTAGGGCATTTAAGTTCAAAGATTTGTTTAGATGTTTTTAAATCATCTACTTTAGAATAGATATGTTGAAATTCAGGAAGGAAGCTTCTAACTGTCATTCCAGTAATGCCAAGTTTGTTAAAGACCTCTGCGGCAATCGGATTTGCCTTTATTGTCATTAGATCTTCAAAAATATCATCTTTATAAATTGGCTTAAATAACATTACGCCAACAGGTGCATTGTCAAATAATTCATCAAGTAGAAATTTTTCTTTATGAAATTGTTCTTCAAGTTCTTTCTTGTATGTAATATCTTCTTTTGTAGCTATAAAACCATCAATTTGTTCATTTACCATTATAGGAGATATTTTAGAACGTTCCCAGATGAGTTTACCGGATTTTGTCTTATTCTGAAAAATACCTTCCCATGTAACTCCATTTAAAATGGTGTCCCATAAATTTTTATAGAAAGATGCATCTTGATAATCAGACTTTAGAATTCGGGGATTTTGACCAATAGCTTCTTCTTTTGTATACTCATACTTTTCTTCAAATGCATCATTAACATATGTAATGTTTCCTTCTGCATCTGTAACAACTACAATAGTATCTAGTTTATTTAAAGCTAAAAGAAGCTCTTCATAACATATCATTAGTCTTCCCATTTGTGCGATTTGCCTATACAATAACGTAAAATAATATGTTTTCTGCAATTTTTATATGTACAGATAAGGTGTGTTAATCTAATTGTATGGTATTTTTATTTATTTTGTAAATAAAAATGGCAAAAGATCGTCAACCACATATTGGTATTTTCGGGAGAAGGAATTATGGGAAAAGTACGCTGATAAATCTATTGGCAGGACAGGAGGTAGCAATAGTTTCTGATGTAGCAGGAACCACAACAGATCCTGTGAAGAAATCATTTGAAATTACTGGTTTTGGTCCTGTAATATTGATAGATACAGCTGGTTATGATGATGAGGGTGAATTAGGGCAAAAACGGATTGAAAAAACAGAGAAATCGGTAAAGTTAATTGACCTTGCAATTTTGTTAGTAAGCAATCTTGTTTTTGATGATAAAGAAAATGCCATAATAAAAAGTTTCAAGGACCATGATGTTCCTTTTATTGTTATTTACAGTAAAAGTGATTTAACTCTTCCAAATGATGAATTTAAAAGTATAATACAGAATATTGGGTCATCTGATTTTATTATATTTAATAATACTCAGGATATTACACCAATCGTTAAATCCATAAAGAAAACAATACCAGAATCAGCATATACAAACCCATCTTTATTGGGAGATATAGTGAAACATGGTGATATTGTATTGTTAATTACACCCATTGATATTGAAGCTCCTGAGGGAAGGTTAATTTTGCCTCAGGTTCAGGCAATAAGAGATATAATTGATAATGATGCCGTTTGTATTGTTTTAAAGGAAAGAGAAGTTGATGCTTTCTTACATAAAACAAAAATTAAGCCAGCCCTTGCCATAACTGACAGCCAGGTGTTTTTGAAAGCAGATGCATCTATTCCGAAAGATATTCCTTTAACTAGCTTTAGTATCATGCTTGCACGATTCAAAGGAGATTTTGCTAATTATTTAAATGGAACTCCGGAAATTTCTAATTTACAGGAAGGTGATAATGTTCTTCTATTGGAATCATGTACTCATCATGTTTCATGTAATGATATTGGGCGTTCTAAAATTCCCAGATGGATATCAAATTTTACAGGTAAGCAGCATCATTTCGATGTTGTGTCAGGGTTTGATAATTTACCTCAACCTATTGAAAATTTCTCATTGGTAATTCAATGTGGGGGATGTGTTATATCCAGAAAACAATTAATAAATAGATTGAAGCCAGCATTAGATGCAGGTATTCCTGTGACCAATTACGGAATGGCTATTGCTTATGTGTTAGGTATTTATCAAAGAGCAGTGGCTCCATTTGTTCAAATTGAAGAATCTTCTATGGATTATTTATAGAGTTTATATTTGTAATAAATTTAACTCGTCGAGGAAGTTTGTTGTTTCAGGAATACTGGCGTCCCATTTTTCATTTTCTATTAAATGCTTTTTTAGAATTAAAAAGTAGGTGAGAGGGAATTCGTCCTTTTGCCAAAGTTGCTCGTAATTTAGTAAACCCATGCTTTTAATAAGGCGATCCAGTTCCTGAATAACTTCCTGATAGAAATGATGGAAGTTACAAATGCTATTAATTAAAGTATTAGCTTCTGTTTCATTAAAGATGTCCTCCAGATAATCTAGCTTAATGTGAAGGTTCTTTCCATCTGTAGTACTAATAATTAATTTATACCCACTCGTTTCATGATACCAATCTATCCAACATATGTTTTCTTCATCCCATAGATGCGATGGTTCAGAAATAAGGCTTACCATTCCTTTTAATAAATCAAATAACGGATTGCTAACATTAGTTACTTCAAAAGGTACCTTGTGACCACGAATAGTCAATTCACCCTGAGCTAAACCCTGTGAAACAATATTGTATTTAAACTGTACCTCTTTTTGCATTGATTATTAAAATATTGGTTAAAAATAAGAAAGAAGTTTTTAAATCATAATAAAATATATAATTAATATTAATCGATGTCTTTTAATCTATATCCTAAACGCAATAACTGCTCTGGTTTAAGTAATGATTGTAATTTTTCATCATCAGTTAAATTTAATTCATTATTTGCTTCAATTATATTAAACTCTTTATTATTCATTAACCTTGCCAGTTCTGATGCTTTATGATACCCAATGTATGGTGATAGAGCTGTTGTTATAGATGGATTTTTAAGAATTGTTTCCTCGTCATTTATCTTTTTAAACGTAATATCTTTTAAAATGTTTTCCTTGATTGTTTTATTGCAACTAATTAATAATTTGATACTGTCTATTAAAGCATGACCTATCATGGGTAAGTATGCATTTAGTTCTAAGCATCCTTGTGCAGATAATGAGGAGACTATTTGATCATTAGCATATATTTTATGAGCTGCTGATATTACAAATTCCGGGATTACAGGATTTACCTTTCCCGGCATTATAGAACTTCCAACTTGTTTTTTAGGGATAAATATTTCTCTGTTTTTAAATAAATCTGAACTTAAAAGTCGTAAATCAGATACCATTTTTTCTAAATTCACGGCATGAGCTTTTAATGTGGCATGAACTTCAACAAATGTATCAAGGTTAGAAGTAGTATCCGATAAATTTTCAGATCGTGTTATAGGTAATCCAGTTAATCTTTGAAGCTGATTTACAACTTCCATGATAAAATATGAAGGAATGGAAATTCCTGTTCCTATAGCTCCGCCACCCAGATTTACTTCCTTTATGCGTTCAAAACATTTACTTACCCTCCACCAATCTCTTGAAAGCGCATTGTTATATGAACTAAAGAGCTTGTCGTAAGAGGATGGAACAGCTGATTGCATCTGAGTATAGGCCTGTCGAAGCTGATTCCTGGTTTTTCCTTCTGCAAGTTCAAGAGATTGTAAAACCTCATTAATTAGATCATCTAACTCTTTAAATAGGCCAATAACTGCAACTTTTAAAGCTGTTGGAATTACATCATTAGTAGATTGGAATATATTGGCATGCTCAAAAGGATCGATTTTTGAATAGTTTCCAGGTGCATCATTAAATTTTAGTAATGATGCATTGGCAATAATTTCATTAATATTTAAATTGATACTAGTTCCTGCTCCCCCTTGCATTGCAGGAACAATAAAATGATCAAAATATTTCCCCTGACTTACCTCTATTGCTGCTTCTGTCATTTTTTCAATTATCTCATTATTAATGAAAGAGATATTTTTATCAGAATATTTTGAGAGAGCAGCTGACTTAAATTTGAAATAAGTTTCGTAACAAGCTTGTTTAACTACTCCAATAGCTTTATACCACTCCATGAAAAAAGGAGTATTATCAGGAAAATTATTTTTGGCACGTACCGAATGAATGCCATAAAGAGCGTCTTTAGGAATATCAACGGATCCAATAAAATCTTTTTCTGTACGCATTAGCTATTATATTTTTGTAGTTTACTTAAGTTAATGAAAATATAAATTTTATTCTTGAGGATTTGCGTATAGTTTGACATCTGCAGAAGTGATGTTTTGTGGACAAAGAATAATTAATCTCTCAATAACGTTTCTGAATTCTCTTATGTTACCAGTCCAATTTATCTTTTGAAGTTCTTCTATAGCAGATTCATCAATATTCTTTTTAGATATTCCAAGGTCTTTACAAATATCTTCATTAAAATGATCAGTAAGTAAAGGAATATCATCCTTACGTTCGTTTAAAGAAGGTACGTGAATAAGAATAACACTTAATCTGTGATACAAGTCTTCACGGAAATTACTTTCTTTAATTTCCTCTTTTAAATTTTTATTTGTGGCAGCTAATACACGAACATTAATTTTTATGTCTTTATCACTTCCAACTCTGCTTATTACATTTTCTTGTAATGCTCTCAGAACTTTTGCCTGGGCATTGAGACTCATATCCCCAATTTCGTCAAGAAATATTGTACCTCCATTAGCCTGTTCAAACTTTCCCTTGCGTTGTTTATGTGCAGATGTAAAGGCTCCTTTTTCATGACCAAAAAGTTCGCTTTCAATTAATTCTGAAGGGATTGCTGCGCAATTGACCTCCACAAATGGTTGAGATGCCCTATTGCTTTTTTCATGCAGCCAACGTGCTACCAGTTCTTTTCCTGTTCCGTTTTGTCCGGTAATTAAAACCCTTGCATCGGTAGGTGCAACCTTATCAATCATTTCTTTAACATGATTAATTGGTTCAGATTCGCCTACCATTTCATAGGTTTTACTGACTTTTCTTTTAAGAACCTTGGTTTCAACAACAAGATCTTTTCGTTCCTGTGCATTTTTTATTGTTACTAGTAATCGATTCAGATCAAGAGGTTTTTCGATAAAATCGTATGCTCCTTTTTTTATCGCCTCAACAGCTGTGTCAATATTTCCATGACCTGATATCATAATGACTGGAACATCTGAATTTTTACCAACTATAATGTCCAGAACTTCCATACCATCCATATTAGGCATTTTAATATCGCATAAAACCAGATCAAACTTATTTTTATCAAAAAGTTCTATTCCTTCCTCTCCATTTTCAGCTAATGAAACTTCATGACTTTCGTATTCAAGAATGTCTTTTAAAGTATTTCTAATGCTCTTCTGATCATCAATTACTAGTATTTTTGCCATGCTTTAATTTTTTTTGTTTAAAATCTGATAAATAGCACCTTCTTTTAAAGCGTAATTACATTGAAAAACCTCTTGAATATTTAATTTCTCAATGGTAAACTTGATGAAAATAGAAGCAAGAACAATCATTTCAGCTCTGTGAGATTCCATCTTTTTCATGTTTAAGCGTTCTTCCAAAGTACTGTTAAGGTACTTTTGATGTAGCTTCTCAAAAAGATCCATCTCTATTTTATAACTGGTTGTTTTTGTTAAATCTAAATGAGGATGTTCTATTACTGCAATCATTGCTGCAATAGTATCGAATGAACCTGAAGAACCAACTAAACGCGCAATTTTATGTTTTTTAATCTCAGCAAAAAGTAAGTCCAGTTCGTTTGTTATATAATTTTCCAGATTTTTTATCTCTTCAGTTTTAATAGGTTCAGAAGGTTGAATTAAATCAAGCATTCTGGCTGCACCAATATTAAAACTGTGTTTCCAAACTACTTCATCTTTGTTGGCAATAATAAATTCTGTGCTACCTCCTCCAATGTCCATTATAAGTACATTGTCTATCCCAATTGGAACAACCTGTTTTACACCATCATAAATAAGTTCTGCTTCTTTATCGCCTTGAATTACGTTTATATCAAGGTTGTATTTATCTTTTACCTGACTTACAAAAGTCTTGCCATTAGAAGCTGAACGAATTGCAGAGGTTGCAAAACAATTGATCTGCTCTACGTTAAATTGTGAAATAGTTTCTAAATGAGTTTCTAAAGCTTTAAATCCCCTTTCAAATGCTTCGGGAGTAATTGTTTTATTGTTAATACCTCCCTTTCCAAGTTTAGCAGGGTATTTTGTTTCACTAAGAATTGTATAAGTATTATCTTCTTTTACTTCAGCAATTAATAAATTAAAAGTGTTTGTTCCTAAGTCAATAATGGCTATTTGCATATATGTTATATTATTTATTTTCCTGATTGTTTAAACCATTTCCAGATCTCTTTATAGCTTGCTTTTTTACCATACATTAAAATTCCTGTACGGTACACTTTACCTGCAAACCAGGTAAGTACAATGAAAGATATAGTTAATATTGCCATTGATAGTATGATCTCCCATGTAGGGACATCAAATGGAATCCTTGACATCATTACAACAGGGGATGTAAAAGGGATTATTGAAAACCAAAAAGCAATATCACCATGTGGATTGTTAAAAGCAGCCATAGCTACGTATATCGAAAATATTAAAGGTAAAATAATTGGAGTTACAAATTGTTGAGTGTCTGTTTCGTTGTCAACAGCAGAGCCAATTGCAACAAAAAGGGTTGAGTAAACCAGGTATCCACCAATAAAATAAAAGATAAATAAACCAATAATTGCAAAAATATTTGAATCATTAATCAATTGTAAAACATTATTGAATTGTTCTGCTGTTTCTGGTGATCCTGAAGTAGATTGCATACTCTGAGTTATTTCTATTCCCTGAGAAACTTTTTCCGGAGATGGGAATATGAAACTTTGTAGGATAAAAACGGCAAATAATGATAAAATGATCCATAAACCAAATTGTGTTATGGCTACCAATCCAATACCTATAATTTTACCCATCATAAGTTGAAATGGTTTAACAGTAGAGATCATTACTTCTACAATACGATTGGTTTTCTCTTCAATAACTCCTCTCATTACCTGAGTACCATAAAGTAACAGGAACATATATAATAACATTGCTGCTGCTATACCAATAATGATGGCGACAGCAGCACTGGATTCTTTTTCTTCACCTTCTTCATTTAAGCGTATGGTCTGAAGGTCAACTCTTGTATTGTTAATTTCGTTTATTTTCTCACTCAGATCGTCTATTTGGTAACTGGCAAGCTTTTGGTCCTTTAAATAGTTGTTGATCTGGTGTTTTATGTTGTTTGTTACATTTATAGTGATTTGAGATTCAGAATAAACCTGTATTGCTGATTTGTTATTTAAAAGATCGTCGCTGATAACAATTATGGCATGATATCCATCTTTTAGTACTTGCTGTTTCTGAGTAGAGTCTGTATCTGAAAGAAACTCATATCTTATATAATCAGTACTTTCAAAAGCGTCATTATAAAGACCGGTAAGATCTTCTATCGCAATGACTTTATTATCAGTGTCTTCCTGTGTGTTTAAATAGGTTACAAAAGAAATTAAACCAGCAAACAGTAACGGGCTTAAAAGAGTCATTATAATAAAGCTCTTTTTTCGAACTCTGGTAATGTATTCTCTGTTTATGATGAGTAATATTTTATCCATAATTTTTTCTTAGTAAGGTTTTATTGGTTGTTGTTTGATTGTTCTACTGCTTTTATAAAAACTTCATCCATTCCTGGTAGAATTTCATTAACTCCATAAATTTTAAAGTCATTAAGTAAAAGGGCGATTAAATTATTGATGTTTTTATCTTGTTGTAAAACAATTTTTGCAAAATGGTTTCTGTCTTTAATTCCTATATCATTGATTTCGTAGGTTCCATTTAACTTTTGCTTGAACAATTCAATATCGCCATTAAATTCAATGGCAACTTCATTGTTTTTATATTGTTGTTTAAGGTCAATAATATTACCTTTTAATACAATTTTTGATTTGTTGACTAAGCAAATGTTATCGCAGACTGCTTCAACCGAACTCATATTATGTGTAGAAAAAATTATTGTGGCACCCTTATCTTTAAGATTAAGAATTTCTTGTTTTAGAAGGTTTGCATTAATGGGATCAAATCCACTAAATGGTTCATCAAATATTAAAAGTTCTGGTTCGTGTAATACGGTTACAATAAACTGAACTTTCTGTTGCATTCCTTTTGAAAGTTCTTCTACTTTTTTATTCCACCAGGCTCCTATTTCAAATTTTTCAAACCAATATTTTAATTTGTTATAGGCATCGTGTTTTGAAAGGCCTTTTAAACGAGCAAGATAAATTGCATGTTCTCCTACCTTCATTTTTTTATATAAACCTCTTTCTTCAGGTAAATAACCTATATTATAAACGTCAGAGGATTTAAGGGGTCTGCCTTTAAAAAGAATATTCCCTTCATCAGGCATTGTAATATGATTAATTATTCTAATAAACGTTGTTTTTCCAGCTCCGTTCGGACCCAATAATCCCGTAATCTGATTTTGTGGAATGTTAATATCTACATGGTCAAGTGCAAGATGATTTGCATACTTTTTAACCACACCAGTAGCTTCTAATAAGTTCATGTTAGTTTTTATCGTGTTAAAAATTTGACACTCAAAAATAAGACAATAATTGAATATTACCTATTTGCTAATAATAATTACCCTTATGATGAATTAAAACTATAAAGAAAGAGAGTATAGGGATAAATTGTAAATAAGAATAGTAATATGAATTCTCAGGTTTATTGCGAATAAAGGTTGGTAATTTTAAACTGGTTTTACATGGATGTTTTAGCTCTTTTTATTAGAGTTATTCCATATTCTTTCTCAATAAATAGAAAGTAGTAATATAATTTATAATTAAGTTCTAGTCCATAGTCAGTTGATTGATAATAATCAATGTTTGTTTCATAGAAATCTCCATATCTGACAGGATTATTATGTCTAATATTCCATTCAGTTACATATTGAATATTCCAGTTCTCATAGTAGTCTTGAGAGTAAAAATTCATAGGTGGTTGAGTAGCTAAATAACTCTCGTATTTAATATCGAAAATAAGAAGTTCGTATGTAGTAGAGTCGCTTTCTGTTTCCTCTATTTTTAAAGAAGTGTTTGATTTATCAGAAACAGCCGGTTTTGTTTGACAAGAAACAAATGTAGATATAATAATGAAGAAGATTACGAAAGCTTTCATTGCGGTAACTTATTGGTTTAACCTATATAAAGTTACGAAAATGAGAAACTAAATGAAATAAAAAAAGCTCTGTTTAACCAGAGCTTTTTGAGTTATTGTTATTTCTTGTAGTCTTCAATTAATTTGATGAAATCATCAAATAAAAACTCAGTATCAGTTGGTCCACTAGATGCTTCAGGGTGGAACTGAGTTGAGAAAAATGGTTTTGATTTATGTTTGATCCCTTCGTTACTATTGTCGTTTACATTAATAAATAAAGGTTCCCAACCATCTTTTAATGATTCGTTGTCTAATGCAAAACCGTGGTTTTGAGACGTAATATGGCAGCTGTTGGTTCCAACTTTGATTACCGGGTGATTGTGAGCTCTGTGTCCATACTTTAATTTGTAAGTACTTCCTCCAGATGCAATACCTAATAATTGGTTTCCTAAACAAATTCCAAAGATAGGTTTGCCAATTTCTATAGCCTTTTTAATGTGTTCTACGGTAACTGAACATACTTCCGGATTACCTGGTCCATTAGATAACATAATTCCATCATAGTCTTCCTGAGTGAAATCATAATCCCAAGGTACAACCGTTACAGTAGTATCTCTTTTTAATAGACAACGTAAGATATTGTACTTAGCACCTGTGTCAACTAAAACAACTTTATGTTTTCCATTGCCAAATACTTTTTTCTCCTTAGTACTTACTTTAGCAACCAAATTATCTGTGTTTGGATCGTATTGCTCAATCTCTTCATCGTCAATGATGATTTTTCCTAACATGGATCCTTTTTCACGAAGGATTTTTGTAAGTGCACGAGTATCAATATCAAAAATACCTGGAACTTCATTTTGAATTAACCATTCTCTTAATGAGTTTTTTGCGTTCCAGTGACTGTATTCAAATGAATAATCAGAAATAATTAATCCTGAGATATGAATTTGATCTGATTCGTAGAATAAAGGAATCCCATTTTCATCTTTATCTTCTTTAGGAACTCCATAGTTTCCAATCAATGGATAGGTTGAAACTAGTATCTGACCTTTGTATGATGGGTCAGTTAAACTTTCTGGATAACCTGTCATGGCAGTATTGAAAACAACCTCTCCTGCAACAGATTTATGATATCCAAACGACTTTCCTTCAAAGATAGTTCCATCTTCGAGTACCAACTTAATTCCTTTTACTTCAGGCATAATATCAAGATAATCCATTATTTACTGTGGCACAAAAAATAAAAAATTAAAAATTGCCACTTATTAATTCGGGCGCAAAGTTAGTAAATATTTATAATCCAAACGAATAAATTTACACTTCAAATGAATAAATATAAAATAAAATTTATTAATATGTATAAATATGCAATGATGTTGTGTTTTTATTTATTGTTGAGTTGTGTAATGTGCAGATATGTAGTGTTATATGAATAAAATGTTGCCTGATTTGAATGTTTATATAATAAATAATTTAAGTATAATTTAGTTTTATTTTCATTATAAGTTATTGATATTTTAATGGCTATTCTATTGTGTATGTACTAACTTTATTAAAGTTGTCCATTTTTAAATCTCATGTTATATTTTGTATACCCAATTAAAATATAAATTATACATATTAATTGTGAGTGTTTTTATTCATTTTCAATTAATAGGACAATTATATACTGATACTCCATGGTTTGTTTCTTTAAATCGTATAGATGGAAAATTTCATGTTCACACTGATAAGCTACAATATTTTAACGGGGTAAATCCGTATGGGTTTGAAGCTGAAATTGGTAAGTGGCAATTTTCAGAGAGAATAAAAAGTAGATATGGGATTTATTCAAAATGGGGTTTGCAACTAAATTACACTAATTTTAATCATAAAGATTTAGGTTATACTGTAAATTCATTACTTTTTATTGAACCTCTTTTTAAAGTAAAGGGAAAATTGCGGATTTCATTTAAAGCTGGTACTGGAATCGCTTATGTAAGTAATCCATATCATGAAGAAGATAATTCTTATAATAAAGCTTACAGTACAAAGTTTGTTTTTCCATTACAAGGTGGTTTAAATGTTTATTACTTCATAAATAAACAGTTTGCGATTAAAGCATCCGGATCTTTCAGGCATATTTCAAATGGGGGAGTTAAGCAGCCTAATTTGGGGATTAATTATCCGGTTTATGGATTGGGATTAGAGTATCTGCTTCAGAAATATAATGTTAAACCAATAAATACATCTAAGTTTTTCAGAGATAAAGAGAAAAGGACGAGTATGCTTCTGGGGTATTCACAAAAAAACGATACTACAGCTATTAAGGCAGAAAGTATATATAATTTTATGGTGAATCGTAGTTTTCAAATTTCAAGAAATAATGGAATGACTTTGGGAGGTTTGCTGGAGTTTCATGACGTTGAAATGGTTGAAAAAATAATGGATCAAATTAGTATGGGTACCTATATCGGAAATGAATTTTTTATTGGTAAAATAAGGTTTGGGCAGCAAATGGGGATTTATGTTTTTAGACGTAAGAGTGCTCCGAATTTACTTTTTCAGAATTATTACTTGCGGTATTTGCTAAAAGAACATTGGGTGATTGGAGCAGATTTAAAAGCTCATGGGATAGAAGCTGATTATATGTTAATACAAATAGGTTTTGTATTTTAAATGAAATAAAAAAGGCTGTCTGATGTTTCCCCCACAGACAGCCTTTTCATTACCCAATCAACAAAAACACTTATCTAGATTCCAAAGGAAGATAAGTAGATCGATCAATTACACACTTGTAAGCCGGACGAATAATTCTTCGGCTCGAGAATGTAACCTCCTCTATACGATGCGCTGCCCAACCAGCTATACGGGCAACTGCAAATATCGGAGTATAAATTTCTTTAGGGATTTTAATACACTCGTATACAAATCCTGAATAAAAGTCAACATTAGCGCAAATTACTTTTGCGTTTTCACCCTTAAAGTTATAAAAAACTTCTGGAGCTAGCTCCTCAATTAAGGCATAAAGGTTAAATTCATCCATTCTACCTTTTTCTTCAGCTAGTTCTCTTGCTTTTTCCTTAAGCAATACTGCTCTAGGATCTGAAAGAGTGTATATTGCATGACCAATACCGTAAATTTTACCAGTATAGTCAAATGCTTCTTTTTTCAATAATTTTAATAAATATTCTGATAATTCTTTTTTATCAGTCCAATCCTTAACGTTTTCTTTGATATTTTTCATCATATCAATTACCTTAAGGTTGGCACCTCCATGTAACCCTCCTTTAAGAGAACCTAATGCAGATGCAATCGCAGAATAAGTATCTGTTTGAGCAGAACTAACAACTCTTGTTGTAAATGTAGAGTTGTTACCACCTCCATGCTCTGCATGAATAACTAAAGATAAATCTAATAAGTCAGCTTCCAACTTAGTGTAGTCTTTACCTTTTAGCATGTATAAAAAGTTCTCAGCAAGACTTAGATCTTTTTGTGGATGACGAATGATCAACGACTTACGCTGAAACGAGTGACGCATTCCATAATAAGCATAAGCTACGATAACCGGGAATTTTGCAATAAGGCTAATAGCTTGTTTCATAAGGTTTACGTGACTGAAATCTTCTGCATCTTCATCTGCTGCATATAGACCTAAAACAGATCTGGCTAACATATTCATTACACATCGTCCTCTCAATGATAAAATCATATTTTTAGAGAAGAATGGAGGCAATTCACTTTGATCAGCTAAATAAGTTGTAAAATCTCCTAGTTCTTGTTGGTTAGGAAGTTTACCTGTCAATAATAAATACGCAGTTTCTTCAAAACCATGACGACCGGTAGAAAGGAAACCTTTGGCAAGATCTTTTAGCTCGTAACCACGATAGTAAAGTTCTCCCTCTCTTGGAGTAAGCTTTCCGTCGATGTTATCGTAGCCAACAACGTTACCAATGTGGGTTAAACCAACTAATACTCCTGAAAAATCTGCGTTGCGAAGACCTCTTTTAACTCCGTACTCGTCAAAAAGATCTTTCTCAATTTCACAGGATTGCACTGCTAGTTTAGCCAAGTTATCCAATAATACCATATTTCTTTTTCCTTATTTTAATTTTTACTTAATAATTGAATAGCATTTGCAACTCTATCAAAATTAAAAGACTTAATCAGTGTCTCCATCTTATTATTAATCGCTTCATTGCAAAGGTTTCCAATAGTACCTTCGTGTGTATGATTAACTTTTAATTCTGGTTCAAATTTTCCCTCTTCAATCAATCCTCCTACTTGCTTATATGCATCACGAAACGGAATTCCTTGTAGTACAAGTTTATTAACTTCCTCAACACTGAATGCATATTTATATATTTCATTATTAAGAATATCCTTTTTTATAGAGATGTTGTTCACTGCAAATGTTGCTAAATCTAAACAGCTGATTAAATCATCAAAAGCAGGAATGAAATTCTCCTTAATAAGTTGTAAATCTCTGAAATACCCTGAAGGTAGATTTCCAGTTATCAATCCTATTGTACCTGGTAAAGCTTGTATTTGATTACATTTTGCTCTGATCAATTCAAAAACATCCGGATTTTTTTTGTGAGGCATAATGCTTGACCCAGTTGTTAGTTCTCCAGGTAAAGTTAGGAAACCAAAATTCTGGCTCATATATAAGCATGCATCCATCGCAAATTTACCTACTGTTTGAGCTACAGAGCTTAATGCTGTTGCTACATTTCTTTCGGTTTTTCCTCTACCCATTTGAGCATAAACAACATTGTAATTCATGTTGTCAAAACCTAAAAGATCAGTTGTTAGCTGTCTGTTTAATGGGAAACTACTTCCGTAACCAGCAGCTGCACCTAATGGATTCTGATTAGATATTTTCCATGCTGCATTAAGCATGTACATATCATCAGTTAAACTTTCTGCATAAGCACCAAACCATAATCCAAACGAAGATGGCATTGCTACTTGAAGATGAGTATATCCGGGGATTAAATAATCCTTATATTTTTCACTTTGTACTTGAAGAGCTTTGAAAAATTCCTCAACGCCACGAACTACTTCTTCAATCTTTGATCTGATAAATAGTTTAAGATCTAATAAAACCTGATCGTTTCGTGAACGTCCGCTATGAACTTTCTTGCCAATGTCACCAAGTCTTTGAGTAAGCATCATCTCCACTTGTGAGTGAACATCTTCAATGCCTTCCTCAATAATAAAGTTTCCCGATAAGGTTTCTTTATATATGTTTCTTAACTCAGTTAGTAATTCTTCAAGTTCTTCTTTTTTTAGAAGGTCTACACTTTCTAGCATGGTAATGTGAGCCATTGTACCTAAAACGTCAAATGGAGCTAAATACAAGTCCATTTCGCGGTCCTTTCCTACCGTGAAATTTTCAATTTTCTCGTTTACCTTAATGCCTTTATCCCAAAGTTTCATTGTAAATGTTTTTCAAAGAGAATCTTACGAATGACATAGCATTCCCTATGATCTGATACCCCAAATAAAAAGAAGTTGTTCTAAAATGCTAACTGCGTTAATTTATCTTCCTTATAATCGAGGCAAATATAATTTAATAAACTTATAAATTCAAATAATGATATATAAAATATGACATTTGTCACACTTTTTAACTTATTGCTTTTCTATCTCTAAATCATTGAGTAATTGGTAATATAACTCAATTCCTTCTTTGATTTCGCTGATTTTTATAAATTCATCAGCCGTGTGAGATCGAGCCGAATCTCCTGGTCCAATTTTCAAAGTTGTAAAACTCATCAATGCTTGATCAGAGGTAGTTGGAGATCCATAATATTCCCGACCTAATTTAATTCCTCGTTTAACAACGGGATGTTCTAATGAAATACGAGAACTATTTAATCTTGTACTTCTGGGGATAGCTTCACAATCAACATTATTTGCAATTATTTGAGCTGCCTCCTGATTACTGTAAAATTCATTAACTCTGACATCTACAACAAATTTGCATGAGTCTGGTACAATATTGTGTTGATAACCAGCATTTATTTGAGAGACAGTCATTTTTACCGGGCCAAATAAATCTGATACTTTTGGAAATTCAAAAGTTCTGAACCATTCAATGTCTTTTAATGCTTTATATATTGCGTTGTCGCCTTCATTTCTTGCAGCGTGTCCGGCTTTTCCTTTAGCTTCACAATCTAGTACTAATAACCCTTTTTCAGCAATTGCCATTTGCATTAAGGTTGGCTCTCCAACAATGCCCAAATCTATAGGTTCTAGATCTTGTAATATAGATGCAACACCATTTTGGCCCGAAACTTCTTCTTCTGCAGTGGCTGCAAAGATTAAATTATAGGGTTGTTTTTTTTCTGTTAAAAGAAAAAATGTAGACATCAGAGAAACTAGTGGACCTCCTGCATCGTTACTTCCTAATCCATATAACACTTCATCCTCTAATGTAGGAGTAAAAGGATCATAAGTCCATTTAGAAGAAGGTTTAACTGTGTCGATATGTGAATTTAAAAGTATTACAGGTTTATTACTATCCCAGTTTGAGCTTTTAATCCAGATGTTATTTCCTTTTCTATTTGGATTATATCCCTTTTCTTTTAAAAATGATTCCATAATATTAGCTGCATTTTCCTCTTGTCTGCTAAATGATTCTGTTGAAATCAATTTTTTAAGTAAGCTAACGGCTTCTTGGGTGTATGATTGAATATTATCCATTTATTGTTCTTTTAATAATGTTCCGGTATTCAATCCTCCTTTAAGTCCTTGTGTGTTAGTTATATTTACTTTTTCTACTCCTGCTTTAAGTGCGTTAAATCCATTATCCAGTTTTGGAATCATTCCTTCAACTATCACTCCTGTACTTTGATGTTCTTTAAACAAATCATGGGTTAAAACAGGAATAACAGCATCGTCATCATCTGGATTACTTAAAACACCTTTCTTTTCAAAGCAATAGACTAAGTTTACTTTATAATGTTTAGCTAAAGCACTTGCTAAAGAAGAAGCCATGGTGTCAGCATTTGTGTTGAGCATATTTCCTTTACCATCATGGGTTAAAGGTGCTACAACCGGAATGACGTTTTTATTAATCAGGTCCATTAATTCTTCAACCTGAACAGACTCAACGTCTCCAACGTAACCATAGTCAATTTCTTTTACAGGTCTTTTTACTGCTTTGATCAAATTAAGGTCAGCACCTGTTAATCCAACTGAGTTAGCTCCTAAAGCCTGAAGAGATGCAACTATATTTTTATTTACTAACCCAGCATAAACCATTGTAACAACTTTTAAAGTTTCTAAGTCAGTAATTCTTCGTCCATCAACCATTTTTGTTTCTACTCCTAGTTGTGATGCAATTTTTGTAGCGGATCTACCTCCTCCATGTACTAAAACTTTTAGTCCTGGTAATGCTACAAAATCATTCAACAGTTCTTGTAAAGATTCAGGTGTTTCAACAACTTTTCCTCCGACTTTTACAACGGTAATTTCTTGCATGTTATATTGGGTTTTATTCTAATTCAATGTTAATTATAGATTTTCAAGCATTCTTTTGATAACTGTTTGTGCAGATACTACTCTATTTGCAGCTTCCTGAACAACCAAAGAGTTTTCACTTTCAATTACACCATCGCTTACAATCATATTCCTACGAACAGGAAGGCAGTGCATGAATTTAGCATTGTTCGTTAATGCCATTTTTTCTTCGTCAACTGTCCAATCCAAATCTTTGCAAGTTACCTGACCGTAATCTTTATATGATGACCAGTTTTTAGCATAAATGAAGTCAGCACCTTCAAAAGCTTTTCTTTGATCGTACTCTACAGTTACATTATCTGTGAATTCTTCAGCTAACTCATATCCTTCCGGGTGAGTTATTACAAACTCAACATCTGCTTCTTTCATCCATTCAGCAAATGAATTAGCAACAGCTTGAGGTAAAGATCTTGGGTGAGGAGCCCATGTAAGAACTACCTTTGGTTTTTCTTTTTGTTTGAATTCTTCAATAGTAACCAAATCGGCAAATGCTTGCAATGGGTGACGAGTTGCAGATTCAAGACTGATTACAGGAACTCCTGAATATTCAATGAACTGATTTAAGATCTTTTCTGAATAATCATCTTCTTTATTTTCAAAAGAAGCAAAAGAACGAACTCCAATCATATCACAATATTGACCAATAACAGGAACTGCTTCTTTGATGTGTTCTGGTTTATCACTATCCATTACAACACCCATTTCAGTCTCAAGTTTCCAGCCATCCTTATTGATGTCAAGAACCATAACATTCATACCAAGATTCATTGCAGCTTTTTGAGTACTTAAACGAGTTCTTAAACTACTGTTAAAGAAAACAAGTATGATTGTTTTGTTTTTTCCTAGTTCAGAAAATGCATAAGGATCCTTTTTAACTTCAAATGCGTCTTTTAATGCTTGCTTTAAATCACCTATATCGTTTACTTTTAGAAATCTTTTCATGTCTTTGTTATTAATATCAAGACAAAAGTATCAAGACAAAAGACTGTTTTACATTAGTTGTAAACAAAGTAGTGTGTCTGTATGTATGAGACTTGTGGCCTGAATTATATGATTTTAAATTTATTATTGTTAGAATTTGCCTTTTTATTACAATAAGACAAATTTTTCACTTTCAATTTTATAAACTTTCAACATTATTACTTTAATTTATGCAGGTCTGGTGTGTCCGTTTCCTTTGATTAACCATTTATAACTGGTTAGTTCTTTTAAGGCCATAGGTCCGCGAGCATGTAATTTCTGGGTACTAATGCCAATTTCAGCACCTAATCCAAATTGAGCACCATCAGTAAATGCCGTTGATGTATTTGCATATACAGCAGCAGCATCAACTTCATTGTAAAATCTTTCAATTACTTCAGCATCTTCAGCAATTATGGCCTCGCTGTGTTTTGAACTGTATTTATATATATGGTCTAATGCTTCATCAAGATCGGCAACTGTTTTTATCGACATTTTGTGTGATAAGAATTCAGTTCCGAATGACTCATCGTTTGCTTTAAATAAAAGATTTTCAGGATAACTGTCTTTTAATTGCGTATATGAATCGTCATCTGCATAAACTTCCACATCAAAAGTAATCATACCTTTCATGATTTCCGAAAGGTTGCTTAGCATATCCTTATGAATAATCATACAATCTAATGCATTACAAACACTAACTCGTCTGGTTTTTGCATTTACCACAACATTTGCTGCTTTTGTTATATCGGCAGATTTGTCTACGTATGTGTGAACGATTCCAGCTCCTGTTTCAATGACCGGAATATTTGCGTTTTCTCTTACCGAGTTAATCAGGTTTTGAGACCCCCTTGGTATTAGAATATCAACATATCCAATAGCATTCATTAATTCTGTAGCAGCAGATCTGTCTGCAGGTAATAATTGAAGCAATTCAGGATTAAAACCTTCATTTTTCAGAACATTATGAATGATATTAACAATTGCTTTATTTGAAAATTCAGCATCGCTACCTCCTTTTAAAACACAGGCATTACCAGACTGCATGCAAAGAGAAAAGACATCAAACGTAACATTAGGTCGAGCTTCATAAATAACACCAATTACACCTAGTGGGACTCTTACTTTATGAAGTTCAAGTCCATTATCCAATGTTTTTTCTTCTAAAACTTCACCAATAGGGTAGGGAAGTTTAGCCACATTTCTGATGTCAGCAGCAATTCCTTCGATCCTTTCTTTTGTTAGTTTAAGACGGTCGTACTTAGGGTCTTCACTGTCCATACGGTCAAGATCTTTTTGATTCGCCTCTAGTAATAAAGGGATGTTTTTTTCTGCTTCATCTGCAAGTTTATTGAGCATTTGAATAATGCTTTCTTTTTTTACTCTCGTTAATTCACGAGAAGCATCTTTAACTTTTTGAAATTGTGCTAAACATTGCATTTTTTTCAATGATTAAGGTTGTTATTTATATTGAATTATACGTTAAAATAAGTATAAGTAATCGTAATGTATTAATGGTTGATATTTATTATCATGTAAATGATCTAAAGCTTTAGCTTTATCGTATTTAGCTTTACCGATTCCTACATTTTTCCCATCTTCAGATGTGATTTTTAATAAATCACCCTTCTTGAAATTACCATTAAATTTCACCACCCCTGCTAAAAGTAAACTTGTTGCTTTAGATGAATTTAATGCTTCAAATGCACCTGTATTAATAATTACTTCAGCATTTGTAAATGCCTCTGAATATGCAATCCACTTTTTAATAGCCGGGTATTTTTCACCAGGTAAAAAGCGGGTATGTTCAACTTTTTCAGGATTGGTGTTTAAATCTATCAGAATGTTTGGAATGGTTCCATTTGCAATGTGAACAGAAGTCCCTGAAGATGCAGTTTTCTTTGCTATATTACATTTTGTTAACATACCTCCTCTACCAAAATCTGATTTAGAAGTAGAGATGTAACTAGAAAGATCTGCGTTAGTACTGTCTACTGTTCTTATAACATTTGCATTACCATTTCTTGGATCACCATCGTAAATACCATTTACATTACTTAAAATAAATAATGCTTCGCTATTCATCATTGATGATAATAAGCCGGCTAATTCATCATTGTCAGTAAACATTAAAGCTGTTACTGAAACAGCATCATTTTCATTAATAATAGGAACTATGCCATTCTCAATCAATGTTGAAAGGCAGTTCTTCATGTTTAAGTAGTGCTCTCTTGATCTGAAATCCTGTTTTGTTACCAAAACCTGAGCACACTGAATATTATGTTTTTCAAATAAGGCTGAATATGTATTTAATAACTTCACCTGGCCCACAGAAGATAGTAACTGGCGGGACGAAACAGTATCTGTTTTTTTATTCACTTTTACCATTGTCCTTCCAGCAGCCACTGCTCCTGATGAAACAAGTAATAATTTCTTGTTTTTCTTGTGGAGTTTAGCTATTTGATCAACAAGATGAGACACTCTTTCATAATGGAGAGTCCCGTCTTCGTCAGTCAATACATTAGAGCCTATTTTTATTGTAATCGATTTAAACACAGGTGAATTTATTTTCCGTTTTCAATTTTATTAAAGGATGTCAGTAAGCCTTTAATAAGAGAAGAGCTAAATCCTTGGTGTTCCATTTCATTTAATCCAGAAATAGTTACACCTCTTGGAGTTGTTACTTTGTCGATTTCATGTTCAGGGTGTGTACCTGAATTAATCAATAAATCTGCGGCTCCTTTAACGGTTTGAGAGGCAATTTTAAGTGCTAAGTCTGCCCCGAATCCAATTTCAATTCCACCTTGAGTTGCGGCACGAACAAATCTTAATGCAAATGCAATTCCACAAGCAGCAAGCACTGTTGCGGCTGCCATTAGTTCTTCAGGAATTATTAAAGCTTGTCCTACCTGATCAAATAACGTAAGAACTATATTCTTTTGTTCGTCATCTGCATTGTGAGCAGAAATACACGTCATTGACTGTCCTATTGCAATGGCAGTGTTGGGCATTGCTCTGAATATAGGTAATTTTTTACCGAAGTATTTTTCAATTGTTAGAGAATCTACACCTGTTGCAAGTGATATAATCATTGTGTTTTCAGATACACAATCTTTAATTTCTTCAATTATATCTTGCACCTGATAAGGCTTTACTCCTAAAAATATGATATCAACACCTGTCGATGCTTCTTTATTATCGGAAGATATATTAATACCTGATTTTGTTAAATCCTGTATGAGTTCAATCCTTCTTCGTGTAACTGTAAGGTTTGAAGGATCGATAACATTTGAGCTTACTATACCTTTAGCTATTGCCTGGCCTAAGTTTCCACCACCAATGATGGTTATTTTTTTGTTTTTCATAACACGAAATTTGTTTTGGCATTTTGGTTAGCACCAAATGAACCAAATTCACTTCGTGCTAATGCTCTACGCCATCTATTTCAACTTTTATATGTCCCCAGTTTTCTCCTGATTTAATTCTGTATAACTGCATTTCGCTTATTCCGAATTGTTTTGCAATTATTTTAAGTCTGGATTTTCTTTTGGGATCAAAAATTTTCTTTTTTAACCTGATAACTTCCGTCGAAGTAAGTTTATGCCCTTCATCTTTTCTTCTTCCTTTTTGGTTTTTTCGGGCTTCAATTACAATTGGATTATCTTTTTGATGTTCAAAAACTTCGTCTTTTGTACACCATTTTAAATTTTCAATGTAATTGTTGTTTTTATTGTGATCTAAATGTATAACAAAGGTAGCATCTGATCTGTCATTTTCAATAAAATACTGTGCTACTAATTTATGAACATAGAACGTTTTGGATTTTCCGTGTGGACGTACCGGAAGAGTTGAATAGCCTCTAAGTTTTCCTCCCTTAATAAGAGTTCCTTCCTCAGGTGTTGTTAAATAACTGACAATTCTTCCGTAATTTGAGATTGCATATTTTTTTTGCAATGCACCCTCTTCAAATTTTATCTCTTTCCACTCTTCATTCCAGAATGACTTTATCATAATTTGCCTGTTTTAAAGTATAAATAAAATACGCATCAGGCACTAGATTATAATGATTCAGATAATTTGTTAATGAAAAAATCTGATTGATCAATGTTTAAACTTAACGGAGGTAAAATCCTTATAGTATTAGCACCTGATACTCCAGTAAATATTTTGTTTTCGAATAGAAGTTTCTTTCTTAAATCGGCAATCGGTGTCTCAAATTCTATACCAATCATAAGGCCTCTACCTCTGATTTCACAATTTTTAATATTTTCGTTTAATTTTTCGATTATATGGTCTCCAATAATCCTTGAATTTTCAACTAAGTTTTCTTTGTCCATTACTTCAAGTACTGCCAAAGCAGCTGCACAAGCAAGGTAATTACCGCCAAAAGTAGTGCCTAGCATACCAAACCATGGTTTAAATTCCTGAGAAATTAATACTCCGCCAATAGGGAATCCGTTACCCATTCCTTTTGCAGTGGTAACAATATCAGGTTTCACATTGCTGTATTGAAATGCAAAGAATTTACCTGATCTACCATATCCTGATTGTATCTCATCAAGAATTAAAATAGCTTTATATTTTTTACATAAGTCTCCTAATCCTTCAAGAAACGCTGAATCAGGAACAATTATTCCTCCAATTCCCTGTATTCCTTCAATGATGACAGCGCAAACATCATCTTTTTTAAGTTCTGCTTCTACTGCATCCAAATTGTTTAATTCAAGAATAGTGGACTCATGATTGCTATTTACAGGAGCTACAATTTTAGGGTTGTCAGTAATGGCAACAGCAGCCGACGTCCTTCCGTGAAATCCTTTTTTAAAGGAAATTACTCTTTTTTTTCCTGTTGTAAATGAAGCTAATTTTAATGCGTTTTCATTAGCTTCGGCACCTGAGTTACAAAGGAATAAATCATAATCAACCATCCCTGACATCTCGCCTAACTTTTGAGCTAATTCTTTTTGCATCTGATTCTGCACAGAATTAGAGTAAAAGCCAATGTTGTTTAACTGATCTGAAATGCGTTTGATATAGTGAGGATGAGAATGACCAATAGAGATTACTGCGTGACCTCCATAAAGATCAAGGTATTTATTGCCCTCTTTGTCCCATATGTAGCATCCTTCTGCTTTTACGGGTTCTATATCAAAAAGTGGGTATACATCAAATAGTTTCATTTCTTTATTCAGTTAATTGTTATAAATAAACACTCCTGTAAAGTCTTGGCTTCTCTACAGGAGTGCTAACTGGTCTTCCTTTATAAGTTAACACCTAATTTAAACCATCTAGAATTCTCCTTAAGGTGGTTGGCTGATAAGCTAACTATTGGTTATGTCTTTGCTTATTTAAAAAGCTACCGGTTTAAGGCGAAGACCAGTTGTTTCTTCAAGGCCAAACATTAAGTTCATATTTTGAACTGCTTGACCCGAAGCACCTTTTACCAAGTTGTCAATCATGCTTACGATAAACAACTTACCATCATACTTCTCAACAAATACGATTCCTTTATTTGTGTTGACCACCTGTTTTAAGTTTGGATTAACATCGGAAACTACAACAAACGGATGATCTTTATAAAAATCTTTGTAAAGCTGAACTGCTTCTTCTGCAGAAATATCAGATTCAGTATAAGCTGTTGCCATTATGCCTCTTGCAAAGTTTCCTCTTACAGGTATGAAATTCACCTCTTCAGAAAAACTATCCTGAAGCTGACATAATGATTGCTTAATTTCACCTAAATGTTGGTGAGAAAATACTTTGTATACAGAAAGGTTATTGTTTCGCCAACTAAAATGTGAAGTTGCTGTTGGTTTTTGTCCTGCTCCAGTAGAACCTGTAATTGCATTTACATGAACTTCTTTAAGTTTGCCACAAGCCGCAATTGGTAATAAAGCCAATTGTATTGCAGTAGCAAAACATCCAGGGTTAGCAATCTTATTGGCTGACTTTATTTCTTCTTTGTTTAATTCAGGAAGTCCGTAAATAAAGTCGTTACCTTCTGCTTTTAATCTATAATCATGACTAAGGTCGATAATTTTGATATGGTCAGGAATGCTGTTTGCGGTTAAATACTCCTTTGACTTTCCATGTCCCATGCAAAGGAAAATGACATCTACAACATCTGTATCAAGTTTTTCAGAGAAGATAAGATCTGATTCTCCAATTAAATCTGTATGAACAGCACTAATTGGATTTCCTGCATTACTTGTACTTTGAATACATGTAATTTCAACTTCCGGATGGAAAATCAAAATTCTTAATAGTTCTCCTGCTGTATAACCAGCACCACCTACAATACCAACTTTAATCATTTTTAATCTATAATTTACAGACGATAAAATATTTAAGTTTATCGTCTGTTTATTTTTAATGTTAATTGTGTTCTCTAAAAATAGTGAAAATCAAGGCTCAAATAAATTCAAATGCCGCAGTTAACTGTTGTAAATGAGGATTTTGAATTTGAGCAGAAACGCAGCATTTTGCATTTTTAGAGGTTACATTATTTAATATCTAACTGTCCTTTATTAACAGTGTTATAAATTTTAAGCTGGTTGCTGATGATATTGGTAAAACCTTTCACATCATCACTTGTCCAACCTTTATTCATTTCTCCGTACTCGCCAAATTCAGTATTCATTAAATCATTAGCTGATTCAATTCCAACAAGTTCAAAACGATAAGGTGCAAGCTTAATGATTACCTTTCCGTTTACATTTTCTTGTGAGCCATCAAGGAATTTTTCAATGTCTCTCATTACTGGCTCAAAGTATTGAGCTTCGTGTAAAAGCATTCCATACCAGTTACTCAATTGCTCTTTCCAATACATTTGCCATTTTGTAAGGACATGCTTTTCAAGTAAATGATGAGCTTTAATGATTAACATAGGAGCTGCAGCTTCAAAACCTACTCTTCCCTTGATTCCAATGATAGTATCACCTACGTGAGTATCTCGGCCAATTGCGTATGCCGCACCCAGACTTTCTATTTTTCTAATTGCATCAATCGGGTTTTCAAATGTTTCTCCATTAACGCTTGAAATCTCACCTTTAGAAAACTCAATAGTCAGCTCTTCCGAACCTTCTTTTGTCAGTTGACTTGGATATTCTTCCTCAGGGATGTTTTCATTTGTTGTTAATGTCTCTTTACCCCCGATACTAGTTCCCCAAAGACCTTTGTTAATGGAATATTCCATTTTTTTCCAGTCTTTTTCAACACCATATTTTTTAAGATAATTAATTTCTTCCTCTCTGGATAAGGTTAAGTCTCTGGTTGGTGTGATTATCTCTATCTCAGGAGCAATAACTTTAAAAGTCAAGTCAAAACGAACCTGATCATTACCTGCACCAGTACTACCATGTGCAATATATTTAGCACCGATCTTTCTTGCATAGTCAACAATAGCGTATGCCTGAAATATTCTTTCAGAACTTACACTTAATGGATAAGTATTGTTTTTTAAGATGTTGCCATATATCATATAGCGGATACAGTTGCGGTAATAAATGTCTGTAACATCTAAAGTTTCATGCTTTGTAACACCAAGGTTGTATGCTCCTTCTTCAATAGTTTTGATCTCAGAATCAGAAAAACCACCTGTATTAGCAATTGCTGAGTAAACATCTAATCCTTTTTCATGTTTTAAATACTTTACACAGAATGAAGTATCTAATCCGCCACTAAAGGCTAAAACAACTTTTTCCATTTTCTTTTATTTATTGTTGGGAAATAATCCCTCTCATTTTACGATATTAATTTTGCCTGTAAACGTTTAAAATAGGAGTTTTTATTTTCTCCTTTTTTCTTGTTAGGTCTAAGAAAAACAAATTGTTTAAATTTTAGCCATCTGCTATAAACTTTTAAACTTTTTTCTTCTTCATCCTTTTTATTGGCAGTTGCCGGATCGTATAACATACCTGTACACAAACAATGTCTTCTGTTTGTGCGTACTAAGATGTCATAATTCACGCAGCTTTGGCAGCCTTTCCAAAACATTTCGTCATCAGTTAGCTCTGAAAATGTAACAGGCTTGTATCCAAGCTCTGAATTAATTTTCATAACAGCTAGTCCTGTTGTTAATCCAAAAAGTTTTGCATCAGGGAATCTCTTCCTTGATAATTCAAAGGCTTTCTTTTTAATAGCTTTTGCTAGGCCGTGCCCTCGGTAAGCGTCTACAACAATTAACCCTGAGTTTGCTACAAATCTGTTGTGCCCCCAGGATTCGATATAACAAAATCCGGCAAAATTTTTGCCATCCAAAGCTATAATAGCTTTTCTTTCATTAATCTTTTGAATGATATAGCCTGGACTACGTTTCGCAATCCCTGTACCTCTAACTTTTGCAGCATCTGCAATAGTAGTAAGTATGATATCAACATACTCGAGGTGATCTTCGTTTGCTATATCGATGTAAAAATCTTTAATCATTTTTAATTAACGCCTCAAAAATCAACTACAATAATTTTTCCTTTAATCCAGGAATAAATAATGATAAAACTTCAATTATATGTCCTTTTGAAATACCTTCTCTGTTAATTAATAAGATAGTGTCATCTCCCGCAATGGTTCCTAATATTTCGTAGGGATCATGACTGTCGATTACAGAAGCAATACTATTAGCAAATCCGGGTCTTGTTTTTATAACAGCCATATTTCCTGAAAAATCAATAGACTCTACTCCTGATACAGGAAAGTCTTCATGTACTTCTTCGTTGGCTTTGGCTAACCCTTGTGGTAATTCATATACATAACCAAGGTCAGAATGAGGTACTTTAGCAACCTTTAAATATTTTAGGTCACGAGAAAGAGTAGCCTGAGTCGTCATAAAACCCTCCTTTTCAAGAAGCGATAATAACTCTTCCTGGCTGCTTACGTTCTGTGAACTTATTATGCTTTTAATTGTTGCTAAACGCTGAGTTTTGACCTTCATTGTATAAATATTCAATTCCAATGCAAAAATATTCACTTTTTTAAAATAATCAAAAGAAATTTGTAAAATATTTGTATTTTTGCAGCCGAAATGAATCCTGAAAAAGAGCAAAACTCGCTAAGATTCAAAGATTAGAGTTGTTGTGTGTCAGGAAGGGTAAGGATTGTTAACGTGTAAACGAAATTAAAAACTAAGGATAAAGTGAAATCAGAATGAATTTTTTTTCTGATTTTTTGTATAAGAATACATTACATCAATTTCAATATAAGCCAGTAAAACATGAATGAAGACATTAAAAAAGTAGTAATACTTGGATCAGGTGCGCTAAAGATCGGTGAAGCAGGAGAGTTTGATTATTCCGGTTCTCAGGCTCTAAAAGCTTTAAAAGAAGAAGGCATTGAGACTGTATTAGTAAATCCTAATATTGCTACTGTACAGACATCAGATAAAATTGCTGATAAAATTTATTTTTTGCCTGTAACGCCTTATTTTGTTGAGGAGGTAATTAAAAAAGAAAAGCCTGATGGTATTCTATTGGCTTTTGGTGGTCAAACAGCTCTTAACTGTGGGACAAAACTTTTTGAAACAGGAGTTCTTGAAAAGTATAATCTTCAGGTACTTGGTACTCCGGTTCAAGCAATTATTAATACTGAAGACAGGGAGATTTTTGCCAATAAACTTAAAGAAATTGATGTTAAAACACCTATAAGTCTTGCTGTAACTTCTGTTGAAGAGGCTGTGAAAGCTTCTGAGAAGATAGGATTTCCTATTATTGTAAGAGCAGCATATACTCTTGGTGGAATGGGAAGTGGATTCTGTAATAATAAAGAAGAGTTAATTGCTCGTGCAGAAAATGCTTTTTCTTATTCAAATCAGATTTTGGTAGAAGAGTCTCTTAAAGGATGGAAAGAGGTAGAGTATGAGGTGGTTCGAGATAAGTATAATAACTGTATTACTGTGTGTAATATGGAAAACTTTGATCCACTTGGAATTCATACCGGAGAGAGTATTGTAGTAGCACCATCTCAAACACTTTCAAATTCAGAGTATCATAAATTACGTGAATTAGCAATTAAGATTATTCGTCATATCGGAGTTGTTGGTGAGTGTAACGTACAATATGCTTTAGATCCAAAATCAGAAGATTATCGTGTAATTGAGGTAAATGCTCGTTTATCTCGTTCCAGTGCATTAGCCTCAAAAGCAACTGGATATCCATTGGCTTTTGTGGCTGCAAAATTAGGTTTAGGTTATGGATTACATGAGCTTAAAAACTCAGTAACAAAAGTGACATCAACTTTCTTTGAGCCGGCGTTGGATTATGTAGTATGTAAGATTCCTCGTTGGGATTTAAATAAATTTAATGGTGTTAGCAAGCAGATTGGTTCAAGTATGAAATCTGTTGGTGAGATCATGTCTATCGGTCGTACATTTGAAGAGGCGATACAAAAAGGTCTTCGTATGATTGGACAGGGAATGCATGGTTTTGTTGCAAATCAACCATTAAAAGGGATTGATGTAAAAACAGAATTGGCAGAACCAACCGATCAGCGTATTTATGCTATTGCAGAAGCGTTCGAAAACGGAATGTCTGTTGAGGAAATTCATGAATTAAGTAAGATTGATCACTGGTTCCTTGAAAAGTTAAAGAATATTAGTGATATAGAAACTGATCTTAAGAAATGTAACAATCTTGAAGAACTTTCAAGTGATTTATTAAGACAAGCTAAGCGTTCTGGTTTTTCTGACTTCCAGGTAGCTCGTTGTGTATTCAAGAGTACTAGCGAAGTTATTAGTGATGATTTACTAAAAGTAAGAGCTGAGCGTAAAAAACGTAATATATTACCGGTAGTAAAGCAAATTGATACAATGGCAGGTGAGTTTCCTGCTCAAATCAACTACTTATACCTTACTTATAGTGGTACAGAGCATGATATAGATTATGTAGATGATGGAAAATCTGTTATTGTGCTGGGTAGTGGAGCTTATCGTATTGGTAGTTCAGTGGAGTTTGACTGGTGTAGTGTAAATGCACTGAATACAATCAGAGAACAGAAATATCGTTCAATTATGATCAACTACAATCCGGAAACAGTAAGTACGGATTATGATGTGTGTGATCGTTTATACTTTGATGAACTTACATTCGAAAGAGTATTAGATGTAATTGACCTTGAAACGCCTAAAGGGGTAATAGTTTCAGTGGGAGGTCAGATTCCTAATAATCTTGCAATGAAATTAAATGGTCAGAATGTACCAATTTTAGGAACTTCTCCTGAAAATATCGATAATGCCGAAAACCGTCAAAAGTTCTCTGCAATGTTAGATAGATTAGACATTGACCAGCCAAGATGGAGTGAATTAACTTCAATTGATGATATCTTTACATTCGTTGATGAAGTAGGGTTCCCGGTATTAGTACGTCCAAGTTATGTGCTTTCAGGTGCTGCCATGAATGTAGTAAGTAACAAGGATGAGTTAGAGCATTTCTTAACGCTTGCCGCAAATGTATCTAAAGAATATCCTGTAGTAGTTTCTGAGTTTATTGAAGAGGCTAAGGAAATTGAAGTGGATGCTGTAGCTAAAAACGGAGAAGTGGTTGCTTATGCAATTTCTGAGCACGTAGAGTTCGCCGGGGTACATTCAGGGGATGCGACTATCGTATTTCCTCCTCAAAAATTGTATATCGAGACAATGCGTCGTGTTAAAAAGATTGCCAGAGAAATCGCAAAAGCACTTAATATCTCAGGTCCATTTAACATGCAGTTGTTAGGAAAAAATAATGAACTTAAAGTTATCGAATGTAACTTAAGAGCATCACGTAGTTTCCCATTTGTTTCTAAAATTCTTAAGGTTAATTTAATTGACCTTGCCACACAAGTAATGTTAGGAATGGATGTTCAGAAACCAAATAAAAACTTATTTGATCTTGACTGTGTTGGTATTAAAGCTCCTCAGTTTTCATTTGCTCGTTTAGCAAAAGCTGACCCGGTATTAGGTGTGGATATGTCATCAACAGGAGAGGTTGGATGTATTGGAGATAACTTTGATGAAGCTATATTAAATTCAATGCTTTCTGTAGGTTATTCAATTCCTAAAAAGAATGTATTGATTTCTTCTGGTCCATTAAGATCTAAGATGGAATTGTTGAAGGCTGCTAAGTTGTTAAAAGATAAAGGTTATAATATTTATGCAACAGGTGGTACTCATAAGTTCTTTGCAGAGAATGGAGTGGAAACTACTCATATTTATTGGCCAAGTGAACCGGATCAACATCCAAATTCATTGGAAATGATTCGTGAAAAGCAAATTGATTTAGTGGTTAATATCCCTAAAAATTTAAGTAAAAATGAGTTGAAGAATGGATATAAGATCCGTCGTAATGCTATTGACTTTAATATTCCTTTAATTACAAATGCTCGTTTAGCAAGTGCTTTTATTCAAGCATTCTGTAAAATGGGTAAAGAGGATATTAAGATTAAGAATTGGGCTGAGTACAAGTAATATATATTGTAATTAGATATTAACGATTTAAAGCCATTGGGAGTTTTCTCAATGGCTTTATTTTTGTATAAAGACAATTTTTGCATAAGATTTGTTATTTTCGGGAGTTAGAACTTTAAAAGTATGAAGATGAAGTTTACAAGATTGTTTTTAATAATTACATGTTTAACATTAGTTTATTCAGGAACTAGTGCTCAGGATAAATTTGAATTTGAATCGTTTTTCGAGGTCAAAAATACTCCGATAAAAAATCAGGATAGAACCGGAACTTGTTGGGCATTTAGTACCACATCTTTTATTGAGAGTGAGATTATGAGAATGGGCGGACCTGAACTTGATTTATCGGAGATGTATTCGGTTAATTTTGTTTATCAAGAAAAAGCACGAAAATATGTAATGTTTCATGGTATGGCAAACTTTAGTCAGGGAGGACAGGCTCATGATATATTTAATGTAATTGCGAAACATGGATTTGTACCAGAAAGTGATTATTCAGGATTAAAAGATTCTTCATTGAGCCATAACCATACAGAATTAGAAATGTCTATGAAAGGGCTTCTTGATAATTATATGAAACAAAAGAATGCTGAACCTTCAGAGTTATGGTTTACGAATGTTCAGTCAATGTTATTTAATTATTTAGGAGAAGTTCCAACGCAAACTGTATTTAATAAAAGAACTTATAGTCCGACAGAATTTGCATCAGGGTTAGGTATTAATAAAAACAATTATGTAGAGCTTACTTCTTATAGTCATCACCCTTATTATGAACAATTTGATCTTGAAGTGCCTGATAACTGGTCGCATGACAGATATTATAATATTCCAATAGATGAATTAATTGATGTGATGAAGAAGGCAATACAAAATGGATATAGTATCACATGGGATGGAGATGTTACGGAGACTTATTTTTCCCATAAAGAGGGAGTTGCTATTGTTCCTGTTGATGTATCAAAAGGATTTGTTCCACAAGAGGAAGTTTATGTTACTCAGGAGGCTCGACAGAAAGCTTTTATGTCATGGAAAGCAACAGATGATCACCTGATGCATATAGTAGGTATTGCTAAAGATCAAAATGGAACAATGTATTTTAAAACAAAAAATAGTTGGGGTCCGAATAGTAATAAATATGGAGGCTATGTATATTTATCAGAATCGTATGTTCGTATGAATACAATCGCAATAATGCTCAATAAAGAAGCCTTAAGTAAGGAATTATCAAAGACTCTTTTTAAGAAATGAATGCAGATCGTGCAGGATTATTAAGGCAAATAAAAGATTATGTAATTGAAAAACTGAAGTATGTTGATGCTGGACACGATTTTAGTCATATTCAACGTGTATTACATAATGCTGTTGAAATAAATAAAAAAGAAAAAGCAGATGACTTTTTTGTTGAAGCAGGTGTGCTGTTGCATGATATTACGGATGAGAAATTATTTAATAAAGTAAAGGCAGAGGAAGAATTAAAACATTTTCTTAGCAAAATTGGTTTGTCTAGCAAGGAAGTTAGTAGACTTTTTAATATTATAGATGTAATTTCATTTGGTAAAGAATTTGATAAAAAGAAAGAGTTAACATTGGAGCAAAAAGTTGTTTGTGATGCTGACAGGTTGGATGCTATCGGTGCTGTTGGTATTGCCAGAACTTTTCATTACGGAGGAAATAAAAATCGTGAAATATTTAATAAGAATATTCCTCCTCAAAAATATCAATCAACAAAAGAATACAGAAAAAGTACTAGCCCAACAATAAATCATTTCTATGAGAAGTTATTGCTATTGAAAGATAAAATGGAAACAGATACCGGTAAAACTATGGCAATAGAAAGGCATCGTTTTATGCTGGAGTATTTAAAGCAGTTTTATCTTGAAATGGGAGTAGAAGGTTTTGTGTTGGATTAACCCACATTACACAAATAAATTAACTCAAAGCGATTCTGAATGGCTGCAAAAAAACAATCAACACGCAACATAAAAAAGAAACAAAATACTTCAAAGAATAATAAAAAATACAAAAGATTAATCCTTTTATCTCTAAAAGGGATTGTAGGATTAGTTGGTGTTGCCTTTGTATTTTTACTATTTGTTTATCTTGGTGTATTTGGTAGATTGCCATCTTATGATGAGTTAAAAAAGATAGATAATGATGTAGCTTCCGAAGTATATACTGAAGATGGTATTTTAATGGGAAAGTACTATCATCAAAACCGAATGAGCCTTGAAAATAAAGTTATATCAAAACATGCGGTTAATGCGTTGGTGGCTACAGAAGATAAACGTTTTTTTACTCATAAAGGTTTTGATATTATAAGTTTGGGGAGGGTTGTATTCCGTACTATTTTATTGAGAGATAAAGCGCAAGGGGGAGGAAGTACAATTAGTCAACAGTTGGCCAAAAACTTATTTCCTCGTAAAAAGTACGGACCTTTATCCATGCTGGTTAATAAATCACGTGAAATATTTATAGCCTCCCGTTTAGAAAAGGTTTATACCAAGGATGAAATTTTAAATTTATATCTGAATACAGTTCCTTTCGGTGAGGATGTTTACGGTATTGAAGCTGCCTCTATGCGTTTCTTTAGTAAGCATTCAGCTCAATTAAAGCCTAATGAAGCCGCAGTTTTGATTGGTATGTTGGCTGCAAATACTGCCTATAATCCAAGAGTTAATCCAGAACGTTCCAAAACAAGAAGGAATATAGTTTTAACCAGGATGGAAGAGTTTGGATTTTTAACCGAAAAAGAGTTGAAACAATATACAAATTCTGATCTTGAAATTAATTATCACAAAATAGACCATAATACTGGTATTGCACCGTATTTCAGAGAAATAGTACGAAAAGAGGTTGAGCAGATACTTGAGGATGAATACGGAGATCATTATGATATCTATCGTGATGGGTTAAGAATTTATACAACTATTGATCCTACATTGCAGCAGTACGCTGATGAAGCTGTACAAAAACATATGGCTTCGTTACAAAATGAATTTAAATACCATTGGTTAAACAGGGATCCCTGGAAAAATCATCCATCGGTTTTTAATAACTCATTACACTCATCCAACAGGTATAAGGTTTTAAAAGCACAGGGAAAGTCTGAAGATGAGATAATAGCAGAGATGAAGAAGCTGACAAAGATGAATGTCTTTGCTTATCCTGATGAAAAGGAAGTAAACCTATCTCCTATAGATTCCATAAAACACTATTTAAAAATATTAAATACAGGGTTTATGGTGATGGATCCTCAAAATGGTAAAGTATTAGCTTGGGTTGGGGGTGTGAATCATAAATATTTTCAATATGATCATGTAACATCACGTCGTCAGGTAGGATCAACATTTAAGCCTATAGTTTATACTGCAGCTTTGATGGATGGAATGAGTCCTTGTGATTATATTTCAAATGAGCGTAGGGTTTATGAAGATTATCAGGATTGGTCTCCTGCAAATGCCGATGGAGATCATACGGGATATTATTCTTTAAAAGGAGGTTTAACTAATTCTGTGAATACCATTACGGCTGAGATCATGGTTAAAACAGGAGTTGATAAAGTGATGAGTTTGGCAGAGGATATGGGAGTGAAGTCCAAGTTGCCTGCTGTACCTTCAATTAGTTTGGGAACGGGAACTATTTCTTTAGAAGAAATGCTTACCGTATACTCTTGCTTTGCCAATAATGGAGTTAAAAAGGAACCATATGGTATTGTTCGTATTGAAGATAGTATGGGAAAGGTACTTTATCAACGAGAGGTTGATGAGGATGAAGAAAGAGTGTTGGATGAAGAAACTGCTGGGTTAATGAACTACATGCTGCAAGGTGTGATTGAAAATGGTACAGGAAGAGGTTTAAAGTCCGTTTACAGATTAAGGAGTCAGATCGCAGGTAAGACTGGTACAACGCAAGATAATGCTGATGGATGGTTTATTGGTTTTACACCTAGATTACTTGCTGGTGCATGGGTGGGAGCAGAGAGTCCGGTTGTTCATTTCAGAACTACAACATTAGGTCAGGGAGCTCATATGGCTCTGCCAATTTATGGGTTATTTATGCAAAAGGTTGAACGGGACCCTAAATACAGGAAATATACCCGCACCCCTTTTCCTGCATTAAACACTGACATGACGGCAATGGTTGATTGTGCTGACTTTTCTATCACTGATCCTGATCGTTCATTCTTTGATCTATTCCGTTTTGGTAAAAGATCACGACCTGATACCACAGGTCTTAAACTATCTCCAGAAGATAGAGCAAGATATGAAGAGCAAGAAAAAGAACAACGCAAAGAGAAAAGTAAAGGTCTTCTAAATAGAATGAAAGATCTTTTTAGGAGGAAGAACTAGTTTATGTCTACAATGAAATTTTTTTGCATTAAGAGTATCAGGAAGGCAATTCAATTAATTCCTGAATCTCTTTAAAGTGTAATTCTAAATGATCTAAATATCCCTCAATCATATCTTGTAAAGTTATATTTATACCTTCAAAGTTATTCCAGGTGTTTGTGAGTTTTGATTCATCAACAGAATTGATCACTTGTATCAAGTGAAGGTTATAAAACTTCCATAGATTGATTGTGATATTCCAATCTGCATACTGATAATCCTGCAAAGCAATCCATAAATCATTGTCTTGTTGATAATCAGGAAAGTCAAGGTTCTTGTTGTATTGCAAACGAATCATGCGCTGATGATTGTTGGCTGCAGAATCAATTAAATGTCCGAGAATCTGTTTTGTGCTTCGGGCTTGTTTGTTATATCTGTTTGATATAATATCATCTGATAAAGAATGTAATTTATTTTCCCAGGAATTAATATATTCAAGTATTCCGTTTGTTATGTTTGAAAAATCCATAAGTGATATTTATATAATGGTTAAAAATATATAGAAACCTGCTGATATAGTTAGAATTAAAAATATAATTAAAGCTATTGTTTTAATCAGTTGTTTTTTCTGCTCTTGAATAATAGTTTCTCTTATGGTAGTTAGTAGTTTTCTGGACTCTTGTTCAGATAGTTTGTTCTTGTCATGAAAAGAAATATGGTGATCAGCATGCTTTTCATATGCAGCTTTTATCTTACGATACTTGTTTAAATTTTGTTCTTTAAGTGCCCGGTTGTTTTTAATTCGAGCGATCATATCTAAAACATGTCCTGCAGAACTCATATTAGAAAGGATTTTGGGTTATGTTTAATGTTATGGTTAAAAGTAATTAAAAGAAAGATATTTAGAAGCTTTTAAAGAAAAAAGATTCGTTGATAAAGAGGTCTTCCCTTTAGCACAAAGGCTAAAGGGAAGTTTCACACAAAAAGTGTGAGGATGGGGGGATCAAATTATTTTAAGAGAATAGCTTTTAAAGTATAATCAAGCCTGATTGGGAGTGTGTTAACCGGTAATAGATTATATGAAATAACGATCTCTAATATGTTTAAATGGAAATATTACTTTCCGGATTGTACCATTGCTTCTACATCCTCAGGGTTAATAGGAATACGTTCTCCTAAAACTCTGCTTCCTGTTTCGGTTATTAAAACATCATCTTCAAGTCTTACTCCTCCGAAACCTTTATATGTTTCAACAATATCATAATTGATAAAATCTGTGAATTTATTTTCTGATCTAAATTTGTCAATTAAATCAGGTATAAAGTACATTCCCGGTTCATTAGTAACCACAAAATTTGGTTGTAGTCTTCTTCCTAAACGTAAAGCTGTCAAGCCGAATTGTGTACTAGGTTGAATTTCGTCATCATATCCAACCAGTCTTTGGTCATAATCTTCCATATCGTGAACATCAAGTCCAATCATATGTCCTAATCCATGAGGCATAAATAAAGCATGAGCCCCTTGAGCAACGGCTTCATCAATATCTCCTTTCATTAAACCTAAAGATTTTAATCCTGCAGTCATTGTTTTTGCAGCAATTAAATGAACCTCTTTATAGGTAATACCTGGTTTTGTTGCTGCTAATGCAGCGTTGTTTGTGTCTACAACAATTTGATAAATATCTTTTTGTTTGTTTGTGAATTTTCCACCAACCGGAGATGTTCGGGTGTGATCTGTAGCGTAATGTAATGGAGATTCGCTACCTGCATCTACCAATAATAAATCTCCTGTTTTTAAGGTGTTTGGATGTACATGATTATGTAGAGTTTCTCCTCTTACAGAACAGATGATAGGAAAGGAAATCGGTCCTCCTCCTGACATAGAAACACCCTCAAGTATTCCAGTAATTTGTTGTTCTGTTGTTCCTGGATGAGCCATCTTCATTGCTGTAGTATGCATTTGGTAAGCTACAGCCATATGACGTTCCATTTCTTCAATTTCGCAAGGCTCTTTTATAGAACGAAGGCTTACACAGGCTTTAATGAATTCAATTGAATGCATTTCTTTTATCTTAAGTGGATTTACATCCAATAGATCGCCTAATGTTAGTGTGTTTTCTCCACGGTAAGGAGGAGTAAAATGTATAGGTCTTCCTTGTGTTTGAGCTCTACTTATATATTCTTTTAGCTTTGATAATGGATGTGTTTGTGTAACGCCTGCTTTTAGCGCATTATCTTTAAGTTTTGCCTGAGGGCCCATCCAGATGATATCATCAATATCAAAATCATTTCCGAATAAAATTTCTTCCCCGCTTTCAAAATCAATAATAGCAGCTAATCCTTGATAATCTAATCCAAAAAAGTAAAGGAAAGTACTGTCTTGCCTAAAATGGTATGTGTTATCAGGGTAGTTCATGCTTGCATCAATGTTGCCTAATATTAATGCAATTCCTTTGGCCATTTTCTGTTTTAACCTATCTCTTCGGTTAATATATACATCCTTATCAAACATAGTATTGATTTTTACGGCAATTTAGTGAAAGAGGGTGGTGTAAAATATGTTATAGGTCAGTAAATGGGTTACTTTATGATTTTTTGTAGAATGTTAAATTTCTTTTTATCCATGTTCAGAAAGTTGTACCAACTTTTTATATTCCACAATTTCAATTGCCTTACCAAATATTTTTATGATGCCATCTTTTCTGAATTCAGTCAAGGCTCGAATTACATTTTCTGTAGTCATTCCAATATATTCTGCAATTTCTTTTCTACTTACAGGAAGTTCAAAATAATCGTTATCGTAAATGTCATCTCTAAAATGTAATAAAACATATGCTATCCTTCCTCGTAGATTTCGCTTTCTTATTTGAAGAGATTCTTTAATAACAGCATCGCTTACGTTACTCATTTTTTCGAGTATGCTCATGGCAAATTGGCCGTTGCTTAGTATTATTTTTTTTACATCGTTAATTGATAAGTTACAGGTTGTAGATTCTTCAATGGCCATGACTGAATAGCTATAGTTGGTTTGAGAAAATACACTGAGTAAACTGACAAAATCAAATGGTTTTGCAAAAGAAAGTATCTGTTCTTTATCATCTGAATTTGTTATAAACAGCTTTACCAGACCACTTTTTAAATAGATAAATTCACTAATCTGTTTTCCTTGTTCAATAATAAAATCGCCCTTGTTGTAGTTTTTTTCAATACGACTTCCGCAGAGACTCATAATTTCATTTGAAGATACATTTTGAAAAAATAGCTCTTTAAGCTCGCATTTGTCACATCTACATTCCTGGTTCATAATGTACGATTTATGATCTTATTTATAACGACCAATTGATATATATCATAAACTGATATTTATTACCAGCCAATGCATTATACAATTGGGATGTGTGTATTAACTTTCATGTAACATAACAAAATACACAAAATATTACAAAATAGGAAAGAGATATAAAATCGAATTTAATAAACTGATTTTATAGGAAAACTAAAAGATGTCAAAGTATCTAATTGTATAAAATTTTATAAATGAAACGAGCCATAAAAAACCTTATTAAGGTAAGATGTATGTTATTGGTGAGTTCCATCGAATATAGTTAAAACTATAAATTATAACGAGATGAAAAAGATTGTGATACTAGGAGGTGGAACAGCTGGAACCATGATGGCAAATAAGTTAAGAGCTGCTCTGGAAAGAGAAGAGTGGGATATTACGATTGTAGATCAATTTCGTACGCACTATTATCAGCCCGGATTTTTATTTATTCCTTTTGGAATTTATCATGAAAGGGATGTGAAAAAACCTAAGAGTAGTTTCTTTCCTGTAGGTGTGAATGTTATGTATACAGGGATTGACAGAATTGATGCTGACAATAAAAAGGTATTGTTGCATGAAGGAAAAGTGCTGTTCTATGACTTTTTAATTATAGCAACAGGTACTAAGACTTGTCCAGAAGAAACTGCAGGATTAAAAGAACAACTTTGGTATAAGGATATATTCGATTTCTATACCATAGAAGGAGCATTGGCTTTGCAAAAGCATTTTAAAAGCTGGCAGGGAGGTAAGTTGGTTATGGCCATAACCGAGATTCCATATAAATGTCCTGTTGCACCTTTAGAGTTTGTTTTTCTGGCCGAAGAGTTCTTTACTAAGAAAGGTATTAGAGATAAAGTGGATATTACAATAGTAACTCCTATGGCTGGTGTGTTCACCAAACCTATAGCCACAAAGATGCTTTCTGAGTTGCTGGTTGAAAAGAATATTAATGTTGTAGCTGACTTTTATATTGAAAGGGTGGATAATGAAAAGAAAGCTTTGATTTCGTATGATGAGCGTGAAGTGCCTTTTGATACATTAACAATCGTACCTGTTAATATGGGCGATAAAATGATTGAAAGAAGTGGACTTGGTGATGATTTGAACTTTGTGTTTACTAATAAACAGACACTGCAACAACGCGATCATGAAGAAATTTTTGTTATTGGAGATGCCGCTAATCTGCCTACTTCAAAAGCTGGTTCTGTAGCTCATTTTGCTTCTGAAATATTGTTTGATAATTTAATGAATGCCATTGAAGGTCGAGCGCTAACTGCAAAGTTTGATGGTCATGCAAACTGCTATATTGAAACAGGTTATGGTAAAGGTGCATTGATTGATTTTAATTATGAAACAGAACCACTTCCTGGAACATTCCCTTTGCCAGGAATCGGACCGTTCGGATTATTGAAGAATACCAAGATTAATCACTATGGTAAAATTATGTTTCGATGGATTTACTGGCATTTGTTGCTTAAAGGTAAAGAGCTTCCTGTAGAGGCAGAGATGACTATGGCTGGAAAAAAAAGAGTTTCTTTTTAATAAATCTGAGTAATGGACAATCAAAATATACAAAAGCAAATTAATGAGCTAAATCTTAAGATGGATTTGGTTTTGAAGTCTTTGGATCAGCAGAATAGAAAAGCAGAGAGTATAGAGGATTTATTCGCTGATTTACAGATTATAGGTAAGGATATGTATGATACTGCTGTGATTGAGTTGGAAAATCAACAGGTTGAGTTAGATGTAGATCAGTTGAAATATCTTGGGTTAAAACTCTTGAATAATATTAATGATATCACTGTGATGTTGTCTGTTTTTGAAAGTACAGTTGATTTTGCAAGAGATGCCGGACCTTTGGTGCGTGAGTCAATTATTGATATGACAAAGAAACTTCATGAGTTTGAAAAGAAGGGATACTTTGAGTTTTTCACAGAACTTGGAAAAGTAATAGATAATCTGGTAAGTCATTTTACAAAGGAAGATGTGGCATCCTTAGCAGATAATATTGTGATTATCGTGGATACGATAAGTAAGATGACACAACCAGAAATGATGTTGTCTATACAAAAAGCATTAGACGTTTATAATAGTATTGATAAAGAAACTGTACCTGAATATTCTCTTTTCAAATTAGTTAAGGAGTTTAATCGACCTGAAATGAAAAAGGCTATGGGCTTGGCTGTCACATTTATGAAAAGTATATCAAATGATACTAGAATAAAAGCATGAGTTAGTTTGTAATCATTTATAAATAAAACGCAAAAGTTATGGGACAAAAGGTAATTGCTAATAAAACTGTTGATGTAAATGAAGAAGGTTACATGACAGATCCTTCACAATGGGATAAAGAAATTGCTGCTGCTATTGCACAGGAAATTGGTATTGAGCTAACAGATAAACATTTTGAAGTGATAGAGTATCTGCGTACAAAGTTTAAAGAAGGGGAAGTGTTGACCATACGTAAAGTAGGTAAGTCTGGAATTGTTGATATCAAAGGATTATACAAGTTATTCCCTGGTGGACCGCTTAAGTTCTCATCTAAAATTGCAGGTATTCCAAAACCAGCTAGTTGTGTATAAAAGAACTAACGTAAAAATCTCAGAAGATGGTAAAAGAAGACAAACCTTTAAAGAAAGTATGCATCATATGTGCTAAAGGTGCAATAGAGGATGTATATGCAACGTTAGTTTTGGCTAATGGAGCGGTGATGGAAGGAATTGAAGCAAAATTGTTTTTTACTTTTTTTGGCTTAGATGCTATTACTAAAAAATATATGAATAAGCTCCATACTTCAACTGTTGGAAACCCCGCAATGCGGATGCCTGGAGGATTGCCATTTCCTACATTGCTAGGGGCAATACCCGGAGTTGAAAGTGGAGTGTCATCAATGATGAGGAAACAAATGGATGAATTGGATATTCCTCCTGTGGATGAATTTTTAGAGATGATTACAGCTGGTGGAGGTGAGATTTATGCCTGTAAATTGGCGATGGATATGTTTAAGCTTACCAAAGATGATTTATATGAAGATGTAAGTGCAGTGCTTACTGTTGGAGAGTTTTATGCAATGTGTGGAGGTGAAAATACACAGATAATATTTACATAGTATGGGATATAGCTGAAAAGAGTAGTTGAATTAATAAAATAGATGGTGTATATTTATCTAAGAGTATATGATATTGTCTATTGATATAGATTGTAGGATGGGGTGATAAAAGTCGTAATGTATTCATTACGACTTTTACTTTATCTTCTTTAGTAACTTTTCTTGGTCCTTCAAAATTTTATGAGCTTCTTCAAGGCTTACCTGGATAAAACTGACTTTGTCATTTGGTCTGAGTTGTCCCAATATCGGTAAATCAGAACTAATTACATTTGCAATTTTAGTATATCCACCTACTGTTTGGTGATCGGCAAGCATAATAATGGGATGGCCTTCACCTGGAACCTGAATTGCTCCATTACTTATTCCAGAGGAAATGATATCTGCACTTTGATTGTGTTCAATAGTAGGTCCTTCCAGTCTATATCCCATTCTGTCACTTTGGTTTGAAATAGTATAAGTAGAAGTGATAAAAGTTTTAACTCCTTCAAAACTAAAACTGTATATGTCAGATCCTCTAATGATTCGGATACTTTGTTCTGTAGAATAATTAAGCAACTGTTTAGACTGTGCTTTTTTAGGTTTATATTTTATTTTTTTGGGAACTGTATAGATCTCATCTTTGGCTTTAAGTGCACGGCCATTAAATCCACCAACTTTTGCTCTTATATAAGTAGAGCGACTATTCATTAGAATAGGTACATCAATGCCACCCGAAAAGGCTATGTATGTTCTACATCCTTTTGTAATAGGACTCATTTGTATAACATCACCAGGTTTTAGTAGATGGTTACAATTGATATCCGCAATACTGTCGTTAATACGTAATTCTGTTACGCCCCCAGTTACTGCCATTATGGTCTCGGATAAGATTTCAAAATGGGGTGGTATGAATGTTGTTTCTAGGCAAGCATCATTGTATTCGTTACCAACTAATAGATTCGCTAACCTATGTGAGTAGGTATCCATTGCTCCGGAAACAGGCATGCCATATTGTTGATATCCCCATCGTCCCAAGTCTTGGACTGTAGTGAATAGTCCTGGATTTATTATTTTAATGGTAGCTTTTGTATTCATCTTCTGAGATTGGATAAAATTTTAAATAATCTCCGGCTTGAACTAAAAAAGGATGTTCAGAATCTGGGGAAAAAAGTTTAAGAGGTGTTCTTCCTATAATTTGCCATCCTCCCGGACTTTCAATAGGATATATTCCTGTTTGTGATGCAGCAATGCCAACAGAACCCGCTACAATCTTTTGTGAAGGAATCTTTTTTCTTGGAGTTGCTAATTTAGGATTCATTCCGCCTAAATAACAAAAACCAGGAGTAAAGCCTAACATATATACCAGGTATTTTTCAGATGAATGCAATTCAATAATTTCATTAAAGCTAAGTCCTGTATGCTTTGAAACTTCATTTATGTCCAGCCCATATTCTCCTCCGTATATAACAGGTATTTTTACAGTTCGAGGTTTAGGTAGTTCAAAATTACCTATTTGAGAATAGAGTTTCCCCAATTTAGAAATTAATTTGTTATGTTTTATAATAAGTGGGTTGTAATGAAGTAGTATGTCTGTATAAGTTGGTGTGGCTTCAATTATTCCCTTTATTTTGTTCTTGGTAAGAAGATACATAAATGATCGAATTTGGTAGTGAATATCCTCAGATATTTCATTACCAAACTTTATTATTAATGCCGAATCGCCAGATGGGTTTATATTAATCATTTGCTGTAATCTTAATGTTGTTTTGAACTAGATGTTGGTATATAATTCTGGATACTTCAACTGCCTTAGGGTTGTCTCCATGAATGCAAATAGTTTGAGCATTGATAATGATCTCTTGCTGTTCAATAGTTTGGATTGTTTTATGTTGTGCTATTCTAAGAGCTCTTTCTTTGCAAATATTACCATCATGAATTACTGCTCCGTATTCTTTTCTGGGAACAAGAAAGCCAGCATTGTTGTAAGCTCTGTCTGCAAAAGCCTCAGCTTTGAATTTTAAATTAAAACACTTAGCTGCTGCATGCATAACTGAGTTTGCTAATCCTACATAGATTAAATTTTTATCGATAGATGAAATTGCTTCAGCAATAGCTTTTGCAATGTTAATATCCTTTGAGGCTTGATTGTATAATGCTCCATGAGGTTTTACGTGGAATAACTTTGTATCTACCTTTTGGACTTTGTGATGTAAAATATTTATTTGATCCGTTACTAGTTTTACTACTTCTGAATATGTTGAATTTAAATCTGTTCTGCCAAAATTTTCTTTATCGTCATAACCGGGGTGTGCACCAATAGCCACGTTATGTTTTATTGCCAATTGAATGGTTTTATCCATTATGGTGTCATTGCCGGCATGGTATCCACAGGCAATATTGGCTGAACTGATATATGGCATTATGGCTTCGTCATTACCAATACCTTCTCCTAAATCACAATTGATATCAATTTTTTTCATTACCGAATAAGAATGTTTACTTGAGTTTAAGCTTTGGCAAAAGCAAAAATACAAATAAACAGCCTAAGAATTAACTTTCTTTATATTGGTATGAAAACTTGTCTAATAATTTAGGTCTTAAATTTTTGCTAACATGAATATTCCATTGTCCGACTTTGACCTGGTTTCCATCAATTTCAGAAATTTTGTCAATGGAAACAATATAAGATTTATGTATGCGAATGAATTGGTTTTGAGGTAGTTCTTCTTCTAATTTTTTTAACGAGTACAGGGTGGTTACTTTTTCATCTTTCTTTTGAAATGTTACATATTCTAATGCCCCTTCAATAAAATAGATGTCTTTATAATATAGTTTAATAAGTTTACGATCAGACTTTACAATTATGTAATCTTTTGTGTTTTGGGTTTTGTTGTTTTCCCAAAGTAACGCTTTTCTCTTTGTGTTAATTATATCAATTGCTTTATGTGTTGCTTTAAAAAACCTTAAGAAACTAGTTGGTTTTACAAGGTATTCAATAGCATCAATTTCAAAACAATCAACTGCATATTGAGGATAAGCTGTAACGAAAATAGTAAGTGGTCGTGAAGCAATAGGTAGTCTTTTAATAAAATCAATTCCTGAAATCTCAGTCATTTGAATATCAATATACATTATATCAATTTGTCCCGCAGAAAGAAGTTCAATAGCATCTATTGGATCAGAGTAAGATTTTATAAGGTTTAATTGAGGGATTTTGGATATATATTCTTCTAATAATTTTCGGGCAAGAAATTCATCATCAATTACAATGCAATTATAAACCTCTTTATGACTCATGTGTTTTTATATTTAGTTTCACGATAAATTGATTATCGGTTCTGCTAATATCAAGATTATAAGAATTTGTATATATAATTTTTAGACGGTTGATAACATTTTCTAGACCAATCCCTTTTTGATCTTTATTTTCTTCAAACATATTATTGTTTAATATGCTATTGGAAATTGTGAAGTAGAGGTTTTCTATTCTATGTTCCAAAGTAATTTTTACATGATGAGAAGGATATCGCTCTATTTTACTGTGCTTAAATGCATTTTCAATAAATGGAATTAGTATCATTGGTGCAATTAAAAAGCTCGAATCTTCTATTTTATTTATGAATTCAATGTTTTGCTTTTTCTCTGTTTTAAGTTGTTGAAAATCTATAAAATTATTAATGTATTTAATTTCTTTTTGAATTGGTACATATTCTGATTCACAATCATATATAACATAACGAAGCATGTCTGAGAGTATATCTATTTTTTGAGGAGTTTTTTTGTCCCCTAAGTAAGACAACGTATAAATATTATTTAGTGCGTTGAATAAAAAGTGAGGGTTAATTTGAGATTTTAATAACTGTAAATTGTTTTCAAGATTGGCTCTTTTAAGTGTTTCAATTTCTTTTTCGTTAAGTTTTTCTTTTTCTATTAAATGTTGGTTTAAAGCAATCCATAGAGCAACTAAGCATAACAGAACCTGGAATAAATATATAAATATATCATTTGAGGGAGGTTGGATTCCTTCAGGTGGTTCTATCATATGACTGCTAATGTTGGATGCAATGCATACTGAGGTTGTGATAAAGATGACATTATAAATTATATACAATCGTTTTTGTGATTCATAAAATTTTGGAATTAACCAATGGCGGTTTACTGTATAGGTAATGAACTGAAGAAGTGTTAATATTAATGGTACAATAAGGCTGTTTGTTTTGTTGTTTAGTCCTACTGCTAAATAAGTTAGAAATACAATTGACCAAATAGTATAAGGGCGTGTTTTTTTTCGAAGAGTATAAAAATTGAATTCCATATTATATTAAATTGTATTCGTAAAAGTAAGGTTCATTTTCATGAAATATAAATAGGGGTGCTTTAAATAATAAGTATTTTTTAATACATTTTTAATTATTGATGTAATGAACCATTTCATTGAAACTACTTGACACTTGCTTGAAAAATATTGTGCTATAGAATTTCAAAGATTACTTTGCTTGCTCCTTAGCTATGTGAGCTTAGTAATGAATTATATATAGTTTTATTTATGGTAAAAGGTAAGTGGAGTTTGCTTCAATTTTTAAAAAATGTGGTGGTATTATTAATGTTTATTTTTGTCTGCGAGTTTAGTAATGCTCAGGATAATAATAAGGTATTGTTTGAAGGGTATATTTTTAGTGAAGATTCACTGCCTGTTGAAAATGCATATGTTATAAATTATTCAAACCAGAAAATCGTTACTACTGATAGTTTGGGGTATTTTAAAACTCCTTTTAATGAGGGAGATTCTTTAATGATTAATCATATTTCATTAAATCCGTTAGTAGTTCATGCGAATAGAAACATATCAATAGATAATAGGTATTATATTGATTATAAAATCTATACACTTGAGTCTTGTTTGTTAAGAAAAGAAGCGGAGGGGGTTAATATTGCAAATTTTGAGCGTAATATTCAGGTTATTTATAAATCAATAGAAAAGTTGGGTTATAAGCGAAATATAATAAAGCCTATGGATTCGAATAAGCTACCAATTGATTTAGGGAAACTTGGTTCCGGAAATGCATCGGTAAATCTTTTAACTATAAGAGATATGATTATGCAAGCCAGACGTAATAGATACTTAAAGGTTAAAACAAAAAAATAATTTGATTTACTATAATATTCCTAATGCATGTAAAATACTATTTGCTCCTAGAAAGGCAGTGATTAAAATTACGATATATCCTAAAATATTCTGAAAAGTTTTGTTTCGGTAATTTCCTAATAATTTCTTGCTATTCATAACAATCAATAAAAATATGCCTATTAAAGGTAGTAATAACCCATTTGTAAATTGCGCAAAAACAATGACTTTTAAAGGGCTAAATCCCACGGCTGAAAAAAGGATACCTATTAATAAAATAGTTTTCCAGGTAAATCGAAACCAGAATGAAGAGAAATCGCTTTTTAAATTTAATACTCCTGTAGTAGCATATGCTGCAGCCAGTGGGGCAGTAATTGCCGACGAAATTCCTGCTGCAAATAATCCTACCGACATAAATATTGAAGACCAGTTTCCTAGTAATGGTTTAAGTTGAGAGGCTAAATCTGATGCCCCTGTTATATTAGTAGTGGTTCCGTAAAATGCAGTTGCAGAGGTGATTACTATAGAGAAGGAAATCAGGCCTCCTAGGATAACAGAAAAAAGTAAGTCTGTTTTTGCAACAGGAAGATCCTTAGAACTTTCCCATTTTTCTTTTACAGTTGAGGCGTGTAAAAATAAATTGTATGGAACAACTGTTGTTCCTATCAGACCAATGATCATAAATAAGCTATGATCAGGAACTTTAGGGATTAGCATTCCTTTTATAGTTGAAAAGAAATCAGGGCCAATTACTATTGCTGTTGTAATAAAGGAAAGACTCATAATTATAACTAATACAGTAATGGCTTTTTCTATGGTTTTATATGAACCTAATTGTAAAAGAATAAATGCAAATAAGCCAATAACCGGACCCCAGAAATTAATTTCAAAATGATTAATATTGATTTTTGAAATGTTTGTGATTTCAATCAACCCAAGTGATGCTCCTAATATGTTCCCTGTTTCGTATGCGGCATTACCAATTACAATTGCAGCAATAACCAGAAATATAGAAATGAACCTGGCAAGCTTTGATTGAAATTGTTTACGTAGGGCTTCACCAAGGCTTTGTTTTCCTATTATTCCCAAGCGGATTGTCATTTCCTGTAAAATATAAGTTGCAATAATACTAAATGTTATTCCCCAAAGTATACTATATCCAAAAGATGCCCCACTCAGACTGCACGTAGTAATAGTTCCAGGACCAATAAACGCAGCAGTGATAAGAAGTCCGGGTCCTAAATTTTTCATTTTTTTTAAAATAGAGAACATATTGTTTTTTATTTACACTTGAATTGTAGAGATGATCAGGATTGAAATGAATTTTGAAGGAAGTAAAATTATAATAAAGAATATTGGAGTGCAAGAATAAAAAAAGCCGAAAGCTTTTGGCTTCCGGCTTTTATGTATAAAATCTTCTGAATATTACAAGCTACTTACTCCTGCAACTGCCATTTTACGGTCAACTTTTTTTACTAAACCTTGTAAAACTTTACCAGGTCCAACTTCTGTAAATGAAGAAGCTCCATCTGCAATCATGTTTTGAACTGTTTGTGTCCATTTTACAGGAGCAGTTAATTGAGCTACTAAGTTTTCTTTAATTTGTGCAGGATCTGTAAAAGGAGTTGCACTTACATTTTGATAAACAGCACAAGCTGGAGTTTTGAATTCAGTTGCTTCAATTGCAGCAGCAAGCTCTGCACGAGCTGGTTCCATAAGAGGAGAGTGGAATGCACCTCCAACAGGAAGTTTTAATGCTCTTTTAGCTCCTTTTTCAGTTAATATTTCGCATGCTTTATCGATGCCTGCGAATGATCCTGAAATTACTAATTGTCCAGGGCAGTTGTAGTTAGCTGCAACAACAACATCTTCAATGCTACCACAAACTTCTTCAACTATAGCATCTTCCATCCCTACAATAGCAGCCATTGTTGAAGGTTCTGCTTCACATGCTTTTTGCATTGCCATTGCACGTTGCGAAACTAATTTTAATCCATCTTCAAACGACATAGCTCCAGCAGCAACTAATGCGCTGAATTCACCTAATGAGTGACCAGCTACCATTTCTGGTTTGAAATCATCACCCATTGATTTTGCTAATAATACAGAGTGTAAAAATATAGCTGGCTGAGTTACTTTAGTTTGTTTTAGATCTTCATCAGTACCTTCAAACATTAAGTCTGTGATTCTAAAACCTAAAATTTCATTAGCTTTTTCAAAAAGTTCTTTTGCTTCAGTTGAATTTTCGTATAGGTCTTTTCCCATACCTACAAATTGGGCACCTTGGCCAGGAAAAACAAATGCTTTCATTTTTATATAAAATTAGTATAGTGATAATTATGGTTCTGCTTAACCCTTGAGTTCTCTTGAAATAAGGGGAGAAACCAGTAAATATTACTATACAGGTTTTTAATTGATTATTGTGCTCAAACAAAGAGTGTTGAGAATAAAATCGGCGCAAATATAGTAAAAATGAATAACTCCAAAAGGTTGCTCTTTTTAATCTTAGTTGATTCTGATGTTTTAACACATAAGAATAAAATTCTGATTTTTATCTCCAAATCCCTATATCTCATTCACTCAATTGTTTTTAGATTAAATTTCTTTAACAATCTTTTTTGAAAAAAATACATAAAGAAATGATGTTTATTGGTTGAAAATTAGTACTTTTGCATCGCTTTTTTGTCTAAATATATGAAAACGCATTGAAAATCAGTGTGTTTTATATTTGCTAGATAGAAGAAAATAAGCCGTTTATAAAGAATTTTATTTAAAACAATTTTAGTTATATGCCAACGATTCAACAGTTAGTTCGTAAAGGACGCACCAGTCTTGTTGAGAAAAGTAAATCTAGAGCTTTAGATGCTTGTCCTCAACGTAGAGGTGTTTGTGTTAGGGTGTACACTACTACACCAAAGAAGCCGAACTCAGCAATGAGAAAAGTTGCGAGGGTTCGTTTAACTAATGGAAAAGAGGTGAATGCCTATATTCCAGGAGAAGGCCATAACCTTCAGGAGCACTCTATTGTTCTTGTACGTGGTGGAAGGGTAAAAGATCTTCCAGGTGTACGTTACCACTTAGTGCGTGGAGCATTAGATGCATCAGGAGTTGAGGGACGTACTCAGCGTCGTTCTAAATACGGAACAAAACGTCCAAAGAAGTAATTTTAATTAGTGTTTAACTAGTGGTTTTGTTTATTGGTGAGTTAGTACAAAGGTTGAGTAAAGAGTAACGAGTTGCTTTTGAAGACACAGGAAATTGACAGCCAATAAGAAACTAATAAACAAGAAGAGATGAGAAAAGGTAAACCAAAGAAGCGAATATTGCTTCCGGATCCGAAGTTTAATGATACTTTGGTGACTCAATTTATTAATAACCTGATGCTTGATGGTAAAAAATCTACTGCTTATGGTATTTTTTACGACGCATTAGATCGCATGGCAGACAAAGCTGAGAAAGAAGGAAAGTCAGCTTTAGAAATGTGGAAAAAAGGTTTAGAGAATATTACTCCTTCTGTAGAGGTTAAGAGTAGAAGAGTAGGTGGTGCAACTTTCCAGGTTCCAATGGAAATTCGTCCATCAAGAAAAGCTTCAATTGCTATGAAGAACTTGATTCTATTCGCTCGTAAAAGAAGTGGTAAATCAATGGCAGAAAAACTATCTGCTGAAATTGTTGCGGCTTATAACAATGAAGGTGGAGCCTTCAAGAAAAAAGAAGATATGCACAGGATGGCAGAGGCTAACAGAGCATTTGCTCACTTTAGATTCTAATCATCTAATCTTTAAGGAATAAATAAAATGGGAAATTCAGATTTAAAATACACCAGAAATATCGGTATCATGGCGCATATCGATGCGGGTAAAACCACTACAACAGAGCGTATTCTGTTTTATACTGGTATTACTCATAAGATTGGTGAAGTACATGATGGTGCTGCTACCATGGACTGGATGGAGCAGGAGCAAGAAAGAGGTATTACAATTACTTCTGCAGCGATTACTACCAACTGGAACTACAATGATGAATCGTATAAGGTAAACATTATCGATACCCCAGGACACGTTGACTTTACTGTAGAGGTAGAGCGTTCTTTAAGGGTTTTAGATGGTGCTGTTGCTGTATTCTGTGCTGTAGGTGGTGTTGAACCACAATCTGAAACTGTATGGAGACAGGCTGATAAATACGGTGTGCCTCGTATTGGTTTCGTAAATAAAATGGACCGTTCAGGTGCTAACTTTTTCGAAGTAGTTCGCCAGGTAAAAGAAATGTTAGGAGCTAATCCTATTCCAATTCAAATTCCAATTGGTGCAGAAGACGATTTCGAAGGAGTTATTGACCTAATCGAAAATAAAGCTATTGTTTGGTTTGATGACGAGCAATTAGGTTCTCGTTATGAGTTACAGGAAATTCCTGAAAACTTAAAAGCTGAAGCACAAGAGTGGAGAGATAAATTAGTTGAGGCAGTTGCTGAAACTGATGAAGAATTAATGGAGCGTTATTTCGAAGATCCTGAGTCGATTACTAAAGAAGAAATGATTAAAGTAATTCGTCAGGCTACTATCGATAGAACTATTACTCCAATGATGTGTGGTTCTGCATTTAAAAACAAAGGAGTACAACGTTTGTTAGACTCAGTTGTTGCTTTCTTACCTTCTCCAAGTGATATTCCTGCAGTAACAGGAACAAATCCAAGAACAGAAGAGTCAGAAGAAAGACCACATAGTGAAGAAGCACCTTTGTCAGCATTAGCATTTAAAATTGCAACTGACCCATTCGTAGGTCGTTTAGCATTTATGCGTGTTTACTCAGGTAAAATTGAAGCTGGTTCTTATGCATTAAATACACGTACAAATAAAAAAGAGCGTATTGCTCGTTTATATCAAATGCAATCTAACAAACAGCTTGCAAGAGATGTGATTGGTGCAGGTGATATTTGTGCAGGAGTTGGATTTAAAGATATCCGTACTGGAGATACATTATGTGATGAAAAGAACCCAATCGTTCTTGAATCAATGGATTTCCCTGATCCGGTTATCGGAGTTGCAGTTGAGCCATTATCACAAAAAGATGTTGATAAATTAGGTGTAGCTCTTGCTAAATTAGCAGAAGAGGATCCTACTTTCCGTGTACAAACTGACGAAGAAAGCGGACAAACAGTAATTAGTGGTATGGGTGAGCTTCACCTTGAAATTATTATTGACCGTTTAAAGCGTGAGTTTAAAGTAGAATGTAACCAAGGTCGTCCTCAGGTAACATATAAAGAAGCTATCAAAGCTACTGTTGAGCACCGTGAAGTATTTAAGAAACAAACTGGTGGTCGTGGTAAATTTGCTGATGTTATCGTAAAAGTTGGACCTGGAGATGAAGGAAAAGACGGTTTAGAGTTTATTAATGAAGTAAAAGGAGGTAATGTTCCTAAAGAATATATCCCATCTGTAGAAAAAGGATTTAAAGAAGCTATGCAAAATGGTGTTCTTGCTGGATTCTCTGTGGATAGTTTAAAAGTTACTTTAATAGACGGATCTTTCCACCCGGTTGACTCGGATCAGTTATCTTTTGAGATTGCAGGTCGTCAAGCGTTTAAGCAAGCTTGTATGAAAGCTAATCCTGTTCTTTTAGAACCTATCATGAAAGTTGAAGTTGTTACTCCGGAAGAGTACATGGGAGATATTATCTCTGACTTTAACAAGCGTCGTGGTCAGGTAGAAGGAATGGAGTCTAAAGGAGCTGCACGTGTAGTGAAAGCTAAAGTGCCTCTAGCAGAGATGTTTGGTTATGTTACAGCTTTACGTACTATTTCTTCTGGTCGTGCTACTTCATCAATGGTGTTCTCTCACTTTGAAGAAGTTTCTAAATCGATCGCTGTTGAAGTAGTAAAAGAGGCTGAAGGAAAAGTAGAATTATTAAAATAAGATCTCAAGATGAGTCAAAAGATAAGAATCAAATTAAAATCTTACGATCACAACTTGGTTGATAAATCAGCTGAGAAGATCGTTAAGACAGTAAAAACGACTGGTGCTGTAGTTAGCGGTCCTATTCCACTTCCTACTCACAAAAGAGTATTTACAGTGTTGCGTTCAACATTCGTAAATAAAAAGTCGAGAGAGCAATTCCAGTTATCTAACTATAAGCGTTTAATCGATATCTATAGCTCTACAGCTAAAACTATCGATGCTTTAATGAAGTTAGAGTTACCTAGTGGAGTTGAGGTAGAAATCAAAGTGTGAGACAAAAGAAAATAAGTTCATGCAGCTTGTTAGCCGAAACTTCAGGCTGTATGAATCGATTATTTAATATTTAATTTTTGTAACAATGCCAGGTATTATTGGAAAAAAAATCGGAATGACTTCCGTTTTCAGTGCCGATGGAAAAAACATTCCATGCACTGTTATCGAAGCTGGCCCATGCGTGGTTACTCAGATCAAAACTGAAGAAACTGACGGCTATGAGGCTGTACAGCTGGCGTTCGAAGACAAGAAAGAAAAAAGCGCAACTAAACCAGAGTTAGGTCACTTTAAAAAAGCTGGGGTAACTCCAAAAAGAAGCGTTGTTGAATTCAAAGGTTTCGAACAAGAATTTAACTTAGGAGACGAAGTAACAGTTGATATCTTTACAGAAGATATTTTCGTTGACGTTACAGGTATCTCTAAAGGTAAAGGATTTCAAGGTGTAGTAAAACGTCACGGATTTGGTGGTGTTGGTGGTTCAACTCACGGACAGCACAACCGTTTAAGAGCTCCTGGTTCTGTAGGTGCTGCTTCATACCCTGCTCGCGTATTTAAAGGTATGAGAATGGCTGGAAGAACTGGTGGAAACAGAGTGATGGTTGAAAGCCTTAAAGTATTAAAAGTAATTCCTGAAAACAACCTTTTAATTATTAAAGGATCTGTTCCAGGAGCTAAAGGTTCATATGTAATTGTTGAAATGTAATGGAACTAAAAGTATTAAGCATAAAAGGAGAAGAGACCGGAAAAACTGTTGAATTAGCAGATTCAATTTTCGGTATTGAGCCTAACGATCATGCTATTTATCTTGATGTAAAACAGTTCCTAGCAAATCAACGTCAGGGAACCCATAAGTCAAAAGAAAGAGCTGAGATCGCAGGTAGTACACGTAAGATCAAAAAGCAAAAGGGAACCGGTACAGCACGTGCAGGTAGCATTAAGTCTCCTGTATTTCGTGGTGGAGGTCGTATTTTTGGTCCTCGCCCTCGTAATTACGGATTTAAATTAAATCGTAAACTTAAAGAGCTTGCTCGTAAATCAGCTTTATCATATAAAGCAAAAACAGGAAGCATCATAATTGTTGAAGACTTCAATATGGAAGCTCCAAAAACAAAAGAGTTTGCGCAAATTCGTAAAAGTCTTCAAGTTGATGGAAAACGTTCATTAGTAGTTTTAAAAGATGCTGATAAGAATGTTTACCTGGCTTCAAGAAATATTCCGAAATCGGAAGTTGTAACATTAGCTGAATTGAATACATACAGTATTATGAAAGCCGGAGCGTTAGTTCTAGTTGAAAGTTCAGTTGAAGGATTAGGTAATCTTTAATTTAAAGCTTAAGGAGATTTAGATATGCAAATATTAATTAAGCCAATAGTTACTGAAAAACTCAACGCGCAAGGAGAAAAACTAAATTGCTTCGGATTTGTAGTAAACAAAAACGCTAACAAATTACAGATTAAGAAAGCGGTTGAGGAAATGTACAATGTAACTGTTGAAAGAGTAAACACCATGAATTATGCGGGTAAAGTAAAAAGCCGTTATACTAAAAGTGGTGTACAAGTAGGTAAAACTGCTGCGTTCAAAAAAGCAATTGTTACTTTGGTAGAAGGAGATAAGATTGATTTTTATAGCAATATTTAATTAAAATGGCAGTAAGAAAGCTAAAGCCCACAACACCGGGGCAGAGACACAAAATTATTGGTGCATTTGATACGATTACCTCAAGTACACCAGAGAAGTCCTTACTGGAGCCTATCAAAAAAAGCGGCGGTCGTAACAACACAGGTAAAATGACCATGCGCTACATTGGTGGCGGACATAAGAGACGTTACAGGGTAATCGATTTCAAGAGAAATAAAGACGGTGTTGCAGCTACTGTTGAGTCAATTCAATATGACCCAAACCGTAGTGCACGTATCGCGTTATTAGTATATGCTGATGGCGAAAAACGTTACATTCTCGCTCCTAATGGATTAGAAGTCGGTCAAACTGTTGAATCCGGAGCAGGCGTTAGTCCTGATCTAGGTAATACATTAACCCTTAAAGAGATCCCTCTAGGAACGATCATTCACAACATTGAGTTGCGCCCAGGACAGGGTGGAGTTATGGCTCGTAGTGCCGGAACATTTGCTCAATTGGCTGCTCGTGAAGGTAAGTATGCCGTTATTAAATTACCGTCAGGTGAAACTAGAATGATCCTTACAACTTGTCGTGCTACTATTGGTGCGGTAGGTAATTCAGATCACGCCTTAGAAAGATCAGGTAAAGCTGGTCGTTCACGTTGGTTAGGACGTCGTCCAAGAGTTCGTGGTGTAGCTATGAACCCAGTTGATCACCCAATGGGTGGTGGTGAAGGAAGACAGTCTGGAGGTCATCCAAGATCACGTACAGGTGTACTAGCTAAAGGTTTCAAAACTCGTGATAAGAAGAAAGCTTCTAGTAAGTACATTATTGAAAGACGTAAAAAATAACGTTTAAGAAGAAGAACTTATGAGCAGATCATTAAAAAAAGGCCCATTTATAGATTATAAACTTGAAAAGAAAGTTTTCGATATGAACGATTCAGGTAAAAAATCTGTAATCAAAACTTGGGCAAGAGCATCGATGATATCTCCAGATTTCGTAGGACATACCATCGCAGTGCACAACGGAAATAAATTTATTCCTGTTTATGTGACCGAAAATATGGTAGGTCACAAGTTAGGTGAGTTCTCTCCAACACGTACCTTTAGAGGTCACGGAGGTAACAAGAAAAGGTAACCTGACTTAAAGTAATTTTAATAAAGAGAATTAAAAATGGGTGCAAGAAAAAGACTCAGAGCAGAAAAAAATAAGGAAGCAAAAAAGCAAGTGACTTTTGCTTCACTTCGCAATGTGCCTACTTCTCCACGAAAAATGCGCCTGGTTGCAGATATGATCAGAGGTAAAGAAGTTAATTTAGCTTTAGATATGTTGAAGTTTTCTCCAAAAGAAGCTTCTCGTAGAGTTGAAAAATTACTTCTTTCCGCAATTGCAAACTGGAAGGAGAAGAATGAAGGGGTACGCATGGAAGATGCTAATCTGTATGTTAAATCAATCAATGTAGATTCAGCGAGAATATTGAAAAGGTTGAGACCAGCTCCACAAGGGCGTGCTCACCGTATCAGAAAAAGATCGAACCATGTAACCATTTATATTGATAGCAACGTTGATAACCAGCAAGAAATTAAAAGTTAGTTAAATGGGACAAAAAGTAAATCCAATAAGTAACAGATTAGGAATCATCAGAGGATGGGACTCTAATTGGTTTGGCGGAAAAAATTACGGAGATAAAATCTTAGAAGATACTAAAATCCGTAAATATCTTAACGCTCGTTTAGCTAAAGCTAGTATTTCGAGAATTGTTATTGAACGTACACTAAAACTGATAACGATTACTGTTCACACAGCTCGTCCGGGAATCATTATTGGTAAAGGTGGCCAAGAGGTTGATAAACTAAAAGAAGAGTTGAAGAAAATCACTGACAAAGAGGTTCAAATCAACATTTTTGAAGTTAAGAGACCAGAATTAGATGCTATTATCGTAGCTAACAACATCGCACGTCAATTAGAAGGTCGTATCGCTTTCCGTCGTGCAGTTAAGATGGCTATTGCTTCTACAATGAGAATGGGAGCAGAAGGTATCAAAATTCAAATTTCAGGTCGTTTAAACGGTGCGGAAATGGCCAGATCGGAAATGTACAAAGAAGGTAGAACACCTCTTCACACATTCCGTGCAAATATTGATTACGCTCAAGCTGAAGCTCTTACCAAAACTGGTTTGTTAGGTATTAAAGTTTGGATTTGTAAAGGAGAGATTTATGGTAAACCAGATCTTTCACCAAACTTTGCTACACAAGATAACAAACGCAAAGGTGGGAACTTTAAAAAGAGAAGAAAGTAGTCATCAGCTAATGTAAATGAGTTAGAAAGATGTTACAACCAAAGAAAGTAAAATACAGAAGAAGGCAGAAAGGTAGAATGAAGGGGGATGCTCAAAGAGGAGCTCAACTAGCATTTGGATCTTTCGGAATTAAGGCCTTACAAAGTAAATGGATTACAGGTCGTCAAATCGAGGCAGCTCGTATCGCCGTAACCCGTTACATGCAGCGTCAAGGACAAATCTGGATTAGAATATTCCCGGACAAACCAATTACTAAGAAGCCAGCCGAAGTAAGGATGGGTAAAGGTAAGGGTAGCCCGGAAGGATTTGTGGCTCCAGTTACTCCAGGAAGAATCATTATTGAGTGTGATGGAGTACCATTCGAAACAGCAAAAGAAGCATTGCGTTTAGCAGCTCAAAAATTGCCTGTTACTACTAAATTCGTTGTAAGACGAGACTATGTTGAATCTAAATAATTGAGTAAGGAATGAAGACTTCGGAAATTAAAGAAATGGCGATCAACGAGATCATCGAAAGAATTGAGACCGAACGAGCTGAACTTATCCGTTTAGAACTCAATCATAGCATATCTCCATTGGAAAATCCATTGCAGATAAGAGGCTTACGTAGAAATATTGCGAGATTGCAAACTATTTTGCGTCAAAAGCAATTAACCGAAAAATAGTTTAGTGATGGAAAAAAGAAATTTAAGAAAAGAACGTATCGGTGTTGTGGCTAGCAGTAAAATGGATAAGTCTATTGTAGTAGCAGTAGAAATCCGTGAAAAGCACCCTATCTACGGAAAGTTCGTGAAAAAGACAAAGAAGTTTCACGCACATGACGAGAATAACACGTGCAACGAAGGCGATACTGTAAAAATTATGGAGACTCGTCCTTTAAGCAAAACGAAACGTTGGAGATTTGTAGAAATTATCGAAAGAGCTAAGTAATCATGATACAACAAGAATCCAGATTGGCTGTTGCCGATAATAGTGGTGCCAAAGAAGTACTATGTATTAGAGTACTTGGGGGTACTAAAAAAAGATACGCATCTATTGGTGATCGTATCGTTGTAACTGTTAAGAGTGCCATCCCTTCTACAGATATGAAGAAAGGTACCGTTACAAAGGCAGTAGTTGTTCGTACAAAAAAAGAGATCAGAAGAGCTGATGGTTCTTATATCCGTTTTGATGAAAACGCATGTGTGCTTTTAAATCAAGCAGGTGAAATGCGTGGTACTCGTATCTTTGGCCCTGTTGCCAGAGAATTGCGTGACGGCTATATGAAAATCGTTTCATTAGCTCCTGAGGTGCTATAAATTTTATAAAGAGATAGCAATGGGTAAATTACATATTAAAAAAGGCGATACAGTTATTGTAACTGCCGGAGAATATAAAGGACAAGAAGGTAAAGTTCTTGAAGTTCTTGTAAGTAAGAATAGAGCTATCGTGGAAGGTATTAACATGGTTTCAAAACATGCTAAGCCAAATGCAGATAATCCACAAGGAGGTATCGTAAAGCAAGAGGCTCCTATCCACATCTCTAACTTAAACCTTAAAGATCCTTCAACTGGTGAAGCTACACGTATTGGTAGACGTACTGGTGATGATGGAAAATTAGTAAGGTTTGCTAAAAAATCAGGGGAGGAGATCAAGTAATGAGCTATACACCTAGTTTAAGAACAATGTATAAGGAACAAGTTGTTCCTACATTGATGAAGGAATTTGAATACAAAACTGTAATGCAAGTTCCTAAATTAGAGAAAATTGTTATCAATCAAGGTATTGGTCAAGCTGTTGCTGATAAAAAAATGGTTGATATTGCAATTAATGAGCTTACTGCAATTACAGGTCAAAAAGCTGTTCCTTGTCTTTCAAAGAAGGATGTTTCTAACTTTAAGTTACGTAAAAAAATGCCTATTGGTGTTAGAGTAACTTTAAGACAAGACAATATGTATGAGTTCCTTGAAAGACTTATTCGCGTTGCTTTACCAAGGATTCGCGACTTTAAAGGAATTAACAGTAAGCTTGATGGACGTGGTAATTATACATTAGGTATAGAGGAGCAAATTATTTTTCCTGAAATAAATATTGACAATGTTAGTAAAATTTTGGGTATGAATATTACCTTTGTGACCTCGGGAAATACAGATGAAGAAGCTTTTGCTTTATTAAAAGCATTTGGTTTACCGTTTAAAAAATAATAAAAAGCGTAAATATGGCTAAGGAATCAATGAAGGCTCGTGAAGTAAAAAGAGCCAAGCTTGTTGCCAAATATGCTGCAAAAAGAGCGGCGCTGAAAGAAGCAGGTGATTACGAAGGTTTACAGAAATTACCTAAAAATGCTTCTCCTGTACGTATGCACAACCGTTGCAAAATTACAGGACGTCCTAAAGGATACATGAGACAATTTGGTCTTTCTAGGATTCAGTTTCGCGAAATGGCTTCTGCAGGTTTAATCCCTGGAGTAAAAAAAGCCAGCTGGTAGAAAATTAGGTTTCAAGTATAAATATTGTCCCGTTTGCGGGATTAATTTAAACTTTTTAAAATGACAGATCCAATAGCAGATTTTCTGACTCGTGTCAGAAATGCCATTATGGCAAAACACAAAGTTGTGGAAATTCCTGCATCAAATCTGAAAAAAGAAATGACCCGAGTTCTTTACGACAAGGGTTATATTCTTAATTTCAAATTTGTTGAAGATGACAAGCAGGGAATTATTAAGATCGCACTTAAGTATGATGCTGAAACTAAAACTTCAGCAATCAAAGAACTTAAGCGTGTGAGTACACCAGGTTTACGTAAGTATGCTGGTTACAAAGATATGCCTAGAGTTTTAAACGGATTAGGAGTTGCAATCCTATCTACTTCAAAAGGTGTAATGACCGATAAAGAAGCTAGACAAGCTCAAGTAGGTGGTGAGGTTTTATGTTACGTAAGTTAATAAAGGAGGAAGTATTATGTCAAGGATAGGAAAACAGCCCGTCTCAATACCAGCCGGAGTTACAGTAACAGTAAAAGATAACCTTGTTACCGTTAAAGGCCCAAAAGGAGAACTTGTACAACAAGTTAACCCTGAAATGAACGTTGAGGTGAACGATGGTCAGGTAGAAGTTAAAAGACCATCTGACTCTAAAGAACACCGTGCTCAACATGGTTTATATCGTTCACTAATTAATAATATGGTTGAAGGAGTTTCAAAAGGCTTTGTTAAGAAATTAGAATTGGTTGGTGTAGGATATAGAGCTACTAATCAAGGACAACTTCTTGAGTTAGCATTAGGATACTCTCACCCAATACATCTACAGTTACCAACTGAAATCAAAGTTGAAGCTGTAACCGACAGAAAGAGTAATCCGATTATTACATTGGAATCTGCAGATAAGCAGTTACTTGGTCAGGTTTGTGCAAAAATCCGTTCACTTCGTAAGCCAGAGCCTTACAAAGGTAAAGGTGTGAAGTTTGTTGGTGAGCAAATCAGACGTAAGGCTGGTAAATCTGCAAAAGTTTAATCTGATTAAAAATTAAAATTATGGCTTTTTCTAAAGTAGAAAGAAGACTTAGAATAAAAAGAAGTATCCGTGGTAAGATTGCGGGTACTGCTGAGAGGCCAAGAATGTCGGTTTTTAGAAGCAATAAACAAATTTCTGTTCAAGTTATTGACGACGTAAACGGAAAAACGCTTCTTTCAGCCTCATCTCTTGAAAAAGAGGTTGCCTCTCAAAAGGGAACAAAAACTGAGCAAGCTGCTACAGTTGGTAAATTAATTGCTGAAAAAGCAAAAGGTGCCGGAATTGAAACTGTGATATTTGATCGTAATGGATATTTATATCATGGTAGAGTTAAACAATTAGCTGACTCTGCTCGTGAAGCAGGTCTTAAATTTTAATAACTATGGCAGGAGATAATCAAAAAGTAAGAAGTAATAACGACCTTGAATTAAAGGATAGGTTAGTTGCCATTAATCGTGTAACTAAGGTAACCAAAGGTGGTAGAACTTTTAGTTTTTCTGCTATTGTTGTTGTTGGTAACGAAAATGGCATCGTAGGTTGGGGGTTAGGTAAAGCTAACGAAGTTACAACCGCAATTGCAAAAGGTGTTGAAGCCGCTAAGAAAAACCTTGTTAAAGTACCTATTATCAATGGTACTATACCTCACGAACAATATTGTAAGTTTGGTGGAGCAAGTGTTTTCATGAAGCCTGCTTCTCACGGTACCGGGGTAAAAGCTGGTGGTGCGATGCGTGCTGTACTTGAAAGTGTTGGTGTAACTGACGTTTTGGCTAAATCAAAAGGTTCATCAAACCCTCATAACCTTGTTAAAGCTACAATTAATGCTCTTAAAGAATTAAGAGATGCACAAACTGTAGCTAAACATAGAGGTGTTACGTTAGACAAAGTATTTAACGGATAAGAAGAACGAAAATGGCTAAGATAAAAGTAACACAAGTTAAGAGCAAAATTGGCTCAAATGAACGTCAAAAGAAAACTTTGGCGGCTCTTGGTCTAACAAAAATAAATGCAACTAGAGAATTTGAGGCAACTCCTCAAATTCTTGGTATGGTTGAAAAGGTGAAACACCTTGTTAGCGTAGAAAAATAATTATTTAACGATAATAAGAAAAATTAGATATGGACTTAAGTAATTTAAAACCTGCTGAAGGTTCGACCAAAACAAGAAAGAGAATTGGTCGAGGACAAGGTTCCGGCCGTGGGGGTACATCTACTCGTGGTCATAAAGGTGCCAAGTCCAGATCTGGTTATTCAAAGAAAATTGGTTTCGAAGGTGGTCAGATGCCATTACAGAGACGTGTTCCAAAATTCGGTTTTAAAAATATTAACCGTGTAGAGTATAAAGCAATTAATATTGCTCTTCTACAGGAGTTAGCTGAAAAGAAGAACCTTACTGTAATTGATATCGAAGCTCTTCAAAATGCTGGTTTTATTAATAAGAATGACCGGGTTAAGATTCTTGGTAATGGAAATATTACTGCCAAAATTGAAGTGAAAGCTCATGCCTTTTCTAAATCAGCGGTGAGCGCTATTGAAGCTGCTCAGGGTACCGTTGTTAAACTGTAAATCAATGAAACTGATCGAAACAATTCGCAACATTTTTAAGATTGAGGACTTGAAATCCCGTATTATTACAACTATTGGACTGGTACTTGTGTATCGTTTAGGTTCATATATTGTATTACCGGGTATAGATCCTACTAAATTAGCAGAACTAAAAGACCAAACTTCGCAAGGGGTTATGGGACTATTAGATATGTTTTCTGGAGGTGCATTTTCTAATGCCTCTGTATTTGGTTTAGGTATTATGCCTTATATTTCTGCATCTATCGTAATTCAACTTTTAGGAATTGCTGTTCCTTATTTTCAAAAGTTACAGCGTGAAGGTGAAAGTGGTAGACGTAAAATAAACCAAATTACCAGATATCTTACTGTTATTATCTTATTGTTTCAATCGCCTGCATATTTAGCTAACTTACCAGAAGTTGCAATTTCATCTCCTGGATTGATGTTTAAAATTACATCTATCCTTATACTTACAGCAGGAACTATGTTCGTTATGTGGTTAGGTGAAAGAATAACTGACAAAGGAATTGGTAATGGTATTTCATTAATTATTATGATTGGTATCATTGCTCGTTTACCATTTGCGGTAGTTGCTGAATTTGTATCTCGTTTTGAAGAAGGTGGTGGTTTAGTGATGTTGTTAATTGAGATCGTAGTTCTATTTTTTGTATTTGCAGGAACAATTTTGTTAGTACAGGGAACTCGCCGTATTCCTGTGCAATATGCTAAGCGTATTGTCGGAAACAAGCAATATGGCGGAGTTCGTCAATACATACCTTTAAAAGTAAACGCTGCGGGTGTTATGCCAATCATTTTTGCTCAGGCAATTATGTTTGTGCCATTAACATTAGCTGGATATGTAGGAGGTGATAGTGCCAATAATTGGTTTACAGCAATGTTTTCTGATTATACTGGTTGGGGATACAATGGTGTATTTGCATTCTTAATTATTGCTTTTACATATTTTTACACAGCAATTACAATTAATCCAACTCAAATGGCTGAAGACATGAAACGAAATGGTGGTTTTATACCAGGTGTTAAACCCGGTAAAAAAACTGTTGAGTTTCTTGATTCTGTAATGTCGAAAATTACATTACCAGGATCGGTATTTTTAGCTGTTGTAGCCATTTTACCTGCTTTTGCTTCCATGGCAGGAGTAGATAGAATGTTTGCTCAGTTCTATGGAGGTACCTCATTGTTGATTTTAGTTGGTGTAGTACTAGATACTTTACAGCAAATTGAAAGTCATTTATTAATGAGACACTATGACGGATTAATGAAATCCGGAAGAATCAAAGGTAGAGCTGGAGGTGGTCCAGCTGTTTATTAAAGAGAATCGTTCGTATAATGATATATCTTAAAACAGACGAAGAAATAGAGTTACTTCGAGCAAGTAATATGCTTGTAGCAAAAACTCTTGGTGAAATTGCAAAAGCAGTTAAACCAGGTGTTACTACATTGGAATTAGATAAAATTGCTGAAGAATACATACGAGATAATGGTGGAATCCCTGGTTTCTTAGGATATCAGGGTTTTCCTAATACTCTTTGTACTTCAGTGAACGAACAAGTAGTTCATGGTATTCCTAATAACGATCCTTTAAAAGAAGGTGATGTTGTTTCGGTTGATTGTGGTGTTCTGTTAAATGAATTTTATGGAGATTCAGCTTATACTTTTGCCGTTGGTGAAGTAAGTAAAGAAGTTGCTGATTTATTAAAATCAACTAAAGAATCTTTATATAAAGGAATTGAGAATGCTGTAGCAGGAAAACGAATTGGAGATATTGGTTATGCTATTCAAAAGTATAATGAAAATAATGGATATACTGTAGTTCGTGAAATGGTTGGACATGGTGTTGGACGTGGTTTACATGAATCTCCTGAAGTTCCTAATTATGGAAGGAGAGGAAGTGGTACTTTATTAAAACCTGGAATGGTCATTGCGATTGAACCAATGATAAATTTAGGAAAAAGAAATATAGTACAAGAAAACGATGGATGGACCATCAGAACCATTGATAAAAAGGTTTCTGCGCATTTTGAACACACTATTTCAGTACAAAAAAATGAAGCAGATATACTTTCTAGTTTTAAATTTGTAGAAGAAGTATTAAATTTGCAGTCTGAAAAATAAAAAAAGGTAAATATTATGGCTAAACAAGCCTCAATAGAACAAGACGGAACGATAATAGAAGCCCTTTCAAATGCTATGTTTAGAGTAGAGCTTGAAAATGGGCATGTAATTACAGCGCATATCTCAGGAAAAATGAGAATGCACTATATTAAAATTTTACCTGGTGATAAGGTTAAAGTAGAGATGTCTCCTTATGATCTTACGAAAGGTAGAATTTCTTATAGATATAAAAATTAATTCTATAATAAAATGAAGGTTAGAGCATCTGTTAAGAAGAGAAGTGCTGATTGTAAGATTGTAAAACGCAAAGGGCGCTTATACGTGATTAACAAGAAGAATCCAAAGTTTAAACAACGTCAAGGATAAAGAATAAATAATTATGGCTAGAATTGCTGGAGTTGATATCCCTACCAATAAGAGAGGTGAGGTTTCATTAACTTATATTTACGGAATTGGCAGTAGTGCTGCTCAAAAAATCCTTGGCGAAGCTGGGATTGATGTTAACTTAAAAGTTAGCGAATGGACTGACGAACAAATTGCTAAAGTTCGTGAGATTATTTCTGAACAATATAAAATCGAAGGAGAACTTCGTTCTGAGGTTCAGTTAAATATTAAACGATTAATGGATATCGGTTGTTACAGAGGTATTCGTCATCGTATTGGTTTACCATTACGTGGTCAAAAGACTAAAAACAACGCACGTACACGTAAAGGGAAAAAGAAAACTGTTGCAAACAAGAAAAAGGCAACTAAATAATAATTGAGATATGGCAAAGAAGACAGCGAGTCAAAAGAAAAGAGTCGTTAAAGTAGAGGCTCAAGGAGAAGCTCATATTCACTCATCTTTCAATAACATTATTATTTCTTTAACAAACAAAAACGGTCAAGTTATTTCTTGGTCAAGTGCTGGTAAAATGGGTTTCAGGGGTTCTAAAAAGAACACTCCTTATGCAGCTCAAATGGCAGCAACTGATTGTGGAAAAGTAGCTTTTGATCTTGGTTTAAGAAAAGTAAAGGTGTATGTGAAAGGACCAGGTAATGGTCGTGAGTCTGCAATTCGTTCAATCCACGCAGCTGGTATTGAAGTTAGTGAAATTGTAGATATTACTCCTATGCCACACAATGGGTGTCGTCCTCCAAAAAGACGAAGAGTATAATTATTTACTAGTTATTAACCATAAATTGAGCTTTTGGATTTTGAATTATGGATGATTATAATAGAACCTCCTCTCTATAATCTCGCGGCCTTCATATTCATAATTTGAAAACAAAAATTTAAAAACAAAAATTTAGAAGAATGGCTAGATACATTGGACCTAAAACAAAAATTGCCCGTAAATTCGGTGAGGCAATTTATGGTTCGGATAAAAATTTCGAAAGAAAAAATTATCCTCCAGGACAACACGGTAACAACCGTAGAAAGAAGACTTCAGAATATGGTCTTCAGTTAAAAGAAAAACAAAAAGCTAAATACACATACGGTGTATTAGAAAAGCAATTTAGAAATTTGTTTACAAAAGCATCGCGTGCTAAAGGTATTACAGGTGAGGTATTACTTGGATTATTAGAGTGTCGTTTGGATAATGTTGTATATCGTTTAGGTATTGCTCCTACTAGAGCAGCAGCGCGTCAGCTTGTATCTCATAAGCATATTACTGTTAATGGAAGTGTTGTTAATATTCCTTCTTTTTCAGTAAAAGCAGATCAAATTATTGGTGTTCGTGAAAAGTCTAAATCATTAGAAGCAATCACTAATTCTTTGGCAGCATCTTCAGTACATAACTTTTCTTGGTTAGAGTGGGATAGTGATTCTAAAACTGGTAAATTTTTAAATGTACCTTCAAGAGAAGATATTCCTGAAAATATTAAAGAACAATTAATTGTTGAATTGTATTCTAAATAATTTATTCTTATGGCAATATTAGCATTCCAAAAACCTGATAAAGTAATCATGCTTGAAGCGGACAACAAATTCGGTCGCTTCGAATTTCGTCCGTTAGAACCAGGATATGGTATTACAGTTGGAAATGCCTTAAGAAGAATTTTGTTATCCTCATTAGAAGGTTTCGCAATTACATCTGTTAAGATTGAAGGAGTAGATCATGAATTTTCAACTATTCCAGGAGTAATTAACGATACAACCGACATAATTCTTAATCTTAAGCAAGTTAGATTTAAACAAATTGTAGAAGAAGTTGATAGTGAAAAAGTAACTATTAACGTGTCGGGTAAGGAAGAGCTTAAAGCTGGTGAATTGAATAATTTCATGACCGGTTTCGAAGTTTTAAATCCGGATCAACGTATTTGTTTAATGAATCCCGATGTTAACCTTAAAATGGAATTAACCATTAATAAAGGTAGAGGGTATGTTCCTTCTGAAGAAAATCATTCAGCAGAATCTGAATTCGGTGTTATTGCGATTGACTCTATATATACTCCAATCAGAAATGTAAAATACGCGATTGAAAACTATCGTGTTGAGCAAAAAACTGATTACGAGAAATTAATTATTGAAATAGAAACAGACGGTTCTATTCATCCAAAAGATGCTTTAAAAGAAGCTGCTAAAATTCTTATCTATCACTTTATGTTATTCTCAGATGAAAGAATAACCTTAGATTCTGATGAGAAATTTGGTAATGAAGAATTCGATGAAGAAGTTCTTCATATGCGTCAGCTATTGAAAACTAAATTAGTTGACATGGATCTTTCAGTTAGAGCATTGAACTGTTTAAAAGCTGCAGATGTGGAAACATTAGGTGAGCTTGTTCAATTCAACCGAAATGATCTATTGAAGTTCCGTAATTTCGGTAAAAAATCATTAACTGAGCTTGATGATTTATTACAAGTTATGAACTTGAATTTTGGTATGGATATTACTAAGTATAAATTAGACAAGGAATAATTGCGATGAGACATAGAAAAAAGTTCAATCATTTAGGTAGAAAGAGCTCTCACCGTAAAGCAATGTTAGCAAATATGGCTGCATCTTTAATTCTTCATAAAAGAATTAAAACTACAGTAGCCAAAGCAAAAGCATTGCGTATGTACGTTGAGCCTCTTATTACTAAGTCTAAAGATGATTCTACTGCACAAAGAAGAGTTGTTTTTGGATACCTAAATAATAAATATGCTGTATCTGAGCTATTTAGAGAAGTAGCTGGAAAAGTAGGAGATAGACCAGGTGGTTACACTCGTATTTTAAAATTAGGTAATCGTTTAGGAGATAACGCAGAAATGTGTTATATCGAGTTAGTTGATTATAATGAAAACATGTTGACAGCTAGTAAGCCACAAGCTGAAAAGAAAACACGTCGTACACGTCGTAAAAAATCTGCTGCTACTGCAGATGTAGCTACAGAAGCTACTGAAACTAAAGCAGAAGAGTCAACTGAAAATTCAACTGAAAGTGAATCTAAAGAGTAGTTATATAAGTAATTATTATATGCTATCTTAAAATATAAAAGGATAATTGCCTCGTGCCGTTATCCTTTTTTTTTCAGAATTGTAAACTCAATTTTTAAATAAGTCAAATTATGGGACTAATTTCAAATGTTCATGCTCGTGAGATTCTTGATTCTCGCGGAAACCCTACTGTAGAAGTAGAGGTAACTTTAGATTGTGGTGTAGTAGGTCGTGCATCTGTTCCTTCTGGAGCATCTACTGGTGAGCACGAAGCACTAGAATTAAGAGATGGTGATAAAGGTCGTTATCTAGGAAAAGGTGTACAAAAAGCGGTTGCTAACGTAAACGATGTAATTGCACCTGAATTAGTTGGTTTTAGTGTTACTGATCAAGTTGGTGTTGATACTAAGATGCTTGAAATGGACGGAACTAAAACAAAAAGTAAGTTAGGAGCTAATGCCATTTTAGGTGTTTCTTTAGCTACTGCTAAAGCTGCAGCTGCTTACCTTGAGATGCCTTTATACAGATACATTGGTGGTACTAATGCATGCACTCTTCCTGTTCCAATGATGAATATTATCAATGGTGGTTCTCACTCTGATGCTACTATTGCTTTCCAAGAATTCATGATTCGTCCTATTGGAGCTCCTACTTTTAAAGAAGGTTTAAGAATGGGTGCTGAGGTATTCCATGCTTTAGCTAAAGTATTAAAAGGAAAAGGTCTTTCTACTGCTGTTGGTGATGAAGGTGGTTTCGCTCCAATGTTAGGTGGTACTGAAGAGGCTATTGATTGTATTTTAACAGCTATTAAAAATGCTGGTTACAAGCCAGGTCGTGCAGAAGATGGTGGTGATGTTTCTATCGCTATGGACTGTGCTTCTTCTGAGTTCTTTAAAGATGGTGTTTATGACTACAGTATCTTTGAGCCAAATGGTGTAAAAAGAACTTCTGAAGAGCAAGCTGCTTATTTAGCTGATCTTGTTGAAAAATTCCCTATTGATTCTATCGAAGATGGTATGGATGAAAATGACTGGGACGGATGGGTTGTTCTTAACGAAAAAATTGGTGATAAGTGCCAATTAGTTGGTGATGACTTATTTGTAACTAATGTTGATTACTTGAAAAAAGGTATTGAATTAGGTGCTGCTAACTCTATCCTTATTAAAGTAAACCAAATTGGTTCATTAACTGAAACTTTAAATGCAATTGAAATGGCTCACAGAGCTGGATTTACTTCAGTAACTTCTCACCGTTCTGGTGAAACTGAGGATGCTACAATTGCAGATATCGCAGTTGCTACTAACAGTGGTCAAATTAAAACTGGTTCTTTAAGTCGTACTGACCGTATGGCTAAATATAACCAACTTCTTCGTATTGAGGAAGAATTAGGCGCTAGTGCAATTTATGGTTACGCAAAAGTGAAAAAAGCTTAATTACTAAGTAATTAGTTAATATATGAGGGACATCTTTATAAGGTGTCCCTTTTTTTGTTTCTAGTGAGTACCGTAATTGGCCCTATGGATGTCAATTAATTTGCTGGTTGGAAAAAAATTAGCACATTTTAAATAATACATAATACTCGTTAAGTTTTTCGTTTTTTAGTCAATTAAAGCGTTTTAAAGGATTATTATTTTTGTTCCTGGTATATTATATGTTTTTTTAACTTGAGTTCAAAAAAGAGATCAATCCAGCGACAATATCGGTTGTTAAGTAGTCTGTGAAATCTAGAAAATTTAATAATTTTATTTAAAGGGTGTCCTAGAGATACCCTTTTTTGATTAAACAAAAATGATGTTTACCTGTTTTTTATTTGTTATATTTATAAGACTCAAATAAAAAATCTATGGACTACTTAAAAGAAAAATTACTACAGATAGGAATACCCAAAGCTGAAAATGTAAAGAAACTTGTTAAAGAACATGGTGATGTTAAAGTGCAAGATGTCTCAATGGGGCAGGTTTTAACAGGTATGAAAGGTGTTGTTAGTTTAATGACATGTACATCTAAACTTGATCCTGAAGAGGGTATTCGTTTTAGAGGATATTCGATTCCTGAACTAAAAGATGTATTACCAAAAATTCATGAGGATGGAGAACCTCTACCTGAAGGAATTTTTTATTTAATGCTAACAGGAGAACTACCTACTCCTGATGATGTTCGATATATAAGTGAGCAATGGGCGCAAAGAGCGCAAGGAATTCCACCTCATGTTTATGATGTAATCGAAGCGTTGCCCAAAGATGCTCACCCAATGATTCAGTTTAATACAGCAATTTTAGCTATGTCAACTGAATCACAATTTAGAAAAGCGTATTTAGTAGGAATGGATAAAAAAGATTATTGGGATCCGACATATGAAGGTGTAATGGATCTTATTTCCCGCCTACCTATTATTGCAGCTTATATTTATCGTAGAGTTTTTTATCAAGGTGATCATATTCCTCCGGATCCAGCTTTAGATTGGGCTGGTAACCTTGCTCATATGATGGGTTATGATAGTGAAGAAGTTAAACGATTAATGCGTTTATATTTGTTGATTCATTCCGATCATGAAGGAGGAAATGTTTCAGCACACGCAACTCACCTTGTTGGATCTGCATTGTCAAATCCATACTATAGTTTTTCTGCAGGTATGAATGGTTTGGCCGGTCCTCTTCATGGCATGGCTAACCAAAATGTAATGCATTGGTTAAATAAAATGAAGCGCGAAATTGGATGTGATGATCCTACAGAAGATCAAATTAGAGATTATGCAAAAGAAACATTAAGCAAAGGACAGGTGATTCCTGGATATGGACATGCTGTTTTACGTAAAACAGATCCACGTTTTCAGGTTCAACTTGATTTTGCTAATAAATATATTCCTGATGCACCATATATTTCTTTAGTTAGAAAAATTTACAATGTAGTGCCAGATGTATTGGCAGAAACCGGAAAAGTTAAAAATCCATGGCCAAATGTAGATGCTATTTCAGGATCGTTATTAACTAGTTATGGAATAACAGAGTTCCCGATTTATACTGTTTTATTTGGAGTTTCCAGAGCACTTGGTGTTTTGACTCAATTAATTTGGGATAGATTATATGGCTTACCGATAGAACGTCCAAAATCACAAAATCTATCATGGTTTATGGAAAAGGCTAATATGAAATAAATCTTATGTTAGATTATTGAATTTTTTACGTTAATAGTCTAATTTCGTTTGAAATAAATTTTTAAAAAATAAGGTTGTTTTTAATTTAAAGCTCAAAGAAAATAGATTTGAATTATTACTTTTAGCAACTAATATGGGAGCTATTATTTCATCAGGTTATAGAACTAAAGTCAGTAATTATATTTTTTTATTAATTCTGTTTTGTATTTTTAATCTTAGTAATATTCAGGCCTCTGATTATGAGTTAGAAGCAACCTTAACTTCTTTGTCAGTTCAAGATGGCTTATCTGGTAATTCTATTACCAGTATATATCAGGATAGTAAAGGTTTTATATGGATCGGAACTTTAGATGGATTAAATCGTTATGATGGTTATTCATTTGAGATTTATAGACATGAAGTAGGTCAGCAACATTCTATTTCTGGTAACTTTATTCAATGTATTACAGAAGATTCGAATGGTGATTTATGGATAGGTACAGTTGGAAATGGTTTAAATAAGTGGAATAGAAAGACAGAAGAATTCACTGTTTATTCAACTAATGGAAATAATAATGTCACCTTACCTGAAGATAATATTTTAGGTCTTACTTTTGAAAATGACTCCACACTTTGGATTAAGACAGATAACTTTCTAATTGATTTTAATTCTAAAACAAATAGATTATCTAAGTATAGTTTATATAGTAATATATTTAAGCATCATGATAATTATGATGTGCCAATTTCTATTAAATCTCCTTCTTACCTATGGATTGGTACAAACGATGGAATCTCGCAGTTCAATAAAAAGGAAAGACTTTACGAAAGAATTAAATTTGATAATTACTCAGAGACTTTATCTAAAGCACTAGGTTCTGTAACTACAATTCTCCCAATATCAGCGAATACTGTTTTACTTGGAGGTAGTGGAGGTGTGTATAATTGTTCTACAAAAGATACAGGGGCTTATCAAATAAAGAGAATTAATATTCCAGGAGATAATCAAAGTGTTATACATAGTGCAGTTAAGCATTCTTCTGGGATTATATGGATAGGAACCACAAATGGAATTCGGGTTTTAAATTATGATGAAGATCGAAATGTTCTGTATTATAAATCATCATCATTTTTCAATCAACCTGATAAATTAATCTCTGATAAATATATCACTTCAATTATTGAAGATCAATCAGGATTATTATGGGTAGGAACAAAGTATAATGGTTTAATAAAAGTTGATTTTAAACCTAAGCGGTTTAAAACATTAAGTAGTAAGAATGGACGATTAGATGAGCTCAAGGGATGTGATATCCGATCTATCCATGTTGATGAGAGTGGGAAAATATGGTTGGGAACAGCAAATAAAGGAATACAGATAGTTGATAGAGAGTCTAATGATGTATACAATTATCCTGTAAATTATTCACTATATACTATCAATAAGGATTTAGTATTAAGTATGTGTGAAGATTCTCAAAAAAGACTTTGGATCGGAACTGCAAATGGAATTTATGTTTATTATAAGGAAAGAGGAACAATAACACCTTTTTCTTACTCAAATAGTAGCGAAGTTTCTTCTCTTTTAAAACAAAATGCAATTAATTCTATAGAAGAAGATTATAGAGGTAATATTTGGTTTGGAACACAATTTGGCCTTTACAAATATGATGGTCTTCAGGTGGCTAGTTATTTTTCAGATGAAAATGTGGAAAATAGTTTATGTGGCGATGAAGTAAATGCTATATATAGTGATTCAGAAGGGGTTTTGTGGATTGGTACAAACAAAGGATTGAATTTTATTGATAGAAAAAAAGAATCATTTATAGGTTTTGAAAACTTGAAGAATAATAATGATTCAATTTCATTCTTAAGAGGTAATTCTATTTTATCTATAGCAGAAGATGATAATAGAAAAATTTGGTTTGGAACCTCCACTGGGGTCACCTTTTACGATAAAGTAACAGAAAAGCTTGGTTTTTATTCTCATATAAATGGGATGGCTAATGATATGGTAAATAGTATTGTTTTTGATAAAAAATCAGGAATATGGCTAGGCACTAATAGAGGAATATCGTTGATAAATAAAGAGGATATGATCTTTAACTTTGACGTTAAAGATGGATTGCCAGCATATGTTTTTAATAGAAATGCAACTGCTATAGATGATTCAGGAATATTGTATTTTGGTGGAGTAGGAGGTGTTGCTCATTTAAATTTAGACTCTCTTAAATTTGAAAAAATTAAACCTAATGTTGTAATTACTGCTATGGAATTATACCATAAAGGTAAAATGATAAAAAAATTTAGAGGGGATGAAAAAGAAATCTTTTTAAAATATAGAAAGAGCTCAAATTTAAAAGTAAAGTATGCTGTATTAGAATTTACAGAGCCTTTGAGAAATAAATTTCAGGTTTATTTAGAAGGATTTGATGATGATTGGAGATCTATAACAACTGAAAATGAAGTTGATTTTTCAGATTTACCATCAGGGGAATATACTTTACATATAAAAGGTGCAAATAGTGAGTATGAATGGTCTGAAGATTCAATAAACATCAAGATTAAAATTACTCCTCCAATATGGATGTCGAATTATGCATATGCCTTTTATTTAATTGCATTAATTTTTCTTGTTCAGTCCATTATTAACTATAGGATCAGGCATTATAAGAATGCGTATAAATCATTAGAGGAAAAGGCATCTGATAAGAAAAAGATTGAGGCTCAAAAAGAAATGCTATCTAAAATCAATCAGAGTTTAACAGATAGTATATATTATGCCAAGAGAATTCAAGAATCGATATTACCCGATGAAAAGAGAATAAAATCAGCATTGCCAGATTCGTTTATTTATTATCGCCCTAAAGATTTAGTGAGTGGTGATTTTTATTGGCTATATGATAATGGTGAAAAGTTATTTGTAGCAGCGGTAGATTGTACCGGTCATGGTGTTCCAGGGGCTTTTATGTCAATTATAGCATATGATATGCTTAAAAGAATTGTTTCTGCTTCAGATATTACCTGTCCGGCTAAGATTTTGGATCAATTAAGCAAAGAAGTAATTACCACGTTCAAAAAAGATGTTGAATCTATTGATAGTAGCAAACAGTCTGTAAATGATGGAATGGATATCGCTTTGTGTGTGATAGATAAGAAAAATAGAAAGCTTACTTATTCGGGTGCTTATAATCCATTATACCTTGTTCGAAATAACGAAATATTTGTTTATAAGGGAGATCGCTTTGCTATTGGATATGTGTCAAACACAGAACTACACTATTCAAAACATGAAATAGCTATTGAGCCTAATGATACTTTCTATATTTTTTCAGATGGATATGTAGATCAGTTTGGAGGTACAGAGGGTAAAAAGTTTAAGTATAGACGTTTTAGACATTTATTATTGAATATACATAAACTACCTGCAGATGATCAAAAAGCCATTTTACATCAAAAGTTAGAAGAATGGATGGGTGATCATGAGCAGGTTGACGATATTATTGTTATGGGAATGAAACCAATTGTTGAGTTGGTTTAAATTAAAGCCTCATATAATATTTCAATTGGGTGTTGGGCATCTCTTCCTGTACCATCTTTAATTTGATGACGGCATGAAGTACCAGAGGCAGCAATTAAGGTTGACTGTTCTGTATTTCTGACTTCAGGAAGTAATTTTATTTCAGCTATCTTCATTGAAAGATTATATGATTTCTTTTCATATCCAAAAGAACCTGCCATACCACAGCATCCGGATTCTATTTCAATTGCATTATAATTCTCCGGGAATGATAATACTTGTTGAACATATTTAGTTGACGATAGTGCTTTCTGATAGCAATGACCATGAAACTTGATTTCCTTTGTTTCTTTAGTAAAGCTATCCCTGCTAATACGTCCCTTATTCATTTCATTTGCCAGAAACTCTTCAATGGTAAAAGTGTTTCTTTTTATTTTTTGAGCATCATCTTTCAGGTCATCTTTGACTAGGTTTATGTATTCATCTCTAAAAGTTAATACTCCTGAAGGTTCAATTCCCACCAATGGACTAAGAGATGAAATCATTGGTGATAATAACTCAATGTTTTTATTTGCAACACGTCTGGCTTTTTTTAATAGTCCTTTGGATATATAAGTTCTTCCACTATCAACATGTTGGGGTACAACCACTCTATATCCTAATTTTTCGAGTAAGAGTATGGCTTTAATTCCCAGTCCACTTTCCAGATAGTTTGTGAACTCATCTGCAAAAAGATAAACAGTTCTTTGTTTTGCAGGTGCATTTTTATGCCATTTGGCCCAGATTTTTAGCGTTTTTCCTGACATCTTTGGGATGTCTCGTTTTGTTGAAAAACCAAGCATGTTTTTAAGAAGACTACTTAAAACAGGTGCTCCAACTGCTAGGTTATAAATCCAGGGTGTAAATGAAAAAATCTTATTAATTACAGGAGAATAACCAACAGATAAGGCACTTGTAGGAGTTCCTTTTTGATTATAATAATATTGTAAAAATTCAGCTTTTAGTTTAGCAATGTCAACACCGGAAGGACATTCTGATTTACAAGCCTTGCAAGATAAACACAGACTTAGAACATCATATACTTCTTCAAGATATAGGTTATCAGAATCTAATGTTCCTGTAAAATATTCTCTTAAAACATTGGCTCTGCCTCGAGTAGATAGTTTTTCGTCGCGTGATGCCATGTAACTAGGGCACATTGTGCCACCAATAATTTCTGATTTCAGGCAGTCTCCCGATCCTGAGCACTTCTCAGTAGCTCTTACTATACCTTCTGTGTCATCCCAATTAAAAACTGTTTTAAATTCTTTTTCTGAATTTGGTAGTCGATACTTCAAAGAAGTATTCATGGGAGGAGTATTGACTATTTTATCTGGATTAAGAAGGTTTTCCGGATCAAAGGCTTTTTTTATTCTAAGGAGCAGTTTATAATTAATGTCTCCAACCATCAATGGAATAAATTCACCTCTCAAACGCCCATCTCCATGTTCACCACTTAAAGAACCATTATATTTTTTTACCAGAAGAGCTGTTTCTTTTGCAATTTTTCGAAACAGAATAATGTCCTGTTGATCTTTAAGGTTTAATACAGGTCTTAAGTGTAATTCTCCTGTACCAACGTGTGCATAAAAAACACAATCTTTATTGTAAGATGCTAATAAATCTTTAATATCACTGGCATATGCCGGTAAATCTTTTGGATGCAGAGCTGTATCTTCAATTACAGCAACCGGAAGATCATCACCCTTCATATTAGATAATACGCCTAAACCTGCTTTTCGTAATGCCCAAACTCTGTTAATGCTTTTGGCATCAACAACAGGGAAGGCAAAACCCATATCATTTTTTTCAAAGTCAGCAATAAGTTTTTCAATTTTCTCATTAAGGACTTTCTTATCGTCTTCAGCAAATTCAATAACTAATATGCCTTCAGGTTTACCCGTAATAAAAAAACGGTTGCTTTGTTGTGCTGTACTTTTTCCTGCAAGATCAATGATTTTATCATCGATTAATTCAATAGCTCTTGGGTTATGTTTTAATGCAAGAATATTGGCTTCAAGAGATTCTTTTAAAGTTTTAAAGTGAGCACATAATAATGCTTTATGCTTTGGAGGAATAGGAACCAGGTTAAGCTTTATTTTGCTAATTACCATTAGTGTTCCTTCAGATCCGGCAATGAGTTTACTCAAATTAAAAGCTTCGCCATTTTCTTTAAAAGGTTCCATGTTTGCCAAAATATCCAGTGCATAACCAGTATTTCGTCTTTTAATATCTTTATGAGGATACTCTTTATGTATTTCTTTTATGTGCTCATTGTCACTGAGTATTTCATTTACCTCCCGATATATTTCTCCTTCTAAAGAATCTAACTTACATTTTAGATTAAATTCACTTTTATTGAGTGTTTTAAAAATAACATCATTACCATCAGCTAAATATCCATGTACTTCTAATAAATGATCACGAGTGCTACCATAAACTAAAGAATGGGATCCACATGAGTTGTTACCAACCATTCCTCCAATAGTACATCTACTTGATGTGGATGTTTCCGGACCAAAAAATAAACCATGTGGCTCCAGGTATTTGTTGAGTTCATCAAGAACAACTCCAGGCTCAACCATTACCCAGTTTTCTTCAGTATTTAATTCAATGATATGGTTCATATACTTCGAAGTATTAACCACCAAATCATTTCCAACAACCTGTCCTGCTAAAGATGTACCTGCACCTCTTGGAATAAGAGCGATTTTATGCTTATAGGCAAATTCAACTATAAGGTCTAAATCAGCATTATCGCGTGGCCAAACAATACCTAAAGGTTTTTCCCTATATGCAGATGCATCTGTTGCATATTGTGCTATATATGTTTTGTCATATGATACATCTCCTTTTAAAAGGGTTGATAATTGGTCAAGCGAAGATTGTATATGATCGTTGTTCATTGAATTAGAATTTCCTGTAAAAATAGGAAAATTTGGTATGTAGGATACAGGTAAGCATCTACTTTTCTGTTTTTTTAATTTCTTTTAGCCTGAAAGTCAAATATATTGTCATACTATCATGATAGCTTTTCATATGCAAACCAGTACAAAGTACCTACAAAAAATGCTCCTCCAACAATATTTCCAAGTGTTGCAGGGATTAGGTTGTCGATAACAAAAGAAGTCCATGTTATATCTGCACCTTCAAAAATTGCAAGCGGAATGAAAAACATATTGGCAATGGAGTGTTCAAAACCTAAAGCAACAAAAGTCATAACTGGCCACCAGATTCCTATGATTTTACCACTGGTATGTTGGGCTGACATACCCATCCAAAGGGCTAAACATACTAACCAGTTTGCTCCAATTCCTTTTAAAAATGTTTTGTAAAAGGGATTAGAAGTTTTTGCTTCTGCAATACTATAAATTGTTTTAGTCCATGGTTCAGTACCAACAACTTCTGTTAAATGAGTTAAAAAGTAAGCAACAAAGATAGCTCCAATGAAATTTCCAAAATAAACTAAACTCCAGTTGCGTATAGGAGCCGTCCATTTTTGTTTTTTACTTAACACATTTGGCATAAAATAGGCGTTATTGCCTGTAAAAAGTTCAGCTCCAGCCATTACTACCATCATAAGACCAACAGGGAAGGCTGCCCCAAAAACGAATTTTGTAATTCCAGGATTTTTTGCAGTAATTTCAGGCATACCTCCAGCTAATAAAATTGAAAGTAGTCCTCCAAAAGAAATATAAGCACCAGCCATAAATGCTAAAGTCAATATTTTTTTTGCGGAATATTTGTCTTTTTGCATTGCAGATTGACCTGCAATATTGAGTATCTCTGGTGGGGTATTTAAGCTCATTATAAATAGTTATTAATTGTTAGTTATTAGTAAATTTTGTAGTTATATGCACTCTTGGAGTGTGAAATTAATTTGCTTACCGAGTAGGCTAATTAATTTTTACTTCTTTAAAATATGGTGAAAGGATTTCTTTTACTTTTTTAAGTTGTTCTGGTGTATTTTCAACTGCATCATTTAGCATGTATTCTTCTCCCAGCGCCTCCCATTTATGGATGCCAAGTTTATGATATGGTTGAATTTCTATTTTTTCAAGACACTTGTAGTTTTTAAAAGTCTCTCCCAATTTCTTCAACTCTTTAGGATCGTCTGTGTGTCCTGGAATCAATACATATCTTAGCCAAAAAGGTTTGCCAGATTCTTCCCTGTGATTGATAATCTTCATGTTGTTCGATAATTGGGTAGAACCTGTAAGCTTATTATAGCCTTCTTCGTTAGTATGTTTGATATCTACCATTATTAAATCAGCATAATCATCCAGAAGTAATTTTACAGTATCACTGAAAATAGTGCCGTTTGTATCAATGTTTGTATGAATTCCTTCTTGTTTTAGTTTACTAAAGAATGGAATCAATGCTTTATTTTGCAATAATGGTTCTCCTCCCGAGACTGTAACTCCTCCTAACTTCCCAAAGTAAGGCTTCATATTTACAGCTCTTTTTACCAATTCATCAATATCATATAAACTCCCTCCGTGTAATGAAATAGTATCCGGATTGTGACAGTATAAGCATTTTAAGTTGCATCCTTGTAAAAATACAACCATTCTTATACCTGGACCATCGTGAGTTCCAAAAGATTCAATGGAATGTACTTTAAGTTTTTCAGACATTTGGATGTGAGATAATATACAAAAACAAAAGTAGAGAATTCTACTTTTGTTTTTTATTAAAATATCATTGAGATTATTAGAATAAAGAAGAAGTGTAAAGAATAAAGATCATGTAAATAGTCTCTTATCTCATGTCTTTAATCTAATAATCACTAGTTTTACATTGACTCATGGAAAGATCTGGACAATACTTCCTGTTGTTGTTCTCTACTCAAACGAATAAAGTTTACAGCGTATCCAGAAACCCTGATTGTTAATTGAGGATATTCTTCCGGGTGTTCCATGGCGTCTTCAAGAACTTCACGATTCAGAACGTTCACATTTAAGTGTTGTGCGTTCTTCATGAAATATCCATCCAATGCACCTACCAGGTTGCTAACTCTTTCTTCTTCATTTGCCCCTAATGATTTAGGAACAATAGAGAAAGTATTTGAAATTCCATCCTGTGAATCTTTGTAGTCAATTTTAGCTACAGAGTTTAAAGATGCGATTGCTCCGTGAGTATCACGCCCGTGCATTGGATTTGCACCAGGTGCAAAAGGAATTCCTTTTGCTCTACCATCTGGTGTAGCACCTGTTTTTTTACCGTAAACAACGTTTGAAGTAATGGTTAATACTGATAACGTTGGATTCGCATTTTTATATACTTGAAGACCATTTAGTTCATTGCTAAAGTGGTTAACCAAGCTACGAGCAATTAAATCAACACGGTCATCATCATTTCCGTATTTTGGGAAATCTCCTTCAATTTCAAAATCAACAGTTAATCCATCCTCATTTCGGATAGGTTTAACTTTAGCATGTTTGATGGCAGAAAGAGAATCAGCAACAATTGATAAACCAGCAATACCATATGCAAGATTGATTCTTGGATTAGTGTCAATCAATGCCATCTGACCTTTTTCGTAATAATATTTATCGTGCATGTAGTGAATGATGTTCATCGATTCATTGTAAACACGAGCTACTTCTTTCATTGCAATTTTAAAGTTCTCCATTACCTTATCGTAATCAAGATACTTATCATTGGCCATTGAAGGAATTCCTTCTACCATTTGTGTTCCTGTGTTTTCACAACGTCCAGCATTTAAGGCAAGAAGTAGCGTTTTGGCAAGGTTTGTACGTGCTCCAAAAAACTGTATGTGCTTACCTAATTCCTGGAATGAAACGCAGCAAGCAATACCGTAATCATCACTGTCTCTATGACAACGCATTAAGTCATCATTTTCGTATTGAATAGATGATGTATCAATAGATACCTTAGCACAATATTCTTTAAAACCTTGTGGTAAGTTATTACTCCAAAGAATAGTAATGTTTGGTTCAGGAGATGGTCCCAGGTTGTAAAGTGTATTTAAGAAGCGGAATGAAGTTTTAGTTACTTTACTTCTTCCATCAACCAACATACCACCAATTGATTCTGTTACCCAAGTTGGGTCACCTGCAAAAATTTGTTCGTAGGCTTCCATACGCAGGTGACGTACCATACGAAGTTTCATAACAAATTGATCGATGTACTCCTGAGCTTCTTGCTCAGTAATGATCCCAGCTTGTAAATCTCTTTCAATAAAAATATCAAGGAATGAAGAAACACTACCTAATGACATTGCAGCTCCATCCTGCTCTTTTACAGCAGCAAGGTATGCCATATATGTCCATTGTACAGCCTCTTTACCATTTTGGGCAGGGCGTGCTAAATCTAAATCATAAGCATTACCCATATCAATCATTTGATATAAAGCTTTGATTTGTTCTGCTACCTCCTCACGTAAGCGAATGGTAGCGTCGGTCATTGGCCCTGTAATATTTTTTAAATCTTCTTTTTTAGTGTCAATTAACTTATCGATACCATATAATGCCACACGACGGTAATCTCCAATGATTCTTCCACGTGCATAGTTATCAGGTAAGCCAGTTAAAAATCCAAGAGAACGGAATTTTCTGATTTCTTCTGTATAAGCATCAAAAACCCCATCGTTGTGCGTTTTAGTATATTTTCCAAAAGCTTCAGTAACCGTGTCTGATGGCTTTAAACCATGTTCTGAAAGTGCTTTCTGAACAACTTTAAATCCACCGTAAGGTTTCATTGCTCTTTTTAATAACTCATCTGTTTGTAAGCCAACAATAGTTTCGTTTTCTTTATCGATGTACCCTGCTGCAAAAGAATTGATAGTAGAGACTATATTTGTATCTACGCTCCTTAAGCCATTATTAGCTCTTTCCTCTTTTAGTGCTTCAAGACAAGCATCCCAAAGTTTTTTAGTCTTATCTGATGCTCCTGCTAAAAAACTATAATCTCCAGTATATGGAGTAATGTTTTTTCTGACAAAGTCTCTTACGTCAATGGCATTGTTCCAATTACCATCTACAAATTCTTTAATTTCCATAGTATAGTAGATTTTACTTTTTTGCGCAAAAGTATTGCTAATAGTTTAAATTTAAAAATTGCTAAGTGCTATAAATGTGGAAGTTAACAAAAAGAGTATGTTATAAAACATGTGTATCTATCTGCAGTTCAGGTATAATACATGTTGTATAACATAAGTGAAAACTAATTGTTAAAAAAATATAAACGGTTCAGTTTAATAGGTTTTTGGTGATATGCGTCAGCTTATTAATGAATTCAGCTTGTTTTAACTCGCTTTCATATTCTTCAATAAAAGTTTTAACTAATATCTTTAGTTCTTTTAAATCCATCGCATCCAAGAGCAATTTCAGAGAGGTTCCAGAGATAGGTATATGAATTTTGCGAATAAAATTATTATCGTTGTTATGTTTTAGTATGTATTCAAAATCAATATTATTTAAATACTTTTCAAAATCTTTTAATGTATCAAGTTTTGAAAAGTCAATGCCTACCTGATTAAACTCAAAGTGAAATTTACTGCACTTGTTACATGTAAAAATATGCCCATGATATGTTTTGATGTCTACTTCAATCATAAGACCTTGTTTTAAATTCTTTGAATTAAAACAATATTGTTTATGTTTTTGTTTTATGTTCATGGTGTTTTATTTAGATTAATTCTAATGAATGCAAATTTATGAAGAGAGTTTTAGGTGTTCAATACCTAATTGTGGTGATTTTTATTTTAAGAATTGGAAAAATGTCCAGTTGACCATTGATTTTTGGACTTACACAGTGTATATTTTAATTATACATATGAAGTGAGGCTAATTTTAGCAAAAAATATATACTTCGCGAGATGGTTTATGTGAGGTTTTTAAAGTATTGATATGAGAGTTCTGACTGGTAGGAGAAAAAGAGCGATAGAACTGTTAAAGAAAAATGCATTAATTGCATTATCTACTGATAGTATTTGGATATATACATTAATGAAATCAGGGACAACATATTCATTGTTGTTCTTAAGTAATTACCTTAATTTAATTTATGGTGATGGAAAGAGAGTTTCATATGATCAGATGCAAGAAAATTTCTTTTTTCATAGTTCTGAAAGAAGATTAAAATCAAAGGACCTAGGAGTATTGATTGAAAATAGAAGAAAAATATCAAAAGATATACCTTCAATAATACATACACATGAAAAAATAGAACATGCCTTATGGTTAAAAAATATCTCTTTGTATAGAAATCCTTTAGACTATATTGTTTCATATTATTTCTATTTTTTAAAAAAACGAGGTAAATCCATTAAACACCCAAGGAAAATTATAGAAGATAGGCTAACGAAATTTATTAAAGTGTATAATTTTCAAAAGGAATTAGAAATGCAATTTCCTGAAAGATCTTTAAGATTTTCGTACGAGGAATTGATGGCAGATCCTTTTAAAATTTTTTCAGAAATGATTAAATTTTTGGAATTAGATTATAATGAAGACTTAATTAACCAATCAATGGAATTTTCTTCTAAAAAAAGTGTTCAGGAAATGGAGAAAGAAAGAGGGGGTGCTTTAGTTGTTCCAAAAGAAAAGAAGTTTTCTGGATCATTTATTAGAAGTGGAAAAGTAGGAGAGTGGAAAGAGTTTTTTAATGACACCGATATAAAAAAGGTAGAATCAATATTAAATGAGGGTAGTTTGAGTTTAAACCAATTTATTTTAGAATGATAAGTATTTGGTGTATTGATTTTTAAGGTGGTGGTGTGATGGGTTAGGCACATATTGTTTTTTCGTCATTCTTACAATTCCATTCCTTTACAGGGATTTTCCAATCTCCATATTTTGCAGTTAAATAATCTTTAAAGTTTAAAGGTGTTTTAAGTGTATAACCATTGTAATTAATCGTCGAGTACCCATTATAGTGAGACTTGCATACTCTGAGAATTTTGCCTTTTGCCTGCCAATAAGTGTGTTTGTTATCTGTTACTTTTACAAAAATATCTCCAATCATTGCTTTTCTATCAAACTTACGATCGAACAAATTCAAAAAAGTAAATGCAATTGGTTTAACTTTAAAAATTCTTGTTTGTCCTTCTTTTATGGCACCATATGATTTAGTGTATTTTCTCTCACTTAATTTTAACCCTTTCATCCAAAAATAACGTTGTAATGATTTTAGTTTTTTGGCTTCAGAGATATCTATTGATAAATCTATATCATGATCCCATGGTAACAAGTCTCCATCTCTAACTAACCCTAGAAGTGTACCACCCTCAAGGTGGTAGATTATATTGTTGTTGTCTAGTACGTTAGTGATTAGTATTAGTAGTTTTTTCGCTTTGTCTAACTTTTTCCCTTTTAATTCTAGCATCCTGAAAACGTTATATAATATGGTAACGCAAAAAAATTATATTTGTTACATGAAACTCTTAAAACAAGCCAAATATTGTAATAGATGTTTCTTAAAAACATACCGTTTTTTCGTCATCTTTACAATTCCATTCCTTTACAGGAATAGACCAGTCTCCGAATTTTGCAGTCAAGTAGTCTTTGTAGTTTAATGGTACTTTTAGCTGTCGGCCATTATACTCAATAGTTTCATGTCCTCTATAATGTGATTGACATACTCTCAAAACTTTTTCTTTAGCCTGCCAATAAGTAAATTTATCATCGCTAACCTTTACGAAGATGTCGCAAATCATAGCTTTTTTACTGTAGTTTTTAATGAATAGCCTACTTATGGAAGATGTAATTGGTTTTACTTTAAAGATTCTGGGTTGACCTACTTTTATGGCGTTAAAAGATTTTTTTGAATATTTTACGCTTAATTTTAAACCTTTCTTCCAAAAAACTTTTCTAAGTGCTTTTAGCTTTTCTGCATTTGAAATATCTATTGATATGTCAATGTCATAATCCCAAGGTAATAGGTCCCCATCTCTAACTAAACCTAGTAAAGTTCCTCCTTCTAAATGATATTCGATATTGTTTTCATCTAAAAGTGTTGTTATATAATAAAGTAATTCTCTTGCTTTAATTAATTTCTTTCCTACCAATTTCATCCCAATTAAGCTTTTGTGTTGTGGTAAATTTAAATGCAGTTTAATGTTTTATATGTGCCTGGGAACCAATAATATCTATGTGTTACGAAGATAAGGGATTGATTAAAGAGTTTTTAGGAAGTTTACTCAACAGGCTCACAAAGCGTATTGATTAAGTTTCTTTCATTTAAATATTTTGTATAACCGCCGGTAAACTCAATTCTGGTTTCAATAGCTTGAGGTAAATCACCAGTTAAACCAATGATTAATTCGCATATTTCACGAACACCACCACTTCCACCAGTGTTTCCTGTTCTGTAGTCACAACTTTTTGTCTCTACCAAAAATTGATTAAACAGGGGATTGGCGTTTCTGTTAATTTGAAAACTGGCTCCGCATGAGCGGGCTAACTCTACATCCAGAATATCATCAAAAACAAAGGCAATTTCATCAGGTTGTAAACCGTTTTCTTTACAAATGCGGTCTAATGCTTTTACCTTAAATTTGCATCGATAAAATGTAGCATTCATGTGCTCACGTGTTGCTAAGAATTGAGCACTCTTGTTTTCTTCACCTGTAACAATAAAAGTAAATGGTAACTGACCATTGCGAAGCCAAAAGTCTAATTTAAGCATATTAACACCCATGGCATCAGGTTCTGCAAAACTACTTCCTTCATCTCCAACTTTAGATCCGTTATTAAAAACTCCATCCCAATCAAAAATGACAGCTTTTATTTTCTTCAATTTATTTTGAAGTTCATCAGCTGGTGTAATAAATGTTCCTCCAATACTTTTAAAAGTATCTTCTATGTGTTTTATATTGTTATTTAAATTCATGAAAAGTGTGTGTTTATTTCATGTTTTTGATATATTCATTTGCCTTTTCTAAATCCTCAGGTGTATCAATGCACATGGTTTCATCCATATCTGTTATTACGCAAGTTACAGGGATCCCATTTTCAATCCATCTTAATTGTTCTAAAGACTCTGCTTTTTCAAGTGAAGATGGTTCAAGTTGAACTATCTTATTTAGTGTGTCAATTCTGTATGCATAAATTCCCAAGTGACGATAGTAAGTATGGTGTTTTAACCATTCAGATTGTTCAACATTTCTTAAATATGGAATTGGTGAACGACTAAAGTATATAGCCTCGTTTTTAGGATTTAAAATGACTTTGGCTTCACCTGGATTGAAAATATGATCAGGTTCTGTAGCTTCCTGAATCATAGTAGCAATTTGGGTTTCAGGATTATCAAAGCTCTTTTTTACATCTTCAAGTATGTCAGGATTAAAGAATGGTTCGTCTCCTTGAATGTTTATAATTACATCAGAATTTAATCCATATTTTTCTTTAATTTTCTCAGCTGCTTCTGCACACCTGTCTGTTCCACTTGTGTGGTCTTCTTTGGTCATAACAGCTTTCCCACCAAATGCTTCTACAGCATCCACAATCCTTTGGTCGTCAGTAGCAACAAATACATGATCCAAACCTTTGGTGCAGTTTTCGTAAACCCATTGAACCATTGGTTTATCACCAATCAAGGCAAGTGGTTTTCCAGGTAAACGGGTTGAACTATAACGACTAGGAATTATTCCAACGATATTCATATTTTAGACTTTTAGATAATAGACAAAAGATAAGAGATTGTTATTATCTCTTATCTATAAGTCTAATGTCTTATACTACATTCTTTTAAAAAGATCTTTGATTTCTTCTTTTGAAATTTTATTTCTCCAGTCAGCACCAAATGCATTGTTCCACATGTGTTCTAATGCCCAGCTTACTTCAACCATCTGATCAAATTGTTCTTCAGTACATCCTGCTGTGATGTTAGCTGGAATTTCAACACCTTGAATGGCTTGCATTTCTTTAAATGTTTTGTAGCCCTCTGGATAATACTTTTCAAGTTGATTGAAAACGATGCAGTTACCGACTCCATGGTGAGTTCCTAGTACAACCGCTAAACCATAAGATAAAGCGTGGCATACACCAACCTGACCATAAGTAGTACTGTTACCTCCCATAATAGAAGCTACCATCATTTTTTCATCAGCTTCTAATCTGTCCTTGTATTTATTCATAAATACATCAACAGTAATGTCATTTGATTTCTCAGCAAATGCCTGTCCCATTGAATTAATCCAACTACCATTCATTGATTCAACATTATGAATGAAGTTGTCCATTCCTGTAAAGAATCGATCTTCGTCAGGTACAGTGGCTAAAAGTTCCGGATCGAAAATAATTTCGTTTGGAATTGTATAATCACATTTAATACCTAGTTTTTTCTCAGGTCCGCTAAGTACTGCAGTCATTGAAACTTCGGCTCCGGTACCGGTAATGGTAGGAATACAAATAGTGTATATTCCTTCATTTTTTATTAAATCTAATCCTTGATAATCCTTTGAATCTCCTGGATTAGTAACCATTAAACCTGTAGATTTTGCATAGTCCATAGTTGTACCTCCACCCATACCAACCATTACAGCAGGTAAAGTGGCCTGATGTGACAAAATCTGATCGCGATATTTGTTAACTAAAGAGGTTTTTGGTTCGTCTGTTGAATCAATGAAAATCACTAAATCTTTATCTGATTTAGGGATGCGATTCAATATATCTTCTTTGTCCTGGAAGAAGTGATCAATCATAAAAACAGTCCAATCGCTAGTTGGCGTTTTTCTTCTGTCAATTAGTTCTCCCAGGTGATTGAAAGTTCCTTTACCAAAGGCATAGTGCCCGGGATTTACAAAACTTCTAAAATCGTATAACATGGTAAAATAGTTGTTAGTTAAAAGTTGAAAGTTGAAAGTGTGTTTTACAAATCAACTAACAACAAACAAAAATCACGAATTAACAGGTGGTATTTACCTAATCCGTGATTTGTATAAATAATATTATCCTAACACCTTATCAAAAGCTTTGCAAATAGCTTCTAATTGTTCCGGTGTACTTGTAATATTCATATTAATAGAAACCAAGCGACCAATGATATCATAAGATTTTGGTAGATCAAGATTTTTGTAATCTTGTGGTTTTTCAAGGAACTGCATACCTACAGGACTTGCAACTTTACATTCTGTCAGGTGATTCCAATTCTTAATGAAATGGTAATTGTTGTTATACCAATAAGCAGCTGCAACACCTTCTTTTCCTAATTCTGCACATGCTTTCTCAGCATCCTGTTGAGTTGGTAAGAAAAAGTTTAATACTGTAGCAGAGTCACCAGCTTCATCAGGAACATTACGGAACGTAACCTGAGGGAATTTCTTTAAATAATCTTTTAAAACTTTTTTGTTAGCTCTAAGTCTTTCTAAGATGTAGTCTATTTTTCTGAACTGAGCTAAACCTACTGCAGCATGAAGTTCACTAATTCTGTAGTTCGTTCCTAAAATTGGATGATCTTCAGCTCCACGGTTATCGCCAATGTGACTATGACCATGGTCACTCCATGTATGAGCTGTTGTGTATACATCATCATCATTAGTAATTACAGCTCCACCTTCTCCAGCAGTAATTAATTTAAAAAAGTCAAAAGAATAACAAGCTACCTTACCAAAAGTACCTAACATTTTTCCTTTATACGATCCACCAAGTGCTTGAGCAGTATCTTCAATTAAGATAATGTTGTGTTTATTACAAACTTCAACTATTTCGTCAATTTGTGCCATTGCTCCAACCATGTGAATTAACATCACAGCTTTTGTTTTAGGAGTAATTGCCGCTTCAATTGATTTTGCAGATAAACATAGTGTTTCGTCAATTTCTGCAAATACAGGTACGGCACCACAGTTAACAACGGCTTCTACCGGAGCAATAAAAGTAAAAGGAGGTACAATTACTTCATCACCGGCTCCAACTCCCACTGATGCTAATGAAACACAGTCTGCAGCAGTTCCGCTGGCTACCATGTGACAGTGTTTTGCACCATGGTATTCTGCAAATTCTTTTTCAAACTGCTTGGCTTTCCAGATGCCTTTTCTTTGAGCATCGTTATTATATCTGAACAAAACCCCTGTTTCAAGGACTTCCATTACTTGTTCTTTTTCTTCTTTACCAAATAATTCAGTACCTGGCATATTATTAGTTTTTTAGTTGTTAGAAAAAAGACATAAGACTTATGCCTTAAACGTAATAAGGGTGATTATGAAAATCACCCCTTTTATATTTTAATGTTATCCACAAAAGGGATAAAATCATTATGTTCGACTATTAAAGAATCTCTAGTTTTACCAAATCCTGAACATCAAGCATTCCAACTGGTTTACCATTAGAAACCGCAATGATATTATCAATTTGTTTTTCTTTAAAAATACCTACTGCAGTATGTAGCTTTTCATCAATATCAATAGCGATTGGCATTTTCATGTCAAAATCACCCATTGTCATTGAAAGAATTTTTTCACCTTCAGTATTCATATGACGACGTAAATCTCCGTCAGTAAAAATTCCTTTAAGGTTACCTTCTGCATCAATAACAGAAACAGCTCCTGTTCCGTATTTAGTCATTTCAACTGTTGCATCAGTTACTTTCGCATCTAAACCAATAGTAGGATTTTTGCTACCGATAATTTCACCAACTTTTAAAGTCATTTGGCGAGTGTGATTTACAAACTGTTGAGTTCCTATTTCTGTGAAGTTATTGTTGTTTAGGTTCTTCATAATATTCCAAGGAATAGTAATGTTTTGACAACCTAATTCAATTGCATTTTTAACGTGTTCAGGATGACGAACAGATGAGAACATAATTTTTGTGTCATAGTTGTATTTGTTAACTAACTCAACACATTCTTTTACAAGGTTTAATGCATCATATCCTTGGTCTTGCATACGACCAACTAAAACACAAACATATGTTGCTCCGGCAGCCATGGCCATATATGCTTGTTGTATGTTGTACACCAAGTGGATATTTACCATCATGTCTTCATCGCGAAGCATTTTACATGCTTTTGCTGCCACTAATGAAGCAGGAATTTTGAAAACAGTTTTCTTTTTGTCAAGTCCTAAACTTAATAATCTTTTAGCCTCAGCAACGATCTCTTCAGCAGTGTCGCCTAATGCTTCGATCATAAGTACAGGAACCATTTTTGAAAGTTTTACAATAGCTCCGTCAATGTCGGTAATTCCGTGTCTGTGCATAAAAGTTGGTGTGGTTGTTAAACCGTCAATAAATCCTAACTTAAATGCTTCTTCGATTTCATTAATGTCAGCAGAATCAAGATATAATTCCATGATAAAATATTTTGTTTGGTGATATTAAAATTTAGTTCTTGTTTGTTTCTCAATATTGTGGATTTCAATTAAAGGTTTTAAAAATTCCTCTAATTCATCCAATGGGTACTGGCTTGCGGCATCACATAAAGCTTCGCAAGGTACAGGGTGAGATTCAATAAAAATTCCGTCAATTCCGGCAGCTACTCCTGCACGGGCAATTGGTCCTAAATATTGACGAGTTCCTCCATTTGGATCAGAACTAGGAATTCCGTAACGTCTGATACAGTGAGTAATGTCGAATATTACAGGATAACCTGTTTGTTGCATTTCATAAAAACTTCGTGGATCTACAATAAGGTCATTGTAACCAAATGTATATCCTCGCTCAGTAAGCATGATATTATGGTTTCCGTAATGTTCAATTTTTTGTACCGGTTTAATCATATTTTCCGGAGCTAAAAACTGACCATGTTTTATGTTTATTGCTTTTTGTGTTTTAGCAGCTTCTGAAACCAATGAGGTTTGCATACATAAATACGCTGGTATTTGAATAATATCTAACACCTCTGCTGCTGCTTTAACTTCTGATGCCTGGTGTACGTCTGAGATTACAGGTACATCAAATGCTTTTTTTACTTTTTCAAGCATTTTTAAACCTTCTTCTAAACCAGGTCCGTGGTAAAAGTCAACAGAACTTCTATTGTCTTTAATGTAAGATGATTTAAAAATAAAAGGAAGATTTAAGTTTTCGGCTATCTGCTTTAGTTTTTCAGCAGTTTTCATCATAATGGACTCTTCTTCTACTACACAGGGGCCTGCGATTAAAAAAAGTTTGTCCTTGCCAAATTCTTGTTGGCCTACTTTGATATTCTTCATGCGTTGTATTTGCCTTTTAATTCTCAACGAAATTAAACAGGATATTTGAAATATATGCCATGAAATGGCATGAATTTCAATCCTTTTTGTTCTAATAATGGAATAATATTACAATAACTTGTGTTTACAAGTTAAAGCTACAAGATATTAGACAAATGAATGTAAATATACACGTAGATCCATTATTGCAAAATTGACGGCTAAAATAGTAAATAGTTAGCACATAAATAAAAAAAGAGATAATTATATGTGAAAAGGAAAGTTTATCTACGTTTTCAGGTTTACTTCATTATTTATTGAACTCATAAAACGTTTTCGTGATGGCACCATTTATGGATAATCTTCAAATGTAGAATACGAAAGTTTAATTTAAAATATAACATTATGAGTGATTATCATGAAATGCCAAAAGTATTATCAGAACAAACAAAGGATTATGTAAGAGCATTAAATTCTCTTAAAGAAGAAATAGAAGCTGTGGATTGGTATCAGCAGCGTGTAGATGCTACTTCTGATCAGGCCTTGAAAAAGATTATGGCGCATAACAGGGATGAAGAGATGGAGCATGCCTGCATGACTTTGGAATGGCTTAGAAGAAACATGGATGGTTGGAATGAAAATTTAAAGACCTACTTGTTTACAGAAAAGGATATTACAAGTATTGAAGAAGAGTAAATTGTTGAAGTAACTCATGAAAATGGTTTAAACCTGACTAACCTGTTTGAAAATGAATAAAGGTGTGTATAGTTAGGTTAGTAAGCAACCCAAATTGCATCTGCTTAGTAAACAGGGCAGAGTCTTTGAGTTGCATTTAGGACAGGATGTTTCAATAGGTTATTTAAGTCATTCAACAGATATGGTTAATTTATATATAACAGGAACTTTGATATTTAGGGTTGTTGTTCCTGTAGATATCAGAGTTTTTTCGTAATAATCTAATATGATCTATTGTAAAAAAGCTATCGGCTGTTGTCGATAGCTTTTTTTTGCTTTTTTGTTATAAAATGTGTTTCTAGTTTGTTGAATTTTTTCCACGGGTTTGAGGTAGCTCATCCACAATCAACAGAAGTAAATAATTATATGAAAAATAATCTAAAGTTTTTTAAAGTGTTTTTATAGCGTTATTTCATTTCTATGAAAGTGGAACTTGTTATACAATTTGAGTTCTTCTCTGAATAGTTTAATCTCCTTATTTATGCTAACTCTGTATGCATGCAAACCAATGCTTTTCCGATAATACTTTTTCTTTTTGTATTTGTATAAGTCTCCTAATGGGATAGTTATGAATCTTATTAATTAATGGGTTGTAATCGGGTTTAGGTTATTACTTTGATGTTTTCAACACCAACAGTTTTATCTACCTTTGTCTTGAAAATAAAAATTACGAATGATAAGTTTTGATCCGTATAAGATTGATTTGCCTGTTGTTGAGATAATTGATGAGGTGAAGAGTGTGTTGAATGAGGAGAATACACTGATTGTGAATGCCCCTGCCGGAGCAGGTAAAAGTACTTTGTTACCCTTGGTTCTGATGAACGAGGAGTGGTTGAATGGTAAAAGAATTATCATGTTGGAACCTCGGCGTCTGGCTGCAAAAACAATTGCAATTAGGATGGCTCAATTACTCAATGAAAAAGTTGGCGAGTCGGTTGGATATAGAATAAGATTTGATAACTGTGTTTCTGATAAAACAAAAATAGAGGTAGTAACAGAAGGTATTTTAACCAGAATGCTACAATCAGACAATGCCATTGAGAATGTTGGCTTAGTGATATTCGATGAATTTCATGAAAGGAGTTTGTTTGCAGATGTTGCCCTTGCACTAGCAAGAGAGTCGCAGCAGGTTTTGCGAACTGATTTAAGGATAATGGTCATGTCTGCCACATTAAATTTACCTGTGTTATCTTCTTTGTTAAAGTCAAAGGTGGTTCAAAGTGAGGGACGTCAATATCCTGTTGAAATAAAGTATGAAGGGGAGGCCGATTTGATGATGTTGCCTGAATTGACTGCTCGTATAGTAAAAAAGGTTGTTCAGGATGAGGAAGGTGATGTGTTGGTGTTTTTACCAGGAGAAGGAGAGATTCGGAAATGTGAATCAATTTTAAGAAAGAGTTTGAAGGGAGTGTTGGTATATCCTTTATACGGGCAGTTGCCACCATCAAAACAAATGGCTGCAATAATGCCAAACAAAGAAGGTAAAAGGAAGGTGGTTTTGGCTACTTCAATTGCAGAAACAAGTTTGACTATTGAAGGTGTTAAGGTTGTTGTTGATTGTGGCTTTTCACGTACCTTAAGGTTTAATCCTTCTATGGCTTTGTCAAAACTGGAAACTGTAGAAATAACCATTGATGCGGCTGATCAAAGGGCTGGTCGTGCCGGTCGTTTGGCTCCCGGTGTTTGTTATCGAATGTGGACTAAAGCCACCCATTCAAGATTACGAGAGCATCGTACTCCGGAGATTTTAGATGCAGATTTGGCTTCGTTAGTACTGGATTTGGCTGTTTGGGGAATTTCTAATCCTAATGAATTAATTTGGTTAACACCACCACCAAAAGGTGCCATTTCCCAGGCATCTGAATTGCTGCATCAACTAGAAGCGTTGGATGAGGGTAAAATTACAGATCATGGTAAATCGATAAATAAACTACCTTGTCACCCTCGTATTGCACATATGCTATTAATGGCACAAGAGGAGGGAATGACTGAATTAGCTACAGATATTGCAGCTATTTTGGAGGAAAGGGATCCTTTAGGAAAAGAAGCGGGAATTGATATAAATCTACGTATTGAAGCCTTACGTAAAAGTAGACGAGGTTTAATTAATAACAAGATATTAACCAGAATAGAAAAGGTTGCAAATCAATATCGAAAAATGTTAGATGTTGAGCCTAATGATGAAAGTGTAGATCCTTATGAAACTGGTTTATTACTTGTTTATGCTTACCCTGAAAGAATAGCACATGCAAAACCAGGAAATAATGCTCAGTTCAAACTGGCAAATGGAGCTATTGCTGCAGCCGGACATAAAGATGATTTGGCGCATGAATCATGGCTTGCCATTGCTCATGTTAATATGAGAGATTCAGTAGGGAAAATATTTACAGCTTCTGCCCTGAATCCAAGAGACCTTGCTCCAATGGTTAAAGAGAAAGATTTAGTTGAATGGGATACTAAAAGAGGAGGGTTTACTGCTGTTCGAAATTTATGTGTTGGACATATTATTTTGCAATCTAAACCTTTGCATGACTATGATGAGGAACAGAAAATAAAGGCAATTTCAAAAGCTATAATCAAAGAAGGAGAGTGGTTGTTGGATTGGGGTAAAGATGTGGTTCAATGGCAAAACAGAGTGCTGAGCTTACGAAACTGGAATAAGGATGAAGCATGGCCGGATGTAAGTACCGATACTTTACTTGAAAATAATGAAGAGTGGTTGGCTCCTTATCTGGTAAATATTAAAAAGCCAGAGGATTTAAAAAAAATAAACTTAAAGGATGTGCTTCAGCATCATCTGAGTTTCGAGAAACAACAGTTGTTAGATGTTTTAGCTCCAGAAAAAATAGAAGTTCCTACAGGTTCAAAAATTAAAATTCAATATCAGGTTAATGGTGATGCTCCAGTGTTACCTGTGAGATTGCAAGAGATTTTTGGATGGGAGGATACGCCACGGATTAATAGAGGACAGGTAGGTTTGTTAATGCATTTACTTTCGCCAGGTTTTAAGCCTGTGCAAATAACTGGAGACTTAAGGAGCTTTTGGAACAATGCTTATTTTGAGGTAAAAAAAGAATTAAAAGCGAGATATCCAAAACATAAATGGCCGGATGAACCATTGAAAGAAAAGCCTAACAGAAAGTGATTATAATTAAGTGCAGAAAGTGTTCGTGATTGAAAGGTGACAACTTAGGGGTGTGAATAGAGTTTTTTAGGTTTTCCTTCGGACTTTCTTCGGACTTTCTTCGGTTTTTCTTCGGTTAAAACCAATGGGAATATGTTTGAAATTACTTTAATCGTAGCCCTTATTTCTATTAAATATGCTTACTGTTGCGATTCTGTACTATTGTAGGTATATATCAGAACTTTGTTGTGAGTGTTGAATGTGTAATAAGGCAAGAATTTTTTTATAGAAAATTCCTTTAATCTTGAATCCCAAAATATTACTTCTAGCATAGTTTTCATATGATTCTGTTTGTCTTACAAAATAGGACTTATTCGTAAATGTATTTAGTAATTTGGATTACTAAATTATATATTAAGTATGCATTTTAATAATCTCATCAAACCCGAGGCATATTGAAATGAGGGATTGCTAATCCTGGTCTATGTCATGGGTATCCTAATAGTAAGTTGAGATGATACATGGAGGTGCCTTTTTTAAGATACAGTTTCAAGGGGTAATAGATTCTCTTATTTTTATTGGGGATAATGCAAAAAAAGGAGATAATAAACGTTTTATTATCTCCTTTTTGTATGTAAAATATAACTGTAATGGTTTTACTTGTTTATTAAAATGTCCATTCAAGACCTACGTTACCTGTAAATTTATGATATGGATCACTGTTTGAGCTAATAAATTCCTTAAGATAATAATTGTACCCTGGACTAATATTCAGACTCATATTATCCATTAACTTAATTTTAGCAATAAAAGAAAAGTTTGCTCCAAAGTTTGATGTTGGATACGATTCAGATATTTCATCGTAGTTATTGGTATTTGTATCACCGTCGTCTTCGTAGTTCTTGTATCTAACATTAGCCAAATATTCACTAACTGCACCAACGGAAACGAAAAATTGAAAGTTGCTTTTATTTAATATTAAGTAATCGAAATTAAGATCTAATTCGAACTTTTGTGATTTCACTTTCGTTTTCGTTATGTTTGAACGAAGCCAGTATGCATAGAATGAAGATTGGTTGTATCCAAGTTTTAATCTTGGTCTGAATCTTTTTGAAATAAAATAACCAACTTCAGCTCCATACGTAAAACCCCCGTTTTTTTCATCGTAAGTGAAGTTGTCGTCAGGAGTTGATATATACGCATTAAAATTGTGCTGATAGCCACTGAATACACCGATTGTTAATTTGTTTTTATTGTTCGGTGCAATAGCTTCGCTTTCTTGAGAAAAACTCATAAATGAAAGACTAAGAAATAAAAGTGATAAAAATATAAACCTCATCCTATCTGTAATTATTAGTTGTTTTTTAAAATACACCAAAAATCAACTTTATTATTTATAGAATCTATAAACGAATAAAGTTAATGTTGGCGTTATAATCCCTTTGTTTTTATGCGTTACGAAAGTATGTTATAGATGATTTGATAAAAAGAATAATCGATGTTTGGAATAAAAAGCTCGACGAAAAGATCTCTTTGCTCGATCACGGTACATTTAATTTAGGGTCCTCGTTTATTTTTTATTGATTATCTATAAAGAGTTTTGACATGTTTTATGATTTAATAATACTTGTGGATAATACCTAATAGTATATTTGTGAATTAAATAGTGTAATGATAAAAGCATAATGAGTTTAATCATTATTTAATTAATGTAACTATAGAAATTTTATGGCAATTATTAAAAATATAAATTCTAAAACTTTACCCGCAATAACTATAATGTTGGCTGCATTGGTAACATTATCTCCATTTGCAATAGACTCCTATTTAGCAGCAATGCCAATTATGGCTGATTTTTTTGGAGTTCCAATTAATATTGTAGAATTAACAATAACTTCCTATTTCTTAGGTTTTGCCTTAGGGAATTTTATTGGAGGTCCCTTGTCTGATTCTTTCGGAAGAAAGCCTATTGCACTGACTGGTGTTTTATTGTATGCAGTAGCTTCAGTAATAATAACAACGAGTGAAAATATAGAACATGTAATAATGCTTCGTGTAATACAGGCATTTGGTGGAGGTTTTGCAACTGTGACAGCTAATGTTTTTATAAGAGATTGGTTTTCAGGGAAAGACTTAGCTAAATTGCTGACGGTTGTTAGTATGATGATGATGTTGGCACCTTTATTTGCTCCAGTTATAGGATCTCTCTTGGTGGAATGGAAGGGGTGGAAAGGTGTTTTTTATTTTCTTTTCATATTTGCAATTGCTTTGTTTGTTCTGTTCTTTGTGCTTATTCCTGAATCGCGAGAAAAGAGAATGATTACTCGTAAAATAACCTCAGAGCAAATGTTTGGGAAGTATAAAGTTTTTTTCTCACATAAACCTTCTGTAATTACTTTGTTTGCCGTTAGTTTTTCGATGTCAGGGATGTATATATTTTTAACTGCAGCATCATTTATTTATATTAAGTTTTTTAATGTGAGTGTGGCTCAGTTTCCTATAGTTTTTGGGGCTAATGTATTGCTAAATATTGTTCTTTCATTACTGAACACCTTTTTGCTTAAAAAGTATAAGCCGATGTATATTTTAAGGACTGGTTTATTGATTCAGTTGTTAGCCGGGATTCTACTGTTTGTTGCAGTTATGGCAGAGTCTCCGTCTTTTGTGCTTGTCTTTATTGGAATTGTGGTTTTTATAGGGAGTTTAGGTTTAATTTTTGGGAATGGAACAGCTGTAATTCTTAATCATAACCCTAATGTAGCAGGTTCTGCGAATGCAACAATTGGAATAATGCGTTTTGTTTTGTCTTTTATAATAGGAAGTTTGATAGCTCTTTTTCATACTGAAAATCTAATTCCTATTGGAACTGGAATGTTCATGTGTACTGTGATTGGGAATTTATTGTATGCAATAGTTATGCGCCAGTATAGAAAGCAGGATAAAATGATTAAGGTTTGATTTGATATAGATATTTAAATAAAAACGGAGTTGATACTTTAATGTCAACTCCGTTTTTATTTTATTGTTCTTCTTCTTTTTTGTCTTCTTTATCAATTTGGGTTTCTTTATCCCAATGAGCTTTTTCCATTAGTTTATTAAAATTGTAGGTTCTGAACATCACCATTAAGTATGCTACCATTCCAGTCCATCCTGTTTGGTGACTAGCTCCAATTCCAGCCCCATTGTCGCCATGGAAATATTCATAGAATAATAAATTATTCTCCCAATTAGGATCTTCCTGAAATTCTTTGTACCAGCCATAAACAGGTCTGTAACCTTTTTCATCTTTTAAAAAGATGTTTTCAAGTCTGTTTATGATTTCAAAAGCTACTTCAATTAAAGTCATCATTTTCCCTGATCCAGTAGGGCATTCAACTTTAAAATCATCGCCATAAAAAGCGTATTGTTGGAATAATGAACGTATGATAACAGTGTTAGCAGGAAACCATATTGGACCTCGCCAATTTGAGTTGCCGCCAAACATCAAGCTGTCAGACTCTCCTGGTATATATTTAACAGTAAATTCTTCTTCATTCCATTTAAATACATACGGATTCTCTTCGTGATATTTTGATAATGAACGAATTCCATATGGACTTAAGAATTCGTTTTCGTCAAGCATTATTTTTAGAACAGCTCTTAATTTTTCTTCATTTAATATTCCCAGTAAACGTCTTTTGTTTTTTCCAACAACCATTGGACTGGCAATGGTTTTAGATAAACGTTTGGTTCTGGTAATCATGAATTGATATTGCTTCGCAAAATCCGGAAGTAATTTTAAATGTTCCGGTTCAAGTACAGTAACTGCGCACATTGGAAGTAGTCCAACTAATGATCTAACCTTTAATCTTGTTGCACTTCCATCAGGAAACCTTAATACATCGTAAAAGAACTGGTCATCTTCATCCCACATCTCATCTTCGTTATCTCCAATTCTGTCCATTGCAGAGGCAATTTCAAGGAAGTGATTATAATAATCAACGGCTTTTTCTTTGTATTCAGAATGTCCTTGAATAATAAGTTCAAGACAGATTTCAAGCATGTTTTGAGCGTAAAGAGCCATCCATGCATTACCATCGGATTGTTCAATGTGACCACCGGTAGGTAATGTATGACTTCTGTCGAAAACCCCAATGTTATCTAAACCAAGAAATCCTGCCTGAAATGCATTTTTTGCAGTCGGATCTTTATGGTTTATCCACCATTGAAAGTTTTTATTTAATCCGTCAAAACATGTTTTTAAGAATTCTGTGTCTGTTATATTATACATCTGCTTAAGGTTTTTATACAGAGTAATAACAGCATAAGCATGTACAGGTGGATTTACGTCGTTAAAACTCCATTCGTAAGCAGGTATTTGACCATTTGGATGTTGATACTTTTTATTAAGGAATAGTGTTAACTGTTCTTTAGCAAAGCAAGGATCAACCATTGTTAGTGGGATTGTGTGAAATGCTAAATCCCATACAGCATACCATGGGTATTCCCATTTGTCAGGCATGCTTATTATGTGTTTATTTTTTAAGTGTTCCCAGTCATGATTTCTAAGAGAGTTTCTTGGGCCACCTTTATATTCATTTAACCATTCTGCAACATCTAATTCATAATATTGCTTGGTCCATAACATTCCGGCAAGAGCTTGTCTTATAACTCTTTTTTCATCTTCTTTGCAATTTGGAGGGTAGATGTCGTTATAGAATTCATCGGCCTCTTCTTTTTTGAGTTGAAGATTGTTTTCAAAATTGCTAAAGTCATGTTTTGCCTTATTCGACGCCTTAAGTGTCATTTTTAGCTCTACTTTTCCTCCGGCAGGAATCTGTACGTCATACATAGCTCCAGCCTTTGTGCCTGTGTGTTCCGGATTTACAGCTTCTGTTTTGTGTTCAACTATAAATTCATTAAAGGCATCCTTAACGTAAGGAGTAGTATTAGGAGTGTTATGTATGCGTTGGCTGTTAGTTTCGTTATTAGTAAACAACCATAACGGAGATAATTCTGTGCTTAGTACATAACTGCCTAATGCATCATGAGTGGCGATTACAGAGTTGTCATCTAATAGTTTAATGATGGGCTCAGTAGTCTTATAATTCCACCAGGTATTTCGAAACCATAATGTAGGTAATAGTACTACGCTGGCTTCTTCTGATGAACGATTGTGAGCAGTGATTTTAATTAAGATGTTTTCAGTATCTTTTTTTGCATATTCTACATAAACATCTAAATAATTATTGTCTTTGAATGCATTGGTGTCTAGTAGTTCATATTCGAAATCATTTTTAGTTCTGGCTCCGTTTGTTTCTACTAAATCCAGGTAAGGATATTCATTTAAAGGATACTTATATAAGTATTTCATGTATGAATGAGTAGGAGTGGAGTCTAAATAAAAATAGTATTCCTTTACATCTTCTCCATGATTTCCTTTTGGGCCTGATAGTCCAAATAACCGTTCCTTTATGATTAAATCTTTCTTATTCCATAATGCAAGAGCAAAACACAAATGTTGTTTGTCATCGCTTATCCCTGCAATTCCATCTTCACCATATCTGTAAACTCTTGATCTTGATTGGTCGTGTGTAAATGAAAACCATGGATTCTCATTTGATCCATCGTCTTCTCTAACAGTACCCCATTGTCTTTCGCTTAAATACGGGCCCCATTTTTTCCACTCTATATATTGATTTGAACAATCTTCTAAACGCTTTTTTTCCCTATTCATAATAATGAAATTAGTGTCGTTCGTGACTATCGAAAATACAATAATAATTTTAAAAGATGTATTGTAATTATTGTATTAACAATTTTTAGGGATAGGTTTTAGTTTTGTTGAATTTGTAATTATTTGCGTTTTTGACCTCTGGTTTTAGGTTTTTTGTATTTAGCAGCTAATTTTCTTCTGTATGAACCGCCTAAATTAACTTTTTTATTCTTTTCTTTCTTTTCGTGGAAAGCAGCTCCTTTTGTAGCATCAATTTTAGGTGTTTTAATAAGCGTTTTACCTGCTATTACAGGTGCTTCACTGTCTAATTGAAGTTCTGAAATTTCAATGTCTTTAGGCAGGTCTTCTGCTATAACTTTTGTATTTGTTAATTTTTCAATAGCATGCCAGGTTTCAGTGTCTTGTTCTGTTAAAAATGTGATGGCATTACCTTCTGCTTCTGCTCTACCTGTTCTACCAATTCGGTGCACATATGCTTCTGCTTCCTCTGGTAGGTCAAAATTGATAACATGTGTAACATTAGATATGTCAAGTCCGCGAGCAATTAAGTCTGTTGCAATTAAAATTCTTAAGCTACCTTCTGTAAATTCATTAACCATTCTAAATCTAAAGTTTTGAGATTTGTTTGAATGGATAACTCCGATTTCCTCCTCAAATATTTCCTCAAGATTGTTGAATAATATATCTGCTACTTGTCTGCTTCTTACAAAAATCAGAACCTTGTTCATGCCATGTACTACATCAAGAAGATAAAGGAGAAGATTGATCTTTGTGTAAAAATTAGGAACCTTATATGCTGATTGAAATATTTTTTCAACAGGTTTTCCTGCAGGAGCGACTTCAATTTTTATTGGGTTGTAAAAGAAGTGCTTTATTAGTTCTTCTACATCGTATGTTAAAGTTGCAGAGAACATTAAGTTTTGTCTTTTTTCTGGTAATAAATCTACAATTCTTTCTAATTGAGGTTTGAATCCAAGATTTAACATTTCGTCCACCTCGTCAATTACCAGCTTTTGTATAGATTTTAATCTTAATACACCAGTTAAATTTAAATCGATTAATCTTCCGGGAGTTGCAACCAGTACATCTAAACCGGCATAAACCATTTCTTTTTGAGTGTTAATGTTTGTTCCTCCATAAACTCCGGCAATTCTTACATTCATGTATTCTGTAAGCTTGGTAAATTCTCCTGCTACCTGTTCTACAAGTTCTCTTGTTGGAACCAAAATCAGGATCCTTGGATGGCGTTGTTTGCTGAATTTTAAATTTCTCAATAAAGGTAATATGTAAGAAATTGTTTTTCCAGTACCGGTTTGAGCAATACCAATAACATCACGACCAGACATAGCAACAGGGAAGAGTTCTTCCTGTATGGGAGTTGTTGTGTCAAGCCCCATATCATCTAGAGCATTTAATAATGGAGTATTTAAATTAAGATCTGAAAACTTCAAAATAGTATGATTTAATTATTTGCGGTAAAGATAAGATGATATTTACAAATCCTCTAATAAAAAAGCAGTCTGAAATACTTTAATGGTTTTCAAACTGCTTTTAGATATTTGTTGATAATTATTTTTTAAGATGTATATCTTATAATTTGTTTAGTTGTTTTATTATATCAATTGTTTTAATCGAATTATCACCATAGTTAATTTCTATTGGTTCAATACTTTGTATTGAATTTAATATTTCTTCTTTGAGTGATTGAGATCTGGATGCTATTGATATTAAGCATTCATACATTGCCTCCTTAGACCAATTCGGAGAAAGGGGTATTTCTTGTTTTATTTTTTGAAGGAATGCTTTAAAAAATAACTCACTTTTAGTAGGATCGTTTTTTGCAATGTTATTAAGGATTAAGTATCCCGTTCGTTTAACGTATTCGTATGGAGATTGTATCCAAAGATACATGATGTCTATTCCATAACGTGTTTGAGCAATTAGGTCAGTGAAGTGATCAGCCAATAGATAGAAGTTTATTACAGAAACCCATTGGTTTGCCATGTTTCGTGTCGTTTTTTGAGGGTCAGCAATCATGCAGGCTAGAATTCTTGCTTCTATAATTCTCGTCTTCCAAAGATCTTTTGCTAAAGAATGTGTTGTACCATCTATTTTAGATTCAGATAAAATTTCACTCTTTAACTTTTCAATGTCGGTAATGCTAACTCCCAAAATCTCCCCTTTAGCACCTTGTAATTTGTATTTGCTTGTGTTGTCAGAGGTGCTTAAGTCTTTAAGTCTAGTATAAATATTTTCTAAATTCATACTAATAAAAATAAGAAAAAATAGATTTAGTTAAAAATTTTATCTTTTGTTTTTAAAGAAATTCTTAACTAATTCGGAGCACTCATTTTTTAAAATACCACTGGAAATTGAAGTTTTGGTATGTAAGATAGGGGGTGTGTGTCTTGAAAAGCCTCTTTTTTCATCCGGTGCTCCAAAGACAATTTTCCCAATTTGAGACCAATTGAGCGCACCTGCACACATGCAACATGGTTCTAGTGTAACATACAATGTGCATTCATTTAAATACTTTCCACCAAGATATTCAGCCGCTGCAGTAATTGCAAGCATTTCAGCGTGAGCTGTTACATCATTAAGTGTTTCTGTAAGATTATGTGCTCTTGATATAATTTGTTTGTTGCACACAACAACTGCTCCAACAGGTATTTCATCTTTTTGAAATGCATCTTTAGCTTCGTTAAGTGCTTGCTGCATAAAATATTCGTCTGAAAAATTGATTTTAGTCATCTTTTAATTTAATATTTTAGAAATAGAGGTGATTTATTTAATTTCTTTATATTTTCGCATGTTAAAACAATCAGAAGTTTGGTTTTTGAGTTTCAACCGATTTTCAAATATAATTATTGAGTAATAAATAACAATTATAATGTATAGATCGCATACTTGTGGAGAGCTTAGGCTTGAAGATGTAAATAAAGAAGTAACACTTAGTGGATGGGTTCAAAAGGTAAGAAACCTTGGAGGAATGACCTTTATCGACTTAAGAGATAGATATGGAATTACACAGCTTGTTTTAGATGTGGAATCAAGAAAAGATTTAAGTGATGAGGCCCGTAAATTAGGAAGAGAGTATGTAATTCAGGTTGTGGGCAAGGTTGCCGAACGAAGTAATAAAAATAATAAAATACCTACAGGAGATATTGAAATTCTTGTTGATAAATTTGAATTGCTAAATGCATCTGAATTGCCTCCATTTACAATCGAAGATGAAACAGATGGTGGTGATGAATTAAGAATGAAATATAGATATCTTGATTTGCGTCGTAGTCCTGTACGTAGTAATCTTGAGTTGCGTCATAAGTTGGGTTTTGAAGTTCGAAATTACTTAAACCAACAAAACTTTATTGAAACAGAAACTCCTGTTTTAATGAAATCGACTCCAGAAGGAGCAAGAGATTTTATTGTTCCATCTCGATTGAATCCAGGTCAGTTTTATGCATTACCTCAATCTCCTCAATTGTTCAAGCAATTGTTAATGGTTGCCGGTTTTGACAGATACTTTCAAATTGTTAAGTGTTTTAGAGATGAGGATTTAAGAGCAGATCGTCAGCCTGAGTTTACTCAAATTGATTGTGAGATGTCTTTTGTGGATCAGCAAGATGTATTATCTACATTTGAAGGCATGACAAAACACTTGTTTAAAGTGATAAAAAATCTGGATATAGATTATGATTTTCCACAAATGCCATATTCAGAGGCAATGAAGTATTATGGTTCAGATAAACCTGATGTTCGTTTCGATATGAAGTTTGTTGAGATGAAAGAAATGCTTTCAGGATGTGGATTTAAGGTTTTTGAAGATGCTGAATATGTAGGAGGTATTTGTGCAGGAGGTTGTGCTTCATATTCAAGAAAAGAGTTAGATAAGTTGACTGATTTCGTGCGAAAACCACAAATTGGAGCACAGGGATTGGTTTATCTTAAATATAATACTGATGGAACGTTTAAGTCGTCAGTAGATAAATTCTTTGGAGAGGAAGATTTTAAGAAGTGGGTTGAGGCTTATGGTGCAAATCCTGGTGATTTAATATTAATTTTAGCCGGTGCAAAATCTAAAACTCAAACTGCTCTTTGTGAGTTAAGACTTGAGATGGGAGAAAGATTAGGTTTGAGAGATAAGAATAAATTTTCTCCATTGTGGGTTGTTGATTTTCCATTGTTAGAGTGGGATGAAGAGACAGGGCGTTACCATGCAATGCATCACCCGTTTACTTCACCTAAAAAAGAAGATTTTGAGCTACTGGATACTGAACCAGGAAAAGTTAGAGCAAATGCTTATGATTTAGTTATTAATGGAGTTGAGATTGGTGGAGGATCAATAAGAATTCATGATGATGAATTACAGCATAAGATGTTCCAATTATTAGGATTTTCAGAAGAAGAAGCTGAAAGTCAGTTTGGATTTTTAATGAATGCATTTAAATATGGTGCGCCACCACATGGAGGGGTTGCTTTTGGTTTTGATCGTTTAGCTTCTTTATTTGCAGGATTAGATTCAATTAGAGATGTAATTGCATTCCCTAAAAACAATTCTGGTAGAGATGTTATGAATGATGCTCCTTCAGCAATTGCGCCAGCGCAGTTGGAGGAATTAAATATTGCTTTGAAAATGAAAGAGTAATAGAGATAAAAAGAAATAAAAAGGGCGATTCCAATTTTTGGAATCGCCCTTTTTATTTGATTGTCAGTGTCTTATTCTTTGTAGAAATTCTTAACCGGATTTGCATACATTTCCATTAATGATTGCTTAATGAATTGAGCTTCATTGGTGTTTAATCTTGATATGTGCTCTTCAATGTATTCGTTAAAAGTTTCTTCTTCTTCTTTAGTGTATTTGCTTGAGAAGTGATTGTCGTTATTAATTATGTCTGCTGCAATAAAGTTACCTGGCCATAACTTATAATTGTTATGAATTTGTTCATCAATAAGTTCGGCTAGTTTATTGAGTTGCTCATTTTTGTCCAGTGAATTAAGTTCTTCAAGCCCCTCGTTTAAAGGTGTTCCAATATTAAAATGAACACGCCCTTTTCTACCTTTTATTCCAGATCCCATGTGGTTCAAATCATCTTCCTGAGATTTCTTATAATCAGGATTTTGCTTCTTTAATAAAAACTCATTGGCTTTTAAATAATCACAAGGATCATATTCGTAAGAAATGGAAAGAGGAACTATGTTAAGTTCTTTAAAGCTTTCAGAAAAGGACTTTGAACCGCTAAGGTTGAGCATCTTAAGAAGGCTTGTTTGAGTTTTGTCATTACCATCTTTTGATCTGCCTTCTCTTTGTGCAATCCAAACGCTTGAGTTTCTGATTGTAATATTATATCTGATATATTCGGATAATAATTTTGAACTTTGTAGCATTTGACGGGCTGGCAAATTTCTTTTAACCATAAATGATTTATTTAATCTAACCAGTTTTGTTATCCATGGGTAAATCAAAAGGTTATCGCCTATGGCTATTTCGCATGTTTCACGTCCGTGATCGTGTAATAAGATGTTTAAAAATGCGGAATCAAGTACTATGTCCCTATGGTTGGATATGAAAATATAACTCTTTTTAGGATCTAATTTCTCAAATCCTTCTGCAGTCACTCCTTGGGTAGTTTTTGAAATTACATCCTTAATGTAAGGGTATATAACACCTATTTGAAATTCATTAATGGATTTTAATGACAATAATTTTTTATAGAAATCCTCAGGATTAATATGAGGAAATAGAAAGTTTAGTAATTGTTTGAAAGATTCTTCATTCATCAACTGTTCAAATACTTCAGTCATTTCGTTATCACGATATGGACGAATGGAATCAAAATATTGGTCTGTTACCATCATTTACTATTAATAATTTGAGGCAAAATTATCACAATCATTTAATTTAAGAAATTCTTTTTTTGTTATTGTGTGTAAAGTGCAGAAAAACAGGATTATAAGGAATTTTGATAAATTATGGATAAATTCCAATTAATGGAATAAATTCCAAAATATACCCATGTTTTTGTTTATTTGAAATGTAAGTAACTGATTATGAGTGTATGTTTAAAAGTGGCACACGCTTTGGAAAAGACTTTGCGAAACACAAACACATGAATATTATGATTAAGATTAAAACTTTCCAGAATACAATATTAGTCTCTTTTGAAAAAGAGGCTAAACTAAACTCAAATGAGATAATTCAATTTAAGTCAAAATTAATTAATATCCTTGTTCGTCCTTTTTCTAATGTTATAGTGGATTTTGATCAAGTGAATGAAATACCTTCAGATGCAATAGATGTTCTTTTAGCAGGACAGCGTTTATCTGAAATGAATCAAGGGCAAGTAAGTTTGTTTAATGTAGGAGAAACGGTTTTAAAGAAATTTAGAACTGCCAAAGTCGATCATTTATTTTTCTTTTGTGATATACCTAAACCATTTTCAAAAGAATTATTAATAGCATAAAAATATAGTGTTGTGTTGAATAAAGCCGGAAGTTGACTTTATTGTCCCCACAAGAGCAACTTCCGGTGATTTTCACAAGAATTATAATGGGCTAATATTAATTGTTAATATCTAATTTATAAAAACAATAAAGCTTTGTTAGTCTAAATGATAGAATAAATTAATTTAGCAAAAAAATTACGAGTGTTGTGTTGATTGATGCCGGGAGTCAATTTATTTGTCCCCACAAATGTTGCTCTCGGTGTTTTTTCAAATTAAAATATTAAAAATTGTGTTGTGTTGATTGATACCGGGAAAAGGCAAAGCTTTAAGTTTTGTTTTCCCGGTATTTTTATTTGTACCTGCTAAATATTTAGTCATTAGGTAGGATTATTGAATAAAATGTTAGATTTGAGAAAACTATTTTATAAAATAGTACGTATCTTTTGATAATTATTTTACACTCTAATCAAAAATTATGTTCTCATGACAAAAATACTTGTACCTATTGACTTCTCTGATAACTCATTAAATGCTTTAGAGTTTGGAATTCAGATTGCAAATAAGTTAAAGGCAGATTTGAAAATTCTTCATGTAAAAACAAAGAAAGTAGAATATCGCTATGCTAAACGAGTACCTGAACTTATTTTGAGTGATAATGTAGGTGAATGGATGAATGAGATAGTTGAGCATAATAAAAGTAAATACTTAGTGCCGGGAGGTAATTTTGGTTATCAGGTAAGAGAGGGGAATGTAATTAAAGAAGTTACTAATCAGGCAAAATATGACGATGCAACATTGATTGTAGTAGGAACTCACGGAGCTTCTGGTTTTGAGGATAAATGGATTGGAAGTAATGCTTATCGTTTGGTTCATAGTTCTATAGTTCCTGTTTTAACCATACGCCCGGAAAGAGAATGGAGGAGTATTACTAAAGTGATTTTGCCAATTAGTTTTAGTCGTACCAGTAGGCAAAAAGTACCTGCTGTGGTTGGTATGGCAAAGTTATTTGATGCAAAATTATATGTTGTTGGAATTAAAGAACCGGGTTATAATATATTAAAAAGCAGAGTTAATGCTTATGTGAAACAAACAGTGAGATTTATACATAAGAATACTGATTTAAGAGTTGAATCAGAGATATTGAGTGGAAAATCAAAAGCTGAGTTATTAATGGATTACGTTGAACAAATAGACGCAGATATCGTAGCAACAAATGTATTGAGATCGTCTAATCCATTTGATAATTTATTAAAACCATTTGCAAATCAATTGATAAATGAGTGTAAATGTCCTGTTTTGGCTGTACCAACAAAAGAATCTTTATATTTGCAGTCTAAATATTAAAATCGAGAAATGATTAGGATATTATTTATTGCAGTAATTAGTTTTTTAGTTCTTGAAGGGAAGGCTCAAAGTAGCTCTGGGCAAGAAGTTTTTGAAAAGGTAATTTCGAAAAATGGGAGTGAAGGATCAGTTGAAATTACTCAATCGTTAGAAATAGAAGAATTAGTAGGTATTCATTTAGATATGAATAAACGATCAGGGGGGATTGATGGTTTTAGGATTCAACTTTATCTTGGGTCAAGTAATAATGCTAAGAAAGAAGCTGGAGAAGTAAAAGCAAAAGTTTTATCTCTATTTCAGGATGAAAAAATATATATGATGTACGAGGCTCCTTTCTGGCGAGTTCAGGTTGGAGATTTTCGTAGTAAAAGCGAGTCTCTGGATTTATATAGAAAACTTAAGAAGGAATTTCCTAGTTGTTATCCTGTGCCTGTCGATAATATTCAATTGTCAAGTATACAATAAAAAAACGCTCCTGGATAAGGAGCGTTTTTATTTTAACCCTTTTTAGTTGTTAGTATCTTGGGTAAGCAAAAAAAATAAAATAAATTTGCGCTTTCTTAAAAATAGTTAGTCTCTTAAAATATGAGCGAGCAGATTAAGCATGAATGTGGTTTTGTGTTGATTAGATTACGCAAACCTTTAGAGTATTACAAAGAGAAGTATGGTACGTGGCGTTACGGACTAAACAAGCTCTATTTGTTAATGGAAAAACAACACAACCGTGGGCAGGATGGAGCAGGAGTTGTGAGCTTAAAAATTGATCAGCATTCAGGGTCAAGATACCTTTCACGATCAAGATCAAATAAGGTAAACCCAATTCAAGATGTATTTAGCGACATTGATAATCGTTTAAATAATGTTGAAGGTGTAACTCCTGAACTAATGAAGGATCCTGTTTGGGCAAAAGAAAATATGCCTTTCTGTGGAGAACTCTATTTGGGACACTTAAGATATGGAACTTTTGGAAAGCATAGTATTGACTATGTTCATCCTGTTATGAGAGAAAATAACTGGCGTTCCAGAAACCTTGTTTTAGCAGGTAACTTTAATCTTACCAATGTTGATGAAATCTTTAAAAGTTTGGAGGATTTAGGTCAGCATCCAAAAGATTTCACCGATACAGTAACTATTCTTGAAAATATTGGTCATTTTTTAGATGAAGAAAATCAGTTGTTATTTCGTCAATATAAAAATGAAGGATTTTCAAACAGGGATATTTCTCATCAAATAGAGGATAATCTAGATGTAAGAAAAATTCTGGAACGTTCAAGCAGAAGATGGGATGGTGGTTATGTTATTTCAGGTATGTTTGGTCATGGAGATGCTTTTGTGGCGAGAGATCCTTGGGGGATACGTCCGGCGTCTTACTATATAGATGATGAGATTGTTGTTGTTGCCTCAGAAAGAGCGGTGATTCAAACAGCGATGAATATTGGAATCAGAGAGGTTCAGGAATTACGTCCGGGCTATGCTTTAGTTATTAAGAAAAACGGAGAAGTAAAAGAAGAAGAAGTACGAGTTCCTCAGGAAAGACGTTCTTGTTCTTTTGAAAGAATTTATTTCTCAAGGGGTAGTGATAAATATATTTACCAGGAAAGAAAAGAACTAGGTCGTTTATTGGCACCAACTCTTTTGGAAAAGGTAAACTATAATATTGAGAGAACTGTATTCTCATACATTCCGAATACAGCAGAAACAGCCTTTTATGGTATGGTTGATGGTGTTCGTAAATTAGTAAATGAACGAAAAATTGATCAAATACTTGATGAAGGTAAGGAACTTACACGTGAAAAGCTTTCTGAAATAATTCATGTTCAGCCACGTGTTGAAAAAATGGCTATTAAAGATGTTAAAATGAGGACTTTCATTGCTGATGATGAAAGTAGAGACGATTTAGTAGCGCACGTTTATGATGTAACTTATGGTATAGTTAAAAATCAGGAAGATACACTTGTTGTTATTGATGACTCTATTGTTAGAGGTACAACTTTAAAGAAAAGTATTCTTCGTATTTTAGATAGACTTCATCCAAAGAAAATTATTATTGTATCATCTGCACCTCAGATTCGTTATCCTGACTGTTATGGTATAGATATGGCTAAGTTAGGTGATTTTTGTGCATTTCAGGCAGCTATTGCTTTGCTGAAAGATCGAGGAATGCAATCGGTAATTGATGATGTTTATAAAAAATGTAAAGAGCAACAAAATTTACCAAAAGAAGAAATAGTAAATTATGTTCGCGAAATCTATAAACCATTTACTGTTGAAGAAGTTTCTGATAAAATTGCAGAAATGTTAACTCCTGAAAATTTAGATGCTGAAGTGGAGGTTGTATACCAAACAATTGAAAATCTACATGTGGCTTGTCCTAACGATAATGGAGATTGGTATTTTACTGGAAAATATCCAACAGCAGGAGGTAATAAAGTTGTAAATACTTCATTTATAAACTTTGTGGAAGGCAGAAATACCAGAGCTTATTAATTGGTATATAAATTTTATAAAATACAAAAAAAACGGCTGTTTCAAATGAAGCAGCCGTTTTCTTTTCTCTAATTATTTTCTTTCTGATAGTATCCTTTTTGCGGTGTTTAAATAGGAGTATACATCTGTAGGATGATGATGTATGTAATTTCTACTGCGTTTATGTCCTAATCTAACAACAATTGCATTTTCTTTTTCTAAAACAAATATGTACTGTCCCAGAATTCCTCTGGCATATGGGATTTGTTCTCCCTGATGATTAATAATCCACCAGTGATATCCATAAAAATCCACTGTTTGTAAAGTCCGGTGATCAACTAAATAATTTGCTGGTTTTATAGATGCTTTTAGGTAATCAACAGGAAATATCTGTTTATTGTTGATTTTTCCTTTATCTAAAAGAATTTTTCCAATACGCGCAAAGTCTCTTGCGTTACTGTTTATGCAGCAATAAGCTTTTTCACTACCATTTTCTCTGTCTAAGCTCCATAATGCAGTATTTGTAGCACCTAAAGGTTTCCATATCTTTTCATGCATGTATTCAGAAAGTGTTTTTTCTGTTGCGTTTTCAATAATGATAGCCAGAAGTTGAGTGTTTCCACTTAAATATTTGAATTCAATACCAGGTGATTCTGTAACTTCCAAGCCTAATACAAGTTCTTTTATATTGTCACCGTAATAAGCTTGAGTGGTCATAGAAAAGGGATTAATATAACTCTCGTTCCAGTTTACTCCTGAGCTCATTGTTAATAAGTCTTTTATGCATAGTTTGTTATATGATTCGTCGTTAAATTCAGGTATGAATTCAGATACAGATTGATTAACGCTATTGATATATCCATCTTGAATTGCAGCTCCAATAAGTAAAGAAACTACACTTTTGGCTGCAGAAAATGAATTGGAAAGTGAATTTTCATTGAATCCATCCCAGTATTCTTCGTAAACAACAGAGTCGTTTTGAATGATAAGATAGGCAATGGATTTATAGTCTTCTAATGTATCTCTTTCTTGTTTAGAAAGAGAATAATTCATATAGTCATGAGCCGTTTCCCATGGAATAGGATTATCAGATGGGATTTCTCTGTTTTGAAAAAATTCATAATCCACAATGTCTGGAAATAAATGAACAAGTGCTTTTTTGATATAATTGGGTGTTGATAGGTATAAAAATGCTAACACCATTAGCACAATGATGACTCTAAAACTTTTCATTTAATAATCTATTGTATTTTGTGTTTGTTGGGTAATGCTGGGTATTTTATCAATGATTCAAAGTTGATTTATTTTTCAGGTTTCCACTCTTTAAAGTTTATCAAATCAGGAAAGGCCTCTGGTTTATATACAGATTTGCCACTTAACGTTCTTAAACATTCCTGAATACCTTCTGATACGCTCGGATGAGGATAAAATATTTTTAATACTTCATGTAGGCTATTACCTTGATTTATCAGGTGTGCTACAGAAACAATATAAGCAGATGCCTGTGGACCTGCAGCTCTCATGCCTAATATTCTTGGCTCATCTTCGTCACTAACAAGAATTTTCACAAAACCATTGGTGTTTCTCATTGCAATGGCTCTGTTAATGAGTTGATTGGAGTAAAAGGCTACCTTGTGAGGTATATTTTTTGCCCTAAGTTGTTTCTCATTCATTCCTACTGATGCTAGTTCTGGTTTGAAAAACATTAACGTTGACATGTTGCTGTAATCAAGAGCATAACAAGGTGTTGAAGCTATCTTTTCGGCAGCTATGCGTCCTTGAAATTCAGCTACGCTAAATAATTGTGTATGGCCAGTAATGTCTCCTGCTGCATATATATGACATTGATTTTGCCCATCTTTTAATACGCAGTCGTCAGAAATATTAATAGTTCCTCTTTCTGTAGTTTCAATACCTATATTTTCAAGGCCAAGATTTTCTGTGTTAGGAACTCTACCGATTGCAACTAAGGCAACATCTACTTCAATAACTTTACTGTTTCCTGCGTCGTAATCTAATATAATTTCAAGGTGAGTAGGATGTTTTTTTATAGTTCTTAAGTGAGCAGTGTGATGAACAATAACGCCATTGTCTTCTAAGTTTTTTGATACAAAATCACTTACGTCATCATCTTCGTAGGGAAGTACTCTGTTTGCGCGATCCAGAAGATGAACTTCACTTTGTTTAAAATTGCTGAAAATAGTTGCGAATTCACAACCAATGATTCCGGAACCAATGATAATCATTCTTTCCGGAAATTTTTTTAGTTTCAGAATGTCGTCAGAATTAATAATTCTTTCATGATCGATTTCTAATTCAGGAGCTTGTCTTGGTTTTGCTCCAGTTGCAATTATAAAATTTTTCCCCTTAATATTTTTTGTTTCATTATCGTTAGTGATTGAAATCGTATAAGGGTCAATGAATTTTGCCCATCCTCTTTCAAGGGTTAGTGACCCTTTTTGAGATTTTTCTGATGAGAAAGTTTCTATCTGACTTAATAACTGGTATTGTTTTTCTTTTGCAGCTTGAATAACTGTTTTTATCACTTTTGAAAAATCTACACTCAAACTTCCGGATCTGTATCCTCTGTCTGTTCTTGCAGCAACTGCAAAATCCATGGATAATTCATACATGGTTTTTGAAGTTAATGCTCCATTCATTATACCGGCACCGCCAATGTGAGCTCCTTCTACAATACAAATATTTAGTCCGTAATCAAGGGCTCTAATTGCTGACGAATATCCAGCAGGTCCGGAACCTATTACAATTAAGTCAAATTCTTTCATCTGTTTAAAATTTACTTTCATTTGCCAGATGTAACTCTCAAGAAATTTTAATTATTACCCTGTGTGTAACTTGTAAGATTAAAATTTACATGTTCGTTTCATGTGGTTATAAATGTTTCAAATGTCACATGGAACTCACCAGTTTTGTTTCTCAATATTATCAGTATTAAAATAATAGAAAGATAGTTTGGCTCGTTTCAAAAAGATAGGAATAATGTGATATTTTAAAAACAAAGTTTTCAATAAAAAGATCAGGATCAATATCAAAGTTAAGCAAAAAAAAACTGCCATTTAAGGCAGTTTTTTCATAAAAAGATTATTCTAAGGATACTTTTTCTTTTTTGATTTTTTCTTCTAGTTCTACTAAACCTTTTTCTGCTCTTTCAATTTTTTCTTTTCTTACTTTGTATTCTTTTTCAGAGAGATTCTTTTTTTCTTTTTCAAGGTTTTCTTTAGCGCTATGAATTCTTTCTTTAGCTTCTTTGGCTTTTTCTTCTCCTTGTTTTAAAGCTGTATTATATTCTTCTTTTTTTTCAGCTTTAAACTGTTTTGCTTGTCTAGCTCTTTCCTGGCCAAATTCTTTTCCTTCAAGTACTTTTTCTTTACCATATGCATGACCTTCGTTAGCTTTTTCTTTTGATTTTTCAGCTATCTCATTAGCCTTTTTTTCAGCATCTTTAGATTTGTCCTTTATTTCACTCTCTATCTCTTTGGCTTCTTCTTTAGATTTTTTCTCACCTTTTTCAATTTTCTCTTTACCTTTTTCTACTACCTCTTTACTCTTTTCTTTTCCTTGTTTAAATGATTTTTCAATTTTCTCTTTTATTTTACCTTCTTGTTGTTGAGCAAAGGAAGTGCTTGAAATAATAGCTAAAGAAAGTAAAATCAGGCCTAGTTTTATATTTTTAATCTTCATAATAATTATTCTAATTCGTTTAATAAATTTTCTAGTTTTTCAGTTGAAGCTTTAATACTATCAGCTTTCACTTCAATGACTTCTGCTTCTTTTTCTATTTTTTCAATAGCCTCAGTAGTTACTTCTGTAGTTTCCGAAGTTTCTTTTGATTTTTCCTTTTTATCTCCACAACTAATTGCTAAAAAGCTTAATAAAAAGAATGGTAAGATTAGTTTTTTCATAATAGGTTGTTTAAATTATTAATACACTAATTTAATAATTATTATTAGTTAATAGCCTTAAAGGTTTAGTTGCATTACAGAACTTACATATGCTTTATCCTCTTTTTGAATATGAGTAATAAGCCAATCTTTTAGGAAATTAGTGATTTCAAAAGAAAGAATCATTTTTCCACTATCATATCTGGTCTCCAGATCAGAAACTTTGTCAATGAAAGCCTGGTGCTTAATTTTATGTTCCATCAGGTCTTTGTAGTTTGATTGGTGAAGCAATTTTTCTTCCGTTGCAAAATGGACTTTTGCGTATTCTTTCATTTTATGAATCAAATCAGAAATCAATTCTTTATTTGATTTTTGAGTAATTTGTTCATAAAAATCATTGATCATTTCTGCGAGTTTTTGGTGTTGTTGATCAATTTCTTTGATGTTTAGATTGTACGAATCTGTCCAGTTAATTAATGCCATACCTTTTAGTTTTGTTTGTTAATATTTTGTCATGGTCGTTTATTCGTGAAAAAACAGTAAAGTGTTATTAGAAGTTCATTATTTTATTGGTGTTTTGTGTAATTTATAATGGTTCTAAAGATTATTGTAGTGTTTTTTTCTTGCTGAGTTTTGATTTTAGGGGGTTGAAATCTAAATAATACAGTAATTTGATGGAATAGGTGTTTGTACCTGGGGTGTTAAAAGTATTATTGAGATTTTCGTTGAAATTATTTATGATATAATCCTGGTCATTTAAGATCTCGTTTTTCCATGATATTGAAATTAAGGATCCCGGTGCAAAATACCATTTTAATATTGTATCTATGTTAAAGATATTATAATTAGAATCATTGTTTTCCTTATATAGGTTATCCTGGCCTAATGAGCCATCTTTTTTTAATTGATAGAATGTTTTATAATAAACTCCTGACCAATAATTTCTGCCTCTTAACGATAAACTAAGTTTATTGTTAAGAGTGTAATTAAATTCTAGAGTATTTACGATTTCTTTTATGTTTCTTTTGCCAAAATATATAACAGAACTGTTATCTGTTTTATCAATAAATCCCTTGTCGTTATACTTATTTTCAAGACTTAAATTATATGCAAAAGCAATGTGTTGACCTAATCGACTGTTCATGCCAATTCCAAGCCATTCACCATAATTATCATTTTCAGGGTAGTTGAAACCCCCAGTATATAAGTTATAATTGAAGTTTTTTCGAGTGTCAGATCCATAATAAAAGTTGTAATAAATGTGATATGGTTTTGTATAATATCTTTCATCAACCCTGGTCTCATCATAGTCATGTTGTTTTGATTTAACTCCTATTGTAGAGTTATAACTGCTGTTGTTTTTAAATCTGATAAATATCCAGGATTCTAGTTTTGATGCCAGATGATCACTGGGTTTAATTATTCTTGTATATGCTCCTTTGATGCCCATATACATTTCTCTTATTATGCCAAAGGGATCAATTAGATCATATTCTGTCATGAAGTCAGATGTTATAAGGTTGTTTTTCGATAAATAACCCATGTCATTAGGATTATAGTTTGGTGATGTGTAGGTTTGTTCAAAACCATAAATAAAACTTCCCTTATCTTTCTTAACTTCTATAGTTGCAAAACTTCCTGTTTCCTTATTGATATTATCTGTTTTTCGATAACTGTATCCTCCCTTTCCTATAAATGAAAATTTTTTTTGTTTATCTCGAATGCAAAATTCAGTAGCAGTGACGTTTGCTCGGAATGGATAATTAACCATTGAGATATTTGTATTGATAAGGCTTAAATATGAATTGTTATTTAGTGTTTTGTCAAAGACTAAAGTATTGTAATTAGTAAATGGTTGTACTTCTAATTTTCTTGATGTTTTTAAGATTGTATCATTAATTGTTGCATCAGCAGCAAGCGACATGGCGTTTAAAAATCCTACACCTATTCCTTTTTTTGTTCGTCCGGATATTTTTGTTGCGTTGGCAAGTCGAGTATTGCTTGGATTAAAATCAATAACTTCATTTTCGGTTAAACTCTCTTCTGCTTTGTCTGAAAACTTTGGTGAAGCGCCAATTCTTCTGGAGTAAAAAATGTCACCCCTGTCGAAGAGTTCTGTTCCTTCGTTGAAAAACTGTCTTTTTTCATTGTAGTATAATTCGTAAGGAGTTAGGTTTATTTGTTTATCATCAGATTGTACTTGTCCAAAATCGGGAATTAGCATCATATCTAAAGTAAAGCTTTCGTTAATGCCATATTTTACATCCATTCCTCCTTTAAAAATAACGTCTGTAGGTTGATCTTTTGTATTTTCGATATACGTTGCTGCATATGGTGAAAAAGACAATCTTATTGGAGGTTTAATGTTTTTAATTCCGGTTAAAGATCCTTGCTGATGTATGAATCCTGAGATTTTACGATCAATGAAGTTCCATGAATTATTGGAGTTATATCGTCTTATATTTCTAAACATATTTAAACCCCATGTGTGAATTTCCTTATTGGGGAATCTTAGGTTTGAGTATGGGATTTTCATTTCAACAGTCCATCCTTTATCTGTTATTTTGGTCTTACTTTGCCATACGGCATCCCAATTTTCATCTTCATTATCCTGATCTGATTTTATTGCTTTACTATCTGTTTGTACACCTGCAGGAGTAATAAAGAAACCATATGCAAGTTGTCCTTCATTGTAAGGGTCTATGTAAACGCCAAAATAATCAGACATTCCGATATTATCACGACTTGATAAATAATTAAATATGCTGTCTGGAGAATTATCATATAATATTGCCCCTACATATAATGCATTTTCATCGTAAAAGAAATATACTTCTGATTGTTGTAAAGATGGCAAACCGTTATTGGGTTGAAGCTGGGTAAAGTTTGTAGCTGGCTTCGCTAAATTATATGCAGGTTCATTTAAATAACCATCAATCGATAGAGGGTGTGTTATTTTTACTGCTTCAACCGTTTTCTTGTTTTGGCTAAAACAAAAAAAAGAGTGAACTAACAAGAATAAAATAATTAGTCTTGCTTTCATGTTTAAAATTTGCTTTTAACTGCAATATGCAACTCTCCAGAAAAATATCCTGATAACAGTCGTGACCTTCAGAACTTTTTTAATTAGTCGATCTCGTGACTCTCATGGTTCGTTTTATATGAGATTTGATTTTTGGCAGTTTGGTTTAATTTGTATGTAAATTAATGATTTTAAGTGAGATTAATAGAGTTTAGCTCTAAGATTATTATTGTTTAAAATAAATCGGTTGAAATTAATATAAGAAAGTTTTATTTGGCTATTCTTTAAATATTAATCAATAATTTGTTCAATTTTCATCTCTTTTTTGGTGTGATCATCATCGTAATCGAATACTAATGATCCATTTTTATTTAGAGTAATCGAATTTAGATCATACCAAATAATAGCTTTTCCCACTTCAACTCCATTTAAAAAGTTAAGTTTATATGTGTCTGATGAAGAATTTATAATTTGCATATTTGAGTTGTTTTGAATGCTCATAGCATCTAATGAAATCTTTTTTCCTTTGTAAGTTTCAATTTTAACAATACCTCCTTTATTTACCACGAACTGCATTCTTAACAGGCTCTCATACATTTTAGGATTGTTTTTAGGGAAGTTGGGATTGTTTGTTTTCATAAGATTTCGGACATTTAATCCACTAAAGCTGGCTCCGTTTTGCGATAGCATCTTTATGGCGGCAAATAAAGAGGCCATATGCTTATTGTATGCTTTTATTTTGTATTCTTTAATAAAAGATTCGAGTTGTATTTCAGGGTTGTATGTGTCAGATGAAAGAGTGATAGGGACATCCTTTGTAAGGCCTTCAATTTCACCGACTATTCCTCTGAATACAACGTCGTTTTGTGAGTCTACTGTGATTTTAGAATCAAATCGTACTTTATCAGTTGGAAACGAAACTAAGTCAACTTTAGTTCCATCTGATTTGTATTTGCCATAAAAAGCTAACTTTTGTTCATCAGGAGCTTCAAAATCAATATTTTCGTGTAAAATAGTTTGTGCTCTGTTGGAAATACCTAAAATTAAATGAGCAGAATGGTCAGTGTTTGCCAGGGTTTGATTGTTGATATTTATTGATCCGGTATAATTAACTAATGCATATACATTACCTTTTTTTCCGACATTAAAAGCTTGTGTAAATCCATAATGAGAGCAATGTACAGGTAAAAACCATTCCATTTTTCCAGTGCTTGTAAATGTTGCAAACCAAAGATCTCTTGTGTTATTGTGAGTAGAAAAATTTTTGTCTCCTATTTGAATTGTATTATCGTACCATCCAGAAACAATATATTTTTCATTTTCCGAGATCATTCTGTTGCTTATGTAAATATTGCCTTCATTATTTGTTTCCAGTGACTTCGCAATCATTTGCCAAATGTTATTCATTTGGTTATTGTTGTTAATCTTAATCGCAATAGGAGTATAATCTTTGTATTCAGGCATTACTGATCCTATAGGAGCATTAATATATGTTGGGTCACAGATAGTATAATTTTTTTCACCAACAACAAAGCTATAGCCTTCAACAGGCTGAGTAAATGATACCGCAGCAGCCATGTGGCTAAAATATGTCAATGCAACTACATCTAGTCCTAATAAATCGTTTGCTAAACGAGTAAATAAAACAGTTCTGTCTTCGCAATCAGAATAAGGATAATAAAAAATTTCATCAGGAAAAAACATCTTTTCTTTTCCAAATTGATCACGGTCGGTTTTGTATTCAAATGAGTGATGTAAGTATTGAAGTAAATAAGTAACAGCTTCTGTTTCATTCATTCCTGAAATTTTTGGCCTTATGTAATCATAAAGTGTTTCTTTAACAGATGCAGACATGGCAGCATTTAAGTATACAGAGTTACTGGTTTGAGGATAACTTGCTAAAAATGCCATTGTTGTTTTATCTAGTTGTAATGCAAGAGGTTCATCTTCGTTTGGTAGGGTTGTTTTTTGGGTAATAGTGTTGTTGGTATCATTAAAATTCAATGCTAAAGGCAATAACAGATCAATAGATTTGGTTGCTCCGCCAAAATTTTCTTCATAAGTATAAAGACTCTTGTTGCCTATTTTATTGTCGATTAAATAGTAGTTGTAACCGTTGATATAATAATACGGCTTTTCATATACCTCTTGCATAAAAGGTAGCATTAAACAAACTTTATTCCCATTATAACCTATTTTGGCCTGGTAGCCTGCCTGGTTTAAAATGGCCCATTTCCATAATTCCTGATCGTTTGATGATGAAAATAGTTTTTTAGAAGTTATATCAATGATTTGGTAAATTCCCCAGTCGTTAAGGTTTTTCTTTGATGCAAAATTGATCACTGACTCTATATAAATCTGATAGTATGTGTCAGTAAAATCACCCCAGTAATTTGCGAAATTTTCTGGTTTTACAGCTTTTAATTTTAAGTTTTTTGTTCGTGAATCTATTTGTAACAATGTAGATGTGCCAAAAAAATCAATGGTTAAATCTTGTTTGAAATCATTAGACTCAGTTGGTTGTTGTATAATTGGAGCAATGGAATATGCCGGAGCTTCAGTTAGTGTTATTTTAGGTGTTATTGGTTCTGGGATCTTGACTAATTCGGTACTGGGATCATCTGTTTTTATTGGTGAAAAAACCGGTTGGTTAATAGGTTTTGGAACTTCAATAGGTTTAACTTCACTTGTATTTTGAGAAACGTTGGTGAAATTCTTTTTTAAATATTTCTCAAAGGCCTCATTCATTTCTTTTAAATGAGCATCATATTCCTCTTGCATGTGTTGTAGTTTGGCCTCGTAATCCTGATTCATCTTTTTTAAACGCTCCTGGTATTGGCTATTCATCTTCTGAAAAGGGTCGTTATTGGTGTTTTGGGATGTTAAATTTGAACATAAAATGAATGTCAGAAAACTAATGATGATGATTACTTTATTAGTGGCCATATCCTAATTGTTAGAATGTTGAATATAAGATGTGTTTGGATTGTAATACTTAATATAAAGATATTTTGGTTTTTTTATTAAGCCAAAGATTTTGAGGATTTAAACAAGAAACGCGATCAAAAAAATTTGACCGCGTTTCTTAATGTATAGGTTTTACTTGAAAATTATCTTTGTGCTAGTGAATGTCATTAGGGTTGTAAGATTCCACATGACGTTCTGTTTTTGCTTTGTTAAATTCTTTGATAGTAATAATGATACCAGTTTCTTCAACATCTCCAAAACGATCATTTACAGCTGTTCCAAATGATCTCATGGACGGAGAAAGATTCATGTATGCATTTACTAAAGGAGGAATAGATTCTCCCAATTCCCTAACTAATCTGTTTAAAACTTTATAGTCTTCAACGAATGTTGGTCCTTTAAAAATTTCATCAATTTTTTCAGGTGTGAGACCAATTTTTACTTTAAACTCATCAAGAGGGTATAATAATTTATCCGGATCACTAAAATATTTATTCATGAAGCTAAGAATGAGGTCTCTTGCTTCTTGATTAAAATGAGTGTACATCGTAACCTTTCCAAAGAAATACTTCATCTCCGGATTGTTTACTATTAAAGAACCAAGTCCATCCCAAAGGTTATCCAGGGCAAATAAACTTTTAGCCCCTTGCTTGCTACTTTGGTATTGAGGCTGAACAAATGATCTTCCTAGTTCAATAGTGTGAGGAAGATACTCATCAAGAAATTTCTTGGAAAAGTAGAATAGTCTTGATGTGGCTAGTTTTACGTTGCCATCTTTGTCTCTGGGAATTGTATTTCCCATTATATAACGATATCCTCCTAAGATTTCTTTTTCATCAGGGTCCCATACGATTAATTGTCTGTATGGAACTTCGGCTAAATCATAATCATCAATGTCTGCTTCTTTTCCTGTTCCTCCACCCGCTTGACGAAATGATTCTTCTCGTAAACGGCCTACTTCCCTCATTAAGTTTGGAGCTTCGTTTCCTTTAAAATCGTAAATTTTGTTGCCACCTTTATTAGTGTTGCGAACAAATCTTTCTTTTGTTAACTCTGCTTCCAGTTTTGACTTATCAACCGGCGCAATAATTGGTTTAATAGAATCCATTTAATTAACTGTAGATAAATTGCGTTACAAAATTAAATTAATTTTGGTAAGCTATAGACTGTTTGCTTTATTTTTTCAGCCCATTCTTTTGGTGATCCTTCTTTTTTAACTGTCTCCCAGGATATTGGTTGTCCAAATGTTAGTTTAACATTCTTGTTTTTAAACTTAAACATTTCATCTACCAGATAAAGCATTTCAAGGTTCGCTTTAATGCCAAACTTTTTTCTAAAACGGGATAGGTTATAGAAGAATTTAGAGTTGTTTCCACTGATATAAACAGGGATTATATCTCTTTTATGTTTGATTGCTTTTTTTATAAAAGCTGGCTTCCATTCCAGGTCTTTAATTTCTTTTCCTTGTTTTCTTGAGACTAATCCAGCTGGAAAAAATAACATCTGCGCTTCTGATTCAAATGCTTTTTCAATTTGAATGGCAGCCTGCTTAGCCTGAGCTCCATGTTTGTTAACAGGAACAAAAATATCATTAAAGCGACCTATTTGTAATAGTATATCGTTTACCGGAAATTTAATGTTTGGAAAAACTTTTCCTACCTCTGTCATAAAAATGATGCCATCTAATCCTCCAAGAGGGTGATTGGCAACAAATAAATAACGACCTTCTTTAGGGATTTTATCTAATCCTTCAGTAGAGCTGGTAACGCCAAAAAGTTTTTTACACTCTTCCCCAAAATCAACATTATAACTATCAGGGTGTTCTTTTAGTATTCTATTTAAACTATCCTGATGAATAACTTTCTTTAAATAAGAGAAAATAAACTTTGGTAATAGTTTATACAGTCCAGCGTTTTTTTCTCTAAAAACCTTTTCAACATCAATTGTAATGCTCTTGGTATTTTTATTCTCCATGTTTCCCAAAATGAAAGTTCAAGTTTAGAAAAAAAATACTAAACAGCATGATTTATTTCATAGAAAATGTGATTGATCTCATATTTAACAGTGAATATTAAATATATAGATGTTGATTGCAATGTATTGATATAGGTATATATGGTGTTTTTTGTATTGGTTGATTTTTGATTCCAAAAAATAACACTTTCTTTGTGGTCGAAATAAATAAGTACTTCGTTTAGAGTTAAAAATCAACAATCAATCTTTGTTTATATAGTTTTTGTGCCGTAGATTAGATTTATGAAAATAGCTAATGTACATATTGAATATAATAGTGAAGAGTTTAAAAGAATTTTCACTGATCTTTTTCCTTCAATGTGTGTATTGGCTGGTCGTATTTTAAAAGATGATGAAAAAGGAAAAGATATAGCGCAGGAAGCTTTTGTTAAACTATGGAAAAATTCTGATGAAGAGTTTAATGATGAAAAAGGATTACGGGCATATCTTTATGTACTTGTTAAAAATGCATGTTTAAGTCTGATTCGAAAAGAAAAGAAAATTAGTAACTCTTCTTTAGATGATTATACTCATCTGCCATTAGATGATCATTTTATTGATGAAATATTAAGGGAGGAAACCTATAGACTACTAAAAGTAGCTATTGATCAGTTATCTCCTCAAGCAAAAAAAACTGTTGAATTAGCATTGAAAGGATATAGCAATCAGGAAATTGCTGATGAATTAAATGTAACTCTAAATACTATAAAAACAGTGAAGAAGAGAGCCTACAAGTTTCTACGAGAAAAGTTAGGTCATCAATTTGTATTGATCTTGTTGACAAAATTTATACAATTCTTTTAATTATTTTTTTGGTAATTGTCACCCCCCTAATATTGTTTTTGCGTCTTATAAGTAAGACAAAGTTGGATTTTGTTGTAACTTATAGGTTATGAAAAAGATACAGGAACAATTTAAATATGCAAAATTATTCGTAGCAAAGCTATTCGGTTCTCTTGATGATCAAGAAACTAAGGAGTTGAATGAATGGGAGAATAATGATCGAAATCAAAAACTTCAACAAAATATTCTGAATTCTGAGGCTTTTGAGGATTGGAACAATGCTATTAATAAAATTGATAAAGAAGAGCAATGGCAGAATTTTATTAATAGGATGAATGCTGGCCAAAATAAAGGTAAGGTTATTAAATTAAGGATATATAAAACCATTGCTTCTATAGCAGCAGTGTTAGTTTTGGGATTTTCTTTATACTATGTTTATCAATTAAAGAGTTTCAGTGATCAAAGCCAAATGATTGTAAAGGCAGATATAAAGCCTGGTGTACCGCAGGCTACATTGATACTTGATAACGGTAATGAGGTGCGTTTAGAAGCAGAATCTGCTACTATTATTCAAGAGGGTAACATTTCGATTGCTAATGATAAAGGCGTATTAGCCTATGATTCTATAGAAATTACCAATATTAAACCTTCTAAAAATATTCTAAAAATACCAAGAGGTGCAGAGTATCAGCTGGTTTTACCAGATGGCACTAAGGTTTGGTTAAATTCAGATACAGAACTTGCCTATACAGTTCCGTTTGTAGGAAATGAAAGACGTGTACAATTACATGGAGAAGCTTATTTTGATGTTACTCATAATAAAGAAAAACCATTTATTGTTGAAACTGATAAGCATTCTATCAAGGTTTTAGGAACTGAGTTTAATATATCTTCATATTCAGAAGATATAAATATCGTAACAACACTTGTTGACGGAAAAGTAAAAGTGGAGCGAGAACTTGAAAATAATGAAGTTGCTCTTGAGTTTTTATCTCCTGGAGAACAATCCTTGTTTAATAAGGAAACTAAAAATATTTCAAAACAAAAGGTTGATACAGATCTGTATACCGCATGGAAAGATAAACGTTTTAAATTCAGAAATGAACCATTGCAATCTTTCTTAACAAAGCTTGGACGTTGGTATGACGTAGAAATCTTTATTACAGACGAAAGTATTAAGGATATTCGATTTACAGGTGACTTACCTCGTTATAATAATATGGCAGATATTTTAACTATTCTGGAAGCAGAGATGTCTGTTCATATAGAAGTCGAAGATAATAAAATCATATACGTATCAAGATAGTAGAAAATAAGGAGGGTGTTGGCCCACCCTCCTCTTAAAATATCCTCGTTTTAATTAAGAATACAATAAATTATCACTAGCAAAAGTATGAAAAAAAAGAAAATACTTAAAACTCTCTGGGAAGCCGGAGGGTTTAAGAAGAAATGGTTGATTATGAGGTTATACATTATTTTAATATTTAGCTCAATAGTAACTCTGTCTGCAAATTCTTATTCGCAGTCAAAACGAGTAAATATAAATGTTAATAATATTAGTGCTTCTCAGTTATTTGAAGAGATAAAGCAACAAAGTAACTACAGCTTTTTCTTTAATGAAGAAAACATTAAAGAATTGGATGGTGTTACGCTAAATCAAACAAATATCACTGTTGCCGATTTGTTAACAGATTTACTGGAGGATACTAATCTGACCTATACTATGGTTAATGATGTTATTATTATTAAACCAAAGGAAGAAATTGCTGTTCAGCAAGATAAAAAAGTAGTTGTACAGGGGAAAGTTACAGACTATGAAACAGGTGAGTCACTTCCTGGGGTTAATATTGTGGTGAAAAATGGATTTCTTGGGGCAATAACCGACACTAACGGTGAGTTTAAGATGACACTACCAAAGGAATATGAAACATTAGTATTTTCTTTTATAGGCTATGTTACGCAGGAAGTAAAACTTGAAGGGAGAACGACTTTGGATGTTCAAATGGTTTCTGAAATTCTTGAAATTGGTGAAGTTGTAGCTACAGGTTATTATACTGTTGATAAAAGAGAATTGACCAGTGCTATTTCTACTGTAAAAGCTCAGGATTTAGATTTAATGGGATCTTTAAGCATTGATAAGATGCTTGAAGGTAAAGCTACCGGACTTATGGTTACCAATTTGAGTGCAACTCCCGGTGCTGCTGCAAAAGTAAGAATCCGTGGAGGTAGTACTTTTACCGGAAATCAGAGTCCTTTATGGGTTATTGATGGTGTGATTTATGAAGATCCGGTACCATTAACTGCCAGTGAGATTAATAGTTTTGATAACATTAACTTAATTGGAAATGCAATTACAGGAATCAATCCTCAGGATATTGACCAAATTGATATTTTGAAAGATGCTTCCGCTACTGCAATTTATGGTACTCGTGCAGCGAATGGTGTTATTGTAATTACAACCAAACGAGGAAAAGAAGGGAATACTTCTTTAAACTATTCCGGAACATTAAATGTAGTTCAGGCACCTGCTTATACAGATATGAATCTGATGAATTCAAAGCAACGTATTGATCTTTCAAGAGAGATGTATGAGCGCAATCTAGGATTTAGTGAGGATTATAATAATATTGACAGAATAGGATTTGAAGGAGCATTACTAAACCTTTGGGATGGAACTTATGATTATGATCAATTTCAGAACCAGGTATCTTATCTGGAAACTTTAAATTCGGATTGGTTTGGTGAGTTATATCAAACGGCCATAAATCAATCACACTCAGTTAGTGCTTCAGGAGGGGCTGAAAAATCAAAGTTTTATATTTCATTGGGTTATGATGATCAGCAAGGAACAGAAAAAAATGTAGATGTAAATCGAATTACAGCAAGATCGAATATTGATTTAAATTTGAAAGATAATTTGTTGCTTTCTTTTAAGCTAAATGGTTCTATTCAAAAATCAAAATACAACCATAGTTCCATAAATCCATTTAACGTTGCTTATTATACCAGTAGGGCAGTGCCTATTTATAATGAGGATGGTAGTTATTATTATCAATATAAGGAAATCTATGATCCAATGGATGTAGATCGAAGCATTGTTTATGGCAGATATAATGTATTACGCGAAATGGATAATTCGGAACGTAATATTACTAATAAAGATTTTGCAATTACAGCTAATCTGGGTTGGACGTTTCTGAATGGTTTTCGTTTAAACAGTATGGTTAGTTATCGAAATACCACAAACCTTAGAGAGGAGTGGATTACTGAGGATACTTATTATATTTCAAAATTAAGAACATATGATGATTTTGAGGATTTAGTGGAACAAAACTTGAATGAAGCTAGTACTGTGCCATTTGGCGGTATTTATAGCGGAGGAATGGTTAGTCAGGATACTTATTCGTTGCGTAACCAGTTGAACTATAATAAAGTATTTGATGAAAAGCATGTTTTTAACTTTAATTTAGGGCATGAAGTTCGTTCAGCTCAATATTGGGGTGCAACAGGTTTTACTGTTCCTGGTTATAATCATTATCAGGGAAGAGGTTTTATTACTTTGCCGGAAACCAGTTTTAGTCAGGAAACAAGAGAACTGAATTTTACAGATTATGATTATGAGTATGCTATCAGATGGTTAACAAATGATGGTTCACAGACTGTTTATCCAACGATTACCGACAGAACCCAAAATACAGTTTCCCTGTTTGGAATTTTAAACTATGTATTTGATAACAGGTATGTTATCAATTTTAATGCCCGTAGTGATGGTTCTAATACATTTGGACAATATGAGCGCTATAAGTTTAAGCCTACATGGTCAGCTTCTGCCAGATGGAATATTCATAATGAGCAGTTTTTTAATCGTTCAGGTATCTTTGATGAATTAGCATTAAGAGGTTCGTATGGTGTTAGGGGAACTATGCCAAATACAACTCCTTATCTGATTATTAATGATTATGGGCGAAATAGATCAGTGTATTACCCTGAAAATGTAGCTTCACTATCTGAATTTCCGAATGCAAATATCCGATGGGAAAAAACAGAAACAGTAAACCTTGGATTAAATTTTAGTTTGTACAGAGGCAGGATAAGTGGAGCTCTTGATTATGCCTACTCAAAAAGTGTTGATCTGATTCAGTTGAGACCAGTGTCTTTAGTTAATGGAACCTCAACTCAGGCTTATAATTCCGGATCTAAAGATGTGACCAGTTATGAAGTTTCATTAAGAACTGTAAATATTAAGAATAAGAATTTTAGCTGGAATACATCGTTTTACTTCTCTTATGATAGAGATCGTGTATTAAAAGGATTTGAAGAAGGGGCAGAGAGGAATTTAACTGTTGCAAATTATTTGGCTGGAAGTATTTATAGAGAAGGTTTTCCTACGCATGGTTTCTTTTCATATCAATTTGATGGATTATCAGAGGAGGGATTGCCAACATTTAAACACCTTGTTGAAGAAGATATGTCTGCAGAAGAGCAACTTCAGGCAGCTTTAGTTTATGAAGGAAGTAGAGTGCCTCTGTATTTTGGTAGTTTTGGAACTGAGTTTAGATATAAGAAACTTAGATTATCTGCTAATTTCAATTATAAGTTAGGTCATAAAGTAAGATTGCTGAAGTTATATAATGGTAATCAAAACCTACCATTGCCTTATGAAAATTTAAATAGTGAGTTTAATAAGCGATGGAGAAACCCAGGAGATGAATTGATAACTGATATTCCAACATTAAGTAATGATAACTTAAGGTTTTCGACAAATTCAACCTCAGATGGATATAAGAGTATTTATGTGACCAATTATGGTAAGGTAGTACCCGAGGGAAAAAATGGATGGTGGATGTATGATTATAGTGATCAGCGAGTAGTCAAAGGCGATCATATACGTTTGCAAACTGTTTCTTTATCCTACAGTATGCCAAAAGATATTTTAAAAGGTACTGGAATCCAGAATGTAAATATAGGTGTTCAGGCTAGTAATGTTGCAGTTTGGGCTTTCGATAAAAAGTTGAAGGGACAGGATCCGGAGCAAGTGGATGGCATTGGATTACCTTCTTTACCCACTTATAGTATGAGTTTAAACTTAAGTTTCTAAAACAAAGTTCAATCAATTAGAGATGAAGAAATTATTATATATACTGTTTTTTATTCCTTTTATAGGATGTGGCGATTTTTTAGATGAAGTGGACCAGGATAAATTGGTACCTGAGAAAACAGATCACTATGCAGCATTGCTTTTATCGGAGTTTAACTATAACTATCCAGTTTTTACTACAGTTAATCATATGACTGATAATGTGGTTGAAAATTCATTGGCTTATACATCCCAAAAGGAAGGCGCAAAGACAACTTATACCTGGCAAAGAGAAATAGAAATTGATGAGGATGGTAATACTCTGAATGGTATTAATAACTCATGGGAAAATATGTATGAGGATATTGCTATTGCTAATTATGTGATTGAATTGATTGATGATGCCATAGGGACTCAGGAGGAAATTAATTACGTAAAAGGAGAAGCTTACTTTATTCGTGCATTATCTTATTTTAATTTGTTAAATCTTTATGGTCAACCTTATGCAGAAAGTACTGCAAGTGTTGAACTAGGTGTTCCAATCAGAGATAATATTGGTGTTGAAGTAACTTATTCAAGAAACACAGTTCAGGAATGTTATGATTTTATAGAAAAAGATATCGAACGTGCTACAGAATTAATTGCTGCTAGTCAACTTGAGAAATCAATCTGGCATCCAAGTGTAGAAGCTTGTTATTTATTGATGTCAAGAGTGAAACTTTATCAGGAAAAATGGGATGAGTGTATTACTTGGTCAGAAAAAGTAATCCAACTTAAAAAACTAAGTAGAATGTATGAAAACAGAGTGTTCCTGGATGAAGATAATCACGAAATTCTTTATTCATACCATAATACTAATCCGGCTTTTTCAACCTCTAGTGCTTATGTTGCGAATAAAGAATTGATTAGTATGTATGAGGATAAGGATGTTAGAAAGAGTTTATTTTTTACCGAGGTTGATAATGGTACAGGAACGACTTATTTTGCCGTAAATAAGTATTCAGATAGTTATACATCTGTTGGATTTACCAATTTTAAAGTAGTGGAGGCGCATTTAAACAGGGCGGAGGCTTATGCTCAGAAAGGGCAAACAGACAATGCATTAAATGATATTAAAACCATTCATGAATATCGTTACTCTTCAACAACAGATATAGAATATCCAACGGAGTCTTCTGAGGTTTTAATTTATGTGCTGGATGAAAGAAGGAAAGAGTTCTGTTTTGAAGATCATCACAGGTGGTTTGATTTACGTCGTATGAATGATCGCCCGGTAATTAAACATGTATTTACTCTGGTAAGTGAAGATGGTACAAAACTGGGAACTGAAACATATACCTTACTTTCAAATGATTATAACTATACGCTTCCAATTCCTTTAAAAGAAAGGGAAAATAATCCGCTTATTAGAAATAATGAGCGATATGAAAAGATACCGGAAGTTGATAATGAAATAATTATTCCATAATAAAATGTAATCATATAATGAAACTACTATATAAGTTCAATTGTTTTCTTTATAAAAGTTTAATAGTTGAACTTATTTGAGAGTTTCGTCTGGTTAAAAAATTAAAATATAAACAGATGAAGAAAAAATTGCTCATATATATTAGTGTTATTGCTTCTTTGGTATTTGCCGGATGTGAATCTGAAGATACTTTAACTCCATCTTATAAGGATGAAGACAGAGTTGCCATTTTTGTAAATTCTGCCAACAATGAATATGTAACCTCAATTTATAACAATTACAATTGTGGTCTACTTTATGAATTTGATTCAATTTTGGATTTTGCTTATACTGCAAGTGATGATGTTGCCGCTGATCTTTGGAGTGACGTGAAGTTAAAAATGATTAAAGAATCCTTTCTTGATGAAAATGGAGAAATGACTTCGGAAAATCAAACCTTGTATGAAATATATTTAGATCAATCCTTATCATATATTAATGATATAATATTCCAATATATTAGAAAGGAAAGTATAATCGTAGAATACATCCCATTTAAAGTGTTGATTTGCGATGAGGTATTTGTTGATAACCAAAACGGAATTGGAACAGATATTCTTACTGAATCTGATTCACGAACAGGAGAGTCTGCCATTGGTACTGTAAACTGTGTTTATAACAGGCATTCATTAGCATTTAATGTAAATCAGGATGGATTGCTGTATAATGCTGAAAAATACAGAAAAGATAATTTCTACATCTTTCTGTGTCGTATTATGGAGATGCATGATTTATACCAGTATATATCAGAAGATTTTTTCTCTTTATCATCAGAGTATTATGGCATGTCAATAGAAGAGGTATATGCAGAGGATTTTGATATTGATCTTGAAGATGATTCGGAGGGAGCCGAAACAGTTCCTTCTGTGGTGGATAAAGATTGGTTTTATTCCAAAGGCTTTATTGATGCCAGGTTTTTTTATAACGATAATACTGGATTAACTACAATTGATGGAGAAGAAAAAGCGATTAAAAAATCGTATTACTTTTTAGAAAGTTTAAGCTATGATGTAAGAAGTTATCTAAATGAAATGCTGCATAGAAATGCAGAGGAGTTACTTGCCTTTCCTGAAGTAATAAAAGATAAAATGAATGCATTACTTGATTTTATGGATGAGTGGGGTGTGGATTTAATTGCGTTTAATCCTGATTTGGAAGTGATTGTGGAAAATTAACATGTAAACTGATTAATGATGAAAATTAAATATCTAATAAATTTCGCTACTCTGTTAACACTGGTTTTATGGTCTTGTCAAAAGGACCCTGAGTTTCCGGATCCGGGGTTTGAACTTGAAGATCAGGAAGTAGAGGTAAGACGCGATACTGCTGATGTTTATTCTGTTCAAATGCAGATGGAAGTGCCTAATGGAGTACAAAATATTGAAATACTGAATGCCACAAATTATGAGCTAATCGAAACAATTGAGACATATAATGGAAAAAAGAATTTTGTTTTTAATTATGATATCGATTTAACTTCATTTGAAACAGATACAGTTTTGTATTACATTTTTAAAGTAAATGATAAAGATAATCGAAGTACAAATCGTGGATTTACATTGTCGGTTAAGCAATTTTCATTTCCAGAAATACAACTTGTAGGAGGTACAAGTCTTAATGTTGTAGTACCTATTTATCAACTAAAAGGCTTGGTGAGTACCGGTTTAAATGAGTTAGAATCAGTTCAGGTTTTATTTAAAGGAGATGAAGTGTTTTATTATGCTCCTGATGCTACTTCTGCTGAATATGAATATATATTATCAGAAACTATTGGATTTGGTACACTCGTGGCAGATGAGGAATATAATCTGGATGTAATAATAAAGGATAGAAAAGGACAAATTAGTACCACAACAATAACTGTACGTAAAAGTGATGTGCTTAAACTTCCTACTAGTATTAATGTATATGATGGTTATCGAAATATAACAAATGTGATTTCTTTAGATTACGATGAACAAAATCGTATAAATCATTTTGAATATTACTATGCTTTTAGTGGTAAAACAGCTGATTTTTATTTTACATATAACGATTTAGGAATGGTAGATACCGCTACTTATAAATATCGTTATGATAGCGATTATTATCAAGAGTATGGATATAAATATTTTAATCAAATATTTAAATATAAAGAAGGTATAACTCAATTGGATAAAATTTTACGATATGATTATTTTCTAAGTGATGAAGGAGTTGTTGAGATATATACTGATAATGAAGTTGAAAGTCAGGATTTTCAGTATGACGAAGATGGTGTCTTGATATCCTATTATGGTAAGTCAGATACTTACCAGGTTCAATTTGCCGATCCTTTTGGAACTGGAGAAAAAGTTTTTGCAGAATACTGGCAATATGATTACTTTAAAATACCAGAAAAAAATCGTCAGCATAGAACTGCATTTGAACCAATTTATATGCCATGTTATATGGAAGGACTACCTCCCTTTATTTCCTTATCTAGCTTAGGAGAAATTTTGTGTGATTTATTTATGACAAAATATGTTGTTACAGATACTGAAGCAAGTAGTGAGTTGTATACAGGTAACTATCTAGAGGAACCAACCTATACTTATGAAACTGATGCAGATGGTAATGTAACCACTATTACAAGAAACTTTCTTTATAATGGATGGTCTGCCAGGTATTTTGTGTACACCTTTAACTATTAATATATTTTTCTATTAAAGACAGAAAGGTCATCCATAGCGATGACCTTTTTTATTATAGCAGGTTATCATTACTGCAAAAAATGAATGTTTCAAATTAAGGGTGTGTGATTTTGTTTAAAAAGGCTTATAGGAAGTTTAATTTTGTATTTCTACCCTTGATATATCTGTATATATAAATAAAAAAGATCTTTTTTCGTGTTTTGTGTCACCCACCTGCTGCGTTTCTTGCGTCTTAATAATAATACGGTGTATATGGTAAGATTATACAGCCTGTTAATTTTAACTTAAACATATTATTATGAAAAAAATGTACTTTTTTCTTTTTGCATTAATGAATGTTTCATTAATGCTAGGTCAAACAGTAGAAATTGTAGCTGATTCTCATGAAGGCGAAGAAGGAACAGCCCCAAGTAATTTAGTAGCAAACAGCAATTTCTTTATTTATGCTGGTAAGGGTGTAAATACATGGAGCGCAGCTAAAAGTATTATGGGTACTATATATTATTATGATTACAGTGATTATGAATTATGGGTATCTGACGGAAGTGCAGCAAACACAAGTATGCTAGAAGTGAATTCAACTTTCACTACGGAAGTTGATGCAGAGAGTGTAGAATATACACAGCATAATAGTGCAAGTTTTACTTATTCGGTTCTTTTTAATGATAAGGTATATTTTAGTGCTAAGAATGGAGATGGAAGTAGCCATGTTTATTATATTGACGGAGTAAAAGGCGATACTGTAAGAGCGCTTAATAATGCCTGGAGTAGTAGAGTTTTAGTTGATGACGCTAATAGTAAAGTTTATTTAACAGAAGGAAGTTCTACGCCATGGAAGTTATGGAATGGAGTTAATTTAAATGAACCAGAGGTTTTGCCTAATCAATATGAGGAAGATGGAGTAACTTTAAAAGTTGAAAATTCATCTAATGGGGCTTGTTTATTAGGAGGTAAAGTTGTCTTTGCAGGTGATTATGTTGATGAAACGTTAGATGATGCAACGGGAACAGAATTGTTTATTTATGATCCGGCAGGAACAGAAGGTCCTCAGCTTCTTAAGGATATTAATGTTGGTTCAAGTAATAGTAGTCCGAAGTATTATGTGACTTATAATAATATGGCTTATTTTAGAGCAGCAGATGGTGATGGTACTTATGCGCTTTGGAAAACCAACGGAACAGCTGAAGGAACAGTAAGAGTAACACCTGGAGATGCAACCTGGACAGTTGATATCAATAGCCAACCGTTTTTGTTTGATGGTAAATTATATTTCGAAGGTGATGATGATAATTCAGAAACGGATGCTTTAGACCAATTATATGTGTATGATATTGATATGAATACATTAACTCGTATTTCTGGTTTATTAGATGCATACAAAGCCGGTTTGGAAACTCCTGAGGAAGTATTTATAAATTTTGATCCTAAGGACTATGTTGTTTTGAATAATACCTTGTATTTTATAGCAAAATACTCGTATGTAGATGGAGAGAATACTTATGATTCTACAACAGATGTAATTTATAAACTGAATGGTTCATCGGTTGAGATAGTAGAAGAAAGTAAAGGGTTTTACCCTTCTGATTTAGTAGTGTTTGATAGTAAAATTTATTTTGCAGGAGAAGATCCAAATGCAAGCTTGGGTGAAGAGTTATATGTATTTAACCCAAATGGTACTGCAAACGCAATTAAGCCTTTAGCAGAGAAGTTATCCATTAATGTATCTCCAAACCCATCTTATGGTTTTGTTAATGTTACTGGATTAAATAGTGCAGACTCATCTTATGAATTATATAATTTGAGTGGTCAAATTGTAGAAAAAGGCATTATACAAAATGGTGTAATTAACTATGATGTTGCAGAGGGAATCTACTTATTAAAAGTATCCAGTGAAGGATCTTTTAAAACATTTAAGATTATTGTAAAATAATATGGACTAAATCCCCCCTAATTTTAATGTTAAAGAGGGTTTCCTGTAAAGGATTCCCTCTTTTTGTTTGATATATGCCTGGTTAATCTAAATGGGATTTGACCTTTCTTTTATCAGAGCTGGTTAAAAACAGTTTCGTTGTCACACTCGGGTTTGTTTTTTGCGTCTTATATATAGTGTATGAATTATATAGAAAGATGAAGAGTAGTATAAACATGAGAAATAATAAATACGGAAGACTAGTGCTACTTGCAAACCTGTTATTGTTTTTCTTATTGAGTGCATGTAAGTACCAGAATACAATAGAAAATGTAGCAACGATTAACTTATTGATTGATGATAATGAAATGACTTCCGCCTCGGTAACAGGTAAAGAATTATTGTGGAGTAAATCTCAAATAAAATGGAAAGATAAAACAGGAAGTATTCAGTTTTTAGCACATATAAAGGATGCAGATTTATTATTAATTAGGAGTAATAATTCTTATAAATCGTTTCAGTGCTATCTGGAAGCCGGAGATACTCTTAACGTTATATATAAATCACATCAATATAAAATTGTAGGAAATTCAATTGCTGCCAGACAAAATCGTCTTCTTAGCGAAATAGATTATCAGCATAATTATTTGTCAAATATTCATAAGGACAGTGTTGTAGCAAATATGCACTACTCATTAAGCGTTTTTAATGAGATCGAAAAACGTATTTTAAATTTTGAGAAGCAGAATAAAGATGCTTCATCTGGTTTTATTAGATTTATTCGTTTTGATAATAAGTACAATTATCTTAAAAGTCTTTTAACTGAATATACATATCCATCTCCTATTAATAAACATCTTTCAAAACAAGAGGAGGATGTTTATAAATCAGTCATTGAAGATTCGGATTACACTTATGCGTATTTTTCAGAAAGCTACAGGATTCTTTTAAATAATTATTTGAACTATCTAAGGTTTAATGATCCTTTGTTTAATTCAAATTCAACTAAAGATCCTGTTCATAATGAAAAATACCTGGCATCTCTTTTAAAAAGTGATGAATTAAAAAAGTATCAAATGGCAGTTAGCTTAAAAGAATTATTTCAAGTTGATTGTGGTTTAAACATAAAAAAAGAGATCGGTATATATACCGGTTTTTGGCATACGTTTTTATTAGAAGATTATCATTCGATTCAGTCAAGGGAATATATAAACCATGGGATTAAACAAGATCGAATTAAAGATATAAATTTTAGTTTAGTTACGTTGGATGGAAAAAATATTAAAATAAAAGACTATTTAGGGAGTTGGATTTTTTTAGCTATAGGAAAAAATAAATATGGTTATTCACCCTATGAATCTTATTATCTTAATCATATTAATGAAGCAATTCCGGAACTTAAAACCTATAGTATATCAACTTCTCAAGCCATAAAAAGGAAAAGGATTTATAATTATTTGAACCTGGCTTATGCGAAAGAAGATACCCTTAAGGAGGTTTTAAAAACAGAAAATTTGCCAATATCCTTACTAATAAATCCTGAAGGAAAAATTGAACTTGTTAACTTACCAAGGCCATCTTCCGGAATGTTAGAGCCTATGTTACTCAAAATAATAGATGAAAGAGAAGTTAAATAAGAATGTTAAAATAGATTTCTCTTTCTGGCGGATGATAAAATTTTCTTGAGATTATCATATGAACATTTAAACTAAATTGTAAATACATGAACTTATTAAAGATCATCTTTATATTTATTTCTTTGCTAAACTATACAATAGGTTTTTCTCAACCTCTTAAGATGACTTCCGAAATAAAAATGGGGCATTTGAATAATGGTTTAACATACTTCCTTATTCCTAATGGAGATCCTGGAAAAGTAAAATTGGCTATTATAACAAAAGTAGGAGCTTACATTGAGCGACCTGATCAACATGGTTATGCGCACATGATAGAACATATGTTATTTCAGGGAAGTGAAAATTACCCGGGAAAGACCTGCTCAGAAGAAATTGAATTGATGGGGATGCGAATTGGTGTCGATTATAATGGATATACAGGTAATACAGAAACTGAGTACTTTATGACCATCCCTGAAAATGACAAAGATTATTTCTTTAGAAGTCTTAGTATTCTTAAGGATTGGATGTTTAATCTGAAATTAGAAAAAGGTGCGTTGGAAAATGAAAAAAAAGTAATTGTAGAAGAGATTAATCGTAAAGGAGGTAATCTGGAGGGGTCACCAAATTTGATTGGTACCATTCTGGAGGGGCATAATAATCTGGGGACTAAAGAATCTGTTCAAAAGGCAACAGCAGAGGGCTTGTATCAATTTTATAAAGACAATTATATTCCATCTAATCTGGCTGTTATTGTGTATGGGAAAATGGATGAAAAATTTGTGTGTAAGACAATTAAAAAAATATTTTCACAGGTACCCGAAGCAAAAGAAAAACATACCAATCACTATATTGATATAAATAACGAAACCATTGTGAGCGGAAAGTATAAACAAAAAAGTAAAAATTTATCTACTAAGTTGGTTGTTTTATTTAAAGCAAAACCTATTGTTCGTAATAGTTATTCCGCTTTTAAGGAAGAGCTTACTAATCGTTTGTTTGTTAAGGTTGTTGAGCGTCGGTTATCAAAACAATTGGGAGGTTCCGTGTCGCAAGTTTCGGTAAATTTAGGGTCGTTAATTCAAGATAACCAAGTATTTAATTTTCGATTTCAATTAGTTAAAGATGCTGCTTATAATGAGGTGTTTAACGATTTCTGTAACATATTGGCTCAGGTTGTTCAATATGGTGTTTCAAAAGAAGAAATTCAATATGAAAGTGAATTGTATTTGAATTATCAGAAAAAGAGGCCTTATGACAATTCGGTTATGTATTCCAGAGTAAAGGATTATTTCAAAACAGGAGATGTACCATTGAGTGATAGAAAAAATATAGAATTGACAAAAAAGGTATTTTCTGAATTGAAACCTGATGATTTTGTAACAGTAGCTAAAAAGATGATTAGGTTACATAAAACCATTTTGTATGATAGTACGGCTTCAGCTTGCTCATCTGAATTTACTGAGTCTTTTATTCTCCAGAAATTAGACAGTTTGAACTCTGTAAAAACAGAACCGTATGTTTATAAAAAAACAAACGAGATCCAATTTAATTGTAATAAGTCAGTAGATATAGAAATAGATAATAAACTTCCAGCTCATATTGTAAAGGTCCGTCAAGTAGCAGATTCGTTAAAGGTATATAGCTACTCAAATGGTATTAAAGTCGTGTTGTACCAATTAAATAATGGTAGGTTTAGTGTTAAAATGATGACCGATAAGGGATTGAATTATTTGCCTAAAAATGAAAGGGAATATTTTGAAAAATCTCTTCGATATATGATAAATACTTATGGAGACTACAGTGATAAAGATGCGCGTTCTATTGAAAAAAGTATGTCTATAACAAAAAACGTTTTAATTGATGACAATACTTATCAATTTAATGTAAATGGAAAATCGGAGTATTTCGATCAGGGGATTAAAATTTTTAACCTTATAGTTTCTGAGTGCAACTATCCAGATATAGATGATGTTATGGGTAAGCTCAAGCGCTATGTAAAGAAAAAGAATTTAAATGATGATGAAAATTCTTTGTTGGAATTAAGTGAGGATCTAATTGAACGCTTTATTCATTATGATCAATCGATAAAAGAGAGTCTCGAAGGTGCTATTGTGTTTGTCGAAGGAAGTTTACCTGGAAATATTGAGAAATTGGTTTCTCAATACATTGGAACATTGCCATCAAAGAAGAATGAATTTATGCAAGTAAAAAAAGACTATTCCAATTTTCCTGATTCAAATATATGTAACAACATACCTTGGACTAGAGGTTTAGCTAAAATTAGATATTCATTTTCGAAAGTTTCGGAAAAAGAATTGTCCATGCGTGACGAAATGATTTTGCAAGGAGTATTAGAGCATGCACATCTGAAAATGACTGATGTATTGCGTGATAAATATGGAATGGTCTATGCGTCAGGAAAGAAGGTGGAGATTTCTAATTCCCCATTTAGTTCGAGTGCACTTAAACTTGTATTTATGACCGATACCTCAAATGTAAGGCAGGTATATGATATTATGAATAATGAAGTACTTATGTCATTAAGTATGGAAGAACTTTCTGATTTTGAGGTGAAAAAGATAAAAGCAATGTTGAGGAGTGTATATGTAATGTCGTTTTATGAAGATAAACAGATTTCAGATCTTTGGATTAGAAGATATCTTAAATTCCGAAACATTTATTCCCCTAAAGAGCTGGATAAAATAATTAAGTCTATAACAAAGCCGGAATTAGAAGAATGTATGCATAAAATAATTGATCCGGAAAGATATATCAGAACAACTTACTTGCCAGAAGGAAATGAGAGGTAGTTATGAAAAATCCTAAGAAATTGAAAAGTCGCATCTTGTTCTAGGAGGCGACTTTTTTTATGAGTATGTCACTCTCAAACTTATCAAAAGCGTCTTATAATAAAGAACAATAAAGTTCTGATAGAAGATTTAAAGAAAATAAGAAATCAAATTATAAACACATGAAACGACCATGATAAAAATTTTCTGACACATGAAGATGATTATTTTTTGGGAGTTCCATCTGGCAAATTAAAATAAATTAAAACAGATGAAAAATTTAACAAGGGTGCTAATTCTTCTTTTAGCAATGGTTAATGGAGGATTGTTTGCTCAGGGAATCGAATTTAACCATATTTCTTTAGAGGAAGCACTTAAAAAAGCAAAACAAGAAGATAAGTTGATATTTATTGATTTTTATACCCAATGGTGTGGACCTTGTAAAATGTTAGCTAAAAATGTATTTACTCACCAAAAAGTTGGGCAATTATACAACATGCAATTTATTAATATCAAATTGGATGCTGAACATGAGGGGCTGGAGGCTGCAAGAAAATATAAGGTGAATGCTTATCCGACTTTAATTTTTCTAAATAGTCAGGGAGATTTAGTGTATAAAAATGTAGGTTCAGGAGACATTGCTTCCGTCTTGAAATTAGGAAAAGATGCAATAGACGCATACGCCAGTGGATATAGTATTAATGATCTGAAACAGGAGTATCCCAATAGGCTTAATGATGAAAGATTTTTGAAAATGTATATTTCAAAAATGATTGAAGTGAGAGAAAATCCAACGGATGCTATAGAGGCATGGCTTAAAATACAAACTGAAATTAAGGAGAGTGATGTTGATATGATGGAGTTTTTATTAAATCACTCCAAATATTTATGTGTAGGGGGTAAAGCAGAAGAAATTTTGTATTCCAACTTTGATGAATATTGGGATATTGCCACTAGAGCAGAGGAGAAACAATTAACAAAGCTAAAAACACAAATAGTATATAATACCTATTATGAAGCTTTTCGTAAAAGTAGTCCTCAATTGATGCGCCTTTATATTAATAAATGGAAAGAATTGCCTGGAGGTGAGGATAAGCCTGGTTCTTTAATGCGATATGAATTGTCTTATCTTTTGTTAGATAAAGATTATGAAACATATAAAAAGCAAGCAACGACTTATTTAGATAGTATCGCATCTGCAAAATCATTAGCTAAGCTTAGGGAAGATGATTTGGCTCTCTATGAAGAATATAAAGCAACAAAATACAAACCTAGTTATTATGGTAATTCAACACTTGAAAAATATAAAAAGGGTGTTGAGGCTAATCGTCAGATCTCTGCTTATTATACAACGATACCATATTTACTTAAATATTGCTCACTAAAAAAGAGCGATTATAAACGTATATACGGATGGTTGAATTATGCTTCAGAATTAATACCGTCAGATTTTAGAATGGATGATTTAAGATCATCAGTGCTGCGTAAACAAGGTAAGGTTAAAGCTGCTATTCAATCCAAAGAAATGGCTTTGAGTAAGCTTAATGAAAGACAAAAGGAATATATTAAGTTAAAGGAGCAGTTAGAAAAACTTAAGAATGAGCAGAATTAGTAGCCATTTTTTATAAGTATGACATAGCTAATTGAATAAAAAATAAAACAAATGAAACGATTATATAGCACAATTATATTTGCCCTTGTTTGTGTGATAGGAATGATGGCTCAAGGGATAAATTTTGAACACATCACTTTAGAGCAAGCTATACAAAAAGCAAAAGCAGAAAACAAACTGGTTTTTATTGATGGTTATGCCGTGTGGTGTGGACCATGTAAAAAAATGGCAAAAACTGTTTTTTTGGAAGAAGAAGTTGGGAATTACTTTGATGAAAATTTTGTAGCATTAAAAGTTGATGTTGAGCGAGGAGAGGGCCCAATGATTAAGCGTAAATATGGTATTTCAGGTCTTCCTGGTTACGTGTTTATTGATGGTGATGGATTGGTAGTATATCGTTTTTCTGCAGCTATGCCTACTGAGGATTTTCTTAAAGAAGCTGCTTTAGCAGTATCTAATGGAAAAGATCCTAATAGTGTAGGAAGATTGTCGGAAAGATATGATGCGGAGAAAAATGATGAGAAGTTTGTTCGTTTATATTTGGAAAAACTGAAAGAATCTAAGTCGACTAATTATACTGATATTTTGGAGTATTATCTAAATATTCAAAAAACCATTAAGGAGTCAGATAAAGAAATGGTGCTATTGCTGGCTGATCACAAAAAAGAGATTGTCTTCGGTGGTAAAGCGGATGAAATTATTCAGCGTAACAATGGGTCTGATGCCTGGAAGTTATATGTAAGAAAAGACATTCGTGAGATATTTCAGAAAATACCTCGTTCAATGGTTGAGAATACAACAAACTATGCAGTTGCAAAAAAAGATACCACAATTCTTGAATTAGCTTTGAAAAGAGCAGGAGAGGCAGGTGTAAAAGTAGATGATAATCAACGAAAAAGGACCTATGTTTATTATTATTCCAACACAGGAAATGGTCCTATGTACAAAAGTATGGTGAGGGATGGTAATGAAGCCTTTATTCAATCTATTGATGTAAACGACATGCGTAGTAAATACTTTAGCTGGAAAAAGAAAAAGGAAGAAGGAGACAAGAATGCTCAATTTACAATGCCAGTTTCCAGAAGGAAAAGTCAGGAAATTAACAGTATGGTTGCAAGTTATGCTCAATTCGCAGATTCAGATAAAGATAAGGCTGATGTTATACGTTGGATGAAAGTAGCTGTAGATATTTATCCGGATGATGCTAGTACATTGAGTACTTATGCAAATGTTATGTATTTATTTAGTGAGGATAAGGCAAAAGCAATTGAAATAAAAGAACAAGCATATCAGATTGCAAAAAAAGAAGGGAATAAAAGAGCAGATGGGATATTGGAGGATCTTCAATTGATGAAGGAGGGTGAGGATATTACTATTAAGTAAAAAGGTGATTTTTTCTCCTGAATAAAATTGGCAAATAGGTTTAAATTGTAACTAAGTAGTAAAGTCGTTTCAGTTGCTTAAATCTGAAGCAACTTTTTTATTCTATGTCACCCCATATCAATTATTTGTAGTCTTATAATAAAAGCTCTGTTTATATTCTTTGATATGGGGATATGTTAGAGTGGTGGTTTTGAATAAAAAAATGATATGAGAAAAAAAATAGTAGGCTTTGGGGTTCTATTCTTTTTTATGGGTGCATCAATATTTGCTCAGGGGATTGAATTCAAGCACATTTCATTTAGTGAGGCTTTAGAGTTGGCAAAGAAAGAGGATAAATTCATTTTTGTTGATTTTTATACTCAATGGTGTGGCCCATGTAAAAGGCTGGCTAAAGGGCCTTTTATGGATTCTGTAGTAGGGAATTATTATAATAAGAATTTTATTAACCTAAAACTGGATGCTGAAAAAGAAGGATTACATATGGCTCAACAATACCAGGTTAGTAGTTATCCTACTTTAATGTTTATTAATGGAGAGGGTGAAGTTATTTACCGGGGTTCTGGTAGTAGGTATGGAGATAATTTGGTGCAATTAGGCGAAAATGCGATCAACTCAGTATATGATAAATTTAGCCTGGAGAACATCAAGACTAAATTTGCTGAGAAACAGGGTAACGAAAAATTCCTGAAATTCTACATACAAAAGATGATAGAATATGGAGTGAGTCCTACTGAGGGAATTGATGCCTGGTTAAAAGTACAGACAGAGATCAAAGAATCTGATATGGAAATGATGGAATTTCTGAGAAAGTATAGCAGGTATTTGCTGTTGAATACTAAGGCTGAAGAAATACTTAAAGCAAATTACGATGAGTATAGCAAAGAATTAGATGAAAGAAGGCTAAGAGTTTTAAAAACGTTGAATGAAACTTTATACAAGAATACTTTAAGGTTAGCCAATAGAACCCAAAATGCTGATTTACTGAAAGTATATATCGAAAAACGTAGAAATAATTTAGATAAAATCCCAAAAGATGAAGATTTAAACTGGCTTGAAGCTGAATATTTTCTTATGAAAAAGGATTATCCAACTTTCATGAAAAAATCATGTAATTATATGGATAGTCTAATGAATGCAATTTCAATTAAAGATATTCATAAAAAAGATAGAGAATTCTATGAGTCACTAAAGGCAGGTTATGAAAATAAAACTACAGAAAGTAGTCGAATCATGTTATCAAGATTAAAAGCAGGGCGTTTGGCCAGTAAAGAAGTTAAAAAAATTGTTAAGGTTGGGCATAAATATTTGCAAGCTTGTTGTAAAGAAGGGAATTTAAAGCCTGTTGAAAAGTGGATTAATTACTCTTATAAGTTAATCCCGGATTATTATGCTGTTGATAATTTAAAGGCTGATTTATTATATGTTCAAGGTAAAACAGATAAAGCAATTAAGCTGAAAAAGATTGCGATTGAAAAATTTCCTTCTAACTATAAGAAACTGGTTAATATCAAATACAAATTGGAATTAATGGAAGGCGGAGAAGATTTATTTAAAAATCTTTAATTCATTTTCAATAAGCATTTCAATTGCCCTGGTGCAAATTGTTTAAAGACAGGGTAATCAAAAGTAAAGTAAAAAAAGTTAATGAAACGAACCATGAGTATATATTCCTCACTCAGGGGATGACTAAAAGGGTGAGTTTCATCTGGCAATTAAAGACAAATTATAGACACATGAAAAGAATGTTAATTATATGTATTGGAGTGCTAATTTTCAATGTCTTATCAGTAGCACAACAATTTTCTGATTTATCTGAAGAAATACCATTTGATAGTGCTTTTAGAACAGGTGTTTTACCGAATGGATTAACTTACTATATCCGCCATAACGATACACCTAAAGAAAGAGCTAGTTTTTACATTTACCAAAATGTGGGAGCTGTATTAGAAAAAGATAATCAGGATGGTTTGGCTCACTTTTTAGAGCATATGGCCTTTAATGGTACAAATACTTTTCCGGGTAATAGCATGCTTGATATGTTAGAACGTAATGGGCTTAAGTTTGGGAAAGATATTAATGCCTACACAGCTAAAAACGAAACTGTATATAATATCAGTCGTGTACCAACTAAGCGTGAAGGTCTTGTTGATACATGTTTATTAATTTTACGGGATTGGTGTGATGAGTTAGCTCTTGATGAGGATGAGATTAATGCTGAACGTGGAGTAATCTCTGAAGAATGGCGCACCCGCCGTAATGCAGGATTTCGCTTAAGAGGTAAAATAGGTCAGGTTAAATATAATGGATCTATTTATGCTGAACGTGATGTGATTGGAGAGTTGGATGTGATCAAGAATTTTGATCCGGCAGCTTTACGTCAGTTTTATCACGACTGGTATCGTACCGATTTGCAGGCTGTTGGTATTGTTGGAGATTTTGATGTTGATAAAATAGAAAAACAGGTGATTGAATTGTTTTCAGCTATTCCTGCTATAAATAATCCCAAACCGCGTACAACAATTTTGATACCAGACAATGAAAAACCACTATATGTGGCAGCTACCGATAGAGAAGTAAAAAATGTTTCTGTTAAGTTGAGTGTTCGTCATCGCTTTGAACCTGAAAATTCACTGGCAACACTGCGTGAGAATTTGGTAACTCGCTTTTTTAATGCTTTAATAAAGAATCGAATTAGTGAAGTGAGGAGAAAAGATAATCCTCCATTTTTGGGTGCTAGTATAAATTATATGAATTTTGAAAGAGGCTACCGGACTTTTAATGTGCAAGCTTCAGCAAAAGTAGGTGAAGAAGGAAATGCTTTTGAAGCTATATATACTGAATTGCAGCGTGTCGTTAACTTCGGATTTACGGCTGGTGAGTTGGAACGACTTAAAACCAATATGTTGGTGACCATTGAAAATCAACATGACAATGAACGGAAAAAGAGTTCGGATAGTTACTGTAAATCAATTAAAGGAGCGTATTTAAGTAGTTCTTCTATTCCTTCATCTGAATTTAGTTATTCTTTTACCAAAGAAATTATTCCTACAATTTCTTTGGAGGAGGTTTCATTAGAAGCCTCTAGGTATTTGAGCGATATTAATCGTGTTTATACGGTGATTGGTCCGGAGCAAGAAGGTGTTGAATTTATATCGCAAAAGGAGATAGAAAAAATCATTGCAAAGGTTCAGGCTAAAAATCTAACTCCATATGTAGATGAGGCACCGGTTTCATCATCATTGCTTTCAGAACTGCCTGAGGGAGGACGTATTGTTAGTGAAAAACAATTAGAACTGTTTGATGCTGTTGAATGGACATTGTCAAATGGAGCAAGAGTGGTGTATCGTTTTGCTGATTTTCAGAAAGGTATAGTATCCCTTGATGCTCTTAGTTATGGGGGATCATCATTGTATCAACCAGAAGATTTACCATCGATGGGAGCCTTAAAGAGCTTTTCTAAATCATTTGGAATTGGTGATTTTACGGCTTCCGAGTATAAAAAAGTGATGACGGGTAATACCGCCCATAGTAAATTCAATATTGGAGGTTATACTGAAAGTGTTTCGGCTGTATGTAATACAAATGATGTCGAAAGTATGATGCAGTTAGTTTATATGCGCTACGATCAACCTCGTTTTGATAAAGAAGAGTACGATCGTAATTTGAAGCGTAGTTACGAGGCGCTAGATAGGCAGGTAGTTACAACGCAATCGATCATTAAAGATACATTGAGAACCATTTTGTCAAATGGTAATCCCAGATCACTGGACTTTAATAAAGACTATCTTGATAAGATGAATTATGAACGTATGCAGACTATATACAAAGAACGATTTTCAAATGCTGCAGACTTTATCTTTTTCATTGTAGGTGATGTTGATGCTGAAACGCTAAAACCATTGGTTGAGCAGTATATTGGTGCTATCAGTGGTGATACCGATATTAAAGAAAATTGGGAGGGGCATGCTGATTATTTTCCAAAAGGCAAGAGTGTTCACCGTATTGAGGTGCCTATGGAAGATCCAAAGGCAAGTGTTATGTTGAAATTTCGTAATGGTTGTAAATATTCCAGAGAAGCGGTGATTTATCAATCGATTATAGGCTCTGTATTACGCTTGAGATTTACTGAAAATATCCGTGAAAAAGAAGGTGGAACATACGGTGTAGGTGTAAGAACTTCTGCTAATCGAATTCCGGAAATGCGATTAGGTATGGATATCAATTTTGATTGTGATCCGGATAAAGCTGATTATTTAAAGCAATTAGTTTATCAAGAATTAAATGAAATTCAAAACAATGTGTTGCAATCAGATTTGAAAAAAGTTGTGCTCAATATGAAAAAAAATAATGAGCATAGTCGTGAAAAAAACAGTTATTGGATGAATGCATTGCAAATGTATTATGATACAGGTGAAAATATTTTAGACTCTTCTTATTATAATGACATTATTGATAATGTTTCAATAAAAGATATTGCTAAGGCAGCTAAGAAATTTTTTAATAAAGCGAATAATCTGGAAATAGTAATACTTCCGGATGAAAAATATTAATGTTCTTTCTTTATTTAGTGTTAGACATTAATTTGAGGTTTTTAAGACGGGCCCTTCCAATTATTAAATTGGAGGGGCTTTTTGTTTTTAATGATTTAAGGTTTATTATTGCGAGTTTGTGATAAATTAATAGCTCTTGAAGTTGATTTTGAAATCTGTTTTTTAGCAATGTTTTGTAGATTTTTTGTAAACGTCAGATTATTAGCGATTAGTATATTGTGGGCGTAGGTGCAAAAGGTTATGTTTGAGCATATTGTAAATAAATATAGTGTCTTTTGTCAAAAATCTAACGATCTGTTAAGTCATAAAACTTATGTCAAATAAGTGAAAAAAATATTCCAATTTTCTTGGTTATTAGAAAAACTTATCAACAATGTGTAAGAAAGTGGAGTGAAGTGGTTGATTGTGGTTTAAAAATGTTTTACTTTTACACAAATTAATCCACAATCGTAATGGCCACATTTATAGGTGATTTTGTTTGTAAAGCTGATGCAAAAGGACGGATTGTGTTGCCTTCTCTTTTTAAAAAGGTGATGAACGCCATGGAAGAGAACCGTTTTGTGGTAAGGAAAGATTTATTTGATGATTGTTTGATTTTATCTCCATATCCCGATTGGGAGGAGGAAATGAATGAGATTAGAGCTCGGATTAATATGTATAATCGAGCAGAAAATAAATTTTACAGACAATATTTTCGCGGTGCTGCTGAGGTTAGTTTTGATGGAAACGGGAGACTGTTGTTACCAAAAAGATTGTTGGAAAAGATTAATCTGCCTAAGGAGATTGTTTTGGTTGGAGTAGATAATAAAATTGAATTGTGGAGTAAGGATGTCTATGAATCCGATGAAATGACAGAGGGAGAATTGGCGCTGATGGCAGAAAGAATTTTGGGTAATACTGATTTTAAAGAAAGGGAGGTTGAGTAATGGGAGAAGTATATCATATACCTGTTTTACTACACGAGTGTATCGAAGGTTTAAACATAAAAGAAGATGGTGTTTATGTGGATCTGACCTTTGGTGGAGGTGGTCATACTAAAGAAATACTTAAAACATTAAAGGGTGGAAAAATGATCGTCTTTGATCAGGATGAGGATGCTTATGAAAATCGTCCAGCTGATGATCGATTGATTTTTGTTCGCCATAATTTTCGTTATCTCAAACATTTTTTACGTTATCTGAAAATTGATAAAGTAGATGGTATTCTTGCTGATTTGGGTGTTTCGTCGCATCACTTTGATACTCCTGAAAGAGGGTTCTCTTTTCGATTTGAGGGAGAGTTGGATATGCGAATGAATAAACAGGCCAAACTTAGAGCTGATGAAGTTTTAAATGAATATGAAGAGGATGATCTTTTTAGGATATTTAAAACTTACGGAGAAATTAAAAATGCAGGAAAACTTGTTAGAGGTATCTTATCTTACCGTCAATCATCATCATTTAAGATGATCTCTGATCTTTTAGAAGTAGTTGAGCCTTGTGTTCCTTCTCGTGAAAAAAATAAATTTTTAGCAAAGGTTTTTCAGGCGTTGCGAATCGAAGTTAACAGAGAAATGGAGGCATTGAAGGAAATGTTGATGCAAACTAAAGAAGTATTGGCTCCGGAAGGCAGACTTGTTGTTATTTCTTATCATTCCTTAGAGGATAGATTAGTGAAGAACTTTATGAAAACAGGGGATTGTGATAAAACACAAGTGGAACAAGATTTCTTTGGGAAAAGTATAGTTCCGTTTGATTTGGTAAGTCGCAAACCTATTTTGCCTACAGGAAAGGAATTGGAAGAGAATACTCGTTCAAGAAGTGCGAAGTTAAGAATAGCTGAAAAGAAATAATCATGGCCAGGAAAAAGAAAGATAAGGAGTTTATTGGTTCTGGAGATTATGCCTTTAAAAAGATTACAATAAGGGATTTTGTTTCCGGGAGAATCTTTACGAGGGAGGTTGTGATTAAGCAATTGCCTTATTTTCTGTTTTTAATTATGCTGGCGTTTGTATATATATCTAATCATTTTAAAGTCGAAAAGTTGTTGAAAAAAGCAGCAACATTAAATAAAGAAATTCAAGAGTTAAGAATTGAAGCAATTACAACATCTTCTGATCTTATGTATATAAGTAAACAGTCTGTGATTTTGCAAAAAGTAAATGAGGCAGGTGTTCCATTAGAAGAATTAACGGAACCGCCAAGAAGAATTATAGTTAGAAAAGAAGATTAAAGTTAGAGGAAGTAAGAGAGAAATGACAATAAAGAGAGACATAACATGGAGGGTTGGGGTTATATACCTGGCACTGGTAGTGCTTGCTATTGTTGTTTTTGGAAAGGTGATATATCTGCAAGTTGTAGAAGGTGAAAAATGGCGTTCGATGGAACAGGTCATGACAAGCAAAGAGAGAGAGATTGAGGCTAACAGAGGAAATATTTTAGCTTGTGATGGTCGTAAGCTTGCTTGTTCTGTACCAAGTTATCGTTTGTATATGGATATGATGGCGCATGGTTTAACTGATGAAATTTTCAATGAAAATATAGATAGCCTAAGTTTATGTTTATCATCTTTCTTTAAGGATAAATCTTCAGCAGCTTATAAAAGGGATTTAAGCCGGGCCAGACAAAAAGGTAAAAGATATTATAGAATAAATCGTAGAAGAATATCTTTTACAGAACTTAAAAAAGTTAAAGAATTTCCAATATTCAGATTAGGCAAAAATACAGGTGGATTTTTACCTGAAATGTTAGATCAAAGAAAACTTCCTTTTGGAATATTAGCTTCCCGAACAATAGGAAAGCTTTATGAGGAGAAGGAAAAAGGAGGTATGATTGGTTTGGAAAGAGCTTACGATGATGTTCTTAAAGGTAAAAACGGTGTAAGTACCTATACTAGAATTTCCGGTCACTGGGTACCTGAAGAAGTGATGCCTCCACAAAATGGAAACGACATATTAACCGCTATTGATATAGAAATACAGGATGTTGCCGAAAACTCGTTGAAACAACAGTTGATTAAGCATAATGCTGATCATGGATCTGCTATTTTAATGGAGGTGCAAACAGGAGAGATTAAGGCTATTGTAAATCTCCATAGAAAAAGTCCTGGAAATTATGTTGAAGATTATTTTAATTATGCCATCGGAGAAGCTACAGAACCAGGTTCTACTTTTAAGCTGGTAAGTATGATGGTGGCTCTTGAAGATGGTTTGTTAAATCTTAATGATTCAATTGATACAGGTAAAGGTCATTTAAAGTTCTATGATAGAACTATGCGGGATAGTCATCATGGAGGATTTGGGAAAATAACATATCGTCAGGTTTTTGAGAAATCATCAAATGTAGGTGTTTCCAAGATGATAGTTGATCGGTATAAGTCTAATCCAAAAAAATATATTGATAGAATTTATTCTATGGGATTAAACCAAAAAATTGGATTGGAAATAAAAGGGGAAGGTGATCCTTTTATAAAATATCCTGGTTCTGAAACATGGTCAGGAGTTTCTTTACCTTGGATTTCTATTGGTTATGAATCGAAGCTTACACCATTGCAAATACTTACTTTTTATAATGCAGTTGCAAATAATGGAAAGATGGTTAAACCTCATTTTGTAAAGGGAGTTTATCGTCATGGAGAATTGGTGGAATCTTATGAACCCACAGTTTTGAATCCATCAATTTGTTCGCTTTCAACAATAGAAAAAGTACATGAGTTGTTGGTTGGTGTAGTCGAGCATGGTACGGCGCAAAATATCAAGAATGACAACTATAAAATAGCAGGTAAAACAGGTACTGCGCAAATAGCAAAGGGGTCTCAGGGATATAAAGGTGGAAGTGGCGTTGAGTACCAGGCTTCTTTTGCAGGATATTTTCCAGCTGATAGACCAAAGTATTCCTGTATTGTAGTAGTTAATGGACCTTCAAATAATGTTTATTACGGAAATGTCGTAGCAGGTACGGTTTTTAAAGATATCGCAGATAGAGTTTATGCTACAGGTTTGGATATGATGGATGAGCGGGTTGAGAAGCTTCCTGATTCTGGCGTATTGCCTTATTCAAAAGGTGGTACAAAAGAGGATTTGCAAACGGTCTTTGAAACATTAAATGTAACAATAGAGGGAGAAGATGTGGAGTCGGATTGGATTTCGACACAGGCTCAGGAGCATAAAGTGAATTTTAGTCGTAAAACGTTTGCTTCAGGCCTGGTACCTAATGTGAAAGGAATGGGTGCTAAAGATGCGGTTTCTTTACTTGAGAATATGGGCTTGAAGGTAATAGTATCTGGTAGAGGAAGAGTGATTGGGCAATCAATTAATGCCGGAAGTAGAATAAAACGAGGAGCAAGAATTTTTATAAAGCTAGGTTAAAATGGTAAATGTTGGTCAAATACAAGATTGGACTAAAGTAATGCAGATAAAGGGTGATGCTAATGTTACCTTTTCTGAAATTACATTTGATTCCAGACAAGCAACAGAAAATACTTTATTTGTAGCTGTCAAAGGAGTTCATGTAGATGGTCATGACTATATATCAAAAGCCATAGTAAATGGATGTAGTGCAATAATTTGTGAACAATTACCTGAAGAATCATATGAAAATATTCCTTTTGTAGTTGTTGAGGATTCATCCAAAGCTTTAGGAGAAATAGCTTCAGGTTTTTTTGGAAACCCTTCGGAAGAGTTAGAATTGGTTGGTGTAACAGGTACAAACGGGAAAACAACAATTGCCACATTATTGTATGAGCTCTTTAGAGATATGGGCTTTGAATCCGGGCTTTTTAGTACAGTAGCCAACTATATTGGTGATGAAAAAATGCCGTCAACTCATACAACTCCAGATCCTGTTGCATTAAATAAAATCATGCGTCAAATGGTTGATGCCGGATGTCGTTATTGTTTTATGGAAGTGAGTTCTCATGCTATTGATCAGAATCGTATAGCGGGATTAAAATATAAAGGTGGAATTTTTACAAACTTAACTCATGATCATCTCGACTATCATAAAACTTTTGATGCTTATCTGAAAGCTAAGAAAAAGTTCTTTGATGATTTATCAAAAGATGCATTTGCATTAGTAAATGTCGATGATAAAAATGGTATGGTGATGGTGCAAAATTGTAAAGCCAAAATATATACTTATTCAATAAGAAGTATGGCTGATTATAAGGCCAAGATTATTGAAAGTATGTTTGAAGGTATGCAATTAATGATTAATAATAATGAGGTTTGGACTCCATTTATAGGTCGCTTTAATGCTCAGAATTTACTGGCGGTATATGGAACAGCTATAGAATTGGGAAGACCACAGGATGATGTATTGATTGCTCTTAGTAGGTTACATTCTGTAGATGGAAGATTTCAAACTATTCGTTCGGCAAGTGGAATAACAGCTGTTATTGATTATGCACATACACCGGATGCTTTGAAGAATGTTATTGAAACAATAAATCAAATTCGTCAGCCAGGACAGGAATTAATTACTGTTGTTGGGGCTGGTGGTGACCGTGATAAATCCAAAAGACCAGAAATGGCAAAAGTATCTGTTTTAGGTAGTAATCGAGTGATACTAACCTCAGATAATCCTCGTTCTGAAAGTCCACAAGCTATTATTGATGATATGATGGAAGGTGTGGATTTTAAGAGTAGAATTAAAGTAGTTTCAATAACAGATAGAAAAGAAGCTATTAAAACAGGAGTGATGTTGTGTAAACGCGGGGATATCCTTTTGGTGGCAGGGAAAGGACATGAAGATTATCAGGAGGTAGATGGAGTAAAGCATCACTTTGATGATCGCGAAGTGATTAAGGAAATTTTTGAAATGATTTAGTAATAATAATTGATAAACGTTTAAGATAGAATTAAGAAAAGGGAGTAGATTTTTAAAAGTTGCTTATTGAGTGATATGTAAATAAATCTTATGTCTCTAGTCTAAAATCTATAAATCTAATAATTAACTAATTGTCTAATATTTTTAATATCTGAATATAAATGCTGTATTATCTATTTGAATATCTTGAAAAATTTGATTTTCCTGGAGCAGGGATGTTTCAATATATTTCATTTCGATCAGGAATGGCGGTGATCTTTTCTTTATTAATAGGAACTATTTTTGGTAAGCAAGTCATTAAGAGGCTTCAAAGAAAGCAAATTGGTGAAGTTGTAAGAGATCTTGATCTTGAGGGTCAGTACCAGAAAAAAGGTACTCCAACAATGGGTGGTATTATCATTATTGCTTCTATTCTGATTCCTACATTGCTATTCGGAAAATTAGATAATGTGTATGTCATTCTTATGATTGTTTCAACATTATGGCTTGGAACTATAGGATTTTTAGATGATTATATAAAAGTATTTAAAAAGAATAAAGAAGGATTAGCCGGCAAATTCAAGATTGTAGGTCAAATCGGTTTAGGACTGATTGTAGGCCTAACATTATATTTTAATGATTCTGTTGTGGTAAGAGAAAAAGTTCCAAATGAAACGGTTGTCGTTCAATTGGAAGATGGAACCACAGAAGTAAGACCTGCTACAATTGATGTAAAAAGTACTAAAACTACAATTCCGTTTATGAAGAATAATCGATTTGATTATGCTTGGTTTGTAAGTTTTATGGGGGAAAAAGCTGCATCGTGGGGATGGGGCGTATTTATCCTGGCTGTTATTTTTATAATCACAGCTGTATCTAATGGAGCAAATATGACAGATGGATTAGATGGGCTGGCCACAGGGACTTCTGCAATAATAGGGACTACACTGGGTATTCTTGCATATGTTTCCAGTAACACGGTTTGGGCCGATTATCTAAACATTATGTATATCCCTCAATCGGAAGAGTTGGTAATTTTTATGTCTGCATTTATTGGTGCTACAATTGGGTTTTTATGGTATAACTCTTTCCCTGCACAGGTATTTATGGGTGATACAGGTAGTTTAACTTTAGGTGGAATTATCGCGGTATTTGCTATCATCATTAAAACAGAACTATTAATACCTATTCTTTGTGGAATCTTTTTGGTGGAAAATATTTCTGTAATGATACAGGTTTCTTGGTTTAAATACACTAAAAAGAAATATGGTGAAGGTAGAAGAGTGTTTAGGATGGCTCCTTTGCACCATCATTATCAGAAAAAAGGATATACAGAGTCTAAGATTGTAACAAGGTTTTGGATTGTAGGAATTTTATTAGCAGTGTTAGCTGTGGTTACATTGAAAATGAGATAATTACTTTGGAAAATAAATGAGTAATAGGGTTGTTATATTAGGAGCAGGAGAAAGTGGAGTGGGAGCAGCATTGCTCTCAAAAAAGCTTGGCTTTGATACGTTTGTTTCAGATTTATCTGAGATAAAAGATAATTTCAGAAAGGAATTGGATGATGCTGGTATTGTCTACGAAGAAAAACAACATACTAAAGACAAGATTTTTAACGCAAATATTATTGTTAAAAGTCCTGGTATTCCTGATAAAGTGCCTATGATTCTGGAATTGCATGCAAAAGGCATTGAGGTTGTTTCAGAAATAGAGTTTGCTTCACGATATAGTAAAGCTAAATATGTATGTATTACCGGTAGCAATGGCAAGACAACAACAACGCTTTTAACATATCATGTATTAAAAAATACTGGTGTAAATGTCGGTTTGGCTGGAAATATTGGACAAAGTTTAGCAAGGCAGGTTGCCGAGGCAGATGATAAAGAATGGTATGTACTTGAGTTAAGTAGTTTTCAACTTGATGGAATGTATCAGTTTAAGGCAGATATTGCAGTATTAATGAATATAACACCTGATCATTTAGATAGGTACGATTATAAAATGGAAAATTACATTCAAAGTAAATTTAGGGTAATTCAAAATCAAACTGAAGATGATGCCTTTATTTATTGTTTGGATGATGAAAATATTAAAAAGGAACTGGCAAAGAGGAGTATAAAGGCTCGTCAGTTTCCTTTCTCAAATATAGTTGAAGTTAGTGAGGGAGCCTTTTGTGTTAATGATGAAATCCAAATTAAAGTAAAGGAGGATGTTATGAGCGTATTTACAGAAACACTGGCAATTCAAGGACAACACAACCGTTACAATACGATGGCAGCTGGAATTGTTGCTCGTATATTTCAAATCAGGAAGCCTTCTATTAGAGAATGTCTTACCAGTTTTAAAGGTGTTGAGCATCGCTTGGAAAGGGTTCTTTCGGTGAGAGGAATGGAGTTTATCAATGATTCAAAAGCGACAAATGTTAATTCCACCTGGTATGCATTAGAAAGTATGAAAACTGATGTGATTTGGATAGCTGGTGGTATTGATAAGGGAAATGATTATAATGAATTAAAGGATTTAGCAGCTGCTAAAGTAAAGGCTCTTATTTGTTTAGGTGTTGATAACGCAAAGCTTAAAGAGAGTTTTGAGGGTGTGATACCAACAATTGTAGAGACTGGATCTATGGAGGAAGCTGTGAAGTCGGCATATTTTCTGGGAGAAAAAGGTGATACTATATTACTGTCTCCAGCTTGTGCCAGCTTTGATTTGTTTGATAGCTATGAACATAGAGGAAGGCTATTTAAAGAGTGTGTAAGAAATTTGTAATATGGGATTAAAAGCTACATTACAAAAATATTTTAAAGGAGATCCGATTTTATGGTGTGTTATTGCTGTGTTGGCAGCTATATCATTGTTGGCTGTATATAGCTCAACCGGATCTTTAGCATATAAATACCAGGGAGGAAATACTTATTATTATATGTTTAAGCACTTTGTGTTTTTAATGGTAGGTGTTGCGTTGATATGGGGTATTCATCAGATGGATTATAAGATATTTGCTAAATATTCCAAGATCCTGATTTGGGTATCTATAGTTTTGTTGTTTGTCACTTTAGCCACAGGGATGAGCCTTAATCAGGCTTCTCGTTGGTTAACAGTGCCGGGGATTGGTTTGTCTTTTCAACCATCTGAATTAGCAAAGTTAGCATTGATTATTTATATCGCTCGTACATTAGCTCGTCATCAGGATGCTGATTACGGCGCCAGAGAAGCATTCAGACCAATAATGATATATGTAGGATTGGTTTGTGGATTGATATTTACAGAAGATTTTTCAACTGCTTTTTTAATAGGATTTATTGCTTTCTTAATGATGTTTGTTGGCAGAGTACCTATTAAATACCTTTTAGGTACAGTTGGTGTTGCAGTGGCTTTTGTGTCATTAATGATTATGGCATCACCATATCTACCATTTTTACACCGGGCAGAAACATGGAAGACAAGGATTGAAAATTTCATGGGTGGAGAAGGTGTTGAAGACGATTCTGATGGTAATTATCAAGCTCGTATGTCACAAATGGCAGTGGCCACTGGTGGTGTTTTTGGAAAAGGACCTGGAAATAGTAAACAGAGAAATTTTTTACCGCACCCTTATAGTGATTTTATATTTGCCATTATTGTTGAAGAATGGGGAGCAATGGGTGCTCTTTTTATTGTTATGTGCTATGTCGTATTTCTTTTTAGAGCAGGAGTTATTGTGAGAGGAAGTACGCGGACTTTCCCTGCCTTTTTAGCAATTGGATTGTCATATCTTCTCGTTTTTCAGGGTTTTTTTAATATGGGTGTAGCTGTTGGTATATTCCCTGTAACAGGTCAGCCTTTACCATTGGTTAGTATGGGAGGTACATCTATTTTATTTACATGTGTGGCCATGGGGGCTATATTAAGTGTGAGTAGAAATAATATGGAAGAAGCTCAACGATTAAAAGAAGAGGCCAGATTGCAGGCGGAATCTTAATAAAATTGAAATAATCTTTAATCTAATATAAATGAAATGATCATGTAAAATTTAATTATTCATTTTTGTAAACACATGGACGATTAAATTTTATATAGAGTTTCATCTGAAAATTAAAAACAAAATTTAAACTGATGAAAGTAATTATTAGTGGCGGAGGAACCGGAGGTCATATTTTTCCTGCAATATCCATTGCAAATGCATTAAAGGAGCGGGATAATACTACTGAAATTTTATTTGTGGGTGCTGAAGGTAAGATGGAGATGGAAAAGGTCCCTGCTGCTGGTTATAAAATAGTTGGTTTACCTGTCGCTGGATTTCAAAGAAGATTAACATATAAAAACCTGACATTTTTCTTCAAGCTTGCAGCAAGTATGCTTAAGGCTCGAAAAGTAGTTAAAGATTTTAAGCCTGATGTTGTAGTTGGTGTTGGAGGGTATGCAAGTGGTCCTGTATTGAGAGTGGCTTCAAATAAAAAAATTCCAAGCATTATTCAGGAGCAGAATTCGTTTCCGGGAGTGACAAATCGTATTCTATCAAAAAAAGTGAATAAGATATGTGTTGCTTATCCTGAAATGGAAAGGTTTTTCCCAGCTGAGAAAATTGTTTTAACAGGAAATCCTGTTCGTCAGAATTTGTTAAGTGAAACAGATAGAGTAGAGGCTGCTAAATATTTTGGCTTAGATCCCGATAAAAAGGTTGTTTTTGTGACTGGAGGAAGTTTGGGTGCTAGAACTATTAATGAGGGAATTCAAGCTAACTATCAAAAGTTTCTGGATGAGGGAATTCAATTGATATGGCAAACAGGTAAATTCTATTATGATAAAATAAAATCACAGGTTCAGGAAAACGATAATCTGAAAATTTTGGCTTTTGTTGATAAAATGGAAGCCGCTTTTTCATTGGCAGATGTTGTTGTTTCAAGAGCAGGAGCCTCTTCTATATCTGAAATGGCATTATTAAAAAAAGCAGCTGTTTATGTTCCTTCTCCTAATGTTTCGGAGGATCATCAAACCAAAAATGCTATGGCTTTAGTTAAAGAAGATGCTGCTTTAATGGTTAAAGATATGGAGGTTAAGGAAAAATTAGTATCTGAAGTGATTGATTTGGTTAAAGATGAGCAGAAAAGGAAAACTTTAATGCAAAATGTTACCAAATTTGCAAAGCCTGACGCAGCAAATGAAATTGTTGATGAATTAATGAAGGTAGTAAAATGAATTTAGAATCTATTCATAGTGTATATTTTGTAGGAATTGGCGGTATTGGAATGAGTGCCTTGGCTCGTTATTTTCATGCCAATGGTTATGTCGTTGAAGGATATGACCGTACACCAACTTTGTTAACTTCAGAACTTGAAAAAGAAGGAATAGGTATTCACTTTGAAGATAATATCGAGTTGATAAGGGATGAATTTTTAGATTCTGAACATACTTTAGTTGTTTATACACCTGCAATTCCCAAAGGTCATAAAGAATTAAATTACTTTTTTGATAATGGATATGAGGTAAAAAAGAGATCACAGATATTAGGTCTGCTAACTCAGGAGCATAAAGGTGTTTGTGTTGCTGGTACTCATGGTAAAACTACAATATCAACTATGGTGTCGCACCTTCTAAAGCAATCAAAAGTTGATTGTAGTGCTTTTTTGGGCGGAGTTTCGCAAAATTATAAAACCAATTTGTTGTTATCCGAGGCTTCGGAATATGTTGTTTTAGAGGCTGATGAATTTGATAGATCTTTTTTGCAATTACGACCATATTTAGCATTGATTTCATCTGCAGATGCTGATCACTTAGATATTTATGGTGATGATTCTTCAGTAAAAGAATCGTTTAAAGAGTTTGCTTCTTTAGTTAAAGAAGGAGGGATTCTGTTGAGTAAACTTGAAATAAATGTTCCCTTTGCACCAAAAGAAAGTGTAAGAGAATATACTTACTCTTTAAACAATAAAGACGCTGATTTTTATGCTGAAAATATTCGTCTTGATAATGGATTATATGTCTTTGATTTAATTACTCCAAATCAAAGGTTAACTCATTTAAAATTAGGCATTCCTGCTTTAGTAAATGTGGAAAATGCTGTTGGAGCTTGTGCAGCAGCATTTTTGTCAGGAGTTAGTTATGAAGAAATAAAAAAGTCTCTTTCTGAATTTAAAGGAATTAGACGGCGATTTGATGTTCGTGTAGAAAAGGATAATTTTGTGTTAATTGATGATTATGCTCATCACCCTGAAGAAATAAAAGCTACCATAAATTCGGTCCGGGATCTGTTTCCGGGTAAAAAAGTAACGGGAGTTTTTCAGCCACATTTGTATTCCAGAACCAATGATTTTCATAAGGAATTTGCACAAAGTCTTGGTTTGTTGGATGAGTTAATTATGTTGGATATTTATCCTGCAAGAGAACTTCCAATGGCGGGCGTTGATTCTTCCATGATACTTAACCTAGTTGACCTAAAAGAAAAAAAGATATCAACTAAAAAAGATCTGTATCAGGAAATAAAGAAGATGAATCCTGAGGTTTTATTGATGATGGGAGCTGGAGATATCGATAAGGAAATAGATAAAATAACATTATTATATAAATAGAAATTCAAAATATAGAAACAGATTTACAAATTCTGGAATCAAATTTAGATAAAACGTTGATAAATAATTGATGAATGTTTATAAATAGGAAATGGGTGATTGTGGATAATTTGTTAATTGGTTTATATTTAAGAGATTGAAAGAGAGTGTATCGAAAATGAAAGTAAGGAACATTAAAAATATTATTCTTTGGGTATTGTTACTGGCATTTTTTCCGGTAGTATTTTCCTTTGTAGCTCAGGGAAAGAATAGTATTGTGTGCTCTCAGGTTAATGTTGAAGTTAAAGATAGTATTTCATATCAATTTGTGACCTCAGAGCAAATTCGAAGTATAATTCTAAATAAATATCCTCGTTTATTAGGAGCTTCTGTTGAAGATATAAATTGTGAAGAAATTGAAACTTTCTTAAGAAAGCATGAAGCAATAAATAACTGTGAAGCTTATTATACCGTAGGCGGTCAGTTAAATGTTTTTGTGGGTCAAAAAAAGCCTGTTTTAAGAGTGTTTTCTGGTTATGATTCTTATTATCTGGATGAGGAAGGTAATAAGATGTCTTTGTTTGATCAGTACACTTCACATACTTTGATTTTAAGTGGTCATGTTAATAAGCTTGACAGTTTAAATGAAGTGTTGAATTTTGCTAAATATATTACTGAAAATTTGTTTTGGAATGCTCAGATAGAACAAATATATGTAGAGTCTAATGGTGAGTTTTCTTTGGCTCCCAGAGTTGGTGACCAAATTATATATTTAGGTTCGCTAAATGATTATTCTGTTAAAATGAAGCATTTATACGCTTTGTATACTGGAGGTTTACATCCCAGAGAATGGAATAATTACAAAGAAATTAATTTAAAATACGAAGGTCAAATAATTTGTACAAAACAATAATATTATGAATAACCAATCCAATTTAATTGCTGCGTTAGACATCGGAACCACCAAAATTGTAGCTGTTGTTGGACGTAAGAATGACAATGGGGAATTACAAGTTGTAGGTATTGAAAAAGTACCATCAACAGGAGTTAAACGAGGTGTAGTTCTTAATATTGAAGAAACCGTAAGTGCGATAAAGGATGTTGTGTTTAATCTGGAATCTAAATACGGGGTTAAATTAACCGATGTATATGTTGGTATTGCCGGACAGCATATCAAGAGCCTTCAAAATAGAGGGTATCGCTATATCGAAACCAATATGGAAATTACACAGTTTGATGTAGATCATCTGTTTAAGGATAATTATAAAATTCCTTTAGAAGCAGGTGAAAATATTTTACATGTTTTTCCTCAAGACTACGTTGTTGATAACGAATCAGGGGTTAAAAACCCAATCGGAATGTCTGGCCGTAGATTAGAAGGTAATTATCATATTGTTTTAGGGCGAATTGCATCTGTTAACAACATTGAGAAATGTATTAATCGTGTAGGATTAAAATTGAATCAGTTGTTCCTTGAACCAATGGCTTCTGCCAGGGCAGTTTTAACAGAAGAAGAGAAAGAGGCCGGAGTTGTACTTGTTGATATTGGTGGTGGTACAACAGATGTGGCAATCTTTTATGATGGAATGATTCAGCATACTGCAGTAATTCCTTTTGGTGGTAATGTTGTTACTTCTGATGTAAAGGAAGGATGTGCGGTTTTGGCCAAACAGGCTGAATCATTAAAAACTCAATTTGGTTCTGCATTAGGAGACCTTGAGAGAGAGGATATGGTGGTTACGATACCAGGAATTGAAGGATGGGAGCCTAAAGAGATTTCTTTTAAATCATTAGCTTATATTATTCAGGCAAGGATGGAAGAAATTATTGACTATGTAATGGGGCAGATTGATAACTCAAAATTATACGATAAATTGGGTGCAGGAATCGTCATTACTGGAGGTGGTGCTTTATTGAAAAATATTTCGAAACTAGTAAAATATAGAACAGGATTAGAGGTTCGAATTGGTTATCCAAATAAATATATCAAGTCGGTCGATATGGAAGAAGCAAAAATGCCAATGTATGCTACAAGTCTTGGTTTGCTTTTAACTGCGGTTGAAAATCCTGTGAAGTCTGTCGTTGAGCAACAACTATTTCCGGATGAATTCGAAGAAGATGTTGAACGTCCACGAAAAGTTTCTTCACCTAAGAAAGAAAAGAAGAAAAAGGATAAGACAGAATACACAACAGGTGACCTATTTGGAAATTTGAAAAAAACATTTGCTGGAATATTTGATGAGAAGGATGTTGAAATGTAATTTCGCATCGCAATAAATACATGAAATGAACACTGAAAATTTTTGTGCAAATTCATTGTTATTTTTTGTGACGAATTTCGACTGGCAAATGAACGAAAAATAAAAATTAGAAAAGTAAGTTGACATGAATGATGATTTGATGAGTTTTGAAATGCCTCAGAACCAAGACTGTATTATTAAAGTAATTGGTGTTGGTGGTGGAGGAAGTAATGCGGTAAATCACATGTTCAATCAGGGTATTAAGGATGTAAATTTCTTAGTATGTAATACAGATGCCCAGGCTTTACAGAGTAGTCCTGTTCCGGTAAAAATTCAGTTAGGGGATTCCCTGACCGAAGGAAGAGGGGCAGGAAATAAACCTGAAATAGGAAAACAAGCTGCAATTGAGAATCTTTCTGATATCGAAAAAGTACTTCATGATAATACACGTATGGTTTTTATTACCGCAGGTATGGGAGGTGGTACTGGTACAGGTGCAGCACCAATTATAGCAAAAGCAGCCCGCGATATGGGGATTTTAACTGTGGGAATTGTTACCATACCTTTTAGATTTGAAGGTAAGGTAAGAATTAACCAGGCCCTTGACGGTATTGCTGAAATGGAAAAAAATGTAGATTCTCTTTTAGTAATTAATAATGAAAAGCTAAGAGAGATGTATGGAGATTTAAAATTATCCAATGCATTCTGCAAAGCTGATGATGTTTTGTCTACTGCAGCAAAAGGGATTGCAGAAATAATAACAGTACATGGGTATATAAACGTTGACTTTGCCGATGTTGAAACTGTGATGAAAGATAGTGGTGTGGCAATAATGGGTAGTTCTACAGCTTCTGGTGAAAATAGGGCTCTTATGGCTATCCAACAGGCGTTAGAGTCTCCTTTATTGAATAGCAATGATATTAGAGGTGCGAAAAATATTCTTCTTAACATTACTTCAGGTGTTGATGAAATAACAATGGATGAAGTAGGTGAGGTAACTGATTTTGTTCAGGAAACAGTTGGGGCAAGTGCATCTATTATCTGGGGAACAGGTAGCGATGATAATCTTCAAGATCAGGTTAATGTAACAATTATTGCAACTGGTTTTAATACGAGGAATATCGCAGAGTTTTCTCAACGAAATGAACCAAAGGTTCAGCGTTTTTCATTGGATGGAGAGGATGATAGCAAAACAGATGATTTTAATTCAGATGAAGAGCCTATTGTGCTGGATTTAGATGATAATAAGGATGATCAAGAAGAAAGCAATAGTAGGGTTATAGATTTTGATCAGATAGAACGTGAAAAGGAGGAAAGGATTAATAAATTTTATAAGTCAACTCCAAAGAAAAAAGAAGTTGAAGAACCTGAATATATTTCTGGAAATCAATATCAGAAAGGTCAGATAGTAACTGGAATTGGAGAGCGTTTTAGTATTTCTCCTGAGGATATGGAAGATGACAGATATATTGAGAAACTTGAAAATATTCCTGCATATAAAAGAAAAAAAGTTAAGGTAAATCCGGTTCAGGAAGAAGAAGACTATAAAGTATCAAGATTTACCATTTCTGAAGGTAAAGACGGTAAAACAAAAATTATAAGAGATAATCCTTATTTGCATGATAATGTAGATTAAAAGGTGTTTTAAAGATGATATTAATTATTATAAAATAATGAGTTTAATAGATCAAGTTACAGGAGAAATAAAGAATGCTATGAAAGCTAAGGATAAAGTAGCCTTAGAAGCACTTCGTGGTATCAAAAAAGAGTTAATTGAGGCAAATACAGCTAAAGGTGTTGATGGAGAAGTGGGTGAAGATGCTGGATTAAAAATTTTACAAAAAATGGTAAAGCAACGTAAAGATGCTGCAGCTATTTTTGTAGATCAAGGAAGAGAAGATTTAGCCGAAAAGGAAAATGCTGAAATAGAAGTTATTTCGAAATTCCTTCCAGAACAAATATCAGGAGAAGAATTAGAAAAACTGGTTGCTGCAATTGTAGAAAAATCAGGTGCGCAATCGATTAAAGAAATGGGAAAAGCTATGGGTATAGCCTCTAAAGAATTAGGAGGGAAAGCTGATGGTAAAGAAATAGCAGATATAGTTAAGAAACTATTGAACGCAAAATAATTTAATTGTGATTTAATTTATAGTAAGAGGCTGTCTCATATGAGATGGCCTCTTCTATTATAGAGCAATTTGTAAGTTTATATCTTAAAATAGGCTAAAAAAAATATGATTTCATTCCGATTATCAACCTTTTAAAAGTCGATTATTAATGTAGACTTACAATTTGAAAGTAGACAGTCTAAAAAAAAAGAGTTATGAGACAGCCTCTTTTTATGTTATAATGTATAGTCTTGAAATAAAAAAAGCAGCCCAAGGGCTGCTTTTTGTTTTATTGTAGGCTGTGTATTTTAGAAAAACTTTGCTCTGTTGTCAGTAATCTCTGCATCTTCTCTAATGCTGTTATATAAAGAACGTACTTTATATTCATTACTTTGAGTTAATGTTCTTTTTGCTGCTTCTAAATCAGTATTCTCAGCAATGTTTTCAGAAGTAACTTTAACAACGTATACCCCTCTGTTTCCTTTAACTGGAGTTGAGATGTTTCCAACTTTAGCAGTGGTAGCCAGACCAACTAATGCAGGTTCAAATCCAGCGCCAGTTACTTGATAAGATGCAAAGTTGATATTAACTGCAGATTGTACTGTGCTTTCCATCTTTTGAGCTAAAGATGATAAACTTTGACTTGATTTAGCATTATCATTAAATTTCTTCATGATAATTTCTGCCTTTTTATCTTTTGCAATTAAAGATCTGATTCTAGGAGCAACTTCTTTAATATCTTGATTTCCTTCTTCTTTTGCATCTGTAATAACTGCAATTACGAATTGATTTCCAAATTCATAAATGGTAGGAGACATGTCGTTTACATCACCTTCAAATGCCCACTGAACTAATCTACGTGAATTTTCAAGACCTCTGACATTTCTGTCATTTGCTTTTAACGTTGCAAAACGAGGTGTTTTGTTCTCAGTTTTTATAGCTTCAATAAACTTCTCTGAAGAGTTATTGTTTGCAGCAAACTTATTAGCTTCAGAATATACTTGCTGATAAGTTTTTGAACTGTACTTAATTTCTCTGGCTAAAGTAGCTACGTTATATTTAGTAACTGTTTTTCCAACGTTTTGTATGTTGATGATATGAACTCCAAATTGAGTTTCAACTTTTACGATATCTCCTTTTTTAGCGTTAAAACAAGCGTCGTTAAATGGTTTAACCATCATACCCTCTTTAAACCAGTTTAGGTCACCTCCGTTAATTGCAGATCCACTATCTTTTGAGTTTTTACGAGCCAATTCTGCAAAATCAGCACCTTTATTAATCAAAGTAATTAAGCTGTCAGCAACGGCATTTGCTTTAGTTGGATCTTGTTCTTGAATCAAAATATGACGAGCACGAACTGAATCCGGCATTTGTTTAATGCTTACAATTCTACTTAACTTATATGCTTCATCTTCAAGGTATGGACCATAAACATCTCCTTCTTTTCCATTAACAACAAAATCCTTAATTGCAATTCTCAATTCATCTGCTTTTAAGTTTTTGTCTTGATAAGGAATATCAGAATTCATAGTAACAAATTGTCCTGCATCTGTATTTGGATTAGAAAACTCTTCTTTTGTTTCTGTAATCCATTTCTCAGCTAGTTGTTTATCCTCTTCAGAAGGATTTACAGGAAAAGAAACGTATTGGATAGTACGTTCTGCAACTTGTTTGTAGTCTTCAATATGATCGTTGTAATAGTCTTTGATTTCACTGTTAGATACTTCTACTGTACTATCAGGAATTGTACTGTAATTTACTGCAACAAAATCAAAATCAACAGATCTTAATTTAGCATTTGCTTCACTGTTAATCATGTTTTGAGTAGTGTAAAATCCTTTTTCGAACAAGTTTGTATATTTCGAATTAAGCTTTTCATTCACAATTGCTTTCTTAATATACTCCCAATAAAGGTATGCGTTAGCATCTCTTTTTCTGTTTCTTAAGAAATTAACAACCGCAGCTTGATTGAAAATTCCTGTCTGAGGATCAGAAAACATTTGGCGAATAGCAGGGTGTGCATTTTTTCCTGTTGCCATTTCTAAAACTTCATCAGTACTTACCTCTATTCCAACATCTTCAAATTTTTCACCCATAATTATTTCCTGAATCATTTGTTCCCAAACTTGATTCCTAATTTGGTATTGAGTGTTTTCATCGATGCTGCTTTTTCCTGTTTGCAGCTTTCTAAAATCTTCTGCTTGATTTATTTCGTTTTGGTATGCAGAATAAGAAATAGTTGTTTCGTTAATTTCAGCTACTTCTATGCTATTTGCCTGGTTGCCGCCCCCATTTCTCTTTAAAAAGTCACCTAAGATAAATGCAAATAAGGCTAATCCGATAACAACAGCTACAAGGATACCACCTTTATTTCTAATTCTCTCTAATGTTGCCATTCTTTTATTTGTTTATTTTATTTTCAAAAATTCAGGTTACGAATATACAAAAAAATGGATAACACGGTTATTGGATATTAGCTGAATCCTAAAAATGATTGAAAAATTTTAGAATGAATAACTGCTAATTAATTACCGCAGTATGTTATGAATGTATATTCTTATTGTTTTATATTTTATATATCGAGCTTAAGAATGCCCCAATATTATTAAGTTGACAAGTTCAATTCTATTATCAGAGGCCAGATTAATTTTGAATTTAAAATTGTCGATAATTAATTCTTCTTCATTTTTGGGAATTGATTCATTATGATGAAGTATAAATCCTGCCAAAGTTTCAAAGTTTTCAGACTCAGGAATACCTAAATTGTACTTTTCATTAATATAATCAATTTCTAATCTTCCTGAGAAAATAAATTCTTCGTCCGATATTTTCTTTTCAATTAAATCAGAGATGTCGTGCTCATCATCAATTTCACCAAATATTTCCTCTAATATATCTTCCATGGTTACAATTCCTGCAGTACCACCAAATTCATCTACTACTAGTGCAATGCTACGGTGTTCTTTAATAAAAACTTCCAATAGTTTATTTGCCGTCATTGTTTCTGGTACTATGGAAAGAGGATTAATTGCGTTTTTAAGTATTTTGGGTTTTTTGAATAATTCAGAAACGTGAATATATCCAATAATATTATCAATAGATTTTTTATAGATAAGAATCTTAGAGTATCCTGTTTCAATAAAACGTTTTGTAAGAATTTCAAAACTCTCACCAACTTCAATGGCACTGATTTCTGTTCTTGGAATGATACACTCACGTACTTTTACTTTAGAAAAGTCAAGTGCATTTTTTAATAACTTAACTTCTTTTGCATTATCATCATGATCTTCTAATTTTTCATGATGTTGGGATATTAAATTATCTAAATCAATACGTCCAAGTACAATTTTTTGATTGTTTTTTTTCTCTGGAGTTTTAAATACTTTAGACATTAAAAACTCAGATAAGTTTACCGTTAATTTAGAAATAGGATAGAATATCCCATAAAAAAACAAGAGTGGAAATGCTGTAATATTTAGAATTAATATGGGATTAATTCTGAATAATATTTTTGGTAAAAATTCAGCAGTAACTAAAATTAAAATTGTAGATAATGTAGTTTGAATAAATAAGATAGAAGAAGAAGATTTAACGTAATTTTCTATCATTGGAGATAGTAGATCCCCCATTTCAAGACCGTAAACTACTAAGGCTATGTTATTACCAATTAAAAGTGTAGATATAAATAAACCTCCATTGTCAATAAATGTATCCAGTATGTTACCTAAACGTGGATATTTCTTTTTGTTCAGTTCAATGAGTAATTTATTGGAGGAAATAAATGCCATTTCACATCCGGAAAAGAATGCTGAAAACAACAAGGCAATAATTATTATGGTTATGCTATCCATTATATCTTTTAGGAAAAGTAAAGTTTAAATTTACAAAATGTGTATGATTTTTTTGTATTATTCTTCTTCAGTGTTAATTTCTAATATAGCACTAACATTTTTAATCTCATAATCATTCAGATTTTGTGTTGCTTCAAGACCGTATCCCGTAATAATTTTATTCTCTGTTGTTATTTTAATGAATTTTTCAGTGTAAATGCGCTTGTCTTTTTCATTCCAAAATAGTTGTTCAGTGTTAAAAATAACACCATCTTCATTGATTGCCTCTACGTTGTTTCTTAAGTCCCAAAGTTTTTCTTTTTCGTAATTTATAGCGTATTTACACTTTATTTCTGATTTAATTATATTGATTGAATCTCCAAAGGTTATGATATGGCCACCTTGTGGAAATTCTTTATATGGGTCTTCTCTTTTGTCAAAATTGAGTAATTGAGGTGTAATAAGGTGGTATTTAACCTTTCCTGAATCTGTAATAAACGATTCGTAGTCATAAAGTTCTAATGAAGGAATGTTGTGAATTTCCTCAATTGCTTTTATCTCTTCAGGTTTGTTAGAAGTACAAGAGTAATTAAAAAGCAAAACTGCAAGTAGCAAAATGCTACTTGCAGTTTTAATAATATTTTTAAAATTGCTATTTAAAAAATCAGATTCCATCTGTTATTTTTTAGCTCTAACTTTAGTTGTTACATTAATCCATCCTCCTACAGTATAAGAAGCTCCTACAGTTAAGTTGTGGAAGAAAATTTCTTCAGTACCTGGGAAGTGTTTAGAATAAATTCCAATAAGTTCATTGGCTTTATCAGCAACATTAGCATCTACACTTTTTGCTTTGTAGAATTGATCTACAGCTGCCCAATAAGCAGTAGCATGTTCAAATTCATCAGCACCAAAGCTTTTAGCTGAAGTAGCATATAAGTTACCAATAAGAATATAAGGGTCTCCCCAGCCTGGTCTCAATTCAATAGCTTTATAAGCATTAGATCTTGCATCAGCTAATTTACCTTGGTTAAATTTAATTAAACCTAACTGATAATGGAATGTACCTTTTTGTTCTGCCTCTTCCTCTAATGAAATAGCTTCGTTATAATATTCAACAGACTTGTCAAGATCCTGAGATTTTAAATACATACGAGCTAACCCATATGCTGAAGAAGATGATGGCTCAATAGCGTGTAAGCTTTCTGATACATCATATAATAATTGTGCATCTTCGCAGTTTGCTCTTGCTAGTAATTTTGTAACTAACTTTAACCAATCTGTGTTTTCTTTATTCTCTTCTAATTGAGGAGCAAATATTTTTTCAATAGTTTCACAGTCAGCAGCACCACTTGTAGCAAAAAGCTTTTCAACATTTTCTTTTAATGTTTGATACATTGCCTTGTATTTAGGCTTTGATTCGTATTTTGTAATTGCAGCAGCAAGAATGTCATTTACGTTAACATAGTTGGTTACTACTTCCTCTGCATCAACTTGTCCTGCTTTATACATAGCAACTGTGTTAGTCATGTAGGTAGCTAATACTGCCCCTTCACTATTGTTGCCTCTTTCGCTAACTGATTTTTTAAACCATTCCTGAGCTGTTGCTCTGGCTTCAGAATCTGTTTTTTTGTAATCTAAATAATCAACAGCTTTACGACCTAAAATATAGCCTTCACCATATTTTTTGCTATTACCAAAATACTTGATTCTTTGATCGTAAACTCCCATTAATTGTTGGATAAGTTCTTCTTTTTTAGCTGCATCTTTTTCTTTTTTAATACGATACTTCATGATTTTAGCACCGTCAGTATAGATTTTAGTACTAGCTAAAGGACATTCGTTAAAGCAAATTTCCCAGGCAGGAATTGCATCTGCATAACTTTTTTGTTTTACATATTCAACGAATAAAGATAAGTTTTTAAGACATCTTAAGCTGTCTTCTCCGTGCCCATACTTTGAGCCGTCTTCTACTCCTTTTTGAGCACTCACTTGTACTGCTAAAAGAGCTATCATTCCCGTGATAAAAATCTTTGTAAAAATTCTTGGCATGGTGTTTATAAGTTTTAAGTAATTGTTAATCAAAATGTTGTTATGTGTTATGAATAATTATGTTATAATCAAAATGTTTTAGAGTTTGATACAAAAAATAGTCTATTTTACTGCTAGTGTACCAAAAGTTATGCCAACTTGAGGGGGAGGTAAAATGGATATCCCTTTGGATTGTATATTAGGAGTGGGTATGTTGATAGTATGTATTAGCTTAGTAATGGCTAATAATTTTATATTATACATTGTATTCAAGTATTGTATTTAAGCCTGTTAGTACTAAATTCTGATTTACAAAGATGGGATTTTTTAATTTTTTGACAAAAAAATATGCATCTCCTCCTGTTAAAATTGTTTTTGTATTGATATTTAGGGCTTTAAAATGGCTTATATAGTGGTCTAACTCAAAAATTGCTCCATTTTGTACTCCCGATTCTATCGCATTTGCTGTATTTAAACCTAAAAAAGGAGCATTTTCATTTAAATTGAGAAGAGGTAATTGACCTGTATTTTGATGTAATGCTTTAAATCTCGTTTGAATTCCCGGAGAAATGTTTCCTCCTAAAAAACAATTATTTTCATCAAGATAGTCGATTGTAATAGCAGTACCTGCATCAATAACTAATTTTGGTGATCCAGGGTGAAATTCAGATGCACCAACAAGAGCAGCAAGTCTGTCTTTTCCTAAAGTTTTAGGAGTTTCGTAACCGTTTGTAATAGGAACTTTGGTTTCACTATTTAAAATAATAGTAGCAATACTTTTACTTAAATTGAGAGTTTCTAAAATAAGTTCAGGTTCGGAGTACTCCTGTTTAACTGATGATAGGATAACCTTATTAATATTATTCCGAGTTTTTATTTTACTTAATAAATTTTCGTCAAATATTTTAAAGGAATCAAAATGAATCAGCTTACCCTTATCAAAAACCCCAATTTTAATAAATGTATTTCCCTGATCAATGACTAAATTCACGTATATAATTTTTGCACAAATATATAATTATTTGATAGCGAAAGTTATGAATACGAATCAATTTTATTATGAGAAGAATATTTATAGTAGAGGATGATAAATTTATAACGGCCATATTTACAATGTTTTTGCGAGACCTTGGGCATGAACTTGTTGGAAAAACTTCTTCGGGTAAAGAAGCTGTTGAAATGTGTAAAGAACTTCATCCTGATGTTGTACTAATGGATATACATTTGGATGGTGAGCTTGATGGTATTCAAACCGCTGATTTGCTCCGAAGAGAAGTAAATATACCTGTAATATATGTTTCTAGTGATACATCATCTCCGGTTATAGAGCGGGCTATTGTAACTAATTCATATGGTTATTTAGTAAAGCCAATTAATAAAAAGGAATTAGGGATAAGTATTGATCTTGCTTTTTACAAACATAAAGTTGATGTTGAGCAATCGCAACGAGAGCAGGGCTATAGAGAATTTATATCCACTTCACCTTTGCCAATCATTGTAGTTACAGATGGAAAAATAATGTATTTAAATTGTTTGGGATTAGATATTTTTAAAACTCATTATATTGAAGATGTAATGGGGTTTCCAATCAAAAACTATATACATGAAGAATTTATTGAGGATTTTAATAATAAAATTAATTCATCAATTGAGGGGAATAAAAAGATTGAACCATTTTTAATAAAACTTAAAACTGTTCATGGTGATAGTTATTGGGCAGAATTAACGGGTTCAAAAGTTAGTTTTAACAATAAAACGTCAGTTCAAATTATTATTAAGGATGTAACACAGAGTAAATTTTGTGAGAAGAGAAATAAAGTTTATGAAAAAATCTTGTTCAATAAGGATAAGATGGTTTTATTACTAAATAACAACGGAGATATATTAAAAACAAATGCCTATACGCAGCAAGAGTTAGGTGTTTCAGATATTGAAGAAAAAAAACTTTACTCTTTTATGGATCCTGCCAGTAAATGGTACGAAATACTGGCAGATGCTACGTCTTTGAATAAATTAGAAGAGCAGATAGAACTTAAATTTATCAATGATAAATCATATAAGTTTGGATGTGATTTTTTAAGTTCTTCCAGTGGAGAAATTCATGAGATAATACTTATAGAGGAATAATGCAGTGTCGTTTATTCCTCTGAAAATACATGTGAGTGTAAATTGTCAAATAATTGTTTGATTGTATTAATATCTTTTATTGAAGAAAAGGTTAAGCGTAATTTGTTATTCTTTTCTTGCATTTTAGCTGTTTTGGCCTGAGTTTGTAGGTAACCTAATATGCCTGTAAAAACTGGAGATTGATAATATGGAGATTCTTGATTTGATACGAAGTAAATTAAGAGTTTTCCGTTTTTAAATACAATCTTTTCAATTCCTAGTTCAATTGCTTTCCATCTAATCTGAACAACTTGAATTAGTTCCTGAGTTGTTTCAGGAATTGGACCAAATCTATCAATTAACTCAGCATTAAAACTATCTAATTCTTCCTCGTCTTTTAAACCGTCAAGTTTTCTGTATAATTGCATTCTTTCAGCTACATTCTCAATGTATTGATCAGGCAATACTAATAATGCATCAGTTTCAATGGTGCAATCAGTAACAAATTGAATGTTTTTATCTGCTTTTTGATTTATTTCTTCTTCGTATAGTTCTTTAAATTCAGTTTCTTTTAATTCAAGGATGGCTTCATTTAATATTCTGTGATATGTTTCAAATCCTATATCTGCAATAAATCCGCTTTGTTCACCACCTAAAAGATTACCTGCTCCTCTGATATCTAAGTCTTGCATGGCAATGTTAAAGCCACTTCCCAAATCTGAAAATTCCTCAATAATTTTTAGGCGTCTTCTCGCTTCTTGAGTTACTGAGGTTAAAGGAGGTGCCAGTAAATAACAAAATGCTTTTTTGTTTGAACGACCAACTCTTCCCCTTAACTGATGTAATTCGCTAAGTCCAAAATGGTTGGCGTTATTTATTATGATGGTATTTGCATTAGGTATATCCAAACCAGATTCAATTATAGTTGTGGCTATAAGTACATCAAAATCTCCATTAATAAAGTCCAACATTATTTTTTCTAATTGGGGACCATCCATTTGTCCGTGAGCAACAACTGTTTTTACCTCAGGTAAAATTCGGTTGACCATCGCCTCTATTTCAAATATGTTCTGAACTCTATTATGAATAAAAAAGACTTGACCATTTCTATCTACTTCATAAGAAATGGCTTCTTTTATAATTTCATCATTAATAGTATGAAGTTCAGTTAAAATTGGGTGTCTGTTGGGAGGAGGTGTGTTTAATATGGATAAATCACGTGCTCCCATTAATGAAAATTGCAGTGTTCGTGGTATTGGAGTAGCTGTTAAAGTGAGAGTGTCAACATTTACTTTAATCTTTTTTAGTTTTTCTTTTATGCTAACACCAAATCGTTGTTCTTCATCAATTATTAATAAACCCAAATCTTTAAATTCAACATCTTTCCCAATTAACCGATGGGTTCCAATGATAATATTAACTTCTCCTGTTTTTAATTGAGTAAGCGCCTGTTTAATCTCCTTGGGTTTTCTTAAACGACTTATATAATTAATTTCACAAGGAAAATCTTTTAAACGTTCCTTGAATGTATTGTAATGCTGCATTGCCAGGATGGTTGTTGGTACCAATACTGCAACTTGTTTATTGTCTGTGATTGCTTTAAATGCAGCTCTAATTGCTATTTCTGTTTTTCCGAATCCTACATCGCCACACACAAGCATATCCATAGGGGTGTTCTTCTCCATGGCTTCTTTTACAAGACGAGTAGATTTTTCCTGATCAGGAGTGTCCTCGTAAATAAATGATGCTTCAAGCTCTGTTTGTAAGTAACTATCCGGCGAATAAGCAAAACCTGGCTCTTGTTTCCTTTGTGCATAAAGAGAAATTAGTTCGCGAGCAATGTCTTTAACTTTTTTCTTGGTTTTATCCTTTATTTTTTGCCAGGCTGCGGTTCCTAATTTGTTAATTCGTGGGGGTTCAGAATCTTTGCTTTTGTATTTGCTGATTCTATGTAATGAATGAATACTAACTAAAAGAATGTCATTGTCTCTGAATACTAAACGAATTGCTTCTTGTGGTTTACCATTTTCATTTGTAGTAACTAATCCACCAAAACGTCCAATACCATGATCAACATGTACCACATAATCTCCAGGATTTAATCGGCTTAATTCCTTCAGTGATATTGCTTGTTTGGCAATTCGTGATTTATCTGTTCTTAAGTTAAACTTGTGGTAGCGTTCAAATATTTGATGGTCTGTATAAAAACAATATTTAGAGTCATTGTCAATAAATCCCTCATGTAATGTTTTTGATAGTGGTGTATAAGATATCTTGCTGTTTAGGTCATTAAAAATATCTCTTAATCTATCATGTTGTTTAGGATTGTCAGATAAAATAAATCTATCATAACCCTTTTCTTCATTTGATAATAGATCTTGCTCAAGCAGATTGAAATTTTTATTAAATGTAGGTTGTGGTGAGGTATTAAACTTTAATTCTGTATAATCTTTAAAATAGCTACGCTTTCCAAATTCAATAGTTTTTTTACTTGATAATAAATTAATAATTTCTAATTCATTACTAAAATTACTTTCTGAAGGAATATTCTCACTTTCTTCTTTCTGACTATTTCTGTGTTTAATTTTTAAATGAGCATCTTTTATGTTGTCTGAAATAAAATTAATATCATAGGCCCAAATTATTATATCCTTACCTAAGAATTCAAATAGTGAAATTTTATCTGTTTCCTGTTGTTTGTTGATATTTGGTATGATGGCTATCTTATCAAGTTTTTCTATAGATAATTGATTTTCAAGATCAAAAGTTCTAATAGAATCCACTTCGTCACCAAAAAAATCTATTCTGTATGGATCTTCGTTAGCAAATGAGTATATATCCACGATACTTCCTCTAACAGAGAATTGTCCGGGTTCATATACAAAATCTTCTCTTTTAAATTCATATTCATTTAGTACTTCTGTAACAAATGAGATGTCTAGCTTTTCACCTGTTTTAATATTTAATGTGCAATCATTTAAACTCTGATTTGAAGGTACTTTTTCAAAAATAGCAGTAGGGTAGCTTACAACAATTCCTTCGTTTGTTGAGGAACTTAAAAAGTTTAATGCTTCTGTTCGCAGTATTATATTTGAGGAGTCAATATTTCCATATTCAGGAGAACGCTTGTATGTACTTGGGAGAAAGTAGACGTTTTCGTCTCCAATAAGTTGTGTTAAGTCGTTGTAGAAATATGCTGCTTCTTCTTTGTCATTTAAAATTATAAAATGTTGATTGTTGCAATAAGTCTGTGCAACTAATAAACTTTTAAATGAACCGGTAGTTCCAGATAAAAACAATCGTTTAGTATTGTCTTTAATAAGATTTTTTAATTGGGTTAAAAGTTTAGAGTTGTTATACTTATTTAGAATTTCTGATTGTACCACTTTACTATTTTTTGCAAAAGTAGCAATAGTAGAATTTATTTGTCAGAATTACTAATGAGAAGGTCAATTATTTTAAGGTAGTATGTAATAATTTCCTCCTATTATTGAATCTTATTTAATTTGTTGCTAAAATGATTTGACATCCCGAGGCAGGTAAAAGTAGAACTTACTTCCATAATTAATTTTACTTTTAATTTTAAGTTCTCTTTGGTGTAAGTTAAGGAACTCTTGCGATATCATAAGTCCAATGCCAGATCCTTCTTCATTGTCGGTTCCTGGAGTTGTGTATTGTTCGCTAGCTGATAAGATTTTTTTTCTGATTTGATCAGAGAAACCAATTCCATTATCAACTACTGCAAATTCAATATCTTTACTTGAATATTTCTTTGCTATTATTGTAATCTCACCTCCTGATTTTGTAAACTTAATAGCATTTAATATTAGATTTCTAATGATGGTACAAATCATTTCTTTGTCACAATATACAAATTCATAATAATCAATTTGGTAAGTGATTTTTATGTTTTTTGAAGATGAAATCTCATAATAGAGATCTCTGTTCTCATAAATAATGTCTTTGATAACATAAGTTTGAGGTTGGAAATAGTTTTCTCTAAGTTGTGATCTACCCCAAATTAAAATATTATTTAACAGGTTATAAGTTCTTCTTACATGAAAATAAATACGTAAGATTTCTTCTCTTTTAACAGAGATAGTTTCTTCTTTATTTTGAAGTAAGATTGAGAAGTATCCTATAAGAGTATTAAATGGACTCCGTAAGTCATGAGATATGATACTAAAGAATTGATTTTTAGTTGTGTTTAGTTTTTCAAATTTCTCTTTTTCGGTAGAAATGTCATCTCTTTCTACACTGATTTTTTTCTGCGTTAGAAAAAGATTTTTTGAGAATTTGTCAATAATTGTATTTGCGAAAATCCAAAAAAATGAAGAAGCAATTAAGAATGTTGTCGAAACAATAAATAATAATTTATTAGCGCTTAATAGATTGTGTTTAAATATCGATATTGCTATAAAAGTAGTTGTTGATATTACAATGTAGGTATTGGATAATCTAACATTACTCATCGATAAAGATAAACTCGCAGTCATAATTATTAAGACTGAATAGAATGAGGTGAATGCACTTTCATCTGGACTTAGATAATAGTACATTAAAGAAATACTAAGGTTTACAATAAATAAGGCTGTGGCATTTATTGTTCTTAGATATGGTTGCATTTTTTCAACATAAGACAATATAAATGCAGTTATAAGAACTGGTATACCTATAAATAGTCTGATGTTTAATAAGGTTTTATATGAGAAATTATCTCCAAAATAATCCAGAATTGAAAGCGCAGGGTATATTAAAAGTACAACGAGCATCAATCCTCGTATGTATTTTTTATTTGAGTAAAAGAGCCAACTAACGTAGTCTTTAATCTCTATTTTTGTTTTCCCATCCCTATTCATTCTTATCAGATATAATTAAAAACTACCCAAATCGCAGATTTTGTTTTTAATACTATTCAAGTTTAAGTATAACTTGAGTTATCTATTTAGGGGAAGAATATGGTAATTCCTTAACGGAAAAAATTTAGCATGAAATCACGCTTAATGATAAATTTTCGCCGAAAGTAGATAAAAGTTATTAATATTTAGCCAAATGCAAGCAAAAAATATTCAGCTTTATTTTTTGTTTTTGATGAGTATGCTTAAAATGTAGGTATTTTATATAGTGCATGAGGTGTGAATTTATTGCGTTTTTTGATGTTCGAAATGGTTTGAATTTCAGAGGTATCATGCTACTTTAAATAAGGGGTTATTGAGTTATGTATTTTCTACAATTCAATTTTGAGGTTGGTATTTCCATGTGGTGAAAAACGATATTTAAAACGAAATAGAATAATGTGCGAAATTATAAAGCCTATCCGTTTAATTGATTGGTATTTAACGAAGTATTAGCTTTCTCTTTTTCATGTATTGCAACTTGTTCTATTGATAATGATTAACTTGACTTTATGATAAAAATCACATAAAACATTTATTGATTACATTTTTGCACATTGCTATTTTAGTAACTTTGAGTATTAGTATTATTTAGTGTTATTATGCAAATTCAAGTATATAAGTTTGGTGGGGCTTCTGTGAAAAATGCATCAGGAGTTCGTAATGTATGCAGCATTATTAAGAATAATGATAAACAAATGGTTGTTGTAATCTCAGCAATGGGTAAAACAACAAATGCTTTGGAAGACCTCGTTGAAGCATACATGAAACAAGATAAACCTAAGATTAAAGAAATATTTGAATCTATAATTGATTACCATTATCATATAATTAATGAATTGTTTGAGCACAGGCATTCGTTTTATGATGAGTTTGAGCAATTGAAAAATTCTTTTGGGGAACGACTTCAATTACATCCTTCTTTGAATTATGATTTTGAGTATGATCAAATTGTGTCCTATGGTGAAATTATGTCAACTCAAATAGTTAGTCATTATGCCAATTATATCGGATTAAATAATAAATGGGTAGATGTCCGGAAAATGGTAAAAACAGATGAAAATTATAGAGATGCATCTGTTAACTGGGGCTTAAGCTCTCAGTTTATAAAGAAGGAGTTGTCTTTTGAATATGATTCAATTTATATCACACAGGGTTTTATAGGATCAACAATTAATAATATTACAACAACATTAGGTCGTGAGGGTTCTGATTATTCAGGTGCTGTTTTTGCTCATATTCTTGAGGCTGAAAGTTTAACCATTTGGAAAGATGTTCCTGGAGTTTTAAATGCGGATCCAAGGTGGTATCCACATGCAAAAAAACTTGAAGATATATCTTATCCGGAAGCTATTGAGTTGGCTTATTACGGTGCTCAGGTTATTCATCCTAAAACTTTAAAACCTCTGCAAAACAAAGAAATTCCCCTTTATGTAAAATCTTTTATGGATACTGGTTTGGTTGGTACAAAAATCCAAACAGTAGAGCATTCCGGAAATAAGCTTCCAGTGTTTATTTTAAAACAGAATCAATTATTTATTACGATTTCACCAAAAGATTTCTCTTTTATCGTTGAAGATAACCTTAGTGAAATATTTTCAATATTTGGAAAAAATAAAATTAAGATCAATCTGATGCAGAACTCCGCACTTAATTTTTCTGCATGTATTGATACTAAAAGAAATCCTTACAAATTAATAGAAGACTTGAAAAAAGATTTTATAGTAAAATATAATGAAAATGTTGAGTTGGTAACTATCCGTAATTATACACAAGATGCGATTGATGAAGTAACAGATGGTAAGGAAGTTGTAGACTCTCAGCTTAGTCGTAATACAGCCAGGTATGTGGTTAAAGAAAGTGAATGGAACTTCTCATAGTCGTTAGACTATGAGAGGATTGTTAATATTATTGTAAAGATAATTCCTGCAATAGAAACAATAATTCCCTTCTTAAATATTTTTGTTTGAGGTTTAAACATCCAGAAGGATGATATGGCAAGAAATAATAATGCAACTCCAAATATTGTTGTCAACCATGATAGCTCACCTCCAGATGCTGTCATGTGAAGTTTAACCAGCTTAGAAATAAATGCGGGATAATCTGATTGATCATAAGTCGCAACACCCGTTTGTTTATTATAGGAACCCTCTCTGAAATACAAAGTAGTTGCATCTTCTTTTTCAACGTCAAAGTGTCTAATTCTTAGAGCTCTGGATAGTTGGTCGATAGGAAGATCCGGCTCTAATGTTACTTCAATGTGTTTCTTTACTTTAAATAGATTTGTGTTACGATAGGTTAGCACAATTCCACTAATGGCATACATTACCATAATGCCAACCAGAAAAAAGCCTACATAACGATGTAAAATTCGAATAGTTTTCATTTTATTTTGTTTTGTTTGTTGCTTTTTGACGACAACGGTAATGAAAACCTTCGGGAAAAATTAATTGTTTTTCAAATAAAAGCCTGCTTTGTAGCCTCTGATTTCTCCTGATGATTTGTAAAGAGTGTAAGCCACAAGGATTGAGTAAACTTTTTTTTCAATATTTCCAGAATTTTGATCGTATTTCCAACATTCCTCAAATTGTAGTTTTCCTATATCTTTTCTTGGGTAGACTTTTTCAAATTCCTTAATGTCATTAATGCTGTAAGGTTCATTGGTATAATAATTATAAGCAGTTTTTTTACCAGAGTAAACACTCTTAAATAAATCATCCACCAATTTTTTATGATTTAGTCTTTTGATTTTCTGTTCTTGCCATTCATCTGTAGAATCCGGATTTAATATGAGAACATCGTAAATAATTGTATCTGCCCATAATTCCAAATTTTTGTTTAAGGGAGTGATGTTGTTACTTGTATTGTTATTATTCTTCTTGTTCTGGCAAGAAATAGTAAAAAGAAAAATAATTAGTATAGCAGGTAGAATGGATTTCATCTGTTATAATTATTTGGTTATGATCTGAAGAAACTCACCACGAAAAATTATGTCTCTGTTAGAGAAAGATATTTCGTGGTGCTTTTTATTTTATTTTACTTTTTAAAAGTTAAACGTTCTCCCTTTTTGCTATCATCAAAAACTCCGTTGTTATATGCTAAATGTCCATTAACAAATGTATGACTAATATAATGGCTAAAACTATTTCCTTCAAAAGGACTCCATCCGCATTTTGAGTATATGTTATCTGTTGCTACGGTCCATTTCTTCTCAGGTTCAACAATAACCAAATCTGCTTTATATCCTTCTTTTATAAAACCTCTGTTTTTAACTTTAAAAAGTTGAGCTGGAGCATGACACATTTTTTCCACAACCTGCTCGTAAGTAAAAACACCTTCTTTTACCATCTCCAACATAGTAACTAATGAGTGTTGTACTAATGGACCACCAGAGGGTGCTTTAAAATAAGTTCCTTGTTTTTCTTCTTTAGTATGAGGAGCATGATCTGTTGCAACAACAGTTAATGTATCTTCAACTACTGCTTTTCTTAAGGCATCTCTATCGTTAACTGTTTTAATGGCAGGATTCCATTTAATGCGTGCACCATATTTTTTATAATCATCGCTGGTAAACCAAAGGTGATGTACGCAAACTTCTCCAGTAACTTTTCTTTCTTCAATAGGCATACCTTTATCCAGCAATTCAAGTTCCTTTGCTGTTGTTAAATGTAAAATGTGTAATCGAGCGCCATGTTTTCTGGCAAGACTGGCAGCTTTTGATGATGATTTGTAGCAGGCTTCTTTGGAGCGAATCAAATGATGCATCTCAAAAGGAACGTCTTCACCGTATTTTTCATTGGCTGATTTTAAGTTAGCCTGGATAGTGTCTTCATCTTCGCAGTGTGCAGCAATAATAGTTGGAGCCTTTGAGAAAATTGCAGCAAGAGTCGATTCGTTATCAACTAACATATTACCAGTTGAGCTTCCCATAAAAACTTTAATACCACAAACTTTTTCTGGATCTGTTTTTAATAGTTCATCCAGATTATCATTTGTTGCCCCTATGTAAAATGAATAATTAGCAATAGATCTTTCGGAAGCTATTTTGTATTTCTCTTCCAATACTTCATGAGTGGTAGCCTGAGGTTTTGTGTTAGGCATCTCCATGTAAGAAGTAGTGCCACCGGCAACAGCAGCTCTTGCTTCTGTATAAATTTCAGCTTTATGAGTAAGTCCTGGTTCCCTGAAATGTACCTGGTCATCAATTACTCCCGGAAGAAGCATTTTTCCTGTTCCGTCAATGATTTGATCTGCTTCAGGCAATTGTTCATCTCCAGAAAAAATCTTTTCAATTAAATCATCCTTTATTAAGATGCTACCAATAACCGATTCACCTTCGTTTATAATTTTAATATCCTTAATCAATATAGAACTCATAATACTTACTTTAAATTTTACACCAACAACAATTTTATCTTTCGTATTTTTTAAACCAGCTGGCAATTTTCATTTTTATAACACCCCAAACAGCTTCGTTAAATATACCACCGCTCATTTTTGAAGTTCCTTTTTGCCTGTCAGTAAAAACAATCGGAACCTCAATAATGTTGAATCCGTATTTCCATGAAGTAAATTTCATTTCAATCTGAAAACCATATCCCTTCAATTTTATTTTATCTAAAGGGATGGTTTCTAGAGTATGTTTTCTATAACATTTAAAACCGGCTGTAGTGTCCATTATCTTCATTCCAGTAACTAAACGGACGTATACTGATGCAAAATACGACATTAATACTCTGCCCATCGGCCAGTTAACAACATTAACACCCGATTTATATCTTGATCCAATAGCTAAATCTGCACCACTTTTACAAGTGTCATAGAGTTCAATTAGTTTTTCAGGAGGGTGCGAAAAGTCGGCATCCATTTCAAAAATGTAGTCATAACCTTTTTCTATAGCCCATTTAAAACCCGTAATATATGCTGTTCCCAGTCCGAGTTTTCCTTTTCTTTCTATCATATGCAGTTTTTCTTCATGTATAGCCTGAAGTCTTTTAACAATATCTGCAGTTCCATCGGGCGAATTGTCTTCTATTATTAATATATGAAATTCTTTAGGTAAAGAAAAGACTATATCAATAATTGCTTCGATGTTTTCTTTCTCGTTGTATGTGGGAATTATAACAATACTATCAGTCACAATAAAAATATTATATTTTAATATCAGTAGCCACAAATGTAATAACTACATCTTTATCTTATGTGCTTTATTTACAAAAAACTACTTTGTGTTATTATTTTAGGGCGTAACCCTCGTTAATACTTGCTGTTCTATAGTTGTGTGTTTTATGCTCGGGTCGGGCTATTCACTATTACTCCTCGCTTCCTGCTTTTTTAATAGAAGAATGGATTTTACTAAGAAGTGATTCTTTGAAGAGGGGTATTTATATGATTATGGTTACGCTGTGGGGTATCCGTTTCTATCCCTTACGCAAATTGTCAACATGAAACATACTATCATAAATACTGTAATAATGGTAGGCTTGTTAAGTGGTATAACTAGATGGGTAATTTTTATTGAAAAAAAAGTTTGAATGTAAATGGCTGATAAAATGGATGTTAAAAATTGTAGATGAAAATATTAAATAAAAAATCAATGGTTTGTTTGGAATTTAAAATTAAAGTCTGTTATTTTGCATCCGCTTTTAAGGAAAAGCACAATACAAAACATTGAAATTTTGGCTGTGTAAATGGTGAAAAAAAGGATAAAGAAGATTTGATTTCACTTGAAAAAAAATAAAATAAATTTTTTCAAAATTTATTTGGAAATTAAAAATAAAATCATTTATCTTTGCACCGCTTTTAGAGCAACACTCTAACGAAGGTTAGGGAGAAAAAAAAAGATTGAAATAAACGAGATTTAGAAAGAGTTCTGGATTAAGTTTACAAGATATAAAGAGTTCGATTTATTTATGCCTTGATGCTGTATAAAACGAAAGCGTTCTTTGAAAATATTGAAATGCACACTTAATAAAAGGAAAGTAAAGTTGATTTTGAGTTAAAACTCTTGTAAGGAATTATAGCCATTCAATTGGCACAAAATTTTTATACAACGAAGAGTTTGATCCTGGCTCAGGATGAACGCTAGCGACAGGCCTAACACATGCAAGTCGAGGGGTAACAGGGTTGCTTGCAACCGCTGACGACCGGCGCACGGGTGCGTAACGCGTATGAAACCTGCCTTATACAAGGGGATAGCCCAGAGAAATTTGGATTAATACCCTATAGTCTTTATGATTCGCATGAATTAGAAAGTAAAGTTTCGGCGGTATAAGATGGTCATGCGTGACATTAGCTAGTTGGTGAGGTAACGGCTCACCAAGGCGACGATGTCTAGGGGTTCTGAGAGGAAGGTCCCCCACACTGGTACTGAGACACGGACCAGACTCCTACGGGAGGCAGCAGTGAGGAATATTGGTCAATGGACGCAAGTCTGAACCAGCCATGTCGCGTGCAGGAAGACTGCCCTATGGGTTGTAAACTGCTTTTATACGGGAATAATGTTACCTACGTGTAGGTATTTGAATGTACCGTATGAATAAGCATCGGCTAACTCCGTGCCAGCAGCCGCGGTAATACGGAGGATGCGAGCGTTATCCGGATTTATTGGGTTTAAAGGGTGCGTAGGCGGACTATTAAGTCAGTGGTGAAATCTTGCAGCTCAACTGTAAAACTGCCATTGATACTGATAGTCTTGAATTTAGTTGAGGTAGGCGGAATGTGTTGTGTAGCGGTGAAATGCATAGATATAACACAGAACACCGATTGCGAAGGCAGCTTACTAAGCTATAATTGACGCTGATGCACGAAAGCGTGGGGAGCGAACAGGATTAGATACCCTGGTAGTCCACGCCGTAAACGATGATTACTCGTTGTTGGCAATACATGGTCAGCGACTGAGCGAAAGCATTAAGTAATCCACCTGGGGAGTACGTTGGCAACAATGAAACTCAAAGGAATTGACGGGGGCCCGCACAAGCGGAGGAACATGTGGTTTAATTCGATGATACGCGAGGAACCTTACCTGGACTTAAATGTAGATTGCATGAAGCAGAGATGCTTCTTTCTTCGGACTATTTACAAGGTGCTGCATGGTTGTCGTCAGCTCGTGCCGTGAGGTGTCGGGTTAAGTCCCATAACGAGCGCAACCCCTGTTGTTAGTTACCAGCACGTAGTGGTGGGGACTCTAACAAGACTGCCGGTGTAAACCGCGAGGAAGGTGGGGATGACGTCAAATCAGCACGGCCCTTACGTCCAGGGCTACACACGTGTTACAATGGCAGGTACAAAGGGCAGCTACACAGCGATGTGATGCTAATCTCTAAAGCCTGTCTCAGTTCGGATCGGAGTCTGCAACTCGACTCCGTGAAGCTGGATTCGCTAGTAATCGCGTATCAGCAATGACGCGGTGAATACGTTCCCGGGCCTTGTACACACCGCCCGTCAAACCATGGAAGTCGGGGGTACCTGAAGTCTGTTACCGTAAGGAGCGGCCTAGGGTAAAACTGATAACTAGGGTTAAGTCGTAACAAGGTAGCCGTACCGGAAGGTGTGGCTGGAACACCTCCTTTCTGGAGAGAGTTTTAAATATACTTTAAAACAACTCACTTTTCTTTTATAAGCATTTCAAAATTAAAACAGTCCTGTAGCTCAGTTGGTTAGAGCACTACACTGATAATGTAGGGGTCCGCAGTTCAAATCTGCGCAGGACTACTTATTACTACAGGTAATACGGGGGATTAGCTCAGCTGGCTAGAGCGCCTGCCTTGCACGCAGGAGGTCATCGGTTCGACTCCGATATTCTCCACAGATTCAATTGAGAATCAAACGTACATTGACATATTGGCAAAACAATCAAAATCATAGTTTAGCAATGCGCAAAGCATATAGCTAAACCAACAAGAAAGTAAGCAAGGGCGTACGGTGGATGCCTAGGCTTTCAGAGGCGAAGAAAGACGTGATAAGCTGCGATAAGCTGCGGGGAGAAGCAAATATTTATTGATCCGCAGATTTCTGAATGGGGCAACCCGGCTGGTTGATGACCAGTCACCCTTCGGGGGGCAAACCCAGGGAACTGAAACATCTAAGTACCTGGAGGAGAAGAAAACAATAGTGATTCCCTAAGTAGTGGCGAGCGAACGGGGACTAGCCCAAACCAATGTTGTTTAGGCAACATTGGGGTTGTAGGACTACAATATGATTTTATGCGTGAAGTGGAATGTTTTGGAAAGAACAACCGAAGAAAGTGACAGTCTTGTACACGTAAGCAAATAAAAACTAGTAGTATCCTGAGTAGCGCGGAACACGTGAAATTCTGTGTGAATCTGCCAGGCCCATCTGGTAAGGCTAAATACTCCTGAAAGACCGATAGTGAACCAGTACCGTGAGGGAAAGGTGAAAAGTACCCCGAACAGGGGAGTGAAATAGTACCTGAAACCGTGCGCTTACAAGCGGTCGGAGCCATTTTGTGGTGACGGCGTGCCTTTTGCATAATGAGCCTACGAGTTAGTCGTAGTTAGCGAGGTTAAGTTATTCAGTAACGGAGCCGAAGCGAAAGCGAGTCTGAACAGGGCGTTTCAGTTAGCTGCGCTAGACGCGAAACCAGGTGATCTACCCATGGTCAGGTTGAAGTTCCGGTAACACGGAATGGAGGACCGAACCAGTTTACGTTGAAAAGTATTTGGATGAACTGTGGGTAGGGGTGAAAGGCCAATCAAACCTGGAAATAGCTCGTACTCCCCGAAATGCATTTAGGTGCAGCCTTATTTTAATCTTACAGAGGTAGAGCTACTGATTGGACGAGAGGGCTTCACCGCCTATCAACTCCTGATAAACTCCGAATGCTGTAAGATGATGAATAGGAGTGAGGGCATGGGTGCTAAGGTCCGTGTCCGAAAGGGAAAGAACCCAGACCATCAGCTAAGGTCCCCAAATGTATACTAAGTTGAACAAACGCGGTTTGATTGCATAGACAGCTAGGATGTTGGCTTGGAAGCAGCCATTCATTTAAAGAGTGCGTAACAGCTCACTAGTCGAGCGATCGAGCATGGATAATAATCGGGCATAAGTATACTACCGAAGCTATGGATTTGTACATTGTACAAGTGGTAGGGGAGCATTCTAACCGCCTTGAAGCAGTTTGGTGATGAACTGTGGAGCAGTTAGAAAAGCAAATGTAGGCATAAGTAACGATAATGCGGGCGAGAAACCCGCACGCCGAAAGACTCAGGTTTCCTGATCAACGCTAATCGGATCAGGGTTAGTCGGGACCTAACGCGAACCCGAAAGGGGTAGTGGATGGCGAGCAGGTTAATATTCCTGCACCTGCTATACAACGAAAGTGACGTATTGGTGAGATTGCTACGTACTGACGGAATAGTACGTTGAGCCTAGGCTTCGGCCGAAGCGAAGTAGAGCAGCCAGTACCAAGAAAAGCGAGTATAGGAGCCCGTACTGTAAACGGACACACGTAGTTGGGTTGAGTATACTAAGGCGCTCGAGTGATTCATGGTTAAGGAACTCGGCAAATTAGCCCCGTAACTTCGGGATAAGGGGCGCCTCTCGTTTGAGAGGCCGCAGAGAAATGGTGCATGCGACTGTTTATCAAAAACACATGGCTTTGCAAATTCGAAAGAAGACGTATAAGGCCTGACACCTGCCCGGTGCTGGAAGGTTAAGAGGAGAGCTTAGCTTTGGCGAAGGCTTGAATTGAAGCCCCAGTAAACGGCGGCCGTAACTATAACGGTCCTAAGGTAGCGAAATTCCTTGTCGGGTAAGTTCCGACCTGCACGAATGGTGTAACGATGTGCACACTGTCTCAACCATGAGCTCGGTGAAATTGTAGTATCGGTGAAGATGCCGATTACCCGCAACGGGACGGAAAGACCCCGTGAACCTTTACTGCAACTTAACATTGGTTGTGGGTAAGTAATGTGTAGGATAGGACGGAGACTTTGATGCTGCATCGCCAGGTGTAGTTTAGTCGCCCTTGAAATACGTCCCTTTGCTTATCTGTGGCCTAACGATGTAAATCGGACATTGTTTGGTGGGTAGTTTGACTGGGGTGGTCGCCTCCAAAAGAGTAACGGAGGCTTTCAAAGGTTTCCTCAGGACGATTGGTAACCGTCCGCAGAGTGTAATGGCACAAGGAAGCTTGACTGTGAGACCGACAAGTCGACCAGGTACGAAAGTAGGACATAGTGATCCGGTGGTTCCGCATGGAAGGGCCATCGCTCAAAGGATAAAAGGTACTCCGGGGATAACAGGCTGATCGCTCCCAAGAGCTCATATCGACGGAGCGGTTTGGCACCTCGATGTCGGCTCGTCACATCCTGGGGCTGGAGAAGGTCCCAAGGGTTGGGCTGTTCGCCCATTAAAGTGGCACGCGAGCTGGGTTCAGAACGTCGTGAGACAGTTCGGTCCCTATCTGTTGTGGGCGTAGGATATTTGAGAAGACCTGACGTTAGTACGAGAGGACCGCGTTGGACAAACCTCTGGTGCACCAGTTGTTCCGCCAGGAGCATCGCTGGGTAGCTAAGTTTGGAAGGGATAAGTGCTGAAAGCATCTAAGCACGAAGCCTGCTTCAAGATGAGATATCCTTGAGGGACGTTAAAGACTATGACGTTGATAGGCTGTAGGTGTAAAGGCAGTAATGTCAAAGCCGAGCAGTACTAATTACCCGAAACTTTTAGTTGGGCGTATGAGTGAGTGCTGTGATTTTGATTGGAGCTAGTATGTAAAAACAGACTATTAGAAGAGAGATCAGATATAATAGACTGTAAAAGATATTGAATAGAATGTTAGAATAGATAGAGTCTTTAAGTCTCTTATCTATAATCTAAAAATCTAGAAAGACATTCAGGTGGTTATAGCGATGGGGTTCCACCTCTTCCCATTCCGAACAGAGAAGTTAAGCCCATTAGCGCCGATGGTACTGCGTACTGTGGGAGAGTAGGTCGCCGCCGACTTTTAAAGAAAGAGCAATCGAACAAGTTTCGGTTGCTCTTTTTGCGTTTATAGACCTCTAGATTGAGGATTGATGAATTATGATTTATGTTGCTCTGCTATAAGCATGCTGTAATTTATAGATTGCATATTACTATGGGATTTTGGCAGCTTTCCAACATGAAAACTACAGTACTAGAACGTCATGCAGAAATACGAAGAATAGTAGATCTGTGGCATAAAAGTAAGAAGCAAATAAGACAACTATATTTTTGTAAGAAAAAAGGAATTTCTCTGGATTCACTTAAATAGGATCAGAGACAATATTTGGGTTTGAACAAAAAAAGAGTTTTTCTGCTGTTAAATAGAAAAGAGGCTGAAAGCCTATAACATCATAACAAGGTTGCAACGCCCCTTGTTTTTGTCATCAGGAAAATATCAGGCTGAAAGTCTGTAACTATCTCCAATAATATTTTGGATTATATTCTAGACTATACTCTTTAAAATACATCTCAACTTCTTCTTGGTAAGACAGTTTTTTATGATGTTCTTTCTGGTTTGCGATATATCTTTTTACTACTTCCATCTTAGAACTACTTACGGAAAATGCACCATAACCTGTTTGCCTTGTAAACTTAGAAAAAGATGGAATATTATCCTTAACCCATTTTGAAGATTCCTTTTTAAAGTCTTCAATGATTTTAGATAATGCATAGTTCTTTGACATTCTAAAAAGGCTATGTACATGATCTTCATTACAATTAGATACTATACAAGAAGAATTGTGATTCTTTAAGATGCCTGTAATAAAAGCAAGAAGTTTTACCTCCCAATCTGAAGAAATAAAAGGGTATCTTTCTTTAGTACCGAACGTAAGATGGATATATAGTTGTGATAATGATTGTCCCATAGTTTATAGTTTGTATATTTTGATTTTGTAGATTAAATGTAGTAGAAATGTTTCAGAATTTCAGCCTGAACTTACAGTGTGTTTATGTACTTGGGACGATGTCCCAAGTTTTGATGTAAGAGGCTTTCAGCCTAAAAACAAAGAAATTTTATCGACAGTTCAGTGATGTTGTAGATGTACAAGTATTTTCTATTCATGTTAACAAAAATTAATACTTAATTAATTAAAACAACATTTAGACCCAGATTTTATACTTGATCCCTTAAATATTGGATAACAAAGTTTAATAAAGAGCAAGCCTCAAAATAATCAGATCCAACTACTACCTGATTTATTCCAGTATAAGTTGAAAATGCAACAAAACACACCTATCAAGAAATTGTGTTTCCTAATGTAGTAATATTTCGTTATAGTCAAGGAGTTTCTATAGAAACGCTTAAAGAACTTATAAAATTGTATTGATATGTTTACATTGTCTTCAGAACTAAACTTTCTATAATATATTTTACAAAACTGGTACATATGGTTTATATTCGGTAGCAGCTGTGCGTTACCCCACACATTGCAACATTTCTTTATTTTTACCCTATTAGTAAGGCAGTCATACTATGCCCGTAATCATTTTATCGTTCTAAACAGCAATGGTATATATCATAGGCAAGTAATTTTCGGGCGTAGATATTGATATTTGAAAGACACTACTCAACGAACGATAATTGGTTTAATACTTATAAATATCGGTGCTAGTAAGTTGTTTAACTTTTTTATTCTCTTGAACTGAACTTGTCTAAAATCCATTGCTATTTTGTTTTGATGGACAGAATATAAAAGACATTATTTATGGCATGTGTTTAATGTAAAATGATTTTTCAGATAAAATCAATTTTGTAGTCACAAGTGAATTATTTCACCAGGATTATAAGCCTATATTAAAAGATTATTCCACGTATGTAAATCGTTTTTCAAAGTAGGATTAAAAATATTATAAAATATTTTCATCTATAACGACTTGACAAAATGCTATTTGCGACTTATCTTTGAATTCTGCGCAAAAAATATTCTGAATTAAATTTGGAAGTTAAAAATAAAAGCAGTTGTTTTGCACCCGCTTTGAACGAAAGGCGTGATTAAAAGATTGAAATAATGAACAACTTTAAGGGAGAAAAGTCTTGATGTTGAGGAGGTTTTAGGAGTTAAAAAGTCAGATGAAAATTTTGAGAATGTTTTTTCAAAAACATTTGGTTTTAAGAAATAAAATCATTTATCTTTGCAGCCGCTTTTAAAGAAGGGCAAAAGAGAAAAATACTGAGAGTTTGAGAAGGGTTTTAAATTGATGAAAAACAGCAATTTAAATTGAAAATAAAGCTTGAAAAATTAACTAAAAATTTTTCAAAATTTATTTGGAGAAAAGAAAATAAAGTTGTTATCTTTGCATCCGCTTTTAGAGCGACACTCTAACGAAGGTTAGGGCGTAAAAAAAAAGATTGAAATAAACGAGATTTAGAAAGAGTTCTAAATTAAGTTTACAAGATATAAAGAGTTCGGATTATTTATGCCTAGATGCTGAATAAAACGAAAGCGTTCTTTGAAAATATTGAAATGCACACTTAATAAAAGGAAAGTAAAGTTGATTTTGAGTTAAAACTCTTGTAAGGAATTATAGCCATTCAATTGGCACAAAATTTTTATACAACGAAGAGTTTGATCCTGGCTCAGGATGAACGCTAGCGACAGGCCTAACACATGCAAGTCGAGGGGTAACAGGGTTGCTTGCAACCGCTGACGACCGGCGCACGGGTGCGTAACGCGTATGAAACCTGCCTTATACAAGGGGATAGCCCAGAGAAATTTGGATTAATACCCTATAGTCTTTATGATTCGCATGAATTACAAAGTAAAGTTTCGGCGGTATAAGATGGTCATGCGTGACATTAGCTAGTTGGTGAGGTAACGGCTCACCAAGGCGACGATGTCTAGGGGTTCTGAGAGGAAGGTCCCCCACACTGGTACTGAGACACGGACCAGACTCCTACGGGAGGCAGCAGTGAGGAATATTGGTCAATGGACGCAAGTCTGAACCAGCCATGTCGCGTGCAGGAAGACTGCCCTATGGGTTGTAAACTGCTTTTATACGGGAATAATGTTACCTACGTGTAGGTATTTGAATGTACCGTATGAATAAGCATCGGCTAACTCCGTGCCAGCAGCCGCGGTAATACGGAGGATGCGAGCGTTATCCGGATTTATTGGGTTTAAAGGGTGCGTAGGCGGACTATTAAGTCAGTGGTGAAATCTTGCAGCTCAACTGTAAAACTGCCATTGATACTGATAGTCTTGAATTTAGTTGAGGTAGGCGGAATGTGTTGTGTAGCGGTGAAATGCATAGATATAACACAGAACACCGATTGCGAAGGCAGCTTACTAAGCTATAATTGACGCTGATGCACGAAAGCGTGGGGAGCGAACAGGATTAGATACCCTGGTAGTCCACGCCGTAAACGATGATTACTCGTTGTTGGCAATACATAGTCAGCGACTGAGCGAAAGCATTAAGTAATCCACCTGGGGAGTACGTTGGCAACAATGAAACTCAAAGGAATTGACGGGGGCCCGCACAAGCGGAGGAACATGTGGTTTAATTCGATGATACGCGAGGAACCTTACCTGGACTTAAATGTAGATTGCATGAAGCAGAGATGCTTCTTTCTTCGGACTATTTACAAGGTGCTGCATGGTTGTCGTCAGCTCGTGCCGTGAGGTGTCGGGTTAAGTCCCATAACGAGCGCAACCCCTGTTGTTAGTTACCAGCACGTAGTGGTGGGGACTCTAACAAGACTGCCGGTGTAAACCGCGAGGAAGGTGGGGATGACGTCAAATCAGCACGGCCCTTACGTCCAGGGCTACACACGTGTTACAATGGCAGGTACAAAGGGCAGCTACACAGCGATGTGATGCTAATCTCTAAAGCCTGTCTCAGTTCGGATCGGAGTCTGCAACTCGACTCCGTGAAGCTGGATTCGCTAGTAATCGCGTATCAGCAATGACGCGGTGAATACGTTCCCGGGCCTTGTACACACCGCCCGTCAAACCATGGAAGTCGGGGGTACCTGAAGTCTGTTACCGTAAGGAGCGGCCTAGGGTAAAACTGATAACTAGGGTTAAGTCGTAACAAGGTAGCCGTACCGGAAGGTGTGGCTGGAACACCTCCTTTCTGGAGAGAGTTTTAATATACTACAAAGACAACTTACTACTAATTTTTAAGTAGTGCATTTCACATTCGCAAAAAGCGAAAAACGTACATTGACATATTGGCAAAACAATCAAAATCATAGTTTAGCTATGCGCAAAGCATATAGCTAAACCAACAAGAAAGTAAGCAAGGGCGTACGGTGGATGCCTAGGCTTTCAGAGGCGAAGAAAGACGTGATAAGCTGCGATAAGCTGCGGGGAGAAGCAAATATTTATTGATCCGCAGATTTCTGAATGGGGCAACCCGGCTGGTTGATGACCAGTCACCCTTCGGGGGGCAAACCCAGGGAACTGAAACATCTAAGTACCTGGAGGAGAAGAAAACAATAGTGATTCCCTAAGTAGTGGCGAGCGAACGGGGACTAGCCCAAACCAATGTTGTTTAGGCAACATTGGGGTTGTAGGACTACAATATGATTTTATGCGTGAAGTGGAATGTTTTGGAAAGAACAACCGAAGAAAGTGACAGTCTTGTACACGTAAGCAATTAAAATCTAGTAGTATCCTGAGTAGCGCGGAACACGTGAAATTCTGTGTGAATCTGCCAGGCCCATCTGGTAAGGCTAAATACTCCTGAAAGACCGATAGTGAACCAGTACCGTGAGGGAAAGGTGAAAAGTACCCCGAACAGGGGAGTGAAATAGTACCTGAAACCGTGCGCTTACAAGCGGTCGGAGCCATTTTGTGGTGACGGCGTGCCTTTTGCATAATGAGCCTACGAGTTAGTCGTAGTTAGCGAGGTTAAGTTATTCAGTAACGGAGCCGAAGCGAAAGCGAGTCTGAACAGGGCGTTTCAGTTAGCTGCGCTAGACGCGAAACCAGGTGATCTACCCATGGTCAGGTTGAAGTTCCGGTAACACGGAATGGAGGACCGAACCAGTTTACGTTGAAAAGTATTTGGATGAACTGTGGGTAGGGGTGAAAGGCCAATCAAACCTGGAAATAGCTCGTACTCCCCGAAATGCATTTAGGTGCAGCCTTATTTTAATCTTACAGAGGTAGAGCTACTGATTGGACGAGAGGGCTTCACCGCCTATCAACTCCTGATAAACTCCGAATGCTGTAAGATGATGAATAGGAGTGAGGGCATGGGTGCTAAGGTCCGTGTCCGAAAGGGAAAGAACCCAGACCATCAGCTAAGGTCCCCAAATGTATACTAAGTTGAACAAACGCGGTTTGATTGCATAGACAGCTAGGATGTTGGCTTGGAAGCAGCCATTCATTTAAAGAGTGCGTAACAGCTCACTAGTCGAGCGATCGAGCATGGATAATAATCGGGCATAAGTATACTACCGAAGCTATGGATTTGTACAAAGTACAAGTGGTAGGGGAGCATTCTAACAGCCTTGAAGCAGTTTGGTGATGAACTGTGGAGCAGTTAGAAAAGCAAATGTAGGCATAAGTAACGATAATGCGGGCGAGAAACCCGCACGCCGAAAGACTCAGGTTTCCTGATCAACGCTAATCGGATCAGGGTTAGTCGGGACCTAACGCGAACCCGAAAGGGGTAGTGGATGGCGAGCAGGTTAATATTCCTGCACCTGCTATACAACGAAAGTGACGTATTGGTGAGATTGCTACGTACTGACGGAATAGTACGTTGAGCCTAGGCTTCGGCCGAAGCGAAGTAGAGCAGCCAGTACCAAGAAAAGCGAGTATAGGAGCCCGTACTGTAAACGGACACACGTAGTTGGGTTGAGTATACTAAGGCGCTCGAGTGATTCATGGTTAAGGAACTCGGCAAATTAGCCCCGTAACTTCGGGATAAGGGGCGCCTCTCGTTTGAGAGGCCGCAGAGAAATGGTGCATGCGACTGTTTATCAAAAACACATGGCTTTGCAAATTCGAAAGAAGACGTATAAGGCCTGACACCTGCCCGGTGCTGGAAGGTTAAGAGGAGAGCTTAGCTTTACGCGAAGGCTTGAATTGAAGCCCCAGTAAACGGCGGCCGTAACTATAACGGTCCTAAGGTAGCGAAATTCCTTGTCGGGTAAGTTCCGACCTGCACGAATGGTGTAACGATGTGCACACTGTCTCAACCATGAGCTCGGTGAAATTGTAGTATCGGTGAAGATGCCGATTACCCGCAACGGGACGGAAAGACCCCGTGAACCTTTACTGCAACTTAACATTGGTTGTGGGTAAGTAATGTGTAGGATAGGACGGAGACTTTGATGCTGCATCGCCAGGTGTAGTTTAGTCGCCCTTGAAATACGTCCCTTTGCTTATCTGTGGCCTAACGATGTAAATCGGACATTGTTTGGTGGGTAGTTTGACTGGGGTGGTCGCCTCCAAAAGAGTAACGGAGGCTTTCAAAGGTTTCCTCAGGACGATTGGTAACCGTCCGCAGAGTGTAATGGCACAAGGAAGCTTGACTGTGAGACCGACAAGTCGACCAGGTACGAAAGTAGGACATAGTGATCCGGTGGTTCCGCATGGAAGGGCCATCGCTCAAAGGATAAAAGGTACTCCGGGGATAACAGGCTGATCGCTCCCAAGAGCTCATATCGACGGAGCGGTTTGGCACCTCGATGTCGGCTCGTCACATCCTGGGGCTGGAGAAGGTCCCAAGGGTTGGGCTGTTCGCCCATTAAAGTGGCACGCGAGCTGGGTTCAGAACGTCGTGAGACAGTTCGGTCCCTATCTGTTGTGGGCGTAGGATATTTGAGAAGACCTGACGTTAGTACGAGAGGACCGCGTTGGACAAACCTCTGGTGCACCAGTTGTTCCGCCAGGAGCATTGCTGGGTAGCTAAGTTTGGAAGGGATAAGTGCTGAAAGCATCTAAGCACGAAGCCTGCTTCAAGATGAGATATCCTTGAGGGACGTTAAAGACTATGACGTTGATAGGCTGTAGGTGTAAAGGCAGTAATGTCAAAGCCGAGCAGTACTAATTACCCGAAACTTTTAGTTGGGCGTATGAGTGAGTGCTGTGATTTTGATTGGAGCTAGTATGTAATCAAGCAAAGCTTGATTAGTACAAAGTAAAATGTAAAAAGTACCAAGACTAGGTACTGGAAACTAAATACTAAGTACTCAAATAAAGACATTCAGGTGGTTATAGCGATGGGGCTCCACCTCTTCCCATTCCGAACAGAGAAGTTAAGCCCATTAGCGCCGATGGTACTGCGTACTGTGGGAGAGTAGGTCGCCGCCGACTTTAAATAAAAGAGCAATCGAACATGTTTCGGTTGCTCTTTTTGCGTTTATAAGGGGTTATCATTGTATTTCTATTACATAATTAATAGTCTTTAAACCTAAGACTACCTTCTTTTTCCTCCTGGTTTTGATCTCAAAGAATATAAAGAATCAGATATCAAATTTTAATGATATTTAAAACTCTATTGGTAGAATACTCTAATCGGAAGAAATAATGGCTAAAATCCTATTCAAAACTTTATATAGGTACTTTTAAGGTTACATGGTCGTATAAAAAGGGATTACTTTAATTGATTAATAAGAAACTTACCCGGTAATAAAAGAATTACAATAATATTATTGTAATTTTTTGTAGCTCTATATTGCTGATAAATAGGAGTAAGTATTTTTAGGAGATATTAAGATATACGATTAATCCGTTATGAATAAGCCTATATTCCACCTGGATCGCAAAAAGGCACCTAAATATTCCTGATTTTGTCATTTTAAGCCAAAAATATTCCACAAAACTATCATTTTAACACTTTTTGGTGACTTTCTCCACAGGTTCTCCACTACCGCTCCACTATTTCTTCGCATTTCTCCACAGGCGCTCCACTAGTTCTTCACACCTGCTCCATATCTGCTTCTATATTGCTTCGTAACAGCTCCTCTCTTTTCCACAAGCTGTTCGATAGCTGGTTTTATGTTATTCGCTATAGATTAGCGAACAAATATCGAAGAGGTGTAATAAAAATAGTGCAGTTGTTACGACTTTGGTATGGGGCCGGTACTAACAGAACATAAATAAGATTTATAGCATAATGAAATTGTTTTATTTACTATTCTTTATGCTGAATAAAAACGTAATTTGTAATCACGAGTTTATACTTGAATTTCTTCTCTTTGTTTAATGATGAATTTAAAGCATATAATAAGAATTAAATGGTATTTTAAATAATTGATCTATATAACCTAATAAATTACAAGTTTTCAAGCCACTTTTTCAACGGAACTATTAATGTATTCTCTCTCGGGTCAAGGAATATGTAATTTTGTTGTTACGGTGTTTTGTTTATTACAATACTGTAAATTGTCCTTTACATTTTATTTGATACATTATTCATGATTAAATAGAGAGGCTTGCCCTCTAACCTTTTCTTTTCATAATAGAGGGATAATCCTTTTTATGCTTTACTGCTGGCTTAGCTCCCATAAAAAGGATTGCTTTCAATTTATGGTCTCCAAACGGGCTTATTTTATCCTTCCCAACCATCTTCCCTGATTAGTTTATGAAAGGGCATACGCTTGTATAAGAAGATGCTTTTCTTGCAGTATCTATAATAGGAAAGTTTCCATTCTTAATAATCTATTACAGAAGCTATGTCTTTAATACGGATAACAAGTTCGTAGTTCTCTTTTAATTCGGTATTTGACTTTATAATAGCTTTTAAATCTTCCTATACCTCTGTTATCTCTTTATTTAAGTTGTCTACTTCTTTCTCTCATTTTTAGGTTTATTCTATTAATAACATTATTTAATTGGCTGTTATATTGAATATATATATCATGTAGAAATTTTTTTTCTCATAGATCTATTTTTTTTTGAGTAGTTATGGGTTTGGTAAGAATCATTAAATGAGTAGTTTGTGATAGTATTGGATATCTCTGTAATATTAAAATGTAAAAAAAAGAGAAAAATAATTGATGTAAACTGTTGTATTGTATAATTATTTTCTATCTTTGCATCGCCTTAGAAAAAAGGACATAAGGATGGTCTCGTAGCTCAGTTGGATAGAGCAACAGCCTTCTAAGCTGTGGGTCGCAGGTTCGAATCCTGCCGGGATCACGAAAAAAGAAAAAAAAGAAAAGTAAAAGCCTTTAAATTGTAAGATTTAAAGGCTTTTTTGTTTTTATATAATACCATAAGACAATATACCTATTTTCTGCTCATTTGTGTTTGTTAGGTAGATGTTCAGGTTTGTATGTTAATACTTAATCTTCCGCATTTATAGTTTATTAAATATAGGACTTTAAATTTTTATCTAATTCTTATTTGGCTAGGGAAAAAGTGTATTGAAATATGCATTGAAAAAAGAATGCGAAGAACTTGCATAGAAATTGCAATGAATTGGTGTAGAATTTCGAGCTTGTATCGAAGAATTATCAAAACAGTATAGGAGCAACTGCATATATTGTGCATTTGAAGTGTTTTTTTACCTAATAGTTAATTGTTAGTTAATATATATGTTTTGTCTTTTTAAGGAAATTGAAGTAGTTTGTATCAAATAGTGTGTGGGTAGGAACAGCTGTTGCCATTGACTAAGCAAAATGTAAATCAAGAAATGGCAAGTGCTGTTGGGGAAAAGGAGGATTTCGAGTGAAACGAAGAGTAAAGAAAACACAGTAAAATAGAGAGGATTATAAATCAGGTGCCAATGATTGGCTAATATCAAATGAAGAGTCATTGATAAAACATGATTAACCTGGATTATAATTTACGTGTAATCAATGAATATAGAGATTGTGTAAGTGCTATAGTACTATCTTTTTTAAATCAAAATCACTAAAAAATTACAAATAGAATAAATTTGCCTATTTTGCGGCCGTATTACTAAATATATCATAGAGTATTGTTTTTGTGTAAACACAAGATCTGAATTTACATTTTTTCTTTATTTTTAGTCGAATGGCAGGGGAGTATCAGTTAAAAGAAGAGATTTTTAAGATGATGGCAGAGGGTGATGAAATTGCCTTTCGGGAGATTTATGATGTTTACCGGGAACCTTTTTATTCTGCTGCTTTAAAGATCACTCATTCTACAGATTTAGCTGAGGAAATTGTTCAGGAAGTCTTTGTATTAATTTGGGAAAAAAGAAAACTGATTGGAGAAGCTCATAACGCTAAAGGCTACATCTTTACAATTCTACATAATCAAATATCTTCTCACTTCCGAAGTGCGGTAATGGAAAAGCAGATTCTTGATAAGTATGCCTCTACACTTGATGTTACTAAAGAAAAATCAGCAGAGGATATGCTTTTAGATGAAGAAATGAAAAAAATCTTGCATCAGGCCATCGATAAATTACCTGCTCAACAAAAAATCATTTACAAACTGGCTAAAATTGAAGGTTTGAGTCGCAAAGAAATTGCACAGAAACTTGGAACTTCACCAAATACAGTTCGTAACAACCTTGCTGCTGCCGTAAGTAGTATTCGCGGATACCTGTCTAATTCCAAATGGATCATTATTTGGATCATTATTTTTACTCAAATTGAAAAATAATTAAATTCTACTAGTACATTTTTATTATTTGTTCATCTAATAGATATGTAAGTAACAAATTGTTGTTTTTGCTTACTGTTTTTAGATGATGTATAACTTTTTTAAGTATTAATCAATCAATTTGTCTTTTGTAAAAGTTGAATTGAAATGTAATATACTATAGAATAAAATATGTATTCACTAACAAATAATTATAAAATGATTAAAATTAAAGTATTATTAGCAGTTGTTGCATTGTGTGCTGGGTTTGTATCAGTCAATGCTCAGGTGAAAAGTAACAAAGTATATCTTTTGCCGGATGGAAAAGTTATAGGCGAAGATAAACTGGACAGTATTAAAACAGCATGGGGAGACGATCGTGTTATTAAAGTTTTAACAGATGAGTTGAATCCTGATACGATTAAATTAAAATATTTGTCAGACGAAGAACTGGCTATGTTAAAGGGGCAGATTAAAGAAATACCGGATAATGCATTTCTCAATTCTTCGGCATTAGATTTTAACCTTACCGACTTAGATGGAAAAATGGTTACGCTTTCAGAATTAAAAGGAAAGGTTGTTGTATTGAACTTTTGGTTTACGATGTGTAAACCTTGTATCCAGGAAATGCCTGACCTTAATAAGTTAACCGAAAAATATAGAGATGACAAAGATGTTATTTTTCTGGGTATAACCTTTAATAAGGCTGATGATGTAAAAAAATTCCTGACTAAACATGAATTCAAATATCGCCAGATCCCTGATGCATCTGAGCTTTTAAAGGAATATAACATGAGTATATTTCCTCATAATGTAGTCGTTGATAAAAATGGAATCATAAAATATTTTAATGGTGGTACTGATGAAAATATTGGTATGATTCTGAGTTCAATTATCGAAAGTTTAAAATAGGAAAATTAATTATCTGTTATTGATTTATATAACAACCATGGATCAAAAAAATAAAATACAATATTTGCTTAAAGCATGGAGTAATCGGACTATTTCTGCAGAGGAAGAGAAAGAATTGGCTGCCTGGGTAAAAGAAACTCGAGATTGGTCTGAATTTTATGCGTATGTGGATCGTTTAGTTGAACAGTATGATCCAAAAGAATTTGATCAGCAAGTTGACTGGGAAATTTTGTTTGATAAAATACAAACAACTAAAAGAGCAAGACGTAAAAAGAACGAAGTTCCTTTTAATAAAAGCAAATCGATATTTATGCGTCCATGGTTGAAATGGGCTGTTGCAGCAGTACTGTTACCAGCTATAAGTATTATTGCCATCAGTTTATTCCAAACATTATATAAATCGCAATTAAATAATTTGCAATACGCGGATGTTAAAGCTCCTGTAAGTAACAAAGCTTTTGTTACACTAAGTGATGGTAGAACTGTTTATATTGACAGTTTACAAAATGGATTGTATGCAGATGGTGAAGAAGTTAATCTTGTTAAGATTTCAGAAGAACAGATTGCCTATCAATCGGTTTCATCAGACAAGTCACATATTATCCGTTACAATACTCTTACTAATCCAAAGGGTAGTAAAGTTATTGATTTGGAGTTAAGTGATGGTTCTCACGTTTGGCTAAATTCCGAATCATCAATTACTTTTCCTGTTGCTTTTATTGGTAATTTCCGTAAAGTCAGTATAACTGGTGAGGCTTATTTTGAAGTGGCGCATGATACCAGTAAACCCTTTTTTGTGACTAAGGGAAATATGAATATTAAAGTTTTGGGTACTCATTTTAACGTTAAGGCCTATGACGACGACAAAGACATTAAGGTTACCTTACTTGAGGGAAGCATAGATGTAAGTAATGTCAACGAACATCTTCTTATTAAGCCTGGACAACAGGCTGTTATCGGAACTGAATCAAACATTACGCTAACAGAGAATATTGATACAGATCAAGTGATGGCATGGAAAAACGGCGTATTCCAATTTAACAATACACCAATTGAGGATGCCTTAAAGCAGTTAGCTCGCTGGTATGATGTTGAAATTATTTATGAAGGGAAAACGCCTGATATTGAACTGTGGGGTGAAATTAAACGAGATCTAACACTCAGTCAGTCTCTTAGAGGTTTAGGTAAGATGGGTGTCAAGTACAAAATTGAGGAAGGTAAAATAATTATTATGCCTTAATATTAAAAGACATAAGTAGCAAACTACAAATATAAAAATAACAATAAAAACAAGGCCGGCAGTGCTGCGAACACTGCCGACCGATGTTTAAGTATCCTTAATTAAAAAAGTCCTTAAGGACAACTATTTATTCATTAAACATTACAAATGTATGAAATTAAAAACACTTTTTAATTGCGGAAAATCCGCAATAAGAGAAAAGAAAACCTCTGGAGGAGTCCGGCTCCTGTATCTTGTTATGATTCTTCTTATTACATCATTTGTGGATTTGTCTGCAAGTAATGATAGTATTAAGATTACTTATAATGGAGATCAGGTTTCATTAGAAACAGTATTTAAAGAAATTAAAAAGCAAACAGGATATAGTGTTGTTTGTACAGCAGAGCTTCTAAAAAAGAGTAAGCCTGTTACTGTTAAAGCCGTAGATATGTCTCTTGAAAATTTTTTACAAAAAATTCTAAGTGGTCAGTCATTGGAATACACAATTGAAAATACCACCATTTTTATTTCATTAAAAGAATCTGATGAAAATGGAAAAATTGTGAGTGCGGAAGTTTTATCAAAAGTAAAAAACGGTTATAAATTTACATTAACGGGCCGAATTGTTGATTCTTCAGGAGAACCAATTCCTGGAGTTAGTATCGCTGAGCAGGAATTAGGAAGAGGTACAGCTTCAGACGGAAATGGTGATTTTAGTATGACGGTTATGGATGGAGATATTATTCAGATTTCATCTATTGGTTTTTTGGGTTTGGCTGTTGAGGTTAGAAAGTCGGATTTTGAACCTTTAAAAACATCTGTTATTTCTGTAGATCAACCGAATGAAATAAATGATTCCAAGAGTAGAGGTAAATTTGAAAAAAATAATGGCCTACCGATTACGTCAACGGTTAAAATTTCTTCTGATGAATTATCCAAAGAAATGCTTGTATTTACATTGGTTAGTAAAATTGAAAATTTATTGGAAGTAACAGTAAATGCAGGATATTATAAGGTAAAACAACGTGTAGCTACTGGAAATATAGCTTCCGTGGATGCGAAAACAATAGAAAATCAACCTGTAGGTAGTGTACTGCAAGCATTAGAAGGAGCAATGCCTGGTTTATTTATTGAGCAGAATTCAGGATTGCCAGGTGCAGGAATGAATGTAAAAATAAGAGGTGCAAACTCTGTAAGTGCAGGGTCAATTCCTCTTTATATTATTGATGGTGTACCTTTTAATGGTGCCAGTGTTGATGCGCAAAATTCAAGTGCTACCAGAATGTCTGGTACTCCGAATTCCAGTATAGATCCTTTTTCTATGTTAAATCCGAACGATATTGAAAGCATAGATGTATTAAAGGATGCAGATGCTACTGCAATTTATGGTTCCAGAGGAGCTAACGGTGTGGTTTTAATCACAACAAAAAAAGGAAAATCAGGTAAACCTAAATTTTCAGTAAATGCAAGTACTGGAACAGGCCGGATAACTCGTTTTTTACCGACTCTTAGCACTGCTGAATATCTGAATCTAAGAAAACAAGCTTTTGAAAATGATGGTATTGAGCCTGATGAATATAGTGCACCAGATCTTGTATCCTGGGATCAAAGTTCAGATGTTGATTATCAGAAAAAGTTAATTGGAAATTCAGCTTCATTAACAGATGTTTCAGGATCTCTTTCCGGAGGAAGTGGAGGAACCAACTTTTTATTAAGTGGTACTTTTCATCGCGAAACACCTGTTACTCCGGGATCTTCCCGTTATATTAGAGGATCTCTGAATATGAATATAAACTATGTATCTCCTGAAGGAAAACTTAAAACATCTTTAAGTACTATTTATTCAGCTGATGATAACCTGATTTACGGTACGGATTATACAAGTTCTGCTTATCAATTGCCTGGAAATTATCCTGCTTATGACAGCAATGGTGATTTGTACTATGATTTTAATTTTTCAAATCCTTTTGCATTATTAAAACAATCATTTAATTCAAAGGCGAGTAATTTGGTTTTAAATGCTAATGTGAATTATGCTGTTACATCGGACATAGAAGCAAAGTTAAGTGTTGGTGTTAATAAAGTTGAGCTTGATCAGACCATGTTGTATCCTTCCGACATATACAATCCAGCTTATGAAGCGCCTGATATGGGTTTTTATACCAGTAATAGCAGTCGTATTTATATTGCAGAACCTCAAATAAATTACAATAAGCAGATTGGTGGAGGAAAGCTTAGTGGTGTTGTTGGAGGAACCTGGCAAGGAACATATTACAATCAACCCTACTTTGTTATAGCTGCAGATTTTGCATCACAATCTTTAATGAAAAACTACAGTTCAGCTAGTTCGATATATATGAATACCAGTACAAGTGCGGAGTATAAATATGTTTCTCTTTTTGGTCAGGTAAACTATAACTGGGAAGATAAATATATTTTTAACGGTACATTTCGTAGAGATGGTTCATCTAAATTCGGACCTGATAAGCGTTTTGGAAATTTTGGTTCACTAGGAGCTGCCTGGATTTTCACAGAAGAGGAATTTCTGAAAAATTGTAATTGGCTAAGTTACGGTAAACTCAGAAGTAGTTATGGAGTTACTGGAAATGACCAGATTGGAAATTATGGATATCTTGATACTTACACTTCTTCGGCATATTCGTATGGAAACAGCAAGGGAGTTGTTTCTTCCGGTATTGCTAATTCTGATTATAGTTGGGAAAAATCAAACAAGCTTGAAGTGGCTACAGAATTGGGTTTTTTGAATGATAAGTTGATGTTATCTGTAGCATGGTATCGCAATAGATCAACAAACTTGTTAGTTGATTATCCTCTTTCTACTCAAACTGGTTTTTCGTCATATATGGCCAATTTAGATGCTGTTGTTCAGAATACTGGAATTGAGGCAGAAATAAATGCAAGACCAGTTTCAACTGAAAATTTTAAATGGAAATTAAATTTTAATTTTTCTACCTACAAAAATAAATTAGTTGAATATCCAGATCTTTCTTCATCTAGTTATGCAGATACTTATGTTGTTGGTAAATCATTAAATCTTGCAGTTGGTTATCATTTTACAGGTTTTGAAAATGGAGCTGCTACAGTTGAGGATGCAAACGGGGATGGAGTTATTAGTCCTGGAATATACGAAAATGAACTAGGTGATTACAAAGTTTTAGGAAGCTTAGATCCTAAATTTTATGGTGGAATTAGTAATAGCTTCACCTATAAGAGATGGCAACTAGATATACTGTTTAATTTTGTAAATAAAAAAGGATATCAGCTTACTGGTTTTCCCGGAATGTTGGGAAATATACCCGATTACTCACTTAACACAGGATTTACTCCAAGTACAGATTATTCTTCGGAATCTTATATGTCTTATACTAATTATTATATGCAGTCTGATGCTATTTTTAAAGATGCTTCATTTGTAAGATTACGTAATTTGTCAATTTCTTATTCTTTGCCTGACAGATGGACTAGCCGTCTGAAAATATCTGACTGTAGATTTTATGCAAAAGGACAAAATCTGTTTACTATCACATCCTACAAAGGATATGATCCTGAAACCCCAGGCACTTATTCGGTTACATGGGGATATTTTTCGCCAGCAATGCCGCCTTTGAGAGTGTTTAGTTTAGGTATTGATGTTACAATCTAAAATGAAGTAATATGAAACGAACATGTAAATTTGATGATCCAAATTCACATAAAAGAGGATGATTAAATTTATTTGTGAGTTACATATGACTAATGAAATAAATTATATTCATATGAAAGGATTTATTAAATATATATTGTCAATTACATTGCCGTTGGTATTTTTAATACTAACAGGATGTTCTGATTTAATAGATGTGGATTCGCCTGTGGACACGCTGGATTCATCTAATATCTTTGAGAGTTCTTCAACCGCTGAAGCTGCTGTAAATGGTATTTATTCGGTATTTTATAACGGAAGTCAAAGTGGAGAGAGTTTTTTTAGTTCTGATTACATAAAATATGCTGGTGAATACGCAGATGAGATCATTCCACTGACAGCAAGTACCAATTATTTTTATCAAAATAGTCTTTTAGCCACAAATGAAGATTTAAGTAGTTTTTGGTCACAGACTTATAATTTGATTTATCTATCCAACAGTATAATTGAAGGTTGCGAAAATTCATCAGCACTTTCCGATTCTGATAAAGAACAGTTTTTAGGGGAAGCAAAATTTCTTCGTGCTTTTCTCCACTTTAATCTTTATAATTATTTTGGAGAGGTGCCTTTAATTAAAACAACGGAAGTGCAGACAACAAATACACAGGCTGCATCTACAAAGGAAGCTATCTATAAACAAATCATTGAGGATCTTATTTATGCCAGGGATCATCTTGCAGAGGATTACAGCTGGTCTGCTGGTGACAGAACAAGAGTGAATAGTTATGCTGCATCAGCATTACTCGCACGTGTGTATTTGTACAACGAAGAGTGGAATTTGGCAGAGGATCAAGCTACTCGTGTTATTAATAAGGCTGAATTATACTCCTTGATTAATCTAAATGATATCTTCTTATCTAATAGTGAAGAGGCTATCTGGCAGGTATATACAAATGTATACGGGGCTCCTGATTTTGCCATAGACATGATTCCTACAGGAGAGGATGTTCCCGCTTATGAATTAAATTCTTATCTCCTAAATGCATTTGAGAACGGTGATCAAAGAAAGGAAAATTGGATTGGCAGTATTGAAGTATCAGAACAGACTTATACTTATCCATATAAGTATAAATCTAACTCAAATGAAAATATAGAGCAGGAAACAATACTAAGGCTGGGTGAGTTGTATCTTATTCGGGCAGAAAGCAGGGCTGAACAAAATGACATAATCGGAGCACAGGAAGATCTTGATGAGATTAGAATCAGAGCAGGATTAGACAAAACAACTGCTGATGATCAATCCTCTTTGCTTGAGGCAATACTAAAAGAGAGACAAGTTGAGCTATTTTGTGAATGGGGCCATCGTTTCCTTGATCTGAAAAGAACAGACCATGCTGATAGTATATTGGGTGCAGAGAAAGCAAATTGGGATGCAACAGATATTCTTTTCCCAATTCCACAGGATGCCCTAAACAGAAATACAAATCTTTCTCAGAATGAAGGATATAATTGATTAGAGTCTGTCCAAATAGTCCGATAACAGCGTTATGCTTATTTTGAAAACGGTCATTTACATAAGTAAACTCCCTGATTTTCAAAATTGTGCAAGCCTTGTTCTCGAACTTTATGAACAAGACTCCTGAAATACATAGACTATATAGATAAACACTAACTAGAGTCTGTTCATAAAGTAAGGTATTTGAACAATAAAGTCCAAATTCAAGGGGTTAGCAGAAATTAAATCGCAGTATACTATTGTATATGAGGATTTAATTTCTGCGAAACAACACTGCCGTTGGACTTTATTAATAAACACTATTCTCAGTCGATCACCGAAATTTATTCATTTTTAGGTATTCTTTTATCTTCAAATAGAGGAAACTTCTGTTTTGAACTGTGTAGTGATTTGATCAGTTAAAGAAGAAAGTTCACTTTTTCCAGTACCACAGAAAAAATGAAAATTGTAGCTTATGAAACCAGAGGAGATGAAAAGCTCCATTTTGACCGACTCAAAATAGAGCTCGGATTAGAAATTATCGATACTGGTATTAAATTGACACACGAAAGCCTTGCAATGGCAGAGGGAGCATACGGGGTAAGTATATTAGGACAATCGGCGATCGATCGTGCTATCATTGATCAACTGGTAGCAATGGAGGTGAGACACATCTCTACCCGAACCATAGGGATCAACCATATCGATGTGGCTTATGCACGTGAAAAAGGCATGCTTGTAAGCAATGCTTCGTATCCGCCCGACTGCGTTGCCGAATTCACCGTTATGCTTATGTTACTCACACTGAGGAAATATAAAGCCGCAATGTTTCGGGGCAATGTCAACGACTATTCGTTGAACGGATTGCAAGGGCGCGAAATTAAACATAGTACGGTGGGCGTTATCGGGACAGGTTCCATTGGGAAGGCAGTGATTAAATTGCTGCATGGATTTGGTGCCAGAATTTTGGCTTATTCACCTACTGGAAAGAAAGATGCTGAGATAGAAAAACAAGCTTGCTTGGTCGATTTGGAAACTTTGTACCGCGAAAGCGACATTGTTAGCTTGCATATTCCCCTGTTGGAAAGCACCTTGCACTTTATTGACAAGGAAGCTATTCGGAAAATGAAAGAGGGGGTGACTATCATCAATTGTTCACGAGGCGAATTAATCGAAATCAATGCTTTGATAGAAGGCATCGAAAGCCGTAAAATTGCTGCCCTGGGCCTGGACGTCTTCGAAGATGAAACAGACATCTACCATCAAGACCGACGGCTTGATATCATTTCCAACCGTAATATGGCATACTTGAGACAATTTCCCAACGTGGTGATGACCCAACACATGGCTTTTTACACAGACACCACCATTCAAAACATGGTGCGTTACAGTCTGGAGAGATTTATCATCTAATTTTAATTTTACAAACACAACAAAATGTTTCAACATATTGAAACCTATGCAGGTGACCCGATTTTGTCTTTGATGGATGCATACAAAGTAGACGGTCGGGAAGAAAAAGTAAACTTGAGTATCGGACTTTACTATAACGAGCACGGCTTAGTACAAGAGTTGGAGTCGGTACGCAGGGTACGTCAACTGTATTTTGAAAAGGTAAGTGGCCCTTCACTTTATTTGCCGATGGACGGAATGGAGGGTTATTGCCGTGAAGTGCAAAAACTGATTTTTGGAGAATCGGCCTCCGTGCTTCAACAAGGTCGGGTAGCCACAATACAGACCTTGGGCGGTAGCGGAGCTTTAAGAGTAGGTGCCGACTTTCTGAACGAGTGGTTCCCTGAATCGACGGTGTGGGTTAGTAATCCTACCTGGGAAAATCACGTTTCAATTTTCAAAGTCGCCGGATTTCAGGTTTTTACATATCCATACTTTAGTAAATCACTTGGTACGGTAGATTTTGAAGCGTTAACGACCTGTTTTTCAGGACTTGATAGAAAAAGTATTGTTGTGCTGCACCCATGCTGCCACAACCCTTCCGGCACTGATCTAAGCGAAGCACAATGGGACAGCATTATTGAGTTAGTAAAAGAACGAGAACTAATTCCTTTTTTCGATATGGCGTACCAGGGCTTCGGACGTGGATTGGATGAAGACCCTTACGCCATTCGTGCCATGGCCGATCAAAACATTCTATTTTTAGTAGGTAATTCGTTTTCCAAAATATTTTCACTGTACGGTGAACGCGTGGGAGGATTGTCCATAGTGTGCAAATGTGCTGAGACCGCCGGGGTGATACAGGGCCAGTTAAGAGCCACTGTACGAAGCAACTACTCCAGTCCACCTTCTTTCGGTGCACATTTAGTTCACGCAATTTTAAGCAATCCAGAACTAAATGCGTTGTGGCGCTCAGAAGTGGACGACATGCGAAACCGTATCGAAACCATGCGTCGAAAACTATATGATCAGTTGTTAAATATGGGTGCAAGAGCCGAAGATTTCAGTTATTTGTTGGATCAGAAAGGCATGTTCACTCTTACGCACTTTGATGAACAACAAATAAGAGCCTTGCGTAACAATTCTGCCATCTATTTAGTAGAAAACGGTCGAATGTGCGTTGCCGGGCTAAATGACAACAATCTGACAAAAGTTGCCGAGGCTTTAATCTGCATGATTTAACTGGGCCATATGAGCATATAACTATAATTCAGCGTACAAACCCGCAAATTATCAACAAAAGATCAGGTTGTGCAAATAATGACTGTTCCAGTATTGAGGGTGATACAGGGAAGCGCACAAATACAGGCCTTTTGAAAGGAAATAACTATCTGGAATACACGAATAACATGATGTTAGCACAAGAAGAGAGAAACAAAATCATAGACCTTCTACATAAAGAAGTAACACCGGCAATCGGCTGTACAGAGCCTATGGCTGTAGCGTTGGCAGTAGCCCGCGCTTGCGAATTGCTGGGCGAACAACCCGATAGGATTGAACTTTACCTGAGCGCCAATATTCTGAAGAATGCCATGGGAGTTGGTATTCCCGGTACAGGTATGGTCGGGTTACCTATTGCTATTGCGATGGGGGCGTTAGTTGGAAAGTCGGAATACGGACTTGAAGTACTCCGCGACCTGACACCGGAAAGTCTGGAGAAAGGGAAAGAATTGATTGCTAAAGAATGTATCCGTATTCGTCTAAAAGAGAACATCGACGAAAAACTTTATATCGAAGCAATTGTCAATAAAAATGATAGAATAGCCCGTGCGATTATAAGTAGGGAGCATACCCGCTTCAGCTATGAAGAGCTGGATGGCAAGGAATTGCTGAAATTGGACGATGTAGGAGCTGAGACACATTCCGAATCGGAACTCTCACTTTGCTTCAGCACTATATGCGATTTTGCTTTGGAAACACCCGTGGAAGAAATTGAATTCATCCTTAAGTCAGGCGAGTTGAATAAAGCTGCTGCCGTTCAATCAATGAAAGGAAAATACGGACACGGCGTTTCGCTCACCTTGGCCAACGGACAATTAGGAGACAATGTCTTTACCCGCATGTTGTCGGTGACAGCTGCAGCCTGCGATGCACGTATGGGTGGAGCTATGTTTCCGGTGATGAGCAATTCTGGAAGCGGCAACCAAGGTATTGCAGCAACCCTCCCTGTCACGGTATTTGCCGACGAACAAGGTAAATCGCGAGAAGAGCATATTCGTGCTTTGGTATTGAGTCACTTGATGACTATTTATATCAAACAAAGCCTTGGACGATTATCCGGATTGTGCGGTGCCATAGTGGCTACCACGGGTTCGGCTTGCGGCATTACCTATCTGATGGGTGGCAGTCGCGAACAAATTGCCTATGCCATCAAAAATATGATTGGGAATATTACCGGGATGATTTGTGATGGAGCCAAACCCAGTTGTGCACTCAAAGTATCCAACGGTGTGTCCACAGCGACCCTTTCGGCGCTGATGGCCATGGATAATAAAGTAGTAAGCTCCCTTGAAGGAATTACTGACGAGGACGTAGATCAAACCATCCGTAACTTGACTAAAATAGGCCGGGAAGGAATGAATGAAACGGACCTAATGATTTTAAAAATAATGACTAATAAATAATTTATGTACACTATAAGTATTATGCGTAAGTTACTACTGATGTTGTTGCTTACAACATCGCTGCTTGGATTTGGACAAATCCACAACCCGGTAAAATGGACGTTTAGTAGCATTAACTCAGGTTCCGGTGAATCGGAATTAGTTTTTAAAACAAGTATTGAAGAGGGGTGGCATTTGTATTCCCAGTTTATAGATGAAGGAGGCCCTATACCTACTTCATTTACGTTTGAACCATCAGATGCATATTCATTAGTAGGAAAAGTTGAAGAACTTTCCAAGCTAATGAATGCGCATGATCCTACCTTCGACATGGATATTGCTTTCTTTGAGCATGAAGCTGTCTTTGTTCAGAAAATTAAGGTGTTAAAACCTGATTTTGTTGTAAAAGGGTCTGTCTCATTCATGCTTTGCAATGATCAGCAATGTCTTCCTCCTGATGAAAGAGAATTTGAGATTAAAGTATCCGCAAAGACTGAGATTGCTGCTGCCAATACCGAAACGAAGGAAATTGCAGCCTCAAATATTGCAAATAAGGAATCTGAAATACAAAAAAATAGAAATAAGGAGGTTCTTGTTTCTGCCATAGAAAAACAAGAAAAGATTATTTCTTCTGATGAGAAAAGTACAAAACATGAATCCATAAAAGAGGATAAGAAAAGTAAAAGAATGTCTCATCAATCGGGGTGGACCATCTTTATTGCCGGTTTAATTGGTGGTTTTGCTGCTTTTTTTATGCCTTGTATTTTTCCTATGCTACCTTTTACAGTGAGTTATTTTACTAAAGCACAGCGTAAAACAAATGCAGTGTTGCAATCCTTAACTTACGGATTGTTTATTGTTGCAATATATGTTGTACTGGGATTATTAATTACTATTGTTTTTGGTGCTGATGCCTTAAATATTTTGGCAACAAATGGGATATTCAATTTCTTTTTCTTTTTGTTATTGGTTGTTTTTGCCTTTTCTTTTTTTGGAGCATTTGAAATTGTTTTACCCTCAAGTTGGGGTAATAAAGCCGATGCAAAAAGTGATAAAGGCGGACTCCTGGGTTTGTTTTTTATGGCTGCCACTTTAAGTATTGTTTCCTTCTCTTGCACAGGACCTATTATTGGAACTTTATTGGTTGAGGCAGCAACCATGGGGCATTTAATGGGACCAGCTATTGGAATGCTTGGATTTTCAATCGCTCTGGCTTTGCCATTTACTTTATTTTCAATGTTCCCATCCTGGTTGAAATCAATGCCAAAATCAGGGGGGTGGTTGAATAGTGTAAAAGTTGTATTAGGATTTCTGGAGTTGGCTTTGGCACTGAAATTTTTATCAAACGTAGATCTTGCTTATCACTGGAACTGGTTCGACAGAGAAGTATATCTTGTATGTTGGATAACTATTTTTGGATTGTTAGGTATGTATTTGCTGGGGAAATTACGGTTGTCACATGATTCTGAAGTGAAGCAAATTTCATCATTCAGACTTGGATTATCAATTATTGTAATCTCATTCACTATTTACATGATACCAGGTTTGTGGGGAGCTCCTTTAAAATCAATATCAGCATTTTTACCTCCATTGCAAACGCAGGATTTTGATTTATATACACCAGCATTAACACAAGGACATGTCCTAGCTACAAATACACCTACAGTGAAACATAAGTATGATAATTTGTTTCATGCTCCTTATGGACTTAATGCTTATTTTGATTATGAAGAAGGTTTAGCTGCTGCAAAAAAATTAAATAAACCTGTAATGATTGACTTTACTGGTCATGCTTGTGTTAACTGTCGGAAAATGGAAGCTGATGTTTGGTCTGATCCAAACGTCTTGGATATTATCCGAAACGATTATATTTTAATACAGTTGTACGTGGATGATAAAACAGAATTGCCTGCTGCAGAACAGTATGTTTCTGATTTTTCAGGTAAGAAAGTAAAATCGATTGGTAATAAATGGAGTGATTTTCAGGCAACAAACTATAATTCCAATTCCCAACCATATTATGTATTGCTTGATGGTGATGGTAAATTGCTTGAAAATCCCAAGGGTGCAGATTATGATATAAATAGTTATAAAATGTATTTGGAGAATGGTATATATGGCTATAGGGAGAGATACTCCAATTAGTAAATAATAATTACAATAGTATTGAAGATGAAGAATAGTTGGAGTTATCAAGATCAGATAACTCCAACTACATGAAATATAATTTTCACAAAGTATTAGAAGAGTTTATATGCTATCTTTAGGAGCTACCTATCATTCATTTTAATACAATTTGTAGTATTATATAAATTATTTTTTTGCAAGTTGTATATGTTGCTGTCAGTCAATAAACGACGCAATTGAGGTGTCTGATGACTACCTTGAAAAATCAGACTATCTTAAATTAAGTAACATACAATTAGGATATTCTTTCAATACAGATAAAATTAGTTGGCTTAGTGACTTAAGAGTTTACACTGCTGGTTAAAGCTTGTTGATAATCACTGATTATTCTGGTTTTGATCCATCTGTTAACAATACTAAAAATATAGCAGAAAACTCTTCTTTGGGAATGGAACAGGGTTATATGGTGCGTACAAGGGCTGATGCAGATACCAAAGAAGCCAGGAAGAATGATTACTCAAGATTTGAAGCCGCAATAGAGAGTGGTGCCCAGGTAATTACCACAGATTATTATTTGCCTGATGAAAAGTTGGGTAATGATTATCATATTAGCTTTCACGATACTATAAAAGAACGAATAAATCCTTTATTGAAACAACGATAATACAGATTCTGCCAGGCCAATTAGGTGATAATAATATCAAATAAGGCGTACCAATAATCATTATATTTTGGATAATATACTGACAAGTCAAAGGTAGTTTTGTTGCGTTTAAAGGATATCATACAAATCTCAGCATTAGATGGAAAAATATGAAATGTTATAAAAGAATTAAAAAGTCACGTAGAAATTAGTTAAAGGTATTAAGCAGATAAACTAGTCATGATGTATAATGGCTTTACGCTATCATAACTTAGTGTTAATGTAGTTACCTGATACTAGCTTTAACTTTGCCAGTTAATATTTTTAATATGCGTTACTTTATTTCTTTTATACTTATTGCTATAGTTTTAAATGTATATTCTCAGGATCAATATAGTTTTAATCAACTAACTACATCAGATGGTTTATCAAATAATACCGTTTTAGATATTGATCAGGATGAATATGGGAGAATATGGTTTGCTACTTATGATGGGCTTTCGATTTATGATGGGAACCGCTTTGAGGTTATAAGATATGAACCTAAAGATACAAAAGAGAATATTCCAAAGGGTCGAGCCACTGAAATATTAATTGATAAAAATGGATTAAAGTGGATATTATACGAGAACTATCAGTTAGTGCGAATATTAAATGATAAGGGGGTTTGTAAAACTTATACTATACCGGAAGTCCCTAAAGGTGAGGATTTAGAAATTTTTAAGGGAATAGATAATGATATAATAGTAAAATCGGATAGTGCATATTTTACCTATGATTCCAATGATGATGTATTTAAAAATCTATATCCACCTTCGGAGGAAATCCAATATTTCAACCAAAATCAGTCAATAATTAATTCTGTTGAAGAATATTTTGTAAGAAAATATCCCAATGTTAAAGTTCATGATGTAAAGATAAATCATGAACAAAACAATATTTTAGTAGAAACCCTGAATTCAGGACTATGGATATTGAATGATTTTGATAAAGGGAGAAGTCTTAATTTTAATAAATTAATTAGTTATAATAAGCAGATTTCTGCCAATGAAGTTTATTGTTCCTTTATTGATAGAGAGAATAACTTGTGGATTGGAACTAAAGATTGTGGCGTGAATTTAGGACGAAATATGCATGCCTTAGCGGATGAGATAGGTTTTATTAGAGATAAAGGAGATAATTATAGTTTTAGTACAGTAAGGGCAATTATAAAAGATATTAAGGAAAAGATTTGGATAGGTACGTATAGCAATGGAATAGTTTCAATTCAAGACGGAAAGTGTAAACGGTATTCTTTGTCAAAAGAGAAAGGTGATGAATGGGACTGGATACGCAATATATATCAGGATTCAAATGGATTTATCTGGATTGGTAGCTATGGTGGTGTGTGTAGGTTGGATAGCAATGGAGAAAATCCTAAATTTTATAATTTAAATCATACTCGTATTTATAGTATAGAGGAGGATGATCACAATAATATATTTTTTGGTGCCTGGGGAGGAATTGAATATTTGGATGCTAAATCACAGAAAATTATTGATTTGGATTCATTGCTTTCTATGACTGGAATACATGTTAGAAAATTACATTTTGATAAAAAAGGATACTTATGGGTTGGAACTGAAAGTTCAGGAGTTTACAAGGTTGATGTAAAAGGAAGAAAGGTAAAAAATCATTATACCGAAGATAACATAAATCAAACCAGGTTATCCAGTAACAGTATCTTTGATATAAGTGAAGATAAAAAGGGTAATATATGGTTAGGAACCTTTGGGGGGGTAAACAAAATTAACAATAATGGTAAAGTTGATTTATTATCTGAAATAAATGAAAAGTTACCTACTACCTTGATATATAAAATGTACTGGGATTCAAAAGATGCATTGTGGTTTAGTACAGCAACTTGCCTGGCTAAATATATTCCTGTAAGTAATAATGTTAGAATCTATGATGCCAGAGACGGATTTAAACTTAATGATTATACCGAAGGAGCAGGTTTTCAGGATCGTTTTGGAAATCTTTATTTTGGAGGTAAAGGAGGCTGTATTTATTTTGATCCTGCAGATATCAGAATAAATAAAGAACTACCCAATATCTATCTTAGTAAATGTGTGTTAAATCATAAAACTGAAATAAACATTATGCATCAAAGCCTTAATGAGTTTTCGGTGTTTACAAAAGATATTGATTTTGAATTGAATTCAGTTTTAATTAATGAACAGGGAAAAACATCTATAGCATGGGGATTATTTCCTTTTGATAAAAAGTTTAATATTTCTTCTAAGAGTAATTTGAATATCCAATATAGTAATCTATCTCCCGGGAATTATCGTTTAATTGTAAAGGGAAAGAATGCAGATAATCAGTGGTCGGAAGAAAAGGAAGTCTTGAGTTTTATTATTCCACCTCCGTTTTGGCAAAACTTTTATTTTTATTTGGCTTGTATTGTTGTACTTGCTATATCAATAGTTGTTGTTGTGCGTGTTCGTTTTAGCATAATCAAGAAGAAAAATGATCAGCTACAAGAACTCATAGTACAAAGAACTGAGAAGATTAATAAGCAAAAAAATGATTTGCAGCGATACAATGCTGAACTTGAAGAGAAAAGTAAAAAAGTAGCAGCTCAGCGAGATAAAATTTTAGCTCAAAATGATCATTTAATTGAGATGTATAAAAAGTATGAGGAAGCAAATTTGTTAAAACAGAAGTTTTTTACAAATGTTTCTCATGATATTCGAACTCCACTATCGCTGATTTATGGTCCATTGTCAGAACTTATTCATGATGAATCTATAGATGTGGAAGTATCAGACAAGCTGGAACGAATGATGTATAATGTAAACTACATTACTCAACTACTGGATCAGATACTAGATAAAAAGAAGCTTGAAATTGGAGGATTGCAAAGAATTAATACTCATGGTGATGTGGTTGAGGTTTGTAAAGATGTTGTAGATTCTTTTAGAGATCAGGTTGAGGTTAATAATCAAGAACTTAGGTTTAGTACATCTCATACATCTTACCATTGTTTGTTTGACCATGATAAATTGCAACAAATTATATATAATCTATTGGCTAATGCCACCAAATTTACTGAAACCAATGGAATCATAGATTGTGATTTAAAAATAAATGAATCTTCTTTTACAATTGAAATCTCGGATAATGGTATTGGTATTTCAGAAGATAGATTGGATTATATTTTTGATCGTTATTATCAGATCAATAAAACGGATGAAAATAAGGGGAGTGGTATTGGCCTCTCAATGGTTAAAGATTTTGTTAAACTCTTAGAGGGAAACATAAAAGTAGATAGCGAGCAGGGAAAAGGATCTAAATTTTCCATGACATTTTCATTGAGTCATCCTATGATATCTAATATTGATACTAATGATAGTGAAGTTGAAGAGCAGGCTGATACAGATACCATAAATAACGACAACCGAAAAAGTATTTTAGTAGTTGAAGATAATATTGAACTACAATTGTACCTGGCAGAACTTATTGGCAAAAAATATAATGTTGTAATAGCTGATAATGGAAAGCAAGCCATTAAAATCCTTAAAAAGAATAAATCGTTTAGTGTAATTATTTCGGATTGGATGATGAATGAGATGGACGGTATTGCTTTATGTAAATATGTAAAGAGTAAGAGTGGGCTACATCAAATTCCATTTGTGCTGTTAACAGCAATGAAACAGCTTGAAAACCAAAAAGAAGGCTATGCTGCTGGCGTGGATGAATATATTTCCAAACCATTTGAACCAGAGTTGTTGTTTTTAAAAATAGAAAATCTGATTCAAAGAAGTCTGGAAATTCAAAAAGCAGTTGAAGTTAACTCAATAATACAACCAAAAGAAAAAAATGAAACTTCCTTTGATGAGAAGCTGGTCAAAAAAATTGGAGATATACTGGATGAGGAAATTGGAAATCCAGAGTTTAATCAAACAATTTTAGCAGAGAAATTAGGTGTAAGTCAGATGCAATTATATAGAAAAGTTAAAGAGCATATGCAAGCTACACCTAATGAGTTGATAAGGACAACCCGTATTAAAAAAGCGAAATTGCTTTTAAATAAAGGAAACTTCACGGTTAATGAGGTTAGTTTTATGGTCGGCTTTAATGATCCAAAATATTTTAGCAGATGCTTTACTAAAGAAAATGGTATAAGTCCCGCTTTTTATAGGAAAGATATTCTTAGAAAAGAGACAGATTAAATAATATATTATCTAATGAATCAAACGAAAATGGGCAATAAAAAACAGAGAATGTTGATTACCCCATTTTTACTGCAATGTTAGCTAAATGTTATTGTAAAAAATGTGCGAAAATAAGGTGGATATTTCACCATTTTGTAAGAAATATCCATCATTCTGTAAATATTATCCACCTGTTTTAAGGCTGCCTCAAAATACATTAGCATAAAATTTTAAAAGTCAAATGGAGCAATTATTAACCATTTACTGATTTTATTATCTGCTTTAGGTACCAGAGTAAATAATAAAGGATAAAAAAGTGGCTATGTAATTTGAGTACAATTTAATTATGACAAAAATGAAAAAACTAATCTTTTTATTTCTTTCAGTTCTGCTTACTTCTATGAGCATTGCACAAACCAGGTTAACGGGTAGGGTGACAGATGCTGATGATTATCCTATAGTTGGAGCCAGTATTGTTGTTAAAGGAACAACAAATGGAACAATTACAGATGTGGACGGAAATTTCACTTTAAAAAGTGATCAAAATGAGGGTGTTATCGTATTCTCCTTTTTAGGAATGACTACCATTGAAAAATCTTTTAATAATAGTCAGGATTTTCAAATTAGAATGCAAGATGAGTTTACAACTTTAAATGATGTTGTAGTAATCGGTTATGGTACTTCAAAAAAAGGAGACCTTACAAATGTGGTTTCTTCTGCAACTAATATGGAGCAAATCTCCAGTCGTCCTGTTTCAAATACAGAGAGTTTTTTACAAGGAAATATTGCAGGGGTAACAGTAGTGAACCAAGGTGGAGATCCCACAAGTATGCCTAAAATCACGGTTAGAGGTATGGGTACAATCAACATGGACAGTGAAAATGTGTTGTGGATTGTAGATGGTATGCCTTATGATGGAGGAACTATTAATCCTAATGATATTGAAAGTATTGATGTATTAAAAGATGCTTCAGCTGCTGCAATTTATGGAGCACAGGCCGGTTCAGGTGTAGTAGTAGTAACTACTAAAAGTGGAAAAAAAGGAAAATTATCAGTAGATGTAGATGCTTTTACGGGAATTCAAAATGCAACAAACCTTCCGACACCATTAAATGCAGAACAACAAAGCTGGGCATATAATACAGCTGCAGATAATAGTGGAATGGATCGTTATGATGCTCATAATGCCTCACTTAATCCTTGGGGGGCAGTAACACGTACGAACTGGATGGATGAAATTTTTAGAACCGCTTCAGTAAATAATTTAAATGCCAGAATTTATGGTGGATCTGAAAAAGTAACTTACAGTGCTTCTGCAAACTACCAAAATAAGGAGGGATTACTTTTAGCTACCTCTTCAGAAAGATTAGGGATGAGAATTAAAACAGACTTTCATTTATCAGATCGTATTACAATTGGTCAAAATATGTATGTGACTCATGAAGAGGCTATAGGTGCAAATACAAGCTCTGGTTATTCAGGTGTGATTATCAATGCTATGTACATGCCATCAGCTGCTCCTGTTTACGATGACGAAGGAAATTTCCACGGTGTAGCTCCTGAAGATTCTGATTATGCAGGTGCTTATGGTGATGTGTATAATCCGGTAGCTTTACTGTTACGTCCAACAACAAAAAATCCTGTTACAAATATTAATGCTAACGTATACGGGCAGTGGGAAATTTTGGATGGACTTCAATATAAATCTGCTTTTGCAATTACACAAAATAAGAGCGATTATAAAAGTTTTCAACCTAAACGACCTGAAAACGGTAGACCATCAGAAATGAATTATTTATATCAAAGCTGGTCGAACCGAAATAAGTGGGTTTGGGATAATCAAATTAGTTATACAAAGGATTTTGGAGATCACCATATTGATCTGACAGGAGTATATTCAAGTCAATTAGCTAAATATGAGTATAATTATATTGCTGCTTCTGATTTTGCAAGAGAAGAAGATTGGTATCAATACTTAGCCAATGCAGGTCAAATTGATGATTATAGTAGTGATGCATACGAAGATGCATTAACATCACTTATCGGTCGTTTGCGTTACGATTTTAATGGAAAGTATTTTGTAACGGCAAGTGTGCGTCGTGATGCTTCCTCTCGTTTATATTCTGATAATAATAGCGATATTTTTCCTGCAGTTTCAGGAGGTTGGAAATTATCAGAAGAATCTTTTATGAAAGATGTTTCATGGATTAATATGTTAAAATTAAGAGGATCATGGGGTAAAATAGGTAATATTAATTCAGCGTACTACTATTCCTACAATGTACCAATGTCTTCTCAGGATCCAACTATGGGTGATGGAGATGCGCAAAAAGTTCAAGGTTATTATGTACAAAAAAATTCTAATACAGATTTAACATGGGAGACATCAGAATCAACAGATTTTGGTATTGATGCTTCATTCTTAAAAGGAAAAATTGAATTTACAGCCGACTATTTTGTTAAGCAGACTAAAGATATGATTATGGAAACTGAAGTTGATTCACATAGTGGCATTTCTGACGGTGCTGATGTAAATGGAGGTATGGTTGAAAATAAAGGTATAGAGTTGTCGTTGACTTATAAAGGTAAGATAGGTGATTTTCAATATTCTGTAAATGGAAATGTGTCTTCAGTAAAAAATACACTGAAAAACCTGAAAAATTTTAATACTGAATATATTGCTCATGATGATAATATAAGAGGAACACTTTATCCTTATCGCTCAAAAGTAGGTGAAGAGTTGTATTCATATTATTTGATTTCAAGTGCAGGAACGTTTAAATCTCAGGAAGAGATTAATAATTATACTTATGAAGGAAATTTAATTCAGCCAGATGCACAACCGGGAGACTTAAAATTTATTGATCAAAATAATGATGGAACAATTGATAATGAAGACAGAACCTTTAAAGGAAATGCATTCCCAGATTTTACTTATGGAATTAACTTAAGCGGTAAGTACAAAGATTTTGATATTTCAATGGTATTTCAAGGAGTAAGCGGATCAAAGATTTTTAATGGAATGAAGTTTACTACCTACAATGCTGCTCAGCAAGGATACAATCTGGATAATCGTGTGTTAAAGGCCTGGAGCGAAGAAAATTCAAATTCAAATATTCCTATATTAAGATTAAATGATCCAAATCAAAATTTTGAAACAACTTCTGACTGGTATTTAGAAGATGGATCATACTTACGTATGAAAAACTTAACGATAGGTTATAATGTACCAGAATCGTTGATGAGCAGAATCATTCAGGGATCTTCATTAAGAGTTTATTTATCAGGAGAAAACCTATTTACTCTAACTAATTATACAGGAATGGATTCAGAAGTTGGAGGTATTGGTATGGATATGGGTAAATATCCGGTAGCGAGAACTTTATCGGCAGGTGTTTCTCTTAAATTTTAATCTTAAAAATCAGATTTATCATGAATTTTAATCATATAAAAACAAAGTTATTAGTTGCATTGGCTGTATTAACAGCATCTTGTTCCGAAGACTTTTTAGAAAGAACTCCTCTTGGGGCAGCAGGAGAGGCAAATTATTATCAAACTGCTACAGATGCAGAGTATGCTGTTAACTCTATGTATTACTATATGGGGGATGAGGATATGTTTTCACGTGGTTTTATGTGGTATATTAATGCCAGTGATGATATGGTTACCGGTCGTCCGAAATCAGTACCAGAAAATATCAAGAATTTTAACATGACTGGAGATGAAGGTTATTCAAGCTGGATGTATCCCCAGTGTTATAAGATTATTCGTCGTGCAAATGATGTATTGGTTAACGTTGAACCTATGGATATTGATGAGACTTTAAAGAATCGTTATTTGGGTGAAGCTTATTTCATGCGGGGATTTCACTATTTTTGGGTGGCTTCAACTTATGGAAATGATGTAAGTGGAGGTGTTCCTATTGTAACTGTTGATAATTACAAAGATACATCTTTTGTTCGCCCTGCTAGTGTAACAGATAATTACGCACAAATTGTTGAGGATTTAACTAAAGCAGCAGAGTTGCTACCATTATATACTGAATATTCTACAGATGATTATGGTAGAGCACATAAGGATGCATGTTATGCCTATATTGCCAAAACCTATTTATATTGGGCTCAGTATGATAATACTAAATGGGAAAAAGTTGTAGAATATTGCGATAAAGTCACCAATTCGGGATCAGGACGTGCTTTAATCGATACAGATAATCCAGCAGAGGATTATCGAAATGTATTTAAATATACCAATGATTTTGGATCAGAATATATCTGGAGTGTTGTTGGAGGTATTGACCGAGGAAGTAAATTACAAGGAGTAATGCTTGAAAACAAAGGTTGGGGTGTATACAATGGTTGGGGATATTTTATGCCAACACAAGAACTTTATGATGAATTTGAAGATGGTGACTATCGTAGATCAGTCACAATCCTTGATTTTGGTGATGAATTCCAGTTTTGGGGTGAAAGTAGAAGATACTATTCTACAAACTCATTATCAGGATTTCAATTTAATAAATACATGGATATTTATTCGTATGAAGATCCTATTGGTAATGGATTAATTAACGCCAATGGTGATGCTCTTTACACTGTATATGATATGCCTCTTTTAAGATATGCTGAGGTATTGCTTATGAAAGCTGAGGCTAAAATTATGATGGGTGAGAGTGCAGATACAGAGATTAATATGGTTAGAGACAGAGCCGGTTTAACTGCAATTTCTAATTGTACAATAGATGATTTAAAACACGAAAGAAGAGTTGAATTAGCAGGAGAGTTTGCAAATCGTCACCGTGACTTAGTTCGTTGGGGAGATGCTGAAGATGTTTACAGTCAACCTTTGCATGGTAGAATTCATACAGACAAAACTGACCCTGATTCTGATTATACTGTTGAGGAAATTTGGCCTGCACGTAATTACGATCCTGAAATTCACAATGTTTGGATTATTCCAAATGATGTAATTACGAGTTCCGGAATATCGCAAAATAAAGGTTGGTAGTGTACTACAATTAATAAATACATTAATCCATGGTGTTAAACCCTGGTTCCGCATACAGGGAACCATGGATTTTTGTAAATTAATGATTGAAGAGAACTATTCAGTTAATATTAGTAAGATCTCAGAAATTAAATGGCATGGAGCAGGGATAATAGAGTATCCCATATATGTAATTGAACTTCGCTATAAACATTGAAACAAGTGTGCTGAAGTAAGATAATATTATTGCTCTTGTGATTTAAGTTAAGGCAAAGCAGTGTCTTTTCAATTTGATACAATTAGACTTAAATCTTCCGACTTCGAATTTTTTTAAAGTAATTTTCAGAAAATAGAGAAATACAAATACATGAATTTACAATTAGGTATTACAATACTTTTATTGTTTATACAATTAACATCTTTCGCACAGGAGTTAATATTTAAAGGGGGACATTCTCACAATGATTATCATCAAAAGTATCCATTGAAAACTGCTTTGAAAAATAATATGGTAAGCATAGAAGCAGATGTTTTTTATATTGATAATCAACTATTGGTGGGGCATGAACAAAAAGAACTTCAACCTCAGAATACACTTGAAAATCTGTATCTGAAACCACTTTTCGACGAATTTCAAAAAAAAGGTAATCTCTTTACCCCATTAATTCTGATGATTGATTTTAAGGCAGAAGGCGAAAAAATATATAGTTTATTAAAAACAATATGCCAACCATATGAATCAATGTTAACTGTTTACCAGAATGATAAAGTTGAAAGGAGAGCTGTTACAATTATAATTAGTGGAGACAGACCTGTTGAAATATTAAATAAAGAAAAGAAGCGATATGCTTTTATCGATGGTCGACTGGATGATTTGGAGCACGATATTAATCCAAAATTAATTCCATTAATAAGTGCAGACTGGTTTGAATACTTTAAATACGACGGAGAAAAAGAAATATTGAAGAGTGAGATTAAGCAACTAAAACACTTTGTATCACAATGTCATGACAAGAATATAATGCTTCGTTTTTGGGGAACAGCAGGAGAGGGAGCTAATGCTATAAATTTTTGGAATGTATTCAATGAGGTAGGAGTCGACTTAATAGGAACTGATAATCCCAAGGAATTTTATGATTTTATAAGGAGTAAAAAGAAATGATTTTTATAAATAGAAAAAAGATATTAAGATTTTTAACAGGTTGTATTGCAATTATATTTATTGCCTGTAATCCAAAAATAAATAAGGATCAAGACCTTCATAATGAATTAATTGATTACGAATCAAATTATTGGTATAAAAGATCCTTAGCGCATGTATATTTAAATAGGTTGCGTAGTGAACAATCTCAAGTGCTATGGGGTACAACATTTCATACTGCTGCACCAGTACCGTTAGGAGCAGTGGGCCCCAAAAAATATACACAAAGGCTACAAGGTATTATTCAAAATGATTCTTTAGGTCGTGTATTGAAGATGGCAGTGGATGAAGGAGTCAATGTTATACTTGTCATTGGAGATGGAATGGGAAACATGCATATGGCCTTACCTATTTATAAAAGATATGGTGAAAAAAATACCGAGCAAACTTATTTTGAAAGAATAATGTCAGAAGGGGCCTGTGGTTATATGTATACTGGTACAGCTCGCGGTTTAGTTACCGGATCTGCAGCTTCAGGTACAGCCATAGCTTCAGGAACTAAAACACTGATGAATATGGTGGGTGTGGATTCAATTGGAAATCCTCTAGAAAGTGTATTGGATTGTGCTTTTAATAAAGGATATTATACAGCTATAGTTAGTGATGCAGGAGTTACAGATGCTACACCAGCGGCTTTCTATGCTCATTCTGTTAACAGAGATTTGGAATCAGATATTGCACTTCAGTTAGTACAGAGCAAAAAAGTAGACTTGATTCTTGGTGGTGGTGCAGGTCAATTTATTCCTCAGAATTCCATTCTTTCCGATTTTTATAAAGGAAATAGATATCCAAAAGTACATTCTTATAGAAAAGATAGTTTAAACCTGTTTAAAATGTTTGAGAATAATGGATACCAATTGTGTTTTACAGAAGAAGAATTAAAAAACTGTAGTGGGAATCAAATCGTTGGGCTATTTGACGGTGGTGGTTTAAAACCAGCTATTGAATACTTGCCAGAGCAAAGCATTCCTACTATTTCTCAGTTAGCAGACAAAGCTATGCAAGTTACAGCTAGCCAGTTAAAACCTTCATTTACCATGATTGAGTGTGCTCGTATTGATTGGGAAGCTCATGATAATGATATTGTATCGGTATATAGGGCTGTTGAAGAAATGAATAATGTTTTGAGGATTGCATATGCAAAATATCAGAAAAATACAGATAATACCTTACTTGTTTTTACCGCAGATCATGAAACAGGAGGACTTGAAATAGCCTATAAAAAAGTAAGTGAAGATAAGGTAGAATCGCGTAAATTAATTTCTGGAGAAATATATACTAATGATACATATCCATTGTTCTATCATCAATTTATAAATCAATTAGAGAGTCAGGATAAAACTATTTCGGCTCTGTTAAGTGAATCCAAAGATCCGATGGAACTAAAATTAAACATATTAGAGCATGCAGGTATTAAATTAACGAATGAAGAAGCGGAAATGCTCTTTTATGCAAAACATAATTATAAAAAATACAAAACTGAATAAGTTATAAAGCTTTAAAATTTAAAATATGGTTCTAAAATTTCATTACGCGTTAAAGTGGTTGAGTATTTGTTGTTTTATTCTTATAATTCAAAATGTAGTCGCTCAAGGTAATAAGCCTAAAGCTTTATATTTTAATAATGATAAAAATTTTAAAATAGTACAGTTTACTGATGTGCATTGGGCAGCCAAAGAACCCGGTTGTCTGGCTACATTGGCCATGATGAATGATGTGTTGGATAATGAAAAGCCCGATTTGGTAGTTTATACAGGGGATATTGTATTATCTGAATATGAAAATCGTGAGGAACTTGCAAAAGGATGGAAAGAGGTGACTGCGCCGGTTCGTGACCGAAAAATAAAGTGGGTAGCGGTTTTAGGAAATCATGATTCAGAGGGAAGTGTAGCTCGTAACTCAGTGTACGATTGTTTTATAGATTTACCATATAATATAAATCCCATTGTAAACAAAGAATTTTCAGACTTTTCAATACCTGTGTGTAAAGCCAATGGTGAAGTAGGATCGGTATTATATTTATTTGATTCTAATGATTATGCTGGTACTTTTCAACCGGGAAAGTATGGTTGGATAACTAAAGAACAAATAGCTGCATACCAAAAACAGTCTGAAACCTATACGCAGAATAACAATGGAGTACCGGTTCCTTCACTAGCATTTTTTCATATTCCTATACCAGAGTATAAACAAGTTTATGATAGAAAAGACGAGCTAACAGGACATGTTGGAGAAGGTGTTTCGTCTCCGGATATTAATTCAGGTTTATTTGCCTCTATGGCTTTAAATGGTGATGTAATGGGTGTTTTTTGTGGGCATGATCATAATAACGATTTTATTGGTGAATTTCATGATATTGCCTTGGCATATGGAAGATGCTCAGGATATAATGCTTATGGTGATTATAGGAATGGAGCAAGGGTAATATCTTTGACACCTGGCCAGTTTGCATTTGATACATGGATATCAATTCCTTCTCGTAAGGAGTTTACTTATCATTTCCCGAAAAATTGTCCTGAAATCAAGGATTATTTACCGGCTCAATCATCAAATATTCAACTGGCACAGGGGATTGATTTTTCTTATTATAAAGGTGAAATAAGTAGTGTTAGTGATATCAACAACTTAAAGCCCGAAGAAAAAGGTACCTTAAGAAATTTTGATATTTCAGGTGCCGATCAGGAAGATCATTTCGCTTTTATTTTTGAAGGATTTATTGATATTCCTTTGAAAGATGTATATACCTTTTATGTTCGATCGGACGATGGCAGTCAATTATATATTGATGATGTTTTGGTGGTAGATAATGATGGAGGTCATAGTGCTCGTACGCACAAAGGACATGTAGGTTTAGAAAAGGGGAAACATAAAATTAAACTGCTTTACTTTGAAGATTATATGGGACAAGAGTTACAGGTTGGTATTCAAAGCAAAACTCTTAAAAGAGATTTTTTAAAGCCTCAAATGTTGTATCACGAAAAATAATTACCGATAAGAATTAGATATATAAAAAATACGATCCATTCATTTTTCAAAGGAGGAGACATTTTTGTTTTTTATCAAAAACGTTTGATTTCATTAATTCTCCTCCTTTTTTAACTGATTAATAATGGGAAATGTTTTGTAGGGCATTTTAAAAATATGAATAAAGCTGTATAATCACATGTTTTTAATGTTAATGCAATTTGAATTTTAGTGATAGATGAAATTTTGCTGTTTAATAGCATTCATAATAATACAATTTGTTCTATTAAGCCAATGATTTTCTTTATCTTTATGCTATGTCATGAGGCAGAAAATCAATACATTATAAGTCAATTGGCAGGTGTATATTAAGTGTAACTTAGTCTGATTTATTTTTGTAATGTATTGAAATGTTGTAGTTTATAAGATAAGGCATTGGTCTCACCACGCCGACTATTTAAAAGATTAAAACAAAGTCCTGGATAATCTAAATAATTATATCCAAGACTTTCCATACTCTGCACACTACTATAGTATTTTCCATGTTCCTATTTTCTATAACTCCCCAGTACTTGCTTTTTTAAAATATGAGATTAGTGAATCCACAGATAAGTTTCCGGAATTGTTTTGTTTTTTTACTTTCACAAAAGTGGAAATAAATTCAATGATGGGTTTCATATCGGCATTACCCTTTAATGTTATGTAACCATTGGTTATAGCTGATTGAAGGTAGGTAACAAATACCTTAGGGTTGTGGATCCATTCAAGATATGTTTCCTGTGCCTGACCCGGTATAGCAACAGTTTTTGAAATGTTGAGCTCTTCAAAAATCTCAGTACATATATTAAGAGCAAGAGGATTTATCTCTACTTTTTTATGTGATAATTTATTTATGAGTTGAATTTGCTTTCTGAAGAATTGTTTTTCAGCTTTAACATTAAATTCATTCTTTTCTGTTAAAGACTTTCTTAAGTTCTGGTAGATTGAAACAATAGGCTCCACATCTTCACTATGCATTATTAAAACTGAAATAAGGTATCTTACAGCTTTCCATTCATTATTTGAAATTTGGTTAGGAATTACTTTCAATAACTTAAAATATTTGTTAAGTTCTTTTATCGTAATGGTTTTATAATATTCGTCAAGTTGGGTTTCAGGTATTACAGAAAAGTTGTGAATCAACAATTGTTGTAATTGATTTATCTCCTTATTGTAATTTGGTTTCTTCAATTGAATTTCAAGTTCTTCTAACGCATTTAAATATTGACTATTTTGCATGTAGTAGTTAACAGATTGTTTCCATTTACTATTGTTCAGGCAACTTACTGCCTGATTAACCCTTTTTTTATTACTGGCAAATACAGGTAATATCATACTTATTGGTGGGCAGTGATGTTTGGGAATAAAACCTTTAAATAAAGAGCATGATTTAAGTAATATAGCAGATATCATCAAGTAAAAATCCAGATCTTTTAAAAAGATGGACCTCTCATTATCGTTTACATGATTTGGAATAGACCATGGTGTTTGATCAAGGCTATTTTTAACAGATAATACATTTCGCATGCATTTTTCAATAAGATTTAGTTTTGTTTTATTGCAACTCAGCTTATTGAGATTTTTGTTCATGAATGATTCCATTTGAGCGTAAATATTTGCACAGTCACATGTTTCATCTTTATCAACAGATAGATTAGACCATTTTAAAGATTTTCTGATGATAATATTCTCGGATATGGTATGAATTAAAGCTAACATAACGATATGGTTTTGGTTAGTATTATATTGAATATACCTAAATCGAATATAAACGTCAAATGGTAAAACGTTAAAAAAAGATAAAAGGTAATGCTTAGTAGAAAGTTCAAAAAGTTATTATAAAATATCCTTCCATACGTTCAGCTAATCGTCTCGCTTCATTGATTATTTCAGACCTACTTTCTTTTTCATTTCATATTGAAACTTATGTTTTCAATTATACTCAGATCTGGAATATATCCAATTCTCGGGCTCAAAGCTTGAAATCATGGGAAAGAAAAAGGTCGTTTCTGCTAAAGAAACGACCTTAATACAATCAATTATTTAATCAATTAAACGGTTGTACTACTATGGAATAATAACTGATCCTGCGTATTCAGAATTACTTACATTCATATCCTTGTTTACTGAAGTAGCAGCAATATAACAATGTACTTCTGTTCCGGGTGGGGCATCAGGTAAACCTATATCACCAGTAAGATCTTTGCGTCGGTATTTATGTAAGGTGTACCGTGGTGGATAACCATAAGCCAATGTTACCAACATGATCTTATCGTCACTTCGTTCTTTTGATAAGGCATCTTCTTCAATATCATCCTCACTTCCGATATCCAATAGCCAATTAAATAAAACCCTGTTTTCATTTAGCTGAATAGTGATACTTTTAGGTAAAGGCAAACATCCTTTTGCAAGTTTCAGGTTTCGAAAGTTAATACCAAAGTCGGGATATTCACCTGTAATAGTATAATTCATGATTTCAGACATGGCTGCATTCTTAGGTGTTTTTTTATCATCCAGTTTTCTGAAGCCCACTTGAACTAAAGGATATAACGGTTGAATAAAATTAGTAGCAAATAAAAATTTTGCTCTGTGTTTAATTTGGTTTTCTGAGGCTTTTCTATTTCCTGTTTTGGGCTTTGCTTTCATATAGCTAATGCCTTTCCATGTACTACCTACTACATTACCAACTTTTCCGTGGAAGCTTCCAAATGCTCCGTTTTCATATTTTCCCATGACGTTTTATTTTTTATAGTTTTTAATCTTAAAAATGTTTTTCACTTAATTACTCTTTTCTTTGGGCGCAGTAACTTCTTTGTTTTTAGTGTCTGTTTTTTCAACCTTATTACGTTGCATCCACTTTGAAATTACAGTTGTTAGTATACCTGCTAGCAGGGTGATCGCTGACCTGATCATCAGTGTTTGAGGATCTGCATCCTGGGCTGAGAGGATTTGGGTATCTATTGCCTCCATTACTCCTAAAGAACCCAGTGAACCGATGGCGAAATTTTTAAGTTCATACATCTTTCTTTTTTTTTTGTAAGCCCTGTTAAAATTGATCAGTTGATAACAGAGCCCGGATTAAACATGGTATCGGCCGATGTTTTTTAAGCAATTAGTAATTGATAATTAATAATTAGTAATTGTTTAATGCTAAAGTAGTAAGCAGAGGAATACAAAAAAATAACAGTAATTTTACTGTTACTTTTTGTGGTTGTAAGTGGTTGTATGTTAGATGTATGGAGTTTTGACTTTTAGAATTTGTGATTTGATTTAACCCCCATAAAGCTCCAAAATTCCACTTTTTGCTAAAAATGATGGTTTTGGATTCCAGTTTTGCACAAAAACGACTGTTTTGGATTCCGATTTTGGTCATTTTTGTACTTTTCAGTGATTTTCTTCGCACTTCTTCGCAACGTCTATACAACTTCTTCGCATTTCTTCGCATGCTCTTCGCAAAACCTATGCAGATTGAATGCACTATCTTCGCGCTTTGTATACACCTGCTATGTACTTTGTTCGTAACAAGTTCGCAATTCTCCACATGCTCAACACAACTTTAATACAGTTTCTTCACCCTAAGTGTCTGTAGAACTGGCATACAACCTGCATCAAAATGGTGTAGACTTGCGAGCTTGGCTCAAAGGTGTATCTACTATGTATATCATTAATTTATAATGCCAATTTTTCAACCAAGGGATAATTAATTGGGCAAATATTTATATACTAAACAATGATAACAGTATCTGGATTTGTTTTGTAAATTATTAAATATATTAGTTCAAAAAAATACGGCATAAAAAAAGCAGCTTTAACAGCTGCTTTCAATTTATGTAATGTCAAATTCTATTTTTTTCTCTTTGGTTTCTTTTTCCCTTTTGTAATCAGGTCATCATGTTCGTTGATTAGTGTTTTCCAATCAGCATGACTTTCTGCAGAAAAATCAATTGTTTGAGAATAATCTTCTCTGTCTATTTCCAGTCTTTTTATCGATTTACCAAGGAAGCTTTCAATCTCTTCCAATATTGGTTTCTCCTCTTCACTGCAAAACGATACGGCATTACCTTTTTCTTTGCCTCGTCCTGTACGTCCTACTCTGTGTACATAATTCTCAGAAAGTTCCGGTAAATCATAATTAACAACATACTCAACTCCGGGTATATCAATTCCGCGTGCACTCACATCTGTAGCAATAAGTATTTTAATTTCTCCTTTACGAAATAGATCTAATACTTTTTTTCTTTCGTCCTGTTCTCTTCCTCCATGAATAAACTGAGCTTCTATTTGAACTCTTTCCATAGCCTTTTGCACTCTTTCTGCCCTGACTTTTGTTCTAACAAAAACAAGGATCTTTTTATCAGGATTTTCTTTGATTAATCTCTCCAGGAAAAATCTCTTGTCATCCATATTTATAAATGTAACCGAGTGATCAATATTTCTGGCAACCGGATCTTTAGGCGATATTTGAATACGGATAGCGTTACTAACTAAGGAGTATGCTAGTTTTTTTATGGTTTCGTTAATTGTGGCTGAGAAGAAAAGTGTTTGCCTTTTTTTAGGTAAATACTTTAATACATCATTAATATCTTTAATGAAGCCAAGATCTAACATATGATCGGCTTCATCTAAAATAAGAACTTCAACCCTGTTTAATTTGATGAATCCTCTACTGGCCAGATCAAACATTCTTCCGGGTGTTGCTATTAAAATATCAATACCTTTTTCAAGCTTAGCAATCTGAGGACCTTCTTCTACTCCTCCAAAAACACAAAATGACTTAATTGAAGTATGTTTCCCAATTGATTCAAACACCTGGTTAATTTGAATAGCTAATTCCCTTGTGGGTACCATAATTAAACATTTTATTCCATCACTTCTTCTTCTGATTTTTTTCGTATGAAGAGTATGTATAACAGGAATAGCAAAAGCAGCAGTCTTTCCTGTTCCAGTTTGAGCAATAGCCAATACGTCTTCTCCCTTTAAAATTGGGGGTATTGATTTAAACTGAATGTCCGTTGGTCTTTTGAAGTTTAATTTTGCTAAACTTTTTTTTATTTCGTTAGAAATGGAATAATCTTCAAATTTCATTTTGTATAAATTGTGTTTGTGGGATCAAAGATAGTTCTAATTGCTTCTAAATAAAATATCAAGTAGCAATTGTTGAACAAATTCGTCGTAGAAATTAATATGAATCTTTATTGATTTTTTCTTCATATACTCTTTTGTTTAAATAAAGATATTTGTAAATTGATTATGAAATTTTAAATCTATTTAGCGATGGAAAAGTGGGCAAGAAACTTTCAATTGATTATAAATAAGAGAGATGCTTTGTTAAACCAATTAAATGAAGTTACAGGTAAGTGTTATACTTATCAAAATATAAAGCATGCTAGCATTAATGATTTTACATCAACTGAAGCAAAATTATTATTTGCTCAATTACAAAAAGCAATTACTGATTACAATGAAGCTCTTGAAAGTAGAGATCAACTCATGTTTGGTAAATTTTTAGATAGCCTTATCCATGAAGAAAAACCAACAAAAGAGAGTCAGAATTGGTGCGCTAATCAATATTAGAAAGTGAATAAATGATTAATTTGCATGAGGAAGTGAAATAGAAAATTTACTTCCTTTATTTTGTTCGCTTTCAACAGATATTGTTCCTTTGTTAATATCAATCATTTCTTTACACAAAATTAAACCTAATCCTGTTCCTTTTTCATTATTTGTCCCTAATGAAGATGTGGTTGTGTGTGCATCAAAAAGATTGTTTAATTGCGATTCTGTCATTCCAACACCATTATCTGAAATTTCAATAACGCACATGTTTTCATGTTGGTATGAATAAAAATTCACCTTCCCATTTAAAGGAGTAAATTTTATAGCATTAGATAGTAAATTTCTAATAATTGTTTCAGTCATCTGTTCATCAGCAATTAATGATAATTTACTATCGCATTCAATACTAATGTCTATTTTTTTTGCTCTCCAGGCTTCTGATTGAAGGTCAATTATATCATCAAGTTTTTGTTTAACATTGACTTTAATAGGAATTGGATCAAGCATGTTATTCTGTGTTTTACTCCAATCCATTAGATTTGAAAGCATATTTAATGCATTATTAGCTGTTTTGTTAATAGCATAAATACTTTCTAATATTTCTTCTTTTTTTAAATCATTAAAATCATGAATTAAATATTCTGTCAATGAACTTTGTACACATAAGGGGGAGCGTAGATCATGACCAATAATTGAGAAAAGTTTATTTTTAGTGGTTACTAATGTTTCAAGACTGTTATTTTGTTCCTGTATAACCTCTTTTTGTTCATTTAATTGCTCGCTTAATTGTTGCTCAATCATTAAGCTTTGCATAGCCATGTCTTTCTTCTGGGTTTCAAGAGCCAGCTTAATTTCAACTTCTCTTCTCTCGTTATTAGCAGCATTTTGCTTTTCAACTAATCTATTTATCATTTTGGGGATACTAAACATGAAATATCCCATCAATAAAAAATATACACTTCTGTAAATTGCTCCTTCCGGCCCAGCAGATGCTACCTGAGTAAATAAATAAGGATCAATATCCTGATATCTTAAAAAGTAGATTGTATTAGAACAAATTACAATATAAATGGTAGTAAAAATTACTAACCTGCCATCGTACCTTAAAACAGAGAGTATAATTAATACTGCATACAAAAACAAAGAAGGCGCTGTTGATACTGCAATAGGTTTAAAGAAATATGAATAATTGAAAATATGAGCAGATAAAATTGTAACGTCAATTGTTGATGATACATATCTTATCCAGCTGGCATTATCAAATTTTTTTAGTACCAGATTAATGATAGAGTTGTAAAAGATATATATCACAGCAAGAGCTAGGGAAATAAATGCTCTGTGCGTATTTCCTGAGAGAAATATATAACCGATTAAAACAATTATTGCTGCTATTAGAATCCAACGAAATTTAATTACTTCTTGTTCTCCCCAAGCAGCATCTTCTTTTGATAAAAATGAATGGTATCTCATTTAAAATATGAGGATTGGATAACAGTTCAAAAATATAAATTTATTTTATGATAAACAATATAAAAATATCAGATATATGTATACATTACAATAATTGTATTAATTATTAAAAACGTGTTGTTTTCTTTATTTTGTTTAAAAAGAATTATTTTCGCGTTTTATAAAATTTTAGTGATGAGTAATAAGGAGCAAGAAGATAAAAAGAATAAGGAAATGAATCTTTCCTTTTATAAGGATGGATATACAATTGCATCAAATGAGGTTGTTGATTTTAATAGTTTGACTCCTCTTTTTAAAGGTATGCAATTACAATATTCTGCAATTAGTCAATTGACTCAATCTTTTGCTTTAAGAACTCATCAGGAAGGAAATCCAATTCAATGCGAAAATGGTTGTAGCTGGTGTTGTTATCAACCTGTATATATGACAACTCAGGAAGCTATATTGATTTTTGAGTTTCTTCATCAGGCATTTGATGATATACAACGGTCTAAAATATTGTCAAATGCTCAGTCAAAATATAAATTAACCAAAGGATTAGAAGAAAAGAAAAAACAAAAGATCAGAGCTGCTTGTCCTTTTTTGTCTGATGGTAGTTGTTCAATATATTCTGTTAGGCCAATGGCATGTCGAATATACTTGTCGTCTGATAAGAATTCTTGTAAAAGAAAATATGACTCTCCAGGTGATTCTTCTATAATACCTGCTTTATATGATTTTGTTTTAAGAGCAGGACGATACATGAATGAAGGATTTGTAGGTTACTTAAAAGGTAAAGGAAGAAAGATGGAAGAGTATACTATAGAGGAGTTTGTTGTACAATTGTTTTCAGATAAAAATTTTATACAAAATTGGTTGGTTGAAGATTATTTTGGAGAATCAGAAACTAAAAATACTAAGGTTGAATAAATAATTAGCACCAATTAAGGCAAATAAAAGTCCAAGTAATCCATATACTAATCGTGTGGCAGTGATGCCAATGAGTTTAATGAGCATTTGGGCTTTTCTTTGTTTAAAGAAGTATTGCCAATTAAATAAAGCTGCACCAAATATAAGAGCTCCAAATAGTAGCAGCATCCAATTTAAGAAATTTGATTGTTCCATGTTTACCAGTTTTCTTTATTAATAATTTCTCCTGATTTTGAGTAATACTTCCATTTGCCGGATTGTTTTCCATTTTTAAATTGACCTTCTGTTTTAATCTGACCGTTTCTATAGTAATAGAAAGTTTCTCCAGATCTTACTCCATCTTCAAATTCAATTGAGGCTTTTATGTTTCCATTTGTATAAAACTCTTTATAAAAGCCATCTATTTCATCATCATCGAAATCAACTTCAGCTCTGATGATATGTTTAACGTTATCATAGTAAAAAACAGAAGTTCCATTAGCTTGATTGTCTTCGTAATTTACAGAGGATTTAATATTGCCCGATGTGTAAAAGTTTCGCCACATACCATCTAAGTTTCCATCATCCAAAGTTCCCTCGCAAACTAGCACGCTATCTTGAATTTTGTTAGGATCAGGTATGTAATAAGTAAGTTCACCATTATAAGATTTATACTTTTCGCTAAGTTCAATTTTGAAATCTAAGTTTTTAAATTCATCTATGAATAAATCTTCTGCTGAGTAAAAATCAAAATTTATTTTATAGTCTTCCTTTGGGCTTTCTTTGGACTCGGCGTATATTGTTGTTTTTAAAAGGTTTTTTTCTGGTGATAGTTGGAAACCAACCCAACCCATGTTTTGAATAATCTTTCTGTATTTTTTGATTTCCCCCTTTTCCTTTTCTGTGCCATAATAATATAAACGATCATATAAATTAGGCATATTTATGAAGGATGTAAGTTGACATTTCGAATCAAAATTATTCATAAATGATTGGAAGTCTTTGTTACGACTAAGAGTGTTGCCTATAAGGTAGTTGTCTATGCATTGTTCTAATATATCAGATGAGTTACTAAATAGAATAAAATCATTAATGATGGTATAATAGGGCTTGGACCTGTCGTATAAAAAGCCTCCCATAAATATTTTAAAAAAGCCTTTTATATTCAGGTAATTGATTTCGTAGTTTTTGTATTGAATATGATTATATCTAAATGAGGTTCTGTTTTTTATCTTTTTTGTTATTTCTGTAAGATTTGTTTTAGCATTATTAATGTCGTTAGCTTTAACAACAACTAAAAAATCATCCTTATGGGTGTTAGGTAATGGTTTAAACTGTGATACAGCAATTTCTCCGGATATCCATGATAAAATATTCTTATTAATGTCAATTCCCATAAAAGACTGAGTAAGTCCAATTCCAACTAAATAGGTTTGGTACCCAATCGGATCAATTTTAGAATACTGATATAGGAAGTCATTGTAAAAACTATTGAAATCATTGATGTTAAAGTTTAAATACCAGGATATGTTTGAGGGAATAACTGTTTCTGAACTTCTGTTGTTTGCAGTCGTGTTTTTTAGTGCTGAAAAAGGAGAAGCAATACTATCGTAAGTGCTTGTATAGCCTTCCAGATTAAATGAAGCATCTGAAAAATCAGCAGCCAATGCCGAAAAAGCTAATCCTTTATAAAACGAGGAAGAATATCTCGCAAAATAATATTGAATACGGTTGTTGTTTGTATAAATATTAAATAAATCAGATTGAAAGCTTTTGAATGCTTCCTTTCTTTTGTTTAACTGATTAATGGATAGTGTTTTTTCTTTATGTATTGTCTTTTCTAATAGTTGGTATGAAGAACTGCAAAGCATTAAATTATTAATGGTAGCCAGGTGGAGGTTTAAATCATATTCTTTTAAATAAATAGAATAAAGTAGTGTTGAGTCAACGGTGTTTGTTTTTGCTGGTATTTTTAATAGACTGGTTAATTTTGGAATTAGGTCAAGTTTTCCATATTTTTTAATGTCAGCAGCAATTAAATAATCTAATTTATTTTTATGTAGCGAATGTAATGAGAATGTTAAATTTTGCTTTTTTAAAATCGGTTTTAGCCACTTGTTATTTTCTACAGTTTGCTCGTAAGAATTAAGAGCTTCTTTAAAATCTACAAGTACATTGCTTTCAATAATTGATTTCCAATAATTAGTGTTTGTTATTTCAAGCATTGTTTCAGATAAATTATCTGTTTCAATTATAATTAAGGCATCGTCAGGAACAATAGATAATGGCTTTTGCTTTTTGCTGGAACCAAAATTTAAATATATAACTGTTCCTGTAAAGACAATAATTAATCCTAAAAGAAAAAATCCGATAAATTTTAAAAACTGCTTCATTTAATATAAAATCATTGATTGTTTATCCCGGCATGTTAGAAAAATCTAACACACACCGGAACTTCAACTTTTGCATTATTGTTTATAAAAGTAAGCTTTCCTGTATTATGATCCCGTTTTAAAATTGAAATGTTATTAGAATCTCTATTTGCAACTAAAATAAAATTCCCATTATCTGTTATTGAAAAATTGCGAGGCCAGTTAATACTTTCTGTAAATATTTCTACTAGTTCAAGGCTCTTATTGCTGACTTTGTAAACCACAATACTATGATAGCCTCTGTTAGATGCATATAAGAATTTTCCATCAGGTGAAAAATGAATATCTGCAGCTTTTGCAAATCCATTAAATGTATCAGGAAGCATTTGTATTGTTTGTATTTCTTTTGAATAAATTTCTGTAGAATCTTTTTTGTAGGTAGTTACAGTACAGTTTAATTCATTTACAACGGCCATAATTTCTTCGGTAGGTGAAAAATCAATATGGCGAGGTCCTGCTCCGGGTAAACATGTTATTGAATCAATTTTTTGTAGCTCATTATCATTAATTTCGTAAACCATTATTTTGTCTGCACCTAAATCTGCTGAATATACAAAGTTACTATTAGGTTCTGTTCTAATAGAGTGTGCGTGTGGTCCTTCCTGTCGATCTTTGTCGGGACCGGTACCATAATGTTGTTGCTTATTATCAAAAATGATGTTTGTGTTTTTGTAGTCAAAAGAACTTGTATTTCCGGATGTATAATTTGCAACTAATATTTTATTGTTATTCTTATTGTATTCAATATAACAAGGACCTGCACCTTCAACAAAAGAATTGGCTACTTGTGAAATATTACCAGAGTTTTTATCAACACTAAAAGTAACTACGCTCGGTATAGTTGATGAATCTTTGGGATTAATAATGGTTCCAACAAAGTATAATGTATTATTAATGGTATCAGGATCAAAGAAATTTGCTTTGGCAAGATTACCTGTGTAAATAGGCTGAGTGATTTCACCAGTTACATCGTTGAAATAGCAATAAGCAATTCCTTTTGATGGTATAGGATTGTTAGTTCCAATATATAATAGTTTTTTATTGTTGTCAGATTTTGTATGACAGGATGTTAGAAATATTATAATTCCAATTAGTTGAAATAATTTTTTTGATGATAGCATGATTTAATATTCATTTATAAAACTTTTTAAATATAAATAATTATTAGGAGGAAAATAAAATACCTTGATATCTTATTTGTGTTCGAATGCGAACAGGTGTTGTGTGGGTTTCGTACATTTTTAATTGTAGTGAATTAAGGGGGTTGTATTTTAAAGTGTTGTAATATAGATTGTTGATATTTTTGGCGCAGGACTTGATAATACTTCATCGTCTATGAAATAGTATTATAAATTTAAAATATACGGCCATGAAAAATTTAGTAATTAAAAGAAAAGTTAATTTTATTCTTGTATTAGTTTCGTTAATCGTAGTTTCCTTTTCAAATGTTTTTGCAGGTGAATATGAATTGCTTGAACCAAAAGCAACAACTTTAATAACTCCAACAAATTTAGATTTTGTGGTTGATTATATTGCTCAAGAAAATGAAGAAGAAATGTTGGATGTGAAAGTATGGATGCTAAATCCAGAAGTTTTTATTGATAATTCTGAAGAGGATTTAATTTGGGATGACAAGGATTTAAATATTGAACCATGGATGTTGGATGTAGAATCATTTGAGGAAGATATACAACTTGAAGCCTGGATGACAGATGTAAATTCTTTTTTAGAAATGAATGAACCTGAGTTGGCAGTAAAAGAATGGATGTTGGATGTGGATTCATTTTTAAAAAACAATTCAACCACATTTGCTCTAAAGTAAAATTTTCTGAAAACTACCAAAAACTTTAAATATGTTTTGCTTTGTAATGTAGAGCAGTGATAACAAAATGATATCACTGCTTTTTTTTATGTGGTACTCTTGTAATTCGTTGATTAATATTTAATGTCAATCAAGGGTTGAAAGTAATGGTTTAAAAGGCTGAAAGCCTTATGCATCATAACTTTGGGTATCACCCCAAGGCCTTAAGCGAAATGCCCATTCAGGCTGAAAGTAGGAAATATCTACCGTAAGTCTCAGACTTACAGCTTGATATTTACTTATCGACTAATACAAGGGGTGATCCGTGAGTGTCACAGCTACTCTTCGGAGGCACTGCCCCTTATTGTGATGTTTCCGGCTTGACTTCCTCGATTTTCAATTCAGCCTTTTGAATAGGATAAATCCAATACCTGATTCGCATATTTAGATATTTAGTATTGTATGAGCAAGTCTAATATATTTTGTCTATAGACTAACGATCAGTTGCCTATAATTGATTTAGTTTCTTTCCTTTATGGGAGCCGAATAAAAAGTTCTTAGGACTACCAATAATTTGTTCCCCATAAATTCCTGTATGACCTGAAAATAGATATGCTGTAGCACATGCAATTCCAATAAATACACCCGCATCTGCACCAAATAACTCAATTCCCATTAGAGTACAGGCTATTGGAGTGTTTGTTGCACCTGCGAAAACAGCCACAAATCCCATCCCTGCTAATAAAGCAACGGGAAGAGGTATAAATAAAGATAAGGCACTTCCTAAAGTTGCCCCGGTAAAAAATAATGGAGTTACTTCTCCTCCTTTAAATCCTGCACCCAGAGTGAAAGAAGTGAATAAAATTTTTAAAATAAAATCACTAAAAGGTAATTGCTGTTCAAAAGATTCTACAATAACAGGTACACCTAATCCAATCCAACGAGTAGTTCCGATAACCCAAATTGTGATAGCAATTACTACTCCGCCAATTACGGGACGTAAAGGTGGGTATTTAACTGTTTTCTTGAAAAAATTACCCCAATAATGAGTAGCATTCGAAAATAACATACCTCCAAATCCAAAACAAATACCAGCTAAAATGGCCCATAAAAGTTCAGGTGCCCATAAGTCAGGAACCATAGGGATGGCATAATGTGTATGGTGAATCGGCCAAAGGTGTGCAGCTTCATTGGCAAAAATTGCAGCAAGAAAACTTGGGATAATAGCATCATATCGCATACGGCCTACAACAAACACTTCGAGTGCAAAAATTGCACCTGCTAATGGTGTTCCAAATATCGATGCAAAACCTGCACTAACTCCGGTAACTAAAAGAATCTTTCTGTCAATTTCGTTTAACTTAAAAATCTTAGTGAACTGATCAGCGATTGCTCCTCCCATTTGAATGGCTGTACCCTCTCGACCAGCAGATCCTCCAAATAAATGGGTGACTACAGTACTAAGAAGTACTAATGGGGCCATTTTTAGTGGAATGATCTTTTTAGGGCTGTGAAATTCTTCAAGAATTTGATTGTTTCCTTTAACAACACTTTGTCCGAAATAATGATATGTTAAACCAATGACAAGACCCCCAATTGGTAAGAGTCCGATTATCCAGAGATTATTTTCTCGAAGATTTGTAGCCCATTCTAATGAAATAAGAAATATTGCAGATGCTGATCCTGCCAATAATCCTACAATAGCACAGAGAACAATCCATTTTCCTAAATATATTAGCGAAGGAATAAAGCCTTCAGGAATATTTTGTTTTAATCTTTTTTTTAAGCTCATTTTAGACGATCTATTCTTAGATATTTATTTTGAATGTGAGGTTATTCATAAAAAGCTTCAATGCCAGGATAATTGTATTTTTCTTTTGCCAGTTCTTTAGGAAATATAAAATACGTAACAGTTCCTTGAGCACATAGCTTTCCTTCATGGTTTTCTATTGAAGCATTTATTGTAGCTAATCTTTTGTTGATATTTTCAATTTTAGCCGTTACAACAATTTCTTGATCAGTAATTTCTAATGGGTGTTTGTATTTTACATCAATATTAGCTGTAACACCAGCTGTTTCGCATTTTGTATATACTGTCCAGCTTGCAATTTCGTCTAAAATTAAAGCTTGTATTCCTCCGTGTAATATCTTAGAGTAACCCTCTAAGTGTTTGTAAGGAATCCATTTGCATATTATTTCTTCTCCAGCATCCCAAAACTCTAGTTTTAACCCAGAGTCATTTAATGGTGAACAACCAAAACATTTGTAATCGTGCTTTTTGCTTTCAACAAAGGGATTTATAATTTTCTTCATCTAATATGATTTAAAAGGAGAGGCATCTGGAAACCAAAGAATTCTGGTTTGTTTAATAATGATGTCTTTCGTTTGAATTTGAGGGGCAAAAATACAGCTTTTGATAGAAAGAAAAAAAGCTGGAGTGATTTCTATCACCTCCAGCTCTTTAAATTTTTTTTAATTATTCTATTTGTTCAGTAGAATAAGAGACTTTATTGTTGGCTAGCAGGAACTGTTCCTCTCATACTAGCAACGTCTCTATCGAACATATATAAGTTATGTCCGTCTAATAACTTAAGTTTGTCAATGATTGCAGAAACAGAAGCTTCTTCTTCAATTTGCTCTGTTATAAACCACTGAATCCAGTTTTGTGTAGTAAAATCTTTTTCTTCAAGGCATACAGCAACAATCTCGTTAATACTTTCTGTAATAAATTGTTCGTGCACTAAAGTTTTTTCATATAGATCCTTAACGTTTTCAAAATCAACAGGAGGTTGTTCTACTGCAGGAATAATTGCTTTACCACCTCTTTCGTTGATGTATTTCATAAACTTAAGCATGTGTAATTTTTCTTCTTCAGCTTGAGCATACATCCATTCAGAAACTCCTCCAAGGCCATTTGTTTCAGCCCAAGAAGCCATTGACAAATATAAATTAGAAGAATAAGCTTCTTTTTCAATTTGTTTTACTAAAATCTCTTCGACAGCTTTCTTTAACATGATATATTATTTTAATTATTTTCTATGTACCAAATTTAAAACAATTAGCATAATGAATGTAATAATTGAACGGAAGTGTTAAATATTTAGAATGCATCTACATAATAATGGTTTATCTTGAGAATATGCTTAATTCAAAGGGGGTGGAATATGATTTTTATCTTTTTTGTAATCTGTTTGAGTTAATTACGCAGGAAAAAATAGTTTTTTATAAAATGAGGTGCAAAGTAAAATTATAAATGTGAAATTTAGATGTTTGTTTCGTATATAAGTATTAAATTATAGATGATAGATAAAAGTATGTATGTAGAATCAATAATATGAATGCTCTTGAACAATTAAAGAAATATACAGTGGTTGTTGCTGATACAGGAGACTTTGAATCAATGAAGGTTTTTCATCCTCAAGATGCAACAACAAATCCATCATTAATATTAAAGGCAGTTAAAAATCCGCAATATGCTCATTTAATAGATGAAGCTGTAAGTTTTGGTAAACAATATGGTGTAAGTGAACAAGCTCAGCTGAGTAAAGCATTAGATAAGGTTGCTGTAAATTTTGGCTTGGAAATATTGAAGATAGTTCCAGGAAGAGTTTCTTCAGAAGTAGATTCTCGTTTGAGTTTTGATATATCGGGAACTATAAAAAAAGCAAAAGAGATTATTAAGTTGTATGAGGATTCAAATGTTCCGAGAGAGAAGGTCTTAATTAAAATTGCATCTACATGGGAGGGGATTAAGGCTGCGGAAATATTAGAGAAAGAAGGAATTCATTGTAATTTAACCTTGTTGTTTAGTAAAACACAGGCAATAGCTTGTGCAGAAGCTCGGGTTCAATTGATTTCTCCTTTTGTAGGCAGGATTTATGATTGGCATAGAAAAAATAGAGGAGTTGATCATATACCAGCATTTGAAGATCCAGGTGTTCACTCAGTGACAGAGATATTTAATTATTATAAAAAGTTTGGGTACAGAACAGAAGTAATGGGTGCAAGCTTTAGGAATATTGGTGAAATATTAGAGCTTGCCGGATGTGATTTATTGACTATTTCACCTTCTTTATTAAAAGAATTAGAAGATTGTACTGAAAGTGTGCAATTGAAGTTAGATGAAAATAATGCAGCCAATATGGTTATCGAAAAAATCAATCTAACGGAATCTGAATTTAGATGGCAAATGAATGAAGATATTGTAGCTACAGAAAAGCTGGCTGAAGGAATTCGAACTTTCGCAAATGATATTGTAATTCTAGAGAATTTGTTGTTTGAGAAACTCTCAGGATAGTTAGAATTGATAAGATTAATATATGCTCTTAGCCAAATAGAAATATGATGGCTAAGAGCATAGTTTTTTGAATACGGTACTATATCAGACCTCTGTCCTTTAATAAAGCCTTCTCGTCAGGTTCATTTCCTTTAAAATTGATATACATTTCCATTGCATCTTCTGTTCCTCCTTTTTCAAGAATGTTTTTACGGAACTTGGTTGCAGTCTCATTATCAAAGATACCTTTCTCTTCAAATAAATCAAAAGCATCAGAATCAAGAATAGCAGCCCATATATATGCGTAGTATCCTGCAGAATATCCACCAGCAAAAATATGACGGAAATATGTACTTCTGTAGCGAGATACTATTTCAGGAATCAATTTCATCTTTTTAATACTCGCTTTTTCAAATTCGTTAATGTCACCTTCGATAGGTTCTGTTAAGGTATGATAATCCATGTCTAGTATTGCAGCTGCCAGATATTCGGTAGTAGCAAAACCTTGATTGAATTTGCTGCTATTTTCAATTTTTGTAATTAGTTCATCAGGAATAACCTCTCCTGTTTTATAATGCTTAGCATAATATTTTAGTAATTCAGGGTGAGTAGACCAATGTTCCATAACTTGAGATGGGAGTTCTACGAAATCACGAGGAACACTTGTTCCTGATAAACTTCTGTAAGTGCAATTTGATAGTAAGCCATGCAAGCTGTGTCCAAATTCATGAAAAAGAGTTTCAACTTCATCTAAACTTAACAAAGAAGGAGTTATTTCTGTAGGAGATGTAAAATTACATACCATAGTAATTATTGGACTAATGTTTTCTCCATTTCTTTTTTGTTGTTTTCTGAATGAATTCATCCATGCTCCGCCTCTTTTACTTTCTCTTGGGTGAAAATCCATATATAGTATTCCAACATGTGTCCCATCGACTTCTTTTACTTCGTAAGGGATCGCATCAGGGTGTGGTAATGGCAGGTCTTCTCTTTTTTCAAATTGTAATCCATAAAGTTGGTTTGCTGTATATAAGGCACCATTAATAACATTTTTCAGTTCAAAGTAAGGGCGAATTTCACTTTCCTCAAGGTTGTATTTTTTCTTTTTTACTTTTTCTGCGTAATACCACCAATCCCAAGGCTCCAATTTAAAATCTCCTCCTTCTTCATTAATAATTTGTTGCATTTCTTTTGCTTCTTTTTTAGCAACAGTCTGTGCCTTCTCCATTAAACTTTCAAGTTTTTTATTGACAGCTCCAGGTATTTTTGCCATGTTTTTTTCCAGAATGAAAGAAGCATGGTTGTCATACCCTAAAAGTTTAGCTCTTTTTATACGCAGGTCAACAATCTCTCTGATGATTTCTTTATTATCGTTTTCGTTGTTATTATCTGCAGTATTAATATATGCTTTAAATATCTTTTCCCTTAATGCTCTGTTTTCAGCATATTGTAAAAAAGGTATCATGCTTGGTTTTTGAATTGAGAATATCCACTTCCCTTCTTGTTCTTTTTGTTTTGCTAAAAGTGCAGCAGCGACAATTGAGGTTTGAGGAAGTCCTTTTAAATCATTTTTATCATCGATAACCAGAGTGTAGTTATTGGTTTCGTTTAAAACATTGTCGCCAAACTGAAGTGTTAGTAGTGCAAGCCTACCATTGATTTTGCTAAATTCTTCTTTGTCTTTTTCAGGAAGGTTAGCTCCCCCTCGTGCAAATGATTCGTATGTTTCAGTAAGTAATTTTTTTTCTTCAATAGATAGGTCGAGATTGTCTTTTTGCTCATAAACTGATTTTATTCTTTGAAATAAATCCTGGTTTAAGAATATGGCATCATAGTGTTTTGATAATAATGGAGCTACCTCTTTTGCAATTGCTTTAAGGCTATCGTTAGTGTTTGAACTTGTTAAATTGTAAAATACATTAGATACCTTAACTAATAAGTTGTCACTATATTCAAGCGCTTCAATTGTGTTTTTAAAAGATGGTGCTTCAGCGTTCTCAACAATATTCTTAATGTTGGTATTCTGTTCCTCCATTCCTTTAATGAAGGCTGGCATATAATGTTGGTTTTTGATTGATTCAAAAGGGGCAATATTGAAAGGGGTATTATATGCCTCTGTTAAAGGATTCTTTTCCATTTTGTTTTTTGTTGTACAAGCACCCAGTAGTAAGAGAGCGTTGATTGTAAATATTAACGTTTTTCGTATCATAGGTATATATCATTAAGTGATTGCAGGCAAAATTAATATATACTGCAGTTTTATATACTGATGTATGACAGGGAAAGTTCTAATTTGATTCCACGATTATTTTGAATAAAAAGTAAAAGATGTGAAAAAGTAATAATACGAGTTCAAATAGATCTATTTTATTACAAAACAGAATTTAAAAATTGAATCATTTTTCTGTGGCTATTTACTTGAAAATAAGTGATTAAAGAAATAATTCTTTAATGGATTTTTTTGTATTTTTACTTTGAGGTGTGTTATATAACATATTGATATTTAAAGAATTTGCATTGTTTTTTATGTTGTAAAACAATCTTTTTTTTAGCATTATTTTAAGGTGTAGGTAATATTAAATTTTAATTTTGTAGCTCAATTTAAAATAAGTAGGTGTCGTAAGAATGCTGTCACGAGAATGGTCTTTTTACGATAATGTAAATAATATATAACACATAAAATTTAATTTAATATGAAGCCATCGCACATTGAGCACATTGGTATTGCAGTAAAAAGTTTAGATGAAGCAATTCCGTTTTATGAAAAAGCATTCGGATTAGAGTGTTATGCTATTGAAGAAGTAGCAGAGCAAAAAGTTAAAACTGCTTTCTTTAAAGTAGGACAAACTAAAATTGAATTGTTAGAATCTACAGATCCTGAAGGACCAGTTGGTAAATTTATTGAGAAGAAGGGTGAAGGAGTTCATCATGTTGCGTTTGCTGTAGAAAACTTAGCTGAAAAGTTAGTTTCAATTCAGGAAGCAGGTGTAAAAGTAATTGATAAAACTCCTCGTAGCGGAGCAGAAGGTTTAAATATTGGTTTCCTTCATCCAAAGTCAACTTTTGGTGTTCTAACAGAATTGTGTGAAGATCCTTCTAAGTAATTAAATCATTTATAAAAAGATTCAATGTCTAATCAAGATAAAATAAAAAAACTAATTGACCTTCGTACAGAAGCTAAATTAGGTGGTGGTCAGAAAAGAATTGATAGCCAACATGCAAAAGGGAAAATGACTGCTCGCGAGCGTATTGAAATGCTTGTAGATGATGGTAGTTTTGAGGAGTTTGATATGTTTGTAACTCACCGTTGTGTGAACTTTGGAATGGAAAAAACAAAGTTCTTAGGTGATGGTGTTGTTACTGGTCAAGGTACTATTGACGGTAGGGTTGTTTTTGTATTTGCTCAGGACTTTACAGTTTATGGAGGTTCATTATCTGAAACTTTCGCACAAAAGATTTGTAAGGTAATGGATATGGCAATGAAGGTAGGTGCTCCTGTAATTGGTATTAACGATAGTGGTGGTGCTCGTATTCAAGAAGGTGTAACTTCTTTAGCCGGATATGCTGAGATTTTCCAACGTAATATTGAAGCATCCGGAGTAATTCCTCAGATTTCTGCAATTTTCGGTCCTTGTGCCGGTGGTGCTGTGTATTCTCCTGCACTTACTGACTTTATTATGATGACTGAAAATACCAGTTATATGTTTGTTACTGGTCCTAAAGTAGTAAAAACAGTAACAGGTGAAGATATTACAACAGAAGGTTTAGGTGGAGCTTCTGTTCATGCTTCTAAATCCGGTGTTTCTCATTTTATGTTAGAGAACGAGGAAGAAGGAATCATGTTAATCAGAAAGCTTTTATCTTTCTTGCCACAAAATAATTTAGAGGAAGCTCCTATTATAGAGTCTACTGACCCTATTGATCGTATGGATGAGGTTTTGAATACTATTATTCCTGACAATCCAAATCAGCCATATGATATGAAAGAGGTAATCTATGCCATGGCAGATGAAAATGAATTTTTAGAAGTTCATAGAAATTATGCTAAAAATATTATAGTAGGTTTTAGTAGAATGGGTGGACAATCTGTAGGTATTGTAGCTAATCAGCCAAGTTTCCTTGCTGGTGTATTAGATTGTGATGCTTCTAGAAAAGCGGCTCGTTTTGTTCGTTTCTGTGATGCATTTAATATTCCTATTCTTACATTAGTTGATGTTCCTGGATTCTTGCCTGGTAGTGGACAAGAGTATGCAGGTATTATTACTCATGGAGCTAAACTAATGTTTGCTTACGGTGAGGCTACTGTTCCTAAAATTACTGTTACATTACGTAAATCATATGGTGGTGCACATGATGTGATGAGTTGTAAGCAATTACGCGGAGACTTGAACTATGCATGGCCATCAGCTGAGATTGCCGTGATGGGAGGAAAAGGAGCTGTTGAAGTACTTGAGGGAAGAGCGATGTCTAAAATCGAAGATCCTGAAGAAAGAGCTAAATATGCAGCAGAAAAAGAAGCCGAATATGTTGAGAAATTTGCTAATCCATATCAGGCTGCTGCTTACGGTTATATTGATGATGTTATTGAACCACGTAATTCTAGATTTAGAATTATCAGAGGTTTCCAAGGTCTTCAAACTAAGAAATTGAATTTACCTCCAAAGAAACACGGAAATATTCCATTGTAATCACTAAAAATAGTAAAAATGAGTTTTTTAATTGTTGATTCAACAACCTGGACAATCACCATACTTGGTTGGGTGATTGTTTTTGCAGCTTTACTTTTTTTAGTAGGGATATTTTTAACAGTACCAAAGATTATTCATTGGAGTATAAAAAGAAGCCTTAAAGAAAAAGGAAAGACTGAAGTTACTGACGATCAGCTGGAAATATCCGGTGAAACCAATGCTGTAATAGCAACTGCGTTATACATGTATTTAAATGAAAATCATGATGATGAAAGTAATGTAATTACTATTAAGCAAGTACGCAGACGTTATTCTCCATGGAGTTCTAAGCTTTATGGAATGAATAATATGGGTTTTCCAAAATAATCGTAAATAATATTTAGAGATGAAAAAATTTGATTTTACCGTAAATGGTAATAAATATAACGTAGAAGTAAAGGATTTTGAAGATTCTTTAGCTACTATAGTGGTGAATGGAACAACTTATGAAGTAGAAGTTCGCCAAGAAGTTAAAAAGACAAAAACTCCAAAACTGGTTCGTAAAGAAGTTGAGCGTAAACCAGGTGAAGGTGCGGTTCCGAATAAAGCAACAGGTGCCGGAGCAATCAAGGCTCCACTTCCAGGTAATATATTTAAAATTAATGTAGCTGTAGGTGATACAGTAAATAAGGGTGATGTATTACTTATTATGGAGGCCATGAAGATGGAAAATAATGTATTAGCAGAGAAAGCAGCTGTTGTAAAAAATATTAAAGTTGCGGTTGGTGATGCAGTTTTACAAAATGACATTTTAATAGAGTTTGAATAGCATGAGGAAGTTAGTAACATTTTATTTTGCTGTGGCAATTTTGTTCTGCTTTCAAATTGCGTTTGGAACGGATATAAGTGCTGCTGTAAGTTCTGCTGCTACATCAACAGATGGTGGAATCTTACAAGGGTTGACTTCTTTATGGGAGTTTACCGGATTTGCTAATGTGCACTATACGCACCTGATAATGATTGTGGTTGGATTATTTTTTATATTCCTGGCAATCAAATATGATTATGAACCATTGTTATTGATACCTATTGGAACTGGTGTGATTTTGGGTAATATTCCATTTTTAGCCGGGTATAAAATTGGAATATACGAAGAGGGTTCTGTATTGAATTATTTATATTTTGGAGTTAAGCAAGGAGTATATCCTCCCTTAATTTTCTTGGGAATTGGAGCTATGACAGATTTCTCATCCTTAATTTCCAATCCAAAATTAATGATTTTAGGAGCTGCAGCTCAGGTAGGTATTTTTGGAACATTTTTAGGAGCTTCGGCTTTGGGATTTCTTCCGAATGAAGCAGGAGCAATTGCTATTATTGGTGGAGCTGATGGTCCAACTGCGATTTTCTTGTCTTCTAAATTAGCACCACACTTGATGGGGGCAATCGCAATTGCAGCATATTCTTATATGGCATTGGTTCCTGTTATACAACCTCCGATTATGAGGTTGCTTATTCCTAAAAAAGAACGTGCAATAAGAATGAAACCTCCTAGAGCTGTTTCTACAACTGAAAAAATACTGTTTCCACTAATTGGTTTATTGTTAACAACGTTTATTTCACCTTCAGCTTTACCTCTTTTAGGTATGTTGTTCTTTGGTAACTTATTAAAAGAATCAGGAGTAACAGAAAGATTAGCTGATACTGCTCGTAATTCTTTAATTAATATTATTACTATTTTATTAGGTATTACTGTTGGTGCTTCGACTCAGGCAGATGTATTTTTAACTATGGATTCTATTAAGATCTTTGGACTTGGGGCGTTATCATTTGTAATAGCTACTGCTGGAGGTTTGATTTTTGCAAGATTCTTAAATTTATTCCTTAAAAAGGATAATAAAATTAATCCGCTTGTCGGAGCTGCAGGGGTTTCAGCAGTACCGGATTCAGCTCGCGTAGTTCAGGTGGAAGGGTTAAAAACAGATCCTACAAATCACTTGCTAATGCACGCAATGGCTCCAAATGTATCGGGAGTTATTGGATCTGCTGTAGCTGCCGGTATAATGCTAAGCTTTTTAATGTAGTAACATTTATTGAGTTAATAATATAAGTAAAAGGCTGTCTTTTGAAGGCAGCCTTTTTTTTGTTTTTAATAATGTTGTTTTAGGGTTGTGTGTTGAAAAATAATATTGTTTAGTCGGAGCTGTCTGTTAAAAAATAGGGGTGAGTTATGCTGTTTGTATGTAATTTTGGGTTAATATCCCTTGGTGAAGGGTGTTTGAGTGTAAAAAAAAGTTAATATATTAATTTAAATTATTTTGTTCTAATATTCAAATGTTCTGATTTTGTTTATCTCTATCTACCTAAAATATTGCGATGTAGAATGGTTTAGTATGCCGTTATGATGTAATAATTACATTGTTTAGATGTTAATAGGTGTTAAATGGTCTTTTTTCTGATTAGAATATTGTTATATATTTGCAGTAATGTTTACAAATTATAAGTGTTCCCCCACTATTTGCAAACAGATTTTAACTTACATAAATTACCAATTAATAAAAACCTTTAATCTGTATGAATTATACTATACAAAAAGCACAGTATTCTTAAAATAGATTTTAATTGTCATAATTGAATGTAATGAGAATTTGATTTGCATCAAATTTTACAAATTATAAGTGTTTTCCCCACTTTTGTAAATAGATGAAAGTTCGCATATATTATCAATTACTAAAAAAATAATCTATATGAATTACACTATACAAAGAATAGAGTATTCTTAAGGGAAATTTAATAAAGTATATTTTTATAACATTTTACAAATAATAAGTGTTCCCCCACTATTTGTAAATAGATTTTAAACTCACATAAATTACCAATTAATAAAAACCTTTAATCTGTATGAATTATACTATACAAAAAGCACAGTATGCTTAAAATAGATTTCTAAAATCTTATTAGCTTGAATTCTTATTAAACATTCTAATTACTTGTCGTGACTTGAATTTTAAATTCTTGTCGTATTAGTTTGAATTATTAACAAGGTTGGATTCAGACATTCGAAACAATTCTGCTGATTATTCATGGCTAACATAAATTAACATATTGATTTATTAAAATTTGTAAATAGATATGAACTTATGATGATGTTGTTTGTTTAGTGATCTGAAGGTGTGTAGACTTTGATTAATAATATAATAGGGGTAGGATTTAATATAGATGAAAAAAGAAATAAAATGAATGAAAATAAAGGGGTTCTGTTAGATGAATGTGAAAAATATTGTATTGTGTCTTGAAAAAGAAGAATTTAAGACAGTAATGATTTATTAGTTTTGAAATTGTAAATTAGAAAACAAAAGTTAATGAAAGTTAAATAATGTTTGGACTATTTGTATAAAAATATTACATTAGTCAAAAAATTTACAAAATTATTGAATGTTATACCCAAATTATTAAATGATAAAGTAAATTTTTTAAAATAGAATATACATTCCCTCATGTTATTCTATTAAACTCACATAATTACCAATTAATTAAAACCTTTAGTCTATATGGAAGTCAAACAGCATCAACAATTAAAATTTTCTTAAAAAAGGTATTTCTTATTCAGTACCTGTACTATTGATTTTAATGAAATCATATGTTTCTTCGTGTCAAGGAGTGTTATGCCTTCTTGTTGTCTAATTTATAAATTTAGAATTTTTATATACACTATTATTAATTTAAACCTTTTGTTTTATGCGGAAATTAGCATTAATTCTGTCTATAATCCTTTTTGTAGGATTGCAGACATTGTCGGCCCAAACAAAAGCTATTTCAGGTAAAGTTATCGATAATCTTGGCGAAGCTATTCCTGGAGTATCAATTGTTGTAAAAGGGACTACAATAGGGACAATTACACGTCCTGATGGTACTTATAATTTAAATGTACCAGAAGATGCAACTAATCTTGTATTTACATTTGTTGGAATGAAACTGCAAGATGTGTTGATTAATGGCAAAACTAAAATCAATGTTACTATGGAATCAGATGCCATTGATGTTGATGAGGTTGTAGTAACAGCTTTAGGTATTAAAAGAAGTGAAAAAACCTTAGGTTATGCAGCTACAACAGTAGATAGCGATGAGTTAATTAAAGCTCGTAATACTAATGTTTCAAGTTCTTTATCAGGTAAAGTTGCTGGGGTACAGGTTCAATCTAGTTCTTCAGATCCAGGTGCAGCATCTTCTGTTATTATTCGTGGTTTTAGTTCTATTAATGGAAATAACCAACCTCTTTACGTAGTGGATGGTGTGCCATTGCAAAATAGTTCATTAAACCTTGATGATGGAGATCTTGATAAATCAGGACAGTCGCTTAGTACTAGTGGATTATCAAACGTTGCTTCAGATGATATTGAGTCAATGACTGTACTTAAAGGGGCAGCGGCAACTGCTTTGTATGGTAGCCGTGCATCTAATGGTGTTATTATTATTACTACAAAAACTGGTAAAAAAGGTAAAGGTCGTAACTTCACAGTTACTTATAATGGAGGTCTTCAGTTTAGAGAAGTGTCATTATTACCAGATTTTCAGAATGATTTTGGACAAGGATGGAATGGATCACAAACCTATATTGAGAATGGATCATGGGGACCTGCTTTAGATGGTTCTACTCAGGTTTATGGACCTATCTACAATAATCAACAGTTAATTCATGAATATTCTGCATTAGAAGATAATGTTAAAGATTTCTTTGAAATTGGAGTTTCCCAAAGTCACAGTATTGCTTTAAGTGGAGCCTCGAATGATGATAAAATGAAATATTATCTATCATATTCATATTCTGATGATGATGGTATTATGCCTTCAGATGCTGACTCTTATAAAAGAAATACTATTGCCTATCGCACAAGCTTCGATGCTACCGATTGGTTAACAGTATCTTCTTCAGTAAACTTTGCTCGATCAGAGACTGATTTAGTAAGTAATTACCAAGGAACCTCTGTAATTGATGGTTTATATGAGATGCCACGTGATGTTTCTATTGTTGATATGGAAGATACATCAAGTCCATTTAATCAGCCACAGGCTTATTTTACACCTTATGGAATTACTAACCCATATTGGTCATTAGAGAATAACTATAACCACACTGACGCAAAACAATTGTATGGTAAATTACAATTAGATTTAAAGCCAATTAAGGATCTTACTTTGACATATAGATTCGGATTTGATTATTCTGATTATGATTTAAAAATTGGAATTCCTCAAATTGAAGTTAGTGATGAATTAATTAACGAAGATTATGGATATTCGCCTGTTAATATGAATCAGGATGGTAGTGTTTTTACTCGTTATCGCAGAGCTTATGAAATTAACCATGATTTCTTAGCAAGTTATGATACAAAGTTTGAAGATTTTACTTTAACTGCTATTGGTGGAGTAAATATTAATGAAACAAATGCAACTAGGATTTCAGGACAAACTGATGTATTAACTTTTGAAACTGGATTCTGGGATTTAAGTAATGGTTCTACAAAATCAGTATTAACAGAAAGCCAATCGAAGAAACGTGTAATTGGTTTATTTGGAGATGCAACGCTTGGTTATGAGGAAATGTTATTTCTTAATTTAAGTGCAAGAAATGATTGGTCATCTACTTTACCAATTGATAATAATAGCTATTTTTATTATGGAAGTACTTTGAGTTGGTTGTTTACTGAGTTAATGCCTAAAAATGATATTCTTTCTTTTGGTAAAGTAAGAGTAGCTTATGGTAAAACAGGTAACGATGCTGATGTTTATCAAACAAGTACCCGCTATGTACAAGCTTATGCAAATGGATATTATGGAAGTGATATAGCATCATTCCCTATGAATAGCACTAACTCTTTTATATCATCAACTATTGCAGGAAGTACAACATTAAGTCCGGAGATGACAACTGAGGCAGAGGTAGGACTAAACTTACAATTCTTAAATGGACGAATTGGTTTAGATGCATCATATTATAGTAGAAATACTGATAAGCAAATCTTTGAGTTGCCGGTTGATCCATCTACAGGTTATTCTACCAATGTATTAAATTTTGGAGAGGTAGAAAATAAAGGTTACGAGTTACTTTTAAGTACTACACCTATTAGAACTAATAAGTTTAGATGGGATTTAGATTTTAATTTTGCAGTAAATAAAAATAAGGTAATTAGTCTTCCAGAAAGTGTAGAAGGTGGTAAGGTGCAGATATATAGATTCGCAGCAGGAAATGATGCAGTTTATATGTATGCAGAAGAAGGAAAACCTATGGGTAGATATTATACATATTTACCTCAATATGTGACAGATCCTGATAGTGAGTATTATGGATCTCCAATTGTGGATTCCGATGGCCAGCCTGTTTTAGGAGATGAAGTTGAAGATACAGGTTTAGATATGAACCATGATTGGACTGGTGGAGTTAATACAACTTTCTCAGCTTATGGATTTTCATTAAGTGCAGCACTTGATGTTCGTTATGGTGGTTCAATGTTTTCACGTACTAAAAACTTAATGCAGTTTACTGGTAATGGAATTGTTACTACATATAACGATCGTAATCCATTTGTTATTCCTAATTCGGTTCAAGAAGTTGATGGTGCGTATGTTGAAAATACAACTGCAGTAAGAATGACTGATGGAAGTATGCAGGACTATTATAATGATTATGGATATGGAGATGGTGGTTTAGCATATATGGTTGATCGTACTTTTATGAAGTTGAGAAATATAACGCTTTCATATGATGTGCCAAGAAGAATTTTAGCTAATACACCATTAAGTAGTGTAGGACTTTCGGTATTCTGTAATAATGCCTTCATTTGGACAGCTGATGATAACTACTATATCGATCCTGAAGGAAGTACAACAGGAACGGATTTACAAGGTCAGTTTGGAGAATTATATGTAAATCCATCTAACCGTATATATGGTTTTAACCTAAAAATAACTTATTAATATTTAGGCAATGATGAAAAATATAATATTCATATTTATTTTACTATTGGGAATTACGTCATGTGATGATTATCTTGATATTAATCAGGATCCCAATTCGCCTAGCGAGGAGAATGTGACAGCAAGCATGATCATGCCAGGTGTGGAGATGAACTTAGCGTCAAGTTATGGAAACTTTCTTAGAATTGTTGGAGGGTATTATGCTCAACAATATGCGCATAACTTTGGTACAAGTAACTATCTTGATTATTCTCAGTTTACAATGTCTGCAACTAGATCAAGTGGTACATATACTCAATTAACTGCAAGAGTTCTGAATAATATTAAAACTATTTTAGAATTATCAGAACAAAATGAAGAATGGGGTACGTATTTAGCTGCAACAACATTAAGAGTTTTTACTTATCAGGTATTAGTTGATTGTTATGGAGAAGTACCATATACAGAAGCTTTAGATATTAACAATTTAGCACCAGCTTACGATGATGGTGCAACTATTTATAATGGTATTTTAGCTGAGTTAGATAATGCTTTGTCGTTGGCTTCTAGTACAGATGTGGTTGCTACAAACTTTTTGTTTGGAACAACAACTGCTGCAGAGTGGATTAAATTTGCTAAAGCATTAAAATTAAAATTGTTAATGCGAATGAGTAGTACGACAGATGTTAGCTCTCAATTAGCATCTTTAATTGCGGAAGATGACTTTCCTACTGAGGATATTTCGTATGATGATTGTTGGACAGATGAATCAGGTAAGGCGAGTCCATTTTATCAAGAAGAATATGCAACATATTTTGGATCAACACAAATTAATGTTGTAGCTAACCTAGCTTACATGCAAACTTTATTAGATAGTGAAGATGGTAGGGTTTCTCAGTTTTTTGAAAAAAGTACTCAAGGTGAATATAAAGGTGGTGTTTCCGGAACTAACTTTAGTACTTCATCAAAATATCAATCAGACTATTTCTGTCGTCCTGTTTTTGCTTATGATATGCCTGTGTATTTAATATCAGTAGCAGAAATAGAATTTTTCTTAGCAGAATATTACGCAAGATATGGTAGTGCAGCTAATGCACAAACTCATTATGAAAACGCCATTACAGCATCCTTTGCTTCAGCGGGTATTTCATCAGAAGCAGAAGATGTTTACACAACTAAGTATCCTTATGATAATGCTAACTATAAGGAGTTAATTGGTATTCAAAAATGGATTGCTTTAGGAGGTATTAATAATTATGAAGCATGGTGTGAAATGCGTCGCTTAGATTATCCAGCTTTTGGAGATGTGTCAGGAGATGATATCTACGATGAAGCATCAGATGATTATAATGCAGATATTTATGTTGTAGGTACTTTGTATACTCCAAAGAAGGTTAATACAGATGTTGGCTCAAATAAGCTATTAGAAAGATTTCCGTATGCGGAAAGTTCTTCAAGTAGAAATAGTAATACTCCAGAATATAAGGGTGATACAACTCCTGTTTTTTGGGCTGAATAAGTTTTAAACGATAAAAGTTCGTAAAATATGAAAAATAATATATTAGTAGGAATTATATTCTTCATAATAGCCTCGGTGGGCTTAATAAGTTGTGATGATGATTCGACTAAAGGATATACAGGGTTAACTATTTACCCTACCCTTGATTTAGTAGGAGAGTCTGAAATAATAGTTGCAAAAGGAGAAACCTTTGTTGATCCTGGTTATACTTCTATACTTGATGGCGAAGATGTTTCCGGTGAAGTAGTTGTGACCTCTAATGTTGATACAGATGTACCAGGTGTATATACAATTAGTTATGAAATCGTTAATGCAGATGGATACCCTGTTAGTACAAGTCGAACAGTTTATGTTGCAGATACAACTCCATCTCCGATTGCTACAGGTATGCATTCAGTTTTAGATGGTACCCATAGAATAAATAATAATAGTGCTGCAAGAACTGATTTTAGTGGATATAGTATTCTTGTACTACAAACAGAACCAGGAGTATACTATTGTTCTGATTTAATTGGTGGTTACTATGATCAAAGAGCAGGTTATGGTTCTAATTATGCAATGACTGGATCTTTTCAATTAAATGCAGATAACACTATTACTTTAATTGATAGTTATGTTGCTGGTTGGGGAGATTCTGCAGATGAAATGACAGCTGGTACTTATGATCCATCAACAGGTCAAATATCATGGACCATTGAATATGCTGGATTTTTAACATTTAATATTATTATGGATTAAAAAAGCAGGTATGAAAATGAAAAATATAAAGTTATATATATCATTGCTAATCTTTAGTTTAAGTTTTATTTCTTGTGAAAAAGAAGAAATAGGAGGAACTGCAATGGAAAAAATGGCCGGTGAATGGTATGTTACTGCTGTTGCCATAGATGAAAATGGAGATGTTGTTTACGAGGATGAGGATCTTTTTGGAATTGGTCATTTTCATTTAGATACATATAATGCTGCATCAAATACAACTACAGAATTGTGGGTTGATGATCATGGAAATTTCTGGGATTTTAAGGTGAAAGCAGATGCTGACTTAAGTTCAAAAACGTATAGTGTAACAGATGGTCAAAATGTTAGTTATGATAGTAAGGTTACTATTTCTAATGGAATGATCTTAAATGGTGCTGCAACTACGCCAAGTGGTGCTGTTGCTGATAGTATTGTGTTTACTGTGTCATTTGATGATGATCCTTATCCTGCAGCATATGGATATTCTGCATATAGAATAGCAGGATTTAGATATACAGGTTTAACAGCAGATGATTAATGGTACTATATGATATCAACTATTCCGTGGTGGGACACATAGATTAAAGGTTTAGTTGTGTGAGTGGGGCAGATCCGTTGGGTCTGCCTTTCTTTTTTAGAGCCCCTCTGACTACCCCAATTGAGGAAAATAAATATGCAGTGTCGTAAAAAAAACTAGATGTTTCATCAATTCTAAAGAACTGATTAGTACTTGCTGTATATCACTTTCGTATTCTAATCAGGTTGTGTTGGGATGTTGTTCGGATACTATAACCTATGCCTATCCGAACAGAACCCGAACAGAAGCCCATGCCATCCGAACGTTACCCGAAGCCGACCCGAAGCCATATCCTATATGTCTCCCAAAAGACGTTTTTGTGAATAATTTTTGTAATAAAGAGCCAATTATTGAATAATTTTCCCTGTTTTTGACGTTTTTTTGAATAATGCGGTGTTTTTAGCATTAATTTATCCGTTTAGGAAGTATTGTTGATTTGTAATGTTCAGATATTTAGGTGTTTGTAGTTTAGAAAAGTTACAGTAAAATTACTGTTATTTTTTTGAATAGTTCTTTGTTATATTTATTGTAGATCAAGCTGTAAATCAGCTTCTCCCCATTTCGGGAGATTGAGAGGGATTCTATTTTACTTTCATAGGTATACCACTAACCATAAAAAATACTTCATCGGCCATTTTCGCGATATGTTGATTCATCCAACCTTGAAGGTCTGTAAATTTTCGTTGAATTTCATTTTCAGGCATACCACCTAATCCAATTTCATTAGTGACAAAAATAAAATGAGCATCTTGTTGAGTAAAGACTTCAAATTCTTTTTTAGCTTCAGTTAATGATAAGTCAATGTCGCTATTGTTATCAAAGTAAAAGTTAGTAAGCCAAAGAGTAATGCAATCAATTAAAACTACTTTGTTGGAGAATTTATGTTTTGAAAGAAACTTTTCCTCTTCTATGTTTTCCCACCTTTCGTCTCGATCTGCCTTATGTCGTTCAATACGTTTTTTATGTTCTTCATCCCAAATGCGTGAAGTGGCAAGATATACTGGTCTGGAACTATTTTGTATGGCCATATTTTGTGCAAAAGAGCTTTTACCTGATCGTTGTCCCCCTGTAATTAGCGTAATTTTTTTCATTGCAGTTTAATTTATTGTAATAGCACTGTATGTAACTTTTAAATTGAGATTGGTCTGTTAGTTTCATTTAAACAGTCACTACATCAAAGGATATACAGATTATTTTTACCACCGAGGCTCAAAGTCTCAATGTTTTTTTTAATAATATTTAAATGTATTTTTTTGTCTTTGTGTCTCGAGGATAAGAATTTTATCTTTTTGTACTTAAATGGAACCTGTCAAAATAGTCATCTTCTTTCATGAGCTTACTTCTTTCAATCATAGCTTAATGGATATATAAATTAGTGATTTAACCTTTAAGTATTTTTACTTGATGGTAATCTGTAGAAAAATATGTTATTTGAATAACAGCACCATAGTTTAATTGTAAAGAAAATAGTTTGTTGTGAGGTATTTCCAAATACTTCATTAGTAAACATCTGATAACTCCAGAGTGAGTTACTAAAACTGTATTAGAATTATCTTTTGCAAGGGTTTGAATGTTTTCAAAACTAATTAATGTTCTGTTGTAAAGTTGACTAAAGGATTCTCCTTTGGGAGGTGATATGTTCATAAAATCAGATGACCAATTGTCTAAATCAGTTTTATTAATACTACTCCATTTTTTCATTTCCCACTCACCAAAATTCATCTCCATAAGGTTTTTGTCATATTTAACCGAAAGATGAGCGAAAAGAACTTGAGCTAGTTTACTGCATCGTTGTAATGGGCTTGAATATATTAAATCAGGATTGACATCTTTTAATATGTGTTTAATTTTAGATGATTCATCACTAAAATTCCCATTTACATCTAAGTCACTAATCCCATAGCAAATGCCTGGAGTAATGTCCGGAGTCGTATGTCGTATAATATAAAATTGTTTCATATTTTTTTTAACCTCAAAGAACACAACGAATATTCACAAAGTTGCACAAAGGAATTTTAAAATGACCCTTTTTATACCGTTTTTCAAATATTGAACGTTGAAATTAACTAATAAACCAAGTTTGCATTCAGAAAGTTTCATATATGTAAGGATTTGTGCCAGATGAACATCAGATAATAAATCAGTAGATTTAAGTTCAAAGACAATCTGATCTTCAACTAATAAATCAACCCTATATCCTGTCTCAAGTGTAACATCTTTATACGTTAAAGGTAATCCCTTTTGTTTTTGAACACATATCCGGCTTGTTTAAGTTCGTAGTATAAACATTCTTCATAAGCACTTTCTAAGAGTCCTGGTATGAGGGCTTTGTGAATTTCAAAAGCAGCATCTAAAATTCTTTTAAAATTTTCTCAATATCCGTGTTCATAGTTTAAATTTTAGGTTGTAAAATGGTTTGCCTCATAGAGTATTTGCAAAGAAAAATGAAAATACTTTCGTGAGTCTTTGTGAAAACACTTCGAGTTCTTTGAGGTAAATATGCTTTTAGATAAAAGTAATTATTTTGACGATAGCTATGATGCTTAAGTAAAACACAATCTCTGTAACCTGTTGTACTGCGCCTAAACAATCACCAACATAGCCTCCAATCCATTTTTTAAAATATCTATCCATCCAAAATTTTGTTATTAGCAGTGGTATTACAGATAAATATATCATCCAATTCTGGAAAATTAACAAGGATGCAAGACCAATAAAAACAGCAATCCATAAATCAATAACATGGAGGTTTTTTGTAACTGGTTTTGATTTGCTCGTTTCGTCTTCTCTAACATAAGGAAGAGTAAACATTGTTGTTACAGCAAACATCCTGCTAATAGCATGGCCACATATGATGGATGGAATAATAACCGCATTGGGAATTGAGGATATAGCAAGGAATTTCATTAATAAAATCAATATTGTTCCAATCATCCCGTAAGCACCTACTCTTGAATCTTTCATGATTAACAAGATCTTTTCTACAGTCCATCCACCTCCGAAACCATCACAAGTATCAGCAAAGCCATCTTCATGAAAAGCTCCAGTTAATAGTATAGTTCCTATAATGGATAATAATACAGAGATATTTATAGGGAATACAAAGGATCCTAAATAATAAATTAGACCACCAACTCCTCCTACAATTAAACCAACTAAGGGGAAGTATCTGTTACATTTGTTTAGGTTGTCATTAGAATATCCAACCCATTTAGGAGCAGGAATTCTTGTTAGAAACATTAATGCAGTAAAAAATAGTTTTAACTGATGCATAGATATTTGTTTATATAATAAAAACGGATGATTAAAAGTTCTTGATAATTCTTATTTAAGCGGTCTTGTTTGGTGTATTGTTGTTTGAGAATCTTTGTGTAATTTCCTTAAGGCATTTATTACATAGACAGTCCTTGTAATTCTCTTTTAAAAATTGTTGCGCCTTTTGTGAGATTGGAACATGAATGCAATGGCATTCAAAGATGTCATCATGTCGACAATTAAACTCCTGATTACATCGTTCGCATTTTTTAATCATTTTTTAATGGTTTTGAATAAAACAAATATGCCTGTTAGAGGGCAAACCACCAATACCAATAAAAGATTAAGTACCTTAAATCAAGATAACTTTGCTTTTATTCCCGAAAGCATTGATTTTACAATCACTGGCAGGTCTTCTGACTTATTCCGGATTTTGAAACCTTCCCATTTTTATATCAATAAAAACAGTGGTGAAATTTATCAAAATCTTTTTGTGGAAATTACAGCAGCGGGTACTGTTGCTGATTTTCACAGCATTCCCTTTTCATTTTATTCTCTTTGTTAGATCATAAAACACCAGATTGTGCAAAAATATAAGAAATTCGGTTAACGAGAAATATAAAGATAGGATAAGAACTTTTTATTGTTACATTGATAGTTTTATGTGTTATGTTTTGAATAATATGGAGTTCTTGAGTGCAGAAGTAAGAACTTTATTTTGTTGAACTGCAGAGTATTGCTCCTTCATCGTTAATGCTCCAAATGTGATCTGACTTTTTATCTTTAATCGTTGCAGTATAATGCTTATTGTTGATTCTAATATCCGGCCTGTAGTTTAATTTAGATAAATCAAAGCCAATATCTTTTAATCCAGCTATTTTGTTAGCGTATTTTTTATGTTTTTTATGATGTAATTTTTGTCCATAGAATACATTTCTAAGTTCCCATTTAATTCTTCTGTTTCTTACTAAAGTTTTTTCATCTATTTGATTAGAAGTTAAATGTATCTCACCCCAAAATTCAGCATTTGATATAGGATTTTCCCACATGTAATTCCATAACCATTGGTCTTTATTATATAATTTACCAGTTTCTGAATTAATTGTTTTTTTATATGCGCCATCAACTATTACATATTGCCATCTTGACTGAGCAAAGTTCATTTTCCAATATCCGTTATTGTAAATTTTGTTTGGGGTGATCCCTTCCAGATTAACAGGGAAGCTTAATTCTGCCATCCAATATTTATCTGTATCATTTGGATTGTTTACAGTGCCATCAACGAAAGTAGCGGAATGAATAGGTATGTCGTGAAAGTTTATATGTTTATCATTACATCTGTAAAACCTTCCTTTAATAATATTCAGTGCATTAATGTTTATATTAAGATAATCATATTCATTGTTGTCGCAATCTATATAAATTTCAAAAAAATTATCCTTAAAATATATTGAATCCAATTTGGAGTCTACAGCCCAAATCTGAGGATCATTTATTTTAGCTAAAAGGAAAATGGTGTCTTTATAAATACCCATTTTAAATTTAGTTTCCAGACTGTAATTATGATTTTTTCCATCGACTTCTGAAACAAAATTTGAACTCCAAGCTATTTTATCCCATTCCTTTTCTGTATTGATACCATCAATATTAGGAGGGATAATAAAAGTTTTTAAATCATATGTGTTTGGTGTAAACTGATAAGGTTTTAGAGGTAATCCGAATTCGTTAACTTCTGTAATATTTTGAGTTGGATTATCTGTACATGAAAGTAAAGTGAGCAAAAACAAAATCCCATAAACAATATTTTGAAAGTGAAGTTTAAACATATGGTATAAGATTATCGTATAATACAATTTACATCTTATCGTTGCAGATATCAAGCTTTTAACTTGAATATTGTATGGATTTAATAAGATTTTGTTATTCGTTGCTGATTTGAAGGTTTTAGCTATAAACCTTTTTTTATAGTTTCAAGATCCTCTTCATAATCTAATCTAATATCTTCATGAAGTTTGTTTAAAGCTTTTTCGATATTAATGAGTTGGCGCTCATATAAATTTCTCATAACAGTACTCCTTTTAATATTGTTTTTAAAATTTCTCATTTCTTTGCAAAAACAAATTAAGAGCTCAACTTCAGATTCTTTTTTGCCAGAATGTTTTATGTATTTCGAAATAGTTTTATGTATTCTTCGTATACCTTTTTTTATGTAGATAAATTTTGAAGTATTTATTTCTTTGAATGCTTTTGTAATTTCCTCTTTAACTTCTTTAACATAATTATCTTCATCAATGGATTCAAAAAGTAAATAGTGTAATAATTCTTTATTTTCTTTCTTATACTTTACTAATCGTAAACAATGATCAATTAATATTTCTCTGGGTAGAAGTTCTAATTCCTTTTTTATCTGATGTACTGTACTTGTCTTTATTGTCATAAGCAGAAATTAATTTGAACCCGCAATATGCATTTAACCAACTATTATACATTGAAACTACTTCAAAACAAGTCATTTCACTCACTTACTTCAATTTACCATAGCGGTGCTATGTGTCATTTCTGTATGTACTTGTTTTATTAGTATCTGATTATTGCTTCACTCAGCATAATCAAAATAAATTTTGCTTCTGCATTCACTTATCGCAATAATTGTATTTTCAATGCTCATTTCGATGTTTAAATACATAATCCAGGTTATTAGCTGCAAAGTTTAAAAAAATGATGAATACATTCATTATTTTTTTATATTGTAATGCTTTTTTTGAACAGATTACAGGCTAAATTAATATCAGAGAATTTAGTATTAGCTGATTTGGATGTTTTGTAAGAATGTTCAGATTATTGGTGTATTATTAATCGAATCAGTAATTTAGAATGCGTAATAAACTGTTTCTAATCCTAATTACAGCCTTGTTGTATTGGTTGTTGGTTAATTATGTTCCTTATGGAATGTATATAGTATTGCCAATAAATTTATTTGTTACATTTTTACATGAGTTAGGCCATTCCTTATTTGCAGTACTAACAGGTGGAAATGTATATGAAGTTATGGTTCAACCAAATGGTGCAGGATATGCAGTTACTTCAGGTGGTTTTGCCCCTCTTGTTTTAATGGGCGGTTATATAGGAAGTGCCTTGTTTGGTAATTTATTGTTGCATATTGGACTAAAAAAGCCAAAATCCGCTTTAATTACCATTTATATTATGGCTTTTGTTTTTGTGGCTACTGCAATAATATGGTATAGCTCAATATTTACTTCTTTATTATTAATACTGTTTTCAATATTTGTTATTTGGATTAGTAAAAAATCAAAATCGACTATAGCTAACTTTTTAATAGTTACAGGAACAGCCTCCATAATTTTTATAATCAACGATTATAATGTTGGACCATCATCTGATATTGCTAAGTTCTCAAAGATTTTACCAATTCTTCCACCAGTTGTATGGTCTGTATTATGGTTATTAATTGTTATTCTTATTACCTGGCGTAATTTAAAATACTCCTTAAATGGAAAAAGATAATTTCTGTTTCAAATTCTGAAATTAATTTACTGGCTGTTAGGGATTAAATAAAAGTGCATTGGGGAAAAAGGAAGGAACGAATGTGATATTTTATCATTTTAATAAGTATAACCTTTAACCTTATTATCTTGTTAAGATGTATTTAATAGGTTGTAAATTTTTATGTAGTATTTTAATCATAAAATATTGTTGTTGTAATTCGTTAAAAAATAGTCTTTCAACGTCTTGTATATAGGACTTATGTCTTAATTCTTATAATCAATTTATATCATAACATTAATCACCTTTTTTCTTGTCTAGAACAATAATATTTGCAGTGAAATTTCAATTAATAATTACACTAGATGAAACAGTCCACAGATCAGATATTTATGGTTCGACCAGCAAGTTTTGGCTTTAATGCTGAAACTGCAGTTTCAAATGCTTTTCAGCATAAAGTTGATCTTTCTTCCAATGAGATAAAAGAAAGAGCGTTAAGAGAATTTGATTTGTATGTTGATAAGCTTCGACAGGTAGGGATAGATGTAAAAGTGATTCAGGATACAGAGAAACCAATTAAGCCAGATGCAATATTTCCAAATAACTGGGGATCTTTTCATGAAGATGGTACTGTTATTTTGTATCCTATGGCAGCTCCAAACCGAAGGATAGAGAAAAGAAAAGATATTATTGATGATTTTAAAGCGAATTATAATGTTTCAAGGATTATTGATTTATCTAAATATGAGCAAGAAGAACTTTTTTGTGAAGGAACCGGAAGTATTATTTTTGATCATATCAATAAAGTGGCGTACGCAGGTCTTTCTCCAAGAACAAATAAAGATGTTTTTACAGATGTTTGTTCTGTTATAGATTATAAACCTGTTTGTTTTGTGTCTACAGATGCTAATGGGAAAGAAATTTATCACACAAATGTGATGATGTGTGTTAGTGAAAAGTTTGCTGTGGTATGTTTAGAGAGTATAAGAGATGAAGTCGAAAAAGATAATGTAATTAAGATTCTAGAAGAGACTGGTCATGAAATAGTTGAAATAACCCTTGATCAGGTATGTCAATTTGCTGGAAATATGTTATCCGTTTGCAATAAAGAAGGACAGGAGTATCTTGTAATGTCGCAAAGTGCTTTTGATGCTTTAACTGAGGAGCAAAAAGAAGCCTTAATTAATTATAATGAGTTATTTCCAGTTGATATTAGTACTATTGAAAAAATAGGAGGAGGTAGTGCTCGCTGTATGATTTCAGAAATTTTTCTTTCGAGTAAGTGAATTGTCACCTCAACCCAACCTTCTCCTCAAGGAGAAGGAGCCATGGCGCCCAAAACGTTTTAATTAAGAAAAGATTTTTTAATAAATAGGTTATAGACTTTTGTTAGATAATAATAGGCAAGTAACGGCATCATCTCCTGGAGGAGAGGAATGAGGAGAGGTGAAGAATATTTCAAAAAGACAGAATTTTTCTGTAATAAAAAAGATTAATATAAGCACCTCATCCCGGACTTCTCCTCGAGGAGAAGGAGCCATTGCGCACAAAACGTTTTAATTAAGAAAAGATTTTTTCATAAATAGGGTATAGACTTTTGTTAGATAATAATAGGCAAGTAACGGCATCCTCTTCTGGAGGAGAGAAATGAGGAGGGGTGAATAATATATCAAGCAATTAGAATTTTTCTGTAATAAAAAAGATTAATATAAGCACCTCAACCCGACCTTCTCCTCAAGGAGAAGGAGCCATTGCGCACAAGACGTTTTAAATAAGAAAAGATTTTTTAATAAATAGGGTATAGACTTTTGTTAGACAATAATAAGCAAGTAACGGCATGCTCTTCTGGAGGAGAGAAATGAGGAGGGGTGAATAATATATCAAGCAATTAGAATTCTTCTGTAATAAAAAAGATTAATATAAGCACCTCAACTCAGCCTTCTATTCGAGGAGAAGGAGCCATGGCACACAAAACGTTTAAATAAGAAAAGATTTTTTAATAAATAGGGTATAGACTATTGTTAGATAATAATAAGCAAGTAACGGCATCCTCTCCTGGAGGAGAGGAATGAGGAGAGGTCAATAATATATCAAGCAATTAGAATTTTTCTGTAATAAAAAAGATTAATATAAGCACCTCATCCCGGCCTTCTCCTCAAGGAGAAGGAGCAAAGACGTAAAAGCTTGTAGTATTTGAAAAATTATAATTGACTTTTTATAGTATAAGAAAGGTCAGATAGAAACTCATATTCTTAAAGGAAGAAATGAGGAACGGTGATTTTTTAATTTTGTTATTTCTTTAGGAGATGTGATTTGTGAAAGACTATGTAAATCATTATTTTACATGGAAATTTCACAACAATGCCTGAAGAAAATTTTGATAATTTATTTTATGGTGCAAATGCTGTAGTTAGGCAGTATGCAAAAGATTTACGATCAAGGATGACCTTGTCAGAAAAAGTATTGTGGCAGGAGTTAAGGAATAAAAAACTTAACGGATTAAAATTTAGACGGCAGCATCCAATAGATGTCTTTATTGCTGATTTTTATTGTCATGATAAGAAATTGGTTATTGAAATAGATGGTGAAATACATAAATATCAGAAACAATACGATATTGGAAGAGCAGAAGAAATGAAAAGGTTTGGAATAAATGTTCTACGTTTTACAAATGAAGATGTATTATTTTGTATTTCTAGAGTTTTAAAGGAAATAGAGATTTATTCAAAACAAATTACATTTGATTAATTGTGTTCTGAAGCTTTGTTGTCATAGTACTTATTCTTAGCAAATGATAGAAAGACTTAGTATAAGTACCTCATCCCGGCCTTCTCTTCGAGGAGAAGGAGCAAAGACATAAATGCTTCTATCATTGAAAAAATTCTTCAAAAAGTTATAATCAGGTTTTAATTGAGTGATAAATGTCAGTTACGGCATCCTCTCCTCGAGGAGAGGAATGAGGAGTGGTGAATAATATATCAAGCAATTAGAATTTTTCTGTAATAAAAAAGATTTAATATAAGCACCTCAACCCAACCTTCTCCTCAAGGAGAAGGAGCCATGGCACACAAAATGTTTTAAATAAGAAAAGATTTTTCAATAAATAGGGTATAGCCTTTTGTTAGATAATAATAAGCAAGTAACGGCATCCTCTCCTCGAGGAGAGGAATGAGGAGAGGTAAAGAATATATCAAGCAATTAGAATTTTTCTGTAATAAAAAAGATTAATATAAGCACCTCATCCCGGCCTTCTCCTCGAGGAGAAGGAGCCATGGCACACAAAACGTTTTAAATAAGAAAAGATTTTTTAATAAATAGGTTATAGACTTTTGTTAGATAATAATAAGCAAGTAACGGCATGCTCTTCTGGAGGAGAGAAATGAGGAGGGGTGAATTCCTTTGGTAATTTATTTTTGATAAAATATCATTATATCTTAACAAACGATAGTCTGATTTGTAATTTAATTGTCTATTTTTGAAGGTACATAAATTAAATATATATTTCAGTTTGAGGATTTCTTTACCACAATATTATATAATGCTTTTTCTGCTCTTGATTTTAATTGAAGGGTGTGGAGAAAAGAAACAGGGCAGTAAAGTGGTTGATCATGGTACGATTGTATATCATATTGATTATCCGGAAGAAGTGCTTAATTCTTCTTTAGGAACTTTGATGCCTGATAAGTGGTTGTATATTTTTAATAAAAATAAAATTAAACACGAACTAAAGGCTAGCTTTAACGTTTTCTCCTTAAATTTTATATCAGATTCTCCTGTTGATTCATGTGATGTATTATTTACTTTTATGGATAAGAATCTCTATTATCCAATAGCTATTAATGATCATTTCTTTTTGTATGATAAGGATGCTAAAGTAGTCGTAACCTATGAACCAGAGGTTACAAAGGTTATTGCTGGCTTTAATTGTTCAAAAGCAACAATAAAGTTTGAAGGACATGAACCCATTGATGTTTATTATACAGACGAAATACAACTTTTAGAGCCCAATAGGCATACTCCGATGAAAATAATTCCTGGTGTTTTAATGGAATTTACTGTTGATTATGATAGTTTAAAGTTAAAGCTTACAGCAAAGGAATTTATTGATGAATCACCTTCTATGAGTACGTTTAAAATTCCTAAAAATGCAAGTATAAGTAACAAAGATGAGGTTGTTGCAATGATAGATGCATTATTAAAAACTATCCAATAATAATACTTCAGATATCTCGTTTAAATTTCAAAAGAATAATCTTTTTTTATAGAAATAGGTAGAGCATTTATTACTTTTGCTTCCGCAATTGCATATGATTAACAAAATATTTACAATGGCAGGAAAAACTAAGAAAGCTAAATCAAAAAATAATACTAACGTTTTCACCAACCTAATTAAAAAACTAAGCGATTTTCGTATTCGAGTTTTTAGTGGGTTGTTTTTAATCGTTTATGCCATATTTTTATTTATAGCTTTTATTTCTTTTATTTTCACAGGAGGAATTGATCATAGTAAGTTTAATATTAATTTCTTCGAGTTTATAACCAATTCTGATATAAATGTAGCTAACTGGACAGGGAAGATTGGAGCCTATTTTTCTGACTTATTTATAAATTCAGGAATTGGAATTTCTGCATTTGTTATTGTATTTGCAGTTTTTGTTGTAGCTTTTCGTTTGATAAATATAAAATTATTATCATTAAGAAAAACGTTTATACATTCATTTTGTATAGGTGTTTATTTCTCAATTTTATTGGGTTATATTTTTAAAAGTTCGATCAACTCTCAATATCTGCTTCCTGGTGGAGAAATGGGTTTTTTTCTTAGTAAATGGCTGCTGTCGGCAATAGGAAATGTGGGATTGATATTAATTTTAATATTTGCTTTATTGTCCTACCTAACATTTACATTTGAGCAATTTGTTCCCTTTGTAAGGAAATCATTTATTGGTTCAGAAGGGGCATCAAAAAAGGTACAACAAGTTGAACAAGATGAATATGAAGATCAGTCACTTTTAGTGAAGGAGCAACAAGCTGAAGAGCCTGTAAAAGTTGAACAGAATGAAGAAGAAATTGTATTAGAAAATGAACCGGAAGAGATAGAAGAGGAGTTTGTGGTTAAGCAGATAGAGACTCCTCAGGAGGATCTTAAACCAAAGGTTGAAGTTGAATTAGATATCTCTGAGAATAATGGCTCTGAAGATCAGCAAGAAGAGGATAGCTTTACTATTGAGAAAGTACAGGAGGAAGAAAATTTTGTAGTAAATGATAATGTACCACTTGGAGATTATGATCCTACATTAGATTTATCAAGCTATCAATTGCCTACAATTGATTTATTAGAAGATCACCACGCAGGTAATGAACCTGTAACCGATGAAGAACTGAATTCAAATAAGGATAAAATTGTTAATACCCTTATTGATTATAAGATTGAAATTAAGAGTATTAAAGCAACTGTTGGTCCTACTGTTACATTATATGAGATAGTTCCTGCACCAGGTGTTCGAATCTCAAAAATTAAAAATCTTGAAGATGATATTGCTTTATCATTAGCAGCTTTAGGTATTCGTATTATTGCTCCAATTCCAGGTCGAGGAACTATTGGTATTGAAGTTCCAAATAGTGAGCCGGAAGTGGTGTCAATGAAGGCTATTATAGGAGCTAAGAAATTTCAAACAACAAAACATGAGTTACCTATAGCCTTAGGAAAAACTATCTCAAATGAAACTTTTGTTATTGATTTGGCAAAAGCTCCACATATGCTTGTGGCCGGAGCTACAGGTCAGGGTAAATCTGTTGGATTGAATGCGATAATTACTTCACTTCTTTATAAGAAACATCCTTCACAATTAAAGTTTGTATTAGTGGATCCTAAAAAAGTAGAGCTTAATATTTATAGTAAGATTGAGCGTCACTTTTTGGCAAAATTACCGGATGATGAGGATGAAGCAATTATTACTGATGTTCAAAAGGTAGTGAATACACTGAATTCATTAACTATTGAAATGGATTCAAGATATGATTTATTAAAGAAAGCACATGCCCGTAATATAAAAGAGTACAATCATAAATTTGTAAAACGTTCATTAAATCCAGAAAAAGGACATAGGTTCTTACCTTATATTGTAGTTGTGATTGATGAGTTTGCAGATTTGATTATGACTGCAGGTAAAGAGGTTGAAATGCCTATAGCACGTATTGCACAGTTAGCTCGTGCGGTTGGTATTCATATGATTGTTGCAACTCAGCGTCCTTCAACAAATATTATTACCGGTGTTATTAAGGCTAACTTCCCAACAAGGGTTGCCTTTAAGGTGGCATCCATGATTGACTCCAGAACTATCTTAGATTCACCTGGAGCAAATCAGTTAATTGGTAGGGGAGATATGTTAATATCACAAGGTAGTGATTTGGTTAGGGTTCAGTGTGCGTTTGTTGATACTCCGGAAGTTGAAAAAATAAATGATTTTATTGGTTCGCAAAAAGGATATCCTAGTGCTATGCTACTGCCAGAGTATGTTGGAGACACTTCAGGAAATGAGCCAGGCGAAGTTGATTTGAGTAATAAAGATTCGTTTTTTGAAGAAGCAGCCAGAGTAATTGTGGCTAATCAATCTGGTTCAACTTCTTTAATTCAGCGTAGATTTTCAATAGGATACAACAGAGCAGGTAGGATCATAGATCAGTTGGAAGCAGCTGGTATCGTTGGTCCATTTGAAGGAAGTAAAGCTCGCCAGGTATTGGTCCCAGATGAGGTTTCGTTGGAGCATATTTTAAAGGGATTGTAATTTTGGTATTGTTTTTGAAACTTGGACAAATTATTATAGGTATAACACTATCACAGAAATTAATTAGAAACAGATGAAGAAAATTTTATTATTTATAGCGCTAATACCAGGATTTTTATTGGCTCAGACAAACGAAAAGGCAGTTGAAATATTAGATAAAGTTACAGCTAAGACTAAAACATATAATACGATTAAAGCTGATTTTTCTTTTAGCATGGAAAATGCTCAAGAGGATATTAATGAAGTATATGAAGGAACTATTTCAATAAAAGGAGATAAATATAAAGCACATTTAATGAATGTGGATACATATTTTGATGGGAAAACATTATGGACTCATATGATTGAAGAGGAGGAAGTAAATGTTGATGAACCAGATCCTGACGATGAAGAAACTCTAAACCCGGCATCTATATTTACAATCTATCAAACTGGTTTTAAATATGCATATTTAGGAGAGAAAACCGTAGATGGTGTTGTTGTTTATGGAATAGACTTATTCCCAGTTAACAGAGATAAACCATACTCAAAAATTAATCTGGAAATAGTAAAGGATAATTTAAAAATATACTCAATTAAGCAAGTTGGGAAAGATGGTAATAATTATACTATCAAAGTGAAAAAAATGGAAATAAACACAGCTATGGATGATTCAATGTTTGCGTTTGATAAAGCAGCAAATCCTGATGTTGATGTTATTGATATGAGATAAGTATTATAAAAATATACACATATAAACAGCGTTGTGGTTTTCCATAACGCTGTTTTTATTTTGTGGCGGCAATAAACCTAGTGAAAAATTAAAAGAACATATTATGTTTGCTCTCATGTTCTATAGTTGTTGTTGGCCCATGTCCTGAATAAACAATAGTTTCTTGAGGTAATGTCAATAAATGTTGTTTAATTCCGCTTATTAGGGTATCAAAGTCTCCTCCTGGTAAATCTGCTCTACCTACGCTTTCTCTGAATAAAACATCACCTGCAATTACGAAGCCTTCTTTCTCACAATATAAAGCTATTCCACCTGGTGAATGTCCAGGTATGTGTAATACTTTAATTACTGAGCCTCCAAATTCAATTTCTTGATTATGTTCAAGGTATCCCGTTAAAGCTGGTGGATTTTGTTCTAATTGCATTCCCATTTGGGCTGCATAAGGAACTGTTTGTTCAATCCAGAATTCATCATTTTTGTGAGCCTCAGCTCCTAAATCATATCTTTCGCATACAAACCTGTTTCCAAATACATGATCAAGATGCAAGTGTGTATTAAGTAATTTTTTAGGAGTTAAATTATTCGTTGATAAAAAGTTTACGAAATGCTGTTGTTCTTCAGCCGTTAGGCATCCTGGATCTATAATAATACAGTCTCCGTTTTCAGCAGAGATTACATACGTATTTTCTTGCCAGGGGCTGTAAATTAAGGTGTGTACTTTAAGCATGTTATTATATTAATTACTTGTTTACAATAGAAATGAACTAAATGTAAAAATGTTTTAGCAGAATATAAAATATTTTAGTTTGAGTTTATTTGACAACTCCTTTTAGCATAGGAACAAATTCAAATCTACCAAATTCTTCCTGACTGAATTCAGTTTCTGATTCACGAGTTACTCGTATCATGGTTTGAATGTCTTTTCCTACCGGAATTACCATGATACCACCAATTGCCAATTGAGTTAATAGTTTTTCAGGAATTGAGGGAGCTCCAGCCGTAATAATGATGCCATCAAAAGGTTGAAATTGAGGTAGGCCATTAAAGCCATCGCCCAAGAAAAAACTTAATTGATATCTCATCTTTGGTAATAAGTGACTGCTTTTTAGGTATAGTTCTCTTTGTCGTTCAATGGAAAAAACTTTTGCTCCCATTTCAACTAATACAGCAGCCTGATAGCCAGATCCGGTACCGATTTCTAATATCTTATCTCCTTTTTTAATATTAAGGAGTTGTGTTTGAAATGCAACAGTAAACGGTTGAGATATTGTTTGTCCTGCACCAATGGGAAATGCTTTATCCTGATATGCAAATTGAATAAAGCTGCTTTCGAAGAACATGTGTCTGGGTACATTACCAATGGCTTGTAATACTCTACTGTCTGTAATCCCTTTATTTGCAATCTCCTGCACTAATCTGTTACGAAGGCCTTTGTGTCTTAATGTATCCATACTCAGTTTAAATGTGGTATAAAAATAATGCTAATGAATAATTGAGCAGTGTTTTTTTTAGAAAAAATACCTTTTCTTATAATAAAAGGAGAAGTAGTGCGTTTTTTATTTGATTAGAGAAGATATATATGGGTAATAAGGTTGTTAAAAAAGCTCCTAAAAGAATTAATGAGAAAGAAATAATAATTCGACATTTTATGTCGGATGTAGTAGCTCTTATTTTAAGTCATCTTTTTTTTATTATAGAATATCCATTTATAAAAACAGAAATTGAAAGTCTATTTCAAGATTCTTTTCTCTCGCAATTTTCTTTATTTCTTGTCATTGGATTTATTATTTTACTCTGGTTGTTTGCATATTATTTAGCAGGTAATTATTATAATTTGGGAAGACGTTCGGGGCTACAAATTATTGGACCGACAGTTTCAAGTTCTTTTATTGTGAGTTTGTTAATATTCTATTTAGTAGTAGGGAAAAATTGGCTTGATATTCAAGACGTTTTTTGGCAAATGTCACTAAAATATTTTATTGTAGTGTTTGGTTTGGTTTTTCTTTTTAGATTAGGATTAATCTGGCGTCATCAATATCTAATTGAAAAAGGGAAAATAGGATATTATGGAATATTAATTGGGAATAATAAAGAGGCTCTTGAAATTGCAAAAGAATATCATTCTCAAATTTCAAAAACAGGATTTCGTTATGTAGGATATATTTCTGAAAGTTCAGATGGTTTTGATTTAAGTAAATATATTTCTCGGATAGGAGATATTTCTGACCTATCAAAAATTGTTGATTCTGTATCATTTGATGATGGAGTAGTGGTTCTTGAAAACAATTATGTAAGAAAAGTAAATCAGGTTATAAACATATTAAAGGGAAAGAATTGTTTAATTAAACTATCTGCAAATTTAAATGATATTATTGAAAGAAAAATACATACCTCAAATCTTGAATTTCTGCCATATATTACCTTTGTTAATCACAAAATTCCTGTTTGGCAGGTTGTTCTAAAGCGTATAATAGATGTAGTTTTTGCTTTAAATGTAATAGTATTTCTTTCTCCTCTATATATATTATTAGCAATTTTGGTTAAATTATCTTCTCCAGGAGGGATTTTTTACAAACAAATACGTATTGGTAAGCATAAAAAGCCTTTTATGCTTTATAAATATAGGTCAATGTATGTAGATGCAGAAAAAGAAGGGCCTGCGTTATCTTCTGCCAATGATCCCAGAATTACCCCTTTGGGAAGGTATTTAAGAAAGTGGCGTTTGGATGAATTACCTCAATTCTTTAATGTTATTATGGGGGATATGTCATTGGTGGGACCTAGACCAGAAAGAAAATTTTTTATAGATAAGATTTTATCAAAAGCTCCACACTATGATCAGTTATTTGCTGTAAAACCAGGAATTACATCGTGGGGAATGGTTAAATTTGGTTATGCTGAAAATGTTGAACAAATGCTTAAAAGACTTCAGTATGATATTATCTACCTTGAGAACAGAAGTCTCGTAGTTGACTTAAAGATTCTACTATATACGATTCGCTCAATATACAGAGGAGAAGGAAAATGATTTTAATATAATACCATTATCTAAAATTGTACAATGTATAGTTAAGTTTGACGTGTGGTTTAATAAAAACCCCCTGTTGGAGAATTCAAACAGGGGGGAGATTTTATCGGGAAATAGTAATTGACTTATTAGCATCAACAGTAACCAGATTATTGTATAGGAATAAATCAAAAGGTTGAGATGCATGAGATATTATTTCAACTTCTTTTTCATTTACTCTCACTTCTAAATCCTTGCCTTTAAATCTAATACGGAAAGCATATTCTTCCCATTGTTCTGGGATAACTGGATTTAAGTAAAGTTTTTCATCGTGAGCACGTTTACCTCCAAAACCTTCAACAATTGACATCCAGGTTCCAGCCATACTTGTTATATGAAGACCTTCGTGAACCTCTGCATTGTAATCATCAAGATCTAATCGGGAAGTACGAAGATACATTTCATATGCTTTTTCAATCTTTCCTATTTTTGCAGCTAATATGGAATGTACGCATGGAGAAAGAGATGATTCATGAACTGTACGAGGTTCATAAAAATCAAAGTTTCTTTTTATTTCATCATCTGTAAACTTCTCCTCAAGTACATAAATTCCCTGTAAGGTATCTGCTTGTTTTATAAAGTTAGAGCGTAGAATTCTGTCCCATGACCAATGTTGGTTAATTGGTCTTTCTGCAGGATCCAGATCATCGGCCATGATTTGCTCCTTATCCATAAATCCATCTTGTTGCATAAAAACATTTAATTCTTCATTAAATGGGAAATGCATTTTTTCAACAATATCTTTCCAGCGAATAGTTTCATCTTCATTGAAATTCATTATAGATTTTAATTCCTCATATCTTTGAGTATTACTTTCTTTTACGAACTCTAATGATTCACGGGTATATTGTAAACACCAGGTAGCCATTTTATTAGTGTACCAGTTGTTGTTAACGTTGTTCTCGTATTCATTAGGACCAGTTACACCAAGCATCACATATTTTTTTCTTGCTTCAGAAAATGTGACTCTCTGACTCCAAAATCGTGAAATACCAACTAATACTTCTAATCCAAATTCTTCAAGATATTTTTTATCTCCGGTATGACGGATATAATTGTAAATGGCAAAAGCAATTGCTCCATTTCTGTGAATCTCTTCAAACGTAATCTCCCACTCATTGTGACATTCTTCACCATTTGCAGTTACCATTGGATATAAAGCAGCACCATTTTTAAACCCTAATTTTTGTGCATTCTCAATCGCTTTTTGCAAATGTTTATATCTGTAAATAAGTAGTTGTCGAGTAACCTTTGATGGAGAAGTCATTAAAAAGAAGGGAATGCAGTATGCTTCGGTATCCCAGTAAGTTGTACCTCCGTATTTTTCGCCTGTAAATCCTTTAGGTCCTACATTTAATCTTTCATCTTCACCTGTATAGGTTTGGTTCAGATGGAATATGTTAAATCGTATAGCTTGTTGTGCAGCAATATCTCCTTTTATTTTAATATCACTATGTATCCATTTCTCTGACCATTTCTTTTTATGATCCTCAAATAATTGATCATAACCCTTGTGGCATGCATATGATGCAAGTTCTGTAGCTTGACTTTTTAAATTATCAGTAGCGTAATTTAATGACGAAGTAACGCCTACATATTTTTCAATACAAAGCTTTTCTCCCTCTTTTACTTCTATTTCAACTTGATTTCCTGCCCATTTATTTAATTGAATGACTTCTGGATTTACATTAATAGATTTTTCATTCAATTTAATAATGTATTTCATGGCAAATCCGCATCTGAAATCAGATTTTTTTGTTTGAGATTCTACGTATGCAAATCCATCTTCAGCCTGAACATCCAGGATATTCCAGAACTGTTCGTCATAATTAGAATCTTCGTTTTCGATATCTCCATCTATATAAGGAGTAAAGCTTATTTTTCCACTAAAATTAACAGGTGTAACACTATATCTGATAACTCCGTTTTCTGTATCTGCCATAGATACAAAACGCTGAGCTTTAACTAATACTTTCTTTCCATTTTCAATAATTGCTTCAAACTCTCTTAATAAGAAGCCTTCTTTCATATTTAATGTGCGTGTGAAATTTTCAATGGTACATTTATTCAAATCAAGATCCACACCATCTATGCTTACGTTAATCCCAATCCAATTTGGAGAATTTAATACTTTTGCAAAGTATTCGGGATAGCCGTTTTTCCACCATCCAACACGAGTTTTATCTGGATAGTAAACCCCTGCAATGTAGCTTCCTTGTAAGCTTTGTCCCGAATATTTTTCTTCGAAATTTGCACGTTGCCCCATTTTCCCGTTTCCAATGCTAAAAATACTTTCGGATGCTTGATGATTAGAAGGATTAAAACCTTCTTCAATAATGCACCATTCATCATATTTAAGATATTTCTTCATAATTTTCTAGTTTAAGTTTTAGTTGTTAAGACCTTTAAGCATGGTTACATTCATTTTGTGTAGCCCCTCAACAACAAAATTGGCTTTGTTTAAAATTTCAGGACTTCCTATTCCAACGCATTTCATACCACCTGCAATTGCAGCTTCAATACCAGCTTCTGCATCTTCGAACACAACACATTCTTCGGGTGCAACATTTAATGCTTCTGCACCTTTTAAAAATACTTCAGGATCAGGTTTAGCTTTTGAAACCTTAGTTCCATCAATAATAGCTTCAAAGTAAGGAGTTAATTCCAGCCTTTTTAGAATAGTCATCGCATTTTTGCTTGCAGATCCTAAGGCTATTTTAATTCCTTCTTTTTTTAATGACTCTAAAAATTCTTTTGTACCGGGAAGTATTTCTTCCGGACCCATTTTTAAAATATATGTTAGATAATTTTCATTCTTTTTTGTGGCTAACTCAAGCTTTTCCTCTTCACTTTTACTAATATTTCCTATTGACAGTAAGATGTCTAAAGAAGTCATTCTACTAACTCCCTTTAATCTTTCATTATCTTCAAGCGTAAAATCAAATCCCATTTCGTTGGCCAACTCTTTCCATGCTATATAATGATATTTAGCAGTATCAACTATTACTCCATCTAAATCGAAGAGGCATGCTTTTATTTTACCCATGTTTCTTTTATTAATTGTTATTCTTAAATCAATTCTATAATCTTAAAAGGTATTATTTTGTTTTTTGAGGTTTAACAAATATCACAGAAACAGCTCCAAGTATCATACTGATTCCTGCAAGAACTAACATATATATTGCTTCTCCATCAAAAAAGTATTTAAGTAAGGAACCAGCTATTAAACCACTTAAAATTTGTGGCCCGGCAATTGTAAAATTGAATATTCCCATGAAAACTCCCATTTTATCAGCTGGTAGTGATTCTGATAAGATGGCATAAGGCATAGCTAAAATTGCAGCCCATGCAATACCAACTCCAACCATTGGTAGCATCCAAAAGATTGCACTTGAAGGAACATCAACCTGAGTAAATAAAAGATTGACGTGCATAATATCTCCTCCTTTAAACAGGAATGTTGACAAATATGCAACACCTCCAATCAATAAGGCAATGCTGTAAACTGTTTTTCGTCCAATTTTGTGTGCAATACGACTCATGAATATTGAGAAGATTGCAGCAAACAGACTATAACCTGCAAATAAAATCCCTATCCAGTCTCCGGCATCCTGAGCTGCTTTTGATGTACTGTCACCAATTTCACATGACCATACATGTTGAGATACTGCCGGGGTTGTATAAACCCACATTATATACAAAGCGAACCAGCTAAAAAATTGTACTATAGCAAGTTGAAGCATCGTTTTAGGAGTGATTTTTAGCAATCTGAAAAAACCAACAAAACCTTTATATTTTGGATCCACCTCTGCTTTTGTGTCAATGCCTTTATAAGCGGCATATTCTTTAGGAGGATACTCTTTTGTTTTAATTACTGTCCAAATAACAGATAATAATAATGCACCTCCACCAATGTAAAATGACCATATAACTGAAGCGGGTACCTGACCATCTGGTGCGGTATTTGAAATGTTCAGTAAATTTGTTAAAACAAATGGTAGTAACGACCCTAAAATAGCCCCTGTATTAATTAAGAAGCTTTGAGTTGAATAACCTATATTTCTTTGTTCAGCCGGAGTCATATCTGCCACTAAAGCTCTGAAAGGTTGCATTGTAATGTTAAAAGAGCCATCCATTAATGCAAACATTAATAACCCGAATAACAATACAGGCATTATTGATACAACAATTGATGCATTGGGCATTAAAAACATGGCTAACGCTGCGATAATAGCTCCTCCTAAAATATATGGACTTCTTCGTCCAAGTTTATTCCAGGTTCTGTCACTTGCAGAGCCAACTATTGGTTGAACAATTAAGCCCATTAATGGTGCTGCTATCCAAAATAACGGAAGTGCGTGTAAGTCTGCTCCTAAATTTGATAATATCCTGCTGACATTTGCACTTTGCAAAGCAAAACCCATTTGTATTCCCAGGAATCCAAAACTTACGTTCCATATTTGCCAGAAAGATAGATGAGGCATTTTTTTCATATTGATAAAATTAATATCAAGCTAAAAGTAATTAATACAGTGCGCTGATTTACATTGCTTTTTATAATCTGTAATCAGTCTTGTGTGTATTAAACTTTTACCATGGTCGTTTCATTATTTTATATGGAATTGTTGATGTCATTTATTCTTGTTCCATAATTTTGAATTTAAGTAATATGTGAGACTAATGTAAAACAATTATAATATTACAATCAAGTACCACTTTAATTAATTGAAGTATTATGAATGATTTATATAATTATCCTAATACTCAATTGTCCGTATAGAGTAATATGAATTCAAAACTCCTAAAGAATTTTAGGGGGTGAGTTATTAATTGAAATGTTGTCCTTTTTAAATCCAATAACAAAGATACGATATTAAAAAGGCTTAATACAAATTTGTATGTATGTGTAATGTGTTGATTTTGTGTAATCTTGACAAGGTTTTCCTTATTGCAACCGTTTGCAATAAGGATTAAAAAAAGTTAGTAATAAGTAAAAAAAAATTACTCTGATTTTCTGCAACCGTTTGCAAAACGGTATAAAAAAGAGCTTCAGGAATAGAAGCACTGGCAAATTATTAATTAATAACTTTATAACATTGTTGATTCTCGAATACGTAAAACCGGAGTGATTATCTTAGTTGAGGGAGTGTAAGTTTCGTTTGGATTTTCAATTTGATTAATTAGTAATTGGATAGCTTCCTTACCAATTTCAGTTCCTTTTTGTTCTACTGTTGATAAAGGTGGATAAGCAATGGTTGCATTGGGACCATCACCAAAACCAATAACAGATATATGTTCAGGAACTCTGATGCCGTTTTTCATTAAAACCTGCATGGCAGCAATCGCAGTAGAATCATTTACTGCAAATATACCATCAATCTGATTTACCTTTTGTAAAATCTTACCTGCATTGGCAAAAACATCATCTCTTGTATCGCATTTTATAACTAATTCCGGATTAAATAAAATTCCATTTTCTTCAAGAGCTTTAATGTAACCATCTCTTCTTCTTTGTCCTATTAGTAAGTGAGGAGGTCCTGCCAGATGAAGTATGTTCCTGCATCCTGTGGCTATTAAATGATGTGTAGCAATTTTAGCACCAACAAAATCATCAATAAAAACTTTATCTGCTTCAATTTCATCAGGAGCTCTGTCAAAGAATACAACCGGAATTCCATGATCAATTAAATTTCTGATATGATCAAACTGAAAGGTTGTTTTACTAAGTGACATTAGAACACCATCAACTCTGTTATCTAATAATGCCTGTGCATCAATAACCTCTCTGTTATAATCTTCGTTAGACTGACATATCATAACGTTGTAACCAGCAGCATAAGCAACTTTATCTATGCCTGAAATTACAGAAGAGAAGAAGTGATGTACAACTTCAGGAATAATAATACCTATTGTATTTGTTTTGCTTCTTCTAAGGTTTAATGCTAAAGCATTAGGGCGATAATTCATTTTAGTAGCAAAGGCTTGAACCATCCTTTTTGTTTTTGGACTGATATCCGGATGATCTTTCAAAGCTCTGGAAACTGTGGATGCTGATATTCCAAGCATTTTTGCAATATCCTTAATAGTAATTTGGTGCTGAGCCATTTTGTTAATACGTAATATAATATGTGTGTATGTAGTAAGATTTAGATATAGTTTAAAGATACTATAACCTGCAATAAAATTGCACAATATCTATAAAATCTTCATAAAAATGACGTTTTTGAGATGTAAAATATCTGTACGGATGGTCAAAATATTCGATATGAAACCTTAAAAAATATGTTTTACAACATATGTTATTTTTGCAAACGACATCGCAAACGGCACCGCAAACGTTTGCGTTAAAAAGTGTCAATATTTTCGCTTTGTATGTTAATAAGTGTATAATATGTATGGTTTTTTCATATAGATTTGTAATGTCCATTTAAAAGTAAAATGACAGCACAATAAGGTGTATGTTATTAATAAATTGAAAATCCTTTAAAAAATCCAAAAGTTAGTTTTAAAAAAATTAAACAAGTTTTTTAACTGTTAAATCTTTATTTGTATGAATCAATCATTTCGTTTAAACAAAGTCTTTCTGCTACTGACTGGTTTGTTTTTAATAACAAGCAGTCTCTTGGCTCAGGAAATGACAATTACTGGTGTAGTTAGTGACGCCAGTACTGGAGATGTTTTACCTGGAGTAACAGTAGCAATTAAAAATACTACAACAGGTACGATTACTACTCCAGATGGTAACTATACGCTCTCTGTTAATTCGGGAGATGCATTAATTTTCTCCTTTATAGGTTATACAACCGAAGAAGTTGCAATTACAAATCAAAAAACGCTTAATGTTGCTTTACAACCTGACGTTATTGGTATGGATGAGGTTGTTGTAATTGGTTATGGTACTGTTAAAAAAGAGGATGCTACAGGTTCTGTAGTAGCTGTTAAATCTGAAGATTTTAATCAAGGAGCAATTGCTTCTCCTCAGGATCTGCTCGTAGGAAAGACATCTGGAGTTCAGATTACTTCTTCGGGAGGTGAACCTGGTGCCGAAACAACAATAAGAATCAGGGGTGGTGCTTCTCTTAGTGCAAATAATGATCCCTTATTTGTAATTGATGGAGTTTCTGTTGCATCGGATGGTGTTATGGGGATGTCAAATCCTTTGGCAACAATTAATCCTGATGATATTGAGACTTTTACAGTGCTAAAAGATGCTTCTGCAACAGCAATTTATGGGTCTCGTGCTTCTAACGGTGTAATAATTATTACAACCAAAAAAGGAAGCAAAGGTCAACCATTTTCAGTTACCTATTCTGGAAAATTTTCAGTAGGTTTTAATACTGATAAAGTTGATGTATATGATGCAGCTGAATATAAGGAGCTTATTAATAACTTGTATGGAACAGAATCCGATAATCCAATTCCTGCTGCAATAAGTGCCTTAGGTGATTCTAACACTGATTGGCAAGATGAGATTTATAAAACAGCTTTTGGGCAAGATCATAATTTGAGTTTTCAAGGGGGATTAACTTCTTTGCCTTATCGTTTTTCATATGGATATAACAATCAGGATGGAGTGTTGAAAACATCTAATATTGAACGACATTCTATGAATTTAAATTTAACACCTTCATTTCTTGATAATCATCTAAAGGCTAGTTTAAGCGCAAAAGGATCATATGTTAAAAATACATTTGCAAACAAAGATGCTATTGGAGCTGCAATAGGCATGGATCCTACTCATCCTGTATATAATACATATTCTAATTCCAATGGTGAGCAATGGGGTGGTTATTGGGAATGGATAGATCCATCTACAGATACTCCATTGGCTTTCGCACCAAGAAATCCACTTGCCATGTTAAATATGAGAGATGATCAATCAAAAGTTTATAGGGCAATTGTTAATTTAAGTCTTGATTATAAGTTTCATTTTCTTCCGGAAATGAGTGCGGTTGTTAATTTAGGATTGGATTATTCTGATAGTGATCAAGATAGAACTATATCTCCAGATGCAGCTTCTGAGTATGAAGATGAGGATATTAGAGGCCAATTGTTTTGGGAGGATCAGGAAAAAACAAATCAAGTTTTAGATGCATATCTAAAATACCAGAAAGCGATTGGAGTGCATACTTTTGATGCAATGGCAGGTTATTCGTGGCAATATTTTAAAAATGAAGGCTATAAATATGAAAATGATTATTATGATGTGCGAGAAACAGCAACTGAGGATACTCCTTATGGAGGAGAAAATTATCTGATATCTTATTATGGTCGAGTTAATTACACATTAAATGACAAATATCTTTTAACAGGAACAATTCGTCGTGATGGAACTTCTCGCTTTGCAGATGGAAATCGATGGGGTACTTTTCCTTCTGCAGCTTTTGCATGGAAGGTAAAAGAAGAGAGTTTTTTGCAAAATATTGAAACGATAAATGACTTAAAGTTTCGTGTAGGTTGGGGTATTACCGGACAACAGGATGTTACAGGTAATGATTATGTAGGTTATGGAACTTATACACTTTCTGATAATGGAGCAATGTATGTGCTAGGTAATACCTGGTATAATACCTATCGCCCGAACGCGTATAATCCAGATTTAAAATGGGAAGAAACTACGAGTACTAATTTGGGAATTGACTTTTCAATATTAGATAATAGAATTAGTGGTTCATTTGATTATTATTATCGCGAAACTACTGATTTGATTAATGAAATTACAGTTGCTGCAGGAACATCACTTTCTGATAGGGTGGTTTCAAATGTAGGAAGTTTAGAAAATCAAGGTTTTGAAATTAATTTAGTTGGAAGAATTATTTCCAAGAAAGATTTATTTTGGGAAGTAGGTGGAAATCTTACCTATAATAAAAATGAGATTACTAAACTAACTGCTGTTGATGATCCTAGTTATGTTGGAGTTCCCTCCGGAGATTTAGGCTCTGGTAATTATATTCAAATGAATTCTGTGGGACATTCGGTTAATTCATTTTATGTATATGAGCAAGTATACGATCAAAATGGATCTCCTTTAGAGGGTGTTTATGTTGATCAAAATGATGATGGAATAATAAATTCTTCAGATAAAATATTTTATGGTAGTTCAACTCCAGATTATTTAATTGGATTAAATTCAACATTAAAGTATAAGAACTGGGATTTCAATTTAAGTGGTCGTTTTCAGTTAGGAGCTCAGATATATAATGGGGTAGAGGCAGGAAGTTCTAATCTTGTAAGTATTTATAATCCAACCACACAATCATTATCAAATAAATTAACATCAGCATCCAAAACAAACTTTCGGAATACAGATGAGCAGAGAGCCTTTTCTTCTTATTGGATTGAGAATGCAGACTTTTTCCGATTAGATAATTTATCGATTGGTTACAATTTTAAATCAATATTGGGAATAGAGAGTTCTAATTTAAGACTATCCATGACTGCTCAAAATGTATTACTCATTTCTGATTATTCAGGCCTTGATCCTGAATTGTTTAATGGTATTGATAATAATGTATTTCCTCGTCCATTCACAGTTATGTTTGGAGTTAATTTTGGATTTTAAAACGATAAACGATGAAAAAAATAATCATATATTTATTCCTTTCGGTCTTTGTACTTAGTGCATGCGAGGATGATTTAAATGTAACCCCAATTGATCCGAATTTAGTTTTTGGAGATGAAGTGTATACCACATTTGAGGGGTATCAACAGGTGTTAGCAAAGATATATAGTAGTTATAATGTTTCCGGACAATCCGGTGATAGTAATGAAAGTGATTTATCTACAATATCAGATGGAGGAATGTCTGCCTATCTTAGAAACTACTGGAATTTTCAGGAATTACCTACAGGAGAGGCACTAAATGCCTGGAATGATAATGGCTTGGTTGCTTTACAAAATGGATCTTGGTCTGCAGATAATCAATTTGTTGCAGGTATGTTTTATCGTATTTATTATATGATAGCATTAACCAATGAATTTATACAACAAGCAGCATCAGGAAGTGTTGTTGATCAACATGAGGATGAGTTTAAGCAAATGAGGGCTGAAGCAAAGTTAGTTAGAGCAATAGCTTATTATCATGGAATTGACTTGTTTGGTCAGATGAGTATAATTGATGAGAATTCTACTGAAGAATATCCAACTCCTGCATCAAAAGTTGATTTGTTTAATTGGATTATTTCGCAATTAGAAGAAATTGCCTCTGATTTACCTGCTGCTGGTACAGGTGAGTATGGTAGAATGGATGCAGGTACTGCTTATATGGTTTTAGCAAAAATGTATATTAATGCTGTTAATTTTGCAGGTGTAGAAAATCCCGTTACAGGTAAAAATAGTTATGATGAGGTAATAAAATATACAGAACTTATTAATGCAGCTTATTCATTAGAAAGCAATTATTTAAAATTATTTTCTATAGATAATGATGAGGCAGATGGAATTATATTTGGTTTAGCTGTTGATGCATCAAAAACTCAAGGCTTTTCGGCTACACAATACATTATGTCTGCAGGAACCAATGGTGCGTTAAGTGAATTTGTTGGAATACCTTCAAGTGCTTGGGGGGGAAATCATGCAACAAGATCTGTTTATGATAAATTCCAAATGAGAGCAAGTGGTGACAAACGAGGGGTGTCTCAAGATATATCAGAAACTCTCGATAATAGTACTACTCTTGTGATTAATTCAGGTTTGGATATGGATAATCCATTAGATTATACACAAGGTGTAAATGTTACAAAGTTTAAAAATAAGAGTGCAGATGGACTAACCTCAGGGTCAGACCCTTATTTGTAGATACTGATTATCCAATGTTTAGATTGGCAGATTCATACTTGATGTATGCAGAAGCTGTTTTAAGAGGAGGAAATGGAACGATGAGCCAGGCTCTTACGTATGTTAATGAGATCATTGAACGAGCTTATGGTAATACCAATCAAAGTATTACAGAATCTGATCTTACATTAGATTTTCTATTAGAAGAAAGAGGAAGAGAGTTTTATTGGGAAGGGTATCGTCGTCAAGATCTTATTCGTTTCGGTAAATTTACTTCAAGTGATTATTTATGGCCATGGAAAGGTGGTGTTATGAATGGCCGTGCACTTGATTCATACCGTGTTGTTTATCCAATTCCTAATTCAGAATTAGCATCTAATCCTAATGCTGTTCAAAATGATAATTATTAATTGATTAAGAATATTATTATGAAGAATATATATAGAATGTTCTTTCTGTTGATGTTATTAATGAGTGTTATAGCATCATGTTCAGAAGATAAAGAACTTGTTAAGATAATTAATCCCGAAGATGTTAATGCACCTTCAATAACAGAACCTATTGCTGGAGATCAGTTTGTTTTATCATCGGACGAACAGAGTGAAACTGCAATGATAATCAGATGGGATGAACCCGACTTTGGAGTAGATATAAAAATTGAGTATTCTGTTGATATAGATGTGAATGACGGAGATTTTACCAATGCTATTAATTTAGCTTTAACAACTGAAGATACCTTGGCTATTACACATTCCGAATTAAACGCAAAATTATTAGAATTAGGTTTAAGTGCTGGTGATATGAGTAATTTTGATATTAGAATTACGTCAACAGTTAATGATCAAATAGATGATGATTTTAGTGAGATTGTAACGGTAGGAGCAACTCCATATTCAACTGTATTCCCATCTATCTATATGATAGGTGTAGCAGTAGGAGGTTGGGATACGGTTTTAGCTGTTGAAGTTGCCTCAACAGGAGAAACAAATGAGTATTATACTAAGGCTTATTTTGATGCGGCGGGTGATGCTAACTTTAGATTCTTTTCTGCTGCAGATTGGGGATCTTCTCTTGGTGGATGGGATATATTTACAACATATCCTACAGATTTATTACAACCTAAGGATGGAGATGGGGATCCTAACTTTCAATTTATAGGAACTACTGGTTGGTACGAAATATCGGTAGATAAAAATACTTCAACTATTGAAATGAAAGCCACAACGGAACCGTTATTATATCTTACCGGTGACGCTACTCATGGATGGAACTTTGATACTCCAACAACAATGACCTGGGTTGGCCATGAAATATGGGAAGGAGATGTAACATTTACTCAGAATAATTATTTTAGAATATTTGAGCAGGCAGATTGGGGACCAACAGGTTACGGTTATGATGTTTTAACAAATTATGATGAAGATTATATTATAATTGCTGATGGACATAGTGATCCAAATTGGCAATTTATAGGAGCCTCAGGTTCGTATCATGTTATAGTTGACAAAAGAAATGAATCGATTGTAATAACAGAAAACAACTAATAATTAAAGAATAAAAAGCCGATAAAAATCGGCTTTTTATTCTTTATACTACATAGAGACAACAAAGAGCTCAAGTTTTTATTCACATTTTTTTTACTTCAGGGATGACGGCCAAATATATCCTATAGGGAGGCTTGTGTCGTGTTTAATCTGCATATTGGAGGTTTAAGAAAAGTTTTAAATATAATTCTTGCAATTTTTGGTTAAATAAATGATCTGTTGATTAAGGTAGGTATAGGCTACCTTGATTAAGGTCTAAGATTAAGATATCAATACTTCGGTAAACTTTTATAACTATAAGGTTTTTTAGTATTTGTATTTTATAAGGTGAGGAGAGTAAATTGTTAATATTAAGCACCTTGTAAGTAAGTCTAAAATCTATTATCAAAAATCTAACGAACTATTGGATATGAATATAAATCGAATTTATACACTGATAATATTGCTGTGTACAGTAATGTATGCAGCGGCTCAGGTTACTACCAATCCTAATCCACCTTATGATGATCAATCTGTTACAATTACATTTAATGCAGCTGAAGGAAGTCAGGGATTAATGGATTATACAGGTGATATTTATGCTCATACAGGTGTGATAACAGATCAAAGTACCTCAACATCAGATTGGAAATATGTCAAGTCTGATTGGGGAGTTAATACTGATGCATGTAAATTAACCAGTATTGGAGATAATAAATTTACACTAGAACTTTCACCTTCAATTAGGGAGTTTTATGGAGTACCTGAAGGAGAAAAAATAGAACAGATGGCTTTTGTCTTTCGTTCATCAGATAGTAGTTTAGAAGGCAAAACAAGTTCAGGGGGAGATATATTTGTAGAAGTATCTACAAACGATTTAACAGTATCCATCACTAATCCGTCTGATAATACTATTTTTTTACAAGGAGAACCTGTCTCAATCGAAGTTACAGCAACAAATGCAACCGGTATTACTTTGTATGTAAATGATGTAGAAACAGAAAGTGTTAGTTCCTCTACTTTATCTACATATATAACCGCAGGATCTCCGGGTACATATACATTAAAAGTTGAAGCAACAAATGGAACCACAACAGTAAGTGATGAGGTTCAATATTTAGTTAAAGAAGCTGTTGTTAATGAAACTATGCCTGTTGGTTTAAAAAGAGGAGTTAATGTTGTAGATAATCAATCTGTTACGTTTGTTTTGTATGCGCCGGAAAAATCATTTGTTCACATTATAGGAAGTTTTAATAATTGGCAACCAAACAATGATTATCAGATGAAAAAAGATGGTGATTATTTTTGGTTAACTGTTTCGTCTCTGGATGCCAATACTGAATATGCTTTTCAGTTTTTAATAGATGGAGATATTAGAGTAGCAGATTCATATACAAATAAGACTTTGGATTCAAATGATCAATACATATCTGAAGATGTGTATCCAGGTTTAATGGAATATCCTTATGATTTGGCTTCTGAAATTGCATCTACTTTTATAATTAATAAAGAAGAATATACCTGGCAAACTTCCTCATTTACAAATCCTGATGTAACAAAAATGGTGGTGTATGAATTACATATCAGAGATTTTACTGATAATGGTGATATTAAGACTGTAACAGATTCAATAGATTACTTTAAGGAGTTAGGTGTAAATGTAATTGAATTAATGCCTTTTAATGAATTTGAAGGAAATGATAGCTGGGGATATAATCCATCATTTTATTTTGCTCCCGATAAAGCATACGGCACCGAAAATGATTATAAAGAATTTATTGATGTTTGCCATCAAAATGGAATTGCTGTTTTAATGGATATGGTCTTAAATCATTCTTATGGTCAATCACCATTTGCTCGTATGTATTTGGATGGAGGTAAACCAGCCTCAAATAATCCATGGTACAACACAGATCATAATATGCAAAATACAGATGCTCAATGGGGATATGATTTTAACCATGAAAGTACAGATACACAGGAGCTAGTTGATAGTATTTGTTCCTTTTGGTTAAGTGAGTTTAAGTTGGATGGATTTAGATTTGATTTTACCAAAGGATTTACAAATACATCATATCCAGCTGACTCATGGGCGAGTGATTATGATCAGAGCCGGATTAATATTTTGGAAAGAATGGCAGATGAGATATGGTCAAGGAAGTCGGATGCCATAGTTGCATTTGAACATTTGGCAGATAATTCAGAAGAAACTGTGCTTGCAAATTATGGAATCTTATTATGGGGTAATCATAATTATAACTTTAATCAGGCAACCATGGGCTATGATGATTCAGATTTTTCATGGGCTTCATATCAGGAAAGAGAATGGAATGATCCTCATGTTATAAACTATATGGAGAGTCATGATGAGGAACGTATTATGTATAAAAATACTGAATATGGCAATTCTTCCGGTAGTTATGATGTAACCGATCTGGCAACGGGATTAGAAAGAGCTGGAGCTGCTGCGACCTTTTTAATATCAATACCAGGACCAAAAATGATTTGGCAATTTGGAGAGTTGGGGTATGATTACAGCATTAATACCTGTGAAGATCTTTCGGTAAGTGATGATTGTCGTTTAAGCCGAAAGCCGGTTAAATGGGAGTATTATGAAAACGAGGATCGTAAAGACTTGTTTGATGTTTATAGTCGCATGATTAATCTGAAAAAAGAGGAACCTGTATTTTCAACCACTGATTTTGTAATGGATGTTGCAATAAGTACGAAGTTAATTGAACTTAATTATGCAGATTCGGATGTGAGATTAATAGGAAACTTTGATGTGGTAACAAAAAGTATTCAACCAAATTTTAGTTCAACAGGTTATTGGTACGATTATTTTAATGGAGACAGTGTAAATGTAAGTGATGTTGATATGACGTATACCTTGGATCCAGGGCAATTTATTCTTTTTTGTCAAAAGAAATTATCCGGATTTGTACCTCATACATCATTAGGAGATCCAACTTATTTTAAGGATGCTAATATTGCTCCTAATCCAGCATCAGGTAGAGTTACTGTTTTATCAGGTTCAAAACCATTAAAAAGAATTAAGGTAACATCAGTAACCGGAGCATTAATGTTTGAGCAAAATGTTACAGAAACTAATCCGAAAATAGATATTAGTCAGTTTCCCAAAGGAGTCTATCTGATCCATTTAGTTGGAGATAATGATGGATATAGAGTGTTTAAGTTACTCAAAAATTAGGTGCATTGATAAAAGGGTTTTACAATGTAAAATCCTTTTTTATTACTACTCAGTAATTTGTATTAATGATTTATTCAATAATTTCTTAACTTCAAATGTTATATCATGTATAAAAATAAGACGTGGTTTACACTTACAATAGTTTTAACTCTACTATTAAAAATGTCAAATATAAATTCACAAACTCATAACATCATAGAAAAACTTGAGCCTTCAAGCTGGTGGGTAGGAATGAAAGATCCGTTTTTGCAAATTATGGTATACGGAGATAGTATTTCAAAGTACGATGTTTCTATTAATAAAAAGGGAGTTTCTATTCAAAATATACATAAGGTTGAGAATCCCAATTATCAATTTATCGACTTGTTCATTGAGGAAAATACAAAGCCTGGTCGTTTTCAAATTAAATTGAAACAAGATGGCAAATTAGAAGAATCATTTGATTATGAATTGTTGGAGCGAGAAGCAAACTCTGCCAATAGAAAAGGCTTTAGTTCTGAAGATGCAATGTATCTTATTATGCCAGATCGTTTTGCAAATGGGAATCTATCTAATGATTCTATTCCAGAATTATTGGAAAAAGCAAATCGCAGAAAAGAATATGGAAGACATGGTGGCGATTTAAAAGGTATTTATGATCATCTGGATTATATTGAAGAGATGGGCTATACCGCTATTTGGTTAAATCCGGTTTTAGAAAATAACCAACCAAGATCATCATATCATGGATATGCCATTACTGATTTTTATCAAATTGATGCTCGTTTGGGATCTAATGAGGAGTTTAAATCATTAACAGAAGAATGTAAAAAACGAGGGATAAAAATGATTATGGATATGGTTTTTAACCATTGTGGAAGTAATCATTGGTGGATGAATGATTTGCCTATGAGTGATTGGATTAACCAGTGGCCTGAGTTTACTCGTTCAAATTATAGATTATCAACAATATCAGATCCATATGTTTCAAAATATGATAAGGATTTATCGGTAAAGGGATGGTTTGATACTACAATGCCAGATTTGAATCTCGAAAATGAGTATATGCTTACTTACATGATTCAAAATAGTATTTGGTGGATAGAATATGCCGGTCTTGGTGGTATTAGAATGGATACCTATCCCTATCCTGATAAACACGGAATGGCACAGTGGACACAGCGAATTTTGGATGAGTATCCTGATTTCAATATTGTTGGAGAATCATGGATCACTGAAGCTTCAAAACTTTGTTATTGGCAAAAAGATTTTCCAAATAAAGATGGATACAACTCTCATTTACCAAGTTTAATGGATTTTCCTATGCAGGATGCTATTAAAAAGGCCTTTAATGAAGAAGACACATGGGATCATGGGATGGCCAGACTATATAATACTTTAGCAGATGATCATTTATATCCTAATCCGTTAAATATGGTCATTTTCCCGGATAATCATGATGAGGGAAGGATCTATGAATTTCTTGGGAAAGATAAAAATAAACTAAAAATGGCTTTAACATATGCTGTTACAACAAGGGGAATTCTTCAAATATATTATGGTACTGAGTTATTGATGGATGGGGATGGTTATAAAGGTCATGGTAAAATTAGAAAGGATTTTCCGGGAGGATGGCCTAAAGATAGTATCAATGCATTTACAAAAGAAGGACGCTCTTCTGAGCAAAATGAAGTTTTCAATCTATTAAAAAAGCTTCTCAATTATAGAAAAGATTCAGAAGCTCTTAAATTAGGGAAAACCTTACACTTTATTCCTGAAGAGGGTATATACGTGTATTTTAGATATACATCGGATGATTGTGTAATGGTTATTCTTAATAATAATAGTAAAGGGACTAAAAAGCTTAATACGAATAGGTTTGCAGAGAAGTTAAATGGTTATTCTAAGGGTATAAATGTTTTAACAGGTAGAACTATAAATGATTTAAGCCTGATTAATGTTAAAGCAAAATCAGCCATGGTTATACAATTAGAGTAATCTTGTGTATAAACTAACTCTTAACTTCACTACAAGTCTGTTTAGAGTAAAAGAATTTATTTAGTACAGAATCAAGAACTTGTATTTTTATTGGTTTTGATATAAAGTCGTCACAGCCACAATCAAAAGCTCTGATTCTGTCTTCCTCTGTTGAATAAGCTGTTTGAATAATAATAGGAATTTTAGGGTGGTTTTGTTTGATAAGTTTTGATGCTTCATATCCATCCATTACAGGCATTTTAATATCCATAAAAATAATATCAATATCAGGATTGTTATTGCAAATTTCCACTGCTTCTTTTCCATTGTGAGCAAGTAATACTTCAACCTCAGATTTAGCTAGTTTATTAATTATTGTGTTGAGATAAAAGAGGTTTATTTCCTCATCTTCAGTAATTAAAATCTTTAATTTAGTATTAGCGATATAAGAATTTCTTTGTGATTCTTTTTCTTTATTAGTTTGTTTTATTGATTCAGGGATAACATAGGGAAACACAAGTCTAAATATAGATCCTTTGCCTTTTTGGGATTCTACCAAAATTTTACCATCAATTAATTTTGCATTTTCCTGAGCAATTGATAGCCCTAAGCCCAAGCCGTCAACCTTACTTGAAATCTCTTTCTCTTCTTGAGAGAATTTTTGAAAAATAGTCTCCAGATTTTCTTCACTAATTCCAACTCCAGTATCCTTTATAAAGATTACTAATTTTTGATCAAATTGTTTGTAACCTATTTCAATAAATCCATATTTAATAAACTTAAACGCATTCTCTAATAGGTTTGTAACGATTGTTTTTAATTTAGATCTATCAGTAATAATTAAATCATTGTTATCTTGAAAGCTTGTGTTCAGTATAAAATCAATATTCTTCTTTTGAGCCTTTAATTCATATACTGCATATAATTCAGATAATAATTTATTAAGATGTATTTCATTTTTTTGAACTTTAACCTGATTAGTTACTAATTCTGAAATGGTTAATATATTATCTATTATCTGCAATAATTTGTTTGAGCTATTTTGAATAATCTTAACAAAACCTCTTTTATCTTTATCACTTACTTCCGGGTTGTCTAATAAAGAAGCAAATCCTATAATGCCATTCATAGGAGTACGAATTTCATGTGATAAATTATAAATGAACTCAGTTTTTAAACGATCACTCTCTTCTGCTTTTTTTATCGCTATTTCTAATTCTTTTTTTTGTTTTTCGTTTTCCTCTTCAAGTTCATATACACGTAATGCATCACTAATAATATCTAAAAGAGCTCCTTCATCCCAGGGTTTTTGCACATACTGAAAAACGCGAGCTTTATTTATTGCATCCTCAACAGCATCAATATCAGAGTAACCAGTGATTAAAATTCTGTTTATTTTAGGGAATTTTTGAAATGAATATTTTAGCAGTTCAACTCCAGTCATTTCTGGCATGCGTTGATCACTAAGAATTAAATCAATAGAATTATTTTCCATGATTTCAATTCCTTCCTTAGCTGAAGATGCAGTGAAAATGTTAAATCTTCTTCGGTAAGTATCTTTGAAAATTCTTAAGTTACTTTGTTCATCGTCAACGTATAGTAGGTTAAATTTTTTCATTTCATTTTTATTTGGAACGATTGGTTGTAATAGTTTAAAACACCATTTAAGTTTAAAATCATTATTCATTTATAGAATGAGCAATAATGTCTTTTAATTTATCATAATTCCATGGTTTGCTTATGAATTTTGACAGATGGTAATTTTTAAAAGCTTTTTCAATCTCTGTGTCTTCAGTATAACCAGAGAGAATCATTCTATTAGGAGGTATGTTATTATATATTTTAGTAATTTCTTTAAGAAATTCAACTCCTGTCATACCAGGCATTTGTTGATCTGTAATAACTACATCAACCATAGTAGTTTCAAGTATATCAAGAGCTGTATAACCAGATTCAGCAATCAATACATCAAAATCTCTTCTGAAAGAATTTTTAAATATTCTTAAATTACTTTGTTCATCATCAACATATAAGATCTTTTTTCTCATAAGAAATAAGCTTAGTCAAAGATTATTGAAATTGAATATTAAAATTATTAAAAAGTTTTGAAATACGATATTATAATATGTTAATTTAAAGGTAATTTGATGATGAACTCACTACCATAGTTTTCTTCTGAAATAACATCGATTGTTCCAAAATGGTCTTCAATAATTCCAAATGTTATTGAAAGACCAAGACCTGTGCCTTCTCCTACGGCTTTTGTGGTGAAGAAAGGATCAAAAATTTTAGTCTGAATATCTTTGGGAATTCCACAGCCACTATCTTTTATTGAGATATCAATATGGTCTTCTTTTGAATGAGTTGATATCCAGATTGTTCCTTTGTCAGGAATTGCATCCACGGCATTGGATAATATGTTTAGAAAAGCTTGATTTATTTTTCCAGGATAACATAGCAATTCAGGAACCTTAGAATCATAGTCTTTTATGATTTCAATTCTGTTTTTATATTTATTTTTTAGTAAAAGAAGTGAAGTCTCTAAACCTTGGTTAATATTTAATTTTTCATAAGTATTTTGATCCATTCGTGTAAAGTTTCTTAAGCCTTTAACGATTTCAGCAGTCCTGTCTGCTCCTAATTTAATATCCTTAATAATCTCAGGGATTGCCTCAATGGCTTCATCAAAATAGTTATCTTCTTTAAGCTTTTGTATGGTTTCTAATTTCTCTTTCAGGTTTGGGCTATTTACATCTATTGTACTGACTTCGCTAATAACAGGTTCTATATCTTCAAAATCCCTTAATAAACTGTTTATTCCTGCATATACAAAATTAATTGGATTATTAATTTCATGTGCAATACCAGCTGATAAAACACCTAAAGAGGCCATTTTTTCGGACTGTACTAACTTATTCTGAATTCGTTTGTTTTCTTCAAGGGTAGTATGTAATTCTTCATTCTTCTCACTTAATTCATCCATCATTGATTCAATGAGGTTATTATTCTTTTCAAGAATTTTATTATGCTCTTCAATTTCTTCCTTTTGTTGCCTTAGCAAAGCATTTTTCTTTATTTTATTTCGATGACTTCTAATTAATAATATAAATAGCAACAGGGTGATGGAAATACCGATGGTGAAAATCAAATTTAAAGTGCGTTGGGTTTTTATTATATAATTTTTTTCATTTAAAATAGCTTGGTTTCTATTAATCTTATCTCGTTGCTGTTTAAGTATTTCCTGGTTTTTATTTACTTGGTTTTGATAGACTTCAAGCATGTTTTTTGCTTTCTGTAAACTGTCATTAAAATTTGAAAGCTTTTGTTCACTTTGTATGTAAGCTTGTTTGTGTTTATCAACTTGTTGTTTGTAGTTTGAAATGGCTGAGGTTAACGTGCTGTACTCTTGATTTTGTTTGTCTATGATTTGTTTTTGGGTTAGTAATTTTTCTTGTTGGTTTGTGATTTTTTGTTGGTTGTCATCCAATTTCTCTCCTAATTCTCCTAAGCTATCCTGAACAACATTTAGTTTTGCATCAATATCTTTTAATTGTGTTTGAGAGTTAATATACATTTCTGCCAGATCTACAACATTACCACCCATCAATAACACTTCATCATCTATTTCAATATTTCTGCTATATATGTTACCCTTATTCATTTCAAATTTTAATTTGTTTTCTGATTTATAAAGGTTAAGCATAATCTGAGTTTTGTCAGAGTAATTTTCAGTAACCAGTAAAGCTTGTGTATCCTTTGTTTTCCGGAATATTTCTGGATATAGGATTGATTTTTCTTCGCTTATAAATATTAGACTAGCGGTATTATAAGTATGGTTAGCATTTGAATCAATTGTAATTTTTACTGGTTTCTTTTTGATTAGAGTTTCTTTTTCCATTCGTTTAAACTCTGAAATAATCTCCTTGTTTTCACTAATTACAACAATATTATAAAATGGCAGATCGGACTGCATTGGAGAATCAGATAGCTCAGCAAAATTGTATATATATGCACCAAGGATATCTGTTTTTGATATTTGACTCCATATATTTAAGCTCATAATTAGTAAAAAAATAGAAAATATACTTCTTCTCATGAGGGTAAGGTTTTTATTGGTTTAGTTTGTATTTCAAATTTATAAAAAACGTTCTTCCAGGTTGAGGGTGATATGAAGGAATTAATCCATCAGGATTTACGTTGTTTATATAATCATAATCATCAATAAAACCTGAACCCGACTCTCTTCCAACTCCATAATACTGAGTATTAAATAAATTTTCGATAACTAATTTTGCCATTAGATGTGAAGAAAGTTTATATGATAGTACCCAATTTGTTTTTAAATAGGAGGGAGCATAGCCTTTTTTATAAGTTTGTAACCATTTGTTTGTTAAAGGAGCCTTCCTTTTTCCTACGTAATTAAAACGAAGATCAGTAGTTAACTTTTGTTTTAATAAAGAAATATTAATGCCTCCATTTATTTTATGTTTCGCTGTTCTGTCAATATCATAAATCTTGTTAGATTGAATTCCTGTTAAATAATTGTAGTTTAGATAAACACGTGTTATGCTGTTGAATTGATATAGAATGTTATATGATATTCCACCAATTTTTTTTGTTCCAATATTCTCAAAACGTTCTCCGGAAGGCATGGTTTCGTCACTTACCTTTCCAATCAAATTGTGAATGATAGAATAATACAAGTTAATTTTGGTAGAGAATTTTTCATTGAAAAGTAAACTTGATAATTCTGTTTCATAGGTGTTTATATTCTGAGGAATTAAGTTGGTGTTTCCTCTGAATTCGCTATGTAATTCAAAAATACTAGGCTGCCTGAATGCTCTTCCATATATAATTTTTGCATTAAAGGCCTGACTTCTACAAAAATCCACAGCAAAACGAGGATTTAAAATGCTCCCATATTCAGAGCTATAGTCATAGCGTAAACCAAATGAACTTGAAAGAAAATCATTTAATTGATGATCCCATAATGCATATAAAGCAAATTCTTTTACAAAATAGGTTGGATATTTTTTATATTGATTAATTCCTTCACCTTCAGATGCTATATCCCAGGATGAATTTGTTGAATGTCTGTTTTCAGGATACTCTCCTAAAGAAATAATTCGATTACTCTGATTACTGAAACAAGCTTTTAATCCAAAGGAAAAATCGTTGTTGTTATTGAAATTATATAATAGTTTTTCTTCTAAATAAGTTTGATAACTATAGGATGTATAATTTTTTCTTAATGAAGAGAACTGATATAAATATTTAAAACCTCCGTCAGGTATAATGTTTGTAGTTCTAAAGACCAGTTCTGAGTTTAAATGGAGTTTTTCATTAAGATCTGACTTGTTGTTAGCATAGATATGGAAGTTTCTGTAATGCATGGTGTTTTCCATATCATTTAAATCATATTCATAGGCAACAACTGAAGAGCCATAAGCTCTTTTCATATCAGTATAGAAAAATCCTAATTCATTGTTTTTGTATTTTAATTTTGTACGTACAGAATAATTTTTGTTCATGGTATTAAAGCCATCCTCGATATTTTTACCTCCATTAAGATTTGTAACATTAGTAATATAATTGCCATCTGAATCATAATCAGCTAAAAGTACGCTGGGCTGTAAGATATTATGAAAATAGTTTCCCGGATCATATCGGTTTTTACCATTATCTCCTTCTGTATTAAAATAGTGGAATGCCAGAGTAAGTTGAGTATCTTTATTAATGTTTGATCCAAAATATATTTCAGCACCTTGAGTTGAATTGCCACCTGATAGAATATTAGCTTCTATTCCATTTATTCCTTCTTTAGTAATAATATGTATTATACCCGAAAAAGCCTGAGCTCCATACATTACAGAACCCGGTCCTTGAATTATTTCAATTCTATCAACATCAATAAGCATGTTTTCATAAGTCCAGAGTTGTGACCAATTGAAACTAATGTTGTTTTGAATAATTCCATCAACCATAACAATAATCTCTGAGTTACCAACATCACCAATTCCTCTGTTCATATTAAAAGTTGGATATTCACCCCCTCCATCGTTATATGTCATGAAATCAAAACCGGGGATATCCTGGCAAATATCAATAAGAGTTCGATATCCTCTTTCTTCGATCATTTGATTGGTGATAATAGTAATATTTGAAGGTGCCGACTTTCTTTTTTCTGGTTTTATTGAACCCGTGGAAATCGTTAATTCAGATAATTCTTTTAAAGAGTAGTGATAATTAGAATTGACAGAAGATTTTTTTTGTGCAATTAACTGCAACGTCAAAATAGTGCAAAAAAAGAAAGTATATTTTATTTTAGGATTTAGCATGTTAAAACTCCAGTATAGGGTTTGATATAAGATTATGTTAAAGTCAAGTTATATGTATTAAGCTACATATTAAACAATATAAGCTGTTGATTGTTAATTAAAGCAAAAGGTAAATATTAAATTTTTAATTTTGAAGAATATTTAAATAAAAAAAAGTCTGTATCAAGATTACCCATTGCCACCCCAGCAATTAAGAAATCAATAATACAGACTTTTTCAAAAATTGAGAAAGTTTAAATAAGAGCATAAACTTATCTCGCGTGTAACCTTTCTTTTGGTGCCAAAGGTTACGTATAATAAATGGTCTAGGTATAAAATCTTATTTAGTTATAAACTCAAAATTAAGTTCTTTAATTCATCATTATTTACACTTTCTTTTTTGTCTTGAGCAAGCCTTTTTACTTTAGGTAAAATTTCTTTTCCTTCTTCAGCACTAATATGAATTCCCATAGTAGCTAAAGCATCTAAAATTGAGGCTACGCCTGAATGTTTTCCAATCACAAATTGAGATTCCTTTCCAACTTCTGATGGATGAAAAGCATGATAACTCATTGGATTGTTAAGTAATGAACGACAATGTATGCCAGACTCATGACTTGTTATTAGTTCTCCGGTAATAGGCTTGGTTTGACTAACTTTACGGTTTGAAACTTTTTCAACAAATTGACAAGCCGTATTAATATTTTTCAGGTTTATTCCAAGGTTTTGGTTTATTGAGAATTTAGCAGCTGCAGCAACTTCTTCTAAAGGTGCATTTCCAGCTCTTTCTCCTAGCCCGTTTATTGTAACATCAATACTGTTACATCCGGCTTGTAGGGCAGCAATGCTATTTGCAGTTGCCATTCCTAAATCATTATGAGCATGAAATTCAAGATCCATTTCAGGGAATAGAGTTCTGTAACTTGAAATCATTTCATGAACAGAAAATGGATTCATAATTCCTACTGTATCAGCAAACCTTACTCGTTTTACACCAAGTAAAGCAGCTTTACTAATATATTCTTGTAAAAAGTTTGGATTAGCTCTGGAAGCATCTTGTGCTCCAATGCCAACAAAATCAAAATGGTTAGAAGCTAAACCTAACATGATTTCCATTTGGCTAAGAACCCAGTTGTAATCTTTTCCAATAGCTGCCAATTGAATATCGCTTACAGGAAAAGAAACACTAATTCGTTTTACTCCTGTTCGTTTTGCAGCCATAATATCAGATACTGTTGCTCTTGACCAACATAGTGAATCAAAAGAAAATCCTTGATTTACAATAGTTCTGATGTCTTTCTCTTCTTCTCTTGAGATTGCAGGTGTACCAATTTCTGCTTCAGTAACCCCTAGTTCCTCTAGCATTTGCGCAATCTGTATTTTTTCTTCTAAAGAAAAAACAACACCAGCAGCTTGCTCTCCGTCCCGTAATGTGGTATCAATCAGATATTGCTTCATAAGATTTGTATTTAGTATCTGGAACAATCAATTAATAATATAAAGGGTTTCTCTTTAGAAGAGATAAATTGTCAATAGTTAGCGATATAAAATATCGGTAACTATTGACTATTGACAATTGACAAATTAATCTGCGATTAAATACTCTTCAACAGCTTCGCCTTCTTCAAGAGCATCTAAAATCTCATCGATTTTTTCTTCTGTAATTTCTCCATACCAGAAATTGTTTGGGTGGATAACCATTACTGGTCCCTGGCTACAAACATTTAAACAAGCAGTACTTGTTACTGCTGCATCAATTCCTCTGTCATTACATTCTTCCATGATATATGGAATAAAGTCTGATGCTCCATTTTTGTTACAATATCCTTGAGCATCACCAGCAACGCGGTATGAATTACATACTAAAATATGATATTCAGGCTTCTTCATATCTTTTAAAATTATTGGTTAATTTAAAATGTTTATTTTGTACAAATGGTTATTTCTAATATTTAAAAGTTTGGGTTGATTATAAAATCAACCACAACCAGTTCCTGTTCCTGAACATCCTGAACCACACTTAAAGCTTTCTGCTTTAGTAATAGTTCTTAATTCAGTTCCTTTATAAACCGCATCCATTCCCTGATCAATTAAACCAGACATTTCAATTACTTGAAGTCCTGATTGTCCAAGGATTTTTGATGGTTTTGGTCCAATTCCTCCAACTAAGATTGCTCTACAGTCACTTAAGGTTTCCCCTAATTCTTCCCATCTTTTATCTCCGCTTCCTTTTGGAGGAGTAACTCTTTGGTTAACTAACTTATATCCGTTAGGAGTTTCTTTGAAAATATAAAGTCTTTCAGCTTCACCTAAATGTTGGTTTACTAATATTCCTTCGTTACTTGCAACTGCAACATAAGGACGTTCAGCTGTATCTCCGTTATCAATTCTAACTTTAGAAGCCTCAGATAATAATTCCATAGCTTCAGTGCTGTCTTTTCCTAAAAGACCAGCTGCATCAGCTCTACAACGACTACAGTGGGTCATTGGAGGAAGGAATTCTTTAATTCCTTTTCTGATTTCTTTCATATATGCTGAAGAAGGCTCTTCTAAGTCTTCGAAAGGAGTATCCTCTACAGGGATTAATGGAATAGTATTCATTAAATCCACACCCATTTTAGCTAAACCTTCAGCTAGTTCAGTAAGGTGAGTATCGTTAACTCCCGGTATAACAATTGCATTTGCTTTAACAGTTATTCCTGCAGCTTTTAATTTTTCAATTGCTTCTAATTGTTTAGATAAAAGCAATTCTGCTCCTGCAAATCCAAAATAACCTTTCTTGTCATAGCGTACCCAACTGTATACTTTTTCAAGAATCTTAGCATCTAATGCATTTATAGTTATTGTAACATGACTAACTTTTAATTCTGCTAGCTCATCTATGTATGGTGCGATATTTAATCCATTTGAAGAAACACATAGAATCATGTCTTCATAGTTTGCACGTACCAAACGTAAAGTTTCCATTGTTTCGTTAGGATTTGCAAATGGATCTCCAGGACCAGCAATACCTACAACCGATAGATATGGCATTTTTTCACGTAATGCTTTTAAATAAACAAGTGATTGTTCCGGAGAAAGAACATTTGAAGTAACACCAGGTCTACTTTCATTCACGCAATCAAATTTGCGGTTACAATAGTTACAACTAATATTACACTTTGGAGCTACTGGTAAATGCACTCTGGCATATTGTCCTTTTGCTTCTTTATTGAAACAGGGGTGTTTTTTAAAGTCAATCATACCTTCTCTTTTTTTGTATTAGTATAAAGTATCAAGACATAAGACCTGATGTCCATCTATCTCTAATGCTGTTAATTAATAATTGTTTGTTTTTGATTTGTCTACTGATCAAATCTTACATGTATTTCCAACCGATCTCTGATTTTTCTTGTTTGTATTCGATTAAGGCATTACCTATTTTATCAAATAACTCCTGAGCTCCGGTATAAGCTACATGTTTTAGTCTTGAACCTCCCATTCTATCATGGATTGGAAAACCTACTCTTATTAGAGGAATTCCCAATTCGCGAGCAATGTAGTATCCCTTGCTATTTCCGATCAAAATGTCGGGTTTCATGTCAATGCACATTTCATTGATTTTTTCATAATCCAAATCACTTAAAACTTCAATGGATTTTCCATGAACAGGTGCACTTTCTTCAATCTTTTGTTTTAATATTCCACTATTTCCTCCAGATGCAGCTACAATTACTTCAATTCCGATTTCGTCAAGAAAACTTGTCATTGCTACAACTAAATCTTCCTCTCCATATACAACTGCTTTCTTTCCAAATACATATTTGTGGCCATCTGCATAAGCATCAATTAATCTACCACGCTGCATTTTATATTTGTTAGGAATATCTTTTCCACTTATATCGCTTAACAGCTGAAATAATTCATCAGATTGCGTGATTCCAACTGGAATGTTAATGGTGAATTTTTTTACTCCAAATTCTTTTTCAAGGTATTCAGCTCCGGTTAAAGCTAAATTTGCATTTTTAATTCTTCCTGCTAAATTACCTCGGTTAAGGATAGGGCCAAACTCAATAGAGGCTTTAGCACCTCCCATTAGTTTTAGATCTTCTACTGATGTTCCTCCATCAGGTATTCTATGATAAGTATCCCAAACTGGATTATCAAGAGTTTCTGAATAATCAGGAACCATAATATAGTCAATTTCAAAGTCTTCCAGAATGTCTTTTAACATCCTTAAATCTTCTGTTGAGATAAATCCAGGAAAGATGTTTACTTTATCATTCATTTCAACTTTAGTAGCAAATGTTTTAGTTATTGCAGCTACAGTTTCATGAAATCCATCAACATGTGATCCCTGATAACTTGGAGTTGATGAGTATACAAAATCAGGAATACTTTCATCATCAGCATTTTTTGCTTTGTAATTTCTTAAGGCTTGTCCAATATCATCACCAATAGTTTCACTTAAGCATGTTGTACAAACTCCAACAACTTTAGGATTATATTGAGCAATAACATTTTGGATTGCCATGCTGAGATTGCCTTCTCCTCCAAAAATAGTTGACTCCTCACTGAAGTTTGAAGAGGCAATGTCAACCGGCTCTTTATAGTGACTTATTAAATATCTACGGATGTAAGTTGCACAACCCTGTCCTCCATGGATAACAGGTACACAACCTTTAATTCCTTTATATGCTATACTTCCTCCCAACGGTGAGCATACTTTACATGCATTTCTTGTTGCTACGAAGTTTTTTCTTTCTTTTAATACTGGTATCTTGTCGGCCATTTTTTATGTTTCAAGTATCAAGTTTCAAGTAACAAGATTTTTATCCTGATTTTAAATGAAGCTTGATGGATTAAACGATGTATCAATTTCTAATTTTGTATGTTAACACAAGGTGTCTTGCGTTTTTATACTTATTTAGTGATACTACTTTCTTTCAATAAATTTCCACACTGGGCTACAAACTGAAGCATACACTTCTTTAGCAAAATTTAGCATTCCTACATATCCTGCTAATGCTTCCTTGCGCTCATGATTGTGGTCGCAAAATCCAAGACCCAATTTATAGGCTATTGGTCGTTCTTTTACACCTCCTATAAATAAGTCTGCACCTGTTTTCTTAACAAAATCTGATAATTCGTTAGGATTAGAATCGTCTACGATTACAGTACCTTTATCACAAATTTTACTCAACAAGTTGTAGTCATCTTTATTTCCTGTCTGAGAGCCAACTACTACAGTTTTCATTCCCAGTAATCTTAATGCTTTTACCAAACTAATAGCTTTAAAAGCACCTCCAACATAAATAGCCGCTTTTTTACCTTCTAGTTTTTCACGATAAGGCTGTAATGCTGGAATTAGTTTAGCAATTTCGTCAGAAACTAAGGCTCTGGCATTTGCCATTAATTCAGGATCATTAAAATGTTGAGCCACTTCGTAAAGTGCATCCGACATATCTTCGATACCAAAATAGGATACCTTTTTAAATGGTATACCATATTCTTTTTCCATCTCACGTGCTACATGCATCATACTACCTGAGCATTGTACCACATTTAGTGATGCTTTGTGAGATCTGCGAACTTGTTCAACACGTCCATCACCTGTTAAACATGCAATGATCTCTACACCAATTTTTTTGTAATATTCTGATAGAATCCAAAGTTCACCTGCCAGGTTAAAGTCACCTAAAATGTTAATGCTATATTTAGGAGGTACATATTCATCATCTGTTCCTACTAGTTTCATTAAAGCATCACAAGCAGCTTTGTATCCATCTTTTTTGGTTCCTTTGAACCCTTCACTCATTACAGGGAGTACTTCAACTCCTGTTTCTTTTGTAAGCTGTTTACAAACAGCTTCAACATCATCACCAATAACGCCAACTATACAAGTACTAAAAACAAAAACTGCTTTTGGCTTATATGCTTCAATAAGCTCTGTTAATGCGTTATATAATTTCTTTTCTCCTCCAAAAACCACATCCTTCTCACGTAAGTCCGTTGAAAAGCTTAAACGGTGTAATTGCGGGCCTGATGACATTGCTCCTCTGATGTCCCAAGTATAGGCGGCACAGCCAATTGGTCCATGAACAATGTGTAGTGCATCAGCAATAGGGTAAAGTACAACCCTTGAACCACAAAAAACACAAGCTCTTTGACTTACAGATCCTGCTACTGACTTTTTTTCGCAGGCTAATTCATGTTGGTCTTCGCCTATGGTAACAATCTGGGGTGTTCTATCTTTAATAAATTTTGACATAATAATCTGTTTTAATAGAAAGATTGGATTTCATTAGACTTTCAGACCTCTTGATAAATAAAGAGTTACTTTGTAATCTGTATTTATCTAAAATCTTTTTAAAATATAGATAAGCTGATTAATTATTTCGGTTATGTTTTGTTTGTATTAATCACTTATCTTTGTAGATTCAAAGACCGGCGGGGTAACTTTAAATATTTATACCACCTATTATTTATTTTCTCCAGCGTTCTGAAGAAAAATCACCCCGCTAGTCTTAACCTCTGGCAAACACAAATCTTTATAGGTTTTTAGATATGAGATATAATGAATGCCCTAGTAAAAATCTCATATCTAAAATCCTTTATATATTACATTGTTAATTCAAATTTCTCTTCAGTAGCAGTAGCATCTTGAACAGCCATTAATTCGTTAAGAATCATTTCAAGAATTCTAATTGCTCCTGTATAACCAATTGTAGAGAAATATTGGTGTCCAATACGATCCATAATTGGGAAACCGAATCTTACGAAAGGAATATTCTCATCTCTTGCGATGTATTTTCCGTAAGTGTTACCGATTAATAAATCAACACCTTCTTGCTTAATCCACTGGTGTAATTGGAATGAATCCGCTTGAGCACCATTTTTGAATTTCACTTGATCAATCTTATCACCAAAGATAGCTTCCATACGCTTAGAGAATGATTTTCCTGGAGTACCAGAAATAACATAAGCAGGAACCATATCGATGTCTAATAAGAACTCACATAAAGGAATTAATTGATCAGGATCACCGAATAAAGCAACACGTTTTCCGTAGAAATACTGGTGCATATCAGTAATTAAATCCATTAAACGACCTCTTTCTCTCTCGATTTCAGCAGGAATAGATACTGCACCAGCTTGAGCAAGAGCAGAGATGAAACGGTCAGTTGCTTTAAGTCCAATAGGAAGGTTACATAATTCAAAAGGAACTTTGCATTGGTTATCTAGAGCAACAGCAGCAGCTTTAGAACCCCACTCACCTAGAGCAACAGTTTTCATACTATCTCCCATGCTTACTAACTCAGGAATAGTAGTACCACCTTTAGGATACATTTCAAATGAACCAGTCATAGGAGTATCAAGAACGTCTGAAGTATCAGGAACTAATACAGTTTTAATTCCCATTACGTTAGAAATTCTCTTTAATTCACGCATGTCAGCTGGTTCAACCCATCCTGAAAGAATGTTAACCTGGCGTTTAGCTTCATCAGTTTTTACAGCGAAATACTTAACGATAGCTTCAACCATATTACTAAATCCAGTAACGTGAGATCCAACGTATGATGGAGTAGCAGCTTGGATTACGTGCTTTCCTTCTGGAACTTTACCATCATCAGCAGCTTTTTTAACGATTTGATGAAGGTCATCACCAATTGTTTCAGATAAACAAGTAGAGTGAACAGCGATGATTTCAGGATCGTAAACACTAAAGATAGTAGTGATCGCTTGTAATAAGTTAGCTTGTCCACCGAATACTGAAGAACCTTCAGTAAAAGATGAAGTTGCAGCCATTACAGGCTCTTTATAATGTTTTGTTAATGCAGATCTGTGATAAGAACAACATCCTTGAGAACCGTGGCTATGAGGTAAACATCCGTGAATACCTAGAGATGCATACATAGCACCTACTGGCTGACAAGTTTTTGCAGCGTTAACTGTTAACGCTTTTCTTTCTATTTCTTTTTCTGTCGTATGTCGTAATAACATAATTAAATCCTCCTAATTTTTATGCGTTAATAGTCATGCTACCTACAATCTCTGGCTCAGCTTTCCATGGAGCGTCTACTAATTTCCAAACGTTAGTAGCTAACATACGTTCCATTTCTTTGTAGAAGTTAATTGCTCCTTCAAATCCAGCGTAAGGACCACCGTAATCGTAACTATGTAACTGCTTCAATGGTACACCACTTTTTTGAACTACATATTTCTCTTTAATACCAGCACAGAATAAATCAGGCTTATAGAACTCGATTAATTTTTCAGTTTCCCAGTGAGAAATATCATCAATAACAAGAGCGTTCTTTTCCATTTGAGGCATCATACCTTCGTATGCGCTAAACTCGTATCCGTTTTTCTCTAATTCAGCTTTTTTCTCAACAAGATCTTCTCTCCAAAGAGCTTCGTTTTCTGTTTTAGTAATAGTTAAATCTTCGATGTTACGAGTATCAGCATCAACTTTAATATTAGGAATTACGTGACGTCCTTCGTAGTCATCACGGTGAGCAAACTCATATCCTGCAGATAATACTTTGATACCTAATTCTTCGAAAAGATCTTGGTAGTGGTGAGCACGAGATCCACCAACGAACATCATAGCTGATTTACCTTCAACCTTAGGCTTAACTAATGTTCTAATAGCTTCAACTTTAGCTTCTTCACGAGCACAGATTTCGTCAACTTTCTTAGTTAATTCAGCATCACCGAAGAACTCAGCAATTTTCTTAAGAGTTTTAGTTGTAGAACCAGCTCCGATAAAGTTTCCTTTGATCCAAGGAATACCATATTTTAATTCCATCATCTCAGCGATGTAGTTGATAGAACGGTGACACATTACAACGTTTAAGTCAGCAGTATGTGCATATTCGAAACTATCATAAGAAGAGTTACCTGAGAATGTAGAAATTAACTCAATACCAGCTTCTTCGAATAATCTTTCTAATTCGAAAGCATCTCCACCAATATTGTACTCACCTAATAAGTTAATTTGGAATTTACCAGTTCTTTCACGGTCAACATTTCCTAATACGTGCTTAAAGATTTGGTTGTTAGCGATGTGGTGACCAGCAGACTGAGAAACCCCTCTATAACCTTCACAAGAAAAACCAAATACGTTAATACCTAATTCAGCTTTCATGTCTCTTGATACCGAGTGAACATCATCACCAATCAAACCAACAGGACAAGTAGAGAATACAGCAATTGCTTTAGGATTAAACAATTCGTAAGCTTCTCTGATAGCTTGCGCTAATTTCTTTTCTCCACCAAACACGATGTTTTCATCTTGCATATCAGTAGAGAATGAGTAAGGGATAAAGTTATCAGTAGCATCAGACTCTGTTTTCGTTTGGTTACGACGAGTTAACCAAGCGTAAAAACTACATCCGATAGGACCGTGAACAATTTGAAGAATGTCACGAGTTGGTCCTAATACCACCCCTCTACAACCAGCGTAAGTACATCCACGCTGAGTAATGATTCCAGGCACAGTTCTAACGTTTGCCTGAATTTCTTGATCTTCTTCAGGAATGTTTGCTACGAAAGCTCTTTTACGTTTCTTAGCTACTTTTCCTGGATATTTTTTTGTGACTTCATTTATGAACTCTGATGGATCAGGTAATCCAGCTGTATAATCTTTCTTTTTAACCATTTGTCTTTGTTTTTTTAAATTAAACCAAGCATTCTAACTCTTAATCTACTGCTTTGCTACCAGTTTCTCCAGTTCTCACCTGGATCACGTCATTAATCGGTAATACAAAGATTTTTCCACAACCGTGAGGCTCTCCTTGGTTTGCTTCAATGATTGCGTCAACACAAGGTTGTACAAATGAATCATTTACAACAATTTCTAATACTCTTTGAGGACGTAAACGAGGTTCTTTACCTAAAAGCTCAAGAGCTTCAGGAGAATTGTCTTTTACACCTTCAAGAACTTTTGCTTCCCAAAGACCTTTACCTCTACCGAATACTCTTCCTGACGCAGTCATTGAAGTTATTCCGGCATCTATTAAGGCCTTTTTTGTCTCGTTCATCTTATCGATGTTTATAATTGCCATTACTGTTTTCATGATCGTACAGATTTTAAGATTTAGATAAGAGAGATTAGATGAATAACCAGTTATTATGATATTATGCAAATTTTGTATCTAAGTCTCTTATCTTAATTTAATGTGTTATTAAAGCTCTTTAGTTCCTCTTGAGATAGTATATGCTTCTTCTACTTGAGAAATAAAGATTTTACCATCACCGAAGTTACCTTTACCAGTTCTTGCTGCATCCATAATTGTGTTTACAGCAAAATCTTTATCTTCAGCTTTAACAACCATCATTAACATTTCTTTTGGCAATTCATCATAAGTTACATCTCCGATTTTAATACCTCTTTGCTTACCTCTACCAACAACTGGAGTTTTAGTAACTGCTACATAACCTGCTTCAAATAAAGCTTTAAGTACTTCACTTGATTTTTCTGGACGAACGATTGCTTTTATCATTAACATTTTTGGGATCTCCTATTTTTTTTGATTTAATTAGTAGGAATGATAGTTTTTATAAAAAAAACTATCATTCATTGGGAATATAAGTTAGAATTTCTTCGAGAGTATTATCTCTTAGTTTGCAATACCGAAATCAATTAATAATTTCTCTAATTCTTCAATCTCAAGTGGATTAGGAATTACTTTCATTTCGTTAGCGTCAATAGCTTTAGCTAAAGCTCTGTACTCATCAGCTTGATTGTGCTCAGGAGCAAACTCGATAACAGTTTTTCTGTTGATCTCAGCTTGTTGAACCATGTTATCACGAGGTACAAAGTGAATCATTTGAGTTCCTAATTGCTTAGCTAATTGCTCGATCATTTCTTGCTCGTTTTCTACTTTACGAGAGTTACAAATTAAACCACCTAAACGAACAGTACCTGATTGAGCATACTTTTGAATACCTTTACAGATGTTGTTAGCAGCGTACATTGCCATCATCTCTCCAGAAACTACGATGTAAATTTCTTCAGCTTTACCGTCACGAATAGGCATTGCGAAACCACCACATACAACGTCACCAAGTACATCATAGAAAGTATAGTCAGTTTCAAATTTTTCGTCCCAAGCACCTAATTGCTCAAGTAAGTTAATAGAAGTAATGATACCACGACCAGCACATCCAACACCTGGCTCTGGACCACCTGACTCAACGCAACGAACTTGTCCGTAACCTCTTTTTACTACATCGTCTAATTCTACATCTTCACCCTCTTCACGAAGTGTATCAAGTACAGTTTTTTGAGCTAGACCACCTAATAATAAACGAGTAGAATCGGCTTTAGGATCACATCCTACTACCATTACATTTTTACCCATTTCAACAAGTCCTGCTACTGTGTTTTGAGTTGTTGTACTTTTTCCAATACCACCTTTTCCGTAAATTGCTACTTTTCTCATCTCAATAAAAATTTTTAATAGGTTATACTAATTGTCTTTGTTGTTTTCCCTTATTTCATATCGTGTGCCAAAAAGTATGATTAATGTTAGGGGTAGTGTGTTTCGAGTGGTGTAAAGTATTGAAATACAGTGATAAAAAAATATTATTTTTTGGTATTGGTTTTTGGCATGGAAAATATATGCTACATATATGTAGGATAAGGGTTCTTTTTTACATTAAATGTCGGAAGTATGGTAATGTACTGAAAATCAGATTAAATAAAAGAGGTAGCTAATTACTGAATTACAAAAGGGTAGGAAATGGTAGTTTATCAAAGGTTTTTGTTGTTTGCTCAAAACACCATTAATAAACAAAAATCTCAAATCGATTCTTTTTATATCTTTAGGCATTAGCCTAGATAGAATCTGATTTATATATGACTCAACTAAGATATACTCTAATTTGTTTACTTTATTTTTTAGTAGGTATTTCCTCTTATGCTGAAAGGATGTCTTTTAATGATCCCTTTTTATTTGTTGAAAAAACACCTCTTATATTAAGTTTAAATCAAATTAAAGAAGAAAAAGACTTTAAGGAAACTTTAAAGGCATTAATTGAAGAGCTGGAAACAACAGGATCAAAAAAAGATTTATATAGTACATATAAGGTTGGTAGTGTTTTTTTATTTAATCAAGGAAAGATTGAATTGGCCTCTGATTTAATTGATAAGGCAATAGAAATATCTGATCATATCAGTATTTCCAATTTAGAAAAATCACAACTTTATTATTATAAATCAAAGTCACAGAATAGGAGTGGGGATAATACTAATGCAATACACTCTCTAAATACAAGCATTAATTATATTCAAAAAAATAAAAATGAAGCATCTATTTCTGATCTTGTTATTGAACAAGGATTGTTGAGTATAGATGTGAAAAATTATTTAGGTGCAGTGCAACTATTTTCTAAAGCTGTAAAACTTTCAAAAGAGAATAAAGATACCTTTAGTATTGCAAATGCATATTTATATAAGGGTGTTGCTGCAGAAAGAAGGGGAGATTATGATTTGGCAATGGAGTCGTTAACTCATGCGCAACAAGAGTTTGTAAAAATTAATGATAATGGGGGATTGTGCGCATCTATTGTTTCTACTGCTGATATATTTTATAATTTAAAAGATTATAATCAAGCGTTAACTTTATACTTTAAAGCTATAGATAATTGTCAGGATAAGGATTTAAATGATTTTATTGAAAATTGTTATTTAAAAATAGGTAAGATTTATTTAAAAAAGAGTCAGATGGAAGAAGCTCTTAGTTATTTAAATAAATATGAATCTTTAAATAATCTGCAAAATGATACTTTAGATATTATAAAGGCAAAAGTTGCACTGGGTGAATATTATTCTCAAAATGGAAATTATTCTAAATCAATTATTGTTTTACACAATGCTCTTAATTTAATACAGAAATATCCAGATATTTCAGAAGAAGGTAATTTGTTATTGGCTCTTTCTAGAGTATATGTGAAAACAAAAGATTTATCGCAGGCTAAAACTTATGCTCAAAAGGGGTTGATAGTAGCGTCAACTCTTGATGAGAAGGAATTAAAAGCAAATTGTTATAACGTTTTCTCAGATCTTTATGAAATACAAGGAGATTATCGTTCGGCGTATTATTATAAGGGAAAGTACGAAACTATCAAAGATTCTATTTTAAATGATCATACAATAAATGCTTTACGAAAACTTGCCGGATTAAAGGCAAATACCAAGGATAAAAAAGTTATAGAAGAATTAGAGCAAGAAAACATATCATTGAACCATTATTGGTTAAAAGAAAAAAATAAAGGTTATTTACTTTTATTTGTATCTATATTATTGTTGCTATTTACTATTGTTTTATTCACTTTATTTAGAGCAAAGGCAAAAGTTGAAAAGAAACTAAAGCAAAAAAATGCTGAGTTGGAAAAACTTAATGCAACTAAAGATAAGTTTTTTTCTATCATAGCTCATGATTTAAAAAGTCCATTTAATTCATTAATGGGATTTTCTGAAATGCTTTCTCTATATGCCGAGTCAAAGAGTTATGAAGAAATTATGGAATATAGTGGTATTATTCATAACTCAACACGTAAATTATATTCTCTTGTAGATACATTATTGCAATGGTCAAGGACTCAACTTGGAACAACTGAATATAAACCTGAAAGAATAGAAATAGGTATAGTATCAAGTAATATTGTATCAATATTAAGAATTAATGCAGAAGAAAAGGATATTGTAATATCTATTGATATAGATAATTCTTTGGTGGGTTGGGCTGATAAAGATTTATATAGTGCTGTTTTACGTAATTTAATTAGTAATGCGATTAAATTTTCAAGAGTTGGAAGCGTAATAACTGTAACTGCACGACAAAAAAAACAATTTGTAGAAATTTCTGTTGCGGATACAGGAGTTGGTATTACAAAAGAAAACTTAACTAAAATATTTAATATTGATAAAAATATATCAACAAAAGGAACATTTAATGAGAAAGGAACTGGTTTAGGTTTAGTTCTTTGTAAGGAATTTGTTGAAATTAATAGAGGAACAATTTGGGCAGAAAGTAAACTTGAAAAAGGAAGTACATTTAAATTTACAGTACCTTTGGTGAAATAAATTAGGTTAAAATGACAAAGAAGAAAGTAGGATACGTTGAGGCTGTTGAAGAAATTGAAGATATTTTAGCAAAAATTGAGGGGGATGAACTCGATGTTGATGAATTATCAGAAAAAGTAAAACGAGTTTCTGTTTTATTAAAACTGTGTAAGGAAAAATTACATAAAACAGAAACTGAGGTTGAAAATATATTAAAAGAAATCGAGGATTAATTAATTACTTTTTTCCAAAGAGTTTAGATTGAGTTTTTCCAATTTCTTGCAGTAAATCAATCGTTGCTAAACCTGTATTTTCATGTTTAGCTATATATGAAGAAAGGGCAATCCCATAAATACCTGTTTCTAAAATTGGATTAATATCAATTGGTGTAATTCCTCCAATCGCAATTATCGGTAATTTTATATCTTCTTTTAAGCAATTGTCGATAATGCTTTTATATCCTTCCGTTCCAAGTACAGGACTTAAATTTTCTTTTGTTTCTGTAAACTTAAAAGGTCCAAGACCTATATAGTCGGCTCCATTTAAATGGTGTTGATTTATATGTTCAAATGTATTTGCAGTAGCTCCAATTATTTTATCACTTCCTAAAATTTCTTTAGCTTCACTAACAGACTGGTCGTTTAGGCCTAAATGAACTCCATCTGCACCTATTTCATAGGCAATGTCCACATAATCATTAATAATAAATGTAGCATTATATTCCATACAAATGGATTGACAGGTTTTGGCAATGGATTTAATATTATTTTTATCCATGTTTTTTAATCGAAGCTGAACCCAATCACCTCCTCCTGCACAATATTCCATTACTTGATTTATAATGTCATTTTCTTGGCTTTGGAAAGTAACGAAATGTAAACGGCTGATATATTTGTTCATTTTAAATTTAGTTAAACATCACTAATTATATTGTTAGTGATGATGCTATATAAGTCTTATTTTAATTTTGATGCAAGTTTATATAAATCTCAATGAATTGCTGTATTTAATTCTTGAAAATATGAAGCAATTGTTTTTATATTGCTATTTTCATTGCAAACGTTCCAAAAATCACCTAATATGGCAGCTCCATAAAAGCCGCAGTTTTTTACTTCAAGAATATTTTTATGAGTTATTCCGCTTAAGGCAACCAATTTTTTTTGTGAATGAGTATTTATAAATTCTTTAATTATCTGTAGATTATAAGAATCCCCTCCATATCCTGGCTTTGATGTACTTGAGAAAATAGGACTTAGAAAATAATAATTAAATATCGAAGGTAGATTCTCAATTTCTTCAAGACTGTGTGTTGATATACTCTTTGATATTTTTAAGGAATTATAATCATTAATTTGATGGTTGTTATGACGAGTAAAGTGAATTCCTTTAAGATTATATTCTTTAATAAGCTCAAAATGATTGTGAACTACTATTTTATTATGATTTTTTGATGGTATATCATTCAAAAAATCTCGCATCATATCTAATGTGAAATCCGGTTTTCTAAGATGAAGCGTAGCCAGATTTAAATCAAGTAGATAATTTACTATTTCGATTTCATTTAAATGATGAGTTGGTTGTGTAATTATTATATAGTTCATGTAAATAAAAAAAGCTGCATAAATATAAAATATTTTATGCAGCTTGATTTATTATAGTTCATTAATGTATAAGACTACTTAGAAACTTTTAGAATTTCAGTAATTATTTTTTCCATCTCTTCTTTGGGTCTGAATCCCATAACTGCTTGGGGTTGTCCTTCAACTGGAATAAAAACAATTGTAGGTAAACTTCTGATTCCAAAAATGCCTGCTAATTCTTTTTCAGCATCTGTATTTACTTTAAATACTTGAACTTTCCCATTATATTCTTTTTGAATATCATTTAAAACAGGAGCAAGCATTCTACATGGACCACACCAATCTGCATAAAAATCTAATATAGCAGGAGTATTACCTTCGTACTTCCATTCTTTATTTGTTTCGTAATTAAATACCTGTTCTTTAAAAGTATCTTTATTTAAATAAATTACTCCACTGTCATTGTTCCCACTCTCATTGCCTTTTGCCTTAGCTTCACTGTTGCACGAAATTCCTGTAAAAAAGAATAGTGCAATACTTAATGAAATCAGAAAATTCTTCATATCATATTGTTTTAGTCTAAACTAACTTTTAAAACATCTTTAAATGCTTTATGAAAAGTTTCCTTAGGTAATGCTCCCTGTGCCATTTGAGGCTGTCCTTCACTTGGGATAAATAATAAAGATGGTATACTTTGAATTCCAAACATACCTGCAAGTTCTTTTTCTGCTTCAGTATCTACTTTATAAATATCAATTTTTCCATCATATTCTTTTGATAGTTCTTCTAAAACAGGAGCTACAGCTTTACAAGGACCACACCAATCAGCATAAAAATCAATTAAGCAAGGTTTTTCGCCAATAAAATTCCATTCCTTGTTAGCTTCAAAGTCAAATACTTTACTTTTAAATGTCTCTTTAGTTAAGTGCTCTAACATGATTATAGTTTTTTTAATTAATACTCTATTTAAATTCAAATACAAATATATGTAAAAATGTCGATATGTCAATATCAATTATTATGCCAATTGGTATTTGTCACATTTTCTATATTATCCAATAAATATATTGTAATTTTGTCAGCCTAAAGAATAAATATGGCAGAAAATAAAATAATTAAAATATTTGACGGGACTGTTTTTAAGGCTGTTAGGGATGTAATTGATTCAGAAGGTATCGAAGCTTATGTGATAGGTGGCTTTGTCAGAGATCTTTTGTTAGGGCAACCGTCTAAAGATATTGATATTGTTGTTAGAGGGAGTGGGATTGGTGTTGCAGAAAAAGTTGCAGCAAAATTAGGTAATGTTAAAGTATCAGTTTTTAAAAACTTTGGTACAGCCATGTTTAAGTTTAGGGATGAAGAGGTTGAATTTGTTGGGGCCAGAAAGGAGTCATATCAACGAAATTCCCGTAAACCTATTGTTGAGGATGGCACGATAGAAGATGATCAGAATCGAAGAGATTTTACTATAAATGCATTAGCTATTAGTCTTAATAAGCAGAGTTTAGGCAAATTAGTAGATCCTTTTAATGGAGAAGAAGATTTGCAAAATGGAATTATAAGAACGCCTCTGGATCCGGACATTACTTTTTCAGACGATCCTTTGCGCATGCTTAGAGCTATAAGATTTGCTACCAGGTTTAATTTTAGAATTGATGAGAAAACTCTTGAAGGGATAAAAAAGAATAAGGAAAGGATAGAAATAGTATCAGGAGAGAGGATTATTGACGAGTTGAATAAAATGATGATGTCAGAACGTCCTTCTGTTGGATTTAAATTACTTGAATTAACCGGGCTTCTAAAAATTATTTTGCCAGAATTTCAGGCAATGAAAGGTGTAGAAGAAAAGGGCGGACGTAGACATAAGGATAATTTTTATCATACCTTGGCTGTGTTAGATAGAATTGTTCCTAATACAGAGGATTTATGGTTAAGGTGGTCCGCTATTTTTCATGATATAGCAAAGCCGGTAACAAAGCGCTATGATGAAAAATTAGGATGGACTTTTCATGCACATAATCATGTAGGTCAAAAGATGATACCACAAATTTTTAAGCGAATGAAATTTCCAATGAATGAGAAAATGAAGTTCGTTCAAAAGATGGTTTATTTACATATGCGCCCTATTGTTTTATCAGAAGATATTGTTACTGATTCTGCAGTACGAAGACTTCTTTTTGATGCAGGTGATGATATCGATTCACTAATGACCTTGTGTGAAGCAGATATCACATCAAAGAACGAGGAAAAAGTAAAGCGATTTATGAAAAATTTTAGAATTGTTCGTAAAAAGCTTAAAGAGATTGAAGAAAAAGATAGAATACGTAATTTTCAACCGCCGGTTTCTGGAGAGGATATAATGGAGGCTTTTGGAATTGGTCCTTGTAGGGAAATTGGAGATATCAAAACAGCAATAAAGGATGCAATTTTAGATGGAGAAATTCAAAATGATAAGGAACAGGCATATAATTTAATGTTGAAATTGGGTAAAGAGAAAGGACTGGATATTAAACAATAAGTCCTAATCGTGGATTTTAAGATGTGTTAGAATTTTATTATATGAATAACGATAAAACAAAATCCGGAGTTCTGTTTCAATCAAAACAATACCACCTAAGTGAAGACGGACCAATAATAGTGGCTTATCAATTGAAATCACCTGAAAATATGGGACATATTATTCGTCTTGCATCAAATTTCGGATGTAGAAAGGTGATTTTTGTTGGTGATAAAAGTGCTGTTCGTGAGAGTAAAGTTAAAAAAGTAGGAGGGGCTGCAACAGGACAAGTTGATTGGTGTTTTGCAGAAGAAAATTCATGGACAGATCTTATTGATATGGATTATAAACTAATTGCAATTGAAACCTCTGATGACTCTTTGAATTTAATGAAGACCGTATTACCTAAAAAAGTAGCTTTTGTACTTGGTAATGAAATATTTGGTTTGACAAATGAGGTGGTGGAAAAATGTGATATGGCAGTTCATATACCCATGATTGGAACTATTAAATCGATGAATGTATCCCATGCTTGTAGTGTTGCACTATATGAATGGGTAAGGCAATATTTATAGTCTGTTATTCTTTTGTGTTTAGTTGCAATGAAAGCCATATAGGAAAATGGTCGCTGTATCCTTTATTATATTTATATCCTAAATATGTTCTAAAGGGCTTAATTCCTGTGTATTTAGAATCTTCTTCCATTAGAAATTTAAAATCTAGTATTTTTTGGCCTCCTACTATGGATAAATGTGAAAACTTGTTTTTACTATTATTAGATATTAGAAACTGATCAAAAATATTCCACTCAAATTGATGTTTTAATGTTCCATTTGATTTATTTATAGAAGCTGGATTTGATGCTAAGTTGATGAGTCCTGTTTTATTTACAATGTAGGTCATACATGAATCAGAAGGATTATCGTTAAAGTCTCCCATTACAATGATATTTGCCATTTTGTCAGATTGATAAATACATTGGATTGTATCAGTAAGTGCTTGAGCAGCTCTATATCGTTTTGCTTTTGTTTCCATTACTCCTCCATATCTCGAAGGAAAATGACAAACAAATAAGTGTAAAGGGATAGAATCTCTATAAATTCCGTATGTGTACAGTATATCTCTTGTAGGTCGATTGTTATCTCCAAGTTTTATTTTTATTGAATTTGATTCCAAAGGGATAAAATTATTTGATTGATACAATAACGCACAATCAATGCCCCTCAGGTCTTCTGATTCAAAATGAATTACTTTGTACGATAGGTTGTGTAAACCGGTTTTCTTTATTAAATCATGGAGAACTCTTGAATTCTCAACTTCACATAAGCCAATAATATCTGGTGGATTATATTTGCCTGATTCATATATTACTCTTGAAATATGTTGAAGTTTCTGGTTGTATTTAGTATAATTCCATCTTCTAACGCCGTCAGGAAGAAATTCTTCATCGTTTTTTATTGAATCATTATATATGTCGAATAAGTTTTCAACATTATAAAACAACAATCCAAGTTTGTTATCTGATGATGAAGTTTGGCTTTGTAGTGATATATGTATTAATGCAGTTAGAAGGGTTAGGAGAAGTTTGGGTTTATTCATTTTCTATTCGTTCATAAGCTCCGAGGTCTGGATAGCCGTCTTTTATTCTACTGTTATTTAAAATATCTTTGGGGAAGTTATTTGCAATTTCTAATGCTCCAATATCTTTACATGGAGATAGGGTATCTAATTGGTAATTATATTCATATGGATCTATGAAATTTGGATCTTCATTAGCCGTAATATTTTTATATTTATTGTTATCACTAATGTCTAAATCACCGCTTTTAATTAAGCAATCTTTAAATAAGTAATTAAATCCATTGTTTTCTAATCCTTCACTTTCTTCTGTTTCTATAAAGTCAAATCCAATTTCAGAATAATTTCTACCATAGATAATACTACTATAAAAGTTTGCCTCAATTAAAGGATTGATCACTTCATTTCCTTCATCATCAGTATAATAATTATTTAAGAAAATTGCAGGAGTGCTCCGATAAGTCCAATCAAAGAAGTTTGCAATGGTACTATGATAAAAATTATATGTTCCACCTAGAGTTAGTGCTACTGAATGATATCCGCAATCTCCAATTACAGAGTTGCTTACTTCAATATTTGAGTTCTGAGCAATAATTCCAAAATTAGTTATGTGATTTATAATTGTGTTTTTAATAATCAAAGGAGGTTTAGTTCCAAGACCAACAGAATCAACAAATAATCCGGTTAAACTGTTTTTGATTTCGGCATGATTAATTATGTTATCACTGCTTCCTGGCATAAACTGAATTTGTCCCCATTGACCGGGTTTGTCCAAATACCAGTCTTCAAGTCGGTAGCCTAAAAATTCTACCGGCTCTTCATGTGTTCCATTTACTTGAAGGCTTCCAAATACAATCAATTGTGCATCATTATAAAAGTGGAGCTTTGTACCAGGTTCAATGGTTAGTGTTTCTGTACTATCTACCACTAAATAGTCATAAATAAGATATGGTTTGTCAGCTGTAAAAGTTGTTGTTTTAATTTTTTCTTTTTGTAATAATACAACGTCTTGGCCATAAGCTATTAGTTGAATGCTTTGTGATTTTTCTCCTGTATTAATAATTACAGAGTCGTTTACAACAAAAGGCGAATTGGTATTTTCAGGTTGAATTGTTATATCAACAAAAATGTATAAACTATCTAGTGCGTTAATCTTAATGTTGTCAACATGGTTTTCTGCATAACCATTAATGTTTAAGCGAAAGTCACTAATATCTCCACCTGCTAATTCAATGGAATTTATGATAAGGTCTTCATCATAAGGGTTGTAAATTTTAAAATTACGTGTTACAGAACCTATTGAAGAAAAGATTGTATCAAACATTAAAGTATCAACAGAAAAACTAAGTCCGTTAAGCCCATTAGCATATTCAAACTCTCTTTCACATGAAAAAAAGCTTAATGGTAGTAGTAAAATAAATAGATATAATAATGCTCTCCTCATCTAAGGTGTTGTGCGTTTATTAGTTTTTTATATAACGATTTTGCTCTGAAAATAGTATTTGCTAAATGTGTAAAATAATAAATAAAATCTCATACTCCAATAAAAGACGGTATAAAATATTTATAAATAAATACAAAAATTAACAAAAATTCACAATGATGTTGATGTTTAATCTGTTAAGTCATAAAAAAAGTTAGGTTATATAACTGTATGTTTTTCTTTCATTGGTTATGAAAAACTATTAAAAATACTTAGTCCGCTCAAAAACTATGTGAAAATATGAAATTTTATGATTTAAATTTATATGGTAGTATCATATTTATCTATATTGCCTAAAATTAAAAATTATGGATATACACTCTAAACCATATACTTTTGATAGGGTTGTAAGAATTTTACTTTCTGTTGGATTTTTACTAGGCTTTTATTTCTTGCTTAATAGGTTAAGTGGAGTTTTAATTCCTTTTTTAGTAGCATTGCTAATTGCCTATTTAATAAATCCATTGGTTGACTTTTTACAATTTAAATTAAAGTTTAAATATCGTGTTCTTTCTGTAATTACAAGTTTGTTAATTGTATTTGGCAGTATCTATTTTCTTGCAATATGGTTAATTCCTCAGTTTATTTCAGAAATGACAAAAATGGTTGAGTTAATAAAAGAATATTTAAGCCAATCTTCATTTTCAAGCTTTATACCTAAGGAAGTGTTTGTTTGGATTAATGATTATATGGATCATCTAAAAATAGAAGATTTAATCAATCCTCAAAATGTTGCAGGAGGAGTAAAAAAAGTATTTGGACAAGCGTGGAATATATTTTCAGGATCGGTAAATTTTTTATTTAGTTTAATGAGTCTTTTAATTATACTAGTATATTTAGTATTTCTCTTAATAGATTTCAAACAAATTTCAGCAGGATGGTCAAAGTTGGTACCTCCTAATTATCGAGGGCAGGTCACTCAGATTTTTGAAGATTTAAAATCCGGAATGCATATTTATTTTCGAGCTCAAGGCTTAATTGCTTTAATAGTTGGTGTTTTGTTAGCTATTGGTTTTAAGATTATTGGTTTACCTATGGCAATTATAATAGGTTTATTTATAGGTGCTCTAAATATTGTTCCTTATTTACAAATTGCAGGTTTAGTACCAGTTGCCCTTCTATCCTTATTAAAAGCAATGGAAACGCAACAAAGTTTTTGGCATGTAATATTAATGGCTTTAATAGTTGTTGCAATAGTTCAGATAATACAAGAAACAATATTGGTACCTAAAATAATGGGGAAAGTCTATGGTTTACATCCTGCTATTATTTTGTTGTCATTATCTATATGGGGTAGTTTGTTAGGTTTATTAGGTATGTTAGTTGCGTTACCTGTTACAACTTTGTTATTTTCATATTATAATAGGTTTGTATTACAAAATGATGACATAGATAATATAACTGATTAATGTTTTTTCAATATAAAACCCATTCCTAAATTAATAAGAATGGGTTATTTTGAAATATATAGGTTAATATGTGAAGTACTTTTGATTGGACAAGCAATGATAGATTCTTAACCTTGTTTTTTATCTGTGTTGGTATTGTTATGATCTATTAACCAACTATCAAGATCTGTCATCCATGCCTCAATTGTTAAGGATTCTTCTATAATGTTTTGATTGAAGTCATATAATTCTGCTTCGTTCATGTTTTCTGAAGTAATCCATGTACAACATTGAATCATCCAATCTTTAATTACCAATTCTTCTTCTTGAGGGAAATTTATTTCGTTCCACTGATCCTCTGTTAATAAAGGTACTTCCCAGTTTTTTGTACTCAACATCCAAGATTCTAGTTCTAGATCTTCTTCATAAAGCATGTCGTAGTCCATATGATTTGTAGTAACCCAATCATTTGTAGATAACATCCAATCTTCTATTACAAGTGCCTCTTCTTCGTATTCTGCTAAAACAATATTAGATGTAGCTGGTACCAACCATTCCGAAGTATTAAGCATCCAGTCTTTAATTTCCAATGTTTCTTCTGTAGATGTAGAATAGGTCGATGCTGTTGAAGTAGGTTTTGTTAACCAGGTAGAATAATCTAACATCCAACTTTCAATTTCAAGAGTTTCTTCATTCTCGAATAATTCATTTGTTAATGATAAGGAGTGATTTTTTGCAACTTCATTAGGAGTGGTTGCTAGTTCTGATGTATAAGTATATGACTTAAACATTTCTTTTTCCTGAAACTGAATAGTTTTGTAAATGCCAAATGCTAATAATAAGATGCTTACGCTAATTAATACTGCTACTGCATTTAATTGGTGGTGATGATTAACTTGTGTTTTCATTGCTTTATCCTCCAGTTATTGATTAATCTGTTAACTAGATTTCATTTATTGTGCCGAAAACTGTAAGTTGTTTTAATTTAGGGTTTTATGTGGAGTATGGCGTTGGTTTGATATTTTTTATTTGAACGGAAAGGAACGAATAGGTGTACGAATTTGTACAGTGGATAAAAAGAAAGGGACTTAATCAAGTCCCTTATATTTTTGTCTAAGTTTATTTAAATCTCTTGATAGACTTTGTTCTCTTTCAAGTGCCCATTTTCTATGTGCATCAAACTCTTCCTGCTTTTCAATTAAATCTTGTTTTGTTTTTGAAGTAACAGCATGACTACGTTTAAATAATAGAAACATGACAATGAAGGCGGCAGCAAGTATAAAAACTAACGACCACACAAAAATATTATAAGAACTTTTCCCCATCAAAATACCTAAGAATACAAAACTATCTTTCTCTTTTGTAGCATATGAAAGTTTTTCGTTCGTATCTTTTAAAGTGGTTTTTAAACTATTGATTTCACTTTTTTGTTTTTCACTTTCTGTTTCAAGGTTAGTAATAGACTCCTTTAATACTTTGATTGAATCAAGTGTATTGGATTTAATTTTTTGGAGTGAGGTCTTTTTTACTACTTTATAGGCTTCGTATGATTCTGATTTATTGAAAATGTAATCAAACTGGCTGTCTAATGTACCAGAATCTAAGCTTGGTTTGTTTTCTGAAGTTTCTTCTTGTGCATTAATTGAGAATAAACTAATTAAGAAGATTGAACTTAGAACGAGCGTTTTAAAAGTTAGTGTTTTCACGGTATCCATTTTTAAAATTGTTGTGTTGTGACATATTTTTATCAAAATAACGTAAAAATTTGGAAAAAAGTAAATAAAAAAACCCGCTACTTTTGTAGCGGGCTGTATTTTTATTGAAAGTAATCTTATTTGTTAAGTACATTCATTACTTCTAATACGTGTTTTCTACTAGTTTCTAATAACGCTTTTTCATCGTCATTTAACTTAAGTTCTAATACTTTTTCAACACCATTCTTACCAAGAACAACAGGAACACCAAGGTAACAATCATCAATACCGTATTCACCTTCAAGTTTAATACAAACTGGGAATACTCTTTTTTGATCTTTAATAATTGCTTCAACCATTTGAGCAGCTGCAGATCCAGGAGCATACCATGCTGAAGTTCCCATTAGTTTTACTAATTCGCCACCACCAAATTTAGTTCTTTCGATAATTGCATTTAGTTTTTCTTCTTCAATAAGCTCTGTTACAGGAATACCTCCAACTGTTGTATAACGAGGAAGTGGAACCATTGTATCTCCGTGACCACCCATAAGTACAGCTTGAATATCTTTTGGAGAAACATTTAATTCCTCAGCTAAGAAAGCTCTGTAACGTGCAGTATCTAAAATCCCTGCCATACCAATTACTCTTGAACGTGGGAATTTAGAACTGATATGAGCTTGGTATGTCATCACATCTAAAGGATTTGATACAATAACAATAATTGCATCAGGAGAATATTTAACAACATTTTCTGTAACTGTTTTTACAATTCCAGCATTTGTCGAAATAAGATCATCGCGGCTCATCCCTGGTTTACGAGGTAATCCTGAAGTGATTACAACAACGTCAGAACCAGCAGTTTTTTCGTAGTCGTTTGTTGAACCTATAGTGCGAGTGTCATAAAGGTTTATAGGTGCTTTTTGCCAAATATCTAAAGCTTTACCTTCTGCTACACCTTCTTTAATGTCTACTAGAACTACCTCATTAGCTACTTCGCGGTAAGCTAATACGTCAGCGCAGGTAGCCCCTACGTTTCCTGCTCCTACTACAGTTACTTTCATAATTGTATTACTTTAAATTTTTCTATATTCTGTTTAGTGATATCCTTATAAATAAGAAACACAAATATATTAAGTTGATTTTAATTACAGATATTTTTCTTCAATTATATACGATGTTTAACAACATTAAATGAGAAAACTACATTTTTTGTATAAATAGGTCTAAATAATCAGGTTTATTTAGGCTCTTCAAGTAAAATTTTTGATCCTTCAGTTAAACCATCAATAATTCTAATTTGTGTTTCATTTTCACCACCTATATTAACATTCACTTTCTCGATATTGTTTATGTTTTTTCGGTAAACATATTTAATAGAATCATTTCCAAATACTGCTTCTCGGGGAATAACCAAAGCTGAATCAATGTTGGATACAATAATTTTATTATAGGTTGTCATTCCAGGCAGTATTTTTTTATCGGAATTTAGGATTTTGATTAGTATTGTAAATCCATTCATACGTGTTCCTGAAATGGATTGTCCAATGTTTGCTATTTTAGTTATTTTTCCTTCGAAATTAACTTTGGGGAATGCATCTATAGAAAGATTTACATCCTGATTTAATTGTACTTTTGAAATGTCAATTTCTTTGACAATAGCTTCTGATTGTAACGTGTTTAAATTAGGTATAGTTGCAATAACAGGCTGCCACCTTCCCACATCATCACCAACCTTTATCTTTCTACCGCGCCAGCTTTTTCCATATACAACCATTCCGTCTGATGGAGAAGTTACATATAATTGAGATCTTAAATTTTCAAGCTGAGTTTTTATTTTATTTTCATGATTAACTTTCTTCTCCAGCCTTGTTACTTTGCTTTTGTGTTTTTGTATTTCCTTGCTATAATTCCTTTCTGCGGTTTGAAGGTTTAGTTTTGCTTTTTTTAGACTAATAAGAGCTTGTCTTTGCGTAGCTTTTGATTCATATTGAGATTGATCAACCGTTATTTTACTTTCTTCCAGTGCATCTTTTGCATTTATAATAGCGTCTCTTTTTTCACTTAATTCAATAGCACTATCAATTTTTGCTGTTTGAAGGTTGTTGGTATACTCTTCAATATTATCACTTACTGTTTTTATTCTACTTTCAACATCTGCAGGGTCTAGTTTGGCAATGAAATCACCTTTCTTAACTTTTGTTCCTTCGCTAACAAGATCAGTAATTTTAAGATACCAGATTTCTAATTCGCGGTTTTTCATTATATCAGGAATATTAATTGTTTCATATTCCTGGGCCACAATTTCACCTTCTGCTATAACTTCTTGAATAAAGTTTGTACGTTCTACTTTTACAATAGACTTTTTATCTATGGCTTCTCCTGTATATATCCACCATATTATGATTATAGAAATCACTGAGATAGACAAAATCAGGTAAGACTTTTTATTGATGATGTTTTTCATATACTCTAAATTATCATTCAAATGCAATATGGGACTAACCTATATATTATATTTCTATTTGAGAAGTGTTTGATTTAATGGATTTTGTGATTCTCATGGTTATTTCCCTTTTATCCGAATTGATTAAGGTTATCTCTGTAGTAGATAATCTAATTCTTTTATTAGTGTTGAGTTGTTTTTAAAGTCGTGTAAGGTTATTTCTCTTATGTTGTAATAACTTTCCCAATAACTTTGTATGCTTTCAATATAGTTTCGTTTTGCAGCATCAACAGAATTACGGGCTGAGTTTAATTTAATAACGTCAATCTTACCAATTAAAAAGCGTTGTTTTGTTACATCATAACCTTTTTGTGCTATGGTGTCAGCTTTCGCAGCAATATTAACCTGGTCTTCCTGCATATTAAACTTCATTACTTCCATAAATACATTCTGTTCAAAATCTATTTTTGCCTGTCGAACTGTAGCTTCCACTACTTGCTTGTTAGATTTTGCCATTTGTACCTGGCCTCTTTTCAATCCCCAGTCAATAATAGGTACATCTAATGATAGTCTAACAATTTGTTCATCACCATAAGGAGTTTTATAAACATCATCAAAGTTGCCTGAATTTTTATTATATCCTAAATTAACCAGGATGCTGGCATCAATTCCATTTTCACCTCTGGCTTCAGCGATTCTTTGATTGGCTTCTATAAGTTGTTGCTTATAAGAAAGCAAATCAGGATTGTTTTCATATGCCTTGGCAAGAGCTTGATCTACTTTTATTTTAAAAGAAGGAATTTTAGAGGGTATAAGGCATTCTATTTGAACGTTTTTTTCTAATCCTAAAAAGGAATTGATTTCAGATTTTGCCTGTTCCAGATTTAGTTTAGCTTCACTAAGATTCATATTGGCGTTTAGGTAACTGAGTTCAAGATCCAGCAACTCATCTTGTGTAACTGTACCAATTTCAAAACGGCCTTGCCCTATTCTATATAAAGTGTCGGCATTAGAAAGGTTTGTTTGCGCTATTTTAAGATTTATTTCAGCTTCGGCTAATCCAAAGAATACATTTACCGTATTTAGAGATAGTTCTTGCAGACTTTGCAAATACTCTTTTTTTGCTTGTTCAAATTCTAATGGTTCAATAAGCGAGTTCCATTTGAACTCATTATACCCGTTTAGAGGTTGATATAATCCTATAGAAATTGGAGTGGAGGAGAACGAAAGATTACCACTTTCTAAGTTTTCAATCCGATTAAAGTCACTACTTGCAGATATTGATCCACCTGTGAAAGTAAGATTTTGAGTGAGATCAAGAGATCCGTAGGATGTGAAGTTTTCATAAGGTGTTAAAACATCTTCTCCATCTTCGTATCGGGAAGTAATAGTTCTTTGATAGTTAATTGGGGTTGTGTTTAATTCAAGGGATGGCCTTTTTTCTGCTTTATAGCTTCTGTAATTCCAATATTTGGCCAGGTACATGTTTTTTTGTCTGAAATTATATATGGATTGTATTTCAGCAATATTTATTGCTTCTTCAAGAGTTAATTTTAGATGTACATCTTTTTGTTCTTGAGCTTGTAATTGAAAAACACTTGTGAAGAAAAATATAAGAATTATTAATTGTTTCATCTGTTTTGTATTATTAGGATCAAGTATATTATGCTTAATATTCTTTTCCCATTTGTCAGTTTTTATACTTTAATATTGAGTCAGTTATCAATATATTTTCACCTTATATCTAAATGTTTAATGTCTTAATGATTCGACAGGATCCTGTTCTGCAGCCTTTTTAGCAGGTAAGTATCCGAAAATCACACCAACGGTAGCAGAAACTCCAAAAGCAACAACTACTGAAAAAACAGAAACTATAGTTTTGATTCCTGCAGTTATTTCAATAATGTATGCCAAAGAAACTCCGAGAATTATTCCAATTAATCCACCTACTACACTAATTAAAGTTGATTCAGCAAGGAATTGAACAACAATATCTTTACGTGATGCACCAATAGCCTGTCGTGTACCAATCTCTCGAATTCGTTCCCATACCGAAGCAAGCATAATATTCATAATGCCAATACCACCAACTAATAGAGAAATTCCTGCAATTGCTCCAAGTACAATGTTGAAAATATCATTTGTTTTTTGTTGCTGTTTAAGTAATAATTCAGGAACTGTAACTTCGAAATCATACATATCAAAATGTCTTCTCAATAGCATTCGTTTAATAATATCCGCAGTTATACTTAGTTGTTCAGTTTCTTTTACTTGCACTACAATTTTATCCAGCTGGTTTTGAATGGTTTGTTCTTCCTCGTCGCTTGTCGTATTACCTCTGCCTCTACCTCGGCTCATTCTTTCTAAAAGTTCAGGATTAATTCTTGAGCGATCTTTAAAACGCAATAACAGTGTTTTTGAAGGAATAAAAACTTTATTGTCCGAAGAACTAATACCCATTTCATCTGAGGCAGAAGATGTAAAGTCTCGTTGTTCTGCTACTCCAACTATTTCCAGCCAGTTTTCACCTATTTTAATGTATTTTCCAACAGGATCTTCCTGATTGAAGAATTTCTGTTTTACATTCTGACCAATTACACAAACCGGAAGTCCTTTTTTATTTTGAATAGGATTAAAAATCTTACCTGTCTCAATTGTAATGTTTAGTAATGAAAAGTAATCAGTTGATACTCCTTCTAAAACAATTGGATAACTTTTGCCTTCATTGACAGCATAATAGTTCATTGAAATAACAGGACTTACCTGGGCCACCGAGGGGATTGTTTGGATTATGGCTTGAGCATCTTGTAATGTTAAACCACGAGATTTTCTTTTTCCTTTTTTGTCAATGTCCTCATCATCCGAAGAATCAGTGTCAGATACAATTTCATCTTTAACAGGAGTGATGATAATGTTATTAACTCCGACCAGTTTAATTTGTTCTAATACTTCTTGTTGGGCTCCTTTTCCAATGGCTAACATACTAATTACAGCTGCCACACCAAACATAATACCTAATCCTGTAAGTAACGATTTTACAGTATTGGCCAGTATCGCCTCAATTGCAATAATTACATCGTGTATATATCGCCTATAAAGTCTTTGAAGTTCTTTCATACCTAATTTGGTTTGGATGTAGGAAGAGTTGATTTTTCTGAGATTACACTAGTGTCTTTTAGGCTTTCATAAATATCTAAACCGATAAATTTAATATCCTCTGCATCTTCAGTATAGGGTTCGTGCATTAAAATTTCTTCATCTTCGGATATTCCTTTTTTAACAACAACATAATTCCCATTTTCAGCACCTGTTTCTATAATTTGTCTTTTAGAAGGAACTTTTTTTCTTATAATGTAGGATAGAGAATCATTGTGAAATACCGCTTCCAAAGGAACGTAAAGAACATCTTCGAGAGTTGTTGAACTAATTATGTTTGATGTGGTCATTGCAGGTTTTAGATCTTTGTCGTAACCAAAAATTTTAATGGTTACTTCAAAAGCTTTTGTGTCACCTCCTGGTATTACCTGACCAATGTTTGCCACTTCAATTACTTCTCCATCAAATTCCTTTTCAGGGAAAGCATCTACTCCCACTTTTACTTTTTGTCCTTTTTTAACTTTGCTAATGTCAATTTCATTAATAAAAGTTTTTGATGTCATAGATGTAAGATCAGGAAGTTCTGCTATTTTAGGCATCCATCGGTTAACGGTAGATCCCACTTTAATTTTATTTCCCATTCGATCAAAGGCATATATTAGCATTCCTGGAGCTGGAGCTTTAATGTCAATTGCATCAAATAAATCCTCAATTTCTTTGATCTGGGCTCTTGTTCTTTTTACTGCATTTTCAGCCCTGGCCATTGTAATGATATTCTGCTGTTTTTTTAATTCGTAGTTTCTATGGTCTTGATCTAATTTACGTTGAGCTTTTTCTACGTCAAGTTTTGCTTGTCTGATAACAGCAGGTGATTCATAAACAGATTGTTTTAATACTAGTTGTTTTTCTTCCAGATCCATACGAGAGGTAATTAATTCATCTCTTAGGTTACTTAGATTGATATTAGTATCAATTTTTGCATCATCATAAGCATCCATTTTTTCGGATAAATCACTCATGGCTTCAGTAAGTTTTTCTTCCACAGCACTATGATCTAAAGAAGCAACATAATCTCCTGAGTCAACAACGGTTCCTTCTTCAATTAGATCCGTTACTTTTATCTCATAAATATTAATAAGGCGAGCTGAAAGTTCCGAAGGAGCATTGATAGATACGGATTTTTCAGCCTGTAATTGTCCGGTACTGTATACCAAAGTCTGAAAATTTCCTTTTAGAACATTTGTAGTAATAAGGGTGTCGGTATTAGATGTTGTAAAAATAATTTTAAACGTAAAAAAAATAACAACAAGAAAAAGAAAAAGGATGCCGATCCTTTTGAGGGTGTTTCTTTTAAACATTATATATGAGTTTAGCTAAATGAATTCAGGATTAAATATAACAACCGATTTTGTTAAATAAAAACTCTTTGATTTATTATTTAAAAATTTTAAACGTAGAGGTTAAAGAATTATGTTGTGAATTAATCAGAAGGAATTGTATATTTCTATGAAGGTATATAATAGATTTTGAGGCTTGACAAAGAAAAAAAATCCCCATATCATTCTTAATATGGGGATGTATTTTAGATTCCGGCTATTGTTTTTATATCTTGAATAATCTTAGTGGCTAAATCTTCAGCTTCATTTTCAGTATGAGCTTCAGAATAGATTCGTATAATAGGTTCTGTATTTGATTTTCGTAAATGAACCCATTTGTCAGGAAAATCAATTTTTACTCCATCAATATCATTAACCTGTTCACTTTGATATTTTTCTTTCATGTCGATAAGTATTTTGTCAACATCTAAATCCGGAGTTAATTCAATTTTATTTTTTGAAATAAAATATTCAGGATATGAGGCTCTTAACTCAGAACATTTTTTTCCTGATTTTGCTAAATGGGTAAGGAATAAACCAATTCCAACCAATGCATCACGACCGTAATGAGATTCCGGGTATATAACACCGCCATTACCTTCGCCTCCAATCACAGCATTGGTTTCTTTCATTTTAGTAACTACATTTACTTCTCCTACAGCAGCTGCGCTATATTTACCTCCATGTTTTTCAGTAACATCTCTTAATGCTCTGGTAGATGATAAGTTTGAAACAGTATTACCTTTATTTTGACTTAAAATATAATCAGAAACAGCAACAAGAGTATATTCTTCGCCAAACATACTTCCGTCTTCGTTTACAATAGCTAATCTATCCACATCAGGATCAACAACAAAACCTACATCTGCTTTTTTGTCCTTTATTAAGGTAGAAATTTCAGTTAGATTTTCAGGAAGAGGTTCCGGGTTGTGAGGGAATTGCCCATTAGGCTCACAGTATAATTCAATGATTTCCTTAACCCCAAGAGCTTTTAAAAGAGGAGGTAGATATGTTCCTCCAACTGAATTAACACAGTCAATAGCCACTGTGAAATTAGCCTTTTTTATAGCTTCTAAATCAACTAAGTTAAGATTACAAACATGATCAACATGTTTTTGAATGTAACTATTATCTTCTGTAACATTTCCTAAATCATCAACATCAGCGAAATTAAAACTCTCCTTTTCTGCAATTGCTAATATTTGTTCTCCGTCAGCACCGCTTAAAAACTCACCCTTATTGTTTAGCAGTTTTAATGCATTCCATTGTTTTGGATTATGGCTTGCAGTTAATATTATTCCTCCATCAGCCTTTTCCATAGTTACAGCAAGTTCTGTTGTAGGAGTAGTTGCTAGTCCCAGATTAATTACATTAGCTCCGCACCCCATTAATGTTCCAACTACAATCTTGTCAACCATTGGACCAGAGATTCTGGCATCACGTCCAACAACGATTGTAATTTTATCTTTATTTATGTTTTTCTTGGCCCAAGTAGCATATGCTGCAGTGAATTTTACTACATCCAGGGGACTTAAACCTTCTCCTGGAGCACCACCTATGGTTCCTCGTATTCCAGATATGGATTTGATTAATGTCATTTTTTGCTAGATATTAAATTTTGATTTGTTTTATTTCATTATTCCTGCTTTAAGAAAAGTGATTTCTTTTTGAGTAAGAAACCTCCATTTTCCTCTTGGAACATCCTTTTTAGTTAAGCCTGAAAAATATACCCGATCTAATTTCACAACTTCGTAACCTAAGTGCTTAAAAATCCGTCTTACAATTCTATTTTTACCAGAATGAATTTCAATGCCAACTTCTTGAGGATTATTATTAACTAGGCTTAATTTATCTGATTTTATAAAACCGTCTTCAAGATCAAAACCGGTTTCTATCTTTTTTAAATCTTCTTTTGTTATAGCCTTATCCAGAAATGCATGATAAATCTTTCTGTGCTCATGACTTGGGTGAGTTAGTTTTTTAGCTAAATCGCCATCATTGGTTAATAAAAGAACACCTGTTGTCATTTTGTCAAGTCGACCGACCGGATAAATTCTTTCAGTACATGCATTTTTTACAATATCAATAACTGTTCTTTTAGCATGAGGATCCTTTAGCGTAGTAACACAATCTTTGGGTTTATTTAATAGTACATAAACTAATTTTTCGGGATTTAAGGATTTACCGTTATATTCAACTTTATCCGTTAGCTTAACCTTTGTGCCAACAGATGTTTCAATTTTCCCATTTACTTTTATTAGTCCTTCATTTATAAGCTTGTCTGCTTCGCGACGACTACAAACACCGGCATTTGCTATAAATTTATTAAGACGTATTTCTTCTTTCTCAATATTCTTCTCGTTAGAAGGAGTTGGTTTTGATTCCTTCATTTGTGGTTTGGATGATGGCTTAATAAACTTTTTAGGACTTCTTTTATTCATGCTTATATAAATCAGTTTTTTGCAAAGGTCATAAAAATTATTTAGTAGCCAATAAATTAAGTTTAATTGATGATATTATCATTAAAATTTTTTATGTCACATGCATAATCACCCTATCTTATAACTATTAAGCTTAAATTATATACTAAAATGACTTTTATCTGAATATTCCCAATTTAAAGAATGCGACTCGAAAATTCAATTTATGGAAAATAGCCTAAAAACAAAAAAGAGTATATAAATGTTAATAAAAATTAATTTTCTTAGCGACTGAATATTAAAATAAGATAAGATGATTAGAAGGTGTGAAACAATTGTAATTTGTTTACTTATTGCAATGATCTCATTTCCATTAGCTATTACAGCTCAAGAAAATGAATCAGAAAAGCAGGAAAAGACAGAAGAAGGTGAGATTCAATTCCTTTCATTTGAAGAATTAGAGGAACTAATGAACAAACCTATATATGGAATCTCTAAACAAGAGGAAAAACTTTCCGAAGCCCCTATGTCTGTTTATCAAATTTCAAAAGAAGAATTAAATAGGTGGGGTGTTCGCTATTTGGGTGAAACATTAGGTCGTGTGCCAGGTTATACATTTTATAACACAGACTACTATGGTCAATATGGTGTTATGGCACGTGGCTGGCAATCTGTTTGGCGATATGGATACAGTATTGAGCTGATGCCAATTGTAGATTTTGGGCACTCTACATTTCCAAACGAATTCTTTGGCAATATGGAAGCAGTAAGAGGGCCTGCTGGTTTAGCCTGGGGAAGTGGTGCAAATGCCGGTTTAGTTAATTCAAACTTAAGAACAGATCTTGAAGGTGCTGAATTAGTGGCGCAATATGGTAACTACAATCAGTATTCTGTGAGTGCAATGTATGGCCATAAGTTTAAAGATAATAACGGGGAAATATTTATTGGTTTTAATCAAAAAGGACAGGATTATGCTACCCAGGAAGATCCTTTTGGTACAGGAAGTGATTGGAAGATAAATGGAGTAAGACCATCGTATTCATTTGTTAGTAAAATCAAATACAAAAACTTTAAGGCTATAGTTTACGCAGATCATAACGACCATTATTCACCTCAACTATGGTTTGGAAACAGCGATTGGTCCAATGTTGAAAAAAATCAATATTGGCAGGATATTCAGGATTCTACAGGTGTGGAACCTCATGATCAATTAAATGTATTATGTTATAGAATGGAATACAAATTGCCAATTAGAAGTGATAAGGTTAACATATCATTGTATCACAATTTCTATAACAGAATATGGTATTTTGAATCTGTAGCTTCACTTGGAGATCAGAAAAGAGACTTTGGGTTTAATGCTAATTTCCTATTGTTAAAAGATAAATTGAATCTTTCAGTTGGTGGAGATTTTTATGGACAATTCAGAAATAATATGTATTCAAATAATCACATGTTTAGTGTTAGACGTGGTGTAAATTGGTTTGATAATACTTATCATGAAAACGATGTAACTTATAATAATATATTTGCCCAGGCTACTTATAGTTTAACTGATAAGATAAAATTAATAGGTGGAGCCCGACTTGATTACCAGGATGATGGTGAATATACTGATGTAATTGCTTTTTATAGAGGTGGAGCAATTTAAAAATTAAATGAGAATAATGTAATTAAATATTTCTTTAATAAGGCACCTCGTCGCCCACAGGCAAATGAACGTTCTCTTCCAATTCCGGATGCAGAAGAATTATCTGCACATGAAATTGCCATAGTGGGAAATTTTGCGAAAAAGATAAATTACAATATTACTTTATATCAACAAGAACTTGAAAATCAAATTACCAGAATTGAAAGTGGAGAGTTAAATTCCTTTGTAAATACCGGAGGTTTAAAGGTAAGAGGAGTTGAATGGTCTTTCAATGCTAAATTAACAAATGATCTTCTCTTATATTGGAATGGGTCCGCATTAGATCCTGAAGTTATGATAGGTGCCAGCGATTCTGAAAAACACAATGAAGATAACCAACCTCTTTTTGTTCCTAAGTTTAATTCTTTGATAGGAGCCGAATACAATGTGTTTAATAAGTTTAAAGTAAATATGGCACTACGTACAATTAGCGGAATTCCATACAGTGCAACACCATATGATAATCCTACATATAAGGAAGCAAGTACAAGTTTTGTTGATTTAACAATCAGATCAAAAAAATTCTGGGATAAACTGGAGGTTTCCTTTAATGCTTTAAATCTTTTAGATAACACAGAGGGTGTTCCTGCTTATGGAGAACATGCAGGAAATACTCATGGAACAATTCAGCCGGAAGGTTTAAGGTTTTATCTAAAAACAAGGTTTACTCTTCCTGATTAAGAGAATAGAGAAATCTTATATTAAAATTATATTTTAGCTATTTCACCCTTCTGTAGGTCACCCTTCTGTAGGTTGTGAAATAGCTACTTTTATTTTATGCAAGTAATATGTTATTTGGTTGAAAATTTCATAAAGCATTTATTTTACGAATTAATTACTTTACTATCTATATTACCGTTAGCCAATTTAGTTGAAATTACATCCCCTTCTTTTAGTTCAGCTGCATTTTTAATGGCCTTTCCATTAAGATACGTAATTGAATAACCCTTTTTTAATATATTTTGAGGATCTAAAAGCTTATTTGTTTTTTCAAAAAGTTCGATTTCTCCATTTTTTCTGGATAAAAAGTATTTCGTTTTTGCTTTTAGATTTTGAGGATATTGAACAAGATTTAATTTTTCGTGATGAATACGATTAATAGAAGAAGTTTTAATTTTTTCAGACAGAATATTTAATCTGTTCATCCTGTTATTAATATATGAAGTTGCGTAATTATCTAACTGATGGGCAATATTTGATAGTAAACTTTTTTGTTTCGTAAGAGAATGAGAAACAATAGGCTTAAAGCGAGTTGAAGATTTTTCAAACATTAAATTATATCTTGATAATTTATCCCGGGTACTGGATACAATGTTTTCTTTTAAATCATCTAATTGATTATCGAAATAAGAGACTAATTCAAGGATATGTTCTGCTACAGCTGTTGGTGTTTTTAATCTGGTATGAGCTACATAATCAACAACAGTTTCATCGCGTTCATGACCAATACCCGAGAATACAGGGATCGGAAATTGTGCAATATTATAGGCAATCCAATAATTATCAAAACACATTAAGTCAGATGTTGATCCTCCTCCTCGAATAATAGCAACAACATCAAAAATGTCTTCATACTGATAAATTTTATCTAAAGCTGCAGTTACAGATTCTTCCGTTTTATCACCTTGCATTATGGCCGGGAATAATTTTATATAGAATTTATATCCTGCCGAATTATTGTTGAGTTGATTACAAAAGTCCTCATATCCTGCTGCGGTAGGAGAGGAAATGACTGCTATTTTTTGTGGAACTACAGGACATTCCAGTTCCTTATTCATGTTAATTACACCTTCTTCAGTAAGCTGATTTAATATGGCCTGTTTTTTTTGAGCCATATCTCCCAAAGTATAATTTGGATCTATATCTCTAATATTGAGACTAAATCCGTATACTTCTTGAAAATCGATACTGGCTCGAACCAGTACTTTTAATCCAGAAGTTAAGGTTTGTCCTGTTGCTTGAACAAAATAAGGTTTGAGCATTCTATAAGTATAAGCCCAAATGTTTGCCCTGGATTTGGCAATAATCTGCTCAGTTTTCTCGTCTTTTTCAATGAGTTCAAGGTAACAATGACCGTTGCGTACTTCGCGTATTTCACTGATCTCTGCCACAACCCAATATGTTTCAGCAAAAGATTCGTGAATTGTGTTTTTAATTTTTGAATTCAGTTCAAATAAAGAAAGTGACGCTTCGCTCATTGTTTATTTTTTATGATCTTGAAATTGTATTTCTGATTAGATATAACTAATTGTAAAACATATATACCCGTTGAAAGTTTTTCCAGATCATTAATGAGTATTTTTTCACTGGAAATAATGCGATTGTTATAAACTGTATTACCCAGTAAATCATAAATAAAGACTTTAGTATTATTAAATTTATAACCTTTATTAGTAATTTCTATTTTATTATGAAATGGATTTGGTCCAACTTTAAAATTGAAATTTGAATAAATATCATTTACAGAACTATTAATATCTAGAGCTGAATAAAAGTTTGGTATACCATAGCCAAAAGAGTCATCGGGTGTATAATATTGGTGACCACTTTTACGTAATATCTGTAATAATTGTCTATTTGATAATTCTGGTTTAGCTTCCCATAAACAAGATGCAAAACCTGATATAATAGGTGCTGAGAAACTTGTTCCGTATAATTTGACGATATTTCCGTTTGTTCCTTGTCCTGCAGTTTGTACGCCTAAGCCTGTAAGGTCAGGTTTTACTCTTCTGTCTGAAGATGGACCATAGCTACTAAATGAAGCTCTGGTACTATCGGCAGACATTGCAGCAACAGATAAAATATTTTCTCCATCAGAGGGTGATATTATATATTTCCATGAGCTTTGTCCTTCATTTCCTGCGCTATTGACAACTAATATACCTTTAGAGAAGGCTGTTTCTGCTCCTTTAACACAAACTGTTGTTTTGCCGTCCATATCTGAATAAGAGTAATTAAATGATGTGTCGTTAAATTCATAATAGCCAAGAGAAGAGTTGATTATGTCAACTCCCGCACTGTCTGCATATTCTGCAGCAATAACCCAATTATACTCTTCAATAGGATACTCAGAACTGCTATCTTCTGTACGTAATAAAATATAATTAGCATCCGGGGCAGCACCAATAAACTCGTCTTCTATATAACCTGCAAGTACAGATAAGACATACATACCATGAAAAAAATCGGTATTATAGACATCATTTCCTGGATTAACAATATCAATAGCATCAACAATTTGATTGTTATTCCATAAGTGATTAAAGGCAGGAAGATAATCAGCACCTCCAAACCCATTGTCAATTACAGCAATTAGCATTCCATTGCCTGTGTAACCGTTTTGATGTAATAAATTTCCGTTAACTGTTATTGTTTGGTTATAGGTTTGTCCATAATCACTTAATAATTCTGTCTTAATTGAAGAAGGGTCTTCTTCAGAAATGAATTTTGAAATGTTAGTGTTATTAGTAGATTTCCAAATAAGTTTTGAATCAGAAATAAAAGATACTCGCGAAATTGTGTCGGTAAGGTTAGAATTGTCAGATTCAATAATAGCTCCGTTTAACCATTTAGATGGCCATAATACTTTAACACCCATTTTAGTTAAACTGTCAAGGTAAGCTTTAGTTACAGGAAGGTCTTCTTGAGTGATTTCAATATCTTGTTTTATACGTCTTTCAATAGCTCTTTGAGATAAAAATTCTTCAGGGGAGTTAATAGAAAAACCATTGTTGGATTTATCAGTAAATGATACAAAATACTTTTGAGCACTCAGATCATTATGAAAGAGTGCTAAAAGTACAATTAAAATATGTAGATAATTTTTTTTCAAAGTTTACATTCCTCTTATATATGAATCAGGATCATGTCTAAATTCTTCCGGATCTTTAATGTTGCCTTTGTTTTTTTCAAATTCCTGGAATAGACGCTTTTGCTTTTCATCGAATTCATCTTCATTAAGAGTCATTCCATCTTTATATTCTATTTTATATGAAATATTTCCTGTAGGTGTAAAAATAAGCCAGGTGTCATCTTCTTTGCCATCAACAAATTTTCCCTGAATTTCCATTTGCCCATTTTCATAGTAAGCAATATAAGGTCCCTCTAGCTTCCCATTAACGTAGGTAGCTTTCATTTTTATACTTCCTGATTCATGAAACTTATGCCAGATGCCATCTTTGATGTCGTTTTTCCATTCTACCTCTTCTGCTTTCTTACCATTTCTAAAATAGAAGGTCATCATACCCTCTTTTTTTCCTTTGTTATAGTTTTCTCTGGTAAGCAGAATACCTTCCGGAGAATAAAACTCCCAAAGCCCATCCTTAATTTTTTCGAAGTAAGTTCCCTTTGCTGTTAGTTTTCCATCTTCATTGTAGGTTTCAGACTTTCCGTATTCACCTTTATCATCATAATTAATAATAACATGTTTATTGCCATTTTGGTAGAAACGCTTCATTTCCCCAACTGGTATATCATCTTTAAAAGTTACAGAATATGCAATTTTTCCATTATTGTACCTTTTTTCCCAATACCCTTGTTTTCTGCCTTGTTGATCTTTTAGGTTAATGCTTCCAGATGCATTTGTTCGTGAAACATTATTTTTGGATGGAACTTTGTTGCCAAATACGTCAAGTTCCTGTGCATGAATAGTTCCAAGGGTTAAAGAAAGTCCTATAATAATTGCCGGTATCTTCATTATAAATTTGTAAGTTGATTTATAGCTACAAATTTAAAAAGACTTATAAACATTTAAAGCAATGGGTCGTTAGATATTTGATATATTAGTAATATTCTTAATGTGATTCGAAAAATGGTTCTACTTCATTATAAATCGACTCTTTATACACATCTTTTTATCAATAATTCTCTGCATCAAAAGGCTGAAAGCCTTTAACTTTACAGCAAGAGGTAGTGCCTCCGCAGAGTAGCTATGGCGCTCGTGGATTGCCCCTTGTGATCAATCTCCATGAAAATATCAGGCTGAAGGTTAGAAACAAATAATAAAAGTATCAGACTTACAGAGCCTGAATATACAAGATGCTAAATTGCATGGGACGATGCCCCATGTTCTGATGTGTAAGGCTTTCAGCCTTTTATTACTTAAGGTTAATTATAATTATACTGCATATTTAAGTATAAAATCTTGAATTAATATTTTATTTTACTCCCTACTTAAAAAGTAAAATAACACAAGAGATTAATGTTAATACCAGAGTAGAGTTTTTAAATACCCGTGATGGTATTTTATTATTTAATCGTTTTCCAATATAAGAACCAATGTATATCATTGGGAAAAATAATAATACCAGCTTTAGAGATTCCATGGTAATCAAGTCAGCTATATAATATCCAACTATGGCAACTATAGATGTTGTGATATTGAACCATGAAAAAATTTCTCTGAATTCTTGATTGTTAATTTTTGAGGAATTAAGAAATATTGCCAAGGGAGGCCCGCTGACAGATGTGCTTCCTGTCAGTAAACCAACAACTGCTCCAACAAGTGGATATGTAACCCCCGGATAATTAACAGGAGACTTTGAAACAAAGAAGGAAAGTCCTGTAAGTGCTATAAATATCATACTGATTATGTGAATCAGATTTTCTTCGTTTGCATTTTTTAAAATTAGTACCCCTAATAAAGTAAAAATGGCTCCCGTTACTATTAGAGGTTTTACTTTTGGGGGTACTAAATTTTTGTCCTTTTTTTGAAGGACAATTATAGTTGATGAAATAAAGTTGCATATTACTAACACTGGAATAATTTCAACTGGAGTATACCAAATTAATAAAGGAGGCAATGCTACCAAAGCAAAACCAAAACCAGAAATTCCTTTAATTAAGCTAGCTACCGAAACAATTAAAATTATCCAGAATAATGTCATAATTTATAAAACTGTTAATGTTAGAAAAGAAGATGTTCCTATGATAATCCATAGTAAAACACCATGTATAAAACTTTTAATACCTGCTTTTTTTGCTTCTTTAATTGAAATATCAGAACCAATTAAAAATAAAGCTGCAATCATACCTTTTTTACCTAACCAATTCAGATGTGAAAATGTTGTATCCCATTGTGGTAAAAAATGAGCAAAAACAATTGCTAATACAAACAAGCCAATAAATACAGGAATCTTAATTTTCCTGGTGGTTGAGTTCTTTTGAGTAATTGAAATTACAACAGCTAAAGGAATTATCCAAAGTGCTCGTATTAATTTTACTGTTGTTGCTATTTCAAGAGCTTCTTTACCATAACTTGCACCAGCTCCAACTACTGAGCTCGTGTCATGTATTGCAATAGCAGCCCAATGGCCAAATGTATCCTGACTCATGTTAAAATAATGTCCAAGGACAGGAAATGCGACCAGGGCAATCGCATTAAGTATAAAAACAACAACTAATGAAAAAGAAACCTGATAACTTTTAGCATTTAAAACATTTGATATGGCTGCTATCGCACTTCCACCGCAAATAGCAGTCCCTGCGGAGATTAATAAACCAATTTTTGACTCTATCTTAAGTAGTTTGGTTAAAAGAAAACCTGCTGTCATAACAGTAATTACAGATATTGCAGTTTCAAGGAAACCCTCTTTAGAAGTAGCAATAACCTGAGTCAGATTCATTCCGAATCCCATTAATACAATAGAAGCCTTTAGAACAAAAGATGTTTGTTTATTTATGTTGGTATATTTTATACCTAACAATGATAAGACTATTCCACAAGCAAGCGCTACGGCTGGTGAAAAAACTGGAGTGAAACACAATCCAATAATTGTGAAATATATGAGCTGTATTTGTTTTTGGCTTAAATTCATCCTTTTGATGTTTTATGACAAAACAAAAGTAGAAAGTAAGGATAACTAAAACAAATACAAAAAAATTATTAGTTATTACTAAAAGTTATAGGAGCTTAGGTAGTTAATAAAAAGTTGCGCGGTGTAACTCGGGTTTCCCTGACGCAAAGCGATTCTAAATTTTCGATCAATTTTTAGTTTTGAAACACCAAGTTTAACTATCTGTTTTAATTCAAGTTCTTTAGATATTGATTTCTCAGAAACAAGGGCTACTCCCTCGAAATTAACTAAGAAGTTTTTAATCGCTTCTGTACTTCCTAAATGAATTACTATGTTTAGATCTTCAAGATTAATATTGTTTTCACTTAATGATTTTCTGATGACTTCTAAAGTTCCGGAACCTCTTTCTCTTAAAACAACAGGAATGTTTTCAAGATCTGCAATGGCTATTTGACGTTTTTTAGCGTATACACTATTGTTTCCCGTAACAACTACAATTTCGTCATCCAGAAAATCAGAATACTTAAGATCCTTTAATGATGAAGAACCCTCAATAAGAGCAATGTCAATTTCTTCGGAAAGAAGTTTTTGCTGAATTTCATGTGAGTTTCCACTTAAAAGATGTAGGTCAATCTTTGGGTATCTTTTATAAAACGAAGCAAGAGTTTCTGGTATTAAGTATTGCGAAATAGTTGAACTTGCTCCGATTCTTAAAGTTCCTTTAAAGGTGTTGTTTAACCTACCTAATTCAAATTCAAGTTCGGCATATTGTTGTTTAATCTTTTTTAAATACTCGTAGTTAACTTTACCGGCCTTGGTTAGATATATTCTATTGCCTTTACGATCAAAAAGAGTACTCTTTAACTTAGATTCCAGTTCTTTGATGTGTTTTGTTACAGCAGGTTGGCTAATAAATAACTCTTCTGCAGCTTTTGAAAAACTTAAATTCTCCGCAACAGCTAAAAATACTCGGTCTCTAAAATCCATAATCTTATAGAACAGATCGTTAAAAAATGCAACAAATTATATATATTAAAGCAAAATTAACAAATTATATGAGGTAATGAATAGTACAGCACCAGACTCAACAATAAACTGTAAAAACTGTGAAACACCCTTTGTTGGTAATTTTTGTCCTAATTGCGGTCAATCGGTAAAGGATTATGAAAAACCTTTTGGTCTATTGATTTATGATTTAATGGGCAACATTTTTGCTTTTGATACTCGTTTATGGAAAACATTGAAAGCTGTATTGTTTCAACCAGGCAAAATGTCTCAGGAATTTATACTTGGGCGACGTGTCAGATATATGCCACCTTTCAGGTTTTATGTTTTTGTCAGTTTCATCTTCTTTTTGTTTTTAAATTTTTCAGCCTCAAAAAATTGGAAAGCTTCAGAATCAAATGAAAAGATGATTTCTGTAGGTATAACACAAAACTTGCAGGCTGAGAAAGTATCAAAAGAATCTGAACCCATTGTTGTAACCTCTAAGGACGAGGTTGATAAGATTGACGGATTAAATGATGAATCAAAAGAAAAGGTAAAAGATATACTAGCACATCCAAAATTATTTTTTTCTGAGTTTTTAAAATATCTTTCCTGGATTTTATTTTTCTTGATGCCTTTGTATGGAAGTTTTTTATGGTTGTTTTTCAGAAAGAGCTATAACTATTATTTAGGTCATTTGATTTTTGCTATTAACCAACACTCATTTCTGTTTATAGTATTTACTATAATGGTATTAATAAAATCTGTTTTTCCTGCAGTGGGAGATTTTATTAATGGATGGTTATTTCTTTTAGTACCAATTTATTCTATAATTGGAGCTCGAAGATTGTATCACAAAAAATGGATGACTGTATTTTGGCGCTTATTCGCTATCTTTTTTATATATAGTATTATTGTAATAGGTGGTGTTGTTTTAGCTGCTGTTATTGTTTTTGTGTAGGTAAAAAACTTTTTTTAAAAAGAATAAGTTTTTGAAATAGATATAATTATTTGGCTTTTCTGTAATTACCAGGAGTCATTCCGTATTTGTTTTTAAAGCACTTACCAAAATACTTAAGATCAGAGAATCCGGTCATATAACATATTTCTTTAATTAAAAATTGCTCTGTTTTGATGAGGTGAGCAGCCTTTTTTAGTCTGTAATCTCTAATTAATTCCACAGGCGATAAGCCTGTTAAGCTTTTCATTTTATTAAAAAAAGTAGATCTGGAAAGCCCTGCATGTTTTGCTAAACTTTCTACAGTTAGTTCATTGTTGTCAAGATTAGTTTCAATGTGTTCAATAATTCTTTGCATTAATATTTCATCTGCAGGAGCAATTAAATTAGGTTTGATTGTAGGTTCCTGTTTGTCAATATTAACGTTGTTTTGATAGATGCTATGTAATCTTTCTCGTTGTTGAATTAAGTTTTCAATACGAGCTTTTATATAAGCAACGCTAAATGGTTTTGTGATATAATCATCTGCACCATAAGTTAATCCTTCCAGTTTACTTTCAATATTTGATTTTGCAGTTAACAATATTATTGGAATATGACTTGTTTCAATATTGTTTCGTATTTCTTTAAGCAATTCAATTCCATCTTTTTTTGGCATCATGATATCACTGATGATAAAGTCAGGAGAATGGTTAATGGCCATTTTAATTCCATCTTCACCATTATCTGATTCAAATATTTGATAATTATCAACTAGAACAGAGCTAATAAAACTTCGAAGTTCATTATCGTCTTCAACAATTAAAACAGATGGTTTTTCTTTAGTTGAAGGTTTATTACTATTTGCATTAATAACTTTTTCTTCTGTCTCTGGATCTGTGACTGGATCTTTTACTGAAGTATCAGCCATTATCTCAACATCTTGAGAGAAGTGATCTTTGCCTTTTAAGAAGCGTACAATAAAAGTACTCCCTTTTCCTAATTCACTTTCGACAAAAATATCAGCAGAATGTTTATCCGCAATTTCTTTAACTATGGATAAACCTATTCCAGTACTTGGCTTGCTGCTATCATCGTTAAAAGATGAGAATCTTTGGAATAGTTCTTTTTGTTTTGATTTAGATATTCCGGGGCCATTATCAGATACTTTTAATATCACATATTTTTCAGTTTCTTCTGTAAAAACATCAATAGAGTCACCTTTATCACAGTACTTAAAAGCATTTGATAATAGATTCATAATTATTTTATCAATAGCATTTTTATCTGCCCATAATTCTATCTTATTTGAAATGCTCTTGTAATTAAAATTAAATCCTCTTTCAATTGCAAGTTCTTGAAAATCAAGGCAGATGTTTTTAGTAAATAGAGCAAGGTTTATTTTGCTTATTTTTAAATGTTTCCCCTGTATTTTTCTGTAGTCAAGAATTTGGTTCACAAGATTTAAGAGCCTTTGTGTTCCTTGTGAAATATATTGAAGTTGTTGTTTTATTTCAGACGGAGTCTTTTGACTATTAATTAAGTGTTCAATAGGTGAGGTTATCATAGTCAGAGGTGTACGAATTTCATGAGAAACATCGGTGAAGAATTTTAGTTTCATATCTGATATTTCTTTTTGAACTTTAATATCACTTTTCAGTCTGTATATAGTCAGGATGTATTTTTGTAAAATGAAGAAAATCAAAAAGAAAATGATTGCATACAAAATATATGCAATTGGAGTTTCCCAAAAAGAAGGTTTTACAATTATTATTAAAGAACGTTCATTATTCATCCAGGTTCCTCGTCCATTTGTTGATTTTACTTTAAAAGTATATGTGCCTTTGGGTATGTTTGTATAATTAGCAATTCTTTGTTTTTGGGTATAGTACCATTCTTTATCAAAACCTTCTAATTTATAAGCATATTGAATTTGTTTGGTGTTTTGAAAATCTAAGGTTGAGAACTGGATATTAAAAAAGTTTTGATCGTGTTTTAGTTCAATTTTATGGATATCATCAATGTTTCCACTTAAAGGAGAATCTTCGGTATTCTTTACATTTTTATTAAATAGTTGAAAGTTGGTAAGAACAATATTAGATTTGATGGTGTCTGATTTAATAGAGTCTGGATAGAATGAGATTAAACCATTTAAATAACCAAATAACATTGGATTATTCTTAAGCAGTTGAGATGAAGATTCAGAAAAAGTTAACTGCCCCAACTCATGGAAGATTTCAAACAGCTCATTTTCAGGATTAAATCTAATAAGATCATTTTCCGTAGACATCCATATATTTCCTTTTTTATCCTCTTCTATCGATAATAACCCATTCGATGCTAAAACATTTTCAATGTTATATGATTTGAATCCGGTGATTCTTCCATTTATATCAGTTGCAATTTTATTTAGACCACCTCCATATGTTGCTATAAATATTTCACCATATTTTGAGCGCAGAATTTTCATTATTTCATTATTACTCAAATTTTCAGAATCAAAGGAATTACTTGTGTAATGGTTGAAGATGATAGATTCGGGATTTTTAAAATCTACGTTCCATGAAAGAAGCCCGTTAGATGTTCCTGCAAAAATATCACCATTGTTTCCCAATGAAATGCATCTGGCTCTGCTACAATTTATAGCTGGAAAATTCTTTAGCTTGTTATTGTAGTTTATAAATCGATATTTACTCTGTTGATTATGTTGTAATAGGTTTATTCCTCCTCCTAAGGTAGCACACCAAATGTTTTTATTCTTATCTTCAATTATGCTATAAACATTGTTATCGCTTAGGCTATAAGGATTTGTTTGATCGTTGGTGAAATTTAAGACTTCAAAGGAGGCTGAGTCCGTTGATGGAATTAGAATATAAATTCCATCACCTCTGGTACCTATCCATATTTTTCCATATGAATCTTCATAGATACAATAAATGGCACTTGGCCATAAAGCATTGTCATTAATAATACCTTTTTCTGATATTGGGCCTATTAATTCAAGTTGGTTGGTGAACATAAGTAACCTGCCTTCCTTTGTCCCTATTAATATTTTTTGATTAGCTAGTTGAAATATTGATCTCACATTATTTGATAATGCAGAACTTAATTTGTCAGTAACTTTGATAGATTTAAAATCATTGTTTGAAAAGGATACCTTGTCAAGACCATGACTTCTTGTACTCATCCAAAGGTTCCCTTGACGATCAAATATGGCAGTATGTAATATATTTGAAAACTTTTTGTTTTGATCATAAGCTTTGTTATAAAAGGCTTCCAAATTATCAGTTTGTGTATTGTAAAAAGAAAAACCTCCTCCTTTGGGATGAATCCATAAATTGTTATCTGTATCTTTTAGAATAAAAGGAGCCGGGGGATGCTGATAAGCGGTTCTGTCATCGATATCTACATTGAAATGTTTTAGTTCAGAAGTTAATAAATTAAGTTTATAGATTCCTATTTCATCGGTAGTAAACCATATTTGAGTACTATCAACTGGGTATATAAAATCTATTTGGTTGGTTTTTAATCCTTTTGTATTGTATTTATTTATTGATTTTATTTTGCTGGTTTTTGTATCATAGATAAATATACCATCTGATTCAGACAGAAGTACAACGTGAGATTTATCCATTCGTTTTATCTCCAGGATACTTGATCCGATATTCAGATTTAACTCAGAAAAAACTCTTGAATTTTTAGAGTACATCCAAATTGTACCTTTGGATGAGCCAAACCAAATTTCCTTTTCTGATTCATAATAGGAGTAGAATGGTTTGTTTAAGTTTTTATCGTTAGTGTTATTGCTTAAAACACTTTTTAGTGGAGAATCTGAATTGGCAGAAATAAGTAGTAGCCCATTATCAGTAAGTATCCAACTGTCAAGGTTTGTATCTTCATGAACCGAATAAATAACTTTACCATTAATTAATTCGTTATCTGATGAATATTTTTTAGTCGAAAAAACAGAATCTTTTATACAGATTAGGTTATTGTTATTCATTAAAAGCCAAACTTTTCCTGATGGCGATGCAAAAACTTCTGTTGAATAAATATTATTTATTTCGGAATTATTTTCTGAAGGTAAGGACCAAAAATTATCAAGTACAGGATTAAAACAGTATACATCATTTAATGAATTTAACCATAGCCTTCCGTATTTATCTTCTGTGATTTTATCTATACGGTTTGATTTTGCTGTTGGATTAGAAGATATAATCTTGAATGTCTCAAAATCATAACCATTAAATCGTGTTAAACCATCAAAAGTTCCAAGCCAAATATATCCTTTATGATCCTGGTAAATTTCATTTATGGTTGATTGAGATAACCCATCTTTATCTGAATAGTGCTCAAAATTACATTGATTAAAGGCTACACTTTTAAATGATAAGCATAGTAAACAAATAATAATGGTAATCTTTTTCAATCCATTTAATGACATAGATAATAGTTTACAATTTTAAGGCTAAATTACTTCATCTTAATTTGATAATAAAGTACAACTTGTTTTTTTAGCAATATGACCTCTTTATTTGGCATAATGAGCCTAATGATAATGTCTTTTTGAGAGATTGTTTAAATGCCCCTGTTAGTTTGGTAATTTATCCTATCTGTAAAGTGAAACCATGTATAGTTTTATGGTCAGAATTATAATTGGATTGTTATAACTAAATTTAGATATATGAAACCGGCATGGCCGGAGCAAATAATTAGGTCATACAGGAGGATGATTGAAATTTGTACTGTATATCAAGGTTTTGCTAATTTTTAAACATATGAAACATATAATTTATTTAATGGGACTTCTCACCTTATTAATGTCTTGTTCAAAAGATAATAAAGAAAGTGAGAATTTATTGAAACTTTGGTATACAAAACCAGCTACAGCATGGGAGGAAGCTTTACCCTTAGGAAACGGAAGATTGGGAGCAATGGTTTTTGGAACAGTGGGGACAGAACATTTACAATTAAATGAAGAGACTGTTTGGGCTGGTGAACCAGGAAATAATTTACCTAAAGGTTTTAAGAAAGTATTGCCAAAAGTTAGAAAGCTAGTTTTTGCGGGAAAGTATAAGGAAGCTGAAGAATTAATGATGAAAGTAACTCCTCGTCATGCACCGGAATGGAATAACTATGGTATGCCTTATCAAACAGTAGGAGATTTATATATTGAATTTCCGGGACAAGAAAATTATAGTAATTATAATAGGGAGTTAGACATAAAAAATGCAGTCAGCAAAACTTCGTATGATGTAGATGGGGTAACATTTAATCGTGAATATTTTATTTCTGCACCTGCTCAGGTTATGGTTGTAAGGTTAACAGCCAGTAAAAAAGGACAAATTTCATGTACTCTTAAAGCTGATTCTCCACATACTCAGTATGAAGTTTCTACTTTAAATGAGCAACTGATTTTATCAGGTAAAGGAGAGGATGTGGATAATAAAATGGGTAAGGTTCGTTTTTATACTTCCATAAAACCTGTTCTTTCCGGAGGATCTTTAATTCAGGGAGACGATAACATAGAAATAAAAAATGCTGACACAGTTACCGTGTTTGTATCTATTGGTACCAATTTTAAAAATTACAAGGATGTAAGCGGGGATGAATCAAAAGCTTCAGAAAACTATTTAGTTAATGCCATTGACCAACCTTATAAAGCTTTAAAAAATAGCCATATTCAGGATTACAGAAAATACTTTGATAGAGTAGAGCTTGACTTAGGTGTAACAGACTCCATTAAGAATTCAATGGATCAGCGTATTGTAGATTTTAATAAAGGTTATGATCCTCAGTTGGTTTCGTTGTACTTTCAGTTTGGGCGTTATTTATTGATATCATCTTCACGTCCGGGAACTCAACCTGCAAATCTTCAGGGGATTTGGAATCATAAAAATAATCCGCCTTGGGATAGTAAGTATACCGTAAATATTAATACTGAAATGAATTACTGGCCTGCTGAAGTAACCAACTTGTCAGAGATGCATCAACCTTTATTTTCAATGTTAAAGGATTTAGAAGTTGTAGGACAAGAAACAGCAAAAGAAATGTATGGAGCAAGAGGTTGGGCTATGCATCATAATACTGATATTTGGCGAATTACAGGATCAGTGGACGGTGCTTTTTATGGAATGTGGCCAATGGGGGGTGCATGGTTAACTCAACATTTGTGGTATCACTATGTATATTCAGGTGATAAATCTTTTTTAAAGGAAATTTATCCAATCTTAAAAGGAGCTGCTTTATATTATGTTGATGTATTACAAGAAGAACCTGAGCATGGATGGATGGTCGTTGCTCCTTGCATGTCACCTGAAAACAGACATATTTACAAAACATCAATGGCGGCAGGAAATACAATGGATAATCAGTTGGTGTTTGATGTTTTTTCAAATGTCATGATGGCTTCTGAAATTCTTGATGTGGATAAGGATTTTGCAAAAGAGGTCAAAGTGTTGTTTGATAAATTGCCACCAATGCAAATAGGACAACATAGTCAGCTGCAAGAGTGGCTTCATGATTGGGATAGAACTAATGACCATCATCGTCATGTATCGCATTTATATGGATTATTCCCAGGAAGCCAGATTTCACCATTTTCAAATCCTGAGTTATTTCAAGCTGCTAAAAACTCATTAGTATACAGAGGTGATAAATCAACAGGATGGTCAATGGGTTGGAAAGTGAATTTGTGGGCCAGATTGTTAGATGGAGACCGGGCTTTTAAATTGATTAAAGATCAGTTATCACCTGCTCCAATTGAAAAGAAAGGAGAGCATGGAGGTACTTATCCAAATTTATTTGATGCACACCCTCCTTTCCAAATTGATGGAAATTTTGGTTGTACTTCGGGTATTTCTGAAATGTTGGTGCAGTCCTATGATGGAGATGTTTATCTGCTTCCTGCATTACCAAATGAATGGGAAAAAGGTTCAGTAAAAGGATTAAAAACAAGAGGAGGATTTACTATAGATATAGTTTGGGAAAATTGGAAAGTGAAGCAACTTGTTGTGCATTCTTCTGTTGGTGGAAATTGCCGAATCAGAGTTGCAAATACTTTGGAGGGTGATGTAGCTCAAAAAATGGTAGAGGAAGGAACTGATAATTCCAACCCATTATTTTATAAAACAAAAATTAAAAAGCCAATAGTTAGTGAGAAAGCGTCTGTTAAGTCTTTAGAATTACCTCAAACTAAACTGTATGAATTTAATACAGAAAAAGGTAAGGATTATACTTTTAAAGCAAAATAAGATTAATTAGTTAGAATTGAAAAAGGGCTTGTGGTAAACTATTACTACAAGCCCTTTTTTATGATGTGAAAAATTTTAGTTTATTGTGTAATGCAACTTTCAACTAGGCACTTAAATTATTCCATGCATTTTAAGCCATTCTAACATTAGTATCGGCCATTGTCCTTGTGTTCCATCAACCTTTCTCATTCCGTAACCGTGTCCTCCTTTTTCGAAAATATGGATCTCGCTTGAAACTTTATTTTCTTGTAGAGCTTTAAAATAACCTAAACTGTTTTGAATAGGTACTGCATGATCATCAGCAGAATGAATCATAAAAGTAATTGGAGTGTTAGGAGTAATTTGTTGTTCATTAGAATATTGATTGATCATTTCTTCAGAAGGAGATTTGCCAATCAGATTATTTCTTGATCCCATGTGAGTAACGCCTTCTTTCATGCTGATAACAGGATAAACAAGTACAGAAAAATCAGGACGGGCAGAGGTTGTATCTTTTGTTTTGTATACATTTCTGTCAAATTGAGTAGAAATAGTTGAAGCAAGGTGACCTCCTGCAGAGAATCCAATAACGCCTATTTTTGTTGGATCAATATTCCATTCTTTTGCATTGTTTCTAATCATACGCATTGCTTGCTGTGCATCCTGTAGTGGCCCAATATCTTTTTGTTTCATGATTTTATCGCTGGGTAAACGATATTTTAACAGAATACCTGCAATGCCATGTTTGTTAAGCCATTCTGCAAGTATAAAGCCTTCGTGATCATAGGCTAAGCAAGAATATCCTCCTCCAGGGCAAATTAATATGGCTGCACCAGTAGCTTTATCTTCATCAGGAAGATAAATTTTTATAGTAGGATCAGAAACATTAATATATCTGTTTTCACGACCTCTTCCATCAGTTGGAGATTCCTTGTAATCTTTGTTTTTAATTGATGCTGGAACTCCTTTAGGCCAAAGTTTTAATTCTTTTTGTTGCGCATTCATGTGTGAAGTAAGAAGTAATCCTGATATGCAAAACAGGAAACTTAATCGTATTAACATTTTACTCATTGTTATATTTTTTTGTGTGGATTTTTTTAAGAGGCATAAATATAACAATAAAAAAGAAAAGGCTACCCCAATTGGGATAGCCTCTCAATACTAACTACATATATTGAATTATTTCACTTCTTCAAAATCAACATCTGTAACTTCGTCATCACCGCTTTTTGCTTGTTCACCTTGAGGTTGACCAGCATCAGGTCCTGGTTGTGCACCACCTTGAGCCTGGCTTGCATTATACATTTCTTGAGATGCAGCCTGGAATACAGTGTTTAACTCAGTTGTTGCAGCGTCAATACCTGCAATATCTTCAGCTTTGTGAGCAGTTTTTAACTTCTCTAGAGCTGCTTCAATTGGTCCTTTTTTGTCAGCAGGTAACTTGTCTCCAAACTCTTTTAATTGTTTTTCAGTTTGGAAAATTAAGCTGTCAGCACCGTTCATCTTATCGATTTTTTCTTTAGCGGTTTTGTCAGCTTCAGCATTTGCTGCAGCTTCGTCTTTCATACGCTTGATTTCATCATCGCTTAATCCAGAAGAAGCTTCGATACGAATACTTTGCTCTTTTCCTGTTGACTTATCCTTAGCTGTTACGTGAAGGATACCGTTAGCATCAATGTCAAATGACACTTCAATTTGAGGTACACCACGTTGTGCTGGTGGAATTCCATCTAAGTGGAAACGACCAATTGTTTTATTTTGGTTTGCCATCGGACGCTCGCCTTGTATAATGTGAATCTCTACAGAAGGTTGATTGTCGGCAGCTGTTGTAAATGTTTCTGACTTTTTAGTTGGAATTGTAGTGTTAGCTTCAATCAACTTAGTCATTACACCACCCATTGTTTCAATACCTAATGAAAGTGGAGTTACGTCAAGAAGTAATACATCTTTTACTTCACCAGTTAATACACCACCTTGAATTGCAGCACCTACAGCTACTACCTCATCAGGGTTAACTCCTTTTGAAGGCTCTTTACCAAAGAATTTCTTAACGATTTCCTGGATAGCAGGGATACGAGTAGATCCACCTACTAAAATTACCTCATCAATTTCAGATGGAGACATTCCTGCGTCAGATAAAGCTGCCTTACATGGCTCTAAAGTAGCTTGGATTAATCTGTCTGCCAATTGTTCAAATTGAGCACGGCTTAAAGTTTTAACCAAGTGCTTTGGAATACCATCTACAGGCATGATATAAGGTAAGTTGATTTCAGTAGAGTTACTACTTGACAACTCAATTTTAGCTTTCTCAGCAGCATCTTTCAAACGTTGGTGAGCCATAGGATCTTTACGTAAGTCAATACCTTCATCCTTTAAGAACTCATCAGCTAACCAGTTAATGATTACATCATCAAAGTCATCACCACCAAGGTGAGTATCACCATTAGTAGATTTTACTTCAAATACACCATCACCAAGTTCAAGAACTGAGATATCGAAAGTACCACCACCAAGGTCAAATACTGCGATCTTCATATCCCTGTCCATCTTGTCTAAACCATATGCTAATGAAGCAGCAGTCGGCTCATTGATGATACGTTTTACAGATAAACCTGCAATTTCTCCAGCTTCTTTAGTTGCCTGACGTTGTGAATCATTAAAGTAAGCAGGTACTGTAATTACAGCTTCTGTTACTTCTTGACCAAGATAATCTTCAGCTGTTTTCTTCATTTTTTGAAGAATCATTGCTGAAATTTCTTGTGGTGAATATTTTCTATCGTCGATAATAACACGTGGAGTGTTGTTATCTCCTTTAATTACTTCGTAAGGAACACGAGAAACTTCTTTTGGAATTTCGTCATAGTTATCACCAATAAAACGTTTGATTGAATAAATAGTTTTACCAGGGTTTGTGATAGCCTGACGTTTTGCAGGATCTCCCACTTTTCTTTCGCCACCTTCAACAAATGCTACAATTGAAGGTGTAGTTCTTTTACCTTCGCTATTTGGAATTACAACCGGCTCGCTTCCTTCCATTACGGATACACAGGAGTTGGTTGTACCTAAATCGATTCCAATTATTTTTCCCATTTTAATTATAAATTTATTTAAGTTCTTAATATTTTTCTTTGAATACGGACTCCCTTAGTTCAAATGCTGTGCCATGACATAAAAATGTCATTTAGGTGAAATAATGACACCTAGATTGTAATAATCGTATTTTATGTGTCATGTTTTTGTGACAAAAAGGCATTTACAGTCATCAGTCAACAGGTTTTAGGATATAGGTTTTAGGACTGAGGGTAAAAGACCTGACAGCGTTTTATTAGCAGGTTGTATATTTAAACCTGTCAGTGTCTTGTTCTCCAGGCTGAATGCCTAACCCGTGCAATGTCATTCTGTAATTAGTCAACAATTGATCTTGGTTGCATATCAGGATCACCTAAGCACAAAATAAGGATTTGTAATCCGTTGACTAATAATATTAGTACTCATTGGATGATGATTTTTATACCACAGAGTGCTACAAGTAGCAAAGTACAACCTTATGACAGCAAAAGTATTTAAAATAAAGGTCCAAGTTGCAAACTTGAACCAACACAAAGGTGGAAGACTGACTCAGGACTGTTGACTGAAGTCTGAGGACTTTTGTGCATATTCTTTGGGTACTTTGTGGTTTAAAACATTATGAAAAGCAATACAGATAGTAATTTAGTATGGTATGCCAGTTATGGTTCTAATCTATGTTTGGATCGATTCCTTTGCTATATAAAAGGAGGAATTCCTGAAGGTTCAATAAAGATGCATGTCGGTTGTAATGACAAAACGATACCTGCAGAGATTAAAAATGTTAGTATTAATAGAGAACTGTATTTTGCAAAAGATTTTAGTAGTTGGGGAAAAGGAGGTGTAGCGTTTATAAAAAATAATATAAACGATGAGGTTATTACTTTAGGTAGAATGTATCTGATAACTTATGGTCAGTTTATAGATGTTGTTAAGCAAGAGAATGATTATAAGGATAATTTAAATATAGATTTTCAAGAGGCGATTGAAAAAGGGAATTCTGTCTTTTTGAGAGATGCATGGTATGGTAACTTAATCTACTTGGGTGAAGAAAAGGGATATCCCATATTTACTTTTACCAACGAAAAATACTTAGAGCTGGAAATAAATCCTCCAGGTACCAAATACTTAGAAACTCTTAAAAAAGGAGTTGAGGAAAGTTATGGGATTACAGATGATGTAATAAATGGGTATTTTGACAGGAGAATTAAATGAAATGGTAAAGTTTTATATATTAAGCATTTTGTGAATTAGTCTTTCGTCTAAAATCTAATGATCCATAAGCTTATGAACAGAAATCGCTTGTATTATGTTCTTTTAATTGTAGTTACAGTAATGTTGGGTTTAACATCCCGACATTTTACAGATGTTTTTCCTCAGTGGGTAAGGTCCTATTTAGGCGATGTATTGTGGGCTTTAATGGTGTTTTGGATATTTGGATTTTTTTTTAATCGGAAAGGTTCCCTTACAATTACGATTTATGCTATGGTCTTTTCGTTTGCTATAGAAATTAGTCAGCTTTATCATGCCCCTTGGATTGATTTTGTTCGTAATACCAAAATTGGAGGTTTAGTTTTAGGCTTTGGTTTTTTATGGAGTGATTTGATTTGTTATTCTATTGGTATAGGTTGTGTATACTTTTTAGAGAGTATATTTCTAATTGTGAGAAAAGATAGATGGAGAGGTTTCTATTCCTTTTTTTATAAGAAGTAATTGTTTTAAGAAACACGAATTCCATAATTCACTACTAATTTTTTAAAGAATTGGATTTACTAATTAGGAGGGAGTATTGACTTTTAAAGAATTAAGTTTTAATTTTAATATACCAACTGAAATTAGTAAATCTAAATCAGCATTTAAATGATAAAATTAAAAGCATTGTTATTGATTCTATCAATGACTTTAGGTAGTTTAACACTAGACGCTCAATTTCATGAAAAGAAAAAAAAGTATGAAAGAAAAAAAAGGTATGAAAAGAGACGTCGAGATCGCAAGGAACCTGTAAAAGTGCCTCTAGATGGTGGATTATTATCTATACTAGGTGCTGCTGGGGTAGGATATTTTGTTATAAGAAGAAAAAAGAATCAGCAATAGTGTTGATGTTTATTTAAAGATTTTTTAGCTAATGAAATTTTTCTATTTACGTAATAAAATAAAAAGGGATAACATATTGTTATTCCTTTTTATTTTATTAGGAATATTAATTCTATCAATTCATTCAATAGTAAATACGTTCAGTATTTTAACTACAGTTCAAGAGCCTTATTTAATTTTACTAGAAAAAATAGCAAATGTTTTTTTTAATTGGAGTGATTATGGAATATATATTAAGGATCACATTGCATTTTATAATAAGTTGGAATTAAATAATTTTAATTCACGAGTAATGTTTAAAACTTATTCTATAGTAACGCTATTATTAGTTTGGATTTGTACAAATTCAAATGTTAAAAAAATTCTTTTTTCAGTTTTAATTATTTTACTACATATTTTATTGGGTGCTAGTTATATTGGAATACATGCGTATGAACTTAGCAGCTCTCAAATAAGTAATTCAGTTTATTCTATATTCCATGCCATTGTCATATTTACATTTTGTATTGTATTATTTGTATATAGATATAGTAAGAAGCAAATTGTTTACGAAAATAATTTTAGACCCTACCTTATAACTTGGTTTGATTTAAATTTGATTAAAATAATTATTGTTTTTTTAGGATTTTCGTTAGTGATTTTATCTGGAATTATAGATTTTGAAATATGGATTAATCTACTACTAGTATTATCTCAAAAAATCTTAGGAATATTGGGTAAGGAAACTTTTGTAGATAATTCAATATTATTTGGAGATTCTAGTGCTATTGAAATGAAGGAACCATGTTTAGGTATTTTTACTATGTTTCTATTTGTATCGTTGGTTTTTTTATCCAATAGTAAAATAGGTAAAAAATCGAATTATACTATGTTATTTTATATGATATCAGGTGTGTTGTTACTTAATGTTGTAAACGTTATAAGGGTAGTATTCTTATATATTTATATAGCGGAAAATGGTACTTTATTTGCTATGGATGTACACGATAGTTATAATTTAGTAATATATGGGGTTGTTTTTTTTTTATGGGTTATTTGGTTTGAATTTTTTTTAAATCGAAAAAGGTTAAATACTAAAGAATAAATTATTAGCTAAATATGTAACATTTTTGAAAAAAATATCAAAAATTGTATTGATAATTACTCATAATTTAATTTTTGTAATTTAAGATTGGTATTCTGATAGAAATAGAATTGGTGGTAAATCTAGGTTATTAGTTAGTTAATTAGTTTTGCTGCAACTAAGAGCCTATTTGTGATTAGTCTTACTCAATAATCAAATTTCTGTTTTTAGGATATTTTACTGAGTATTTTAGATCCAGTTCTTTTTTTATCATTGCTGTTTAGTTTATACTTCTATTTTATTTCTCCGGTTTCAGAATCATGCTTCGCCTCTGAAGTGTTTTGAACATCAACTTCAATTTCCTTGTTGGTGGACACAAGTACCTGATTAATGATAATCATATTTATACCTTGAACTTTATTGTTTTTACTTTTGTTCAAAGAGTGTTTTTGTTTTACATATTAGGTATATGAAAGGATTTTAAAATTTTTTTTCTTTCGAAAAGAGAAATATTATATCCCTCCTTTTATCAATAATTAAGTAAAGAGTTGGTTGAATACGTATCTGTAAATCAATTTATATTATTTGAAAGTCTGAATCCGTAGTTAAAGTTTGGTTAATTCTCAAATTAAATCTTTATTTCTCATAAATGAATATTATTTTGCGTGCATGTTAAAATTTATATATTAATTATATTATTTAACAATATAATTAATTTTAGCATAGTAACAATCTTAAAGAACCGATCTTAAAATTATGAAGAGACTTATGGTCCTATGGCATGTGTTTTTTATTACATGTCTTCTCAAAGCACAATCCGAAAAATATACAATTAGTGGATTTATTTCGGATAAATCTACAGGCGAAAAATTAATAAATGCCAATATCTATGATCCTGTAAAATTTACAGGAACAGTTAGTAATCTCTATGGTTTTTATAGTTTAACACTTCCCAAAGGTAAACATTCCATTACATACTCGTTTGTGGGTTATCGATCTCAGACAATTGATGTAGATATAAATGAAAATCAATTAGTCAATATACAGCTGCAAAATAAAACAATAGATGAAGTCACTGTTATAGGAAGTGAGGTTAATGATAAACTTCTTGATGTGCAGATGAGCAAAGAAATTATTCCTATCAATATGATTAAGTCAATACCTTCACTAATGGGGGAAGTCGATGTTATGAAATCATTGCAACTTCTGCCAGGTGTTCAATCAGGAACCGAAGGGACTTCAGGTTTATATGTTAGAGGAGGTGGAAACGATCAAAATCTTATTTTGCTTGACGGTGTTTCTGTTTATAATGCTAACCACTTATTTGGATTTTTCTCGGTTTTTAATCCTAATGCCATTAAAAGTGTATCTCTTTATAAAGGAGGTTTTCCTGCACGTTTTGGCGGTAGGTTGTCTTCTGTTGTAGATGTAAGAATGAAAGAAGGCAATGAGAAAGAGATACATGGTGGTATTCAGGTAGGATTAATATCTTCCAACTTGTTTGTTGAAGGTCCTGTTAAAAAAGATAAAACAGCTTTCCATTTTTCTGCACGACGAACATATATTGATGCTCTGACAAGGCCTTTTATGAAAAATATGCAAGATCAGGTATATTACAATTTCTATGATTTAAATGCCAAAATAAATCATAAGTTTTCAGATAAAGATCGTTTATATGTTAGTGCTTATTTAGGAAGAGATAATGCCAATATAAACACTCAATATGAGAATGAGGCATACTCAACTGATAACTATTATTCTCCAGAAACTCGTACCACAGATAAAAATAAATTGTTTTGGGGTAATAGTACAATCTCCGGGAGATGGAACCATATATTTAATCCAAAGTTATTTAGTAATACAACTTTAATATACAGTAAATACCTATTTAATGTATCTGAGCGTTATAAAGATTGGGAGGATAGTGATCTTATCAGTGATCTTTATTATAGGTATAAGTCAGGTATTCAGGATGTTGGGTCTAAATTGGAGTTTGATTGGTATCCTATTTTACAACATCAAATTAAATTTGGTGGACAATTTATTCATCATGTTTTTGAACCAGGAGTTGAAACATATAATGGTGAAGATAAAGATGATTATGAGGTGAATAAAGTATATGGAAATCCAGAAACATTAGCAAATGAGATGAACTTATTCGTTGAAGATAACTGGATGCTAACTTCTAGATTAAGAGCAAATATAGGATTACACTTTTCTGCATTTAATGTTGAAAATACTCTTTATTCTTCGTTTGAACCTCGTACAAGCTTGCGTCTTATAGTCAGTGATAAATTGAGTTTTAAAGGCTCGTATGCAAAAATGCAACAATACCTTCATTTGTTAAGTAATTCTACAATTGGATTACCTACAGATTTATGGTTACCATCAACAAAGCGTATAAAACCTCAGATCTCAAATCAATATGCATTAGGAGGAGTTTATAATTTTAATAAGAAATACTCTTTTTCATCAGAGGTATTTTATAAGGAAATGGATAACCTGATAGAATATAAAGAGGGAGCATCTTTTTTTGGAAGTTCTTTGGGATGGGAAGATAAAGTTGAAGAGGGAAAAGGCACGGCTTATGGTTTAGAATTAATGGCAAGAAAAGACATTGGCAAAACGTCAGGATGGATTGGTTATACGTGGTCAAAAACTAATCGCCAATTTGATAATTTAAATATAGGGAAAAGTTTTCCTGCTCGTTACGATAGAAGGCATGATGTTAGTATTGTGTTAACGCATATGCTTAATGATAAAATTGATTTTGGATTAACGTGGGTTTATTGTACCGGAAATGCAGTTACTTTACCTACGCATAATGTAAGTATTAACCCGGGTACAAGTACTTATTATTTATATGACGAGTTTTTACCCTACCAGGAAAGTAGAAATAATTATCGTATGCCAAGCTATCATCGTCTTGATTTTGGCGTGAATTTCCATAAAAAAAAGGAACATGGAATCCGAATCTGGAACATAAGTATATATAATTTGTACAATCATTTTAACCCATTTTATATATATGTTGAAGAGCCTGGATATAATGTAAACCAGGTTTTAAAACAAGTGTCCTTGTTTCCAATTCTTCCATCAGTTTCATATAAATTCGAATTTTAATCATGAAAAATATAAAGCTTTTATCAATAGTAATATTTGCAGGTTTATTTACAGCATGTGAAAAAGAGATTGATTTAGAAATGAATATAAAAGATAATTTTATGGTTCTTAATGCTATAATTAATGAATCATCTGTTATACAATGTGATTTGTCGTTAAGCACTACTTTGCTGGAGCAAAAAGAGTATTATGGAATAAATGATGCTGTATTAACATTATATGTGGATGATGAAAAAGTTGAAGAGTTAGAATATGATGGGGGTAAATATGTATCGGGATATACACTTAAAGAAGGGCAAGAAATAATGATTACAGGAGAACATTCCACTTATGAAAAGATTAAGGCTAAAACTTCCATTCCGACCATGTCTAATGCAGAAATTAAGTCGATTTATTTTAGTAAAGAGAATTATAGTGATTACGGTTATGGTAACCTGAATGTTAAATGCGAAGTCGTAGATCCCAAAGGTGCTGACTATTATAGATTGGAGGTTTGGGTGCCTGATATTGTATATGACGAAGAAACGGATGCGTTTTATTGTGATATAAGCAGTTATTCTGGAAATACAATAACTTCTATTGATCCGGTGTTAAATGGTAATACGGTTTCTACGAATGATGATTTTATTGATCTGCCTCCAAATATATATAGTGTCTTTGATGATACTCTTTTTGATGGGGATAGTTATACAATTGATTTTGAAATTGAGGGGACAAGTTATTCTTCTTTATTATCAGATGAAGAAATTTCTGAATTTCTGACAGCGATTATAGTTGATGTTCAGAAAATAAGTAAAGATTTATATCTATATTATAAAACAGTTGATGCATATGGATATTATGATGAAAGTCCCTTTTCTGAACCGGTTGAAATATATTATAATGTTGATGGGGGTGCTGGTATATTAGGTTGTTATACTAGTAATGAAATAAGCTGGAATCCTTAATGGATATTATACTCAAGCTACTTTATAAAAAACTAAACACCGTATGAAATATAGCAACATACGGTGTTTTTTAGTTTATTAAGGATTAAAGATGTAGTTCTACTCAATAATCAAATTCCTGTTTTTAGGATATTTTACTGAGTATTTTAAATCTAGTTCTTTTTTATCGTTGGCTCCCAGTTTGAGTTCCCATTTAATTTCTCCGGTTTCAGTATTATGCTGAGCTCCCGAAATGTTTTGAATGCTGACTTCAATTTCTTCCATGGTTGAAACAGGAACCTGATCCAGAATAATCATATTAATATCCTGGGCTTTGTTATTTTTAACTGTTGTTTTCCATGCACGGGTTTCTTCTTTTTTGCTGCCAATAAATTGTTTGTTGGTAAAGTCTTTTTCCTTTTCACGATTTACAGATACTTTCTTATCTCTGCCTAACGATATTTCAAGGGTGTCTGAAGCAAAACGGACATCCATTAGAGTTTTGCCCACATAGGTGCCTTCAAAGAATACATTGGCTTCTCCTTCTAACAGATTATATTTCTCCCAATCTACAATGTTGGCAATTAAAAACGCATCCTTATCAATTTTTGGTACACAGTAATATTGATAGAAGGCTGGTAATTCATATTGCTCCATATCAACCGTGTAATTTTTGTTGTCGGAATTGATAGTGTACGGAGTATGTATTTCAAAATCAACTGTAGTTTGATTTTCAACTTGCGCTGTAGGTAAGGCAAGACTTTTCATTCCTCGTATTTTACTTACACTTACAGCAGACATTGTTTCTTGCTTAGCTTTGGGGGTTCTTGATTCATTTCCGTAGCCTGTAACAACAACTTCATCAAGTGCCATTGTATTTTCTTGCAGACTAACATTCATAACAGGTCCGTTAATAGGTAATGTTTGCGTTTTAAAGTTTATAAATGAATATTTTAAACTACTTGAGTTATTTGGGATGGTGATAGAATAGTTACCATCTACATCTGTAACTGTTCCAATAGTAGTGCCGTCAACTATTACGCTTACTCCGGGTAGAGGTTGTCCTGTATTGTCAAATACGCGTCCATTAACCGTATTAGAGAATGCTTTGTATACCGGAGGGCGCATATTATAGCTTAAATAATAAGGTTGTAATTCAGGAGCCACACCCGATACATTAGGTTCTGCCGAAGAAAATTTAAGCTTCACGTTGGTCCAGTCTACTTTAGTGTCCTGTTTTACATTGGCTTTGTATATTAATTGTACTGGTTCTTTAATATTTTTGGCCCTGATATCGTAGGATGGAAACCAGCCTGCATTTCCAACTAAATAGTTTAGTTCTAATGAATATCTGCCGGATTGTTTTGCATCAACTTTAACTAACACTTCTCCTGTAGGATATTCTTTTTTACTGGTTAGTGTGTTAATCTGATTTTGTACATCCTTCCTCTTTTGGAATAAAGTCTTAAGTGTTTGATTGCGCTCAATCTCTTTCATTTTTAAGGCTGTTAGTTTTTTGCCATAAAAATCAGATGCCTGTTGAAGGTTTGCTACATTCAGTTGTTCATTTTTTCCTCCAATGTCTTTATTTGCTTGAAGAAAGGATAACTCTTCTTTGATAATAGATAAATAGGTGTCTTCAATTTTAATTTTATTGTTTACATCGTCTAACTGGTTTTCTAATTGAGTTAGTTCTGCTGATTTTTTTGCCTTGTCGAGATAATTTTGTTGATGATTTACAGAAAGTACTGTAAGTTGCCCTTCTGCTTTTACTTGCACACTTTTGGCATCAATAAATGGCGATAGGTTTATAAATTTTACAATTGTTTTTCCTTTGGTTAAATCAACTGTTTTTTTGCGTACAATTTGAGCCCCTTCAAGAAATACAGTAACCTCATTAACATTGGTTTTTACTTCTTTTTCTGTTATTTCCTGTGAAAATACATTACAGAAAATCAGACTTAATAAAATAATGCTTAATACTCTCATAATTATTAATTATTTGTCAATTTTTACATGATACTTTACAAGAATCATCATTTATGATTCTATTTTCACCTAAAGGATGCATCATGTTAATTGATTCCATAAATTTTTTTGAAAAATGTCTAGGGTAATTATAATTTTCTATATCCAGGGGCAGTTCGCATTATAGAATCACTAAAGTTTGATTAAGATGAGTACAGACCATTTTTAGTATTGGCCTGTACTGTAGCTTTGATTTTACTCATTAATCTTTCTGATTACTTTTGCAGGATTACCTGCAGCTAAAGTATCAGCCGGAATATCTTTAGTAACAACAGATCCCGCACCGATAACTGCTCTGTCGCCTATGGTAACTCCGGGACAAATAGTCGAATGACCTCCAATCCAGCATTCTTCTCCAATTGTTACAGTTAAGCAGTCTTCCCAGGTTCTTCTGTCTTCAATGTTTACCGGATGTTGAGCGGTATAGATGTGTACCCCTGGAGCAATCAGTGTTTTCTTTCCTATATAAACTTTTGCGCCATCTAATATGCAACCTCCGGAGTTAATAAAAACACCATCCTCAGCATGAATGTTTTCTCCATAATCACAATAAAAGGGAGGGACAATATTTAAGTTTTTAGCCGAATTAGGACATAATTCATTGATGGTATCCTGAAATTTGTCGGTATAATATTCTGTAACGTTTAACTTGTGAAGCGTCTTTTTAACCTGAGTTCTAATATCAGTTAATTCCTTACAAAAAGCATCATATGGTTCTCCTGAAACCATTTTCTCTTTATCCGTTTTCATATTAATTAATTATAGTTTGTAATTTTTCTTCTCATTAGATTCAATGTCTCCAAAAATAAGGATTATAAACTAAAATATTTATTTAAGCTCGTGTTCTCAATAATTTTGGTGCTTTAGATAGAAAGAAATGAATTAAGGATTAGAATGTTTAGAAATTTACAGTTATTCCAAATTGATAAATAGGAGTATCCTTATGATTGTAGTTCAGCGAATTTGCTTTAAGGTCAAATGTTTTAAGAGCCATATTGATTTGATAATGCCTATTAACCTGAGTTTCTATGTTACAATTCCTGCTACACTCATTCCTAAACCAACAATACCAAAAAAATCACCTCGGCTGGAACTTTTTCTTTCTTCATCGAAAGGGGCAATGTCTTGCACTGCTAAATAGCCTCCTATTAAAGTGAGAGCTATACCACCAGTAGTTAAAAGGATGCCGGTATTTCTTTTTACCAAAAATATTTCTTTTTCAGTTTTAAGTCTTTCAACTCCTAGCTCTTCAAGAGTTTTGATATTATATCTTGATGCATACCAAGGTTTATAACTCTGTGCGTTTAGCGAAGTCATTATAGGCATTAAAACTCCCAAAAATATTATTGTTGACCATTTCATTTTATCTACATTAATAGTTATAAATCGTACAAAATTATATTGAACTATGGTTAATATAAGTTACCCGATTTATGTAAGGAATTCAACTATATAAATCAGAGACAATTGATAATCAAATCAAATAACGCGTTTTATGCAGTTTAAAATATGTAAGATACAGTTTTAAAAATATTCAAACACTTGTGCAATTACTCGTCTGCCCGTTGGGGATTTTTTCCTGCACCAGCGTTTGGCCTTTTCCCCTTTTTTTTTATCTAAACTTCCTATATATTTGATCATCAAAATACACAACAATATTTGTAGTCAACATGAAAATCTTAATCACTTCACTTTTAATATTTGTCTTAATTATTTCATCGTGTAAACAAGAAGTCAAAAAATCATTGAAAAAAGGAGTTTCAAAAGAGTTAGCACAAAAAAGATATGAGGATCTGTCAGATATCGAGTATCATCTGGAAATGACGATTCCTGATTCAATAAATGTCCCTATTCATGCAAAAGCAAACATTCAACTTACTAAAAAAGATATAACAACTCCTTTAGTATTTGATTTTGTATCAGAACAGGATTTGGTAGGTTTGGTGAAAGCAAATGACCAAAAAGTGTTTTTCTCACTCGATAATGAACATCTTGTTATACCAGGTAACTATTTAAAAGAGGGAAATAATAAGATTGAAATTGAGTTTGAGATGGGCGAGGGTGCTTTAAACAGAAATAAGACCTATCTATATTCATTATTTGTTCCGGATAGAGCCCGATCTGCAATTCCTTGTTTTGATCAACCTGATTTAAAGGCTAAAGTTTCATATGCCATAACAATGCCTAAAACATGGACCGCCATATGTAATGGGAAACCTTATATCGAAGAGGAAGTTACAGAAAATGCAAAACGAATCACATATTCTCAATCTAAACCATTAAGTACATATTTGTGGGCTTTTGCTGTTGGGCAGTTTAAAAAGATATCAGAAATTCGAAATGGTATGGAGATTTCCATGTTCTATATGGAAGATGATTCTGCCAAAGTAAATAGAAATGAACCTGCTGTTTTTAACCAGGTATTTCACTCTTTAAACTGGTTAGAAAATTATACTCATATTAAATATCCCTTTGAAAAGTATGATTTGGTTTGTATTCCATCCTTTCAGTTTTCAGGAATGGAGCATCCAGGGGCGGTTTATTACCGACAAGAAAAATTGTTTTTAAGCGAAAATCCAACTCAGAATGAATTGTTAAACAGAGCTCAATTACTGGCTCACGAAACAGCTCATATGTGGTTTGGTGATTTGGTTACTATGAAATGGTTTAGTGGAGTCTGGCAAAAAGAGGTATTTGCCAATTTTATGGCAGATAAAATAGTAAAAGAGCAGTTCCCGGATTTAAACCATGAGCTTACTTTTTTAACCTCTCATTTTCCTGAATCTTTTTCTGTTGATAGAACTATGGCAGCCAATCCGATTGAGCAAAAGCTAGATAATTTGGCTGATGCAGCATCAATGTATGGTACTATTATTTATCATAAGGCTCCAATCGTAATGAATCAGCTTGAAAATTTAATGGGAGAGGATTTGTTGCAGCAGGGACTAATCACCTATTTAAATCAGTTTAGCTATAGCAATGCTTCATGGGCTGATTTAATGAAAATATTAACCAATTTGTCTGAGTATGATTTAGAATTATGGAGCAATAACTGGGTTAATGAGCCGGGAAGACCAATTGTTGAATTTGTAAAGGAAGATTATCAGTTGGTAGTTAAACAAACACCTGAATATGGTGATAGTAGTAAAGTTTGGGCTCAGCGTATAAAATATATAAAAGTAAACGATAATCAGATGCAGGAGGAAGAATTAGAATTTCTATCTGCCAAACAAAAAGTATCTGATGAAATACCCCAGTTCGTTTTGCCTTCTGTAGATGCTGAAGGATATGGATTGTTTTTGTTTGATCCGGTTTCTCTGGAATATGCATTGAACAATGTTTATACCTGGCAGAATGACTTGGTAAAAGGAAGTACGTTAGTGCATTTATACGAAAACCTTTTACATGGAAATATTGCTGTTGATAAGTATATGCATATGCTTATGAAATTAATTGAACAAGAGGATAATGAACAGTTATTAACCTTAGCGTGTGATCAATTGTATACTGTGTTTTGGCGATGTGCTAAAGCTGAATTAAGAAATACTATAGATTTTGAACTTGAAGAAATGCTTACTAACAAGATAGAAAAAGAGATTTCGTTAAGTTTAAAAAAGATGTTTGTGAAGACTTGGGCAAGTATTGTTACAACGCCTGAAGGATTAAAAAAGTTGAGGCAGGTTGTAATACGAAAAAAAGAAATGGCAGGTGTAAAGTTATCAGAAAGAGATTTAAGTAGCATGGCCATGTCTTTAGCAATGAAAGATTCAGAATTAGATGATGCTTTTGTTAAAGCTATGGCAGAGGAGGTTAAAGATCCGGATGTAAAAGGTATGATGGAGTTTGTTAGTCCGGTATTTTCAAAGGATGAGTCATCGTTGAATGAATTTATTGAAGGATTAGAAAAGCTGGAAAACAGGAAGAAAGAAAATTGGGTACTGACTGCATTAGCCTATATTCATCATCCATATCATCAGGAAAGAAATATGAAGTATTTAAATAGTGCTCTTGAGCTTACTCAAACAGTAAAAGAAACAGGTTCGTTATTTTTTCCAATGTTTTGGGTTCAAGTGACACTAAATGGCTATAGCTCAGTTGACGCTTTGAAGATTGTAGATTACTTTTTTAAAGACCATACTGTATATCCTGAAGATTTAAAAGCTAAGATTCTGCAATCCACAGATATGGTTGCCAGGGTAAATAGAATTAAGGCTGAGTAGGCAGTCTTCAGTTTTCGGTACAACACCTGACAGATTTATTTGCATAATGTTTAAAAATCTGTCAGATGTTGTACCCTTTACCTTTCTACCCTTTACCTTGCAACCTTATCAATCAATAAAACCTTTTATTTTATAAACAGCATATCCAATCCATTCTCTGAATAAGCGTTCCCATGTTGCAAGTGGTCCTGCTGAAGGAGTAATAATATCAGCAAAACCAGGACTTAAGCTTGCTTGTAGAGGATCGGTACTATAAGGTGTAACATTAATGCCTTCTTTGCTAAAGCAGCCTATTGCTCTTTTCATATGAAAACCTGAGGTAACCAAAAGAAACTTTCCATTATCAAGATTTTTGTCTTTGAGCATTTTATAGGTTTCAACGGCATTTTTATGGGTGTTTCTTGATTCCCATTCCACTAAAAGACTGTCATTTGAAATACCCATTAGTTTTAAATAGTCCTTTAAATAATCACCTTCTTTTTTTTCTTTTGCAATAATTCTGGCAGAACCACCAGTAAAAATAAAATAATCGGCTTTGTCTAACTTATATAATTCAAGTGCTTGCAACAATCTATCAGAACTTTCCGTAAATCTTATTCTTTGGGCTTCTGTATTATAATTAGAGAAGCCTCCCAAAAGAATAATACCATCATAATGTTTTACATCCTTTGGTGTTTGTAGCTTACCTTCCCACCATCCGCTAACATGGTAAAATAAATATTGGTTAGAGAATAAAATAAGAATGCCAAAGGATGCAATTAATAACCATTTTCTTTTTTTATAACGACGAAGAATAATAAACAATAATAATAGTACGCAAACCCACCAAATAGGTGAAAGTAAAAAGGATAGGATTTTTGAGAGAATAAAAAACATGGTTCTTTTTTACATGTGATTTTAAAAAACATAATTTCGATTTGAAAAATACAAAGAACATTTGATATATTTAGGCTACTCAAAATTATCCATTATGCATTTTAAAGAACTAATTAAAAGTCGTTATGCAGTACGCAGTTATCACGACAATAAAGTTGACAGAACATTATTAAAAGAAGTAATTAATGCTGGTAGATTGGCACCTTCGGCAGCAAATCGTCAACCCTGGAAGTTTGTTGTGATTGATGAAGATGAGATTTTGGATAAGATAAAACCATCTTATCAACGAGAATGGTTTTCAAAAGTTCCCAGCATAATTATAATTTATGGTAACCATGAAGAATCATGGAAGCGTTCATATGATAATAAGGATCACTGTGATATAGATATAGCTATTGCAGTAGATCATATGACTTTAATGGCAACGGAATTAGGATTAGGAACTTGCTGGGTGTGTCATTTTAACCCTGAAGTTATTAATGATATCATAAAAAATGAAGATGGATTAGAACCAATAGCCATATTAACAATTGGATATCCAGTAGATGTTAAAGCCCCTCAAAAACTACGCAAAAAATTAGATGAGGTAATTAGCTTTAATAGTTTATAGATAAAGTAAAAACAAAAAGTTAGAAAGATAAAGGGTTAAAGGTTAAAAGGGTGATGGAACACTTTGTAAGTATCGCTACTTTCAACTTTTAACTTGGAACTTTTATTTAGTGACTTTTATACTATCTAAAATTATATCCAATACCAAAATTCAGGGTGTTGTAACCTCCAAATGAGTAGTCTGCAAATATATCAATAAACTTGATTTTTGCATTAATACCAAAGTTGATGTCGATTTGAGAATAATCATAAGTTACAGATACAGGATTGATTTCTTCTGTTTCATTAGTAGTATTACCAACATAATATTTACCTTTTAAGGTATACTCAACAGTTGATACTCCATATCCAACTCCTGCATAAGCCGAAAAAACTCTCATATCCATTCCTGCCAAAATTCTTCCTGTATATCCGGATGTTTTACCATGTAATTTTTGACCATTGGTATTACTTGAAGGGTAAGAAATATCAATATTGTTTGTCATGACACTATATCCTCCCAATAAGGATAATGATAGCATTGGAATTACATTTAATCCGGGAATATATTCTTTAATGCTATGTTTAATTGATCCGCCATATTTTGTTGTACTTCCTAAATCTTTGTTTTTGTTTTGAGGAAAGAAGTTTAATCTTAACTCAGTATTATATGGTAATCCAAGGCCTACTGATAAAATAGGTATAGATATTTTAGTTAGTCCACTACCATTAGGCAGAGTTATGTTTTCTCCGGTTGAATTACTTTTAATAACAGATAAGTTATTTGTTTTGCCAGAAACGTTAGGTGTTATGGGAGTACTTGTTGTTAGTACAGTATAGTTGTTGTCAAAATCGGGGAGATCTGTAATATAAAATCCTTTTTTTATGTCGCTCATGGTAGTCGTAGCCATAGAAATAGAAAAGTCAAAACCTAAAAAACGGTGTGGCTTTGCTGTATGGTACATACCTGTGTTCAGATTACTTTGTTGCATCTTAGCTAAAGGTTCCATGTACAATTTCATTAGTTGAGTCTGATAGCTAGTCTCTGAAAACTGAAGAAATTCAACCACATCTTTTTGTGCGTAGGTTTGCACTGCATAAATGAATAGTAATAATGAATATATTATTTTTCTTCCCATAATGTTGCATCTATTGGTTGATATGCTGTAAATGCGTAATTGCTTCTCTTACCGAAATGCGTGTTTTATTTTTGTAAGCAACTACATAACCATTTGTATTAGAATTTTGAAGCGCTTTTTTTGCGGATCCATAGTTGCTAAATTTTCCGAAGCTATACCTGTACCATCCATCCCCCTGATTTTCAATAATAGGAAGTTGACCTTTATAAACGCTTTTAATTTTTACATTTGATACAGGTTTTCTGTCTGCTAAAATCTGAACGGTGAAATAAATATCATCAACTGTACCTGCAGGTTCATTAATAATTTCATTCTTAGTGGTAATGTCTGATTTGCTAATATAACCTGTACTAACATTAGTAGTTTTATTAGTTTCAGTATTTGCTTTAGCAATGGTATTATCTTTTATTTCGTCTTTCTGTTTTATAGCTGTTGTTTCTTTTTGTTTTATTTCAGGTGATTTTTCAATTACCAAAGTTTTTGTTTCTGTGTAGTCCTGATTTTGAATTGATTTGCTACTCTCGATTTCTTCAGATTTAATTAAAACTAATGCTTTTTCGCATAAAACAACTGCTGATTGAAGATTGATATTTGATTGATGTATAGCATTAGCTGCTGCTATTAAATTTCCTTTGATTTCACTTTTATCTCTGAAGAATCGTGCATCCGATATATAGATATCTATTGAGTCATTTAATGCATGAGCTTTGGGATAACTGTTAGTAGAATCTGTTTTTAGAAAATGATCAAGATATGTTTTGAATATTTTGAGTTTTGAATCATATCCTGAGGCAAAATATTCTTTTGTTTGCAATAGTAATCTTCCTGTTTTTTTATTGATAAACAGGTTTTTTGACAATGTCAGGTAATTTAATTTTTCATGAGGGATGCTGTCTTCGATGTTTCGTAGTTGTTGTGAAAAAAGAATTTGTTCTCCTTGATCAATTCTGATATTTGCTTTTTTAATTTTGGATAATTCATTAGAACTTAACCAACTTCTAAGTTGATCTGGTAGTTGCTGAGCTATACCATTAAATGAAAATATTAAGGCAGCACAAGAAATTATTAATAGATTAACTTTCATTTGCCAAAAATAATATGATACGTTATGATTATGTTTATTGTAATTAAAAACAAATGAATTTACTAAAATATGTGGGTAATCTCTAGTTTTTAAAGTTGTTATTTATATGAGAATGATGAAAAACAAAAAAAGCCATCTTTATAGTTAGATGGCTTTTATATATGGATAAAAAACATCAATTATCTGAAGTTAACTCCTATGCCGGCTGTAAGGGAACTGTATTCCCCAACTGTGTAATCAGCATGTAAACCAATAACACCAAGTCTTAAACGTAGGCCAACATTAAAATCAAAACCTTTGGTTACATAGCTAAGAGTAATCGGTTCATTAGATGAGTCGCTGAAATCACCATTAATATTAAAATCACTAGAACAACGACCATACCCTAAACCAGTATAAAATGCAATTACAGGTAAATTTGCACCGATTAATAACCTTGTTGTATAAGCATTAGCATCAATACTAACCTCTCCATTTGTAATTGTATTTTGAACATCATTCATTGTTGCAGAACCTGCAAAATTAGTATATGCAGCTAATACCGACATATTTAAAACAGGAACATGTTTGATACCTGGGATATAATCTTTAATGTCTTTTTGAATACCGGCACCCCATAATGATAATTTTCCTGCATCACCAAGGTCTAATTCAGGTGAAAATCTTCCTTTTACTTCTATTCCATAGGGTAAACCAACACCAACTGTAATCATTGGTGAAATTAAATGATCCATTCCTGAACCATCTGGTAATTCAATTTCTGCTCCAGAAATATCATGTCTTAGTTTTGGTAAATCTTTTGAAGATCCAGCAATTGTAGGAGCCATGTTTTGTGAACCTGTAGCTAATGTGAAACTCTCTAAATCCAATTTATTTACATCATAACTTTTAGCACTAGATGGAGCTTTTGAATAAGTGCCTGTAAAAGTAATATCAAAGCCTAATAGTTTATGAACTTTTGCTGAAGTGTACCAACCTGAGTTTAAGTTAACACCAAGCATTTCACCGTATGGCTGTAAATATGGATGTGCTAAAGTTTTTGCATCAGCAGTTCCTGCTTCAAAAATTTGCCCTATATTAATTTGAGCTGAAGTATTTAACGTTGCAACAATTGCAAAAAATACAATAATAATTTTTTTCATTGTGTGTGTATTAAATATTAATTATTGAGTTTAAGTTTTTTTATATTCCGCTTAGTATTTCAATTGCTTCACGAGTAGAAATACGATTGTTATTATGATAGGCAACAACATACCCTTTCACTCCTGTACTTTGCAAAGTCTCTTTGGCATTGTTAATATCACTATATCTTCCAATACTATATCTAAACCATCCATCGGCTTCATGTTTTATAACTTCAACAGGACCGTTATATATTGATGTAATTTTTTCTTTAGGTACAGGTTGTTTATCGGCTAAAAACTGTATTGTAAAATAGGTTGTTAAATCTTTTGCTTGCTCAGGTTCTGCAACTTCGTCAACTATAGGTTCTGTATCTATTTTAGCTGTTTCTGTGATTGGAGTATCTACAGAAGCTGTATCATTAAATGCAATTGTTAATGTATCCTGAGAAATAACAGGAGTGTTAATTGTGTCTGTAGGAATAAGGGCTTCAGGTAATGTTACTGTCGTGTTTAGTGTATCTGGAGAAACGGTTAAGGAGCTGTCTTCTTTTGCTTCTGCTACTATTGGAGTAGTAGGTTCAACTGCAATGATCTCTTCAGAAATTGTTGTAGCCTCAGTTAATTCTTCTTCAATTACATCCTCAGGTTTATCATTGCTATTTACATGAGTTAAGATGTTTTCAAGAGCTTCAATTGCTGAGCCTTCAACCTCATTTGCTTTTAATAAATACTCAACGCCTTTATCAACATTGGCTTGAGATTTAGATTTTCTTCTCCATTTTCTACCTGTTTTATATGTTTTGCGAGCTTCGTTTTTATTTGATTCAAAATCAAATTCTAAGCTACCATCTTTTAAATATCTTTCAACAGCACTTTGATAAGTTTCGTATTTTTTACCATATCCATCTTTATAAAAGGAGGAAGATTTTATAATTATGTTGTTTGCTTTTGTTTCGAGACGCTGTATTTTACCAGTTCTTACTTTACCGTCATTTTTTAGTATTTCAATTTGTGAGGTATATTTATCTGCTTTTTTTACAATAGATTCAGCTTTTTTGATTTTTCTTTCCGCAACAGAAATCTTCTTTTTGTCAGATTCGTTTAGGTTGTGTTGAGAAAAGATACTTTGGACTGTAAATAGTGTTAGGCCAATAAAAAATAACTTTAAAATACTTCGATTCATTTTTAAGATGTTTTCATAGTTAGATAAACCTCACAACCAAATCTAAACTTCAAAATTATTGTAACAAAACAGATAATGGATTTTGGTTTTTATGGTTGCTTTTATTTGATTATTCCTTTTACTATAATATTATCACAAGGTTTCAAATAAAATTTTCCATATAGTTATTTGAACATTAAGAAGATAAATACACGTATATAAATCTTTTATTTATAATTTTTGTTGTAATGTAATTGCTTGTTAAACAGTGTTTTTTTATGTTTGATTGACACGGGAGGAAAGAAAAAAATAATTTCTTATAAAACGAATACTTGTTTATAGTTGTTTACTTTGCATATTAATTACAATAAGTTGTAAAAATAAAATTTAGACAGATGAATAAAAATCCATTATTAATAGAATTTAGCACACCACATCATACTCCTCCTTTTGATAAAATTAAGGTTGAAGATTATATGCCAGCTTTTAAAACTGCATTAAAAGAGGCAAAAGAAGAGATTAAAGTAATTATTGAGAATAAAGAAGAGCCAGGCTTTGCAAATACAATTCTGGCTATGGAACAAGCAGGCGATAAGTTATCAAAGATTTCTTCAATCTTTTTTAATATTAATCATGCAGAAACAAATGATGAGATACAAGCAATAGCAAGAGAGGTATCTCCAATGTTAACTGAATATTCAAACGATATTTGGTTAAGTGAGGCATTATTTGAAAAAGTTAAAACTGTTTATAATAACAGTAAAGATGCAAATCTGAATGAAGAGCAATCGAAATTGTTAGATGATACTTATAAAGCATTTACAAGAAAGGGAGCACTTTTGTCAGGAGAGAAGAAAGAAAGATATCGTGCTATTTCAACTGAGTTATCGAAGCTTACGTTAAAGTTCGGAGAAAATGTATTGGCAGAAACTAATGCCTTTAAGCTTCATATTACAAATAAAGATGATTTGTCTGGATTGCCAGCAGCAATTAAAGATGCAGCTGCTCAATTAGCTAAATCAGAAGGTAAGGAAGGTTGGATATTTACTCTTCAGTTTCCAAGCTTTGTTCCTTTTATGAAGTATGCTGATAACCGAGAGTTAAGGCATAAAATGTATATGGCATATTCTACCAGAGCAAATCATAATGATGAACATGACAACAAAGATGTTGTGAAGTCAATTGTGAATTTAAGGTTGGAAAGAGCACAATTGTTAGGTTTTGAAAACCATGCACAATATGTACTTGAAGAAAGAATGGCTCAAACTCCGGAGAAAGTGAATCATTTTCTACAAGAGCTTTTAGATGCATCATTGCCATTTGCTAAAGAAGAAATTAAAGAGGTTGTTGATTATGCAAATGCTCATGGTTTAGAGGATCAATTGGAACGTTGGGATTTTTCTTATTATTCAGAAAAAGTAAAATCAGAGAAGTTTTCTTTTACAGAGGAAATGACAAAACCTTATTTTCAATTGGAAAAGGTGGAAAAAGGAATTTTTGATCTTGCTACTACATTGTATGGAATTACTTTTAAAGAAAATAAAGATATTCCTGTGTATCACCCTGAAGTTAAAGCATACGAGGTTTTTGATGAAAGTGGAAAATATATGTCTGTTCTTTATGTTGATTTCTTTCCAAGAGCAGGTAAACAAGGTGGTGCCTGGATGACAAATTACGGAGAGCAGTATAAAACGGAAGATGGAAATGATATTAGACCATTTGTTTCTTTGGTTTGTAATTTTAGTAGACCAACAGAAGAAACTCCATCTTTATTGACCTACAATGAGGTAAGAACTTTCTTACATGAATTTGGACATGGTTTACATGGAATGCTTAGTGAAACAACTTATAAGTCATTAAGTGGAACTAATGTTTATCGTGATTTTGTAGAGCTACCTTCTCAGATTCTAGAAAACTGGGGAATTGAGAAAGAATGGCTAAAAATGGTTGGTAAACATTACAAAACAGGTGAAACTATTCCTGATGAACTTGTAGATAAAATTATGGCTTCAGCTAATTTTCAAAGCGGGTATCAAAGTGTTCGTCAATTGTCTTTTGGTATGAATGATATGGCATGGCATTCGTTAACTACAGAGTTTGATGGTGCTGTAAATGATTTTGAGGATGAGGCAATGGCTCCAACAGAATTATTTCCACCAGTGGAAGGAACATGTTTTAGCACTGCTTTCTCGCATATTTTTGCTGGTGGATATGCTGCAGGATATTATGGTTATAAGTGGGCTGAAGTACTAGATGCGGATGCCTTTAGTGTATTTAAAGAGAATGGGATATTTGATAAAAACACAGCAGCTTCGTTTAGGGAAAATATTTTAAGCAAAGGAGGAACTAAACATCCAATGGATTTATATGTAGCTTTTAGAGGGCAAGAACCTACAAATGAAGCTCTATTAAAAAGAAGTGGTTTGGTAAAAAAATAGTTATTTAGTGATAAAAAATACACAAGAAAAGAGGCTGTTTTTGCAGCCTCTTTTTTGTTAATTATAAATTTCATCTCTGGTGTAAACACCAGTGTTAATTAGTTCTTTATCTATATTTTCTTTTGTTATAACAATTGAGTTTACTCGATGAGTAGGTATGTCAGCATAACCATTATTCTCGGTACTGTTAATAAATTCTTTTGTGTTTTTACCTTTTGCCAATTCAATGGCAACTTCAGCAGCTTTTTCAGCTAAGGCCTTCAATGGATGATAAAGGGTCATTGTTTGATAACCTTGTACTATATTTTTACAGCCTCTTAATTCAGCATCTTGACCGGTAACTGCCACTTTTCCTTCTAAATTGTATTTTTTTAGTACATCTATTACTGCATCAGACATCCCATCAAAACCGGAAATTACGGCATCAATATTAGTTCCATACGAAGATATTACCTTTTGCATTTCATACCCTGCAACTACATCACTCCATTGTTCAATGAAGGATTCGTATATGATGTTAACATTACCATTGTCAATATGAGGTTTTATATACTTTTTAATAGCGTTTTGCAGGTCGAGTCCATTTTTATCAAATTTATCTCCTCCCAGAATTACAAAATTTCCTTGTGGTTTTTCTTTAATGACAGCGTCTACCATGCTTTTGCCAATTTGATCGTTACTACTGGCAACAAAAAAATCAACATCACAATTAGTCATCATTCGATTATAGGCCAGAACTTTTACGTCATTCTCCTTTGCTTCCCGCACAATGGCAGCTCCAGTATTTACATTAACAGCTATGATAACAATAGCATCAACACCCTCCTCTATAACTTCAGAGGCTTGGGCTTTTTGTAATGTTTCATCAACTTCCGAATCTCTTACAATTACTTCAATACCTTGTTTTTCTGCATAAGCTTTGAAAAATTCACTTTCCTTTCTAAAACGCTCTATAGTCTTTGATGGGTATAAAAAAGCTATTTTTAAATTTTTCTTATTTGTACATCCAGCCGAAAAGAGTATCGGTAATAGTATAAATACAAATAAAGTTAGTCGTAAAAAGTATTTCATGTGTTTTTGAGTTTTTGATAACACAAATCTACAAAAAACAAATTTAAGAGAGTTTAACTTTTAGTCTCTATAATCTTAGCAAAACTGAATTAAATTTAATGCTTAATGTAACATAATTTAACAAAAAACGTATATTTTTACTACCCCTAAGAGGACGCATTATAATATTAAACTTATTAATTAATAACCATGAAGTGGAGAGACCTTAAAATCAGAAATAAGGTAGGCATAGGTTTTGGAATTGTAATTCTTTTATCTGTTATTTCAACCCTAGTGTTCTTGTTTAATCTGTTGAGAGTTGAGTATGAAATAGGCCAGTTGTCAGAAAAATACATTCCTTCAGTGAGTGAATCTTCTAAAATGAACCAGTTTTGGGAAGTTACCAATGGCTTAATGACAGCAGTGGATCTATCAAGTGACTTTTATTATAATGATCGGGCAGAAAAGCAAGTGGAAAGTTTTGTTTATGCTTTGAAAAAATTAATACAACTTGAGGATTCATCGAACAGTGATTTAGTCTCAAGAGGGATTGATCTTCAAAACGTGTTAGACTTGACTAATAATTTTGTTGAAAAAAGAACAGAATTTATTGATGCAGAAAAAGAAACTGTAAATAAATTAGATATTATAAATGATCTTTTTAAAAAAATTAATGCTCAGGGATTAGAGAATAAAGGTTCATTAGGAGTTCAACAAAAAGTAGCTCAATTTAACTTCATATACAATAAATTATCAGAATATATTAGAACAAAGGATGGTGTTAAAGTCAGTAAGTTTTTAGAGGAAAATGCTGACTTTTTTAATGGTAATTATCCTTATGCTTTAAAAAACACTTTATCAGATTTAAAATCCTCAATCGAAGAATTTCTTCCTGTCTATAAAAAAGCTCGTTTAGCTGAATTAAAAAGATATGAAATAGGAAAACAATTAATGTGGGAAGTTAGAAAATCTTCCGACTTAGGTTTGGATTATTTAATGGAGATGGGAGATAAGAGTAATACTATTGTGGTTCAGGAAAAACAATTGATTATTTCCAGCATTTTTGTTTTAATTATTTTAGGTGTCATTCTTACCTATTACCTGGCTACCTCAATTAGTCGACCATTGGAAACAGGTATAGAATTGGCAGAAAAAGTTGCTCAAGGTGATTTAAGTACAAAATTTGCAATAGATCGTAAAGATGAAATAGGTCGATTATCTGCAGCATTAGATACTATGGTTGCAAATATTAAAACAGTTGTTGATGAAATTAGAATTGGGGCCGAGAAGATTGTCAGAGCTAGTGATAAATTAAATAAAGAGTCTATGGAGCTTAGTGAAGGAGCTAGCGAGCAGGCATCAGCTGCTGAAGAGGTTTCTTCTTCCATGGAAGAGATGTATGCAAATATTCAGCAGAACACAGATAATTCAAAAGAAACTGAAAAAATAGCACAAAAAGCAGCTGAAGGTATTAGAACCAGTAATAAGAGTTCTGAGTTGGCTCAAAAGTCATTGGCTGATATTACTGAAAAGATCTCAATTATTGGAGATATCGCATTTCAAACCAATATTTTAGCATTAAATGCAGCTGTTGAAGCGGCAAGGGCAGGTGCTGAAGGAAGAGGTTTTGCTGTTGTAGCTGCAGAGGTTAGAAAATTGGCCGAAAGAAGTCAGCAGGCAGCAAATGAAATTAATACAGTATCTCAGGAAACTATAAGTAATTCAGGTGAAGCAAGTAAAAATCTTGTTGAAATTACTCCTGAAATCGAAAAAACAGCTAGCCTGGTACAAGATATTACAGCGGCATCATTAGAGCAAGTGGCAGGAGTTGAGCAAATAAATAATGCACTGCAGCAGTTAAATCAAATTACACAGAGAAACGCCGTTAATTCAGAACAAATTAGTTCGGCATCAAGAGAACTTGAAGATTTATCATTAATGCTGAATGGATCAATATCAGTATTTAAATTGGAGGATCAGCAAGTTAAAGAAACAGTAAATAAGAGTAACTCTGAAAAAAAGGTTGTTCAGTCAAGTAAAACAAAGGTTGCTCCAAAAACATCTTCTCTTGATCAGAATAAGATTATTGATCTGGGACTTGATAATGAAAAAGATGATGGTTATGAAACTTTTTAAATAAAATATTGAATACATATATAAAAAACGGATGAGCAGCTTAGTTCATCCGTTTTTTTATTTTACTATAAATGATTTGTTGTCTTATTTTTTATCTTTTTTAATTTTAGGATAAGCAACTCTTGCATGATATATATTTTTAAGTTTTGCTTTAAATACCTCTTTTATTTCAGTTATTTCTCTGAATGTAATTGGTGCATTATAAAACTGACCTTCTTTAATTTGAGTATTAATGATACTCTCCACTAGTTTATCAATAGTTTTATCAGAATACTCACTTAAACTTCTTGATGCAGCTTCAATAGAATCAGCCATCATTAGTATAGCAGTCTCTTTTGTAAAAGGAGTAGGACCCGGATAGGTAAAATTATCAATATTGACTTTCTTGTCAGGGTTTTGATTTACATAAGAATTGTAAAAGTATTTAGCTTGTGTAGTTCCTTGATGAGTTGCAATAAAGTCAATGATTTTCTCTGGTAAATTGTATTTTCTTGCAATTTTGATTCCCCCCTCAATATGACTGATAACTAGTTTCGCACTATCTTCAAAATCCATTTCATTATGAGGATTTACTCCTGAAGTTTGATTTTCTGTAAAATATAAAGGTGTTGCTGTTTTTCCAATGTCATGATACATCGCTCCGGCACGAACTAATAATGGATTAGCCCCAATTTTATAAGCTGCTTCCTGTGCAATGTTTCCGACTTGAATAGAGTGTTGAAAAGTACCAGGAGCATTTTCTGCCAATGATCGCAAAAGAGGGTGGTTGGTATCTGATAACTCAACTAAGGTAACATCAGATAGAAAACCAAACAGTTTCTCGAAAATATATATCAGTGGGTAAACAATAAATATTAAAAATGCATTAATTGTAAAATAGATAAAGTATTCATAGTTTATTCCTTTTATATCACCTTCCTGCAATAGAGTAAGACCTGTATAAAATAAACTATATGTCAGAAGTATAAAAATTGCAGATCTCACAATTTGCGATCTTCTCACCATTCTATATAAACTAAAAATAGCTGTGATACCCGCAGGAATTTGTAAAAAGATAAATTCAAAACTGTTATGACTGAAAAATGATGCCAGTATAACAGCTATAACATATATAAAAAATCCTAATCTGGAGTCAATAAATGTTCTGACTATTAATGGTAAAATGGTTATAGGAATAACCCATATTGGTATGTCTGGAATTATATAAGATAAATAAGCTAATACAATAACAGTACTAAGAATTAATAATAAAAAGGTTATGAATTTTAAATTTTGGTAAACATCATTTCTATAGAAATATAAGAATAAGAATAAACTAGTTAGAAATAAAAAGGTAATTAGTAAGTGACCTGCAAAAATGATATTGTATTCAGATAGAGTTCCAACTCTTGATTCATACTCTTTTTTATACGAGACTAATTTTTTTATAGCCTGATCATCAATAATTTCTCCCTTGTCAATTATCTTTTGGCCTGCTAATACAATTCCTTTAGTCAGAGCCATGTTTTTAAGTAAGTTATCTTTTTCGGACTGAGATCTTTCTTTATCAATATGTACATTGGAAACAATAAAATGTTCTATTTGTAATTCAGAGATAAATTCTTCAATCCCTGTAAAATCATTAGAAATAACAGATAGGCTTTTTGCTAATTCTCTGGTAATGTATTGATAAGAAGAGCGTAATGAATAGAACTCGGTAGAGAGATATGGCTCGGCCAAATTGTTACTGACTAACATTAATTCAAAACCATCATTTTCGTTTATGTATTCTTCCGGGATATCTAAAATTCCTTTATTAAAAACATGTATAAGTATACTATCAATAGCAATTTTAACGTATTCGGAATTTTGGATTGAATTATTTTTTCTTCGTAAAAATTTATACTTTGTTTTTAAAGCATCAGATTGTTTATTGTACTCAAGAATAAATCCTTCAGATACTTTACTGCATACAATACTATCTTTAACAAAATAAGGACGAAAGTTTTTTAGAATACTATCTCTTTCCGCATCAAGTTCATCAGTAGTTTTATAAATTCTGAAATTAAAAGGAGCTATCAGTACTTCATATCTCCATGGTTCTCCCTTTTTAAATTCATATTGAAATTTTCCTTCACGAGGCATTAGGTTTGCTATTAAGATTATAGCAGCTAAAAAAAGAAGTATTCGATATGTAGCAAGAGAATATTTTTTAAAGTTGTGTAAGAAGTTTTTCATCACTTAAGTGTTTTAATTACGAAGAAATACACATGTAAAAAGTATTAATCAGAGATCGATATATTTTTGAAATTTAAAGCGAATTCAGGTTAATACTGCAATTTCTAATACAGTAACAAATATGAGCAAAAAAACATAAATATAAAATGAGTATTTTAAAATCACTATGCTTGTTTTTGCAATAGTTTCAGAATGATTAACAATTCACTAATCAATAAATTCATAATACAGAATCAATCTTTATGCATATTTTAATATATTCGCAGCATTAATTTATAAAGAATATGATCGGTTCGATTAGTGTTTATAGTTTTATACCCGTAAGAAAAGAACCTTCAGAAAAGTCAGAATTAGTAACTCAGATTCTTTTTGGAGAAACCTTTGTTGTTACTGAAAAAACAGAGAAGTGGGCTAAGATTAAGATGGATTTTGATGGATACGAAGGGTGGATAGACTCTAAACTCGTATTTTCTGTTGCACCTACAGAGTATGAACTTTGGAAAAGTGCTAATGCGTGGATGGTTCCAACTCCCAAAATAAAAATAGTTCAGGATGGATCCAGCGCTCCTATGGTTATTCCGGCAGGAAGTAGGATTGTTTTTAATGGCCATGAAATGAATAGTTTTTCAATAGGTAAAAATGACTATTTTATTTCAGGTCCAGTTCCAAGTAATAAGGAGATTACAATTAGAGATGTAGCAAATTCGCTATTACATACTCCATATTTATGGGGAGGTAGATCTTATTTTGGAATAGATTGTTCAGGATTATCTCAAATTGTATTTAAAATAAATGGATATTGGTTACCTCGTGATGCTTATCAGCAAATTGAGTTAGGAAATAATGTAAGTTTTGTTGAAGAAGCAAGTATTGGAGATTTAGCTTTTTTTGATGATGAGGAAGGTAATATCGTTCATGTTGGTATTTGTCTTGGTAAAGGACAAATAATTCACTCATATGGTGAAGTTCGTATTGACCATATTGACCACCAGGGAATTTTTAATAAGGAAATCAATAAATACAGTCATAAGCTAAGGGTAATAAAAAGAATTATACCCGATTAAATTATGAGTTTTACTTATCAATACCCTAGGCCAGCCGTTACTGTTGATGTAATTCTTATTACAGAAAACAAAGTTCCGGAAATATTATTTATTCAAAGAAAAAATAATCCATTTCAAAACCTTTGGGCATTTCCCGGAGGTTTTTTAGATATGGATGAGGATTTAGAAACAGCTGCCAAAAGAGAATTACAGGAAGAAACTGGTATTGAAAATATTGATATTACTCAATTCAAAACTTATGGAGCTCCTGATCGCGATCCTCGGGGAAGAACCGTTTCTGTAGTTTTTTACGCATTTTTAAAAAACAAACCAGAAGCTGTAGCAATGGATGATGCAAAAGATGCTAAATGGTTCAATATATCAGAGTTGCCAGAATTAGCTTTTGATCATCAACAGATAGTTGATGAATTCATTAAATCAATAAAGCTTTGATATTGCTGTTATTTTATAATATTGTCTTCTAACCAGTCAATAGCTTCAGGTCCTTTATTAAATATTAAATCAATAACACTTAGGTTCGATTCAAATTCAAATCTATCCTGAAATACTTGTCTGTATTTTATAGGATTAAATGAAGTATCATACTCTCTATAATCCTTTTTAGGATGAATTATATTTCTATAATCAATAAAATCATCACCTGTGCTCTTAATATAGTCTTCCGTAAAGTAGAGGTTTGTATCTAGTTCAAGGGCATCAAGAATAACCTCCATAAGACCCATGTTATAGTCAAAGAGAAATTTGAAGTTCTTTTCATAAAATGGTTTAAGGTCATCCATGTAATACTCAAAGAAAGGAGATGAGTTATAAGCAGATACTATAGAGCGCCAGTGTAGTGGTTGCCATCTTGTGTCGTATGATATTTCAATATCTTTTGTTTGAACTTTTGGCCTTCTCCCTTTTGCAACAGGAATAGTTAAGGGGATAACTCCGTTAGCAGCCAAAATATCACATCTGTTTCTGTAAGTTTGTTTTATATAATTACAATGCCTCTCAATAATTGGTTCTTTTGTATTAACCCAATGAGAGAAGTATTGTACAGAAGGTAAATAATTAATTGTAAACAAGGTTTTATTATTGTTCGTTGAGCTTTGTGTCATCACTATTTTCGTCGTCGTATTCAGTTATTTCTTCCTTTGTGTTTTCTTTAAAAGCAATATCTCCAACCGGATTTTTGATCTTCTTCTTTTTCTTAATGTTTAAAGCATAGTAAATTGCTCCAGTTATTAATCCAAATAAGAATGTTAAAATCATTAGGATTGCCAAAGATAATTCACCTTCCCAAATAATAAATCTTATTGGAACAACTTCTGCATTTTGTACAGAAAAAATAACTATCAATAAGGATAGTATAATTAAAAACCAAAACGACTTTTTCATATGTTTAATATTAATGTTCTAAGTTGAAAGTTAAAAAAAAGAATGCCTAATAAATTAGTTGCTAAACTTCTCTTCATAAACTTTAGGCTTTCCATATTTAACGTTGTTTCCTTAGATATTCAAGAAATAAAACTTAAGCAAGGTGTGAATCATCCTTTATACTGCATACCTTTTTTTCAAAGATTATTTTACATCTTTAAAAAACCTGTCATTTTTATAATTCAATAACCTTTTTGTATCTGTTTTTTTAGAATAGAGTATATATTCCACTTTTCCTATGATATGATTATCCGGAACAAATCCCCAAAATCTACTATCAAATGAGTGTGGTCTGTTATCTCCCATTACCCAAAAATAGTCCATTTTGAATTGGTAATATCTTGATTCTTTCCCATTTATTAAAATTTTATTACCATCAACTTCAATTTTATTTTCTTCAAAAACATGAATGATACGTTTGTAAAACTTTAAATTTTCGAGAGTAAGTTCAATTTTATCTCCTTTTTTAGGTATATATAAAGGACCCATATTATGCATATTCCAAAGTTGATGTGTTGAAAAAGGAAAAACAAGAGGATCCGGATAGTTTTTGGGCAAACAGTCTGCTGTTAAATCAATGTTTTTTGAAGCTAGATCACGTATGTCTTTTTCATATATTTCCCAAATAATACCATCATTTGTTGTTAATTCATTGTAAGGAATTATATGATTTTTCGTTAATTCAGATTTTAATTCGGATGTAATTTTATATCGGCCAACAGAAAAATCAGGGTATTTAATCTTGTTATTATTACAATAAAGAATTCCGTTTATTATAGAAATAGTATCTCCGGGTAATCCATATACTCTTTTTACAAATCGAGGTCGTTTATTTACCGGATAGTATTTTAGGTTTGATAAATTTTCCTTTTTATCTAAAAAATCTGATTTCCCATAAAGACGTTGTAAATAATAATAACTGTCTGTTGGTCTGTTTTTAAGTAAGGAGTCTCCATCCGGGAAATGAAACATTATGATATCTTTTCGTTTTAAAGAGCTTAAACCTAATTTTCTATGAAAGCTTTTTACTGAATTGATATTTTTTGCAGTTCCGGGTTTTAATTTATTTACCAATAAAACATCTCCAGGATCAAGTGTTCCATTCATTGATGAAGTATGGAAAGAATATAAACCAACAAAGTTGTTTTGAATGAAAAATAAAATCCATGTAGCTAATAATACAGCAAAGAACCACTCAATAAAGATGAATCTTTTAGAAGTTTTATTTTTTACAAAGCTAATTATTTGTTTAATGAAAGACTTTTTTCTTATTGTGTCTATAAGTACTAATATGCCAAAAAAAGGTAGAAGACTTTCTGTCCATATACCAAGTAGAAAAAGTAAGAAAGCAATACTCAGTTTAATTATTTCTTTTTTATTCATCTGCACAAGTTAATTTTTATCTACAAGGAAGAAATTTGAGTATATATTATATCGTTTCAAATGTAAAAAAAATGGAGTTAGAAAAACGCTAACTCCATTCTTTAATATTTTCAATATGTGATTATTGTTCGTTTGCCACCCATTTGAAAAATCTATCAAATCTAATTTTACCTTCAAATAGTGATTTGTCTTTGTTTAATGATAACCATACTAATAATGGTCTTCCCACTACATGATCTTCAGGAACAAAACCCCAATAGCGACTATCAGCAGATTGGTGTCTGTTATCTCCTAACATAAAATAGTAATCCATATTAAAAGTATATTCATCTTGCTTTGTACCATTAATATAAATTTCTCCATTTTTTACGTCTAAAGTATTTCCTTCATATGCAGTAATGATTCTGTCGTATAATACTAAATTTTCAAGAGTAAGTTTAACTGTAGTACCTTTTTTAGGTATCCAAAGAGGTCCAAAATTATCTCTACTCCAATTATATTTTGTGCTATATGGCCATACTTGTGTATAGTTGGAATCAGGTACCTCTTCTGACATATTCATCTGACGAATAAAAGGATATTCCTTAAGCATATTTGCTTTTTCTTCAGTTAATGGCAATGTATAAGTTGGTCCGTTTCCTAAATATCGAGCATCTTCATTAGAAATTTCCAGTTTATCAAGAAAACGTTGATTAAACTTAGTTCCATCAGTAATAATGTTATACCAATGTTGTAAACCTTTAGGATTATTTGATTTTATTCCATTGATAAATACTTGATTGTGTCTTATTTCAAACGTATCTCCGGCAACAGCAATACATCTCTTAACATAGTTATCTCTTCTGTCTACTGGACGATAAATTAAATCACCCCAGTATTCCTTGTTAAGTATAATGTTTTCTTTACCAAGTTGTCTTAGTTTTGAATTAAGCTCCCACTGGCTTGCATCTTTATATTTGCCTAATAATGAAGGATTCGAGTTTACAGCTTTAATTCCTTCTCTTCTGCATGTTATATAAAAATCAGGATTAAGATTAGGGAAACTAGATGTAACAGTATCGCCTGTAGGGAAGTTGAATACTACGATATCACCTTTCTCAACTTCTTTAAAACCTTTAAGTCTTTTGTATTTCCAATGAGGCCATTCAATATACGATTTCGTATTAAGGATAGGAACAGTATTTTGTAGTAAAGGAAATGATAATGGCGTATTAGGAATACGTGGTCCATATGTTACTTTACTAACAAAAAGATGATCGCCTACTAATAATGATTTTTCAAGTGAAGATGTTGGAATCTTGTAGTTTTGAAATAAAAACAAGTTGATGAAATATACCGCCACTAGCGCAAATAATAGTGCATCAACCCATTCAACCCAAGCTTTAGGTTTTTCTCCATTTTTAGTTTTTTTCCAAAAGTTCCAGGGAACCTTTTTTGATATATAAATGTCGAATATTACTGGTAATCCAAGAAATAACAAGTAATTGCCAACCCAAATTACCCATAAAAAGTATATAATGGCAGCAATTGAAAATCTAATCCATTGGGATAGAGAAACTTTAGGCATTATAAAAATATTTAGTTAAAAATTAAGCAAATCACTCATCCCTAAAAAGCCCTTGTTTTTAGCAGCAAATTCAGCAGCCAAAACAGCCCCAAGGGCAAATCCTTGACGAGATTTAGCACTGTGATGAATGATAATTTCATCAACTGAAGACTCATATTTAATGGTGTGGATTCCAGGAACTTCATCTCTTCTTATAGCTTCAATGTGAATTTCATCCTTTGATGCTTCTTTGCCTTCTACCCATCCTGATTTTCTATCAATATTTTCAATTAATCCTTCTGCAAGAGTAATTGCTGTTCCACTAGGTGCATCTAATTTATGAATGTGATGTGTTTCTTCCATGCTGACTTCATAATCATCAAGAGGATTCATTAATTGAGCTAACTTTTTATTTATTTCAAAAAACACATTGACCCCAACACTAAAATTAGAAGCATAAAAAAATGTCTGTCCTTTGTTTTCACATTGGTCTTTTATTTCATCAATTTTATCAAGCCATCCTGTTGTTCCGGAAACAACGGGTTTGTTGTGCTTAAAACATGACATATAGTTGTTATATGCTGCAGCGGGAACAGTAAATTCAATAGCTACGTCTGCATTTGCAAAACCTTCGCCATCAAATTTATCCTCTGTTTGCATATCTATTTTAGAAGTAATAGTGTGTCCTCGTTCTATGGCAATTTTTTCAATTTCTTTTCCCATTTTGCCATACCCAATCAATGCAATATTCATATTGTATTTTGTTTTGTATAAGAGATTCTTTAAGTATAAGAAGTTTAATTCTTCAGCATAAAGATAAAAGACTTTTATAGGTCGAAATAGTCATAGTATTCTTTTAACTAAATATTAACCTCATGTCAGAAGATTCTTCTTTTGTTATTTATTGAAAAGCAAATATAGTAATAACCTTAGTGCGATTAAAAATAATTGTCGCAGAAAGTTATAATTATATATTTGGTAAGAAAGTATTTAAACAAAAAGAGTATAGTACCTAAATACTATACTCTTTTATATTGTAATATTCTTTTTAAATCTTATTTATTTTTTAAATAATTCAGCTAGAACACTTTTTACATCATCTAATGTTGGTGTAATATCAAATATATGAGCAGGTTTTAAATAAATAATATCTTTTTCACTTTTAAACCTTTGTTCTCCACCTCCGGTAATGTTAAGCATAATGTAATCATCTGCGTTAACAATTCCATCTTTTACTGCATGAATTAAAGTAGCTGTAGCTACAGAAGCTGCGGAATGAATATCATTACCTTCTGTTTCTTTAAAAAGTTTAGCAGCTTCAGCGGCTTCTTCGTTTGATGCACATAAAACATCTCCTCCGGCTTCTTTCATAGCATCGTATAGTCCGCCAATGATTGGATATGGAGGTTTTCTGTTAGAAAGAACCTTTGCATCAATTTCTTCAACTTGTTTTCTGGCTTCATTATCATCCAAATGTAGCATATCTCTTGAATCTGCTTTCCATGCTGCATGAATTGGAATAAAAGGATGGTTTTGAGATACCATTAATTTCATATAGTTGCTTCCAAAACGACCATCCTCAATAAGGCGTTTGTTAGCTTCCCATGCAGCAATAGCTCCCGTTCCACTTCCTACTGCTTGAAAATAGTAATCAGGAATACGACCTATGGTTGTTATTGCAGATAGGGTAGTGGTACCCATACCATCTCTACGTGCAACGTTTTTTGCTCCACCTTCAGCAATAAAACCTTCTAGTTCGCATGCCAGGTTTGAAAGATAAATAGCATCAAAATAATCACTACCTGATTTTGTAACAACCAATTTAACATTGTCTTTAATTGGTTCATCAAACCATAAAGCATCAATATTATCTTCAGGAACGCATAATAACAACGGAATATTATTATCAGAACAAACTCTTGCAAATGCTCTTGCTGTATTACCGGCAGATGCTACCACCAAAACGTTGCCGTTTTCAGAACTTAATCTTCCACCTACTGTAAATGCTTCTGTTTCTTTAAATGAACAAGTGCGAAAATTAGCTCCTTTTTCAGGCCAATAGCCACTAAATGTAATATATAAATTTTTGAGACCTAGTTTTTTTGCAAGACCTTCGCTTTTGTATGTGATAGGAGCGGAAGAGCCTTCTAGCATTTTGTGAACTGGTAACCAGTCTGCAAAACGAAATATTCCGTATGATTCATCTTTTACCTCAATCTGCTTTTTGTCGTAAACAGCCCTGATTAGAGTTGGTTGTTGTTCGCCAGGAGCGTCTAATGTCCATCCTTCATCTTTAAATTGTTTACCTGTATTAACAGATTCCAAAATATATGGAGTAGGTTTAAATTCTTTACTCATGATGCATAATTTCTTTGAATCGCAAAAATATGTGTTTTGATTGTTTTGAAGAAGCAGAATAAATAAAACTTACTTTATTTAGACCGTATCTTAGAAGTGATTGGGCGATGTTTCTTTATTTCAGTGTGTTGTGCCTGTTGACTATGAAATGAAAATGGCAGGAAAAAGTATTTTCTCCTGCCATTTTTTAATTCATTTTTGACTTCAATTAGTTAGCCATTGCTTTTTGTACAACAGCTTTAAAAGCCTCTGGATGATTAACAGCTAAGTCAGCTAAAACTTTTCTGTTAATTTCAATATTTTTCTTAGTCATTTCACCCATTAATTTAGAGTATGATACTCCTTCTAAACGAGCTGCAGCATTGATTCTTTGAATCCAAAGTGCTCTAAATTGACCTTTCTTTCTTTTTCTATCGCGGTAAGCGTAACCTAAACCTTTTTCGTAGGTGTTTTTCGCTACCGTCCAAACGTTCTTTCTTCTTCCAAAGTAACCTTTAGTTTGCTTTAGAATTTTCTTTCTTCTTGCTCTTGAAGCAACAGCGTTTACTGATCTTGGCATTTTAACTTGTTTTAGAATGATTAGCGTTCGTTATCTTACGAATCTTTCAGCTAACTTCATTCGGTTAATTAAATAATTAATCTAATAAGGTTTTCCCTTATTACTTCATGTTTAACAATAGCTTAACGTTCTTTTCGTCAGCAGAGTTAACAAGTCCTGAGTAAGTAAGATTTCTTTTTTGCTTTTTAGTCTTTTTTGTTAAAATGTGACTTTTAAAAGCATGCTTTCTCTTAATCTTACCGCTTCCAGTGATTGTAAAACGTTTTTTCGCACTGGAATTCGTCTTCATCTTTGGCATTGTACTTACTATTAATTGGTTTATATAATTGAAATTACTTCTTTGCTTTTTTAGGCGAAAGGAAGATGATCATCCTTTTTCCTTCAAGCTTTGGTAATTGTTCAACCTTTCCATATTCTTCCAAATCCTGAGCAAATCTTAAAAGCAAAATTTCACCCTGCTCCTTAAATAAGATTGATCTTCCTTTGAAAAATACATAAGCTTTAACCTTTGCACCTTCTGAAAGAAACTTTTGAGCATGCTTTAATTTAAAATTATAATCATGATCATCTGTGTTAGGACCAAATCTGATCTCTTTCACAACAACTTTAACAGTTTTTGATTTAAGCTCTTTCTGCTTGCGCTTTTGTTGGTATAAAAACTTTGAATAATCAATTATTCGACATACCGGAGGATCAGCCTTAGGAGAAATCTCCACTAAATCCAGCTCTAAAGCATCAGCCATTTTTATAGCTTCTGAAGTAGAGTATACTCCCGGATTATCTATATTATCGCCTACAAGCCTTATTTTGGGTACTCTGATCGCATTATTTATTCTAAAATTATGCGTGTCCTTTTGCTGGTTACCCTGTGGTTTTCTTCTATTCTGTGCTATTGTAAAATCCTCCTATAATTAGTTAATAAAAATATTTACTTATTATTTATCGCCGAAAGTTGTTCTTCAACCTCCTTATTTATAAAACTTATAAATTCTTCAATATTCATTGAGCCTTTGTCTCCATCGCCTTGCTTACGTACAGATACAGAATTTGTTTCTGCTTCTTTTTCTCCTACGATTAGCAAGAATGGTATTCGTTTAAGCTCGTTATCACGTATTTTACGACCTATCTTTTCGTTTCGGTCATCTAAAACGGTGCGAATATCGGAATTATTCAGGACATTTGAAACTTTTTTTGCGTAATCATTGTATTTTTCGCTAATTGGTAGAACTACCACTTGTTCAGGAGTTAACCATAATGGGAATTTTCCAGCAGTATGTTCTATTAAAACCGCAACAAAACGTTCCATACTTCCAAATGGAGCTCTGTGAATCATAACAGGTCGATGTTTTTCTCCATCGGAACCCATATATTCTAGATCAAAGCGTTCAGGTAAGTTATAATCTACCTGAATGGTTCCAAGTTGCCATTTACGTCCGATAGCATCTCTCACCATAAAGTCTAATTTAGGGCCATAGAAAGCAGCTTCGCCATATTCAACTATGGTTTCCATGCCTCTTTCTTCACAAGCTTCAACAATAGCTGATTCTGCTTTTTCCCAGTTTTCTTCGCTACCAATATATTTTTCTGTGTTTTCTTTATCTCTTAAGGAAACCTGAGTAATGAAATCTTTAAAATCAAGAGCCTTAAAAATGTAAAGGATAATATCAATTACTTTTTTAAACTCATCTTTTAGCTGATCAGGAGTACAGAAAATATGTGCATCATCCTGAGTAAATCCTCTTACTCTTGTTAATCCGTGTAATTCACCACTCTGTTCGTAACGGTAAACAGTTCCGAACTCAGCCATGCGAATAGGTAAATCTTTGTACGATACAGGTTTTACCTTGTATATTTCACAATGGTGAGGGCAGTTCATTGGTTTTAGTAAAAACTCTTCGCCCTCAGCAGGTGTGTTGATAGGTTGGAATGAATCTTTACCATATTTAGCATAGTGACCAGATGTTTCATAAAGTTCTTTGTTTCCAATATGAGGTGTGATCACTTGTTGGTAGCCATATTCTAATTGTACTTTCTTTAAAAAGTTTTCTAAACGCTCACGTAGTTTAGCACCTTTGGGTAACCATAATGGTAATCCTTGTCCAACTCTTTGTGAAAAAGCAAAAAGTTCAAGTTCCTTACCTATTTTTCTGTGATCACGTTTTTGAGCTTCTTCTAATTTAACAAGGTACTCATCAAGCATTTTTTGTTTAGGAAATGTAATACCATAAACTCTTGTTAATTGTTTACGGGTTTCATCACCTCTCCAATAAGCACCTGCAATACTAAGTACTTTTACAGCTTTAATTTGCTCGGTAGATGGTAAATGTGGTCCTCTACATAAATCAGTAAATTCACCTTGCTTATAAAAAGTAATCGTACCATCTTCAAGCTCATTTATTAACTCAAGTTTATATTCATCTCCTTTATCGTTGAAATAAGCAAGAGCCTCTTCTTTGGTTACGTCTGTACGAACGTAAGTGTTTTTTTGGCGAGCTAGTTCTTTCATCTTAGCTTCAATCTTTGGAATGTCAGCATCTCTAAGAACAATATCATCACCAGGATCTACATCATAATAAAACCCATTTTCAATAGAAGGACCAATTCCAAACTTCATGCCTGGATATAATGCTTCTAAAGCTTCAGCCATTAAGTGAGCCGATGAATGCCAAAATGCATGTTTACCTTCTTCATCTTCCCATTTGTAAAGTTTTATTGATGCATCTTCCGTTATTGGTCGTGTAAGATCCCACGTTTCCTCATTAACAGAGATTGATAAAACTTCTTTGGCCAAACGAGGACTAATGCTCTTGGCTATTTCCAAACCGGTAACTCCTGATTCGTACTCTCTTACACTATTATCTGGTAAGGTTATTTTAACCATCTTTTTATTAAAGTTTAAGATCTTGACGAGTTTAGATTATACGGACACCTAAACATCAAACAAAATCCAGTTATATGAAAATTTGTAATAAAAACACGCAAAGATATACATTATTTGTTATATGTATGTAAAGGATTGAAGATAATTGGAGAAGATGATTTTGAAAAAAATAAATTTTAGATTAAGGATACTAAGGAAATATTATTGATTTAAATCACAAAGCTTAATTAGGTATAAAATTTGAATCCTAGTGGCTAATTATTAGCTTTGTCTGCAATAATTAAGTTATTAAATTAGTTATAAGGGGCATGAAAAGTTGAAATAAACTATGTAAGAATATTTTGACGGGTTTTTATGGCTAAAGTAAGAAAATGTAAACACATGAATCAATCAACAAAATCATTAATGTCTGTTAGAGGAATATTTTTAATAGCTGCACTTGTCTTTCCTTTGTTTGTTTCTGCACAGAAAAAGACGGTTACAATTGAAGATTTATATAAAACTTATACTTTCAGAACAAAGTCTATAAATGGATTAAAATCTACATCCGATGGCGAATACTATACAACTCTTGAGGAAGGGAAAAAGATAGTCAAATATTCATATACTTCAGGGAAGCAAGTGGGGATAGTTATGGATTTGGCTGAAGTTAAAGATTGTCCGGTTGATTATATTCAAGGGTATGAGTTTAATAGCACAAATACCAGAATTCTTGTATATACAAATAAGGAAATGGTTTATAGAAGGACTTTTAAAGCCAACTATTATATATATGATGTTAAGCGAAAAGAGCTAAAACCATTAGCAGAAGGAAATAAACAACAAGCAGCAATATTTTCGCCAAACGGTGATATGGTAGCTTTTGTAAGAGATAATGATGTATATATTCATAAAATATTATTTGGAACTGAAGCAAGGGTAACAGATGATGGAGAATATAATAAAATTATTAATGGTGTTCCGGATTGGGTTTATGAAGAAGAATTTGAATTTAAAAGAGCGATGGAATGGTCACCTGATAGTAAAGAATTGGCTTTTATTAGGTTTGATGAGTCCAATGTAAAGCAATATAGTTTTCCTGTTTATAAAGGAAGTCATCCAACATACGAAGATTATTCTTTGTATCCTGGAGAATATAAATTTAAATATCCAAAAGCAGGAGAAGAGAACTCAAAGGTTGAAGTACGAGTTTTTCACGTTAAAAACAGGACTACAAAAACCATGAAAGTTGAAGGCGAAGATTATTATTTGCCAAGGATAAGATGGACAAATGAAGAAGGTAAGTTAGGTATATTAAAATTTAACCGTGAGCAAAATCAATTTGACCTGCTAATTGCAAATACAGCTTCTTCTCTTACAAAAAGTGTATTTACGCATAGAAACGACTATTATATTGCTGAAGATGTATTGGATAATTTGACTTTCTTGCCAGGAGGTCAGTATTTTGTATATGTAGGAGAGATGGATGGATATAATCATATTCATTTGTATACAATGGCTGGAATGAAAATCAGACAGCTTACTAAAGGTGATTGGGATGTCACCGATTTTTATGGATATGATTCAAAGAAAAAGTTGTTTTATTATCAAGCTGCAAAAGAATCTCCAACGCAAAGGGAAATATATGCTGTTAGTTTGGATGCGAAGAAGAATTATAAGCTAAGTACTAAAAAAGGTACAAACAGTGCACAGTTCAATTCAAACTATAAATATTTTATCAACACATATTCAAACACAACTACACCAACTCAATATTCATTAATGAGTCAAACCGGAAAATTTATTAGATCATTGGAAGATAATTCAGAGATGCAAAATAAGTTGAAAGGATATGAGATTTCTCAAAAAGAGTTTTTTACATTTAAAACAAGTGAAGGAGTGGAGCTTAATGGTTGGATAGTGAAACCATTAAATTTTGATGCATCAAAGAAATACCCTATATTGATGACACAGTATAGCGGTCCTAATTCGCAGGAAGTTTTGGATGAATGGTCTTTGGGTTGGGAGCAGTATTTAGCATCGCAAGGATATGTGGTAGCTTGTGTTGATCCTAGGGGTACAGGTGCAAGAGGTGAAGAATTCAGAAAGTGTACCTACATGAAATTAGGTAAGTATGAATCTGATGATCAAATAGAGGCAGCAAAATATCTGGGAGGTTTATCATATACAGATGCATCAAGGATAGCAATATGGGGATGGAGTTATGGTGGATTTATGAGTTGTAGCTGCCTGGGTAAATCTAATGGTGTTTTTAAAGTAGGAATTGCAGTAGCTCCTGTTACAAATTGGCGTTATTATGATAGTGTTTATACTGAAAGATATATGCGTAAGCCACAGGAAAATCCTAAAGGATATGATGAAAATTCACCAATAAATATGGCTCAGGATTTATCAGGAAGATTATTTATTATACATGGATCGGCAGATGATAATGTTCATTATCAAAATACTGTTGAGTTTGTGGAGCAATTGATACAGGCAGGTAAACAGTTTGATATGTTTGTATATCCAAATAGAAACCATGGTATTTCAGGAGGAAATACCAGAAATCATTTATTTCACATGATGAGTGATTACCTAAAAAGGAATCTGTAATTAATTAGGCTTCAGTTTTTTTTCTATATCATGAACCTTATCATTTTATTATGTAAAAAGTAAAGTGATAAGGTTTTTGTTTTAATTATTATCTTTTTACTAAATATTAAAACGACTATTTTGTATTTACTTAAATATATAGCTGCTTTTTATCTGTTTTTTTGTTTTGTGAGTTCTGATGCACAAGAAACATCCTTGCAGAGTAAGAAATATGATTTTTTTTATGAGCAATATTATGCTTTTAAAAATGATACTTCCATAAAGCATGGGCGTTATTTTAGAAAATACAAGGGATTTGTTATAGAACGGGGAGTGTATAAAAATGGAGAAAAAAGTGGCCGGTGGGGTTATTTTTCATTAAATGGAGTATTTGAATTTGAATATGACTATAACACTCATAAGGTTACAAAGATAGCTAATCGACAAACTCCGGATGAGTACTTTGAAACTCCTGTTTTTTTTGATGGGAGTCCCTTAATACCTTATGTTTACATTGTAAACCATATTGATTATCCACAGGTAGCCAAAAATCAGGATATTAAAGGAAGAGTTACTCTTGCCGTTAGTGTTGATAGTGCAGGTAGGCCGGTTCAGTTAAAAATTATAAATAAACTTCATCCCTTATTAGATAAAGAAGTATTGAAGGTGGCAAAAACATTTCCAAGAAACTGGAATTGGATACCTGCAACCTATAATGGACAAAATGTAGGTGGTGAATATCATATAGATGTTGAGTTTGAGTTAATAGAATAATTGTTGTTCTATATCGCATTCGCATAACTTTTTTATCTTTGCACTTTCATTTGTAATATAAAGCAGAATAACAGCAGTTATGGATATAGAATTGCAACTTAAAGGCAAGGTAATTGCCGCGGTTAAAGAATTATACGGACAAGAAATAAATGAAAACCAGGCTCAAGTACAAATTACCCGCAAAGATTTAACGGGTGATTTTACTATTGTGGTTTTTCCTCTACTTAAGATATCTAAAAAATCACCAGAAGATACAGGCAAGGATATAGGAGAGTTCATTAAAAACTCTGATGATAATGTTGCTAATTACAACGTTGTTAAAGGATTTTTGAATATTGAATTAGCTGCTGATTATTGGTTGAATGTAGTGAATGATGTAGCTAAAAATGAGACTTATGGCTATTTGTCAGCTGATGACAAGTCTCCTTTAATGATGATAGAATATTCTTCTCCTAATACCAATAAGCCTTTACATCTTGGTCATATCCGAAACAATTTATTGGGATATTCTTTATCCAGAATTGCAGCTGCTAATGGATATAAAGTTGTTAAAACAAATATTGTAAATGACAGAGGTATTCATATTTGTAAATCAATGTTAGCCTGGAAAAAATGGGGGGATGGAGCTACTCCTGAATCAACAGGTTTGAAAGGTGATAAATTGGTTGGTGATTTTTATGTGAAATTTGACCAGGAATATAAGGCTGAAATTAAATCTATTATTGCTGAAAAAATAAAAGATTATCCAGTAATAAGTGAAGTTGAAGATTTTTCTGCTACATATTCAGCTTTAAAAGCTAAAAAGAAAACAAAAGAAGGTCTAAATGATTCTGAAAACGAGCAATTCAAAGCTTGTGATGAATTAAGTAAATATGCAGAGAACAATGCTCCATTGATTTTAGAAGCACGTGAGATGCTTAGAAAGTGGGAAGCAAAAGATCCTGAAGTATATAGTGATTGGGAAACTATGAATAGTTGGGTGTATGCAGGATTTGATGTAACCTATAAAAAATTAGGAGTAGATTTTGATAAGATCTATTATGAGTCAGATACCTTTACTGTAGGTAGAGATATGGTTCTTGGAGGATTGGAGAAAGACCTTTTTTACCGTAGAGATGATAATAGTGTTTGGTGTAATTTGAAAGATGATGGGTTAGATGAAAAGCTATTACTTCGTAAAGATGGTACATCTGTTTATATGACTCAGGATATTGGTACAGCAAAGCTTCGATTTGATGATTTTGACATCGATAAGATGGTTTATGTTGTAGGTAATGAGCAGGATTATCACTTCCAGGTGCTGGCTTTATTGCTTGATAAATTAGGATTTAAATGGGGTAAGGATTTGGTACACTTCTCATATGGAATGGTTGAATTGCCGGAAGGAAAAATGAAATCAAGAGAAGGAACTGTTGTTGATGCAGATGACTTGGTGGATGAGATGGTAAATACTGCCAGAGAAATGTCTAAAGAATTAGGTAAACTTGATGGATATACTGAGGAAGAAGCTGAATCTGTATTTAAAATGATTGCTTTGGGTGCCCTTAAGTATTTTATTTTAAAAGTGGATCCTCGTAAAAATATGACATTTAATCCTGCCGAATCGATTGATTTTAACGGAAACACTGGTCCTTTTATTCAATATACTCATGCCAGAATTCAATCCATATTCAGAAAGGCAGCAGAGAAGGGAATTGAAGTAGCAGATCAGGCTCCAACAAATGTAGAGATAGGTGAAAAGGAAAATAACCTGATTCGTATGATCTCTAACTTCCCTAATGTTGTAAAAGAGGCAGGTAAAGTATTTTCACCTGCTGTAATTGCTAATTTTGCGTATGATTTAGCAAAAGAATATAATCAGTTTTATCATGATTGTCCAATTCTTTTTGAGGAGGATGAAGATAAGCGTATGATGCGTTTGGTACTTTGTAAAACTGTAGGAAAGACAATTAAAAATGCGATGTGGTTGTTAGGAATTGATGTTCCTGAAAAAATGTAATTTCATCAACAAAAAAATATTAGGCTCACCTTAATTAAATCGGGTGAGCCTTTTTTTATTTCTTTGTTTTCAAATATTGATCATTTAAAATAATGTTGGCTAAAATTTTTGGAGCTACTTCGTAGCCAAAGCGTTTAAGTTTGTCAACAATTTGACTGTGGGAAATTTCTCTGTCTTTTAATAAGTTTAGAAGTTCGTCTAATTGTGATTGAGATAGTTCCTTGCTAATGGCATCATCAACTAATTTAACATTGTCAATAACGGGTTTTGTTTTGTCAGGTATTACACTTTCAGCAAGTCCAAAAGTTTCTATTTCAATAATAATAGTTTCTAAAACATCAGCACAGGTTTTCTTTACGGTATCAACATCCCCTGTCGAATCTCTTAAAGACCAGCTGTTGTTTTGAAAATCAATATCTTCAATTAATTTTCTTTTAAGATTGTCCGGACCTAAAATAGAATCAATTACAGCAATTGTGCCTTGTTTCCAGCTGTTTAAATCAAAGCCTCTTTCGTCTAGTTTGCGTAATCTGGAGTGTAATAATTGTAATTCCTTTTCCATGGTGAAGTAGGTTTTTAAAGCATATCTAAATATACATTATTTTGATACAATAAACCAGAACACCTTTTAATGATAAAAAGAAAAAGCTCAGAATTGTGTTTGAACAAATCCTGAGCTTTAGTGGCATAAGAAGACTTTTATTAATTACTCAAATTCAGAAAAAGTCTTTTTTATAATCTCAATGGCTTCTATTATTTCTTCTTCTGTGATTACTAATGGAGGAGCAAAGCGAATGATATGGCCGTGTGTTGGTTTTGCAATCAGGCCATTCTCTTTCATTGCTAAGCATACGTCCCACGCTGTTTTTCCATTTTTAGGTTTAATGACTACTGCATTCAACAATCCTTTACCACGAACCAATTCAATCATATCAGATTGAATATTACTTAATTCATGTCGGAAAATTTCACCAAGACGAGTGGCATTCTCAGCCAGATTTTCTTCTTTAATAACTTCTAAAGCCGCGATGGCTACTTTACAACCCAATGGATTACCTCCATATGTAGAACCGTGCTCACCAGGTTTGATACAAAGCATTATGTCGTCATCTGCTAAAACCGCAGATACCGGGAATACACCTCCTGAAACAGCCTTTCCTAAAATTAAAATATCAGGTCGAACGTCTTCGTAATCACATGCTAACATTTTTCCTGTTCGGGCAATTCCTGTTTGAACTTCATCAGCAATGAATAAAACATTGTTAGCCTTACATATATCATAAGCCTTTTTCAGGTATCCATCTTCAGGTACGTATACTCCTGCTTCGCCCTGAATAGGTTCAACTAAAAAACCGGCTACATTTGGATCCTGAAGTGCTTTTTCTAATGCATCAAGGTCGTTGTAAGGAACTACTTCAAAGCCCGGGGTGTAAGGCCCAAATCCTTTGTAAGAATCCGGATCTGTTGACATGGAAATAATGGTAATGGTTCTTCCATGGAAATTGCTTTCACATACAATTATTTTTGCTTTGTTTTCTTCAATGCCTTTTTTTGTATAGGCCCATTTTCTACAAAGTTTTATAGCTGTTTCGTCAGCTTCTGCACCTGTGTTCATTGGTAATACTTTGTCGTATCCAAAGTATTTTGTGATATATTCCTCAAACTCTCCAAGTACGCTACTATAAAAAGCTCTTGATGTTAATGTAAGTTTGGCTGCCTGGTCCGTTAGAGCTTTAATTATCTTAGGATGACAATGTCCTTGGTTAACTGCAGAATAAGCAGAAAGGAAATCAAAATATTTGTTCCCATCAACATCCCAAACATAAATTCCTTCTCCCTTATCTAAAACTACCGGTAGTGGGTGATAATTATGAGCGCCATATTTATCTTCTCTTACTATATAATCATTCTGAGTCATTTGAATTTTAATTTTTAAAACATTAACAAATAGTTCGCTAATATACAAATAGGTTGTTTTTATCTGAGTGATAAATATCAGTGGGGTGAAACTATTATCTGGAGGTTTAGAGGTTTAAGACCTGCTTCTGTATATGTAGTTTGAACATGAGCTTTTGATTTACTGAATGAAATAGGAGATTGTTTCAAAATGTAAGTTTGATTTGTGAAATTCTATTGTGTTAATTATCTTGTAATTAAAAATTTATAAGCTATAGTCATAATCTAGATCATAATGAAATCCAAACTCTCCCAATTAAGTAATGATAAATTAATTGATATAGTAAAACATTACCGCCGCTATAATTATAAGCAAGAAATTAAGAAATTATCTCTGGATATTCTTCTGGAAAGAGGTATTAATAAAGATGTAGTTCTTCAGTATAGATCAGATAGGGAAGTGATGATTGATCAACTTGAACAAACATTGACGGAGTTTAAGAGATTTGGAAGACTAACTCTTCTTTTTTATTGTATATGTTTATTTGTGAGCTATTTTATTGCAGATTCAACAGCTGTTACCTATATGATCTTGGGATTATTATGTTTGATAATTTATATGGTTTATTATCTATTAATGTATTCTCGATATTATGATTTTTATAAAAAGCTGGATGGAAATGCATATGGAGCAATAAAACAGATTGCATTTTTTTTGGCAGGCTTTCCTTTTTGTTTTCTTGCGTTTTATTATTCCTTACACGAAATGCGCAAAGAATTGTTGGACCGGTATTGAGGTCTAAGCTGCCTTGTTTTTTCAGATAAAGAAGACAAATATTTATACATGGTGGACTATTCGTTATAATTCAATTATCCAACTTATTTGTGTTAGTGTTTTTACTATTTTTAGTTTTGAAAAGGTTTGTAATCAATTTAAAACTAAAATAAGTATACATAAATATTCAGCTTTTCTTTAAAAATTTATAACGAAATGAATTTAACAATGAAAAAAATTAAATCTCTATTGCCGCTTCTGATGACTTTGGTGTTGTTTTCGTCTTGTGCCAAAAAAGAAGTAAAATACAGTGGCAATCCATTATTTAAATCTCCGTTAACAGCAGATCCTAGTGCTTTAGTATATAATGATACACTTTATCTTTTTACTGGTAGTGATGAACAGGAGTTAGGAAAAGATGGATTTTTAATGAAAAAATGGTATGTCTTTTCAACTCCTGATATGGTACATTGGACTAACCATGGCGTAAAACTTCAAGTAGAAGATTTTGAATGGGCTGCAGCAAATGCTTTTGCAGGGCATTGTGTTGAAAATCATGGTAAGTTTTGGTGGTATGTTCCTATGGTACATAAAGATTCTACAGCTCGTGTAAATGAGGGTTTTGCTATTGGAGTTGCAGTGGCAGATCATCCACTTGGACCATATAAAGATGCATCAGGGAAACCGATTATTGCAGATACAACACAAAATTCAATAGTTCTAAATATTGATCCGGTCGTTTATGTTGATGATGATAAACAAGTATACATGTTATGGGGTTCATGGAATGAGGCTAGAATTGTAAAGCTAAAAGATAATATGACAGAAGTTGATGGTCCAGTGGAAACAGTTAATGCTAAAAACTTTTTTGAAGCTCCATGGATTCATAAACGTAATGATACATATTATTTATCTTATGCAGCTCATTATCCTTCTACAACAGAATATTCTACAAGTAAAAGTATAATGGGGCCATGGGAATATCAAGGTGTAATCAATGATACATTGCCAAATTCACCAACAAATCACCAGGCCATCATTAATTTTAAAGGAAATGATTACTTTATTTATCACAATGCAGGTTTAGCTGATGGAGGTCCATTCAGAAGAAGTGTTTGCATCGATAAATTAGAATATGACGAAAATGGGAAAATAAAAAAGGTTGTTAGAACCACAACCGGAGTTCCGGAAGTAGAATAATGTTAATTGTAAAATATTAGTAAGTAAAAGGTTACCTAATTTAGGTAGCCTTTTTTTGTTTTGTGTAATGCTTATTCATTAAATCAATAGTGATATTTATTATCATTAGTGTTGAAAAAAAATCAATAATGTTCAATTGTTTTGATTTGAAATAAATATGAACAAAGAGAGAATGGATTGTAACCTCATTTGTTAATATACCGTACCATGATTCTGAAAACTTGTTAATACCACTACCCCCCAGTAAACAAGTTCTAATTTTCTATAGTAAATATTTGGGTTCGTTACGCGATCGCATTGCTTTTGTGTATCCGTAATTTTAGAAAAGTTCGAATTATGAATGAAAATCTTATTTTCTCATTCGATGCTGATAAGTGTGTTGAATGTCACAGGTGTATTTCAGTTTGTCCGGCTAAATTTTGCAATGATGCAAGTAAGGATTATGTAACTGTTAATCCTGATTTGTGTATTGGTTGTGGTAATTGTTTAAAGGAATGTATTCATGAAGCACGCGTTTTAAAGGATGACTATGAATTATTCATTTCTGATGTTAAAAAAGGAAAACCAATAATCGCTATTGTTGCTCCAGCAATTGCTGCAAATTATCCAAATCAATATTTACAGTTCAATGGATTTTTGAAAAAATTAGGAGTAAAAGCCATATTTGATGTGAGTTTTGGTGCTGAATTAACTGCAAAATCATACATACAACATATAAAAGATAATAAACCATCTTGCGTTATAGCACAACCATGCCCGGTTATAGTAAATTATATTCAAGTATACAGACCGGAGCTTATACAATATTTAGCCCCGGCAGATAGTCCAATGTTGCATATTGCAAAGATGATTAAAAATTACTATCCAAAATATAGTAATCATAAGATTTTGGCAGTGTCTCCTTGTTTGGCAAAGAAAAAAGAGTTTCAGGAAACGGGAATAGGAGATTACAATGTAACCTTAGCATCGTTTCAAAAATATATGAATGAGGAGGGAGTTAAATTAGATGCTTTTGATAGGTTAGAATATGATAATCCGCCGGCAGAACGAGCAGTGTCTTTTTCAACACCCGGAGGTTTGATGCAAACCGTTCAACGTGAAATTCCAGATGTTGAATCTGTTACTCGTAAGATTGAAGGCTCAGAAATTGTTTATGAATATTTAGATAAATTAAGTGCTCAAATAGAAGCCGGAAGAGCTCCTTTGCTAGTTGACTGTTTAAATTGTGAAAAGGGTTGTAATGCAGGTCCGGGGACTAATAATCATGAAAAATCCCATGATGAAATAGAATTCTATATTTCTGAAAGGAATATTGAAATGAAGAGTAATTATTCTGCAAAAGGAAGATTTGGTAAAAAAGTTGGAAATCGAAAACTTAAAAAAACGATTGATAAATTTTGGAAACCAGAATTATATAAAAGAGAGTATAAGAATCTTTCAGAAATGCAGAATCTTATTATTCCAACGAAAGAGCAGTTTGATGATGTTTACAAGTCGATGAGTAAATTTAGTGAAAAGGAATTATATAATTGTTCTTCGTGTGGCTATAATACTTGTGAGAGAATGGCAATTGCAGTTTTTAATGGGTTGAATAAACCAGATAATTGTCATCATCATACATTACATCATTTGAGAGAAATGAAGAGTAAAATTGTAGGTGCTATTGAAACTATAGAAACTCAAATATTGCTATTGAACAATGTTATTAAGGATAATGCAAGGATGGTAAACGCTGTAAACACGGATTTTGATAGAATTACAAATACTATTGTTAATGATTTTAACTTGATTCAAGAGTTTACAAAAATAGTTGATACAATTAAAGGTGTTTCAAGACAAACAAATATTTTGGCTCTGAATGCAGCAGTTGAAGCTGCGCGTGTTGGTCAATATGGACGAGGATTTAGTGTTGTTGCAGCTGAAGTAAGAAAGTTAGCTGAAAATTCAGGTTTGGAAGCACAGAAAATATTACCACATTTAGATTCCCTGAAAGTATCGATTGATAAAATAAATAAAGGAATGAATCATATTTCTGAAGAGATGGACAAAACCAACCGTTTGTCAAATGAAGCTGCTGACGCAATTGAAAGAGTAACTGTTGCAACTACACAATTAAGTAAAGATGCAAGGATTGAAATATAATTTTTAATACATCTAGAACCTTCATATCAATTTAGTTTGAAGGTTCTTGTGTTTTTCTAGTGCTTGTTAAAATCGAGTAATGAGTTTTAAGTTTAATCTTCTTGAAGTAAGGTAATTAGGGACTGCATATTGGGTGTTGTTAACATCGGTTACCCAAAAATATGAAATGGTGTTGTCTATATCAAACAGGTTAAAAATTTCCAGGCCAATCCATATATTCTTAAAGGTTCCTGTTTTTTTATCCGGATGAAGTTGAGATCCGGTTAATTCCTTCGAAAATCCTATGTCCACTCTTTTGTAGGCAGGCATTCTGTTGATAGCTTTGTACCTTTCTGAATTAGGAGGTCCAAAGGGTAAGCCACTTCCATATATCAGATTTAGGTTTACTTTGAAGGATGGATTGTTTCTTAAATAATCCTGAAACATTAAGCTGAAATTGAATCTCTGGTCAGAAGGGCGAGGAATGTAACCAGGATATATAGTTTGGCCCGAGCTGTTTAGATATGAGTCTCCCTTAATATCCTCTTCCGTTTGCATTAATGATAAGCTAGCCCATGATTCAATACCTTTTACAAACTCACCATTTACTTTCATGTCTAATCCCGCAGCGTAGCCTTTGGCATTATTTCTTGCGGAATATCTAATTCTAACATTGTCAATTTGATAAGGAATTAAGTTTTTCATGTTTTTGTAATAAAGTTCTGTAGAGAACTTGAAGGGGCGTTCCCATGCTTTAAAATAATAATCAAATCCGGTTACAAAATGGATAGATTGTTGAGCCTTAATGTTTTTGTTAATTCCTTCTCCCTGTGATCTGTATTCTTTATAAAAAGGACTTTGATAATATACTCCTGTTGCAAGTTTAAAACTAAAATCATTATCCCAGTCAGGAGTGTATAAAAGACTCATTCTTGGGCTTACTAAAAACTCATTGTTAAAATCCCAAAAATTGGCTCTTATTCCTATTGCAAGATCTAAGTTTCCCTTATTTAAATCAAAATTTCTGTTTTCCTGAATAAAAGCTGTATATCTGTTTGATTCAATTTTATTTTCATCATTATACGCATAGGAAAGTTCCAGCTTTTCATCATTTAAAGGGATGTTATAATCTGCAGAATCTCTTAATTCCCATTCGTTAATAATATCAGAAAATCTTTCGTGTTGATATTTAGCCTCCCATTCAATATTGTTTGCTCCTAATCGATGTGATCCTCTAAGTGCGATATTTGTTATAGCTCCAAATAAATAATTACGGGCATGCTCCAGGTAACTCCCAACTCCAATGTCTTCACCTTCACTGTATGTTATGTCTCCATTGGCATCCATTTCTCCTAGTTCCTGGAGCCAATATTGTCCAAGTATATCATAGGTTTCATCTTCAGAGGTTCTGTAACCGGATGCAACAAGTTTAAAATTGTTGCTGTTGTCGGGAGAAAAATCCAGTGATACAGCTCCAAATCCTGTCATAAATAAATCCTCCTCCTGACCTTCAAAATATATTTTTAGAGTCTTTATGTCACTAATAGTTCCGAAGGTTGTTTCTCGGTCAACCGGTTCAAAATTGTAACTGTTTCTCGAAATATTTCCTAAAAATCCTAATCTCCATTTTTCGTTTAGCCTATAGGTTAAATATGTTTGAATATCTAAGAAGTCAGGCTGGTAATCACCAGAAACATCCATTGAACCCAGTAGATATCTATTGGTTTTATATCGTATTCCTGTAATGTGTGTAAATTTGCTGTTTTTACTTGCCCCCTCTAAATGAGCATTAGCTCCTAAAAGACTTCCGGAAGCACTTCCTGCAAATTCTGTAGGACGTTTATATTTTATATCTAGTACAGATGACATCTTATCTCCATATCTGGCATCAAAACCTCCGGCTGAAAAGCGAATGTCAGATACGAGTTCCGGATTCACAAAGCTTAAACCTTCTTGTTGTCCGGCCCTGACTAAAAAAGGTCTGTAAACTTCAATGTCGTTAACGTAAACAAGGTTTTCATCAAAGTTACCCCCTCTTACCCTGTATTGCGAGCTTAATTCATTGTTTGATGTAACTCCCATTTGTGTTTTAACCAAAGCTTCTATGCTACCACCTGTCGCATCAGGAAGATTTGCAGCAATTTTTGAATCAATTGCAGTAAAGTTTTGATTGTTTCGTTCTTTTGCCTTTACATTAATTTCATCAATAGTTTCTTGTTTCTCAATTAATACAACTTTTAAATCACTGGTATTTTCACTATTGTCAATAATGATTTCTTTTGTTTGGAATCCTATAGAACTAAAAATTAAAGTGAAGGGTGGTTTTTGTTTAATGATCATTGAAAAATACCCTTCTTTATTTGTAATACTTCCACCGGGCTGTCCTTTTACAGATACATTTACAAGTTCTAGTTTTTTATTGTCAGAGCTTGTTACTATTCCCTTAATCTCAATTCTCGATTGAGAAAGAAGGTTTACAGATAAAAATAAAATTCCAATTAATATGTAAAGTTGCTTACGCATATATTTCATGTTGTTAATAGGCTAACAAATGTAACTAACACATTGTATTAATAAAAGCTAATTGTAGTTTCATTAAAAAAACGATAGTTTTATGTTTTTATTACAAGAGGACAGGAAATGAAGAAAATATTAGTAATGTATAAAATTCCATCTTGTGGATTTGATGAGTTGGGAGATGAATTTGAAGTTGTTTTTCCAAAAGGAGAAAAATTTACAGAGGATGAATGGAATATGCATATTAAGGATACTTATGCTATTGTATCCATATTTGGACATAAGTTAACTCATGATATAATTGATAGAGCTGTTAATTTAAAGTTAATTGCAAATTTTGGAGTTGGATATGATAATATTGATATTCCTTATGTTACTTCAAAAGGTATTACTGTAACCAATACCCCTGATCCAGTTACAGAACCTACTGCAGAATTGGCAATGGGGTTAATGGTAGCTGTATGTAGAAAAATAGGATACTTAAATAATCAACTGCGAAAACCAGAAGGAGTTGTAACAGGTGTAATGAAAAATTTAAGCACTACTTTAACAGGTAAAACCCTTGGGATTGTAGGAATGGGAGCTATTGGTCAGGCTTTGGCTCGTAGAGCTATTGCTTTTGGTATGAATATTATTTATTACAATAGAAAACAGCTTCCTTTGGAAATCGAACAAAATTATCAGGCTAAAAGGGTTGAGTTTAAGGAGTTGTTAAAAATGTCGGATGTTATTTCACTTAACTGTCCTTTGAGTAAAGAAACACATCATTTGATAGGGGAACCGGAATTTGAGATAATGAAGAACTCAGCGTTTTTGATTAATACAGCCAGAGGACCTGTTGTTGATGAAGATGCCCTGATTAAAGCTCTGTCTAATAATAAAATAGCAGGAGCCGGATTAGATGTGTGTGAAAATGAACCGTATATTCCTCATGAACTGTTAAATATGAATCAAGTAGTATTAACTCCTCACACAGGAACAGCAACTCTTGAAACTCGGGAGGAAATGAGTTGGTTTGTTGCTAAAATTATTCGTAACTTTTTTAAAGGAACTTTAAATAGTTATATTGTAAACAGATAGTAGAGATACTGGTTTGCAATTATATAAATTATCATGACAAAGATTGATGTGAGACATCGGTTTAAATGGAGAGTGTTTTTTAGGAAATATAAAACAATTGTATGTCTTTACTCTGTTGTCTTAATAATATTAAATCATAAAACGAATCATGAGAAAGCTATTCGTACACGAGGAAATAACTGTTAGTGTTAAGTTTTGTGACCGTTTATAACGAAATTTAGATACATGAAACGAACATATAAATTTGATTATCCAAATTCACACTCAAGAGGATGATTAAATTTATTTGAGAGTTCCATGTGGCAATTTAAAGAAAAAATAATCACATGAAAAAAATTCTGGTTTTTAGTAATAAAAATTCTGCCAGATCGCAAATGTTACAAGGTTGGTTGTCCTATTATTTAAAGGATAAAGCAGAAGTTTATAGTGCAGGAAAACATACTGAACCTATTCAAATGTTAGCACAAAAAGCAATGATGGAATCTGTTATTGATATCAATAAATATCAATCTAAGAATATCTCAGAGTATAGTCATGAAATTTTTGATTATATGATTATTGTTGATCATACAATTCCTGAGGATATTATATTAAATCATGAACCAAGGGAGATTATTCAACATCCTTTTGATAATCCTGGATTAGCAGAAGGAACGGATATGGATAAACTAAAATCTTATAGGGAAATATGTAATCAGATTGAGGATTATGCCATGGAGTTTGCTATGAAAAACTTTAATTTACTTCAGTAGAAATGCATAGTAGTAAGTTTATCCTTATATTTTTATTTTTTAATTGATTAATTTCTTAAAACGTTTTATTGTATTTTAAAATGATAGAGCAAAAGACTATTCGTTTACCAGAATATAGAAGAGGATTCCATTTAATTACCAATATTATAGTTTCAAACCTTGATTTACCAGATAAAGGTTTACTTAACTTATTTGTACAACATACTTCGGCTGCTTTAAGTATTAATGAAAATGCAGATCCATCTGTTAGGCATGATTTTGAAACTATAATGAATAAGATTGTACCGGAAGGATGTGATGATTATACTCATACACTTGAGGGGTATGATGACATGCCTGCTCATGTAAAGTCGAGTTTAATGGGGCCGTCAATTACAATTCCAATTTCAAATGGAAGACTAAATATGGGAACTTGGCAAGGGATTTATTTTTGTGAGTTCCGCAATTTTGGAGGTCATCGAAATATAGTGGCCACTATTTATTCTTAAGGTTTTAGATTTTTTAAAGGTAAGTTAATTTCGATTTAGGTTTTAGTTTTGGTTGCTCTTCAAAGGAATGCTAAAATAAAACCTACTTCCTGTATTAATTTCAGATTTCAGCTGAATTGAGCCGCCAAGAATCTCCACAAACTCCTTGACTATTGATAAACCTAAACCAATTCCACCTTTTGTAGAATTACCATTATTAGCCTGATTAAATCTTTCAAAAATTTTATTGTAATCCTTCTTTGGGATTCCATTACCACTATCCTCAACAAAAAATTCTATATGACTGTTTTTTTCTTGGTATCCAAACTTAATGTTCCCCTTATCTGTAAATTTTAAAGCGTTATTTATCAGATTAAAGAAGATTTGTTCAAGCTTATTTCTATCTGAATAAATAATGGAAATGTTATTATCTTTTATTAACTCTAAAACCAAATTTTTATCTCTGGCTTCTTTTTCAAAAAATAAAAACATTTCTTTAAAAAGAAGAGGCAAATCAATTTCAGAACAATGAAACTCTATTGTTCCTGACTCTATCTTTGAAATGTTTACAAGGTCATCAATTAAGCGAACCATTTTTTGACCACTTGAGTTTATTAAATCAAGGTATAATTCCTGTTCATCTTTATTCAAATCGCCTTCTTGAAGAATACTTGTGAATCCAATGATGCCGTTCATTGGTGTTCTAATCTCATGACTTAGATTAGCTAAAAATGCTGTTTTTAGTCTGCTTCCCTCTTCTGCCTTTATTTTTGATCTTCTGAGCTTTTCATTAGTTGATAATAGTTTATTCCTAACCTTTTTGAGTTTTTTATTCTTTCTTTTAATTTCAATCTCAACTCTTTTGCTTTTACGGTATAAATAACTTAATGCAAATACAACTGCGAGTAAGAAAACTATTATAAATAATAATGAGGCTATAATTTTTTTGTTTGCTTGCCAAAATGATATGGGTTTATTTAAAACTAAACTTCCCTTAGGTATATTTTTTAATGGAATATTATATTTGTTTAATGCCTTATAGTCAAATTTATAAAGCATGGGGCTGCCCAATATTTTTATGTCATGAATATGTTCTCCTTCAAGAATTCTTTTTGCAATACGAGCTGCTTCTGCACCTTGGTAAAAGGGAGTAGAAACTTTACCTCCAACAACACCTTGTCCTACTACATCCCATAGGCAATATACAGGGCTGGTAGTAACAGATGAAAGAAAATTAATACTTTCTTCACTAGAAATAAACCTTCCATTAGGTAAACGTAGATAAATGGCCCATATGATAGCTGTACTTTCTTGTGAGGTTTGTAAATATTCTTTTATCTCTTTGGGAGTTTTATTTATTAAGTAATCAATAGCAAGTGTACTCTTTGAAATTACCTTAGCTCGTTTTATTCTTGCTAATAAAGCTTTTCCTGATTCTGTAGTGTCTGACACAACTACAACTCGATTAACTTTAGGATGGAGTTCTTTTATTAAGTCCAGATTTGCAGATATATCGAAAGATTCATATACACCGGTATATAATTCATGATCTTCTATTCTGGAAGAATGAAAATCAACTACTCCACAAAATGAAACAGGAACCTTTGGGAAAATACTGTCTCGATATTGCAACATAAAATTTAAAGCATTATCATCACAGGCCAGGATTACATCAATTTCAACGTTTTTATATTTATGTAAATAAATGTTCTTAAGTTGTTCGTAATATGTAGAATCAGAGCACCGTTTGGTGTCCATGTATTCAACATATAATTCATAGGAGTTTTTATCACTAAGTTCAGAAAAAACACCCTTCATAATTCCATCAGCCCAATGATAATTTTGGTGATAAGAGTTCAGAATAAGAATTTTTTTCTTTGTAAAATTTTGGGATGATTCCGAGTATTGGATTTCGAAATGAGAGTTACTAGCATAGCAATTTCGCACTGTAAAAACAATGAAACAAAACAATAACGCTAAAAGGGGTTTTCTCACAATTATATTCCTTTATTATGTCAGATTGGAATTCAATTAATCTGATATGTATACATAATTTAATAAGTAACTCTCAACTTTTTATAAATATGAAGTATTGAGCTGTCTGCTAAAATAATTTATTTTTAATAATACCCAATATATAGGAATCATGCAAATGATTATTGGGCAGTTTTATTTGATGAGTTTTTATTGTAGGGTGTTTAATACAATAGTTTAAGGCTGTGTTTTTAAAGTGCTCTTAGTTTATGATAATAGCTGATTAAACTTATGCTGGATAGGGAAAGTGTGTTAAATGTTAGAAGAAATATATTGATACAAGGCTTTTGTATCAGGTAAAATAATATCAGCACCTTCTTCTGCTAATATTTTATCTTCCAAAATACCCGTGTTAACCCCAATAGTAGTAATTCCTGCTGCTTTAGCTGATCTCACACCTAATGGAGCATTTTCTACAACTATACATTCCTCAGCTTTAAAACCGGACCCTGCAACAGCTCTCAAATATGGTTCAGGATGAGGTTTCCCTTTTGTTACATTTTTAGCACTGATTATCTGATTTGGATTTATTCCAAAGTCGTTGTTTAATTTATCAAGTAGAGTAGGTTGCTTTGACCCGGTAACTACCCAAACATCTTTTCCTTCTTTTTTTAATAATTGAATAAGTTCAAACATCATAGGCATTTTTTGTGCTTTGGGAGCAATGCTCATAAGTCGTACTTTTTCGTTATATACTCGTTCCTTGTCTTCCTGAGTAGCTTCTTTATCTAAATATTGTTTAAATGCGTATCCAATGGTATCATGTCCGGTTCTTCCTTCGTGCAAGTATGCTTCATGTGCAGGAAAATCAATGCCTTCAGGTTTTAAACAATCTTTCCAGGTTGATTCATGATTTTTCATAGAGTCATATAAAACTCCATCCATATCAAATATTACACATTTTAAATTGTTCGGAATAACTGTACTACTCATTTTATTTTTGGACATTTCAGAATTAGCAGAAGTTGAGACTGCTTTAATTTGTTAAAATTGACCACAAAGGAAACGAAAAATCAATAAGATATCTAATTTTTAATGTTAGCTTTTCTTAAAAAAATGCGAGTGATAAAAAGAAAATGAATAAGTATTATCTGATTTATATGAAATTTGATAAATCTGGTTATTGCCTAATTTGTTGATCGTTAACATTGTATTATCTTTGCTTTCCCTCCTAGAAAAAATCAAATTAAAAAGCTTTTTTATGTCCTTAACTAAAAGATTATCCCTGGTATGTAGTCTGCTATTTTTATTTACATCATTTACCATAGTAACAGGCAAAAAAGAAAAAACAAACTTTGAACAAGAATTTGCTGATTTTAAGTTTAACCTCTATAAATATCTGGATAATACTAATTCTTCAGAATTAATGAGGTTTGAACTGAATTCAAATGATAGTGTAAATATTGTAATTGATAAGTTTTTCGATCGTAATATCAAGGAGATACAATCTTATCAAACACATGTGATGGAATCTTATGAAATGGCGATTGATTATTCAGATGAAAAATATATCAGTGAGGATGTCAATTTTTCAAAGTTTTCAGAATATAAAAAGGAAATGAATTCAGGCATCTATAGATTGATGTTAATGGAACCTTTAAATTTTGCAAATACTATAATTACGGTTGTTGAAAGTCAAACTATGAATGCAACAGATATTGCTGTTGAATCTGTAAAAGATCGTATTGCTCAACCGAGTGTGTCATCAAGAAAAATAGATCAGAATAATTGGGAAATTTATATTGATAAATACTATAAGGTTTACAAATTGACTTATAATATCAGTTCAAATGAAATGGCTTTAATAAAGATTTTAAAACGGGTTGATTAGTAATTAAATATCTGAGTTTTTATGTTTGATTTATTTGTACGACTTAAGTGTATTAGGATTGTGTTTGCGTCTTTGTTCCAAAATCGATTATAAAGTAAATATGCAAATTGCTTATTTCATTAAATCTTCTTTATTACTTTTGTTATTCAAAATACTTCAGATATGATTCCGATAAAAATAGCTGCAGAGCTACTTTCAAAATTACCATCATTAACATTAGGATGCATAGAGGCTTCTGTTAATATTAAACCAAGTTCTGAAGAGTTGAATGATTGGATATCAGGTAAATTAGAACAAATACAAGTAGCTTTAACTCCTGAAACCATAAGGCAAATGCATACTGTAAAAGCCACAAAGGATGCTTATCGAACCTTGGGAAAAGATCCTAATCGTTATCGTCCTGCTGCAGAATCTTTAATGCGTAGAATAGCCAATGGAAAAGGATTGTATCAAATATCAAATGTAGTGGATGTATTAAATTATATTTCCATAAAAACAGGTTATTCTATTTGTGGTTATGATTCAGATTTAATTAAAGGAGAAGTTACCTTGGGAATAGGGGAAGAAGGTGAACCCTATGAAGGTATAGGAAGAGGAACCGTAAATATTGAACTCTTACCGGTTTTTAGAGACTCTAAAGGTGCATTTGGAACACCAACAAGTGATTCAACAAGAACCATGATCTCAGAGAAAACTAAAAATATCTTATTCATATTTATTGGTTTTGCAGGTAAAGATGAATTGGATGTTGCTTTAGAAGAAACAAAAAAAATGTTGGTGCAATATGCACAAGCAGAAAAGGTAAAAACTTATTTTATATAAAAGAATAAAAGATGATTGAGGTTTGTGCGTTGGCATCAGGTAGTAATGGAAATTGCTATTATATAGGGAATGAAACAGAGGCGATATTGATTGATGCAGGAATTAGCAGGCGTCAGATTCTGGATAGAATGAAAGAAAAGAAGCTTGATCCAAATAAAGTGAAAGCAGTATTTATTTCGCATGAACATTCAGATCATTACCGGGGAGCAAAAGTGCTTAGTAAAAAGTTAAGTATTCCTGTTTATCTTACAAGGGTAACGCATGAAAAAAGCTATTTTACAATGCGCCCCACAAATGTGATTACTTTTCAACCGGGAGAAATTATTCAGATTGGTAATTTTAGTATTCATTCTTTTTTAAAACAACACGATGCTATTGAGCCTGTAAGTTTTAGAGTAGAATATGATAATAAAAATATTGGCGTTTTTACTGATATAGGTATTCCTTGCGATAATGTAAAATTGCATATAAATAAGTGTGATTTTTTATTCTTAGAATCGAATTACGATGTGGATATGCTTCAAGCTGGTAAATATCCTTATTATTTGAAGCAACGTGTTGCAAGTGATCGTGGTCACCTTTCTAATGATCAGGCTCGTGCTTTAATCGAAGAACATGCGGGTGAAAATTTAAAGACCATTTACTTATCTCACATTTCTGAGGATAATAACAGAGGAGAGATTGCTTTAGATACTTTTAAAAGTCTAAACGAAAAGTATTCAATTAAATTAACATCAAGGTATGCTCCATGTGATGTAGAGCAGTTGTAAAGATTTAGTTTCTTATTAATATTATTTTGTATCTTAAATCAATAGTTTGTTGAATTTTTGTAATGTCTTGATTGTTAGGTGTAAAATAATCTGGGTGTTGTGTTTGATGCATTGATAGTGAGCGTGTTGTAGATTTGTCTTTTGTCTCAAATCTAACAATCTATTGTTAAATGATTTAATTTTTAATATAATATTTGAATAATGAGAGTTTTAAAAGAAGATAGTTTAGCTGTTTGTGTTGATATTCAGGAGCGTTTATTTCCTCATATTCATAATCATGAACAATTGAAGAAAAATACTGAGATTTTAGTTCAAGGATTAAAAGAGCTGAATGTTCCTATGGTTGTAACGGAGCAGTATAAAAAAGGTCTTGGTGATACAATTGAAGGGATTAAAGAAATGGTGACTGACTATCCTTCCTTTGAAAAAAAAGCATTTAGTTGTTGTGATGACGCTCCGTTTTCGCATAAATTGGAAGAAGGTAGCTTTAAGAAATTTGTAATTCTGTTTGGTATTGAAGCTCATATTTGTTTAATGCAAACAGCAATTGACCTAAAAGCAAAAGGTCATCAACCTGTAGTTGTTGAAGATTGTGTAGGTTCACGAAATCCTGAAAATAAAAGAATAGCAATTAATAGAATGTTGCAAGAGGGAGTAATAGTAACAAGTTACGAGTCTATTTTATTTGAATTATGTCGTTATGCCGGTTCTGATGTATTTAAGGCAATTTCTAAGCTGGTAAAATAGTTGATCAGGAGTCATAAGAATTTGTCGTATATCATATTTGCAGATTCTCTTATTGGTTGCCTCTAGTCATTTCTAATTATTTATTAAGTATTATTATCATGCGAACAGTATATGGGCTTGGTGAAACGGTTTTGGATATCATTTTTAAAAACGGGCAACCGATTTCGGCAAAGGCAGGAGGTTCTGTGCTAAATGCTTTAGTGTCTTTGGCGCGTTTAGGTCATCAAGTGAGCTTTATCAGTGAATTGGGAAAAGATAAAGTCGGGGATGTGATTGTTGACTTTTTGAGTGATAATAGTATTGATAGTTCATTGATAAAAAGGTATGATGATGGTCAAAGCTCATTGGCATTGGCTTTTTTAAATCAAAATAATGATGCTGAGTATGATTTCTATAAAAACTATCCTCATGAACGTTTAAATATTGAATTGCCTGATTTTAAAAAAGATGATGTTTTTCTTTTTGGTTCTTTTTATGCTATTACTTCACAGTTAAGAAGTCAGGTTAATCGAATTGTAAAGCATGCTGTTGAAAGGGGATGTATCATAATTTATGATCCTAATTTTCGGAAAAATCATGCTAAAAATCTTGATGAACTATTAACTTATGTTGTTGAGAATATTGAAACCGCAGATGTTGTTAGGGGAAGCGATGAAGATTTTGCAAACATATTTGTAACTCAAACTTCAGAGGAAGCCTATAATAAAATATGCCCATTATGTGATAATCTGGTTTATACTCAAAATGCAAAAGGTGTTTATTTGCATACTCAGGGTATTAAAAAGCACTATCCGGTAGGTAAAGTTAATCCGGTAAGTACAATTGGTGCCGGAGATAATTTTAATGCAGGAATCATTCATTCCTTGTTACAACAAAATATATCAAAAGAGCAGTTGAGTCAAATTACAGAACAGCAGTGGGATGAGACTATTAAAAGTGGAATACGGTTGTCATCAGAGGTCTGCATGAGTTTAGATAATTACATTTCAAAACCATAAGATTAAAAACAAAGAATTTTTAGTTTAAAAGAATGATTTTTTGCTGGAAGAACTTTTTTTCTGCATCCCAAAAATCTTGTAATTTACCAATCTTCCTTAGTTTGCGATAGATTCTGTCTCCTCCTTCAAAGTTTTTAGAAGGGTATTCCCAAAAACATTTTAAATGGTTTAATGTCTGTTCGTCAGAATATCCAAATTCCTTTAAATTGTTGTAAAATGCTTCTCTGAGATGGATAAGTGTTTGATTAAAGATGTCATTATCCACACTGTCATTTCTTAAGAGCAGTGGATTTGCAAGAATTCCTCTTCCAATCATCCAACCCTTAACTTTATTAAATCGTTCTCTTTTCTTTATTAATTCTTCATATGTTGTAATATCGCCATTACCAACTATATCACCATTCCAAATGTCAATTATCTTTTCAAATGAATCCCAATCCGGTGAGCCTTTATATTTTTGTATGCCTAAACGAGGATGTAAAATTATTTCAGAAACAGGAAATTGCTCAAATACTTGTAAGGCTGATAAAATTTCCATTGTATCTTCCCACCCTAATCTGCACTTTATTGATAATGATATTGGGAGCTGTGCAGAATGAAATGTATTCATCATATTCTTTATTTCCTCAGAAAAAGGAAGTAATCCAGAGCCTAAGTGTCTGTGTGTAACTAACGGAAATGGACAGCCTATGTTGAGGTTTATTTCCTGAAAACCACTGTTTATCATATCCTGGGCAAATTCAATTAAATCTTCTCCCTTGTTTGTTAATATCTGGGGTACAATATTGATGTTATTATTTGCTTTAAGATATTTTTCATACTCAAAAATGCCTTTTTTGTTTTTTCTGTAAAAAGGCGTAAAGTATTTGTTTATCCCGCCAATTTGTGAGTTAAAGGCAAGATAGTATGCAAATGTTGTATAGCTCTGTAATGGTGCGAAGTAAATCAATGTATTCTGTAAAAATAAAAGCAGATCCGTAAAAACTGCTTTTAATAATTGAATCTATTTCCCAAAACTACGGATTTTATAGTCACAAATTTATAAAATAATTAGTTATCAGTCTTTTATTTAGCGATTAATATTTTGCTATTTTTGCGAAAAAAAATAAAAATTGAAAAAATATTTAGATCCCCTTGGAGCAGCATGTGTTGATTACATGTTAGGCGATAAATCTGCTCAAATAATTGTTCAGTCGAATATCGTTGAAGATGATGTGTTACCTGTTGAATATCTATTCCGCGGTTTTAAAGATATGCCGGATTTAGAAAAGAAAGCTTTAACTATAAGTACAGGTAAGATTCTTGATGTTGGAGCAGGAGCTGGTAGTCATGCTTTATACTTGCAGCAAAATAATAAAGAAGTTTATGCTAACGAAATTAGTGCTGCAGCATGTGATGTGATGCGACAAAGAGGAGTAAAGAATATAATTCAGCAGGATTTTTATCTTTTACCTGAAGATGAAAAATATGATACCATTCTAATGTTAATGAATGGAATTGGCATTGCAGGAGATACTAATAATCTGGCAAAGTTTTTCTCTAAGATTAAGCAACTATTGAATCCCGGAGGTTCATTAATCGTAGATTCAAGTGATATTAGATACTTATTTGAAGAAGATGATGGAAGTTTATTAATCAACTTGAATGATGATTATTACGGAGAAATAAGCTATAAGATGGTTTATAAGGATGTGAAAGGGCAAACATTTAAATGGCTTTTTATTGATGATGAGCTGCTTAAGTTTTATGCTGAACAAAATGGCTTTAAGATGGAGAAAGTTGCAGAAGGAGTGCATTATGACTACCTGGCAAAACTAACATTAAAATAGAGTTGTGTAAAGTAATGATTAATAGGGTATGCAGCCATCATTTTATTGATGGCTTTTTTGTTTAATTAAGTTTGTCTTAAATATAAGATGTATTGTATATTTGCAGCCTGAAATAAATATAGTTACTGTGGGTAGATCAAGAAAAAGAAAGCCTTTATTTGAGGGTGTTGAGATTATAGATGTAGCAGCTGAAGGAAAAGCTTTAGCTAAAATTGATGAAAAAATTCTTTTTGTACAAAATGCTGTACCTGGCGATATAGTAGATGTTCAGGTAAACAAAAAAAGAAAGAATTTTTATGAGGGGTATGTTACTCAGTATTTAAAATATTCAGATTTAAGGGTGGAGCCTTTTTGTGAGCATTTTGGTGTATGTGGAGGATGTAAATGGCAAATGCTACCATATTCTGAGCAATTATTATTCAAGCAACGTGAAGTAGAAAATAATTTGAAGCGAATAGGTAAAGTTGAATTGCCGGTGATTCAGAATATTGTTGCATCTAAAAAGGATCAGTACTACAGAAATAAACTAGAGTTTACTTTCTCAAATAAACGATGGTTGGATAATAGTGAGATGGAAATTCCTCAGGATTCTGTTGAACGTTATGGTTTAGGGTTTCATGTTCCCAGAATGTTTGATAAGGTTATTGATGTAAAGAACTGTTATTTACAGGCAGAACCTTCAAATAGTATAAGACTGGCCATTAAAAAGTATGCACTGGAAAATGGATTAACGTTCTTTGATATTCGTAACCATGAAGGATTTTTGCGTACATTAATTATTCGTACAACATCCACAGGTGAAGTAATGGTTATTGTTTCTTTTTATCATGAAGATGTTGAAAAAAGAGAAGGGTTATTAAATCACTTAAGCGAGCAGTTTCCTCAAATTACTTCTTTATTGTATGTAATAAATGGTAAGGCTAATGATACGATTGGTGATCAGGATATTATTTGCTTTAAAGGAAAAGAGTACATTGAGGAAGAAATGGAAGGACTAAAGTTCCGTATTGGACCAAAATCTTTTTATCAAACAAATTCAGAGCAAGCTTACGAACTGTATAAGGTAACACGTGACTTTGCAGGTCTTTCTGGAGATGAAGTTGTTTATGATTTATATACCGGAACGGGTACTATAGCTAATTTTGTTGCTTCTAAAGCAAAGAAGGTGGTTGGAATTGAATATGTTCCGGAAGCTATTGAGGATGCAAAAATAAACTCGGATTATAATAATATTGACAATACTGTTTTTTATGCCGGGGATATGAAAGATATTCTTAATGAAGAGTTTGTTAAAGAAAATGGTACTCCTGATGTAATGATTGTTGATCCTCCGCGTGCCGGAATGCATGAGGATGTTGTGAAGACAATTTTGAAGACCAATGTTCCTAAAATTGTATATGTAAGCTGTAATTCGGCAACTCAAGCCCGGGATTTAAATATATTAGATGAAAAATATAAAGTAGATAAAGTACAGCCTGTAGATATGTTCCCACATACTCATCATGTAGAAAATGTTGTCTTACTTTCGTTGAAGTAATTGTATAATAAGTGAAGTAGGGAGATATAGTGGAATTAATTCTATAAATATAGGAACTCAGGCAGTAATGAACCAATTAGTAAAAGTTGAGTTATATAATTTATAATTGTTAGAATAAATAGAATATGCAAATTATTATATCTCCTGCAAAAGCTCTTGATTTTGAAAGTCCATCTACAACGGATAAATACAGTGAATATCGTTTTACAAATGAAGCTCAGCAATTAGTTAGTGTGTTAAAGGGGTATAAGCCAGGTGATTTAGGTTTGTTAATGAAGGTGAGTCAGAAATTAGCAGACCTAAATTATAATCGCTATCAGGATTGGCATTTTCCCTTTGAAAAAAAAGATGCCAAACAAGCATTGTTTGCTTTTAACGGTGAGGTTTATAATGGAATAAAAGCTGAAACTTTAAGTGAAAAAGAAATTGAAGTTGCCCAAAATAAACTACGTATTTTATCTGGTTTGTATGGTGTTTTACGGCCTTTGGATTTAATCTTACCTTATAGATTAGAGATGGGAACAAAGTTAACTTTTGATTCTTATAAAAACCTCTACGAATTTTGGGGAAGCATGATTACAGAAGTGCTGAATGCAGATATAGACGAAAATAATCATAAAGCTCTAGTTAATTTAGCATCTAATGAATATTATAAATCAGTTGATTCTAAAAATATAAAAGTTCCAATAATTTCTCCTGAATTTAAAGACTTAAAGGATGGTAAATACAAGATAATTAGTATTTATGCCAAAAAAGCACGTGGTTTAATGACTCGTTTTATTATTCAAAATAACATTTCAAATCCTGAGGATTTGCGAGCATTCGATTTGGATGGTTACTTTTATAATAATCAACTTTCTACTGAATTAAAACCGGTTTTTACACGAGATCACTAGTAAAAGCTTTTTAGTAAAAATAATTTGGCGTAGGCTAACTTTATCGTTTATCAGGCGAAAGTAATTCTCAGTATCTGATTCGATTTGTCTTTGGGACAATAAGGAATCAATGCCTTAACTTTTCCTTACTTTTTTCTGACTTAATCCTGACTAAATTCACAAAATCGTGAGTTTGGTCAGAGTTTAGCGTGAGTTTGGTCAGAGTTTCTATCATCTCTTTTACCTCTGTAGTACAACCATAATACGAAGCAGTCTATACCTAAAATAACTTTACTATATTATTTGATTTTCTAAAAATATTTTTTGTAACTTATAAAGGTGGAACCTAAAAAATTTAACCGTTATGACAAGTTCAGATATATTAGAAAGATATGGTAACCTCTTAAAATCAGAGCAATTGGTTACTATGGATGATAAGATAATGCCTAATACATTTGTTTTGGAAGCTCCGGAACCTTTTCCCGGATTCTTTCATTATTATAGTGAATCTCCTGTGGATTCAAAACCATTGTATATTTATTTAGTAGTAGATAAACTTTACACACTTGAAGAAGTAACCAGGGCCAGAGTAAATATTCAAAAGTATTTTCCATCAAGGTTTCATGCAGATGCAGGAACTGTAACTATTTATAATAAAACATACCATATTATAAGAGTTCGTCATTTAGATTCATACGATCAAATTAAAGACTTACAGGCTTGTTTTGTTGATCAGGGTTTTGAATTTGAAAAGAAACCATCTAAAAAGATCGAGGGAGTAGGATTGATAAGGATTAAAAAATTCTATCATCTCCAAAAAATTGATGATGGAATTTATCTTGATTTGGTTGAAAAGGACCACGGGTATATTACTGTTCCGAGTTGTTATAAATGGTCCGAATTCCAGGTGTTAACTGAAAAGGTGAAGTATAATTGGGATGGTAGTTTTTTTGATGCAGCTCTTGGGCATTTTCATAATAATTTTGCAATTGAAGATATGATACGTATTTATAATCCTAAAATTGATTTAAAGATGTTGCAGGGAATTAAGCAAAAGTATTTTGAACAAATAAAATAGTTTAGCACGATATATTGTTTAGGAGAGACTTCTGGTTAGGAGTCTCTTTTTTTGTACCAACTGGTCGATAAGATTTCTTAACATCTGCTTAAGGAATATATTTGTTAAATATTAGAATATTAATGTATTTTTGTTGAAGTGATCAATAAATGTATATAACATAATGAAATTAAAAAGTAATTTATTAGTCTTTTTGCTTGGGTTTATTATTCTGGTAAGTTGTAAGCAAAATATTAATATTAAAAATATATCAGGAGGTTTAATTGGTGTAGATAGTGCTCAAATTGCAGATACGGTTTTAGTAAAATATATTGAGCCATTTAGGGAAGATATTGACAAACAAATGAACCGGGTTATTGGTTATAGTGACAAAGAATTGGATGCTTATTTTCCAGAAAGCCCGTTGTCAAATTTTGTATCAGACATTATTCAGGAAGAAGCCTTAAATTATCTGAAGTTACAAAATGCAGATACTCTATCATTAATTACATTGATGAATATCAGGGGGCTAAGAGCCTCGTTGCCAGAAGGGGAGATTTTAGTGAGGGATATTTTTGAAATTATGCCATTTGAAAATCAAATAGTAGTTCTAACTCTTTCCGGTAATAGTGTTGAAGAATTATTTAATCATATTAGCGCTACTAATGGAGAGGGCATCAGTGGAGCACTTTTAGAGATTAAGGACAGGAAGCCTCAAAAACTTTTAATTGGAGGAAAGCCATTAGATGTGAATCAAAATTATTATTTGGCAACATCTGATTATTTGGCTAATGGAGGGGATTACTTCTCGATGATTGTTAATCCTATAAAACGAGAATTGGTAGGTAATAAAATTCGAGAAGCTATAATAGAATATATTGAAGAACTTAATCGTAAGGGAGTTAAGGCTGTAAGTGAAATTGATGGAAGAGTAAAAATTTATTAAGGTTATGACAAGTAGAAGAAGTTTTATTAAAAATATTGCTCTTGGTGCTGCCGCAGGATCGTTGGTTTTACCTTCATGTAAATTACAGAGAGGAGATGTAAAAGTTACTATTCTTCATACAAATGATGTTCATAGTCATATTGAACCTTTCCCAAAGGACCATAGTAAATATCCAAATCAAGGCGGTTTCGCACGTAGGTCTGCTTTGATAAAACAAGTTAGGGCAAATGAAGAACATGTATTGTTGTTAGATTCGGGAGATATCTTTCAGGGCACACCTTATTTTAACTTTTACAAAGGTGAGCTTGATATAAAACTGATGAACTTAATGAAGTATGATGCTTCAACAATAGGGAATCATGAGTTTGATAATGGAGTTGAAGAATTAGCAAAGCAGTTAAGAAAAGCTGAATTTACTTTTTTAAATAGTAATTATAATTTAGAAAATAGTATACTAAAAGACCTTACAAAACCATTTAAGGTTTTTAGAAAAGGAGGTATTAAGATTGGAATTATAGGGTTGGGGATTGAGTTGCATGGATTGGTGGATCCTAGTAAATATAGTGATATTCAATATAATGATCCTATTAAATATGGAGATACAATGGCTGGATATTTGAAGAATCAAGAAGGGTGTGATTATGTTATAGCATTATCTCATTTGGGCTATAGCTATGAAGGTGATAAAGTTAGTGATGTTGTTTTGGCCAAAAATACTGAGAATATTGATTTGATATTAGGTGGCCATACTCATACCTTTTTAGATGAGCCAACAGTTTTGAAAAATAAGGCAGGTAAAGATGTAGTTATTAATCAAACAGGTTGGGCAGGAGTAAAACTAGGTCGATTAGATATTGTTTTTAGTAGTGATAAAAGTGATAAAAGGTTAGCTTACCATGCACAATTGTAATATTTTTGTTGTTATGATTTAAACATGTAGAAGTTATTCGGGGGCAAGGAGGATTATCAAATTTATTAGAGAGTTCCATCAGGCCGTTGAAAATAAATTTAATCAGATGAAAATTCCTATTATAGATTTAACCATTGAAAATATTCAGAAGTTGCAAGAGCAAAATGATTGGAGTGATCATTTTAACCTGGTTGTTTGGCCCAGATTGCTTGTGTGGTTAGGTCTTAAAGATCAGTTTTTAGATTATAAAGATCTTAACTGGAAGGTGCATTATACACCAGACAATATGCATAATAATTTTGTTTCGATGCATGTTAATGACCCTAATCAAACTTTTAATTTTTATTTTCAGATACCATTGGTTCAGAATTTTTCTTTTAATCTTTATTTGGGAGATAGTACTTATAATTTCTTTGAGATATATCCTAAATTAATTGAGGAGGGAGTGGTAAATGACGGAGAATTTAAAATTCAGGCAACTTCTACAATTTTGCCTCATTTGGTATTATCTACACCCCAGAGCAAGTATGAACGGAAAGTATTAATGGAAATTAATGAAAAAAATTATTCAGTTTTAGTTAAAAATGATCCACTTATTAATTTACTAATATGGAACTTTAATCGGTTTATTAAACCATTACAGATGATTGTTGATGGTAAGTGGTCGCTTTAAATAAAGCATTAACAAAATCAGATAAAAAATGCCGAATAAAAATATTCGGCATTTTTTTTATTCTATAGGTAATTGACGTTTAAATGTTTCTTCCAGAGAAATGATTGTTTCGGTAGATGATATTCCTTCAATGGATTGTAATTTATCATGAAGCATTCTCTTCAAATCCTCATTGTTTTTAGCATATATTTTAATAAATATGGCGTATTGGCCTGTTGTATAATGGCATTCTACAATTTCCGGTATTTGTTTCATTGCTTCGACTACTTTGTCGAATAAACTGGCTTTTTCAAGAAAAACTCCCATAAAAGCACAAGTGTGAAATCCTATTTTTGTAGGATTAATAACAAACTCAGAACCTTTTATTACGCCCAGGTTTATTAATCTCTGAATTCTTTGGTGTATAGCAGCTCCGGATACCTTACATTCGCGAGCAACTTCTAAAAAAGGGATACGAGCATTTTTTGTGATAAGAGAGAGAATTTTCTTATCTAAATGATCAATTTGTTGGCTGTTTTCCATTTCTCTTCACTTGAAGTTATAATTTGTAAATATTTAATGGGTTTAACTAATGATTTGTTGCAAAATTATAAATATATTACTAGATATTCAATGATTTATAACAATTTACCGAAATATTATAGTTTGTTAACTACAATTTGTTAGTTCAAAAAATATTTGAGGTAATGTGTTGTAATTTGCTGTAAATCAGGTTGTGGTAACGTTGTGTTTTTCAGAGGTTATTTACTCGTTTACAAAAATATTTGAGTTATAGTCCTGATTAGTTGGAAATTGATATACTTTTAAATCAAAATGAGGTAATACAGCAAGTATGTGGTCAAAAATATCAGCCTGAATGCCTTCGTAATTAGCCCAGGCTTGATCTTTACTAAATACATATATCTCAATGGGAATTCCTTTTTCAGTTGGTTGTAGATGGCGCACTAGAAAAGTCATGTTATCATGAATCATAGGATGGTTGCGTAAATAGCTCTCAAGATACTTCCTAAATACTCCCAGGTTAGTAAGCTTTCTTCCATTGATGGGGAATGTGTCGTCAATATCAAATTTTTCGTTATGTTTTTCTAATTCAATTAACTTGTCTTGAATATAGTCTTTTAATACATGTACTTTTTGCAATTTTGAAATCATCTGATCAGAACAGAATTTCACAGAATTCATGTCAATATTTATGGCTCGTTTAATTCTTCTACCTCCGGATTCTTCCATTCCCTTCCAGTTTTTGAAGCTTTCACTTACCAAGGCATAGGTTGGAATAGTAGAGATTGTTTTATCCCAGTTTTGGACTTTTACTGTGTTCAATGTCATTTCTAAAACAGAACCATCAGCTTTATGAGATGGCATTTCAATCCAGTCGCCTGGTTTTACCATATTGTTAGCCGAAAGTTGAATGCTGGCAACAAATCCCAAAATAGTATCCTTAAATACAAGTAAGAGAACTGCGGCAACAGCTCCAAGGCCCGTAAATACTGTTGTTAATTTAATATTGAGAATGATCGATATTGTAATAAGTATTCCTATTAGAATGATAGCGAGTTGAAAGCCTTGAAGGTATCCTTTTATAGGTCTTTCTGTACTATCAGGGAGGGTTTCATAAACATCTCCAATTGATTTTAGAAATGAGTCGGAAAGAAGGATAAAAATAAAAATAAAATATATAGCTATTAAACTGTGGAGTGTGCTGTTAATACTTTCGAATTGACTGAAAATTAGATCTAAGGAAGAGTAAATAATTATTGCAGGAATAATATATGCAGCACGGCTAATTAATTTTCTTCTTACAAAGAAATCATCATACTTAGATTTTGTTTTGTGCATGATGTGTTCAACATATCTGACTAAATACTTTGTTGCTATGATATGTGAAAGTTTTGCAATTATTAAAACTAAGGCAGAAAATATAAAAACAGTAATATATGTAGTTAGCTCTTCATTTACACCAATTTTTTGTAAAATTTCTTCAAATGAACTAATCAGGGTTTCCGGTTTAATTTCTTTTACTGTTTCTTCTATAGATTGTAACTGAATCATATAAAATGTATGGTTGTATGAGATATAATGTTTGTCAAATGCAATATCTCAGGTTTTATTATTTAGTGTTTCATTATTTTTACAAAAATAAAAGTTAAAATTAAATTAATATGAGATACTTATTTTTTATTCTAGGCTTATTTATACTATCCAATTTTTCTATTATAGCACAAACTTTCAACAGTTTTACAGATGAATCTTTACGAATAGACTTTATACTTAGCGGAAATAATACTGAAACTAATGCTTCTATTTTTGAATTAAAGAAAGAATCTTATTGGGGAGGATCGCCTAAAACTAAGGATGCATTTGATTATGGTGAATTTAGGATTGTAGTTAAAGACTCTTTAAAAAAATCAATTCTTTATTCACGAGGATTCTGTACATTGTTTGAAGAGTGGCAAACAACAGATGAAGCATTAATTATTGATAAAGCTTTTCAGCAAAGCATATTGGTTCCTTTTCCAAATCAAAAAGTAAATGTTTCGATTGAAAGAAGAACCAGGGATGGAGTTTTCTATTCTATTTTAGAAACGAATATTGAACCTGATGATTATTCAATAAAAAAGTTTAACTCTCCAAAGGTAGAGTATCATAAAATAGTAGATAATGGTGACGCTGAAGATTGTGTTGATATTGTATTTGTGGGAGATGGATATATCAAGGAAGAGATGGATAAATTTCACAGTGATGTAAAACGCCTTACAGATTTTTTATTTAAACAAGCTCCTTTTGATAAGTTGAAAACGAAATTTAATATCTGGGCAGTGGATGTGGTTTCGGATGATTCCGGAATGACAGATCCTCGTAAAGAAATTTGGAAAAGCACAGCTCTTAAATCTAGTTTTAATACATTGAATTCAGACCGCTATCTTGAGAGTGAACATACTTTCTTAATTCGTGATTATGCAGGCTTGGTGCCTTACGATCAGATTTATGTGATTGCCAATACTACAAAATATGGTGGAGGAGGTATATACAACCATTTTTCATTAACTTCGGTGGATAATGAAAAATCATTGGTAGTCTGTGTTCATGAGTTTGGACATGGATTTGCAGGTTTAGGAGACGAGTATTACACATCGTCAACTAGTTATAATGATTTTTTTAATCAGAAAATAGAACCATGGCAACCCAATCTTACAACAATGGTTGACTTTGAAAGTAAGTGGAAAGACATGATAGATGCATCAATTCCTGTTCCTACACCAGTTAAGGATGAATATAATAATACTGTAGGAGCTTATGAAGGTGGAGGTTACGTTGCCAAGGGAATTTATCGACCAATGATTGACTGCAGAATGAAAACAAACGAAGCAGAGGGTTTTTGTCCTGTATGTCAAAGAGCTATTGAAAAAATGGTTCTATTTTTAACAAACGAATTATAATCAGAGTGAAGTACCGATCTAAAAAAAATGAAAATGGAACATTACGCAAACACTAATAGATATGATGAAATGCATTACCAAAGATGTGGTAGGAGTGGAATAAAATTACCCGCAATATCCTTAGGATTATGGCATAACTTTGGGTCGGTTGATATTTATGAAAATGCAAAGGCAATCATCTTTGAAGCATTTGATAAGGGGATAACACATTTTGATCTGGCAAATAATTATGGTCCGGAACCTGGAAGTGCAGAAGAAAATTTTGGTACTATACTAGGGAAGCATCTCAAGACTTATCGCGATGAGATGATCATTTCAACTAAAGCCGGGTATTACATGTGGCCGGGACCTTATGGAGAATGGGGCTCAAGAAAAAATTTACTGGCGAGTTTAGATCAGAGTTTAAAACGTATGAACTTAGAATATGTAGATATTTTTTATTCACATCGTTTTGATCCGGAGACTCCATTGGAAGAGACAATGAAGGCATTAGATCATGCCGTTCGACAAGGAAAGGCACTGTATGCCGGTATTTCGAATTATCCTGCAGATAAAACAAGAGAGGCTGAGTCAATTTTAAGAGAGCTTGGAACGCCATGTTTAATTCATCAGGCTCGTTATAGTATGTTCGAAAGATGGGTAGAGCCAGAATTACTTGATGTATTAGATAAGAGAGGAATTGGTTTAATCGCTTTTTCACCATTAGCACAAGGATTGCTGACTAATAGATATTTAAATGGTATTCCTGAAGGTTCAAGAATGACAAGGAATCATTTTCTAAAACAGGAACATCTTACTCCTCAACGATTAGAAGCTATTCAGAAACTAAATGGAATAGCCCAAATGAGAGGACAGTCGTTGGCTCAAATGGCAATTGCCTGGTTGTTAAAAGATCCAAGAGTAACTTCTGTTCTTATAGGAGCAAGTTCTGTAAAACAACTAAATGATAATCTGGGAACTCTTAATAATCTAGAATTTTCAAGAGAAGAACTAAATGATATTGACGGTATTCTGACAATGAAATAGAATTTTCTCTCTTTGAAATTCCAATAATATTATCACTTTATACTTCCATCTTCTTTTCTTACTTTTGCACCAAATTGACGATAAGGAAAGAAGATGGATTTTAAACCAGAATTATTAATCCCGGCAGGGAATATCGAAGCTTTTCACGCTGCAATAGAAGGTGGTGCTGATGCTATATTTTTAGGATTGAAACAATTTAACGCCAGAGGAAGGGCGGTTAATTTTTCAAATGCTCAGTTGATCACTATGCTGGATATAGCAGAAAAGCATAGTGTTAAAATCTATATAACCTTAAATACGGTTATTAAAAATGCTGAAATTCCAGAGTTGCTAGATGTATTGAACTTTCTTTCGCAAACAAAAGTGAGTGCAGTAATTATTCAAGACTGGGGAGTTTGGTATTTGGCAAAAAAATTCTTTCCGAAATTGGTGATTCATGCCAGTACTCAAATGGCAAATCATAATTCACTTGGTGCAAATTTTTCTAAGACACATGGTTTTGAGCGTGTGATTATGGCACGAGAATTAACTCATAATGAGTTGGAGACTGTAATGCAAAACTCAAAAAGTGAAGTTGAAATTTTTGTTCATGGAGCTTTGTGTTATTCTTTTTCGGGATTATGTTTATTTAGTAGTTATCTTGGAGGGAAAGGGGCCAATAGAGGGCAATGTACACAGCCTTGTCGAAGAGTATTTAATGATAATGGTAAAGGGCATGCAATCTTTTCATTAAAAGATAATCAGCAGATTAGTTTGATTCCTGATTTTGCAAAGTATAAAGTCGCTTCTTTGAAAATTGAAGGGAGAATGAAGTCGGCTGCATATGTTTACAGGGTTGCTCAGGCTTATAGAATGGCTATAGATGATCATTCAAAAATACAGGAAGCTGAAGAAATGCTGAAATGGGACTTTGGTCGAGAGAAGACTGACTATTTCATGGGTGGAAAAGTAAAGGGATCCATTTCTGAAAAAACCAATAATGGGATATTCTTAAGTAGAGTAAAACGATTATCTGATAATGGTTTTTTTATTACACCTTCAGTTGAGCTAGAGATAGGGCAACAGCTTCGGGTAGTAAATAAAGTTGGAGACTCGGTTTCTGTTAAGGTGAAGAAATTTGAGGTTAAAGGAGATGATGCGGAGGTTTTTACTGAAAAAAATATTACAAAAGGAAATGATGTTTACTTAATAGGATTGCCATCTAAGAATTTCTCAAATAAGTTTGAGTTTCTAAAAAAAGAACATACAAAGCCAATTAGTGGAGCATTTAAGCGTAAAATTCGTCAGGATATTCAAATTCGAAATCAAAAAAGTTCAAAACAGGGATTTTTTGTAAGGATTGATAATTTAGAGTGGTTACGCAAATTAAGAGTGGATGAGTTTAAGGGTATTTTTCTTGATTTACCGAAAGATGAATGGCGAAAGATTCCATTTGATAGTCCATTCTTTAAAAAGAATATTTTTAGATTCTATATTGAGATTCCTGGATTTATTTCAGAGATTCACCTACATCAAATGCAGCAAAATATTAAATGGTTGATAAGGAAAGGATTAAAGAATTTTGTAATAAGCCATTTGTCTCAGCTTGATTTATTTCCCAAAGGGGTTAATGTAGTTACCAATGAAAGGGTCTATACATACAATGATGCAGCAATTAGAGGAATTAAATCTCTTGGTGTATCACAATTTGTTTATCCTGTTGAAAATGAATATGAAAACTTGCAAAAAGGAACATCCAGAGATGGTATTGTAGCAATGTATGCTAATCCTGAACTGTTTTATGCTCGTATGCCAGTTGAAGTTTACAATAAAGATGATGAATTTAAGGATAATACAGATAAGGAATTTAAACGATATGTTCGTAATGGAATGACTTCTGTTTACTCAAAAACTCCTGTGGCATTAATGCAATATTCAAAAACACTAATGAAGGATGGATTTAATAAGTTTCTTTTTGATTTAAGAACAGAATCTCCATCCAAACATTTACCGGTTAAACTCTTTAAAAAGTTTAAAGCTTCAGAACAATTGCAACCTTCTACTACGTTTAATTTTAAACGTGGATTAAGCTAAGGGGCTTTGTAACTGGCATAGCACACAGTGTATAGGATTTAGGGCATAGAGTGGAGAGAAAAAGTTATTGAACTTGAGATGTTAGTCTTTAATTGATATGATTGTACATCTCTTGTCTCTTATCTCTTATCTAATAGTCATATAATGTTATTCTATTTCCACCTGGTGATGTGAGTTCACAAATAATACAGTTCCTAAGTTATCGTAACCTGTAAATAATTCAGTGTTTTCAAACTTGAGTTGATCACCCCTGAATCCTAAAATAGTTAATCCTGCATCTGCGGATTTCTCATTTATTAAAGACTTGATGCTAACATTCTCTTTTTCTGTTATAATTTGAATGTTTTTTGAAGTGATAGGTAAACGGCCTGACTGAACAAGTTCTTCCATTCTTTCAAATGTCTCTTTCTCATGGCCAGGTTTACAGGTTTCAAATATTTTAATGTTTGCTTTTTTCCAATCCGGATGACCTAAAATAACAAAGCTCAGCATAATCATTAAATTCGCATTATCTGCATCAATACTTCTGATCCATACATTGATATCGCTGTTATATTCAATTTGTTTAGCTGCAGTTCCTAAGATGCAAATGTCAAAATTGCCGGATTTAACCAATCCAAAATTATCAATGATATGTTCCAGGTTTTCAGGCTTTTCTTTATCAAATTCAAAAATAACCATGTTGTTTTCCATTCCTGCAATTCCCGGAACCTGAATGGTTTGTGCTACAGCAGATGTATAACTAGGCGAAATTAACGTGTCGACATACACATGGTTTTCAATTCTGCCAAATCGATCAATCAATCGACCTAATTCGTTGCTTGCTTGTTCATAAGTTTTTCTGGAATAGTAACCTTCAATTAAATGAATATAAGTTCCAAAACCATATTTATAAGAAATCCAGTTCAATAATTTAAAGGCTGTATTTCTCTTAAAAGAGTCTTTTGATATACAAACAGCACTTGGGCGCCATTCTTTCTTTGTTTTTTTTGTTCTTGATTTTTGTATGTATACCTGGAGGTTTTTATTTAACTGAAAAATTGTATTAACAAATATAGCCTCTAATCCTTTTCTGTTTTTATGATAGCTGTTTATATATAAATATATGGCAGCCATTAAAATTACTGACATGATGGCGTATGGCGTATTAATTTTAAACATTACCCATATAGAAATGATAAAACCAACTAATGAAACATACCATCTTGATTTAAAGTGTGGGCGATATGAAGGTGATGCACCAAAATGATTTAAAAATGAGATTAGACATAATGAACCATAGGTAACCATAAAAAACATAGAGATAATTTCTGCAACGGCATTTACATTACCCATTGCCACAAAAGCTAATGCAATAATTGATGTAACCAAAGATGCATTGATTGGTTCCCCATCTGATTGTCTTGATTGAGCCAACCATTTGTTTAATTTTTTAGATGGAAATGAATGGTCCACAGCTAAAGCTTGCAATGTTCTTGGTGCTACCATAATTGATCCAAGAGCAGATGAGATGGTAGATGCCGCCAGTCCTAAAGGAACGATAATGATTCCTCCGACTGCAATCTTAGCCATGATAAGCTGATTGTTTGTTAAATCTTCAATGTTAGCCGACAGTGCTAGTTTATAAACTATAAACATGTATATAATCATACCGGCAAAAGTGGCAGCTGTTGTTCCAAGAGGAATTGATTTAGATGGATTTTTTAGATCTCCGGATAAACCTACTCCCGCAGTCATTCCTGTGAAGGCAGGGAATACAATAGCAAATACAGCAAAGAAATGGTTCATATTTCTAAATTCTGCTGAGAATAAAGAAAAGCTCGACGTGGCAGCATGTTCAGTTGAACCAACAAAAAAAGCCGTGATTGAAATAAATAAAATGGCAATCACAAAATATAATGCTTTCACTCCCATGTTAGCCCCTTTTTTTACAATGAGTAATGCTAACCCAAGCATTGCAGGTATACTAATGACTTGTCGGGGTAATTCAAATCCAATAATATCTTTGAAATAAGAAAATAGGAATTCAAAAGATTCTGTAAATGCAATTACGTAAAAGGCCACACTAATAGCCTGAGATAGATAAAGTGCAAATCCTATGGTTGCACCAATGTTTAGACCAAACGATCTGGATATGATAAAATATTCACCTCCACCTTCTACTCGTTTATTAGTTGCAATTTCTGATATTGCAAGAGCTGTAGGTATGGTAACTAAATGACCTAAAATAATAATTCCAATCACGCCCCAAAAACCAATAGTTCCTACGGCATAACCAAAACGTAAAAATAGGATAGCACCTAAAATTGTTGAAATAGCAGTAAAAAAAACGGGGGCAGTTCCAAATCCTTTGCTTTTTGATTCCATATAGTTATTGTTTATGGTATTGTAGATTTGAGATAAACAAGATTTTAATTGTTGATAAATTTAAGAGTTTCGTTTTCAATATAACTATTTTTTTCAGGCTTATTTCAGTTTTGAGAGTAGATGTATTCTATATCATCTTTTTAATCTGCACAAAAACAATTACTTTTGTGGCACAAAAAAAATAATAGTGGGAAGAATTATAGCCATTGATTATGGGCGTAAAAAATCAGGATTAGCAGTAACAGATCCTTTGAAAATAGTTGCAAATGGATTGGATACAGTTCCTTCGCATACTTTAATTGATTATCTGGAAAAATATTTTGCTTCAGAAGATGTTGAGTTGATTGTTTTGGGATATCCAAAACAAGTAAATGGACAGGATTCAGAATCAATGAGATATATTAAACCTTTTTTTAATCGATTGAAAAACAAATTCCCAGATTTAAACGTTGAATGGGTAGATGAGCGTTTTACTTCAAAAATTGCTTTTCAGGCTATGATTGATGGTGGATTAAAGAAGAAAGCACGTCAGGATAAGGCATTGGTAGATAAAATAAGTGCTACCATTATCTTGCAAACATATTTAGAACAAAAAGGAAATTATACATTATGATATTACCAGTAGTACTTTATGGTCATCCTGTATTAAGAAAGGTGGCTGATGAAATAGATGAAGATTACGAAGGATTAAAAGATCTTATTGATAATATGTGGCAAACCATGTATAAATCAGATGGTGTTGGTTTGGCTGCCCCTCAAATTGGAAAATCAATTCGTTTATTAGTTATTGATGCAGATCCGTTAGGTGAGGAGTTTCCGGAATGTGCTGGATTTAAAAAGGTGATGATCAATCCTATAATTACAGAGTTTGGTGATGACGAATGTAATGAGTCAGAAGGGTGTTTAAGTCTGCCTGGAATAAGAGAAGATGTTAAAAGACCTACCAAAATTAAAGTTGAATATGAGAATGAAAATTTTGAATTGGTAGAAGAAGAATTAGATGGTTTTGCTGCACGTGTAGTTCAACATGAATATGATCACTTAGAAGGAAAGCTTTTTGTTGATCATTTATCTCAGTTAAAAAAACGGTTTTTAAAAGGAAAGTTGAATGCAATATCTAAGGGAAAAGTAGAAGTTACATATAAAATAAAGACAGCATAAGATACTTTTAGCTCTAATATGAAAGGTATTTGATTTATATCAAATGCCTTTTTTTGTTTAACAAAAGTAAAGTTCAAAGAGTTTATTATTTATCATGTATTTTCATCATTTTGTTAGAAATAGGAACAGTGTATACAACATTAATAATAGAAATTAATGATTTAGTAAAAAAATATGCGAAAATTGGATGATAATAGATATTTTAGGACGTTAAAATTTTAACCTTTCATGTATGAGGAAAAAACTTCTATATTGTTTAATCGTATTTATGGCATTTGCTTGTGTGCCTCAAAAAGATATAATTTACTTACAAAGTTCTAAAAAGGCAAAGGATGAAGAAAAGTCTTTTCAAAATGTTAAAGAACAAAGTAGAATCAAGATTTTTGATCAGATTTATATTTATGTATCCAGTTTCGATAATGGAAATCTAAACTTTATGAGTAACGATGCAAACAGGTATGGAGGAGGAAGGTCAGAAACAGATATGGCAATGCTTGCATATACTGTTGATTCGGATGGAACAGTAAAGTTGCCTATTTTAGGAAAGACAGCTGTAGCTGATTTAACAATCTATGAGGCAGAAGAAAAGATACGTAAAGAATTAGAATCATATTTGAATACACCTTCTGTAAAGGTATCATTTGTTAATAAGAGTGTTACAGTATTAGGTAGTGTAAATGTTCCCGGAAGATACTTTTATGCCTCTGAGCATTTAAATGTATTTCAAGCCTTAGGCTTAGCTGGAGATATCAGTGAGTATGGAAACAGAAAAGAGGCTATAATTGTTAGGGATATAGATGATGAGGTAGTTCGTAAAAGAGTAAATCTTACAGATATTTCATTATTGGGTTCTAAGGATCTGTATATAAAACCAGGGGACGTTATTTATATTGAACCATTAAAAAGACGACATTGGGGCTTTAGAGAATTTCCATGGGAAATAATATTGAGTTCGGTTACAGCATTTGTTTTATTCGCTAATTATTTTAAAGAATGAGTATTAAAAATAGCTCAGACGATAAACATATTGATTTAAAGAAATTGTTAAAGTTAGGCCGTAAATACTGGTACTGGTTTGCTATTTCTTTTATATTCTTTTTTATGTTGGCTTTTGTGGCCAATAAAATTTTGCAGCCTAAATACCTTGTATACTCCAGCGTGTATATAAAAGAGGATATGGGTCTTTCCGGAGAAAAAGCACTTGAGTTTATGCAAAGCTTTAGTTTGTTTGAGCGAAAGATGAAATATCAAAATGAAATGTTGATATTAAAATCATCTCCTTTGATAATGGAGACAATTGAGCGATTGAATTTGGAAACTGAATTTTATTCAAAAGAGAGTTTTTTTAAAAAGGAAATCTATAATTCTTCGCCATTTGTTGTACATATTGATTCCCTGCATAATCAAATAATAAATACGGATTTTGAAGTTGTTTTTAATGCTGATGGAACTTTTAAAATTTCAGCGGATAAAAAAGACTATTCTACAATAAATTATAATACTGGAAAGAAAGTATCTACATATAACAACCTGGAATTAAGTAAAAATTATTTTCAATCAGAAATAATAGAGGATAAGGATTATAAGTTTAGAATTCTGCTGAATGGAGATGTTAACCCTGAACAAATTGCAGGTAAAACTTATATGTTTAGGTTTTTAGATAAAAATGATATTGTAAGAAGATATCAGAATAACTTAGAAGTAAAACCTGTAAATCCTGAGGTAAGTGTAGTTGAAATGTCAATTAAAACAAAATCACCAAATAAGGATCTTGATTTTATTCACACACTTATAAACTTATATTTAACAAAGAATCTTGAGCGTAAAAATCATTTAGCAAGTAACACTATTTTATTTATAAATAATCAATTATCTGATATTTCAGATTCATTAAGCTATGCAGAAAGTAAGCTAGAGAATTTTAGAGCTACTAATCAGGTAATTGATATTAATACAAAAGCAACTCGGGTTTTAGAAAAATTAAAGCAACTGGAAATAGGAAAGGAAACTACAAAAAGAGCTTTTAATTACTACACTTATCTTGATGAATATTTTAAAGGAGGAACCAATTATAATGATATTGTTGTTCCATCCTCAATGGGGGTTCAAAATTTAACTTTATCTGAGTTAATTAAGGACTTATTGATTTTGTCCAACCAAAGAGAGGATCTTATTGGTAATAAGCAAGAAAAATCACCTTTCTTGAAAAAACTGGAGATTCAGATTGAAAATTTAACGAATAGTATTAAGGAGAACATTCGATTTTCACTGGAGTCTCTGCAAAGAGAATTAAATGATTATCAGGATCAAATAGTCAGTTTAGAAAAGCAAGTTGAGAATCTACCAAAAACAGAGCGCCAACTGGTTGGTATTGAAAGAAAATTTCATATTAATGATGCTATTTATACTTTTTTGTTACAAAAAAGAGCTGAAGCTCAAATATCAAAAGCAAGTAATTTGCCTGAACATGAAATAGTTGAGCCGGCAAGAGTTTTAGCAAAGGTATTTCCTGATTTAAAAATAAATTTAGCATTAGCCTTCTTTTTAGCATTTGTATTACCGATGCTAATAATTGCTGTAGTAGAACTAGCTAATGATAAAATAAAAAATGAAGAAATGTTGACAGAAAAATATGTTAACACTTCGTTTTTGGGTACAGTAATCAGAAATGTAGAAAAAGGGAATAGTTTGGTAGTTAATGATGCTCCAACTTCACCTATAGCAGAAACATTTCGAACTATACGAACAAATCTGTTTTATTTTATGCGAGGCGAAGAGCATAAAACAATATTGGTAACTTCAAGTATTGCGGGTGAGGGTAAAAGTTTTGTGTCTAATAATTTAGCAATTTCACTAGCTTCGTTGGGAAAGAAGACTGTTTTAGTTGGTTATGATTTACGTAAACAAGGTCAGTTTAATGAATTTAAGCATCAGAAAACTGTAGGATTAACATCTTATTATATCAAGGAGTTTACCTTAAATGAGATTATTCAAAAATCAGATATCCCAAATCTTGATTTGATTACTCCTGGTATTATTCCTCCAAATCCATTGGAATTAATTGGCAATGAGATGACAGGAGAATTAATAGAAAGCTTAAAGGAAAAGTATGACTATATCGTAATTGATACTCCTCCTCTTGGTGTTTTAAGTGATGCATATATGCTAATGAAACACTCAGATATAAATCTTTTTGTAGTTCGAGAAAATTACACTCAAGAGCATATTCTTAGTTCTGTTTTATCTGAAATTCGTGATAAAAACTTTTCTAATGTAGGATTGGTTCTTAACGCAAGTAAGATGGATGGAAAGAAATATCGATATGAATATTACAATAAATACAATAATCCCAAAAAAGCGTAATTAGTTTTTATGAAAGTACTTCAGCTCTGTGGTAAAGATTTTTGGGGTGCCGGTCGTGCAGCTTATCGTTTGCATAAAGGCCTTCAGGAAGTTGATGTAGATTCGAGTATGTGGGTAGGAGCAAAACGAAGTAGTGATGATTCGGTTATTAACTTGTGCAACTCAGGTGTTAAGACTAAACTATTAAAGCTATTTACAAAACTTGAAAAAATACTAATAAAGCTGGCAGGAGGGAAGAATAAAGAAATGTTTTCTTTGGGTTTGCCAGGACATAATTTGAAACGTAAGATAGAGAAATTTGAGCCTGATGTTATTCATATCCATTGGATTAATAGAGGATTTATGAATCTTCAGTCGTTAAAGAATATCGATATTCCGGTTGTTATTAGTCTGCATGATATGTGGTGGTTTTCAGGAGGATGTCATTACGATGGAGAGTGTGATAGATATAAATTTGAGTGTGGAAAGTGTCCTGTTTTGTTTTCTAAAAAAATGTTTGATCTTAGTTTTAAACATTTGCAAAACAAAAAGTTAATAATACAATCCGTTCCGAATTTGACAATTGTTGGATTAAGTGAGTGGATGGCGTCGTGTGTTAATGAAAGTTCAATAGGTGGAAATCAGAAAGTTGTTCAACTACCAAATGGTATTGATACTAATCAGTTTCAACCACAGAATAAGTTCGAAGCAAGAAATCAATTAGGTTTACCACTCCATAAGAAATTGATATTATTTGCAGCTGTAGATGCTCTTTCTGAAAGTCGTAAAGGCTATAAATATATTGCAGAAGCATTAAAATATCTTACGCCTCACTATGAACTTGTTATTATTGGTGAAAAGAGTGATGAAAAAGAGGTTAGTGGTTTAATGGCTCACTTTATTGGAGAAATAAAGCATGATGAAGAGCTTATTAAGTATCTCTCAGCTGTTGATGTTGCTGTTGTTCCTTCTTTGCAAGAGAATCTGTCTAACTTAATCATGGAAACTCTGGCTTGTGCAACACCTGTAGTTGCATTCAATATAGGGGGAAATGGCGATATGATTCATCATAAAGACAATGGATATTTGGCACAAAAGGAAAATGCTGTTGATTTGGCTAAAGGCATAGAGTATTGTTGTAATGGCAATGTTAATGAAAATTTGTCTTTAAATGCTCGAAAATCGGTTGTTGAAAACTTTGGTATTGTTCCGGTGGCAAAAAGATATAAAAAACTATACGAGGAAATTTGTAGTAGTTTGTAAAAATGGTTTATGATTAATTTAACTAAAATAACAGACTATCTTTTGGTGTACCTACTTATTGCTTTTTCTGGTATACCTTTCTTTTATAAAGCTCACATTTTAATGATGGTGGGATTTACTGCTTTCCCGCTCCTTGTTTTTTTTATACGAAAAAGAAAGTTTGATTGGTTTATCATTATATATATTCTTGTGGCCATGGCTGTTCAAGTTGGACAGATGATGAAGTTTTACCAATTGCCTCTTTTGACTTATTTAGGTCTGCATGTTAGGATACTATTTGCCTATCTTGTAATAAAGTCTGTCGAAGAAAAAACCATTAAATATTATGTAGATATTCTGTGTTTTTCAGTTTACTCGAGTTTAGTCTTTTATTTGCTCTCTTATAATGGAGCGTTTGACAGCTTATTAAAAAATACAGTTGCGCCCTTATTTACAAATCCATTAATAAAAGATCAAAGCTATACAGTGTGGCCTTCTGTGATTTTGTATACTATTAATCCTAGTGGAGAAGGTTTTTCTTGGTTATTGCGTAATTCAGGTCCTTTTTGGGAGCCGGGGGCGTTTTCCGGTTTTTTGATTGTGGCACTTCTTTTCAATATTATTGTAACAGGTACATTGTTTAATAAGCAAGGTAAGGTTATAATTTTAGGAGTAGTCTCAACTTTTTCTACGTCGGGTATTATAGTATTAGCATTTGTAATATCAGCTTACTTGTTTTTAAATAAAAATTCTGTTAGCAGGTATATATTACTTCCTTTTATGTTTATTATAAGTGCGGTGTTATTTGTCTCGGTTGATTTTTTAGGCGCAAAGGTGGTTAGCAAAATGAGTTACTCTAATTCAACATACAATACCCGGTTTAAGAGTGCCAGTATTGATCTGCAAGATTTTTCTGAAAATCCGTTTTTAGGATTAGGACGAGCTGATGCTACTCGCTTTAAAGGTGAAACCAGAACTCGAACCATACATAGAAATAATGGAGTCACATATCATTTGGCTACATATGGTATTATTATTTTTGTACTGTATTTTTCTTTAATGTACCTGGCTTTTTACAGAATGGGTAATTACTGGCAAACGGATTCAAGGATGGCTGTCTTTGCATTAATTACAATTTTTTTAATAGGATTTTCACAAGTATATTTTCATAAGCCATTTTTTATTGCACTAACCTTACTTCCGGTATTGTTTATAGGTAAAAGTATGTCCTCAGTAAGTGATTCAGAGGATGGCGAAAATGTGATTTAATTATTAGATGTTGGTATGAAGATTTTTGTAGTAATAGCCGTTTTTAATCGTAAAAAATATACTTTAGATTGTTTGTCCTTTCTGAAATCACAAACCTATTCTGATTTTCAAATCGTTATTGTTGATGATGGATCAACAGATGGAACCAGTGAAGAAATCCAGAAAAAGTATCCTGAGGTAATTATTGTTAAAGGAGATGGCAATTGGTGGTGGACAAAATCCATGAATATAGGCTGTAATAAAGCCATTGAACTAGGGGCTAATTTATTGATAACATTAAATAATGATACTTATTTTGAGAAGGATTTTGTTAATCAATTGGTAGATCTTCATTCAAAATATCCAAAAGCAATTTTAGGATCGCTAAATCTAATTAGAAAGGAAAGTGAATATATATTCTTTTCAGGATTAAAAAATATTGTTTGGTGGAAAGCAAAAGAGGTTAAGTATCATAAAGCATTTACTCCTTATAATAATGATTTAAGAGGAATACATTCAACAAAGTGTTTAAACGGAAGAGGAACTTTAATTCCAGTTAAAATATTTCAGGAGATAGGAGGGTATGATGAAACTAATTTCCCTCAATATGCCTCGGATTACGACTTGACATTAAGAGCTCAACAGAAAGGTTATGATTGTTTAATTAGTTATGATATAAAAGTATACTCTTTTGTTGAAGAAACAGGAGATGGAAAAAGTTTTATGAATCAATCATGGTTAGCCTTTTTTAAATCGTTTAAAAATCCATATTCACAAACATCATTAAAAATGTGGTATCGTTATTATTTAAATAATGCACCAAAGGGCTCTCGATTGATAGGCTTTATATTTCAAAATCTACGTACCGTGGTAGCTTTTGTAAGAAAAAGAAAAATGCTCTCAGAAATAAATTAAAAGTAATAAGAGAATTAATTATAGTTATACATGATTTCATTTATAATAATAGGTCGTAATGAAGGTTGGCGTCTTAAAAAATGTTTAGAGAGTGCTATCCGTGCTATTCATGTAAATAATTACGATGCAGAGATAATATATGTTGATTCTAAGTCTACCGATGATAGTATTCAGTTAGCAAAAAGTTATAAAGAGGTAAAAGCTATTCTTTTGACTGGAGATTTTAATGCAGCAATAGCCAGAAATATTGGAGTTAAAGAATCAAAAGGTGAAGATTTGGTTTTTTTAGATGGCGATATGGAGATTAATGCTGAGTTTCTGCCATTAATATTCGGTAAAAACCAAACTCTCTCATACGATTTTGTCTCTGGTAATTTTATGAATTATTATTATGATGATGAAGGAAATTTATTAAAGAAAGAGTATTATCAAAAAATATATACAGAAGTAGATGCCTATCAATATACAACAGGAGGCCTGTTTGCAATAAAGCGAAAACATTGGGAGGATGTTAATGGAATGAAGCCTTTATTTAAAAAGGGACAGGATCTGGACTTGGGATATCGATTGGCGAGAAAAGGTGTTTTTCTTTTAAGGAAGAAAGAATGCATGGCAAATCATCATACTATTGATTATAAAAATGAGAAAAGATTGTGGAGTTCATTCTTTGATGGGACCTATGTGTATCCTCGTTCTGTTTTATATCGTCATCATTTGTTGAACAAGTATGTGTTGAATCGATTTTTAACCAGTGATCCTACATTGGGTTTATTGGTTTTTTCTATTGGGATGGTAATTGTATTTCATCAACCACTTTGGTTATTAGTTTATCTAGTATTAACCATAATGGCAGTTTTATATGCAATGCGAAAAACCGGATTTAAAGGTTTATTAGGACGTATAGGAAATCATATCTTGAGAGATTTTTTAAGTGTTTTTGCATTTTTATTCTTCTATCCTTCAAATAATAAAAGCATAGATTATCAAATAATGTAGTTGATGAAGCAAATAAAATCCATAATAAAAAGGTTGTTATTCTTAATGGCTGCATGTTTTCCCTTAAAACTATTGCAAAGGATAGCTGGGAATAGAGCTGTTTTTATTAACTATCATAGTATAAAAGGAATAGATTCTGATGAAATCATTAATCGAAATGTTTATAGAACGATAGATGAATTTGTCGAGGACATTAAATATCTATTGAAAAATTTTAAATCTCTATCCATCAATGAAATTATCGATAATATTAAAAAAGGCAATAAAATAGATAATGATGGTTTTTATTTGACTTTTGATGACGGATTGAGTGTTGTTTACAATTATTTCGTTCCTCTACTAAAGAAATACAAACTTACAGCTTCTGTTTTTTTGAATCCTGATTTTGTTGATAATAAAGACTTGCATTTTCAACGAAAGAAGAATTTACTGAAGAATATAGTAAATGATGAAGATCTGAAATCGAAAGATCAAGATTGGAAAAGTATTTTTTCCAGAGTAAAAATTATTGATGTAGAATTTCATGACGCTGTTAATTCTATTGATTATAAAAAATCAGAAATATTAAATGATTTATTATTTCTGTTTAATATCGATTATAAAGAGTATTTGAAAAAGAATAAAATTTATTTAACCTCAGATCAAATTGAGGAAATGATAGAGGATGGTTTTTCATTTGGTGGGCATAGTATGAATCATCCAAAATATGGAGAATTATCAGAAGAAGAGCAGCAAAAACAAACCATTGAAAGTATCAATTGGGTACAAAATAAATTTAGTTTACCATATCGCATTTTTGCATTTCCTTTACGAGATCAGGAAATCTCAAAAAATCACTTTGATAAGTTAGATGGTAAATGCGAGGTATCTTTTGGAGTAAATGGGATTTGTGATGATGAGGTGCCTTTTCATATTCATCGTATTGATGTTGAAAGTTCAGGAGTAAAGATAGCATGGGTATTGAAATTCGAATATCTTAAGTTTATAGTAAAGAGGTGTTTGGGTAAGGAAGTTTTAAAGCGTAGTTAATATTCCAATGTCAGATATATCAAATAAAAAAATATTAATAAATAATACCTTATGGGTTTATTCTGGAAAGATAGTTTCTCAGGTATTAGGACTGTTGGCTACCGTTTTGGTAATAAGAAAATTACCTGTTGATACCTACGGAACTTATTTATTTATTTTTGGACTGTTCTTTATTTATCAGATCTTTATTACCAGTCCTGTTAAAAATTTGTTGATTCGTTTTATACCCGAATTAGTAGAGAAAAGGAATTATACTTTAGTTAAAAGACTATTTTTAGGCTTTACAGGAATCTCTTATTTATTTATATTCCTGTTTACCATTGTGCTGTTTTTCTTTAGTAAGCAAGTTGGTGATTTTTTTAATATAGAGAATTTTAATAGCTATTTAAGCGCATACAATACATTTGTGTTTTGTTATGCATTAAAAGTTTTATCAGAAGCTATCCTAGCTTCTGTATTAAAGCATAAAGTGAGTGCACAGGCTAATGTGTTTGTGGTTATATTTCGGGGAGCCAGTTACCTGATTTTACTAAATTCTATCTCAGTAAATCTTTTGTTATATATTGAATCAATAGGTGCATTGATTTATACCAGTTTTGCATTATGGAATTTATTTAAACTTTTTACTCAATGGAAAAAAGAGGCTAATGAACAGAAAGCAGAAGATAATACATTGCATAGAATTTTTCGTTTTTATTTTCTGTCGTTTTTCTCAGAATTAGGATATGGTATTGTTGGGCGAACAAGTGATCAATATATAATAGCAGCTCTTTCATCACCTTTATTTGTGGGATTGTATGGTTTTGCATTAAAAATATTTGAGTTGTTCTATAAGGTGCTTCCTTTCAGGGAGTTTGAGTCAGTGCTAAAGCCTGTGTTTTTTAAACGATATTCAAAAACAAGTAATGATGACGAATTAAATAAATTTTATCAATTCTCATTAAATGTTTTAACTCCTCTTTTTTTATTACCGTTCTTATATTTTACAATATTTGGAGAAGGTATTATTATTCATGTCTTTGAAGATAAATATTTGCCAGCCTATCCTGTAACTTTAGTTGTGTTATTTGGAATTATAGCCAATGGCTTATTTTATGCTCTAAGTTTTGTAATTCATCTTAAAGAACGAATCGAAATTGTTTTGTATTCCAGGTTAATGATGGTTTTGAGTATTGTGGTTAGTATTTATGCTATGAAACTGTATGGTATTGTAGGAGTGGCATGTACTACAATTTTGGGAGAATTTTTTGCAAGCATTATCATGATAATAATGCTAAAGAAATATATTGTAATAAGATATCAATTAAAATTCTTTGTTAGATATGGACTATTAATGATATTGATTTTAGGTCTATTTCTTCCTTTTAAATACCTATTCCTAAGTATAGGAGGATTAGTTTCTGGAAGTGCAATATTTGGAGTAATTTATACCTTTCTTCTTATCAATATCCATCCATTATCAAAAGAGGAATTAATGAAGCTCGAAAGTTTTATAGTTACCTCAGATAAGATAAGCAAGGTGTATCATAAGTTTAGTCCTTATATACGTCGATTTACTATCAAAATGTATTTAGCACGAAAAAGTTTTTAGAATTATGCTGAAATATTATCTGAAATACCTGGCCTTAAAAACTGCAACAGTAATGGTTGTTTTAGGGTTGCATAAACTTCTGTATCGATGGTATGGAGGTAAGGGGACAATTTTAATGTTTCATAGGGTCATTCCAAAGCAAAATAGATCACGTATTCATAATCATCTAAGTTTAGAGATCACTCCTGAGCATCTTGAGAAAATAATTCTCTTTTTTAAAAAACGAGACTATAATTTTATTTCTATTGATGAAATAGGTGATTATATCAAAGGCAATAAAAAATTTGTTGTGTTTACTTTTGATGATGGGTATATAGATAATTACACCTATGCTTATCCGATATTTAAAAGATATAATGTTCCATTTACGATATATGTTTGCAATGATTTTCCAAATAACAAAGCTTTCATCTGGTGGTATTATTTAGAGGAATTACTATTGAATAACAATAGAATTGAGATAAGTACCAAAGGATTTATTTTTAGTGCAGATATTAGTTCATTATTAAAAAAAGAAAAAGCTTTCTATAAATTGAGGGATGCAATAAATAAAAAGGAGCTATCTATAGGTGATTTTAAACAATTATTAGATGATAATAAAGTTCAACTACAAGGGGATGATTATTTTTTAAATTGGAGTAAAATTAAAGAGCTCTCTGAAGATTCACTGTTTACCATAGGTGCTCATACCCTTACTCATCCTGCTTTGAGAAATATACCAGGTTTAGATGCGATAAAGGAAATTGAAGAATCAAGGAAAGAGATACAAACTTTTACCGGAAAAAGAATAAAACATTTTGCATACCCCTTTGGAAGCAAAAAAGAGGTTTCACTTGAGAATATTGATCAAGTTAAGAAATTAGGATTTGATACAGCAGTAACAACAAACCTTGGAAATATTTTTGAAGACCATAAAGATTATATGTGTCAATTACCAAGAATAACTATAAATTCACAAACCTCGTTGAGTGTTTTAAAAATGCAACTATCAGGCTTTTATTCTTTAATACGTAATAAGTTTAAAAAGGTGGTTTTGTAAAACATTAAAAATAAGATTTGAATTAGAGTAATACAATGACACAAAATAAAAGGATAGCGGTTATAGGTTTAAAAGGTTTACCTGCGTTTGGAGGTGCAGCTACTGTTGGGCAGAATATCATAAATCAGTTAAAAGGTGATTTTGATTTTACTGTATTTTCAGTTGCTTCTCATGCTCAGGAAGATTTTTGCATGAAAAATGTAAATCAGATTATTTTTAAATCTTTCCCACTTCAAAAGCTAAATGTGTTTTTCTATTACTTGAAATCTTGTTTCTATGTTTTATTTAAGGATAAGTTTGATTTAATTCATCTTCATCATACTGATGCAGCTTTTATTTTGCCTTTGTTGCGAATAAAGTATAAGGTCGTGTTAACATCTCACGCCCGACCTCAGGATAATTCAAAATGGCCAAAGTATGTAAAGTTGTTTTTTCGTATTAATGAGAGTATTGCTATTCGGTTTTCAAGCTGTTTTACAACTGTTGCTATGCCACTTAAGCAGTTATATGAGGAGAAGTATAAAACACAAGTGCAATATATCCCAAATGGAGTAGATTTAGCTATTGCAAGTCAGGTGAAAAAAAATGAGAGACATAATACACCATATATATTATTTTCTGCAGGTAGAGTAATTCCTCTTAAGGGACTTCATTTATTATTGGATGCCCTAAAAAAAATAAAATATCAAGGGAAGTTGGTTGTCGTTGGAAACTTGGACCAAGTTCCAACATATAAAGATCAAATCATTAATCAAAGCAAAGAGTTGGACGTAGAATATGTTGGCTTGATTACAGATAAATTGGAACTACTTTCCATTGTAAAATCAGCTTCTTTGTTTGTATTTCCTTCATTAACAGAAGCTATGTCTATTATGTTATTGGAAACAGCAATGATGCAAGTTCCCATTATATGTAGCGATATAACCCCAAATAAAGCCATATTTAATGATAGTGAAGTGGAGTTCTTTAAATCAAACGATGTTGATGATTTAGCTGTTAAAATTGAAAAGTATTATAAAACTCCAGATCAAATTAATGCTAAGGTTGAATTAGCTTATAAAAAACTAGAACAGGAATACCAGTGGAGGGAGATAGCAAAGAAGTATAAGGAGATGTATGCTAAGCTATAATATAGTTAACTTATCGTTTAAATTAACCCTAATCAATTTTTCTCTCTTTTTTGTCTGTATCAATTACTTCAATATTTAAATTGTTTTTAGCTAGCAAAAAAGCAATGTCTTCATTTCCAAAAGCTTCACCTGGGCTTGGAGGAGAAATTAACCGCATGCCATTCTCTTTAAATAACGGAATTACTTGCTCTATGTTTCCTACTTTAAAACAAAGATGATGAAGCCCACCACCTCTTTTTGCGAAACCATATATTGGAGAACTCTCTTCAGATGGAGAAATTAGTTTAATAGTAATGGAGTTTTCTTTCCCCATAAATACTACAAGAACTTTTTGTTTTGTATTAATAACTTCTTCTGTTATTTGAGTGTAGCCAAAACACTTTTTCCATTGTGTAATACCTTCGTTGATGTTTTTAACTACTATTCCTATATGGTCTATGATCATATCCTAATGTTTTATGGCTTTTAAACGGTTTTGATTTATGTGTTTAATAAAAATATAAAAATTTTATTAGACGGAATAGCTTTAATTTGTTTTGCAGTATTTTAATTTCATTGTTACACATTATATAAGGAAGAATTCTATACGGACAGTCTATTATTCGTTCAAAAGCTTGTTTATTTTTGGTTTATGCATTCGTTTTAGCATAATGTGTTGACGTTGAGCATTAGTTTTCTTTTGTGTATAAAACTTTACTTAAAGATTGATTTTCGAGTACGTTATAAACATGCTAAATGTTAAACTATTTATAGTTGTCATGTTGAAATTTTCTTTTAATCATAATAAACAAGTCATTCAACAAGAAAATTTAGCCTTATATCATTTATAGATGGATTTTGATTTTAAGAATACTAAATTTAATACAGAGATAAATGATTTACTCTTTCTCAAAACAATTCTAATGGGACTGAGGAGGCGAAGCTGTGAGTATACTTTTACAAAATCTTACGAAATTAATTTAATCAAATTGAAATTTATATGTATCGAATTTACACTTTGTGTTTCATAATGACGGTGTTATTACTTAATTCTTGTGTTTCAAGAAAAAAACTGACATACTTAAAGACAAATAATAAGATAGAACGATTAGTTAGAGACATGGAGGATGATAAGTATGTTAATTCAAATTTTGCATATAAAATTAAACCATATGATATTTTGTTTGTACGAGTTGTTACTCCAGATCCCCAGTGGTCTGAAATGTTTAATTCGGCGAGTGAAGACAGTCATATGACAGGGGAAAGTGCTGCTCTTATGGGATACCCTGTAAATAATGAGGGGTATATAGAAATACCATTTGTTGGAGATGTGAAAGTAGTTGAAATGACATTAAAGGATTTGAAAAATAAGTTAGAATCAATATTTAGTAGTTATGTTACTGATGCATCAATAATGGTTCGTTTAGTTAATAATTATGTTAGTGTTTTAGGTGAGGTTGGGGCTCCGGGAAGATATTCTATTACAAAAGACAGAGTTAATATACTTGAAGCAATAGCTATGGCTGGAGATCTAAGTGAATATGGAGATCGTAAAAAAGTACAATTAATACGTCCTACTTCTGTGCGACCTGTTGTAATAGAGCTATCGCTTTCAGATAGACGTATTTTAGATTCAGATTATTACTTTATAGAACCTAATGATATTATTTATGTTCCTCCGTTAAAAGGAAGAACATTTCAAATGAATGCCTTTATATATTCAATGACTCTATCTGTTTTAAATACTGGTTTGGTAGTATATGCATTATTTCGTAATAATTAGTGTTTTAATAGAATTCAAAATAAATACTAAATAAAATATCAGGAGATGAATTTTAGTGAATCTAAGGGGGTTGATCCAGGTGCGGTAATAAAATTATTAATTAATAATTGGTATATTTTTTTTATTACAATTTCATTAGCTTTTTTAGGGGCAAAAATATATATTGACCATACTATGCCTGTTTATGAGGTTTCAACCTCAATTTTGATTAATGAAGGAGGTGATCGGAATTTAACAGATCATGATGAATTAATGCAAGGTTTAGGTTTGCCTGGAGGAATGAGTGGTATTGATAATCAGTTGAATATTTTAGAATCAAGAGCACTTACAAAAAGAGTAATTGAGGAATTGGATTTAGAAATAGAGTATTATTTTAAAACAACAAAAAATAGTATTCCACTATATCCTAGTTCACCTGCAAAAATAGTTCTTCTAGGTAAGAAGTCATTGCCTAAAAATGTAGAGTTTTCTATGACTTATTTGGGGAATAATAACTTTAACCTAAAATCAGAAGTATTGGGATACGATTTTCTAGGGACATTTGGGGATGCTATAAAAATGGAAGATGTAACACTTGTTATAGAGGCTATTGATGTTAACTGGTTTGAGTCTAATAAGGAAGTTGAATTTTGTTTTATTAGCTATAGTTTAGAAAGTTTAATACGATATTTTAATAGCCGACTTGAAGTTGAACCACTATCTACATCAGGATCTATTTTGCAAATAAGTTTATCAGGAATAAATAAAGCCAGAGATGTTGATTTTTTAAACAAATTAGCTTCTGTTTTTAAAAAACTTTCTTTGGAAAAGAAAAATTTAGAAGCGGATAGAAGAATTCAATTTATAAATAGTCAGCTAGTTGGAATATCAGATTCCTTAGTTATTACAGAAAATCAATTGCAACAATTTCGTTCTTCTCATAGAGTGATGGATCTATCTGCGCAAGGTCAGGTTATTATTACACAGGTTACAAATCTCGAAAATGAGAAGGCCAGATTAACACTAGAGGCGAATTATTATGAATCACTAGCTGAATATTTAAAACGGAATAAAGAAGGTGAATTACCTTTACCTATCAGTTTAGGTATAGAAGATGAAACATTAACCTTGTTAGTGACAGAACTTGCTGATATGCAGGAGCAACTTTCGAGCACAGGAGGAGGGGAAAAGAATCCGTTACAAAATTTATTAAATCAAAGGATTAAAAGTAAGAAAGAGGAATTAGTAGAAACCCTAAATGGATTAATAAGAGCTAACTCTTTAGCTCAAAAAGAAAATCAATCTCAAATCTTACGTGTAAATTCACAGGCAAGTGCTTTACCGGTAACTGAGCGTCAATTGCTGGGAATTGAACGTAAGTTTAAAATAAATGATGAACTTTATACATTCTTGCTTGAGAAAAGATCCGAGTTACAGATGCAGAGAGCATCTAATGTACCGGATAATGAGGTTATTGACCCTGCTAGTGTTGAATATGCAACTATTGTTGCACCTGATCAAAATATGATATACTTTCTAGCACTGTTTATGGGGGCTTTTGTTCCTTTTATTGTATTGCTTTTGTTATTTATTTTAAATAAAACGGTGAGGGAAGACGATATACAAGATTATGTATCTATTCCTATAGTTGGAAATATTCCTCAAGAAAGGAATAATAAATTATTAGAAGTTATTAATTATCCGGAATCAGAATTAGCAGAATCTTATCGTATGATACGTTCAAAATTGCAATTTATTACTCAAGATAAGATTAATCCTATAATACTGATTACATCGTCAATGCCTGCAGATGGAAAATCAGTGACATCTGTTAACTTGGCAACAGTATATAGTTTGTTGGGAAAGAAGACTGTTTTGGTAAGTTGTGATTTAAGACAACCTAAATTTAATGGTATTATTAGTAATGAAGACAGAGGGATATCTACATATCTAATAGGAAAAGATAAAATAGAAGATATTGTTCAGAAAACAAAATATGAGAATTTTTTTGTTATTCCGCCAGGACCAATTCCTCCAAATCCATCAGAATTAATTGCATCAGAGAAGACAAGAGAGTTATTTGAAATACTAAAAAGTAATTTTGATTGTATAATTGTAGATACAGCTCCTTTGGGAATGGTTTCAGATTCACATCATTTAATTACTTATGCAGATGCAACATTAATGGTTGTTCGTATTAAACATACATTAAAAAATATGCTTGCTGACATTTTAAACGAACTTAATCAAGATAGAAGAAAACATATTGCACTTATAATAAATGGTACTACAAAGGAGAAGAAGAAATATGGATATGGCAAAAAGTATGGTTACACAAGTAGAAATAAAGTATGAAGCAACCAACGTTAATTAATTTACCAAAATATTTGGATCCACGTGGGAATCTTTCGTATGTAGAAGAAGATTCACAACTGCCATTCAAGTTTAAAAGAGTGTATTGGATATATGATGTTCCTGGAGGAGAAGTAAGGGGAGGGCATGCATTTAAAGAAACTGAAGTATTGATAATAGCATTGTCTGGAAGTTTTGATTTGGTGTTAAAGGATGGAGAACGAGAATATCGTTATTCATTAAATCGTTCCTATTTTGGAGTGTATGTTCCCCCAATGATATGGTCGGTAATGGAAAATTTCTCTACTAATTCATTGGCTGTTATAATATCTTCAACAGAATATAATCCTAATGATTATATCAGAGATTATTATGAATATATGGATCTGAAAACAGGAGTTCTGAATAAGTAAAACTCTGGATGTAATTTGTGTTCATCTTTTAAATAAAAAATGTATATGTTAAAATTTGTATCCGATATTCATAATTGTAATGTAGTAGAACTTCCTAAGATTCATAATAGGGCAGGAAATATTACAATTGTACAAAATGGAGATCATTTACCATTTAAAGTCAAACGAGTTTATTATTTATATGATGTTCCAGGTGGCTCAGAAAGAGGTGGTCACGCACATAAAAACTTGTATCAACTAATTGTTGCAGCAAGTGGGTGTTTTGATGTAATAATTAATGATGGGAAAAATAAAAAGATAATAGAATTAAACAGGCCCAATTTTGGTCTATTGGTAATTCCTGGGATATGGAGAGAAATAGTGAATTTTTCATCTGGTGCAATTTGTTTTGTTTTGGCATCGGAAAAATATAGCGAAGATGATTATATCAGAGATTATGATGAATTTGTAAACTATAAATCAAAAAATCATGGTTGAGGTTACAGAAGAAAAATTCAGAAATATATTTAAAATCCCCCCCCATCCATTTCTTTCTAAGGAATTCATAGAATTAAATAAGGATAAGGTAGATCGAATAGTATATCTGATTTTAAGTTCGAAGAAACCTGAAGTTGGATTGTTGGCTGGTATTAAAAATAGAAAATTGATTTGTCCTGTTTCTGCACCTTTCGGAGGACTTTTCTTTAGAAGTGATTATGTTTTTATTAACCAAGTTGATGAATTTCTTGATTCATTAAAATTATATATAAAGAATAATGATGTTGATTTGTTTGAAATAATTCTTCATCCATCTTTATACAATAAATCTTTTTATGCCAAAAGTGTAAGTTCTTTTTTGCGAAATGGATATGAAGTTATTTTACCGGACATTACCAGTTGGGTTGACCTTAATAAACTGAGTAATGGATTTAATTACAAAGATGCAAGAAAGAATTGCGAATTTGCGAGCAAAAAGAATCTTAAATTTGGATTAGTAATAGATGATAAAGAAAAAGAGGAGGCTTATGGAATAATAAAGGAGAATAGAGCTAGATTTAATAGATGTATTTATATGTCTTATGCTGATGTAATAAAATTAAATAAAATTTGGCCTGTTGACTTTTTTAAAGTGACTTTAGATGATGGTGCAATGATAGCCTCTGCCATATTATATAAGTACGATCCTGATATTTGTTATGCAGTATTCTGGGGCGATGCTGATCATGGAAGAAAATTAAGAGGTACAATGGATTTTTTATTGTTAAATATTTTTGAATATTATAAAAATCTGGGATTTAGCTTTATTGACATAGGTATTTCAACTGAGAATGGAAATCCTAATGCTGGTTTGTTAAGGTTTAAGGAAACTCATAATTCAATAACAAGTTTGAGGTGTAAATTTCGGTATAAAAACAAAATTGAAAAAGTGAAACATAATACTTCGGACATACAAAGTAAAAATATTGGTGATGGTACCATAATTTGGCAATATGTCATTGTTCTGCCTGGAGCAATTATTGGTAAAAATTGTAACATTAATTCTCATTGTTTTATCGAAAATGATGTTGTTATAGGAGACAATGTTACAATTAAGTGTGGGGTATACATATGGGATGGAATGGTTCTGGAAAGCAATGTTTTTGTTGGTCCAAATGTTACTTTTACAAATGATAAATATCCAAAATCAAAAAATAAAGTACCAAAATTGGAGAAAACTATAATTAAAGAGGGAGCTTCAATAGGTGCTGGGTCCGTAATATTATGTGGAATAACAATTGGCGAGAATGCATTGGTTGGAGCTGGTAGCGTTGTAACTAAAAATATCCCTGATAATGAAGTTTGGGTAGGAAATCCTGCAAGGTTTTTAAGATATGTTTAATTGATAAACTATATTGATTTGTACATGAATTAGATATTGTTTTCTTAGTTAATGTTAATTATAATTTTCTATGAAGTTTAATGGACGTAATATTCAAGTTAGTTCTAAAGCCAGAATTGGTAAAAATGTAAGTATAGGGGATAATACAATTATTTATGATGGTGTTGACATTGGGGACAATTCTGTTATATGTAATGACTGTATTCTGGGTGAACCGGTAAATGATTTTTATTATCAAAATTCGTATCAAAATCCAAAGCTAATTATAGGTGAGAATGCCCTTATTCGAAGTCATTGTATTGTTTATGCAGGTAGTACTATTGGTACAAATTTTACATCAGGTCACAGAGTAATCATTAGGGAAAATACAGAAATTGGTGACTTTTGTTCTATCGGAACATTAAGCGACATCCAAGGCGAAGTTAAAATTGGAGATTATTGCCGGCTGCATAGCAATGTTCATCTGGCTCAAAAAACTATATTGGGTCATTTTGTTTTCATGTATCCTTATTCTATAGTAACAAATGATCCACATCCGCCCTCTGAATATTTAAAGGGAAGTTGTATTGGAAATTATTCTATAGTAGGTGTACATAGTATTATATTACCAGGCATCAAAATTGGTGAAAATTGTTTTATTGGAGCTAATTCAGTTGTAAATCGTTCGATTAAAGATTATACACTAGTGAGTGGTGAAGCGGCTCAAAAGAAAATGGATGTGAGGGATATAATTACGAGGAAAGGCAGATATTATCCATGGATGTACCAATATGATAAAAGAATGCCATGGGAAGGTATTGGTTTTGAATTGTGGAAAGAAAATAATAAAGATAGAGATGCATCATTGTAAGGTTGTTACTCAATAAAAGCTTATGGTTTTTAGATTCTCAGTGCCTGTTCTATATTAACGGAATTAACCTGATATTTCTCATTCTGAAATCCAAAATATTTATAATTGAAACAAGCTGTGGGCAAGTTTCAATTTAATATCTCTTTCTCTAATTAAAAATAATTGCCGATTGTTATTATTAATTGAAGAATCCACTACCTAATTCAAGGAATCTTACATTTGGATTTATAGGCTTTTTGTTATAATGTTAGCTTCGATAATCAAAGTAATAATATATAGTGTTCGTGGATTGTATTGGGATGTTAGTTATGTTGATAGGGCTAGGGGGGCACGGTAGTTTGAATTCTGTGGGCACAAGCAATTAACAGATGTTGTTATTAATAAAAAGCAAATTGAATAAAAAATATTGATTAATTGATGTGATTTTTATTGACACCTTAATTCAGCATAAAATGCTACATTTTTTGTGCTATACAAAATTAAAATAGTTATATAATTTTCATATCTGTCACGAAAGTAATTAGTTGTTGTGAGAAGTTGTTCGTTTATTGTTTAAGCTTGTTAAATGAAAATTAAATTAAGTTTTTTTTGATTTACTAACTGGTTAATAGATATGTAAATCTTATCTATATTGGTTCCTTGGCCGAGTGGTTAGGCAATGGTCTGCAAAACCAGAAAGGGTGGTTCGAATCCATCAGGAACCTCAGTCAGCAAATGCTTTTATTTATTATAGTATTTGTATTGTTGTATATTTAGATTAGGTGGAATTAGAGAAGAATGAGATTGTTCGGCTTCTATGAATTCGGCTTAAGATAGTGAAGATGTAAAATCAGACAGTCAGAAAAATATTTCTCAAAATTTCGATGGAAATTTATTCATAAATATAGTGTAATTCCGCAGAAGCAGAACATGTACTGTACTAAAATCAATTTTGTATTATACGGAAAAATCTTAAATTTTGCTTGTAACTCAATTTTAAAATAAAATTAGTGTCATAGGTAAATAAGATGAATTTGTAATAAATAATAATTTTAGAATGAAGGAAATAGGAGGTTATTTTGAAATTGATTTATTAAAAGGAGAATCTTATCATAAGGAGGCAATTGAGTTAAATACAGCCAGAAATTGCTTTGAGTATGTGCTGCTATCCGGAAATGTAAAAAAAGTCTTTATCCCACATTATACGTGTGAAGTAATGTTAGAGCCTATAAAAAGGCATAGTATTGATTATGAGTATTATTATTTGGATCAAAATCTGGATCCAATAATTCCAGAAACTATTAAGGTTGAAGATTCAATATTATATACAAACTATTTCGGCATAAAACAAAATACCGTACTAAGGCTTTCAGAATCTTTCCAGAATTTAATTGTTGATAATTCAATGGGATTCTATTCTCCAAGAGTTAAAACAGTAGACACGTTTTATTCCGCAAGAAAGTTTTTTGGAGTACCAGATGGAGCATATTTATATACTAATAAAATATTGAATGTACCTATTGAAAAGGATTATTCACACGAAAGAATAACACACCTTTTTAAGAGAATTGAAATGGGAGCTCATAAAGCTTATAAAGAGTTCTTGGCAAATGATTATAAATTGTATGATCAACCTATTAGATACATGTCTGATACTACCAGGGCAATTTTAAAAGGGATAGATTATGAAAAGGGAAAAATTATTCGTGAAATGAATTTTCTCTATATGCATGAACATTTGGAAAAATTAAATGAGCTGAAAATTGAAACGAATAATAATTTAGGACCAATGTTTTATCCTCTTTTAATAAACTCACAAGGCCTAAAGGAGAAACTAATCGAGAAAAACATATATCTTCCCACTTTGTGGAGAAATGCGGCGCAAACTGCAAAAAAGAATTCTTTTGAGCACCATTTGACCAATAACTTGTTGGCATTACCAATTGATCAAAGATATGGGCTTTCTGATATGAAATATATATTAGATATGATTGTTATTTAAAAAGCTAGGTAAAGCTAATTGTGTGCTAAGTGTTAGAAAACACATAATTCGTTTATTTATTTAATATTATAAAGAATGAAAATATTAGGCATTTCAGCATTTTATCATGATTCAGCCGCAGCACTTGTTGACAATGGTAAGATAATTGCAGCAGCACAAGAAGAGCGGTTTACACGTGTTAAACATGATCCTTCTTTCCCATTGAATGCAATTCTATACTGTTTGGAATATGGAAACATTGATTTTACAGATGTTGATGCTGTTGTATTCTATGATAAGCCACTACTAAAATTTGAACGATTACTGGAAACCTATTATGCTTTTTCTCCCAAAGGTTTAATTTCATTTCTATCGGCTATTCCTGTTTGGTTAAGGGAGAAACTTTTTCTCAAAAAATTAATTAAAGATGAACTTTCAAAAATTCAAACTTTTGATAAACGAAAGTTAAAGTTAATATTTCCGGAACATCACTTATCGCATGCTGCCAGTGCGTTTTACCCTTCCGGATATGATGAATCAGCTATTATAACTATTGATGGTGTGGGAGAATGGGCTACTGCATCAATATGTAATGGTAAAGACAACTCCATAACCATATTAAAAGAACTTCATTTTCCACATTCAATTGGTTTATTATATTCTTCATTTACATATTTTCTGGGATTCAGAGTCAATTCGGGAGAGTATAAATTAATGGGATTAGCACCGTATGGCATTCCCAATTCCGAACGGGTAAAAAGTTATATTGATAAAATCAAAAATGAAATTGTAACGATTCACGATGATGGTTCTATATGGCTAAATAAAAAATATTTTAAATATGCTACTGGATTGAAAATGATTTATACAAAAGAATGGCAGCAATTATTTAGTTTGCAAAAAAGAAATCCGGAATCAGATTTTACCCAGGAACATTGTGATCTTGCTCTTGCCATACAAATAGTCACCGAAGAGATTGTGCTTAATATAGCCAAAGAAGCAAAACGTCTTACTAAATCAGATAATATTTGCCTGGCTGGCGGAGTTGCGCTCAACTGTGTAGCAAATGGTAAATTATTAAAAGAAAAGATCTTTAAGAATGTTTTTATACAACCAGCTGCAGGAGATGCCGGAGGATCACTTGGTGCCGCACTTGCAGCCTACCATATAAGTTTTAATATGCCCCGAACATCAGGTCATGATGCATCGTCCATGCAGGGTGCTTACCTTGGTCCTCATTACGATGAAAGAGTAATCGAAAAGGAAATCAGGAAATTTAGTGGCGTTTATGAATACTTCGATGATTTTGAAAACCTTGCTGATAAGGTATCAGGCTTAATAGATGAGGGTAATGTAATAGGATGGTTTCAGGATAGAATGGAATTTGGCCCAAGAGCACTTGGCAACAGGAGCATTTTAGGTGATGCTAGAAATAAAGAGATGCAAAAGAAATTGAATCTCAAAATAAAATATAGAGAAAGTTTCAGACCTTTTGCTCCAAGTGTACTTGAAGAGGATATTTCTGAATATTTTGATTTAAACACACATTCGCCTTATATGCTGTTGGTTTCAGAGGTGAATGATATACACAAACTGAACATTCCGGATAATTATTATGAGTTATCGTTAAAGGATCGATTATATATAAACAGATCAATATTACCGGCTATTACCCATATTGATTTTTCTGCACGTATACAATCTGTCAGTAAAAAATGGAATCCAAAATACTGGACCCTAATTAATAAATTTAAAGAAAAAGCGGGGATAGGAGTTGTTGTAAATACATCTTTTAATGTAAGGGGGGAACCAATAGTATGTACCCCAACAGATGCTTATAAATGTTTCATGCGCACTGAAATGGATTACCTGGTTATCGGTAATTTTTTCTTTGACAAAAAAAATCAACCGCAATGGATTAAAAATGATAATTGGAAAGAAGAATTTGTTTTAGATTAAAATATACAAATATGGATGATTTACTTAAAGATTTATTTGCCTTTCTTAAGGAACGAAAAAAATGGTGGCTTTTCCCGGTCATTTTTGTGTTACTGATATTAGGAATTTTCATTGTCATGGGCGGAAGTTCAGCCATAGCTCCGTTTATTTATACCTTATTTTAATATTATGGATCGATCTAAAAATCTGGAAACCTGCTTGGTTATTGTAATAGGATTGCTAATATTCTATTATTTTAAAGAATGGAAGGTTCTGCTCTTAATTTCAGTACTAGTAGGTCTTACAGGAATATTCTCAAAGAAGTTAAGTGGATACATAAACTGGTTTTGGTATAAACTTGCAGAATTGATGGGCAAGGTGGTTTCAAAAATAATTTTGACCTTGTTCTATTTTATTATTCTGGTTCCAATTGCTGCTCTATTCAAAATAACGAACAGAGACATATTGAATAGTAGAAAAGCCACCAGAAAATCAATGTGGGTAAACAGAGACCATACATATACAGCGAACGATTTAAGTAAATCGTGGTAACAATTTAGTACAATTTTAATTCGAAAATCTTATGAAAATCTCATTTGTCATAAAGTGGTTTGTAATTTCTGTAATAGCAGTCATTTTAACCTATGCCTGGGTTGGATTTCTAAGTCCTGATCCTTTTTTTATGCACCAAATGGGATTTTCGGGTATCTTGGTTTACTTATGGGGCCCAAGAATTTTCATCCCAATTAATCTAAGCCTTATATTATTATGGGGACTAACTAAAAAGAAGAAGCTTAAACAAAATATTGTTTTATTATTCTCATCCTTTATTGCGATAGCTTTGATAGGTTATCCTGTAGCAGATTATATCTATAATAATAGACAAATTATCCGATTAAATGAAATTAAGCAACATTACAATCCTTATTTACAATTGATGCCACCTACGGTACCCGAAAAAGAATTTTCTAACTTGAATGACAGTTGTTTCACTATATTTTGTATAGGAGGATCCACAACACAATTTAATAATAGTGAAGGCATCGGTTGGCCTGAAATGGTTGATCAGAATTTAAGAGAAAAATATAATAAAAATGTGAAGGTATTTAATTTTGGTAGGCAATGGTATTCAACGATGCATAGTTGTATAAATTATAAAGCTAACCTGAGAAGATATAAACCTGATCTGATTATTATCATGCACAACATAAATGATTTATTATATAATGCTGATTTTAGTTATTTAAGTGGTGGTGAATTCAGACCTGATTATGGACATTTTTACGGTGCAACTGCAAATCTATTAAAGCCTACCAGCCTTATGGGACGGAATCTGGAGAAATTTAAATCTATGATGTATTATAAAGAAAGAAATATCATAGAACAGGACAGCTTCCCTGGCATTAAAAGCTTTAGAAAAAACATAGAATTATTATCACATCTTGCGAAACAGGATTCCACAAAAGTATTATTGATGACTCAACCCAATATATATACAGATTCAATGAACGATGAAGTAAAAAAACAATGTATTATGGTGAATTTTGAGGCTGTTGGTGAGACAAAATATTGGAGTTACCATACTGCTTATATTGGTATGAAGCAATATAATGATGAGGTGAAGTTAATAGCTAAAGAGAATGACTTTTATTGTATTGATTTGGATAAACAAGTTCCCAAAACACTGGATTACTTTAATGATGATGTACATTATAAGGATGGTGCCTTTCCAATTATTGCAAACTTGATAGCTATGGAATTAGTTCAATTAGATATAATAAAGTAGAATTCATATTTTATTGACGTAGTTTCACTTTCTTCATTCACCACAAAAATAGACTTGTTTGTCATTTTTAACAGATACGTAAACATTAGAATTATACTTTTAAATGATCTTAAAAAAGTGTTTATGCTTACAAAATGACAGTGTGAATCTCACTTAATTGGGACTGACAGAGCGAAGTTGTATAATTAACTGAATTTTAGTTGAAGTTGTATTAAACTTGTTTTTATTACCCAACTTAATTATCAATCACATGGTTAAATTTCTAGATATAAAGAAAATTACTGAAAGTTATCAGCCATATTTATCAAAAGCCATTGAAAAAGTAATTCAAAGTGGTTGGTATCTTTTGGGGGATGAAGTGAAGACATTTGAAGATGAATATGCAGATTTTATAGGATCAAAAAAATGCGTTGGTGTAGCAAATGGATTAGATGCATTACGTTTAATATTTAGGGCCTATATTGAAATGGGGATCATCAATGAAGGAGATGAAGTAATTGTTCCAGCCAATACTTATATTGCTTCCATTCTGGCCATTACTGAAAACCAGCTTAAACCCGTATTTGTTGAACCAGATATCAATAATTATAATCTTGATATAGATAAGGTTGAAGAACATATCACACCAAGGACAAAAGCTATTATGGTGGTGCATTTATACGGACAGGTTTGTTGGTCAGGTAAACTGTGTGATATTGCAAAAAAGAACAATCTTAAAATTATTGAAGACAATGCCCAGGCGGCTGGTGCAGTGGTTCAGCAAAATGAATCAGATAATACAGCTAACTTCAAACGAACCGGGTCATTAGGAGATGCTGCCGGTCATAGTTTTTATCCGGGGAAAAATCTCGGTGCATTGGGAGATGGAGGAGCGGTCACTACAAGTGATTTGGAACTTGAACAAGTGATCAGGGCATTGGCGAATTATGGTAGCAAAGAAAAGTATGTCCATGTTTATAAGGGGTTAAATTCGCGCCTTGATGAAATACAAGCCGCAGTACTTCGTGTTAAGCTTAAACGATTGGATAAGGATAATCAATGTCGCAGGGAAGTTGCTGCTTATTACTTGAAAAATATTAAGCATCCGGATATTATCTTACCCTTACTAAATACTCAACTTCCCGTAATCAATACTTTAGATCACGTCTGGCATTTATTTGTAATAAGACATGAGAAAAGAGATCTTCTTCAGAAGTATTTATATGAAAAAGGGGTTCAAACACTTATTCATTATCCTGTTCCACCACATCGACAAAAGGCATATCAGGAATTTGCTAATTTAAACCTGTCAATGATAATGCAAATTCATGATGAAGTATTAAGTCTCCCAATTAGTCAGGTGATGGGAGATGATGAAGTAAATATGGTTGTGGATAGCTTAAACAATTTCGATCGAAATTAAATATTTGGTATTGCAACAAGTACAAATAACAGAAAATGTAATTTACTTAATGAATTAAGATATAGTCTTATATGAATCAAGAAAAAAAAATAGAATCTAATAATATTCCAGAAAATGAGCAAACTTCATATCGTCAGATATTTAAAGCAACATCTCTCTTTGGAGGAGTTCAAGTAATAAATATTATAGTTTCTGTAATTCGTTCTAAGTTTGTTGCTATTTTACTTGGACCTTCCGGAATGGGGATTGTTGCTTTGTTAAACTCAACAACTACAACAATTTCTTCGATTACAAATTTTGGGCTTAGAACAAGTGCGGTTAAAGATGTTTCTGCTGCTGTTGGTATGAATGATCAACTATATGTTGCTAAAGTTATTAAGGTATTAAAAAAGTTAGTATGGTTGAGTGGGATGTTGGGAATGTTGGTTACCATAGTCTTATCCCCCTGGCTGAGCGAGATTACTTTTGGAAATAATTTATATACTTACTCATTTATTTTTGTTTCAGTAACACTTCTTCTAAATCAATTAAGTGCTGGTCAAATGGTAGTTTTGCAAGGTCTCAGGAGGTTGAAATATCTTGCCAAATCCAGTACCATAGGTTTACTTATTGGGTTAATATTTACAATTCCTATCTATTATTTTTGGGGAGTAGAAGGAATTGTTCCTGTTATAATCATTACTTCGGTTACAGGTCTTGCTTTATCTTTTTACTACTCCAGAAAGGTTAATCTTAAGGAGGTTTTAGTAGCAAAGAAGGAGGTTGTTTCTATAGGATCGCAAATGTTTAAACTTGGTGTTGCATTGAGTTTAAATGGGATAATTATTTCATTTACTTCATACTTATTAAGGATTTATATAAGCAATGAAGGAACCATTGAAGATGTGGGGTTGTATGGTGCAGGTTTTGCTATAATTAACACATATTTTGGAATGGTTTTTACCGCAATGGCAACGGATTATTTCCCAAGACTTTCAGAAGTTTCTAGTGATTTTTCCAAAAGCCGTTCACTGATCAATCAGCAAGCAGAGGTAGCAATTCTTATTCTGGCACCAATACTCGCTGCATTCCTTCTATTTGTTAAATGGGCGATTATTATTTTATATTCTTTAAAATTTACTGCTATAAATGAATTAATGCATTGGGCGGCAATAGGGATATTTCTTAAAGCAGCAAGCTGGTCGGTTGCTTTTATTTTTGTTGCCAGAGGAGATACAAAATTATTCTTTTGGAATGAGTTAGTTTCGAATGCTTACTCTTTATTGTTCAATATTATGGGGTATAAATTTGCCGGACTTGAAGGGCTAGGTATTTCATTTTTATGTACTTATGTAATTTACATGCTACAGGTTTACATTATTACAAATATTAAGTATAAGTTTTATTTTAGTAGATTATTCTACAAAATTAGTATTATACAGTTGATAATATGCACATTGTGTTTTGTAATTGTTAGGTCTATAGAAGAACCGTATAGTTATGTTTTGGGCTCAATACTTATTGCTATATCTATAGTTTATTCGTATAAGGAATTAGATAAAAGAGTTGGTATTAAGGAGATTATTCTTAATCTCCGAAAAAGAAAAAAATGATTTTAGTGTTAAATAATTAAATGTTCATGAACTTGAAAGATAATAAAGATGTAAATGAGCCACTAGTTTCTATAATTGTTGTTACATACAATTCATCTAAATGGATTTTTGAAACACTTGAAAGTGCTAAAAAACAAACATATGGAAATGTTGAGCTAATTGTGAGTGATGATTGCTCAACCGATGATACAGTTATTATTTGTAAGGAGTGGATAAAAATTAATAAACATAGGTTTGTTAGGACAGAATTGCTTACTACAAAAAAAAATACAGGTATTGCACCTAATGTAAATAGAGGTCTTAAAGCTGCGAATGGAGAATGGGTGAAAGGGATTGCTGGTGATGATATATTATTGGACAATTGTATAGAAATAAATATTAATGCTACCAAATCATCTGAATTACTCTTTTATTTCTCAAAAAATAAGATTCTTACTAATTCTGATGACACAAGAAAATCTTTTGAAGATTGGTATGAGGTTAGATATCAGTATTTTATAGGGAATCAGTTTGATAACTTAATGAATTTTGGTTATTATTTTCCTACGGTTACCTTTTTTGCTAATAGGAAAGAATTTGAAAAGATCGGTTTCTATGATGAACGATATCCATTTCATGAGGATTTTCCTATGTGGTTTAAAATACTTAAACTTGGTTACACCTTCCATTTTATCGATGAATTCACAGTTAAGTATAGGGTTTCAGGAGAGTCGATATTTCAAAATAACAGTAGGATTACTAGTGTATTATGGCATAAATCGACAAAAAAGTTCTACTACAATGAGTTTTTTAAAGAACAAATTCGATATAAAAAGTATTTGGAGGCATTTGATAAATTTATGAAATTCATTTATTTGGACCTTACAATAGCAGCAGGAAATAAACCTGGTTTTCTGGATAAATGTTGTAATAAGGTTAGATTGTTAAGTCCGTTGTATTTAGGAGAATATGTCAAGAATTTTGTTAAGATTAGGATTAAAAGAGAATCAATCTAATTATAATTAGATTGGTTAACGTCTTAGCGATTTAATCAGGAAAATTTTTATCCATGAAAGAGAATCTGAAGTTAAGCATAATTGTACCTGTATATAATTCAGAACAATATTTAAGAAAATGTTTGGATAGTATTTTAAATCAAACATTGAGTGATTTTGAATTAATACTTGTTAATGACGGATCTAAGGATGCTTCGGGCGATATTTGCGATGAATATAATAGCAGGGATAGTAGAGTTAAAGTTATTCATTCAAAAAATCAAGGACACGGAGGAGCCAGAAATCTTGCGCTGGATATTGCCAGGGGAGAATATATTGGTTGGGTAGATTCTGATGATTGGATTGAAGCTGATATGTTCATTACCTTATATAATGCAGCAAATAAATATAATGCAGATATTACTGAATGTGCTTACATTGAGCATGATGGAAATTCAGTAAAAATCACAGTTAACTCCGATGGGATTGTTTCTGGCAATCAGGAAATAGCATTGGTTGAATTTTTTTCTTCCAGAATGTCTCCGGGACTGTGGAATAAATTATATAAACGTGAAATAATTGGAGATACGAGGTTCCCTGCAGGGAGAATTCATGTAGACTTTTATTTTAATGTTTTGATTGTAATGAAATCTTTAACCTATGTTCGTATACCGGTAGCCAAGTATCATTATATTGTTCGTGATTCAAATATCACCAATAGTTATAGTCATCAAAAACTTCGTGAAGCCATTTATTTATATGAATACACGAATAATTTGGCTTCGGCTAATTTTGTTAAACCATTTGCAAAAGAGTTGCTTAAAAAGGATGCGATTAATCGGTTTATGGTTAGATATCGACAGGTTGTGTCAAATATGCAATTGAATAAACAAAACATTTATAATTATTACATAAGAAAAGAATTAGGTTTTTCTTTGTTTTATTTCATCATAACATCAAAACTTCCGCTAAAAACCAAGGTAAGTAATTTTCTTCTTATTTTAAATCAGAGAAGATTACAAAGGGTACTACACAAATGTATTGGTAAAAAGGCCGTTAGTTGAGATGTCTTTAATATTTAATTCAATTTAAAGCATAATAACATGATTATTGTTCGTCTCAATGGAGGCCTAGGAAATCAAATGTTTCAATATGCGTGTGGTAGAAGATTGTCTATCATACATAAAACAGAATTATCATTTGACACAAAATTTTTAGAGGACCGCACACCTAGGAATAATTTTACTTTCAGGGATTATGAGCTTGGAGCATTTAAAAGAATTAATTTTCAAAAATGTGATGTAAAAAATATTTTGCGATTTTATAAAACCGATATGTATAGCAGGATATTAAGAAAAATCGCTAAACCAAAAATTTATTCAGAACAGGGACGTCAATTTAATCCAGATATCCTAACTGCTGTATCTTCTGCTTATCTGGATGGCTACTGGCAGAGTGAAAAATATTTTGAAGATTTTGAAGAAGTTATTAGAAGCGATTTTAGTTTTCAATCATATCCTGAGAATGATTATGTTAGAGAAATAATAAGTTATATTTTGGAGTCAAATTCAGTAAGTGTTCATGTCAGGCGAGGTGATTATGTGAGTAACCAAATAGCAAAATCAATATATGCAACACTATCTTGTGATTATTATAAGAAAGCGATTGAATATTGTAGTGAAAAAGTAAAAGATGCCAAATTTTTTATTTTTTCAGATGATCCGGAATTTATTAAAGCGAAATTTTCAGGAATTAAGAATCTAATCATTGTTCACCATAAATATTCGATTGAAAATTATGTAGATATGAAATTAATGAGCTTATGTAAGCATAATATTATTGCCAATAGCAGCTATAGCTGGTGGGGAGCCTGGTTAAATAGAAATAGCAATAAAATGGTAGTAGCTCCGGGTATTTGGTATAATACATCTGATAATAATAGTGTTATTAAAGATCGTGTACCTTCCAGTTGGCATGTTATTCATAATTAATCAGTCTATATTTGGTTTGATATTAATGAATTAGCATTTCTCTTGGATTGAAAAGTGTGTGACAATAAAAATTAATTAATGTGATAAGCATAGGTTTAAATTTAGATAGTAATTATCTTGTTGATATTTTAATGCCTACTTATAACCACGAAAAGTTTATTTCTGAGGCAATACAAAGTGTGGTTAAACAGGAATGTACTTTTGCGTACAGATTGATAATTGGAGATGACCATTCAAACGATGGCACCAATAAAATATGCAAGGATTTTGCTGAAAAACTTCCCGAAAAGATATGCCTTATCAGTCAAAAAAATAATATTGGTATGGCTGCCAACTATAAGTTCTTATTTCAGACATCAAAAGCCAAGTATGTAGCAATTTTAGAAGGTGATGATTACTGGACAGATATGCATAAACTGCAAAAACAGGTAGATATTCTTGAGAATAATTCAGATATAGGCCTCGTACATACAAATTACTATTCTTTATATGAAAATGAGCAGAAAAAGAAGGGACATCTTTTTGAAACAATAGAACAAAACTCCGGAAATGTTATAGGTCCAACTCATACAGCAACGATAAATATTAATCCATTAACATCATGTTTCAGAGCTGATTTGGCAAAGCAGTATGTTGATTTTGATTTTATTATAAGTAACAAATTATTAACAGTGGACGTTTTTCTTTGGGCAGAAATTTGTAGACGATCGCAAGTGGCTTATATAGATCAAGTAACAGGTGTTTACCGTGTTCATTCTGCAGCAATAACGGGTAATCGAAATATTGAGGCCATTGAAAAGTTCAGCAAAACTTCACATAAGTTAGTGAATTATTTGATGGATAAATATGAGGCTTCAAAAGATGTAAGAGATAATTTTAATTCAGAACTTAAGTTTAATTTAATTTATCATTACTTGCTGGCAAATCATATGGATAAAGCAAGGATGGAATTACAGAATATAAAGGTTATAAAAACTTATAGGCAAAAAATGATTTATCTATCTGCCCGGTATAAGATATTGCATTTTTTAGTTCATACTATGGCTTATTGTTACCAGGTGGGATCAAAGGTAAAACAATCTATTGGTAGTTAAAGTGTAAAATGAGCGGTTCGTTACAAAAGGATCAGTTATTGGATTTGAAAAATCAAAGAAATCAGATTTTTGATATTCTCAAAGGAATTGCAATAATTACAGTTGTACTTGGGCATTGTTTACAATATGGAAATGGTTCAGATTTTATAGAAAGTAGGGATTTCTTTGATAACTGGTTATATAAACTGATCTATAGCTTCCATATGCCACTTTTTATGATTATAAGTGGTTATTTCTTTTATTTCTCAAATAACACTAAAAGATCTCCAGTTAAAGTTTTTCGAAACCGGGGAATAAGGTTAATAATGCCACTGTTTATATGGAACGGTATTTATTATTTGTTACATTATATGTATAATGCCGGAACGGCTTCTCCGTTTGATCAGCTGGTACAATATATAGGTAGTAGTTTTATGACACTTTGGTTTCTTTGGGCAGTGTTTTGGTGTTCACTAGTATTCATAATTGTAAAATATCTTTTTAAGGATAGTATACTTGTATATTTATTAATATTCCTGCTTACTTTTTTTATGCCTGATGGTTATAATCTAGCTCTGTATAGTTTTATGTACCCGTTTTTTTTAATTGGGTATTTTGCGAATAGGTATAACTCATTTATTGTTTCTCATATATCAAGAGTTAAAGATATATACGTACTTGGTGTTCTTTTAACAATATTTGCGGTTTTAATGGTACATTATTCACGAGAATCTTATATTTATACATCCGGGTACTCAATATCAGGCAGTGATGCGCTACATCAGTTGAAAGTCAATTTCTATAGGGTACTCATTGGAATTGTAGGAAGTGCTTTTGTCATTAAAACTATTTCTGTAACATATTCAAGAATTAAGAATCGAGTTAATTTTTCATATATATCTAATCTTGGGAAGGACTCTCTTGGGATATATATTATTTCTAATTACCTAAATCTTATATTAGAGCGGGTTAGCTCTGAATGGAGGTTAAATTATATTACGACTATAATAGAAACGATTATAATTCTGTCCATATCTTATTTTCTAACATGGTTAATTAAGCGTATACCTATAACTAATAGGTTATTGTTAGGAGGTAAGTAAATTTAATATTTGTTATGAAACTTTTATCTATTGTACTTCCAATTTATAATGTAGAGATTTATTTGGAAAAGTGTCTTCTCAGTTTGCTTGACCAGGATGTGCCATTAACCGATTACGAGATAATCTGTGTTATCGATGGTTCGCCCGATAACAGTAGAGATATTGTAATTCAGTTCCAAAATAAATTCACAAATATTCTTCTCGTTGAGCAAGAGAACCAAGGAGTTTCAGGTGCTAGAAACAATGGAATAAGTATAGCGACAGGACAATATATTATGTTGATAGATCCTGATGATTATATAGAAAGCAAAAGCCTTGGAAGAATTATAGATATTTCAAAGCGTAACAAAGTAAATATGGCACTTTGTGGATTTACTTTCAGGGATTCAAAAGGAATTGCATATGGCAGTAGAATATATGAAAAAAAATATGAAAAAGTTTATAGTGGTATTGAAGCTTATCGCATATCACATAGCAAAGGAGAAATATTAGCAGATTCTTCTGTTGCCATTCTATTTGAATCAACGTTTTTATTCGAGAATCAGATAAAATATTTAAATAGTGTTCCTTACCTTGAAGATGGAGAATTTATTTCAAAGGCACATTGTTTGGCAGAACGATGTATTTTTATATCAGGAGCGTTTTACAATGCTATAAATAGACAAGAATCTGCTCAAAATTCAATGCATTCATACAAGACACCAATGATGAAAGGGTTCTTGATTGCTGCTGGTAATTTAAAAAGATTTCAAGAAATAAAAGTCCAAACAAAGGAGCAAAAGAGGTTTATAAATGGACCTATTATACAATTTGTTCTACTGTACCTACAATTCGCATATAGATTTAGAAAAGAAGAAGGAATAAGATCAGCTATTTTGAAACTTAAGAATGCTAATTTAAGAAATTTAAATTTAGGAAGGAGTTCTTTTTATTATATTGTTTGTGGTTTGTCATACAATATCTCACCATATTTTGGAATGTATATATTGATATTTTATTTAAAACTAAATAGTGTCTTTCGCTCTCTTAGGTCGTAATTTTAATAATATTTATAGATCATATTATTTGTTATTGTTATAATCTTAAATTTTTTTTTGTGAAATGTAGCCTTCAATATAGTTCGTCTTATAATCTCTCTTTTACAAAGAATCTCTTAATCCTATTTTTGATCTGGCCATTTCTGGCATTTGTTACGGCTATAATTAATTTTCAGGGCAGTGTATCAAGAAGAATAATCTATCTATTTTTTATTTATTACGGGTTAACTTTTGTTTTATATGAAGGTATGGATTCAGTTCGTTTTGTGGATTATTTCGAATATAATGCTGAGCTTCCCTTTTCAGAGTTTTCTAACATTGTAGGGGGACTTTATGCTGAAGACTCTTCTGTAGATATTATTGAACCTTTAATTTCATTTGTGGTATCTCGTTTCACATCGAATTATGGTTTTCTTTTTGCAGCTTATGCAGCTTTGTATGGATATTTTTATTTAAAATCAATTAAACTACTATATAGTAAAAGAAAAAATAGATCAGAATTATACTCATTATTGTTCTTGGCTCTTTTTAGTTTGATTCTTCCTGTTACGAATATTTTTGCAGTTAGGATGTGGGCTGCAGCATGGATTTTTTTCTTTGGCGCTTATCATATAATTCTATATCGCAAGAGAACATTTTTTTTAATTACACTTTTAGCCTGCCTGATGCATTGGAGTTTTTTAATTGTTAATGTGATATTGTTTATTTATTATTTTGTAGGTAATCGAAATTACATCTATATTCCAATTCTGATTGTTTCATTTATTGCTCCAGGTATTCTAATGCCTGTAATTGGAAGTTTAACATCAGATGTTGGAGGATCATTGCAAAATCGTTATGATAATTATACAGGTGAGGCATATTCCGCTGTTTATCAAGAAAATTTGCTTCAGTCTAATTCATTGATATCCATGAATGCGGATATCCTTTTTTATACCTTAATTGTTGCAATTTTAATAATAAGCATATGGTATAGAAATTATATGATGAAAAAAGAAGACCAAAACCTTTTGAGCTTTATGATTCTTTTTATGGCCCTCATAAATTTTGGTCAATATATACCCAATTTTGGATTTAGGTTCAAAACTGTATTTATGTTGTTTGCAACCATGTATATTTATCTTTTTCACACAAGAATTCCAGATCATAAGAATAACGTTATCCCTGCCTTGGTAATATTTCCAATGTTATTATATGTATTAGTGGCTTTTAGGATTACTAGTTTCACAATAAATGCTTGGATTATTATGCCTGGATTAGGTCTTCCATTTTTTATTCCAGAATTAACACTAGGAGAGTTGATTTTTGGTTAAAAAAGATATGCTTGGAAGTATATGAGTCAATGTATTATGACTATTAGAAAATTAATTGAAAAGCTATTAAATAGAAGTGGGGGAGTAATTATACAATATGGTAATTAGAAGATATATGAATATAAAATCTGCGTTAAAAGGAATATCGAATATCCCAGGATGGCATACCAGAAGGCATTTTGTTGTATTTGAATCGGATGATTGGGGTAGTTTAAGGATGCCTTCGCTTAAATCATTTGAAAAACTTGAAAAGCTTGGTATTGATTTAAGATCAGCCGATGCAGAAAGGTATAATCTAAACGATACTTTGGCAACAGAAGATGATTTGTCCGGTCTTTTTGAAGTTCTTTGTAAACATATAGATAGTCAGGGGAATACAGCTGTTTTTACCCCTGTTAGTATTGTTGCCAATCCTAACTTTGAAAAGATAAAAGAATCTGGATTTAAAGAGTATTTTTATGAACCGATAACAGAGACGTTTAAAAGGTATAAAGGATGTGAGAACGCGTTTGAATTGTGGAAAAAAGGTATTGATGAAAAAATATTTGTGCCTCAAATGCATGGTAGGGAACACTTAAATGTTTCAGCGTGGATGAATGATTTGTATTATGGTGATAAAAGTGCCCTATTAGGATTTGAGGAAAGTTTATGGGGATTTGTACCTGCTAAATTTCCAATAGTTGACTACCAGGCAGCCTTCTTACTTGTTCAAAAAGATGAAATAGAATATCAGAAACAAGTTATAAAAGAGGGGTTACAATTATTTGAAAAACTTTTTGGCTATAAAGCCGTTTTTTTTGTTCCGCCAAACGGAATGCTGAATAATGAGCTTAATAAGGTTCTAAAAGAAAACGGTATTAATTACAGATATGCTGCCAAGATTCAGAATGAACCTCTGGGAAATGGTAAGTATAAGACCCTATTTCAATTTTTAGGGAAAGAGGACAAAAATGGAATTAAATACATTATAAGAAATGCTTTCTTTGAGCCTAGCCAAATGCAAAAGGACTGGTTAGATAGTTGTATGAATGAAATTAATTCAGCATTTAGATGGAATAAGCCGGCCATAATCGGAACCCATCGTGTTAATTTTGTGGGGGGGTTAAATCCTAAAAATAGAACACAGGGATTAAAACAGCTTGATCAGTTACTAACAAGGATAGTTAAAGCCTGGCCTGATGTTGAGTTTGTAACGACAGAACAGCTAGGGAATATAATGAATAATAATAAGTAAAATGAATAGTTTTTTACATGTCAAGACTGTATTTAAAAGTTCAGAATCAAGGTCAATTGAAAAGCTATCAGAAGTATATAAAGATGTAGATTCGCTATGTAATATAATAAAGGACATTGTTGGATATGAGTTAAACGAAGAACTAGTATGTGGTAAAAGTATACTGTTAAAACCAAATTGGGTAAAACACTCTAATAAGGAATATGATGAAATTTGCCTCCGAACAAACGATAATTTTATTCTTGCGGTATTAAAAACAATTTTAGAATTAGAGCCTTCAAAAATTCTTATTGGGGATGCTCCTATTCAGGGATGTGATTGGGAAAGAATGATATCTAAGAAATTGATGGAAGGAGTGAAAGAACTATCTAATCAATTTGAAATCCCGGTAACTATAAAAGATTTTAGGAGAAGGACTTTTAAGGTATATGAGAATAAGCCAGAATCAAGCGTAAGGCCAATAAGTGATTATGTTATATTTGATCTGGGAACTAAGAGTTTTTTGGAGCCAATTACTGTTAAGGATAAGTCCCAATTTAGAGTCACTAATTATGATCCAGACCGCATGACTAATGCTCATTCTATGGGTGTTCATAAATATTGCATAGCAAAGGATTTTTTCGAAACAGATATTGTTATTTCTTTACCTAAAGTAAAAACCCACCAAAAATCCGGTATTACTGCGGCCCTAAAAAACTTAGTAGGAATAAATGGAGATAAAGACTTTTTGCCTCATCATAGAATTGGAGGTACCAAATTTGGCGGAGATTGCTATCCTGGAGGTTCTTGGTTAAGGTATTGGGCTGAATTATCATTGGATAAAGCCAATCGTAGACAAGGAAAAAGAAGCTTTTGGTTCTGGCAAAAAATTTCGTCTTTACTTTGGAAGCTATCCTTGCCTGGTAATGAACACCAAATTGCAGCAGGTTGGCACGGTAACGACACCACTTGGCGGATGGTTAAAGATTTAAACCTCATTGCTCAATTTGGGAAAAAAGATGGAACACTATCTTCTGAACCAATCAGAAAACTTTATAGTTTATGCGATGGGATAGTTGGAGGGCAGGGCGATGGCCCCCTAGAACCCATGCCATTGCCTCTTGGGGTGGTTTCTTTTACTGATAATTCGTTAATGAACGACCGTGCAATGTCAATGTTAATGGGATTTGAATTTGAGAGAATTCCGTTGTTGAAAAAAGATGATGAAAACAGTCAAAATTGCGATATTAAGTTAGATAGAGCCTCGGTATCAATAGGTGACCTAAGTAAATTGGCTGTAAAAACAATACCACCAATTGGGTGGATAAAATATTTTTAGAAATTGGTTCACACAGATTCTTTGTTTTCGAATTGGGATTATTCAGAATAGATCGATAAGCTTTTAAGTGTTAGATTATTTATTGTTTTTGGAGATGGTGGTTGATCGTTCAAAAAGTGGGAGTTAAGCGTCTTGCACTTGTATTATAAGTCTCTTATCTCTTTCCGCAATTCAGTGAATAGGTACCTAAATTTTAACGGTCTATCGTTTGAGAATAAGGCTTTATAGAATTTTATATGTGGCTGTATTTTAACAAAAACTTAACAATTTAAATTAAACTATTATGAAAATAGCTATTCACCCGGCAAAAGCATCATTTAGTGATCGTTGGATCGACTACTGTAAGAATAATAGCATTGATTTCAAGATTGTAGATTGTTTTAAAAGTGATATACTGAATCAGCTTTCGGACTGTGATGCGTTAATGTGGCACTTTAATCATAAAGGATCTAAGGAAAGCAAATTTGCAAAGCAACTTTTATTCTCGTTAGAAGCAAGTGGAAAAAAGGTATTCCCGAATTTTAATACTGCGTGGCATTTTGATGACAAAGTAGGCCAAAAATACCTTTTTGAAGCCATCGGTGCTCAATACGCTCCTGCAAAAGTATTTTATAATAAAAAAGAAGCGCTTGGTTGGGCAAATGACACTAATTATCCAACGGTGTTTAAACTAAGGAATGGAGCCGGATCAGATAATGTAAAACTCATAAAAAATGAGAAACAAGCTCGTGCGATCATAAAAAAATCTTTTGGAAAAGGATTTAAACAATATGACGGTTGGGGCAATTTGAAGGAGAGAATAAGAAAGTACAGAAAAGGGAAAACGGATTTAGTAAATGTTCTAAAAGGTGTAATTAGATTATTTTACCCAACAGAATATGCACGAGTAACAGGTAATGAGGTTGGATATGCATATTTTCAGGATTTTATTCCGGATAATTATTTTGATATTCGAGTAGTAGTGGTTGGAAATAAGGCTTTCGCTATAAAACGTATGGTTAGGGAAAACGATTTTAGGGCATCAGGAAGCGGTTTTATACTCTATGAGAAGGAGCACTTTGATGATGAAACGATTCGAACTGCTTTTGAAGTATCGGAAAAACTGCAAGATCAATGCATGGCTTATGACTTTGTTTATAAAGAAGGCAAACCTTTGATAGTTGAAATTAGTTATGGCTTCTCAAAAGAAGGTTATGATGATTGCACAGGATACTGGGATAATGATATGACATGGCATGAAGGAAAATTTAATCCATATGGATGGATGGTTGAAAACCTAGTTAAAAGTGTCATGGAGACTAACTAAATACGTGAATGTTTAACAATAAAGTACTTAAAATCAGAGTAGTTATTGGAGTTTATTTAAGTCGTCTACTAATAGATTTTAAGGTGAATTCAACCAATTAACATATTTTTCATGAAACAATCAGGGCCTGGTATAAAGAAAAAAATATGCCTTGTAATACATTCCTTACAAGCAGGAGGAATGGAACGTGTCATGTCTGAATTGGCATCCAATTTTGCTGCTAAAAGTGATATAGAACTATACCTTGTACTTTATGGAAAAAAAAGAGAAATTTTTTATAGCATTCCTGATAATATTATTGTGGAGAAGCCTTCGTTCAAGTTTAACGAAGATATTCGGTTATTATCTACCATAAAAACCGTTGTTTATTTAAGAAAAACACTGAAACGAATAAATCCTGATTCCATATTAAGTTTTGGAGAATTTTGGAATAATTTTGTCCTGCTAGCGACTTTAGGCACAAAACTGCCTGTTTTTGTTTCAGATAGGAGTCAACCCGATAAGTCATTAGGAAGATTTCAAGACTTTCTTCGACGTAGGTTATACCCAACTGCAAAAGGATTAATTCTTCAGACTGAAAAGGCAAAATCTATTTATCTTAAGAGCAATAGACATAATAATATTGAAGTTATTGGAAATCCGATTAATGAGTTTCCTATACAGAGTATAAATCGCGATAGGGAAAAAATTGTTTTGATGGTAGGACGATTAATTAAAAGTAAAAATCAAGATAAACTTATAGAGGTTTTTGCCAATGTGAATAATCCTGATTGGAAATTAATTTTGGTAGGTTATGATCATTTAAAGCAAAACAACATGGATCGCCTTAAACAATTGGCCAAAGATTTAAGTATTGACAACCGGGTAGTATTTGCAGGTAAACAGAATAATGTAGGAGAATTCTACAAGCGTGCTTCTATATTTGCATTTACTTCTAGTTCTGAGGGTTTCCCAAATGTTATTGGGGAGGCCATGTCGGCTGGTTTACCTGTAGTTTCTTATGATTGTGTTGCAGGGCCTTCAGATTTGATACAGGATGGACAAAATGGGTTTCTTGTTCCGATATTTGACCAAGAATCCTTTGAAGAGAAACTTTCCTTACTGATGAAGAATGAAGGACTTAGACTAAACCTAGGGAGAAACGCTAAAAATAGTATTCAACGTTTCTCTAAAGAAAAAATTTGTGATGCTTTTTACGAATTTATAACGTAAAATACGTCTGTTATTACAGATGGAGTTACAATTAACTAAAAAAATTAAAATATGCGAATAGTAGTAATTGGTTCCAAGGGATTTATTGGCCAACATATAGTTAATCATTTTGAAAGTAAAAATTACGACGTTTGGAAGGTAGATGTAGTAGTAGATTATGTGGATGTGAATCGCTATTTTTTGATCGATGCTTCAAATTCTGATTACAATACTGTATTTTATCATCAAAAGTTTGATTTGTGTATTAACTGTTCAGGAGCGGCAAGTGTACCGGATTCGTTAAAAAATCCAATGCGAGATTATTACCTGAATACGGTTAATGTTTTTAAAATATTATCGGCCATAAATCAGTTCCAACCTGAATGTAAATTCATAAATTTGAGTAGTGCAGCAGTATATGGGAACCCGGTTAAGTTGCCAGTAAATGAAGATAGCAATTCAAACCCTCTATCCCCTTATGGCTTTCATAAACTTCAAGCAGAACAGGTATGCGAAGAGTTTGCAAATTTTTTCGGATTACAGACATGTTCGTTAAGAATATTTTCTGTTTTTGGAGAAGGTCTTAAAAAGCAGCTGTTTTGGGATCTATATCAAAAAATAAAATCACGTAACGATTTTACTTTATTTGGAACCGGTGAAGAGTCCAGGGATTTTATTCACGTTCAGGATCTTGTAAATGCCATAGAATTAATTGCTAAAAAAGTATCATTTAAAGCCAATATTATAAACGTTGCCAACGGTAAAGAGGTCAAGATTAAAGATGCAGTTAAAACATTCCTAAAATTATTTAATAATGGAGTCTCCTATTCCTTTACGGGAGAAAACAGAAAGGGAGATCCCTTAAATTGGAGAGCTGATATTTGCCAATTGACCGAATTAGGGTATAAGCCGACAATTGATATGACCATAGGCTTAAATCGATATTATAACTGGCTCATGAATAGTTTTGAAAATTAAAGAAGATATGGAAAACTCGTCGGAATCTAAAAAGACACGATTAGGGATTTTATTCACTTCCAATCCTTCCTGGATGGGAGGTGTAATATATATTATTAACCTAGTTAAGGTTTTAAACCAGATTGGAGAAAAAGATAAGCCAGAAATTTTTTTAATTCATACACCTGAATTAAAGAAGTACCTGAATGAATTTGAGTATTCAAATATTAAATTTGTGGAGAGAACTTTCCCTTCTGTTGTTAAAGGTTACTTATTATCTTGGTTAAAAAGGAAAAATATGTTTATTGATGACATTATTGAGGAATATAATCTAGATATTATTTTTCCGGCAAAAGATTATCCTGTAAAAAGTAAAACGAAAGCAAAAGTAGTGGCTTGGTTTGCTGATCTTCAGCATAAGTTTTATCCTGAGTTTTTTAAAAGGGGAGCATTGCTTTATAGGGAATTGCAGGTAAAAAGTTTGCTACGTAACTCGGATTACTTGGTAGTTTCAAGTCAAGCAGTTAAAGATGACTTTATGAATTTATACAAAATAAGGAAAGGTTTTAATTTTCATATTTATCACTTTGTTTCCATAACAAATGGCTTTGAGGATGTGAAGTTTGAGGATTTAAAAGAAAAATATAGGCTTCCGGATAAATATTTTCTGGTATCAAACCAGTTTCATAAACATAAAAACCACAAGGTGGTGTTGTTAGCTCTGGCTAAACTTAAGTCTAAAGGTATAGTAAAGCATGTTGCAATGACCGGAAAGTTTCCGGATGCAACAGATTCCCCATACGTAGCGGAACTTCATGATATTATAAACAGGTATGAGTTATCTGATTATATCAGCTTTCTAGGAGTACTGCCTCGTAAGGATCAATTACAATTAATGAACAACGCTCAAGCGATAATACAACCAAGTTTATTTGAGGGGTGGAGTACTGTAAATGAAGATGCAATATCTTTACAAGTACCAGTTATAGCTGCTAATTTGCCAGTTAACATTGAGCAACTTGAGGAAAGTGGAACATATTTTAATCCACATGATGCTGAGGAACTGTCTTTATTGCTTAGCAACTATGAAGCGAGGGATTTTACTAAAAAGTATTATGAGGAATATTCCGAAAGAATCAGGAAATCGGTTAATTTGCTTAATAAAATTCTTGTCAATTAAAAGAATTGTTTGAAAATTGATATATTAATTGTTTAAAATGAATAATGTAAAGAATATAAAAAAAGTAGTTTTCATAAATCAATGGGTAAACTTCCAAACTAAAGATATTATTAACAGTTTTGTGAATAAGGTTGATGAAGCGACACTTGTTTACGGAACTATTAGCAAAACAGGGGATTCGTTAGATACAAGTGTGAAGCTTAAAAAAATAATCACTTATAATAGGAAGAATACTTTTAGCAGGTTGGTTACATGGGTTATAGCGACAATCCAAATATTGATACTCATCAAAACTAAATATAGAAAACATTATTTGTTTATATCTACAAATCCGCCAATGAATGCTTTTTTGACATTATTTTGTAAAAATCGTTACTCAATTAATGTATTGGATATTTATCCTGAGGCTCTGAGCTTGGGAGGATTTATTTCAGAGAAATCATGGATTTATAAGGTATGGGAGAAGCAAAATTATAAGTATTTTCAACAAGCGGATAATGTTTTTACTTTAACAGATGGAATGGCAAGAACAATATCAAAATATTGCGAACTCAAAAATATTCAGGTTGTTCATTATTGGCCGTTGGCTAATGGATCTAATGATATTCTAAGAGATAATAATGAATTCATTAAGAAACATAATCTTCAGGATTATTTTATTGTAATGTATTCCGGAAATATTGGCATGGGGCATCATGTTGCATCGTTGGTTGAAGCGGCAAATGTGTTAAAGAAACATAAGGATATTATATTCGTTATCGTTGGTGAGGGGTGGAATAAACCTGCTCTTGAAAAAGTAATAAACGATAATAATCTTATGAACTGTTTGTTGTTGCCTTATCAACCGCCAGAAATGTTCAAGCACTCGATTAAAGCTGCAGATTTAGGTCTGGTATCAGTATCAAAAGAGTTAGCGCCGGTTTGTGTTCCAAGTAAAACGTATAATCTCATTTACAATGAAATACCACTTCTGTTCATAACAGAGGGTGAATCGGAATTAAGGTCTCTGGCTAATAAATATCAAGTAGGAAAAAGTTTTGCTCCTAAAGAAGTTAATGAGATTGCCGACTACATATTGTCACTTAAGTTAGATAGTAAACTATACCTTAAGTACATTAATAACCTAAAAAAATGTGCACCAAACTTTACAGCCCAAAACGCAAAAATATATAGAGATGATGTTTTAAAGTATATGTAGTTTTTGAGGCTATTATAAAGTGATTAATACTAAATGGTCATGAAACTATATATACCTTAAAAGGATAAAATTATAAAAGAATGAACAAGCCAAGAGAATATCTTCTTGGTTAGATAAGTGTAATGTATTGAATATCATGTGGTAATTGGGATAAATTTAGGCATATGACATATTACGTGTTTAGAAATAGTACTATTGAACCTTTATTTAAGTGTTTCGATGTAACATTTTCTGGTTATAATCAAATATTAGAGTTTAGCGACAAATCAGAAAGCTATATTTGGTTCTATACGCAACCAGTTAGATCAGATATACAAAATGTTTGTGAAGAAATTGAACATTTTAAAAGAGACTTAGCATATGTTTTGGACAAAGTTAAAGGAAAAAAGACTATATATGCTCTAACACTAACGGAAATATTCAATATTCGATTCGAAACGAACAAGAATCAACTTGTGGATGCGATCTGGCAGTTTAATGAGTTTTTATACAAAAAGGCTGAAGAATATGGTAATCTAAAGGTAATTGATTTTGCTTCGTTTACTTCTAAATATGGAAATCAAGAAATAATTGACTGGAAGTATTTTTATCTTTCAATGATGTCGGTCAATCCCAAGCTGGCTAAAAATTTTGAAGAATGGTTTATTGAGCAGTTAGATGCCATTGCGTTGAAACGAAAAAAGTGTATTGTTTTGGACTTAGACAATACTTTGTGGGGAGGGGTTTTAGGAGAAGATGGCATTGAAGGTATAAAAATAGGAGGAGTTTATCCTGGGAATGCCTACGCTTCATTTCAAACCAGCTTATTAGAACTTTCAAAACAAGGAGTTGTTTTGGCCATATGCTCAAAGAATAATGAAAAAGACGTAGATGAGGTTTGGGATAATGTACCTGGTATGATTTTAAGCAAGGAAGATTTTTCAGCTTTTCGTGTAAATTGGCAGGATAAAGCTAGTAATATTGAAGAGATAGCAAAAGAACTTAATATCGGATTAGATTCATTTGTTTTTGTAGATGATAATCCTACGGAAAGGGAACTTGTAAAAGGTCAGTTACCCATGGTTGAAGTTCCAGATTTTCCAGATCATCAATATGAACTGCAACGTTTTTTTAAGCTGTTGGTTGATAGATATTTCAGGGCCTATAGCTTAACAGCAGAAGATTTAAAGAAAACCCAACAATATAAGGACAATGCCCAAAGGTCCAAACTAAAAAAGAAATATTCCAGCTTCGATGATTATGTACAAAATCTTGAAATTGAGATTTCTATTATAAAGGTGACAGAAATTCACTTAAACCGTGCGGTTCAGATGTGCCAAAAAACTAATCAGTTCAACTTAACTACCAAGCGTTATCAAGATAGCGACATCCGAAACTTCATGGATAATGGAAGTTGGGTATATTGTATTTCTGTAAAGGATAAGTTTGGAGATAACGGGATTACAGGTCTGTTAATTTTTAATTTTAGCGAAGATAAAACAACAGTATATATTGATACCTTGTTGTTAAGTTGTAGAATATTAGGAAAAAAGATTGAAGAGCAATTTATTATACATATGCTGAAAAAAGCATTTGATAGCGGTGCGTCAGTAATAGAGGCAAAATATATACCGTCTGCAAAAAATGAACAAGTTAAGGAGTTTTACGAACGAATTGGTTTTGAGCAGTTAAATTCTAAAATAGGCGAAGAAAAAAATTACTCTCTTAAAAAAGAGGACTTCAGATACTCACAATCTAAACTATATAAAATAGTTGAATTATGATAAAAGAAAACATAAAGGAATTAATGCGAAAAGTGTTTGAGCAGAAAGAAATAAAAGACAATGTGACTCAATTAAATAACGAAAACTGGGATTCATTGCGTCATCTTAATTTAATAGTAGCAATTGAGGAAGAATTCGAGATTTCTTTGGAACCAGATGAAATTGAAGTAATGACTTCCTTGGCTAAAATTGTAGAAATAGTTGATTCAAAAAATTAAGGTTTTTGTTTTGACAATACAAGTTTTAAAAACAGGGGAATTAAGTGAAGACCAGTGGAAAGGGATCACAGTTGGATTTAATGAAGCGTTTGAGAAGAATGTTTCAATAGATCAATTCAAGAAGTATTATGCTTCCACGATAACAGGATATTCTTATCATGCATTTGCAACTACACCAGAAGGTAAAATAGTTGGTTATAATGCCTTAATCCCAATGCCATATGGTGAACATATTTTTGGATACAGCGGGGGTACTTATATATTAAATAATTACAGGAATGACATCACCTTATTAAAGCGATTGTTAAGTGGATTGGAAAAAGCTGGAGGTGAGGATGGTGTAGGTGCTATTTTGGCTGTACCTAATAAAAATTCATTGACCTATTTTACAAGAATAGCTCGTTTCACTCCTCTTGATCAGTTAAATTATCATATTTTACCTATTAAACTGTCAAAGCTTGTAAAAAAGAAATATTTACGATTATTTGATATATTATCATATGTGCTTAGTATTGTGGTGGCAACTCTTAATTACTTGGTATCAATTTTTATAAATACCAAAGAACCCAGTAAAAAGTATGAGATTGCTGACGATGAAATATTTTTTCAAAAGCGATTCTTTCAGGATCATTATAATAATGTCAGAAATAAGTCTTTTAACAGTTATTATAGGGTTGTTCATGAAGAAGGAATTAAAACAGCTTATATCATGGAATTTAGGCAAAAAGGGATAAGGTCGTTACGAGCCTTGGCTAAAATTGTTTTTCATATTCTAATGTATGAAAAATGTGATATAATTATGTTTGTTGGCCACCTGCGAATGAAGCAGTTGCTGTTATTAAGGGTTCCTAAAAAACTAGAACCTCAAAAGTTAAACCTGGTGTTTAAAGTCAATGAAGCAGTTAATGGTCTGCATAATGAAATAATTAGTAAACCAGAAAACTGGAACTTTAGTCTGATAAATTTTGACGTTAGGTGATCATTATAATTACTTTAATTCAAATGTGATTTAATTATGATACATTCCGCCTTTTCAATTGATGTAGAAGATGGCATTAATATTATTATGAAGGATATATTTAATGAAAATATGATACCTACTAACAGGGTGGTAAAAAATGTTAATACCATTTTAGAAATGTTAGAAGCCAGAAAGGTAAAAGCTACATTTTTTATATTAGGAGAAGTTGCACATGCATACCCCCAGTTAGTTAAAGAGGTTTCAAAAAATGGACACGAAGTCGGTGTACATGGATACTATCATGATCAAATATTTAAATTGACACCGGAAAAAGCCAAACAGGATCTGGATAGAGCAAAAAAGTTAATTGAAGATATATCTGGAGAACAAGTTTATGGATATAGGGCTCCGGCATTTTCTGTATGTGAGGAAACATCTTGGGTTCTGCCAATATTAGCTGAGTTAGGATATATATACGACAGTAGCATTGTACCTGCTAAAGCAAGAAGATACGGTTGGGTAGATTTTGAAAAAGATATACATCAATTAAATTTTGAAGGAGATCTATCGTTGATAGAGGTTCCAATGTCTGTATATAAATTGGTAAGTAAGGATGTTCCAATTTGCGGAGGGGGTTACCTGCGGCATCTGCCATATTTCATGACAAAAAGGGCATTTAAGTCAATTCAAAAAGAGAGACCCGTAATTGTTTATATGCATCCCTATGAGTTAGATACAGAAAGATATCCAGACTTTTTTTATAAAGCAAAGTCTACATTAAATATTAAAAGAAGATTACCTCTTGAATTATTTCCATTAAATAAAAGAACAGTAAAAGGTAAATTGGAAAAATTATTAACAGAATTTCATTTTAAACCTATCATTGAAATAATAAATGATTACCATGAAAAAGGAGAACTACAGGTTAATGAGATTTTAACTGAAAATTATACCACACAATAGATTGAGGCTAATGTGGTGCCATATTTTTAAGAAGTTTAAATAAATAGTTAGAACATGAAATATTTAACACGAACTATATATTTAGGTTACTACCTTAAACAAATAGACTTCGATAAATTAAAGAAGTTTGTATCTCATGTGAAAGAACAAAATAAAATATCTGCATTTAAGCAAATTGTTGATTTATTAATGTGCATATATAAGTACAATATTTCAATACTTGAATATTATCAATTTGGATTTTATAAAGCTAATAAAGAGGAACGAAAAACATGGGCAGGGACTGGTTTTATGTATGAATATCAGTTGCTAATGAATCCAAAGGAGGTAAGAAAAATACTTGATGATAAAGTTGAATTTTTAAGAGAGTACAAAGATTTAATAACTCATAAATCCTACTGTGTTGATGATGTAAAGTCGGACGATGAGGTGAAAAAGATACTGAATAGCTCTGCAAAAAAGTTTGTCTTTAAGGTTTCAAATGGAAAGTGTGGTCGGAATATATTATTTAAAACAAAGGAAGAACTTACACCTGCCATCGTTAAAGAATTAATGTTTAAGAAAGGCTATAACTTAATGGAAGAGTATATAATACAGCATGCTGAAATGTCACGATTGTCACCTTCTAGTGTAAATACTATTCGGATATTTACTCAACTTAATTCAAAAGATAAGGTTGAAATACTTGGATGCAGATTAAGAATATCAGTTAATTCTAAAGTTGACAACCTGGCAGCTGGTAATATTGCCGCACCAATTGATGAAAATACAGGACTTGTTTGCGGTCCTGGAGTATACAGCGACATAACTAAAAAGGATGAAATTGAACATCCAGTAACTAAAGTTCATATTGAAGGATTTCAGGTTCCATTTTGGAATGAGACCATTGAGTTGGTCAATAAAGCAGCCAAACTTCATCCTCAAAACCGTTCGATAGGGTGGGATGTTGTAATTACCGAAAATGGACCCGATCTAATAGAGGGTAATCACGATTGGTGTAAGTTACTTTGGCAATTGCCGGTAAAAAAAGGCCTCAGGGAGAAACTAGAAAAGTATTTAAATGATAATAGCAACTAATTATGAAAAGGGCAATAGACTTATTGTTTTCTTTAACCGGATTTATTATCTTATTTCCTGTGTTGATACTAGTAGCAATTTTAGTGGCTATATTTCATGGTTTTCCGGTGTTGTTTACACAAAATAGGCCGGGTAAAGATGAAAAAATATTTAAGATGTATAAGTTCAGGTCAATGACCAACGAAAAAGATATAGAAGGAAATTTATTACCCAATGATAAAAGAATGACTGCATTTGGTAAGTTTTTGCGTCATTCATCTCTGGATGAAATTCCAAGTCTAATTAATATTATTAAAGGAGATTTAAGTTTAGTTGGTCCAAGACCCTTGTTGGTTGATTATTTGGAATTGTACAATGATTTTCAGAAACAACGTCATAATGTGAAACCAGGGTTAACAGGTTGGGCGCAAGTAAATGGTAGAAATGCGATTAGTTGGGAAGAAAGGTTTAAACTAGATGTATGGTATGTAGAGAATAAATCTTTATGGCTAGATATAAAGATACTCGCCAAAACAATTGTAAAAGTTGTAAGTAGAGATGGAATTACACATGAAGGGGATGTAGCTATGCCTCGATTCAAGGGTAGCCATTTTTCAAAGCAGACGAATAGCTAACCATTCCATAATGGAATACAATAAAATATAAGAAAATGAAAATTCTAATCACTGGTGTTGGAGGTGTAACACCTAGAAGTTTTGCGCACTCCTTAAGAAAATATAGTAAATATGATAGGTATGAGATTGTTGGTACTGACTCTAATAAATATGCCTTAGGTTTATATATGAGTGAGTTGTTTAATAAAACTTATCTTGTGCCCAGAGTTTCTGATCCAAAGTATTGGGAGGTTATTGATAAAATTGTAACCGATGATAAAATTGATATTGCAATCATTAATCCAGAAGTTGAGGTGGTGGAATGGGCCAAAAGAGCCAAAGGTTATAAATTTCCTTTTAAAGTATTACTGCCAGATTATGATCTTGCAGAAGAGTTGGTGGATAAGGCTAGATTAACTGAAGTACTAGAACCTCATGGTTTAGTGCCAAAATCGTTTACTATAGATAATGACATCCTAGAAAAGAACGAATATAAACTGGAGTTTCCTTTTTGGATTAGAAGTGCATATGGCTCCAGTGGGCTTGGTTCAATGTTAATTAAGTCAGAAAACGATCTTAAAAACTGGATCAAAATAAATCCTAAAGTTGAAAAGTTTTTGGCTAGCGAGTACCTTCCTGGAAGAAATTTAGGGTGTAAGTTACTTTATTTTAATGGGAAACTGATTAGAAGTGCCATCGCGGAAAGAGTAAATTATATTATGGCAAAAGTGGCACCATCAGGCATTACTGGTAATACTTGTTATGGCAGACTGGTTAACGATAATAGTGTTTTTGAGGTGGCTGAAAAGGCAATGGATATAATGTTTGAGAAACATGGTATAAAGAAACATGGATTTTTTACAGTAGACTTAAAAGAAGATGCCCAGGGAAAACCAATGGTTACTGAAGTTAATGTTAGGTTTGTGGCTTTTACACAGGCATATGCAGCTGGGGGAGCCAATATTCCGGAAGATATGATTAGGTTGTTAGATAATGATCCTTCATTTGATCATGAGTTCAAATTATATGAATTCGAGGAAGATATGATCTTTCTACGTGATGTAGATGAACAACCTATTATTATGAAAGAAACTCAACTTTTAAGCTTATTTGAAATTTAATAAATCATTACTTTTTCTAACATGAGTTCAAATAACAAAAGGCTTTACCTGTCTTCTCCCCATATGTCAGGTAATGAGCAAAAATACATAAGTGATGCATTTGAGCAGAATTGGATAGCTCCCTTAGGTCCTAATGTTAATGGTTTTGAAAGTGAATTAGCAGAATATTGTAAAGTACAACATGTTGCTGCTCTAAGTTCTGGAACTGCTGCTATACATCTCGCTCTAATATTACTTGGAGTAAAATCTGGCGATGAGGTTTTGGTTTCTACATTTACTTTTTCAGCTTCTGTAAATCCGATCGTTTACCAGGATGCAATACCAGTTTTTGTTGATAGTGAAGAAGAAACCTGGAATATGGATCCGGTTTTGTTGGAAAAAGCTTTAAGTGAAAGGAAAAGTAAAGGAACCTTAAATAGAGTGAAAGCAATTATTCTGGTTCACCTTTATGGTATGCCTGCCAAGATGGATGTAATTATGGAAATTGCCAACCGTTTTGAAGTTCCTGTGATCGAAGATGCAGCAGAAGCTTTAGGGAGTCGTTATAACAATATACCTATAGGTTCGTTTGGAACATTTGGTATTGTCTCTTTTAATGGTAATAAAATTATTACGACATCAGGTGGAGGTGCTTTGCTCTCTAATGAAGAAGAGCTAATTGTTAAAGCAAGATTTCTTGCAACGCAGGCGAGAGATAATGCACCTCATTATCAGCATAGTCAGATTGGATATAACTATAGGATGAGTAATATTCTTGCTGGTGTAGGACGAGGTCAATTAGAAGTGATTGAAGATAGAGTAGATAAAAGACGTGAAATTTTTAATTTTTATAAAAAAAACTTACAAAGTTATGATGGAATAAGCTTTCTGGATGAACCAGGGATTATATATCGATCAAATAGATGGCTTACAACAGTTTTAATTCATAAAGAGAAGTTAGGTATAAGTCGTGAGAAAATTCAGGAAGAACTGGAAAAATTAAATATAGAAACCCGACCTCTATGGAAACCAATGCATCTTCAACCTATATTTAAGCAATATCAATGTTACGTCAACGGAGTTTCAGAGACTTTGTTTAACATAGGACTTTGTCTTCCTTCTGGTTCTAATATGTCAGATGATGAGTTGGAATTTGTACTAGAATCTTTTCAATGTTGTATCTGTTAATATGCATAAGCAAAAGGTAGAAAATAAATGGTGTTAAAAGAGGTAATATATCTGATCTAAAATGAAATTTACAAACAAATATTATCTTTTCTCACAATGCTAAAAAATAGGAAAAAGTGTAAAAATAAGATAAAGAAAAAGCATCAAGATAATCTCGTAACGTTATTTCATTTTTAAAAACAAATACAGTATGCAGTTGTAATAAAAATAATCTGAATGTAGGTGTATTTATTTAAAATCTTAACAAAGGAGGAAATATCCTATTTATATTTAATTATAACCAACATTGCATTAATTATTGATTAAAACATTATCTTTAGGTAATTACGTGCTGGATGCATTTTTAATTTGTTTTACGTTTTAATTATTTTTGATATTCGCATGTGTCGATTGACTTAATGAATACTTAAATTTATTTTTAGTTTTGTTGGAGCGCTCTTTTCATTTTTTGTTAACAATCTAAATATTCTATTATGATTTCAAAAATACTTCTGAAAAGATCTGAAATTATACGAAGAAAGAATTTGGCATTTTGGATATTCGGTTTTGTTGCTTTTGTTTGGGTGATAATACGTACTGGTGTAAATCCCAAACGATTGACATATCCGTGCCAACAAGCTGCTCTGCCTTTAGCATCTTCATGGTTTATTGCAATACTTGGGATAATTGGAGGAATTGTAATGTTTAAGCGTTTTACAAAAGTATTCTTTATTTTAATCATAGTTTCATCTATAAGTTTTGTATACTTCAAATACTTCAATATTAATATGAATAAAACACTAGGAGATTTACCTGTTTGGGAATCTTCAAATACAGTTGTTTCAGAGGTGTATGTATATGATAATGTTATTCAGAGTAAAGGTTCTTTAAGTGCCGGTAATGAGTTTGTTGATGACAGCTATCTTTCTGATCCAGGAATTGATTCCCTTATACAAATAATGAATACAAAAGGCTTGTACTTACACAAAAACTCCATTCGACCTAACGGATTGGTTGGATCAGAAGATATTGTTATTATAAAAGGAAATTTTCAATGGCGTAACCGTATGAGTACCAATACAGATAGGGTGAAGGGTGTTATTTGGCAGTTGCTTTCTCACCCGGATGCTTTTTCAGGAGAAATACTGGTGTGTGATAATACACAATCGCAAATTTGGGAATCAACAAGTAGTGATTATTTTGGGGGATTTAACGATAGGAGTAACAATAGTGACGATCTGGAACAATCAATCGTAGATGTTGTAAATACATTTAAAGCAAAAGGTTACCCTGTTGATTACTATGTGTGGGACAGCCTAAATAACAATAATGCAGTGCATGATTATGACAAAGGTGATATGAATGATGGTTATGTATACAATCCTACGCAACACACATCCTATCCTAAATTTAAAACACCTAAAGATAATCTAGTATCCTTAAAAAACGGTATATGGAACTCCGAATCTGAATCTTTCGAAAAAGATAAACTGGTTATCATAAACATGCCTATACTTAAGGCACATGGTATGGCTGGAGCGACCATTGCCTGTAAAAATTATATAGGGTGTATGAATGTTGTAAAAACGGAGGAATGGTATGGTGCTGATAACAATTCATTTCATGATAATTATTGTTTTAATGAATTTGCATTAGTTGCCAGACAGTTGGATGAAACATGGCCCGATTTGAATATTATTGATGCTACTTGGGTTGCACCAGTAAATAATTATAGTTATACTCAAGAAAGTGTTCAGGCCAATACACTTATAGCTTCAACGGATCCAGTTGCAGCATCATGGTATTCTGCAAAATATATTCTTCAACCTCTTGTTTCACAATATAACGAATACAAAGTAAATCCTGATGATATTGAGGGGACTTATGGTAAAAATTTAAACTATTGGTATGTATATTTAAAAGAAAATACACAACGTATTGTAACCAAAGATCCTGATGAGATTTCGGTTTATGGAAAGGAAGTGCTTGCATTAGGAACAAGTGCAATATCTGAAAGAGTTAAGGAAAACATTTCTATCTATCCAACTGTTGTTTATAATGACTTTCTAACCATTAAATCGCCAATAGAGTGCTCAGTTAAAATTGTAGATTTAGCAGGAAGAACTGTTTTATCATCGCATGAAGAAAATAATGAGCATAGAATATCTTTAAACCTTAAATCGGGAGCTTATCTTGTGCAAGTATTGAATGATCGTAATAAAATTTTAAAAACAGAGAAAATACTGATAAGGTAAAATGCCTTTTAACGAAATATTAGAAGGTTATTAATGTATTTCTGGTAATTGCAGCTAGCAAAGCTAAATTTCTTGAAGAAAGATAAAACTATTAAGGCAATTTCAGAAATAGGATTAAATTACTATAAATTTAATAAGTCAGGAAAATATTTCCGTCTTTTTTTATTTACATAAGTCTACGAATGGATATTGGATGATACATCCCGCCTCCTTCCTGTTTTGTGCGTATCGCTACGAGCATGTAGGTCATATATTATTTTGGAAGATGTGCGATATTTATTTAATGTTGGGGAGTTACAGACCAAAGTTTTGATGCAAAAGTTGGCAAGCTTGTTTACCCTATAAGTTATTTCGCATGAGTATGACTTTTTGATTTTTTCATGCGCCAAATACATAGTGAAGTAACGGTAGAAGACGGGTTTAGTCGCACCGATACATGGGAATTAGTTTATACCTAAGACTTGTCTTTAACAAATAAAGGTCGGAAATTTACTCCCGACCTTATATTGTTCTTAATAGATAGAAAAGTGACTTTATTGCTGAATTTACCTAAAAAGTGGTCAATTTGGTGATATCAATTGGAGGTACTTCGTATGTAGTGCTTTTTATAAAAACAGTATATACTCCATCTGGAATAGAATTAGATCCTATATTAAGCTCATATTTATATTCATCATTATTGTTTGGGACTAATGTTGAAATGTTAATTGTACCTGTTATGATAGGATTTGCTTTATTGATATCATCAGAAGCATATACCTCAATATTGATATCTTCTTCTAATTCAGTTTTAACCATAAACATGACTTTTGCTGCGGTAGGATTAGGAAAATAACGAGTTACTTCAATTTTTTTAGTTGTAATTGTAGGAACACTGTTGACAGCTATTGTTTTGCTTTCAGTATCCATGGCGCCATTGGTGTCAATTACTGTTAAAACCACATTGTAAGTTCCTGCCGTGTTAAAGGTCACATTCGCAGTTACACCACTTGTATTGGTTGCCCCACCGTCGAAATCCCAATTATAAGCAGCTATACCATTGTCGTCACTCGAATTACTTGCATCAAAGCTTACACTTTCACCTAACGTTATGATAGTGGGTGTGGCTGAGAAAGATGCCGAAGGTGGGTTGTCAATAACAACGGTTCCATATTCAAAAGCTCCCAAATCAGGTGCGGATCCTGCAAAAGGCAATCCAACATTGGTTCCCCCATCGATTAAATCCGAACCTTCAGCCAATTGCAATACCGTAATATCTGGTAAACTGCCGTCAGTTTTTCGAGGTGCCGATAATTGATTGAAAATCTGAACGGAGTCAACACTTGTAAAATCATCGTCAGTAATATTAAATGCTGGATTATATCTATTAAACCATAAGTTTGAAGGATCGTTATTAATCCAATCCCAACTTTCGGTTGTTGGGTGAACGTATTGGGTGGCATAATCCATTTGGGCGATAAACCTGGTAAGATGCGCACTATAACTAATATCAGGAGCCAACCAATCGTATATAAGATTGTTTTGCATAACAACAGAACCTCCATCAGCAAGGTAGTCCCATCCCCCTGAACCGCCTGCGGATATCACAACATTATAAAAGTTTTTATAAACTGTATTGTTTCGATATGTTTGATACAATGCCCTATTTTCTCCACCCTGTAGGTTATTCATATCAAAGCCAGCACCTACTTCTACATCTCCATAAACGTGCCATCCTTTATTGAATGCTACAACACATCGTTCTACTATTCTAGCATTAATAGGGTCACCTCCGTTTATTGTCACGTCTGTAGTACCAAATTTTATTCCAGTTCCATCGCCTCTATATCCTGTGTCGTACAAAGCCCCATTAAAAAATGACCAACAACTATCTATATGAACAGTTTTAGACCATGACATATCGAAACCATCATCAGAACAATTCCATGCCCTGCACCCCCTTATTGTAAGGGTCATGTCATTTTCAACACCGCTAGCAACACCGCTACCAATGTTAAATCCATCAGCGTCACCTCCGGGAGCTGAATAATCTAAACTGTCACAGGCATTATACGCATCGCAATTAATCAAACTTAAGTGTTTGTTATGAGTTATCCACCAAACTTTACCTGAGATGTTATATACAGCCATATCTTCAAAATTGACAGTGCCACAATCTTGAATAAAAACCCCATGACAATCAACTTCATACCCACCTGGTCTTGCCCAGGTATACACATTACGAACATCTAAACCTCTAAAAGTCGTATATTCAGCATTTGCTATATATAAACCTACCTGAATAGCTGACTGTACGAAGTTTTTTGAGCAATCCAATATAGGCTGTTCACCAGGGTAATTGCTGAACACAATAGGATTATCTACTGTCCCATCATTTCCGTGGCCATCGTGAGGATTAAATATTGCTACAAATGTTTCGTTGTTGTTGGGATACCATACTCCCTCACGAAAATATACCAAATCACCTGCTTTGGCTGTATTAAAAGCTCTTTGCCATGTGGCCCAGGGGTTATCTTTGCTACCGATATTGGTGTCTTTGGGTTCATTGTATCCTATGCCCTCATGCCAACCGTTAGTTGGAGCAACGTAATAAGTATTCTGCCCAAATACTAGTAATGGAACAAATACAAGTAAAGTAAAAATAATTTTTTTCATTGTGTTGAATTTTGTGTTGTGTTGTATGCTTAATACGTAATTCTAATATCTTATGTTTCATAATTTCAATTACGATTCTCAAACAGATATTAAATTATCCTAATCTTTAAGGTATGTAAACAGAATATGATTTAAATTTAATGCGATTCTTTAATTACTAACCTGGTTATTAATATATTACTATTATTTGATAATTGCAATTATTTGTGAAAAATAAAGTTGTAATTATGCTGTAAAAGTATAAGTTTACTATCCTTTTCAATATTTATTATAGAGCACGGATTCAATTTAATTTATGATAATTTAAATTTAGCCGTAACTTATAAGGTTACAGTTTATATATGAGAATCTTTTAAAAAAGGTCTAATGAAAATTGTTCAGTAAAACTATAATAGATGTTGTCATTATTTCAAAGATTCGACACAGGCAAAAAAACAGGTCTATGAAATTTGCTGTTATGTAGATCTTCAAAAACAGAAAAGCGTGTGAAAAAAAGAAGCAGCTCTAATATGGTTTCTTTAGGTTTTATAATATGAATCTAATTGTTCATCATAAAAAATGTACACTCTATAAATTATTAAATAATGTAAAGTATTTAAACACTAAATTGAATAGAAATAAAATTAAATACTTATGAGATCTATATTGCTAAATATTTTTAACGGTCGAGTAGTTTCTCCCTGGTGGATATTGTTTATTGATATAGGTATTGTTGTTAATTCATTTATTATCTCATATATCTTAAGGATAAATATTTATTTAGCTTCTTATTCAGTATCTGATTTGATGTTGAACTCATTTGCTGTTTCGTTAATGTATCTAATCTTCTTCCTTTTACTAGGTTCTTACAAAGGTGTATTAAGACATAGTAGCTATACCGAATTTAAAAATATTGTAGTTGCATGCTTTTTGGCATTTTGTTCCATGTTCATTATAAATGAAATTTTTGGTGCTTTTTTTAATCAGATTATATATACATCAAGATTAGTGTTAGTTTTTCATTTTATGATGACAGCAATGTTGGCTTTTACATTTAGATTATTAGTCAAGGAAACCTATAATGCATTAACAAAAAAAGATACAACGCAAAATGTTTTTGTTTATGGTGCTGGAGAAATGGGGCAAATTACATTAGAGGCGATTAAAAATGATAAGAAAAATCATTATAAGGTACTTAGATTTATTGATGATGATTCTTCAAAATGGAATATGTTGCTTCATTCAATTCCTGTTGTTAGTTGGGAAAGGGCTTTGAGACTAAGTAGGATTAGAAAAGTCAAACTTGTTATTCTTGCGATTAACCATATATCAGTACAAAGAAAGCGTGAAATTACAGCAGATTGTATCGAAATTGGATTGAAACTTAAAGTTATGCCATCAGTAGGTAATTGGGTGGATGGTATTTCAAATAGAAAACAGATTCGGGATATAAGAATTGAAGATATATTAGGTCGTGAAGAAATAAAATTAAATTTGGGTAAAATCATGCATGGCCTTGAAAATAAAATTGTTTTAGTTTCTGGAGCTGCAGGTTCGATAGGTTCAGAAATAGTACGGCAATTATTAAAATTCCCATTAAAAAAGATTGTAATGGTTGATATTGCAGAATCTGCCATCTATGATCTTCAGCAGGAACTATTAATAAGTCATATAGACGCTCCCTTTGATGTGATCTTAGCAGATGTAACCAATACAAAGCGCATGAGGGAAGTTTTTGAGGAATATAGGCCTCAGGTTGTTTTTCATGCTGCGGCATATAAACATGTTCCTTTAATGGAGCAATTTCCATATGAAGCTATTCGGGTTAATGTTGGAGGAGTTAAGGTGATGGCAGATTTCGCTGTAGAATACAAAGTTGATAAGTTTGTTATGGTTTCTACAGATAAAGCAGTTAATCCAACTAATGTTATGGGAGCTTCAAAACGAATTTGTGAAATATATGTGCAAGCTCTGTCTCAGAATAATGGTATACGTACTCACTTTGTTACCACTAGATTTGGAAATGTTCTTGGCTCTAATGGTTCAGTAGTTCCTCTATTTAAGAAACAAATTGAACGAGGAGGGCCGCTTACTGTAACACATAAAGATATTACCAGATTTTTTATGACTATACCAGAAGCATGTCAATTAGTTCTAGAGGCTGGATTTATGGGGCAGGGAGGAGAGATATATGTTTTTGATATGGGAGAGTCTGTGAAAATTGATGATTTGGCAAAAGAGATGATAAGTTTATCGGGGTTAAAACTAGGAGAAGATATTGATATTGTTTATACCGGATTAAGACCAGGAGAAAAACTTTATGAAGAGTTATTGGCTAATAAAGAAAATACACTACCAACTCATCATGAAAAAATAATGATAGGTAAAGTAATTAAGTATAATTATAGTGATGTAAATACAAAGATCGTAGATTTATTGTTTGCTCTAAAAATTGAAAATAATAATCTTCTTGTAACAAGAATGAAGGAAATTGTGCCAGAGTATAAGTCTCAGAATAGTAGCTTTAGTACTTTGGATAAAGTGATAATAAATAGTAGGATAGAGTAAGGTTTGATTGAGGTTTATTGGCTTGTTAATAAGGTTGTTTGAAGAGATTGTTTGTAATCTATGCGATTGTAAATAGATATATGGTAATAATATTTTAATAACTTAAAAAATCATCTTATGAAAGATCGAATTAGGAATTTTATTGCAGAAACTACATTTAATGATCCATCAATAATTAAAGATGACACTTTGATTTTTGAAGAAGGAATTTTTGATTCAATGGGATTACTTGGTTTAATTAATTTTATCGAGAGTGAGTTTAATGTTGTAGCAGAAGATTCGGATCTTCAAGAAGAAAATTTTGGATCAGTGGAGAGAATTGTAGCCTATATAGTAAAGAAGCAAGCTCAGGCCGCTTAGTGCATAGTCTTCAGTATAGATTGTCTGTTGTTACAAATAGTGAAAAATAAACTGTTAACTTAAAATAATAATTTAATAAATGTGCGGTATAGCAGGTTTTATTCCTAGATATATTATCTCAGATGTTGAGCATGTTTTAAATGCTATGCTTACCCGGATAAAACATCGCGGCCCTGATGAGTGTGGACTTTACTTGTCGGAGGAAGCATGCATGGGGAATGTAAGATTAAGTATTATAGATCTTGCTTTTGGTCAGCAACCGTTATCTACACAGGATGGACGATACTGGATTGCCTATAATGGCGAAGTTTTTAATTATCCGGAGTTAAAGAAAGATTTAGAAAGTAAAGGTCATAGTTTTAAAACCAATTGTGATACAGAAATCGTTGTTCATATGTATCAGGAATATGGACCTTCTTGTTTGCAGTATCTGAATGGACAATTTGCTTTTGCTATTTGGGATAAAGTTAAGAAAGAATTATTTCTAGCAAGAGACAGAATGGGAATTAGACCCTTGTTTTATACTCATCAAAAAGGCAATTTTGTATTTGGATCAGAGATTAAAGCTATTTTTGAATTTCCTTTCGTTGAAAGGAAATTGAATTATTATGGACTACAACAAGTTTTTACTTTTTGGACCACATTAACTCCTCATACTATATTTGAAGATGTTTATGAACTACCCCCGGGACATTATGCATTATTAAAAAAAGATAATACTTTAATAGTTAATAGTTATTGGGACTTATCTTGTGAAAAAGATAAGTCTTTAACAATTGAAGAGGCAAAAAGTCAATTTAAATCTTTATTTGAAGATTCGTTGAGATTGAGAATGAGGGCCGATGTTCCTGTGGCTGCTTATTTAAGTGGAGGTTTAGATTCAACCAGTACAACTGCATTTATAAAGAAAATGTTTCCGGAAGCACTTAATACTTTTTCGATAGGTTTTGAAGAAAAAGATTTTGATGAAACAATATTTCAAAAAGAAGTTGCTGATAATTTAGATACACGGCATCATTCAATTTTATTTAGAAATGAAGATGTTGTTGATTTATTTCAGAATGTAATTTGGCATACTGAGATACCTGTTTTACGTTCTGCTCCTTTTCCTATGTATAAACTTTCAAAATTAGTTAGGGATTCAGGAATTAAGGTTGTGATAACAGGAGAAGGTGCGGATGAAATGCTTGGAGGTTATAATATATTTAAAGAGGCTATTATCAGGCAATTCTGGTCTAAATACCCAGATTCTAAAATACGACCTTTACTTCTTAAAAAGCTATATCCATATCTTCCTCAACTACAGAATTCAGGAAGTAGTATATTGAAATTGTTTTTTGGGTATAAGCTGCAAGAAACTAATTCTCCAATATATTCACATCTTCTTAGGTGGAATAATACACGTCGTATAACTAATCATTTTTCTGAAGATGTAAGAAAGTATCTTAATGGAACGGATGTGGTTAATAATTATGCGAGGTTTGTGGGAGATAAAATAGAGAATTACTCCTCTTTATCTAAAGCTCAATATATTGAATCAACTGTCTTTATGTCAGGTTATTTGTTATCGTCGCAAGGTGATCGAATGGCAATGGGTAATTCTGTTGAAGGAAGATACCCTTTCTTGGATCATAGGATTATCGAGTTTTGTGCATCGTTACCTGATGATTTTAAATTGAATGGGTTGAATGAAAAATTCTTATTAAAAGAAGTTGTGAAAAATGTAATTCCTCAATCAGTACTAAAAAGGCCAAAGCAGGCATATAGAGCTCCTATTGCTCAAGCTTTATTAAATGATAAAAATGGGTTTGTAGATGATTTATTAAATTCATCAGATATTAAATCTGCAGGTGTTTTTAATGATAAAAGTATTGTCGGTTTAATTACAAAAATGCGCAGAAATTCTAATATTTCAGAGATTGATAATATGGCTTTAATGGGTGTTATGTCAACTCAAATATTACATAAACAGTATATTGATGATTTTCATTATTTAAAAGATAGTGAAATTAGAAAAGGAGTAGTGAGGAATTTGTAGACAGTTCTCAGTCTTCAGTCTCCAGTCAACAAGTATAGTGCTGTGTACTGTGTTGTTTGTTTGGTTGTTGCTAGTTGGTAGGCCAATGGCTAATGATTGATAGTTAACAATAAAAAAAACTTAAGAAAAAACTAACCAAATTCAATAATATGACTAAAAAAACTTTTTCAAAAGATATACTTCATATAGAAAATATAGATGAAGTAATAAATGATATTTGTGAAAAGCTAAGAGAAGATGTTTTTAAACGATTTCGTCGTTATGGGGGAGTTGTTGGTATAAGTGGAGGGATTGACTCTTCTGTAACTTTAGCATTAGCAACAAAGGCGTTTGGACCAGAAAAATTATTGGGCATAATGTTACCTGAAACAGATTCCAGCCCAGAAAGTGAAGTTTTAGCAAGAGGGCTTGCGAATAAATACGGTGTAAAAAGTATTGTTGAAAATATTAGTGGGGCTTTAGAAGGATTTGGTTGTTACAAAAGAAGGGATGAAGCGGTTAAAAATGTTATACCTGAATATAATCCTGCAACAGATAAAATGAAGGTAATAATACCTGAGGAATTTGTAAATAAAAATCTTCCTCCAGTTCATTATGTTTCGGTTACATTTAAAGATGGTTCAGAGAAGAGAGCTCGTCTACCAATGAAGGAGTATTTGCAAATTGTTGCTGCCTCTAATTTTAAGCAAAGATGTAGAGCAAATATGTTGTATTATCATGCAGAAGCGCTTAATTATGCGGTTATTGGAACTCCAAATAAACATGAAGTTCAACAAGGTTTTTTTGTAAAATATGGAGATGGTGCTGCAGATGTAATGCCAATCGGTAATTTGTTTAAAACACAGGTTTATCAAATTGCAAGACATTTAGGTGTGCCAGATGCAATTATTCAACGAACTCCTACAACAGATACTTATTCTGCAGAACAAACTCAGGAAGAATTCTTTTACCAAATGCCTTTTGAGAAAATGGATTTATTATGGTATGGTTGGGAGAATGAATATTCAGCAGAAGAAGTGTCACCTGTAATGGGAATGACAGTAGAACAAGTGAATAAGATATTTAAGAATTTTGCTCGTAAAAATCAGACAACAGAATACTTAAGAACTCCTCCTTTACATGATTATTTTATTAGGGAGGGTGTAATGGAGAAAATGTAAATTATGGTTAGATAGTGTTTTTATGTTATTGCTTTAATCTAAATAACTGACTTATGAATTGTATCGATTACTTGCTATCAGGTGATATTAAAAATGGAGAACTTTTTGTTTTAGGACAAAGAGAATCATTGAGTTTTTATGATCTAAGAAATCAGGTGGCTGCACTTGCATTTTTTCTGAAACAAGAATTTGGTACAGGAAATAAGTTTATTTTACTATCGCCTAATAATAATTATTTTATTGTTTGTTATTTGGCAATAATGAAATCCGGAAATGCAGTTATTCCATTAAATCCTGCAATAGAAAAGGGTTCCTTGGAGTTTGTAAAAGATCAAGCAGATGTGAAATTGGCTTTTATTCCTCTGTTGTTACAGAAAAGAATAAAAGTATCTTTTGAAAATATTTGGGGAGAAGACAAATTTAGTGAGATAATAAAAAATAGTGTGGTTTATGAATATGATATTGAATTTGAACCAAATACTCTTGCACAAATAATTTATACTTCAGGTTCTACAGCTATGCCCAAAGGTGTAATGATTTCTCATAAAAATATCATTGCTAATACATCTTCAATAATAGAATATCTAAAACTAACAGATAAGGATATTATGGAGTGTGTTTTACCTTTCTTTTATTGCTATGGACTATCATTGTTACATACTCATTTAAAAGTCAAGGGTAAAATTGTTTTAAACAATAATTTTATTTTTCTCGGTTCAGTAATCAATGATTTGAAAAAATATAGATGTACCGGATTTGCTGGTGTACCAAGTCATTTTCAAATTTTATTGAGAAAATCAGAATCATTCAAAAATGAAAATTTCCCTGATTTAAGATATGTTACACAGGCAGGAGGTAAATTGCATACTGTATTTATTGAAGAATTTCAAAAAGCTAAGCCAAATACGAACTTTATTGTAATGTATGGTCAGACAGAAGCTACAGCTCGCCTTTCTTATTTGCCAACAGAAAGGCTGAAGGATAAATTAGGTTCAATAGGAAAAGGTATTCCAGGAGTCGAATTAAAAGTTATTGATAATAAAGGCAATTTAGCCCAGCCAAATGAAGTTGGAGAAATAATTGCAAAAGGCGAAAATGTAATGTTAGGTTACTATAAGGATGAAAAATCGACCAAAGAAATATTGAGAGGAGGTTGGTTGTATACTGGTGATTTAGCGAAAGTTGATGAAGATGGTTTTATTTATCATGCAGCAAGGAAAAAGGAAATAATTAAGGTTGGAGGAAGAAGAGTTAGTCCTAAAGAGATTGAAGAAGTTATTGTATCAATGCCAGGAGTTGTTGATTGTACTATTGAGGCAATTGCAGATGAAGTGTTAGGAGAAGCAATTAAGGCTATTTTAGTTAAAAATGATATTGAAAATTATTTGTCAGAAGATTCTGTGAAGGAATTTTGTAGTACTAAATTAGCGCCATATAAAATTCCTCATGTAATAGAGTTTACATCAAAGATGCAAGTTAATTCTGCAGGGAAAAAAGTGAAAGCAAAGATGTAATATATTAAACAGTATGAAAAATATTGTTTTATTATTTGATGTGATTTTAGCCATTGATTAAATTGCGTTTATCATAAAAAAATGTTTGTTTGTAAAATCAAGTACGTTTTGGTTATTTAATGTTGATTGTTGACTGATGGTTTTATATATGTGACAAATAGACGTTGTGTTTTGATAAAAGGTATTTTTTGATGTCATTAATTTAAAACCTTGTTGTAAATTTGTCGTTATACTTGGTATATAAGTATTAGGGGGAAATTTTTATGCATCGAAGTACAGCATCGGTTTTAAATACGGATTGGACAACTTTAGATATTGTTCACCCAAAAAAAAGTAGAGATGAATCTTTGAATATAAAAAGTCAAAGATTAGAATTACTATCCTTGTTATCGATGGATGCATACTCCTATGTGTCACAAGCTATTCCAATAAAGTCAGAAAGAGTTCATGTTATTGATTCTTCTCGAAGTGTTATTCTCAAAAAAAATGGAAAATCAGTAATTGGTATAGTTGACGTAAATTTTGAGACCATAACCAATGAAACTAATGATTATTTGTTTTCAATTAATAGCCAGTTAAAAGAATCCGGAATTTTTATTGGATGTTCAAGAGTGTCTGATCTTGAAACCAGTAGACAATATAAGTCTATTCGTATTTTAAAGAAAACTGCTAGTTATATTTTACCAGGTAAAAATAAGTTACTTTCAAAAGCTGAAGTACTTGGAAGAATTGTTTATTCAGGATTTACAATTGTCGAATTTAAAGAAATAGATGGGCTTTTGTTTTATATGGTTATGAAAATAAAAGACGCACCTAAAATAAAAGAAGGGTGTTCTGATAATTTCATATTTTCAATGTCACGAATAGGTTATGATGGAAAAAAACTTACAGTATTTAAGTTTAGAACAATGCATCCATACTCAAAATACCTTCAGGATTATGTAGTAAGGATGAATGGCTATAATCATGTTGGCAAACCTGCTAATGATTTTCGTTTAACTCCCTGGGGAAAGTTTTTTAGAAAGTATTGGCTAGATGAATTACCTCAGATATTTAACATGCTAAAAGGTGAACTATCTCTTGTTGGAGTGCGTCCGTTAAGTGACACAAGGTTTAAAGAATTGCCATTAGAGGTTCAGCATCAGAGAATTAAATTTAAGCCAGGTTGTATTCCTCCTTATGTTGCTTTAAATATGCCTGACTCCAAAGGTAATATTGAAGCAGAAAGTATATATATGAATGAAAGATTAAGTAAGGGATATGTAACTGATATTAAATATTTTTTTCTTGCTATTTATAATATCTTTTCTGGTAAAATAAAGAGTTCCTAAGTTTGATTATAATTACTCTGATAGTAGATTGTTGAAGGAGTGATTTATTCTTAAGTATTAAAAGTTCAAATTGAAAATATAATATTTTCCTTATTTTGAATGGGGTGGCATATAATCATATGTTTTAAACTTTAGAAATAAAAGTTCTCTGTAAAACCAAAAGAAGTACAGAGAACTAGTAATCTATTCTTTTCTATGTGTATAATATGCGTTAGCTTGCTGTGTTGGCATGATTAAAATATCATTAATGTTAACATGTGCAGGTCTTGTGACAACAAACTCGATTGTTTCTGCAATATCTTGTGCACAAAGTGGGACTACACCTTTATAAACATTGTCTGCTTTATTTTGATCTCCATCAAAGCGAACTAATGAAAACTCAGTCTCTACCATTCCAGGAGCTATTGAGGTGACTTTGATATTGTGTTTTAGTAAGTCAATTCTCATACCTTGAGTTATTGCATTTACAGCATGTTTGGTTGCGCAATATACACTCCCACCTTCATAAACATTTATACCTGCAATAGATGAAATATTTATTATATGTCCTGATTGTCTTTCAACCATAAATTTTATTATCTCTTTAGAAAGAAATAGTAAACCTGTAATGTTGGTGTCAATCATCTGCTGCCATTTATCCCATTTGGGGTCATCTACTTTTTCAGTTCCAGCTGCTAATCCAGCATTGTTTAAAAGTATATCAATGTTTTGCCATTCGGTAGGAATAGAATTAATAGCCTTCAGTGTTTCTTCTTGGTTTCTTATGTCGAAGCATAGATTAAGGACTTTTGTCGAAAACTCATTTTCTATTGATTCTTTAAGTTGGATTAACCTTTCACTTCTTCGACCGGTAATAATTAAATTGTAGTCGAGTTTGGCTAGTAAAAGGGTTGTGGCTTTACCAATGCCAGAAGTTACACCTGTAACTAAAGCAATTTTATTCATTATGCTTAAATTTTATTATAAATGATCATTTTAAACAAGCAAAAAAAGTCCAGTACTTAAGAGAACTAATTTTAGTAATGGAATTTACCTGGTTGTTTCTTTTCTTTAAAAATATTGTTTCTGTATAACTTTAAAATATTTATCAAAACCAATAACTCAATCTTTTATCTTACACAATTTTTTTATACTTTCAAAAAGTTAAAAAATGTTACCCGGTAAGCATAAAATCCTATTGGGGTAGAAGTTTTCAAAGATAAGAAGCTGAATCATTAAAATTTAATGATTTTTAATAGGAACGTAAAAAAATATTGAGATGAGCAGTAACATTACCTCCAAAGGCGCAGAAAATATTAACCTGACACCATCTGAAATTGAAATGATTACAGAGATTTTGAAAAGAGAGCCTAATGACTTGGAATTGGATATGTTCTCACGTTTGTGGACTGAACATGCATCCTATAAAAATTCATTAAACTGGTTGGGTAAACTTCCTAAATCGGGAGACAATGTTATTGTTAAAGCTGGTGATGAATCTGCAGGTGCTATAGATATTGGTGATGGTTATGTATGTGTATTTAAGATCGAATCGCACAATCATCCTTGTTCAATACAACCTAGGTTAGGTGCGTTAACGGGGATGAGAATGGTAACCAGAGATGTTTTTTCAATGGGAGCTAAGCCCGTTGCATTTTTAGATTCGTTAAGATTTGGCGATGGAGAAAGAGATACTGCACGTTGGTTATTTTCTGAAGTAATAAAAGGGATCAAAGATTTTGAGGCGAAAATGAAGGTTCCTGTTGTTGGTGGTGAAGCAGGATTTGATAAGGGGTTTAATTCAAATCCAATCGTTAATAATATGACCGTAGGTATTGCAAAGAATGAAGATTTAATTCCTGGAATTGCAACAGGAGACGGTAGGCTAATTTTAATTGTTGGAGCTCTTACAGGAAAAGAAGGAGTAGATAATGATGTTTTTTCAGCTGATGTAATTTCAGGAAATGGGACAGAAACTTTCTCATATGAGCAAATGATGGATTCTGATATCGAAAAGAGTTTGTTGAAAGCAGTTAAGTCCTTAAATGATGCGAAACTAATAGTGGGTATACAAACTGTTGGAGCGGGAGGAATTGTTGGTGCTGCAACAGAGATGGCTGCAAGAGGGAATTCCGGAATAGAGATAGATTGTAGTAAAGTTCCTGTGCGTGAAGAGAATATTGATGATAGAGGAAAACTATTGTCAGAAACCTGGGGAAGAATTTTAGTATGTATTGATAGTGAAAATTTAGAAAAAGTATCAGAGATATTACAACCAATGCCATTGGCGTTTTCTGTTATTGGAAAAGTAAATGATAAAGAAATTCTGACTTGTAGAAATGATGGAGAAATAATAGCAGAAATACCTGTTTCGTATGTTGGGTTAGGAGGAAAAGCTCCTATTTATGAAAGAGAAATTCAAGAGCCAGGCGAAAATGATATAAAGTCTTTATCTATAGATGATGTTCCGGAGCCCGATCATTATCCAAAAGTGATTGCAGAGTTAATGAAAAGCCTCAATATAGTTTCAAAAAGTTATTTATTAGATAAATTTGATCATGCCTTAAAAAAGGATTCTTTAAGTAATAAATATCCATCAGATGCAGCTTTTGTTCATATTAAAGAGGCAGATAAAACTTTAGCTTTAACAGTAGATTGTAATTCGTATTATGTTGAAGCAAATCCTTACGTGGGAGCACAAATAGCAGTTGCTGAAGCCGCACGAAATATAATTTGTGGAGGTGGGGTTCCTTTGGCTGTTACCGATTGTTTGAATTTTGGAAACCCTTATGATCCTGAGGTTTTTTGGCAGTTTACTCAAGCTGTAGAAGGATTGTCAGATGCATGTAAGGAATTCAAAACTCCTGTTGTTAGTGGTAATGTAAGTTTTTATAACCAAAGTTCACAAGAGGGGCGTTTAAAAGCAATTAGTCCTTGCCCGGTGATAGGTATGGTGGGTTTGGTAGAATCAAAAGATCATCATACTGTTTTGACCTTTAAGCATAAAGGTGATATGATATTCTTGATAGGTCAGTCGAAAGATGATATTAATGCATCTGAATATCTGAATTTTTATCATAAAATGAAAAGTCATGCAGCTCCATATTTTAATATTAATGAGGAGTTAGATGTACAAGAGATTGTAAGGAGGATGATTAGAGAGAAATTGGTCAGATCTGTTCATGATGTTTCTGCTGGAGGTTTGTTTTTTAATTTATTAGAATCATCTTTGCCACTGGGTTTTGGTTTTGATATTACATCAGATGCCGAAATTAGAAAGGATGCTTTCTTGTTTGGGGAATCGCAAAGTAGAGTTGTGGTTTCTGTTTCTCAAGAAATGCAAGATGATTTTGTTGATTTAATGCTTGAGGCAGATGTGCCTTTTTCTGCACTTGGTCATGTTACAAAAGGTGAGATTCGTATTGATGATGAATCATATGGATTTATTGATGATTACAAAAAGAATATATCCACACATCTTAAAAAATGGTTAGATAAAGGAAAGTAATTAAATTTAATTCATAAAAAATGTAACAGGGAACTATTCTGAATTATAAGTGTTCGGATTAGTTCCTTGTTTTGTTTAATAAAAACTTATTTAAATGAATATTAGAGTTTTATTTTTAATTGTGCTAAGTTTTGTGGGATTGGAGATGTATACGAAAGAAAATGCAGATATTGTAAAAGTAGGAGATGTTTTACCTTCCTTTAAATTAAAAACATCATCAGGGGATGTTGAATCAGTTGATTTAAAGGGAAAAGTAGTTTTGATTAACTTTTTTGCAACGTGGTGTCCTTCTTGTGTAAAAGAATTACCTCAATTACAAAAGAAGGTTTGGAATAAGTATAAGGATAATTCAAGCTTTGAGTTGTTGGTAATAGGAAGGGAGCATTCAGAACAGGACCTATTAAAATTTACTAAAGATAAATATACAATGCCATTTTATCCGGATGAGGGTCGCAAGACTTATGGGCTCTTTGCCGAAAATACTATTCCACGTAATTATGTAATTGACAAAGATGGAAAAGTTGTATATGTGTTAACCGGATTTTCTGAGGATGCCTTTAATGAAATGTTAAGTGTTATTGAAGATATGATTAATTAGAAAAATATTTAGCTATTATTGGATTAATAAAGTTGTTATTCTTGCCATGTAACTAACTTTGTTATTTTTGCATTCGAAAATAATTCAAATTTGATTTCATGACAGTAACTCCATATAAATCATCTACGGATGGTAAAAAGAAACAGATTAAAGCAATGTTTGATAATATTGCACATAAATATGATTTCTTAAATCATTCTTTATCCATGGGGATTGACAAAATATGGAGACGAAGAGCAATAAAATTACTGAAAGGAATTGATAATCCTGAAATTTTAGATATTGCTACAGGAACAGGTGATTTAGCTATTACAGCAATGAAGTTGAATCCAAAAAGGATTGTTGGTTTGGATTTATCTGCAGAAATGCTAAAAGTAGGTGAAGAAAAGATTAAAAAGAAAGGTCTTAGTCAAATTATTTCTATGGTAGAAGGGGATTCTGAGAATTTGCCTTTTAAGAATGAAGAGTTTGATGCTGCTATGGTGGCTTTTGGTGTTAGAAATTTTGAAAATTTAAACAAGGGTTTAACTGAAATTAATAGAGTTTTAAAAGATGATGGTAAATTTATGGTTTTAGAGTTTTCTAATCCATCTAAATTTCCATTTAAACAGATATATCAATTCTATTCTACAAAAATATTGCCTTGGTGGGGAGGATTATTATCAAAAGATAAAGCAGCGTATACTTATTTGCCAGAGTCTGTTGCCGCTTTTCCAGAGGGCGATGCTTTTGTTGCCGAATTAAATAAAGCAGGTTTTATAAGCTTAAGAGTTTGGCGACAAACATTTGGTATAGCAACTATTTATTTTGCACAAAAAAAAATGCAATAAAAATATAAGTATTGAGTTATGTTATATGGTTGCATTTAAATTCTTACGGAGTTGATTAAAAGAAGATGACAAAACAATTAAGATATTTATTTTTCTTATTCTTGGTTTCTTTAATGTGTGTCAGTGCATCAGCACAAAGTACAACTAAAAAAGTGCCAAACTTGACTTCTTTTGATGAGAAGAAAATTCATTTTGGTTTTATCATTGGGTTTAATACAATGAACTTTACCGTAAGGCATACCGGTGCGAGAACTGTTGAGAATGATAATGTTCCAATGTATGCTGAAGTTCTGGATTTGACTCCAGGTATTAATTTAGGGATTGTTTCTAGTTTGAGATTAAGAAAGAATTTAAATCTTAGAGTTTTACCAGGTATATCTTTTGGTCAACGGAATTTGACTTATACATACAATGATGGTAATCCTGAAACCATAATGGATAATCCTAATCCTAATGCGACAACTAGTCTTGATATGGCAGATCCTCTTCAAATTAAATCAACATTTTTAGAAATGCCTATTATGTTAAAATATGGATCTGATAGGATGCATAATTTTAAACCATACTTAGTTGCGGGAATTAATCCTCGCTTTGATCTAGCTAAGAATAAGCAGGATAGAATGTTGCTTAAGAATTTAGATTTTTATTATGAAGTAGGTGTAGGATTTGATTCTTATTTAAATTATTTCCGCTTGTCAACTGAATTTAAAATTTCGATAGGAACGTTGGATGTTCTTGATCACAATGGAACAGGAGATATAGAAGACATTAAATACACACAAGCTATTGATAAATTAACTTCAAGAATCTTTGTTCTTTCTTTCTACTTTGAATAAATCATGAATTGAAATATTGATTTCAATTTTCATGAGTTTTCCTTATTGTAAACCATTATACTAAAATTACTATATTTGCGCCACAATTTTAATATAGGATGAAGAAGGATATTGCATTAAGATTAACACCCAAAGAAGCTTCTGATGAAAAATATTATAAATCATTGGTAGCAAAAAAAATGAAGGTGAGCCCTGATAAGATCACTGCGATGAGAGTGCGTAAGAGATCAATAGATGCACGTCAGCGTCAGGTTATGGTTCAGTTATATCTTGATGTTTATGCTAATGCTTCTGCTCCAGATCCTGAAATTGTAAAGTTTGAGTATTCTGATGTTTCAAATAAACCAGAAGTGGTGGTAGTTGGAGCTGGCCCGGGAGGATTATTTGCTGCACTTCGGTTAATAGAATTGGGTATAAAACCAATTGTGTTAGAAAGAGGTAAAGATATTAATGAGAGAAAGAAAGATATTGCCTTATTAAATCGTAATAATCCGGTTAACCCAGATTCAAATTATGCATTTGGTGAAGGCGGTGCAGGAACTTTTTCTGATGGGAAGTTGTATACTAGAAGTACTAAAAGAGGAGATTTTAAGAAGGTATTAAATGTTCTTAGATTTCATGGTGCTCAGGAGGATATTTTAATTGACTCTCATCCACATATTGGTACAGATAAACTTCCAGGTGTTATTAAAGCAATGCGTCAATCTATTATTGATGCAGGAGGAGAAGTTCTTTTTAATTCTCATGTTGTTAATATGTTGATTGAAGATCAGTCTGTAACAGGAGTCGTTTTAAAAGATAATACAAAGATAAAAGCTGAAGCAGTCATTCTGGCTACAGGTCATTCTGCTAGGGATGTTTATAAAATGCTTCATGATAAAGCTATTGAGATCGAAGCTAAAACATGGGCAATGGGAGTTCGGGTTGAGCATCCGCAAGAGTTAATAGATCAAATTCAATATCATTCGCCGGAAGGTCGTGGTGAATATTTACCTGCAGCATCTTATAGTTTTTCTTGTCAAGTTGAAGAGAGAGGAGTCTATTCGTTTTGTATGTGTCCTGGCGGTTTTATTGTTCCGGCTATGACAGGAGAAAATGAGATGGTTGTAAATGGGATGTCTCCTTCAAAAAGAAATTCACCTTTTGCCAATTCAGGAATGGTAGTTGAAATTCGACCGGAGGATATTCCAAGTGAATTTAAAAAACATGGGGTATTGGCTGGTTTAGAATATCAAAAGGAAGTTGAAAGGTTGTGTTATGTAAATGGAGGGAATAATCTAGTAGCTCCTGCACAAAGATTGACAGATTTTGTGAATTCAAAATTATCGTTTGATTTACCTCCAACTTCATATGTCCCTGGAGCTATTGCTTCTCCATTACATTTTGTATTGCCGGATGGAATTACTTCGCGATTACAAGGTGGATTTAAACAATTTGGTAAATGGGCTAAAGGTTTTATTGATTCTGAAGCAATTGTTATGGGTACAGAATCCAGGACATCTTCACCAGTAAGAATCCCAAGAGATCCACAAACATTGCAACATACTCAAATCAGAGGACTATTCCCTTGTGGAGAAGGAGCTGGGTATGCAGGTGGAATTGCATCCTCTGCTATCGATGGCGAAAAATGTGCTGATGCTGTTAAGTTGGTGATTAATAAAGAAATTTAATTTGATTATTATCTGCGTCTGAATTCACTTAATGTAATAGCAGTTGCTGTAGATACATTTAAAGATTCAGAGTGATTTGTACTTTGAGAAAAAGAAGGGATTAATAATTTTTCTGTAACGAGTTTTTCAATTTGTGGAGAGATTCCTTTTCCTTCGTTTCCCATTATAATGATTCCTTCATTACTTAAGGTTTTTGTATAAATATTTTCTCCATCCAGAAAAGTTCCATAAATAGGAGTGTCTTTTTCTTTTTCCTCTAATAAAAATTCTTTTAAGTCGGTGTAAAAAAGATTAACACGGACAATGGATCCCATAGTGGCTTGCACTACTTTGGGATTATATGCATCTGCTGTGTTGTTTGAACATACAATGTTTTTTATCCCAAACCAATCAGCTAACCGTATTATTGTTCCTAAATTTCCTGGATCTTGAATGTCGTCAAGTGCAATGATCAGTTCTTTACTATTATTATCCTTTTCAATTTTCGTTTGTGGAATTTGGCAAATGGCAATAACAGGTGGAGGAGTTTTGAGCTGTGTTATTTTTTTTAATTGACTTAATTCGCATTCAACTTTCTCTTCTGCTACGACTTCGTTGTTTTTATGGTGCCATTCTTTAGTGGCAAATATCCATTTTATGTCGATTTGGGATAATAATAAGTCAGACACAATTTTTTCTCCCTCAGCAATAAAAAGTTGGTTAATGTCTCTGAATTTTTTCTTTGAAAGTGAATTAATTAGTTTTATCTTACTCTGACTTATCATTTTTTTCTTTTTAGGTTGGTGCAAATTTACTTTATTCCGTTGGATTTAGATACTTTTGCATAAAATTTGCCTACTGGTGTCAAAAAAATTGTAATAGTTAAATCTAATCAGATTATTTTAGCTTAAAAAGTTAGCGCGTACCTTGAAGAAAATTTTATTCTATATAATTCTTGTTCTTTTTATAAGTAGTTGTAGTAGTGTTAAACATGTACCTGAAGGTGAATACTTATTAGATAAAGTTAGTGTTCATAGTTCAGCTCGTAACATTCCGAAAGAAAAATTTGTTCCATATATAAAGCAAAATCCTAATATAAGAATATTGGGGATGTTTAAATTTCATTTGTGGTTATATAATTTAGCAGGAAAAGATACTACAAAAGGGTTTAATAAATGGTTGAAAAGAATAGGTGAAAAGCCTGTTTTGTACGATGATTTTTTATCCGAACAGTCAATGTATCAGCTTGAACTCTTTGTGAATAATAAAGGTTATTATCATGCAAGTGTAGATTCTGTAGTAAAGTATAAAAAGAAGAAGGTTAAGCTTCATTATGATATTGATGCTGGTGAACAATTTGTATTAGATCGTTTGGGTTACAGGGCAGAAGATACTGTAATTCAAAAAATAATAGATGAGGATCTGGATAACAGTTTGTTGAAGGAGGAAGGTCCATTTGATGTTTCTTTACATGATGCAGAAAGAGAAAGGATTACAAAATATCTAAGAGATAAAGGATATTTTAGTTTTTCAAAAGAGTTTATTTATTTTAAGATAGATAGTTCTTTGTCAGGAAACAGAGTGATAGACTCTGTTTTGATAAAAAATGCAAAGGTTGAAATTGCAAAGAATAAAGATTCTGTATTTACACATCCTACTTATCGTATTAAAAATGTGTTTTTTAGAACAAATTTTGATCCTCATAGGGCTTTAAATGAAAAAGATAGATATTATTCTCAGTTTGATACATTGAGGTATGGTGATTTTTTATTTCTATATATAAACGAGCCTAAAGTTAAACCAGAAGTATTAGTTAATTCAACATACATTACTCCAGGGCAATTATTTCAGGCAAGTCTCGTCGAAAAAACAAAAACTCTTTTATCTAGTTTACGTCTATATCGTTTTATTAATATTCGGTTTGAAGAGTTCGATGAAAAAGAAAGAGCTATAGATGGAAGTAGACTGTTGAATTGTTATATTCAGTTAATACCAGCGAAATTTCAGTCGTATTCAGTTGATGTTGAAGGTTTAAATTCATCTGGAAATTTGGGTGCAGGAGGGAATTTGGAGTATCAACATAAAAATTTATTTAAAGGTGCAGAAGAGTTTACGTTTAGTATAAGAGGCTCTATGCAGAATCAAATGAATAGGCAAAGTGAACAGTTTAGTACAACAGAATTTGGAGTTGAATCAAGAATTGTTTTTCCAAAATTTTGGATGCCATTTCAAATTAAGAAGTTTCGACAGAGGTTTAACCCGAAAACTTCTGTATCGGTTGCATATAACTATCAAGAACGACCTGATTATACAAGAACAATTGCTAATGGTAAGATAAGTTACCTGTGGAATGGGAGTAAAAAAATATCGCATCAGGTAACCCCATTGGGAGTCAATTTTGTATTAATTCCAACGATTGAAGATGCTTTTTTGCAAGATATAGAAGGGACTTATCTTAGTTATTCATACCAGGATCACTTAATTACCAATACATCCTATTCTTTAGTTTATAACCAGCAAGAGGTTGATAAACGTAAAGATTTTTTATATGTAAATTGGAATATTGAAGAAGCTGGTAATTTTATGAATCTTTGGGCTCGGTCAATATCAGAAAGAACCCAAGATGGTTATTATGAATTATTAGGAAATAGGTATGCTCAATATGTTCAAAGTGATATTGATATAAGATATCATCATTATTTAAATAAAATTAATAGCATGGCTTATCGATTTTATTTGGGTGTTGGATATCCTTATGGCAATTTAAATGTATTGCCATTTGAAAAAAGATATTTTTCAGGAGGTGCCAATAGTATTAGGGCATGGCCAGTTCGAGGTATAGGTCCGGGTTCATATGATTCAAAAGATGCTGATTATTACAATCAAACGGGTGATATTAAACTGGAATTTAATGCAGAATATAGATTTAAGCTATTCTGGATTCTGGAAAGTGCTTTGTTTATAGATGTTGGTAATATATATACTATACGTAAAGATATTAGCCCTGAAGGAGGATTATTTGAGTTTAATAATTTTACAAGTAAATTGGCAGTTGGTACAGGTCTTGGTTTGAGGTTTGACTTTAAGTATTTTATTTTTCGATTGGATACAGGAATGAAATTAAGAAATCCGATAGAGGAACAAGGACACCGTTGGATTCCAACAAATAGGAGTTATACATGGGATGATTTTGCAATGAATTTTGCAATTGGTTATCCTTTCTAAAAATATTAAGTGGGATAATATAAAAAAAGCTGATTTGAGATTTCTCAAATCAGCTTTTGTATTATTTAAACAATGATAATTAAGCTTTGTCTGAAGAACCTAATACATTGATATTTTTGTTCATATAAAGCTCTTTTAATAAATCACGAGCAGGACCTAAGTATTTTCTTGGGTCAAATTCTCCTGGATTTTCAGCCATTACTTTACGAACAGCAGCAGTCATAGCTAAACGACCATCAGAGTCAATATTGATTTTACATACAGCTGATTGCGCAGCCTTACGTAATTGCTCTTCAGGAATACCTACAGCAGCTTTCATATCACCACCGAATTCGTTGATTGTTGCTACGTGCTCTTGTGGAACAGAAGAAGAACCGTGAAGAACGATAGGGAATCCAGGGATTCTTTTTTCAATTTCTTCTAGGATATCAAATTTCAATGGAGGAGGAACTAAAATTCCATCTTCGTTTTTAGTACATTGTTCTGGAGTAAATTTGTGTGCTCCGTGAGAAGTACCAATAGAAATAGCTAATGAATCAACACCAGTTCTTTTTACAAAATCTTCTACTTCTTCTGGTCTTGTATAAGTAGACTCTTCAGCAACTACATCATCTTCAACTCCAGCTAAAACACCAAGCTCACCTTCAACAGTTACACCGTTAGCATGAGCATACTCAACTACTTTTTTAGTAAGTTCAACGTTTTCTTCGTATGAGTGGTGAGAACCATCAATCATTACTGAAGAGAAACCGTTGTCGATACAGTCTTTACAAAGTTCAAAAGTATCACCATGGTCTAAGTGAAGAACAACAGGGATTTTATATCCTAATTCTTCTGCGTACTCAACAGCACCTTTAGCCATGTTTCTTAATAATGTTGCATTAGCATATTTTCTTGCTCCTGCAGAAACCTGAAGAATAACAGGTGATTTTGTTTCAACACAAGCTTGAATAATTGCTTGCATTTGCTCAAGGTTGTTAAAGTTGTAGGCTGGGATTGCATATCCACCTTCTACAGCTTTTTTGAACATCTCAGTTGTGTTCGATAAGCCTAGCTCTTTGTAATTAACTGCCATTTGATTATTAATTTATTGATTAAATTATGTTTGTTTTAAAGTTTTTGTTTATTAAATCTCGAATGTGTCGCATAAGAGGCGTTAATAATTTGTACTTGCTAGAATAAATTTTTGAGAGCGCAAAAATAAAGATTCCAAAAATGTTATCCAATTATTATAATCAGTTCTTTTGTGCTATTGGGGTGGTATAGTGATATTTGTTGTGATTCTAAATTATAAGTAGTGTTTAGAAAAGTGATATTGAACAATTTTCTATTTATTGTTGTTAGGCATGTCTCTAATATTAATGTTATCTTTGAAAATTATAAATCCAAAAATTATAAATTAAAATCATGGGAAAAGTACTAGATGTAATTAAACCCGGAGTAGTTACTGGTGATGATGTAGCTAAATTATTTGATGTAGCAAAAGCAAATGGTTTTGCTATTCCTGCAGTAAACGTAGTAGGAACAGATTCTATTAATGGAGTACTTGAAGCTGCAAAAGTTGTAAATTCACCTGTAATTATTCAATTATCAAATGGTGGAGCTGCTTTTTATGCTGGTAAAGGAATTGGTCTTGAAGGTCAAAAAGGACAAATTTTAGGTGCTATTTCAGCTGCTAAACATGTACACCTTGTTGCTGAAGCTTACGGTGTGCCAGTTGTACTTCATACCGATCATGCTGCAAAAAAATTATTACCTTGGATTGATGGTTTAATTGAAGCTGGTGAAAAGCATTTTGCAGAAACAGGTAAGCCTTTATTCTCTTCTCATATGTTAGATTTATCAGAAGAGCCTCTTGATGAAAATCTTGCTACTTGTAAAGAGTATTTCGAAAGAATGAACAAAATCGGAATGACTATCGAGATTGAGTTAGGTATTACTGGTGGAGAAGAAGATGGTGTTGATAATTCAGATGTGGATAATGCATTACTTTATACTCAACCAGAAGAAGTAAATCAAGCATATGAGGTATTAAGTTCTGTTGGTAAAAACTTTACTATAGCTGCAAGTTTTGGTAATGTGCACGGTGTGTATAAGCCAGGTAACGTAGTGTTAACTCCAAAAATTCTTGATAACTCTCAGAAATACATCGAAGAAAAGCATAGTTTATCAAGTAACCCTGTAAACTTTGTATTCCACGGTGGATCAGGTTCTACTCTTGAGGAAATTCGTGAAGCAATCAGCTATGGTGTTATTAAAATGAATATCGATACAGATACTCAGTGGGCAACATGGGATGGTATCCGTAAATATGAAGCTGCTAATAGAGATTATCTTCAAGGACAAATAGGTAACCCTGATGGTGATGATAAACCAAACAAGAAGTATTATGATCCACGTGTTTGGTTACGTAAAGGTCAGGAAACTTTAATTGAAAGATTAAAAGTTGCATTTAACGATCTTAATTGTATAGACGTACTATAAAATTTTATAAATTTTTGAAAGGAGCCCTTTGTTGTAATGACAAGGGCTTTTTTTTTTTATGTTTTTTTTGTTTTTTAGCTGTTTCAAAAATATAATGATTGTCAAATGTCTGAGATAAAAGAAAGTAAAAGAGGTGGATTTAGTAGTAAATTTGGTGTTATTGCTGCAGCAGCAGGTTCTGCTGTAGGTTTAGGAAATATCTGGAAATTTCCCTATATCACAGGTGCCTATGGGGGTGCTGCTTTTTTATTTGTCTACCTTGGTTTTATTTTGGCTATTGGTCTTCCTGTAATGATCTCTGAGTTTATTATTGGTCGAAAGGCCAAAAGAAATGCATTTGGTTCATTTCGTAAGTTGGCTCCAAAATCAGTTTGGTTTGTTACTGGATTTCTAGGAGTAGGTGCTGCTTATTTGATTTTGTCATTTTATGGTGTTGTTGCTGGTTGGGCTATGGATTATGTGACGGAATCTATAAAGGGTACTTTTATTGGAAAAAATCCTTCAGAAATTTCACAGCATTTTAATGAATTCAGTTCTGAGTCAGTAAGGCCGGTTTTATGGCAATTGACGTTTATGGTTTTAACAGCAGTGATTGTTTTAATGGGGGTGCAAAAGGGAATCGAGCGCTATTCAAAAGTGTTAATGCCGTTGTTGGTAGTTCTTTTGATAGTGCTGGTCTTTCGTTCGGTAACATTACCGGGAGCCTCAAAAGGTATAGAGTTCTTTTTAAACCCGGATTTTTCTAAATTAACTTGGGAAGGTGTTTTAAATGCTTTAGGCCATGCTTTCTTCTCGTTGAGTTTAGGTATGGGTACGCTTATTACCTATGGTTCGTATATTGATAAAAAAAATAATTTAGGAAAAACCGCAATTCAAGTAACAATTGCAGATACCTTAATCGCTATTCTTGCTGGATTGGTAATTCTTCCTGCAGTATTTGCCTTTGACCTTAAGCCAGGAGCAGGTGCGGGGTTAGTTTTTAAGACATTGCCAAATGTATTTATGCAAATGCCAGGTGGAAATGTGTTCGGCGTGATGTTTTTTGTGTTACTTACTATTGCCGCCTTAACGTCTTCAATCTCAATTCTAGAAGTTGTAGTTGCTTTTTTGTCAGAAGAACTAAAAATGTCAAGAAAGGTAGCTACAATTTTAGCAACAGTTTCAATTTCTTTTGTAGGGGTATTTTGTTCTTTGTCGCTAGGAGATTTGGATGGAGATGTTTTTTTAGGACTTAATTTCTTTGATACATTGGATTTTTTTGCGGCTAATATTTTTCTTCCATTTGGAGGGGCTTTGATCTCAATGTTTATTGGATGGAAGTTTGGTTATAAAAAGACAAAAGATGAATTATCAAATCATGGGAAGTTAAATGTATGGTATTTGGATGCTATATTTTTCTCATTAAAATATATTGCGCCAATAGCTATATTAATTGTATCTGCATATGGAATTTATGAGCAGATAGTTAAATATTTGTCTTCTATCGGATAGAAGTCTAAGTTTAAAGTCAGGAATGAGCATGCATTGCTTGACTTGATTTTTGTTAACCAAACCTAATTATTTATAATGTGGAAAGATTTTTTCTACTATACCAGAAATGAACAAAGAGGTATAGTAATTCTTTTGATCCTGATTGTTATCGTAGTTTTACTGCGAATTTTCTTGCCATTTCTTATGCTGGATCAGGAGTTTTCAAGTGAAGAAATGGAGTTCTTGAATAAAATAAATGCAATAAATCAAATTGCAGAATCTAATAGGGAATTAGAGCATAAGGATTCTCTATTTGTATTTAACCCTAATGAAGTGACAAAGGAAGAAATGATATTGTTGGGGCTGAATTCGTATCAAATAAAATCGCTTATAGGTTATCGAACTAAGGTAGATGAGATTACGTGTTTAGATGATTTGAAAAAGGTGTATGGTGTTGATTCTTTTTTTATTGAAAAGTATTCTAAATATCTAAAATTCGATAAAACGGTATTTAAGGCAGAGGATGAAAGAGACAAAGATTTACTTAAATGGATTAATTTGAATCATTTGGATGATAACTTTCTGGAAAGAAATGTACATTCAACTTACATAAGAGATAGTATAAGGTTGGTTTTAAAAGATAGACAGGTGATGAAAATGTTACCTCTATATCAAATAGGAAAATATAGTGACGAAAGATTGTTAAGGTGGATTATAAATAATTCAGAGCCTAAGAAACCAGAAAGTGATGCTAAGGATTTGATTGATTTAAACATTGTAGACACACTACAACTTCAAAAAATAAAGGGGATAGGTAGTGTTCTTTCAAATAGAATAATAAAATACCGAAAATTGTTAGGTGGTTTTGTTAGAATTGATCAGTTAAAGGAAGTGTATGGTTTATCAGAAAAGGTATACGAAGCCTCTAGAGAGTTGTTTATTGTGAATACCACAAAAGTGAAGAAGATTAAGCTTTCAGCAAGAAAGATCAAAGAAATTAGTAAGCATCCTTACTTTACATACGAACAGTGTATAGAGCTAATGAATTTGTATAGAAAAGGTGTTGATATTTTAAATCTTGATGCTTCCGAACTTAATACTATTAATGAACATGAGTGGGGACGGATGAGGATGTATCTGGAGGTGGATTGATAGTTTAATAAATGAAATATTTTTTTCTTATAAATAATCCAGTGTTTAAGGGTGTTTTATAGTCTGTTACAAAAAAATAATAACTAAAAATTTGCGGCAATGAATAAACTTTAGTTTCTTTGTACCCGCAAATAATTGAAGGATGCATAGATTTTTTTGTGAAATCAATTGATTATTTGAGAGTTACTATTAAAAATATAGCGAAAATATAAAATCAAAGGAGAAGATTATGATTGTTATTCCGATTAAAGAAGGTGAAAACATTGAAAGAGCTTTAAAAAAATTCAAAAGAAAATTTGAAAAGACTGGTGCAATGAGAGAATTGCGTTCTCGTCAAGCCTTTACAAAACCTTCTGTAGAAAGAAGAGAGGAAGTTAAAAAAGCAATTTATATACAAAAATTGCAACAAAACGAGGAATAGGAAAATAATTGAGACCAGATACTGGAAAATTTAGTATATTCGTTTATACGGAAACAGTAGAATAGGTCTTGGATGATTTCAATTAAATCGTTTTTAAAATATTTAGAGTTCGAGAAGCGCAGTTCGAAGTATACAATTGTTTCATATCGCTGCGATCTCGAACAGTTTATTTCTTTTTCTGAAGAAAAAGGGATAGATACGATCGCACAAATCACCAGAAGACATATTAGAAATTGGATTGTTGAAATGGTGAATGGGGGATTGGCACCTAAAAGTGTAAATCGTAAAGTTACTTCACTTAAGTCGTACTTCAAGTTTCTCATGCGTGAAGGAGAGATTGATGTAAATCCAGTAGATGGGGTTCCTACTCCCAAATTGCCTAAAAAATTACCTGTGTTTGTAAGAGATTCAGAGATGGATCTGTTGTTGGATGAAATACCTTTTTCCGATGATTATGAAGGTGTTCGAGATAAAATGATTCTTGAATTGTTTTATGGGTCTGGTATGCGATTGTCTGAAATGGTTGGGTTGAAAGATCGTGATTTTGACCTTGTTCAAGGACTTGTAAGAGTTACGGGTAAATTTAATAAGGTTCGTCTTATTCCAATGTATCCATCATTAGTTTTAATGGTGAACGAATACCTTAAAAATAGAAATGATATTTTTGGGATAGATTTCGTGAATTCATTTTTTGTGACAAAAAAAGGTGAACCTGTATATCATAAATTAATATACAGAGTTGTAAATAAATATTTATCTTTAGTTACAACATTGCATAAAAAAAGCCCCCATGTTTTGAGGCATTCATTTGCGACATCATTGTTAAATGCAGGGGCTGATTTAAATGCAATAAAAGAGTTGTTGGGGCATAGTAATTTAAATGCTACCCAGGTTTATACTCATAGTAGTTTTGAAAAATTAACCGATATATATAATCAGGCCCATCCGCGGTCTTAAATTAATGGAGGATTTAATATGAACATTACAATTCAATCAGTAAAGTTTGACGCAGCTGATCAGCTACAAGGTTTTATCGAACAAAAAGTTGGAAAATTAGATGTGTTTTTTGAAGGTATTATTGATGCTGAAGTGATACTTAAATTAGATAAGTCTGAAACCTTGGAGAATAAAGTTGCTGAAATTAGTTTGAAAGTACCTGGAGCTGAAATGTTTGCGAAAAAACAATCAAAAACATTTGAAGAATCTGTAGATCTTTCTTGTGAAGCTTTGCGTAAGCAGTTGATTAAGAAGAAAGAAAAGGTAAAAGCAAAATAATTTAAAAAAACTGATATATTTTTGTTGTATTAAAAAATAATTATACATTTGCACACCGTTTTAGGAAAGTGATTTTTTTTAATGCACTAAAATAAAAGCATAAGGTAGGCTGGTTGTTTGAAATAATCAGCCTATCAACTGAAATAAGGTGACCTTTTAAAGAAAAGGTCTTTGGGGGAGATACCAAAGTGGCCAACTGGGGCGGACTGTAACTCCGCTGACTTTCGTCTTCGTAGGTTCGAATCCTGCTCTCCCCACAAGAACCAGAAAATATTGAAATAAACATCGGGAAATCAGGGTTTTTGAGGAATATTCATTACCTTTGTAGCCCCGAATCAAAAGCGGGAGTAGCTCAGCTGATAGAGCATTAGCCTTCCAAGCTAAGGGTCGCGGGTTTGAATCCCGTCTCCCGCTCTAGATTGCCGATGTAGCTCAGGGGTAGAGCGTTTCCTTGGTAAGGAAGAGGTCATGGGTTCAAATCCCATCATTGGCTCTATTCTGGTTCGGAGTTTTAAAAAATTATAAGTTAATATCTAATTGTCTAATTATTCGAGTTATGGCTAAAGAACATTTTGACAGGTCAAAGCCTCACGTAAACATCGGTACTATTGGTCACGTGGACCACGGTAAAACAACATTAACAGCTGCTATTACAAAAGTATTAGCTGAAGCTGGGTTGTCAGAAGCAAGAGATTTTGATCAAATTGATAATGCTCCTGAAGAGAAAGAAAGGGGTATTACAATTAATACTGCTCACGTTGAGTATTCAACAGAAAATCGTCACTATGCACACGTTGACTGTCCAGGTCACGCCGATTATGTAAAGAACATGGTAACAGGTGCTGCTCAGATGGACGGTGCTATCATTGTAGTTGCTGCTACTGATGGTCCTATGCCTCAAACTCGTGAGCACATCCTATTAGCTCGTCAGGTAAATGTACCTAGACTAGTTGTGTTCATGAACAAAGTTGATATGGTTGATGACGAGGAGCTTTTAGAGCTTGTTGAAATGGAAATCCGTGAGTTGTTAGATTTCTATGAATTTGACGGTGATAATACTCCTGTTATTCAAGGATCTGCTTTAGGTGGATTAAACGGAGATGAAAAATGGGTAGGGAAAATCATGGAGCTTATGGCTGCTGTTGATGAGTGGATTCCACTTCCTCCTCGTGATATTGACAAGCCTTTCTTGATGCCAGTTGAGGATGTATTCTCAATTACTGGTCGTGGAACTGTTGCTACAGGTCGTATTGAGTCTGGTATTATTCATACAGGTGATGAAATGCAAATCATTGGTTTAGGTGCAGAAGGTAAGAAAACTGTATGTACTGGAGTTGAGATGTTCCGTAAGATTCTTGACGAAGGACAAGCTGGTGATAACGTAGGTTTATTATTACGTGGTATTGATAAAACTGAAATTAAAAGAGGTATGGTACTTGGTGCTCCAGGTCTTATCACTCCTCATACTAAATTTAAAGCTGAGGTTTACGTATTGAAGAAAGAAGAAGGTGGTCGTCACACTCCTTTCCACAACAAATATCGTCCTCAATTCTACTTACGTACTCTTGATGTTACTGGTGAGATCACATTACCAGAAGGAACAGAGATGGTAATGCCAGGTGATAACTTAACAATCAATGTTGAGCTTATTTACCCAGTAGCTATCGATCAAGGTTTACGTTTCGCTATCCGTGAGGGTGGTAGAACAGTAGGTGCTGGTCAGGTAACTGAAATTGTTGAGTAATCAATAATATAGATTAAAGGAAGGGTATTCCCTTCCTTTTTATACACGAGAGTAGTTCAGTTGGTAGAGCACTGGTCTCCAAAACCAGGTGTCGGGAGTTCGAGCCTCTCCTCTCGTGCTAAGCCGGATAAAAAGTCGTATTCCGATTATTATCCGGCAAGTTAGTGAATGGGAATTGATTTTTTTAAAGATTAATTTCTGTATTTGTAACCATTAAAGAGTGATCTTGTGAGTAAATTAGTAAATTATTTTAAAGACGTTCAAAACGAATTAGTAAATAAAACATCATGGCCAACATGGTCGGAGTTGCAGAGTAGTGCTTTAGTTGTGATGGCTGCTTCAGCTATTATTGCAGGTATTGTATTTGCAATGGATTACTCGTTTGACAAAGTTCTTGATATGGTTTATAATCAACTTTACTAATATATTTTTTGTTATGGGTAATGTTGAAAAAAAATGGTATGTATTAAGAGCCATTGGAGGGAAAGAAAAGAAAGTTAAGGAGAGTGTTGAGAATGAAATCGAACGACTTAACTTACACGATTATATTTCACAAGTATTGATACCTACTGAAAAAGTATATCAAATACGTAACGGGAAAAAGATTAGTAAAGAAAGAAACTATTTTCCAGGTTATGTAATGATAGAAGCAGCTTTGGTTGGAGAAATACCTCATATTCTTAAGAGTATACCTAATGTAATAGGGTTTTTAGGAGATAGAGATAATAGTGCTGTACCATTAAGGATGTCTGAAGTAAATAGAATCCTTGGTAAAGTAGATGAGTTATCCGATACTGAAAATGCAGGGATTGAAGTTCCTTATTTTGTTGGAGAAACAGTTAAGGTTACAGATGGTCCATTCAATGGTTTTAATGGTATCATTGAAGACGTAAATGAAGAAAAAAGAAAACTAAAAGTAATGGTGAAAATTTTTGGTAGAAAGACACCATTAGAATTAAGTTTTCTTCAAGTAGAGAAAGAATCTTAGACTATTATTCTTGTATGTTAATGCTTCCATAAAAGATATATCTTTTATCACTACAAGAGAGAAATAATAGTTGAAGACCTTATATATATAAATAACTAATTAGAATTGCTACATGGCTAAAGAAGTAGAAACTTTTATCAAATTACAGATAAAAGGTGGAGCAGCAAACCCTTCACCACCTGTTGGACCTGCTTTAGGTGCAAAAGGTGTAAACATAATGGAGTTTTGTAAGCAATTCAACGCCAGAACTCAGGAAAAAGCAGGTAAAGTTTTACCAGTTGTTATTTCGGTGTATTCAGACAAATCTTTTGATTTTGTTATTAAAACACCACCTGCAGCTGTACAACTTTTAGAAGCTGCTAAGCTTAAAGGAGGATCTCCTGAACCAAACCGTAAAAAAGTTGGTTCTGTAACATGGGATCAAGTTAAAGCAATTGCTGAGGATAAGATGGCAGATTTGAATTGTTTTACAGTTAGCTCTGGTATGAAAATGGTTGCTGGAACTGCCAGAAGTATGGGGATCACTGTTGACGGTGAATTTCCTGGTGAAAATTAATTAATACCAATTTGGAGTTATGACAAAACTAACAAAAAATAAGAAGTTAGCGTTAGATAAAATTGAAGCCGGAAAGCAATATTCGCTTGAGGAAGCAGCCAAATTGGTAAAAGAAATTACCACTACAAAATTTGATGCTTCGGTAGATGTTGACGTACGGTTAGGTGTTGATCCAAGAAAAGCAAACCAGATGGTAAGAGGTATTTGTACTCTTCCTCATGGTACAGGTAAAGAAGTTCGTGTTTTAGTTTTATGTACTCCTGATAAGGAGGAAGAAGCTAAAGCTGCAGGAGCTGATTACGTTGGATTGGATGAATACGTGGAAAAAATCAAAGGAGGCTGGACTGATATCGATGTAATTATTACTATGCCTAGTGTTATGGCTAAAGTTGGACAGTTAGGACGTGTTTTAGGTCCTCGCGGTTTAATGCCAAACCCTAAAAGTGGTACAGTTACAATGGAGATTGGTAAAGCAGTAAGTGATGTAAAAGCTGGTAAAATCGATTTTAAAGTTGATAAATTCGGAATTATTCATGCTTCTATAGGTAAAATTTCCTTTGATGAAAATAAAATTGTTGAGAATGCAAAAGAGTTTTTAAATGTAATTTTAAAACTTAAGCCTTCTGCAGCAAAAGGTACTTACATTAAAAGCATTAGTCTTTCAAGTACCATGAGTCCCGGTATTCGTGTTGAAACCAAAGCGGCTGAAGCCTAATGTTTAACTAACAGAAAAAAGGAATCATGAATAAGGAAGATAAAAGCTTACTTGTAAAAGAACTGACTCAAAATATAGCTGAATATAGCCACTTTTATGTGGTTGATGCAGGCGATATGAACTCGGGCAAAACTAGTGATCTTCGTAGAGAGTGTTTCAAGAATGAAATCAAAATGATGGTAGTTAAAAATACCCTTTTTGAAAAAGCTCTTGATGCTACAGAAGGAGATTTTGCTCCGTTATATGATGCTTTAGTAGGGTCTACGGCTATTTTCTTTTCAAACGTAGGAAATTCACCAGCAAAACTTATTAAAGAGTTTGCAAAGGCAAATAAGAAGCCTATTTTAAAAGGTGCTTACGTTGAAGAGTGTTTATATGTTGGAGGAGAGAATTTAGAAGCTCTTGTTAACATTAAGTCTAAAGACGAACTTATTGGAGATATCATTGCTCTATTACAGTCACCAGCGAAGAACGTTATTTCTGCACTTCAATCAGGTGGCAGCACAATACATGGTGTATTGCAAACATTAGCAGAAAGAGAATAAAAAAAAGTAAAAAATTAATATTTAATAAATAGAAAAATGGCAGATTTAAAGAAGCTTGCTGAAGAATTAGTTAACTTAACAGTAAAAGACGTTAACGAACTTGCTGAGATCCTTAAAGAAGAATATGGTATTGAGCCTGCTGCTGCAGCTGTTGCTGTTGCTGGACCTGCAGCTGGTGGTGATGCTGGTGCTGCTGAAGAGCAAACAGAATTTGACGTAATTCTTAAATCAGCTGGTTCTTCTAAACTAGCTATCGTTAAGCTTGTTAAAGAAATGACTGGCGTTGGACTAAAAGAAGCTAAAGAATTAGTTGACAAAGCTCCTGCACCATTAAAAGAAAAAGTTTCTAAAGAAGAAGCTGAAGCATTAAAAACTCAGTTAACTGAGGCTGGAGCAGAAGTTGAACTTAAGTAATTATTACTACCTTATATAGGGAACGGTTTAGGGACTTATCTACGATAAGTTCCTAGACCTTTTTATGCATTTATGTTATTAAGTTCAATTAATATTGCTGATAGATGACTCCAAATACCACAAGCGAAAGGATTAGCTTTGCTTCTATTAAAAATCAACTAGAATATCCAGATTTTTTAGAAGTACAATTAAAATCATTCCGTGAGTTTTTCCAACAAGGAACTACACTTGAAGAAAGACGTACAGAGGGATTATATCAGGTTTTCCAAGAAAACTTCCCGATCACGGATACAAGAAACAACTTTGTACTCGAGTTTCTAGATTTCGGTATTGACCCTCCTCGATACACTATTGAAGAATGTATCGAACGTGGACTTACCTTTAGTGTACCTCTTAAGGCTAAGTTAAAATTATATTGTACCGATCCAGAACACGAAGATTTTGATACAGTAGTTCAAGACGTATATCTTGGTACTGTTCCATATATGACCGATAAAGGTAGTTTTATCATCAATGGTGCTGAAAGGGTAGTTGTATCTCAGCTGCACAGATCACCAGGTGTTTTCTTTGGTCAAAGTACACATGCTAATGGTACTAAACTTTATTCTGCACGTATTATTCCTTTTAAGGGTTCATGGATAGAGTTTGCTACTGATATTAACAGTGTGATGTATGCCTACATTGATAGGAAGAAAAAATTACCTGTAACAACACTTTTACGTGCCATTGGTTACGAAAGTGATAAAGAAATTTTAGAAATCTTTGACTTAGCTGATGAAATTAAAGTTTCTAAGTCGGGTTTAAAGAAAGTTGTTGGTAGAAAATTAGCTGCCCGTGTCCTTAAAACTTGGATTGAGGACTTTGTGGATGAGGATACAGGTGAGGTTGTTTCAATCGAACGTAACGAAGTTATTATCGATCGTGAAACAGTGATAGAGAACGAGCACATTGACGAGATTGTTGATTCTGGTGCTAAAACAATATTATTACATAAAGAAAATCAGAACCTTTCTGATTTTGCTATTATATACAATACACTTCAAAAAGATCCATGTAACTCTGAAAAAGAAGCTGTATTGCACATTTACCGTCAGTTACGTAACGCTGAGCCACCTGATGAGGCTACAGCTCGTGATGTAATTGATAAGCTATTCTTTTCAGATAAGCGTTACGATTTAGGTGAAGTTGGACGTTATCGTTTGAATAAGAAATTAGGTTTAGAAACAGAAATGGACACTAAGGTGTTAACTAAATCTGATATTATTCAAATTATTAAATATTTAATTGAACTTATCAATTCTAAAACTGAAGTTGATGATATTGACCACTTAAGTAACCGTAGGGTTCGTACCGTAGGTGAACAGTTGGGAAATCAGTTCGGAGTTGGTTTAGCACGTATGGCCAGAACTATACGTGAAAGAATGAATGTTCGAGACAATGAGGTTTTTACTCCAATTGAGCTTATCAATAGTAAAACATTGTCTTCTGTTATAAATAGTTTCTTTGGAACAAATGCTTTATCTCAATTTATGGATCAAACAAATCCATTAGCAGAGATAACTCATAAGCGAAGAATGTCAGCATTAGGACCAGGTGGTCTTTCTCGTGAAAGAGCAGGTTTTGAGGTTCGTGACGTTCACTATACACACTATGGTCGTTTATGTCCAATTGAAACTCCCGAAGGTCCAAACATTGGTTTGATTTCTTCTTTATGTGTATTTGCTAAGATTAATGATCTTGGATTTATTGAAACTCCTTATCGTAAAGTTACAGAAGGAAAGGTTGATTTATCTCATGAAGGAGTTGAGTATTTAAGTGCAGAAGAAGAAGAAGAATTAATTATTGCTCAGGCAAATGCTCCTCTTGATGAACAAGGAAATTTTGTTAATCAAAGAGTTAAGTCTAGATTAGAAGCAGATTATCCTGTTGCTGAACCAGGAGAAATACATCTTATGGATGTAGCTCCTAACCAGATTGCCTCAGTAGCAGCATCTTTAATTCCTTTCTTAGAGCACGATGATGCGAACCGTGCACTGATGGGATCTAACATGATGCGCCAGGCTGTTCCATTGTTAAGGCCTGAAGCTCCTATTGTTGGAACTGGATTAGAAGGTAAATTAATTCGTGACTCAAGAACAAACATTGTAGCAGAAAAAGATGGTGTTGTTGAGTATGTTGATGCTGACGAGATTGTATTAAAGTATGATCTTTCAGAAAATGAAAAATTTGTTAGTTTCGATAATGAAACTAAAAGATATAAAATTACAAAGTATCAGAAAACAAACCAAAGTACTTGTATTGACTTGAAGCCAATTGTGGTTCCTGGTCAGAGAGTTACAGCTGGTCAAATTTTAACTCAGGGATATTCTACAGAAAAAGGAGAATTAGCCTTAGGACGTAACTTAAAAGTGGCGTTTATGCCATGGAAAGGTTATAACTTTGAGGATGCTATTGTAATTTCAGAAAGAGTTGTTAGAGAAGATATTTTTACTTCTGTACATATTGATGAATATTCATTAGAGGTAAGAGATACTAAGCGCGGTTTAGAAGAACTTACTTCAGATATTCCTAATGTTAGTGAAGAAGCAACTAAAGATCTTGATGAAAATGGTTTAATTCGTGTTGGTGCACATGTAAATCCAGGAGATATTTTAATTGGTAAGATTACTCCTAAAGGTGAAAGTGATCCAACTCCGGAAGAAAAATTATTGAGAGCTATCTTTGGTGAAAAAGCGGGTGATGTTAAAGATGCATCTTTAAAAGCTTCGCCTTCATTAAAAGGAGTCGTTATTGATAAAAAACTTTTCTCTCGTATTATTAAAGATAGAAAGGCCAGATCTTCTGATAAGCCACTTCTTGCAAAAATCGATGAGGAATTTGATAGATCAGTAGCTGATTTAAGAAATCGTTTAGTAGATAAATTATTTGCTTTAGTAAACGGTAAAACATCTCAAGGAGTTCAGGATTATTTTGGTGTTGATGTTGTTTCAAAAGGAACAAAATTTACACAAAAGATTCTTGCCGATATTGATTATCACAATATTGATCCTAATAAGTGGACAACTGATGATGAAAAAAATGTATTAATTCAAAGAATTGTACATAATTATCTGATGAAGTTCCAGGAATATGAAGCAAAAGAAAAACGTCAAAAATATAATCTTACAATTGGAGATGAACTTCCAGCAGGTATTGTTCAGTTAGCAAAAGTTTATATTGCTAAGAAACGTAAGATTACAGTTGGTGATAAAATGGCAGGACGTCACGGTAACAAAGGTATCGTTTCACGTATTGTACGTGCAGAGGATATGCCTTTCTTAGAAGACGGAACTCCTGTTGATATTGTTCTTAACCCACTTGGTGTACCTTCAAGGATGAACCTTGGACAGATTTATGAAACTGTTTTAGGTTGGGCTGGTAAGGAGTTAGGAGTTAAGTTTGCAACACCAATTTTTGATGGAGCAAGCTTTGCTGATATGGATGGTTGGACTGATAAAGCTGGTGTACCACAATATGGAAAAAGTTATCTATATGATGGAGGTACTGGTACCAGATTCCACCAACCTGCTACTGTAGGTATTATTTATATGCTGAAACTAGGACACATGGTTGAGGATAAAATGCATGCTCGTTCTATTGGTCCTTACTCATTAATTACGCAGCAGCCATTAGGTGGTAAAGCTCAATTCGGAGGTCAGCGTTTTGGAGAGATGGAAGTTTGGGCATTGGAAGCATTTGGTGCAGCTAATATCCTTCAAGAAATATTGACAGTTAAGTCTGATGATGTTATGGGACGTGCAAAAGCTTACGAAGCTATTGTTAAGGGAGATTCTCTTCCTACTCCTGGAATACCAGAATCACTTAACGTGTTGTTACATGAGCTTAGAGGTCTTGGTTTAAGTGTTAACCTAGATTAAAGCCTTATTATCATTGGATAATGCATTGCATTGTTCAATGATTGCCTTATTTGTTTTAAATTTAATAGAAGACGTCGACATATGGCATTCAGAAGAGATCAGAAAGTAAAGAGTAATTTTACAAAAATCTCTATCGGGTTGGCTTCACCAGAAGAAATCTTAGAGAGATCTAGTGGTGAGGTTTTAAAACCAGAGACCATCAACTATAGAACTTATAAACCAGAACGAGACGGATTATTCTGTGAAAGAATATTTGGTCCTGTAAAGGATTATGAGTGTCATTGTGGTAAATATAAGAGAATTAGATATAGAGGTATCGTTTGTGACCGATGCGGTGTAGAGGTTACAGAAAAGAAAGTTCGTCGCGAAAGAATGGGACATATTTCTTTAGTAGTACCTGTTGCTCATATCTGGTATTTCAAATCATTACCTAATAAAATTGGTTATTTATTAGGATTACCAACAAAAAAATTAGATTCTATCATTTACTACGAACGTTATGTAGTAATTCAAGCTGGTATTAAAGCTGAAGATGGAATTCAATATATGGATTTTCTAACAGAGGAAGAGTATCTTGATATACTTGATACTTTACCAAAGGAAAATCAATATTTAGAAGATGATGATCCAAATAAGTTTATTGCTAAAATGGGTGCTGAAGCCTTGCACATGATTTTATCAAGACTTGATTTGGATGGTTTATCATATCAATTAAGACATAAAGCAAATACTGAAACTTCTCAACAAAGAAAGAATGAAGCACTTAAGCGTCTTCAGGTTGTTGAGTCTTTCCGTGAATCAGTTGGAAGAAACCGTCCTGAATGGATGGTGGTTAAAGTTGTACCAGTTATTCCACCTGAATTACGTCCATTAGTACCATTAGATGGAGGTAGATTTGCTACATCTGATTTAAATGATTTATATAGAAGGGTTATTATTAGAAATAACCGTCTTAAAAGATTAATTGAAATCAAAGCTCCGGAAGTAATTTTACGTAATGAAAAACGTATGCTTCAGGAATCTGTTGATTCATTATTTGATAACTCACGTAAAGCTAATGCAGTTAAAACGGATGCTAACCGTCCTTTAAAATCATTAAGTGATAGTTTAAAAGGTAAGCAAGGTCGTTTCCGTCAAAACTTATTAGGTAAAAGGGTTGACTATTCTGCTCGTTCTGTAATTGTTGTAGGACCTGAGTTAAGGATGCATGAATGCGGATTACCTAAAGGTATGGCAGCTGAGCTTTACAAGCCATTTGTTATACGTAAGTTAATTGAAAGGGGAATTGTTAAAACGGTTAAATCTGCAAAGAAAATTGTAGATAGAAAAGATCCGGTTGTATGGGATATCCTTGAAAATGTATTGAAAGGTCACCCAGTACTACTTAACCGTGCCCCAACTCTTCACCGTTTAGGTATTCAGTCGTTTCAACCTAAATTAATTGAAGGTAAAGCAATTCAGTTACACCCATTAGCTTGTGCGGCTTTTAACGCCGACTTTGATGGTGACCAGATGGCTGTTCACTTACCATTAGGACATGCAGCTATTCTAGAAGCTCAAATGTTAATGTTGGCTTCTCAGAATATTCTGAACCCTGCTAACGGAGCTCCTATTACTGTACCTTCTCAGGATATGGTTCTTGGTCTGTATTATATGACTAAAGCTCGTGAAGGTGCAACAGGAGAAGGATTGACTTTTTATTCATTAGAAGAAGTTAAAATTGCTTACAACGAAGGTAGAGTTGCATTACATGCAATGGTTAAAGTTAAAGGCTACGACTTAAATGATAAAGGAGTGCCTGAACTTCAAATTATTGAATCTACTGTTGGACGTATTTTATTTAATGAATTTGCTCCTAGAGAATCAGGATTTATTAATGAGGTGTTAACTAAAAAAGCACTTCGTGACATTATTGGTAGAGTACAAAAAATTTGTGGTACTCCACGTACTGCAGATTTCCTTGATGATATTAAGAATTTAGGTTATAGAATGGCATTCGAAGGAGGTCTTTCATTTAACCTTGGTGACGTAATTATCCCAGAAGCTAAAGCTAAAATGGTAGAAGAGGGATATGCTGAAGTTGAAGAAGTAAAGAATAACTATAACATGGGATTCATTACTAACAACGAACGTTACAATCAGATCATTGATATTTGGACGCATGTTAATGCCCGATTGACAAATACTTTGATGAAACAATTAAGTACAGATAATCAGGGATTCAACGCTGTTTATATGATGCTTGATTCTGGAGCGAGGGGTTCTAAAGAACAGATTCGTCAGTTATCGGGTATGAGGGGTCTTATGGCAAAACCTCAGAAATCAGGAGCAGAAGGAGGTCAGATTATTGAAAACCCAATTCTTTCGAACTTTAGAGAGGGGCTTTCAGTACTTGAGTACTTTATTTCTACTCACGGTGCTCGTAAAGGTCTTGCGGATACCGCTCTTAAAACTGCCGATGCAGGATACTTAACTCGTCGTTTAGTTGATGTATCTCAAGATGTTATTATTACAGAAACAGATTGTGGTACTCTAAGAGGACTTACCGCTACAGCTGTTAAGAATAATGAAGATGTTGTAGCTACATTATATGAAAGAATTTTAGGACGAGTTTCAGTTCATGATGTATATCATCCATCTACTGGTGAATTGATCGTTAAGTCAGGGGATGAAATAGATGAAGTTAAGGCAAGAATAATTGAGGATTCACCTCTTGAAAGAGTTGAGATTCGTTCAGTTCTTACTTGTGAGTCTAAACAGGGAGTATGTGCTAAGTGTTATGGTCGTAACCTTGCAACAGGTAGCTTTGTTCATATTGGTGAAGCCGTAGGAGTTATTGCTGCACAGTCAATTGGTGAACCAGGTACACAGCTTACACTTCGTACTTTCCACGTAGGGGGTACCGCAGGTAACATTTCTTCTCAAAACAGTATTATTGCTAAGTACGATGGTGTTGTTGAAATAGAAGAATTAAGAACAGTTCCTACTAAGGACGAAACAGATAAAGATATTGATATTGTAATTGGTCGTTTGGCAGAATTACGTATCATTGATAAAAATACAGGTATTGCTTTATCGAACCATCCAATTTCATATGGTTCGAAACTATTTATTAAGAATGGTGCTGAAGTAAAAGCTGGAGATTTAATTTGTGAATGGGATCCATATAACGCCGTAATTGTCTCAGAAAAAGCTGGTACAGTTAGCTTTGAGAACATGTTAGATGGTGTTACTTACAAAGAAGAATCTGATGAACAAACTGGTTTCCGTGAAAAAGTTATTATTGAAACCAGAGATAAGACTAAAAACCCATCGTTAAAGGTAGTTGATGATTCAGGCGAAATATTAAAAACCTTTAACTTACCAGTAGGTGCCCACATTTCTGTAGATGATGGAGCTAAAGTGAAAATTGGTGAAATTGTCGCTAAAATTCCTAGAGCTATTGGTAAAGCTGGTGATATCACAGGGGGTCTTCCTCGAGTTACTGAGTTATTTGAGGCTCGTAACCCATCTAACCCAGCTGTGGTTTCTGAAATCGATGGTGAGGTAACATTTGGAAAAATTAAGCGTGGTAATCGCGAGATTGTTGTTACTTCAAAGAATGGACAGGTGAAAAAATATTTAGTTCCACTTTCTAAACAAATTCTTGTTCAAGAAAATGACTATGTACGTGCTGGTATTCCATTATCAGATGGAGCTACTACACCTTCTGACATTCTTCATATTATGGGACCAACTGCAGTTCAGGAATATATTGTAAATGAAGTACAAGATGTATATCGTTTACAGGGTGTGAAGATTAATGATAAGCACTTTGAAATCATCGTTCGTCAGATGATGCGTAAAGTAGAAATTGTTGATCCGGGTGATACTAAATTCCTTGAAAAACAACTTGCTGATAAGCTTGAGTTTATGGAAGAAAATGACCATATCTTTAGTAAGAAGGTGGTTGTTGAACCAGGTGATTCAGAAAACTTAAAAGCAGGTCAGATTATTACAGCTCGTAGATTGAGAGATGAAAATTCTCAATTGAAACGTAAAGATCTTAAGCCTGTTGAAGCAAGAGATGCAGTTCCTGCTACATCGAGTCAGATATTACAAGGTATTACAAGAGCTGCACTTCAAACTAAGAGCTTTATGTCAGCTGCTTCCTTCCAGGAAACAACAAAAGTTCTTAATGAGGCTGCAATTTCAGGAAAAATTGACCGTTTAGAAGGATTGAAAGAAAATGTAATCTGTGGTCACTTAATTCCTGCTGGTACAGGTCAACGTGCATTAAAAAATTTAGTTGTAGGTTCACAAGAAGAATTTGATAAACTTACTACTAAAGCTGAAGTTGATGAAGAATAGACAATGATTTTAAAATCATAACTCAAAAAGGGAAGTATTTTATGCTTCCCTTTTTTTATCAGATTGATAATTATAATTTTAAAGAAAAAGAATCATGGAAGACAAGAAAAATAAAAATCAAATAAATATAGAGCTAAATGAAGAAGTAGCTCAGGGAGTATATTCAAATTTAGCAGTAATTACACATTCCCCAAGTGAATTTGTTTTAGACTTTATAAGAGTTATGCCAGGGGTTCCTAAAGCACAGGTTAAATCTAGAATTGTAGTAACTCCAGAGCATGCAAAGAGATTAATGATGGCTCTTAAAGATAATATTCAAAGATATGAATCATTACATGGTCCTATTAAAAATATAGACGATGGACAGTCTGGAGGAGGAAATATTCCAATGAATTTTGGAGGTACAACTCCACAAGCCTAAAATATTAGTAAAGCAGGATTTTAATTTAAATCCTGCAATTTATTCTATCTCGTTATACTTTCTAATATGCTTCTGTTATGATAAAGAATATAATTTTAATTCTTATTCTATGTATAAATGTTTATGGATGTAACTCTCAAACTCATGAACATGATATATTGCCTGGAGCATGTAATTTTTCTGAATATCTACCTCTTTTAAAAGATAATAAAGTAGGATTAGTTGTTAATCAGTCTTCTTTGGTAAATGGTGTTCATCTGTTAGACACTTTATTATCCTTATATGTTCAAATTGATAAAGTATTTGCTCCTGAACATGGTTTTAGAGGTCAAAAGGATGCAGGTGAGCATGTAGATAATGATATAGATAAGAAAACAGGAATTACCATAATATCATTATATGGTAAAAATCGTAAACCTAGCCAGGAACAGTTAAAAGGTCTGGATATTATTATTTTTGATATTCAGGATGTAGGTGTTAGATTCTATACTTATATAAGTACAATGCATTATATGATGGAAGCTTGCGCTCAATCTGATGTTAAATTTATTGTACTCGACAGACCTAATCCTAATGGAGATTATTTTGATGGTCCAATATTGGAAAAAGAATATCAGTCTTTTGTTGGTATGCATCCAATACCAATTGTTCATGGATTAACAGTTGGTGAATTGGCCAAAATGATTAATGGTGAGTTCTGGCTTAAGGATAACCTTCAATGTAATTTAGAGGTTGTAAAAGTAAAAAACTGGAACCATAATATACCCTATGAATTGCCAGTTAAACCCTCTCCAAATTTACCTACTTATTTATCAATACGTTTATACCCATCATTATGCTTTTTTGAAGCTACAAACATTAGCATAGGAAGAGGAACCTATTTCCCATTTCAGGTAATTGGTTATCCGGATTCATCATGTGGGCCTTTTACATTTACACCTAAAAGTATTGATGGAATGAGTAAACATCCTAAACAAGAGAATATTACTTGTTATGGAATAGATCTTAGAAAAGAATCTTTAAAGCATAAATTTTCTTTAAGTTATTTTCTACATTTTTATAGAAACCTGAAAAATAATGAAGAATTTAAGTTTGATAAGCGCTGGTTTAATCTTTTAGCAGGTAATACTAAATTGTATGAAGATATCATTAGTGGAAAAGACGAAATTGATATTAGATTAAGTTGGCAAAATGATCTTCAAGAATATTCCTTAATGAGAGATAAGTATTTACTTTACTCCGAAGAGGATTGATGTTCTGAATGATGATTTTCTTTAAGTGTATAATAAACTTCTTTTTCTGTAAAATGTATTTCAATAATATTCATACATAGTAAACTAACCAAAATTTTTTGTGCTTTAAACCTTGATATTCCAGCTTTCTTAAAAAATTTAGAAAAAGATATAGATTGATGCTCTGATAAATAATCAAGTAAGAATTTCTCTGGTTTATTTAATTCTAGTAGTTGATTTTTATTTCTTTTTTTTGCTTTCCAATATTCTAATAAAATTTTATTGGCTAATAGGTTTTGATCTTTAACTCGTATATAAACTTTATAGATACCCTCTTTGGTTGGTGCTTTATGAGGTTTGTTTTCACTTGGCGGTATAATAATTTCCAAAACTGTTTTTCCTTCACTTTTCCATTCTAAAACGTCAAAGCTTACTGGTGGTTTACAGTACATATTTGCAGCAGCTTCAATCATGTAAAATTCTTCTTCAGATACTACTCCTGCAATTTTTCCATTATCCTTTACTCCTAAAAGTAAACTGCCACCATCTGTGTTTGCAAAAGCTGCCAAAGATCTTGCAATCTTTTTTGAATCATTAATTGCAAATTTAAAATCCTGTTGTTGGTGTTCTCCCTTATTAATTTTCTCCTGCAGTTTTTTATTCCTCATTTTACTCAGCAACTTTCCCGCAAAAATATAAGATTTTCGCTATCATCTCAAACCAAGTCTTTCTTTTATTCAATGTGATTATTGTTTGGCTTAAACTGCCTCTAAATAAAAATACATGACAATAGTCACTTTAATAACTGTTAAAAAGTATTAAATTATTAAGGAAATTATTCTTTAATTAAATTTTTAACTAGCAAAATCACTTTATATGTCAGAAATTACTAACCTGGTTAAATCATTGGCTGATAAGCATGGACGTTATCAGGAAAGCCTTTTGCCAATTCTTCAAGGTGTTGTTGAACAACATAAATATCTGTCAGAAGAGGCTATGGTGGAAATCGCCCGAGAACTTGATATTTCTGCAGCTCGGGTTTTTGGAACTGCTTCATTTTATTCTTTTCTAAATACACGCCCAATGGGGCAATATGTAATAAGGGTGTGCAAAACTATAACATGTATGATGCATGGAAAAAATCAAATAATACAGGAATTGGAAAAAAGTTTAAAAATCAAACTAGGCGAAACTACACTGGATGGTATGTTTACTCTACTTGAGACCAATTGTCTTGGACAGTGCCATAAAGGTCCTGCAATGTTAGTAAATGATGTTCCATATACTGAATTAACCCCTGAAAAGATACGAGCAATTATTCAGTCTTTAAAAGTAGGAGAGAATTCAAAATCGTCTAATCCAGATTTAAATTAAGAAATTATGCCTAAAAAAAACCTTAAAAGATTAGATCTCATTTTTAAAAATGAGCAGGATGGAGAAGAAATACTATCAAAAACATTAAATAAATCAAGTCAAGATATTATCAATGATTTGATTGTTTCTGGGTTAAAAGGTCGAGGAGGAGCTGGATATCCAACAGGATTAAAATGGAAAGTAGCATCAGAATCTGATGGAGATTTTAAATATGTTATATGTAATGCAGATGAAGGTGAACCAGGTACTTTTAAAGACAGAGAAATATTAAGTCAGGTTCCAAATAAAGTGCTTATAGGGATGGCAGTATGTGCTAAGGTAATAGGAGCTCATCAGGGATTTATATATTTACGAGGGGAGTATAAATTTTTATTAGAACAATTAACCGATGTAATTGATGATTTTCATGTATTGCTCAATAAGATTGGATTTGATTTCAGAGTTAAGATATTCTTAGGTAGTGGAGCATATATTTGTGGTGAAGAAAGTGCATTATTTGAAAGTATGGAAGGACACAGAGGAGAACCCCGTAATAAACCTCCCTATCCAACACAGGCAGGATACCGGAAGATGCCTACAGTAATTAATAATGTAGAAACTTTAGCTCATACTTATTCTATTTTTAAATATGGTCCTGATAAATTTAAAGATCTTGGCGTACAGGATTCCAGAGGGTCAAAGGTGTTTTCAGTATCAGGAGATACTCCAATTCCCGGTATATATGAGTTAGAGTTTGGGATGTCATTACAGAAATTCGTGGAGGATTTCGGAGATGGCGATGCTAAAGCTGTTCAGGTAGGAGGTGCATCTGGTTTTTGTGTTCCACGAAAAAAATTTGATAAAACAATGATTGGATATCAGGGTAAACTAACAGGAATTTCTTTACCTACAGGTGGATCTATGATGATATTTAATTCTTCAAGAAGTATGTATAACGTACTTCATAACTATCTGGAGTTTTTTGTTGAAGAAAGTTGCGGACAATGTACTCCTTGCAGGGTTGGTACACAACAGCTTTTGCTTGGAATTGAAGCAGTTAAAAAAGGTGAAAAGTCATCAGAATATCTGGATAAACTTTTGCAATTAGCCGAAAATATGAGAGTTACAGCAAAATGTGGTTTAGGACAATCCGTTGCAAATTCTTTTTCTTCAATTGTAGAAAACTTTAAAGAAGAAATGATTTATTAATCATTAAAGTATTAGTTATGAGTAAGGTAAATTTAACAATAGATCATATACAAGTAAGTGTTGATAAAGGAGCTACCATATTAGAGGCTGCCAAACAACTAAATATAAAAATTCCCACTTTATGTTATCATGAAGACCTATGTGTAGCTGGAAATTGCAGAGTTTGTGTAGTGGAACAAAAGGGTAGCGATCGTTTAATTCCTTCATGCGCTACACCTGTTTCTGAAGGAATGGATATACTAACGAATAGCCTGAAGGTTCGTAATGCTCGTAAAAGTGTTATAGAATTACTTGTTTCGGAGCATAGGGCAGAATGTACCAGGTGTTATAAAAATGGATCGTGCGAGTTACAGCATCTTTCATCAGAATACTTGATTGGAGAAGATGGGTTGATAGATTTAGTGGAGCTGAAGGATTATACTATCGATTATTTTTCTCCATCCATTATTAAAGATGATTCCAAATGTATTCGATGTCAGCGTTGCGTGCGTTCATGTGATCAACTTCAAAATATAGGCGCATTATCTGTTGCTTATAAGGGGAAAAAGATGAAAATTTCATCTTTTTTTGAAAAGCCCATGTATGAAGTAGTTTGTACAAACTGCGGTCAATGTGTAAATCGATGTCCAACAGGTGCCTTGATTGAACGTAATTATATTGATGAAGTTTGGTCTGCAATTTATAATCCACAAAAGCATTTGGTCGTCCAAACAGCTCCAGCTGTGCGTATTGCATTGGGTGAGGCTTTAGGTATGGAATCGGGGCATATTGTTACAGGAAAAATGGTTGCAGCTCTTAGGCGTTTAGGATTTGATTCTGTTTTGGATACTGATTTTACCGCTGATTTAACAATTATAGAGGAGGGAAATGAATTACTTCAAAGATTAAAGGGAGCTTTAGTTGATAAGAATCCGGATGTTAAGTTACCAATGACAACTTCATGTTCTCCCGGATGGATAAAATACATAGAGCACATGTATCCACAACTTTTAGAAAATGTATCTACAGCAAAGTCTCCTCAACAAATGTTTGGGGCATTGGTAAAAACATATTATGCTAACAAAATAAAGGTTGACCCTGAAGATATTGTCTCCGTGTCAATAATGCCATGTACAGCTAAAAAGTATGAGGCAAATAGACCAGAAATGCATTCAAGTGGTTATAGAGATGTGGACTTGGTGTTAACAACCAGGGAGTTAGCAAAGATGATTCAACAGGCTGGGATTGATTTTATGGCTCTTGAGAATGAAGAGTTTGATTCGTTTATGGGAGTGTCAAGTGGTGCTGCAGTTATATTTGGAGCAACAGGAGGAGTGATGGAAGCCGCCCTGCGTACAGCATATGAGGTTGTTACAGGACGAGAGGTGCCTTTTGAAGGATTGAATATAACTCCTGTCAGAGGTATGGATGAAGTTAAGGAAGCATCTATTCTAATAGAAAATCCACTACCAGAATGGGATTTTTTAAATGGTGTAGAATTAAAAACATGTGTTGCTCATGGTTTAGCTAATGCAAAAAAAGTTATGGATAATGTTATTAGTGGTAAATCACAATATCATTTTATTGAAATTATGGCATGTCCGGGTGGATGTTTAGGAGGTGGAGGTCAACCTATACCAACAAATAAGGAAATTCGTAAGAAACGAACCGAAGCCATATACCGAGAAGATGCTGGAAAATCAATCAGAAAATCTCATGAGAATCCAGAAGTGATAAAGCTTTATGATGAATTTCTTAAGAAACCTCTTGGACATAAATCACATGAATTACTTCATACGACTTACACAAAGAGAAATCGATATTAAAAATTCGAATTGCTTAAAAAAAGATTTGACTGTCTATCCCTTGTGTAGACAGTCATTTTTGTATATTAAACTTTTAGAGTATCTTAATTTTTAAAAATAATAATGCAAAACGAGCATACAATAACAATATGCATGGGAAGTTCTTGTTTCTCAAGAGGAAATAAAGAGGTATTACCAATAGTTAAAAAATTTTTATCTGAGCATCAGTTGGATAAAAATGTATTTTTTAAAGGTGAGTTGTGTACAGGTAATTGTGAGAAAGGGCCTATCTTAAAAATTGATGATGAAGAATACTCAATGGTTAATACCGATAAAATATACGATATTTTAGCAAATTACTTTGAAGTTTAAACTAATACAATTATGTCTCCACTAATAGAAGTTGATAAAGAAAAATGTAATCTAAGTTTTACTTGTATCAGAGCTTGTCCAGCAAAAGCTATTAAAATTGCAGATAAGCACGCAAATATTATAAATAACAAGTGTATTGGTTGCGGTAATTGTGTTGTTGTTTGTGCACAAAATGCTATTGTTTACAGAAAGGAAAATCAGAAAGTAGAAGACTTATTAAAAGAAGATTCTACTGTTGCCGCAATTTGTGATCCTGCTTTATCTGGTGAGTTTACAGATATTTCTGACTATAGAAAATTTGTAGCCATGATAAGAGCTTTAGGGTTTAATTTAGTTGGAGAAGTTGCATTTGGTGTTGATTTGGTTGCACGGGAATATAAAGAACTCCTTGAAAATTTTCAAGGAAAGTATTACTTAACGACTCACTGTCCTCCGGTTAGATCTTTCGTAGAAAAATATCGACCTAAATTAGTAGATAATCTTGCTCCAATAGTACCTCCTTTTATTGCTATGTCAAAAGTGATGAGAAAACGCTATGGAAGCGATGTAAAAGTAGTTTATATTACTGCTTGTGTTTCAGCAAAGGATGATGCCAGAAGTTTTAGTAATACAGATGGAAGGATAGATGCTGTCATAACCTTCGCAGAACTTCGTGCTATGTTTCAAACCAATAGAATAGAGGAATCTTCAGTGGAGTATAGTGATTTTGATCCACCTTTAGGTAGAAAAGGTGGTTTGTATCCAATAAGTCATGGTTTATTTCAAGCAGTAGATATATCGCAAGATTTGTTAGGAAGTAGTGTCGTTTCTGCTGATGGAAGAAGTGATTTCAAACAGTCGTTAAAAGAATTTGCAGAAGTAAGTAATTTGCGTCAACATATAGATCTTTATTATTGTGAGGGCTGTTCTATGGGGCCAGGGATGACTCAAGGAGGGAAAAAGTTTACCCGTCAATCTGATATTGTAAGATATGTTGAGAAACGACTAAAAGATATAGATTGTGATCAGTGGAAAGCTGACATGAATGAGTTTAAAGAATTAGACCTTTCACGAAAATTTAAGGTGACAGACAGAAGACTTCCTAAACCTTCAGAAGAAGAAGTGCAAAGGATTTTGCATGATATGGGGAAAAGTGATATCAGAGATCAATTAGGTTGTGGAGCTTGTGGATATCCTTCCTGTAAAGAATTTGCAGTTGCATATTGCCAGGGATTAACAAATTTTGAAATGTGCTATTCCTATTCAATAAAGAGTTTACATACCTATATTAATAAAGTACACTCAGCAAATGAAAAACTAAAAAATACAAAAGAAGCATTACGCGAAAGTGAGGAATTAGCACGCAAAGAAGGAAAAGCAGCCAAAGAAGCCGCAGATACAATGACATCGATGCTCAATAAGCTTAGAGCTGGAGTGGTTATGGTGGATTCAGATTTAAATATTATTGAATCCAACTTAAGTTTTGTTGATATGATGGGAGAAGATGCCAAACAGCTTAACGATGTAATTCCTGGTTTAAAAGGAGCAGATATTAATAATTTACTTCCGTTTGGAAAATTATTTGCTTCGGTATTACAAACAGGGCAGGAAGTGAAGAATAGAGATATTACTGTTGGTGAAAATGTTTTAAATGTCTCCATATTTGCAATCAAGAAAAATAAAATTGTAGGAGGTATTATTAGAGATTTAACAGCTCCGGAAGTTCGTAAAGAAGAAATTATTAATAGGGCCAGATCGGTAATTCATGATAACTTGCAAACGGTTCAACAGATTGCATTTTTATTGGGAGAAAGCGCATCAAAAACCGAAAAGGTATTGAATTCAATAATAGAAGCTCAAAAAACAGGGGAAAGCCATGGAAGTTAAAGAACCTGATTTTTATTTAGATATACATTGTAGTCAAAATAATCACCGGGGTGAATTTATTTGTGGTGATGTGTTTATCTCAAGACGCATTAAAGAGGACGGAAGAACAATTGTTGTGTTATCTGATGGAATGGGTAGTGGCGTTAAAGCAAATGTATTGGCTACATTAACTGCTTCAATGGCAGTTAACTTTACTATAGAGCATAAGGAAGTTCAAAAAACGGCTGAAATAATTATGAATACATTACCGGTGTGTAGTGTACGAAAAGTTAGTTATTCGACTTTTACAATCATTGATATTGAAGATGATGGAGGAACTACTATTATTGAATATGATAACCCCAGGTGTTTAATAATGCGTACTCATCGTCCATTTGATCCTAAATGGGAAGAGACTATTTTAGATAGTAAAAGGAATAAAGGAAAGAAATTATATACCTGTCATTTTAAAGCTCGTAAAGAAGATCGGATTTTCTTTTGGTCAGATGGAATTATTCAGTCAGGTATGGGTTCTAAGACTTTACCTTTTGGTTGGGGACGGGAAGAAGTTGAAAATTTTGTTGTTAAAAGTGTAAAGAATACGCCCTTTATATCATCATCAAAATTGACAAGAAAAATCGTTAATATGGCCTCGTTAAATGATGGAGGTAGTCCATTAGATGATACATCTTGTGGTATTATTTATTTTCGGGAACCACGTAAACTTTTGTTTGTTACAGGTCCTCCTTATGAAGAAGAAAAGGATGCTGATTTTTCATTAAAGGTTCAACAGTTTGGTGGGAAAAAAATTGTAAGCGGGGGAACTACTGCCGAAATTATTTCCAGAGAGTTAGGATTAAAATTTTCTGCAAGTTTAGAGATGCTAGATCCAGATTTACCCCCTGCTGCTCAAATGGAAGGAGTTGATTTGGTTACAGAGGGTATTTTAACATTAGGTAAAGTGGTAAGAATATTAGACAAGTTTGAAAAGGATGATGTGTTGGGTAAAGGACCAGCTCACCAAGTTGTGAAAATGTTTTTAGAAAGTGATAAAATACATATAATTAATGGTACTAGAATTAATGTTGCTCATCAGGATCCAAACTTACCAGTAGAATTAGAAATTAGACGATCTGTAGTAAAGAGAATTGCTACATTGTTAGAGGAAAAATTTTTAAAAGAAGTTTCAATTGAGTATATATAATTTATAATGATTCAAAATTACATGTTTTAATTAGATGAAACTTGATATATAGTTTTGTGAAATTAAAATGTATTGTGTGTAATTAGTTTGTATTTAGGTGTTTGTGTTTGGTGGGTATAGGTGTGTTTGTTGTATTTTTGCATAAATAAGATGAAAAGTTAAATTGTTTTAAATTAAGTTTTATTTAGATTATTTATGTATTGTGAATAAGGATAAAATTCTCTTTTTTTTTTGTTTGATACAGTGTATTTTGCAGCCAATTATTGAAAAATTTCTTTAATTAAAGTTATCAAGTTTATTTTAAAGAATTAAGCTTAGTTATTGAATGAAAATTAGCGAGATTATTGACGTCTTGAATGCAACGGTTGCATGTGGACAAGATTTTATTGAAACGAATATTAAGCGCGGTTTTGCAAGTGATCTGATGAGTGATGTACTTACATTAGATACTGATAAAATGGTATTAATAACAGGTCTTGCTAATATGCAAACGATTCGAACTGCAGAGATGGCTGATGTCCAGTGTATTTTGTTTGTTCGTAATAAGAAGATAACTGAAGAGATGTTAAAATTGGCACAAGAGCATAATATGATATTGCTTCAATGTAAATATTCGATGTTTAATGCAATTGGTAAATTATACCAAGCAGGTTTAAAACCTGTTTATTAAAGAGATATCATGGAATTTATATATGAAGTTGAAGGTGGAGATTTTACTAAAGCAGGTAATGCTTCTAGTGCAGTAAAAAAAACTTTGAAACAATTAAATGTTAATCCAAAGGTGGTAAAGAGAATTGTGGTAGCTCTTTATGAAGCTGAGGTTAACATTGTTGCTCATGCATATAGAGGTACAATAAAAGTAATTATTAATGCAGAGCAAATTTATATTGTTTTAGATGATGAAGGTCCTGGAATAGAGGATATTGATCTTGCAATGCAGGAAGGTTATTCAACTGCATCATCTAAAGTTAGAGAGATGGGGTTCGGAGCTGGTATGGGATTACCCAATATGAAAAAAAATGTAGATGATTTAAAGGTTACCAGTGAAGTTGAGAAGGGTACAACGGTAGAAATGATAACTTATTTATAAGAAAAGGGATTGATGGCAAAGCAGCAAATATATCATGCTTTAAAGGTAGACACGGATATTTGTTATGGTTGCACACATTGTATGAATGTGTGTCCTACTGATGCGATTCGTATTAATGAGGGTAATGCATTAATCCTGAAGAAACGTTGCATTGATTGCGGTGAATGTTTAAAAGTATGTCCTGTTCACGCTATCTATGTTGAGCAAGATGATTTAGAAAAGATATTCGATTTTGAATATAGAGTAGCACTTGTCCCTGCTGTATTTACAGGACAATTTCCAACACAAATTACAGAAGAAGAAATATTCAGTGAGATGAAAGAACTTGGATTTACACATGTCTTTCAGGCTGAATATATGGTTGATGTCATTAACAATCTTATGAATGAACAGATTGAGCAAAATGACGAAAAACCTTTAATTTCAACTTATTGTCCTGCCGTAGTTCGATTAATTCAAGTAAAATTTCCTTCGCTAATTGATAATATTGCTTCAGTAAAGCCCCCTGTAGATGCAACAGCAGCTTTTTATAGAAAAAAGTTTGAACGTCAGGGAGTTCCTGCTGATCAGATTGGAATTTATTATATAACTCCTTGTGCTGCTAAAATTGCTGCTATAAAAGGCTTTGGTCAGAATTCTAATTCATTGATCAATGGAGTTATTAATATGAGTTATATTTCGAACAAACTCTATCATAAGATAAAAAACAGGAAGGATGCATTAAAAGATTTGCCTGTACTACCACATTTATCTCCAAAGGCAATGAAATGGAGTGTTACTCATGGCGAAGCAGAAAATATGCAGGGAAGAACTCTTTCTGTTGATGAAATACATAATGTCATTGAGTTTCTTGAAATGTTAGAAAATGATGATATTCCAGAGGTAGATTTTCTTGAATTAAGAGCTTGTGATCAAGGTTGTGCTGGAGGTGCATTGTTGCAAGGGAATCGATTTTTAACTGTTGAGCGTATAAAAATCAGGGCAAAGCAGCTTGAAAATGAGGCAGAAAGAGAAGAAGAGTTAAGAGGTTATAAAGACATATTACAAGACAAAGATTTATTTATTACAAAAATAGACCCACTTCCTGCAATGTCATTGGATCAGGATTTCTCTGAGGCATTGAAAAAAATGGAGCGAATTCGTAACTTAATGTGTTATTTGCCTGGAATTGATTGTGGAGCATGTGGATCACCAAGTTGCCAGTCTTTGGCAGAAGATATCGTTCAACGTAAAGCCAATTTGTCTAATTGTGTTTTCATGCAACGAATGATGGAAAAGAACAGGAAGTTGAGTAGTGAACATGCAACCAGAATTATTGAAAAAACTTGGGGTAAACAACGATTAGATAAGGACTGTAGAAAAAAAGGAGCAAAAAATGAAGGTATGTGATTTAGTTGAAAAACTCAACCTAGAGGTTTTTTGTGGAGAACAAGGTGTTAACAATGAGGTAACTGGGGCATATACTTCAGATTTACTTAGTGATGTTATGGGTAATGTAGATGAAGGACAAGTTTGGATAACCTTGCAAACACATAAAAATATTATGGCTATAGCATCATTGAAAGATGTGGCTGCAATAATACTAGTGAAAGGCTATAAACCAGAGCAGGCCGCCATTGATCAAAGTAATGAGGAAGGGATACCTATATTGGGTACCGATATGGAAACATTTGAGGCATCGGGTACTTTGTTTCAATTATTAAATGGCTGACAGATGAAGGAATATAGGGCTGATTTACATGTGCATACTGTGCTCTCACCATGTGGGAGTCTTGAGATGAGCCCTGAAAATATCATTATGTCTGCAAAGAAGAAAGGGTTGGACATTATTGGTATTGCAGATCATAATAGTACAAAGCAAAGCATTGTTATTAAAGAATTAGGTAAAGAGTATGGAATCTTTGTGTTATGTGGAGCAGAGATAAATACTAAAGAAGAAGTTCATTGTTTATCTTTTTGTAAGGATGAAAACGATTTAGATGAGCTTCAAAAATATATTGATAATCATTTACCTGTAATAATAAACAAACCTGAACTATTTGGAGACCAAGTATGGGTAGATAAGGATGGTAATATTTTAGGAGAGGAAGAAAGATTATTAATTGTAGGGTTAAACCAATCAATTGATGAAGTAGCAGAAAGGGTGAATAATTTAGGTGGAATTTTTATTCCGGCTCATGTAGATAGACCAAGAAATAGTGTAAGTAGTCAGCTTGGTTTTATATCTGAAGACGTAAAGGTGACAGCACTGGAAATTAGCAGAATATCAAGTCTGAATAGTGTATATGACAAATATCCATGGACTAAAGGTTTCTCTATTGTAACAAATTCAGATGCTCATGTACCAAATGATATAGGTGCTGGTTATTCAACCTTTTTATTGCAAGAATTAAGTTTTAAAGAAATAAAAAAAGCCCTGAAAAATGAAGATGGGCGAAAAGTGTTAAATACCAGTTTAAAAGATTGAAGTCATGCGAGATATCTCAATGCATATACTTGATATAATTGGTAATTCAGTGAGAGCAAAGGCCTCATTGATAGAAGTATCTGTGGATGAAAATATACAAGAAGATAGGTTGATTCTTAGTATAAAAGATGATGGTTGTGGAATGGATGAATCAACAATTAAAAATGCCTTAGATCCTTTTTTTACATCTCGTAAAACAAGAAAAGTAGGTTTAGGTATTCCTCTCCTTCAACAAAATGCACAAATGTCTGATGGAGAGTTAGTAATAGAATCTAAATTGGGAGAAGGAACATTTTTGAAAGCAACCTTTGTACGCTCGCATATAGATAGGCCTCCTTTAGGTGATTTACCATCAACAATAAGTCTTATGGTATCAGGAAATCCGAAGGTTGAGTTTGTTTATACTCATATTGTGGATGATGAGCAATTTGTGTTCGATTCCCGAGAGATAAAGCAAATTCTTGATGGTGTTGAAATTACGCAACCTGGTGTAGTAAAGTTTTTAAAACAAATGATTGAAGAGAATCTCATGGAGATAGGAGTTGATTATTAAGCTTTACTAATTTAAAAAGAAACTATTTACAAACTATAATAAATGCAAAATGGCGAAAGTTAAAACCTTAGATGATTTAAAAAAGATGAGGGAACAACTACAGTCCAGGTTGACCCTCCGTGAAAAAAGTGATCATCCTGAGAAATTAGTTCAAATCAAGGTTTCGATGGCAACATGTGGAATTGCTTCAGGTGCTAAAGAAACTATGAGTTATCTGATTGAAGAATTGGATAATCGTTCAATTGATGCGGTTGTAACTCAAACAGGTTGTATGGGATATTGTCATTCCGAACCAACTATTGAGGTGCACATACCTGGTAATGATCCCGTAGTGTATGGACACGTGGATACCAAGAAAGCTGAAGAAATCATCATCAAACACATTATTGGTGGTGAATTGGTTGATGGAATTATTCCTGTCAGCTACACAACTGCAAATAAAGATGAAAACGAAAACTAATTTTGAATCATGACCAAGTTTAATAGTCACATATTGGTTTGTGGAGGAACAGGATGTCGTGCCTCGCAAGGTGAAGAAATTGTAGAAAACTTAAAACAGGCAGTTGTTGATAATAGCCTGGAGAATGAAATACAGGTGGTTCGTACAGGATGTTTTGGATTCTGTGAAAAAGGACCAATTGTAAAGATGGTTCCTGATAATACTTTTTATGTACAGGTAAAACCTGAAGATGCCGGAGAAATTATTTCTGAGCATATTGTAAAAGGTCGTAAAGTAGAGAGGTTGTTATATACCGATCCGGAAAAGAATGTACATATTGCTGATTCAAAGCATATGGGATTCTATAAAAAGCAAGTTCGTATTGCTTTACGAAATTGTGGTTTTATAAATCCAGAAAATATTGATGAATATGTAGCTCGTGATGGATATTCTGCACTAGGTAAAGTGCTAACTGAAATGACTCCTGAAGAAGCTATTAAAATTATTAAAGATTCAGGCTTAAGAGGTCGTGGAGGAGGTGGTTTTCCAACTGGTTTAAAGTGGGAAATTACTCATAATGTTGAAGGAGATGAAAAATACGTAGTGTGTAATGCTGATGAGGGAGACCCTGGTGCATTTATGGATAGATCTATCCTTGAAGGTGATCCTCATTCTGTGTTAGAAGCTATGGCAATTTGTGGATATTGTATTGGAGGAAGCAATGGATTAATTTATATCCGAGCTGAATATCCTCTTGCTATCGAAAGATTAAAAATAGCCATAGATCAAGCTCGTTCATTAGGTGTTTTAGGAAAAGATATTTTCGGAACCGGTTTTGATTTTGATGTTGAATTACGTTATGGAGCAGGAGCTTTTGTATGTGGAGAGGAAACTTCTTTAATTCACTCTATGGAAGGCTTAAGAGGTGAACCTACTGTTAAACCTCCATTTCCATCCGTAAGTGGTTATAAAGAAAAGCCTACTAACGTAAATAACGTTGAAACTTTTGCTAACATACCTGTTATCATTAACAGAGGAGCAGGATATTATAGTGCAATTGGTACAGAAAAGAGTAAAGGAACTAAGGTGTTTGCTCTTGCCGGAAAAATTAATAATGTTGGTTTAATTGAGGTTCCAATGGGTATTACTTTACGAGAAGTAATATTTGATATTGGTGGAGGTATTAAAGATGGCAAAAAGTTTAAGGCTGTTCAAACTGGAGGTCCTTCGGGAGGTTGTTTGACAGAAAAACATCTTGATATTCCTATTGATTATGATAATCTTTTGGCTTGCGGTTCTATGATGGGATCGGGAGGTATGATTGTTATGGATGAAGATGACTGTATGGTTTCTGTTGCTAAATTTTATTTAGATTTTACAGTTGAAGAATCTTGTGGAAAATGTGCTCCATGTAGAATTGGTAATAAGCGTTTATATGAAATGCTTGATAAAATTACTAAAGGAAATGCAACGCAAGATGATTTAGGTATTCTTAGAAACCTTGCTAATGTAATTAAAGATACATCACTTTGTGGTTTGGGACAAACATCTCCAAATCCAGTATTATCAACTATGGATAACTTTGGTGATGAATACCTGGCTCACGTAAAAGATGGTAAATGTCCGGCAGGTCAATGTAAAGATTTGATGGAATATGTTATTAATCCAGACACTTGTGTGGGTTGTACTTTATGTTCTCGTGTTTGTCCGGTTGATGCTATCTCAGGTGAAAAGAAACAAGCTCATGTAATTGATCATGCAGTTTGTATTAAGTGTGGCGCTTGTATGGAGAAATGTAAGTTTAATGCGATTAGCATCCAGTAATCTAAAGATCATAAAACAATGGATATTGTAAAATTAAATATAGATAACAAATCTGTAGTAGTAGAACAGGGTACTACTATTTTAGAAGCGGCAAAGTCTGTAGGAGTTGATATTCCTACTCTATGTCATATGAAACTACACGATGTTGGATATGAAAATAATCCGGGAGGTTGCCGTATTTGTGTGGTTGAAGTAGAAGGAAGAAGAAATCTTGCTCCTGCATGTAAAACAGAATGTTCAGAAGGAATGGATATTAATACACATTCACTTAGAGTAATTAATGCTCGTCGTACTGTGATGGAGTTAATTCTTTCTGATCACCCTGCTGAGTGTTTAACTTGTGTTAAAAATGGTAAGTGTGATTTACAAACAATGGCTCAGGATTTAGGAATTCGTGAAATTCCTTTTGAAGGAGAACAATCACATTATAAAGAAGATAAATCACCAGCCATTATTCGTGATATGGATAAGTGTATCATGTGTCGCAGATGTGAAATGGTTTGTAATGAGGTTCAGACTGTAGGATGTCTTTCTGCTATCAATAGAGGATTTGAGTCAGTAGTAGCTCCTGCTTTTGAGATGGATCTTGAGAAATCAACATGTACTTATTGTGGTCAGTGTGTTGCTGTTTGTCCTACTGGTGCTCTTTCTGAAGTAGATAATACTCGTAAAGTAATTGCATCTTTAGTAGATCCTACAAAAACAGTTGTTGTTCAAACTGCTCCTGCTGTTCGAGCTGCTTTAGGTGAAGAGTTTGGTTTAGAACCAGGAACTCTGGTTACTGGTAAAATGGCTTCTGCTTTAAGAAAACTAGGTTTTGATAAAGTATTTGATACTGATTTTGCAGCAGACCTTACTATTATGGAAGAGGGAACTGAGTTGCTTGATCGTGTACAAAAACATCTAAATGGAGATAAGGATGTTAAGCTTCCTATTTTAACTTCGTGTTGTCCGGGATGGGTTAATTTCTTTGAAAGTAATTTTCCAGATTTATTAGATGTGCCATCAACAGCTAAATCACCTCAACAGATGTTTGGTGCTATTGCTAAAACCTATTTGGCAGATCAAATGGGAGTGAAACGTGAGGATATGGTTGTGGTATCAGTTATGCCATGTGTGGCTAAAAAATACGAATCAGGTCGTCCGGAATTTACAGTAGATGGAGATCCTGATGTAAATATATCTATTACTACTCGTGAGTTAGCACAAATGATAAAAGGTGCTAATATTAATTTTGAAGAACTTGCAGATGATGATTTTGATAATCCAATGGGAGAATCAACCGGAGCAGCTGTAATTTTTGCTAATACAGGAGGTGTGATAGAAGCTGCTGTTCGTACTGCATATGAAGTGTTTACCAAAAAATCATTACCAAAACTTGATTTTACTGAATTAAGAGGTTTTGAAGGAATTCGTGCAGCAACAGTTGATTTTGATGGATTGCCAGTAAGAATCGGAATTGCTCATGGTTTAGGGAATGCTCGTAAACTATTGGAAGATGTTGAGGCAGGAAGATCAGAATTTCATGCAATTGAAATTATGGCTTGTCCTGGAGGTTGTATTGGTGGTGCTGGTCAGCCATATCATCATGGAGATACTTCTATTTTAAAGCAAAGAGCTGCTGCTATATATAGAGAAGATGAAGGGAAAGAGCTTCGTAAATCACATGAAAATCCATTCATTGTAAAGTTATATGATGAATTCTTAGGTGAACCATGTGGCGAATTGTCTCACAAATTACTTCATACTCATTATTTTGATAAGAAAAAGAAAGTTGAAATTAATAACGACTAACAGTTATGGCAGAAATAAAATTGGCTGAAAGCAAGGTTCAGGAATTAAAGGACGTTTGCAAAAAGTTTGATTACGATAAAGGTGAATTAATTAATGTGTTGCATGCAGCTCAGGGAATCTTTGGATATCTGCCTGCTGAAGTACAGGAAATTATTGCCGAACAATTAAATGTTAATATTGCTCATGTTTATGGAGTAGTAACTTTTTATTCATTTTTTACAATGACACCTAAAGGTGAGTATCCTATTTCAATTTGTATGGGAACAGCTTGTTATGTTCGTGGTGCAGAAAAAGTATTAGATGAATTTAAACGTTTATTGGATATTAAAGTAGGTGAAACAACACCTGATGGAAAATTTTCAGTTAGCAGTTTACGTTGTGTTGGAGCTTGTGGTTTAGCTCCGGTTGTAACTGTAGGAGAAAAAGTATACGGAAGAGTTGCTCCTGAGGATGTAAAAGATATACTTGCTGAGTATAAATAGATTATTATTTTAAAAAATAAAAAGGTTGTCCTGTTTTTTATGGGGCAACCTTTCTTGTTTATTTTTAAAAATGTCTGATAGATCTTATGCTATCTTCTTTCTCTTTTTCTTTCTTCTTTTTCTTTTTAAAGTTACGTATATGATTTTTTCGTGTGTATTTAAAGCTATCAAAACATATGGAGATTTCATGACTGTTTTTTCCTATACTATTTGCACTCTTATTAATGTCGTAAGAGTAACCTACTAGTAATTGTTTAGAGATTTGTGTGTTGACAATAAAAGCCATGGTGTGTTTTAGTCTGTAAGAAGCTCCGAATGTAATTTTTTTGTTGAGTGTAATCAACATATTTAGATCCAGATTCATGTCTTTATCTTCATCCATTTTAAATAAGGTCGAAGGTTTTAAAGCAAGCATTTCATTTAAGTTAAAAACTATACCCGAAGAAAGGTAAGCACTTCTTAGGTACGTGGGTACCTCAATATTTTTGTATTCTGAAAATTTAGTTTCAATAAGATGAGGAAAAGATAATCCAACGTAGAATGTAGAAGAAAAAAGAAAAGCCCCAGCTCCCATATCTGCATTTATTTGATTTGAAATGTCACTTTGAAACATCGGATCATTTGAGCTAACAACATCAATTTTTGAAAGTGAAATGTTTTGATAATTAGCGCCCACGTTTAAGCCCAGTGAAAGATGTAGCTGATCATTCAATTTTACTAAATGAGCATAAGAAAATAGTCCATTGTAGCTATTTACCGGTCCAATATTATTATTGGATAGTAAACCTCCAACGGCACTTAAGGATTTGTTGATTGGAGCATTAATTCCAATAAGGTAAGTTGTTGGAGATCCATCAACACCTAACCATTGTTTTTTTACATTAACATTAGTAGCTATAGTATTTCTAACACCAGTATATGCCGGATTTATACAAAGCTGGTTGTTCATGTATTGAGAAAAAGAAGGATCCCACTGTGCAAAACAGTGATTTACAAAAATCAATAATATAAAACTTAATAATACTAAACGTAAGTTTCTCAATCTTTTTTAAGGTTTTTAGTGTTAATAATTTATATAGATAAAACCAGTTCTATCAATGTTTAAATCTTCTACAATAAATCGGTAAAAGTAAGTTCCTACTTTTACTTTGCTATTGTTTGTTGACCCAGTATTTGCAATACCATCCCAATTATTATGGTAGTCGTTACTTTGATAAACAATATCTCCCCACTGCGTAAAAACTGTAAGATGAACGTTAGATATATTACTAAAAGCAGGAACTTTAAAGTAATCATTAATTCCATCTGCATTTGGGGAGAAACCATTAGGAATAAAAATATCTTTAGTTGAACCATCATCAAGTAAATCAATGATTATCCAGGCATAACTTAAGTCTCCATCTTCATCTGATATTAAGTATTTAATAGAATCAGCGCCTGAATATCCTTTACCAGGAGAATAAACAACAGTTGTATCGTCATTGAGATAACATTCTCCTTTTTGAGCTGGGATTTCAATGTTTAATGAAATTGGCGGATTTAATAAATTTGAATCGTTAGCAATGCAGTTAATTGTTTTTTCTTTTGTCCAATACAAAGATATTGTATCATTAATTGCAACAGGATTGTAATCTTTATATAAAACTTCAATATCTACTTTACCTATACCACACTCCCCATAGGTATTACAAATTTCATATTTAAAAACATCCGTACCAACATAATTTTCATTAGGAATATAATTGATGGAGTTGTCGTTATTTATAGTTACATATCCATAAGAAGGCTCCTGGATAATTGTAAGTGAGCCAACTCCATCTGAAAAACCATAATCATTTGCTAAAATGTTTATTTGCACACTCTTATTTAAATCTACCGCAGCATAATCATCGTAAATATAAACTGCATTAGTTTTATTGTAATTAAATTTAAAAGATAAATTAATTACCAAAAAAATAATGCCAATGAACATTATGTAAAAACTTTTAAATCTATTCATTGTTTGTTCTGTAATCTTTGATTTTTATAATATATAGCCTCATTAGCGTCTTTCAAAACCTTCGTATATAACATCCTGGAAGCTACATGGTACAGCTCCTTTTTTGAAGTTGTTACAATTAAATCGATATCCCAATATCATTTGAATACCATTGCCATAGTAATTTTGTGATCCGGATAAACTTATTTGATATTCTAATCCAAAACTAAGTCTATTGTAATTTATTCCAGCTGTTATACTTGATGAAAGATCTCTTCCATACTCATGATCCATGCTTCTTCTGTAGCATAAAATAGTCCAGTATGCCAGGTTGTGGTTATATGTTGGCATCTTAATTTTTAAGTTTACATCGAATCTTGTATCGGCAAGTTTATTTCTTCTATACATTATCTCCGGGAATAAAAAGACGTCTCTTGATGCAAGTTTAAACCAGGTTCCCATATGGATATGCATGTCTGCAGGTAGTTCATTTTCATATGAATTATCATAAAGGGGGTTGTTTTGTGGTAGCATATTGGTTAATGACATCCCAATATGATGATTGTTATATTTAAATAGAAAGCCTGTATTAGCATTGACTCCCCAACCACTTTCTGTTCCACCACTTATAATAGGATCGTAAAATTGACCATCAGAAATAAAGCTTGTTTGATCTATTTTTGATTGCTCTACATTTAGTGAAAGGCCAAATTGAAAGGTTGATTTTCTGCGTCGGTTATCTAGTAATTTTATTGAATATGAGAAGGATTGCTGTAAACCTAATTGGCTTGTATAACCATTTTTGTCATTATAAACATATGTTCCTGATCCTAGCTGGCTATTTATACCAAATTGATAACTCATCAATTGTGTTGAAGGAGAATCTTGCATTCCAAACCATTGTTTCTGATAATAGGCATTTACCAGATTACAACTTTTGTCTCCTCCTGCAGTTGCAGGATTCATTAAAAACAAATCGTAAACATATAGGTTAGTAATAAAATGTTCTTGTCCCCATATTGACTTCCCACATAGAATTACAAACACTAAAAAAATATATTTTCTCATGGTAAAGGTTAAATTATCGTTTTAAAGTAAAGTGTCCTTTAAGTAATTTTTTTGTAGGTAATATCTCCACAACATACCAATAATCAGTAGATGGCATTTGTCGATTATGATATGTGCCATCCCATCCTGGATCGGAGGCTTTATATAAAACCAGAAGTTTCCCATATCTATCATATATTCTAATGTTAGAATCTGGCATTTTTTCAATGCCTTCTATTTCCCAGGTATCGTTGTAGCCATCAAAATTTGGAGTAAAGAAATTAGGGATGTTAATTTCTAAGGCATCTGTTATGTTAAAAGTTTCTGAGTTTACACATCCGTTATTGTCTATTATATATGCGGTGTATTCACCTTCATCTAAGTCTGTAAATAAATTTTCACTTTGCCAGTATAAGCTGTCAAGGCTGTATTCGTATGGAGGATTTACCATGTCCATTTCAAATGCTACCTGACGATAAACAGATGTATCTAAGACTTCAATTTGTGGCAATGGATAATAATTCATAATGACAGTATCCTGTTTAAAATAACATGTCGTTAAATTATTATCTATGGTTATTCCAACATTAACAATGGCTGTATCTTCTTCTAAAAACTCTTTATATTCCAATGTGGAATTATCACTTAACCACAAGTATTCACCAGTATGACTATCCGACTCCGGATCAATATCAAACAGTGAAATAGTAGTGTCTTTTTCGCAAATAGTATAAGTATATGTAGAATCTTCTACTGACATATACTGAATTTTTTGTTGGTCAAAAGTGCTGCAATTATGTTCATCCGTAACCTGAACAGTATTTATATAGCCTATATCACCATTAATTTCATAACTGGTAAGATTATTATGCCATAAATAATTTTTATAGATATCTCCCTCATAAGGAGATATAGGAATAATTTCAATTAAAGGACACACTAACGTGTCTGAACCTAAAGTAACCTTTGGAGCTTCATACCATGTAACTTGTGTTTCTGCTGAACCAGAACAACCATTTTCAATATCAGTAACAGATACTGTGTAAGTTCCAGCTCCAACAGTTATAGTTTCTTTGTCTGAGTTTGAAGACCACCAAATAGAGTATGATGCTGGTTTGTTTATTATTTGTGGAGTTAATTCAACTTCAATTCCCGGACAGGTTGCTTGTGGTTCAGGTAATGTTACTACTGGCAATGGAATTGGGGTAATATTTATATCATCAGAAGCATAACATCCATTATCGTCGTATACGGTTACACTATAATTTACAGGTGATCCCGAAGTTGCTATTTCAATACTAGATTCTGTAGAGCCTGTATTCCAAGTATATGAGCTGTAATTTTCTGGTGTGGGAATAGAAAGTTCTTCGCCGACACATAAATTCTTGTCAGATCCTAAATCAATACTAGGAGATTCGTATATAGTAATTTGTACTGAATCAGATTCTTCACATAGGTTGTTATCTATTATAGTTAAAATATATGTGCCGGATTCATAAACTCTCCAGTCTGTATCTGCTGCAGGATTTTCTGATGTGGTTTCACTTTTCGCCCATTGATAACTGGTTATATCTGTACCGATAGTTAATGGGCAAGTCAATAGAATTCCTTCATTGCTACATCCTGTTGTATTAATGGATGAAAGATCTATTTGTGTTTGAGGATATTTTATAACAGTAGCTTCAGCCTGATTTGTACATCCATTATCATCAGTTATATCCACAGAGTAGTTACCTGCTTCTGTTACAGTGATAGAGTTACTGGTTTTCCAATTATTCCACAAATACGAAGGATTAACAGCATCGTTACCATTGGATTTTACTGATTCAACAGAAATAACATCTGATGTTCCTTCGCAAATAGCTAATGAGGATGTATTTAATGTAATAATAGGAAGTTCATTTACCGTTAAGTTTATTGATTCTGTTGTGGAGCAGCCGTTAAAACCTTCAACTGTCAATTCGTACGATCCGCCAATGCTGACAATGGTAGTATCATAAACAGAACCAGTAGACCATAAATAACTTTGGTATGAAGATGGATTAGCATAAAATGTTGTTGTATCACCCTGGCATATTTCATTGTCACCTTGAATATCAATAATAGGATTTTCTTTAGTAATAAGTGACATGGTATCTGAGGCAACACATGACTCATCGGTATATGTGACCATTAATGCGTATTTTGCTTCATCTCCAATAGTTAGCCAATCCTGATTTGGAGTATTTGAAGATTCAATATTATCATCGGAATCCAATTTATCCCACTGATAACTCTGTAGTTCACTATAGTTTTTAACTTCATCAGGAGTTATTAAATCAGTAGTAGCTCCTTGACAAATAAATTGGTCAAATAATCCGGGTACAAAAAATTCCTCGTGGAAATTAACTGTTGTTTCTGCACTTGAGTAACAGGCGAAAGGTATACCGGATCCATCCATATTGCTGTTTTCAATTTTAACAGTATAAGTTCCGGATTCAGTTATTTCTATATCTTCTAAATTGCTAGGTGTTTCACTATTGTTCCAATAGTAAGTGACCATATTAGGAGGGAGGTAGTTTGAATTTGAATTCAAATCTGTTATTAAATCAGATAACGCAACAGTGCTATTCGCACATGGTTCTATATTGTCTGTAAGGGTAAATTCAGGAAGTCTTACTTTTTCTACAGTCACAGATACATCTGGGAAAGGGCATCCTGAATTGTGTTCTGCTTGTAAGGTCCATTTTTCAGAGGTTAATCCTTCTATTTTTCCTGCAGTAACATATGATTTTGTAGATTCAGGCTCTGAAAAATCCTCGTTTAAATACCACTTATAATCATTAAACCCGGTGTTGGCATTTAATTGTATTGTGTCACCTTCACAAATATTGCGAGGTGAATCTCCTAGGTTTATAGAACCAGGATCAAGTACATATAGATTGATTGTATCTTTAACATTTGTACATCCATTTTCATCAGCCGTAACAATGTATTTTCCAGTACTTGATACGGTAACATTGGGTATGGTGTAAGATGCGCTATTGTTGTTTAAATCAGTAGTTGTACTTCCATCGAAAAACTCCCATGAAATATTAGAAATACTAATGTCTGTATTAATAGTATATGGAACATTATTACAGGCAACTATAGTATCATTTGAAAAGATATTTACATTCTTCCAAGAATAATTGGTTACGTCAGAATTTACGCAACCATTGTTATCTGTAATTGTCACGGATATCTCCTGGGGACTAGTAGCCGTATATGTTTGAGAAGTGGAACCATCCTGCCATTCATAAGTATATCCTGCTCCGGCATCATATATTTGAGTAAGTCCTTGACATACTTCTATATCATTACCTAAATTGATGTTTGGTAGAGGATTGACCGTGACTTTTACACTATCAACGCTATAACATCCATTGGCATGAGTAGTCATTACATAATAAAACCCTGTGGCATTAACAGTATATTTAACACTGTTAGCAACAGGGGTTAAACCTGTGTTGGTTTCAGGATTCTGATTAAACCATTTAAATGCAGACGCAGGAGTTGAACCTATACTCAAAGTTGCTGATTCACCATCACAAATGCTTTTATCATTTCCTAAATCAATTGGATCTCCTAGCATAACGTTTACTGTGAATACTTGTGTTGAAGTACAACCATCCTTATCAATACCAGTAACAGTATAATTTCCCTCTTGCGATTTGAGAATGTTAACGAGGTTTAATGTTTGTCCTGATTCACTCAGTTGAGAACCATTGAATTCCCATGAATAGTTACCTATAATTAATTCATCGGCTTTTAAGCTTACATCCGTATAGGCGCAAATTGTTACTGTTTTTGGTAAAGTTGTAGTTTCTTCTCTAAATGTAATTCGCGCACTGTCATTTATTGTACAGCCAGTAGAATTGTCGGTTACCTTAACATAAATGCTATCTTTTTTATTTAGGGATATTTGTTTTGATGTTGAAGTGATGCCGGAATTTACAGTTCTCCAATCGTAACTAAAGTTATTACTACTAAAATCAGGAGAAGTATAAGTTTCATCATGACATAGTATCTCGTCATTTAAAGAAAATGAAGGTAATGGTGTTAAAGATATTTCAATACTATCAGTAGATGAACATTCATCTTGTGTAGCAGTTAAAAAATACCATCCTGATTCATATACTTTAATATTAGGTTCTCTGCTGATAATGGTAGATGTTTTATCTGCAAATCTCCATTCGTAAGAATCTAATGGAGTACTATTGAATACTGTACTTCCTGTACATATACTATTTTGTGATGTAACATCAACATTTAAATCAATAGGTATTTTAGGTAGTGTAGTGATTTTGATAGTTTCCTTGGCACTACAACCGTCTTCATCAGTAATTTGTAACCATATTTCATCTGTTCCGTCTGTTGTGGAAGTATATGTGTAATTTTTCCCAGTAGACCCATCTTGCCATTCAAAAGTTCCTTCTTCTATAGAGGGGGTAATAACATAAGAATCGTCATAACATATTTCCGCATCATTGCCTAAATCAAATTCAGGCATTTTGAACTCCACTTCAACACTATCTGTCAATTCACAGCCTTCGTCAGAATTTATCATTCTAGTTGCAACCACCCAGTATAATCCTGATTCAGTGACGTCAAGATTAGGATCAGTTGATAATACTTCATTTTTTGTTTTCTCACTGAACCAATTGTATGTACTTAAAGATTCATTGGCTTTTAGTTGGATTACTTCTCCCGCACATTCTTCAGTGGGGCCATCAATTTTTAAACTATTAAAGGCAGAAAAATATCCAAAACTGGCACTTCCAGAATTTTCATCAAATACACTAAGGTGAAAAAGTCCTGTCGAATTTGATAAAGTATATGGGGTTCCTACTCCTAAACCATCTACACGTTCATTGATAAAATACCATGTATTATCATCATTATCCAGGCCTGTATTAGGAACTTTTTTCCATTTAGCACTAGATAACAAAGAAGATGGACCTGTGAAATTAAATCCATCAATATTTTTATATTGAGTCAATATTTGAATGAAAAATCTGGAATTCAAAACTCGGGTAAATGTTACAGAAGATGACCCGGTACATTTGATTGGAGGTAGAATAGCACTACCTAATTCATTTGAACTACCAACGAGCCCTGATAGTTGATATACATATATAGGAGCTGTAGATTTTATATGTAAGGCAGTCGATTTAATGGTAGCTGTTGTATTTTCCGGAATGTCAATAGAAAGACTTTCTCCTTTATTTAATGTATATGATGCAGTACTTGTATCTTCTTTATCAATGGTAACCGTTGTATTGTCTTCTGTAGCTAGAATATAAACTTTTTGTATTGGAATTTTTGAGTTAGAATTTTTTTGAGGAGCTCCGGAAAACATGGCAATATATTCATCTCCTGCAACAGTAACAGGGATAGTTTGGTCTCCAATTAAATCCCAAGATGCACCATATTCATCAATTACAGAGTCGTCAGATATTGTAACAGCGATATTCTTATTTGATTTAATGTATGTACCATTAAGTGAGTAAGCAGGTGTGACACTAGTATCATCATTGGGCGCTTGAATAGAGTATGATTGTCCTTTGTTTAATGTTATTGAGTAATTAACATTAGCACTGTGACCAACTATGGTTTCAGTAGGTGTTATTTCAACTACCGTTCCATCTTCAGTGGCTACAATATCAATTTTTTCAAGTGCACGAGGGTTGTATTTACTTTTGTTTGCGTAATCTGTTTGTGAAGATGCAAAAAACTCTGTGCCGAGTGCATTCTCTCCTTTTAAAGTAAATTTATCAGGATTACTTTTGTTGGCTACTTCATAATATACAGTAATATCATTATCCGAAGTAATTAAAATACCCTTTGTGTTTATTTGATCAGCAGGTTGATTTTCAATGAAATTAATATCTGATTCATTGGTGAATTCAAACATACCTTGTTGGTAGGCTGATAAGCTTAATGTTTTTGGTGTAAAACTTGGATCTGCAGGCATTGATAGGGTTACGGTTGCGGGTTGATCAAGTGCTGTAACTCTAAATGCAATGGGTGCGTCACCGTGTGCTTGAATAACGGCAGGGGCAACAAACCAAAATTCAGTATCAACCTGGGCTTTAATTGAAGTGAAAGCCAGAGTAGAAAAAATAATTACTAGAATAAAATATTTGTTTGGCATAATTTAGATTAGAAGAGTTTTAGATTAATGATTTAGAATTGTATGCTTATATTTTTGTAAATTTTAAAACTTTGTGATTTTCTATTTTAAAAAAATAGGTTCCCGGTTGTAATTCGCTTACTGATATAGTAATTGAATTACAGTTGTTTAATTGAATAGTTTTTGCAATTTGACCGTGTATATTTATTATATATGCTAATTTATTTTTGTGTGTTGATAACGTATGTGATGCAATAGTAATTTGATTTTTAGCGGGATTAGGAAATATATTGATATTGTTTATTGCTGAGGGATCTTCTACAGAAGATGCTAAACCAAATAATACTTCCACTGTTTGATCAGAAGTGAGGTTGGATAATGTAAAAGACTGGTTTGGTGTTATGCTGGAGTTATTAACTGAAATGTTGCTAATTTCATAATTATCCTCAGGTGTAATGTTATAAGTTACAGCTTCATTATCCATTAAAGTATAGTAGCCATAGGGTTCTATAATTCCTCCAGAGTTGCAGGTGGAATTTATTACATATGAATTTGTAAGGTTAAAAATATATGCAGATCCAGCTTCGCTTAAAGAGTATCCTCCTGAAACAGGATCTTCTAAAAATGCACCAATAAAAATATTGTTACCAGATATGGAGACTGAAGAACCAAAAACATCGGACTCTTCATTATCTGAAGCCTTAATTTTTTGAAACTGATCCCATGTTCCTGACTCATTTAATTTAAAACAATATGCAGATCCTGATTCTGTTGTAGGGTTTGTCTCTGCTATATCTTCATCCTCATAGTTAGCTCCAACGATAGCGTAGTTATTACATATTGATACACTGACGCCAAAATGGTCTTGCTCACTTCTGTCTGAAGCTACAATTTTTTGAATTTGAGTCCAATTATTAGAATTGTCGCGTTTAAAAATATATGCAGATCCAGATTCATCAAGAGTGTTGGATTCTGAAGAGTTTTCATCTTCTTTGTAAGCACCTATCACCGCATAATTACCCGATATTGAAACAGAATGACCAAAGCAGTCTATTGCTTGTCTGTCAGAAGAAACTAATTTTTGTGTTTGAATCCAATTGCCTGTTGCAGCGTCTAAATCAAAGATGTATGCTGCGCCTGCATAGTTAATATAATTTGTTCCGTTTTGATCGTCATCTGCACCTTCTGCTCCTACTATAATATGATTCATATCCATAGATACTGAATACCCAAAAAAGTCTTCTGTGTCATAATCCGAAGCTGTTATTTTTTGAGTTTCACTCCAGGTTTCATCATCTCCTAATTTATAAATATAAACTGCACCTGCTTTATTAATACCGTTAGCACTGCCATTATATGCTCCTATGGCCAAATAATTTTCAAAAATAGAAACAGAGTATCCAAATTGCTCATGTGTGTTTTTATCAGAGGCTGTTAGCTTTTGTTTTTCTTGCCAAATGCCATCCTGATCCTTAGAAAAGATATAAACAGCGCCACAATCTTCAACCCCATCAATATCTTCAAGATATGAACTAACAATTATATTGTTTTTAGAGCAAGCAACTGAACTTCCAAATTTGTTATTTGTATTTCTGGTAGAAGGAGATATTTTTTGAATTTCATTCCAATTTCCATAACTGTCACATTCGTATATATAAGCAGATCCAGAAGCTGAAATCCAATTGTTTCCTTCAGAGTCTTGATCTTCTAGAGGAGAGCCTACTATTGCAAGCTTGCCATAGATAGCAACAGAACTTCCAAAATTGTCATATGTAAATAAATCTGAAGCAACTAATTTTTGTAATTGATTAAAATTTTGAGAATAAGTAATTATGTTAAATGGAAGTGTGTAATAAAATATAATATATATAAATATGTAGTAAATTCTATTTCTCATAATTGTATGTCAGGTATTCCTTTGATGTAGTTCAGGATAATTTTTAAAATATTTTTACAAATATAAAAAGCTTATCTAATAAACTAATATATAATTGATTTAAAAATTATTTTGAAATTTCATAAGGCTATTTTAAAGTTCTATTAAAATATTTAAATAAAAGTTTATACACCGATTATGTCAAAAAAGTTACATTAGGTTAATTATAGTATGTGGGGTTAAAATAATAATATATAGTATATATAATTATACATAATTAGATGATTTTATTAAGAGGATACTATGTTTTTTGATATTTGTAGTTTTTGAAAGTTAGGGGATTATAAGTTGTGGTAAGGAGAGTGTAGTGAAAATAAATAGCGAAATATTTGTTAATTTGTACCTCGTTTGTGATACTTGGATAAGTCAAATTGTTCAAGTAGTTTGATGAAATGAGGATCTTTTCTGAGAAAGTCAAAATCAGGATTAGATACAACAAGGTTTGACATATATCCTAATGATTTGCGTTGTGTTAATTTATCAAGCCAAATTAAGCAGTTTTGTTTGTCTTTCAGAATAGCATACCACCATGCGATAATATAAGGAGAACGCCCTATCCCTTTTACCTGAACAGGACTGTTTGCTTGTGCTTCTGCAATCCATTTTATTAGAGCTTTTGTACCTCCTTTGCTATAGATTATCGGAATTTGTGAGGCAAATGGTTTAGTTTTAGGGTTGGCTTCTAATATGAATTGTAGTTCTTTCATTGCATTTTCCCCTTGATTCAGTTTAATGTAGTTCAAAAAGAACAGCCAGTTATTAAAAATGTAGTCTTTATAAAGATCTTTGGCTACTTTGCATTCTAGAATGCTCTCAGAGTATTTTTCTTCAAAATAATAAATATAAGCACTCAAATTATGAGTTACCCAGTAATATGGTTCAATTTTTAATGCTATATCAACATATTTTCTAGCCTCTTCAATAGGCCCTATTATCATTAAAAGCTGTGCGTACCACTGATATAGTGGTGGGTAGTTGGGGTTGAGTTTGCGTGCTTTTTTAAATTCTGCTAGTGCAGCCTCGTAATTTCTGGTACCACCCCAAAAATATATTGCCCCTTTTACTGCATGAGCTTCTCCCAGGTTTGGGTCTATCAATAAAGCTTTGTTAATTATAGTGTCACCTACCAGCCAACCATTAATGCCAGGTGTATGCCCCCATCCTGACAAGCCACAATGTGCATTGGCAAGTTCTACATAGGCTTGAGTAAAACAAGAATCTAAACTTATTGCTTTTTCAAAATATTTAATACTGGTTCGCATAGATTTAGCATCTACATCAGTTCGTTGAATACTATTTGCTTTATTTAGTAAGAAACGACCTTTTAGATATGCGTCATATGCTTCTTTATTTTGTGTAGGTTTTTTTAAAGCTTTGTGTAATTCGTCTTTTATTAATACGCTTTTTAATTGGTTCGCTACACTTTTAGCTATCTCATTTTGTATTCCTAAGATATCGTTTGTTTCGCGATCAAAAATTTCAGACCAAATATGTTTATCTGTTTTGCCATCAATCAATTGTGTGCTAATTCTTATTTTAGTGTCTTGTTTTCGAATACTTCCTTCTACTACATAATTTACACCAATAGATTCGGCAATTTCGTGTGTAGATAATTGGGAGTCTCTAAAGTGTTCAGATGTTGTGCGTGAAGTTACTTTTAAGTCTCCGACCCAAAATAAAAAATTTAGAATTTCTTCTGTCAAACCATCTGCAATGTATTGATTGTTTGGGTTGTCTGTTAGATTTTTGAATGGTAGGACAATTATTGATTTTTCTGTTTTATGTGTGTTTCTATGATTAATACTAAATATGATAAGGATAATAATTGAACTTATTATTGCCGTAATGATTAATGTTTTTGTATTAATTTTTTTTTGTTGGGGTAGCTTAATCTCTTGTTGTACAGTCTTATTTTGGTTCTCGGTTGAATGGTTTTTAAATTCTCCGGGAGAGTAACCATACATATCATGAAAACACTTTACAAAATACGAGGTGCTGCTAAATCCTACTTTAAAAGCTATTTCCGATACAGTATCCTCCTCTTTTAAAAGCATATCTTTTGCTTTATTAAGTCTTATTTCGCGAATGAATTGACTTGCAGAGTAATTGCTGATGGCTTTGAGTTTACGATGAATTTGCTCACGACTTATATTGGCTTTGTTTGCTAGTTCTTTTACACCAAAATTTTCATCAGATAGATTGTTTTCAACAATTTCGGTTAATTTTCTGATGAATTCATTTTCTGATGTATAGTACGGGTTCATTTCTTATAATATTGATTTAAATTTTATTATTTAGGTTGAATGCCAACTCGTATATAGGATTTTACTATGAATTAATACAATAATCAATTCTTATGTAATTTTGCTCTTGTCAGACATTGTTAATATAGGTTTGTATCTGGGTATCTATTCAGATAATGATAAGAACGAAATTTATATTATAGAGTAATTTAAGAAATAATGATAAATACCTCAAGCCTATCATGAATCTTAGAATGAAAAATATTATAATTAGTGAGTTAATTAGGATTGCTATAAAAGAATTATCTTCACGATCTAATCACAGAGTATCTCATCTTAAATATGAATCAATATCTTAAAGTTCTAAAGCAGTACTGGGGTTTTGATGGTTTTAGAGCCATGCAGGATCAAATTGTTCAGTCGATTGGCGAGGGGAAGGATACTTTAGGGCTCATGCCAACAGGTGGTGGAAAGTCAATAACTTTCCAGGTTCCGGCAATGGTAAAAGACGGAGTGTGTCTTGTTGTAACTCCTCTGGTTGCTTTGATGAAAGATCAGGTTGCGAACCTAAAAAAGAGAGGGATTAAAGCAATTGCGGTTTATTCAGGGTTATCTAAAGAGGAGATTAATATTGCTTATGACAACTGTATTTTTGGTGATTATAAGTTTTTATATCTGTCTCCGGAAAGGTTATCTACGCCTTTGTTTTTAGAGAAGTTGGTGCACTTTAATGTGAGTATGATAGTTGTTGATGAGGCACATTGTATAAGTCAGTGGGGGTATGATTTTCGTCCTTCTTATCTCAAGATAGCTGAACTTAGAAGTGAATTACCGGATGTACCTGTTTTAGCCTTAACCGCAACTGCTACTCCAAAAACGGTGGATGATATACAAGAACGATTGCTGTTTAAACAAAAGAATGTAGTTCAGAAAGGTTTTGAAAGAGAAAATCTGGCATATGTTGTTCGAGAAACTGAGGATAAATTAAATCAACTCGTTAAGATTGTAAAGTCCATCAATGGCTGTACTGTGGTTTTTGTTAGAAACAGAAAAAAGACAAAAGAATATACTATTTGGTTAAGAGAAAATGGAATATCTGCTCATAATTACCATGCCGGATTAACTCAGGAGTCCAAAGATCAACGTCAAAAAGATTGGATGGAAGATAAGGTACAGGTAATTGTATGTACCAATGCTTTTGGAATGGGTATTGATAAACCTGATGTTAGGTTGGTTGTACATATGGATGCTCCGGATTCTATAGAGGCCTATTTTCAGGAAGCCGGTAGGGCTGGGCGTGATGGTAAAAAAGCTTATGCTGTTTTATTGTGGTCAAATGCAGATCGAACCAGATTAAAGAAAAATGTTACTGTTTCTTTTCCTGAAAAAGAAGTGATTTTTAGAGTTTATGATGCATTAGGTAACTTTTTTCAGTTAGCATCTGGGCATGGTGCAGATCTGGTTTATGATTTTGATATTGTAAAATTCTGTTCGGCTTATCATTTTAACTTGCTTACCGTTTTTAATAGTTTAAAAATTCTGCAAAGAGCTGGTTATATCGAGTATGAAGAAGAAGTTAATATGCCATCTCGAGTACATTTTATTTCTCAAAAAGTTGATTTGTATCGATTTCAGGTTGAAAATGAAAAGTTTGATGGTTTTATAAAGTTGTTGTTACGCTCATATACTGGTTTTTTTACAGAATATGTTGCTGTTAATGAGCAGATTTTAGCTCGAAGGGCAAATGTAAATGTACAATTAGTGTATCAATATTTAAATAAATTAAGCCATCTTAAAATTATTCATTATATACCTCAAAAGAAAACACCTTTAATCAGATATGTTCAGTCCAGAGAAGAAATCCGATACATGAAACTTCCGGACGAAGTGTATAAAGACCGTAAAAAAGATATGGATTTCAGGGTTTCGTCTATTATTGATTATTGTGATTATACCCATATTTGTAGAAGTAAATTCTTATTGAATTACTTTGGACAAAAGAAATCTAAAAATTGTGGAGTTTGTGATGTATGTATTGAAAAAAAGAAAAGAGGCATTGATTCCACAACTGCGAATGCTTATGAGGATAAGATTAGAGAAGCCTTGAAACGCCCATTGAGCCTGTCTGATTTGGGAGATGAAATGCAAGCTGATCAAAAGGAATGGATAGAAGTGTTTAATTGGATGGCTGATAATCAGGTTATCTATCCAAATGATGATGATAAGTGGCTTGTGCGATAGAATTTAATGTTTGTATCTCAGTCATTAGTATTTAGCTATTAAAATTATTAGTTTTGCACATTATTTAAAATTTAGTCATTCTTATAAATGGAAGAAGAAGGGTTAGATCATATTGTTTTTTCCAAAAATGTATTGGAATTTGTTACAGTAGGAAACGAATTTTGTAACCAGTTAGAACATTCCTCTGAGATGTCATCAAAGGAATTAGTTACAATTATGGTTAGAATTTTACCTCTTTTATATATAAAGACGGTTGTATTACCCAAAACGGAATTTGTTTTGGAAGAAAATATTGAAAAAACAGTAAGAGAGGAAGATTATATTGTAATCCAGCATTCATTGTTAAATATCTTAGGGCAGTATGATGATTATTTAGAGGTCTTTGTTCCGGATAATGATTTAGATCAAAAGGAAGTAGCAAGTAGTATCTCAGAAAATCTTGCAGATATTTATCAGGATATTAAGGATTTTTTGTTTGCTTATAGAATTGGTGTAACAGACATTATGAATGATGCTTTGGTGGAAGTGGTAAATTCATTTGAAATGTTTTGGGGGCAAAAATTAGTAAATGTACTAAGAGCTTGTCATAACGTTTTGTATAGCGAAAAGGATTTGGATGATGATTTTTATGGGGAGTCTGAAAATGGAGGATCATCAAGAGATGATAATTGGTTTAGCCGTTTTCAGGAGCAGTGGAATGATGAGGATAATTAAAAATTAGAGTTTTGGTTAAAAACACGATAAGTAACGAAGTATTAAATGAATTGCCTTTACAACATTTTGATGGAGAAATTGTATTGGTAGAACACAAGGATGGAATTGCACAAGTGATGCAAGAGATTGATGGAGAGACTTTAGTGGGCTTTGATACGGAAACCAGGCCTTCATTTAAAAAAGGAGTATCAAATTCTATTTCTTTATTTCAACTCTCAACACCAAGATCAACATATTTAATAAGGCTTAATAAAACAGGAGTAACTAGTGAACTTAAAGAGTTTTTAGAAGACAAATCTGTAGTTAAAGTAGGAGTTGGGATACGTGATGATCTTAGAGGTTTACAAAAGTTAGTTCCGTTTAAACCAGAAGGTTTTATTGAATTGCAAAAGCTTGCAGTTGAAAAAGGATTAAAGGATTTTTCTCTTAAGAAACTTGCAGGTATTTTATTAAAATTCCGTGTTTCAAAGCGTCAACGTTTATCTAATTGGGAAGCTGAAACTTTGTCTACTGCTCAAATGACATATGCAGCAACTGATTCATGGGTTGCTCTTGAAATATATAAAAAACTCTCAGTTTTAGATTCAAGTAAGGTAATTAATGTAGAGCTTGAAAATTCTTAATTAACAAATTTCAGAAAAATAAATTACAATAATAATTCATGTCATATATTAAAGTTGTTTTAAAGTCTGGTAAAGATCAGTCCTTACGCAGATTTCACCCATGGGTGTTTAGTGGTGCTATTAAGAAAATCTATGGAGAACCTGCTGAAGGTGATATTGTTTCGGTATATGATAATAAAGATGAGTTTTTAGGACTTGGTCATTATCAAATAGGTTCTATTGCAATAAGAATAGTTTCATTTATTGAAGAAGAAATTGATGATCAGTTTTGGGAAGAGAAAATCCGAAAAGCATATCAGTTGAGAGTTGATCAGGGATTAGTATCGGATGAAACAACAAATGCTTATCGATTGGTTCATGCAGAAGGTGATAATATGCCTGGATTAATCATTGATATGTATGATGATACAGCTGTAGTTCAAATGCATTCAGTGGGAATGTTTTTGATTAAGGATACTATAGATGAAATATTAAAAAAGATTTTCGGAGATCAATTAAAAGCTATTTATAATAAATCAGAAAGCACAATTCCTTATAAAGCAAAAGTTAATCCTGAAAATGGTTATACTTTTGGTAAATCAGAAACTCGCATTGCTTTAGAAAATGGTTTAAAGTTTAGAGTGGATTGGGAAAAAGGACAAAAAACAGGATTCTTTGTTGACCAAAGAGATAACAGGGCTTTATTGGAAAAATACAGTAAAGGAAAATCTGTATTAAATATGTTCTGTTACACAGGTGGTTTTTCTTTTTATGCCATGAGGGGTGGTGCAAAATTAGTTCACTCTGTAGATAGTTCAGAAAGAGCAATCGAACTTACCAGGGAAAATGTAGAGCTGAATTATCCCGGGGATGAGCGACATGATGCTTTTGCTGTAGATGCTTTTAAATATCTTGATGATATAAAAGATAAATATGATTTAATAATCCTTGATCCACCAGCTTTTGCAAAGCATAATAACGTGTTGAATAATGCACTTCAGGGATATAAGCGATTAAATGCTAAGGCCTTTGAGCAGATTAAGCCAGGTGGGATTATTTTTACATTTTCATGTTCACAGGTTGTAAGTAAAGATATTTTTAGAAAAACTATTTTTTCAGCAGCAGCCAGATCCGGTAGAAACGTAAGGATATTAAATCAATTGACACAACCTGCTGACCATCCGGTTAATATTTATCATCCGGAAGGGGAATACCTTAAAGGGTTAGTATTATATGTAGAATAGTTAGCAGTACTTAGTAATCAGAAGATAGTACTCAGCAGTTAAAAACTGAGTACTATCTTCTGATTACTGAAAACTGAATACCTCATACTCCTTGTTTAAATAAATATGTATGAAATTTAAGGAATTTGGATTTACTCCGGAAGTAATGGATGGTTTGGATGCTATGCGCTTTGAAACTGCAACTCCGGTACAGGCGCAAACTATACCTGTTATTAAATCAGGAGCTGATTTAATAGCTTGTGCTCAAACAGGTACAGGTAAAACAGCTGCTTATTTACTTCCTGTATTGGATAATTTGGTGAAAGAAAACCAAACAAGTACTTCCGCATTAATACTTGTACCAACGAGAGAGTTGGCATTGCAAATTGATCAGCAAATAGAAGGATTTAGTTATTTCTTGGGAGTAACTTCTTTAGCTGTTTTTGGGGGTAATGATAAAGAATTATGGGATCAACAGAAAAAAGCTTTAACAAAAGGTGCCGATATTATTGTTGCAACTCCGGGAAGGATGATTCAGCACTTAAATATGGGTTATGTTGATTTTAAATCGATTAAGCATTTTATTTTAGATGAGGCTGACCGAATGCTTGATATGGGTTTTAATGAAGATATCATGCAAATAGAGAGTTTTCTTCCTAAAGAAAATCGCCAGAATTTATTGTTTTCTGCTACTATGCCTCCCAAAATTAGAGATCTGGCTAAAAAACTTTTATCTGATCCAAAAGAAATTAATATTGCTATTTCAAAACCTGCAGAAGGTATTTTACAAGCTGCATATGTAGTTTACGATTATCAAAAAAATGATCTTATCGTTGATTTGTTAAAAGGAAAAGATCTTCAGAGTATTATCATTTTTGTATCAAGAAAAGCAATTGTAAATGATGTTGTTAAAGTTTTAAAGAAGAATGATTTTAATGCAAAAGCCATTCATTCTGATTTAGACCAAAATGAAAGGATTGAAGTTTTAAGAGAGTTTAAAAACAGGAATGTGCAAATTTTGGTGGCAACAGATATAGTTGCTCGTGGTATTGATATTGAATTAATTGATTTGGTAATTAATTATGATGTACCTAATGATGCAGAAGACTATGTTCATCGAATCGGTAGAACAGCCAGAGCTGCAACCACTGGAGTAGGTATCACTTTTGTGAATGAGAAAGATCAGGTAGATTTTTATAAAATCGAAAAACTAATAGAAACTGATATTTATAAAATACCGTTACCTCCGGAATATGAAGAAGGTCCGGAGTATAATCCTGAAGCAAGGATGAAAAAAGGAGGAAAGAAGCGCAAGAAAAAACCTAACGGATATCATACCAAGAAGAATAAAAAGTCATAAAAATTTATAAACCGTTCTTAATTAGATTTATAGCTAAATAAGAGCGGTTTCTTATCTTAATAGATCGGTAAGTTTTTATAATTGCCAGATTTTTACACTCTTTAAGCATCTTGTAAATAAGTCTAAAATCTAACGATCTATTGTTATCTAATTGAAAATTATTTTACCCAATGTCTGTTCAAATTAGTCAAATTATAGCTGCTGAATTGCAGTTGCAACAAAATCATGTAATCAACACAATAGAGTTATTAGATGAAGGAGCTACTGTGCCTTTTATTAGTCGTTATCGTAAAGAACGAACTGGTAGTATGGATGAGGTAAATGTTGCAGCGGTAAAAGATAGATACGAAAAACTACTTGAAATTATAAAAAGAAAAGAATCCATTATAAAATCAATGGATGAGCAAGGTGTTTTAACTCAGGAATTAAAAGAAAAAATAGATAGTACTTTTAATTTAACTGAGTTAGAGGATATTTATCTTCCTTATAAACCAAAGCGTAAAACAAGAGCAGTTAAAGCAAAGGAAAAAGGCTTGGAGCCCTTAGCTAAAATTATCATGAAGCAATATGAACGAGATGTTGAAGTAAGAGCTTCTCAATTTATAAACGAAGATGTATCTGACGTTGATGATGCATTGCAAGGTGCTCGTGATATAATTGCAGAATGGGTAAATGAAAATAGTGTTGCTCGTGATATTGTTCGTTCTGTTTTTGAGCGTGGTGCAATTATAACATCTACTTTAGTTAAAGGAAAAGACGAAGAAGGGATTAAGTATAAAGATTATTTTGATTTTAGCGAACCTTTAAAAAAATGTCCTAGTCATAGATTGTTGGCTATTAGAAGGGGAGAAAAAGAAGGAATTTTAAAAGTAACTATCTCTCCGGAGGAAGAAGAAATCTTACATAGATTAGGAAGATATTTTGTTAAAGGCAATACGGAGGCATCTCAGCAAGTAGAGTTAGCATTGAAAGATGCGAATAAAAGATTGTTAAAGCCTTCGATAGAAACAGAATTTGCAAATCTTTCAAAAGAAAAGGCAGATGCAGAAGCCATAAAAGTTTTTTCTAATAATCTTCGTCAATTATTACTCTCTTCTCCATTAGGGCAAAAAAGAGTGTTGGCTATTGATCCAGGATATAGAACAGGGTGTAAAATTGTGTGTTTGGATGCGCAGGGAAATTTATTGCATAATGAAAATATTTATCCACATGCTCCGCAAAGAGAAACAAAACAGGCTGCAAAAAAAATCAGTTCAATGGTAGATGCATATCGAATTGAAGCTATTGCAATTGGAAATGGAACTGCATCAAGAGAAACAGAATCCTTTATACGTAATTTAAAATATAGCAGAGATGTTCAGGTTTTTGTGGTGAGTGAAGATGGGGCTTCTGTTTATTCTGCAAGTAAGGTTGCAAGAGATGAGTTCCCTGAATATGATGTTACTGTTCGTGGTGCTGTTTCGATAGGTCGAAGGTTAATTGATCCTCTAGCAGAATTAGTGAAGATTGATCCTAAGTCAATTGGAGTAGGACAGTATCAACACGATGTGGATCAAAATAGCCTGAAGTCTTCTTTGGATCAGGTTGTGGAATCTTGTGTGAATAAAGTTGGGGTAGACTTGAATACCTCAAGTATGCATTTATTGACTTATGTTTCAGGTTTAGGACCTCAGTTGGCTAAAAACATTGTTGAGTTCCGTAAGGAGAATGGAGCTTTTGAATCAAGAAATCAACTTAAAAATGTTCCAAGACTAGGAGCAAAGGCATATGAACAGGCAGCTGGATTTCTAAGGATTACGGAGGCAGCTAATCCTCTTGATAATTCTGCAGTTCATCCGGAATCTTATTCTATTGTTCAAAAGATGGCTAAAGATCTTGGTTGTAATGTATCTGATTTAATATCTGATGATCAGATTAGAAATAAGATTAAGCTGGAAAATTATACCACAGATAAAGTTGGATTACCTACGTTAAAGGATATTTTAAGCGAATTAGAAAAGCCGGGACGAGATCCACGACAGATAATTAAAGTCTTTGAGTTTGATAAAAACATATATTCTATTGAGGACTTAAAAGTAGGAATGGAATTACCTGGTATTGTTACAAATATTACCAATTTTGGTGCATTTGTAGATGTAGGTGTTAAGCAAGATGGTTTAGTACATGTTTCGCAAATGGCAGATCGATTTATTAGTGATCCAAACGAAATTGTTACACTTCATCAGCATGTAAAGGTCAGGGTTACTGATGTTGACTTATCCAGAAAAAGAATCCAGTTATCAATGAAGGGGCTTGATTGATAATTAAGTCTTTCTCAAGAATAAAAGAAAAGGAAAGTGGACAATTTGATCTGTTAAGCAATAGTCAACAACTAATAACTGATTAATTCATACTTTAACACATATTGCAGGTTAAACCGAGTTAAAAATTATATATTTGCCTTTTCAGTAAGATAATTGTAAAAATAATAGGGTTTATGAAGGAGATAAATGAAATTTTAGTACTTATTGATTCATATATTGGGAGTAGTGAATGGTTTGTTTATCTTTTGTTGGGAGTGGGATTATTTTTTACTCTTTATTTAGGATTACCTCAATTCAGATATTTTAGCTATGCCATTAGAATGGTTAGAGGAAAGATGGATACTGAAGGAGGTGAGGGTGATGCGTCTCACTTTCAGGCTTTAGCGACTGCTTTATCAGGAACTATTGGTACTGGAAATATTGCTGGTGTTGCATTGGCTTTATATCAAGGTGGACCGGCCGCATTATTCTGGATGTTGGTAACGGCATTAATAGGTATGACTACCAAATTTGTAGAAGTTACTTTATCATTAAAATACAGAGGAAAGGCTTCGGATGGAACTATGTCCGGGGGACCAATGTATTTTATGAAGGAAAGACTGGATATAAAATTACCATCCGGGAAAAAGGTTAAAACAGGACACGTAATGGCTGTTATTTTTGCAGTAGCCACAGTGTTGTCATCGTTTGGAACAGGTAACCTTCCTCAAATTAATAGTATTGCAGATACTATTAAAACCACCTTTCAGGTTCCGCAAATTGTTACCGGATTAGTATTGTCTGTATTGTTAGGCGTAATTATTATTGGAGGAATTAAAAGGATAGTAACTATTACTTCTAAGTTGGTTCCAACAATGGCTATCATATATTTTATCGGAGCACTTGCTGTAATTATATATAATATTGATAATCTTATTCCATCTATAGTTTCTATTTTTTCAGAATTATTTACCGGAAGTGCTGCAGTTGGTGGATTTTTGGGTGCAACAGTAGCTTTTACTTTTAATCAGGGAGTTAATAGAGGATTATTTTCAAATGAGGCAGGACAAGGATCTGCTTCTATTGCTCACTCTTCTGCTCGTGTTACAAATCCTGTTTCAGAAGGAATGGTGGCTATGTTAGGTCCATTCATTGATACTATTATTATATGTACATTAACTGGTTTAACTTTATTGGCATCCGGAGTATGGACTCAAAAGTTTCAATGTGATTTTGAACGGGCAGATATGCAGTTTGTGCAAGGGGTATACAGTGATCATAACGATGCTGATCGTATAAAATTATCAAATCATATAACAGGAAAAGATACTATTCCTTTATTTTCTGGTGATATACATGTTGAAAATGGAGTTATGAAAGGTGATTTTTCATTAATTCATGCCAGATCTGTTGCTGAATATATTAAAGTTTACAATGGTGATTCTTTATATACAGGAGAGCTGAATATTGTAGGCGGTGATTTAGAAGCTGACAGTGATATTGTTTTAAAAGGAAAATCTTTACTGCATAGTGCACCACTAACAACCATGGCATTTACAAAAAGTTGGTTTGGTGATTTTGGTAAATACATTGTTTCTATAGGGTTGTTGTTGTTTGCATTTTCTACCGCAATATCATGGTCTTACTATGGTGATAGGGCTGTTGTATTTCTTTTTGGCGGAAAAGGAATCTGGTTATACCGAATTATATATGTTCTTGCATTTTTTATGGCTTCCTTTATGGATACCACTATTGTATGGACATTTAGCGGGATAACTATTGCATTTATGACTATTCCTAACTTGATAGGAATATTTGCTTTACATAGAGAAATGAAATCTGAAGTGAAGAATTTTTGGAAAGAATATTCAGATAGGTTTCCAAATGAAAAGCTTCCTCTTTTTACAAAAAAGTAATATAAAAAATCATATCTAATTATGGTTGGATATAATTTATGAGGATTTATAATATATTGATTTAGTAGGAAATATGCTGTTTCTTGGAGTTGTTTGCCGTACTTCAATGCAGTGTGTTGTTAATAAATCAAATATCTATTGTCTAAATTCTATCAATCAATTGTTTTAAATAACGTATCTTTATCATCATAGTTATTTCTTTTTAAAGAAGTTTATTTATGATGATCCAGTCGTTTAACAATAATGTTCAACGGGTTTTAACGATATTTTTTTTTCTTATACCATTAATTGCCTTCTCGCAAAACAAACAAAATGATTTAAATCTTGATCAATTGTTTTCTGAGTTAGAATTTAATGCTACCTACTATCCTGAGAAGGCAAAGCTTGATTTAGATTCCATAAAACTCTCCATTACAGAAATTGATGCTTATAAATATAATGGATATTTAAATTATTCAGAGGCTCTTTTATTGTTCTCAGATCTTGAAATGGATTCATCATTAGTTTTTATAGAAAAAGCTATGTCTTTATTTTCTGTCTCTGAAAATTCAAAATGGTTAGCAAAAAGTCAGATTCTCTTAGGGCAAATTGCTGAAATTTCAGGATTGTATGAGCAGGCAAAAATTAATTTTTATGAAGCGCTGGCTTTGACAGGAAATGAAAGTGTTGATGCAGGATTTGCTTATGTAAGTATTGCAAGATGCAATAGGGTTTTAAAAGAAAATTTTGAAGAGGAACTAAACTTAGGTGTAAGAATATTAAAAGAATCAGAAAAGAAAGAAATTCAATTTTTTGCAAGATTTATGGAGCTTTTGTTTGTGTTATCAGAAGAAGATACTCCCAAAAAACTGAATGAACTTGCAAAGGAATATTTGGATTTGAAATTATACTTAAGAGCAGCAAGTGTTTATAAAGTTATTGCAAGTAGTTATTATTCTAATGAAAAATATAAAGATGCCAATAAGTATTGCGACATGGCTATTAATCTGTGTGAATCGCACAAAATAGGAGATTTAATAAAACCTGCTCTATATCAATTTAAAGGAGTTTTGTTTTACCGACAAAAGAAATATGATACTGCAGAGGATTATTTAAATAAGTCGTTGGGTTTATATCAACAAATTAATCAACAGCATAGGATGTTGTATGCTTATAGTTTTCTACACAAAATTGATTTGGCAAAAAACGACTATATAAAGGCATATGAAGATTTAAATACTTATCAGGAATTACTTGAAGAAACTAAATCTTTTGAAAATGCACGAATGGCTAAAGTTCTTGAAGTTAATAATAAGCTTGATTTGTTAAAGTCTCAATTAGTTAAATTAAAAGTTGAGAAAAAGGCTAGTGAGTTTATTCTTTATCTGGTAATAGTAATAACTATTAGTATTCTAAGTGCCGTTGGTTTTTATGTATATCTGTATCAAAAGAATAAACGAAAAAAGATAGAGGAATTAAATAAAGAGTTTCATAATTTATTAATTGGTATTGGAGAAAAGCAGTTGCTAGAGCATAGATTAAGTCATGACAAAAAACTGTTAGAGAAACAAAGAGATGAATTTAATATAGCAAATGGAAGCTCAGGTAATATAGTCGATAGTTTTGATACGTGTTATATGGAAACTATTAATTTATTTACTAAATCATTTCCTCAATTAACGAAAACCGAAGTAAGATATGCTGTTATGTTATGTTTGAAACTTCCAACAGAGGTTATTTCAAAAGTTCAAAATGTTCAGCCATCTTCAATAAGAAAGGCAAAACAACGTATACGTACTAAACTTAATGTGGAAAATAATATAGAAGATTATTTGCAGAATTATAGAGAAACATTAATCAAAGATATGACAAAATAGGATCGTAGTATGAATTATTTTAGTTGAATTTTTATTGATGTTTGTGTGGTTTAATCATCTTTTTGTCAAAAAAAGTCAAAAAGGCTTGTCGTTTTGATATTTTTAGTTGGTTTAAATATCTGATATTTAAACTTATATTTTTTGTCACGTTTTTGTCACGCTAAAAATGTGTAAAGCGCTTGTTTTCATGTAGATATTTGTAGTGAACTACAAAAATCAAATGTCATGAAAACAAATTTCAACTTAATTAAAATTGCAGCTTTATTCGTATTTTCAATTTTTACAACTTCTATATTTGCAGATGAAGATCCTATTATAGTAACTAAAGTATATGATGAAGATCCTATAATAGTAACTAAATTAGCAGATGAAGATCCAATAATTGTTACAAAGCTTGTTGATGAAGATCCAATTATAGTTACTAAACTATTTGATGAGGATCCTATTATTGTAACTAAATTAGCAGATGAAGATCCGATAATTGTTACAAAATAAATATTTATTATACATAAGAGTATAAAGTAAAAGTCCATTTATTTAATGGACTTTTGTATTTTTATCAGAATGGATGTTATTCTTTGGGGTGTTAGTTGGTATGTAAAGTTTATTCTTCTTTGTAATAGTTTAATATATCAAGCATTTTCTCCGATGAAGATTCTAATCCTCCTATTCTATTCCTTAATATCCAAACTGTTTTATGATTTTCAATAATACTATCTAAATCTTCTTCTAGAAGGGTTTTAGTCTCTTTTTTGATATTTTTTGTGTCATATTTAGGCGCTTTTAACCTGGCTATTCCTAGATGAATGCCGTGTTTAGCTAATGTGCAAGCCTGATATATTTCCTCTTTTACTATTGAAGAATCTTTACATTGTGGTGTTGCCAATTTAAACTCTTCTAAAGCTTTATTAATTTCATTTTCGGCAGCTTGTAGGTTGTTAATTTTTAATTCTTTAGTTTGATAATGACCTTTCATAGTCCATTTGTATCGTCTAAGCATTAAATGAAATGCATTTGCATTACCCTCAGGTATTTTACATTTTAAGTAAGCATTTCCTAATTTTACGATCGCTTGAGCTGTTTTTTCGGTCTTATCTTTAAAAATATATTTATTCAAAATAGATTCGATTTTTGATTCGGGATTAGAATCTACATCCCATGCATAAGAAGCTCCAACACCCATTGGGGCATAACATACCGATAGAGGTTGCCAGTGGCCATAATCACCCCAGTTTGTGTTTAAATATCCTTTAGCATTATATTTTTTTCCATTTACAGCTGCATTTTTTAAATTTAAAAAGGCGTCATGATCTCTTCCAATAATAGATCGCCATGTAGATGTTCCCGGACAAACATAATATTCAAGACCTGCTTTTTGAAATTCAGGAAGCTTTTCAATAAATGGGAAATTGCTCTCATATCCCCATACTAAAGCTGTCATATTTTTAGGTAAGGAAGGAATCAATTCCGGATGATTTAAAATGATGTCTCCCCAAAATTGAGCTTTTCTTCCATTAGCATTGACTTCCTTGTTTAATTGAATCAGGTAATTAAGGTAAACCTGGCCTTTCCCAATTTTGTCACATTCTTCTTTTGATAAGCCACATCCTAATTCAACGGTTTCATCACAACCAATATTAAAGTACTCACTTGAAAAATTAGGAAGAAGCTCTTTATATAATTCTTGCATTAATACTAAAGAACCAGGATTAGTTGGATTAAGACTAGTTCTGCTTCTCATACCCCAAATGGTTTTGCAATCTGTAGGGCATTCAGCTAAATCAAGGTAGGTATCATGTTTTAACCAGTTTTCCATGTGTCCAAAAGAATTCTGATTTGGAACTAAATCAATAAAACGGACTTTACAGTAGGCATCTAGTTTTTGAATTTCTTCAGCTGTCAATGGGCTGCAACCTTCCCAAACTTCTTTATGATTTTTATAGGCAAAAGTGTGTTCTGTATAAAGTTGAAATTCGTTGATTTTCCAGCTGGCTAACATGTCAATAATCTGATAAAGTGTTTCCATTGTAGGCACTTTATCTCTGCTTATGTCAAGCATGTAACCTCTTTTTTCAAAGTCTGGCCAATCGGTAATTTCTAAACATGGTATGGCAGAGTCTGTTGATTCAGCATAAAATATTATCTGTTTTAAAGTTTGTTTTGCAAAAAACAGAGCTGCTTCATCCTTTGCAATAAGTTTAATATTTAGCGTGTCTATAGAAATTTTGTATTCTTGTTTGTGTACTAAAGTGCTGTCAATTAAATAACTTACAGTGTTGTATTTAAGAGGTGTGCAAAATTCCTTTAATTCACCTTGTATATTTATTGTCTCTAATGTTTCTAGCAGAGATATTAGTTTTTCTGAACTATACTGGAAGCCATTTATGTTGTTAAGGAATCCTTCTTTGATTGAGTTTTGTTTTGGTTTAGGAAAAAGGTAATTGTCAATGGTTTCAGCGCTAATATTACCGAATAAAAAAATAAATAATAGAAATAATAAAATCCTTGTCATATTTGTTGTAACTATAAGTTTTGTAGTGTAATATATTAATTAGTTGTCTTAATCCCAGACATATTTCCATGAACCATCTTCTTGTTTCTTCCAAACAGTATGATAAATTCCTGTAGAAGTCTGTTTTGTGTTGTTTTTATCATAATATTCAAAAATATACTCACCATAAGTATAAGCTAAAGTTCCGTCTTTTGATACTTCAACAAAATCAGGATCCCATTGTAATGTTGCATGTTTATAACTATCATTGGTTTTAATTGAATGATAGATATTATTTTTACCCTTGATTAGATTGTTGTTTCTTAAAATAACAGCATTTTGATCAGCAAAATAATTAAAAGCTTCTGCAATGCCCTTATCGTTAGCCATTTTTTCAAAGGCTTTTTCTGTATTAATTATATCTTGCTTTAAAGCGCTTTCGTTCATATTATTATTTGAACATGAAATAACTAAAAATACATAAGTGATTAGGGTTATTAATCTTATATTATTAGTAATCCACATTCTCTTAAAGTATTAAATGAATATCCATTGCTAAATATATCAAAATTACCTAAGCTTTCTTCTTCAAAACTTTTAATTAAATCTTTATAAGAATATTCTATAGGATTACTTATATGTGAAAGCTGAAGAACTTTTATTATCCAATTTCCAATATCTTCTTTAACGTTTAAATTAAGAACATTGTCTTTTTGATGGATAGTTAGTTCCGCCATAGAAATAGAATTACCTTTTTTCTTCTTTCTATAGAAATTTATTGCAGGAATTTCATTGAGCCAAATAACCTTGTTGTTTGGTTTGTATTCTTCTTGATGTGCTTGTTCTAATGCATTGTAAATATAATTGGGAGCAATTGTTGTTGGAGGAATTTTAAAATCAAACCATTCTTGTAATGGTAAATCAAATCCCAGGTCATACATATAATTATAGATGGATTTCTTTAAACCATCACTAAAAAGTTCGTGTTTAGCTCCTTTTTTGTCGATGTGTTCTAAGTCGTTGTTTGCAAACGAATTAAGTTTGTGGTTTGCTGTTGATATATTGAAGGTATTAAGATTTTTAGCCACAGGACTATGAACTGTTAATGCAAATTGATGCCAATAACCTGAATGTAGAATGCTGTTTTCAAACATTTGTCTAACAATCTCCAGTGAATCAATGGTTTCTTGAGTGGATTGTGTAGGGAAACCATACATTAAATATGCATGAGTCATGATGCCATTGCTTGCAAAATTATAACATGCTTTAGCTACTTGTGAAACGTTTACACCTTTATTTATAAGTGATAAAATTCTGTCTGAAGCTACTTCCAGGCCTCCTGAAACTGCAATGCAGCCAGAGGCTTTCAATATTCTGCAAACATCATATGTAAAATGCCTTTCAAAACGTATGTTTGTCCACCAAACAATATTTATTTCTCGTTTAATAATCTCTTTTGCAAAAGCAACCATTAATGAAGGAGGGGCTGCCTCGTCTACAAAATGGAATCCGGTTTTTCCTGTTTGTTTAATGATTTCTTCAACTTTGTCACATATAACAGTAGCCGATGCCGGTTCAAATCTTTTAATATAATCTAATGATGTATCACAAAAAGAACATTTCCCCCAATAGCATCCGTGAGCCATTGTTAATTTGTTCCAAAAACCATCGCTCCAAAGTCTGTGCATTGGATTTACTATATCAATAATGGAAATGTAATCATTGATCTTGAGTCCTTGATAACTAGGTGAAACATTGTTTTTATATGAAAAGTCATCCATTTCAGATCCATTTATATAAACAACTTTTTCATCAGATTTTATTAATGTTCTTTTGAGTCTATCTATTGTCCTTTCGCCATTAATATATTCTAAAAGATTAAGTAAAGGAACTTCTCCATCATCAAGAGTAATAAAGTCTATAAATTTAAATATTCTGGTATCACTAACAGATCTTAATTCGGTATTAGGATATCCTCCTCCAATAGTAACTTTTATTTGTGGGAATTTAGATTTTATATATTGTCCACATTTTAAAGTTGAAAATAAATTACCGGGAAATGGTACAGAAAAAGCTATTAAAGAGGGATTTTCTTTTTCAATATATTCACTTATAATCTTGTTTTGTATATCACAAATGAAGGAGTTTTCATTATTGATTTCTTGATAAATAGGATCAAAGCTAAAAGCTGAAGAACTAATTCTTTCTGCATATCTGCTAAAACCGAAATGAGGATCAATGCATTCAATAATGTAATCACAGAGATCTTCAAGGTATAAAGTACATAGATGTCTGGCTTTATCTCTTATGCCCATTGACCCAAATGCCCATTCAAAGTCATCTAAATTATTGAATCTAGAAGCTTGTGGAAGAAATGATTCATTACAAATAGTATGTGAAAGCATTTCGTTTTTACCTTGTAAAAAGGAAATTACATCCTCAATGGTAGAGATGTAACCTTTTTTTAATGCTAGTATTCTGGTAGCGTTTTCGCTTAATGTACTTTTTTTTGCGTTTGGTTCGTTAAAAATATGGAACAGCCCTTTTTTTGAAAAAACTTTTAATAAAACTTCCAATCCCAAATCAACCTGAGATGATGGAATATTTTGATAATCCATATAGCCTTTTAAGTAGGCAGTTGCTGGATAAGGAGTGTTCAACTGTGTAAAAGGAGCTGTGATTAATAGTATTTTGTGATCCAATGGCTTTAAATTTAAGTAATACTACAAAAGTAGGAACAAAAACATCGAATATAAACCAGAATTTGATATAAATTTTTGAATTCAGATCATTGTTAAAAAAAAGTTAAAATATTATATAATGTATGGATAAAGTTTATGATTATTGAAAACTTTTTTACATTTGCACCTCCTATTACTTCATACACACCGAGAGACTTAAGTTTTGTACTATAATTAATATTAGTGGGGACTAATTTAATTTGTATAAAACAACTCATTTTTTCATAATAATTTTTTGAGTATTCAAAAGAAAAAATACTTGTAAAACCTAGGGGAAATTAAGGTTTTTACATGATAAGAATCTTTTTACTTGAAAATGAGATCAAAACAAAAAAATAAAAACTGAAACCTTTTAAATCGGTTTTCGTTATAAGTTGATAAATGAATATAAATTTATTGTGAACGCACAATATTTAATGATTAAAAATATTGATAGAAGCTAAGGAGCTATGATGAAATAGAGATAAAGTGTTTTGGGGAAAATACGTTATCTGTTTAATCAGGCAGACTTATAATAAAATAGCATTTAAAGAAATAAATTATACAACACAACAACACAACAACACAACACAAAATGCAAAAAATTATTTTATTATTCCTAATCTTAGTAGGAGTGAGAGTCCAAGTAGTATTTGGACAAGGTGGAGAAAACTGTAGTGCAGCTGTAGCTGCTAATCAGGGAATTAATGTTAGTGACAACTCTCTTGGGGACCAGTGGTTTAGTTATACTGCAACCATGAATGGAAAAGTCACTGTATCTTCTGTTGGATTGACAACAAGTAATACTTATGTTGAGATTTCAGATGGCTGTGATCTTGAACCTTTTACTTTTAGTGATAATTTTAGTGATAATCAATCTGAAGTTTCATTTGAAGTAATAAGTGGACTTACCTATTACATTAATTGGAAAAATTATTATACAAATACAGAATTTGAGTGGGAGCTTGAAGAGGTAAGTGTTGCTCAGGGTGAATTTTGTAGCTATCCATTGTCTTCTACTGTAGGTTATATGGTTAGTAATGCACCTCAAAATAAATATAGATGGTTTGAATTTACTGCATCACGAGATGGTAAAGTAACAGTAAGAGCAGTCAGTGACAATGCCGATGATTGTCGAGTTGCTGTTTTTGATGACTGTAGTTATACTTCTTCAATTAATAATGACCAAAGTTGGAATCCTAGTAAAATTGCATTTGATGCTGTAGAAGGGGAGTCTTACCTTATTTGTTGGCAGAATGGAGCAACAAATGGAGAAATAGAATGGACGATTGAAGAAGGTAACTGGGAAGCAGGAGAAAGATGTATAGACCCTATTGATATTGATGTTTCAGACGAAAATACTATTGATCATGAATCAGCAACTAATAAATGGTACAGATTTATTGCACGTGAGGATGGTGACCTTACTATTACTAGTGTAGGGTTAACTTCAGAAGATACGTATTTGGAAGTTTATACTGGCTGTGGTGAGCAAAGAGCTTTCTATAGTGATGATGAAGATGGTTTACAGTCTGAATTAACATTAGATGTTGAGGCAGGAACAGCATATTTAATAAAGTGGGATAAGATATTTACCCCGGATGCTTATTCATGGAGCCTTAAATCTTCACAGTTAACAACAGATATTTCGGATATTGAAGAAAGTGATCTGATTATATATCCAAATCCAACAGAAGGATTAGTAAATATTGATTTGACTAGTTTTGATTCACAAACTGTAATGGTAAAGGTTGTGAGCTTATCAGGAGCAACAGTACAGGCGTTTGAATTAAATGCAGGTATGGTAGATCAGTTTGATGTATCAGATTTAAATAGTGGAATTTACCAGATTGTAGTTGAGGATTTAGTTTCTCGTAAAGTAGTAAGATTGGTTAAACAATAAAATATAACCACGCATTTTGAATGATGCACTTTAGTTTTGCTTATGCTGAACTGAAGTGCATTTTTTATTTATTTTTGCAGCTCAAATTTTTAATGAAATGATTACCTTTTTAGTTTCTATTTCTTTATTAATTATTGGCTTTGTCTTTTATGGAAAGTTTATAGAAAAGTTTTTTGGAGCTGATAATACAATAAAAACACCTGCTGTTACACATGTTGATGGAGTTGATTTTACTCCATTACCTACCTGGAAGGTTTTTACGATTCAGTTTTTGAATATTGCCGGATTAGGTCCTGTTTTTGGCGCAATATTAGGGGCGCAATATGGCCAATGGTCTTATGTTTGGATTGTAATAGGATGCATTTTTATGGGAGCGGTTCATGATTACTTTTCAGGAATGTTGTCTTTAAGAAATGGAGGAGCAAGTGTTCCAGAATTAGTAGGTAAATATTTGGGAAATGGTTTTAGGTATTTGTTGAGAGTTTTTACTTTACTTTTATTGATATTTGTTGGGGTTGCTTTTGTTTCTGGTCCTGCAGGGTTGTTAGCATATCAGACAAATGGAGGATTTGAAATTTGGGTTTATGTTATTTTTGGCTACTATTTAGTAGCTACTTTACTTCCTATAAATAAAATTATTGGCAGAATATATCCGTTTTTTGCCGCCGCATTATTATTAATGGCTATTGGAATTGCAGGAGCAATGGTTTTAAATCATTTAACTGGTGATTTCTATATGAAAGAATTATCTCTGGATGGATTAAAGAATTTACATCATAATCCCGGACATAATATTCTTTTCCCGATGATGTTTATTGTTATTTCTTGTGGTGCTATATCTGGTTTTCATTCTACGCAAGCACCAATGATGGCTCGTTGTCTTAAGAAAGAAAGTTATGGACGTTATGCTTTTTATGGTGCCATGATTGCTGAGGGAATTGTTGCCATAATATGGGCTACGGCAGCCATGAATTATTTTGGTGATGCAAATGGTTTAAATGAAGTTATGTTGCCAAAAGAACATAATCCGGCGTGGGTTGTAAATATGATTTCTGAACATTGGATGGGAAAAGTAGGTGCAGTTTTTGTTGTTGTAGGTGTTATTGTATTACCTATTTCAACAGGTGATACAGCATTTAGAAGTGCTAGATTAACTTTGGCTGATATTTTTTCTTACAGTCAAAAGAGTATTAAAAGCAGATTGATTATTAGTTTACCATTGTTTGTTTTAGGTTTTATTCTTACGCAATTAGAGTTTTCTACTATTTGGAAATTCCTGGGATTATCCAATCAAATATTATCAGTAGTGATGCTTTGGACTGTTGCTATGTATCTCATTAAGTCAGGTAAAAAGCATTGGTATATATCAATTCCGGCTATGTTTATGACTGCTGTTTGTGTTAGCTATATATTTGTAGCTCCTCTTTCAAATGGAGGTATGGGATTAGATATTGCGATAGGAGTTGTAATTGGTATTGTATCTGCATTTGTGTCACTGGGCATATTTATTTTTAAAGGAAAAAAAAGGCAGACACTCCAATAAATCAAAGTATCTGCCCAGGCTACAGTAATAACAACTCTTTAATATCTTATAATCAAATCTTCAAGGGTATATCTTACTTTTTCTTGAGATTGATATTTATCATCATCAGCACGGTATCCAATTGATGCAACTACCACAGAGCTGAGGTTTTTTTCTTTTAAACCAAGTACTTCATCAAAGCCCTTGTTGTCAAAACCTTCCATTGGACAAGCATCAATGTGTAATTGAGCAGCTGTATACAATAAAAATCCTAATCCTATATAACACTGTTTTGAGGCCCAGGTTGTAAGTTCCTCTTTTGATAATCTGTTTATTTTACCAAGTATGGCTGCTTTGTAGTCCGCAAGATTATCAATTGAGATACCCCTGGTTTCTGCGATTCGAACCATAAAATCATCAACATCTTTTTCGGTAACATTATTGTTTGCTGCAAATACTATTATTTGAGAGGCATCTGTAAACTGAGGTTGTTGATAACCTACTTCTTTAAGTTTCTTTTTTACTTCCGCATCTTCAATAACCAATACTTTATAAGGCTGCAAACCAAATGATGAAGGTGCTAAGTTTATAGCATTTAATAAGGTGTCTAGATCTTCTGAGTTTATCTTTTTATTTGGATTGAAATGCTTGGTTGCATATCTCCAGTTTAATTGTTTTAATAATTCCATATTTCTTTTTTATTCTTTAAACAGATAATTATACTAATTGTTTGACCCTTCAGAACTTTGCCAGATTTGCTTTAATTATTTATTGTTAAAAAAGATTATTCTAAGTGTTTTATTTGAATTAATTGTTATAATTGCATTCTTAAAAGTAAACTAAGTAAACCTAAATAGTATACAAATGGCTAAGGTAGGAGATGTAGAAATCGAATCTAGAGTATTTGAAACGACTAAAGAGATGTTGGTTCGATCAGGTGTTCGTGGGTGGAATATGGATGAACTATCAAAAGAATGTGGAGTTTCAAAAAGAACATTATATAAGATAATTGGAAATAAAGAAGATCTACTATATAAAGTCATTGAAAGTAACTTTATTGCAGATATAGAAAGAAGGCGTGATTTTCTAAATGGTCAGGATGATTATGGCAAAAAGCTTGACGCTTTTGGAGGATTCTTTGCTGATAATTTTGAAGAATTTGTTCTATTAAACGCAAGAGATATAGCAAAAGAATACCCTCGAATTGAGGAAATGATACTATCCAGGAAAAAAAGTTTAAATGCTATTTTAAATGATTTTTTTGAACAAGGACAAAAAATAGGGTTTGTCGATAAGGCAATTGTTCCTGGATTTATTTCTGAATTTGTTGATGTGATTATTACAGCAAATATTCACTTAGGGCAATCAGCAAGCGAATTTCGTGAAAAACTAAAGCCTGAATTAGATATAGTAATACGTGGTATAAGGGTAAAGTAAGTTTAAATTTTTTTATCTAAAAGTAAACTAAAAACACAAAAATAGTATACCGAGTATTTTGGATTTAATATTTATAAATAATTGTAATTAAAATGAGAAAGGGAAAATTATTTCTATTTCTGTTAATTGGTGTTTTATTCGGATGTAAAGAGAATAAACAGGCACAGAAAAAGGAAAGAAGCGTAAAGGTTGCAAAAGTAGAGTCTTTAGATAAGACGATGAATAAGTTAACCTTACCGGCAACTGTTAACGAGCGAAGACGAGTTGATTTGGCTTTTAGAGTTGGAGGTCCACTAGTAACACTTAATAATATTGTAGGTAGTTATGTTGAAAAGGATCAAATAATCGCAAGTATTGATAATAGAGATTTTAAAGTTGGTTTATCAAAAGCAGAGTCACACTACAAACTTGCAAAAGCCGAGTATGAGAGATACAAAATGTTGCTATCTCAAGAAAGTGTTTCAAAAAGTTTGTTTGATAAAATGGAAGCTCAGTATGTTTTAGCAAAAGGTAATTTTGAAGATGCTAAAAATGCTTTGGAAGATACAGAACTAAAAGCGCCATTTTCAGGATATGTAAACTTGGTTTATGTTGAAAATTTTGAAAAAGTAAATCCAGGGCAACCTATTGTTTCATTTCTTGATTTATCCAGTTATAAGATTAATGCTTGGATTTCAGTAGAGGATGCTAAAACAATTGATACAAACACTGAGCTTATCTGTGTTATTAATGATAAAGATTCAACATATCAATTTGATGCATCTCTTTTAGAGTTAGGTTCTAAGTCAAACTTCACTAAGCAATCATATCCAATTTCTGCAGTAATAGAAGCTCCCCAAGGTGTGAAATTGCGAGCAGGTATGACTGCTCAACTAGAGATTTTTAAAGGGTCGAAGAATACAAATAGTTTATGTGTAGTTCCTGTAACTTCAGTTTTTTCAAGAGGGAAAGACAATTGTGTGTGGATTCTTAGTAATAATCAGGTAACAAAAAGGATTGTGAAATTAGGACAAATTCTATCTACAGATGAAATTGTAATAGAAAATGGACTTAATGAAGATGAGGTTGTTGTTACTGCAGGCGTAAATTATTTACAAGAGGGTGAAAAGGTGAAGATATTCAAAGGATTTTCATCAACAAATAAAGGAAATCAACTTTAAAAACAGACATGAATTTAGCAGAATATACATTAAAAAACAGGGTATTTGTATACTTCATTTTAGTGTTGGTTTTAATTGGAGGAATTGTATCTTATTTTAAAGTTGGTAAACTTGAGGATGCTGAATTTACAATTAAAACTGCACTTGTAGTAACAAGATATCCGGGTGCCTCTCAGTATGAAGTTGAGCAGGAATTAACGGAGAAATTAGAACGAGCTGCTCAACAAATGGATAATATTGACGAGATATATTCCAGTTCTTATGCAGGACTTTCCATTATTCAAATTGATTTAAAGGAAAGTATGGGTTCTAAACAGATGCCTCAGGAGTGGGATATCTTACGTAAAAAAATTAATGATGTTAGTGGTGAGCTACCTCCAGGTGCTATGGAACCAACTGTAGTTGACGATTTTGGAGATGTGTATGGGATGTTTTATGCGCTGACTGGTGATGGATACTCTCAGGATCAATTGAATGATTATGCCCGTTTTGTTCAACGTGAATTGTTAACAGCAAGTCAGGTTGGTAAAATTATTTTGTTTGGTGATAGAACCGAATGCGTTGATTTAATTATTAATTATGCAAAGTTATCTGAACTTGGGGTTAATCCAGGAGTGATTATTGGAGCTTTGAATGCTCAATCAAATATTGCACCTGCTGGTACTATCCAACTAAATAAATTAAATGTAAGAGTGGCTGGTAACACCGCATTCAATAGTATAGAAGATATTCAAAATACTATTGTTCAGGTTGGTCAGGAACAGTTTTACCTGAAAGATTTAGTTCAGGTAAAAAAATCTTATTTGGAGCCAATGCTCAGTATGCAACGCTTTAATGATAAACCGGCTGTAGGTATTGGTATTTCAACTATTAATGGGGGGAATGTGCTAGAAATGGCCGATAATATAAATGCCAAATTAGAAAAAATAACCGAACAATTACCTGTTGGTCTGGAGCTTCATACTATATATGATCAGGCAAGAGAAGTACGAAACGCAAATAATGTTTTTGTAGTCAATCTGATTGAATCAATTGTAATTGTAATTGTAATCTTGTTAGTTTCTATGGGATTACGTTCCGGGATTTTGATCAGTAGTGGTTTGTTGTTTTCTATTTTAGGAACATTAATAGCCATGAAGGCCTTTGATATTTCACTTCATCGTACTTCTTTATCTGCAATTATTATTGCAATGGGTATGTTGGTAGATAATGCAATTGTAGTTACAGACGGTATCATTGTTTCATTGCAAAGAGGTTTAAATGTAAAGAAGGCTATCGTAAATATTGGTAAATCAACTGCCTGGCCTTTACTTGGTGCTACATTTATTGCAATTTTGGCCTTTTTACCAGTATTCTTAGCACCTAATAGTGCTGGAGAAATTAATACGGATTTATTCAAAGTACTTGCTATATCACTTGGACTAAGTTGGATTTTTGCAATGACACAAACGCCTTTGGTTTGTGAGAGATTTCTAAAGACAACAAAAGACGTACAAAATCCATTTGAAGGGAAATGGTATAAATTGTTTCAAAGTGTTCTTGAAAATATATTGAAATATCGTAAGATTTCTTTGGCAGGAGTTCTAGGATTATTGGTTGCTTCAATCATTGCTTTTGGCCATACGAAAAAGGCATTTTTTATGCCTCTTGAAAAGAATTATACTTTGGTGGATTATTGGTTGCCGGAGGGAAGTAATATTCATCAGGTATCTCGCGATTTATCAACTATAGAAGAGTATTTGTTAGATAGTGTTAGAGCTGTAAAAAATGTTACAGCAAGTATAGGACAAACACCACCAAGATATATTCTGAGTGCACAAACACAAAGCTATAATTCAAGCTATGGACAGCTAATGATCGAAACAAATACATTGGAAGGTGTAGACTCTGTTAATTCTATTATTAGAAATAAACTGGAATCTCGTTATCCGAATGCACGCTTAAGAATTAAAGGATATATTGGAGGTCCTCCAATTGAGTATAAAGTAGAAGCTAGATTTATAGGTCCGGATCCTGGGGTATTGCGTGATCTTGCAGAACAAGCAGAAGCTGTATTTAGAGCTGAACCTGCTTGTGGAGATATTACCAATGACTGGCGTAATCAGGTAATGGCATGGGAACCTAAGTATTCTCAGGTAAAGGCCAGTAAGGCCGGAATCACAAGGACAGATTTGGGTAATGCCATTTTGAGTTCCACTTCTGCGGGGTTAGGTATTGGTTTATATCGCGATAATGATGTGATGAGACCTATCTTCCTTAAAACAGATCAGGAAACACAGAATAACCTTGAGCGCATATCTAATACACAGGTTTGGGGAATGAATAGTAAGGCTTCCGTTCCTTTAAAAGAGCTTGTTGAAAATAATATAGAAGTATCTTTCGAAAATAGTGTGATTCAAAGGTATAACCGACAAAGGGCAATAACTGTACAATGTGATCCTCTTGATCCAAATATGAGTGGAGCTTCATTGCAGACATTGGTAGAATCTAAAATTGAATCGATTCCATTGCCCGAAGGATATTCTTTAATGTGGGATGGGGAGTTTAAACCTTCGTTAGAGGCTAATGAGGCTACAGGAACTTATATGCCAATGGCTATGCTGTTAATAGTACTTATTGTAGTAATGTTATTTAATAGTATTAGACAATCGCTTATTGTAATGGCAATTATTCCTCTTTCCATAATAGGTGTTTCAATAGGTTTATTTGTAACAGGTAAAGCATTTGGTTTTATGGCAATTACCGGATTTTTAGGATTAATTGGTATGGTTTTAAAAAATGCCATTGTAATGATGGATGAAATTAACCTTAATCTTAACATGGAAAATGTTAGTCCTTATGAAGCTGTGGTAAATGCTGCGGTAAGCAGAATGCGCCCTGTATTGCTGGCAGCATTAACAACCATTTTTGGAATGTTTCCACTAATTACAGATGCAATGTACGGATCTATGGCAGTAACAATCATTTTCGGATTGTTCTTTGCAACTTTCCTTACCTTATTGGTATTACCACTATTCTACGTGTTGTTTTATAAAATTAAACCGGCTAATTAATCGTATTTGTTATGAGTATTAATTTAAGTAATCCATATTATAATATAGGGAGTGAAAATGGTATTGCCCAGATTCAACTAAACTATTGTTTATTTCTGGAAAGTAAAACCTATGAATATCGCGATGAGCTTCTTTCAGTTTTGGATAAATTGTCTGAGGATAACGAAGTAAAAGTTATTTTTATAAGTAATGATCATCCTGAATTTTCATTAGAAAAATATAATGAGTTATGGAATTCATTTTTTAATGATAAAGATTTTAAAGATGATGTGCTTCGGGCTTTTCGCATTTTTGATCAACTAGTAATTAAATTATACACCCTTAAGAAGGTTGTAATTTCAATGATTTCAGCCCCACTGAATTCAATGTTGTTTAATTTTAACCTTATCGCTGATGTAAGGGTTATTACAAATGAGTTTTATCTGGATAACAATAATGAAATGATGGTGAATATACCTAAAGGAGGTATCATGTACGATCAGTTTAAAGTTGCAAATATAAATCCGGTTAATCTTTTATTCTTATCCGATAAAGTATTCTATCAACATTTGGTCAGTAATAATTTAGTTGACAAAGTCTTCACTCAGGAAGAATTAGTGGACAGAGCTTATGCATTAGCTGATCGGTTTAAAACTATCAATTATGCAGAAATTGAGGCTGCAAAAATGACTAAGTCAATTGATAACCTGGAAGAATTTGAAAAACTTCTTCAAAAGGAAAATGCCTTCTTAATTTCATGCATCAGGGAAAAATTAAATCCGGGCTCTCAAAAAATTTATCGTTTTCATTAAAATTTAAAAAATGTACAAATATATTTTTATTACAGTGTTTGCTACACTTTTTTCTGTTGTTCAGGCGCAAGAGCTTCTTACGCTTGAACAATGCAGAGAAAAAGCAATCGATCATAATCAGGATCTTAAAGCGGCTCAGGCTGATTTGGCCATAAACATAGCATCTTTAAAAATGAGTAAGAGAGCTATGTTGCCGCAATTTGATTTCTCTGCTACATATACATATATGAATGATCCACAAGTGATGGATGTTCCTGCATGGGAATTACCAACTGTTAATGGGGCCGCTAGTGGGGTGCTTTTTACTGGTTTATACAAGCAGTTAACCTACAATAATATGTATGATGGCGGAATTGATTTTAGTTTGCCTTTGTATTTAGGAGGAAAATTGAGGAATTATGTAAAAATGTCTTCAATTGGTGTTGATATCTCCGAAAAGAATGTTGAAAATACAAAGGAGAACCTGATTTTAGAAGTAGACCAAAAATATTGGGCTTTAGTTTCATTAAAAGAAAATTATTTAGTAATCCAGAAGTCAGTTCAGCTTTTGGAGGATGTAGTAAGAGAAACGAGTAATATGTATAAGGTTGGCATCTTAACCAAGAACGAAGTTTTAAAAACACAGGTTGAGTTAAATAATACCAAATTGGCTTTAATTCAAATGAAAGATAACATTCAATTGGCAAAGATGTCTCTGAATCAAAGTATTGGTAATGGTATTTTAGATGAAGTAGCTATTGCAGATTCAGTGATTATTCCTGAAGAGAAACCTGTTTCTGTTAGCGAAATTGAAACTATTGCAAGTAACAGAAAGGAATTAAAAATGATGGAAGGTCAGGTTGGAATAACAACAGCAGACATAAATATTGTCAGATCTGATTATATGCCACAATTGGTTTCTTTTGCAAATTATGGATTTCAAAATCCAAACCATAAAGCTGAGGATGTAACTGAATTAACATGGGTTGCTGGCTTATCCTTATCAATGCCAATTTTTCATTGGGGCGAAAAGAATCTGGCTATAGAAAAGAAGAAGTTGACTAACCAGAAAGCTCAACTAAGTTATGATAAAGCTAAAGAAGGTATCATTCTCCAAATTCAGCAAAGTGCTTTTAATTTAAATGAATCTATGGTTAAAATATCATTTACTAAAGCCTCTTTAGATCAGGCTGAAGAAAATCTTAAACTAGAAATGAACCGATTGACTCAAGGTGTAGTTACTACAACAGATGTACTGGATGCCCAGGTACAATGGCAGAAAGCTAATTCTGATTTTATATCTGCGAAGGTGAATTATAAAATCAATAAGTCAAATTATCTAAAAACTATCGGACAATTAGATATTTAGAGACAGTACTGCGTGTTATATAACATGTAAGTGTAAAGTTAATTTATTTAAAATATTCATAACAAAAAGATAAAAAAATTAATAGTTTTAAACAATTTTCCTTTGTAAGGAGTTTCATAACGATAAAATAAGATGTACAGATGATAAAGATCAATATCATTGAAACTGAAAACAGTTAGTTTTATTGAGATTTTTTATTGGTTCATTTCTTAAAAACATCAGTTGATCTTAATATTCTGTCATAAATAGCATATTTAAGATATTTTTAAATAGATTATACTAATTCTTTGTTAATGGATAGATGCCTTATTTAATAAGGTGTTTATCAAAAAATACGAGTCAAAATTATGCAGTCAAAACTTCAAGAGCTAACAGAAAAGCTTTATGCTGATGGGGTTCAAAAAGCGAACCTTGAGGCTGAAGCTATCTTGGAAAAAGCCCGAAAAGAAGCTGAAGAAATTCTCTCCGAAGCTAAAAGTAAGGCATCAGGTATTATTGAAGATGCAAATGAGAAGGCCGCAGAGAAACAACGAAATGTTGATTCTGAAATAAAGCTGGCATCTCAACAAGCAATCTCATCCTTGCAACAAAAAATTGGAAATAGCATAGCTGTTCAAGTTGCTGAACCTTCACTAAAAGAGGTTTTCTCCGACAAGAAATACGTGCAGTCACTAATTTTAAAAGTTGTAGAAGGTTGGTTAAAAACAGGTAACTTCGATATCGATGTTGTTTTATCAGAATCTGATAAAGCAGAAATGGAAAAGTTTATCAAAAATAGTCTGGCAACCGAAATGAATAAAGGTTTAAACTTTGAAGCTGATCAGTCTGTAAAAGCTGGTTTTAAAGTAGGACCAAGTGATGGTAGTTACATTATTAGTTTTGAGGAAGGCGATTTCCAAAACTTTTTTAAATCTTTTTTACGTCCTAAAACTAACCAATTGTTATTTGAAGAGGAGTAAAAATGGGTAAAAAGTATTACTGTTTAATTGCCGGATTACCTGATATTGTTTTAGGTGATAAAAAAGTTTTGTTTAACTCAATCATTCTTCGTGAGTCTTTGTTGGAAGAATTGAGTTCTCAAGACCTGGAAATGGCTAATGCGCTCTACTTACCCTTCGATCATTATAACTTAATAAGTTTAATGTACAACCAACAAAAAGAATTTGATCCACGAGGCTTATTTACTTTAGTGGATCTGGAGCATTTGTTGGATAAGAAAAATATTGAGGATCTGAGTAACTCTATTTATCCTCAATACGTGGTTCAATTTGTTAAAGAGGTATTATTTGCAGAAGAGAAAATCGATTCCACTCAGGCAGAAATTTTACTTTTTAAGAAGTATGTAGTTTACCTGAAGTCTTTCTCTAATCAATTTTTAAGCGAATTTGTCGATTATGAAGTAAATGTAAAAAATGTATTTACTGCATTAACCGGCAAAAAATATGGTGTTGCTTATGAAAAAGAATTGATTGGTAATACAGAGATTACTGAAGCACTAATTAAAAGTCGCTCAAGGGATTTTGGATTAGCAAGCGAGTTGAATCAAATTGAAACATTGGTGCAAACTTATGAGGAAGAAAGTTTGTTAGAGCGAGAACTAAAAATAGATCAACTAAAGTGGGAATATCTTGATGATGCAACATTCTTTCATTATTTCACAATAGAAAGAGTTTTGTCTTTCATTTTTAAACAATTTATGGTAGAAAGATGGATTGCTTTGGATGAAGAAGAAGGGCAAAAGATGTTCCGTAAATTACTTAGTGAGTTGGAATCTAGTTACGAATTTCCTGAAGAATATAAATTAAGCCATGGAAAGAAAAAATAAAACTACCGGAAAAGTAGCCGGTATTATAGCCAACCTTGTTATTGTTGAGGTTGATGGTCCTGTGGCCCAAAACGAAATATGCTTTATATCGCACCCTGAAAATAAACTGATGGCAGAGGTGATAAAGATTTTGGGTAAAAATGTTTATGTACAGGTCTTTGAAAGTACCCGTGGATTAAAGGTTGGAACTCCGGTGGAGTTTGAAAATCACCTTTTAGAAGTGAATTTAGGTCCGGGTATTTTATCCAGAAATTATGATGGTCTGCAAAATGACTTAGATAAAATGGATGGTGTTTTCTTAAAAAGAGGAGATTATACCGATCCATTAGACAGAGAGAAAAAATGGGATTGGACTCCTATTGCAAAAGTTGGTGATCAGGTGGTTGCCGGTAGCTGGTTAGGAGAAGTTCCAGAAAATAGTGTTCCTCACCGAATTATGGTTCCTTTTAAATTTGAAGGTTCATATACTGTTAAAAGTATTGTTGCTGCAGGTCAATATACAGTTGATGATGTTGTAGCAACTGTTACAGATAGTGAAGGTAACGATATAGAATTAACAATGGTTCAGAAATGGCCGGTTAAAATGGCTGTACGAGCTTATAAAGAGAAACCTCGTCCATTTAAGCTGTTACAAACCGGAACCAGAACTTTAGATACATTAAATCCAATTACTGAAGGTGGTACAGGATTTATCCCTGGTCCTTTCGGAACTGGTAAAACAGTATTACAGCATGCTATTTCAAAATTTGCAGATGCTGATATTGTAATTATTGCAGCGTGTGGAGAACGTGCTAATGAGGTTGTAGAAATCTTTACAGAATTCCCTGAATTGGAGGATCCAAAAACAGGTCGTAGTTTGATTGAGCGTACAACAATTATTGCAAATACCTCAAACATGCCGGTAGCAGCTCGTGAAGCCTCTGTTTACACAGCAATGACATTGGGTGAATACTATCGTTCAATGGGATTGAAAGTAGTATTAATGGCAGATTCAACTTCTCGTTGGGCTCAGGCACTTAGGGAGATGAGTAACCGTTTGGAAGAGCTTCCGGGACCGGATGCTTTCCCTATGGATTTAACAGCTATTATTACAAGTTTCTATGCTCGTGCAGGTTACGTATACTTAAATAATGGTAAAACTGGTTCTATTACATTTATTGGTACAGTATCTCCTGCAGGGGGTAACTTAAAGGAGCCGGTAACTGAATCTACTCGTAAGGCTGCAAGATGTTTCTACGGATTAAATCAGGGACGAGCAGATAGTAAGCGTTATCCTGCTATTGATCCAATTGATAGTTATTCAAAATATCTTGAGTATCCAGAAGTACAAGAGTATCTGAAAGAGAATATTGGCGAAAACTGGTTAGATAATGTTCTTAAAACTAAAACATTATTGTTAAGAGGAAAAGAAGCTCAGGAACAGATCAATATTCTTGGAGATGATGGTGTACCTTTAGAATTTCATGAGAAATTCTGGAATTCAGAATTAATTGATGCGGTAATTCTTCAACAAGATTCTTTTGATAAAATTGATGCAAACTGTCCAATGCCTCGTCAGAAATATATGTTGGAGAAAGTGTTAGACATCACAGATAAAAAATTCAAATTTGATTCATTTGAAGATGTTAATGGATTTTTTAAGCGAATAATCAATCAGCTTAAACAGATAAACTACAGTGAGTGGGAGTCTGAAAAGTTCAAAACTCACGAAAAAGAGTTGGATGAGATTATGAATGAGCGCTTAAACTGATTCATTCAATTTAAATAATTTTGAAAATTATAGATGCATGGAAACTCAAGCATTTCAAAAAGTATATACAAAAATTACTAACTTGACTAAGGCTACCGTAACATTAAAAGCTACGGATGTGGGCTATGATGAAATGGCTCTGGTACATGGCCGTATGGGACAGGTAGTAAAAATTATGGGAGATGAGGTTATTCTTCAGATCTTTGCAGGTACTGAAGGTATTCCAACAAATGCCGAAGTGGTATTTTTAGGTCGTCCTCCTCAATTAAAAGTAGGAGATCAATTGGCAGGTCGTTTTTTTAACGCATTTGGAGATCCAATTGATGGTGGTCCTCAGGTTGATGGACGAATTGTGGATACAGGAGGTCCTTCTGTAAATCCGGTTCGTAGAAAGCAGCCATCGCAATTAATTGCAACCGGTATTGCTGGTATCGACTTGAACAATACATTAGTTACTGGTCAAAAAATTCCATTCTTTGCCGATCCTGATCAACCTTACAACCAGGTTATGGCTGATGTGGCATTAAGAGCTAAAGCGGATAAGATTATTTTAGGAGGTATGGGATTATCCAATGATGATTACCTGTACTTTAAAAATATATTTGATAACGCAGGGGCGCTTGATAGAATCGTTAGTTTTGTAAATACAACTGATGATCCTCCGGTAGAACGTCTTTTGATTCCGGATATGGCCTTAACAGCTGCAGAGTATTTTGCCGAAGAAAAGCAACAAAAGGTATTAGTGTTATTAACAGATATGACATTATATGCTGATGCTTTATCTATTGTATCAAACCGTATGGATCAGATTCCTTCAAAAGATAGTATGCCGGGTTCATTATACTCTGATTTGGCCAGACTATATGAAAAAGCGGTACAATTCCCGCATGGAGGGTCTATTACAATTATAGCTGTAACAACTCTTAATGGTGGTGATATTACTCACGCTATTCCTGATAATACAGGTTATATTACAGAGGGACAGTTATTCTTACGTATGGATTCTGATGTAGGTAAAGTAATTGTGGATCCTTTCCGAAGCTTATCTCGTTTGAAACAGTTGGTAATTGGTAAACAAACACGTGAAGATCACCCTCAGGTGATGAACGCGGCAATTCGTTTGTATGCAGATGCAGCCAATGCTAAAACAAAGCAGGATAACGGATTTGATTTAACAGATTATGATGAGCGGACATTAAAATTTGCTAAAGAGTATTCTGAACATATTTTAGCTGTGGATATTAATATTGATACAGAAAAAATGTTAGATACTACCTGGGAACTATTTAGCGACAACTTTGCACGTGAAGAAGTTGTAGTACGTGAAGAGTTTGTTGAAAAATACTGGAAAGGAAACTAGACAGTAGACTATTAGATAAAAGATAATAGAAAATGTTTAGTAAAATGTAGATTATAAATAGATGAGTTGGATAGGTTGATTTTTTTATCTAAAAATCTCTTATCTAAAATCTAAAATCTAATTTTTATGGCCGTAAAGTTTCAATATAATAAAACTTCTCAGCAGCAGCTGGATAAGCAACTGAAAATTCGGGAGCGTGCTTTACCTACGCTTCAGAATAAAGAAGCTGCCCTGCGCATTGAAGTTAAAAAAGCGAAAAGACGAGCTGATGAGCTCGATCATGAATTTGAAACCCAAATGGCTGATTTAGATAAAATGTCTCGACTTTGGAGAGAGTTTGATATGCAAATCATTTCTATTGAGGATGTAATTCTTGAAAGTAAAAAGATTGCAGGTGTACAGACTCCTGTTTTAAAAGATGTTGTATTTAAAAAAGAGCCGTTTGCGCTTTTCAGTAAACCGGTATGGTTTTTTGATGGTGTTAAAATCATTGAAGATTTAGCTAAAGTTGCCATTGAAAAAGAAGTTTTCGTAAGAAAAATGGAGCTTTTGGATGTTGCCCGTAAAAAGACAACACAGAAAGTGAATTTGTACGAAAAAGTTCAAATACCGGGGTATAAGGATGCCATTAGAAAAATTAAGCGTTTCCTTGAGGATGAGGAAAACCTTTCTAAATCGGCACAAAAGATTGTGAAAAACCGTCAACAACAAGAAAAGGAGGTGGAATCATGATTGTACCTATGTATAAATATTCTTTTCTGGTTCACCATTCTGATTATGATTCTTTTTTAGAGGATCTTAAAAGATTGGGGGTACTTCACATTATAGAAAAAGAAGAGGAACCATCTCTGGAAATTTTGGATTCGTATCGTCAGGTAAATGAAGTTGAAAAGGTTATTAAAACTTTAAAAGCACATGCTGACGAGAATTCATATAATGATATTCAGATACCACAAACAGGTGCTGAAATCATGGAAGCTGTTGCTGAAACTCAAAGTAATATAGAACACTTGAATCAGCAAATAAGTCATTTGGATAAAGAACTAAATCAATTATTACCATGGGGTAACTTTTCATGGGATAAAATTGATCAGCTTGAAAAAGAAGCAAATATTCAAATGTACTTTTTTTATGTAGCTTCAAAGAAATTTGATCCGGAATGGGAAACTACGTATAACTTAAGTATAATATCAGAAGATAGAGGTTACACTTATTTTGTTTTAGTACTAGAGAATGGGGATTTTATTCCTGATATTGATGCTGAGGAGGTAAGATTACCAAAACAGACAATTTCTGCAACAAAAGATCAATTGTCTGATTTATCACAGAAATTGGAGCAAGAGCAAAATAAATTAAATGCAATTGCTAATAAGGGTATATCAGTCCTTGAGCAATATAGTCTTGAAATAAAAGACGTGTTGTCTTCAAAAGAAGCAGTTCATCATACCAGTAATGAGCTTGAAGGTCAAGTAAAGTTATTGGAAGGCTGGGCACCAAAAGACAGATTATCTGAACTTGATGCTTATTTAGAAAAGACCTCAGTATATTATTTGAAGAGTGAAGCAAGTTTCAGTGATACACCTCCTGTGCAATTAAAAAACAATAAGTTCAGTAAGTTATTTGAAACTATAAGTAACTTATATGCTTTGCCTTCTTATAATGAATTGGATTTAACTCCTTATTTGGCACCTTTCTATTTGCTATTCTTTGGATTCTGCTTTAGTGATGCCGGGTATGGATTGTTATTTGTTTTAGTTGCAACTTTTGTGAAAGCTAAACAAAAAGAATCTAATTCAATTCTTTCTTTAATCCAGTTGTTAGGAGCATCCACCATGTTCTTTGGATTACTAGGAGGAACCTTCTTTGGTATAGAGCTTTATAAAACCAATTTGCCGGTTTATAGAGAATTAGCTAAATCAATGGAGGAGTCAGGAATCACAGTTCAGGATATCATGTTTAAATCATCGCTGATTCTAGGATTAATTCAAATGCTATTTGGTATGTTCCTAAGAGCAGCTAAGGAGATTAAACAAGCTGGATTAATTCATGCTGTTGCTACTCTGGGATGGGCATTTTTAATTATAGCTTCTGCTGTTAATTATTTGGTAACAGATAAGTTAGGTGTTGAATTTATGAATATTCCTTATTATGTAATTGCAGGTATATGCTTAATAGGAATTTTCTTTATGAATACACCTGGTAAAAGTTTACTATTAAATTTTGGATCAGGATTATGGGACACATATAACACTGTTGTTGGTGGAGTAGGTGACTTATTATCGTATGTGAGATTGTTTGCCTTAGGTTTAGCAAGTGCTATTCTTGGTTTGGTATTCAATGATCTTGCTCTGAAATTAGTAAATCCTGAAGCAGGAATTGTGATGCAAATTGTAGGTGTTGTTCTAATGCTTATTATTTTAGTAGTAGGACATGCTATTAATATTTTTATGTCGGGATTAGGTTCAATGGTTCACCCATTACGTTTAACCTTTGTGGAGTTTTATAAAAACGCAGGTTTTGAAGGTGGAGGAAAAGCATATAATCCTTTTAAAAAACAAATTAACTAATAACAAAACAGATTTAAATTAAAATAATTATGGAAGCTATTGTATTTGCTTATATCGGAATAGGATTAATGGTTGCACTAACAGGTATTGGTAGTGCTTATGGTTGTTCAATGGGTGGTAATGCTGCCATTGGAGCCATGAAAAAGAATGAGTCAGCATTTGGTAGTTACTTAACATTAAGTGCATTGCCTGGTTCTCAAGGTCTTTATGGATTTATTGGTTACTTTATGTTAGCCGGACTTTTACAAGCTGATATGACATGGTTACAAGCTGGTGCTGTATTTGGTGCAGGTTTAGCATTAGGTATCGTAGGTTTATTATCTGCTATTCGTCAAGGACAGGTTTGTGCAAATGGTATTGCTGGTATTGGAGCAGGTTATGACGTTTTTGGTAAATCATTAATTCTTGCAGTATTCCCTGAGTTATATGCAATTTTAGCATTAGTAGCAGCTATTTTGATTGGTCAGGCTGTGGCTTAATTAAATAGAGAATATTATTATAAATATTTAAACCGATGGCTTGTGTCATCGGTTTTTTTATTTTATCTTTTAACTAATATGTTTTATATGTAGATATTTATTTGAGTGGATCTGTTATAATAATGGATGTTTATTATCGTTTAGTTATTGTATTTGCAATAAAACATGTAAGTTACCTTTTGTATAGTAGGCATGGAATTAATGAATATATCAGATATTAAAGAAATATACTTACCTAAATGGAAATCTCACCTGAATTTGATATCTGATTTTTATCAATCAAGTATTGGTGTTATTAGTAAAATTGAAAATGGTAATTCAAATGTTATTCAATACCATTGTTTAGAAAAAAACATTAACCTGTATATAAACCAATGTTTTATTCTTGATCAAATTATTGAAGATCACAATTTATTATCAGAAGATTCATTCGTTTTAAAAGTTTATGATGCAGAACAAAGTTGTGGGGATATAAAATTTTGTTCCTTAATACTAGTTCCTATATACTATCCTTCAAAAGAACTCTTTGGACATATATGTTTATTTGATATTAATAAAGATGCTTTTTGCGAAAAAACAGTTAAGCTGGTTTTTCAGACTAAAGAACTTATTGAAAATGATATATCAAATATTAAAAAAACAGATACAAAAGAAATAAGTTCTTCGCATTTTTCAGATTGTAATATCTGTAAGTTTTTATATGAAAAGTCAGGTGCAATTAATAGTTATTTTGATATTAACCTTGATTTATCTCTTTACAACAAGAATTTTGAATCTATATTTTTAACTCATAATAAAAGTGTAAATAACGGGAAATCAAATTTATATAATGACTATTATGAAATTGTTCTACCACACTTAAAAGAAGTCGTAAATTCTAAAAAGTCAGAAAATTTTATTGATAAGATTGAGTTTGGTAAGGAGAATCTATGGTTGAATTCAGACTATCATCCTGTATTTGCTGAAAATGAAGATTTTCTGGGGGTTCATATTGTTGCTAATAATATAACCGAGCTTATTGAAACTAAGCAAAAAGTATTAAGTAAAAAGCAGGATTTATTAGAGTACGAGCGTATTTTTAATTTGGTTGCTAACCCCATATGTATCGTAGATATTAATGGAGTTTTTATAAAAACAAATCCTGCATTTGCACGAATATTGGGTTATACATCAAATGAAGTTGAGGGGCATTCTATGTTTGAGATGATTCATCCGGATGATTTGCAAAGAAGTGTAAACTATATAAGTGAAAAAATTAAAGAACAACCAGATTTACTTGAATTTGAAAATAGATATGTATGTAAAGATGGAAGTTCAGTTTGGTTCTCCTGGATGGTTCAACCCATTTACGAAAAAGGAATTTCATATTCTGTTGCTCATGATATTACAAAATTAAAACAAACAGAGGAAGAATTAAGTAAAGCCAAAATTAGAGCAGAAGAAAGTGACCATTTGAAGACTGCATTTCTATGTAATATGTCTCATGAAATTCGTACTCCTATGAATGGGATTGTTGGTTTTTCGGATTTGTTAAAGAGTTCAGCTGTTGAAAATGAAGAGCTTTCATACTATTGCGATATTATCAGATCCAGTGGACAACAACTGCTTAGGATCGTCAACGATATTATTGATATTTCAAAGATTGAAATTGGAGAATTTGAAATCATCAATAATAAAGTAAATATTAATGACCTAATCAATAATACTGCAGCCTTTTATAAACCGGATATAATTAATAAAGGACTTGAGTTACAAGTTTCTACTCCTATACACAATAATGATGCTTTCTTTAGATGTGATGAAACAAAATTACGTCAGATATTTGATAATCTTATTAGTAATGCCTTAAAGTTTACAGAACAAGGTTCTATTAGTATCTCCTATAAACTACAAGATGATATTATAACTATTTCTGTTGAAGATACAGGTATTGGTATTCCAGAAGATAAAAGAGAAAATATATTTGAAAGATTTGCCCAACTTAAGGATCCAAATAAAAGTTATGGTGGAGCCGGTTTAGGTTTGGCAATTTGTAAAGCATATATTAATAAAATGGGAGGGGATATTTGGGTTGACTCGATAGTTGACTCTGGAAGTAAATTTTTCTTTACATTGCCATTTACATCCTCATTAAATAACTAAAATAAGTTTAAAGTTCTATACTTTAGATGAATAGCACATTTTACTCAGTGTGCTATTTTTTATGCTATCTATTATTTTATATATTCTTAGAAGTCCTATAGTTCTATAAATATAGTAGGGTATGTATGTTTTATTGTAAAGATATTTGACAAAACAGGATTAAATATTTCATAAATAGTTTCGAAAAATTAATTGTTCAATTATCTTTAAACACTGAAAAATTGAACAAATTGGAGGAAAGATTTATTAGCTGTAATATTATATTTATAATTTGAATATGAGTTTTATGGTTATGGGGAGAATGAACTTTACTTCATGGTATAGACATTTACAAACTATCTAAAAATTATTGTTGGAACTATGAACTTGCGTAACATTTCAATTCGTTTAAGGTTAACATTGGGTTTTAATATCCTTGTATTGTGTTTAATTATTGTAGGAGCTATTGGTTGGTATGGTTTAAGAGATACTACTAATATAGCTAATGTATCAAATGAAGTAAGGGACATTCAAAGTAATTTACTGGAAGCAAGACTTAATGTTATGTATTTCTTGCGCTTTTCTGATTTTAAAGTTGTAAATAAAGCTATTGATAACCTTGATAATGCCTTGGTTAATGTTAATCTGGCTGTAAAAGGATCAAGCAATCATATTCAAAATGGAGATGAATTTGTTGATCATATTCACTCTTATAAAAAATCGTTTGCTAATTATGTTGATTTAGAAAAAAGTAAGAAACAAACTTTTGATAATTGGTATAGAACTGGTAGTACATTAAGTAATTCCCTAACTTCAATAGACAAAGGAAGAACTCATAATATTATTCAGAAATTAGTAAGATCACATAACCTGTTAAGAATTTCAGCATGGGAGTTTATTGCGAATCCTATGAGTTCAGATGGTTCTATAAATACTAAAGGAGTTAATAAGGTAAAGGTTATGCTTGATGATTGCAATTCATTATTGGCATCCACGAAAAGCCGAAATAACGATATCATGATTTTAATGGAACAATATAATGAGTATGAAAAGGCTTTTAATAAATATACAGAATCAATTCAAAAGCAAGGTAAAGAAGTTGCAGTAATGCAAAAAGAGGGAGGAATCGTTGCTAATATGGGTGATCAGTTAGTGTCAGAAATATTAATAGCCGAAAAGGAAGTCGCTCAAAAAGCAGATACTGAAATTATTACAGTCGTTGTTATAGCATTAATACTTTCTGTAATTGTGAGTAATCGAATTTCCCGAAGCATCACAAAACCTTTAGAGGTAGGAGTTAGCCTTGCAGAAAGAATGTCGTTAGGAGATTTATTTCATAATATTGATATAACAGGTAAAGATGAAGTTGCTCGTTTATCAATAGCGATGAAAAATATGTGTGATAAGTTAAAGGAGGTTGTAAGTGAAATAATGAGTGGATCACAACAACTAACTGTTGCAAGCGATCAATTAAATACAAATTCACAAACTATTTCCACTAGTACAAATGAACAGGCAGCTTCATTGGAAGAGGTTTCAACTGCTATTGACCAGATGGTTGCAAATATTGAACAGAGTAACGATAATGCAGAAAAAGGAGAGCAACTTTCAGATGTAGCAATGAATGAGATTCAGGAAGTCAGTGATGAATCAAGAAAAGCAATGGAGGCAAATAAGAAAATTGCCGAGAAAATTAATGTAGTTAGTGAAATTGCCAGACAAACTAATATTTTAGCATTAAATGCAGCAGTAGAATCAGCAAGAGCAGGAGAGCATGGTAAAGGATTTGCAGTTGTGGCTGCAGAGGTACGTAAATTGGCAGAGAGAAGTAAAGATGCTGCTGATGAAATAGTAAAGCTGGCTCAGGAGAGTAATAATCTATCAGTTAATTCTAATAAAAAGCTTGAAGCTGTATTGCCAGGTGTTAATAAGTCAAATTTATTTATGAAAGAAATTTCAGCTTCATCAAAGGAACAAAGAACTGGAGCCGGACAAATTAATAATGCTGTTCAACAGTTAAATCAGGCAACTCAAGAAAGTGCTTCGGGTAGTGAGGAAATGGCGAGTAGTGCAGAAGAGTTAAGTAGCCAGGCAATAATGCTACGTGAATTGATAGATTATTTTAAAGTTGAGGAGCGATTAGATAAAAAAAATGTAGAAACAGATTCAAATAAATTTGAGAATCCTGGAATAAATATTGAAACAACTTCAGGAATTAAGGTTCCCGAGTTTAATGTTAAGTTAACTAATGATATAAAGGAAGAAGAGTATGATGTGTTTTAGCCTTTAGATGAATTTAAATTCTAATTTATTTTTCGGGTCATCAGATGTAATAAGGTATGTTACGTGCTGACATTTTTCTTTAATTTATTATATTGTATATATTAAAATTAAAGTATTATGGACTTAACAGGTAGATGGAATTTTAAAGAAGAATTTGATGGAGGAAAAGATGAGGGAGTTGCAATATTAGCTCAGGCAGGAGAACGGGTATTTGGTATTTTAGATTTTACCGAATATATTGATGGAGATACTCCGTTTCAAGTGAAATGTCATTTAGAAGGTACTATCGAGGGTAATAAAGTAGTACTTGATATGGTAGATCACGAAGTATTAACAGTTGAACCTTTTGAGTATTTTCCTGAAAAAAGAGAAGGTATAATTAATGAAAATGGTCAAATTGTTGGCTCCAGTGAAGATGGGCAGGGAATCTGTGGTGTTTTTGTATTTGAAAAAGCAGATAAGTAATTGTGATTCAAAAATATTCTTCCAGATTACATGTAGTTGATGCATTGCGTGGTTTTGCAATTGTATCAATCATGTTATTACATAATATTGAACATTTTGATGTTTATCATTTACCTCAAGGATTGCCAGATTGGATGGTAATCCTTGATCAGCATATATGGGATACTTTGTTTTTTCTATTTGGGGGTAAATCTTATGCTATTTTTGCCTTGTTATTTGGACTAACATTTTTTATACAAACGAATAACCAGGAAAAGAAAGGTATGGATTTTAGGTTACGATTTGCCTGGCGTCTTGTTTTATTGCTTGGTTTTGGCTTTATAAATTCAATTTTTTACCAGGGAGACATTCTTACATTATATGCTGCAATAGGCTTTCTTCTGATTCCAATGACTAGGTTGAAAGATCGTTGGGTACTTCTTATTGCAATATTATTATTATTACTTCCATTAGAATGGCTTAAGCTTTTCAAAGGCATTAGTCATCCGGAACTTTCATTAAATAACCCTGTTTCATGGAGTTATTTTGGCAAGATGAGCAATTATATTATGGGTGATTCTTTCTGGGAAACAGCTAAAGGTAATTTAATAAACGGTAAGTTGGCAGTTATTCACTGGAGTTGGGAAAATGGTCGTTTCTTTCATATTTTGGCATTATTTTGTTTGGGAATGCTCGCAGGAAGAAAGCAAATCTTTGCCTGGACAAAAAGTTCAAAACGCTTTTGGTTAATATCTCTCATTATCTCAATAATTGTATTTATTCCATTATACATACTGAAAATAAATGTTAATGATTTTATTGAATCAGAAGCAATTAAAAGACCATTTAGTACAATAGAAACTGCATTTACTAATATTAGTTTTATGATTCTATTGGTATCGTGTTTTGTATTATTATTTCAAACAAAAGTAGGGAACAAAATACTTAGTGTGTTTTCTCCGATAGGTAAGATGAGTTTATCCAATTATTTGATTCAATCCATTATAGGATCTTTTATCTATTATGGTTTTGGACTAGGATTGTACCAATATACAGGTGCAACAGTTAGTGTTTTAATAGGGATCTTTTTAGCTGTAATATTAGGTGTGTTTTGTACCATATGGTCAAAACGATTTAAACATGGACCGCTTGAAGCCATATGGCATAAATTAACCTGGTTGTATTCAAAATAGATTATCCCAGTTTTGAAATCTTTTCTAAAGTTTCAACGTCCAGTAATCTTATAATTCGTCCGTCAACTGTAATTACTTTCTCATTTACAAAAGTAGATAGCGTTCTGATGGCATTTGAAGTAGTCATATTTGAGAAATTGGCTAAATCTTCACGCGATAAGTAAACGTTTAATGTTATTCCATCATCTTCAAACCCATAAATGTCTCTTAATACAAGTAAACTCTCTGCAAGTCTGCCTCTAATGTGTTTTTGGGTTAGTGTAACAGTTCTGTATCTGGAAAAACCAAGTTCCTGAGCTAAAGAACGAATAATATTTAAGCTAAATTGATGATTACTTTCCAAAAGTTCATATACGATTGCTTTAGGAATGTAAAAGATAGTACAAGGTTCAATTACTACAGCAGAAGCTACATGTGGACCCTCTGCGAAGAATGCACGATAGCCAATAAAACTTGTAGGGTTTGCCATACGTACAATCTGGTCACGTCCTCCAAATCCAACTTTATATACCTTAACTTTTCCTGAACCTAAGCATAATAAACTATCAGGGAATTCTCCTTCCTGATAAATTACATCGTTCTTTTTGAAATGCTTTACAGTATGATTATTTAAGACTCTTTCCTTTTCTTGATCAGTAAGCACATCATATAGTTGCGATACATCTTTAATGGTTGGTTCAGTCGTGAAATTGTTTTCTAATCTTCTTGGCATCGTATATATTATTAGCTAAGCAGCATGTATGTTTTATAACATACTGATGCCAAAAATAGAAAAAAGCCCACATTATACCAACAAATAAGTTAGTAATGCAGACTTTTTTATCTTATTTTATTAAAATATTTTCTTAAAACTTGGAAACCAGAGGTATTCTACGTCCTAATCCAAATGCTTTTGACGACACTCTGATGATTGGCGCAGTTTGAAAACGCTTATATTCATTAATGTTAACTAAGCGTACTGCTTTATATACCACTTCTTTATCAAAGCCTGAGGCAATAATCTTTTCAGGATGCTCATTTTTTTCGATATAGTTAAATAGTACCTGATCCAGAACATCATAGTCTGGTAATGAGTCACTATCTTTTTGATCTGGTCGTAATTCTGCTGAAGGCGGTTTAACAATAGTATTTATTGGAATAATTTCTCTGTCTTTATTTATAAATCGGGCCAAGTCAAATACATCTGTCTTGTATACATCACCTAAAACCGATAGACCTCCGTTCATATCTCCATATAATGTTCCGTATCCGACAGCAGCCTCACTTTTGTTGGAAGTATTTAATAATATATGACCAAATTTATTAGAAAGTGCCATTAATAACGTTCCTCGTATACGAGCCTGTATATTTTCTTCAGTTACATCTGGTTTTAAATCTTTAAATACAGGTGATAAAGTTTCATCAAAGCTACTTACAATATCTTTTATCGGAACAATATCGTATTGAATTCCTAAGTTGTTTGCTAAATCTTCCGCGTCTTTAATTGAATGGTCTGATGAGTATTTTGAGGGTAACAAAAGAACTCTAACATTTTCTGCACCTAAAGCTCTTTCGGCAATAACAATAGTTACTGCCGAGTCAATACCTCCTGATAAACCCAAAGTGGCTTTTTTAAAACCCATTTTATTAAAGTAGTCCTTAACTCCCAATACTAATGCATCGTGAATTAATTCTATTTTTTCTTTTGGACTACTTTTAATGGCTTTATCTGAACTCATTTCTTCAAGCTTGCAATATTGAAGGTCTTCATTAAACGAGTTAAGTTGTTTAATAATTTCTCCTTTACTGTTTACGGCTAATGAACTACCATCAAATACAAGTTCAGTATTAGCTCCAATCTGATTTACATAAAAGAAAGGGATTTCATTTTTTGCAGCTTTTTGCGCTATAATCTGTTGACGTATTTGTCCTTGATTATATGAAAAAGGAGAAGCTGCAATATTAATCACCATATCAGGATTAAGTTGTTTTAATTCCTTCATTGGTGATTTTTTGTAAAGCTTACTTTTAGCAAATGAATTAAAAACAGGTTGTTCGTCCCATAAATCCTCACATATAGTAATAGCTAGTTTTTTGCCTTTTAATTCAACTAAACTAAACTCACTATTAGGTTGAAAATATCTGTATTCATCAAAAACATCATAGTTAGGTAATAATGTTTTATGGTGTATTGAATTAACCTTACCCTCAGATAACACAAATGCTGAATTGAAAAGTTTCTTTCCTTTTGGTTCAGGATTAATACTAGGACATCCCACAATAGCCATAATGCTTTTACATTCTGTAGCTATTTTTTCTACATGAAGTAGACATTGCTCAACAAATTCTTCTCTTTCTAATAAATCGAGTGGAGGATATCCACAAACTGCCAATTCACTAAACACAATTAAATCACAATTATCATTTTGTGCTTTATGTATGGCATCAATTATTTTATTTGTGTTGGATTCAAAATTTCCAACATGGTAATTGAGTTGAGCAAGTGCTATTTTCATATTTGAGACTTTTAAATAAGAGATAAATTATTGTGAAAGATTGATCACAAAATGTAATTTATCTGTCTATATGACTTTCGGAGTACAAAGAAACATCAAAGAATTGAAGATGCAAATAGAAATCCTTTATGAATTTACAGATTAAAGCATAAAAAAGGGTTTCAAACGTCTGAAACCCTTTCTTATTATTGTCTATAACTAAAATCTATTGCTTTTAAAATATAACTCCAAAATTAAATACTAATCTATTTAATACAACTTTGTCATCAATACCTCCATTGTCGGTAACATCAGATAAGCCTTGGTTATATGTTAAACCAAATTTCAAATAAGCATCGCCGCCAATTGAGTATTTCATTCCACCTCCAAATTTGTATCCAAAGTTCAGGAATTTCACTTCGTCATTAAGGTTATTACCTGAACCATCATTTGTTTTAATATTAAACTGGTTTGAGATACCAAATACACCATAAAAACTACTACGCTGAAGATCGTTTGTTTGAAGCTTTAAAAGCAAAGGTACCTCAATGTATTTTAAACGATATTCTAATGTTTTATTAGATAAGATGGTAGCTTCATCTCCAATTTTAAATGTATTTGTTCCTTCATATCTCAATTTACCACCAGTTGTATTAATGGTTAAACCTGTTGAAATAGCATAATTTTTAGCAAAAAACTTATCCATTTCAACTCCAAAATTATAACCAAATAAACTTCCATTAGCATCTACTGATGAATTATCTGATTTTAGCCAACTTATTTGTGGACTTAGAACAAAAGCAAACCTAAAGTCGGTATCTCTATCTGATTGAGCAAAAACAGAAGCAGATAAAATAAGTGCCAAAACAATAAGTGAGGTTATTTTTCTCATATTTATTATGTATTAGTATTAGTTACGCAAACTTAAATAAAATAGTAATGAGCTTCAAGAGTTAGATGATGGCATTTTTTTACTCATCTTCTGAGCAATGAAGCTAACAGTTATTAATTGAAAAGAATGGTATATCATTATAGGAACAATGAATATTCCTTGTGAAGCCATATTTTTAAAAAGAACATTTGCCATTACAGTACCATGTATTAGTGATTTTTTAGATCCACAAAAAATAGCAGTGATGCGATCCTCTCTGGAAAAATTTAACCATCTCGAAATTCCAAAAATAATGCCATAAACAACAGTGAAGATGATCATGATGCAAACTGCACATATAATCAGGTATGTAAGGTCTATTGTAGTAAACAGGTTTGCCGAAAAGGATTTGCTAAAACTATTGTAAACAATGGAAAGAATAATGCTTTTATCAAACATTGTGATAAATTTACTGTATTTACGGGCATAATGCCCCAGTTGTTTATTAAGGATTAAACCCAATGTTACAGGTAGTAGTATTTTGATAATTAATCTGATTAGACTGTCTAAAAAATTAAAATCACCTGTTGAAGCACTCATAAAGAGACCCATCCACATTGGAGTGATAATGATACCTAATAATCCGGAAATACTTGCATTAAAAATTGCTCCGGGAATGTTTCCCTTGGCAATTGATACCATAACTACCGAAGATGAAACCGTAGAAGGTAATGCAGCCAGAAAAAATACCGCTAACCATAGTATATTTTGTTCTTCTGTTTCAATAAAAGGTTTGGCAATAAGAACTATAACCGGGAAAAGTATAAAAGTTGAAAATTGTGAAAGTAAATGAAGTTTGTAATTTCCTAACCCTTTTTTCATTTCAGTAGGGCTCAACTTTAATCCATAAAAAAAGAAAATCAGAGAAATACCAATGCCCGAAATATTTTCCAGGTTAATAACATCATCAAAGTTTCCTAACCCTGGTAAAAAATAAGCTAAAACAATCATGCTCAACAAGCCAACAATAAACAAATCTATTTTTTTTAGCATAAAATCTATATAATGTATTAATGCGATAATATTTAGAAATACCGCTTTTCTTTGAAATTTAATCAGATTATTAGAAGGCAAAAATATGTTTTTTTATTTTTAAGTTTGTTCTCAAAATGTAGTTCTTATGAGTATTATAAATAAAATTTCAATTATAGGTTTTCTAATTTTAGGATTAACCTCTTGTTTAAATAAGACTTTTCATCCAAATGTAAGTGATATTAAGGTTGATTTTGATGTGATTCCATTTTATCAGGAGTTGAATCAGTTAGATTCCTTAGATATTCGTAATTCAATGCAGCCTTTAATTCAAAAATATCCTCAATTTTTGGAGGCTTATAATAAAAAGATCATTAAAATTGGAGGAATGGAAAGGGTGGATTATCCACAGCGTTTGATGAGTTTTGTAAATTATGATGCCAATAAAGATATTGTTAAAAAGTCAAAGGAGGTTTTTCCATCTTTCAACAACTTTAAAAAAGAGTTAGAGCAAGGATTTAAACACTACAAATATTATTTTCCTAATGCTCATATACCTGATATCTACTTAATGATATCAGGATTTAGTCAAAGTATCGCGGTTGATTCTGCATGGATTGGTGTAAGTATTGAGAAGTATCTTGGAGAAGAATGTGAATTCTATGAATGGTTAGGTATATCTAAATATTTGCGTAAAGGAATGACAAAAGAGAAAATGGCACCTGATGTGTTAAGAGCAATGGCTTTAACTAATTATGATTACGACAGACAGAAGGATGATGTAATAAATCATATGGTGTATAAGGGTAAAATTAAATATTTTGTTCGTCAGATGTTTCCAGACATAGCAGATACTTTATTGTTTGATTATTCTGCCTATCAAATGAAGTGGTGTAAAGATAATGAGGAAAATATGTGGGCCTCATTGGTAGAATGGAAGCATTTGTTTAGTAATGATCGTATGCTAATTCAAAAGTATACTGAGGATGCTCCTTTTACTGCTAATTTTGGAAATAACTCAGCTCCTAGAGGGGGAGAGTTTTTGGGATATAAAATAGTAGAGTCTTACATGGAAAATAATGAGGAAGTGACCTTAAAAGATTTAATGTTAGAAACTGATGGTAGAAAGATTTTAGCCGCTTCACAATATCGTCCTTAATATATATGTCACTAGAAACAGATAAAAAAGAACTGAGAAAAATTATTCAACAAAGAAAGACAAAGCTTTCTAAGGAGGATAAGGAAAAAGAGTCTTTATTAGTTTTTCAACAACTTGAAGAACAAAGTGCTTTTCAAGTAGCTAAACATATTTTGTGTTACTGGTCATTGCCAGATGAATTACAAACACATCAGTTTGTTGAAAAATGGTGGCGTAAAAAAAGTATATATCTTCCGCGTGTGGTAGGTAATCATGTAGAAATAGTCCCATACAAAGGTTTAAATACAATGCAGAAAGGTGCTTACAAAATATTGGAACCTGTTGGACAAGCAATTTCAGATCTAAAACAAATTAATTTGGTAATTGTGCCGGGTGTTGCATTTACTACTGATGGTTACCGAATGGGCCGAGGAGGAGGATATTACGACAGATTGTTACCATTGTTAGAAGATACACATAAAATAGGCGTGTGTTATCATTGCCAAATCATAGATCATATTCCAATTGAAAAGCATGATGTAAAAATGGATGCTGTATTGTATTCTAAAAAAAAGACTTAGTATTTTTTTTAGAATAGTTCTTTAATATATAGTAAAATATTGATTGTTAGGTGTTACGGAGTCTTGTTGCTGCGTGTGTGAAAATATGATAGTAAGCATCTTGTAAATAAGTCTTTCGTCTATTGTCTTAAGTCAAATGATCTACTGTGTAAAATTGTTTATTGTAATATACTACTCTTTTGTTTAATAAAAATATTGCATATATAATTAGATAAAACTATTTTTACGCCTCCTATACAATAAACCTCAACTATGCAATTAGTACCGGTAAGGTACTATTTTATTAACTATAACCTAACGCAGTTATGTATTGTAAAGGACGTTTTTATGTTGACGGCTTCGATTATCCGATGCTACGATGCCGTATTTCTATTCCTGGATATTCCGTTAATAAATCAGGAGCACCACGAAGTGTACCTCCTGCACCCAAATTTCATATAGAATTAGAGAGTCGACAAGAAACTCATTTGTTACGCTGGATCACGGATGAGCAAATCAAAGATCATGTAAAATTAGAATTTGAAAGTACTCGTTTAGACGAAAGAAATAAATATTTCGACCTTCACGATGTTACCTGTGTAAAAAACGAAGAAGACTTCTGGAGTGAAAACACGCGCCCCATGACTAATTCTATAACTCTTATTCCTGCCATTTTAATTGCACAAGGAGTTCTAATTAGAGTGCAAGGCTGGCATATTCAAAATCCAAAATCTTTAATGGGAGGTTCTACCGTTGAAGCAACTGAAAGGCCGGTGAATAAACAAGAGGAGGAAGTAGTTAAAGAAAAACCTCAAATTGTAGAAATGTATTGGTTAGATGCAGAAGGGGATAAAATAAATCAAGCTCAGACCTCACAGAAAGTAGCATTATACTTGAAAGTTAAAAATGTAGAAGAAGGTGAAAATGTGAAAATTCTTTTAAAAAGTAATTCATCAGAACCTAATGTTGAATTACATGGTAATGTTAATGAATCAGGTGAGGTGATATTAAAACAATAAACTTATGATTACAAATAATAAAATTACACCAGTTATATATATAAATGACGAGGAATTAGAATCAGAAGATGTAACCTTAGAAGTAACAGAAGGTGAAATTTGTCCTCATTGTAAGGAAGAGTTTACATATGAGCAAATAAAGCATGTGATCCCAGCTGCAAATAAAGCTTTGACGGATAAAATTATAGTTTACTTAAATAAATATAGAAAGGATTACAAATTAGATACTTGTTTGCGAAAGGCTCATTTTATTGCACAAATTGGTGCAGAAATGAAGTTCCAAGAAGGAAAAATGACTGAAGGAACTCGTTATAGTTATACTGGACTAAGGATTAATCATGATAAATATTTTAGTGCCAACCAAATTATTGATGATGTGATTTTAGATTCATTAGAAGATCATTTAACATCTATTTTTAAAATTACAGATAAGGATAATGTTATAATAACTAAAACCAACTTAGAATTAAAAAATATCCTGAAAGAAGATCAAGTAAGTGTAAATGTTGCAGAATTATATGGTTATAGAAAGAAGGATGAAGATATCCTTAAAACTATTAAAGAGAAAGTAAAGAATGAAAATAAAGAAGAAATAGAGGTTGTAAAATATAATATAGTTATACTTAAGAGATCTAAGCATTTTGGTATTGAATTATTATCTCGAGCATATGCAAATAGATATGAAAATGGAGATGAGCAATCAAGGGAAGGGTATATGTACCGAGGTAAAGGGTTAAAACAAATTACATTTAAATCGAACTATAAAGATTTTTCGGAATACCGTAGGGATAATCCATTTCCTGATGATCCTAATGGGTATATTGATTTTACAGAGATTACTGATCAAAATAACTTAAAATGTAAATCCGATCTATTAGCAGATGCAAATAATGTAATATATGCAGTTCAGTCTGCCTTATGGTTTTATACAAAAGGTAATGTGTATAAAAATAAACATACCTTTTATTGGGCAGATAAGGATAATGTTGAGTACGCTTCACTAGCTATAAATGGAGGGTTAAATGGAATTAAAACTCGAAATGAAAATACAAAAAGAGCAAGGGAAGAAAATGGCTTTAAAGTATATAAACACTATGAATTGTTTTATAAGAATGGAAATGAGGATCAAAAAGAAGAAGTTAAAAATGCCCTTACAAAACTATCGAAAAATAATATAAAACAAGTATATGACCCACAACAAGATAAAGAGGTTGATTATAATTTAAAAGATCTTTATGCAGAAAGGTTATTAACACAACTAACAGAAGAACCTTTAAAACCAATAGCTTTTAAAGGATTAAAATTAAAAGTTAATCTAAATATGGATCTAAAACCTATTAAATAGTTCTAGTATCATGAAATGTTTTTTTATTATCACAATTCTATTCATTCTTTTTCAAAGAAATGTAAATGCTTTTAACAATAAAAACGATTCAACAATAGTAACATTAAAATGTGATACTATTCCATTTACAGATGATCAACAGAATACACATGAATATCTTTATAATTATATAAAAGTAGAAAGTTCAAACAATACCATTTCAAATAAATTGAACTATTTCTTCTTTCATTTAGATCCTTATGAATATAATGATATAAGTAAATTGCAAAAAAAACTGAATTATTCACAATTTACCTATGAACAATTATATACAACAAGTATAGATTCCATTAAAAATTTATGTAAAAAAATTGAAAAGAGTGGAGAAGTTGCACAATTATTAGATCATTCTTATGTAATATTATTTAATTCTTATAATCTACTATGTGTTTGGCGCAATTGGAGTTATTATTCTTTTGCTCCAACTTATAATGAATATTATACAATTGATACAGAGACTGGAGAATCATTGATTTTAGACAGTGTAATTCGTAGTGATAAACAAACTATAATTTTTAAGGAGATAAAAAGTAAGGTTGAATTAACAATTAAAGAAGAGCTTGAATTTAATAAGGATTATCCTGAATTTAAAGAGATGTTGGATGAAAATAAACATGAATATAAAATAGATTTAATGCATAATTTTAATATTAAAAACAAAAATGAAATTGAAGGTATTGAATTTCGCTTTTCTTATGGTTATCCATGGGGATTTAAAGGATATGAACCATCTTTTGAATTATTCTTTAGTTTTGAAGAACTCAAACCTTATTTAACAGAGGGGTTTAGACAAAGGATATTTGATGATAAATAGTTTTCCAGTAACTAAAATTTAGTTTAAAGTTTTTATTCAAATAAAAAAGAGGTTGTCTTGATTGTTATGAGAAAACCTCTTCGTAAGGTTATCTGTAAAGGACGTTTTTATGTAGACGGCTTCGATTATCCTATGCTACGATGCCGTATTTCTATTCCTGGATATTCCATTAATAAGGCAGGAGCACCGTGAAGTGTACCGCCCGCCCCAAAATTTCATATTGAATTAGAGAGCCGTAGAGAAACTCATTTGTTGAGATGGATCAATGATGAACAAATCAAAGATCATGTAAAATTAGAATTTGAAAGTACACGTTTAGACGAAAGGAATAAGTTTTTTGATCTGCACGATGTAACCTGTGTGAAAAATGAAGAGAACTTTTGGAGCGATAACACTCGCCCCATGACCAATTCAATTACTCTTATTCCAGCCATTTTAATTGCACAAGGAGTTCTAATTCGAGTGCAAGGCTGGCATATTCAAAATCCAAAATCATTAATGGGAGGTTCTACCGTTGAAGCAACAGAAAGGCCGGTAGAAGGAACTTTAACCGATTGCTACTTTGAAGATCAGGAGGGGAATGTTCTTACCACAGTAAAAAAAGATCAAGATATCTACGCTGTAGTTAAATCTACAAACATGACAGGCAAAGTTATTTCTATAGATCTAAGTGATGATACAGTTGATTACGAATACAATGGACAGTATTTAGAAAATGATTTACTAGAAAATATTAATGTTACAGCCGATATCATAAGAATACCATTAAAAACCCTAAAACAAAGAAACTAATGAGAGTATATGAAGTTGGTAAAGAATCCAACACTGCAGATGCTGAAGGATTAACTTTTTTGGATGAGTTTTTGCCTTATGTAAGATTAGATGTTGATAAATTCACAACAGAAAATTCCAGTTTAGAAGAACCAAAGCTAGGTGAAGATGTAAAACCTTTATCTGATACTTTAAATATTTTAACAGAAGAGCAGAAGAAAGTATATACTATTGTAACAGATGAAGATGAAACAATAATTCCTTTGGTGGTTGAAAAAGGTTCTGATAAAAACTTAGATGAAGATGGAATTATTCAAGTCTGTACTGATAAAAAGGTAGAAGGTATTGAATTTGAACAGGAGTCTTTTGAAACGAGTGTTGGCAAAAACATATTATTAAAAGTAACCAAAACTGATCCCACTTTTGAAGATGAAATTGAGCTTAAGTTAATTGCTAATGATGATAAGGGATATATCGGTGAAGAAGGAGAATTGGAAGATGTATTGTGTGGTAGGGTGAGAGTGAAGTTTATAAAGAGAAAGCCAAAGTACGAAACACTAAAAATCAAAGTCTTAGATTGCCGATCAAATGAAATTGTAACAAATGCAAAAGTTAATAAGATTGTATTAAATGGTGCTTATGAGTTAACTACTGATTTTAATTCTCAATCTTTTAATAAAAAATTAGGAAAGGCAGATTCGTCGAGCAAAATAAAACAATCTCAACAAGCATTGGATGGCTTGGGTTTTAATACAAATGTACCAGGTACAGCTTATGGAAACGCTGGAAGAAAGGCTTACAATGATTATTGGCAAAGCAGATTTTCAGAATTAGTTGAGAAAAATGTGATAGAGAAAGTGACTGAGGGAAATCCTCCTGAAGAAATGCTAAATCATATAATTAAAGAATATAATAGTAATTTTTCTACAGATGAAGGAGGTTTTATAAATCTACAAATACCAAAAGATTTATTAAATGCAGCTACTACAATAGAAATTGGCCTAAGAGATTTTCCAATTTTATTAGAAGCCTCTCAAAACAGTGAAACTAATACTGAAAATCAAGTATTAAGAGAAAATGATAATATTGGTGGAGGAACAGATTACCAAATAAGATGGGGCAATGGAACAGAGAATAGTCCAAATGATGTAACGCAAGATACCGAGTGGAACGGAAACTTTGGATGGCATATGAAAAAAGATGATCGAATTACAGAGTTTAAAGTTTCACTTCAAATACCAATTAAAGAAGGGGATAATAAATTCAAAGAATTTGATAAAGAGTTAATGTCAGTGTTTTATGAGAACAAAAATTCGCCATATCATCTGGTAATGTATGTAATGCAATGGAGCCAACCAGTTTGGGATGGAATAGATGATAATACAAGTGGTGAGGTTGGTGCAATTTCTGATAGCTCATATATTCAACATTCAGATTATCACGGGATGAATATGCATATTGTAAGCAATATGTATGATCAAGGTGGAAGTGATTATAATGGAGGAAAAGGTTATGGTAAAATGGAAGCTGAATTAATAATAAACGGATCAGATAAAACGGGTAAATACAGGTCTGATAGTCATAAAGGATTTGATTTACTTGCGAATATAGGAGCTGATTTATTTGCTTTTAGAGCATGTGAAACAACGTACAAAACAAAAGTGAAAAATGGTGTTACTCATAATTCCATAACACTTCAGTGGGATCCTGTATTTCAAGGTGAACGTAATTTAGTTACGTATTTACATATATCTCCAGATAACACTAAGACAAATGGTAGTAAAGAAAAGGTATTAACAGGACAAATTGTAGCTCATGCAGGTAGAAGTGGTAACTTATATTGGAATGATATTTCAAACCCTGGACATGTTCATTTAAATGTAGGAGCCTATAGCAATAACGCTGCAAAAAGATATGATAGTAAGTTTTTTGATACGCATGAAAATAATGTAGATGAATATAATCTTAAAATTTTCCCAAATAATAATTTCCCTTTGGCATTGCCATGCAAAGGAGAATTAGGAGATAGTAGCCTTACCAGACAAGCAACAACTGGTACGGGAACATCAGTTGTTTGTAATTTTGCAGGAAATGTGGTTAAACAATGTTGGGCAGCATGGGAATTGAAATGTCCATTAATGAAAGATATGAACAATGGGACGACTGCAAATCCAAATATTAGAATAATACAAGCTCAGTTAAAATTTTTGAATTATTATAGTGGGCAAGGACAAAGTAAAACTCACGATTTGGATGGAGTCAGTGGAAATAATTTAAAAACAGCGATAAGATGTTATAAAAATAATTCCACATCAGTTGAAATTATTGATGAAATTGGAAATGTAACAGCAATATATTCAGTTGTTAGTGATCAATCGCAGTACCCTATTTTGGAATCAGATGCAAGAGCTAATGCTTTTACTAATGCAGATGATTTAGATGATTCGATTACTCAATTAGTATTGGATTGGTTAAACCAGGAAGCGCCACTACCTACTAATTCTTAAATTATGCAAAAAATTATCATTTTAATAGTTTTTCTGTTTGTAATAAAAAATACCAATGCGCAATATGCAGATAGCTCTGCGTATAATATTTCAGATTGGACAGATTCTATATTTTATAATAAGGATGTTTATGTGATAACAGACTATTCATTATCTATACGTGAAGGTTTTGGTTTTGACACACAGGGACTCCCTCAATATGATGAGTTTAGGATGCCTTCAGCCTTAAATCAAAAGATTATGCAAAAAATTGATTTATACTGTATCCCTTATCAAATTAACAGGAAAATTTATATACCTAATACAGTTAAAAGTCTTAGGTATAATATTCCATTTTCTCACGTAAAACTAATGGGATTACCAAATTCATTATGGTACTTTAAGATTGATAGTGAGATGAAAGATTCTGTGGAATTACCAGAAAAATATAAAAAAGAACATGAGTTTTTGGGGTGGTATAATTGTTATCCAGAAGAAGATTGGAGCGAAGATGTAAAGTATTATAAGTATACGACTGGAGGTTGCTACAAGGCTGCTTTTAAGTATCTCAAAGATGATTATTATACATTAGAGGATGAGGATTGTATATTTTGCAACAATAAAATTTATGAAAACTTTTATTTTGGTGCTGGGAAGATAAAGATACCTGAGTCATTTAAAGGAGAATCAATTTTATATATAGGGGACGGAACTTTTAGAAGAAAAAATATAGAAGAGGTCCAATTGCCTAAATCAATATTAGTTATTGGGGAAAGGGCTTTTGAAGACAATAAACTGAAAGAAATCGATATCCCTAAAACTGTTATAAAAATTGGCAAAAGAGCCTTTGCAGGCAATAAATTAGAGGAAATTTTTATACCTAAAAATGTTGTAAAAATTGGAGATGGTGCATTTAAAGGCAATTTGTTGAAAAGCATTGAAATACCTACTAAGTTGGATTCATTAAATGCCACTGTTTTTGCGAATAATGAAATAGATTCTATCGTAATACCCCCAAATATAAAATATATTGGAAATGGTGCCTTTGCCAATAACCACCTGGTTTCAGTTAAATTTAACTCTAATATTGTTTTTATCGGATATAAAGCTTTTACAAAAAATAATTTTACAGAAGAAAGTATTCCAAAGTTGCCACTCCCTATAGTAAAGACAAAATCATTTTTGTATTGGAAATCATATAGGTTGGGCAAATATAATAGAGAAACAAAATCCTTAGAAATAATCCAGGTCGGTCAATGTCAGCCTGGAGAAAAAATGGATTTGAGTTTGGGATATAAGGCTGTTTTTAAGGAGGATTCAAATTGATAAAAATAAAGTGCTTTTTTCTATTTAAGGCAAAAATAAAGAATCAAATTACTTTTGTACATTTTTTGATAATATGTTCAAATATTTTTTCACAAAGCCAAGATCCAATCTATTTTAATAATTGTGTCAGTAATTTTTTTAATAATATATCTAAAGATTTTTACCAAGACTTTCCCAAAGTGGAGAGTTCCCCTATAGATTCATGTAGCAACAATATCATTGATAGTAGCTATCTTTTCAAAGCGGTACACCACAATCAAGTTTTACTTGATATAAACGAAATTAAAAAACTGAATATACAGTATGTAGCTATTAATACTCATGATACAATTATTATTCACAATTTATATGTTGGGATAATAAGGAAAGGAAATATTCAATATGAAAAACTGGATGTGATTGCAAAAAGTTTGTTTTCACAACTTAAAAAGTATGATAATGTTAATTTCCATGTTTCAGACAGTACCTTTACATTTGAATTTTGCAGTTATAAGCAAGATGAAATGTTTAATTCTACTGGCCTAATTATTTTTAAAGATAGTTTGGAACAGATGTACTTCAAGAGACATGTAGATGTTGTTTCATATAATGTTTGCCAATTAGATAGCAATATAATTGCAGATAAATATGAAGAGCTCACTCATTATGAAAGTATTGTTTTAAAATTCTGTAATTACAAAATAAGAATGCAGCTTTCAGGAGTTAGGGATAACAAAAAAGATAGAGAGTTTTTATATACAAATACTATTGATCTATTAAAAAATGATACTATATATTCCATTAGTTTTTTAGGGAATAACGAATGTATAGAAGGTTATTTTTATGGTTATTAAAAAATTCTTGATAAATCCGAGAATCCGACTGTTTTAATACTGGATTATAGAATAAAAGACAAACTATGAAACGAATTGTGTTTTTACTTATTCTAGTTCAAGTATTATATACATTGACACAAGCCCAAAATAAAAATACAATATTATTTGAAGATGGGGTTATAACTTTTGATAATAAAGTTTTATTAATACATGAGAACACACTAGGGGCTAGCTCTTTAGTAATCGATGTAAACCAATTTAACTTTGTTTTACAGAAAATTGAGAGTGTAAGTTTTATAAAATATAAGAATACATTAGATATACATTATAATGAAAATATAGGTAATGATCTTGTAAGACATATACATTGTTTTAGTAATACTGAAACAATTAAGCGGCTGGAGCTTCAAAAAGAGTATGTTATTAATACAAACAGACAGGGTATCACGATATTGTGTCATTTATTATACAATCCATTACCAATTTTAAGATATGAAGAATACAATAGCAAATCATATAAAGAATTAGGAGTTTATTTATTTTCTGGTTTTCAAGATAATGAAGAACCCAATATTTTAGGCTTTTATGAATTAATAAAGTACCAAGCTTTAAATAACCAGAAAGATAGTATTGATATTTATGGTAATATTAATGTGATAAAAGCTCTAGTTGAAGAAATTGAAATTGATAAGAATAATGTACAACAATATAATGATATAGCTTATTATCTTGAGCAAAGTTCCCTTTTTGATAGTTCTATATTTATATTAGAAAAAATTGTAAAACATTTTCCCACAAGGGTAGTCGCCTACCTCAATTTAGCGGATGCCTATTGGGAAATAGAGGATAAAAACAAAGCAATAGAAAACTATAATAAGTATATTGAATTAATGAAAGAGAAAGGATGGGAAAATAAAATTCCTAAGCGGGTTTATGACAAGGCTAATGCAGCGAGTTTCTTAAATTAAATATGTGTGTTTGACTAAAAAAAAAGAGGGTATCTAAAATAAATACCCTCTTTTTTATTTTTTCTTCACACCGCAATTATGCAGGCTTGATAGCTTCTGTAGGACAAACATCAGCACAAGTACCACAGTCAGTACAAGCTTCTGCGTCAATTTTATAGATATCTCCTTCAGAAATAGCGTCTACTGGACACTCATCGATACATGTTCCACATGCGATGCAATCTTCGTTTATAACGTAAGCCATTTTTCTATTGTTTTTTATTAGTATTACAGATAACAAAATTATTTTCTTTTTTTTTATATGAAAACAATATTATCTGTTTTACCACAATTTGAAATGTTTTTAAATAAATAAATACATAGCTTTTTTAATCTAAAAGCCTTATATGTAGTGTTTTATTTAGCTATAGCTTCTAATGCAATATATGCCATTAACCCAACGGAAGTCTCTAAAGATGACTCGTTTAGGTTAAATCCAGGAGTGTGCAACGCTCCGGTTGAAATATTGTTCGTTTGTTTTACTCCAAAACGATAGAATGTGCAAGGATACTCTTGTGTGTAGTACCCAAAATCCTCAGCAGTCATTCGAATATCCATTTTATGCACATTCTCTTGACCTAAATAGTCACATGCCGATTTATATGCCAACTCAGTTACAAGTTCAGAGTTAGTGACAACAGGGTATCCATCGTTTATTTTAACCTGGCATTTAGCTCCCATACTTTCTGCAATTTCAGATGCCATTTTTCGGATGTGGGTTTTTATTTTAGCTCTCCACTCTTCGTTCATTGTTCGTAATGTACCTGCAATTTCAACCTTTTCAGGAATAATATTGGTAGCACCTTCTGCAATAAACCTACCAAATGAAAGTACCGTTGGTATGTTTGCCGGAACCATGCGAGCCACAATTTGTTGAAGTGCAACAATAATATTAGCTCCAATTAAGACATTATCGTTAAGTGTATGAGGCATTGCAGCATGACCGCCTTTGCCTGTGATAGTAAGGTAAACTTCATCGCCGGAAGCCATATACATACCTTCTTTAAAGCCTACCTGACCAGCTTCCATATCAGGTAGCACATGTTGACCAATAATAATCTCTGGTTTAGGATCGTCAAGAGCACCTTCTTCCATCATTAGTTTTGCCCCACCAGGAAATTTTTCCTCACCAGGTTGGAAAATAAGCAAAATAGTTCCTTCCCATTGGTCTTTTAACTCAGTTAAGATTTTGGCAGTGCCTAATAGAGATGCAGAGTGAGCATCATGGCCACAAGCATGCATTACTCCTGCATTACATGATTTAACCTCGTTGTTTTCATTTTCATGGATAGGTAATGCATCCATATCTGCTCTAAGTGCAATCACTTTTTTATCTGGATTTTTACCTTCAATTTTTCCTATAATTCCGGTTTTTACAAATCCTGCTTTATAAGAAATACCATATTCATCAAGCTTTGAGCAGATGTATTTTGATGTATTATATTCCTCAAATGATAATTCAGGATTTTTATGAATATGTCGTCTTATACCAACAATTTCATCGTAATATTTATGTGTTAAATCTTTAATTTTCTGCTTGAAATCCATAAGTGCTATTTTAATTGTTGCAAAGATAGTTTTTTACTCGAAAGCATTGATTAATATAATAAAGAGGATTTTATTTTAACTTTATTAGTTACGTATCTTAATTAAATTGTAGACTTGTTAATTTGATCTTTAAAGTAGTTGTGATGAGTTGATTTGAAATTTGAGATATTGAATTCAGTATTTTAATTTATACTAAAGTTTTATCATGATAGGAAGATTCCTCGCTTGTGAAAGTACAATTATAGGCCTGAAAGGTCAAATATAATATAGCATAGGGCAACGCCCTATGTTATTAGAGTTTTGTATATTAGCCCTGTAAGGGCGTAATATTCTCCTTTATTCCCAAACGAATTTTACATTGTAGTTTTTTAAGAATGCTCGAAACTCCTCTATAAAAGATTTTGTTTTATGATGTTCAACTTGATTGTTAATGTAAGCTATTACTATATTTTTTTCCTTAGGATTAACAGAAAATGCTCCATATCCATTTTGCCAATAAAAGTTATTAAAAGAGCTACCTTTTGATTTTATCCATTTTGAAGATTGCTTCTTTAATTCTTCCATTAATTTAATAAGTGTTATTTTTTTTGAAAGTAAGCATAGGATATGAATATGGTCAGAATAGCCTCCTACCTTTAATGCTGTACAATTTAGATTATTACAAATGGCAGCAAGGTAACTAAAGAGTTCTTTTTTTATAAAATTATCTATTAGTGGTTGCCGATTTTTTGTACTAAATGTGATATGTAAGTAATTCTGAACAAGAGATTGTCCCATAGTTTTCAAATTTGAGTATTTAATAAATTTGGTTATCAGTCAATAAATATATAGAAAAAATTATAATCTATTATACTGCCCATGCAGGGCAGTGGTGTAGTTTTAATGCTATATTACCATGGGTTTCACCCATGGCTTTATTATATCGCTCTTTCAGAGCTCTGATACTGACAAAAATCATCTTGAAAAGAAGTGCCTGTCATTTTTATAATTTTCTTATTATCTTACCTTTAAAGCGACCAAAAAAGGTGTTGGAGAAGAAGTGAAAGGGTTGTCAGTCAATGATAATTCTCTTGTTTTAAATAAATAATTAGAAATGGCCACAGATAAATTTGTTGCTAGGCATATTGGGCCTCGCGATCATGAAATTGAAGAGATGCTTAAAACCATTGGTGTTGAATCAATGGATCAGTTAATGGAAGAAACGGTTCCTGAAAATATCAGATTAAAAGAACCATTGAGGTTGGCGAAGGGATTAACAGAGCGTCAATATTTCAGAAAGATATTGGATATAGCTTCGAAAAATAAAGTATACAATACATACATTGGTATGGGTTATTATGATACAATAACACCAGCTGTTATTCATCGTAATGTATTGGAAAATCCGGTTTGGTATACATCTTATACACCTTATCAGGCTGAGATTTCACAAGGTAGATTAGAGGCTTTATTAAATTTTCAGACTGTTATCTGTGAGTTAACAGGGATGGAAATTGCCAATGCATCGTTATTAGATGAGGCAACTGCAGCAGCAGAAGCAATGGTGATGATGTTTAATTCGCGCCCAAGAGCAATGGTTAAAGCCGAAGCTAATATCATGTTTGTTGATGAAATGATTTGGCCTCAAACAAGAGCGGTGTTGGAAACAAGAGCTAATCCACTAGGAATCCAACTGCAATTTGGTGATTGGAAAGAGTGTGAACTATCCGAAAAACATTTTGGAGTACTGGTTCAATATCCAAACTCTGATGGAAATGTAGTGGATTATAAAGAGTTGGTTACTAAAACTCACGAAGCAGGTTGTAAAATTTCGGTAGGTGCCGATTTGTTAAGCTTAGCTATGTTGGTTCCTCCGGGTGAGTGGGGGGCAGATATTGTTTTTGGATCTACGCAGCGTTTTGGAGTTCCGATGGGATATGGTGGTCCTTACGCCGCCTATTTTGCTGCTCGTGAAGAGGGGAAAAGACATATGCCGGGACGTATTATTGGTATTACAAAGGATGCCAATGGTAACCGTGCTTTAAGAATGGCTTTACAAACCCGTGAACAGCATATCAAAAGAGAAAAAGCAACATCAAATATTTGTACAGCACAGGCTCTTTTGGCTACCATGGCCAGTTTTTATGCCGTATATCATGGTGCTGAAGGAATTCGCAGAATTGCAGGTCAGGTACATAACATAGCATCTTTATTAACTGAAGAAATTGAGAAGTTTGGTTACAAGCAATTAAATGATAATTATTTTGATACTATTCGATTCTCAATGGCACCTCATGCATCCGTTGAATTGATTGAAAAGTATTCATTGGAGTTGGAGATGAACTTCCGTTATTTCGAAAATGGTGATGTAGGTATCAGTATTGATGAAACTACTAACCTGGAAGATGTTAACTGGATTGTTGAAGTATTTGCTAAAGCTGCATGTATCGATGTTCCAATGATCCACGATATAAATGAAGTTTGTACAATAGATGAAGCCTATTTAAGAACTTCAGACTATCTGCAACAGGAAATCTTTAAGTTATATCGTTCAGAAACAGAAATGGTACGATATATCAAGAAACTGGAACGTAGAGATATTTCTTTAACGCATTCCATGATTTCATTAGGTTCTTGTACCATGAAGCTGAATGCGGCTACAGAGATGTTGCCTCTAAGTTGGATTGAATTTGGTGGTATTCACCCATTTGTGCCATTGGATCAGGCTGCGGGCTATCAACTCCTATTTGCTGAATTGAAACGAGATTTAGCTGAAGTTACAGGTTTTGCAGATGTGAGTTTGCAACCTAATTCAGGAGCTGCTGGTGAATATGCTGGATTAATGGTTATCAAAGCTTATCATCAAAGTATCGGTGAGGGGCAGCGTAATGTGGCTATTATTCCTTCTTCGGCTCATGGAACCAACCCTGCGAGTGCTGTAATGGCAGGTATGAAAGTGGTTGTCGTAAAATGTGATGAGCGCGGAAATATTGATGTTAATGATCTTAAAGAAAAGGCTGAACAATATAAAGATACTCTTTCTTGTTTAATGATTACTTATCCTTCTACTCACGGAGTATTTGAAGCTTCTGTAGTTGAGATATGTAATATTATTCATGAAAATGGAGGTCAGGTTTATATGGACGGTGCCAATATGAATGCTCAGGTTGGATTAACTAATCCTGGATTAATTGGTGCTGATGTTTGTCACTTGAATCTTCATAAAACATTTGCAATTCCTCACGGTGGAGGAGGTCCTGGTGTTGGACCAATTGGTGTGGCTAAACACCTTGTTGACTTCCTACCTTCTCATCCGGTCGTTAAGAACGGACGAAAAGGAATTTCTGCAGTTGCAGCTGCGCCATGGGGTAGTGCCAGTGTAATGCCGATTACCTATGGTTACATTAAAATGCTAGGTAGCGATGGTTTAAAGAAATCCACTGAAATAGCCATTTTAAATGCCAATTACATTGCTCATCACTTAAAAGAGGAGTATGGTGTTTTATATACAGGTGAAAAGGGTAGAGTAGCGCACGAAATGATTTTAGAGTGTCGACACTTTAAAACTAGTGCAGGTATTACTGAATTAGATATTGCTAAACGTTTAATGGATTATGGATTCCATGCCCCTACATTATCGTTCCCTGTGCACGGAACATTAATGGTTGAGCCAACAGAAAGTGAATCAAAACAAGAGTTGGATCGCTTTATTGAGGTGATGAAATCTATTTATACAGAGATTAAAGAGGTTGAATCAGGAGAGGCTGATAAAACAGATAATGTGCTAAAAAATGCACCGCATCCTGATTATAAGGTTGTTTGTGATGAATGGACTCATTCGTACGGACGAGAAAAAGCAGCGTTCCCATTAGAATGGATCAAAGAAAATAAATTCTGGTTAACAGTGGCAAGGGTAGACGATGCCTTTGGTGATCGAAATCTGATGTGTACCTGTGGTTCACCGGAAGAGTATGAATTAATTGGTAAATAATAGCATTTACAAAAAATGAGGTTTGAAAAGATGTCGTTCTTATTTAGAGCGGCATTTTTTTATACACGAAACTTCTATATTTGCTAGGGAACGTGGTTGGGATTGCTTTGGAACAAGTAGCAGAGAAATTCAGATATGCGCCATATGTAACTCATACTAAAGTCAGACCAAACTCACTAATTAGTGAGTTTGGTCTGACTTTAGTATGTTGTAATTATGTATTAAATAAGAGTTTGTATCATAGCTGATACCTATTCAACACAACGCAAATACAATGTTAGTGTTATGAACAGCTGAATTATTTATAACCATTGTTAATAGTTCAAACATTTAGTATAATGTTTGGTATAGCATCCTGTTATATCTTATTCGTCAGACTTTCAGTTGTTTGTTGTTAATAAGTATCAATAATGTGGTTTGTTGATTGTAGCAAGTAGTTTACAATGGCCAAAGACCGATTGTGAAGCAGCGAAGCGAGATGCTTCGCTATACGCAACGTGCTAATTTGGCAACAAAAAAAGACGATTTGCTGAAGTTAATTAGTAATTGGTTGTTAGCAGTTTCTTTTTCTAATTGATTATTGATATATTAAACGTATGGTTCGGCATAGCGTCTCGCTATGTCGTATTATAAAAGGCCTCTGGCCTCAATCTACATTTGATGCATAGCAGCTATTAAAATGTTTAGCCAAAATAAAACCTTAATTCTATTAAAAATATACTATGAGTACCGGTTATCAAATAAATGAACAAGGAGAACTTTACTTTGTAACTTTGCAAATAGTTAACTGGATAGACTTGTTTAGTAGGGTTGACTATCGAAATATTGTAATTGATAATCTGAAATACTGCCAGAAAGAAAAAGGATTGATTATTTATGCTTATGTAATTATGAGTAATCACATACATTTAATTCTAAAAGCAAAAGAGAATAATTTGAGTAATGTGCTCAGAGATTTTAAAAGTTATACTAGTAAATGTTTGCTTGATAGAATGATAAATGGAATTGAGAGTAGAAGAGAATGGCTTTTAATGTTGTTTAGTAAAGCAGCACAAAAGCATAAAAGAAATCGTCAATATCAGGTATTTACTCATGAAAATCACGCTATTCATCTTTACTCAAATAAATTTATAGACCAAAAATTAGATTATATACATGATAATCCTGTTAAAGCAGGGATTGTTAAAAAGCCTGAAGATTATATTTATAGCAGTGCTACTAATTATGCTGGAGAATTAAGTATTTTGGATGTTGTTATTGTTGATAGAAGTTGGAATACTGTATAGATTTCGGCCAGAGGCCGATTGCAAAAAAGCGAAGCGGGACGCTTCGCTGAGCAAAATATAACTGACGGAACTAATATTCAATTCTTAGTAATAGATTCAATATCTAACAGCTCTGCACAGTTCGGCATGGCGTTCCACTATGTCTTTTTAGATCCGGCCACCAGCCGAATGTCGTTGGATAAAATCAATGATGTAGCTTGTTGATTGTAGTCAGTCATTTACAACGGTCAGAGGCCGAATTTAGAACAACGAAGCGAGACGATTCGCTGAACTTACATATCCATAACCAAGTTTACGGATACAAAAAAAGCCGCACTTAAAAATGCAGCTTTGAATTATAGTATTTGAAATTTATGCTTTAGTTAGCTCTGTTAATAGCGTCTTCAATAATATCCGTAAATACATCTTTGATATCCAATCCTGCAGCTTTAATTTGTTGAGGAATAAAGCTTGTTGTAGTCATTCCTGGTGTGGTATTTACTTCAAGTAAAAATATTTTATTGTCACTCAACATGTAATCTACTCTAGCTATACCCTTACAGCCTAGTATATCATAAATTAATGAAGTGATTTTTTGAATTCTGTCTGTTGTTTCCTGGGGTAAACGGGCTGGTGTTATTTCTTGAGCTTTTTCAGCATTGTATTTAGCCTCAAAGTCAAAAAACTCATTTGCCGGAATTACTTCTGTAATTGGGAATACACATTCTTTTTCAGGTGTTTTGTATAATCCACAAGTAAACTCATGTCCATTAATAAACGACTCAATGATAACTTCGTTGCTTTCTTCAAAAGCCTTTTTAATTGCAGGCTCAATTTCCTCAATTTCTTTTGCTTTTGAAATGCCAAAGCTCGACCCTCCTGCATTGGGTTTAATAAATACAGGTAGTCCTAATTTATCAGCAATATTTTCACCCGCATATTCAGTTCCTTTTCTAATTAATAAAGAGTCTGCAACAGAAACACCAAAGCCTTTAAGGTAAGTGTTGCAGGCAAACTTATTAAAAGTTAATGAAGCTGCTAAAACTCCGCATGTTGAATAAGGAATTTTAAGCATATCAAAATACCCTTGTAATTTTCCATCTTCTCCCGGAGTTCCGTGAATCGTTATATATGCACAGTCAAAGAAAACTTTTTCACCATCATTCTTTGTAAACGAAAAATCATTCTTGTCAATAGGATATTCATTGCCATCGATTTCGGCTACCCATTTTTCAAAAGTAATTAATACTGCAACGGTATTATATTTAGAATTGTCAATAAAAGAAAGTACACCTTGTGCGCTTTTTCGTGAAACAACAATTTCAGAGGAATCACCTCCGTAAACTACTGCAATATTTTTCTTGTCCATGTGCGTTTATGCGTAATAAAATTAGGTTATTCAGATTCAATATCTCTGTTAGAGGTGTATGTCCTCCATTTTTCAATACATTGCATCATATCATCAGGAATTTCGGTATTAAAACTCATTTTTTCTCCTGTGTGAGGATGAATAAAGCCTAATGATTTGGCATGTAAAGCTTGACGAGGTAAAACTTTAAAGCAATTTTGAACAAACTGCTTATACTTTGAAAAGGTTGTACCTTTTAATATTTCATTACCACCATATCTTTCATCGTTAAATAAAGTATGGCCAATATATTTCATATGAGCCCTGATTTGGTGGGTTCTTCCTGTTTCTAGTACGCACTGTACTAGTGTTACATAACCAAATCGCTCAATGACTTTATAATGTGTTACGGCATGCTTACCCATTTCTCCATCAGGAAAAACAGTCATTTGCATGCGATCTTTTAAGCTACGACCTATATTTCCAGTAATAGTCCCTTCGTCTTCATCAATATTTCCCCAAACTAAAGCTACGTAACTTCGTTCTGTTGTTTTTTCAAAAAACTGATGAGCTAAATGGTTTTTTGCTTGCTCTGTTTTTGCAATTACCAATAATCCGGATGTATCTTTATCAATACGATGTACTAAACCCGGTCGAGGATCGTCAGAATTAAAAAGAGGTAGGTCTTTAAGATGCCATGCTAATGCATTTACAAGTGTACCTGTATAATTACCATGCCCGGGATGAACAACAAGACCTGGACTTTTATTAACTACCAGAAGATGGTCGTCCTCATAATGAATATTTAATGGGATATCCTGAGGGATGATTTCAAGTTCTCTCCGCGGATATTCCATAACAATGGAAATAACATCGTTAGGTTTAATCTTGTAATTAGGTTTTACAGCTATATCGTTAACAAGAATATTGCCGGCAGCAGCAGCGTCCTGAATTTTACTTCTGGATGCATTCTCAATTCTGTTAACCAAATATTTATCTATACGTAATTGTTTTTGACCAGGATCTGTAACAAAACGATAATGTTCAAACAGTTCATTTTGTTCCTCTTCAATATCATCTAAATCTTCTCTTTTATCCTTCTCCTCAATCATATCTTATTCTTGTTCTGGTATTAATATTTCAGTAGCTAAAGAATCTGTTACTAATGTGTCCGGAAATAATCTTGTAGAGTCAATGCTTAACCATACATCAAGAGATGAGCCTAAACGTAACTTCTTTCCAACATTAGCTTCCGGAAGTTGCTTCCAAATAAAAGCTCTCAAACTGTCTTCTTGGGTAGCAACAGTATCGTCATACAAAGTAACATCAATATTTAACGAATTACTTTGGCAAAGATTTAATGCATCTTCAAGTGTTAGGCCTTGTAAATCCGGAACTTCTGTCTTTTTATTACTTAAGCCTTGTCCAACCAGTAAATCGATACTTGATCCTTTAGCAATTAAAGTCCCTGGTTCAATAGGTTTTCCATTATAATGTTGTCCTAGAATCAGTTGGGTATATTCTGACGGAATGTAGATTAATTGACCTACTCTTAATCCATAAGATTCAAGAGTTACCTGAGCATTACGTAAAGAAAGTTCTGTAAGTTTAGGAACAGGTATCTGCTCGGCACTATATGCATTAATAGTAAAGAATATCGTTCTGTTTACTTTTACAAAACTGCCTGGTTTTGGTGTTTGTTCAACTACAATACCTGGTGACAAATCTGATACATGTACCGAATCAATAATCTTATATCGTAATTCTTTTTGTTGTATTAAGTCGATAAATTGTTGCTCTGTAAGGCCTGAAAAATCTGGCGTAGCAAAGCTTTCACCATGATGAGTATAAATACTTATAGTTGTGAATGTTATTATAAGTAATAAAATTAACAGTCCAAATGCTAACCCTATATGAGTAAAGAACTTTTTGCTAATAAAAAATTTAAGAACAGACATATTGTTGTGATTTTCTAGATGAGCTCAAAAATAATATAATTTACTATAATCTAGAATTAGAAATACCTTGATTTAAAGCAAAAAAAAAGGATTCGTGAGAATCCTTTTTTATATTCAGTTAAGCAATTAATTATGCTTTGTGTCTTTTTTCACTAGAAACAGTAAGTTTTTTTCTTCCTTTAGCTCTTCTTGATGCTAAAACTCTACGGCCATTTGCACTAGCCATTCTAGCTCTAAAACCGTGCTTATTTCTTCTTTTTCTGTTAGAAGGTTGAAATGTCCTTTTCATCTTAATATTGTTTTATCTTTCGACTATTCTTTTATTGTTCTAATTTCGGACTGCAAAAATACAACTTTATTCTCTTCTTCCAAAAAAAAACGCTTTTTATTTAAAGAAATCTTTCGTTTTGTTTTTTAAAGGAATAGAAACTCTTATAAAGATAGGTGAATTAGCTTTTTTGTCTCAAAAAAATCTTCCTCAAAAAAATCTGTTAATGGTGTAACTGAGATGTTTTTCTTAAAAGGTTTAATTTCTTCATCAAAGTCACCGCCTTTTAAATATAAAATTCCATTTGTAATAGGATTTTTTTGTTTGTCACTCACCAAATGTCTTGTAAGTGAAACAAAACGAGGAAAAGCAGTAACTGCGCGACTAACCACAAAATCGTATTTTGATTTTATTTTTTCAGATCGTTCCTGTTGAGCAGTTACATTTTTTAAACCTAATTCTTCTGCTATAGTTTGTACTACTTTAATTTTTTTTCCAATTGAATCCACTAAGTGAAATTGACATTCTGGAAAATATATTGCTAAAGGTATGCCAGGAAAACCTCCTCCTGTACCTACATCAATAATTTTTGTACCCGGAGCAAACTTAACATATTTGGCTATTCCCAATGAGTGAATAATATGTCGGATACTTAGTTCTGAAATATCTTTACGAGAAATGACATTTATTCTTTCATTCCACTCTGGATATAATTCTTCAAGTTTTGTAAATAGTTGAATTTGTTCCTCTGATAATTCAGGAAAATATTTAGTAATCAAGCCCATCTTGTGTTTCGGTCCCTCTTGTTGATTTGTTAATATTTAGTCAAGCTTAACGTCAGAGTTCTTAAGCGTGTTGTATAGTAACTCTCTTGCTCTGAATAGTTGTGCTTTAACAGTACCTAAAGGAAGATCTAATTCTTGAGCAATTTCTTCATATGAGAACTCATTAAAATACCTTAATTCAATTAGAGTACGATATCTTGGCTTAAGTTTTTTTACAACAGTTCTCATTAAAATAGCTTTCTGTTGTTTAATTAAACCTTCTTCCGGATCCGGAGTTTCGTCCTTTAAGTGAATAGGTTGATCGTTTTCTTTTTCTTCATTTAGATGAGTTCCATCTATAGATATGATATTGGTTCTTTTTTTGCGTAGATAATCAATGCAATTATTGGAAGCTATTTTAAATAACCATGTGCTGAAAGCATAATTTGGGGAGTATTGATGAATATTTTTAAAGGCTTTTCCAAATGCCTCAATGGTTAAATCTTCAGCATCGCTTTTATTGTTAACCATTTTTAGTAGCATAAAATAAATTGCATCGCGATAACGTCCCATTAACTCAGCAAAGGCTTTCTGGTCACCTTTTACCGCTAATTGAACCAGACTGTAATCATGTCTTGCTTTGTCGGATAAGTTAGGATTTATGTCCATTTATTTTTTTTTGCTTTTCTTTTTCCACCTAGTAACAGTATTCCTGTAACTAAAGGTAGGATAAAATCAAATAATATAGCTCCAAAAGTTAAGTCTCTTTCTTTAAATTTTTTAGTTAGCACGTTAAATATAATTATTTGCGTTGCTAATTTTAAAAAAATTAAGATAAAGATACTTGCTGCAAAAGTAGAAAAAAAAATAGAAACAAAGGATAGCCCCCAAAATAATTGTCGTGAGAATGCTTCTGCTCCAATTAGATATTTAATTTTACTTTTATAATGGGGTGATGTTGTTAAATGTCTGCTTTTTTGACGTCGCCACTCCTTAAATGATTGGGATGGGGATGAATAAGTAAACGAATCAGGATGTGTAATTATTCCAATGTTATTTTTTGTTGCGGTATCCCTGATAAATAGATCATCATCTCCGGATAAGATATGTTGGTGTTTTTTAAATCCTTGATGTTTGTTGAATAATTCTTTGGTATAAGCCATGTTTCTTCCAACTCCCATGTAAGGAGCACCTCGCAAAGCAAATGATAAGTATTGAATTGCGATTGTAAGTGTATCAAAGCGTATCCAATAGTTTAACAGACCTTTTTGTTTTTTATATGCGCCATATCCAATTAAAATCTCCTTTCCTTCATTAAAGCCTTGAGCCATATGTTTAAGCCAGTCTTTCGATGCAGGAATACAATCGGCATCTGTGAATACCAAATTGTTGTTTTTGGCAGCTTTAATTCCTATTGTAAGAGCCAATTTTTTTCCATGTCTGAATTTCTTATCGTAAGGAATTGAAGTATAATATAGATGTTTATTGTTTTCTTTGAATTGGGCAAGAACTAATTCAGTATCATCTTCTGATGCATCATTAACCACAATGACCTCGAAGTTTCCCGGATAATCCTGATTTAGGATTTCGGGTAAATTATCTTTTAAATTTATCGATTCATTTTTAGCACAGATAATAACCGAAAGAGGTGGATAATTATTTAATGGTTTGTTTTCTTTTTTACTGATAAAGGAATTAAGCTTTAAAGAGAAAAACAAATAATAAAATAATTGAATAACAAACAGAACAACTAAGGTAATTAATATATAAAACCATGCATCTGTAGTTGGTATGAAGTTTGATAAATCCACTTGATTAATTTGAGTAAATTCTAATTGATTGTATGTTTTTCGCGAGTGAAAATACTATTGTTTTTTTGAAAAAGCGAGATGTGAAATCATATTTTTTGTGATTGCTAATTAAAGACTGTTTATATTTGCATCCCCAAAATAATAAAAAAATGGATTTTAAATTACAAATAACAGATTCAAAATCAAGGGCGAGAGCCGGTGTTATTACTACGGACCATGGAGAAATTGAAACTCCTATTTTTATGCCAGTTGGAACTGTAGGTAGCGTAAAGGGTGTACATTTTAATGATTTAAAAAATGATATTGAAGCACAAATTATATTAGGAAATACCTATCATTTGTATTTACGTCCGGGATTAGATATTATTGAAAAAGCAGGCGGTTTACATAAATTTAATGGTTGGGATAAGCCAATCTTAACAGATAGTGGGGGATATCAGGTATTTTCTCTTAGTGGTAATAGAAAATTAAAAGAAGAAGGTGCTGTTTTTAGATCTCATATTGATGGATCAAAACATTTGTTTACAGCAGAAAATGTAGTAGATATTCAACGTGTTATTGGTGCTGATATTATAATGGCTTTTGATGAATGTGCGCCAGGAGATGCAGACCATAAATATGCTAAAAATTCGATGGAATTAACACATCGATGGTTAAAGAGAGGAATTACTCATTTTGATAAGACAGAACCAAAATACGGACATAGCCAAACTTTCTTTCCTATAGTTCAGGGATCTGGTTTTAGAGACTTAAGAAAACAATCAGCTGAATATATTGCATCTTTTGGAAGAGAAGGAAATGCAATTGGAGGTTTATCTGTTGGTGAACCTGCTGAGGTTATGTATGAAATGACAGATGTAGTAACAAGTATATTGCCAGAAGATAAGCCCCGTTATTTGATGGGAGTTGGAACTCCTGTTAATATTTTAGAATCAATAGCTCTGGGTGTTGATATGTTTGATTGCGTTATGCCAACCAGAAATGGTCGAAATGGAATGTTGTTTACATCGCGAGGAGTTATGAATATGAAGAATGAAAAGTGGAAAGATGATTTTTCTCCTATAGATCCTGAAGGTGCATCGTTTGTAGATCATCATTATACAAAAGCTTACCTTCGTCATTTATTTGTTTCAAAAGAAATGCTTGCTGCCCAAATTGGTAGTTTACATAATTTGGCTTTTTATTTATGGTTGGTCAAAGAAGCCCGAAAGCACATTATTAAAGGTGACTTTGCGGTTTGGAAAGATCAAATGGTAAAACAATTGTCAGTTCGATTATAATTTAAGATGAAGTTAGTTATATGTTGGCTATTTAATTAATATACAATATATAGCATAGTTCATTATATTTTTGTTTTTTTGTAATCTATTTTAGAAGATACCACTTTTATGAAAGGCGCTATACAAAGGCTTGATAGGTACATTATTCGTAAGTTTTTAGGAACGTATTTTTTTGCTATATTATTAATTATCAGTATTGCTGTAGTATTTGATATTACAGAGAAGATTGATAATTTCATGGAAAACGGAGCACCTGTAAATGCAGTTATTGTTGACTACTATTTTAATTTTATTCCATATTTTGCCAATTTATTTACACCGTTATTTGTATTTATTGCAGTAATCTTTTTTACTTCAAAGATGGCCTATGATACTGAAATTATAGCCATTTTATCAAGTGGGATAAGTTTTAAAAGATTAATGTTTCCTTATTTCGTTTCTGCCTTAATTATTGCGGTATTTTCCTTTTGGTTAGGTGGTTATGTTATACCGCCCTCTAATCAAACACGGCTGGAGTTTGAAGCGTCTTATCTGAAAAAGAAGAAAAAAGATACCGGATTAAGAGATATTCATCTTCAGATAGAGCCCGGACTTTTTGTTTATATGGGTAGATTTTATAGCTACAGTAATAAAGGGAGTAAGTTTAGTGCAGAGAGATTTGAAGGGACTGAGTTAAAATCAAAGTTAACAGCCAGAAATATTACTTATAAGGAGGATACAAAGAGGTGGGAATTGTCTAAGTACATAATTCGTGATTTTGTAGGAGAAAACCAAATAAAAATAACAGAAGGCGAGAAATTAGATACGGTGTTTAATATGTCTCCAGACGATTTTAAATCGGAGCATAACTGGTTTGAAACTATGACTTATACTGAATTAGGTAATTATATTGATGTACAGACTCAAAAAGGGGTTGGTTCAATAAAGCCTTATGTTATAGAGTATTATAAACGTTTTGCAAATCCATTTTCAGCATTCATCTTAACATTAATTGGAGTTTCATTAGCCTCTCGAAAAGTTAGAGGCGGAATAGGTTTGCATATTGGAGTTGGGTTAGCTTTAAGTTTTGGATATATATTATTTATGACAATATCAACCACTTTTGCAATAAATGGAAATATGAATCCTTTGTTAGCTGTATGGTTGCCCAACATTGTATTCGCTGTAATTGGCGTTTACTTGTATTTCAAAGCACCGAAATAAAATCGTTCAAAAGTTAAATAATTGGCTTTGATTTGCATATACGTTATTTATTTCGGTAATTTGTGCGGTTTTTGAAAATAATTCTTGTAATTATTATACCCGGAAATTAGCAAACCTTGCCTATGTATGGCATTGATTTGTATTAGGTTAATTAAAAATGTTTAATTATGTCATTGAAAAAACACATCCTTGATCTTCGTAAAAGAAAAGAGAAGGTTGAGATGGGAGGTGGTGAAAAAGCCATCGAAAAACAAGTAGCTATGGGTAAGATGACTGCCCGTGAGCGTATTCTTGCCATTCTTGATCAAGATTCTTTTACAGAGTATGATCTTTTTGTTGAGCACGAGGCTAAAGACTTCGGTATGGACAAAAAGCAGCTTCATGGTGACGGTGTGATTATTGGTACAGGTACTATCTATGGTGCACCAATTTGTGTGTTTGCACAGGATTTTACTGTAGCTGGAGGATCTTTAGGGCTTATGCATGCTCGTAAGATCACAAAAATCATGGACCATGCGTTAAAAATGCGTGTGCCTTTAATTGGTATTAACGATTCAGGTGGTGCTCGTATTCAGGAAGGTGTAAATTCACTTGCCGGTTACGGTGAGATCTTTTACAGAAACACAATTGCTTCAGGTGTTATCCCTCAAATTTCAGTAATCTTAGGTCCTTGTGCCGGAGGTGCTGTGTATTCACCTGCATTAACTGACTTCGTATTTGTAGTAGATAACATTTCTAAGATGTTTATTACAGGTCCTGGAGTAATTAAGTCAGTTCTTGGTGAAGAAATTTCAATGGAAGAATTAGGTGGTGCTCGTGTTCATGCAGAAACTACAGGTAACGCCCATTTCTTTGCAAATAGTGAGCAGGAATGTTTTGAGCAAATTAAAAAGCTGATCACATTTATTCCATGGAATAACTCTAAGAAAGCTAAAGAATTCCCTCCAAAAGAGCCAGTTTATAAAGGTAATATTGAAGATTTAATTCCTTCTGATCCACGTAATCCTTATGATGTACGTGATGTAATTAAAGCTATCGTTGATGATGGTGATTTCTTTGAAATTCAGGAGTTGTTTGCTGCAAATATTGTAATTGGTTTTGGTCGTTTAAATGGTCAAACTATTGGTTTTGTAGCTAACCAGCCAATGGTTCTTGCCGGAGTATTAGATTGTGATAGTTCAGATAAAGCAGCTCGTTTTATTCGCTACTGTGATTCATTTAATATTCCAATTGTAACACTTGAGGATATGCCAGGTTACCTACCAGGTGCAGATCAGGAGCATGCGGGTGTAATCCGTCACGGAGCAAAAGTTCTTTATGCTTATTCTGAAGCTACAGTAGCTAAAATTACTGTGATTCTTCGTAAAGCTTATGGTGGTGGTTACATCGCGATGAACTCTCGTCACTTAGGTGCTGACTTTATGTTTGCATGGCCAACTGCTGAAATCGCAGTAATGGGACCAGAAGGAGCTGCAAATATCATCTTTAAGAAAGAGATTGATGGAGCTGAAAATCCTGAAGAAATGCGTAAGCTTAAAGTTCAGGAGTACAGAGAGAAATTTGCAAATCCATATGTGGCTGCTGCAAAAGGATATATTGATTCTGTTATTGAACCAAATGAGACTCGTAATATTTTATTACATGCACTTGAAGTTTCTGTAGGAAAAGATATCATACATCCTGACAAAAAACATGGTATTCCTCCATTTTAAAAACAACTAATTATGAGTAATAAAGAAGAATTGGTTGGCTTTAGGTTACATACGATGGAGTATCAGACAAAAGTCACTAAAAAGTATGCCAACAGAAAAAACTGGCAAGCACCAAATCCTAATGAGATTAAATCTTATATTCCTGGAACAATTATTAAAGTTAATGTCAAGGTGGGAGATAAGGTGAAAGAAGGAGATTCGTTATTGGTTTTGGAAGCCATGAAAATGCAAAACCAAATTGCAATGCCTTTTACAGGTACTGTGAAAGAGATTTGTGTTAAGGAAGGTGATAAGATTCCTAAAAACGAATTACTGGTTGTTATTGAAGAATAATTCGTTCGAAACAATTTGATATAGAGGCCCTGAATTTTCAGGGCCTTTTTTATTTTAATAAAACTGAATTTTGAATGCGTTTTAGGCTATGCTACATTAATTCTATCCAGCAGAAGTATTCAGGGAATGATACTGATGGTTTTTCTTCAAAAATACCAAAAACGGCCGCTCCACTTCCTGTCATAGAGGCATATGTTGCACCTGAAGAATACATTTTGTCTTTAATGTTTTTTATTTCTTGGTGATTTGGAAAAACGGAAGCTTCGAAATCATTTACAACTGTGTTTTTCCAATTATTTATTGGTTGTTGAAGTATCTCTTCTAATTTAACATCTGGTATTTTGGGCGTAACACCACTATATGCTTCTGGAGTAGATATATGTATGTCAGGTTTTACTAATAATAGGTATTTACCTTTAAGATCAATGTCTACGGGATTTAATACATCTCCAATCCCTGTTGCTATACATGGTGTATTTAGTATGAAAAAAGCACAATCCGCACCAATCTTTGATGCATATTCAATTAATTTTTCATTACTAATCTTCAGATTAAACATTTCGTTTAAAGTAGTAAGAGTAAAAGCTGCATCTGCAGAACCACCTCCTAACCCTGCGCCAAAAGGGACAACTTTGTGCAAGTGTATTTTTACCGGAGGTATATCGAAATCTTGTTTAAGCAGATTCAATGCTTTTATACATAAGTTATTTTCGGCATTTCCTTCAATATTAATACCGCTGCTACTCCAAAGATATGGTTCCTGACTTGATTTATTTTCTACAATCTCAATAACATCATACAATTTTGTGGGGTAGAAGAGTGTTTCGAGATTATGGTAACCATCAGATCGTTTTTCAGTAACATGAAGTCCGATATTAATTTTTGCGTTAGGAAAACAAATCATAAAGAATTTTAAATAATACGTGATTTTTAAAACTTTTCAAAAATATTAAAGTAGTATATGTTGAAGGTTTCAAGTTGATTTTTTAATAGAAAAAATATTATTTGGTTTGAAAATCAATTTGTTACCATCATGATACTCCGTGTTTCAAACATAAGAGTATTGAGTATCAATAACAAGGGTTTTTTAAGAAATATTTTGATGAATGGGCAGTGATATCTTTATATTTTATAGTAAAAACTGATTAACTTTGTCTGCTCTTTGAAAAAAGAATTACAGGTTATGGCACAAAAAAGAAATTATACAAACAAAAAGGCACCAAGTGTGGATTTAGAGGTGGGAAAAATGCCACCTCAAGTATTGGAATTAGAAGAGGCGGTGTTGGGTGCATTGATGTTGGAAAAAGATGCTTTTACCAGTGTTGGGGAATTATTAAAACCTGAATGCTTTTATAAAGAAGCGCATCAAAAAATATATGCAGCCATTCAGAGCTTGTACAGTAAAGAGTATCCTGTGGATATGCTTACTGTTACGGAAGAATTAAGAAAAAATGGACATCTTGAAGAGATTGGAGGGGCCTTTTTTATTACTCAGCTTACCGGTCGAGTAGCTTCTGCGGCCCATATTGAATTTCATGCCCGAATTATTTGGCAAAAATATTTGCAGCGGGAAGTTATTAAGATTAGTTCTGATATCCAGACTAAGGCTTATGATGAGGGGATTGATGTAGATGATTTGCTTGATGAATCAGAAAGTGCATTTTTTAAGCTGAGTCAGGGTAACATGAAGAAAGATGTTACTCAGATTAATCCGGTTATTGATGAGGCTATTGAAATGATTAAAGAAGCTTCTCAACGTAGTGACGGATTAAGTGGTGTTCCTTCTGGTTTTACGGAATTAGATAGAATGACATCGGGATGGCAAAAGACGGATATGATTGTAATTGCAGCTCGTCCTGCGATGGGTAAAACTGCTTTTGTATTATCTATGGCACGTAACATGGCATTACAATTTAACCAGGGAGTTGCTGTGTTTTCACTGGAGATGGGTAATGTTCAGTTGGTAAATCGTTTGATTGTATCCGAAACAGAACTTCCTGCTGAGAAAATTAAAAAAGGTAACTTGGCAAGTTATGAGTGGGAACAATTAGATCATAAAATTCAGAATTTAATTGATGCTCCGATTTTTGTCGATGATACTCCTGGTTTGTCAGTATTTGAGTTAAGAGCAAAGTGTCGAAGATTAAAAAAACAGCACGATATTAAGATTGTGATTATTGACTACCTTCAGCTGATGAACGCCAATGGTATGAATCCAGGTTCTCGTCAGGAAGAGGTTAGTATGATTTCGCGATCTCTAAAAGGTTTAGCGAAAGAATTAAATATTCCAATTATTGCTTTATCTCAGTTGAATCGTGGTGTAGAAGGACGTGCCGGAGCTGAAGGTAAACGTCCGCAGCTTTCTGATCTTAGGGAATCCGGAGCGATTGAGCAGGATGCCGATATGGTATGTTTTATTCACCGTCCGGAATATTATAAGATTACAGAAGATGAGCAAGGTAACTCATTGATTGGAATGGGTGAGATTATTATTGCTAAGCATCGTAACGGTGCAACAGGAGATGTACGTTTACGATTCCGTGGTGAGTTGGCTCGTTTTGAGAATCCTGATACAGGTGTATTTGGAGATGATTTAGGAATGGATCAGGGAGGACAATCAGTAACTTATGGTTCGAAAATGAATGAACCTGCTGAGAGTGAATTTGCTCAACCAGCAAATAATAACTTTGGATTACCAGATTTTCCAGATGCTCCACCAACTCCTTTTGATAACGATACTCCGTTTTAATGGATAATTTATAATATTAATAAGATGCCCTGTATAATATTTTATGCAGGGCATTTTATTTATAATGATAATATTCTCAAAATATCTGGACATTTATTTTAAATTAACTTAAATTTAGTAGGCTTATAGATGAAGTTTAAAAATTTATGTAGCACACTCTTTTGCAGTTATATGTTTAACTTTAAATATTACCAGATATGTGCAATGATCAAGAACAAACTGTTAGTATGCCAAGAATAGGTGACCCTGCACCTGATTTTAAGGCTGTTACAACTCAAGGAGAAATAAACTTTCCTTCTGATTATAAAGGAAGCTGGGTTATCTTGTTTAGCCACCCTGCTGATTTTACTCCTGTATGTACTTCTGAATTTATAACTTTTGCTTCAATGGAAGATAAATTTGCAGAAGCCAATTGTAAACTTGTTGGTTTATCTGTAGATGGTTTGTATAGCCATATTGCCTGGCTTCGTACTATTAAAGAGAAAATAGAATATCGTGGAATGAAGGATGTTGAAGTAAATTTTCCTTTGATTGAAGATATTACGATGAATGTGGCTAAAGCGTATGGAATGATTCAACCAAATGAGGATACAACAAAGGCTGTCAGGGCTGTATTTTTTATTGATCCTAAAGGTGTTATCCGTACAATTATTTATTATCCTTTAAGTTTAGGACGTAATTTTGATGAATTATACCGTGTGATAATTGCTTTGCAAGCCGCGGATGAATTTGGTGTTGCAACTCCTGCAGATTGGCGTCCGGGTGATGATGTTATTATCTCACCAGCTGGTTCTTGCGGTGCAGCAAAAGACAGGATGGAAGGTAATGATAGTAATGTAGATGAATGTAAAGACTGGTTCTTCTGTACTAAAAAAATAGATAAAGATTTAGTGTTGAGTAAAGTGCTTAAGAAGTAATCCTTATTATTTAAGATGTTAACGGAGGATTGAAAATAATGATTTTCAATCCTTTTTTATATTGTAGTTTATTTTACAATTCGTAGTAATTCTTTCAGATCAGATATTTCATGCATCAGGTCTTTGTTGTGTGAAACTTTATTTGGATTAAAAAATACATAATCTAATCTAAAATTAATGGCTCCGTCAATATCGGTTTCAAGATTATCTCCAATTATCAGGCATTCTTTTTTACGTGCATTTGCACTTTTAATAGCATATTCAAAGAATGCTGTTTTAGGCTTGGATGCTCCAATTGTTTCAGAAATAAAAATTTTTGAGAAGAAATGTTCCAGGTTACTGTTTTTGAGTTTTATAAACTGTACTTCCTTAAAGCCATTAGTAATAATGTGTAGTTTAAACCACTTTTTTAATTCTGTTAAAACCTCTATTGCATTTGGCATTAAAGTAGTCTTAGTTGGGCTAACTGTAATATAATCTTTACAAAAATTTGCAGCCATTGTTTCATCATTAATTCCAACTTCTGAGAAGGGTGTATAAAAACGATCGAAATTTAGTTTCTCTTTAGTTATTTTTCCTTCCCGATATAAAACCCACAATTCTTGGTTGTGAGCTTCGTATCTTTCGTAAAACTGGTCAAAACTATCAAATGATGAGTTTAGGTGGTATTTTGCAAATAGTTCTTCTAATGTTTGAATAGAATTTGTTTCAAAATCCCAAAGAGTATGATCCAGATCAAAAAATAAGTGGCTGTATTTGTACATGCTTGTAAATTAAGTGGAAGCAAAGTTATTTAAAAGGAATAAATAAAGCTAAAGCTTGTAAGGAAAAAGTTGCATCGTTGCATCGTTGTATCGTTGCATAGTGATTAGGGATGGGGGCTATGGGATAAAGAAACACAATGTTTAGTTTGTGGTCTCTGAAGCCTTTATTGAGTTGGGCAAAAAGTAAGGCGTAAAGTGCTTAATTTTGAGGGAATAAAAAACTCCGCTTTTGGCGGAGTTTGATATATTTTCATTTATGTGATATTAATTTACTTGAACTACCAAAAATCTTGAAATGCTCCAAAAATCTTCTTTATTAAGAATTTTGATGGTTTTGGTTTCTTCTTCTCCATTAATAATCTCGTATGACCCATCAGGATGATTTGTTAAAATCTTATATTTAGGACGGAATAATGGAATTTCTTCAACTTCGCGTATATCTACCTTTGTAAAGTAATCTTCATTGAAATCCTCAGTTAAAACTTTTTGTTTACCAATTAGAGGCAGGCCTTCAGTAGAGATAACATTGTGCTCCTTGAGTTCTTTTTTTGTTCCAAAAGCATAATAACCTGCATAAAGCTCAATAGTTGTTGAATCTAAAACTGCTTGTGTATCTTCGTTTGATTTACGAATAGAATCAATGACCTGACTCATACCTTCAACAGTAAAGTTTAATGAAGCAATTTCAATGTTCTTATTATTCAGCAACTCATTTAATTTAATAATCTCGTTGCTTTTTTCTTTAAGCTGCTTATTTAAGCGAGAAACAAGATTAGTAAGGTTTTTATTGTCAGACCCCGATTTTTTTATTTGTTGCTCAAGTTCTGCAATTTTTTCTTTGTTGGCTAACATTAAATTATAGATATCCTGAATGTCATTGTTAATCTTATCCTGAAGTACTTCAGAACTTCCTTCAGGAGTGCTCATATTAACCTCAATCAGATTTTCTTTTTCTTTAATAGCTTGCAGATTTTCATCTATGGCTACTAATGAACTTGCTAAATCATTTAAAATTTTGTCTTTTTCAGCATTAGCTACAACTAATGAATCCTTTTGTTCTGTTAGTTTTTTTGTTGATGAAGGACCGTTGCATGCTACGATACTTGCTACCAGGAGTAGTGAAAAAATTATCTTTTTCATAATAAAATATGTTGTGTGTTAATTGTTTGTTTTATGTTTAAAGATAAGGTTATGTTGTTAATTATCAATATCTTCTTTGTATTTATTGCCTTTTTTTCGTTCTGGTTTCTCGTGTAAACCATCAATAATAATAACAATTTCTCCCTTAACTGTCTTACTATTAAAGTGATGGATTAACTCAGAAAGGGTTCCGCGGGCATTTTCTTCATGAATTTTAGTTAATTCACGAGATACACTTGCTTTTCTTTCTTCGCCCAGAAACTCAGCTAGTTGCTGAAGTGTTTTTACCAAGCGAAAAGGAGACTCATAAAAGATCATTGTTCGAGTTTCGGATTCTATAGCTTGGAGTCTTTTCTGGCGGCCTTTCTTCTGAGGTAAAAAGCCTTCAAAACAGAATCTTTCATTAGGTAGCCCTGAGTTAACAAGGGCAGGAACAAAAGCTGTAGCTCCTGGTAAACACTCTACATCAACTCCTTCTTCAATGGCGTATTTCACAAGTAAATATCCCGGATCAGATATAGCAGGAGTTCCTGCATCTGAAACCAAAGCACAAGTTTCTCCACCTAATATTCTTTGAACGATCATTTCAGATGTCTTGTGTTCATTGAATTTGTGATGGGAGTACATTTTGCCATCTATTTCAAAATGTTTCAATAAAAAACCAGATTTGCGTGTATCTTCAGCCAAGATAAAATCAACTTCTTTTAAAATTCTTAAGGCACGAAGTGTAATGTCTTCAAGATTTCCAATTGGTGTTGGAATGATATATAATTTACCCATTTATAATATTGGATTTCTGATACTAATAAAACTTTCTTTTAACGTAATTGAAGAATGCTTGTGTTGCTTCTTGTTCCTGATCCCAGCTAAAATTTGAAGATATAAAAGCTTGCGCAGAATTGAAATCAGGCATTTCATTTAATTGAAGTAAAGTTTGTTTCATTATATCTGCATTTCCTTCAAAAAGTTCTCGCTGAAACATAAAGCGATCATTTAATCCCAAGCTTTTAGTTAAATCTTGAATTGGTTTTCCTATGAGAGTTTGTTGAATCTTTGACTCTTTATTGTTTGAGATAATATCATTTACAGATTTTTTTTCACTTACTAAAGTTTCTCCTAAAGTTTTAGAACTTTCTTCTTTAATTTCTTTTTTCTCAATCTGAATATTTGTTGTTGGTTTAGGAGTCTCAATAATTTCCTGCTTAGATTCAACAGGAGTTTCTTTTAATACTTCTGTTTCATTGACTTGAATAGACTCAGATTCAGTAGTCGATTCAACTACTTTAGCAGGTTCTGAAATTACTTTCTCTTCCTTTATTTCAGATATGGGTTTTTCAACTTCAATTGTAGGCCTAAAGGTTTCTGTTTTTTCCTGAGGAATAACTTTTTCTTCAATAGTCTCTTTTTCTTCAATAACCTCTTGCTGTGCTTCAATTATGATAGGTTCTTGAGTAGGTATGTTAGAGGGTTGATTAGTTTCAACTTCAATTTTGGGTTCTGGTTCTTGTGTTTTTTCTTGTTTTATATTTGGCTTAACCGGAGCAGTGTTGTTGATTGATTTTAACAGTGAAAATTCTTCAACAAGATGATTTAATTTTCGTTCTGTAAGATCAATAAATGCTTCCGGTATTTCTTCTGATCCTTGAAATGATTTTAAAAGAGTTTCAACTTCGTTGATATCACTTAAGATGATGTTTAGTAATGCTTCTTTGTTCATAATAAAATATTAAAACAATTGCTTTTTTATTTACTTTGTAATGTGTGTTACAAAATATAGAATGAAGTTCATAGACAAAAGTAACAGGAAAATATATTAAACCCACAATATTCTAATACATAATCCGGATTAAAAATAATACTTAGTCTTTTATCTTTTGTCTAAAAATATAAATTATACATGTTTCTTGAAAATAAACTAAATAATGAAGGTAAGCATGGTTGGATTGAAGTAATTGCCGGCTCTATGTTTTCGGGTAAGACGGAAGAATTACTCAGGAGGTTGAAAAGGGCTAAAATTGCAAGGCAACGTGTCGAAATTTTTAAGCCACATATTGATGTTAGGTATAGTGAAGATGAGGTTGTGTCGCATGATGCCAACTCTATTTTATCAACACCAGTTGAAACTTCAGGTAATATTTTACTTTTGAGTGGAAATGTAGATGTAATTGGAATTGATGAAGCTCAATTTTTTGACTCTGGCTTAGTTGAAGTGTGTCAGCGATTAGCAAACCAGGGAGTAAGAGTAATTGTAGCAGGTTTAGATATGGATTTTAAAGGTAAGCCTTTTGGTCCGATGCCAAATCTCATGGCTATTGCAGAGTATGTAACAAAGGTACATGCAATATGTATGAAGTGTGGAGAATTAGCCCATTTTTCACATCGTTTATCCAGTGAAGAAAAATTAGTAATGCTAGGCGAAAAGGTTGAATACGAACCTCTTTGTCGCGCTTGTTATACAAAGGTAAATTGTAAATAATGACTCAATCATATTTGTTTAGCCAGGTTTCAGAATGGACTGAGGCTAAGTCAATAATTAATAAAGATATTGAAATTTCATATATAATTACCGATAGTCGATCTGTATCATATCCTGAAAAATCTTTATTTATTGCTATTTCAGGAAATAACCATAATGGACATAATTATATTTCATCCCTTTATAAGCAGGGCGTAAGATGTTTTATGGTAGAGTCTGATTATGTAATTGATGAGAGTTTAAGTGAAGCTAATTATATAGTTGCAAAAGATACATTATCTTGTTTTCAGAAATTAGTAGCAAGAAAAAGAAAATTGTATGATTGTCCTGTAGTTGGAATAACAGGGAGCAATGGGAAAACCATAGTGAAAGAATGGATTTCGCAAATGATTGGTAATTCAAAAGTTTTGGTTCGTTCCCCAAAAAGTTATAATAGTCAGATTGGTGTACCTTTATCTGTTTGGCAACTAAATAAATATACAGAACTAGCTATTTTTGAAGCAGGTATTTCTCAAAAAGGAGAAATGGAAAAAATTGCTAATGTAATTGCTCCTTCAATTGGTTTAATTACAAATATTGGAGCTGCTCATCAAGAAAATTTCACATCGCGAAAGGATAAATTATTTGAGAAACTAAAGTTGTTTAAAGATACTGACTTGGTTATTTATTCTGCTGATGTTCCTTTTGTGGGAGATGGTATCCGCAAAATCTATCCAAATAAAAAAGTTTTTCGTTGGGGGACAAAAAGTGATAATGACCTTGTGGTTGTGAAAAAAAGTATCTCATCTTTTAAAACTCAACTTAGTTTAAATTGGCAAGGGCAGGATATTTCTATCGAATTGCCATTTATTGATGAAGTATCTTATGAAAATGCAATGCACGCTATTGCAGTAATGTTGTATCTGAAATATTCGGTCGACTATATAAAAGCTGCTGTTCAAAGATTGGTACCAGTAGCCATGAGGATGGAATTGAAAGAAGGAGTAAATAACTGTGTGTTGGTAAACGACTCTTATAATTCGGATATTTCATCATTGGGGCTTTCTCTTGATTTTCTGATACAGCAGAGTCAAAAAAGTAATGTTGTGCGTACTTTGATATTGTCAGATATTTATCAAAGTGGAATGGAAGAAGAAGTTTTATGCGCGCAAATAAATGATCTTTTAAAAAAGAAAGGAATCTCAAAATTGATAGGAGTAGGTGAGATGCTGAGAAAATATTCCAAATCATTTGATTTAGAAGCATCTTTTTATTCTTCAACAAAAGAACTATTGGATTCTATTTCGCACAATTCCTTTAAAAATGAAGCAATATTAATCAAAGGTTCCAGGAATTTTGAGTTTGAGCAAGTTAGTGAGTTTCTGGAAAAGAAGCATCATCAAACCCGACTGGAAATAAACTTGAATGCCTTAGTGGATAACCTGAATTATTTTCGTTCAAAATTAAATGAATCAACCAAGGTGTTGGCGATGGTGAAGGCTTTTAGTTATGGAAGTGGTTCGTTTGAAATTGCAAATGTACTTCAACATCAAAAGATCGACTACTTAGGGGTAGCCTTTGCTGATGAAGGCGTAGAGCTTAGAAAAGCAGGAGTTTCCTTGCCAATTATTGTTATGAATCCTGAAGCAAAAAGCTTTCCTGCAATGATAGAGTATCAGCTGGAACCAGAAATATATAGCTTTAAAGTTTTAGGTGAGTTTTTAGAAGAACTAAAAAAGGAGGGATTAACTCAATATCCAATTCATATTAAGTTGGATACAGGGATGAATAGATTGGGTTTTATGTCTTCGGAATTAGATGGTTTAAAAGAGTATTTGAAAAAATGTGAGGAAGTGAGAGTGAAGTCTGTATTCTCGCATCTTGTAGGATCGGATGATGAACAGTTTGATGACTTTACAAGAGGTCAGATAAAAACCTTTGATAAGGCAACTCAAGAATTAAAAGAAGCTTTGGGCTATTCATTTATCAGACATATTTTAAATACGGCTGGTATACTTCGTTTTACAGAGTTTCAATTTGATATGGTTAGAGTTGGTATTGGTATGTATGGAATTGGCGCTGTAGAACAGAAAAATCTGAGGAGTGTAACAAGCTTTAAATCCTACATATCACAAATACGTGAAGTAAAGGCTCATGAAACTATTGGATATTCAAGAAAAGGTGAATTGGCATATGATGCTGAAATAGCAATTGTTCCCGTTGGTTATGCTGATGGATTGAATAGGAAGTTAGGGAATGGAGTAGGGAAACTAATGATAAATAATCAGTTAGCCTCAACTGTTGGTAATATTTGCATGGATATGTGTATGGTTGATGTAACAGGATTAAATGCAAAGGAAGGAGATGAAGTACAGATATTTGGTAAAGATCAACCGGTAGAGGGTATAGCAAAAACTTTAGGAACTATTCCTTATGAAATTTTCACAAGTATAAGTAGGCGTGTTAAGCGAATTTATTATTATGAATAAGTTATTGTGATATGGGTGTTATAAGATTGATAAAGAGTGATTATGAAATGTATGAGAATCAACGTTTGGGATGCCTGGTGGCCATTGAACGTGATGATTGTAAATTGATTAAGGCTTACTTTAAAAAGTATAAAGGAAAGCAGGATCAACCTGATGATAAAGTTCCAGGATATAAGTTTGTGATGGATGAGGAATTTGAATCTTTAAAAATAGATTTTGAAACTAAATTTGAATTTGAAATAAGAGATTTGAGTAAGGTTAAATAGAGTCAGAGTTAAAGAAGTTTTAGCTCATTTTTTATTGAGTTTAATAATAAATGAGCCTCATTCTCTAGTTTTTTAATGTAATCATTATTAATAGAATCTTTTGAGTTAACCCAGTGGTGATGAAGTACTCTTAAATCGTGCCAATCACCTAGTTTACTTCCTAATTGCTTTTTATTAGTAATTACTGAATCCTTGATTTTTTGTTTGTAAACGTCTTTTAATAAGGTGTATAGGTATAACTGTTCTTTTACCCATCTTCTGATATCATGAAAATTACAATTTGGAGAAAGTAGTTCTTGTTCAATATTCCTTTCGTGGTTTGTAATGATATTTAAAGTAGATTCAACAATAAAATCAGGTCTCATTATGTCTAATATGCTAAAAACTTTAGTGACTTTACTAATTTCTTTTTTTATTGGTATTGAATTAAGGTTGTGAATAAGAGTTGAATGTGTACTTTTTATTTTTGTTTTGCATGTTCTTCTAAATGAAGTAAATTCTCTTTTAGGCAATCTGAGATTAGCATTGTGTAATAAAATCTGATGATCCCTGATGATTCCGGTAGTTTTAAAAACTCCTCGTATTGGTTTGAAATAAGGTTTAATTGATTGGTCGTAATCTTGTATCGTTACTTTTAAAATATTTCTAATAGCAAATACTTTTTTTAAAGCCACGCGCAGATCATGTATGGCATCTTCATCTTTATTTTCAGAAGCCAAATAAAGATTTTGAGCAAAAATAATTAGTTGTTTATTTACATAAGTGCTTAATAACATTTACCTATTATCCTGATTGTATATGAAGCTTATTTATTATAAAGGTAAAATGGATAGGATAGATAATCAAGAATAACTAATCAAAAACTTCAGCATCTATTTTGTTTTTTAAACCTATAGCATCAACAAATACTGCTTTAATAGAGCCTATTAATATGTTTGCTTCAACAATGATAGGAATTCTGTTTAAATCATCAGTAACCCAAACGGTCATATCTTCACCAGATTCAAAGATGGTTCCAGGTACTAGTAGTGGAGAGAATTTTAAACAGCGAAATTTCCTTCCATCACGATTTTTTATTATTTCTTTACCCAGGTATCGAATATATAAATCATAGATTTTTCCATCTACAATCATGCTTATGGGTATTTTATCATCTACCTTATAGTGGCTGAATTTAAGGTTTCTGGCTTTGTAAACCATTGTTAGCAGGTCGTTGGTGCAATCTGTTAGAGTTACAGTACTGTCTTTAAAACCAATATTTTTATCTTTTTCAATTTGTGTATTGACAAGCTTATTGTCATAATTGAAATAGTATTTGTGGTGAGATTCTGTACTTCCTTCTTTGGTTACGCGATTAAAAAATAGAGGTTGAAAATTAGCTTTGTCAACATATACTTCAAAAGTATCACGTACTTTCATGAAATGATCGTATCCACTATATGTTCTTCCGTAAGCTGAAAAAAACCAGGAGTCTTTATTATCAAAAGTGCGGTTTTCAACATTAAAATGAACTATGCCTGCATTAAGCCAAATAAAATGCCAGTTGTAATAGGCATGATATGTGACTCTTTCGCCAGGTTGAAAACTGAAATTTTCGACAGAACACTGAGCTTTAGCGTTTGAGAAAATGAAAGTTAACGTAAAGATCGCCACTAAACGAATACTGGTTCTTTTAATCATATTCTCAGTGTTATGGTTGGTATGTTTATTTATTGACAGATCCAATTTTATTTTCTACAGAAGCAATCTTACTTGTCATTCTACCTAAATCACCTTTTCTTGCATCTATTGTAATAGTGCTGTAAATTCTTTCATGATCAGGTTCCAAAATTTTATATGCACCATTGATAATATCAAGAGCTTCTTCCATTGTTTCTGTTTCAATTGTTGTTGCCATCGGGCTTAACTTGTAATCTACTCCTGAATTTTTAATAAAGTCCAAAACCTTACTTACAGATTCACTCTTACTTGTTCCTTTATCAGTTGGAAACATTGCAAAATTTACTAATACTGACATAATGAATTATTTAAAGTTTAATACGTATCTAATAAAGGATTTGTGTTTTAAAGTTGTTCATTTTTATCTTATCTTCTTTTCTTGTTTTTGTCTTTATCCTTATCTGTTTTTTTATCTTTTTCTAAGGTGTAGTCATATATATCAAAATTGGCAGGATCCCATGGCACAGTAATATCCCAATTGGCTCTTACATCAACTTTTCCAGGTTTAAATATAACTTGCTCTGGTTGTTTTTTTGAAGCATATTCACCAGTGTCCCATTCTCCATTTCTATTGTTGTCAACAATTAGTTTTAATGTATATGAACCAGGATTAATAAACTGAAAAGCAAATTTACCCGATTTTGGAACATATTTCTGATCAATAACATTAGCACTATTACTTAATAGTTGAACTAACCAATTTTCTCCCGGATTACTTATGTTTACAAGCATTGTTCCATAACTGTCCAGTGTTTTAATCTTGAACTCTTTTGCAATGGAATCGCAGGGTAAGCCATATATGTCAATAATGGCTGCTGAATCTGCCACAAATGCATATTGTCCGCCTGGAGTCCACCTGGTATTTGTATTTATGGAATACCTTCTTTCAAGAGTTGAATCTTGAGTGTAATTATACTCTATGTTTTGATAAATACTATCTTGTATTTCAATAAGTTTGATGCTGTTCCAATCTATTTTTTTAGTTGGAGTAGGTAATATAAAGTTAAAGGTCCCATTAAGATCTACAGATGCTGATGCTTTACTAATCTGTAGTGTTTTCTTTCTTTTAGGTCCTTCTTTTTTTCTTTTTCTTTTATTTTCCTTTTCAGGAGTTTTAAAGTAGTATAATGTTAAAGTATCTTCAACTATAACAGGATTTTGTAGTGTATCTAAACCTAAGTATGAAAAAGCTAAGTCAAGTGTATCCTTTTTATATAAAGTACTATCGGCGAGCCATATTTTTACCGTGTCGTTATTTACCGATGGTTCATAAATAGCCCAGTCTTTTGGGTATTCTGTATTTAGAGGGTGTATGTTAAATTTTTCTACAGGAAGATTAAATGTAAAAGAAATAATATTTGAATCTTTTCTTTCTTCACCTATAAAATATTGTTGTTTAGAAGCTTCTTCAAACATAAACATCCTGATATCATTAGGTGTATAAACCAATTCATCCTTAAAAACAACTGAATCATTTTCTAGCGTGTCCGGCATTGAAACATATTCCATATAAGGAGAAACAATTGTATCAAACCAGGCAATTCTTTCTCCGGGTTGATCAAACATGTAATTTCTGTTGGCATCTTCTATTGCGTAAATTCTGTAATCTCCTGGTGCCAGATTTCTTATTGCAAAAAAACCTTCTTCATTTGTTTTGCCAAGGCGAAGAGGAATATCATTAGTAAATGCAGTGTCATTTAAATTTTTATGTGCCAAAACAAGTGCTCCTTCAACAGGTGTTAAATCAAAGCTGTTCCATAAATTACCCATAATGGCAAAAGAGTCAATTACTTCACCTGTAGAAAATGAAAATACAAAGGATTCTATTGGGTTTCCTTCGTTATTATCTTGAATAGCATCTGCAAAATCAAGAGTGTAAGTGGTGTTTTCCTGAAGATCTTCGTTGAAATTAATGAATAATTTTTGTGCTCGTGCCTCTATATTAGGTCTTTCTTTTAATGGAGGAGAAACGACAAGTTTTTGATTTACTTCATTAAGTTTAATAATTTCATCAAATTCAATGACAACTTCTTTCTTTTTGTAATTCATCTGTCCATTTAAAGGAACAGATTTTTTTACTTTCGGAGGATCTTCATCTTTAGGCCCGCCTGTAGGATAACCCGGGTTTGCACATGAGTATACAATTGCGAAAAGGATGATTAATCCAAAAATATATTTTTGCATTTAATAATGTTTCAAGAGTTTAAAATCAATGGCAAATTTAATCCAATTATCGTTTATCTAAAATCTAAGTATTCATTATTACATGAAGAATGCCAAAAAATCATAAATTTGTCGCTAATAAAAAAAATAGTGAAAAAATTATGAGTAATCAGGACAGCACGCAACATCACAAATCACATAAAACGGCAATAATTGTAGGAGCAATATCTGCAGTACTATTAATTATTTTGGGATTTCTATATTTTAAAAATAGAAGTGAGATGCAAACCTTGGTTAATGAAATGTCTGAGGAAAAAGAACTGTTAACAACAGAATTTGAATCATTAGCATTGGATTATGACTCCTTGAAAACCAATAGTGATACATTAAATTTATTATTAGAGAAAGAACGAGAGAAGATTTCTCAACTCATAGAGGAAATTCATACCATAAAAGCTACCAATTCATCCAAGATCAGGGAGTATAAAAAAGAATTGTCTTCGTTACGGAAAGTGTTAAAGAGTTATGTTTTCCAGATTGATTCATTAAATCAAACCAATAAAGCTCTGGTTGAAGAGAATCAGCAGATACGGAAAACGGTTTCCAATATAAAATCCTCCTATCAGCAGCTCGAAAAAGTAAAGGAAAATCTGGAGGAGAAAGTCGATATTGCATCAAAACTGGAGACGTATAATATGGAAGCCACCGGATTAAATTCCAAGGATCGGAGTACTTCGCGTTCATCCAGGATTTCAAAAATCAGAATTTGCTTTACAATTCAGAAAAATATTACTGCAGAAGTTGGGGAGAAAAAGATTTTTTTAAGGGTGTTAAGACCTGATGGTGCCCTTTTATATCATTCAAAGGATGATTTATTTAAATATGAAAATAAAGAAATTAACTTTTCGGCTAGCAGGGTTATTGAATACGGAGGTGATGAAGTAGATGTTTGTCTTTATTATAAAGTAGATGCTGGAGAATTAACCGAAGGTGATTATATTGCAGATATTTTTGCTGATGGCCATCATATAGGCAACATGACTTTTAACCTACGATAATATGTTTTTATTCCATTCTCGAAATATTTTACTTCTATTGTTTTTATGTGTCTTTACTCCGGGAGGTGCCCAGGATAAAGATATACCTCAATTTCCGGAATGGATGGTAAAAAAACGTATTGAAGCTTTAAACTATCAAACTCCTATTCAGTTAGATTACAATGAAACGGTGCAGGCATATATTGATGTATACACTGTGAAAAGAAGGGCGCATCTTGCAAATATTATTAGCAGATCAAAATTGTATTTTCCATTGTTTGAGGAGTATCTTGATAAGTATAATCTACCTCTTGAATTGAAATACCTTGCAGTAATTGAGTCCGCACTGGATCCCAGAGCTAAATCAAAATCAGGAGCAAAAGGTTTGTGGCAATTTTTATATCATGCCGGAACCATGTTTGATTTGGATGTTTCAACATATATTGATGAAAGAAGTGATCCAATTCTGGCAACTGAAGCAGCATGTAAATATCTTGAATATTTATATCGCAATTTTAATGATTGGCAATTGGCATTGGCTGCTTATAATGGAGGTGTAGGAATGGTGAAAAATGCAATTGAACGTTCCGGAGGAAAACGAAATTATTGGGAACTTAGACCCTATTTGCCAGATCAGGTAAAAGGTTATGTTCCTGCATTTATTGGGGCTTTGTATTCCATGAATTATGCTGAAAATTATGATATTGATGATGTGCCCTCTAAATATAGTTTTAACGAGATTGATACAATCTTTATTCGAAAAACACTTTCATTTAAACAAATAGCAAATGCTTCCGGTTCTAATGTAGATGAAATTGCATTTTTAAATCCAACCTATACAAAAGAATATATTCCTGTTGACTCAAAGCCGGTAAGTGTTTTTTTACCCAAAAAGAACATTGAGGCTTTTGTGAAAAATGAGAACCAGGTTTACGGAGAAAGCAAGGAGTTTAAATCTGAAACAGTATTTGAGAATAGAGAAAAAATTATTCATATAGTAGCCAAGGGAGAGTATTTTCATAAAATTGCAATTAATTATGAATGTACAATTGAAGAAATCATGGAATGGAATCATCTAAAAACTAAAAATCTTCATCCAGGTCAGGCTCTTGAAATTTGGAAAGAGAAAAAGGATAGCCGTTTCTTTTTTATTCGTGATGAAGTTGATTATTTAGTAGAGAAGTAGAGCTTACCCCTAAATACTTCTCAATATATAATATTCCTTTTTGTAAATTTGTAGTAATCGTAAACCTTAAAAGCCTAAAATTCAAATAAAAACTTATAACATGAAGCAGTCTATTTTATTTATTTTACTTATTTCTTTCATTTTTAATGCTTGTAAAACTACACCTGATTCTAATAAACCAACTCCTTCGGGAGCTGCAGGAGTTATGGTTATTGTAATGAATGATAAAGTAAAGAAAACGGACTCCGGGAAAAAATTATGGGAAATGATGGTTCAGCCTATGATTGGTTTACCTCAGGAAGAACCAATGTTTGATGTATCTGTAATACCTCACAGAGCATTTTCTGATTTTATGAAAACTTATCGTAATATCATAACTGTAGATGTTGGTGATGGCGTGCAAAAAGAAGGTATTAAGTTTTATAGAGGTACATGGGCAAAACAACAAGCATTAGTTAAAATTGAAGCAAAGACCATCGAATCCTTTGAAAAAATGATTGTTGAAAATGAACTTAAGTTAGTTGGATTCTTTACTAAGGCAGAAAGAGAAAGACTAATGAAATATTTTGGTAAAGCTTTTAATCAGCAATTAGCTGATAAGTTAAAATCAGATTGGAACTTTTTTATGTCTGTTCCTCGTGACTTTGTTTTAAGAAAAGAAGATAAAGACTTTTTATGGATGTCTCACGAAACAGCAAAATCAAGTTTAGGATTGTTGGTTTATCAATTTGATTATGTGGGAGAAGGTTCTTTCTCAAAAGAATATTTGCTAAATAAACGTGATGAAATACTTATGAACCAGGTTCCTGGAGAATATGAAGGTTCATATATGACAACCGAACATCAATTTCCAATTAATTATCAGGTTATAAAAACTAAAAATGACAGTAATATTGTTGTATTGAGAGGATTGTGGAAGGTTCAGGGCGATATGATGGGAGGGCCATTTATAAGTATGTCTCACTATAATAAAGAAACTAATAAAGTAGTTGTAACAGAAGGGTATAGCTATAATCCGGAAAAGCCTAAAAAAAGAAATATGGTTCGTCAGTTAGAAGCTATTCTTCATTCGTATAATCCAAATTTTAAAGAAAAGAAATAATGAACTTTCCTGTTCTGTCAAGAGAAGAATTACAAAAGGCTTCCAGAAGAAATGAATTGATTATTGAAACCGGCTATCAGATTCAAAAAGATTTTGGAGAATTTGGACTAGATATTAAATTCTCTGGAAGAGCCACCTCATTTTATGAAGAATTGTTTGATCAAATGAAAGGTCATGTGGAACAATTGATGACAGAAAGTATGGAGCGTTTTATGCATTTTTTATATCGTATTGATATTAATCAGAATAATATTGCTCAATATGAAAAGGAAATGGAGGAAGAGGATTTATATACGGTTCTTACAGAACTAATTATTCATAGAGAATTGAAAAAAGTTATTACCAGAGATTATTTCAGACAGCAAAGTCAACAAAAAGATCAGAAGGGAATAGATGAGTAAAATCTCGGTAAATAAATTAGAAATATAAATTAAAGAAATCATGCAACCAGTAATAAAAAATTCCATTGAAATAAAACAAGATGCAAATCTGGTTTTTGTAATAAATGAGATTGCCTTATTAAAAGATTTTAGTTTTACTGAAGCTGAAATTGAATATGTAGAGGGAAAAGTTTCTAAGAATAAAACATTAATTCATATAAACAGACTGGCTCAACAAGTTTTTGTTCGATTTTCTGAAGATACAGGAAATGATGAAAATGAAAAGATAAGAAAAGACGGTCATAGCATTTATAAGGAATTAGAGAAAGAAGACATATCAGAAATAACTGTTATTGATTTGATTGGTTGTAGAAACCGAGCTGAGGCTATGTGTGAAGGAATTGCCTTAAGTGCTTATTCTTTTAAGAGATATAAAAGTAAAAAGGAAGATGACAGTAATTATGTGTTAAATGAGATTTCTCTGTCTAGTCCTGCAGTTTCTGGTTGTGAGATTAATGAATTAAATAATATTATTGAATCGGTTTATATAACTCGAAATTTGGTGAATGAACCTGTTGATAGATTAAATGCGGTTCAGCTTGGAGATTTTATTCTGGAGCAATCAAAAATTGATGGTTTTCATGCAGAAGTTTTTAATAAAAATAAAATTGAGGCATTAAAATTTGGTGGATTACTTGCTGTAAATAAAGGAAGTATTGATCCACCTACATTTTCAGTTTTAGAATGGAAACCAGAAAATGCAGTGAATGAAAAACCATATGTATTGGTTGGTAAAGGAGTTGTTTTTGATACGGGAGGTATCAACCTAAAAACTCCTCCTGGAAGTTTAGATACCATGAAATGTGATATGGGAGGTGCTGCTTCTGTAGTTGGAACAATAACTGCTGTTGCTAAAAATAAATTGCCAATTCATGTTATAGGTTTAGTTCCTGCAACAGATAATCGTCCTGGTAAAAATGCTTATGTACCAGGTGATATACTAAAAATGCATAATGGTACTACTGTTGAGGTATTGAATACAGATGCTGAAGGAAGATTAATTTTGGCAGATGCCTTAAGTTATGCAAATAAATTTGACCCAGAATTAATCGTTGATTTAGCTACTCTTACTGGTTCTGCAGTGATGGCAATTGGAGAATATGGAACAGTAGGAATGGGAACTGCAGATGATGAAGTTTTTTCGGAATTGGAAAAACAGGGATATATAACTCATGAGCGTGTTGTGAAATTTCCATTTTGGAGTGACTATGATGAATTAATTGAGTCGGACATTGCAGATATAAAAAACCTGGGTGGCAGAGAAGGAGGTTCTATAACTGCAGGTAAGTTTTTATCTAAATTTGTAAAATACCCTTGGATTCATCTAGATATTGCTGGACCTGCTTTTCATTTGAAAGAAAGTAGTTATAGAGGTAAAGGTGGTTCTGGTGTAGGTGTCAGATTATTATATCATTTTTTTAAATCTGTTGTTCAGAAATCACAAGATGCTTAAAAGTGATATTGATTAATGCATAAAAAATACCTTAATAAAGCTGATTGTTAAGTAAAAATGCCGATATTTAACGTCCGCAGATTAAAATCTGAAGAGAACGAAAAAAAGAACAAATGAGAACAGATAAGATAAAAGTGGGGATTTCCCATGGCGATATAAATGGTATTGGTTACGAGATTATATTTAAGACCTTGAGTGATATGAGGATGTTTGATATGTGTACTCCTATTATTTATGGTTCATCAAAAGTAGCTGCCTACCATCGAAAAACACTTAATATTTCAAATTTTAATCTTAATAATATTAAAGATGCGAATGATGCACACATGAAACGTGTTAATATTATTAATTGTGTAGATGATAATATTCGTGTTGAATTGGGTAAGGAAACTAAGATGGGAGGAGAAGCTGCATATGCTGCATTAAGTTCTGCCGTTGAAGATTTGAAAAAGGGAAAAATTGATGTTCTTGTTACAGCTCCAATTCATAAAAAAAATATTCAGTCTGATAATTTTAAGTTTCCAGGACATACAGAGTATTTGCAGAAAGAATTCAATTCAAGGGAATCTCTTATGTTTTTGGTAAGTGATGTACTTAAGGTTGGTGTTGTTACCGGACATATTCCATTGAATGCGGTTTCAAAAGCTATAACAAAAGAAAAGATCCTTTCTAAGCTTAAGATTATGAATAAATCTCTTAAAGAGGACTTTACAATAAGAAAGCCTAAGATTGCAGTTTTAGGATTGAATCCTCACTCCGGAGATAATGGATTGATAGGAAAAGAAGAGCAGGATATAATTATACCAGCAATTGAAGAAGCAAAACAAAAAGATATTGTAGCACTTGGGCCATATCCTGCTGATGGATTTTTTGGTTCTAATAATCTTTCAAAATTTGATGCTGTATTGGCTATGTATCATGATCAGGGATTAACTCCATTTAAGACTATTGCATTTTCATCGGGTGTTAACTTTACAGCAGGTTTACCATTTGTCAGAACATCACCGGATCATGGTACTGCATTCGAAATTGCAGGCCAGGGAGTTGCTGATGAAGAGTCTTTTCGTCAGGCAATATATGTTGCTGTGGATGTTTTTAAAAACAGAACTTCATATAAAGAACTATCAAAAGATCCATTAAAATCATATGATATTAGTAAGATGGATGATAAATTGGATGAGTCTTTACCTGAGGAGGTTGAAGAACCTGAAATTTGATAAAAAACTTATTTTAAATATAGAATCCTGTGCTGAATACATTTTTGGTACAGGATTTTTTTTGTAAATCCTTATGATTAATGAATGAGGAAATGCGTTTAGGTAACCTGTTTTCATTATCATGTACATAAATAAGTAGATATTTGTTATTCAAAAAGATCTATATGTTTTATGTTATATATAATTGTAAATAGTAAAAATGTTATCCAAATTTACTTGACATATAAAACATAATATTGTTCCTTTAGTTAAGATTTTAAAAAAAAGAATCTTTTTTTTATTTCAGCAAAACAAAATTCGATTTTAAGCGTAATCTAATAAGGTAATAGCTTGTAATTCTTAATAAAAAAGATAATTTAGCAGTCTTTATAAGTATAAGGAAAGATAACAGATAAGTGATTTTGAGATTTTAAAGTGGGGAAAATGAAAAAGAATAACACAACAACCAGCATATATATAAAAGTATTAACAGTTTCGACTAGCATTATAGCAATTTTTATTGTACTTAATTTATTTATATATTCAGTAGAACCGAATGTTACACCCAAGAAATTGTTGCCGACATTTGAGAATAGTTATTCTATCTTTTCGCTGGATATTCCGCATGATTTAACTTTTGCAGAGGAGTTCGTTCCAGTGGATAAACATTGGGTTAAAGAAAGTTTAGACAGAGAGTTACTTATTAATACCTACTGGCAATCACAAACAGTTTTATTTATCAAAAGAAGTAATAGGTATTTTCCAATTATAGAACCAATTTTAAAAGAACAGGGGGTTCCTGATGATTTTAAATATCTGGCAGTAATAGAGAGTAGTTTGATGCCAAGATCTGTATCTCCGGCTGGTGCTGCTGGTATTTGGCAATTTATGCCAGCAACAGGTAGAGAATATGGACTGGAAATCAATAGTGAAGTTGATGAAAGATATCATATAGAAAAAGCAACAATTGCAGCTTGTAAATATTTTAAGAAATCATATGCAGCATACAATGACTGGACTTTGGTTGCGGCTTCATACAATGCAGGTAAAAGGGGAATAAGTAACCAGCTGGATCGTCAAAAAGCTACAAGTTATTACGATTTGTTATTAGGAGAAGAAACCGGAAGATATGTTTATCGAATTCTTGCAATAAAGGAAATTCTTTCAAACCCGCAGGACTATGGTTTTTATGTTGATGAAAAAGATAAATATCATGTAGTTCCAACTCAAACGTTAACTATTGATAGCGCTATTTCTAATATGGCAGACTTTGCTGCAAAATATAGTATTTCATATAAAGAATTAAAGGATCTGAATCCTTGGTTACGTGACGTTTCATTAACAAACAGATATAAAAAGGCCTATGAGATTTCTATTCCAAAAGAAGTTGCATTGGTTGAAAAATTAGAACCAGTTGGTAATGAAACCAGTATTCCAATAACTGTTGATGAAAATGAAATGAAAATGAAAAAACAATCACTTATCATTCAACAATAGTTTTTTATATTTGCTTACTTATATATTAAAGTTATTGTAGTAAGCATTATGGAAAATAACAAATCGGTACAAGATAGAACAACAGAAGAGGAATTTGTAGAAGAAGGTGTTGTGTCTGTAATGGGGGCAAGAGTTCATAATCTGCAAAATATCGATATTGAATTTCCCAGGAATAAGCTAGTTGTAATTACAGGTTTAAGTGGAAGTGGTAAATCTTCACTGGCCTTTGATACGATTTATGCAGAAGGTCAAAGGCGATATATTGAAACATTCTCAGCTTACGCTCGTCAATTTTTGGGAAATATGGAACGTCCCGAAGTGGATAAGATTACCGGCTTAAGTCCTGTTATTTCTATTGAGCAAAAAACAACAAATAAAAACCCTCGCTCTACAGTAGGTACTATAACTGAAATATATGATTTTTTAAGACTTCTTTTTGCCAGAGCATCTGATGCATATTCTTATAATACTGGTGAAAAGATGGTTAAATATACTACAGAGAAGATTTTATCTTTAATTCAATCAAACTTTAGTGGAAAAAAAGTTATGATTATGGCACCTCTTGTTCATAATCGAAAGGGGCATTATAAAGAACTTTTTGAGCAAATCAGGAAAAAAGGATACTTACATGCCAGAGTCGATGGTGAGGTTGTTGAATTAAGTCATGGATATAAAGTAGATCGATATAAAAACCATAGTATAGAAATGGTTGTAGATCGTATCAAAGTATCTGAAAAAGACTCTAAGCGACTATCAGACTCTGTTGCTTTGGCAATGAAGAATGGAAAGGGGATCATGATGATTTTAGATGTCGAAACTCAGGATGCTAAGTTTTATTCTCAAAAGTTAATGTGTCCAACAACAGGGATTTCATATAATGAACCTGCTCCCCATTCATTTTCATTTAATTCGCCACAAGGAGCATGTAATAAATGTAAAGGATTGGGGGCAATTGATAATGTAGATATCGAAAAGGTAATTCCTGATGATTCAATGACAATCCATAATGGAGGGATAGCTCCCTTGGGTAAGTTTAAGAATACATTAATATTTTGGCAGTTAGAAGCTATTGCTGATAAATATGGTTTTACCCTAAAAACACCAATAAAAGATATTCCTGAAGATGCTTTAGATACAATATTGCATGGATCGAGTGAGCCTTTAACTTTAAAAAATACTCCACTAGGTACAAATTCAAACTATTTTATAAGTTTTGATGGTGTCATAAAATATATTTTACAACAACAAAATAATGATACTTCACAGAAGGCTAAGAAGTGGGCGATGCAATTCGTTACTAATGTTACATGTCCTGAATGTAATGGATTGCGTTTAAATAAAGAGGCACTGCATTTTAAGTTGAATGAGAAAAATATTGCAGAGTTATCACGTATGGATTTAAGTCAGTTGGCTGAATGGTTTACTGATATTGAAAAATACATGAGTGATAAACAAAAGGCAATTGCTCTTGAAGTATTAAAGGAGATTAGAAGCAGGTTGGGATTTTTGTTGGATGTAGGTCTTGGTTATCTGTCTTTGGATAGAAGTGCAATGACCTTATCCGGAGGTGAAAGCCAACGGATCAGGTTAGCAACTCAAATTGGGTCTCAATTAGTGAATGTGCTTTATATTTTGGATGAACCCAGTATTGGTTTGCATCAAAGAGATAATCATAAATTAATATATTCATTACAGCAATTAAGAGATACAGGAAATAGTGTTTTAGTTGTCGAGCATGATAAGGATATGATGCTTCAGTCGGATTATCTTATTGATATGGGACCTTTTGCCGGACGTCATGGTGGTGAGGTTGTGGCTCATGGAACTCCATTAGAGGTTCTTCAGCAAAAAACTTTGACTGCCGATTACCTGAATAACAAAAAGAAAATCGTAGTTCCTGAAGTTAGAAGAAAAGGAAATGGGAAAAAGCTGGTTTTACATAAAGCATCAGGAAATAATCTTAAAGATGTTACAGCTACTTTTCCTTTAGGTAAGCTAATTTGTATAACTGGTGTTTCAGGAAGTGGTAAATCAACTTTAATTAATGAAACATTATATCCTATATTAAATCAGCATGTTTATGGTGCCGTAAAAGATCCTCTACCTTATAAAAAAATAGAAGGATTGGAACATGTAGATAAAGTTGTAGATGTTGATCAATCTCCATTGGGAAGAACACCTCGTTCTAACCCTGCAACCTATACAAAGGTGTTTGATGAAATACGTAAACTTTTCACCGGACTTCCGGAATCAAAAATAAGGAATTATAAACCCGGACGATTTTCATTTAACATGGCAGGGGGTAGATGTGAAACCTGTAAAGGCGGAGGAGTTCAGGTTATAGAAATGAATTTCTTGCCAGACGTGATGGTTGATTGTCCTGAATGTCATGGAAAAAGATACAATAGAGAAACTTTAGAAGTTAGATATAAGGGAAAATCCATTAGTGACGTTTTGGATATGACCATTAATCAAGCAGTTGAATTTTTTGAAAATATTCCTAAAATAGCTCATAAGTTAAGAGTCATTCAGGAAGTTGGTTTAGGATATATAACATTAGGCCAGCCTTCTACTACACTATCCGGAGGTGAATCTCAGAGGGTGAAACTTGCCAGTGAATTAGCAAAAAAAGATACAGGGAAGACAATTTATATTTTAGATGAACCAACAACAGGTTTACATTTTGAAGATATCAGAGTTTTACTTGACGTTTTAAACAGGTTGGTAGATAAGGGAAATACAGTAATCGTTATTGAGCATAATTTGGATGTTATAAAAGTTGCAGACTATATTATAGATATTGGGAAAGAAGGAGGGCGTTTCGGTGGCGAAATCCTTTGTGTAGGAACCCCGGAAGAGGTTGTTAAAAACAAGGAAAGTTATACTGCTTCTTATCTACAAGAAGAATTAAAAGCATAGAAGGTTTTATTTTAATTCAGTTTTTGTTTGTAATAAATTTACTTACTTAGTGAGTGTAATAAACAAAGCTGAATTATGGGACAAAAGGTAAAGATTAAGTGCATAAATAATAATACATATAAAAAATACTCAAGAGGAATTACTTTAAAAGAAATAGCCGAAGATCAAAATATTAAATTGAGAAGTAGGATACTTGGAGCGTTGGTTAATAATAAATTACAAGCATTGCCTTTTGAGGTGTTTAATCCGCTTACTGTTGAGTTTATTGATATTACCAGTCCGGATGGAATGAGGATATATATTCGAAGTCTTTCTTTTCTTCTCTATCATGCCATTGAAACTTTATTACCAGGTGTTAAATTAAGAGTGGAGCATTCTGTTTCAAAAGGAGTTTATTGTGAACTTCAGGGATTAGATGAGATTAATGTTGAGAAAGTTGCTGAAATTGTTGATTACATGCGCTCATTAGTGCAGAAGGATATTCCTTTTGTGCATTGTAAGAAAGAAACAGAAAGAGTAATTAAACTTTTTAAGAAAAACGGATTTGAAGATAAAATAGGGTTATTAGAAAGTAGGGGACAGTCATATTCTTCATATTATGAACTAGGAGAATCTATAGGTTCATTTTATGGATATCTTGTACCGTCTACTGGTTACTTAGATGTTTTTGATGTTAATAAGTACTACAACGGAATTTTGCTTCAGATACCAAAAAGATTTGAACCGGAGGTGGTTGAGGACCTTGTAATTCAGAATAAAATGTTTGACATATTCCAGGAGTTTAGTCATTGGAATAAGGTTCTTAATGTTACCAATATTAATGATCTGAATGAATTACATAATACACATAGTGCAGAACAATTAATAAAAGTATCCGAGGCCTTACATGAAAAAAAGATTGCTCAAATAGCTGATAAAATAGCAGATCAAAAGGATAATGTAAAGATTATTCTGATTAGTGGTCCTTCTTCCAGTGGTAAAACTACCTTTAGTAAACGATTAGCTATACAACTATTAGTATCGGGATTGTGCCCTAAAACTATTTCCCTTGATGATTATTTTTTAGATAGAGAAAATACTCCAAAGGATGAGAATGGAGATTTTGACTTTGAAGCCTTAGAAGCTCTTGATGTAGAACAGTTTAATCAGGATTTAGCCAAATTACTTAAGGGAGAGGAAGTTGAAATTCCAAAATTTTCATTTGAAAAAGGGCAGCGATTTTATGATGGATCAAAACTTCAGCTTGAAGAGAACAATATATTAGTAATTGAAGGAATACATGGATTGAATCCAAAGTTGACTCATGCAATACCTGATTCATTTAAATTTAAAATTTATGCTTCAGCTTTAACTTCCATAAACATTGATGATCACAATCGGATTCCAACAACAGATAATAGATTGATACGTAGAATTATAAGAGATTATAGATATCGTAATTATTCTGCAGCAGAAACGCTTTCAAGATGGCAAAGTGTTAGAAGAGGTGAGGATAAACATATTTTTCCTTATCAGGAAGAAGCAGATGTGATGTTTAATACAGCATTATTATATGAATTTGCAGTATTAAAGCATTATGCAGAACCGATATTGTTAGAAGTAGAAAATATAAAACCTGAGTTTGCTGAAGCTAATAGATTACTTCATTTTTTTAGTTACTTTAAGCATATAAATGCTGAAAATATTCCACCAACATCTATAATAAGAGAATTTTTTGGAGGTAGTAGTTTTTCATATTCATAGATTTAAATACTGGATAACGCAAAGTATTTTTATTATCTTACTGTTAAAAATTTATTTGTGTTTACTAATAAAAGATATATAATTTCTTTAGTATTTCTTTTGATCTTTTTCTTCATTGGCATTTCAGGATTTGCTAAAGAAAAAGATCAAAAGAAGATTCTTATTGTTAACTCTTATCATATTGGTTATTCCTGGTCTGATAAAGTAACAGAAGGAATACGAATGAAGTTAGATTCATTGGATGATATTGATTATTATCTTGAATATATGGACACAAAAAGGTATTTGTCAAGCAATACCTTTAATAGATATTATTCATATTTAAATCATAAATATGAAACAACTAATTTTGATGTAATTGTAGCACTTGATAATAATGCTGTCGACTTTTATTTGTCTTATAGAGATTCTAGTCTTTTTAAAGATAAACCCTTTGTTTTTGGTGGAATTCCTGACCTAAAGCCATATCCATTTGAGCAAATAGGAGCATATGGAGTTGTTGAGTTAAGAAGCTTGCCTTTACTGTTTTATTCAATGGATCGTTTCTTTCCTAAAAGAAATACTGTTGTAGTTTATTTGGATGATACACCATCGTCACAAGCTTATAAAGAAATAATCAAAAGATACGAGAAAGAGCATGAGGTACCATACTTTAATATTATTGAAGATATTCCTAATGACTCCATAAAATATCATTTAAAGAGTTTACCCGATAGTGTTATGGTATATCTTTTTGATATGAATTATTCCGAAAATACTTACAATCCATTTGAAAGTTATCTTAGTGAATTAGGTGATTCTTCAAATATTCCAATATTTACAAGTAAATTCGATAATATAAAGGGTGTTGTTGGAGGAGAAAAAAATAATGGATTAGAGCATGGAGAGATTGTTGCTCAGTTGGCAATAGATATAATAAACCAAAAGAAGATCCCTCAAAAAATAATATTTCCAGAACCAATCCTATTATTTAATGAAAGACAACTTAAGAAGTATGATGTAGAAGAATCTCTTTTACCAAGAAATTCAAAAGTTATAAATAAACATAAATCTTTCTTTAGAATTTATGGTACTTTGTTTTTGATAAATGCTCTGGTTATTCTTTTTGTATTACTTGTAGTTTTAGCTTTGGTTGCAAGTAATCGAAAGCTTAATAAATTTAAAAGTATTCTTGAAGATGCTAGAGATAAGGCTCAACAATCAGAGGCAGTTAAAACAGCTCTAATTGCAAATATTTCACATGAGTTACGAACTCCATTAAATTCTATTATTGGTTTTACAGAAGTGCTAATTAATGCAAATAAAGATGAAGAGTTATCAGAATATATTAAATATGTTAATGATAGTTCAGTGTTATTGGAAAACCTTGTTAATGAATTGTTGGACTTATCTTTGATTGACTCCAATGAAATAAAATTAAATTATAGTGAAGTATATTTGCCTGACGTAATGGACCATTTAGTTCAGCAAAATTCAATACAAATAGATCGATTAAGAAAACCAAAATTAGGTATCCGAGCAGCAAAATCAGAAAATGAACCTCAAATAATTTATACGGATAAGCTTAGGTTAAATCAGATATTACAAAATCTTATTAGTAATGCTATAAAATATTCATTCTCAGGTACAATATCAATTGGATATCATCTTCTTACTCAGGAAGAGGTAAAAGAGCGTATGCCATATAAGGTCGATTTAAGCCATGATTATTATTTTATGTTTTTTGTTAAAGATTACGGAATAGGTATTCCTGAAGATTTAAGGAGTTTTGTTTTCGAACGCTTTCGACGTATTGATCAACTGTACGACGGTCAACATGGTGGCGTAGGGTTAGGATTAAGTATATCAAAATCAATAGTACAAATTATGGGTGGAGATATGTGGTTTACAAGTGTAGAAAAGAAAGGATCTACATTTTACTTTACAATACCGCATGTTAATAAGTTGTAAAATAAAGTATTAGGTTTGAATTAAAAATAATAGTAAAAAATACTAACAAAAGTAAAAGTATCTTAATTAAACTCATTATTTTTGTCGTTTCAGGAATTCGTAAAACCGGAAGATGAACGACTATATTCTTTTTGTAGATACAGAAACTTCAGATAAACCCAGATATTGGAATGCTCCAACTAATGATGTTGATCATTGGCCATATATTTTACAGATAGCATGGATTATTTGTAAAAAATCTGGTGAAGTAGTTTTGTCTCAGGATTTTTATATAAATCCAGGAGAGATAGATATGGGCAAAGAAGCTATGGATGTTCACAAGATTACTCGTAATTTCTTGGAAAAAAATGGTATAAAACGTAAAGAAGTGTTACGAAAATTAAGTGATGATCTGGATCAATTTAACCCTTTAATTGTAGGGCATTTTCTTAAGTTTGATATTAAAATGCTTGAAGTTGGGTTTCATCGTGCAGGCATAAAACAAGACTTAATAAAAAGGCCAAAATTTTGTACAATGTTTTATACTCGCAATCTAAGTTTTGGTACAAGTGGCAGATTATTAAGGCTTAATGAGTTGTATAAAACTATCTTCGGAAAAGAGTTTAAGAATCAGCATAATGCATTTTATGATGCAAAAGCCACAAAAGAGTGTTTTTTTAAGTTGCTAAATCAAGGCCGGTTTACTGATAAAGAATTTATAAAACAACTAAAATATTTTAATGGTGATGGAAATTTAGGCGTGTTAAAAAAAGTTGTTATTCCAATTCTAATAATACTAATTATCATATTTGTACTCTGTTTGTTATTTAAATTCACATAAAAATAATTGATAACTTGGTATGTTAAACAAAGTTGATTTTCTTAAAAACGTAGCCCCTTTTAATCTTCTCCCTGATACCGTTTTAAAAGAGGTTTCAAATATGATGGAGCATCATATATTAAAAGAAAATGAAACTGTTTACACTCAAGATGAAACACCTTTAAATACTGTAGATGTTATTGTAAAAGGTGCTTATCATGCATATTTTTACGATTCAGCTGGTGATGTTCGACTTGAAGAATTATACACAGAGGGAGATATTTATGGTGGAAGTTCTGTTTTATTAAACAAGCATTATTCAATACGTACTGTTGTTGCTAAAGAAAACACAGAGATTCTTACCTTAAATAAGGATGAATTTAAGGCATTGTGTCGTAGTTACAATAAGTTTTTTCAACACTTTACTATTCAGTTTGGCCATAAAATGCTCAATGATGAGTATGCCCATTTCGTTAAACGTAATACTACGTTTGAGGAAAACTTTATGGATGCTGATATCATATTTTCTCGTAGAATTAGTTCGATAACACCCAGATTACTTGTTACTTGCGATCCTGTAACTCCAATAAGAGAAGTTGCTGCTTTAATGGCTGATAAACAAGTAAATTGTGTTTACATAAAGGAAGGAAATAATCTAACAGCTTTTGTCTCAAAGGATATTTTAGTAAAAGAAGCTTTAGCTTTGGGAATGGCAGGAGATTCTCCTGTTAAAGAAGTTGCGCATAAAGATGTTATTTGTATAGAAAAGAATGCTTTAGTTTATGAGGCCCTGTTGGCTTTATATCCATCAAAACAGGAATATATTTTAGTTAAAAATGGTAACGAAAGTTTAGGCTATTTAAGTCGTTACAGATTATTAACGGAGCATGCGCAATCTCCCCTTGTTTTTATTCAATCTGTTAAGTTATCAAATACCATACTTGATCTTAAAGAAAAATGGGCAAGAGTTCCTGAGCTTATTTCTTTAATGATTGGTAGAGGTGTTCATGCGGAAATTGTTAACAGGATAGTTACTACCATTGCAGACGAAATATTGCTCAGAGTTATTGATGGGGTGCAAAAAGAAATGGGGCCAGCCCCTGCCAAATATTGTTTTATGGTTATTGGTAGTGAGGCCAGACAAGAGCAAACTTTAGCAACAGATCAGGATAATGCAATTATATATGAGGATAAAGCAAATGAACAACGAGAACTTGTACGTACCTGGTTTTTGGATTTTGCAGACCGTATCTCTACTCGGTTAAACGATATTGGATTTAAATTTTGTACAGGAGGATTTATGGCTAAAAATCCTAAATGGTGTCATTCATTATCTCATTGGAAACGTAATTACGATATGTGGATTAATGAGGCTGCTCCTGATACGGTAACTAAGTTCTCAACTTTTTTTGATTGTAGGTTTGTTTATGGAGAGAAGGATCTTTTTGATGAACTTTATGATCATATGATAAACTGTATTGATAAAACATCCTCTAAATTCTTAATGAACTTAGTGACTAATGCTTTACGTTATGAGTCTCCGCTTACTTTATTTAAAAATATTAAAACTTTTTCTAATGAGGAGCGAAAGGTTTTTAATATAAAAAAGGCAATGAATCCTATTGTTGATATGATGCGTATGTACTCTTTAAAGAATAAGATTGTGGTTGCAAATACGGGTAAGCGAATGAATGCGCTAGTGGAAGCAGGTCATATTGATGAGGTAAAATATAAGGAGCTACGACATGCCTACTATTATTTAATGGGAGTTAGGTTAAAAAGTCAATCTTCAGAAATACTAAACGACTTTAAAGAAGCTACAAATTTTATTGAACCTAAAAAGTTAACATATGTAGAACAAGCTACTTTAAAAGAGATTTTTAAGTTTATAAAAGATCTTCAATGGGGGATTAAAATGAGTTTCAATAAGCCAACATACTAAACTTTAAAGTTTTTATTATTTTCGAACTTTTAATTAAAAACATCGAAAATAAAATGAGAGATTATTTAACTCTTAGTCTTATACTTCTTTTTACCCTTGGGGCATGTTCCACATCTAAAAAAGCAACTTTAAGTTTAAAGGATTTAAAACAAGAAGCAAAAGATTTTTCTTTATCTATAATCAAGTCATATTTTACCGAAGATTGTAATATGGTTTATACATCCATGGGTGATTCTATTTTACTTATAGATAGTGGGGAAATAATAGCCAAAATAGGAAAGGAAGATGAGATTTGTAGATCTTTAAAACAAGCAGTTAGAGATAAAGAAAAGTCATTTCAAGATTATATTGAATTTTATAATATTGAGATTCTTTCTCCAAAAGAAATTTATGAAAAGTTTGATAGAACAATACCTGAATATTATAAACCGACAGAATCTGATTTCTTTTTTATTGGTTATGAATTAAAGGAAGGAAAAGATCGTAAAGATAATTTTATTTGGGATGATATGTTTGTTTTTATGGTCAGGAAAGTAAATGGTAAATGGGTTATGAAAGGAGCATAATTGAATTAAACTATCTGCAAAATAAAGATCAATAATTTGTTTGAAATGTACACTTAATTAGCGGTGTATGTAAAAAAAAATATCAGGTAATTATAAGTTTTAAATATTAGATAAATATAATAAATGAAGTACTATTTAATGTTATGTGGATTGTTGATTTTATTTTCTTTTGGAGCCTGTTCCTCTTCAAAAAAAGTGATCAAAAATACAACGGATTTAAGGCAAGAAGCAAGAGATTTTTCTTTAGGTGTAATTGAATCATATTTTACTGAAGATTGTGAAGAGTTTTACAATTCATTGAGTGATTCCATATTATTGATGAGTGGGGATGGAATAATTGCAAAAAATGTTGTTAAAGACAAGTGTTGTCAATCTGTAAGGCGAGCATTTTATAATAAAGAAAAAACATTTCAAGATTATCTTAATGATTATACCATAGAGGTTCTAACATTAAGGGAAGCAATTGAAAGATTTCACGGGAAAAAGCTTCCTGATTATTATATAACAACAGAGCTTGATTTCATTTTTTTTGGTAATGAATTAAAGAATGGTACAAAAAGTTCTGATGATTGGATCTGGGATGACTTGTTTATTTTTATGGTCAGAAAAGAAAATGGTGTTTGGAAAATAAAAGGAGTAACAGGTTAGTTTTATGTGTTAACAAGGTGTATTTAATTGTAGTATAAAATTTGGAATTGTATTTTTTGTGAGCTAAGAAATATCAATATGTTTAGCTCTATAAATAATAAAGGGGTTGTAAAATATTTTACAGCCCCTTTGTATTTTGAGAGTTATCTATTTAAATATGAATTACTTCGTCATAAGCAGCTGCAGCTGCCTCCATAATAGCTTCCGACATAGTAGGGTGTGGGTGAACTGATTTGATAATTTCATGTCCTGTTGTTTCTAACTTTTTAGCTACAACCAACTCAGCAATCATCTCAGTAACATTAGCTCCAATCAGGTGTGCTCCTAATAATTCACCATATTTTGCATCAAAAATGAGTTTTACAAAACCATCTTTATGTCCTGCAGCACTTGCCTTACCTGACGCAGAAAAAGGAAATTTACCAATTTTAAGTTCATAGCCAGCTTCTTTTGCCGCTTTTTCACTCATTCCAACAGAAGCAACTTCTGGAGATGTGTATGTACACCCCGGAATATTTCCGTAGTTTAATGGCTCAGGTGAATGCCCTGCTATTTTTTCAACACATAAAATAGCTTCGGCTGATGCAACGTGAGCAAGTGCTTGTCCTGGAACAATATCTCCAATAGCATAAACTCCTTCAACTGAAGTTCTGTAAAATTCATCAACTTTAATTTTACCTTTTTCTACTTCTACACCAACTTCTTCTAAACCGATTCCTTCAATGTTAGGAGTAATACCTACTGCAGAAAGAATGATATCTGCCTCGTGAGTTTCTTCTCCTTTTTTTGTTTTAATTACAGCTTTTACTTTTTCACCGGAAGTATCCACGCTTAGAACTTCAGAAGAAACCATTACATCAATTCCTGCTTTTTTAAATGAGCGTCCTAATTGCTTTGATACTTCTTCATCTTCCAAAGGAACAATATTAGGTAAGTATTCAACCAAAGTAACTTTTGTTCCAATTGTATTATAGAAATAAGCAAATTCACTACCAATAGCTCCCGAACCCACAACAATCATTGATTCCGGTTGTTTTTCAAGAGTAAGAGCTTTTCTGTATCCGATTACCTTAACTCCATCCTGTGGTAGGTTTGGTAATTCTCTACTACGAGCTCCTGTTGCTAATAAAATATGATTTGCAGAAACTTGCTCAGAACTACCATCTTCTTTTTTGACTTCAATAGTTTTGTTGTTGATTAACTTTCCAAATCCATTAATCACATCAATCTTATTTTTCTTAAATAGGAATTGGATGCCTTTACTCATTCCGTCAGCAACACCTCTACTTCTTTGAACCATTGCTTCAAAATCAGGTTCTGCTTTCCCTTCTAATTTGATTCCATACGATTCGGCATGTTGCAGGTACTCATAAACAGAAGCACTTTTTAATAATGATTTGGTAGGGATACATCCCCAATTTAAACAAATTCCACCTAGTTCTGCTTTTTCAACTACTGCCACCTTTAATCCTAATTGAGAAGCTCTTATAGCGCCAACGTATCCGCCCGGACCACTGCCCAGGACAACTAAATCGTATTGCATATCTTAATTTTATTTTTTAGTTACACGATATTTTTAATGTTATAGCAATTAAGTAACAATGTTATCATTAAAATGTTGGAATAAAATGATATTTTTTATTGTTACCTAAAATGTAATTACAAATAAGAATGTATTTGTTTAAAAAGAGATATCATCAATAACTCTTAATTAAATGCTTAGATTTTTTTTAATATGTATTAAAGATAGTGACAAATATCCGAGGTGTAAAATGTATCATTAAAAATGCATATCTAAACCTATTAATAAGTTGTATAAAACGATGTTCATTGATTCGTAAATATTAAGAATTTGTCATGATTTGTTACAATTTATTGTTTGCAAAATGTTTTTTTAAACAAGTTAATAACATGTTAATTGAAGAAAATTATAATTGAAGAACAATTTGTTTTATTAGATTTGTGTTGCAATTTTGGTTATGCCTAAATTTTGAGACAAAATAATTGTAAATGAAAGGGGCATTAAAGCTTAATCTTTATAAATAACATTTCTCATGAACGTTTGGGCCTGACTTTAATGAAAACTTAAGCGATATAACAAGTCATGAGTAGACGCATTATTAATATGAGGTATTGAAATCTTCGGGAATTCTATCTGGTGAGTTCTATGTATTAATTAAAAAAAATTATAAAAACATGAAATGAGCAAAATAAAATAATTTTCACGTAAGTGAATAATTGAATTTTGCGAGTTCCACACGATAATTGAAAGAAAATATAAACGTATGAAAAATTTAGTTTTAGGTTTAATTACATTTTTATGTTTTGCGGCTGTAGAGGCTCAAAACAGTAAACCATCTTTTTCATTTGAGGAAACTCTTCATAATTTTGGGGAGATACAAGAAGAAAAGGGTAAAGTTTCATATCAATTTGATTTTACAAATACAGGTGGACAGCCTATTGTTATTCACAATGTAAGGGCAAGTTGCGGATGTACATCTCCAGAGTGGACAAGACAACCAATCCCTCCAGGAGGTAAAGGATACGTAAAAGCAACATTTGATCCACGTAATCGTCCGGGAAACTTTAATAAAACTATTACTGTAACAGCAAATACAGAAACTCCGAATACTGTATTAAGAATTACAGGTAAGGTTTTAGCTCGACCTAAAACCATTGAAGATGAATATCCACGAGAATTAGGTTCGATACGATTAAAATCTACTCATATTAGTTTTACTAGAATTGAACCTAAAGGAACAAAAACTGAAGAAGTTGAAATAATTAATACTTCAGAGGAACCTGTTAAAATTGCTTTTGAAAGAGTTCCAGATCATTTAAGTATTAAAGCGGTTCCGGAAACTCTTGCAGCTGGTGCTAAAGGTAAATTTGTTGCAACTTATGATGCGGCTAAAAAGAATGACTGGGGGTTTGTTTATGATCAGATATTTGTTTCGTTTGATGGTAAAGTTGATTATAAAAACAGAATTAGTGTGAATGCTAATATACAGGAAGATTTTAATACATGGACAGAAGAACAAAAAGCTAAAGCAGCTAAAATATCTGTTGATAATAAAATCTTTGATTTCGGGTCAATGAAACAAGGAGAAATAGCAAAACATACTTATTATATTACCAATACAGGTAAAACAGATTTGATCATTCGTAAAGTAAAAGCATCTTGTGGGTGTACAGCTATTAAGCCTGAAAAAACAGTAATTGCTCCAGGAGAAAAGACTTCAATAGCAGCAGAATTTAATTCAAGAGGCAAACATGGTCGTCAGAATAAATCGATAACTGTGATTACAAACGATCCTTTAGCCAGTAATATTCTATTAAGAATTCAAGGTACTGTTACTGTTCCTGAATAAAAAATTACAGAAGATTTTAAACATATTATATTGAGGAGTATCAAAAAGGATACTCCTTTTTTATTTTATAAATTTAAACAGTTTATTATGTGGGTTAAGTGCATATTAAAATGTAAATTCGCATCAATTAAAAAGTTAAGATAAGCATGCATCAAGATGATCATATAGAAAATCATGAGGATTTCAAACATTTAGTAGTTAATAAAGGAGTTGAACAGGTACAAACCGTAAATTCTGCTGCAGCTCAACGTTTTTTACAAAAAAAGAGAAAGCTTCCTTCTGTTGATGAATTTTTTGATGGTATTCGTAATGGCGATATAAGATTGTTAAGTCAGGCTGTAACACTTGTAGAAAGTGCACGACCTGATCATCAAAAATTGGCACAACAGATTATTGAAAAGTGTTTGCCTTTTGCAGGGAACTCTCTACGATTGGGTATTACTGGTGTTCCTGGAGCAGGGAAAAGTACTTTAATAGAGGCTTTAGGAATGTATATTATTAACGAGGGCGGAAAATTAGCTGTTTTGGCAATAGATCCAAGTAGTGAACGTTCTAAAGGAAGTATACTGGGAGATAAAACCCGAATGGAAGAATTATCAGCACAGGAGAATGCTTATATTCGTCCTTCACCATCAGCCGGTTCGTTAGGTGGCGTAGCCCGAAAAACAAGAGAAACCATTATTTTGTGTGAGGCTGCAGGTTTTGATACTATTTTTATTGAAACTGTTGGTGTAGGTCAATCGGAAACTGCAGTGCATTCAATGGTTGACTTCTTTCTGTTAATTATGTTGGCGGGTGCGGGAGATGAATTACAAGGTATAAAAAGAGGAATTATGGAAATGGCCGATGCTATTGCCATAAACAAAGCTGATGGAAATAATATTAAAAAAGCTACTATGGCTCAAGCAGAATATACCAGCGCATTACATCTTTTTCCCCCTACAAAATCAGGTTGGATGCCAGAAGTAAAGACTTGTTCAGCTTTGGAAAAAAAAGGTATGGCGGAACTTTGGGCCATGGTATTGAAGTATGCCGATAAAACAAAAGAGAATGGTTATTTTGCAAAGCGTAGAAGTGAACAGTCAAAGTATTGGATGTTTGAATCTATTAACGAAGCTTTACAGACTAACTTTTATCATAATAAGGATATTTCAAAAGCCATAGAGGTGTTAGAGGAAAAAGTTACAAATGAAGAAACAAGTTCATTTGCTGCAGCTCATGAACTTTTAAATATGTATTTTAAACAAATAAAAAAGTAAATTCAAATAACTGGTTAAACGACCATTTAAAAAAGAAAATAAATTAAATATGCGAATAATGAAACAACTATTATTTGTGGCTTTATTAGCCATATCTTTTGTTGCTTGTCAGCAAAAGGAATATTCAATTAATGGAACGATTGAAGGTGTAGAAGAAGGACAAGCGATACTTTCTAAAATAGAAAATGGTCGACCAGTAAATATTGATACTACTCAAATTGTTGCAGGTAAATTTACATTTACTGGGAGTGAAGAAGTACCTCAGGTTTATTTGGTATTTGTTGATGATATTAAAACTCCAATCATGTTTTTTGGAGAAAATGCAAATATAAATATTGAAGTTGCTGATAAAGAAAAAATTACAGATGCTGTAATTTCAGGTTCACCAACTAATGATGTTTTTACTGCTTTTGTAAATGAATTACCAGGAAGAGCTAGGCTTGAAGAACTTCAGTCTGAATTTCAGAAAGCAATGATGACAAATGAAAAAGAGACAATGGAAGCTCTAAAGGCAGAAGCAAATGAATTAATAGAAGAGCAAAAGGCATACTTTATCAAGTTTGTAAAGGAAAACACAAGTAATGTTGTTGGTGCATATCTTGCAAATCAAGCAGCCAGAGATTTAGATTTTGATGAGTTTAAAGAACTTGTTAGCCAATTCGAAGCTAATTTAGGAGAGCACATGTATGTTACGAGTTTGAAAGATGTATTAGCAAATGTAGAGAAAGCTGAAAATGCTAAGAAAGCTACTGAGGTAGGTGCTGTTGCTCCTGATTTTTCATTGGAAAGTATTGATGGGGCATCAATTTCTTTATCTTCTCTAAAAGGAAAATATTTATTAGTTGATTTTTGGGCATCTTGGTGTAAACCTTGTAGATCAGAAAATCCAAATGTAGTAGAAGCTTACAAAGCATATAATTCAAAAGGATTTGATGTATTAAGTGTTTCCTTAGACAGAGACTCAGCTGCATGGAAAAAAGCTGTAGAGGAAGATGGTATGGTATGGAATCATGTTATCGATGCAAAAGGTGATATTGCTCAAACTTATGGAGTTCAAGGTATTCCTTTTACTTTATTGCTTGATAAAGAAGGTAAAATTATTGCTAAAAACCTTAGAGGTACAGCTTTAGAAGAAAAATTAGCTGAACTATTAAACTAGAATTATAATTTTGAGATATAATTAAGGCGTCCAAATCGGACGCCTTTTTTTGTATGATTAGATTTTACTTATCACAATACTCTGATATAATTTTTCTGTTAGTGTTTTATAGAATAACTTCAATTCATTATATACAGAGGCTGAATATATCGGTTTTTTAATCTGATAACTTGATGAAATAATTAAAGTTTTATTATCATTTTGACTTATTTTATAAGAGAAGGCAACGTTCTTACTATTTCTATTCAGATTAATAGGTATGTTATCAAATTTATAACCATCTGGTAATTCTATAAAAGCTTGAAATCCTTTTATAAATGGATATACAAAATCAATACTATAATCTCTGTTTTTTTGTTTGAATGGGTTTTCTTGAATTGGTAGATTCATTAATGGAGTGAAAATGATTTGGGCTTCAATTTGATCAGCAGGACTGGTAAAATTAAATACATATTCAAATTCTAAATTGCTGTTGTCAGATGTGACTTTAATGCTATCATTAATAGTTAAACCTTTAGAATTAAGTTGATCAATAAATTTCTCTTCTTTAGAAAGATATTCTTTTTTTTCAGAGATTGCTATATGACCTGTGGTTTTGATTTTGGCCTTACCTTCTAATAAACCTGCCTCTTCATTATATTTGTAATTTAAAGTAACAAGATCTTTTGAAGGAGTTTTATTATAGATATTTGCCCATTGTTCTTTTTCTTCATCTATTATAAATCCTTTGCCATTGCAGCAATTTGCAGGAATAATATTTGTAGGGCAATAAGGATCTGTAGCATCCAAAATTAAACTTTTTTCATCCGAAGAAAACAATATTAATACATCATTAAATAAATCCGTGAATGGAAAATCTTCGTAAACTTTTCCATGATCACGAGTGCTTATTATAATAGGTTTACAATTAACTCCAAGATGTTGTAATATCCCTAATGCCATAAGATTAATATTGGCACTATTACCTGTTTTTTGAGTAGTAAACTGTTTAATACTTTTTGATGCCCAAATATTATTTATTCCATTGTATTTATAGTTGGATTTCATATAATTTAATACAAATTCAATTTTTTCCATTTCACTTTTATCTTGCAATTGCGTGAAATTTTTACTTGCCAACTTTTTTGATTTTTTGATGTATTTACCAAATTTTTCATGATCCATTCAGAGCTGTCCTAAACGTTTTTCAAATTAGTTGGTCATAATAGAAAAATCACGCTTTGGGACATATTTTTATCTTTTTTGAAAATCAATCCCCCCACTCAAACAATTTACCTTGTACATGTGCCTTTATTGGGATTGGTTTTGTATCCTGTTCAAAAGGATTATCCAATAATCGATTTAAATCAAATTTAACCAAGAGATTCAACCTTAAAAAAGCCACAAGATTAGACATGCACCAGCCATGCTTGGCCGAAGCCTTGAGGTATTTTATTATCAATATTGTAATCATTGCTGTCCAAATTTGTATTAAAACAGCATTAGGAGATGTTCCAAGGAAGGACTTGATTTTCAGTAATTGCTTAATATCTTTGAAAAATTGCTCTATTTCCCATCTGGCTTTATATAAGTCCGAGATGGTATTTGCTGTCCAAGTAAATTGATTGGTAATTAGCTCTATGGTCTGTTGATTAATTTCATCCCAAACAACAACACGTCGAAGTTTCTTAGGGTATTTGGTAAAGGTTTTGGTATCCTCCAACTCAATGAATTCGTCAACAAGTATATGTTGATGTCTATTTTCTGGTAGTTCTCGCTCTTCAAGGTGCAAAAACTTAACCGATTTTTTCAAACGAACCACAAAATAACTCTTTCCTTTGTGCCATCTGTATAGGTTTTCGAAATCAACATAAGCTCTATCTGCAACCACAACACTGTCTGCAGGAAGTATTATTTCCTTAGCGGCTTTAGCATCGTTAAGCTTGCCATCAGAAAGATTAATATATACGGGCAGACAACCATCAAAATCCAATAAGGTGTGAAGCTTAATTGCTCCTTTTTTCTTTCTGTATTTAGCCCAATCAAACAGATTTAAACACAGGGATATTGTTGTAGAATCTAATAACAGAATTTTTGATTTTATACGAAATCGGGTTTGCCTAAATTGGGCAATTGCAGTTAATTTTTGCAATAGTTTAAAGTAATAATCCTGAAACAGCTGCCATTCTCGATTCTGGTTTTGATAAGACAACGAAGATTTGGATGGAGATATTTTTAAGCCAAGATGATTAAGATTACCAGAAGCCGATTTTAAGCCATTAGTAACATCACGTAAAGAGTTAAGTTTTGAAAACTGACAAAAAAGCATCGTTATCAGATGTGTCCAGCTGTCAATACCCTTATTGTGCTTGTCGGTTTGATGTTTTTCCGTTAACGCATTGAAAGAATTTCTACATAAAGTTTGAATGATTTGAGCAAACAACGTTAAATTTGTTTTCATAGCCAATTAGTATTTTTATGATTAGACACCACAAAAATAATCGCTCCAGGAAACTGGAGCCTAATTGGCTTTAATTAGGACAGATCTGTGATCCATTAAATCTTTAGCTAAAGCAGGCCAGGTGGTTAAAACTTTTTTTGAATATCCTGAAGGGTAATTTATTTCCGATAGCTGGAAGTCTATTTTTTTAATATAGTCTTCTTTTGAAGATATGAAGCTCTCATCCTTAAATGACGGTATATTTTTCATCCCGAAGGTATAATTCATATCTTGAAAGGTGAGATTCATAAACTTTCTATCTAATCCTGTTGAATTGTTTTTTTCAAAAACATCAAAAGCATTAAATCCTTGTGCTCTGTAGGTGTATGTGTAAAAAGGAATCATGTTTGTTTGATATTCACTATATATTGTTGGAATATCAGTTTGGAAATCCCAGTCTGGAAGATTAAATATAAAAGGAGAGATAACTGTGTAGCTATAGTCAATAACACAACCTTCCTTTAGATTTGGCATGGCAAACTTTTTTTGATACCAATATTTATTAATAGGTTCTCTAAAAACTTGATCTTGTTTTAGTTCTGTTTTTTCAATAATCTTTCCATCATAAAAATATGTAGTAGCCTTTATCTCTTCTATCGTTTCAAGGGCACTTTCTCCAATATAAAGAGGTATTTCTATTTCACCTTGATCAAATGCAGCTTCTTTAAATATTTTAACTCTTTTATGTCTTGTATATTTAATATCAAACCCACCTTCGTTTCTTACAAAATGCACCTCACCTTTATCAAATAAGACAACAGCTGGAGCATCTGGTTCAAAGTCACATTTTTCAATGTACATATTAGAGCCAAATTCTTCAGGAGGCTTTTGTCCATTTGTTTTAAGAGAAATTAATAAAACAATTATACATGCTAAGTAGTAACAATATTTTTTCATAATTCTTAATTAAAATATAAGTTTAGATTAGTTAATAAGTAATTTTTGATTATCTAGCTTTGCGCACTGATTATAAAAATTGTAGAAATCTGTATAGGCAGATTTAGGGTAGGATCCTTTCTTTAATTGAAATGTCCGATAAATAATTAATTCATTATTTTCAATAGTATATGATCTTGTATAGCTTCCGAATCGTGAAGTAATTGTTATTGGAGATATGCCTTTAACTTCATTGATTTTGCTTGGTAATTCATAAATCAAAGTATCACAATTATTAGTTGGATAATAAACAAATACATCATTAATCCTTTCCTCTGGTAATTCAAGGTATTGCTTTATTGATTTAAATGGTTGCAGTAATAATCTGGATCCAACTTTTTCTGATATGGATTGCGCACTTCCACTAAAATCTATAGTTAGCCATGTGGAATCTCGATGGGGTCTGGTTATTTTAAATTCTGAAATATCTGCCTTTCCTATTAGTCCAATATGATCAATATACTGTTCTTTATCATTACTTGATAATTGCGTATCAAAGGATTTTAATTTGTCAAACTCATATCCGCTTACCTTAGCATTGCAAGTAAACGTTATATTATTATCCTCATCTATCTTGATGTGGGTTGTATACGATTCCAAAGCCTTATCAATATTGTGTATTGGTGTTTTTACCAGTCTGCTTGAGTTTTCTTGCGTGATTAAAGCTAAACGATTTTGAGTGTATGAATTCATATAATTAAACGGAGAGGTTTTGTCTGTACACTCTAACCAAATGGAGTCATTTTCAAATGGAACACAGAGAATTATATGATTAAATTGCTGCGATGGAAATTCTGCATTTATTTTAATTGGTTTAAGTCCGGAATAAATAGTCGTGTAATATGATTCAACATTTATTTCCTTAAGAAGAGCTTTCATATAATTCGATAGAGCTTTACAGTCACCAAAACGATTTGTACATACATAACTTGCAGGATAGGGGATAAATCCACCTTTGCCTAGCAGAATCAATATATATCTGGTATTATCTTGCATGTAATGGTACAATGTTTTGATTTTATCGTAAGTATTAGGAATTGTATCTGTTAGTTGATGCACAATGCTTATCTCTTCAGGAGTCAGGTTGTCTAAATCCCGAATTAAGTTAAAATTCCAGTTTCCAAACTCTTTCCATGAATTTCCATGTCCGTCAATACCATAATGAAATTTCTCAGGCATAATAACTACTTGGGGACTTCTGTTTTGCCTGTGGGGAGAAAAATATTCAATTGGAGAACTTTTGTAATTGCTTATTTCCCAGGTATAAATATCTGTATCTTCAAGAGTACTGATTTTTGCAGAATCTACTTTATGACGATATATGTTTAAAGGAGTATTATGAGGTACACTAACTTGCAATTTTGCTTTGCTGGTTTTTATTTCCGTATCAACAATTGGTGTCCAGTGAGCAATTGAAATGTAATCGTTTGTCTGTATTGAGTAACTGTATTTAATGATATATGGGAATTGATTGTGTATTAATTTAAAACTTTGAATCCGATTATCTGAGTGAAATTCAATACCACTCCAGGGTGTTTTTACTATGATTTCTTTCTTTTTTAAAGACCGGATTTTATTGCCGTAACAGTCATAAATTTCCGCACTAAGGTTTTTGGGTGAATTTTTGAGTTTATAATATATTTCAATTTCAGCGTATTTTGTGCCGGCACCGTTATTGATTAAAATTTCATATTCGTAGGTTTCGTTAATGTTTTTACCCTTATAGTTTACAACAGTATTAAAGTTTAGTATTTCAGCATCGTTTTTTTGACCTACGCATACTAAATGAAATGATAATAAGATAGGGATAAGGTATTTGTACATTTAATCGTTTGTTTTATTTATTAACAGTTTAGAAGACCAACCTAATTAGAAAACAGAAATTGAACATTTCTGCTGTTGTTGCTTAGTAAAAATGGGATGGCGTAGGCTCCAACCAAACCAATATGAGCAATAATCTGTTGTTTGTATGGTAATGCGGCTAAAACTGTGAAAATAGTAAAGATAACCATGAGTATAAAAGCCTTATAATGACGAGTTAGCTCATAAAAGTTGTAGGCAGAAAAAGTATTAAAATATTTGGTAGTCATGGCTCCACTAACTAAAACAGCACTATGATTTTTATACTTTGGATGTAATCGTATTCCAATTATTAGTAAACCGATTGTAAATAAATAACCTAAGATTATTCTTGTTAGTGGATTTATTAAGTTGTGCTCAATTGAGTATTTGGTTCCAATAGCTAATCCTATAATAGTTATTGCAATTCCAACTTTGTTCATCAGGTTTTCACCAATAAACTTTTCAAGGTTTTTTAGGTGGGCTTGTTTGTTGTTTTCTTTTTTATCCGATTTAGATTTAAGAATATTGTTAAATGATTTTTGCAGGCTTTTTAGACTATGCTTTTTATCTGAATAAGAATCATTAATAGTGTGTTCTGTCAATATGGAACTTGACTTTTCCTGATTTTGAACCTTATTTGATTCTGATGTTTTTAATTTACTGATTTCTTGTTTGATATGATTAATTTCAGAAAAGAAATCATTTTGCTTTTGGATAAGGGATTCCAATTGCTTTTCAAGTTTTTGAATTGAATTCTCAGAGGTTTCCATTGCCAGGGTATCTTGGGTTTTGTAATTTTAGGCAAAGCAATGTACTAAAAATAATTGAGATATTTATTCGTAGTTATATTATGTTCATAATATTATTTGATGCTAGTGTTGAGATTCAAATTTCAATGGTATTTAATGGTCTAATTTCTCATCAATATCAAGCAATACTTTTCCGCTGTCTTTAAGTAAGCCAATTGACCATTTGATAATTACTATAGAGCTGATTACCGCAACAATAGGGTCGATAAATGCAATGTCCCATACCATTGCAACTATTAATCCAACAATGGCAGATAAACTAGTTAATGCATCGGCAATTACATGCAAATAGGCTGCTCTAATGTTATGATCAGAGTGTTCGTGATCGTGATGAAGTAGAAATGCACTTGCAATATTAACGATCAAACCAATTATGGCTACCAGAATGGCATCTTTATAAATAATGTCCTCTGGATTTATAAAACGTTGGAAGGCTTCTATTAAAATAAAAAAAGCAAATATAAGTAAGATTAAACCACTACTATAACCTGATAATGATAGAATTTTGTTAGAGTCGCCATTATATTTTTCGCTGTGAGATACTTTTCTGACAATTACATATGCTAGCCAACTTAAACCAATTGCCAAAACATGTGATCCCATATGAATACCATCAGCAAGAAGAGCCATTGATTTGGTTGTTATACCAAATAATATCTCTACACCCATTGTAATTGCAGTCAATAATACAACCCAAAGAGTCTTCTTCTCATGCTTTTTATGATGATGATCGTGATGATGGTGACCTGACATATGCTAATATTTAATGCTGTTAAACAATAAACTCCTAAACTAAGAATTTGTTTGATTAAATGGTTTTAAGAAATGTTATAAATTGCTTAATATATGGAAATAAAAAGAGTCAGAAATGCTATACAGGATATCGATTTTTGACTCTTTATATTTTTAATAAAAGTATGTTTCTATTCTTTTAAAACCATATCAATACACATTACTGCGGCAAGAATCATAATTCTAATAGGACTGTTTTCTGGAACTCGCTGGTCAATTTCTAACATATAATTATCTGCAGTAGTAAAAAGTTCTTTGCCAATTCCTGCCCATTTTTTACTTACATGAGCAAATTCTATTTCATCTTTTATGAATCTAAAATCCCAACTGGTCCATTTCCCTTTTAATGTACAAAGCATATTTTCATTGGCATCAAAAAGGTTGAATTTACCTCCAATTGAGAATAGTTTTTGTTTAAAAGTTCCCACCAATTGGTCATTTTCATCAAATACCTCAACTTTTGAAACAAAAAAAGCAACACCTCTTTTAACAGTTAAAACCTTTTCGCCTGCAGCTGTTTTGATTTCAACATTAAATGGAGTCATTCTTTTATAATCAGTAAATCTTAATAGTTTGGTAAAGAAACCCAGATTTTCTTCACGACATGTCATTATCATCTCTTGATTTTCAGGATTGAATATGTCGTAGTTATTGGCAGCTTTAAACATGCCAATATGCTCTTTTACAAAAAATAAGTTTCTGTTTAAAATCGAGTTCATGTTAAATGGATTATTAAATTTTCTCGTAATAAATATTAAGGGGGAGTTTTGAATTGCCAAAATAGTGAAACTTTTTTTATAACGATCAAATTTTGATGAAACTTCTTAACCTAATCTTGTATTGTGAAGGATGAAAAAATGATTATTTAAAATATCCTATTAAGGTAATAGTAACATTTATAATGGCGTTATGTGTTGAGTTGGATTCGATTTCTAATTTAACATAGTGGGTGTGGTTTTAGTATTTAATATGCTGAAATTAGAATTTTAAAACATTGATATACAATATTCTATGTGTTGGTTTTATGCCACAATTTGTTTGTGTTGATTGTTAGAATTAGGTATTTACTTACTTAAATCAACTGCCATGAAAAAAACAATTACTCTTCTCTTCGCATTTTTCTTATGCATTAGCTTATCAGCTAAAAAAGAAAATCCGTTCAGCAAAAAAAATGCTAAACAAATCAATAAAGAAAAAATTCAATTAAAAAGTGCACAAACTGGAATCCAACCAACTAGCATCATGTATGAGTTATGGGATGGAGGTGCATGGTATACAGAAAGTACTATGTACTATGAATATGAAACAACTTCTAATGGGACTGTGACTACTATTACTACTGACTCCTATAAACAGACATTTACTTATAATGCATATGGGGAAATCACAGAAATGACTGCTTCCACTTGGGATGGAAGTAGTTGGGTAATAGCTAGTGGATTTAAGTATGATATGGAATATGATTCAAATGACGATGTAATTTCTGAAATATACTCCTTGTATGTACCGGGATCAGGTTGGGTTGAACAATCTGGTTATAAGACTGATTATGTATATTCAGGAAATTTACTAACATCAGAAACTTATTATGAAAGAGCAGGTGGCGAATGGGTACCAGAATCTAAAAATGAATGGTTTTATGATTCTAATGATATTTTGAACAGTGCTTTTGAATATACATATAGTGGTTCTGATTTTGTGTTATCTGGTCGTTATGTTGATGTAAGCTGGTTTATTTGGGACCCAAATAGTCATGTGGATAATAGTTATCCATATACATATACTTTTCAGGAATATAATGGTTCCGGAGATATAAATGATGATGCAAGTTTTACCAATTTAGAGAAAATGGAGGCTCAATATCCAGATGGTATGAATGGAGGAGTGCCTGTTACTACAATAGAAACATATCTTATGTGGGACACAGAATGGGTAAATGATTACAGATGGACATGGGTGCAGGATGGTGATATGGAATCAGAATTTGAAGAATATTGGGATGAATCCAGTTGGCTTCCATACTATTATTATGAATATAATTCTACTGCTTCAACTACTTATACGATATCAAAAGATTATACAGGTGGTATATTGACGTATGCTAATAAATCAACAGAAACCTATGATGAATATGGAAATATGACTGAAGAAAAAAGTGAAAGTCATTCCGGAGATGAAAACTGGCAAATGGATTGGGGGCAGTTATTTTTAATCACATACCAGGATGGAACTTCAAATATATCAACAAAAATAACTCAGAACTGGGATGAATCATCCTCAGCCTATGTTAATTATTCTCGCGAAACATATAATTATACACCAACCTCTGTTTTAGAATTATCTTCTGATGATTTTGAAGTATATCCTACTAAATTTGATACAAGAATTTATATTGATGCCCCTGAAAATTCATTTGTTACTATTTATAATCTTTCAGGTAATTTAATTGTTCAACAGTTTATATTTACTGGAATTAATCAAATCAATACCTCTCAACTTAAATCCGGGTATTATATCCTTAAAGTAGGAAATGAAGTTTATCGAATAGTTAAAAATTAATCACAAAGACTGTCCTCTATAATAACTAGGGGGCAGTATTTTTTATTTTTCAGTCTTAAATAATATTTTAATCCTTAAGCTTTTTTCTCCGGCATCCATCTTCAGCATTCTTTACTTGTATTAGTTTTGTTGAGGTCAACTCCTTCTATATCTGTGCATAAAACATTATGCTATTAAGGTATTTTTTAGCTAAGAGAATCTTTATGTATGTAATAATTATTTGTAACTTATTATATCTATTTCTAAAAATAATAGATGTATAAGACGATTATAGGCATATTGATAAGTGTTTTTCTTTTTATTAATATTTCAGGGCAAAAAAGAGAAAAAAAAGAGTTTTTCTTTAAAGATGAAAATTCATTTTACTTAGGTGTAGGCTTAGGCTTATCTTTATATGATCAACATTACTTGAATACCCATTTTAAAAAAGAAGAAGATCGAAATGAATATGGATTTGAATGTGGTATATTTCCAAGCTTTTGGGGTAATGTATCTTTGAACTTTACTTTGATAAATAAATTAGATTTATCCTTATATGCAGAAATAACAACTGGATCAGAATGGTGCTTATGGGGTGATAGTAATACTTTTACAATCTATTCACCCGGTTTTGATGTAAAGAAACACTTTCCATTTGGTAGTGGACGACACTCTGTATGGGGTTCTATTGGAGCTAAAATCTCCTATTTTGAGTTAGGAGGTTATAATTCGTTTAATGAAGGAATAAGGTTTAGAACGGGTGTTAATATTCAAGCAAAAACTATAATGGTTCAACCTTTTGCAGCATTGAATATTGCTAGAACAATGCACCGTGATGTAACTATTTTACCAAAATATATTTATTCTGATGTTCAGATAGGAATAGAATTGTTTTTTTAGAGAGTTACCTTTTTTAACCCAGATTATGTATTTAAACATCGTTATGAGCTTTGAAATAGCGATAAAATAAGTGCTTACTGAGGCGACTCATAGCACCGCTATGGTGAGTCGAAGTAAGTGAGAGAAACGTCTTGTTTTGAGGCTATTTCAGAGTGCAATAGGTTTATAAATGCATATTGTGGGTTTAATTCAAATTGCCTCCCGAAAGTCTTGTTTTTGAGAAGCAATTCGAATATTAATATATATATTGTCTGTTAATTCAAATCCTGTTTTCTTATTTCAACACGACGAATTTTTCCACTGATCGTTTTAGGTAATTCCTCAACAAATTCAATTACACGAGGGTATTTGTAAGGAGCGGTCACAGTTTTAACATGGTCCTGCAATTCTTTTACTAAATCAGGACCTGCTTTATGTTTACATTCTTTTGCCAATATTACAGTTGCCTTTACAACTTGACCTCTGATTTCATCTGGAACACCTGTAATAGCACATTCCACAACATCAGGGTGTGTCATTAAAGCGCTTTCTACTTCAAATGGACCAATACGATATCCTGAACTCTTAATAACATCGTCAGCTCTACCCACAAACCAGAAATATCCGTCTTCATCTTTCCAAGCTAAATCGCCGGTGTAATAAATACCATTAGACATAGCTTCATCTGTCAGTTGCTGATTTCTGTAATAGCCTTTAAAAAGTCCGGTAGGATAGCTTTTTTCGTATCGAATAATAATTTGGCCATGTTCTCCTGATTTCGCTGGTAAACCTTCGGGTGTTAATAGGTCGATATTATAGTGTGGATTTGGTAACCCCATCGAACCAGGTTTTGGAGTAACCCACGGAGAAGTAAATACAGTAAGTGTTGTTTCACTTTGACCGTAACCTTCTCTTAATCGAATTCCGGTTAAACTGTAAAACTTGTCGTACACCTCCGGATTTAATGCTTCTCCGGCAATAGTGCACCATTCCAATGCTGATAAATCATATTGAGACAGATCTTCGCGTATTAAAAAGCGGAATATAGTTGGCGGAGCACAAAGTGAGGTGACCTGATATTTAGAAAGTACCTCCAAAATAGCTGAAGGTGTAAATTTTTCGTGATCGTAAACAAATACACTGGCACCAACAAGCCATTGTCCGTATAGCTTACCCCATACCGCTTTTAACCATCCGGTATCAGCTATGGTCAGGTGAAGACTATCTTCATGCAAGTTTTGCCAATATTTAGCTGTTACAATATGTGCCAAAGGATAAACACTATCCAGGATTACCATCTTTGGATCACCTGTTGTTCCTGATGTAAAACTCACAATCAAAGGATCATCATTTTTGGTTGGATTAACCGGACGTTCAAATGGTTTTGCATTCTTAACTCCCTCCTGAAAATCCTCCCATCCTTCCGGAATTTTTGGACCTATTGAAATCAGTTTTTCAATGGATGGAGATTCTGGCATTGCTCCTTGTATATGATCCAGAATTATATCATCTCCATCGCAAATGATTGCTTTTATTGTAGCTGCATTTGCTCGGTAAATAATATCCTTTGAAGTTAATAAGTGTGTGGCAGGAATAATTACGGCTCCAATTTTATGAAGCGCAATAATGGTAAACCAAAACTCAGCACGACGTTTTAAAATAGCCATAACCATATCGCCTTTTTTTATGCCAAGAGATGAAAAATAACCAGCTGTACGGTCGGTTATCTCTTTTAGTTCACTAAATGAATAGGAACGACTTTCGCCTTTATCATTAGTCCAAAGTAGGGCTCTTTTATCTGGACTTTCAGCAGCCCATCCATCAACTACATCGTATGCAAAATTAAAATCCTCTGGGATCACCAATTCGTAATTGGATTTAAAATCTTCAAAGTCGGTAAATTCGCTTTGTTTTAAATATTTTTCAATCATATATACTTGCTATCCTACAATTTTTGAACTTATAAGTATTTTGTATTTGTTCAAAGGTATTTTTCCTTTTATTAGGTTAAGATTTGGCAGGTTTACATAGAAGGTAAGATTCAGGTATGCTTTCAATAATGAAGTTGTAAATGTAAAATTAATTTTCGCGGCTTGAAATTAATTAATATAATTTGAACCATGGATTAAAATATATTAACACAGAGACGCAAAGACTCGGAGTTTTTATATTAATCACTCTTCTTTACGTATAAATTATTATAAAAGATTATGAATCGAGCCATGAGAATTCATTATTCACACACGAGGGTGATTATTCATGGGAGTTCCATGTGATTTTAAGCAAAAAATAATAAACTCATGAAAATGAAATAGTAAAAAACGAGGAAATCCTTACTGGTTTAAATATTAATACAAAAAACATCATTTTAAATAAATTCAGTGCCTCAGCGTCTCAGTGTTTATTATTACATTAAGGATTGAATCCAATCTGTTCTCTTAAAACCAGGAAAATAACCCATTTTACTGTTTTTAATTTGTGTTAATTCATGAAGGTCAATATCGGCAATGCAAAATCCTTGCTGGTAGCCTTTTCTTGAGGTAATGACTTTTCCCCGGGGAGAAATTATAATTGAAAATCCCGCATAAGGTTTGCCCTTTTTTGTAGTGCCGCATGTGTTGCAAGCCATTATAAAACAGCAGTTGTCGTAAGCCCTGGTTTGCAGCATAGCACTGATACGTTTCAGTTTTTCTTCAGGAGTTTCTCGCGGAGAAGCAAAAGGAGCTGAAATTAATTGAGCACCTTGTTTTTGAAGAATACTCGTCAATTCAGGGAAATGATTTTCAAGACAGATTTGAAATCCTGTTGTTATAATACCTGTGTTTATACTATTAAGTTGGTTTCCCTCACTAAATACCCTTTTTTCATTTTCTGAAAGATGAGTTTTAAAATGCTGGCCAATAATTTCACCTTTTTTATAGATAACCTGGGCAATATACCATTTGTCATTATTGAAAATTGGTATACCCACCGCAAAATGCAGAGAATATTTTTTTGATAATGTTAAAATACTTCTCAATATATCTTCATAATGCTTTTGGTACTCACTTAACTCTTCTTCAGAATTAAAATAACCGGATACACTCATTTCTGGGAATAAGGCATAACTGACATTCTTTTGATCAAACAGCTTCAAATATTTTTCAATATTTGAGAGGTTCTTTTTAAAGATTAAGGGTTCTGAAAGTGTATGAGCGCAAGCTATAAGCATGTGTTTTATTTATAGATAAAAAACAAAGGTATAGAATAAAGGAGAAAGGTAAAATTGCAGGTGAATTTTATGCTTGACTATTTTCTGTATTAGTTTCATGTTAGAGTCTGAAGTTACTTAAATAGGCATTAAATAATAAAATGCTAATATTTTGAAATCAATGACTTATTACTTTTATCTATAGATGGTTAATTTTTATGTATTAATAACGTCTGTTAATCAATTAAATACTGTATTCGTAAAAGTTTTGTAACAAAAACTTTGTACGTCGTATTATAAACCGAAAAAAAGACAATAAAAGTCAAACAATAAATTATTCAAATAAAATTTAAATAATCTAATTACCATGCAAAAGACAATTTTTACACTTTTAGCACTTATGCTTATTAGCACAATGAGTCTTGTGGCTCAATCTTCAAAAGGATTTTCATTTCAAGGATATGCTCGTGGAGCAGATGGATCTGCCTTGCAAAACGAAACAAATCTTGAAGTTAAATTCACCATATTTTCTACAGATGAAAATAATCCGGAATTCACAGAAAATCAGACATTAAGTACGGATGAATTTGGTGTTTTTCAGGCTGTAATTGGAACAACTAATTCAGATGCATTTAATTCATTAAATTTTGCACAAAGTGATTATTCACTTAAAGTAGAAATTAGAGACGGTGGTTCTTTTCAACAAGTAGCCCGTCAAAGTTTATTAGCTGTTCCATATGCTAAAGCTTCAGAAAAGGCTGTTGAAGCAACATCGGCAGATAACGGTGTTCCTCCGGGAAGTATTATGCCTTTTGCGGGAAGTAGTGTTCCTGAAGGATGGTTGTTATGCGATGGAAGTGAAGTTGATAGAAATACTTATAGCAAACTATTTGCAGCTATTGGTACTGCATGGGGATATGGTAATATGAGTTCAACCTTTAATTTGCCTGAACTAAGAGGTCAATTCTTAAGAGGTGTTTCAGGTGATTCAAATTATGACCCAGACAAAGATTCCAGAACTGCCTATAATGGAGGTAACTCAGGTAATAAAGTAGGTTCTTATCAAGGCAGTCAGTTTGCAAGTCATAATCACGCAGCATCTTCTTCAAATGCAGGAAATCATAGACATACAAGTTATGACTACTACTGGTATGATGCAGGAAGTGATGATAATTATGGAACCCCTAATGGAGATGGTACTGGAGAGCGCAGGAGTACAAGCCGAAATACTGCATATGCAGGAGAGCATAAGCATAATATTACTGTTAATAATACAGGAGGTAATGAAACTCGACCACGAAATGCCTATGTAAATTATATTATTAAATACTAGTATACTCCATTAATTTTTATAATATGAGAATGCAAAGAATATTTCTATTTCTCTTATTGATGGGGTGTGTATCCTTTTTACGAGCGCAGAAATCTCCTTCAATAACAGGAAATAATACATATAATTATAAATCCGAAACCATGTCTGTATCAGGTATGGTTGGAGAAAGTTATTTGAATACAACTACAACACTTCTGAATAGCGGTAACGAATTTCATATTGGTTTTCCATATCGCTTTGTCTATACACAAGATGCTTTTAAAGGTGATTTACAGGTTTCTAAAGGTTATTACAGTAATTATATACGACTTCAATGGGAAATTTATGATCCGGAAGCTGTTTCACAAATTAAAATTTACCGAAGGTTGCTTTCTGAAGCCGATAAAGAATTCAGTTTGGCAGCAACAGTTTCTTCCCAAGAAAACTCATGGCAAGATCAGTATGCTGAACCTGGTTTAATGTACGAATACAAAGTACTTGCTGATGGTATTTGGGATACTGAAATTATGGGTATCAACAGGGTTGATGGTGTTGGATTCAGGGTTACTTCTGCAACCATTACTGGTCGTGTAACATATGCTGGAGGAAATGTAGTTCCTGGAGTTAAAATAGTAGCTGAGCCTGAAATTGAAAATAAAGAAGGTGAGTTTAGTTACAATTTTCCAGGTGATCTTTATGGTTTAGTCAGACCAGAAAATCAGCCTAACTTATCGGAAGGTGCATCTATTCAAGCTTGGGTAAAACCAACGATAAAAGAGGGACAAGCGGATTATCCAATTTTCTCTATCGGGACAAGTTTAAGTTTCGGAATAAAACACTCTGGCGACGAAAACTTTGTTCAAGTTCAAATGGGAGATGATACTAAATTATCTGAGGCTATTCCTGATGATGTATTTAATGAGTATATGCAATTGTCTTTAACCTGGGATGGTAAGAGTAAGGAGTGTCAGATTTATTTAAACGGAGATTCATTACTTCAAACAAGTTTTACTAACGGAAATGTGGCTAACGCTAATTGGCTAATTGGTGGAAGTATCAATGGCGAAAATTATAATTATTACTCAGGTTATCTTGATGAAGTTAAACTATGGTCAAAAACATTGACTAATGAAGATGTTTTCTCAACATTTGATTCTTACCAAAATCCAAATAATTCATATTTAGCAGGTTATTGGAAATTTAATGAAGGTGGAGGAACGAATATATATGATATTTCAAGAACCGGAAATAACTTTAATGAAAATCATGGTTTAATTGTTAAACATGGTTCTGAATATGGAACTTACGAAGAAGTATATCCTTCAACAGAACGTTTGGGATATAAAGCAGTTACCGATGAAAATGGAAACTATGTAATAGCAGGTGTGGCTTTCTCATCCGGAGGTTCATATTTCAGAGTAGTACCTTCATTAGGTGTACACCGTTTTGATCCAACCAATAAGCTTTTATATATTAGTCAGGAGTCTTCTGTATTTAATAATATTGACTTTACAGATGAATCTTCATTTACAGTAACAGGAAAAATATTTTATAAAAACACTAAATTCCCTGTTTCTGATGTATACTTAAAAGTTGATGGATCAATTGTTTCTGATAGTAAAAAACAACCTATTAAAACAGATGAAAATGGAGAGTATACCATTGATGTACCAATCGGTTTACACTATATTTCTGTTGAAAAAAATGGCCATGTTTTTGAATCTGTTTACTGGCCGGCATTAGATGAAAATGATAATCCAACATACTTTGATTTTCAGGATGATTTGAACGGAAGAGATTTCTCTGATACAACTAAAATTAAATTAGTAGGTAAAATTGTTGGAGGTCCTATTCAGGGAGCAAAAACAACAGGATCTAAAGTTGATCCTTCAAAAGCCAACATTGGAGTTGTAAATGTTACATTAACAACAGAGCGAGGTTTTGAATTATGGGATGAAAAAACGGATGTTTCTTTTAAAACAGATGCAACAACAGGTGTATATGAAGTTGAATTAATTCCTGAAAAATTTATCCTGAAAAATGACTTATCTGTTAAAAACGACCATTATACCTTTAATAGAGATGAGGATAAAACTACTATTGATTTGAGTAATAAATTTACGCTTCAATATACAATTGATTCTGTTTGTGTAGATTCATTAGTAGATGACGAATTTGTTCAGGTTTTTGATCATGTGGATACAACATTGGTTTATAACCACAATAGAGATTGGGTATGGCGCGAAACACCTAAACTAACTGTTCAGAACTCAGATAATGATGCTTATTGGGGGGAGTCTATTTATACAATTACTAATGCAGATGAAACAACTACTGATATTAAATTAGTACAGTTCAATGAAACAACTGAAGAGTATGAATATACTTTTGATCATCCGGTTTTCAAGCAGCTACAGTATTATGATTTAATGATTAGAGCAACAGAAACATACGTGAACTATGATGATTTAGAGAATATTGTTTATGATGATGTTCCTGTAAATGATGGAGTTGTATTGGTAGAAAACCAACTGGCTAACTCTAATAAATCAGAGAGTATAGAGTTGAACGAAAATGGTAAGGCAATTCATTCATTCTGTGGAGGTATGCCATTAGAATCAAGTCCATTTACACAAAACATTAATTTTAAACTTAAAATAAATGATGCTTTTGTAGCAGGAGCCGATGTAGAACAAGCTTGTTACTTGCTTGGTATAAAACCTAGTGGAGGAACTAATTTTGTTACAGGACCAGATGAAGTTGATTTTATTCTTCGCGATCCTCCGGGATCAAACAGTTATTCTTATTTCGAAAAAGGCTTTATAACAAGTAATACAAAAACAGAGTCGCATACTAATGGTTTTGGTGGTGATGTAGATGTATTGCATCTTTTCGGTGTAGAGTTAACTACCAATGTAGGTGGATTAGGATTTTCTATCCAAAATAAAATTGAATCAGAGAACTCAATTGGAGCATCTACAAGTAATGAGTTTATGTGGAATAAGGATAACACACAAACTACGTCTAAAACATACCAATTTAATTTTTCAACAAGTGAAGATCCTGCTTTTGTAGGTTCAATGGGAGATGTATATTTTGGACATGGAACAAACATCTTCTATGGAGCAGCAACCGGTGTAAAAATTATTACGGATGATGCAGGTGTTGTTGTTGATGGACAAGGTTATTCTATTGGAACCAAAAAATCTGTTTATACAGGTAAAAGTTCAGGTACTGAATTTGTTTATACGCAAAATCATATTGAAAATTATCTGATTCCGAACCTAATAGAGCTTAGAAATGCACTTTTTGATGGAGTAAAATATATTTCTAAGTTGGATGAAAGTGATGAAAGGTATGGTTTAAGCAATGATGATCCTTTATTTGAAGGAGCATCAGTTGATACTACTGATACATATATTGACGGAGTATCATATACGTTTACTCCGGATGGAGAAAACTATACTGACTCAATTTATTTTTACAATGAAATCATCAATAATTGGAAACAGCAAATTGCATTAAACGAAGAGCTAAAGGTAAATGCTGTGGCAGATGATGATCCTAATAATAAGCATACTAATATCTCATTTGATGCTGGTGCAATAGTTGAGTCTTCTGTAACTACTGATACATCAGATGTATTTACAAGTACATATGATTGGTCTATAGATGCAGGTGTGGCTGCAGATCTTGGTTTTACAGTAAACGGCTTTGGTATGAAGGTTTCTGTAACTGAACGTTATCATAAAGGAGGAACAAGCTCTAATGAAACAGAAGAAACAAGCAGTGAAACTATTGGATTTGTATTGGCAGATGAGGATCAGGGAGACTATTTCTCTCTTGACGTGAAAAAAGATACCTGGGTTGGAGCACCTGTGTTTGTTCTTCGAGGTGGACAGTCAAGTTGTCCATTTGAGGGCATTGAAAAAACAAAGTACTTTGAGCCAGATGAACATGTATTAAATAATGCAACCATGCAGATAGAAATGCCTGTTCTTAATGCAGAAATATCAATGGTTACTAATGTTCCGGAGAACTTAGCTGCTGTGTTTACATTAAAATTATCAAATGTAAGTGAAGTTGGTGCTGATGGATGGTACGGTGTTTTTGTGGATGCGGCATCAAATCCGGATGGAGCAGTGGTTAAAATGGACGGTAGTAACTTAACTAATGGAATGTCTATCTTAATTCCTGCAGGCCAAACCGTTTCAAAAACCATTACAGTAGAAAAAGGTAAGGCGGAAGTGAACGATTATGAAAACCTTCATATTATTATGCATTCACTTTGCCAGTTTGATCCTACTGATGATGTAGATGATATCGCAGATACTGCAACTATATCGGCATACTTTATTCCTGCATGTACTAAAGTTAATTTGGCCGAGCCACTTGATCAATGGACAGTAAATGTTGATAATAATAATGAGTTGCCTATTAAGATTGATGGTTATGATGTGAATCATAGTACATTCGAAGATTTCATGTTCCAATACAAGCCTTCGGAAAGTAGTTCGTGGATTACAGTAAAAACATTCGTAAACCGTACTGTTGAAGAAGAAGAAACTGATATTATTGATATTAATGATCAACCAACTATATCATATGTTTGGGATATGAGTTCTCTTCAAAATAGGGAATATGATTTACGAGTTATTTCACACTGTATAGATGGTTCTACTTATGAATCGGATGTTGTAAGTGGTATTTTCGATAATAAACGACCTGAGTTATTTGGAACTCCTCAACCTGCTGATGGTATCTTAAGTGCTAACGATGAGATTATGTTATCGTTTGATGAAGATATTCAGGCCGGTTTGATTAGTAAAGCCAATATTTCAGTTACGGGTATTGAGAACAATACAGACTTAAGAGATTTTGATTTCCTTCAACATAATGCGAGTCTTCATTTTGATGGAATATCTCAGAATATGACTGTTGCTCAGGATATCAATCTGAAGTATAGTCCGTTTACCTTTGAATTCTGGGCTAAACGAGAACGTATAGGTAAGGAATGTCTTGTTGCTCATGGAGATCCATCTAATGGTGGATTATGGATTGGGTTTGATGATCAGGATCATTTCATGATGACAATCAATGGACAGGATATTTCAACAACAGAAACATTCTCAACAACAGATATCTATAATCATTATGCATGTGTATTTAATAACAATAATGCTAATGGAGAAATTGAGGTTATGTTGATTGTTGCTTCTGGAGATGAAACGGCTATAGCTACAAAAATCTTAACAAGTAACTATTTCCAAAATGCACCTTTATCTGTAGCTTATTGTAGCTCTGATAACAGTGCTTTTAAAGGAAATATACATGATTTAAGAATCTGGAATCAAAGTTCAACTTCTTCTGAAGTACAAGCTCGACGATATACCATCTTGAATGGTTACGAAAAAGGCTTAATAGGAGCATGGCCAATGGATGATATGCAAGGTGACTTGGCTGAGGATATTGCTTTTAGTCGTCATGGACAGGTAAATGCAACCTGGCATACTAATAGTGAAGGATCTGCATTAGCTTTAAATGGTGGTTATGCTGTATTTAATACTTCACAAATAGAGCTAAGCAGTAATGCCGACTTTACTATTGAATTCTGGTTTAAGTCAGGTATTCCTTCTGCTGATGAATATTTGTTATCTAATGGAAAAGCGGATGGAACCGACGATGCTGAATTAAAGTGGGCTATTGTTGCAACTGCAGACAATACTATCAAAATTATGAACGATGGATCAGAGTTTGTTATCTCAGGAGCTAACAACTTAGATAATAACTGGCACCATATGGCTATCTGTGTTAATCGTCTTGGTAACATGGATGTTTACATTGATGGCACGTCAAAATTCAGTACTTCATCTGAAAATGTAACAGGTTTGGGTGGTGCTAAATGTGTGCTGGGAGCACGTTATTGGCTTGATGTTACAGTTGAGTACTTTGATTCTTACTTTAATGGTAATATTGATGAGGTGAGAATCTGGAATGCTGCACGAAGCCAGGATTTAATTCAAAATCATATGCATCATTCATTACGAGGTAATGAATTTGGATTGAAGGCTTACTTCCCATTTGAGGATGTAACTATTACTGATCCATCTCTGTCTACCTCAACAGTTAATAATATGACTCTTGATGACAATGGTATTGCTGGAGACTGTTCATTAGTGGGTTCCGCAGCATTCTCTGACGAAACGCCTGCTATTAAGATAGCTCGTCCGGTGAGTGATATACCTTTTAGTTTTACAACTAATGGAAATCGTATATTGATTTCTCCAACTATTGATGATTCAAATATTGAAAATACCACATTAGATATTGCTGTCAATGGTATTTATGACTTAAATGGAAACCGTATGGAATCAACAGCTGCATGGAGTGCATTTGTCGATAAAAATCAATTGGTATGGGAAAAACAATCAGTAAGTTTAAGTACTTCTCCAGATGAGAATCTTGAATTTAAATTGGTTATTTATAATCAGAGTGGAGAAAAAGAATATTGGCAAATAGAAAATCTACCGGTTTGGTTAGATGCTGATATGGAACAAGGAACATTGGATCCTTTATCTTCACAAGAGGTTACATTTAGTGTAAATCCTGCAGTTAATATCGGCCAATATAGTCATGATATTTACTTAAACGGATCAATGGACTTTAATGAACGTTGTACTATTAATTTATCAGTGAAGGATGAAGAACCAGAATGGAGTGTGAATCCTGCAGATTATGAAACTTCAATGACATTGATAGGTAAACTGAAAATTGCCGGAGAGTTTTCTACAGATGAAGGTGATATGGTAGGCGCATTTATTAATAATGAATGTAGGGGAGTTGCCAATGTACAGTATTTCTCTGATCAGGATATTTATCTGGTTAATCTGACCATTCATGGAGCATCAGACGAAGTGAGTCCTGTTAACCTGAGAGTATGGGATGCAAGCAAAGGTAATTTATATACTATTGTTTCAACTTCTACTTGGTCTCAGGTAACATTTGACTTAGCGTTTGAGCAAAATGGTATTATCGGATTCCCATCTACACCTACATTAATTGAAACTTCTGATAATATTGGAATTGAAATTCCGATAAAAGCAGGATGGAATTGGTTATCATTTAATTTGGTTTCGGATCAACTTGAAAATACCAATGCATTATTGACAGGTGTACATTCAGAAACTGATGATGTAATTAAATTTGACGCAATTTATGACGAGTTTGTTTCTCCTTATGGATGGGATGGTTCAATTTCAACCAGCGGTTATGATGTTACAAAGATGTACAAGCTGAAAAATAGCTATGCTGATACAATTCAGTTATCAGGTAATCCTGTATTAACTGCTGCATATCCAATGACTATTAATCAGGGATGGAACTGGATTGGTTATACACCTCAGTATAAAATGCCGGTAAAAAGTGCATTAGCATATCATACGCCATCACAAAATGACCTGGTTAAGAGTCAGGCTAAATTTGCAATGTATGATGATATGCTTGGATGGATTGGTAGTCTTGAGTATATGGAACCTAATGCAGGATACATGTATTATACGGCCAATGCAAATTCTGTAACATTTGTTTATCCTCAAGAAACGTTGTTCACAAAATCGGCAACAGTTGATGAGGACGATCAAAGTGGAGTTTCGTTTGTTGATCCTTCATACGAACATAATATGTCGGCATTGATAGAAGTATATAATACACCTGTTAAGAATGTTGAGAAATCCAGATTATTAGCAATTGTAGATGGAAAAATTGTTGGACAGGCCACTCCTGTTGTTGCTGGAGGAAAATATATTTATCCTCTTACTATTTCAGGTGCTTCTGATGATAAAGCATTATCGTTCAGGTTGGTTGACTCTGATTCGGAAACAGTTTATACTGCTGAAGAGGAAGAGACTTATCGTCCGAATGATATTCTTGGTTCTGTAAATAATCCATATGCTATTTCATTCCCTGCAAATGCAGATGAGGAGAAACCTGTATTAGTTGCTCCGAATCCATTTGATGAATTTACCAGAATAAGTAACATTCCTGCTGATGTAACTAAAGTTGTTCTATTTGATATCAAAGGACAAATCATCAGACAATGGAGTAATACTGATTCCGGAGAAATTATGTGGGATGGTACATCTTATAATAACATCAATGTACAATCAGGTATATATTTACTTAAGCTTTATGGTATTGATGATTATCAACAGATAAAAATTGTTAAGCTTAAAAACTAAAAGTTAAACTATATAGTACTCCGGGATTTTTCCTGGGGTACTTTTTGTAAAAAAATAGATATGCATATTAAGCAAATAATAGTTCTGTTAATTGTCTTTATATCTGTAAATAGAATACATGCACAACCTTCTTGGTCGGTAAATAATGGAAGTTATGAAAACAACATGACTGTTACATGTGTTGTTAATTTAAATGGCACTTTGGTTGAAAATACCGAAGGGGTTATTGTTGGTGCTTTTGATGAAAATGAAAACTGTGTAGGGAGAGCAGAAGCTTTATATTATAATTCTGTTGAAAAATACAGAGTTCCTCTTGTGGTGTATTCTAATACAAATGGAGTTCAGATTCATTTTAAGGCATATCTTCCTGAACAAGAATCAGTGTATGATATAGTAACAACAATTTTGTTTAAAATTGATGGAGATCAAGGGAATTATGGAGTGCCTTATGAATTAGAGGCAGGTTCTATTAGTACGGGTATTAATAAAATAGATATGCTTGCTGAAGAGATTTCTATATTTCCTAATCCGGCTACGGATGTTATAAATATACAGTGTAGTTCAGAAGAGTACCCTTATAAAATAAACTTGTATAGCTTGACAGGAGAATTGATTGAACAACGAAATAGTAGCAAAATAAATGAGATAATTAATATTGATAACTTAACTCATGGCACCTATTTGTTACAAATAATAAGTGACAAAGGAGTATTTGCAAAAAAGTTTATAAAGAAGTAATTGAGCATTAAACGCCATAAATAAAAAAGCATTCTCAGTAAGAGGATGCTTTTTTTATATGTTAGACTTTCAACCTTTGACTTTCAACTTATATCAGTCCAGTAATTTCAAGCTTTCAGTAGCTGCTTTATCTCCCGGGTTATATAGAAGAACTTTATGATATAATACTTTGGCTTCTCTTACTTTTTTTAGATGAAAACTGGTATGAGCCAGCATGATTAATCCATCATAATCGAAAGGAAATAAATCGACTACTTTGCCAAAAAGTTTTTCTGCTTTTTCAAATTGTTTCAGGTTGAAATAGACTAATCCTAGTTGATAAAGAGCATAGGTATTGTTGGGTGCAATTTCAAGGATTTGGTTGTAATAATTAATCAACTCTGTTACGTTATTTGATGCGTTTAAGGGATAACAAATACCAAACTTTGGCTCAATGGCAAACGGTTTTAGTTTAATGGCTTGTTTGTAAAATTTTATGGCTTCTACATGCAATCCATTTAAATAATTAAGCCATCCCATCCGTAAATTGATTTCGTACGAATCTTCTTCATACACTTTATTTAAAGCTTCAATAGCTCCCGAATAATCTTTGGCAGCTTCCTTTGTATAACTTACATTAAAGGCTTCGGATAATGCTTTGTAATGTGCATCCTGAGCAATTATTGATATTGTAATAAATGAAATTACAATGCTTATAGTTACTATCCTTAAAGTTTCCATACTATACCTCCCGTAACATTAAAGTTTGAATACGATTGTTGATTTTGTCGGTTTGTGATATCATCTGTAGGAACAAAAAACGACTCCGAATTAAAGATTCCGGCATTAAAAATGATTTGTAAGTGCGAATTTTTAATCAAAAATATCTGAGTCAGGTTATATAGGTCTTTTGTTCCTTCCAAACCATTCCATAATCCTCCTGTTGAAGTATCGTAGAAATTATGAAATTTTGGAAATGTACCTGATGCTTCCATCCACCAGTAATTGCTGACCTTAAAACCGATGAGGTGTCTGTGAATAAAGTTGGATAAAGAAACTCCCTGAACATCCTGATTCTGAAAATATCCATCGAAACCATAATATAGGTTTAAGTTTCCATTAGGAAACAGCGCAAAGTGAGTTCCGAATTGATTTTGATCAGCCATATTCATTTTTCCTATGGTATAGGAAACGCCTAGCCTAAAAAAACTAAAGTCTTTGGTGATGATACCTCCGTAAATATCTGACGATTCTGTATAATCGGCATAACCTGAAACATTTGATGGTATTTTAAAATATTCATGGTTAAATACAGGTATTACATTGAGCCCATTTGAAATTCTGATCTGTAATTGAGCATTGTAATTCCATTGATACAGATCTTGTTTTTCCTGTTCGTATAAACTTCCATCATAGGTAATAAAACTATGTTCGCTCTTTTTTAAGAAGGATAGGTTATGATGAAGTATGATATTTCGGGCGATTCTGTGACCTAAATAAGCTGAAGTAATTGTATAGTTATTTGTTGTTTTTAGTATGCCATCTGTATCAAGATGAGGATTCATGTTGATTTGAGTATTGTCGGGATTACCTGAATTATAAGTAAAGAATAATCCGGCTCCAACTAATCCGTTTTTGTATTTGGTGTACAATACCGTATTGTTTAACGAATCCAGTTTTGAAGAAGTCGCTTGCGCATCGTAAGAACGGCCTGAGTATTCATAGGCATACATTAAATACATCAATGCATAAGGATCATCAGGTACAAACTCCAAAGCTTTTCGATAATGCTGTATGGCGAATCGATATTGTTGTTTTTGAAAATGAGCCCATGCAATGCGCATTCGTAAATAATAAAAATCAATGTTATTATTGATTGTCTCTTTACATTCCTTAATCAGTTTGTTCCAGTCTCCGCTAAGGTATGTTGCATACGTTAGAGAGTCGGCTTTTGCATATTCTTCTTTGCTTTGAGCATGAGTTGAAGATGCTCCAATAATTAGAAGTAATGCAATGATTGTATATGTTAGTTTTTTAGTTTTCATCTGTTTATATTTTATTTTTTAAGGTCAGATGGAACTCGCCAAATTTGAACATTCCCCTGTGCGAGAAAGCCTTTCTCATGGCTCGTTTCATATTGATATGAATTAAATATTTCAATATTGTTGGCACTTTGTTTCTTAATAAAATTATTTGCTAAATTTTACGCCCTTTGCCTTTAAACCTTTTTTTATTCTTCTTTTCCTTTTTTCCTATTTCCTTTTGAGTTTTTCGCTCAAGCCGCTGGGCTTCTACTTTTCGCTACAGCTCGAAAAGTAGACAAAAGAGCCACCGGCTGCACCTGCCTCGCTAGTCAATACTACAGGATTTTTTCTAAAATCACTGAACTTGCTCTTCGTTCCTCAGAGCTTCAAACAACACTGATTTTAAAGAAAAACTCCTTTGATTGACTGTTCTCCAGCTGATGCCAGGGTGTCGTCTTAAGAGCTAGAGGTTATCATGTTGAAAGAAATAATCTTCCTTTCTCCTTGTTCCATGTTCCTTTCTTCTTGTTCCATATCAGACATAAGAATAAATTCTATGAAGAGTGATGTTCTTTTCATTGGTATGAATTGAAAACTCTTCTAAACCTTTACTTTGAATGTTGATATTGAAAGTGATTTTTTCAATACGCTTATTAAAAATTGTATTTTCCATTTTGGAGTACAATTCTATTTCAGTTGGATTAAACAGATCGTTACTCTTTTTATAATGAATAGCATATTTTGAGTGAGCAATCTGAATAAAAGGTGCTATAAAATCATGCCACCATAAGTGTTTCATTGGGAAACTGATGTGCAATGGTATATTATCGAGCAATACATGATCCTGATAAAAGCTCTTTTGAATTTTAAAGTTTCCTAAATAGAAAAAGTATAACAGGTTTTCTTTTGAACCTTCGTATTGGGTAAAATAAAACTGGTTTCCATTGGTATCGAAAAAGGCTTTTGCTCCTGATTTATGGCAGTGCAAATACGTCTGATTAACAGAGTTAATTTTTACTTCCCATTCCACTTTTTCTTTTTTATCATCTCCTGAAACCTCAAAGATGAATAGTTGTCCGGGAACAAAATGATAAGCCTGACTAACCAAAGTATTGGTTTCTGTGTTAGAAATTCTATCATCTTTTACAGGAATTTGCAGCGACATGATTGAACTTTTATTATCCTCGTACTTTAAGTAGTTATTGATAGGATAATTTATAGTTGCAGCTCCGATATAAGGTTGCTCCTGAATTTGAAAATGCAAATGAGGATAGGGAGATCGACCAGAGTTACCACATTTGGCAATAATTTGTCCTGCTTTTACGGCATCGCCTTTTGTTACAGTGATGGTTCCTTTTTTTAGGTGACTTACCTTTGAATACACCTCATCATCGTGCTTAATAATAATGGTATTTCCCCAGTTGTGCTCCAGATTAACATCTCCAATTAAGTTGTCATCAATATGATTAACAATCTCTTCAATAATACCATCGCCGCAAGCAGCAACCGGTTTGTTATAGCAATAATAATCCTCAACCACATAGCCATCGTTTTTAAACTGTTTTCCATCAGCATCGTTGATAACAAAATCCCATGCATGGCGCCATTGATTTTGGTGAGTATATTCACCATCATGACCCTGAGAAACATTCCAGATTCCGATAAATGGCAGCTGAATGTTTTTATAATTCAGGAACTGAAAGCGCTGCTCGTAATTCACAAAAGTATAAAGGTTCTTTTCTGGCGAATTAAACTGATAATACACCTCCGTTAACTTTGGAGAGTAATCCATCCTGTATTTAAGCACATACAAAAACAGTAACACTATAGCATTAAAAGGCAAGGAGTAAATAGCCAAATGGAAATACAAAAATATAGTGCTTAAACTAATGGAAAGAATGGCTACCAAAGGAACCAGAACTGCTACACTAAAATACGATCGTGTAGAAGGAATCAGGAAGAATCCTCCAATGGCAATGGCTGTAAGGATATAGTTAAAACCTATATAACTGTATTCAATTAAGGTAATATTAGCGTCGATCAGGTTGTAAAAGGTGTATGCAATGGCAAATCCTAACAACGACAATGAAAATGCAATCCTGCTAAAAAGAATCAGTCCAATGGAAAGTACAATTCCTGCTAAAACATTGTATTGAAACAGGATGGCACTCAATGAAACAAAGTAAGATTTTAATACCGGAGGGAGAGATGCTGCATTAAAATATTCGTATATTTTAACCAGCTTGTGTCCACCAACCACATACAGCTCATTCATGGTGTAAATTCCACGTTCACTAATACCAAGTGCTTCAAAATGTTTTGTGGCTAAAGTGAAAGTCCAGATACCAATTAAAAAAGGAATACTTAAATAGGGAAGGTGATATTTTCCAATCACCCCTTGCATTGAAACTGAAATAAACAAGGAAAATATTCCTGCAAAAATCACAATTAATACCAAATGCCAGTTTAAAGCATAGTACATTCCCAAACCTAATCCTACTAACAGTCCGTTAAATCCGAATAACCCTTTAGCAATAGTTGATTTGTCGAGGTTTAATGCAAAAGCAGCAATCGAAGTTGTTAATACTGCAATAAAACCAACCAATCCGGTATAAAAATCAATAAATGTGACCGCTAAAATTAATACAGCAAATAATTTATGTGTTGAAAAGAATATTTGAGAATAACTATTCAACAAGCTATCAATAAAGAATTTTATCTGATCTGTTGTTTCCTTATTTTTTAAAATGTTCTTCATTTTTATGAAGCTTCTTAATGTTAGATGCTTATTCGTATAGAAGGTTTAATATTACAGTCTTCAGTCTTCAGGCAAAATATTAATCTCCATGGGCAATATTTACTCGTCCTTCACACAAATTGACCTATCCCTAAGTCGTTTTCACCTGTTCTTGAGTAATTCTGTCTTATCCTAAAATATGTCTACATATTGTTTAATTATTCTAAACAAACTTTCTATACAATTGCCAACTATTTAACTTATATATTATCTCGTTTTTTTATTATTAATTCTCTGTATCATTAGGCTGAAAGCCTATCACACCGCAACAAGGGGCATCGCCCCTTGTAATTAGGCTCCAAGAAAATCTCAGGCTGAAAGCCTGAAATAAATAATATAAGTATCAGACTTACAGCCTGAATTAGCAAGGCGTAAATCTCTTGGGGCGATACCCCAAGTTTTGATATATAAGGCTTTCAGCCTTTTGTAGTTTAATTTCAACTTCAACCATACGGAATATTTATGTGTATGGAGTAAAATACTAAGAAGAAGTCTCTTCCATTTCAAAACAATGCTTTTCGCCCCATCGCCATGCACCTTATCGCTTTTACTCCTTTAACCTTTATTTTATCAACTCAAAAATATCTCTTGCAGCCATATCATTTTCTGCAGCAATGTCCTTTAAAGTCTGCTCTTTTGTGGCAACTATATTATTCTCTTTTAAAATATTTAGTACATCATTAATATCCTTTCCGTTTTCTTTCGCGACCTCTTCAAGCGGTTTTCTACCAATGCCTGAACCTGCCATTCCTGTCATTGAAGTTTTGGTGATGAGGTTGTATACTTCAAGCGGAGTAAGGTTATTTGCTTTTGCTATGTCTGATAAAGTTTGATCCGTACTTGTATATTTAATGTTGTTGGCTTTGAGTTTATTCTGGATTTTTTCAATACTAAAGTTCTCTAATTGCTCCGACAGCTCTATTAAAGTTAGTAACTCGGCATGAGGAATAGGAGCCGCTTCCACTTTCTTTTCCCACGATTGAGTTAAACTCTCACCCAAATCAATAACAGAACTAAATGGAGGAATGGAATAAAGCACTCCGATAAAGATTAGGATAGTTAAGATTCCGGAGATAAGTAATTCTCTTTTTTTATTTAATCCACTGGAAGTTTTGCTTTTGATGTACGATAAAAATACTTTCCAGTTGATGGAGAATAAATGAAAGATGGATAGAATCACAAACAAAAATGAAAAGATGATGTGTAATGCTTGCCAATCTTCTTTTGATAGTGCAATTAATTTCCAGTTTACCCAATGAGCAATACGTCCGGCGGGAGCGATATATAATATAATTCCTGTAAAAAATATAATTAAAAATGAGAATAGTAATCCAAAGCTGATGAAACTTCTCCAGCTAAATTTTTGTTTAGTATCCATGGTTGTTGTTTTTTAATATTGTTGAATTGTATAATCGTTGATTTGTTAACTTGATAAATATCTTGTTACTTTTTATTTGTTTGTATCTGTTTTTTTGCTCACTGTTAACGCTGGGGTTCCTATTGTATTTTGTTAAAATGATGCCAGAGGTATCATATATTTATAGTATTTTTTTAATGAAAGATTAAATGACTCCAGGGGTATCACACATACAAAAAATAATAATTGATGTTCGACTCCCCTAGAGTCGTTTTATATCCATTACGGTTTTCTATAAATATGTAACCCCGCTGGGGTTTATATAAATTAACGCCTGATATTTAACCTATTTACATCATTTCAACCAATACAAAACTCTACTCTCTGCGCTCTATCGCGTTTACCTTCTCCCTTCTCCTTGCTACTTTAAATAATCCGGCAATCGATCCATTTGGTTCATGGTTTCATGAGTTTCTTGCTCACGAACAATATGAGTATTACCATCAGTATCAATAAGCACAATTCTTGGTCTGTAGTTGATAAATTGTAGCCACTGTGTCATATTATAGGCACCAATTCTTTTGATAACCACATGTTCGCCTTTTTCCATAACCGGAAAATTGATGGCTTCGCGAATCACATCAATATTCATACATAACGGACCGTAGATAGTAGTATTTTCTAAATCAGGTTGAGTGTATGAAGCTGGTACAATATTGTGTTCGTACCAGAATGAGGTAAACAACAGATTAACGCCGATATCAATGATCAAAGATTTTCTTCCATCCGGTAATCGTTTGTTGGCTAGTACCGACCCTAACAAATATCCTGCATCATCAATCAGAGCCCTTCCTGTCTCTAAAAACAAAGTCGGCATGTGATCATATGGAATATCAGACTGATGCAGAGCTTCTGTAATATGTTCGGCATAATCGTCAAAAGTAGGACATGTATCTGAGCCCGGAAGATATGCACCTTTCAATGTGTTTTTAGATGCAAAACCTCCTCCCAAATCAATATACTGAATGTGGTGATTGTACTTATGTAAAACTCTGACAGCAAGATGAGTCAGCTTCGTAGTTGCAATTCCATAGGCTTGCGGCGACATAATATAGGTGCCTATATGCGTATGTAATCCGATAAGTTCAAAACCCGGTGTTTGCATGATTTTATTCAATACATTCCAGGCCTCTCCACTTTCGTAATTAAAACCAAAACGGAACCACTGAGGATAAATACCTGTATCCATATTAACTCTTATAGCCACTTTAGCTGTTAACTGAAGCTCTTTGGTAACAGAAGCAATCTCATAAAACTCATCCAAATGATCAATGTGAATCAAGGAGTTGTTTTGAATCGCTTTGGTCAAATCTTCTCTGGATTTATCTGGTCCATTGAAAATAATTTTGTTACCAGGAACACCATTTGCAATTGCCTTATCGTATTCAAAACCTGAAACTACTTCGGCCCAGGAACCTTCCTGATGATAAATTTTACAAACAGCATTTAAGTAATTGGTTTTGTACGACCAGGCAAACTGAACCTTTGGATATCTGGTTTCAAAGGCTGCGTAAGCTTTCTTATATGTTTCACGAATGGTTTTTTCTGACAAAACATAAACTGGTGATCCATATTGTTGTATCAAATCTTTAATTGCAACATTATCAATTTCAGTGATTGGCTGTATGGTCGATTTCATTCCGAATTTATCAGGAACACCGGCACTTATTTTGTTAATTATCGGTTTTTCATATGGTGCTTTTTGCATGACTTTCTGTTTTAGAATTTTCCGTGAATTGATATCTTTTCAAGATCAGACATATCGCCAATCAAATCCCACGAATAACGAATAAATAATTTCCCTATTGCATACTCAGTCATAGGTTCCACCTTTTCTCCCATGGTTAAACGAACCAATGCTTCCGGTATGTTTTGTCCTGCCCCAACAGCCAGATAAACCCAAGCTGGTACGCGAGGATTAATCTCAATTAAGTAATAATCGTTATTCGATGTTCTTATCATTTCCAGTTCCATGCCACCACGCCACTGTGTATCTTTAATTAAATTCTGAGTAATACTAATCAACTCATCGTCATTTAAAGTAACTCCACCCCAGGCTTTCCCTTTATCAGTAATATATTGTTTACGCATAGGTACTGCAGCAATGGTATCTCCCATGCCATCACCCAGCGCAACCACATTTACTTCAGTACCTTTTACAAATTCCTGAATAATGATCGGAAGGCCCCATTTTGCACTTAGTTTATTAAATGCATTAGTTACCTGTTCTTCATTATAGGCAACATAGGCATCATAAAATTTTCCTTTTACCAACATCGGATATTCAAAATCATCTTTTAACTTGTGAATATCGTTGTACGAAGTTATAGAAAGGCCTTTAGGTACTTTGATATTATACTTTTTCCCATAAGCTTCCAGATTGCCTTTGTTTCTTTCCTCCAGTTGTTTTTCAGTAGGTAAAAAAGTTTTAATGTTGTTGGCTTCCAAAATATGCTCAAGCTTGATAAAAGTAAATAGCTCAGCATCTAAATTCGGAATAATCATATCAATAGGATCTTTTTTATGTATTTCAAGAATCCTTTCTATATAAGCCTCCTTTCCTACCGAAGGATATGGAATCATATAGGTTGTATCAACCAAATCTTTTAAATAGATACCTGGTTCGAGGTTTTCGTATGCCAAACCGATAATTCGGGCATCAATCAGTTCCGACTCCCTGATTCCTCTGATAACAGGGATTCCAGGGCCCGGGTTATCCGTATTGTTTAATCCGGTAACCGCAATTGTTATTTTTAGCTTTTCAGGCATGGCATTATTCTTTGTCAGTCATATTAAAATGCACGAGCATTTGCATGTAGTCATCAAAATGTCTTAAGAATGTTGTTTCCTCAACATCGTATTTGTAAAGGATGTATTCTTTTATTTCTTTTTCAGACCTACCTTCAATGAGTAACTCAAGAATTTCACGACCAGTATTATTCAAAGAAAAAGATTCTCCGGTTTTTGAATCAAAAACAAATCCGGATTTACTTACAGAAATATGGTTTGAGATTTTCATCGTATCTAGATTTTAGGTGCTGTCTCATAAGCATCAATTAAGGATGCTATGGAGACAGCAAATCGTTGATATATCATTTAGACTAAGAAATAAGCCCAAGGTTTAATTAGGGAAGCAGGAAGCTTGAAGTCAATTTCGTCCTTCTCCTTTTTCCCTACTCCCTTCTCCTTCTTTCTATTCCTTATTATCGCAAACTCCATTACTGTTGGCGTCTATGAATTGGTTTTGACCATTTCCTTGGCCATTCCTCATACCTTTACGGTTTCCTTTACGATTTCCTTTTTTAACACCGTATTTGTTGCCATTCCCGTTGCCATTCCCTTGTCTTAGGCATTGACCATTTCCATTACCTTTTCCGTTTCTATATGCTTTTCCCTGACCATTACCTTGTCCATTTCCTGCTCTAGCAACATAATTATCGCATACACCATCATTGTTGCTATCAACAAAAGATGTTTTTGCCTTTTTTGTAGAAGTATTATCTGTAGTTGTTTGTGCGTTTCCTGCAACTATAAATGCTGTTAAAGCTAACCCGATGAATAAAATTCTTGTTTTCATGTGTAATGTTTTTTGTTATTAATACCACATGGAACTCGCTTGAGAGATCATTCTTTTACAAGTATAATCTTTTATCAAGCTCGTTTCATAACCAATAAAATTTTAATCAAACAATTTTTAAGTGATCAGTTTATAAATTACATGTCAATTTTTATTCTAAATGCGAATCAAGAGTTGAAATAAAGAATTACATAGAAGACATATAGCTACAAAGTATATTTTATTTATTTTACTCATATAAATTGCACAAATTTGAATAAGAGAATTTTTTAAAAAACTCAGTGTCTCAGTGCCTTTGTGTTCATTCTTAACTTTTGACTGACATTATAAACTATACCTTTATGAATTAATTACTATCATGTCTGTTTTTCCCGAATCCTTTTCCTTGTCTTTGATCTCCTCGTCCTTTGTGAGTTTCATTACCAGCAAAAAAGCTTTCAAAAATTTTATTTAGCTCGTTAGTTTGTTTTTCAGTACAAATTGATTTTATGTCTAAATAATATTGATAAGTATACTTTTTTAATTCACTATGTAATGATCCTACAGAGTCAGCAATTGCGATTAATTCATTAGTTTCATCAGATGTAATTTTCATCTTATCTAACATTTCAGCCCTAAGAATATTGAGCTCATTATTAATTCTTCTGGCGTTAGAACGAAACTTTTCATTAATCACTCTGAACTGATTCATTTGATCAGGACTTAGTTTTAATTGATCCTTAAAGTATTTTCCGTTAAAATTCTGAGTAGTTTTAATTGCTTCAGATGATGCTTGAGGTAACTCAGTTTTCGATTGATATACATGTATACCAATAGATATAAAAGTAGCCACATTAAGAACTGCCAGAAAGATCACTGCGTAAATCAATATTCTTGATGTATTCTTGTTCATAACTTATTCTGTAATTATCAAGTTTAAAGATTCCATCGATGCGTCATCCATTAACATCAATTCTTCAGGGATTGAGTTTTGAGCAGTTGTATTTTGGTATAAATTGCCGGTGGAAATACCAATATACAAAGCCAAAGCTACAGATGCTGTTAATAACATAGGTTGAAAAACTCTTGACCATCCAAAACTTCTGCTCACATTTACTTCTTCTTGTTGATTAATGTGCTCCATAATTCTGGTAGAAATAAATGGATTGGCTTTTAGTTCTTTTTCCTGGTTAATAACCTTGTCTGAAATAACCATTGCGGTGTAAACCTTATGGCATTCCTCACATTCCTCAAGATGAGTCTTGAGGTTTTTTTGAATATCTCCGGATAAATTTCCTTTGATATAGGATTCGAGTTGTTTTTGACATGATGAACAATTCATAATTGTTTGATTTTATTGATTAGACACAGAAAACACATATTTCCTACGGGCATATTTAATTTTTTTTCAAAAAATGTGATATTTTTTTCTGAAGGTTCGTCTTAGCCCTTTGTAATAAGGACTCCACAGCTCCTTCTGTAATTTGCATAATGGCCGCAATTTCTTTTTGCGGGAGCTCTTCATACTTACTTAAAATAAAAGCTGTTTTTTGTTTATCAGATAAGCTTTCAATGGCTTTTGAAATGATTTCGGTATGCTCATTTGTAATTAAAATATCTTCAGGATTAGAATAATCAGAAATCTGAATCTGAGGTTTTGATGTTAATGAATCAAGTGCACTCTCTATTCTGTCAAATAGGTTTCCTTTCTTTTTTCTCAGATGATTCAGGGTGATATTAATAGCAATACGATAAATCCAGGTTGAAAAAGCAGCTTTAAACTGAAATTGATTTAGTTTTTGATAAGCATGAATAAAGGTTTCCTGGGTTAGATCGTTTGCATCGTCTTCACAGTGTACATACCCCATACAGGTACGAAAAATCTGATCCTGATATTTTTCAACCAGAAATCTATATTGGTCTTTTTTGCCAGCAATTATTTCTTTAATTATGTCGTAGTCAGACATTCTAGGAAGATTTTTCTTTATGCTAAACTAAAATTAGTATTTATTAATTACAAAACTGATAATTATTAAGCACAAAATAATTGTAAAGAAATAAGATGGGGTAACCTTAATCTTAATTTATGACCTCGTATAAGGTAATTTTTAATCGCTTTCTTGAAGATCCAAACTTTCCAATTGGATTATTTAAATTGAACTTATCAATTGCATTGATGTCCAAAATGTTATTAAGACTATCTAATTTGTTTTGTTCTAGTTTATTGGATAATATCCAGTATTTTTCGTCTTCAGGAAAAACTATTGAATCATTGATTATCTCTAATCGTTTAATTTTATCACCATATTGCCAAATAATTTCCGGAGAAATGTGTTTGTATCCATATACATTCAGTTTTTTATCAGAAGCCAACTCTTTTAAATGATCTATAGGCCTGTAATTCGGACTTTCTACATTTTTAGTGAGCGGTATAAGTAAATTGGCCAGGATTATAAATTGTAGGATACTGCCTATAATAGCATTATTTATCTTTTTCTTCCTTAGGCTTAGTATTGTATATATTCCGATATAAATAAGTAAGCAAGAGAGGATGAGAAACGAAATATTGTAAAGAGGAAGACTATGCTCATTAATAAAATATATTTCAGCCAATATAGGTGCAATTATTGAAATGACAGATATAATAATAAAGTGAATGTTAATAGGAAGTTTTTCCCATTTGTGTTTTAGCTGCGTGTAATTATCGGCTAAATAATTCAGATAAAAGCCAATTGTAAATGAAAGTGGAATTAAAGCAGGAACAACATATCTTGTTTTCTTTTCTGGTACTATTGATAACAAAATTACCGATAAAACAGTCCATAAAAACGCAAGCTTATATTCCTTGTTATCTTTAAAACTTTTGTTTGTGAAAAAGTATATCAGACTGAAAAAACCAGGTATAGTCCATATACCATTTTGAACAAAAAAATCCCAGTAATAATAAAAAGGTTTTACGTTGTAACTACTCCAGTTCGATGTTTCTTTTTTAGTTATTGCTGAAAATGTATCAGGATCTAATAATCGCACAGCGATAAACCAAAATGTTCCTACAATGACTGCGAGTAATATTAAAACGATTAAGTGCGATCGCTTTATAGAAATGGATTTTAAACCATAGACAATAAGGTATGATACAATAAATGGTAAGAATAAAGTATATAAAGAAACAGGTCCTTTACTTAAAAATGAAAAGCCAATTAATATTCCTGAAAGTATTGCATTTGCTATTTTGTTTGAATCAACTTTAGAAGCTTTTATCAGGTAATAAATCCCCATCAACATAAAACCATGAGTATAAATATCCCAACTTCCTTCAATAGTAATAACCAGAATGTAAAGAGAAGTAACGCTAACTAAGGATGTAACTAGGTTAAGCTTACGGTTGTTCACAATAAGTTCCGATAGTTTAAAAACATATATTCCTAATAATAATACCATTAGCAATAAAGGCATCCGTAAAGCAAAAGTGCAGGATTTGCCAAAAAGCAAACCCGAAAAAGCAGTTAACCATGTAGGTAAAGGAGGTTTTTGGTAGCGGGCAATTCCATTCATAGTTGTTAAAAACCAGTTACCATCGTTAATCATTTCTCTGGCGGTAATAAAATTGCGGGCTTCCATTATAGTAACGTCCAAATACAGAGCCAGAGGTAATAATGCAAATATTGATACTATTGCTATTGTTTTATAAGGATATTTATTAGCTATTTTAAACATCTACTTGTGCTTATAGTATATAATTATATTTCGTGTATAAATTATAAATCCGAACATTTGTCCGGTAAATAGAACAATATCTTTTCTGAAAATTGCATAAATAATAATCAGTAATGCACCAATAAAACTTAAGAACCAGAATACGATTGGAAGATGTGATTCTTTTCTTTTTTCAGAATAAATCCACTGAATTATAAATCGGAAATTAAAAGTGATTTGAGAAATGACTCCTAATGATAAAAGCCAAAAAGGAATGTTTTCATTTTTAAATAGCTGCTCAATATCCAGCTCATTGTTGTTGAAGTAATAAGCAGTAATAAGCAGGGGAAATAAAAGTATGATAACACGAACAACAGCAGGGAATTTTTTCCATTTATTTTGTAATTGCAGATTCCGGATATAAATAAAGTAATTTAATCCCTGACCTAACATTATAGCAAAATCTTTACGTAAATCACCGTAAATAAATAATAGGATTGAACCAAATAAACTAAAAAACCAAAAAATAGAAGGAGTGGTAACTTCTTTCTTTTTTTCGGAGGTAATCCATTGAATAATTAGCCTTAAAGAAAATAGAATCTGAGCTGTAAAACCAATACTTAAAACAATTGCGTTGTTCATTATTATTACTTCACAATGTTATAGTTAATATATTTTTTCTTCATCCATAAATACGCAAAACAATCTAATAAAGGACCGATTAATCTATTGGATAATCCAAATTTTGCTTCTCCTGCTATTCGTGGAAAATGTTGAACAGGTACTTGCTTTATTTTACCTTTTTGTAATAAAATCATGGCAGGTAAGAAGCGATGTAAACCTTTAAACATTGGTATTTTCTTAGCATTTTCTGTTCTGATAATTTTTAGTGGACATCCTGTATCCACAACACCATCATGAGTAAATGCTTTTCTGAATGAATTAGCAAATTTGGATGAAAATCTTTTAACAAAGCCATCGTTTCTGGTCGCTCTAATACCTGTTACAATCTCATATTCATCAGTATATTGAAGTAAAAGATTAAAATCTTCAGGTGCAGTTTGTAGGTCAGAATCAATATAGCCGGTAAGTTCTGTATCTGAAGTATCAAATCCCGCTTTTATTGCTGCACTAAGTCCATTGTTTTTAGTAAAAGTAATATTCTGAAAATCCTCCTGTCTGTTACAAATTTCATCAATTAATATTTGGCTTTTATCTGTTGAACCATCGTTAACAAATAAAATTTTAGTAGGTACTTTTGCTATTTTTAAATATTTTGAGAGTTCTTCTTCAACTCTAAGTAAGTTTTCTTCTTCGTTGTATACAGGAACTATTATAGTGAATCTATAATCCATAGTAATATAAATTATTATATAGATGTATTTGCGTTTTATTGTGTATATAAATTAATGCTTATATACATACAATAAGCTTTTAAATTTGAGCGTAAAGATATCTAATTATACAAATGTATGCTTAAATAAGTTAATATTAACTTTATTATTTCTTATTAAAGAATTTAAGTTGGGCATGTATTTAGTTGTTTATTAGTACATATAAAGTGAAGTTAAAATTAAGTTAAGATTAAAAAGTATGCATTTACTAGTCCTATTGGAGTCGTTATTTAGTTTCAATCGTGAGTTTAATCGAATAAAAGTTAATAGCGATCGATAAAGAATTATAGAGAAAACTAATTTGAAAGGGAAGTAGATTAATTGAATGTATTGTTTGAATTTATTTTTATGATTTGTTAACATGTGTATTAATGTACAGATAGACAGGGTTTTGCATGTTGATGGTATTCTTATGAGTAATTTTAGTCAAACATTTTAGGTTATTCATCGTATCAGAAAGTGGATTGATCAAAAAATAGAATTAAGGATTTAAAATTATTAGCTATGATTAGTTGGGTATTGTAAGAGTAATAAATATCATTTGGAAATAAAGGACGAATGATTTGTAGGGTTGGTATTTATTACATTTGAAGGGGAGTTTAAAAAAAATGGCAACATAAGTTTATGTTGCCATTTTTTTTATCAAATATTTTTGTCATAAATAATTAAGTTATTTGTTTCAGTCAAAAGACTATGTATAAACATTTTTATTGATTTACATGGAAAATAATTATTTAAAGAGAATGGATTAATTGAAACAATTGTTTGAATTGGTTTTTAAGATATGTTAACACATGTCTTAATGTTTTGAAAAACAGTATTATGCATAATGGTAGTGTTGTTGTGGGTAATTTTAGTCAAACATTTTAGGTTATTCATCGTATCAGAAAGTGGATTGATCAAAAAATAGAATTAAGGATTTAAAATTATTAGCTATGATTAGTTGGGTATTGTAAGAGTAATAAATATCATTTGGAAATAAAGGACGAATGATTTGTAGGGTTGATATTTATTACATTTGAAGGGGAGTTTAAAAAAAATGGCAACATGAGTTTATGTTGCCATTTTTTTTGTCAAAATTTTAATTGTCTTTCTGTAAGGGGGTTCGTTGTTTCATGTAAAAAGCTTTACATGTATAATGTTTTTTCGTAAATTGAGTACTAGATAGTTGAAATATGTCAATTATCGGACATTTCATAGAGCATTAATTTATAAACCTAATTCTAGATCTTATGAAAGAAACTGCATTTGTTAAAAGACAATATATCTCAAAGGTTTTATTATTCTGTTTTTTAGTTTGGATATTAGATTCACTTATGGATTATGTTTTTTTTAGCAATAATGAGAGATTTTTAGATATAGCCTTTTTACAAGTACCTTATATAGAATTGTATCATCGAATAATATTTGTGATTTTGATTTTTATATATGGTATTGTACATGGCAATAATTTATTTCGACACAAACAAAAGAATTCCGAATTACAAAAACTAAATGATGAGTTGTTATTAAAGAAAAAACAGCTTATTAAAACAAATGATGAATTGTCTTATATGAATCACAGATTCATTAAATATCTGGATAATTCACCATATGGTATAATTGTATTACACTCCGACAATAGGGTTTTTGAGGTGAATTTAGAGATGAGCAGATTAATGAACTGTAAAAAGGATGAACTGGAACAATTATCTTTTGAGGATTTTATCCCAGATTTTGCCAGGAAAATAGCTGCTAATTTGCTTGATGAAGTTGATAGAGAAGGAAAAGCTTTTGCTGATATTCCATATGTGACGAAGTATAAGAAAATTCGTTTCTGGAAGGTGAAGGCTGTTAAATTGGATGGAGGTAAAAAAGTTGTTTTCGTAACAGATATAACACAAAGGCTGGAAGATGATAAGAACATTAAAGAGAGTGAAAATAGGTTTCATGCTATATTAAATGATATTGAAAATGTTGCAGTTCAGGGGTATGATAAAGAACGTAATGTAATCTATTGGAATAGAGCTAGTGAATTATTATATGGATATACAGAAAAAGAAGCTAAAGGTAAAAAACTTGAAGACCTTATTATTCCTGATGAAATGAGAGATGGAGTTATTGCCGGTGTTGAGAATTGGCATGAAAACAATGAACCGATACCTCATGGAAAACTTACTTTAAAAGGAAAAAATGGAAAGCCTGTTCGTGTATATTCAAATCATGTAATGATTAAAAAATTAAATGGTAAAAAAGAAATGTTTTGTATTGATATTGAATTGCAAGGTCACAAGGTAGAAAAAGAAACAATTGATTTAAAAAGATAAAAATATATGAGGATATAATATGAATCTCAAAATGTGCAAATAACTATCTGTTTTTAAGTAGGGTTTGATCTAAGTACATGACAAAACTTTATAACATTCACATAAATCATTGTTGTTAATTGGATTACTTAATGCATGAGCAATTCTGATTAAACCATATTTAAAGAAACTATAAGCCCTTCTACCATGTTTTTTCACCCTGATCGGCTTAATGTTCTCATGTTTGTCAATCCCTGCTAAATATACCCAAACAAAAGCAATTGATACAACAGCCAAAAGTTTAGCAATGCGTTCCAAGTCTGTCAAATGGGTATCTTCAAGGTTAAAGCCACTGGATTTCATGGCTCTAAACATGGTTTCGATCTGCCATCGCTCTTTATAATTAATCAAAGCCTGATCATATTGATTAAACGAAGCGATAATGGTAAATTCTACTTTGCCAGTGATTTTATTAAAGGATTTTGCTCCAGATAAGTATACTAGATTCTTACCTAGATAATAGAGTTTATCACAATGTTTGTAAGACCCAATTTTCATATTATTGAACAGCCAAAAGGCCTTTATAGGAGTTTTGCCATGACGATGCACCATCATATTGTTCCGGATGCGAATGTAAAATGGAATATTTTGACGAATAAGATTTTCAAACCATTCTTCGCCTATAAATTCCCTATCCGCCATAAAAGCTTTAATATTTTGGGTACCAAAGAACTGAACATATGTGTCCAACACCTCTTTTCGCTCCAAGGCATTGGAATTACCTCTTTTTGGAAGGAGTTTCCATATCAACGGAATAGAAACTCCTTTGTAACAAACGCTCAGCATCAGTATGTTGATATCGGTTTTGCCAAACTTCCAATTGGTTCTGTCCATGCTAAGCATATAAGGAGGCTCATCTGGCAATAAACTATAAATTAAACGTGTAAATATCAGTGGGTCAAAGGAAAATTCAGAAAAGAACCGTTGCACTCGCCGTAGGCTTGATTCATGCTCTACACTAGAACTAAAACCTTGAGCAAGTTTTACATATGAAACGGTTTGGAATTTTATCATGCTATTGATAATAATGAGCAAGCATTTAATCCTTGCCTTGTGCCAATTGGTTGTTGCCTTGAACAACTCAAATAATTGAGTATTTTTACTGTCTACCTTGGTATTCGTATGCATTACAAAATGATGTGAGAATCTTTTGTAAGATACTGAATATTAAGGTTTTAAGCAAGGAGATTGCGTGCTTATTTTGCTGATTTTCAATTATTTATAGTTTTGTCATGTACTAAAGGGTTTGATTTATATTTTAAAGGAGTACAAAATCTATTAGAGAAGATTAGTACTCCTTTTTTTATTTGATATTAATTTATTTGCACGAAACTGTTTGCGTAACTACATTATTTTTTGGTTTTGAAAAATCAGCATAGTCATGTTTATTAATTGGCTTCACGTTGTTTTCTACGGTCAACTACTATTTTCTTATAATCTGCTATGCGTTGAGGATTGGATCTTAAAGCCGCAGTTAATAATTTATCTCTATTTAATTTATCGATATTCTCATTTGTATCACCACCTTTAACTTTTGTTCTTAATTCATTAAAAAAAGCATTAATCATAGGATCGTTATTGTTCTCATCAATTAAAAATTCTTTCATTTTATAAGGGTGGGTAATGCCAAATGACATAGCAAAATCTTTAACTTCTTTTTCGCTTTGCCAGGTATGATAACTCAGTCTTAACCAGGTGTAACCTATGTTTAATTTAGCAATTCGTGCTTTGTCAAAATCATTGAACTCTGCCATCATTACTACAGCTAAAGAATCACTATGATCTTTAATTCCTCCAGGATAAAACCCATATATTTTAATTGCCTTTTGAAATGTTTCCGAGTCAATGATTATATTATAATTATCGTCTAAATATTTATAATTAATAGTAAAGAAGTCGGTATGTTTAATAATACTATCACACTTTGCTAAGAGAGCTTCTAAGTTTGGAATACTATCTTTTGTTGCGATTTTATTTTGGGCGAAATTAATAGAAGTAATACACCCATAGTTATAGTTTTGATATAGATTATATTGTAAAATATTAAATTGTTAGAGCGTTTGTTGGTGTTTAGTCTTGATTCAATTCAGTAAGATTATAGTTTAGAAAAACTACAAGCTAAAATTATTACACTTTCTTTTTTATAGAGGAGGAAAGAAGAAGAAACAATAATGATCCGATGATAGGAAATATCAACATGCAAAATATCCAAAACTCCGGATTCTTTATAATTGACCAATTCTTTTTTAATCGCACTAGTGAAATAATTAAAATTAATATTGAGCAAATTATTATTGCGTAAGCAATTAATACAGGGGTAGGTTCAATAAGAGATTTCATTTAATAAAAGTTTAATTTATCTATTTATAGTGAGCGACTATTTAATAATAAAATAGTCGCAGTGTCTTAATACAGGTATACTCATTTCAATGTTTTTAAATAGTACATTTTAACTATTAGGTAATAATGTAAATCAGGGGTTGAAAGTAATGGTTTAGAAGGCTGAAAGCCTGAAATATCACAACAAGGGGCATAGCCCCTTGTATTAGTCGATAAGTAAATCTCAGGCTGTAAGTCTGGAACTTATGTTAGATGTTTCAGACTTACAGCCTGTATGGGCATTTCGCTTAAGGCCTTGGGGTGATACCCCAAGTTATGATGTATAAGGCTTTCAGCCTTTAGAATAGCGTAAGTCGAACACTAGATTCGAATCAATAGTTAATTATTTGTTTTTATAGTTTTAAAAAGCATAGTATAGTGAGTTTTGTTGTCACCTTTCATCTTCTTTTTTACGTATTTTTCAGCCTTGTCAAGTTCATCTATTGCTGCCATTACTGCAAAATGATCTACAAAATTAATTTTGGCAGCATTACCCGAAGCTAAAGACTCATCAGAATCGAAGTTTTCCTCAAAAAGGTTGGATGTATTATTAGGCTTTAAATGATTCTTTGATCCGTAAGCTATGTTAATTAAGTTATGAACATAAGCTTGTTGAAGAATAATATCAGTTTCAGATAATTCGCCATCTTTAGATAAATCCCAAATAAGACTGCTAAGCAAGCTTAAATACTCTTCAGATGAAAATACAGGACGATAAGTCTCTATACGTTGAAAAAAATAACCGCTCATCATTTGATCCAATGAGCCAACAATTAGCTTGTAATAGTCATTTTTTAAAGAACCAAGTCTGTCTTCAATATCTTTATTTAATATCCATTTACTGTAAGCTATTTCATTTACAATCCATTTAATAGCTTCCATCTGTTTTTCCTTTTTTACGGGAGTAAACAATGGAATATCCTCGCCTTCAACCCCAAGATATTGATATGCACCACCAATATATGCCATTGAATGTTCTAAATATCTTTCGTATTGTTTGGTGACTTCTTTATAAATCTGACGCAGATAATCATATTCCTTATTTGGTTCTGTACACCATTCTGTCAGGTGATTCATGATGTATTTTAAGTTTTTCATTCCATAGGTTCCTGCTAAAACAGCATCGTCACCTAATGATTCAGCCTGTGCAGCCGGATCACCAGATATGCCCATGGCAAATTGAGGTGTAAATCTGTATGTTGGATCATCTGCATGATCTAATATCCAATTGTTTAATGTTGCAAATTCATCTGAGGGCTTGTTTATTTTTGGCAACCATTTGTAGCCGTACTTTATGGCAAAAATATCATAAGCACCAAGTAAAGGAGGAGCCAATTCTGTTACATTATCTCCTGGTTGTGCAATATAGTTGTTACGAGCATAATCCATAATTGAAGGTGTAGAACCATGTTTTTGAGTAAAAGATGGAGAACGCAAAGAATCAACCGGGAAAGCATACGATGCTCTCATGTTGTGTTGAAATCCCAAGGTATGTCCCATTTCATGAGCTACAGCATAACGAATTAGTCGTCCCATCATTTCATCAGAGTATATTTTTTCTCGAGCAGCTTCTTCAACTGCACCACATTGAACCAAGCGCCAGTCGTGTAATTTTTCAATGACGTCAGAGAACCAGTAAATGTCACCTTTAAGAATTTCACCGGAACGTGGATCAATCCAACGAGTTCCTTGTGCATTTATTTTCGAATTAGGAATATAACGAAAACAGGTATTTTGAAGATTATCCGGATTAAAGTTCGGATCATCAGGGAATGCTTTTGCCTGGATAGCATTTTTAAAACCACTTGTTTCAAAAGCTTTTTGCCAGTCTTCAATTCCTAGCATTACATACTTTTTCCATCTTTCAGGTAAACCGTTGTCCACATATACAATAATAGGTTTCTTCGGTTCAACCAGAGTCCCATTTAGGTAGTCATTAATATCTTCCTCTTTCGGTTCTAATTTAAATCTGTGGATATATGATTCCTGAACAGAAGTATAGCCATTATCAATGAAGTATTTTTTACTACTTGAGAAGTAGTTTATTCGTCTGTCAGACAAACGAGGCATCATTGTTTCTTTAGGTAAAAGAACGATGGATCTGTTTAGCAAGGCTCTGAATGGATAATTATTAGTGCTATAGTTAAAGTATGACTGTAGCTCAATATTTTCTTCAAAAGCCTGCACCTTATCTAAATAGGAAGAGGCTTTATCTAATTTGCCTGGTTTGCCTTTGCTTGCAAATGGTGTTACTATGGGTAATTCACTGGCAAAAAAGTCAGTTACATCTATAACAATAGAACTATCCTTGCCAATAGTTTTAATAGGAAATGTTTCGAGTATGGGATCTAAATAATTACGTTCAAATGCATTTTTAATATTCCCGCTTTCATCTGTAATGGTTTCTTTATTATTAGGAGTTAATAAGTATACATTTTTATCATCATGAGAAAATCTGATTACTATAGGATTTCTTCTTAACTCTCCTGCAAATCCTTTTCCTCCATCGGGATCACTTACCTCAGCAATTTGAGATGCAATTAAAAACTCACGACTAAATAATGAATCTGGAATCTCAAAATATATTTTGTCATCATCATGATGTACTGTAAACATTCCTTTATGGGAGATGAAATCACCAGTGATTACCTTTTCGTATGGTTTAATTTTTCCATTTGCACCATTAGTCTTCTCTTCTTTATTATCTTCTGCTTTGCAAAATATAGAGCCTACAGTTAATAGGCTCAGTAATACTATAATTGATTTCATTCTTGCTCTGTTTTTAAACAAAAAGTATGTTTTAAAATTAATGTTTTCTCTTGGGTGATAATTATTAAAGATCAACAGGTTCCACGCAACCATAATCTATAGATTCCGGATCACCACCATAGCTATTGCTGTTATATATCTTATAGTATGAAACTTGTGTTCCTCCAAATAGCTCGTCATTTGTGGCTCTGAATTCCAGTGTAATTTCAAATAATCCGGATGATATTTCTTCATAGGTACCTTCACCAGAGATAGAAATATTATGACTATTTCCTTCTTTACTTGAAACTGTAATGATTTGTGGAATTACTAAAACAGTTCCTTCTGTTTCGCTAATTCCATCTTTAGGATAAAATTCTAATGCTTCTGGAATATTAAATCCTGGTGATACATCTTCATTAGTTGACTCATTGTTAAACCATCTTTTTAAATTAAAGGCATTTGTTGTTCTTCCTGCATTATTTGTATTAAAGCCTATTCTAAATGCATGATGGTATATATCATCACTTTCATCTTCGGTGCCATTATCACTGTACAATATAGCGTTGTCATCATCTTTATCGACCACAATCGGATAGGTAAATGCATTAAAAGCTTGCCATCCGCATGCTTCATTACTTGAATTCCATAACCAGTTTTCTCCATAAGTTCGGTAATATGGATCATTTAAATTATAAAAATTTGCAGATGTATAAATGGCATTATCCCTGGCAATATTTAATGGTTTAACAATTTGTAATGTTGTGTTTCCTGTGGGAGCATAAGGTGAATCTTCGTTTAAAGATAAGGTTGTAGTATAACTGACTTCATCGTTTTGAATATCATTACTTAATGTCAAGATATAAGTGATACTCTCATTATTATTATCGTCTATTACTTTTTCCAGTCTATAATCAAATCCTTTAATTTCATTAAATAAGGTGTAGTTATTAATTTCAGAAGAAAGAAATCCATTATCAAATAAAACTTCAAACTCAATTTGTTCTCCTGCTTCACCTTTTATTTCTAATCGGTTTGTTGAGAACGTTGATGTAGTATATACCGAACCTAAGTTTACCTTTAATATATTGTTTTGAACAATGTCGTTCAGTTGTCCGATATGCACATTAGGATCACTGCATTGAGTTAATTCAAAATAAATAGAATTTTCTTCGCTTGACCATCTTTCATTAAAAGAAATGGTAATAGTATCTATAATATTGTCCGGACCAAAGTTTAATTGTTCCGGAGAGATGGTATAATCTGAAAAGTCTCCAGATGCTGTTATAGCATAATCTGCTGTAATATTATCCGCAATCTCAGGATAAGTAATGGCAACAGGAATATTTATATTCTTAATAGAGTTATGTGTGTATTCAGATGTTGGTATTTGTCCATTTTGTATGATACCATCATCAACAATATCTCCATTACTATCTGTAACTAAATAGAATCTTAAATAGGCTGTGCCATCATAAGTTGACTCCCCTATAATTTGATCCGAATCACATCCTATAATAATTGAGAATGCTAATATTAATGGCAAAAATATTTTAATAATAACCTTCATTTTGCTCTAAATTTGAGTTTAATTCTGTGTTTACTTTAGGTATAGGTAAGATAAAGTAGTTTGAAGGGTAATTCAAATCGCATGTTGTTGCAATGCATCCTGAATTACGTTCTGCATCTTTATGAAATCTGGCAATGTCGAAAAACAGGTGACCTTCAAAACATAGTTCTTTTCTTCTTTCCAGAAAAATTTCTTCCAATAAATCATCTGTAATTAAAGCTAAGGTAGCTCCTCGTTCTTCTCTTAAAGTATTTAAATCAGTAAGCGCATTTTCAGGTTCGTATAGGCGGGCATAAGCTTCGGCTCTGATTAAATACATTTCACTTATCCTTAAAATAGGATTACCAGGATTATCCTGAAATTTATTTGTAAAATAGTAAGTAAGATCTTCTGTAGCTGTGCTATTTTCTATAGCTGTTTCTAGGTCTGCTTCGGTAAACATATTTGAATATCTTACGTCGTCATTTTCAAACATATTCAGCAAATCACTGCTTACACAATAATCAGAATAATCTGTTTCACTATTATATCCAAAAAAACCTGATAGTATAATGCTACTAATATATTCTCCATCATCATTAATACGTGCAGATAATTCAAAAATGATTTCAGAAACAGGAGTATCTGGTTTTTTCCATTCTGTAACATATTCTTCTTTTGTCATTAAAGAGATGCCGCTGTTTAATATGACATTACTGGCTGAGGATATGGCTAATTCATAATCTTCTGCATATAAAGCTACTCTGGCTAATAATGCCTCACAAACAGTTGATGTAAAATATGAATACTCAGGTCCTTCTAAAATTGTTTCAGATTTAAAATAAGCGAGTGCATCCTGAAGGTCTTTAATGATGAGTACATAAGTTTCTTGAACTGTTTTTCTTGCAGGATAATCTTCTCCTGCTATTTGTACTCTCGTATTATAAATAATTCCAGGATGGGATGCATCACTTGTGTAAGAATGGTTTTGAGCGAATAACCTAAGCAGGTAAAAGTGACTAATAGCTCTAATACAAAGGGCTTCTGCATTCATTTGCGAAACCTGATCAGTAGTTGCGTCATTCAAATCAGGTAAACGTTCTATGATGATATTGGCACTGTTTATAAGGTCATATAAATTATCATAAACACCCTCCATTTCACTATCATCTGCATTATCCGCATAAGTATAAATGTTAGTAATACTCTCTGGTATTGTGATGTTGTGACTTGATGTGGAGGGAGTAAATGTTATATTTCCCCCTAATACATCTGCATATACTGCATTTTCATCAGATGTAAGTTGTGAATTTAGCATATAATAACATCCATTCAATGCAGATTGATAACCTTCGTATGAAGAGAAAACTTCATCTACAGATGTTTGAGTTCCTGGCTCTTGCTCCAAAAAATCACCACATGCAGAACAAGTAGCAATAATGATGGTAAGATATAATAGTATTTTCTTCATCTTTAATTCGATTAAATTCATTAAAATGATGCCTTTAGTCCCATTGTCCAGGTTCTGGCCTGAGGGTAGGTATACATAAATTCTTTGATACCATTTTTCCCTTTTGGACTTTTTACTTTATAAAAAACAGCAGGATTGGTGACATTGAAATTTATTGATACATTCTTTACGCCAATGTTTAATTTTTCAACAGAGGTAATATAATTTAAGCAAATGCTACTTAGTTTTAAATGAGAAGTATCGTAAATAAATTTGCTGGAATTAGAAAGTATTTGATCTTTATTTGTTGGAGCTTGTTGTGTTACAATATCTCCTGGTTTTCGCCAAAAGTCATATGCATTCACACTAAGGTTTCTGTTAGAAGTGGTACGATAGTCTGAAATTAAGCTTCTGCTAACCATTTTATCCGCTCCATACTTATAAGATCCTCTGATGCTTAATGTTAATTTGTTTTTGAAGGTTAATGTAGAACCAAAACCGCCATAAAATTCTGCCTGAGTATTTCCAATTGGTTCCGCTTCTGAAGTCTCGTAGTTTATATAGTAAGTACGAGCATCCATAACCTGTCCATCTTTCATTACTAAATCTCTTCCGTTAGCAGGATCTATACCTATCCATTTTACACCCCAAATGGTAGATGTACTATATCCTTTTTTTATTGCTGTTGCAGTTGCTGCATCAGAGAAGTCATCACCAAAGGCTTTAACTGAAGTAATCTTATTGTCCAGAGTTGCTATGTTAAAGTTAACATTCCATTTAAAAAGATCTGATTTAATGATATGTGCGTTTAGAGCTACTTCAATTCCTTTATTTACCATGTCTGTACCGTTGATTTGAACGGATGAATATCCTGTTTCACTAGGTACATCCCTACTTGAAATCATGTCACGTATATCGTCATAGAAATAATCAATGTTCAACATAAATCTGGATAGGAAATTAAATTCCACACCCATGTTGTATTTTATATTTGTTTCCCAACTTAGCTTTCCATTTGGTGCATATGTAGGATATGAGTATGGTAATTGGTTGTATCCTGTATTGCTATCATTATAACTATATAATCCTTTTGATCGGTATGATCCAATACGTGAATTACCTGTAGATCCCATACTTAGTTTTAGCTTTAGAAAATCAATCCAACTAATATTACTTATGGCATTTTCTTTAGAGATGATCCAGCCTAAACCAAATCCTCCATTAAGCGCAACATCAGAGTCATCACCGAAAACAGAACTCTGATCTCGTCTGAAATTGGCTAATAAAAAGTATTTCTTGTTTAAATTGTAGTTAAGCTGACCAAAAATAGAAACTCTTGAGTTGGAATCAGTATCCTTAAAATAGCTTTGATTTTTGTATGTTTCGTCAGCTTCGGTTAAAGGATTATCATCTCTTAGAGCTGCAGAAACAGGATTTATTATGTTGGGATTGACAAAACCAGTACCCATTTTACGAGATAAATTCTTTGTTTCTTCTCTAAGTTCAACTCCTCCGGTAAGGTCAAAATATTGTTTTTCATTAAATTGTTTTGAAAACGATGAGGTAGCTGTCCACGACCAACCAATTGATTCCCTAAGGTTAAAAAGTCTACGTCCCCATTTAGGATAAGAAATTCCATCTAAAGTAAAAGTCCCATTAATCTGTCCACTTTCATTTTCACCTGAAAAATACCGATCTTGTTTTTTATCATTGTAATCAATACCAAAACTGGTTTGTGCATTCCAGTTAGATGTTATTTCATACTGTGCCGATAGATTACTTATTATTCCTTTTGTGATGGATTTATTGCGGTTTTGTTCTATTGCCGCTAAAGGATTGGCTAATCCGGTAACACCAACAGGAGCAAAAGAACCATCTTCGTTATAAGGTGCAATGCTTGGTAAGTATGCATACGAATAATATATGTTTGGATTTACTTTTTCAGTAATACTAGGATTTAAGCTTAAACTAAGGTTTAATTTGTTGTTTTTGTATACAAATGAAGAACTAACACGGTATTGATTAGAATAATTTCCATCCTGAGGTTCATTGTTTTTTAAATAGTTAAAACCAACGCGGTATGTAAAAATATTACTACCTCCCGATGCATCAACAGTATACTTATGGAATGATCCGCTTCTGTTTAATAATTCAAACCAATCGGTATTAATGCCATTGTAAGCAATAAGATCAGACCCTGTATTTTGCAAATAGGCATTACGTACCTCAGTATATTGTTCGCCACTTAGGTATTTTATTTTGTTGATGGCTTCTGAAATACCATGTTGGGTAGAAGCATGAAATCTTAGTTTTCCCTTTTGTCCCTTTTTTGTTTCGATAAGTATTACTCCGTTAGCTCCATCTGCGCCGTAAATACTTACTGCCGCCGCATCTTTCAGAACGTTGATTGATGCAATATCTTCAGGGGCAATGTGAGCAATAGGATTTTGAAGGTCTTCAGCTAATGCGCCAGTACCATCAAAAATGCCGTTATCGATACCCGACTCTTCACTTATGATAACACCATCAATAATAATTAAAGGTTGACTTGATGTGGTTAGAGTAGTATTACTTGTTGGAGTTAGGGTTCCCTGACCACGAATATCAATGTTTACCGGATCAAGAGGACTTGAGCCAACCTCAATGGATACCCCGGCTATTTGTCCTTCAAGCATCTTGTCAACACTCTCAAAAGCCTGTTCTACCTGAATGTCTTTAGCCTGAATACTTGAAATACTACCAACAACTTCTTCTTTTAGTTTTTTTGTACCGTAAGATGAGGTGACGATAATTTGATCCAATTCATTTACAGAGCTTTCTAGTTTTATCTCAAAATAATTCTCTGAAGTGATAGGTATCTTTATTGTTGTCATTCCAATAAAAGTAGCCATCAATTCTAGCTTTTGATCATTAGTTTCTTTAATGGTTATTGAAAATTCTCCATTGGCATCTGATACGGTTCCAATATAGAATGGAAGTATTACTACATTGGCCCCTGTTATTGGTGAGTTATCAGCGGCATCAATGATACGACCGGAAATAACTCGTCCTTCATTTTGTGCTGTCAGATTAGTTATAAATAGTAGGCTTGTTAACAGAATACTTATGAATATCTTCATTTGTAATTAGTTTTCTTGGCTTTGATTCAATTGTACTTATTGCCTTTAGTGTTTTAGAGTAAAGCGATAATGCTTTTCGTGCGTATAAATGGATTGTTTGAATTATAATTTAAAAAGAGAAGGCAATATTATTATGCTTTGCCTTCTCTTATAATTTACACAATTATTTAACTTGTACCTTGTGTGTACTTATTTTGTTTCCATCTTTTAATTCAATAATATAGATCCCTGGTGCTGCATTTAGACTAATTTGACTATTAACAACACCCACTTGTACTGTTCTTCCTGAAATATCATAAACAGTATATTCAGCATTTGAAGTTTCTAATCCACTTATATTAATGATACCATTCGTTGGATTAGGATACAGACTTAATGAATTTAAATAATTTCGATCTATTGCATTTGGAATATAAGTTGAAGGATCAAAGCTAAAAAGTTCGTTACCTGTTGTTTCGGTGCCGGTAGCATCTTCAGCCTCAAAGTATAAAATACCATTTAATTCAACGATTTCATCAACGTCTATTATTGCATCATCTATTTGTTCAACAGAAGAACCATCAGTTCTGAATAGGTGTTTTTTTGTGTCGTTATTGTCACATCCTGCATAATAAAGGTAACCATTGTATGCGCAATAATCAGATGGATTGTGATCAGAGTTTTCTCCTGAGATATTAGTTAAGTTAGTCACAGATGGTCCTGATGGATCATATACATATAGTTGATCTCCATCTGTACCATTGTCGCCTTCAAAATATAATTTATTGTCCCACGCATAAAAACTTGTTACTCCTTCAATTCCAGATGCGACACTTACTTCTATAGTTCCATCAGTAGTACCATCTGTTTCCCATAAGGTATTAAGAGCTTCAAAATAAACTTTAGATCCTATAACTGTCATGTTTGAGATCCCTGCGTTGCTATCGTCACCTGTAATATCTTTAATTAAGGTATAGATGCCTGTTGTTATATCATATTGATATAATTCGACCCCAATAGATGCAGACTCATTTGCCGTTTTCATGTATATGATTAATTTATTATCTAAGCCAATCATATTTCCTGAAGATATCCATTCTGTACCCAGATTACCATTGTTTGCTGCAGCACTAATAACTGAACCATTAAAAGTGTATAGTGTATTACCAGCTGTAGAATTGACAAAGTAAATTAATCCATTATATTCTAATGGGAAAAATATTCCTTGGTATAATTCTAAATCTAATGTGCCAGTTTCAGTTCCATCTGTAGTGTACTCAACACTTCCTGTACCTGGATTAGCAGAAAAATATAATGTGTTATTGTATGAGAAAAAATAAGATGGTGTAGAATTACCAGTTCCATCTCGTAAGTCTTTAATAAGTTCAGTTGTAGTTCCATTGGTTCTCCATAACTCTTTTCCGTGATCTATAGTTGCTGCTGCATCATCAGCCGCAAAATATATATAATCACCATCTTTAAATAAATTAGCAGGAGATGAATTACCTGTACCAGGATTGATGTCTGCAACATTAGTAATTTGAGCAAAACCTGTAGCTGCAATAATAAGAGCTACCGTTAATGAGTAAAGCTTTTTCATTTTTTAATAATTTAAAAGGTTATAAATTAATATTGATTGAGTTATATCCCTTTCGGGAGCAAAGCTATACTTATATCAGGCTACAAGCAATCACTAATTAAAGGGAAAGATATTACCTGTAATCTGATGTAAGCTAGTTTTGTAATTTTTACTTAAAAGTGTATGGATTATCTATTTCTTCGGAGACTCCATTGTTATATTCAATGGAAAGTTTTTCCTGAGTAATCAGTTCAACAATTTCATCAGGATTTGTTTTGTCTTTGACAAAGAAAACGCGTAAAGTAGGTTTTGTTTTGTAATATGTAATCATTCCAACCACATAAGGATTTTTCTTACCCACATGGTTCACGAGAAATGGCATTTTTTGTTCATTACGAGGATACGAGTCAAATGTCATTTCAAATGATAGAAGTTGATCATTACTGTATTTGTTCCGGTCGTTAAAGGCTCTTTTAAAAGGTAGAAACATTCCTCTTTTTAAATTCAGACCAGTTGTATACTCTTTTGTTCTGGTAATATCAGAGACTTTAAAATTAATACTTTGTTGATATTCTTTATCACCACTTTTAATGGTTACATATTTACGTTCTATGCTTCTCTTTAAAGAATCAATGTTTATATTGTAATTTGCATAAAACTTAATGTTTACCGGTTCTCCAAAAGAGGATTCAAAGCTGTATATGTTGCCGTCTTTTCTTACTATCTGATCAAGATAAAAAACATCCATTTGATCAAAGAAGTTGTAAACTTTAGTTTCAATTATGGCAACTTTTGCAGAGTCATTTTTTGTATCCATTATATGAACACGAACCGGACTAAATAATGCCTTTTTTACCGCTGTTGAGTTAGTTGCTAAAGTATCGTACCAGACCTTTACAGTATGAGAGTTTACATAAGTGGCAGCACCTATAACACCGGGCACAGTCTTCATTTGATTTACAAAAGACATGCTGCTACCGTAACATTTTACGTTTTTAAGACCAGAGTATTCAACAACATCACTTCTGTCTTGTTGTTCTTCAGTACCCCAGTTGATGTTAACGGTAGGTACTTCAAGTTTACTTCCAATGTAAATACCTCCCAATACCAATATTGCCAATGCAATTACCGGCATCCATCTGAAGTTATTTTTATTATTAATTAATAAAGTGTTTGATACCGGGCAGCTACTTACGCATTCTCCACAAAGGTTACAGTCTGAGTGATTTACAACCTCAAGAGAGGCCACGTCAATACCTTGAGGACATTTTTTAGAACAAAGTCCGCAATCAATGCAAGAATTGGTATTTCGTGTAATTTTCAACATCTGCAAACTTTTACTCTTTTCCGGCAAAATCGCTTCAAAAAAGTACCCGGCTACGAATAATGCTAATAAAGGATAAATCCAACTAATTTCCAATTTAAAAAAGTATATTATTACATAAATAACCACCAATGCAATAACTACGTAGATATGTTTAAATAAAGTTGACAATGCACCTAACGGACAAGCGTATCTACACCAAAACATAGGAATGATAGTTGATCCAATAATTAAAATGGCAATGGTTATAATAGCCATCCATGGAACTACATCTATACCAAACCTTGAAACGATGGAAAAAAACGGATCGTAACTTTTACAAAATAATTCATTTGTTGATAAGGTAAAGTAAAAGGTTACTCCTAAAAGAGCATATTTAAATAACCGCAGTATTTTGTCAAGAGTAGTTGGTATGGTGATTTGAACCTTATATTTATTTCCTAATTTACCGAACCATTCTGCAATTGTTCCCAAAGGGCAAATATATCCGCAAAAAAGTTTACTAAATAATAATACAGATATCATTAGTACAATTCCTAACACAAGTTGCATTCCGGACATAGAGCAGGCTAATGCACCATTTTCAAGAAATGTAAAAAATGATTGAATACCACCCATTGGGCAATAAGCCTCAAAATCAACATAAAGTTCAGGATTAAATAGAACCCTTATTAACCAAAATATGGCTACTCCCAAAATACTTAGCTGTATTAAAACTCTAATACCATTTTTGCTAAAAAACTTCTTCATAAATAAATAGCTTGTTTCATCAATTCGGAAGCAAATATGAATATTATAAGAAATGCTATCGCCCCATTATTAAAATGTGGTACCATTTTGAGAGGTGCCATAAATTATGGAACGTACCAATGGTTGATAATCAGTTGTGTATGAAATGTTGTTCGTGGTGGTTGGTGAGAAAAAATAATCTATCTAAGAAAGGTCTGCTTGGAAAATTGAAAGGAAAATGAGGTGTGTGAGTTTCTGATTGACAAGAAAAATACACTGTTTCTTTTAAAATGTAAGTGGAGTTTCAAGAGTGTAAATGCCTGTTTTTACAAAAAACAGGAATCTATTCCTGGTTGTTTTTATATTCAGATGGAGTCATACCAGTATGGTGCTTGAAAATTCTGTTAAAACTCGTTTTTGAGGCAAAACCACAGTCCATAGCTATAGAAAATATTGTAAAGCTTTCATTAGTCGGATCGTTTAACTTTTCTTTAAAAGTTTCAACTCTATAATTATTCATATAGTCAGTGTAGTACATATTTGTTTTAATATGAATAATATGTGAGATTTCATTTTGAGGAATATTGATTTTATCAGATAATTCACGAACTGTAAATTGTCCTTTTAAAAATGGTTTTTCAATGCTAAGATATTTTTCAATTAGATCGAATTTTCTATCAATGTCAATAATTTCCAATTGATCAGTAGTTTGAGAAATGCTTTGTGGTGAAGTTTTAGTGTTAGTATCCAAATCAATTCCTGTACCTTGATATGGAGCTACGAAGATGTAGGCATAAGAATTTCCAAGATATAAAAACACAAGAATAAAGAATGAAACCATTAAGTTTACTACGATGATATCATTTCCTAAAAATGGAAATCCAAGTCTTGATATTACTTTATAACCTGCAGCAAAGAAATAGATGATAAAAACTCCAATTGTGATATTTCTAATCCAGTTTGCTCTTATTTTTTCAAGATTGTCACTATGTGTTTTATGAATGATATTGTGATGAACAAGATGCCAGCCCATAAATAAATAAGTTCCAAGTATTCCAAATTTTAGGAAAGTAAGTAAATCAACATATTGGTTACCTTCGTGTAAACAGCCCGATCCGTAACAGTCAATAACTCCCAATACTCTGTTAAAATAGGTTTTTAAACTAAAAAGGAGTAGAAACGGAAGCAAATGGCTAAAATGAATAGATTTAAACTTAAAGTTTTTATTTGTGAAACTTAGAATATAAAAGTAAAAGAGGGTTCCATGTAATATATGTGTATCACATATAAAAGCAAAAAGAAGAGTATAATCGTCAAAAAGATTTATGGAATTTAAAAAGAAAGATAATTCCGTTATGGCAAGAAGAAATATCCAACCAACAAATATTTTCTCAGATAATGTTTTATGTGGTTTTATTATCAGTGAAAATGAAAAGAAAACAATAAGTGCTATACAAGCAATAAAAATATACGACATACTATACCATTTGTTCTTTTAAGATTAGTGGTATACTACCGTAATGCTAAAATTAAATATAGAAATTACTAGATTTACGGTAACAATCTTTCCCCTCTGTAAATGCAAATATAAATATTGTAAGGGATAATTAGTTAAAAAGGGAACTATAAATAATATACATCTGATAATAGAATTATAGTGCATTAATAAAATAGTAATATAAAAAGGAAAATCATCCTTTATAGAATTATACTTTTTATATGAAAATTGCGTTTTTGTACAAAAGTAATAAATGTTACTTTTACATCTGAATTTATATAAGTATATGAAGAGTAATATCATTAACAATATATTCCTATTGACTTTGTGTGTTTTTCTTGCGTCATGTGCAGGAGGTAAAAAAGTTTCATTGGCTCATAAGTCATTTGAGATTGGAGAATATACAAGAGCTGCCGATTTATATAAAAAAGCTTATTCGCGCGAAAAAAATAAGTATTTAAAAGGTGAGTATTCATATTACATGGGCGAATGTTATCGAATTACAAACAAGCCAACTAAAGCTGCTTCTGCGTATTCAAAAGCCGTGCGATATAAATATGATGAAAGGCAAGGGCGTTTGTATATGGCTGAAAGTTATCGTAAAGCCGGTAAACTTGATAAAGCGATACCTGAATATGAAGCTTATTTGGAAGAGGTTCCAACTGATATTCGAGCTCAAAGAGGACTGGCTTCATGTATGATGATTCAAAAAGAACCAAAATCTAAACGTTATCAAATCAATAAAATAAAAAGATTGAATAGTAAGTTTAGTGATTTCTCACCTGCTTTTGTAGGTAGTTCTTACGATTATGTTATTTTTTCATCAATGCGAACTGAGGCAAAAAAAAGAAAAAAGAATAATATCACAGGACAGGGTATCTCTTCTTTATATTTTTCAAAAATTGATGCTAAAGGCGAATGGTCAGAACCGGAGGCTTTTGAAGAACCTTTAAATGCTGCGCAAGTAGATGACGGGGCACCTAATGTAAGTGCTGATGGAAAACAGCTTTTTTATACACGATGCAAATATGATAAAACAAAACCTATGGGCGCTGAAATAGTAACCAGTGCCAGAAGTGGTGGTAGATGGGGAGAGCCAGCTGCAATACAAATAGGACAGGATAGTGTAGTTGTTGCTCATCCGGCAATTGCACCAGATGGGGATGTTTTATATTTTGTAAGTGATAGAAAAGGAGGATATGGAGGTAAAGATATCTGGAAAACTTCAAAGTCAGAAGGTGCTTGGGGGGAACCAAAAAACCTTGGATCTGCCATAAATACACCGGGAGACGAAATGTTTCCATATGTTCGTTTAGATGGAACTCTTTATTTTAGCTCAGATTCCCAGATTGGATTTGGTGGATTGGATATTTTTAAGGCTGAATTGGATGAGGAAGGAGAATGGCAAATTTCTAATATGGGGAGGCCTATTAATAGTGAATCGGATGATTTTGGAATAGCTTTTAAAGGCAAAAGTGAAGAAGGAATTTTTTCTTCGTCGAGAGGTAGTTCAAAAGGAATAGATAATTTATATAGTTTTATTCTTCCAAAACTGAATTTTACTTTAAATGGAACGATCAAAAATAATAATGATGAGGTAGTTCCTGAGTCCTATGTGAGATTAATTGGTAGTGATGGTACCACCTTAAAAATAAATATTCCTGAAGATGGAACTTACAAAGTAAAGTTGAAGCCAGGCACTGATTATGTATTTTTAGTGGCAGCAGAAGGTTATCTTAATAAAAAGGTGAAATTTACAACTTCAGGAGAAACCGACGATAAAGATTTTGAATACAATGTTGTTCTTGAAAAGCCTTTGAGAAAAGTAAGTGAATAGCGACTATTACAAAAAACAGACACCTTACCCATATCCTTTTTTAATTATTTGGTGCAGTCTGATACGGAGCTGCTTCGTGTATGCTGCGTAACAGATTCGAGTATTCAAAATATATGAGACATATGTTCTACATATATTGTTCACATTTTCATCACTAAACAGTGAACCTGTAGTGAAGGAATAGTGAACCAATAGTGAAGGAATAGTGAAGGATATCCGCAGCAGTTACGACTATGCTACGAAGCAGGTGCGATGCAAATTAGATTTTAAAGGGTATTTTAACTGCGTATTTAAACGAAAGGAATGGTTCATTAAATAATGAATTTTAACTGTCAAATTAATTTTAATTTCTGGTTTGGTTAGAGACTGTGATAAATAACTCTCTATTGATTTAAAATTATTATTCTGGTCGGAACAGAAGTGATAAAAAAATACTACTTATTATAATAAGTATGATAACTGTAAACTCTTAATTGATAACTAACAAAATTGTATTACTTTTGTCCTCCGAAAATTCTAAATAATTATTTCGTGAGTTCAGATTCAAGGTATAATCAAAGAGGGGTTTCTGCCTCAAAAGAGGATGTGCATAATGCCATCAAAAACATCGATAAGGGATTGTATCCTAAGGCTTTTTGTAAAATTATTCCGGATATCCTTTGTGGAGATGAAGAATACTGTAATATTATGCATGCTGATGGTGCAGGTACAAAATCGTCGTTAGCTTATTTGTACTGGAAAGAAACCGGTGACTTGTCTGTGTGGAAAGGTATTGCACAGGATGCTTTAATTATGAATCTTGATGACCTTCTATGTGTTGGAGCAACTGACAGTATTTTGGTGTCTTCAACTATTGGACGTAATAAAAATTTAGTGCCGGGAGAAGTAATTTCAGCTATTATTAACGGAACAGAAGAGTTGTTGGCTGAATTACGAGAGATGGGAGTTTCTATTTACTCAACAGGAGGAGAAACTGCTGATGTTGGTGATGTAGTAAGAACTATTATTGTTGATTCTACAGTTACTTGTCGTATGAAACGTTCTGATGTCATCGATAATAAAAATATTCAACCAGGTGATGTTATTGTAGGACTTTCTTCATCAGGTATTGCATCTTATGAAAAAGAATATAATGGTGGAATGGGAAGTAATGGTTTAACATCTGCTCGTCATGATGTTTTCGCGAATTATTTAGCACAAAAATATCCTGAGAGTTTTGATCCGACTGTTCCATCAGATTTAGTTTATTCCGGAGGTTTGAAATTGACAGACGCTGTTGAAGGAGTTGATATTGATGCAGGTAAGTTGGTTCTTTCTCCAACTCGTACTTATGCACCTGTAATTAAAACAATGTTAGATAAATTCCGTTCTCAAATACATGGAATGGTACACTGTTCAGGAGGGGCTCAAACAAAAGTTCTTCATTTTGTTGATAATCTGCATGTAATTAAAGATAATTTATTCCCTGTACCACCATTGTTTAAAACAATACAGGAACAGTCAGGTACTGCATGGGATGAGATGTACAAAGTGTTTAATATGGGACATAGAATGGAATTGTATGTTCCGGAGGAGATTGCTGCAGATTTAATTGAAATTAGTAAGTCGTTTAATATTGATGCTCAAATTATCGGAAGATGTGAAGCGAGTGATAAAAAAGAACTTACTATTACAAGTGAATTTGGAACATTTAAATACTAATATATAATTATATGCTTCTTTCAGGTTTTATATAAGTAGATAATGGATGCAGAACTATTGTTCTGTTTGATTGGTTATTACTTATTCAAAAATCTTATAAAATATTAAAATGGCAGAAAATAAATTATTAGACATGCTAGGTGGTGTCGTAATCCGTTTTCAGGAAGTTTCTGAACAGATAACTGATCCTGAAGTGATTTCAGACACTAAAAAATATATCAAGCTAAATAAAGAGTATAAAGAACTTGAAAAAGTTGCTGAAGCTCATGATAAATACAAATCCACGCTTGAAACAATCGCAGAAGCAAAAGCTATCTTAAAAGAAGAAGATGATGCTGAAATGAGAGAGATGGCAAAAATGGAGTTGGATGAGTTAGAAGAAAAACTTCCGGAAATGGAAGAAGAAATCAAATTGCTTTTAATTCCTGCCGATCCTGAAGATGGTAAAAACTGTGTGGTTGAAGTTCGTGCTGGTACTGGAGGTGATGAGGCTAGTATTTTTGCTGGTGACTTATTCCGTATGTACACAAAATACTGCGAAAAACAAGGCTGGAAAATTGATGTTACTCACATGAGTGAAGGAACATCAGGCGGTTATAAAGAGATTGTATTTAATGTTACCGGCGAAGGTGTTTATGGTATTCTGAAATATGAATCTGGAGTACATCGTGTACAACGTGTTCCTCAAACAGAAACACAAGGTCGTGTGCATACGTCTGCTGCATCAGTAGCAGTATTGCCCGAGGCGGAAGAGTTCGATATTGATTTAAGACAAGAAGATATTCGTAAAGATACTTACTGTTCTTCTGGTCCTGGTGGTCAGTCGGTAAACACGACTTACTCGGCAATCCGATTAACTCACATTCCTTCAGGAATCGTTGTTACTTGTCAGGATCAAAAATCACAGTTAAAGAACCTCGATAAAGCAATGATCGAATTAAGAACACGTTTATATAACCTGGAATACCAAAAGTATTTGGATGCTATCTCATCTAAAAGAAAAACAATGGTATCAACAGGTGACCGTTCAGCTAAAATTCGTACATACAACTATCCACAAGGTAGGGTTACAGATCACCGTGTTAATTTTACATTGTATAATTTACCAGCAGTTATGGATGGTGATTTACAAGGTGTAATTGACAGACTAATTGTAGAAGAAAACGCAGAGCGCCTAAAAGCCAGTGAGCTTTAATTGAGTTGAAAGTACTAAGTTGAAAGTTCCTAGTTAATGTTTTTAAGTAAAAAAAGTTTTAAGTTATATATAGATGGCTATAGAACGATTTGAAGATTTGAAAGCATGGCAGAAATCCAAGATCTTAGCCGTAAAAGTTTATGGTTTATTTGCTCAGAATAAAGATTTTGGATTTAGGGACCAAATTCAAAGAGCTTCTGTTTCAGTCATGAATAATATTGCAGAGGGGTTTGAAAGGAAAAGCAATAATCAATTTAAGTACTTTTTGAATATAGCAAAAGGTAGTTGTGGTGAAGTAAGATCTATGGCTATTTTGGCAGAGGAACTTCAAATGATTTCAAAAGATGAATCGAAAGAATTAATTCTTTTAACAATTGAAGTTTCAAAAATAATTACAGGATTAATGAAGGTACTTTAATTCTGATTTGTAAATTTAAGAGATTTAAAAACTAAGTACTTTTAACTAGGTACTTTAAACTGTTTAAATAAAATGACTTCTCAGGAACTATTTGAAAACATTAAGAAAAAAGAGAGTTTTTTATGTGTTGGTTTAGATACTGATATTAATAAAATTCCTCGATTTTTGTTAGAAACCACTGATCCAATTTTTGCATTTAATAAAGAGATTATTGATGCAACACATAAGTATACAGTAGCCTATAAACCTAACTTAGCGTTTTATGAAAGTATGGGTGTATCGGGATGGAATAGTTTAGAGAAGACAGTTAACTATATTCGATATAACTATCCTGGTATTTTTATCATTGCTGATGCAAAAAGAGGTGATATTGGTAATACATCTAACATGTATGCTAAGGCATTTTTTGATACAATGGATTTTGATTCAGTTACTGTTGCACCGTATATGGGAGAAGATTCAGTAAAACCTTTTATGACTTATGTTGATAAGTGGGTTATCTTATTAGCATTGACATCAAATAAAGGAGCTGCCGATTTTCAGTACATGACAGAAAATGATGAAAAACTTTTTGAAAGAGTTATTAAGAAATCAAAAGAGTGGGGTACAGAGGAAAATCTAATGTATGTTGTAGGAGCAACTAAAGCTGAAAAATTAAAAGAAATCAGAGATATTATTCCAAATCACTTTTTATTGGTTCCTGGAGTTGGTGCTCAGGGAGGAAGTTTAAAAGAGGTTGCTGAAAATGGATTAAACGATAAGTGTGGTTTGTTAGTAAACTCATCAAGAGGAATTATTTACTCTAGTTCAGAGACTGATTTTGCAGAGAAAGCAGGTATCGCAGCAAAAGAGGTTCAAGAGGAAATGAGCGGCCTGTTAAAAGCAAAGGGATTAATTTAGTGCAAGAAACTTTATATTTAAGATATTGAGCCTCCATTTGTTGGAGGCTTTTTTTATTTATAACATTTTGTATATTTATCATACTAAAATGTTAATCTTATGACCAACCAAATTATTCAAACTGAGGAGTTTCTGTATTTTATATGGAAGTATCGTTTATTTGATCAGAATAATGTAAAATCAAATTGTAACAAATCCATAGAAGTAATAAATACTGGAGAACTTAATAAAAATGCCGGACCTGATTTCTTTAATGCTAAGGTTAAGATAGACGGAATTTTATGGGTAGGAAATGTTGAAGTTCACCAGAATATACAGGATTGGAAAAACCATGGTCATCATCAGGATGAGGCTTATGATAATGTGATATTACATGTTGTAGCAGACGGTGATGGGCAGACTTTTCGAACTAATGGAGAGTCTATTCCTGTAATCAAACTTAGCTGGCCATCAAATTTATGGAGTAATTATTTAATGCTTCAAAATGAAGATGACTGGTTGTCTTGTAATGGAAAATTAATAGATGTTAATCCTGTTGAATTATCGTTCTGGAAGGAAAGAATGCTAATTGAAAGGTTAGAACAACGATCGTTTCAGATCAAAACATTTCTGGAAACAACAACCTCAAGTTGGGATGAGGTTTTTTATTTTTTATTATTCAGAGGTTTTGGTTTTGGATTAAATAGTGAACCATTTGAAAGATTAGCCAGGTCAATTCCTTTGACTGTATTATTAAAGTATTCGGATAATTTAAAACTTATTGAAGCCATATTGTTCGGTCAGGCTGGATTTCTGGATGGTGATTTTAAGGATAGATACTTAATTGATTTAAAACGCGAATACCATTTTATTAAGCAAAAACATCATTTAAAAGGATTAGAAAAATATATATGGAAATTTTTGCGTTTGAGACCTTCGAATTTTCCTACCATTAGAATATCTCAAATTGCTTCTGTTATATATAGAATCGGAGGAATGTTTGGGAGTCTTTTGAATGCAGAAAATATAAATGAAATTAAAGATTATTTATCAGCTGAAGTTTCTGAATATTGGGAGTCACATTATTTACCAGAGAAGAAAAGTGAAAAAATCATTAAAAAACTTGGGGATAGTTCAAAAAATCTGCTTATTATTAATACTATAATTCCTTATCTTTTTTCGTTTGGTAAATTTACTAATAATCACATTGTTAAAGAGAAGTCGCTATTGTGGTTAGAAAGTATAAAACCCGAAAGAAACTCAGTTACTAAAAGGTGGGAAGAAAATGAAATATCAATTAAAAATGCTGGAGATTCTCAAGCTTTAATATATTTGTCAAATAATTACTGTAAAAAGAATAAGTGTTTACATTGTAATATTGGTCATAAAGTATTAACGGTTAAAAAATACGAGTGAAAAAAATAGTGCCATATCATGAAAATTTTAGAACCATATTATATGGTGTAAGTGCCTTATTTTTTATCATTTTTGCTGGAGGAGTAGGATTTGCCCTTATTGAAGGATATTCATTTGTGGATGCTTTATATATGACTACTATTACAGTTTCAACTGTAGGTTTTCGAGAAGTTTATCCTTTATCGGAAGGTGGTAAAATTTTTACAGTACTTCTTATTATATTTAGTTTCGGAATTTTTGGTTACGTGATTACCTCAATTACTCGTCTTGTGGTTGAAGGTGCATTACAGCAATCTTATAAACTTTATCAGGTGAAAAAGAAGATAGTTAAACTCGAAGATCACATTATTGTTTGTGGCTATGGAAGAAATGGTTACCAGGCGTGTGTGGAGTTAAAAGAGCATGGCGAAAAGTTTGTTATTTTAGAGAAGCGAGATAATGTAGTTGCAAGAATCCTTGAGGATCCTAATTTATTGTATGTTCAGGGAGATGCAAGTTCTGAGGAGGTTTTAGATGTAGCTCAGATTCGTAGGGCAAAAGCTTTAATTACTGCATTGCCTAATGATGCTGATAATATGTTTGTGGTATTGACAGCAAGAGAAATGAATCCCAAATTAAAAATTATTAGTAGAGCCAGTGATTTTAGATCTGATGTGAAATTACGTCATGCAGGTGCTACTAACGTAATAATGCCTGATAGAATTGGGGGCCAAAGGATGGCGAAATTAGTTACTCAACCTGATGTTGTTGAATTTGTTGAGAATATTCTATTGCAGAAAAGTCGTGAAGTTAAGTTAACAGAGGTTGAATGTAATTGTATAACTGATGAAAATGAGACTAAGACTATTCATGAGTTGAATCTTAGAAAAAAGACAGGGGCGAATTTAATGGGATTAAAAACACCTGAAGGGACTTATATATTTAACCCTTCACCACAAATTAAAATATCAAAAGATGATAAATTATTTGTGCTGGGGACGGATGATCAAATTAAGCACTTTAGAGAAATTTTAATGGGAAATTAAATTTACTATCTTAATGTATAATTGTGTTTGGCTTATTTATTGATATTAGTCAAGCTTTGTTTATTAATCAAAAATGATCAATATGAATTTAAAACAGACAATTGGATTTGGTGCTATAGCTCTTAGCCTTGTATTTGGTGCTTATAGTTGTAAGTCAAAGGAAAAAGTAGCCTCAAAAGCTTCAACAAGTTCGGAAGTAGGAACATTATTAGAAAATATGCCTTGCGAAAGTGAAGGAAAATCAGATAAAAAGTATTTTAGAGCATTTTCAATGGCAACAAGTAGTGATTTAAGTCTTTCTAAAGAAAAAGCTCTTTTGCTTGCAAAACAGCGTCTTGTAACATTAATTCAATCGAATACTAAATCAGTTACTGATCGTTATGTAAATGAAAGAGAATTATCTTCAGCTTCAGAATTTGAACAAAAATTTGAAAATTTAACTCGTGAAGTAGCAGATGAAACAATTAGTAATATTGTTGTAGCTTGTGAAAAATCGAGTGTGTTGCCAGATAGAAAGTATCGTTCATTCGTTGCAATTGAAGTTGAAAAAGAAGAGCTGTTGAATTCTATGAATGATAAGATCTCAAATAATGCTAAGCTTCAAATGGATTACGATAAGCAAAAGTATGAAGAGATATTTAATCAGGAGATGGAAAAATTAGCAGAAGAGCAAGGATACAAATAGAATTAAATTCGATTAATATAATTTATAAAAGAGCTAACATTTGTTGGCTCTTTTTTATTTGATATTAAAATAAATATATTTTTAAAGTTTGTATTGTTTCTTGTAATTAATTGATTATCTTTGCACCGCAAATTTTTTAAATATATAAGCTTTATGTACTTGACTAAAGAAAAGAAGCAAGAAATCTTCGAGAAGTACGGAAAGTCGAATACTGACACTGGTTCTGCAGAAGGCCAGATAGCATTATTTACCTACCGTATCTCGCATTTAACCGAACACTTAAAGGTTAATAAAAAGGATTATAGTACAGAACACGCCCTAGTTAAATTAGTAGGTAAACGTCGTAACTTACTTGATTATATCAAGGCTAAAGATATCGAGCGTTACCGTTCTCTAATTAAAGAATTAGGAATTCGTAAGTAATCTTGTGAAAAGAATTTTAAAGGCAATCCAATGGGTTGCCTTTTTTGTTTTTATTTTTTGACCTGAAAAGTACATTGGTAAAAAAATAAATGCCTGAATAAGAATATTATCTAATGATATTACATATATTTGGGGCGACAAAAGAGATAAAGAAAAAAATATGATTACTCCAATTGAAAAAACAATTGAATTAGGTGATGGAAGGTCCATTACCATTGAAACAGGGAAGTTAGCTAAGCAGGCTGACGGTTCTGTTGTTGTAAAAATGAATAATACTTATTTGTTGGCAACTGTAGTGTCAGCGAAAGATGCTGTCCCAGGAACTGATTTTATGCCTCTATCAGTAGAGTATAGAGAGAAGTTTTCAGCTGTTGGAAGATTTCCAGGTGGATTTATGAAAAGGGAGGCTCGTCCATCAGATAATGAAATATTAGTATGTCGTTTGGTTGATAGGGCTTTACGTCCTTTGTTTCCAGAGGATTATCATGCAGAAACATTTGTTACAATTAATTTAGTATCAGGAGATAAGGAAGATTTACCTGATGCATTAGCTGGTTTAGCAGCTTCTGCAGCATTAGCTGTGTCAGATATTCCGTTTAACGGGCCAATCTCAGAAGTACGTGTAGCAAGAGTAAATGGAGAATTAGTTGTAAATCCAACAAGATCACAAATGGAAGATTGTGATATGGAATTAGTTGTTGGTGCTACAATTGATAATATATTAATGGTAGAGGGTGAAATGGAAGAAGTTTCTGAGCAGGAAATGCTAGAGGCTATGAAGTTTGCTCACGAAGCTATTAAAGTTCAATGTCAGGCTCAGATTGAGTTGGCAGAGATGGTAGGTTCTCAAACAAAACGAGAGTACTGTCACGAAGTGAATGATGCTGAGTTGATGGAGCACATTAAAGCTGCTACTTATGATAAAGTATATGAAGTAGCAAAAGCAGGTCTTCCAAAGCATGAAAGAGCTGATAAATTCGCTGCAATAAAAGATGAATATGTTGAAGCTAACTATGCTGATACTGAAGAGTCTGAAATTCCAATGGAATTAATTGGTAAATATTACCATGATGTAGAGAAGGAAGCTGTTCGTAGATGTGTATTAGACGAAAGAGTTCGTTTAGATGGTAGAAAAACTGATGAAATCAGACCTATCTGGAGTGAAGTAGATTATTTACCAGGTCCACATGGTTCCTCAATATTTACCAGAGGTGAAACACAATCTTTATCAACAGTTACATTAGGAACTAAATTAGATGAAAAGATTGTTGATGATGTATTAAATAAAACGGTTGAACGTTTTCTTTTACATTATAACTTTCCTCCGTTTTCAACAGGAGATGCAAGAGCGTCAAGAGGAACATCAAGAAGAGAAATTGGTCATGGTAACTTAGCTTTTAGAGCATTAAAAAATATGTTACCTGTAGATTATCCTTATACTGTGCGTATCATGTCTGATATTCTAGAGTCAAATGGTTCTTCTTCTATGGCAACTGTTTGTGCAGGAACATTAGCATTGATGGATGCAGGTGTACCTATTAAAAAGCCGGTGACCGGAATTGCAATGGGATTGATTACAGATGAGGATAAGAAATTTGCTGTTCTTTCTGATATTTTAGGGGATGAGGATCACTTAGGTGATATGGACTTTAAAGTAACAGGAACTCGTGATGGAATCACAGCTACTCAAATGGATATTAAAGTAGATGGTCTTTCTTACGAAGTGTTAGAGCAAGCTTTAAATCAAGCAAAAGAAGGTCGTTTACATATTATGGATAAAATTATGGAAACAATGAGTGAGCCAAGAGAGGATCTTAAACCTCATGCTCCACGAATTGAAACCATTAAGATTCCTAAAGATATGATTGGTGCAGTAATCGGACCAGGAGGAAAGATTATTCAGGAAATCCAATCAACAACTGAATCAATTATTACAATTGAAGAAAGTGGAGAGTTTGGTATAGTTAATATTTCTGCTGACAATGCAGCTTCAATTAATGCTGCTTTAGCTAAAGTTAAAGGAATTGTTGCTGTTCCCGAAGTAGGTGAAGTTTACAAAGGTAAAGTTAAATCAATTGTTCCTTTTGGAGCATTTGTTGAGGTTCTTCCTGGTAAGGATGGTTTACTTCATATTTCTGAAATAGAATGGAAGAGACTAGAGAAAGTTGAAGACGTTCTGAAAGAAGGAGATGAGATTGAAGTTAAGCTTATCGAAATAGATCAGCGTTCAGGTAAATTGAAACTTTCAAGAAAGGTTCTTTTACCAAGACCTGAAAAAAAGCCTAAGGCAAATTAATGTTATTGTAATAAATATAAAACTGGCGAAGTCAGTGCAAATAATTGCGTATACAAGAACATAATTATAACTTGTACAAGTTGCCGGTTTTAGTTAATTTATAAAAAAATAGAAAAGGCCTTTAGGGCCTTTTTTTTATGTCAAAATTTAAAGTCTAGTATATGATGTCATATGATGAATGGATTTCTTCACTTGAAGAAAAGGTAAGCAGAATATCAAAGGTACAGGCTGCTATTTCTAATTTTCAGGTTTTGCCCCGTTTAGGCGAACTACTTGAAGCAAAATCGGAAAAATGTCCGGAATGCAAAGTTTATTGGCAAAAATTACAAGACTCTACGGAGCATATCGATCAGTTTTTTGAAGATGGGAATCGTTATTCTGCTGATTTTGATAACTTAGTACAAGATGTTTTGAAGCATCTTAAGTTTAATCATAAGATCAGACCTAAAGGTATTATTCTTTCTATAAATGCTTTAGTTGGAATGTTAATAGGTGTGTTATTAGGCGTATTAATATCTTTTCTTATTCCTGCATTCCCATTGAAGTCAGGTATTGTTTTAGGATGGTTATTAGGAACTTTTATTGGTTGGGTAGTTGGGAAGTATAAAGAAGGTAAAATGAGAAAAGAAAATTTACTATTCTGATTTTTAATTTAAATTTTCTGATATGAACCAGAATGTTGTACTCTTGTTTGTAATGTTAATAGTACTTACATCGTGTAATAATTCCTCAAAAATGGAAAAATTGATTTATCCCAAAACAAAAAAGGTAAATGTTGTTGATGAATATTTTGGTTCTACTGTAAATGACCCATACAGGTGGCTCGAAGATGATATGTCTGATGAAACTAAAGAATGGGTTATAGAGCAAAATAAAGTCACAAACAAATATTTAGAGGCTATTCCTTATAGAGAGAAAATTCAGGAACGCCTGACGAATCTTTGGAATTATGAAAAGATGAGTGCACCTGAAAATATGTCAGGACTGCTAGTTTATTCAAAAAATGATGGTTTACAGAGTCAAAATGTATATTATTTTCGAAAAGGTGAAAATGGCAAAGAAGAAGTGTTGTTAGATCCAAACACTTTATCCGAAGATGGCACTGTGTCATTAAGTGGTTTTAGTATTTCAAAAGATGGAAAATATTTAGGTTATCTAATATCCAGAAGTGGTTCTGACTGGCAAGCAATCTATGTAAAGGATATTGAAAAAGGCGAAATTTTAACAGATCATATTGAGTGGGTTAAATTTTCAGATATTGCATGGTGTAAAGATGGTTTTTATTATACACGCTATGAGCAACCTACAAAAGAAGATGAATTAAAGGGGGAGAATAAAAATGCAAAAGTATTTTACCATAAAATAGGTCAGGCTATTGAAAACGACAAGCTTATTTTTGAAGATGAAAAACATCCTGAGAGAATAACTAATGCTGATGTAACTGATGATGAAGGTTATCTAGTATTATATCAAACGGAATCAACAAGTGGTAATGCTATCCTGTTAAAAGATCTAAGGCATCCGGATAGTAAAATAGTGTCTATTGTATCAGATTTTCAAAACGATCATATTCTTCTGGATCATAATAAGGGTGAATTTGTGTTGAAAACCAACTATAATGCACCTAAGGCTCGACTAGTTAAATTTACTGAAGATAAATATAGCAAAGAAGACTGGGTTGATATCATTCCTGAAAGTTCAGATGTATTAATTAATGCTTCGTTATTCAGTGAAAAGATTATTGCTCGATACATGCATGATGCACATGATGTTGTTAAGGTGTTTGATCGGAAAGGAGAATATATAAGTGATGTTGATTTACCTATGATCGGTTCTGTGTATGGTTTTGATGGTGAAAAAGAAGATGGAGAGATATATTTTTCTTTTGACTCCTTTGTTTCCCCATCGACAATATACAAGTATAATATTGCAAATAATAAGGTTGAATTATATTGGAGTCCTAAAATTGATATAGACTTTGATCAATATGAAACCAAGCAGGTTTTTTATATTAGCAAAGACGGTACAAAAATACCTATGTTTATTGTTCATAAAAAAGGACTCAGGTTAGATGGATCAAATCCAACTTTGTTATATGGATATGGGGGATTTGATATTAGTTTAACTCCATACTTTTCTATCAGTAGGATGATCCTTTTAGAGAATAATTGTGTTTTTGCAATGGCAAATCTTAGAGGAGGAGGTGAGTATGGAAAAGAGTGGCACAAAGCCGGAACTTTGATGCAGAAGCAAAATGTATTTGATGATTGTATTGCTGCTGCAGAATATTTAATTGAAAATAAATATACTTCTCCTGAAAAATTAGCTCTTAATGGAAGATCAAATGGAGGTTTGCTTGTTGGTGCTGTAGTCAATAAGCGTCCTGATTTATTTAAGGTTTCACTACCTGGTGTAGGTGTAATGGATATGTTGCGTTATCATAAATTTACTATTGGTCGATTTTGGGCAACGGATTATGGTACATCAGAGGATAGTGAGGAGATGTTTAAATATTTGTATGCTTATTCGCCGGTCCATAATATAAAAGAAGGTGTTGAATATCCTGCAACAATGGTTTTAACAGCCGATCATGATGATAGAGTTGTTCCTGCTCATTCATTTAAATATGCTGCTGCTTTACAAGAGAAATATAAGGGTGAAAATCCTGTAATAATCAGAATAGAGAGTAAAGCAGGACATGGTGCAGGGAAGCCAACAAGTAAAATAATTGAAGAGGCAACTGATATGTGGGCGTTCATGTTTTATAACCTGGGTGTATCATTAGAATAGAAAATAGCTAAACTAAAGATTGGATTGGATAATAAATTTATTGTAATTGAAGGAAATATAGGTGCTGGAAAAACTACTTTGGCCCAAAGAGTAGCTCAAGATTACAATGCAAAGCTGGTTTTAGAAACGTTTGAGGACAATCCGTTTTTGCCAAAGTTTTATAATAACCACGATCGATATGCATTTCCTTTAGAGTTATCTTTTTTAGCATCAAGGTATAAACAACTTATAAATGAAATTAAGCAATCTAATTTATTTAATAGTTTTACCGTTTGTGATTATTATTTAATGAAATCATTCATTTTCGCTAAGATTACGCTTGCAGAAGATGAATTTAAGCTATACCGGGAATTTTTTGAATTGGTAAGAAGTTTATTAGTAAAACCAGATGTTTTGTTTTATATTCATCGGGATTTAGATTTGTTAAAGAAAAATATAGACAGAAGAGGTAGAGAATACGAAAAAGATATTGATATTGCTTATCTAAAAAAAATAACGAATGGATATTTCGAGTATTTTAAGCAAGTTCAGGATTTCCCAATTGTTATTATCAATTCAAATAATGCTGATTATTTAACTAAAGATCATTATGAAGAATTCCGTGATTTGTTAAATAAAAGATTTAAAAATGGAATTTCTAATATAAAAATTGGATAATTTTTATTTAAATTAGATGATCAATCTGGATAAAATAACAATATCTCAATTTTAAAGTGCGGGGTATTGTCATTTTTTTGAGAGTTTATCTATATTTGCAATAATTCTAAGAGGGTCTTTTATATTTTAAAAACATTCTTAAATTTGTACAAACTTATCGAAAGTTAGTTGAAAACACATAATTAGGTTAATATTATGAAAAAATCAAGAATCAATGTTTTTGCTTCAATAGCCCTAGCTGCGCTTTTAGCTAGTTGTGCAGGGTTAAATAAAATGAAAAGTGGAGCACAAGATGTAACATATACTGTTACTCCGGAAGTATTGGAAGCTCATGCCGGAAAAGTAGATGTTACTGTAAAAGTTAAAGTACCAGAGAAATACATGGATAAAAAAGCCACTGTAGAATTAACTCCGGTATTAAAATATGATGGTGGCGAAACTGCTTTCCCATCAAAAACAGTTCAAGGTGAATCTGTTGAAGGTAATAATCAAGTTATTTCTTACCTAAACGGAGGTCAGTATACTTATACTGGATCTGTACCTTATAACGAAAATATGAAAGTATCTGATTTAGTAGTGCGCATTAAAGCTACTAAAGGAACTACAACTCTTGATTTTGATGATTACAAAATTGCAGATGGTGTAGTAGCAACTTCAGATCTTGTAATGGACAAAGGTGCTATGGCTGCTTTAGGAAAAGATAAATTCCAAAGAATTGTTCCAGAGAGTAAAGGTGCTGATATCTTTTTCTTAATTCAACAAGCTGCGTTACGTGGAACAGAGTTGAGAAAAGAAGAAGTTAAAGCTTTAAAAGAGTATATTAAAGAAACAAATGCTGCTGAAAACAAAAACATCACAGGAGTAACAATTTCTGCTTATGCTTCTCCTGATGGTCCAACTGATTTAAACACTTCTTTATCTGAAAAAAGAGAGAAAGTTGCTGAAAAATATTTAGCTAAAGAATTAAAAAGAGCTAAAGTAGATGGTTCAGCAGAAGGATTCTTTGATTTAAAAAATACTCCAGAAGACTGGGAAGGATTTAAAGCTTTAATGGAAGCTTCAAGCATCCAGGATAAAGAATTAATCTTAAGAGTACTTTCTATGTATTCAGATCCTGAAGTTCGTGAAAAAGAAATCAAGAACATGTCTGAAACATACAAAGTAATTGCTGACGATATTTTACCTCAATTACGTCGTTCTAAAGTTGCTGTTAACGCTGAGTTAATTGGTAAATCAGATGAAGAAATTGCTGAGTTAGCTGCTTCTAATCCTAGTGAATTAAATGTTGAGGAGCTTCTTTATGCAGCTACTTTAACTGATGATTTAAACGAGCAATTATCTATCTATAAAAGTGTAAACAAAGTATATCCTAAATGTTGGAGAGGATATAACGATGTAGCTTACATTTTAGTTAAGCAAGATAAATTAGACGATGCAAAAGTTGCTTTAGAAAAAGCTGCTGAAATTAATGCTGCTAGCCCAGTTGTTAAAAATAACTTAGGTGTTATTGCATTACGTAATGGTGATGTTGCTAAAGCTGAGGAGTACTTTGGTGCTGCTGCTGGTGTTGGTGCTGAATTAGATAACAACTTAGGTATCCTTTCTATTCACAAAGGAGATTACGATGCTGCAATGCGTTACTTTGGAAATAGTACTACTTGTAATGCTGCTTTAGCTAAAATCTTAGCTGGAAAATATGATGCTGCATTATCTACATTAAACGCTAACACTATGGAGGTAGGTTTCAAATATTATTTAAAAGCTATTTGTGGTGCTAGAACTGCTGATAACGACTTAATGTTTGATAGCTTACGTAAAGCTGTAGATCTTGATGGTTCTTTAAAAGAACTTGCTGCTAAAGATATGGAGTTCGGTAAATTCCTAGAAGATGCAACATTCAAGTCAATTGTACAATAATTGAATTATCTAACACAATATATGAAAGCCAGTCATTTGACTGGCTTTTTTTTTGTCTAAAATTTGATATGTTGTTTTTTGAATTGGTACGATTATGGGGCGAGGTTCTATGATGCCAGTTTGGGGAGGTGGTGTGTTATAGATAACAACGCAGAAAAATACTATTCTACTTCTACATACAACTATGCTTTAAATAATCCAATTTTATAGATCCAGATGGTAATGATGTTAAACTTGCTTTGACTGATCCTGCTCATGTACAAGCAATGCAAAATATGCTTTCTACAAAAGAGGGCAAAGCATTTATAGGTAGATACATGAAAGCAGATCAGAAATTAAGGATCGGAAATAAAATATATACATTTAAATCCAATGGAGATAGAGCTAAAGACAATTTACATTTGGTATCAACTAGTGAAGAATATATGGGTAGAGCAAATGGGATGACTAGAGCATTTACAAAAGATTTTAGCAAACAAGTTTCTGAGGGAGGGATAAATGATAATATTAAGGAGGGTATTGCTGAAGTTATTGATCTAAAAAAAAGGATTAAGTGTAAAAAAAGCGACTATGACTTTAGGTCATGAAGCATTTGTTCATGCTGATAAAGATGCTGATAGAAGGAATGCTATTGATGAAAATTTAGAGGGTGAAAAGTATACTAAAGATAAAGCTAGTTATTATAAAGATATTCAGGATGTAGGAAATAGTGCAAAAGAAGATCATGAGGATTTGCAAAATGGTGAAGTGAAAAAGTTTGAGATTTATTCACAAGAGCTAAGAACAAAAAATAATGATCAATATTATAATACTAAGTATGATAGACAAAAAAAGCAACCAAGATATGATTAAATCACTTGCCTTAATTAGTTTGTTTGTTTTTTGCTCTTGTTGTTTTGAAAATAAGAGTGTGAAAGAAATTGATATTGTGAAAGAATATTATGAAAATGGGCAATTAAAAAATATTGGAGCAACAATAGGAACAGAAAAAATAGGATATTGGATAACCTATGATAATGAAGGAAATAAAGAATCTGAAGCAACTTATTATAATGGTGTTTTAAATGGTGTTTTTATCATATATTTTAAAAATGGTCAAAAAAAGATGGAGGCTAATATGATAAACGATTTATACCATGGGTATAGGAAAAATTTCTATTTCAATGGGCAGGTTAAGTCTGAAGGTTATTATTTCAATGGTAATCTGAATGGTGTCTGGATTAGTTATGATGAGTATGGTAGGATAGATAAGAAAATTGAATACAGAGAAGGAAAATTAATAGAGATAATAGTAGATAACAAGTTATCACCTCCTCTCCCATAGGTACGGATTTAGCGAAGCGCAATCTGAGAATTTACCATAACGGGAATAAAATAAAAGAGCTGCAATTTAAAAGGTTGCAGCTCTTTTGTTTTATATGTTAGGATTTACATTCCGGTTATAAAGCAGCATTATTTATATTAAAAAAGCCTCTCGCTCAGCGAAGTGAATAAATAATGTAAATCGTTCGGAGTATGCCTCTGGCTGCGTCGCTGCACATAAGGCCTCTGGCCTGTAAATAAAATATTAATGTCGCATTTTTTAAGTGCGGCTTTTGTTTTTAGGTTAAAACTATATTTTTTTGTTTTAACTTAGGACCAAAATGTGGATTTGAAAATTGAAGTATTATTGAAATATAAAAAAGGCTGTCTTTTCAGTTTATAAAGACAGCCTCTTGGTAAATTTTAAATAGAAAATATTTACTGAAGTAATTATTTATTAGTCAACCATTCTTTAACTAATTCAGAATTATCTGTTATCCAGTTTTTGGCAACTACAGCTTTATCTTCACCGTCTTCCATTTTAGCTAATAAAGCTGACATTTGCTCAGTTGTTAATTTGAAATTAGAAAAGAAATTTGCTGCCTGTTTGTCATCCGTGTTAAATCCCTTTCTTGAATATATTTCAATGTGTTCAGTCTCTCCATATACTTTTTTAGGATCATCCAAAAATTTAAGCTCAAAACGGCCAAATTTCCAGTGAGGAGCCCATCCAGCAACAGCAACCCATCTTTTTTCAGTAATTGCCTTTTTAAGCTCTGAAAGCATTGCAATACTAGAAGAATTCATTTGTTCTAAATCAAGGTTGTATTCTTCAATAGCCTTATCTGTTTTAGCTGTAATTCCGGCACCTTTTTCAATTCCGATAATTTTACCTTCAAATTTGTCTTTGTTTGCATTTAGTTCTTCAATAGAATTAAATGTAACATATGCAGGTACTACCAAACCTATTTTTGCCTCTTCAAAGCATGTTCCTAGGCTTTCTAGTTTACCTGCAAATTTAGCCACTTTTTCTTTGTGTGTTTGTGGCAACCATGCATCCATAAATACATCTACATCATTATTTGCTAAGGAAGCAAAAATCATATCAACAGCAGCCTTCTTTATAGATACCTCGTATCCGTTTTGAGTAAGAATCTCTTTTGCTAAATTTGTCATAGCCACACCTTCTGCCCATCCATCTACAAGGCCTAAGGTAATTTCTTTTTGATCCTCTGCTTTTTTATTGCTTGTATTACATGCAGAAATGATAACTGTTGCTATCGCAATAATTATTAATTTTAATTTCATAATAACTTATTTGTTAGTGTTAAATTTATTTTTTCTTTCCCAAAGATTGCGTTGTTCTATCAAGGATAATAGCCAAGATTACAACTGCTAATCCGCTTTCAAAACCTAAACCAATGTTAAGGTTGTTAATTCCCTCCAAAACTTTTTCGCCTAATCCTCCAGCAGCGATCATACCGGCAATAACGACCATTGAAAGAGCCATCATTATGGTTTGATTTACTCCTGCCAGGATAGTATTCAATGCTAGTGGTAATTCAACTTTAAAAAGGAGTTGCTTTTTTGTGGCACCAAAAGCTCTTGCTGCTTCTACCACTTCCGAGGGAACTTGTTGTATACCAAGTGTTGTTAGTCTTACGGCAGGAGGCATTGCAAAAATGATTGTGGCAAATGCTCCCGGAAGTTTACCAATACTAAAAAACAGAACGGCAGGAATAAGATATACAAATGCAGGCATTGTTTGCATAAAATCCAATATTGGTCTAACTATTTTTGCTGCCATTATATTTTTGGCTGTCCATATTCCTAAGGGTATTGCAATGATTAGAGCTGTAATAGTTGATACTAATATCAACGCTAATGTTTCCATAGTTTCTTCCCAAAAACCCAAAAGGTATATAAGAGTGAGTCCTAATATCGTAGTTACAGCTGTGCTTTTATTTACTTTGAAATATGACAGAGCTGTTAATGCAAGAATAATAATGTAAAATGGAATGGCTAACAAAAGCCATTCAACACCTTCAATGGATGCATTTCCTCCATTTTTTATAAGGTCAAAAAATGGCTTGAAATTCACTGTCATCCAGTTTACAATTATTTCTATGTACTTACCTATGTCAATAATTTTTTCCATCTTATTGCTCTTTAGCTTTTTCTTTAAGTTCTGTTATTTCATTTTTATCAAATCTAGTCGATTCAATAATTAGAGAAGTTTGACTTACTATTCCCAAAAATTTACCTGTATTTTCATCAATTACAGTTAGTGGTGCTCTGCTTTCTGTAATTAGAGGAAGCATTTCTTCAACTGTATAATTAGTATAAATGCTAGGAACCTCTGTTTTAAGTATAGACTGTAAGGATTTTTCTCCTTTCTTTTCGGCAGCAAGGCAATCTCGTAACCAAACTAAACCTAAAAAGGTTCTGTCTTCATTTAATACAGGTAAAACATCAGTGCCAATAGATCTCATTTTATGTATTGCCGCCTTAGGCCCCTCTTTATGAATATGACATAATGTTACTTTTTCAAACATTAATGAACCTGCTGTGATGATATTCTTTCTGTCAACCTTTTCAACGAAAGCTTTTACATAATCGCTGGCAGGATTAGTTAATATATCTTCTGCAGTTCCTATTTGCTCAATTATACCATCTTTCATAATAAGAATTCTGTCGCCCAGTTTGATGGCTTCATCCAAATCATGAGTGATAAATACGATGGTCTTCTTTAGTTTATTTTGAAGTTCTAGCAATTCATCCTGCATATCCGATCTTATTAATGGATCTAAAGCAGAAAAGGCTTCGTCCATTAATAGTACCTGAGGATTATTTGCTAATGCTCTGGCCAGACCAACACGTTGCTGCATACCTCCTGATAGCTGTGACGGCATTTGGTTTTCAAAACCTTTTAAACCTACAGTTTCAATAGCATCCTGAGCCTTTTTTAAACGGGTTTCTTTATCCTCATTTCTAATTTCAAGACCAAATGCTGTATTCTCAAGAACATTTCGGTGAGGAAGTAAGCCAAAGTTTTGAAAGACCATACTCATTTCAGTTCTTCTGGTATCCAATAACTCTTCGTTAGATTCCTTTGTGATGTTTTTGCCATTGATAATGACATTTCCATCCGTTGGTTCTATTAATCGATTGAGACATCTAAGTAAGGTTGATTTTCCGCTACCAGAAAGTCCCATTATAACAAACATTTCACCTTCGAATATTTCGAATGACGCTTTATTAACGCCAACAGTACAGTTGGTTTTTTTGAGAATTTCCTCTTTAGAAAATCCTTTGTTCAGAAGTTTTAAAGCCTCAGATTTACCATTCCCGAATATAAGAGTAAGGTCTTCGACTTTTATTTTCAATTTATTATTAGATGCCATAATTAAATCTATTAAAAGTAGTATCCAATGTTGATGTTAAATCTTGTTTCCCAATCTGCATCAGGGTTACCTGATGCAAGTCCGTATGTCCATTCATTTCCTAACCAAGGTTGGTTTTTACCAGAAGCAAAGTCAATGTATGTATAGATTGATCCAGCGGTTAGAAGGAATCCAAAATCATTCATCATGGTATCTTCAAAATCATCCAGTTTTTTATCCATATAACCAAAGTCATTATATACCATAACAGATGAAATAGGCCCCCATTCAACAGGAAAGGTATGGTTTAATCCAATAGTGAAAATGGAGGCTTGTGAGGCAACCATATATGGGGCTCCATATGCAGTCATTGCAATCATGTCATCACTTTCTCCAATAGGAGCTTCCGGGTTGTAAGTGTAGTTGGTAAATTGAGCTTTTAAATTCCATTTGTTGTATGTAGCCTCATAATGAACTGCAAACGCATTTCTATTACCGATATCTTCAGTATCAAGGTTTAATAAAGCTCCGTATTGTAAAGATGCTCCAAATTTACTTTTTAAAGATTTACCGAATTTATAGTTTACTTTTGCGTTAAATTGATTTAATTCTTTGTTTCTATAAGAACCATCACCTAAAGAACCAACATCATAAGCGTATCTGCTATTGTCAACATCAGATAAGTTGCCAAATGTATTTTCTTCAGCATTTTTAAAGAAAGCTAAATCTAAATCCCATTTGTCATTACTTCTGCTGTATTTTAGTCCCATGTCGTGGTCATCTTCTAATCCTACATAATAGTTAAGAGAAAAGAACCAACTATTAGAATTATAAGTTGTGATACCAAAAGGAACCTGAGTTAATCCAAGTTGAAATTTACTGTTGTCTTGAAAGTCGTATTGTACCCAGCCTTGTTTTAGCATCCCGCCGCCAAAGCCACTGCTGTAGAATCTATATTCAGCATTTAATTTTAAGCCTTTGTAAGCAGCCTTAGCGTTTAGACGAAATACGTCAAATCCAAAATCTCCACCTCGTTCTGATTGATTTTTTTTCCATGATGATGAATTATAATTAAAGCGTAAAGCTCCCCCCATTTTAATTTCTGGTTTTTCTTGTGCTTTAATGTTATAAAATGATAATAATGATACTGATACAATTAAAATTGTACGAAATAATTTAATAGACATATAAATGTATGATTTAAAATTTGCAAACGGAAATACTTTCTATAGAAAGTAAATGCAATAGAAAAATGTAGGTACTAAAACTTACAATGTTGGGGGGATATAGCGGTCAGACTGTTTTTTATTAAACAGGTATGAGAAGGTGAAAAAACCTTCTGTAGAACTAATATTTAATCTGTTTTCTGACATTTGATGTGCAAAAGTAGATTATAAGGTTCTAAAAAACAACTATTATTGAATTGCTTAAATAAAATTAACATCCTTTGAGTTTGATCTTGTTAAGCAATTTTGAAAAATTGTTTCTATAAGATGTAAAAAATGGAGGAGTTTTAGGACAGTATCTTTATGTGTATGGATATCATGTTTATATGCTAAACAAAGTGATATGATAAGATAATATTGTTTCTGTTGAATCTATTTATTGTATTATTGAAGGTTTGTATTTTTTAGGTAGGTTTGGTTATATCAAATTTATATGTTTTTCATATGCTTTGTTGCTTCCCAAAGAACGATACCTGCACTAACACTAATGTTAAAGGAATGCTTTGTACCAAATTGAGGAATTTCAACACATCCGTCTGAATTATTAATAACAGTTTGTTGGACACCTTTGACTTCATTTCCAAAGACTAAAGCAATAGGTTGAGCAGGTAGAGGTTTAAAGTCTGGTAAAGAAATGCTGTTTTCAGCTTGTTCTACGCAATATATTTTATATCCCTTGCTGTGTAGTAGTTCAATAGCAACATTTGTGTCTTCGTGATAACTCCAATCCATAGAATCTTCTGCTCCTAATGCAGTTTTATGGATATCGTTATGAGGTGGTGTTGGAGTAATACCGCACAAAAATATTTCTTCGAGACAAAGGGCATCTGATGTTCTAAATACTGACCCTACATTATTTAAGCTTCTTATATTATCTAAAACAACAATTATTGGTGTTTTTTCAATTTCTTTAAACTCTTTTATAGTTAATCTGTTTAACTCTTTGTTACGTAACTTTCTCATTTAATTATTGATATTTATATGCTATGTAGTTCGTTGAAATTTTGTAATATCTGATATTGAGTCATAAGATGAATTCGGTTTAAACTGCCTAGATATTGATTTTATGTATTTTGTAAATCGATCATATGTCTTAAGTCTATAATCTAACGAACTATTAATGTTACAAAAATAATTAAATCTGGCTTTTATTTTTATAAGCAAAATAGTACATTACGAATATAGATATGTTAATGTTTAATAATCTAAAAAATCTACCATGAATATTCACGAATACCAAGGTCAGCAAATTTTAAAAAGTTTTGGGGTTAGAGTCTCTGAAGGTATTGTTGCAGATACTCCTGATTCTGCAGTTGAAGCTGCAAAAGAGTTACAAAAAATAACAGGAACTGATAAATGGGTAATAAAGGCTCAAATACATGCTGGAGGTAGAGGTAAAGGTGGAGGGGTAAAAGTAGCAAAGTCCTTAGATGAAGTTAAAGAATTGGCAAGTCAAATAATCGGAATGCAGTTGGTTACGCACCAAACTGGACCTGAAGGGAAAAAAGTAAATAAAGTTTTAATTGCTCAAAATGTATTTTACCCTGGAGATGCTGAACCTAAAGAGTATTATATGAGTGTTCTTCTAAATAGAGGAACAGGTCGAAATATTATTATGTATTCTACCGAAGGAGGTATGGATATAGAAACTGTTGCAGAACAAACACCACATTTAATATACAAAGAAGAAATAGACCCGGCTACAGGAGTTTTGCCATTTCAGGCTCGAAGAATTGCATTTAACCTGGGTCTTTCAGGTACTGCTTTTAAAGAGATGGTAAAATTCGTTACTGCACTTTATAAAGCTTATGAGGGTTCTGATGCATCTTTGGTTGAGATAAATCCCGTATTAAAAACATCTGATGATTTAATAATGGCTATAGATGCCAAATTAAATTTGGATGATAATGCATTGTATAGACATAAAGATTATGCAGAAATGAGAGATCTTACAGAGGAAGATCCTGCAGAAATAGAAGCTTCAAAATATAATTTGAATTTTGTGAAGCTTGATGGTAATGTTGGTTGTATGGTGAATGGAGCAGGATTAGCAATGGCTACCATGGATATTATCAAATTATCCGGAGGTGATCCTGCTAATTTCCTGGATGTAGGAGGTGGTGCTAATGCTCAAACAGTAGAGGCAGGACTTAAGATTATTTTGAGTGATCCAAATGTAAAAGCTATTTTGATTAACATTTTTGGGGGGATTGTCAGATGTGACAGAGTTGCAAACGGAGTTGTTGAGGCTTATAAAAAAATTGGAGAAATTGAAGTTCCAATTATAGTTAGACTTCAGGGTACTAACGCAGAAGGAGGAAAACAGATTATTGATGAATCTGGCTTAAAGGTTTATTCTGCAATAACATTAAAAGAGGCTTCTGATTTAGTTCAGCAGTTAGTGGGATAAAAAATAAATAAGATATATAAAAGGCTAGGTTAATATATATAATCTGGCCTTTTTTGTATTTCTTAACATAGAATTATCAAAAAAATAAAAAATGATTGGATTTTATGAGTAAATTTTTTTCAGAACAATAATAATTTCAATGAATTGAATATCTTTGCAAATTGGAGAAATGGTGTTTTGATAAGCACTAAAAAAATAGAATTTGATCATAAAAGAACGGTAGATACTGTATATGAAAAATATAAGAAATTTTTGTATCATAGCTCATATTGACCATGGTAAAAGTACATTGGCAGACAGATTGTTGGAGGTTACGTCAACTGTTTCAGAGCGTCAGGCTCAGGCTCAGGTACTTGATGATATGGATTTAGAGCGGGAAAGAGGAATTACGATTAAAAGTCATGCCATTCAGATGGATTATGAAAAAGACGGGGAGAAGTATGTTTTGAACTTAATTGACACTCCGGGACACGTTGATTTTTCTTATGAAGTTTCGCGTTCTATTGCAGCTTGTGAAGGTGCACTTTTAATTGTGGATTCAACTCAGGGTATTCAGGCTCAAACAATATCTAATTTGTATCAGGCTATTGAGCATGATTTGCATATTATTCCGGTAATGAATAAAATGGATTTACCTAATGCTATGCCTGATGAAGTAGAAGATCAGATCATTGATTTGATAGGTTGTGACCGGGAAGAAATAATAAGAGCCAGTGGTAAAACAGGTGAAGGTGTAGAAGATATATTACATGCTATTGTAGATAGGATTCCAGCTCCTGTAGGAGAGGAAAAAGGACCTTTGCAATGTTTGATTTTTGATTCTGTATTTAATTCTTTTAGAGGAATTATTGCATATTTTAAAGTTGTAAATGGAGAACTCCGAAAAGGCGACTTAGTAAAATTTATGGCTACAGGGAAAGAGTATGACGCTGATGAGATAGGTGTTTTACGTTTAGATATGGAGCCACGTAAGGTTTTAAAAACCGGTGATGTTGGATACATAATTTCAGGAATTAAAACAAGTAAGGAAGTAAAAGTTGGTGATACTATTACGCATGTTAAAGGAGGATGTGAAAAGAGGATCGAGGGATTTGAAGAAGTAAAACCAATGGTTTTTGCAGGGGTTTACCCAATAGAAAGTGACGATTATGAGGATTTAAGAGCTTCAATGGAAAAACTTCAATTAAATGATGCCTCTCTTACTTTTGAACCAGAATCATCTGCAGCATTAGGTTTTGGATTTAGATGTGGTTTCCTGGGAATGCTTCATTTAGAGATTATTCAGGAACGTTTGGACAGAGAGTTTGATATGAATGTTATTACTACTGTTCCTAACGTACCGTATAATATATATACAAAGAAAGGCGAGATGCTTGAGGTTCATAATCCATCAGGACTTCCTGAACCAACAGTTGTCGATAGGATAGAAGAACCTTATATTCATGCTCAAATTATTACTAAAAGTGAGTTTATTGGGCAGGTAATGACTTTATGTTTAGCCAAGAGAGGCGAGTTAATAAAACAGCATTATTTAACAGCAGATAGGGTTGAATTAAATTACAATATGCCTTTGGCAGAGATTGTGTTTGACTTCTATGATAAATTGAAAAGTATTTCTAAGGGATATGCTTCTTTTGACTATTATGCTACAGGATTTAAGCCTGCTAAACTTATTAAATTAGATATTCTGTTAAATGGAGAAAGTGTTGATGCCTTATCTACTCTGATTCACTTTGATAATGCATATACATTAGGAAGAAGAATGTGTGAGAAGCTAAGGGAGTTGATCCCAAGGCAGCAGTTCGATATTGCAATTCAGGCGGCAATAGGAACAAAGATTATTGCAAGAGAAACTGTAAAAGCCGTTCGTAAAGATGTTACTGCCAAATGTTATGGTGGTGATATTAGTAGGAAGCGTAAGCTACTAGAAAAGCAGAAAAAAGGTAAAAAGCGTATGAAACAAGTAGGTAATGTAGAAGTTCCTCAGAAAGCGTTTTTAGCAGTTCTAAAGCTTGATTAAATATGAAATAATAGAATAAGAAAAGCCCGAAATAATTAAATTTCGGGCTTTTGTATTTTTTGTAAGGTCTCTATTGTCAGATTGTTTATGGATATGGTTTTTACATAACCAATTTATATCCTTTACCGTGAACATTAATTATTTCTACAGATGGTTCGTCTTTAAGGTGTTTTCTCAATTTTGTGATATAAACATCCATACTTCGAGCATTGAAATAATTATCATCTACCCAAATTGTTTTTAAGGCAAAATTACGCTCTAATACTTTATTAGCATTGTTACATAATAGCTTTAATAACTCAGATTCTTTAGTTGTTAGTTTTACAATATTTTCACCGTCAATAAGCTGTTGCTTTTGGGTGTCAAATTTGTATTTACCTAACTGATATACATCTTGTACTGCACTAGTGCCTTTGGTACGTCTGATAATTGCTTCAAGTCTGAAAAGCAATTCTTCCATACTAAATGGTTTAGTGATATAGTCATCAGCCCCAATTTTAAATCCTTGAAAGACATCCTCTTTCATAGATTTGGCTGTTAAGAAGATGATAGGAATTTCTGTGTTAATTAGTCTGATGTCTTTAGCTAATGTAAACCCATCTTTTTTAGGCATCATAACGTCTAAAACACAAAGGTCATAACTTCCACTGGTAAAAGCTTTGTAAGCTTCTTCACCGTCAGGGAAAAGATCTGTTTCATAACCTTTTGCCTCAAGGTATTCCCTTAAAAGCATTCCAAGATTTTCGTCATCTTCTGCTAAAAGAAGTTTGTATTCTTTTTCCATTCCTTTGTACTTTTTATAGGTAGAAAAATTTTAAATTTTGTTCCAACATTTATTTCGCTTTCCGCTGTAATTGTACCACCATGGTCATCTACAATTTTCTTAACATAGGCTAATCCTAATCCAAAGCCTTTAACGTTATGTACATTTCCGGTTGGTACACGGTAAAACTTTTCAAAAATTCGGTTTAGGTTCTCTTTCGAGATTCCCATTCCATTATCTTTAACAGAAATCATTACTCCATTGTCCTGATTCCAGGTTTTAACTTGTAAAATAGGAGTTCCTTTTCTGTACTTAAAAGCGTTATCAAAAAGGTTGTAAATCACATTGGTAAAGTGAACCTCATCAACATAAACAGTATTGTTTTTTGCATCAAGGCTTTCAATGATTTTACCATTTTTGTTTTCTACTTTCAGCTTAAAGTTAGTAGAAACATTGTGAATTAACTGGTTTATATCTAATTTTTTTATTTTTAAACCTGCTTTCCCCTTCTCAAAGATAGCCATTTGTAGGACTTTTTCAACCTGAAAACTCAATCTTTTGCTTTCATCTTGAATTACACCCGAAATATGCTGTAAAGTTTTAGGTGTTTTTGCTACACTTGGATCCTTTAACATTTGTGATGCAAGGGAGATTGTTGATATCGGAGTTTTAAACTCATGTGTCATGTTATTGATAAAATCATTTTTGATTTCATCTAACCTTTTTTGCCTGAATATAACCATGATAGTGACTATAGAAGTCAATATCATCATCAAAGTAAAGGTTGCAGAAGGAATAACCATTCCTATGGATTGCATTAAAAAATTTGGTCGTTCAGGAAAATATAAATTTATATTGTGTGCCTTAGGGTGTAAATCATTGGGGAATAAATATTTTTGATAAACCGTAGGTGAACCATTGTGTTTATACCCAGGAGTTGACATTGCCATTTTACCCTTTTCATCAAATATTGCAAATTCAAACTGCAGGGTAATGCCTCTTTCTGCCAGGTTTTTCATTAGCATTACATCAACATTCTCACGATCAATTCTTTCAGATATTGATCTTTTTGGGAAAAGAGCATCTAAAAGCATCTCACTTTTATCTTCAACTTTAGACTTTAATTCATCTTGAATAGATAATAATGCGCTTGTTAAAGGACCAAATTTGCTTGACCTTTTTGATATTGGAGATCTTTTATCAAGATTGAAAATTAATGAATCCTGATTAAAAGTTAACATTGTTGTTTTTATGAATTGATCTTGCAATTGAAATTTAAATTCAATATCAATACTTTCTGAATCTAAAATATTGCCATCATTCTTTTTATTGTCGAAATATTTTGGGGCTCTTTGAAGATTTTCAGGTAAATTTTGTGAGTTTTGGTTATTAAATTGAGATGTAAGCAGAGATGCTTGTTCTTTACTTTCAATTTTTTCAAGTTTGGCAATAACATCAGTCATTGCTCCTTTTACTAGTTTGTCAAATTCTGCTTCTTTTTGTTCGCTGGCAGTTTGCATCCAAAGTGTTTGAATATATATAATACCAAGTAAACTGGCTGCAATAATAATAGTTAAAAGGTATATGAATTTCTTGTTCATTGCGATCGTTTTCTTATGAAAAGCAAACTGTTTTTTGTTTAATTATTGATTTTATTAAGAAAGCAACAATATAGTAAAAATGTTTTAAGAAAAGTTCTCTTTTCTCATTGAAACATTTTGTAGAGCTTCCATTGCTGCATTTTGTTGAGATTCCTTTTTAGAACTCCCTTCGCCACGCCCAAAAACTTTGTTGTCTATTTCTACCGAGGAAACAAAAATAGGTGTGTGTTCATTATTGTCGGGAATCTCATCAGTGATAAACTGTATATCATGTTTGTTTTTTTGACCCCATTCAATAAGAATAGATTTAAAGTTAGTGTCATGTTTGGTAATCTCGTTTAAGTTGACAAATGGGATTAGTATTTTTCTTGTAATAAATTTTTGGCAGACTTTGTAACCTTTATCAACAAATATAGCTCCGATTAAAGCCTCAAGAGCGTCTCCCATTATGTTGGTTTTTTCAAGAGCAATCTTAGATTGCGAACTAATAAGGTCTTTTAGGCCAAGTTTTAAAGCAATGTCATTTAAAAATGACCGGTTTACAATTTTAGATCTTGTTTTGGTTAAAAAACCCTCATTAACGTCAGGGTATTTGTTGTATAATTCTTGTGCAACAATAGCTCCCAATAATGCATCGCCAAGAAATTCAAGGCGTTCATTATTAATTATTTCTCCATTATCCAATTTGATCATTGCAGATTTATGTATTAGTGAGAGTTCATAAATCTGAAGATTATGTGGATACGTTCCTGTTATAGATTTTAATAAATAATAAAGCTTTCTCCTGTCAGAAGAAAGCTTTATTATTTGACTTAATATTTTTATCACAATACTTATATTGCTTTAAATATAATGGATGCGTTATGACCACCGAAACCAAAAGTATTTGAAAGCGCAGCTTTCACTTCTTTCTTTTCAGCTTTGTGATATGTCATGTTTAACTTAGGATCGATCTCCGGATCATCAGTAAAGTGATTGATTGTTGGAGGTACGATACTATTTTTAATAGCAAGGATACAAGCAATTGATTCAATTGCTCCAGCTGCACCTAGTAAGTGACCAGTCATTGATTTAGTTGAGCTGATGTTTAAGTTATAAGCATGCTCACCAAAAACTTCTTTAATTGCTAATGTTTCAGCAATGTCACCACGAGGAGTAGAAGTACCATGAACATTGATATAATCAATGTCTTCTGGTTTAGTATCATTGTCTTTTAGAGCCATTTTCATCACGTTTTTAGCACCTAATCCTTCAGGATGTGGAGCTGTTAAGTGATGTGCATCAGCTGTCATGCCAGATCCGATAACCTCGCAATAAATTTTAGCGCCACGAGCAACAGCGTGTTCGTATTCTTCTAAAATTAACGAAGCACCACCTTCACCCATAACAAAACCATCTCGGTCTTTATCAAAAGGACGAGAAGCTGTTGATGCATCGTCGTTTCGTGTAGACAGTGCTTGCATGGCATTAAAACCACCAACACCAGCTTCGCAGATTGCAGCTTCTGATCCACCTGTAATAAATGCTTTTGCTTTACCTAATCTAATTAGGTTGTAAGCATCACCAATTGCATTCGTAGATGAAGCACATGCTGAAACAGTGTTGTAATTTGGACCTCTAAATCCGAATTTCATTGAAATATGACCAGCGGCAATATCGCCAATCATTTTCGGTATAAAAAATGGGTTGAAACGTGGAGTACCGTTACCGGTAACGAACGCTCTAACCTCTTCTGTAAATGTTTGAATTCCACCAATACCGGCTCCCCAAATTACACCAACCTCATCGGGGTCAATGCTTTCTGCGTCGATTCCGGAATCTTGAACAGCCTGCTCAGCTGCAATCAATGCAAACTGAGCAAACATATCAAGTTTTCTTGCCTCTTTACGATCAAAATAATCGTTAGAGTTGTAATTTTTTACTTCACAAGCAAATTTTGTCTTGAAATTGGTGGTGTCAAATCGAGTAATGGGTGCAGCACCGCTTACTCCATTTATAAGGTTGTCCCAAAGTTCATCAATGGAATTACCTAGTGGAGTGATTGCTCCTAATCCCGTTACTACTACTCTTTTTAACTCCATAACTTCTTTTAAAGTATAATACTACTTTTATTTACTTATTTAGCGTTCTCTTCAATATAAGAGACGGCATCACCAACTGTGCCAATGTTTTCGGCTTGATCATCAGGAATAGCAATATTGAATTCTTTTTCAAATTCCATGATCAATTCCACAGTGTCAAGAGAGTCAGCACCTAAATCATTAGTGAAACTTGCTTCAGGTGTAACTTCAGTTTCGTCAACTCCTAGTTTATCTACGATGATTGCCTTAACTCTTGATGCAATGTCAGACATAGCTTTTAATTTTAAGTTAATAATTAAAATTTATTGATTTAAATAACTTTGCAAAGGAAAAAAAATCAGCATAATTATTCAAATTAAATTGAAATAAAATCATTTTAAATGCGATTTTTTCTAATTTTGATGATAGATATTTGAAAATTTTAATTTCTGTAAAAACCAGATAATGAGTAGAGTTGCAGTGTTTGCGTCAGGGTCCGGATCTAATGCTGAAAATATTGTAAAATATTTTTCAGGGAGACTTTTTAGTAGTGATTTTAGCTTTTATACAAATAGTAAAAGTGCATATGTTAATGAAAGAGCTAAACAATTAGGTGTTAAGATTACCTTATTTTCACGAGAAGAATTTTATAATTCTGATCTGATTTTGAATCAATTAATAAAAGAGGGTACTGAATTAATTGTTCTTGCTGGATTTCTTTGGTTAATCCCAGAGAATTTAATAAAAGGATTCAAAGGTAAAATAATAAATATTCATCCTGCATTATTACCTAAATATGGGGGTAAAGGAATGTATGGTAAAAAAGTACATGAAGCAGTTGTTGAAAATAAAGATTGTGAATCTGGTATAACTATTCATTTTGTTGATGAAAATTATGATGAAGGTAAAATATTATTTCAGGCTAAATGTAAAGTAGAGGAAACGGATTCTGCAAGTGATGTTGAAAAGAAAGTACATGAATTAGAGTATAAATATTATCCAAAAGTAATAGACGATTTATTAAAACTTGATTGATAATTTTGTATTTTAAGCATTTGTAAACTCATATAAATACTACTATGGCCAGGTTGATTGATGCAAATTATTTGATGGATAAATTAGGGTTGAATATTCCCCTGATTGCAGTTTATGATGCTCCTCATGATGCTCCCTTCGATAATGTTATTGAACCTATATCCTATAAAAGAACATGTATGTTTGCTTATTATAATGCATGGATGAGGGGGCAAATGTTAAAATTGACATCAACAAATTATGGTTGTCATGGATGTGGTTATTGGTTGTTTGGAAAGGAATCAAGAGATAGAGAAGAACTAGTGGATTTTTTATGTGAGGAAGAGGGCCTGAAGTGTTCAAAAGAAGTTACTAACAGTTGGCTTGAAGCTAATCTTCCTTATAAGTCTAAGAATCGATGTGTTTATATTGGTACTTATAGGAATTCAATGGATCAATATTTGAAATCAGTGACATTTTTTGTTAACCCGGATCAATTAAGTGCATTAATTATAGGGGCTAACTATTTTAATAATGGTACTGTTAAAAGTACAGTAGAGGTTCCTTTTGGTTCAGGATGTATGCAAATATTACCCCTTGTTCCGCAAGGAGAAGATCCAAAAGCATTGGTTGGTGCTACTGACTTGGCAATGAGAAAATATTTACCTAAAAATATATTGGGTTTTACAGTGAATGTATCAATGTTTGAAAAATTATGTTCGTTGGGAGAAGATAGTTTCTTGAATAAACCCTTTTTAAAGGATTTATTGGATTTTAGGTTGTCTACTAAATAAACCATGTAAATTTTACTGGTTTAAATATAAAATTTGACATTGCAGTTTTTGTAGTGCCCAATATTTAGAGATGTAGTATAAAAAATGAAACTCGCATGAAAGTTTTTTTATATGATGTATCTTATTTAAATTAACATATTATATATGTAAATCAAATTAAGTAATATTTAGTTGTTATACATATATATTATATACATAAGAAAAAAAGCGAGTAACTTTTATTTGTTACTCGCTTTTTTTCTTAGTGTAAGTTCTCTACTATTATTAGTTCTTCTAGTTTGCTTTTTAAAGGTTTGTAGAATTTTTTGAACCTTTTCATATCTTCTTTTTTAACAGGTTCAACAGGCGGCGCTTTTACTTTTAATGGGTCAATAGGTTTTCCATTTTTAAAAACTCTAAAATCAAGGTGAGGACCGGTTGCTAATCCAGTTGCTCCTACATATCCTATTAGTTGTCCTTGTTTTACCTTATCTCCTTGATTAATACCTTTAGCAAATCCGTTTAAATGCATATATACTGTAGTGTATACGCTATTGTGTTTAATTTTTAAATAGTTTCCTCCGCCTTTAGGTTGGTATCCTCGTGCAATAACTCTTCCGTCTCCAATAGAAAAAACATGAGTTCCTTTTGGAGCAGCATAATCAATACCATGGTGAGGTCTTCTTATCTTTAATACAGGATGTAATCTACTATTAGAAAAACGACTGCTAATTCGTGAAAATTTGAGTGGTGCTTTTAAGAATGCTTTTCTTAAGCTGTTTCCTTTTTCATCGAAATAGTTGTATGTTGCACTATCCTCCTGAAAATGGAAGGCATAATAATCATCACCCCTGTGGTGAAATAATGCAGCTTCAATTGAACTTATGCCAACTGAAGTTGAATCAACATATTCTTCAGTATACATAACTTTAAAATAATCACCTTTCTCAATTCCAAAGAAATCAACTGTCCAGGCGTATATATCAGAAAGTTCCAGTGCCAGAACCGGACTAGCTCCATTTTCTTTCATTGCATTCCAAAGTGATGATGTGATTTTACCTGTAGCTGTTCTCTTGACTTTTTTAACTTCCTTTTGTCCTTTTTCAATCGTTATGGAATCATCTAGACAATAACTTATATAATTAACTTTATCAATTTCATAAACAAAATATTTAGCTTGGTGTAAGGAGTCGTTACTCAAGAAAATGTAATAAGGATTACCAACTTTAATTTTTCTTACATCAAAAATGGATTTGCTTTTATTGGCTAATAAATCAATCTGTTTATAAGGAATGTCGTATTTAAGTAGAATGGAAGCCAGAAACTCATTTCTTTTAACGGTATTATTTTCTATTACGAAAGAGTCTATTGGTAAGCCAAATAATAAATTAGGCGGTATACTGTCAATTGTATCATTTTTAACTTCACTTATGTCAACACTCTTAGTATTCTTTGGTGAGTTAGAGCAGCTGTATAGAGATATTAAGAATAGAGATATAAGAATAAAGTGAGATAGTGCAATTCTTTTAAACATAAACTTGATTTTTAATTGTTGTGTTGTGTATTGTAATAAATAAAATGTGTTTCACCTTAATTTGTTTTGCAAGTTATTACAAGATTATAATAAATCAATGTTTTTAAAAGAATATATAGCTATTGTATATAGAAAAAAAGACTGTTAAGCTTTAATTTTTTCAAATCCCTGCCCGTATACACCCGAAACTGATCCCATAGTTATAAAAGCATTTGGATCAATGTCTTTTATGATTTTAAAAACTATAGAGGATGTTCTTTTTTTAGATATTACCATAAGAATTTTTTTCTTTTCTCTGCTGTATCCTCCAACTCCATCTAACATTGTTACTCCTTTTTTTCCGTCAATAAGAATTTTATCAATTAATTCATCATATCTCTCACTTATAATAAAAAACTGAACGGTTTGTTTGTTGCCAGAAATAACCATGTCTATGCAGTAACTAAATATAGCCATGGTTATTAATCCATATACAATTTTTTCTATGTCATGGAATACTATATAACTAGTGGAAATGATAATGACATCCAAGCTTAGAAGGATTCTTCCAAGGCTGATGTTTTTGTATTTGTTTATGATCATGGCAATGATTTCATTACCACCGGTACTACCACCATTTATGAATAGTATGGCAGTACCAACACCTCCAAGTGCTGCTCCAATTAGTGTGGCAATAAATACATCACTAACAATTGGTTCTGTAAAATGCTTTGTTAAAAAGGATAGTAATAATGAGAATATTACTGTGCAGTAAATTGTTTTTACTCCATAAGACAGTCCAAGAATTTTTATTGCCAGTAGAATTAAAAAGGCATTTATGATAAGTGAAGTAACTCCAACATCCCATCCCCAAAGAAAGTAGAATGTACTTGATAAACCAGTAATTCCACCACCAATAATGTTTGATGGTATTAAAAAACCAGCCCAACCAAGGGATGAGATGCTTACGGCAATAGTTAATATAAGATATGATCTTGTTTCCTGAATTAGCTTTCCTATTGTCATGTTAATATGGTTTATTTATGGAAGTTAATTGAATTGATAAGAGGGTGGTAAAGTTGTTATACTTCAGTACGATACAGGTGAATCCTTTCGTTATTAATAACAAGTACTGAATATTTATGATGTTGTATTATGTAGATATTATACTTTGATTTGGTCAAATCCTTTTCCATAAACACCAGAAACAGTACTTAAAGTAACAAAGGCATTAGGATCAATATCCTTAATAATTCGAAATAAAATACTTGATGTTTTCTTTTTTGAAATTACCATAAGTACTTTTTTATTATCTCCGGAATATGCACCTATGCCATCAAGTATAGTGCATCCCTTTTCTGTTTTTGTAACGATATATTCAGAGATTTCTTTGAATTTTTCACTAATGATGAAAAGTTGAACGGTTTGCTTATTACCTGTTATGACCATGTCTACTGCATATCCAAAAATAGCCATTGTAATAAATCCGTACATTACAATTTCAATATTGTGAAATACGATATAGCCTGTAGAGATAATAAATATGTCGCAAAGAAGAAGAAGACGTCCCAGGCTAATGTTTTTATATTTAGTGATAATCATTGCAATGATATCAGTTCCGCCAGTACTACCGCCGTTTACAAAGATCATTCCTGCACCAGTGCCTGCAAGGGTAGCACCAATTATAGTAGCCATAAAGTTATCTTCTGTAAGAGGTTTTTGAAAATAACTTGTAAGAACAGACAGTAGAACACCAAAAAGAATAATGCAATAGATGCTTTTTACACCAAATGAAAAACCAAGCAGTCTGATTGCAAGTATGATAAGTAAGCTATTGATAGAGATAGAAACAATTCCGACATTCCATCCCCATAAAAAATGAAAAGTACTGGCTAAACCAGTTATTCCTCCACCAACGATTCCTGCAGGAATAATAAATGCAGACCACCCTAAAGTGGCAATACAAAGGGCAAAAGTCAGCATTAAGTATGACTTTGCCTCTCTAATGAAATTTTGTCTGTTCATTTTGCCGAAAATATGATATTTATCAGGCTTTTTGGCCTGGTTATTAGTGTGTTAAACTTTCGGCAAAGTAAAGAAAAGGTAGTGAGATTAACCCACTACCACATTGATTATTTTCTTAGGAACGATTATGATTTTTCTCACTGTTTTTCCTTCAATCCACTTCTGTGCGCTCTCGTGATTTTTAACAGCTTCCTCGATTACATCTTTTGCAGCATCCACAGGCATTTCAAGTTTGAAACGCATTTTACCGTTAAAAGAAACTGGATATGAGAATGTAGACTCAACTAAATGAGATTCGTTAAACTCTGGCCATTTTGCATCGCATACTGTAGTTTGATGACCTAATTGACTCCACAATTCTTCTGATAAGTGAGGTGCAAATGGAGCAAGTAATATTGTTAGTTGCTCAAGAATTTCTCGTTTATTACATTTTAATGAACTCAATTCGTTCACGCAAATCATAAATGCACTTACACAAGTATTAAAAGAAAACTTCTCAATATCATCAGTAATCTTTTTAATAGTTTTATGAAGTACTTTAAGTTCGTCTTTTGAAGCCTTATCTTCAGATACCTCAAATTCTTCGTTTGAATTTAAGAATAGACGAAATGTTTTACGTAAGAATTTGTGTACACCGTCAATTCCGTTAGTATCCCAAGGCTTACTTTGTTCTAATGGCCCAAGGAACATTTCGTATAAACGTAATGTGTCTGCTCCAAAGTCTTCAATAATATCATCAGGATTTACAACGTTGAACATGGACTTAGACATTTTTTCTACAGCCCATCCACAAACATATTTTCCATCTTCAAGAATAAACTCTGCATTTTTATATTCCGGATTCCAATTCTTGAATTTCTCTGTATCTAAAACATCGTTGCTTACAATATTTACATCAACATGAATAGCTGTTGTTTCATAATCCTTTTTAAGATTTAATGATACAAACTTGTTTGTTCCGTTAATTCTGTATACAAAATTAGAACGTCCCTGAATCATTCCCTGGTTGATTAGTTTTTTATATGGTTCTTCTTTTACCACATAACCTAAATCATAAAGGAACTTATTCCAGAAACGAGAATATATTAAGTGTCCGGTAGCATGTTCAGTACCACCGATATATAAATCTACATCCTGCCAGTATTCATTAGCTTCTTTACCTACTAAAGCGGTATCGTTTTTTGGATCCATATAACGTAAGTAATATGCAGATGATCCGGCAAATCCAGGCATTGTATTTAATTCTAATGGGTAAGCATCTTTGTAAACCCAGTTTTTAGCTCTACCTAATGGTGGTTCGCCTTGTTCTGTTGGTAAAAATTTGTCTATCTCTGGTAATTGAAGAGGAAGATCTGCTTCTTCAACCATTTGAGGTAGGTTGTCTTTATAATATACAGGGAATGGCTCACCCCAATAACGTTGACGACTAAAGATCGCATCACGTAAACGGTAGTTTACTTTTACTTTACCAATACCTTTTTCTTTGATGTATTCTTTGGTTTTAGCAATAGCCTCAGTAACATTTAATCCATTCAGGAAGTCTGAGTTTATTACAGTTCCTGCTTTTGAGTCTTTTGAATCTTCCCATGTTGCAGGATCAGAAGCTTCTTCACCTTCAGGAATAACTACCTGAATAATTGGTAGGTTAAATTGACGGGCAAATTTAAAATCACGAGTATCGTGACCAGGTACTGCCATTACAGCTCCGGTTCCGTATCCTGCTAAAACATAATCGCCAACCCAAATTGGCACTTCTTCGCCAGATAAAGGATTGATAGCATAAGAACCTGTAAATACACCAGTTACTTTATCAACCTCAGCCAGACGTTCACGTTCTGTACGTTTTTTAGTTTGTTGAACATACTCATCAACAACTTCTTTTTGTTCTGCAGTAGTTAATTGATCAACTAATTCACTTTCTGGTGCAAGAACCATAAAAGTAACTCCAAATACTGTGTCGGCACGCGTTGTAAAGATATCCATCACAATATCAGAATCCTTTACTTTAAATTTCATTTCAGCACCTTCACTCTTACCAATCCAGTTACGCTGAATTTCTTTTAAAGAATCAGACCAATCAACTTTATCTAATCCTGTTAGCAATCTTTCAGAGTATGCAGAAACGCGCAACAACCATTGACGCATAACTTTTTGCTCAACAGGGTGACCTCCACGAACAGAAATCCCTTCTTTAACTTCGTCGTTAGCTAATACTGTTCCTAATGCAGGACACCAGTTTACCATTGTATCGGCAAGGTAAGCTAAACGATAATTTAGTAAGATCTCTTGTTGTTCTTTTTCTGATTTTGCTTTCCACTCTTCAGCAGTAAACTCAAGTTCCTCTGTGCATGCTACATCTAAACCTTTTGTACCTACTGCATTAAAAGCTTCAATTAGTTCTGAAATTGCTCCTGCTTTTTTAGCCTGGTTACAGTAATAGCTGTTAAACATTTGAATAAATGCCCACTGAGTCCAGTGATAATATTCAGGGTCGCAAGTTCTGATTTCGCGATCCCAGTCGTAGCAGAAACCAATCTTATCTAATTGCTCTCTATATCTGTTTAAGTTTTTTTCTGTAGTAATGGCAGGATGCTGTCCTGTTTGTATAGCATATTGTTCTGCAGGTAATCCATAAGCATCGTAACCCATTGGGTGCAATACATTAAAACCATTAGAACGTTTAAAGCGACTGTAAATATCAGAAGCAATATACCCGAGTGGATGCCCTACGTGTAAGCCTGCACCTGAAGGATAAGGGAACATATCCAGTACATAGAACTTAGGACGGTTCTTATCAATTTCTACTTTGTAAGTTTTGTTATCTACCCATTGCTTCTGCCATTTTTGTTCAATGGCTTTAAAGTTGTATTCCATATTGTAATTTCCTATCAAATTCTGATGTTAAAATATAGGCTAAATTGAAGTTAACCTACAAAACTGCGAAATTAAAAAATCTTTTATAAATAGTAAGAGAATTTGACCAAGGAGTTTAAAAACTGTTCTGTAATAATATAGGTGTTCGTTAAAGTAAACAGAAAAGTTATCATGTTGATAATTCAAAAGTTTTTATAAATTTGCGCCACTTTGTTATATGCAGATATCTATTAGATATTAAGTGTTAGCCACAAAAGGCCCCTTAGTTCAATGGATAGAATACTGGATTCCGGTTCCAGCGATATGGGTTCGAATCCCGTAGGGGTCACATCGCAATATGTCAATTAAATACAAAAGCGTTTAAAATGTATATTTTAAACGCTTTTGTTGTTTTTTATATATTAAAACTGAATATTTTATTCATATTCCTTTCTGCCAGAAAAGTTTTACAACTTAATTTTATTATAATGATTTGTGTTGGTTTTTAGATAATCATTTAAATAAATGGTAATTATAGTTGATTCTTATTCATTAATCCAGATGATAAATTTCCATGATATTATCTAAGATTTTATCGAAATCAATTTTCAGGTCGATCAATTTACCCGAATGAATATCAAAAACCCAACCATGAACCGTAATGCCTCTTTCGCGATAGGCTCGCTGAACTTCGGCAGTTTTAAGTACATTGATACATTGCTCTTCTACATTTAATTCTACCAGTCGTTTGTACTTTTGATCCTCGTCTTTAATATCGTTTAGTTCATCTTTATGCATTCTATAAACATCTCTGATATTTCTTAACCAAGGATTAAGAATTCCCAAATCTTGAGATTGCATAGCAGCTTTTACACCTCCGCAGTAATAGTGACCACAAACAACAATGTGGTTTACTTTCAGTTGCATAACAGCATAATCAATTACCGACATCACACTCAAATCTGTGTTAGGAACCATGTTGGCAATGTTACGGTGCACAAAAGCTTCTCCTGCAGATACGCCCATAAGTTCTTCGGCTGTAACACGACTGTCTGAACATCCTATGTAAAGAATATCTGGATTTTGACCTTCAGTTAAATTTTTAAAGTAGTTTGAGTCAATACTTAATTTTTCCTGAACCCAGTTTTGATTGTTCTTAAATATTTGCTTGATATCCATCTATGCTTCTTGTTTTTACGTATATCAATCCTAACAATATTGTAGAGGATTAGTTTAATACGAATATAGATTAAATAAAATATTTTTAAGCTTAATGGGGTAATGGAAATAGATTTATAATTACTTATTGAATGCAAGAATTACCTATAAGTTATAAAACAAAGAAAGGTTATAAGTAAAAGTCAATTAAAATGGGGGATGGGATAAAAAAGGAATCAAATGAGGAGTAATGATGTATGTTTGATAAAGAAAGAATAGAATTACACTGGTGCTAATAATTATTAGCACCAGTGAATTTCTATTATATTTTATTTTGGAAGCTCAATATAGCCTCTTAAAGTGCAATCTTTGGTTTCACGAATGGCTTTTGCAATATCAAGCGCATTTTGGCGAGCGCCTTCCATTGATGTATGTGTGTGATCTTTAGGGTGTAGTTTACTTACTTCATCAGGACCTAATTCCTGGTATCTGTTAGCAATACGTTCGTTAATATTAAGGAAAAGGACTCCGGTTGAGTCTGCAACTTCTTTGGTCCAGTTACAATAGTTCAGGTGTCTTCTGTCTACCTTACCATTTATCCACATATTACGTGGGGTAAGTGATAATACAATAGGAGTAGCACCTGTTTCTTTAACCTTTTCAATATATAGTTTTAAATACCACCCATACGTATGTACAACTTCAGATGTGCTATCAGCAAGTATTACTGTTTCAGTTTCATCACCTGTTCCGTGAATGGTACCTCTGTATTTTGGAGCCCCCAGGTTTGAATCATCATTATGTCCAAACTGAATCAGAGCAAAATCTCCTTCTCCCATTTTGGTTAATGCTGAATCTAAAAGACCCTCGTTCATAAAAGTACGTGTACTTCGTCCTCCACGAGCCTTGTTATGTACATTAACTCTTGTTGTATCAAAATACATAGGTATCATACGGCCCCAACCAATTGTAGAGTCGTTGCCAAAAGCTGCGGTAGAGTCACCTAAAATAAATACATCTTTTTTAACCGGGAAGTTAATTACCGGGTTCTCTAATAAATATGTACTAAGTCCGCATTTAGGATTCTCTTTAATACCTTCAACTACCAATGATGCAGCAATAACAGCACCTTTTGCCGATGGATGTGTTTTGTCTTTCTCCCAAAACATGTAGTTCATCACTTTTTCTGGTCCCAATTTTTCCATGTAATTCGACATCTTATGGTTAAGGTCGATGAAGGTTACATTTTCAGCAGTTGCTATCTGACGTGCCCAGGTTGCATAAGTATCTTTAAAACTGCGGGCTTTTCCGTCTTCCCACTTGTTTTGAGGAATAGAAGAAATGATTATTGGTGTAGCACCTTTTTCCTTAATTTCATGGATAAATTGTTTTAAATACCAACCGTACGAATGTACAATTTCATGCTCACCAGTTAGCATGTTATCTATTTCTTCTGTTTCATCACCAATACCTTTGATAGTTCCACGGGCACGTTTTTCGTCGTTAATATCACTATTATCGTTATGGCCAAACTGAATGGTTACAAAATCTCCTTTCTTCAATTTGGCAAGCACTGGTTCCCAAAGTCCTAACGATCGGTAAGTTCTTGTACTTGTACCACCACGGGCATGGTTTTCATGATTAATTTTTTCTAAATCAAAATACTGTCTAATAGGATCTCCCCAACCCCATAAGCCACCAGCACCATCACCTTGTCCGTTTTTAACAGTTGAATCACCTATAGTGTATAATGTTGACTTAGATGTAGATTTTGATTTATCCTCATTATTGCAGGATATAAAAGAGCTTGTAAATAATATGGTTAAAACAATTAAAGCTAGTTTGTTCATTTGCAATGTCTTAAATTGATTATAATAGTTTGTGTAATTATCTGCTTTTACAAAATTAAATATTGTCGGAAAGAATTAAAACTTACAATATTGTATTGTAAAGGGTGTTTGTTTTTATAAGTGGTAGAATGTGAGTTTGTTAGGTGTTGTTTTGAAAGGGAGAGGTGGTACAGTTAGACATAAAAGTGGATTATAATACATTTAATTTTTTCTGAATCCAGCTTTGATTGTTTTTAAATATTTGTTTGATATCAATCTATGCTTCTTGTTTTATGCTTATATTAAATCCTGTGATTTTAAATAAGGTTTTTAAGGATTGGTTTAATGCGAAAATAGATTAATATATTCCCATAGAGGTCACTGAAAAAGCGCTCAATGTGAGCGCTTTTTTATTTTTGTGGGTGTTGAATCAATATAAACAGTAGTTTAATTTCCAGCTGTGGTTACCATGGTGCCAATTGCTTCAGTTATTTCTTCAATTGTAAAATTACAGTGTCCAAATGCTTCTTTTTCAATTGGATAAATTAAATCAGGTCGGTCAGTTTTTGCTAAATACTCATAATAATGAAAAATAGGTGTTATATGGTCGCCTGTTGTATGCCTAATAACTACAGGAACATTAGGAGAACCGCTGGTTTCGTATAGTAATTCAACTCTGTGTAAAGCTTGTTTGTCTGCCTCAATTTTAAGGAAAGGAAAATAGTTTATGTAAGTAGTTTCAGTATTGTCGTATGGAACTCCATGAACTCTTTCAATCATATCGTTAGTTGCCATAATATTAAAACGAAGAATATCTTTAACTAAAGAATTGATTATTATAAAGGTTTGTTGGTCTGGAATAGCGGGTATTGCGACAGGAATATCAATGTCCATGTAGTTTGTAAGAAGAATTAATTTAATTATGTTTTGTGATGTAATAATATTGCTAAATAAATCAGGGTGGTCATCCCATAACTGCATGAGTTCAACAGGTACTCCTTTCGGACTACCAATGTTGTCTAATTCATATACTTCATTTTCCTCATATGAATCAAGTGCTTCTTGAATTTCATCAGCAAACAAAAAGTTAAATAGAACATGAAAGTCGCCAAAATATTGTAATTGTTTTTGAAAGTTACCAATAGGTCCGCAAACAACCAATCCTGCATCATAAATATCCTGATCTTCTCTTTCTAACATTTTCATTGCAACTAATCCACCTTCTGATACACCTCCTAAGAATAGTTTTGTGGGTTTATAATGTGCCTTGATCAGATTTCCTAAAAACTTAATATCATTAACGGCCTCTTTTACAGCAAATCCATTTTCGCTATAACTTGTGGAAGCATAAGCAAAGTAACCGTTGATAAAGTATGTATTTGTAATTAGGTTCTTAATTGGTATGCCTTCAATTTCGTCTGTAGGTAGAGCTAGCTCAGCTGTTGGATTTACATATCCATGTGCATATACGATAAATATCCCATTCCAATCTTCTGGAATAACTATTTCAATATAATCATCATTGACCATTGCTGAATAGTCTATTGCGTTCCCTTCGTATTTTGGAAATTTACTTTGTGCTTTTAATAAAGCATCACTTTGTACTTCCTCCAAAACTTGATCCTGACTACAATTTGTAGTTAAAAAGATTAACAATCCTCCTAAAAACAAAATATGCCAGATTTTTAAAATACTAATGACTAACTTTTTCATGGCATTTGAGTTTTTGTTAATAACACATTTGATAATGTATAGTCAATCTATCCGAAAGTCAATAGTTATGGTGCTTATTTTATTGTGAATCTAATAATGGTAATAGAATTGTTTTATGAAGAGGTGGATATAAATGCCATTCTAAAAATAATTGATGTGATGATGCAAAACGTAGAAAAAAAGAATTCTATTAATTCTCAATCACATAAACCAAATACTGGGAAATATTGGTCGGGATAAAGGTTTGTGTGTTGTTTATATTTTTAATAATGAGGACGGTGGTTGGGTTTTAGGTTTTTATTAGGAAGTAATGTTTAAATAATATTAGTAAAGTAATTACAAATCATCTCTATTTAGAAATGATTTGTAATTACATCTTATTATAATTTGAAGAATGATATTAATTCCTCCATTTTTTGAACTTCATCACTAAGTTGTTTTGCACTGTTTGATAATTCTTCACTTGCACTTGCATTAGATTGTATCGATTCGTTTACTTGCTGCATTGAAAAATTAACCTGCTCTGCACCATTATACTGTTCGTTACTTGCTGCAGAAATACCACTCACTAAATTAGTGGTCTCTGTTATTCTAGGCATCAGGTCATTAATCTGTATACCACTATTAGTTGCGATATCTAAACTGGTTTTTGAAATATTGATAATTTCATCTGCTGCGTTTTTACTTACATCAGCTAAATTTCTAATTTCTTCAGCTACTACACTAAAACCTCTTCCTTCAACACCAGCTTTTGCAGCTTCCACTCTTGCATTTAATGAGAGAATATTAGTTTGCATAGCTATTTGGTTAATGATGGATATTTTACCAGATATATCGTTAACGGATTGCGCCAACCTGTTTGACTCTTCAAATACTTTTCCCATTACATTTTGAGCTTCAAGGGATATTTTATTGGTATTTTCGGCATTTAGTGAATTTTCTTTTATGGCACTAACCATTTCTTCCATAGTTGAAGATACTTCTTCAACAGTTGAAGCTTGTTCGTTTGAGCTATTTGAAAGAGATTGCGATGCCTCGTTTACCATATAGCTGGCGTTAACAATTGTTTCTGAACTATTTCTAATTCCTTGAATGACTTCTTTAAGTTTTTCGATCATAGCTCTAAGAGATGACGCTAATTGACCTAATTCATCTTTCTGGTCAATGTTTAAGGCTGCCAATATATTACCATCAGATATCTCGTTGGCAAAATTAACACATGCATCTAAAGGCTTTTTGATGGTATTAACGATAAATCCTCCAATCGTTGCAAATAGCACAACAGCAACTAGTAATACAATTAAATATATAATTCCGGCTTTTCTGGCCACAGCATTATATTCAGAAAGAACTATATTCACTAAAATATATGAATCCATCGCTTTGTTGTACTCGTAGTACATTAGTTTGTCTTCACCGCGATAAGTATATTCAAATGTTCCCTCATTTTTATTAGAGTTTAAAATTGTTTTAAAGAATTCCTGATCTGCAATACTTGTTCCCTCCTGGTTTTTATCCGGATGAATTAATAGTTTTCCTTCTTTACTAACTAATACAGCATAACCACTTTCCAGAAATTTTTTCTCGTAAAATTTTTCCTTTAAAAGATGCATGTCATTCTGCTCTATGGCCATAACAACAACAGCTGTGACTTTATTGTTTTTGATAATAGGTAGATAGGCTGATATATACCTTACACCAAGAAATATTTGATTTGTAATAAATAATTTCTTTGCCAGAAACTTTTTACCTAAATCAGAATCTTCAGGAATGAAAAAGTTTATTGTTCTATTACCATTTGTGTCCTTAATATTGGTTGAACTACAAACAAATCCGCCTTCAATACGCTGATCAATAGAAACTGTACCATTTATAATCTTACCCAAACGGTCTACCATTGTCGTGTCTCCATATAATTCCATGCCATTGAAGGTTACTTTTGGTAGTTTTAACTTATGCGATTCATAATTGGTAATATCTATAGCATCTATTTCTTTGGTATTTTTGTAATCTTCTACAATATCAATTGCATTAAACAGCTCAGACATCATTTGAGCAGATGTTTCTAAACCTATAGTTTTTTCTTTAGTTTCAATATCAATAAAGAAGTTTAGGTTTTCCATTTCAGATATCATGTTGGCATTTAATATTTTACTAAATGCACCTTGTGAGTATAATACAGAAAAAATACTAATAAAGAGGATGATTGCTATAACAGAGCCTCCTAAAATAAAATTTAGTCTCTTTTTAATAGAGATGTTTTTAATATTTGTCATTTTGTAAATTGATAGTTTGCTATTCTTATCGTGGTATAAAATGTGTCTGAAACATTTGGGTGTTTAACTATCTATATATAAAAAAGGTTACATCTAATTTAGTTATAAAATGAAATATAAAGTTAAAAAAGGTTATGATAAGTAAAAGATGTTAATGATGTTGTCTTTTAACTGCAAGTGGGGTTGATTACAATTTCTTTGTCTATTGAAAAGATCTTGTTTTCAGGATTAGAAATATTGTAATTTTTAAATATAAATGGCGCAAGTCTGTTATAAATTACTTCTACTCATTAAAAAATATTCTAACTTCGGTATTTTATTTTTGAGAGATGAATAAAGAAGATTTAGTCCTTCAAAAGAAATATGTTATAAATAGTCTTTTAATTAACAGCAACAAGCAATTAGGTTTATATGGTTTATTGGGGTTAATGCAAGATATAGCTTATGATCATGCCAGTATTTTAGGATATGGTTATGAAGACATGATTAGAGATAATACCTTTTGGGTGTTGATTCGACAAAAGCTAAGGATGACTCATTGGCCCGTATGGAAAGAAAATATCCTTATTAGAACATACCCAAAACCGGGAAAGGGATGTTTTGCCGACAGAAACTTTGAAGTTTTTCATGATGGCGAAAAAATAGGGGAGTGTGCCACTAGTTGGATGATCTTAGATGCCCAAACCCGAAGACCACATTTTCATCATGGCTTTAATGAAAAATATGATCCGGGTGATGAATATAATTTACCTTTTACAACTGATAAATTGAAAGCTCCCCAAGAACTGGAATTATTAAAAACAGTAGAAGTTAAGAATAGTGATTTAGATTTAAGTAAACACGTAAATAATTTTAAATATTCGCAATGGATTTTAGATTTAATACCTATTGAATACCATAACATGTATTCTGTTGTTGAATATGATATCAACTTTTTAGGTGAAGCTTTTATAAATGATAAGGTAGATTGTTTTAGTAATATACATCAGATAAGCCCGGAATTGAAAAATGAAATATATTTTTACGGTGTAAAAAAAGAGAATACTAAAGCTGTATTTTGTGTAAGAGTTATTGCAGAAAAGAAATAGGATAATATAAATATGAATAAAGTTAAAATTTGGGTTGAGTTTAATGATCTTTCAACGGTAGGAGATATGTCAAATAAAGCAGATATTAAACTAACTATCGAAGGCGATATAAAAAAGGTAGATATTGTTTCTCAATTAGATTTGAAATCAGGATATGAATTTGAATATGAACTTTCGGGAGAATATTGTTTGTCGTTGGAAAATGAAAATATAAATTATAAAGAGAATTTTATATTTAATAAATCAACAAAAGATATTGAAATAGAAATAGAATAGCTTCAGAGGAAAGTATATTCTGTAATAAAATGAAATTTAAAAGAGGAGTTTTTTAGCTTCTCTTTTTTTATGGAGTTACCTAATTGCATTTTATAGCTTACACCAGGTAGGTATTAGCAAAGTAGAACAAAGGAAATACGTATCATATTTATAAGTATTAAATAGATATTCAAATAGAAGAATCAAAGAATTATATACGGTTATAACCGAAGAAAAACCGAAGGAAAACCGAAGAAAGTCCAAAGAAATAACCTTTAAAATAGCACTCTGCTACATAGTTGTTACGATTATATCCTATTCAAGAGTGCATTATTATATTACATCTCACATTTGTCCTAAATAAAAAAATAGAATTAATCTTTAGCTGGTTCTATAAGGGCCTCAGTCAGTGAACCAAAAAACAAGGTTAGTTTGACGATTAAAAATTGTTTTCCTTTCTTTTTTGGATCAAGACAATTTGGCTCTGCCAAATCATGAAGATAAATAGAAAATAAAGTTAGCTGAATAAAAAAAGGAAGTTGGGTCTAGGTGAAATGCCAGTAAATTAAAATATTTTGAACAGCTCTGATCATATCTTAGCAAAATCTTTCTTAACTTGATATATAGTTGTAACTAATATGTCTGCCTTATGCCTATTGTCAATGTTTATTTATCGTTTAATGGTAATTGCGAAGAAGCTTTTAAATATTATAGGGATGTTTTCGGTGTTGAATTTGCAATGTTAAGTCGTTTTAAGGATATGCCACCACAGAATGGAACTAATATGCCCGAAGAAGAGGCCGAAAAAATTATGCATGTAATCCTACCAATTAGCAAAGAGACAGTATTAATGGGGTGTGATATTGGAGGAGAAGCTTCTAATGATTTTATTCCGGGCAATAACTTTTCAATTTCAATAGAAGCAGATAGTAAAGATGATGCAGATAGGTATTTTGAGATGCTAACTGTTAATGGGGCTATTACTATGCCAATGGAAACTACTTTTTGGGGAGCTTATTTTGGTATGGTAACGGATCAATTTGGTATTAATTGGATGATAACATTTACTGAATTTGATGAAGATTAATACTCCTATAAAGTTATTTGGACTAAGTATTAATTATATCCCAAATTAGATGAGGCTTAAAAGTTACTGGCATTACATTGTAAGTAGTTTCTTTTATTCTTGTGAGGTTGTTAAAGGGTTGTTAAATAGGGGGATGTGTTTGTGTTGTGTGGTTTTTTTCTCTGCTTTTAAAAAGTATATATGAGATAAGGTTGTGTTATATAATGATGTTGTATAACATGCAAAAACACTATTTAACCTTGTGGGAATAATAATAAAACGTACATTTGCGCATTCAAATTTTCAAATGGGCAGATTAACTTACATTATTATTTCTTTTCTGATGTTGAACATCTTTGCGTTATATAATTATAATGCAGAATTAGTTCCGTTAGTTTGTCGTCAAAATACATTAGCTTATCATAATACTGTTAAGCTTCTTCAAGTTGTAGATTTAGAGGAAGATATAGATGTTGATTTTGTAGGTTTAGAATTAGATTTAGACAAATCATTAAAATCTTTTTCATTTGTAGAAGCTATTATCTCACATTATAGGAATAACAGTAAAAGTTTTATTCTCTTCGAAGCTGATGCTTCACCGCCTTTATTTTCTTGAATTTCACATTGTTACCTGTAATTATTGTATGTTTTCAAATACAATAGAATAGAAGAATTATATCATTTACATAACTATCATATATTAAAAAAGTAACACAATGTTTTATTTAATGTTGATCCTATTTGTTATAGGATACGGATTTATCATGTTTGAACATGTAAATCATATTAATAAAGCTGCTACAGCTATATTAATGAGTGCGCTTATTTGGGCCATATTTTCTCTTGGAGGAGGAGATATTTTAAATTTAGGTTATAGTTCCGCATGGACAAGCTATGTTAAGGAACTGGGTAATTTGGCAGAAGTTAAGGAGTTTATTACTCATCATGCTCTGCTGGATAATTTAGCCGAAACATCATCAATCTTATTCTTTTTGTTAGGAGCAATGACGATTGTTGATTTAGTGGATAGATATCAGGGATTTAGAATTATAACCAACAAAATTAATAGTTCCAGTGCTACAAAATTGCTTTGGATTATTAGTTTGCTAACCTTTTTTATGTCGGCCATTTTGGATAACCTTACTACAACTATTGTTATTATAACAGTGTTGCGTAAGTTGCTGACAGATAAGGAAAATAGATGGGTTTTTGCCAGTGTTGTAGTGGTTTCTGCTAATGCAGGAGGTGCATGGTCACCTATTGGTGATGTAACAACTATTATGCTTTGGATCGGTAGCCAATTAACTGCAGGACATATTATTGGTTCTGTATTATTACCAAGTTTAATTAATGTAATTGTTGCTACATTTCTTTTTTCTTTACTTACAAAAGGACAAACGCTTCGTCCTGTTTTACCGGATGAAGAAACTGAAGTTTTTACAACACCTCAGGAGCGTATGTTTATGCTTTTTACTGGAATTTTGGCTTTAGTATCAGTACCTGTATTTAAAACAGTTACTCATCTTCCTCCTTATTTAGGAATGTTGTTAGGATTAGGTGTTTTATGGGTAATGAATGATAGATATTTAAGACATAGATCTCATGAAGACAGGAGAAGATTTAATGTTTCACAAATAATTAAATCTGTTGATATTCCTACCGTGCTTTTCTTTTTGGGTATTTTAAGTGCAGTAGGAGCTCTTCAAGCTGCAGGGCACTTGGATTTAATGGCTAAATATTTGGATCAGAATGTAAAAAATATTTATGTTATTAATTTTATAATTGGAATTGTGTCATCTATTGTAGATAATGTACCTTTGGTGGCAGCTTCTATGGGGATGTATAATATTGCAGGAGCCGAGGCTACTGGTTATATGGCTAATTTTGTGCAGGATGGTAGCTTCTGGTCATTTTTAGCATATTGCGCCGGAACAGGAGGTAGTATCTTGATTATTGGTTCTGCAGCTGGGGTTGCAGCAATGGGATTAGAGCAAATTAATTTTATGTGGTATTTAAAGAAAGTAAGTTGGATAGCATTCTTCGGATACCTTGCAGGAGCAATTATGTTTTATTTTCAAAGTATAATTATATAGCATATTAATAATATGTTGAATAAAAAATTTATTTTAAATACGCTTGGTTTAATATTGGTGTTTGAAAGCCTTTTTATGCTTTTATGTGCTGGGATTTCTTTGTTTTATGGAGATTTCGATGTGAAAGCTTTTATGTTATCCTTTGCAATTACATTTGGTATTGGTGGATTGTGTTGGATTTTTAATAGAAAGGTTGAGAAAGATATGTTGAAACGTGAGAGTTTTATTATTGTAACTCTCGTTTGGGTTGTCATGTCTGTATTTGGGAGTTTACCTTATATATTTAGTGGTACAATTCCCGGGTTTACAAATGCCTTTTTTGAAACCATTTCGGGATTTACAACAACGGGGGCATCTATTGTTAATGATATAGAAGCCTTACCTCATGGTATTTTATTTTGGCGTAGTATTACGCATTTTATTGGAGGAATGGGAATCATTGTACTTGCAGTAGCTATTTTACCTTTTTTTGGATTTGGTGGAATGCAACTTTATAGTGCTGAAGCTGCAGGTGTGACTAATGATAAACTACATCCTCGAATTACCAAAACTGCTAAAAGTTTATGGGGTATATATGTTGTATTAATACTTTCCGAAACCGTATTTTTAATGTTTGGGGGCATGTCTTTATTTGATGCATTGTGTCATAGTTTTGGAACAATTGCTTCAGGAGGATTTTCAACAAAGAATGCCAGTGTTGCAGAGTATTCACCATATATACAGTATGTTATTGTTGTTTTTATGATCTTTGCCGGTACTAATTTTGCTTTGTTCTTTTTTGTTTGGAAAGGCAATTGGAAAAAGCTTACTGGTAGTTCTGAGTTTAAAGTATATTTACTCGTTATACTTGTAGTTTCTGTCTGTATTGGTACTACCTTATATTTTCATACAGATCAAACATATGAAAAGTCTTTTAGGGACGCATTATTTCAAGTTACTAGTGTTATTACCAGTACCGGGTTTGTAACTGCAGATTATACATTATGGCACCCATATCTTACTTTCGTGATATTTGGGTTGATGTTTAGTGGAGCTTGTGTAGGAAGTACATCAGGTGGTATTAAACTATTTCGTCATATGATTTTGGTGAAAAATATCAAAATTGAGTTTAAAAGAATGAGTCACCCGAATGCTGTTATTCCTTTAAAGATTGGGAAAAAACAGGTGTCGCATGAGGTTATATATAAAGTACTTGCCTTCTTAGTATTGTATATGGCAATATTTTGTGTAGGTACGTTGTTAATGACTATTGTAGGATTGGATATGGATTCTGCTTTTGGTGCAGTTGCAACTTCCATGGGTGGTATTGGTCCTGGATTAGGTGTTGTAGGGCCAATGAATAACTTTTTTGCTATTCCGGATGCAGGGAAATGGATTCTTTCTGTTTTGATGTTATTAGGGCGTTTAGAATTATTCTCAGTATTAATATTATTTGCTCCCGGATTTTGGAAAAATAATTGATTAGTTGAAACATAAACTCTGAAAACGGTTTTGATTGCAAATGCATGATAAACCGTTTTTTTTTTGTTTTTTAATGAGCACCAAGGAAATATAGTGGTTAAATAAATATGTGGTGTACTCAGTTGTAGTGATATGGCAATGTTTTCTTTTTTCATTTAAAACTTTATTTATCTTGCACTGTTATTAACCTTAGTTTGATATTAACATAGAAACTCAGATTATTAGTAATTAATAAAAATGAATTAGGAATATTGGGAAAAGAATATCTTTTCCTAAAGAAAAAATAGAAAAAACATGAAGCTGATATCATGGAATGTTAACGGATTAAGAGCCGTTGCAAAAAAAGATTTTTTTAAGGATTTTAAAGCCATTGATGCTGATATTTTTTGTTTGCAGGAAACAAAAGCTCAATGTGATCAGGTAGAAGAAGTATTAAAAGAAGTTGATGGTTATTTTGTTTATTCAAATTCTGCTGAAAAAAAAGGTTATTCAGGAACAGCAGTCTTAAGTAAGGTTGAGCCATTAAATATTATAAAAGGAATTGGGATAGAAGAGCATGATAATGAAGGACGTGTTTTAACGCTTGAGTATGACAACTTTTATTTAGTGAATGTGTATGTTCCAAATTCAGGTAGTGATTTAAAGCGTTTAGATTATCGTCAGGAGTGGGATAAAGCATTTTTTGAATATTTAAAATCTTTAGAGGATAAAAAGCCTGTTTTATCATGTGGGGATTTTAATGTGGCTCATAAACCAATCGATTTAGCTCGACCTAAGCCTAATTATAATAAATCAGCAGGCTTTATGCAGGAAGAGATTGATGGTATGGATCGTTTTACTCAAGGTGGTTTAAAAGATACCTTCCGTCATTTTTATCCGGAACAAGCAGATATTTATTCTTGGTGGAGTTACAGAGCTGGTGCCAGAGGTAAGAATGTAGGCTGGAGAATCGACTATTTTCTAGCAAGTGAATCATTTCTTCCATCAATTAAAGATGCGTTTATTATGAATGATATTATGGGATCAGATCATTGTCCTGTAGGCATCGTATTGCAATAAGAATATAGTACTCTTGATAAGCACGGATTTAGCATAGCGCAATCCGTGTCCTTATACCGTGAATATATTGCAAACTATAGCAAGTGGAAAAAGTCTGACTTTTGGGGGTAATTGTAAGGATTTGTATTCCGATACCATTAATTTATTTTTATCTCAACCGGAATGCAATTCCTAATATTTATGCTTATGAGGTAAAAATATCTAAACTAAAAATCCTGGGAATTGACATACAGCACGCTAATTGCACGGAAAATATTTCCGCGCTAGCTATAGTTTTTACTTTTGCCTATAAGTAAGCGCGGATTTAGAGCAGCGCAATCCGTGTCCTTACACCGTGTATATATTGCAAATTATAGCAATTAGAAAAAGAAAGACTTTTGGGATTAGTTGGTAGGATTTGTAATCCGGATACCAATACTTTATTTTTATCCAGACCGGAATGCAATTCCTTTTATTTAAGTTCATGAGATAAAAATGGTCAAACCAAAAATCCTGTAAAAGATTTACCGAGTACCTAATGCCAGGAAATAAATTCCGCGCTAACTACTTAAATAATCAATGTTCTATCTGTTATTAAAGGAGTTGATTTAACTAGATAAACTTACTTTTAAATTTAATAACTTAAAAATAAGTTGACAAACTTAAAAATAAGTTGTAAGTTTGAATTGCTGATTAACTAACTTAGTAATACGATGGTAACATTAACAAAAGCAGAAGAAAAAATAATGAAGCTTCTTTGGGAGCTAAAGAAGGGATTTGTTAAAGATATTATTGAAAAAATGCCTGATCCAAAACCACCATATAATAGTGTTTCTACTATTGTTAGAGTGTTGGTGAAGAAAGAGATTGTAGGATTTAATAAATACGGTGGAACATATGAATATTACCCATTGATTACAAAAGAAGAATATCGTAAAGGTCAATTGGGTAGTTTGGTAAAGGGGTATTTTAATAATTCGTTGTCGCAGGTAGTCAGTTTTTTCTCTGAAAATAAAAACTTAAAAATTGATGAGGTAAATGAAGCAATAAAGATGTTGGAAGAACTCAAAAAGCAACAAAATGGCTAAGTTTCTGATATATTTATTTGAGTCGGGCTTATGTTTGACTTTGTTTTATCTGGGTTATGTAATGTTTTTTCGTAAGGAAACTTACTTTACCTTTAACAGAATATACTTGATAGGAGCTATGGTGTTATCGTTATTAATGCCTTTAATTTCAGTCTCTGTTGATTCAGTACAATCCAAAATGCTGTCAGAAACAATTATTAAAGTTAGTCAGTTTAGAAGCTATTATGAGGAGCTTGTTTTATTAACAGATCCTGATTATGCAGTATCTCATGAAGATAATAAAACGAGTACATTCTTCGGAGCTAAACAAAAAGGAAAAGAGCTCCGGCAAAATCAAAAGAAATCTTCTTACAGTCTTATAAAAATATTTTTTTATATCTATTTAATAGGCTTATTCTTTTTTATACTGAGGTTAGTTGTTCATATTTTTCAATTAGCGCAGTTAATTCATAAAAATCAAGCAATTAAAGAAAAGGATTATACACTGGTATTGTTATCAGATGAAGTGCCAAGCTTTTCTTTTATGCGGTGGATTTTTATTAATAAGGAGGTCTTAACAAATAGTGAATTTGAACAAGTGTTGGAGCATGAAAAGATTCATGTAAAACAGAAACATACGGTAGATTTATTGCTGGCCCACGTTATTATCACGTTCCAGTGGTTTAATCCGCTAACATGGCGCATACAGAAATCGATTAAATCGTGTCATGAGTATATTGCCGACAGGCATGTGCTTAATAATGGACATAAATTATTCGATTATCAGTCTCTCTTACTGAGTCAGTTAATCAGCATTCGCTCAGTTGAGCTGGTAAATAATTTTAATTTATTATCGATTAAAAAACGAATAGCCATGATGAATAAAATAAAATCAGGACGAATAGCTAAAATGAAAGCTATTATAGTACTTCCGTTACTTGCAGTTGCATTTTTATTTTTTGCTAATATGACAAAGGGAAAATTAATTCCTGAAAAAGTAAATAATAATATTATTATTGATTTAGCAGAAGTAACGAGAGTAAATGGTAATATTGATTTGCCAAGTGCAAAGGAAGTTAAGCCATATGACGAAGACTTTATTCTTTGCAGAATAAAAATTGAAGGTAAACAGCTTTATATTAATGATGAAAAGAAGGAATTTAATCAAATAGAGAAAATTCTGAATTCAATTAAAGCAAAAGCAGATCAAAAAAAAGTGCATAAAATGACGGTTTTACTGATAATTGATAAGTCGGTAAAAATGGAATTTGTTGATAAAGTGAAATCGGCATTGCGTAATACCAATCTTTTAAAAATTGGTTATGTAGTAAATCCTACAGATAATGATTTTGAAGGAAAAGAAGTGGCGTTATTTGCATTACTTCCTCCTAAGGATGCTATGTGGGTAGATGAAGATAAAATTGACTTTTTATTTACTATCACTGATGCCGACGCAAGTAATATTGATAAGGTGAAAAATAGCCTGGAAAGTTATATTAAGGGGCATGAAAAATATGTAATGTTGTATAAGTATGATAACAACACTTTGTATAACGATTATATGAAAACGACTGATGCTGTGTGGACAACTGTTTTTAAGCTACGTAGAACAGATGCATTTTTTAATGGCAAGAAATATGATAATATGACATCCGCTGAGCAAAAGGAAATTAAAAAACGTTATCCTATTACGCTGACATTTAAAAATATAGATTATGATGAAGTGGAAGAAATGGGACCATCGATAAAATATTATTAATAAAAAAGGCGATGTTCATTTTCTGTACATCGCCTTATTTATAGTTACTTAATGTGACTAGCAAGTATTATGTACACTTAACTATTTTTTGAAAATTCGTTTAACAGCAATTTCTTCTTTATTGTTAATGACTTTTACAATATATAATCCATTTGGTAAATCTGTCAATGATATATTGTCTTCAGTAGTTCTCATAACTTCAGAGCCGGCTACAGTGTATAAGATTACTTCTTGTATTTCATCTTGCGATTGTATTAAAATATACTCACTTGCAGGGTTAGGGTAAATTTGTACGCCTTCAGAAAAATGATCCTCAACATCGGTATTTACTCCACAGTTCTCGTTCCAATTTGCAGTTGCATCTTTTTGCCATGATGCAGAAGGTGTAAAGCCAGCGTCAACCTTAATACATGTTAAGTCCGGATTGTTGTAGGCCCAAACCTGAATCATATTACTATTGTTGCCATTAGATAAGTCTAAGATAGTTAGATGATTATCATTACATTCTAAACTTTTAAAATTAGAATTTGAAGATAAATCGAGACTTGTTAAATAGTTTTCGGAAACATATAATTCCATTAGGTTTGTGTTAGATGACACATTCAGGCTTGTTAATTCATTATCGTAACAAAGCAATCTTGTTAATGAACTTAGATTACTAACATCCAAACTTGTCAGCTGATTATCAAAGCAAGATAAATGGATTATTTGATTATTTGCACTTAGATCTAAGGTTGAAATCTGATTTTCTTCACAGGAAAAATATTCTAAAGCTGTGTTTTGAGAAATATCTATACTCGATAAATTATTGTTTTTGACCCATAGGTATGTAAGAGCAGTATTTTGGCTTACATTGACTGTGGTTAGTGCGTTATTAGTTAACAACAATCTCGTAATATTAGTAAATGCTTCAATCCCTGTTAAGTCACTTATGTTTTTATTATATAAATTAAGCATTCCTGTAAATGCTTCTGCTTCATCTCTGCAAATTAAATCGTCTCCATTAGAGTCAATAACCGGGTCGTGATTTAGTAATGCTGTTAGAAAATTATTGTCCGGAATAGTAATGATGTCAGAACAACCAGCAGAATATTCGTAGGCACCTAAATCAATAGTGCTATTATCAATTCTGTTATTACCAGCTAAATCGGTCGTTGGATAAGTGCTCGAGTAAAAAGTGTTATCACCTTGATCAATTACTGCACTAGATGTAGCTGTAGGTAGGTAATCTGAATCTAAATTAGGGTTTGTTGTGCTCAGATCTTCAGTTACTATTGTGCCATCAGTAACTCTGTCTATTTCTGCAGGTAGTTTGATGATAGAATTTTTAATGGTAACATTGTGCGTATCACCTTCTGATATTTTAGTATTAAAAATATCATAGTCTGCAATATTGGTTGTTTGATATTTGTTATCCCAGAATACTGAATTGTAAATATTGATGTTATTATTACCGTCACCACTTACATTTATAAGTTGGCGATATGGTTGGTAATGTACATTTACATTATTAACAAATGTGCAGTTAGTAAGAGTATGGTTACCAGTGTAAGATGATCCAGATACTTGGCGAAACCAAATGGCACCCCAATCGGAATGGTAATTATTGTTAGCAAACAGAACATTAACTAAATAACTGTTCAGGTTGTTTCCATTATCATTGCTAAGTTGTATTAACATTATGCCGTTATTAGCTTTATTGTTAATAATACTTGTGTTTTTAATGATTAAATCACCTGAAAATACACGCCAGTCAAAAAATATTCCTTCTGCGAAATTATCTTTAATAATAGTATTGGCTATGGTAAAATCGTATTTGTTAGTGCCTGGAACAATAACCGGATTGTGTCCTGGTGTGTATGCATTTTGTAAAATAACACCATCAATGGTAGTATTATTAGCGCTTAGTCGGATAAGGTTGGGAGCATTGTCATTTTTGTTAGTTGACAGATCCCCGGAAATATCATCACCATTGTAGTCGCCAGTAATAATGGTTGCATTATCTGTATGGATTTTAGTTATATCCCTGTCTGAAATAGAAGTTTCAGTACCATCAAAGCCACCAATTAATTTTACTCCCTCGTTAATTAATACCAGGGGAACAGTATATGTTGCAGGTACGCTCGGCGTATAGGTTCCTTTGGCTACCCATACTTCATCATTGTTTGTGGCAAGAGCCAATCCATCAGATATGGTAGTTAAAGCATTTGCCCAACTGGAGCCATCTGAATTTCCGGTTGCGTTTTGATCAACATAAATAATGCTTTGACTTTTTGCAAAATTTGCAATGCATAAAAATAATAAAAGGTAAAGTGTTTTCTTCATAATAATAGTTTAATAAATTATATATGACAAAGAAATGCACTTGCCTTTCGGAATTTTATCAGAAAAGTCGCTTTGGATAACAAAAAAGGACAAAAGTATCTTTTAATATTAATTTGATTTTTCCTTTCTATACTCCAGTGGTGTTTCTCCAGTAAATTTTTTAAAAAGCTGTGTAAAGTAATGGGGTTGTGAAAACCCTAAATCAAAAGCAATTTCCTGTATGGTTTTATTACTAACAAGAAGCGTACTCTTTGCTTTGTTAATGATAAATGAATTGATATAATCTGTTGTTTTTATGCCTGTATTAGATTTCAAAGTTTTGCTTAAATATTTAGGCGTAAGACAAAATTGATCTGCCAAATACTGAAGATTGGGAAGTCCATCGTTCAGATTTCGATTTTGCTCATAATAGGTTTCAAGAAAGTAATCAACCTTAGCCAATAAATTTGTATCGGAATTATTTTTTGTGTTGAACTGTCGGTTAAAAGCTCTTAAGCAGTTTTGTAGTAGTAAAAAAATTTCTGTTGAAATAATGTTTTGACTGTACTCATCATTTCGAATTAACTCAGATTGCATTCTTTTAATACCTTGATTAATAACGTCTAATTCTTCATTGTTAGCATTTAATGCTTCGTTAATATCATAAGAAAATAAGTGGTGAAGGCTGCTATCTTTTATAAAATGCGAATTTTTAATAAATTTTGGTGAGAATACCAGAATCCACCCGTCTTTTGAGTTTGAGCCTTCGGTTCCAATGATTAACTGGTTAGGAGCTACAAAGCTTAAAAGGCCATTTTTTTGCTCGTAATTTGAAGTTCCATATATCAGGTGTTTATCAGTGCTGTTGCACATTACACAATAAAACTCACAGGTTACTTTCTGGTTTATGATGTTCCCGGGTACATTTAAATCAGCTAATGAAATAATGCCAAAGCCATCTAGCCTGGGGCTTTCTAAATTCAGTAATTGAAAAAAGTGTTCAACCGAACGATAATGAAGAATTTCACTTCCCATATTTCTAATAATTATAATAGAATTAAAGATTTTGGCTAACAAGATTTGGTGTTAAAACTTGTAGCCAATATTATAATTACGGGGATGTTAAATATAGCTATAAAAGTTATTAATCTCTTTTGGTAACTATTAACCTGAATTCGACATAAAATTTCAATCGAACTCAGGTTGTTATCAATTAACAAGAGGAGGGATTTTTTGTTCTGATTTTAAAGTGTAAAATTTAGAAGCTATATATTTTTTATAGCAATTTTTAGTTAATATGTAAAAGTGATTTTATTATTAAAAGTTTAATGTGTTTAAAATGACTTGAATATATTTTGGTTGCTATGCTTTTAACTTTTCAACAGCTTTAAAAACCCTTAAGAAGTTTCCTCCCCATATTTTTGCAATATCCTTTTCAGAATAACCTCTTCTAAGTAGCTCCAATGTGATTTTAGGAAAGTCTGCAACGTTTGTACAGTCAGCTAATCCACCACCACCATCAAAGTCAGAACCTATCCCAACATGATCAATACCAACTAACTTTACCACATAGTCAATGTGATCAACGGCATCTGCAATAGTTGGCAGTACAGGAGGATAATTTTTGTTTATGGCATCCCATTCAGCCCAGGCTTGCTTTCTTTCATCGTCGTTTTTGTATTGCCAGTTGTTATACTTTTTCTTGAGTTCTTGCATTTTTGTATAATGAACACTAGTGGTATCCGGAGATTTTATATAATCTCCAAGTATGCAGATTTGAATTACACCATCGTTTTTAGCCAATAGTTTAATCATATCATCACTCATATTTCTTGGGTGGTCACAAACAGAACGTACACTTGAATGTGAAGCAATTACCGGAGCATTACTATATTTCATTACATCGTAAAAGGCAGTATCAGATATATGCGAAACATCGATAATCATACCCAGTTTATTCATTTCTTTGATCACCTCTTTTCCAAATTTACTTACGCCATGATGTTCAGCTCCTTTGGGATCTGTAGAGGAATCGCAAATGTCGTTGTTTGACGAGTGGCATAAGGTTAAATAGCGAACGCCTTTGTCATAAAATTCTTTTACTCTGTTAATGTCTTTGGCAATAGGAAAGCCGTTTTCCATACCTAAAAAGATGGCTCTCTTATTTTCAGCTTCAAGTTTTTGTAAGTCTTTTACAGATAAAGCCAAACCTGAAGTATTTTTATTGTGGTCCAGACTCACTATAGTTGAATCAATCATTTGATTAGCCAAGTCGTATGTTTGTTTGTAAGTCTCTGTATTTCTAGGTTTCTGACTTGTAAAAATGGCAAAAAAGATCGCATCTAAGCCACCTTCTTCCATTCTTGGAATATCTACTCTGCTCTCAGGTGCTTCGTGCGATACACTTATGTCAAAACCATTGTTCACAAATTTCATTGGTGTGTCGCAATGTGTGTCAATTGTTGTAAGCGAATTGTGAATGCGTTTTGCATCAGAGATTGAAAAATTTTTGGGGAAAAGAAAAGAGAATGCAATTATAATTGCAGAAAATTTTAAAATAGCCATAATAAATTAGTATTAAGCTGTCAAAATAATGATAATTTTAATGCGATTAGGTGATTTTTATTAGGCTGATTTTTTTAATAGAAGAATAAATTTAGATTTTCTTTGGTGAGGGTAAACTAACCCACCAATAATTGCAGTAATAGGAGCAACTAATACTAATCCAAAACTACCTACCAGTGTATGAAGTATTTCTGCAGCAATATAGTTTGTGTTACAAATGGTTATTAATGGAGTTCCTTTTGCCATAAAAACCATAAAAACAAACATAAAACTTCCTGAGTATGCAAATAATAAAGTGGTTGTCATGGTTCCAATTACAGGGTAGGCAACATTAAATCCTGATTTTATTAATTCTTTCTTTTTTATTACAGGATTGTTTTCTAAAACCTCATGCTGAGCTGCTGATATATCCATGGCAACATCCATTACAGCACCTGCAGCCGCTATGAAAATACACGAAATAAAAATAGATGTTAGATCAAGGTGTGTGTAACCTGTATATAGTAGTGTTTCTGAAAACTCTTTTACTGTTCCTGATACTTTAAAATAGTGGGCAAATATTAAAGCTAAGATTGTTGTGATACCCACTCCGGTAATTGATCCGGTTAATGCAACAAATCCTTTTTTAGTAAAACCATTTATTAATATAATGATGACTGTGGTACATAATACAATAATACCAAATGAAGATAATAAAGGGGAATAACCTTTTAGGAAAAGAGGAATTAGAATTTTCCAGAAAGCAAGAGCTGTAAATATAAATGATAATAAAGCTTTAAATCCTGTAATGCCTGCAAAACCGATAAGAAATACAGCAAAAAGACCCAATAAAATCCATTCTATTTGTATTCTGTAAAAGTCATCGGCTCTGGCTTCAATAATTTTTGAACCGTCTTTATTATACTTTAGGATGGTTAATACTTTATTGTTGGGTTTGAAGATTTTATCTATTTTTTTTTGCCCCATAAGAATATTGTGAGCAGTAACTGTGTCTCCTTTAAAATCACCGGATAATAATTTTAGTGTTAAATCCTGTGTTCCAACAGTTACTATTCCATGCTGATCCAGATCATCGTTATTTACAGAAAGAACTTTGGCTTTTACGTGATCAGTATTTTTTAAAAGGCGTGGATTTTCATGTCCGGTTGGTAAATAAACTAAAATTAGAGTTAGGGTAGATATGAAAGAAATAAAGGTGATGTTAAGGCGATTTTTATTTGATTTAAACATGAGTGTAAAAGTGATAATTAACCAGTCTGATTCTTTAGAAAATTATAGGTTAGATTTTCGGTTTATTTAAGAATTCAATTGGTTGAGATTTTTAATTCCTGTATGTATGATAAGTATGAAAGGTCTGTATTAAAAAATACAGACCTTTTCTAATTGAGAAAAAATGGTAAAAAAGATTATTCTACATCTAATCCGGCAACTTCAATGATTTTTTTAGCAACGTCAGTATTGTCATAATATCCAGTAAACTTGTATTCTCCTTGTCCTAAAGCTAAAACAGGTACAGGCACTGCAGTGTGAGAATATGTTGTCCAATCAAGACCAGCTTTTTCATTTAAAATATGAGTTACTGTAACAGTAAATGGATCATAGCTATTTCCACCGAAAATATCTACATCATAACCTGTACATTCTTCTCTAAAGTTAACAGACCCATTCATAATGCCAACTGTTAAATCAAAAGCGGTTTGAAGTCTTTCTGTTTCGTAATCAGATAACTCAAGAGAAAATTCAACTCCTTGTTCGTTAGTTTCTGTTTTTGTTTCGTCGCCTAAACCGAAATATTCTTTAGCAGATGTTAATGCTTCGGTAAAAGTAATTGTTTCAGGATCCCATGTTTTAACTACATTATTGTAATACTCATCGTATGAGATATTTTGGTAATTTAAAAAGGTAAATGCTGTTTCATAAGCAGTTCCTGCATAACCAAGAGTTAATCCTCCTGTTTCATGGTCGCCAGTAACAATAATTAAAGTTGAATCCGGGTGTTCGTTGTAAAAATCAATTGCTTTACCAACTGCATCATCAAATGCAACCACATCAAAAGTAGATGCAACAGCATCATTAGCGTGACAAGCCCAGTCAATTTTTCCACCTTCTACCATCATGAAAAATCCATTTTCATTTTCTAATAGTTCAATTCCTTTTTGAGTAAAATCAGCTAAAGAAAGATCATCAGAAGTGCGATCTACTTCATAAGGAAGAGCTGCAGAACCATCGTATTGATCCGAATAAGCCCAACATTTTGTTCCGTTTGCAACAGCTGTTAATTCTGTTTTGTTTGTTGTAATGGTGTATCCTGCATCTTCCATTGCCTGATCAATGTCAACTGGAGTAAAATCATCAGGAACTCTTGATGCATCTCTGTATTTTGTAAAGTTACCTTTTGCATAACCACCACCAAAGTAATCAAAATCACTGGTTGCCATTTGGCTTGCTATATAATTATAGTAATTACGTGTTTCAGAGTGAGAATAGAAACAAGCTGGTGTTGCATGATCGATACTTACACTCGAAACAATACCTACTTTCATCCCTTTTTCTTTAGCCATTTCAGCCATGGTTTTAATCTCTTCAGAGTGCTCTCCGTTTTGAGAAATGGTACCGCAAGTAGTTTTTTCACCAGTAGCTAAAGCTGTAGCTGCTGCAGCTGAATCAGTAATGTATCGGTCTTCTGCATGAGTAGTTTGCATACCTGTTACTTCAAATTGTTGCATGTTTAATGTTCCAATTCCTACCGACTTAAGAAAGCCAGAACTGTTTAACGCAGCTTCTGCCGCATTAATTTGAACATTTGCCATACCATCACCAATAAATAGAAATACATACTTTGGTGTATTATACTCTTCTAATAAATCCGAAGCTGATTTTGTGGTTGAATCAGCTTCATCGTCATCATTACTACATGATGTAAAAGTAAATGATAGACTTGCAAGGGTTAATAAAGTAAAAGTTAATTTGCTTAAATAGTTGAACTTTTTCATTCTTTTAAAAAATTTAGGTTGTTATTTTCTAAGTAATGTTTGCTTGTTTTTTAAACACTGCAAAAGTCAACTATTCGTGTTAATCTTATTTAAATAGGATTTTTTATTAAAGTCAATTTATAAGTACTTGTAAATATAATCCAACTATTTATTAACGTTATCTTATTGTAATTTAATGTTTGAATTGTATTTTATGATCTCATAAAATAAGAATAATCTCAAATATAGGGTGTTAACTCGGGTTTTGAAATGGGGTAAATGATTACTCTAATTAACAATAAGATAAATAAGGTGGTTTAATAATAATGTTAAATATATTTATTGATTTGCGCTTTCAATAAGCATCACAATGTATTTATCATTATCATAAGCAAAGTATTTTGTAGTATATTGAAGATTCATAAATACCTTTTGATTGTTTTCAAGATAAAATGGACGAGTTATTCTTTTTCGAAATGTTGTAGTATTATTTAAGTACGTAGAAATGGCACTTATTCTTAATTCACATTTTCTGCAGTTTGATGTTTTGCCACAATCTTTTTGTTCCTCAACCTGATAAGCACATCCAATTGCCTCTCCGCATCTAACAAGTGTTAAATTTTTATCTTTATTTTTGGGGAACATAGTAATTAAAGCATTATTGAATGAGATAAGTTCCATCTTATTATTTAATAGTAGAACTGCACTATTTATGTTGTCCAGAATTAATTCCAGAAATTTATGGGAGCCTTTTAAAAAGTTAAAAGACACGTTTGTTAAAGCTATATTTGTCATTGCTTGATTTTCAAAGTTTTAATGTTATCTAAATTTACTAAAATAGAAACAAGTAGTCAACTGTTAATTTGGCCTTACATATATTGCGATTATTAGTAAAAAATTGATTTGCATATTCTTATCTGGTTGTCAATAATTGTATATTTGCACGGATTTTTAATAAAGGGGAAATGTTGATGATTAAGTGGGGAGTACTGTTGCTGTTTTGTTGTTTTATTTCAACTATTTATGGTCAGAAACCAAAAGTAGGAGATCCTACAGATAAGACTTCTGATCAGGTAGATTCTTTGCATCAAATCGGGAATAATGAAAAAAACTTTATGTTTACGCCATATGTGGCACCTACCTATACTCCTGAATTAGAACTTTTATTTACAGCAGGAGGATTGATGTCGTTTAAATTGCAAAAAGATAATCCATTTGCCGACAGATCAAGTATTCCTTTTTCATTTGGTTATAGTACAAACGAATCTATTTCAATTACAGTGTTACCTTATATATATGGTAAAACAGATAAGATGCGATTGTTAACCATGTTGTTTTACAGAGATATGCCTGATAATTATTGGGGTGTAGGATATGATGCAGGAAATAGAACTGCATCTCCAGATGAAACAACTAAATATCATCGAAGATGGTTTTCTGCAGAAGGAAAAGTAGTACATCGTATTAATAAAAGTTTTTTTGTTGGTGTTACTTATGATTTTAATAGTACTCAGGCTACGAGTATAAATGATTATATGATAGCAGATGAATCTGTTCAAAAATACGGGAGTAGTGCCACGAATTTTGGATTAGGTTTGGCATTTGACATAGATACGCGAGATAATGTTCAGAATCCTTATAAAGGGCATTTGCTTAGTGTTTCATTTGTAAATTATAATAAGATATTTAAGATTGGAGATAGTAATGAGTTTTTAAAGGCTACACTTGATGCTCGTAAATATATAAAGTTGGGAGATCGGAAAGTTTGGGCTTTTCAATTCAAAACTCAATATGGAGATGGTGATATAGCATGGATGGACATGCCTCAATTAGGAACTCAATTTGATTTGAGAGGATATCAATGGGGGCGATTTAGAGACAAAATTGCATCGTTTGGAATTACAGAATATCGTCATATGTTCTCGGGAATGAGAATGCCAGCCATAAAAAAGTATCTACAGCATGTAGGTTTTGCTGTATGGTCTGGAATAGGAAATGTTACTTCTCGCTATGATGAAATGCGAGATTTTTTACCAAACCTGGGAGCAGGCTTAAGAGTGGAGATTCAACCTAGAATGAATTTAAGGGTAGATTATGGTTTCGCTAAAGATCGCCGTTCGTTATATGTAGCCTTTAGTGAAGCCTTCTAGTGTTATCAATAGAATCAACCAGTCTGCAATTTGATTGATTCTATTGAAGTATAGGTAATTATAATCTTATTAATTTCATTTCGCCAAGTAGAGCCGTGTTGATATCAGTATTCATATTTTCATTCTCAGGTTCAAAGCTAATCTTAAATCGGTGAGTTCCTTTTGAAAGTCTGACTCTTAAACGGTTTGTAACTCCGATGTTAGACCATTCGTTAGTGCCTCTCTGCGCCATAATAATAGGTGCTGTTTTGATGTCATCAATCCATAAAGTTCTGTTTGCACATTTATTATCTGTATTCCAAGGTCCGCTTCCATTGGAGTATTTAAAATAAATAATATAATCTCCCTCTTCTTGAATATTTAAGTCCCATTTTACTTCTGAATTTCTATCTTTTGACAATTCTATCATTCCTTTGGGCGTATTTATAATTGAACTTGTAAGATCTGTCTTATAATTATTAAAAGATATGATCTTATAATTTTCAGGAGTGTACATGATAGGTTCACTAATAAAAGAAGGTTCTTTTAAAATATTATAAGCCAGAACTGTGTATTCTCCATTTGTACGATCAAGTGTTATTTTTGTCATGTCTGAAGTGGAAGTATAAGGCTCTCCATTTTTATAAACCTTATATTCTACAGCATTTGGTATGGGATCCCATAGCAATTCATTTGCAATTATTTTTACTTTAGGGGTTTTTAGGTGGAATTTATTGGAAACTAAATTTACTTCTCCATAAAAAGTATTATTGGCCATTTTTATTTCAATAATATCTTTCCCTTTACCTAATAAACTTACCGAATGATTCTGTTGTTCATTTCCATTAATTTTAAATGATTTGATCCTATTTCCATATCCTTTAATTTTTATTAGAAATTCTTTGTCTCTGATTTTTAAATTACTTAGCTCCATGTTGCAATTGTATGAAACAGGAATAGATGGATTAAAATGTAGGGTATTATCAGGTTGAAAATCCATACCAAAGAAAATCTTATAGATATGTCCCAAATTTCCGGCAACACTCCATAACTGCCTGTCAGAGTTTAATGCTGTTACAAAATCTCCATTGTCAGCTACCATGTTTTCTTTGTTGGTTAAAAACATGGCCGTAGCACGATAGAAAGAACTGATCCCATATTCTAAAGCCGTTCCATTTCCTGTTTTTGCTGCTGCCAGATTCCAAAAAGTTTGTACGAAAGGCCAAATTCCATTGTTATGATATGGCCTTATTTCAGGTATTTGGGGATAAACACATGGAATTCCCCAAGTTAATATTGGAGTTTTTTCAATTACCGTAGAGGAGTTTTCTTCTGCAACATTAAATAAAACAGAAAATGCTGCTCCTAGTGATTCAGATTTAGGAGATGTGTAATTAAAGTTTCTACCGTAAATGTATTGATTATAATACCCTTTCTGATCATTCCATAAGTCTTTGTTAATTGCAGATTTTAAATCTTTAGCCCATGAGGCATACTTTTCATTATCATCTTTTTGATTTAATAAATCAGCCATTTTACTTAAAATAACGAGGGTTTGATAATGAACAAGATTAGTTCCTAAATTATAAGACTCATAGATATCAATGTTATTCATCCACCTGGGATATGTTTGAATTCTCCAATCTAAAAAGGAAGATTCTCCTTTGTATAGTTTGCTTTTTTGATCATAAACAATAAACCTGTCATCTTCAATAGAGTTTTTGATGACTTCGTAGCAATATTCTAACCATAATTGGTCTCCTGTAATAATGTAAATTTCCCATGCTGCTATAGCCCATGTTGTTCTGTCTGAAGAAACGGGCCATGCACCGCCTGATCCTGTATCTTGAATAATTCTGTTTCTCTTTACTTTCTTTAATAGAGACTGCCTTGCTCTTTGTGTATCAGCAATTCCCATTCCTAATACAGTAGCATAACTGACATCGCGAGTCCAAACCCCTTCCCATTTTGCTCCCGTTCTAAAAGTACCATCATTTTCGCTTAGTAAAACGGTTTCTTCAAGCGCCATATTGTAAAGTGATTGTATCAATGGGATGTTGGTCTTGAGTTGAGGGTATTGGCTAATGTCTTTTTTTAGTTTCCATTCAGGTTTAATTGATTTATCTGAATCTGGATTGTTTATTTTAATGGAAATTTCATAAATATGATCTCCATCTTCATCTTTTAGTTGGACATTTTCTCCCAGGTTCTCAAAATCGAAACTTAAAGGTGTAATATTTCCTGCCATAAATACGCCTTTAAAATCTTCTTTTGAAATTTTTTCATTATTAATATCTAAATAATATCCTTTTGTATTAAAGTCATTGAATACTTCTCGCATATCGAGTTTGACTTTTAAAGTGATGTTAGGTTCTAAGTTTTCCGTTGCACCTGATTGTTTATCAATGAATTGTTTTCCAAAAATAATGGTTGGCGAATTGTATATTCCATCCTGAGGTTTTACAATTAAACGATGATTTGTGGCAAAAGGCAATTCATTATCCTTATGATTGATGCTGAATTTTAACTCAATTGATCTTTTGTGTAACGTATTTAAAGGACTTCTGTAATTTGATGACATACTTCCATCTGGGTTAACTTGAGAAATAAAATCACCTTGAACAACTTTGTTATTGTAGACTGTAAAATCTTTATTTACATGAAGTACGTGATTTGAATGATTGCAGCTGAATAGAATCATTAGGATAAAAATAAAAGGAGTGATTTTCATAAGTTAAATTCTTTGTTTTGGAAAATAGACAGGATTATTAACCTGTGTTTCAAAACAATTAAAATGTTCTTGAAAATACTAAATGTACAAATAAAATATAGATTGATTGAGGTTTAAGTAGTTGAAATATAGTTGTATGTGGTTTTTGTTTGATTTTAAAAATATAGATGGTTTTTAGGCTAGTTTGTTGTATTATGCTGTTTAAACAAAGGATAAATCTATTAATTTGATGTTAAGAAAATATTTGTTTGGTTGATTAAATGGTATAAATACGAATAGAGTTTATGATTGTTATCATGTGTAATGGTATTAAGTAGTGTTTATGAGGTGTAATGGTAAGATAATCAGTGTTTAGTGAGGTGTGTAATTAAAAATGATAATGTGTTAAAAGTCATGATTTGGATTCAGGTAAATATATATTTTTGATTTGATAAAAATCTATAAAAGTATTTACCATGGATGCTAAAATTAAAGAATTCATAGATACAGTAAGGATAAAAAATCCTGGGGAAGATGAGTTTTTACAGGCCGTTGAAGAAGTTGTCGAAACAGTTTGGGATTTCTACCAGGAAAATCCTCATTACCAAAAAGCAAAGATACTTGAACGAATGACTGAACCTGAAAGGGTGATTATGTTTCGTGTTCCATGGGTAGATGATAATGGCGAGGTTCAGGTAAACAGAGGTTATCGTGTTGAATTTAACAGTGCAATAGGGCCTTATAAGGGGGGATTAAGATTTCACCCAAGTGTAACTTTAAGCGGATTGAAGTTTCTTGGATTTGAACAGACTTTTAAAAATAGTTTAACAAGTCTTCCGATGGGAGGAGGAAAAGGTGGTTCTGATTTTAACCCTAAAGGAAAGTCTGATTTTGAAATAATGCGTTTTTGTCAGGCTTTTATGAGTGAGTTATATCGACATATCGGTCCAAATACAGATGTGCCTGCTGGAGATATTGGAGTAGGAGGTCGTGAAATTGGTTATCTGTTTGGTCAATATAAAAAGTTAAAAAATGAGTTTACGGGTGTATTAACTGGTAAAGGCTGGGAATTTGGAGGTAGCCTAATACGTCCTGAAGCTACAGGATTTGGAGCTATCTATTTTGTGAGAGAGATGTTGCAGTTGAAAGGACAATCTTTACAGGGAAAAACTATTGCTTTGTCGGGGTTTGGTAATGTTGCCTGGGGAGCTGCATTAAAGGCAGTTGAATTAGGAGCTAAGGTGGTTACTCTTTCTGGTCCTGATGGTTATATTTATGATCCGGAAGGCGTGTCAGGAGATAAAATAGACTTTTTACTTGAATTAAGAGCTTCAAATCAGGATGTAATTCAGCCATATGCAGACAGATATGGAGTAGAATTCTTTGAAGGGAAGAAACCTTGGGAACAAAAAGTAGATATTGCCATCCCTTGTGCGATTCAAAATGAATTAAATGAACAGGACTGTAAAACACTAATTGATAATGGATGTCAGTTAATTGCAGAGGCGTCTAATATGGGATGTACTGCAGAGGCTGCATTTTTAGCAACTAAAAACATATTATTTGCTCCAGGGAAAGCTGTAAATGCAGGAGGTGTAGCAGTTTCCGGATTAGAAATGAGCCAGAATAGTATGCGATTAAACTGGAATGCAGAAGAAGTAGACCAGAGATTAAATGATATAATGGTTAATATTCATAAAGTTTGTGTTCAATATGGAACAGAAATAAATGGGAAAGTGAATTATATAAAAGGAGCCAATATAGGAGGTTTTGTTAAAGTTGCAGATGCAATGATTGCGCAAGGTGTTGTATAGTATAATAGAACTTTATTTTAGAATTTCATAATATTGTTTAAAACCTTAAGGGATTGCTGTCCTTTAAGGTTTTTTATATTGGACTTGTTAAAAAATGTAAGAACTTTGTATTCTCGATAGATAAGTTGCGAAAAATTATGGGGATAATAGATACACACTCTCATATTTATCTAGAACAATTTGATTCAGATAGAGATGAGATGATGCAAAGAGCTTCTGAAATAGGAGTGGATAAAATTTTAATGCCTAACATTGATGTTGCTACTATTCAATCAATGTTGGATGTACAAGAAAAATATCCTTTAGTATGTAAATCTATGATGGGATTACATCCTACATCAGTGGATCAGGATTACAATAATCAATTGTCAGAAATGTATCCGTTATTTTTAGAAAAGGATTTTTGTGCGGTAGGAGAAATTGGTATTGATTTATATTGGGATAAAACATTTTTAAATCAGCAAGTAGAAGCTTTTAAAATACAGCTAAATTGGGCAAAAGAATTTAATCTACCAGTTGTAATTCATGCAAGAGACGCATTTGACGAGATTTTTAACGTTCTGGATGATTTTGATACAGATAGTATTTCAGGTGTATTTCATAGTTTTTCCGGAAATGTAAAGCAAGGTGAAAAAATATTAAGCTACAAAAACTTTTATTTGGGAATTAATGGGGTAGTAACCTTTAAAAATTCAGGTTTAGATAAGGTTATTTCTGAGTTAGGTTATGATAAACTAGTTCTGGAAACAGATGCCCCTTATTTAACTCCAACTCCTTTTAGAGGAAAAAGAAATGAGCCTTCATATTTAAATTATATAATAGAAAAGTTGTCTGCACTTTTTAATGTGCCGAAACATAAAATAGTAAAGCAAACATCAATAAATGCTAATAAGCTATTTAAACTTTAAAAAAATAAGCAATTGAAAAGGAATGTATTAATTATTTATACAGGTGGAACAATAGGTATGGTAAATGATCCAGTTACAAATTCTCTTGTGCCTTTTGATTTTACCATGATTGAAGAAACAGTAGTTGAGCTAAAAAGATTTAACTTTAAAGTTGATAGCACTTCCTTTTCTCCGATAGTTGATTCATCTAATATGAGTCCGAAAAAATGGATCAAACTTGCTACTATAATTGAGGAAAATTATAATTTATATGATGGATTTGTTGTGTTGCATGGAACAGACACTATGGCATATACAGCAAGTGCGATGAGCTTTATGTTGCAAAATCTGGCAAAACCAGTTGTTTTTACAGGAAGCCAGTTGCCTTTAAGTTCATTAAGAACTGATGGTAAAGAAAATTTAATTACAGCTTTGGATATAGCATCTACTTATATATATAAAGATGCAATGGTTCCGGAAGTGTGTATCTTTTTTCAGGATAAGTTGTATCGAGGAAATCGTACTACAAAATACAATGCTGAACATTTCAGAGCTTTTAGGAGTGATAATTACCCCCCGTTAGCAGAAGTTGGTATTCATATTAAATATAATTATCCATATATTTCTAAAGCTGACCCCTCAAAAGAGTTTCGTGTTGCAAAAAAAATGGATAATAATGTGGGGTTGTTGAAGATTTTTCCGGGGATGAATCAAATTTATTTTGAAACAATGTTAAAAACACCTGGATTAAAAGCATTGGTATTAGAAACATTCGGTTCAGGTAATGCTCCTACCTCAAGTTGGTTTTTAGATGCGATAGAACGAGCTGTTAGAGAGGGTATTATAATTTTAAATGTTACTCAGTGTTTAGCAGGAAGTGTAGAAATGGGCACTTATAAAACAGGAGTTCACTTATTAGAGTTAGGTGTTTTTAGTGGAGCGGATATTACTACTGAAGCTGCATTGACAAAACTTATGTACCTGTTAGGTAATAATTTAACATTAGATGAGGTGAAGATTAATTTAAATAAATCATTAAATGGTGAAATCTATATCTAATATCTTTGTATTTGCTGAATTTTTTGTATTTTGCACACCTAAATTTTTTAGAATTTCAATTATTAACTTTGTTTATTGCAATAAAAAGGGAATTATTAGCAAATAAACTATAGTATTAACAAACTAATACAAACAAAAATTTTTTACAGACTATGAAAAAGCTATTTGCGTTTTTTGCAGTTTTCGGAATGATGACATTTGGTGCATCAACAATGTATGCTCAGGAAGAAACTGAAGCACAAGAAGAACAAGCTGTTGAACAAGTTGCTACTGAAGAAGTTGCAACAGAGGAAGTTGCAACTGAAGAAGCTGCAACAGAGGAGGCTGAAGCTCCTAAAGGAATTCACAAACAAATTAAAGCTAAATTCATCGAGGGTGGTGCTGCTTTCATGAGTTTCGTGTTATTAGCGTTAATTTTTGGTTTAGCGTTATGTATTGAAAGAATCATTTATTTGAATCTTGCATCTACTAACACTAAAAAATTACTTCAAAACATTGAAGACGCTTTAAATGAAGGTGGTGTAGAAGCTGCTAAAGAAGTATGTAGAAACACAAGAGGTCCTGTTGCTTCAATTTTTTATCAAGGTTTAGACCGTATTGATGAAGGTGTTGATGTAGTAGAGAAATCAGTTGTTTCTTACGGATCAGTTCAAATGGGTCTTTTAGAAAAGAACTTAACTTGGATTTCATTATTTATCGCACTTGCTCCTATGTTAGGATTTATGGGAACAGTAATCGGTATGATTGATGCGTTTGATAAGATTCAAGCAATGGGTGATATCTCTGCAACAGCAGTAGCAGGAGGTATTAAAGTTGCCCTTATTACTACAGTATCTGGTTTGATCGTTGCAATGATCCTTCAGTTATTTTACAACTACATCGTATCAAAAATCGATGGTATTGTAAATACAATGGAAGATGCATCTATTTCTTTACTAGATATTTTAGTAAAATATAATATGAAAAAATAAGGTAAACAATGAAGAAACTTTCTAATATATTAAGTTATGTACTGTATGCATTGCTAGCTGTAACTGCAGTGTTTGTAGTATTGTTTTTCACAGGAGGAGATGTTCCTGGTGAAACATATACTACTCCAGTGTATACAGATTTAGTTTTAAACTGGGCAAAGATTTTAGTTGCTATAGCTGCTATATTTACTGTTGGATTTGAGGTATTTCATGTTTTTATAAATCCAAAAAATGCTATGAGAAGTTTAATATCTATTGCAGTACTTGTTGTGATAGCTCTTGTTTCTTATAGTCTTGCAGATACAACACCTTTAGCATTAGGTGGCTATGATGGTCCAGATAATGTTCCTTCAATGTTAAAATTAGCAGGAGCTTTCCTTTATGGAACTTATGCTCTACTAGGAATTGTTATCGTAGCAATTTTTGGAACAGAACTTTCAAAAATATTTAAATAATTAATAGTAATTATGGGAAAAAGAGATGTACAAGAAGTGAATGCCGGTTCTATGGCCGATATTGCTTTCCTTCTATTGATATTCTTCCTTGTTACTACTACCATGGATACTGATTCAGGTTTGGCTAGGCTTTTGCCTCCTCCTGTACCTGAGGATGTTCCACCACCACCACCAATTAAGGACAGAAACGTTTTTACTGTTCTTTTGAATAGTAATAACCAGTTATTGGTGAAAGGTAAACCAATGAAGGTAGATGAACTTAAGGATGCTGCAAAAGAATTTATCCTAAATGAGAACGAAGATGAAAAACTACCTGAGTTTAAAGAAATTGAGGTTGACTTTTTTGGAATTGTTAGAGTTACAAAAGGAGTTATTTCTTTGCAGAATGATAATGGAACTCAATATCAGGCATATTTGATGGTTCAAAATGAACTACAAAGAGCCTATAGCGAAGTAAGAAATGATTTAGCTAAAAGGAAATGGGGTAAAAGTTACGAAGACTTAAATGATGATCAACAAAAAGCTATTCGTAAAATTTATCCTCAAAAGATTTCAGAGGCTGAACCTAAAAATATTGGTGTAAATTAAAGATTATGGCAAAGTTTAGAAAAAAGAAAAGTGGTGGGCAACAAGAAATAAACACTGCGTCTTTGCCTGATATTGTATTTATGCTTTTATTCTTTTTTATGGTATCAACTACTATGAAAGAGGTTTCGTTAAAAGTAAAAATAAAAGTTCCTCAGGCAACTGAGTTAGCTAAACTTGAAAAGAAAAGTTTGGTTACGTATATTTATGTTGGGATACCTACTAATCAGTATAGATCATTATACGGATCGGAGCCTAGACTACAATTAAATGATCAGTTTGCTACAGTTGGAGATATTCAAAGTTATATTGCTCAAGAGCGAGAAGGTATGAAAGAGTCAGATCGTCCTAAGATGACTACCTCGATCAAAGCCGACTTTGACTGCCCAATGGGAATTATTACTGCGGTAAAGCAGGCATTGCGTAAAGCCCAAGCGCTGAAAATAAATTATTCAGCAGCAAAAAAATCGGAGTATTAATAAACACTCTATTATATAAAAAAAGGGGATCTTTTGATCCCCTTTTTTTATGCTATAAATTGTCATTCTATATTTATATTCTTTTAGCAAAAGAACACTAATTGAAGTTTTATAGCACACTCACTCCTGTATCTGTAGTATCTGTTATTTTTGCTTCGGTAAAGCTTGTCATATTATTAATCATAGCAACTGCACCTTGAATAATAGGATATGCAATAGCAGCACCAGTTCCTTCACCTAATCTTAAATCTAAATTTAAAATAGGATCAGCTTTAAAAAATTCCATCATTAATGCATGTCCTCCTTCTTTTGAATGATGTGAGTGAATTACGTATTCTATTATATTTGGATTAATAGCATGCGCTGCTATCAAGGCAGAAGTGATAATAAATCCATCATTTAATATCAACATTTTCAATTCAGCTGCTTTTAGCATACCGCCAGCTATTGTAGCAATTTCAAGACCTCCAAATTGAGCTAAAATGTCTATTGGATTTTCTATTTCAGGATGTTTAGATACTGCTTCTTGTAATATTTTACATTTATTAGAAACGCCATTCTCATCTAAACCACTACCCGGGCCAACGCATTTTTCAAGTGGAATATTGCAAAACAGATGCATAAGTACAGAAGCAGGAGAGGTATTACCAATTCCCATTTCTCCAAATCCAACGACATTACTCCCTTGTGAATGTATTTCAGAAACTATCTTAGCACCATTTTCCATAGCCTTTATACATTCCTCTTTGGTCATTGCTGCATTCTTAAGAAAATTACCTGAACCATTTTTGATCTTGGCATCAGTGATATTTTCCATTCCATTAAAATCATAATTTACACCAGCATCTACGATTTTAAGATTCATATTATAAAAACTAGAAAATAATCCTATACCTCCACCTCCTTTAGAGAAGTTAATCATTTGTTGCCATGTAATTTCTTGAGGATTTGGACTTACACCTTCGTCACATATATCATGATCAGAACCCACTAAAACAATATATGGATTCGATAACTTTGGAGTTGTTGTGTTTTGAATGCGACAAATTTGATATGCAATTTTTTCTAATTGACCTAAGGATCCAAGAGGTTTTGTTTTATGGTCTATTTTGTATTTAATAGCCTCATTTAGGTCGTTAGATAGAGGTTCAATTTTAAATTCAATCATTTTATTCACTATGGTTTGTTTTATTAATACAAAGATGAATAAAAATTAAATTAGAAATTGATAGTAGGATATGTTTTACAATAAGTTATTAAACAAATTACGGCTTTAAGTGATATAAAATTTCTTTGTTATTAAAGAATTGAAATAATATATGAAAAGATTAATCTATACTGCACCCTGGTCTATCATAGTATCTGCTACTTTTACAAAACCACCTATATTAGCTCCATCCATATAGTTTACAAAACCACCAAGTTTTGTTCCGTATTTTATGCATGTATTGTGTATATCTTTCATAATTATTTTTAGTCTTGAATCAACTTCTTCTTTTGTCCATTTTAATCTCATTGAATCCTGGCTCATTTCTAAACCAGAAACAGCTACACCGCCTGCATTCGCAGCCTTCCCTGGACCGTATAAAATCTTACTTTCAATAAATACATCAATAGCTCTTGGAGTACATGGCATATTAGCACCTTCAGAAACACAGAGACAACCATTTTTAATTAATGAAATGGCATCACTTTTATCAATTTCGTTTTGTGTAGCACTAGGTAATGCAATATTAGCTTTCTCCTCCCATGGTGTTTTGTTTTCTACATATTTCACATTGTATTTGTCTGCATATTCCTTAATTCTACCCCGCCGTATATTTTTTAATTGTTTAATATATTCCAGTTTACTTTCATCAATTCCTTCAGGATCGTAAATATATCCATTACTATCCGACATTGTTACAACTCTTCCACCTAATTCAATTACCTTTTCAGCACTAAATTGAGCAACATTTCCTGCGCCAGATATCAATACTGTTTTTCCTTTAAAACTTTCGTGTCTTGTGTTAAGCATTTCTTCAGCAAAGTAAACATTACCATATCCTGTTGCCTCAGGTCTGATGAAACTACCACCCCAATTAATTCCTTTTCCCGTTATGGTTCCTGTAAATTCATTTTTAATTCTTTTGTATTGACCAAATAAATATCCGATTTCTCTACCTCCAACACCAATGTCTCCAGCAGGAATATCTGTATTGTGTCCTATGTGTCTGTATAATTCTGTCATAAAACTTTGGCAAAATTTCATCACCTCATTTTCCGATTTCCCTTTCGGATCAAAATCAGATCCTCCTTTTCCACCACCAAGAGGTAAAGTTGTCAGGCTATTTTTAAATACTTGCTCAAAAGCTAAAAATTTTAAAATGCCAAGGTTTACAGTGGGGTGAAAACGTAATCCCCCTTTATAAGGTCCAATAGCACTATTCATTTCTATTCTATATCCTCTGTTTACAATAATTTTACCCTGATCATTTATCCAAGGAACTCTAAAGATTATGATTCTTTCAGGTTCTGTAATTCTTTCTAAAATTCCAGAGTGGATATAATGTGGGTTCTCTTCCAGAAATGAAGATAATGAAACTAATACTTCATGAACAGCCTGGTGAAATTCAGGTTCTGATGGATTTTTTTTGATGAGGTCCGACATAAAAGACTCAACAAATGAATGAGTTGAACTTTTCATGGGTGGATAATTTTAAGGTTTCAATTAATTATAAAAGTTAATGAAATATTTTCATTTATTCATGTGAAGTGCTTAAAAAAGAAAGGGTTAATCTATGATATATATCACTTGTGATTTTTGACACAAAATCCTAACATAATATTTAATTATCTTTAGATGTAGTGTAAATTTTTAATTATGGATAGAGAAAGTGAGATAGCATATTTGGGGTTGTTTACAGAAACTGCCTTTAATCATTTAATGCAAAAACGTATCCAGTCTGTTTTATTAATATCAAGTAGCTATGATGCATTTATGTTAGAAGAAGATGGCAGAATTGAGGAGCAAATTTTCAATGAATACGTATCTTTAAATCTCCGCTATCCACCAAAATTTATTCAAGTTACTACAGCTGAGCAGGCTTTTAATGTCCTTCAGAATGAAACTATTGATTTAGTAATTTCAATGTTAAATATTGGAGGGATGGATGCTTACTCTTTGTCTAAAACAATTAAAAATAGATTTCCTTCAATTCCTATTGTTGTTCTTACTCCTTTTTCAAGAGAAGTTAGTTTGAAATTAAGAAATGAAGATACAAGTGCAATTGATTATGTGTTTTGTTGGTTAGGTAATGCTGATATACTACTTGCCATTATTAAGTTGATAGAGGATGAAATGAATGCAGAAGCCGATATTCTTAATATTGGAGTTCAGAGCATTCTTTTGGTTGAAGATTCAATTCGATATTATTCAAGCTATTTGCCTATTATATATAAGATTGTTTTTAATCAGTCAAAAAAGTTTATGTCAGAAGGTCTTAATGAGCATCAAAAGATGCTTCGAATGAGAGGGCGTCCTAAAATATTACTGGCAAGAAATTATGAAGAAGCACTAGACCTATATCAAAAATATAAAACAAACCTATTAGGAGTTATTTCGGATGTATCTTTTAACAGAGAAGGGATCAAGGATACAAAAGCTGGAGTAAAGCTGGCCAATAGGGTTAAAGAGGATGATCCATATATGCCTTTTTTATTGCAATCATCAGACATAAATATTGCATCAATAGCAAAAGAAATAAAAGTTGGTTTTCTTTATAAGTATTCAAAAGCTTTACTACAAGAGCTTAAAAGTTTTTTAAAATTTAATTTGGCATTTGGTGATTTTGTTTTTATTCATCCCATTACACAAAAAGAGGTTGAAAGGGTAAGTACACTAAAAGAGCTTCAGGAAAAATTATTTCATATACCTGATGATTCTTTACGATATCACTTTCAAAGAGATCATGTTTCAAAATGGCTTAATGCAAGGGCGTTGTTTCCAATTGCTGATGTTATTAAAAATTTGAAAGTTGAAGATTTTGAATCTTTGGAAGAGACAAAGAGGTTTTTATATAACACAATTGTAAATTTTCGTATTTCAAAAGGAAAAGATATTATCGCACAATTTTATCCTGACAGATATGATAAATATGTAAAATTTGCCAGAATAGGAAATGGTTCAATAGGAGGTAAAGCTCGTGGCTTAGCATTTTTAAATACTATAATTAATAAGAATGCTGCATTGCTGAATTTTGAGGGTATAGACGTTACAATTCCTAGAACAGTAGTTATAGGAACTGATGTTTTTGAGCACTTTATGGATAAAAATAATCTGTATGAAATAGCCTTGTCAGATTCAAGTGATGAAGAAATTCTTAATCATTTTATAAAAGCTCAATTACCAAGTTTGTCAGAAACTTATTTAAAGAAATTTATATCCGTTGTTAATAATCCGATAGCAGTAAGGTCTTCAAGCGTTTTAGAGGATAGTCATTATCAGCCTTTTGCCGGTATTTATTCAACCTATATGATATCTAATACAGATGATATTGACCTTGTAATAACGCAGGTAGAGGAAGCTATTAAGTGTGTTTATGCCTCTGTGTATTTTAAATCTAGTAAAGCCTATATGTCGGCAACAATGAATATTATTGATGAAGAACGAATGGGGATTGTGTTACAAGAGGTAGTAGGACAACAACATGAAAATCGGTTCTATCCAACAATTTCAGGCGTTGCAAGATCTGTGAATTTTTATCCAATACCTCCAGAGAAGACTTGTGAAGGTATTGTAAATGTGGCCTTAGGTTTAGGAAAGCAAATTGTTGAGGGTGGTGTTTCATTAAGGTTTTCTCCTGAATACCCCAAAAAATCACTTCAATTATCAACTCCGGAGTTTACTTTGCGCAATACGCAGAAGACTTTTTTTGCTTTAAATATGGATAATAATACATTTAAACCATCTGTTAATGATGCTATTAATTTATTGAAATTAGATGCTAAAGTTGCTCTTAAGGATGGGACTTTAAGATGGTTGGGATCTGTATATGATTATCAGAATAATATAATAAGAGATGGCGTATCATACAAAGGCATTCCCTTAATTACATTTGCAAATATTCTAAAACACGATGCTTTTCCATTGCCAAAAATTATTAAGCAGATACTTGAAATTGGTCAAAAGGAAATGAATCAACCTGTAGAGGTTGAGTTTGCATTTGATTTACAAACACCTTCCGGAAAACATAAATTTTATCCATTACAGATTCGACCTATTGTAGAAGGTGAAGAAACAATGGATGAAGGTTTAATGGATTTGCATCCTCAAGATTATTTGATTTTTTCAAAAAATGCATTGGGTAATGTAGTAATTAAAAATATAAGAGATATTGTATATGTAAAGACACAAGGATTTAAAGCTGCAAATATGGTAAAAATGGTTCCAGTAATTGAAAAATTAAATCAAGAGATTACTAAGGCCAATCGGAACTATATTTTAATAGGGCCGGGTAGATGGGGCTCACAGGATCAATGGTTAGGTATCCCTGTTAAATGGCCACAAATATCAGGAGCAAGTGTTATTGTTGAAACAGCCCTAGAAGGTTTTAGTGTAGATCCAAGTCAGGGAACTCATTTTTTTCAGAACCTAACTTCGTTAAGAGTTGGGTATTTTACCATTAATCAATCTAATGAGAGTGGTTTTATTGACGAAGATTATCTTTCAAAACAAACAACATTATATGAAGATGATTGGATTAAGCATGTACAATTGACCTCTCCTTCCATTGTGAAAATAAGTGGAAAAAATAGTATTGGAGTAATAGAATATCCTCAGTAAAGAATTAACTCAAATGGTGTTTAATTTTTCCAATTAAATCTTCTGGTTGAAAGGGTTTACTGATATAGTCATCCATACCTGATGCAATACACCTTTCTTTGTCTTCAGGAAATGCGTTTGCAGTTACTGCAATAATAGGAGTATGAGTATTTGTGCTTTTTTCAATCTCTCTAATCTTTTGTGTTGCTTTAAAACCATCCATAATTGGCATTTGGACGTCCATAAGAATTAGATCGTATTTTGCTTTACCAAACTTATCTAAAGCTTCTTTACCATTGTAAGCAACTTCAATTTTATTTACTTCATTTTTAATATAAAGAATAATTATTTGTTGATTACTAAAATTGTCTTCAACAAGTAAAATATTTGCATTCTTTATATCAACTGATGGTTTGTAAAATGATTCAGTATTAGATAGCTTATCATTAATATTCTGAATTGAAATACTTTGTTTGTTTTCTTTAAAAGTTATAGCAAATTCAAAAATAATTTCTTCGCTATTAGGATGAATAGATAAGCCATGTCCATCCTGTTCAATTAGTTTTTGTGTAAGACCAAGATCTAAGAATTGAATATGTTTAGATGTATTTAGTCTTAATATATCATTCTTATATAAAGAATCTTCTGACTTATATTCTTTTGGGAAAGGTATATTTCCGGTACTAATAATTTTAAAATTTAATTCAACATTACCAGGCATTGTATTAATTCTGGATACTTCGATATTAATATGTTTTTGCTCTGAAATATTATACTTAGCAATGCTGTTTAATATATTTAAAAAGATTTGCTTTGTCTTAATTGCATTTCCTGTCATAGTTGAAGGAATATCTGCAGAAAAAGATAAACTAAATTTTTGTTTGGTATTATTTTCAGAGAATAATCTAATAGTGTTGTTTAATGTTGCATATAAATTAAAACTAATTTCTTCTTCAATGGCAGGTTTTAAACCCGGTTTTGATGAAGATACCATATTAGTTACAACACTAACAAGATTGTTAGCAGAAGCATGAATTGTATTTATATAATCTCTTTGATCGTCGGTTAGATTTGTTTTTCCAAGTATATCCAGAATTCCAGTAATGTTACTTAAAGGAGTTCTAATTTGACGTGAAAGATCAGAGATTTGCTCTTCTTTTGAATTTTTACTATTCTGGGAATTAATCATTGCTCTTTCCTTAGTGAGCATTACTTCTGAGAATATAAATTTTAAAGTGTAAGCTAGAATAAAGGAAAATATAAAGTATATCGAAAATAATATTTCCAGGTTAAAGCTATAGTCTATGGCACCAGGTATATATAAACTTAATACAAGAAAATCTAATATCATAAACAAAAACATTGCAAATGAATAAATAGAACCTCTTCTTCTTCCAAATAAATTAATTGAAATAAAAGGGAATGCGCCAAGCCAAATAATATTTACATTAGTTGGGCCACCAAAAACAATGAAAAATAAAAATGTTAAAGTAATAAATGAAAAAAGAACTTCTTTATAAAATGCTGAATTCGGTCTTCTTCCTGCATATAAATAATTAAAGGCAAAAAGAATACTAAAGAATAAAAGAGGTCCTGCAAAAAATAAATTTTCTTCAAGAAGTGAAATTATACCCTCAATAAATACAATTACAAAAAGAAAAAAGTTAAGCACATTAGTAAAAAGTAATGTGGTTTTTGTTTCAACCTCAAGCTTTTCTTCTTGATCAAACGTAAATAAGAGTAAAAATTTATTTATAAATTTCATATGTTTATTTTTTCTTTAACAGTTACTATGAGTTCACCCATAATAATCTCTCAAGGCTATTTCATAGAATTAGACAAATACAGTTTTTTAATATAATTACTGTATAGAACAGTTCATACGTTTGGTATTAAAATAGGTTTGATATTTGAAAGCAAAAATACAAATGAATATGCAACATATAAATTAAAACATGTATAAATATTTATTTTATATTTTTTAAAAGGTTTTTGTTGAAAAGAATAGTTTTATAAGGTTTTGATATTTAGTGAACAGCGTTAATATTCGTTGAGATAATATAATATTTTTTACAAAATTTCTTCAAAAACTATAACTCTAATTAAATAATTACGTTTTTATAGCTAGTTTAAATATGAAGTAAAAGTAAAACAAATCAAATAATTTAAATATGAAGAAAATTGTTGCAAGTTTGCTGTTAATGATGTTCATAGTAACTGTTTCAGCTCAAAAACAATTACCAACAGAAAAAGATTATCAAAATTTTTTAAATTCTAAAACATATGTGGTTTTAGATGATAATCCAATGTCCGATTTTAATTTCATGATAAAAAAGGTAATGCCTAGAGTTTGGAATATTACTGATTATGAAATTATATCTCATGCCGAATTTGATGAGAAAAGAAGAGACCCTTCTTATTCATTTATTGTAACCTCTACTGTTACTTTTGATAAAGATAAAACTAAGGCACGATACACATTTGTTAGTTTACTTATGGGTAAAGATGTATATTCAATTTCAGATATGCCTGACCTTTGTTCTATACCCTTGTCTTATGTAAGGGTGGAAGATGATAGTTATGCATATAAAATGGAAGGATTTATTAAATTTATGCAAGATCATGTTAAGTTAGTCTCTAATAATCCTAAGATTATTAGTTCAAACATGTTTAAGTATTATAATAAGAATGTTAAAAGTTTGAACAATAAAAAATTGTATTTAGTAAAAGAGGATTTAACAACTGATATTAATACTTTAAGTAAGATTCAAAAACTTTATCCTTATCATGTTGAAATAGTAACACAGGACCAAGTTGCAAAAGCAATTGAAGATAAAGATCCGGATGTGGTTTATTTGCATAAAGTAGGTCCAGAAGGTACCAAATATAAGGCTCGTTGTTATAAAATTGTTATTGGTGCAGCTGATTCTCAATTCTACTATTTTGACTGGCATATGGTATCTCCAAAGAAAAGAGATGGATTGCTTGAAAGTGATTTAAAAGCTATGGCTAAATAAATAAAAGTTTAATATTAAAATTTAAACCTTGTTGTACTACAACAGGGTTTTTTTTATGCATTTTTTCTAATAATTGAATTAAATTTGCATGATAATTTTTGACCTAATAATTAATTAAAATGTCTGACGATAAAAAGATTATATTTTCAATGGTGGGAGTGAGTAAAGTTGTTCCTCCTCAAAAAAAGATTCTTAATAATATTTATTTATCCTTCTTCTATGGAGCAAAAATTGGTATTATCGGATTAAACGGATCCGGTAAATCAACGTTGATGAAAATTATTGCAGGAATTGATAAGAATTTTCAAGGCGAAGTTGTTGCTTCTCAGGATTATTCTATTGGTTATCTGGAACAGGAACCCGTTTTGGATGAAAATAAAACGGTGAAACAAATTGTTGAAGAAGGAGTTCAGGAAGTTGTTGATGTGTTGAATGCATATAACCAGGTAAATGAAAAATTTGCAGACCCCGAAGTTTTAGAAGATCCAGATAAAATGCAAGCATTAATGGATGAACAAGCTCAACTTCAGGAAAAAATTGATCAATATGATGCCTGGAATTTGGATACAAAGTTAAATATAGCAATGGATGCATTGCGTTGTCCGGATGAGGATAAACAAGTAAAATTTTTATCTGGAGGGGAAAGAAGACGTGTTGCATTATGTAGACTATTACTTCAGGAACCTGATGTGTTGCTATTGGATGAGCCTACCAACCACCTTGATGCAGAATCTGTTCAGTGGTTAGAAATGCACTTACAACAATATAAAGGAACAGTTATTTCTATTACTCACGATAGATATTTTCTTGATAATGTTGCAGGTTGGATTTTAGAACTTGACAGAGGTGAAGGTATTCCTTGGAAAGGAAATTATTCTTCTTGGCTTGAGCAAAAAACAAATCGTATGCAGCAAGAAGAAAAAACAGCATCAAAACGTAGAAAAACTTTAGAAAGAGAGCTGGAATGGGTAAGAATGGCCCCTAAAGCTCGCCATGCTAAATCAAAAGCTCGTTTATCTGCCTATGATAAATTGATGGATGAAGATGTAAAGGAGAAAGAAGAAAAGCTTGAAATATTTATTCCTAATGGACCTCGTCTGGGCGATAAAGTAATTGAAGCTCATGAAGTAGCCAAAGGATTTGAAGATAGATTGCTTTTTGAAGAACTGGAGTTTTTATTACCAAAGAATGGTATTGTTGGAGTTATCGGGCCTAATGGTGCAGGAAAGACAACCTTGTTCCGAATGATAATGGGGCTTGAAAAGGTAGATAAAGGATCGTTTGAAGTTGGAGAAACGGTTAAAGTTGGGTATGTTGATCAAACACATGAATCTATTGACCCGGAAAAATCAGTTTATCAAGTAGTGTCTGATGGTCAGGATACCATAAAAATGGGAGGACGCGAGATTAATGCAAGAGCGTATTTGGCCAGATTTAACTTTACAGGTGGAGATCAGGAAAAGAAATGCGGTGTATTATCAGGAGGGGAGAGAAATAGACTACATCTGGCAATGACTTTAAAGGAAGAAGCTAACGTTTTATTACTCGATGAGCCTACAAATGATATTGATGTAAATACATTAAGAGCTTTGGAAGAGGGTTTAGAGGACTTTGCAGGATGTGCTGTTGTTATTTCTCATGATAGATGGTTTTTGGATAGAATTGCTACTCATATTTTAGCTTTTGAGGGAGAATCAAAAGTTTATTATTTTGAAGGTGCATTTTCCGAATATGAGGAAAATAAAAAGAGAAGATTAGGTGATATCACTCCAAAACGTATCAAGTATAAAAAATTAGTGAAGTAGCATATGAAAAGAGTTGGTTTAAATGAACCAACTCTTTTTCTATATAGAAACCTCTTCTGTATTTTTAATTATTGGATCATTGATGGTTTTATTAATGCAATTATAAATAGCCGTTTGTTTCATTCCCTTTAAACTAACAAAACCTTTATTTATAAAATTAAAATCATCTTTTGTTAAGTTATAAGTAGTACTGCTTAATGCAATATCCATTGGATTACATTGGCTTTCTATTCTGGCTGCAGTATTTACTGTTTCTCCGAAAATATCAAATAAGTAATTTTCATATCCAATCAAGCTGCCAATAATATCTCCACTATTAATTCCTATTGTTATATCCCATTTTGTGTGGTGATTTTCATTCCTTTTTAAAATGTAGTTTCTAAAATCTATTGCGGCTTTAACTAAACTGATGGCATGATTTTTATTTTCTTCAGGAAGACCACTTACAGCAAGATATGCATCTCCAATAGTTTTGATTCTGGTACATTTGTGTTTTTTTATAATTTTATCAAAAGCAGAAAAAATATCATTTAATTCATTGATTAATCTTTTGGGAGACATACAACATGTTTTTTCTGTAAAGCCTACCAGATCAGCAAACATAACACTTGAGTTTTTATATCTATGTGGTTTTGACTCTCCATTGATTTTTATATCGTTAAAAATCTTCTCAGGAATAATTCCTGTTAATATTTTCTCAACTTTTAAACTTTCATTTTCAAGTTCAATTTGTTTTTGCTTTAATGCCCTGATACTAGAATTTAATGCTAATACCGATCTAACCCGAGCAATTAATTCAATTGGATCAATAGGTTTACGAATATAATCAACAGCCCCTGTTTCAAGGGCTTGGCGAACGTTTTTTGCATCTGAAAATCCAGATGAAATTATAACAGGGATATCTTTTGTTCTTTCATTCTTTTTTAACAAACATAGAGCATCAATTCCAGTCATTTTAGGCATCTCCCAATCCATAATGATAAGGTCAGGGTTTGATTGTACCGCTAATTTACAAGCATCTCGTCCATTATTAGCTTTAAGGTATATAAAATCCTGTCCCATTTCATTAAGATGTGAAATGATAATATCAATTATAATTGACATATCATCAACAAGCAGTATTTTCGTTGCCTCTTTTTCCATAAAACTATGATACAATAAAGTTAATTTGCAGACAGCTTTTCTATTAGTTCTCCAAGTCGCATAATATTTGCACTGGGGTCAGGTATTTGAAAAGTATCAAAGGTTGATCTTAAGTAATACATCCTTCTTTTACCAATACCTTTAACATCATGAGGTAATCTTTCAATAAATCTATATGCATTTCTAACATGAAGATATGTAGATCTCGAAACATTAATCTGATTAGGTTCACATACACTCTCCAGCCTTGCTGTTTCATTTACAGTATCTCCAAAAACATCAAAGAAATAATTGTTATTACCTAATATACTACCAATAACTTCGCCTGAATTAATACCAATTTTCAAATCCCATTTTACGTTGTTTATTAAATTCCGTTGAAAAATATACTCTCTCATATCCAAAGCTACTTTTATCATATTAATAGCATGTTCCGGACTGGGAGTAGGTATACCTGATACAGCCAAATATCCATCGCCAATGGTTTTAATTCTTGTACAATTATTTCTTTTAACTATTTTGTCAAATTCTGCAAAAATATCAGATAGTTCATCAATCATTATTTTAGGTGATAAGCGCCTTGATTTTTTTGTAAAATCCACTAAATCAACAAAAATAACTGAAGCATCTCTGTATTTTTTAGGTTTTGAATTACCATATTGAGTTATTTCATTAATAATTTCTGTTGGAATAAGCCCACTAAGCATTTCTTCCATTTTAACTTGTCCTTCGTTGATAATGTGAACTTGTCTATCTAGCTTATCGATGGTACTTGACAATGTTAAAGCAGTTCTTACTCGAGCAAATAATTCAATAGATTTAAATGGTTTTCGGATGAAATCTAATGCTCCATTTTGAAGTGTTTTCTGTATGTCTTCAGGCGTACTATCCTGAACGCAAATGATAATAGGAGTATTAAAATTTTTTTCAGAGTTTTTAATCTCCTTAATTTTATTTATTAAAGTTTCAGTAGGTTTTTCGCAATCAATAATAATAATATTGTACTTACTTTTATCTAATTCCGTATGCGCAGTATCACATTGCTTATTAAAAATCAACCAATCCTCGCCAAATTCCAATAATCTGCTTTTAATGATTTGTAAATTTATTTTATCATTACCAATTGCCAAAATCTTCACAGTATCCATTCTTTCTCTTCCTAGTGAGTTCTTTTTTAATAAACTTTTGTCAAAGCTTTTTCTTATTTTACTCAAAAGAGGTGTAAAGGTTAATAAATAGTGATGAACAATATGTAATTATTTTTAAGTGTGTGTTTTTTTTAGATTAAAAATTTTAAATAGTCGAAATAGAGTATTTTTATGCTTAAAATTAAATTGATACTAGAAGAGTACTTAAATAGTTAAATCTATTTGCAAAGTCTTTTATCCCCTATTGAATAGATTGTTATTTATAATATTTATATATAGATAGTTATGCTTGTAATTGATGACTTTGTGTTGAAATCTTTAACACATGAAGCACAAACAAATGAGAGAAAGAGAAAGAATAAAAATTATCATACAGGTGACGAAGATCCTATACAGAGGATGTTGAATGCTTTTGAACCAGATACCTATGTTCGGCCTCATACACATGTAAATCCTGATAAGCGAGAGGTTTTTATAATTTTAACAGGAAGGCTTTTGGTAATATTTTTTGATGAATTTGGAGAAATAATAAATCATATAATTTTAGATAGAGAAACGGGCCAATTTGCAGTAGAAATAAAACCAGGGGAATGGCACACTGCTACTGGACTAGAAGAAGGGACTGTAGTATATGAAATAAAGGATGGACCCTATAATGTTAGTGATGATAAAAACTTTGCAAAATGGGCTCCAGAAGAAAATTGTGATAAGGCTCAACTTCAACTTCAATCCTGGCTAAGAGAATTGGATCTACTCAAAAGGTAATTGAGGTATTTGTAGTTCTGATAAATAAAAATCATCTGGAATAATTAATTTGCAATCTTAAAAATTCATGCTTGTTTAAATAAATTGAATAACTTTGCGCTTCATTAATAAAAAATAATAGCATAATGGCTCAAAAACCTGCTATTCCAAAAGGAACCAGAGATTTTTCGCCTATAGAAATGGCGAAGCGTAATTATATTTTTGATACAATTAAATCTGTATTTTTAAAATATGGATATCAGCCAATTGAAACCCCGGCAATGGAGAATTTATCTACTTTAATGGGAAAATATGGTGAAGAAGGTGATAAATTACTATTTAAGATATTGAACTCTGGTGATTTCTTATCGAAAGTTAATGATCAGGTACTGACAGAGAAAAACTCAATTAAAACGACAACTCAAATTTCGGAGAAAGGACTAAGATATGATCTAACAGTACCTTTTGCTCGTTTTGTTGTTCAACATCAAAATGAGATTTCATTTCCATTTAAAAGATATCAAATTCAACCGGTATGGAGAGCTGATAGACCACAAAAAGGGCGTTATCGAGAGTTTTATCAATGTGATGTAGATGTTGTTGGATCAGATTCTTTAATGAATGAAGTTGAGTTGATTCAAATTGTTGATGATGTTTATAATGCATTAAATATTAATGTGTTGGTTAAGCTGAATAACCGTAAAGTATTAACAGGAATTGCAGAAATTATAGGAGAAGCTGACAAGATTGTTGATATCACCGTTGCTATTGATAAACTGGATAAAATTGGTTTAGATAAAGTAAATGAAGAATTAAGACAAAAGAATTTGTCTGAAGAAGCAATCGAAAAACTACAGCCAATCATTAATTTATCAGGTACAAATTCAGAGAAGATTGATACACTTAAAACTGTTCTTGCTCAGTCTGAAACCGGATTAAAAGGTGTTGATGAAATAGAAAAAGTTTTTGAATACTTATCAACTTTAGATATTTCAACAGAAGTTGAATTAGATTTAACTTTAGCAAGAGGATTAAATTATTATACAGGTGCAATATTTGAAGTTAAAGCTTTAGATGTTCAGATTGGTAGTATTACCGGTGGTGGTAGATATGATGATTTAACAGGTATCTTTGGTTTGAAAAATGTTTCTGGAGTTGGAATTTCCTTTGGTGCTGATCGTATATATGATGTAATGAATACTCTGGATCTTTATCCAAAAGAATCAATTGTATCCACTCAATTGTTATTCATTAACTTTGGGGAAAAGGAAGCCTTATACTCTTTAAAGTCTTTGCAAAAAGTTCGAGCTGCCGGAATAAAGGCTGAATTATATCCGGATGCCGCTAAAATGAAAAAGCAAATGACTTATGCCAATAAAAAGGAAATTTCATATGTTGCAATGGCTGGTGAAAATGAGATTAATGAAGAAAAAGTTACTTTAAAGAATATGGCAACTGGCGATCAGAAGCTAGTTTCAATAGATGAATTAATTGAAATAATTAAATAAAGAAAAAAAAGCAGGGTAACCTGCTTTTTTTATTTCCTTTTTGCTGGGCGTTCTATTTCGCTTATTCTATTTTGACTTCGGATTTGTTTTAATAAGTATGTCTTAAATTGAGTTTCTGCATTATAAAGTTTTATTACTTTATCGATACTTAGAACAGATTTAAATTTTTGATGATATTCTTGTTCAAGTTCTGCTTCTTTTAATCTGAATAGAATTAATTCATCTGCGAGTTCAGTTTTCTTTTCTGTAGAATAACTTTCCCAGTTTTGACGTAAGTCGATTGTGATTTGTTTTTTGTCCAGTGATAATTTCTCTTTTTGTCTAAAAAAATCATTATATATAGGCCAAAAATTTTGAGCCTCCTCTGTTGTAAGGTTTAATTTGTTTGTAATGAATGCTATTTTTTGAGCTTTTAAAAGTTCTATTTTTTCTTCTTTAGTATATTGTTGACTAATAGCATTAATGCTTATAGTTACAAATAATATTACAAGTAATACTTTATTCATTATTCCTTCATTTTAAAAGATTACCAAATCTTCAATATCTTCGTATGTTATTCCTTCCAATAATTTTGGATCAGTATTAATACTCTCAAAAATATCATTATTATTATCATCAGTGACAATGTCCATTAACTCTAATTCGTCAAAATCAGATGATATTAAATCGATAGATAATTCATTAGTAAATGAGGCATCAGCAACTGAATTTGTAGATTTAAAGTACGGTGTATTATAATATACAAGAGCAATAATTGTAAATATAGCAGCTAAAGATAACCAAGGTTTTAATACAAGTATAATTTTTTTAGTCAAAGGTTGTTCTTCAGCCTGGATTTTATCCATCATCTTATCTTCAAAAGATTCAAAATAATTATCTGGAACACTAAAAGCAGTGTTACTTTTATTTTGCCTTTTTAACTCCTCTAATATGTTTTGTTTTTCCTTCATTTAAAAATTACTTGCTTTTGTATAAAACCTATTTCTTTGATGCTTTAAATAATAAAAGGTTTAATTATATCTTTAAAAAGTATATCAATTATTCTTTATCAACTAAGTTATTTTTTAAATATGCTTCAATCTTCTTTGTTGCATGATGATATGAAGCTTTTAATGAACCAACAGAAGTTTCTAATATTTCAGATATTTCATCATATTTCAACTCTTCAAAATATTTTAAATTAAAAATAATTCTTTGTTTTTCAGGTAAAATACTGATAGCTTTCTGAAGTTGAATCTGAATATCATTCCCATCAAAATAAGGATCACTCCTTAACGAATTTTCGCAATAATTTTCTTCATCATCTACTGAGATCTGCAATGATTTTCTTTTTTTCTTTAATAGAGTTAACGCCTCATTTGTTGCTATTCGATAAAACCATGTATAAAGAGCAGATTTTCCTTGGAATGAATCCAGGTTCTGCCATATTTTAAGAAAAGTATTTTGTAATGCGTCATCAGCATCTTCATGAGCAAGAACTATCTTTCTGATATGCCAATATAATCGTTCTTTATATTGATGCATCAAAATTTTGAAAGCTTTTTGTTTAGTGCTTTCTTCATTAAATAGTTTAACTAATTCAATATCTGTATAATTCTCAAATGTCATTAATGAAACTTAAAATACTTTCTGATGATGTATTCCTTTTGACGAGATAATGCCCAAAAGGTTTAATGATGGTGTCATTTATTTTTAAATAAAATTTTGTTTTATAAATGTAAATGTTTGAAATATAGTTGATAGAGTACCAAATTAAGTATTAAATAATATATCAGATCTGTCCTAATTAAAGCCAATTAGGCTCCAGTTTCCTGGAGCGATTATTTTTGTGGTGTCTAATCATAAAAATACTAATTGGCTATGAAAACAAATTTAACGTTGTTTGCTCAAATCATTCAAACTTTATGTAGAAATTCTTTCAATGCGTTAACGGAAAAACATCAAACCGACAAGCACAATAAGGGTATTGACAGCTGGACACATCTGATAACGATGCTTTTTTGTCAGTTTTCAAAACTTAACTCTTTACGTGATGTTACTAATGGCTTAAAATCGGCTTCTGGTAATCTTAATCATCTTGGCTTAAAAATATCTCCATCCAAATCTTCGTTGTCTTATCAAAACCAGAATCGAGAATGGCAGCTGTTTCAGGATTATTACTTTAAACTATTGCAAAAATTAACTGCAATTGCCCAATTTAGGCAAACCCGATTTCGTATAAAATCAAAAATTCTGTTATTAGATTCTACAACAATATCCCTGTGTTTAAATCTGTTTGATTGGGCTAAATACAGAAAGAAAAAAGGAGCAATTAAGCTTCACACCTTATTGGATTTTGATGGTTGTCTGCCCGTATATATTAATCTTTCTGATGGCAAGCTTAACGATGCTAAAGCCGCTAAGGAAATAATACTTCCTGCAGACAGTGTTGTGGTTGCAGATAGAGCTTATGTTGATTTCGAAAACCTATACAGATGGCACAAAGGAAAGAGTTATTTTGTGGTTCGTTTGAAAAAATCGGTTAAGTTTTTGCACCTTGAAGAGCGAGAACTACCAGAAAATAGACATCAACATATACTTGTTGACGAATTCATTGAGTTGGAGGATACCAAAACCTTTACCAAATACCCTAAGAAACTTCGACGTGTTGTTGTTTGGGATGAAATTAATCAACAGACCATAGAGCTAATTACCAATCAATTTACTTGGACAGCAAATACCATCTCGGACTTATATAAAGCCAGATGGGAAATAGAGCAATTTTTCAAAGATATTAAGCAATTACTGAAAATCAAGTCCTTCCTTGGAACATCTCCTAATGCTGTTTTAATACAAATTTGGACAGCAATGATTACAATATTGATAATAAAATACCTCAAGGCTTCGGCCAAGCATGGCTGGTGCATGTCTAATCTTGTGGCTTTTTTAAGGTTGAATCTCTTGGTTAAATTTGATTTAAATCGATTATTGGATAATCCTTTTGAACAGGATACAAAACCAATCCCAATAAAGGCACATGTACAAGGTAAATTGTTTGAGTGGGGGGATTAATTTTCAAAAAAGATAAAAATATGTCCCAAAGCGTGATTTTTCTATTATGACCAACTAATTTGAAAAACATTTAGGACAGCTCTGATAATATATATTAAAAATGTTTTTATTTTTTCTGAACCCGAAAATTTGATGTACTTTTGCACAAATTTTTGATAATATATTGATATTGAAATAAATAAAAATGGGATTACAATGTGGAATCGTAGGTTTGCCAAATGTTGGTAAATCAACCTTATTTAATTGTTTATCAAATGCAAAAGCTCAGTCTGCAAACTTTCCGTTTTGTACTATTGAGCCAAATGTAGGAGTAATTACTGTACCCGATGAACGATTAATAAAATTAGAAGAGTTAATTAACCCGCAAAGAGTTTTACCAGCAACTGTAGAAATTGTTGATATAGCAGGTTTAGTAAAAGGAGCAAGTAAAGGTGAAGGTCTTGGGAATAAATTTTTATCAAATATTAGAGAAACTGATGCTATTATACATGTTTTAAGATGTTTTGATAATGATAATGTAACTCATGTGGATGGTTCTGTTGATCCTGTAAGAGATAAAGAAGTGATTGATATGGAACTTCAAATGAAAGATTTGGAGACTGTTGATAATCGCTTAATGAAATCAGAAAAAGCTGCAAAAGCATCTAAAGATCCTGAATTAAAAAGGTTAGTAGAAGTATTGCATTTATATAAAGAAGTTCTTGAAGCTGGAAAATCAGCAAGAACTGTAGAGTTAACAGAAGCACAGCAGAAGGTTTCTAAAGATTTATATCTATTAACAAATAAGCCTGTTCTTTATGTATGTAATGTTGATGAAGGTTCAGTAATTGATGGAAACTCACATGTTGAAGCTGTAAAACAAGCTGTTGCAGATGAAGATGCAGAAGTTTTAATTATTGCAGCGCAAACAGAAGCGGATATAGCTGAACTTGATTCGTTTGAAGAAAGACAGATGTTTTTAGAGGATATAGGGTTGACAGAATCCGGAGTTTCAAAATTAATCCGTTCAGCTTATAAATTATTGGATCTTGAAACATATTTTACAGCAGGAGTAAAAGAAGTTAGAGCGTGGACTTATCCAAAAGGCTCGGTCGCTCCACAAGCAGCTGGTGTAATTCACTCTGATTTTGAAAAAGGATTTATTAGAGCTGAGGTAATTAAATATGATGATTTTATAAATTACAAATCTGAATTAGCATGTAAAGAGGCTGGAAAAATGAATATTGAAGGGAAGGAATATGTTGTTCAGGATGGAGATATTATGCATTTTAGATTCAATGTATAGTAAGAATTTACTTAATTAATATATCAAAACCGGTCCTTTGGATCGGTTTTTTTCTTTTGTATCAATGAACCAAAGACTATATTATATCGTATTTTTTTTAGTACATGACAAAACTATAAATAATTGAAAATCAGCAAAATAAGCACGCAATTTCCTTGCTTAAAACCTTAATATTCAGTATCTTACAAAAGATTCTCACATCATTTTGTAATGCATACGAATACCAAGGTAGACAGTAAAAATACTCAATTATTTGAGTTGTTCAAGGCAACAACCAATTGGCACAAGGCAAGGATTAAATGCTTGCTCATTATTATCAATAGCATGATAAAATTCCAAACCGTTTCATATGTAAAACTTGCTCAAGGTTTTAGTTCTAGTGTAGAGCATGAATCAAGCCTACGGCGAGTGCAACGGTTCTTTTCTGAATTTTCCTTTGACCCACTGATATTTACACGTTTAATTTATAGTTTATTGCCAGATGAGCCTCCTTATATGCTTAGCATGGACAGAACCAATTGGAAGTTTGGCAAAACCGATATCAACATACTGATGCTGAGCGTTTGTTACAAAGGAGTTTCTATTCCGTTGATATGGAAACTCCTTCCAAAAAGAGGTAATTCCAATGCCTTGGAGCGAAAAGAGGTGTTGGACACATATGTTCAGTTCTTTGGTACCCAAAATATTAAAGCTTTTATGGCGGATAGGGAATTTATAGGCGAAGAATGGTTTGAAAATCTTATTCGTCAAAATATTCCATTTTACATTCGCATCCGGAACAATATGATGGTGCATCGTCATGGCAAAACTCCTATAAAGGCCTTTTGGCTGTTCAATAATATGAAAATTGGGTCTTACAAACATTGTGATAAACTCTATTATCTAGGTAAGAATCTAGTATACTTATCTGGAGCAAAATCCTTTAATAAAATCACTGGCAAAGTAGAATTTACCATTATCGCTTCGTTTAATCAATATGATCAGGCTTTGATTAATTATAAAGAGCGATGGCAGATCGAAACCATGTTTAGAGCCATGAAATCCAGTGGCTTTAACCTTGAAGATACCCATTTGACAGACTTGGTGGATATTCTTGAACATGCTGACCCCCTTTCCTGAAGCCAGTTCCTGCTAGGTTTTAGCATGACAATCCGGCGGATGCTGACCCCTTTAAATGATATTTGAGGATAAATATTGCTCTGTGACGTAAAAAAAACGGAGCATATTGATCCCTCTGCATCAATTGCTTTTCAAAAAAACGGAGCATGTTGACCCCTTGGATTTAGGTTTAAATTAATTAGTAGTTGCAACTACTAATTGATACTGAATATGGCAGGAAAACCTAAAAGAATGAGCCAAGTAAAACAAATACTACAATTACACAGTCAAGGGTGTGGCATTAAGACAATTGCCCGCAATTTGGACATAAGTAAGAACACGGTTAAGAGTTATCTAATTAAATACCGTAGTTCAAAGTTAAGCCTTAACACCCTGTTAAAGATGGAGGATCATGCACTTGAAAAGGTCTTTCATCCTGGTAATCCTGCATATAAAGACCAACGTTTTGAAGACCTAAAATGTAAGCTGGATTATTTTGAAACGGAGCTAAAGAAGGCAGGTGTGACCAAACAGTTGCTTTGGGAAGAATATCGCTTATCAAATCCATCAGGATACAGCTTAAGCCAGTTTAGTTATCATTTAGCCCAACACCTGCTTACAAAGAATCCATCAATGGTATTACATCATGAACCTGGAGAAAAACTATTTGTAGACTATGCAGGCAAGAAGCTTTCTTACATTGATGCCACCACAGGAGAGATCATCGAATGTCAGGTCTTTGTAGCCTGTCTTCCATACTCTGATTATAGCTTTTGTATGGCAGTTCCCAGTCAACGCATAGATGACTTTATTTATGCGCTTACTTGTTGTTTGCAGAGTTTAGGTGGTGCTCCTAAGGTTCTTGTTCCTGATAATTTAAAGTCGGCTGTAACCAAAGCCAATAGATATGAACCAGGCATTAATCAGGTTCTTGAAGATTTTGCCAACCATTACAATATGGCTGTAGTACCTGCCAGAGCCAGAAAACCCAAAGATAAAGCGTTGGTTGAAAATCAGGTAAAACTGATTTATAATCGAGTATATGCCCGCATTCGCAATCAGCAATTCTTTTCACTCTCAGAACTCAATAAGACCATAAAGGAGTATACTCTCAAACATAACCAAACCAGAATGCAACAACGTGATTATTGCAGAGAGGAACACTTTTTATCAAACGAAAAACCATTGCTTCAAAAACTACCCAAAGAATCTTTTGAAATAAAGTATTACAAAGAATATAAACTAGCTCAGAACAATCACATATACCTTGGTGAAGATAAGCACTATTATAGCGCTCCATATCAATACATCGGCAAAGAACTAAAAGTTGTATATACTCGTTCAATGGTGCGCATCTTTTACAAATACAACCTGGTGGCTGTACATAAACGAGAGCTATCAAAAGGACGATACTCCACCATTAAGGAACATTTATGTTCTACACATCAGCATTATTTAAATCGCAGTCCTGAGTATTATAAAAACAAGGCTACAAAGCTTTCTACAACTCTGGGAGAACTCGTAGAATTGATTTTTACCCAGAAAAAATATCCTGAACAACTATATCGAAGCTGTGATGGTCTTTTTAGTTTGTGTAAAAACACTCCTGCAGATACCTTTAATAAAGCTTGTCAAATGGCCATTGAAAATCAAAACTTCAGTTATGGTTTTATTTTAAATATCATCAAAAATAAGATGACTGAATATCCACAACAAGAGCCCGATAAAGACCTTCCAAAACATAATAACATCCGGGGGAAGGAATATTACAATAATCAATTATCATTTAAATTTTAAATAATGGAGAATATCGAAAATCAATTATCACAATTGCGTCTGTATGGCTTTAAAAAAGGTTGGAATGCAATGTTAGAAACCAGAAAAAACAATGATCTATCATTGAATGAAGGTATTGAAATACTTTTGCAAGCTGAGCTTCAGGACAGAGAAAATCGTCGTTTCGACAGACTCAGAAAGACTGCCCGCTTTAGGTACCAAGCCTCATTAGAAGAATTAAAGTATGATGCAACCAGAGGATTAAACAAGTCCTTAATTACAACCTTAGCAACAGGTGATTATATCTCTAAAGGAGAATCTGTTTTAATTACAGGAGCTACTGGATGTGGCAAGAGTTTTATATCTTCAGCTTTAGGACATCACGCATGTGCACAAGGTTATAAAGTAGCATACTTCAATGTTCAGAAATTGTTGCAGCAAACCAAAATGGCTCGTATTGAAGGTTCAATCCACCAGTTCATGAATAAAATATCAAAAACCTGCTTGTTAATACTTGATGACTTTGGATTAACTCATCTTGAGAAACAACATCAAATGGATTTAATGGAAATAGTAGAAGATCGCCATGCTCGTGCTGCTACTGTTATTGTAAGTCAATTACCAGTAGCAAGCTGGTTTGATATCATTGGAGAAGCTACAATTGCTGATGCTATTTTAGATAGGCTTGTGCATACTTCACATAGAATAGAGCTTAAAGGAGAAAGTCTTAGAAAAATAATGTAATTTTGTCACACTGATCATTTTTAGTTACCCAAATCCAAGGGGGTCAATATGACCGGAATGAGGGGTCAACATCACCGGAATATCTACTTGGAACGCATTGCTAAACTTTTGGCTGTTGTATCAATTGCTTTTGTTTGGGTATATTTAGCAGGGATTGACAAACATGAGAACATTAAGCCGATCAGGGTGAAAAAACATGGTAGAAGGGCTTATAGTTTCTTTAAATATGGTTTAATCAGAATTGCTCATGCATTAAGTAATCCAATTAACAACAATGATTTATGTGAATGTTATAAAGTTTTGTCATGTACTTAGCGTATTTTTATAAAAGATTTAAGTTTGAATAATGAAACTTCTTTATAGAAATATATGTTTTATAATAATGCTGTTTCTTTCTTTGCATGTCGTTGCACAGGAGGATAGTAGCCATATAGAAAATTATCATTATTTGAAAAGTCGAATTGTTGATGGAGATACTATACCTCATGTATATATTGGAGAAATACAAATAACTCCTCCCTGGAAATTTAAGAGTAAAAGGCAACATAAAAGATATAGTAGGTTAGTAGTAAGTGTAAAGAAAACTTTACCATACGCACGATTGGCCAAATATCGACTAACCTTAATTGCAAGAACTTTAGATACGATTCCTACAGAGAAAGCTAAAAAAAAGTATTTGAAAGAAGCTGAAAAAGAATTATTTGAAGAGTTTGAACAGCCATTGCGCAAACTTACTTTTTCACAAGGGAGAATGCTGATAAAACTAATTGACAGAGAAACTGGTGATACCAGTTATGACTTAATAAAAGAACTGAAAGGTGGTTTTTCTGCTTTTATGTGGCAATCAGTAGCCAGATTGTTTGGATCAAATTTAAAATCAGAGTATGATTCAGATGGAGATGATGCTATGATTGAGCATATTGTCATAATGATAGACAATGGGATGCTATAATTTAATTAGATGTATTAGTTAAGCGTGATAATTCTTCAATTAAGTTTTTAAAGTTAGCTGAGGCCAATGGTATTTTTATTCCTTCAAGGCGTATAATACTTTTTTCTTTATCTATTTCAGATATGAAATTTAAATTAGCTATACAAGATCTATGCGTTCTGAAGAAATGTTTCTTTGGAATGTTTTCCTCTATACTTCCAATTGTACGAGAAACATATAATGGTTCATCGTTATCCCTATATATTTTGCAATAGTTACCATCTGCTTCTATTGCTATGATCTTATTGTAGGGAATAATGTGTACCCCTTTTTGATGATTAACTAATAGTTTGTGATTGTTATAAATCCATTGATCTTCAGAGCTATATGTTTTAGTGTTTTTTTGTTTTAAATTAACTTTTAATATAAGATCAATAATTTGTTTGGGTTTGATTGGTTTAAGAAGATAGCCTGATGCACCTAGTCCGACTGCATCAACGGCATAATGTTGATGAGCAGTAATAAATATGACATCAAATGAAATCGTTGAAAAGTAATTGAAAAGCTCAAGTCCGTTTTCATGAGGCATTGAAATATCAAGGAATACAACATCTGGATTGTGTTTTCGAATTAATCCAATGCCGCTCATTAGGTTATCTGCAGTATTTATTACTTCGATAACGTCACTTAAGTATATTTCAAGTATCTTTCTAATGCTTTGACGAGCCGATTCTTCGTCGTCAATTATTATTGATTTGAGCATAATACAGATCTCTAATAATAAAATTTGCTGCTAGTACGGAGGTGTGAATTTAATCAAATTATCCAAATAATCTAGCGAAAAACTATTTCATTTAAAATTATGGGTGTTTTATTTATAAAATAGTATAATTCATTAACTGAGTAGAATTGTTCCTTTTTGTGTAATTAAAAATTACGATATTTATGTTGAAATATATTTTTAACACACCCAAATCAATTAAAAATGAAAACACCCAAACAAATTCCCGTAATTAGGTCATTGTTAAAGTTAGATGTTCCTAATGCAATTTTAACTTTTCAAATCTTATTTGTATTTTTTGTATTGGTATTAGTGCTAATTTAAATACTAAATAAGATTGTAAAAAGAGAGATTTTAAAAAGATAAAACCTCTCTTTTTATTTTATAGAATTATTAATTTTGATATCAGGTTATTTGCACCTTCTTCTATCTGAGCAATGTTAGCATCTAGCATGTAACAAGGTGTTGTCACAATTTTATTTTCTGTGTCAACAACAATTTCACCATGTGATGTTATTTGATGTTTCGATCCCATTTTTTCAATGGCTTCCTTAGTACTTACATCACTACCTATAGTAACTAAAGCGTTAGGAATAACTTTAGCTATTATCGCAGGAGAGATACATAATGCTCCTATTGGCTTTTTAGCTTTCCAAAAAGCAAGAATCACATCATGAACGATTGGTAAAACTTCACTGTCAGAGCCTTTAAAAGCAAAGTCACTTAAATTTTTAGCTACTCCAAATCCTCCGGGAAAAACAATAGCATCAAAATTATTTACATCAAGTTCTGCTATATCTTTAATTTTACCCCTTGCAATACGGGCTGACTCTATTAATACATTTCGGGTTTGCTTTATTTCTTCTCCTGTTAGGTGATTTATTACATGATGTTGTTCTATGTTAGGAGCAAAGCATTCATATGTTGATCCTGATTTTTGAATAGCTAATAAAGTTAAAGTAGCTTCGTGTATTTCTGCACCATCATATACACCACAACCTGATAATATAACTGCAATCTTTTTCATGTTTTTTATCTCTAATCTTTTATAAAAATATTGTTATTCGATATAATATATTCAAAAAGTATTGATTCTATTCTTGTGTTTAAATAATACTTAATAATAACAATTTTGTTGTTATCAAATTTACTTTTTAATTCATAAAATCTAAATTATCGAATCTTGATTTATTGAATTTATCTTTTTCAAGATATAGATAAGGTTGCGATGGTAATTTATTCCTTATTGTTATGCTTTTATAAATACGTCAAAACGAAATCAATCAAAGTTATTTATTAATATTTTTTAACTTTTAATGATGGCGATTTTTTAATAGCTTGTGGTATTGATTTTAATAGAGATAGGCAATTGTTGAGGGTATTTATTTATTAAAAGAGTATTTTTTTGATAAATATTTTCAACTAAATGAATCTAAATTGTAGTTAAAAGCTGTTAATGGTTTTTTGTTCAATTAGTTAAACTGTTATTTTTGTAGAGCAATGATTAAAAAAGTCAGGGAGATGTTTAGAAAGACAGATGATAATACGGTAAAGTTAAAGAGGAAGATTTTTTGGTTTTTTGTGATTGAGGTGTTATTAGTAATTGCGTTATTAGGATTTACATTTTTCTTAATAACAGTGGTGCTTAATTAAAAATTACATTTCTTTAACAAAAAGTGATTTTTGAATTAAAATCTTACCTTCAAGCCAAGTGGTTAATTTCCATTCACCTTTTTTGTTGTGAATCGGTTCCCATATAGTATCTCCTAGAAAAAATTCATAGTCGTTTGATCGAATAAAATACTCTCCTGTAAACGGGGGGGCAACTTTTCCACTTTCTTCAGTAAATGGTGGATGGTCAATTTTAAATGAGATTCGTTTTCCTTTAGCTCCTTTTATTTTAATTACGTATCCAAATTCAATATCTAGTTCCAAAGGTATTTGATCAGTTATTTTTAATAATTTAGGAAGGTTTTTAGAGTTTCTATCCCAGTTAGTATATATACCATAACTATATAACTCTGCGTCGATTTTCTTTTTTGCCATTTTATACTTTCCTGTTTAATTATTTGTTGTATTACTGTAAAATAGATTATTAGACGTTAATAAATTTAGCTGTGAATTATCTAAGCTTAACCATTCTGAGTGTTGTAACTTTGTTTTTTTGTGTTAAGTGTCTAATAATCTATTTGTTTTTGATTATTCTTCAATATTATATTTTAATTGATCGATAATAAATGGGATGTCATCTTTTTTAATTCCATTTTGAGTTAAGTATGGAATGTCTTCGTTAAAAACGGCAAAAAAATCATCAAAGTTATTACTCATCTGTACAATCGCTTTTTGATAAAATTTAAGCGCTTCTCTTCTATTGTTTTTGCACCATAATACATGTGCTATATTTATCAAATCGTGTTTGTTTGATGAAGAAACAAGTAACTTATGATAATATTTTTCAGCCTGATCAAGCTTACCTATAATAAATGAACACCATGCGATTGGACGCCAAACGTTAGTGTTTGATTCATCCAGATACTCAACCTTAAAATAATATTTTAGCGCTTCATTGTAGTTCTTTAAATCCAAATGGCAATGACCAATTGAAACTTGTGTATATAGGTCTTCTGGTTTAATTCTTTCAGCTATTGAGTAATATTCTAAAGCTTTTTCTGGTTTTTTTAGATGTTTGTACATCAATGCTATCTTCTTCGTAGTCCAAATTTGTTCAGGTTTAAGAATGTCTGCTTTTAAGTACCAGTTTAAGGCTTTGTGGTATTTTTTATTTTGTTGATAACAATAGGCTAGTTTTTGGATAATTTCAACATTATCTTGTTGTTGGTGTAAAATTATTTCAAAAGCTTCAGCTGCTTCTTTAAAATATCCTTTCTTAAAGAAGAATTCTGAAATTTGTCGTAAGCTATTGTCATCACTTATTGTATGTTTAAAGAAAGTTCTGTTATGGAAATCCATTTTCCAATTAAAAATGTCTTCAAATTGTATATGTTGTGGATGTAATTTGTAGAAGCGGTATAAATCCTGAATATATCTGTTTGAAATGATCGATTCTTTCTTTTCAGGTGTTATCATTTTTTCACTACTTTCAATTTCATCCATTTGTTCAAGTTGTTGCTTAAACATATTTCCCATCATTTCTTTTTGAAATTGAGGCATGTGAGGAATACTAAGGAACAAAGAATACTTATCTGAGTTACATAAGAATCCGGAATTGGCTAAGCTATTTTGAACACTACTGCTGGAGAATATTAAATTATCTTGGTCTAGTGCGCTTTTTATTTCAGGATTTTCAAGATAAAAAGGAACAAACCAATTTTGTAGAGTGTTGAAAAAGCTGAAATGCTTAAGCATCTTAAATGTGGAAAGAAAAACATCAGCTCCTTCCATTTGAAGTTCTGTTAATTCTTCAAGTTTATTCATTAACTCCGGAGAATCTTTAAAAAAATCTTCCCATTCAGGGTTTTCTCCTTCCATAAATTTGTCCCCCAGAAGATTTTCTAAATCCAGCTTGTTTCTCAAATTAGGTTGCATTTTTACAACTTCAGGTAAAATCTCATCATTAAGTTTTGATGAAATTTTTTCGGTTTCTCTTGTCCTGATTAGTTGAATAATAATAGTTAATATATTTCTAGTAAGCTTAAGATTCTCTTGTAGCAAAGATAATCTGGCATTTATTTCAGGATAAAGAAATAGTCTGTTATCGTATTTAAATAGATTTAATAATAAACCAGTTAAAGCTCTTTGTACAATAGTTGGATCTTCATTTGAAACAGAATTAAATAAAATAATTATTTTTTCTTCATTAAATTCTTGAAGAACACTCATTGTTATAGCTGAAATAAGAATGCATTTTATACTATAATGAATCTTACCGTCGTTTATTAGGTTTTGAATTTTATCCTGTTCCTCATTTGAGATTTTAGTACAGATCCATAAATAATTAAATAATTTGGCAATAATTTCTGAGGAATGTTGCGTTTGAATATTGGCCTGATCTGTTATTTTTAATTGAACCTGTTCACTGTAAAACTCCTCTAAAATAAAATCTAAATTATTTGTAGCTCCTTTACTAAGCATTCTGCGCGTTTCGTAAAAGATACTACTCGATTGATTTGTATTTATTGCCGAGAATATATCGTCACAAAGATTATAACATGTTTTTATTATGTTATTATAAACTTTTTGTTGTTCAGGATCTGATACTCCGTCAAAAGTATACTTAAGCATACTTTTATATGTAAGTTCCAGATTGTAAAGCTCATCAATTAATAAACCATCATGATGATTTTTGGCCAGATATGCTAATGTTGTAAAAGCGTCTTTAATTCGTCGTTGACTTAATGCTAACTCAACATTTTTTTGTAATTCCTGAAAATTTTCGCTCATATTAATCGTTTCAACTTTTTAATTAGAGTTAAAATACGAAAATATCAAAATTGTTTTATATGCAAGATAAATTATGAGCTTAAATAGGATAATTTGGGTATTGAGGATTTAATATTATAGACTTAATTGTTGGATGCAGATTTATTTTGATTCCAAAAGGAAGATTCATTTATTTGATTAATCCTTGTTTCACAGAATACTTTTATTTGATCATGATTTTTTGAGCCGGATTCATCAATAGTATTAATTATATTAGTATAATAAGATATTGCTTTATTTTTATTTTTTAATGCAAAATCATAGATCATTGCAATTTTATATTCTCCGTATAAATTTCGGGGATCAGTTTTAGCGAGTTTTTTGAAATATTTGATTGAATTATCATAGTCTTTTGATTCAAAATAACTTTCAGCAATACCTTGATACATCATGTTAAGAGTATGGGGATCGAGTTTATAAAGACTTAGTGATTTATTCATGTAATCAATTGATTTTTGAAATTCACTGCAATTTCTGCTGCAAATTGACAATACGTAATATGGCATGTAATCAGTTGAGTCTTTTTTTATAAACTCTTCAAGGTATTTCTTTCCTTTTTGAAAATAGGATGCTTTCCAACAACATAGTCCAAGAAATTTTGTAGTTATTAGTGAAGAGTCACCACCTTTTCTCAAAGCATAGAATATATTATAAGCATCGTATATACTATCATTTAAATATAATGTTTTACCATAAACCTGGTTTAAAAGTTTGTTGTTTGCTTCTTTGGAATTATAGTACGCTTTGATAAATGATAATGCTTGTTCTTTTTGTTTGTTTTTCAATAATAATTCGGTCCCCTTTATTAAGTTAGTGGGAGTTGCTTTTAGATTACAACTTTTGTGAAAATAATACATAGCACTATCAATGTTATTATTGTCGTAATATATATCTGCAATTTGAGTTAATATAAAGTGGTTAGTGCTATCTTGAGAAATAATAGGTTTAAATACATTTAACGCAGAGTCTTGTTCTCCTAATTTTTTTAGAAGTAATCCCGAACGTATATTATAATATTGGTTGCTAAAATGATAATCTTTTAATTTTTTGGAACATTTATAAGCTTCGCGATATTGCATTGTTTGACTGTACAGTTTTTCCAAGGATCTTAATGCATCTATTTGAGAAGAGTCAGATTTGTATATGTTATTATAAATTATAATTGCACTATCGAGTTTATAGTTTGATTTCAACTCTTCTGCATATTTATATTTCTCATTTATTTTAATTTTATCTAATTCTTGCGCAGAAATATTTTGACTAAGTAGACTTAAAATTATTATGACTTTGGAAAGAATAATTGTGAGTTTGTTCATTGTAATATTGTTTAACTAATAATTTAGTTTAAAGTTACAACATTCGAATTTATCATCAAAAATATTAAACTAAAAAAATAGTTTAATGTGTTATTTCAATTACTACTTACAAGTAATATTTTTTTTTTAGGATTATAGGTCTATATTTTTTAATTGAAAACATGTGTTAGAATTCATGTTATCAGTTATATAGGTGAATTTTGTTTAATATATTTTGAAGATTAACATAGAAAGCAAGAAATTGCGTATGAATCAAAATTAGTTTCCCATGCAAAAATTAACTAAAACAAAGTTCTTGTATACAGGATTCTTGTTTGTTCTATTAGTTGGATGTAGATTTCATCATTCGGATTACTTCGTTAAAAAAATTCGTACATCAGAAGAAGGGTTAATCATTCAAACTAATCGAAATGAAATTTACATTCGTCCTTTATCAGATGACGCATTTGAAGTACAATATAAAGTTGATGAAGGAGAATATCCTTCGTATGCTTTAGATGAAAAACTGTCATATGCTTCTGCCATTCTTCAAAATGATAAGGATAGTGTTACTTACAATGTTTCAAACCTAAAAATTAGTATTCAAAAAGATCCATTTCAATTGTCATTTTATAAAGGAGACTCTCTTCTATTTAAAGAAGAAAATGGTTTGTTGTATTCTGATACCCTCAAGGGATTTCGTATGAGTATATCTAAAGATGAAAAACTATTGGGAGGAGGGGAACGAGTTTTAGGAATGGACAGAAGAGGGCATAGACTTCGATTATATAACAGGGCCAGTTATGGATATGAAACTCATGCAGATCTAATGTATTATTCAATGCCAGTAGTTGTATCCTCTAGAAAATATATGTTGATATTTGATAATGTAGCTGACGGATGGCTTGATCTTGGAAAATCAGAAAAAGATATATTACAGTTTGAGACTAAAGGAGGGCGCATGAGCTATGTTGTTGTTGGAGGATCCGGTTTTAAAAACTTAACTCAAAATTATACTCAGGTTACAGGTTATCAACCAATGCCTGCAAGATGGACATTAGGAAATATTTCCTCACGAATGGGCTATAGAACTCAAGATGAGGTTGAAGATGTTGTTTCATTATATCAAAAGGAAAATATTCCCTTGGATGCCATGGTTCTAGATTTATTTTGGTTTGGACCTGATGTGAAAGGATACATGGGTAATCTGGAATGGGATAAAAACTCTTTCCCTGAGCCACAAAAAATGATGAAAGGGTTAAAAGAAAAAGGAGTGAAGACTGTTTTAATTACAGAGCCTTTTATACTTAAGAATACTAACAAATATAATGAATGTATTGAGAAAAATCTCGTTGGAACTGATTCTGTAGGTCAACCATATATATATGATTTTTATTTTGGAACAACTACTCTGCTTGATATTTTCAATCCAGCTACCAAAGATTGGTTTTGGAATATTTATAAACGACATACTCTAAGTGGTGTTGATGGATGGTGGGGTGATCTCGGAGAACCGGAATTACATCCAGATGATTTGATTCATGTGAATGGAGCTGCAGAACTGGTTCATAATGCTTATGGGCATGAATGGGCAAAGTTAGTGTATGATGGATTTAAAAAGGATTTTCCGGATAGGCGACCTGTTATTTTAATGCGATCAGGATTTGCAGGTTCTCAAAGATATGGTATGATTCCCTGGAGTGGAGACGTTAATAGAACCTGGGGAGGATTACAGGCACAGGTAGAGATTTCTTTACAGATGGGAATTCAGGGATTAGCATATATGCATTCTGATTTAGGAGGGTTTGCAGGTGATTATAAGGATGCAGAATTATATACACGTTGGTTACAATATGGTGTTTTTCAACCAGTATTCAGAACTCATGCTCAATCTGATGTGCCACCAGAACCAGTTTTTTGGGATAGTGAAACAAAGAATATAGCACGTAAATTTATTCAATTAAGATATAAGCTAACGCCATATTTATATACGATGGTATATGAAAACACTATAAAAGGTACACCTTTGATGCGCCCACTGTTTTATCAAAATGATGATACTGCATTTATTAACAATACAAATACTTATATGTGGGGAGACAATTTTCTGGTATCTCCTGTTACTCAACAAGGAGCAAAGAAATGGTCTGTTGATTTTCCTGATGGTGCAAATTGGTATAACTTTTTTTCAGATCAAAAATATATTGGTGGTCAAATTGATTCCGTTAATGTTACCATAAATGAAATTCCAGTCTTTGTAAAAGGAGGTTCTTTTATTCCCATGGTAAAAGTCTTTAATAATTTGGAAGAGTATAAAACGAATGAATTGGATTTACATTACTATCATGATCCCGAAATAAAAGAATCAAAAGGATATATGTATAATGACGATGGTAAATCAAATCAGAGTTGGCTTAATAATCAGTTTGAAAAATTAAAATTTAAATCGAAATCAGATGATAATGAACTTAATATCTCTATTTCCAGAGAAGGTTTTGAATATGAAGGGAAGCCGAAAGTGAGAAAAATTTCATTTGTAATACATAATGTACTTGTTAAACCTAAAAATATCTTTGTAAATGGGGATAAAGTCAATTATAAATTTCAAGTGGATGAAAAATCTCTAACTCTGGAAGCAACGATGGAGGATGATAATGAATTAAGCGTAACCATTAATTAGAGAATTAGATAGTAAATAAATATAAGGAAAATCAAATCTTATGAAGAAGAAGTTATTTTATATAGGAATGGTAGTCATGTTGATTTTTGCATCATGTCATAATCAATCACAAAGTTTGAATAAAGAAGAAAGTGAAAATAAAAAGATTGTTGTTTATCAGGTTTTTACCAGATTGTTTGGGAATAAAAATACCAATAACAAACCATGGGGGACAATTGAAGAAAATGGAGTTGGGAAATTCAATGACTTTACAGACAAAGCTTTAACAGAAATAAAAGAATTAGGTGTTACTCATATTTGGTATACAGGTGTTCCGCATCATGCAACAATTACAGATTATTCACAATATGGTATATCTAATGATGATCCTGATGTAGTAAAAGGAAGAGCCGGTTCTCCTTATGCTGTTAAAGATTATTATCAGGTGGATCCTGATTTAGCTGTTGATCCGGCTAATCGTTTAGAAGAATTTAAAGCTCTTGTTGAAAGAACGCATCAACATGGAATGAAGGTGATTATTGATATCGTTCCAAATCATGTTGCCAGAAATTACCAGGGGCATAATAATCCGCGAGAAGTTGAAGATTTTGGAGCAAATGATGATACCTCTGTTGAATATGCCCGGGATAACAATTTTTACTATGTTGTTGGTGATTCTTTTAAAGTTCCAACTTCAATTAATGGTTATAAACCTTTAGGAGGGGAAAAGCATCCTTTAGCCGATGGTAAGTTTGATGAATATCCAGCTAAATGGACTGGTAATGGATCTCGATTAGCTCAACCTAATCATTACGACTGGTACGAAACAGTAAAAATCAATTATGGTGTAAAACCTGATGGATCGTTAGATTTTGACACACTACCATCTTCTTATGTGAATAAAGATTTTAAAACTCATTTTGAATTTTGGCAGAATAAAGATGTTCCTGATTCCTGGGTTAAATTTAAAAATATAGCCTTTTTCTGGCTTGATTTTGGGGTTGATGGATTTCGTTATGATATGGCAGAAATGGTTCCTGTAGAGTTTTGGAGTTATATGAACTCTTCTGTTAAAATGAAAAATTCAAATGCCTTTTTGTTAGCAGAAGTGTATCAGCCAAAGTTATTCAGGGAATATATTTATAAAGGAAAAATGGATTATTTATATGATAAGGTTGATTTATATGATACATTAAAACATGTAATGCAAGGTTATGGATCTACAGATTATATTGCTTCTATTCAAGAAGCTGTAAAAGATATTGAGCATCAGATGTTGCACTTTTTAGAAAATCATGACGAACAAAGAATAGCTTCACCTGAATTTGCGGGTGATGCGTTAAAAGGAATGCCAGCTATGGTTGTTTCTGCTACATTAAGCACTTCACCAACGATGATTTATTTTGGTCAAGAAGTAGGAGAACCGGGAGCCGAGAATGCTGGATTTGGACAGCCTTCAAGAACTTCAATATTTGACTATGTTGGAGTACCGCATCATCGGCGTTGGATGAATAACGGTGCTTTTGACGGAGAACAATTATCTGATGAAGAAATAGAATTAAGAGATTTTTATAAGCGCTTATTGAATTTTACTATTAGTAGTGATGCTTTAATGGGCAAATATGCAGATATTCATAATTATAACAGACAGAATTCAGAAAAATACAATGATAAAATATATTCATTTACCCGCTGGAGTGAAAATGAGAAATTAATTATCGTAACAAATTTCTCAAATGACTCTGTAAGTTTTGATCTTGAAGTTCCTGTTTCAGTATTGGTAAGTATGGGCATTAATAAAGGGAGTGTAGAATTAGAAGATCAGCTTTATCATAAATTCAAAACTCAAGTAAATGTTGATGATGATTTAGATATTCCAATTCAATTGGGGGCTAATCAATCTTATATTTTAAAAGTGAAGTAATTTTATCATGAAAATCTAATTAATTAAATAATAGTAATATCTATTCTCTTTGTAAGATGCAGTAATTTAGAGATATATGACTTTGGTCTGGTTTTTGGAATGTAAAAGTTAAGATTATATGTTGTTTTACAGACAATAATAATTTTAATTCAATTGAATTGATTGCTGAGTATTAATTAAAAAACTGAAGTCATGAAAAAAGGTATTTTATTATTAATGGTTACTGCTTTTGTTTTTAGTGTATCAGCTCAAAATAGAAATAGATATACAGAAAGTAGAAATGAAAATTATAGAGAAGAAGTTTCTAAAAAATCATCTAGAGGACAAAGATCTTCAAACTATAATAAGAAAAATTCATCACGAAAAACTAATGAATTAAATCGCTTGGATAGAATTACTGATAAAGATTATTTTACGTACAGTAAAAAGAAGAAAAATAATAATTATAAGGGAGGAAAGAATTCAAAAAATAATTATTCAAAGCATTATAACAACAAAAGGTACAATGTAAATTATAATAAGAATTATTCAAGAGGAGTAGTGGTGTGTAATGATTATTCACGGAGAGTAAAATATTTACCAAATAATTTCGTTAAAGTTAGGTTAAATGGTCTCACCTTATTTTTTACAGACGGAATATTCTATAAAAATCATGGTGGATATTATCAAGAAGTGATTCCTCCTGTTGGAGCAGTTGTATATCAGTTGCCATTATACGCAGAAAGAGTTTCGATTGATGGACGTATTTATTATGAATATCATAATACCTTGTTTAAAAAAATTGAAACAAACCGAGGTTATGCATTTGAAGTTGTAGGTCAATTGAATTGGAATTAAACTATTCATTATACTTAATGATATAGATTAGATTTGTATTAGTTATATAAACAACAGAGCCCCTTTTTTTCTAAGAGGGGCTCTGTTTTATCCAAATATATAATGTGTAATAATCGTTGTTAAATATAAACTTCCAGTAATTCAGCATTTCCTGTAATTGATATTTCATCGATGCATGCAGGAATTAAAGCAGTTTCCATCATATTTAAAGAAGTAGAGTAATCGCCATATTTAATATTACATTCTCCGCTAACATTCATTAGTATAACAAATGAATCTAGAGATTCGTATTTTTTTGAAGTCTCTCCATCTACTGTAATGAAGTTTGTTGTAAAGTACTGGCACTCGGCAATATTAACACTCTGATTTTGTGCTGGAGCATAATTAACTTTACCGGAATCATCATCTGAAAAATTCATGGCATCCATAGCTAACTCATGGTGTAACTCTCTTGGATTTCCAAATTTGTCCACTCTGTCAAAATCATAAATTCTGTATGTTATGTCTGATGTTTGTTGAATCTCAGCAATTAAGTTACCTTTACCTATAGAGTGTACTTTTCCTGCTGGAATAAAAAATGAATCGCCTTTTTGGGTTGCATGCTTTTGCATCAGGCTCATAATTTCCTTATTCTTATGTAACTCATCAAATTCTTCTGCAGAAGTTTTCTTTGAAAAACCAGAGATCAAACCAGCGTTTTCTTCAGCCTCTATAACATACCACATTTCTGTTTTTCCAAATGAGTTATGCTTTATTTTTGCAAGTTCATCATCAGGATGCACTTGTATTGAAAGGTCATCGTTTGCATCAATATACTTTAAAAGTAAGGGGAATTTACTGCCAAATTGATCGTAAATTTTCTTGCCAAGTAATTGATCTTTAAATTGATTTATCAATTCAACCAGGTTTTTACCTTTTAGGTCTCCATTTGAAACGATAGAAAGGTCATTTTCTAATCCGGAAAGTGCGTAATTTTCACCAATTTTTGCATCCGAATCAACTTCAACTTTTAATGTTTCAGGGATTTTAGAACCACCCCAAATCATTTCCTTTAAAATAGGAGTAAATTTTAATGGATATAACATATTCTTAATTTAACTTATCTAACATTTTTAATGCATAAGCATATGCTCCAAGTGAAATTGCTTCACTGGCATCCAGCTTACTTGTTGCAATGGCAACTTTTTGTTCTTTATTGTACTGTACTGTTTTTTCAGAGAATGGAACTTTAATAGTAATAGAATCAGATTTTAAAAAGTCAGAAGCTTCATTTTCATTATCTAACAAATAAACATTGTGAACCAAACGATTCTGACCACATTCAAATTTTCCTCTTAATACATTCATTACTTCTGGCATAAACAAATCACTAGCTCCTGTGATTCCACCTCCTATAACAATAATCCCATCAAACAATGTTATAAGTGTAGCAAGTGAATCGCCTAAATGTTTACCAAATTCTTTAAATGCATTTTTTGCTGCGGCACTATCTCCTTCAGCTTTACCTTTTGCGATTTTATAAATATCAAAGGGCATAAGGTCATTTGAATTTGTTCCGGAAAATTCTATATAAGAATTGATAATAGCTCTTGTACTAACTCCTTCTTCTGCATTTTTATCCGGAGATACAGAATTTGCAATAAGCCAAACTTCTGCTGCAATACTATTATCACCTGTAATAAGAGTTCCATCATGTACAAGGCCAGCTCCAAATCCTGTACCTAATGTAACCCCAATCAGATTCTTATATTTTTTCTCGCTTTGTTTATTTATTTGAGGAAGAATTCCACCTAAGGCTTCTCCATATGCATATAAATCGCCATCATTTTGAATGTAAACAGGTATATTGAATTTCTCATGAAGCATATCACCTAAAGCAATACCTCCTCTGAAAGCAGGAAGATTCCCTAAATCACCTATAATTCCATTTGGGTAGTCAGCCGGACCAGGGAAAGCAAAACTTATGGCTACGGGCTCTTCATTTAGTTGTTCTTTAACTTTTGTAAAACCATTTATAATGGTTTCCAAACATTTTTCAAGTTGGTCTCCATATGAAGGAGAAGTAATAGGTTTTGATATTGATTTTCCACCTTGTATTGCATTAAATACAAAATTAGTACCTCCTGCATCTAAAGTAAGAACAATTCTGTTATCGTTGTAAATATTCATTTTGTCTGATTATTATAGGTTTTTAGCTTTATTTCAAGATTTTTTTATTTGAGTAAACCGGTTTAGTAATTTTATTTAAATTATCCCAGATCATTATTTTTTTCAATTTTATCGTTCTATTATGGATGTATTAAGCTGTATTCCTTTATTGACAGTATTATTATCAATTTGATCACATAACATATTTACTGCATAAGTAGCAATATCTTCACTTGGTTGAAGAGCTGATGTAACCCTTGGTATAGAGTAGTCAAAAAGATCCAGATTGTCAAAACTGGCAAAGTCAAGTTTCTCCTTGTGATCAGGATAGATGGTATTTATAGCCCAAATAGCTTCTGCGGTAAGAACGTTGTTTAGAAATAGAATGGCTGTAATAGGATCAGTTTCATTGATCATTTGCGATATAGCGTTTTTAACCCCGCTTTTAATATTCTTTGGGTCAATTTCGTATACCAGATTGTCACAATATTTAATATTCGAATCTTTTAGTGAATCTTTATAGCCTTTTATCCTTTCTAAAATATTTGGCAGAAAAGAAGTGACAGAAAATAAACCAATTCTTTTATGTCCTTTTTTGATTAAAATATTAGTTAATTGTTGTGCAGTTTCATAATTGTTTATTCCAATATAAGAGTCTTCTGTATCAGGTAAAAATCTATCAAAAAGAACAAAAGGATAATCCTTACCGACCATAGTTTTTAATTGATTGTTATTAATTGAAGCGCTTGCTAAAATAATACCATCAATTTGTCGTGCCTTAAAACCTTCAATTATATTTGTTTCTTTTGAAATATCTTCATTTGTATTTGCAACCATTACAGAATAGCCTTTTTTTTCTGCTGCAGTTTCTATATGTTTAGCTATTTTACCAAAAAACGGGTTTGAAATGTCAGGAACAACAAAACCGATAGTAAAAGATTTTCCTAGTGAAAGGCTTCTGGCAATAAAATTTGCTTTATAATTGTTCTTTTTCGCTATATCCAGAATCTTTTCTTGAGTCTTTAAACTAATGTTTTTTTCATCGCCACGCCCGTTTAAAACAAACGACACGGTAGTTTTTGAAACTCCTGCTATTTCTGCAATTTTATTTATTGATATTTTCGCCATAACTAAATCGGTTTAGCAAAGATAGGTTAAAATATGAATCAATGCATATTTGTTACTGTTAATTTTTTCTTTTTATATATGGTTTTGAAATAAAATATTGAGGAAGGATTTTATAAGTTGCATTAAAACAGAGTTATATAAGTTTGAAGAATAGTTTTTTGTCTGTTTAAACTAAAAAAATAGTTTAAATATTTGTTTGTCATAAATATATATTGTAAGTTTGAACTATTGATTTAGTTGAATAGAGTTTAGAGAGGAGAAAAGAATGAAAGAATTAACAAAGGCAGAAGAACAAGTAATGCAGATAATGTGGGAATTAGGCAAAACTACAGTAAAAAGCATTATTGATAAAATATCGGACCCCAAACCGGCATTTAATACAATATCTACTATAGTTAGGATTTTAGAAACCAAAGGTTTTGTAGATCATGAAAAGAAAGGTAGAGGTTATGTTTATTTTTCGATAGTTTCGAAAGAGGAATATAGAAAAAAGTTTATGAAGCGCTTTGTTTCTAATTACTTTCAAGGTTCATTAAAAGAATTGGTGTCGTTTTTTGCCAAGGAGGACAAAATGGATATTAAAGAATTGGAAGATCTTTTGGATGATGTAAAGAATGAGTTAAACAAAGAAAAAGAATAGTTATGGAAGCGTTAGTGCAGTATTTGTTAGAATCATCAATTATACTTGGCGTATTAACTATTTTTTATCGTTTAGTTCTACATAATGAAAGGATTTTTCGATTTAATAGATTTTATTTGTTGTTATCCCTTTTTTTGGCCTCTGTCGTGCCTTTTATTCATTTGTCTAATCCTGTCGGTATAGAACAGCATTCCGAAGGATTTTCATATCTGTTGGGTTCTATAGATGTATATTCAACTCAAATACAAAAAACTGTTGTTCCAAAAATAGTAAAGATTCAATTGTTTAATTGGCTGTATATTTTTGGTGTTACTTTGTTAATTGTAAGGTTGTTTTATGGATTTGTTCAATTGGGAGGACTTTCTAAAAAAGCTAACTGGTCAAAAGTAAACGGATATCGAGTGGCTAATTTGCCTGGCCGCTTTAATCCATTTTCATTCTTTAATATCATTTTTGTGAACCAATCATTGTATTCAGATGACGATTTGGATAAAATAATGGATCATGAAATGGCTCATATTCAATTCAAACATTCACTAGATGTACTTATTGTTGAGTGTCTTTTAATTGTTCAGTGGTTTAATCCTTTTGCCTGGATTATTCAGCGGTTGTTAAAAGAACTTCACGAGTTTCAAGCTGATAAGGAAGTTTTAAAAAACGGAACTTCTGTTTGTCAGTACAAAATGTTATTGTTGTTTCAGGCTTCCGGAGCCCGGTTATTGCCTGTAAATAACTTTAATCAATCTATTACTAAAAAAAGATTTAATATGATGACAAATAATTCATTAAAAAAATATGGAGTATTAAAAGCTGTAATGGCCTTAATGGTAGTGTCTACTGTAACTTTCTTTTTTGCCTGCGATAATGAATATTCAGAAGAGGAAGGTGTTAATGATGTAGAATTAAAAGGGGCAGAAACATCTTTGAGTGATGAAATTGCTTTTTATATAGTTGAAAAAATGCCAGAATATCCGGGAGGAGAGATGGAATTAAAAAAGTTTATTGCTCAAAATGTAAAGTATCCGTCAGAAGCTCAAGAGTTAGGAGTTCAAGGAAAAGTTTATGTTACTTTTATAGTAGGAAAAGATGGTATCGTGAAAGATATAAAAATTGCAAGAGGCGTTCATGAATCAATAGATGATGAAGCAATTCGGGTAGTTGGTTTAATGCCTAAGTGGGAGCCAGGTATGCAAAGTGGGGAGTATGTAAATGTTAATTATACAATACCTATCAATTTTGTTTTAGAAGGTGATGAAGAGGCTGAATCAGTAACTGAGTTGACTAAGGATCCACTTGTTATTATGGATGGCAATGAGATTAGTTATGACGAAATGCAAAAGATAGATCCAGAAATGGTTGAAGTTATAAATATCATTAAGGATAGTGTTGCAATTGCCAAATTTGGAGAGAAAGGAATGAATGGTGTAATTGAAGTGAAAACAAAGTTTGCAGATTCAAATAAAAATGCTGTGCATGTAGTTGCATATAAATAAAGGAAAAGAAGTATATAATTATTACTTGGTAGTAATATATTGCTGATGTAATTAATTGAATTGATTAAGAACCACTAACTTAAGTTAGTGGTTTTTTTGTTTTAAAAAGAATAGTCTATTGTTATTAAAACAACTTGAGAATTTCATCTAGTTGTATTAACTTCTCATTTATTGATTAAAATTTAATGACATGACAACAAAATCAAATATTGTAATTTTGGGATTAAGGATTTATGATAGAATTCAGGAAGCAGATAAAGTTCAGAAATTACTAACAGAATATGGGTGTTTCATAAAAACCCGATTAGGACTCCATGAAGTAAATGATAATTTTTGTAGTCAAAGTGGATTTATTCTACTTGAACTATTTGGAGATAAGCTTAAACAGGATGAATTAGAGAATAACTTAAATAATATAAAAGGAGTGGAAGTAAAAAAAATGGAATTTGAAAAATAAATTTATCTAGTTTTAATTATTGTAGAATATAACTTTTATAAGTTTAAATTATATTTCGTTTTTGCTAAATATTAGTAATTCATTACTTTTTTATCCGAAAACAACTAATTTTACAGTCTGAAAAATTAGTAAGAGAAATATGTCAATAATCTATAATCCCCAAAGATATAAGATAGAAGATCGTTCGATGGAGAATTTTATCGATGCAGATGAAATCCATGAAATAATAGAAAACGCAAAAAATCCAACTAGAGAAGAAGTGCGTGGAATTATTCAGAAGTCATTGAATAAGGAACGACTATCGTTGCAGGAAACTGCTATCTTGATAAATGCAGAAGATCCTGATTTGATTCAAGAAATTAAAGCGGCAGCTAAGGAGTTGAAAGAGAGAGTTTATGGAAAACGAATTGTGTTGTTCGCTCCTTTATATGTAGGAAATCTATGTATTAATAATTGCTCTTATTGTGGATTCCGGGCTGAAAATAAATCCCAAAAACGCGTTACATTATCAACAGATGAATTGATCAGCGAAGTTAAAGCTTTGGAGGATGCTGGCCATAAAAGGTTAATTATGGTTTATGGTGAACATCCTAAATATAATGCCCAATATATTGCAGATACAGTTAAGATTGTTTATTCTGTAAAACACAACAAAGGAGAAATAAGGAGAGTTAATATAAATGCTGCCCCTTTAGATGTTGAAGGATTTAAAATAGTAAAAGAGGCAGGAATAGGAACCTATCAAATATTTCAGGAAACCTACCATAAAGAAACTTATCTGAAAGTCCATAAAAGTGGATTAAAACGAGATTTTAATTGGCGTATTACAGGACTTGATAGAGCAATGGAAGGAGGAATCGATGATTTGGGGATTGGAGCTTTGTTAGGTCTTTATGACTGGAGGTTTGAGGTTTTAGGATTGTTACGTCACGTTAATCACTTCGAATCTGTATTTAATGTAGGACCACATACGATATCTTTCCCTCGTATTAAAGATGCATCAGAAATGAATATTGATAAGCAGTGGATGGTGTCTGATGAAGATTTTACACGTTTGGTTGCCATTTTGAGATTAGCTGTTCCTTATACAGGATTGATTTTAACTGCAAGAGAACCTGCGGAAATAAGGGATGAGATCTTGCAGTATGGTGTTTCTCAAATTGATGGAGGAACAAATATAGAACTGGGAGGCTACTCTCAAAAGGAAGTAAAGCAAGATATAGATCAAGAACAGTTTGTTATAAATGATAATCGTTCATTAAATGAAGTGATGGAAGAACTGGTTGGCAATGGTTTTATTCCATCATTTTGTACTGCTTGTTACAGATTAAATAGAACGGGTGAACATTTTATGGAGTTTTCAGTCCCTGGATTTATTAAAAGATACTGTCAGCCCAATGCTATGTTAACTTTAGCTGAATATCTGGAAGATTATGCACCTGAAACTACAAAGATAAAAGGGTATAAGTTAATAGATGAGGAATTGATAAATTATGGGGATGATAGGTTTAAGACTGAGTTGATAGAAAGATTGAAGAAGATAAAACAAGGAGAGAGAGATTTATATTTTTAAAAGTATTTGTTGACTTTCTCTAAAGTACTTAATAAGCTTGCTTAAAAATATGTTTTGGGGAGATCATAAAATATTTCAAAAATATATTTCAACTCTAATTGTTTGATAAAATGTAATTTGTGGGTTTTATTCAACTTTTGCCTAAAAAATATTCTGGATAATGTTTGGAGGTTAAAAATAAAGTCCGTTAATTTGCACCCGCTTTGAACGAAAGGCGTGATAGAAAGATTGAAATGATGAGCAACTTTAAGGGAGAAAAGTCTTGATGTAGAGGAGGTTTTAGGAGTTAAAAAGTCAGATGAAAATTTTGAGAATATTTTTTCAAAAACATTTGGTTTTAAGAAATAAAATCATTTATCTTTGCAGCCGCTTTTAAAGAAGGGCAAAAGAGAAAAATACTGAGAGTTTGAGAAGGGTTTTAAATTGGTGAAAAACAGCAATTTAAATTGAAAATAAAGCTTGAAAAATTAACTAAATATTTTTCAAAATTTATTTGGAGAAAAGAAAATAAAGTTGTTATCTTTGCATCCGCTTTTAGAGCGACACTCTAACGAAGGTTAGGGAGTAAAAAAAAAAGATTGAAATAAACATGATTTAGAAAGAGTTCTAGATTAAGTTTACAAGATATAAAGAGTTCGGTTTATTTATGCCTAGATGGTGAATAAAACGAAAGCGTTCTTTGAAAATATTGAAATGCACACTTAATAAAAGGAAAGTAAAGTTGATTTTGAGTTAAAACTCTTGTAAGGAATTATAGCCATTAAAATGGCACAAAATTTTTATACAACGAAGAGTTTGATCCTGGCTCAGGATGAACGCTAGCGACAGGCCTAACACATGCAAGTCGAGGGGTAACAGGGTTGCTTGCAACCGCTGACGACCGGCGCACGGGTGCGTAACGCGTATGAAACCTGCCTTATACAAGGGGATAGCCCAGAGAAATTTGGATTAATACCCTATAGTCTTTATGATTCGCATGAATTAGAAAGTAAAGTTTCGGCGGTATAAGATGGTCATGCGTGACATTAGCTAGTTGGTGAGGTAACGGCTCACCAAGGCGACGATGTCTAGGGGTTCTGAGAGGAAGGTCCCCCACACTGGTACTGAGACACGGACCAGACTCCTACGGGAGGCAGCAGTGAGGAATATTGGTCAATGGACGCAAGTCTGAACCAGCCATGTCGCGTGCAGGAAGACTGCCCTATGGGTTGTAAACTGCTTTTATACGGGAATAATGTTACCTACGTGTAGGTATTTGAATGTACCGTATGAATAAGCATCGGCTAACTCCGTGCCAGCAGCCGCGGTAATACGGAGGATGCGAGCGTTATCCGGATTTATTGGGTTTAAAGGGTGCGTAGGCGGACTATTAAGTCAGTGGTGAAATCTTGCAGCTCAACTGTAAAACTGCCATTGATACTGATAGTCTTGAATTTAGTTGAGGTAGGCGGAATGTGTTGTGTAGCGGTGAAATGCATAGATATAACACAGAACACCGATTGCGAAGGCAGCTTACTAAGCTATAATTGACGCTGATGCACGAAAGCGTGGGGAGCGAACAGGATTAGATACCCTGGTAGTCCACGCCGTAAACGATGATTACTCGTTGTTGGCAATACATAGTCAGCGACTGAGCGAAAGCATTAAGTAATCCACCTGGGGAGTACGTTGGCAACAATGAAACTCAAAGGAATTGACGGGGGCCCGCACAAGCGGAGGAACATGTGGTTTAATTCGATGATACGCGAGGAACCTTACCTGGACTTAAATGTAGATTGCATAGAGCAGAGATGCTCTTTTCTTCGGACTATTTACAAGGTGCTGCATGGTTGTCGTCAGCTCGTGCCGTGAGGTGTCGGGTTAAGTCCCATAACGAGCGCAACCCCTGTTGTTAGTTACCAGCACGTAGTGGTGGGGACTCTAACAAGACTGCCGGTGTAAACCGCGAGGAAGGTGGGGATGACGTCAAATCAGCACGGCCCTTACGTCCAGGGCTACACACGTGTTACAATGGCAGGTACAAAGGGCAGCTACACAGCGATGTGATGCTAATCTCTAAAGCCTGTCTCAGTTCGGATCGGAGTCTGCAACTCGACTCCGTGAAGCTGGATTCGCTAGTAATCGCGTATCAGCAATGACGCGGTGAATACGTTCCCGGGCCTTGTACACACCGCCCGTCAAACCATGGAAGTCGGGGGTACCTGAAGTCTGTTACCGTAAGGAGCGGCCTAGGGTAAAACTGATAACTAGGGTTAAGTCGTAACAAGGTAGCCGTACCGGAAGGTGTGGCTGGAACACCTCCTTTCTGGAGAGAGTTTTAAATATACTTTAAAACAACTCACTTTTCTTTTATAAGCATTTCAAAATTAAAACAGTCCTGTAGCTCAGTTGGTTAGAGCACTACACTGATAATGTAGGGGTCCGCAGTTCAAATCTGCGCAGGACTACTTATTACTACAGGTAATACGGGGGATTAGCTCAGCTGGCTAGAGCGCCTGCCTTGCACGCAGGAGGTCATCGGTTCGACTCCGATATTCTCCACAGATTCAATTGAGAATCAAACGTACATTGACATATTGGCAAAACAATCAAAATCATAGTTTAGCTATGCGCAACGCATAATAGCTAAACCAACAAGAAAGTAAGCAAGGGCGTACGGTGGATGCCTAGGCTTTCAGAGGCGAAGAAAGACGTGATAAGCTGCGATAAGCTGCGGGGAGAAGCAAATATTTATTGATCCGCAGATTTCTGAATGGGGCAACCCGGCTGGTTGATGACCAGTCACCCTTCGGGGGGCAAACCCAGGGAACTGAAACATCTAAGTACCTGGAGGAGAAGAAAACAATAGTGATTCCCTAAGTAGTGGCGAGCGAACGGGGACTAGCCCAAACCAATGTTGTTTAGGCAACATTGGGGTTGTAGGACTACAATATGGTTTTATGCGTGAAGTGGAATGTTTTGGAAAGAACAACCGAAGAAAGTGACAGTCTTGTACACGTAAGCAAATAAAATCTAGTAGTATCCTGAGTAGCGCGGAACACGTGAAATTCTGTGTGAATCTGCCAGGCCCATCTGGTAAGGCTAAATACTCCTGAAAGACCGATAGTGAACCAGTACCGTGAGGGAAAGGTGAAAAGTACCCCGAACAGGGGAGTGAAATAGTACCTGAAACCGTGCGCTTACAAGCGGTCGGAGCCATTTTGTGGTGACGGCGTGCCTTTTGCATAATGAGCCTACGAGTTAGTCGTAGTTAGCGAGGTTAAGTTATTCAGTAACGGAGCCGAAGCGAAAGCGAGTCTGAACAGGGCGTTTCAGTTAGCTGCGCTAGACGCGAAACCAGGTGATCTACCCATGGTCAGGTTGAAGTTCCGGTAACACGGAATGGAGGACCGAACCAGTTTACGTTGAAAAGTATTTGGATGAACTGTGGGTAGGGGTGAAAGGCCAATCAAACCTGGAAATAGCTCGTACTCCCCGAAATGCATTTAGGTGCAGCCTTATTTTAATCTTACAGAGGTAGAGCTACTGATTGGACGAGAGGGCTTCACCGCCTATCAACTCCTGATAAACTCCGAATGCTGTAAGATGATGAATAGGAGTGAGGGCATGGGTGCTAAGGTCCGTGTCCGAAAGGGAAAGAACCCAGACCATCAGCTAAGGTCCCCAAATGTATACTAAGTTGAACAAACGCGGTTTGATTGCATAGACAGCTAGGATGTTGGCTTGGAAGCAGCCATTCATTTAAAGAGTGCGTAACAGCTCACTAGTCGAGCGATCGAGCATGGATAATAATCGGGCATAAGTATACTACCGAAGCTATGGATTTGTACAAAGTACAAGTGGTAGGGGAGCATTCTAACAGCCTTGAAGCAGTTTGGTGATGAACTGTGGAGCAGTTAGAAAAGCAAATGTAGGCATAAGTAACGATAATGCGGGCGAGAAACCCGCACGCCGAAAGACTCAGGTTTCCTGATCAACGCTAATCGGATCAGGGTTAGTCGGGACCTAACGCGAACCCGAAAGGGGTAGTGGATGGCGAGCAGGTTAATATTCCTGCACCTGCTATACAACGAAAGTGACGTATTGGTGAGATTGCTACGTACTGACGGAATAGTACGTTGAGCCTAGGCTTCGGCCGAAGCGAAGTAGAGCAGCCAGTACCAAGAAAAGCGAGTATAGGAGCCCGTACTGTAAACGGACACACGTAGTTGGGTTGAGTATACTAAGGCGCTCGAGTGATTCATGGTTAAGGAACTCGGCAAATTAGCCCCGTAACTTCGGGATAAGGGGCGCCTCTCGTTTGAGAGGCCGCAGAGAAATGGTGCATGCGACTGTTTATCAAAAACACATGGCTTTGCAAATTCGAAAGAAGACGTATAAGGCCTGACACCTGCCCGGTGCTGGAAGGTTAAGAGGAGAGCTTAGCTTCGGCGAAGGCTTGAATTGAAGCCCCAGTAAACGGCGGCCGTAACTATAACGGTCCTAAGGTAGCGAAATTCCTTGTCGGGTAAGTTCCGACCTGCACGAATGGTGTAACGATGTGCACACTGTCTCAACCATGAGCTCGGTGAAATTGTAGTATCGGTGAAGATGCCGATTACCCGCAACGGGACGGAAAGACCCCGTGAACCTTTACTGCAACTTAACATTGGTTGTGGGTAAGTAATGTGTAGGATAGGACGGAGACATTGATGCTGCATCGCCAGGTGTAGTTTAGTCGCCCTTGAAATACGTCCCTTTGCTTATCTGTGGCCTAACGATGTAAATCGGACATTGTTTGGTGGGTAGTTTGACTGGGGTGGTCGCCTCCAAAAGAGTAACGGAGGCTTTCAAAGGTTTCCTCAGGACGATTGGTAACCGTCCGCAGAGTGTAATGGCACAAGGAAGCTTGACTGTGAGACCGACAAGTCGACCAGGTACGAAAGTAGGACATAGTGATCCGGTGGTTCCGCATGGAAGGGCCATCGCTCAAAGGATAAAAGGTACTCCGGGGATAACAGGCTGATCGCTCCCAAGAGCTCATATCGACGGAGCGGTTTGGCACCTCGATGTCGGCTCGTCACATCCTGGGGCTGGAGAAGGTCCCAAGGGTTGGGCTGTTCGCCCATTAAAGTGGCACGCGAGCTGGGTTCAGAACGTCGTGAGACAGTTCGGTCCCTATCTGTTGTGGGCGTAGGATATTTGAGAAGACCTGACGTTAGTACGAGAGGACCGCGTTGGACAAACCTCTGGTGCACCAGTTGTTCCGCCAGGAGCATCGCTGGGTAGCTAAGTTTGGAAGGGATAAGTGCTGAAAGCATCTAAGCACGAAGCCTGCTTCAAGATGAGATATCCTTGAGGGACGTTAAAGACTATGACGTTGATAGGCTGTAGGTGTAAAGGCAGTAATGTCAAAGCCGAGCAGTACTAATTACCCGAAACTTTTAGTTGGGCGTATGAGTGAGTGCTGTGATTTTGATTGGAGCTAGTATGTAAAAACAGACTATTAGAAGAGAGATCAGATATAATAGACTGTAAAAGATATTGAATAGAATGTTAGAATAGATAGAGTCTTTAAGTCTCTTATCTATAATCTAAAAATCTAGAAAGACATTCAGGTGGTTATAGCGATGGGGTTCCACCTCTTCCCATTCCGAACAGAGAAGTTAAGCCCATTAGCGCCGATGGTACTGCGTACTGTGGGAGAGTAGGTCGCCGCCGACTTTTAAAGAAAGAGCAATCGAACAAGTTTCGGTTGCTCTTTTTGCGTTTATAGACCTCAAGATTGAGGATTTATGGGTAGTCTGTTTACGAATGATTATTTATTGTTTTTGACTCCCTGTGAATAATATCTGTTTACATCTATTTCCTTATGTATTAAAAACCCGGGATTCTCTATTTTTTGTATGAGTTGGTTTGCCACCCATGGGGAAAGTAAAATCCCTTTTGAACCCAAACCATTCATTATTCCTATATTAGGATTATCTTTTGTGAAACCAACAACGGGTCTTCGGTCATGAGTTGTAGGTCTTAAACCAGCCTGATGATCTTCTATTGTAAAATTAAAATCAGTTATTTTAGTAAGCTTTTCAAGAATCTCTTGTTTCCCATTTTCTGTTGGTGATACTTCATCAAAATCCCAACGAAACGTTGAACCTGTTTTATATTTTTGCTCATGAACAGGTAATATGAAAATGTTCTTTGAGATAATATGATTCTCGCTATATTCCTTGCTTTTAAATGTAAGTACTTCTCCCAAGGTATTCTTATACTTTATTTTGTCAAAGTAATTGTTATTTCCCATATAACTTCCTGTACATAGGATTACTTTGTCATAAGTATTCCTTTTCCATAATACCTGGTTAGATTTGAATTGTAAGTCTGTGGATATATTAAAATGAGTTTCTTCTAATAATGAATTTTTGGATAAATAATTTTTAAAAGAATGTATTAAGGTTTGTATATCAAACCAACCACCTACTTTTACCATGCCATAGCCAAATTGCGTTTTTAAGTATTTAGATATAGGTGAGTATTGAGGTTGTGCATCTATATACTTATCTAATTCATTTTCTTGAAATTTCTTTTGCCAGAATGTGTCTTCTCCTTTTCCAAATACTTTATAGATAGGTTTTTGATGAAAAAGTTTAGTGTCTAAAAAAGATTCTAAATCATGACAGGTTTTAATAAACTCAGGATATAGTTCATCAATCATCCATGATTTTGTTAGTCTTCTAAAAACAACAGGATTTACCATACCTCCTGCGACTAACGAAGATTTTTTATAGGATGAATTATCCACTACTGTCACTGAGTGACCTCTTTGAATTAATTTAAATGACAATATAGTTCCTGCTAAACCCTGTCCAACTATGAGTATGTTCAATTTTCTCTTTCTAAGTGATTTTTAATGTTACAGGAACATAACTTAAGCAGAATTGTTTAGTGTTGGATAAAGTATATAATTATTCTTTTAAGGGTAATTTCAGTAGTGAAGGAATTTAAAACGAGCTTTTTTAACTTGAGATATCCTAGTGTTTTTAGATGTTGACTTCACAACTATCTTCAATAAAACTTTTATAGTCAAGAATAAATTTTCCTTTAAAACTTCCTCTTGTAACTCTTTCTTCATAACCCTCAATAATGGTGCAATTAAAATCAGCATACACATCAATAATTCCATCTACTTCATTGCTATAATAAATATAACTATCATATACGTTATTGAGATCCGTACCAAATAATTCACAATTCAATTCTACACTGTTGGGTATAATTGTACCTTTTAATTTTTCATTAATTATTTGTTTGATATCATATTCAATATATTCCATACAGAGGTTTACATTTTAGTTCGGGAACAAAAATATAGAATTGATGTTAAAAAGGAAGGTTTTAATCTTGAATTGAGGATGAAAACACTAAAAACCTGTTATTAATCAATTTATATAAAAGTATTAAATTCTAATTTTGGTGTCGATATATATGGGGAAGTTCAGAAAAAAATAGAAAATATAATGTTATATCAAGAAAATAAATAATTATGTTCAAACAATTACTAACATTAAGCTTAGTTGTAGTTGTGACATCATTAAATGCACAAAACAACAAGGATAAAGCTAAAATTCAGGTTATAGAAAAAGGTAAAGGTTTCTATTATGAATCTATTTTGAAAGATGTGAATGCAGTTAATGATTCATTAGAAAATGAAGATCATGATGCATATAAAAGATTCATAATGGATCAGTCAGGAATGGATTTACCTAATGATCCATCCTTATACACTACGGCATGGTATCAAAATTTAGAGTCACAGGGAAATACAGGTACATGCTGGTGTTTTTCTACAACTTCATTTTACGAAACAGAAGTATTAAGGTTGACAGGTAAAAAAGTTGAAATCTCAGAACTATATACTGTTTATTGGGAATATGTTGAAAAAGCCAGACGATTTATAGAAAAAAGAGGAGACTCAAATTTTGGAGAAGGATCTGAAGGCAATGCTGTTGCTCGTATTATGAAAGAATATGGTGCCGTTCCTAAGGACCAATATATGGGTTTAATAGATAACAGAAAGTTTCATACACACGCAAAGATGTTTGAAGAAATGAATGCTTTTTTGGTTTCTTTAAAAGAAAGTAATGCATGGAATGTTGAGTTTGGCATAGAAACCATTAAATCTATCATGAATCATTATATCGGAGTGCCTCCAACTTCATTTAGTGTTGATGGAAAATCTTATGATCCAAAATCTTATTTGAATGATTATCTTAAATTAAATCCGGATGATTATGTAGAAATTCTATCGTATAAACAGGAACCATATTGGCAATTAGTTGAATATAAAGTGCCTGATAACTGGTGGCATAGTAAGGATTATTATAATATTCCTTTAGATGATTTTATGAAAGCCATAAAAAATGCTGTAAAAAAGGGATATACATTAAGTATTGGTGGAGATGTTTCTGAGACTGGTTTTAGCAGAGAAACCAATTGTGCTATTATTCCAGATTATGATATTCCATCTGATTATATTAATGAAGATGCTCGTCAATTCAGATTTTCAAATGAGACAACAACCGATGATCATGGTATGCATTTGGTTGGTTATTTAGAAAATTATAATGGAACAGGTAAAGATTGGTATTTAATTAAAGATTCCAGTTCGGGTTCAAGAAATGTTGGAGAGAATGATCCTAAATTTGGATATTACTTTTTCCATGAAGATTATATAAAACTTAAAATGATGGGATTTACCATTCATAAAGATGCGGTAAAAGATATTATTAAGAAGTTTAAATAATACAAAAAAGGAAGTTATCATAAATAAATCGATAGCTTCCTTTTTTTATAGTATGGTAAATATTTCAAATTTTAATTTGCCAATTGAAGATTCTTTATATTATCCTCAAAGGCAGATAAAGCTGCTTTTGAACCTTCTCCCATAGCCACTACTATTTGTTTGTATGGAACTACAGAAACATCTCCTGCAGCATATATTCCAGGTTTACTTGTTCTACAGGCGGCGTCAATTTCTATCTCGCCCATGCGATTTGTATTAACCACTTCACTAAAAACCTGACTGTTTGGTTTTAAACCAATCTGAACAAATACACCATCAACAGCAAGTGTATTTTCTTCGCCTGTGCTTCGTACTTTATATTGAATACCTGTTACTTTTGATCCATCTCCTTCAATATCCTTAGTCTCAATACCAGTCAGAATTTTCACATTCGATTTTGTTTTCAATTTATCTTGTAAAACCTGATCACCCTTAAGTTCATCCATAAACTCAAATACAGTTACTTCAGATGCTATTGAAGAAAGATCAATTGCTGCTTCAAGACCGGAATTACCACCGCCAATAACAACTACTTTTTTATTCTTATAGAACGGACCATCACAGTGAGTACAAAATGCCACCCCGGATCCAATATATTGATCTTCTCCTGGTACACCTAGTTTTCTCCAACTGGCACCAGTAGCAATAATCATTGCAGGAGTGGTGATAATTTCACCTAGTGTAGTTTTTAATTGCTTATATCCATCAACAATATCAACTTTTTCAACCAAGCGATTTTCAAGAATATCAATAGGATATTCTTTCAGATGTGTCATTAAATCTCCTGATAATTTTGATCCGGTTGTTTGAGGAACTGAAATCATATTTTCAATAGATACAGTTTCGGTTACCTGACCTCCAACTTTTTCAGCAATTAGTGCTACAGAAAATCCTTTTCTTGCAGAATAGATTGCTGCAGAAACACCTGCAGGGCCACCTCCAACAACGGCAACATCATATTCTTTATTAACAGTAACAGAATCTGTTGTATTCTCAGTTCCTGCTATGTTTTCAATTTTATTTATTAATTCTCCTAATGAAGAACGTCCTACATGTAGTAATTCTCCATTAGCAAATACTGTAGGTACTGCCTGAATTTTTAGTTCATCAACTTCACTTTGATTAATGGCTCCATCAATAATAGTATGTGTGATATTTGGGTTTAAAAGTGCCATTACATTTAAAGCTTGAACTACTTCCGGACAGTTTGTACATGTTAAAGAAATATAGCTTTTGAGTTCTATTGGCCCTTTTAAACTTTTAATTTTTGCCGAAATTAAATCATCAGGTAAATTTTTTCCTATTCCATCGGCATTAAGAATTGCTGCCAGTAATGATGAAAACTCATGACCAGTTGGAACCGCTCTGAAGTAAATGTTTAATGGTTCATTTTCTTTTTTAATGGAAAATGCTAAATATGTTCCGTTATTTTCTTCTACAGAAAGCTTATCTGAACATGAAGCCACATCATTAAGCAATTCAATAAGTTCTTTTTTCTGAGAATGATTATCAGCAACATTTACGGTAAAAGTAAAATTACTTTTTAAGTTACCGAATACGGTTTTTAACTGGTCTTTTATAGCTTGTTCTAACATGTCTTTAAATTTTTAGGGAGAGCTGAACTCTCCCTTGGGATTAATAATTTTTTGATGAATTAAATAACACCTACAAGATCAATACTTGGTTTTAAGGTTTCAGCACCTTCTTTCCATTTAGCAGGGCATACCTCTGATGGATGTTCTGCTACAAATTGAAGTGCTTTTAATTTTCTTAATAATTCATCTGCGTTTCTTCCTACATTACCTGCAACTACTTCGTATGAAACGATTTCTCCAGCAGGGTTTACAATGAATGTTCCCCTTTCTGCCATTCCATCTTCTTCAATCATTACATCAAATCCTCTTGAAAGAACTCCTGTTGGATCTGCAAGCATTGGATATTTAATTTTTTTAATGGTATCACTAGCATCATGCCATGCCTTATGAACAAAGTGTGAGTCTGTAGAAACTGAATAAATTTCAGCACCCGTTGCTTTAAATTCATCATAACTATTAGCTAAATCTTCAAGTTCTGTTGGACAAACAAATGTAAAGTCGGCAGGATAGAAAAAATAGATTGCCCATTTTCCTAATGTATCTTCTTTTGATACAGTTTCGAATTTTTCGTTTGCGTAAGCTTGAACTTTAAAGTCTACTACTTCTTTTCCAATTTGTGACATAGTTTTAATTTTTTTTATTTGTTAAACTTTTTTCTTTTGTTTCTGATACAAATGTAGAGGGGTATGCGATATAAATCAAACAGATATTATCTATATTTGTATAAATAAAAATTATAAGTCATGACTATTCAGCAGTTAGAGTATATTGTAGCCTTAAATAAATTCAGACATTTTGTTACAGCATCAAAAGAATGTGGCGTTACACAACCTACATTGAGTATGATGATTCAAAAATTAGAGAATGAACTTGATGTATCCATTTTTGATAGGAGTAAACACCCCATTGAACCAACTGAAATTGGTTTAAGAATAATCAATCAGGCAGAAGCTACTTTACGAGAATTAAATAAAGTAAAGCAAGTTATCATTGATGAAACGGAAGCTTTATCCGGACCTTTACGAATTGGAGTAATTCCAACTTTATCACCTTATTTGATTCCGAAGTTTATTAAAGAATTTAAGATGAATTATCCTGAAATTCAACTGATAATTTCAGAGATGAATACAGAAACGTTAATACAGGCTTTAAAAAGAGAGAGTGTGGATATGTTTATTGCAGCTACGCCTTTAGAGGAAGACGAGTTTTTTGAAATACCATTATATTACGAGAAGTTTTTAGCCTATTTTTCAAAAGATCATCCATTAAGAGATGTTCCGTTGTCAGCTACAAATTTACCTCAGGATAATTTATGGATTCTTGAAGAGGGGCATTGTTTACGCGATCAGATATTTAATTTTTGTCAGCGATCATTACCCTATAATCATACATTTGAGGCAGGAAGTATTGATACATTAGTAAGAATAGTGGATATAAATGGAGGTTATTCGGTAATACCTGAACTACATATGGATTTTTTAACAGAAGCTCAACAAATTAATGTTAGAGAAATTAATGATCCTCCTGCAATCAGAGAAATTTCTATTGTTATTAAGAATAACTTTATTAAAGAAAAAATGATTAACGCTGTTGCAGATACTATAAAATCAATTATTCCAAATCATATGTTGGATGAACGGTTGAAGAAATTTTCAATTAAATTACTGTAACTATATTAAAGTCAATTGTTATTATTTTTAGCAATTGGCTTTTTATTGTAAAGCTTCTTTTCTTAAAGAATAAATTAACTCATCGTAATAAATTCCTTTTTTATAGATTGTCTTCTCTAAAGTTGCTTCCAGGGTAAAGTTGTTTTTTAATAATACTTTTTGTGATGCTATATTGGTCCCAAATACCAAAGCATAAATTCTGTTTATGTGATAATGATCAAAAGCATAATTAATCATCCATCTGATTGCTTCTGTTGCAATTCCCTTGCCCCAGTATGGTTCTGCTATCCAGTATCCTATTTCTGCGTTTTTACAATGAATATCTGTTTGAGGATGAATGCCTATACTTCCTATTGCTTCATTATTCACTTCAATTGCAAAAATGCTCAACGATTTATCTTTAGATACTGAATCAATGAAAATTTTGGCATTATCATAAGTATAGGGATGGGGATATTTATCTGATAAATTTTTAGCAATATTCCAGTTGTTTGCATGTTTGGTTACACTGGAAATATCATCGAATTTCCATGGCCGTAGTGAGAAAGTTATTTTAGCTTTTAGTGTTATCATTATTAGGGATAGATCACACAAGTATTTGTTAATTAATTTTTAAGGTAGTGTTGTTGAATTAAAAACTGGTTAATATCCTCAATTGTACTGTTAAAATTATCTGTGTATTTGTAATTAAAAAATCCGTGTTTCTGATCTTTGTATAGTTTTAATTCACAATAGCTTTCTACACTATCCATTTTTGATTTATATAATTCAACAGTTTCAACAGGTATGAGTTGATCTTTTGTTCCAATAAGAATTATTGTTGGAGGTGCTCCAACTCTTATATTGTGAATAGGAGAGAAGGATTTAAATTCATTGCCAATTCTCTCGTATCCATATCCATCAGGACCATTATCAATAACAGGATTAAAAAGAATTAGAGCAGAGGGTATGGAATTAATACTTAAATGATCAGACTCGTCGTTATATTTCGTAGTTAATGCAGTAGAAGCAGCTAAGTGTCCACCTGCCGATCCTCCACATACTATAACTTTAGTGCTATCAATCTTTAATCTTTTGCAGTTTTCTTTTATATATCTAATGGCTGATTTTGCATCTTTTACAGCATCAAAAGGTGTAGTGTGGTATCTTTCTTCAACTCTATAATCTACTAAAAATGTTACAAATCCTTTTTTAGCGTAGTATTCAGCATGAGGAGCAAATTGGTTTATTGATCCATATTTCCAACCTCCACCATAAAAGAATACTATTGCAGGTTTCCTTTTATGTTTTTTTATGTCAGGATAGAATATTTCGAGTTTTAAATTTATGGAATCAATAGATTTATATATTTCTATTTTATCAGGAGTATATTTATAATCTTTTTGTGGTTGATCAGATATTGGACTAAAAGAACATAAAAATATTGATGAAATGAAAAGTATGAGGGATTTGAAATAATACATAATAGAAAATAAACATAATTTTAATGCAAGATACTAATATTATAAAATGTAGAATGTTTTTATTAATAGTATCAAACGTAAATTTTCTATTGATATTTTTTTAATGCAATGAAATATAGTGTGTTATGTTTTTTTAAGTAGGTCTAATTCAACAACTATTTCAAATATAGAAACAGTTGTTGAATTGTTGCCAGAAATTTAAATAGTAAAGTAAGGTGATTAAACCTTACGATAGTATCTTTTTAAAGGTTTATAGGTATGAATTTGTTCAAGTTCAATTTGTTTTTGTGGTGTTGACAGAACATATTCATTACAATTGTCAGAACAAGTATTGTTGTATTTTTCTGAGCATTTAGAACATTGTATAAATAATAAATTGCATCGAATATTAGCACAATTAGTATGTGTATCACATGGTTCTCCACATTGGTGACAATGGCTAACTATTTCATTGCTAATTCTTTCTCCCAAGCGATTGTCAAAAACAAAATTCTTTCCTTTATACTTACTTTCTTTGTTTAATTGATCAATTTCGTGTTTGTAGTTAATTATTCCACCATAGAGTTGGTTTACATCACTAAATCCATGATGTTTTAGATAAGCGCTGGTTTTTTCGCATCGTACGCCTCCTGTGCAATAGAGGAGAACTTTTTCATCTTCTTTGCCTTTTAATAAGTTCAGAACTTCAGGTAATTCCTTTGCAAAGGTTTCTGCCTGAGGTAGTATTGCACCTTCAAAATGACCAATTTCACTTTCGTAAAAATTGCGCATATCTACTATTGTTGCACCTTGCTCAATAGCATTATTCCATTCTGCAGCATTTAGATGTTTGCCTACATTTGTAACATCATAATCAGATTCACTTAATCCGTCTGCAACTATTTTTTTTCGAACTTTTATCTGAAGTTTAATAAATGATTTTCCGTCATCTTCAACTGCAATTTTAAAAGGAATATCTTTTAAATAAACATTTTCATGTATCGCCTTAGTGAATTTTTCCCAGTTATGTTCCGGGACATTCATTTGTGCATTGATTCCTTCGTGAGCAATATAAATTCTGCCTAAACAGTTTAATTCGCTCCAAATTCTATATAGATCATCTCTTACTTTTTGAGGGTTATTGATAATAATGTATCTATAAAAAGAGACTGTCTTACGTTTAAAAGTTTCCTTTGATAATTTCTCCTTTAACTCTTCAGGACTCAACCTATTCACTAAATCTGTCTTTCCTTTATTTGGATCCATTGTTAAATTTTTGGATACAAATATAAAAGAAAAAAAGATATATAAATCCTAAAATATTTCAATCTAAGTTTATTTTGATTAAAATGTTGATTTATTGATTATTGATCTTCGAGGAGAGTTGTTTAATGAACTTGTAAGTTTATATTAAATTTCAATTCCAAACATGTTTTTAACAGCAAATCCAATAAAGAATGATAACGTAGCAACACCTAAGCTTATTAAAGCCATCTCTGCAAATCTTCTTTTAAAATTAAGATCCTTAGCAATTGCTATGTAATAATTAAAACCAAGAATTATCAGGATTGCAATAGATAGAGTAATCGCCAAACAAACAAGGTAATTTTCAATAAATAAATACGGAAGTATTAGTAAAGCAACAGTTACAATATATGCAACGCCTGTATATACTGAAGATTTTAAAGCATCTTTTGATTCTCCATCTGCTTTTTGAGAAAGATAATCAGAAGCAGCCATGGAAAATGAAGCTGCAATACCAGTAATAAGTCCTGCCATAGCAATAATCTTTGAGTTTTGCATAGCAAGTGAAAAACCAGCTAAGCTTCCTGTCAATTCAACAAGAGCATCATTTAAACCTAATACAATTGAGCCAACATATTTAAGTCTTTCTTCGTTAATAAGATCTATCAATTGTTTCTCATGTTCCTCTTCGTGTTCAATGATTGCTTGAAAATCAGGGATTGATTCAACGTATTTCGAGTATTCAGATTGGGCTTTTTCTTCTCTTCGTTCCAGAAGTTTCACTCCGAATGTAATTCCAAAAATCCGAGCCAATAAAAAGAACCACCATATTTTTAATTTATTTGGGGCAATGTCTTTACCACTATAACGTTTTAGTAAATCGTAATGAATTTTTTCATCGTTAGCAATCTTTCTTAAAACATCAGCATTATGTTGGTCTTTAATTGTTTTGGATAATTTCAAATAGGTATAATGACCATTGATTTCATCTTTTTGAAATATTTCAATTGCTTTTTGTTGATCTGCAGATAGTGTTATAGAATTCATAAAATAATGCGGTTTCGATCCTTTTTATATATTATATTTTAAGATTTTATTGCATGAAAAACCAGTGAAGAATTAATCCCATCCTCTACGTAAATTGCATGAACTCCCAAATCTCCAACTTCTCTTATATTTCTCATTTCATCATCAAAAAATATCATGTCAGAATAAGAAATACCAGTAGCTTTTTGTAGTTGTCTGAAATGTTGAATTTTACTTCCCGGATAAATTTCTTTATGAATGAAGTAGTGCTCAATCTCCAATAACTTGAGTAGTTGTTGAGCCCAGGATGGAGCTTCTGTTCTTGAAGCCAGAGCCATAGAAAACCTCTGTTCTTTTAATTCAGATAGTATATTTATCACATCTGGATAAAGTCTTATTTTACTTCCATAAGAATCTTCTACATGTCCATTTACTCTTTTGTATGGAGGATTGGTACAGTCGCACCAAGTTCCTCCTGCATCCCATAATGTAAAGTCCAGGTCAAATACAATTAACTTCTTCATATAGTGTGTAGTTTTCCAGTCTCAAAAATAAGTAAAAAGATCAGACTATTACTTATTTTGAGCTTAGATCATCACAACTATTGTTTTCTGCCATTTTTGGACACTTTAGTAAAGAATCTACATTAATACCATTTATTAAATCTGTAGCCAGCTTACTGTCAAATCCACAACCATAATGTTCTTTATAATGAATAAGGGGCCTTTTAATTAGATAAGGATCTTTAATCATAGCTTCTAATGCAGTTTCTTCTGTAAAATTTTCAATGGCAACCTCACCGCTTTTAATTCTGGGTGCGCTAAGATTAAACCATTCATTCATAGGACGGTCAGACATAAAAGTTTTAAGTTCCTCTGTTGACCATTCGTGAGTTAGAATATTGTATGCTACTACAGCATAACCTTTTTCAGCTAAGATTTTTTTTTGTTTAGTATTATTAATACATCCAGGTTTTTCGTAAAAATGAACTTCCATAATTATATTTTTTTGAATTATTGTTTATTAAGTTACAATGTTTAAACCAAATGTGATACTCATTTTATTTATAGGTGTTTAGATTTTGTTAAGTTATACAAAAAGGTAAGGAAAAGCATAAATGAGTTACTTGTTTGTATTATCATCTTATATGTACTCCAATGATAATTTTGAAGGTTCTTATTATTTCAATTACTTTTGAGGTACCAAAAAATAAACAACAATGAAGAAATTAGTATTATTATTAGGTTTGACCCTTACAATTTTTGCATGTACTCAACAAAAATCAAGAAACATTATTGCATTAGGTGATTCCAATGGAGCATTTGATATTGGATGGGTAATGAAAATAGATTCTATTTTAGTTAACGATACTGTTAAGAATTATTCAAAAGGTGGGAGAACTATTGGGTTTGATAACCTAGGAAGAGCAGAGTTAAATGAACTTAAGATGATGGAAAGTCAATTAAAAGACGCAGACTCTACACTTAAGAATATTGACATCGTTATACTTAGTTTGGGAACAAACGATTGTAAGGCATGTTTTGACTCTCTTCAATCAGAAGTGCCTGGTAATATGAGAAAAGTTATTGATTATGTAAAGTCATTCCCGTATTCAAACGGTAAAACTCCTAGAATTATTTGGTTAATGCCTCCTCAGGTAGCACCAGATTCGATGTTAATAGCTAAGTATACTGGTATTTCTGAAAGATTAGATAATTTGATCCCAAAAATGATTGAAGTAGCTAATGAAAAAGGAATAGAGTATGTAGAACTTCGTCCTGTAACAACGCCTGATTTTGCAGAAATTACAAAAGATGGCATTCACTTTAAACATGAAGGTTATAACAGAATGGGTAAAGTAATTAGTGAAAAGATAAACGAGAAAAAATAAATTCTCATTCAAAAATATTTAAATATAAAACTGTCAGGTTGATTTACTTTATGCAAATAAACCTGACAGTTTTTTTGTTCCTCCCTTTACCGATCTATCCGTAAAACTACTCCAATAATTTATAGGTAATTTTTCAAATGCATAGATTAATTCCAACTCCATAAAAAACATCTTTCTTTTCCTGAGTTCCATTAAGCATTGGTTGATGGTAATTTTTTTCATCCATGCTTTTAATACAATTTCATTTTCAATTGAAGTATTATTTATGTGCTCGAAAACGTTTAAAAAGCTTTTAGATAGTGCATCATGGGCATCATCATGATTATTCATATATCGGAAACATATTCTATATAAATAATCCGCATACAATTGATATAATCTATATTGAGCTTTAGATCTCTTCTTTTTTAACTGTGTTATTAATTTATTCACTTGTTATGTTTTCTTCTCTATCTTAAAAATGCAGAAACTTTTCACAAGGTTGCCTGAACTAGCATTTTTTCTTAGAATAATTATGAATTACAGTTTTTAAGTGATTGATAAATAGTGATTAATCACTAAATGTTAAATGTTAAAAAAATATGTTTCTCTTGCTTAATTAAATTTTAAATGTATATTTGCAATACAGAACAGACCAGAACGGATAAAATAATATAAATTATGCAACTATTAGGATTTGATATTGGAAGTTCATCAGTAAAAGTTTCAGTACTTGATGTAGAAAAAGGTATAACTGTTTCTTCAGCTCAATATCCGGAAACGGAAATGACCATTGTAGCCAACAAACCAGGATGGGCAGAGCAGGATCCTGAATTATGGTATCAAAATCTAAAGAAAGCTTGCAATAAAGCACTTTCTTCTCCAGAAGTAAAAAAGGATCAGATCAAAGCAATTGGTATCTCCTACCAAATGCACGGATTAGTAATTGTAGATGATAAAGGTGAGGTATTACGTCCTTCAATCATCTGGTGTGATAGTAGAGCTGCCGAAATAGGAAATAAAGCTTTTGCTGAAATTGGTGAAGAATGGTGTTTACAAAACTTATTGAATTCACCAGGTAATTTTACTGCTTCAAAATTAAAGTGGGTAAAAGATAATGAACCTGAATTATATAGTCGCATACATAAAATAATGTTACCGGGAGATTATATAGCCTATAGATTAACCGGTCAAATTATGACAACAGCTTCAGGTTTATCTGAAGGTATTTTTTGGGAATTCCCAAAAGATGGTGTTTCTAATAAATTAATGGAATATTATGGTTTTGAATCTTCAATGATTCCTGAAGTAAAGACATCATTTTCAGATCAGGGAACTGTATTAGATCAAATTGCAGAGGAATTTGATTTACCTAAAGGTGTGAAAGTTACCTACAGAGCAGGAGACCAACCAAACAATGCATTCTCATTAAATGTTTTAAATCCTGGAGAAGTTGCAGCTACAGGAGGTACATCAGGTGTGGTATATGGTGTTACAGATGCTAATGTATATGATGATGATTCAAGAGTAAACACTTTTGCTCACGTGAATCACCAAATGCCAAATCCTAGTTTAGGAGTGTTATTGTGTATTAACGGAACAGGTATTCTAAACTCATGGATGAATAAAAACCTGGGAAGAAATGATGTTTCTTATCCGGAAATGAATGACTTGGCAGCTAATGTACCAATTGGTTCTGATGGTTTAACAATTCTACCATTCGGTAATGGTTCTGAACGAATTCTTAAAAATGTAGATTACGGATCTCAAATCAATCACTTGAATTTTAATATTCACACTCCTGCACACTTTTATCGTGCTGCTCAGGAAGGAATTGCGTTCTCTTTTAAATACGGAATGGATATTATGGGAGAAATGGGAATCGAAACTAATGTAATTCGTGCCGGAAAAGCAAATATGTTCTTGAGTGACTTATTTAAGAATACATTATCAAATATTTCAGGAGCAACTATTGAGTTGTATAATACCGACGGGGCTGCAGGAGCTGCAAGAGGTGCTGGTGTTGGAGCTAATATCTATTCATCATTCGAAGAGGCATTCGGGGGATTAGCTAAGGTTGGTCAAACAGAACCAACTACTTCTGATGTGGAAGCAACTCAGGAGGCTTATGAAAAATGGAAAACAGCATTAAATAAACTATAAAATAATAATCATAATTCTTTAAAATTAATATCATGGATGTTTTAATAGGTAATAAGGAATACTTTAAAGGTATTGACAAAATTAAATTTGAAGGACCAGATTCAAAAAATCCTTTGGCTTTTAAATGGTATGACGAGAATAGAGTAGTGGCGGGAAAAACCATGAAAGAGCACTTAAGATTTGCTATTGCTTACTGGCACACATTCTGTGGTGGAGGTGGTGATCCATTTGGAGCTGCAACTCAAAAATTTGCTTGGGATGTTGCATCGAGTGAAATGGATGCTGCAAAACAAAAAATGGATGCTGCTTTTGAATTTATTACAAAATTAGGTGTTCCTCATTACTGCTGGCACGATACTGACCTTGTTGGTGGTGGTTCAGTATTAGATATTGAAAAGAAATTAGTTCAGATTGTAGACGTAGCTAAAGAAAAGCAAGCTGCTTCAGGAGTAAAATTACTTTGGGGTACTGCTAACGTTTTCTCTGATCCAAGATATATGAACGGAGCTGCAACTAACCCTGATTTTAATGTGGTTGCAAATGCTGGTGTTCAAATCAAAAATGCTATTGATGCAACTATTGCTCTTGGTGGTACAGGTTATGTATTCTGGGGAGGACGTGAAGGTTACATGAGTCTTCATAATACAAAAATGATTGACGAGTTAGATCATTTAGCTCAAATGTTAACAATGGCTCGTGATTATGCTCGTAAGCAAGGATTTACAGGAACATTCTTTATTGAGCCTAAGCCAATGGAACCAAGTAAGCACCAATATGATTTTGATGCACATACTGTAATTGGTTTCTTAAGAAATTATGGTTTAGATAAAGATTTCAAATTAAATATTGAAGTAAACCACGCTACTTTAGCTCAACATACAATGGAGCACGAATTAAGAGTAGCTGCAGATAATGGTATGTTAGGTTCTATGGATGCTAACAAAGGTGATTACCAAAACGGATGGGATACCGATGAATTCCCAACTAATATTACTGAAACTACAGCTGCTATGTTAGAAGTTCTACAAGCAGGTGGTTTTACTGATGGAGGTATCAATTTTGATGCAAAAGTTCGTCGTAACTCTACTGATATGGATGATGTATTTATCGCTCATATTGGTGGTATGGATGTGTTTGCTCGTGCCTTAGTTATTGCTGACAGAATTACTACTGAATCAGATTATTTCAAAATGAGAAATGAGCGTTATTCAACATTTGATTCAGGTAAAGGTGCTGAATTTGCAGCAGGAAAATTAACACTTGAGGATTTATATAAAATAGGTAAAGAAGTAGGTGAACCTACTCCAAAAAGTGGTAAACAAGAACTATTCGAACAAATACTTAACTGGTATATGTAGAATTATTTTTAAGACAAATAATTCCCTGACGTTTTCCCTAGCGTCAGGGATATTTTCTTTTAACCTATTCAATAAAACATACTAAACTCAACCTATTATTTACCTTGTTAAACTACTATTTCTAAATATTCACCTATGAATGAAAAAAATAATATAGGCTATATAATCCTGTTAACGCTTGTCGCCACCTTAGGAGGTTTGTTATTTGGGTATGATACAGCTGTTATATCTGGAGCAGAAAAATCAATTCAGGCATTTTTAATAAATGGATTAGATTTAAGTTCTTTTGCCCATGGTGCAACTGTTTCAAGTGCACTAATTGGATGTATTATTGGAGGAGCAATATCAGGACTATTGGCCGCTAAATATGGTCGTAGAATTTCATTAATAATTGCAGCTGTTTTATTTTTTATTTCAGCTTTAGGATCTGGTCAACCAGAATTTTTGTTTTTTGCGAAAGGTAAGGTTTCAATGAGCCTTTTATATATGTTTAATTTCTATCGTGTTATTGGAGGAATTGGTGTAGGATTAGCATCGGCTGTAAGTCCAATGTACATTAGTGAAATAGCTCCGGCACATATTCGTGGTAGGTTGATTTCGTTTAACCAATTTGCTATAATTTTTGGAATGTTGGTTGTTTATTTTGTAAACTGGTCAATTGCAAAAGGTCAGACTATTGAATGGATTAACTCTATAGGATGGCGTTATATGTTTATGTCGGAGGCAATTCCTGCAGGGATTTTCGGAATATTACTAATGTTTGTTCCAGAAACTCCTCGTTATTTAGCCATGCAGGGACATGATGCCAAGGCATTAACAATACTTGAGAAAATCAATGGATCTAAAGTTGCTAAAGGCATCTTAGAAGATATTAAGTCTACAGTACAAACAACTTCTGGTCATCTTTTTTCTTATGGAAAAATTGTAATAATAATAGGAATACTGTTATCTGTATTTCAGCAGTTTGTTGGTATTAATGTTGCATTGTATTATGCCCCACGTATTTTTGAAAGTATGGGAGCAGCTAAAGATGCTTCTATGCTTCAGACGATTGTAATGGGATTAGTAAATGTTGTGTTTACAGTGGTAGCCATATTAACTGTAGATAAATGGGGGCGTAAACCATTATTAATTACCGGATCTATTGGAATGTCAATTGGTATGATTGCCATTGGTATGTTATCTTTCTTTGAAGTAATTGGTATTAGTACACTTGTTTTTATTATTGTATATACTGCCTCGTTTATGATGAGTTGGGGACCAATTTGTTGGGTTTTAATTGGAGAAATTTTTCCAAATAAAATTCGAGGAAAAGCTATTGCAATTGCTGTAGCTGCTCAGTGGGCAGCAAATTATTTTATTTCTTCAACGTATCCTGCTATGATGGAATTTAGTGGCGGTGCTACTTATATGTTCTATGGAATCATGAGTATTTTATCTGCCGTTTTTGTGTGGAAAATGGTTCCGGAAACAAAAGGAAAATCCTTAGAAGAAATGGAAACTGTTTGGAAAAAATAAATTATTATATAAAGAAGTTGCTTTTTACCCCTGAAGGTAAGTTGATTGTATTATTCAGTTAGCTTACCTTTTTTTATTTTAAAGACCAGCTTTTTTTTATACATTTGGCACACCTGTGCTTAATAATTAATTAAGATGTAAAACCAGAAAAATAAGTAAAATGAAAAAAGTATCTGTTGGAGTTGATATAGGTGGTACTAACACAGCTATCGGAATTGTTGATGAAGCTGGAAAAGTAATTGCAAAAGACTCTATTCCAACACCAGGTCATGGTGATATAGAAAAGTATATGGATGATTTAGCTTCGGCTATTCGTAAGTTATTAAACTCAACCGATGAAATCCTTACTGTACTTGGAATCGGAGTTGGAGCTCCAAATGGAAATTATTATCAAGGAACTATTGAGTATGCTCCAAATTTATCATTTAAGGGAGTTGTTCCTGTTGTAGAATTATTAAAGAAGAGATTCCCAGAGTTAGATTACTTAGCATTAACGAATGATGCAAATGCTGCTGCCATCGGAGAAATGATATATGGTGGAGCAAAAGGTATGAAGAATTTTGTGATGTATACTCTTGGTACAGGTGTAGGTAGTGGTCTGGTAGTAAATGGGGACCTAGTTTATGGACATGATGGTTTTGCAGGAGAGTGTGGGCATACTACATTAATTCCGGATGGAAGAATTTGTGGATGTGGTTCTAAAGGACATCTTGAAGCTTATTGTTCTGCTCCGGGAATGAAAAGAACTGCATTTGAATTATTGGCTAAATATAATGCAGCTGATAGTTTATTAGCAACAAAGTCTTTTAATGAATTAGATTCGAAGGCAATTTTTGATGCTGCAGAACAAGGTGATAAAGTGGCATTAGAGGTTTTTGAGTTAACAGGAAAATATTTAGGACAAGGATTAGCGGATACAGTTCATCATTTAAGTCCTGAAGCTATCTTTTTATTTGGAGGTCCTACAGCAGCAGGAGATTATATCTTTAAGCCAACAAAAGAAAGTATGGAAGAGCATTTACTTCCGATTTTTAAGGATAAAATAGCTATCCTTCCTTCTGAATTAGACAGTGGAGATGCTGCTATTGTTGGAGCAAGTGCACTTGTTTACAAAGAAATGGATAAGTAATCTTATTTATTTTATATAATTTAAAAAGGAACTCTTTTGGGGTTCCTTTTTTATTTGCTACTATTTTTAAGTAATTCCTGCAGTTTAAACATCTCATCACGATATTGGGCGGCTGTTATAAAATCTAATTCCTTAGAAGCCTTTTGCATCGATTTTTTTGCTTTTTCAATAGCCTTTTCTAGTGCTGGTTTATTCATGTATTCAACAACTGGATCTGCAGCAATTTCAATGTGATCAGGTTCAATATATGCGTTTTCTTCAATCGCTTTATTTAATATGCTGGTTTGCTTTTTATTTATTTGTTGTGGAGTTATACCATGATCAGCATTATATTTTAGTTGTTTTTCTCTTCTGTGATTTGTTGCATCAATTGTCTTTTGCATTGATTTAGTAATTGTATCTGCGTACATAATTACAAAACCATTTATATTTCTTGCAGCTCTACCTGCAGTTTGTGTTAGAGATCGTTCTGAACGTAAAAAACCTTCTTTATCAGCATCTAAAATAGCAACAAGTGAGACCTCGGGTAAATCTAGACCTTCACGTAGAAGATTCACTCCTATTAATACATCAAAGATCCCTTTTCTGAGATTTTCCATTATCTCTACCCTTGTAAGGGTATCTACATCTGAGTGAATGTATTCACAACTTATATCCAATTTTTTAAGGTATGCAGATAATTCTTCTGCCATTCTTTTAGTTAAGGTTGTAACTAAAACTCTTTCTCGTTTTTCAATTCTGATTCTTATCTCCTCAAGTAAATTATCAATTTGGTTAAGGCTTGGTCTCACTTCTATCATAGGATCAATCAAACCGGTTGGTCTGATTACTTGTTCCACAATTACACCTTCACTTTTTTCAATTTCATAATCAGCAGGTGTCGCACTAACATAAATTGCTGAATTAACTATGTCTTCAAATTCTTCAAAACGTAATGGTCTGTTATCCATTGCTGCAGGTAACCGAAATCCATGTTCCACCAAAGTCTCTTTTCTGGATTTATCCCCGCCATACATTGCTCTGATTTGAGGAATTGTAACATGGCTTTCATCAATTACCATCAAAAAATCATCCGGGAAATAATCTAATAAACAGAATGGTCTGGTCCCTTTTTCTCTGCCGTCAAAGAATCTTGAATAATTTTCTATGCCTGGACAATAGCCAAGTTCTCTTATCATTTCCAGGTCATATGTGACTCTTTCTTCAAGTCTTTTGGCTTCAAGGTGTTTTCCAATGTCTTTTAAGAACGTGATTTGTTCCATCAATTCATCTTGGATCATTCTAATTGCTAATTGAGTTCTCTCTTTTGTTGTAACAAACAAATTAGCAGGATAAATCAATATGTTATCTCTTTTCGAAAGAGTAGTACCATTAATCGGATCAAAAACTGTAATTTCTTCTATTTCGTCACCCCAGAAACCAATTCGATATGCATCATCTGCATAAGCGGGAAAGATTTCAACATTATCACCTTTGACTCTAAAGTTTCCTCTGTTAAACTCAACTTCATTTCGAGAATACAAACTATCTACTAATTGCCTGAGAAGTTGATTGCGTCCTATTTCTTGCCCTACTTCGAGGTGTGTAACATTTGCATGAAAATCTTCAGGATTTCCAATTCCATATAAGCACGATACAGAAGAAACAACAATGACATCTCTTCGTCCGGATAAGAGAGAAGAACTTGCACTCAAACGCAGTTTTTCAATTTCATCATTTATAGAAAGATCTTTCTCTATATAGGTATCGGTAACAGGTAAATATGCTTCTGGTTGGTAATAATCATAGTATGAAACGAAATACTCCACAGCATTTTCGGGGAAAAAGTTTTTAAACTCACCATATAATTGTGCAGCAAGAGTTTTGTTGTGACTGAGAATTAATGTTGGTCTTTGAATCTTTTCAATAACATTGGCAACAGTAAATGTTTTACCAGAACCAGTAACCCCCAACAGAGTTTGATATGGGGTTCCCTCTTCTAATCCATTCGCTAATTGTTTGATTGCCTCAGGTTGATCTCCCGTTGGTTTATATTCTGAAATAATTTTAAAATCCATAACAAACTATGTTTTAATGTTACAGTTAGGAAGGAATGAGTTTGGATTCTATAAAATTAAAAAAGGCTCTTTAATATTAAAAGAGCCTCTATAAATAACTTGCTAATATCTTCTGCGCTTAGGTCTGCTAGGACGCTTAATTTTTTTCTTAGAAACTTTATATAAACTACGTGTTCTTAAGTAAGCTTTTCTGTTGTATTTTGGCGAGTTTTTCCATCGGGAATCACGAAACAAGTAACTTACACCAATGGTACCTACATAAAAGAAATCATTTCCATCTGTTTGTACTGTATTTTCAGGAGTTTTAGGAGCGGTAATATCACCTCTATACCACACATCATGTGCATCTAGTCTGTCATTGAAAGAATAAGAAGGAATAAACTCAACATTAATGCTTATTTGTGAATTTATAAATATACTTGCACCTCCGCCAATTGAAACTGTTGGTGCCAATTCACTTACTTCTCTCCATATAGTACCATCTTCTCCTTTTCCTGCATCACCCCAATACTCAGTCGCAGAGAAAGGCATGATGCCTATTTGTCCAATGACATAAGGATTAATTCTCCTTTGCTTAAAAAGACCATAGGCTAAATCAAGAGGTCTAAATGTTGCTCCAATGTTAAAATGAATATAAGAATTATCAAAAGTTGCATATGTACCGCCATCTACTTCGTTAAGTTGAGTTCCTTGCATGGAACCATAATTTAAATCCACTCTTGCATTTAAATATGTACTTAACTCTTTTTCAGCAGCAATCCCTAAGGTATATTTTGTTCTTTTTTCAGAAACTAAATCCCCATAGAACATATTAAAACCAACCTTAGGTTGTATTTTAAAACCTTCTAAAAGCTTGCTTCTTTTATTATATTGAGCAAATAAGGATGTAGTAAGGTATAATAATATACTAGCAAAAAGTGCCTTTCTAAGGTATTGTCGCATTTAAATTAATTTATAGAACAAGTTTATTACGTATTTAAATAATAAAATGTTTAATAAAACATAAATAAATTATCAATGAAAACCAAATATCATTTTTGAATATCCCCAATAATTATTTATAAAATTAAATTGTTTAGATATATAATGTTTTTGCTATATCATTGAAATCATTCAATTAAGATACTATTTAAAAACGTATATGTATGCAAAAATATAATTTAATACTATACTGCAACTTATAAACATTATATTTTTTGATATTATTTCATAAAACTATAATTTTTACAGGGTAACGTAGCGTTTTTTTACATTTAACTTTTTCTTTCTTTTAGTCTTGTTATATTGATAATGTTTTTTTTGTTAATAAAATTTTTCCCTTCAAGTGAATAACAATTTGAAATTTCATCCTCAAATAACAAAACAACTTTGTCTCTTACCATTTTCATGGTGCTATTAATTAATTTATTTTGTTCGCTGAAAGGTTCAAATGCTATTGCAAATGTAGAAGGTAACCATCGTTGAGGAAATAATCCCTCATGTTTTCCTCCAGATTTAAATTCTTGAATTTCTTTATTGATTTTTATGAGTACTTTATGTATTTCTTCTTCGTTATTAGTTTTAATTAGTTGTTTTACTTTTTCTATATTAGGAACAATAATAGCAATTGTATATGGATTTTGATTGTTATATAGCATAACTTGCTCAATTAAAGGGCAATGGTCAATGATGGCTTCTTCAATTCCTTCAGGGCTATACTTTTCTCCATCTGATGCTATTAATAGACTTTTGAATCTACCTTTTACATGTAAATAGTTTTCGTCATCAAGGTATCCCAAATCGCCTGTATATAACCATTCATCAATTATAGTTTCTTTTGTTGCTTCCTGATTTTTCCAATATCCTTTCATTACATTTTCGCCTTGAACAACAATTTCCCCCGATTTAAAAGCAGGTAATGAATTTCCTTTTGAATCACATATTTTGATATTAAGATTATTTACTACTTTGCCGGAAGTTCCAAGTTTATGATGTTGAGGTGTATTGGCAGAAATAATAGGAGAGGCTTCGCTGAGCCCGTATCCTTGATACATAGGAATTCCTATTGCGTAAAAAAAATGTTGCAATTCAATATCCAGTAAAGCCCCACCTCCTATGAAGTATTTTAAATTACCACCGAAATTGTCTTTAATCTTATTGAAAATTAGGTGCTTTGATAAGGAAATTAAAGGATATGCAATTTTTTTAATGCCTTTTCCTTTGTCGGTTCCATCCCCATTATACCAAACCGATAATTTTAAGGCATACTTAAAAAGAGAGGAAATAATTTTCCCTTTTTGTTCAATTCCTTTTATAATACTCTTCTTAAAATTCTTAGCTAGGGCAGGAACACTCATTAAAACATGTGGCTTTATTTCCTGTATATTTGTTCCTATATTTTTAAGTGTTTCTAATGTTGTTTTCCCTGTTTGAACTGATGCTATGCTACCCCCTTTAAACATAAAGGCATAAAGAGATACAGTATGTGCAAAAGCATGATCCCAGGGGAGGATTACCAGTGTTTTGTAATAAGATGGTATATCAATAAAACTAAATGCTTGTTCTACATTTGCTGTATAATTTCTATGTGACAGCATAATCCCTTTAGGTTGTGATGTTGTTCCTGAAGTGTATGTAATTGTGGCAATGTCATCAGGTGAAACATTTTTTATTAATTCCTGATAAGCATTAGGATTTTCTTTTAATATTTCTTCTCCTTTTTCTAAAATTTTATCAATACAGATTTCATCTTCTTCAAGATTTATTTCATTTGAGAAAACTATAACCATATTAATAGCAGCTAATTCATTTTTTAATGCTCTAATTTTAGATAACTGATTTTCAGAAACAATGATAACTTTAGATTCAGAGTGTTTTAATCTAAATGAAAGATCGTTGTCTGCTTCCAGTTTTACAGAAAGAGGAACAGTTATGGCTCTATTGCTTAAAACAGCTAATTCGCTGATCAACCAAAGGTTTCTACCTTCAGATAATAATGCAACTTTTTCTTCAGCAGTAATTCCTATGGAGGAAAAACCAACTGCCAGTTTTTCTACCATTTTTAATACATCATTGTAGCTTAAAGAAGAATATCCATCTTTTACTTTTTCCCAAAGCAATGGATTGTTGGCGTATTGGTTAACCTGATTAGTGAAGAAACTAATTATAGAATGCATGCTTTTAAATTAACTATTTATGCAAATATACTGTATTCTTTTTTCTTTAAGCGAGTGTTCGAATTTGAACAGGTGATGAACTATATTGAACGAGTTTCTTTGTGGAATTTATTTTAGTGTGTTTCTTAAGTGGTTGGTAGGTAGTGAGTAATGTTTAGTGGCATAACTGTTGAAAATGAAGGGTAATTTAATTTTTGAATATAGTTTATATAAATATTAATTGATTTAAGTTTTATGATATGAAGAAAATACTAATTGTCTTTTATGCCTTTTTATTTAGTGTAGGATCTTATGCTAAAACGAATTTCAACGAAATTACAGGTCAATCAGAAAATGATAGTATAGAATGTTTAAAGCATTATTCTATCTATGTATTAAATCTTAAAAAGAAAATGTATGATTATACTGTCGATTCATGGCGTTTTATGTTGGATCATTGTCCTGATGCAGGAACACGTTTGTATTCTGATGGAGTAAAACTCTATGATCATTATTATAAAGTAGCAAAAACAGAGGAACGTAAAAATGAGGTAGTAGATACTATAATGATGATTTATAATCAAAGAATAAAGTACTTTGGGAATCATACAAAATATCCAGAAGGATGGATTCGAGGACGAAAAGCTCTTGATCTTGTAAAATACAAAAGAGGAAACGTAGAGGCAATGAAAATGGCTTATGACGATTTTAAATTATCATTTGAATTATTGGGAAATAAATCTGAGGATGTGGTTTTGTATAATTGGTTAAAAACTTCATCAAGTTTATTTACTAATGGCAATGTAGAAGGAGCACAATTTTTAGATGATTTTTTAATTATATCCCAAGTTTTAGAAAGTCAAATTGCAAAAGCTGACGAAGTTCAAAAGTTAAAAAGGCAAAAAGTGAGAAATGAATGTGAAGAACTTCTGATTAAAAGTGGTGTTGGGGATTGTGCTACTATTGAACCATTTTTAAATGACCAATTTCTTGCTGATAGTAATAATTCTAACAACACAAGTCGAATTGTAAACTTACTTGATAATTTAGGCTGTACAAACTCAACTTTATATTATCAGGTTGTAGAAAAGAATTATGTGTTAAATCCTACTAGTGATGCAGCTCATCAGTTAGCTAAAATGTTTGTTAAAAAGCAAGAGTTTGAAAAAGCTCGTGAATATTATAATAAGGCTATTGATAATAGCATGCTGGAGGATCAAAAATCGGAATTGTTTTATGAGTTAGCGGTGTTGGAATTTGCTCACTTTAAAAATTTTCAACAAGCAAGAGATTTGGCAAGAAATGCAATAACGATAAAAGGGGATTGGGGTAAACCATATATGTTAATAGGAAGTATTTATGCCGCTGAAAGTAAAAAGTATGGGAAAGATGATTTTGAGCACTCAACAGTATATTGGACTGCTTTAGATAAGTTTAATAAAGCAAAGGAGTTGGATGAGGCTTGTCTTGAAGAAGCCAATAAGAATATTGCTTTGTATTCTAAATACCTTCCGGATAAAGAAACCGGTTTCTTTCATGGTTTAAATGAGGGGGAGATTTATACAGTTGGTTCCTGGATCAATGAAAGTACAAAAGTGAGATTTAGATAAATAAAAAAAAGGTTCCTAATAGGAACCTTTTTTTATTAATAATTTGTCTCTTTAATTTCAAAATATGATTGAGAATGTAGACAAGCCGGACAATTTTTAAGAGCTTTAGTTCCTTCGTGTAAGTAACCGCAGTTTCTACATTTCCAGATTACTTTGTCTTCTCTTTCAAATACTTTTCCACTTTCTAAATTTTCATAAAGTGTACTGTAACGTTTTTCATGAGCTTCTTCAACCTTTGCAATTAATTTAAAGGCAACAGCAACTTCTTTAAAACCTTCTTCTTCTGCAATTTTAGCAAACTCAGGATATAATTCAGTCCACTCTTCATTTTCACCTTCAGCAGATGCTTTTAAGTTTTCAAGAGTTGTTCCAATTTTTCCTGCAGGGTAAGAAGCTGTAATTTCAACCATTCCACCTTCTAGAAATTTGAAAAAACGTTTAGCGTGCTCTTTTTCATTTTCAGCAGTTTCTTCAAAGATGGCAGCAATTTGCTCAAGACCTTCTTTTTTAGCTTGTTTTGCAAAATAGTTATATCTCATACGCGCTTGAGACTCCCCCGCAAAAGCTTTTAATAAATTTTGTTCAGTTTTTGTTCCTTTTAAACTATCCATGGTTATTCTATTTGTTTATTTTGCTTATTTAACAATGGGTTTGAATATACTAAAAATCTCCTCTGGTCGTAAAGGCTAGAGTTAATTTAGATTCTTTATGTATTAACATATATAGGTAGTTGTACTGAGTATTTAATGTATAAAAAAAGGAGTCTGTATCAGACTCCTTTGTATATATTTTTTATGTAATGAAATTATGCATTAATCATCATAGGCATTAATAACATTAACTCATCTTCCGGACCATCTTTCTCTAAAGGAAGGAAGATTCCTGCTCTTGCCGGATCTGCTAATTCCATAACTACCTCTTCGGAAGATATATTGTCAAGAATTTCAGCTAAAAAAGCAGATTTAAAACCAATTTCAATTGATTCTCCATCATATTGACAGCTTAACTTCTCATATGCAGAAATAGAAAAGTCAATATCCTGAGCTGATACCATTAATTCATCTCCATCTATTGATAACTTAACAAGGTTACTTGCCTGGTTAGAGAATAATGAAACCCTTCCTAATGTATTAACAACATCCTGACGGTTAATAATAATTTTATTTGGATTGTCCTGAGGAATAACAGCATTATAACTAGGGTAATTACCTTCAACTAAACGGCAAACTAATTTATGATTTTCCATTTGGAAGAAAGCATTTTTGTCATCAAATTCAATGCTAATATCACCATCTTCTTTTACAAGAACATTCTTTAAGAATGAAGCTGGTTTTTTAGGTAATATAAATGAAGAAGAGAATTCCGTAGTTGCATCAGTTCTTTGATAACGAACTAATTTGTGAGAATCACTGGCTACAAAAGTTAAATTCTCAGGAGACATTTCAATTAGAATTCCATTCATTACTGGACGAAGTTCATCATCTGCAGTAGCAAATAAAGTTTTGTTAATACCTGATAAAACTAAAGACGCTGGTAATTGTAGTCTTGAAGATTTATCTGCATCAATTTGAGGGATTTCAGGGAACTCATCGCCACTTAATCCTACAACACTAAATTTACCTTTGTCAGTAACAATGTTTACAGCCCTTGAATCTAAATCGATATCAATTGTAATAGGTTGTTCCGGGAATTTTTTTAATGTTTCAAGTAAAATTTTTGCTGGTAATGCAATAGCACCTTCACCTTCTGTATTGTCAAGATTCATGGATGTAACCATGGTAGATTCTAAATCAGAAGCTGTAATTGTTAATTTCCCGCTTTCTAATTCAAATAAGATATTTTCCAAAATAGGAATAGTACTCTTACTACTTACAACACGACTTACAGCCTGTAAATGATAAAGGAGTTCAGAACTTGAAACAACAAATTTCATTGTATTACAATTTAAAATTTTACTTTCATTAAATATTAATCTTGGTAATAATAAGCTAAATCTTTGATTAAACCAAAATAATAAATATGTAGTTATTACAAATTAATAAACAGGGTTTGTAATCAGAGATTTATATATACCAAATATATCAAAAAACTGTTGTTTAAAACAGACTTAAACCAATAAAAAATTCATTTAAATCTATTTTGTGTATGCCATTTTTCTATAGATGAAAACAAGTATTGCTATTAAGAAAATGTATAATAACGGGAGCAATAAATTTATAAGTTTCCATTTAAAGGATTCATTAGAAACTTTATTCTTATCTAATAATCTTAGCGTATAGCTTCTTGCTCTTAACTCCATCCACCCTTCATCATCACACAAATAATTTACTGCATTTAAAATAAAATCCTTGTTGCCAAAATCTTCTTTGGTTAGTTCGTCGTAACCTAATGGGAGTACTTGTGGATTTGTGTTTTTAAACCTGACTTTGTTCTTGATTAAATCACCGTCTGCAACAAATACCATTTTTGTTGGAATACTTTCCGATTTTATTTTTTTTGAGTCAATATTTATTCCTTTCGGAACCATTCTGTTTTCGAATACAGATGGGAATACACCTTCTTCAATTACAGCAACAGGTAAATGTGATTGATTAAATTCTTTCTGAACAGGTTTTTCATTAACGAAATTAAGTGATACAAAAACAGGTATTTGATCAGATTTAGTATACCTAGAAGTTTGTAAAAGTATATCTCTTTTTAAAGGTAGTTGACTATTTACTGTATCAATAGAACTAACAAATTCACCTTTTACTACATTCACATTTTTAGAAATCGAATGTTGGGGTAGAGGTGTTAATAATGGATTGTACAACCAGGGTGCAGGTACAATTTTAGGTTTATTACCATCAGAAACAGTAACCGGAATCATTGATGCTTGCACATCTTGCAATAAAACAGGGTTGATTCTGATTCCATATTTAAATAGCTGATCATCTAAATTAATATCGCTATACAATCCGATTGTTTCGCTAGTCTTTCTTAAACTATCCACAGTAATGTTTACAGCATCAACCAGCCAAAGGATTTTACCCCCGTTCATTACATATTGATCTATAATAAACTTATCGCTCTCAGAGAATTTCTTTTGAGGTTTGGCAATAATGATAGCTTTATATGGGTTTAATATTGTAGGATCAGATCCTAATACACCTCTGTCAACCTGGTAATATTGTGAAAGATGATCAGTAATATCTAATACGTCTAACTCATCTAATTCTCCATGTCCTTCCAAAAAGGCTATTTTAATTTTCTCATCTAAGGTTAATCTTCTGACTGCATCTGTAAATTTATATTCCAGACTTTCAATTGATTTATTAAGGTTTTCTGCGCCTGAATAACCTTTGATGTTTTCTAAAAGATTTATTGGTAACTGATAATCATTGAAATTTACAACAGCATAAGGGTAAACGTACGAAGTGGAATTCCTGCCGTCTTCTTTTTTCTCAAAAACACTTTGCGGACTAAGGTTTAACTTTTTTAGTTCTTCCTGAATCTTCTTTTTCTCATTTATACCTCCTGATGAAGGATCAACGAAAGTATAACTGATGTTATTTCCGCCATAAACCTTTAATTCATTAAGAAGCTCATAAGTTGCTTTTGAAAGTTTTTTAAAACCAATATTTAAATCTCCTTCCAGGTAAACTGTTATATTGATATCTTCTTTTAAGTGCTCAAAGAGATTTTTTGTGTTGTTGGAAAGAGAGTATTTTTTTTCACTTGTTAAATCCAATCTGAAAAACCAATCAGAAGCTATATAGTTAATTCCAATAATAGCAATAATAAGTATTATTGATTGACGTAATATTTTATGCTTAATATTTTTAGACATAACAGATTACCATTTTTTGCTGATTAAAATAAGGCGTGTAGCGTAAATAAATATTGATATTGCACTCAAGAAATATAATATATCTCTTGAATCAATAACTCCTCTGCTAATGGATTGATAATGATCATCAATACCCATAAATACAATTGATGATTTAAGTTGATTTGAACTTATGATTTCAGATAAAGATTCAAATCCATAATAAATTATAAAGGATAACAGAACAGCTAATACAAAGCTTACTATCTGGTTGTCTGATAACGAAGAACAAAAAGTTCCAATGGCTACATAGATGGCAGCTAAAAAGAAAAGGCCAATAAATGATCCCCAGGTTCCTCCATAATCAATATTTCCAACCGGATTACCTAATTGAATAACAGAATAAAAGTAAATTAGTGTGGGTATTAAACTAATAACAACCAGACTTACCCCGGCAAAATATTTGGCTAAAACAATTTGTAGTTCGCTAATTGGTCTGGTGTATAAAAGTTCTATTGTTCCGGTTCTTTTTTCTTCTGCAAATAACCTCATGGTAACAGCTGGTACCAGGAATAAATATAACCATGGTGCCAAATAGAACAAGGATTCTAAAGTGGCATATCCTCCAAATAAAATATTCATTTGGCCGGGTATTACCCACAAAAATAATCCTGTAATGATGATGAAAACTCCAATAACTAAATATCCTGTAAGGCTACTGAAGAATGATGCTATTTCTTTTTTATATAAACTCCACATGTAAATTAATATTTAGTGTAGTGTAAATCAGACTTATGTTTTGTATCTAATAATCTATTATGATAATTTCAATGACTGAACCATTAGTTTTGCAGCCCTGTCACTGGTTCCCGGTTTACCCATAATTTTATGCAGCTGATTGTAATTATTAAAAATATTGATTCTATAATCCTGGTTGTTTAATAATTTGTCCAACTCGTTTTTAACGTTGTTTTCATTTAAATCATCCTGAATAATTTCTTTTACAGCCTCTTTATTTACAATCAGGTTTACCAGAGATATGTATTTAACTTTAAGAACAAAGCGTTTTACAAATTTTGTTATTGTTTTTCCTCCCCACATTTTATAGCAAACAACCTGCGGGCAATCTAATAATGCTGTCTCAAGTGTTGCTGTACCTGAAGTTACTAAAGCGCCATGGGCTTGTTGAACCAGTTCATAAGTTTCATTAAAAACAACTTTCACATCCAAATCTTCAATAAAGGGAATATATTCTCTGATGGTAAAAGATGGTGCTCCTGCAATTACAAACTGATAATCAGGAAAATGTTTTATGGTGCTTAACATTACCGGAAGTACATTATTTAGTTCTTGTTGTCTTGAACCTGCTAATAATGCAACAATTGGTCTGTTGTCCAGATTATTTCTTTGTTTAAATGTTTCCAGATCTTCATCTTTATGAGGCCTGTTATCAATGGCATCCAGAACCGGATTACCTACATAATCAATCGGAACATTATGATTTTTATAAAAGTCAGTTTCAAAAGGAAGAATGGTATACATTTTATCCACAAAGGCTTTTATTTTTTTTACTCTTCCGGTTTTCCAGGCCCATATTTTAGGAGATATATAATAATATACTTTAATACCTTTTTTATGAGCAAATTCGGCCATTCGTAAGTTGAAGCCAGGATAATCTACTAATATTAAAACATCCGGATTATAATCAATAAGATCAGACTTACATAGCTTGAAGTTGGCCTTAATCTTTTTTAGGTTAACGATAACCTCTTTAATTCCCATAAAAGCAGTCTCGTTATAATGACGAACCATTTCTCCACCAACTTTCTTCATTAAATCACCACCCCAGAATCTAAAATCACATTCTTTGTCTTCTTTAATTAAAGATTTCATAAGGTTTGAAGCATGTAAATCACCAGAGGGTTCTCCTGCTATTATGTAGTATTTCATGTGTTTTAATTAGTATAAAGACGAAAGACTGATAAATATTGCTGCTACCAGCTTTTATATTATTCTTTCTGATGTGGTTGTTTATATTATCTTGTTTAATAAATAGTTAAATAAAATGAAAGAATTATAAAACAAATCTCAATATAATTACAGCAACAGCATAGATTAAGGTTGCCGTAACAATTCCTCTTGCTGCAAGTAAGCGGTCAAGTTTAATAGCTATCAGGAATACAATTAGATTAGGTAGTACGCTAATGCTTAAAAGTTTTGTAAAACCATGTGCTTCCATTAAACCTGTTACAAATTCATTTAAGCTAAGAGAATTTCCAAAACGGAAATAAAAGATTAACCATGAGGTGATAACAGGTAAAATAAGTCCAATAATTAATCCGATATATAATTTATTGCATTTACAAGGCATAACTTATTTCATTATTTAGAGTATCAAAATCTGTAATATCTATTTTACAAGGAACAACTGTTGCAAAATTATTTTCTAAATAATATTCGTCATTATCTTTTGCATCAGGTTCAAAGTTTTTAAAATGACCGGTAAGCCAATAATACTTTTCGCCTCTTGGATCTTCTCTTTCTACAAATTCTTCAACCCATTTACCTTTTGCTTGTCGGCAATGTTTGATTCCGGATATTTTTTTTGAATCAGGAATGTTAACATTTAAAAAGGTGCCTTTTGCCATTCCTTTTTTTAATATTTCTGCAACAACAGATTTTACAACATTGGTGCTTTCGCTAAAATCTGCATCCGGGTCATGATTTAATAGTGAAAATCCAATAGAAGGCACTTCATTAAGGCATCCTTCTCTTGCTGCCCCTAATGTTCCTGAATAATGCACGCTTATTGAACTGTTGGTTCCATGATTAATTCCGGACACAATTAAGTCTGGTTTTTGCTTTAATATAAAATGCAATGCAATTTTTACGCAATCAGCAGGAGTTCCATTGGTTTGATAGTAATGAATTCCATCTTCTACTCCTTTGTCTTTTAATCGTAAAGGCTCTTTTACTGTAATGGCGTGCGACATCGCTGAGAATGATTTATCTGCAGCAACAACAATCACTTTGCCAAATTCTTTTAATGTGTCTGCTAAGGTCAATATTCCTTTAGCATGAATTCCATCGTCGTTTGTTACAAGTATTACCGGTTTATCTTTGCTCACGATAGTGTTGATTTTTTATTTTGAATTCAAATATAGATAGTCTTTCTTAGAAATTTGAAAATAATGTACAAAAAGCTATTTCATTATGAGGCATTTGATTTTTTTTTCTATGAAGATTCAGTGTTCACAAAATTTATACCATAGAACATATCATCTTTAATTCACAAAAATTCGGTACTTGAAATCAAAATAATTACTTTTGTTGGCTCAAATTAATATTCTATTATAGAATGTATTTTTGAATAAGTATATTCCTTGTTAAAGGTTAAATCAAAAACATTACAAATGCAAATTTCATACAACTGGCTTAAGAATTATTTAAATATTGATATTGAGGTAGATAAAGTGTCGACTATATTGACAGATATCGGCCTTGAGGTTGGAGGAGTAGAAGAAGTTCAATCTATTAAAGGTGGTTTAGAAGGATTGGTTATTGGCGAAGTGTTGACTTGTGAAAGACATCCTAATGCTGATAAATTAAGCAAAACTACTGTTAATGTAGGTGGAGAAGAAATTCTACCTGTTGTGTGTGGTGCTCCAAATGTTGCGGCAGGACAAAAAGTTGTAGTTGCTACAGTTGGAACTGTTTTGTATGATGGTGATGAAAGCTTTACTATCAAAAAATCAAAAATCAGAGGAGAGGAATCCAGAGGAATGATTTGTGCTGAGGATGAAATTGGTCTTGGAACAAGTCATGATGGAATTATGGTTTTACCTGCTGATGTTCAGGTAGGAACTCCTGCTAAAGATTATTTTGAGGTTGAAACAGATGTTGTTTTTGAAATTGATTTAACTCCAAACCGTGTTGACAGTGCTTCTCATTATGGTGTAGCAAGAGATTTAGCAGCATATTTGAAATCTATTGGCGAGGATGTTACTTTAAACTTACCATCTGTTGATGATTTTAAAGTAGATAATAATGATTTCCCGGTTGAAGTTGTCGTTGAAAGTCAGGAAGCTTGTCCTAGATATTGCGGAGTAACTATTTCAGGAGTAACTGTTCAGGAATCACCGGATTGGTTAAAAAATAAATTAAAACTAATTGGCCTGTCTCCAATTAATAATATTGTTGATATTACTAATTATGTATTGCATGAATTAGGTCAGCCTTTACATGCTTTTGACGGAGATGAGATCAAAGGAAATAAAGTTGTAGTTAAAACACTTCCTGAAAAAACTAAATTTACAACTCTTGATGATTTAGAAAGAGAGCTTTCTGATAAAGACCTGATGATTTGTAATGCAGAAGAAGGAATGTGTATTGCTGGTGTATTTGGAGGTAGTACAAGTGGAGTAAAAGACTCAACAACTAAAGTATTTTTAGAGAGTGCGTATTTTAATCCTGTATATGTTCGTAAAACTGCAAAAAGACATACTTTGAGTACGGATGCTTCATTCCGTTTTGAAAGAGGTATTGATCCAAACATTACAGTTTTTGCACTTAAAAGAGCTGCTTTATTAATTAAAGAAGTGGCTGGAGGAACAATTTCATCTGAGGTAACAGATATCTATCCGGAACCAATTACCAACTTTGAAGTAGATGTAAAATGGAAGAATATTTTACGTTTAATTGGCAAGGATCTTTCAAAAGAAACCATTAAAACGATTGTTTCATCATTAGAAATGGATATTCTTAGTGAGGATGAAATAGGAATGAAATTATCTATACCTCCATACAGAGTTGATGTTCAAAGAGAGGTTGATGTAATTGAAGATATATTAAGAATTTACGGATATAATAATATTGAGATACCTGAGGCTGTTCATTCAACTTTAGTGTATTCAGATAAACCGGATGATCACAAAGTAAAAAACATTATTGCTAATCAATTGGTGTCACAAGGATTTAATGAAATCATGTGTAACTCATTGACAAAACCAGGATTTTACGCTGATCTTAAAAAATATCCTGAGCAAAATGTGGTTGCCTTATTTAATCCATTGAGTAACGATTTAGGAGGAATGCGCCAGTCGTTAATTATGGGTGGTTTGGAATCATTAGTTCATAATGTAAACAGAAGAAACGCTGATCTTAAATTATTTGAGTTTGGTAATTGTTATAGTTTAAGTAATCCGGAAGGAGAAAAAGGTTCTTTAGATAAATATGCAGAGCATCATTCATTAGGTATTTTCTTAACAGGAAGTATGATTGCTGCAAACTGGAATGCTCAGGAAAGAAAAGTTTCTTTTGCTGATATTCGTGCAGTAGTAAATCAAATTATGTCACGTTTAAATATTCCTGAATCAATGCTTGCTGAGACTGAGGTTGAGAATGATGTTTTTGTAGAAGGAATGAATTTATCTACTAAAAACAAAATTAACTTAGTTGATTTCGGAATTGTGAGTCCTGCTTTATGCAAGGCATTCGGAATGAAAGAAACTGTTTATTTTGCTGAGTTTAACTGGGATAACTTATTAAAAGTAGCAGGAAAACAAAAAGTGATTTATAAAGAAATTCCTAAGTATCCAGAGGTAAGTAGAGATTTAGCATTATTAGTTAGCAAATCAGTTACTTTTGGTCAGATTAAGGCTGTTGCTCAAAAAACAGAGAAGAAACTATTGAAGAGCGTTTCTTTATTTGATATTTATGAGGGTGAAAAGTTAGGTGCTGATAAAAAATCGTATGCTGTAAACTTTATTTTACAAGATGAAAATAAAACGTTAACAGATAAGCAGATCGATAAAATTATGAAGAGTATGATTAAAAATCTGGAGCGTGAAGTTAACGCTTCGTTGAGATAATCATTTTATACAATTAAGATATATGAGGAGTTGTTGGTTTGTCCGGCAACTCCTTTTTTCGTTAAAATCCTTCGCAAATCTTCACGGTTTATTCGCAAAGTCATCGCAAATTTCCACAACGGCTTCGCAAACTGTTCGCAAATGCTCCGGGAGTGGTTTAGGAGTGGTTTGGGATGGCTTGGCAAAGATTCATAACCTAATCATAACTTTACTGCAACATCATGGCTATATATTTGCGAAGAAGTTGTGAAAAGGTTTAGGTGAAATAAGGAAGAGTGGGGGAGGTGAATCTATGTAGGTTTGGAGTTGGTATGTGTTTATTGCCAATCATTACTTTCGAATATTTTACTAAAAGTTCTAAGTGAGCATACTTTCCTCAAAGATAATTGTCAGCAGCAATTTTGTATTTGGTAAATGATTAAAATACCTGGGTTAGTCATTATTGAGTCAAAATAAAAAAGGCTGTCCAAATAGTGAACAGCCTGTAGTGGAATTAAAAGGGTTTAAATTTTCTGTTATATTTTATATTTTATCAGTTTGATCCGAGGATGTAAAATAAACACTGTCTGTAAGCAACAAATTATTAATATTGTGACTTATGGCAGAAAAGAAAAAAGAATCCCCAGAATATATTGCAATGCGGGATTTAGCTCTTAGTCAATTAAAGAGCGGAAAATCATTAACAGGAGAAGGAGGCGTTTTTGCACCCATTATTAAAGAGTTTCTAGAAAGTGCTCTTTCCGCAGAGATGGAGTGTCATTTAGATGAAGAAGAACGTAGTATTGGGAATAAACGCAATGGCAAAAGCTCCAAAACCTTAAAAACTTCATCTGGAGAAATAACTATTGAAACACCACAAGATCGGCATAGTAGCTTTGAACCCCAGATAGTTAAAAAGCGAGAAACCATATTGGCAGATAACCTTGCACCACAGATTATCGGACTTTATGGTCGAGGAATGAGTTTGCGCGATATTTCCATCCACATACAAGAGATGTATGATGTTGAAATATCAGCAACAACACTAAGTGGGATTACAGACAGAGTTATCCCACAAGTAAAAGAATGGCAAAATAGGCCGCTGGATGAAGTCTATCCAATTGTTTGGATGGATGCTATGCATTATAAAGTAAGGGATGGTGGGAAAGTTATCTCCAGAGCAGTTTACAATATATTAGCAATTAATAAAGAAGGTCGCAAAGAACTTATCGGTATGTATATTTCCGAAAGTGAAGGGGCAAACTTCTGGTTATCTGTGTTAACTGATTTAAAAAGCCGTGGGGTAAAAGATATACTTATAGCATGTACTGATAATCTTAAAGGTTTTTCAGATGCCATACTAAGCATTTATCCCGAAACGGAAATACAAAAATGTGTAATCCATCAAATTAGAAATTCACTGAAGTATGTTGCCTCAAAAGATCAAAAAGCGTTCATGAAAGATCTTAAAAAGGTTTATCAATCAGCAACAAAGAGTCAAGCCGAGATGGAACTTCTTAACCTTGAAGAAGCATGGGGTAAAAAGTATCCTATAGTCATAAAATCATGGCATGAGAACTGGGAAGAATTAACAACGTATTTTGAATATGATGAGCATATTAGAAAGATAATTTACACAACTAATGCTGTGGAAGGTTTTCATCGTCAAATTCGTAAAGTAACTAAAACTAAAGGAGCATTTCCTAGTGATATGGCATTAATGAAATTGATCTACCTGGCTACTGAAAATATCTCTAAAAAATGGACTCAGCCTGTTCGTAATTGGGGATTAACCATTCAGCAGTTTTGCATAAAATTTGGAGATCGTATGAAAATTGATTTGTAATCAACCAACTCAAAAAAGCAAAAGTAGGTAGATTACAGAACCCGTCAAGGGTATATGAATGGCTTCGTTCCTCAGCCACCCTTGACAGAACCTGAAATCTTCTCAATAAAGCTTTTGAGAATTGGTTTTAAGAAAAAAGATAATTTAATTTGAATAATCTAAATCAATCAGACAGAGTTACACTTACATATCCTTTGATCCTACTTCCCAGCTTCTAGTTACTTGACAACCATTACCGTTTGTATCAGTAATTCTTAAAATATAATTACCAGGAGCAAGGTTTAATAAATCTTCTTCTGTGGATATAATGTTAGTGAAATCCCAATCTGTAGCCCATTCGTATGTATAAGTACCTTCATCCTGAACACTGATTTGGATAGATCCATCCGTTGCAGATGTTGATGAAGCGTTTGTGACATAGCTATCCAATGATACATGAAAACTACCTACAAAAAATTCATATGTTCTAGGACATCCAATATTGTTATTTACCTTTAAGTAATACCACTCAGAACTTGCTAAATTTGATATATCTTCACTGTTTGCAATAATAATGTCATGTTGTTCATCAACGGCCCATTCGTAACTTAATTCTCCTTCGTAATTAGAGAATGAAATATTTATGCTCCCGTTATTTTCTCCTTCACAAGATTCTGTTATAAAATATGTAAAATCGGTATCAAAACCATAACTTTGATATACCTGGAAATTATTAATAAACTGACATCCATCTTCTGAGGTAACTCTTAAATAATAATATTTATAGTTATAACCGCTATTTTCATCTATACCAATGTTCGCTAAATCTTCTTCAGTAGAAATAATATTAGTAAAGTCTTCATCAGTAGCCCACTCATAAGTTAATGTACCATCATAATCAGGAGTGATATTAATGCTTCCATTATTGACTCCTGAACATGGACGAGAAATTTCTTCATTTAAAGTAACGGAGAAACTTTCACTGTAAAAATCAAAAGAGTAGACACTAGTTTGGCAGCCATCCTCATTTGAAATGCGTAAATAATAGTAATTATTCTCAGGAGTTCCTACTCCAACTAAATCTTCATCTGTAGAAATAATGTTTGTGAAGTTATAATCAGTAGCCCATTCGTAAGTTAATGTGCCATTGTAATCAGGAGTAATATTGATGCTTCCATTACTTGCGCCTGTGCAAGGATGAGAAATTTCTTCATTTAAAGTAACGGAGAAACTTTCGCTGTAAAAATAATAGGAGTAGACACTAGTTTGGCAGCCATCCTCATTTGAAATGCGTAAGTAATAGTAATTATTCTCAGGAGTTCCTACTCCAATTAAATCTTTTTCTGTAGAAATAATATTAGTAAAATCTTCATCTGTAGTCCATTCATAAGTTAATGTACCCTCATAATCAGGAGTGATATTAATGCTTCCATTACTTGCGCCAGAACATGGGTAAGTAACCTCACTTGAAAGTTCTACACTAAAACTCTCATTTACGATCCAGAACGAATATGTTTCAGATTTACATCCTTTTTCATTGGTCATTCTTAAGTAATAATCAGAAAAGTATTCACCATCAGCAATACCAATACCGGTAAGATCTTCTTCTGTAGATATTATTTCATTAAAATCTTCATCTGTAGACCACTCATAGGAAAGTGTTTCTCCTTCGAAATAATTTACAGTAATGTCAACACTACCATTTTTACCTCCTTGGCAAGGATTTGAAACATTATAATTTATATCTGTGTAAAAATATGATTCTAAATAATAAGATCTGGTATTACTTATACATCCTTTTTCATTTGTCATCCTTAGGTAATATTCTTTATTCCCATCTACGTTTGACAAATCTTGTTCAGTGGAAATGATATTTGAAAAGTCTTCACTATCTGACCATTCGTATGTAATTTCTCCTGTGTAATTATACGGTTCAATATTTATAGACTGACATGTAGAATTACTGTTATCTTCTGGATCAAAAGAGTACCCCACAGATGCTTTTAATCTGTCACTTTCACAACCATCATTGTTAATTATTTTTAAATAGTAATTATCCCTTGCTACATTTATTAAATCCTTTTCTTCTGAAATAAGGCTATTCATTTCCCAATCTTCGTACCATTGATATACAAATGGTTGTCCAGTTTCTTCATCTGCAATTTCAACACTAATTGCTCCATCGGAACCGTTACAGGCATCAGAAACAGTTAATAAAACATTAGGTTTGTAGTATGGTATGTCAAAACTACTGCCCTCTCCATCGTTAATTTCTTCAGCAAAAACAACACCTTCATAACCATTTGCATCATATACATCTATATCAATATGCCCAATTACATTGGATATAGTAACACCTTGTTCATCATAAGCTTTATATGTGCCTCCATTAACTCTATATTGATATCCAGGTGTTCCACCCTCAATTTTCATTTCAAAAGAACCTGTAGCGCTATTACTACATGAAGGTTGAATGTTGGAAATATATACAATGGGTGAATTATGTCCTACATATATTTTACGTTGAGTAGAAACACCATTGTTGTCTTCCACATAGAATTCATAATAACCGGATTCCAGTTCTTTAAGTGTAACCAAATTACTATAAGTATTTCCTTCTATCGCATCGAAGTCGCTGTAAGAGTTAGCTTCAGTAAAAATATATTTATAAGGAGTACTTCCTCCATTAAATACGATACTAATTTCTCCATCAGCATCGTCTTCGTATTTAGAAGCGTTGGTAACATCTATGTCTATTGAAAAACCTCCGCTAACTATCTTTTCTGCTGTTTTTGCATGTAAAGCATAGGGAACACTCAATAATTGACTAATTCCAGTAATTGAATAATTTGATCCACCATCAGGATCCGTTTCTGTCTTGATAAAATAAGTGTCAGATCCCCATTCGATATCTGTAAATACGCCATAAGTGGTGTTCCCATTTCCAATATGAATGCTGATCAATCCGCTAACATTGGTTAGTGCAGTGTGGGTTTCACTGTATATAGCAGGGCCATCTGCACCTCCTTGCAAAATACTAATTTGTATACCTACTGTTTTATTACTTATCAGCTCGTTAGAACTATTTCTTAAGACGGCTTGGTAACTGATAGCTTGAGGTGTTTGTGCTGATAAATTAAGACAGATTAAGAATGTTGTAAGAATTGAGTAAATATGTTTCATTTTTGAATTAAGGTTAGTTTTTAATGATTTTGAATGTTTTAATAAGTTCATTTTTATAGATAAACTGTAATAAATATGTTCCTTTTGGATAGGCAGTCATTACAATTTGCTCTGGATTTGTAGATGTATTTCGTTGCATTAACAGATTTCCTTCAATGGAGTAGATCTTCACTGCAACATCACTAATTTTCATGTTGTCATCTTTCCATTGAAGTCTTAAATAATCGGATGCCGGATTGGGATACGCAACCATATCTAGTTTTACATCATCGTTCTCAATACCGGTTTGTATTGAAATTTCGTAGGGATGTAAGATCCCTTGGTCAAGATGTTTATCCTCAGTGATATAATGGTTGTAAACCACTTGTCCCACAACATAAGTAGCTGTTCCTCCAGATCCGATAGATTTGGCTCCACTTGAAGTGCAAGCTTGCTGTGCGTAAAGGCATTTAGTTCCTATAAACAAAGCGAATAGCATAATAAATCTTATAAAAGTCATTTGAAATAGAATTGTATTAAAATTAATTAGACAAACTTGGAGTATTTGTATTTTTTTGTGAATACCTTAAAACTAGCTGAATCTACGTTATCTTATTTTATACGTTACTTGTCAAACTTGTCAATTTTGTCACGAAGGGGTATGTTTTATTTAGGATTCACTATTTTCGTTCTTATTATTCTAAATAGATTCAAAGGTTTTCAGGAATTTATTTGGTGAGTTTTATGATGAGTTATGATTAATATTAAAGAATTACGAATAGGTGTTGAAGAAACTTTTGGAGAAAAGATAACTACTGCCAAACAATGCAGGATGTTGGAGGAAGCTATTTTAGCGGAATCAAACAGGAGGATTAGTAGCGCTACATTACGACGTTTTTTCGGACTTTTGCCTTCGTCTTCTAAAATTTCACCTTATAATGTTGATACATTAGTAATTTATAGCCGGTTTAATCAGGAGAAATTTGGTAACGCTATTTTAGGACTAGACATGAGTCAAAATAAAAAAGGCTGTCCAAATAAAGAACAGCCTGTAGTAATTAAAATAGACCCTAAAAATATCCTAAACTTTATAGATATTTTTACGACTTGGGGGGTAATTACTTAACAATGAGTTTTTGTGTATATATTCTGTTAGGTGTTGCTATTGGTACAATGTACACGTCTGTTTTTTAATATTAGCATCTTAGTATTTTATGACTGGCTTTATTGGTCTTTAATACAACGAACAGAAAAACCCCAGGATTTGATATCATCACTTCCAAAAAAATCAGTCCATGAAGTGAGTATCTTTCTCCCTTTTGCTCCATAAGATGATGTTTCTTTTGAACTCCACCAAAACGCCTGACTCTCACCTCTTTCAAAAGTACCATCATTTGGATGACGGATCCCTGAAGGTACTGCATTGAAACCGACTAGATTTGTTCCATTCCAATCAATATCACTTTTCATCACCTCCCCTTCAATACCTTCATAACCAATACTTGTTAGATACTCTTTTAATAAAAGCCATTCTGAATGAGAAGGCAAATGCCATCCATCAGGACATACACCTTGAACACCACTTGGGATTAAATCACTTCCTACTGCATTATCTCCCATTGCCGCAGCCCAAGTATATAATGCTCCATACTTATCCTTATTACCTATATCATTATTGTACCAACAGTAACCATCACTAGTATTATTATCTCCTAAACTTATCCACGCTGATGTTTCCTCAACTAAAGGTATCTCTGTTCCATCAGGGTAATGAGTAACTTTAAGATTTTCAGCCATCCAAATCTGATTACCTATTTTTACAGAGTTGTATTGATTGCCATCAATATCTTCTGCATAACCTCCTGCCGACATAGTATGTTTCATTAGGGCGACCTCGGCTTTTAGCTCATTAAGCCCTGATGCATTACCTGTGTTTTCTGCATACAACGCATATGGCACACTCAATAACTGGCTCACACTCGAAATTGTATAATCCGAACCTCCTTCTATATCAATTTCTGTTTTTACAAAATAGATTCCATCTCCCCAATCAATGCTTGAAAAATCATTACTAGTTGTTCCATTTCCAATTTGCAAAGTAACCAAACCATTTTCGTTGGTTATTGGCTGGTGCGTTTCTGTATAAACCACAGTGCCATCAGTGCCATCTTTTAATATGCTAACTTTTATACCAACAGTAGTAGTCACTAACAACTCACTTTGAGTGTTCCTTAATACTGCTTGATATGAGAATGCTTGAGGAGTTTGGGCATAAAATATTTGACCAACCCAAAGCAATAACAATAATATTTTTAATCTCTTTAAATTCATAGTAAATATTAAAATGATTTAATTGCTCTTACATTACATTGATTCGTTTTATATGGTGTACTTATCACTCCTGAAGAAAAACTAATACACTTAGCGGTTTCTTCATCTTCTTCTGTACTGCTCCAATAAAATGCACTTCTTGACATTTGTGAAAGTCCCATGGAAAATAGTTTCATATTTACATGAAACCTATTATTCCATAATATATTAAGCTCATCTACAGAGGGTAAATACCACTCACTCCCCTGACTCTCAATCCAATCTTTTGCTGGGCTATTAGTCATAACACCAGTATTATACGAACCTTTCCACGTATTTATCGCAACATTATAGTTATTTATTGACTGCCATGCTGAAACTGATTCGGTTGTGGAAACAACAAGCCCATGTTGCAAACCATCATCCCCTACGTATAAATAGTAAATAATTCCTCCCAAATACTCTTCTCCAACATATCTAGGATGCTTGTTTTTAACATTCTCAGCATACAAAGCATATGGTACACTTAATAATTGGCTCACACTAGATAAAGTATAACTTGTTCCTCCATCCAGATCAATTTCTGTTTTTACAAAATAGATCCCATTTCCCCAATCAATACTTGAAAAATCATCGCTAGTTGTTCCATTTCCTATTTGTAAAGTAACCAAACCATTTTCGTTAGTTATTGGCTGATGTGTTTCTGTATAAACTACAGTACCTTCTGTACCATCTTTTAATATGCTAATTTTTATTCCAACAGAAGTAGTCACTAGTAACTCACTTTGTGTATCACGAATCACAGATTGGTATGAAAAGGATGTGGGAGCCTGGCTAAAAGATAAAATTGCAGTATACCATACTGTAATTAAAAGCGTAAATTTTCTCATGGTTTATTGTTTTAAAATTTTAAATGTTTTGTATTCTTTATGTGCAGATTTAACTCTTAATATATATACCCCAGCTTTATAGGTAGACATATTTATTTCTGTATTTGTTGATAATATTGGTTTAGTGGTTAGCTTTTGTCCTGAATATGTATACAAACTATACTCAAATCCTTCAAAATCTCCTGTTACAAGATGTAAAACATCAACTGTAGGATTTGGAAAAGCTTTAAATTTTAGACTTACATCCTCCTGATTTCCTGTAGTAAGTAATATAATATAAGGCTGCTGTACACCTTCAATTATTGAAATATTCTCATTATTTGTTACAGAATAAACAACCTGCCCAATACTATAATTTATAGAGCCATTTGATCCAACAGCATCTCCACCTGCAGATATAGTAGCCTGTTGGGAAAAAACTACCTGATTGATACTCCATAGGCAGATCAGAAATATAAATATCGATTTAAACTTCATATCTTATTGTTTTTTTAAGTTCCTCCTCTTTTACCCCCCTCTTTAGGATTTCGTTACTTGTCAAACTTGTCAATTTTGTCACGAAGGGGTGTGTTTTATTTAGGATTCACTATTTTCGTTCTTATTATTCAAAATAGATTCAAAGGTTTTCAGGAATTTATTTGGTGAGTTTTATGATGAGTTATGATTAATATTAAAGAATTACGAATAGGTGTTGAAGAAACTTTTGGCCAAAAGATAACTACTGCCAAACAATGCAGGATGTTGGAGGAAGCTATATTAGCGGAATCAAACAGGAGGATTAGTAGCGCTACATTACGACGTTTTTTCGGACTTTTGCCTTCGTCTTCTAAACTTTCACCTTATAATGTTGATACATTAGTAATTTATAGCCGGTTTAATCAGGAGAAAAAAGAAAGTGTTAGTACAGATACTTTATGGAATGATATTAAAAAAGAAGCAGGTTCTTATACTAAATATTATTTAAGCAGTATTAAAAAGAAATCACTTTCAGATTATGATTCATCCATTCGCCGCCTTCCTATTGAGGATAAACTCAATGAATTTGTTCAATCCAAACTTCTTTTTACATCGGTAACAGCTCCTGGCGGGTATGGAAAGTCAACAATGTTGGGTAAATGGATTGAAACTAAATTTGAAAAGCAAAGCGACATTATTCTATTTACCAATGCTTTGATTTTTGAAAACACCTTTCAATATAATGGCCAACATACCAACTTTATTGATTTTTCGGGGAACAATACAAACTCCGTTCAAATCATCAATGAAAACAATCTTCAGAATGGAAAATTTGTTATTGTTGTTGATGGAATAGACGAGTTATCTCTTCATATTGAAAAATTGAAACGTTTTGTGCAATGGTTTGTTGACTTTTTGATCCAGCATTCCAACTGCGATTGGTTAAAAGTGATTTTCTCATTACGCGATATTACTTATGAAAAGTACCTGTTGCCGTTTTTCAAGCAATCTTATATTCAATCAGAATATTTCAACAGAATACCTGTTCCGCTTTTTAAACAAAAAGAATTATTATCGGTTTTTCAAACTACCTATAACAATAATGATCTGAATTCTATACTATGCCATATCACTAATCCTGAAATCAGTTCATTACTTCAAATTCCTATTAATCTGGCTTTGTATAAAGCCAATCTCACACAAAATAAAAATAATGTTGAAGTTAATACACATTCATTATACCAACATTTGTTAAGTAACTATGTTTATAAATCGTTTTGTGCCGAAGAAAAGATTGATATTATAGAATGTATCCTAGGTGAAATTATTGGGCAAAATATTGGCTTTAACGTAAGAAAGAACTTGATTAAGAAACAATATCCTATTCATCTTAAGCAAAATGGAAATTATCATTTAGCGTACAACGAATTGGTTAACGATGGTATTTTACATGAGTTTATTAATGAAGAAAATGGACAGATAGCTACATATTATACTGGGTTTAAACATATCAACTTTTACTATTATCTGTCTGCTTATTTTTTAATTAAGAAAAATAATGGGTTAGATATTAAATTATTAAACGATGTTGTCAGTGAATACGAGAATCTGGAATTCAAGATAAATGTATTGTGTCATTTATTTTGTATTGCATTTGAAAGTAAGAACCTTGAGGTTGTTTGTCATTTCTTCCATCTGGATGAAGAAATATTTAGTACCATTAATCTTTCAATTGTTATTGGAATTTGCTTGAGAAAACGTAGTTTATTTCAAGAGGAAGTTATTAATGCATTAGCTTGTAATACTACAGCTCAAAAGTTTTTATTTGAACTTTTTGTGGATGTTAATAATCTGGTTTTAAGTTTTAACAATCAACTTAAAGTCTACAGTCAGTATAAAAAGGATAATGAGGCTCAGCTTTTTACAACTTCATTACATTTGTATCATTCATTACTAACTTTAAATAAAAAGGAAGCAACTCAATATTATAATATTCTTGAAGGTATAGAGTTTACTGAAGATACTTTTCCATGGCCCGTTGGAAGAAAAATAGCCTATACTATTTTATATGATGTTTTCTGTAAAAATAAACCAAACACCTATTCTTTTGAAGAATTAATTTCGATACGAAAAATAGCCTATTCAAATTTTCATAATGGTTATCAAAAGGAATTTTTATTCGATGTTTCTATAGTGTATTCTTTAATGCTTTCTTCTAATTATCAGCTTGCTCAGGAATATGGAGAAGCTGTGATTTCTGAAGTAGAGAAAATTAAATACGCTGAAAATTTCTATTATTATGCAGAAAGTTTTCACTATGATGTAATTACATCGTTACTGATTTATGCCAGATTTAAACAAGGATTAGATATTAGCATTCAGGATGTTGAAAAGTTGCCTTCATTTACTGTAACAAATGCCAGTCATTACAGTTCATATCAATATATGATTCTGATTAATTTTTATGCTTCAGAGCTATATATGAACTGTGGTTTAGAACAAAAAGGTAAAGAGTGCTTTAATATGGCAATCAGGCTTTGTAAGTATTCAAAATATGATTTTTTATTGGCATTTATACTCTTTAATAATCCATTTCTTAACGATAAAATCAAAGCAAAAGGATTGCAAATGTTTACAAGTAATGGATTTAAGATAGGATAATGATTAATATATGTTCACACGATTTTTAGTAAAATAAAAATTGCAATAACAGAAATAATGGCGGCTAGATACTGATGTCCTTTAAGTCTTTCTTTAAATAATATCCATGCTGCAAAAATGGAAATTAGATGCGTACTTGAAGAAATGCTGCTAGCTATATATACAGGAATTTTTGTGTATGAAAGATTATTAAATAGAACTCCGCATCCGGCTAATAAGCCTAAAAGAATAAAATACACTAACTCTGAATGCATTCTTTTGAAACATACCTTCTTTTTATGAACAATATATAGACTTACAAGGCTCATTAGCATTACAGATAATTCTAATACCAAACCGGTTTTTACATAACCAATCTGCTTTGAAGGGATACTCAGCAAAGGTAAGGTTACACCCCAAAACAAGGATGCCAGCAATCCATAAAATACTCCCTTGGATAATTTTAATTTAAAAATTGAATGATAATCTGAAACTACAATCGCTAAAACAAAAAGTAAAAATGCCAATACATATCCTGAGGATGGTTTTTCTTTTAGTAAGACAAAGGATGTAAATTGGCCAAATAAATAGGAGGTGGTAACTACAATTACAACCAAACCGGTTGAACTATATTTTAATGCTTTGTTATAAAAGAAAAGTCCAAAATAGCTTAAGCAACTAATGAAAAATGAAAATATCCAGATATTTAATCCCCAGATTTCATTTTTTTCTATAGTTATAAGACTTTCATCGTGAACAAAGAATAGGATACTAAAGAATAAAATACTAAAAATAGTTCTGTAAATAATTGCTTCTTCAACAATGAATTTATTAATGGGTTTTCTCCATAATGCATTACTAAAGCCAAATGACAGCATGGATATAAATTGAGCAATGATTCCATTCATATTTTGTGTATTTTCGATCTGTTTAAAATTATTTTCCAACGGCAAGATGGAACTGTCAAATAAATTAGATCATCCTACTGTGTGTAAATTTGGATAATCACATTTACATGGTCGTTTCATATTTTATGTGGCAAATCTAAGAAAACATTAATTGTTAAGAATGTTTTACGGTAACCTTTTCCTCAAGCGGAAACCTCTGGGTTCTATTGATTTGTATTTTCTCCAATAATAATTATCAGCATCAATTTTGTCTTTGGTAAATGATTAAAATCTAAGGCAGATAATTGTTACAAAAAGAAAACAAAAAAGGCTGTCCAAAAAATGAACAGCCTTGATATTGTGTAGCAAACGTATTGTTTATGCGTTTTGCTTTTTAATTAAATTTAATGCGCTACCATTTTTAAACCACTCAATTTGTTGAGCGTTGTAAGTGTGGTTAGCTACGATAGAATCTTTTGACCCATCAGCATGAACAACTTCAATTGTTAATGTTTTTCCAGGAGCAAAATCAACAAGATCAACAAAGTTGAATGTATCATCTTCCTGAATTTTATCGTAGTCAGCTTCATTTGCAAAAGTTAGTCCTAACATACCTTGTTTTTTAAGGTTTGTTTCGTGAATACGAGCAAAACTTTTTACCAATACTGCTCTAACACCAAGGTGTCTTGGCTCCATAGCAGCATGCTCTCTTGAAGAACCTTCTCCATAGTTATGGTCTCCAACTACTACTGTTGGGATTCCAGCTTCTTTGTATGCTCTTTGAGTTGCAGGAACTTCTCCATATTCGCCAGTAAGCTGTGATTTAACTTTGTTAGTTTCACCGTTAAATTTGTTTACTGCACCAATAAGCATGTTATTTGAAATGTTATCAAGGTGTCCTCTGTATGTTAACCAAGGACCGGCCATTGAAATATGGTCAGTTGTACATTTACCTTCTGCTTTAATTAAAAGTTTTGCACCTGTAATATTTTGACCATCCCACTCTTTAAATGGAGTTAATAACTGTAGTCTTTTACTTTCTGGAGAAACAACAACTTCAACACCTGAACCGTCGGCAGCAGGGGCTTGATATCCCGGATCTTCTACATCAAATCCTTTTGGAGGAAGTTCGTTTCCAGTAGGAGCTTCTAATTTAACAGCTTCTCCTTTATCATTAACCAATGTATCTGTAATAGGGTTAAATCCTAAATCACCAGCAATTGCTAATGCAGTTACTAATTCAGGAGAACCTACAAATGCGAATGTATTAGGATTACCATCAGCACGTTTAGCAAAGTTTCTGTTGAAAGAGTGTACAATAGTATTTTTCTCTTGTTTTTCAGCTCCCATACGTGCCCACATACCAATACATGGTCCACAAGCATTAGCAAATACAACACCGTCAATTTTCTTGAAAGTATCTACCATACCATCTCTGTCGATAGTATAACGTACTTGCTCAGAACCTGGAGTGATAGAGAATTCAGCTTTAGCTTTTAATCCTTTTTCAACAGCATCTTCAGCAACAGAAGCAGCTTTAGAAATATCTTCATAAGAAGAGTTAGTACAAGAACCAATTAAACCAACTTCAACTTTTAATGGCCATCCGTTTTTCTCAGCCTCTTCACGCATTTTGCTAATAGGAGTTGCTAAGTCAGGAGTAAATGGTCCGTTTAAGTGAGGCTCAAGTTCATCTAAATTAATTTCAATTACCTGATCATAGTATTTTTCAGGATTTGCATATACTTCAGTATCTGCAGTAAGAAGATCTTTTACTTCATTAGCTGCATCAGCAACATCATCTCTGTTAGTAGCTCTTAAATAACGCTCCATTGATGCATCATAACCAAAAGTAGAAGTAGTTGCACCAATTTCAGCACCCATGTTACAAATAGTTCCTTTACCTGTACAAGATAAAGATTCAGCACCATCACCAAAGTATTCAACGATACAACCAGTACCACCTTTTACAGTTAAAATACCTGCAACTTTTAAGATGATATCTTTTGGAGCTGCCCAACCATTCAATTTTCCAGTTAATTTTACACCAATTAGTTTTGGAAATTTAAGCTCCCATGGCATTCCCGCCATAACATCAACAGCATCAGCACCACCAACACCGATGGCAACCATACCTAAACCACCAGCATTAACTGTATGAGAATCTGTTCCAATCATCATACCACCAGGGAATGCATAGTTTTCTAAAACAACCTGGTGAATAATACCTGCACCTGGTTTCCAGAATCCGATACCATAACGGTTTGTTACAGAGCTTAAAAAGTCGTAAACTTCTTTATTTGTTACTTTAGCTGTGGCTAAATCCTTTTCAGCTTCTACTTTTGCCTGGATCAAGTGATCGGCATGAACAGTAGATGGAACTGCAGTCTTATCTTTACCTGCTTGCATAAATTGCAACAAAGCCATTTGAGCAGTAGCATCTTGCATAGCAACCCTGTCTGGATTGAAATTTACATAAGATTCACCTCTGGTAAATGCTTCTGTGGCTTCATCAGCAAGATGGGCATAAAGGATTTTTTCAGTAAGAGTAAGTGGTTTATCCAAAATGGTTCTAGCTTTTTCAACTTTTTCCCCCATTTGGGCATACACTTTCTTAATCATGTCAATGTCAAACGCCATAGCTATAATATTATTTTAATGTTTCTATTTGTGTATATTAGATTTAGGATTAAGTATAAAACGTTATTAAAAACATCTTTTAGATTCCGTTAAGATTTGGAAGATCACAAAAGTAACAAAAATTAAATTAATATGCTTTTTGTCATGTTTAAATAGTAACCAAATGCCGGATGAAAAGTTTAAAATGTGCTTCATTTTATTATATTTATAAAATATTATAAAAGATCATAAGATTAAAGGTAAGATATATAAACCTGATTTACAATGTCTACAAAAATAGGAACTTAAGTAATGTGTAATATGTTTCCGTTTTTTAATAATTAATACATTACAGAAGCTTAATGATCTGTTAAATTAAGAACAAACCTACATTATGGTTTCAAGATTATTCATTGAAAATATTAAGATTGCCTTTGGAGCCATTAAATCCAATAAACTCAGAACAATCTTAACAATTTTAATTATTGTTATTGGAATTACTGCATTAGTTGGCATTATTACTGCAGTGAAATCCATTGAAACCGCAATCTCAAGTAATTTTACAAGTATGGGGGCTAATACCTTTACTATTGAAAGCAGAGGTTCTAATATTACTATAGGTAAAAAACGTCATCGAACAAAAAGCTATAGTTATATATCTTATAGAGAAGCTACAGAATTTAAAGAATTATTTCAATTTCCAGCCATCGTTACCATTTCATATATAGCATCCGGAAATGCAACCGTAAAGTATGAATCCAATAAATCTAATCCTAATGTTATGGTGATGGGAATTGATGAAGATTTTATATCAACTTCCGGGCATAAAATTAAAGAGGGTAGAAGATTTCTAAAGCAAGATATTGACGATGGCAGAAATGTTGCTATTATCGGTTCTGTATTATATAAAAAACTTTTCCCTAATAGATTGAGTGCTATAGATAAAGTTATATCTCTGGCATCAGGTAGATATAAGGTAATAGGAGTTTTGGAAGAAAAAGGTGCAGGATTTGGTGGACAAAGTGATAATATAATTCTCTTGCCGGTAAGTACTGTACGTCAGTATTTCAGTCAACCCAAAATGTCATTTAAAGTAGAGGTAAAAGCCGACAATTCATCTCAGGTTGATGCTGCTATTAATGAAGCTACAGGGACTTTTAGGTTAGTAAGAAGATTAAAAACTATTGACGAAAATAATTTTAATATTACCAAAAGTGATAATTTGTCTCGTATGTTAATTGAGAACTTATCAAATGTGACAATCATCGCAAATATTATTGGTTTTATTACGCTTTTAGGAGCAGCAATAGGATTAATGAATATTATGCTTGTTGCTGTTACAGAAAGAACACGTGAAATAGGAATTAGAAAAGCTGTCGGTGCAAATAAAAAAGCAATACGCAATCAGTTTTTAATGGAATCTATAACTATTGGAATTTTAGGAGGATTAGGTGGTGTTTTATTGGGTATTTTAGTGGGGAATATTTTATCTATAGTTTTAAATTCAGGTTTTGTGATACCATGGGGATGGATACTTATTAGTATTATTCTTTGTTTATTGGTAGGTTTATTTTCGGGTTTAATGCCTGCAATAAAAGCGTCGCAACTGGAACCTATTGAATCATTAAGGTATGAGTAATTTTTAATACAAACATAAATGCAAAGTGAGTTTAAAAAAGTTCTTTCCAGACAAAGATATATTCCTATTGTAGGGATAGTTATTGCCATTTGTATTCTATTTTTTATTAATAGAAATCAGAATAAGCAAGTTGAGGGAGTTGATGTTGTAATAAATAATTGTAATTCAATAGATTCAATTGTAGATATTCAATCAGACATTGTGCCTCCAATTTTATACAGTTCAATACCAGATCTTAGAAAGGTTCATTATAAGGTAAGAACAAAAATGTTTATTGACTTTATGTTGCCTTCTGTTTTAATGGCACGTAAGAAAATGGATTTAAAACGCGAACGTGTTCTTAAAATTAATGCTGCAATAAATAGTGGTGTTGTTGCAGAACGAGATTCTTTATATCTGGATAGCCTGAAAGCTTATTATAAAACAGATGATGTTAATGATATCGTAAAACGGTTGGTCCCCAATCCTGTTTCTATTATTTTAGCTCAGGCAGCAATTGAAAGTGGTTGGGCCACATCAAGATTTTGTCGTGAAGCTAACAATATCTTTGGTATCTGGTCTTATAATTCTAAGGAAAAAAGAATAAAAGCCGGAAAAGCCAGGGGTGATAATCAGGTATATTTAAGAAAATATGATTCGATATTTGAATCTGTTTATGATTACCTGGAAACTATTGCTAAAGCAAATGCCTACAAACAGTTTAGAGAAGTCAGACTTTATTCTGATAATCCATATCGATTAATATGGTATTTGAATAACTATTCAGAGAAGAGGTTTGAATATGTTCAAAACTTACGAAATATGATTGAATTTAATGATTTACATAATTATGATAGTTATACATTAGCCAAAATCAATAAGAATGATACAATTTGGAAAAGTTTACTGGATTAGTTGTGTGATATTATTGATTTCCAACGCTTGTAATTCCCAACAAAGTCAAAAGAATATTAATGTCATTAATGATGATTTTAATGCAGTTGGTTTGGTATATCATCGTTTTGGTGATAATAGATATCCTTCAACAAATACATCTATTACAGATTTTGAGGAACAGTTGGTTTACTTAAAAAATCATAATTATAACACTTATACAGTTCAGCAATTATTGTCAGGGCAGATTGATTCTATAAAATCATCAGTTTTTATAACTGTTGATGATGGATTTCTTTCCTTTTATAAAAGCGCATTTCCTATTTTAAAAAAATACAATTTTAAAGCTACTGTATTTATAAATACCGAAAGTGTGGGGTGGTCAGATTATATGAATTGGGATCAAATTAAAGAGTTGGTTCAGGCAGGTATTCAAATTGGATCGCACTCTCATTCACATCCTTATTTCCTAAATATTAAAGAAGAAGATCGATCTAAGTTTTTTATTGAAGATCTTGATAAATCAGAAAAGTTGTTTCTGGATCATTTAGGTTTTGTTCCAAAGATTTATGTATATCCATATGGCGAGTTTGATAATAGTATGGAGGATATATTAAAAGAAAGAGGATACAAGGTTGCTTTTGCACAAAATTCAGGAGTATGGGATGGTCATTCAAATCTTTATGCAATACCTCGTTTTCCGGCTTCGGGAAGCCATTTTGGTATGGATAAATTTGAGCAAAGAATTGCAATGAAGTCTTTGCCGATAAAGACTCAAGAACAAGGACCAATACAACTATCAGCAGGGAAAGAGTATTTTCTTGAACTTAAGTTGGATGAATTCTATAATTTTAGTTCCTTGAATTGCTTTTTTAATAATCAATATAGATCAGATTTGTTTTCATACAAGGAAGGTATTATAACTGTAAATTTGAAAATGCCTGTAAATACCCGCAGAGCTTTGTTAACATTTACCTCAAAAAGTAAATCAGGAGATTGGTATTGGTGGAGTGTATTATTTGTAAACCCTAATTATATAAATTAATCAAATGAAGAAAATTTTTATTACTGTAGGAGTATTGATAGCGATAGCATTATTAGGAAATTTTGTTTATGGACTTCAATTGGCTCAAAAGGTTGATGATAATCTGAAATTAGGTATAGAAAAAGGTATTTTCCCTTTTGAATTAGCATACTCAAAATTAAAAGTAAATCCTATTTTTTCGGAGTTTACTTTTTATGATTTGGATATAAAGAGTAAAGATAATGAACCATTATTAACTGCCGAAAGACTTGATGTTAATATGAAATATAAAGAAGCTCTTGAACTATCTCAAAATGGAAAGCTGGAAAAGCTTACTTCTTTAAAAGTAAAGTTTGATGAGTTAGATATGTTTATGGGTGAAGATATTGCAATGCTTGAGGCAGAAAAGTTTAATCTGGATTTTACTGGTTCATTGGATCAGTTTAGTAAGGAAAAGATTATGCAACAATTGCCAACAGAAAAGCAAGAGCTCTTATTTGATGTACAAAAACTTAAAATGAATCCGGAATTTCTGAATCAGGGTAAGTTTAATATGTATTCAATGTATGCAGATAAGGAAATCACTTCAGGAACGTGCAGGGTTATTTTTGATCCGGAATCACATCATATTACAGTGAATGATTTTGAGCTTTTAACTTCTGATTATGATATGGATGGTGATTTTGATATGGAATATGAAGGTGTTAGCACTGACGATTTTAAACCTAAAATGATTGCTTTTAATTCTGCATCTCATAGTAAAGGTAAAATATCAGTTGAATATCCATTGGTACCTGGACTAAAGTATTCTTTGGAGTCTTTTAATAATGATATGTCAGGTAAATTTATGTTTAGTCAAAATGATAATCCGATGGATGGAATGGATCCTGAATTTGATATACATTTAGATTTAAAAGGATTGAGTTTTGAGGTTCCTGAAGAGCAAAAGGCACAGATGAATGTTCAAATGTCAATGTTTGGTCTGACAACTGAAGATTTAAAGATTGATGAGTTTTTGGTGAACTCAGAATTGAAAGATGGCAAACTAACAGTTAATGATACAAAACTAATTTTGCCAGTGTTTAAAGCTAATTTATTGGCAGATTTAAGTATGAAATATACTTCTCCAAACGAGTCAGAGATTAATAACATGAATCTTACAATATCAGATATTAATCCTGATGTAAAGAACAGTTTGCAAACTATTGAGCAGATGTTTGGCTTTAAATTACCAATGGAAGGTGATGATATAGTATTTCAAGTAAAAGGTTCTTTAGGTAATCCTCAGGTTAAAGGGATTCATTATTAAAATGTTATTGCAATATATACTGTTGGTGTAGTAATACAAAAAAAATAAAAAGCGGAGTGTCTGATCTATTTGTAGATTAGGCACTCCGTTTTTATATATAAAGCATTATTGTTTAGCTGAAGTTTTTAATAACGTTGTAAAATAACACCTGTATTTTCAAGTCTTAATTGTTTGATTGGATATATGAAGCATGAAGTAAATTAATTATTTATGCGAATCAAGTGTTGGATTTATCCTATTCAAAAGGCTGAAAGCCTGTAACATCACAACAAGAGGGCAACGCCCCTTGTATTATGCGCCATGTAAATATCAGGCTGTAAGTCTGAAACTTATGGTTGATATTTCAGACTTTCAGCCTTTTTTATACAACATCTATAACTCTTCGCATTAATAATGAGGATGTATTTCTTCGTACTTTCAACTTCAGACTCCTGATATATAAAGGAAATTGTGGAATAGAAAAGATAATGTGATTAACAACGCTAATATAAACTTGAGCTTATATTTATTATACCCTTTAGATAAAATATTTGGAATTTAAAGTCGAATATTTTGTAAATCACTTGAAAATAGTGCGTATCTGAAATATGTGGAAAATAGCATTTTGTCAATTTTTTGCTTTATGTGATTAGCGTTACTTTTTTTTGTGTCAACTAAATAATTATGTTGACTAACTGTTGTTTTTTATATTTATAAACTTCCAAAACTCCCATCCTGTCTGCTTTTCAAGGAAACTTTATAGATTTTTATCCCGTATTGTTAAAAAATGTTACTAGTTCAGTTTAGAGAATTAGTTAATGTATCTGATTGGAGATTTAAACATCCAATTAGTAATTGTGTTTTTGCCCCCGTTTCCACTTGTTGGGATTAGTCTGTCTATTAATAAAGTAAAGTTCTATTGTTTAAAATAGAAAACTAAACAAATGCACAAATTACTATTTTTTATATATGTATTAATAGGGTTATCTACTATTAATGTTAAGGGGCAGGTAGGCCAGGAGTTCTGGTTTGTTGCACCTGATGTTTGTAGTGAAACTGGCGATGATCCTGTTATTGTAAGAATCACAGCATTTGATGCCAATGCGAATGTGAAAATTTCTTTACCTGCTGAAAATAACAAGGTTCTGGCTCAGTTTACAGTATCTGCCAATAGTCAGTATAGTGTTGAGTTGAGTAAGGATGATGTGGAAAATTCACCTTCAAACACTATTAATAATAAAGGGTTATTAATTACTTCAGATGCTGATGTTACAGTTTATTATGAGGTTAGCAATCAGAATAATGCCGAAAAGTTTGTTTTAAAGGAGGATAATGCTTTAGGTAAGAAGTTCTTCGTTCCTTCGCAGAATATTTATCAAAATGACCCATTTTTCAGTGGTTCAGCTAATGAAAAGGTTGATATTGTTGCCACAGAGGATAATACTACAATTGAAATTATTCCAACTAATGATATAACTGGACATATAGCCAATGAGTCGTTTAATATTATCCTGAATAAAGGTCAAACTTATTGTTTGGAGTGTACCGATATTTCTAATAGTGCATCCCTTGTAGGAACCGAGATTACTTCTGATAAACGGATTGCTGTAACCATATCTGATGATGCAGTTATAGAGGATATTGAAAGCTCCGTTAGCGACTTAATTGGTGATCAGTTAATCCCGGTAAATGCCATCGGTACTGAATATGTTGCTATAAATACAAGTAAGTCTCCTGATAGTTTTAAAAATACAAACTCTGTGCAAAAGGTTTTTGTAACAGCTATAGAAGATAATACACTTGTATTTGTAAATAATACAACTAAAAATACAAAGGCATTACAAAAAGGTGAAGTTGCTGAATTTGATATTTCTGATCATTCTTTATTTATCTATGCCACAAAAAAAGTATATGCATATCAAGTAACAGGATTGGTAAATACTTCTACAGGTATCGCAAATGAGCTGGGAAGTTCTGTTTTGCCTAATTATAATTGTAATGGTTCTCGCAGTGTTTCTTTTACCAGAGTTTTTAATAGAGATTTTTGGGTAAATATTATCGTTAAAAGAAAAGATAATAAATCATTTGTGCTTTATGATAGTCAGGGGAATGAGTTGAATCTTAAGAAATATATTAACAGTTGGCAAACAGTACCTGGTCAGGATACCGGACCAGACGCGTGGGTGTGTTGTGCTGTTAATCTGGATGATTTATCTACAGGTAATCCCTATGTATTGGAAAATACTTCTGGTGTTTTTCATCTGTGTATTTTAGATGAAAATGGCGAAGATGATGAGTTAGGCTGTGTAAGTTTTGGTTATTTCTCTTCATATAATTCATTTTGGATTGAAGGTGCAGATATGGCTTGTAAAGGTGATGTGATAGAATTAACAGCTAAGGAGGGCATGAAGAGTTACACTTGGTATTCTGCTGAAACGGGAAATACAATTTTATCTACGGATAGAATTTGTACAGTTACAAAATCAGGAACTTATTATGTGGAAGGAGAGGTGAATGCAGGGGAGTGTTTTTTAGCAGATAGTTTATATGTGGATTTTTTAATGCCACAAGTAGAATTAGGAAATGATACATCCGTTTGTTTGGGAGAGGAGTTGTTTTATTCTGTAGATGAAGGCTATGTATCGTATATATGGAATAATGGCGATTCGGATAATCAAACAAGTATATTGGCAGCAGAGGCCGGTGAAATTAATTTAAAGGTTGAGGTTACAAATGATATCGGTTGTACCAAAAAAGATTCGGTAGGAATTAAGGTAAATGATATTCCTGTAATTCAGTTAGACAAAACAGAAGTTTGTGAAGGAGCCTCTATAACAAATACAACATCTTTTTATCGTTATGAATGGTTGTTCAATGGAGAAGTTTTGAATGAAAGTACTTCACAAAACTGGATTATACCTCAGGAAACAGGAGTGTATACACTTACTGCATGGACAGAAGACGGATGTTCAGCTACTGAAGATATTAACATAACAGTGAACTCTCTACCATCCATTAGCCTGGAAGATAGTGAGGCTTGTGATGGAGAAAATATTATTATAACTGGGCCTTCTGGATTTTCAAATTATTTGTGGAGTACAGGTGCCGTAACTCAAAATATAGAACTAAATGCCTCTGCAAATTATTGGTTAGAAGTTACTGATGCAAATGGCTGTAAGGCAAAGGATGAGGCTACTCTAACATATTACAAACCAGCGACGATTGATTTAGGTCCGGATAAAGACGAGTGTGTGGGAGTGGATATTTATTTATCCGGAGATCCATCATTTAATGATTATAAATGGACGTTTGAATCTTCATCAAATCCAGGTGTTGTAAATACATTAAACCCGGATTCTCCAAATGTATACGAAATAACAAGTGCTGATGTAACAAATAATGGAATTTATAAAGTAGAAGCTACGGATGTAAATGGATGTACAGTATCTGATGAGGTTAATGTAACATTGTATCAGGCTAATCCACCTGAATTGGTCTTGACTGAAAATTTGTGCGATGGTGATGTGGTTGATATTATAGCAACAGAGGGATATGATACTTATACCTGGTATCAGGATGGTAACCATATTTCGGTTTCTGATAATTTAAATCAGCTTGCAGATGTTGATGCTTCAGGTGTTTATAGTGTAGAAACTACATTAGGTGTATGTATTAAAAAATCGGCAATTCAGGTTGTAAGTCATACTTTGCCATCTGTTGAATTACCCGATGATTTTTCAATATGTCAGGGTGAAACTGGTGAATTAAAGGTCGAAAGTTTTACTTCAGCTAGTGGAGCTGATTTTGATTACTTATTTTGGAATAATAATGAGAGCCTTAAATATAGTGATTGGCAAACTTCAAGTTTGGATGTTTCTAAATCAGGTAACTATATGGTTACAGCTGTTGATAGTTATGGTTGTAGAGCAACAGATCAAATAACAGTAGCTGCCTTTATTCCTGAAAATATTGAATTAGGATTGCCTCAAAGCTTTTGCCAGAATACAAGTATTACTCTTGAAAATCCAGTTGTAGGAGCACAAAATTATCAATGGTATCAACTTACTCCATCAAGTCAGGATTTGTTGGTTCAAAATTCATTATTAGAAGTTAACGATCCGGGAACTTATTTATTAAAGGTTACAGATGCAAATGGGTGTAAGGTTAGTGATCAAGTGGTTGTAAATGAAAACCCATTGCCTCAGGTCAATATTATGGGTGATCCTACAAAGTGTGGTCAGACTATTTTATATGCAGAATCTCCTGATAGTAATCTGAATTATGAATGGAATGAAACACCGGGTTTAAATTCAAATCAAATTGGTGTCAACCAATCAGGAACATATCAAGTTCAGGTTTGGGATGCTAATGGTTGTACTGCTATGGATGAGGTTGATGTTACAATTTATCCTATACCAACAATTAGTTTAAGTGATCAAAGTGCTTGTGAAGGGGAGACTATAATAGTGGATGGTCCGTCCGGATTTGAAAGTTACCAATGGAGTACAGGAGATGTTTCTTTAAATACAGAATTAACAAGTAGTGGAACATTCGGATTACAAGTAATAGATGCAAATGGATGTACTGCAAAAGATGAAGCTACAGTAAGTTTTATAAAGCCTGTTACACTTGATTTAGGGGAGGATAAAGAGGATTGTGTAGGGAGTTCGTTAACATTAAGTGGTGATGATCAGCATAATTCATGGGAGTGGACTTTTATTTCATCTGCTACTCAGGAGAGTACAACAATAGCATCTTCAGATAAATATGAAATAACAAACTCAACGGTTGAGCAAAGTGGAATATATCATGTCGAAGCTAAGGATATAAATGGTTGTCCGGTAAGTGATGAGGTTAGTTTAACCTTCTATTCGGCAGAGCCACCTTTGTTAAGTGCAACTGAAGATTTGTGTCAGGGTGAAACGATTAATGTTTTAGCATCTTCTGGTTATGATTCATATACCTGGTATCTTAATGACATAGAGCAACCGGAATATGCAAATCTATCTCAACTAAATAATATAAATATTGCAGGAACTTACAGGGTAGAAGCAACACTTAAATCATGTGTAATAAGAAATGAAATAGAAGTGGTAAGTCATGAATTACCTCAAGTTCAATTACCGGATAATTTGATGATATGTAATGGAGTACAAACAACTCTGACAGTTGAAAATTTTGAAAGTAACGACGGAAGTTTCGATTATTTATATTGGAATGATGATGAAAGTATTCGCTATGGAAATTGGGAAACAGCATCATTAAAAGTTGAATCAGAGGGGAGATACTCTGTTACTGCAGTTGATGAGTATGGATGTAAGACCAATGATTATGTAGATGTTTTTCGACTACCTGTGCCAGATCTGTTGGCTGATGAAGCTTCTGTTTGTCAGGATGATATGCTTTCTATATCAGTAAAAGAAGGTTATAGTTCATATTTATGGAGTAATGGTGATACCGATAATCAAACACAAGTGTTTACAAGTGAAGTAGGAGATATCAATTTAGGTATTACTGTTACGGATGAAAAAGGTTGTATTGCCACAGATAATATAACAGTACAAGTTAATCCTATTCCTTCAATTAATCTGAATAAAACAGAGGTATGTAGTGGAAGTAGTATAACAAATATGTCCGATTTTGTAAAATATGAATGGGTATTTAATGGAGAAATAATCAATACTGTAGAATCACAAAATTGGATAATACCTGGGGTTAGTGGTATCTATACTATTACAGGTTGGACTGAAGATGGTTGTATGGTAAGTAAAGATATTAATGTAACTGTACACTCATTACCTGAAATCACACTTGATGAAAAAATTGCATGTGCCGGAACTTCAGTGGAAATAAATGGCCCAACAGGTTTTTCAACATACTCTTGGAGTACAGGAGAAACTACGCAGGATATAGTATTAACTAATGCAAGTAATTATTGGGTTGAAGTAACAGATGCTAATGGCTGTGTTGGTCGAGCAGATGCATCGTTAAAATATATTCAACCCATGGAAATGGATTTGGGAGAGGATAAAAATGAGTGTATAGGAGTTTCTTTACAATTAACAGCGAATCCTGATTATACAAATTATAATTGGAGTTTTGAACCGGCTTCTAATCCAGGTGCTTATGTATCATTAAATCCTGAAGAAGACTACCTGTATGAAATTCAAGACGCAGAACTTAAAAATAGTGGAGTGTATTATGTAGAAGCAAAAGATCAAAATGGTTGTGCAGTTTCAGATGAGGTTTCTGTAATGTTTTATACTGCTCCACCTCCTGAATTAAGAATAACAGAAGATCTTTGTATTGGACAGGAAATAGATATAATTGCATCGGAAGGTTATGATACCTATGCGTGGTATGAAGGAGAAAATCACTTATCTGGTTTTGATAATCAAACCTTACTTAGTGGAGTAAATAAAGCAGCAGTTTATAAACTTGAAGCAACTAAAGGGTCTTGTGTCTTAACTCAGGAAATCGAGGTTGTCGAAAGAGGATTACCAACTGTATCCTTATCAAATGAAGATAAGTTATGTAAAGGTGAAACAATAAATGTTACTGTTAATAATTATAGTTCAACAGATGGTACTGCATTAAATTATTTGTACTGGAATAGTGAGGAAACAAAGAGATATTTCGACTGGCAAACTGCTGAACTTGCAGTAAATAATCCGGGAAGCTATAAAGTAACCGTTGTAGATGAGTATGGATGTACAGCTTCTGATGAAATAAGTATTGAAGGAGTAACTGCTGAGCCTTTGGATTTAGGTGATCCGATTAGAATATGTGATAATGATAGGGTGTTATTGGAAAATCCAGTTAGTAATGTCCTTAATACTCAATGGTACCAGGTTTTAGCTGAATCAGATGAGTTGTTGTCAAATGATGGAGAATTAGAGGTTTATGAATCCGGGATTTATAGGTTGCAGATTGAGGATTTGAATGGATGTATTAATGAGGATAAAATTGCTGTAAATGTAATGCCATTACCAGATGTAGTTTTGGTGGGTGATCCGGAAGCATGTGAATCTACAGAATTATCAATTTTAGATGAGAATCCTAATTATATTTATCAATGGAATGGAGATGAAAATTTAACTACAAGTGCTATCAATGTAAACGAATCAGGAATTTATACGCTTGAGGTTTGGGATAAATATGGTTGTTATAATTCAACAGAATCTGAAGTTGTAATTTATAATAATCCAGTACTGATCTTACAAAATGACACAGTGTGTGCCGGAGAAACTACTGTGCTGACCGGTCCTCAGGAAACTGGTATGCAATATTTATGGAGCACAGGACAAAGAACATCATCGATAAATGTATCCAAAGGAAACTATTCGTTATTGGTAACTGATAATAATGGTTGCTCAGCAAAAGCTAATGTATCCGTTGCCTGGAGAGAGGTTCCTGTTGTTGATTTAGGTCCGGATATGATAATTTGTCCTTTAGGGAAATATGATTTAGATGCAGGTGCAAATTATAGTTCTTATCTATGGCATTCAGGTGAAATTACACAGACGATTATCGCCGATTTATTGGATACAGTAAACACTGTTATCGTTACCGATCAATATGGTTGCAACGGTTTTGATAGTCAAACCGTAAAATATAAACAAATCCCTGAATTGGATTTATGTTCAGATACTAGTGTTTGTGCTTCTGAAATATTTGTACTTGATGTAGGAAGTGGATTTGTTAGTTATTTATGGAATGATGGAGATGAAAGTTCATATAAAGAAGTAAATGAACCAGGAGAGTATTCTGTTCAGGTTTCTGATGGTTGTTTTATTTATAAAGATACTGCACAGATTGTATTTTTAGATGAGCCTATCGTAGTATCTGTTGATTCAACATTTTATGGACAGTTGGTTGTTTTTGCAGAAATGGGTACTGAACCATATTCATATAGTATAGATGGATCAGGTTCTCAAACGAAAAATATATTTAAGAACCTGAAAAATGGAGAGCATGAAATTTATGTTACAGATGCGAATGGTTGTCAGGCTCTAGTAACAATTGTTTTAGATAATATGCTGGATGTAGATGTTCCTCCATTTTTTACACCAAATGATGACGGAAATAATGATAGATGGGTTATTGACGGTATAGAAAAGCTTCCGGATAGTATCATTAAGATTTATAATCGATATGGAAAGCTATTGATTAAATATAAGGCTTCTGACCCTGGTTGGGATGGTCGTTATCTTGGTCGACCGGTGCCTACGGATGATTACTGGTATGTTGTCGAATTGGCAAATACAAATAAAGTTTTAAAAGGTCATATAACATTAAAACGATAGGAGAACAAGGTATTTACTAAGGTGGAATTGTTTGTATGAAAAAAGTTAGTGTTCTATCAATATTGTTTTTAATCTGCTTTCTGGCAGGTGCGCAAAAATACTATATAACAAATTTATATATGTATGACATGTTTTTGCTAAACCCAGCCAGTGCCGGAACGGATAAGAACTGTTATAGTTTTAGTGCCTTTTATCAAAACCAGTGGTTGGGAATGGATGAGTCACCCACAACACAAATATTTAATTTTCAAGCACCACTGCTGCAAAATCTTGGTATGGGTAGTTACATTTATAACGATCGTAATGGAAATATGAAAGAGTTTGGTTTAAACCAGGCATTCTCGTATGAAATTTTACTCAAGAAGTCTCGACGAAATATATCGACCTTATCTTTTGGACTGGCATTTTCTGTGGAGCAAAGTAAAATAGATGAAAGTAGTTTGAATAATTACCCTTCTGCAGTTCTTGATCCTGTTATAACAGGAGGAATATCTTCTGGTTGGGGATATAATTCAAGTAGTGGAATATTATATAAATATAATGATTATCAGTTGGGTTTTTCAGTTACTAATATGCTAAACCAAAATAATCCATTGTACATGTCTTATGAGGAGCCTGATTTAACAAGGGATTATAATTTATTTGTGAGTTCGTTATATAAAATTTCATCAATAGGTATTTTCGTAGAACCTATTGTAATGTATCGTCAAAACTCCAATAAGGATAAAAAACTGGATTTAACAATGAAGGGGATATTTCCTACTATAGATCCGGAATACGCTTTATGGGGATTAGTTTCTTACAGAAGAACCATGGATGATGAATATGGGAAAAGTCTAGGATTAGGAACTGCTATTGGTGTTAATTATCACAGAATAAGTTTTGGCGTAGAATGGCAGTTAGGATTAACTGAAGCTCAGATGGATTTTGGAAGTGCTTACCAACTAGTACTGAAATATGTAATATGTAATAATTTAAAACATCGGGCAATTCCTTGTTCAGAAGTTCAGAAAAACAAAAAATCCCGTTATTCAGGCTTAAGTTGGTAAAGGTTATATTATTGATAAAATTAGATGTTGATTTAAAATGAATAGAATGCTAAAACATATCTTCATATTAAGTATAACTGTTGTTTTGAGTTTTCCTTTTGTAGTAAGTGGGCAAAATCAAAATACATCACCCAAGGCCACTATGGGGGTAATTGCCAATTCCGATTTTGTATTAATGCTTGAAGGATCAACTGAAGAGATTAATGTATTAAATAATGATAATGGTTTGTTGAGTGGTGTCAGCGAATTGACAATTACAAACGGTTCTGAAAATGCAGAAGTTTTAATAGAAGACTTCATGATTGTTTATACTCCTAATATTGGTTTTGTAGGTAATGATGAATTAACATATAGAGTTTGTAATAATGATGGAGAATGCGATGAAACTACTGTTAGCATTATTGTTGAGGATGTGGATTTTATACCTATTGCATATGATGACTATGAAACAATTGATCTAAGTAATGAAAGTAGTATAGATGTACTCTCAAATGATGAGGAACTTTATGATTTACCAATAAGTATTTACGTAATTAGAGAATTAAATCATGGCTTTTCAACCATTGAAACAGATAATAGTTTAAAGGTAACTTTTGATGAGAGGGCTAATAAAGATTCTTTATTATATGAAGTATGCGATGCAGAGGGAAATTGTTCCCAGGCATGGCTTTATTTGGATATAACAACAGCAAACTCTCAGGAAGTTTTTATTCCACAAGGTATATCACCTAATGGTGATGGTATAAATGATTTATTTAATATTCCGGATTTTGAAGAGTTGCAGCTTCAAATCAAAATTTATGATAATAATGGAGTTGAGGTATTTAAATCTTTAGATTATAATAATAATTGGGATGGAAGTGCTAATGAGGGAAAGGATAAAGGAAACATACTTGGAAAGGGAATTTATTATTATCTGCTTAAGGTAAAAGATACAAATAAGGAATACACAGGTTTTATTTATTTGAATTAGATATTTTCAATATGAAACATTGGATAAAGAAGATATCATTATTAAGTATAAAATGGATTAGCATATTAATGTTCTTTCATTATGGAAATGTTGTGGCACAAAATAGTGAAACCATTTCTCATACATTGTACACTCAATTTTTTATAAATCCTGCATATGCAGGAATAGATAATGCATTATCAGTAGACTTATTTGCTCAGCGTCAGTGGTCGGGAATAGAAGGTGCCCCTCAAAAATATATTTTAGGATTGCACTCGCCAATAAACAATACACAAATGTCTTTGGGAGGTACAATGCAGTTGTTTAAAACCGGAGTTTCATCTGTATATCAAGGAAGTTTAGCATATTCTTATTTGTTAAAATTAAATGAATCAGTTTTATTGTCCTTAGGTATCAATGGAAGTATTTATGGAGGTCAAACCGGATTTGAAAAGTTGAATCTGAATCAATATAATGATCCAAATTTTAGTTCTTCATATAGTTATTCAATGCAATTTAATAGCGGGGTAGGAGCATTTTTATATTCAAGAAATTACTATATAGGAGTTTCAGTACCCTATCTAATGAAAGTTAAAAAAGATGCAGAGCTTAATTTTTTTGATGGGGCAGGAATTTATCGTTCTTTTATTGTTTCAGGTGGATATAGTTTGAAGGCTTCAGATTTAATTAGCATAAAACCAAAAGGAATCTATAATCATTACAACTCCTATTCGCCAGTCTGGATGTTAGGAACGATGGTTGATTATGATCAAATTATTTCTTTAGGATTTGCATATCAAAATTTAGGATGGGGAGTTTTTAGTTGTAATGTATCGATTCTTAAAAATCTACAAATACGTTATTCCTATGGATTTTCAGTAAAAAGTAATCTTGTATTACGTAATACTAATGAGTTTTCAATTGGTTATACCATTGAATCTCTTTATAAGTTTAACAAAAAACGGTCATTTGGTATTAAAGAAGATAGTGGAAAATCAAGTGTTAAATCACTTAGATTCTTTTAAAGTAAATTATTCTTGGCATAAAAAAAGGCCCACTTAAAAGTGAGCCTTATATTATATTGTAAACTGTAATTATTTTACAGAATCGATGTACTCGATAAGTTCACAAACTTTAGTTGAGTAACCCATTTCGTTGTCATACCAAGATACAACTTTAACGAAAGTAGGAGATAACTGGATACCAGCACCTGCATCAAAGATAGAAGTTCTTGAATCACCGATGAAGTCGTTAGATACAACAGCATCTTCAGTGTAACCAAGTACACCAGCTAAATCACCTTCAGAAGCTTCTTTCATAGCAGCACAAATAGCTTCGTAAGTAGTTTCAGTAGCTAAACGAGCAGTTAAGTCAACTACAGATACGTCTGGAGTTGGAACACGGAAAGCCATACCAGTTAATTTTCCGTTTAATTCAGGAATAACTTTACCTACAGCTTTAGCAGCACCAGTAGAAGAAGGAATGATGTTTTGACCAGCACCACGACCACCTCTCCAGTCTTTAGCTGAAGGTCCGTCTACAGTTTTTTGAGTAGCTGTAGTAGCGTGTACAGTTGTCATTAAACCTTCAACAATACCAAACTTGTCGTTTAATACTTTTGCGATAGGAGCAAGACAGTTAGTTGTACAAGATGCGTTAGAAACGAAGTTCATGTCGTTAGTGTATGAAGTGTTGTTTACACCCATAACGAACATTGGAGTATCGTCTTTAGAAGGAGCAGACATTACAACTTTTTTAGCACCAGCGTCGATGTGACCTTGAGCAGATTCTTTAGTTAAGAATAAACCAGTAGACTCAACTACGTACTCAGCTTCAACACCACCCCAGTTAATGTCAGCAGGGTTTCTTTCAGCTGTAACGCGGATCTCAGCTCCGTTTACTACTAACTTACCATCTTTTACTTCAACAGTACCGTTGAAAATACCGTGAGTAGAGTCATACTTTAACATGTAAGCCATGTAGTCAACGTCGATAAGGTCGTTAATAGCTACAACTTCAATAGTTCCTTTGGCAACAGCCTGACGAAATACGAAACGACCGATACGGCCAAATCCGTTAATACCAATTTTGATTTTTGACATTTTATAGGTTTTTTAGAAATAAAATTTACAACTCTCTTAAAAATGAGGTACAAAAGTATAAAATCATTAACAATTGGTCAAAAAAATCAGGGAATGATTTTAAAAAAACATCATTAAAAAATGTAAAAGCCTTGGAAAAGTGTTGTAAAGCAGAAAAATAAAGAAAAAAAGGAGCAATTCGTACGAATGCTCCTTTGACTAATTTATGATAGCTTAGTTAGCTTATGCGTTTTCAGTATTTTTTTCAACTTTAACTTTGCTATATGCTGGACAGTCTTGAGTTGATTTACAGGATGTTAATCCCAATGCAACAAAAAATACAACTGTTGCTACAATAACGAATGCTTTTTTCATAATATTTTAAATTACAATATAATTAATGATAGTTTCTGCTTAATTTCTAATTCCTGTAACGTTTTTTTTATAATAGTGTTACAATATTTACGCTTTTTAATGACTAATTACTAATATTTTCTGATTAATTAAGAAAATTATTACAGTAAAAGATGAGGATAAAAATATTATTAAAACTATTTAAAACAAAGAATTACAGATGATAATTAATAATTAGTCTTAATTATAAAGTATTTATTGGTGTAAAAAGTAATTAAATACTATATAGTTTACCTGGCCTTTTCATTTTCTTCAATTCGGAAAAAGCCCTGTCCACATCTTCATCATTTACTAAAATAGTAAATTCATTTGTGGTAGAAATGACCTCAGTGATATTAATACCCTCCCAAGCAACAGACTTTAATATATAATAATAAAATCCGGGTACTTCAGAATTACTTTCATGGAGTTTTACGGTTATAGCTGATAAATTTTGCGTTTTATGAAGAAGTTCTTCATTGGCAAAGTAATTATTTACCAAATCTGTATAATGACTTGTAATAACCAGGTTTGATTCATGAACACCTCTTACAAGCGTATAGAAAATATCAGGAATGTCAGCTATCGATTCAATTACCTTCATATGGCAACGAATAAGAGTGTTACTATTTCTGAAGGTGTAATCCGTTAAATCAGATCTTACAATAATGTCTCCTAACATAGTCCTCATTTTGTCAATACTCTTATTTATTGAAAAGTTAACCTGTGGAGAAAGACGATTTAATGCCATAACAATGGCCCCATGTTTAGCTTCTTTAGAAATAATTTTTTCAATATCAGGTTTTATTTTTCTGGCTAATGCAGAAATGTTAATTAAACCATCAGAAAGTGCCTCTGATAAAAAGGGTTTTACTTTAATAACCATTTCAACTGCTTGAGGTATTGTAATCATATCGTTAAAGCTTTTTGCAAATATACAAAATGTTAAAATATTAACAAGTTGTTATAAAATGGTTTTTTTTAGTTATAAATTTTTCAATTAATTAAATCAGAATTATATTTGTAATCGATATGACATAGCAAATAATTTTTGCTTTATATTTAGTGTCAATAAAAATAGTTTAAGATTTAATATACAATGGCATTTACACTTAAAGGATCGATAGTTGCACTTGTTACACCTTTTTTGGAGTCAGGAGAAATAGATTGGGATGCATTTGATAAGATTATTGATTTTCATTTAAATAATAATACAGATGGAATTGTGGTTTGTGGAACCACTGGTGAGACACCTACTTTATCGGATGAGGAAGATGAAGCGTTGGTAGCTCGAGCTGTTGAACTTATTAAAGGGAGGATTCCTGTAATTGCAGGTAGTGGAAGTAATTGTACTTATACTGCCATTGAAAAAACCCAGAAGGCTAAAGAGTTGGGAGCAGATGCTGCTTTAGTTGTTGTTCCTTATTACAATAAACCAACACAAAAAGGAATTTATAACCACTTTAAAGCTGTAACAGAAGCTGTTGATATACCTATTATATTATATAATGTGCCTTCCAGAACCGGAGCAGGTTTAGATCCGGCAACTGTAATACAATTAGCAAACGATTTTGAAAATATCGTAGCAGTTAAGGAAGCAGCAGGAGTGATGTCGTATTTTACTGAAATACTTGCAGAAGCACCAGAGGATTTTTTAGTTTATAGTGGAGATGACTTTTTATCATGTTCAGCTAACCTGCTTGGTGCACATGGTTGTATTTCTGTAGTTGCTAATATTATACCTAAAGATTTTCATACTTTAATGGATGCATCTCAGAATGGAGATGTTAAAGTAACCAGAGAATTATTCTATAAGTATCAAAAACTTATGGATTTATGTTTTATAGAATCAAATCCAATTCCTGTGAAAACTGCTTTAGCAGAAATGGGTTTTATGCAGGAAACTTTTAGAGCACCATTGTGTACTATGGATGATGAAAATAGACAAAAATTTGTAGATGAATTAAAAGCTTTATCTATTATTTAATAATATAAGAATCCTTTTTAAGGATTAAAAGATTTTATATTTTGTTGGTGATGATGCAAAGGGGTCTTTCAATATTGGAAGGCCTTTTTGTTTTTTAATATATCTTTGTGGATACTAAAAAATCAAAGTAAAATGATTGATACAATATTAAACCATAGAACAATTAGAAAATATACTTCAGAGAAAATTAAAACAGAAGTATTAGAAGAAATTTTAAATGCAGGTATAAGAGCGTCTACAACCGGTAATATGCAGGTATATAGCGTTGTTGTTACACAGGATGATGCCAGTAAAGAAAAACTTGCACCTTGTCATTTTAATCAACCTATGGTAAAAGGAGCTCCTGTTGTATTGACCTTTTGTGCTGATTATAATAGATTTAATAAGTGGTGTGAGTTAAGTAATGCTAAGCCTGGTTACGATAATTTTTTATCGTTTGTTACTGGGGCAATAGATGCTTTATTAGTAGCTCAAAATGTATGTATTGCTGCAGAAAGTAAGGGATTGGGAATTTGTTATTTAGGAACAACGACTTATACTGCAGATAAGATTATTGAGATTCTGGATTTACCTAAAGGTGTTATTCCAATTACGACAGTAACTCTAGGATATCCGGAAGAAGTTCCTGAGTTAGTTGATCGTTTACCTTTGAGTGGCGTTATTCATTATGAAAAGTATAATGATTATTCAGATGAGGATATTAAATCAATGTATTTTGCAAAAGAACAACTTCCTGAAAATATTGGTTTTGTAAAGGAGAATGAAAAGGAAACTTTAGCTCAGGTTTTTACAGATGTTAGATACAAAAAACAAGATAATGTTACATTTAGCAAAATACTGCTTGATGTGTTAAAAAAGCAAGGATTTATGAACCATGAAGGGTAGTGAATTGTTGATAATTAAGTGTTTATTGTTTTAAAATCTATAAAAAAATTGATTTTTGAATCTATTATATATATCTTGGTAAATGATTTTAAATTGATTTTAAAATATTAACTGTTCATTTGTTAAGTGTTGTGTGTTATTTATTACAAATGAATATTGTGTGTTGTGTTAGTTGAGAATGAAAAGGCCAGTGTTTCCCCAAACATGGCCTTTTTCTATTTTACTTAACATAGAAATTCAGATTAGTACTAAGTTGTATTTCTACGAATTCAACTAACCTATTCCTTTGCTGCTTCTATATAATGTATTCGTGATTACTTCGAGAAAAGTTCGTATCTGATTCTGATTAAAGTCTGATTATTTTCTGGTCAAACTCTGACCAAACTCACGGTATTGTGACTTTGGTCAGAGTTTAATCAGAAAATATTTACTTTTTGTTGAGACTTGGTATGGATCTTGTTATGAGTAAGATAAGGAGCAATACCCTTTATATTATTGTACTAACCTTAAAAATTTTTAACCATGGCACGATTAAAAACAAACATCCTGGATGGAGGATCCGGAAGACTTGGAAATATTATTTTATACGATTGGAAAGGTATTTCGTGTATGCGAACATTCCCATCTCGTTATCGTGATAAAAAAAGTGAAGCCCAACTTAAACAGCGGCAAAAACTAAAATTAGTACATGCATTTTTAAGATCGTTTATGCACCATTTTGATCTCACTTTTCACGAAAAAGGAGTGGCCAGAACACCCTATCAATCTGCTCAGTCTTATAATATGAAGTATGCCATTTCAGGTAAGTACCCGGATCAGTATATTGATTTAAATAAGGCATTAATTGCAAAAGGAGATCTTCCTTTACCAGAGAATATTGATTTAACCATTAAAGATAATTTGTTAACTATTGAGTGGGATGTAGTTGATGCTGAAGATAGTGGTTTAAATAGCGATCAATTATTAGTCTTTTACAAAGAGAAAAAGGACTATGTTCATGCTAAGATGTTAAAAAGAACAGTTACTCGTGAAAAAGGAATTTTTAATTGGGATACATCATCATTAAATGATATTACCGAGTGTGATATATGGATTGCTTTTATTAATAAAGATAAAACTGAAGTGAGTAATAGTGTTTGTTTAACAGCTTCCTAAGTTTTAAATTGGTTAAGGACAATCCTATTGTTGTATTTATACAAATAAAAAAGCCAGCTTGTAAATACGATAGCAAGCTGGCTTTATTATTTGAGTTATTCTTGTTTATTTCTTTTTCTTCTTTTTTGAATCTTTAGGTTCTTCAACTGCATTTAAATCCTCCAGAGTCCATTCAAGTTCGTCATTTGCATACTCTAAATTAGCCTGAGCATCTCTTAAACTACCTTCATAATCCTTAATATAACCTTTCCCTTTTGTGCGATTTCGTTGACCTGTACTAATCAATTTATCGTTTGCTTTAATTTTTGTTGATAATTCTTTAGAATCAGTTTTGAACTGAGTGTCTACTTTTTTGAGTTCAGCTTTAGCTTCTTTGGCTTCATCTCTGTCTTTGGATTTTGTGATTTTTATGAATGGTTTACGGTTGGCCTTGTATTGTTTATTCAGAGTTTTAGACTCTGTTTTTAGTTGTTTAGCAAGAGTTTTTCCTTCTGTTAATTGCGAGGAGCCAACTTGAATTAATGAATCAGCATAGTCTACTTTAGCTTGTGCCTTAACAACTTTTGCTTCGGCAAGAGTAATTGTCTTTTTTAACTTTTCTACAGTGGCTGAGTCTCTGGAAGTCCATGTTTTTTGAGAAAATGCACTCAGAGAAATTAGCATTGAAAAAAATGCGATAACTAGTATTAGTTTCATTTGTGATTTATTAGATGGTGTTTTATGATTTTTAATTGTTTTTGTGATATACGTTTTTTAATGATGAATAGTTTTAATGTATCAAAAATAATTTCTTTAAAATGATCTAATTTTTATGTGGATATGAATTTGAAGAGGTTTTTATATAATACATAAAATAATGTATCTTTGTGCGCTAATTTTATTGCTCATAATTATTATAAAACAGAATGCAAAAGAAGAAAGTTGTTATCGGATTATCTGGAGGAGTTGACTCAAGTGTGGCAGCCTATGTTTTAAAGGAACAGGGATATGAAGTAATAGGCTTGTTTATGAAAAACTGGCATGATACAACTGGGGTTTTAGAAGCTGATTGTCCATGGTTAGAAGATAAATTTGACGCTATGGCGGTGGCAAAGAAACTTGATATTCCTTTTCATTATGTTGATTTAAGTGAGCAATATCGTGCTCGTGTTGTTGATTATATGTTCAGTGAGTACGAAAAAGGAAGAACTCCAAATCCTGATGTGCTTTGTAACAGAGAGATTAAGTTTGATGTTTTTATGGATAAAGCATTTGAACTTGGGGCAGATTATGTGGCAACAGGTCATTATTGTAGAAAGGATACAATTATTAAGGATGGTAAAGAATATCATCGTTTGTTAGCAGGTAGTGATGGAAATAAAGATCAGAGCTACTTTTTGTGTCAGCTTTCGCAACAGCAGTTAGCCAAAGCATTGTTCCCAATTGGAGATATAGTAAAACCTGAAGTTAGAAGAATTGCTAATAAATTAAATTTGGTAACTGCACATAAAAAAGATTCGCAAGGGATTTGTTTTGTGGGTAAAGTTGATTTACCAGTATTTCTACAACAAAAGTTAGAGTCAAAAAAAGGTAAGGTATTCATTATAGATAAGGATTGTGAGCTTTTTAAAAGAGATTGGAATCAGGCCATTGAAAATCCAACTGATGAAGTGTTAGAAGAACTTTCTCAACCTTATGTTTTTCATCCTAAATATGGGAAAAGAGTAGGTGAGCATGGAGGTGCACATTTCTATACCATTGGTCAACGAAAAGGATTAAATATTGGAGGTTTCCCGGAACCTTTATTTATTATAGGAACCAATATTCCATTTAATCAGATTTATGTGGGAATGGGAAAACAACATCCTGGTTTATTTCGCCAGGTCTTAAAGGTTAATGCAGATGAATTGCATTGGGTTCGTCCTGACTTAGAAATGGAGATCGGAGAAAGCAGACGTCTTCAAATCAGGATTCGCTATCGTCAACCTTTACAACAAGGTGTTATACATCGCAGAAAAGATGGAATGTATGTTGTTTTTGATGAGCCACAAAGAGGTATTACTTCTGGTCAGTTTGCTGCATGGTATGTTGATGATGAGTTGATAGGATCAGGCGTAATTAACTAAAAGCTCTTTGCACTATGCTTTTATTCTTTAAACATTTTGGGATAAAGGTATAGTTCCATTTTACCTGTACCCACTTCCAAATCTTTCCAGCTATCAATGTCAAAGTTGATGACTGTTGTGCAACTGGTAGGGAAATGCCATAAATCTGAAGTTACCAGGCGAGTTGTTAAACTTGCAATATCAGGATTATGACCAAAAATGATAATGGTTTCATAATCAGATTTGAATTTCTCAAGGTAGTGAAGTATTTCCCCTGTTGTGTAACCATCATATAAAAACTGTTCCTTAATAATTTCATCAGGATGATATCCAAGATGTTCAGCAAATATTTTTGCAGTTTGGTTTGCTCTTTTAGCTTTACTTGTAATAAATAAATCAGGAATTATATTTTTTGCCTTTAATTGTTCTGCAATTAATGCTGCATCCTTATGTCCTCTGGGTAAAAGTTTGCGATCAAAATCAGATTTGCTATAATCATAAACTTGTTCTGTTTTTGCGTGGCGGACTAATATTAGTTTTTTCATTTTATTAGTATCAAGTATAAAGATTATCGACAATAATATCTGATCGAAAGGTAAACAAATAGTTTGTGTTTCACTTGGAATATATTTTTTAATTAAGATAGAGTTAAGTCTTTTTCTTTATACTTTATTCTTTTGTCTAAAAACAAGTAGTTTTGTGCAACAAAAAATAATCAAATGACACGAATCGGACTTTTATCAGATACACATTCCTTTTTTGATCCCAAGTTTAAAGAATTATTTGCTGAATGCGATGAAATTTGGCATGCAGGAGATATAGGAGATATTAAGGTTTTGGATGAAATGAAAGACTTTAAACCAACTCGTGCTGTTTATGGAAATATTGATGATGCTGTAATTCGTAGATGTTTAAATGAGCATGAGAGATTTCAATGCGAAGGTGTAGACGTTTGGATTACGCATATTGGTGGTTATCCCGGAAAGTACGATCGAAGAGTGAAACATGAACTATTCAAAAATCCACCTAAGTTGTTTATTGCCGGCCATTCACATATTCTAAAAGTGATTTATGATGATCAGTTAAATCTTTTGCATATAAATCCAGGGGCAGCTGGTAGGTCTGGTTTTCATGCTGTAAGAACAGCTATTAGATTTGTTATAGATAAGGGGGATATTAAAGATTTAGAAGTGATAGAGTTAGCCAATAAAGCATCAATAAAAGAGTAAGGTTGGATTCAACCTTTATATGTAATGTAACTGACATTTCCCATGTCCACAAACTTTTTAAATAGCTTGTTTTGCAAGCGTTTTGTGAACCACGAAACAACGTTCAGCGAAGCTAATTTTACGAATTTATCGAATTATTTTTCTTCGAAAAGCCAATAAAACCACAAAGTGGTTTAAAATTCGTTCAATTCGATTAATTCGTGGTTAAAACAATAGTAAATGTAAATTACTAATTGTCAATTTTGTTTATAGCTATTTTATTTCTATATGATTGGAATACAATATTTAATAAGTCATGAGAAACATTAGTAATGCAATAATTGATAATTTAAGATCATTCAATTCTTTTAAGAATAGCCATGGCATTATCATTCTTATGAATTTGTTTAAAAAACTCAACGAAATCATCGTATTCTGTAGCAGGGAATACTCCACTGTTAACTTCTAAATGGCGAGTATAAATAATTGTATTATTTTCCGAGTGACATTCAATGCAATAAGTACCGTAGTTTGTATTTATTTCTTTTTTCTCGGGTAAAACTTCTATTTTATAACCTTCAGGTATGCTGTATTTTGTCGTGTCAATATTTACAAATTCGGCATTTTTATAAATATCATATTCACGATTATCGAGCTTTCGAGGAATGTATTTCCACTTACTGGCCATGTTTAGAGGAACAAATAATCTGGATCCACTTATTGAAGCATATTTTGCTAAGTTTAGATTTAAATTTTCATCAAGAACAGGATTGCTGTTGTATGTAGATTTTAAATCAAAACTATTAATTTTAAAATTAGGTATTTCAAAATCATCATATAACATTTTTAACTGAGTCTCATTATCTTCAGTGGTAAGTCGATGCTTTTCATCATATTCAAGACCTGTATATCTTGAATTGATAACAGCCTTACAATCTCCTGTTGTATCTATTGTAACAGAAGTATTTCTAACAATTTTATTTTTGTTTTTATCGTATTTAGGGGTTTTTGTTAATACCCCTCCATTTTCAGTGATTAACAATACCGGTCGGTTGTCTGTGAAATCACCTAAGAATCCACATGGCATTGTTTGGCTGGTACATTCAAGCCAGATTGTATCCTTAGCTAAAGGCACACAAACTATGGCATGATTTGCTTGATGTGTTACAAAATTTGGATCAAAACTATAATTATAAGCACCTGCTTTAACCAAGGTAAAGTATGATTTTATACCTGCCTGCTTTAATAATGCAGTCATATAATTAGATAGGGCTTTGCAATCTCCATATCCATTTTCAGAAACTACCTCTGCCGGAAAAGTTTGAATACCACCAATTCCGATAGAAACATTGACATATCTGGTGTGAGATTGCATGTATTTGTATAGTGCTTTAACTTTTGAAAAATCATCATTACAAGTATCAAGAATAGCATTTACCTCAGCAATACGATTTTCTGGAAGTAAGTTGCGACCTTCATTCAACGTAGTAAAGAATTTTCCAAATTCCTTCCATGAATCAGTATTACCTTCATAATTGTCATATTTAAAATGTTCCAAACCGACTCTTACATATGGTTCATATTCGTATCTGGATGGTCTGTAGGGTTCTTTATGATTTGCATTTATGTTATGAATTTCCCATTTTGTTATATTATCATGACTTGTTTTATTAATTCCTTCATTGAAATTATATTCTTTATAATTAACCTTAAGAGAAGGATCACAAATTAGTTTATACGTACTATTTTGAACCGAAAGGTTATCTTCCCAAATAGGATACCATCCTTCAATACCATATGTATTGTTTTCTTCATATGAATAATCATATTCAATTGTATAGGGGTATGTATTATTTTTTGGATAACAAGATTTTCTTCTTAGGTCTGAGTAGGCCGTTCCATAGGAGTCATATCCTTCATCTCTCCAGTCGTTTTTTTTCCAGCTGTCAATTTCAATACCCAATGCGTTATACATCTTAGCATTAAGATCAAGTATGTTGGTATTTTTGTTATAGTGAACTGATTCCCAAGCTTTACGTTCTCCCTTTTCCTTAAGAACAGTAATAGCTCGATGAACCGTTATGATAACTTTAGAAAGCGATGAAATTTCAACTGTTTTATCATCATTAATAATGACAGCACTAGCTTCTTTTTTTAAAGAATCAGGTATGGATGAAACAATATAAGCAGGATTAATTTTTTTTGCATGTGCATTAAATGCCAGTAAGGAGACTAAAACTAGGCTTATGAAATATTTCATTTATAAGGTGTTTGTAGTTTATGAATTTATAATATAGAAGCACCATATTATAAGTGATGCTTCTTGTTAAATAGATTTTAGTTTGCTTTTTTTAATACAATTTGCTCAGCTTCTTTAGCAACAATCAATTCATTAAACTTTCTTAAATCAAGGTATTCATTTCCCGAAAAAATGGTTTGGTTGATTTGATAAATATTTGTTAACTGCAGAGTTTTATCTCCAATTTTTTTAACTGAAAATATGTATCGAGCTTTATTTTCAGGTAAAGAGGCAATTGTTTGTTGCGGTAACTCGTCAATTACATAATCATTAGGAATTGTAATATTAATAGAAAACTGTTCTTTGATTGGGTAATTATAATCAACCGGATATGTTCTTTCTTCTCTTTTGAAAATATTTTCTATTGTACGGTTAATCACTTTGGGGTTGAGGAATATCATATCCCCAGCCTGTGAAACTCTGTCTTTAAGAACTAAGTTTGATTTAAATATAAATGGCTTATTAATACTATCTATATTCTCTATTGAAAACTCGCTTACTTCCGCATTTTTAAGTTCTTCTTCTATATTTTTAATAAATTTTTCCTCACTTTCTTTTTGCTTATATGCATTTCTGGCATTAATTGCAGCATAATTTAGGCCACGGTAAAGTAAATTCCCCTTTAAATTTAAGTCTTCATCTATTGATAGCTGTACCATGTACATTTCTGATTTGGGAGTAGAAGTATATAAATCAACCCAGTCACCTAATCCAGGTCTAACAAGTCGTCCTGTGCCATTTAAGGTATAAGATGGTAATAAATTGTATGGACAATTATTATCTGTAGCATCCATAAGAAGGTAGTTTCCATTAATAACAACAGCACTTATTACATGGTTGAATTGAGTGAGACTAACTAGTCCAGGTCTGATCATACCATGTTTTCGAGTGCTGACAATTACCGGGTATGCTTCAAGGTCTAACAGGTTACAAAGAGCTACAAGATTAAGATTTATGTCAGCAGAAGTACCATTTCCATCATTGTATGAACGTCTTAAATTGCTTGAGGTATAGATTCTAAAAGATTCATTCCATGTCATTTTATGAATAATATGTTCATAAGCCAAACTTGCTTTTTCTTCTGGGGAAGATGCTTTTAAATTAATTTTTTCAGCAACTTCTTTTAAATGGCCATCTCCTTTTAAAGCCTTCCCAAATTCCTCATCATTAAGAAGCATTTTGTTGATTTTATCCCACGATGAGGTATAGTTTTTATAGGTTGACCAAGGGTATTTTGTGGATTGTAATTCAAATTGAATTGATGAGATATAATCGCTTGGAGTGGTGATAAAAGGTTCATCTTTGAATGCGGGTACATCCTTTGCCAGGTATTTAATATGGCTAACGTTTGCATCAAAATTTATTGTTCGGCCAGGTGTTCTTGAATTTTCAAAACCATTAACTGCACCTGTGTTTAGTTTTGCAGCTGTTCTAAAACTGAAATTTTCCATTCTTTTTTCTTCAGTTCTTTCAATAGGAATATATCCTTCCATCCAATTTTTATAGTTGTACCATTCAATTATTTCAACATTATATTCAGAGTGTAATGTTGGAATATCATCCTGGAACCTCCAGGATTGCAGATTAAAAATATATGGACTTTCTATGTGATAAAATAATTCAATAATAGAACCTTCTTTTACATTAGGAAGTGAAATATTTACTACATCGTGGTTCTTATCTAATTCTTTTTTAAAAATGTTATCATTACCTAGTTTTGATTTTTCAAGTTTACCATCTTCCATATTGTAAACGGCACCTTTTATGCCGGAGGTTTTTTCGCGAATACCGCCGTCACCTTTATATAGATAGATTTTATAATCACCTTTATCAAAGGCTTCCTTATCAAATACTTTTATTCTGATGTGTTTTTCAAATAGTAGGGTAATGTCAGATTCAGTAATTTTAAATTCACTATGTCCCATGGCTCCATATACCACAGCACTTGCATTACTGTCGATAGGGCATGATGTCATAGCAATTTCTTCTTGTGTAATTTTGCCATATTTCATATACACTTTCTCAGCTAATATATTTTGCGATAGAAATAAATGAAATAGGACAATGGAGATAAACAGATTAAGTTTTTTCATGGTTAAATGTTATTAGGGTTTTGTAATTTATGCAAAGAATAAATAATTTACTTTTTTTCCAAAAGTAAACATCAAAAATATATTGATAAATAAAAATTTAGAAGCATTATGAATATTTATTTGACGAAATAGTTCAAAAAGTTTATGGAGCCAGGAAGGTTGTAAGTAATCTTTTGAGATATAATTTAAAGAAGAGAAATAGCTAAAAATGGATAGAAAGAAAAAGAGACCAGATGAAAAAACTGATCTCTGCGGTTAATATTATCCTGAATTTTATATCGAAATCAGCTTATTAAAAATACTCAGGAAACTCATCTTCAATAATCTCTTTTTGGAAGATTTTAAATAGCGATTCATCAGATATATCTCTACATGTTTTATGCTGTAGATTTTCTATTAATAAATTTGTAGTTGTTTCAATATTACTAACCGTATTTTTAGTTTTTAAGTAATATTCTTTCGAATTTATTGTGATTGTTTCAGCATCACCTTTAAAATCATTTGAATCACTTAGTGAGTAATAAGAATAAGAGACTCTAATATTATTATTTATTTCAGGATTTAATTCTAGTGTTTCAAGGTCTACATTATTTTCTTCATCAGTTTTTATTGTTCTAATAAATCCTAATTCAGTTATTTCAGAATGGTTATTTATGAATTTTGAAGAAATATGTTTCCTAAAACCTGCTTTCTGAAAATTGTTTTTGTAATGATAATTACAGTAGTTTACTCCAATTAACAATTGATTTTCAGATACAAACTTTAAAACCTTTAAAGCTGTAATTTCTGATTCAACAACAGTAGGAGGTGCTCCATGTGTAAATGTATATGGTTTAGATGCTAATTTTGATATGTTGTATGGGGTTAAACGTAATTGGTGAAGATTTAAATTTGTTACACCTTCTTCGATTAATTGAGGGAGAAGAGTTGTTAGCTTATCGTAATCCTCCGGAATTGCAGGAATTTCTACTGTAATATTTTTAATATATGGTTTGGCATTTTTTATAAGGTTGATATTATAATTACTTGCACCTAAATTGAATCTAACTTCATCAACTCCTATTTCATTTAATGTTTTAAAAATTTCAGGTGTTCCTAATATACCATTTGTATACAGCCAAACATAGATGTCTTTGTCGCAATATTTGCGTACTGCTTTAATGTAGTTAACAGTTTTTTCAAATGTTTTTAAAGGTTCTCCACCACTTATGCTTACTCCCTTGAATTTGAAAAAATTAATATAATCGGCAAATTCTTCAGGTGTATTAAAGGAACATCCTTGTGTTGCCGGAATTTCATCGTTATCCTGTTGTGTTGGGCAAAATTCACATGTGGCATTGCATATATTATTAATAAACAAACACGACCATTTACCTTCTGCACATATTTGACATCCTTTAGATAAGCTTTTGTACCAGGGTTTACTCTTTTTATAAGAGTGATTAATATTATTTTTCAGGTATTCAAAAAGATCGTTTCTTTCTGTTTCAAGTGAATAAATTGAGCCGTTATTAATCCAGTTTACAGGAGCTTTATAGTGCTCAATTAAGTTGTTGTTTTTATTTACAGTGTTGTTTAAATATGAAATATACGGAGTCATTTTTTCAGAATATGAAAATGCAGTAATCAGGGTATTGAATGTATTGATAGGATACACCAATTCCATGTTACTTAATAAATATTGTTTTAATGTTTAATGTTGATATATAATAATGCTGCTATATATCAATGTTTTATGTAGTGTGAGTAGCGAGGACTACAGTTCTGAAAAAATAACCAGAAAGAAAAGAGATAGTAAAGAACATTCAATTCTATGGCAGAAATTACTTGTAAAAATAATCTTATTTATAAGTTGCAATTGAATGTTCACTTATTTTAAATTAAATATTTTGTGGAAGCTAAGTTAAGCAATAAATCAATTTTTGATATCAGTGGTATGTGAGTTTTTTAAAATAATTTTGTTTTAAGTATAGATAATTTAGAAACAAAAAATGCCAATCTAAAAGTAATAGACTGGCATTGTGATATTATCTGGTAGTAAATTTAGTATTTTGTTAGTTTATTAGTCATCTGACATGTAAATTAGTCTTTTATCTATAATCTAACAATCTATTAAATTAACTGTACATGCTGTTTTTTCTTTGCATTATTTCTTCGTCCGAAATATAATCATCGTACTCCATTTGTTTATCAATAATTCCATTTGGAGTTAATTCAATAATACGATTACTTACAGTTTGAATAAATTCGTGGTCATGACTAGAGAAAAGTACATTTCCTTTAAACTGGGTTAATCTTTCATTGAAAGCCTGAATTGATTCAAGATCAAGGTGGTTGGTAGGTGTATCTAAAATCATTGTATTGGCATTTCTAAGCATCATACGAGCAATCATACAACGCATTTTTTCTCCTCCGGATAGCACTTTACAGTTTTTGTAAATCTCTTCTCCTGAGAAAAGCATCTTACCTAAATACCCTCTGATAAACACTTCTGTTGTATCATCTGAGAATTGGCATAACCAATCAAAAATACTCATGTCTTTATCAAAGAATGCTGAGTTTTCTATTGGAAGATAGGCTGTTGTAATAGTTTGTCCCCATCTGAATTCTCCTGTGTCAGGTTCTTTATGACCGTTGATAATTTCAAAGAAAGCAGTCATTGCACGAGGATCTTTAGAAAGGAAAACTATTTTATCGTCTTTTTCAATATTAAAAGAAACATCTTTAAATAGTATTTCACCTTCGATACTTGCACTTAAATCTCTAACTTCTAAAATAGTGTTACCTGGATCTCTATCCGGAGTAAAAATAATTGCAGGGTACTTACGTGTTGAAGGTTGAATTTCTTCAACATTAAGTTTTTCAAGCATCTTTTTACGACTGGTAGTTTGCTTACTTTTAGCAACGTTAGCACTAAAACGAGAAATAAACTCCTGAAGCTCTTTCTTTTTCTCTTCCGCTTTTTTGTTTTGTTGTTGTTGCTGACGTAGCGCTAACTGACTTGATTCGTACCAGAAACTATAGTTACCTGAGAATAATTGTACTTTACCAAAATCAATATCTACTGTATGCGTACAAATAGAATCCAGGAAGTGACGGTCGTGAGAAACCACTAAAACTGTATTTTCAAAATTAGAAAGGTAATTCTCTAACCAGCTAACAGAATCTAAATCCAGGTCATTTGTAGGCTCATCCAGTAATAAGTTATCTGGTTTTCCAAAAAGAGCTCTGGCCAAAAGTATTTTTACTTTTTCTTTACCACTCAGGGTGCTCATTTGGGTATAATGAAGACCTTCTTTAATACCTAAGCCACTTAACAAGTTGGCTGCATCGCTCTCAGCATTCCACCCATCCATTTCAGCAAACTGTTCTTCTAATTCAGAAACTCTTACTCCATCTGCATCAGAAAAATCAGGCTTAGCATACAAATTGTTTTTTTCTTGCATTACATCCCAAAGATGTGTATGTCCCATCATTACAGTATCCAAAACTGTAAATTCATCAAACTCATGGTGATCCTGCTTAAGTACAGATAATCTTTCTTCCGGACCAAAAGTAACAGTACCTCCAGTTGAGTCAAGATCTCCACTTAAAATTCTTAAAAAAGTAGATTTTCCTGCTCCGTTGGCACCAATAATACCATAGCAGTTACCTTGTGTAAACTTTAAATTTACGTCTTGAAATAGGGTTCTTTTCCCAAATTGAATTCTTAAATTCGAAACTGTAATCATTTAATTAAATGTTTTTCTGTCATTTAAAAGGACGACAAAAATATATATTATTAATGAAGTAGCCTTGATTATTTGAAGTTATTAATGTTAAGGAATGTTTAAACATAGATGTAGGTTAAGGGGTAAAGGTTAAGGGGTATAGGATTAGTGCTTTAACGTTTTATCTAAAAAAAGTTAGTTTGATGAATTTAGGTATGTTCTAAACCAGTCTTTTGTCTAAAATCTAACGATCTATTGTAATTAGTAATATTTTATTAACATTGCGCCTGATTTAAAATTAAAGATTTGCGAAATGTTGGATTTTAAAATAGATAGCAATAAGTGTACAAAATGTGGACTATGTGCCCAGGATTGCCCAATGTTGATCATTGATGGTAAAAAGGGAATTCCTGAAATAAAGGATGGAAAAGAAGGCCAATGTATAAAATGTCAGCATTGTTTAACTATTTGCCCTACAGGTGCATTATCTATTTTAGGAAAACAACCTAAAGATAGTATTTCTGTAAAAGAAGAAATACCATCTGCTGATTCAATGCTTAATTTATTTAAAACCAGACGTTCAATTCGTAGATTTAAAAATGAAGAATTAAGTAAGGATTTAATCCATAAATTATTGCAAGGAGCTGCAAATGCTCCAACCGGACATAATAACAATAAAGTATTATTTTCGGTAATAGATAATAAGGAGGATAGAGATAAATTCAGAGAAGCAGTATATGAATCTATAAAAACTGCATTTGAGCAGAATCATAAACACCCTTATTTACCTATGCTAAATGATTTTAGACGTTTATGGGTAAGTAAAAAAATCGATGTAATTCTTAGAGATGCACCTTATGTGATTATAACAACTTCTTCGGAAAAAAATGTAACACCTAAAGAGGACAGCTTAATTGCATTAAGTTATTTTGAATTGCTAGCTAATACTTATGGCATCGGAACTCTTTGGAATGGAATGTTGAAATGGGTAATCAATGATATTGATTTAAACTTAAGGGATAGATTGGGTATTCCTCGTGATCATGTAATTGGAGATGTAATGGTGTTTGGTATTCCTGCAGTGAAATATGCAAGAGGTATTCAAACAGAAGGATTGAACTTAAATATTATAAAGATTGAAGGTTAAAGGTGAAAAGGTTAAAGGGTGTTTTATAGCAATTATTGAGTTATATATCTGTAGCCCATAAGTAAAATATCATCAACCTGCTCATTATATCCTTTCCATTGCTCGAAGAATTGTACCAGGTTGTCCTTTTGTTCTGACATTCTTAATTTATGGAATTTTAATAATGCTTCCTTGAAGTGGCTATTCATCATCTTTCTATTTTGATCGCCTCCAAACTGATCTGCAAATCCATCTGAAAATATATAGATGCAATCATTATTCTGTAAATTAATTTTATGACAAGTAAATGGTGTTTGTCTTGGGTACGAACCAACAGGCATTCTATTACCTTTAACTTCAATGAGTTCGTTGTTTCTTATTAAGTATAGAGGTAGATTTGCTCCTGAAAATTGTAAGCAATTAGATTCCCTGTCTATCAAAACCATGGAAGCATCTAAGCCATCAGATATTTCATCAGTTCCCGGACTGAAGAAAGTTGCAATAATAGTTTCTCTAAGTTCATTAAGTATCTGGTTGGGAGACTGTATGTTTTCCATAGAAATGATTTCCTTGATAAAAGCCATACTCATCATACTCATCAGTGCACCCGGTACTCCATGTCCTGTACAATCAGCTGCAACTAGAAGTAGTTTCCCATTTATTTCATTTGCAAGATAAAAGTCTCCACTTACAATATCTCTTGGTTTATAAAAGACGAAATAGTCATCCATTAACTTATTTAAGTAATTTTTATGAGGAAGTGTAGCATTTTGAATCCTTTGTGCGTAATACATACTATCTGTAATCGTATCATAAATATCTTCAATCGATTTCAAATACCTGGCATTATCTTCAAGTGACTTCTTATATTTTAATTGTGTGGATACCCTTACTTTTAACTCTTTGGGGTTAAATGGTTTTGTAATAAAATCAACCGCACCTACACCAAAACCTTTAACTAAACTATCTGGGTCAGTTTCTCCCGTAATGAAAATAACAGGAATTTGACTGGTTTCGCCATTTGTTTTTAGCATTGAACATACATCGTACCCATCCATTCCCTCCATTATAATATCTAATAAAATTAAATCTGGTTTATTTTCATCCAAAACCAGAGCTAATGCTTCTTCTCCAGATTTAGCAGTAATACAATTATACTCTTTTAAGCAATCCTGTAAAACTAATAAGTTTGTAGGAGAGTCATCTACAATTAATATTTTTTGGGGTTCAGGGGTAAACATATGCTTCTGAATTATTCTGAAAAGTTACTGAATAAACTTATTTAGATAAAGTAAAAGTTTAAATATTTCATTAAAAAGATTTTGTAGGTAAGATTATTCATGGTACAGCGTGTATTATTTTACTAATTTTGTGCACGTTTTTGATATGATTACTAGGAGTGCTGATAATTATATTAAAAATGAAGAAGAAGGGTTTGTTGAAAATTGAATATAAAAAGTAATACATTGATATATCCAGAGTTTTTTGAAGATAAGATTAGATTTACTAAAGTAAGGGAGTTATTAAAAGAGCAATGCTTAAGTTCATTAGGAAAAGAGCGTGTTGATGAAATGCGATTTGTTACACTACATGATGTAATAAAGAGATGGGTGAATCAGACTAATGAGTTTAAAGAGATATGTGTTAATGAGTCCTCATTTCCAACAAGTTATTATATTGATGTTCGAGGTCCTTTACAAAGAATAAAGGTTGAAGGTTTGTTTTTAGAGGAGCGTGAATTATTTGATTTACGTAGATCATTAACTTCAGTAAAAGATATTGTTCGTTTTTTTAAGAATAAAGAAGAATCAAATCAATATCCTTATTTAAGAGAAGTTGCATCAAAGGTTATGGTTTACCCATATATTTTTGAGCGCATTGATGGAATCTTAAATAAGTTTGGTAAAATTAAGGATAGTGCATCGCCAGAATTAGCCAGAGTAAGAAGTGAAATGGTTAAAAAACAATCAAGTGTTTCTCGTAAAATGGCGTCAATTCTTAGTCATGCACGCAAAGAAGGCCTGATAGAAGCTGATGCTAATGTTGCAATCCGTGATGGTAGAGCCGTAATACCTGTTCCAGCCGGAAATAAACGTAAGTTAAACGGTATTATTCATGATGAATCCTCAACTGGTAAAACTTCCTTTATAGAACCTACAGAAATTGTAGAAATTAATAACGAAATACGTGAGTTGCAATATGCAGAAAAAAGAGAAATAAACCGCATATTAATTGCATTCTCGGATAGTATACGACCATATATTGATGATTTGGTATTTTCATATGAATTTTTGGGGATTATGGATTTTATCAGGGCAAAAGCAAAATTTGCTTTGAGAATTAATGCTTGTCTTCCAGAAATGGTGAATCATGCTGAAGTGAACTGGGAGGAAGCAACTCATCCTTTATTATATCTTCAACATTCTGCTGAAGGAAAAGAGGTTGTACCATTGGATATTCAGTTGAATAAGGAGCAACGTATAGTTTTGATTTCCGGTCCCAATGCAGGAGGTAAATCCGTTTGTTTACAAACGGTAGGATTGTTACAATATATGTTTCAATGTGGTTTGTTGGTGCCAATGGATGAGAGAAGTACGATGGGTGTTTATAAAAATATATTTATTGATATTGGTGATCAGCAATCCATTGAAAATGATTTGAGTACTTATAGTTCTCACTTGTTGAATATGAAGTATTTCCTTAGAAATGGCACTCCTGAAACATTAATTTTAATCGATGAATTTGGAACAGGGACAGAACCAGCGTTAGGTGGAGCCATTGCCGAATCTGTTCTTAAGGAATTTAATAAGCAACAGTTGAATGGTGTAATAACCACTCATTATACCAATCTAAAACACTATGCTTCAGGGGCAGAAGGTATTGAAAATGGAGCTATGCAATTTGATACTCATCAAATTAAACCATTATTCAAACTATTGATTGGACAGCCCGGAAGTTCTTTTGCATTTGAGATTGCTCGAAAAATTGGTCTTCCGGAAGATTTGTTGGATGAAGCTAAAAATCAAATAGGAGAGGAGCACATAAACTTTGATAAACACCTTCGTGAAATTGCAAGGGATAAGAGATATTGGGAAAAGAAGAGAGATAATATCAGAAGAAAAGACAAGCAGCTTGAGGATGTTTATGATAAATATTTAGATCAACTAGAAAAGACTAAAAAAGAAAGAAACAAGATCATTGAGTCTGCTCGTAAAGAGGCTGAAGAGTTGATGGCTTCTGCAAATAAAAAGATTGAACGTACAATTCGTGAAATAAAGGAGAGTCAAGCAGAAAAAGAGCGAACAAAACAAGTCCGAGAATCGTTATCTAAGTTCAAAAATAAACTTGAACATCAAGATGATAAGCAAAAGAAAAAGATAGAGCGAGAGATTGAAAAGATAAAAAACCGACAAAGAAAGAAAGGGGAAAAGGTAGCAGAGAACGAACAAGAGTTATCTGTTGAAGATAAATCAACTGAAAAAGTATATAAAAAATCAGAAGCACAGCCTCATCAAATTAAAGATGATGGTATTATCAGAAAGGGAGATAAAGTAAAGCTGGAAGGTCAGGCTTTACCTGGTGAAGTTATGGAAGTAAATGGTAAAAATGTATTAGTTGCCTTTGGTCATTTAATGACAAATGTAAAAGCTTCAAGGTTACAAAAAATTAGTAATAAACAAGTAAAACAAGCTTTACGAAATTTAAATCAACCAAGTTTAGGTGCTAATTTAGCCGAAAAAGTTCGTAGTAAAAAACTTGTATTTAAACCAGATTTAGATGTTCGGGGACAAAGAACTGATGAGGCTATTCAAAATGTAACTAACCATATTGATGATGCCGTAATGTGTGAAGTAGGAACAATAAAAATATTGCATGGAAAAGGGAATGGTATATTGAGACAAATGATTAGAGAAATGCTAAATACAATGCCTCATGTGAAGAGCTTTAGAGATGAACATATTCAACATGGAGGTAGTGGTATTACAATTGTGGAAATTGATATTTAAAATAAATATGCTTTTTATTCTTAAAGTAATGAAAAAGAGATATTTTTAAGAGATATAAACCTTAGTAAGTTAGGAGTTACAAATGACAAGTGAATTACAAGTATTAATGTTAACAGCTGCAGGAGCCGGTTTTATACATACTGTTCTAGGTCCAGATCATTATTTACCATTCATTCTTATAGGAAAAGCTCGTAATTGGAATATCTCAAAAGTATTACTATTAACTTTAATATGTGGTATTGGTCATATATTAGGTTCCCTGGCACTTGGCATGGTTGGTGTTTTTATGGGAGTTGGAATTGAAAAGTTAGAATTTGTTGAATCAATTAGAGGAAATATAGCTGCATGGTCATTGATTGCTTTTGGTTTAATTTATGCAATATGGGGATTAAGAAAAGCGCTGAAAAATAAAGCTCATTCTCATCTTCATATACATAATGATGGAACATTACATCAACATTCACATAATCACCATAATTCACATAGTCATATTCATGATTCTAAAGATGCAAAAAATATAACACCATGGATTTTATTTATCATTTTTGTACTAGGTCCGTGTGAGGTGTTAATTCCTTTATTGATGTATCCGGCTGCTCAATATAGCATAGCCGGTGTTTTACAAGTAACTTTGGTATTTGGATTAACTACTATATTAACCATGTTAGGAATAGTGTTGGTTTCGAGTTATGGATTTCAATTTGTTCCAACAAAAAAGCTAGGATTATATACTCATTTTATTGCAGGGATTATGGTGTTTTTATCAGGTGTTGCTATTCAGGCTCTAGGGGTATGAAAAATGTTGTGGGATGGTATTATTGATTAATAGATAAGATAATATGTTGGGAATAATAAGTAGAGAGCTTAAATACATCTTTTATATAATTATATTAGGTTTTTTTCTTAGTCTAAATGTCAATGTATCAGGGCAGTCATCTTTTGGGAGTTTTGTTAATTATGGTCGTTATGAAGGAGTATATCATACAGGAATAAATTCAATTATAGAAGATAGTAAAGGCTTTATTTGGATTGGAACTTCTGATGGTTTAATGCGTACGGATGGAATCTTCTTTGATACATTTAGTAAGAATAATACTTTTTCCAGTTCTTTATCTGATAATACAATAAACTGCATTGAAGAAGATATAAATAAAAAGGTATTATGGATTGGGACCTCAATAGGTGGAATTAACAGGTTTAATATGGCTAAAAAAGATAGTGTTAATTTTTATATTGAACCCGACTCATTAAATACAAGAGGGTTTGTTTCAATAAATTCAATTTGTCAAATAGATTCTGCCAAATTTATTGTAGGTACTCAATACCAAGGCGCATATTTTTTCTATCCCAAACAAGGTGTTTTTATAAAATTACAAGATGTTTGTCATCAAAAATTTGATTTTCCCAAAACCATATATAAAATACATAAGGGAAATCATAATATTTGGATTTGTACTTCCAAAGGAATCCTGCAGTTTGATCTTCATGGTGTTTTTCTTAATTCGTATTTCTTTCAGGGTAATCATTTCTTAAAAAAGCCTTCTAATAATAACAAGTCTATTATACAGGTTAAAGAGATTGATGAAAATAATATTGAATTTATCTCAGAAAAAGCTTTGTATACTTTTAATTGGCAGAGAAATAAACTAAATCAGTTATATCAAGCTAATGAAAAAACTGGATTATCTTGTTTTGAAAAAGATGCAAAAGGTTATTGGTTAGGTACAAAAAATCAGGGATTAATTTACTACAATAAAATACAGAATAAGATAACCAACTATCATAAGAATAATGTATCTACTTCTATTCCTAATGATATCATTAAGGATTTGAAAATTTGTCAGCATAATTCAATTTTGTGGGTTGCTACAAGGGATGGATTAGCAAAGTATGATTATCATAAATCAAAGTTTCTTCAATTTAACATTGAGGATTTAACTAATGATGAACTAAACTCAGTTTATTCTTTGGCAAAAGATTCCCGTGGCAATTACTGGGTGAATGGGGCCGCAGGATTCTTTCGTAAAACAAAATATTCCTCAGAATTTTCAAAAGTAAATGAAGTTGGAGATAAATATGTACTTAGAATATTTGAAGACTTTGCTTCAAAGCTTTGGATGTTATCAAATAAAGGATTGATAAAATATGACCTTACTACAGATCAATATAGATTAATTGAGTTTAAGTTTAATAATTATTCTTTGTCAGATTTAAACTTTATTTCAGACTATGCAAGTATTAAGGGAGATAGTAACTTATGGTTAATTAGTAAAGTTGGTTTAATAAAGTTTAATTTGTCAACTGAAGAATATGAAGTATTTCCAATGGCTAATCCTGAAGAAATTAGTAACTATAGGTATACATCACTTCAGTTTTCAAAGAATAATGATTTTATATGGATAGGTAGCAGAAGAGGTGATTTAATTAAATTTGATGTAAATAATAAATCATATAAGAAGGTTAATGTTAGAAAAATAAAGGGAAATAAATATAAACCTTGTATCATTTTGGATTTAGCTGTTGATTCATTAGATAATGTATGGATGGCTACTTTTGGAAGCGGTTTATTACTCTATAATGAAAACACAAATAAGGTTTCTTACGATTTGGCAAAAGACGTGTTGGAAAGTTATGTATATGGAATTATAGATGACGGTAAGGGACATTTTTGGATCAGTTCAAATCAAGGTATTGTCAAGTTAAACAAAAAGGATAACACTACTAAACTGTACAATAAGGGAGATGGAACTTTTTGTTCTGAATTTAATGATGGATCATATTTTAGAGCTTTAGATGGTAATTTATTATTTGGAGGAATAAACGGTTTTATAGAATTTGATCCTGATGGTATTTATAAAAATAAATATATACCCAAAGTTTATATCAGTTCATATTCAGAAAATAATAGTTCAACTAATTATGGAGAAGAAATTTTAGATGATGTAAGATATGATGTTGATTCTGTTATAACTGTGCAGGGTGATTCTGAGATTAAATTATTTGTTTCAGTTATAAACTATTCATTAAGTAATGATAATAAAATAAAGTGGAAGTTAGAAGGTTATGATGAAGACTGGAAAGAAGGTTATGCCTTTGAAACACTAAACTACTCTAACCTTAAAAAGGGTTCTTTTAAGTTAAGGGTTAAAGGAATTAATAATGATGGAGTTGAAAGCAAAGATGATGCTATTTTAATTATTAATGTAAAAGCAAAACTAGTAGATACTTATGTGTTTCAACTGTTTTTAGTTTTACTGATCTTTGCTATTATAATGTTGTTGATAAGAATAAATGCTTTATGGCAAAAGAGTCAGAAAGCTCTGTTAGTTGAAAAAGTAAAAGAACAAACTGAAGAATTAATCATTACAAATAAAGAACTAGAAGAATCAAGAAATAAAATTTTTAACCAGAAAACAGAGCTTGAAATACATCGTAATTACCTTGAAGAAATAGTTGAATTACGAACTTCGGACTTAGAAGAGGCTAAGCAAAAAGCCGAAGAATCAGATAAATTAAAAACTTCCTTTTTAGCGAATTTATCTCATGAAATCAGAACTCCAATGAATGCTATTATTGGTTTTTCTAATCTGTTGTTAACAGATGAATTTGAGACAGACCAGCAAAAACATTTTATAAATGTAATAAATCAAAGTAGTGAATCACTTTTAGCTTTAATAAATGATATTATTGATATTTCAAGAATTGAAACAGGAAATATTGAATTAGTAAAACAAGAAACTCATATTCCTAAATTAATTAAAGAAGTTGCTGATGAATTGGTTTTTGAACAAAAAGGTCAGGATGTAAGATTTATTCAATCCTACGAGTTGGCAAAAGATGACTTAGATCTATATATAGATAGGCATAGGTTAAAACAAATAGTTTCTAATCTTTTGCGAAATGCATTTAAATTTACAGCAGAGGGGTATGTGAAAATAACAGTAAAGTCTGTAGATAAAGAAATGTTGTTGAATCAGGGTTTTTATCTTAACGGAGTTGTAAAAAATAATTTTAAGCCAATTTTATTTGTAATTGAAGACTCTGGAATTGGAATTAAAGAGGAGGATCAAAAAATTATCTTTGAACCTTTTCAAAAAGCGCAAAATAAGAAAAAGTTGTATGATGGAATGGGGTTAGGTTTAAGTATTGTGCGCAATTTAGTTGATCTGTTTGGAGGTGATGTTATTGTAAAATCCGAATATAAAAAAGGTACTACTTTCTGTTTCTATATTAATAAATCTGACCATTATTCATAATCATTTTTTGTGATGATTTTTAAAGTCTAGTCACCTGAGTTTATTACTTCTCTTGTTAACAATACTATACAGTATTAAAGATGTTGCTATAATTACCATCCCAATAATAGGTACTATTTCTGGCTTTTCCTCGGGTATAATTATCCAGCTTAATATGGCTCCAAAAATTGGTATTATAAATTTCCATATGTTTAAATCTGATACTTTTACATTTGGACGCTGAAGCAGAAAGAACCATATTGTAAATGCACTGGCCGATAAAAAGCTTAACCATCCTAAAGAAAGGAAATAAGGTAAAGGTTGATTAAAACCTGTAAAAGGCCCTTCAATGAATAATGACATAATAAAAATGACTAAACCTCCAAAAGACATTTGACTTGAACTAAGGACAGCAGGGGGAACCATACCTTTTAATCGTGAGACATAAACATTTCCAATACCACTTGAAATATTGGCAAGGGTTAATATAATAACTCCCCAAAATTGTTCTTTACCACTTTCAGTATCCCAGGCCCTATGGTATGCAATTAATACAATACCAATAATACCCATTGATATTGTAATAAGCTTTTTAATATTCATTCTATCATTTTTCAACATAAAATTAGATATCAAAGCAGCAAATAAAGGCTGTGAACCTATAATGATGGCAGCAATTGCTCCAGGAACTTTGCTAATTCCTGTATTGAAAAGTGAATACAAAACAATGGTTTGAAAAAAAGATACCCTCAAAAAATGAAAAGGATATTTCTTGATTGACCTTACAATCGTAGAAAAATTCTTTGTCAATGGAATAATGAGTAATCCAGCTATAAAAAAGCGAATGCCTGCAAATTGTAATGGTGTAGTATATTGTAAACCAATTTTAATACCTACAAATGCCGTTGACCATAATAAACATGCTACTATTGCCAGAAAGTATGTTTGAGTAAAAATGTTTCTCATATTTATGCTAAAAGGCACAAATGTAAGAGTTTTACTCTTTTAGATATTGAATTTAACCAGTATTAACAGTATTATTGAGAAAGACTAAAACTAAAGCTTACACCAAAATTACTTGTTGTTGTTGGGTATGATGTGGAAATATAAGGATTACTTACTGTTCTGTCATAATAAACCTGCATACTAAACTTATCACTTAAAACATAGTCTGCCGTGAAATTAATTGCAGTTATTTTGCTACCCGAAGTCAATTGGCTTGTATTATCTTCAATTTGTCTGATAAGAGCCATATTATCCTTAATTGACACATCAAGGCTAAGGTTTAAGTCACTTGACATTTTTTTAGAACCTCTTCCTTTACCAAGAATTAAATCCATTTTGTCAAATCGATAACCAAGACCAACAGTGAATTTGTCGTCATAAGTTTCAACCAATTGATTACTAGTTAAACTTAAGCTCAAACCTCTTGATTTTGCAACCTCCATTTTGGTTATTAAACTATTGTTCCAGGTAATATTAAAACCTAATAATGGTTGAAATGATTCTGATAATGTAACCGAATTTACCTGGTATTGAGATATGAAATTTTCTTGAGTATCTCTTACCCAACTAATTCCCGACATGTCTTCTGAATAATCTGAATTTGTAGAATAAGAACTAATTGTATAAGTTGATTTATAAGTATGACTAATATCAAATGAACGAATATATTTCTTAAAGAAATCAATTTTTGATAATCCATTATATGTAACCCTCCAGTTTGGTTGCATTAAAAATGCAGATGGAAACAGGGTGGTAAAAATATTATCCGGATCAGTACCACTATATGCAGATAAAAACGCAGGTATTAATACATCTTGAGTATATAAACCATATCCGTTCGGATTTTGATTCTCAGGATCAGATGCTAAAATATTATTAATATAATTAGGATTAGCGGCCATTCGTTTTTCTACTAATCGATTTGCAATTTTCGACCTGTTTTGTAAGAATTGATTATATGTTTCTGAGTCATAACTGCCTTTTTTGCCAACATTGTTAAATGCAGTACCTATTATGTTATAGGTCATTGAAAAACTACCACTCTCACGGGTGTTATATGCACCAAAAGAGTTTCCGTTTTTATAATAGTACTCCTGCATATTATTGGCATATCTTCTATTAGAACTTAAATCAATTCGCAATCCATTGATAGGCTGAATAGAAGCTTTAATAGTAAGATCTTGTAGTTGGGTCATTATGTAAGGATAGTTAATTGTATCAACTGTTACCCATCCTTTGTTGGCCGCTTTTTGTGCAAAATCTCTATCTTGAAAACCCATTACAAAATTATAGCCAGGTGCACTAAATCCATTATAGGTTGAAGTACCTAAAAATTTCGAATCAGGTAAATATCCAGGTAAAGATGTAGAATTTGTTTCGGTATAACTTAAGCTAACATTTTTTACTCCGGTTAAGACCATAGCTGTGTAATCAACAACCTGATTGAAAACAGTTGTTTTGTCAATGATTGTTCCACTAACCATTACTCTTGCATTTTCATAATCTGCTTCAGGAACAAATTCTGTTTTAGAATCATTTATTTGAACTATTTTACCTCTGGCTGTTCTACCATTTTTATCAAACATCCTTACTCTCACATCATTTGTTTTGAGTTTGTGATTGATGATATATGGTTCTCCTTTCTTCAGGTTTATGCCATCATTATTGTATCTTACTGTTCGTTTTTGATTCTGGTTCTTATTTCTACTATTATTTGAATATTTTCTGGATAATCCTTTTAAGTACTTAGATTGATTGTATAATGTATTCATTGTAAGGTTAACAGTACCTTGAATATTATTACCATTTGTAATAGTATTACCCCATTCAATTTCAGAATTGGTAGACGATGGAGCAATCTCCCAATTATATTTACCTGTATAACGAATATTTGAGTTAATCCAGTTTAAGTATGGTAATTTATTAATCGGAAGATTATAATTAACATTAAAATTATGTTGGTAATTAGTAGTTCTTCCTCCATTTAAAATATTTGTAAGTACTGAATCTTTCCAAAGTTCATATTCTGTTTTATACTCATCTTTGTTTACAACACCTTCGGGTTCATCAATTCTTGCGTTAGTTGATGAACTAAAGTCAAATTTTAACGACTTAGTAAGGTTATAGTTTAGGTCAAAGTATCTGTTCCAGTTAAAGTTTTTACTTATGGTTATTGGAATCTTATAATCAGGATTATTCACATTTCGTAATTGTGTTTGATTATAATCTCTAAGCATTTCTGTTCTATAGGATATCTGAGTAGGCATTAAATAGAAGTTGAAATCCTTAATTACCTTCAATGCTTTTCCTTTTAACATTTTACTGTTTTTAAAAGGGGTATAATTTTTTGGGCGATTATTAAAATTGTATGCAATAACAGCTTTGAATTCTTTATCTATTTCTTTTTCAGTATTAACATCATGCGATTTTGTTTCATTGTATGCATATGTGGCCGAAATATTTGAAATATCATATATCTCAGTTTTCTTTTTATCTTTTTTAGGTTTTATACGTACATTGGTAAAGTTTACACTTTTTCTTTCTACAACATCCTGAGATAAATTTAGAATACTATCTCTTTCTGATTTTGTTTTTGCATTTTCAAGTACTAAATCAAGTTTAATATCCGGATTTAAGGGATAATATTCGGGAGTAGTAATTTCTTTTGATTGAGAATAATAAAAAGGAGCAGAAACTCTGGATTTAGTACCTAAAAATTTACCTAATTCAAGGCTTGTTGCAAAGTCAACCTGTTGAAAATCTTCCTGACTTCTATCTGTTACACTTTGATCTACACTTCCAAAACCAATGGTTGATTTGTTACCTGCAACAGAAATATTACCCAGGTCTGAAAGCTTAATGTTCATCTGACCATTAGCAGCCCAACCGCCTTTTTCTTCAAAATCTGCAACTCTAAGTTCGTTAAACCATGTTTCAAAGGAAACAACTTTACTAGAAAGTGTGTTTCTAACTCCAAGTAATATTGTTTTAATGTTACCTAAATTCGGATTACCTTTAATTTTTACCCAGTTATTACCATCCTGAACAATATATACCTCATTTGTTGAAGCAGAGTTATCGTTACGTTCCAATTTAACACTTTGAAAAAGACTTAATTCAAAATCAAATTGATTGTTGTCAGGCCATACTTCTTCATCGCTCATAGCACCTCCATGAGCAGTCATTTCAAGAGGTACTTCATATTCGTAGTAGTTGTCTTTACTATCTGTACCCAAACGAATAAATGCTCTTACAACATTATCTCCTATAGAACCTTCATCAACTTCTTCAGCGTGTACATTCATCATTAAACTTCCATATTGACGAAGATCTAAACTAACTGTTTTGTAAATAGCACGCCTGTCATTTTTTGGTAAATCGGTAACATTCAGAGTGATAGATTGTTCGTTTAACTGTCTTATTTGAGGATTGGCAGGGTCAATAACTCTATCTACATCAGGAGGAAGAACATAGTTGATAGGTGTGCGCTCTGCATTTTCTTCAATATTTACAACTCCGGTAGTAAAACTTGTATTTTCATTTTCAATTAGAGTTTCATCATCTTCAACAAGATCATCTTCATATTTTCGCCATTCGCTTCTTACTAGGTCCAGACTGGCAAAACGCAGAACTGTTGTATCCACAAAACCATGTAAAAACATCCTCATAAATCGAATAGAGGTAAAATCAGATATATTACCAACTGTTTTATCAGGAGAAGATATAGGAATACGGAACTGATACCATTTTACTTCATCAGTAGTGTTATTTTTTAAACTGACAGACGCCGTTCGTATATCAGTAATATAGTTTTCTCCCACAACCATATTTTGTGGATCTAAACTTACTTTATATTGATAATAACTTTCTGTTTCACTTAATGTATTATCTCCATTAATATCTTCCTGATCAGGAATAGAAGTTGCAGCAGTTGAATAGGATTCCGGAGAATATTCAGAAGGAACGGAGTTACCTTCCGGACCGTTGAAGTTTTTATATCTATCTAAAATACTCGTTTTGTCACTATCATAATCGCTTCCTCTAAAGTAGTGGAAATCATCACCAGATGGGTCATTTATAATTTTTTGGTAAGCTTCGTCGGTTAACTGACCTAAATTATATAAGTTATTTATTGAATTAATATAATCTTCATAATATTCACCTTCTTCATCATCGGCTAATCCATCAAAACCTATATCCTGCATAATTCGGGTGTCAGCATCATTACTAAATGCACTAACTACACTTGTAATGGTAGGTATATTACCCCATACGGTTTGGTCAACTTCAGTTGATTCATCTGGTCCTGGCAGGCCTTGTTCAAAGAATTTTCTGGAATCACTAAGTACATCTTCAGATACATTACCTAAGTTGAAATACAAATCCCCTGCTTGATCCGGATCATCATTATAAATAAATGGATCCATTACCCAGAACTCAATAAATTCAACATTAGCAGCCTCAAAATCATTGGTTTCAATCTCTCTTTGTATACCACCCCACCTTTTTTCAGGTGTGTTTAATTCACCATCTTCGTTAAGATCTGTATCAAAGTTGTAAGGACCTCTTTCTGTTGGATAATATGCTAAATTAAGAACTGAAATGTTGGTTGGCTGACCATATTCAGATTCCATCTCAGGCCAAATTTCTTCTTCATAAATAATTCTGACATTATGATTTGATTGTTCATCTAAATCATTGGCTATATGAGATGGAGTGTATTGGTTATTTCTAAAGAATAATGGATCAATGTTATACCATGCTAATTTAGCACGATCATAACCATAAGTCAGATCATCAATATTACCTGAATTAGGTATTAATTCTTCTTGTCCTTGTGGTGCACTGGCTAAGCTCCATGCTGTCCAGTTTCGCAGGTCAATAGATGTTTCTGTTCCTTCAAAATCATCAATATAGGCCTGTCCATCAGAACCAATAACATTTGGGTGTCCTGGAACAATTTGAGCAAACTCCCCTTCAACAGAAATACTGGAAGGTTCTGTTGCCTGTATACCAGGTAACTTATTTAGTGCATTTGTAATCCATTGTGATTCAGTATAATATGATGTGTTGAATCCGTATATGGTATTTGCAATAGGTTCATCACCTATGTTTACTTTTTGTGTTAATGGTTGCTCTCTTAAATACTCAACTGTAGCACCAATATTAAAATTCTCATTGAACTGATAATTTAAGTGTGTACCCAGTAGTGTTTTAGTTTGTAAATTAAATAAACTTTGACTTTCAAGTGAAATTTTAATTGGGGTTCCGCTTTCCAGTAGACCAGAATTAATAATCTTGACAGTACCAAAAGTATAATCAACGGTATAATCAACGTTTTCAGTAAGCTTTATTCCACCAGCGGTTACAACTACAGATCCTTGTGGAATATTTTGAGCATTTAAAGAAATTTCACTACTAATGCTAGACTTGTATGTACCTCTTAAATAAAATTTATTTTTTTCAGAGTTTTGAGTTGCATTAGTTTGGGTAGAGTCATATAATGACTGATAAACGTATTTATCAATTAGTTCACTTTTCCTGGATGAAGAAATGGCAGTACTACTATTGATTACATCTTTAAGGTGAGAGCCAAAAGGCTCTAATACCGGGAATATAACCCTTCCATTTTCAGGGTAAATTGTTTGATCTTCAATATAGTCAAAAATACCATCCGGAATTGGATCCAGAATGTCATTTAATCTATCCAGATTCATGATCCTTAAAAGTAAAGGAATACTATCTTCCTGATTTGCAAAGATGTCATCTTCAGGTAAGTAGTTAATGTATGCACCTGTAGAGTCATCCACATAGGCAATGTCAAGTTCAAAATCTTCGCTATTTACCTGATAAGCACCAAGCGAATAGATATTTTTCATCATTAAGTCCCAGGTTGGCTTAATGTTGGGAGTCAGGTTTGTACTCTTTAGTAATTTTAGAAATAAAGAAGTACTTGCCTCATTTCCTGAATTTGTAAATTCACCAACAGTAAACGTTTCACCGTTATAATCATATTCAAATGCCACAGCTAATACTTCATCACTGTTTAAAGCACTGTTTAACGAGATAAAACCTAACTGGCTGTTTAAAGTATACTCCGAAGAAGAAAGTAAACGTGCATTTTCAATTTTTTCGTAATCCTGACCACTCGTAAAACCACTACCACTTAAACTTTTTAGAGTTGATGTGACCTGGTTAATATCTCTAATGGCTGAATATGTACTATTCATGTCATTATAGAGATTATTCGTTTCATTAGATGGATTTTTATTCGCAGAAGATTGAGTCCATAAGTTTGTATTGTATATGTTACTGCTGTTTTCAGCAATATCCATAAAGGCAACAATATCTCTAGCATCATCATAATCTCCTGCAGTATTAGTGACCCAAACTTCTATTTTTTGAATACTAATTCTGGAGTTAATAGGATAGGAGCTTTGAGCATCATTATATAAATCTCTAAAGAAATTAGATAAGAAGAAGTGGCGGTTCTTATCGTAATCATTAATAGTTACTTCAAATTCTTGTTGTTGTGCGCCACCTTGAACATCTAAAACTGTTGTTTCTCCTTTTTGCTGAGCTGCAAGAGCACTAACACTTAATTTTCCAAATTGCAGATCTGTTTTAATACCAAAAAGACTTTGACTTCCTGTAATTAAAGTACCTGGTAATGAAAGTGAAACATTACCTGCTTCTATAGATTGAATAATATCATCTTCTTTACCTTCATATTCAAGCTTCATCTCATTTTCAAACTCAAAGGTAGCCTCTGTATTATAGTTGATACCTAATTTCAGTTTGTCTCCAATGGTTCCTTGAATATTCATTTGAATTTTTTCATCAAAATCAAATGTGGTTGTTTTTCTAAGATCTTCCTGCAGGGTGGGGTTGTCAATAGTTGTTTGGTTTACGCCTATTTTTAATTCAGCCCGACCTTGGGGTTTAATGTTTATTAAATTGCCTCCTAATAAATTATCTAATTCACCACCTAAACTAAATGAAGGATTAAAGATGGAGAACTTGTCATCTGAATCCACAGTTCTTGCTCTGCCTTCCCAATAAGCAAGCATTGAATAACGAACATCATCATCTAAATATTCCTCTAATGTCATTGTATATGGTAATCGAACATTGACATTACCAATTTTTCTAAAAAAAGAAACCTCTCCTGTCTGAGGATTGTAAGTTGTAGTATATTGAAAACTCTCAGAATCTTGTAGTTGAATGGAGCTCTTTTGTTCTGGTTTTAGAAAAGGGTTATTCGATTCTCCGGAAATTGAAGGGTACCTTGTTTCTTGTTCTAAAGAATCGGGTTCTTGAACTAAAGGAGTATAAATAGTTTTTGCATTTAAGATATTACATCCTAAAAGAAAGACTATTAATATAAATTGGTAGTTAAATATATATTTAAAAACTTTTCTCAAGTTTATATTTTATTAATGGTTATTATTTGGTGATGGGTCTGATTACTATTATTTCTATAACATTTTTAGTGCTTTTTTAATCACCTCTTCAACTTTTATTGTTGGATCAGTTGAAATAATTTTATCAACAACCTTTTGAGCGCTGTTTTTAGCAAATCCTAACATCACTAAAGCAGATAACGCCTCATCTTTTAATGTATTGTTTGGTTCAACAAATATTTTTTGATCAATAGGTTCTTTTCCTAATTTATCTGCTAAATCAACAATTATTCTCTGAGCTGTTTTTGCACCAATTCCTTTTATACCTTTTAACAAGTTAACATTTCCTGACGAAATAGCATCATGTATCTCACCTGGAGACATTGACGAAAGCATCATACGGGCGGTATTTGCTCCAATTCCATTAACAGATATCAGATGAATGAACATATTACGCTCACTTGTATCATAAAATCCATATAAATTATGCGCATCTTCTCTAATTTGCTCAAAAATAAATATTTGTATTTCTTTTTGATTCTGAAGTTTGGTATATGTATTTAATGAAATATTGATAAAATAACCAATTCCATTGTTTTCAACAATACAATGAGCAGGACTGGATTCAACGATATGACCCTTAATATATTCTAGCATACTTTAATTCTCTGATGTTTTTGTTCTGTTTAATAGGTTTGAAATTTAGTAAATTACTCATTTATTGAATTCCAACCTTGTGCCTGAAGCTCAACTTCCTGATCACTGCTTGTTACAAGATAATTTCCCTTGCTTTCTTCAGTAATATGTCCGATTGTATAAATTTTTAAATCCGTTTCTTTTGAAAATTTCTCATAATCATCTAAAGAAATAGTGAATAATAATTCATAGTCTTCACCTCCGTTTAAGGCTGCAACTATTGGATTCATATTTAATTCTTCAGCCATTAAAGAAGTTACATGGTCAATCGGAATTTTATTTTCATAAATTCTACAGCCTGTTTTTGAACTCTTACAAATCTGCATGATGTCAGAAGATAATCCATCTGATACATCAATCATAGCAGTTGGTTTAACTCCAATTTCCTTTAGAAAGTCAATGACTTCTTTTTTTGCCTCAGGTTTTAGTTGGCGCTCCAAAATGTAATCATAACCTGATAAGTCAGGTTGTACATCAGAATTATTTTCATGAACTCTTTTCTCACGTTCTAATAATTGTAAGCCCATATATGCAGCACCTAAATCTCCTGAAATACAAATAAGATCATTTGGTTTTGCTCCGTTTCTATAAACAACATCTTCTTTTAAAACTTCTCCAATCGCAGTAATACTGATGGTTAATCCGGTTAATGATGTTGAGGTATCTCCACCAATTAAATCAACGTTATATTTTTCGCAAGCAAGGTTAATTCCATCATAAAATTGTTCCAAAGCATTAAGGCTCATTCTTGAACTAATACCTATTGATACTGTAATTTGCTTTGGGGTGGCATTCATAGCATATACATCACTTAAACTTGATACTACAGCTTTATAGCCAAGGTGTTTAAGAGGAGTGTAGACTAAATCAAAATGTATTCCCTGAAGTAAAAGGTCGGTGGTAACAACCGTTTGAGTTTTTATATTTTCAAGTACAGCAGCATCATCACCTACACCTTTGATTGTACCTGTGTTTTTTATCTCTATATTTTTTGTTAGATGATCAATCAATCCAAATTCGCCTAAGTTCTTAAGGTCTTGATTTTTATTATCTGCCATTTTTTTATGTTATACCATTTATATAATGAAATTAGCACCATGAATAATATCGATTAGCCATTAATATCAAAAAAAGTGATGCGAACAGAACGCAACAGGAATTAATAAAATCGAAATTAAGCCATAATATTGCAAAACTAATAAAAAATAAATCTTAATTAACAGGCATTATGGAGTGAGTTACATTTTATGTCAAAAAAATGCAAAAAAAAAGGCTGCATTAAAAATGCAGCCTTTAAAATTCTGATTCAGAAAAATATCTCAATTCAATAAGTCCAAGTTTAATTTTAAACTAGTCCCGCGAATCCCATAAAAGCAAGAGCAAGGATTCCTGCAACTAATAATGCAATAGGAGTTCCTTTCATACCTTTAGGTAAGTCAACTAATTCAAGTTGTTCACGAATACCAGCAAAAATGATTAAAGCTAAACCAAAACCAATTGCAGTAGCAGTAGAGAAAGCTACGGCTTGTAATAAGTTAAGGTCTTTTTGTATAGTCATAATTGCAACACCTAAAATGGCACAGTTAGTTGTAATCAATGGTAAGAATACTCCAAGAGCTTGATACAATGGAGGACTTACTTTCTTTAAAATGATTTCAACTAATTGTACTAATGATGCAATAACCAAAATAAAAGATATGGTTTGCAGATAACCTACATTAAAAACATCAAGTACATATTTCTGTACTAAGTAAGTAACTATAGTGGCGATTACCATTACAAATGTAACAGCACCTGTCATTCCAATACCTGTAGAAATTTTCTTTGAAACCCCAAGGAAAGGACAAATTCCTAAGAACTGGGCCAATACAATGTTATTAACAAATATGGCCGATATAAATATTAATACGTATTCCATGTTTTAGGCTTTTTTTAATTTGTTAATAATTGCGATTAAATATCCCAATGCAATAAAAGCTCCGGGAGCTAATACGAATACTAACATTCCGTATTGTTCAGGATAAATAGTAATACCAAATATTTTACCGCTACCTAAAAATTCTCTTACACTACCTAAGATAGTTAATGCCATGGCAAAACCTAATCCCATTCCTGCACCATCAATCATTGATGAAAGAAAACCATTTTTAGATGCAAATGCTTCAGCACGACCTAATACCACACAGTTTACTACAATAAGAGGAATAAATAATCCTAAAGATTCAAATAAAGCAGGTAAATATGCTTGCATTGATAATTCAACAACAGTTACGAACGATGCAATAATTACGATGAAAGCAGGAATACGAACCTTGTCCGGAATAAGATCTTTAACTAGTGATACTACAATGTTACTCATGATTAGCACAAAAGTTGTAGCTAATCCCATTCCTAAACCATTGCTTGCAGAAGAAGTTACCCCAAGAGTAGGACACATACCTAAAAGCAAGGTAAAAACGGCATTTTCTTTAAAAAAGCCTTTTGAAAAATTCTTCCATTGATTCATGACTGACCTCCTTTCTTAGCAGTTGCTCCTGATCTGGCATCTGTAGTTTTGTTCTGTTCCATATAAGTATTGTATGCAACCATAATAGCATCTAAAAATGCTCTGGAACTGATAGTGGCTGCTGTAATAGCATCAATATCACCACCATCTTTAGAAACAATCATTTTTGTTTCTGCAGGATTTTTTCCAAGAATAGATTGGTTGCCCTTATCCATTCTGAACCATAATTGCATTTTTGACCCTAATCCTGGAGTTTCTTTATGCTCAAGGACCGAGTAGTTTATGATAGTACCATCAGGTTTCATTCCAACCATAATTTTTACTTCACCACTAAAACCTTTTTCTGTTTTAGTTGAAATAGCTACACCTAAAAGTTCTTCTCCTTTTTTACAAGGGAATACTTTTAATATGTAACCTTCTTTTGAGGTTATTTCATATACTTCATCAGTAGGATTGTTATCGAATCCAGGAACAACCTCCTCAATAGCTTTCTTTTGTTTGGCTAATTTAGCCATCGCAATAGGCTCTTTGGTTACCTTGTAAACCATACCTAGCGATCCACCTGCAATTGCTGTAATAATAAGCAATGCAAGTACCATATTTACTAATGTTGATTCTGTTTTTGCCATGATTTACATTTATTTTGCAACAGCTGGTTTTTCACCAAAACGTTTTGGTTTAACATATCTGTCAATTAAAGGAACAAAGGCATTCATAATTAAAATTGCAAAAGAGATACCTTCAGGATATGCTCCGAAAACTCTAATTGCAACAGTGATGATACCAATGCCAATACCAAAAATAATACCTCCCTTATTACTCATTGGTGAACTAGAATAATCAGTAGCCATAAATACAGCTCCTAATAATACTCCACCTGATAATAAATGAAATGTTGGAGGAGCGTATACTGCAGCATCTGCAAGATGTAATATTGCTGAGAAAATATATACACTACCTAAAATCGCAACAGGTATATGCCAGGTAATAATTTTACGAACTAACATGAATATTAATCCTAAAATAATAGCAGCTCCGGCCATTTCACCGGCACTACCACCTGTAAAACCCCAGAACATATCAGCATAACTAGGTAGTTTTTGCATTAATTGTTCTGTTGTAGCTCCGGTTGCTAAACCTTCTTTCATAATACCAAGAGGAGTTGCACCTGAAGTTATATCAGCTATTGACATTGGGAAAACTCCTGGTTTAACCCAAGCTGTCATTTGAACCGGGAATGAGATTAATAAGAATACCCTTCCTACTAAAGCCGGATTAAATGGGTTGTTTCCTAATCCACCAAACGACATTTTACCAATTCCTATTGATACTAAAGCACCAATAATAACAATCCATATTGGGATAAAGGATGGTAAGTTAAATGCTAATAATAATCCTGTAATGATTGCTGAACCATCTGTTATGGTTACATCTCCTTTTAGAAGATATTTCTGAATAAGGTATTCAAAAATAACACATGCTAAAATCGATGTTATGACTACAGACAGAGATCCAATTCCAAAGTTGTATACAGAGAAAAGTAAAGCCGGTATCATGGCAATTACCACTCCATACATATTTTTTTTCACACTATCGCCACTGTGAACGTGCGGTGAAGGTGAAATAGTTAAAATGCTCATATCTTAATTTTTGTCTAAGTTCTTTACTTAAATTATTTTGTGCGGCTTCGCATGATTTGACCAACTTTTCCTTTTCCTAATCGGATGTAGTCTAATAATGGTCTTTGAGAAGGACATGTATAGCTACATGAACCACACTCGATGCAATCCATAATTTTTTCCTGTTCAGCTCTATCCCAAATACCTTTATCTGATAAAGTCATTAATAAATAAGGCTCAAGTCCCATAGCACATGCTGAAATACACTTGCTACATTTAATGCAATTTTGCATTTTCTTACGATTAGCCTCTTCATTTTTAATGATCAATACGCCTGAGCTACCTTTTGTAACAGGAACTTCTGTTGTAGTTAAAGCTTTACCCATCATTGGTCCACCTCCAACAACTTTACCTGTGTCTTCAGGTAATCCCCCGGCAGCTTCAATTAAAGTATTGATTGAAGTTCCGATTCTGGTTAGGAAGTTAGAAGGTTTTGAAACTGATTTACCAGTTACAGTAACTACACGTTCAATAAGTGGTTTATTCTTTTGTACAGCCTCGTATACAGCTACTGTTGTACCAACGTTTTGTACTACTGCACCAACTTCGATTGGAAGTTTTCCTGATGGAATTTGACGATTAATACATGCATCTATTAATTGCTTTTCACCTCCTTGTGGGTATTGAACTTTTAGTGGTTCAATAGAAATACCCGGATATGAAGCAGCAAGTTTAGTTAAGTGTTGGATAGCGTCTTTTTTATTGTTTTCAATTCCAATAATTGCCTTATCAACACTTAATGATTTCATAAGAATTTGAGTTCCTACCATAATCTCTTCTCCTTTTTCCATCATTATCTGATGGTCAGCAGTTAGATAAGGTTCACACTCAACGGCATTTAAAATCAATACATCACATTTTTTTCCCGGAGGCACTGATAGTTTTACGTGAGAAGGAAATGTTGCACCACCTAACCCCACAATTCCTGCAGCAGCAATCTTCTTAATAATTTCTTCAGGAGAAGCAGAAATGTCTTTTATTAAATCTGTTGATCTATTTATTGATTGATCCCATTCATCTCCTTCAACATTAATAATGATGGCTGGTTTTTTATATCCACTTGCATCAATAATGTCGTCAATTTTGGCAACAGTACCAGAAACTGATGAGTGTATGTTCGCAGATACAAATCCTGCAGACTCAGCTATAAGTGTACCAACCTTAACCTGGTCACCTTTTTTTACAATAGGTTTAGCCGGAGCCCCAATGTGTTGTGCAATAGGAATAGCTACTTGAGCAGGAATCGGCAATGCTTCGATTTTTTTGCCAGCCGAAAATTTGTTTTCAGGAGGATGAATCCCTCCAAGCGAAAATGTTTTAAGCACGATTTATTCCTCCTTATTTTTTATATCCGAAGATGTTTTGTTTTCAATTAATGTTGTCTCTGCTTTTTGAGGAGCAGGCTTTTCTGCAGCGGGTTTTGCCTTTTTAGGAGGGAAGTTAACCTCATGAATAGCTCCTGTAGGACAAACTGCAACACATTTACGACAAAGTTTACATTTGTTGTAGTCTATGTATGCAATGTTATTTTCAACTGTAATAGCATCGAAAGGACATTCTTTCTGGCATTTTTTACAGCCGATACAAGCCACAGAACATGCTTTTTTCGCAACCCCACCTTTGTCCTGATTAATACATGAAACAAAGACTCTTCGCCCTTTAGGACCAGCTTTTCTCAGTTCAATAATGTTCTTAGGACAAGCATCAACACAAGCACCACAGGCAACACAATTGTCATTAACTACAGGTAATCCTGTTTTTTCATCCATTTCAATAGCATCAAATGCACATGCATCAACACAATCACCACAACCTAAACATCCGTAACTACAGCCTGTTTCACCTCCATATAATGAAGCGGCAATTGCACATGAAGTAGCACCATCATACTTATTTGTTCTAGGACGATTATCACAGTTTCCGTTACATTTAACAACTGCAATCATCGGATCAGATTCAGCAACCTCTTTTCCTAAAATACCAGCTGCTGCTTTCATTGTTTCAGCACCACCAACCGGGCAATTTAAATCCGAAATATCGTCGCTTTTTACTAAAGCTTCTGCAAATGCTCTACAGCCGGGAAATCCACAACCCCCACAGTTAGCTGCAGGCAATACTTCTTCCACCTGGTCAATTCTTGGGTCTTCAAACACTTTGAACTTTTGTGCTACAAAATACAGCACCAGGGCAGCAACCGTACCCAAAATAGCAAGTGTCAAAACTGTTATTATAACTACATTCATTTTATATGGTTTTATTCTACTCTTTAATTCTAAATGTAAAAGTCTTCTGTAATCGAGGGGATATATATTTGATTACTAAAAAGTATGGAATGAGAATAATCAAAGCAATTAGTCCTGAAATTCCTTCGTTGTTGGTTAATCCATAACTAAGGAACAAAACCACAAATACTAATAGAAATGGGAAAATATAAGCCAATAAAGAAGCTTTTAATCCAAGGGATTTTTCTCCTTGAATAGTTACTTTTTGACCGGGTTTTAAATCTGAACTTTTGTTGGTATATATATCAATAACCTTTTCTTTCATATCTGCAGCGGTGCAAGCACCTTTTGCATGACATGAAGCACAAGCCGATTCGCTAATAATACGAACTTTAACTTGATTCAAATTTACCTCTTCGACGTATCCTGTATGCTCTACTAATCTTACTTCCGACATGATTTTTCAGGAAAAATTCTGAACAAATGTAATTAATAAGGTAGTTTGTGAAAGTCAATTTTGCTATTTGTAATTGGTATAAATAAAAGAAATTGCTATTTAGACATTGCAAAACCCTGACGGTTAGTGTAAAGTAGAGATTACAATTTTATAAAATAAGAAGAAAATTTTTTTTCAAAACTTAAAAAAAGTGAAATAAATCATGTTAAGTGTTGATAATTGGGTTGTTATAAAGAAAAAATTCTTTAATTATTTGAACAAAAAATACTATATTTTCTTAGTGTGTGCGGACACAAAGAAGCGATTTGATAACATTTTAACAAAATTTATCCATAATGGACTAAAAAGTAATGTAAGTGCAATTGTGCTTATCGTAATTTGATAAGAATAATCTTTAATAATTCCTGTTTGATATCCTGTTGCAGCTAAAATGAAGCTAAATTCGCCAATTTGTGATAATAATGCACTTACGTATAGGCTTATTTTCCAATCTTTGCAAAAGAACCGTATAATGGATGTATTAATAATGCTGTTAAGTATAAATACGGTTATTAATAGGGTGGCAATTGTAAATATATGATCTTTAAGGAAGTTAAGGTCAATTATCATGCCTATTGAAATGAAAAATAAAGCTACAAATAAAACTTTGAAAGCAGATAAGCTATTGTGAACCCATTCTGTTGATTTTGTAGCAGAAATTAAAATACCGGCAATAAAAGCACCAAGAGCTGCTGATAATTGAAAGAACGCAGATAGAGTTGAAAAACCAAAGCATAATGAAAATGCAATAAATACCTGCATTTCATGGTCATTACTAATGTTTTTTTGGAAAGGTAGTTTTATTTCTTTCTTTTTTAATAAGAAAACAATCATTCCTATAATTAGAATACCACCAGTTATTTGTTTTATCAGTTCAATTTTATCAGGTCTGTGTCCTCCTAAATACCCTAAAAATATAAGCATGGGAACTATTAATATGTCCTGAGCAATTAAAATCCCCAGAGCATATTGGCCAGCCTTACTGTTAATTTCATTTCTTTCCTGAAGAAGCTTTACAATTACGGCAGTACTACTTAGACTAATGACAAAACCAAACATGATTACCTGACTCATATTCCATTCAAAGTAGAAACTTAATAGCCAAATGATAAAAAGACTGATGAATACTTGCATTAGGGTTCCAATAATAGACACCTTCCAATTGTTAAGTAACTCTGGAAGTCTGATTTCCATACCTATAAAGAACAGTAAAAGAACAAGTCCTAATGATCCGAGATTTGATATAAGTGCTTCATCTGTAACAAAACCTAGCCCATATGGACCAACTATAACGCCAACAATAATATATGATATCATAGATGGTTGTTTCAATAAACGCAATAAAAAACCAACCACAATCACAATACATGAAAGTATTACAAACTTGGAAAATAAAGGATCGATATGTACAGCAGCAAATGTCATATATGATTCAAATACATTAGAATCATAATATACTGCATTTATTTAAGGGGAGAAAAATAAAAATTGTTAATTGTAAGATAATCTTGAAGAGGTTACAACAGTAGAGGATGTTGTATTGTTATTCATGTAATGCATATCGTCTCGCTAAAACGTATTCATTCAGACCGAAGAATTCATAAAATTGAAGTTTTACCTATTTAACCTTTTGTCTCAATGCTCTCTTTTACTTTTAGCTAATCATACTCCAATTCATTTTCTGTCGGGCTAATTTGGTAAGTTGACGGTTTAAAACCTGGTTTTCTGGTTTTTCAAGACTTGGATCATTATCCAAAATTGCATTGGCTACGTTTCTGGCATGTTGAAGTAGTTGAGAGTCTCTGGTGATATTTGCAATTTTTAATTCAAAAGGAAGACCACTTTGTTGAGTTCCTTCTAAATCTCCGGGTCCGCGTAATTTCATGTCAGCTTCGGCAATTTCAAATCCGTCATTTGAATCCACCATGATGTTCATTCTTTTCTTCGTGTCTTCACCAAGTTTGTGTCCTGTCATAAGGATACAGTAACTTTGTTCGGCTCCTCTACCTACGCGACCTCTTAACTGGTGAAGTTGCGATAAACCAAACCTTTCTGCACTTTCAATGATCATAACAGAAGCATTAGGAACATTTACTCCTACTTCAATAACAGTAGTAGCAACCAAAATCTGAGCATTGCCACTGGCAAACTCCTGCATAGCAGCATCTTTTTCTGCAGGTTTCATTTTGCCATGAACCATTGTTGTTTTGTATTCAGGAAATGCAGATTGCATATATTCAAAACCTTCAGCAAGGTTTTTAAAATCCATTTTTTCTGATTCTTCAATCAGTGGATAAACCACATATATCTGTCGACCTTTTGTGATTTCTGATTTAATAAATTTGTTCAGATTATTTCTTCTGTTGTGAAAATAGTGTTTGGTTTCAATTGGTTTTCTACCCGGAGGAAGTTCGTCAATTACCGAAACATCAAGATCTCCATAAACAGTCATAGCCAAAGTACGAGGAATTGGAGTGGCTGTCATTACAAGAATATGAGGAGGGATTGTGTTTTTCTTCCACAGTTTTGCACGTTGTGCTACTCCAAAACGATGTTGCTCATCAATGATAACCATTCCTAAATTATTAAATTGAACCACATCTTCTAAAAGAGCATGAGTACCGATTAAAATTTGCAGTTCTCCTGAGTGCAATTCTGAATGGATAATATCACGTTCTTTCTTTTTAGTAGAACCTGTTAATAGCTTTACATTTAAGTCCATTCCGTTAAGTAATTCCATTATGGATTCGTAATGCTGAGTCGCTAATATTTCTGTTGGGGCCATTAAACATGCCTGGTATGTATTATCGAGAGCAATTAACATTACCATTAAAGCTACCATTGTTTTTCCGCTACCAACATCACCTTGTAATAACCTGTTTAATTGTCTACCGGAACCTACATCATTTCTAATTTCCTTAATAACTCTTTTTTGAGCATTGGTGAGTTCAAAGGGTAAATTGTTATAAAAGAAATGATTAAAGAAGTCTCCTACAGTTGAAAATATATGACCTTTAATACTTCTGGTACGCTGATTTTTTAAGCGTAAAATATTTAGTTGAATATAAAATAACTCTTCAAATTTTAGTCTGAATTGAGCTTGTTGTAGTTCCTGACTGTTTTTTGGGAAATGAACAGTTCTTAAAGCCTGATCTAATATCATTAATTTGTATTGTTGTATGATATATGCAGGCAATGTTTCAGATATAGAACCTTGAAAAGATAGAAAAATGTTCTGTTGCATCTTTTGGATGGCTTTAGAACTCACATAATTATTTTTCATCTTTTCTGTGGTGTGGTAAAAAGCTTGTAATCCTGAAGTTATTTTAGGCTTACCGGGGTCAACTTTTTCCATCTCGGGATGAACGATATTATATGTATTGTTGAATTTACTTGGTTTACCAAAAATGACATATTCAACATTAGGATCTAAACTTGACTTTATTTGTTTCAGGAATTTAAACCATACAAGCTCAATAACTCCTGAATCATCAGCAAACTTCGCAACTAAACGTTGTGATCTTCCTGCGCCCACAGTATTTAAACCAACTATTTTTCCCTTAAGCTGAATATGGGAGGCAGTGTTGTTGATCTCTCTTATTTTATATGTCCTGCTACGGTCAATATACTTGTAGGGAAAATGATATAGCAAATCCTCATACGACTGAATTTTTAATTCATTTCGTAGTAAGTCGGCTTTTTTAGGACCAACTCCAGGTAAATAAGTTATATCTCTTGTAGTTAAATCTGACATTGATAAAATTGATGCTCAAAAATAGTAGATTGTATTTTATGTTGCAAGCTTCATAAATACCCAACAGCATAAGAAATTTTAATAAAATAAAAAAAGCTCCGAAAGAAAATAGAACTTTCAGAGCTTTAATTAATATTTAAATTTCAGTAATTACAGTTTTACAACAATAGCAGAACTTGCTTTGTTTGCCTTTTCTCTTGCTTCTTCTACTGATTTTCCTCTTGCTAAACAAACTCCCATTCTTCTTTCCCCCTGAACCTCTGGTTTACCAAATAATCTAAGTTGTGTATCAGGATCTGCCAACGCATTTTCCATACCACTAAAAGAAACCTGGTTTGAATTTCCTTCAACCATAATAACACTACTGGCTGCAGGGCCATGCTGAACAATATTTGGTATAGGTAATCCCAACACAGCTCTAACGTGTAATGCAAACTCGCTAAGATCTTGCGAAATCATCGTAACCATTCCGGTATCATGAGGACGTGGAGATAATTCGCTAAAGTATACGGTATCTCCTTTAATAAAGAATTCTACACCAAACAAGCCTCGTCCACCTAATGCCTTAACAACTTTTTCTGCAATATATTCAGCATCCTTTAGAGCTTTTTCGCTCATAGCCTGAGGTTGCCATGATTCCTGGTAGTCTCCGCCTTCTTGTCTATGTCCAATAGGAGCACAAAACGAAACTCCTCCTATATGACTGATCGTTAATAAAGTAATTTCATAATCAAAATCAACAAAACCTTCTACAATCACTCTGTCGCTATTGCCTCTTGCACCTTCAAGTGCGTAGTTCCAGGCATAATCAATATCAGCTTCGCTTTTTACTACACTTTGACCTTTACCGGAAGAGCTCATTATTGGCTTAACAACACAAGGGCAACCTATCTCTTTTATAGCAGCTTCAAATTCCTCTTTTGTTCCGGCAAATTTGTATGGTGAAGTTTGTAAACCAAGTTCTTCAGCAGCTAAAGTTCTAATACCCTCTCTGTTCATTGTAAGTTTAGTTGCATTAGCCGTAGGTATTACATTAAATCCTTCTTTTTCGAGTTCAATTAGTGTATCGGTAGCTATTGCTTCAACTTCAGGAATAATATAATCAGGTTTTTCTTCACGAATAATCTTTGCCAAAGCCTCACCATCAAGCATAGAAACAATATAACTTTTGTGAGCTACCTGCATTGCTGGTGCATTTTCATATTTATCTATAGCAATAACTTCAACTCCATAACGTTGAAATTCAATTACTACTTCTTTTCCTAATTCACCTGATCCCAACATAATAACTTTGGTTGCAGTAGGTGATAATGGTGTGCCAATGGAGGTTTTTGATACAGTGTTCATTGTAAATTGGTAAATTATTTGATAATTAGTTAAATAACCTTTTCGGTGGTAAAATTATCTTATGTTTTTAACTAGCTTATAATATATTAAGCAACAAAAATAGTTTTATTATTTAAACCAAAAAAGCCCGAATTAATTATAATTAATTCGGGCTAACAAAGACAAATGGTTATTCTATTTTATTTTTGATAAGAAATCAATATTCAAAATGTTTTTTCGTTTTTAATTTCTATTACAAAGATGAATTACTTGAGCATATAAATCAAATAGATAAAATAAATATAGTCATAGATAAATAGTATATCTATTGAAATACAGTTGAATATACGATTGTAGAGTTGCAACTTTAAATAATATTTTCAATAATTTATTAATGAGGTTTGTTATTAAACGTATACAAACCATGTGAAAATAGTTTTAAATATTAATAGAGCGATAATATTAAAATAAGGCTTCAGCTTATTTAATTGAACATATAACAATCAATTTATACCAAATGAAGCTGAATAAAATAGTAGATGTAATTCTTATATTTGCAAGAAAAATTATAGTGAATTGGTTTCAATTAAAAGCTTTTATTAAATATAAAAGAACCGCTAAGTATAAAAAAGGACATAGAATTCACCCTCCTTTTGCATTTGATTTAGTTCGACATGTTTTTTATGATACACATCCATTTTATCATTTTGTAGAAATAAATGAAATAAGGCAAGAATTACTAAAAAGTAATGAGAAAATTGAGGTGAATGATTTAGGTTCTGGTTCAAAAAAATTCAGAACTAATATCCGAAAAGTCAAAGATCTGGTTAAATATAATGCTACACCTCAAAGACAGGGGGAGTTAATATCCAGATTAATTACAGAATTTAAACCTAAAAATATTATTGAATTGGGCACATCGCTAGGTTTGGGAACTCTCTATTTAGCTAAGCCTGATTCAAAAGCAAAAGTATATTCTATTGAAGGATGCCCTAATGTATCTACTCAGGCAAAAAAAACATTTGCTTTAGCTAAAGTAAATAATGTTCAACAGCAAGTTGGAAGTTTTGAAGATGAATTGCCAAAGGTTCTTGGTCAACTTGAAAATGTTGATATGGTTTATTTTGATGGTCATCATGATTATGATGCAACGCTAAATTATTTTGAAATGTGCTTAAAAAAAGCATCGGAATCAGCATTGTTTATTTTTGACGATATTCACTGGTCTGAAGGAATGGAATCGGCATGGAATGAAATTGTAAAACGAGATCGTGTTTCCATTTCATTTGATTTATTTAGGTTTGGTATTGCTATAATAGACAAAGATGTTATGAAACAGCATTACATTGTAAAATGGCCATAATATTTTTTACTCATTGCTAAAAAATTATCTTTGTTTAAACCATATATATCTGCTATGATTGAAAATATAATTGAAATACAGGATATTACTAAGTTTTACCAGGTAGGAACTCAGGTAGTAAAAGCCCTAAGAGGAGTTGATTTACAAATTAAAAAAGGTGAATATGTTGCTATTATGGGACCTTCAGGTTCAGGCAAGTCAACTTTAATGAATGTAATTGGGGCTTTAGATTCTCCTACCGGCGGAAATTATATTTTAAATGGCAATAATGTAAGTCATTTAAGCGATGATCAGTTAGCAGATATTCGTAATAAAGAGATAGGATTTGTATTTCAAACGTTTAATTTATTACCCAGATATTCAGCAATTGAAAATACAATGCTTCCTCTTATATATGCAGGTATATCAAAACAAGAAAGATTGAAGAGAGGAGAGGAGGCTATTAAAAAAGTAGGTTTAGAAGATAGAGCATTGCATAAACCAAATGAGCTATCAGGAGGACAAAGGCAACGTGTTGCTGTTGCAAGAGCTTTAATTAATAATCCATCTATAATTTTGGCTGATGAACCTACTGGTAACCTGGATTCAAAAACTTCTGTGGATATTATGAATCTTTTCCAGAATATTCATGCAATGGGTAATACAATTATTTTGGTAACACATGAAGAAGATATTGCTCAACATGCTCATCGAATCATTAGATTGAAAGATGGAAAGATAGAATCGGATGAGGTTAATGAAAATGTTTTATTAGCTCAGAATTGATATTGTGTTACGAACTTTTCTATGAAAAGTCTGTTTCACCACCAATAAAAAATAAATAAATGGCAAAAAGTGTAGTATATACTAAAACAGGAGATAGAGGAAGAACTAGTTTAATTGGAGGAACGCGTGTTCCGAAAAATGACGTTAGATTAGAAGCTTATGGTACAGTTGATGAGCTTAATAGCTTTATTGGAATGATAAGAGCTTTTGATATTGATGAACAAAGTAATTTGCAGCTTATTGATATTCAAAAAAGACTTTTTGATGTAGGTGCATATTTGGCAACTGATACAAATGTTGCTGACTTACGTGATAAAATGAATTATGACGATTCGGTGATTGAAGCATTAGAGAAAGCTATGGATGAAATGGAAGAAGCTTTACCTCCATTAAAGTATTTTGTATTACCAGGCGGACATCAATGTATCAGTTACTGTCATATTTCAAGAACAATTTGCAGAAGAGCAGAACGAAGAATTCTGGAAATGGAAGAGACTTTAGATGTAGATACTTGGGTGTTTCGTTATATAAATCGGTTGTCTGATTATTTGTTTGTATTATCAAGACATTTATCAAAACATTTTAATACAAGTGAAATTCCTTGGATTCCCGAGTTGTAGGTGTTGAGTTTTTTTTTATATTCGCAAAAAATAACAAACAAATATTAACAAAAAATAATATTTAAAATTTCAGGGTATGTATTGGACACTAGAATTAGCATCGAAATTAGAAGATGCTCCCTGGCCTGCTTCTAAGGATGAATTAATTGATTTTGCAATTCGTTCAGGAGCACCATTGGAAGTTATTGAAAATCTTCAAGAAATAGAGGATGAAGGAGATATTTACGAAAGTATTGAAGATATATGGCCTGATTATCCTAGTAAGGATGATTTTTTCTTTAACGAAGATGAATATTAGTACTAGCCAGGGCTAAAAGATAAAAAAAGCTGTATCATTTGATACAGCTTTTTTTATATGGTTATGTTCTATTAATTTTTAAAATCGTCATAAGTATCGTCAAGATTGTATTCTGACTTATCTTCACCTCGGTCAAGTTCAGGTAACTTTTTCCAGTCAAAAATATCTTCTTTACTTTTTGGGCGGAAAATTTCAAGCCAATGAAATCCGGATAGTTCTAGTTCTTCTTCCGGAACAAGTAATATTGGAGACATTTTACCGGTAGGAGAGACTTGCATGTTGATTTTACTTACCATTCTTTCTTTTAAGTAAATAATCATGTTGCTACACTCTGCTTTATTCATTCCAAGAGCATTCTCTTTGTCCATTGGATAATAAATCGATTGAGCATTGCCATTTACATCTATCTTATATATCTCATTGTTTTTAACAAAACCAGTCATTTTAGAACCTTTAATTTGATTATAACGACCAGAATCTTCTTCTGAAATAATAAATGCTCTATCAATTAGATCTACTTTATCTAGCACCTCATTTTTTGTATACATTTTGATTTCATCAGATGTTAATTGATTTCCCAGGGACCACATGATCGGATCATAATAAAAAGTATTTGTAGTATCTCTGGAATCAAAAACCATAGAGTCACATCTTCCTTGTAAATCACTTCTGTAGTATTGTACTTTACGAAATGCTTTGATTAATTTTTCTTCGGGATTTTCTAAAGGTACGGCTAAAAGAGTGTCAGCATGTAGAAAAAGAGTATCTGCATTATATATCTGCATTAAAACAGCATTTTTTGTGGTTAATGCATCTTGTGATATTTCATTATAAAATCCATAATCTCCTGTAATAATTACATTATTAGTTGTATCATGAAGTTCCATGTTATTATATACTTCACCAACACCATTTTTCCTGTCATAATGAATTGAATCACCTTTCAATAGTTGTTGTCCTTGTACATAGGCGTTTTCTTTAAGTAAAGCAACATCATTTTGAGTATCGTAATAGCCAGATTCTGCATAAATAGTATTGTTGTCGCTAATAATGAATGTTGGCCCTTGTATAGTGGCTACTTTTGTTACTGTGTGATACTTTAAAGTATCAGAGAACATATTGTATTTGGGGTTGGTAACTACAACACTGTCTTTATAAAAAGCTGTATTTGAATCAGGATAGTAATAGCCTATTTTGCTTGTAAGAGTGTTGTCTTTGTTTACAATTTTCCCATTATTGAAATAGTAAGCAAAATTATTTACTCTGTCGTAGTCCAGAAATTCTGTAGTTAATACAACGTCTTTATTTACAAGTTTTACATTTTCTCTGACTTCGGCAATTCCTGTATTTCCGTAGTAATTTAATTTGCGACCATATAAATGTAAAGTGTCATTCTGAATAATGTGTATATTTCCAACAGCATTAAGTTTATTTTCCTTCTCATTCAAGTATGCTGTATCACAATACATGATAGCTGTTTCATGAGTAAACTTTACATGACCGATTAAAACATTTATGTCTTCGCCAAATATAGATTTATTGCCCTTTAATACATCAGCATGTTTAACGTTGATTTTCTTTTGTGCTATAATTGATAATGAGCTTCCAAAGAAAATGCACATCATTATTATAAAAATGCTTTTATTAGTTCGCATTATTTTAAATAGTTGCTGTTAAGAATTAAAACGAATTCAAAAATACTAGAAAAAGTGAATAAAGAAATCAAAAAATTATTCGAAATTATTTATCGGTGAATTTTGTGATTGTATATGTGCAGCTGAGCTTTCAAAATGAATTTTCTTTTTTAAGTAAATTGTATCTGGCATGTTTTCTCTTCTTGGGTTAAACTGAATCGTATTTGTAACGTAATCACTAGCATCAATAATCATGCTAACTTTATAACCCTTTTTAAAATTGATTTGAAATGTACCTAAACTATCTGTTTGTAAGTTTGAAAAATCATTTGAGCTCTCATCAATATTCAGTTGAAAAAAACATTGAGATTGAACAGAGGAATTTATTATGGGATTTAATGTTTCGTCATCAACTACTACTGCAGACCCAGTTATATTATATGCCTCTCTAATACAAGAAACATTAATATAAACAACTAAAATGATGAAAACGTATTTTATCCCAGTAGAAACCATCCTCCATTCTTCAAAACACCTTTACAAAATAGTTAAAAAAACTACTTAATCCAATTTTTATATTCAAAATTGCATCCAGCCCATTCGTCTCTAATGGTAATGTAGGTATCCAGCTGTTTTTCTTTTATCCACTCGTTTATTGCATCAGCCTTCTTTTTCTCTGTCATAATATTTTGAATGAGCTGATAATCGTTACTCATGTTAGCTCTATGTGGTGCAATTTTTCTTTTTTGCTTGATGATAACATAAACGTCTTGTCCTTTGTCATCTTTAATGCTAAAAGGCTTTGATACTTCCCCTTCTTCCAGCTTTTGAACTTCTTTTGCAATTAAAGGTAGACGCATAGAAGAAAGTTCAGCTAATTCGAATTGAGAAGATTGTGTTCTTTGATTTACCATTAATCCTCCATTGGTTCTGGTGTCTTTATCCATTGACCATCTGAATGCAGCTTGGTCAAAAGAAATGCTGTCTTTTTCAATTAAAGATTTGATAGAATCTAATCTGCTAATTGCTGCTTTGTTATTCTCGCTAGATACTTTAGGTTTTAATAAGATATGACGAACATGAATTCTTTCACCTTTTTTGTCAAGTAATTGAATAATGTGGTATCCAAATTCGGTTTGTACAATCTTAGAAACTTTGTTTTTTTCCTGCATGTTAAAAGCTACATTAGCGAATTCAGGAACGTATGTTGAACGTGTTGCCCATCCCATATCACCACCTCTGCTGGCACTACCCGGATCTTCTGAATATAAAACCGCTAAAGTAGCAAAGTCTCTGCCTTCAGCAACTTGTTTTTGAAAGTTTCGTAATTGAGTTTTTATACGATCGATTTCTTTTTGATCAATTTTTGGATATACAGCAATTTTTTGTATTTCGTACTGAACCGGTACCATTGGTAAACTATCTTGTTCAGTCTTTCTGTAATATGCTCTAACTTGTGATGGTGTAGGTTCAATATCCGCTGTGATATTTTGTTGCATGGTTTGTGTCATCATTTGATCACGAACAACCTGCATTTGTTCTTTTTTAATTTGAATAATTGATTTTTTAAACCACTCTTCAAGTTGTTCTTTACCACCTGCTCTGTCAATAAACATATTCATTTTACGATCAACTTCGTTGATAACAGAGTTCTCGTTAACTTCAACACTATCCAAAACGGCTTGGTTAAGCATTAATTTTTGAATTAGTTGCTGTTCAAATAATTGACATTTTAAATCACCTTTTGCTGACATACCTTGCATGATAGCTTGTTGATACTGATATTCAATATCAGATTTTAGAATGGCATTGTCACCAACAACAGCAATAACTTCATCAATTACATTTTTTTGAGCATGAGATGTGTTAGGGTATATAAAAATCGCAATAAGCGCTATTATTAGAGAATAGAATATTTTATGCATATTTTTTATTTTTCGGCAAATTTAATAGAATTTTATAACTTTTTCCTTTAATCCTTCCTGGTATAATTCTTCTTCAAGATTTTTAATGAATTCAATACGTTTTTTGTTTAGCAAGATAGCTTTTATTTTGTCAGTGACGTATTGTATTGGTGCTATTTCATTTGTTTTTTTGAATTCCTTAAAAGAAACAAAATAATTAGAAGTTGAGTCGGAAACTTCATATGATTTATTGTATTTTAAAAAATTAGGGTTACCAGGAATTGGCTTAGGTAATAGCTTAGATATGGCATCAACTGTAACCCAACGATCTAAAAAAATATCAAAATTCTGAGCATTTTGATAGCAATATTCTTCCAGAGTTACCATGTCTTCAGGATTATCTGATTTATACCACTTTTTAACTTCGTTTAAATTTGGAGCATTAAGAGGGATTTTAACAAATACTCCTTTTATAATATCCTCATTTAAAATAAAATTTTCACTCATGTTATTATAGTATTCTTCTATCTCTTTGTTTGTAATAAGAGGAGAATACTTTTCAAGTAAAAGCTTTTGTTGGTATTTATGGATAAGTAATGAAGCTCGGTAATCTTCTAATATTTGCTTTACATCTTTTTCTTCTGGTGATAAATTCAATTCTGCTTTTCTAAGCAATAATGACGATTTTACCCATCTTGAAATATAATTTTGAGTAAATGCAAGACTGTCGTTTTTACTTAAGTCTTCAGGAATCGCTTTTTGCAACTCCTCAATTGTTAAAATTTCACCATCAACAGAAGCCACAGGTGGTGAAGATTCTGTTGATGAAATCCTTGAACAAGAGTTTAATATTAAAATAGTTAAGACTCCGATAGGATATATAATTCTCATATTTATTTATTTTTTGAATACTTAAGAGCTTTTAAGTTAACTACAGGATTATACTTACTCTTAAGTTTTTCTATCCACTGTTTTTCTATCATATTCTGATAGTCGCTTATAACTTGCCCCTTTGTTTCGTCAAGTTCTTTATATTTTTTAGGGGTCATTTTTCCTAAAGCAAATGCAAACGGAAAATCTTCGTCAGTTCTTCCATTTGATTTTTTTATTTTCCAAATGTCTTTATCAATAGCTGCATAATCACCTTTGCTAAATTCTCCGTTAATGCATTTAAATGAATCAGAAGAGATAATTTGTTTTAAGGAATCAGTAGTAATGTTTGGAGTAGAATTTAATTGTTTCTTTATGACTGAAAGAGTTTTTTTGTCTTTAGCAAAATAAGCTTTACCTACTATTTTTTCTGGTTCAAAATAATCATTTTTATGACTATTATAATACTTGAGTATTCCAACACTATCCTGACTGGCTTTATTCCATATTTCTTTTTGGCTAACTTCAAAAATTAACAAACCATCATGATATTCTTGTAGTAAGAAGTTATACTCTGGATATTTTTTGTCTAATTGTGTTTTTTCAAATTCAACAACTTGATTATTTAAATATGATTGAGTTATATTTTCAATCATGTTTGCTTTTTTTGATCCTGTGAATTGTCTGTTACTTTTTAAGGATTCAAAAAGATCTTTGATGTAAATTTTTTTAGAACTGAAAGATGCAATAATATCTTCATCGTTAAACCCTGAGTAGAAGTCCTTATCTGATATGTTTAAGACTTTAGCTTTTGTTTTTATTGCATTTAATAAGGAGTCATTTTGATTGTAGTTATATTCGTTTTTTAATTTTTTAATAACGCTTTTTTTCTCTTTAAAAGCCCTTTCGTCTCTAGAAATCTTTTGGGTGATTTCTTCTTCCATTTCATCATAACTTTTTATACCCCTTTTTTCTAAAAGTTTGATGATATGAAATCCATAAGGTGTTCTAATAACCTCAGAAATGGCACCAATGCTATCTAGTTTAAATGCAGGTTCACTAAATTCAGGAATCATTCGTCCGGTTCCAAACCAAGGTAGTTCTCCATTTTTTCGAGCACTGTTCTTATCTTCAGAGAAATTTTGAGCAAGCTCTCCAAAATTTTCACCTTTTAAAACTAATTGATATATCGAATCAATTTTTGCTTTTTTCTCTTCGATTACTTTTTGTGGCGAGTTAGGAGGAAACATCATCATGATATGAGCGGTCTTTAATTCACCTCTATTTTGTCTTTTCGCATGAACTTTAATTAAATGGTATCCAAAATTAGTTTTTACAATATCAGAAACTTGATTGATTGGAGTGTTGTATGCGGCAGATTCAAAAGGGTATACCATCATAAAACCACTAAAGAAACCTAATCTTCCCATATTCTTTTTTGCAGAAGGATCTTCAGAATATTCATGAGCCAATTTATTAAAGTCTTCTCCTTTATTAATTCGTTCTTGAATTTCTTTTATTTTATTATAAGCTTTTAAGGTATCTTCTGGTGTAGCTGATTTAGGAATTCTAATTAAAATGTGGCTGGCATCTACTTCTTGTTTTAATCTATCGTAGGCTTCCTGTTTTAATTTTTTAGTAACTTCTTTATTAGAAAAATATGGTTTTGCTAATTCCTCCTTATAATAATTATACTCTTTTTTAAATGAGGGTAAGGTGTCGAATCCTTGAGCTATGGCTTCATGAACTTTAAGTTTATAGTTTACAAAAAGATCAACGTATTCTTTTTTTGATTTTGGCTCTTCTGTATAACTATTATTTTTATTATAAATAAAATCAAATTCTTCAATAGAATAGTTTTTTCCTTCAATAGTTAAGAGAGTGTGAGAGTTTTGTGAAAATGAAGTATGAGAAATTATTAGAGCAAAAACTGAAACTAGAAATTTAATTCGTGTCATTTTTATTATAGATTAAAACTGAAAAATTGATATATCACTACTCAAACACACAAAAACAGATATTATTGTGCCTTGCTGTATTTTAAGAAAGCTAAATAAAATAAAAAAGCCCGAAAAACAAAAGTTTACGGGCTTTATAAATTATATAATAATTATAATTATCTAGTATAATTAGGAGCTTCTCTGGTGATTGTAACATCATGAGGATGGTTTTCCTGAACTCCTGCATTTGTAATTCTTGTAAATCTAGCTTTATGAAGTTCGCCAATAGTTCCTGCTCCACAATATCCCATACCAGCTCTTAATCCACCAATTAACTGGTAAATAACTTCATGAAGTGTTCCTTTGTAAGGAACTCTTGCAGAAATACCTTCTGGTACTAATTTGCTAACGTCATCTTCAACATCTTGAAAATAGCGATCTTTTGAACCTTGTTGCATAGCTTCAACTGATCCCATTCCTCTATATGTTTTAAATTTACGTCCGTTGTAAATTACAGTTTCACCCGGAGACTCATCTACACCTGCAAATAATGATCCAGCCATAATACAACTACCTCCGGCAGCAATAGCTTTAACAATATCTCCAGAGTATCTGATACCACCATCAGCAATTACAGGTACTCCATGTTTTGAAGCTGCCTGAGATACTTCGTAAATAGCTGATAACTGAGGCATACCAACACCTGCAATGATTCTTGTTGTACAGATTGATCCTGGTCCGATACCTACTTTTAATGCATCAGCACCCGCCTCAATTAAATCTTTGGCTGCTTCAGCAGTTGCAATGTTACCTACTACAACTTCTAAGTCAGGATATTTCTTTTTTGTTTGCTTAAGAGTTTCAATAACTCCGTGACTGTGTCCGTGAGCTGTGTCAATAACAATAGCATCTACACCTGCATTAACTAAAGCATCAATTCTTTCGAAAGTATTAAATGTTACTCCAACACCTGCAGCAACTCTTAATCTACCCATGCTATCTTTACATGCTAAAGGCTTGTTTTTAGCTTTAGTGATATCTTTATATGTTAAAAGACCAACAAGTTTGTTGTCCTTATCAATAACAGGAAGTTTTTCAATTTTATGTTTTTGAAGAATTTCCGCTGCTAAACCAAGGTCTGTTGTTTGGTTTGTTGTGATCAGATTTTCAGAAGTCATAACTTCCTCAACCAATCTGGTTAAATCAATGATGAACCTAAGGTCACGGTTAGTAACAATACCAACTAAATAACCATAATCGTCCACAACAGGAATTCCACCAATTTTGTATTCCTTCATTATTGCTAAAGCATCACCAACAGTTTTATCTTTTTTTATGGTGATAGGATCAAATATCATCCCGTTTTCAGCACGTTTAACCACCTGAACTTTTTTAGCTTGTTCTTCAATGGTCATGTTTTTATGGATAACCCCAATACCTCCTTCACGTGCAATAGCAATAGCTAAACGCTCTTCGGTTACCGTATCCATAGCGGCCGAAATAATTGGTGTGTTAATGGTAATATTTTTTGTAAAATTAGAAGCCAAACTTACATCGCGAGGTAGTACTTGCGAATACGCAGGTATTAATAATACATCGTCGAAAGTTAAGCCGTCTGATACTATTCTATCTTCTAAAAATGACATGATGTTGATGATTTATTGAATTAGAAAATTTTGGCAAAATTACTAAATAAAATGAATACTCAACAGTCTTTAGGATTTTTTAATAATTAGTTTTTAGAATTAGGTGAAATTTTAAAAATGGATGCCGTAATATTCAGATATTGTTTTAGTTAAGAATAAAGAGGGATGTGCATGAAAATATAAATTAACAATTGAAGCTTTGTGTTTATCTTGATGTAGTTAAATTTAAGTACATTTTTATTTAAAGTATGCATTCATTTCGATACCTGATGTTATTTGTTTTCGATATTTTTACAATTTATACGATAAAAAATTAGCCCTTAAATTCCGAATTTACTTTACAATTACATTCTAAAGTTTTATGATTTATGAAAATCAGTCTTAATACTAGAATAACACTACTATTTTTGTTTTTAACATTAATAGTTAATGCTCAACATAAAACAGATACAATTTCGTATCCCCGCTTATCAAAATTCACTATTGCCTCAATTGATAATTATCAATATTTATATTCAGACATGAATAAAGCATATTTAAATAGTGATGTTAAAATCGATGAATATAGAGCTTCCGTTCAAATTGCTCTTCCTTTAAAAAATAAGAAAACATATTTTTACAATGGGTGGGACTATTTGAAAATAAATTCCATTACGAAAAAAGAAATAGCTGATGCTTATTACAATAATTGTTATGAAGCAATTACATGCAATATTGGATTTATTAAAGAACTCAAGAGTCATTGGAGTTTGTTATGTATGGTTTCTCCTTCAATTGCAAGTGATTTTAAAAATACAATTAGCAGTGATGATTTAATGTTAGGAATATCAGCAATAGCATATAAACGATTCAATAAGTATTTTGAATATGGTATTGGTTTCTCTTTTAATACCAGGCTTAAATATGAAATGTACTTACCTTTACTGAGTCTTAATTATAAAAAACAAAAACATGAGTTTAAAGCACTCTTACCCTTGCAAATAAGTTCTTATTATTGTTTTAAAAAGTTGAAGGTAGGTTTTGAAGGGCGGTTGTTTGAGAATTATTTTAATGCTGATGATGAAATGGCAAAGACTTTTAATATGGATTCCTTCGGTTTTTCGAAAGTTAATTTTGGTCCTAAGTTAATGTTGCAATTATATCGTTCACTATATTTTAATATGGCAGGAGGTGTTACCGTTTTTAATGAATTAACTTCTCTTAATCAAAGGGGGAATAAAATAGAAATTGTAGCACCAGATAATAAGTTGTTTTTTAATTTTGGCTTAAAGATTCTAAAATAAAGTAGGTATTGAAGTTAGGTGAAGAAGAGAGTTTAATTAGAAAGATTATACATATAGATATGGATGCTTTTTTTGCATCTGTAGAACAGCGCGATTTTCCAGAATTAAGGGGTAAAGCTATAGCTGTAGGTTCATCCTCCCCAAGAGGTGTTATTGCTGCCGCTAGTTATGAAGCACGAAAGTTTGGAGTTTATTCAGCTATGTCTTCTCAGGTAGCTATTAAAAAATGTCCTCACCTTATATTTCAGCAATCTCGATTTGAAGTTTATAAAGCTGTTTCTTCACAAATCATGAATATTTTATATGAATACAGTGATTTAGTAGAACCTTTAAGTATTGATGAAGCTTTTATAGATGTTACAAGAAATAAAAAAAATCATAATTCAGCGACACTTATTGCCCAGGAAATTAAGAAAAGAATTAAAGAAGAAACTCAATTAACAGCTTCAGCAGGAATTAGTGTTAATAAATTTTTAGCAAAAATTGCTTCGGATCAGGATAAGCCCAATGGACTTTTTGTTATTAAACCTGATGAGGTGTTGCCATTTATTGAGCAGCTACCAGTAAAGGACTTTTATGGAGTAGGGAAGAAGACTGCAGAACGAATGAATCAATTGGGGATTTACTCAGGGAAAGATCTGCAAAAATGGAGTTTAAACGGACTGGTTAAGAATTTTGGAAAAGCTGGACAGTTTTTTTATTTCATTTGCAGAGGTATTGATAACAGACCCGTTGTCCCAAATAGAATACGTAAATCGGTGGGGATTGAAAATACGTTTTCGTCTGACCTAAAGGTTATTGATGAAATAATTACAGAATTGAATAATTTAATTGAAGGTTTGTGGAAAAGAATGCTGCGAACAGATAAATTTGGAAGAACACTTACTCTAAAAATAAAGTATAATGATTTTAAACAGCAAACGTATAGTAAAACTATACTCCGGAATATTGAAGAAAAAAAAGCACTTACTGAATTAGCAAGTGCTTTATTAAATAATGTTATCATAGATAAACCCATCAGATTAATGGGTTTGTCAATCTCAAATCTTGTGGATAATGAGAATCAATTACCTTATCAGTTAACTATTGATTTCGATTAGTTAATTGTTTCAAAAATTAAGTCTTTGATAAGAAAATGACTAAGACAAGGCTTTCGAAGTTTTTGAATCCAAGGAGTTTACTGTTGTAAATGACTGCTTCAAAAATTTTGAGTAACGCAGTATTTGGCGTTTTCTTGCAAAGATTAGTTAATGGCTTCAAGTTTATCAAGTAATTCAACGGTTTTTGCCATTAAATTTTTTCTTAGTGTTTGATAGTATGTTTTAACAATCTTTTTATTGTCTTTACCATCAGGGTGATTAGCTCTTGCAACATATTCATTTCTCATTTCTAAAGCTTCAACCATTATAGGTTGAATTTGCTCTTCATTTACATTCTCCATAAGGGCGAACTTCATGTATGCCTGAGAAAGGATCTCTGATGCCAGATAGTTAATATCTTTTTTTAATTCTTTGCGATTTGCCATGACAAAAATGGTTATAATTATTAATGCAAGATACACTTATTTTTTAACTATCAAGCCAGTTTTTAAATACAGTTGCTTTAGCTCTGCTAATGATAAATTTATGTTCAAATTGAGGTAATAATTTCACAATAAGTTTTCCTCCGAAATAGTTTTCTAAAGAATGAATGGCATTCATATTCACTATCGCCTGACGGTTCGCTCTTATAAAAACGGATGGATCTAATTCTTCTTCAAGTTTATCTAGTGTGAAATTTATGATATGTTCTTTATTATCGAATGTTACAGCATAAGTTAATTTTGATTCAAAATAAATATATGCAATATCAGCAACAGGAATTGAAAAGAATGCATCTCGCTTTGAAACTAAAAATCTTTTACGATATGTAGTGGTTCCATTCTTAAGCCCCACTAATATGTCTTTATAATCTGTATGACCATAATTTCCATCTTCAAATTTTTTTATGATACTTTCTAATTTTTCAATGGCAGAAAGAAGTATGTCTTTTTTTACAGGTTTTAATATATAATCAACACTGTTTAATGTAAATGCTTTTACGGCATACTCATCATAAGCTGTTGTAAATATTACTCCACAATCAACATTAACTTTATCAAAAATAGAAAAACTAATACCATCAGAAAGTTGAATGTCAAGAAATATCAAATTAGGTTGTTCGTTGTTTTTTAGCCAGTTAACGGTATCCTCAATGGAGTCAAAAGTATCAATAATATTCCATTCAGGGCGTAATTCATTAATCATGCATTCAAGCATTTGTGCACTATGAATTTCATCTTCTACAATAATAACGTTAAAAGCCATGGTATATCTTTTATAGTTAGTTTATTAATGGTATTTCGACTCTGTATATATCTTCATCCTCAATGATTTTTAACTCTTCATCGGTTAAAATCTTTAATCGCTTGCTTAAGTTTGATAAGCCCGTTTTTGTTGAATATGTGGATTCTTTTAGTTGCTTGTTATTGACAATATATATTCTGTTATCAATAATCCCAATTCTAATAATTAATGGTTTTGTTTTTGAGGTAATGTTGTGCTTAATGGCATTTTCAACCAGGATTTGAAGACTTAAATGAGGTACCTTCATTTTACGATGGTTTTCGTCCACATCAATATCAACTTTTAAGCCATTGCCAACTCTTGCCATATGCAGGGTTGTATATGATTTTAGAAAATGAAGTTCATCTTCAAGATTAACAGCAACTTGCCCTTCTTTTGTTAATACATACCTGTATACATCAGTAAAGTTTTCAGCAAACTCAATTGCTTTTTGTTTGTCACTATGAATAATAGCTATTAATGTGCTAAGATTATTGAATAAAAAATGAGGATTAAGCTGATCTTGTAATGCTTTATAGTCACTTATTAATTTATTCTGTTTTAATTTTTCATTTTCATAAACAAAGTAATTTAAACTTTCGTGAAAATTTCGGGCAATAATTAAGATTACATAGATAATTAGATATAAAAAACCTACCAGAAGTATAAGTCTGTATTTCTCCGGGTCTTGAATGATGCTTTTTAAGAAGGTTTTTTCTATCTGAGGAATATATACTTCCACAATAAAAAAGAATCCAACAGCAAATATAAACAAGGAGATAATTCTTTTTTTTACGGAATTATGCCATGGGAATTTAATGCCAATTAATTTGTCAAATAAAAAGATTGATTCTGAAAATACAAAAAATACAGCCATTGAAAATAAGACTCCTTCAAAACGGTATTCAGCTCCCTTAAGTATTATTTTATAAATAGTATAATGGAAGGCAAACCCAAGCAAAAGTGTAAAAAGAATCCTCTTTTTGAACTTTAAAGAATCCTCTTTATGAAGTTTTCGCCAATGACGACATTTTTCATCGAATTTGCTAAAATTCTTTACCATAGAGACTTTCATTGCTTTGAATTTGGGAGTTCGTTCATGTCAAAAATACGATTAAAACCCAAAAACAAAAATCTTAGCTGTTAGTATAAATTTAATTCAATTTTGAATAAAAAATCTCGCCCCCTAAAAGAATCAGAAAAGTTGAAGAAAAACAAATGGGGACGAGATTAATAATTTTTTAATTATAATAAACCTATAACTTTTTTATACTTTGTATTTAATACTTCAAATTGAGTTAGTGCTTCAATTTCTTGAGCCACTGCATCTTGCCATGCTGCCTGAGCATTTAATAAATCAGTGGTTGTATTTAATCCAACCTCAAAACTAGCAGTAGTTTCTTCTAAACTTTCTTTAGCTTCAAGTTTATTTTTTTGAGAAAGTAATACATATTCATATACTTCCTGTAATTGGATTTGTACTTGTTGCACTTCAAGTTGAATAAGATCTTGTGTATTACTTAATTCTAATACTGCCTGATTTAAATTTGCTTTAGCTTCTGAAGATTTATGCTTTCTCTCATTCCAGTGAAAAATTGGAATTGTTAATGAAGCTGCAACAGTAAGATTACCTTCATTAATCAGGTCTGCAATTTTATAATGTTGATAACCTACCTGAGCTCCCAGTTGAGGTAGAAAATCTGCATTTGCAAGTTTTTTCTGATATTCAGATATTGTTTTCTTTCCATCAAGAATTTGTAATTCCTGACGATTATTCAATGCCTGACTAGCTGCATTTTGAAAGTCAGGAAGAATTGGTTCTTCATTAGCCTGTTCTGTAATCTCAATTTCTGTATTTAAAGGAAGGCCAATGATACGACATAAATTCATTTGCATTATGCGATAAGCATTTCTTGCTCTTAAAAGTTTTAATTCTGCATCATTTTTATTTACAGTAACTTTTAATTTCTCACTTTTAGGAGCTAAGCCCAATTCGTATGAATCATTTAGAGTTCCTTCAAGACTATCAAGCATTAATACATATTTTTCTGCCAACTTAACTTTTTCTTTCATAGCAGCTAAATTCCAATAAGCTTCATCTGTTTGAACTATAACCTCGGCTTCTTTTAACTGATATGCTTGCTCTGCTATTTCAACTCCTTTACCTGTCATTTTATTTGCCAATCGAATTTTTCCACCGGCATAAATAGGTTGAACCAGGTTTACTCCTCCTGTAATAACAGACAAATTTTCTGTTTCAAGTTCCAACCCTGGAAATAAGGCATCACTTGCAGTTGTTGGATCAGAAACAGAAGGCAAAGGCATAGCAGGAATCTCTTGATTTTCCATTGTTGGAAAATACATGGCGTTTCCACTTGCTTCAAGTTTAGGTAAATAGTTAGTAAAAGCTGCTTTTTTTTGTGATTCAGCTGCAAGTTTTTGTTGCGATGATATTTTTAAAGTCTTATTAAACTCAAGAGCTAAATCACGAGTGTCTTGAAGACTAAGTGTTTTTTGAGAAAATGATGGACTACCTATAGCAACCATCAAACTAATTATAATTAATGTTTTTATATTATTTATCATTATGTTTCTCTTTAATCGTGTAAAACTTTAGTATCTACCTTATATAGAATTGCATACATTACCGGAACTACAATTAGAGTAACAATAGATCCAATAAGTAATCCGAACATAACGGCGATGGCCATTCCCCTAAACATTACATCAACAAGTAAAGGAAGCATACCTAAAATAGTAGTTAATGAGGCCATCATTACCGGTCGCATTCTTGAAATAGCTGAGTTTACAATGGCATTAACAGTATCTACACCACGAGATATTTCATCATTTATTTCATCCAGAAGAACAATAGCATTTTTTATCATCATACCTATTAAACCTAGTGTACCAATAATTCCCACGAAACCAAATTTGGCTTGCATAATGTGGTAACCAATTGCCACACCCATCAATGCCATAGGTACAACTCCCATTACAATTAGAGGCTGTTTCAAATTATTGAATAATAGGATTACAATTAAAACCATAAGTCCTAATGCTAGTGGCAATAAGGAGAATAATCTTCTGTTGGCATCTTCACTATGTTTGTGGTCTCCTAACCACTCTAACTCATATCCATAAGGTAAATCTATAGCCTCAATTTCTTCATGAATTTGATCCCATAATTCAGGAGCTGCATGTCCAGGGATTGGATCACATTGGGCTTTTATTGCTCTTAATCCATCGTATCTTCTAATGGTTTGATCTTCCCAGCTTACTTTAACAGAATCTATAACCTGACCTAAAGGTACACTTGTCATGCTTTTTGAGCTCCAAACAGGCACTGACTCTATGTTTTCTACATGAGTACCTATGGGATCCTTCATTTTAAGAATAACAGGAATCATATCAGAACCTTCGTAAATTGCACCTACAGGCATTCCATTTGAAGCAACAGCTAATGAGTTAGCTACATCACTTCTTGAAATACCAAGTAAACGTGCCTGATCAACAGAATATTCAGGATTTATTACTTTTTCCTGGTTTTTCCAGTTATCTGTAACAACTGCAGTTAATGGACTTGTTCGCATCACTGCTTTGGCTTTTTCTGCCAATTCTCTTAATACAGCAGGATCGGGACCTGTAAATTTAGCTTCTATCAAAAAGTCTCCAAAGATAGGACTGTAAGTTCTTGCTCTTACAAAAGCCTGAGGGTAATTTTTATGTAAGTAATCAATGATTTCAACAGATGATTTTTGAGCGGCTTCAAAATCAACAGCATCAATAATTAATTCACCATAATTACTGTTTAAAGTTGTCATAGGACGAAGTAACGTATAACGTGCTGGTGTTTGTCCTAATGATGTAACCACTTTTTGTATATCGTCCCAAGTTCTCAATTCGTTTTGAACCTTATCTAAATCTTTTTCTACCTGGTAGATGTCGCTTCCTTGTGGTAACCAATATTCAACAACATACTGGTTGTAATCTAAAGCAGGGAAAAACTCATGTTTAACAAATTTAAAAGACCATATAGAAACAACCAGTATAATTGAAGTTGCTATGATGAATACCGTTTTATGCCATAACATCATTTTTAAAGTCTTTCTAAACCATCGGTATAAACCATTATTAAATAGCTCATTATCGTCGGTTTTGCTTTGTGATATTTTCCCTCTGTAAAACCAGTTGGCCATAAAAGGAGTTTGAATCATTGCAAAGATCCAACTTAAAAACAGAGAAATGGCTAACACATAAAATAATGATTTAAGAAACTCACCAGCTGCACCAGGAGAAAATCCTAAAGGCATAAATGCAAGAATGGCAACAATTGTAGCTCCTAATAATGGCATTGCAGTTTTTTGAGCTGTATTAACAAATGCTTTTTTCCTGTCCATTCCTTTTTTCAGGTCTATTAAAATACCATCAGCTACAACAATTGAATTATCAACTAACATACCCATGGCTACGATAATTGCAGCAAGTGATACCCTTTGTAATTCAATACCCGCAGCCTTCATTACAATAAAGGTGGCTAGGATGGTAAATACTAATCCACTTGAGATTAAAAGACCAGATCTTAATCCCATTGCAAAAAGTAATACAATAATTACAATAACAACAGATTCAATAAGGTTAATCATAAAACCTTTAATAGAATCACTTACTCTATCCGGTTGAAAGAAAATCTTATTGATTTCAATACCTACAGGTAATGTTGTTTTTATTTTTTCAATTTCTTTTTCAAAAACCTCACCTACTTTAATAACATTAACTTTGCTTTCCATGGAAATAGCCAATGCCATGGCATTTTTACCATTGTATTTAAAATCATTTCGTTTAGGTGTATAGAAAGAGCGCTCAACTGTTGCAATTTCTCCTAACAAAAAAGATCCCCCTCCAGGAACCTTTACCAATAAATTCTTTATGTCGTCCAGACTTTTAAATTTAGCCCCTAAATCCAATCGAATTCTTTCGGTTCCAACCACTATTTTACCCGGATTTACAGTTGAAGCCTGATCGTTAAGAGCTTGAACGATAAGCATTGGATTCAAACCAAGTTGAGCAAATTTTTCTGTTGAGAATTTAATATCAATGGTCTCTGTTTGTTTACCGTAGATTTCAACACGACGAATGTTATCAACAAGTAATAATTCTCTTTTAATGTATTCTACGTAATTATTAAGCTCTTCATAAGAATATCCGTCTGCACTTACAGAAACAAAAATTCCATATACATCTCCAAAGTCATCTAAAATAATGGGCTCACTAGCCCCCTTAGGTAAGTCACCTTGTATATCATATATTTTTCTTCTTAAATGATCATATAACTGGGGCATTTTAGCTGTATGTACATTAGCATCAATGTTGACTGTGATTTCAGACATTCCTGCTACCGAACGAGACTCGATAAAGTCAATATTGGCTAATTTTTGTACAGCCTTTTCTAAAACATCAGTAACCTCTAATTCAACTTCACTTGCTGAGGCTCCTGCATAAGGTGTAATTATTACAGCGGATTTTACAGGTATCTCAGGATCTTCTAGCTTTCCTAAACCATCAAAAGCTAGAATTCCACCTAGTATAACGGCAAATAAAAGTGAAGTGATAAAGGCTTTTTGACCAAGTACTTTCTCTAAAATTCCTTTGTTCATAGTAAACCTCCAATGTTTGTTTCTGATTTTTTAGGTAAAATTTTCACTTCTTGATTTTCTGTTAAGGAATGTACTCCTGCAGTCACTACATTATCACCAATATTGATAATAGATGAAGAGATCTCAATTAAACCATTACCATGAATATTGAAGGTATTTACTTCTTTTTTTAGAACTTTATTTGAGCTGTTATCTATAACCCAAACGTATTTATTTTGACCACTTGTAAAAATGGATTCGATGGGAACAAGTAAATGATTATCGTTTGAATTATTCTTGGTTATTTTAACTTTGGCAACCATTCCTGGTTTTACTTTATATTGAATATCATCTCCACTTAAAAGTATTTTAGCTTCGAACATTCTATCACTACCTGTTTTTTTACTTAGAGACTTTAATTTTGCAGGAATTTCAATTTTGTTTGCGTTTTTTATATCGCAAGTGATTTGATATATATCACTCATTTCATTGATGTTGTTTTCAGGTATACCTACAACAACTTCTAAGTCAGAAAAATCTAATAATTGAATAATTGGTGTACCAGGAGCAACAGTCTCAAAGTTTTCTATATACTTTTTGTTTACATATCCCGAAAAAGGAGCTTTTAATTCGGTGTCTTCAAGTGCATTGACTGCCGCTTCGTATTGACTTTTAGCCATTAAGTAACCAGCTTTTAGTTTATCTAAAGTGTTTTCAGGTAATTTTTTACGTTTGTAAAGTTCCTGATAGCGTTCGTATTCACCTTTGGTTTGTTTGTATCTGGCCTCTGTAGCTTGAAGATTAATTTTGTAATCTCTTTTGTCAATTTTAGCAATTGCTTGACCTTTAGTTATGTAATCGCCCTCATCTACAAGGAGTTCTTTCACAGGACCTCCAACTTTAAAGGATAAAATTACGTCTCTACGTTCTTTAACCACTCCATTGTAAATGGAAACATCGTCTCCTGTAGAAGGTAATACTTCTGAAGCTTTAACATACCTGATTGTTTCTTTGTTTTCAGGTGTACTATTTCCGCATGAGGATAAAAATCCTGTCGTAAAAACTAAACACGAGATAAAAAAGCTTAATTTTTTCATTTCTTATTCTGATTATTATATTTCTTCAAATTGATTTTTCTTCATTTACAAAATTACTTGAACCAAAGGCTGATATAGGATAGAAGAAAATGAAATGCATAAATGTATGCTTGAAGCATACAAATTAGAGTTTAGAAGAAACGATAATTTGAACAAAAAGGTAAATACGACGATTAAAATGGAGGGGAGAATGCAGAAAAGAATGATTTTAAGGAAGTAACTATATAAAAAAACACCCTGATATAGCATTTAATATCAGGGTGTTTTTAATGCGAATGAAATTTCTTTTACATTTGCTTAAGTAAGTTTCTAACAGCATCAACTGATTCAACTTTATATGCAGCTTTTGTATGCTTCATTCCAACTTTAATGGTAATAGCCTCTTCTGGTAATTCTCGGAACATAAATTCATCCGTCCAATCGTCACCAATAGCCATGATGAAATCAAAGTCTTTGTTATTAAGGAATTTTAATGCAGCAACACCTTTATTGATTCCCCCACTTTTTACCTCAATCACTTTATTTCCTTCCATAATTTCAAGGTTGTGATTTGATAAGTGAGTATTTAAGGCATCTTTTATTTCATTTGCTCTTAATTCTCCTTGTTCTGGTTCTGCTTTTCGGAAATGCCATACTAATGAATAATTTTTTTCTTCAATAAAACTACCCGGTGTACGATCTACAAAATGTTCCATAATCGGACGTACATTTGGCATCCAGTTATTATTTACTGCAGAAAGCATTTTCCAATCTCCGTCAACTGTTTTTAACCAAACTCCATGTTCGCAAATCAGATTTACTTTGTGATTAGCAAACCATTTTTCAAGAGTATATCTGTCACGACCACTAATAATAGTAACCGTATTTAACTCGTTGTCAGTTAGGTTCTTTATGATTTTGTGTAACTCTTCATCTGGTTTGGCATCCTGAGGATTTTTCTTAAATGGAGCTAAAGTTCCATCGTAGTCAAGAAAAATAGCTCTTCTCTTTGAGTCCGAATATTTTTGAAGGAGTTTAGGCGCAAGTGCTTTTGTAATTCTTTTTGCTAAAAAGTCATTCTGAACACTTTCTGCTTTTTCAAGAGATTTAACAAATTCACTGGCCCATTTAAAAATGTCATAACGCTGAATACGTTCTTTCATATAAGCCATTCTGCTTTTCTGCTCTTCAACAGGCATAGTTAAGGCCTGATAAATACTATCGGCCATATCTTCATCATCAACCGGATTGATAATTAAAGCTTCTCCCATTTCTTTGGCCACACCAGCCATTTCACTAAGTACCAATACTCCTGTGTTGTTAATTCTGGATGCTACATATTCTTTAGCAACCAGGTTCATACCATCACGTACAGGAGTGATAAATGCTACATCGCAAGAACTATATAGTTCAATTAAATTTTCAAATGGTAGCGATCGATAAAAATACCAAACAGGAGTGTAGTTTATGCTTCCGTATGCTCCATTTATATTACCAACAAGTTCGTCAACCTCTTTTTTAAGTAATTGATAGTGGTCTACCTGACCTCTTGAGGGAACTGCAAGCATAATTAGAGTAACCTTTTGACGGAACTCCGGATACTTTTCTAAGAAACGAGCAAAGGCTGTTAATCGGTTAGGAATACCTTTCGTATAGTCTAATCTGTCAATGGATAAAATTAATTTACGTTCTGGGGAAGTAAGAAAATATTTATCCAGTTCTTGATGTAATTCAGATTTTTCACTAACAGATTTTAAACTTGCATCATGTGCTTTTGAAGCAAATTTTTCATAATCAATACCCATTGGGAAAGAATCAGCGATAATTATTCTTTCTTCAATATGGATTTGATTAAAAGATATTTCATAACCGAATAATCTTCTTACACAACTGAAAAAATGTCGTTCATAATCATAAGTATGGAATCCAATTAAATCAGCTCCCAGCATTCCTTTAATAATATCTCTTCTCCAAGGCAGCATTCTAAATACCTCAAATGAAGGGAAAGGAATGTGAAGGAAGAAACCAATGGTTACATTAGGTTTCTTAGATTTAATCATCTCAGGAACCAGTAATAGTTGATAATCATGAACCCAAACAGCATCGCCATCTTCAATTTTTTCTAAAGCAGCATCTGCAAATTTTTGATTTACATTTTTATAAGTTTCCCAGTCAGTCTGATGGAATTCAGCATACTGTGTAAAATAATGAAATAAAGGCCAAATTGTACGGTTACTAAAACCTTCATAAAACAAATGTATCTCTTCAGTGTTTAGATGAACAGAAGAACAATTTTCATTGTTAAATAAACTATTAATTTTCTTTTGTTTGTCATCAGAAATAGTATCGCTATCTATTCCAGGCCAGCCAATCCAGGTGCCTCCATAATCTTTATATATGGATTTCATTCCTGTGGCTAGGCCTCCAACACTGGCTTCGAGAGAAATTTCTTCTCCTTCCTCTTTAATGCTGAAGGGGAGTCTGTTTGAAACAATGTGAATTTTTTGCATAGATATAGCGTTTTTTATTTGAATTTTAGAAATAATACTCTTTTTTTTGAGGTTATTACAAAACTAACCAATATTTTTTAATATAGTTCATATATGGAAAATCTGAATTACGGAATTATCGGAAATTGTAAATCGGCGGCATTAGTTTCCGATAAAGGGAGTATCGATTGGTTATGTTTACCAAAATTTGATGCACCATCAGTTTTTGCGAAACTGTTGGATGAAAATAAGGGCGGGTCACTAAGTATTGAACCTAAGAATTTATTATCAATAGGACAGGAGTATATTGAACGTACTAATTTGCTCTGTACACGTTTTATTTGTGAGGATGGAGTCTTTGAAGTAATAGACTTTATGCCACGTTACAAAACAGGTAATGGAGGTGCCTATGCTCCACCTGATGTAATCAGAGTATTTAATAGAATTAGTGGAGCTCCTGTGTTTAAGGTGACATATCAACCCAAACTGGAATATGGCTTGCATCCTACAGAACTATCAGTGCATAACAAGTTTATTAAAGCTGTTACTAAAAAAGGAGCTTACGATTCACTTTATATGTATTCTGACTTTGATTTTAATGATATTGTAGAAGGTAACGAACTAACTTTAACTTCTAGTAAATTTGTACTTGTTAGTTATAATCAAAAACTATTAAAACAGGATATTCATCGTGTTAAGCTTCAGATGGAGCGTACAAAGGTTTATTGGTTAAACTGGTCTGAAAGAACAACAACATTTCGTAAGTACAACGATGAAATAAACAGAAGTGCGCTTACTCTTAAATTATTGAGTTATCAAAAGACCGGAGCTGTATTGGCTGCCTTAACAACTTCGTTACCAGAAACTGTTGGTGAAGTTCGAAATTGGGACTATCGATATTGTTGGATTAGGGATGGTTCGATGGTTGTTAAAATATTGAATCAATTAAGTCATAAAACAGTTGCTAAAAACTATCTGAATTTCATTACTACCATTCTTCCTGAGAAAGATGAGAAGATGCAAATTATGTATGGGATTAGTGGAGAAAAGAAACTTTCGGAATACGAACTCCCTCATTTTAGTGGTTATGCTGATTCTAAACCTGTTCGTGTTGGAAACGCTGCTTATAAACAAAAACAAAATGATATTTACGGTATCTTAATGGATACTATTTATCAGCATTTTAGTCTTTATTCTGCTACTCTTGATTTTAGCGAGGATTTATGGACTGTTGTTAGGAATGTGGTTAAAATGGTAGAACGTAACTGGAAAAAACCAGATAAAGGAATCTGGGAAATTCGAGGTGAAAGCAAGCATTTTACCTTTAGTAAGGTTATGTGTTGGGTTGCCATTGACAGAGCTCAAAAAATTGCTGCTTTGCTGGAACAGGATACCTACATGAAAAAATGGAAAAAGTTAGAAGATAAAATACGAGACGATATTGAAGTGAATGCCTGGTCAGAGGCTAAGCAGTCATATGTTCAGGCTTATGGTACAGATGATATGGATGCTTCTGTTCTTTTAATGGAAAGTTATGGATTTATTGATGGCGATAACGAAAGGTATAAGTCTACAGTATATGCTATACAAAAAGAACTGGAACATGAAGGTTTGATGTTCAGATATGTAAATCATGATGATTTTGGATTACCAAAGAGTGCTTTTACGATTTGTTCATTTTGGTTGGTAAATGCTCTCTACAAAATTGGAGAGAAAAAAGCTGCAAAAGAACGTTTTGAAAGACTGTTAATTTATAGTAATCACTTAGGATTATTTAGTGAGGATCTGGATTTTAAAACTAAGCGTCAGTTGGGGAATTTCCCACAAGCATATTCTCATTTGGCTTTAATTGAAACTGCAATAAATTTGTCAGAAGGAGAGGTTTCAAAAGAAGAAAAAATAAAAAGTGCAATAAGATAAAAGATCATAAAATTGCAGTCAACAAATATTTAAATATTTGTTGACTGCAATTATCTTTTTATTTTAATAATTCAGTCAATTCCTTTCTAAAGAATTCAGGTTTCTCTAAAGTATACTCTTCTGATTTTTTCTTCCAATCAACAGATATTGTTTCAACCGGGAATTGCAGTAAAATAGCTAATTGTTCTTTTGATATATTTGCTGTTCCTCTAAAAATTGTAGCGTTATATTTTTCTCTTACATCAGTCTGAACATTTTCTGTTAATGACAATTGAATGTTATTGTTCTGTTTTAATTTTAAATTAACCGGAGTACCTTCTTTTAAGTATCCGAAGTATCTGTTCCCGTCTCCAAGATATACTTCCCATGTAAATTCAACTTTGGGTTGTCCTTTTTCAATAATACATTGTGCTTTTCCGCGAATTCTGTTTTTAGGTTCTCCAAAAAAGCGATCTAAACGTTCACTTGTTGCAAAGTATATTTCTTCTAAATTCCCCTTAATACTTTTGGCTTCTGAGAAATTTTTCGAGTCAACGTTTACTATTTTTTTTACCTCTTTTTTGTATTCCCATGTCCCATCATCATATAGAATAACTTGTTTGCCATCTGAAGTTTTAGCATCAGTTTGACTAAAAGACAGAATCGGGCTCAATGCTAAAATTGCTAATAATATTAACCTCATTTTTAATTACTAATTACATGTTTTTTATATGGACATGAATATAATGTTTTTATTTTAACCTGAGTTAGATTAAAATTTTAGAATTTATATTGTCATAAAAAGCTGATATACAAGGCAAGTTTTACAGGGTTAGTTAACTGGGAAAATCTAATAGAGTAAGGTAAAGCAAAAATATTTCACTTATATATAAAAAGCAATCCTCGGCCTGAATATTACTATATACAAGCCCTATAAATCAAAAAAAAGTTTTTCGAAATCAGGATTTTAGGTTTGTTTTATAGTCTTTAATAAAGGAATTTAGATTAGAAACTGAATTGTAAAATAATTCAAATGAATGATTCATTTCAACAGCAATATCTTTCATTTTATTGATAGAATTTACAAGGTTGGAGTTTTCTTTAATATTTGAACTCGTGTGATTCTCAACTTCCTTTACAATTTCTGTGAACTTAAGATTTTCAGTAAGATTTTCCTTAAACCGACCCATTATATCCTTATTAATTTGAGTTGCCTCATTTAAGTTATGATTGATAGAAGAACTTATTTCGTTGATTTGTTTTACAGAATTATTAATATTGCCGGATAAAAGTCTGACTTCATTGGCAACCACGGAAAAACTTTTTCCAAATTCTCCGGCTTTAGATGCTTCAATAGATGCATTTAAAGCCAATAAATTTGTCTTTTCAGCAATGTCTTTAATAATGTTTATTATTGTAGTAATCTCAGCAGTTTTAGCATGTAATAAATTCATTTTATCAGAAAAATCTTCAACTCTTTTATCAATTATCTTAAGAGTTGTTCCTGATTTAAGAACAGCAGATTGTATTAAAATAATTTCATTTTGAATGGTATTTGATAGCGATGCAATATTTTCAGATACCGAATTAATTTCTTGTATAGAATTATTTAAATGAGATATTTCATTACTCGAATGGTCATTGCTATTACCATTAAACTTCTTCACATTATTTGTTATTCTGTTTGTTTGATAAACAAATTTGTTTAGTAAAGTTATAATTTCAGTAAAACCGTTAGCTATTTGGCCAACAGCATCATCACTATTTATATCTAAATTAACGGATATATCTTTTTCTTTTATGTTATTAGCAATTTCAGAAACCTTTAGAAGTTCTTTAATAAGGATATTCTTAACAAAAGAAAAAGAAACGATTCCAACAATAATACCAGCCATTACACTTCCAATTAAGAAGTATATGAATAAGCCATCTTTCCACATTACAAAGAAATGAGCATAAACGGGAAAAATAAATCCCATTAGAATACCAAATAACATCATGTATTTAAATAGCTTTCTGAGAATACTTTTCTTTCTTTGGGGCATTGAGTTTATTTTTAGGGTTTATTTCAAATTGTCTGATCTATTTCAAACAAAACGCAAAATATATATTTTTGTTTAATATATGAAAGAAGATAAAAATATAAATAATGTAATATGTCCTAAATGCAAAACCGAATATTCAACTCAGGACTTAAAAAGAAATTGTAGTAATTGTTTTGCATGTACAGGATGTGAAGTTTATATCTGTTATAAGTGTAGAGGAAGAATTGTTGTAAAACCTCCAAAAGAAATGAAGAGGGGAAAGTAAAACAAATATATTGTAATAGTCAATTTATAATATAGGTAAGCATAGGACCATTTTGATATATTATTGCCAAATGTTAATAAATATTAATTAATTTTTATATTTGCCCACGCAGAATTAAAATCTACGATTGTATATTTATGGGTAAATTTCAATTTGGAATTGATATTAGTTTATTGCAGAAAGGTGATAAACGTTCATTTGAAAAAGTTTTTATTGAGTTCTCGGATGTGCTGTATCATTTATCGCTTCAGTATGTACAAAAGACAGAAATAGCTGAAGAAATGGTGCAGGATGCTTTTGTTAAGTTGTGGGATGTTAGAGAGAATATTAATGATAATAAAAATCTTAAAAATTTTCTTTACACCATAACTAAAAACAATTGCCTCAACTATCTAAGAAGTCAAAAAGCTATTCTACAGACTAAACAAGATTTAAAATATATTGAAATGCAACTAAATTACGATGCTTTAAACTTATTGGCATCTGATAATTTGGAATTTGAAGAGTTACAAAATAAAATTGAAACCGCAATCAATAAGTTACCTGAAGATATTCAAACAGTTTTCATTATGAGCAGGTTTGAAGATCTTAAATATAAAGAGATAGCAAGCAAACTAAATATTAGTCAAAAAACTGTTGAAGCAAGGATGTCTAAGGCTTTGGCTATTCTAAGAACAGACCTTAAAGACTATCTGTTTTATATCTACTTAATTTCAAATATTCTTTCATAAAAGCCATAAATTCAGTTATTTGTTTTTGTATTAAGAAATAATTTTTAAAAAAATTGTTTTTTGGATAGGGTGATGTGTTTTTGAAGTGTATAGTATAAACAAAAAACAATATTATTAGTGGAAGAATTTAAGCAAATAATTAATAAGGAGCTCAGTGCAGAAGACGAGATATCTCTTTTTTCTGAATTGGAAAAAGATTCTTTAAAGAGAGAAGAATATATTCGATTGAAAAATCTTTGGTCTCTTTCTGTAATAAAAGAACAACATCTTCCATTAAATAAAAAGAAGGAGATGTTTGAAAATTTTTGGCATTCTAAAAAGGAGTCAATTTCTCATCTATCTCTGGTAAAATCAGTCTGGAAATATGCCGCGATTTTTATTCTTGTGCTGTTTTCAACATCTATTTCTTTTTTATGGATTAATAATTCATTACAAACCAAAGATGTAAAAGAGTATGCGTTCAGTTCAAGTGCAGGAAGTATTTCTTCATTTAAATTAAGTGATGGTTCTCAAATATGGTTAAATGCCCAGTCCAATGCTTTAATATCCGAGCAAAATAATAAAGTTCTTGTGAAGTTAGACGGAGAGGCTCTGTTTGATGTTGTACATAATGATGACAGAGAATTTATTGTTGATGTAGGAAATTATAAAGTGAGGGATCTTGGAACTATATTTAATATTAGGGCTTATTCAGAAAATGATGTGGTTCGAACAACTTTAATAGAAGGAAGTGTTAGTGTTATAGGCCAAAGTGGGAATAAGATTTCGGATTTAAAACCAGGACAGGCATTTTTATATAATAAACAGGAACGTAAGGTAAATATAATCAATGTAGATAGTGAACTCGAGGGGGCATGGCACGAAGGAAAATTTGTGTTCATTGATAAAACGTTAATGCAAATAATATTTGATATTGAAAAATGGTATAATGTTGATGTAGTTATAAAAGATGAAGTTTTAGCAAATACCAAATTCACAAGTGTAATTCAACGACATACAACCATTAAACAAGTTTTAGACATCTTAAAATCAGCAATAGATATTAACTATAAAATTGAAACAAAAACAAAAGGAAAAGATTTAATTATTATTTATTGACCAGAGTTCAATTAAAATTAAAGAACTCAGGTTATTAAAAAAGTGCACCAGTGGTGTGGTGCACAAAAGTTTAAAAAATTCCGGGTGGTGCCGGAATTATTGTTTAACTGTAATTACAAATTTATGAAAAAAAATGTGTATTCGCAGTACTGGGATAGGTACATGCGGTCAAAACCCTTTAAAATTATGAAATTATCAACACTGTTAATGGTAATTTTTACTTCAGTTCTATCTGCAGAAAGTTTTAGTCAAAATGAACTAGTTACACTAAATATGCATGATGCAACTGTAGTAGAAATATTTAAAGAAATAGAAAATCAATCAGGATTAGGCTTTTTCTTTAAAACCAGTGATTTTGATACAAATAAATTGTATTCAATTGATGTGAATCAGGCTACAGTAGAGGAAGTTATAGCTAAGTTGTTCAATGATGAAGAGTTAAGTGTAAGTTATGAACATAAAAATGTCATCATAAAGAAATCAATAGAAACTCAACAAAAATTATCTATTACTGTTTCAGGTCAGGTTGTAGATGAGAAGAAGGAGCCAATACCCGGAGTTTCGGTCTATGTAAAAGGAGAAACAAATGGTACAATTACTGATATTGATGGTAACTATACGATTAGTAATGTTCCCGGAGATGCAATCCTAGTATTTTCATTTATCGGGATGAAATCCCAGGATATTTTGGTACAAAATAAAACACAAATCAATGTTACATTAGAAAGTGCTTCTATTGGTTTAGATGAAGTTGTGGCTATTGGTTATGGTACCATGAAGAAAAAAGATCTTACAGGTTCTGTTGTATCAATGAAAAATGAAGAAATAACAATAGCGCCTACCAGCAACGTTATGGAAGCATTACAAGGTAAGATTACAGGTATGGATATCGTTAAAACCAGTGGTCAAATTGGTGAAGATGTTAATATTTTATTACGTGGTAGTCGCTCTATATATGGAGATAACACTCCTTTATTTATTATAGATGGTATCCCTGGAAATTACAATGAAATTAATCCAACAGATATTGAAAGTGTCGATGTTTTGAAAGATGCATCAAGTACTGCAATTTATGGATCTGCAGGTTCAAATGGTGTAGTAATTATTACAACTAAAAGAGGTAAAGAAGGTAAAGCCAAAATTAACTTTGATTCTTATTATGGTTTTAGTGGTGAACCGGAATTCTTTCATGGTATGATTGGAGATGAATGGACTCAATATCAAAGAGAGGCTTATAGATATCTAAATGGTCAATATCCTGCAGATATGTCGGCGATTTTAACCGATGCAGACAAGTTAGCTGCTTATAACCAAGGAAAATGGATAGATTGGGTAGATGAAGTTGCAGGAAATGTTGCAACAGATCAAAAATATAGCTTGTCAGTTTCTGGAGGTACTGAAAAAACAAAATTATTTACTTCTATTGCAATCAATAAAAGAGAAGGTTTGCTTGGAAATGAAAATGAAGATAAATATGCTTTCAGATTAAATGTGGATCAGGAGTTGTTCCCTTTTGCAAAAATTGGATTAACATCTAACTTGACTTACTTAATTAGAAATAATGGTGTTAGTAATACCTTTACAAAAGCTATTAGTTCATTTCCTTTGGGTGATGCATACGATGAACAAGGAAATATAAACTATGAATTTGCAACAAATGAATATACTCCTCTAGGCGACTTTATTAAAGATCAGTATGAAAATAATTTAAGAAGTACTTATTTTAATACAAATGCTTATATAGATGTTGATTTAGTTAAAGGATTAAAAATAAAGTCTGTATTTAGTACAGTTTTATCAAACTCCAGGTTAGGTCAATATTGGGGTGCACAATGTAATGCAAATCGCCCTTCTTATGCAGGGTCTCCTCATGCCGAAATTGATAACTCTTATGGATATGGCTACACATGGGAAAATATATTAAACTATAAATTAACCTTGGCTGATAATCACTCTATTGGAGCGACCTTCGTTACTTCCTGGAGTAAAAATCAAAGTGAAGGAAATACTGCAGGAGGAAGTGGGCAGAATCTGGATTCATGGAGCTACTATCGATTAATGTCAGCAACATCTCAAAATGTGGAGTCAAATTATGCTCAAACACAGAAAATGTCGTATGCTGCCCGTTTAAATTATTCATTTAAAGGAAAGTATTTATTGACAGTTTCAAATAGATATGATGGAGTTTCATGGTTATCAACCGGACATAAATGGGATAATTTCCCTGCAGCAGCATTAGGATGGCGTGTTTCAGAAGAAGGATTTATGAGTAATACTGCCAACTGGTTAGATAATCTTAAGCTTAGATTAAGTTATGGTGTAACAGGAAACTCAGGAGGTATTGGTGCTTATGGAACAACATCTACACCTTATGCATATTCTTCATGGGGTGTTTCAATAAATGGAGAGATTGTTCCATTTACACAGTATACAGGAACATATGGTAATAGTAGTTTAGGGTGGGAAAAATCTTATAACTACAATTTAGGTGTTGATTTTTCAATCTTCAACAGTGTTGTTTCCGGAACAATTGAATATTTTAATACAACTACAAAAGATCTGTTGTTTAAACGTACTATGCCAATTACAAGTGGTGTAACAGGATGGGGAGCACCTTTATCAAGTTGGGAAAATATCGCAGAAACATCAAATAAGGGTGTTGAATTATCTATTAATACCAGAAATATAAGAACTGTAAATTTCACCTGGAACTCAACTTTTTCTTTTACCTGGGGAAAAGAAGAGATTGTTTCATTGCCTAGTGGTGATTTAATTAAAGAAAACTTGTTTGAAGGAAGTCCAATTAATTCATTATACGACTATAAATACAAAGGAATATGGAGTACAAATGCTTCACAAGAAACACTGGATAATTATGGTGTGAAAGAAGGATGGGTAATGATTGAAACTGTTCCTCAGGAAGATGAAGAAGGAGTTAGTGATAATGGAGTTCATAAGTATAGTGAAAATGACAAGCAGGTTTTAGGACATGAGAATCCTGATTATATCATTGGTTTTAATAACACGTTTACATATAAAAATCTTGACTTGACTGTGTTTACGATGGCAAGATACGGGCAAACAATAGATAGTGATTTGTTAGGATGGTATACTGCAAAATCAGGAGATTCAAATAATCAGATTGCAGGAGCCGACTATTGGACAGAAAGTAATCAGGATGCATATTATCCTGTTCCGGGTAGTGGTAATGAGCAAACTGTAATGAGTGCATTAAAATTCAGAGATGGATCATTTATAAAAGTGAAAAACATAACTCTCGGGTATACTCTTAATAAAAATACAGTTCGCATTCCATATTTGGAGAAATGTAGATTTTATGTAACAGCATATAATCCATTTTTATATGTGAAGGATAAACAACTAAAAGGTACTGATCCTGAAACAAATGGTTCAGATTCTTTCCCTCTGTATAAACAATATGTTTTTGGTGTAAATGTTACATTTTAAGTAAAATAAAAGAAGATTAAAATATGAAACGAGCCCTGAGGAAAAGTTCTCACACATGAGGATGATTAATTCTCGGCGAGTTCCATATGACAAATGAAAGTAAAATTAATCATATGAAAAATATTATATATAAAGGTATTGTAGCTATAGTTGCAGTCTTTCTTATATTTTCTTCATGCTCACTTGATGAAGAAAACCCGGGTGGATTTACAATGGAAATCACAGCCTCTACAATTGATGGGTATGAGTCTTTAGTGAACCAGTGTTATTTTGCAATGGAACGCTATTTTTATGGAACAGATAACTGGATGACTTTGACAGAAGGAGATACTGATTTATGGACCTATCAATCAAATAAATCAACCTCATGGACTCAGTGGTTCTGGTTTTTTGCAGGAGCTTCTCCAAATACAACCTATACAAATAATTGGTGGAATGGAACTTATGATGGTATAGGTTCTTGTAATAATGCAATAGCATTGGCAGATGAGGCTCCATACACATCTGAAGAAGAGAGAAATGCAAAAGTTGCAGAAGCTCGTTTTTTAAGGGCTGTTTATTATTTTAATGCAGTAGAACAGTTTGGTGGTGTAACTGTAATTACAGAGCCTGTATCCGGGATTGATTTTCATCCTGAAAGAACAGATCCTTTAACAGTATACAAAGAGGTTATTATTCCGGATTTAGAGTTTGCTTTGGAATGGTTACCTGTTGGTGATTATAATACAACTACTCGTCCAACCAAAAAGGCTGCATTAGGTTTTTTGGCTAAAGTATGCTTGCAAACAGTAGAGTATGATTCTTCAAAAGAGTATGCTTCTGATGCCTTGAATTATGCTAAAATGTTAATTCAGGATGCTGAGTCTGGAGGTGGACAATATAATGCTTATATGTACTCGACATATGAAGAGGTTTTTGCAGAAGAGAACAACTGGGGAAATAAAGAAGCATTATGGAAACATCGTTGGTATTCAGGCGATGATGGTCATGGATCAAGTAATGGTAACTATAAATTGAATAGAAATAACGAATATTTTTATTGTAAAGTAACCAACTTTGGAGCAAGAGTTGATAATCAGGAAACTCGTTTAACATGGGGAGGGAATCAACCAGGAAGATTCATGCCAACACAACATTTGTTAAGTTTGTATGTACAGGAGGATGGTTCTTTGGATCCTAGATTTCATCAATCATTCCAAACAGAGTGGAATGCAAATCAGGACTATACATGGGATGAAGCTGCAGTTAACAAATACGATAGAGAAAATTCTGTTTTAGGTCAATCACTTGTAGTTGGTGATTTAGCTATTAAGTTTATCATGCCTCAGGATGAGGATTATGAAACTACTTCTGCGAATAAATTATTACAATCGTACCTAGTTGTTGATTATAATGATATATATAATGATGCCAGTAAGAATATAAATATGACCTATTCTTATTCAAACCCATCAGAAGGATATACTTCTGATGGGTCCTCTGAAAACTTATTCAACTATTTTTATCCATCATTAACAAAGCACAATAGTAGTAACTATTATGTAGCAAATGCATCAAAAAAGCGTAATGGTAATCTTAATGCAACGTTTATGATGCGAATGGCTGAAGTATATTTAATTGCAGCGGAAGCTGATCTTTATGTAAATGGTGGCTCAAGCTCTTTAAGTTATTTAAATACTGTCAGAGAAAGAGCAGGAGCTGAAATTTTAGAAGGTTCTGTTACTATTCGAGATATTTTAGATGAAAGAGGACGTGAGTTATGCGGAGAGTATTGTAGATTTTATGATTTAAAAAGAACAGGAATGTTTGATGATGAATCCTATTTACAGGAAACTCATCCAGACTTAGCTGAGTTCTTTGAGTCAGATTATGCATTGCGTCCAATACCTACCACTTATTCTGCTACATTAGAAGGAGGTGGTACTTATTATCAAAATCCAGGATATTAGTAAAGTTAGCATACTATATTAGCAATTAGTAGTAATTCAATGTTTTCAGGTTTTTGCTTAGCATTTATTTTGATCATATAATTTGAGGTTAGATTAATTTATAGTTAAGATATTTGTTAAGTGAAAACCGACATTAGAGTTTTAGTACGATAAGAGTTATAGTATTCGTAGATATTAATTTAGATTCACATCTGTCCTATATAAAATAGATTTCAATTCTTTTGCAGGTTCTAAATTGGCCTCAGCAAGTGAATAAAACAACAAGGTTTGTTTGACGATTAAAAATAGTTTTTGTTTGTGTCAAGCGGGTTAACCTAATTAAGATATATAATCGTAGTTTTTTTGGAAAATTGGTGTAGTCATGCCTTTTTTTAATTCTATTAGAGGTAAGACAATTGTAACAAAGCGAACGCTTTACTCACCTTTGGTATGCCAAGCATATGACGTTGTTCTTACTTTGGTTTTATTATGGATATTTTATGGTCTTTCTTCGGTTCCTTAGAACCAATGCCTAACCAAAGAACAACCAATGCCTAACCAAAGACATACCAACCACAACCCAAAGACAACCCAAAGACAACCGAAGAAATACCGACCACAACCGAAGGCGTACCAAAGAAAAGTCAAAAAACACCCAAACGTGTAATCTTTTTTGTCAAAAACATCATTTTGTGGAATCTTTTTGCTGTTTTTTGCGATTTTCCGGAATATCGCACCTTTTTTTAACCTTTGGGGCACAAATCTGATTTTACTCCAAATTATTACTATCTCAAAAACAGCAAGTTACAAGTGAAAAAAGTTACAGTAAAATTATAGTAATTTTTTCAACGCACATTACAATATACTTTCGTAATACAAGTTGATAACAAAGCGCTAAGAGCTATTCTCACTATGCACTAAGCTCTCAGCTAATACATCGTACGATAAAATGTATAACCAAAGCTCTATTATTATCAGATCTATTTTATCGAACTCGGGTCAGGGGTTACAAAAACAAACAGATGAATGAGTTTAATAATTTCTCCATCGGTTTACTGGGTACTTTAGCAGTGAAGGAAGTTGCAGATAATAAAATCTTCTTAGCCCCAGGATGTAGATCCACAAAATACTAATTATCATATCTGCGATCACACTGTTTGCAGGAATGCTTTAATACTAAAGGCAATTGTGTAAAAAAACATATTTAAAAAACTTAACGCAATGGATGTTAGAAAATGTATAATTATTTGGATTATAAATCTATTTGAATAAAAAAGATAGCAATTTGAAAAAGCGGAGTTCTATTCAGAATTTCTTTTTTTATTAAAATATTTCTATATTCTGTTCTGGTGTGGTAGGTAATAATACCAAGCAAATAAATTAGTTAATCCTTATGTAAATTTAAATAAATCTTTACTTTTGCCTTCTCGCAGGAAAAGTTTACTATTTTAGTTCCAGAAAAATAAAGATTTTGATGCTAGGAAAAACTAAAGATGATATATATTTAGTAGAAGGTTTAATTAAAGGAAACATCTCTTGTTTTGATGAATTATTCGAGAAGTATTCTAAAAAACTTTATGTTTTCTCAATGAACTATTTAAAATCGGAAGCTGATTCTGAAGAAATAGTTCAAGCTGTGTTTGTGAAAATATGGGAGAACAGGCATCAATTAAAAACAGAACTTTCATTCAAAGCCTTTATTTTCAAAGTTGCCCATAACGAAATTCTTAAGTTTTTTAGATCAAAAGCTTATCATCAATCTTTTGTAAAGGATCAACTTTTACAATCAGAAATTAATTCTGATGACGAAAAAAGAATTGAGTATAAATCAATTCTTAATGAGGTTAATAAACTGATAAATTTACTTCCTGAAAAAAGACGTGTCATTTTTATAAAAAGTCGTATTGACGGTATGACATCAACAGAGATTGCTGAGCAAATGAATATTGCCAAAAGTACTGTGGATAATAATTTAACAGAAGCTTTAAAGTTTTTGAAATCCAAGGCAAGTAATCTTTCTTTCAATATTTTATTATTTCTATGTCTATTTTATTAAAAAAAGATAATTTTTTTCAATTGTGTAACATGCACTTTATTAGGGTTTTATGTTGCGTTAGTTAATTTTTTTAAAAAAAAATTAAAAAAAGGCGGTAAAATTTTACTTCTTGTGGATATTATATACAAACGCATAAAGAAAATGTGTTTTACAAAGCAGACATAATGAAGCAAGAAATTAAAAACATATTATCAAAATATATCTCAGATAAAAATAAAAGCTCTAATCAAGAGGAAATAAATAATATTCTGGGAGGCTCTAAACATGAAAAGGATGTTAAGGACTTTATGATACATAATTGGACTGATGTTTTAAAAGAAGATCAGGATATTAATAAAGATTTAAATCCGGTATTGCATAAAGTTCATCATGAATTAAGAGTTAATGAATTTTTAAATAAGAGTAGAATAAAGTATAAACTCGTAAAATGGTATTCTTATGCAGCAGCAGTTCTGCTATTACCCTTACTCGTTAGTTCTTTGGTGTATTTTTTTGTAGATAAACAGAATGATGAAATGATTGCATCTCAATTTTCTACAATTACTATAGAAAGTCATAATGGGCAATCATTAAACTTTAATTTACCAGATGGAACAGTAGGTGTTTTAAATGCAGGATCTAAAATTACTTACAATTTACCTTTTAATAATAATAGAAAATTAGCATTAACAGGTTGCGCTTTTTTTGAAGTAAAGCACGATACAGAGCATCCGTTTAGAGTTAATACACGAAATGTTGATATAAAAGTATTGGGAACAAAATTCGGAGTAGAATCATATAATGATGATGATTTCACAAATGTAGTCTTAGAGGAAGGGAAAGTAATGTGTGAGATTCCTTCACAAGGCAAAAAAGTAATCATGAAACCCAATGAAAAACTAATAGTTGAGGATGATAAGATACTTTTGAGTAAAGCTAATTCAAGTGACTTAATAGGATGGAAAGATGGACTGTTAGTGTTTCGAAATGAGGAAATGCCATTGGTAATAAAAAAACTCATGCGTTGGTATAACGTTGATATTACTTTGGAAGATGTCGATTTGAAGAAATATTCTTTTAAAGCAACATTTGATGACGAACCCATTGATGAAGTCCTGAAATTGTTGGCCCGAACATCTCCTATTCGGTATGAAGTAGAAAAACGAAAGATGGATGCAAAGGGAAAGTATACCAGAAAAAAGATAAAAATCTACAAAAGAATAAAATAATTCAGTGTTAAATCCGATACACTTTAAAGATTAAGTAAATAGCTAGCTGCTTATATTTAATGTGTATTAAAAATGAAAAATCTATGAAAAATACAACGAAGAATAATCAGAAACCTCCTTAACTAATAAAAAACAGGGAGTCGCGCCAACGAGTCCCTGAAAAAAAGTTTTTTTATTCGTTCACATTAAACATTACAAATTTATGAAAAAAATCCATTTATTATGGGTATGGGATTCTTATGCCCTAAAAAAAATCTTTAGAATTATGCGAATTATTGTTTTGCTTTTAGTTCTTGGAGTTGCAAATATGTTTGCAGAGTCGTCATATGCACAAAAAACTAAAGTATCTTTAAATCTTACAAACAGTTCTGTTGGCGATGTTTTGGAGGAAATAGAAAGTCAAAGTGAATTTTATTTCCTATATAATTCAAAATTGATAAATATTGATCGAAGAGTAGATGTTAGTGCTCAGGAAGAAGCTATTTATAAAATTTTGGATGATTTATTTGAAGGAACAAATACAGGATATGAAGTTTATGATAACAAAATTATTCTGGCACCAAGTGATTTAAACCAGCAATTAATAAATGTTACCGGTAATGTAAAAGATGAGACCGGTGAAGTTATTCCTGGTGTATCTATTGTTGTAAAAGGTACAACAACGGGTACTATAACTGATATCGACGGTAACTATTCATTATCTAACGTTCCTGTAGGATCAACTCTAACATTTACATTCATTGGAATGAAAACACAGGAAGTAATTGTTGAAAGTAAAACAATTATTAATGTTACATTATCTCAGGAAAACATAGGACTGGATGAGGTGATTGCTGTTGGTTATGGTAAATTATCTAAAAGAAATGTAACTGGTGCGGTACAAAGTCTAGAAACTGAAGAGTTAGATGATATTCCAACTGCTCAGTTAACACAAAAAGTTCAGGGTAAATTAGCTGGTGTTCAAATCAATCAAACAACAGGTATACCAGGACAAGGAATGTCTATTCGAGTTCGTGGTCAGGCTTCTATTAGTGCAGGAAATGATCCTTTATATGTAGTGGATGGTTTTCCAATTACAGGAGATATTGCCAATATAAATCCTGATGAAATTGAAAGTATAACAGTTTTAAAAGATGCTTCTTCAACTGCTTTATATGGATCAAGAGCTGCCAATGGAGTGGTGATGATTACAACAAAACAAGCAAAACAAGGGAAAGCAGAATTATCAGTTAATGTTTATCGAGGAGTACAGATTATTCCGGAAGAAACAAAGCCTGAAATGATGAATGCAAGAGAGTTTGCTCAGTTTAAAAAAGAGATTTATGAAGAAAATGGATGGGATGTTCCAGAAATGTTCCAGAATCCAGAAGAATATGGAAAGGGAACTGATTGGTATGATGTAGTAACACGCAATGCTGTCATAGAGAATTATTCAATTTCTTATAGTACAAGTACAGATAAATTTAAATCATCCGTTGTTGGTGGATTCTTTAACCAGGAAGGTGTTCTTTTAAATTCTGATTATAAACGCTATTCATTAAGAGTTAATTCAGAATATAAGTTTAATGAAAAAATGAAAGTAGGTGTAAATGTAGCAAATACAATTACAACTAATAATACACCTCAAAGTGATGGTACATGGTATGATTCACCAAGTATTATTCAAGGTGCATTATTAACATCACCTTTGGCTCCTTATAAAAATGCAGACGGTACTTTACCTATTGATGCAGGTAACTGGGTGAGTGGTTATGGAACAGCTGCTGGTCCTAACTGGTACAGACAAGTACAAGAAGTTGAAAATAAAGGGAAGAATATTGGATTAATGTCTACTGCATTCTTTGAATATCAACCAGTAAAAGGATTAACCTTTAAAACATCAGGTGGTATTGATTTGGGCAATAGTACTACTGATTACTGGCATCCATCTACTGCTGGTGGTATTTTTGATCCTCCAACAGAAAGTGATGCAAGTAGAATATATGCCACTCATGGATCAACATTTGGTTACTCTTGGTTATGGGAAAATACTTTAACATATAAAAAATCATTAGAAGGGGGTCATAATTTTGAAATATTAGCAGGTACATCTGCACAAAGTGCTTATGGAGAAAAGTCGTCATTTACTGCTAAAGGATATGCAAATAATGATGTTAAATCTTTCAATGCCGCAACAACAATAACCGAATCCTCAGATACTAGTGAAGGGTCATTAATTGAAGAATGGTCGTTAATGTCTGTTCTTGGTCGTGTTAACTATGATTTTAATGGTAAATATATTTTATCTGCAGCATTTCGTAGAGATGGTTCATCAAGATTTGGTTCTGATAATCGTTGGGGTACCTTCCCATCTGCATCAGTAGGTTGGGTTGTGACTGAAGAGAATTTCATGAAAAATTTTGATAAAATGTCTTTCATGAAATTACGTGCAAGTTATGGTGTAACAGGAAATAATAACATTGGGAATTATACTCAGTACGCTAATATGACAGAAACTAACAATCCTGTTAATGGAAATTTAGTTAATGGTAAGAGTATGGAAGGATTGAATAATACTGAGTTAGGATGGGAAACCACTACCGAAATTGACTTAGGAGCAGATTTAGGTTTTTTCAATGATAGAATTTACTTAAGTTATGATTATTACCATCGTACCACTGATGACTTATTATACTCTGTTGATATTCCAATCTCATCAGGTTTTTACAACTACATTACAAATATTGGTAAGTTAGAGTTCTGGGGGCATGAATTTGCTTTAACAACTAAGAATATGGTTGGTAACTTTAACTGGACTACTAATTTTAATATTGCTTTTTCAAGAAATAAAGCAGTGGAATTGGGAACAGCCAATGCTTCAATCTATGGAGATGCTTCTATTACTGAAGTAGGAAAACCAATTGGTCAATTATATGGATTAAAGTGGGAAGGTGTATACATGAATCAGGAGGATTATGATAACTCTCCTCATCATGATGGAGCTGAAGTTGGTACTGTAAAATTTGCAGATATTGATGGAGATGGTAAAGTAACCAATGATAGTAAAGATAAAACAGTAATTGGTAGTGTATCACCAGATTTTACATTAGGTTTTACCAATAGCTTTGCGTACAAAAATTTTGATTTATCTATTGTATGTTCAGGGGCTTTTGGTCATGATATTATAAATTATCAAGAACGTTTTACAACAAACTTAGATGGTGCTTTTAATGTGTATAAAGCTGTTGATAAGCGTTGGAGATCAGAAGATAATCCCGGAAATGGAAGATATGGTAAAGTAATTTCAGGAACAACAGGTTATGAGCGTGACTGGATGAGTTCAAAATTTGTGTATGATGGAAGTTATTTCACTATTAAGAATATTACATTAGGATATAAGTTTCCGTTAAATGCTCGTGTTGTGAAAAGTTTCCGTGTATATGGAAGTATACAACAGGCTTATGTATTTACTAATTATCCAGGTAATAATCCTGAGGTTTCCTCTGCAGGAGGTGTTAATTCGGGAGTAGATTATACTACTTATCCTGTACCTAGAACATTTACTGTGGGATTAAATATTAATTTATAATTGATATAAGATTTTAATATGAACGAGCCAGAAGTAAAACGTTTCACATTTGACGGTAAATATTTTTGGCGAGTTCCTTATTACAATTGGAAAAAATAATCATATGAAACGAGCCAGAAGAAGGTTTTTTCATAAGGGAGAATGACTAAAGAGGAGAGTTCCATATGGTAATTAAACAATTAAATTTAGACACATGAAACGATATATATTATCATTATTAACTTTTGGATCACTTTGTTTTTCATCATGTAACGATGAATATTTAACAAATCTTGATGTAACCAAGGTGTCAGCCGAAAGTTTTTATCAAACAGAATCTGATTTTGCATTAGCTAACGTTGGAATGTATGTTCCATTAAGGAACTTATACGGTAGTTCTTTAGCTGATTACGGAGCCTGGGCCATGGGTGAGATGCGCTCTGATAATACATGTTTTATTTATAATCTGGATAACAGAGGATATGCAGATCGCGAATATGTAGATCAGTTTATTGATGATTCTAACGGTGGTGCAATATCTAATAAATACGACAACGACTATATTATTATTGGTAGAGCAAATCAAATTTTAGCGCGTATTGATGAAGCTGATATTGAAGAGGATGTAAGAAACAATTATAAAGGTCAGGCTTTGTTTTTACGTGCCTTTGCATATTTTGACTTGGTTCAATACTTTGGAGATGTACCTTTGGTTAATGTTGCACCAACAACTTATGATGAAACTATTGTAGGAAGAACCAGTGCTGATGATATTTATGACCAAATAATTAAAGATGCAACAGAGGCTGCTAGTCTACTACCTTCTTTTAGTGAGCAAACAAGAGGTTATGTGGCAGATGGTGCTGCATATACTTTATTAGGTAATGTTTATCTTGTATTGGAAGAGTGGGCTAAAGCAGAAGCTGCTTTACTAAATGTAAAAGGTTACTCTTTATTAAGTGATTATGCTTCAATCTACGATCCTGATAACAAGAATAGTGATGAAATGATTTTTGAAGTACAGTATACTGTAACAGATGATTATGGTTATGCTAGTTATTTTACTTATAATTTCTTGCCAATTCTTGATGATCCTGGAGTAATAGATGGATTACCAAGTAGTAACAGTAATGCATATGCAGGCTGGAATGCTCCTACACCTGATTTGATATCACTATTTGATGAGAACGATTTACGTTTTGAAGCCTCTATTGCTTTTTATACAGGTGGTGATTATGTTGATCAGCCATACATTAAGAAGTATGTTCATAGTTGTAACATTTATCCTTATTGTGAAGAAGATTGGCCGATATACCGATATGCAGAAGTATTATTAATGTTATCAGAAGCAATTAATGAGCAAGGAGGTAGGTCAGGTGAAGCATTAAGCTATTTAAATGCGGTACATGCACATTCAAGAACAGGTTTATCAGAGCTTGCTATTTCTGACCAGGATGAACTAAGAGATGCCATTATGTTAGAAAGACAATTAGAATTGGCTTTTGAGAATAAGCGTTGGTTAGATTTAGTAAGAACAGGAAAAGCTATAGAAGTAATGCAAGCTCATAGTGCTAAAGTATTGGCAGATCCTCAGGCTTATTATTACCCTGCTGGTGTAACCCCAACAACAGATTCTTATCAGGTTGATGCGCACCGACTTTTATTCCCAATTCCGGAAGGAGAATTAGAGATTAATCCATTACTTACTCAAAATGATGGATATTAACAAATAAGTTATGTAATCCTGGTATTAACAAATTTTACCAGGATTACACATTACACTGCTTTTCTGAATTTATATAATCTACTTATTTCATAAATAAGTGGTAATGGGGAAACTACATTCAAATGTTAACCGAATTTAAATGAAAAAAAATTTACACATATTATTTGTTTTAATACTGATTCATGGAGGCCTTTTTGCACAAACGGTAAGTCCCAAAAGAGGTTTTGGAGGTCCATTAAATGGTATTTCCGATTTAAAGGCAGTTGAAAACTGTGCATGGTATTACAATTGGAGTCAGGAACCAGGTTCTTCTGTAATCAGTAGTGTTAAAAATTATATTGATTATACACCTATGGCCTGGGGTTCAAGTTATGACGAAACGGCTTTAAGAGAATATTTATCCAATCATCCTGAAATAGAATATTTATTAGGCTTTAACGAACCAAACTTTCTGGAGCAAGCAAATATAGGACCAGTTGCAGCTGCAGAAATGTGGCCACAACTACAATCAATTGCTGATGATTTTGATTTAAAACTAGTCAGTCCTGCACTAAATTTTTGTTATTCAGGAGGTGCAGTTATTGAGAATGATATTGAATATACTGATCCTATTCAATATTTAGATGATTTCTTTGCTGCCTTACCAGAAGGTAGTAGAGTAGATTACGTTGCAATTCATGGTTATTTTGATAATACTGGTGCTTTACCTTGGTACATTAGCTTGTATGATAAATATGATAGACCACTTTGGTTAACTGAGTTTAACCATAGCGCATCAGATGTTACAGAATTAAGCCAACAAAACTTTATGGTAGAAGCATTAGACTATCTTGAAAATGAACCTAAGGTATTTCGTTATGCCTGGTTTTTAGTAAGAAGTACTCAGGATAATACCAATATACTTGCTAATGACGGAACGTTGGGAACTTTGACAGATCTTGGATTGATTTTTACCAATATGTCATCGTATGATGAAGATTATTACCATGATGTTAACGATGTTATTGAAGCTGAGCATTATGTCGACATGTCAGGAGTTCATCTAGCAACAGTAGAAGATGAGAGTGGAATTTTAGCAGCTCATGATTTTGATGCTGATGATTGGATGGATTATAATGTAGAAGTTGAAACAACAGGCATATATAGTTTAAGCATTAGAATAACGTCAGTGTGGGAATCCTCTTTCTCAATATATGAAGGGGATAACCTTTTAGGGACTTTTGATACTCCAAATACAGAAGGTTTAGAAGCGTGGGAAACATATGATTTGGGAGGAGCTATTTCGTTGTCTGCAGGACAGCATACCTTAAGAATTGTAACAAATTATAGTGGATGGAAATTAAACTGGTGGAAACTGACATTAGATACAGCAGCAGATATTAAAGATTCTGAAAATTCATTCAATAAAACACAGGTTTATCCAACCCTGTTGGATCAATCAAATAAAGAACTTCATATAGAATCTGACATCGATTTTAATGCTATTCAGATAATGAGTATTTGCGGAACTATTAGCCTAAATAAGACTAATCAAGGTAATAGTACAACGGTTAATTTAGATTCTTTACATCCAGGGGTTTATATAGTTGTGATTTCAGGTAAACAAGGTAGTTATTCTACAAAAATTGTAGTTAAGTAATTAACGTACTGAGCCATAATCGAAATTTAGTGTGTGGGGATTTAGGAAGAAATAAAATTTTAAAAAAATGAAATTACATACATATATAATAGGGATATTCGTTTTGGTATTTACTTGTTCACAGGTGAAAGCCCAGTTTACTGAGAACGATTTTTTAAAAGCGAATGGTACTGTCCTGTGTAATCAATCCGGAACAGCCGATACAATTAGTTTAAAAGGAACTAATTTAGGATCCTGGTTGAGTATGGAATATTGGATTGGACCTATGGGATATGGGAGAGCAAATAGAGATAACTGGAAAATCACCTGTTCTTCTACTATTTCTTCTACTAATCTCACAAATATGATAGATGGTGATGAATCTACTTATTGGAATTCGGGAGTAAATCAATATGAATATGGAGAGCAGTACTTTGTTATAGATTTAGGAGAAGAAGTGGTCTTTAATAGATTTAGTATTCAGGCAAAAAACCGTGTGGACGAGGCCATGATATTATGTGTTGTGTATACTTCTGATGATGGAATAAACTGGAATTGGATAGCTACTGAAAACGGAGGTGAAGAAAGTCTTGATATTTACACAGGTGCCTCTTCTTGTCGTTATGTACGGATTGATCAAAAAGGTAATTCAGAGAATACCTGGTCAATTTCTGAATTTAATGTAATGATGAATGATGACTATACAGTTAGAAGCACTTTTAATGATCGTTTTGGAGAAACAGAGGCAGATGCACTTTGGGATTATTACCAGGATCTTTGGATAACCACTGTAGATTTAGATAGTATTCAAAAAATGGGTATGAATATGGTTCGTGTTCCTTTCTTTTGGAGAGAATTAATGAAAGATGATGGAACCATGAAGGATGGAGCTTTTACACAGTTAGATTGGGTTATCGATGAATGTTCTAAAAGAGAGATTTACGTGGTTTTAGATTTACATGGGGCTCCGGGTGGTTTAGATGGATATATTACCAGTGGACAGGCTGTAACAAATGATTTATGGACTAGTGAAAAATACCAAACATATACCATTGATTTATGGAAAGCAATCGCTGAGCATTATATTGGCAATCCTTGTGTTGCTGCCTACGATCTGTTAAACGAACCAGTAAGTAATAATAATTATAATACTAACAGTGACTTTTATAATGTTTTATATTATGCTGTTCGATCAGTAGATCCTGATCACGTCATCTGTGTACAAGCTTTCTATAGTTATGATTATATAACTCCACCTTCAACTTTTGGTTGGGAAAACGTTATGTATCAATCTCATTATTATAATACGGATATATCGAACTGGGACTCTCAGGATGGATTTGTGAATTGGGGGATTTCAGATTTAATGTGGCATCAGCAGCAGTGGAATGTTCCTGTTTTGGCAGGTGAATATAATTTTTGGGGACATCTGGATTTATGGGGAAAGTGGATGAGCGCATTAAATTCAGCTAATGTTTCATGGTCAAACTGGTGTTATAAAAACAATACAACAGAGAACAATTGGGGACTTTATATGGGAAATAGCAATCCTGTTCCTGATCCTACGTTTGATAGTTATGATGAGATTAAAGAAAAGTGGGATAAATTCACAACAGATAACTATACTTATAACGAGGATCTTGTAAATACTATAAGTTCTTATACTCAACAAGAAATAAATCTTAACATCGGTTCTGAAATATATCTTCAAGCTTATGATGAAACTTATGTTAGCTCTGAATCAGAAACTCTTACCTGCACCAAAACAACGCTGGGAGATAATGAAGTTTTTACAATTGTAGATGCAGGTGAAGGTAAAATAGCTCTAAAAGGACACAATGGTAAATATGTAAGCTCCAATGAAGGAACAAGTTCAATGACCTGCAATAGTACGGAGATTGGAGAAACTGAAAAATTTATTTGGGTAGATCTTACAAATAATGAAGTGGCATTAATGTCATCAACAGGATATGTATGTATGGAAGGTGGATCTATACCTCTTACTGCAAATCGTTCATCATTTGATGGATGGGAAATTTTTACCTGGGGAATCAATGAAGATAATGCAGTTGGAGATTATAAAGAAAATCCACTTCAAATCTATCCTAATCCTCTCGAATCACCCTATGTTTTGCATTATGAAATTCCGGGTTATGACTATTGTCAGATAAAAATTTATAACAGTTTAGGTCATGTTGTATATAGCGATTTAGTTGATAGAAAAGGAACTTTAAACCTATCCCAATTAACTCCAGGACTCTATATCATGAGTGTAGATGATATTAATCAAAAGCTCATCATTAGATAAATTCAGATTAAGAACTAAAGACCATTAAAACAAAATTATAAACATATGAAGATAATAAGCCGACAAAATATCTATTTATTATTTGGAATGTTTGTCATTGCCAGTTGTACTCCTAAAAAAATTGAGCTGGGTAAAAGCTCAAATGAGGAAGTAATTGCAGCAATGACATTAGAAGAAAAAGCTCAGGTACTGGTGGGTAATGACCCGGGATTTCCCCGGGGATACCCATCAGGTTTTGGAGGAGCAGATACACTTTTTAGTACCCAACCACCTGTTGTTGGACAAACTAAAAGAATTGTACCGGGAGCGGCAGGAACTACTTATGGCATACCAAGGTTAGGGATACCGGCAATTGTACTAGCCGATGGACCTGCAGGTGTAAGAATTGATCCTTCTCGTCCTGATACTTCGAAAACTTATTATGCTACCGCATTTCCTATCGAAACCTTATTAGCTTGTTCATGGGATACTGCTACAGTTCGAAGAGTGGGAGAATGTATGGGTAAGGAAGCTTTGGAATATGGAGTTGATATTCTATTAGCTCCGGCACTTAACATACATCGTAATCCTCTTGGTGGTAGAAATTTCGAGTATTATTCAGAAGACCCTCTTATTTCAGGAGAGATGGCTGCAGCAATGGTTAATGGAGTTCAATCAATGGGTGTAGGTACTTCAATCAAACACTTTGCTGCAAATAATAATGAAACCAACCGAATGTCTATCGATGCTAAAATCGATGAAAGAACATTACACGAAACCTACCTGAAAGGATTTGAAATAGCAGTTAAAAAATCACATCCATGGACTGTTATGTCTGCCTACAACAAAATAAATGGTGTTTACTGTTCTGAAAATCCGGAATTACTGGATTCTGTATTAAGAAAAACCTGGGGATTTGATGGTTTGGTAATGACCGACTGGTTTGCCGGAAGAGACAGATTTCAACAAGTTATTTCAGGTAATGATTTATTAATGCCAGGAAGCTCTTATATAGCTGAAAAAATTGCTGAAGCAGTTCAAAAAGGAGAGTTGGATGAAAAATATGTGGATAGAAATGTAGACAGGATTTTAAATGTTATTAAAAAAACTCCACGATTTAAGAAGTATACTTATTCAGAAACTCCTGATCTAAAAGCCCATGCAAAAATTGCTGAGCAAATAGCACTAGAGGGTATGGTTTTGCTAAAAAATGAAAAAGAAGCTTTACCATTTACACAGAAAGTTAAAAGTATTGCAGCATTTGGAATTGGTACTTATCAAACAATTGCAACTGGAACAGGTAGTGGGAATGTGAACCGAGCTTATACTATTTCTTTAAATGAAGGTTTATTGGCTCAGGGCTATAAAATTCCAAATGAACTTAAAGGGATTTACGAACAACATGTTGAAAATGAAAGAAAAAGAGTGGGAGAAAAGGCTTCTTATTTTCAACCAGACATCATGTTAAAAGAAAAGGATTGGTCTTCTTCTGAACTAAATAAATACGCTTCATCTTGCGATATAGGTTTGTTTACTATTTCCAGAACTTCAGGTGAGTTTGCTGATAGAAAACTTGAAGATGATTTTGATTTAACAAAAGAAGAGCACAGTATGCTTAAAAAGCTGTCTAAAGTATTTCATGCAAAAAACAAAAAACTTATAGTAGTACTAAACATTGGAGGTGTGGTTGAAACTGCCTCATGGAAAAATTATGCAGATGCTATTTTATTAGCTTGGCAACCAGGTCAGGAAGCAGGTACTGCTATTACTCAGATATTGTCAGGAGATGTTTCTCCATCCGGTAAATTAAGTATGACTTTCCCGAATAAATATACTGATGTTCCTTCTGCATCATATTTTCCTGATCCATCTAAAGATCCAAAAGAGGTTTCATATACAGAAGGGTTATATGTGGGGTATAAATATTATCTGGCAAAAGGTATTAAACCATCTTATGAGTTTGGATACGGATTATCCTATAGCACTTTTGAAGCAAAGGATATTAAAGTTACAGAAAAAGAAAACAATGAAATCGAATGTGATCTTACCATCTTTAATAAAGGTACTTATAGAGGCAAAGAGGTTGTTCAGCTTTATATAAAAGATCCACTAGGTTTAGTAAAACTAAAAAAGTTTGCAAAAACCCAAAGTCTGAATACTGGAGATTTTTCTAAAATAAAATTGATTCTGTCTCAGGATGATTTTACCAGCTACAATGCTGAGAAATCAAAATGGGAGGTAATGCCAGGAACCTATCAAATTATGATTGGTAATTCATCAGAAAATATATGGCTATCAAAAGATATTGAGCTTTAAAGAAATGTAAATCATAAAACTTTATTATATGCGAACTCTATTAAAAAGAACTATAGCATTAGGAGCTTTAACGTTGTTACTAAGTTCAGTAAATGCACAAAACTATTATGAAAAAGGGAAACAGTGGGTTAAAAAGGCAGAGGAACTAAAACCTGTTTTAAAAGAAACTATTGTTGAACCAGCAAGTATTGTTGAAATTGTAAAAAATGATGATGCTTTTCAAGGTTGGGAAGTTAAAAAAGTTGCGCCAATTGACTCATTATATGGACAATCTATTCGAAAACTAGAGAGTGTAATCGTTGATTTAGGAGATCATTATACCGGATATTTTTCTTTCGGTTTGGAAACAATCTGGGGATCTCCTGATTCACCGGTTCGTTTTAGATTTACTTTTGGTGAAGTACCGTCCGAACTAGTAACTCCCTTTGATCCGTTTGATGGTGGAATTAGTCGTGCCTGGTTACAGGATACAGAGTATAACATTATGAATCTTCCAGGGTCATATAACATTGAGCGTCGTATGGCATGCCGATATGTAAAAATTGATCTGATAGGAAGTTCACCATATTTCGATTTTAAAATCAGCGATGTAAAATTTAAAGCTGTAACCTCAGCAGAGAATACTCCGAAAGATTTAGCAGCATCTACTCCTGAAGTGATTCAAAAGATTGATGAAATCGGATTGAAAACTCTTGAAGAATGTATGCAAACGGTTTATGAAGATGGACCAAAACGCGACCGTCGTTTATGGGTTGGAGATATGTATCTGGAATCACTGGCTAATATTTATTCGTTTGAAAATCATCAGTTAACTAAAAGATGTTTGTATATGTTAGCCGGACTTAGCGATGATGAAGGTTATGTATTAGGAACTGTATTTGAAACTCCGGAACCTCATGCTCAGGCTGGTCAGCGTTTAATGGATTATTCATTGCTTTATAATGCTTCTTTAAAAGAGTATTTAGAAGCAACAAAAGATGCAGAAACAGCAAAAGATCTTTGGCCGGTAGCTAAACGTCAGTTGGATATTATTACTCAATATGTTTCAGAGGATGGATTAGTGGATTATGAAAGAGCAAATAAAGAATGGTGGTTATTCTTTGACTGGAAAGATGGTTTAAACAAGGCTGCTGGTATTCAGGGACTAATGATTTTTGCATTAAATGAAACCTATGAATTAGCTAAGCTTTTAAATGTTGAAGATGATGTAAAGTATGTTCCATCTTTAATAAAAAAGATGAAGCGTGCTGCTTTAAAGAATATGTATAATTCAAAAACAGGATTATTTGAATGTGGAGAGGATAAACAGGTTTCTTATGCATCTCAGGCATGGATGATTATTGGAGATGTTCTTTCTGAAAAAGCGAGTCAAAAAGCTTTAAGCAATGTAATGAAACATACAGAAGCTTTAAAACCTGGTGGTCCATATATGTATCACTATTTTATTCAGGCTTTGGTAAAATCAAAAATGTATGATGAAGCTAAAACTGTGTTAACAGATTTTTGGGGAGGAATGGTTGATAAGGGAGCTGATACATTCTGGGAAGTATATGACCCAACTAATGATTTTCTTTCACCATACGGATTTTTCCCAATTAACAGCTATTGTCATGCATGGAGTTGTACACCAGTGTATTTCATAAGAAAATATCCTGAAATTTTTCAAAAGTAAAATAAATCAGATAATATGATTCCAATCAAAATGAACTTGTATCTAAAAGGTTGTATTTATTTATACTTTCTGCTGTTTTTAAATGTGATTAGTGGTTGTACTACTCAAAATAAGAGTGTGCTATCTGAAAATGATTTGGGAGAAAATGTTTTTGTTTTTACTTCTGATATGAAGATGGAATGTATACAACACATAACAGATTCTATTTATACATTGCAAAGTAATAAGCAAAGCGAGTTTAATGATAATCGATTTGCTCTATTGTTTACACCTGGACAATACAATTTGAATATTAAGGTTGGATATTATACATCGATTGCTGGATTAGGAGAATCCCCTCGTGATGTTATTATAAATGGAGGAGTTGAAGCATTTGCTCCTCCAACCTTTAATGGAAGCGTTTTGATAAACTTTTGGCGTTCAGTTGAAAATCTTACTGTTATACCAACGAAAGATTCAACAAATGTTTGGGCTGTTTCACAAGCTGCGCCAATGAGACGTGTTCATATAAAAGGAAATTTACAATTACATGACTTTGGGGCTGCAAGTGGTGGTTATTTATCTGATTCTAAGATTGATGGTAAGGTGGAGTTTGGTTCTCAGCAGCAATGGTTTTCACGCAATAGTGAATGGGCAAGTTGCTCGGGAGGGTTATGGAATGTTGTATCGTTAGGAGTTTTAGGAGCTCCTAAAAATAACTGGCCTGAAAAACCTTATCTTTCAATTGATAGTACTCTTTTTATTCGTGAAAAACCATTTTTAGCACTTAACAACAAAAAAAAGCTGGTTGTAAAAGTACCTCCAAAGAAAAGAAGAACTGGCGGAGTAAGCTGGGAAGATCAACAAGATAGCAATATTACAGAGGTTGAAATGGCTGACTTTTATATTGCAAATCCAAATTCTGATAACTCAAAAACAATTAATGCGGCTTTACAACAAGGTAAAAATGTGTTGTTTACTCCGGGAATATACAGGCTTGGAGAAAGTTTAAATGTTACAAAACCAGGAACAATGCTTTTGGGTATAGGACTTCCATCTTTAATACCCGAAAATGGAAATGCAGTTCTTGATATAGCAGATGTTGATGGAGTAACGCTTTCAGGACTTGTTGTTGATGCAGGAGTAAAAAAATCAGAATCTCTAATTCAATTTGGAACTTTTGGTTGTAATAAAAATCACAGTGAAAACCCTTCGTATATATTTGATCTATTTGTTAGGGTTGGAGGTTACATACAAGGAACCGTAAATAACTGTTTAACAATAAATAGTAATAATGTTGTAGCTGATCATATTTGGTTATGGAGAGCTGATCATGGAAATGGAGCTGGATGGGATTTGAATAAAGGAGCAAACGGACTTACTGTCAATGGAAATGATGTAACAATATATGGTTTGTTTAACGAACATTTTCAAGAATACCAAACGGTATGGAAAGGTGAAAACGGTATGGTTTATTTCTACCAATGTGAGATGCCCTATTTTGTACCTTCTCCTGAAGAATGGAGACATAATGGTACTAATGGTTATGCATCGTATAAAGTAGCCGAAAATGTAAAAAATCATGAGGCCTGGGGTATGGGGATCTACAATGTGTTTTTTAAGAGTTCTGCAATTGTTGATCAGGCTGTTGAAACACCTCCTCAAATTGAAACGAAACTTCATCATATTACCACAATTTGGCTTGGTGGAAATGAAGGAAGTGCTGTGAAAAGTATAATTAACGGAAAAGGTCAGTCTGTAAATAAGAATAACAGAAAGGCTGTTTGGTAATACAATTTAATTCAGATACAAATTGAAACGGTTAACAAGTATTTTAATAGTTATAGCAATAATTGCGCTTTTACCTGGGTGTACAAATACACAGAATAAAACAGGTAAGGATGTGGAAATGGACAAATTTGTCACTGAGTTGATGGTTGAAATGACTCTTGATGAAAAGTTAGGACAACTCAATTTGTTGGCGTGGGATGGTAGTTTAACTACCGGTGCTGCTGCAAATAAGGGCGTAAGTCAAAAAGTTGAAAATGGATTAGTAGGAGGTTTATTTAATATAGAATCTCAACAAGAGCGAAGAAAAATTCAGGAACTAGCTGTGAAGCAATCCCGATTAGGTATTCCTCTTATGTTTGGACAAGACGTTATACACGGACATCATATCATATTTCCCATACCTTTGGCGTTATCCTGCTCCTGGGATCTCGATTTAATTGAAAAAACTGCACAGGCTGCTGCTTATGAAGCCAGTGCTGATGGTATAGACTGGGTTTTTTCTCCAATGGTTGATATTTCTCGAGATCCAAGATGGGGCAGGGTAGCTGAAGGAGCTGGAGAGGACACTTATTTAGGTTCTTTGGTTGCAAAGGCTATGGTAAAAGGTTATCAGGGCTCAAATATGGCTAGTGATGAGTCGGTTATGGCCTGTGTGAAACACTATGCCTTGTACGGTGCAGCTGAAGGTGGTAGAGATTACAATACTGTAGATATGAGCGAGATAAGAATGTTTCAGGATTTTCTTCCTCCTTATCAGGCAGCAGTGGATGCTGGAGTTGGCTCTGTAATGACTTCATTTAATGATATAAACGGTACTCCTGCCACCTCACATAAATGGTTAATAGATGACGTTCTTCGCAATTATTGGGGATTCAATGGTTTTATAGTAACTGACTATACTGCTATTCGTGAGATGGGAAATCATGGAATCGGCGATCTGAAAAAGTCTTCAGCTTTGGCTATTGATGCCGGTATAGATATGGATATGGTAAGTGAAGGTTTTGTTCATACTTTAAAATCATCACTGGATGATGGCTCTGTATCAATGGAATTAATTGATAAAGCTTGTAAAAGAATTCTTGAAGCAAAATATAAACTGGGATTATTTAGTGATCCTTTTATCCGACTAAAAAAGAATAGCGTTAATACTGAAAAGCAGAAAGAATTTATGGATTTATCCTTGCTTGCTGCTCAAAAATCATGCGTCCTATTAAAAAATAATAATAAAACACTTCCCTTAAAATCAGACCAGAGAGTGGCCATTATTGGCCCTCTGGCTGATTCTAAGAAGGATTTATTGGGAACATGGGTGTTAAGTGGAGAATTGGATAAAGTTCAATCGGTAAAAGATGCTGCTCAACAAAAGGGGAAAATTCTTTATGCAGAAGGTGCAAAGCTTACAGATAATGAGGATTTAGCAAAGTTGATTAATTATAATATAGAAGGTAAAGTTGATGATGTATTATTGAAGGAAGCTGTGTTAACCGCACAAAAGTCTGACGTAGTAGTAGCTGTCTTGGGAGAGTCTGCTGCTATGTCGGGCGAAGCTTCTAGTATGGCAGACATTTCATTGCAAGCGACTCAGAAAAAATTGTTAAAGGCATTAGTTAAAACCGGAAAGCCTGTTGTACTTGTTTTAGTAAGTGGGCGACCACTGACTTTGGAATGGGAAGAAGAAAATTGCGCTGCTATTTTACAATGTTGGTCAGGAGGAACTCAAACTGCACCGGCTGTATCCAGCATTTTATGGGGAGATTATAATCCTTCAGGTAAGTTAACTATGTCATTTCCTCGTAAGGTTGGTCAGATACCGGTGTATTATAACATGAAAAATACCGGACGACCATTCTATCCTGGTATTAAATATACATCACGTTATCTTGATGTTTCAAATAAACCACTTTATCCTTTTGGTTATGGTTTGAGTTATACTTCGTTTGAATATGGAGATATATCCATGCATGATAATGTAATGCATCAAGGGGATACAATAATAGCTTCTGTCAACATAAAGAATTCAGGAAAATATGCGGGAGAAGAAACTGTCCAATTATATATAAGGGATATGGTAGCAAGTGTTACTCGTCCTTTAAAAGAGTTGAAAGGTTATAAGAAAGTGTATTTACAGCCTGGAGAGGAAAAAACAATTGAATTTGAAATTACAGATAAGGATTTAAAATTCTACAACGAAAAATTTGAATATAAAGTGGAACCTGGTGAATTCCAGATAGAAATAGGACCCAATTCGGAGAATATAAAAGCCCAGAAACTACATTATCAATTATAAAAAAATAAATGCCTATGTAAAAAATATGATGACTAAGTAAAAAGAATCAGATGACAGACTTGGCGGTTATGTCATCTGATTCAAGATGTTTTAACTCAATAATTTATTGAATTATAAGTAATGCAAATATGAAAAAAAATAATTTGTCTTTATTGCTTTATGCTTATAAAGTAAGACTGTATGGTTTAAAATTTCTCTTTATTTTTCTGTTTGGGATAAGTATTGCAGTGTCAGCTCAGGAATCCTTAAAAATAACAGGGAAAGTTATTGATAACATTGGGGAACCATTAATTGGGGTTACCATTGTTGAAAAAGGAACTAATAATGCTACAATTACCGATGTTAATGGTAATTTCTCCTTATATAATGTAGCAAGTGATAGTTCAATTATTCGATTCACTTATATCGGTTTTTTAGCCTTTGAATCAAGAATTCCTCATGATCGTATTATTAATGCAACATTAACGGCTGATAATATGGGACTGGAAGAGGTTGTGATTGTAGGTTACGGATCTCAAAAAAAGGAGAGTGTTGTAGGTGCTATTTCTACCATTAAACCTAAAACTTTAGAATCCGGTCAAACAAGATCAATAACAAATAATCTGGCAGGTCAGATTGCCGGTGTTATTGCTGTACAAAGAAGTGGGGAGCCCGGTTATGATAATTCAGATTTCTGGATTCGTGGTATAAACACTTTCGGAACCAATTCAACTCCTTTAGTTTTAGTTGATGGAATAGAACGAAGCCTGAGTAATATAATGCCCGAAGAAATTGAATCTTTCTCAATTTTAAAAGATGCTTCTGCCACTGCAATTTACGGTGTGCGAGGCGCAAATGGAGTTATCTTAATTGAAACTAAAAAAGGTAAGGAAGGAAAACCTTCAATTTCTGTTAAAACAAATTTTGGTATTACCAATCCAACTAAATTACCTGAATTTGTGGATGGTGCTAAATACATGGAAATTGTGAATGAAGCACGTGAATTATCTGGATTGCAAGCTTCATTTACTGAGGAGGCTATTGAAAATACTCGCACAGGTGCTGATCCTGACCTTTACCCGGATGTGGATTGGTTAAATGAATTGACTAAATCAAATGCTAAAAACAGCAAAGTATCTGTTGATATAAATGGAGGTAGTGACCGTTTAAGATATAGTCTTGTGGTTGGGTATTATGGCGAAGAGGGTATTACTATTGATGATCCTGGTACAAATTATAATTCAGAGATTAAATTAAAACGCTACAATGTAAGAAGTAATGTAGATTTAGATTTAACCAGTTCAACAGTAGTAAATGTTGGAATTGGTGGTTACGTTATGGACCGAAATGCACCGGGAACAGGTATCGACGAAATTATGGACAGAATTTTTGAGGCTACTCCAATTATGCACCCTAAAATTTATTCTAATGGTCAGATTCCAAAATATGGTGACAGAAGAAACCCATGGGCATTAATGACTCAAACAGGTTATTCTACACAATATCAGAGTAGTTTTCAATCTAATGTAAGTGTTACTCAGGATATGGGAAAGATTATTTCTGGTTTAAAAGGATTAAAACTTAAAGGAATGTTTTCTTATGACTTTTGGAACTGGAATAATGTAGATCGTACTAAATCTCCAACTTATTATTGGGCTTCAGGAAGAGATGATAATGGCGATCTGATTACGTCGATAGTTAGCGAAGGGCAGGAATTTCTTGATTTCTCAAAATCGGCAGGAGGTAACAAAACATCTTACCTTGAATTTCAGGCTAACTATAAAAGAAGTTTTAATTCGCACACATTAGAAGGACTGTTTTTATTCAACAGAAGAGAGTATGTAAATGGAGACGCTGAATCTGCTATCATGTCTATTCCATATAGAAACCAAGGGATTGCAGGAAGGGTGAGTTATAATTATGCTGATCGCTATTTTACTGAATTTAATTTTGGTTACAATGGTTCTGAAAACTTTAAAAAAGGTAAACGTTATGGATTTTTTCCTTCTGTAGCTTTAGGTTGGATGATTTCTAACGAAAACTTTATGCAAGGTGCTCAGGATGTATTATCTGAATTAAAAATTAGAGGTTCGTTAGGTACCGTAGGTAACGATAATATCTCAGATACAAGAAGGTTTGGATATTTAGCTACAATCAGTGAAGTTACCGGGTATAATTTTGGGTATTTGGGTCAATATTATTCAACAGGATATCAGGAAGGTGATTTTGGCGTGGATAATTTAACTTGGGAAACAGCAACAAAAGCCAATATAGGTTTAGAATTAGGATTATTTTCAAGCATTAGTATTCAGGCCGATTATTTTAAGGAGTGGCGTGAAGATATCTTTATGCAGCGTGAAACTATTCCTGAAACAGCAGGATATTCAGAAGCGCCTTATGCCAATTATGGAAAGGTTGAAAATCATGGATTTGAAGTTTCTTTAGAATACAACAAGGCTATAACTGATGACTTGTTTCTTACATTAAAAGGTAACTACACTTTTGCTCGAAATAAAATAACAGAATGCGATGAAGCAGAATCTTTAAAAAATACAACAAGAGCTGAAACTGGTCATCCTTTAAACCAACATTTTGGATTAATAGCTGAAGGATTATTTACTCCGGATGATTTCGATAGTGAAGGAAATTTGGTTGATGGTATTCCTGTACATTCTTTCGGAACGGTTCAAGCCGGAGATATTAGATATGCTGATATTAATAACGATGGAACTGTTGATTCTTATGACCAAAAAGCAATTGGAGCACCTTGGACTCCTGAAATTGTTTATGGTTTTGCTTTTAATTTAAGATATAAGAATCTTGATTTTGGAGCCTTATTTCAAGGTGTAGATAACATGACTAACATGTTAACAGGAGAAACTTTACTTCCTGCAAGTGGTGGTGGAGCCAAAGGTGGTATTTATGCAAATGTTGATGATCGTTGGTCTGCTGATGATCCTTATAATGGTGATGTATTCTGGCCTAGATTAGCCATTACTAAAAGTGAAAATAACTCTCAGGTATCTACATGGTGGTTAAAAAGTAGTAGTTATTTAAGATTAAAAAATCTTGAGGTTGGATATACTCTGCCTAAAGCATGGCAAAAGGCTTGTCATATGCGTCATGCAAGAGTTTTCTTCAGAGGTACAAATCTATTCACTATTGCCGATTTTGATATGTGGGATCCGGAACTTGGATCAAGCAATGGATTAAGCTATCCTACACAAAAGGTTTATTCTTGCGGTCTTGAAGTATCATTTTAATAATTAGAAAGTTATGAGATATAAACTATATAGAATACTGACTCTGTCATTATTAGCGTTTTTTGTTGTTTCATCATGCTCAGAGGATTATTTGGATCAAAAGCCGGATGATCTTTTAACCCTGGAAATGACTTTTAATGACGAAAATAGGGTTGAAGGTTGGTTGGCAGCGTTATATAACTTAATTCCTGATCCATATTGGACTACAGCTTATGGTTATGGTGCTGTATTTTTATCAGATGATGCGCAGTTGCCAATGGAACAGGCAGAGTGGGGTGGATGGGCAGTAAAAGCTCAACAAGGAAACTGGAGTCCAACCTCAGAGTATGCTCCTGATTTATGGGGCGATACTTATGAAAAAGTGAGATCAGCATTGATCTTTCAACAAAATGTAAAAGCTCTACCTGAACAAAATTTAACTCAGGATGATGTGGATCAAATGATTCTTGAATCAAGGTTTTTAGTGGCTTTTTATTACTCTAAAATGTTAGAGATGTACGGTCCGTTTCCTTTGGTTACAGATCTGATTTCATCAGATACAGACTATGATGCATTAATGCTTCAACGTACTCCTTATGATGAAATAGTAGATTGGTTGGATGATGAACTGTTAGAAATTTCAGAAGAATTACCGGAAACCTATACGAATTTAACTTCTGATTTTGGTCGTCCTACAAAAGGAACATGTCTGGCTATCAGAGCAAGAGTGTTATTAAATGCAGCTAGTCCTTTATTTAATGGTAATGAGGACTTTAAGGATGTGGTGAATCCCGATGGAACTAATTTATTTAGTCAGTCTTATGATGCTACTAAATGGGACAAAGCAGTAGAAGCTTATAAATTAGTGATTGATTTAGCTGAAGCTGGAGTATATGAATTATACACCGAAACTCAGGATGATGGAGATATTGATCCTTTTCTTTCGTTTCAAAATTTGTTTACAAAAACAGGAGATACCAATAAAGAAATTATTTGGGCCCGACCAAGTAATAATGGCAGTGCCTGGAATATGGCCAGTTTCCCTCGTGGAGCAGGAGGTTATGGATTCTTTGGACTTACACAAAGCCTTGTTGATGCATTTTACGACAGAAATGGTTTAGATATTAATGATCCGGCCTCTGTTTATGTTGAAGATGGGTACTCATCGTATGATACTTATTATGATACAGATTACGACCAAAACTGGAAAAGTGAAGCAGGTATGGTTGTACAGGATAACGTTTATAATATGTATATCAATCGCGAGCCAAGATTTTACATTACTGTTCGATTTAACAGAAACTGGATTCCTCAGGAGTCAAGAGATGCTCAACTTCATTATGGTGGTTATGATGGCCGTCCTAGTGCCGACAGTCCAATGTGTGGCTACTTGAATAAAAAAGCGGTTCACCCGGAAGCTATTCCTCGTTCATGGTATGTTCCAACAATGCCTGGTATTATGATTCGTTTAGGCGAGATTTATTTAAGTTATGTTGAAGCTATGAATGAAAGTGAAACTTACAGAGAAAGCTCAGACATAATTGAATATCTGAACCGTATCAGAACAAGAGCTGGTATTCCCGGAGTAGATGAAAGTTTATTGGGAAATTACTCAGAAATGCAAAGTGTTATCAGGAGAGAACGAAGAGTTGAATTGGCAGTAGAGAATGATATTCGCTATAATGATATCAGACGTTGGAAAACTGCTGTATCTATTTTTTCAGAACCTGTTACCGGTATGAATCAATATGCATCAGAACCTGATTTTTATAACAGAACTGATGTAATGACCAGGACTTTTACTAAAAAAATGTATTTGTACCCTATTCGTCAAACATATATTGATAACAATCCTAATTTGGTTCAAAACCCTAATTGGTAGAATATCCTAATCCCTGTTTTCGGAGACTTATCTCTTTTGTGAGATAGTCTCCGATTATTTAAAGAAAAAATTCTTTGCTCATATTTATTTATGGCAATCGATTTTATAGTTCACATTATTCACTTTTAAAATTTAATTTTTATGAAAAAATTTTCCTTTATCCTAGCATTTTTATGCGTTGTAATTAATGTAAGCTCTCAGGTTTACGCTGATTTTGAAACTATTACACCTGCTGCGAATATAGTATGGGGTGCCTCTGATTATGGAGAAACTGCTAATCCATCTCAGGATGCAACTAACTCAAGTGCAAACGTTGGTTATTACACTCAATCAGATCAATGGTGTGTGTATCAGTTTCTGGCTGGCGAAACTTTAAACTTAGCAGGAAATAACTATAAGCTGTATATAGATATTTATGCTCCTATTTCAGGTAGAATATGGCTAAAGTTAGAAGATACACTTAATGGTTCCGGTGCTACTATCGAAACGTATGGTGAATATACAACGGCAAATGCATGGCAAACAATTGAATTTGATTTTTCTGTTCCTGAAAATGATGGGGATAAAGATGCAGTTGTTGACGCTGTAGATATTTATTTTAATCATGGTGATGGAGTTACGTTAGGAGAAACCTGGTATTGGGATAATGTTGTTGTTGGAGTATCTACAGATATTGAATCAGGAGATGCCGCGGATTTGAGTTTTAGTATTTTTCCTAATCCTGCTTCAGATATGGTTACTTTAGAATCAGGCAGCCAAATTGAATCTGTAGCTATTTATTCTATGACAGGTGTAAAAGTATTAACCAAAAGTGTTTTAGATAATAAATTAAATATTAGTGAATTACCACAAGGAACATATTTGTTGGAGGCAACAGATATTGATGGTAAAACAAATTGCAGTAAACTGATTAAAAAATAGTATTAATAATCAGATCTTTTCATAACATTCAAGAGGTTATTTTCTAATATAGAAAGTAACCTCTTTTTATTTTTTATCTCATATCAATAACAGATAAAAAACTCCAATTTTACCTATTGGTATTTTTCCCACTTCCCCGTTTGTTTTTTCTCGTTCACGGATTTCTCTCCACTTTAGGTTTTCTTTTAAAGTACTTTGGCTTCGCAAAAAAATTAAATAATAGTCTGTTTTTTTCGAAGGATTAAATAATAATTATCGTCTCATAGGGTTATAGTTGTGAATATTATTTAAGAAAGTAAACTATTAATGGAAAATTAATAACAGATGAAACATTTAAAAACATTATTACTGTTAAGCTTTTTGTTTGTAGGAGTTGCAGTTGCTAGTGCCTGTGAAATTACATTGAAAGTAGTTGAAAACGAGCAGGAAACATATAAGGTTGGAGATGAATTAGTTGTTGAAGTTCATTTACAATTCACACATCGTAATTGTCCTGTTTCTGTAAAAGAAACAAAGTTTCAGTACCAGGGAGTAAAAATTCTTGGAGCAACAGAATGGAAGAGGTTATCAGGTATGGAGTATACCCGAAAATTAAAAGTCAAAATAGTTGAGGTTGCTTCAGATAAAAAGAAAAAAACACAGATCGTAGCTGTCAGATCATGCGATAAGGAAGGTGGAATGGGGAGTATTGAATTTAAAAGATCTTGATTTTGCAACGCTGGATTGTTATAATATTATTTGCATTAGTCAGCCTTAGTTCAAGAGCAAGTATTGATGAGGTAAATAATAATAATGAAATATGTAAGGTTTCTCAGGAAGATTGCACTTCTTGTCCTTATTCGACTGAAAATACTAGTTCAGGAGCAACAGCCAAGGTACTTGGTTTAGTTGCAATCATTGGACTAGCGTCATATTATCTTTACAGCATAAATAATAAAAAGCTGTTTTTAGTTCTGGGAGGAGGAATCATAAGCGTTTTGGTTTCCTCCTCTTTTATTAAAACCAATAATCAGGAAAATCAAGACTGTATAGCTTTTATTGATACAAGTTCTGTAGATGAATTCACTTCTGTAGGAGACGAATTTCAATCCTTAGATAATACTGAATTTCAAGAGATAGATACGGATGAATTTCAAGATGCCGGAGATGAGTTTTCTTCAGTTTCTGATAATGAATTTTCAGATGCATCTGATGAATTTAAAGATATAGGAGATTCGGAGTTTTCAGAAAATTTAGAGAATAGCGAAATAAGTATTGCAAATACAAAGCAGGGATTATCAAAAACTGATACAGATTTTCTAATTGAGTTATCCATATTATTTATTCTAACCATTATTGTTGGTGTATTTATAAATAACAATTTCTTTCAAAAATTAAGGCCATTTTTTATGCTGTCCATGTTGATTTGGTTAGGCTTTATACATGGAGGATGTCCTTGTATGATATCTTCATTTCAAAATTTGGCTTTAGCGGGCATGGGATTGGATGTAAATTGGATATCCTTGTTGTGGATTATTGGCCTGCTTCCATTAACATATTTATTTGGGCGAGTTTGGTGCGGATGGCTTTGTCATCTGGGAGCCTTGCAGGATTTTATATTTTCAGCAACCAGGTTTGAGGTTTTGAAAAAACATAAACATCAAAAAATACTTCGAATTATACAAGTGTCAGTATTTGTGATATTATTTATACAATTAGCTGTAACGCGAACGAATATATATATTCATTACGATCCGTTTAAAGTTGCATTTAACTTGTTTTCAGCCAATATAACCGGATATGTTTTACTTGCATTGCTATTGTTAACTTCCATTTTAATCTATCGACCGTTTTGTAGAGCAATCTGTCCTGTAGGGTTGGTTTTAGGATGGATAAGTATGCTTCCTAAAGCACGCAAAATTACTCAGGATATTTCATGTGTAGATTGTGTAAAATGTAGTAATAAGTGCAAAACAGGAGCATTACTTTATGAAAATAAAAAGAGTTTTGTTACGGAGTTAAACTGCATTGCCTGTGGTGATTGCTTAAAGTCATGTAAAAAGGAAGCGCTTACTTTTAGTACAATGAGATTAGTTTCAGATAAATAATTTTATTCAGATAAAACCTTACAAATGAACAAATATATTGTTGCTGTTATTTTTACTTGCTTAAGTGTTTCTTTAAATGCTCAATGGAATTGTAGAAGTCGTTTAGGTGGCTTTTTGAAACCTATTGGAGATTCAAATTTAATGTGGGCAGGAGAAATTACAGGTTCACAAGGATATATTTCCAATAGTCATATTGCTAATGGAATGGCATTTTTGGGTTTAGATTATACCACAAACTCAAGTACATTTTATTTTGAAGGAGGAGTAAAATATTGGAGACAAAAAGATTTAGATACTGATATCATATTCGATAATTCACGTTTTGGCTTTAGAGAAGTATTTTATAAGTACAGGAGTACAAATTCAAATTTAACCATGGGGCTACATTCTGCTCAATTAGGGGATGAATATTTATTAAATGAGCGAGTTTTAGGTGTAAGCTATAGATATAATAACGATAAATGGAATTTTAATTTAACAGCTGGTTCAGTATCTAATGATTTCGCTCGTAACGGAACTTTCTGTAGTACCTGTTATTTGTATGATATTATCCAGGATAGAACATTGACACATATAAGTTCTTCTATTGGAAAAACAAATATGGCTGCATTTACGCTCAGCTTAAATCCTCAAAAAGAAACAAGTGATGATGAGTTTTCAAGTATGGGAGATGAGTTTAGTTCGTTGGATGAGGAAACAACCAGTTCTTCATTATCATTAAAAGATATTGGATGGGCATTTTATACTGAGTTTGGTAATGAGGTTGAAAATTCTTTGGTTACAACAGGCTTATATGCAGATGTAGAGCTGGCTAAGGATTTTAATTTAAAACCGGAAATACTATATCAGATAGCGTCAGACAATCAAGGACTTATTTATGTATTAAAACTGGATAAGAGTGTTATGTGGAGTAATATGCACAGAACAAACTTTGAATTAGCATACTACGACTTTTCTGAGTTTAGTGAAGATGCAATGGTATTGAACAGGTATAGCAATATTTTAGCAGGAGAGGTGTTGAGATTAGATGCCGTTGAAATGCCAATTTTTCTTTTATCGTTAAAGCATAATATACCAAAAGCTAAAACACATTTTAAACTTCAATATGCTTCATCAAAGCAGCAATCTTCGATGCAAGAATTTGATTTTCAATGTGGAAAAATATTTTTTAAACATCTACAAGCCAATGCAATATTGGGTTATGTAAATAGTAAACTTATTGAGAATGATGATCATGCCGTTTTAGGGCGCATAGAATTAAGACTCAATTTTTAATTTGAAAGGTTGAGTATGAAATAAGGATGGGGAAGTTCATGCTGTGTTGGGTTATAAGCTTGTTATTTGATTCTGTTTTTAAAAATAATAACCCTGCATGGCATGAACACTTGATTAAGGTATTAAGGTATTTTATTTATACATCAGGCATATGGATAATAAAACATTTAATCGTAGAGACTTTTTAATGAGATTAGGAAAAGCTACATGTATTATTGCTATTCCTCCATTATTGAAATCGTGTACAAATAGCCTATATGGCGAATATTTTGTTAATGCTACATTGTGTACGGGATGTGAAGATTGTCTTCCTGTGTGTAATTACAATGCTATTACTCTTGATAATCCCACCAGTTATTCTATTGATACTGATGAGTGTATTGAATGTAAATTATGCTCCAATGTTTGCTCTGAAAATGCAATAAATGTTGATGCAATAACTTATACAATTAATTCAGATAACTGTAATGAGTGTAATATGTGTACAGATGCATGTTCATATAATGCTACTTTAGTTGCAGTTAAAACTTTTAGTATTGAGGATGATAATTGTACTGATTGTGGTAGTTGTGTTGATGTTTGTGATCAAAATGCTATCTCATTGAATACATCTAATGTTACTTATACTATAAATAGTAAATGTGTTGGTTGTGGGGATTGTATTGAGAAATGTAAAGATGAAGGAAATGCAATTTCTTATTCAGTATCTAATTATAGTGTTAACACAGGTCGCTGTCATGGATGTACAAATCGTTGTGGAAGTGCCTGTTCTTCAAATGCTATTTCAAAAGTAAATGGAAAGGCGTCTATAGATACTTCCAAATGTACTAAGTGTGGAAAATGTCTGGATAAATGTAGTCATGGAGCCATAACTAATGCCGAAGTTACGATCTCGGAAAGCGATTGTATTCAATGTGGTGATTGCTACAGTGTGTGTAGTCATAGTGCCGTAACTAAAAGTGGAGAAACTAGCTCAAGTGTTTCCTCCATTGATACATCCAAGTGTAATTCTTGTGGTAACTGTTTGCCTGTTTGTAATGAAGATGCAATTGTTGTTACTCAGGATTCGTCTCCTTCTGTTCCTTCAATAGATCAGGATGAGTGTATTAGCTGTGGAGAATGTTATTCTGTATGTACGTTTGATGCTGTTGAAAAATCAGCTTCTTCTTCAACTCCGGAAATTGATTCCTCTTTATGTACTAATTGTGGAGATTGTTATACAGCTTGTAATGATGATGCTATTTTACGTGAATTAGGTGTTGCAAATATTGACCAAAGTAACTGTTCTAAATGTGGGAAGTGTGAAGATGTATGTCCTCAAGGGGCCATACAAGTAGAATAATGTAAAGATAGATTCAATGTTTAGAAATTTAATATTCGTAATTTTTTGTTCGTTTTGTATTGTAGTTTGTGCTCAAAATAATGATTCAATAATAAAAATATCAAAAGGAGCTAAAGACGTTTATAATGTAGGTGATGAAATTACACTTGAATTACAAGTGACTATGCCTGAAGAAATATGTAATGATGGAATGGATAATGCAAAAGTTTATTTATCAGGACTGGAAATTGTAGAAGATTGGCCATGGACTCAAGAAGGCAAAAGCAGCTGGAGTAAGGAATTAAAAATAAAGGTTATAGAAAATAAGAAAAGGCAAAGTAAAATTACAGTTTTTAGAAAAGCTGATAAAGGATCATTTTTCTCTCAACTAAAGCTGGATGTGAATGACGACAATAGCAATTAAAAAAAGGTTTTGGGATAAAGAATTTATAGCCCGTTTTGTGGTGTTTTCCTCTATATTTTTAATGGTAGCCGATACCATTTATATGAATATAATGGGTATTGGGTATGGTCATAAAGAAGAATGTGTCATTTATAACTTTTTACCTGAATGGGCATTCTTTATCTATGAACACGTTGTAGAATTGTTTATGGTTGTTTTATTGGGAATATTTGGAGGTGTTTTAATTGAGCAATATACTAAAAAAGTAAAAAGATTTTTCCCTAAAAACCAGTTGCTAGCCTTTGTTTACGCATCATTTTTACCAGTTTGTTCATGTGGAGTAATACCGGTTGTAGAGTCAATGAAAGAAAGAGTTAGCTTAAAAACTCTGGTTACTTTTATAATTGCAGCACCTTTATTAAATCCGTATATCGTTTTTATGTCGTTTACAGTTTTGGGGACTGAGTATGCAATTATAAGAATAATGGCTTCATTGTTTTTAGCTATTGTATCCGGAATTATAGTGGAAGTAATTGCCAATCAATTTCATTTTAAAATAAGTGGAGTTTATGATAATTGTAAAATAGGTTGCGAGGTAAAGCTTTTAAGTCCTTTCCGAAAAACAATGGTTTACATGAAAAGGCTTTTGCCATATATTTTAATAGCGGGAGCCTTAACTGTATTGTTTGAGATTTTTCAACCTCAACGTTACTTAGAATCTTTTTCTTTTGCACAGGAACCCTTTGCAACATTAATTATGATGTTGGTAGGAGTTCCGATTTATGTATGCAATGGGGCAGATGTATTATTCTTAAAACCACTGCTGGATTATACTGATTTAACAATGGCTTCTGCCATGTCTTTTTCATTAGCATCTTCAGCGGTTTGTATTTCATCTATTATCATGCTATTCAAATTCTTTGGTAAGAAGATAACCTTCTTAATATTGGCTAGTATAATTATCTCTATAGTATTAATTGTAATGATGATTTATGGAATTTCAATAGTGTATTAATTATTCACTTTTAGCAAATGATTATAAATCTTTATTGCAAATGAGGCTAAATCATGATTTCTTGCTAAGTTAAAAGTTCTTAGTTAGTAGATATAAAATCTTTATAAATATTATTATTGTCATATTTTCCCACTTCTCCCTACAATTTTCCTTGTTCACAGATTGAGTTAAATTATAGGTTTGTTATTTAATTAATTTTGCGTTGTAAAAGAGATAAAATAGGTCATTGAAGAAACATTCAATAATTTCCTTTAATTTTTATTGAGAGTATTATTTGATAAAGTAATAGAGTAAAAGCTTATGTTATTTCTTTAACTAAAATAAGGTTATATATTGGGTAATATTTTATGGTAGTAAATTATATGATTTTTTTCATGTATACATAGAAAATAATAATTTTCAATTACATATTTTAATTGTGTAAAGAATTGAAATTTAGTTTGTTATTGATTATTTTTATTTTTTAAAACTCTAATAAATGATATTTTAGATATTTTATTATATTTGCCGAAATATTAGCGCAATTAAGGTTATTTTTTTATTAAAGTTTTGTAATTATTTTTTATCTTACATATGTAATTATTATAAAAATGATGTTACAACCATGTTATATGTAAATGTATTTACAATGCATGAAAGAAAATAACACAATTTTCAATTAATCTAATTCACCTAAACTATATAGTTTTTAGTAATAAGTTAAGAGCTTATCTTTTCAATATGTTTTAGAAAAGATTGTGATTAATGAAATTACAAATATGATTGATGAGGAATTTAAGTTGATTTTGGTATTGATTTTGTATGATAGATTGTGATTAAAACACAATTTTAAAAAATACAATAGGTAATTTATAAAACAGCTAGTAATGTGATTTTTTTATGATTCAAATAGAATATAAATAATTTTCAACTTCACGTTTACCTTCTTTAACGAAAGGAGGGCTAGCTGATTTTTTTATCAATATTGTATACTTTAAAGATTTGTAATACTGTTTTTTAATGATCCAATAAAATTAATCAAGTCATAAAATTCCTGCTAATTCCTGTAAATATGAAAAAGAGAAAGCATGGTAACCATTACTTTCTCTTTAAAAATTTTTTACTTATCTATTGTTAATAAAGTTCTATATCTTGAGGACCATCTAAATTTGATGAAAAATCTTGTTGAGTTCCATCTGTAAGATTTACTTTAATAATCCTAGAGCCTAAGCTAACAAAGGCATAATTATAAAAACAAACAATACCTGCAATGTTTGCTGTTGAATTAGAAAATGTAGTTACTAGCATTGGATCCTCATCTTCTGAAAAAGAATATATCTCGTTTGATTTACATACATAGGTTATGTTATTATAATAATCAATGCAGCTTAACCAGGAAGAAAGGTTGCTTAAGTCTTTATAAATTTCAACACTATAATCGTCTAAATCCACACTGAATATCTGTTTATTACCATTTTCAGAAATTACAAGTTTGTTATCAATTACCACACCATGTACATTTTGTAAGTGACTATCCCCACCTGGCGTTACGTTAGGCATTTCTACTTCTGTAATGAAAACACCATTATTGTTCATAAAATAAACCTTATCATATTCGTTACTCAAAAAAGCAAATCCATCGTTTGGTAATACATTGAAATTCATATAATAATCTGGTTCTGAAGGAGCAGGTATTGAGGATGGAATTGGTATTTCCCTTATTAGATCACCATCGATATTATACTCTTTTATATTGCTATAATCTCTTGTATAGATGCTTGTACCACTTACCTCAACATAGTTTCCTTGAAATAGATATGATGCTTCTCCATTTTCTTCAATTTTAAATATGCCGGTTGATGTATCTACTAATATATCTCCAGTTATGGGATATTTTAATTTACCTTTTATACAAATAGACAGATAGCTCCCGGGTTTACTTCTAACTTCAACTTCAATGTATGAATCAATGCTTATAGAACAGAGTTCCTTTTGTATTTCACTTACATTCTGTGAGAAATCAGAAGGACTAACGATTTCCTCACCATCAATTTTTATTACAGCACTTGATGTTTTGAATTGCTCGCCATCTCCGTTTTTCACAATAAGCATAAAGCATTCTTCGAAATTATTTAAGGCTTCGCTTCCAATTATTTTTTTTACTACTTCAGGTTTACCTTTACTCCGATAAAAGTACTCTTCTCCCCAATAAATATCATTGAAATCAGAATCTTCGGATTTAGTATTAGTAGAATCTTCTATTTCTATCTCTTGAAGAGAGTTTTCCTGACAAGAACTCATTCCTAGCATAAATAATATGAAAAAACTTATTGTAATGCCATAAACTATTTCTGTATGCCTTTTTAATTTTTTCATAGTAGTATATTTAATTGTTTTGGGTAAATCATCCAACAACTTAATATAGTGTTATTTACCTTTATTGTCAATGAAGAAAACAGTGGGGAATGTGTATCAAAATAATTAAAAGGTCGTTTAATAGTCAGATTATTAGACTATTAATCTGGCTTTGATAGGTTAACGTGTGATGGTAAACTATAAAATGGTTATTGTAAAACTCTGATAAAGGTTAATGAATTATAAGTGAGTATAATTTTTTCCATTAAGAGGTAAACTGAATTTAAATTTAGAACCTTTGCCAACTTTGCTTTCAACCCAAATTTTACCTCCATGCATTTCAATAAATTCACGGCATAGTTTTAATCCTAAACCAGAACCTTTTTCATAATTTGTTCCATAAGTAGTTTCGTACACATTTTTATCAAATACTTTGCAAACTCTGTCTTTATTAATACCAATACCAGAATCCAAAACAGTAATAAAAACGAAATCATTATTTGAAGTTGCACTTATTGTTATTTTACCGTTAGCTGGAGTAAATTTAATGGCATTAGATAATAAATTTCTTACAACAGTAGATATTAAGTTTGCGTCGAAATGAGCATGTAATTTTGGTGAAACGTTATTTGTTATAACTATGTCTTTTTGTTTTGCCCTTTCTGCAAGTAAACTTAAGTTATCGATTATGGCATTATTTATAACTTGCCATTTAGCTTGCATTGTTATGCCATTTCGCTGACTTTTAGCCCAAAGTAAAAGGTTCTCAAGTATATTAAATGTTAAAGCACTTTGTTTACTAATTATATGAAAGAGATTAATAAACTGTTCATGATTAAATTCAGATCTGTTTCTTACTGCTAAATCTGTAATGTTTATAATTGATGCTACAGGTCCTCTTAAATCATGCGATATAACTGATAGAATCTGGTCTTTTATTTCATTCAGTTTTTTTACTTCATTATGCTTTTCAACTAAATGTAAATTTGCCTTTACACGAGCAATAAGTTCTAATTTATCAATTGGTTTCCTGATATAATCTACAGCGCCGGCATTAAGAGCAGTTTCCAGGTTTTCAGAACTAGTCATTATTCCAGTACACATAATTACAGGAATATCTGTAGTTTCAGAATTTTCTTTTAATTGTTTAATAAAACTAATACCATCCATTACTGGCATTTCCCAGTCTGATATTATTATATCCGGAGCTTCTCTAATTGCAATTTCTAAACCTGTTTTTCCATTATATGCAGATAATACATTACATTCGTATCCATATTCTTCTAATATCCCCATTATTACTTCTTGATGTGTAATTTGGTCTTCAACTATGAGTATTTTAGGATGCTGCATAATCTGAATAATTAATTGTAAAAGTTTTACTCAAATGTTATTTAGGGAGATAAACCTGGATAAAAGTGCGCGCTTTTAATAACCTATTCTATTCGGGATAGTTTCCTGTTTTTTTTTCAAGGTTTTTAAACCTTCTGATTTGTTAATTTTAACTGTGCGTACGATTATTCTTAAGGTAGGCTTGTATAAATTTCTGTTTTTTTCATCAGAATAGCAAAAGGAAAAAGTATTTATCTTCTTTTAATTTAACAATACGAATATTCCAATGATGATTTGTTAGGTCTTGATATTAAATTTCTCTTAGTGTTTAGTTATTAGTTTTATACATAAAGTGTTTTTGATCTTAAAATACTAAAAGCTAATAATTAGTAAACAATTACTGGTATATTGTAATAAATGAGTTATAAACTTCAGCATTTCTATTTTTTCTGTCAGGGTTTAAAATAGCAGGTTGACCGATAAAAAATAAAGTCTAACTTTATTAGAAACTATTTTTGCGTTGATGAAAACACGATTCCCAATAAAGAAGATTATAAAGCTCAACATTTGGTTGACTATAAATACAATATTATTTTTTGCAGTTGTCAGATATTTAAATCCTAATAATATTGAAGACATATCAGATATATATGAGGGTTTAATTTTTGGCACCTATATATTGTTATTAATTTCCTTTGGTAATCTGGGATTGTTCTTGATAATTGAGAACTTGATTAAGAGGGGAGTGTTTGAGGAAAGCAAAACAAAAAAACACAGAGTATTCTTTTTTATTTGTAGTTACTCTTATGCAATTTTGATAACATTAAGTACAATTTTAATTCATAAGCTAATATTCGATTCCAGAGATAGTGCTACTATTACATCTATATTATTACTGGCATTACTGGGTATAATGATGAATACCTATATTTTGGTTTTACAGCACTATGTAATGATTCAGGAAGATAGATATAAAATAGATCTGGAGAATTCAAATTTGAGAGCTGTTAATTTTGAAGCGGCAAATCAGTTATTAAAACAACAGATTCAACCTCATTTTTTATTTAATGCGTTAAATGTTTTAAAGTCTCTATATAAAACAAATTCGTTAGAAGGTGAAAAGTACTTAATATATCTCTCAAATTTTTTGCGGGCTTCCTTATCTAATAATAGTAATAAGGTTGTAAGGGTAAAAGAAGAAATAGAACTGTGTACAAATTATATCAATATGCAAAAAATTAGATTTGGAGAATCAATTCAGTATTCTATTCTAATATCTGATAAAGCTTTGAATAATGAATATTTACCCTCATTTTCATTACAACCGTTGATTGAAAATGCGATAAAACATAATGAACTTACAGAAGAGATTCCACTGGTAATACACATTGTACAAGAGGGTGAATGGATTAAAGTATCAAATAGCCTTAAAATAAAGAGTATTTCTACTGAATCTACAGGTGTGGGATTGAGTAATTTATCTGAGCGTTATAAGTTATTAACAGGTGAAGATATAATTATAGAAGAAGATGGGAATACATTTTCGGTAAAGATTAAGTTGTTAGATCATAAAGCATCAGAAAAGTAAAAAGTATATATAAATATGGATATTGTAATTATAGAAGACGAGAGATTAACAGCGATTGATTTAGAGCAAACTATAAAGTCAGTTGTTCCGGATTGTAACATTAAAGCCATATTGAACTCAGTTAAGGTCGCAATTGATTATTTTAAAAATGAAGCAATGCCTGACTTGATTTTTAGTGATATTCAATTAGGTGACGGATTAAGTTTTGATATTTTTAAAACGATAAAAATTACATCTCCAGTAGTGTTTTGTACAGCATATGATGAATATGCTTTAGAGGCATTTAAAACCAATAGTATTGATTATATATTAAAGCCATTTAGTGAGGATTCTGTTTTGGAAGCGATTAATAAATATCGTCAAATGAAACAAACCTTTTCAAACAAGGAGTATGATTATGATAATGTGATTAATGCATTACTTCAGAAGAAGGATTCTACCTCAAGTTCTATATTAGTTCATTATAAAGACAAGATTCTTCCTGTTCGTATGAATAGTATTGCACTATTTTATATTGAAGTAGAGATTGTATCCTTATTAACTATAGATGGAAAAAGGTACCATGTAACAAAAACTTTAGATGAATTAAGTAAGATTGCAGGAGATAGCTTTTTTCGAACCAACAGACAAAGCTTAGTAAATAAAAATGCTATTGCTGATGTATCGCATTATTTTTCAGGGAAACTGTCTGTGAACCTTAATGTTGCTTATGATGAAAAAATATTAGTCAGCAGAGCTAAACGTACAGCTTTTTTAGAGTGGTTGGAGGCGTAGGTTTTAAGTATATTTTGCAACATCATTATTAAAATTCATTGAAGTTTATGAGCAATTATATAAGAATTGTATTGTTGGTTACTTTGTGTTTTTCTGTTAAAACTGTTCTGGCACAAAGTAAAGAGGGGGAATATAAAACAAGGTTATCAAGATTTCCGGTGTTAAATCTAAGTCATAATAATTACTCCAGTGCAAGTGTAAGTGTAGCTGATCATGATATAAAGTATAAAGCTGAAGAATATAAAGCAGGATTTCAATTGGCATTTCCTCTAAAACCAAAGAAAACTTATTTATTTAATAGTTTATCATACTTAAACAGTAAGTATACTTCAGAGTTTGAACAACAACCCGAAGTTTCGCATAGTTTTCATACCATTAATTATAATATTGGTATTATAAAGGTTTATCCAAAACATTGGATACTTGCTGTAAATTTAATTCCCAGTCTTTCTTCTGATTTTAAAGAGAAAATTAATTCAGATGATTTTAACTATAACATATCTGTAATGGCTCAAAAACGAGCAAGCGAAAACTTAGAATATGGTTTTGGATTGAGTTATGCATCGTATGTTTCTATTGTTGAAGGAGGATTGGTTGTACCATTAATCAGCATGATTTATAAAAACAACAGGCATATTACTCATTTTTTATTGCCTTCTTTTATTCATCACAGTTATGAAATAAATTCCACAACCAATATTGGATTTCGAATGGCTGTTAATGGTAATTTGAATAATTTAATGGCTACCGATAATTCACAGAATTTTGATTTAAACCGAATCTCCGAATCAGGTGTTTTAATAGGGCCGGATTTTCAAAAAAAGCTATGGGGTGATTTTCATTTAAATATCAATTGTGGAATGTCTGTTGGTAACCGTATCCAATTACAGGATAATGGATTAAAAACAGAAATGGAAGTGGATGTTCATAAAAGATTTTATTTCGGAATAGGAATAGTGCTTCTGAAGTGATTTTAATATCTATTAGTCAGAAATAACATATCTGATAGAACATAGTATCAAAGGAGTTTGTGTTTAAACTACCCCGTCAGATATTCCTTCCACATATCTGCCACCCCTTCTTTAAAAGGCGTGGAATATTTTATAGGGAGTGACGATTCTCTTTCGACGGATACAACTTTAAATGCTGTAAATAAAATTCTCCACCCAATGCTACTGCATGTGTCCTTACGCGTTGCTTGAATAACTGCTATTAAGAGGAGATATTTCAAATACAAACTATTAAGCTCAAAAAACATTAAGTATATCAGCAAAGTCCTGAAAACCTTATATTTCATAACTTGGGGTTTTGCATTTGAGTGTTCGAAAATATGTAAATAACATGTATTCATCTATTAACCCCAGAGGGGTTACATGTTTATAGAAATATGTTATGGACATAAATCGACTCCAGCGGAGTCGAACCACAATCAGAATATCTATGTATATGTGACTCCTCTGGAGTCATTTTATCTAAAATAGGACTAATCTATAAATATGTGATACCTCTGGCATCATTTTAATAAACTGCAATTGAAATACATTCGCTTTTCGAACACTCAAGGGCGTTGCCCTTTGCTGTTATGTGCTAGGCTTTCTGATACTTTGTTATTGACTTAAAGAACAGAATTAAGCAAAATATATTTCTTAGAGAGGATATATGGTAAAAATTTATGCAATTGAAACTTATGAATTGTGTACTATGCGCGACGGTCTGTTCAATTGGACCGGGACAGTGTTGGAATGACGAAGGCGAATGCGAGTGATACTAACCCTGTAAGTAAGTCCTTAAAGGAGACAGTATAAGAATAATTCCATGCTGAAAACACTAGCTGTTGAGACGTGTACAATTTTTCTAATCACAGGTTAAAATAAGTTCACCCTTTGATATTTAACTTCGCCCCTTGAATTTGCTTGTTTGACTTTGTTTTTGCTTTAAATATAAGTCTATGATATACATTTTTGTATCGGATTAATAAAACTAGAGATACAAAAAATGAAGGGAGACAAGAAAGAAAAAAGAGAAACTTCTAAATGTAAATTTTATGGTTCTTCTATTAAGTCTTTTGCAAAAAACACAAAAATAGGCATTATTAGTTTTTGTTTATTTTTTATTTGTGGAATATCTTCTAATGCTCAGCAAGACTTAAAAAAACTAATCAATTATGCCTTAGAACATAGTCATGATATTAAGAAAGCGGGTTTAAAACAAGATGAGGCTTTATATAAATATCGTGAAACACTAGGACAGGGATTACCACAAATTGAAGGAAGTGGAAGTTACAGCAAAATGAAACTGGGTGACCTTGCTTCTTCATTGGAAGGATTAAGCGGATTGGTTTCAGAAGAGCAGGCTGCTGGTATAGGTCAAATGTTAGGTGGCATGGATAACCTTTATTTGGCAAGTGTTGGGGCTCAAATTACACAATTAATCTATAGTCAATCGTACTGGGTAGGTTTAAAGTTAACCAGAAAAACACGTGAGCTATACGATATTATGAAGGAACAAAGTGACGAGGATGTTATTTCTGAAGTTTCTAACAATTACTTCCAGGCCGGTTCATTAATGATGCAGTTACAGTCATTAGTGAAATCAAAGGAAAATTTGGAGGAGCTATACAGAGTAGTGCAATTATCGTATGAAAACGATATGGTTGTTGAAACTGAAATGAATCGGGTTAAAGTTTCTTTAGTAAATCTTGAAACAAGTATTCAATCTGTAAACAATGCTATAGGTATTCAAAAGGACTATATCAAAGCTTTGGCTGGGATGCCTTCGGATAGTACAATAACAATTGATACGGCCTACATTGCAAATTCCATTAAAATAAGACCGGAGTTAGGTTTTGATATAGGAAATGTTACTGCATATAAAGCACTTTTAAAACAAGATGAAGTGTATGCAGGCCAGGTTAAATCTGCTCAGGCAGAATATTATCCAACTTTGGCCGCTTTTGCTCAGTTAGATTATTCTTATTACGGATCAGAATCAAAGCCAGATGATTTTAACAATATGAGTACAATTGGATTAAACTTATCCATTCCAATTTTCACTTCGGGATCTAATCATTATAAAGTAAAACAATATAAAGTTCAACGAGCTCAATTGCTTGAAGATATTGAAAAGAATAAAAGGTTGTTAACCATTGATTATACTAGTGCAGTGTCTGATTATCAAACAGCATCAGAATTGCTGAATGTTCAAAAGGAAAACAGGGATTTAGCACAAAGAGTTTACGATCAAACTTTAATGCAGTATAAAGAAGGAATGGCGTCTTTGGCTGATTTACTCAATGTAAATAACGATTTCCTTCAGGCAGATAATTCTTATAATCAACAGATCATAAAATGTAAAACTGCAGAAGTAAAGATGCTTAAAGCATCAGGAAATATTAAACAGTTACTTATCAATTAAAATACTGTTAGGTTAGGTAGGAGAATGCAATATGGATGATCTTTTATACACTATAGCTCCCCACAGTTGGTATTTAAATCATTCCATATTGCTCTTTTAAAGGAAATGGATAAAGAATTCATAAAACATAAAATTATTAATACTCAGGGATAAACCTTTGGATAAAAATACTCCTGAGTTCCAGATTGTAAATGAAAATAAAAATTAAATATGAAGACAAAAGTTACAAGAATTATAATAGCTATAGTACTGGTTGTAGTTGTAGCATTAATGGTACTTCAGTTAAGAAAAAATAAAGCAACAGTTAAAGCTAATGTGGACTATGCACAGCAAACAGTTGAAAAAGTACCTGTGACACTTGAAAAAGTTAGTACTGGAGTACTAGATCAGGATATAAATGTTTCAAGTGTGTTGGAAGCATACGAATCTCTAATGTTAATGTCTGAAACTCAGGGTAAAATCACAAAGGTATTTAAGCAAAAAGGAGATAAAGTATCAAAAGGAGAAGTAATTGTAAAAGTTGATGACGAGGTAATTGCTGCCAATGTTATGCTGGCAGAAGCTAATTGTTCTCAGTTTGAAAAAGATGTAGAAAGATTAACGCGTTTGTCCAATGAAAATGCAGTAGCAAAAAGGGATTTAGAACAAACTATTATTGGATATAAAAAAGCTAAAGCAGATTTAATTAATGCAAAGAATGCTCTAGATAATACTGCTATAAAAGCTCCGATTTCTGGATATATTAATGATGACTTTATAACTGTAGGACAACTTTTAGGTGGTGGTGCAAGAGTTTGTGAAATTGTAAATAATTCATCATTAAAACTAAATGTTGCAGTTAGCGAACAACAGGTATATAAAGTAAATATAGGAAAAGAAGTAAATGTTTTTGTTTCTGTATTTCCTGATAAAACATATAAAGGTATCATTACTTCAATTGCTGAAAAAGCTAACGATGCTATGAAATTTAATGTTGAGGTTCAATTGAAGAATAATGTGGAGCCAAGATTAAAGTCAGGAATGTTTGCAGAAGTTGAAATTCCGGTTTCTCATCAGGAGCATTTGTTAATTAGTAAAAAAGCAATTATTGGAAGTATGATTAAGCCTGAAGTTTATATTGTTGAAAATAATATTGCTCAAAAACGCTCTGTAGTTATTGGAGATGGGAATAACGAAAAAGTCGAGATACTACAAGGTCTTACCGGTAAAGAATCTGTTATTATTGGCGGTCAGCTTAACTTAAATGATGGAGACGAGATTGTTGTTGTGAATTAATTATTAATGTCAATCAAGAGTTAAAAAAAGAACACAAAGACACTGAGTTTTTTTTTGTTATGAAATTCATTAAATCCGCAAGGATTTACCTCTGTGAACTCTTTGTAATTAAATAATAATGGAGTTTGATCATTTCTCTTATTCAAATTTGAGCAATTGATATGAGTAAAATATATAAAATACACTCTGCGCCCTTGTGTCTCTGTGTTTAACTTTTAATTCGCTTGATTAAGCAATAAATATAAAGAGTAAAGTTAAAGATTTAGCTAAGTGATGTAAGTCACATCTATCAGTTGTGAATAAGGAACAGGGAACAGCAAGAAAGGAACAAGAATAAAATTGCTCTAGAGGGAAATAATGATTTTAATCTCAAATCTCTCATCTATTATCTCAAATCTTTTGTCTTTATACTTTATACTAAATAAAGAAAAATGAAACGAGCCTGGAGATATCTTTCATACACAAGAGGATGATTATTCTGGCGAGTTCCATGTGACCATATAAATCAAAATATAAACACATGAAAATATCAGACATATCAATTAAGCGTACTACGATTCCGGTAGTACTGTTTACCATATTAGCGTTGGCCGGAATATTTTGCTATAGCTTATTAAATCAGGAGCTGACTCCTAATATGGAAGTGCCCGTAAATGTAGTTACTACCGTTTACCCAGGAGCATCTCCATCTGAGGTTGAAAGTTCCGTGACCAAAAAAGTAGAAGAAGCTGTTTCTGCATTGGAAGGTATTGATAAAATAACTTCTCAATCATTTGAAAGTGTATCTATTGTAACTATTGAGTATAATGACGATATCAATCCTGATTTAGCATTGCAAGAGTGCGAACGAAAGGTAAACGCCATTAAACAAGATCTACCAGAGCAATGTGAAGATCCTCAGTATATGAAATTTGATGTTAATAGTTTTCCAATCATGAATATTGCAGCAAATGCAAATATTCCTGATCAGAAGTTCTTTGATTTGATTAATGATGAGGTGAAAACTAAACTGGCTCAAATTTCGGGTGTGGCTCAGGTTGACCTGGTTGGAGGTAACGAACGCCAGATTGAAATTAAAGTGAATGCTGATAAGTTAGCTCAATATAATTTATCTCTGTTACAAGTTCAGCAAATTATTGGTGCTTCAAATATTGATTTTCCTACAGGGCAGGTTAAAGACAATAATAGCAAGCATATTGTAAGGTTATCAGGTAAATTTACCAGCCTTGATGAAATTCGTGAGTTAATAGTCGGTGGAACGAAAAATGGAGGCATTGTTAAATTAAAAGATATTGCCTCTGTGGTTGATGGTGCTAAAGAATCTTCACAAACAGCACGTTTAAATGGATTGCCAACTGTTGGGATTAATATACAAAAGCAAAAAGAAGGTAATGCCGTTGAGATTAGTAAAGATGTAAAAAAGGTATTAGCAGATTTTGAGGATCAGTATAAATCAGAAAACCTTAAGTTTGTTATTGCTACAGATACTTCTGAATTTACAAAAGAAGCTATTGATAGTGTAATGATGGATTTAATCTTTGCCATCATTTTAGTATCAATCACAATGTTATTGTTCTTGCATACATTCCGAAATCTGATCTTTATATTGGTATCTATTCCAACATCGGTAGTATCAACATTTTTATTCTTTTACCTTTTTGGATTTTCATTGAACTTGTTAACGCTTTTGGCACTTTCTATTGTAATTGGGTCTATTGTAGATGATGCCATTGTGGTACTTGAAAATATTTATCGACATCTGGAAATGGGGAAATCCCGAATTCAGGCTTCCCTTGATGCAACTAAAGAAATTGGTTTAACAGTTATCTCTATTACACTGGTATTAATTGCTGTGTTCTTACCTGTAGGATTAACGTCTGGTATTACCGGTCAGTTATTAAGATCATTTTCATTAACCATTGTAGTGTCTATTTTAATTAGTTTGTTGGTGTCATTTACATTGGTCCCATTGTTAACCTCTCGTTTTGGAAAACTAAAAGTATGGAAAAATAGCGGATTTGATAGATTTTTAAAAGGATTTGAGCGTATTGTTGATACTACAGAAAAAGGTTTAATGTCTATTTTGGATGTTGTATTAAAGCATAAGTTAGTAAGTATTGTAGTTTGTACCGTATTATTATTTGGATCTTTTTACCTTATCGGTGGTGGATATATTCAGGCAGAATTTATGGATGCCGGCGATAGAGGAGAGTTTGTAATGGTTATGGAGTTAGATAAATCATCAACTTTAGAACAAACCAATGCTTATTGTGCTAAGGTAGAACGAGAATTAAAGAAATATCCAGAGGTTAAATTAATTTATACTAAAGTAGGTTCAAGAGGAAGTGGTCTATCTGTTGTTGAAACGCCATATGCCGCAGAATTTGTAGTTAAGTTAGTAGATAAAAAACAAAGAGACATGAGTACTAAGCTTTTGTCTGTAAAAATGAAAAACGGCTTAATTTCAAAATTTGCGGGTCCTAAATTTAGTACAGTTGAAATTAGTATGTTAGGAACAACCAGTACACCTCTTGAAATGTATGTAAGAAGTGTTCACTTTAACGATGCTATTGAATTTAGTAAAAAGGTAACAGAAATTTTAAGAGGAATTGGAGGTACAGGTGATGTTGAATCTTCTGTTGAAGAAGGAACAAAAGAGTACGTTGTAAACTTTAATCGCGATAAACTTTCTAAAATGGGATTAACCATTGGTGAGATTGGATCGCAAATGTATATGGCTTACGAAGGTAATCGAGACCTGACTTTTCGTGATGGAAATAATGAGTATGATATTTATGTTTCGTTGGATGAGTTTGACAAAGAAAATAAAGAGGATATTGAAAATATTTCATTTAAAAATGCAAGAGGTCAGCTTGTAAAACTTTCTCAGGTTGCTGAAATAACAGAAGGAGAGAGTCCTACCGGACTTACCCGATTTAACAAAATTCCTGCAGTGAAAATTACAGGTAATATTATAGGTAAAACAATTGGAACAGTAGGTACTGAATTAAAGGAGAAAATTGATAAAATTGGTGTTCCTGCCGGAGTAGATGTTTATTATGCAGGTCAAATGGAGCAACAAGCCGATTCTTTCGGTAGCTTAATAATTGCCCTTTTAGCTTCTGTAATATTTATGTACTTAATAATGGTAGGATTATACGATAGTTATGTATATCCACTAGTTGTTATGCTTTCTCTGCCATTGAGTTTAATAGGTGCTTTCTTAGCCTTGGGATTAGCCGGTAAAACATTAAGCTTATTCTCTATCATGGGTGTCATCATGTTAATGGGATTGGTTGCAAAAAATGCCATACTGGTAGTTGACTTTGCTAACGAATTACAACAGGAAGGTAAAAAGGCACTGGATGCAATTAAAATTGCAACAGCAACTCGTTATCGTCCAATTTTAATGACAAACCTATCGTTAATTGTTGGATTGTTACCATTAGCATTGGCATCAGGAGCAGGAGCTGAGTGGAAAACAGGTTTAGGATGGGTATTAATTGGTGGATTAACAGGATCCATGTTTTTATCTTTCTTAGTAGTACCTGTATTATATCTAATTTTTGATCGATTTGCTCTTAAAAATAATACAGCAGACACAGTAAAGGAGCTTCATGTAGAAAAATATGATAAAGTAATGAACTAATTTTTATCTAATTGATGTGTGTTAAGGAGTGGCTATGTTTATTAAGTTATAAGGGGTTTTTATAAATAAATATTAGTCACTCCCTAATTATTGATTAAAAGGCAATGTTTTGTTAAGCATTGCCTTTTTGTTTTTATCACATTTAAGTAGAGGAGGACAATATTTTCTTGCTTTATTGAGCTGTCAATCAGCAATGACATTATTGCTCCAATATTAAAAGAATAATTGCGAAGATATCTTAATTTATACTATATGTTTTCTCTCTCAGAATTACAACTTGCTGAAGATAGATGTTTAATTCAATAACATAGTATAGGCTAAAGGCCTAAAACATTCCAGCAAGGGGTAACACCCCATGTAATTAGGCACCATGAAAATCTCAGGCTGAAGGTCTGAAACGAATTATAAAAGTATCAGACTTTCAGCCTGAATTAACAAGGCGTATATCTCTTGGGGCGCTGCCCCAAGTTTTGATGTATAAGGCATTCAGCCTTAGGTGATATATTTAAATATTACAATTGTTACTAGAACTTAGACATTTGTAATTAAAATATCTTCTCTTGATAGTAGTTATTCAATCAACACATGAGGACACGTGCTGAGCATTGGGAGGAGAATTTTATTTACTGCATGCTAAGTTGTATCCTTCGAAAGAGAAATAGCTTTCCCCCTAAAACATTCCCCACCTTAATTAAAGGAGGGGTGGCAGATATGAGGTACGAATATCTGACGGGGTGGTTGTATTAAGTTTATGTAAACCAGATGCATATTTGCTTATATATTGATAGCTTCTAGGCTTGAGAGAAAAGTTATAATATTGTCTTACCTGACGGGTGTTCTTTTTTTTAAAAAGATTATTGCTGCGTTCGGCATAGTTCAAGTAAACTTGACTCTGCACTCTCTTATCGCAATAATTGTCATCGCCAAAAAAGAACCAAAAAGTCTAGTTCAATTTATCCTTCATCCCAGCTCATTGTCGAATTTTTCCATCACACAAGGCTATTATCACCCGCATTCGCCTGCGTCACGCCAACACCGGCCCGGGTCAATTGAACCGGCCACCGCGCTTATTCCATACTTCATAAGTTGTAATTGTATAATTTATACAATGTGTTTTCTCTCTCAGAATTACAACTTGCTGAAGATAGATGTTTAATTCAATAACATAGTATAGGCTAAAGGCCTAAAACATTCCAGCAAGGGGTAACACCCCTTGTAATTAGGCACCATGAAAATCTCAGGCTGAAGGTCTGAAACGAATTATAAAAGTATCAGACTTTCAGCCTGAATTAACAAGGCGTATATCTCTTGGGGCGCTGCCCCAAGTTTTGATGTATAAGGCATTCAGCCTTAGGTGATATATTTAAATATTACAATTGCTACTAGAACTTAGACATTTGTAATTAAAATATCTTCTCTTGATAGTAGTTATTCAATCAACACATGAGGACACGTGCTGAGCATTGGGAGGAGAATTTTATTTACTGCATGCTAAGTTGTATCCTTCGAAAGAGAAATAGCTTTCCCCCTAAAACATTCCCCACCTTAATTAAAGGAGGGGTGGCAGATATGAGGGACGGGGTGGTTGTATTAAGTTTATGTAAACCAGATGCATATTTACTTATACATTGATAGCTTCTAGGCTTGAGAGAAAAGTTATAATATTGTCTTACCAGACGGGTGTTCTTTTTTTTAAAAGATTATTGCTTCGTTCGGCATAGTTCAAGTAAACTTGACTCTGCACTCTCTTATCGCAATAATTGTCATTGCCCCAAAAGAACCAAAAAGGCTAGTTCAATTCATCCTTCATCCCACCTCCTTGTCGAATTTTTCCATCACACAAGGCTATTATCACCCGCATTCGCCTGCGTCACACCACCGTCGGCCCGGGCCAATTGAACCGGCCACCGCGCTTGTTTCATACTTCAGAAGTTGTAATTGTATAATTTATACAATGTGTTTTCTCTCTCAGAATTACAACTTGCTGAAGACAGGTATTTAATTCAATAACATAGTATAGGCTATAGGCCTAAAACATTCCAGCAAGGGGTAACACCCCTTGTAATTAGGCACCATGAAAATCTCAGGCTGAAGGTCTGAAACGAATTATAAAAGTATCAGACTTTCAGCCTGAATTAACAAGGCGTATATCTCTTGGGGTGCTGCCCCAAGTTTTGATGTATAAGGCATTCAGCCTTAGGTGATATGTTTAAATATTACAATTGTTACTAGAACTTAGACATTTGTAATTAAAATATCTTCTCTTGATAGTAGTTATTCAATCAACACATGAGGACACGTGCTGAGCATTGGGAGGAGAATTTTATTTACAACATACTAAGTTGTAACCTTCGAAAGAGAAATAGCTTTCCCCCTAAAACATTCCCCGCCTTAATTAAAGGAGGGGTGGCAGATATGAGGCACGAATATCTGACGGGGTGGTTGTATTACAACTTACTTAAAAATCTTTCTACATCAACAACAAACCTGTCGTGAGAAGCCTTACCAATTGTATCTCCTTTTTCATCAGTACAAACAATCTCGTAAGATATTTTTCTTCCGTCCACTTCAGAAATAGTTGCTTCACACTTAATTTTAGCACCAACAGGAGACGCTTTCATATGGTCAGCATTCATTTTAATACCAACAGAATCACCGCCTTCAGGTAAATATGAACCAATCATTGTCATTGCTACGTTTTCCATTAGCGCAATCATAGCAGGAGTACCATATACATCAAGTCCTCCCGAACCAAGTACTTTAGCAGTATCTTTTACTTCAACAGTTATTTCTTTTTCAGCCTTTAATCCAACAGGTATAGTCATAATATTATATTTATTTAATTTGTTTGTCCGGCAAAAGTATAAGCAAAAACTAAATATTCAATAGATATAACAATTAATAGATCGTTAGATTTTAGAAACAAGACATAAGATTAATTAATATGTCGCACAAAAATAGCGTTTTAAGAAATTTGTGGCAGGTTTATTTTATGTATAATAATTTAGTAATAATGCATTCAAATTAATGCTACCAGCAAGTGTGGGTATTTATCAGTGTAATTATATGATGTAAAGTTTTAATTTATCTTTTATAAAATATTCTTGTATACAATGGACTGGTTGGTGTATGGTGTTGTATTATAGCCTAGGTTGCTATGTGAAATACTATGTCCAATTCTGTAAGATTAAATGCCAAAGTTCAAACGACATTGGTTTAATTATACTACCTGAGTTATGATATAATGTTGTAAGTATAGGATTGTTGATTAATCACAATCTTCAAATTTTGTTGATTTTTTAAATACAATATTTAAATCTGTATTTTTTAACCTTATGAGTAAAAAAGGATATGTTAAGCCCCATGTTACAAGGCATTTTTTACCAGGATTTGTGTATACAATTTCAATTAATAAATTATTATTGTCGTTATAAATTTTGTCAATATGAATTCCATGCCCTCCTGATTTGCATTGTCCTCTACATATTGCTATAATGCGCTCATTATTAAAATCAATTACTGGTATTGATTTGTCAGGAGATACTTTTTCTTTCCACTGTTTTTCAAAATCAGTTTTGTTATCGATGATTTCAATGTCTTCATATTTTTTTCATCATTACCATAACCTATTACTTCATAGTCGATACATTGTGCTTCAATGTTATTAATCATCAATGTTGAAATTGATATCAACAAGAGGGAATTAATTAATAATTTCTGAATCCTTTCCATTTTAATCTTTTTAGCTTGCTCACCACATGTTATGGTTCGTTTGGGTATACCTTTTTTATCCTTTTTTCATTAAGTACTAAATAAACCCATAAATGTATATTTCTTAATTGAATTCAAGTTATTAATAATTCATTGAGGTTTGTTATTTATTTCCTAATGGTTGCTATATGAACTGAAGCTGGATTTCAGACAGATTTTTTGTCTGCCTAGGACAAATGAATCAACAAAAATCAGGCTGGCCAAAACACTACTAACTGCTTTGGTTGGTTCTAGCGTGTGTGTGCCTTGCATGAGCAGCAGTGCACGCACACCCGAAGTTCATGAAAAAAAATGAAAATGAAAATCATTAGCAATAAAAATCGGACGTGTGGATTATATTTTATCCTTAGGGTGCAAGTTCCAAGTGGGCGGAAGTAATCCCGATAGCTATCCATTCCCGTTAACTTAAGAAATGATGTTTGTAAGTAAGTATTTAAGAGAGTGTTACGTTTTTGAGTATGGAGCCATTTCCCCAATTAGGAAATGTATAAGTTTTTTCTCCATATTTGTATAATTCTAATTTTGAACAAAAAGGCAGTAAAAGATTATTTAAAAATCTGATACTGCCTTTGCTGTAAAGGTAAAATTTTTCTTGGAGAAAAATGCTTTATTTAAAAAGGACTTTACAGAGGTTATCAAAAATTTAACAGGAATTGAAAAGTGCCTTACAGAACTCTTTTCACAAGAACAATTAAACGTCATAGCAAAACGACATGGCTTTATAAAAAGAAATAGGAATTTAACAGCAAGTTCTTTCTTAGCATCATTAGTTTTTGGCAATGAGAGTTGTGATAAAAGTAGTTTGCTTGGACTAAAGCTCGACTTGCACAATAATGCCAATATTAACATTTCCAGAGAAGCCTTACATAAGAAGTTTACACCAGAGGCCGTTTGTTTTATGCAGGAGGTATTGTCTAAAATATTGACAATGGGCATTTCTGAGAGTGTTGACACAAAACTAACTGAGGATCTTCCATTTAGTGGTGTATTTATAAAGGATTCAACAAAATTCACTATCCCTCAATGTTTTAATAAAGACTATCCTTCATACGGAAGCTTTGGCAAAAACGGTGCTCTAATGAACATACAGTATGAACTTGAGTTGCTATCAGGTAAAAGCTGCTCCCTTGAACTTACAAAAGCAACAAGAAATGACCAGCAAGATAGTAAAGAAACTTTGCCAAATATCGTTGCAGAAGGTCTGTACATAAGAGATCTTGGATATATAACAACTAGTTACTTAAAGGATTTTGAAAACAATGGCGCTTATTATTTTAACAGATTGCCTAAAGTTGGAGTATATGAAGACAATGAAAAAGAATGCAAAGCAATTTGCTGGAAGAAAATCAAAAAGCATTTTGATACATGTGATGCCACAAATTTGGAGCTAGAGGTTTACATTGGCAAAAAAGATATGATCAAAACTCACCTTATTATTGTACCTGTACCAGAAGAGGTTGCCAAAGAAAGGATACGAAAAGCAAAGCAGAGTGGGAAAAGAGAAAAAGGGTATTCGATTTCAGAAGAATACAAGATCAAGGCTCATTTTAACATTTTCATCACTAATGTTCCCATATCAGTTTTACCTGCTGAAAAGCTGATTGCCACATATCGATTACGATGGCAAATAGAACTTCTATTCAAGGCATGGAAATCTCATTTAGATATCCATAAAAGCAAGCCAATGAAACTGGAACGATTTAAATGTCAGTTAATTGGGAATTTAATTTGGATGCTAATTACTTCTAATATGTTCCAGATAGCAAATCAAATAATTAAAACGATGAATAGCAGAAATGCTTGTAGTCCTTTAAAATTCTTTAAATTCTGCAAGTATCTAAAACAAGAGTTGAGGGACATTCTCTCAATTCCAGACATATTTACAAATTGGTATAATGACAAATTTATCAATATTATAGACTTCTTCATAATAGAAAAAAGGCTAGGTAAAATGACCCATCCTGAAATCATACACAGTGTTTTTCAATGCTAAAGTTAACGGGAATGGATAGCTATCGGGAAACCATTAGCTAGTACCAAACTCGTCAAGAGTGACCTTGGGAGTAACGGAAGCCAGAATGTAAATTCCGATACTGGAGAATTTAATTGGAGCAAATCGAAAATGGAAAACACAATTAAAAATTATATTATTGGTTAAGTCCTATTTTAGGGACCATCACAATCATAAAACAACTTCAAAAGCATGGTTATATCAGTTTAGTGGATGTATTACTTCAAATTACCCAAAAACTGTTTCCTTATAACAATATACTCTTCCCCTTAATGTGCAGAACTCCCAGGTACTATCTGTTCTAATATTTTCGGAAAGACGGTAGGTTAGGTGGTTAGAGTTTCTCCGATAGGTTATTTACTTATCGGCGATCTACGATTAGCAACTGGGGTTTCTAATCTAAAAATTTAATATCGAGTCATTTATAACTCAATCAAACTGCACTCACCTAGCTACAGAGTACAGAATTTACTATGTTTTTGCGGGTCGGCAACCCTAAAACCGCTATTTAAGTCGGTTACTTGGGCTAGCTTTGTAAGCTTTTTGGTAAGTTTTGGATTAAGAGTTGGATTTTGTGACTTACCAATGTGCTTCAAAATAGCGAGGCAATATCTATCATAGCTTTAACCTGTGATTTACTTTTACAGTTTGATACTCTGCTAATATTTAAATAACCACCCTCCATTGCTAAAAAAAGGTGGAGAGTGGTTTTAAATATATTATTTCTTTAATAACTTTTTTGTATAAACACCCCCTTTAGTGTTAGTAACTCTAATTAAATGAAAACCTTGGGGGTAATCACTAAAATCTATTTCCAAGTTACTTTCATTTTTAATAGCCTCACTAAAAACTACCTTTCCTATAATATTACAAATTTCAATTTTAGTTATACTTACATTTTCAGAAATTTCAATAATTAACTTATCGCTTACCGGATTTGGGTAAATATTAATATTACTTAAATAATTATTCTCAACTCCTGTTGCTGTATTTTCTTCATACTGGGCTATTACAATTAAGTCCTCAGTTACATTCGTAAAATCAATATCCCAACCTGTAAAAGTATAACCTGTTTTTATCGGGTCGGCAGGTGCGATGGCTGAATTTCCATACTCAACATCTTCGCTTTTCAACATAGTAGCTCCATCGGAATCTAAAAAGGTTACAGTAAAAACTATTTTTGCAGAGTATGATGTAGTAAAGTCTGTTATGGCCTCACCGGGATTGAAGACTTGAGCATTACCATCCTGATATTCAACAAAACTAGAGTTTGCATGATCCGGTAGAGTAATAGATGATAGGTTTGAGCATTCTATGAATGCCCTATTTTCTATTGAAAGAATACTGCTATTTGATTCAAAGATAACACTAGTAAGGTCTGGATTGTATCTAAAAGCATTATATTCTATAGTAGTTACATTGCTAGGTATCGTAATAGAAGTAATACCACTATAATAAAAAGCCCAATAATTAATTGAAGTTACTGAACTTGGTATGATTATACTTTCTAAATCAGCACCCAAAAAAGTTAAATCCCCGATTGTAGTTACTGTGGATGGGATATAATTCATTACCTTGTTTAACCCACCAAAACTTATGGTTGTAGTTTCTATTCCATATATACCATCAGCATAAAATAAACCATTATGAGGAAGACTATTTACTTGAGTAATTGCATTACCATTAAATGCACCTCCATCTATAGCCGTAACACTTGAAGGAATGACCACACTTGTTAAATTACAACCAGAAAAAGACTGCGCACCAATTCTTACAACTCCTTCAGGAATTTCAATGCTTGTAAGTAACGAATTATCTTGAAAAGCACACAAACCAATATTTACCATTGTGGTTGGTAATTGAACCGCAACTAATTCCTTTTGTGCAAACACACCATCATAGTAGGCTTTACCATTTGCAATACCAACAACCATCTGACCATCAAGATTGTCTGGTATAATAATGTTTTTAGCTGAAAAATTTGCTTTCTGAATAACTCCATCTACAACAACAACATCTTCATCTGTAAGGGTGTAGGGAGTATCATCATAATACATGATATTAACATCTGTTATTGTTGTACCCAAAGGGTAAGTATTTCCGTCTGTTCCTAACAATGCAACTAAGCTTGCATTGTTATGTGTCGTAGGCAAATCGAAATTTTGAGCAAAAGCACTAGAACCGATACTACGTATATTACTATTGTCAGCAAACGTAATATTTGTAAGAAATGTGCTATAAAATGCACTTGAACCAATAGCCTCAACATTACTAGGGATTATTAAATTAGTAATATGGTTGCCTTCAAAAGCCCTATCTCCTATAATTCTAAGCTTAAATGGTAGGTCAATATTTAACAATGGATTTCCTAAAAATGCCTGTTTATCTATTAGAGAAACACTATCAGGTAATATAACAGTCTCTATCGCATTATAACGAAATGCATATGCCCCTATAGTTGTAATACTATCAGGTAGCGTTAAAGATGTTATTGCGTTGCCATCAAAGGCAAAATCACCAATATTTTTAATTGTTAAAGGTAGCTCCAGACTAGTTATACCCTTTCCTCTAAAAACACCATTAAGATAATAACTTTGAGATTTAATACCTGATACTTTTTGACCGTCAAGAGTTTCTGGGATAATAATATCTGTATTTGAAAAATCGTAACTACAGCTTTCAATAACACCATCCACAACAACAACATCATCGTCTTGTAAGGTATATGGTCCGACTATTTCTAAAGGTGAAAAACTGAAAGTAAGATCGGGAAAGGCCGAATTTGTAAGAGTTAAGCCGAAGATTCCTGATGTATCTATAGGAAGAACAAGTGTACTATTTGTTTCTCCTTCTATGTCAACGGCTGATTCTTGCCATTGATAAACATTTGCTGTACCGGTAATATTAGTGCTTAGTGTTATATTTCCTGCATCTAACCGAATTATTTCAGGAACAGTATTTTGGGGTGCATAATCGACATTTGCAGTTGCGATCCAATTTGCTCTTTCAAGGTCAGCATAATCGAATAAATTGTTTTGAACCTGACAATAGTTTAACGAACTTAATGAGCTTAGATCAGGTAATTCTGTTAACAGATTGTTTGAAATGTATAAATGCTCTAAACTGGTCAAATTGCTAATTTCTGTTGGAATACTGCCAGTTAATTGATTATGGTACAATGTTAAGTTGTTTAACATTGTGAGATTTCCAATTTCAACCGGTACATTATCTGTTAATTGATTACGAGCTAAATAAAGATGAGTTAACCTTGTTAAGTTTCCAATTTCAATTGGAATACTGCCCGATAATTGGTTTAAACTTAAATTTAAAGAAACTAGATTAACCATATTTCCAATTTCCGGTGGAATATTACCGGTTAATTGATTCATCTCAAAAGTTAAATAGTTTAAATTGGATAAGTTACCTATTTGTTGTGGGATACTTCCAGACAATTGATTACCACTTAAAGTTAAATCATACAAATTTGTTAGATTTCCAATTTCTAGGGGAATATTATTATTTAATTGATTATCACATAAAGTCAAATACACCAATTCCGTTAGATTTCCAATTTCAGATGGAATATTACCTACTAAATTATTGCTACATAATTGAAGGGAAGTAACTCTTCCTAGAATTACTTCAACTCCATTCCATGTATCAACTGAGCCAGTCAGCCAATTAGTGTTGTTTGTCCAATTTGCCCCGTCAGTAGAGTTATATAATGCAACTAGAGCCAAGCTGTCGCTTTGGAGTGTTTGTGTAAAACTTTTGTTGGTGCTAAACAAAAATAGGATTAATAAAGATGATAAAATTTTTTTCATATCTTTAAATTTTAGTTATTATATTAATTATTTGAATTAAGTATTTATTATACTAAATAGCGCCATGGAGGAAACAGCTCATTCGTAAATTTTGGTTTGCGGGTCGACTTGTGCGATTTGCAAATGTGCTGTTTGCAGGTGGGATATCAATTTTGTATCAAACACTCATTAAAGAATCACGTGGGGAAACAAAATAAATTTCTATCAAGTTTGCACTTACCTATCCACGGAGCACCTATCCATTTTTAATCCCTATACTGTTATTTTTTCAAACAATGTTTCAAAATTCGATTTTGCTACCTTTTTGCTACCTTCTTCATAAATGCACCAATTAAAAATATATACGTCATTAATTACATTTATATAACCATATAGGTGATATATCAGTCATAAACCTACGTTTATTTTTCCTTTGGCTTTTGTTACTTCTAAAATTCCGTTATTAGAAATAACTGTTTCAACTTTACTCGAATATTGTTCAAAGGTTACGTTATTAAGATAAATAGTTATTAACAATAGTTGAAAAGGCCATGGATTGATGATAGTTGATTTATGATTAAGGGAGGGAAATAGGTCAATAGTTTGTTAGGTTATTAGGTCGATAGATCAGTAGGCCAATAGGTCATTAGCTAAATAGTGTTATGAGCAGAGTTGTTTCAACACATTACTAATTACACATTACTAATTACCAATTACCAATTCCCTTTTCCCTTTAAAACACTGGATTTCCAAAGCATAACACACTGCATCAAAAACAACTAAGTCATTGATTACCATACCTCCCTGCAATCTTGCGACAAGCTTTCCTAATTTTTATAAACGGCCCTGCAATTTTGCGAGACGTTTTCCTAACTTTTATAAACCCTCCTGCAATTTTACGAGATGGTTTATAAAAATTTATAAATCCTCCTGCATTTCTACGAGAAGGTTTCCTAATTTTTTTATTGGTCCATGCAAACCTGCGAAAAGGTTTTCTGAAATTTTTATTTATCCATGTAAATTTGCGACAAAGGATTTCTTTGCAGAAATATCGTCTAGCAAAATTGTGAGAAGTAATTTTTCTGAAGAAATATACCGCTGTAATTTTGTAGGAAGGGTTTGTGATATTAAAAATGTACAGATGAATAATTGCACAAATATCAACCTATATCATAAAACAAAACGACTCTCATAAAATGACCTCAATGTCATTTTATGAGAGTCGTGTTTTATTTTCTTCATGGAGTATTATTAGTTAAAATAATATATCCCATCGGTTGAAACAGTTATAGACATTCCTTCAGATTTTATCAGATTGTGTCTTCAAATTCAATATTTAATTTAATCCAGTTTTCACTGTGGCCAATATCTGGTTTAGGATTGTAATTAATAGTATAGTAATTTATACCATAAATTCTGTTAAATATTCACCAGGTAATTATTATAACTCAGAAGTATCCTATCCAAATTTATTCCATTATCTGAAGAACGTCAAATATTATCTTACATCTCAAAAAAATAAAGATTTTGATTTTCATACCTGGTTAAATATTGATATTATTCAAGAGTAAATTCAATCACTTCAGATGCCTTTGTATAGCTAGTGTATACACGTGTTTCTTTCTCGTAATCATAATAGCCATCTTCATCATAATTCATAAAGTAAATGACTAGATATATTTTATCTCCTTGTTTATATGGAGAATTATCCATGTAAATATACTCCCATATCACATTTTTGGGGGTACAACAAGATCCATTTGATCCCTGTGTATATTCATAGTTTAAATTGGAAACATTAGAATTAGCATTCATAAATACTTGCACCCGGACTTGGTTAGTAGTGTTTATATCACCAAAAATAATGATTTTATTATCTTCATACGTAATATCGATATTCTTTAGCTCTATGTTTGGTGATTCATATAAATACGTATTATTAACTAATGCAGGAATGTTACCGCCAATAAATTGATAGCTAAACCTTTTATACGAACTAAAGTTTGTTTTATCAAATGTTAAATTATACGTGCCTGCTGGTATATTAGATAATTTATAACGACCATTTTCATTGGTTTTGACAGATTTATCAAGTCCTTCTATTGATACTGTAACATCACTTTTATCATCAATTTCATTTCCCTCCTCATCAAATAGGTTGACAAATCCAACAATATTGCCTTTAAGGGATAAAGTCTCTTCACTTTTTGAACATCCTAGAAGATTAAGAAGGATGCATAATACTATAATTAGTCTAAAAATTTTCATGTCTGGAATCTTAAATTATTACAATTACCACCAAGATGTTTTTACTTCAGGAATAGTAATATTTACTATTTCAGAGGGTTTATCTTCATTAACTGAGGTATAAATATTTTTACCTGAATTAATATCTTTATAATATTGATTAAAGTCAGATGCTGGATATAAAATCATATACAATTCTGAACCTACAGGATATTTAATCGTATCAATTGTAAGAGAAAAGTCTAATGATTCGTATTCAGGATAAACAGATCTCATTCCTGTTGAAATATAATTTTTATAAGAAATATCAGGTTCATTACTTAAATAATATCTAATGTAAGCGTATTGATTATTATCTGGATCATATATATTTGCAGTTACCCTTAAGTCAATGCTAAATGGAGTTTCAAGATTTGTTATAGTTAAGTCGTTTATGTTTAGTTTTGATCGGGTATAAAGATATATATTACCAACAGTTGCGGGTGTGCTTCCTCCTAAAAACTGATAGCTTACAATTTTGTGTTGAGTATAACCATCCTTTTTAAAAATTAGGTTATAAGTTCCGCTTTTTAAATCGTCAATGATAAATTTACCATCTGCATCAGTTGTTGTTGTTATTTTAGGTTTACTTCCTTCAACAATAATTTCAACCCCACTATCGTCAGACAAATTGTTTAATGTTTTGTTAGAGAGTGAAACATAACCAATTATTTGTCCGGTTAATACATCATATTCAGTTTCCTTTTTACATGCCACATTTAGTAATGACACAATTAAAGTGAATAATATAATATGTTTATTTTTTTTCATTTTAATCAACTTAATTAAGGAATTATTATGCTTGCAATATTAGAAGTTGTTCCATTCCCGGTTCGTCTATGTATATTATTTATCATGTCGTAATAATAATTAGAATAAGTACTATACCCATAAGCTATAACATAGATCTGACTTCCGGAAGGAAAGAGGTCTGAGTTTAAATACAATTTTTCATACAATTCAGAACCACTTTCATCACGAAAAGAGGTTGATTGTATTTGTAAATAGTTGATATCACTTGGATTATCTTGATTATAAATGTAAAACAAAATTGTAGGATACGGATGGTACCATTCATCAAAAGTATAATTGTGATTTACTTTACCTTTTAGATATATTTCGGAAGTGTTTACAATTTCAAGGGAAAGGTTTTCAATTGTAGTACTTGATATTTCACTTATATTATGGATTAAATAAAGAGGTTTATCACCTCCAACAACTTTAAAACCTTGTTTTATAAATGGTCCATAGTCTTCTTTTGATATTATTAGATTATAAGTACCAGAAGGTATGTTATTAATCTCGTAATAACCATCAATATCTGAAGTAGTAGAAATCAATGGATCACTGCCTTCCAGAGTAATTACAATGTTTTCATTATCATCATTTAAATTTCCAAATTCATCTAGGCTTAGAACTGTTCCTTTTATGGTACCCTCTAAATTGAGTTCTACTAATTCGGATTCTGTACAACCGGAGAGTAATACAAATAAGAGAATTAGATTTGTTAGTTTTTTCTTCATGATTAATTTTAACAGCTTTTAGGTTAATTTTTTATGTTGTTTATCTTCTTTAATTTATTCCAATTCAAACATTTCTGAAAGATTAAGTTTTCCTTTAAGCAAATTTTACCCATTAAGCAAGCTAATTGCTTATTATATATGATTGTTGTTAAGGAATGGAAATATTAAAATTGTATTGAAAATATTGAGCTTTGTTTTATTTCATATTGATTGGGATTAAGTCTGTTTGGTTATTTAATTGTAAGTAATGGGAACTATCAACCATAATTGTTGAATCCGAAAATGATTATTTCAGAATAGAAGAAAATCTTTACATTAAATAGTATTTTAGTCCTGTTTTAATTCTAGAGTAATTAAATTTCTATATCCTATTATTTCAAAAGGATATGCGAATATAATTCCAAATAATTCAAAAAGTGTAATGTTATGATAAAGAATTAATATAAATAGGCGAAAGAAACACTTGCTGAAACAAGGTATTCGTCGTTAAGGTGAGTTGGGAAAAGAGTGTTAAATATTCTTTTATTAAGAGGTTATGGTGTTTAATGTGTTTTTTAACCTCTCTAATATTATTATTTTTCTTTACTTCTGAAATCGCCTAGTTAAACAGGTTATAATTTTTCGATATGCACATCATACTCCAATTTCAACCAATAATTCGTTAAGACTTTTTCTTATTTCATCTTTTTGCAATCCATTTCCAATAATTACTATTTTGCTTTCCCTGCTTTCGTTCTCTTTCCATTGAGAGCCTTGTGTTACATGAAAGTCTATGCCAACTGACTGGAGGATCATTTTGTGCTTTATGTCATGTATACTAACCATTGCTTTTACTCTCAGAATATTATCCTTGTTAAGGGCGAGGAAATCCTCAAACCACATCGACATTTTTTCCATATTGAAACTGCCGGGTATGGTATAACTTAATGTTTGTATTTTGTGGGCATGTTGATTATCCTGGGGAGTTAACATCAGGTTAGTGAAATCAATTATATTTTTTTCGATTTTAGATGGATTGAAACTATCACTATTTAGTATCTGAATATCATTAACTTTGCCATACGTTGTTTTCTCAATTCTGGCAAGAGGATTGATTAAAGCAACTTTTTGTTCAACTTCATTCATTTGTTCAGAAGTAAGTAAGTCGCATTTGTTTATAATTGCAATATCGGATTTTGCCAGTTGGCTACGCACTTCATCAAAATCAGTCAGGCGTTTATGAAAAGAAGCGGCATCTATAAGGCAAACTACACTATCTAACTTAAAATACCTTTGAACCCGTGCCCCTGAAAACATGTTTATTACCTGTCCCGAATCTGCCATGCCTGTTGCTTCTATAAGGGCATAATCATATTTCGCTCCCGACATGATAACGCTGTTTAGTACTGTTCCTAGTTCTGTATTCAGCGAACAGCATATACACCCCCCGGTCAATTCAAATACATTGCTTTTTGCATTGTTCTTTAGCAGTTCGCCATCAATATTTATATTGCCTGCCTCATTTTCGATAATTAGGAAATTGGTGTTTTTGTTACTCCGTAGTATTTCGTTCAGCAAGCTTGTTTTTCCTGCTCCCAGGAATCCGGTTATTATTGTGACTGGTATTTGTTTTTTTTGCATATTCTGTTGTTTGCAATTTGTTTCATAAACGCAACTATGTTTTAGATGCAACAGTGTTGCAAACATAGAAGTTAATTTTTAAATAATATCTTTTTCTAATAGAAAATCAGGTATAACATCCTATACTGTAATAGCTCTTTTGAATACTTTGGATGAGTTATTTTTTTATGCAGAGGTGAGGTTCTCTGAAAGTATTTTAGCCAATCGGCAGGTCACAACTTTCAGTTTTCAAACAAGCAGGACATATTGTTATAGTGACTAATTCTTCTTACTCAATATTTCAACTATTTTATTATACATTACTTCTGATAAATTCCAGTTGTAACCCTGAAAGTTCACAGTATTTGTAAATTGAATAACTACCGCATCAATATCTTTATGATACTTGGCAATAGTTTGGTATCCTGGTATCAAACCTGTGTGTCCAAATTTATAAATGGAAGCATAAATCTCACGTTCTTTTTTATCAGTAAAAGCAGAACCATTGTTTAAAGCTCTGATAAATCTGCCTACATCTTCTGCGGTGGCTATTATAGACCCGTTATCATCTGTCTTTAAATCTTTATCGTAGCCCACATAGTAGCCACTCATCACATCATCTAAACATACATCTTGAAGAGAAACAAAGGTGTGGTTTAAATCTAACTTACTCAGGATCTCTTCCTTTATAAATTGCAAATGGCTATAACCAAGTACGCTATCCATAACTCTGCCAAGCAATAAATAATTGGTGTTACTATACTCGTAATCTTGGTTTGGTTCGAAATTAGCGGGCATGTCAAAAACCAACTCAAGAGTTGATTGCTCATTGTTTGGAGGATTTACCCAAAAATTGGGAGTGTCAGTAAAATTGGGTATTCCACTTCTGTGTTGTACCATCATTTTTAGAGTAATCTCATGGGCATTATCTATTCTACCATCTAATTCAGGCAAATAGTAGGCAAGAGATTTATCAATTGATATGAGTCCGCTACGTTCTAATTTGGCAATAGAAAGCGCAACATATAGTTTACTTACACTCGCTATTTTAAACAATGAATGTGGGTCAGCAGGAATTTTATTTTCTCTATTCTTATATCCCGCAGCGTAAAAGTCAGGTTGTTTTTTACTTCCTTTATCAACATACACAATGATACCATCAAAGCCATAATCCGTTGCTTTATCAACTTGCTCCTGAACAGTTTTGGGTGTTGGTGTTAACCACGCTTTTACAATAGGCCATGGAACAAAATATAATGAGATTAAGGTTCCTGTAAACAGTAGAATTCTAATTATTCGTTTTGGTGACTTTTTTGTCATAGCATCTCAGTTACTGCGTTCTTTTAAATTATTATGGTTGTCGCGAACAATAAAATACTCCCAAGGGTGGGTAAAAAAGTCTTTAACTGAATACATGAACAATTTTGGAATGAACAACAAGGTTGCTCCTCTGGATTTTAAAGCCAACAGTAAAGTAATTGAAAAACTAACAATAAGATTGGTAAGTCCTATAATTAATATTCCTAAAAGAGCTTTTATTATTGTTGTAATTTCAAAAGAATGACTCATAATTGAATAACCGAGGTAAGAAGTACTAAATGCAATATGTCGTATATCTATTGAAAAAGAAAAGATATAGCTTAACAGAAATGCACTTCCAAGGAAAAAACCCAGGGTAATATTACCCATTAATGATCCACCTTTATGCAGAATAAAATCAGCTATTTTCTTACTGTTAAAAAATAGTTTAGTATTCACAATTCGGTGAGCTGCTCTTGACGCAATTACTTTGTTATCAACATATCCTGAAATAATACCAGATAATGCAAGAAAAACCCCGGCTGTAGCCGCATAACCAAACAAACTCATTGTTGGCATGATGTCTTTCATCAAATAATCAGGTTTTATACCTAACGACTTTTGCATTCCAAATTGTTCAAAAATCAGGTATATTGTACTTGCAAAAAGTAATGCCATTGTAAAATTACCCACTAACGAAATAAATTGACTACCAAGAGCTTTCTTAATTACTTTGATAATTTCTTTAATGGAGTCTATTTGTAAGTTGTTGTTTTTATCAATATGTTTGGCTATAGTAGAGGCGGTCATAGCCGGTTGTTTAGTGGCAATAATTCCTCCTAATTGTTTTACCAAAATAAAACATATAGCATAATTAAGGCTAAAGATAATGGCATCTCCTACTGCATCAAATTCATAGTTAGATCCAAAGTAAATTTTAAAGAGGGCAAAAAGAGCAATAAGAGCACCACCAAGCATTGATTTATATAAAAATCGTCGGTATTCTGTATTATTTTCGGCAATATATTTATCACCTTTATTAGAAGTGTGTTCGACAGCTTCAAATATCAATAAATCTAAATGTCGAACTATAAATCTTCTTAAGCTATATTTTTTCTTCCTGTAGGTAAGATGATCTATAATTATTTCTCTCCAATGAACAGGAGAATTAATATTTAAACTTAAGTTGACTAATTCTTTTACTCTTTCAATATATTCCAGTATTCTTCGCGTAACAATAGTTAAGTGAAGACTAATTCCTATTTTGTTTTTATACTTTCTTAAAGAATTAATATTATTTTCAATCTCGTTTAATAGGTGAATTAAATACCTTGTTTTTTGATCATCTCTGCAATCTAAAGTGCTCATTTTATTCAGTAGGATTTCAAAACAGCTAGGGTTTAAATTCAGGATATTGAATTTATATAGAATGTCGCTGTCAAGTCCAAATGCAGCAATTTTTGTGCATAAAGCTTTTATGCTTAGTGTTAAATCTTTGGAGATGTGATTATCATCTGTAATATTAAAATCAAGAGTACTGAATATGTAATCAATATTCTTTTTGTTTTTGAATAAAAAGAATTCAAAGGTATCTTCCTCTGGAATAGAGGGGAGAATTTTTTTATATAATCTGCTTATTAAACCAGACGTAAATCCATAGTCTTCCATTAAAGAATACTTTGTAAAAAAAGTATAGAAACTGAGATCTTTAGTGGTTTTTTGCATACAGATTAGCTAAGTCGTTTATTTAAAAGTTTACTAGTATCACATATTTAAATGGTACTATAATAATCGTTACTTAATTAATGCTTACATTATTATTTAAGCGTAATGACGTGAATATACTAATTAATAGATTATATAAACAAGGCTTATCTGCTGTTTGTTTAAAGAAGTTATTAGTACATAATTATTTCTCCTAATAGAAATGTTTTCGTTTATAATTTTCTTTCGGTTTTATGTTAAGATGTAAAGAAGTCTGGTAATTTCATTATCTACATTACATATTACAAAATGATGTTTTATGTGTATTCCTTCTACACTGTGTAGATCATAACCACACATTGTAGATGTAATGTAATGATTGTAATATTTCATAAAGAGTGTGTAATGTATTGGTATATAAATGAGTAATGTGTTGTGGTGTTTTGTGGTAATCCTTTTGCTATAGGATTGCACTCAATATAAATATCGTGATAATGTTTTTTACAGTTTCTAAGTTATTCGCATTTGCACTATCTCCAATTTCCTGGATTTGCATTCTATTTATTGCATGCTTTTTTCTAAGAAAGAATAAATACAGAAAATGTATTTTGACTTTATCAATTGTAATATTGTTTGTATTTACTAATCCATATATATTTTATTATGTAAGTGGTTGGTGGGAAGGTTATAGTCAAAATCCTAACACTGTACAGCATTACGATGGTATAATTGTATTGGGAGGCGGCGTTGCAGGGTACAATTCACAAAATCAAGAAATAAATTTTAATAATAGTAGTTCAGATCGTTTACTTAAAGCAATTGAATTATTTAAAATGGGAAAGGCTGATCGTTTTATTTTTTCTGGTGGTTCAAAGGGCGAAATTAAAGAAGGCGAAATAGTCAAAGACTATCTAAAAACAATTAATATTCCTGAAGAAAATACTTTAGTTGAGTGGAATTCATTAAACACTCATCAAAATGCTGTAGAAACTACAAAACTTCTTAAGTCAGCCGGTATATATGAAGGAAAGTTTTTATTGATTACTTCCGGTTATCACATCAAAAGATCTGTAGATTGCTTTAAAAAAGAAGGTATTTCAGTAACTGCATATTCAACCGACTTTATAAAACAGTTTGGTACTCCGGAATACACAGGAATCTTTCATCCCTCCTCTGTTATATTAGAAAAATGGAAAACTATAATAAAAGAATGGGTAGGATATGGCGTTTATAGCTTAGCTGGCTATGTTTAAAATGGCTAATCAAAATAAATTTTAATCGAACTCGGGTTAATAGTCTTCCTCCAATATTTTAGGCACTTCTTCTTTTAAAAAGAATACACCTCTCTTCTTGTTAATGTGATGTTAATTGTGGATTGTATGTTTTATTTCTCCAAAAAAATAACTTTGTTTACTGTTCCGTAGACAAACATCTCATACACATAAACAAACTAATATGACCAAAAAGTTATCTGCTAACAGCATATACAATTGTATTGTTGTTATTCTGATTCTGGTGGCTGTTGCCATTAGGGGAGGGGCTACTTTTAAATGGTTAAAACCACAGGAGGAAGTCACATACACATTAAGCGATATTCAAAAGGTAGTATCAGACGCTACTTCGCTTGAAGAAGATCCCGATAAGATTATAAACATTCTTAATGAGGATGATAATGTTATTTCACAAGCATTATACTCAAGGAATTTTGATGCTAAATTTCAGGGTTATGCCGGAGAAACTCCTTTAATGATCTATTTTAATAAGGAGAATGTTATTACCAATGTACAGCTTTTGCAAAATGAAGAATCTCCGGAGTACATTGAGTATATTGCTCAGAAGGGAATCTTTGAATCATGGAATGATTTGCCGGTAGATACCATTACCGCATTAAAATCTGTTGATGCCATAACAGGAGCTACCTTTAGTAGTAACGCTATTATTAAAACGGTTCAAAAAACCATGGGAAACTACCTGGCCATGCGTTATCAAAGCTCGGGTATTTCTATCAAACAGATTATACAACCGGTTTTAACACTCATACTTTTATTAGTGTCGTTAAGTATGTTGCTAAAAAAGTGGTTTCGTAAATATTACTGGTATTATTTAGTTGCCATATTAGGTGTATTTGGTTTGTGGATAAAACAAATGTTATCTACTGAAACAATATATAACTGGTTGATAAAAGGATTACCATGGCAAAGTAACTGGGAACTGATTGTGATATTAATATTGGCTATTGCCATGGGATTGCTAGGCCATAAAAACTACTATTGTACCTATTTATGTCCTATGGGAGCGTTGCAAATCCTGGTTTCAAAAGTATCTCCATTTAAAAAGCGAGGTTTACAATTAAAAATTTCAAAAGTTACCTTACGTTCTGTATATCTGACTTTTATTTGGGTGAGCCTGTTGTTGGGTTTCGCTTTGCCATTATCAGATATGGAGCCCTTTAAAGCTTTTTCGTTTGCGGTAGCATCTCATATCATGCTTATAGCAGGATTGGTGATTGTAATACTATCATTGGTATTCAATCGTCCCTGGTGTCAACTATGTCCAACCGGATGCTTACTTAACTCAGTTCCTTCATTAAAAACAAAAAATAATTCGAATCAATAGTTGATAAAATGAAAAACACAGAGACGCAAAGGCACAGAGAGTATTTTATATATAAGTCATATAAATTGCACAAATTAGAAAAAGAGAAGTAATTAAACACCATTATTAAGATATCACAAAGAGTTCACAGAGGTAAATCCTTTAGTATTTAGTGAATTTCATAAAAAAAATAAAAACACAGAGTCTCAGTGCCTCTGTGTTCATTTTTAAACCTTGAATGACAAAAATAATATAGCCATGCAAAATAAATCCACACTATTAAATATTGTACTAGCCGTTATAATTGTAGTATTGGTAATTCAGCTAACCCAACGAAGGGGAGGTGATCATCACCATAAACATGGAGACAGGCCTCCTCATGATAAACCGCAATCAGAAATGCAAAAAACTAAAGCAGATACTGATTATTCTGGTAATGAGAAAAAAACGGTAGGTGTAAAAGGATATATCATGCCAAAACCAGCATTGGTGATTGGATCATACAGTAAAGATGGAGAACCGGATATAATGACTGCTGCATGGACTGGTATTGCAAACTCTAATCCACTAAGCATTGCAGTTTCGCTTCAGAGAACAAGGAAAACTTACGAAAATATTTTAGAAACAGGATGCTTTACCGTTAATGTTCCTTCTGAAAGGTTTGTAGTTGAAACAGATTATGTTGGAAATATCTCGGGTAGAGATGAGGATAAATTTAAAAAGTTAGGTTTAACTCCTGTTAAAGGTGATTATGTTAATGCACCTTATGTTGGCGAATTTCCTATTGTTATTGAGTGCGAAGTTACAGATACATTTCATTTAGGATCGCATGTTCAGTTTATTGGTAAAGTAATAGACACAAAAGTAGATGCAAATCTGTTAAATGAAAAGAACCAGGTAGATATTGAAAAACTGAAACCAATCATCTTTGAAGAAAATTTTTACTATGGTTATGGTAAAAGATTGGCAAAGCCTTTTGATGTTTACAAAACTTTAGTTGATGGTAAAGAACCTTCGTACAATCCGGATATGATTACAAATGAAACCTTAGTAACTATTTTCAACCGAAAAAGCGTACGTCATTATACTTCAGAACAAGTATCACAAGAACAGTTAACCATGATGGTTAAAGCTGGAATGGCAGCTCCTACTGCAATGAATAAGCAACCTTGGGCTTTTGTCGCCATACATAACATAGCCGACTTGGATAAACTAGCAAAAAGTCTTCCGCGTGCAAAAATGTTAAAGCAAGCAACTGCTGCAATTGTGGTATGTGGAGATCTTTCAAAAGCATTGACTGGAGATGCTCAGCCTTTCTGGATTCAGGATTGTTCCGCAGCAACACAAAATATATTACTGGCAGCCGAAAGTATGGGCCTAGGTGCTGTATGGACAGGTGTACATCCTATTAAAGAAAAAGAAGTTGCTGTTCAAAATGCTTTAAGTATTCCTGAGGATAAAATCCCTTTGAATGTGATTGCTATTGGTTATCCTACAGGTGAAGATAAAACAAAAGAAAAATGGATCGAAAGTAATCTGCACTGGAATAAGTGGTAAAGGGTTCATAATAGTAAAGGGTAAAAATTTAATTGTTGAGTCGTGGTTGTTGAGTATTTTGCTTAATAAATTCATGGCTCATTTGTTTTTATTATTTAAGATATAAAGCAAAAAACACAATATTATAAGGTTTTTAAGATACTTTAATTATTCTTATACCTGTAAATAGAATCTATCAACAACTAATTTATCCTAGTTCTGTTAATAATTATAACAGGAAAAATATAAAACAATAATGAAAAAAATATTTGTAGTCTATGGGGGTAAAAAATTTGCCCATTCTAATGGTGAGTTAAATACCTCATTACTAAAAGTTGATATGTCGTTTTTTGCTGAGGAAAACGGATTTGAATTTAAATACGTTGATATTAATGATCCATATAATACAGAGGAAGAGGTAGATAAGTATTTGTGGGCTGATGCGGTAATATATCATTTCCCGATTTGGTGGATGGGAATGCCTTATCCTTTAAAGGAATATTTTGATAAAGTGTTTACAGAAGGACACAGAAAAGGAATGTATAGAAGCGATGGTCGTAAAAGTGACAACCCAGCCATTAATTATGGAACAGGTGGTTTATTGCAAGGTAAAAAATATATGGTTACTACAACTTGGAATGCTCCAGAAACAGCATTTACTCTGCCAGGAGAGTTTTTTCAACAGAAAAGTGTAGATGAAGGGGTGCTATTTGGCTTTCACAGAATGAATGCATTTGTAGCTATGGAGCCATTAAAAAGTATGCATTTTCATGATGTGGAAAAGAATGGAACTCCCGAGTATATTGGTAATTTAATTGATGGGTACAAAAAACATTTAACTGAATTATTCTGTTCAAAAAATTAGGATGATGATGGGATATTTATGGACTTGTTTGTAGGTGCGGAAATATTTTTCGTTCAATAATTATTTAACTAATATTATTTGTAGTTTTTTAAAATATAGTTTTAAGGCCTCAGCTGGTGAACCATAAAACAAGGTTCTGAAGTCGATAAAAGCGGTACTGTTTGAATCCTTAAGGGACGAAAGGATGAGTTCAGCGCATTCGATGTAAGAATAGTAGTTTTATGAGTGAAGCAGGTGTAGCCTTGATCTTCTTTGTCTCGTTTCTTGTATCAAGAAATGAAAAGCCTAGTGGCTAGTGTGGAAATGGCTTTAATGAGGAGAAATTAATTAACATAGACGTAAAGAATAATTGTCCTTGTAAGAGAAATAGCCTAAACCTTAAATATTTCCCACCTTGCTCAGAAAGTGTATTAGATAAGAAGTAAGAAAATCTAATATTGAGTTTTTATTATTTTAATCGTTTATACGGTTTTATCTCATAGCTTCCTCTGCATAAGATTTTGCTTCTTGCATTTCCTCTTCTGATAACATTCCATTTCGGTAATTGGCAAAACGTGGACCTATAAACTGATTTAAGAAATTAAAGGTTGGGGATTTCTGTTCCAATTCAGCTTTTAAAAAGCGTATGCAACCTTTACATTCTGATTTTTTTACCGGATGCTTGTATGCATCTATACCGTTAATCCAACCTAAAAAGCGCATACCTAAAACCAAAGGATCCCTTACAATATGAAACCACCAGTTTTTTTCATAGCATTTCATGGCTAACATTAATGCGCATCCTTTACATACAATAGGTTTATACTCTTTGTTTCTCATTTACTTTAACTTTAAATCAGTTGTATTCTGCGGGAGATATGTGGTGGTATAGTATGTCAAGACATATTATTTGAGAATCATTTAGAAGATATTTCTCCAATAAGACTTTCAATGTTGTAAAATTAAGAAGATATGATGAGAGTCATAATTTTTCGGGATAATTATTCTAAAACTATGTTAATAGATTTAATATTGAGATTATTGTATTATTGAAAAACACTAAACCCGTTGACAAGAATAAATCAACGGGTTATTTTTTTATTATTAGTAAAATACTAAACTCTTTGCGCTAATCACTAAGCTCTAAATTTATTGATTCCCTGCTTCATTTTCACCATTTATAATACTATCATATTCTTCCTGTGAGATAAACTGAGGAGTATAATCAACTCCATATTTAACTAACTGACGATTAAACGCGCGTAGATGATTTCTTGATCCACGAAGTAAATTATTAAAGACCAAAGTAATATTTTCATTGTTTGTAGCTTCAAGCTTTTCCTGTAAATCTTTAATATCTAATTCTTCAATTAAAGCACCTACTTTCATAGCTTCTTCAATAGATTGTGAACCTTGTTCCTCTAATTGATCATACAGGGCTTTAAACTCTTCGCTTTCATATTCACCAGGTGCTTTTACTTCGGTAGAACCTAGATTGTAATATTCTACTAGTCCCATGACGGCAGCTATGTGCCTCTCTTCAGATTTTGAGATGTTCGAAAATACTCTTGCATTCCAAATATCATTTAAAGCATAATATACATCTCGAGCCAGTTTTTCTTCTTCCTTCATAAATTGAAGCATGGCTCTTTCATCAGAATTAAGTTCTTCGGTTATAACAAAGCTTGCTATTAATTCTTCAATGGTTAGTTGTTCTGTTTCACTATAAGTAATTTCATCTGCTACTTGTTCCTCAATAGTTTCATCCTCTTCACATGCTGTAGCGAATAAAAGTTGGGAAATCATTAGTCCCATAATCATAAATACTCTACTAATCTTTTTCATAGCCCTAATATTTAATTTATACTATCTCTTTAATGATCATTTACAGGTTAGACACAGAAATGATCATTTTCCTACGGGCGACACTCTAATATTTTATAATGAAGTAATATGATTATTTGGTAATATATTTGTAATCAGTGTCATAATGTCATTTTATCCCTTTCTAAAAATGTCAATATGACTAAAGAAATGACATTTTGTAACTGCTAAAAAAATCATGATTTCAGCATGGATTTATATAATTTATTGAGCTATAACGGTTAACGGTGATTTACTCCTGTTTTGTACAAAAAGTGGTATATGATTTGAAAATACACTAGCGTAAGATTTAAAAAGATAGTTTAGAATGAAGTAAAATGTTTAACTAAATAATGGAGGGTTTAATCATGACTTTAGCAAGATTATCAGACAGAATGTTTCCTTCATTTTTTGATAAATTTTTTGAAGGGGACTTAATGAACTGGAACTATGCCAGTGATAATTCTACATTACCTGCAGTAAATATTAAAGAAAATGAAAACGAATTTTTGATTGATGTTGCTGCTCCTGGTATGAAGAAAGAAGACTTTAAAGTAAGTTACGACAACGGTAGGTTATCTATTTCTTCCGAACAAAAAGTAGAACATGAAGAAAAAGAAGGTGAAAAAGTAACTCGTAAGGAATTTAGCTATCAATCATTCCAAAGATCATTTACAGTATCGGAAGGTGTTGTGAATGCAGAAAAAATTGGAGCTAAATATGAAGATGGAATACTTCATGTTACTCTACCAAAACGCGATGAAGTAAAACCAAAACCAGTAAAAGAAATTAAAATTTCCTAAGGTATTTAAGCAGGGCAAGCAGCCCTGCATTATAAAGTAATTTGTATAATTTAAAGATGGAGGATATGCTATGTTAGCTACAAGATTTTCAAATAGTTTTCCATCATTGTTCGATCGATTTTTCGATGATGATATGATGGATTGGTCAAATTCAAATTATTCAACAACTAATACTACTCTACCTAGGGTAAACATTAAAGAAACTAAGGATGATTATGTAATTGAGGTGGCTGCACCTGGAATGAAAAAAGATGATTTTAAAATCAATTATGATAATGGTAAGTTGTCTATTTCATCCGAAGTTGAATCTAAATCAAATCCAGATGTTAGATATACGCGACATGAATTTAGTTACCAATCTTTTAAAAGAACATTTGATGTGCCAAGAGAATTAGTAGATGCAGAAAAAATAAGCGCAAAATATGAAGATGGTATTCTTTGCATGACTTTACCAAAACGTGAAGAAATAAAACCAAAGCCAGCAAAACAAATTTCAATTTCGTAACTATTGCCAGGTAGCCGTTAGTAATCTTTCGGCTACCAATATTATACATTAATTATAGGAGGATATAACGATGAGAGCAATAATGACATATAGCAATCCGTTTAGTGGGTTTAGTTTATTTCCTGAATTCAATTTTGTATCTCCTTATATATTTGAAGATTCAGTGAAGGAAAAACTAAACGAAACTTCAACTGAATATAATCTTGAATATTCAGTGCCCGGAATGAAAAAGAAAGACTTAAAAATGACAGTTAGTAATGGAGTTTTAACCATTGAAGGATATCATAAAGAGTCAGAAGGAAAGTGGTTTAAAAAGAATAATAGCTTTTGTGAATCTTCCTTTGTAAGAAGTTTTGCTTTATCAGAAGATATGAATATTGATCGTATCAAAGCAAAATTTAAAAATGAAAAACTTTCGATACAGATACCAAAGAAAAAGGAATATGTAGATTATAGAGAAATTCCTGTTGGTGGAAGTAATATTGAGGTTGAGGAAGCTCAAATTATTAAAGAAAATAAAGCAGAATCACTGTTTGATTCAGCAAAGAAAAGACTAAGATCTGTTTTTCGCATAGGTGATTAAGGACTTGAAACAGTATCCATACTTTTTTAAGTCTTTGAAAATAAATCATCAAAGACAAGGCTTGCGAAACCTGAAATAACGGAGTTTAACTTGTATAAATGAGTATTTTTCAGGTAAGCGTAATGCTGTGTCTGGTGATTTATTACAAAGAAAAACTATAGTGTCATTTCTCCATATACCTTTTAAGAAAAGGGCAGGGGGCATTGAAGCTTCCTATAATATTCTGACATGATTGTTATAACAATAAAAGGTTGTTCAATTTATATTTATTGAGCAGCCTTTTATAAATGTCAGTTGATAATAAAATATTATTAATGATATGTTTAAATAAAACTTATGACTATGTTGGAACATCAGAAGATAGTATTAAGGGGAGTAAAAGAGAATACTAAATTATTTAAAAAAGAACTAGAGAAATCATTGCAATGGTTGACTTTAAAAGAAGTGAATCAACTTTATAATTGGTTATTGAATAATTTCTCTGATTCTCACCATAATGTTATTGAAGAAGTTTTTCATAAAGAATGTGATATGGTTATGTAAGTTGCTGTAATTCTATTGTTAATAAAATAAGCCGTTCAGTTAAGTTAGTACATGAACGGCTTTTTTGTAATTTTCTACTTTTGACTTTTGACTAACTAACATGCTGTTTGTGCATATTTTTTAATTTTTTTACTAAATCAAGTTCCTCTTTAGAAAGATCCTTTGGAATATTTACATTCAGTTGAATAAATAAATCACCATGTACAGAAGAATTGTTATACACTGGCATTCCTTTGCCTCTTAATCTGAGTTTACATCCGGGCTGTGATCCTTTAGGGATTTTTAAACTCAATTTACCGGCAATGGTATTTACTTCAATTTTTCCTCCCGTTATTGCTGTAAATACATCAATATTTGCTTTATAAACCAAGTTATTTCCCTGTAACTCATAATTCGAATCCGGTTGAATTTTAATCTTAATGTAAAGATCGCCCTGTGCACCTCCGTTATAACTTACCTGACCTTTGCCTTTAATTCTTAACTCCTGACCGTCATAAGTTCCGGGTTTTATAGATACTCTTAATTTTTGGCCATCCACATTTATGATTCTGCTAGTACCATTGTAAGCTTCATAAATGGAGATTTCCATTGTTGCTTTATAATCTTTTCCCTTGGTACTGCCTGATCTTTGATTAAATCCGCTAAATCCATTTGATCCGGATCGTCCTCCAAATCCTCCAAAAAATGCATTAAAGAAATCAGAAAATCCACCACCAGAGCCACCAAACATATCACCTAAATCTCCATTAAAATTGTAGGTTCCTCCTCCTGGTGAACCTCCTCCGAATTGAGAAAAGTCAAAACCGCCAAAGTCTGTGTTTTGATATTGTTTCCAGTTGGCACCAAGTTGATCATATTTTCTTCTCTTTTCAGGATCTTTTAAAACTTCATAAGCCTCGCCAATTTCCTTGAATCGTTCTTCTGCTTTCTTGTCACCTTTATTTTTATCCGGGTGATATTTGATCGCTAGTTTTCTATAGGCTTTCTTTAGTTCTTCCTGAGTGGCACTTTTTGAAACTCCTAGTATTTTATAATAATCTTTATAGTCCATAATAATTGTTTTTAATCAAACCAAATTTTTAAAACTCTCTGATCTTTGATTTTCAACTTTAATGCTTGGGTTAAAGCTTATCTTAGATTTAATTAATAAACACATATTAAAGAAGTCTCACTTCGTTAGGTTGAAGTCGTAGTTCAACAGGTTCATCTATATAAACCTCTATGAAACAAGATAAAGCCTAAAGAGTATGTCAAATAGTCTTTAAACATAAGCTTTGTTTTATGTTGTTTCTTTAATTTATTAGTACTTATAAAAAAGCAAAAAGTAAACCATAGTTGATTTTAGATGAATTTGCTGTCAAATTGCCCTTTGTGAAGGAAATCATATAAATGATTCTGTCTTTTTGACCTATAGGGTAAGTTTCAAACAAAAAAAGCCTGAAATCTTATGATTTCAAGCTTTTTCTTTGTTGTTGTCCCACCAGGGCTCGAACCTGGACTCTTCTGAACCAAAATCAGACGTGTTGCCAATTACACCATGGGACAAAACATATTGAGGGTTCCTCAATTTTAATAAAAAAGGAGAACAGTTTTGTTCTCCTTGAGTGATTCAGCTGGGGTTCGAACCCAGGACCCCATCCTTAAAAGGGATGTGCTCTACCAGCTGAGCTACTGAATCTCCGGTATTAAATTCAGTCTTCCTGAATTTATTTTCTTCAAATTTTTGTGATTCAGCTGGGGTTCGAACCCAGGACCCCATCCTTAAAAGGGATGTGCTCTACCAGCTGAGCTACTGAATCTCCGGTATTAAATTCAATTTTCTTGAATTTATTCTCTTTGTATTTTTAAGTGATTCAGCTGGGGTTCGAACCCAGGACCCCATCCTTAAAAGGGATGTGCTCTACCAGCTGAGCTACTGAATCTCCTTATTGCGTTGTTGTTATTTCGTTAACGCGGATGCAAAAGTAGAGGTTTTTTATAAAATACCAAACTTTCGGGAGTAAAAAAATAAAAATATTTTGAGGTTTACTTTGCCAATATAGCTAAAATAACTTAAAGTGAGAGTGTTGTGAGAATTGATTTTTTTCAAAAAAATATGGTAACTTTAATGGAAAGGAAATGGTTTTAGAACGTAAATTTTAGAAAAATGAATTGTTTAGATAGAGAGCCAGTAGTTGCAGGATCATTTTACGATTCCAATCCAGATAATTTGAGAAAACAGTTGAATGAACTTTTTTCTGAGTTTAAAAATCCAGTAAATAATATTTCAGCTATAATAGTTCCGCATGCAGGATATGTTTATTCTGGCAAAATAGCAGCAAGTGCTTATTCAATGTTAAAACCAAAAAATGATTTTGAAAATATTTTTATTATAGGTTCAAGTCATCATGTATCGTTATATGGAGCTTCAATATATAATTTGGGGCATTATAAAACACCTTTAGGCATGGTTCCCGTTAATCTGGATATAGCAAATAAACTTATTGATACAAGTAAGTATTTCGAATATAATGCAAGTGCACATGTTGATGAACATACTATAGAAGTTCAGTTACCATTTTTACAGTATCGTTTAAAAAGGATAAATCACATTGTTCCAATAATTATTGGGACACATAATTATGAAGCAATAGAAGAAATATCAAAAGCATTAGAACCATATTTTAATGATTCCAACTTATTTGTTATAAGTACAGATTTATCTCATTACCCTTCAGATGAAAAAGCAAGAGTTGTTGATTTTAAAACCGTTGATGCAATATGTTCAAACGATCCTCAGATATTGATTAATACCTTAAATGAAAATAAAGATCTTGGAATTTCTAATTTGTATACATCTTTATGTGGATGGACCTCTATTTTAACTTTAATGAATATCACTAAAGATAATAAGCAGTTAAAATACAATAAAGTTTTATATGGAACATCAGGGGAATATGTTTATCACGATTTATCCAGAGTAGTAGGATATCAATCTATTGTTGTGCAACGAGATACTGAGGAACAGAATGAGATATCAGATGAAAATAAAAACCTATTATTAAAAGAAGCCAGGACATCAATAGAGGATTATTTGTTTAATGAAGAAACAACACCAAAGCTAACACCAGATGACTTATTACATTTTGATAGTGCTTTTGTATCTGTATATGTGTCAAAAAAACTTAGAGGGTGTATTGGTCAATTTGATTCTGATTTAGAGTTGGTAGATTTAATCCGAAGTAACGCGGTTTCAGCTGCTTTTAACGATAATCGGTTTTTACCTGTTGAAATAGATGAGTTGAGTGACCTGAAAATTGAAATTTCAGTTTTAACACCTAAAATTAAGATTAAAGATATAAGTCAGATACAACTAGGTAAGCATGGTGTTTTTATTCAGAAAGGATGGAACAGAGGAACATTTTTACCTCAGGTTGCAGATAAAACAAATTGGAATATTGATGAATTTATGGGACATTTAGCTAAAGATAAAGCCCATATTGGTTGGGATGGATGGAAAGACGCAGAGATATTTATTTTTGAAGCAATAATTTTTTCTGATTAAAAGCTTTTTTATGGTAAAAAAAATGAACCGTAGGCAATTTATTAAAACCGGATCTATTTTAATAACCGGATTAACTGTATTGCCTTCTTTTCGATTTTCGGATACAACATTACGTTTTGGATGGGTTACCGATATTCATTATGCAGAAGCAGATATAAAATGGGGTAGATATTATAAAGAAAGCAGAGATAAATTAAGTGAAGCAATAAGTTTGTTTAACGAACAAAAGGTTGACTTTGTAATAGAGACTGGTGATTTTAAAGATCAAAATGAACCTCCTTTTGAAGAAAAGACATTAGAGTATCTAAAAAAGATAGAACAGGTGTTTTCTGGATTTAATGGTCCTCGTTATCATGTTTTAGGAAATCATGATATGGATTCGTTATCAAAAGAGCAATTTCTGAATGAAATTGAAAATACAGGTGTTGCAAAGGATAAATCCTATTATTATTTCGAAAGGAATAATATACGTTTTGTAGTACTGGATGCATGTTACACATCATGGGGCAAGGATTATGATCATCATAATTATAGTTGGAAGGATGCTAACATTCCCAGACATCAGTTACGATGGTTAAAGCAAGTTCTTGAATCAAGTAAATACCCTGTAGTAATTTTCGTGCATCAATTATTGGATGGAAAAGGAGATGTATATGTAAATAGTTCGAGAAGAGTGCGAAAGATACTTGAGGAATCGGGAAAAGTGCTAGCTGTTTTTCAAGGGCATAAACATGATGGAGATATAAATGAAATAAATGGGATATTGTATTATACATTAAAAGCTATGGTAGAAGGATCAGGAAAGGAGAACAGTAGTTACAGTATTGTTACAATATCGCCTACGGGAACAATCACAATAGAAGGTTATAGAAAGGCAGAGAGCTATGAACTTGTTGAGTCGTAATAAAGATTATATTGCTGAATATTGGAAAACAGCTAATAATGCAGTTAAATGTGTATTGTGTCCGCATCTTTGTATATTAAAAGATGGTGAAATAGGTATCTGCAGAACTCGACAAAATATTAATAATAAATTAGTTTCTATTGTATATGGCTATCCTTGTGCTATTCATGTTGATCCTATCGAAAAGAAACCATTATATCATTTTTACCCATCCAGTAGAACCTTATCATTGTCTACTACCGGATGTAATTTAAGGTGTTTAAATTGCCAGAATTATACTATTTCACAAAGAGATTTTAATCAAAAAGAATTTGATTATGTTTCACCAGAGCAAATTGTAAATTTAACTACTAATAATCAATGTGATTCAATATCTTATACATATACAGAACCAATAGTGTATTATGAATATGCTAAAGATATTTCAGTAATTGCCCATGAAAAGGGATTAAAAAATATTATTGTTTCTGCCGGATATATCAACAAAAAACCTTTACGCCAATGGTGTAAACATATTGATGCAGCTAATATTGATTTGAAGAGTTTTAATGAAGATACTTACCAAAAATTGAGTGGTATTCATTTAAAAAATGTTCTCAATACTCTTGAAGTTTTAAAAGAGGAAGGAGTATGGCTTGAAATTACTAACCTGATAGTTCCGGAATATACAGATGACTTGGATGAAATAAAGCGAATGTGTAATTGGTTAGTAATAAATGGTTTTTCAGAAGTTCCTTTACATTTTAGTAAATTTTACGGAACACATAAATTAAGTCATTTGCCTAAGACTTCATTAACTAAGCTTGAAATGGCTTACGATATAGCAAGAACAGCAGGAATGAAGTATGTATACCTGGGAAATGTATATCATCATAAGGCCGAAAATACTTATTGTCCGGAGTGTAATACTTTGTTAATTAAAAGAAAAGGTTATCAAACAGAGATGTTGAATATAAAAAATGGAAGGTGTTTGCAATGTAATACAATGATTTATGGCAAATTTGAATAGGGGTTAAATCTTAGTAAACAATCATATTTTTCTATCTGCAAAAAGAAATTGGCGTTTAAATACTTTGATTCAATATTAAACAAAAATGATTTTTTATTCTTTATATAAAGAACTAACTTTAATAGGACCCAGTTAAAAATTCATATTATGATTGTAAAGGATTTCATTATTATTGGAGGAGGAATAGCTGGACTTTCGGCTATAAAATCTATACGAGAAGAAGATACTTCAAGTTCTGTTTTGTGGATAACAGATGAGGATAGATTACCTTATAAAAGAACGCAAATTAATAAGAATATAGTATCTGGTTTTGACAAAGATGATTTTGCGTTAATTGATCATGATTGGCTTGTTAATAATCATGTTGAGTTGTTGTATGACAGGGTTGATAGTATTAATTGTGAATTGCATGAGTTAGGTTTTAAACACAGAGGTCATTTAAGGTATAAAAAGTTAATAATGGCAACGGGTAATATTCCTAATCAGCTTTTGGATGACAGTATACCTGAAGAAAAAATATTTCATGTACATACAGCTCGTCAGATAGAAAATATTATTCGGTTTAGTAAAAAAATAAATAAATATCTGATAATAGGAGCCGGAGTTGAGGGTGTTGAGACAGCAGATCAATTAGTAAAACTTGGTAAAGAAGTTGTTTTAGTAGATAGAAATGGCTTAGTGTTAAAAAGATATCTCAATCAGAAATATTCTGATTTGTTGATAGAATCAATTAAAAAGGCAGGAGTAAAACTATTGCTTAATATTTCTGAACTTAGCTTTTCAGAGGGTAAAAAAGAAAATTTTATAGCAAAAATTGATGGTAAGGATATTGAGTTTGATGCACTAGTGTTGACCTTGGGGTATAAACCTAATATTTTATTAGCTCAGGATGCAGATTTAAAATGTAATACTGGTGTTTTGGTAAATGAATATTTACAGACTTCTAATCCTGATATATATGCAGCCGGAGATGTAGCTGAGCATGTTACAGGTGAAATTACCGGACTTTGGCATGCTGCTGAAAAGCAAGGTTATATAGCTGGGAAAAATGCTATGGGGAAAAATATCGAATTTAAACTTGAGCCATATAGAATGAAAACTCAGGTTTTTGATGAGTTTTATTTCTCGTTTAAGCCCCATGGCGATGAAGATGAAGTAATATCTCAGGAAAAAGGAAGTGTGTTTAGAGATATATATTTAAAAGATGGTAAGATTGCTGCAATACTTATGAAAAATGATGGAGATAGAGCCAAGATATATCAAAAATCTTTAATGGAACAATGGGGTTTGGATAAGTTTAATTCCGAATTACCACTGTAATTTGTCAGCTTTTGTTTTATAAGGATTGGTTACTTTCGTTGCCAGTCCTTTTTTTTATGTAAAAAATATGAGTAATATAATCGAAAGTAAGGTTTGTTCTGAAATTGGAGAAATAGAAGCTGTAATACTTCATACTCCGGGTAGTGAAGTTGAAAATATGACTCCTGGAAATGCAGAACGTGCATTATATAGTGATATTTTAAACTTATCAGTTGCAGAACAAGAATATAAGCAGTTAAAAGGGGTTCTTGAAAAAATAACCAAGACCTTTGAAGTCAAGGATTTATTAACAGAGATACTTGAAATTCCAGAAGTAAAGGAAAATCTGGTCACAAGAATTTGTAAGGCAGAAAAGGTTAAACCAATTAAGTCGTCTTTACTAAAACTTGAGGCAAAAGATTTGGCAAGACAAATAATTGAGGGAGTACCTCTTAATAAAAATACACTTACTGGCTTTTTATCAGATGAACGTAATGCATTAAGACCACTTCATAATTTCTTTTTTACAAGAGATGCTTCCATGTCGGTTTATGATCATGTTTTAATTGGTAAAATGGCCAATAATGTTCGCGAAAGAGAATCAATGGTGATGGAAGCCATTTTTAATCATTCATCTCAAATTACAACTAAAACCATTAATCCATTATCAAGTAAACATCATAAAAATGAAATAACAGTTGAAGGTGGTGATGTTTTAGTTGCTCGTGAAGATATTTTAGTTATAGGTACGGGATTAAGAACCACGACTCAGGGAATTGATTATATCATTAAAAAAATTCAGAAAAACAAAAAGAAGCACAGTATTGTAGTTCAGCAATTACCATCAAAACCAGAAAGTTTTATTCATTTAGATATGGTGTTTACTCTTTTGGATAAAGACAAGTGTATGGTTTATGATCCAATTATTATGCAGCCCAATAAATACCAAACCATTTTAATTACAATTGATAATGGTAAGGTTAAAAAAATTGAAAAGCAAAATAATTTAGTGGATTGCCTGAGAGGTTTAGGTATGCCTTTAGAGCCTGTTTATTGTGGTGGCAAAAAAGATATTTGGATTCAGGAAAGAGAGCAATGGCATAGTGGAGCCAATTTTTTTGCTGTTGGTCCTGGAAAAGTAATTGGGTATGCTCGTAATATTTATACTCTGGAAGATATGAATAACAATGGTTTTGAAATTATTAATGCTCAGAGTGTAGTGGACGGAACCGTGAATTTATCTGATTACGAAAAATATGTTATTGCAATTAATGGATCAGAATTAGCCAGAGGTGGAGGAGGAGCAAGGTGTATGACCATGCCTGTTCGAAGAAAGAAAGTTGATTGGTAGTAACAATAGATTTTTAGATCATAGATAATTGACATTAGACTTGTTTTCAATTTACTTTATGTCGGTGTTTTTTCTATGACAATTTTGTTTAAAAACTCAGATTGTTAATTCTTTGATTTTTGTTGTCTCTTATCTAAAGTCTCTAAATTAAAAAAAACAATGGGGCGACTCTTACTAAAAAGAGTCACCCCACATTACCCAGACAAAATAAACAAACTAACCTATTAAATTTTTATAAAGAAAACTACTTTAATAATCTACCTACTTCGTCCCAATTAACAACATTCCAAAATGCGCTAATGTAATCAGGACGTAAATTTTGATATTTTAAATAATACGCATGCTCCCATACATCAAGGGCAAGAACCGGAGTTCCTTTTACATCTGATAAATCCATTAAAGGATTATCTTGATTTGGTGTTGATGTTATAACAAGACTATCGTCAGATTGTTTAACCAACCATGCCCATCCTGAACCAAATCTTGTTGCAGCAGCCTTTGAAAACTCATCTTTAAAGGCATCAAATGATCCAAAGTTTTTTTCAATAGCTTGAAGAACTTCACCTTCTGGTACACCTCCACCATTAGGAGACATTACTTTCCAAAATAAATTGTGGTTGAAAAAACCACCACCATTATTTCTAACAGCTACAGATTGACTTGAGACTCCAGAAAGAATATCTTCAATTGATTTTCCTTCTAATTCAGTTCCTTTAATTGCAGCGTTTAAGTTATTTGTGTATCCAGCGTGATGTTTGCTATGGTGAATTTCCATAGTTCTGGCGTCAATATGTGGTTCTAATGCGTCGTATGCGTATTCTAATTTTGGTAATTCAAATGACATAATTATATTAATTTAATGTTCTACTTATTTAAAGTGTTTCAATAAAAGATAAATAAATCTTAATATCGTTTTGTATTGAAATCACAAGTAAAACATCAGTAGTAAGAAAATGTTTAGAGAAAGTTTAAATTTTTTATCTTCGCGGCTAAAATAATTTTTTGTATTGTGCATAAGGATATTCTTAAGTTATCGATTCCCAATATTTTAACTAATCTTACGGTGCCCCTTTTAAGTATGGTAGATTTACATTTAATGGGGTATTTAAATTCAGAACTTTTTATGGGAGCGGTGGCTTTAGGTGGAGTCATCTTTAATTTTGTGTATTGGGGATTTGCTTTTCTTCGAATGAGTATTAGTGGTATTGCAGCTCAAGCTTATGGAAGAAACGATAAACAAGCAGTATCTATGGTTTTTTATCGTGGACTCTTTATTGCTCTGTCAGGGAGTTTACTTCTATTAATATTTCAGGTTGGACTGGATAAATTAAGTTTTACGTTGTTGGAAGGAAGTATAGAGGTTAAGGAATTGGCTCGAAATTATTTTTATGTTCGAATTTGGGCGGCACCTGCAGCAATTTCTTTAATGGTTATTAATGGATGGTTTTTAGGAATGCAAAATGCCTTATATCCAATGGTAATATCTGTATTAATAAATATTGTAAATATAGGGTGCAGCTTTTTATTTGTAAGACATTTTGGAATGCAGGAGCGTGGTGTCGCTATGGGATCTGTAATAGCACAGTATACTGGATTTGTGTTAGCTGTTATACTTTTTTTAAAAAAATATACTTGGGTAATCCATTATTTTAATATCAAAGCTATTGCCATTATTTCTGAATTTAAAAAGTTTTTAAATGTAAGCGGAGATATATTTATTCGAACGATGTGTGTTATTGCTGTGTTTACATTTTTTACTTCTCAATCCGCAGGTTTTGGAGATGTTGCATTGGCTGCCAATAGTGCACTTATTCAATTTTTATTTTTATTCTCCTACTTTTTAGATGGATTTGCTTACGCGGCAGAAGCGATTGTTGGAAAATATTTTGGCGCTAAAAATAAACTGAAATTAACAGAAGCCTCTAAAAAATTATTTTACTGGGGATTGTTTTTTGGAGTAAGTTTTACATTAGGATATTTATTCTTTGGAGATCAGTTTTTAAGGTTATTCACCAATAAACAAAATGTTCTTGCAGAAGCAAAACAATATTTATGGTGGTTAGTGTTTATTCCGATAGTTAGTTTTGGTTCATATATTTGGGATGGAATTTATATTGGTGCAACAGCATCAAAGGCCATGCGTAATACAATGTTAATATCCTCAGTAGTATTCTTTTTTATACCATATTATATATTTTATAAAAGTTTAGGAGTCCATGCTCTTTGGTTGGGAATGTTATTGTATATGTTTTCAAGGAGTGTATCTCAATCTCTTTTAGCTAAAAAAGCTGTTTATTCGAAATTGAATTAGGGGAGTTTTATTGTGGTTACATCTGTCCAAAATCAAAAGAAATAATAAAATTTAAGCATTTTTTATGTGGCTATGATCAGTGAGTAATGTGGTTGTGGTTTTTTGAGAGTGATGTAGTTATGTCTCACCAGACGGGTCTTCTTTTTTCATCACCCCAAAAGAAGGAAATAGGCTAGTTCAATTCATTCTTCCACCCACATCCGTGTCGAATATTTTCCTTCTCACATGCCGTATTCATCCACATTCGACTGCGTCACACCAACGCCGGCCCGGGCCAATTGAACCGGCCACCGCACTTAGTCTGTATTTCATAAGAAATATACCTTTGATTTATATCACATGTTGCTTTCGTAAGAATGGTTTAAACTGCATCAGTTGGTGAACCATAAAACAAGGTTTTATTAAAGTAAAAAAAACTTATCCTATGGGCGTGGTTAGTATCGTAGGGCTGAGGCTTTAAAATAAGAGTAAAAAAATGGAGCTGTAAATCAAGGCGGGTAGGCCAGAGCAAGAGTCCGGGCCAGAGGTGGCGAGAGGCCTTCAAAGGGGCACTTGAGGAGGATGTGTGTAGGCAGGAATTGAAGGGTGATGTGGGATGAAAGGTTCTCTTGGTCTAGCGTTTTTTGCCTACTTTTTTTGGCAATGCAATTATTGCGGTTAGAGAGAGTAGAATCAAGCTTGCTTGAATTATGCCGAACAAAGCAATAATCTCAAAAGAAAAAAAGTAGGTTGGGTTTGGGACAACGTCCCAAGATTTAAGAAATTCACAAAGTCAATTTCTTAAGTACTAGCTTTTACGTCTACAGTTGAATAACAATTTATCACCTTATAATGGGTATTTCAAGGCCCCATCCTATGGGTAGGGATTTTTATTCACGATTAGAAATCGTCTTTGTTTGAATGGTTACAGTCTTGAATTTACTAGAGGACAAATTATTTGTAATAATTTCTTCTATGTGTTATCATAAAGTTGTTTGTCATTATTATAACTACTTAACAATATGGTAATAATGACAAATCTTAAACTATTAGTAATAATTATTATTTTAACTTTAACGACTAACCTAAAATGTCAGGTAAAAGAAATCAAAGAGGATATAAAAAACGATAAAAAATCCAAGTCATCTAAATCTTATACATGCACACGATCCTCATCTTCTACTCGAAGATCATCTTCATATTATGATGATGAGGAAAGTTTTGGGGAATGGATACTCGGAGAAATCTTTTATAGTATAGTAAAAGGAGTCGGTTTTGTAACCTATCAGGCTCAAAAGAATGTTTTGGAGAATAGAGATTACTATCCAAATATTATATCTCTTAAATCAGGTATAGATTATGGAACAACTTTGTTTAAAGAAAATACTTTGAATCCATCGATAAGACTGAATTGGGGAATATTTGCCTCTGATTTCAGATACTCTTTGTTGAGTGATGAAACGGATAATTTACAGTCGTTAGATTGGCAGGTTCTGATAGTTCGGGTTCCAATTAAAAATCTAAAAATAAATTACGGGATAGGATTTACTTCTGTTCTGTCTCCTCAAACTTCATATTTTGAAAGTTCTGCAGGACTGGATGTGAATTTAATGGATAGCAGGCTGAATTTTACAGCAAACTATCGTTGGACAGAAAGAAAATCAGAAGATAGATACAGACAAGAGGTGAAGTTAACTGGTGATTATGTCATAATGGAGAAAGGTGTATTTCACCTTTCTCCAATGGTTGGTTTTACTTATCAAGAGTATTTTAATAGGCATAAGTATTTGTTTGTTAATGTAGGGGTGAGGGTAAGGTTTTCAAAGTAATGCTGCATATTTATAATATTGAACTAGGTGGATTAAAGTCAGAAACTTGTTTGTAATTATTGTAGGTTTAAGTGAGAATTATTCTTCTAACAAAACAGATTCAATTATTCCATCTTCATCTTTATCCAGATATGTCAACTTTAATTGAAAACTTTTATTAGAATTTAAGCGCTCAATTCTACGAATAAAAACATTTTCATTGTAACTATAGTAAAACTTAGTTTCTGTTTCATTGGTGAAAATTTCAATATTAAACTCTACAATCTCTCTTTGTTTAACTTTAAATTTTTTACTATCAGAAAACCATATTATTTCATAACTTTTTTCATTGGGATAAACTGAAGCCAGAGCATTTTGTTGTTCATCAAGTAAATAAATGCATTTTTCATGATCTTTTAATTCAATACGTACCAGATTTTTTTGAAAACAATGTTTAGGTATCTGAATAGTATGAGTCCCTACCTCAATATAACGAACCTTACTAAATAGTGAATCATTTTCAAATAGTAAGAAGTCTGTGTTATCATAAGGTACGCGGGGATCACAAGGAACTTCATCAATTGTTAAACAGGCATCGTAATAAGGAAAATTAACTTCATGATTAGATATTTTTATTTTGTTATTTTTTAATTCAGATTTAGTTTCAGTATTATTATTTACTTGCTTAACTATATCAATACATCCATCTTCATCCTGATCAATATAAATTATTTTAGTTGGGATATCCAGGCATGATAATTTACGTTCAAATACAACATTATTATCTGAAAATGGATGTATTTTTAATTCTTCACAATGCTTTAGTTCAAACTGATATTTATCGGTATACCAGTTCAGAGAGTATCTTGTTGGTTCCAGATTACAGACTGCCAAAATAGTATTATTAGTATCCAATAATTCTATTTCGTTTGTAAAACCATTTAACTGAATATTTATTAAAGATTTTTGTTTACAAGATGCAGGTAGCATATAATTTTGGTGACCTATTTTAAACTTATAAACTCCCTTGAACAATGTATCATTTACAAAGAGTAATGACCTAGCGATATGATTGGCTATACTATTGGGATGTGCAATATTAATAATGAGATCCGATTGACTATATGGATAGTTAACTTTAGAAATAGTTTTTTGTGCAATGATATTAGTTGTAAAAGTAAATACAATTGAAAAAATAATATTCAATAAAATGGTTCTATGCATAGCTAATCATTATTCATTGTTTGAACTACTTTCTCTATAATACCATCCCTGTTTTTATCAAAATATATGATGGTTAATTCAAAATCTTCCGGATTTCCATTACGGTCAATTCTACGTACCAAAACTTCCTTATTATATTCAATGTCAGATGAAGAAAGGCTCTCATTAAAATTGGCATTTATAGTTACCATCTCCCATTGTTTAAGCATTGAATCTTTGCCATCATAAAACCATTGCATCTCATAATTGGTTCCATCCGGATAGCAGGCAGCCAATGCTTTTTTATTGGCATCAAGAAAGTAAACACATTCAATATTGCCCAATAGTAGAATTTGAATAAAAGGTTTTTTCTGGCATTCCTGCAGTATTGAAATTGTATCAATATTAGTTTCAATATAATTTACAGTAGCAAAAAGCGAATCATTTTCAAATATTAATATATTGATCTCAGAACTTGAAGTATTAGCATCAAGTTTGTTTTCTTTTACTGTAAGACATGTATCTGTATATGGAAAATAAACCTTATGTTTTTTAGTTTGACCATTTAGAGTTATTGTAAATAAAATATATATAAATGGTACAACTATGTAATTGTATAAAACTTTATAGTTCATTGGTTACTTGTTTGAAAATAGCATCTTTTGTTTCTTTAAAAAACATATCCACTGTTTTTTTCATCGCTTTATTGTTGTACTTTATTTACTGCAAATTATTTTAAAGAGAAAAGCCTACCGAATAAACGTTTTCCCATCCATGAGCATATTTAATTCTCTTTACAGAAACATTAATAAACTTTATACTAACTACCGCACCATATTCCCATACAAACTGAGCACCTAAATCTTCATATTCATCGTATTCTTCTTGTGAAAAATTTTCATCAGAAGTATTAAAGTATACATTTGAAGCACCCACACCAGCTCCTGCCACTAACCAGAAAGGTCGAAATAGCTTCTTTGTTAAACCAAGTGTGAAATTAGAATTTAATCTCACTTTATCTCCATCAATATCATCTTCAGATAATTCTCCGTATAAATTATCACTTCCAACTATAGAATAATAATATCCAATGTTTTTATTTTTCAAACTTCCCATCGAAATCCCTAAGTTACAATTCTGCATCCAGGTGTAATCTGCAAGAAACTTATTTGGATAACTATCTCTTTTCTTTTTATTAGCTTGTTTTTTTAAGCCTAAGTTCGCTTTTTTCAACATGTTCTGATTGTAAGCATTGCTTTCTAATGTATTTTGATAATCCAGACATAAGTCTTTACACTCTTGAAAGTTGGCTAAACTTACAGATTTATCGATTTCTGTATGATATTTTTGATCCAGTTGTTCTTTAACCTGAGCCAGATATCGGCCTTCAGGATATTTACTTAAATAAGATTTTAATTTTGAGACAGAACCATTTTCTACAGAATGATAAAATATATCCTCTTCAAGAAGTGATTTTCTACTCTGTATATCCTCCCGGTATTTACCTCTTGAATATTTATCCAGGTAATAATTATAAGAAAATAACGAATGTGTTTTAACTGCACTGTTATAAGCTTCTTTATCCAATTGGTCTATTGCATTCATTGCAGCATTATAATACTTACTTTGATCATCATAAGCATCTACATATTTATAATATGAGTTAATTGTGTTTGCATATTTTGCAGCTTCCCATGCTTTATCCTCTTCTAAATCATATTTTATATTTTTAACCTTATCTGTATAAATACTCTTAGGATAATTTGAAATAAAGTTTTCACACAAATTAATGGTTGCATTTTTATATAGAACCTGATAATCTCGTTTTTCTTGTTTTAGTTTTATTTCTGATTGTTTTTGAATATTAATAATTTCAGCATATTCAGCCCACTTTTTATCAGGATTAAGTGCTAGATAATTAGGGACTTCATTAATAATGCTTTGATAATCTTTTATTTGATATAATGCTCTTATTTTAAGTGGCTGTACTTTTATATTGGTTTTTCCAAGTATACCAATTATATTATCAATATTACTTAGGCACTTTTGGGGTTCATTGTTTTGTAAAGCCTCTTTAGCATTGCGGTAATATTGTATTGCAGTTTGCTGACTATTTTGAGCATTTACATTAAGAAAACAAATGATTAATAATGTGAATGTTATATATGCGTATTTCATTATTTACTTTTTATTTGTTTTGTAATATTAAAACTATAACCAACCTGTATTTGAGAGAAATTGTGTTTCCAGTTATCAACAGGGCTATTTAAACGATATCTGAAAAACAAATTCGCATTCTCACCAATATTCCAATACGCAAACATCTCAATATTTTGCAGCCAGTTTTTATTTGAATTGCTTTTATCTACCGCTGTATAATTAATTTCACTATTTAAAGCATCGTAGTGTCCCATTTTATATGAAAATGTTATTCCATAGCGCTCATCAGGAATTACATTAAACTTTACTTTACCATATAAATGCAGGGTATTGATGGAATATTTATTGGTTTGAGCAGTAGCAACTGTTGTTGTGTCAGTTCCGGTTACTTTTCCAAAAGCAATTCCTCCATCAATACATATATTTGACTTACCAAAAGGAGTATCAAAAAGAAAAGCGTTGGCATCTACTCCGGTTCTGAAAGTTTCGTATTGCAGTAATTCTAAAAAGTTGGTTGAAAGAGATGTTGGATCGGCACTTTTTAATTCTAAAAAGCGATCCTTATCTTCTAATTTATTTAAAACGGCAAAGGGAGTAACATACTGTAACCATCCAAAATTGGTTTCTAATATGAATTTATGACGTCTGGTAATTAGATTAATCCTTTTTTCAACTTCTGTTTGAATAATACCATTGGGTTCTCCTTCTTGCAGACCATTTAAATCAGTAAAAACTTTTGCTTCTAATATTTTAGAGGTTGGTTCTTTATAGAGCTTTATTGATTCTGTTGGCATTTCAATAGATATTACTCCATTTTCCGGGCAATAGTCGCGTGTATTAATTCTTAAGTTTTTTTCGTAATGTAAAAAGTTTATCAATGGTACATTTAGTGTATATAATTTCCCGTTTGATTTATAGTTTGCCTGTAAATATTGCTTGTAAAGATTTTTATAATCTCTTGCAGATGAAAAACCAATTGGTAGTTGATTTTCAAACACAAGTTCATTTGTTCCTATATTACCTTTTATTGCAATATTTTGAATATATCCATTAGAAAATTCTATTTGTGTTGACGTTGGACTAAAAAACAATTCTGCATCTTTACGTATTAATATTAAACTATCAATATTTTCATATTTGAGATATTTCTTTTTAATAGATTTTAAATCATTTGGATTCAAATAAATTTCAATATTGGATGATCCTACTTTAAATAATGAACTTTTTAGGTTTTCTTCATTAATTTTTTCCCACTCATCAATGGATAAAATAAATGGAATTTGGTAATCTGTAGTTTTATTCTTTTCCTTTACAGAAAGTAAAACTTCTTGCCCTACAATAACTTTGTCTTCAAAATAAACAGTTCCTGCCAAAGGAGCTTCTTCTTCCTGCATGGCCCCAATAAATACATCAAAAAATAATGTTTTAAAATCCTCAACGTTTTCATCTACATCTTCACCTGTAAGTTCATTAAATGCGTTAAAACATCCGGATTTAAAAGTATCGTATTGCAGTGGTTTAATAATAAAACTTGATTCTTTATCTGTAGTTGAAGGAGAAGGATAAGAGAACTTTATTGTATAGCTTTCATCTTCTTCTTTATCTACAGTAATTCTGACGACTTCTGATGTGGCTTTTTTGTCGACTAAAGTTTTTGTTTTATCATAAATGGTTTCTTGAGCAAAGCATAATGAAGTTATCAGACTAAACAATGTTAAATAGATATATCTTGATTTCATAATTTTATATTTAGGTTTAATTAGTCTTTTATGCATCTTACCAATACTGGGTATCCACATCCAAAATGAGCGATCTTTGTAAAACCATTATCTTTATACACATATTTCATTACAGATATTGTATTCCCTTCAATTCCTTCTAATAAATACTCCTCAGATTGACTTGCGTGTATTTGATAGTTGTATTCTTTAGTGCTGCCAAACAAATTAAATACTTTATCTTTATCTCCGTTTATAGCATCCCTTAAGGTAGAAACATCCTGATGGTAAGGAAGACGCCAACCATCAGGACATGCGTTTTTAGCAACATCCCACATATATCTTCTACCATCATACGAATCACCAATTGAACCCCATTCAGAACTACCAGCTTTCCAACAATTCCTTCCAACATCATAAGCTAAATTCTCGGCCATCCAAACCTGATCGCCAATCTTCACCCACTTATACTCGTGTCCGTCACGTTCGTCAACAAATGTCCCAGTATTTTCACCGGGCTTAGGCATATTTTCCAACTTATTTCTTTTAGTTGCCAGATATTGTTCTATTTCTTCTTTTTCTTTTTCAACAGCAGCAATTGTGATGCTTATTTCTTTATTTCGTTCTATAAAGGCTTTCTCATCTTCTTCTATTTTTTTACGTTCTGCCATATCCTGAGGTGTATCCGTACTTTCAGGAGTACTCCAAAAATCAGCTTCTTCTTGTTGTTCTTTTGTAGTATCTTTTTGTCGCAACTCTTCTTTCTTTTTTTCTACTTTGGCTATCTCTTTATCAAGTTTAGCTTTTTCTTGTTCTACAAAATATTCTTTAACAGCAGATAAATCCCATTCAACTGTTAAAAAAGATTTATTGGGCGTTCGTTCTCCACAATTATTTAGTTTTATTCCTCCTTTAAACAAGTTTTTTGCCTGTTCAACCGTTAGGTATTCCCCTCCATAAGCATGAGTAAAAAATTCACTCCACGAAGGGCTGCCTGGTACATTAAAACTCCAGTGTTTTTGGCGTGATTCTTTGGGTAGAGCTTGTAACTGTTTATAGGTTCCAAAGTATGGTTTGAAAGGAATACCGGCATCAATTTCAGTCCAATATCCGGGAGCTGAATTACTCTTTTTATCATGGCCTTTTAACATCACCGATTTAAGTCTTACTTTTTTTAAAACCGAAGCCGGAACTTTATTAGGCCAATAACTATTAGACCAACTAATAACAGATATGCTATTACCTGGGCTATTAGATGAAATAGTAGCTGCACATTTGCCAAATACAACTGGTTCACCATAGAGTATAAAAATTTTCCAATAAAAGTAAATATGGGCACCTTGTCCAGCTAGTTCTATTTCATCATCTTTAATGGGTACATAATCATGAACGGTACCTCTATACTCTTGTGATTTGATACCACAAATAGTATTAATTAAAACACAAATTAGCAAAATTGTTTTTTTCATATGTTTATATTTTCTTCCAATTGTCATATGGAACTCGCCAATTCAAACATACACGTGTGTGAGAATATTTACTCATGGCTCGTTTCATCTTTTTACATTTTGTTTTTTTAGGCAATATGGAACTCACCAATAATAATGCTCATGTGTGTCGAAGCATTCTACTTGGTTCGTTTCATCATATTTAAGTTTCTCTATTTTTTTTGTATCATACACACACTATTATAACAACCTACCTTTTTAAGGTACCCAAACGAGTTTATTTGTAAGAAATAACTTGGTATTCGAGTTTTTACATATTGTTTTAGCCTATGCTTAAATAGTAATGTGAGTGTTTATGAACAAATCAAATAATAAATGAGGATATTAAAAATACTCATCGATGAGTATTTTTGACTTATGTTAAGTTGTTGGAGAATTTGATGTGTTAAGTTCAAATAGTAGATTTAGCGATATATTTAGGGTGTGATTATGTCATAATGGAGAAAGGTGTATTTCACCTTTCTCCAATGGTTGGTTGTACCTATCAAGAGTATTTTAATAAGCATAGGTATTTGTTGGTTAATGTAGGGGTAAAAGTGAGGCTTTCAAAACATTAAAGATTAATAACCAGTATTTTGTCTAAGTCCTGGGTATTTGTCGATTGCACTTTGAGGAATTGGCAATATTAATCTCCATTCTTCTATATTTAATGATTCAAGCTTTTCAAATCGTTTTGCTATTTCATACGATTGACCTTCTTTAGATAGTTCCTGAATATACATGTTGTATATGTCATCCGATGAAACCTCTTGTAACTCTGTTTCTTGATTTCGGTCTTTTATAATGTTAATTCTACTTGTAGCTTCAGTAATATTACCCATTCCATATTGTGCTTCAGCATTTAATAAAATACTTTCGGTTAACCTCATTGCTGGGATGTATTCCCCTTTGTTAAAAAAGCTATTGAATACTTCGTTATCTGATTTTGTGAATCCCCAGAATGTTTCCGTACTATTAATTGAAAAGATTTGATTAAATGGACTTATTGTGTAAACTCCGCTTTCAATAATAATGTAGGTGAAGTTTGATAAATCATTGTAATTTCCTCTATAAGCATAAAATCTGGATAATAATAAACTGGTAAAATATCTATTAATAGGATTTTTTAATCCTAAAGTATTGTACGAATTAATCATATTTAAAGCAGCTAAAACATCATTTTCGATAAAGTCCAGAACTTCTTCAGATTCAGCCTGTGCAGTATTTTCATCCCATTTCAAATCTGTAAAAATTGGAATTGCTTCAAACCACTTTAATAAAAAGAAGTTGGCGTATGATCTTATACTCAAAGCCTGAGCTTTAATTTCATTTGCAGTTGCTTCATCCGGAATGACATTTTCAGTACTGATCAAAAGTAAATTACATTGTCGTATTATATCCCAGGCTTTATTCCAAATTTCGGCTATTTTTTCAGTTGAAGTGGTTTGTTCATGGGTATAAAGATCACTCCAGTTTGTGTTTGGAGCCGCTGTTGTATTTGAATAAACTGCATCAAGTATGTATTCTTGTTCAATTAATTCAGTCAATTGAACCAGACACATGTTGGTTGTGTCAATAATGTCGCTTTCAGAATTTAAATAATATTCAGGTACTTCTATATTTTCGAAAGAGCCAGAGCTTATTTCTATGGTAACATTATCTTCAGATTCTAGTGTAGCATCATATTCTCCTGATAGTATACCCTCGTTATTTGTTAAAGTAACGGAACCACTAGTTCCTGTATATTCAGTATTTCCATCAGTATAGGTAATATTTGCAATAAGAGTTGCACTGGTTGATTTAAGTGATTGTTGTGCTATAGAATATTCCCCGGATTGTACATCATTGGTAATGATTTCTATGTTTTTATCATCTTCAGAAAAGTTAATCGTTACTCCACTGCCATTATTGTCAACAGTACTTTCAGAATGAGAAAACGCTTCATCTCCAATTAAGGTTGCATTATTATTATCATCTTCATTTTCACAAGAAAATAATAAACAAGCTATAGCCAAGTAAACTAATATTTTGAATTTCATTTTGTGGTTCTCAATTTGATTGTTGATTAAGAATGTTATAAAAGGCTGTCTGGTATTTAATTCAAACAGCCTTAAAAATCGATTTTATTTTATTATCAACTTATTGATTGTAGAGGAACCATTTGATTCAACTTCACAAATATAGATTCCGTTTGGTAAGCTTTGTATATTTATCTTTTCATTCTCAGTGATAGTTTTCTGAAGGACAATTTGACCAGAAGCATTGTATATAATTAATGATGCATTGTAATCATTTGGCAGTCCATTAATTGTTATATAATCTTTAGCAGGATTAGGGAATAGACTGATTGTATTATCAATAAAATCTTTTGTATCTGTCGCTAAATCTTTATAATAGTAAGTTTTTAGATAAGTAATGTACCAATTGCTTAATGTTAAATCCCAGTTGCTTTCAGATGCAGTTGAAATGTCATTATCACTATCAAAGGTTTTTGCAGCTTTATATTCTCCTACTAATTTATTCTCATCATAGACCCAATTGTATGATTCTTCAAGAATACTTTCATCAGATAAAGTATAATCATATTCATGAATATCTTTTGATTTTAATATCCATGATTTTAAAGTATTATCCCAATCGTAATCTTCGTAAAGAGTTTCTTCGTTATATGCATTATATTCAAATATTTCTTTATTACTTGGTATCATCTCACTGTCTGCAATTCCATCCGAATCAAAATCATCATTGTATGACATACTTAGAGTGATATTACCGTTATCATTGTATTCACTTCTGGAATAAAAAGTCCAACCATTAGTGCCTTCATCCCATTGGTAAGAGATTTCTAAAGTTAATTCACCATTGTCTGCATATTCGGATTCGTATTTACCATCACCAATCCATGAAGAACCATCCCAACTATAATATTCGTCAAGTATATAGTTGCCATTAGAATCAATAGTCCAGATGTCATAATAAGCATTAGTAGCTGTTGTACCATCCCAATCATAATCGTATTCAGTGTAGTTTGTTTCAGTAGGTGTTATTGTTCTGGTTGTTTCATATTTAGAATCTGGTATCCACTCAGAGTTAAGATTACTCCATTCGTATGAATATATAACTGCTTCTTCTAAATTGCCATTTTTACTATAGCTATCTAGTACTTCTTTTTCAGATTGGATTAATTGATTAGAATCATAATCCCAATTGTAATAAATGGTTGATGTTGCAAACGGATAGCTGTTTTCGTATGTAGATTCCATTCTCCAAGTTACATACCATTCATTTTCTGAGTATGAAAACTCTTCATATAGAACCTCATTACCATTGTTGTCGAATGTATCTTCATATTTATAATTGCCAACCCAACCCGGAGTAGATAAAGATGAATCCCAATAGAAATTAGCTCCATATGTTTCTTCTCCATTGGTATTATATTCATAAACAGTTTTATAATTATTATCCCACTCATTAGTTTCGTTATTCCACACATACTCTATACATTCCAATACTTTCCCATTAGCATCATAAGTGTAGTCTCTTTTACTCCCTTCAAGAATTAAGTTGTTAGTATTATAATCAAGATACTCATAAGTGTAAAGTACTTCATTTCCATAACTGTTGAATTCCTGAATATACCTATACTCACATTTCCAATTGCCAGCACCATCATTTAAAGTTGAATCCCAAGAGTAAGTCGCATCATGAATTCTATTGTCATTGTCATCATAGGCTACTTCATAAAAATAACTTTTTACCCAGTTTTTTGCATCAGAGTTCCAATTATAATGTATATTTCCATTAATTCTTCCCTGTGTATCAAATGTATATTCATTTTTTTGATTTCCTACCCAATTTCCACTTGGTTCGTCATAAGAATATTGAGCTGACATAATCAGTTGGCCATTGCTGTTATACGTATATTCATTTTTCGATTCCTCATCATATAATCCTGTTGATGAGTCATATCTCGAAGTTACAATAGTAGTCGCATTTCCATACTCATCCCATTCGGTAGCTTCAGATTTCATATAATCAACTAATTGTCCTGATAATTCATCATAAGTATCAATATCAATGTAATCCAAGACTTTAATAGTTGTTTGTGCGCTTTTTAATTGAGTATTAGAAATATTGCCTTGTTCTAATTTGAGGGAAGAAATTTTTGAAGTTTGTGTAATGTCAGGATTCTTAATCTTCTTTAATTCAATTTCGTGTTTATTCTTTCTTAGGGACTCATGCCTAGGGCTGAAATTGAAATTTGATTGTGCCTTGATTGATAAAGACAAGCATAGCATAATAGCAAGAGGGTAAAGTTTTCTCATTATTTAAAAGTTTTAAGTTGTTGTTTTTATTACAATATTTAGTTGAGTTTTTGTAATGTATTGATTGTTAGATATATGGTTGTTATTTGATTTGGTGTATAAAATGTTGGTAATAAGCGCTTTGTAAATCAGTCTTTCGTCTTAAATCTAACGATCTGTTATATTTAAAATATTTTTTATTCTTGTTCAAATGCAATACCGTCAACGGCATACTTAAGGGCTTTGCCAACCATAAAACGTGGCTTAGTTGCTTTTATACAATGATCTGTAATCTCTTTGTAACTGTTTTTTCCTTCAGATTTGGCAGAGATGGTAAAAGATCCCAAATCACCTAGTTCAACACGTAAACCTTTTGCAATATTTTGAGGTATTACCTGTAATAATGCTTCTATTACAGATAGAACATCAGTACTATTAAGTGACGTAAGATTGCTAATTTCTTCAGCTAGTTGTTTTTCATTAATTTTTGCATACGAGCTTACTGATGCATAATATTTACCATCTTTGGTTCCCGGGGTTCCTCTAAAAACGGGTTTAAATTTAAAAGTCATAATTTCAATATTTTAAAAGTTGAAAAAATGAGTACATCGTACATCTTAGTTCTAATCAAATGATGATCATAAAACATTGTGATCATTTTGTTTATTTATGTAATACAAAAGATTTAATTACAAGATTTTAATAAATGTGTGCTGATTTATGTATATCAAAAGTAGACTATTGAGAATATGCTTACAATACTCATCGATGAGTATTTTTTATACAATATGTTAAGTTACTAAGCAGAAATCGGGTGAAAAAGGCAATAAAAAAGCTCCACAAAAATTTGCAGAGCTTTTACGGGGGGAATTTTTATTGGATTTAATTTAAATCACCAATAAAACTTGATAGTAATTCGTTAAATATTTTAGGTTCTTCCAACTGAATACAATGTCCAGCGTCAGGAATTATTTGTATTTCTTTTCTCCAAAGAGTTGGTATGTTGAGGGTTTTAAAGTAATCACCATTAACCATAGGATCTTTGTCTCCATGTAATATTGCAATTGGTATTTTTGTGTTTTCCAGGATTAAAGTTTCATCATTATAATTGCCTGTGCCTATAGAAGCAGGCGTTAGTTCTCTGATAATTTCGGAACTTTGAGAAATAATTGCTTCAAAATCAAAGTCAAGATCTTTATTGTAAATAAGGGCCTCGGATATTGTGTTAATTTCCTGACTTGTTAAATCCTTTTTAAAAAATAAACCTACTGCAGGGTTTGGTAAATAAGCTTCTTCCATTTTTGGAGGTTTGCTTAATGGGGGAGTACCAAATATTACCAGCCCTTTTAATCCTTTTAATTCAGGACTGCATTCTATTGCAAGGTGACCTCCAAAAGAGTGACCTACAACCACATCGAACTTATGTTCCTGATGTAGTTTTACAACTTCATCTCTAAGTTTAAATAAAAATGTTTGTGGTGAAACATCGGTTAAGTTTAATACTGCTTTATTTAAATCAATAACTGTCAGACTATTTTCTTTTGCAAAATCTGAATTAATTTGATGCTTAAAAGTTTCTGGCGAAAGAGAGTTGCCATGGATTAGTAAAATCTTCATAGGTTAAAATGTTAATTATCTTCTGTTATTAAGTTTGATAAGTAATTCAGTTGTATTTTTTATGTTTAGTTTTTTAAGAATTCTACGACGGTGCGTGTCAACGGTATGCTTACTTACAAATAAAGTGGATGCAATTTCTTCACTGGTCAGGTTCTTATTTATATGCTCAACAATTTCTTTTTCTCTTTTTGTTAAAATGCTTAAGTCAATTTCATCTTCATTACTATCCATTTCAAAAATTACTTTACCGCCTTTGTAAAGTTTACATGTCATGCTGTTGTCAGTTTTTAAGTCACTTATATCAGTGCAAAGACTTTGATTGTACACCATTTTTTCTTGCCTATCGTTTTTAATAGGCGTTGCATAACGTAATAAATGTATATAATGCCCTTTTCTATGACGTATGCGATAATTAACAACTAACGATGAGTTCCAGCTAATCTTAAATTCCGGATTTTGTCCAGCAATATAACCAGCTTCAATTGCTTTAGAAACAAACCAAAAATCATCCGGATGAATCGATTTAAATAAAATGTCAGTGTTCCATTCTTCAGCGGAATAACCTAAAATATTTGTAATCTGCCGAGAAGTATAAATAATTTTTGTATTTACAACATCCACAATGTAATAAAATTGGTTGGGTAAAAGTTTTTTATCGTCAATATATTCATGCGGAAAAAGTTCGTTAAAGTATAAAGGTAGATTATTGTCAAATATTAAGTTATTAGTATAATGTAGATGTGAAGAAGTGTTGTTGTCCTTTTTAATTTTGTTGTATTTATCTAGCATAGAAGTAAATTTTATACCAAAACCATATTAAGTATAAGATCCATCGTATTTTTAATTTCTAGCTTTTTTAGAATATTTCTACGATGCGTATCTACTGTATGTTTACTCAAGCAGAGTTTTTCTGCAATTTCTTCACTTGTAACATTATTAAACATGTAATAAACAATTTCATTTTCTCGTTTACTGAGCAACTCTTTTCTCAGAAGTTTTTTGTTGTTATTTAAGCTATAGATTATTTTATTTTTATGATAAAATTTAACATCAATAGTATTGTCTTTTTTTATGCCGGATAAATCTGTAATTATAGTTTTGTAATACAGCATTTTACCTGTTTTATCTTTCTTTAAAAGCGAGGAGTATCTTAAGACAGGAATATATTCCCCATCTTTTCTTTTGATGCGATAGTTTAGTTTAAATACAAAACTGCTATCTAACTTTTTGTCTACCTGCTGGCCAATATTATAAGCTTCTCTAATAGCTTTGTCAATAATGGATCTATCTTCAGGATGTATACTTCCTCTAAGTAATTCAGGATACCATTCAGATTGTGTATAACCCGTAATGTGTTCTACTTCAGGAGAAATGTAACTTAGGTGAATATCTTTAGTTCGTACAATATAGTAATATTGATTTGGCAATAATTCAGAGTAGTTTAAATCAACTTGTGATAAACCATTATCGATAGAATTATCTATATTCGAATCAAAATACTGATTATTAATTAGTTTTTGAAACGTATTAAAGGTTGTATCGTTCTTTAGCATGAGTTATACAACTAATATATTAGGTTAAGTGTATATGTACATACAAAAATAAATAAAGTAGGAATAAAATAGGGTGTGGGAGTATTCGGAATGTGGTTGTTTTTTACGAACGTGCAATAATTGAGGGTAAAGAGGTTTGTTTGTGGCTTAATTGTATATATGTAGTGCAGAAATTAGGGGGTGTTGTTCAAAAAAACGAGCAAGATCTTTTCAGACCTTGCCCGCTCATAAACATAACCAATATATTAACCTTAATTCTTAATTTCTATCGAAATCAAATTTAAAACCTAACCTTTAACAAAAATAGATTTGATAATGTGTTGGGCCATTTTCGGATTTTCTTTTAGTCGGCGAGTAGAATAACCAAACCAATCTTTTCCATATGGAACATAAACTCTCATTTTATGGCCATCGGCAACAATATTACCTCTTAATTCGGGTGTAACACCGTAAAGCATTTGAAACTCATACATATCTTTAGGTACGTTGTATTTTTTAATGAGTTCTTTTGCTCCTATAATTAATTTTTTATCATGAGTAGCAATTCCAACATATACCTTGTTGTAAAAAAGTTTATCTAAAAGTTTTAGATAATTATCATTAATTTTTTGCGGATTTTTTATTGCAATATTTTCAGGTTCAACATATATACCTTTACAAAGTCTGAAGTTTAAAGGAGAATCAGGTGAATGTAACTTAAGTAAGTTATCTATATCATTTTCTGTTCTGTAAAGATAAGCCTGAAGTACTAAACCTACATTTTTAGGGAATTCGAGTTTTAATCTTTTGTATAATGTAAGTTCCAAGTCTACACACTCTGCATCCTCCATATCGATACGAATGAAATTATTGTATTTGGCAGCAAGAGCAACAATTGTTCTTATATTTTGATAGCACTTCTCTGGATCAATTAATAATCCAAAACTTGTTGGTTTAATTGAATAATTACCTTTGATACTTGCATTTTCAAAGGCATCAATAATACGTAAGTACTGATCTCTGTTATTGTCAGCTTGTTCCAGGTTAGTAATAAACTCTCCTAAAAGGTCTACAGTTACTACTACTCTTTGAGCATTTAAGTCTTTTGAAACAGCAATGGCATCATCAATTGTCTCTCCAGCAATATATTTTTTAGAAAAAATCCAAACAAAATTTTTTGGAAAGTAAGGGATTACTGATGCTATGGCTTTATTTATCATATTCATATATTAAATAACTATAGTAACTATTAATAGAAATTATTTACTGTAAAAACAGCAGCTGAAATTTGTATTAATAACAGTGTAAAATTCCATCTAAATTCAAATAAAAAAAATGATTAATCTCATTAAACCCTTGTATGTAGGGTGTTTATGACATAAATCATAAATTTTGAATATTCCCGATGTATGTATATTAATGAGTAAATAATTTATTTCAAAGACTTAATAATTAATAAATAAAATTAGTGAACATAATTATCTGTTGATTTAGTTTAAGTGGATTAAATCTTATAGAGTAAGTGGATTTGGTCAGTTTTATTTTAGTACTTATCGAAAAAAAATGTCTTTTCATCAAAACCATTTTAAAAAATGTTCGTTTAAGAGTGTAACACAAAAAACAAACCAAGGTGAATAATCAACACAACACAACAAAGCACCTGGTTACATTATTGGTATTGATATTTAGTTCTTTGCATTTTCTGTATGCGCAGGATTGTGCTTATTTATCTAAAGCAAATGATATATTTCCAGATGGGAAATGTGCGCCTGTAACAGTTCAATGGGAAGTAACGTATAGGGGTGTCAGCTATAGTGGAACCGGGAAAATAGAAATTCAATATGACTGGGATGATGGTAATCCTGTGGAAATTATTGAGGCTACTCTGAATGATGCAGGTTTAAAAGAATACATTGCCACTCATACTCATGTTTATCCAACAACCGGCGATGTTTGTAATTATCATCCAAGAGCGACTCTTGTTGTAAATGGTACTGTTTGTACAAGTTCTGTTCAGGAACAGATTGTGACAGTTTGGGATACTGATGATAGGAATGGAGGAGAACTTGCTATCGACCCCAAAGTATATCCTATCTGTGTTGGAAATGGTGCAACCTTCCATTTTACAGATAATAGTCAATGGAACTGTACTCCTCCTGATGAAAATGATGTAATAAATAATGAAGATCGTTGGATTCAATGGATATATGGAACAGGAGGAACAACAATAACAGATGCACAAGTAGGAGGTGTTGTACAGGCATATCCTTATACAGGTAATATTGAATATATTCCGGGACCGGTTGAGGGCCCAATTGCTCCTTATAATACATCTTTGGAAATTACAATTCCTGATTATTACCCTGTGGGTTCCTTTTTTGAAGTTACGCTGCGCAATTGGAATGTCTGTAATCCATATGATGCAGATCTTTCAGATGGTTTACCTCCTGGTGATATACTAAATGGAGATTATCCTCCAGTTACCACAACTGCAATGGCTCTTATAGTTGCTTTACCAGATGCTACTATTCAAAATGTTCCTGCTGTATGTGTATCTGATGATCCTTTTTATTTGATAGCTGTGGATGCAGGTGGTCAATGGAGCGGACCTGGTATTGCAAATTCAAATAGTTCTTTGTTTGATCCAAAATTAGCAGGTCCGGGAACTCATACTATAACTTATTCAATTGTTGATGGTAATGGATGTTCTGATGTTGGAACCGTAGATATTACAGTTTTAGGAGGTCCAACTGCTAATATTTTACAAGGTGATCAGATCAGTTTATGTCCGGGAGTAACTGTCCAACTGGATGGAAATCCTTCAGGAGGTCTTTCTCCATATACACATCTATGGAAAGGAGATGTGTCTTATATTGATGATGTATCAATACAAACACCTGAATTTTCAACTCTTTCTGTAGGAGTTTATGAATTAGTGTACAGAGTAACAGATGATAATGGATGTTTTGATGAGGATACAGTCGATGTTAATGTTGAATCAGTAGATATTTCTTTTGTAAATTCAACAATTGAAGTTTGCCAGGGAGAAACCGTTGTTTTAAATCCTTTGCCTTCAGGAGGATCAGGTACTTTTGTTTTTCATCAATGGACAGGAACAAGAGTAGATAAGCTTTCGGATACGAATATTCAAAATCCAGAGTTTAATACTGATGAAATAGGAACTTTTACTTATACCTATACGGTTAAAGACTCGCAAAATTGTGAAGATTCTGATGATATTACAGTTGTTGTACATGAACAACCTACTGCAAATGCAGGAGTTGATATTAACGAGTGTGGATTAGGTACGACCTTAGATGCAATATCTAGTGTAGGGGCTGGATTATGGAAAGTTGTAAGTGGTACAGGAGTTTTATCTTTTTCTGCGTTTGATGAACCGGATCCAACGATTACATCCGATATTTATGGTACATACAATTTACGTTGGGTTGAAGCAAATTATTCATGTAGTGATTCTGCAGATATTTCTGTGAATTTTATTGAAATTCCATCACCTGCTGTAATGGACGATAAAGATACATGTGGGTTATCAATGGAGTTAATTGCTTTTGCACATATAGGTTCCAGCCTCTGGACAAAAACAGAAGGGCCTGGAAATGCAATATTTGCTGATGATACAAATGATTCTACGATGGTAACAGTTGATACTCCCGGAGAATATAAGTTTGTGTATACAGAAGATAATGGAGGTGGGTGTATAGGAAGTGATACGGTAATAATTAATTTTTACCAGGTTCCGGATGCAAATATTGTTGAACCTCCTGCGACTGTATGTACTCCTTTTGAAATGCAATTTGAGAATACAACAACTAATGCAGATTCTTATTATTGGGATTTTGGAAATGGAAATATTTCAACAGAAAAGGATCCTGTCCAGATTTTTAGTAATAATACACCTAATGCATTAAATTATGATATTGTGTTAATAACTAAATCTGCAAATGGATGTTCAGATACAATCAATACTTCAATAACAGTTGCTCCAGCTCCTGTTTCTTACTTTGAAATGGATAATTCTGTTGGTTGTAGTCCTTTGACGACAGATTTTATTAATAAATCGCAAGGAGGTGACTCTTATGAATGGACATATGGTGATGCTTCTCCAATGGAAACAACTGAGAATACATCTCATACATTTGTAAATGAAGAAAATTATATTCAGTCTTTCGGAGTTCAGTTAGTTACTAAAAATAATTATGGGTGTACAGATACTTCAAAATTATATACTACGGTATATCCAAAACAAAATTTTAATTTAGTAGCTAGTCCTGATAGTGGTTGTTCACCATTAAATGTGAGTTTTATTGCAGACCCTGGAGCATTTAAATATGAATGGGATTTAGGAGATGGAAACATAGATCAAGGTGTAAATCAAAATGTAAAGTTGTTTACGAATGAATCTGCAAGTAAGGAACAGCATACTATAACTTTATATACAACTTCAGTGTATGGATGTTTGGATACGGCAGAAACGGTTGTAACTGTACTTCCTTCTCCAACAACAGATTTTGAACCAAACGACTTTTCTACATGTTCTCCAAAACAAGTGTTATTTATTAATAATACTTCAGATATTGAATATTCATACTGGAATTTTGGAGATGGGAATTCATTGACAGTAGAAGGGAATGAACAGGTTGAACATACATATGTAAATGAAGAATTAACCAGTGAGAACTATAAGATCAGGTTAATCACCGAAAATAGTTTTGGTTGTAAAGATTCTATGGATGGTTTTACTACTGTAAATCCATCTGTTACTGCAAGTATTTCAGGGGGTGTTACAGCATGTTCTCCATTTGAAATTCAGTTTGATAATCAATCCATTGGAGCACAGAGTTATCTATGGGACTTTGATGATGGAAATACTTCTAATAATATATTGGGTGTTAATACATTTGAAAATTCTGGAAATGAAGCAATGGATTTTGAAGTGAGTATGGTTGCAAGTTCTGTATATGGATGTAGCGATACCGCATATACTACAGTAACAGTATTACCTTCACCCGATACGTATTTTGAGCCAAACGATTTTGCTATATGTTCTCCAAAACAAGTGTTATTTATTAATAATACTTCAGATATTGAATATTCATATTGGAATTTTGGAGATGGAAATTCATTGACTGTTTCAGGTAATGAACAGGTTGAGCATACATATGTAAATGAAGAATTAACGAGTCAGGATTATAAGATCAGGTTGGTAACTGAAAATAGTTTTGGATGTAAAGATTCTATGGATGGTTTTACTACTGTAAATCCAGCTGTTACAGCAAATATTTCAGGGGGTGTTACTGCATGTTCTCCATTTGAAATTCAATTTGGAAATCAGTCGGTTGGAGCACAGAGTTATCTATGGGATTTTGACGATGGAAATACTTCTAATAGTATATTGGGTGTTAATACATTTGAGAATCCGGGCGATGAAGCAATGGATTTTGAAGTGAGCATGATTGCAAGTTCTGTGTATGGATGTAGCGATACCGCATATACAACAGTAACTATACTTCCTTCACCGGATACTTATTTTGAACCCAATGATTTTTCTGTATGCTCTCCTAAAAAGGTAGAGTTTACTAATTATACTGAGAATATTATTAAGTCATATTGGACTTTTGGTGATGGTGCAAGTGAGTCAATAGATGGTAATCAAAGTATTGAACATACATACTATAATGAAAAATTTACACCTCTTGATTATAGAATTCGTTTAATCACCGAGAATAGTTTTGGATGTAAAGATTCTATGGATGGATATACAAGTGTAAATCCTAATGTTGAAGCTGTTATAACCGGATCGGGGGAAGGGTGTTCTCCAATGGAAATAACTTTAGGAAATGAATCTGTAGGGGCAAATGATTTTGTTTGGGATTTTGGAGATGGAAATACTTCTGCTAATTATTTAGGATTAAATAAATATGTAAATGAAACTACAGAGGATAAGTTGTTTGAGGTTTCCTTAATTGCAAAATCAATCTATGGATGTAGTGATACAGCTTATACATCTGTTAATGTGTTTGCAACTCCTCAACCAGATTTTACAGTTACTCCTGAATATCAACAAATGCCAGAGTCAACAGTAGATTTGGATAATGTAACTTCAGGAAGTCAATGGAGTTACGAATGGGAATTTGGAGATGGAAAAATATCGAATGTAGCTGAACCCGAACAGCATACATATCTAAATTCAGGCTCATTCACTATTGTATTAAAAGCTTATAATGAACAATGTGAAAGTTCAACAGAAAAGACTATTGAAATCATTCCAAATCTTCCTGTTGTTTCTTATGGGCCTTCTTCAGAAGGCTGTCCGGCGTTAACGGTTGAATTTTATAGTGAAACTTTAGATGCAACTAATTTCTTTTGGGAATTTGGAGATGGAAATGTATCTGCAGATGCCAATCCAGTACATACTTATTATACTGCAGGCGAATATAATGTTGTATTAACTGTGACGGGGCCTGGTGGACAAACAATAAAAGATGATTTAATTGTAAATGTTTATCCGGAACCAACTGCATTTTTTGAAGCATATCCAAAGGTTGTAACTATACCAGGTCAGAGTGTAACATTTGCTAATAAATCAGTTGAAGCAGATAATTATGTATGGGATTTTGGAAATGGAGATTCTTCAACAGAACAAAATCCTGTTTATGAATACTCAAAAGCCGGGAATTATGATGTTTCGTTGGAGGCAAGTAATGAATATGGCTGTGTAGATGTTTATGAACTTAATGAACCTATTATAGCAGAGGAGGGTGGTGATATTGAGTTTCCAAATGCTTTTACGCCAAATACGTCAGGAGAAAGTAGTGGAGAGTATATTTATGGAGATAAAAACAACTATGTATTTTATCCAACAATTCAGGAAGGTATTGAAGAGTATAAATTACAGATATATTCAAGGTGGGGGCAATTATTATTTGAAAGCCATGATATAAAAGTAGGTTGGAATGGATATTATAAAGGTTCATTATGTGCTCAAGGTGTTTATATATGGAAGGTAACTTGTAGATTTGGTACTGGTCAGGTAAAAGTATATACAGGTGATGTAACATTAATAAGATAGATGTCTATGTCAAAGTTATTGAAATATACAATTTTATCTCTTGTGTTTACATTTGTGTATGTAAATCTGGAGGCTCAGGATCCGCATTTCTCACAATTTTATGCCAATCCATTATATATGAGTCCTTCTTTGGCTGGATCTACAGATGGAGCTCGTTTGGTCGCTAATTACAGAAATCAATGGCCTGGCGTAAACACAGCATATACAACATACGCAATGTCATTTGATAATTTCTTTCATTCTATCAATAGTGGTATTGGATTTTTGATTTATCAGGATGTTGCAGGTTCTGCAGGCTTAACTACAAGTCAGTTTGGTTTTCAGTATAGCTATAATTTAGTTTTAAATGATGATTGGCAGGTGATTCCTGGATTACAATTTACTTATGGAAATAAATCCATAGATTTTAGTAAGTTAAATTTTGCTGATGAAATGATAGGAGCTGGAGGATCCGGATCCTGGCAAAGACTAAATAACGAAAAAGCTAATTATATTGATTTTGCATCATCGGTATTTGTTTATAGTTCTAAATACTGGTTTGGATTAACAGTGGATCACCTGGCTCAGCCTAATTATACCTTTCTAAATGAGGAAATGAAGATGTCGCTGAAGTACGTATTATTTGGTGGTATGAATATCTGGACAGAAAGAAGTCGGACTAAATCAGTGAGTCGATCGTTTTCCTTTAGTTATAGAATTCAACAGCAACTGAAAAATACACAAACTGATTTAGGTGTGTATTGGCATAATGATCCAATAGAAATTGGTATGTGGTATAGGGGAGTACCTTTTATTTCAACTGAGGATGCAAGTAATGTTAATCAGGATGCTATTGTAGCATTATTGTCATATAATTATGGTCCTTTCCGTGTGGGATATAGTTATGATGTGTCTATTTCTGGATTAGGATGGAATGCTCAGGGAGCACATGAACTTTCATTGATATATGAATTCAATCAGAGGGGAAGTCTAAGGTTAAATGGGAAACGTCCGGCACTTCCGTGCTCAGAAACTGCTAACCCATTATCAAGTACAAATCGCAGTAAATATAAACGAAAAAGAAGGCGGATATTTTGATAAAGTATAAAGGGATTAAGTTTAATGGTTAAAAGTAGATTGGCAGCTTTGTTTATATTTTGTTCAATTTGAATTTAATAGAGTGTCTTTAAAATATACCGCTAACATAAATTATGGAATGAAAAGCCCGGAATCGCTTTTGTGATCCGGGCTAAATTTTTACTGACTATGAGAGATTTGTTATGCAATCTCTACATTACGAGATGGTTTTGGTTTTACTTCTTCTCTTTTAGGTAGAGTAATGTTTAGTACGCCATTTTCGTATGCTGCTGTTATTTTTCCATCATCAACTTTTTGTTTAGGGACAACAAAACTTCTTGAAAATCCAGCATAATTAAATTCTCTTTTAGTGTATTTATTTGTATCTTTTTCTTCTTGCTTTTTTGCAGAAATTGTAAGTTTTCCGTTATCGAACTTAATATTAAAATCTTCTTTGTTTAAACCTGGAGCTGCAAGTTCTATACTGAATTTATCTTCGTTTTCAAGTATATTAACAGCTGGCATTGATTGGTTCCCACAATAAAGACCGTTTTCATTCATATGAAAATCACCATTAACTAAATTGTTCCATAAAGAATCGTAATTTCTGTTTGTTCTTCTAACTAGTGTCATAACTAAGTCCTCCTATTTAAAATTTTTAATTGTTTACTCGATTAATTGTGATCACAATATTTCAAATGATATGCCATGTATATAAATAGGTAAATATGTCTGATTTTAGCTGTGGTGAATGACAAAATGGCTTGTTGTGTTACTTTTCTTGTGTCAAAATGACAATTTCGGGTGATTGTGTGTTGTTTTTCGAATAAATAGTGGAGTAAAAAAAGTGTGAAAAGAACCATTGAAAACCAATACTCAACAAAGAATTAACAGAGAAGTCATTTTAATTAATTTTTAATGTTAAGCCACTTAAATGTGTAGTCTGTTGAATGTTAATAATTAACTGCAGAAAAGAACAAAAGAAGGTGTGTTGTATATGTTAATAACAGATAAAATTTTTAGTTTGATTGTTCAATAAATTAAGGTATTGGTAACAGAGGGGTAATGATTAGGAAGTAATAAAAGTAGATATTTGCTTGCAGAAAATAAAAAGACACATAAAGTAAATTTTCCTCCCAACAATTCCTGTGTGTACCGGAGGTCGTTTTCATTCCCGAATTCGACCTCCCTTTTTTATATAAAAAAAACTTCAAAATATTAGTAAGCTAAAAATCATTATAGTTCAAGGTTCACTTATATTGATAAAAACTTTTAATTGAGCATTAATATCAAAGTTTTTATTTTTATAGGTCGATAAAAGTTTATTGCATTTCTGCAATATAGTTATAGTTTAAAAATATCTTGAACATAAAAATGATAATGGATATTATTAAACCAGCAACAAAAGTGATATAGCCAATTCTTAAGTATGTATATTTTTTATTCAACACTTTACCCAAATAGTACAAATCTCTCGTTAGTGTTTTATATAAGTAATCTTTATCATTTAATAGTTCATCAATACTCCATTCAAAATCCTCTATTTCCATTTTATGAAAGTTCCCAAAGAAAACAAGGTTGCCTCTGCGTTTTACAACATCTTCCTTTGAAAGAATTCCGTGTGTCGTGCGTGGTATCGTAGAGACGATGCTAATAATAATTGTTGTAATACAGCTAATTACCAACGTTAATGCAGGTAGTGTTAAATAGGGGTTGTTGTCAAGTTTAGGAAATAGGGTTGAAAGTACAATAGATATGATAATAGCATTTACACTTATAAGAGTATTGGCTTTATCGTCTGCAATCCTGCTTAGGTTAAGATGGTTTCGAAGTTCAATTCTAAACATCGTTTCAACTCCTTTGTCAGGTTTATCTTTTGTTTTTTTCTTTTTCTTCTTTTTAATTTTGCTTATCTGTCCTTTTAAATCTTCAAAAGACTCAAAGTTTATTTTAGATAAGTTGATTAATCGATCCTTGTTTTTTTCTTTACCTGGATCAAATGTATTTATGGCATATTCAGTGTAGTAAGAGTTGTTGTCAAAAAAATCAATGCATTCTGTAACCCATTTATTTGGTGTTAATGTTCTGTAATTACTTATCTCACCATATAAGTCAATAAAGGGTTTATTTATATAGTTTTCTTTACTCAGGTGATTTAAATCTGCATCTTTTATAATTTCCTCATAAATATTTGAAGGTTTAGCAGATAGTTTGGTCTTTAATATCAATTCTTTTACAAAGTTAATATTCTCATTATCTAAGTTTTTCTCCTTCAAAAATCGTTCTGCAACTTCGGCTGAATGTATCTCGTGATTTATATGATTTACTCCTGAGGTTATATCGTGAAACAAGGCTGCAATTTGTAATAACTCAAGTTTATCGCTTGTAATATTTGGAGTTTTGGATGCAATCTCTGTAACAGCTTTGAAGACATTTTGTGTGTGTTCCCAATTATGAAAAGATATTTCAGGCTTTGAAGTTTCTTCAATTTTTTGTTTAGCTATTGCTAGTGACTCTTTTATGAGTTCTGTATAATTTTCTTCTTTCATTTTTTTTCTTTTTCTTGATGTTTTATCAAATCAAACATTCTTAATTGTGAAGATTTATTATTGTTTCCTGTTACGTATATATTTTCTCCACCATTGGAAATAAATCTTCCTTTTATGTTGTCGTTAAGTTGGTAAATAATTTCCTGGTATAAAAGTTTTTGATCTTTTTGTTTAAATACAGGAAATGCAACTTCAATTCTTTTGTATAAGTTTCTCGTCATCCAATCAGCTGATGCCAGATAATAAACCGGAGCTCCGTTGTTGTTAAAATAATATATACGTGTATGTTCTAAAAACTGATCTATAACACTTACGATGGTAATGTTTTCTTCTTGCTTTTTTGTTAATGGAAAATAGCTACATATTCCTCTAACTACCATGTTTATTTTAACACCCTGATCGGCTGCTTCTCTAATCTTATCAATCATTAAAGGATCTTCAAGGCTATTTAGTTTAATCATCATTAGAGCCGTCAATCCTTTTTTTGCATAATTTATCTCCTGATTTATTCTGTTTTCTATTGTGCTTTGAAGAGTAAATGGAGCAATGATGAGGTGTTTGAATTCAGGTTTGTATGATTCATTTTTTAAAAAATTAAATACTTCATCTATATCTTTGGTGTATTTTGGGTCCGAAGTTAAAATAGCATGGTCAGCATATAATGTGGCTGTTTTTTCATTGAGGTTTCCTGTTCCTAAATAGACGTATGTACATATTTTATTGCCTTCGTTTCTTTTGATAGAAAATATTTTTGCATGAACCTTTAAATTTTTAATGCCATATTTTACTGTAGTTCCCGCTTTTTCAAGCCTTTCTCCCCAATATATGTTTGACTCCTCATCAAAACGGGCCAAAACTTCAACTAGCATAAATACTTTTTTTCCATTTTGAGCTGCTCGTTCAAGAGCTTCACAAACTTTAGAATTTTTATTGACGCGATATAATGTAATATTGATTTCACTAACGTAATCATCACTGGCAGCTTTGTTTAGTAATTCAATAACATAATCAAAGCTTTGATATGGATAACTTAAAAAAATATCTTCCTGAGCAAGAGTGCTAAAGTAATCTTTTGAATTGCTTAATGATGAGCAGTCAATCAAATTTGGTTTTGGCCGGTATAAATGTGGTTTATTATTGAATTTTGGGAATGAGAAAAAATCGTAATAATTGTGGTATTTTCCTCCTGGGATTAAACTAGTCATGTCTAATCCAATCTTTTTTCTTAGTTTATTTATATGTTTGAATGGAATGTTTTCATTAAATAGTAAGCGACAAGGTAGGCCGGTTTCTCTTTTTTTTAAACTCTGTTGAATTTTTTTAACGATGCTTTCTTCTTGTTCTTCGTCAAGGTAGAGTTCTGCGTCCCGGGATATCTTTATTGCATAAGTTTCTGCTTTTTGATCCAGATATTTCTCAATGTTATATTTAAAAATATCATCAAGCTGTATGATTTTGTATTTATCTTTATTTTGATATAATGTAATAAAGCGTCCCCATTTTTTATAATCTAATTCAAGTAAATATTGTCTTCTATTGAGTACGGAGTATAAATAGATCACCTGATTTTTAAGGTCTAAATTCGTCTCATCAGTTATATCAATAAGTGAAAAATTACCTTTAAGGTGTTTGTCAAAATAGTCGGAAACCAATATTAAGTCTTCCCTGGATAAGTTGTTGTGAAGAAAAGTAATACCTTCTTTTTTCATTTTGGGAATGATTTCAGTGTAAAAGATGTTTCCCAGTTGTTCCTGTTGTTCGCTAACAATATTATTTATCTGTTGTAATATGTATGAAGGTCTGTAACCAAATTTATTTTTCTTGTCACCATTATATTTTTGTTCAAAGCGGTGGCTTGCAACCCTTACTTTGTAGAACTCTTCAAGATTTGAAGAATAGATCGCAATAAAATTCAATCTTTCCATTAAGGGAATAGATCTATCTGCAATTTCCTGTAAAATACGTGCGTTAAAATTTACCCAGCTTATATCTCTATCAATATACTTCATTGTAATAATTTCTGGATTTAAAATATTAGTGAGAAGTTAAATGAATTATAAATTTAAAGTGAAGTTTTTAGAATTCATAAAATATAAATCATAAAACAAATAAAATAGCAGATGAAATGACAATATAAACTATGATCGTATAGTATTAATATGTAGGAATACTTATGGATAGATTAAAATATTATAAAGTATAAGATTTAATTGTTGAATACAATAAATACTCTTTCCAAAATATTTTCATCTGTAACCACTTGACAAAATGCTATTTGCGTTTTATCTTTGAATTCTGCACAAAAAATATTCTGAATTAAATTTGGAAGTTAAAAATAAAAGCAGTTGTTTTGCACCCGCTTTGAACGAAAGGCGTGATTAAAAGATTGAAATAATGAACAACTTTAAGGGAGAAAAGTCTTGATGTAGAGGAGGTTTTAGGAGTTAAGAAGTCAGATGAAAATTTTGAAAATATTTTTTCAAAAACATTTGGTTTTAAGAAATAAAATCATTTACCTTTGCAGCCGCTTTTAAAGAAGGGCAAAAGAGAAAAATACTGAGAGTTTGAGAAGGGTTTTAAATTGGTGAAAAACAGCAATTTAAATTGAAAATAAAGCTTGAAAAATTAACTAAAAATTTTTCAAAATTTATTTGGAGAAAAGAAAATAAAGTTGTTATCTTTGCATCCGCTTTTAGAGCGACACTCTAACGAAGTTTAGGGCGTAAAAAAAAAGATTGAAAAAAACATGATTTAGAAAGAGTTCTAGATTAAGTTTACAAAATATAAAGAGTTCGGTTTATTTATGCCTAGATGCTGAATAAAACGAAAGCGTTCTTTGAAAATATTGAAATGCACACTTAATAAAAGGAAAGTAAAGTTGATTTTGAGTTAAAACTCTTGTAAGGAATTATAGCCATTTAGTTGGCACAAAATTTTTATACAACGAAGAGTTTGATCCTGGCTCAGGATGAACGCTAGCGACAGGCCTAACACATGCAAGTCGAGGGGTAACAGGGTTGCTTGCAACCGCTGACGACCGGCGCACGGGTGCGTAACGCGTATGAAACCTGCCTTATACAAGGGGATAGCCCAGAGAAATTTGGATTAATACCCTATAGTCTTTATGATTCGCATGAATTACAAAGTAAAGTTTCGGCGGTATAAGATGGTCATGCGTGACATTAGCTAGTTGGTGAGGTAACGGCTCACCAAGGCGACGATGTCTAGGGGTTCTGAGAGGAAGGTCCCCCACACTGGTACTGAGACACGGACCAGACTCCTACGGGAGGCAGCAGTGAGGAATATTGGTCAATGGACGCAAGTCTGAACCAGCCATGTCGCGTGCAGGAAGACTGCCCTATGGGTTGTAAACTGCTTTTATACGGGAATAATGTTACCTACGTGTAGGTATTTGAATGTACCGTATGAATAAGCATCGGCTAACTCCGTGCCAGCAGCCGCGGTAATACGGAGGATGCGAGCGTTATCCGGATTTATTGGGTTTAAAGGGTGCGTAGGCGGACTATTAAGTCAGTGGTGAAATCTTGCAGCTCAACTGTAAAACTGCCATTGATACTGATAGTCTTGAATTTAGTTGAGGTAGGCGGAATGTGTTGTGTAGCGGTGAAATGCATAGATATAACACAGAACACCGATTGCGAAGGCAGCTTACTAAGCTATAATTGACGCTGATGCACGAAAGCGTGGGGAGCGAACAGGATTAGATACCCTGGTAGTCCACGCCGTAAACGATGATTACTCGTTGTTGGCAATACATAGTCAGCGACTGAGCGAAAGCATTAAGTAATCCACCTGGGGAGTACGTTGGCAACAATGAAACTCAAAGGAATTGACGGGGGCCCGCACAAGCGGAGGAACATGTGGTTTAATTCGATGATACGCGAGGAACCTTACCTGGACTTAAATGTAGATTGCATAGATCAGAGATGATCTTTTCTTCGGACTATTTACAAGGTGCTGCATGGTTGTCGTCAGCTCGTGCCGTGAGGTGTCGGGTTAAGTCCCATAACGAGCGCAACCCCTGTTGTTAGTTACCAGCACGTAGTGGTGGGGACTCTAACAAGACTGCCGGTGTAAACCGCGAGGAAGGTGGGGATGACGTCAAATCAGCACGGCCCTTACGTCCAGGGCTACACACGTGTTACAATGGCAGGTACAAAGGGCAGCTACATAGCGATATGATGCTAATCTCTAAAGCCTGTCTCAGTTCGGATCGGAGTCTGCAACTCGACTCCGTGAAGCTGGATTCGCTAGTAATCGCGTATCAGCAATGACGCGGTGAATACGTTCCCGGGCCTTGTACACACCGCCCGTCAAACCATGGAAGTCGGGGGTACCTGAAGTCTGTTACCGTAAGGAGCGGCCTAGGGTAAAACTGATAACTAGGGTTAAGTCGTAACAAGGTAGCCGTACCGGAAGGTGTGGCTGGAACACCTCCTTTCTGGAGAGAGTTTTAAATATACTACAAAGACAACTTACTACTAATTTTAAGTAGTGCATTTCACATTCGCAAAAAGCGAAAAACGTACATTGACATATTGGCAAAACAATCAAAATCATAGTTTAGCTATGCGCAGAGCATATAGCTAAACCAACAAGAAAGTAAGCAAGGGCGTACGGTGGATGCCTAGGCTTTCAGAGGCGAAGAAAGACGTGATAAGCTGCGATAAGCTGCGGGGAGAAGCAAATATTTATTGATCCGCAGATTTCTGAATGGGGCAACCCGGCTGGTTGATGACCAGTCACCCTTCGGGGGGCAAACCCAGGGAACTGAAACATCTAAGTACCTGGAGGAGAAGAAAACAATAGTGATTCCCTAAGTAGTGGCGAGCGAACGGGGACTAGCCCAAACCAATGTTGTTTAGGCAACATTGGGGTTGTAGGACTACAATATGATTTTATGCGTGAAGTGGAATGTTTTGGAAAGAACAACCGAAGAAAGTGACAGTCTTGTACACGTAAGCAAATAAAATCTAGTAGTATCCTGAGTAGCGCGGAACACGTGAAATTCTGTGTGAATCTGCCAGGCCCATCTGGTAAGGCTAAATACTCCTGAAAGACCGATAGTGAACCAGTACCGTGAGGGAAAGGTGAAAAGTACCCCGAACAGGGGAGTGAAATAGTACCTGAAACCGTGCGCTTACAAGCGGTCGGAGCCATTTTGTGGTGACGGCGTGCCTTTTGCATAATGAGCCTACGAGTTAGTCGTAGTTAGCGAGGTTAAGTTATTCAGTAACGGAGCCGAAGCGAAAGCGAGTCTGAACAGGGCGTTTCAGTTAGCTGCGCTAGACGCGAAACCAGGTGATCTACCCATGGTCAGGTTGAAGTTCCGGTAACACGGAATGGAGGACCGAACCAGTTTACGTTGAAAAGTATTTGGATGAACTGTGGGTAGGGGTGAAAGGCCAATCAAACCTGGAAATAGCTCGTACTCCCCGAAATGCATTTAGGTGCAGCCTTATTTTAATCTTACAGAGGTAGAGCTACTGATTGGACGAGAGGGCTTCACCGCCTATCAACTCCTGATAAACTCCGAATGCTGTAAGATGATGAATAGGAGTGAGGGCATGGGTGCTAAGGTCCGTGTCCGAAAGGGAAAGAACCCAGACCATCAGCTAAGGTCCCCAAATGTATACTAAGTTGAACAAACGCGGTTTGATTGCATAGACAGCTAGGATGTTGGCTTGGAAGCAGCCATTCATTTAAAGAGTGCGTAACAGCTCACTAGTCGAGCGATCGAGCATGGATAATAATCGGGCATAAGTATACTACCGAAGCTATGGATTGTACATTGTACAGTGGTAGGGGAGCATTCTAACAGCCTTGAAGCAGTTTGGTGATGAACTGTGGAGCAGTTAGAAAAGCAAATGTAGGCATAAGTAACGATAATGCGGGCGAGAAACCCGCACGCCGAAAGACTCAGGTTTCCTGATCAACGCTAATCGGATCAGGGTTAGTCGGGACCTAACGCGAACCCGAAAGGGGTAGTGGATGGCGAGCAGGTTAATATTCCTGCACCTGCTATACAACGAAAGTGACGTATTGGTGAGATTGCTACGTACTGACGGAATAGTACGTTGAGCCTAGGCTTCGGCCGAAGCGAAGTAGAGCAGCCAGTACCAAGAAAAGCGAGTATAGGAGCCCGTACTGTAAACGGACACACGTAGTTGGGTTGAGTATACTAAGGCGCTCGAGTGATTCATGGTTAAGGAACTCGGCAAATTAGCCCCGTAACTTCGGGATAAGGGGCGCCTCTCGTTTGAGAGGCCGCAGAGAAATGGTGCATGCGACTGTTTATCAAAAACACATGGCTTTGCAAATTCGAAAGAAGACGTATAAGGCCTGACACCTGCCCGGTGCTGGAAGGTTAAGAGGAGAGCTTAGCTTCGGCGAAGGCTTGAATTGAAGCCCCAGTAAACGGCGGCCGTAACTATAACGGTCCTAAGGTAGCGAAATTCCTTGTCGGGTAAGTTCCGACCTGCACGAATGGTGTAACGATGTGCACACTGTCTCAACCATGAGCTCGGTGAAATTGTAGTATCGGTGAAGATGCCGATTACCCGCAACGGGACGGAAAGACCCCGTGAACCTTTACTGCAACTTAACATTGGTTGTGGGTAAGTAATGTGTAGGATAGGACGGAGACTTTGATGCTGCATCGCCAGGTGTAGTTTAGTCGCCCTTGAAATACGTCCCTTTGCTTATCTGTGGCCTAACGATGTAAATCGGACATTGTTTGGTGGGTAGTTTGACTGGGGTGGTCGCCTCCAAAAGAGTAACGGAGGCTTTCAAAGGTTTCCTCAGGACGATTGGTAACCGTCCGCAGAGTGTAATGGCACAAGGAAGCTTGACTGTGAGACCGACAAGTCGACCAGGTACGAAAGTAGGACATAGTGATCCGGTGGTTCCGCATGGAAGGGCCATCGCTCAAAGGATAAAAGGTACTCCGGGGATAACAGGCTGATCGCTCCCAAGAGCTCATATCGACGGAGCGGTTTGGCACCTCGATGTCGGCTCGTCACATCCTGGGGCTGGAGAAGGTCCCAAGGGTTGGGCTGTTCGCCCATTAAAGTGGCACGCGAGCTGGGTTCAGAACGTCGTGAGACAGTTCGGTCCCTATCTGTTGTGGGCGTAGGATATTTGAGAAGACCTGACGTTAGTACGAGAGGACCGCGTTGGACAAACCTCTGGTGCACCAGTTGTTCCGCCAGGAGCATCGCTGGGTAGCTAAGTTTGGAAGGGATAAGTGCTGAAAGCATCTAAGCACGAAGCCTGCTTCAAGATGAGATATCCTTGAGGGACGTTAAAGACTATGACGTTGATAGGCTGTAGGTGTAAAGGCAGTAATGTCAAAGCCGAGCAGTACTAATTACCCGAAACTTTTAGTTGGGCGTATGAGTGAGTGCTGTGATTTTGATTGGAGCTAGTATGTAATCAAGCAAAGCTTGATTAGTACAAAGTAAAAAGTAAAAAGTACCAAGACTAGGTACTGGAAACTAAATACTAAGTACTCAAATAAAGATATTCAGGTGGTTATAGCGATGGGGCTCCACCTCTTCCCATTCCGAACAGAGAAGTTAAGCCCATTAGCGCCGATGGTACTGCGTACTGTGGGAGAGTAGGTCGCCGCCGACTTTTAAAGAAAGAGCAATCGAACAAGTTTCGGTTGCTCTTTTTTCGTTTATAGACCTCTAGATTGAGGATTTATGAATTATGATTTGAGTTCATTGCGGATCATGCGCAATATTTGGGTCTGCTAAAAAAAGTGATTATTTTGCTGTTAAATCTACACCTTAATAAGGTGTTTATTTGGAGAGGTGTTTAATAATGGTTTCCAGATTTTTCTTGAGATCTATTAAATCTTCAACACTTAAGGGAGAATCCAGAATGCGAAGACTTAAACTTTTAGGTATTTCAAGGGCTTTTTCTTTAAGTTCTTTTCCCTTCTTCGTGAGTTTCACAATTACTTTTCTTTCGTCATTAATTGAACGTTGTCGCTTAAGCAAACCCTGTGTTTCCATTCTTTTTAATAATGGGGTAACTGTATTTGTGTTGAGTATAAGTTTTTTAGCGATATCATTAACACCAATACCATCCTTTTCCCACAGAATCATTAGAGCCAGATATTGAGGGTAAGTAATATTGAGCTTATCAAGATAAGGCTGGTATTCCCTGGTAAATAATCTTGATACTGCATAAACAGGGAAGCATAACTGGTTTTCTAGTTTTAATGGATCGTGACTCATTCCTTTTGTATTATATCAATAATTCAAAAATAAGTATTTTGTTTACAAGGTAGGACACTTTATCTATTTTGTATTTACTTATTGTATAAATAATAAGTCCCGAAATAATATACTTGGGGAGTAAGTTATTCTCGGGACTCAATTTCTGATTTTTTATCTGTTTTTATTTTAGTCTAGATACTTTTCTATATACTTATCTATGCTTTCTGGTTTTGTAATGGGTGAAAATCGCTTGACTGGATTACCTTCCTTATCAATAAGAAATTTAGTAAAGTTCCATTTAATTTTATTGCCAAATGTTCCTTTAAGTTCGCTTTTAAGATATTTATAAATTGGATGAGTGTTTTCTCCATTCACGTCTATTTTTGAAAACATTGGGAATGTTACTCCATAATTAATTAAACATCCTTCAGAAATTGATTTTTCATCTCCTGGCTCCTGGTTTGCGAATTGGTTACACGGAAAACCAAGAATTACAAAATCTTTATCTATATGTTTTTTATAAAGTTCTTCTAATCCTTTGTATTGTGGCGTAAGTCCACATTTACTAGCAGTGTTAACTATTAATATGGTTTTCCCTTTAAATTCTTCCAGACTGATTTCTTTTCCTTGTAGAGTAGTTGCTGAAAATTGATAAATGTTGTTCGGCATAATGAGTGTATTTTAATTTATTATTATTTAATGTTAGTAAATAAAATGTCGTACGCGATACAAATATATAAAAAATAATATATCGCAAGCGATATAAAGTTATTTTCTAATAATTATTATTGTAGTATTTTAATCTGGATAAAGTATTAAAGGAATGTTATGAGCAATGAAAATATAATATAACAGACACTTGTTGAGACAAAATATAGTTTTGTTTTGGAGAATTGGAACAAGTTAGTGAAACCTCTTGTTTTGAAACAGTTTTAATGTAAAATATATTCTTTATTGCATATTGTGGAGATACTATGACTAGTTCTATTTTTTATAGAACCCGCCCCTAAAATGATGAAATAATCAATGTTAATCATGATTTATGAGAAAATTATAGACATTAATTCTTTAATTCCATCATGATTTTAGGATCACTTAATTGCTTAAATCCAAACTGACTATACAATCCATGCGCATCATTAGTATTTAAACCCCACCGTTTTAAGTTTTGTAGTTGATCATGATTCATTATAGTATTCATAAGTTGTTTCCCATATCCTTTACCTTGGTATTTAGGTAGTATAAATACATCCATAACCCAGGCAAAAATTGAATAATCAGTTACTATACGTGCAAATCCAATCTGTGTATTGTTTTTGTATACTCCAAAACAAAGTGAGTTTTCAATAGATTTTTTTATGGTTTCAATACTTCGATTTTGTGCCCAATAGGAGTCTTTTGACAAATAGTTAAAGATTATATTAAGGTCAAGTTTATTTTTGTCTGTAGATATTTCAATCATTCTGTTATTTGTTTTTCAATTTCAATTCTTGTTCTAGGTAAGCTTTCCGGATAATTCTTTTGAATGAATTCTATCATTTTTTCTCTTATAAAAACCCTTAGGTCCCATGCTGTTGGTGAATTTTTAGCACTTACAAGTATTCTTAACTCCATAGTTTTTGGTGTTGAGTCTGTAACTTGAAGAACATTCACGTTTTTATCCCATAAATCGCAACCATTTAAAAGACGAGTTAATTCTTCTCTAAGAGGTTCAACAGGTACCGTATAATCAGTATATAGAAAAATGGTTCCAATAATATCAGCGGTGGTTCGGGTCCAGTTTTGGAATGGTTTTTCAAGGAAGTATGTAGAAGGTAAGACCAATCTACGTTTATCCCATATACGAACCACAACATAGGTTAGATTAATTTCTTCAATCCAACCCCATTCGTTTTCAACAACAACAGCATCGTCAACTCTAAAAGGTTGTGTTATTGCTATTTGAATACCAGCCAAAAGGGCTCCCATAATTTTTTGAGCCGATAAACCGATTATAATACCAACAACCCCAGCCGAAGCAAAAATACCAATACCAATTTCTTTAATGCTGTCTATGGAAAAGAGAATGAGCCCAACTGCAGTTATAATTATGATAAAAACTACTACTTTTTCCAGTAAGTTAATTTGAGTATATAGTTTTCTGGATCTTAGATTGTCTTCACTATTGATGTCAAATCTTTTTAAAAGTCTCGATTTTAATATTCCAACAACCTCAATGGATGCCCATGAAAAACTGGCAATGATAAGAGCGTTTTTTAAAGTAATAAAGAAATTACTATCCCAAATTTCCGGCTGATTAAGTAATGCCAACATATTTTTACTGGCAATAAGTAAGATCAATAAAATAAGGCTAATTGCAAGTCGAGTTCGTTTCATACGCATAATAATTATTCTTGTGCATAATAAAGTAACAACTCAATCGCTAAAATTGCAATTTTTTTTATGTTAAGAGTAGTTAAATGGGCTTTAAATCAGTTCTTTCTGTTTGATACTGTAGATTTGTTTGTATTTTAAGAATTACAGTGATATGATAAATAGCCCTTAATGTAGCAAAGTGTATTAAATGAGTAAAATTTAATACACTTATGTTTATTACATCAATTTAGTTTATTAGTAGTAAAGTTAATTTTACGAATGTTTTTAGCTATTTCAATTCGGTTTATGATAGAATCGATAAGTATTTCATATAATTGATCTTTTAAAAACAAATCTTCAATTCCGTAATCCAGATTTGGATTGTCATTCACTTCAACCACATAAACCTTATCATCCACAAGTTTTAAATCTACTCCGTAAAGACTATCTCCAATCAATGATGCCGCATTTAATGCCGTTTGAACAATATTTTCAGGTACTTCATCTACATTTAATGTCTCAGAATCACCTTCCTGTTCTCCGCTGTCACTATTCCAGTTATATATTTGCCAGTGGTCTTTTGACATATAGTATTTACATGCAAAAAATGGTTTGTTGTCCAGAATACCAATTCGCCAGTCAAAATCAGAATATAAAAATTCCTGACAAATTACCATGTCAGATATTTTAAATAACTTACGTAACTCTATAAGAACTTCCTCCTTTGAGTTTACTTTTATAACACCTAAAGAAAATGCGCTATCAGGCTGTTTCAAAACCAATGGATAGTTAAAATCATCCAGTAATTGTTCATCAAATAAGTTCTTTGTTAACACAATGGTTTTAGGAGTACGTATTTTGTGTTTTTTAAACAATTCATTTTGGTATATTTTATTTGAACATCTTAAGATAGACCATGGATCATCTAAAACAACCAATCCTTCAGCGTATGCCAAACGAGATAGTTCGTAGGTGTGATGGTTTACGTTGGTTGTTTCACGAATAAAAAGAGCATCAAATTCATTGATTTTATCAACGTCGTTTTTTGTGATGAATTCTACATAAAGCCCTTTTTTATTTGCCGCTTTTTTAATGCGTTGTAAAGCTTCCTGATTTGAAGGAGGATTTACTTCATTAGGATTTACCAAAATGGCTAAATCATACTTGTAATTGGTTAGCTTAGGAAAATTATATCTCTTTTTATTAAAATAGTTTGAAGCAAAAGAGTATAACAATTCAGATTCTTCATCCGGTATATTTTTTAGTGTTAATATCTTAATATCCTTTATTAACCATTTATCGTGTTTAATAAAATTTACTTTAAATAAAGGAGCTTCAAATAATAGATATAGTTTATTTGCTAAATTATTATAAGTTTTATCAATTGTTTGTCCAAAGTAAATATTTAATGAAAAGGAATTTTCTTCTTGTTTCTTTAATAATTGATTAATAATTTCATCAACTTCATAAGCTGCAGACTGAATAACGTTTATAATTCTGAAATCACGTATTGTAGCAATGCTTGGGATGATTCTTTGTCCCCTGGCTGAAGCCAATAAGGATATATAATATCCATAACTTTGATACTTGTACGAACTACAAAGGTTAAATACTCTATAGTCACTATTGTTCTGGTAAAGAGGATTATTAATATACTCTTTAACAGTAATGATATTAGCATTGATATTTGTATTATCCCATTTAAATGGTTGATTAATAACTATAAGGTTATTCGTTTTTTTAGATTTGGGAATTACATTGGTTTTAAATTCCATCTTGATGGCATCTTCACCTTTACAGTAATAATCTTTAATGATCTCTATCTGATAAAAACATCTGTCTTTATACCAATCAATTAAATTATGATTATTTGCACTTACTTCTAATGTGATGCGTTCAAAACTATTACGATTAGCATATTCTTTAATATGTTTTAATAAGTAATCTCCTAAACCTTGGTTTTGAAAGTCTCTTAAAAGTGCAATGGAATATAAACGAAGTGTATTTTTATACTTAAAAAGAACAGCAGATCCAATGCTGGTTTTCTTTTTGTTTTTTAGTTCGGCTATAAGTATCTCTTGAAAAGAACTTTTGATACCTTTTTGTAAACTCTGTTTTGAGTTTTGTTGAAAAAGAGGAAATGATTCTCTTTCCAGATCCAATAAGAAGGATAAGTCTTCTGATTTGGCCTTGCGTATACAAATATTCATTTATAAAGAATATGAATGTTGCATGAATGTATGTTTTTGTTTATAAGGTGTTAATGATTTTTTTGTTCCTTAACAACCTATAAAATTATTTACTTTATTACTGTTTTTCTAATGCAATATTAGATGGCCAAATGTAAATAATAGTTGATATAAAAAAAGTAAATTGTATTAATTTTTTATGCAAAAACTACACATTTTTCAGGTGCTAAAAATATAGAGTTTGAAGCGTGTAAGTGTCTTAAAATAAAGTATTATAAGGTTAGGGTTGGAAATTCTTAAAGTGTTTATTGTTATGTTTAGGACCGTAAGGATTATTTGTTGATTAAATAGCTTAATCCGAAACCAATGAAATGATCAGCTGCTTCTTCATTTACTCCAATTCCTACAGAAAAATCTAACTGAAGGTTTGGTTTTACAAGGTAAGTAATACCTGTATCTAATAAATGTTCTTTATCTCCTGCTTCAGGTAATACACCATAATATTCAGCAAATAGTCCTAAGGATTCAGTTAAGCTAATACCAAGGGCCCCAGAATAAAAAAAGCCTGGAGCAGGATTATCTCCATCCCATTGTATGCCAAAGTTGTAGCCAATAGAAAACATTTCATTTAAAGTGTGAGAAAAAGCCATACGGAAGTCTGCAGCTGTATACCTGGTTTTAAACTCATCTTTTGCTGTAAAAGGTAGAATTAAACCACCTAAAATTGCTATTTCCGGTTTACAGCCTTCTTCTTCTGTAATTTTAGTTTTATTACCCAGATATATTGGACCAAAACCCCTTGTGATATCGTTATTATTTACCCTATGACCCAGGAACTCAAAACCTAATCTTAATTCTGTGTTTTTGAGTATTCCATAACGCAATAAAGTGGTAGGATAGGAGTATGAGTAATAATCATTACCATAAGAATTATCCTTTTCAAAAACAAAACCGGTTTCAATTTGTAAAGATTTAAGAGGAACAACAGAAGAAGATTCTGTTTGATCAGGTCGATCGGTAACCATTTCTACTTTTTCATCTTGAGAAAATGCAATAAAAGGAATAATCGTTAATAATATAATAGCTGAAAGATATTTCATAGTAGTTGTATTCAATTAATAATCGTAATGTAAACTAATATATAGAATTGATTTTAATAATTTTCTATTTGGTAAACATAAATTTTTCTATTGTTGTTCATAACCTCCTCGTTAACCATAGTCATGTGGCATGATTCCGAAAGTTTTACAGATGCAGTATTATTTGCGTACATTCTGGCAATCAGGGTGTTGGTTTTAAGTTGATTAAAAGCATAATCAATAAGAGCTTTGCATACCTCTTTGCCATAACCATTATTCCAATGTTTCGAATCAATAATGTAACCTAACTCTAATTTGGAAAGGTTGTTAAATGAATTAAAAAGACCTGCTTCACCTATTATTTCTCTATCCTTTTGTAATTGTACAACAAAAATTCCATAACCTTTACGATAGTTCATGTTAAATTTAGTATACTTTTCAACCAACTCGGTATATGTCCAATCATATTTGCCAGTGGAAACATAACGCATATTCTCTTCCTTGTTATAAATGTCTAATAAAGGAGATATGTCTTTTTTATCAATGGATCTTATAATAAGACGTTGAGTTTTTAGAAGAATCATATGTGATTAAAATATGATAGTTATAGTTGATAAAGAAATGGTGTTTTTGTTGTTACATATCAAATATACGTAGAATTGGTTAATGTATTTTATATGCTACTAAAGCACTTTGATTAAGATAAATTGTCAGGTAAGAACCAGATCCAACTTCAATCTTATAATAAAGTAAATCTCCTTTAGCTTTAGGTTCAATGTTATAACCGGATTTTTCGTTACTGAATTTATAACTAATTCTATTTTTTTCTTCACTTCTTATTACAAACTCAATTGTATCACCTCTTTTCGCTTTAATAATTCCTTTGTGTGGATTTATAACCTCAATGTTTGAGTCTAAATATGTATGATAGAAAAGTGGCAAGCTGGCAAAATCTTTACTGTTTTTATTTGTCAGCAGCCATTGTTTGTCAGCAGGGAAATGATTATAAAAAAACTTTTCAGGTTCAGTGAAGAAAAATACATCAGTGTACTTTTTTTCAAACTTCATATTCTGACCGTTTAAGTATCCTGCTCCCCATGTTGCATCTATAAGTTTCCATTGATTGTTGATCTTTACAGCATTCCATGCATGATCTACACGTTGTGGCTCTTTACCAATATCCGTATTACTAATTTTTGATGTGCCGGTAATTAGTTCGCATTGAATTTCTGACATTTCACACAGTACTTTAAAAAGTGTAGCATATCCATGACAAATTGCTTTTCTTGTTTTCAGTGTTTTTAGAGCCAGTTTGTTTTCAATTTCTTTTTCTTTTCGAAGTTTTTCAACGTCACTTCTATAGGTATACTTTATAGGTTTTGTTCCTTTCATGTAAGTTTTTACATCATACTCAATATGTAAGGCTATCCATGTATAAATGGCTCTTACTCTATCCTTAGGTTTATTAAAATCGTTTTTAATGGTTTGATGTAATTTTTCTAAGCTATTGAATGAATTTGGATAAGACCTGACCTTTTTATCAACCTCTGAAAAGTTTTGAGCAGAAGGAGTTAAGGCGAAAAGGAATAAAAACGAACAAATAATTATAGCTCTCATGGAAATCAAATAAATTAGACAATACCTTTGATGCTAAGATAAATAAATAGAGAAAAGAAATATGTATAAACCTGAGTTCGACATAAAATTTTAAACTCAGGTTATAAACCTGTTTAAAGTAAAAATAAAAAAAGACTGCTCATATTAAATGAAGCAGTCTTTCGTAAGTAACATAATTGTCACCTGGTCCAATATTATGATCTTAACCTTTTGTTTTAAAGAATCCGATTGCTTCTGTTAAACTTCTTGACTGTGAAGCTAATTCTTCCGCTGCAGAAGCTAATTCTTCAGAAGATGCTGAATTACGTTGTGTAACGTGATTCAGTTCCTGAATAGCACCATTTACCTGGTTTACACCATTATCCTGTTCCTTACTTGCCGCAGCTATTTCCTGTACTAAATTTGAAGTTTTTTCAATTTCAGGAAGTAACTCATTGATTTTATTTAAAGATGCTGTTGATACTTCAAAGCTTTGATTAGCCAAATCAACAATTTCTACTGCAGCTCTGTTACTCATTTCAGCTAATTTACGCACTTCGCCTGCAACTACAGCAAAACCTTTTCCTTGTTCTCCGGCTCTTGCGGCTTCAACAGCTGCATTTAGTGCTAAAATATTTGTTTGAGTAGCTATATCAGTAATAACTTTTATTTTTTCACTAATGGCCTGATTGGCTTCTACTACTTTTTCTGAATGATTTTTTACATCTGTCATTCCTTGAGTAGCTCTATTGGAGATTTTATCAGTATTAACTGAATTTTCAGTGTTTTGTGTGATTGATGCTGTTATTTCTTCCACAACAGAGGAAATTTCTTCTAATGAGGAAGCTTGTTCTGTTGCACCCTGAGATATATTCATCGCATTACTGGCAACTTCGGATGTTCCACTTTGTATTTGTCCGGCACCTTGATGTATTCCATTTACAATATTTGTTAGTTTAACAATCATGCTATTGTATGCATCAGACAATTCGCCTATTTCATTATTTTGTTTTACCTCAGATTTTCCAGAAAGATCTCCATTTGCCATTCGGTTGATTAATCCGTTAAGTATTATAATAGGCTTTGTAGTTTTTCTGGCTAAAAAGAATGCATATGCTCCTCCTAAAAGGATAAAAACTAATAATAGTATAAATGAATAGATCAGATTAGTGCGGATAGGATTTTTATATATATGAGTAGGTATATATGTTATTGCAGTTAATCCATGATTCATTGCTGAATAATACCCAATACACTCTTCACCGTCGATTTCAAATTCACTCACTCCGTATTCTGTTTGCTTTATGCTATTTGCCAGATTATTTAGTGATTCACCTTCTTTCTTTAAGTTAAGTTTATAGATTAATGAGGTGTCAGCAGCAGCAATAACATCCGTGTTAGCATCAATTATTATAGTTTTAAATTCTTCCCCTACTTCACTTTTTACAATATCTATAGAGAAACCATTAAGTTCGGTTGCAAAACCAAACAAGGATAAAAGTGAATTGTCATCATCAAGGATAGGATTGGATACTACCATTACAGGCTGTCCGGTTACAGGCGACTGAGTGATATCTGCCAAATGGACTTCTTTTAATTGATATGTATTTATGTACCAATCGTTGATTTTAGTCATATCCATTCCTTCAGATATACCGTTTAAACCATCAATAAATACAATTCCGTCATATGTAAAAAATAAATTTTCACAAATATGATGATGTAAAGAAAGTTTTTTGTTTAAAGATATTCTGATTTGACTTCTAAGTTCTTCATTAATATTATCAGCGGCAACATCTTTAAAAAAGTTACGAATATAATTGTCATGAGAAAGAGTAGTTACTAATAGTTTAATATCTTGTAGTTTAGCATCAAATTGTTTGCTGCGTTCTTTTGATATTGATGTGAGTTCATTAATTATACCCTGTTTTATTTGTTCTGCATTGTAATTATTTGAAAGAAATATCAATGTAGTTATTGATATGGCCATTGATATCGTAACTGACAAAAATATACTTCTTGCCAGTTTAGAAGAAAGTAAACGGTTTTTCATAGTATTCTAATCTGTTTCTTATTCCGTGATAATAATCCCTAATAATAAGTTTTCAATAGTGTTTTATATGTATACCAGTTATACTTTTTTTAGGGTGAAAGGTTGCTATATATATATTAAAGGAAAGTAAAAACGAGAGATTGAATAACGGAGATTAATGTTTGAAAAATACCAGTTGTAGAATATAAAAATGTCATTAGAAAAAGGTATTTCTAATGACATCGGGGAATTATTGTTTATTAGGTATTAATTTTATCCAGCTACATCTATGGCTACAGATTTAAATAAGCACCAAATACTTCCTCCTTTATAAATACCCATACGCCTTTGTGATTCAGCTGTAATTTCAACCACAAGTTTAAATCCGGCATCAATTATACAAAGTAAAGTGGAGTCCTTGTTGATGATTTCAAGGATAGTTCCATGTACCTGATTCTGTATAGATATTGTATTTGATTTTTCAGTAGAAAGAGCAATATCATCAGCATTGATGAAAATTTTTATTTTTTGGCCTTCTCTATAGTTAGCTTTACTTTTTTCACATGTTATTAATACTTCACTTTCTTTTGCTTTCCAGCCAAGCATAGTTAATCCATTATTGGGATTGGTATTTAACACAGTCATGTCAATCGAGTTGACTATAGTACCAGCACCAAAAATGTTTGAGATTGCTTTCTCTTTTAATAAATCATAGTATTCGCCATGGCCGATACAACTTCCTCCTTTAACCACAAAAATAGTTGAAGTCAGTTTAAGAATATCAGGTAAATCATGGCTTACAACTAAAATTGGGACATTTACTTTTTGTTGAATTCTAATAATGAAAGGCAATATTTGATTTCTCAAACTCATATCAACGGCCGAAAAAGGCTCGTCAAGCAGTAAAATATCAGGCGAAGAAAGTAAAGATCGTCCCAATGCAGTTCTTTGCCTTTCACCTCCGGATATTTGAGCTGGCTTGCTTTTTAACAAATGACCAAGATTAAGAAGTTCAACAACTTCATCAAAGCTAACTTTTGGATTTGTCGTTTTTTTGAGTCCATATAGGAGGTTGCTTTCCACTGTCATATGCGGAAATAATCGACCTTCTTGAAATACATAACCTATATTCCGCTTATTTACTGGTATATTAATTTTCTTTTCTGAGTCAAAAACTACTCTACCTCCAATTGTAATTCGTCCGCTGTGCGGCGTTGCAAGTCCAGATATAGATTGAAGTAGAGACGTTTTTCCAGAGCCACTAGGACCGAATATGCCAGTAATACCATCAGAGAAACTCTCTTTAATGATAACATCAAAATTTTTGCGTGGGAGTATAATATCAACCTCTGTCATTCTTAATCTTTTTAATATACCATTCAGAAAGCGTCATAGCTACAAATGAAATAACTATTGAAACAATTACAAGTCTTAAAGTTGGATTTTCTTTACCCGGAACCTGCATATAGGCATAAATAGCTAGTGGTAAAGTTTGGGTTTCACCTTCAATATTTCCAGCAAAAGTTATGGTTGCACCAAACTCACCAAGAGATCGGGCAAAAGCTAAAATAGTTCCGGATATAATTCCAGGTAAAGCCAATGGTACCGTGATTTTAAAAAATGTTTTTATTCTTCCGGCACCTAATATTCTTGAAGCTTCTTCAAGACCTGTATCAACCATTTCCATTGCAGTACGTACAGATCGAACTATTAATGGAAACGAAACAAAAACAGAAGCAATCACTGCTGCATGAAAGGTAAATGAAAGCTTAATACCAAAGCTGTTCATTAACCATTGCCCAATAAAACTTTTTGAGCCTAGCATTAAAAGTAATAAATAGCCTGTTGTAACGGGAGGCATTACTAAAGGCAAATGTATAATGCTTTCAATTACAGATTTTCCATAAAAGTCATGCCGGGCCATTTTATAACCAACCCATAAAGCTATAGGGAGTGATATAAGAGAACAGTATACAGCAACTTTTACAGACAGAAAAATGGCCTGTAATTCTGCATCGTTAAAGCTAAAAAATTCTGTCATTTGTTTTTATTATAATTTTCATTCGCAAAAATGTCGAAAGTATCGTGATAATAGAAAATATTTTTAATTGAATCGATAAAAGGGGGGGAGTTTATCATTCAAAAATTTTCATTAACATCACAATTAACAAACATTTGTTTTAAGATTAATTAAAACCATATTTTTCCCAAATATCTTTTGTTTCATCAGATTGAAGATAGGTAAAGAAATCTTTAGCCTCTTGCTTATCATTAATTACTCCTGAAACATACATAATTGGTTTATGTGATTTTTCCGGAAAAGAGTTTAGTATTTTTACTTTAGTTGATTTTAAAGCATCTGTTTTATAGACAATCCCTATTGGAGCTTCTTCCATTTCAACAACCATTAAAGCGGAACGGACATCTTTAGCAGGAAGTATCTTTCCGTCTAATTGTTTGTACCATCCAAAATACTCCAAAGACTGTTTTGCATATTTTCCTGCAGGAACGTGTGCCGGATCTCCTATTGAAAGACGATCTTTACCTAAAAGAGAAATAAACTCAAGAGTACTGTCAATAGATGTAATTTCTGCAGATGAATTTTTGGGAGCTATTAGTACTAAATGGTTTTTAGCAATTGTTGCTTTTTGATCCTTTAATATATATCCTAAGCTATCAACATAATTAGCCCATTTTTTACTGGCTGAAATATAAATATCAGGTTTTCCTCCTTGTTCTATTTGTCGAGCTAGCGTTCCACTAGAGGCCATATTTGTTTTTACTTTAACATTATATTTTACTTCAAAGGAGTCTGCTATTTCACTTAAGACATCAGTTAAGCTTGCAGCAGAAAAAACCATTATAGATGTCTTTTTAGAGTTGGATTTAGTTATAGGTTTGCATGATATACCCAGGATTGATGCAAAAACTGCAGTGTAAATAAATAACTTATAGGTTGTCTTCATACTTTTAATTTTATTATAATTTCTTAAGTCCGGTAATTTTAGCGTAATAACACTGAATAAAATTGATCATTCATTCTATGTTAATTTGAAACACAATAGGTGGTTTCGTATATATAGTCAATGTAATACTGCATATATTCATATTTTTACTATGTAATCATGCTTTACATTTATTGGGCTATTTGCATAAATTAATAAATTGTGGATATCTGAAAAAAGATATCGATGTTCAAAAAAAACTACATATTTATCTCTGCATTAAATTTCTTTGTAAACTCAGCAACTACTTTTTCCATAGATGTGTATTCTTCAAGAATTAACCTACCAAAATCAGTAACAATGGCACCACCACCACCACTTCCTCCACGTTGTTTTGAAACGATTGGACTACTGGTAACCTTATTCATAGCATCAATCATTTTCCATGCTTTATTATACGAAATACCAACCTGTTTTGAAGCTGTTAATAAGCTACCGGTTTCCTCAATTAGTCTCAGTAAACGAATTCTTTCAGGAGTCACTAAAAGTTTACCGTCTTTGTTTACATGTATATGTAGCTCAACTTCTGTCATTAAATAAAAATAAACGCGTTTTTAAACATTGTAAATTTATATTTTAGTCATCAATACCAACAAGAACTTCAGTTGATTTTACAATTGCGTAAGCCTCTTTGCCTGGTTTTAAATCTAACTCTTTAATAGCTTGTTTTGATATTATAGAAATGATTTCATTGCCTGCTCCCAGGTCAATAACCACCTTTGATGTAATTAAGCCATCTTCTATTGACTTAATAACTCCTTTTAATTGATTTCTTGCACTAAGTTTCATAATGGTATATTTATGTTTTGAATTATTTCGTCAATTCTTAATTATTTACAATAATAAATATGCCATAAGGTTTAATAAGCGTTAGATCAATATTGTTAGTAAGTTTATGTTTATGTCATTCTACATTTATGTAGGAATTAAAAATGGAAAACTACAAAAATGTAGAATGACTATTCTTCCAGTTTTTTTGTGGCTATTACGTAGGTATGTTTAGTTTATGTTTCTGAAATATTAAAAAGTTGAAATTATATGTTCAAATAGTTATTAATGAATGTATAATGATGTATTAATTATCTACTTAAATATAAAATAAACGTTAAGGTTAGTTTATAAAATGCAAAGAATGAAACATCATTATGCATTGTTCGTTAACTAGTTATTATTAAGTAATTTATTACCTCAATGAAGACATTGTCAGTAAAGCAAAAACTATATTTTTTGTTATTTATAATGATTGTAACTCTATCTGTAATAGGTTTCTTTTCATATAAATACTTAATTAGAGTAAATGATTTAGGAGAAATTCATAATCAAACATTAGAAATAAATATCAATGTTTTGAAACTTCGTAAACATGAAAAAGATTTTTTAACAAGAGATGTTATAAATCCTGATTTTTTCAAAACTGGAAATAGTAAATATTTAAATGGAATCTCAAAAGATAAATCAGATTTAGATAGTGTTATCAGTTCATTTAAGGATCATCATTTAATATCTAATAATGAAATTTTACATGAATTTGATTCAATAAAGTTGTTTGTGGATTTATATGAATCCAAATTGAATGAGGTTGCAGATAAGATTAAAAATAAGGGATTTAAAGATTGGGGCCTTATTGGTGAAATGCGCGATGCTATACATGAAGTAGATAATGTTTTTGTTCAGGTAAATGCAAGTGATAAAGCTCGTATAAGTCTTTTAACATTAAGAAAACACGAAAAAGATTATTTGTTAAGAAAGGATGTTAAGTATAAATCTAAATTTGATAATGAAGTTAGTAACCTACTAAAATTGATTCAATCAGATTCAAGGCTCTCAAAAATTGATAAAGAAAGAGTACAGCTTTTAGTTGAAAATTATCAAAATACTTTTCATCATGTTTTAATTGAGGATCAAATAATTGGTCTCGATGAAAATGATGGTTTGATGGGGCAATTACGGGATGCTGTGCATGAAGTAGAGCCATTGGTAGTTCAAATAATTAAACAAGTAAAGGAGTTTACAGATAAATCTATAGAAAATGCTGTTTATATGTTAATATTCTTAATCTCATTAGGAGTAATGGTCTCAACAGTATTAGGTGTTCTTATTATAAGAAATGTCTATGGAATATTAGGTGGAGAACCTGCTATTGTTGCAGAAATAGCAGATGAGATTTCAAAGGGGAATCTCGAAATCAATCTTGAAAATCATGAAAAAGGAAAAGGTATTTTACTGTCAGTTGTAAATATGGCTGGTAAGCTAAAAGCTATAATTTCAGAAGTTCAGGATAGTGTAGATAATTTTGTTAGTGCATCTAACCAAATGAGTGGAACATCAGAACAAATTTCAGAAGGAGCCAATGAACAAGCCAGTTCATTAGAAGAAATATCGTCTACCATGGAAGAGATAACTGCAAACATTGAAAATAATACTTCCAATGCTAATGAAACAGAAGTTGTTTCTTCAGAAGCTAATACCATGATGAAAAGTGTTGCTGAGAGAGTTCTGCAATCATTAAAGGCAAATGATGATATAGCAGAAAAGATTAATGTTATTAACGCTATTGCCATGCAAACTAATATTTTGGCATTAAATGCATCTGTTGAAGCAGCCAGAGCAGGGGTGCATGGTAAAGGATTTGCTGTGGTTGCTCAGGAAGTTAGAAAATTAGCTGAAAACAGTAAAGAAGCTGCTGATGAAATTATTGGGTTAACGCAAGCAAGTGTTCATTTGACAAAAGAAGTTGAAGAGGCAATGGAGCAAACAATTCCAAAAATAGAAAATACATCATTGCTGGTACATGAAATATCATCTGCCAGTCAAGAGCAAAATAATGGAGCTATGCAGGTTAATAATGCTATACAGCAATTAAATGGTGTTACTCAACAAAATGCTTCAGCAAGTGAAGAGTTGGCTTCAACAGCGGAAGAAATGGCATCTCAGGCTGAAAATTTAAGGCAAACAGTTAGTTTTTTTAATCTTAGAAAGTAAATTTGTTTCAGTTTACATTCTTAATTTTAAAAAAAACATGGGCTCTGAACTGCATATTAAAAATATGGTTTGCAATCGTTGCATTAAGGTAATAAATGATGAATTTGAGAAAATAGGATTAGATATAGAGCATATAGAGCTTGGGTTGGTTATTTTGACGGAGGATCTTGATGAAACTGCAAAATTAAAAGTGAAGGCTTTGCTTGAGGAAAATGGTTTTGAATTAATAGACGATAAGAAGAGTCAAATTATTGATAAAATCAAAACCTTAGTTATCAAGAATATTCATTACGGAAAAGACATGCCTGATTTTAGTAATTCTTCAGACTTTTTATCAAAAGAAATAGGTTATGATTATTCTTATTTAAGTAAACTATTTTCGTCCGTGGTAGGCATCACAATTGAGAAATATATTATCAATCAAAAATTAGAGAAAGTAAAAGAACTTTTGGTTTATGATGAGTTAAGTCTGAAAGAGATTGCATATCAAATGGGATATAGTAGTGTGCAATATTTATCCAATCAATTTAAAAAGAATACAGGATTAACCCCTTCTCAGTTTAAGGATTTAAAAAATAAACACAGAAAACCTTTAGATGAAGTGTAAACCCAAAATGTTATAACATTTTTCAAAAATCATGTAACATTATTTTATAATAAACTTCTCACATTTGTAATATAAATACAAATGTGATGGAAGCTAAGGATTTAATTGTATCATTTTTCGTGGATTTCGCTACTATACTAGGCGAGATGTCACCTTACTTATTGTTGGGATTCTTTTTTGCAGGCGTTCTATACGCTTTTATGCCCAGAAATAAAATTGAAAAATATTTTAGTCAGAATTCATTTAAATCATCCTTTAATGCCGCTATTTTTGGGGTTCCATTACCATTGTGTTCTTGTGGTGTAATACCTACCGGTACAGCTTTATACAGAAATGGAGCTTCAAAGGGAGGAACAGTTTCATTTTTAATATCTACACCTCAAACAGGTGTTGATTCAATATTAGCAACCTTTTCTTTGTTGGGTTTACCATTTGCTATTGTTAGACCTATTGCAGCCTTAATAACAGGTGTTACCGGCGGTGTAATAACAAGTAAATTTACTTCGTCGGAAAAAGTAGATAATGAAATTAAGGAAGAGGAAAAAGCGGAAAGTAAATCTCTGAAACAAAAAATTTATGATGTCTTTCACTATGGATTTGTAGAGTTCATTCAGGATATATCTAAATGGTTGGTAATAGGTTTGTTATTGGCAGCTGTAATTTCAGCTCTTATTCCTGACGACTTTTTTGAATTATTAAATCTTCCTCCTGTAATGCAAATGCTTATGATATTGGTAGTTTCAATTCCTCTTTATATATGTGCAACAGGAACTATTCCTTTAGCTGCTATCTTAATATTAAAAGGAATAAGTCCTGGAGCTGCTTTTGTATTACTTATGGCAGGACCTGCAACCAATGCAGCCACAATTACTATGATAGGAAAAGTAATGGGGAAAAAGGCTCTGATATCTTATTTAGGAACTATTATAGCAGGGGCTTTGTTATTTGGTGTAATTATAGATTATGTTTTTCCTGTTGAATGGTTTACTCAAATTACAAATATGCATTTGCATCACCAACATAATACCGGAAGTGGATGGTTGCAAATTATTTCAGCGGTAGTATTGAGTTTATTAATAATAAACGGATATGTGCAACGCTATTTGCAAATGAAAAAGAGCAAGAATAATAAAAACGAAAATTTAAATTATACAATCATGGAAGTTAAAACAATTAAAGTTGATGGTATGACTTGTAACCATTGCAAGGCAAATGTTGAAACAAATCTTGAAAAATTAAGTTTTATAGATAAAGCAGAAGTTAATTTAGCTGAAAAATCAGTTACTCTTCAAGGAGATAATATTGATGTAACAAAAGCTAAAGAACTTGTTGCTTCATTAGGATATAAACCTTTACAATAGTTTTTTAAATATATAAAATGAAAACGTTTGAGTTTAAAAAGTTAGAATTAGAAGATGATAGAAGTTGGTTTAAACGGACTTTTACTTCTAAGCATTTCATTAAAACTCTTTTGTATGTTGTACTAGGTGCAATATTTGGATATACGTTTTATTATTTTTCAGATAATAGGATGGCTGATGAATTCTGGAGTGATGAAGCTTTTAATAATGTATTCTGGGGTATGGCTTTAGGATTATTTATTACTAATAGTCCTTGTGCAAGGGGGCGTTGCTAAATATGATGTTATTATATATTACAGAATGATATTATCGGGCAGAGGGTAATGTAAAGTAGAATGTAGTTCCTTTATCTACAATGCTTTCTGTCCATATTTTACCTCCGTTCTTAATAACAAAATCTTTACATATTTGTAATCCTAATCCGGATCCTTTTTCTCCTGCAGTACCTTCCCTTGGTAAATTAGGGTCATTATCAAATATTTTAAGTGCCATATCTTCAGGCATACCAATTCCTGAATCCTTAACGCCTATTCTTACCTTATCCTCAATCTCCTCTGATATAATTTGAATTTTTCCTCCCTCAGGTGAAAATTTAATGGCATTACTAATTAGATTTCTTAAAATTGTAGCTAACATATCAGTATCAGCTGTTACCACTGTGTTTTCAGATACATCAACATTGTATTTTATTTTTTTATCATCAATTATTTCCTGTAAAAGATCTAATATTTCAGATATTATATTTTGTAAATTAACAGGCTTAGGTTCAAATATTACCGAATTAGTTTGTGATTTAGACCATATTAATAAATTTTGAAGAAGGTTATAAACTCTTTGCGCAGATGAATTAACCTTATGTGTTAATAGTCTTGTTTCTTCAGGATTTAAAATGGTGTTTTCATCTTTAAGTATTTCCGTAAGTCCTAATATGGAATTAAAAGGACTAATTAAGTCATGTGATATAATAGAAAATAATCTGTCTTTTGTTTCATTTAGAATTTTTAAATCCTGATTTGCTTTACTTAAATTTTTCGATTGGTCTTTTAATATTATACTTTGTTTTTCAATTTTACTTCGCCTTTTGTCTAACCTTTGATTTAAGTCCGTTAAGTATTCTGCCTGGGTTTGTAGTTCATTATTACTTTCAACTAGTTCCCTGGTTTTTATATCAACTTGATGTTGCAATACTTTTTGCTGTAGCTTGAGGTGACGGGTTCTGATTTTTATCAATAAAAAGATGAAAAGTAAAAGAGTAAAAAGTGCGGAGTATATTGTTATTGGGTATTTATACCATGGTGGAGTAATATTGATAATTAATTCTCTTGGAATTTTGTTCCAAATACCATCATTATTACAACTCTTTACTTTAAAAATATATTTACCAGGTTCAATATTGGTATAAGTAACTTCCCTTTTAGAACCATTTGAAATCCATTCTTTATCAAAACCATCTAGTTTATAACTGAACTGATTTTTATTTTGATTTATAAAATTGTTTGATTCAAATCCTATAGTAAATGCATTTTGGTTGTATTCTAAATTAATTTCAGGTGTATTGTAAATTGCATGTGCAATAATTTCAGGATTTTCAATGTGACTTATTGTTTCATTAAATAGTTTTAAACTAGTGAATTCAATATTTGGTGGAGAATAATTATAATGTAAATTTTTTGGATTAAAGAATATTCCTCCATCAATACCACCAAAGTAAATGTCATTATTTTCAGGATCAGTATAAACGGCTTTAGGCGTGAATTCAGATACCTGTATTCCATCTACATCGTCATATACTAATTGTTTTTTTGTTCTTGGATTTAATTGAATTATATTAGACGAAGTTGTAACCCATAAATTACTGTAAATATCATCAGTTATTCCACAAATATGTTCGTTATCTAAATATCTGTTAAAGATCTGATTTTTATAGTCGTAAGTAAATAATCCACGTTCAGTTCCAATCCAAATATTATTTGCTCTATCTTCAAAAAGACAAGTAATGGGGTTAGTTGTTAATCCCTTGTTTGACTGATCAACATTGTAAAAAGGAGTAAAATCTTTATCACCTTTTTTCATAAGATATAATCCCCATGAGGTTGCAACCCAAAGGTCTCCTCTTTTACTTAAAAGAAGTTGATTAGTCCATTCATTAATAAGTTTACTGTTTTGTGAATTATAGTTCGTAACATGTCCGTTTTTTACGTAATCAATTCCTTTTCCGTGTACGGCCAGCCAGTATGCATCTTTATCAACAACAATTGATCTAATATCTTTATTTGATATTTTTTCTTTTGTGTTAAAATTGAATGGTTCAAATTGTTGTTTGGCTTCGTTGTATTTAAATGCACCACTATTATATATGCATACTAATATCTCATCGTCAATCGATTTACCAAGATGCATAATACTTCCTTTTCCTAAACCATGTGTTCCTGTTCTAAACCTATGAAGGGTAGCGCGATATTTATTAAAAACATCTATAGTTCCTCCGTAGCTACCAATCCATAAGTTGCCATATTTATCCTGTATAAAATTTGAACAATCATAGCTGGAAGTATGCATGTATTTGCTTTCATCAAAACTTATGTTGTTGAATCCTTTTTGCACAGTGCTTAATCCAACTCCTCCGGGAAAATGATAAACCCAATAATTTCCTTTGCTATCCTGAAAAAGACCTGTTGTATTTGATTTTATTGCTTTACCTGATTCGTCTGGGTAATATCCAAAAAAGGAGCCATCGGTCTCATCAAATAGTTTTAATCCGGTATAATCGCACGACCAAATATTATTAGACTTGTCAAGACCCAGGGAAATTATATTATTAGAGTCTGGAGATTTATTGATGAATTGTTTTACATTTTTATTGGTTGTATTAAAACTATAAATTCCTTTGTCTGAAGTACCCAAATAAATGGACTCTGACTTTTGAATAATTGCAGTAATGAATTTAAAATCAACATTGTCACCAAATAATTTTTCTAAATTGATACTGTGTGATGTATCATTTAAATAATAAATATATAATCCGGGAGACTTATCTGTAGCTATCCAAATTTGGTTGTCAGATGTAATTAAAAAGTCTTGTATTGTGCAATTGGGAATATGGACTAGTTCTTTAAAACTATTTGATTGCCTATTGTATGAATAAACTCTTTGGGAAGTGGCCATATAGAGGTTATTATTATGGTCTTCCTTTATTTTTCTGATATCAATTTCTTTTAATCCATGTGAATTTCTTTGGGATGCAACCATTCTGAAGTTGTCCAATTTTTCATTGTAAATGGAAACACCCTCATGACCGGAAATCCATAAATTGTTTTGTGAGTCGTTAAAAACTTCCCATATATTACTTCCAGGAATGGATGTTGTGTCATTAATGCTATAGTAGTATGTTTTTATTGTTTTACCAATAATTCGGTTTAGCCCTCCTTTAGATCCAATCCATATGAATCCTTTAGAATCTTCCTCTACTACATTAATATATGCACTAACCAGTCCATCTTTTTTTAAGAAATATTGAAAACTTAAATTAGGACCATTTTTGGCAAATAAAAAACAACTAATAAGTGTTAGTATAAATGTAATTCTTCCTCTCATTAAAAACTATCCAAACAATATTACCTAAGCACTCTATACGCAATAATGTGAACTAGGTTATGTTTTATTCATAAATAAATAAGGTTAACCATTTGGTTAATTCCTTTGGTTAAAATATATTTGTCTCACAATTAACCAAATGGTTAAATCAATTAGTTAGTAAATGGAATTAAAATCGGATACAGAGAAAGTTATTTTAGATGCAGCTCGTAGTATATTTAGTGAGAAGGGACTAGCAGGTGCTCGTATGCAGGAAATAGCAGACAGAGCAAATATAAATAAGGCCATGTTGCATTATTATTTTCGATCAAAAGATAAGTTATTTGAACGTGTATTTAAGGAAGCTTTTCAGGAGTTTTGGCCTCAAATAACTAAATCAATTTTGGAGTCTGGCACTGTGGAGGACTTTTTAAAAAGGGCAATAGGTAGTTATGTAGATTTATTTATGAATAAACCTTATTTACCCATTTTTATTCTGTCAGAAGTAAATAGTAATCCCGATCGGATAGAGTCCTTAATTAAAGAAGGAGGAGTTCAACCACAAATTATCATTGAATACCTTCAGGATAAAATGGAGCAGGGATTATTAAAAAAGATGAATCCAAGAGAACTACTAGTTAATGTTATTTCACTTTCTATTTTTCCTTTTGCAGGAAGACCTTTAATTGAAAGAATGATATTTAATGGAGATAAAGAGTCTGTCAATTCATTCTTAAAGGAAAGAAAGCATACAATTTTTGAATTTTTAAAACCATTAATCATTGAAAATCATTAAAAATGGTGTTGAATAAGTTTTATTCTATTGCAATTGTACTTCTCTTGTTTTTTTATGATGGAGTGCAAGCCCAGTCTACGGTAACATTGGATGAATGTCTGGAAAATGCCAGACTAAATTATCCTTTGCAAGGTAATTTTAAATTCATAGAAGATCAGTTGGACTTAAGGTTGAAAAACCTGAATACTAATTATTATCCAAATCTGGATTTAAACGCTCAGGCAACCTATCAGAATGATGTTCCGCATATTGAATCCTCCAACTTACCTTTTGAAGTACCAATGGGACCAAAGGATCAATACAAAGCTTCTGTTGATTTTCAACAGGTGATATTTGATGCTGGAAGAACAAAAGTGGCTAAAGAGGCAGAACAAATAAGTTCCGAAACTCAAAAAAGCAGCCTGGAAGTTGAATTATATAAGATCCGATCAAAGGTTATTGATACCTACTTTTTGATACTATCAATAAATGAGCAGATTGATTTGTTGAACTATAGAGTAGATATAATAAATAAACGTCTGGAAGAATTAAATAGTGCCATCGAAAATGGAATGGTTTTGTCCACTCAGGCTGATCATCTTCAGGTTGAAGCTTTAAGTATAGAGCAGGATAAAATAAAAATGGAGGAGGGTAAAAAGGCTGCCATTAGAATATTAGAAACTCTGACAAACCAGAGTTTTACATTGGATGATAAATTTGAAATGCCTTTAAGTCTGACCTCAAATCAGATATTTATTCGTCCGGAATACAAGTATTTTGATGATCAAAGACAACAGTTAAGCGTTTCTCAAAAATTAAGTGCAAAGGATCGCCTACCTTATGTTGCTGGTTTTGGTCAGCTGGGTTATGGAAATCCGGGCTTTAATATGCTTAAAGATGAGTTTGCTCCTTTTTACATGGTTGGTATTAAGCTGAAATGGAATATATGGGATTGGAAACAGTCAAGCAATACTAAGCAGTATTTGCAAATTCAAAGCAACAGGATTGACAGACAACAAAATGTTTTTGATTTAAATATTCAAATGGCTGCAGAAAATGTGAATAGTAGTATCGTTCAAATGCAAAAAGTAATGGAAAAAGATGATGAAATAATCAAGCTCCGTAAAAGAATTACTTATACATCAACAAGCCAGTTAAAAAACGGAACTATTACGGCATCTGATTATTTAAATGATTTGAATTTGGAGAGTGTGGCTGTTTTATCAAAACAAATACATCAATTAGAGTTAATAAAATCACAAATACAATTAACAGATCTTAAGGGAGCTGATAGTAAATAGAGTCGAAAGTCGAAAGTTGAAAGTCAAAAGTTGACAATTGATAATATCTCATGTCTTTTATCTATTATCTCAAAGTCTCTAATCTAACATGTTGGATAAAATAGTTTTGGATGCATAAAAATAAGAGCAAAAGAATACTAAGTATTATAAGGCCGGAGGCCTGAATGAATATGACATAGCGAGACGCTATGCCAAGCATGAGAAAAAGTTTTTAGAGGAGATGTAAATAGTCTCTAATCTATTATCTCAAAGTCTATAATCTAACATGTGGGATAAAATAGTTTTGGATGCATAAAAATAAGAGCACAAGAGTACTAAGTTTTATAAGGCCGGAGGCCTGAATGAATATGACATAGCGAGACACTATGCCAAGCATGAGAAAAAGTTTTTAGAGAGATGTAAATAGTCTCTTATCTATTATCTCAAAGTCTATAATCTAATAAATAATTAAAATAATAAAGATATGTACCGTAGTGTTATTTTATCACTGATATCAGGTTTATTAATTATCAGTTGCAGTTTTAATAATGAAGATTCTGATGCTTATGGAAATTTTGAGGCAACAGAAGTATTTATAAGTGCAGAAACTGCCGGGAAAATTCTTCAGATTGGTATTGAAGAAGGAGAGAAGCTAAACCAGGGAGAACTTATCTGTTTAGTAGATACTGTTCCTTATCATTTAAAAAGAAACCAATTGGTTGCCCAAAGATCAGTTGCATTGAGCAAAGCAGAGCAGGTAAAAGTGGCTAAAGAGGTTTTAGTTGCACAGAAAAAGATTGTGGATCAGGATTTTGATCGTATTCAAAAGATGTATAAAGACAAAGCTGCAACTCAAAAACAAATAGATGATGTTAGTGGACAAATAGATGTTTTAAAAAGACAACTAAAGGGACAGGATGCTAGTTTGCAAAGTGTGTATTCAGAAATTGAAGTGATTAATGCTCAATTAGCTGAAATTGAAGATCAGATCTCACGTTGCTATGTAAAAGCACCTTCAGATGGGGTTGTATTACAAAAAATTGCAGAGCAAGGAGAACTCGTGGCATCGGGCAAACCCATAATTAAAATGGCTAATCTAAATACATTGTTTCTTAGGGCGTATGTTTCAGGTAATCAATTGCCATCGGTTAAATTAGGACAAGAAGTAAGTGTTGTTTTTGATAAAGATGAGGATGATAATCAATCGGTAAAAGGTACTGTATCATGGATTTCGTCTTCTGCTGAGTTTACTCCAAAAATTATTCAAACAAAAGAAGAAAGGGTAGACTTGGTTTATGCCATAAAAGTATTGGTTGAAAACGATGGCAGATTAAAAATTGGAATGCCCGGAGAAGTGAAGTTTTAACTATGATTAGTATAGAAAACATATCAAAGTCCTTTGAGGATGTACAGGCTGTTAATGATGTTTCCATACAGATCAGCGAAGGAGAATTATTTGGTTTATTAGGACCTGATGGTGCCGGTAAATCTACTTTACTTCGCATGCTGAACTCTTTAATGATACCTGATGAGGGTAGTATTAAATTATGGGAGTTAGATCCGGTAAAGGATTATAAAAAGGTGCGTTATATTATTGGTTATATGCCCGGTAAATTTTCTCTGTATACTGATTTAACAATTGAAGAAAACCTGGAGTTTTTTGCTACGGTATTTGGAACGACTGTCAAAGAGAATTACTACCTGATTAAGGATATTTACCAACAGATTGAGCCTTTTAAAAATCGTAGAGCTGGCAAGTTAAGTGGAGGAATGAAACAAAAGTTGGCCTTGTCATGTGCGTTGATTCATAAGCCTAAGCTCTTGGTATTAGATGAACCAACAACAGGAGTTGATGCGGTATCCAGGGCTGAGTTTTGGGAGATGCTGAAGTCATTAAAGTCAAAAGGAATTACCATCATTGTTTCAACACCTTACATGGATGAGGCTAATTTGTGCGATCGGGTAGCATTAATGCAAGGTGGTCAAATTCATGCTTGTGATACTCCAAAAAATATTGTGAATCAATTTAAATATTCTATTAAGGGAGTAAAAACCGACAATATATATCAAGCTTTGTTAGATCTCAGAACTAATCCATTTACGCATAATGTATATCCATTTGGTGAATATCTTCACTGGATTGTGAAAGAAGAAGATTCAAATCAAGAAAATCTGATTTCATTTCTGAAAGATAAAGGACATTCGCAAATCGATGTTAAGGATATTGAACCGGATATTGAGGATTGTTTTATTGAGTTAACCCAATTTAATAAGGTAGGTAATGAATAGTCAGACAGAGATAAACGAACCAATTATAAAGGTAGATAAGCTGGTTAAAAAATTTGGAGATTTTGAAGCCAATAAATCGCTTTGTTTTCATGTGGATCGTGGAGAGATATTTGGTTTTTTAGGTGCCAATGGTGCTGGCAAAACTACAGCTATGCGAATCCTTAGCGGACTGTCAAAACCAACGTCGGGAGATGTTTGGGTAGCAGGTTTCAATGTGAATACGCATCCTGAATCCATTAAAAAAAGCATTGGATATATGAGTCAGAAGTTTTCATTGTTTGAAGACCTGACGATATGGGAGAATATGCGGTTTTTTAGTGCGGTTTACGGAATGAGCAAAAAGCAATTTAAAGAACGAGGACAGGAGTTGTTGGAAGAGCTTGGGATATGGGAGGAAAGAAATCGCATGGTTCATGATCTTTCTTTGGGTTGGAAACAAAAATTGGCCTTTACAGTGGCTATTATGCATAAACCATCCATTGTGTTTTTAGATGAGCCCACTAGTGGTGTTGATCCGATTACCCGTCGTCAGTTTTGGGAAATGATTTACGAAGCATCTTCCGAAGGAATTACTGTTTTTGTAACAACGCATTATATGGATGAAGCAGAGTATTGTAATAGGGTTTCTATTATGGTTGATGGTAGAATAGATGCACTGGATACACCTGCTAATTTGAAAAAGCAATTTATGGCAGAGAATATGAATGAGGTGTTTATTAAGCTGGCACGGCCGGCAGTAAATAGTGGGCAGTAGTGAGTATTCAGTCAGCAGTAGCAGAGAAATGAAGATTGGAGAAGTTGAGATTTAGTTATTCATTAAAACAGATGTAAGTCTCTTATCTATAATCTCTCATCTCTTATCTTTTTAATAATATTAAATAAAATGAAACGATTTAAAGCTTTTGTAAAAAAAGAGTTTCTACATATTTTCAGAGATTCAAGAACAATGTTGATTCTGTTTGCTATGCCGATGGTTCAGATATTGATTTTTGGATACGTGATATCTTCTGAAATCAAAAATGCGTCTATCGCCATATTAGATAAATCTAAAGATGAATTGACACAAGAGGCAACTCAAAAGTTGTTGTCATCAGGGTATTTTCGATTGGATAAGTATTTAAATTCAGAACAAGAGTTGGAATCTGCTTTTAACAGAGACCGGGTTAAAATGGCAATTGTTTTTGAACCGAATTTTGCCAAGCGGTTTTATAGCGATAAGGAAGCAAATATTCAGTTGATAACAGATGCTTCTGATGCAAATACAGCCAGGATACTGAGTAACTATGCTTCTGTTATTTTGCAAGATTTTCAGAGGGATCATAATGAATCTACATTAAACTTCACTTCATTAATAAATACCGAAGTCAGGATGTTTTATAACGAAAACCTGGATGGTGTTTATATGTCTGTTCCCGGAATTATGGCGATGATTCTGATGTTGGTTTCAGCAATGATGACCTCCATATCCATCACTAAAGAAAAGGAATTTGGCTCAATGGAAGTGTTGTTGATTTCACCGCTTAAGCCATTTCAAATTATAATTGGTAAAGTAACTCCATATATTTTTATGGCAATGGTTAATACCTTGTCTATATTGGCAATGGGCTATTGGGTGTTTCACGTGCCAATAAAAGGAAGTTTGTTCTTACTGTTATTTGAAGCCACCTTATTTACCATTTTAGCCTTGTCGTTGGGTATATTTATTTCAACGGTTGCCAAAAATCAAATGGTAGCTATGTTTATGAGTATGTTTGCTTTAATGCTACCTACAATCTTATTGAGCGGTTTTATCTTTCCAATTGAAAATATGCCTTTACCATTAAGAATAATGAGTAATATTATTCCTCCCAGATGGTTTATCATTGTTGTTAAAAAAATCATGTTAAAGGGTGCTGGAATAACATATGTATGGAAGGAAACTCTCATTCTACTAGGATTTATTTCTCTGTTTGTAGGATTGAGTGTTAAGAAATTTAAGGTTAGAATCGAATAGATTGTCTTTGTAAGAATACCTCAGATACTGTGTTACTCGATTTTTAAAATAAATAGTACACTCCTTGATTTTAAAAATGCGAAAGCCTTGTCCTTGAAGTCTTCTTATTAATGGCATTGAATTATTTAGTAAAGAGAAATTGTTTTATTTTTTAGAGTTATTTTTTTCTTAATAGACTTAAAATCCGTTAGGATTTTACTTTGCGAGCTTTGGGAGAAGGAGTTATTATAACTCATCGATATAAGTGAAATGTAAACTCCTTCTTAGTGAGACAAACAAAGAGTTCTATTCAGAAATAAGGATAAACAACAGGGAAATCGCCTTTAGAAATAAATATATTTTGAAGTCGAGATTCTGACATCAGCAACGTAACTTGGGACCCACTTTTCTTTAATTTTGAAAAGAAAGAATTGGAGCGAAGCGTAAATCATGAACTCCACATTAAATATGCTTTAGTGAACTAAAGTTGTTTGAACGCAGTGAGTTCTTTCTGTCTCAAAATAAAGAAAATAGTGGGGAAGTGAGTGGTGTAGTCGGCGGACTTTTTTGTTTACTTTTTTTGACTGCAGAATTGAAGCGTAGCGGAAATCATGAACGCTTTAAATTTTTACTTACTGTGAACTAAAAAAAGTAAAAGCCATTGCGGCTTGAGCAAAAAGATGTTTTCTTGATATAAAAGGAGTGTTTTTTCTTAAAAGCGATTTCTCTGGGATAATCAAATAAACAGTAAAAATTATGCGAATTATATTATACTTATTACAGAAAGAGTTTTTGCAGATTTTTCGTAACAAAACCATGTTACCAATGATTTTTGCTTTACCGGTAGTACAATTGATAATACTGGTTAATGCAGCAACTATGGATATGAAGAATATTCGTGTAACAGTTGTTGATCAGGATCATTCTGTGCAATCGCAAAGATTAATTCAGGATCTTGAAGCTTCTTTGTTTTTTGAGGTTGGAGATTTACAGTCAAGCAAAGAAATTGGTTTGGATTTGATGCGAAGAAACAAAACTGATGTGGTTGTTTACATTCCCAATACCTTTTCTAAAAAACTACATACACCAGATGCTGCTCCCTTGCAGATTATTACAGATGCTATTGATGTACAAAGAGCCCAATTGTCGTATGGTTATTTATCGGGGATAATTCAACAGCTATCTATGGAGTGGCAAACTGATGCTTCAGCATTGATGGAGCAGAGGCAAATTAAAACACATGCAAATTATTGGTTTAATCCGGAGTTAAATTACAAATATTATATGCTTCCGGGGATTCTGGTGATTCTGGTTACTATTATTGGTCTGTTCTTATCTGCTATTAATTTGGTGCGAGAAAAAGAGATTGGAACGGCAGAGCAGATGAATGTAACTCCGGTTAAAAAGTACCAGTTTATTATTGGTAAGGTATTGCCTTTTATGATTATTGGTTTAGTGGAATTAACCATAGGATTGCTTATTGGTAGAATTTTGTATGGAGTTCCCTTTAATGGTAATCCATTGGTGCTTTATGCCTTTGCAACCTTGTATTTACTAGTTGTATTAGGATTAGGTTTGGTTTTATCGAGTAGGAGTGAAACCCAACAACAGGTTATGTTTCTTACGTTTTTCTTTATGATCATATTTATTCTGATGAGTGGTGTTTTTACTGCAGTTGAAAATATGCCGGATTGGGCATTGAAGATAGATGCTATTAATCCACTTTACTATTTTATGAAGGTCATCAGAAGTGTTGTGTTAAAAGGTGCGGGTTTTGCTGACCTATGGCCAGAGTTCAGAGCCATGTTGATTTATGCATTGGTTTCAGTATCAATGGCAATTTTTAGTTACCGAAAAACTACATAAAACAAACATTAAGATCTATATAAAAAAACAAGAGGAATAGGGTTAAAACTCTATTCCTCTTGTTTTTTATATGATTATTTTATCTACTATAGAAAAAAGGTAGCAAGTAAAAGACCTACAGCTGTTGCCGTAGTAGTACAAATTAATCCCGGTCGCATAAAACTGTGGTTAAGGAGGTATTTTCCTATTCGGGTAGTTCCTGTTCTGTCAAAGTTTACTGTAGCCAGGTCACTAGGATAGTTTGGTATAAAATAATAAGCGTAAATTGAAGGGAAAATTCCTATCAATGTTGCGGGTAATACACCAAGCTGAAAGGCTAATGGTCCAAGCATTTTTGCTGTGGCAGCCTGACTGTTTACTATAATTGACACAAGGAAGAATGCAATTGCAAACATCCATTGGTTTTGAGAAACCATACCTTCAATGGCCGGTTTAATTGTATCCATATTGTTAGTTACAAAGGTATCTGCAAGCCATGCAATACCAAAGATGGCAACTACTGCGCTCATTCCAGCTTTGAAGACTGGTCCTGAAACCATTTTTTTAGATTGTACATTACAGGTTAATACTATAATAGCAGCAGTACATAGTAAAGCCATCTGAATAACTGGTCCCATACCAACGGGTTTTCCAGTTACAGCATCAGCAACAGGACGTAGTTGAGGGAATAAACCCAGTACCACGATACTCACTAATCCGGCAAGGAAAATTGCCACCGCGCGTTTTGCACTGGCTGGTATTTTAACATTTAATAATGAAGATTCATCTCCTTCAATTTCTGCACGAAGCTTAGGATCTGCCATTCTTCGTTGATATTCAGGATCATCTTTTAAATCTTTACCAACGAATGTTTGAGCAAAGGCTGCAAGCATAAGTCCTATGAATGTAGCAGGTATCGTAACTAAAAGTATGTCTCCTAAAGTATAAGGCAAACCTTTATCTTCAAACGAAGAAACAAGCCATACAGTAGCTGCCGAAAGCGGACTTGCTGTGATTCCTACTTGTGAGGCAACAGATGACACACCAAGCGGACGTTCTGGTCTGACACCTGTTTTACGTGCTACGTCAGCAATAATAGGTTGAATTACATAAACTGTATGTCCGGTACCAATAGCCATTGTCATACAATATGTCACTAAGGGACCAAGAAAAGTGACAGCTTTAGGAAAGCGCCTGAGTAACTTTTCTGATAATTGTACCAACCATTCCATACCTCTTGCTGCCTCAAGCGCAGAAGCTGCAGTAACAGCTGCCAATATAATAAGCATAACAGAAATTGGAGCCGAACCTGGTGATAATCCAAATACAAAACTCAATATTACCACTCCAAGTCCACCTGTAATTCCCATTCCAATACCTCCGATACGAGCACCAAAATAAAGTGCCGCCAGGGTAATTCCCAATTCAATCCAAATCATCTCCTTTTCTATTTATATGATATGTTTTTTGTAATACTTATAATTTCACAAAAAGTTACCATAATTGTTAATCCGTATCAGAGAATAAGAGACATAGAATCATATTACAATAAAAGAAGAAGTATTGGGTCACACCCAACATAGAATTCGGAGTGGAAATAAAAATTATATACTATTATATTCACATTTGTCCTAAATTAAAATGAGAGTTTAAATCTTTAGCAGTTTAGGTTCTATATGGGCCTCAGTCAGTGAACCAAAAAACAAGGTTAGTTTGAGGGTTAAAAATCGTTTTTGTTTGAACGTAGTGAGTTTAAACGATTTCAGTCAAATGACCGTAGTTTTTTGAGAGAGATGGGTGCAGCCTTGAATTATTTCGATAAGTGAGAGCAATATCAAACTTGTTTGAATATTGCCGAACGTAGAAATAATCATAGAATAAGTTTTTTCCTTTCTTTTTTGGATCAAGCTAAAAAAGGAAGTCGGGTCTGGGTGAAACGCCAGTTAAATAAAAATTTAGAACAACTTTGTATTATATCATATCAATATGCTGTATAAGGATTCAATAAACATGCTGTTCTGGTATATTATGTTTATTTTTGGTTTTACTAAAACAAAAAAGACAGAATAATGAAAATTGAACACTTTGCATTAAATGTACCGGATCCGGTAAAAATGGCTGAATGGTATGTTGAAAATTTAGGATTTAAAATTGTAATGGCAATGGATAAGGCTCCGTTTACTCACTTTATTGCAGATGGGCATGGCGGAATGGTTGAAATTTATAACAATCCGGATGGAGCGGTCCTTGACTTTAATAATACACACCCACTAACAGTACACCTTGCATTTGTATCTGACAATCCAACAGAAGACAGAGCTAAAATGGAAGCAGCAGGAGCAACTTTTGTAGAAGAGGTTAATTTACCTGATGGAGGTCAGTTAATCATGATGAAAGATCCTTGGGGTGTTGCTATTCAGTTCTGCAAAAGGGGTACTCCATTTATCTAACCTCTATAAATTTAAACATGATATACACCCATGGTTTTTGGGTAATAGTCTCACAAGAAAAAGATTGATAGATAAGGGACAGTATCTCAGTGACTTCTATGTTAATGGTCTAATTTCTCTTATCTATCAGTCTCTTATCTAATTTTAATCCATGAAAAACATATCTTTTATATTACCCCTTCTATTTATTGCGACTATAGGATTTAGTCAAAACAAATTTCCACGTGATACATCTTTTAACGTTAAATCAACCTATAAAAAAATACATAAAGATTTTCCGGATGTAACACCTGTAAAATACATTGAATCAGATCAGTTTTTGTCTTTACCCAATCAGGTTTACAGGGTAAGGGAAGATCGAATTTTACGAATGGATGTTTTTATTCCAAATAAAGATGCCGGTAAAAAACGACCTGCAATAATGATGATTCATGGTGGAGGATGGGCTTCAGGAGACAAATCTCACTTAGTTCCATTGGCTCAAAAATTAGCTATGGATGGTTATGTTACAGTTAGTGTTGAGCAACGTTTATCGCCAGAGGCCTTATATCCTGCAGCCGTATACGATTTAAAAGAAGCGATTCGCTTTTTAAAACATAGTTGTGATTTATACGGAATTGATACAACAAAAATTGCAGTTTTAGGAACATCATCAGGTGCTACTATGGCCAGCTTAATGGCCACAACAGGAGGTATGTCAAAGTTTGATGATCCGGAGTCGGTATATCCGGGATACTCTACAGAAGTGCAGGCTTTAATAAATATGGACGGAGTTATTGACTTTACTGATCCCAACGAAAGTGCAAAAGACAGTAATCCGGATAAACCATCGGCAGGAGCAAGGTTCTTTGGTGCCACATACAAAGAAAAACCAGAGCTTTGGGTAGAGGCTTCTGCTATTAATTATATTGATAATTATACACTTCCTACCTGTTATATAAATAGTGCATTGCCACGTTTTCATGCAGGAAGAGATACATTGTTGGATTTATTAAAGAAGAAAAATATTTATTACGAAGTACATACTATCGAAAATACTCCACATCCATACTGGTTGTTTCATCCATGGTTTGATGAAGCTTATACTTATGTAAGAGATTTTATGAATAAGGTGTTTTAGGTTAATATCTTTCTGGAGTATAGAAAATTATAATGTAATAAATTTATTATAAATCGTTATACCCTGTTTTATAATATCAGGGTATAACGATTTTTGTTTTTACATCTATTAAAAAATATTGGATTGTTGTGCTTTACGCTTTACAGTCTACCTAACAATATTATTAAATATGACAATTCAGATTTTAATAGTTTTAATATTTACCTTAGTTATTCATATAATAAGCACATTGTCTTATTCAGTACGTATTGTTGGTATTAGGACAAGAAAGATTGCTATTTCATTTGCGCTTTTTAATATAATGGTTCTAGTTTCAAGGACATCGAATTCATTTCAAGCACCTATATTAGCAAAATGGATAGAAAATAATATAAAAGTAGGTAATTATCCAGGGACATTTGAAATAAGATTAGTATTATTAACTGCAACAATTGCAACCATAATAGGTGGATTATTAATTCCGACATTTCAGAGAGTTTTATCGAAAATGGTAAATAATTTCAGTGTACATAAATCTGTTCCTCGATTGATATTACATGGATTTACAAAATCCGGAATTAAACAATTTAAGCATGAAATAAAACTACCAGACAAGGATAATTTTAAAATGGCCAAGTCTTTAATGGCAGATATACCAATTAAGATTTTTATATATAATATTTTAGCTGTTTCTATTATTACAGTAGGTGTTCTATCTTCATTATATGCGGGATTTATAGAACCAGACTTAAGAACAACATCAAGTACATTATCTTCTGTTGTAAATGGATTAGCGACAATTTTAATGTTTGTTTTTATAGACCCTTATTTATCGGGATTGACAGACGACGTTATAGAAGGTAAATTTTCAGAAATAAGTTTTAGAAAAATAATTAGATTCATGATAGTAAGCAGACTAATAGGAACAATTTTGGCTCAAATATTATTAATTCCTTTTTCTAAATTTATTGCATGGATTGCAACAGTTATTTAATTAAAATATTGATTGAAAGCACAACAATAAGTAAATGTCGATAGCTATCAACATAAATTTTTGGGGGTGCTCTTTACATAGATTTGTCCAAACTTTTGCTTAGGCAAGTAAAAAGAATAAATTTACAACCAAATCAAAAGCATCATGTTCGTGGTGCTTTGTAGCTTTAGCTTATCTTACGTTCTATCATAGTATTCTCTATTTTTCTTCTTTAAGATAAACTTCTTCTTCTTTACTATAGAAAAAACTAAGGTTCATATACTTTTTTATGAATGCTTTAAGTTCTTTTGAATCATTGAATTTTTCATCAATATTATCCGTAATCTCAAAAAAAGTAAGTGTATTTCCTTTAAGTAAAAATTTATACAGATAATACTTTGTTCCCTTTTCTTTTTGAATATTCATAAATTGCAAATCTCCAATAAGTGAAACATGCATAAAATACTTATCAACTTTATAATTGTGACTCTCCCATGAATACTGTTCAATAAGATACTTTTTTTCACCTACTTTCTTAATCTCTAAATATTCAGGGTTTTCTTTATTTTCTTTGTTATCCTTTTGTTCTATCCATTTGCCAATTAAGTTTTTGTTTACTTCTACTTGTGGTGAATCGATCGGAACCTCTGATTCGTACGGACAACCTGTAAGTATGAATGAAAGTAATAGTAGGATCGGAATGTATAGTTTAGCTTTCATATTTTTTTTATTATATAATTGACATTTACCATGTCCACAAACTTTTAAGTAGCTTGCTTTGCAAGTGTTTTGTGAACCACGAAACAAAGTTCAGCGAAGCTAATTTTACGAATTAATCGAATTACTTTTCTTCGAAAAGCCAATAAAACCACAAAGTGGTTTAAAATTCGTTCAATTCGATTAATTTGTGGTTAAAACAATAGTAAATGTAAATTACTGATTGTCAATTTTGTTTATAGCCATTTTATTTCTATATGATTGGAATACAATATTTAATAAGTCATAGGAAACATTTGTTATATAATATATAAAATTGATATAAGAAAATCAATATGAAGCTATTATCCTTTATTTAATAAAAAAGGTGTTAAAAAAAATGTTGAAATTACTTGGGTGGCAGTAGTGGGGGGACAAGAGATTCAATAACATTCATTAATTATTAATCAATAATGATTTTAAATATACTTTAATCTATATCACCTGAGTATTCGTAATGGTATATGTTATTTTATTTAAATTTTTTAAATCGAAATTTCAAGATTTATTAATTTGTTAAATTATTTGAATTTATAAATTTGTTGGTCTAGAATACACTAACTAATATTTTTAACAAAATACCTAATGAAAAGAATTACACTATTAATGCTAATGTTATTATGCATTAGCATATCTAATTATGCCGAAGATCCTACAATTACTATGACAACAACAAAAGCTATTGGTGAAACAATTAGTTTTGGGTTCCAAACACAAAACGATAATACTACCATTCAAATTGACTTTGGTGACGGAACATTAGTAGATCAAATTATAGGAACATCAACTACATCTGTTTCTGGTACTGTTGCAGGCTCGAATATTGCTATTTATGGAAACTCAATTACTTCTCTAAGATGTAATGAAAACTTCCTCACATTCCTTGATATATCTAATAGTACGAATCTAATAGGATTATATTGTACAAACAATAGCCTCATGTCTATTGATATGTCTAATAATTCAGCTTTAATACTTCTAGATTGTTCCTACAATAGCTTACCATCTATTGATGTATCCAGTAATTCAGCATTAGCATTTCTAAGATGCTGCTACAATAGCTTTCAATCTATTGATGTTTCTAATAATTCAGCTTTAACATATCTAGATTGTTCCAACAATAGCCTACTATCCATTGATGTATCTAATAATACAAATCTAACAAGTTTAAGTTGCACTTCCTGTAATCTTTCATCTCTTGACGTTACTAATAATATGGACCTAACAAGTCTGAGTTGCGGCTTAAATAATCTAACGTCTCTAGATGCTTCTAATAATACGAATCTAACATGGCTGTCATGCTCCTCCAATAGCCTCACGTCTCTCGATATTTCAAATAATACGAATCTAACAAAGCTGTACTGTTACTCCAATAGCCTCACGTCTCTATATGTTTCAAATAATACGGAGCTAACAACGCTGTCCTGTTTCACCAATAGTCTTACAGCTATTGATATTTCAAAAAATACGAATCTAACAACGTTGTCTTGTTCTACCAATAGCCTCACGTCTCTAGATATTTCTAATAATACGAATCTAAGATCACTGTATTGCGATGATAATAGTCTCTCAACACTGGATGTTTCTAATAATACTGAGCTAGAAATTTTAAAGTGTCAAAATAACAAATTAACGTTTGCATCTTTACCTATAACGTATATCTATGAATATGCTCCTCAAGCAAATTTTGAAATTATTGATAATGTGATAGTGGGTGGAACTATAGATTTAAGCAGTCAGTATAGTATAAATAGTAATATTACAAATTATGCTTGGAAAACGGAAAGCGGTACTTGGTTAACAGAAGGTGAAGATTATGAAATAATTAATGGTGTAACTACATTTTTAAAGAGTCAAAGCGAGCCTGTTTATTGCGAAATGTCAAATGCCAGTTTTCCTGATTTTACTGGAGATGATATATTTAAAACAACGTTAACTAATGTAACTATAGCTAATGGTATTGATGAAGCAACAGAAACTATAAATACCAAAATATACTCAAGTGATAATTCAATCATTGTTAAAACTGATACACAAAGCCATATAACTGTTTTTGATATTTCAGGTAAAATAATGGCTGATAAATATATTGGTGAGGGAGTTAATTCTATATCAGGAATTAATAATGGTGTGTACATTGTAAAAGTTGGTAACAATAATACGCCAATAGTTGAGAAAGTAGTTGTACAATAATTACACAAAAATATAAGATACTTCAATTAACGGTACTGCATTCGTGTAGTACCGTTTTTTTTATTTACTAATTGACACAGTTAATTGAATAAACCAGAAAAGAGTTTAATATAATTTTGAATAAAACCAGAACACCCTGTATAATTGTGAGAAACTTCTAATAAAAAGTAAGAACGTTCTTATTTTGAACTACAACGTTCTGACATAAACTGACAATAGCCTGGCTTAAAATAGGAACGTTGTCATAAAAACTGACAAGCTTCTATAAAATTGTTAGAACATTCTGGGTAAAAACCAGAACATCCTTATATAAAACCAGAACGTTCTAACAAAAAGTGAGGACGTTCTTATTTAAAGTGAGAACGTTCTCTAAAAATGTTAGGATGTTTTATAAAAAAGTTAGAACGCTCTTCCCCTGAACCACAACGTTCTTGTATAAAGTTAGAATGTTGTCAGTTTATGCCAGAACAATGTGGGTTAAAACGAGAACGTTCTGGGTTTAACCTACAAAGTTCTGGTATAAAACAGGAATTAAACTATTTATTTAGAGACTGTTTATATATTAGGCATCAAAGCATACAAAAATTATATGGAATCTGATTAAAAAAGTATGGAGCTCCAATAAGAAAGTGTGGAAGCTTATAGAAGAAACTATGGAGCTTGATGAAAAATATATGGAGGTTGCTATAAAAAGTACGGAAGGTGAAGAAAAAAGTACGGAGCATTATATTTTTTTTATCAAGAGTCGTATGAAAATGTATCAAGCGTGTCAGTTTTTCTGACAAGCTCCAATGAATTTTATAGAACGTTCAGGTAAATTTTGTGGCGCGTCACGAAAAAAAGTAGCATGTTCCGTGAAATTTTTGAGGTATACTGATATTTAAAACAAAACACTCCGATGAAAAAGTGAGAATTGCGATAAAAAAAGTGAGAGTCACCGTATTTAAAGTTGAATGCGCCATGAAATTTAAAGGAACCTTGTCAGTTTTTGTATCAAGGTTTATATAAAAACTGACAAGCTTGCTTGAATTATGCCGAACGAAGCAATAATCTCAAAAGAAAAAAAGTAGGTTGGGTTTGGGACAACGTCCCAAGAATTATGAAATTCACAAAGTTAATTTCTTAAGTATAAGGTTTTATGTCTACAGTCGAATAATAATTTTCCCCTTGTAGGGTTGTTTCAAGGCTCCATCCTAGGGGTGGGGATTTTTATTTCTTCAATATAAATTTTTGTGTTTTTGAGATTTTCTTATTCTCTATCTTAATAATATAATTACCAGATGGGTATTTTGATAAATCTAATTCTTTAGTAACGTGTGAGTGCAAGGGCTTAAACATACTTGAATAAACAGTTTTTCCTGTTTCTGAGTAAATGATTATCTTGATTTTTTCCGGAATATTTTCAACTTCTAAAAATAGTTTTCCATTTGTAGGATTAGGATATAGTTTAATAGTACCATAATCCTTTGTGATAAAATCAACGTTTGTAGCTTCATGTATTGTAATTAAAATGGTATCGGATCCAAAACAATTTTCAGTGTCAGTTACAAACACCCAGTAATTTTTTTCTCCAACACCACTTAAACCGTTTATCTGGATTGATTGTGTTGTTTCACCAGTATTCCATTCATAAGTTTCAAATCCTTCACCCGCATTAAGTGTTAAAGTATCTGTTGAAAAAATAGTAATGTCAGCACCAAGAAATACCACCGGATTATTAAGAACTTGTAAGTTTATATTAACAACTGAATCACAATTGTATTGATTGATTAATGATACTGAGTAGTTTCCTGTTTGTTTGAATACAGAATTACCAATTTGAACAGAATCGCCATTACAAATTACTTCAGATATTTCTATATGATTTTGAGGATGTATGTCAAGGTGAACCGTATCAGTCAGACTTTCAACGCCATCAATAGTTTGAGTAACATATAAACCGTATGTTCCTGTATGAGGATTGTTAATGTTTAGAGTATTCCCAATAAATAACAATGGTGTTGCAGAATCTTTTATACAACGAACTGATAAAGCGGCTGATTTTTCATAAGAAAAAAAAGTTGCAGTTGTTAGACCAGTAGATAAATACAGGCCTCTTGCCTTATCCGTTGAAAGTGACATTGAAGACCCAAAAACACTTACGTGTTTAAATCCGTCAAAACCCCAGATAAATCTACCTCCAGCAGGTAAAGCAGTAAATCCAAATTCATTAGTTGCACCTTCATTAGGATGAGACCAATGGTCATAGCCTTTCTCCTTTAATTTGCCTCCAGCAACTGATAGACCTCCGATGTAATTTACTAATATCGACCATTCGTTGTAAGAAGGTAGATGCCATCCATCAGGACAAGCATTAATGGCTGTTTCCCAATTGTATAAACGGCCATAAGTTTTAGCATATTGTATGCTGTCATTGTTATAATACCATGAGCCCGAATCAGTATAAAAATTAAGGTTTTCTTTCATCCATGTTTGTTCACCAATAGTTACTGTTTCATATAACTGGTAGTCACGGTTATCGTATGTAAGATTATTATTAGCCGAATACCATTTAATATTTTCTCCAGTAGTGGATAATGTAATATTCTGTTGACCTTCACAGCATAATACATCTTCTACAATTGGTGATTCCGGGAGTATTTTTAATGTGACTTCTGTAGAGTTACTTTCACAACCGGATGAAGTTTGGGTTACATAATACTGATAAATCCCCAAATCTGTATTGCCGGTATTATAAATATTTCCTGAATAAACTAAATTTACAAGGTCTTCATCTGAATACCATTTGATATTTTCTCCTATAGCTGTTAGAGCCTGTACATTTTCTCCCATTAATATAGTTGTATCTTTAGCAACCGGCGGTGGTATTATGGAAACCAAATGACCATATTCGTCTAAAAATTTCATGCAGGGGTCAGAATCATCTCCATCCGGTTCATCCGGACATACTGGACACTGTAGGGGTTTAGCGCCAATTCCCCAGTTGTAATATCCATCTCCGTCATTGTCTTCACAAATAATATTAGAATCATCGTAGTTTAATGAAGTAACCGGACCAGAAACGCTAAACCCGATAAAAACAGGCTCATTTCCTGCTATATAACAAAAACCATTGTCTCCCCATTGTTTTGACCAGCTATTTTTGCATAACCATGCAGTTTGACCGATTAAGGGATCTCCTTCAGGTATTTTTTTACAACTTTCTAAATCATTAGTTTTAATAAAAATAGAATCCCCTTCTTCAAGCACTTTGTAACCTACTAAAGTTAAGGCATGTTTCCAAAAACTTACAGAAATGGCTGTGGCTCCATTAATTATATATTTTTTTATATTTTCAGTATAATAAGAACTATATATTAAGGAATTAAAACTTATGATATCCTGTGGATTAATACATTTTATTTCACATGCTAAATCATCAGCTTGATAAGGAAAACAACTTTCGTTAACAATTCCAAAGTTCATAATATACCCAAGTGCAGCGTTTATTGCTCCACCTTCACAATTTCCAACTCTGCTACATGATAAAATATCTTGTTCAGAAAGATCCAGATCCAAATGTTGATTATAATACAGGTTAACTAATGTTTCTGTAGCCCCGGTTGCTGCAAAGGCCCAACAAGAACCGCAATTAAGCTGGTTAGTTACCGGGGTTGTCCAATCCTCGCCATGGCGGTTTCTCCAACTAAATTCTTTTACATAGGGAGATTGATCTGGTGATTGTGTTGATGTGGAAGATGCCTCAGAATTTATATTTTCTGATGTTGAATTTTCCAAAACAAAAATTCCTCCAATATAATAGTCAAAACCCTGTAAATTGGGTATTACTCCTCCAAATAATTTTTTCTTTTCACTATAAGTCATTTTTGAAACAAAGGTTTCTCCAGCCATCCATTTCAAACCTTTTTTATTAATGTTGTTATTAATACGATTAATTTTATCCAGTTGCTGCTGCCTTTTTTCATCAATACCTAAAGTTTTAATTGGAAGCTTTTCTGTGCTATAAACAATTTCTTTAAGAAATACTGTTGCATCTGTTATTTCTACAGAAATAGAGACGGGGATAATTTGATTCAAAACAATTGTCTCTTCTCCTATTTGATTTATTGAAAATGATGGTTCTTCTGCTAATATTGAGTAGGTTTCGTAAATAAGGTATTCATTATAATTCTGATCTGTTAATATGATTCTAACAAGGCTTGTTGAAGAATTCAAACTAATATCACCGGTTATTGTTAAGCCGCTAATTGTTTGAAATTTATCAAAAGGTTGTATTTGGATGCTTTCATTGATTTATAGGTTTAATGAAATCTTATCAATTACAGAACCTATCATTTTAAATATATTACTTGTACTTTGTGGGAATATATAAAGTGATATATTCAAGAAAATGAATATTAAAACACTTTGCTTAAAAAGAAGACTATGTTTTAGATCTTGTTTTATATAATCTTTCTTCACCCTTGTAATTTTCTCTTGTTAATTATGTTGTGATTTGTATTGCCATAATACTAATGGCAGTATAAGAAGTAAAAGTGGGTGAGGAGACATGAATTCATTGCCTCTTTAGTTTTTTAACCACTTTATAACAGATATATTCTAATTACCGGAAAATGATTATTCGGTGTTTATTTATAAGTTACATCAATGAGATAATAGAATCAAGTTAAATAAGTGAAGAGATTAGGGTATTTAATTTATGATTGTTGATTTGAAGAATGATAGATATGAAGTGTAAATTATACTAACCTGAATCCAAAATTTTATGTCGAACTCAGGTTACTAGCGCGAGGTTATTTCATTTCTATGAATATATTTTTGAGTCCAGGGACACTGAACTGCACATTGAAAACATGTTGTACATAAAAATACATCTAGTATTTTCTCTCTTTCTGTACCACATTTCCAGTCATTACCTTTTATTGCATTGGTTTTACATATTTCTTTACAAATATTACAGTTTCCACAATTAGAAATCATAGGTTCTTGACTTATTGATTCAAGTGGAGCATCAGTTAATATGGAACACATGCTAATCGAACTTCCATATTTTTCTGTTACCAGAAGATTATGTTTTCCTATCCATCCCAAACCGGCTAATCTTGCAATTGTTTTATGTGGTAATGGTGTTTTTTTGTTTTTTTTATCGTAAAATCCAGTTTTCAGAATGTTCTCTTCTGATTGAGAATAAGCTTTATAGCCTTTTGATACAATATAATTTTCAAGATGGTCTGCTGTTTTATCAGTTTTAAGTTCAGTCAAATAAAATTCGTCATTTTTAATTGTATTATTGATTTTCATTTGTTTAACGTAGTCTGGATCTGCAGATACTTTTTTAAGGTAGTCAATGGATAATATAATCCCGAATAAAATAGCAGTTGAAAATCCTTTGTTTTGCTCTACAGATAAATGTGATATGTCAACAAAATATACAAAGTCAACTCCATGTTTTTCTATTTCGTCCAGAAGCTCTTTTTGAAAAATATTTGTTTCCATAATCATTTTTTTCTGTCTGTAGATTATTATCGAATTTTATTCATTCGGTTTATCTTAAATATCAGAGATAATATTAATTCCACTCTTTTTCATTAGTTCACTTGCATTAAAATCATTACAAATACCTCGATGAAGTTTATAACTGAAATGCATTGAATCATTTATGATTTCACTGTTAAAACTATAATTGGTGACTAGCTTTTTCTTCTCCGTTAGTTTTGAAAGTTCAATATCGTGTGTAGCAATTATTCCTGATGTATTAAGCTTGCTTAATTGATGAATGAGCGAATATCCTCCCTTATGCCTGTCTTCTGAATTTGTTCCTTTAAACATCTCATCCAATAGGAAAAAAATGTTTTGACTACTTTCTATGAGTTTCAGCATCTTTTCTATTCTTTCTAATTCAGCATAAAATGAAGAAATTCCTTCCTTTAAGTTATCTTGAGTTCTCATACTCGTAAATAACTTCAGGTTTGAAACCAGTCCATATTTTGCACAACAAGGAGTGCCGGCTAATGCTAAAACAAGATTAACACCAATGGTTCTTAAAAATGTGCTTTTTCCTCCCATATTAGAACCCGTAATTATAACAATCTCTCCTTGTTCTTCTGTGTGAAAATTATTACAAACACGTTTATGACCATTGATTAAGGGATGTCCTAATTGCTCAAAATGTATGTAGTTATGTTTATCTGTTATCTCAGGAAATGAATATGATGGATTGGAATAGCAAAAACCTGCAAGACTATTTATAACTTCAAACTCACTTATAATTTCAGACCATGATTTTAAAAGCGTTTTATTTTTTGATTTCCATTTTTCTATTCCAATAATCAGATATATATCCAAAAAAATAAAATTATTTAAGATATAGTAAAAAGCATTTCCTTTTATAGGAACCTTTATACTGTTTATTCCTCTTTGCTGAGAGAATTCCAGCAATTTGCACAGTCTGTTAATTTCATTGTATGCTGAATATTTGTTTTTTATTAATACTAATTGTAATTGGATTAGCTTTTTTGATTTGAAACTTTCGTTTTCAATTTTATTTATAAGTGTCCGATAACTTTTTAATGTGTTAATATTCTCTTGTGAAGTATTAACGATCTCATCAGCAATGTTTTTTACTTTTTTTAAAAATTGGCTATTAATCAATAAAACAGCAATAAAGGGAATTAAATAAATATACCTACTTGATGAATTCAAATTAATGATAGAAAAATATAAGCCAAGCAACGATAGAACCGAGAGGAGTATTGAAATTGCTATATATATTGCTTTATTTTTTAATAAAGATGTAGGTGCTTCAACCCAATCTAGCAATTTATAATAATCACTCTTTTTATTTTGAAAGTGCATGCCAGATGCCTGAAAATCTTGTCTCCAATCTAATTTTGGAGCTAATTCTTTTATGGCTTTTTGTCTGTCTAATATTTCGATAGTCGGTGCAGGTTCGGATAGCCATCTAGATAAGAGTATCTTACCAGATTCCGTAGTTGTTCTGTTGAGTAATTGAAAAATGGAATGTTGTCCAAAAATATCTAAATCGGAAGTATAAGGGTGATTGTGATTTATAAATATATTTCCGGTATCAAAATTTTCCAGATTGCACTTCTCCCTTAAAATTTCAGATTCATTTATACTTTTCAAGAATGCCGTATGCTTTTTTAAGAACACAATTTTACTATGATATTTGATAGTAGCACCAAAACATAATATTGATAATACAGGGAAAAAAATAAGAATGGAAGTTATTAGTTTGAATTTAAACAAGTATATAAGAATGATAACTAAAACGATAAAAATAAATAACCTGAGAAATGAAATGCGATTTAATAACTTGCTTAGCTTTAGTAATTTGGTGTCGTACTTGTTTATGTTTTCGCTATAGATTTTCATTATTTTAGAAATTAAAATACAGTAGGATATACAACTACATTGATTACGCAATGTAGTTTATTTTCATGATTCTTAAGCCGTTTTCATTGATCGGAATTATCAAACGCATCAGAAATACTTAGCATCTTTAATATTTTATGGTCAAACTGATACTTTATATTTTATAGTCATTTTTTTATACAGAAAGTTTGCCTGCTGTACCTGTTTTTTTTAGACGTTTACAGTTCTATAAATTATTGGTTGTAAAGTTTGTTAAATGAATGATTATGAAAGTGATGTATCTATTAGTAAGCTTGTTTTTGTAGCCTTCTTTTTTAATTTAATTTTCTTTAATATGTTTAATTTTAGAGAAGAACTTTTGTTGTTTGAACCAAAGTCAGGTTCAATAAGAAAAAATTAAAAACGCCCTCACCGTTATATTCAATTGTTTTTTTGTATATCTTTGGGCATTCATTTATACCACCAGAACAGAGATGATTTTAGTTCTAAAATCATCGAACAAACATTGTTATTTTACTAAATTTAATACATTATGAAAGGAGTAGTTACAAAAACTCGTTTAGATGGTTTTTATGAAGTTAAAACTGATACTATTGTTTCAGTTTTTGAATTAGTTGGATGTTCTGTTGTGAACGTTGGTGATGAGATAGAAGGAAGTTTAGATGGCCTTGGAGGTAAAGAACTTACTAATATCACTCAGAATGAAACGTTTGATGCAGTTATACAAGAAGTAAATTAAACAAATTCTGATATTGCAAAGTAAGCGAGTTAATTGTAAACCTGGAGGTTGACTTTTAAACTGTTTACTTTGCAATTGCTAAATACTATCAACCACAATTCAATTAAAATTTTAGGATTCAAGTTTCTTAATGATTCTTTGTTGAGACCCTGTAATTTGAAGAATTAAACGTTTTATACTATAAGACGTTATTTGAATTAAATAATTTTATTTCAATAATGTGTGGCATGAAACAGTGTTATCTTCCAAATTCCATTAATATTTTCAATTATTAATGTAGCAATCCAGGATGAAAATATGCTATTTTTGTCTTGTAATTTAATTTCTTCTTTCCCTTGCCAAATGCAATAAGCATTATCTTCATTAACTGGTATTATTTTAAGTTTACTTTCAAGGATTTGAAATTGATCAAGGTTATTGAAAAAATTAGAATAAAAATCACTTAAATCATCATAGTTTTTAGGAATGCCTTCCCTATCTATAATCTGAAATTCTTTTGACTCAGAGAATAAGTTTATTAATTGATCAATATCTTTTTGTGTAGTATAATTAACAAGGTTATCAACTACATTAATCGCTGCTTTTTCAACGTCTTTTTTATAATTTGCATTTGAGTTTTTGTTTTGTGTGCAACTTAAAGACATTATAAAGATTGACAACAGTATAAGTATCTTTTTCATTTTTATAAGGATTAAATGGTTAGGAATCAATACTTATCAGAAGTTACAAAAAATACTTTATTAAAGTAAAGATTTCTAAGCCTATAATTTCATTAAATCCTGAAAGAAGATATTTATACCAGGAATAAACCTTATCAGGTAGTGTTTAATTCCATAATAAATTGGTGAGTTTTAGAGTATTTATTACCATCTAATACAAAAAAACTAGCTTGAATTTAAGGTCAAGCTAGTTTTTACTATTTAGTTAATGATTTTTCATATAATCTTTATAATCTGGTGAAATTTCCGTTTCCATCATTATGTAAGATAAAATCAATACTGCTATTATCACAGAATATATCAATATCATTATCGTTATCTATATCCTGTAACCTTACCCAAGGAAACCAGTTTTCGCTATCTAAACCGGGATTATCAATTTGTGAAGTATTGTCTGTAAAGTTTCTATTTCCATCATGAATCAGCAATTGCATTCTTCTTCCAATATAAGAATTGCTGTTGCCTCCACCTGTTCGGTTAACCACCAAATCCTTATCTCCATCACCATCTAAGTCTTCAGCATCAAAATCCAGTATAGTACCGTAATCACTTATCTCAGGTATAATTGTTCTTAAGCTTTTTGAATAACTACCAGTACTGCTTCCCCAAAAAATACTTGTTTCATCACCGTCCTGTTCATGTGCTCCAACAAGTAGATCTACATATCCATCTTTATCAACATCAATCAGCTCGGCTGAAAATATTTTAGACAAACTTTGATCCCATCTGTTGTCTACTCTAGTAAAGTTTGCAAGTCCATCATTGATATAAAAAAATGGATCAAGTCCTGCGGCAAAAATATCGATATCACCATCGTTGTCAATATCAGCTGCAGCTCCACCATGAAAAAAGCCAACTTCTTCAAGTTTTGACCATGAAAAGCTTCCTTCAGAATCCTGTATGATTAATTTAGGTGTGCTTCCCGGATATGGATTGGCATCATAACCATGATCAAAAACAAAAATATCTTGTAGTCCATCGTTGTTAAAGTCGCTTACAATCGATTTTCTGGCATGTGTTGCTGGTGGCATATTGTCATTAAATTCAGCTGTTGACCAGTAAAATTCATCGTTACCATCATTAAGTGCTAAAATGGAATTTACTTCACCTTCAAGTAAATATTCTCCTGTGGCCATAAACACATCAGTATAACCATCATTATTGGCATCCAAATAGGCAATAGCATCACGAAGATTTCCTGAATTTCCATCTGAAGGAATACTATAGTAATTGATATAAATGTCCGTTTTAGCATTAGTGTAAGAGCTTCCTGCATCTGCATCTGACGAAGCTGAAATACCAAGATTTACTAATTTAACTGAAGGATCGTCATCTTCAGAACATGAGGCTAAGGTAAACCCGACAATAACTAAAAGTTTGAAATAAAGTCTCATACTAATTATATTTTAATTGTTTATACTATTGGCTTTTAGTATTTTATTGGGAGGTGCAAAATATGAATATCTAAGACGATCTATTTTTTTAACCTTCTTAACAAACCCACAAAAAAAATCATTATAAGTATGCTTATTAAGAGATCTTTTAAATCGTCTACTTTATTAATAAAATTTTGCTTTAAGATTTAATACTTAGTGTTTTCCCAATAACATACTCTAGAACAATAATATGTACTTTATGTTTAGATGTAATTTCAGATTTTGATTCTATGGTGTAAAGAATAGGAGGGAGATAAGGAATTTTGTATAAGATTTATTGTTACAGGTGTTTTTGTGGGGTGTCAATTTTTAGAATCAGGTTATTAATCAATTGGACTAATAAGCAAATTATTAGAGTATTTTTTCTAAAATTCAAATTGTAAGTAATTTAAAATCTATTCATTATCATTACCTGAATAAATCCACATGGGTTTACAGCTTGCTGCATTAACAAAACCACATTTTGTATAAAAATCAATAGCTGTACTATCAGCTACTAATATTTGTTGATGAAAACCAGAATACTTTTCCTCTAATTTCTCCATAATCATTTTACCAATACCCTTTCCCTGGTATTCCGGTAGAATTAATAGATGAGGGTAGTATACCACTAAATAACTATCAGAAATAGCATTAGCTAACCCTACGAGTGTATCATTATCCCATGCCGTAATTAAGCTGTGCGAATTTTCTAAAGCTTTAATTAATTCATAGGGTTTATCAGCCGAAGACCAATTATTTTGCTGATATAAATGAAGTATTTTGTCTTTGTCAATTTTTCTTTCTTCGGATAATGTGATTTTCATTCCTTTGGTATTTGTTTAGCATCCTAAATTTTACCCTTTTATTGAAGGGTAAAAAGGTAATAAGGTAAAGGGTTGAAAGGTTAAAGGGAACATCTGACGTGAAGGTAATAAGGTTAGGGCTTGTATTGTTATGATGCTACTAAGGTAACATTATTAAAATAAGGTTTTATAATCAAAATTATATTAGTCCTCTTGCTTAAAATACATAAGAATAGGAGGAGAATGATTTACTGCTTGCAGAATTTTTCCCATAGAAACAGATACTGTCCTACGCCAAAAGATCCCCTCCTGAATTTTAGGAAGGGTACCGAAGGCGGGGTGGTATATTATAAATTAGTTTTAAATGTGATAAACCAAGTTAGCGCGGAAATTTTTTTAGTGCAATAACATAGCTGTGAATCATTTCAAATAGCATTAGATTACAAGAATATATTTCCTTTGTTAATAAGTAAGGAATTGCATTCCGTTCAATAAACAAACAATCAAACACTTCTAGCTATTTTCATCTTCCAACTCCTGGCTTGCAAATAAATCAATGGTAAAAACACGTAATAATAAATAATTGTAAAATTTACACTTGTACCCATAACGAAACTTGTCTCTTATAAATATTTTTTCGATTTTTCATTTATGGAATATTCAATAAACATAGGTAATCACCGATACCGATTTAATTCGTTAAAGCAACTATTGGCAAAAGCATCGCCCGAACGATCAGGAGATCAGCTGGCTGAGATTGCAGCTTTATCCGTAGAAGAAAGAGTTGCTGCTCAAATGGTATTAGCTGATACTTATTTATCCGACTTTTTAAAAGAAGAATTGATTTCTTATGATGATGATGAGGTAACTCGCATCATCTTTGATCACCATAATACAGACGCATTTAAAACCATTTCTTCGTTAACCGTTGGCGAATTAAGGAATTGGTTATTGATGGATGAAACAACTGGAGAGTTGATCAAAAAGGTTAGTCCTGGATTAATTCCGGAGATGGTTGCCGCGGTTTCTAAAATCATGAGTAATCAGGACTTGATAAAAGTGAGTTCTAAAATACGGAATGTTACGGCTTTTAGAAATACAATTGGTTTGCCCGGAAGGTTTTCCGTTCGCTTGCAACCCAATGATCCAACCGATAATATGAAAGGTATTGCAGCAGAAATTCTCGATGGTTTATTTTATGGTTGTGGTGATGCTGTAATAGGTATCAATCCTGCTTCCGATCATTATAAAACAGTTACTGATCTGCTTTTTATGATGGATGAATTAAGGCAAAAGTTTGATATTCCTACACAAACCTGTGTACTAACTCATATTACATCTACCATTAAAGCCATAGAGAATAATGTCCCTGTTGATTTAATATTTCAATCTATTGGAGGAACACAAAAAGTTAATGAAAGTTTTGGTGTTTCATACCAGATTTTAAAGGAAGGTTTTGAAGCCGGTAAAAGCTTAAACAGAGGAACTGTGGGAAATAACTATATGTATTTTGAAACAGGGCAGGGGAGTGCTTTATCTGCTAATGCACATCACGATGTTGATCAACAAACTATCGAAGCAAGAGCATACGGTTTAGCCAGATGTTTTAACCCTTTATTGGTGAATACAGTAGTTGGTTTTATTGGACCTGAATATTTATATAATGGAAAGCAAATAATAAGAGCCGGGTTGGAGGACCATTTTTGTGGTAAAGTTTTAGGATTACCTATGGGTGTGGATGTTTGTTATACCAATCATGCACAGGCAGATCAGGATGATATGGATACACTTTTAACATTGCTAGGTGTAGCTGGATGTAATTTTATTATGGGAGTTCCGGGAGCTGATGATATCATGCTGAATTACCAGAGTACTTCATTTCATGATGCCATGTATTTAAGGTCTGTATTAGGACTACGACCAGCCCCCGAATTTGAACAATGGTTGGTTAAAATGAATTTGTTTGATACAAATTTAAATCCTCTTCCAAAGTCAGATTCAAGAACCAAATTTTTAAACGTATCATCATTTTAAATGATTAAATTATGAATAATAAAAAGCCAGATATCATCATTGAAGATCCCTGGAAGCAATTAAAAGATTATACCAAAGCCCGAATTGCTATGGGAAGATGTGGTAGTTCAATTCCAACAAAAGAATTATTGGACTTTCGATTGGCTCATGCAAAAGCTATTGATGCCGTTCATATTCCATTAAATACAATTGATTTAAATAGTGAATTAGAAAAAATAGTGGGTGAAGAGGTTTTTGTAGTCAAATCAAAAGCAGAAAACAGAGGTGTTTACTTGAAGAGACCGGATTTGGGAAGAAAATTATCTTATGACTCTGTTGAACTATTAAATTCTTTACCAGTAAACAGTAATTATGATATTACTTTAGTGGTTTCAGATGGTTTATCTGCCACAGCCATAAAAAGGAACATTATTCCATTCTTTAATTTATTTTATCCCGAACTCAGAAAGTCATACTCACTTAGCCCGGTTGTTATTGCAGAACAAGCGCGTGTAGCTATAGGTGATGAATTAGCAAATTTATTTAACGCAAAAGTAGTTGTGAATATGATTGGTGAGCGACCTGGATTAAAATCACCCGATAGCATGGGTATTTATATGACCTATAATCCCGCTGTTGGTATTACAGATGAAAAAAGAAACTGTATTTCAAATGTACGTAAAGATGGATTATCCTATGAATTGGCTTGTTCAAAACTTTTGTATTTAATATCAGAAGCTATTAAAAAAGGAATTTCCGGAGTAGATTTAAAAGATGAGCAGGATGTTAATTTGTTGAACTAAAAGGGCAAAATGGCAGAAAGGAACAAGGAAAAGGGAGCATTATTATTAATTCTAAATAATGTCTTGTACCGGTTCAAGTTTGCAACTTGGACCTTGGGTTAAAACCATTTTGCTAGTATAAGGTTTCATCCCTCATCTCTCAGATATTTCCCTCATTTCTTCAAAAAGATTTAAATAACAAGTATTTATCTATTAACCCAAGAGAGGTTACATATTTGTAGAAATAGGTTATGGACATAAATTGAACTACTCTAAAATCGTGTGATGTCTCTGGCATCGTTTCAATAGACCACAATTAGATTACTTTTTTTCGAACACTCAAGCGCATTTCCCCACGTGTTAGCTAAGTTTATAAATGCAGAGAAACCTCTTTATGCTGAATTAAAAATCAAAGAATCAAAATTTGTAATCAAATAGCCCGTTTATAAGCGCTGGGTTAAGAAAATGTCAAAAAAGGTATAGAATAAGGATAAAAAAAGCCGGAATAATCCGGCTTCAAAAATTTAGGGAATAACAATTATTAAAACGTAAATGCAATTTCTAATTCAAACTGATTCATTTCAAGTTCAATAGTTTGATTTGGATAAGGATTGTTATTAGAATCTAATTGGTAATCCATAGGATTATATCCTTTAACAGTTGTTGAAGGAGCATAAACTATTGAAGCGTGAATGCCTTTTCCTGAATCACCAAAGTATTTTGAGCATCCAATGGTAATATGGTTTTCAATTACGCCAGGAGCCAATATATTGAACATTACTTCTGATGAAGGTATCGGTTGTTCGCAATGTGAGTATCCCGCTCTCAAAGTCCAGTTTTCTATTCCTGAATATTCTGTGCCAAATTTAATTACGGAAATATCTTCCCAGCCAAAACCTGAACCATTATCATCGCCAAGCATGGTATTCATAACATCCATTTTATTGGATACAGAAGCTGCATCTGTATAATTAATCATTTTAAAATCAGCCATTATAGCCCAATTGTCAGTAATTTCATAAGCTAATCCAACTGTCCATGTTGAAGGGATATCAAAATCACCTTGTTCAGCAAAAAGTCCGGCATAGTCATCAAACTCACTCATGAAAACTTTAGTCTGATAACTGGCTCCCAGAGTTAAACCTTCAAATAAGTGGCCCATATAACCTATTTTTAGTCCATAACCAAATGATCCATCAGTATCATTGTTAGTAAGTTTAGTCGGTGCGCTCGACATTTGAGAAAATGCTTCTAATCCTTTGGCTTCAAAATACTGGTACGCAAGCAAGGCGGTTATTCCCAGACTATGTTTTTCAGCTATTTTTCTTGAATATGTTAGTCCTAAGAACATTTGCGCCAGGTTTACACCGGTTCTACCAGAACTTCCAAAAGTCCCCATCTTATTTCCTCCCATATCAGTGGGAGCATAATCTGTATTCATACCTCCATTACCAAATAAAGTAGCAGAGAAACTGCTTTGCTCATTAAGCATCCAGTTGGCTCCCATACTTGGCATTAAAAATAATTTCGAGTCACTTTCAACGGTGCCAGGCATTAAACCAAATGTGCCATCTTGCATTGAAGGATTACCAGTTACAGTATATTGTCTGTTAGGATTAAAGAATCCCACGCCAATTTGATATTGTTTTCCAAGTAAAACATGACCAGCAGGGTTTCCATTTAATAAGGAGTTCTTGTACCAGGCAATACCAGCTCCGGCTACTCCTTTGTTTTGAGCTCCATACCCAACTCCAAAATATCCATCTGTGGCATATACAGAAGAAGATAATACTAATAATATCAGAATTGCTAAATAGGTGTTTTTCATAGGTTTAAATTTTAATTATGATAGAGTTTAGTAGTATAAATTGTTTATTCTATCTCTATATATTATTAAACATGTAAAAATGTAGATATAAAGAAATTCTAATATAGAAATATTTCTCTATACATTCGTATAAAAATGTATAAAAGTGTTAATGGTTTTTTGTATTGGTCTATTAACCTGAATTCAATATAAAATCTGAGCTCTTTAATTTTAATTGAGTTTGTATGTTTAAATCGTGAAGACCTAGAGGTATTAACTTTATTGTATTTACTAAAATATTAAGGTCATGAAACGGAATTTAGACAAATTAGATTTTAGCGGCCACAACATTTATGTAGGCATTGATGTGCACAAGAAGAATTGGAGTGTATGTATCTTAAGTGATAAACTTGAGCACAATCTTTTTTCACAGGATCCAGAGCCCAAAATTCTAATCAATCATTTACGCAAAAATTATCCAGGAGCTAATTATTATAGTTCATACGAGGCGGGTTTTTGCGGTTTTTGGATACATCAGGAGTTAGTTGATTCAGGAATTATTAATTCTGTAGTAAACCCATCCGATATACCAACAACTGATAAAGAAAAGAAACAAAAAAGAGATAAGATAGATAGCAGAAAAATAGCTAAAGCTTTACGAAATAAAACCATTCATGCTATTTACGTACCCAAAGAAGATATACTTGAAGATCGTCTTGTGATAAGAAATAGACAAAAGTTATTAGCAGATATAAAGAGATGTAAATGCAGAATAAAATCCCTGTTAAACTATTTTGGAAAAGAAATACCTCCAGAATTGAATTCTCCATATTGGAATAAAAAATTTAGGTTGTGGTTACGGAGTAATCTCTTTAAATACGCATCTGGAAATATATCGCTGAATTCTTTACTTAACGAACTAGAATATATTGAAAGTCAAAAGAAGATTATTGATAAGCAAATAGTATTGCTGTCTGAAACAAAATATAGTAACTTGCTTAATGTATTAAAAAGTATTTCAGGAATTGGTCTATTAGGTGCAATGACACTAATTCTTGAAATAGGAGATATGAAACGTTTTAAAACAAATGATCAACTGCATAGCTTCTGTGGATTTATTCCCAATGTTTATGCGTCTGGTGATAGAGAAAAAGTAGGGAGGATAACTAAGCGGCATAACACTTTTATACGACCTACTTTAATACAATGTGCTTGGAGAGCGGCAAAAAAAGATCCAGTATTATCAATAAAATATTTACAACTATGCAAACGAATGAAAGCAAATAAAGCAATAATTAGGATTGCAAAGAAGTTGTTGAATAGAGTAAGATATGCCTGGCTTAACGGAAAGTATGAAATAAAATACCTATAAATCTATATATTGTTTGGAGTTCCGTTCACGTGAGTTGCAGCCTTTGGTCTGTTTTTTAATCGAGTTTGCGGACTCCATTCTATAAATTAATATGATATAAACTTGCAGCTATTTTAATAATAGTCTGTTGATAGAAGTCTGATTTTATAGGAATATGAATGTTGATTAGTTTTTTCTAATCGAATACAAGATATTATTGCCTTATGATTGGTCAAGGGTGTATAAATGGCTTCGTGCCTCAGCCACCCTTGACTAATCATAACTCATACATAAATAACGCATTAGATTAAAAAAAAATAAAAAAAGAAAATACCTCTATATATTAGGATATTAACATAGAAACTCAGGTTATTATAGAGGATTGTAGTTGAAAAATGAGAAATGCTAAACATATGTTTGATATTTAAAAGAGTATATCTATATTTGTTCGCAATAATACGAACAATGATGTGTAGATGAGTTTTAAATTAGAAATAGAAACTATAAAACAGCAAAAGATTGCCAGATATGCTAAAGCACTAGGTCATCCTGTTAGAGTCTATGTATTGGATTTATTATCCAAACAATCATGTTGCTATAGTGGTGATTTGTCTCAGGAGCTTACTATTGCAAAATCTACTTTATCTCAGCATTTAAAAGAGTTAAAAGATGCAGGATTAATTCAAGGTGAAATTGAAGCTCCAAGGGTAAAATATTGCATAAATAAAGAAAATTGGGCAGAAGCTCAGTTGTTATTTAAAGAATTTTTGAAATACTAAAAAATTTTAGTTGTAATGTTCGTTGTTCTACGAACTGCGAATAGAACTATTAAATCAAATAATAAATCTAATCATTATTAAATTAGAAGAAAATGGAAATTAAAGTATTAGGTTCAGGTTGCGCAAAATGTAAAAGTTTAGAGCAAGCAACAAAAGAGGCTGTTGCAGAATTAGGTATTGATGCAACAATTAGTAAAGTGGAAGAATTTATTAAAATTATGGAGTTTGGTGTAATGACAACACCTGCTTTAGTTGTTGATGGTAAAGTAGTATCTAAAGGTACTCTGCTTAAAGTGGAGGAGATTAAAAAGTTATTAACCAATCAATAATAAATTATGAGGTTTATCAAAGTATCGATATTTGTGATGATTATGGGAATTGCTTTTGCTTGTAATTCTTCATCACCTAAAACTGAAGCTAAAGTAGCAGAAAAGTCTTGTACATCTGAGGGATGTGGTTCTTCAGGATGTTGTGGAAATTCAACTCATGAGAAAGTTGTAGTTGATGATATTTCAAACTCAAAAGTACAGGTTTATTATTTCCATGGAACTCGTCGTTGTGCTACTTGTCAGGCCGTAGAAAATGTTACAAAAGAAACTGTTGATCAAAACTTTTTAGATCAGGTTGGATTTCTTTCTGTGAATAGAGAAGAAGAAAAAGAATTAACAGCGAAGTTTAAAATAAGTGGACAAGCATTATTAATTGTTAGTGGAGATAGGGTAGTGGATCTAACTTCGGAGGCATTTTTAAATGCACGTACTAATCCAGATAAGCTTACTAAAAAATTAGTTAGTACTATCAAACCTTTGTTGTAATAATTAATAGTTCTATCGGATATTACGATTCTTTGTTTTTGTTAAATGAATGAAGAAATTTTATTGCATAAACACTAATAATTAGGAGTGTTAAAAAGAATCTAATGTCTGTTATCTGAAATCTAACAATGTGTTGAATAATGGAACTTCTTAATAATCTGCTTGAAAATGCTCAGGTGCCTTTATTTTCGGCCTTTATACTAGGGCTTATGACAGCCATAAGTCCTTGCCCAATGGCTACTAATATTACTGCAATAGGATTTATTAGTAAAGATATTGAGAACCGCAAAAAAGTATTTCTAAATGGAATTGTTTACACTGTTGGACGTGGAATTTCATATTCATTAATTGGTGTGATATTCTATTTCGGAGCTAGTCAGTTTGCCTTTGAGAGTATTCTTCAAACATGGGGTGAAAGATTATTAGGACCATTACTTATTGTAATAGGTTTCTTTATGTTGGGTTTGATTAATATTAATTTTCCGGGAGTATCTAAAATCACAAACAAACTGGAAGAAAAATCTAAAAATAGTTTTTGGGGAGTTCTTCTGCTTGGAATTGTATTCGCTCTTGCATTTTGCCCCTATAGTGGGGTTTTATATTTTGGAATGTTAATACCTATAACTATTAGTAGTGTTACAGGTTTGTATTTACCTGTTGTTTTTGCAATAGCAACAGGAATTCCGGTCATAATATTTGCCTGGTTGCTGGCCTTTAGTATAAATACTGTTGGAAGCTTTTATAATAAAATGAAATCATTTGAATATTGGTTTCGTAAGGTGGTTGCAATAGTGTTTATTCTTATTGGTATTTATTATACCATTTCAATTTTAATTGGGATTCAATTTTAATTACAAATTGTTCCTTTTTTAAACCAAAAATTATGATTCAAAAAGTTATCGCTATACATAACAGTAAACAATCTTGGGTACTACCATTACTAATGTTACCTCTTTGGATATTGATTTATTTAAATTTACAACCAATGGCAGATTTATTAACAGAATCTGTGTTTAGGTTAGAAGCAGGTACACATTTAACTGAGACTGTTCGTTTCTTAATTTTTGAGGTTCCTAAAGTATTGTTGCTTTTAGTGCTTATTATATTTATTGTTGGTATTATCCGAACTTATTTTTCGCCGGAAAAAACCAGAAAAATATTGGAAGGTAAGTCTTTATTTACAGGAAATATTTTAGCTTCATTACTAGGTGTGGTAACACCGTTCTGCTCATGTTCAGCCATTCCTTTATTTTTAGGTTTTGTAGAAGCTGGTGTTCCTATTGGTGTTACATTTTCCTTTTTAATTGCAGCACCTATGGTAAACGAAGTTGCTTTGGTTTTATTGGTGGGACTGTTTGGTTTTAAAGTTGCATTAATTTATGTGGTTACAGGTTTAACCATTGCCATTATATCCGGGTGGATTATTGGTATCTTAAAATTGGAAAAATATGTGGCGGACTGGGTTTTTCAGGTTAAAACAGGGCAAAACGATGTTGAGAATCATAAAATATCTTTTACAGACAGAATACATTCAGGATATCGAGTTGTTAAAGAAGTAGTAGGAAAAATCTGGATTTATATCATCATTGGTGTTGCAGTAGGGGCAGGGGCTCATGGTTATGTTCCTGAAGATTTTATGGGAACGTTATTAGGTAATGAACATTGGTATTCTGTTCCTTTAGCTATTTTAATTGGTGTTCCAATGTATTCTAATGCAGCAGGTATTATTCCTATTGTAAGCGTTTTAATGGAGAAAGGAGTTTCTTTAGGAACTGCACTTGCTTTTATGATGTCGGTAATCGCGTTATCCTTACCAGAAATTATAATACTTAAAAAAGTTTTAAAGTGGCAATTGATTAGCATTTTTGTTTCAATTGTTGCAATAGGAATTGTGGTTGTTGGTTTTATTTTTAATTATGTAATGTAAGCTACATCTTGTATTTCTTTTGAGTAGTGCTTGTATGATGTTAATAAGCTAATATAAGATTAAGTATTTTATATATAGATGATTTGTAATTCGGATAATTTATTAAAAATTATAATTCTTTATAATATATGATATGAGAATATTCTTATTTTTGCACAGGAAATAATTTTAGAATTATGGCACAAAAAGTATACATAGTTTATTTTTCTCCAACAAATACTACAAAAACAATTGTTAAACAAATTGCAAAAGAAATCAATCCGGAGCAAACACAAGAAATTGATTTGACTCAAGGTTTTGAGCAAGAGGAAGTCGTGATTGAAGATAGTATTGTTGTTTTTGGTGCCCCTGTTTATAGAGGAAGAGTTCCAGTAGAAGCAATGGAACAACTAAAAAAGATAAAGGGAAAGGATTCAAAAGCTGTTGTGGTTGCTGTTTATGGAAACAGACAATACGATGATGCGTTGATAGAGTTAAAAGATATTTCAGAAGATCAGGGCTTTAAAATAATTGCTGCTGCAGCTTTTATCGGGGAACATTCGTTTTCTACAGATCAGTTCCCAATCGCTGTAAGCAGACCGGATGCTAGTGATTTAGAAAAAGCAGAACTGTTTGGCAAGAATATTAAGAACTTACTAGAGAGTTCTTCAAATTTTGACAAAACAATTAATATTCCAGGAAACCGACCTTATAAAGAACTAGGTGAGTTACCTGATGTAGCTCCTGTTACAGATGATCAGAAATGTGATATGTGCGGAGTTTGTGTTGATGTTTGTCCAACAAATGCAATTACAGTTGATGATAATTTGAAAACAGATTCTAAACAGTGTATTCTATGTTGTGCATGTGTAAAATCTTGTCCAAACGAAGCTCGATATAATGATAATGAATTTGTACATACTGCAGCTACCAAACTTCATACGTTTTGTTCAGAGCGAAAAGAACCTGAATTGTTTATAGAGTAGTAAGTCTGATAATAGTATTAAAGGCTAAAAATAAACTGCAAAATATATTAACCAAGCACAATTTCAAGTAACTTTAGATCTTAATTGATACCCCCCCGTTCATGTAAGGTTAAGACCATACTTTATTTTAAGATTATCTTGATTTTGTGTTTGGTTTTTCTTTTTATAATCATTTTATATGCTTAAAGAGATAAGAAAGAATCCAATGTATTGGTATCTATTATTGTTGACAATTGCTATAACTGCAGGTTTTCAGGCTTGGCGTACATTGTTTAATAATTATGCAGTTGATGAAGTAGGTATTAATGGATTGCAGGTAGGAGTTATTCAATCAGTGCGGGAAATACCTGGTTTTTTAGCTATGTTGGTTATCTACCTTTTGCTTATTATTAAGGAACATAAATTAGCCGCAATTGGAACTCTTGTTTTAGGTATTGGTGTAACTGCAACTGGTATATTTCCTTCGTTTATAGGATTGGTTTTTACAACTCTTATAATGTCTTTAGGGTTTCATTATTTTGAAACAGTTAATCAGAGTCTTACTTTACAACACTTTTCACTACAGCAGGCACCAATTGTAATAGGAAGTATTAAAAGTTTTGGAGCTTTAACCAATATTTGTGTTGGAGGTTTAATTTGGTTGTTATCAAAATATTTTGAACTGTCGGATTTATTTATTGGTTTTGGTATTATTGTTATGTTGGTAGCTTCATTTGCTTTAACAAGGAATCCAATTAAAAAGGAGGTTCCTTTACAGCAAAAAAAGATGATATTCAAGAAGAAATACTGGTTATTTTATGTATTAAACTTTTTGAGTGGAGCACGTAGGCAAATATTTGTAGTTTTTGCTGTCTTTATGTTGGTTGAAAAATATCAATTCAAAATAGAAGGAGTTGCCATATTATTTGTAGCAAATAACATTATCAATTATTTTATGGCTCCAATTATGGCTAAGGGCATTAATAAATTTGGTGAGCGAGTTATTCTATCTGCAGAGTATATCTTTCTTATAATTATTTTCTTATCGTATGCTTTTATTGAAGATCGTACAACTATGATTGTGTTGTACATTTCTGATCATATTTTCTTTAGCGCTTCAATGGCTATAAACACTTACTTTCAAAAGACAGGTGAACGTGAAGATATTGCTCCATCTATGGCTGTGGGATTTACCATAAACCATATTTCTGCTGTAGTGATTCCTGTAATAGGAGGGGCTTTGTGGATGCTAAACTGGAGGATTCCTTTTATTGCAGGAGCAGGGATTGCAGTATTATCATTATTCTTTGCACAGAAAGTAAAAGTGAAATAAACAAAAAAAATGGGCATAATTAATATGCCCATTCATATAATTGAAATGCTTTAATTACTTCTTTTTAGGAGCGTCTTTTTTTACTTCAGCTTCGTATCCTAAATCCTCTAATGCCTTTTCTATATTTTCAGTAGAGTTCTTATCTTCTCTAAAGGCTACTGTTACCAATTTTTTATCTAAATCAACAATTACTTTTTTAACTCCCTTTTCATAAGGAATATTCTTCATAATTTTCTCTTTACAAGCATGGCAATCTACCGAACATGTATAAGTAACTTCTTTTACTTCTGCTTTTTTATCCTTTGCATAAGTAGTTGTTAAACCAATAAAAAGGATCACAACCGTAAGTAATAATTTTAAATTCTTCATAGTAATTTGTTTATAATGATTATTCTTTTTTGCTAAAAGCAGTCGACTTAAAGCTTTAATTTTTTTAGTTATGGAGAAAACTCCTTTCTCCTTTCTCCTTTCTCCTTGCTTATTCCTTACTCAAATTATACTTTATACCCACATATACCATTCCTCCATATAATGGCCCCCAAACTCGTGATGCATCAAACTCATCACCAAATGGATTTTCAGGATCAATGATAGCATCATCCTGAGTGAATTCACCAAGGTTTTCAGCTCCTAGATAAAAACTCCAATTACGATAGTTTTTTGTTACCTGAGCCATTAAAACCATATAGTTTTCTGATTCGTTTGGACGAGTATTTTCAACCGAATTATTTCCTGTAGAAGGAAGACGTTGCTTTCCATTAAACTGTGCAGTTAAATCAAACTGCCATTTATCCAGGTTTGTTCTATATGATCCGGATAGAAGTCCTTTGTATTTGTTTACGAAGGAACATCATTCTGCTCTCCGCTATATGTACTTTGAACATCGTTAATTCTGTATGCAGCGGTAAGATCAAATCTTTTAAATACTTCCATAGTTGATTCAATCTGGAATATGTTAGAAAATGATTTTCCATTAAGATTATAGAAATGTACTTCTCTGTTATTTCTATCTAAATCTACAACAAGTTGATTTTCAAAATCTGTACGGTAGAATTCTATATTTACATTTAGGTGTTTTTGTCCAATAGGTATCTCATTTACCATGGCGATACCATAGTTCCATGCTTTTTCCTGTCTAATCTTTTCATCAAAGATGAATGATTTTGAACTAGCTAAATAATTTGAATTTTCGCTAATTGCATCCGGAGTTCTGTATCCCATACCAGCACTTGCTCTAAAAGTAATGTGGTCACCTACATTATATTTAGCATGAACTCTTGGAGTTATGAACCCATCATGTAAATTGCTATAATCGTATCTCAATCCAGCCATAAAGGTGAATTTATCACTTGGAATGTAATTATATTCGGCAAATACTCCCGAAACTGTTTCTGAGAATCCAACATTATCAGTGCTACCATTAAATAAAGCATCATTTTTGTCGTATACCAAGCTAACTCCAGTGTTATATGTATGACGGGTATCTCCTATATATGATTGGTAAATAATGTTTGCATAAAAATTCTGCTGAGTAACGTTAAAAGTATTGTTTCCATAAAATGAATTTCTGTCAAAATAGTTATAAGAAACAATGGTTCCCAGACTGGTTGAAGGCCGATTAAATATAAAACCGTTTTTAGCAAATGCATTGAATCTTTCAACATCTACCTCAATTCCGTATAAAGATTGAGCTGATTGTGTTTTGTTGTGATCAAATCCTTTTTGTCCACCTTCTCTTTTTTCGTTTATATATGAGAAACCAAATTTAGAAGTATACTTATCTGATTTATAGTTCCATTGGTTGATGATGTTGCCCATTTTAGCTAAAGGTTTATCTAAAAATCCATCATCGTTCATATCCATTTCTCTGAAATTACCACTTCCTTGCACCATTAAAGAAGTGCTCCATTTATCACTTAAATTAAATGAATGACCAAAAGTAGCTTCAGTTTTACCATCTTGGTTTCCATATAAATAGAAATGCATTTTTTCCGTGCCGGCTGGTTCTTTTAGTTGAATATTTATTTGTCCGGTAATAGATTCATAGCCATTTTTTACTGCAGCAGAACCTTTTGAAATCTGGATGCTTTCCATCCATGTTCCGGGAACATATTCCATTCCAAAAGCTGATTCAGCCCCTCGTAAGGTTGGTATGTTGGCCATTGTTAATTGTGAATATCTTCCAGATAAACCTAATAGTTGAATTTGCTTTACCCCCGAAACTGCATCGGCATAAGCCACATCAACAGAAGCATTAGTTTCAAAGCTCTCAGAAAGATTACAGCAGGCACATCGTTCTAATTCTTTGCCATTTACCTTTTGTACATATAAAGGGTTCATCTTAGAGATAGAAGTTGAGGCTACTCTTTTAGCAACTACAATCTCATCTAATTCAGCTCCTTGACTCATAAATACTTCCAAAGGACTGTTGTTTGTAATTTTTATTGTATCGTTTTGATAACCTACATAGCTAAAAACCAGTAGTTTTTGCTTACCTACTTCTGATAATTCAAATGAACCGTCAACATCAGTAATCGTTCCTAATGTTGTTCCTGCCCAGTAGACGTTTACACCAATTAGAGGGACTTGTTTAGTATCTTTTTTTTCGAATACTTTTCCTTTGATATCACCTGCAAAAGCAGACAATGAGAAAAGCATCGAAAAAACTATAATATATAGTGATTTCATTACTTTAATTAATTAGATAGTTATAATTATTTACTCTAAGGAAAATGTGGAGTAAATGACTAACAGTCTAATTTTAAAGTGCGAAAGTTTGTTACAATATCTTTACCAGAAAATAAATAGGTAGGTGATTCTGGTGGAATATTTTCAAAGAATGTACTTTTAAAAAGATAAATATCTTTATCTTCTAATAATATAGTATAGGACTCAAATAGCAATGAAAGTACCAATGGCTCTGGAGACTTTAATTGCTTTGAGATAGTAAAAGTTGTATTAAGTTTTAAAGCTTTGTGAAAGCTCTGATGATGATCACAACATTTATTATGTGAATGGTCATGGTGTTCTAATTCTTCACTACAACAATGATCGTCATGAGGAATCATGTCACCGTTGATAATTGCACTTTCTTCACAAAGCTCTTCTGTTTCATCAATGTAGAAAGAGTAAATGGTTTGTTGTGCATGTGAACAGATATGATAAAAGAGAACCACTCCACTTGTGCTTACCAAAAATAAGAACAGTAGAAAAAATGTAAATATTTTTTTATAGGACTCTTTTAATATCATGTTACAAAATAAATGATAATTAATTAAATAGCTTGTTAACTATTTGTTAATGGTTTAAACGATCCCAGGTTTTTATGTTTAATCTGTTTAACTAAACTTCTTTTAGCATCACATCCACAGCATCCTGAAGAACAAGCAGGGCCTGCCTTTTTTGAAGTATCTGCAATAAGCTTTACTAATGAAAATATAGCATAAACAAAAGCTCCCAAAACACTCACCCACATTAATATTTCCTGTATCATATCTTAAAATATTAAATTACCTAATTGATATACTATAAACGACATAATCCATGCCAATGTTGTTGTATAAACTATTGTAAATACAGCCCATTTCCATGATCCTGATTCTCTGCTTATTGTTGCAACTACACCAATACATGGAAAATAAATCAAAATAAAGACTAAAAAGCTAAGTGCTATTATAGGAGTAAATTCTAATTCTCCATCTTCATTTAGCGTAGTCCTAATATTGTCTTTTAAACTAGTTGATTCTTCATTAATATTTTCGTTTTCACGATGGTATATAACCGCCATCGTACTAACAACAACTTCTTTAGCTGCAACACCACTTAGAAGGCTAACACCCATCTTCCAATCAAAACCTAAAGGCCTTATTACAGGTTCAATAAATTTTCCGATATCGCCAATATATGACTCTTGTTGTAGTTCAGCTTGCTTAGTATTACTTAATTTTAATTTTTCGACCTCGTACTTATTATATAAACTATTTATAACACTATCTGGTTTATTTGACGTATTTAAAGCTTCTTGAAGTGAAGTTATTTCTTCAATTTGGGTGTCATATTTCTTAGCAATTTCTTCATTTTTTGGAAAGTTTTGAAGAAACCAGATTATGATAGAAGCAATCATGATAACGCCTCCAACCTTTTTTAGGTATTGACCTCCTTTGTTCCACATGTGGCGTAAGGTCGATTGTAATGTAGGCATTCTATAAGGAGGAAGTTCCATTACAAATGGAATATCTTTATCCTTAAAAAGAAATTTCCTGAATAATTTTGCTACAACAATGGCTAGTAAAATACCAAGTCCGTATATAGCAAAAAGAACAGTTCCTGAATGTTCAGGGAAGAAAGCACCAATAAATAAAATATAAACTGGTAGTCGAGCACTACATGACATAAAAGGATTGATAAGCATTGTTATCAATCTGTTATTCTTATCTTCTATCGTTCTGGTTGCCATGATTGCAGGTACATTACATCCAAATCCCATAATTAAAGGAATGAAAGACTTACCATGTAATCCCATTTTGTGCATTAGTTTGTCCATGATAAAGGCAGCCCTGGCCATATAACCGGTGTCTTCCATGAACGATATAAAGAAAAATAAGATGAGAATATTAGGCAGAAAAACAACAACACCACCCATTCCACTTATTACACCATCTATTAACAGGTCTTTAAATGGTCCTTCATGCATTACGTTGCTAAGCAAGTTCATCAATGCATCAACACCTGTTTCAATCCAGGCCATAGGATATTCTCCCAGGGTAAAAGTAGATTGAAACATTAGCCACATAAAAAAGAAAAATATTGGAAATCCAAATAGTTTATGAGTTAAGAAAGTATCCAGAATCTCTGATTTTCTTACTCTTATCTGAGGTGATTCCTTATATGTTTCTTTTAATGCACCTGCGATGAAACCATATTTAGCATCAGTAATTAATGTTTCTGTATCTTCATTTAAATCAGTTTCAATCGTCTTAATGACTTTTTCTGTTTTTTCATTAAGTGATGGATATTTACCCTCTTCTAGAAAAGATTTTTTGCAATCATTATCTTTTTCAATCAGTTTAAGGGCAACGAAACGAGGTGCAACGTTTTTGGGAACACAATTGCATTGCTGAATTTCTTCAACTAGTCTTGATATTCCTTTTTCAAGTGTTTGACCATAATTAATGTGAACTCTACGTTGATTTGGCTGTCGGTCTTCATAAACATCAATAATGGCGTCAAAAAGTTTGCCGATACCTTGCTTTTTAGAGCTAACAGTAGGAACAAAATTTATTCCGAGCATACTGCCCAATTTCTGATAATTAAATCGATCGCCTTTTTTTTGTAGCTCATCATACATATTGAGTGCAGCTACAATTCTAAGGTCCATATCAATCAACTGGGTTGTCAGGAATAAATTACGTTCAATGTTTGAAGAATCAATAACATTTAAAACAATATCAGGAGCCTCTTCTAAAATATGTTTACGAACAAATAACTCTTCTGGTGAATATGCAGATAACGAATATGCACCAGGTAAATCAACGATGTTAAATTTATATCCTTTTCTGGAAAATGTTCCGGATTTTGAATCAATTGTTACACCACTATAGTTTCCAACATGTTCTTGTTTTCCACACAAATAGTTGAACATTGTTGTTTTTCCACAGTTTGGATTACCTATAAGTGCTACATTTATGGTCTTTCTTTTTTTAAAGGCAGATTCTCGTAAAATTTCATCAGTAATAACACCTTCAAATTGAACCGGAGCTAAATTTTTTGCCTCTTCCTTACTAATTACTTCTATCATGGCAGCTTCACTTCTTCTAAGTGAAACCTTATAATCCATTATTTCATATTCAATTGGATCTTTGAGGGGTGCATTTTTAATCACTTTTACTTTTTTCCCTTTCACAAAGCCCATCTCAATGATGCGTTTTCTAAAAGCACCAAATCCTTTCACTTTTACAATGATTGCTTCTTCGCTTGTTTTTAATTCAGATAAATTCATCCACTAAAGGGTAAAAAATAAGAGTATATAATAAATAGTAAGCAAAAATATAAGGAAACCTTCACTTTGCCAATACCTATATATAGGGATTTTTATTAAAAATAGTTATAAGGTATAAAATGCATTTAAAGATAATAGCTTTTTCTGCTAATAAAGAATGCATTTTATTACTTTTGTAATATGAATAAACAAGAGCCGGATTTAAACAAAGTATATCAAAAGATACAGGAATTACTTTCGAAAAAAGGACAGGCAGTTACTGTTTTGGAAGAGCAGGTTGATATAGAAATGCAAAAAGAATACTTTAATTTCTCCAAAGAGCTTAATAAAACTCTTGACAAAAACCTTGTTTTAAAAGAAAAAGACTTACTTTTTGAAGAATCAACTTCTATCGATAAAAAGAAGGAGTTGCTTTCTGCATTGGCTAAAATCGATAATCCAGAAGCCTTCAGAGCCATAGAAACATATAAAGAAAATGCAGATGAAGAGTTAAAACAATGGACTATATTAGCAATGCAAGAATCTAAAATGGTTTTAGAAACATCGTTGTTAGGTGATGCTCCAATATTTATTTCTACTGGTTTAGGCGGAAAAGGAGATAAACTACGTTATTTTATAGTACTTGTAAATAATGAGGAAAGAGCATTTCTTGATTGGCAAGAATCATTGATTCAAAAAGAATTAGATTATGTCTTGAAAAATGAAAACGGTGAAATTGAAAGCGTAGATTTTCAGGAAGATAAAGTGTTGGTTAAGATTTTATTGCCAATTAATATTAGTATAAAGGATGTGTTTACTAACGTAATAAAAGAATGTAATGAGTTAGGAAACTTTTTAATGGAATCTTTTATTGTAACTAATATTAAGATCTTAGATTCTGATGAGATTGATAAGTTAGTTCAGGAGTATAGAACTAAAGATCCAGAAGATACTGAAAATACGGAAGAACAGACTGAAGAATAAAAATAAAAAAGCCACTAATTATGTTAGTGGCTTTTTTATTTTTATAGTGTTTCAAATTACTCTGCTAAATCTTCAAATTCAACGTTTGTGTATTCTTCAGCTCCAATAGCTTCCACTAAATTATCATTCTGATTGTACTCATCAACTTCTGGTTGATTTTGTCGAATGTAATCTACAACTTCTTGTAATCCGTCAGCAAATTTTTCAAAATCTTCCTTGTAAAGGAATATCTTGTGTTTTTCGAAATGAAATTTACCTTCATTTTCAAATTTCTTTTTGCTTTCAGTAATTGTTAAGTAGTAATCGTTTTTGCGAGTTGCTTTTACGTCAAAAAAGTAGGTTCTTTTTCCGGCTCTAACAGCTTTTGAAAAGATTTCTTCTCTATCGTTCCTATCAAAGCCGTCTCTTTTCTCATATCCTTCCATCATCAAATAGTTTGTATTTTGATAAAAATTTACTGATTTTGTTTGCCATTCAAAAATGGGAATTATTTTTGAATTATTCTATAATTTTATCAAAAAAATCAATTGTAGATAGATATATGGTATATATTTAGTATGTTTCTGATGATGTATGGCTTATAAACAAAGGGTTTTAATTAAAAAAGTGAAAAATGCGAAAAATACTGTATCGAACTAAATTAAACTTTATGTTATTTAATAAGTATTCTCTTACTCAATATGAAGATGTAAATAAATTGTAAAAAATCATTTTTTTGTGGTATGGAAATAAAAAAGACCTATTTTTGCGGCAGTGATTAATATAAAAGTTCTTTGAAGAATGTTAAACAGAAGACTACTTAGAGTTAAAGTGATGCAGATATTGTATGCACATTATCAAAATAATGATTCCACTATTCAAAACTCTGAAAAAGAAATGTTTCATAGCATTTCTAAATCTCTTGATTTATATAATTTGTACATTTTATTACTTCTAGAATTAAGAGATTATGCTATTGGTCGTATTGAGTTTGCAAAAAGCAAAAAAACAGCCTCTACAGCGGAAAAAAATCCAAATACAAAATTTGTCACCAATAAAATATTTAGTAAGCTGGCAGATAACGCAGAATTAAAAAAGTATATAGATCAAAATGGAAACAACTGGTCTAATTACCCTGAAGTTATCAAAAGTTTATATAATGATATTTTAAAATCGCAGCAATATGGAGATTATCTTGCTAAGAAAGAGTCTTCATTTGATGCTGATAAAAAGTTTGTAATTAAATTACTTGAAAAGGTAATTGCTTATCACGAACCTTTATATCCTACATTTGAAGATCAAAGCATCTATTGGAATGATGAAATAGAGTTTGTTTTGAGCATGGTTGTTAAAACTGTAAAGATCATGGAAGAAGACAAACCTGTAGAGTTAATGGGTGAGTTTAAAGATGAAGAGGATAGAGATTTTGTTAAGGATTTATTTAGAAAGGCTGCTGTAAATAAGGAAGAATACAGAGAGCTAATAGATAAATATGCCAAAAACTGGGAAATTGACAGAGTTGCCTTTTTAGATGTTATTTTAATGCAGATTGCTTTAGCTGAGTTGACTCAGTTTCCAAATATTCCGGTTAAGGTAACAATGAATGAATACATTGAAATAGCAAAACATTATTCAACAGATAAAAGTGGTCCTTTTATTAATGGAGTGTTAGATAAAGCAATTGTTGATTTAACTAAGGATAAAAAGATTAAAAAATCAGGTAAAGGACTTGCTTAATAATGAAGATAACTTATCAAAGTCTTTTTTATTTGTTAGTTATTTTATTGGGAAGTTGTAATTCTGCTCCTAATAACAAAATATCTGCAACCAAAAATTATGTGGAGACCACTATAGAATTTGATAAGTTAATTCATAACTTTGCAGATATTAAACAAGGAGAAGTTGTTGGTTGTTATTTTAAAGTAATTAATACAGGAAAAGATCCTTTGGTTATTAATAATGTTAAACCAGCATGTGGATGCACGACTGTAAAGTTTCCGGAAAAGCCAATTTTATCAGGAGATAAGGGAGAAATTGAAGTAAGATTTGATTCTCGGGGTTTTTATGGAAATCAGTATAAGGTAATTCGAGTTGACGCCAATATTGAAGAAAAATCGAAAGAATTGGTTATTACAGCCAATGTTATAAATTAGATAAATAATAATAAAATGAACTTACAAGCATTATTTTTACAACAACAAGCTGCTGGAGGGCAATATCAGTTTTTTATTATGATGGGACTACTAATTGTAGTTTTCTATTTTTTTATGATTCGCCCACAACAAAAGCGTCAAAAACAGTTAAGACAATATCGTGAGGCATTAAAAAAAGGTGATAAGGTAATTACAACAGGTGGTATATATGGTAAAGTTTCTGAAGTGAAAGAAACTTATATTAATGTTGAAATTTCAAATGGTGTGGTGATTAAAATTGACAAGTCTGCAATTATTATGGATATGTCAGATGCACAGCCAAAACGATAAAAGAATATTTTTTTTTATAAAGCCAATAACTATATTTGATGGTTATTGGCTTTTTTGTTTATAAGCATTTTATAAAATCGTATACATGCCTATTGAATCATTAAAAAATAAATTAAGAATTGATGTTTCTAAAATTAAGGAATTACTCCTTAGTTTAAAGAGCAACAGAGATTTATTGGTTTTTGTGGTGTTTTTATTATTGTCTACCGGTTTGTGGTTTTTAAATGCTCTTAGGAAAGATTTTGTTACTACAATTGAATATCCTGTACGTTATAATGATTTTCCTGATGATTTTATTTTATTGGGAGATCCTCAAACTCAGGTTCAATTAAAAATACGCTCTCTTGGCTATAATCTTTTACCATACCACTTTGGGAAAATTATTTCACCTGAGATTTTAAAAGTCTCTGCTTTTAAAAGAATACATAAAGGCAATGCGGAGGGTGCATATGTTTTAACGAGAGACTTAAAAAATGTATTTAATAAAAATCTAACCAACGGTATTGACTTATTGGAAATATACCCGGATACTTTATTTGTTTTATTTGAGAAGAAGGAACGGAAAAAGGTTCCGGTAAAATTTAATTCCAACTTAAAGTTTAAACCTCAATATTATCAGTCTGGCAATATTGTTATTAAACCAGATAGTGTTGAAGTTTCAGGTCCATCAACATTAATTGATACAATTAGTTATGTATATACTGAAAAAAAAGTGTATGAAGAGCTAAGTGATTCTCTGGTTAGAAATATTTCGTTAGTTAAACATGAAAAGTTGGTGTGTAAACCAGGTAGAGTTGTAGTTAATATACCGGTAGAACCTTTTACGGAAAAGGAAGTCAGAATACCTTTGAATTCGATAAATGTGCCGGATAGTTTACGATTAAAATGTTTTCCTTCTGAAGTACATGTTTCTTTTAATATTGCAGTAAGTAAATTCAATATTGTATCAGCAGCTGATTTTAAAGCAGAAGTTGATTATAACTCTAATATATCAAAAACTCTTCCTGATAGATTAAAAGTTAAAATAATTGATATGCCTGAGGGTATAAAAAATATTGATTATTCACCTCTCTTTGTAGAATGTCTATTTGAAAAAGCAAAAAAATAAATGATTAATGTTGGCATAACTGGTGGGATTGGAAGTGGAAAAAGTACGGTTTGTAAAATATTTGAAACTCTAGGTGTTCCCGTTTATTACTCTGATTATGAAGCCCGCGTATTAAGTGATACACATCCGGATATAGTTGCTGGTGTAAAAAAGTTATTTGGAGATGATATATATGTCTCTGGTAAAATGGATAGAAAGAGTGTAGGTGAAATCGTATTTAAAGACAAAGAAAAACTTGAGGCTCTAAATAAAATTATTCATCCGGTGGTGGCAAGCCATTTTGAAAGTTGGAAAAATAGACATAATCATTATCCATATATTTTAAAAGAGGCAGCTATTTTATTTGAAAGTGGCGCTTATAAGCAAGTGGATAAAATTATAACAGTATCAGCACCTAAGGAATTAAGAATTAGCAGAGTGGTTAAGCGAGATGGAATTAGTAGGGAAGAGGTGTTGACCAGAATAAGTAACCAGATGGAAGATGAAGAAAAAATTAAAAAATCTGATTACGTGATTAAATGTAATGATATTGACTTAGTAATTCCTCAGGTTGTTAGAATTCACCAGGAGTTATTAGGATTAGAAAAATAAAAAGGAGATAATTTATTATATATGAGAAATTTTAAAATTTCAAGTTCATCACTTTTAGGAGCCGGTTTAGGTTGGTGGTTTCTAGGACCAGTAGGTGCAGTATTGGGATTTGTTGTAGGCACAATTGCCGATAATCTGCCGTCAGAGGAAGGAGAAAGATTAAGTGGAAATCCCAGGGATGGATTTATGGCTTCATTAATGGTTTTGATAGCAGCAGTAATGAAAGCTGATGGTAAAGTCGTGAAATCGGAACTTGATTTTGTAAAGAATTATTTAAAACGATCGTTAGGAGAGCAAAAGTCTGCAGAAGCATTGTTAATGCTAAGAGATATTCTTAAAAGGAATATACCGGTAAATGAAGTATGTTATCAAATTAAGATTCATGTGGATTATAATTCAAGAGTGGAATTAGTTCATATGTTATTTGGTGTCGCCAATGCGGATGGGAGTATTCCTCAAAGCGAAATTAATATGATTCGCCAGATTGCTTTAGGATTAGGAATTTCAACTCCAGATTTTGAGTCGTTATTAAATATGTATGCAAAAAATACAGAATCAGCATATAAAATTCTTGAAATTGATTCGAAAGTATCAGATGAGGAAGTAAAAAAAGCATACCGAAAAATGGCAATTAAATTTCATCCTGATAAAGTGGCTCATTTAGGTGAGGAATTTCAGTCTTCTGCTAAGGAAAAATTTCAAAAAGTAAATGAAGCATTTGAATCCATTAAAAAGGAAAGAGGTTTTAAATAATATTAATCTTCTATGTTGATTTAATTGGAATTAACGGAATAAAAAGGTTTGAATAATTAGAAATATATTTTAAAACATATTTTAAGTTTATACTAATCTCTTATTTTTGCATTTGTAAATAAAAGTAACTAAAAGTTGCATTTGCAACAGAATTGAAAATTGGGAAAAAATAAATATAATGAGTGAAATGTTAAAAGGTATATTGGCTGTATCAGGACAAGGTGGATTATTTAAAATTGTATCTCAAGCCAAAAATAGCATTATTGTTGAATCGTTAATCGATGGAAAGAGAATGCCTGCTTATGCAACATCGCGTATTAGTGCATTAGAAGATATATCGATTTTTACGGAAGAAGGTGATGTAAAATTGGCTGATGTATTTAAAAATATTTCAGAAAAAGAAGATGGAGGACAGGCTATTAGTCATAAAGCATCTTCAAATGATTTGAAAAATTATTTTGAAGAAATTCTTCCTGACTATGACAAGGATAGAGTTTATGTTTCAGATATGAAAAAAGTAATTCAATGGTATAACTTGTTGCAGGAAAAAGAAGTATTGAACTTTGACGAAGAGGAAGCTGCTACAGAAGAAACAAAATCAGAAGAATAGTAAGTATTAAAATATTACGCATAAAAAAAGTGAGGTTTAACCTCACTTTTTTTGTTTTATATCATGGTATTTTAATTGAGAATATCTAATATCTTTTGAGCAGATAATATTTTAAAGTTTTGATTTTTATCTACCTGGTTATCCTTATTGAAACCGTCCTGAATAACAAGCATACCTTTAGGAAAAGATGTTCCCATAGGAGTATTACATATCTCTAATCCGTCAGTTTCCTCTATTCCATCGTATTGGCCATCTTTTACTACAAAACTGGTTATGTATGAATAAGGAGGGTTTATATCAAAAACAGCGTATGAAAAATTTCCTTGAATGGAAGCAATTAAATAACCTTTATCTTTGGAAACTCTGTAAATAGTTAATCCTTCAATATCGTAATTGATATTAGGATTTGAAACCGAAGATTCTTTAATACGAAAACTTGTTGTATCAGCATCTTCAAGTGCACTATATGCAAATATGGCATTTTCCTCTACACCAATAAATATAGTATTTGTTACATCATCAACAATCATTCCTTCGGGCTGACTTGGCATTTGTAGTGTTCTGGCCAATTCAGCTTTAACTGTATCATTTTCAGGTTTGATTAACCATTGTTCAACTAAACCATTTTTGCCATTTGCAAATAAATAGTGTTTATTAGTTTCTTTATTTTGGTAGGTACAAAATCCATAAACATCATCAACAGTTGAAGGTATTTTACACAATGCGTTTTCTTTAAGTTGAAGGTTTTTCATGTCTACTTCATAGATGTCAATAGTTTGAGATGTTCTGTTTGTACATGCTACAAAATCAATTTTTCTATCTTTTAAGGTAAGGTTGTAGCCAGATTCTGCATTATTAATTTTCCCGACAGGGATAAATTGTAATTCTTTACCATATATATCATAGACGTGTAAACCAGCCTTTTTATTTGTACCAATAATTAAACTTTTTTCAGGATTAGATTTATTAATCCAAATAGCCGGATCATCAGCAGCATCTTCATCAACTTCAGAAATAACAGGTGGTGTTTCAAAGTCGGCAGTTAATACATTTTTGAATTGAGCCTGTATACTTAAGGCTTCTGCCATTTTTAAAGAATCTTCTCTGGCTTCTTTATTTCGTTCTATAGTTACTGAATCAGTAGAGTTTTCAGATGCTTGGTTATTATTATTTTGCTTCTTGGTATTACATGAAGAAAATAATAGAATTATGCTTGAGAGTATTATTGAAATTAGATATTTCATATGTTTTGTTTTTTAATTGTCACATGTAAATGTCATGAAAATAAGCTTCTTACATGGTAGTGTTTTAAATTAGTATTATAATAAAATCCGGGACTCAAAATAATGAATCCCAGAATTATTAATTTGAAATATTTAAAATAATATTAAAAGTTAACTTTAATACCAGCCTTAGCTGTCATACCATAATATTCCATTTGCATTGTACGATTACTTTCTCCCTGGAAGTATCTTAATGGTTGATTTAGTAAATTGTTGCAATCAACATATACCATACAATTTTTCTTTAAAGAATATGTAAGATTTAAATCTAAGTATGTTACCTGATCATAGTATCTGTCTAATGCTGCTTCATCTCCAAATTCGTCAATGAAATCACTGGCGTAATTATATGATAGTCTTCCTGTAAATTTCTTTGTTTCGTATGATAATGAAGCATTAAGAGTGTGTTTTGGAGAACCTGGCATATCTAAAGTTTCATCTTCACGATCTTCGATATTAAAGTCTGTGATTTCTGATTTTGTGTAAGTATAATTGGCATAGATTCCAAATCTACTTAAAAATCCAGGTAAAAAGTCAAGTTGACGTTGTGCTGAAAACTCTAAACCTAAAAGAGTTGCATCACCACCGTTAATTGGATGTTTAAAATCTTTATATTCAAAACCATTGTATACATAATCATCATGAGTTTCATCTACAATAAAGTCTTTAATATCTTTATAAAACAATCCTCCTGAAATAATACCAATAGATTTAAAATAATGCTCTAACATGATATCAATGTTATTAGACGCTGTAGCCTTAAGGTCTGGATTACCAATCGAAATCTCTTCTTGGTCCTCAATTTGTTGATAAGGAATTAAATCGAAATATCCAGGGCGAGCTATTGTTGAAGTATAAGCAAATCGGGCAATGCTATTTTTGCTTAATTCATATTTTAAGTGAAAGTTAGGTAAAACATTTGTGTAATCCGTTTCAATAGTTCCTGTTGGAATTAAAGACTCAGGATCATCAACAGAATCATCATATTCATATCCTTCACCTTCTGTTTTAGTGTTTTCAACTCGAACACCTAAAACAGCAGACATTTTTTTACCTAAATCCTGGTTAAACATTAAATAACCAGCTGTAACTGTTTCTGAAGCATCAAAGTTCCCTGCAAATTCAGAGTAATCGGCTTCTTTTTCAAAAACAGAAGAGTTGTTTAAATCTAATTCACCAACAAATTCTTTTGTTACATATGTTCCAACATTATATTTATCTCCAGGCATAAAGTTGTTTTTTGACATTTCTTTTGTATCAGCTAATGCCTGACTCATGAATGAGCCTTCATCAATTGGAGAATATTCGTAAAAGTTATTATCACGATTTTTACTTTTAGACTTGTATTTACCACCAATTTTTAAAGAGTTTTTAAAGGTTCCTTGTGCCAATGGAATTTTTAGATTTAATTTGGCTACAACATCTATATCTTCAGTGTATTGATTCTCTTCTGTTAGTTCATCCAATTCCCAATTGCTATTTAAATCATGGTTACTTTGATCCTGTAAATACATTAATGGTTTCTTAGAGTCTGAAAAGTCATTTACAATATATTGACCATCTTCTTCCAGTTTAAGATTAAGATATCTTTCTTCTGGTCTGTCTTCTGAAGCTTTTGAATAAGAAAAACCCCAATCTGCTTTTACTTTTCCAAAAATATGATCCCCACTTAAGGAGAATTGCATCATTTGTTGATCTTCTAAACGAGCATTTTTATCATTACCACCAGATTTAACCTCGCGTTCTATTTTATCAGCAGTATAAACATTTCCATTATCTAATTCATCAACTTCAGTAACAAATCTATATCTGTTTTCCCAGTCTTTTCTTCGGTTATACATACCTTTTAAATAGATTGTATGGTTATCGCTTAGTTTAAAATCGAAAGTACCGGAATAACTTTGTCGAAGACGTTGTAGGTAGTATTGACGAATTTGAAGTTCTTTTAAATAAATATTGTCGTCATCATCTAAATCCCATTCTCCTTCAACGTTATCAGATCCTAACTTATTGTTATTAATTGAAAATCCTAATACCATACCAATATTGTCATGAGCAAATCTATTGCTGTATGACAAGTTTGCTGTGTAGTTTGGCTTTTCTGAAATTTGATTGTAACCAGCACCAAACGATCCGGATATTCTTCTTCCTGCAGGTTCAGAAAGAGTTACAAGATTAACTGAAGCACCAATTGCATCTGCATCCATATCCGGAGTAACAGCTTTATTTACTTCAATAGACTGAACCTGGTCTGAGGGAATCAGGTCTAATTGTATTGATCTGATTTCTGCCTCTGCAGAAGGAATTCTTTCTCCGTTTATGGTTACAGAATTATATTGAGGTGCCGTACCTCTGATATTTCCAAAGCGAGCTTCTCCCTGATCGTATTGTACATTGATACCCGGAATACGCTTAAGTGCATCTCCAATGTTAGCATCAGGAAATTTGCCAACTTGATCTGCAGCAATAACATTTGTAATATTTGAGCTTGTTTTTTGCTGGTTCAAAGCTTTTGATTGTCCTTGTAACGAACTTGAAACTACAACTTCCTGCAGTCCAACAATCCCGGCCTTTAGTTCAATGTTTAAAACAGATGTTTTACTTTCAGAAATATTAACATCACTTTCTGTAGGCATAAATCCGATATATGAAATTTTAAAGTGATAATCACCGTTTGGTATTCCAGTAATGGTATAGTTCCCGTTTACATCAGATACAGCATAGAATTGTTCATCGTCTGAATAAATATATGCTCCAGGAACTGATAATTTGTTTTCGTCAACAATTTTACCTTTTAAAGCTCCGCTTTGTGCTTGTATTGCTGTCAATACAAAAAGAAATAAAGCTAATAAACTAAGTTGTTTTTTCATTTTACGTTAATTATTGTTTTTATATTTTTTCCTTGATATTGTTTGTTTGGGCTCAATAAATATTGATGCAATGTTAGTCGTCTTAAAGTGTATATTCAATAGTGAGAATGAGCTGTTGGACGTAGTACTTTTTACTATACGAGTTGTTTTGTGGTCTGTAAACTGCAGTAGATTAGGTGTTTGTGATATGTTGTTTGTGTTAGTGTAAAATGATGATGTGGTAAAATAGTAATGTTAAGTTAAAAGTCAATCCAAAAATTAATAATACCTTAATATGATACTGCCTATGTGAAATTTAAATGGAGGTATTTTTGAATTCTAAATGGTTGAAAAGATGATTTCTGTTATTGTTGCTGATGATCATGCAGTCGTGCGCACAGGACTGCAATTGATATTTATGAGTACTACTGATATTTCTGTTAAAGATGAGGCTAAGGATGGTATTGAACTGCTTCAGAAATTAAATAGAGATAAGTTTGATGTGGCTATTATAGATGTAAATATGCCGGGTTTGAGTTCTATTGAGTTATTACAACAAATAAAAAAGTTATGTCCTGAAATGCCAATTGTTATTTTTAGTATGAACAAAGATGAACAGTTAGCTTCCCGGATGTTAAAGAATGGAGTTATGGCTTATATCAATAAAGAAGAAGATCCTTCAGAATTAATTGAAGCAGTTAAATCTGCCTCTAATCAAAAAAAATATCTTACACAAAGTCAGAAATATTTTTTTGCCACACAATTTATAACAGAAGATTCAGAAAAAAGTAATCTAGAATCATTAACAGATAGAGAATATCAGGTATTGAGTTTATTAGCATCAGGTATATCAAAATCAGATATAGCTCAAAAGCTTTCAATTAGCAAAAATACATTGAGTAATCACCGAAATAACATATTGAAAAAGTTGAATTTAGCAAATAATGCAGAACTAACTAAATATGCTTTAGTAAACAATATTATTCAGTAGCTAATGTTGAAATATCTTCTAAGATTTTTTATCTTCCTTGTTTTGTTATTATCCCAATTCTCAACATTTGAAAGTGTAATGTTGGCAGAAAATAAAGAAAGCTTATGTGTTGATTTAATTTATAAAGCCAGATCTTTTCAATATGTTAACACAGATAGCGTTACTTATTACCTCGATCAGATAAAGCATAATTATAAGGGAACTAAGAATGATAGTATTTTTGGTGAATACCTTCTTTTGTTGGGGATAAATACTTCTATTACAGGAACTACAGATTTGGCATTGAAATATTTTGAGCAATCGAATCAAATTTTTTCATCTATAAAGTTTAATTATGGAATTGCAGAATCGTATTTGAATATAGGAGAGGTTCATTATAATTGGGGGCGGTTCAATAAGGCTTTAGTATATTTTAAAAAAGCACAAATCATTTCACAAAAGTATAACTACGACGTTCTTTATATAAAATCTCTTAATTATATCGGTAAGTATTATCATTCAAAAGGAAATCTAGAACAATCATTGTCATATTATACTAAAGCAATGGATCTTGCAAAGACAATTGGTGATACAACTGAAATAATGTCATTGTATAATAAAATAGGGAAGGATTATAAAACACTTGGTAATTACCCCAAATCTCTGGATTGTTTTATCCGCGCTCGCCAGTTAATTCTCAATACAGACAATAAGATAGAAGAGGCAACTACATATAATCATCTTGGTAATATTTATCAGGTGCTTAAGGATTATAAAAAAGCACTTTTTTTTCATAAAATGGCCTTTGAACTTCGCAAAGAGATAAATTATAAAGAAGGGATTGCTAAGTCCTTGAAAAATATTGGAGAGGTTTATTATGACCTACATCGTTATGACTCAGCCTTGGTTTGTTTTGATCAGTCTTACCTTTACTGTAAACAAGTAGGGTATGCAAAAGGAATTGTAAAAAATCTATATGGAAAAGGTATGATCTATGAAAAGGAACAAAAACATAGCCTGGCCATTAAAAATTATAATGAGGCTTTGGATTGTTCTAAATCAATTGGTTATGCGATTGGAGAATCTCGAGTCTATTTATTATTGTCAAATATTTACAAAAAAATTGCAAAATACAATCAGGCTATCAAATATTGTAATGAAGGATTGGCTATAGCAAAAAAAGAAGATATTAAATCTAATGCATGTGATTTTTATAAGATTTTATCAGATATATACTCATTGAAAGGTGAATATAAAAAAGCTTTTGAGTTTTATAAAGAGCATTCACTCATTAAGGATGAGATTATTAATCTTGAAACGAATAAGAAAATTGCAGAATTGCAAACTGAATATAAAGTGAACTTGCAAAATAGGGAAAATGAAGTGTTGAAGCAAGAAAATCAGATTAAGGAGCTAAGAATTAAAAGGAAAAATTTGGTTATTCTGTTTGCAATAATTATTTCATGCTTGTTAATAGCACTGGTATTCATTATGTATGGCAGGTTTTTGAATAAGAAAAATGCAAATATTAAGCTAACAAAACTTAATGATAGTGTTACTCAAAAAAATATTGAACTTGATAAGGTTAACAAGAAATTGCGTAAATCAAAAGATCAGCAGGTTAAATTGTTTAGTATTATTTCCCATGAGCTTCGGAATCCATTATATTGGTTTCGTAATTTAATTCAATTGCTTTCCAGTCAGATAGATGTATTAGATAAAGATATGATATCAAAGTCTTTGGACTCATTAAATGAATCAGCTACCAATACATTTCATTTAATGGATAACCTTTTGAATTGGTCCAAATCCCAATTAGGAAATATACAATATGTACCAGAATCTTTTAACGTTACTAGTTTGATAAAGGAAAATGTAAGTTTAATATTACCTTATTCTGAAATTAATGATATAACTGTAAACACCACTGCAGAAGATAATATTGAGGTTAGAGCTGATAAAGCAATGGTTAAAACAGTGATCAGAAATTTATTATCTAATGCAATTAAGTTTACCCCAAATAAAGGAATGATAGATGTAAGAGTGATTAAAAACAGTTCAAAGGTTAAAATTGAGGTTTGCGATAATGGAGTAGGAATGAATCAGAAATCGGTGCAAAGAATATTAAATGCAAGGGGATCTGAATTTTTACCAAGTACTGATAAAGAAACCGGAAACGGACTGGGTTTAGTTCTTACAAAAGAATTTATTGAAAAAAATGGAGGAGAACTATTTATAAGTAGTTCTCCTGGTAAAGGTTCTGTTTTTGCATTTGAATTACCTTTGATGTGTTAATTTAAATTATAGAAGGTTTTAAATATCTTTTCTTCTTCCAGCTCCTGGTAGTTTTAAATATATTACAGCAGTAATAATTACAGTGATAACAAGTACTGCAAGAAATACAATGTGTGAATCAAATGCTCTTTCTATTAAAGAAAATATCCCAGCAGAAATTAAAATAGCAATAAATACCATTTGGTTATTATAAGCAAGTACGGGACCTAATTCTCGTCCTTTTACCCTATCCTGAATAAATGAATTTAATGGTATTTTAAAAAATCCGGCAAAAAAGGCAAAAATTATAATTAGGATAGTAAAAAGCGTTGTATCAGGTTTTAATATAAAAATGATCAACATACTCACTATCATTCCTACCCCTCCAATTGGCACAAGTTGTGTTTTTACTTTATGGTTTGATACAACCCCTGCTACATAGCAACCAACTCCAATTCCTACAGCAACTAAAGCCATAATTGTTCCTGTTGCAGTATTAGATAAGCCAAGGAACTCTTCACAATAGATATATAAATTCATTTGTACCAGCGACCCTATCAACCAAAATATTGATAAGCCCAGTACTGTATAGTTCAAACCAATAATACTTTTACTCCATTTAAACCATTTAATTGGAAATAGTAAAGGGTTTAAAGTGTCATCTGAATCATCTTCAGGTTCTGATTCTTTAGGATTTATTTTCATACTGGTTATCCAACCAATAACAGCTAGTCCCATTAATGCAACAGCAATAATGATATTTTCATCTTTGGGGTTAGAAAAGTAATTATGTGCGTCAGAAATAATTCCACCTAAAAACGTTCCTAAGAGTACAGCAATAAAAGTGATCATTTCCATGGCTCCTGTACCGAATGATATTAATTCTTTTCCTCCAATATCTCTAATAATACCATATTTACTTGGAGAATAGATACAGCTTTGTAACCCCATTAAAAACATTCCAACTAATACTACATAAACATTACTGTAAAAAAAACCAGTAATTGCAACTACCATAATTAATAATTCAGCAAATTTAGCCCATTGAATAACTACAGCCTTCGAATTTTCTTTTGCTAATTTTCCAGATAGGGGAGATAAAAAGATATATGGAAGCACTAATAAGGCTGCAGCTGCAGATACTAGTATAGCTTTATTTTCTTGCCCGATCCATGCAACTCCTACAAATCCTATTAACGTTTTTAATAGATTGTCATTTAATACTCCTGCAAAATTTGTACTAAAAAGTGGCATCCACTTTAGTCTGTCTTTTTTCATTTTTTAATTATTTAAATGATTTAGAGTTCTATACGGGGGAGTGAACATACAACTTAAATTTCTAATTATAAAACATAATTCTTATAACGTTATATTTTTACATAAATTGTTAAAAAATGTTTTATTTATTTTATGCTGATACATGGTGTGTTTGTTATTTAGTAGAGATAAGTGTTTTATACACTTAAATAATTTTGATTTTTTTTATAGTTTTGTGATTTTAAAAAAAGTAAGTAAGCTAAAATTAAATAAATGGGACGCGCATTTGAATATCGAAAAGCCACTAAGCTCAAAAGATGGGCAGGTATGGCAAAAACATTTACGAAGTTAGGTCGACAAATAACAATGGCAGCTAAAGAAGGGGGCCCAGAACCGGATGCAAACCCTCGTTTAAGAATGTTAATGCAAAATGCCAAAGCTGCTAATATGCCTAAAGACAATGTTGAAAGGGCAATTAAAAAGGCAACAGAAAAAAATACTGACGATTGGAAGGAAGTAGTATATGAAGGGTATGGTCCATTTGGAATAGCGGTTTTAGTAGAAACAACAACAAATAATAATACACGTACAGTAGGTGCTGTAAGAAGTTATTTTAACAAAGCTGGTGGTTCATTAGGAACAACAGGTAGTGTTGAATATATGTTTGAGCACAAATGTCACTTTAAAGTGGCTAATAAAGAAGGTTTGGATCTTGAGGAATTAGAATTGGAAATGATTGATTCAGGAGCCAATGAAATCTTTGAAGAAGAAGGAAATATTATTATTTATGGTGAGTTTGAAAGTTATGGTTCAATTCAGTCTTATCTTGAAGAAAATGATTTTGAGATCATTAGTTCAGAATTTGAGCGTATGCCAACCACAACTAAAGAACTTAATGAAGAAGAAGTAAAAGTCTTTGAAAAAATGTTAGGTAAATTTGATGAAGATGATGATGTAACAAATGTATATCATACAGCTACCGGATTATAAAATATCAATAAATAAAACAGAAAAACCGTTTCAAAACTGAAACGGTTTTTTTTATCTTATCATTTGTCCGCTAGGCATCATATCATCAGGAGGAGGTGTTCCTTGTTGTTTTTTATATTGTAATCTCTTACAATCCTCCATTTTATCACCTTTACAATACATACTTATAAATCCTTTACAGGCAAGATCTTTGGTTTGGCAATACTTCTTGAAGAATCCACAGTTAGATAAGTTAACACATTCTGTACTCATGACTTAAAGATTTTAGTTTCTCAACTAAATTAGAATTTTCAAATTAGAATGTGTAATATTTAACTATCTATTCATCATATATTTATATCATTTTATCATATTTTTTAAAGGTATCATGCTCAGTATGTGATTAGTTAAAAAAATATGCGCTTAATAAATTGATTCATAGGATGTAATTTTAAAATGTATCAGAGAATTTCTTTTAAAATTAAAGAAATCCTCTGAATTTTTATATGGGGGGTTAGCTACAGCCACCACTTACTCGGGTAGCTTTTTTTACAACCGGTTTGTCTAAATTAGAAACGGCTTCACCAATTTCTTTTAATTTTTTACCTGCCTCTATTCTAAAATTTTGAATATCCACTTCGTGTTTTGATCCATTAGGGTCAACTTCAGTAATTAAAAAGTATTGTTTGTTAAATTCATTAGCTGTTAAACCAAGAGCATAGTTATCTGATTTACCAAAATACTTTGAAACCATACAGGCCCTTTGTGCCTGCAAACTGTCTACACCATAAAAAACATTGGTTTTGATATTTTGTATGATAGTGCTCAGGTTTGATGACTTATGTAATTCTTCTAATGGTATATTTATAGCTGTAGGAATATGAAACTTTTTATACTCTTCAGGAGAACGTACATCAACAACATTATATTTGTAGTATTGATTCATAAGCTCGTAAGCCAGTTTGTCACCTTCCATAATCCGAGGATGGCATTCTCCGGCAGCAATCTTTTCATCAATTCGTGTATTCATAACCTCTTTTTTGGTAGGGGTAATCATAACAAATAAAACGATGATGATTGGTGTTGCAATAATGATGGCATTCTTAATAATGATTGGTTTAAACCATTTTGTTTCTTTACCATTGATTTTATTTTCAATAATAGTTGTGCCAATGAATGCACCAGCAGCTATTAGTATCATAACTAATCCAAAAGCTTCACGAGACATTCCTAATTGATCACTCATTAATACAGGCCCCCAGCTTTCTGCAGTATATAAGTCTTTCCATAAAGGGTAACCTTCGCCAAAAGTAAAAATTCCAATAACACTACCTACTAAAAATGCCATGCCATCAATTCTTCCTGTTGCAGCAGCACATGCACTTGTGCCTGGGCAGAAACCACCTATTATAAATCCAACACCCATAATGCCTCCACCAACTAAGGCCGACCATAAAAACGTAGGATTTATATAAATTATATTTAGATCTAATAGGCCCAAATGATTTAGGACTAATACACCTACCATTGCAGTTATTCCTGCAGTAAAAAATACTCTTAATACAGTAAAATCGTAACCATAAAACAAGCCTACTAATTTCTTTGTCGAGGCAAAACCAGCTTGTTCCAAAGCAAAACCAAATCCAATGCCTACAATTAAGGCTATTATATAATTTAATTCACTGCTTATAATATCAGGTACTAATGGTCCCATAATTATTGTTTTTTAATCCATAAATTTTTAAAGAAATACGCAACCATATATGCCACTCCAAAAATTGCAAGCATTGTAATAATACCTCCAAATGACATAACAGCCATTCCACTTAATGCTGATCCTGAGGTACAACCTCTTCCTAATTGACTTCCAAATCCAAATAAAGCACCTCCAATTATAGCTCCAATAATTCTAGTGTAATTTTTTACACCTGGTCCCTTTTCTAGTTTTAAACCTACCCTGTTAGAGGCTACTCCAGATAAAAAAGCACCTATTAAAACACCAAGTACTTCAAATACCAACCATGATTTCATTGGGCCGTCCGGATGAGCTTTTTGGTAATCAGCATAGTATGCTGTATTCTCTGCATGAGCAGGAGCAATGGTTTCAACAGATTGCATTACAACACTTTTAAAAGCACCACTGGCACCCAAGCCTCTACCTGTTATGTATATGGTTACTAAGAGCACAAAGCCCAAAAAGAATCCGGCCAAATAAGGATTCATGTATTTCTTTGGTTTTTCAGTTGTCATGATTCCTGTTTTTTATTTTGTAATAATTCTTTATTTTCTTCAACTTCTTCTAATTCTTCCCAGCCGGTAATCATAGCTTTGATATTAGCTGTTAATGAATGTCCTGTTGTTGTCATATATACATGCACTACTATAAAGGATATTAATAAAAATGCACCCAGTGTGTGAATAATTGCAATCCATTCCAGAGGTATTCCAATAGCCACAACAATATCATTTTCATCAAATGATTTGTAATACATATATAAAAGACCAGATACCACAACCATTGGTGCCATTATCAACTTAAATACTAAATAAACAACAGCTTGAAGTGGATTTAACTTTTTATTTACGGTTTTAATAGTAGGATGAGGTTCTCCTTTAAACATTCCTAATGTATAGTAATGAATCTGTGCTTTTAATTTAGATATTGTGGGAATATATTGTTTCCACTCACCCGTTGTAAAGTGCCAAAAAATACTAAAGGCAATAAGACCTAGCAATAAATAAGATGCTGATCGATGGAATGCTACAGCTTTTTTAAAACCAAACAGGTGAATTGAGTCATGAATTTCGAAACCAGTTAATGCAAGAAAGAAAATTAATGCAGCTTGAGTCCAGTGCCAGAATCTTTCAAATTTTTTATATATATAAACTTTTTGCATAGTTATTATTGTAATTGATTAGATGATATATTAATAGGAAATTTCTTCAGATTCAACTTCGTTTTTTCGTAAGGAATTAATGAATCGAGCCAGAGCATGAATGAATACTCCAAATAATGATCCCCAAAACAGAAGTTTACCAAATAAATCAACCCAATCGTTTTTATCTCTTCCAGGAATATATAATCCGTTAATACCTGCTAAACGGCTATTATTATTAGTGTGGCAATCATTACAGTCTAGTGATTGCTCTTTAGGAGCAACCATGTGGTTAACAGGCCAGTACATTTCTGTTTCTACAAAATCATATTTGCCGCTATATGGTAACCCCATTCTTTTCATACCAGCTTCGGCAGCAAGGTTCCAGTCAAAATCCATCCAAAAGGCACTATCTCCTTTAGTCGGAGAATAAAGTTTAGGTTGTATCAACATGTTTGTTTCCGGATCATATATTTGGTCCCCTCTATGAATTTTAATGGGGTAAATTTTGGAATGCATGTCATCAGCACTTCCCAATAATCTATTAACCTGAACCGGAACACTTTCAATCGTATCTCCTGCAACATAATGTTGTGCATTTCCATTAAACCATGCATATTCAGGTTTTACGTTGGTTTCCCATTTAAATGAACCCTTTATAGATAAGTAGGTGTGATTTCCTATGGAGTCTTCTGTATGATAAGGTTTTCCATTCAGCAATTTTCCTGCTTCCGACCATTTCCAGGCCATTTTTGTTGCGTTAGCTTTTGCATAAATAGGAATGTGGCAGGTTTGACAGGCAATTTTTGAGTAGTGTCTGTTTAGTAAATCATCTAAGTGGGGGCGAGAGGTGTGACAGTCTTCACAATTTAGTCTGTTTACATCGGTAGAAGAAACAGAGTATAGTTTACCTTTAATTTGATGTTTCTCTGCTGTATGACATTCAACGCATGTCATATTAATACCGTTTTGTGCCATATGTACATCGGTATTTCTATCACAAGCTAATAATGCATCTTCTAAATCCCCGTGTTTTACATTATTTCCTCCGCCACTATAAAAGTGGCAGCTTCCACAATTTATTTTTGAAGGGCGACCTACACCTTGTGCTACTTTAGTAAGATTCACATTTCTATCAGGATAACCTGCCATAGCAGCACCTTTAATGTACTCTTCACTGTTGTCATGACATACCATGCAGTCAACATTACGTGCATTGTTAAAGTCAAATTTATTACTGGTCATACCAAATCCTATATGACATTTAGCACAAGCTTGTTCATTTGAATTAGATCCTATACAAAAGTTATTTAGTACATTTTTTTTACCAATTTTTGAAATTCCTTTACCTTCAACGTAGGCAACTCGTTCCCAATTCCAATGACTTGAATGGATGATTTCTTCATGACGTTTATTATGACAACTTAAGCAAGCTTCTGTAACGTCCTGAGGTGTTTTAAATTCTTGATTTAAAACATCAAACTGACTATGATCAACTGATGATTTAGGTTTTGTTGCATACTTTTGTTTTAACTCGTACTGAGAAAAATTGAGAGGTTCTGTTTTATGGAGAAAATTTATTCCCAGTATAACTAAAACTGAAATCACAATTGAATAAACGATAACCTTGTTCATAGGTAATTTATTTAGGTTGTTTTATTGGTCCGTTCGTTTTTTTAAAGTTAAAATTTATTAATTAAATTAAAAAACAATCAAATATATGTAATAATGTAGATATAATTACTTTGATATATGTAGAATGATCTAATTTATATTAAGTCTGCTTAATGATTATTTTCTAATAGTCCGAGTTTGATATAAAATTATTGACTTAGACCGCCTATAAATAATGAGTTTCAATGAATATTTGTGAAGTCATAGCGGGCTATGTCAAACAAATATGAAGCTGAAAATCGTAGTTTATATGTGGCTTTCTATAAAATACTAATCTACTTCGTTAAATTCTTTTTGTATAGCGAGCTATGCAAAAAGAATTTGCTCCCGATCATATCGGGACAGGCTTTGTATATCAGTATTTTATTAAAATCTGAGCTCTTTATTTTAATCGAACTTGGGTTAATATATAATTTAAATTCTTCTATTATCGTAATACTCAATTGGATTAATTAAGGTTGCATTGTTTTGATTAAATATGTAATTTGATTAACCAGAATCATAGATTATGAAATCTTTTAATAATAAGGAATAACGAGTCTGAATATGTTGTATTCTACGATATTGCATATTCTATGTTACTTTACAAATAAATTTTAGAGTGTATGAAAACAAATTTATTATTTACCAACTCATTGTTTTTGATAATTATAGTTCCTTTATTTCTATCATGTTCATTACATACACAGACAAAAGAATACTCTCAAAATGAAGTAGAACATATTTATAAGAATTACTGTTTAGGATGTCATAATGATAAAAAATCTTCTTTTGTAGATCGGCAGTGGCTCTTTGGTGGTTCAAATGATGAGGTATTTAAAAGTATTAAATTGGGTAGGGTAGCTCATGGTATGCCGGCTTTTAGTGAAGGTTTAAGTGATGAAGTTATTCAACAGTTAACAGATTATATTCTTCAGTTGTCGGAAATGGTTCCCTTGGTAGAACAGCAACATGAGAGTTCAGATGGAATTGAAGTTTCAGAGGTACAAAAGTTTAAGGTTGATACAATTGTTGAAGGACTAGATGTACCATGGGGGTTAGAATTTCTTCCTAATGGTGATTTATTAATTTCGGAAAGAGGAGGAGATTTGTTAAGGTTTACTGTAGATAAGCAATTGATTAAAATATCAGGTTCTCCTACAGTAAAAGCGCAAGGCCAGGGCGGATTACTCGATGTAGAACTACATCCGGATTATGAAAATACAGGTTGGTTATATATGTCCTATTCATCACCAGATGAGGGTAATAATAATTTATCTACAACTGCTGTAATGAGAGCCAGGCTAAATGGTAATACGTTAATTGATCAACAAATTTTATTTAGAGCAGAACCTTCATCAAATAAAAGGCATCATTATGGAAGTAAATTAGAATTTGATAATGATGGTTATTTATATTTTTCAGTAGGAGACAGGGGAAACCGAGATCGTAATCCTCAATATTTAGATAATGATTGCGGAAAAATTCATCGGATCAATGAAGATGGTTCTATACCTGAAGATAATCCATTTGTTGGGATAAATGATGCCAGACCTACAATCTATTCTTATGGCCATAGAAACCCTCAGGGTGTTTGTATGAATCCGGAAACCGGAAAAATATGGACTGATGAACATGGCCCTAAAGGCGGTGATGAAATTAATATTATTGCACCAGGTAAAAATTACGGATGGCCTGTCATTTCATTTGGGATAAATTATAATGGAACCATATTTACTAACGATACTGCAAAAGCAGGAATGGAGCAACCATTGTTGTATTGGGTACCTTCAATTGCTCCATGTGGGATGACATTTGTAAAAGGCGATCTTTATCCTAATTGGAAAAATAATATTTTAACCGGTTCATTGCGTTTTGAATATTTGAAGAGAGTAGAATTGGATGGCACAAAAGTTATTCATCAGGAAAATTTATTAGAGAATATTGGGCGAGTAAGAAATGTGGAAATGAGTCCTGATGGATATATTTATGTAGCCATAGAAAAGCCTGGTAAAATACTAAAATTGATTCCAATAGACTAATAACCTGAGTTTCTATGTTCAATAATTTGTTAAGGTTTTATTACTGTGTGATTTACAGGTGTTTGTTTTTTGTGGTGTGAAGTGTGTAAGTAATTTGATTTATGTATTTTGTAAATAAGTCTAAAATCTATCGATCTATTTTATGTTAATATATATTCTTAATTAAATTAATGATCAGGAGATTCCTAATTTCTATACTCTTATTAGTTTCACTTATTAACCATACTTTTTCTCAAAAGGTTGGGCAAGATAGCATTTCTTCAGTTTTAATAGAAGAGGTTAATGTAAATGCTCCGTTGTTTATAAGTTCAAAACAGGATTGGCCAGGCGGTTATATGGTTGCTGATTCTTTGCAGATTCAATCAGGAAATGGATATCTATTATCCGAACAGTTAAATACTGTTCCCGGAGTTTTTATGCAACAAGGTACCTTAAGTACAAATAGGATTACAATAAGAGGAATTGGTTCAAGAACACCATATAATTCAAATCGTATTAAAGCCTATTGGGGTGATGTTCCTTTAACGGATGGAGATGGAGTGACTTCAATTGAAGATTTTGGTTTAAATGACATTTCAAGTATTCAGATTTTAAAAGGTCCGGCATCGGCATTATATGGTTCTGGATTAGGAGGAGTAGTTGTACTTTTACCAAATGATCTTTCAACATCAGAAAGCAAAATTTTATTTAAAAGCGAAGTTGGAAGTTTTGCTACATTTTTACAGCAAGTAAATTATAATGTTTTTAATAAAAAGAAAATTGACCTAGATTTGAATGTGAATCATTTAACATCAGGTGGTTATAGGCAGAATAGTAATTATAAAAGAACAAATGTTACTTTAAGAGGAAGGTACAAAATTGGAGGAAGTTCTTTTAATGTACTTTATAATTATCGATTTCTGAATGGACAGATTCCAAGTTCATTAGATAGTCTTAATTTTTATAATAATCCAGATAAGGCTGCGTATAGTTGGGCACAAATCAAAGGGTTTGAAAAATCAAATAAACATTTATTGAGTTTAGGGTGGGGAATACCTTTAAATAATAAATTGGCTAACTCAGTAAATGTGTTTACTCATATTTCTTCGTTAGATGAACTACGTCCTTTTAATCGTTTAGAAGAAACAAGAAGTTCTATAGGAATAAGAGAAAAGCTCGTTTATAAAAATGGTACAAATAAGCTTATTACAGGATTTGAATTGATGAGAGAAATTAATGGCTTAAGTTATTATAGTGTTGATGATAGTAATGATAATGCTTTGTTAAATTCAAATGATTTGGTACGTTCATATATTAATGTTTTTGTAATTTATGAGAAGCTTATTTTTAAAAAACTTTTGCTTCAGGCTTCATGTAATTTAAACCGGGCGCAATATGAATCAAAAGCAGATCAAGATCAATATGTTTTTGATTGGATTGCTTCTCCGCGTTTGGGATTAAATTATGCCATAAATAAAGAGCATAATTTATTAGGTTCTGCAGGTCATGGCTTCTCAACGCCATCATTTGAAGAGGCGCAGATGCCAGATGGATCCTTTAATAAACAAATAAAGCCGGAAGAGGGGTGGGGTTATGAAATTGGCTACAGGTACACTCAGCAAAAACAGCAATTATCATTTGATATGAGTCTGTATGCCCTAAATATGAAAAACTTATTAGTAACAAAAAGAGAAACTGAAGAAATATTCTATGGAATTAATGCCGGTAAAACAAAACACTATGGAATTGAGAGCTCTTTAATGTATTATATTATACCTAAAAACAGTCATCGTTATTTATATATTAATGCAAACTATTTTACATCGCATAATGAATTTATTCAATTTGTTGATGATGGAAACAATCAATCAGGGAATCAGTTGCCGGGAATTCCAAAGTATGTTTTATCATTGGATTTAAATACCTTTATCAGACCTTTGAGTTTTAATTTGAGTTATAAAAGTATAGGAAATCAATATCTTACTGATGATAACTCAATATCTTATGCTGCTTATCAAAAGGTTGATCTGAAAGTAAAAGTTGCTTTAAATATTTCAAGAATAAAGAGTAGTTTTTATTTAGGATGTAATAATTTATTTGATGAACATTATGCATCAATGGTTTTGATTAATGCAAGTGCTTTTGGTACCAATAAACCACGCTATTATTATCCCGGGCAACCATTAAATTTTTATGGAGGGATTGAAATTAATTGGTGATAGAAAGTAGCGTAAATATTCAATCAACTGAAACAAAGAGTTTTTATGTAAAAAATACTCTTTGCCTAATAAAAATAATTAAGAATATTAATTATTACTCCATCACTTTCAAACTTTCTCTTTTAAAACTTTATAATCTACTTTCCCTGTTCCTAATAATGGAATTTCATCAAGAAGTTCAACCCTTGTTATTTTAGCTATTAACGGTGCCTTTTTTAATCTCAATTGCTCATTTACTTCATTTATAGTTATAGGCTTTTTTGTAAAAAGTACAATCTGAGGAGGTTGAATTTTATCATTACCTTCAACAGCCAATATTTTTTCTTCACTGTTCCCAAAATGTTCTTCCAATACATTTTCAATAAAAGGAAGGCTTACCATTTCTCCACCTATTTTTATAAAGCGTTTTAATCTACCTGTAATAAACAAATAGTTTTCTGCGTCTAAATATCCAAGGTCTCCTGTTTTATAATAGGTTTGGTTGTTAATTTCAATAAAAGGCGAAGGTATATTTGGATCTTTGTACCCATTGAATATATTTTTTCCTTTAAAACATATCATTCCTGTTTCGTTAGGTTTAACAGGTTGATTTGTTTCTAGATCTATAATTACGCATTCTACACCTTTTATGATTTTACCAACACTTCCTGCTTTTTGTTTTTGTAATGGATTAAGAGATAAAACAGGAGAGCATTCTGTAATTCCGTACCCTTCAAGTAAGTACGCGTTAGGTATAGTTTTTTTTGAATAATTTATTAAATCAAGCGATAAAGCTTCGGCTCCCGAAACAATGTATTTAATATGAGATAAATCTTCAGGAATTGCATTGTTCAATATTATTTTGTAAAAACTTGGAGCAGTTATTAAAATAGAAGCACCAGTATGTTTAATTATTCTGACTAGTGCTCTTCCATCAGTTGGATCTGGAGAATATACCGTTCTTGTACCTGTTATTAATGGGAGTATGGATAAAACACTAAAACCAAAACTATGAAATGGTGGTAAAAATGCCATTATAACTCTATTACGTTCAAGATCTAAAAGCTCAAGTGTCCCTTTTAAGTCATATAAGATATTTTCATGAGTAAGTTCTACTGTTTTAGGTAGATTTTCACTGCCGGATGTAAATAATACAACTGCTGTGTTATTAATTCTATCAAATTTATAGAAATACTTAGGTAATTTACTTTTAAATGCCCCTTTTAATTTTGTGTAAATACTCGTTTTTCTAATTTCCTTATCTAAGTATACTAGTTTGTTTTTAGCATTATTTGATAATTGATCTTTTATTTTATCAATAAAAGAACTGGCTGAAAAAATATATTTTACACCAGAGTCTTTAATACAATGATCAAGAATTGACTGTCCAACGGTCCAATTTAACATTACAGGAACCTTACCTGCAAAATAAGTAGCCATAATTAATAAAGGAGTACTTTGTACTGCAGGCAACATAATTCCAACATACTCTTCGTTACATTTTTTCTTTATAATCTCAGATACAACACATACTTTCAGAAAAAAATCTTTTCTGTTTGTTTCTCCAAGCATGATGTCGTAAGCAAAGGATAGATGAGTATTGTTTGTAAATCGTTTTAAAAACAGGCTTGGTATATTGTTCGTGGATTGAACTTTTATATAATCATGGTAAGGATTGACTTTTGAAAAAGAGCATGGAGGCAGACTTACCTTTGACTGTAAATCACCATTGGCTAGCTGGTATAGATGACCTACATTTTTAATATCAGATATATCATTTTGTGTTTCAATATTAAAAAATGTTTCTATCTCTTTTATGATTTCAACCAGAACAATCGAATCTGCACCTAGGTCGTTAACAAGATGGGTACTATTATTTATATTATCAGTACTGACATGAAGATGTTTTTTGATAATTTCATTTACTCCATTTGATATAACTCTAGGAAACGATTGATTTATAGAATCAGATTTGTTTATTGTAGAATCTGCATACTTCAAATTCTCAGGGATATCTCTATGCAGAGTTGTGCTAAAAAAGTAGTGCTTTAAAAATGATACAGGTTCTTCTCCACTAGCATTATAAAAATCCTCAAGAAAACGATTGAATGTTTGTTTATCTTTCGTTGAAGCCTCTATGGAATTAGCTGTAATGTCTTCAAAATTTAAAGAAACTTTTCTTCGAGGTACAAAAAATAGAATATTACATAAAGTATAAAAGATGCCTTTTATTAAATTTAATCCAAAGTTGGGAGACTGCCCATTCCAGGCTTTAGACCACTGACTACCCCATAAACCGCTAATTCTTACACCTACTACTTGTACATCGTCTGGTAGTTTTTTTACAATTTCAAAAGCACCTTTTTTATTTTGGATTTTTTCCAACCCTTGTGATGCAATTTGACCTGATGGATATATAATTATACTTTTTTTATGTTTAAATGCTTCAATTGCAGATTCTGTAATCTGATTTAAAACATTAGTGTTTCTACTTCCTTTTTCAAGGTCACTAATTCTTACTGCGCCCCAATTCTTAAAAAATAAATTTAATATCGGTAAGTCATAATATGAACTTGTTATCATGGGAACCACATTTTTATGTGGATATAAGAAACTAACCAATATCATTGGATCAACAACTGCCTGATGGTTAGGTAAAAATAAAATTGGTTTATTTTTATCTATATCCCTGATTCCTTCAAGACTTACTTTATATCTTATTGATAATACGATTCTTCCAAATAAAAAAATAAGCTTAGCAATTGCTTTTACTATTGGATGTTTTTCTTTCATATATATTCAATTGTATGCTTAATAACCTGATATTTATACTCAAATTGTACTGAAAATACTATGAGATTCTACTTATCAGTAGTAATCTTCAGCTCGAAAAATACTATTTAGTTTTGGTTTTTTCTAAGATTAGTAAAATCAAAGTAAACTTTATTTAAACTTTCATTTTATTGATGTAATTCTAAGTGTTATGATTTGAAAATTATGTTGAATTCAGATTGATAGTCTACAATGTTAGAAATAGGGGACAATCATAATAAAGAAAGAAATATTTTAATACGTAGTTATGAAAAATATGAGCAAAAAAAAAGGGAGCCTTGCGGCATCCCCATTTTTAACCAAACCTAACCCTATATTTTAAACAATGAATGTTTCCTTGTTTTTATTTTAATTCGGTACAAATATACCTGTATTTTTTTACCAAACAAATAAAATGGTGAAAAAAATAATTTTAAAATAAAAAAAAAGAATAGTCATATACAGAAAAGTATACTTTATCAAATTCTATTTTAAGTTAGAAAAGGTAAAAGATTCAAAATGCATGATTTTATATGGTGTTCACCTTAATTTCGCAGGCAATAAGTCAGGAATATTTTTATGTAGTCCATTTGAAAAACCAAATTAGTAATTTAATAAATAAGGGACAATCAAATAATTTATGGATCAAGTAAAAAAAATTGGGTCTAGATGTTGTTTTAATTAATTAAGTATAGATTTTTGTTATCCTGAATAGGAAACTATTAACGTCAAAAACACTTCTGAACTGTCTATAAAATTTCTTGGTTTTAAGGCTGAAAGCCATATACATCAAAACTTGGGACATCGTCCCAAGTACATATACATCCTGTAAGTTCAGACTGTATGTCTGAAACATTTTTATTACATTCAAATTTACGAAATATTATTGGAGGTAGTTGCAGACTTTCAGCCTGATATTTTCCTGATGACAAAAAACAAGGGGCGTTGCCACCTTGTTGTGATGTTATTGGCTTTCAGCCTCTTTTCTATTTAACAGCAAAAACTCTTTTTTTTTTTGTTCATACCCAAATATTGTGCATGATCCTTATTGGATCAAGTATAAAATTTGGGTCTAGATGTTGTTTTAATTAATTAAGTATAGATTTTTGTTATCCTGAATAGGAAACTATTAACGTCAAAAACACTTGAACTGTCGATAAAATTACTTTGTATAAGGCTGAAAACCTTATATATCAAAACTTGGGACATCGTCCCAATTACATATATATACTGTAAGTCTGAAACATTTTAATTACATTCAAATTTACGAAATATTATTGGAGGTAGTTACAGACTTTCATCCTGATATTTTCCTGATGACAAAAAAAGGGGCGTTGCCACCTTGTTGTGATGTAATTGGCTTTCAGCCTCTTTTCTATTTAACAGCAAAAACTCTTTTTTTTGTTCATACCCAAATATTGTGCATGATCCTATTTTATTTCAAAATATTGAATGTGATTTGATTTGTTTCTGCAGAAGCTTTGCTGTTGAGATTTAAATGAAGGCTAAAAATAAAAAAAGCCACCTATAACTAGATGGCTCCTAGAGCGGAAGACGGGGATCAAACCCGCGACCCTTAGCTTGGAAGGCTAATGCTCTATCAGCTGAGCTACTTCCGCAATTTTAGAGGCAATATATTAACTCAAATTAAAAACCTGTTGATTTAAAATCAATTTTGTAACTATACTTGAGCTATATGGGCCTTGTTTTTTAAAGAAAAAATTTTGTGGGGAGAGCAGGATTCGAACCTACGAAGACGAAAGTCAGCGGAGTTACAGTCCGCCCCAGTTGGCCACTTTGGTATCTCCCCAAAAAATATTTAAATAGAAAACCATCTATAAATCAATGGTTTTATTAGAGCGGAAGACGGGGATCAAACCCGCGACCCTTAGCTTGGAAGGCTAATGCTCTATCAGCTGAGCTACTTCCGCAAAATAATGGAGCCAATGGAGGGACTCGAACCCACGACCTGCTGATTACAAATCAGCTGCTCTAGCCAGCTGAGCTACATTGGCAAAAAAATCATTTCAAAAATATAATACAACGTACAGTATTAAACTATTTATTGAAATAAAAAGCCATCTATAAATAGATGGCTTCTAGAGCGGAAGACGGGGATCAAACCCGCGACCCTTAGCTTGGAAGGCTAATGCTCTATCAGCTGAGCTACTTCCGCAAATTAATTGGAGCCAATGGAGGGACTCGAACCCACGACCTGCTGATTACAAATCAGCTGCTCTAGCCAGCTGAGCTACATTGGCGTTGTTTTCCTCAAAACAAATTCCAGTGGGGAGAGCAGGATTCGAACCTACGAAGACGAAAGTCAGCGGAGTTACAGTCCGCCCCAGTTGGCCACTTTGGTATCTCCCCAAAAATATTATTTCAATAAATAAAAAGTTTCCAACATTATGAAAACTAAAAGAGCCAATGGAGGGACTCGAACCCACGACCTGCTGATTACAAATCAGCTGCTCTAGCCAGCTGAGCTACATTGGCGGGTGGGTAAGCTACCTGCATCGCACCGCTCAACCATCTACCCTTGCTGCCGTCAGGCCCTGGGGGAATTCAATAGGAGCTGGTCGTACAGGACTTACCCGTGCTTTAGCGGATGCAAATGTAGACAAAATCACATTACCTGCAAGTAAAAAATGAAAAAAAAATAAAGTTTTTTTTGAGTACTTTAATAATTGCTTTGTTATCAATAAGTTGTTTTTCTATTAATTTTTCAGATAAAATATCATTGAATATATTTCTTACTCATGATGCATATCTTATCCTTACTTTTATCATAAATTTTTATTGTTTTTTGTTTCAGTTTTAACATTATCTTTGACATAAAATCATACAAACATCTACTACTAACTAAAAATTAAATTATGGAAAGATTATCTGCCTCTAAATCATCTACAGTATTAAGTTGGGGCTTGTATTTAGGTATTGCATCAGTTGTTTTTACTTTAATAGTAAGTTATAGCGGACTAATTGGCAATTCTGTTGTTGGAATATTATGGTATGTTTTACTTGCTGCTATATTAGTTTTAGGAATTAAGCATTATAAAGAAAAAGAAAATGATAGTTTTTTAAAATACAGCAAAGGATTGGGATTAGGAACCTTAATTGGATTAGTAGGAGGTATTATACATGGAATATTTACTTATGTGTTTTATGCAATAATAGATCCTTCGGTGCATGAACAAGTTATTGCTTTGTCTCAGGAGAAAGCATTAGAACAAGGTGCCACAGAAGCTAGTTTAGAGCAGGCTGAACCATTTTTGAATATCTTCTTAAGTCCTGGAATGTTATCTGTTTTTAATATTGTAGGAACTGTTTTTATGGCATTTATTTTTTCGCTGATTATTGCTGCTATTCTAAAAAAGGATCCTGAACCAGAGTTTTAATTGTATTGTTAAGTTGATTTTAATATAAGTCTGATTGAATATAATCGGACTTAGTTGTTTTAATATTTTTTGATAAGATGAATTTATCAGTAGTTGTGCCGCTTTTTAATGAAGAGGAGTCATTAAAAGAGTTAATTGTTTGGGTAGATAAAGTACTTAAGGAATATGATATTACTTATGAGTTGTTATTTGTGGACGACGGAAGTAATGATTCATCATGGACAGTAATAGAAGAATTAGCTTCGGAATATAAGGAGGTAAGAGGAATAAAATTTCGCAGAAATTATGGTAAGTCTGCTGCTTTATTTAGTGGGTTCGAAGCAGCAAATGGAGATGTTGTAATAACTATGGATGCTGATCTTCAGGATAATCCTGATGAACTTCCTGAACTGTATCGAATGATTAAAGAGGATGGGTTTGACCTTGTAAGTGGATGGAAGAAAAAAAGACATGATCCATTAGGTAAAACTTTACCAAGTAGGTTTTTTAATCGTACTGCCAGGTGGGTTTCAGGAATTAAACTTCATGATTTTAATTGTGGTTTAAAAGCATATCGCAAAGAGGTGATCAAAAGTATTGAGGTTTATGGTGAGATGCATCGCTATATCCCAATCCTTGCTAAAAGAAATGGCTTTTCAAAGATTGGTGAAAAGATTGTAATTCATCGAGAGCGTCAGTATGGTGTTTCTAAATTTGGAATAGAACGTTTTTTAAAAGGATTTCTTGATTTATTGTCTGTTACTTTTATATCTAAATTCGGAAAGAGGCCAATGCATCTTTTTGGTGGTTTAGGTACATTAATGTTTATGATAGGGTTCTTTTCTTCATTATACTTAGGTATAAAAAAATTGTTTTACGTCTATCATAACATACAACAGCCTTTAGTAACTTCTAGTCCTTATTTTTATATAGCCTTGGCATGTATGGTTATAGGAACTCAGTTGTTTGTGGCAGGATTCTTAGCTGAATTAATTTCAAGAAATAGTCCAGAAAGAAATAAATATCAAATTGAAAAAGTATTAAAATAGTATTGATAATAGATCGTTAGATTTTAGATAATAGATTTTAGACTATCTACAAGTGGCTTAAAATAAATCATTTATGTATTAGATATTATGAAATGTAAGTGTTTGAAAATCTGAAATATATAAAAGTCTATCGAGCTATTGTAATGATATATATTTAAAAAAACATCAAATCATTGAATAATGTCTTTTTATAAGGATATAGTGAACGCATACGATGAGATTTTTCCTCTTAATTTGAATCAGCTCTCTTTTGTGGAGAATATGTATACATCATTAGGAGGAAAAAAAATGTTGGATGCCGGCTGTGGTACAGGAAGTTTGGCTATTGCATTAGGGAGGAGAAGTGCTTCGGTTAAAGCTTTTGATTTGGATAGGGAGATGATTAAAAAAGCCAAAGAAAAGCGGCCGCAAGCTATAGATGTTAAATTTAAGGAAGGTGATTTACTTGCAATTGGAGATGTTTATAAAAGTGGAGCTTTTGATCTGATCTATTGTTTTGGAAGTACAATTGTTCATTTAAATGATATTGAAGAAATAAAAAGCTTTATAGAATCTGCCAGAAATCTGTTAAAGCCCAACGGTAAACTATTGATTCAAACAGTTAATTATGATTGGGTTTTAAAGAATCATATTAAATCATTACCCACAATTGAAAGTGATCATTATATTTTTGAAAGAGATTACGAGTATGATAAAGCCAGATGTCAGATTCAGTTTATTACACATTTGGTGTCGAAAATAGAAGGTGACAAGCAAACTCAAAAAGCTTTATTGTTTCCCATCGTTAAAGAACAATTGAATGAAATTTTAGGTAAGTATTTTACAGATATAAAATTTTATGCATCATTTAATAAAGATGAATGGCATGAGGATTCATTTCATACAGTAATAGAGGCAATTGTATAGAGTTTAGGTATATAAATATGGTATTGTTAATCTCTTGGAATACCATTATGGGCGCCATGTAAATTAGTCTAATGTCTAATGTCTAATGTCTAATGTCTAATGTCTAATGTCTAATGTCTAATGTCTAAGGAAATAAAACACCGGGCAAAAAAAGTAAACCGCGAGATTGATTAATAAAAAAATATGCCCGGTGAAAAAAAATCTTTTGTTAGGAATTGCAATTTAATATTAAACTATCAATATGTGAAATAATTTTTGCAATTTCATTTGGCCTAAACCATTGGGTTTCGGCGTCTTTTTTAAACCATGTTAATTGTTTTTTTGCATAACGCCTTGTGTTTCTTTTTATTAATTCAATTGCTTTATTAAGATCATAATCACCATCAAAATATCCAAATAATTCTTTGTATCCTACAGTGTTTAATGAGTTTAATTCTTTTAATGGATAAAATTGTTTGGCTTCCTCAACTAATCCCATTTCTATCATCTGATCAACTCTTAAATTAATCCTGTTATACACTTCTTCGCGTTCCAGTTCTAATCCCACTTTTATAATTTGGAAAGGACGTTTTTTAACAGTGTTAGTTCTTAAAGAGCTATATGTTTTACCAGTCATTAAACAGACTTCAACGGCATGGATAACCCTTTTGTGATTCATTAAATCCACTTGTTCATAAAAAACAGGATCTAATTGTTTTAATTGTCTTCTGATAGAATCAATTCCTTCCGTATTATATTGATTCATTAAATTATCGCGAAGTTCCTGGTCAATTGTAGGAATTTCATCAATACCTTTACAAATAGCATCGATGTACATCATGGAACCTCCTGTAAGTACAAGCTGATTATGCGTTTTAAAAAGTTCTTCGGTAAATTTCAATGCATCTTGTTCAAATTCCCATGCACTATAATAATCATGTATTGAATGAGAACCTATGTTGTGATGTTTTGCTTCCCTTAGTTCTTCTTCACTTGGAGTGGCAGTACCAATTTTTAATTCTTTAAATATCTGTCTTGAGTCGGCAGAAATAATGTCTGTTTTGTAATGTTTTGCTATTTCTATACTGGTTTTTGTTTTACCAATTCCAGTAGGGCCGACTACTACAATTAAAAATTTATGCATTAATGTTATTAAATTGAAAGTAATTATTCAGTATCGGGTATCAAACGCATTAAGATCCTATTTGTTTACCATTAAATTACTTTAATGCCAGAGAACTTTATAAGTAGCTTCAAATTATTTTATCTCACTATTTAAAGTTTGATTAAAAACAAAATGAATGTATATCTTTTGTTTTTTTGATTACACGCTAACTCTTAATGGTTTGTGTCTTGCGATTGAATAAATACAATTGAAATGTTATTAATAATCATCCAGATCATCGGTATATGATATCATAGAGTCGTCATCCAGATCAATATCGGGAAAATTGAAGTCGTCATCATCAAAACCCAATTGTTTTTCAAGTGTTTCTTCTCCTTCAACAGGACCTTCTCCTAATAAATCACTTAAGTCTAATTGTTGAGGAGGATTTCCTTCTGAATAAAGGCACTTGATTTCATTACAATCGTTATTATTTATGTCATAACATTCAACAAAAAGGTTCCTTTCGTTAAAGAAGTCAAAAACATATAACAACCTTTGCTTTTGTTGCGTAATGAAATCTTTGATTTTTGTATCGGCCATAATAAATGAACTCGAAGTTTCATCCATAGCCATATCTATAAGTGTAATTTCTTTCTCTTTATTCCACTCTTCATCAGTAATGAAAAAAGAAGCCATTTGACCCTCGTCAAAATTTAATAAATTCTGAATAAAGTTATGTAATTCAAAAAAAGTTGCTTCTCCTCCTACTTCAATATCTCTGATAAAGTCCTCGTCTTCTGCAGAAATTAATCTTAATCTTATTGTCATGCTTGTTTTTTTTCAGTCGGCAAATATATAAAAACATCTGATGTGACATTCATAATGTAAATAATATATGCTAACCAATTGATGTTGTATTGATTGTGTCTGAATTTTTAAAAAATAAAATGCGTTAATCAGGTATATTAACGTATATATTTACTAAAGGTTTTTATAATGATAGATTTATTTTTGTTTAACATGTAATTCATGATTTTTTATATTAATAAGTTTTACTATTTATTGGTTTTTAGATATTTGTAGTTGTTTGTTTTATCTGAAATGATATTGTTGTTAACGTATTTTTTAATTTCCTTGAAGTTTTGTTGCTGAAATTGAAGCAATGAGATAACAAATGATTCCGGTAATGTATAAGCTTTTATAACCTAATTCTATTGATAAGATTACGGCCAGAGGAACTGCAAAAACTGAAAAGAATCCATTTACAGCCCATGCACTTGGAATTTTATTCTTACGAATGTTCGATAATTTGTGAATTGCCATAGGAAATGGAAATCCCATTAAAAATCCGGTAAATCCAATAATACCTAAGCATATTAAGAACCTAAACATAGAATTAAAAGACAGAGTTGAGTTTATTATTAAAGGAAGAAGAATGATATGGATGCTTAGTATTAATCCTATAGTTAATGGTGTTTTCCAGTGTTTTAAGTTGTGGATTCTTTCTGAGGTATAGCTTCCTAAACCTGAAAATATTAATAAGGTTGAGATAATTGTAGTTACAGAAAAAACGGGATTGTTAAAGTATATGTTAAATTGATGAATAAATACCATCTCTACCATCATGTAGCCTATTCCTATTGTAGAGAAATAGATAAAAGTATTTTTAGAAATAGAGAAGTGTCCAAAGATTTTAATAGGGAGGAGAATAAATAAAATTCCCAAAATTAAGATAAGAATGAAGGAGATAACAACAATTAAATAACCTAATTCGAAATAGGGTATGTGGTTGATGTCTTGGTTTTTCAATAGTTGGATAAATGATTTTGCTTTTAAATACTGAGAAAAATAAGGTTTGTTGTCAGTAGTTGGTTTTATTTTGAAAGGATAATTACTGCAAAAGTTGTCTATATCTGCATTTGATACATTGGAAAGATAGGTGTAGAATAGTGTGTCATTTGTTTGATGAATAAAATCATAATGATTAGGTGTGTTATTATAGGTAGGTAAAATCGGGTCAAATAATAGAGAATCGCAAAAGAGTTGGATTTTTATTAAATCCTCCTGAGTGAATTTTCCTTGTTTTACGAATAATGTAACTAGATTCCAGTTTTTTATGGCAATAATGTATTGGTTTGGATCTTTGATTTCTTGTAAATATAGCATTTGATATAAAGTTGCAGTTAATCGAAGAGGATTTTTATATGGATAATCCATCCAGCTTGAAATACATAATATACCATCTTTAGAAAGATGTCTCCAGACATCAGTAAATGCTTCAATGGTTAAAAAGTTTTGTTCTTGTATGGCATATAAATCTGTTGAGCCGAAATAAGAGCCAATGGTCGGAAAAAGAATGATGTCATATAAAGTAGTATCTTTTTTTAGGAATGAACGTGTAGAGGAATTTGCAAATCGGATATGTTTACGATGTTTTATCGGTAGGTTGTTTTTGCTAATATTTTGTAATAAAGGATTTTCTTCAATTGCTGAAACTTGTTTAGAGTGCATGTTTAATGCTAAATGTATTAATTCTCCAGTGCCGGATTGTACGATTAAAGTTTTATTTGCGGTGTTTAATTTAAAAGCAAGTGCGCTTGGAGTGTTGTTTAAACAACTAAAAAGATTCATGCTGTCAACAGGTGTATATCCGGCAACTTCACCGTTTACTAAGATGATATCAGCTCCTGGTATTGGCTTTGTATTTGTCAGGCTTAATGAGGGAGCATATCTGATTGCAGGAGAACTTATTTTTTGTGTTAATCCATAGGGTGAATTAGTTTCCCAATCGATATTTGCATTGGGTAGATTTAAAATTTTACTTCCGCTCTTAAATTCAGAAGACTGAATAGTAGGTGTAAAAAAGTAGCAGCCTATAAGTATTGAAGGAATAATTACGTAGTTTATACCTCGTTTTATAATATTTTTGTTCGATTCAAAATAAAATAATGATCCCAGCCAGGTAATGAATGCTATTATTGCGGTTAATTGATGGGGTGGACTGATCCACATCAGAACAATTGCTAAAATACCTCCAATTCCTGATCCGGCCATGTTTGCAAAGTATAGTTTTCCAATTCTTTCAGAATGCTGAGTAAATACCAGGATTATTGCCGTGGCTGCTAATAGAAAGGGGATAAAAAACAAAAGGCATGTAATGATAAATCTTAAGATATGAGTGAGATCAACCAATAGAAGGTATGTGTCAAATTGTATTAGATCGGAAGAAGTTAGTATGGGGATGATGGCCATACTCAGACTGGTTAATTTTAATAACACAGAGTAGTAATAGGAAAATCTTTTTAGTAGTTGTCTTTTATATATAGTAAATAAAGTTCCCGAAGTTCCAAATCCCAGTAAGGCTATAGATATTACCATAAACGCCATGTAGTACCATTGCTGTATAGATAAAATCTGCATTAAAATGATTTGATATCCAATGACAGAAGCGGATAATAAAATAAGACTGATATCCAGAGGAAAGTATTTTAGTCTTTTATTATTCATTACTTCGCATAAATGGTACAAATTTTACAGGAAATAAAGTGTTTGTTTTTACCTTATCTCCTTTTTTCTTAACCATTACCAATTGTTGAACCTGATATGGATGACCTACAGGGATAATCATTATTCCTTCTGGTTTTAACTGTTTAATGAGTGGTGGAGGTATGTAAGTGGCGGCAGCAGTTACGATTATGGCATCGTAAGGAGCATGTTCTTTCCATCCGTAATATCCATCTCCGCTTTTAATGTATATATTGTTGTACTTAAGTTTGTTGAGTAATTTTTTGGCGTCATTAGCCAGTTCAGGAATAATTTCTACACTAAATACACTATCGACAATTTCAGCAAGAATGGCTGCCTGATACCCTGAGCCAGTGCCTATTTCAAGAACTTTAAAGGAAGAATTGGGTTTGATAACTTCAGTCATGTAAGCAACCATAAAAGGCTGTGATATAGTTTGTCCATACCCAATAGGAAGAGGATTGTCATCATATGCTCTTTCAAGATAACCTTCTGGAATAAATAAATGTCGTGGAACTTTCTCCATTGCTTTAAGAGTTTCTTTGTGAGAAATTCCTCTCGATTTTAACTGCTCTATTACCATTGCTGTTCTATCCATTTTATAATCCTCTTCAATCTGTGCAATTACAATGTAATTAGCGGCGAATAATAAAAGTATATGTATGATTAAAAATCGAAACATAATAGTACCTCTTATCTTGTGTTACAAAAGCGGTTAATTTAAAAATTACATATAGCTTATTTTGGGATCCTTTAAAGTGATGAAATTCAGCGTGTAATATGTTGAAATCTTAAGTTTCTATTATAAATAAAGATTTTGAAACATTACTACAATGCTGAAGTTTGCATATATAGAGGTTGCCATTAGTAAATTTACGAAAATAGAGGCTCAAAGTCCATTATTATTATAGTATGTAATTACTATTGGTTATTCATTGTGCGTTTATAAATGTTAGTACGTTTACTTCTGTTTTATGTAATTATCCTACTCGATATGTGGGAAAAAGTGTAGGTGTGTTAATTTATTGAAATTTAGGGCTGTATTGAAATTGTGATTGAATGTTATATGGTTGTTTAATAGTTAAATCCCTAATTCTACATATTTATAAATGATCAATATGATTAAGATTTACTACATTTGAGCAAATTAATGCGGAAATTGAACCATGATAATTTTCTATGGTTTATTATAATGGTTCAGGATTAATATAAATTGATATGACAATTAAGAAGGGATTTACAACGAAATCATTACATACCGAGCTGCCACAAAAAGATGCCTATAATGCATTGCATATGCCTGTTTACGATGGTGTTGCATATGAGTTTGATTCAGCTGAAGATATCAGAGATGCATTTGAGGGAAAAGTATTTGCACATGCATATAGCAGAACTACCAATCCTACCGTAGCATATTTTGAGTATAAGCTTAAAAATTTAACCGGTGCTCATGCTACTATTGCCTTATCATCTGGAATGGCAGCAATTTCTAATACTTTATTAGCATTAGTAGAGAAGGGAGGTAATATTGTTTCATCAAATCATTTGTTTGGACATACTTATGCTCTGCTTAAAGAAACACTTCCTTCGTGGGGAATTGAAGTTCGATTTGTTGATATGAGCAATCTGGAAGCAATTAAGGCTAATATTGATGATAAAACCAGGGTGTTGTTTTTTGAAACCATTACCAATCCTCAACTTGAATTATTAGATATTGCAGAGGTAAGTAAAATAGCACATGACAATAATGTAGCTGTTGTTGCTGATACAACAATTACTCCTCCATATGTATTTAAATCATCTGATTTTGGAGTTGATGTAGAGGTCATGTCTGCCACTAAATTTATGTCTGGTGGTGCTGCTGCTGTTGGTGGTGTGGTAATTGATAATGGAATCTTTAACTGGTCAAAATTACCTGCTTTAAAGTCATGGCATATGGATAATGATATAAATGCCTTGGTGGTTCGTATCAGAAAAGAAATCTTCAGGCATCTTGGTGGATGTATGACTGCACATACAGCGCATTACTTAAATATGGGATTAGATATTTTAGCATTGAGGGTTGATCGGTGTGTTGCTAATTGTAAAGAACTGGGTGAGTTTTTTATTAATCATCCTAAGGTTAAGTCTGTAAATTATCCGGGACTCAAGTATAATAAGTATTATGAATTGAGTAAAAAACAATTTTCTGGTAAGCCTGGTGCTGTTATGACAATTGACCTGGCTACTAAAAAAGAATGTTTTTCATTCGTAAATAATCTTGAAATAGTACGTAGAGCAACTAATTTAAATGATAATAAAACCTTAATAATTCATCCAGAATCAACTATTTATTGTGAATTCGATGAAAATGAAAAGATAGGAATGGAAATAAGGGATACTATGTTGAGGATATCAGTAGGAATAGAAGATGTGGATGATTTAATTGCTGATTTTACTCAGGCTCTTGAACAAGTATAGTTATGAACAAGAGACTCCTTTTTTTATTCTTCTTCATCTCTTGGATAAGTAATGTATTTGCTCAAACAGAATCAACAAGCAAGTATAAATCAACAACACCCAAAAGTTCATTGGGATTGGTGAATAGTATTACCGCTCTTGCTGATTGGGGAATGGATTTAATTACTATTGAAAGGGAGAATTCAACATTTTTCTTTTTGCCGGTTGTTGGATATGAAAACAGAACTGGTTTTAGTGTTGGATTGCTTCCTTCATGGAGGTTTTATTTAGGAGGAAAAGAAGAAGGGGCGGGGTATTACAGACCTTCCAATATTTCTGTGTCAGCAGAGTTTTCAACTTCAGGTATGTACGAGTTTTATACTTCATCAAACTTTTACACAAAAAGTAATTGGTATTTCAAAACGAAATGGATGTTTCAGTATATGCCTGATCAATATTATCAAATTGGTAATCTTACAGATAAGGAAAACTATTCTGATATTGAAGAAAATAAGCTTGAGTTGACTGGGCGAATATTAAAGGTGATTAATAAAGAATGGTTTTTAGGAATTAATTATGATGTTGGATATTATGATGTAAAAAACATTGAAGGAGATGTTTTTAATGAGGATGTTGTTGGTTACGAAAAGGCATGGATTGCCGGTGTTGGACCGTCAATAACTTATGACAACAGAAATAGTGTGATTTATCCTGTAAGAGGTTTCTTTCTTGAAACTTCTTATTTAAAATATTTGCCTTCTGTTGCAGATTACGATTTCTCAACTTTTAAATTGGATATGCGAACCTATTTTGATTTGGGAAAAAACGAACAAGTAATTGCTTTGCAAAGTGTTTTGAAATCATCTTCCGGAGAGGTTCCTTTTTATCGGTTATCAGAAATAGGAGGTAAAAGGCTCTTTAGGGGTATATCTCATCCCTATAAGTATATAGATAAACATAGTGCATATATTCAGGCTGCATTCAGGTCTAAGTTATGGTGGCGATTAGGTTGTGAAGTTTTTACCGGAGTGGGAAATGTTTTCCATGATTTTGATTCAGAAATGATAGACAAGATACATGTTATGGGTGGAGCTGGATTAAGATTGCGTGTGCTTGAAAATGAAAAGTTAAGTTTTAGAATAGATTATGGCATGACTAATAGGGGAGATAGTGGAGTGTTTTTTACTCTGGGAGAAGCTTTCTGATGAACTAAATCTCTTTTAATTAGTTAATGTTATACCAATATAATTATTTAGAAATACATCTGAAAGATAGAAATTTATTATAGATGAAGTTATCAAAAAAGACGGAATATGGATTGAGGTTTTTGCTATCACTTGCAGAGTTAGCTGAAGGTAAATATATGGGGATTTATCAGATTTCTTTACGTCATAAAATTCCTATGAAATTTTTAGAAGCCATTGCGGTAACTCTAAAAAAAAGTGGCATGCTTGAAGTGAAAAAAGGAGCAGGTGGTGGTTATAAACTAAGATTAGTTCCTAAAGATATTTCGTTGTTAATGGTATATGAAGCATTGGATGGTGGCTATAGAAAAGAGTTGCCGGTTAGTGAAGATGATTCAAATAATCAAAAAGCAGTTTATATGGTAGTAAACCAGGCTATCAATGAAATGACAGATGTATTGAGAAGTAAAACATTAGCTGATATTCAGAAAGAATTTAGAGACAGAAACGAAAGTTTGATGTATTATATTTAGCAAGTTCTCAGTACACAGTACACAGTACACAGTACACAGTACACAGTGCACAGTATACAGTATATACTGCCGACTGAAGCCTGAAGCCTGTTGCCTGAAACCTGCCTACTGAACACAAGTCTATATCTTAAAGAAATCAATGTTTTTAATTAATTCATGAGATTGATTGGATAGTTTTCTGGAATTGTCGCTCATCTCTTCAGACATTTTAGCATTGTTCTGAGTGATTAAATTAATACTATCGATTGCTGAAGTAATTTGATTTGAACCTGATTTTAATTCACTGCTTGCAACACTGATCTCCTCCATAAGATTCATTGTGTCATTCATAGATGGAGTTGCTTCCTCAAGGTGTAGGCTAACTTGTTTTGATAGATTTAATCCTTTTTCTGTAATATCTTTTATCTCGTCTGCAGCTTTTTTACTTATTTCCGCAAGTTTCTTTACCTCCCCGGCAACCACAGAAAAACCAGCACCGGCTTCACCTGCCTGTTTTGCTTCTATTGCAGCATTGATGGCAAGTAGATCTGTTTGGATAGCAATAGCATCAATTACTTTTATTTTCTCTGCAATTAATGTCATTGCTTGATTTAATTCCTGTGCACTTTCTGCACTTAATTGTAATTTACTATTAGTTTCAGAAGTTACCAGGTGTGTTTTTGTTGCATTTTCATTTGTAGCATTAATATTTGCATTCATCTCTTCCATAGAGGCCGAAATTTCTTCTAATGCGCTAGCCTGCTCATTTGTTCCTTTAGAAAGAGCTTGAGACATATTACTAGAATCCACACCTAGTTGATCTACATTATTTGCAGAGTCATTTATTTTAGTTAAAGAAATTTTAAAAATATTGGATAAATCAATGATGCTGTTATTTAAAGTATTTAATTCACCAACATATTTCTTTTTAAACTCTTTGCTATTTATAATATTTAAATCTCCTTTGCTTAACTCCTTGATGTTATCGACAAGTTGAGAAAATGGCTTTCTAACCCATACGGATACGCTATAGAGTAATATGGCGGTGAATGATAATCCTCCAATTAATGCAGCCCAAAAGGGATAGGCTTCAGGGTTGTTGTAGTGGATTCTGCTATTTACTACAGTAATAAAAACATTAATAATCCATATAGCTCCTATTCTTAAGAAAATACTGTTTTTAAATAATTTTCTTAACACAATAGTGCCAACTATAATGGCAAATACAAGTACAATTAGTAGATTTAAAGCTCCTTCCATGTTTTATTTTATTAAAGGGGGAGGTGCAATTTTACATATTATTTTTCAAAAATCTTTTCGAAAACAAATAAAAGGGGAGGTGTTGTATGGCATAGATTTGATCAAGAGTAAAAGAATTTAATGAATAATAAAGTAATTGTAAATTGTTTTAAATGATAGATAAAGTGATGTGTAGTATAGCCTATTGGAATAGTAGGAATAAAAGCTGTTTGGAATGGATTTAATTTAAAGTGCAGTAAATCAGTTGTTAAAGTTTGTGTATGGGGTATTTTGGGGTTGTAAAGCCTACTTTAAAGGTAGGTTAATGTGGATAGAATCTGTTGGAGTTATTAAACCCAAAGTGTATGTTTGTGTTGTAATTGTAAAGCAAATAATTTAATACACATAATCATGACCAAGATTGCAAATAATGTAACAGAATTAATAGGAAATACTCCTTTAGTTCAAATTAACAAATTAAACGAAGGTGAAGCTCAAATTGTAGCTAAGTTAGAATTTTATAATCCTGCAAGTTCAGTTAAAGATCGTATTGCATTTGCAATGATTGAGGATGCTGAACGTCAGGGCAAATTAAATAAGGATTCAATTATTGTTGAACCTACAAGTGGAAATACAGGAGTGGGTTTGGCTTTTGTTTCTGCAGTTAAAGGATATCGATTGATTTTAACAATGCCTGAAAGTATGAGCATTGAACGAAGAAAGCTTCTTGTGAAATTTGGAGCAGAGCTTGTGTTAACACCTGCTTCTCAAGGAATGAAAGGGGCCATTGAAAAAGCTCAGGAAATTGCCGCTGAAAATGAAAACTCATTTATTCCACAACAATTTGAAAACCCTGCAAACCCAGCTGTTCATAAGAAAACAACTGCTGAAGAGATATTAAAAGATACTGATGGAGAAGTTGATATTTTTATTGCAGGAGTTGGTACAGGAGGAACGTTGTCAGGAGTAGGCGAGGTTTTAAAAGAAAAAAATCCAAATGTAAAGATTATTGCAGTAGAGCCATCTGATAGTCCTGTAATTGCAGGAGGAAAACCTGGTCCACATAAAATTCAAGGAATAGGAGCAGGATTTATTCCAGGTAACCTAAATACTTCTGTTATTGATGAGGTAGTTCCGGTAAAGAATGAAGATGCAATTGAAACAAGTCATAAAGCATCGATTCAAGAAGGGCTTTTATGTGGTTATTCATCAGGAGCTGCATTATGGGCTGCCATTCAGGTTTCAAAACGTCCTGAAAATAAAGGAAAAAGAATTGTTGTTATTTTACCTGATACAGGAGAAAGATATTTAAGTGGATTTGAGATTTAAAAAGTTTTCAAATATTAGTTGCTAATATTTATCGAACATTTTTGCGATCTGCATAAGATATTAATAATTAAATATTCAACTAGTGCATAATGAACGTTTCGAGATGTGTGTGCACTAGTTGATGTCTCTCCCTCGTATTTACAACCTATTATTTTAAAATAGATTATCAATGTTAAAGATTAAAATTTTTGGTGCACTCATGTGTATGTCTTGCTAAATAGAATAATATCTTATAATCAAAAAAAGATATTAAAACCTATCAATCCTCAATTTTTAATTTTGGGGAATAAAATAGAATAAAGTTTAACTCAATAATTTTTAAATATATCATTGGCTTAATAAAATATTTAGTCCAACAGCCACAGGTATGTCCAAATTAATAGCAAAATGATAGAAGCAATAAGTAAAATATTTTCAAAAGAACAGGTTCAGCAAGCACAACACTTATTAAATAGCTTGACCGTAGAACAAAAATTTTGGTTATCAGGATATCTAACAGGAGTAAATCAATCCGGGGGACTTTTAGGCGAAGATTTAGAAACTAAAAACGATCAGGTTGAGCGTTTGGTAGATATTCAGCAATCTTCACCTAATCAGAATAAAATAACTGTTCTGTATGGTACTCATACCGGTAATTCTAGGTTAATTGCAGAAAATGCAGCAGAGCAACTAAAAGATGCTGGAACTCAGGTTAATCTGGTTAGTATGCCCGATTATAATTATCGTAAATTAAAGGATGAAAGTAATTTGTTGATTGTTGTATCTACTCATGGTGAAGGAGAACCTCCAATTTCTGCAGAGGATTTTTATTCTTATATTTTTGGGAAAAAGGCTCCAAAGCTGGATAATCTTAATTTTGGAATTATAGGGTTAGGCGATAGTAGTTATATAAATTTCTGTAAAACAGGTAATGATATTCATAAACAGTTAGTTCAATTGGGAGCTAAAAGTGTTCATGATATTGTAGAATTAGATATAGACTTTAATGATCATATAGAGTCAATTTTACCTAAGGTTGTTAATCAGTTTTCAAACAATTCAGCTTCTAAAGAATCTGTTAGTAATATAGTGAGTTCAGAGGTTAAAACGAATGTAGACCAATGGGTTGAAGCAGAAGTTTTAGAGAAAGTTTTACTGAATGGAAGGGGATCAAATAAAGCAACTTATCATATTGAACTAGATATTGAAGATAAAGGAATTTCTTATGAGCCAGGAGATGCTCTTGAAGTAATTTCTAAAAATAATCCTGTTTTGGTTTATGGTATTTTAGATAAGTTAGATCTTGATCCGGATACAAAGCTTCAAATACATGATGTTGAGTGGTCGCTTAAAGATGCACTTATAGCTTATTATGAAATAACAGTGGTAACACCTCCTGTCATTAAAAAGTATGCAGAAATTGCTCAAAACTCAAATTTGAATAATCTTATAGATAATCAGGACGAATTAAAGAAATATCTATACGGATCTGATTTTTTAGATTTGATTAATGATTATCCTGTAGAATTAACAACAGAAGATTTACAAAATATATTAAGAAAGTTACCTGCGCGTTTATATTCTATTTCATCAAGTTATGAGTTTAATCCAGATGAAGTACATATTACTATAGGAGCTGTAAAATATAATCTGAATGATAGAGAGCATCAGGGAGTTTGTTCTGGATTTTTAGCTGAAGAAGTACAGATAGGTGATGAATTGTTGGTTCGTATAAAAAAGAATGAAGGCTTTAGACTTCCGGAAGATCATGATGCAAAGGTTATTATGGTTGGTCCGGGAACAGGTATAGCCCCATTCAGATCTTTTTTACAAGAAAGAGAAGCTGTACAGGCTAAAGGTGAAAACTGGTTGTTTTTTGGAGATCAGCATTTCGAAAGTGACTTTTTGTATCAGGCGGAACTATTAAAATATCGTAAGAATGGATTGCTGAAAGAGATTTCTGTTGCATTCTCACGTGATCAGGAAGAAAAAATATATGTGCAACATCGTTTAAGGGAAAATGGAGCACAAATCTATCAGTGGATTAAAGACGGAGCTTACTTTTATTTATGTGGCGATATGAATAGAATGGCTAAAGACGTAAAGAAAGAGCTTGTAAATATTATCGCAGAATATGGTAATATTTCAGTAAGAGAGGCTGCTGACTATTTTAAAGAGGTTAAAAGCAGTCGACGTTTTCAGGAAGATGTGTACTGATAAGTACATAGTTGAAAGTAAAAACCATAAAGGAAAACGACATAGCGAGACGCTATGCCGAACATGAGGCAGGTGTCGCATGTTCTGGTTCAAGTTTGCAACTTGGCCCTTTATTTAAAACCTTTTTACTATAGCACGGATTGCAAATCCGCGCATACAAAGTTACAGGAAGAAAAAGAAAGGGCTGAAAGTCCGTAATCTAATAGCCCAGTGTGAAGCGCTGGGGCTAATCATTACAACCAAATATCCACCAACTAATACGAAATCAAAATGGCAGAAGTAGTAAAACAAAAAGAAATATTTCCATCATGGAATCCATCTGATGTTGAAAGAATAAAAACTCAGAGTAATTATTTAAGAGGTACTCTAGAAAAAAGTTTAAATGATTTGGCAACCGGATCAATTGCTGAGGATGATACTCAGTTGATTAAATTCCATGGTAGTTATCAGCAAACAGATCGTGATTTGGATGCAGAGCGTAAGGGACAGAAATTAGAACCTTTATATAGCTTTATGATCAGGGTGCGTATCCCTGGAGGATTGGCTACTGCCGATCAATGGGTTGCATTTGATGAACTTTCAAAAACGCATGCTAATAATACTTTAAAATTGACTACGCGTCAGGCGTTTCAGTTTCATGGCGTTATTAAAAGTAAATTGAAAGAAACAATGGCAAAAATTAATGATTCATTATTAGATACCATTGCTGCCTGTGGTGATGTGAATCGTAATGTGATGTGTACTACAAATGAGGCGATTTCTCCTTTAGTTCCGGATGCGTATAAAATTGCTCAGGAAATAAGTGACCATCTTTTGCCAAAAACTTCTGCTTATCATGAAATTTGGTTGGATCAAAAGTTATTGTTGGATGGTAAACAGGATGAAGAACCTATTTACGGAAAAACGTATTTGCCTCGTAAATTTAAGATTGCTATTGCTACGCCTCCATATAATGATACTGATGTTTTCTCAAATGATATTGGTTTAATAGCCATTGAAAAAGATGGTAAGTTGGAAGGATTTAATTTTGCTGTTGGTGGTGGTTTGGGAATGACTTTTACTGAGCCTGGAACATACCCGCGATTAGGAAATATATTAGGATTTATTCCTTATCATCAGACTATTGATGTAGTTGAGGAGATTGTTAGGTTACAGCGTGATTATGGAAATAGGGAAAATCGTCGTCAGGCACGTTTGAAATATACTATTGACCGACTAGGTGTTGAGAAGTTTAAGTATTTGTTAGAAAATAGATTAGGTTATGGTTTTTATCCAGCTAAGCCATTTACATTTGAACGAAACGGTGACTTATTTGGGTGGCATCAGGCTCAAAATGGAAAGTGGTATGTAGGTTTATATATTGAGCATGGAAGGGTTAAAGATGAAGGTGATTACCTATTAAAAACAGGTTTGCGCAAAATAGCAGAATTAAAAAAGTGTGATTTTAGAATAACAGGAAATCAAGGATTGGTAATAGGAGCTATTGAAGAAAAAGATAAACTGGTTATTGATCAGCTTTTAAAGGAATATAACATTTGGCCACGAACAAAAATTAGTGAAGCAAGAAAAAATGCTATTGCATGTGTAGCTCTTAATACTTGTACTCTAGCTTTTGCTGAAGCTGAAAGATATTTGCCTAAGTTAATGGATAAAATCGATGTTATTCTGGAAGAAAATAATCTGACTGAAGATGAGATTTTAATTCGTATGACTGGTTGTCCTAATGGTTGTGGTCGTCCTTTCCTTGGTGAGATAGGATTTGTTGGTAGATCATTAGGTAGATATAATATGTATCTGGGAGCTAGCTTTAATGGGGATCGTTTAAATACTTTATACAAAGAGACTTTATCGGAGGAAGAAATTTTGGATGAATTAAAAGTTCTTCTAAAGCAATATGCTGAAGAAAGAGAAAATGGTGAACGTTTCGGTGATTTTGTAGGAAGAAAAGGAATAGTTGAGCTAAAACCAAAGGTTGAGAGAAAGTAGTCTTCAGTACTCAGTCTTCAGTGGGCAATACCTTTGTTGTCAAGTTTTTTGTAGTGGACTGATGGCTTTAAGTTTAAAAGATTACAACCAAAAGCTAATAATATTAAAGCAATGAAAGATAAAAGATACCGGACATTAATTAAAACCATATCCTGGCGAGTAACAGGAACTGTAGATACTTTTCTGGTATCTTACCTTATTACCGGAAAGGTTGGTATGGCTGCCTCAATTAGTGGTGTTGAAGTATTTACAAAGCTGTTTTTGTATTACTGGCATGAGCGACTTTGGAATAGAATTAAGTTAGGAAAAGAAAAACCGAAAGAACCAGAATATATCATATAATGAAGTTTTTACCCATATCCATCAATATAAGTAATCAGCAGATTCTGGTCATCGGAGGCGGTAAGGTTGCCTTGCATAAAATTCAGTTGTTGAAAAGATTTACGGATAGTTTTAAAGTCATCGCTCCTGAAATATTAGATGATATTAAGGTGATAGAGGGTGTTGAATATGTTGAGCGAAAATATCTGGAAGGGGATCTGCAAGGTCATTTGTTGGTTTACGTAACCACTAACGATCATGAGTTGAATCACAGGATCAGCGATGAGGCAAAGGCATATAATTGTTTGGTTAATATTGCCGATGACAGCAGTTATTCTGATTTTGTTTCTCCTGCTATTATGGTTCACGATAACATGACGGTATCTGTAGGTTCAGATGGGAAAAATGTAAAAGCTTCAATTCAGTTACGTAACCATATCAAATCATTTTTGGAGGAAAATTAATGAGTGCATTAAATATATTGTCTAATAGTACATCCGTAATTAGTTTAAAACACTGGTTGGATAAAATAAATTTGGATCAACCATATCAAATTTCTTTGCCATCAGGTGATGTTTTAAATTCACTATCAGACATAAAAGATTCGGTGGCAATTGTTGAAGGACAGGATGTTCCTTATCCTTTAAATGAGGGACTTGAGGTTTATGCTGTAGTTCCGAACACTTCTTTTTATGCGCAAGAAGAACAAACTTCTTTGCAAAACTACCTGGTTGTTATTGGACTAAAGAACGATGAAAAGGCTAAAACTCTTTTCTCAGATTTCGATTTACGTTCACAATGGGGAAGTGTTTCCTTAGCAGGTTTTGGTCCCGGTGATTATAGTTTAATTACGCGTAAGGCTGAATATAATTTGCTTAAAGCAGATATTATTTTTTATGATGATTTAATCGATCAGGAGTATTTAAAAAAATTCAGTGCTGAGAAAGTTTATGTAGGAAAAAGGAAAGGAGCTCATAAATTTGATCAGAATAAGATCAATGAGTTAATGTATCAGGCGGCCTTAAAAGGTAAAGATGTGGTTCGTATCAAAGGAGGTGATCCCTTGATTTTTGGTCGTGGGGCAGAGGAGTACCATTATCTTGCTAAAAGATGGATTGATGCAGAGATTATTGCTGGTATTACCAGTGCATTTGCAGCAGCTGCATCTGCTGTGATTCCTTTAACAGAAAGGTCATTGTCTTCGTCAGTGGCTTTATTATCCGGACATGATTTGAATAAACTGCGAATTCCTAAGGCTGATACATTGGTGTTTTATATGGGAGCCTCTCAGCAACAGCAATTAGCTACACGGATTATAGATGAAGGGTGGCACGAAAATACTCCTGTAGGAATTGTACATAATGCTTCAAAATCAAATCAGCAAATTTACAGAGGGACCTTGGCTAAGTTGAAGAAAGAATCTTCAGGTTTACCATCGCCATCTATTATTATTGTTGGAAAAACAGCCCGTGAATATCAGGATAATCCGGATAAATGGTTGTATACAGGTGTTTCTGTAAATGACTGGCAAAAAGATGAGAATATCGTTCATACACCATTAATTAACATTGAGGAAGTAAGTATAACAGATTCTCTAGAGTCAGTCATTTACAATATCAATCAATACCATCGTATTGTTTTTACTAACAGATATAGTGTGCAGTACTTTTTTGATGTTTTATTTGAGTTAGGTTTGGATGTAAGACATATAGGATCTGTTAAAATAGATTGTTTGGGAAAGTCGACTTCTGAAGCATTAAGAAACAGAGGTTTATTAGTAAAGCCTTTTACAGAGGAAGAAACATCTTTAGCAATGCTACAGAAGTATAAAGAGACTGGAGTAGTAAATGAAAATATTTTGATTCCCGGATCAGACCAAACCAATAGTGTTTTGCGCCAAGGTTTAGTAAAGTTAGGAAACCAGGCTGATAAACTGCAGGTTTATCAAAAGATTAGAAATCATAGTATTGTAAAACAAAATATAGATCAATTTAAGGGCGTGATATTTACCTCACCTCAGGAAGTTGAGATCTTTAAAGAAGTATATGGCGAGATTCCTCAAAGGCTTCAAATTAAAACTACAGGAACAAGAACCCGTTCTTCTTTAGAACAAGAAAAAGGGATTTCTAAAAATAGTGAAATTCAAGGCGCAAGCAAATTCAAATATCAGAGTTTATTCTAGTAAATGAGGAATTTGAATTTGTGCGGTAACGCAGAAGTTTGCATTTTTTGAAATCACGTAGAATCTTTGCATTTGGTCAGTGTAGAGTAAACAGGAAGAGCCGTTCTTTTTATAATCTTTGTAAATTATAATAACGGCTCTTATTGTATTTTGTATGTCATAATAGTTCGTTAAAATTTTATCTTCCGATTGTGAACAAACGTACTATTAATCAGTTATTTTTATTTTCCTTGGATTCTTACATTTACAGCAATTAAACCTTTTAATCCTTTTTCCAGTTCAAAAGTTACTTTATCGCCTTCTTTCACCTGATCAATTAAACCATTAACATGAACAAAATGCTTTTCCTGGTTATCTAAATCTTTAATGAAACCATATCTTTTTTGCTGATCAAAATACTCAACTCTTCCTTTACGCACTGGATCTTCAGCCTCTTTTTTAGCTACTGAAATTGCAATTTGATCAAGTTCAATTTCGGTCTTTTTAGTTAAATCTGGTGGAGTGTCAACAATTTGTCCATTTTCATCGACATATGCAATCATATCATCCAGACTTCCGCCAGTAGAGTTAGCTTGTCTTTCTTCTTTTCGCTTTTGCTTTTCTAAGCGTTTTTTTTGTCTTTTCTTTTCTTTTTCTTTTTTTCCAAATGTTTCTTGAGATCTCCCCATTCAATATATTTTATAAGATTAAAATTATTCAGTAAAAGGAAAATATTTTCAGTAGAAGTATGAGTAGAACCAAACAATAGAAAGCGAGGAATATTGAATGACTATAAAAATACCGGAGTGGAAATTTTACCATTTACTTTGACTGCAAAGGTAGCTAATAATTTTGAAATGTTATGATAGCTTTAAGAATATTGTAAATAATCAATAATTTGTGCTTGCAAGAAAACAGTTGAAAGCATGTTATAATAATACCAAGTGTGAATAGTCTACAGTCATCAGTCTACAGTCTACAGTCATCAGTCTACAGTCTACAGTCTACTGCTTACTGTGTACTGTTGACTGAGAACTGCTTACTGTGTACTGCCTACTAATGCATAAATCATCTTAAAGGTGCTGAATTTCTAACATTTTTAATTGAAAATGATAAATTTTGAACATAAGGGTGTGTCAAATGTGATTTTTTATTAAAAAAATAACCCTTAGAGAACAATTTGCCCTGAAGTGATATACCTTTGTGGCCTTATTTTTAAGTGATGGGTAAAAATTATACAAAAGAACAAATTGAACGTTTAGGTTCTATTCTTCTCGAGATAGGTTCTCTACTGATGAGTTTTGGTGCCAATAGTATGCGAATAAGGGTAACTTTGGAAAGGATAGCTCAAGCTTTTGGGTTTCATTCCGAATTGTTAATAACTCATAGAGCTCTGATGATTAACCTTGAAAATACAGAGCAAAAGCATGCATTTAATATGCTGAAAAGAACCAGTCCCCATGGTGTAAATTTTAAATTGGTGAGTGGAATAAGCAAAATGAGTTGGAGTATTGCCAATGAAGAGTGGACAATGGATGATATAGATAAAGAAATTGCCAGGCTAAAAGCTCTACCTCATTATCCGCGTTGGATTATACTAACATTTGTAGGATTAGCCGACTTATCATTCTGTCGCTTATTCGGAGGTGGGTATATTGAAATGTTAGTTGCTTTTGTAGCCACGTTTATAGGATTATTTGTTCGTCAGGAAATGATGAAACGTCAGTATAATGCTTATTTATGTATTTATGCAGCAGCTTTAACAGCATCTTTAATATCAGGATTGTCGGTTAAATTGAGTATTGGAACTCATCCTGAATTTGCTTTCGCAACATCAGTTTTATATCTCATTCCAGGAGTTCCTCTGGTAAACTCTTTTTCTGATTTAATTTATGGAAATATCATGAATGGAATTGTGAGAGGTGTTAATGGAATGATCATAGCTTTTTCAATAGCATTGGGATTAGCAACTGCTTTATTAATTTATCAAATTTAACAAGATGGATATTCTACAAATTATAGAAAGAATGTTTTGGCCGGGATTGGCTGCTGTAGGTTTTGCAATTCTTTTTAATGTACCTCAACGTACGCTTATTGTAATTTTCGGAATGGGAGCAGTTTGCGGAATCACAAAATTTATGTCTATGAAATTTGGGTTAGATGTGGTTTTAGCTACGTTTTTATCTGCTACAGTGGTAGGTTTTCTAAGTATTCCGGCAGCTAATAACAAGCGTTCGCCTATGTATGTTTTTGCTATTCCTTCTATAATATCAATGATTCCCGGTGCATTCTCTTATAGAACTATGCTAGGGTTGATTAAACTAACAGGAAAGGTATCACCAGATGAGTACATCCAGGTTATGCATGAAACGACATCAAATGGCTTGAAAGCTGTATTTGTTTTATTATCTATTGCAGTTGGAGTTTCTATGCCAATGATCTTATTACGTCACGATTCTGCTCAGGAGATTGTAGCACATATAGTAAAAAGGGGCACTAAGGAGTAAGTAGGCAGTAAACAGTTCACAGTACTCAGTATGCGGTTCTAAGTAATATAGTGGCATAGTGTAAAGGGTAATAAGTATAAACGGCTATTGCTAATGTTTGTAAATAGTTTATATGCTACATATTCAATGAGCTAACATTTGATTGAAGTTTTTTTATCAAGCTGCAAATAGCTATTATTTCTTGTTTAATAGCTTTATATCTTTGTTTTTTTAGATAATAGTTTACAGACTTTAAGGCCATGTTTTGACCAAAAAAATCGCTAACCACCACGGCATCCTCTCCTTGAGGAGAGGAACGAGGAGAGGTGTTTTTTTAGCAGATAAAGTCTTCAGAAATTTGGCACTGAGTAATGTTCAATTGTAAACGGTTATTGCTAATGTTGGTAAATAGTTTATATGCTATATATTCAATGAGCTAACGTTTGATTGAAGTTTTTTTATCAAGCTGCAAAATAGTCTATAATCCATTGTTTAATAGCTTTATATCTTTGTTTGTTAGATAAAAGTTCACAGTTTTCAGAGTAATGTTTTGATGGAAAAATCGCTAACCACCACGGCATCCTCTCCTTGAGGAGAGGAATGAGGAGAGGTGTTTTTTTAGCAGATAAAGTCTTCCGAAATTTGGCAATGAGTAATGTTCAATTATAAATGGCTATTGCTAATGTTTGTAAATAGTTTATATGCTACATATTCAATGAGCTAACATTTGATTGAAGTTTTTTTATCAAGCTGCAAAATAGTCTATAATCCATTGTTTAATAGCTTTATATCTTTGTTTTTTAGATAAAAGTTCACAGTCTTTAAGGCCATGTTTTGACGAAAAAATAACTAACCATCATGTCATCCTCTCCTAAAGGAGAGGAACGAGGAGAGGTGTTTTTTTAGCAGATAAAGTCTTCCGAAATTTGGCACTGAGTAATGTTCAATTATAAACGGATAATGTCACTTTTGGTAAATTGTTTATGTGCTTCATATTCAATGAGCTAAAGTTTGATTGAAGTTTTTTTATCAAGCTGCAAAATAGTATATAATCCATTGTTTAATAGCTTTGTATCTTTGTTTTGATGGGAAAATCACTAACCACCATGGCATCCTCTCCTAAAGGAGAGGAATGAGGAGAGGTGTTTTTAAGAGGATAAAGTCTTCAGAAATTGAGGACAGAGTAATGTTCAATCAGAAATAAATTTTACTAACTATAGATAATTATTATAAGCTCCATGTATTCAGTACCCTAAAATTAACTTTGATATCCATTACTAAAAAGAAAATAGTCTCTTATCTAGCAGTCTTTTGTCTATAAGATAAATAAAAGTACACAGTATACAGTACACAGTATACAGTACACAGTACACAGTATACAGTACACAGTATACAGTACACAGTATACAGTACACAGTATACAGTACACAGTATACAGTACACAGTATACAGTACACAGTATACAGTACACAGTATACAGTACACAGTATACAGTACACAGTATACAGTACACAGTATACAGTACACAGTACACAGTATACAGTATACAGTACTCAGTAGACTGCTGACTGAAGACTGAAGACTGTGAACTGCATACTGTAAACTATTACATTTCGACTTTTTACATTAAACTTTCGACTTCATCCTTTGCTCTTGCGTTATAAAATGATTAAAATTGAGAATCAAAAATTTTCAGTTTATCATTTTAAAATATACACATGGACAAATCGTTGTTAGCCAAAGAAGTGATGCCAAATAAAGATGGATTCTTCGGCGAATATGGTGGATGTTTTGTACCACCTATGCTGGAATCTGTAATGAAGGAAATTACTGAGGCGTACGAAAAAATTAAGGATGATCCTGTTTTTAAAGAAGAGTTATATTATTTACAAAAACATTACACCGGTCGTCCATCACCAGTATTCCACGCAAAAAATCTTTCCGATAAAATAGGTGGTGCACAAATCTACTTAAAGCGCGAAGACCTTAATCACACAGGTGCACATAAAATTAATCACTGTTTAGGAGAAGCATTACTTGCTAAAAGAATGGGCAAGAAAAAAATTATTGCCGAAACAGGTGCTGGTCAGCATGGAGTGGCTTTGGCAACAGCTGCTGCCTTGGTAGGACTAGAATGCGATATTCACATGGGAGAGGTTGATATTTATAAAGAGCATCCTAATGTGGTTCGAATGAAGATTTTAGGAGCTAATGTTATTCCTGCTACTCATGGTTTAAAAACATTAAAAGAAGCTGTAGATTCAGCATTTGAAGCTTATCTAAATGATCCGATAACTCAAATTTATGCTATTGGTTCAGTGGTTGGTCCACATCCTTTCCCTATGATGGTTCGTGATTTTCAATCTATTATTGGTCGTGAAGCAAAAGAGCAATTCCAGGAAATGACAGGTAAATTGCCTGATAATTTAGTGGCTTGCGTAGGTGGAGGATCGAATGCTATGGGATTATTTTCTGCTTTTCTTCAGGATGAGGAAGTTAATATCTATGGTGTAGAACCTGCCGGAACTAGCTTTAAAACAGGAGATCACGCAGCTACATTATCTATGGGGAAACCTGGTATGATTCACGGATTTAAATGTTATTTACTACAGGATGAGGAAGGTCAACCTGCTCCGGTAAATACTGTTGCATCTGGTCTGGATTACCCTGGTGTTGGACCTCAGCATTCTTATCTTAAGGATATTAAAAGAGTAAATTACGAAACAATCACAGATAAAGAAGCTATTGATGCTTTTATGCAATTGGCTCGTCAGGAAGGAATTATTCCTGCATTAGAGAGTTCTCATGCTGTAGCTTTTGCTTTAAAACTCGCTAAAGACCTTCCAAAAGATCAGACTATCTTAGTTAATTTATCAGGTAGAGGCGATAAGGATATTGATTATGTAGTTGAAAAATATGGTAAGGACTATGGAATTGAGGATGAGAAGTAGTCTTCAGTATACAGTTCTCAGTCTTCAGTCCACAAATTAAACGAATTTCATTTGCTTAGCAAAATAGGTTGTCCGCAGATTACTCAGATTAAACAGATTAGATTGCTTCGCAATATTTTTACATCACGGGAATCAGCTCTCCTCCTTATTTCAAGGAGGAGTACCCGAAGTATGAGGGGGAGGTGGTTGTTATAATTTTTAAATCATAGAGTTAACATGAATTAAAACCAATTGTAATTAACAGCTATGTTGTTTCTTTGAGTCCTTTGTGAAGAAATCTTTGCGTACTTCGTGGTTAAATGAGAAAATAAAAAAGCGCCGTGTCTTTGAGTCTCCGTGGTAAATTTGTTTGCAAATATGTTTTAGGGTTGAACGTATTATCAAATCAATGTTTAATTCAACTAGACTATTTTACAGTTTTCTATTTACGGTCTTCTTCATAAATCATAAAACGAAAATCATATCTTTTGTGTATTTAATTATCTTTGTTTTATGACCCAAGGCAAAATTAATAAAGAGGATGTTGAGGCTTTACTCAAATTGTGTAAAGTAGAAGGAGAAATAAATTTTGAAGGAATTAATTGGTCACAATCTCTAATTCAGTTAGGTATAAAACATGGAGTAGGAGCATGGTGTTTTTATAAAATTAAAAATAGTTCAAATGCTCAAAGTATCCCTGATGAAATATTAAAAGCCTGGAAGCAAGCTTATTTTCATACTTCTATAGTTAATCAGCAAAAACTTAAAATCTATTTTGAGATTCAGAATCTTCTTGAACAAGCTAATATTCCTGTTATTGGATTAAAGGGTATTGCTCTGGCTGCAACTGTTTATTCTGATGAAGGATTACGTCCAATGGGTGATATTGATTTACTGGTTCCGGAAGGAGAGGGACTTAAGGCCTTGGGAGTATTATTAAAAGCAGGAGCTACTCAAAATTATGTTCCTCGATCGGCTTTGCATGAACAAGTACATGCACATGTTAGAGCAATTACCTATAAAGGTGTGTTGATTGAGATTCACCAGCGATTATTTTCTTTGGGAAATCCATATCATAAAGAAGTAGATTATTTTTCTAATCATTCCTCAAATCAATGTCAAGATAAAATATTAAATACTTTAAACGATAATATATTTGCTTATCATCTATTGGCACATGCGGCAAGTAATAACTATAAAGGAGGAATACGATTCGGCTGGTTGGTTGATATTGCTTTGTTACTGAATTTGCACCCTAAATTACTTAAAGATCAGAAGTGGATTGATGAGATAAACTTTAAAATGAAAACCGAGATAAAACTTATTTATCAGTTTTCTCAGTTGTTAAACGGTAATGTAGGCTATAGTAGTACCCAAAACAATACTCTAAAAGAAGAGCTTTTTGAAGCTATTGAGAAAAGACAGAATGATCAGAGACACAAAGCAATCAATATTAATGAATCATTAAATGCACCTGGTTTATTAAATAAAATAAAATTGCTTTGGAGAGAGTTATTTCCGGAAAAAGAATATATGGTATTTAGATATAATATAGAAAATTCAAAATACTGGTTGTGGTATTTTAAAAGACTTTGGCCATTTTAATAGTTCATTCCTTATTACTGCTTTTATTCAAAAAGCTATCTTTATGGTCAAATAATCTAATTCATGCACGAAAAGAAAAAAATCTTAATATTTATTGATTGGTTTTTACCTGGTTATAAGGCTGGGGGACCAGTGCGTAGTATGGCCAATATGGTTGATTATCTGTCTGATAAATATGAATTTTTTATTGTAACAAGAAATACAGATTATACAGAAACAACACCATATCAAAACGTTGAATTTAATCAATGGGTTAAATTCAATGATTGTGTTAATGTTTTCTATGCATCTGATGCTTACCAGAATTTATCATCTTACAAAACGATTATAGAGTCTTTTGATTTTAAAATAGCTTATATAAATGGAATATACTCGTGGAAGTATTCAATTCTGCCATTATTTGCGTTAAAAAAATTTCAAGGAAAGAAAATTGTAGCTTCAAGAGGAATGTTGGCTCAAAGTGCCATCGATGTAAAATCAAAAAAGAAGCGATTATTTTTAAAAGCATCTAAATTTTTAAAACTTTATAAAGACGTTCTTTTTCATGCTACAAATGAAAAAGAGAAAGATGATGTAAAACGCGCTATTGGAACTAATACTGATGTAATTATTGCAGATAATCTACCCAAAAAATCAATTCCATCTGTTAAGCAAATCTTTAAACCAAAAGATGAATTGAAATTAGTAAGTCTGGCTCGGATATCACCAGAAAAGAATACATTATTTGCAATAGAAAAGTTGTTGGAATTGCCTGATATCAAAGGTGATATTGTATTTGATTTGTATGGTCAAATTTATGATGATAATTATTGGAAAGAATGTAAGGAGAAAATAGATCTATTACCCAGTAATATTACAGTCAATTATAAAGGCTTGGTTGATGCTGATTTGGTAGGAGAAACAATACAAAATTATCATTCATTGTTTATGCCTTCAAGAGGTGAGAATTTTGGCCATGTGATATTGGAGAGCTTTATGTCTGGAAGACCTGTAATTATAAGTGATCAAACGCCATGGAGAGGATTGGAATCGGAGCAATGTGGTTGGGATTTGGCTTTAAGCACGAATTACAAATCCGCGCTAACAGGTAATAACAAGGATTTCAAATCCGCACTATCAAAAGTTTTGCAAATGGAACAAGAAGAGTTTGATCAGTGGTGCGTTGGTGCACGAAAAAAAGCAATGAACTTTATAAATGATCCTAACCTAATTAAAGGGTATATCGAAATGTTTGAATAGCCTATTTAATACCTAACAGGTTTATTTGCTTCTTGTAAATAAACCTGTCAAGTATTGAGGCAATCAAACTGTAAGGTTTTTGAAATATTAAAATAATCAATGAATAAATATCTTTTTTTACATAGTAGTTTAACCGAATACTATTTAGCTAGTTTAACTCAATTGGCTAAATCAGATATTGAAGTTCATTTGTTTTATTTGCCTAATTCTGAATATGAAATAAAATCTATTGAAATACCTCAGAACCTTTTTCTATACAATAGAAACTCATTTAATACTAAAGAATTACTTAATGAAGTAAACAATATTCAACCAACAAAAATTTTTTGTAGCGGTTGGCGGTTTTTATCTTATCTTAAAATATGTAAGCTATATAATCATAAAGTGCCTACAGTTTTGATGATGGATAATAAGTGGTATCCTACTTTTAAACAACGAATTGCATCATATGTAGGACCTCTTATTTTGCCTCGAATTTTTTCTCATATATGGATTGCTGGTCAACCTCAATTGAAATATGCACAGAAACTAGGGTTTAAAAATCAATTTATTAAGCAAGGTTGTTTAAGTGCTGATACTGAATTGTTCCATCAGTATTACAATGAAAAGAAGAAGGACGATAAAACTATTGATAAAAGATTTTTATTTATAGGTCGTTATGTTGAGGAAAAAAATCTTGTTTTCTTATTAAATACATTTATTGAGTTGATTGCAGAAGGATATAATGGTTGGGAATTACATTGTGTTGGTTCAGGAAATTTGGAAGATAGATTGCCCATTCATCCAAATATTATTCATCATGGTTTTATTCCATCACAGCAGTTAAAAGATATTGTAAATTCTAGCTCTGCCTTTGTTTTAGCTTCAAAAAAAGAAGCTTGGGGTGTTGTAATTCATGAAATGATTTCTGCCGGATTACCCATAATATGTTCTTCAGAGGTAGGTGCTGCTTCTCAATTTGTGGAGCATGGTAATAATGGATTTATATTCGAAAGTAATAATAAATCAGACCTTAAGAAGTATCTGAAACAGATAATGGAAATGGATAATAATCAATTAAAAATGATGGGATCCCTTTCTTATAATAAAAGTTTACAATGGTCCCCCAGAGATTGGGCCAAAGTTGCAATAGATATAGAGATTATATAAATGAAGAAACTAAAAGTCACATATTTTTTTCGTAAGCCTCGTCCACAATACTTTAGTATAGAAAAAGTATTTGAGCAGGTTATCAATAATTTACCTGATTTCGTTGAACCAGAAATATATAAATTAAAAAACGGTACTACAGGTTGGTTGGGAAGAGTTAAGGCTTTGATAGAAGTAAGACAAAGCAAAGGTTTAATAAATCATATAACAGGAGATGTTACTTTTATTGCACTGGCCCTACCTCGAAAAGGTTTAGTTGTGACATACCATGATCTGGAATCATTAGCTCAATATAAGGGGTGGAGATTTAATATACTAAAGTTTTTATGGGTTACCATCCCTGTAAAAAGAGCTGAAGTGGTGACTGCAATTTCCGAACATACAAAAGACCAGTTAATAAAATGGACTAACTGTGAGCCTGATAAAATTATTGTTGTCCCAAATCCATTACCACAGGAGATTATTTATAATCCAAAAGAATTTAATTCTCAAAATCCTACCATATTGATAATGGGGACTAAGGAAAATAAAAATGTGGAAGGGATATTTAAGGCAGTTGGCATAGTCAAGGAGCAGGGAGCAGGGAGCAAGGAGCAAAACACGGATTGCAAATCCGCATTAACAGGGTTTCAGTCTTTAGTCTTCAGTAATCAGAATGTAGAAAATAACGAGAAAATAGAATGGATTACAAATCCTCTCCAACCAAACAAGAAGCAAGAAAATGGCACGGATTACAAATCCGCGCAAACAATGAAGTTAATTGTAGTGGGGAAAATGACGGAAAGGCAAAAATACTTAGCAGAACAATATCAATTACAAATTGAAAATTTAGTTCACGTTCCTTATGATCAAATTATTGATGCATATAAAAGGTGTGATATTTTGTGTTTTCCCAGTTTTTATGAGGGATTTGGATTACCAATTATTGAAGCTCAAGCCATAGGAAAACCTGTGATTACGTCTAATTTTGGAGCTATGAAAGAAGTTGCAGGAGATGGAGCTCTGTTGGTATGTCCAAATAATATTAACGAGATTAGTAATGCACTTCTACAGATTATTGTTGATAAAGACCTAAGAAATGACTTAGTAGCAAAAGGGATAATAAATGCCGAACGATTTAAGGCAGAACTTATTAGTCAAAAATATGCTCAGTTGTATGAGGAAATGGATAAGTCTTTAGATCTGTAGATTATTAAAGTAAATTACCTCATAGTCATGACTTAAGGAATTAATTGAGTATTAATTATCTAGAATAAAGGATGAATTGTTTGTAGCGTAAAATATTTAATATGGAAAATTAAGAAAGGGTGTTTTTTGTGACACCCTTAAAAATTCCTTTACAGTATCAATTCCAGTTTTCTTTCTATTCAGCTGTATGCAAACAATAACTGTTACTATATTCGGTTTCATCCCAATTTCTAAATGTAATCCAAATATTACATCTGAAAAAAGTTTTAGTAGTTATTTTGTTCCATAAGAGAGTTTCATTATGACGTCTTGCACCAGTTGATATATAATCAACAAATTCATTTTGTTTATACCTCCATATGATGACTAAAGTATCATTATTGTTTGCTTTGCTACTTTTTAATTCTTTATCCCAATTAATTAATACACCGTTTTCAGATACAGAATAGTTAATATTTTCAGGAAGAGGAATGTCGCCATGTGTTACCAAAGCCTTCTTCATATCAATATATTGATTAGGATATTCTCCTGCAATTGCATGTTTTAAATGATAAGACTGAGCTGCCTGATAGGGGCTTCTGGTCTTTACTTCATTTTTAAAAGTTTTGTGTAAAATCACTTTGGCGGGACGAAGAAATTCATGAACCAATCCCATTTTTTGTCTCTGTGCTAATCGACGAGGTGTTTTCTTGGGTTTAATATCAGGTACAGTTCTTATGATATTAACTCCATATCGTGTGAACATTACAAGATTACCAACTTTGCCGCTTCCCGGCCCTAATATTCCTTTAGATAAAATAGCCATAATGTGAGGATTTTGGTTAATATGTTCAAATTCAAGCAATAATAATGCCGAAGTTAATCTTTTGCTGATTGTATTATCAGTTTACATTTTATAAAGAGCTTATACAAACCGTTAATGTACCTGATAGGGGACTGAGTTATATCAAGTTTGTAATTACTAAATACCTTCTTCATATATTGTCCACTATTTCTCCACTAAAAAACTAAAATCAGTGAAGCAGTAGTGAAGGAATAGTGAAGAAATTGTGTAGTATTTATGTTGAAATTCCGAATTTGGTACCTAGCAATCCCCTGTATGCTGTGAAGGTGAGTGGTTGAAGATGCATGAAAGGATACTTATTTAATTATGTCAACATTTGAACATAATAATGCTAAAGAAACAAGGTCATAGTATTTAAATAAGAGAAAAGTATAAACAGAATTCATGAGATTAGGAAATACTTTATTCTTTGGTTATATTTTTTTATATTGGAAAAAATTTTACAAATACATAAATTGACTAACGATTCATCGATTCGCCCCATCTCCATATCGCATTTTCGCCACAGCGTCATTTCTGCACACTGCCTACTAGATTCTTATTCCCCATTGCCTTCTGACAAACCAGAGTAAACCAAAAACTAAAATACTGGCCTTGATTAAGTGGTTGAGTACAACTACAAATTCTGTTTCGGCTTTTACTACCTGTAAAAATAATATAGGACTCCAGATTAATAAGGTAGGGAATGTATCAGAAAGATTAATAAGTTTACTCCAGAACCAGGAAATAAATATACCCCAGCATAACATAAAAAATAAACCACCCCAATAACCATAATTTGCCCAGCCTTCTCCTGCCAAACTGATTCCCATACTGGTTCCTTTCCCCAGCTTTAAACCGGTAAACTTTTCAAAGTTTTCCTGACCACCTGCTTTCTTTTTATTGGGTGCCAAAAAACGAGGTAATAAACTGGCTGTAATAGCATCAGAGATGGTTTCTCCATTAGCAAAAGGTTCATTTAATGGTATGTTATGCATAATAGCAGAAATGATCCATCCCTGATTTAACCTAACATTTATATCATCCTCATTTGATGGGTTAAAAATAGTACCAGAGGCCCATTGATCTAATGCCATACCGGTAAACAGGATGAGTTTATTACCCTGATATCCATTCCAAACTTTAGCTCTGTATTGGGCTTTTACAGTTTGTATAGTAATAGCCAGAAATATACCAACAATAGCAAAGATTATTTTTGATTGAAGTTTAATTTGTAATTCTCGGGCAATAAAAGTAAAAGTAAGCATAGCCCACAATAAAAAATCATGGAACATACCACTAGCTAGTGATGCTGCGGCAGTAAAAGCCATAGTAATTCCAAATATGATCCATTTATCATTATGAAGAGAGAACATTAAATAAATAGCTCCAATATATTTGACATTACTTAAAATAAAGAATACAAATCGTAATGATGGCGGTACTAATGATGATATATAGGGTATGATTAAACCTCCAATAACCAGAATATATGGTAGTTTAGGATAGTTTTGAAGTAAATAATTACTTCTGTTTTCAAGTTCGTCTAGATTAATTCGATCCTTAAAAACATTAGTGCCTACACGAAATAAAATAACAGCAGGTACCACAAAACTCATATAAATATCCTCAGTAACATACATATGGTATTTAAAATGATTTGAACCATTGTGATAGTCAATATAGGGGCCTACAATCCATTGCAGGGCTGCCATAGTGGTCATTAAATCTATAATAGGAATTTTTTCTCCCATATTATTGATCACACAAAGGAAAAAATAAAGTGTTACTCCCAAGCCTATTGAGGTCCAAAATAAATTACCTGTTATAAAAAATAGCAGGAAACAAATAATTGAGGCAATAATAAACTTATGATTTTCCATTAAATTGTAGAATTCCTTTTGTGGGAGGTGAAGATAGGAAAAAAAGGGAAAAGAGGAGTTAGGATTTAGATCAATAGATCAATAGATCAATAGATCATTAGATATTGCTTGTTGTTTAGGATAAAGACCTGACAATGTTTTCTAACCAAGATGTACTTTGAACTTGTCAGCGTTTGATAGAATAAAATATTGAAATGATTAGGATTTAGGTTAGTAGGTCATTAGATTAATAGGTCATTAGAAATCCTATTACTTGGTTGCTATTAGTTGTTTATCTTGAACTTAAGTGCTAAATTCTAATCCCTATAATCTAAACCCCATATCCTTTAAAATATTTGTCATTATAGTATTGTAATCCCTACCATTTTTATGAACTCTTTGCATTCCTTTTTGAGTTAGTATTTCAAGTTCATCTATATTTTCCTGGTAGTACTTTATTTTATCAATTATATCGTCGATATCATTATAAAATATAGCTTCATTATTGGTAAAGAAAGAACTGGTTTCCTCGTTTTTCTCTGTTATTAAGGCCGTTCCACAAGCAGGGATTTCGAATGTTCTGGTGGTGTGTAATTCAGGAAAGTTTTTAGACAATAGTCCTATACTAAAGTAAGAAGAGGATAAGAATTGAGTGTAATCTTCAGAAAATAAACCTTCTCCAAAGTATGATAAATATGAATTTTTTTTATTTTTTTCAACAAACAGTATCCAACCTTTGCCGGCCAGATTTACGTTTATTTGATTGTCAATCAGTTTCTGTATGATTTTATCTCTGTAAGATTCATAAAGTCCTATAAATGCTACGGAATTTTCTTTTTCTGAAAATGGCATTAAAGGTTTATGAATTTCTTTATCAAAACCTTGCGTTGTTATGATAAGGTTGTTGTCAATACCATGTTTTTTGTATTCCACGATTTCTTTGGTCTTGGTAGTGATCATATAATCGTAGTACTTCAAACTTTTGTTAAATAGTGAAGATTGATTACCAAAAAATGCCATATCAGGTGTGAAATGAACCAGTTTTGTAGTTAAGGATTTTAGATATTGAGTTGTTTTGGGAGTAAGGAAGATAGCTTTGTCGATCCATATTAGGGTAAACAGGTCGTTAGATCGATAGGTCGTTAGGTTCGTAGATTTATAAGTATTAGGATTTAGGTTATAGGATTTAGTATTAAGCTCATAGTTATTAGTTGTGGAATTTTCAGATACAATTCTATTGACCTTTTGACCTATTAAGCTATTGACCTCATTAATTATATATTTGTTTATTTTTCTTATTAAAGGGCCTTTTTTATACCGAAAGCCTAATGATCTCCATATGCGATTGGTTTGATAAAAGGGGATATTTGTATCGATAATTTTGAAGGTTAAAGGTGAAGGGGTAAAGGTTAAAAGATTAGTATTATTCTCTTTTTTATCAGTAGAGTATAATTGGATTTTAGATAAGTGTTTGCTTAGTGTTTCTTTGAGCTGATCAGCACGCATTTTACTGGTTGTGCCAGGTGTATATTGACCAATGTAGATGATATTCATGGTATTAGTTGTTAGTTGGTAGCTCATAGCTGGTAGTTGGTTGTATTTACTTACTAAAGCTAACATCTGTTTTATATTATTAACAGCAATGATCGCCAAGGATAACACTGAGCTCGCAAGGTTCAATTAAGACACTCTTTGCCTTAGAATCTTTGTGGCTAATTATATATAGTTTTCACATCAAAGATTGTGTTGATTATTATTGCTACGTAATAGTTTTTCTGTCATCGAATTAATATGAATTTTCACGAATTATTATTTGCTTCACAAATATTGTAAACCTAATCCAAATTATGAACTTTTTTGTCCACGAATAACGCTAATTGACGCTAATTTTCTTTACTAGTTTGTCATAAATTGTTTCACAAAAATATTCAGATGGTTTATACTTCAATCCATTTATATTTATAGCTTTAGTATATTTGAAGTCATCTAAATTTTCAAAATCTACAGGTATTACTTTAGGAAATGTATCTTCTGTAATATATGTTTTTGGTCCTTGCAAAACATTTGGATACCACACATCCAGATCACAAGCTAAATATTCAAATAGTTTGTTTGGGGCATTGTAAGTATAGTTTGGATTGTGTGCTTTGTACAAGATAAGGCCAACGTCATATTGACTTAATAATTTTGGTTGATCGTTGTATTCAATACCTTCCTCAAAGAAATTGACGTATGATGAATTCAGATCATTCAAATATTGTTTTACGTCATGGTATAAGTTGTATGCATATATATCAAAAATAATTTTCCCTTGTAGAGATAATACCCATTCGCATACTTCTTTTAGATAAGTTGCCTGGAATGATAGGGAACCTACATAGATGATTTTTATGGGATTTAGGTTTTCAGTTCTTTGCTCGTAGTTCTTTGAAGGTAGTTTTATGTTTTTAGGAAATTTGTAATTCCCAAATCCTAAAACTTCCATTCTCCTTTTTCCTTTCTCCATTCTCCATTTTTCAGGTGGATAATTAGGTATAACATGAAGTTGTTCTTTTCTCAGAGAAGGGTGGTCTTGATGAAAAAATTGTAAGCGGTCTTTATTAGTTTGACTGATCCATTTTGCTTTTTTGTATAACCATTTTTTTTCAAGAGTATGATAAAATCTAACCGTTTTCATCGTTCTTGCATATTGTTCTTTAGACTCATACTCATGATAATGGATGAATATTTTACACTTTTTGTTTATGTATCTAGAATACAGATATACAGGAAATGCAGAATAGGATTCATAATAGAGAATAGAATCTGGATTGAAAATGCATAACTTTAAAAAGGTTCTGACATTAAAGTTTAAATATTTGAATAAACGAACTAGTGAGTTGTCTTTGCTATTAGGAAAGGCAAATCTGTTTATTAAACAATTAGGATGAGAAGATGAATAGTGTTTTCTTTTTTTATTATTCCAATTTGAAAATACTTTTAATAAAGTAAATTCAATTTCTTTTGAGGTACATATATAATTAATAAAATTTGTAATCGGAGGGTAAAACTCCAAAGGCATAAAATGTGTAATTACTAACTTCTTCATATATAGAGTTTGAGAAGTATTAAGTTATTTTCCAAACCATTGTACGGCCACATCTTTATTTTCAATCGCTTCATCAAGTATAAACTCAATTTTTTTGATATATTCCGTCATTTCAAGTCTTTCTAAAAAAGAATGAGCTTTTGTTTGAAAGTCATTTTTAATGGATTCGTAATTCTGATAGCAATATTCGATTTTATCAGCTAAGTCATTGGCATCTCTACCCTTAAACCGAATGCCCAGATCAAATCTTTTAGACAGTTCGCCTAATCCTCCGGAATCAGCAACTAAGCATGGTAATTTAGCTTCAGCTGTTTCACAAAATATTCTGCCAAAAGGTTCTTGTATTGATGGAATAACCATCAAGTTCATATCTTCAAATACAACATTTAAATCAGTATTAAATCCATTAAATTTAAAGATTGGTTTTAGGTTATAATTCTTAATTCTTGATTTTATATCTTCTTCAATTTCTAAAGAAGGAGCATTTCCCCAAAAGTGAATTTCTATATTTATATTTTTCTGCTTTTGTATTAAAAGATTAATAGCTTCAACAAGTAAAAAATGACCTTTAGATTCACAGATCCTTCCTAGTAATAATACTTTAAATGGAGATTTGTTTTGAGGAATTACAGGTTTTATATCTTTCCATTCGTAACCATAGTATAAAACACTTTTATTAGACTCTTTTGTTTGTAGCTGAGTTGCAATAAATTTCGAATTGCAAATAAATGTCTTAACAGGTTTCAATAGGTGATTACTAAATTTATTAATTAACAAACCATCTTCCAGAGTTGATACTTCACTTACAATAGGTATTTTTAAATAGTTGGTAAAGTGTGATACTATCCTTTGAATACCAGCCTGGTTAATGAAGATTAAATCTGGTTTTTTTAACTTTATAATTTTATATAGTTTTATGTAACTTTTTAATTTTTGAATTGAATTCTTGATATTAAGAATATCATAATATTTAATATTATATTTATCTAATATATTGCAAAATGGACTAGAATTTGGCAAAATAATACTGATGTCATATTTATTCCGGTTAAGGTTTTTTAATATGTCGAGTAAAACCATTTCAGATCCATATAGGTTTCCAGAGGGTTCAATAATGATAATTTTTTTCATAGACTCTGTATTTTGCTTTTCGTTGCTACACAATACTTATCTCTAGTTATAATTACGATATGTTTGCGAAATTATGCTCACACTTCATTTATTTACTATATGAAATGTTTATTTTTTTTATTGGGTTTTATATTTCCAATACCTAATAATCCTTCTATTAACGTTATAAACCTTATATTACTATCTTTAATTAATGAAAAAGCATAAATAGGCTTTTTTTGAATTAGTATAAGATTCCAAAGAATACGACAATATCGGTATTGTGTATATTTATAAGCTAATTTATATTGGTTGCTGGATATTTTATCTTTAATTTGACTAAGTACTTTCATTTTATGTAAATGACGAACTTTAATTATATTATAGTCATTACGTTCTTGTTCAATTTGTTGGTCCTCATGTTCTCTCCAGTACACTAAGCAAGGAGGTAAAGCAATTATAGGTGCACTTAATGTAAGTTTTACCCACAACTCAATATCTCCAATATATTTTATACCCGAAAAACCTCCAAGTTTTTCAAACGCACTTTTTCGTATAATTGCTTCAGAGGGCCCAACTCCTAAATAGTTTTTGTCAACAAACATTGAATATAAGACTTCAATGGAGTTTATTTTTTGTGGATATGGAGAGGTAGGTTTTACATAATTATGAGATAATGCTAAATTAACTTCTGAATTTTTCTCCATTACCTCTACCATAAAACCTAATGAGAATTTATAAATTAAGTCATCTGCGTCGAGGTATTTTAAATATTTTCCTTTGGCATAGGATGCTGCCTTATTTCTATTCGGATAATCTCCTAAGTTAATTTCATTTACATATACTTTAATGCGAGGATCTTTTTTTTCATATTCTTTAGCTATCTCTACAGATTTATCAGTACTTTGATCATCGACAATGATCATTTCCCAGTCCTGATATGAGGAAGCTATAACACTATCTATGCAATAAGCTAAATATTTTTCTCGATTATAAATAGTTGTAAGTATACTAACTATAGGTAAATTCATTAGGTTATAATTATTTATTAGAATAATTGAAAAATTGATCTTTAAAATTTAGTATAGGTTTTTCAAAGTATTTGTATGATATTGATGCGATTATGATTGTTATAGCAGAGTATAAAGGGAACTTCAGTATCCATGAGTGCCATTGAAGTATTGAGAACAAACCAAAATTATTAAACGGAATTTTAACCCAAATAGAATCAAATATTTTAGGTAATAAATAATAACCAATTGGTAAATGGTATATATATATGCCATACGAAATTGTACCAATATATCTTATGTGTTTATTTGAAAGGAATTTATTAATAAAACCTGAATTAAATTCGAAAATTGTGGACTTTAAAACTAATAGGAGTGAGGATACTGCCATTAAGAATGGAAAATGTTTAATTAAAGAGAGTATTAATAATGCAAAAACAATAAGATCTGAAAATTTATTTGTAAATAAAATTTTATATTTAAATATGTGTTTCTGTATAATAGCACCTAAAGCACCTATTCCCAATGATCCCATGCGTGAAGGTAATCCTGTATAATTATAGTATTTTAATTCTTTAATTATATTAAAGTTTATTTGTAGAAAGGCGAAAATAATTAAAGTCAAAGTGACTATTATTATTTGTTTCTTATTTCGAATAAGAAGTATTATAAATGGCCAGAATAGATAAAATTGTTCTTCAACAGCTAATGACCAAAAATGACCAAAAGACTGGCCTTCATCATTTAAAAAAGGAAATTTGTAATTAAATGTGTAGGATATTAAGTAAAAAAGATACTTTTTAATATCAGGAGCCTTTATTAGGTATAAAAGTATAATTGTGAGATAGTATAAAGGAAAGATCCTTAAGCATCTTCTTATGAGAAAGTTTTTATAAACTGATTTGAAGTTATTGGAATTTTGTTTGATTAAAATCCCTGTAATTAAAAAACCACTTATTACAAAAAATAAATCAACGCCATAATATCCCCAATCAATGTATAAAGAAAAAAATGAAGCGAAATGGTGGATAAGAACAAAAAAAATGGCGAGGAATCTAAGACCGTCTAATCTCTCAAAATGCATTTTATAAGTTAATTAATAATTATTATTTAAATTTTATAGATTAACATTATAATTATCGATATAAAACTAAGCACTGACTTTATAATTCTGTTTTTAGCTATATGTTACTTTATTGATTTTTGTTTTAGGTCTAAATAGCCGTAAGCAATATTCTTTTCTTTTTTTTGATAGATTTATGCCAAATATTAATTCTAATTTAGAAATTAGGTTGTTTATGTCATTGTATAATTCTAAATGTGAATAATTAATTTCAATAGAATTGATAGATATAGTACTTTGATTCCACAAATCTATTCGTTTGTTATATATATCCATAAATTCATTTATCTCTCTTTCCTTAAAAAATTTATTATTACTAGAGAAAACATCTTGCGAATTTCTTTTAACATGAATCCATATTGCCTCCGGCATAATTTCTGATAAACTATCTGCAAATAAGGAAAGCTTATTATTTTTTAATACTGTAATATTACCTTTGTTTAATATTTTGGTTATTTGTTGTTTATCTTCTTTTGATAATCTTTGAGGTTCTTTAGGGAGATTATTTTCAAATTCAATTCCTAATTCTTCAATTCTTTTATCAATTATTTTTTGTATGGGAATACACTCAAAAAAACCATCTGGGTTATAATTATTTTCTCTTGGAAGCCAAACAAATGGACCTAGATGATATCCCATTCTTGATATTAATCCAGTTATAAAACTTGTACCTGATCTAGGTTCCCCATATATTATAACCGGAATTCTTTTTTTTCTTAGCCTTGCTATCTTAGCAAAATATTCCAACAAGCACACAATTTTATATGTTAGTTTGGGGATTTTTTTTGAAAATAAGTAATGAAGTATATATATTTTATTTTCTAAATAGTTCATCGTAATTGTATTTTTATTAATCTATTTATTGTAGGAAATTTTCTAAAATAATAATAAGCTTTATGCCAATTGCGAAATGCTGTTTTTTTTATAATTAAACAAGATTCAATAATATTTTTAACCTTCAGTGAGTTTTGAATATCATTTAGATTATCAGGTGCTTGATTATTCTTATAAAATGGGGCATGTAAATATTTTAAAGTTAATTCTTTAGACTTATGTACGTCTAAAATATAAGAGATTGCATCATTGTAGTTTTTAAAATTTTGAATATTTATAAAACAATCAGGATTAATTTCTTCAGAAATTTTTGGATTACCCCAATATAAAGGGATACAACCTTCAATCCATGGTTCTGCAATTTTTTCAGTAGTGTAACCCGGATATGAGGAGTTTTCAAAAGCAATATTAAATTTATAATTTCTAATAAAATATCTTTTGTTTTTCACAGGACCTCCTACATTATTTGCATATTTTCCACCAGAAGCAACAGGTAAAACATTATTTAATGCTTGAAAAAACAAAATTCTTTCTTGTGATTCATTCGAATTACTTACTACAAAGCTACAAAATTGTCTTTTTTCACTTAATAATTTTTCGGCATCCCGTGTTTGTGTTAATTGCTCTGTAGTAAAATAAATATTATATAGAGGAATTCTTAAGTGATTTGGTTTATCATTATATTCATAAGAAATAGCGAAATCACAGAAGCGAAAGTCTGGGGGAATATTTTCTGCAGTATAAAAAATCTTTGGACATTTGTATTTTAAAAATTCAGTTCCAAAGCAGGAGTATATAAGAATATCCGGATCATCTGATAATTCAACATTAAAATGGGGATAAATGTATTTCCATAAACAATGCTCATTCCAAATAAAACCGGGATAGAAATCGGTAAATTTAATTTTTATTGTAGGTTTATGCACAGTAATTTTATAAGGTTACCTGAAAAGTAATTGATAAATCTTTCTTAGTGATGGATTAAGCTTTAATATTTGTAATCTTAATTTGTTTTTATCTAATGAGCTCATATTTTGACCATGTTTTTTTAATGATAATAATAAAAATTCAGATTGTTTTTTATTCCGAATGTATGTGTTGTTTTTTTTAGTTTGTTTATTAATGTATAAGTCAATAATATTTAATACTTGTTGATTTGTATGTAAAGCTGAACCATCATTAAATGTTAAATTTGTAGCATTGTTTTCATGGCTTCGATATTCAGCTAAAACATTATTAGAATATGCTATAGGATAGTAATTTGATATTCTTGTCCACATTTCCCAGTCTTCCATACAATTTAGTCTGCGATCAAAACCTCCTAAATTTTCGTATACTTCACGTTTTACAACCATGGATGGTGTTTGAATATGTTGTTCAGTATATAATAGATCAACCATATTAGCAATTATCCCTTCTGATTCTTGAATCATTCCAGTTATACCTGTCCATCTACTCTGTGAATCAATATATATTGTTCTACAAAATGCAGCTCCAGCTTCGGGACAAAAAGAAAAAATACGCTCCATTTCACAATAAAAACCATCTCGTACTTTATCATCACCATGAAGTTGATGTATATACTTTCCACTTGAAAGTTTTAGTCCGGTTTCATAGTTACGTACTTTACCCACATTTTCTTTTTGACGAATAAATAGAACCCTTCCTTTTCCAACTTCATTAACAACCTTTTCAGGCCTATCCTTAGTAGAATAATCATCAATGACAATGATTTCCATTTTTTCTGGACCTGGATCTTGTTGAAGAATCGATTGTAATGTTTCTTCTAAATAGTTAGCACAATTGTATGTAGGAATTAACACCGTCCAAAGGGGACGCTTAATGTTTACAGGTAATTGTTCCAATTCTAAATGAAATCTATTTCTAAAATGCGGATTCATTTATAATTTTATTTATATCAAATATTAAATTAAATCATCAATCTTGTAATTGCTTAATTTAAAGTCTTTTTTGTATAGTTTATTTATGATAATTTTATCATTTTCATTTAATTGACTTAAGAATTTATTTGATTCACTAGTATTCAACTTTTTATTAAGATTTATGCCTGTAATAATTTGAATTTTTTTTGATTCATCCTCAATTCTAAATATTTTGTGTATAGGAATTTTTATTTTTAATTTTTTAAAAAAATAGAAACTTCTTGCATCAGATTGTGGAAAATAGTGATCGTCTGAATTAATAATTTTAGGGAGTAGCAAAATAAATCTATGAAGACTTAATTTTGAAATTTTTTCTGAAATATTAGCATCTGTTTCATTTAAATGAATATTTAATAGAGGAAATATCACTTTATGGCAGTTTTCCCAATTATGTAGCCCCTCTAATATTCTTTTGGGTTGTTTTCTAAATTTATCGGAAAATAAAGAAATCGTTCTTTTAATAGGATGTCTAACAATCAAATAACGTTTATATTTATAGTGTTTAATTATATGCTTTAATACAGGTAATGTAATTCTGTAATGTATATAAGTTAAATCGTTACAGGATTGATTTCTCAGTGTTGAATAGGCTACTTTATATGACGTAAAAAGAAAGTATTTCTTTTTGTAATTTACAAAAACAGGCATAATGTTTTGTTTGTTATTTAATTGAATCCAAATAATTTACATTTTTTATTTGTACTAATTTCAATAGTTTTTCTGATTACACGAATTGGCCACCAAAAATTTATTTTTTTTATATCGTATCGATATCTTCCTATTTGGTTGCAATTGGTTAGGTTAAACCAAAGAGTTTTAAAATATCCATATAAATTATGAGGATATTTATATTTAAACGGAGGTTTAATGTTAAATTTATTATCATGATCAGAATAAATAATTTCCTCAATACGATCATGTAAATGATATGCTTTAATACTAAATGCAGGATTAAAAACTGTATACCCTGATTGCTCTAGATCATACATAAATCGATTATCACATCTAGGAACTCCAAGGGGATAGTTTGCATCCAAATTCTTTATTCTACCTTTAAATATCCATGCATCCTGACTGTCATTGTGATTGAATAAAATTGATTTGCCATTAGGTAATATATCCCAGCGAGATATAGCGAAACATTTGTTATTTAAATCTACTTTATTTAATACACCAATTGTATTTTTAAAAAATATATCTGTATTTGCAATTATATTAATATCTTCCTTGTTAGTACTTCTATTAATATAATTAATAAAGTTATTGAATTTTGGACGATTAATAATTGATATTATTTTAAGTTTTGGATTAATAGGTAGTTTAGGGGATCCTTCACTTAATACTATGATTTCATCTATCAATTTGTTTTTTAAGTTTTTATCTAATGCTGAAAATAATTCATTTTGTCTTTTAGAATCAGTCTCTTCATAAAAAGTTGTATATAATCTAATCATTTAAAATATTAATGAATTGCTTGCCAAACTGTTGAATATTTTTGTTGTAATCATATTCATGATTCTCAATTGGCTCATGATTTAGTTTAATAATTAGTTTTTTTAGCCCATCTGTGTTATAATGGTTAAAGAAACTATAATTACCCTGCAATTGTTCTTTGTGTACTGGTATGTCCGATACAATAATGTGTTTATTAATAGCTTTAGCATCTTCAACTATTGTACTCCACCCCTCAAATAATGAAGGTTGAATGATTGATTTTGAGAATTTTATTAATGTCAATTGTTCCTTTCGTGGTATAAGTCCTAGTATTTTTACATAGTCATCAATCTTTTCCTCTTTTATGTATTGTAACAATTCATCGTAATAACCTGGGTTTCTTCTATCATTTTCTTTTCCGGTAAAAACTATCTGAAAATCAGTATAACCTGACTCTTTTAATTCTGATATTGCTTTAAATATCAGCATATGGTTTTTATGTTTCCAAAATTGGTTACAAACAATAAAGTAATTATCGTTAATGTCATATTTTGTTTTTAAATCCTCTATATTACATTCTGAAAAATCTTGGTGTGTTACTGCAAAAGGAATTATATATACAGGACATTTAATATCTTTGTTTGTTTTTTTTAAATCATTGTAAGCATCTTTGCTACTTAGTATTAAAGGGTTATTACTAGTTATTATTTTATCTAAAGACTTATTTCTGTTTACTAATTCTTGTTCATCAAAATATTCCGGATACCGGATGTGCTGAAAATCAGGGAACCAATATATTTTATTAGATATTCTTTCGAACAAATCACCATCATAGGCAGGAAATAAAAAATCAATATCCTTATTATTAATTCTTTTGTCAATAATATTTTTTCGTGTAAAAATCCTTATGAAGGAATTAATTAGCTTTTCAAACAGGTTACGCTTATAGTGATTCGGATTTTTATAAGATAGATAAGGATATCCTGTTTCCTTTGCCATTTCAAAATCAGAAACCAGATTACTTAAAATTACTATATGAGGTTTATCTTCGTCATTGAGTGTATTGAGAGCATGTATTAAATTTAGAATATAATACGTGCCTCCAATCCAATTTTCGTCTAAAGTAAGTATTAATCCTAATTTTGTCCTTTTACCCATTTTATATAATTGTGTAGACCATCTTTAATAGAAACTTGAGGATAATATCCCCATGATTTTATTTTACTAATATCTGCTACCCAATTTTTGGGGTCGCCTATTTTTATATTACCAGAGAATGAGTAGCTTTTATCAAGTAATTCAAAATAAGTCTGCGCAACATCTTTAATATAAATTTCTTCACCATTGGCAACATTGATACATTCTCCTTTAAATTCGGCATTTTTAATCGCCAAATCTACTACTCTTACTAAATCACTAATATAAATAAAATCTCGACTTTCATTTCCGGTACCGTATATTGATACTGTTTGATTAGTAAGTGACTTTTGATATAAATCCCAGAATAATTGTTTTTTTAATCCGGGACCAAATGCCGAAAATACTCTTAAATTAATTGTGGAAACATTAAAAAATATGCTAAACTCTTTACAAACTTGTTCGCTTTGCATTTTGTGCCAACCATAAGGTGAGAGAGGATTGGTGAATGAAGTTTCCTTTATCGGTAAAGACTCTGGGTTACCATATACAGCGGCACTCGAAAAATTGATAAATTTACATTGAGGATTATGAGTTCTGATCGAATCCAGTATGTGATATACATTAGAAACATTCAAAGTATAATCCAGAGCTGAATTATTATATGAAAACTGCACATTAGCAGCCCCGGATGCATTAATGCATACATCAAACTTTTGTTGATAAAACAATTTTGAAAAGTTTGGAAATTCTGCATTAATAACCTGATAATTGTCTTCCTCTTTTAATGTTATATCTGCACAATATACATTAAATCCCTGTAGCTTAAAATACTTTACAACATTACTACCTATAAATCCGTCAGAGCCTATAATTAAAATTTTCATAAGGGAATTATATTCTATAAATATTAATGGTTAGGCCAATAAATCATAGTTTCTCAATTTGATCTGTTCTGGTATTATATACCTCTAATCCTTTGATTATTTTAATTCGGTTTTCATCTTGGGCAAAAGTTAAGTTCCCTTCCATATCTCTTGCCTCTTTAAATCCTGAAAGAACATAGCCTTCTTGTGGTGTAACTTTTTTTATAGAACTGTTCATTTTATCTTTTCTTATAAAATAAGCATTATTTCCGGCTGCATTACAACCTATAAAGTCATATCCTCTTTTTTCAGATAAATCACATAAAGATAATAGTGAAGATCCATAGAATAAATTGCTATAGTGTGTACGGGATCTTACAAACATTGGATCGTATGGAACTGTAATAGCCTTATCTTTTCCAAATAAACTATTATACTCTATAATGACAATTATTGGGTTAATGTTTTTTATGTTCTTCCAAACCCAGTAGTCATTACCATCAATATCTATATGTAGCAAACCAATTTCACCTTTAATTCCCTCTTCTGCTATCAAATTGTTTATATTTTCTGCGTCAATAAATGCTGTTTTTGCTTTTAAATTATGCTTCCAATATATAGAATCATTTTTTACATATTTCATATTCTCTTCAGAACCATCCATAATCAATCCACTCCAATAGTTATTTATTAGCAAGAATCGAGTATTAGATTCAGTATAGTTCTCAACACCAAATTCTATAAAAGTTCTATTAGTAATATCCAAATTATTAACTAAGTATTGAATGATACCATCATCACCCCATTGTGAAAATACTTTAAATTCAAGGTCTGATAAATTAGTATAAGTATTTTTTCTATTTGCCAATATATTATTGGCCATTAGTATTTTTGATTCTTCAATTTTTAATTGATTCTCTTCTAGTAAACCAATAATTCTATTTGATTCTGCAAATAACCTATTTAGATTTCTATATAGACGAGTGATTTTTTTTAGCATATTATAATATTATAATCTTTTTATAAGTTTTGCGGGGTTTCCTGTTACAAATGTAAATGGTTCAACATCTTTTGTAACAACACTAGAAGCTCCAACTATTGCACCTTTCCCAATTTTTACTCCTTTTAATATTGATACATTGAAGCTTAACCATGCATAATCATCTATTATTATTGGAGCACTTTCTGCGTTATATTCTTTATCTGGTAAACCATATTTAAGTATCTTCTTGTATGTTTCTGCTCTTTCTAAATGATTAATTTCATGGGAATTGGTATCTATAATATTACAGTTGTGTGAAATCAGAACATTGTTGCCAATAGAAATTTTATTAGCACTTCTGATATTTGTATTATGTCCGACATAGCTATTATCCCCTATATGTATTGAACCATTATGTTTGAAAATTAATAATTCTCCCCGAATATGGGTATTAGCGCCAATTGTAATTAGTTCTGGATTATTTTGAGAATTGATAATTTTTGCTTCTGGATATAGTTTTGATTTATGATTTAAGTTACATAACGTTTTGAAGGCTGCAAGTTTTCGTTCATTAAGTAAATTTTCAATTTTAGAGAAGTGAATATATGGATTTTCTATTATTAATGATGAATTAATAATACGAGCAAATATTCTTTGAATTAGTTTTTTCACCATAATCTTTTAAATATTAACTTAAATCTTGTAAATATTCCATTTCTATTCTTTTTATTATTGATTATAGTAAACAGATTTGCGATTTTACCATATATCTCAAGATCTAAAGATAGCTTCTTCTTTACTAATATTTTTTTATCGAAGATGTTAACTGATTTGTCTGATTTATTATTACAGTTTGTTCCACTTCCATCAAAACCAATATTATCAACTAATGATTTAGAAGGAAAAATCCCTAAACCATTTCTTATAAACACAGAATAATACCAGCGAATACCCCATGAGTTATTTCCATAATTTAGCATCATAGAGTAGTTATAATCTGCCAAATTAAAACGATTTTTTAAGAACGTTGAGTTTTGAATTGTTTCTTTATTAGGCATTACGTAATCGAAAGCTTGCCACTTATCTTTCCAAGTTGCCCAACCCCAAGTACTCGTGAAAGGTAAAAGCACACATTCTTCAAGTGCGGATTCAATGGGAAACATATACCCATTTACAGAGTATACATTGTCCATGCTACTATATGCATCAAGCGCTTCGTTCATGTAGGTTAAAAAATAAGGAGATGTTTTAAGGTCATCTTCTAATACAATAACACGTTCAAATTTGTTTACTGTTTCAGTTACTCCTTTAATGACAGATTGTGCTAGGCCTAGATTATAAGGAGACTCATGAATGGTCACCTTTTTAAATCCTACAATTGTATTTATATAACTTCTAACCTTTCTTACCTCATCTTTGTCCTTAATTTGTTTGTATCCATCTGAGTAAATAATTAATTCACTTTCGGCAGCATACTTATTTTTCAATAAAGCTTCAATTGTTTGCTGGGTATGCCAGGGGCGATTATATACAAAAAGAACTATAGGGGCAAAATTCATCAATCAAGTAAATTTACAAATTCATGATAATATAAGTCAGCAATTTTAGAAGTGTTCCATTTATTACTGGCTATTTTTCTGTTTTTTTCTCCGAATTTATCGTCTTTAAGAAGAAGAGCCTTTAAAATGGCCTTTTGTAGGCTACTATCATCACCTACTTCAAAAATAGGGTTGCCCGTTTCTTTTAGGATTTCACCATAATTTCCTAGATTCGATCCTACAACTACTTTTCCAAAAGTAAATCCCAGAGGTAAGTTCCCTGAGTTTAATTGATTTATTCTGGGAAGAAAAAGAAAATCTGCAGCATTTAAATATAGGTGAACCATATCTTCTTTTATAAAGCCCAAATTTATTTTTTTCTTTTTATTGAATTTAATTAACCATTGTTCTAACTTCCAAACCCATTCACGAGCCCTTATATAAGAGATCTTTCTACGATTAATTTTCCAGCCAGGAGCCAATAGTAGTTTCTTTTGATTAGGAATATATTTAAATGCTTTATTAATAAGTTTTTTCTCACTTTCTCTAATATTACCAAAAACTAACATTACTGTGGTGTCACTTGTAATATTTAGTTTTACCCTTGCTTGTTTATAATAAGAAAAATTGTTTAAAGATGCATAATTGTGATGAGGAATAACAATATGTTTAGCTTTTTTTAAATCAGGATACATATTATGATATTCCCGGATACTATAGTTTGCAAAATGTGTAATAATATTTGCATATGTGAATACTAGTTTATATAAGTTTTTAAAATTATCATCTTGTCGGTTATGTGGGAGGGTATTATGTCTGGTAACTATAATTTCTGCATTATTAGACCAATATTTTAAGCAATTTTTCAAACTATTCCATAACTCTTGTTTAAAATTTAATTCATTATATAAATAAGATTCAGTTTCATAAGATAAATATTCTGGCCAATGGATGTGTACAATATCAAAATTATCTCTACATTCCCAAAATTTTTTAAAGTCATGAACTACAGTAACATGTTTTCTTAGTCCTTCGATTAAATCGGTTAAAAATCGGTTACCTGGGGTTGGAATGCATGCTATTAGAACTTTCATCTAAATAGTTTATTTTTAAAGGATATAAGATGTAATGTCAACCAATTTTTACCAAAAGTATTGAATGTATTAAGGTCAAAATTTCCATATTTTGTTTTTATTATAGAAGGATAGTTAAGTAGGTTTTCAATCCAGTAATAAATAGAAATAACTATATTTTTATGTGATGCGAAGTAATTATAAAATGCCTGATCAAATATTTTCTTCTTGTTAGACTCTAAACCCATATGTTTAAATTCTATTCTTAAGCTTTTCCACCAAAGATCAACGTATTTGAGATGCTCTTTTTTTTGCGTCATTCTATTTTCTTCATGTACTCCTCTTATAGCTGTAGGTTGATTTATCTCACCAGCTTCTAGTATACAAAAAGCAGCTAAGCGTTTCCATAAATGAATATCTTGTCTAAGTTTTAATTCTGTATTAAATAAACCAATTTTTTTAAAAACTGATTTTTTTAATGTTATATTATTTGTACTGAATTCTCCTTTGGCGAAAGGATGAGAATTAAAAAGCACATTAAATAATTCATCGGGAGGAACTGGGTGGGAAATGGTGAGGAACTCCTGGTATTCAAAACCTGCTTTTTTGAAAATTTCTTTTGCTTTATTAGAATAGTAGTGAATCCCTAATGCACTATAGACTCCTTCTGTTTCTGGTTTACTATAAAAAATACTTTTATCTTTTAAGAATCGGTTGGGTAGGTAGTAATCATCTGCATCCAGAAAAGCAATATAGTCATAAGTTGCATTATTTATACCTAGATTTCGTGAGGCTCCTGCGCCATGATTGCCTTTATCAGGGTGTTGAAATAATTTAACTTTTTTGTATTCATTTTCTAATGTCTTACAAAGGTCAAGTGCATTATCAGGTGATTTATCTTCAACTAATATAACTTCCCCAACTTCTTCGAGAGAAACTGCTGATTCAACAGCTTTTCGTAAGTACTTTTCGGCATTGTAGACAGGGGTAATAATGGAAACTTTAAACATTTATTTATATAATAAATTTATAGTTTTAAGTAGAATTCTAGTGAAAAAGTCAGGTAATTCTATAATGTTATTGTTAAACCATTTCCAATACACAAATTTTGAAAACAATTCCTTTTTTGTATTATTAAATTCTTGACTACTATTTATGATAAAACAATTATGGATAATTCCAAATTTTTTAATTGTTTCGTCATTGACAAGAGCAATTGATCTAGATAGTTTCATTGAATTCCAATTATCAATATCTTTTTGAGTATACCAAGGGTATCTAAAATCTATTTTATAAAATATTTTGTTAAAATTAATTCTATTAAATCTTTTTTCCCATTTCTCAATAACTTCTTTATGTGAATTATAGTGTTGAAATCCAATTCTAATGCCATTTATTAAACCAACTGGATAGTTAAAATTATTGTTGTTTTCAAATTCAAATGAAAAGTTTGATAGATTATCAAGCTCTTTTATAAATTTTATATAATCGGGACAGGAAATCCAAAGACCGACTGTTGGACTCTGATATTGTTTTCCAATAAATTGATAAATTGCTCCACCAATACAGTCTTCACTTATTATTGTTATATTTTCTGATGAAATCAATTTATTTTGAATTGTAAAAAGTAGTTTTTTTCTTAATTGATTATTGATTTCTTTAACTTTCCAATTAAGATAGTTTATATAATTTCTAATTTTTCCCACAGACTACAGCATTGTATTTTAGTTAATTTATGATAATTGGGGCCATTTTTATTGCTTCTGATTTTGTTCCAAAAACAACCAAAACTTTTAGCATAGATATAACTATAATAATTAATAAATCAATTGGTTTAAAGTATCGATATGTTTTTTGATAGAAAACTGGGTTGCAATTTTTTGACATGCATTTTCTCCAAATAGTTTGGCTCTTTTTCTATCTTGCATTAAATCAATTATATTTTCAGCCATTCCATCAATATCACCTTCTGAAACTAAATACCCTGTTTCTCCTTCAATCACAACATCGGGTATACCAGCATGCCTGGTTGATACAATCGGAAGACCAGCAGCCATAGCTTCAATAATGCCAACAGGAGTACCTTCGCTATCTCCATCACCTGCAATTAAGGAATGTTGTACATATAAAAAAGCATTTTGCATTTCAGAGATAATATCTTTTCGTTCTAATCCACCTAATAATGAGATGTTATTTTCAAGTCCCAGGCTTTTTACCATATTTTTTGATACCTCAAACAATTCACCATTTCCAATCATAACCAGTTTTATATCTGGGTAATGTTGTAAAACCTTTTGAAAAGCCAAAATAGTTAAATATGGAGCTTTTTTGTAAGTATGGCGGCCTACTGAAATAATAGTGTTGGAGTTGTAATCAGGTGTGATATTAAAATAATCGGAGTGAGGTCCATAGGTATTCAAAGCAATTTTTTTTTCAGGACATCCTTGTTGCATTAGTGCTTGTTTCATTGCATTTGATACTGCAATAATATTTTTAGCATACTGAAACATAAAGCTATATCCTGTTTTAAATTGCTCAAGTATGCGATATCTTGAGGCATCATGGCCGTGAAAATGAACTATTAAAGGGATGTTTAGTTTGGCGCAAACTGGAGCAATGAAACTACCGGTAGTTCCATATTCTGCTAAAACAACATCTATTTTGTTATCTTTTAAATAGCGAATAAGATAAGCTTCCGGAGTATATTTTACTTTTTGTTTTTGTTGAATCCTAAAATATATAAAATAGGGTAATATACTTTTTAAACGTGAAAAGATACCTTTTTTAGGTGTGTATAAATCCTGTAAAGACTGATCTTTATTCGTTTTATAGTCTATATAATAACCATATAAATGAAAAATATTTCCTTTTAAATGGTCAATATGAGCTTGAATAAATGTTTCAGTAAGACCAACTTTCGCTTGTGAAACAACTAATATATTTTTGTTCATATGTCTTAATTAGCTTTTAAATGCCATAAGGAACTCGCCAATTTAGTCATCCTTGTGAGAGAGAAGTCTTTGACTTCGTCGATCTAACGATTCTTGTGGTTCGTTTCATCTATTATTTCTTAAATATGGATTTTAGTCTGGCTCTGGGTCTAATAAATAGCCTTAACTGCATCCATTTGTAAATTAGGAAATTACTCATTTGGCTTTTAATTGGAGGCTTTCTGTTATCGCCATAATATAATAATTCCCCATCCAATTTAATTAGATGGGGGATTTTTACCTTTTTAGTTACGTTATTTTTGTAATTGTTAAGCAAGTCTGCCCATTGTTTATGAGTAATATCAGAGCTATATTTTGATTTAATAGTTTGAATTGCTTTCGCAGACATTTGATTCCATAATTCATGATTAATTTGGAGTAGTTTTAGTTTTTCCTGATAATCATTTTCTCTGTTGTTAACAATAAATCCATTAACACCGTGTTGAATAATTTCATTTATTCCACTTTCCTCTGATAAACAAACGGGTACTAATCCGCATGACATTGCCTCCATTAGAGCAACAGGCATTCCTTCATAATCACTCATTAAGGTATATACATGGTGTTCTGAGATAACAGAATATACTTGACTAGGTTTTATAGCTCCAATGTAATTTACCCTACCGGTTGAATCTATTTTTTTAATTAGATTTTCAATATTTTGTTGTTGACTACCACTTCCACAGATAGTGAATTCTATGTTGCTATTTGTTTTAGCTGTGCTGATAAATGCATTAGTTAGTCTTAGAATTTGTTTTTGTTCAATTTCTAATCTTCCAGCATAAATAACTTTTAATTTGTTATTTGCTAAACTTCTGATGTTTATAGACTCAATTATAGGTGTGCCACATGGGATAATACTATATCTTTTATAATGATGTTTTAAACATTGTTTTGATAAATAATCAGACACAGTAATTGTGTGTGTGAATTGATTATTATTATTAAGTTTAATAAACTTATTAATTACAGATTTATAGAAAGAATCATTTGAGTGCAAAACTCCTATAACCGGTATATTTGATTTTTTTAAATATTTTGTAGTATAGAATGCCGGAATAACAAGGTTTGCGACCAAAATAGTAAAATTGTTATACTTTATTAGTTTTAGTATTTCTTTTGCCTGATCTGCAATAAAAGGAATGTTATCCTTTGATATTAAATGAATTGGACAGTTTTGTTCCTTAAATATACTTAGGGTTGGACAATCTTCCCAATTCCCCGAATAAATAAATAATGTATGAACATCTAAAAGGTATTTATCTCTTAAATCAGGTATTAGTCGCTGAATCCAAGCATTGGGTCCTGTTGCAATATGCCCAGGACGATCGTATGCGCAGAAAAGGATTTTCAATTCTTTAATTTAATTATAGATAAATAAGAATCAGCCATTTTTTTAACATTAAAATGTTCTGTTATTCTAGTTTTATTATACAAACCAATCTCTTCAACAAGGGATTTTGTTTGTAAAAGAGCAATAATTTTTTGAGCTAAATCTTCAACAGAATTAGGTATTGTTAATGTATAGATATTGTATTTTTTTCCAAGTGCTTGTCTTATTCCACTGATGTTAGTTCCAACAACAGTTTTTCCTTGCTCCATACACTCCAGTACACCATTAGGGCATCCTTCCAGGTTTGAACTGAAAACACAAAAATAACTTGCTTTAATCAGATCCTGAACAGGATCTAAAACATCAATAAATTCAATATGATCACATAGTTTTAGATCAAAACCAAGTAAACGTAACAGGTTGTAGGTGTTATCTTTTCTGCCAGCTAATACAAGAAAAGGAATAGGAGCATTTATGTTTTTATAATAATCAGTTACTATTTTCCATGCTTTTAAAAGTGTAAAATGGTCTTTTCTTTCAGTAATATTAGCTATCATTGAAATTAAAGGTCTATTAACCGGAATGTTTAGTTTTTTATGCCAATTAATAGAGTTATTTATATTATGGAAAGGAATTATGCCGTTATTAATAATAGTAATATTTTCAGGCTCTAATCCATAAGTTTTCACTAAAGCATCTCTTCCTTCAAATGAATTAGAAACAATGGCTGGAATCTTTCTTATAAGTTTTTTCTCTCTTTGTGTATTGTATAATTTTCTTCCTTCATCACGTTGATTCCAAAATGCAAACTTGGCTCCAACTTTGTTCCATATTTGAGCAACTACCTTATTGGATTCAGAGACATATGGAATAATTATATCTGGTTTAATTTTTCGAAATTGTTTAATGATTTTGTAATATGAGAATGCTTTGCTGATTTTATTTTTTTGATGATGTTTAAATGGAATAACATTTATCTTAAAACCTTCATTTTCTAATTTTGTTCTAAAAAATTGTCCTTCTTCAAAAGATATAAATGTAATGTTATTAGATACATATTTATTTAAATAATTTGCAAATAAAAATGCCTGTCTTTCAGCACCTCCAAAGGGACCTAAGGTGTTGATGACAAAAACAAAATGTAAGTGAGAATATTTGGAATAATCCATGGATATTTTTGATCTTAGCATATATGATATTGTTCAAACCATTCACTCAAAACTAATAGTTGCCAAGTAGAATATGCTTCTTTATTTGAAGTTGTTTTTACAAGTTGATCTTTGTTGAAAATTGTTTGTAAGTCTGAAGAATCTATTATTTTTTCCTGACTTTTTTTGAAATTGCTACCTTCAAAAAGCCACTTATCTAATGGTATTTCAAACCCCTGTTTTTTTCGATAAATGAAATTATCATCAAAATCTTTTTCAAGGAGCCTTTTCAATATTGCTTTTCCATTCCATTCTCCATTTTTTCTATTTAGTTTGAAATCTAGAGGTAATTGACTTGCTAACTCAAAGATTGTTTTATCTACTAATGGGGTCCTAACTTCCAAGCTATTCATCATACTTGCGATATCAACTTTTGTTAAAATATCAGATGGTAGAAATACTTTACAGTCGAAATATTGCGATCTGTTAAAAGGGGTGATTTTTCTATATGAGTCTTGATAATTTTGAATTATCTCATTGGGTAAATCTAATAAAAAGCGATATTGAGAATTCCATAGTTGTTCACGATCTGTTTTTCTAATTCTCATCCTATATGGGAGATAATTTTCAATAAAATCAGCTTTTTTTGAAAGATTAGGATAACGTTTAGGGTGTAATTTGTTTAATGTGGGATATGATTTTTCTATAAATGAATTTGGGAAAAATAATTTATCAGCATTTATATAATTATACCACTTAGGATAATGACTATATCCGGCAAAACCTTCGTCTGCACCGTCACCAGAAAGTACCATTTTTACATCCTGAGAGGCCATTTGACTAACATAATAGGTTGGTACAGCAGAAAAGTCCCCAAATGGTTCCCCATAGTGTTGTACAATTTTAGGTAGTAACTCTAATGCATTTCCTTCTAGAGTTAATAACTTATGGTTAGTATTATATTTTTTAGCCACTTGATCTGCCCAATAAGATTCATCTACTTTAGAGTCCTTAAATCCAATAGTATAAGTGTTAATTCCTTCTCCAAGGATTTGAGTCATATATTTTACGATTAAAGTAGAATCAATTCCTCCAGATAGAAAGGCTCCAAATTTTACATCTGCAACAGTATGTTTCTTTACAGATTCTTTTATTTCACTTTCTATTATGGAAAGCCATTTTTTTTCAGAATAATTTTTTTGATTAAAGTTTAATTTCCAATAATTTTTATTTGCTAATATTTTACCATTAAAATCTACCACCATATAGTGAGCTGGTAGTAATTTATTTATTTTTCGGTATATAGTTCTTGGAGCGGGTATATATTGAAATGATAAATATTGGTCTATGGCATAATAATCAATATCTTTATTGAACTCTTTAATAGATGCTAATGAAGATATTTCTGATGAAAAGGCAAAGTGATTATCATCATTATAAAATACTAGTGGTTTTATTCCTAAATGATCTCGTGCTATAAATACTTCTTTTTTTTCGAGGCTTACAATGGCTAAAGCAAACATACCTCTAAAATGGTTTACGCAGGAATTACCATAGTATTCATAACATTTTAGTACAACCTCAGTATCAGAATTAGTCTTAAATGAATATCCTTTTTTAATTAGTTGTTGTTTTAATTCTTTGTAGTTATATAGTTCTCCATTGTAAGTAATGATAAGGTTGTTTGTATCATTATACATTGGTTGCTGCCCTGTTTTTAAGTCAATAATAGAAAGCCTTCTATGTCCAATAGAAATATTTTTATGAGTATAATATCCCTCTTCATCTGGTCCTCGATGTTTTAAACCATTATTTAATAGTTTAATCTTATTATCATCTAATTCATTTGTTTTGGAAATATATCCACAAATACCACACATAAAATACTTAGTTATTTTTCCAATTTACAGGGATTAAAAAATGTGCTCCACTGGCAAAATTTGAATCAAGGTTGATGTAACCTGCGTTGTCGTATCTACAATAACTTTTTGAAAAATCTACAGAGTTAAACATTAAACTTATAGAATGTTTTCCTGCATTGAATTGTATTTGAGGAACAGAAAGTTCTACAGAATGCAGACCTGTTTGGTTTTGTTTTACAATATACCCTTTCAATTCATTATTTAATATGTCTGCCACAGGAAGCATTTCCTGATTCCAGATTACAACTTGCAATGAAACTTCCGGAATATTATTTTCTAACTCAAAGTCAAACTTTATTTGTAAATCATCACCATGTTTTATAGAAAGGGTCTCACCAAGCTTTGCTATGTGATTTTTTGCCTGAAGTTGACAATTTTTTAATTTTACACCTCCACTTCCAGCTATGTTTTGATCTCCACTGGAAAACATATTATAATATTTTTCAATACCAACTCCAATCTGATTTGTTTTTAATAAAAGACTTCCATGATTCATTAACATTACCTCATTACAAATCCTATAAATCTGGGGCATTGAGTGAGATACAAAAATAACGGCAGAACTTTTCATTAGTTCTCCAATGGCATTAAGACATTTAAATCTAAAACCAACATCCCCAACGGCCAAAACTTCATCAATAATCAATACATCTGGCTCCATTTGAGCAGCAACGGCAAATCCCAGTCTAACCTTCATACCAGAACTGTAGTTTTGTACCGGAGAATCAATAAATTCACCAATCTCGGAGAATTCAATGATCGCATCTATTTTGTGATCTATTTCTTCTTTGGTGAAACCTAAAACAGCACCATTGTTATATATGTTTTCACGACCTGTTAAAATAGGATTAAAGCCTGCTCCTAATTCAATTAATGCTCCAATACGGCCTCGCATAGTGATTTTACCCTGGTCAGGAGTAATTAAACCGTTGAGCATTTTTAATAAGGTGGATTTACCGGCTCCGTTGTGTCCAATAAGGCCCAGGCATTCGCCTCTTTTGAGTTCAAAATTGATGTCTTTTACAGCCCAGAATTCATTTTTGCGCAAATGACCGTGGTGGTTATTTTTACCAAACCCGGCACCTAATACATCTTTTAAACCATATATTAAACTCTGCTTAAAATTACGGCAGAATTTTTTTGATACATTTTCACATTTTATAAGTACTTCAGACATTCTTAGTTCTTAGTTCTTAGTTCTTAGTTCTTAGTTCCTACGAACTATAGCGTAGCGTCCTACGAGCTAACTTCTATACTATTGATAAGGCCATTTAGCATTCTACCTATTTCATCAGCTTCATTTTCTAATAAGGAAAGTTGAGATTCTGATATCCATCCTCTTAAAGAAAAAAGATTGAGTAAGGTTAAAGTTTCGTATAATGAACCTCTTGAATAATAAAGAAATTGTTTAAACTCTTTTTTAGAGTATCTTCCTTTTCCTTCTGCTATGTTTTGTGCAATAGAGGCAGAAGAAGCTTCTATTTGTTCAATCAATCTATAATGTTTTTGATCGGAATTTAGGGATTCTGTTAATTCAATCACTTTATTTGCAAAATCCAAAGCCCTCTGCCATACGGATAAATCTTTAAATCCAAATTGTCTTTTACTCATAGTTTGGTTTTTAGTTCCTAGTTGTTGGTACTTTATCCCTACGAGCTAAGACCTAAAGCGAAGCGTCCTAAGAACTAAAACCTATTATGCACCAACTCTTTCAATAATGATTGGCATTGTAATTCTATAAAGTATCCATCCAATAAGTAAAACGATAAGAGTAATTCCTATATAAATAGAATATGACAATAATTGATCTGCAGGTAATCCATTAAACCAATTACGTGGTATATAGATAAAGGGAGTTAAAGGATTGTATAGGTTAATGCTTTTTAATATTCCGGTTTCAGGAATTGGATAAACAACAGGTGAAAGATACATTAAAACCTGACTTCCAATTTGTATGATTCTAGAAAAGTCCTGTAGTAACATTTGAAATGGTATCAGTAAAATACCAATACTCATACCAGCCAGAATAATGAATAACACACCAATTGGAAACAGCAGTGTATATGAAGTAAATGATGTTTTTATCAGTAACGCAATGACAATAAGAGCTATTAGTTTAAGACCAAAATTAAATAACAATTTATAAAATGTTGTAATCAAAAAAGATTCTCTCGGAAAATTGAGTTTTGCCATCATGCTTTTACCAGCCTGAACTGTTTGGTATGGTAATGTCATGGACTCAGTAAATGTTTGAAATAAAATAGTACCGCACATTACAAAAATAGGGTAGGGGATACCTGGTGATGCAATTCTAACTGCACCACTTTTATTTAAAAATATCCATATAGCAGCACTGAAAAATGGAGGTATAAAGGCCCATATAATACCTAAAAATGATTGGCGGAACATACTCTTGGTGTCCCTGATAAATAGTTGTTTACCTAAAAAGCCTGCTTCTTTTAAATCTTTAAACATTGTTTTTATGGAAACAACATCTTTAAATTTTTGAGAAGGGGAATATATGGTTTCTTTGAGCATAAATTAGTTAGCTGTTAGTTCCTAGCTGTTAGCTATAAATTATTAGTTGTTTAATTGATGATTCGTCGAGGTGTTGATTTAATTAAGATTTTATTGTGATTTTTTGTCCACTTATTGTGCTAATTAACACGAAATACTTAACTGTTTTGTACATTCTTTGCGATCTTTGTGAAAATACTTAGCCTACTTTGCGGTTACTTTTTTTGCTTACTCCTTCTTCCTTGTTCATTCCTGCCTTTTCCCTAATTCTCGTAATGCTTTTTACAAAATTCTACTTTAAGCAGTTCGCAAAATACTTCCTTTTCATTAAAAGCCTCTTCCATTTCAGGATATAGTAATTTGGTAGCATACATAAACGAATCTAAAGCTAAAACATCCTTTTTATATACAAGAAATGCAAACAAAGCTGAATGGAATACCATAAACTCCATTGAGTGTATCTGTTTTCTATTATCTAAAAAATTAGAAAGGGACGATTCATTAATTAACTTTTCATTAATAAAATGAGGCTCCTTATCATTTAAACATAAATGTTGATCATTTTCAAGTTTGAGCATTAAATAATTAGGGTAAATAGACAAATATTCATTAAGCTGCTTTTCAATTTTTTTAGTATTTTCCTCTTTTATGACCATGTCAACGATATGCATATAGCTGTAAAAGGGAACTTCAGGGTAATCGTTAGCAAGCTTTTTTAGCTTATATTTTTTTAGATTATCTCCAAAGTCAAATGCATCTAATATTTCATCAATTTTCTCATCATGCTCAGTATTTTGCGCTCCACTAAGTGATTTAGGTATTGATTCATCATTAATTTCAACATCTAAAAAGTTTATGAATTGGTTACGTGAGGCTTCAATTTTATCTAATCCATAATAATTATATACTAATCGTTTTGCAACAAATAATAACTCAACAGCATTTTCCTGATCAGTATGTTTGTCGAAATCTTTAAGCTCTTTAAATCTTTTTATATCTTCAATTCTTTCAGATAGAGGCTTTTCGTAAATATATTCTTCAACAGGAATATCTTCTTCTTCATAATCGTCCTCCATATCATCATGTTCAGAATCCATTGTATGGTTATTCATTGATTTAGCCTCTGAATAGAAAAAGCCATCAGGTCCAACAGTACTTTGAAGGTGACTAAATGCACGTTTGGCTTCTTCACGGTTATCATCAGAAACCATTATAAAAGGTTTATTATCTTTACCACATTCAATCTCTATTAACTCAATGTCTTCAGTATCCTCTTCAAGAATATATTTAGCACGTAGATTAAACTCTTTACAAGGTTGGAAACCATAATCGGATGCAAATTCCAATCCTGCATGAATAATATTATGAGCCAATGTATAATCTATTATTTCAAACAAATCTTCAGGGAAATACTCCTCTTTAAATTCATTATATTCTGAAGTTGTTTGGTTGAAAGCACATTCAGCATCTTTAACTCCCAAACAATATAAATCGACTAAATACACACCACTGGTCAAATTTCCATTCTTATGTTTTCTGGAAATTAATATGTTACACATCCCATTTTCTTTCCAATCCTTATTTATTAAACACTCATGAATAGGTAATTTACGGGCCTGAGTTTTAATGTATTTTTCAGGAGATAATTGTTGATTTTGTGGTGCTTTTCTTTTTTTTGACACGAGTTTTGTGTTTTTTGTTGTTTGGTTACTTGTATAAAACAGACGCTGAAAGCTTTAATTTACAGTTTACTTATAAAACGATGTCAGGTCTTCGATATATAATATTACTTGGTTCAGAATTATATTGATCTAATAAACTGAATACAATAATTACTATATCTTAACATCTTCTAATACATACTTTAACGCTTTTTCAATACCCTCTTCAATGCTTAATTTATCTGTATTTATAGTAACTTCAGCATTATCTGGTCTGTCGAAAGGAGAATCCAGGCCGGTAAAGTTTTTAATTTCACCTGCAAGAGCTTTTTTATAGAGTCCTTTAGGATCGCGTTTAGTGCAAGTTTCAAAGCTTGCATCTACAAATATTTCAATAAAGTCTTTCGTACCTATGATTTCTCGTGCCATATGACGAATGTCGTTGGTTGGAGAAACAAATGCATTTATAGTTATAATGCCACAATTCAAGAATAGTTTGTTAACCTCTGCTATACGTCTTATGTTTTCCGTACGGTCTTCTTCTGTAAAACCCAAATTTTTATTAATGCCAGAACGAATGTTATCTCCATCTAAAACTTGAGTAAAATATCCACTTTCAGCTAATTTACGTTCCAAACCATGAGCTAAAGTACTCTTCCCTGATCCACTTAATCCTGTTATCCATATTACCTTTGCCTTTTGTTTTAAATATTGTTCTTTATCAGATCGGGTTAGGTATATGTTTGTTGGATGTATGTTCATAAGAAGATTTTATGATATATGATTTTTGATGTATGATTTATGATTTGGGTTTAGATTGCATATTTTTTCTTGTAACAATAAAAATTGAAGCTAATTGGTGTGCTTCATCTTTAATTTTGTCTACTTTTTCATTTCTTAATATATTATTCTCATGAAGAAGTTCTAACCAAAACTCAGATTCGTCAGCTTCTTCTATCACTATACTTAGTTTAGCAATAAAAGCAGCTCTTGATTGAGCTAAACATGTAGCTCTGTAATTCGCTGCTACAGAAGTTGAACATCTTATTAATTGATTTTTTATATGTTTTCCTAAATAGTTATCAGGAACATTATGGGTAAGATGTATACAATCTAGTGCAAATTTCTTTGTTCTTTCTTTTAATATTGATTTATTCATAGGTTTAGATTTTGGTTTTTTAAAGAATTAAAGATTATATATTTGGTTAGGGCAGCTTTTTAAAGTTAGACTTCTAAAGTATTATTATAAATCATCAGTCATCAATAAAAAATCTAAACATCCAAATACAGCTTCGCCTCCCTCAGTCCCAATTTATGAGGTGAGTAGGCATAGGTGTAGCCTGCAACGTCTTGGTAATTAGATTACGACGTGCTTATGTTGTTGAAGTTATTGTTTTTGGACAGTAGCTTCGTCTAGGTTAACAACTAATGTATAACCAATGTTTGAAATGTTTAAATACAATTTTTTTGTTCCCTGAATGGTTTGCACTATTCCCTTTATACCCTTTAAAGGCCCAGAGGTTACAGTTATTTCTTCACCTTTTTTGATGTCGGTTGCTTCCACATCGAAAGCAATCTTATTTTCGATAGTTCGTCTCATGGCTTCTATCTCATGATCAGGTATAGTAACAGCCTTTCCTTTATAAGAAACATATGCTACAATTCCATTGACCTGAAAAACATCACGGTATCTGTCTAAAGGTATTTTAATAAAGATGTAGGAACTTATTGCAGGTACTTCAACCCATTTTTTACGATCACTCCATTGACGTAGTTCACGTTTTAAGGGTAAATAATTTTTTATCCCTAATTTGTTTAATTCGTCTGCTACTTTTTTCTCAGCTCTTGATTTGGTATATAGAGCATACCAATATATTGTTGTGTTTTCCTTCAAAATACTTACATTTTTTAGCCAAACAAAAATAGTTTTTTTTTTTGAATGAAGTTGTTTGCTTTGTGTAAAATTTACAGGTATTCGCAGTGTTTCAGTCATCAGTTATCAGTCAATAGTCTTCAGCCTACAGTTTACAGTCAACAGTCAACAGTCTACTGCCTACTGAGAACTGCTTACTGCTTACTGAGAACTGCGTACTTTTTGTTATTAATTTATGATTTCGTAAATTCAAATTTTTAACCAAACCGGAAAAGAATATGTCCTTTAGAGATTTGCTGGCCTATAAAAAGGCTTTTGTTTTAGCCGTTAAAATTTATGAATTATCGAAAGAGTTCCCCATTGAAGAAAGATATTCATTAACAGATCAAATAAGAAGATCATCCAGATCTGTATGTGCAAATATTGGAGAAGCCTATCGCAAAAGAAGGTACCCTAAACATTTTATCAGCAAGCTATCTGATTCGGATAGTGAAAATACTGAGACTCAGGTATGGTTAGATTTTGCATTGAATTTTAAATATATCAATGCCAAAAAGTATAAGGAGCTAATTAAGGAATCAGAGGAAATAGGAAAGCTGTTGAATTTTATGATGAATAATCCTGAGAAGTTTAAGTAGAGCTTAGTCTTCAGTCAACAGTCATCAGTTCTCAGTGTACTGCCTACTGTTGACTACCTACTGCCTACTGCCTACTGCCTACTGCCTACTGCCTACTGAAAACTGCCTACTGAAAACTGCGTACTGAGAACTGCCTACTGAAAAAAACTCTGCTCAATAACATCTGTTATTAAAAGGGATGTAATTATTGTCAGGTTGTAATCTTTACTATCTTTGGTGTCTCAAAAAAATATCAATAAATAAATAAGTCATGTCTGATTTTAAGTATCAAAAACCATTTCCTATCTTAAAGGATACTACAGAATACCGTTTGTTGACAAAAGATTATGTTTCTACTATTGAAGTAGATGGTAGAAAAATTCTTAAAGTAGATCCTGAAGGATTAAAACTTTTAGCAAAAGAAGCTTTTTCTGATGTATCATTTTATTTACGTCCGGCTCACCTTGAAAAGGTAGCAAAAATATTAAAGGATGACGAAGCTTCAGATAATGATAAGTTTGTGGCTCATACTATTTTGATGAACCAGGTTGTTGCAGCTGAAGGTGATTTACCAACTTGTCAGGATACAGGAACTGCTATTGTGGTTGCTAAAAAAGGAGAGGATGTTTACACAGGAGCATGTGATGCTGATTACTTATCGCAAGGTGTTTATGAAACTTATGATGAACGTAATTTACGTTATTCGCAGGTTGTAGCACAATCAATGTTCGAAGAAAAAAATACAGGAAACAACCTTCCTGCTCAAATTGATATCTATGCAGAACAAGGAAATAAATATGAATTCTTGTTTTTAACTAAAGGTGGTGGTTCTGGAAATAAGACTTTCTTATATCAGGAAACAAAAAGCTTATTGACAGAAGAAAATCTTACAAAGTTTGTAGAAACTAAAATTAAAGATTTAGGTACTTCTGCTTGTCCACCATATCACTTAGCGTTAGTAATAGGTGGAACATCAGCTGAGGCTACTTTAGCAACAGTAAAAAAAGCATCTGCAGGATATTTAGATCATCTTCCAACAGAAGGAAATGATGGTGGTCAGGCTTTCCGTGATTTAGAGTGGGAAGAAAAAGTGCTTAAGATTTGCCAGGAAAGTAAGATTGGTGCTCAGTTTGGAGGAAAATATTTTGTTCATGACGTGAGAGTAATTCGATTACCTCGACATGCTGCATCTTGTCCGGTAGGATTAGGTGTAAGTTGTAGTGCTGACAGAAATGTAAAAGCAAAGATTACAGAAGACGGTATTTTCTTAGAACAACTAGAAAAGAATCCAGCTAAATTTGTTCCGGAAAGAGCTCCAGAGTTAGAGCCTGCGATTGATATTGATTTAGATCAACCAATGGAAGATGTATTGAAGATATTAACTCATTACCCAATCAAAACTCGTTTAAATTTATCAGGTACATTAATTGTTGCTCGTGATATGGCTCATGCACGTATTAAGCAAATGTTGGATGAGGGTAAAGAAATGCCTGAGTACATGAAAAATCATCCTGTTTATTATGCAGGTCCAGCTAAAACTCCGGAAGGTATGCCATCAGGAAGTTTTGGTCCTACAACTGCTGGACGTATGGATCCATATGTAGATCTTTTCCAAAGTAAAGGAGGTTCTATGATTATGGTAGCAAAAGGAAACAGATATAAGAGTGTTACTGATGCATGTAAAAAGCATGGAGGTTTCTACTTGGGTTCAATTGGTGGTCCTGCTGCTATTTTAGCTAAAACAAATATTAAGTCAGTTGAAGTTATTGATTTCCCTGAATTAGGAATGGAAGCTGTACGTAAAATTCGTGTAGAGAACTTCCCTGCATTTATTATCGTTGATGATAAGGGTAGTGATTTCTTTGCTGATATGAAGTAATAGTAGCTGTTAGCTGTTAGCTTTTGGCTCTTAGCTATTTGTCAATAGTTTTAAAGCTGCATCTTTTATTAGGTGTGGCTTTTTTGTCTTCAGTCTTCAGTCTTCAGTCTTCAGTCTTCAGTCTTTAGAGACTGAGTACTGTAGACTGAGTACTGACAATTTTTAATTACAAGAAGATGAAGAACAAGAAGAACATCCATCTGGTGAACATCCACCTTTGTTTTCAATCATAGATTCTGTAAAATCCTTAAGTAAACTTCTTTTTAATAAAGATATATTTTCTTCAACCAATGAAGCACTGGCTTTGTATACTTCAATTTCATTATCGAAAAGAATTTTTGCAGCCATAGGGCGAAGATTTGGAGTTATAATTATTCCAATTCCTAATTTTTTAATTTCGTCCATTGTTAGATATATAGCGTCTGTATCTGCTAATGAAAAGATGGTTGTGCTTTTTTCTAACATGTCATAAATGGCATAGTGTTGAGCTTTGTAGAAATCGTTAGCTAATAATTCTTTCTTCAATGAGCTGTCTCCTAATACTGGTAAGCAAACTTTCATAACAATTTGTTTTTTGAGGTTAATTAATTGTACCAAAATGTGGTGTTTTCATTGTTTTTCTACATTTATGTAGGATCTTTCTGGATCTCTATTTGTTTGTAATGTCTTATTTTACAATGCTTCTACCGCATTTTGATGTGTTTGTTATATAATATAGTGCAATGTTTGGGCCAGAGTGCCAAGTCATGGGAATATGAGGGGAAGTCTTCAGTCTTCAGTCTTCAGTCTTCAGTCTTCAGTCTTCAGTCTTCAGTCTTCAGTCTTCAGTCTTCAGTCTTCAGTCTTCAGTCTTCAGTCTTCAGTCTTCAGTCTTCAGTCTGCATACTGCATACTGCATACTGCATACTGCATACTGCATACTGCATACTGTGAACTGAGGACTGCCCACTGTGAACTTAAAGTTAAACTGTTTTAAAAAAAATAATACTACGATAGGGGTAAATACTTTCACCGTTGTCTTTTATTTAGAAAGATTTATTAATGCCGGTAGAAAAATTTACCCAAAATAATTAACGCCATGAGAACTTTAAATTATAATGCTAAACAAAGGATGTTTCATATCCTTATTGCCATAATATTTATGGTAGGAATTGTTCCTGCTTCAATATTTGCATCACCCGTAATAGAGGAAGAGATTTTGCCAGATACTTTAAATACAATTCAATACAGAGGAAAAATTATAGATAGTGAATCTGGAGATCCTCTTATCTTTGCTACGCTTACTTTAGAGGGGACAAATATTGCAACTGTTTCAAATTCAGAAGGTAATTTTGTATTGAAAGTACCTAAAGATATCAATCTTAATAGCAAAGTTCATATTTCTTATTTGGGATACAAAAACAAGGATTTTGTTTTATCAGAATTAAAACCAGACAGAAATAAACTTAAGCTTGATATGTTAACAGTTTCTTTGGCAGAAGTTAGTGTTTTACCAAAGGATGCTAATCAAATTATACGAGAAGTTATTGCAAGAAAAAAAGAGAATTACGTTCAGGAACCTTTGCGTATGACTACTTTTTATAGAGAAACGATAAAACGTAGACGTAGTTATGTTTCTTTAGCAGAGGCTGTAATTGATGTTCACAAGCAAGCCTATTCAAACTATAAATTAGATGGTATGAGGTTGTACAAGGCTCGTAAGGATGCTGATTACTCTAAAATGGATACTGTTACTTTTAAATTACAAGGTGGACCTTATTCTAGTTTAATGTTAGATATTATGAAGGAGCCTTTTTCTATTATAAGTGCCGAGGATATGGATTATTATCACTTTGCTTTAGAGACAATTACTAAAGTAAATGACAAGATTATTTATGTAGTAAGTTTTGTTCAAAAGCCTTATGTAGAAGATCCTTTGTTCTATGGAAAATTATATATAGATGCGGAGTCAATGGCTGTAACAAGTGCTAACTATAGTATAAATATTGAGGATAAACAAAAGGCCTCAGCAATGTTTATTAAGAAAAAACCAGTTGGTGCAGTCGTATATCCTACAGAAGCCAGTTATTTGGTTAATTATCGCAAACAAGGTGGTAAATGGATGTACAGCTATTCAAGAGGACAGATAACTTTTAAAATTAACTGGAAGAAAAAATGGTTTAATACCACCTATACATCAACTCTTGAAATGGCAGTAACAGATTGGCGTAAGGCCACAGAAAGACCATTCAGAGCAAGTGAAAGAATGAAAAACAATATTATTCTTCAGGATCAGGTAGCTGGATTTACAGATCCTCAATTTTGGGGCGATTATAATGTAATAGAACCGGAAGCTAGTATTGAATCCGTTATTAAGAAAATCAAAAAACGTATTGAAAAGCTTAGTGATGAGGAATAATTATTAAAGAGGATTTAAAGCTACGATTATAACACTTAAATATCGTTATACTGAAAGATAATTCAGTATAGCGATATTTTTTTAAGAATATTTCATTAAACTATTGAAATGTAGATGTTTATATTGTGTTTGTGGAATGAGTTATTAGTTTTTAATGTATTGATTATAAATATTATATAAATACTCCTTGTGTTCTGTATGTAGAATTAAACTATATCATGTTAATGGATATTGATTTATGTTTTTTTATAATGATTCTTTAGTTATTGTATTGTAAAAACAAGCAATTTCATCTAAATTCGCAACCGAAAAGGCGATGACGATTTGCCTTATTTATTATTCATTAAAGACATATTACATTGAAGCTGATTGCAAAAACTTTTCATGGGCTGGAAGGTGTTCTGGCTGAGGAATTAAAGGGAATTGGGGCTCAGGATATTAAAGAGGTAAACAGAGCCGTAGAGTTTGAAGGAGATAAAGAAATTTTGTATAAATCAAACTTGTTATTGCGAACTGCAATCAGAGTTCTTCATCCCATTCATAAATTTACTGCAAAAAACGATCAGGAATTATACGAAGGAGTTAAAAAGTATGACTGGTCTCAAATTATGGATGTTAACAATACTTTGGCTATTGATCCTGTAGTTTACTCAGATATTTTTACTCACTCTAAGTTTGTATCTTTAAAAGCTAAGGATGCTATTGTAGACCAATTCAGAGATAAATTTGGTAAGCGTCCATCTGTTGATGTTGAAAATCCTTCAGTAAGGTTAGTTATTCATGTGGCAAAAGATAGTGTTACTATGTCGATGGATAGTTCAGGAGATTCACTACATAAAAGAGGTTACCGAGTTGGTAATCATAAAGCTCCATTGAATGAGGTGTTGGCTGCAGGAATGATATTACTTTCGGGTTGGGATAAGAAAATGGCTTTGATTGATCCGATGTGTGGTTCAGGAACCATATTGATGGAAGCTGTTATGTATGCCCGTAATTATCCTCCGGGGCTTCATAAAAAGCACTTCGGTTTTATGGGATGGAAAGATTATGATGAGGCTTTATGGAACAAAATTGTAGAAGAAGCTAAAGAAAAAATAGAGCATCCAAGGTTAAAGATATTTGGGAGTGATGCTTCTGTAAAGGCAATAGATATTGCTCGTGAGTCAGCTTTAGGATTCAGGTTCAATAGAGATATCAATTTTTCTGTGTCTTCATTTGAAAAGCTAGAACCTCATTATCCTAAAGGAATGATTATTATGAATCCACCATATGGAGAGCGTTTGATGAAGGAGAAAGATATGGTTGATTTTTACAGAATGATAGGTAATCAGTTAAAGCAGACTTTTACCGGATATGATGCATGGATTATTACTTCTAATAAAGAGGCTTTAAAAAATGTTGGATTAAAACCATTGGAGAAATTAAGACTGTATAACGGTGCTCTGGAATGTGGTTATCATAAGTTTAATATTTATGACGGAACCATGAAAAAGATCATTAAGTTTAGATAGGATTGAGTTGAATGTTGAATGTCAATTGTCGGTACTTTTGTTAAAACTAAGAAAAGAGTAGTAAAGCAACTTGACAATAAATATAGAGCAAGCAACTGACGGCAAATAGCCAGAAGTTTAAAATAAAAAAAAAGCTACACCTGAATTTCAAGTGTAGCTTTTTTTATAATTTCTTATCCTTGCTTCTTTGTTCTTATTAAAAAAATAAGGTTACAGAGTGTCAGGATTATGTCTTGATATATAGAATTTCCTTCTCTCGAGAAGTAGTCTGTCGGTTTAATAGTTTATTACTTTCTACTGATTACTTTTAACTAACGACTTTTATCTGTTTATTTCTCTGTCTCTGAATCCAAGCATGTAAAGAATAGCATCTAATCCTAAAGTTGATATAGAGTTATCTGCTCCTGCTTTTACTTTTGGTTTTGCGTGGAAAGCAATTCCTAAACCTGCCAGTTGAAGCATTGGCAAGTCATTTGATCCATCACCAACGGCAATTACCTGATCAAGGTGAATATCTTCTTTAAAAGCTAGAAGCTTAAGTAATTCTGCTTTTCTTTTACCATCAACTATATCTCCAATATGTTTTCCGGTTAGCTTTCCCTTTTTGATTTCAAGTTCGTTAGAGAAAACATAGTCAACTCCTAATCTTGCTTTAAGGTAATTTCCGAAATAATTAAATCCACCTGATAAAATAGCAGTTCTGTAACCGTATTTATTCAAGGTTTGCATAAGGCGCTCAGCTCCTTCTGTAATAGGTAAGTTTTCTGCAACTTCCTTCATTACATCTTCACTTAAACCTTTAAGAAGGCTTACTCTTTGAATAAAGCTTTCGTTAAAGTCAATGTCGCCTCGCATTGCTGCTTCGGTTATTTTCTTAACTTTGGCCCCTACGCCGGCTCTCTCAGCTAGTTCATCAATAACCTCAGTTTGAATAAGAGTGGAGTCCATATCAAAACATACCAGACGACGATTTCTTCTAAAGATATTATCTTCCTGGAATGCGATATCAACACCAATTTTACTTGAAAGCTCCATGAAGTCGCTTTTCATAATTTCGGCATCAATTGGAGTACCTCTAACTGAAAATTCTACTACAGCTTTATTTTGAGTAGGTTCATTGTTAAGGTCAATTCTACCAGAAAGACGAGTAATTGTATCGATATTTAATTGTTGAGAAGAAATAACACGAGTGACTTTTGCCATGTGCTCAGCTGTTATTTTTCGCGCCAACAAAGTAATGATAAATCTTTCTTTACCTTGGTGTGTTACCCATTCAGCATATCTTTGTTCTGAGATAGGTGTAAATTTAATTTTAACACCAATTTCGTATGATTTAAAAAGTAAGTCTTTTAAAATAGGGGCTGATTCATAAGCTTGAGGAACCTCAAATAAAATTCCTAGTCCAAGATCGTCGTGAATAACAGCTTGACCGATGTCAAGTATTTGTACGTTATAATGTGATAAAATTTCTGTTAATGAAGAAGTTAATCCGGGTTTATCCTCTCCGGAGATATTAACAAGAATGATCTCTCTATTATTAGCCATGAGTTTTGTAATGTTTTCAATAAACAAAAATAATAAATCAAAGTAAACATAATCAGAAGGAGATGAAAAATAATGACAAATTTCATCTTTTTTAACATCATCAAATGTTGTAATAAAAATCAGTACTAAATTTCAATTAAATATTTGATTGACATGTATAGTACGAAATTAATTTTTACCCAAGAAAGTAAATGATTTAATGTTATCTGAGTGGTTTTAGTAAATATTCAAGTCCGTTTAATTTTATTTCGTAAAGAGTAGCTAAAAGCATACCTAATTTTCCTTCAGGAAATCCTTTTTGATGGAACCAAACCAGATATGGTTCAGGTAGATCACATAAAATTGTTCCTTTATATTTTCCAAAAGGCATGCGCATTCTAACCAGTTCGAGTAGTAGCTTTTCGTTCATTAAAAAAGTATTTGTAATCTGATTTTTTTGTTGATAACCTGAATCTGTAATAAAATAAAACATCGGTTGATGGCAAATATAGATATTTTAATGTATTCAAATCCATCAGCTTTAAATAAATTGTTATTGCTGATTGAAACATAATAATTAAGTTTTTATACAGGCCGAATTTATTTTTTTTGAAGAAAAAATAAACCTTATGCTATTTTCATGTGTTTGGCATAATAACTAACATGTGAGAAATCTAAACAATTATTTATGATACAAGCTAAAAATGCCTTAGCTAATGAAATGAGTCCATATTTATTAATGCATGCCAATAATCCTGTTAATTGGTATCCATGGACTAATGAGGCTCTAGAGAAAGCTAAAAAAGAAAATAAGTTAATTATTATTTCTATAGGGTATGCTGCGTGTCATTGGTGTCATGTAATGGAAAAAGAAAGTTTTAGTAGTGAAGAAGTTGCTGAATACATGAATGAGCATTATGTTTCTATCAAAATAGATAGAGAAGAACGTCCGGATTTAGATCATGTTTTTATGGATGTTGCGCATTTAACAACGGGAAGAGGAGGATGGCCTTTAAATATTATAGCTTTACCAAACGGAGAACCATTTTTTGCAGGTACTTATTTTCAAAAACGTCAATGGATGAATCTTCTAAAAGAAGTAAAACATTTATTTGATGAGGATAAATCCAGACTTGAGGATTTGGCATTACAAATTAAAGCCGGAATAGAAAGGATGGATTTTGTAGGATTGGTGAAAGATTCTGTTTTATTTACCAGTGAAGTAATGAAAAATACCATTGACAAATGGAAAGAGAATTTGGATTTTATATGGGGAGGAAATAAGGGAGTACCTAAGTTTCCTATGCCAGTAGAATATCATTTTTTATTATCATACTTACAAAAAAATCAAGATTCCGATATTTTAGAATATATTAACCTGAGTCTTTCAAGGATGGCCTGGGGGGGTATATACGATCATTTAGAAGGAGGTTTTTCAAGGTATTCAGTAGATGCAATTTGGAAAGTGCCTCATTTTGAAAAGATGTTATATGATCAGGGACAATTGATTGAAATCTATTCTATAGCTTATCAGATTACAAAAAATCCTTTGTTTAAAAAAGTTGTAGACGAAACTATTGGTTTTGTAAAAAAAGAATTATTGTCTTCCCAAGGTGGTTTTTATTCTTCATTGGATGCAGATAGTGTAGGTGAGGAAGGAAAGTATTATGTCTGGTCAAAAGAGGAAATAGATGGTGTTCTTAAGGAAGAAAGTGAACTCTTTTGTGAATTCTTTAATATTACCCCTGAAGGAAATTGGGAAAATGGTAAAAATGTTCTATTTCAAATGATTTCCATTGATGAATTTGCCATAGAAAAGAATCTTGATGTTGAAGTTTTAAGAACCAATATTGCAAAAAGTAAATCGCTTTTACTTAAAGAAAGAAATAAAAGAGAACGTCCGGCTTTAGATGATAAAATTCTTACCTCTTGGAATGCCATTATGATAAAAGGTCTGGTAGTTGCATATAAGGCTACAGGAAATGAGGAATATTTAAAAGATGCAATAAATACTTCTGAGTTTATAAAAAGTAAGGCATTTCAAAAAGATGGTGGATTGTGGAGAATTTTAAAGGGTAAAAAGGGGAGTATAAATGCATTTTTAGATGATTATGCATTGTTGATAGATGCATGGATTGAGCTTTATATGGCAAGTTTTGACGAACAATGGATTATGTTAGCATATGATTTGTGTGAATATGCTTCAGCTCACTTCTTTAATGATGACAATCAATTATTCTATTATACTTCGGTAAATGATGATCCACTATTGGTTAGGAAAAGTGAAACTGCCGATAATGTTATTCCTGCTTCCAATTCAGTTATGGCTTTAAATCTTTATCGATTAAGTAAATACTTTTTAAACAAGGAAGCTTATTCTACATCATTGCAAATGCTTAAAAATTTAAGCGGACGCATTGATCAGCATGGGAAATATTATGCTAATTGGCAGCGACTTAAATTGTTTTTCATATACGAAAATTATGAATTAGTACTTTCCGGAGAGGAAAAAGAAAAAGCCCATAAAGAGATTCTAATGGAATATAATCCATATGTTTTCTTAGCATCCGGAGATCATAATATTCCTCTCGCAGAAAATAAAAATAGCGAACAACTTGTTTTTCATTTGTGTAAAAATAATTGTTGTCATCTTCCTGCATATTCTATAAGTGAGGTAAAAGAAAAAATGAACGAGATATAAATAATAGGGTTCTAATTCGAATTTTTAAAATATAGTTATATCGAATTAAGTTTAATAAAGAGATGGTTAGAAGTTAATAAGTAATGTTTTGAATCTGAAAAACAATACTAAGTAACTGTATGGCTTAAACGATTAATAATAAATAAGAATTTATTGGTTTTCAGACTTTACTCTCGTTTTGATTTAGATATCAAGGCGAGAGTTTTCTTTTATAGGAATTGACCCTTTATATATGAGGCCATATAAATTAGTTCCAAATCTAAAATAATTAACTTTGTCGTCTTAAAATTTAAAAATGAGCAAACAGAGTAAAAATGTAAGGGAATTGGAGTTTGAATCAATTCCAAAATTAATGTGGAAGTATTTTTTACCAGCTTTTGCTGGTGTAATTATTAATTCACTTTACAATATTGTTGACAGAATATATATAGGTCAAGGTGTCGGTTCTTTAGCACTGGCAGGATTAAGTGCCATTTTCCCAATTATGATTATTATGATGGCTTTTGGGATGATGGTAGGAATGGGAGCAGGAGTTAGAATTTCATTAAATCTTGGTAAAAAAGATTTTGATAGGGCCGAAAAAGTTTTAGGTAATTCATTTGTTTTAATGATTATTGTTTCGGCAATAATAACAGCTATCGGATTTGCAATCAGTGATCCATTATTGAGGTTTTTTGGTATAAATGCCGAAACTTATAGTTATGCTAAAGAGTATTTGAATATTATATTGGCTGGTGCTGTTTTTAATGTAGTGGGCTATGCCTTAAATAATTTAATTCGTTCAGAAGGTAGTGCCAATATTGCCATGATATCAATGTTGTTGAGTGCCGGAATTAATATTGTACTTGACTGGTTGTTTATTATGAAATGGAATATGGGCGTAAAAGGTGCAGCTTATGCTACGGTTATATCTCAAATAGTTCTTTGTGTATGGGTAGTTGCTCACTTTAAAAGTAGTCGTTCTGTTATAAAATTATATTTCAGAAATATGGCCCTTAAAAAAGATATTATCTGGTATATCATTACTATTGGGTTTGCTCCATTTAGTATGCAATTAGCATCGAGTGCTGTCTTTGGTATTTATAATTTTCAACTTATCAAACATGGAAATGATCTGGCGGTTGGAGCTTTGGGGGTTATTATGAGCGTTACAATGCTGATTGTAATGACAATTCTAGCAATTAATATGGCTATTCAGCCAATTATTGGATTTAATTATGGAGCTAAAATATTTAAACGTGTAAAGTATACCTTAATTATTGCAATTGGAGCAGCTACTTTGTTCTCTATTTTAGGATTTGTTATAAGTCAGCTATTCCCGGAACAGATTATTTTACTTTTTAATGACGATGATAAGGAGTTGTTATCTATTGGTGTTCAGGGTTTAAAGCTGTTTTTGATGGCCTTGCCTCTGATTGGATTTCAAATTATTATGGGTAATTATTATCAATCTATAGGAAAAGCTGGTTTGGCTAGTGTTTTATCATTATTACGGCAAGTAATTGTGTTAATTCCTTGTTTATTTATTTTACCCGAATACTTTGGACTTCGCGGAGTATGGCTTTCTGCTCCAATTGCGGATAGTATTTCAGCTTTAATTACATTGTATTTTGTAATTCATGAGATTAAGAAAATTAATAAAGTAATCTCTAATTCTTAATAATTCAGTATAATTAGAATTATTTTTCTCTACAATTCAATTGAAATATCCCATTTTAATTAAAATCTCTAACCTAATTGAATAATTATTTGTGTTTTAATTAGGAGTTAATTAAGATTAGAGTTTTATTTTTTATATTAAAAATTATTAAATAACTTTTTATTGAGAATATTCTCGTTATATTTGCATCGAGAATATTCTCAATATGATTTGAATTAAGTTCTCATGCCAAGAAGAAAAACTTTAAGAAAAATTGTTGCGCCACCTAAATTTAAGGGATATAAACCCTATGGTATAAATGGTGAATCAAATGGTGAAGTAGAGTTGTTATATGAAGAATATGAGGCTATAAAGTTAGCTGATTATGATCTTTTAAATCATGATGAAGCTGCAAAACTAATGGGTGTTTCTCGACCAACTTTTGCTCGAATATATGAAAGTGCAAGAAGGAAGGTGGCAAAAGCTCTGACAGAGGCAAAGGAAATTGTGACTGTGTATGGAAATGTTGAATTAGATGGAATGTGGTTTGTTTGTCATGATTGTCATGCAAAGTTTACAAAACCATCATCCGTTGAAAATACAACTTGTCCTATTTGTAAGTCTACCTCTACAGAGTTAATTAATCAATAAAGTATTAAACATTATTTAGCCATAATAAAAAAACGTTGAAATCTATTTGATACAAGATTGTAATACAGTTATTAATAGTATTGTCTTGGTTGTCGGATGAATTTCATTTGTACTAAAAAAAATATACATATGAAGACTGTAATTACATCAACAGGAGATTCTTTAGATTCTGATTTTGACCTACGTTTTGGAAGAGCAGCATGGTTTTGTTTGCATGATGAAGAGAGCGGTGAGTGTACATTTATTGAAAATGCAAATGCAGATGCAAGTAATGGAGCTGGGTTAAAAGTTTCAGAAAAAATGGTTGAGTTAGGAGTAGAAAAAGTGATCAGTGGAGATTTTGGTCCTAAAGCAAAAGATCTTCTGGATAAATTTAAGATCCAGATGGTTATACTTCAAAACGAAGGATCAAAGGTTCAAGATATTCTTAATAAGTTAAAATAGAGTGTTTTATATCCATGTAGCAGGGTGTTTAGCAGGTATTTAAGCGAATAATTTTTAATTCTAATTTTTGTAGGCTTCTTCATTGCTGATGGATTAGAATGTTGTCTGATATAAGTTATTGTAGCTTAATGATTATATGATAGTTTACGGTTTTGCTGCTAAAATACCCTGTTACTTTTTTATTTCGAATTTTAAAGTTATTTAATATGAACAAGAAGATTGCTATTCCTGTAAACGAGTCGGGAATTTTGGATAGCCATTTCGGGCATTGTAAGTTTTTTGCACTAATATCAGTTGCAAAAGGAGAAATTTCAAATGAAGAAAAAATAGTTCCTCCTCCACATGAGCCAGGTCTATTACCTAAGTTTCTTTCAGAAAGAGGTGTTACAGATATTATTGCCGGAGGAATGGGGCAAAAAGCTATTCAGTTATTTCAATCTAATGGTGTAAATGCATTTGTAGGAGCGCCACAACTTTCGGTTAAAGAGTTAGTTGATGGTTTCTTAACTGAATCATTATCATTTACTGCTAATTACTGCGATCATTAAATATGGTGGATTTATGCTATGATTGTCATCTTAGTACGATTAACAAACTTATTAAAAAGTTTGACCTATCACATGAAGATGCGCAGGAGTTAATAAAAGAATCAAAAACGATTTTACGGGGATTTAAAGATTATTCTAACCCATATATTGCAACTTACATTCATAGACTAGCCAGCGAGAAGATACAATGTAACTCTCTTTACAGAGAAGAGAAATTACATGCCAATAAGATCTTATTATCAGATTATGAATATTGGAAATCTTTCGTATTAAATAGTAAAGAACCTTTGAGTACTGCAATAAAGTTGACCGTAGCTGGTAATATAATAGATTATGGAGCTCAAACTCAACCTGCAGATATTACTCAGAAAATCAAAGAACTTATTGAATTGCCTTTGGCAATTGATCATACAAAAGAACTTCTTGTAAAGATTAAAAAAGCAGAAAGTGTTTTGTATTTGGGAGATAATGCGGGAGAGATTGTATTTGATAAATTATTGATAGAGTTATTGCAACATCCAAATTTAGTTTATGCAGTTAGGGGTAAACCTGTGATTAATGATGTAACCTATGAAGATGCCGGCTTTGTGGCAATAGATCAGGTTTGTAACATCATATCAAATGGTTTTGATGCTCCTTCAACTTTATTAGATTACTGTTCTGATGAGTTTCTGGAAAAATTTAAAAATGCAGATTTAATTATTTCAAAAGGACAAGGGAATTTTGAAGGTTTAATGGATGTAAACAATAAATCAATTAGCTTTTTGCTGATGGCAAAATGTGATCCAATAGCTCAAATACTTGGAGTTGATAAAGGAAGTTTAATTGTAAAATAATAAAAGAAGTTTTTAAATGAGCTTTAAAATAGCAATTGCAAGTGGGAAAGGAGGAACTGGAAAAACTTCTGTAGCAGTTAATCTATATCATTTTCTGGCAAAAGAATTAACCGGTAATATACAAATTGTAGATTGTGATGTTGAAGAGCCTAATGATTTACTGTTTTTTCCAAATCATAAAAAAGGATTGCAAGAAACCATAAATCAATTGATTCCAAGTATAGATGAGGATAAGTGTACGTATTGTAGAAAATGTTCTGAGTATTGTGAGTTTAATGCTTTAACAATAATACCTCCAGTTAAATTTATACAGGTAAATGATGTGTTATGTCATTCTTGTGGAGCATGCTCTGTTGCTTGTACAGAGGGAGCCTTAAAAGAAGTAGAGCATCCTATTGGTACGGTCACAAATTACAATCTAGGTATTGGAAAGGGGTTGCTTGAAGGAAAATTACGAATTGGATCTGCAATGCAAACCATGCTGATTAAAGAATTAAAGGATAGAAAAGATTCCGATTGCGATATTATAATTTATGATGCACCTCCCGGGACTAGTTGTTCTGTTGTACAGTCTGTTGTTGATGCTGATTTTGTAGTGTTAGTTACGGAGCCTACACCATTTGGTTTGCATGATTTACAGTTAACTGTGGAGTTGATGAATAATCTGCAAAAGAACTATGGCGTTATTATAAATAAAGCTGGATTAGGCTCAAATGATACGATTAACTATCTAAACAATAATAGTATAGAGGTTTTAGGAGAAATACCTTTTCGAAGAGAATTTGCTACTTTATACGCCGAAGGCTTATTGGGAGATATGATGCCGGATAATTTGAAGAGTTATTTTATTAAGATAGTGGATGTTTTAAGTCAAAAGATATTAGTAAATGAAGGAAATTACCATTCTTAGCGGTAAAGGAGGAACCGGTAAAACATCATTTACAGCAGCCTTGGCAAGTGTTGCAAAAAATGCGGTTTTGTGTGATAATGATGTAGATGCAGCGGATTTGCATTTATTGTTGCAACCCAAAGTGAAAGAATTCTTTTCATTTGAAAGTGGCAGTTATGCTATTATTGATAATGAAAAATGTACCCAATGTGGTATATGTGTGGAGTATTGTCGTTTTAACGCTATTGAAAAACTTGATGATGGTTTATTTCATGTGAATAATTTCGTATGTGAGGGATGTAAACTATGTGAAAGGGTGTGTCCAGCAGAAGCTATAACTACTAAAATGAACAAAGATAATTCCTGGTATGTTTCCTCAACAAGACATGGAATTATGGTCCATGCTAAGATGGGACCTGGTGAAGAAAATTCTGGTCGTTTGGTTTCTAAGATTAGGAGTAGAGCTAAAGAAATTGCAAAAGAGCATCATGCCGATTTTATTATTAATGATGGACCTCCGGGAATTGGTTGCGCTGCAATCTCTTCAATTTCAGGAACAAATTTGGTAGTGTTGGTAACAGAACCAACAAAGTCAGGGCTGAACGATGCAAAAAGATTAGTAGAGTTAGTGCAATCTTTTCAAATTCCAGTAATGGGAATTATTAATAAGGCAGATATTAATAAAACTGTTAGTGGTGAATTAGAAAGTTTTTTTAGTAAGAATAGTATTCCCTTATTAGCTAAAATTCCCTTCGATAAACAATGGGTTTCATCAATGATAGAGGGGAAGACTCTGGTTGAATACGTTCCAGAATCAGAATTAACAAATCAAATAAAAGATATTTGGAAAAAAATATCTAAAAATTAAACAGAAATAATGATTGTAGATCAATTTGAAATAAGACCAAGGTATGATGAAGTAGATCAAATGGGATATGTTTATCATGCAAATCATGTTGTTTATTGTCATCAGGCTCGCACTGAGTTACTAAGAAAGTATGGGATTAATGATTTTGAATTAGAAGCAAAAGGGTTTATGTTACCTGTTATTTCTTTTAATATTCAGTATAAAACACCTGCTAGATATGATGAATTATTAAGTATTAAAACTACTATAAAAGAATTGCCCAAAGTGCGATTTCAATTTTTCTTTGAGATAAAAAATCAGGAAGGGAAATTGGTTAGTAAAGGAAATTCAGAGGTTGTTTTTGTGAATAAAGAGACCAGACTACCAATGATGGTTCCTGAATTTGTTTTAGGAATTCTAAAAAAGGAGTTTGAAGAATCTTTATCAATAATGCAAAATTAGAGTATAAGATATTAAAGAAATTATCTTAGGAAAGATTGGGTTTCCTATTGTTTCAGGTCGCAGTATTATGATAGCTTTTAAGTTTTGTTTGTGCTATCTAATACTGCACTTTTTTTCTAAAGGTAAGTTATAGATAGTTTACCTTATTAAATTACATTTACTTCTTTTTCAATATGAATACCAAATTTTTGGTAAACAGAATCTTCAACTTCCTTAGCTAAGTTCAAGACTTCTTCGCCTGTAGCTATTCCTGTTTTATTAATTAAAACCAAAGCTTGTTTATCGTGAACCGCTGCATTTCCAATTGATTTCCCCTTCCAATTGCATTGATCAATCATCCAGCCTGCAGCAACTTTCGATTGTGTTTCTGAAACCGAGTAAACAGAAGCCTCAGGATAACTTTCTAAAATATTATCAGCAATTTCTTTATCAACAATGGGATTTTTAAAGAAGCTGCCTACATTGCCAAATAGATTATGATCAGGTAATTTTGATTCTCTTATCTCTATAATTGCTTTTCGGATATTCTTTAAATTGACTCCGCCTAACTCTTCAACTTTTGCATTTACATCACCGTATTTTAAATGATAATTCTCGTCTTTATTTAGCTCAAAGCAAACAGAGGTAATAATAAAGTTCCCTTTATAGTCATTTTTAAATATGCTGTTTCTGTACGAAAAATCACAATCTTTGTTTTTGAGGCTGAACGGATTCCCACTGTCAATAAAGATTCCATTTACATGTGTAATAACATCTTTAACTTCAATGCCATAGGCGCCAATGTTTTGAACAGGACAGGCGCCTACATTACCTGGGATAAGAGATAGGTTTTCGATTCCATAATAGTTGTTAGAAACAGCCCAATTTACAAAGTCATCCCATACAACGCCTGCACCAACTTCTACCCAAACCTTATGATCATTAGATTCAATTATATTAATCTTGTCAAAAATTGGCTTGATTATTAATCCATCGTAATCTTTAGTAAATAATATGTTACTGCCTCCGCCAAGAACAAGGATATCCTTCTTGTCAACTAAACGATCATTTATTATTTCAGTTAATTGTTCTTGTGTTTTGGGTGCTACAAAATATTTTGTTTTAACATCAAAATGAAAAGTGTTGTAGTTTTTTAAAGAGAAATTTTCTTGAATGATCATATAATAATTATTCCTATTTTTTATTTTCCATATAATACCTTTCAGTATAGTAATTATAGCCGCCTGTAGATTGGGTTAAATCATTTAAAACTAACCCTAAATTATTTACACCTTCAGATAGTAAATTTTGGATAGTATGTTTAAAATGTTCTTTATGTGTTTTTGTCGATCTGATAACAAAAAGATGACAATGACTGTATTCCATCAAAACTCTGGCATCAGCAACAACTCCAATTGGTGGAGAATCAACAATGATTATTTCAAAGTCTTCCTTAAGTTTCTTAAATAACCCTGCAGTAGCTGGTTTTGAAATTAATTCAGAAGGATTTGGAGGAATGGCTCCCGATGGTATAATACTAAGATTTTCGACACCTCCTGGATATATTATTTCTTTTATTTTCGATTGCCCTATAAGGTAATTAGATAATCCATCATGATTATGATGTTTAAATATTTCAGTTAACCTTGGTTTACGTAAATCAAATCCTACTAAAACTGTTTTTTTACCGGATATAGCAAAAGCTGAAGCAAGATTTAAAGCACAAAACGTTTTTCCTTCTCCTGTATTTGTTGAAGTAATAGTTATTACCGGTGACTTTTCTGAAGGACACATGAATTTTAATTTTGTTCGTATGCTCCTGAATGATTCAGATAAGTTTGAAAAAGGTTCGTCTTCTATAACATTATGATACTGTCCTTTGTATTGAGGGATATACCCAATAACAGGAAGTGATGGACAAATGGAGTTAAGATCCTGTTTGTCTCTTATTTTATTGTTTAAATATTCTTTAAGTACAATAATTGCAGCAGGAATAGCTAAAGCAAGCATAAAAGCTTGTTGTGTATTTTTTTTACGGTTTGGAGAAACAACACCTGTTATAGCAGCTTCATCAATAATTTCATTATCTGGAGTATTTGAAGCTTTTGTAATTTGTGTTTCGCTTTGTTTTTGTAATAAGAAAGTATAAATAGCGTCATTTAATTTGTAATTACGCTCAATATCTAAATACTTTCTTTCTAATTCAGGAAGTTGATTCATTTTAAAAGCTAATTCCTGTATTTGTTTGTTCAGTCTCTTTTTTTCTAAGTCTATGTTTTCAAGTAGTTTATCTAGTGCTGTTAATAGGTTTTGCTTGCTAACATCAATTTTACGATCTAATTCCTCAAGATAAGGGTTTACCTCTGAACTTTGTGATTCAACTAAAGTTCGTTCATTAATAATCTCAAGCATTTCAATAACTAAATTTGAAATAAGACTATTAGGGTCTTCCGAAAATGCAGGTAAAAGAAAATCTTCTCCTGAAGGATTATTTTCAATTTGTTTACTTAGGTTTTTGTAATATTCTTTACGTAAGGATATTAACTTATATTCTTTTTCTAATTCAAAGTATTGATCAGCTAAACGACTTGTAATTTCTGTAGGAGCACTAAATGTATTTGATTTCCTGAAGTTGATTAACTTTTCCTGTGTTTTTCGTAGGCTGTCAGATACGTTACCTAGTTGGTTATCAATAAAGTGAATAGTTCTGGATGCGATTTCGTTTTTGCGTTCTAAACTTTGTTCCAGATATACTTCACTCAAAGCATTCAGAAAATTAACTATTTTGTTTGTGTTTAGTCCTGTAGTTGAAATGTATATTATTGAACTTCCATCTTTATATGGTGAAACAGATACTCTCCATCTATAATTATTTGCTAACCAATTATGTGATCTGAAATAAAAATAATATTCTACTTCTGTATTTAAACCACCATTGTTATTAGTTAATTTAAATTTTGTAAATGGAGTCTCAATTTCATCGCCCCAGTTAATGGTTTTACGAAATGATATAGCTCCACTTCCGCCATGATTTTTTTCATCTATAAAAGAGTGTAATGAAGCATTGGGCGCATCAATATAAACTGTTACTTTGTTATCAGCTTCTGGTTTTATATGAATCTGTGTATTTAATATCTGTACATGAGAAGAATCCATTTCAATGGTAAACGGACTTTTTTGATACATATCATAATCCATCATAAATCCATCACTGTAAATATCAATGGCAAAGTCAAGTAAGTCAATTGCTCTTTTGACTACTTTTTTTGATTTGAGAATGATGGTTTGATTTTCAAGGCTCTTCATTTCTGGTGATAGGCCAAAACCTTCGATTAAATCTGCTCTTGAAATACTTTTTGGTTCATCACTTTTAAGCATAACTGTCACCGATCCCTTGTATACATTCTGGGTATAGCGATTATGTAAAAATAATATAGCAAAGCAAATAGGAAATGATATTACAAATAAGTACCAATTAGAAAGTACTAATCTAAATATTCTTCGTATATCAAGAAATCCATCCCCCTTTGTTTGGTTTTGTATTATTTGGGCATTTGTTTTACTTTTCACCAGACGATCCTTTTTTTAATGGTAAGAATTACAATTTGTTAGATGTAAAAAGCCTGAACATCGTTTTTTAAAGCGTCTAATGCTTTTTTTACGTGATAGGCTGTTTCATTTTGGTATTGTTCGATTAATGTTTTGCCTAATGCAATAGAGGGGTCGTCTGCATTAACGTAACTTGCTGAAATATTAATTAACCTAACCATTTCTTCTTTTGCTTTTTTTACTAATTCCCATGTTGCAGAAGGAACATATACTTGCATTGCAATGTTGTGCTCAAATTCAGTACGAATTGTACTAATTAAATTAGTTTGAAATTGTTTGCAATTGATAGTATGAGATTGTTCCCTAATAACTATTGATTCAGCTTTTATTCTTTCCAAAAATAAAGTGAGTCTTTCATAAGCAGCAAGACGTGTAGGTAAAGATTCTTTAAATTTACCCAATAGAAATTCCTGGCGTTTACGTTCTAAATCACTTTTAAGAAACCATCTCACAGTAAATAAAGATGTAAGAAATACAATAATAGATGGTAAAGTATATTTTATTATTTCAAGAAAATCATTCATAATCCTTAAAAATGTTACTTTTGCACTCGCTTGTGGTACGACAAAAAATCAAACTAAATTATTGTGTGAAAATAGCAGTATTTGTTATGATTTGCAACAAGCCATTTATATTAACCGCAGATCTATAGAATATTTAATAGAATTGAGGTTAAGGATTAAAGTATTTCATTAGAAGATTTAATAATATAAGCAACAGAATGAATATTTCGGAAAGATTAGCAAATGTTAATGAGTCGGCAACATTGGCCATGTCTCAAAAAAGTAGAGAGTTACAAAGTCAAGGTCACGATGTGATCAATTTAAGTATTGGCCAGCCAGATTTTAATACTCCGGACCATATTAAAGATGCTGCAAAAAAAGCTATAGATGACAATATTTCGAAATATACTCCTGTTGCCGGATTACCTGTATTAAAGGAAGCTATTTGTAATAAATTTAAACGAGATAATGATTTAAATTTTAATCCTTCTCAGATTGTTGTTTCCAATGGAGCAAAGCAATCTATTGCAAATGTCCTTTTAAGTTTAACTGGACCAGGAGACGAGGTTATTATTCCTGCTCCATATTGGGTAAGTTATGTTGAAATTGTAAACTTAGCTCAGTCTCAGAGTGTAATTGTAGAAGCTGGAATTGATCAGGATTTTAAAATTACTCCGGAACAATTGGAAAAAGCTATTACAGATAAAACAAAAATTTTCTTATTCAGTTCGCCTTCAAATCCAACAGGTAGTTTGTACACAAAGGAAGAATTAGAAGGATTAGCAGAAGTTTTTATTAAGTATCCACATGTAATAATAGTCTCTGATGAAATTTATGAATTGATTAACTTCAAAGGTAAACATCAAAGTATAGCTCAGTTTGAAGAGTTAAAGGATCGTGTTGTTGTGGTTAATGGAGTTTCAAAAGGATATGCAATGACAGGTTGGCGAATTGGTTACCTGGCAGCTCCTCAGTGGATAGCAGATGCTTGTAATAAGTTGCAGGGGCAATACACTTCAGGTGCTTGTTCTATTTCGCAAATGGCTTCTGTTGCGGCATTAAATGAAACGCAGGAACCTTCAATGAAGATGAAAGAAGTGTTTTTACGTAGAAGGGATTTGGTAGTAAAACTAGCTAAAGAAATCAATGGTTTAAAAGTGAATGAACCTCAGGGAGCTTTCTATTTGTTTCCGGAAGTGGATTACTTCTTTGGTAAATCATGTGATGGATATACCATAAATAGTGCTTCAGACCTGGCATTGTATTTATTAGAAACCGTTTATGTTGCAACAGTAACAGGTGAGGCATTTGGTAGTCCTAAATGCTTACGTTTTTCTTATGCAACTTCAGATGAACTTTTGGAGGAAGCAATGAAAAGAATAAAAACAGCGTTGGATAAACTTCAATAATTAAGTTCTCAGTCTTCAGTTCTCAATCTTCAGTATTTTCTGCCGACTGCGAACTGTAGGCTGTCTATTTTTTCTGCCGACTGCGGATTGATTATTCTGTCTCTTTTAATCTGGCATCTTCACACCTTAATATACGGCCTTTATATTTATCTATCATGCCATAATTATGAGTTGCCATGATTACGGTTTTACCGGTTTCAGAAATTTTCTGCAACAGAATCATTAATTCATTGGTTGTTTCCGGATCAAGGTTACCTGTAGGCTCATCAGCTAAGATAAGATCTGGTTCATTCAATAAAGCTCGCGCAATACCAATACGTTGTTGTTCTCCTCCTGATAATTGGTGAGGCATTTTATATCCTTTATGCAACATATCAACCTGAGTTAGAACTTCGCGGATTCTTGTATCCATTTCTTTATTGTTTTTCCAGCCTGTAGCCTTTAAAACAAAGCTTAAATTATCATATACTGTGCGGTCACTTAATAATTGGAAATCTTGAAATATGATTCCCATTTTTCTTCTTAAAAAAGGTATGTGTTTTGATTTAATCTTTTTTAAATCGTATCCAACAGCAAAGGCATAACCATCATTAATAGCAATTTCAGCATAAAAAGTTTTAAGTAAACTTGACTTTCCACTGCCCACTTTACCAATTAAATAAATGAACTCACCTTTTTTAACTTCCAGGTTAACATCTTTAAGTACAATGTTATCCCTATGTCTGATAACGGTGTTTTTTAGTTCAACTATATTGTTATTTTTATTTTCTATAGGAATGTTATTTTTACGACTCATTTCTAGATAAATCTTCTGTAAACAATAAATGATGTCAAATGAGTTTAAAATTTGAAATAATTATGAAACTCACTTGAGAGAGATTTTCCCCTTTTTTGATTAAAATTTTTGTGAAAATAGAAAAATAAATTGTGAAATAATTGCGTTTCATTATAAACTAATAAACTATACAGAGCCATAGTCTAATTTTTATATCTTTAAGGCCGTAAAAATTTATGGGGTATAAGTTGGTATAATAGTTGTTTATCCCGAAATAGTAATTTGAAGAAAAGTTTTTATTAATGATAAATACAAAATTTCTATCTGCAACCATTCTGGCTTTGTTCCTAAGCCTTTCTTTATTTTCTCAGCAATCATTAGGATTGAAACAACCAGAAAGAGCCTTTGAAAAGGCAATGGAATTGTATCGGTTAAATAAATTTGGTTCAGCACGAGATCAATTTGAAAAAATTATAAGGCAGTCCGTTCCTGGTGAATCTAATCAATATGCTATGGCATGTTATTATCAGGCACTATGTTCTAAGAATCTTGAAAATGGAGATGCTGAATATTTATTTGAAAAGTTTATTGAAGATTTCCCGGAAAGCAACAAACGCTCTTTTGCTTATTTTCATTTGGGAGATATGAAAATAGATAATAGACGGTATAAACAAGCTATACGTAAGTTTGAAGAAGTTGATGAGTCAAAGTTAGACAAAGAAACCAGGTATGCTTTTATGTTTAAAAAAGGGTATGCCCACTTTATGGAAGAAGAGTATGATGTAGCTAATCGATATTTTCATGATTTAAAAGATGTAGATAATAAGTATTATGATGCTGCCAATTATTATTATGCGCATATTCAATATCAAAAAGGAAACTATAAAACCGCTTTAGATGGATTTGAGAGATTGAAAGAAGTTCCTGCTTTTAGAAAACTAGTTCCATTTTATATTGCCCAAATTTATTATTTGAAGGGAGAATATGATGAAGCAATAAATTATGCTTTACCTTTAATGGATGAAGGTTCTAATACACGAAAAGCAGATATGTCTCGTATAGTCGGAGAATCATATTTTGCTAAAAAAAACTATGCTGAATCAACTGAGTATTTTGAAACTACTATTCGATTATCATCTAAAAAACGACGTGAAGACTATTATCATTTAGGTTTTGCCTATTATTATCAAAAAAAATATGATAAAGCAGCTGAGTACTTGAGTATGGTTACTTCGTTAAATGATGAGATGGCGCAAAATGCATATTATCATTTAGCAGATTGTCATTTAAGGCTTAAGGATAAAAAAAGAGCAAGAGTGGCATTTGAGGCAGCTTCAAGATTAGATTTTGATAAGGATATTCAGGAAGATGCGTTGTTTAATACGATAAAATTAAATTATGAATTAAATTATTCTCCTTTTAATGAGATTATTAATTCGTTTCTAAGCTTTATTGAAAAGTTCCCAGACAGTGATAAAATTGATTTAGCGTATGATTATTTAGGAAAGGTATTTTTAACTACTAAAAATTATAAACAAGCTTTAGATGCTCTTGAAAATATTAAAGTTAAAAATGCTCGAGTATATCAGGCATTGCAAAAAGTAGCTTACTATAGAGCTATCGATCTATTTACCAATTTGAGTTTTAATGATGCTATTAAATATTTTAATTATAGTCTTAAATACGGTGAATACAATAGTGATTTAAAAGTAAAATCATATTACTGGAGAGGAGAAGCTAAATATCGATTAGGTCAATATGCAAATGCTGTTGAAGATTATAATAAATTTATACTTACCTCAGGAAGTTTCGGAACGGAGTATTTTGGTTTAGCACATTATAATATTGCATACGCCGAGTTTAAAGAAAAGAATTACGAGGCTGCAAAGAGTTGGTGGCGTAAGTATATTAATATAGAGAAAAATAAATCATCATCCACAATTGGTGATGCTTACAACAGGATTGGTGATTGCTATTTTGTACAGCGTGATTTCAGACAAGCTATCAATTATTATGAACAAGGAAGTAGAATTGTATCTGCTTCACCAGATTATTCATTCTATCAGAAAGCCATTTCTTTAGGTATCTTAAAAGATCACGAAGCAAAAATTTCAGAATTAAATGGATTGATTAGTAAGTATCCAAAATCAAACTATGTAGATGATGCTTTTTATGAAATGGGTAAATCATATGTAGCTTTAGGTGATTTAGATAATGCCATCAGGAAATATAAAACTATTAAAGAAAAATATCCATCCAGTAGCTATTCAAAAAAAGCTATGCTTCAATTAGGTTTGGTTTATTATAATTCAAATGATTATAATAATTCTATGGCTTTTTATAAACGAGTTGTAAATGAGTTTCCTGGAACTCAGGAAGCTATGGAATCATTGTTAGGTATCCGTAATATTTATATGGATAGAAATGATTTAGATGGTTATGTTGCTTATACAAAAACATTAGGAAGTTTTGCTCAGGTAGATGTAAGAGAGCAAGATTCATTAAGTTATGTATCGGCTGAGCGTTATTATATGGAAGGTAAATGTGAGCCGGCAATCAAAAGCTTTCAAAATTATTTGAATAGATATCCTCAGGGAATGTTTGTTTTAAATGCCAACTATTATATGGCAGATTGCCTGTACAAACAGGGTGATAAATATGATGCTTTAAGAGCCTATACAGTAGTTACTAATTCTGGTAAGAACCTATTTACAGAAGATGCATTGATCCGTTCAGGAGAAATTCAATATGGAATGGATAAATTTCAGGAAGCTCTTTCTGCTTTTGAGCAATTAGAACAGGTTGCTGAGATAAAAGAAAATAGGATGGAGGCCAAAATCGGTGTGATGCGTTGTTGTTATAAACTAAATGATTTAGAGAAAACAATTAGTGCAGCTGATGATGTAATGAATGATCCTAAAGTGGCTGGAGAAATTGTTCGTGAAGCACGTTATTATAAAGCAGGAGCTTTATTGGCTAAAGGAGACAAAGAGTTGGCTATTAAGCAGTATGAAATTTTAGCTCAAAATCCTCAAAGTGCTCAAGGTGCAGAAGCAAAATATATAATAGCTCAGCATTATTATGATACAGGAGATAAATCAAAAGCTGAAAACGAAGTATTTGATTTAGCTAATAAAGGAACCTCTCATCAATATTGGTTGGCAAGAAGTTTTATTTTATTATCGGATATTTATATTTCGAATAAGGAGTATTTCCAGGCAAAACAATACTTGCAAAGTATCATTGAAAATTATAAAGGTCAAGATGATATTCTGGATATGGTTCAAAGTCGTTTGACTATAGTCGAAAAAGAGATGGCTGTATCTTCTGCAAAAGAATCCATTGATACATTAAATATTCAATAATTTAATCTGTTAAAGAGAAATTGTATTAACGATGAAAAAAAATAATATATATATACTATTTATACTTATTACATGGTCTTTTAATTCTGTTAAAGCTCAGGAGTTAAATAAAGATGTTAAAGTTGTAAGAGAGTATAATCCTATTATTTCAGATGCATTTAAAATAAATAAGCTTCCTGTTGACGAAGTTGATTCCACAACTTTTAATCCAAGCTTTTCTTATGATATTCTTTCAAAAGCTATGGCCTCTGGTCTGGCAATAGAACCCATTACTGCTGCTCGTTTAAAACCAGAACGAAAAACCGTATTGGATAAATCGTATATAAAAGGGGGATTGGGTAATTATGCCACGCTTTTTGGGGATTTAAACTACAATGTGTTGCGATCTGAAGAATATGCTTTAGGACTTAATGTAGGTCATTTAACCTCAAGTGGTGAAATAGAACTTGAAGATGAAACAAAGTCAGAAGCGCCGATTCATGATACCTGGGCATCCGTATATTTTCGTAGATTTTGGGATGATTATACCCTTTCTTTAGATGCTGAATTTGATCATAATATTTACAATTATTATGGATTTCAATCTATAGATGAAACAGCTAGTTATTCATATTATGATTTATATAATGATATAACCAGCACTACATTAGGTAGTAATTTAATGGCAGATAGAAAACAAAGGTTAAGTTCTTTCGGTTTAAATGTAGGTTTTGGTAATAAGGTTGTCGATCAGGATGATGTTTCTTTTAAAGCGAATTTAAAATGGAATACATTTAGTAATATAACAGGTGTAGGTGAAAATGGAATTGGTTTAAAAGGAAAGGCAAGGGTTTATTTTAACGATATGTTTTTAGATATTGCCGGAGGATTTGATTATTATGGAACAACAGTTCCAGATTCTGATAGTCCTTTATACAATTTTCTGGATAGAAATATGACAGTCTTAAATATTTCACCAGCATTAGGTTTTGTTTTTGAAGGTATTGATTTTAAAGTAGGATTGGATACTTATAGTTTATTAGGTGGTGAAGATGATGGTTTTAATATAGCCCCACATGTAGATGCTAACCTTGTTATTGCAGATGGGATAGTAAGCGCATTTGCTGGTGTTCAAGGCGATTATGATATTAATAATTATCAAAAAATACAAAAAGAGAATAGATTTATAGCTCCGGATGTTAATGTATCAAATAGTTTCAATGGATTACATTTTTTCGGAGGATTAAAAGGTAATTTTAGTTCTCAAACTAGCTTTGTTGCCAGAGTAGATTATTCAATTTTTGAAAATGAGCATTTTTATATAAACCGGTCATATAATGCTGTAGCATCATCTATGGAAAATCAAACAAATTTATTTGATGTGGTTTTTGATGATGGTAGTCTTTTGACTTTATCCGGAGAATTAAAATATGAACCCTCCCAGCATATGAATATTTTACTGAAAGGTAAATACAACGGATATAATTTAGATAATTTAAAAGAAGCCTGGCATAAGCCTGAAGTTGAAATTGGGTTAACTGCAAATTATGAACCTATAGAAGACTTATGGGTGAATTTAGGAGTTTACTCGTTGGGTAAAAGATTTGCATTAGATGTTGAATCAGGAGAGGCAAAACAATTAAAATCAGTGATAGATATTAACCTAGGTGCTGAATACCTAATAAGCTCAAAATGGACAGCTTTTGCTCAATTAAATAATGCAATTGTTTCAAAGTATTATCAGTGGAATGGTTATCCTATGCAAGGGTTAAACCTAATGGTAGGTGTAGGATATTCATTTTAATTTAAAAATATTTACTTCTTTAAAAAAGCGCTATCATACTTATTGATAGCGCTTTTTTAGTGTTTAAGAACTTATCTGAAATAAAAATATTCAATAAAAAGTAAAATAAAATAAGAATAAACTTGTCAAGCATAGAATCAGATGTTACTTTTGGGGCACTCAAACAATTCTTCAGAGGCTTTTAGTGTTTAATCAATTTTTTGATCATATGCAAAAAGTAGTAGTATTCGGTGAGGTGATGTTACGATTGGCAACTGAAGAACATGAAAGGTTTTCTCAAGCTGAAAAGTTTAATATTACATATGGTGGTGGTGAAACCAATGTAGCCATATCCCTTAAAAATTTTGATGTTACAGCAAGTCTGGTAACAAGATTACCTGATAATGATATGGGACATGCTTGCATTAATTATTTAAAGCAATTTGATATTGAAACCAAGCATGTTGTTTATGGAGGTAAGCGATTAGGTTTGTATTATCTTGAAACAGGTGCTGTTCACAGAGGTTCTAAAGTTGTTTATGATAGAGAAGACTCATCTTTTGCTACTTTAAAAACTGGTATGATCGATTGGGATAAGGTATTTGAGGATGCAGAGTTGTTTCATTGGTCAGGATTAAGTGCTGCTTTATCTGAAGAATCCACTAAAGTTTTATCAGAAGGAATAAAAGTTGCTCATGAAAAAGGTATTACAATTTCATGTGATATTAATCTGAGGGAAAATTTATGGAAATACGGTAAAACTCCCAATGAAGTCATGCCTTCTCTGGTTGAAAAATGCGATATTATTTTTGGTAACGAATATGATGCCGAACATGCAATGGGAATAGAGGTAGATGATAATATCAGGGGTAAATTCTCTAATGAATCATTTATATTGTCTTCTAAGTTAGTCATGAAAAGATATTCTAAGGTTAAAAAAATTATTACCACCCGTCGTGGCAATATCAATGCAAGTAGTAATACTTTAAGAGGATTAGTCTATGATGGAAAGGGATTAATAGAATCTCCAGTTTATTCAATTACTCATATAGTTGATAGAGTGGGAGGAGGAGATGCTTTTACAGGTGGTGTGTTATATGGATTGTTAACCTGGCCCAATGATTCTTATAAAATTCTCAACTTTGGTATTGCAGCATCGAGTCTTAAGCATACAGTAAAGGGAGATTCAAATCAAGTTACAGTGCAAGAAGTTTCAGAAGCAATGAAAAATTAATTAATAACCAATTTTAATCATTTATAGTTAATCAATGATCTCATTTTAAAGATTTAACTATAAAAATATTGAAATTATTAAATTATATAAATATGGCAAGTCCAGTTTCAGAATGTTTATACTGTAGTAAACTACCAGTTTTAGATGAATTAATGATAAAAATCTGTGATTTAGGAGTATCACAAGTATTTTTATTCAAAGAGCAATCTTACAAAGGAAGATGTAATGTGGTTTACAAAGATCATGGTATCGAATTTCATGAATTATCTGATGAAGATAGAAATGCTTTTATGAAAGATGTTGCTACAGTGGGTAAAGCAATTCAAAAAGTATTTAATCCAACAAAGATTAACTATGGAGCTTATTCAGATACTTTAACGCATATCCATATGCATATTGCACCAAAGTATGAAGATGGGTATAAATTTGGTGGTGTTTTTGAAATGAATCCACAGAAAACTTATTTATCTGATGAAGAATACACTCAAATAGTAGCAGATATAAAAGCTAATTTGTAAGAATAATTATTCAAAGATATAAAGAGAGTCGTAATTTAAATGTTACGACTTTTTTTATTCTATTATTAGTGTGGTTTATATAAGTTGTTGTTATATTGTAATTTAATGAGTCGTGTGTGGATAGTTATGGATAGTATTTAAGTATGATTTATTAAATTATTAAATAAAAAGAGTGTGAAAAATTTGGTAGTTATAATAAAAATATTCATCTTTGTATTAACTCATAGTTTAGGGTTAGGTTTGGTTAAAGATTGAAAGTCGCTGTATGAACGTTTTACAGCGACTTTTTTATTTATATCCCTTTTATTTACTAGCCGATTCTTCGTTTATTATTCTATAAATCATTATTTACACATTTATATTTTATTATTTTTGCGCCTTATTTAAATTAATTTAAAATAAGAGTATGCGATTAAATTCAATTAAATTTTGTTGTATTCCGGTAATGTTTAAGAAATGGCAAGGTTCTAAGTATGCTGTATTTAATTCATTAAATAAGTATATTAAGATAGGAATGTTGTCATTGATCTATTTTACATTTATTGGTTATACGCAAACATTTGCACAAACGGATACATCTTCTGTTAGTAAGAAAGTAAATATTCAGGAGGTTGAAGTATCCGCAAGAAGAACACCTGCCCTTTATTCAGAGATAGGCCGGGTCGTAACAGTAATTACAAAAAAGGAAATTGAAGCTTTACCGGTACAAAGTGTCGATCAGTTACTTGAATATGTAGCTCAAGTGGATGTGAGACAAAGAGGTCCATTAGGGGTTCAGTCGGATATTAGTGTGCGTGGTGGTTCATTTGATCAGGTAATGATTTTATTGAATGGCATTAATGTTACAGATCCGCAAACTGGCCATCATAGTTTAAATATTCCTGTTGATTTTCAAAGTATAGAACGAGTTGAGATTTTAGAAGGACCTGGAGCAAGGGTTCACGGAGCAAGTGCTTTTAGTGGAGCCATAAATTTTATTACAGGGTCTGAAGAAACTTCAGGTATTAAAGTTAACTTATTGGGTGGACAAAATGGTTTATATAATGTAGGTGCCAACGGTACTATAGCTACAAAACAATTTAAGAGTTTTATCGCTGCCAATAAGATGTCTAGTGATGGTTATATTGATAATACAGATTTTGATATCTACAATTTATTTTATCACGGACAATTAAATATAGACAAGGAACTTGTAGAATTACAAGTTGGTTATACAGATAAAGGTTTTGGTTCAAATTCTTTCTATTCTGCTCGTTATCCTAATCAATATGAGCAAACCAGAACTAAGTTTGCGAGTTTAAGTTTTTCTTCAAATACAAAAAATCCAATTAAATCTTCAATTTACTGGCGACGTCATCATGATCGTTTTGAGCTGTTTAGGAATTACGAAAATGCAGCATCATGGTATGCAAATCATAACTATCACTTAACAGATGTTTTTGGTGCTAATATCAATAAAATTATTGTGTCAAAATACGGAAAGACAGCATTAGGTGGAGATTTACGATCAGAGTCAATTTGGAGTAATGTTTTAGGTAATGATATAGGTGAAACAATTACGTCACCAGGGGAAGATGATGGATTCTTCACGAAAAAATACAGTAGATCAAATACTTCTATATTTGTAGAGCATAGTTTTTCTTATAATAAATTCTCAATCTCTGCAGGTTTAATGGCATATCTTAATTCAGACTTAGATTGGAATTTTGATATATTTCCTGGTATAGATGCAGGCTATTGGTTTAATGATAATATAAAGGTGTATGGTAGTATTAATAAGTCATTAAGGATGCCAACTTATACCGACTTATTTTACAATAGTACTACTATTCAGGGAAATCCGGATTTAAAGCCAGAGGAATCTTTAACCTTTGAAGGAGGTTTTAAATACAGAACCCTAAATGGAGTAACAGCAAATTTATCTGCTTTTAAACGAGATGGAAAAAATATGATTGATTGGGGAAAACCAATTAATGCCTCGTCAGACGAAAAATGGACAACCTCAAATATTAATGAAATTACAACTTATGGAATCGAGACGAATTTAAATTTTGACTTAACTAAAGTATTTAAATCTCAAAGGATATTTAATAGTCTACAAATGAATTATTCCTTGTTAAATCAGGATAAATCTTTACCCGAAGGATATAATTCTCGTTATGTGTTTGATTATTTAAAGCATAAATTAACAGGAACTTTATCTCATAATTTATTTAGTAATTTGAGCGCATCTTGGACATTGCAATATCAGGATAGAGTTGGGGGGTACTCAGAATATGATATAGATACAGGATCAGAAGAATCGAAGGAATATGATCCTTTTAGTGTTGTGGATTTGAAAATAATTTGGTCAGTGACTAATTATAAAATATATGCTGAAGCATCTAATTTGTTTGATGTTAAATATACTGATATAGGCCAGCTATATCAACCTGGTCAATGGATTAAGGTGGGAATGCAATTTAAACTGGGTTATTAGTCAAAATTAAATAAAACAAAAAAGCTTCTAATAGGAAGCTTTTTTTGTTTTTATATAGAATTTTAATGGGAAAGATTTGAAAATATCTATTTATTATTAATAATTTCAGTAAATATATTCTAATCATTCATTGTTGTAATTTTATAAGATCGGTTTAGCCAATGACTTTTTCCAGGAAAAAATATTTAAGAATAAAATTTAAATTTCATTTGTTGCAATTGGTAAATGCCTTGTTGTATTGGAATTTTGTTCTTAGGCTAGCCATATTTGTACAGTCTCTTGGGTATAGGAGTGTTGATATTAGTGATGCTTTTAGTAAAGGCATGTTATTTATGAAAGAACGACTTTTAAGTTCCTCAATAATAATTTCAGTTTTTGCTATAGTTTCCTGGTATGTGCAATTTTTAGTATATCCCAAAGTAGTACGAAGATATCATATGAAAAGATTGACTTTGTTTGTGGTTTTGTTTGATACATTCGTATTTGTTGTTATTGGTGTTTTATTGGGATTGGTGCATTATACGGTTGAAAAGGGACTGGATTTTTCAGAAGCAAGGCAAGCTTTAGGGGTATTTTTATTTAACTCTACAACGCTATTCTTTTTTATAGTAATGTTTGTTGGTAGTTACGTATTCCAATTATTGATTACGCTATTTAAACAAATAGGATTTCGAAAATTGGGTAGGGTTATGATGGGGTACTATCAACGACCAAGAGAAGAATATTTAATTTTTATGTTTTTAGACCTTCAGTCATCTACAGAATTTGCAGAAAGGTTAGGGCATGAAAAATATAGTTATTTTATTCAGGACTGTTTTAGAATCTTAACAAATCCTTTGTTAATGACTAATGGTAGAGTTTATCAGTTTGTGGGGGATGAAGTAGTAGTTACCTGGAATGCTTCTAAAATCAGGAATTATAAAAATGCAATAGACTTTTTCTTTTTGTTTAAGGAAGAACTAAAAGAACACAAAAATTATTTTGATAAAAAATATGGATTAGCTCCAGTGTTCTCAGCATCTTTAAATGCAGGTAAAGTAATGTCCGCTGAAGTTGGAGAAGTGAAGACCGAATTAGCCTTTCATGGTGATGTGTTAAATACAGCTGCTCGTATACAGAAGCAGTGTAAACCCTATAAAAAAGAACTTTTAGTGACAAGGTCGTTTGCAAATGCTATTAAAAGTAATCAGAATGGATATAAGGTAAATTTTGTCGATAAGTTGTATTTGAAAGGAAAAGAAAAAGAAGTTGAATTGTATGAAGTGATTTCCTAGTAATTAGTATGATTGCTCTATCTTACTTTTTCTTTCCTTATATATGAGTATTGATAAAGGAACCAATCTGCCTTAACTTTATATTGCTGTTTTGTGATTTGTATTGGTGTCTATGAGATTGTAAGTGTCTAGTTAGTTGTAGGATGCTGTTGTTGTAGTTGGCAATGTTGGTATACATAACAGGTATTAAATATAGGGGATATGAGATGGGTTATTATTATACTATTGATTTCATTTGGATTAAATATCCGTAGCCAGACAAGTTATGTTATTGATATTGATAATAGAAATATGGCTTTGGAGTTGATGGATAAAGCCCAAGTATACCTTGATGAAGATAATTGTAAAGAAGCGCTAAATTCCTTGGTTGATGCTTTGTCTATTGATTCAGTATTAAGAGAAACATACCTGTTAATTTATAAAGTTTGGTTAAATGATAAGACTTGCAAGGAGATAGTTGTAAATGCATTAGAGAAAGGGAAGCGAATTTTTTCTGATGATGATGAATTGTGTTTCTATCTGGCAGAAATATTTAGGGATAGTTCTAATTTTCCTGAAGCTATTCTAGAATACACAAATGCAACTACTTACGCTAAACGAAATGGTGAGGATTTTTATTTGGTTCATTATTACTACTTTAATAGAGCAAATTGTTTTATGCAATTGAAGATGTACGATGGAGCTTTAAAAGATTATGATTATGCACTTAAATTAAAACCTGATTTTGCTGCTGCATATTATAATAGAGGAGTGTGTTTTTATAAAAAAGGGGAGAAAACAAATGCTTGCAAAGATTGGCAAAAGTCCCTAGAAATGGGATATGAGATATCAAAACAATACCTTGATAAGTATTGTAATAAATAAAAAAGAGGTTACTTAAAAAGTAACCTCTCTCTTTTTATCAAATAAAATTATTTTCTGTAAAGTGGATCCGCACCAATAGTACCGACGTGGTCTTTAATGTATTGATCAGATTTAATGTACTCAATCTTATCCTTAGCAACTGCAATTCTATGCGAAATATTCATTTGCTCAACTAATTCAGCATTTTCTTTTGCTGCAGCAAATGTTTCAAGATTGTTAAGCTGCTTGGTAATAAAATCAAGATTTTGTTTTTGTTTAAGAACTAATCTTTCTTTATACCAATCACTATTAACAACATAGTCACGCTCAAAACACTTACGTAATTCTGGATTATCAATAGTTTTTCCTTCGTATTCTCCGTAAGCCATAATGCTAAGAAGAATTTTCAATGGAGGAATAGCTGCCTCAATACTTCCATCCTCAAAGTATGCTAAAGCAACTTTTTGTTGAGCCTCAACAATGTTGTTAATACCATCAACAAAATCTTCCATACCCTGAAGTTCAGGCTTGAGCATTTCTTCGTTGAATACTGCTTTTGGTTCATCGAATAGACGGTTCATACATCTAAATGCAAAGTTCTCTGTAATTCTGTAACCTAGACGGCTGGCAAGAACTTTTTTACCTTCGAATTCAAAATCTTCAAGTTTTTCTAAACATCCAGTTTCAATCAATAACTTAGGATCTCTATCTTCAGGAACTAAACGTGCCCAGATTTCAGGAACTAAAAGACTGATATCGTGATCAAATCTTGATTGTCCAACGTATCCTGCAGCAGAACTATATCCTTGATATTCAGTTAAAATATAAGAAAGTAATGCGTTGTTTAAGTCTGAAGTTGGAGCTAACATGTTGAAAGGTCCTTTAGTTAATGCACCTTCAGATCCAGCACCAGTTGTAGATGGAGACTTACCTGTTAAACTACAGATGAAATCCATAAATAATTCTGGTAACTCTTGATAGTGAATTGGGTTATAAACACTTAAAGGTCTAATTCCGTTTTCTTTATCAACCGGATTATTTCTACGTCCTGGTAATACTGCATTCACAATGTGAACAACTGGTTGATCAGGAGTAATTCTTCTTCTTAGTCTAACACCTACTTCAGCAAGATAACTATCTTCAGTTTCTACAGCATAAACATTTTTCTGTAGATATCTTGGGTTTTTAGTTGGGCCATCAGCAACAATACGAGTATGTGAAGGTGTAACAAAGTATGAGTCTTTGTCACTCTTAGCAACTTTTGTAATATGATCTTTTACAGGTTGAGTGTATTTGTCAAAGTTGATCGCATCTTCCATTAATTCAATTGCATCAGCTTTGCATAATGGTTCGTAGTTAGTTAAGAATGTACCATCTTGTACAATGTCAAACTCAGCTTCAACATCATAACCTCTGATTACAGCCTCATCAGGTCTTTGGAATAAGTGACTTTCACAGTTAGCTGTTACTTTAACTGAAGGATTTGTATATTCTTCGTTAACATACTTAATTCTTGAAGTCGGAACTGTAATAGAAGCTGTAATATCATCTTCCATTTGAATTTTGTGACTTGGAACGAAGTCAGAACGTAGTTTGTGAACTAACCAGTTTTCGTCTTTACTAAATCCAATACGTACATAACTACCAATTACAGGATTGTTTTTGTACATTAATGTTGTTCCTGCACGTCCGTTTACAATCTCAACTGACATATAATCTTTCCAGTTTCCTTTTTCTGTATCGTTTCTATATAAACGTTTAACAAAAAGAACTAAAGTACGGATGTGTTCAGGAATATTTTTCAAGAACTCATTGTACTCATCATTATATTGATCAGAAGGAGTTAATAATTTTACAGCAGAACCAAGAGTACGTTCAGGACTTAAGAAACTACGAACGTCATGAGTAGCAGCACCTGGTTTGTAATCTTTCCAGCGAGTAGAGAAATCTTTGTTGATAATTTCATCTGCTAATTTAAAGTCTTCTTCAAGATTTTGGATATTAAAAGTTCCATACTTGATCGCGTTTTGTAAAGACTTAGAAATTTCAGATTTACCCCCACCTGATACTGTACATGGTTTATGACAGAACATTCCTTCTGCACTTGTATGAACAATTCTCCATAGTGGTTGTGCAGGGTGTTTTACTAATTGGAATTTATCACCTGATGGGTGAACATAAATTTTCTCTGGAGAAAGTTTTAAAGAGAATTCTTTACCGTTATTGTCCCAAGAAACAGCACTTTTCTGAATATCGATATCTGCATTTTCAGGAATATAAACGATACTTGAATACTTTTTATCAATAGCATAACCTTCTGGTTTAACTTCAACTTTATCAGAAATCAGACTAATTGCTTCTTTAAAGTTGTAGCCATATTCAAATTTACTAGAGAAATTCTTACCAAAAACGTTTTCGCTCATAATACCACGAGGGAATGCAATTGCTCCACCTGCGTGCTCTTCCTCAACTAATCCAAATAAGTTAGCAGAGTATCCAATTTGAGTTTTAACTTCTTTTTTAGAGTATCCGTAGTAGTTATCTGCAATTAAAGTAATAACAACACCTCTGTCGTCACGACAAGTTACTTTAAAAGCACCTCCTTCGTTATATAATTCATCCTCGCTTTCATAGCACATTCCATCTTTTTTCTGACGCTCTGTTGCTTCTGAAATATGAGGTAGTCCTATATCTTTCTTTTTTAACTTAGTTAATTGTGGAGCAAGGATAATACATCCAGTGTGACCAGTCCAGTGTTCAACATCAAGTGCAGCATCATTTTCAGCTAAGTTATGATCTCCTGCATTTCCAAAGATGTTCTCAACAAAATCTAGGTTACTTGATAAACTACCTGGAGCAAAGAAACGGATTTCCATGCTTTTTTCTTCAATTACTCCATCAATCTTAGGACAAACAACTGGACGAAGAAGTAATGATAACATTACCTTCGCTTTGTTTTCTTGATTTGAAGTAAATGGTAATTCTTTAAAATCATCTGACGGATTTAAAGCTGCATTTAAAAGATGAGCAAAAGTAACTTTAGGTACTTCTTTTTTATCAAGAGGTACTGGTAAACCTCCTGTAACGATGTGGAAGGTTCCTTTTGTAGTTCTTTTGTCGTTTGCTGGGTTATTTAATATCCCCTGCTTTACTCTGTAAGAATTAACTAAATCATTTTTAAAAGTATCACCATTTGGTGGTAAACTAACTTCTCTTGCCATTCCTTTTTGGTTAAGAACCAAAGTGTTGTTTGGCATTCGTAATGATTTGTCAATTTTTACATCCTTCAAATAATCATCAATAAAGTTTTGTATCCTTGAATCAACCGGTGAAAGGTGATCAGACAACAATCTTGATTTTTCTCTGAAACTGCTGATAAGGCCTTCCGTTAACTCTAAAAACTTTGTGTTAGAAAGTTTTTTGTGAGCATCTGTTTCATCATGAAACAGAGGTTGACCAAGAGCAGCCAATTGAAGGTTGATGTACTGGATCATTTCCTTACGATCCTTCTTGGTTGGTTTTGAGTTGAACACTTCCTCTTTCATTATTATTCGGTTTTATGAATCTTCATATTTTAAGAGCAGCAAAAATAATCAATTAAAGATATTTTTCTTCATTTAAAATTAAAATAATCCTTAAATTTTTTCGTTTTTATTACAAATTGGGCTTGAAAAATATCAAATTGTTACAGAAACTTGTTTCAGAACATGTTTTATTAAAAAATGTAAACGTATTTTGTGTTAAACTATAACTTAACCAAGTATAACAAATAGAAATACTAAATGTTTACTTTTTGTTAAAGTAAATTGTTTAATCCTATAAATACGCTTATTTTTTCAATCTATTTAGTTAGATATTATATGCTAAAGAAAATAATAGTATATTATTTAAATAAAATGTCAAAAAGACTATCTCTAGTAAATATCTATAAATTGATTATTAGGAGTAAGTACTCTAGGAAATGTTCAGATGATTTTAAAATTAGTCAATAAAGTAATTTTGACTTACATAGAAGAAAAAGAGTATAATATTATATTATAGAAATAAAAGTATATAATATAATATTAAGGGTATGGTTTAATGATTGAGAGATATCTATATTATTATAGAAATCTCTCTTAATTTATATTTTTATTAAAGTTCTTCGTTTTCTGAATCTTCTAATTCATTATCTAAAGAATCTTCGTTATTATTTTCTTGTTTTTTCTCATATTCACTTAAAGGTGTTAAATGATCCGGAATGGGTTCATTAACTTCATCCTTAAAATAAGGAAAGACGTCAGCAATGTTACTTTCAATAATAGAAGTGATATCAAAATCAACAGTCATTCCATTCATTGATTCATTGATTCTATCATAAGCTTCTTTTAAATCTGAAGCTAAAACCAACATTTGATTCGAAACTTTTTTTTCTTTCCCAGCCTTTTCATCAATCGAAACAAATACAACTTTACATTTATACCATTTATCTCCATCATCATAGAAAAATAGGTCGGTATAGTTTGCTTTTTTTATTGAAGGAACTGAAAATTCACCTCTTACATATTGTACCATTTCTGCATGTATTCTACTTTCAGCTTCAGTATATGATACAGCATCGATTAAATATGGGAGGTTAACTTTTTTTTCTTTACCAGTTTGTTCGTCAACAGTTTCGTATTTTACTTTACATTCAAACCATGTATTCATAATTGCTTTTTTTTGAAATTCAGAAGGTGCAAATATAGTAGGCTTATTTATTAAAATTAGATTTGATTATAATTAATTATTAATAAAAACATCTTATTAAAAGGGGTGGATTAATTTGATACTGAATTTTTTTTTAAAAAAATCAAAATTATCTACGTGTGTTCTTGAAGTTAATTGTCTATAATATAAATAAGCATAAAATAGTTGCATAAATTAAAGAATTATGAAGCAGGAAACAATTAGAAGGAACTTATATAAGGTTTTAAGAAAAACTGGTGTGCCGAGAGAAAAAATTGTTGAAGATGCTACTTTAAAAGAAGAGCTTTTAGTTGATGAAATTGATCTTACTTGTTTTTTGTTTCTGTTAGAAACAAAATTTGATGTGGAGATTGAAAATTCAGAAATGCCAGCTTTACAGTCAGTTGGTTCTACAATAGAGTTTTTGCAAAAACATTGCGCCTAATACATCTTAATGTCAGATTATAAATAACCGGAGAAACCAGGCTATGGCTTGGTTTTTTCGCGTATTGGCACTAAGTTTATTTCAACGGCTGAAGATTTAAAAATATTTGAAAGGCTCTTTTCCGGATTAATTATATTATAATCTTTCCAAAATTCTTCATCATAATCTGTTATCCAGTCAGATAATACAAAATTAGATTTAAATGTATCTGAGTACTTTATTTTTTGCCCCTTTCCATTTACTGCATTTGTTACAAGTAGTTCAGAAGTAGTATTATATACAGATTTGGTTTTTTTATTTCTTTTATCAATAATCTTAATTTTAAGTTCTCCTCTAATATTGTTTAAAATCCATTTATCAGCTATTGGTCTGTATTCAATATGGTATTGTGTATAAATAGGAGTAGATTTTATTTTTTTTGCTCTTTTTTGTATTAAAAATTTTGAGCTTTCCTTAAGTGTTTGTTTTGTCATTTTAAAGTCAGCACTTATAATAGCAAAACTCTCTGAATCAATATGAAGTTCACCTTGATAATAAATATTCTCATATTCATATAATGGTTTAAATCCAACAATGTAAACAATTCGATCTCGTTCTATTGTTTTTCCCAGATAACTATAAGAGTAGATTAGGTCATCATTTAGTCCTAAAAAATCAGGGTGCTTAACAATATCTAAGGTTGCAAAAAGACTTGGTCCTCCAGCTAATTTGAGTCGGGCTAATGAAACATTTTTATCATCAACTGTTTTTCTACCCTTTACAAAACGGGTTCTTTCCATATCGTCAGTTAATAAATAAGAACCTTTGTAAATATCTAAAACAGCTTCTGAAATTTCTATGTATTTATCATCTTGTTTGATAGTTTCTCTGAAGAAAGCTGTTAATAACATTGGATTTTTAGGGTAATTTTTTTTGATATTTGTTATTACCTTTTCAATTATTTCTGGAGCTTTTAAATATTGTACTTTGATTTCCTTTAACTTTATGGTACTTGTATTCAATGAAATATTTAATAGACTATCTGATTTTGGAATGATTACTTTATGTGATTTATATCCTATAGAAGAAAAATAAAGAGTATCTCCTTTAAAATTTTGAGGGATTAAAAATTTGTAGAAACCATCATAATTACTGGTTGTACCAATTGGTTGACCTAATATAGAGATGTTTACCAATGGGAGTGGTTTGTCATTTTCTTGTGCGGTGATGTTGCCATATAGTGTGATGTAATTTTTTACCTTTATAGATCTATATTTTGGTGTAATTATTATTTGCCTGTTTGTTGTTTCAAATTCTAAATCATGTTTTTTTAAGATATCTTTTAAGATAAAAGATATTGGCTGATTATTGTAAATAGCATTGATAATTGAATCGTGAGGGATTGTTAATGGATCATAAGCAAAATATATTTGATGCTTCTGATGTAATGAATCTAAAAAATGTTCAATTGAGATAGACTCATAATGGACTGATATTGACAATGAATCTAAAGAACTATGTTCTTCCTGAGCAAACATAGTTGGGATGACAAGAATAAAATATAGAAATGAAATTATTGTATAGAGTCCTTTCATTAGTGTTTGTTTACACTAAAAATAAAGGAATAATTCAATAAATAAAACTGTATTATTCCTTGGTTGTGTAGTTAAGGGTTAGATTATGAGTTTTGTTTATAGTGTTAATTATAAAATCAATTGTATTTTTTTCAAATGTTGCAGTTATTTTTGTTTCGGGATTTATTGTTTCAGTATTATTTATTTTAACGTTATATACCTCTTCAAGAAGATTAATAGCGCTATTTAAATAATCATTTTTAAATGTTATTTCTTTTGTTTTCCAGGCAAGATAATTTCTGTTACTGTTTTCTTCTTTTATTAGTTTTTGAGATTGAGAATTAAATATGGCTTTTTCTCCAACATTTAATAGTACTTTATTTTCGGAATCATTTAAGCTGGAAACTTCAACAACTCCAGTTTTTACAATAACTTCACATAGATTATAATCAGTTGATTCTTTTACATTAAAGGAAGTTCCTACTACTTTAATTTTAACAGAATTAGTTTTTATAACAAAAGGATGCAAATGATCTTTAGCTATTTCAAAAAATGCTTCGCCATTTAAACTTACACTTCTTTCATGAGTTTCAAATACAGCAGGATAATTTAGTACAGAATTTCTATTAATATTAACTACAGAGCCATCTGCTAATTGAATTTGTTTAATACTTTCTTCTGTTTTAAGACTGGTAAAATTATTATTGTTATTGAATATAGGATAAGATAAAAAAATACCGATTATAATTAGTATTGAAGCGGCAATAGCAGCATAGGTATAATATATTTTATAGTTTCTTTTTTTCAATCCTGTTTTCGACTGAACATTATTCCATGCCTTATCAATATCAATTTTTTCTTTGGTAAGAACAAAATCAGTTTGATCTAGTCCGAATTGAATTTGATTCCAAACATCAACATTGTTATCTTTTTCAAGCCAAATATTAAATTTCTGATGTTCATTTTCTGTAGCTTCACCAGAAACAATCTTTCCCGCAAGATTCCAATCAATATTATCCTTGTTATTTTTCATTTTTCCTTCTCTTTTTACCATAACATATGATAAACTTGTTTTTTAAGTTCCAACAGATTTTCTCTTAGAAACTTTAAAGCTTTTCCCATTTGTATTTCAACAGTTTTGGGTGATATATTAAGTTTGGTTGCTATTTCCCTATATTTTAGACCTTCTAATCTGTTTAATTTAAATATTTTTCTTCGTTGCTCAGGCAGTTGGTTTATTATGGTAGATATTTTATCCATAACTAAACTGTCTGAAAATTTAATGTTGTCAATTAGTTCTTCATGTTCTATAGAATGCTTATATGTTCTTTCATGATAAATCCTCTTGATTTCATTATTACAACTATTTCTTACAGCAATCATTAAATAACCTTTTATTGAACTTATTTTATATTGCTTTCTGTTATCCCATAATTTTACAAATATGTTTTGTACTATATTTTCAGCATTGTCAATATCATGTAAAAAACTATTTGCAAACGCAACCAGATGAAGATAGTTTTCTTTGAACACCTGTTCAAAAGCCTTTTCATCTCCGTCTTTTATTCTTTCAAAAATATTAGATTGACTATCTATGTTATTTTTATCCTTTGACATGCATTACAAATTAAAAAGCAATTTACTTGCTTTGTATTAAAGACATTTAAAGTGGAGATTTACCCCTATTGTAAGTTACAATTATTTTTGCTTTCTCTGAAAAGTAACTAATAGAGCTGCATGATCTGAAGGGAAAAAAGAAGAAGTAGAATCAATTATTGAAGCATCAATTGCTTCAATATTTTTGCCTTTGTAATAGATGTAATCAATACGGTCTTTATATCCTTCTTTAAAGATAGGAGAGTAGGTTGTTCCTGATTCACTTTCTATATTTGGAAAGATTTCTCGATATGCATCAGTATAATGATTTTCTTCCATCAGCATAGATGTCGGAAATGGAATCGCTTTTTTGTATTTGTTATTTATGTTGTTTTTAGTCCAATCTTTATGAGAACCACTATTATAGTCTCCCGCTAAAATAATTGAATTCTCGTTGCTTAAAGAGTTAAACTTTTTAAGTTCACTAAGAATAAACTTCAATTCACTGGCTCTTGAGTTTTCTTCAATATTGATTATTGTATCAATATTTGATTCGGTATTTACAAGCAACCCCCTAATGTTAGGACTGTAAGAAAGCCATATTGGACATACCATTACTGATTCTTCCGGACTAAGCATAATTTCGGCATTTCCAGAATTTAAGGGTTTGTAGATATTATGAGTTCTTTTGATCGGGAATCTAGTTAAAAGACTTAAGTTGTTACTGCAGCGATAGAAATTATAATTTAATTCATCCGAAATATATTCGCCTGAACCAAAATCTTCTTGTAATGTAACTATATCTGCTCCTGATTTTCGAATCACATTAACAATTTTCTGTTTTCCTACCGTTTTTCCAAGTTGCTTTCCTCCATTCCAAATATTCCAGGTTAAAACCTTAAATGTTTCTTCGGCATACTCGGTTTGAGGTAGTTTTTCTTTTTTAAAGTAAAGATAAGTATCCTTAAAATCGTCGTCGTTTAGTTGTTTTAACCAAATTCCTGTTTCATCTATCATCCCATTAAAAGTATCCATGGAATAATCTTTAGATCCTGGATTACACCCTATATGTAAATGATAATCAGCTTCAGCTACTATTAAGTTGTGTAAATTAATAATACCAACCATTTGACCATCAAAATACGTTTTAGCCACATTGTCTGTTTTGTCAATAGAGAAACCTATTTGATGCCAATGATTGTCATTGATTCTCTGTCTGGAGGGAGTAGCTTTGTAAGTCCAATTTTGAACTCCATCAGATATATCTAACTTCCATGAACCTTGATTTGTTGAAGAAATAATCCAGCCATTTTCATTTTTAGCATCAATACTTTTATTTCCTATAATACCATAACTCTCAAAATCATCTTTAGCCATTTTTACCCATACAATTACTGATAAATATGGTTGTTGGTCAAGCATTATATCACCTTTGGTTTTTATAATAACGGGTTTTCTGTATTGAGAAGATATAGACAGATTGAGGCATGAATCTTTTATTCCTGGTATATATGATAAATTTTGATTTCCAAATGTTTTAAAATTTTCAATTCCTTTTGATTTACAATCTCCCCTAAAGTCAAAATAAATCATGGGTACTGAGGCTACTTTTGGTGAGGGACGAAATAATTCACATGAACATAGAGTCATTAAAAATATTACATATAAAATAGATTTCATGAGTAAATTATTTCAATTAATTAAAGTATTAAAATGAGATTGTAATTGACTTTATACAATGAGACTTCATTTAATAATGAAGCCATTACATTATATTTGTTCGTAAAAAGAAGTAATAATGTTACATAAAGATAATATTATTATTGTTAATGTAAATGTTTAGTGGCTGAAAATGAAATATTTAATAGTTGTTTTTTGTTTTTTAATTCTTTTTAAGAATAGTATTGCTCAAATTCCATCGGTTGAAATGAGGGGGGTGTGGGTTGCTTCAATTTCAAATTTAGATTGGCCATCGTCAAATAAGTTATCAGTTAAAGAGCAAAAAAATGAAGTACTTTCGATACTTAATTTTTATGAACAACATAACTTTAATTGTGTTTTTTTGCAGGTTCGTCCTTCTGCTGATGTTTTATATCGTTCAAAACTTGAACCCTGGAGTAAGAGTTTAACAGGAAAACAAGGGGTAAAACCTAAATATGATCCGTTAAAGTTTTGGATTAAAGAGGCCCATAAAAGAAATATAGAATTACATGCCTGGATTAATCCATATAGAATTGCGAATAGCGAAAAAGAATTTCTTTCAGAAAAACATCCCGCTGTTAAAAACCCGGACTGGATTGTTAATTATGGAGGCAAAGTATACTATAATCCCGCATTAAAGCAATGTAGAAATCATATCAAAAATATCGTTACAGAATTAATTCATCGTTATGATGTAGACGGAATTCATTTTGATGATTATTTTTATCCTTATCCGGTTAGAGATGAGGAATTTCCAGATTCTTTAAATTTTACTCCATATAAGAGAAAGTTTAAGTCTATTGAGGATTGGAGAAGGGATAATGTTACTAAAACGATTAAGGAATTACAGCGGACAATAAAGTCAATTAAACCTTATATACAATTTGGAGTTAGTCCATTTGGAGTTTGGAGAAATCAGAAAGATGATCCTTTAGGATCGATAACAAATGCCGGAGTTACAAATTATGATGATCTATATGCAAATGTTTATCAGTGGATGCAAAAAGGTTGGATTGATTATGTGATTCCACAGATCTATTGGTCAAGAAATAATGGAGCAGTACCTTTTGATCACCTTACTAATTGGTGGAGCAGGAATTCAAATGGAACAAATGTTTATATAGGGCACGCTGTATATAAAATGGGTAATGGGAAAAAAGATTGGGAAGGCTCAGATGAAATGATACATCAGATAGAATATAACAGAAATGATAGTTTAACCCAGGGGAGTGTGTATTTTAGACATGAACACCTAAAGCAAAATAAATTTGGATTTAGTGATTCCTTACGGAATACAATTTATGCCTATCCGGCATTAGTTCCATCTATTAACCACAATAGTTATCCTACGCCATATCCTATTTATAAATTGGTAATAAAAAAAGATTTGATTAAATGGAAGTATAAAAATCAAAAAGACCAATATGTAAAAAGCTTTGCCATATATGCAATTTATAAAGGAGGAGAAAAGAGGTTGATAAAAATTGTAAATGATAGAAAAGTTCAATTATCAGAATTAAATGTTACGACAGAAAAACTACTTGGAATTCAGATAACTGCAGTTAATAGATTTGATAAAGAGAGTACTAGTTCAAACATTATATGGTTATCAGGTGTTTAATATGTGTTTTGATTTAGTGAGAATTAAGTCTTACATTAAAGATGTTCTATTTGATTAAAAATTAATCATTTAAACATTAATCTGATAAAAAAATACTATGAAAAAAATTCTTATTTCAATCGCTGTAATTCTGGTTGTTGCAGTTGTAGCCGGACTGATTTGGTTATCAACACTTGAAGGAAACTACGATGTAAAAAGATCAATAACTGTAAATAAATCTAATCAGGATGTATTTAATATAGTACAGGATTTTAATAAATGGACAATTTGGTCACCATGGTTATGCATGGAACCTGATGCAAAAGTTGAAGTTTCAGGAACAGGTAAGGAGGTTAATGATACTTATTTTTGGGATGGTAAAATTGTAGGTAGTGGTATAATTAGTCATTCAGAAATAGTATCCCTAAAAAGTCTGGTTCAGGAAATAAAATTTATTAAACCATACGAATCAAAATCAACTGTTTATTGGAATTTTGAAAGTATTAATGATTCAACAACTACTGTTACTTGGGGAATGAGGGGAGAAATGCCATTTCTGTTAAGGTTTATGACAAAAATGATGGAACCGATGATTGGAATGGATTATGAAAGAGGGTTGAAAATGATAAAAGATTTTGCAGAGAAAGGTTATGTTGCTTCTGAAGTATCGATTGATGGTATTAAAGAAACCTCGCCATATAAATATATTGGAAAAAAAATAGAGTGTGATATGGATGAAGTGGGAGAGTCAATGTCTAAAGCATTTAGTGATTTAAGGAAATATGCAGAGGATAACAATATTAAATACGACAAGGCTTTTTCTGTTTATCATAAATTTGATTTTACAACAAGTGAATGTGAGTATACCGCTGCATTACCAATTACTGAAAGTATATCAGTAACTGATCCTTATTATTTAGGTGAAATTCCAAAAGTAAATGCTCTGAAAATTACATTTAAAGGCGATTATAAACATGTTGGTAATGCATGGTCAGCAGGAATGGGGTATATGCAAGCAAATAAGTTAAAAGAGAACGGAAGTGTGGCTCCTTTTGAGGTTTATATTACAGATCCTCAGGAAGAAAGTGATGAAAGGGAGTGGATTACAGAAGTTTATATGCCAATTAAATAATAATTTTATGCCAAGAAAGAAAGTACAGTTATATTCACATATAGTTAAAGAAGTAGTAAATATTGTATCAAATGTTTTTACGGTAACATTTGAACGTAAATTTGATTTTATTCCGGGTCAGGTAGTTGCTTTAGCAATAAATCAAGAACATGATCCCAGGTTATATAGTATAGCCAGTGGAGATAAAGAAGATAGTTTTTCTATACTTTTTGATATAATAGATGGTGGATTTTTAACACCTAAATTAGTGAAATTACAACCCGGAGATACAGTGTATGTATCAGAACCCTTTGGTAAATTTATTCCTGAAGATGGTGATATGTGGTGGTTGGCAACAGGAACAGGAATCGCTCCTTTTATTTCTATGGTGAAATCTGGGATTAAACTTCCTGAGAAATTAATTCATGGAAGCAGAACTCTTGATCATTTTCTATTTCAGGATTTATTTAAAGAAAATCTGGGAGATAAATATCTGCGATTTTGTACAGCAGAGGCGTCTCCTGAAGTTTATTCAGGTAGAATGACCGAATGGTTAAAAGAACAAACTGATTTGCCTAAAGATATTAAATATTACCTTTGTGGAAATCCTAATATGGTTGTAGAGGTAAGGGATTTAATTTTAAGTAAAGGTGTAGATTTCAATAATATTATGGCTGAAATATACTTTTAAAAGAGTATTTAAAACTATAGAAGTATTTATTATTAATGGTTAAAGAAGTTTTATTTGGAAAGACTCTTAAGGAGTTAAAACAAATTGTTAAGGATTTAGGATTTTCTGGTTTTGTTGCTAAACAATTGGCAGACTGGCTCTATAAAAAGAAAGTTACCAGCATTGACGAGATGTTGAATATCTCTAAAAAGAACAGGGATATATTAAAAGAAAGATGCGAAATAGGTTTAGCTACCTATGATAATGTGCAGGAGTCAATTGATGGAACGAAAAAGTATCTTTTTAAAACAATATCTAATCAATTTATAGAGGCAGCTTATATACCTTCAGAGACAAGAAATACTTTGTGTGTTAGTTCTCAGGTAGGATGTAAGATGGGATGCTTGTTCTGCATGACAGGGAAGCAAGGTTTTCAGAAAAACTTAACAGCAGGAGAGATTTTAAATCAAATGGTTAGTATTGATGAAAATGATAAATTAACTAATTTGGTTTATATGGGAATGGGTGAACCTATGGATAATATTGATGAGGTTCTTAAGAGTTTAGAAATCATTACTTCTGAATGGGGATTTGGATGGAGTCCTCGTCGTGTAAATGTTTCAACTATTGGGGTAATTCCTGCAATGCGTCGCTTTATTGAAGAAAGTGAATGCCATTTAGCCATTAGTTTGCACAGCCCGTTAAATGATCAACGTAAAGAGTTAATGCCAATTGAGAATGTGTACCCTATTGAAGATGTTGTAAATGTATTGGAGGAGTATGATTTTGGTCGTCAGCGAAGAATATCATTTGAGTACATTATGTTTGAAGGGGTTAATGATTCAAAAGAACATGCATTAGAAGTTGCCAGTTTAATTAAAGGCTTAAAATCAAGGGTTAACTTAATTAAGTTTCATCCAATTCCGAACTCGCCTTTAAAAGGCTGTTCAAACGAGGTTATGGAGAAGTTTAAAAATGTTCTGGAGAATAAAGGAATAATAACCACTATACGTAAATCCAGAGGAGAAGACATATATGCTGCATGTGGATTGTTAAGTACAAAAAAACTGGTAGAGAATAAAAATATTAAAGATTATTAGATTTGATATTTGTAATGATAACAAATTCAGTATTTTAAAGTTTTAAGGAAAGTGATTTTGATTTAATGTTTAAATATTTTATATTTGATATAATATGTTTAATCAAACAAAATTACTTTACTATGTTAAAAATGTTGTTAAGTGGTAATCTTGGTTCTGATGCCACAATGAAAGAAGTTGGAAACAATAAGGTTATTAATTTTGATATTGCTGTTTCCAGAACCTATAAAAATTCAAGTGGAGAAAGAGTTGAAAAAACAGATTGGATCAGGGCTGATATTTGGAGATCAAAAGATACTGATACTAAGTTTGTAGATTATTTAAAAAAAGGAAAGAAAATTCTTATAGAAGGAGAACCATATAGTTCCGGATATAAAAACAAAAACGGAGAAATTCAATCATCTTTAGGTATAAGAGTAAAAGAATTTGAGTTTTTAAACTAAAATAACTGATTAATTTGAGAAAGGCGTTTCATAAACATGAAACGCCTTTTTTATTGCGAAAAAAATCAGTAAATTATATAGTTCAGTCAGGGCATAAGAAAATGTGTTTCTGTACACTTTTATTTGTCGTAAGAATTAATAAAATGGTAAAATAAACAATAGTTAATTATTGAGCTTTAATAGCGGAATTTAAAATTAAAACCTCACTTTAAATTTTCCTGATGTAATTGTTATACATGCACTTACAAGCGTAACCTCTTAGATTATATGTTTTGTTTTGTGTTTTATAGAATATAATGTTTAATCAGTAATAGTGGTTTCTGTTTTCACATATTCACTAAGAATATGATATATGTACTTAAAAAAGTTGAGTAAACGTGTAAAAATCTGAGAAATGAAGAAGATATTATTTGTTATTTCTACTTGTTTAATTTTTTCATTTGTAGCAAATAGTCAAATTAAAATAGGCTCAAAACTTAAAAAGAAACTAGAGCAAAAAACAGAGAAAGAAATTGATAAGGTTTTAAATCCGGAAGAAGAGAAAGAAAATGAACCTAGTGAGACTAAAGACGCAAGTGAAGATATAAAAGAAAAGTCGGCAGAAGATATTTCTGATACAAAACCTTCTTTAGTTTGGGCAAAATACGATTTTGTTCCTGGAGATAAAGTTATTTTTGAAGATAACCAAATGAACGAAGAAAATGGAGAATTTCCTTCGAGATGGGATTTGGTAGATGGAGTGATTGAAAATGCAGAGTTTGGAGGTGAAAAGGTTATTATGTTCCGAGGAGGTAGTCCTACAATTATTCCTTATCTCAAAAAATCAGATCAAGATTATATGCCAGATGTTTTTACGGTAGAATTTGATTTATATATTCCAGGTAACTCATTTACTGTTTTCTTCTATGATAGGAAAAACCAGAAAGCTCCGAATAGCTCTTCAAGAAAACTCCAGATGTGGCCAACATCAATGGAAGTATATCCAGCTAAAAGTAAAATTCCAGGAAATAAATCCATTGCAAATAAGTGGGCACATATTGCAATTGCTTATACAAATGGGAAACTTAAAGCTTATATTGACGATACTCGTTTGGTTAATATTCCTCATTTAGATTTTAATCCCACAGGTATTTCGTTACATGCCTATCATGCAAGTGATAACAATTTAGATTATGTGAAAAATTTTAGAATAGCAGAAGGAGGTGTTAAATATTACGATCGTTTTTTACAGGATGGTAAGATTGTTACTAACGGAATTCGGTTTGATGTTAATAAAGCCACAATCAAACCCGAATCAATGGGAGTTATTAATAAAATATATGAAATTCTTGAAAAGAATGCTGATTTAAAATTTAGTGTTGAAGGACATACGGATAGTGATGGAGATGCGAATGCAAATCAAACTCTTTCGGAAGATAGGGCTAAAGCTGTTATGAACAGACTAATTGCAATGGGTATAGATAGTCAACGATTAACATACAAAGGTCTAGGTGAAACAAAACCAATTGATACAAATGATACTAGTGAGGGAAAAGCAAATAATCGTAGAGTTGAATTTATAAAAATGTAAACATTTTGAATTGAAATAAGCTCCCTGTTCTACTAGTGAAAAAATAATGGAATTAGTAAGCTATAAATATTGATTTTAATATTTTTGCTTAAAAATTAAATGTTTATGATTCAAATATTTCAAAATTCCCGATTATTTATTGCTTTATGTTTGATTGTTATCTCTATTGTAGCTTGTGGACCTACATCAGAAGAAATTGCTAAGGAAAAATATACAAGAGCGTCTTCATTGTATGAACAAGGTCATTATAATGATGCAATGTTAATCTTAGATTCAATTGCTAATGAATTTTCAGGAGAAATTGAATATGTTACCAGGGCTGAGGATTTAATCAGAAAGATTAAAATAAGTGAGCAAGAAAGAAGTTTAGCATTTTTAGATAGTGCTCTTAATCAAAAAAATAAGGAACTTGAGGTTTTAATGAAAAACTTTATTGTTAGTAAAGAGTATGGTGAAAAAGAAATCTTAATTCATAAACGTCAAAAACCACAGAATTCCTTTAATAGAACATATCTAAGAGCTCATTTGGATATGGATGGTAATTTCTATATTTCGAGCAGATACTCAGGTAATAAAAATATCTATCATAATCAGATTAAAGTTTACCACAAAGATCAGGCTGTAACAAGCGAGGTAATACCTTATGATGAGTTTGATAATCGACGTTTTGAGGATGGAGGTACGTATTGGGAAGTAGTAAATTATAAGGATAATTCTGATAATGGAATTATTGATTTTATATCACAAAATGTAAGCTTACCTCTAAAAGTGGAATTTATAGGTAAGAAGCGTTATTATATTGTGATGGAAAAATTTGATAAGCAGGCAATTAGTGATGGCTACGAAATTTCATTTGTACTCAAAGAAATTAAAAGAATTAAACAAGAGATTGAGATTGCTAAGAATCAATTGGATAGATTAAACTAGAGTTTAGATGATCTTAATTAGCTATCAGCAGTTGGTTATTTTTTAACACAAATAACAAATTGCTAATAGCTAATATTTTTATTTTAATAATGAAGCTGCTTCTTCATCTAAAAACCAAATCGGAGATTGAACTAATGTAGCAGGATAAGATTTATAATTACCTTTCTTATAAATAATCTCATTAACTTTTTCCGCTTTATCATTTCCTGTTACTAAAAAGAAGATTTCTTTAGCATGGTTAATTAATTTTCCACTGAAAGAAACTCTCTCCTGACCAGAATCTGGATGTTTTGCAGGAACACATATTTCTTTTGCATTCCACAAATCAATTTGGTATGGAAATATTGAAGCAGTATGTCCGTCAGAACCCATTCCTAAAATAACAATATCGAATTGAGGAATACCATTTACCTCTTCAATTGTATTGTTAATTTCATCAATATAATCATTGCAAGCGTCCACAACATTCAGTTCTCCTTTAATACGATGAATGTTATGTCCCGGAAAATCAACTTTGCTAATTAAATGGTCTGTTGTCATTTTGAAATTACTTTCCTCATCAGTTGGAGGAACGCATCTTTCATCACCCCAATATAAGTGTATTTTATTCCAATCAATTTTATCACTGTAATTTGAAGCTAATACATCAAAAATGGCTTTAGGGGTACTTCCGCCAGACAACGCAATATTTATTCTGGATTGATCTTTTGATTTATCAAGTAAAAGTTGACCAAAAAATAAGGCCAACTCTTGTTTATTTTTGAATGTTTTTATGTTACTCATTGTTTATGTATAAAGTTACCTTGAATAAACTTTTGATTAAATTTTAAATTGTTTCATTTCACGTCCCTTTGTTGAGGAAGAATCATTTATAAAACAATAAAAATAATAAGCTGTAAATCACCCTTTCACCCTTAACCTTTGCATCTTTAACCTTGTTTACAACGTAAATCCACTTTCAACTTTTAACTTTTAACTTGTGACTATTATTTTATAACTCACAGTAGTTGCCATCATTAGCAAGGTTTTTACATGGATAACGCCAAGCAAGGTGTTCATCTTCAAATAAACTATCAGCGATATCCGGTCCCCAGGTTCCAGCCGGGTAACCATGTACGGTAATTTCCGGATTGTTTTCCCAGGCTTTTTGAATTGGCTCAACAAATTTCCATGCAGCTTCTACAGCATCACCTCTTGAGTATAAAGTAGAATCACCCAGCATACAGTCATGTAAAAGACGTTCGTAAGCTCCCGGAAGGTAACTGTCTGACAAATCAGAATAATGGAAATCCATGTTTACATTTTGTACATTAAATCCTGAACCAGGAACTTTCATACCAAACTTAAATAGTAATCCTTCATCGGGTTGAATTCTAATTACCAGTTGGTTGTGTTGCTGCATGATAGCTGAGTTTTCAGCAAACAAGTGGTGCGGTGTATGCTTAAAGTGAATAACTACTTCAGTTACTCTGGTAGGCAACATTTTACCGGTACGAATTAAAAAAGGAACATCAGCCCATCTCATATTGTCAATGAAAAACTTCATGGCAACATAAGTCTCAGTTCTGGATTCCGGATCTACTCCTTTTTCTTCGCGATATCCATTTACTTTAGCACCTTTTATTGTTGATGAAACGTATTGCCCACGAACTACTTGCTTTTCAACATCCTCTTCTTTAATTGCACGAATAGATTGTTGTACTTTAACAATTTCATTACGAATACTGTTAGAGTTGATCAATGCCGGTGGTTCCATTGCAATAAGACTAGCAAGCAATAACAAGTGATTTTGTAGCATATCTCTCAACGCGCCCGAACCTTCATAATAACCTCCTCTGTTACCAACACCTATACTTTCTGCAGAAGTAATTTCAACATGACTTATGTAATTTCTATTCCATAAAGGCTCAAATATTCCATTCGAAAAACGAGTGACCAACAGGTTTTGAACCGTTTCTTTTCCCAGGTAATGGTCAATTCTATATATTTGATCTTCGGTAAAGTTTTGCAGTAACTCTTTGTTTAAAGCTTGAGCTGATTGCAAATCATACCCAAAAGGCTTTTCAACAATTAGTCTCTTAAAACCATCTTCCTCATTATTTAATCCTTGTTTTGCTAAATATTCTGGGATTATTGTATATAAACTAGGAGGAGTCGCCAAATAAAAGATAAAGTTTTTATCAGTTTGTATTGTGTTATCAAGCTCTAATAAATGGTTTTTAAAGTCACTGTATTCAGATTCTTCTTTAGTATTTAAAGAGTAATAGTATAATTGGTTTGTAAACGCCTCAATATTTTTTTCGCACCCTTTTTCCTTACTGGTATTTGCAAATTGAAGAATACCTTCTTTCATTTTTTCTCTGAATTCAGTATTCTCAAATTGAGTTCGACCAACACCTAAAATGGCAAATTTCTCAGGTAGTAAATCCTTATTGTATAAATCAAATACAGCAGGAACTAACTTTCTGTATGTAAGATCCCCAGAGGCCCCAAAGATAACTAATATATGATTTTTTGGTTTTCTCATTTTTTCAATAGTTTGTTTAATTTAGGCCGGAAATGTCAATGTGTTGTTTTAAAGAGTATTCATATATAACAACATCTGGCAATTCAACCTTTCAATAAATCTATATAAAGATTTAAGAGATATGTTCTTATTTGTGTGACTAATGTTTTAGGAACAATCGTCAACAAATTTGGTTTAAAAATAATTTATTATTTCTAATCCAATTTCATATATAAAAGATAGATCTATTTATTTTTTCGGTTGTAATAGTGTATGGAATCCCCCCATTCACCAAGTCCTATTTCTCTATCAGCGAGTTCAATCCGCATGCTAAGGCAATTGCCACAATCCTCTGCACCTTCATCTGTACAAGGTTTGTTTTCATACAGTTGATAGTTTTTACGATTGACAGTAGGGGTAATGTTAGGCATCATTACATTGGCACCTATTTTTAGTGCTTTTTCTCTTCCCATTGGATCAATAGCCTGAAGAGCTGTTGCTGCAGCAATATTAATGTCCTTCATTATTATTCTGAGCAGAGCAATCATGTTTAAGGTAGTACTAAATCGTTTTTTGATTGGCCATAATTCTTCTTTTCTTTCATAGAGCGGTGTGTCTTGATGCTCAATATATGGACCCATACCGCACATATCAATATCAAATCCTTTCATGAAAAGCAGATCGTTGGCCAGGTCTTCAAAGGTTTGACCAGGTAATCCAACCATAACTCCAGTACCGGTTTGATACCCTACTTTTTTTAAAGTTTTAAGAGCATTAAGTCGTTGGTTGTAGTCATGTAACTCATCTTTAGGATGTATTTGTTCGTACAGTTTTTGATTTGAACTTTCAATACGAAGCAAATATCTATGGGCTCCACTATTAAACCATTTCTGATAAGTTTCTTCTGTTTGTTCACCAAGGGATAATGTAATTCCTAAGTCTCCATTGGTTTCTCTTTTAATTTCCTGAACCAGTTTGTCTATTCTGTTAATAAAATGCTGGTCGGTTCTTTCTCCACCTTGTATAACAAGAGAAGCATATTTGTTCTTCCATGCAAAAATAGCGGCATCAATAATATCTTTATCTTCAATATTATACCTTTCAACTTCTTTATTGTCCTTTCTAATACCGCAGTAGAAGCAATTCTTTGCACAAACATTTGAAAATTCAATTAAACCTCTATAATACACCTTTTTACCAACAAAGTTGAGTTGAATCTCTTCTGCTTTTTTGAATAACAGCTTTTGTTCATCTCCTTCAAGTTGTAATAAAGTGGTAAGATCCGCTAAATTGTATTCTTTTTTGTTTATGATGCTTTCTATTTCTGCCATTTTTGAATTTATTTGAGCACAAAAATACTAAAATAGTTTTTAGGATTTGACTTCTAATTAATAGATCGTTAAATATAAAGTAAAGAATTTATACAAGGAGCTAATCACCCATTAACCTTTTCACCATTAACCATTATCCTTTAACTCTTTAACCTTACTCAAATGATATTATTCCTTGCAAATATGTATTATATTCAAGAGATTTAATATACCTTAATGTAAAATTCAAAACTCATGATAAATAATCAGCTGATTAATCCAAGGAGTATTGTTGTAGTTGGGGGTTCAAATGACTTAAGTAAACCCGGAGGTAAAATTCTGTATCACATATTAAAAAGTTTTACAGGAAGTCTGTATGTAACAAATCCAAAACACAAGCATGTACAGGAAATAGAAACATATTCTGATGTTAAAAAATTACCTGATGGGATTGATTTGGCTGTTATTGCAATAGCTGCTGAATATTGCCCGCATGCAGTTAAAGTTTTAGCAGAAAAAAAAGGTACAAGAGCTTTTATTATTATTTCTGCAGGATTTAGTGAAGAGAGTGAACAAGGCTCAATATATGAAAAAGAGATTGTTGAAATTATAAATAGTGTTGATGGATGTTTGATTGGCCCTAATTGCATAGGAATGATGAATGTCAATCATCATAGTGTGTTTACAACTCCAATTCCTATTTTTAGTAATAAAGGTGCCGATTTTATTACAGGCTCGGGAGCAGCTGCTGTTTTTATAATGGAAGCAGGTCGTCCCTTAGGGCTTAGATTTAATAGTGTTTATTCTGTTGGAAATAGTGCTCAGTTGGGAGTGGAAGATGTACTTGAATATTTAGATAAAACCTATAATCCTAAAACCAGTTCAAAAATTAAATTGCTTTATATTGAAAGTGTAAACAATGGAGAGAAGTTATTAAAGCATGCAAAATCTCTAATAAGCAAAGGTTGTAGAATAGCAGGAATAAAAGCAGGTTCCTCGGATGCCGGAAGCAGAGCTGCATCAAGTCATACAGGAGCGATTGCAAACTCTGATATGGCAGTTGATGCTTTGTTTAAAAAAGCCGGAATCATAAGATGTTACGGACGAATGGAGTTGGCTACAGTTGGGGCTATTTTTATGAAAAAGGAGCTTAACGGAAAAAATATTGCCATTATAACTCATGCAGGTGGCCCTGCAGTTATGCTTACAGATACTTTGTCAAAAGCAGGGTTTAAGGTTCCTCAACTATCAGGAGAACCACTTGAACAATTAAAAGAAAAGCTTTATCCTGGCTCAAGTGTATCTAATCCTATTGATTTTTTAGCAACAGGAAATGCAAAGCAACTTGAATGCATTATTGATACATGCGAAAATGATCTTGATGAAATTGATGCCATGGTGGTAATTTTTGGTAGTTCAGGATTATTTCCCGTAAAGGATGTGTATGAAGTCTTACATCAAAAAACGCTTTCATGTCAGAAACCTATTTTTGCAGTACTCCCCTCCATAATTAATGTAAAGGAGGATATAGAGGAGTTTATTTCAAAGGGACATGTTAACTTTCCTGATGAGGTTATTTTTGGTGAGGCTTTGACAAAAATATATTCTAATATCATTTGTGAAACAGATGAATTTCATGAAGAAGAGACTGTTGATATTGATGATTTTATTGAAAAATTAGACGATGGATATTTACCACCGGAAAAGGTTTCTGCATTAATTTCAAAAGCCAATATTCCATACATAGATGAGGTCGTTTTAAGGAGTCAACAAGAATTGGATTTGAGAATTAATCAGATCGAGTTTCCTGTTGTTATGAAAGTCATTGGTCCTGTACATAAAACTGATGTTGGAGGAGTCGTTTTGAATATAGAAAATACAGAGGAGTTGTATAAAAAATATGAAAAGTTGATGCAAATTGACGGGGCAGAAGGTGTTATTATTCAAAAAATGATATCTGGATTAGAACTCTTTTTAGGAGCCAAATATGAAGAAGGTTTCGGACATACTATTTTGTGTGGTTTGGGTGGTGTTTTTGTTGAAGTTTTAAAAGATGTGAGTTATTGTTTAACTCCGGTTTCAAAACTAGAAGCTTTACAAATGATTAAGAGTTTGAAAGGAATTAAGCTACTTCATGGATTAAGAGGGCAGGAGGGTGTTAATATTGATTTGTTTGCTGAAATAATTGTTAGGTTTTCTAATCTGGTATATCAACATCCTGAGATAAAAGAAATAGATTTGAATCCACTAATGGGTGATCTTAAAAGAGTTATTGCAGTTGATGCGCGAGTTAGGATTGAGAAGACCTTACCTTAAGTCAACAGTCAACAGTCAACAGTCAACAGTTGAAAGTTGAAAGTCAAAAGTAGAAGAAGAGAAAGCTATCAATTTGAAATCATCGACAAAAGATATCTATTCCAATTCTGAAAATAGTAATTGATGTTTTCAGGGCAATCGCTTTTAAAAGAAAACACTCCTTTTTTATCAAGAAAACATTTATTTGCTCAAGCCGCAACGGCTTTTACTTTTTGTAGTTCACAGTAAGTAAAAATTTAAAAGCGTTCATGATTTACGCTTCGCTCCAATTCTGTCTTTTCAAAATTAAAGAAAAGTGGGTCCCAAGCTACGCTGCTGATGTCGGAATTTCGACTTCAAAATATATTTATTTCTAAAGGCGATTTTCCTGTTGATATTTTACATCCAGATGACTTACACTTTTAAGTTTCTACATTCAATATTCAACATTTAACTCAATACTTTATACTTTTGCTTAATGCAATTAAAACTACTAGAAAAAGTTACTGTTCCTGAATTAGAAGTTGAACAACGATTATCTGAGATAGCTCCGGAGATGTTTACATCCGCACCTTCAAAAAAGAGTGTTAAAAAAGCCATTAAAAATGGGCGAGTTTTTGTAAATGGAAAGCCGGGTAAAACAGGTGATTTTATGAAAGGTGGAGAGGAGCTTGAGTGGTTTGAAGATATTGCTGCAAAAACAAAACCTGTTGTTGATTATCCCATTGAAGTTATTTATGAAGATGAGTATTTAGCTGTGGTTAACAAACCTGCAGGATTATTAGTAAGTGGAAATAAAAAGTTTACACTTGAAAATGCTTTGCCTTCAAATTTAAACATATGTTCTTTAAACGATGCATTAAAATATCCTGAACCTATTCATCGCCTGGATTATCCTACAAGTGGGGCATTGCTTATAGGTAAAACACAAGAATCTGTAATTGCATTAAATAAAGTTTTTGAAAGTAGAAATATTAATAAACAATATTTGGCCATTACTATAGGTGAGATGCCTCAATCCGGAATAATAGAGAAGGAAGTAGATGGTAAACATGCAAAGTCCGCTTATAAAGTTTTAAATACTGAAGTTTCAGAACGATTTACAAGTTTGAATTTGGTTGAATTGACACTCTTTACCGGAAGGCGTCATCAACTTCGGATGCATTTAGCTTCTATAGGTAATCCTATTTTAGGAGATGCCCAATATGGTCAGGAAGGCTTAATATTAAAAGGGAAGGGGCTTTATTTACATTCTTATAGTTTAGAGTTTAACCATCCTTTTACAAAGGAAAAATTAAAGATTTTAGCTCCAATTCCTAAAAAGTTTAAAAAGATATTTGAACAATTGTAATTGCTAGTACTATAGATACAATATCATAGATATAAAAAACAGACCATCAATATTCAAGCTATTATTGATGATCTGTTTCTGTAGTCTTAACTAATTTTTTACACTGGAGGTCTTCCTGAAGCAATGTTTTTACTTCGCTCAATAGACTGCAGAGCCAAATAGTTGTCTCCAAACTTTTTCATATTTTCCATTTCATCATCATATTGGTTAAAATGACGTTCTTCATCCTCCACCAAAGACTCAAATAGTTTTTTAGATACCGAGTCTGCATTTGCAGAACATTCATTGGCCCAGAGATTATAATCCCTGGCACTGGATTCTTCCATTGCAGCAGCTGTATCAAGCATTTCTTTTACATCATGAATCTTGTCTACTTTTTCAGATGCTTCCATCTCAACTTCGCCTTTTAAAAACAATATACGTTCAGCAAGTTGTTCAATATGCATCATTTCTTCAATAGCAGTTTTTTTAAATAATCCAGCTAATAAGTCATAACCCTGATCATCACAACGGAAATGAAAATACATATACTGATGAACAGCTGTAAGTTCATCAGCTATCGCTTTATTTAATAATTCTATACTTTTATCTTTCATAATCAGAAAATTAAAAGGTTAATGTAAATCAAACCTATCCAGATTCATTACTTTGTTCCAAGCTGCAATAAAGTCATTAACGAACTTTTCATTAGCATCACAACTTCCATATACTTCAGCAATTGCTCGTAGTTCTGAGTTTGATCCAAAAACAAGGTCGTTTCTTGTGGCAGTCCATTTTATCTGACCTGTTTTACGGTCACGTCCATCAAAGCATTCTTTCGTTTCTGAATTTGGCATCCATGCTGTATTCATGTCAAGTAGATTGATAAAAAAGTCATTTGTAAGGACTCCTGGTTTTTCTGTAAATACGCCATTTTTAGAACCATCAAAGTTTGTATCTAAAACACGCATACCTCCAATCAGAACTGTCATTTCAGGTGCAGTTAGTGTAAGTAACTGGGCTTTATCAACCAATAAATCTTCTGTAGAAACAGCATATTTCTTTTTTTGATAATTTCTAAAACCATCAGCTATTGGTTCTAATACAGAAAATGATTCAATATCAGTTTGTTCTTGTTCTGCGTCCATTCGTCCCGGAGTAAAAGGCACTGTAACATTAAATCCTGCATCTTTAGCTGCTTTTTCAACTCCTGCGCAACCGGCTAATACAATCATATCAGCCATAGATACTTTTTTATTACCGGATTGAGAGTTATTAAATTCTTCTTTAATACTTTCTAGTGTTTTTAATATTTTGCTTAACTGCTCAGGATTATTTACTTCCCAATCTTTTTGTGGAGCTAAACGTAATCTAGCTCCATTAGCACCACCTCTTTTGTCTGATCCGCGGAATGTAGATGCAGAGGCCCAGGCTGTAGAAACCAATTGATTTACAGGTATACCAGTTGCTAATACTTTTGCTTTTAAATCAGCTATATCATTGTCATTTATCAGGTCGTGATTTATGGCAGGAATAGGATCTTGCCAAATTAAATCTTCAGCAGGAACCTCAGGTCCAACATATAGGGTTTTGGGACCCATATCACGATGTGTTAGTTTAAACCATGCACGAGCAAAAGCTTCAGCAAATTCAAGAGGGTGTTCATAAAATCGTCTGGAAATTTTTTCATAAGCTGGGTCAAAGCGCAACGATAGGTCTGTAGTTAACATGGTTGGGCGATGTTTTTTTGAAGGATCATGAGCATCAGGTACTTCTTCTCCTGCGTTTTTGGCTACCCACTGATGAGCCCCTGCCGGACTTTTAGTTAACTCCCATTCATATTCAAATAAATTTTTGAAGAAATAATAACTCCATTTTACAGGCGTTTGAGTCCATATTACTTCCAGACCACTACCTATGGCGTCACCTCCTTTTCCTGTGCCAAATGTGCTTTTCCAGCCAAGTCCTTGTTGTTCCATAGGAGCAGCCTCAGGTTCAGGACCAACATGATCAGCAGGACCAGCACCGTGTGTTTTACCAAAGGTATGTCCACCAGCAATTAACGCCACAGTTTCTTCATCGTTCATAGCCATTCGTGCAAATGTTTCACGAATATCTTTTGCTGCTAAAAGAGGATCCGGATTTCCTCCCGGACCTTCAGGATTTACATATATTAAACCCATTTGAATTGCCGCAAGAGGATTATCGACTTTTTCTAAATCAAGATCTCTTTTATCATTTTCCAACCATTCTGTTTCTGTTCCCCAATACACATCTTCTTCCGGTTCCCAGACATCCACTCGACCTCCACCAAATCCAAAGGTTTTAAATCCCATAGACTCTAAGGCTACATTGCCGGTAAGAATCATAAGGTCAGCCCATGAAATCTTATTGCCATATTTTTGTTTAATAGGCCAAAGTAATCTTCTTGCTTTATCAAGGTTAACATTATCCGGCCAACTGTTAAGAGGAGCAAAACGTTGCTGACCTACTCCGGCGCCTCCGCGTCCATCTCCAGTGCGATAGGTTCCCGCACTATGCCATGCCATACGAATAAACAAAGGCCCATAATGACCAAAATCTGCAGGCCACCAGTCTTGCGAGTCGGTCATTAAGTTATGTAAGTCTTCTTTTAATGCTTTATAATCAAGTTTCTTGAACTCTTCAATATAACAGAAATCCTTACCCATTGGGTTTGATAAAGATGAATGTTGTCGAAGAATATTTAATTTTAATTGATTTGGCCACCAATCTCTATTTCTGGTACCACTTCCACCAAAATTTTTCTTGCTTGTAGCTCCTGTAACAGGACATTTGCTAATGTGTTCTGAATTGCTTTCCATAGAATAGATTTTAAACTGATATTTAGATTATACAATTTAAAGATTCTGGAGAAGTAATTCAATGGTATCTAAGAATCAGTTATAAATTAATTTGTTCTGATATATAATTAAAAATTGTAGTTTAACTCAAAATGGTTAATAATATTGAGCAAACAATCTACTCATTTATTCTAGAGGTTGCGTTGACGAATTAAATCATCGACATTATTATTGGTTAGAAGGGATAAGAATTGTGTAATTTTTTCAATTTCCCAATCCCGCCATTTTAATTATAAAAGTTTTGAAAATTTTGGTGTAATACGTAGTTTATCGCCAGATTTTCATACACTTCCTTCAATTACAATTTCTACATTGATCAGTTTTGCTATTTGCTTAAGGGGTAAGTTATTATTTTTAAAGTAGAAAGACGATGTTCGTGAGGTGACTTTTAAATTCTCAATTTTCGCAAGTCAATTTATAATTTCTTTAGTAATACCATCGCTAAAGTATTCTTTTTCTGCATCAGAACTGATATTAGCAAATGGTTGTACTAAAATTGATTTATCAAATTTTGTTTCTTATTATTCACTTTACAAAAATTAAACTACATTCTTACTATTAACATAGAAACTTTAGTTATTAACAAATAAATGAGCAGGGTGTCTTATTGGCTCACAATGTTTAAGGTAAAATGTGTTTTAATGCATTTTGTTGTTAATTTTGGCCATAGTATCTATTATAATTTTGGATTTGGAGGATTATACATCCGTTGAACTTCAACATTCAGATTTAAAAGCTCTACAGGGTTTCCAAATTGTGTGTAGATAGCGACATCTGCAGCATCTCGACCATAGGCTATTGCGATGCGTCCTCCTCTCAGATCATCTTGTGTAGGATCGAATGTATACCATCGATTTCCAACATAGGCCTCAAACCATGCATGCAAATCCATTGGTTCAAGGCCTTCCAGATAGCCAACTACCATACGAGACGGTATAGATAGTGCTCTGCAACAAGCAATACCCAAGTGAGCCATGTCCCTGCAAACAACGTTTCTCATTTGATTCACTTCTGTAGCACTAAGTATTTCACGTCCATAGCCAGGCGCGTAATTAAATGTATTTCTTATATAATCTGATATTGCATTACATTGATTATAGCCTGTGGTCATTCCCATTACTATTGATGCGGCCATTTCAGTAAATTTATCTGACTCACAATAACGACTGGGATACAAGAAAGGAAGGATTCCGGTAGGTAGACGTTGAACTTCAATAAAAGGTGCGCCATAACCTTGGTCTGAGATATCAGAAGTTTCAGCATAAACACGTGTTTGTACAATGAAATAACCTGCTGGAGCAATAAGGCGCTGACACAAATTACCAAATGAATCTGTAAACTCGAGAGCCGACACGTTAGGTGATAAAAAATATTCTTCTCTTGAAATCCACTGTTGATATCCACTTCTTGGTCTTAATATGAATAAAAATGGCGTTGGAACAGGTATTTTGAATTCAATTAAGCAAGAAGCGTTTAACCACATATCATTTGTTTTTTTGCTTTAATTCGTTAAACCATAATTAACTTTTAAATTAAATACAATGGCCTCATATACGAGTTGTAGCGGAGTTAATATCGGTTTTGTATCTAATTCTATAATAGATAAAGATACAAAAATGTCAATTAGTTAAATCATAGATTTGTAGAAGAAATTTTAAAATACAAATGTTTGAACGTCCAAAGAAACCTTGATGGAATATATACAGTATTTATCCAAGTTCGATTGAAATTAAAGAGTCCTGATTTTATTAAAAAGCCATCTACAAACAACGATTTTCTGCTTCATATTTATTTGACATAACCTGCTATGACATCATAAATATTCATTGAAACTCATTATGTATTGCATTAATATTGCTGTTTCGGTAAAGTTCAAGTAAACATAACAGTACGCTCACTAATCTCAATATTTATAGGTGGTCTGATCCAATAATTTTATATCGTAATCGGGTTATTAAGTAATGTTATTTATTCCATCACTGTTAAATACATACTTGGACTTCTCTTCTTAACTATTCTCCATTTTGCTTCTGTTCCCCAGCGATATAATCCGGTCTGATTTTTTTTGTTTTTAAACAGTATGTATGCCTTTTTCTTTTCGTTATTGATTTTTATTTCTCTATTTTCATTTATTCCTTGAACTTTTAACCATTCAAGTGTCACCCCAATTTCTCCACTCATAATTAAATTGTATTGATCCAAATCAATGTTTGCTAAACCTGATTCATTTGTTAAGGAAATCATTATGTTTTCTGTCAACAATTCGTTTAAAACTAAAGAGTCTTTCATAGCCCGGATATGCAACCTGAATAAACTTGTATCAAATGCCTGACCTTGAAGTAGTACATGTAAACTATTTATTTTAACAGGCTTTTTACCCAAATCTAACTTAATTCCGATTTCATATCCTTTTCTATCATGCAATCCGCCCCATCCACTCCAACCTTGAGATTTATTAAATCCTTTAGCTCCAATAACTCTCTTAATTGTTGGCGTAATTACAACTTCATTAATCTTGTATGAAGTTTCAATCAACTTAATTTTAATGTCATTGTGTAATAAGTCTGAGATTGAAAAGCTTTGTGGTTCATATCCTATCATTGAGAATCTTACAATTGAGGATAAATTTTGTTTTTTATATTCAAACTCAAAACATCCTTTATCATCAGAAATTGTTCCGTAAGGAGTATTAATTATTCCGATGCTTACATATTCTAAAGGTTTATTTGTTTTAGAATCAAATATTTGTCCTTTTATAACTTGTCCGTAATTCTCAATGCAAAATAAAAGAATCAGTAAGCTTAGCCATAAATATTTCATATTTTCACAGTTGTTTATTGGTTTGTTCTTTTCTAATTCTTAACATTTCATTACCGCCTTTTTGAAATTCATAATCAACTGTTTCTATGTTTATTTCATACTCATTACTAAAAGCTTCTAATATTCCGTCTAAAACTTCAGATTTTTCAGCATTCAAATTCAATAATGGAAATATTCTTACCTCTTTACATATCCTCAACATTTCAGAAATAGATTTCACATGAAAATCAAGTCCAAGATTAGAATATAGAATTAAAAAATGAGAGCTTAAACCTAAATCAAAGGTCTTTTCTTTAAATATGGTTTTGTTTGGTAATTCGTGATGTATATATCTATTTTGTTTTTTACCTAATTCAAAGTCAGTAACAAAATGGGACATTGCCTGCATCCGAATTTTCTCTAATTCATCAACATTTTTTATTGAAGTCCATATGAAATTGTCCTGATTTTCCCTCATTTGTTTCATTACGGTTTCTTTTGTTTCCACAATTCTTTTTTCCAAGTCATTTTTTGAGAATTGATAAATAGGATCCATAGACGTAATTGGTGTAGATGATTCTTTCATCTCATAATTAAAACTAGCAGGGCCATCTCCAAAACTTATTATTTTCTTATTTAAATCATTTTCAGTCAATTTGAACATTTTTTTATATTCATATAAGGTTCTACCCCAAGGGACTACATTTTTTAATTCAAATGCCATTTTTAATATTGGTTAATTATAGTATTGTTTTGTATGTATCAGAATTCTTAAAGCAATGGTTTAGTTTCCTAATACTGTTTATCTTATTAATTCAGCAATTTTCATTAAATCTGCATCGTTATAATATTGCAATGAATTTCCACAATGCACAATAATAATTTCCTTATCAGGAATGATATAAATATTTTGTCCCAGATTTCCACTTGCAAAAAACTGAAAGGTTGAATCACAATTGGCATGTCCCCACCATTGATAAGTATAATAGGTGTGTTTGCATCCACTACCCAGCCATTTTGGATAGTTGTCACGAGAAATGGTTTTATCTTCCTGACTTGATTTCAAAACCCAATTCTTTGAAATAATTTGATTGCCATTCCATTTACCCTCTTTCAGATAAAGACGACCAAATCGCGCGTAATCAATAGCTCGGGCAATAAGTCTGCTGGGCATATATTCGAATCCGGATTTTTTACTGTCGATTGAGAATAAAGCATCATATTCCATAATTTTTGACCATAACTTTTCCTCTAAATACTCTGATACCGTTTTTTTTGTTGCCCTTTCAATTATTAAACCTAGATAGCTGGAGTTGTAATTACAATATTGAAAGATTTCTCCAGGCTTATCTGCAATTTCAACTTCTTTTAATAACAGTTTTCTGACATTATTATGATAATATCCTACTGCTTCATCGTGCCATGGTGCATGAATATAAGTGCCAGGCAAGTAGCTTGTGTTATATTTAAGGCCTGAGCGCATTTCAAGTAAATTTTTAATTGTAATTTTCTCAAAACGTGTGTCCCGTTCTTTTAACTCCGGGATATAATTAGTTATTGGGTCATCAACACTTTTTATCGAACCCTCATCAATTGCAGATCCAATCAAGAAAGAAATAAACGATTTAGCCATGGATTGGGAATGGAAGTATGAATCTCTTGAAAATCCATTGAAATATTTTTCATATAAAATGGTGTCTCTTCGAATAAAAATTAAAGCAGTAGTTTGAGATTTTTCTGCCCATTCTTCAAATGATTTGAATCCTGATTGAGCCACTCTTTCTTCAAACAATGATTCCACATAAGCTTCATCATGTTTTTTTTCAAACTTAAGGAAGTTCTTAGACCCTTTTATAACCCTATTATCAAATTTTTTATAGTCATAAACATCAGCTACATTCATTGTTATCAAACGATAAACATATACTGGTGAATATTTAACAGATAGAAATACAAGGAATAATAAAATTAAAATGAAAGGAGTGAGGATGATTAATTTTATAGCTTTCTTCATAGTTTATGCTTGGTTTGTATATTGTATAACAATTGCCATTAATTTATTTAGAGTTTGTGAGCTTGCATGAGCAAGAGCACACAAACTGTAGGCTTTAGAGGATTTTAAATATGCAAAATTTATTTCAATAGATCAATCTGTTTGTGTAAACTCTTTTAAATATAGGGAGAAGGTCTTGAGTGAGCGGAGGTATTGCATAGAACCATTATTATGTGACAAGCATTACAAACTTTGGTACTGACGAACATAATTGAAGAAATTCAGAAATGGGAAACGCAATTAAAAATTAAATTCATTTCGGAAAAGGTCTATTTTAGCTATTACTTTTACGGTGGAATGGCAATGAAATCGATATTTGCCTATAGCTGCTTTCGTTTATCATTATTTTCCTGTCTTTTTAAATATTAAACAACATATTTCATTTCTTAACCCAAGTCAATGGATTTAAAATGCATTGTAAATAATTTTACTCATATAGAAATTCTCTAAAAAAGTAAAGTTATGAAGGCAATTGAATGTTTAAAGTACGGAAGCTATGAGAACTTGGTTTTAAAAGAAGTTGAAAAGCCAAAACCAAAAGAAAATGAAGTGCTGATAAAGATTAAAGCAACTTCAGTAACTACCAGTGATGTTCTTATTCGTAAACTAAAACAACCATTTATTCTAAGATTCATCCTACAGCTTATATTCGGTTTTGGTAGACCAAGAAATCCGATTTTGGGAATGGTGTCATCGGGAGTTGTTGAAGCTAAAGGAAAAAAAGTTTCTTCATTCAATGTTGGAGATGAAGTATTTGCTTATGGATCTGTATCACCGACAAAGCGCCATTTTGGTTCTTATGCCGAATATATTTGCCTGCCAGAAGATTGGAATATTGCGCTAAAACCTTCAAATTGCAGTTTTCTAGAAACAGCTGCTATTCCGTATGGAGGTTTACTTGCTTCCCATTTATTGGAAAACACAAGCATAAATAGGGGAGACAAAGTTTTAATTTATGGAGCGTCGGGAAGTATTGGTACAATGGCGGTACAATTGGCTAAGCATGCCGGTGCTCATGTAACCAGTGTTTGTAGCAGCCGAAACTTCGAATTAGTTAAGTCGTTGGGTAGCGATGAAATGATTGATTATACCGCAGAAAATTCTGCATCATTACTGAAAACCTATAAATATGTGATAGATGCTGTTGGAAACTCTAAATCTTCAGAATTGAAAGAAAAAAGTAAAAAAGCACTTATATCCAATGGTAAATATATTTCCATCGATCATGGAACTCCTTTAACTCCTAAGGCGGCTTTTTTGAATTTAAAATCATTGGCTGAGCAAAATAAAATTAAGCCTGTAATCGATAGTGTTTATCCTTTGGAAGAAATAGCTGAAGCACATAAATATGTAGAGAAAGGTCATAAACGAGGTAATGTAGTAATTACCGTGTAGTGAGAATAAAATATTTATAAATCTGAAAATATGACTTTATCCGATTATATACTAAGACGAAACGGAGTACCTCTGGGAGCGGGTGATTCCCTTCGAAATATGCTGAGTCGTTCGTTGGGTGCCGGAACGTTTGTGGAATTTTGGCAGTATTGGAATCCAATATGGGGATATTACCTTGGAATGTATATTTTTAAGCCGCTAAAGTCGATTTTACCTGCGTCATTATCACTGGTAATCACTTTTGTTGCATGCGGATTTATTCACGATTTGGCGGTGATGTTACTCAAATGGAAATTTGGTATGCTCCTGACTCAATGGTTTCTATTCATGGGGCTTAGCGTAATTCTGGGCAAATATGCAAATATCAACTACTGAAGATTTAGATGGATAGTGCGGGCTGCAATTAATATGCTGGTCATTTCCGGTTGTTTCTTAATCGCTTATCAATTAAATAAAGTGATGTTTTCTGCTTGAAGCACAACAATCAGTTATTTTTTGTAAGCTGGACATCTAATCCCGTTAGTTATCTTTACTTTAGCAGTATTGGTAAACAGGATTTTACAGAGAAAGAAATGATTTAATTAATCTTTAAAAAGAAACAAATTATAAAATATGATACTTCAAAATTTATCAGAGCGTAAAGAAACCTGGAAAACAATCTTTGTTTTTCTTGCCATTGTTACAATTTTAAGTTCGCTTTTTCACTATGCAATTGTGAATTTGTACCCATCACGAATTTACATTGGAGGTCTGATGTGGTGTCCTGCTATCGCAGCAATAATTACGCTAAAAATAAAGAAACGATCTATTTCATCCCTGAATTGGAATTGGGGGAGTTGGAAATATATACGATTATCATATTTTGTTCCTGCCTTGTATGGTATAATTACTTATATACTAATCTGGATATTCGGTTTAGGCAAATTAGCCAATCACGAAGTTATTACAGAATGGGCAAAGGAACTAGGCTTGGTTGGAATAGGGATGTTAACTCCAACATGGATAACAATCATAGCGATTATCTTATTAGGGACTATTGAAGTAATTAGATCAGCCGCAACAACTGTAGGAGAAGAAATTGGATGGCGAGGTTTTTTCATTTATGAATTAAGAAAAGTACTTTCCTTTACCGGTGTTTCTGTTTTTAGTGGAATAATTTGGGTTTCTTGGCACTGGCCGGTGATTGTGTATTATGGCGAAAATGTAATTGTGGAGTTAGCATCATTTTATGTTGTGATTATATCTATGTCATTTATGATGACCTACTACACTTTTAAATCTAAAAGTTTATGGCCAGCAGTAATATTTCACGCCGTGAGCAATGTGTATATTCAAAAAATAATGCCTGAATTAACAATTATAAACGAAGGAACTGATTATTGGCATGGCGAAAACGGAGTTATGTTTGCAATAGTTACTTGTGTTTTTGGTATTTACTTTTGGAGAAAAGCAATTAAAGAAAAATTGTGAATCAATCACTTTACTTTTAAGCTCATACTAAATGGAGGTGGAGGTTAGAACAAAGGTTTTGCCTGTTTGTCCTTGAGTTAAAGCAATAACTATTGTGAACTTAGAGAGTAGTAGGGGTGTTAACCATATTGAAATCATTTAATGCGATTTTGAACCATATTTATCAAACTCATATTATTCGTAATTAAGAAATTTGTAGTCCTGATTTATGACAAAGAAAAATACAAAACGAATTCTGAGGATAACGTTAATCGTCGCATCTATATCCTCTTTATTTTTTGTACCATGGTTATTAGTAAAAGCATGGATACTTCCGCTGCCAGATACTATTCAGGAGCAAGTAGAGGAAGCCATTGATCATGGATTTGATGGAGTGATTGTTTATGTAGACCAAGCTGGTAAATCACCTCAGTATTATGCGGCAGGCTGGCATAATCGAGAATTCAAGATACCTGCTCATCCACATGCATTATTTAAGATTGCGAGTATTAGCAAGCTATATGATGTAGTGGCAGTTACCAAATTGGTTAGTGAAGGACGGCTTTCTCTGGATAAAACAATCGCTGATTATTTGCCAGAACTTGAGGGACGAATTAAAAACGCTGACAAAATTACTTTGAGGTTGATGATACAGCATAGAAGTGGTATACCCAATTTTACGGATGCTCCGAATTTTTGGGCAGCTTCAACTCAGACTTATGAAGAAAGTCTTGAATTAATTCTGGATAAGCCAGCCAACTTTGAACCTGGTAAAGACTATGAATATTGCAACACGAATTACCTTTTGGTCAACAAGATAATGGATGAGGTACTAGGTTATAATAACTTCCAATTCATTCAGAAAGAAATCTTAGCTCCCCTGAATCTACACAACACTTTTAGTTCTTTAAGCGAAGTAAATTTGGATAATGTAATGAGTGGCTATCATGTGGGACATCCCTTTGATTTAAAGAAAGATGACCATGGTATATTGGCTAATGCTGAAGACGTGGGCACTTTCCTGCGGGCATTGAATGATGGATCATTGTTTGAGCCAGGAGAACAGGAAATATATGCTTCAATTTATAAGTATGAACATGGTGGTTGGGTTCCGGGATACCAAAGTTTTGCAAAATATTACAAAGATATTGATGCTGTTGTTATTGAGTTTTATAGTACCACTGATTCTAAACTGTACAATTGGAACTTATCAGAAATCATAAATAACAGAATTGTTAAAATTTTGAAAAGACAAAAAAGCTTATAACAATTTTTCAAAGGCATTAAAAAACCTATTATGCCAGCTGATATCAATCATATTATTCTTAACTCAAATCAATGAAGTTGAATTTCGGCAGATATAATCGTGACTGTGTAAATAACTTGAATTACACTTATCATTTGTTTGATAATAAATGGAATTATAGATTCTGAGCTACATTGCAACTAATCATTATCAAAAGCAATTCGTTTTCTGATTCGGCTTAATGATTCCGGTTTTACTCCAATATAACTTGCTATATGATATTGTGGAATTCGCTGAAATAAATCGGGTCTGGATTTTAATAATTTTAGGTAACGTTGTTCCGGTGAATCTGTAAAATACGAAGTCAATACTTCTTTTTGCTCAGCAAAGGCTGCCTCAACCAGGGTGCGTGATATAGTTTCAAATCTGGGATGTTTTTTAAACAGGGCCTGAGCCTGTTCTTCATTGCCCTCCACAACAGTAGTATCTTCAACACATACCCAGTTGTATGTTGCGGGTTTTTCCTGTGAAAAATTGCTCAATGAAATCACCCATTGTTCTTCGGTAAAAAAGTTAGTTGTTTTTTCTTCCCCTTCGTTTAAGATGTACTCTCTTACACATCCCTGCAATATAAAATAAGTGCTCCCTGATCTTTGTCCTTCTTTCACTAAAAATTCTCCTTTCAAATAAGTTTTAGTCTTCATACTATTAGTAATAGCATCTGCTTCTTCTTTTGAAAGTGGTGATATTCTTGAAAAATAGTCTACAAATTTTTTTTTCATACTAAATTCTAAAATATTAATTAGTGACATATTTTATCTCCATAATTGAGTTCTCGATTCGTAACAGGTTGCCGATAATAATACAAATATAATTACAGGGCTGATTTCAGGCAACAATCCTGTTTGGCTAAAACAAAGCTAACATGGCATGCAAAATACAAAAATTACTTAAGGTCAGCCTTTAATTCTTTGTGCAGTTATGGCTTGTTATTCTATACTATCTAATTCTAATTTTATTACAAACATATCTTGTTCACCTTTTAAATCAGAAAACAAATTTCCTCCGGTCACACCTGTATGATATATATAGCCATTTTTATTTATGCATATTCCTTTACCACAAGTACCATGCTCTATGCCCATTGCTGCATATTCAGTTTTCCATAATAATTTACCATCTTCGCTGTACATTCTGCAAAATGCCTGGCAATCTGAATAATTTTGACAGCCACTTATCACAATTTCATCATCAGTATTAATTACTAATCCATTGATATAATCCCCTTTTACTGTTCCAAACTGCTCGTGCCATAATAGTTTTCCTGTATTATCCATTTTTCGAAAATAAGCATCCTGATGACCAAAATATTCTGTTGCTAATTGACCACCAATATTACCAGCAATTACTATATTGTTTTTACTGTCTACATGAATAAAATACATAATATCATAGCCAGAAGTGCCAAATTGGACTAGCTTATGTTGATCAAGCTTTTTTGAAAAAACTCCCCAATAAGCGTCTAGTTTTCCATAATTCTTTTGCGCCAGATCTCCCATTGTTGTACCACATACATATATAAGAGAATCCGGTCCTATTGTTATTCCATATCCTTTATCATTTTTTTGAGAGCCAAATTGAACAATACTTTGTTTTTCACCTTGCTCGTTAAGGCTTAAAATAAAACAATCCAATTCACCTTTTGATCTTCCACCAAAATTTCCATTTGTATATCCAATTATATATATTTCTCCGTCGTTATCAACAACAATGCTTCTGCCTATATCATCACTATTGGTGCCAAAGGTTCTTTCCCAGAGTATATTACCCTCTAAATTAAGTTTCAAGATCCAAACATCTTTATTTTGTTTCCCTTTGCTACAATACCCTGTTACATAAATATTATAATTTTTATCAAAACATGCTTGATTAAATTCATCATCGTATTGTGAACCAAATTGTTTTACCCAAAGAATCTTACCAGTGCTATCATATTTACAAATTACTCCATCTTTACCTCCATATTGGTTCTCTCCTAAAAGTCCTGTAGTTGAGCCAAATGAAAAAACATTATTTAAAGAATCGGCTAACACTGTTTGAGAAACATCATCTTTGTCGGTTCCAAACTGTTTGCCTGATACGAAGTTGATTTGTCCATATGCATTACAAGTTAAATACATGAATATTAAAATGAGTAGGTTGTAATTTTTCATTTGTTAGAGTTAGGTGAGAATCTATATATTAACAAAGAAACTCAAGTTAATAAGCCTGTGCTTCTCTATTTAAATAATGAAACACAGGCTTAACTATATAAGAGAAATACTATTCACATTTCAAAGAGGCTTTGTACTCAGGTACAATTTCAAAATCTTTCACCTCAAGATATCTGCCACGGTTAAATTCCAGAACTTCATCTAAATCTTCTAAATAAGTATAATCAGAAAACATAGGATGAAATGCAAATACCATCTTGTTATTTTTTAATTTATCTGCTATAGGTTTAAGACTTATTTCCCACTTTTTACTGTGATAAAAATGATCGTTAATCATTTCGTCTTTGATAAAAGCCAAAGCTCTGTCGCCAATGTAATCTACATTTACAAACACATCATTTAACGCCGAAATATCAGAATTTAAACTAAGTGTATATTTTCCACCTATCTTTTCAACTTTAATATCCGGTTTAGTTTCTACAAACTGTACACTGTATGATGAAAAACCACTAATAATTGATTTTTCTTTATTAATTGTTGCTCCAGTCAACTCAGGTGTTTTTTTATTGGCCGGATAAACATGCAACTCATTGTCTGCTTTTTGGGTAATTAACTCTAACTCACCTTTACCCTGAAGTAATAAGCCATTGGTAATATAAAGTGATTCATTAATTTTTTCGGCATTAATGGCCATATCCTCTGTTAAAACCATGATGTGTGAGCCATCTGCTAAAAATGAGAATGGCTTACCAGTATTACCTGTAATTCTTTTTTTTCCATTTATTACAGATACAGTAGCATTTTTTATTTTACTGATTTTTGTTTCCTTTGAAAAAATCATTTCCGGTTTCATAGTACCAATGGCCGAAAAAATATACTTATCTCCATCGTCATTTTTCAAAATTACTAAAGGCTGAACTGTTGCTGATTTAATATTTGCCTCTCCAACCTTTAAATTAAATGGCAATATAGCGCTTGCAAATTCAGGCATATTTATCGTTCCTTGTTCAGGAAATGAAATGGTTTCACCTTTAGCCTGAACTTTAATTTGTACGTCTTTTATATCTTTAACATCAATATGGTCTTGAAAATTAATTACGAATACGAATCCTGAATTGCCGTAAGAACGAACTGCATAACGTAAGGTTTCATTATTATCAGGTTTAATATCAGCGTTTGTTTCCGGTAAAATTGTTTTCATTGGAGCTAATACATCCTGATAATCTTTTAAGAACATATGCAGCATTCGTAGATGTTTAAAACTATATCGTACCTGTCCGTACTGTCCAATTGGTGCCTGAAAATCGTAGTTAATACGAGGGATGCCATTTGACTCCTCGTTATAGAATTTTCCTTCGTACGATGGAGTTGATCCTCCATGGTACATGTAATAACCAATGCCATTAGATCCACTACCAACAATACGGACCATTAATGGATTTACACTACGGTAATCTACCACTGGTCGACGTGAATATTTTACCTGAATTCCAGGACCAATTTCAGCAGGAATAGAAGGATATAAATCAGTATTGTAACTTACAGGAGCATAATCCGGATCCTTTTGAATATCCTTAAACAAATAAAATTTAGAAGGGTGTGGTTTTGCCCAGAAAGGATATGCATATCCTGCGGTTACAGGTATACTTCCTTTTTCAACAATAGTAGCATTTCCCCAACCAGTAGCAGTGTAAATAGGTACATCAACACCATGTTTTTTAGCTATTTCCTTAAGCGTTTTCATATGTCTTTTCCCATACTCAAACCATGGATTTTGACCATCTGTTACTGTAATCTGCTCATGCACAAAAGATGCATCTCTACTGGCTGCCACTCTTTCTTTATGGCTTCCCGGGTATTGAAATTCCCAGGGAGCTGCTGAGTGCTGGTATTCGTTTTCTAACTGCACTCCAATTACAGGACCGCCATCCTTGTATAACAATCCATCTATTTGATTGGCTATCTTACCATATAATGTATCCACAAGAGCTAAATACTCAGGAGCATTACTTCGTACCTCAAAAGTCTTGCTATACAACCAGTCGGGCATACCACCATTACGCATCTCACCATGGCAAAATGGTCCCATACGCACAATAGCATATAAATCATTGTCTTTTACAATTTCTATAAACTTTCTAAGGTTAAGGTTACCACTCCAGTCCCATTGACCTTCTTTGCGTTCATGTGTATTCCAAAATACATATGTCGAGATAATATTTATACCCCCGGCTTTCATTTTACGGATAGACTCTTCCCAGTATTCCTCAGGGTAACGACAGTAATGAAATTCGCCTACAATAGGTATAAATGCTTTTCCATCCCTCTCAATATAATAGCTATTCACATCAATTTTTTCACCGGAAGGATTGGTTCCACCCAAATCCAGATGATCGCGAATAATTTCCTTTTCTGGTTGATTAATATCAACTGTATAAGTGGTTTGTGAAAATATACCCCCAGTAAAGGCAGCAGCTATGGCAAATAAGAATAGTTTTTTCATATACTCTAATTTATTTAATTCATTTGGTTACATGGAACTCCCCAGAAAATAAACATCCTCGTGTGTGAGAACCTATTTTCATGGCTCGTTTCATCATATATTTAACTTTAACGTTTTAGTTTTATACTAAAATCCAGTTTTGTACAACATCTCCAAAACCACTCAAGTGGTCCATAATAATATTTGTCATTCCATTTTTGGCTAATTATAGCTTGTAAATAGAATACCAATATTCCAAGTAATAAACTCCATGCAGAACCTAAATATCTGAACATTCCCAATCCAAAATGGTAAAAAAACAAAACCCCAAGCACAGATTGGAAAACATAATTTGAAAGACTCATTTTTCCATATGCACTCAGCAATTTAAAGAAGTTCAAATCCTTTGCCTTTAGGTATAAAAGAATTATTAAAGCAGTAATACCTGCTGTTGCTGCAAGTTTAGAATAAGAGGATAGCAATATGCCTATTAAACGCTTTTGCAATCCAAGCAATTCACTACTGTCAATTTCGGTACGGACTATTGATAAGGCAAAAATTACAACAACACTTCCTGTTAATACAAATAACAACTGTTTTCTGTAGTGGTCTATTTGGTGAAATACTTTATTGCGACCAAGAATTAGTCCTACAATAAAAAGGCCGATTAACTGAATAAATCTTCCGTTACCATAGCACCATGAATAAACAGATGAACGTCCTTGCCATAAGTTGTATTGAACTACCTCTTTAAAACTGCCAGATGAATATGCAATTCGACCTTCTCTCCAATAAACACTAAGAGGATTTATAAATTTAGCATCAGGATCTAAAAAAGATTGAACTAGATTATATATAGTTGGAATTTGGATAAATAATAAAACTGCAATTATCCACAGATAGTTTATCTTGACTTTATATAGAGAAACAATTGCCAATGATAAAATGGCATAGATATGCAAAATATCACCTCTAAAAATCAAAGAGTGAATTAGCCCAATAATAAACAATACACACATTCTCCATACAAATCCCCAACGATAGTTAATGTTTTTTTGTGCTTTACTGTCCATTTGAATATAAAAACTCAATCCGAACAATAAGGCAAATATAGAGTATGCCTTACCACTTATTAACAATAATACAGAATCGAATATTTGTCTGTCGAATTCACTTGAAAATAGAAAATTTACCTTGGGAGGAGTATAAAATTCAAAGTGCTCAACGGAGTGTATTAGTACTATTAATAATAATGCAAATCCACGCAGAACATCAACAATTATTATTCTTTCTTTTATCATTTGTTTATTATCAATAGATATATTTATTTACTCATCGTGAATTTAACGTATAAACTACTACCGAAATAGATAATTACAATATAGACGGTTTTTTAACGGTTAATTATCCTATTTAAATAGTTGATATTAAGTAAATAAGTGTAAAGTGATTTTAACCTCGTTTTTAACTGTTAATTCTATAATATAAATTACTTTTGTTTTATGAATTTCAAGATTAAAAATGAAATAATAGAAAAGATTCAACTTAGGATTTCAAAAAGTGAAACTTTTGCTAAATCGCCTAGAAGTATCCGCTTGTTAAAATTTTTAGTACAAAAAGCACTTAACAATGAAGATGTAAAAGAAGATATTCTTGGATTGGAGTTATTCAAATCAAAATACAATCCAAACCAAAAAGATAGTAAGGTAAGGGTGTACATGTATAATTTAAGAAATAAATTGGCCGAATATTATGCTAATGAAGGTTCTGCAGATGAAATTGTATTTGATATACCCAAAGGACAATATAACTTATTGTTTATAAACAGAGAGCTAGAAATAAGAACACTAGCCAGGAGAAAAAATAAAAGAATACTGTTTACAATACTTAGTTCGGTGATACTTTTTGGCATTGCCTTAATTTTTATCAGCAAAAAAGGTGAAGAAAAAGATTGTTGGGATTATTTTTTTAATTCACCTGAAAATACCATTTGTATCATTTCAGATCATTTTGTAGTACAACAAGATGTAGACGATAAATATATGGTTTCGAATATTGAGGGGGTTAATAACGAAACAGAATTAGCCAAATACTTAATGAAATATTCAAATGAAAAGGTGAGAATCCCCGATTTTACTTTTTTAACCAAAATGGCTCCTATTGTAATACAGCGCCTGACAAAATGGTTTGTGAACCATAACAATGACTTTGAAATTTTAATGGAATCGGAGTTTTCGTATGAAAATATGCGCAAAAACAACATCATATTTGTTGGCCAGTATAATACCATGAACGATTCAAAAGAAATATTTTTAAAAGAAAGTAAAGTTTTTAAAGTTCTGAGTGATGGCTTCATTTTAAATGGTGATACTTCCAAAATATATGGAACTCGATTTGACGGTATGAACAAAATTGAATATGCTATGGTTTCATTTATTCCTTTAGGAAACAAAAGGGAAGTACTGTTTTTTACATCTAATCATGATGTTGGTGTTATGGCTACAGTAAGCAATTTTACTGATGTAAAATGGTTAAAAGGGTTTTATTCCAATTTTCCTGAAGGCGTTAAATACTTTAATGCTCTTTACGAGGTTAAAGGTATTAAAAGAACAGAGCTCAACTGCAGACTTGTTGCAATAGAATATATTGAATGACAAAAATATATTAACCAATAAGATTTCAATAAATCAATATAAGGCTGCCTGTAGGCAGCCTTAATAATTATTGTGAATTGCAAGTACATTCTATGCAATCCACTATAGAGTTGTTATTAATTCATTTATCTTCCATTTAATCTCATATATTCTATCAAAATAGAAAAAAGTAAGAAATGAAAGTTCATTTATGATAATCGGAGTTTAACTTTGTCTTTCTGTGTTTAAATGCAGCCGAAGCTGCATCTATTATAGAAAGTCAGAACTGTCCAGTGTATTTTTATTGTTTTTAAGATCTTTCCAATTCACTTTTTTCTTAGGATTGATACCATTGATGTATTTCTCGATATTAGTATACCCGTCGCCATTGCAATCCATTGCAGCATCTTTAGGATCATTAGGATTCAATTTGTATTTGATCTCCCATGCATCAGGCATACCATCCATATCGGTATCTACACGAGGTTCACCTTTGTATTCAGGATAACCACCAACTTGTCTTGGATCTGTAATAATTCCTTTTTTCCAGGAGTCAGCTCCTAAACCTTTTCTGTACTTATATTGATATAAGCCTTCAATTTCGGTATAATCAGATTCGTCTATTTTGCCAGTACGTACTTGTTTAACTATTCTGGTATCAACAGCATCTCTTTTTGGAAAAGTGGCACCAACGTTATTTAATACATATTCATAAGCATCTTTAGTATCCATGATGTTGACATAAGGCATAATAAAACGTTTTGAAGATCTTATTTGCGGTAAAAATTCACCGGCTCCATCCATGGTTTCTATCTGAATACCTTTCCAGTTATCGTTGGTAATTTCAGGAAACCCTTCCATAATATTTCCTTCTACCCAGATTTTACCATATATTTTTGTGCCGTTTAAAACATAACGTGATTCCGGTTTAATCAAACGGTGTCCTACTGGTGCATCTTTAGGAGTTACAGGACCTGGTTTGTAGTAATTGTTGATTAACTGATAACGTGATGAAAAATCTCCTCCGTCAGTTGTACGTTTGTACCAGTTGTGAATAACATTATTTACCATATTAAAACCACCATTCATACCAACAGATGGATTTCTTCCTGTATTATTGGCCCATAAATTTCTTGCAAACATACAGTTCTGTCCACCAATTGTACTACCAAGAGCATGTCCGTATGTATCCAAAGCTTCAGAGAAGATACTGTTTTGAATAGTAATGTTAACCGTTGAATATTTATGACGTCTTGCTTTAGGATTATTTACATCGTCGCAAAACATGTGGCGATACATACTCATATTTTCATCTAATCCCCAAGATGCCGAAACGTGGTCGATCATGATATTACCAACAGGATTTCCACCAATAGCATCACCATCAGCACGACGACCTACCCATGTGTCACCTCTACGAAAACGCATGTGACGGATAACAATATCGTGGGTGTTAAGGCCAAACGTTTCTCCAGCAATACATACACCGTCGCCTGGAGCTGATTGTCCGGCAATAGTAATATAAGGCGCATCAATATCAATAGGACGTTCCAGTTTTATTACCCCGGCTACATTAAACACAACGATTCTTGCTCCACCGGCTTCACATGCTTCACGTAAAGTTCCAGGACCACTATCAGCTAAACTAGTTACAACATAAACTTTACCGCCACGTCCACCAAAACTATACATACCACCACCTTCAGCACCAGGGAACGAAGGAATATTTGCCTGAGGTAAATCGTCTGAGCGTCTGGCCCATTGATTATACGCTTTATCGTGCTGCATGTCTTCATACACTTTGGGCCATGCTTTCTCCCAGGCTTTGATTCGTAATGCACTCCATGCAGCTTCTAAAGAATCCATTTCAGTTCGCACTGAATCGGTATTGGGATATTGAGCATAGAAACTTTGGCTTATTGAAAACAATATTGCTATTGTCAAAATGCCTTTTAAAATTTTCATGATTTATAAATTTATCAGTTAATGTATCAACTTCATGATCTGCAAAACTTCTTTAAAAGAAACTCTGATGTCAGATTTTAGAATACACAAAACAACCAAAAAAACTCATGAACGGCCCCTGCAATTGGGGACAAAGATGCGGGCGAACCGGGACATATAGCAAAAATAATAGCATTTTCCAGGGTTCTGAAGTTGATTGGACTACAGTGATTTAAGTACGGGACAGCTTTGGGATCGCTGTTATTTTAATTGAAAGACCTAAGAATTTCATCTTGTTATTTCTTTTCAATATTTGCTGTTAGTGCTTGCTATTAATATATTCTTCTATCTGATTAAGAAGTTCTTCAACAGGAGTAAAATATGGCATCACTTTTTCTTCGGTAAAGTCAAACAAATCGTCATAATCTCCTTTTTGTCTCCATGTAAACAATTGGGAGTATACTTTACCTAATTCTTTCGGTAGCAGTCCGCTTTTAATAAAATTCATTGAAAAATGTGTCTTCGCTCCATTATGCGTAGTTGGAGTATAACCTTCCTTTAATAATATTGCAATTACTGCATAATAGGCCGCATAGTAAAGTCTATTTATTGTGGAATTCCATTTGCTCTTCTCTGAAAGGATTCTTGCATCATCTAATGTATCCCAAGCTCTGGATAATCGGTATCGAATTAAATCTTCTTTTGTTCCTGTCATTAAATCTTTTTTCCTTCCTTCGCTATATTTGAATACAATGATGTCATTCTATGATTTAATTCCCAGTCATTCTTTGTATAAATTAATGGAGATATTACTTCTCCTGTTTCGAGCTCTAGTTCATAAAAATCATCCATTATTTTAGTCTCTTCTTCGAATGAAATCTGTGCTTTATTTAGTAAAATAAGTAAATCCCAATCAGACATCTTACTTGCTTCACCTCTTGCCTGTGAACCATATAAGTATACTTCTGCTTTTGGGTATTTCAACTTAGCGAATTCTGATATTTTTCTTAATATGTCACGGTTCATTTCCATGTCTTAAAGATAATTATTTTATATAAGTACTACAATTTCTTGCGAAGTTTGGTATTAGCTTAGAACTAACAGACCCTAACCCCTCTCTAGAGGGGAGTTTTGGAGCTATTAGTAACTCTCTCTTTAAGAAAAGATACTTGTTTTGTAAGAGTTTAACTAAGAGAAGGACGAAGGAGACTTTCCATAAGTTTGCTTAAAGGCTGAACTGAAACGCTCCGTGTTTTCGTATCCTACCATAAAAGCGACCTCGTTCACCCTTAGCTTTTTCTCTTTTAGTAATGATGCTGCACGCGACATCCTGGCATGTTTAATTAAGTCGGAAGGAGTTTTCCCTGTTAAAGCCTTGAGTTTTCTTAACAATGTTTTACGGCTTACTGCAAGTTCAGAAGACAATTGTTCTACTGTGAAACCGGATTGATCAAGGTTTTCATTGATAATATGAATACAATTATTTAAAAAGTCTTTATCGATATCGGGACAGGTCAGGCTTGATGGATTAAAATCGGCTAGTTTGAATTGTTGACGAGCGTTTTCATGAGTCTTTAGTATATTTTCAACTTTATGCACCAGCAATTGAGAGTCAAAAGGTTTCACAATGTAGTCGTCCGCACCGTATTCATAACCGGTGATTTGACTCTCGCGGTCATCCTTGGCTGTTAAAAGGATAAAGGGGATATGACTGGTCTGAAGGTTGGTTTTAATAATTTGACACAGTTCATTTCCTTGCAGTCCCGGCATCATGATATCACTAATAATGATATCTGGATTGTTTAGCTCTGCCAGTTCGCGACCTTGATCCCCATTCTCAGCAAATAATACTTGGTAGTCGTTCTGAAACATATTTCCTATGAAGGTTCTCAGGTCATGGTTGTCTTCTACAATCAGAATTGTTTTAGTTTTTTCTGTACCTGAGTAAGATTCAAGGTTCCCGGATAGTTGATCCATAATATTTTCATGGGGAAGGAAAGACACCTCAAACGGTTTATCATTCTTGATCAATACTGTTTCCACAGGAATATCAATAACAACAGTAGTCCCTATATTTTCCTGGCTATCTACGTTTATTGAGCCGCCCATCAGGTCAATCAGCTCTTTTACATAAGACAAGCCAATACCTGTTCCGTTGGACTGGTGGGATGAGTGTGTCTGGTAATAGCGTCCAAACAGATGGGGAAGATGTTCTTTAGCAATTCCGATCCCTGTATCAGAAACGGAAAGCTTAATAGACTTTGGTGACACATGACAACTCAACACTACTTCACCTTCCTTTTTGTTGTATTTGAATGCGTTGGACAAAAGGTTGTTCAGAATTGCAAAGAGTCGTTCCCGATCCAGCCTAGTGTGGACTTCAGATACATCAGACTTAACAATTAGTTTGCAATTTGTCTTCTGACATAATGGATCATAAGAAGTTGCAGTCTCATTTATAAAAGAAATCAGTTCTATATCAGTAAGGCAAAGTTCAAATTTCAGGTTATCAATTTTTCGAAGATCCAGAATCTGGTTGACAATTTGATGCAGGTTATTTGTATTGTCCAATACCAGATTCAAAGTGTCCTTCATAACAGGATTTAAGTCCGGCGATTGAAGCAATTGCTCAATGGGAAACTTAATCAGGGTCAGGGGAGTTCGAATCTCGTGCGAGATATTTGTAAAAAACTGCAATTTACTTTTATCAGTCTCATGTAGTTGACGGGCCATGTTGGTGATTTCTGCTTTCTGTTTATCAAGAATCCTGTTTTGAGCTTTCTTATTTCGGTATAATCGCAGCAGTATAAAGAGAGCAGCCAGGAACAGAATAACACCAGCAATGGATACATTACGTATCTGTTTCTGTCTTCTTAGTTCTAGCAATGAGTTTTGAGCCTCTAAAAGCCTGTTTTGTTCATTTCGGTCTATTTCAAGTTTCATTTCAAGTTTTGCCAGTTCATCCGACTTTTTCATCCCATCAAGCTGTAAAGAGAGGCTGTCTGCTACAATCATAAAGTCAGCGGCTCTCCGGTAATCCTTTTTCAGGTAATAAATGTGACTAATGGCTTTTGAAATACTCCTCATTTTTTCCGGCATCTGAATGCCTTTTGAGATAGCATAAGCTTTGCGATAATTGATAAGGCTGCTGTCAAACATATACCTGTTTTCATACAAAGACCCTAAGGCTTCATGTGCAGTAACCAAATCAGGGGCAACAACTGCGTTTTCTGCAATTTTTTTTGCCTGACTCAAGAGACGATGAGATTCAATATAATCTCCGGCAAACATATACGCTTTTGCATAATCAACAAGGGCTTGAAAAATATAGATTTCAGGACAACCGGAACAGTTTGAGTCAATACTTTTCTGAAAACAAACCATTGCTGAGTCTCTTTTTCCTTTCGATTCATAGAGTATAGCCATTTTATAAAAGGCATCAGACAGTGTTCTTCCGGCAGTGCCCGAAGTCGCATAAACCACATCAGAGTAGAAAGAAAGAGCAAGCGAGTCCTTGCCTAAGGAATGGTATGCATCACCTATTGAAAGGTTAATGGTGTTGATATCATAGTTAGGATTGAGTCTCTGGTATAATTTTTTTGCTTCAATCATATAGTCAATTGCAACCCTTTCGTTAAGGTTATGTTTAATGAAAAGCTCACCTGTTCGAAAATACAGATTGGCAAGAGAACTACTGTCATTAACAGCTATCGCATATTCTATTCCTTCAAGCAAATAATGATAGGCGTCTTTGTAGTTGTGTAGATCCGAATACAATTTAGCAACCCTTGCATAGCTATTAAGTGTTATTTGATTGTCATGTATTTTGTCTCTGATTCGGATGTTATCAAGAGTATAAATTAGAGCACTGTCAAATTTCCCGATGATTAAAAAGTCATCAGCCAGTAAGTTGTTCAAATCAGCAGTGTACCCAATAAAACCAGCCCGGACAAAGAGGGATTTGGATTTTTTGTAGAACTGAATGGCTTCAGGATAATTTGCTTTTCTGTCACTTATGTTTCCAAGTGCCTGGTAGTTGAAAGCCAGAATTTTAATATCCTTTACATTTAAAGTGTCAGCAAAAGAGATGGATTGATAAAATGAAGTTTCTGCAGAATCGAGATGTTGAAGTTGATACAGGAACATACCATTTTTATAGTACGCCTGCGCCTGATGACTCCTGTCAATTTTAGAAGCAAGCTCAATCAATTTCGTTACTGTGATTCTTGCACTGTCAAGGTCTGTTGATTGATAAATATTTAGATTCTTATCCAATTGTTCAAACAGATTCTTTTGATCTTCAAGTACATTCTTCTCTTTTGCAAGAGCCGTATTGTAAGTAAAGCAAAAGACAAAAGAAAGCAGTATTATGTAGCCTCCAATTCTGAATTTATGGTTGGGAAATAATTTACTAATCATGTTTGTTGGATTAAGAAATCAAAATTAAGAATAAATAACCATTCAGAAATAGATCAGTACAAAATGTATTAATCAAAGGGAATTATATTAGTTTATTAACGTTTACCTGCAATGTCATTTTGTTAAAAATTAAATAAAAAGAAGTATAATTTATTTGTTAATGATAAGGTGTTTAGCCTTTAGGCTGCCTACGATTAGCTGCTTTTATTAACTATTTCAGCAGCTTCTTTTTTATACTTTTTAAAATCTGATTCTAATTGTAGGCACTTCATTTTTACATTTTTATGCTTTTTTGAAAAACTTCTTTTTCCCTTACCAAGTGGCAAAAAGTGATCGTCGCCCCAATCGAAGTATGCAGACCATGGCGCACTTTCACGCGAAGCACTACATTTTGCATTAGGTTGAGCTTCAAGAATAAATGCATATTCTTTAGTTTCTAATGTCGCTAATCCAATTTTAATGAATTTTATTTTTCTCAATTTTATTAATGGAGTAAAAGCTGGATACTCTTTTAATATTTTAACAAAACCTAGAGAAAATACTTCAAGATTTGATAGTCCTTTAAGAAATTCAAAATCTTCAATGGGCTGATTCCAATCAAGAGTCCCATCGATATGTAAATACCGAAGATTGTTAAGTCTTGTAAGTCCGTCAAAATTAGAAACCCTCCTTAGATTTTCTAAGTGCAAAGATTTTAACTTGGTAAGTTTTCTTAAAGAAGATAGGTCGGAAAATCCTGAAACATATTCTAAAACCAATTCTTCAATATTCCCTAAAGATTCAATGAATTCAATCGTTTTTGGTCTAAAATGAGTTATCCGAAGTCTTTTTAAATTTCTTAATTCATTTATTGATTCAACTTGTTCTTTACTTGGTTCATGAAGTGTAAGTTCCTCAAGATTTGGGAGGTCAAAGATTTGCCTCCAATTTTTGTCATCTTTTGAAACAGTAATTACTATTGCATTCTCAGGATTATCAATCAACTTGTCTGATGATAAATTATATCGCTCTATATTTGGCACAATTGTCCAGTAATCATCTTCTCTATCTAAAAAATCTGCAAAATGATGTTTCATGTTCCTTTATTAATTGCTTACAACGTAACAATAAAGATATTGACTATATTGTTATTATAGGTCAACCCGTTTAGTAAAATTAGAAGTTGTGAATTTTTCCTAATCAATCTTTTTTGAATTTTTGCAACTAGTTATTGCAATAAAAAGTGAAAGTAGGGTAATTATTCGTATAATTAATTTGGAATGTTCTTTTGTTTTTGTTGGCCATAACAGATTATATAAGAGGCGTGGGCAGATTTAAAAAACAACCTTCTGAAAGCCCATATAGCCGAAGCTTTTGTTTTGGTTATACCTTTTTTAACAATAGCAAATGTCAAAGTTTTGGCGATGCTCAAACACCTTACAAAACTCCAAAAATTAACAACCAGCCCTATTGGATGTATTTGATGTTACCCTCAGTTGATTCTTCCTTCTATTAATTTTGAAATTGTTTCAATAAGCTCTTTTGATTTAGGCAATAGTCTTAAAACTGTCTCTTCATCATAATCAAAAAAATCATTATAGTCTCCTTTATGACGTTTTTCAAATAATTCTGAATAATGCTTACCTAAATCTCTATTTATTTCTCCGGTCTTAACAAATAGTTGACCAAATTTTTGTCTCATTCCGGAATGGCTTGATGTCTCTAGACCATTTAAGACTAATAGTGCTCCAACTGCATAAAAACAAGCATAATACATTCTATTTATTGCAGAATTCCAAAATCTATTTTCTATTAGTACTTCGACTTCCTTTAAGGTCTCTTTTGCTCTTTGAAGTCTGTATTTTGAATAATCTTCTGGTTTGTAATCCATTATATTTGTTGTCTTTCTCGCATTACATTATGATAAAATGGTGTAACACTGTATTTGTTATTCCATTCTTCTTCTGTATAGATCATTGGGCTAATTACTTCTCCCGTATCTATTTCTAAATCATATAATGGGTAAGTTATTTCTTTTTCTTCTGTATCTGTTATTTTTGTCCTTTTTAATAGAATAAGGATGTCCCAGTCTGATTCTGGAGTACTAGTTCCACGTGCTCTTGAACCATATAAGTAGACTTCAGCTCTTGGTGCTTTTTCTTTTACTATCTGCTTAATCTTCTGTATTATACTTTCATTCTTATCCATATGTCAAAATTAAGCATTTTCTATATTTTTATTTATTTTCAGTAAAATATTTTTATTGCGCGATATTTTTCCAATTGTGGGTAACATAGCAATAAAGATATTGACTATATTGTTATTATAGGTAAACTTATTTATTTCTGTAACTTGTTGACTTATCAATGTTATATACGTTTTTTATATATCGTGATATAAAAACAACATTGGATAAAAACACTCAATGGGGGATGATATAGTCAATTCCCAAAGAATATCTTTTGGTAAAGACAGTCAAATATATTCAATTAGTGATGTAGAGTCAAATTATCAATATTGTTACTGGTTAAGTGAGGTAAGTGTTTAGTGATCATTTCAATATCCCAATCCCACCATTTTAAATCCAGAAGTTTAGTGATTTCATCTTCCGAAAAGCGTTTCTTAATCTCAGCAGCAGGATTTCCTCCAACAATACTGTATGGTTCAACATCTTTTACCACAGTAGAGTTTGCAGCAATAATAGCTCCATCTCCAATAGTAACACCAGCCATAATCGTTGCATTATATCCAATCCAAACATCATTGCCAATTGTAATATCACCTTTATTGGGATAAGATTTTCCTTCCATGGCCTTTTCCCAACCATTACCAAAAATGGCAAAAGGATACGCTGATATAGAACTGCTTAAATGATTAGCCCCATTCATAATAAACTTAACATCCGAAGCTATCATACAAAATTTTCCGATTATCAATTTGTCATCAATAAAATCGAAATGATATTTTACATTCTTCTCAAAGTTTTCCACATTTTCAAAATCATCATAATAAGTATAATCGCCTACAATAATGTTTGGATTTTTTATAATGTTTTTCAGAAAACAAAGTCTGTTGTAATTATTTAGGGGGAAAGCCTTGTCTTTGTTTGGTCCTGTCATATAATTCTAGCTATTACTTAATTCAACTAATTTTAAAATGGTTTTCCAGTTTCTGGTAGAGGCCTGAACCCTTAATTGTTTTTCAAAAAAGTTATTACTCAATTTACTCTTGTGGTATTTTCCTTCACAGTAAATAAAAACATTTTTATTTTCAATGTAAAATTGATCAGGTTCATAATTGTATGTTTGGGTTTGATATAAGTCACCATGGCTGGGTTTATTTTTTAACAATGTTAAATGTAATTTGCTTATATCGATATCAGAGGTGTAAAATGGATTTTTTTCTACAGCCGCTTTTAATTCTGTTAAAGTTCTGACTATTACCGGAACTTCAAAACCGTAATTCTGATTAATTTCTTTTTCTAATGTTCTTTCTAGATCAACATTGGTATTTGAAGACCTAAAAATGATATTCCCACTTTGGATATAAGTTTTAATATCTTGCATGCCAATTTTAGAACATATCGATTTTAAATCTTCCATTAAAATCTTCCTGTTTCCACCAACGTTTATTCCTCTTAAAATAGCAACCTTTTTTTCTGTTATCATACATTAATATTTTTCCTGAATAGTTTCTATATGATTAATGACGAATTTACTACTATCTATAACATTTTATAACCTCTAATTTTGAATTTAACAGATTTAGTAGTGTTTCTAATGCAATTATTTCTGTATAAAATATTGAAAACCCTCAATTTATCTATTTAAATAAATCTATTATGATTTTAAATCGTACTGTTATTTTATTGTTTTTTATAGCATTTATTTGTTATGGAAACACTCTTTTAGGACAGACTGTATCTAATGTTGGGTTAGATGCAACTGTTTCAACTTCATTTGTTTCTCCGTGGGAAACATTATCTGCAGTAAATGATAATGTTAGGTCAAGCAGCTCTACAATAAAGCCATCTGCCGGTGCTTACGGTAACTGGAATGGAGAGGCCTATTATAATACCTATAACTGGGTAGAATATAGTTGGGATAGCCGATTAAATGTAGTGTCTACGTCCGTTTATTGGTGGTCTGATGGTGGTGGAATATTGCAACCCACAGATGCATATATTGAATATTGGAACGGGATGGAGTGGATTAAAGCAGGGCAGATTGGAAATTCGTTGAATGTATATAATACCCTGGATGTTGGTGTATGGACAGATAAGATTCGAATTTACATGAAAAGTAATACATCAACAGGTATTATTGAATGGCAGGTATTTGCTTCAGATGAACAACCGTGTGAACCTTCATCAATTACAACAAGTGTTGAAATAAATGGTGTAGAGGAGGGTACAGTTTCAAATATTGTTGCAACAATTGGCGATAATGTTCTAATTACAGCAGAAACGTCTGGAGAAGGACAAATATATTGGAACGGACCAAATGATTTTTCAGCTAGCTTAGTTAATTCTATTTATCTTGAAAATTTACAACTTAATCAGAGCGGTTCTTTTAAAATTTCTTGTGATAATGGTTGTGGTGGATTTTCAGAAGCAATAGTTAATCTAACCATCAATACAAATAATGATGGATCAAGTTATTCATGGCCAGCATATGATCCCCCAATCTATTATGACTTTAAAGATGAATTCCCGGATCTGGAGATGCCTACAAAAGACCTTGAGGATTGTAGTAATGTTGCAGGTCGTCAATCATCTGGTTGGTGGACTTTTGTGTGGGGACCAAATGCACGAAGTGAAATTACGGAAGCTGCTATAACACCAATGCTTGAACGTTTTAATCAGGATTTTGCTTATTTTCGTGATGTAATGGGATGGCCACCTGATAAAAGAGCAAAAAATGGTTACAGAAGTGCCATTTATCTTTTTGGTTCGGGTTTGTGTACCGATGATGCAGATAATACTGCCTTAGGCGGTTGGATGGGAAGTATTGATTATCAGAATGAGAGTTGGCCTATGGTACTGGCATCTTATTACCCGGTTTATTCTTTCGATCCTGATTGTCCTTATGGTGATAGATCCGGTCAAATGGGAGCAATGATTCACGAAGGTATTCATGCTTTACTGGCAGACTTACCCGGAGCGAAACAGGCAGCATGGTTTCACGAAGGGGGCAATACATGGTTACAACAGGAAATGGAATCGCAAAAATCAGGAGATTATTCTTCAATGGGCTTTCTGAATGCAGGCGCTTTAGTAGCTCCTTTTATGCCTATTGAGTGTTATAGTGGTTGGTTACAGGATGATAGTTTTGGTGGTCCATCTGCTGAGGGAGTAAATATGTTTGACGGAACGCAGCAGATTTGTACCTGGAGAAGTTTGTTGGGAGGAAATCAATATGGAAATTTATTCCCTGTGATATTTAGTCAGATTTTTGGTGATCATAGTGTAGCCTGGATATGGCGAAATTGTGAAGGCAGAGTCTTGGAAGGCATTTCGGAAACCCTTGGTGATTATCAAACCAGAAGGTTAATTATGGAATACAGAGCAAAGCAGGCGATGCTTGATATTGGTCTTTGGTCAGGTGCTTGTCGCAATCTGGTTGATGGTACTTTTGGAGCTAGTATTCAAGCAGAGTGGCAACCTTCGTGGTTAAACCCTGAAGTGTGGAATGCAACACCTTATGCACATACTTCTGATGATGGTACCGGTTTACTTACACCAGAATATCGTACCACTCCGGGATGGTCAGGAGCCAATCAAATTCCTTTGATTGTGAATAGTGATCAGGTAACTGTAGACTTTATGCCCATTGGTAATAATATGAGTTGTCAGCTATGTTCCGATGGTTCAGTAGTATACGGAGAACCTGTATTAGGAGGTTTGTGTTCGTTAAATCTTGAAAAACAACCGGCAAATAATGTGGTATTCGCAGTAATATGCAATACTGATTATATTTATGAAGGTGAAGAAACAAGAAAAGCCCATTTTGATTATCGTTTAAAAATAGTGGATGGTATCAAAGAGCGTGGCCATTGGAATGTAAGGTGGTATCAGTGGGATAAAAAGCTAAATAACTTAACACTTCCTGTTGCAACTAATATTAATGATGCAAATCATAATGAGGGAATTCTTAAAGTGTATCCAAACCCTGCAAAAAAGGATCAGGAAATAAAAATTAGTTTTAATCCTTTACAAAGTATAGAATCAGAAATTAAATTATTTGATATGGAGGGAAGACTCATGTTTAGTACAAAAACAAACGAGTCTGAATTGAATCTAAATATTTCCAACTTTAATAAAGGAGTTTATTTAATTTGGTTAAGACAGAATGAATATATAGGTACTTCAAAAATGGTTATACAATAGTTATAATCTGAGCTCTTTAATTCTAATAGAACTAAGATTTATATATTTTGGATTTTAGGACTGAAGAAGGATGGATAGGTTTATACCTATTCATCTTTCTGTTTTCATAGGTATGATTTATTATGAACTGCTTGGAGCAACTTCTCTTAATTTATCCCTGTATTGCCGTATCTCATATAGTAAAATCTCTTTATTCGTATAAAATTTTTGTTCTGTTTTTTGATCTTTGAAAATATAGGAGCTCACTATCCGTGAAACAAAGTTGGTCCCCTTGCTATGGTATTCTATCTCCTTATCTTTCATTGTTATTGATATTTTGCCCTGATCATTAACCGAGCCTTCAAAACTTAAAGGAATAATTCCTCTGTATTGAAATCCGGTTCCAGATTTACTTAAGGTAATATTGCCCAGGCAGTCGATGTTTCCTTTAAATGCAGTAGGGAACTGGTAGCTTGATAATCCACTAAATAAAGAAAAATTAATTCTTTTTGTATCGCAATATATATGTCCATTATTATGAATTCTTCCTTTCATGCCAATTGCATGACTACCGGTAATAGACATATCTCTTTTACTAGTTTTAAAAACTATTTTTGGAATTTGTATTAATCTTACGTTTTCCTCGGCCAGGGTGGCGAATGATTTGTCTTCCTGTATTAGTCGCTGAGCGATTTTTTCATTTAACTCTCGTTCTAACTCCTGATATTTTACTTCCAACTTAACTATTATCGTATGTGCATAATTTTTGCTTTGATAACTGGCAATCTTATCCGCTAACTTTTTAAGCTTTAGTTCTTGTTTTTGTATTTCTTTATCCTTAATCATTTTTAGTTTATATGCACATTTGTCTTTGATAAATATAGAGCACATTTTTTACATATATGTATTATGTGGTTGACGCCTTAATCCTTTCTTTTTCTTTTTAGGGATAAAAACATTTGGGCTCTGCCTAATCATGAATTAAAATAAAAAGAGATTTAACTAAAAAAAGAAATTGAGTCTAGTTAAAGTATTAGAATAATAAAATATATAGGGCTGGTTTATTGAGAAATATAATAAGGAAAAGATTTTTGCACTATTATGAACAGGATTGAATACTATAATTTAATTCCTGCTTTCATTAGAAACCTGTTGTAAGTAATTTTTCTTTCAACCGTATTTAACCACCAATCTTCTCTGGTATATGAATATGCCTGATATCGATATCCCATAGCTATAAAAAATGACAAGTGTTTTTTACTGGGGAACGTGTATCCAACTTCGGTATTAAAAAAGCGTTTCCCATTAGTTTCAGATGTATCATACAAGTTATTTTCTGCTTTTTCAAGTGGAATCACAGCCCCATAACTAAAACTTGCAAAGATGGAGGATTTATTTTTTCCAGGTAAAAGTAGCTTGATATTGGGACCTAGTGTAGACATATTAATATCCATAAATTCAATACCGGTAGATAACCCAAAAGCTAAGTTTTTTGTCATTAAGTAATTATGATCCATCTGAATAGCATGAATATATGTATTGTAATCATGTTGTGATCCAATTAAAAGGGAGTATGAAGTATAGTTTTGATACCTATTATTTACAATTTCTTTCTCTGCATTTTGAGCAGAAAGAGTCGTGCAAATTAATATCAGGCATATATATAGTATGTTCTTCATATAAATTATTTTAAACTAAGATGTTGATTTTATTAGATAGTTGCGTTGGAATTATTAAAATATTGATGTTATTTGAGTGCTCGGAAATGATTTCCGAGCAATATTCAAGCTGTAAATCAATCATATAAATTGCAAAACTAAACTGTTTATGTCAATCAAGAGTTAAAATTAAATATTTGTTAGGCTAAAAGCCTAAAACAACACAGCAAGGGGCAACGCCCCTTGTATTTAAATTCCAAATAAATCTCAGGCTGTAAGCCTGAAACCAATTTAAAAGGTATCAGACTTACAGCCTGAATAGAATATGGTAGGAGCCTTGGGGCGATGCCCAAGTTATGATGTATAATGCTTCCAGCCTTTTTTGTACAACATATCTAACTCTTGATTCGCAATGTTTATTTTTTTAGACGATAGATGAGAAATTGTATTCTGGTTAGTAATAATACCGATTAGTTAATGACATTAGCATTAAATTTAATTCGTGTTTTAACACTATAATTAATCTATCGGCATTATACTTAGTGGTCACTGGATTATTAAAATGGTATAACATGTAGTCTATAAGGTAATAGTCACTTTTAAAATTAATTACCACACGCAACCATATTATCAAATCTACATCAACCAAATGTGCATGCATCACAAAAAAGATAAACCTTAATAATTAAGTTATGAAATCACTACTACCAAATTTTATAATAATCACCATAGGTCTGATTTTATTTTCCTGTACTAATCAAGTTGAAGAATCATATGTCGTAAACAATCCTGAATACATGAGTTATGCAGAGTTGCGTTCTGCTTTTACTGTATTACCTCCTGAAGAGGTAAATCAAGCCGGTAAAATTTACTTTAAGGATGATTTTATTTTTATTAATGAGTATCAAAAAGGTATTCATATTATTGATAATTCAGATCCTTCAAATCCTCAAAACATATCATTTATTGAAATCCCAGGAAATATTGATATAGCAATAAAAGGAAATATGCTGTATGCCGATAGTTATATCGACTTACTAACCATTGATATTAGTAATATGGATGATATAAAAGAGGTGGATAGGGATGAAGATGTATTTCCTTATATCATACCTGAATATGCAGATGGTGTTTTAGGTGAAGTGGATACAGAAAAAGGCGTTATAACAGGATATTCAACATCTACTGTTACAGAAGAGATTGATGGAAATGTAGTTTATTATGAACGATTTCCCGTATGGGAAGAGGTTTTTATGTTTGCAGATTTGAGTTCAAGTAATGTAAATAGTTCAGGTACTGGTACTGGAGGTTCTATGGCTCGCTTTACTTTGTTTGATGATTATTTATATGCCATAAATAACAGTGCTTTAAATTTATTTGATGTTTCAGATCCTTCTAATCCTTCATTTTCAAAGAATATTTATATCAGTTGGCAAATAGAAACTCTATTCCCATATGATCAAATGCTATTTATAGGATCTCAATCCGGTATGTTTATATATAGTTTGCAGGATCCGTCGAATCCGGAGTTTATTTCACAATTTCGTCATGCCACAGCATGCGATCCGGTAGTTGTAGAAGGTAATTACGCCTATGTAACCTTGCGAGGTGGTAATTTATGTGGGGCTATTGATAGCGAATTAGAGGTAATTGATATTTCAAATATGGAAAGCCCTGAATTAATAAAAGCTTACCCAATGACAAATCCTTACGGATTAGGAATTGATGATGAGGTTTTATTTGTATGTGATGGTGACGATGGTCTTAAAATTTATAATGCAGATGATCCATATACTATTACAGATAAGCAGTTAGCTCATTATGAAAATATCAATGCTTATGATGTGATTCCTTTGGGTAGTGTTATATTAATGATAGGTGAAGATGGCTTGTATCAATATGACTATTCTGATTTAAATAACATAAAATTGCTAAGTCATATACAAGTGTATGGAGATTAGTAGGTTGTGTTTTTCAGTTAGCAGTTTTCAGTTCTCAGTCTAGGCTGAAAGCCTAAAACATATCAGCAAGGGGCATCGCCCCTTGTAAAAGATACCATGTAAATCTCAGGCTGTAGGCCTGAAACTTATGGTAACAGTATCAGACTTATAGCCTGAAAGTGCATTACGACAAGATCTTGGAGCGAAGCCTACTTGTGTTCGAAAAGATATGTTTAGGTTAATAACAGATGTTTGTCTATTAACCCCAGCGGGGTTAAATGTTTATAGAAATACGGTATGAACATAAAACGACTCCAGCGGAGTCGAACAACTTTGTACATTTAACTCCTCTGGAGTCAATGAATCTATTATTGAACTATTCTATATATGTGATGTCTCTGGCATTATTTTAACAGACTAGATATGGGCTACTTTCTTTTTTTGAACACTCAAGAGCGATGTCCATGTTGCAAAATATAAGGCCTTCAGTCTTTTAATGATAAATATGGGATTGAATAATAAACTAACATACAACACCCAATACCTTATTTAATTATAGGCGTATTTGTTATAATGAACATGTCCAAATTTAAGAGGTATTGAAAACCAAAAAGTAGAACCCTTATCTACTTCTGAGTCAACCCAAATCTTTCCTTGATGTAGTTCAACAATGTCTTTACAAATAGATAACCCTAATCCTGTACCTCCTTTACACTGTTTAATTGTATTTTCAGTTTGAACAAACCGATTGAAAATGTTCTCTTTCATAGCGTTTTCAATACCTATACCAGTGTCTTTCACATAAAAATCAAGACTGTTGTTTCTTGCGTAACAACCATATTCTATGTATCCTTTATCGGTGAATTTAATAGCATTATTAAGTAAATTATTCATTACTCTCCGAAGTTTTTCTAAATCTGATGTAAAAACAAATTCTTCAGATACATTATTCTGAGAATGACATAATATTACTTCATTTTTCATTAAAGATGAATAATGAGGTGTAAAACTATTTAAAAAGTCATGAAGATTTATCTCTGTGAAATTTAAGTACATATTGCCAGACTCAAGTAAAGAAGAATCCATTACATCATTCACAGTAAGTAATAACTGTTTTGAACTATTTAAAATTGTTTTGAGGTATAAATCTAATATCTCATTATCAGTTTGTTCAACCTGTGCTAACTCCGAAAAACCAATAATTGCATTCATTGGAGTTCTGAGTTCGTGAGAGATATTTTGTATAAAAACGGTTTTTAGATGATCATTTTCTTTGGCTTTATCTTCTGCTTTTCGAACCTTTTCAAGGTGATACTTCACTACAAAGAATAAAAGAAGTCCTGTTGCAAAAACATAAAACCATCCTTTAAGATGTTGAATTTGGGTAATTGTTTCGGGATCATCAGTGAAATTTGAAACAAATAAATCTGAATATAATATCCATAATCCTCCTACCATGATATAAATAAGTGAAAGTATATATTCAAATTTAATTTTCTTTAACATCTTAATTGTTAGTTTACTATATAGTTGTTTTGTCAACTAATGTATGAAAACAATATTATCTAATCAAAAACTTTTTTATTAATATGTAAAATAATTTTATCCTCTTTTTGAAATTTCCTGAAGTTTTAGTTCATCCAGTATCTCAATATCCTTTCCATTTAGCTCCAAAATACTATCTTTTTCTAATGATTTTAATAGTTTAACAGCACTCTCAGTAGATATACCTGCAAAATCAGCTAAATCTTTACGTGTCAAAATTTGAAATATATCAGGATATTGAGGTTTTATATTATTGATATATAGCAGGGCTTCTGCCATTCTTCCATTCATTTGTTTATATAATACCTTTCTGATGATATCATATAGGTTCATATTCTGTTCAGAATACCTTTTTATTAAACTCAAACCAAAGGTCCCATTTCTACTTATAATCTGAGCAATAGCAGTTTTTTCAACTAAAAAAACATGACAATCGGTAATAGCCACAGACGAATAACTGAAGGTATTAACAGAAAATACAGATGATAATCCAATAAATTCACCAGGTTGAATAATTCTAAGGTTATAGTTTTTAGTTAAATCGCTTTCTACATATTGAATAGCTAATCCTTTTACCATAAACATTACATATGAAGCGAATGTACCTTGTTTAGCTAAATTATCGCCCTTACGAAACTGTACTTGTGTTCTGCTTGATCTTACCAAATCAACTTCTTCCGGACTTAAAGCTTGAAAACAAGGAGCGTTTAATTCACAGATAAAGTCTAGGTCGTTTTCTTTAATCGTTTTCATTATTGATATGGTACATAATTAAAAAGGCTGTTTATTAGTATTAATCAACCTTTAATAAGTCTACAAAAATATAATCAATTTAGTAATATAACCCTTGATCAATAAAAAAGTTGATCTAAATCAATTCAAATGCCGAGCACGTTCAAGTGCAATTATTGTAGAATATTTATTGGGATGAGATAGTTTTGTCAAGACAAAAAAGAAATCCTTTTAAGGGATTATTAAAATTGAAAAAATAAAAAAATATATAGATATGGAAAAGATTGTAATTATCGGAGGGGTGGCAGCAGGAGCAACTGCAGCTGCTAAAGCAAGAAGATTATCACCAGATGCTAAAATTATTATGTTAGAAGCTGGTCCGGATATTTCTTTTGCAAACTGTGGATTACCTTATTATATAGCCGGAGATATTAAAAGTCGTTCAAAATTAATTCTTCAGAGTCCTGAAAGTTTTAAAGAACAATATGATGTAGATGTTTATACTCATACAATTGTTTCTTCAATTGACAGAGATAATCAAGTTCTTAAGGCTATTGATAGCAGATCCGGAGAAACAAAAAAGTTTGAATATACAAAGTTAATTTTAGCTCAGGGGGGAAGACCATTAAAACCTGAATTCCCGGGATCAGACAGAGATCATGTATTTACCCTATGGACGTTGGAAGATATGGACAAGATTTCAGCCCATTTAGAAGATGAAAAGCCAAAAACTGCAGTTGTAGTAGGAGGTGGTTTCATTGGTTTAGAGATGGTTGAAGCATTGGTAAAAAGAGGTTTAGATGTTCATGTGGTTGAAAAAATGGATCATGTAATGTCTATTATGGATGGCGAAATTGCTGGATTTGTAGAGCAGGAACTTCATGCTTATGGTGTTGGTGTTCATACAAATACTGCTGTAACTCAAATTAAAGCTCATTCTGTTATTTTAGATAATGGTGAGGAGCTGGATGCTGATATGGTATTAATGTCAATTGGTGTTCGTCCTACATTACAATTAGCTATTGATGCAGGTTTAGCGATTGGTGAAGCAGGTGGTTTGTTAGTGAGTGATCAGTTGCAAACATCTGATTCAAATATTTATGGTGCTGGTGACATGGTTGAGATTGAGCACCGTGTAAATGGTAAAAAAGTTCGTATTCCATTGGCAGGACCAGCAAACCGTCAGGGGCGTATTGCTGCAGAAAATGCATTAGGTGGTAATCATAGTTATCTGGGAGCGATTGGTACTTCTGTGGTACGTGTATTTGAGGCAGTTGCAGGAATTACTGGTTTATCATTAAAGCAAGCGCGTAGCATGGGTATTGATGCTGATGCAGTGGTTGTACATAAAGAGCACCATACATCTTACTATCCAGGAGCTGAAAATGTAACTGTTCAGTTGGTTTACGATAAAAATACAGGTGTTATTTTAGGAGGACAGACTGCCGGTTATAAGGGAGCAGATAAACGTTTAGATGTAATAGCAACAGCAACAGCTTCTAAACTTAAAGTAAACGAAATAGCAGATATTGATTTTGCTTATTCTCCTCCAATTGGAACTGCTAATGATGCAATGAATATGGCCGCCTATGTTGCTGAAAACAGAATGTCAGGATATAGTCCATCAGTAACAGTATCAGAATTAGATACGCTGGTTAAAGGTAAAGAGCCTGTATATATTGATGTACGTGATGTTTTTGCTTTTGAAAAGAGTCATATTTATGGTGCAGCACATATTCCATTAGAGGTTTTACCTGAGCATTTGACTGCTATACCAAAAGATCGAATGATTTTTGTTTATGATGAGTTTGGTAAAAAGAGTCACCAGGCACTAAGAACGTTGGTAGGAGCTGGTTTTGATAATGTTGTAAACATAAGTGGAGGTCATACTTCATTACAGAGATATGCTTTAACAATAGGTTTTGATGAGATTGAAATTGATTTACTGGAAATTGAATCAAAATCAATAGGTGAGGAAGTTGAAGAAACAAAAGAACAGAAGCCAGAAAAAGAAGAAAAGAAAAATGATAATGGGTTACTAATTGTTGATGTTAGAACTGAAGGTGAGTATATGAGCGGGGCATTCCCTAATGCAGTAAACATTCCTTTGGATGATATTATGCAAAATAATGTTGATTTAGGTTCAAACCCAGGTCGCGAAATTATTGTTTATTGTGCCTCAGGTGCACGTTCTGCATATGCAAAACAAGTTTTAATGCAAAGAGGTTATACTAATGTGATGAATGGAGGTGGTATTGCTGCTATGATGTCACGTTTAGAGAAAATGAAAAACTAAGGTTTGTTAGGTTTGATAGAGTTTATTATGTGTTTATCGCGCAGTTGTTTTACAATTGCGCGATTTTTTTTGATAATAGCTCTGGTTCATAAACTTTATAGGGTATAGAAAAGTAGAATGTACTTCCTTTATTTATTGTTGATTCTAACCAAATTTCCCCCTCCAACAGATCAATTAATCCTTTTACTATGGAAAGACCTAATCCAGTTCCTTTATGCTTTTGGTGATAAGGATTTTCTGCTTGAATAAATCGATCAAATATCTGACATTGATGATCTTCTGAAATCCCAATTCCTGTATCTGAAACATACATAGTAATATGTGTATCAGTAAGTCCTTTGCATCCAACTTCAACTTTACCGGAATTAGTAAATTTAAAAGCATTACTAATTAGGTTTATGAGAATTTGCTTTATTTTTCCACTATCAAACTGAACTTGTTTCTTTACTTTGTCACAAGGAAAATTCATTACAAATTCAATATGATCTTTGCTAAGTTGCTTTTGGTATTGAGAAAAAAACAGTTCCAGATTATTTAGCATAGCCTTAATATCCACAACCTCCCAGTTTATAGAAACCTGACCAGATTCTATTTTAGCAATATCGAGTATGTCATTTATAATCTGAAGTAAATTTGTACTGCTATTGTTTATAATTTCAGTAAACTCTATCAGTTTATCTTTATCTTCATAAAAAGTTGGGAGTAGTTCAGAGAAACCAATTATTGCATTTAGGGGTGTGCGAATTTCATGGCTAATATTTTGTAAAAACTGATTCTTTAATCTTTCACTTTCCAGGGCTTTTTCTTTTGCTTCCTGAAGTTCTTTATTTAACCGTTTTATACGTTCATTTTCAATTTTACGAATGTAACTTTGTTTCAGGTCATCAATAAGCATGTTAATCCCCATAGCCAGGGCATCAATATTATCATTTTCTCCCGAAATATTAAATTGAAAATTTAAATCTCCATGAGCAATTTGCATTACCCCATTAATAATTTCATCAATCCTTTGATCGTGTTTCTGCTCACTTTCTGACATTTTATTTCCCCTTTTTTATTCAATTGTTAAGCCAATCCCAAGCCTCCTCTTCCGTAAGAAAAAAATGGTACTTGTTCATTCTTTTTAATTTTCCCATAACAAAGGATGCTAACATTTTAGCCACAGGATGTATTCCGAAAATAGCAACTTTATCTGTTTGATCTAAGTTGGAAAGAGCTCTCCAGGTATCCCTTGCTTTGGGTGAATTTTTGCCACATTGATTTAAGTCGATTAAAAATTGAATTTTTTTATCACTATTCTGTAAAAGTTCAGTGACCATTCTGTAATGAGTATAAGCAATCTCGTCAGTTTGTTCGCCAATAGTGGTAACATGATAGACAATAAAATGTCCATCGTGAATAATTATTTTATTATTGTCCACATATCGTACTTCTGTACTCATAAAAATCTAATAATCTGTACTTAAAATCCAGGCAATTTAATTACGGGGACTGCAAAAATAATATATTTCTTGTAATATCATGAGTTTTGATTCACATATAGATTTGTAGGTTTTAATATGTGTTATATTAAATAAGATATTAAATAGAGATATAGCTTTATTATGCATTATATTTGCATCAAATAAATAAAATTAAAAACAAATATTATGTTACAAGTTAACGAGTATTTCGATGGACAAGTAAAGTCTATAGCTGTTGATAACAGCAAAGGAAAGGCAACTACCGGGGTAATTGCACCAGGTGAATTCGAATTTGGTACTTCAACTATAGAGTATATGACAGTTACTTATGGCGAGATGGAAGTATTATTACCAGAATCTACCGAGTGGAAAGTTTATGCTCAGGGAGAGACTTTTATTGTACAAAAAGGTTTGTCATTCAAAGTTAAGGTTGCTGAACCTGTAAGCTATCTTTGTCGATACGAATAAGAATACAGTATTTAAATTTACCAATATTATATAGCCAGTCTTTCAAGATTGGCTTTTTTGTTTAATATTATTTGTTATAAATAGTAAGTATATGTGTAGGGTAAACTACTATCTAATGATATTACGGTAGTTTATTTTTTAATTTGTTATAATTTATACACTATTTAACTAATTATCTTTTGTTTGATAATGATTTGGAAAGTACTTTTGTCGGCTGAAATTTAAATACTTAAACTTTTATGAAACACGGAAATCCGGCAGTTGTAGGTCTGGCAGGTTTTGGCTTAACTACATTATTATTACAATTCCATAATTTAGGACTGATTGAAATAGGTCCTGTTTTATCGATGGGAGTTATTTTTGGAGGTCTTGCTCAAATGATAGCAGGATTTCAAGAACAAAAAGTAGGTAACAATTTTGGCCACAGTGCATTTGTTGCTTATGGTTCGTTTTGGATTGGATTAGGAATTATCTGGATCTTAAACCACTTTAGTATCTATAAATCATCTCATACAGATGTTGGTTTTTATCTTGTGGGATGGACACTTTATACAGCTATTATGTTTATAGCTTCATTTAGGGTTCATAAAGCAATGACATTTACTTTTTTAACTCTGTTACTAGGTTTTATTCTATTAGACTTGGCACATTTTGGTATGCCTCAGCTTACAACAGTAGCTGCATTTGATTTAATAATTTGTGCAGGAGCAGCTTGGTATATGATGGCGGCAATTATTATTAATGATTTGGCAGGTAGAACTATTATACCTTTAGGTAAAAAAATACTTGAGTAATTAATGAATTATTAATTACATTTTATACTATTATTATTGAAGCAATAGCCGTTTAGGACTATTGCTTTTTTTATGTTTTAATATGTGGATTATGTTAAATTAGAGGATTAAACGGTTTTAACAAAAAAGTCATATGCCTTTTTTTTGTATAGGTTTATTGTCTCGTGTGAGTAATATTTATGCGTTATTTAAAATGTATAAAATTTGTTTTTTTTAGGGTAAGTGATTGAAATGTATAAATATGGACTTTGTTTTTTGTGAAATATAGGGGGTAAATTTGTTAAAGTCCTCTTTATACATAGAAATATCAATAAATAGACCCTTTTTTTTAATTGGTAGAAAAATGTAAAATGTTTTGTGACATGTTAAAAAATGTATAAATTCATAATATATTTATAAATATTCAATATAATAATTTAAAAATCCCCGTATGAAACATTTTTTACTTTTTCCGAATTGTTTTACTTAAGATAGTAATGACAATAATCAATTAAGATGTAGTTTATTAATTTGACTACTGATCAATCCAACTGAAAATCAATCATTAAAACCAGAAATTAAACAAACAACCTTATGTCATTATTTTTAACCCCCCAAATTGAAAATAACAATGACTTGATGTATAAAAATGCATCAGGCAACAAAGTAAGAAGAAACAATAATAAACCTGCTAATTTGCATGAAGTAAATGATGAAGGCCAACAGCTATTAAAGAAAGTATATTCAGGCTCAAAATCATTTAGTAATGTGTTAGCCAAAGATAGACCTGCGCAGAAGAAATATATACAGGAAAAAGATATAATTAATGAATTGTATATTAAAATTCAAAATGAGTTGAGTTTAATATGTGTGGATAATATTTCTTATACATCTAAATTTTTAATTGGTCAATCAGTTCCTGAAGATCATATTAAATGGTCTGTGCATATTAAAGAAACAATAATGGCATTGCTTTTACATGAAGAGATATATCAAAAATTAGAAACTATTGGCGTTACAGAAGAGATTCTTGATGATATGCTATTTAGATTAAAAGAACTTGATGTTTTAAAATATAAAGCTACCGAAGAGAAAAAGTTAATAAAATCATTAGCAGAAGATGAATCTAAAGATATTGAAGAATTTAAACTGCATTACTCAGAATTAAATCACTATTTTGATTTATATGAAGAAGACTACTATATCAATAAGGAAGAAGAATTAGATGAGGCCATTTAAGGTCTAATTTATATGTGGTCATAAATGGGGAGCTTATCACAAGTTGATAAGCTCTTTTTTTTGAATGTTAACCTTGTTATAAAGTAAACTTAATGAGTCTTATAATTAGATTATAATTTAGTAGCAGCTCTTGTTAACCTGTCATTTATTGTTTTGCCAAGCCCTTCATCCGGTAATTGTTCAGCGATAATTACGTCTAAATTCATTTTATCAAGTTTATGAAGTGTACTAAATAAATTGGTTGCAGCTTCTTTCAAATTTCCATTATTTGACAATGCTACCTGATGAAATACAGAATATTTGTTTTTGGGATTGATGAACGTAATTAAACCTACTTTTTTATTTTTATATAATTCAAGATTTTGAGCAATATTACTAGATAAGCAAAATTGAGTTGATGGTGAATAGTGTTTTGATAGCATCCCCGGAGCATTAGGTGAATTCTCCGAATGATTCAGGAGGATTAACTTGCCTGTTGTTAATTCTATTTCTTCCATAGATATAGCTCCTAAGCGAAAGAGTATTGGTGTGTTGACATTAAAACCAATTATAGTTGATTCAACCCCTTTTTCACAATTTCCTCCGTCCAGAATATATGGTATCTTATCTCCAAGTTGTTCTTTTACATGTTGGGCGCTTGTTGGACTTAAATAATTAAAAGGATTTGCACTTGGAGCAACAAGAGGAAAGTCAATAAGGTCTAATAATTCCAAAGTAACAGGATGAGCAGGTACCCTGACAGCAACAGTTGATTTACCTCCGGTTACAAGTTCTGGTATTGAAGGATGCTTATCTAAAACCATGGTTAGTGGACCAGGCCAAAAAGTCTCTGCTAATTGATAGGCAAGGGGCGGAATATTAATTGCAATTTTTGGTAATTCTTCAATACTTTTTATATGAACAATTAGTGGATTATAAAAAGGACGGTTTTTAACTTCAAAAATTCGTTTAATGGCCTTTTCACTATATGCATTACCTGCTAGTCCGTATACTGTTTCGGTAGGGATGGCAACCACATCTTCCTGTCTTAAAAAATTTGCAGCTTTTTTTAAATTATTCATATGATAATATTGAAAATAGACTCTGTTAACTTATTGTTTTACCTTATGTTATGACCTTCTTTTTAGCATAAGTAGAATGAAGTCTTCGAAATCTTTATTGGATATTATATGTCTTTTTTACTTTTGTAAAATATTACTGGTTATAGTTACTCTTGAAGATAGAGATTCGATACTAGCCAGATGCCAATACCGAATCTCTTATATTTGCTTACAGACTACTTATATGGTGATGTACGAAACAAAATATTTTTGTACATCGATTAATTGTTTGAAGAAGCAATGGATGCATTGTCTTCAATTAACTTTTGCCTTTGGTTTTCCTGAAACTCTTTTACTTTAGCCTGAATATTTTCATCAGATAAACCTAATATTTTGGCCGCAGCTAAAGCTGCATTTCCTGGATTTAATATTACCATCGGAGCAACACCTGAAGGCATTCTTAAGCTTGAATAAATATCATTTCCTGCAAAAGAATTCCCAACTGGAGGACAGGCAATTACAGGGCAATGTGTTTGAGCATCACTGAATCCACTCAAAGCATTACTCATTCCTGCAATAGTGATAAATACCACATTTTCCTTCTCTTTTTGTTTTATTATATCGTAGCAAACCAATGGTACTTTGTGTGCAGATGCAATATGGCACTCACTTGAAATATTAAAATTCTCAAGTTTGTCAGTTATTTTTTGTGCCCATTCCAGATCTGCTTTAGATCCCATAATAATAACTACTTTACTCATAATCTTCTATTTTATTAAATGAATAATCGTACTCGAAACTCATCGGTACAATCTTGTTATACTCCTCGATAGTAGCATCGTTTAAACAAGCTTCAATAATGCGTCTTCCTGTTTCTAACAATTCCGGTTGTAAATATTGTTTTAACTCTTTTTTGAAAAATTCATTTAATTCAGCAGCTCCAGCATCGTAACCTTCAATACCAACTTCAGGTTGTTTGTAGACTTTTAACAGTCGCTTAGGTATTTTTGCTCCTTCAATAGTCAGGTAGTTTAACTCGTAACCTAATAATGGGCAGCGAGATTCCTGATACTGATCTTCACGTAATTTTGCAGCGCCACGACGAGTCATATACTCACGCATTAAAAGCTGAGGTTTAAATCCAACCTTCCAAACGCCAATGTTTTGATTAGGAACCAAAGTAAATGTTGTACGCGGAGTATTGATGATTTGCTTTAATAGCATATTGGCATGATCAACTTTTTTACCAGTGGCAAATGGCCAGTATGATCCTACACCTTCACTTTGCATAGAGCCATCGCTAACAATACTTGGGTTTTTATGTCCGCGAGGAGCTACTAAACGCCATAACCAGGCTAATGCAGGTGGTAAAATATGAAACATTCCGGCTATACCATAACTTGGCTCTCCTTTAGTACATTGAGGAGCGCGTAACCCAAAGCTGCGAACATCTACTGCTACAGGACGATCAATTACGTTAGGTATAATTCTGCGAGGAATAACTACACGTGGGTTTGGACATTTTTTACCCGGTTCATCTTCAATATGATCCCATATAAGAGCTGTTGAATCCGGAGTGGTTTTAATATTTAAAAATAATAATGGTTCTTGAGGATTAATTGTTGTTTTCTCTAATGTTGGGTCGTCACCATATTGGTTCACAGAGTCAACTCGCACAAACCATGAGTTCTCTGCATCCACAATACGTAATTTGCCATCATTTTTTTGTACAGATGGGTGACAAAAAGCCATATCATCTGCTACTGGTCGAAACGCACAAGACTTTGGAATTTCTATGTGTTTGGTTTCTCCGGTAACAGAGTTTTGTCCTAATAATACAGCGCCTTCAGGCTCTCGTAAAATGTGCTGGTGTAACTCAGACTTACCACCACCAGAAGCACCTTCGTGCATGAAAGTTGTAATATTATCGTATGGTGAAATTGCTTCTACTGCAGAACAGTGAGCTGTTGTCCATCCTTCTTTCTCTCCTTGTGTTAATAATACTCCGTAAACACCTTTTTTTGCTGATGGTCCGGGGTATAAGTTATACGAATATAGTTCATGAACTTCTTCTGTGCGATTGTGCACAACTACTTGTTTGCCATTGAAATGAGTATGACGAAAAACAGGAGCAACAAAAATCGATGATTTAATTTGCATACCATCTTCAAGTTCATCTATAGATTTCATTTCTTGTAGCATAGCTAAACCTAAAGCAAAGAAACCAGCATTAGCCGGAGCTATAGCAATACCTAAAGAACCAATTCCTGCACGACCTGCAAAGTAGAAAAATACTGCCAAATCCTGAGATTTCATCCATTCAAAAGTCTCACCTTGAATTTTTGAGAATTCGTAACCAAATTTATCTTCAAAACGTGTTTTATCTGTTGGTTTGTTATCAGCAATAACCATTGTTTCCGGATCTCTACGACGCATATATGGTTCTGTATAATTGGCAGAAATACCGTTTTTTACACGTTGTACAATGGCTTCAGTAACTTTACCTTTACCAGGAACATCATAGCTTACTTCAAACTCCGAATTTTCTTTACCGTTTGTAGCAGCATTTGCTAATTCGTCTGTTGTATTAAAAAATGTCAGACTTTTGCAATTGTGTAAAAGATCATCAATGTTGTCTGGTAATACAATGTTTCTTTGTTTTAATTGTTCAAATAAATGGTTCATCTGTATGGATTTTTGAATGAATATTATTGCAGTTTTACTTTCTCAATGATTTTGTTTTTAGAAAAAGTTAAGTATGACTTAAATATATTTCTTATAGCTTAAATATGATTAAATAATACTAAAGTAATTAAGAAATACTTAACTAGTATGGTAAATTTTTTTAGCCCTCAGGTGGTGTTATAACCCAAACTACCTGAGTCGTTTCATCCGAATTGTTATGAGCAGCATGTACTCTGTTTGAATTGAAGTAGAAGCTGTCTTTTTCTTTAAGTATGTATTTTCTTTCATCAAATTGAATTTCTAATTCTCCTTTTAATACAAAACAATATTCCTGACCAGGATGTGTTTTCATAATGTTTTTAGAGTCAGAACCAGGTTGAAACTCAATAAGGAATACGTCCATTTGTTTGCTGTTTCCATGATTGGATAAAAGGTATAAAGCAGTTCCGGATTCGTTTTTCTCGACAAAATGTTTTTCACTGAATTTTACCAGGGGATTATTGGTAACAACTTCATTTTCACCAATTAATTCACCCACTGTAGTATGGAGATTATTGGCTATAGATTTTAATGTAATGATGGAAGGTGATGCTTTTGCATTTTCAATTTGAGATAAAGCACTTGAACTTATACCAACTTTTTTAGCCAAATCATTAAGTTGCATATGAAAAGTTTCTCTTTTGCGTTTTATTCTTTCTCCCAGTCTTTTCATTTTAATCTATGTTTTTTCAGAATCAGCACAAAAGTAATAAAAAATATGTAATTAAGTATATTTTAATACAATTAAGTATTACTTAAGTGTACTGAAGTTTATAGGAATCAAGAATAAAGGGACGCTTTTGTATTTATGAGAATGTAAAGAAGAGACCTGAAGCAAGAAAAACGGATCAAGTATAAAATTTGGGTCTAAATGCTGATTTAATTAATTAAGTATAGATTTTTGTTAACCTGAATAGGAAATTCTTTACGTCAATAACACTTCTGAACTGTCGATAAAATTTCTTTGTTTTAAGGCTGAAAGCCTTATACATCAAAACTTGTGACATCGTCCCAAGTACATATACATCCTGTAAGTTCAGGCTATAGTCTGAAACATTTTTATTGCATTCAAATCTACAAAATATTATTGGAGGTAGTTACAGACTTTCAGCCTGATATTTTCCTGATGACAAAAACAAGGGGCGTTGCCACCTTGTTGTGATGTTATAGGCTTTTAGCCTCTTTTCTATTTAACAGCAAAAAACTCTTTTTTTTTGTTCAGGCCCAAATATTGTGCATGATCCGATTTTATAATCCTCCAGATCCAGTTAATCCTGTCCAAAGAATTTTTTATTGAGATTTGTTTATAGCTTAAGAATTTTAGTGGTATTGAAGTACGCGCGGATTTAGCGAAGCGCAATCCGTGCAAAGTAAATGCAGTAACTCATTTACAGAAGTTTTGGATTGTTTGATTATAGCTCGTAATAAAAGAAGTGAGGAATAGCATTCCGGTCAATAATAATATTATTTTTAAAAGATATTATAATAACTAAACCTTAAACCTATGTCCGAGAAATATAAAAAATCGATAATCAAGCAGCTTACTTTATAACAATGACCATAGAAGGTTGGATAGTTGTTTTGGAAACACAGGAATTGGTTACTTATAAATAGAATAAATGCCCGGAATACAATTCCTCATCTATCATCTCAAAAAATAAACAGTTTAAATTTATAATTTATGAGATTGATTTTCAGCTTAATTATTGCACGGAAATCATTTCCGCGCTAGCTGGGACTTGTTGGACCAACCTCATTATGGCGTCCATCAAAATACAACTCTGAGGATTTAGCCAAAGGAAGTTTGAAGTTTATGAAGGAAATGGTTGATAAATGGTATCGTAACTAATTATTTTATTGAATACCTTATTAATAAATATCTAATGAGGTAAATTCTAAAAAATTAATAGAAGGAGTTGTAGTTATAAAATAAAACCACACGAGGTAGCTGAGAGTTAAATTGAAAATCGATAAACTAATATTGCTTATAGATAAATCAATCCATCACTAACAATGTTTGTACCCATTCATGTGGGGCATCAAAGCTTGTTAAACCATCGCAAATAAATTGTTTCTTTACTATGTTACGAGCTAAACATTGATTTTTATCTATCCATACATAATCAATGTCGGATTTTACATTAATGCCGTAGGTTTGCCAGACAATAATATTTTGTTTGTTTTCCCAATGTTTATCAATGGCTAGTATAACAGGAGTTCTTCTTTTAAGTTTTGAATAGTATTGGGCCAGATGAATATTTCCAATAGGGTATAGGTTATGCATTATAATTCTATCTGGTTTGATAGGCCGAACCAATTGTATCAGTGACGCGGATTTATTACAATCCTCTCTGTTGTATAGGAAGATAGATTCATTTCCGCAAAAATCAGAATTATTTTTTTCGTAAATAACATGAATTTCATGACTGTATGATTGTAGTTGTTTGAAGCATGGGATGATTTCAGGTACAATTTCTGGTGTTATATATATTATTTTCATGATTATAAATTTAGAATAAAGACATAAGTATAAAGACAAAAGATTGCTTTACAGCTTGATTATTGCACGGAAATCATTTCCGCGCTAGCTTGGGTGCCATAATGGTATTGTTTTAAATTAAAAAGAAGTCATCCTAAGACAAGGAGCCCCGGCATCAGCAGGTGAGCCAAAAAACAAGATGCAGAAGTCGATAAAAGTGCTGTTATTTGAAGCCTTGAGGCACGAAAGGCAAGTTTAAGTGCTTTCGACTTAGGTATCGTAGTTTTTTTGAGCGAGGCAGGTGCAGCTGGCGGACTTCTTTGTTTACTTTCTTCGACTGGAGGAAGAATTGGAGCATAGCGGAAATCATGAACACCAAAAAATAAATTATGTGAGCTAAAGTAAAAGCCCTTGCGGCTTGAGCAAAAATGGTTTGATGTAAAACTGTGTTTGGGCGAAGCTTCAAAGAGGTAGTGATTATTTTACTGGTATGAAAATCTGCCAGGCTGTATATTATAGAGGGCGTAATACTTAACTACGCCCTCTGATTTTTATTTTATCCGTCTTCCGGAATAATAACAGTTCCTGCATGTACGCTATTGCTCACACGGTTGGTATCATCCATAGCGGCAAAAGCTATGTAGCAATGTACTACAGTTCCCGGGGGAGCATCTGGCAGATACATGCTGGCAGTACCTTCAGAACGAATATTTTTGCAAATAGAATATTCCGGATAGTAGCCTTCAGCAATAGCTACAAGAATTACCCCATTATCAGCAAACAGATCATCATTTGCTGCATTGTACCTCCAGGTAAAAACAACTTCCTCACCATTAGCTTCAACGCTTGGTCTGTTTGTTACTTTTAATGTTCCAACAGCTAATACCAAATTATTCAGGTTAATCTTGTAATCAGGATATTCACCTTCAATGGTATATTTCATTAACTCCGACATGGCGGCATTATAGGGGGACTTTAAGTTGTCCTGGTTTTTAAAACCCAATTGTATCACTGGGTAAAGTGGTTGTAAAAACTTGGTGGCAAGTCTGAATTTAGCTCTGTGTGCCAGTTGTTTTTCACTGGCTTTGTGATTACTAAAATCTGGTAGCGATTTCATAATAGAGATACCTTTCCATTGACTACCTACTGTGCTTCCTACTTTTCCTGTGAATCTTCCGTTGATTCCTTTTTTATATGTTCCCATGACTTTTTGTTTTTGTAAGCCCTGCTATCACTGATCAGGTTATAACAGAGCCCGGGTTAAACATGTATCGGCCGACGTTTAAGGAGTTGGGAGTCTAGTGGTAGAAGTTTGGAGTAAAATGGTTGAAATACAGACTACTCTACTTTCTCCTTGTTCCTTTCTCCCTTTTCCTTTATCGTTAGTACTAAAGTATATTGAAATGTTCATCGAAAAAATAACAGTAATTTTACTGTTACTTTTTTTACTTGTAAGTAGTTGTAGTTTAAGGTGATATTATTTATGGTGTTTGGGAATGGAATCTTTTTTACCCCCCCATAATGCCCCAGAATTCCATTTTTTGCTAAAAATGGAGATTTTGGATTCCACTTTTGGTCTAAATTGATGGTTTTGGATTCCATTTTTTATGTTTTTAGGGTCTTTTATGACTTTTCTTTGCTAGGTCTTTGCTTATCTATGCTATTTCTATGCTAATCCTATGCATAACCATTGCTAGTTGTATGCATAGTCAATGCTTGTTCTTTGTATTGTGGTTGTATTGAGGTTGTGTTGTCGATGCACATTCTTTGATTGTTCTTTGCCTGGGCATTGCTTCTAAGGAAGCGAAGAAAGAGGATAAAATATGCATACCTAAACCATAGTCAGTACGACGTCATATCCTCGTCATATCGTAGGTGACCTTTAAGGAAGCAACGCGAGATAGGTTGTAAGGAATTTATATTATTAGATCAATAGGTCAGTAAATATTATGAGATTGGGTTGTTGGATCTTTAATTAATTAAGCTATATACATGAGTTTTTAGAAAATAATTCATAAAAAAACAACTTGAATATATACCAATTAATCAACAAATATTTACAGCAGATAAAAAGTCCGTTAGATGACATTAATATTTAAAATAATAACTATTTTAGCAGGGGTTAAACCTAAACACAAAATAAGTCCAAGTATATTAGGGATACTCAAAAGTTGTGTTTCATGTTAAAATAGACCGTGCAACAAACGCCAATGTAAATTTGGTTCATTTAAAGCTTTAAACCACAAGCCGATGCTTCAGCTTGTATAAGAGTTAGGAGTTTGTCATACTGTTTGATAATAAGTAATTTATGTTGATGGGTAAATTAACGAAAGAGCAAAGGCAAAAAAATATGCAAGCTGTTAAATCTAAAGGCTCTAAGATTGAATTACTATTAGGCAGGGCAATGTGGGCTAGAGGTTTAAGGTATAGGAAAAATGATAAAACAGTTTTTGGAAAACCTGATTTTACATTTAAAAAGCACAAAGTTGCAGTATTCTGTGATAGCGAGTTTTGGCACGGAAAAGATTGGGAAATTAAAAAATATGAACACAAATCAAATATTAAGTTTTGGCATCAAAAAATAGAACGAAATATTGAAAGGGATAAAGAAGTTAATGCCGAATTAATTAGAAATGGATGGAAAGTTCTTAGGTTTTGGGGTCAGGATATTGAAAGAGATTTATTAGATTGCGTGGTTAAAGTTGAAAATATTATTTATGGTAAATAATTCAAATTCATATAATAAATTAAAAGCTGTAGACTTCTTTTGTGGCGGGGGTGGCATGAGTTTTGGTATGCAACAAGCTGGTTTAGAAATATTAGCAGGAATTGATAATGAAGAAAGATGCAAAGAAACTTATGAGGCGAATATTGGCAAAAATAAATTTATTAAAGCAGATGTTTTTGAACTAAAAGAAAAGGAATTACAAAAGAATTTAGGTCTTAAGAGAAGAGATAAAAATCTTGTATTAATCGGTTGTAGCCCATGTCAGTTTTGGAGTATAATTAACACAGATAAAACAAAATCACAGAAATCTAAAAATCTATTGATTGAATTTCGTCGTTTTGTAGAATATTTCAGACCAGGTTATGTTATTGTTGAGAATGTACCAGGTGTATTGCGCAAGAAGAAAGAAAGTGGATTAGAAGACTTTATTAACTGGCTTGAAGAAAATAAATATCATGTTCATTTTGATGTGCATAATGTAAATGATTTTGGAGTGCCACAAAATAGAAAAAGATTTACATTAGTTGCAAATAGAACCTCTAATGATAAAATCTTCCCAAAACCATTAATTGGAAAGAAACCCACTGTAAAAGACTTTATAGGTAGTCATAACGGCTTTGACAATATAAAGGCTGGACATAATGATAATAGCGATTTTTTGCATACTACTTCAAATTTGACTGATATCAACTTAAGACGAATTAAGAAAGTTAGAAAGGATGGCGGAGATAGATTAGATTTTGCTAATGATATAGATTTGCAATTGAAATGCTTTATTGGAAAAGACACATCATTTAGAGATACTTTTGGTAGAATGTGGTGGGATAAACCAGCACCGACAATTACCACAAAATTTATTAGTATCTCAAATGGAAGATTCGGACACCCTGAAAATGATAGAGGAATTTCTTTAAGAGAAGGAGCAGTTTTGCAATCATTCCCTAAAAATTATAAATTTCATGGTGATAGTGTTGGAGCAATCGCTCGATTAATTGGTAATGCTGTACCTCCAGAGTATGCAAGAAGAATAGGACTAGCAATTATCGAAAATTATAATCATGGCAAAATTTAGAGCAAAAGCCCGAGCTATTGAACTTTTGGGGAAAGGGCAAATTGCAGATTTGCCAACAGCGATTTCAGAACTTTGGAAAAATGGCTATGATGCGTATGCCAAAAACTTAGAATGCAAGTTATTCCTAGACACTTATAAAGATAATACAGCTCCAATATTTCTACTATCAGACGATGGCTTCGGAATGTCTGAAAATGATATTCTAAACAAATGGTTTGTACTTGGAACTGATTCAAAAGCAAGAAATGAAAAAATAAAATCTGAATTTGGGTTGGATAAACGTATCCCAATGGGAGAAAAGGGAATTGGTAGATTATCAGTTTCTTATCTAGGATCTCAAATGCTAATGCTTTCTAAGAAAAAAGAAGAATCTGCTAATGCTTTCTTGATGGATTGGAGAGTTTTAGATAACTATGAATTTTTTCTTGAAGATTTAAACATTCCGTTATTCAAATTTGCTAGTAAAGAATCATTTAATTCTAATTTCGAGCAAGCAAAGAAAGAGTTTCTGCCTAATTTGGAAAAGGATTTATGGAAAGAGCAAGAAAGACTAAGAGAAGATATACTGAAGGATTGGACAAATCTTAAAGCCCCCAATTTCATTTTAGAGGAGATAGTTAATAAGTTTTGTGATTCGGAATTTCACGGAACATATTTTATTATTTTCACCCCGCATGGACAATTGTTAGAGTTGTCTGATAAAGATAGGATTGAATTTAAAAACAATGCTTCTGTGAATTATCTACGCTCCTCATTGAGCGGTCTTCACAATGATTTAAAAAAGCCTCAAAAAGATTTTAGTATAAACTTTTTAATTTATGATGCTAGTGGAAAGTATGATCTCATTGATGATTTTCTTACACGTGAAGAGATGCAAAATGCTGATCACTGGTTAAAAGGGAGCTTTGATGAAAATGGTTTTTTCTCAGGCGAAATAAAAGTTTTCAATAAGCGAGAGAAATATGAATTTCGCCCTAACCGTCCACCTGGAAAAACGGCATATGGTCCTTTTAGTATTGAATGGGGAGCTACAGAAGGTTCAAGAGCTAGCTCAATGTTAAATGAGGAGCAATACAATAATTTAGATAAGAAACTAAATTCATTTGGCGGTTTATATATTTATCGAGATGATTTCAGAGTGTTACCTTATGGAAGAACAGAAGCTGATTTTCTTGAGTTTGAAAAAAGAAGATCTTTAAGTGCTGGTCAGTACTTTTTTAGTCATAGGAGATTTATTGGCTACATTGATTTAAAAAGGGAACAAAACTCATCTCTAAAAGATAAAGCAGGGAGAGAAGGTTTCATTCAAAATAAAGCTTACAGAGAATTTAAAGATGATTTAATTGAATTTTTTATTGATATCGCCAAAAGGTATATGCGTTCCGGACTAGATGATAAATTTGGAACATTTCGAGAAAGTCAAATAAAAGAAATTGAAGCAAAGCATAATAAGCAGTTGGCGGCTGCAAAAAGGAAAAATAAAAAAACAAAATCAGCTTTTCTTTCTAAATTGAAAGATAATGAAGAACAACTAATACAACTTCAAAATGATATTGATAAGCTATCAATTGATTTGGAGAATGAAGTCTCTAAAATTGAAATTAACTACAATTCTTACAACAAAATTTTAGAGAAAATAGAAGAAAAGAAAAGTAAGCTTCGAAATATAAAAATCCAAAAACCTCAAGGAGTAAGCATTACAAAACGACAGGAATCTGCATATACAGCTTATCAGCAAAGCTATTATACTATTGATGCAAAAGTGCAAGAATGCTATGAAACTATAGAAAGGACAAGAGAGCGTATAAATGTAGAAAACCTAAAACTTGAGTTTAATGAGAAGTATCGTAGTCATTTAAAATATATCGACAAACAATTTGCAGTTTATCAACAAACTACAAAAGAGTCATTTGTAAGAATTAATAAATTATTTGGAGAAGAAAAGGAATCTCAGATTGAAACATTCATAGAACAATCAAAGCCTCATAGTTTAACTATTGATGATTCAAAAGAAGGAATTGCTTATAAGATTTCTGCATTAGAAAACCTAATAAATGAACAGAAAAAGCTAATGGAAAACTCTTTTGAAGGCTTTATTAATCACATTACTAATTTACAAATAGATGTTGATGATGATTTTCTAAGAGGGTGGTATCAAGAACAAAATGAACGTTTGAATGATAAGCTTAAGGACTATGAAGAACTAGCACAATTAGGCATGTCAATAGAGATTATTGATCATCAATTCAATGTGATGTATGCTCAAATGAATGATGCTGTTAAAGAATTGAAGAGATATAAAAGTAAGGATAGCTTATTGGAAAATAGTGTAACTCAGTTAAAAAATGCATTTCAACACCTTGAGGTTAATTATAAGTTGTTAAGACCATTATATAGAACTAGTAGAAGAACAAGAGAAGTAATAAGTGGTTTGCAAATTTTCGAATATATAAGTTCATTTTTTAAAAATGAGTTTGATAGATATAATATTAAATTTGAGGTTAATGATAGTTTTAAAGCTTATGAATTTTTCACATTTGATTCTATAATTAAACCAGTTTTCCTGAACATTATAAACAATGCAAATTATTGGTTAATCTCATCTGAGAAACGAGAGATAAAAATAGATCTTATAGATGATGAAATTCTAATTATGAATTCAGGTTCTAGAATAGATGATTCTCAACTTGAAGACATTTTTACACTATTTTATACACGTAAAAAAGATGGTCGAGGTATTGGATTATACCTTGCAAAAAAACATCTGAATTCCATAGGTTACGAGCTTTCAGCATCAAATGATTCAAAATATAATAAATTAAATGGAGCCTGCTTTGTCATCTCCAAAACAAAAAAAGAATAGAGTTATGGGATTTGACGAAGTAGCTAAAAGTATTATAAAGAATTCTATCAGATCAGCTATCTGCATTGATGATAAATATGCATCAGCTTATTCAACGACTGATGAGATTGCAAAAAAAGACTTAAAATTTGAAGAACCAAAGAAATTGTACAATTCATTTAGAGAGCTTGGACAGTGTGATTTAGATATTTACCAATTTGAATCATTAGATAAAAGTTGGAAGAAAGATTATATGATTCCAAATAAAGATTTGATGATTTTGGATTGGGAATTAGACCAAAATACTGTTCCAAAGTATAAAGACTCTATAGGAATATTATCAGATGTTATTGATTCAAACCAAATTCCATTTGTTGTTATTTATACAAATGCTAGTGATCTAAATAACATTAGCAGAATATTAATCTCAGAATTTAATTCAGTTGAAAAAACATTTGATTATGACTCGTTATTTACAGAGCTTAACGAAAATTTTGAGAGAATGCCTCATGGAGAAAGCGATATAGATTTTGAATTATTTTTTGATGATAAAAATAATCAAAAACTATTCTTTGATTATGTATATAATTATGAAAGAAGAAATGAATTAAAAGATGAAATTCTGAATCGCATAATTGAAGTAATGGAGCTTAAAGTAAACTCAAGAGGTGTTTGTGCAAAGGTTGCAAGGGTGCTTAAGGATAAAACATCTGAAAATAAGGATTACATAAAAGCATTATCACTAATTGGTTTAAATCAGGAGAAATCAAATAATTTAACATTTAGTATTGAGAGGGTAGAATCAAAAGATCATATTCTTAAAATAAATAATACCACTGTTCTTATTTATCACAAATCAGACAATGGTGATGGTGTAAAGCCTGAAGAATTATTTGATGTTTTCTCAAAGGCTATAATAGCAAATCCTCATAATTACCTGAGTTTACTTTCTCTAGAATTAAAAGATCAATTACGTAAAGAGTTTTCAATAATTGGTACCCGTTTTTCCGATATTGATGAAATAGCATTCTTTTACCATATGCAAAACTATAAGGATAAGGAAACACAGACCTTTAATAAGCGTAGAATCTATGATTTTGTTATAAAAAGCTGGTTACAAGATTTAAGTGCTCAATCCATTAATGGTAAATCAGATGTAATAGAATTAATTGAAGATGGAATTGCAAAAGTTGATGAAATTCCTACTGAACTTAATATAAACTTACAAGAAGCTCTGATAAAATATTCAGCTTTTATTTCAACTTCCAATTGTGATTTCGTTGACAAAAAGTTGAAGTTTGGGGATATTTTTAAAAATACTGAATCAGAAGATTACTTTTTATGCATAACCCCACATTGTGATTGTGTTAACCCTAAAGATAAAATTAAGAATAACTTTTATTTTATAAAGGGGCGAGTGTTATCCAATAATAAAGATTTGAACAAAGCAATAGCAGAAGCAGAACAAGAATATTATTCATTTTTAAATGTTGAGAATAAAGCAGTTTGCATTGATTGGTCATGTAAACCATTTACGGCATATATAACAGAAAATAACATTGAGCATTTAAATTTTAGATATCTAGATACGGACCTTTCTTTAAAATATATCACCAATTTAAAAGAAAATTTTGCACAAAGACTTTCTAATGAATCATTTGGTTATGGATATAGGGTTGGTATTGATTTACCACATGTTGTTTCATAAAAAGTGTGTCCTTATGACTTAGGTATCCAGCCCTTCGCAATCCATACATATTGCCAAGTTGCTCAAAAGAGTCAACGCGCAGTCCAAACTTGCAAAAGACTATGGCTGCCCAAACGTACAGATTGACTGAGGGAATAATACACTTAAAACCCTTAGCCTCTAATTTAGGGTTGCTTGCATACCCTACAGATTGGAGGGGGTGTCGAGCTAAACAATATTCCAGTATCTAAAATGTAAGATATTAACAATGTATGTTTTATTTATAGTATTTTAAATGCCATTCTTTTACGCTTTCAACTTAGATCCTGCATATTATTTGGATGTATTTTAGGTAATTATTTACAAGAGAAAAGCAAATAATTAATTATTGTTTTGAACTTAGATATTCAAACTCCTATAGCCCGGATTAGGTAATAAACTTTCTAATGCATATTGCGGATTAAATATTCAAAATTATACAGAATCATCAAATGGGATTAATAATTGCCATAGCAGTAATAGGATTTTTTATTTTTATATTATCCAGACAAAAACAAGAAAAGGAAGTTGAATCAAGATCCGTGGTTGATAGGATATTAACCATAGTTCTTATCTGTTTAGCAATATTACAGGCACCATTTTTCTATTATTATACCTTTGGCTTATTCTCAATTGTTATTGTGTTCCCTTATCTAATTATCGCTCTAATACTTACCCTTTATTTGCTTGTGCCATGGATTCAAAATAAAGGCATAACAAAATTTCATAAAATAGGAGTATCCATTTCAATTATAATAGGTATTTCAAGTTTGATATTTGGTTCAGGTCTTATTGAAAAACTGGATTGGAATTTGAGATTAAAAGAAAGAGAACGAATAGTTGAAAAGGCAATAAATGGGGAGTTTGAAGACTATAAAGTAAAACTGAATCATTTTCCACCTATTTCAAACGGAGGAAATGAAATATTTGTTGATGATAAACCATCCGGGAGTATTACAGTAACGTTTTTTATCGACCGCGGATTTATTGATCATTATTCTGCATTTATTTATACAACTGATACTGCAAAAATTAGAATATATGATGCCAGAACAAAATTAGATCATCCTAAAACCAATAAAAAGTTAAGTGAAAATTGGTATCGTATTGCAGAATAGAAACTCATTGAATAATATCATACATGAATATACACGACGTATTAAATAAACTGAAAGAACATTCACAAGACAATATAGGTGAAGGAACAGAGGAGACTGTAATTGCAAAATTAGAATCTGCATTGGCAATAAAGCTACCACAGGAATTTCGTCAATACCTAATAGAAATTGGTTATGCTGAAATTCATGGTGATGAAATTTAATCTGTTTATGAAGTGCCAGACAATTGAAGCGTAACGAAAATCATGAACATAACTTAAAAATAAACCTTGTGAACTAAAAAATGAAGTCAGGTCTGGGCGAAGCACCAGTTAACAAATATAATTAGGACAGCTCTGGTTTTAATTATATCAGATTTGAAGCTTAGCGACCTAAGGCGACCTACTAATATCGCCAAATTAATAAATGTCACTTTGTAATATGTTAGTTAATATATTGGCTAAAAACTAAAAATATAGCTATATTTGACTAATATATTAGCTATGCCGATTCTTTAATGATAATGAAGTTGAGACTTGCAATTTATGATTAATAGTTCGGCATAATACCTGAATTTAATTTTCTTAATAGGTGGCATTATATGTATTCGATTCATCCAACACCTCATGAAATTGGTAAGGAACTGGCCAAACGTCATAAAGCCTTACGTAAACAATTAAAGTTATCTCAATCAGATATGGCAGAGAGATCTGGTGTTTCTTTAGGTAGCTTAAAACGTTTTGAAACTACCGGACAAATATCTTTAGAATCATTGCTTAAGTTAGCACATCTTTTAGATAGACTGGAAGATTTTAAGTCAGTTTTCCAACCCAAAGAAGACTTAGGCAATATTGAGGATCTTTTTTCGACTAAATAGTAGGTAAAGAAACTGTTATGGAAAATATCAAAAATATTATAGTGTCTTTGGAGCTTGAAGGCCAAAGTTATCAGGTAGGGGAATTGGTAAGGGATAATCGAACAATCTACTTTCGTTATAATGCTGATTTTTTAAAATGTGGTCTCAATATTTCACCAATTAAACTGCCTTATAATAATGAAATCAATTCCGCCGGTTCAGAACCTTTTGATGGGCTATATGGTGTTTTTAACGATTCGTTACCTGATGGTTGGGGAAGGTTGTTGTTAGATCGTTCCCTTGCATCGAAGGGAGTAAGTATGCAAAATATAACTCCATTGGATCGATTGGCTTACGTTGGAGATAAAGGCATGGGTGCTTTGTGTTATAAACCAAAGTATGATGAAGATGTTACAATTTCGTCTGAAATTGAACTGGATATGATAGCCCGGGAAATGGATCATATTTTAAAAGGAAGCGATTCTGATTTAATTGAGGAGCTATTTACTTTAGGTGGTTCTTCCGGTGGAGCACGTCCTAAAATATTTGTTGGATATAATAATGTCACCAAAGAATTAATGCATGGTCATCAAAAACTGGCAGAAGGTTTTGAAGATTGGCTGATTAAATTTCCATCGTCGTCTGATCCTAAAGAGATTGCCAATATTGAATACGCTTACCATAAGATGGCTTTAAAAGCCGGATTGGAGATGAGCGATTGTAAACTATTCACAGGACGCTCGGGACAAACATACTTTGGTACAAAACGCTTTGACAGAATAAAAGAGAAAAGAATTCACATGCATACTGCTAGTGGATTGATGCATGATAATTTTAGAATGAGCACCATGGATTATGGTCATTTAATGGATTGTGCCTTTCAACTTGAAAAACATGTGAAAGCATACGAGAAAGTATTACGTCTGGCAGCTTTTAATGTGTTTACTCACAATCGGGATGATCATAGTAAGAACTTCTCTTTTTTAATGGATGCCAAAGGTAATTGGAGTTTCGCTCCCGTATATGATCTAACTTTTTCAAATTCAGCTTATGGCTTTCACAGTACTATGGTTGCAGGAGAGAGTAAAAATCCGGGAAGGAAACAGCTTTTAGAATTAGGAAAGCATTTTGGAATAAAGAAACCTGAATTGATATTGGAAGAAGTACAGGAGGCCGTCTCGCATTGGGGTTCAATCGCCAAAGAATTTGGTGTGTCTCAACCAACTATTAAAAAGGTTGCAAAAGCTATAAATGAGGTAAATAAAAATGAATAAATTTCCTTCCATTTGAGGCATTAATAATCCTGTAAATCTTGTTAATCCTGTCCAAAGAATTTTTATCGAGGTTAGTAATCCTAATTGCACTGTAGACTTTAAAGGTAATCCATAATCAAGGATAATATAAAAAGCATGCCTTCGCTGTGAACTGCTTCGGCGGGTGATTTATTAAGACGATTTGTTAAAACCAAAATGTTTGTTTGCAAAAGCTCTTCCTGATCCAGAGTTGAGGTATTTTTCAAATTGAAATACAGTTAGTTTGTCAGTAAACGTAAAATAGCAATGGAGCTTTAAAGGTCTTAAATTCTTTGTAGATTCAACATATCCATTAAAATGTCTATTCAATCGTTCTTTTAAATTGCTTGTGCATCCTGTGTAATGTTTACGGATCAAGTATAAAAATTTGGTCTAAATGTTGTTTTAATTAATTAAGTATAGTTTTTTGTTATCCTGAATAGGAAATTATTAACGTCAAAAACACTTCTGAACTGTCGATAAAATTTCTTTGTTTTAAGGCAGAAAGCCTTATACATCGAAACTTGGGATATCGTCCCAAGTACATATACGCCCTGTAAGTTCAGGCTGTAAGTCTGAAACATTTTTATTACATTCAAATCTACAAAATATTATTGGAGGTAGTTACAGACTTTCAGCCTGATATTTTCCTGATGACAAAAACAAGGGGCGATCCGCGAGCGCCATAGCTACTCTGCGGAGGCACTGCCACCTTGTTGTGATGTTATAGGCTTTCAGCCTCTTTTTTATTTAACAGCAAAAAACTCTATTTTTTGTTCAGGCCCAAATATTGTGCATGATCCATAAAAAGCCCGCCTTCGTATTCAAATGCATCAGTGAGAAAATGTGCTGAGTTTCTTAGCTGTAGCCTGTAATAGGTTATATTTTGTGAAAATAAGAATTAGATAAAATAAAAAGCCCGCCTTCGCAGTGAACTGCTTCGGCGGGCGATTTATTAAGACGATTTGTTAAAACCAAAATGTTTGTTTGCAAAAGCTCTTCCTGATCCAGATTTGAGGTATTTTTCAAATTGAAATGCAGTTAGTTTGTCAGTAAACGTAAAATAGCAATGGATCTATTTTGCCTATTCTAAATGCTTTATGTCGGTGTAATTTAAAGTCCTCGGTAAGTCCTCGTCACAAGGTTCAAAATATGGCTGTTTTTATATGCTCTGTAATGACCTCTATTGCTCAAATATAATTGTTTTATATTGGATTGGTGATAACCTTTAAAATAGTGTCCAATTAAATGTCCAAAAAATATGCAGTTTAAAGAAAATTAAACTCAGCTTATAAATATCTCCTGATAATACTCCTCAATAATGGCAATATCTTCATCTGTAAGTTCTTCAAAAAGATTTTCTTTCTTTTTCTTAGATAATCTTCCATTACTTTGATTTAATAGCTTAATAAGTAGGTCTACTTTTGAGTTTGGTAGATTATAGAAAGAGTTAATTCTATTCGTTAACTTATCATACTTTTCCAGATAATCGATTTCTTCCGGAATAATTTTATTAATTGTTTCTTCAACACATTCGTAAAGAAATTCCGCCTGAGGTGTTAAATCAAAGTAACGATACAAATCAACGGTATCATTTAGTATTTTTATATTATGATCGGATGTAGGCTCCCACTCAATTAAATCAATTCTTTGAGATGAGAAATCTTCTAAAACATCCTGGTAATCACTTATCCTATTTAAAATGGCAGATGAAACAGGGAATATCATATCTCGTTTTGTATAGCCCATCCATGTCAAAATATGATGTATTAAATACCTGTGTATCCTTCCATTTCCATCAGAAAGCGGATGGATAAATACAAATCCAAATGCAATAGTTGTAGCAGTAAGTATAGGATCGTAGGTGCTATTCTGAAGAAGATTGTTAGTGTTTAATAATCCATTCATCAATGAGTTGAGATCTTTAGCTTTAGCGGATATGTGATCGGGTATAGGTGAAAACGTTTCACGATCATGTTCTCCAATAAAGCCTTCTCCTTGTCTTATACCCATGTTTTTTAATTTCTTTGAGCCAATAACAACATGCTGAAGGCGTTCTATTTCAGATAGAGTCAAAGGTTTTTTGCCAGCTTGTCCTATTGCTTTACCCCAATTCTTGGCTCTCATATTTGGAGGATATTCTCCTTCTATGGCAAAGGAGGCCTTTGAATCTTTTAATAGCAGGAATGCAGCTGTTCTTTTTATAAGATCCTTATCCCTATTGTCCAGTCCGTTATCAATTGACTCTCTAATATTAGAAGCGATATATTCTTCTAGTTTTTCGCTTTTTCTAATCAAAGGGCAAAATTCAGGTGTGCCAGGTAGGTTATTTTTTATTCGATGTCTGGTAGAGTTTTCTGTTGGTCCAGGATACTGCTGGCTGGGATTTATTAATTCAGCATAAGTGCCTTTTTTTAAATCAGGTATATCAAGTTTAATTCCTAATAGCCACTCGTATAAGAACCAAATTTTTCTAGCGTATTGTCCGGTTGGTTCACTCAGTATAAAATCTGTAATTTGCTTTTCACCAATATATTGAAATATTGACTTTAGAATTAATAAATCGATTCCTTCGTGTTTTAAAGCAAAAACAATATGACTAATTAGATTGTCATTGGGTTTGTGTCTTTTAGTAAACACTTGCCAATTTTCTGTATTATATCTTTGATGTTTATCTGTAATGATGGAAAGTTGCCTTGGAAGAGGCAATGTTGTGCTTGTATTTTCTTCTAGTTCTTGAAGTAATAAAGCATAGCCAGCTAATATTCCCTCTTCAGGAAGTGTTTGACCGTGAAAAATGCTTACTTTTTGTGAAAAACAATTACTCATGCCTCTTTAAGGTGAATTTTGGTTACTAAGATAACATGAAAAATAATTACTTCTTGTGAAAAACGATTACTATTTGTGTTGTATCGTGAAAAATAATTACTTTTTGTATCACTTTGGTATGAACTACTGCTTTGAGGTGTCTTCTATTTTGTGATAAAGAGGCTGTTAGTGGTTATATACTAAATTTGATACATAGGTATATACTAAAAATGATACAGAATTGGTTTGTTGTGGTAATTACGCAATCTCCTTAAATATGTCATGTATATGAGATGAATTGTTTATACCCTATCAGGTATAAATAGATCAATATGGCTACGCATTATACCTGAATGTTTCTCCGCTGTAGCCTATATAAGTTATATCTTTTGAAAATAAGAATTAGATAAAATAAAAAAGTCCGCCTTCGCAGTGAACTGCTTCGAAGGGCGATGTATTAAGACGATTTGTTAAAACCAAAATGTTTGTTTGCAAAAGCTCTTCCTGATCCAGATTTGAGGTATTTTTCAAATTGAAATGCAGTTAGTTTGTCAGTAAACGTAAAATAGCAATGGAGCTTTAAAGGTCTTAAATTCTTTGTAGATTCAACATATCCATTAAAATGTCTATTCAATCGTTCTTTTAAATTGCTTGTGCATCCTGTGTAATGTTTACGGATCAAGTATAAAATTTGGGTCTAAATGCTGATTTAATTAATTAAGTATAGATTTTTGTTAACCTGAATAGGAAATTCTTTACGTCAATAACACTTCTGAACTGTCGATAAAATTTCTTTGTTTTAAGGCTGAAAGCCTTATACATCAAAACTTGTGACATCGTCCCAAGTACTTATACATCCTGTAAGTTCAGGCTATAGTCTGAAATATTTTTTATTGCATTCAAATCTACAAAATATTATTGGAGGTAGTTACAGACTTTCAGCCTGATATTTTCCTGATGACAAAAACAAGGGGTGTTGCCACCTTGTTGTGATGTTATAGGCTTTCAGCCTCTTTTCTATAACAGCAAAAAACTCTTTTTTTTGTTCAGACCCAAATATTGTGCATGATCCATAAAGGATCAAGTATAAAAGTTTGGTCTAAATGTAGTTTTAATTAATTAAGTATAGATTTTTGTTTACCTGAATAGGAAATATTTTACGTCAATAACACTTCTGAACTGTCGATAGAGTTTCTTTGTTTTAAGGCTGAAAGCCTTATACATCAAAACTTGTGACATCGTCCCAAGTACATATACACCCTGTAAGTTCAGGCTGCAAGTCTGAAACATTTTTATTACATTCAGATCTACTAAATATTATTGGAAGTAGTTACAGACTTTCAGCCTGATATTTTCCTGATGACAACACCAAGGGGCGATCCGCGAGCGCCATAGCTACTCTGCGGAGGCACTGCCACCTTGTTGTGATGTTATAGGCTTTCAGCCTCTTTTCTATTTAACAGCAAAAAACTCTTTTTTTTTCAGACCCAAATATTGTGCATGATCCATAAAGGATCAAGTATAAAATTTGGGCCTAAATGCTGATTTAATTAAGTATAGATTTTTGTTAACCTGAATAGGAAATTCTTTACGTCAATAACACTTCTGAACTGTCGATAGAATTTCTTTTTTTTAAGGCTGAAAGCCTTATACATCAAAACTTGTGACATCGTCCCAAGTACATATACATCCTGTAAGTTCAGGCTATAGTCTACAATATTTTTTATTGCATTCAAATCTACAAAATATTATTGGAGGTAGTTACAGACTTTCAGCCTGATATTTTCCTGATGACAAAAACAAGGGGCGTTGCCGCCTTGGTGTGATGTTATAGGCTTTCAGCCTCTTTTCTATTTAACAGCAAAAAACTCTTTTTTTTGTTCAGGCCCAAATATTGTGCATGATCAGATTTTATAATCCTCCAGATCCGGTTAATCCTGTCCAAAGAATTTTTTATTGAGATTTGTTTATAGCTTAAGAATTTTAGTGGTATTGTGGTTAAAGATGCAAAGGCTTATAAAGTATTACAATAAACTTTTGCTAGTCTTTTGTTTTAATCCCTTTGCTGATAAATTATTTGGCATCAGAGCATAAAAAAAGCAGTCCTGAAAAATCAGAACTGCTTTTACCCAGCGGAGAGAGAGGGATTCGAACCCCCGGTACCTCGCGGTACAATGGTTTTCAAGACCACCGCATTCGACCACTCTGCCATCTCTCCAAAATCTTATAATTAATCCAAACGCTTTCGTTTGGTGAATTTGCTTTTTTCTAAGCGGATGCAAATATATACTTTTTTCTTAATTATCTTAAAAAAAGTAACGAAATAAAATAAAAAAAATTCTTTCTGAAATTCGAAAAAAAACCCGCCTTTGCAAATAAATTGCTTTGGCGGGTGAAGCGGAGAGAGAGGGATTCGAACCCCCGGTACCTCGCGGTACAATGGTTTTCAAGACCACCGCATTCGACCACTCTGCCATCTCTCCAATACTTTTATATTTTATCCGAAATCATCCGTTTAAAGACTGTTTCAGTGTGTATCTCTTTTGATAACGGCTGCAAAAATAGAGTATTTTTTTAAACTGCAAAAATAAAAAATGAAAAAAATACTAAGTTTATTTTAGTGTTAATTATAAGTGCTTTTTTCTCAGTGAAGTAAGTGGTGAACTTTTTTTAAAAAAAATAGTCATTAATCTGTTTTTATAGCAAATAAGATAGAAACCAAGATCAATGACTAAAATAACAAGTGTGTATCGTTTAAAACTTACCAAATTTTAAGCTTAAACCAATGTTCCAACCTCTTAATATATCATTACCACCAATTGGTTGTCCTTTTACTGATTCCGTTCTATATTCTAATCCAATATTACTAGTATATCTATAGCTACCAGTAATTGCAAAACGCATAAATTTAACCAGGTTAAATTCAATTTCAACACCTGGCTCTAAAACAAAGAAAGCATCGCTGTCTTCGTATCCGTTTTCTTCATCATACCAATCATCATTTTCATTGCCATAATGATTGTTATAAGATATACCTCCGGCACCAATTAGTATTGGAAATGCAATGTGAACCGGATTTTTTGCACCAATAACAGGTTCTAGCAGTAAACCGCCATATCCACCGGCATATTCATATTTTTCCATAAGGTTCATGTCGTAAATGGGCTCAGTGATAAACGCATTACCTCCTAATCCAATAGTAAAAGAGTGATTTATGAGCCATCCTCCTTTGGCTCCGATTACAATGGCGTCTCTGTCTGCAATTTGAGTGTAATTGAGCATGATACCACCATATCCTCCATTAGTGGTATTTCCATTGTTGCTAAAGATGGTTTTAATTTCATCATTATTTTCACTGGTTTGCGACCATAATGTTGATGACATCAATATTAATGCAAAGTAAAATACAATACGCTTCATATTATTAAACTTTAATTGTTCAACTTTTTAAATTCTTAAAATGTGTAGGCAATACTAACAGTGTACATATCCATATTAACTCTGAAGTAGGTGGCGCCTCCGAATTCAAAGTTTGGATTAAAATCACTTGCCAGTACAAAAGGGTATTTCAAAAAACGATATTCTAAACCAACTACTCCATCTAATCCAAATGCAAAATAATTGCCTTTGTGTTTTATTGTCGGACTAAAGGGTGTAAATAAGTTTCTGCTTTTGTAATATCTGTAATATCTAAAATGAGTACCATATCCATAGTAGAAAAAGAATTTAGAACTCTTTTTAGGAAAGGCTACTTCATGAAAAGTTCTGAATCCACTTACGCTAAAACCTCCATCTTTAATAATAGCTTGCGCACTAAATGCAGATTCGTTAGGTAAAAGTCGTTTAATCATAACACCTGGTCCAGCACCATCTTTATACCCAATCAGGGTTTTATAATCCTGAGCAGATGATGTACTAGAATGAGCTATAAATAAAACCAGTGGTAAAATGATATATTTTAAATGTTGAAAATTCATTTCTTTGATCTTTATTGATTGCAAAATCATTAGTTAATTTCTATATCTGCATTTGAAGCATCAATAATGATTTCTTTTGAGCTATTTTCTTTTAAGAAATAGCCTGTCTTTTTTAATGAATTATTGTTGTTAGTTTTAGTTTCATTAATCCAGGTTATCTTTTTATTGAATTTGGTTGATGTTTTATCATCGTAGGTCGTAATTTTAAAAGCTTCATTAGGTAGAGATATATTTAAATTAGCATATAAGCTTTTTAAGTTAACTTTTTCAAAATCAGAGGAACATGCAAGTTGTTTAAGTATTCCGTATTTAATATTTAAGCTAATTTCTTTGTTTAAATTATAGAAGTTCAGCTCGCAAAATTCCGAATCACCAAAAATATAATTCGCATCATTAATATTAATTTTACCTCGTCGGGCATCCAGTTTGAGTAAATTAACTTTATTAATATTTACATTGGATGATTTTGAATCAAGGGTAATGTTATTCCCCTTTTTGATATTGGAATCCATAAAGTTTAGAAAAAGATTTCCTTGCTCAATATTTGAAATAATTAAGTTTCCGAACGATAAATTTAGTCGTGTATTTCCACTTAGGTTTTTAGCCTGTAAATCTCCGTTTGATAAATTGATACTAATATCTCCTTTTAAAGAGGGGAGTATAATGTTGCCATACTTATTATCAATTTTTAAATTAATATAGTTAGGTATGGTGATATAATAATCTACATGAGTCTGTTCCTCGTTTGAGGATAACGTATTGGTTGCTTCTTTCAGATCTTTGAAAAAAGAAGAATAATTACTTCCGTACAGAGTTTTTACAGACCGGTATAATGAATTACCTGATATGTCGAAAGAGACGTTGCTTTTGGTTTTGTTAAAACGACTTTCACTTTTTTCAGATACAATAAAATCAATATCTACTTTTACAGAGTCTTTATCCCATACCTCAACATAGATGGTTCCATATTTATTTATAACCTCAAGTGTACCTGATGCATTTATTTTAAAGGTATGCGATTGTTTTAATTCCTCATGATAATCCTGAGCAAAGGAGTATTGAGAGATTAAACAACATCCTATTAATATTATAAGTGTAACATATCGCATGATATATGATATTTAATGTGTTATTTTAGATATTATCAGTTTTTGTTATTTCTTCCTTTTGTTCAGGTGATAAATACTTCAGAATATCCTCCAGAATTTTGAGTTTCATTCTGTAGTTCAAAATCATTGCTTCAACAACCTCTCTGTTTGAAATATCATCATTTAAATCTTCTTTTAACTCAGTCATTGCAGAATCCAAAATTGCCAATTCTTCATTAACATCGTTTTTAATTTCAGGATTGTGAGATGTCAATTTGTAAATCAGTTCCTTTTTTTGATGTAATATATTATCGTAATACCTTTCGGTTTCTTCAATTTCGCTGAATAATTGGTTTTGATAAGATGGTTGTATCGTATAAAATTTAACAGCAAGTAATGCTATAATAAAAATTGCTGCAGCACTTGAGGTACTAATTATGATTCTTTTGACAACACGGGTTTTCTTTTTAGGCAAATTACTTTCAATACGATCCCACATGTCAATTGAAGGTGTTAAATCATCAAAGAGATCTTTGTTGTTTTCTATATGTTTTTCAAAATTATCTTTCATCTCTCTGTTTTTTAGTTTGTGCTAAATTCAAATTTCCCTGCATTAATAATTTCAATGATCTTTTTCTTTGCTCGTGCTAACTGAGATTTTGAAGTTGATTCACTTATATCTAATATTTCAGAAATTTCCTGGTGGTCATATCCTTCAATCAGGTACAGAGAAAAAACAACCCTGTAACCGTTAGGAAGGAGTCCCATTGCTTTCTTTATTTGTTCAATTTTTAAATTACTACTCTCCAGGTATGGTTCATCCTCAAAATCAACGTTAAATACATTGTCTGTATATTCCAGTTCTATTTTTTTTCTCTTTAGTTCATTAATGCACCTGTTAACAACAATTCTTTTTAACCAGGCGCCAAATGTAGATTCAAACCTGAAAGTATCCAGTCTTCTGAATGCTTCACAAAATGCTTCTTGCAGTACGTCTTCAGCTTCAGGAATACTATTCATCATTCGACAGCATATATTAAACATTGCTTTGCTGTATAATTCATAAAGCTTTTTTTGATACTTACTGTTACCTTTTCTTGCTTTATCAATTATCGATTTATGTATGTCAATGTTTATTGGCTCCAAGAGTTAAAAATTTTATCTAATGACAATTGTTGATTTTAATAGTTGCATCAAGATTATAAAAAAATACTCAATTAAATATTTTATCAATATTTAATTGTAAATATCTGTTTATAAAATAATTTTGTGATGGATTTTAATTCAACGCGATATATTTTTTATACATAAATTTTTTAAAAGAACTTGAAATCATTACTTCATGAATGAATTCAGAGAGTTAAAATATCTGCGAGATGATATTGTAAATAAAGCTTTGGTTATAGGTTATTTATTTGGACTTATTTCTTACTTAGTTACATTAGTTAGAGCTATTAAATATGGTTTTAACTGGACTTTTGTAGCTATTACTGTAGTCATTATATATTTAGGATTATTGGTTTTTTACCGAACTAAAATAAAGCTTAATTATAAAGTAGCCTCTGTAGTTATTGTTGTATTAATGGCATTGGTTACCGGGTTATCAAAATTTGGATTTTTAGTTTCTTCAAAAGCATATATTATACTGATTCCAATATTTGTTTCGTTTGTTTTAGGCTATCGAAAGGCTATAGCTTTACTTATATTTTTTAGTGTTGTATATGCATTGTTTGGATTTCTTTATATAAATAAAATTATCCCATATAACATAGATGTAAATTCTTATGTGTTGTCGCCTATATCATGGGTGATGGATATTACAATTATAATTCTAACAGCCGCAGCATTGTTGGTTGTTGGTGAAAAATATTCAGATTCATTATTAAAAAATCTGGCTTTAATTAAGCAACAAAACAAGGATTTAAATATACGGGAGCAAAAATTTTATTTGCTTTTTAATAATTCTTTTGATGCAATTCTACTTATAGAAAATGGTTTTATTATTGATATGAATAAGAGTGCATCCAGAGTTTTACAAATAAGTAAAGAAGAATGCATTGGTATGCATATTGAACAATTTGCACCAGAAAAACAACCTGATGGAAGTTTATCTGCTCCCAGAATGAGAGAAACTGCTTCTGAAGTTAGTGATGGAGCAATTAAAACTTTTGAATTTAGGCACTTAAGGTCCAATGGTGAAGAGTTTGATTCAGAAGTACATATTTCATCAATAAAATTAAATGACAAAGAGTTGTATCAGGTTTTGATTAAGGATATTACAGACCAAAAACAACAGCAAAAAGAACTAGAGAATTATAAACTACATCTTGAAAATTTGGTTGAGAAAAGAGCGAAGGCATTACATAAAGCAAATCAAGATTTGATAGTCTCTAATGTTAAATTAAAGAAACAACATGAAAAACTAGAAAAATCAATAGCAGAGATTCATTCTATGCAAGAACAATTGATTGAAAAAGAAAAAATGGCAACAATTGGAGTAATGACTGCAGGTGTTGCTCATGAAATAAATAATCCTCTTAATTTTATTCAAACAGGGCTTTATACGCTGCAAAATACTCTTGAATATAGTTGTTTGAGTGATGATGATATGAAAGTCAGCAGGCAGGTTTTAAAATATATGGAGGAAGGTGTTGATAGAATATCAAATATTGTTAATGGATTAGGTAGTTTTAGTAATAATGGACAACATGGATTTTCTGAATGTAATATCAGTGATATATTAAATAACTGTCTTGTCGTTTTAAGTCATAAAATTAAAAATCGTATACAGGTTATTAAAGACTATGAAGATTGTGATTTAAAAGTATTGGCATTAGAGGAAGGTTTGCATCAAGTCTTTTTTAATATTTTATTTAATTCTGTTCAGGCCATTAAAAATGATGGTGTTATACAGATAAATGCAAAAAAAGAAGGAGATGGAAATCTTTTAGTTACCATTAAAGATAATGGTATTGGAATGTCAGTAGAGACGCAAAATAAAATATTTGATCCCTTTTTTACACTGAAAAAAGCAGGAGAAGGCTCTGGTTTAGGAATGACTATAGTGTATAATGTAATAAAAGAGCATAAAGGTAAAGTTCTTGTTGATTCAAAACTGGGAGAGGGAACACAGATAAAAATAATATTGCCTATTTTTAACGCTAAAAGTGAAACTTATATATGATTTTATATTTAGATGATGAACCAATTAATCTCAAGTTATTTGAGTTAATGTTTAAAAAAAAATACAAAGTTGTTTTATCAGAATCTCCTGAAAAGGCATTGGATTTATTGAAAGAAACTAATGATATTAAGGTTGTGATTTCAGATATGAAAATGCCGATTATGAATGGAGTGGAATTTGTAGAAAAAGCTAAAGGTTTTAAATCAGAGATACCTTATTTTTTGCTTTCAGGTTATGGAACTAATGAAATAATAACAGATGCTTTGAAAAGTAAACTCATAGACGGTTACTTTCAAAAACCATTAAAAAGAGTTGTAATTGAGAAAGAATTAGATAAGTATTTAGAGTAGAAATAATAAAAAAATAATATTTTTTTTTAAGCCGAAATAACAATTTTATTGTATTTCGGTTTTTGTGTTTTTATTAGAGGGGTAGGGTGTAATTAAAAGGTGTTTAAAAATTACAAACGGTTATTTTATTGTAGGTGTTTGCTTTCAAAAAATACAAAAATTTGGAGGTAAAGGTTTAAATTTATAAGTTTGCAGCCAGAGAAATGATTATTACCACCTATTAAGAAAAATTTTATGAAGAGAGCAATTATTTTAGCAACTCTGTTGCTAGGGTTTGTTGTGAACGGATGGGCCAATACTGGCCCTGAAGTAGATGCCGGGTCAACGGCATGGATGTTAACATCAACTGCATTGGTATTATTGATGATACCAGGTCTGGCCATGTTCTATGGCGGATTAGTAAGATCAAAAAATGTTTTAGGAACAATGATGCATAGCTTTGCAGCTATGGGAGTAATGAGTGTTCTATGGGTAATAGTAGGATATTCAATGTGCTTTGGTGATAGTATTCTTGGAGGATGGTTTGGTTGGAATAACGATTACTTTTTACTTCAGGGAATTGATACTACTATTATGGAAGGAGGAGTTCCAGAGCTGGTTTTCTCTATGTTTCAGGGTAAATTTGCAATTATTACACCAGCTTTAATCGCCGGAGCTTTTGCAGAGAGAGTAAAATTTAAAGGTTATCTTGTATTTATAGCTATCTGGGGTATATTGGTTTATAATCCTTTATGTCACTGGGTATGGTCAGCCGATGGGTTCTTACATCATTGGGGAGCTGCAGGAGCTATCGACTTTGCCGGAGGTACTGTTGTTCATATTTCTGCTGGTATTAGTGGTTTAGTGGCAGCTTTATATCTTGGTGCAAGAAGAGGATATCCACATCTACAACAACGTCCTAATAACTTAGTAATGACTATGATGGGAGTTGGATTGTTGTGGGTAGGTTGGTTCGGATTTAATGCTGGTAGTAGTATTAATAGTGGACTAGATACGGCACAAGCTTTAACAGCCACTCAGGTCGCAGGAGCAGCAGGTGCTTTAATGTGGGTTATTATCGAATTGTTGCATCATGGAAAAGGTACAGCATTAGGTTTTGCTTCTGGTATTTTAGCAGGTCTTGTTGCTGTTACACCAGCAGCGGGAGTTGTTCAGCCTGCCGGAGCCTTAGCTTTAGGAGCTATTTCTTCTATTATATGTTATGGAGCATTAATGCTTAAAGATAAATTGGGTTATGATGATTCATTAGATGCCTTTGGTGTACATGGTGTTGGAGGTATTGTAGGAGCAATATTATTATCATTCTTTATCAGAGATAGCTGGATGGCAGATGCTGCTGCAAATACAGCAGATGGAATTTGGACTTCATGGGATCAATTCTGGGTACAAGGAATTACTGTTGTTATTGCTATCGGTTATTCTGTAGTTGTAACTATCGCTATTATTTGGGTTGTTGAAAAGTTATTTGGCTTTAAAGCTACAGAAGTAGAAGAGATGACAGGTCTTGATCATTCTTTCCATGGAGAAAGAGGTTATGGCATGTTAAATCCCAACTAGTAACTTGTAAACAGAACTATTTTTAGTTATATTCATTATTATTTAATTATATATATTAGGTTGTAAATATTTTAAGATTTAGATTCTAAGATGTTGTATGCCTGATGTAAAGTTGAAATCAATATAAAGAACGGATAAAATCATATTTATTAGTGAAGTACTAATTGTTAATGATTGATTTTTTTAATTGTGAGTTCTATTTGGTTTCAGGAATAAATTATAAGCATATGAAATTAGTAACCGCAATAATAAGAGCATACCAATTGGATCAAGTAAGAGAAGGCTTGATTCAGGCAGGTATCACCCGTATAACAGTATCCAGAGTTTCTGGACATGGAAATCAAATAAGTAAAGAAGTTTATCGTGGAAAAGAAGTAATTCCAAATCTTACTCCAAAAATGAGAGTAGAAATAGCGGTAAATGATGAGTTTGTTGAAAAAACAATTGAAGCAATTATAAGAGCAGCTAAATCGCACAATGGTAACCAAGGAGAAGTTGGGGACGGAAAGATATTTGTAACACCCCTAGAACAATGTATCCGTATCCGAACTGAAGAGCGAGGTAGTTCTGCTATATAATAAGTGGAGGTTATACTCTAATCTAAACCAGAACCTCACTGAAATTTTTATTTCAGTGAGGTTTTTTATTTTGTAGTTATCAGATATAGTCTGGTTTTGTAGTATAATATAAATTACGTGCATTCAGGAAAATAGCAATGTTTTCTTAATTATATGTTTCACGATTTAACCCGGATTATCATTAAAAGATTGTCATGAGCATTGAAAATGCAATAAAACAAGTACTTGCAGAGACGAGGCATAGCATCGTTCTGGAGAGTTGAGGCAAGTAAGTAAAGCATCTTGTTTTGAAGTAGTTTCAATGTGTAATCGATTTTTTAATGCATATTGCGGGTTTTAAGTAAATTATAAGTTAGTGAGAATGAAAGAAGCATGTTGTTAAGGTTTTACAGGTAGTTTGTGTCGCTTATAGATTATGTTATCTTTTTTAGTCTCGTCAGTTTTTCTGTAGTAATGACAGAGGTTATGTCATATAATCTGTCTATATGACATTATACAGTGCTTGGCATGTCATTTGAAATAATGCCATCGAAAAAAATGTTTAATCAATAAAAAATAAATATTGCTATGTCAAAAGGTCATATTGGGGTAACGTCTCAAGATATTTTTCCCATCATTAAAAAATTTCTTTATTCAGATCATGAAATTTTTTTAAGAGAGTTGGTGTCAAATGCTGTAGATGCATCTCAAAAGTTAAAAACTTTATCTAGTGTAGGTGAGTTTAAAGGAGAAATGGGCGAGCTGAAAGTTAAAGTAACTATTGATGAAAAAAATAAAACTTTAACTATTTCGGATAGAGGGATTGGTATGACAGCAGAAGAAATTGATAAGTATATCAATCAAATTGCTTTTTCCGGAGCAGAGGAGTTCCTTGATAAATATAAAAATGATGCTAATGCTATAATTGGTCACTTTGGATTAGGATTTTATTCTTCTTTTATGGTGGCTAAAAAAGTAGAGATTGTTACTTTATCACATAAAGAAGGAGCTCAGGCTGTTAAGTGGTCTTGTGATGGTAGTCCTGAATACACTTTGGAAGAAATTACAAAGGACGATAGAGGTACTGATATTGTTTTATATATTGATGATGAAAATAAGCAGTTCCTTGAAAAATCAGAAGTTACAAACTTATTAAATAAGTACTGTAGATTTTTGCCAGTTGAAGTTGTTTTTGGTAAAAAAACAGAGTGGAAAGATGGTAAAGAGGAAGAGTTAGATGAGGATAATGTAATTAATGATACTAACCCTCTTTGGACTAAAAAACCTGCTGACTTAAAAGATGAGGATTACAATAAATTCTATAAGGATTTATATCCAATGAGTGAAGATCCGATTTTCAACATTCACCTAAATGTTGATTATCCTTTTAACTTAACAGGTATATTATACTTCCCAAAAATTAAAAACAATGTAGAAGTTCAAAAGAATAAAATTCAACTTTACAGTAACCAGGTGTTTATTACTGATTCAGTTGAGAATATTGTTCCTGAATTTTTAACATTGTTACACGGAGTTATTGATTCACCTGATATTCCATTGAACGTTTCTCGTTCTTATCTTCAGGCTGATGGTAATGTGAAAAAGATTTCTAATCACATTACTAAAAAGGTTGCAGATCGTCTAGCTGAAATCTTTAAGGCAGATAGAAAAGGATTTGAAGATAAATGGGATTCATTAAAACTATTCATTGAGTATGGAATGCTTACTGAAGAGAAGTTTTATGATAAAGCTCAAAAATTCTCTTTATTTAAAAATACAGCAGGTAAGTATTTTACTTTTGATGAGTATAAAGATATTATCAAAGAGAATCAAACAGACAAGGATAAGCAACTTGTTTATTTATATACTACAAATGCAGAGGAGCAACATAGTTTTATTGAAGCTGCAGTAGCAAAAGGTTATGATGTATTATTAATGGATGGTCAGTTAGATACACATTTCATTAATCAATTAGAACAAAAATTTGAAAATAGCAGATTTGTACGTGTAGATGGAGATGTTGTTGAAAAATTAATACCTAAAGAAAATACATTAGAGTCTAAGCTTTCAGCAAAAGATAAAGATGATTTAACTTCAGTATTTACATCTCAGGTTCCAAATAGTGAAAAAATGAACTTTATTGTTGCATTTGAAGCTATGGGTACTGATGCAAATCCAGCGGTAATTACGCAACAAGAGTTTATGCGTCGTATGAAGGAAATGAGTGCAATGCAGGGTGGAGGTATGAACTTCTACGGAGAAATGCCAGATAGTTATCAATTGGTAGTGAATGAAAATCATCCTGTTGTAGAGCGTATATTAGAAGATAAAAACAGTGCGGTAGGTGAGCAAGTTGATTCTGTTCGTAGTAAAATTGAAAGTTTGAATAAAAAACGTCAGGAACTAGAGAAGGCTAAAGAAGGTAAGAAAGAGGAAGAAATACCACAAGCTGAAAAAGATGAATTGGCTGATGTTGACAAAAAGATCAGTGACTTAAATACTAAGAAAACTGATATTTTAAAAGAATTCAGTAATGACAATAAATTAGTTTCTCAATTAATCGATTTGGCATTGCTTTCAAATAACATGCTTAAGGGAGAAGCTTTAACTAAGTTTGTTAAGAGAAGTATTGAATTAATTTAAATTATAATATTTTAGTCATTTCAAAATGAGATGATAATTAAATTTTTTAAGCCGTTTGGATTTTTTCAAACGGCTTTTTATTTCGTGTTGTTGATAAAAACAATGCAATAAATGAAACAAAAATAGGGTAGAGAAGTATTTAATATTAATCTATGATATTATAGTTAACCCGATATGTTTTATAAAGAAAAGATCAAGATTTGGTTTAGTAATTTATTTCGATCAATTAGGTTTCATCTGTTATTCTGGAATTTTGCTCTGTTCTTTTATGTGTTTATAACAGGAAACCAATCGCTGTTTGTTAATTATTTTAACCTGCTTTCTGTAGATTCAATTTATTCAAATACAGTTTTTTTAGCTGTTTGTGTTTCTATACTGTTTACTTTTCTTGATATGCTATTTTCTGATAGGATAATGCGTTTCTCACCTATCAGATCAATGATATTTTTACGGTCTCTTTTGTATTTTTTACTGGCTTTTGCTATACTTTATTTGGCAGCCAATAAGTCTGTTACAATTGAGAATATAAAAAACTATCGCACTTTGTTGGCTAATATGCCCAAATTGGAAAAGGATCACATTCGCTTTTTAGCATATTTTTATTTGGCGTGTATTGCAAGTAATTCTTTTAAAGAGATGTACCGAAAAATTGGACTTACAAATTTCTTTAATTGGTTTTTTGGAAGGTTGAATAAACCTTATGAGGAGAAAAAGATTTTTATGTTTGTTGATATGAAATCTTCAACTACAATAGCAGAGCGTTTAGGACATGAAAAATTTAGTCGGTTAGTGCAGGATGTTTTCAATGACTTGTCTATTGTTTATAACTACCATGGTGAAGTGTATCAATATCTTGGTGATGGAGCTATTATCTCATGGAATGTTAATGATGGTATTCGTAATAATAATTGTATTAAAGCTTTTTACTCTTTTCAAAGAACTGTAGAGCGCAGATATTGGTATTATAGGAGAAAATATGGAGAGGAACCTAAATTTAAAGCAGGTTTACATGTAGGTAAAGTTATGGTGCTTCAGGTGGGAAGTATCAGGAGGGATATTTCATATAATGGAGATACTATTAATACTGCAGCAAGAATTGAATCTATGTGTAATGAATATAAGCAAAACCTTTTGATTTCAGGAGTACTTTATGAATACTTTGAAGACAAAGAAGAGTATATATTTAAAGATGTAGGTACAATTAAACTAAAAGGGAAAAAACAAGGAGTATTAATTTATAAGGTAAAGCAGAAACTGAAATCCAAGAGAAAGTAATATGTAAGGATAATAATATTGAAATTTTCATAATGTTAAATAGTGTTAATTTATAAAATATCTTTATATTGCATATGTACAAAGTGCATAGATTATTGGGTAAAAAATATTTAAAATATCTGACTGTATGTTTGCTGTTAAATCTTGTATGTATTACAATTTCAGCAGTGAAGCCATTCTATGGTTTTGGTACTTTTAATGTGTCAGTTCGTAATATGACAACAGAAGTTACTAAAACCTTAGTGAATAATGGCTTTGAAGTGTTAGGTATGTTTAGTCCTTCTCATAATGACTCCTTATCTGTTATTGTTTTTACTTGTGATGAGCTAACAAGTATGGCTACAGGGATTAGTAATAAAGCTGCTTTCGGTTCAACTTTGCGAATTGGAATTATAGGTAACGACAAGTTTAGTACAATAAGCATGTTAAATCCTTATTATTTTGTTAATGCGTATTACAATAGTAAAGCAAATAGTGAGGAAGTTGAGTATATGACTTCAAGAATTGATTCTTTAGCATTAAATGCAATGACTGGTTTTTCAGAGAATCCATCAATGTATGGTTATGATTTGTCAGTTGAGGAGTTAAATAATTATAGGTTTTTACCTACTATGGCTAGATTTGATGACGTTGTTGAACTTGGTGTGTTTGATGAATACCTTGAGGCTGCAACTATAATTCGTCAAAATATTATGTCAGAAGAAAGCGGGGTGGAGCTAGCTTATGAAATGTGTTTTGAAGATAAGGAAATAGCTGTTTTTGGAGTTACTTTTAAAAATGATTTAGAAAATGAATTACTCTCGTTTGTGGGAATAAATAGCTTATCTACCTTACCTTTTGAAATCTTAATACAAGATAATGTGGCCTATATGCTAAGTCCTAAGTTTAGGATTCCATTGTATAAACCAGATATTAGTTCCTTAAAACTTTTAAAAATAATGTCGTTTTCTTCAGAAATTAAGGATGCATTTTTAAAAGTATCGGAATTGAATAATTAAGGTTCATTTAAAAAATTAATTTTCTTCCTGAAGCTTTAATAAATAACCACTTCCGTGTATGTTTACAATTTCAATTTTAGGTTCATCTTTTAAATACTTCCTCAGTTTTGTAATATAAACATCCATGCTTCTGGTTGTAAAATAACTATTTTCTCCCCATATTGAGTTTAAAGCTTTTTCTCTGAGCATGACTTTATTGATATCCACACAAAGAAGTTTTAATAATTCAGCTTCTTTAGGGGAGAGTTGATGTTTTCCTTTAGGTGATGTGAGTGTTCTTAGGTCAAAATTAAATTCAATACTTCCTAAATTAAAAATACTAAAACTTTCTTCTTCTTCTTTAAAAGAGCTTCTGTTTAAGATCGCATTTATTTTTGCAATAAGAATTTCAGAGTCAAATGGTTTTGTAACATAGTCGTCTGCTCCAATTCCAAATCCTTGAAGAACATCTTCTTTTAGAGTTTTTGCAGTCAGAAATATTAAAGGAATAGTTTCTTCTTTTGCTTTAATCTCTTTTGCTATCGTAAATCCGTCTATATTAGGAAGCATAACATCCAAAATACATATATCAAAATAACCAACAACAAATGTTTTTAATGCATTAATGCCATCTTTTATCCAGGTAACATCAAAGCCATTAATCTCTAAATATGATTTCATTACAGTACCAAAATTTTGGTCGTCTTCTACCATGAAAACTTTTTTCTTGTCGCTCATTTTATATATTTTTCTGAAATTCTCTTATGATTTGAAAGGTAAAAATAATGTAAATTCTGAACCTTCACCTAATTTACTTTTTACAAAAATATTTCCACCGTGTTGAAGCATGATTGCTTTTACATAACTTAAGCCTAATCCAAAGCCCTTTACGTTATGGATATTGCCTTTTGTTGCTCTAAAAAACTTTTCAAAGACTTTGGCTTGTTGTTCTTTTGACATGCCAATTCCATTGTCACGAATAGCTATTTCAATCCCATTTTTAGTGTTTTGGGTGATTATATCAATAACCGGATTTTCTTTTGAGTATTTTAAAGCGTTTTCAACCAGGTTAACAATAACATTGGTAAAGTGTACCTCGTCAACATTAAATAGTGTTGATTCAGCATTTAAGTGGCTTGAGATAACAGCCGATTTTTGTTCGGCTAATAATTGCATTTTTTGAATAGCATCATTTATTAACTGATGCAAGTCTTTTTCGACTGGCATTAACTGAAAATCGCGTTTTTCAATTAATGACATCTGTAATACTCTTTCTACCTGATTGTTCATTCTTTTATTTTCTTCTTTAATGATCTTTAAGAATGAAGAAATGTGTTCAGGGTTATTTATTATCATAGGATTGGCAATATTGTCGGTGGCTAGATTTATTGTGGCGATGGGAGTCTTAAACTCATGTGTCATATTATTAATGAAATCTGATTTTATTTCAGAAAGCTTTTTTTGGTTTAAGATGGTTCTTAATGTATATAAAAATGTAAGTAAAATAAATAGAGTAAAAATTAAGGATGAACCAAATAAAATACCTAGTGACTTAATAATAAACTGACCTTGGTGAGGAAAATATATATCCAAAGCTAAAGGGGTCCAGCTTCTGAAAATATCATTTGGAAAAAGGTTGGCTACAAATTTAAAATCACTATCGTCTTTGTAATAATCACCTGTATAAATATTAGTAAGTTTTCCAGTATTTTTATTAATAATAGCATACTCATAATCTAAATCTATACCGCGGGCATTTAATTCGTAATTTAAAACTTTATTTAAATTTTTGGTATTTATTCTCTGTAGAGGATTAATTGAACGCATTTGAAATTCATAACTGAATTGATTAAACATGCTTAATGCATCCATATTATTACTATTGTTTAAAGCCTGGCGTATTGAATCCTCCATGTTTGTAATAGCCTGTTCCATGACCTTTACGTCATTTTTATCATTCAAATCTATGTTTTCGCGTTTAATAATTACTTGTTTGGGCTGTCCATTACTTTGAATTTCAAAATGAGCTTCAAAAGTACCATTCGCAAAAGGTGATTTTTTTTCTTTTTCGTCATTTGTAATATGATCTAGTATATTTGAATTATCATTTTTAGGTTGTGGAAAATAAGGTATAGAATTAGGAGTGTTATTATTAAGTGATGGATTTGGGTTTATTTGTCCCGGTAAAAATTGTTGGATAAAATAATTTGCAGCCTGTTCTTTTTCAATGCGCTGAATAGAAGCATTTAAAGCATCGTATACCGTAGCGGTGAACTTTTCGTTTTGAACCTGAATTGCATTATTCATCCATAAAAATTGAACTAGAATTATTCCTAATAATGAAAATCCCATTAATACAACCAGCCCTATTATCGATTTCTTTTTCATTTTTTGATATTAATAATTCACGATGTAAATATATAGTATTTTGAAACTCTAATTTTTACTTTAACTTTTCCTTAACTGACTTTAACCCTATATTAACCGCACAATAATAAATACTTACTTACCTTTGTTAAGGTAAATTATTAATGCTTTTGAGTCATGAAAAAGTTAATCAATAAAAGTTTTATTCTTTTTGCATTGATGATATCTGTTTTGTCATTGCCTGTTGTTGGTCAAACTAAAACAAAACATGTTATCATTAAGCAGTCGGTTGATGGTTGTGATTCTATCTCTCCCTTATCAATATGGAGTAGTGAGTTTGATTTTATTGATGTTGAATCTATGCATGAAAAACTGGATAGTATTTTTGAAAAATTAGATGAGGATTTAAATAAACGAATTAAAGTATTGGCTTTTGATTTTGATTCTCTTCCGGAAGAATTTTCTCATTTTAATGATATAGATTATGGTATTAATGCAGATTCAATTTTTGGAAAATTTAGAGTTTCTTCAATAGATAAAAGAATTAAAGAACTTTTAAAATCAAATAATTTTAATTTGGGAGATAGAGGAACTGTAGACTTTGATTCTATTGCAAATTCTATTAACGATAGTTTGAGTGTTGAAATTTCAACAGACTCTATAATGAAAAACGGAAGAGCTATTGTTAAGAAAAAAATAATAATTGATGGTAAAGAAATGGATGAAGATTCTCCTGTGATTATTAAGAAATTTAAAGATGATGAAGGAAATGAGCAGGAAATTGTTATTGCCTATAAGGATAAAAAGGTAATTCATCATCCGGGAAAACATATTGAAGTTTTAAAAGGAAGTAGTATGCCTTTAATAGGAGAAAAAAGGCATAAATTAATAGAAGAAATACCACTTGCTGATGCAGAATTATTGGTAAAAGCAGGTATTTCTCCAAAAGTTATTACATCGCCTGCATTAAAACCCAAAAGTATTAATGTAGATGTTGAAGTTGAAGAGAAATTTGATAACAAGATAAAAAGAGTGTCACTCACATTTGAGTTTGAGGATGAAAAAGGAATTAAAGTAACACTCTTGGATAGGTATGGCAATGTGTTGTCAAATGAAAAAGTAAAAAGTACTTCAGGAACTTATACAAAAACAGTTGAAGTGAATGAAGTTATGGCACCTTATTATTTTTTAATTGTTAAGAATAATAAGTTGTTTGGTAGAATGATTCGATAAGTTTTTTTTCATACAAAGGTTTAGGTTAAATTAAAAAAGCATGGTAGTCGGCACTACCATGCTTTTTTTGTATAAAGTAATTTAATTGTTATTTAACGAATGATGGGGATGTTGCCAATTGGCCAATAATTACATCGCTAAAACTTATGTTTTCAGTATTTTCCATACTTAAAGGATTTCTTACACTATCAATTTTAATATTTTTAAAGTATATATCAGATAGTTTTTTTTCCGGGAAACCCTGCAATACAATGCCTGATCCATTAACCTTATCGCACGAAATATTTTCAAAATAAATATCGTTTATGTCAGTAATGTGCCCTTCTCCTTCATTGTGGTAGAAAGATGTGATATATATACAATCTTCTACTTCTCCAAATTCAACATTTTTAACAAAAATATTTTTGATATAACCACCACGATCCGGGTTGGATTTTATATAAATACCTCTTTTTAAATAACCTGCAAAATCACAATTTTCAACAAAAATATTTTTTACTCCTGCTGACATTTCACTGCCAATTACTATAGCATGAAGTCCTCTGAAATGACAATTACGTACAATAATATTTTCGGAAATTTCTTTAGATGTTCTTCCGTCATCATCACGACCTGCTTTTATAGCAATATTGTCATCAGAATTATTAAATGTAATATCCTCAATTAAAACATTTTTTGATAGTTCAGGATCTATACCATCGTTGTTTTTGTTAAAAGCTTCATATTTAATTTTTCTAATAATTGCATTTTCGCATTTTAGTAAATGGATGCACCAAAATGGTGAATCTTCAATTTTTACTCCTTCTACTAAAATGTTTTTGCATTCGTAGAGTTGAATTAAATGAGGTCGTAAATAATGACCTTCTCCAAATACTCGTTGTTCAACAGGAGTATGGTTATGGTTCATTTCCCTGCTTTGAAGCTGGTCTTCTTTTTGCTTGTCTCTCCATTTTACCCAGGTTTCAGACGCTTCACCATCAATAATTCCTTCTCCTGTAATTTTTATGTTTTCACAATTATATGCGTATATGAAAGGACTGTAATTATATAAAAATGTACCTTCCCAACTTGTTTTAACTACAGGTAAATAATCTTTTGGATCTGAACTAAAAAATATCCTTGCTCCATTTTCGATGTGAAGTTCCATGTTACTTATGAGGTGAATTGGACCATCCATAAAATATTGACCTTTAGGAATAATTAATTTACCACCACCATTACTTTTTAAATCTTCGATAGCTTTAGTAAAAGCTTCCTTGTTTTTAGAAATTGAGTCACCTTTGGCTCCAAAATCTATAACATTAATGGTGTAATCGGAAATTGATGGTTCCTGAATTGATTTTAAAATGGAATCAATAGAAACTTCTTCATTGTATTCAATAGATATTTCTGTTTTACAACTGAAAAAAACAAAAATGGTTAGTAAATAGTATAATTTCTTCATATGTCTGTTTAAAATTTATTTACTTGAGTAATTAATAATCTTATTTTTTCTTGTTTGTTGAATTATTAAGGGGTAGAGTTGTCATTTTTATAAAAAAAGCCCAATATATTCATTTTTTTTATGTGTCATCAGTTTATGATTTATTAAAAATATTATACAGTTGATTTATAATGATTTTAAGTAGAAAAATTATTTCTTATTACTATAATCGTATTAATTCAATTTTTAAATTGTTTACATTGATGTATTGTACTGAAATACAGTATGTTGTGATGTTGATAAAAACATTGTGAATGTGCTTCTAAAAGACACTATTTTTGTTATATTTGTAAGTCTTTTTCAAATGGGGGAAACCTTTGTTAAAGGGTAATTTAGAAGAAAATTTCAACGAAATCTATAATTGATGAGCGAAGAAAATAACAACGAAAACAACCAAAACCAAGGTAAAGGTTATTCGGCTAATAGTATTACTGTATTAGAAGGATTAGAGGCTGTACGTAAACGTCCGGCGATGTATATTGGAGATGTTGGTGTAAAAGGATTACATCACCTTGTATATGAGGTTGTTGATAATTCTATTGACGAAGCTTTAGCGGGTCATTGTGATACTATAGAAGTAACTATTCTTGAAGATAATTCTATCTCAGTTAAAGATAATGGTCGTGGTATTCCTGTTGATCATCACGAAAAAGAAGGAAAATCAGCTCTTGAGGTTGTTATGACTGTGTTGCATGCCGGTGGTAAATTTGATAAAGATACTTACAAAGTATCTGGAGGTTTACACGGTGTAGGTGTATCTTGTGTTAATGCGCTTTCAACCTATTTAAAGGCAGAAGTACATAGAGATGGAAAAATTTATCAGCAAGAGTACTCAATTGGTATTCCTAAAGGAGGATTACAAGAATTAGGTACAACTGATATTACAGGGACTATTGTTACATTTACTCCTGATGACTCAATTTTTACTACTACTGAATATAAATACACTATTTTATCAAACCGTTTAAGAGAGCTTGCTTTTTTAAATAAAGGAATTAAAATTACTCTTACAGATAGAAGAGAGGTTGATGAAGAAGGTGAATTTAAAACAGAAATTTTCTATTCAGAAAATGGATTAGAAGAATTTGTTAAGTTTATTGATGAGACAAGGGAAAAGCTTACAGAAAATATCATTCATATTACAACTGAAAAAAATGATGTACCTGTTGAGTTAGCGATTCAGTATAATACTTCTTTTGGAGAGAATGTCTATTCGTATGTAAACAACATTAATACAATTGAAGGTGGTACTCATTTAACTGGTTTTAGAAGAGGTTTAACACGTACTCTAAAAACATGGGCTGAAAAATCAGGAATGTTATCAAAATTGAAGTTTGATATCAATGGTGATGATTTTAGAGAAGGATTAACTGCTGTTATTTCTGTAAAAGTTGCAGAGCCTCAGTTTGAAGGACAGACAAAAACTAAGTTGGGTAACTCAGAAGTTAGTTTAGCTGTAGATCAGGCTGTTAGTGCTGCTTTAGGTAATTATTTGGAAGAGAATCCAAAGGATGCAAAAGTAATTGTTAATAAAGTAATTCTTGCAGCAACAGCTCGTCACGCAGCTCGTAAGGCTCGTGAAATGGTTCAGCGTAAAACTGTTATGTCTGGAGGAGGACTGCCTGGTAAATTGGCTGACTGTTCAGAGAAAGATCCTGCTTTATGTGAAGTATTTCTTGTCGAGGGAGATTCTGCGGGGGGTACTGCAAAACAAGGAAGAGATCGTAAATTTCAGGCTATACTTCCGTTGAGAGGTAAAATATTGAACGTTGAAAAAGCACTGCAGCATAAAGTATTTGATAGTGATGAGATAAAAAATATTTTTACTGCTTTAGGTGTTACGATAGGTACTGAAGAAGATAGTAAAGCATTAAATCTTGATAAACTAAGATACCATAAGATTGTAATCATGACGGATGCCGACGTTGACGGTAGCCATATTACAACCTTAATTATGACATTCTTTTTTAGATATATGAGAGGACTAATTGAAAATGGTTATTTGTACATTGCAACTCCTCCATTGTATCTATGTAAAAAAGGAAAAAATGAAGAGTATTGTTGGAATGAACAACAACGCCGTGAATTTATTGAGAAATTTAGCGGAGGAAAAGAAGATTCTGTTCATATTCAACGTTATAAAGGTTTGGGTGAGATGAATGCGGAACAGCTTTGGGAAACTACTATGAATCCGGAGGGAAGGACGCTTAGACAAGTTTCAATTGAAAGTGCAGCTGAAGCGGATAGAGTATTTTCTATGTTAATGGGTGATGATGTTCCTCCTCGTAGAGAATTTATTGAAGAAAATGCAACATATGCAAATATCGATGTATAGTTTTATATCCAACTCAGGTTGTTAAGTATTATTATGATATAATTAAAGTCGTCTTGAGAAATTTGAGACGACTTTTTTTATACAAAAAATCCACTCCATTAAAATGAAGTGGATTGTATGATATTCTTATAAAATTACTATCTGTCTGCTTTAAGTTTGTCAGCCATTGCTTTTCCTAGTGCAAGGCAAGCCTCATATTTATCAGCTTTTAAAGCGTGTTTTTCTTCAACGCTTTCTCCAACAATCTCCCATTTTAACTCTTCGCCAATGGCAGTAAGTTTTTTAACTGCAGCTCCTGCCCAAGAGAAAGATCCAAGAACTCCTAAATAGTGGTCTTGAACTCCCATGTGTACTAATTTAGTAGTTAATGATTCCATATTTGGATGGAGTTCATTGCAATAAGTTGGACTAGCTAAAATTAAACCTTTGTATTTAAATATGTCAGAAATAACAAAAGAAGCGTGAGATTTAGATACATCATGAACTCGAATATGTTTGATTCCGTTTTCAGCTAATTCTCGTGCTACAGCTTCGGCCATTTCCTCTGTATTACCATACATTGAAGCATAGGCAACAACAACACCTTCTTCTGTTTCGTATTTACTCCATCTGTCGTACATACCAATTACTTCGTTGATATAATTTTTCCAGATAGGACCATGAGTAGAAGCAATCATATTTATTTCAAGACCACCTAATTTTGATAAGGCCTTTTGTACAGGAGATCCGTATTTTCCAACAATGTTTGAGTAATATCTTCTCATTTCGTCACGATAATAATCAAACTCAAATTCATCATCAAATATACCACCATCTAAAGTACCAAATGTTCCAAATGCATCTGCAGAGAACAGAATTTTTTCAGTAGATTCAAAAGTTACCATTGTTTCCGGCCAGTGAACCATAGGAACCATGTAGAAGTTTAAAGTGTGTTTACCTAAACTTAAGGTATCACCTTCTTTAACTTCCATAGTGTTTTCAGTAATTCCAAAATAACCTTCTAGCATAGGTAGTGTTTTTTTGTTACCTATAATCTGGATATTAGGATACATCTTTTTGATTATATCAATTGAACCACCATGGTCTGGTTCCATGTGATTAACTACTAGATAATCAATAGGTTTATCGCCGATGATTGCTTGTATTTTTTTCAAATACTTCTCAACTTGTCCTATTTCAACTGAGTCAATTAAGGCGATTTTTTCGTCGTCAATAACATAAGAGTTGTAAGCAACACCACGGTCAATTGGCCACATATTCTCAAACAAGTGTGTTCTACGATCGTTTACACCAACGTAGTAAACGTCTTCTGTTAGCTTTACTGGTTTGTACATATTTATTGTATTTTATTATTTCGGTAATTGAGAGCTGCAAATATAAAAACAATTATAAATTTTAAGTTAAAAATTTAGGATCTAAGTTTTTACATTTTACGTATTAACAGCCAGGTGTCACTATATTTATCATATTGATTTCTAATTGTACCTACTTTCTGTCTGGCATCCATTTCTTCATTGTATGCAGCTACAGAAACTCTATACAAACCATTTTCGTTTTCAAGAATAACAGGAGTAAATCCTTCTTCAATAAGTGAATTCTTATAATTTTTAGCATTGGTTAAAACTTTAAAAGAACCAATGATTACGTAATATTTATACGATTTGTCTTCTTCTTCAAGAACTTTAACCTTTTCTTCTTTAACAACAATTTCTTCTGATTTCTTAACTACGGGCTTAACTTTTGGCTCTTCTTTAACGTAAGGAGATTTGCTGTCACTAAAGCTGGAGCTTCCAGAATCTCTTAGTGATTTGCAGCCAATTAGAGAAATAAATATTGCTGTAGATAAAATTACTTTTCGCATTATCTTTATGTTTAGAGAGTTTCTAAAATCAATTAAAGTTCAAAAATAAAATATTCTCTTTAAAAATATTTTATTTCTTGTTTGAAAATGTCATCTTGTATAAGATAATTTAACTGAATTAGATATATTTGGTGTTTGTATAAATTAAAAATAAGACAAAATAAAGTGCGGAAAACAAAAACAAAAATGACCAAAGCTCTTCGGAGAATGTGGCTTTTTATAGTTATATTAATTTTATTAGCTGTTCTACTTGGAGGAAGATTTTATCGTTATATATATGGAAATAATGTTGATCTTACAAAAGTTGAATCTCCATATTTATACATTCCAAACGGAACGTCGTTTTCATGTTTAAAAGAGATAATTGAAGAAAGTGGAGCAATAAAGGATATAGAAAGTTTTGTGTGGGTTGCGCAAAAAAAAGGTTATGTTGACAATATAAAAGGAGGGAGATATCACCTAAAGCAGGGAATGAATAATAATCAGTTGATTAATTTATTAAGGTTAGGACAGCAGGAAGCTTTAAATATTACATTTAATAATATTAGAAAGCCTGAACAATTAGCTTCTGTTATTTCCTCAAAACTAATGGTTGATTCTCTTGAATTATTGTCTGTTTTTAATAATGATAGTATTATAAATGGTTTAGGTTTTACCGAAGAGACTTTTATGGCTATGTTTATTCCCAATACGTACCAGATGTATTGGAATACAGATGCTAAAGGGTTTGTTTCAAGAATGAAGAAGGAATATGATAGATTCTGGACTTCAGAAAAAAAGAGAAAAGCAAAGGCTTTAGGTTTAAATCCTGTGGAGGTTAGCATTCTTGCATCAATTGTCGACGAAGAAACAATTATGTCTGATGAAAAACCAATTGTTGCCGGATTGTATTTGAATAGATTAAACAAAAATATCAGACTTCAGGCTGATCCAACAGTTAAATATGCAATAGGTGATTTTACCATACAACGAATCCTTAGTAAAGATTTGGAAATTGATTCGCCATATAATACTTATAAATATGCAGGTTTACCTCCAGGACCAATTAGAATACCTTCAATAGCAGGGATTAATTCAGTATTAAACCGAAAGGAGCATAATTATTATTATATGTGTGCAAAAGAAGATTTTTCAGGATATCATAACTTTGCAAAAACTTTAGCTCAGCATAATGTTAATGCAGCAAAGTATAGAAAGGAACTTCGAAAAAGAGGAATTAGAAGATAAATATATATGATCAGCAAGAATTGATTAGAATTCTTGCTGATTAATGATTTCAAGATTTATAAATCTACTTCAATACTACCTTTGAAAACATAAGTGGCAGGACCGGTTAGCCAAATGTCAGTAAAACCATTTGATGAATCTCCTTCAAAATTAACTTTAAGCTTACCTCCTTTAACATCTATATTAAAAGATTTCGATTTGTTATTTTTAACGAATGTGCTTATTGCAGAGGCAACTACACCTGTTCCGCAAGAATAAGTTTCATCTTCAACCCCTCTCTCGTATGTTCTAACTTTAATGTGATCATCAGTTAGAACTTCAACTATATTTACATTTGTACCACCTGGTTTAAATTGATCAGAATATCTTATCTCAGATCCGAATTTAACGATATCAATACTATCTATTTCATTTTTATGAGCCACGTAGTGAGGAGAACCAGTATCTAAAAAGAAATAATCATTTCCATTTGTAATTGAAGCCACATTCATCATTTTTAAGCTAACAATTCCATTATTATAGCTTGCCTCGTGTAAACCATCAACTGCATCAAAAAGAAATTTATCTATATTGCTAACTGCATTTTGGTGTACTGCAAAAGCAGCAATGCATCGCCCGCCATTTCCACACATAGATGCTTCTCTACCATCACTGTTAAAATACCTCATGGTAAAATCAATACCAGGTTTTTCATTATTTTCAAGTAACATGAGTCCATCAGCACCAATACCCATTCTTCTATCACATAAAAAACTGACAAGCTGTATGTTTTGGCTGTCAAAATTACCGTTTCTGTTGTCAATGATAACAAAATCGTTTCCTGTTCCCTGGTATTTGTAAAAGTTTATCTGCATTGTAAAAAATAGAACTTATTGATATTTAGATTGTTTATATAGTATAAACAGATTTGCTTTGCATGCAAAGGTAAAGAAAATTGAGTTAAAATTAGGTTAATCCTACTATAACAGTCTTTGAAAGGTATATTATTTGCGAATTTTGGATTAGAAATTTTAAATGATTTATCGATAACTAAAAAAATATACAGTTATGAATGTTAAAAAAATATTTTATGTGTTTTTAGTTGCCGTATTAGGTGCTATAGTTGGTGTTTATGCATTTGTATTAATTGTTAAACCTCAGTCAAAGATTGTTACAGTTGATAAGTCGGTTGTTCCTGCAGCACGATATGCTTCGTTACCGGGAAGTAGTGCTCCGGATGGTTTTCCTGATTTTACAACAGCCGCAGAAAAATCGGTTGAAGCTGTTGTACACGTTATGACAAAGGCTCGTTCTCAATCTAATGGTTCTTCTTATGGAAATCCTTTATTTGATTACTTTTTTGGCCCAAGAGGAGGAATGCCAGATCACGGAGGTGGTTTTGTAATGGGTTCAGGATCAGGTGTGATTATATCTGAAGATGGGTATATTACAACAAATAATCATGTGATTGATGGAGCAGAAGAAATAGAAGTTATTTTAAATGACAGACGATCTTATACTGCTGAATTAATTGGAACAGATCCTACTACAGATATTGCCTTGCTTAAAATAGATGAAAAAGGATTGAAATATTTGACTTATGGCGATTCTGATAATTTGAAAATCGGAGAATGGGTTTTAGCTGTTGGGAATCCTTTTAATTTAACATCTACAGTAACTGCAGGAATTGTAAGTGCAAAATCCCGTAATATTAATATTATGCGTAATAATAATCAACCAATGGGGATTGAGTCATTTATTCAAACAGATGCCGCTGTTAATCCAGGAAATAGTGGAGGAGCATTGGTAAATACGTTTGGTGAATTAGTAGGTATCAATACTGCGATTGCTTCTAAAACAGGTTCATATACAGGCTATTCTTTTGCTGTGCCAGTAGGAATAGTAAAAAAAGTAGTTGCTGATTTAAAGGAATTTGGCGAAGTACAAAGAGCTTTTATTGGAGTACAAATACGTGGAGTTGATGCAGAGTTAGCAAAAGAACTTAATATTGATAAAGTAGAGGGCGTATATGTTGATGCTGTTACTGTTAATGGTGGAGCAGACAAGGCTGGAATTGAAGAAGGTGATATTATTTTAAGCTTTGAAGGGATAGAAGTAAACACCAATTCTGAGTTAATAGAACAGGTTAGTAAACATCGTCCTGGAGATAAAGTAAATTTAATTGTAAAAAGAGATGGAAAAAATAAACAATTTACCGTAATTTTACGTAATAGTTACGGTTCAACTGAATTAGTAAAAGATAAAAAGGGAATTTCTGATCTGTTAGGAGCTGAACTTAAAGAACTAACAGAAGAAGAAAAAGAGAAATTAGGTGTTGGTTATGGAATGAAAATTGTTGAACTATCTGGAGGTAAACTTAAGCAAAGTGGTATAAATGAAGGATTTATAATTTTAAAGGCAAACAGAGTTCCTATTAAAAATATATCAGACTTAAAAAATGTAATCGCTACCACTGACGGAGGATTGTTTATCACCGGAGTATATCCAAATGGACAAGTTGCTTATTATGCTATTAATCTTGAAGATTGATAAAATAAATTAATTTGTCTCAATTACAATAAATTGTTGGATATTTTGTTTTAAAAGTATAATTTTGCGCCACATTTTGCATATCGGAATATGAGACAACTTAAAATAACAAAATCAATTACCAATCGTGAGAGTGCTTCCTTAGATAAGTATTTACAGGAAATTGGTCGCGAGGAATTGATATCTGTAGAAGAAGAAGTAGAATTAGCTCAAAGGATCAAAAAAGGTGATCAAGTAGCTTTGGAGAAGCTAACAAGAGCAAACTTAAGATTCGTAGTTTCAGTTGCAAAGCAGTATCAAAATCAAGGTCTTAGTCTTCCTGACTTAATTAATGAAGGAAACCTGGGATTGATTAAAGCTGCTGAAAAGTTTGATGAAACTAGAGGTTTTAAGTTTATCTCTTATGCAGTATGGTGGATTCGTCAGTCTATTTTACAAGCTTTGGCAGAGCAGTCAAGAATTGTGAGATTACCTTTGAATCAGGTTGGATCGTTAAATAAAATTAACAAAGCTTATTCTAAGTTTGAGCAGGAAAATGAGCGTAAGCCATCTCCGGAAGAATTAGCAGATCAATTAGAATTACCTGTTGATAAGGTTGCTGATACTTTAAGGGTTTCGGGTCGTCATATTTCTGTAGATGCTCCATTTGTTGAAGGGGAAGATAATAGTTTACTTGATGTATTGGTAAATGGAGATTCTCCAAATGCAGATAAAACTTTAATTAATGAGTCTTTAGCTCGAGAAATTGAAAGAGCATTGGCTACATTAACAGAAAGAGAATCTGATATTATTAAGCTATTCTTTGGTATTCAAACTCAGGAAATGACACTTGAAGAGATTGGAGAAAGATTTGGATTAACCAGAGAAAGGGTAAGACAAATTAAAGAAAAAGCAATTAGACGATTAAGACATACTTCAAGAAGTAAGTTATTGAAGTCTTATTTAGGGTAATTGTTTAAGATATTTGATTAAAGGGGCTGTCAGTTTTGACAGCCCCTTTTTTTGCTTCTATAGATTTATTTCAAATTAGCATTCAGATGAATATGGTATTAATGAATTGTTTATTTTTAATCCATTAATATAAATATTCGTAATCATGCGTTATTTTATTTCTTCAAATCTTAATAAGTCAGGTAAAGGACTCTATGAGTGCTGGATTTGTTGATTTAAATTCTTTCCTTTTTTCCTATTGCATTTTTAAAACTTCAATAAATGCAATTGTTTTATTTCTAAGTTTTAATAATATTATGATGTGGTTAAGTATTTTTTCCATGTTAGTGTGATTATGGATAATATTTCAAATGGTTGGAAAAATATTTGAAATTAAGCGTTTTGCTTTAAATGATGGACCTGGTATTAGAACTACAGTTTTTTTTAAAGGTTGTCCGCTGAAATGCCTGTGGTGTCATAATCCGGAAAGTATTTCTTTTGATATTGAGGAATATGATCAGGAACGTTTTCTTGATGGTGAAAGATATACTTATAAACAAAAAATTGGAAAACTTTTTACAGTTTCTGCATTAGAGGCAGAATTATTAAAAGATTTACAGTTTTTTCTTCAGAGTGGGGGTGGAGTTACCTTCTCAGGAGGAGAACCTTTATCGCAATGTGAGTTCTTACTAGAGGAACTTAAAGCTTGTAAAAAAAACGGGTTACATGTTACTATTGATACAACAGGATTGTGTAAAACTGAAAAACTGGAAGAAATCAATAGATATACTGATTTGTTTTTATATGATATAAAGTTTGTTAATACTGATTTACACTTTGAATATACAGGCGTTCATAATAATCTTATTATTGAAAATCTTGATTATTTATTGAGAAATAAGGCAAATATAATAATTAGGATTCCAATCATTCCTGGTATTAATGATACTCCACAATGTATATCGGATTTAAAAGAGTTCATTAAAGTCAGGGTAAATCAAATAAAAGAATTGCACTTTCTGCCATTTCATAATATCGGGGCATCAAAGTATGACAGATTTGAAATGGATTATAGATTGAAAGGATTAAAGAGTCAAAGTAGTAATGATTTAATTCCTCTAAAGGAAGAATTTGAATTATTAGGCATTAAAACAAAAATTGGAGGTATATAATATAGTTTATACAGACTTAAAATATGTACGTATGAATCAAAGAATACAAAAACTTCGTCAACAAAGTTTACAAGCAATAAATAAAATTTCTGTAGAAAGAGCATGTTTGGTTACAGACTTCTATAAAAGTATTGAAGGATTAAATTATTCAATACCTGAAACAAGAGCTCTTGCCTTTAAATACATATTAGCGAATAAAGAATTATGTGTAAACGAAGGAGAATTAATTGTTGGTGAAAGGGGACCTGAACCTAAGGCAACTTCTACCTATCCAGAAGTTTCTTTACATTCATTAGATGACTTACATATTTTGGATCAAAGAGAGAAAGTAAGTTTTAAAGTCGATGATGAAACCCTACAGCTATATGACTCTAATATAATTCCTTTTTGGGAAGGAAAGAGTAATAGAGATAAGATTATGTTCAGAATGACTCCTGAATGGCATGACTCATATAAAGCTGGTTTTTTTACTGAATTCCAGGAACAAAGAGCTCCAGGACATACTGTTTTGGGGAATAAGATATATCATAAAGGTATAAATGATATTATCAATGATATTCAATCAGTAAGAGAAGAGTTGAATAAAGATTCTGATTCATTAAAAACTTCAAAGTTGGAGGAACTAAATGCCATGGAAATTGCAGCTAAGTCAATTGTGATGTATGCTTATCGTAATGCTGAATATTTACATGAATTGGCAAGTGAGGAAGCAGATGAAGTTAGAAAAGCAGAGTTGATACAAATGGCTCAGGTTTGTATGAACGTTCCGGCAAATGCTCCTAAAACATTTCATGAAGCACTTCAGTATTATTGGTTTGTTCATATTGGTGTTATTACAGAAGTAAATCCATGGGATTCGTTTAATCCGGGCAGATTAGATCAACATCTTTATCCATTTTATATTAATGATTTAAAGAATGGGACTTTAACAAAAGAACAAGCTAAGGAACTATTAATGTCATTCTGGGTTAAATTTAATAATCAACCAGCACCTCCTAAAAATGGTGTTACTGCAAAAGAAAGTAATACTTATACAGATTTTGCATTGATAAATTTAGGTGGTGTAAAAGCTGATGGTTCTGATGCCGTTAATGAACTGTCATTTTTGATACTTGATGTAATTGAGGAGATGAGATTGCTTCAGCCAAGCTCAATGGTTCAGATCAGTAAAGAAAATCCGGATGAATTTATACAAAGAACTTTGCATATTACAAAGACAGGATTTGGACAGCCATCTTATTTTAATACAGATGCTATTGTACAAGAGCTAGTTAATCAGGGTAAAGATATTATTGATGCCAGAAATGGAGGAGCGAGTGGTTGTGTTGAGTCGGGAGCATTTGGAACGGAGGCTTATTGGTTAACAGGCTATTTTAACATCCCTAAAGTTTTAGAAATCACTTTACATAACGGAATTGATCCTAAATCAGGAAAAAAATTAGGAATAGAAACTGGTACTTTAGATTCTCTGGATACTTATGAAAAGTTATTAAATGCGTTTGAAAAGCAATTAAATTATTTCTTGGAAATTAAGTTAGAGGGGAATAGAAGGATTGAGACATTGATAATGAATGAATTGCCTGTGCCTTTTTTAAGTTTATTTATTGAGGACTGTATAGGTAATGCTATGGATTATAATGCTGGAGGAGCAAGATACAATACCAGTTATATTCAGGGAGTTGGTTTGGGAAGTATAACAGATGCTTTAACTGCGATACAATATCATGTTTATGATCAAAAAAGTATTACACTGGATGAATTAGTGCAGGCAACTGATAATAATTTTAAGGGTTGCGAAGAGTTACGATATAACCTGATTTTTGAAACTCCAAAGTTTGGTAATGATGATGCGTATGCAGATTCTAATGCAGAACGAGTTTTTGAAATGTATTATGATGCCATTAACGGTAAATCAAACTCCCGTGGCGGTACTTTTAGAGTAAATCTATTACCAACAACCTGTCATGTTTATTTTGGACAGGTAATGCAAGCTTCTGCTGATGGCCGCAAAGATGGAGAACCACTTTCTGAAGGTATATCGCCAGTTCAGGGCGCAGATAAAAACGGACCTACTGCTGTGATTAATTCAATGCTTAAGATAGATCATACAAGAACAGGTGGTACTCTTTTAAATCAGAAATTTTTACCTCAGTTTTTTGATACAGAAGAAGGAATTATAAAACTTACTCATTTAATAAGGACTTATTTTAATCAATTGGGGCATCATATTCAATTTAATGTAGTTGATGCCGATACTTTAAGAGATGCACAAAAACATCCGGAAAAGTATCAGGATTTAATTGTTAGAGTAGCAGGTTATAGCGATTATTTTAATGATTTAACAATAGAATTACAGGACGAGATTATTAAGCGAACTGCCCAATGTAATTTGTAAAATGATATTTAAAGAAATTGTACAAAATGAAGAATAGAAATCTAATCATAGTTTTTTTATTATGCATTTCAACTGTAATAAGTGCTCAGGATGCCATATTAGAGGAACTACAAAATATTAGTAGATTACAGGTTGAAAAAATCAATACATTTCCTGGATATAAGGAATCTTTTCTAATTAGAATGACTCAACCAATTGATCATGAAAAACCAGAGTTAGGAACATTTACTCAGAGGATTTGGTTAAATCATTTGGATGAAAAAGCTTCAATGGTAATGGTAACTGAAGGTTATTCTGCTCCTCGTAATTATCAAACAGAGATAGCAAAGGAGTTGAATGCAAATCAAATCATTGTGGAACATCGGTATTTTTTAGAATCTACTCCTAAAAATAAAGATTGGAAATATCTAACTGTAAAGAATGCTGCAGCTGACCATCATGATATCATACAGGTATTTAAAAAGATATATAAAGGAAAATGGTTAACAACAGGTATTAGTAAAGGCGGACAAACTACACTTTTTCACAGGGCTTTTTATCCAAGAGATGTAGATGTATCTGTACCTTATGTAGCTCCAATTAATTTTTATAAAGAAGATCCAAGGTTATTAGAATTCTTTGATAACGTCGGCTCTAAGGAAGATAGAATAAAGGTCCATCAGTTTCAAGTACTGGTTTTAAAAAAGAAAAATGATTTATTACCCCTGTTTATTGATTATTGTAATGAAAATAAGTTGACCTATTCAATGGGATTTGAAAAGGCATATGAATTAGCTGTACTGGAATATCCATTTGCATTTTGGCAATGGGGAAATCCTGTAAGTGAAATTCCTGGAGATAGTGCTTCAAATGATGAAATAATGGAGCATTTTATCAAAGGAGCAAGTCCTAGTTACTTTGCTGATGAGGTAATGAAACAATACGAATCATTTTTCTATCAGGCTTATAAAGAAATAGGTTATTATAGTTATGTACCAGGGGACTTAAAGCCTCTTATGAATTGTGTAAAACAAGATACTGTATCAAATTCAGTTTTTGCCCCGGGAGGGGATACATTGACTTATAATAGAAATACAATGCTATATGTTAAAGAAAGACTCCATAAGAAAAATCCTCGTATGGTTTTAATTTGTGGGGAATATGATCCGTGGGGAGCAACTTCGTTTGATGTTTCAGGGATGAGTCATTCATTGAAAGTAGTTAAAACCAAAGGATCGCATAAAACCAGGATAAATAACCTATCAGAAGCGAAAAAGGAGGAAGTTTGGGATATATTAAAAAAATGGATGAAAGTAGATTGAGTTTTAGGACATAAGTCTATTATAATTTTAAAAAAAACGCTGCCATGAATATATGAGCAGCGTTGTTTTTGTTTTGAAAATATGTTAAAAAACATTAAATGAATTTTGACAAAGAGCAAATTCGATCTTAACTTATACTAGTAATACAGTAGGATAACTAGTATAAAAATTTTATTATGAAAGATCGCAATAAATTATATTTTTTTATAGGGGTGTTTATCAGTTGTATAAGCTTTTCTCTGGAGGCACAAATCACTTTATTATTGCGTAACGATGGTAGTTTGCTAAAGGTAGAAGGTACATCTACTATTCATGATTGGGAGATGGAGGTAGAAGAGATGAAAGGTAATATCATTGTTATGCAAACGGATAAATTAGAATCTCTGCAAAGTGGCGAAATATCTTTTAAAGTAAACTCTTTGGTTAGTGATCATAGTTTAATGAATAAAAAAGCTTATAGTGCTTTAAAAGAAAATAAACATCCAGTTATTAAAGGAAAAGTTCTAGAAATCTATACAGAAAATAGCCTTAGCAAGGTTAAACTCGAATTGGATATCGCCGGTGTCAAAAGAATTGTTACTTCAGATTATAAAACTTCACTATTAAATACTAAACAAATAAAGGTGCAAGGCGAATTTGACTTACAACTGTCAGATTTCGACATAGAACCGCCTGTTGCGATTATGGGAACCATAAAAACGGGAGACGCTATTACTATTACCTATTCCTTTCTTTTTGGGAATAATTAGTTGTTATGATTCAGCTTGTTTATAAACTAAAATTAGAATTATGAAAAAAGTCGTTTTTTTACTATCATTATTTGTATGTGTGTTAGTTCTGGATGCCCAACAGTTTGAACCAGAAAAGTTAAATCATGAGGAGTTTAAAGATGTTAAAGTCAGAGTTGGGGGTGCTTATGCTATTCAGTTACAGGCTATCGATCATGAATTAGCAAGTTCTTCCACCGAAACTCTACATGATCTTAAAAATAATTTTAATCTTCCTACAGCAAACTTATCAATAAATGTAGATTTGGCACCTGGGGTTAATTTATATGTTAACAATTATATGTCATCAAGACATCATGAGGAAGCATGGGTTGAAGGAGGCTATATTACATTTGATTATCTTCCATTTTTACCTTCAGCTGAAAATTTAATGAAATATCTAACCGTGAGGGTGGGGGTAATGAATCCTAATTATGGGGATGCTCATTTTTATAGAAGTACCAATGGATATGTTGTAAAAAATCCTTTTGTAGGGAACTTTATTATGGATAATTACACTACGAATCCAGGAATGGAATTTCTATTTCGTAAAGATTGTTTAATAGGACTGGTTGCTGTTAATAATGGTAGATTGAATTATGGTCGAGGCAATAATATTGATCAGGATCTTGTTTTTAACTGGAAAGCCGGTATTGATAAACAAGTAAACGATGATTTAAGATTGAGAGCAACAATTTCTGGTTTTCATGTTGGAGAAGGGCATAGTGGAGTTTACTTATGGGATGGAGATAGAGCCGGAGCAAGATATTATAATGTAATGCAACTAGAAGATGCCGATGATAATTTTAGATCAGGAAGATGGAGTCCGGGAAGTGGTCAATCAGAAATGAATACCTATATGTTTAACATCTTTGCAAAATATAAAGGTTTGGAACTATTTACTATTCTTGAAAATATGAAAGGAGTAAAAAGAGGAGTAGATCAGCATTTTACTCAAACTGCAATTCAATTATTATACAGAACAGGAAGTGTTTATTTAGGAGGTAGGTACAACATTGTATCAGATAACGAATCTGATGAATCAACAGTAGATCGAATAAACCTGGGAGGGGGATGGTTTATGACTAATAATATTGTTTTTAAAGTCGATTATGTGATTCAAAATTATGAAGGTCCTGCTCATGGTTATGCAGATGGAGGTAGTTTTAATGGAGTTGTAATAGAAGCTGCTATTGCATTCTGATAAGGAAAGATTAACCTGATAGTGTATGTAATGCTATCAGGTTTAAAATCATGCTAATCATAGTATAAGTGTTAAATAAGAAAATTTGAAGGTTGTTATGGATAGGCTAAATATATATATACGATATTTATATATATTATTAATAATATGTATTCCTAATAAAAATATTAAAGCAAGTTTAGGTGAAGGACAATATATGTTTAATTCAATCATAATTAGTGGAACAACCAATATAAATAAATTTCAGATTACTTATAAAAGTGAATTTTTTACTCATTTTACAATTAACGATTCAGAAAAAGATTCAATAGTATTATCAATACCGGTAGATAAATTCACAGCAGATTCTAAATTAATGCTGTCTGATTTTCTAGAATTAATAAATGCCAAAAAACATCCATACATTAAGATTATTATTCAGGATAAAATCAATACAGATTTTTTTGATTTAAATGCAGAATCAAAGAAGGAAATTTTAGTTGGTGTAAATGGAAAAACTAATTCTTATTTTTGTAATACAGAATTACAAGAAGCATATAAAGATAAATGGTATTTTTCAGGAAAATTAATTATTAAACTTACTGACTTTGATCTGGAACCTCCGGAAAAGTTTTTAGGCTTGGTAAAAGTAAAAGACGATGTAACTATATCATTTAAAATTCTATTTGTCTTAGAAAATTAAGAATTTATTGAAGTAATGAAATTTAGCACTAAAATACGATATGGAATCAGAGCAATGGCAACCATTGCTAGTGAAAACTCCGGGCATGGTGTTTTACAAAAGGAAATAGCAGAGAGTCAGCTTATTTCAATTAAATATTTAGATCAGATTATTCGCGCCTTAAAGGCTGCTGAATTAATAGTAAATGTAAGAGGAAAAAAGAGTGGTTATATTTTAACTAAAGATCCTTCAGAAATAAGAATGCTAGATATTTATAGTGCTTTTGAAGGTGGGATTTATGTTATTGATTGTTTAAATGATTCTGTACAATGCGAATTTCAAGATAAATGTAAATCTCTGATTTTTTGGGAGAATTTGAATAAGTTAATTAGTAATTATTTTACAACAGTTACATTACAAGATGTTTTGTCTGGGAAAATGCCTGCAGAAATTAATCTTTTATAAAAAAACGCTGCCATTAAAATAAAATGACAGCGTTATTGTATGATAATATTGTTATAACTAGAATTTAATGTTAAATCCAGCTAGATATAAAGCTCCTATGTTATCCATAAACATAAATTCTTTAGTATCGTTATTTAAAATATTTCTTCCATTAACATATAAATCAATATTATCAGATAGTTTGTAGTTTACTTTAGCACTAAGTGTAAATTTGCTATCCATATTTCCTGTATAATCAAGCTCTACTTTATTTGGTGATTCTATGCCTAATATACCTACTTGTTCATATGGATTTGTTGAATTTTCATTAGCTGTGTATAATCTTTTTGAATCATTGTCATATTGTGTATACATGTAATGATCTCCATAATAATAACCTTGAGCAGTAATTGATAATTTTTTAATTGGCTTATATGTTAATGATAAACTCCCCCAGAATGAAGGAATAGCTTCGTTATCCATATCTTTGTAATAACTTTCGCCTGGTTGAGTGCTTGAACTATAGCTAGCATCAGGCGCATCTGCATATCCGCCTAATCCCATTATATATAGGTAGTAAGCTGTAATGTCGCTGATTAAAGTGCCTGTGTATTCTGCAGCTTGTAATCCTGCTACCTGGTCTCTGCTAAGATCCATAAAGTCGGTCACTTTAGTTTGTTGGTATGTAAAGTGTGCTTTTAAAAACAGTTTCTCTGAAAGAACCATATCGGCACTAATACTTATACCATATTGATTACTTGTTAAGTCTAAATCGCGGTAGGACGTATATAATGTTGTAGAATAATACTCACCTTTTGTAATATCTAAAGTTGGATCACCCATAAATGTAACAGAAGTCGTCTTATCTGGCATTAATGCACTATAGTCTTTTGATTTATTATAGAATGCTTCAACATCTATTAAAAGCTTTTTACTAGGTCTTGTTCTGTATCCTATCTCGAACATATCCTGAACCATCATGCTAGGCTTTTCATTGCCTGCAAAATGAACAGCATCTACGCCTGCGCTTGTTCCTGCTGTGTTCCATGTATAATCGCTAAATGCATTAATTAAAAAAGTACTTTGATTGGCTCTGGAATAAACTGCTCTAAACAAATTATTGTCATTTATTTTATATGATCCGGTAAATTGAAACGAAGGTTGCCACTTATCTGGCTTGTTATATTTTTCATCCCTTAAGGCAGCTACAAATCGTAATTTTTCTGTAGGATGATAATCAAAACGAGCACTGACAGCAAAGTTTTTTAATCCTACTCTACCATTGAAATAACCTTGTCCTAATTCTTCAATATAGTCTCTGTCGTCGTAATAAACGGATTGGTAACTAACCCCTGGTCTTATGTTTAGTTTGTTGAATTTTAACAGGTAATCCAAAGATACATTATATTGCTTGGTATCTTGTGTCCAACCTGTATGGTTTTTATTAAAATCCTGTATTACATTATTTGAACTGGCCTGTAAATTAAAACCATAGACGTTTGCAACAAAATTAGTGTAATATCCATACGAAACTCGTTGGTTATAAGGAGTTGGATTATCTCCAATTGTAGATGTAATTGCATTGGCATCAAGGTAACCTGCATCTAAACTAAAAGATAAATCTTTATTGGCGTTAAAATTGACATAACCATTAATCCCTAATTTTTCTTTAGCTCTTTTTATATCAATAAATTCATCATCAACATCATTAAGAGTCCATTTTTTAGCTTGATTTTGTGTATTATATTCATCTACAGTATAATATTCATCATCATAAATGGCATATAACTTGCTGCTGTTTCTATCTCTGGATTCTATGTAGGATGATACTCCGGCAGAGAATTTATCATTGAATGATTTTTTGATATTAATATCACCAATAATTGTAGATTGTGATCCACCTTGAAAATTAGCACTTACAATAGGAGATTCATTGTTTATATCCTTAGTGATAAGATTGATTACACCATTTACTGCGTTTGGACCATAAAGTGCACTAGAAGGACCTCGTACAACTTCAATACGGTCTAGTTCTCCAAGACTTACAGGAAGAGTTTCCCAAAGAATACCTCCCATACCATAATTGAACACAGGTCTTCCGTCAATCATTACTAAAGTAGTCGTGTTTTCAGAATATATAAGCATGTTGTTCATTGGCATATTTTGTCCGCCTCTGATTTGAACGTCATAGTTTCCGTTTGTTTTTTCGCGAACAATAATACCCGGAACAAGTTTTAATGCTTCTTCGATTGAAGTTGCTCCACTTGTAACTATTTCTTCATAACTTAATACTGTAGTTGATAAAGATGAGTCAAAAAGGCTTTCTTCTGATTTTGAAGCGGATGTTACATCTTTATTTAATAACATCTCATAAAGTTCTTCCATTGTAGAAGCTCCTACAATATCCATTAGCTTCATAATCTCTTCTAAATCATAAGCGGATAATTCTTCTATATCCATTTGTAGAACCTCTTCACGAGAAAGAGAATTTACGTCTTTTTTTATTTCTTGGGCAAATAATGATATTGAGAATATCAATAAGATTAGGGAGTATAAAAATTTATTTATCATTTGAGTTAAATTATTTTATTTCAATTCCTAGGGCAATTAATTTTTGATCTACATTTAAATTGTGTGAAACAATATTCTGTTTTGAAATTTCATATTTCATCTTACCTCCTTGTAATGTGTAGTTAATACTGGCACCTTTATTACAAGCATTAGTGTTTTCACAAATAATTAATGTAGGTTTATTCAAAAAGTAATTTTTAACATCATTTATTTCGGAAGACTTTGAAGGTGGAATGAAGAAGATGTTTGCATTAGGAGCATCCTTAAAGTCTTTTACACTCTTAACAACAATGGTTTTGTTGTTTATTTTTCGAGCATTTGCAAGTTTATTTAATTCTGGTATTATTTCATCATGACCAAGGACACCTATAATAAACTCATTCTGGTTTGTTTGATTTGGCCATTCAATATATTTAGCAAAGTTAAACATAAACAATGCTTTAAACATTGATTGTTGGCCTGATACAGATAATGATACAAGTATCATCATCACGGCAATTAGTTTTTTTTTCATAATTCTGAGTTTTGTTTTGGAATGTGATGTTTGAACTTTATTCGTAACATTTAGGTAAAGGTTTCAGGTTTTTATGAATATTTATTAAAAGGGAAGGAACTCCTAATAAAAGTTCCTTCCAATATAATTTCATTAAAATTTAAAGTTTACGCCCCCAAAAAACATTGTAGGTATTTTATCCATATAAGCGAATTCATTAGAATCTTGATTCAATAAGTTTTTGCCAGTAATATGGAAAGTTAACTTATCAGTTGCTTTATATGATACTCTTGTGTTGAAAATAATTTTACTGTCAATATCTATATTGCCATATTGATTTTCAAAGGTTTGATCGCCGTAGAAATATGCATTTGGTAATATTTCAAGCTTATCGATAGGACGATAAGTTAAAGATATACCACCAAAGTATGATGGAGTAGATTTGTGTTCGTAATCGTCTTTGTAGTTATCAGGTACAACATTTGTAGAACTGGTAATAACATAATCAACCTCTGTTGGATCAATCGTTCCTGTCATTACACCTGTTCCAAATTCAGTTAATGCACTTTCTATTTCCGTCTCTAGATCAGGGTTATACATCATAATTCCAGCTTGATATGAAACAATGTCATCACGACTCACCTGGTTGTAATTATCTAACTTAGTTTGCTGTAATGAAATGTGACCATTCATAATTAATTTCTCAGATACAATCCAGTCTGCAGATATTGATACTCCTTTTTGTTTGGATACTAAATCTGAGTTCATGTATTGCATGTTTACAATACCATTTACATCAGGAGTTGCAAGTCCGCTAACTACTTCTAATGGATTGAACACTGCTAAAGAAGTTTGATAAGGCATTAATGCTCCAAAGTTTTCTGATTTATTATAAAAAGCTTCAAAATCTATTAAAATGTTTTTAGCCGGACGAACTCTGTATCCAAATTCAAACATGTCAGTTGTTAATAAATCATATTCTTTATTTCCATCAAACTGCATCACTTTAGGAAAAGAACGATTTACAAGATTCCATGTGTAATTAGAGTGAGCATTAACAAGGAACGAGGATTGATTTGCTCTTGAATAAACTAAACGTAATAAATGATTGTCGTTAAGTTTATATGATCCTACAAATTGCCATGATGTATAAATATCATTAGGGTGGTTATATTTTTCAGTTCTTAATGCCGCAATTAAACGAAGTTTATCAGTAGGTTTATAGTCTAATCGTAAACTTCCAGCCATAATTTCAATGTCTTTCTTCCCGTTTAGATAACCTCTACCCATTGATGAGATATATGGAGAATCATCATATGAAATATGCTGATAATTTAATCCGGGGCGAATGGCAATTTTATCCAATTTTAAATTGTATTCAGCAGTAGTATTAAGTTGACGTAAATCTAGCTCAAATCCTTCATTTCCGGTCATAAAATCAATATCTCCACCGTTGTAATTAGCTTGAAAACTAAATTCTTTAACATTAGCTCTAACATCTATATATCCGGTTTTAGAAACCTTACCTGAGTATGGGGTAGGCATATCTCCCATTGTGGATGTTAGTACATCAGATTGTTGATAACCTCCATTAATATTAATTGATGTTGAAGAATTTGGTGTTAACTTTACATATCCATTTAGAGCATATCTTTCTTTTGAATTTTCAGGATGAAGGAAAATATCATCAGGTCCATAAATAGTTATTAATTCACCATCTTCATTGGTACCTGTTTCTCCAACTTCTGGAAATACTTTATATGTATTTCCGTTATCGACAGCATATAAATTCTTAATTTCATCTAATGAATAATAGCCATTACCAACAGACTTTCCATTGAGTACATACTTTTCAGTTTCATCACTGTTTAATCCGTTGTAAACATATATTTTATCCGTTTCTCTGTCTCTGGTTTCGTAGTTAGCAGTAACACCAAAAGCTAGTATATCGTTTAATTGTTTACGAAAAGCAATATCTCCAATGTATGAGTTCATACTACCTGCTTGTACATTTCCTGAAACAAGAGGAGTTTCATCATCAATTTCAACAGTAATAATGTTAATTACACCTGATACAGCATTAGGTCCATATAATGCACTTGAAGGACCACGAACAACTTCTATACGATCAACATCTTCAAAGCTTACAGGTAATGATTCCCATAAAGTACCTCCGTGTGAATAATTAAAAACAGGTCTTCCGTTAATCATTACAAGTGTTTGAGAATTTTCAGAATACAGCATCATGTTTTTAGAAGGTAAATTATCATTACCTCTAATATGAACATCAAAATTTCCATTTGTTTTCTCACGTACAATCACTCCCGGAACCATTCTTAGAGCTTCTTCAAAACAAGTAGCTCCCGATGAAATTATTTCGTCATGACTTAAAACGGTTGTAGATAGAGGTGAGTCAAATAAACTTTCTTCTGATTTGGAAGCTGATGTAACATCTTTGTTCAATAGCAGTTCGTATAGTTCTTCAATAGTTGAAGCTCCAACTATATCCATTAATTTCATGATTTCTTCTAAATCATAGGCGGACAATTCTTCTATATCCATTTGCAATACTTCTTCACGTGAGAGAGTATTTACATCTTTTTTTGTTTCTTGAGCATATACCGAAAAAGTTAATATCAGTAATAATGCTAGTGATATATATTTTTTAAGCATGTATTTATATTCAATTATTTTACTTCAATTCCTAGAGAGATTAATTTTTGGTCAACTTTTAAATTATGAGATTCAATATTCTTTCTACAAATCTCATACTTTAACTTTCCATCCTGTAAAGTGTAGTTGATTGCCGTTCCTTGAGCACAGGCACCTTTCTTTTCGCTTACAATTAATGTTGATTTACTACTAAAAAAAGAAGTTACTTCACTAATGTTTCCGGATTTTGATTCAGGAATAAAGAATAATTGAGCATTAGATACCTCGGATGGAGACTTAACACTCTTAACAACAATAGTTTTGTTATTAATTTTTTTTGACCCAGCTAACTTTTTTAGTTCACTTATGATGTCATCATTACCATATACACCAATTACAAACTCATTTTGATTAGAAAGGTTGGGCCATTCAATGTATTTTGCGAAATTAAACATAAACAATGCCTTAAACATTGATTGTTGGCCAGATAGGGATAATGTGAGACATAACATTATCAGTATAGTCAACTTTTTTTTCATTTTAATAATTTGAGGTTTTTATTAGTTCTTTTATTTGGGTGTATATTCGATATATAAGGTAAAAAGGTTTCTTAATTTCCATAAATAGATATATTTTTTTACTCCGAAATTACTATTGTTAGTATAATATTAGAGGTCTACCCCATATAGGGTATAAGCAGGTAGAAATTTTTGGATTAAATAATCGTTTGAAAATAAGAATACTTTAAATAGTGGCGTTATATGTTATGATGTTTGTATTAATAAAAAGAAGTATTGTGTTTAATAAGAAAGAGTAAGTGATAAATATTTGTTTAGTTTTGATAAATGCAGTGATTTTTTACGCTAAAATCAGAACCTTATGTGAAATAGCTTTAAATGCATTAGGTTATTTTAAAAAATAAAAATAGTTTGAAATTAAAATATTGAGAAGTATTATTTAACTTTGTAGCGTAAATAATTCGTAAAAGAAAACATTTTGGAAACACTTTTGAAAATACTATCAATTTTGCCACTTCATCGATTCCAGAATATTAAAAACAGAGATTCTTTTTGCAAATAATTTAGGTTGTTAAATATGGAATTCATACGAAGACCATATAGTGACCTTTAGTTCTATTAATTTTTTATAGTTATTGAATGTATTGAATTTTAACTGGTTGATTTTGTATTGGTTGGTTTAAATTGTTATGTAATGCATTCATGTGTTTAATTGTGGCATATAAAATGTCAACAAAAAATATTATTATGGAATTACCATTTGCAGAATCATATAAAATAAAGATGGTTGAACCCATCAGAAAAAGTACTCGAGAAGAACGTGAGAGATGGATTAAGAAAGCAAATTATAATTTATTTAATTTAAAAAGTAATCAGGTTTTTATCGACCTGTTAACCGATAGTGGTACAGGAGCTATGAGTGACCGTCAATGGGCAAGTATGATGCTTGGAGATGAAAGTTATGCAGGAGCTTCTTCGTATTATAATCTAAAACAATCCATAAAAAATATACTTGGTTTTGATTATTTTTTACCAACACATCAAGGAAGAGCGGCAGAGAATGTATTGTTTTCGGCTTTAATATCTGAGGGTGATGTTGTACCGGGAAATACTCACTTTGATACTACAAAAGGACATATTGAATTCAGAAAGGCAACAGCGATTGATTGTACTATTGATGAGGCGTTTGATACTACTATACATCATCCTTTTAAAGGTAATATCGATTTAAATAAGCTTGAGAGTGTTTTTATTCAATACACAAGTAAACGAATTCCTTGTATAATTGTAACAGTTACCTGTAATTCTTCGGGAGGACAGCCTGTTTCAATGAAGAATTTAAAAGAGGTTTATGAATTATCGAAACAGTATGGAATTAGAGTGATTTTCGATTCTGCTCGTTTTGCTGAAAATGCTTATTTTATTAAAACCAGAGAAGAGGGGTATGCAAATAAAACCATTAAGGAAATTGTTGCAGAAATGTATACCTATGCTGATGGAATGACAATGAGTAGTAAAAAGGATGCTATTGTAAATATGGGTGGTTTTATAGCTTTACGAGAGGAAGAGTTATTTAAAAAAGCAGCTCAGTTTAATATTATTTACGAGGGATATATCACTTATGGAGGAATGTCAGGTCGAGATATGAACGCTTTGGCACAAGGTTTGGATGAGGGAACAGAGTTTGATTATTTGGAAACAAGGATTAAGCAGGTAGAATACTTAGGTAATAAATTGAGAGAATTTGGAGTGCCTGTTCAGGAACCTTTTGGTGGTCATGCTATTTTTGTTGATGCTAAACGATTTTTGCCTCATTTACCTGTAGAACAATTTGTAGCTCAAACACTGGCTATTGAATTATATATAGAAGCAGGTGTAAGAGGTGTAGAGATAGGAACATTGTTGGCAGATAGAGATCCAAAAACAAGAGAAAACAGATATCCAAAATTAGAGTTATTAAGGTTAGCTATTCCAAGAAGAGTTTATACAAATAATCATATGGATGTGATTGCTGTCGCATTAAAAAATGTATTTGATAGGAGGGAAAAGATACAAACAGGATATAGGATAGTAAATGAGGCACCAATTTTGCGTCACTTTACAGTAGAGTTAGCTCCTTATCAAAAAGAAATGAGTTATTAAAAAAATAGTTTTGTATAAATACATTTGTATTAGTTTGAGCAAGAGAGACATGTTGTTAGCATGTCTCTTTTTATTTAGTAAAACAGCATGTTTTACTAGGGGATTTAATTGATAAATATTTGACAAAACTGGATTTTAGTGAATAAAGCTTTTAATTTTGTGTCATACAAATACACAACACAAAATTTATATTATGAAAAAAGTATTATTAGCAGTATTCATTGTTATTGCAGGCAGTCTTGTTTACTCTTGTTCTGATGATGAAAATGGAACTGCAAAATTTAGTTTGAGATTGACAGATTCTCCTGCTGAATTTGAGGAAGTACTGATCGATGTTCAGGAAGTTAAGGTTAGTTTTCAATCTGAAGATGAAGACGAAATATCATGGATTACTTTAGATGGACTGGAGCCGGCTGTTATTAACTTACTTGAACTTACCAATGGAACAGATGTTTTATTAGCAGATGAAGAATTACCTGTTGGAACAATATCGCAGATAAGGTTAGTATTAGGAGATAATAACCAGGTAAAGGTAGATGGAGAATATTATGACATAAAAACTCCATCTGCACAACAGTCCGGTTTAAAATTAAATGTACATGCAGAGTTGCAGGCTGGTATAACTTATAAAATGTGGCTTGATTTTGATGCTGGCAGATCGGTTGTAGAAAAGGGAAATGGAAGTTATTCATTAAAGCCTGTGATAAGAACATTTACAGAAGCCACAAGTGGTGCTATAAGAGGAACGGTTTCTCCTGTTGAATCTAATGTATATATACATGCTATTTCCGAGGATTTGGATACAGTTTCTACATATGCTGATACAGAAACCGGTTTCTTTTTAATTAGAGCATTGGAAGATGGTGATTATAAGTTGAAGTTTTTACCTGCAGATGGCTTTCTAGAAAAAGAAATAGAAGATGTCGAAGTTGCAATAGGAGCGGTTACAGATGTTGGAGAAGTTGAAATAGAACAGGTAATAACAGAATAAAAGTTTATTATAGATGTAGTATTAATAGAAGAGAAACCATTTCGGTTTCTCTTTTTTTGTAATAAATAATTATTTATTAATCAAAAATACGTGTTTACATAATCAGTTTTTTGTAACTTTTATATGATCTCTTGTCTATAAAAGATAATTCAAAAATTTAAAGATGTATTACAGAATGAGATGGTAGAGTTTAAAAAAAGACATCTTAAAAAGCTTGTTGTATATATATTAACAGGTGCTTTTATTTTTTTGCTGTTTGATGTTTATCAAGAATTAGAAATGATAAAAAAGAATAAGCAAGAAATATTAGGGAATGCTGCATATCAAACATTCTTTAAAAATTTATTGTATAGACGTTGGGTTGCTATGCATGGAGGTGTTTATGTTCCTGTAACTCCAGAAACTCCCTCAAATCCATATTTAGATGTTGAAAATAAAAATGTTGTAACAACAGATAGTATTCATCTTACTTTAATTAATCCTGCGTATATGACACGTCAGGCTTTTGATTTAAATACAAAACTTGGGGATGAAGAAATAGAAAAAATAACCAGTTTAAATCCAATTAATCCATTAAATACCCCGGATCCATGGGAGGAAAAGGTGTTAAAAATGTTTGAGGGTGGGGCAGAATATTATTCTGAATTTGATACTATTAATGGTCAAAAATATTACAGATATATGCATTCGTTACTTGTGGAGGAGTCTTGTTTGCAGTGTCATCAATATCAAGGATACCATTTGGGTGATTTGAGAGGAGGAATTTCTGTAGCAATACCTACAAAAGTATTTAATGAGAGAGGGCATCGTGTTATTTGGGCAAAAGTTCGTTCAAACCTTTTTATTTTTATTCTATTGATAGGTGTGGTAGCTGCTTTTTATTGGTATCTCAAGCGAATGTTCAAAAAAGAGTTAAGGTTAAAGCAAGAAAAGGATCTTAAAAATATTGAAATAGAACAATTCTTTGAGCATACACCAATGAGTATTTTTATAGTGAATGATAATATGCATTTAATCAATGCAAATACATTGGCAAAAGAGGTTATTGGGGTAAATGAGCTACCTCGAAATAAAATAACTATTGGACAGGCAATTGGGTGTGGACATTTCAATAAGATAGGTGAATGCATAAATTATTTGAAATGTTGTAAGAAGTATCAGGATGGTAAAAAATGTTCCCTTGCAGAAATAATTAAGTATTCCCTTGCCTCAGGTCAGAATCAGTTTAAAAAAGAATTATTTATTGATATTAAGTCGAGAAGTAATGAAGTTGAGAAAAGAAGTTATGTAATTTCAATTGTTCTGCTAAATCAGGATAATCATAAGAATGTTCTTCTTATGATGGATGATGTTACAGAAACGGCAAAGAATGCAAAAGAACTTAAAAGAATAAATGCCCGGCTAAAAGGAGTGGAGAACATTATTTATTACAAAGCTAAGTCGACTAATGATTTGTTGGATAGTGCTTTGAGGGAGATCATTGATTATACAAAGAGTGATACCGGAGCTGTTTATCATTATGACAATATAAAAGGTTTGTTTGTACTAAATAATTGGTCTGATTCATATAGTTTAACGTTAGAAGATAACTCTGATTTATCGTCAGATTTAGAGTGTTTGTCCAGTGCTGTTAAGTTGCGACAGCCAATTATCCGGAATAAAAATAATAATGGATATTCTTTTTATAAAAATGGACTTCATAAATATTTAAAGTCTCTTACAATCCCTATTATCAGAGATGGAAAAATACTGGCGGTGGTTTGGGTAGCCAGTAGAACTAAAACTTATTCTGATTTTGATGCACAGCAAATCACTTTATTACTTGATGCAACCTGGGTTTTGTTTGAGAGAATGAATCTGATGGAAAAAACAGTTTGAGTATTTTATTTGCTTCTGGGATCTGGTACAATTGGCATTTTAGCCATTTTTTCGACTTCAATGCTGGCAAAACCAAATTCTTCAGTAATGCGTCCCAGTATAAGATACATACCGTAGCCTTTAAAAGGGTAAGCTTGTAAGGAGGGAGGAAAGTGCGTTGTATCATAAAAATTTCCGTCAGCATCAATGAAAGTAGCAAAGTGCATCAATTGCTTTCTGACCGTTCTTACATATTTAATACATACCAATTGGCCAATCATGCGAACTCTTTTGCCAACATGATGAATAAGGTCATTAGCTTTTAGTCCTCCTCTGAAATTAGTTTGTAATAAATCAAAGTAAGATAAAGTAACAGGAAATCCGATTAATTCTATTTCGTCATAGGCATCTTCAACTTTATTACGGGCTAGTTGAGGAAGTTGATATTTCTTTTGTGGTAAAGAAAAAAGTGGTTGAGAACCAGGTTTCTTTTTACCGGGCGAAAGAAGCAAGTGCATCTCCCAAAGGAGTTCACTCTTACCTTTTCCTGTAAAGCGCAGAGCTCCGGTTCTGATTAGTATAACCATACTCTCTCTTCCGGCTCCGCTTCGTTTTATAAAATCTTCCAGATTTTTATAATTGCCATTTAGTTGGCGTTCCTGACCAATTAACTTTGCCATTTTAGACTCCAGGTTCTGAATGTGTATAAAACCTAAATAAATATCTTTTCCATTGATTGATGTTGTGTAAAAACTATTATTAACGCATGGTTGATGAACAATAGCTCCTTGTCTTCGAGCTTCGTTTGCATATACCCAGGTTTGGTAAAAACCCCCAAAGTTATTTATTACAGCAACCACAAATTCTAATGGGTAGTGAGCCTTTAAGTATAAACTTTGAAAGCTTTCCACTGCATAAGAAGCAGAGTGAGCCTTCGAAAATGAATATCCGGCAAATGATTCAATTTGTCGCCATACTTCATGTGTTATTTTATCAGGATAGCCTTTTTGTCTGCAATTGCTGAAGAATTTATCCACAATACGTTGAAATTCTTTTTTTGAACGGTATTTCCCGCTCATGGCACGGCGAAGAACATCTGCATCCGCTAAATCCAGTCCGGCAAAATGATGGCATACTTTTAATACATCTTCCTGGTAAACCATAACACCGTAGGTTTCTTCCAGCTGTTCTTTCATTACCGGGTGTAGATAAGCAATGTTGTTTGGGTTGTGAAAACGCTGTATGTATTCGCGCATCATACCCGAACGGGCAACTCCCGGACGAATGATAGAACTGGCGGCAACCAGGGTAAGGTAATTATTGCACTGTAGCTTCTTTAGTAATCCACGCATGGCAGGACTTTCAATATAAAAGCAACCATTGGTTTCTGCATTCTGAAGTTGATCTTTTACCTGTTTATCCTTCATAAATTTCTCTACCTGGTGAATATCTATATCAATACCTTTGTTTTGAAGAACAATCTGGGTGCAGTCTTTTATATGGCCAATTCCCCGTTGAGATAGAATATCCAGCTTTTCAAAACCAATATCTTCTGCAATGTACATATCCCACTGTGTTGTAGGGAAGCCTTTGGGTGGTAAATCTAAGGCTGTATAACTGGTAATGGGTTCTTCGGATATTAATATTCCCCCGGCATGAATAGTCCTCAGGTTTGGGAAGTCGGTCATCAATGAGCCAATAGTATTTATTTTTTGCTTTATCTGGTCATCTTTTGCCATTTCAGGGTAATCTATCATCTGATCAATTTCTTCTTTGGGTAAACCATATACTTTACCTAATTCTCGAATAATAGATTTTCCTTTGAAGGTGCTCATGGCTCCAAGTAGTGCGGTGTGTTTGGTTCCGTACCTTTTAAAAATATAATCCTGCACTTCATCTCGTTCTTTCCATGAATAGTCAATGTCAAAATCAGGAGGAGATGAGCGTTTGGGGTTTAAAAAACGCTCAAAATACAGATTCAGTTTGATAGGATCTACATCGGTAATTTTTAAACAGAAGGCAACAATGCTGTTGGCACCACTGCCTCGTCCAACGTGATAAAAACCTCTCGACATAGAATATCTGATAATATCCCAGGTAATTAAAAAATAAGCTGCAAAACCCAGTTTGTTAATGATATGTAACTCTTTTTCAATTCTTTCACGAGCAAAGATATTATTGGCTCCATAGCGGTATTGCATACCATCTAAAGTTAGTTTTTCGAGAAGCTTTTTATCGTCGTAAAAGCTCCCGGTAAATGTTTTTTTGTTGCGAATTGCAGTGAAATCAAAGTCAAAACTACATTCTTTTAATAGTTCTTCTGTTGTTTTTATAATCTCAGGAAATTGGGAGTAATTCTGTTTTATTCTCCCGGGAGATAATAGAGTGTCGTTGATGTTTCCTGTATCATCAGGAGTAAGTTGGCTTAATAAAATATTTTTGTCAATAGCTCGTAAGTGGCGATGTAAAGAGTATCCTTCTTCGTTGCTGAAAGTCGCAGGTTGCCATACGACCAGTTTGTGTTGGTGATAGCGAAACGATGACGAAATCAATTTACGAAGTTGTAGAGATTGAATACCAACAAATTCATTGTCCTGTAAATCTTTGGGTTGTATGCTACCGTAAGGATAAATAATGTATGCGTGATCAAAAGCTTTGGGTTTGTTTGGAAATGCTGTGTTTGTAAGATTATGTCGGGTTAAAAAATTATTAAGCTCCAGATATCCCTGGTTGTTTTTAGCAATACCGATGTATAATAGCTTATGTTCTCTTCTGAATTCAATACCAGCTAAAGCTGTAATACCAACTTCACGACAAGCTTTTATAAGATCAAACAAGCCGGTACTGTTATTGATATCAGTAAGAACCAATACTTTTATGCCTAAAGAAGATGCTTTTTGAGCCAATTCTTCCGGAGATAAAACACCGTAACGTAAACTATAATATGTATGAGTATTTAAATGCATTTTTTTAGTCTTCAGTTAACAGTCAACAGTTCTCAGTCAACAGTTCTCAGTGTGTAGACTGCATACTGAAGGCTGAGTACTGAGTGCTGTTTTACTTTCAATGTCTACCGCATGGATGCAGCTCTTCCAATGGCATCTTTTCCATAGCGTTTTCTTATTCGGTCCATTGTTTGATACAGATTTACTGTTTCCGGGGTGTCTTCAAATAAGTTAAGTTGTTGAGTTCCGGTTATCAGGCTGCTGAGTCTGACTCCCAGTAAGCGGATCAGCATTCGTCGGGTATAAACCCGTTTAAAAAGATCCTGAGCAATAGAAATGATATCATGATCAAATGAGGTGTAAGGAATTCGTTTTTGAAGTGAATGCGTATCAAAATTTGAATATTTTATTTTTACAGATATACACCCGGTTAATTTCTGCTTGCTACGAAGTTCAAAGGCCAGTTTTTCCGACATACGAATAATGAGTTCGTTTAAATACCTGATGTCGGTAGTATCCTGCTCAAAAGTTCGTTCCGTACTGATTGATTTTTGCTCCGTGTACCTGATAACAGGACTAGGGTCTATTCCGTTGGCTTTTTTCCAGATCATAATTCCGTTTTTACCCAATACCCGTTGCATCATATCTATAGGGATCTGACTTAAAGTTTCGATATTTACAATTCCCATAGAACGTAATAATTGATAGGTTTTAGGACCCAGCATTGGTATCTTCTTTATTGAAAGAGGATTTAAAAAGGGTTGAACGGATGTTGGGATTACCTCCATTTCTCCGTTGGGTTTAGCTTCACCGGTTGCAATTTTAGATACGGTTTTATTAACCGATAACCCAAAAGAAATAGGTAAGCCTGTTTCTTTGATGATGGTTTGACGCAGTTCTTTGCTCCATTTTAAGCAACCAAAAAAGCGATCCATCCCTGTCAGGTCCATATAATGCTCATCAATGGATGCCTTTTCGTAAACAGGAGCTCTTTCTGCTATAATTTCTGTTACAATGCGCGATTGTTTGGAGTACTCATCCATATCACCTCTGATGAAATAGGCATCGCTACATAGTTGGCGAGCCATTTTCATGGGCATAGCTGAGTGTACGCCAAACTTACGGGCTTCGTAACTGCATCCGGCTACAACACCACGATCAGACATGCCTCCAATAATAACAGGTTTGCCATTTAAAACACTGTTATGTAATCTTTCTACCGACACAAAAAATGTGTCTAAATCCATATGTACTATTTGTCGTTGACTACCAGACATCTTTTTTATAAAATGATTAGAAAATAATCAAAGTTGTGTTTATAATTTAATCAAAAATGATTATATTTGAAAATATTAGTCTGGATAATTTTGCTTTTTGATTAGGATATGATCTGTATGAAGTGAAACATCCTCAGTTATTTGAGTTGTTAATATCTTTTTTTGTTGAATAGCTATGTTTTTTAGTTCAAACATTAAATTTTTGCGAAAGCGTCGTAAGCGTACACAGGATGATGTGGCTGTTGCTTTAAATATGAAACGATCCACTTTGAGTGGGTATGAAAATGGTGTTGCGCAACCAAGTGTTTCTGTCCTGGTTGCTTTTTCTGGTTATTTTAATGTGGCTATAGATACCTTAATCAAGGTGGATTTAACATCCTTAAGAGAGAGTCAGCTGACTCAGTTGGAAAACGGATTTGATGTATTTTTAAAAGGAAGTAGATTGAGGGTTTTGGTCTCAACAGTAGATTCTGACAACAATGAAAATATTGAGTTGGTACCAGAAAAAGCAAAAGCAGGGTATACTGCCGGTTTTTCAGATCCTGAGTATGTTAAGGATTTACCTGTTTTTCAATTGCCTTTTTTATCCAGCGAAAAGAAATATCGTACATTTCAGATTTCAGGCGATTCAATGCTTCCTATTCCTAGTTCGTCCTGGGTTACGGGTGAATTTTTACTTGACTGGCGAAATATAAAAAGTGGAACCCCATGTATTATTGTAACGCAGGATGATGGAGTTGTATTTAAGATTGTAGAAAATAAGCTGGAAGACGAAAAGACTCTGGTATTACATTCGTTAAATCCTCTTTATAAGCCATATCAGATAGCCGCAGAGAGTATTTGTGAGGTGTGGCAGTTTGTACATTATATTAGTAATGTTATGCCTGAAAATCAAGAAGAATCAATTGATATAGAGCAAACTGTAGTGGGGTTGCAACAAGAAATTATACGTATTAAGGAACGTATGGGGTGGAAAGAATAATCGATGTTTTTTATCCAGATGTTTTTTTAAGCATAAAAGTGTCATTTTTCTTCTGTTATAGGGCAGTATAAGGGGGTTAAGTGCTTATGATTTACTATATTTGGCAAAAATGTCAAAAACAGCTTTATTGAGCATCGACCTTAATTTGGAATAGCATTGATTACCGGCACAATAATAAACATATCAACAGTACTTCTGGGAAGTTTAATAGGTATTTTATTCCGATCAAAATTACCTGAGCGTTTTATTAATATTGTTTTTCAGGGGATAGGACTCTTTACTATCGTACTAGGTGTATCCATGTCGCTTAAAAGTAATCATTTACTGGTTATGGTTTTTAGTTTGATTATTGGAGGCATAATCGGTGAGTTGATGCGACTGGAAACGAAAGTTGAAGGTATGGCCAACTATCTGAAGGATAAATTCAAGTCGGGAAATGAACGTTTCTCGGAAGGAATGGTTACTGCGTTTTTATTGTATTGTATGGGATCAATGACCATACTTGGAGCTATAGAAGAGGGTATTGGTAATGGTTATGATCTTTTACTTACCAAATCAATTATGGATGGTTTTGCCAGTATAGCTTTGGCTTCTGCATTTGGTGTTGGAGTCGCTTTCTCGGTTGTGCCTTTGTTGGTATATCAAGGTGGTTTAACAGTTTTAAGTGCTTTTTTAGGAGATTATTTTTCTGATATCATAACTAATGATATGACAGCGGTTGGAGGAGTGTTATTGGTTGGATTAGGAATTAATATATTAGAAATAAAGAAAATTAAAGTTTTGAATTTGCTTCCTGCAATATTGGCCGCAATTGTTTTATCGTGGTTGTATATGCAGTTTTAATCATAAATAAATGAAGTTAGAGAAACAGCAGTTATTAATGGAAATGTTTACCCAATGGGCGGGAGAAAAAGTTGAATCATTATCGTTACTTCCTCCATCGGGATCATATAGAGAATATACACGAATTTGTGGTGGGGGTAAATGTGCATTGGGTGTTTCTAATGCAGATGTGAAAGAGAATAAAGCTTTTCTTGGATTTTCGGATCATTTTCACGCACAAAATTTAAAAGTTCCTCAGGTATATGCACAGAATTTGGATGAGGGAATTTATCTGGTTGAAGATCTTGGTAGCGTAACCCTATTTGACTTTTTACAAGAAAACAGGGTTGGCGATGATATGTCACCATCTTTGATCGATTTGTATAAAAAAACAATAAAAGAGTTGATTCAATTTCAGCTCAAAGGAAGTGAAGGTCTTGATTTTGATTTGTGTTACCCTCGTAAAGCATTTGATCGTCAATCGATGTTGTGGGATTTGCACTATTTTAAATATTATTTCTTAAAACTAGCTCAGGTTCCGTTTGATGAGCAGGTGTTGGAGGATGACTTTGATAAGTTAATAGATTTTTTACTGGAGGCTGAGCATCATTATTTTTTATATCGCGATTTTCAATCCCGAAATATAATGGTAAAGCAAGGCGAACCTTGGTTTATTGATTATCAGGGAGGAAGAAAAGGTGCTTTACAATATGATCTTGCTTCCTTACTTTATGATGGAAAAGCAGATATTCCTCCAAAAGTAAGGGAAGATCTGTATTCCTATTATGTTTCGGAGCTTAAAAAGGTTAAAGAGGTAGATGAAACAGAATTTAGAAATCATTTTACAGGCTATGTGTATATTCGTATTATGCAGGCTATGGGAGCATATGGTTTTAGAGGATTTTATGAAAAGAAAGAGCATTTTTTAAAGAGTATTCCTTACGCCTTACAGAATATTTCTTATTTGTTGGAAAATAGTCCGCTTCCAATTGATACACCTGAGTTGAAAAAAGTATTGAAATCTTTAATTAAAAATGAGAAATTAAAAAAGATCAATGCCTTAACTGTTACCATAAATAGTTTTTCTTATAAAAGAGGAATTCCTTTTGATATGAGTGGAAATGGTGGAGGATTTGTTTTTGATTGCAGGGCTATTCATAATCCGGGTAGATATCCTGAATATAAGCATATTACGGGTAAGGATAAGCCGGTAATTGAGTTTCTTTCGAAAGAACCTGAAATGACACAATTTTTAGATTCTGTTTTTACTTTAGTTTCTCAATCAGTAGAGAAATATATAGAGCGAAATTTTAAACATTTGATGGTGAATTTTGGTTGTACTGGTGGCCAGCATCGTTCTGTGTATAGTGCTGAAAGATTGGCTGATTATCTAAGTTCAAAATATCCTGTGTCTATTAAAATTCGTCATATAGAACAGGAGATAAAGAAAGGTTAAAGTTATGGGAAAGACGATGTGTAAGAAGGATAAAAAAGATAAAAAAGATAAGAAGAAAGATCTTGACCCTCAAAAGCAGGAAGAAAAGAAGTTTAGATGTAAAAAATGCAATGCTACGTCTAATAAGGAAAAGAAATTGTGTAAGCCAACTAAAAACCAATAGATAATTTAATGAATGCATTGATATTTGCAGCAGGTCTGGGAACACGATTAGCTAATCTCACAAAAGAAATTCCTAAAGCGTTGGTAGAGGTTGATGGAAAACCAATGCTGTTACATGCTATTGAAAAGATGATTTCAGTAGGAGTAACTCGTATTGTCATTAATATGCATCACCATGCAGATAAGCTTGAGTCTTTTGTACAGGGATTGAATTTTGAAGGTGTTGAGATTTTGTTGTCTGATGAAAGAGGAGAATTACTTGAGACAGGAGGAGGTTTGATAAAGGCCGCACCTCTTTTTGATATGTCCAAACCAATTATTTTATATAACTCAGATGTTATTACCGGGGCTAATTTAAATGAGATGATTTTATTTCATCAAAAAAATAAGGGATTAGCTACATTGATGGTCAAACAGAGAGAGACTTCGCGTTACTTTTTGTTTGATAATGAACTACGTTTATCCGGTTGGGAAAATATTACATCGGGAGAGAGAATTGTTACACGAAATAATAACTCTTTGGATTCTTATGCTTTTTCGGGAATACATATTGTTAATCCTGAAATCATAGAGTTATTGGGCGAGAAACGTAAGTTTTCTATAACACAAGGATATTTGGGTCTTTCAGATCAATATCCTATTTATGGATGGAAGGATTGGAGTGAATATTGGTTTGATATCGGAACTCCTGAAAAACTAGATACAGTGAATCAATTTTTTAAAGAGAGTAGTTAATCATTATATAATTTAAATTTATTAAAGGGAAAAAGGGATTATGACAAGTAATGAGAGTTTAAGTCAACAAAGCTTTTATCAACGGTTTTTTAAAGGAATAACGAGTGGAAGTTCCTTGTTGATGTTTGCGACTTTAGTTGCCGTAATTTGGGCTAATGTACATCATCATTCTTATGAAGGAGTATGGCATGATTTGTTTTCGTTAGAGATTCATGCTTTAAGCTTAAAAATGAGTTGGCATCATTGGATAAATGATGGTTTAATGGCCATTTTCTTTTTTGTGGTCGGGCTGGAAATTAAACGTGAATTTCTTGCCGGAGAATTAAGTTCAGTTAAGCAGGCATCTCTTCCTATTTTTGCTGCAGTTGGAGGGATGGTTGTTCCGATTATTTTATTTTTCTTATTTGGTTTAGAGGGTGAATCCGGCAGTGGTTGGGGAATTCCTATGGCTACAGATATTGCCTTTTCTTTAGGTATTTTAGCCATGTTAGGGAAAAGAGTTCCTTTGAGTCTTAAAGTTTTTCTTACAGCACTTGCTATCGTTGATGATCTTGGTGCTGTAATGGTAATTGCACTGTTTTATGGTGGAGAGCTTCAATGGACATATTTAGCTATTGCATTTGGACTAATAGCTATTTTGGCTTTAGCTAACTTTTTAAATATTCAGGATCTGCGATTATATACTTTTGTTGGATTTGTGATATGGTTCCTGTTTCTTGAATCAGGTGTTGATGGACCAGGTTCTGGTTTACATGCAACCATTGCAGGTGTATTAATTGCATTTACAATTCCAGCTCGTCCTAAAGTAAAAATAGATCAGTTTTTAACGAGAATTAATAAGGAGGCAAAATATTTTCAGGGTGGTAGTAAAAACGATAATCCAATTGTTTTATCAGCTCAGCAGCTTCATGCTGCTGATGAAATAGAAAATGCTGTGTCTAAAGTACGTAGTCCGCTACAGTTTATGGAACATCAATTTCATGGTTTTATAAGTCTTGTTGTTCTTCCTTTATTTGCTTTGGCAAATGCAGGAGTTGTTTTAGGAGGAGGACATGGTGAAGAGACTATTGGTATGGTATCTTTAGCTATTGCATTTAGTCTTGTGTTCGGAAAGATTATTGGTATTACATTGTTTTCCTGGTTAGCAGTTAGATTAAGAATCTCAATAAAACCTCATGGAACCTCATGGTTATCGTTTGTAGGTTTAGGAATGTTGGGAGGAATTGGTTTTACAATGTCTATTTTTATTGCAAGTTTAGCTTATCCAAATTCACCGGAGATATTAAATCAAGCTAAAATAGGTATATTACTGGGATCAATCGTTGCTGGAGTGTTAGGCTATTTCACTTTAAAATATTCTCTTAAAAAAGATGAGGATATGGTTAGGAGAGGTGAGAAAATCAGATAGTAAAGTATATTTATGATATTATAAAAAAAAAGGAGCTTTTTAGCTCCTTTTATTATTTATGCATAATGAACATCTTTTTTACCTTCTAGTAGGTCTTTAGCATACTCTAATATTGTAGTGTCATCCAATTCAACAATTCCACCGTCAGGACCTGGTTCGGTATGTATACCAACACTTTTACCTCTTTCGTAGTTTTTACCTCCAAAATAATTTCGAACAGTTTCAACTGATAAATTTAAATCTTCGGCGATAGTTCTGATACTACCATCAGGCAGGCTATCCTTAAGTTTTCTTAACTGATTGAATGTGATTGTTGTAGTGCTCATAAGCCTTTAGTATTTAAAAATTTGAAGTGTTTTAAAGTTAAAAAATATATTTATATTTTAAAAATAATTAACAATTATAAAACACGTAAATTCAAAAAATATACTATAAAAAAGCTTTATAGAGACTATTTTTATTAGGGCAGCATTACTTTGGCTGCAAGAAAAATTAAAGTAAAACTTAATACTCCTGTAAAAACAATTAGTATTACCGATGTTAAACTAAATTGTTCAGAAATACCCCTGCAAAGACCTTTTTTATTGAAATAGGTTAATCTTACAAAACGAGGTATTAAAATAGAATATAGTTTATATATACCCAAACCAATTAATGCACCTAATATCATTCCCCCAACAACATCTCCCGGGTAATGTACTCCTAAATAAACTCTTGAATAGGCAATTACAATTGCCCATATATAAATAAAGATAGAATAGATTTTATTTCTGAATAATAGTGAAGTAAATACTGCAAGTCCCATAGTGTTAGTTGCATGCGAGGAAACAAAACCATATTTACCACCTCTGTAACCATGTACGGTTTTTACAAAATCTTTTAATAAAGGATCGTGAGTAGGGCGAAAACGTTCAAAGCCATGTTTAAATATTTCAGTAGAAATTTGATCACATAAAACAACTAATACAATTAGTGATAATACAGTTATCCAGCTTTGACTTTTTTGACTTTTAATTATAGCATATAATAAAATTGCATATAAGGGAATCCATATTATTGTACTTGAAATAATCCAAAAAGAATTGTCCCAAAAGTCTGTATGAAAATAGTTTATTAGTTGTAAAAGTTGGCTATCAAATTCAATTATTTTATTCATGTGTTTAATGTATTTTCATTAGTCATATGGAACTTGCAAATTATACTCACAATAAGTAAATGGATTTTTGTAAGAAATCCTTTTGCTAGTTTCATATGGAGGTTTGTTGTTTACTATATTTTAAGGATTATGAACGCATGAAAATATGAATAATTAATCTAAATGAACGTTTCAAAAGTGTTAATTATCTACGAGTTCATTATTTTCGGATGTTTCACTATCTGTCGAGATACGATAAATATGCAAATATGTTATATTTATTAAGCATAAAATAGATTTTTTTTTAATCTTTTTATAAACCTGAAATATATTCTATATACTTTTGTACTGTGTAATAATACTTTAAACAAGGATATTAACTTTGTTTAAAAATATAATCCCTATATGAAGAAGAAAGTACTGTTTCTTATTAATCCTGTTTCCGGTATAGGAAAACAAAGGGCTGTGGAAAGATTCATTGAATCAGAGATTGATAAAAGCAGGTTAGATGTAGATGTTAGCTATACTCAGTATAAAGCTCATGCCAGAGTATTAGCAGGAGAGGCAGCAGGGATATATGATGTTGTTGTTGCAGTGGGGGGTGATGGAACCGTAAATGAAGTTTCTTCTAAATTAATAGATACAAATACAGCTTTAGCCATAATTCCAACAGGATCGGGTAATGGTTTAGCCAGATATTTAAATATACCCCTTAATGTTAAAAATGCAGTACGTGCAATTAATGATCTGAAAATTCGTAAAATTGATTCTTTAAAGGTGAATCAGTATTGTTGTGTTAATGTTGCAGGAATTGGTTTTGATGCGCATATAAGTCATCAATTTGAAGGGAAAAAGATGAGAGGGCCTATTGGCTATCTGCAATTGATAACAACCGAATATGCTACATATAAATCGGATAATTACCTTATAAATATTGATGGTAAGAAATTCCATAGAAATGCATTCTTAATAAGTCTGGCAAATTCTTCTCAGTATGGAAATAATATACATATTGCACCTAATGCTAAAATTGATGATGGTTTTATAGATGTTAGTATCGTTCGTGATTTTCCAAAAATTATTGCACCTGCAATGCTTTTAAGTTTATTAGATAAGTCTTTGGATAAGAATAATAATAATGAAGTGATAAGGGCAAAAAGGATAGATATTGAACATAGATCAAATATCTTAGCTCATATTGATGGGGAGCCTGTTGAATTGGGTAAGAAGGCTGAAATTGAAATAAAACCCTTGTCTTTAAATGTAGTTGTTCCTCCAGAAGGTTTTCATATAGATAATTCAATATGGGAGCCCATAAAAGAATTAATACCAAAGCTCAAAGATGGAATGTCGTTAGAGCAAATATGGCATACAAAAAAGGAGAACTAATTTAGTTCTCCTTTTTTTGTCTATATATAAACTTACTTCTTTTTGTTCTTTTGAGCCTGAGCTTTTTGTTGTTGCTTAGCCATTTCTTCTAATCTAGCCTGGAAACCTGATTTTTTCTTAGGTTTCTTTTGGTTAGCTTTTAGTTTAGCTAAAATTGCTTCTTCATCAACAAATCTTCTTATTACAATTGTTTGAGTTATTGTAATTAAAGTAGAGACGAAATAGTAATAACTTAAACCTGCAGCATAATTATTAAAGAATACAAGGAACATTACCGGCATCATATACATCATACCTTTCATACCAGGCATTTGACTTGTTGATTGAGTCATTTCCTGGTTCATCTTAGTATAAAAGATGTTTGTAATGGACATTAATAAACAGAATAAACTTACGTGATCACCATAAAAAGGAATATTCCAAGGTAACTGTAAAATTGAGTCATAACTAGATAAATCTGTTGCCCATAAAAAGCTTTGTTGTCTTAACTCAATAGAGTTTGGGAAAAAGCGGAACATTGCAAATAAAATAGGCATTTGCAACAACATTGGTAAACAACCTCCCAATGGACTAACACCTGCTTTTTGGTATAAAGCCATAGTCGCTTTCTGACGCTCCATTGACTTTTCAGCAGGTATTTTAGCATTAATCTCATCAATTTGAGGTTTTAATACCTTCATTTTCGCTGTTGACATATATGATTTAAATGTCAATGGAAATAATCCTAACTTAATAATTAAAGTAAGAATGAAGATAATTAAACCATAACTTGCAATCGATCCTTCAAGCCAGTTAAAAATAGGAATAACAATATATCTGTTAACCCATCCAAAAATTCCCCAACCTAAAGGGATCAAATCTTTAAGGCCTAAATCTTTATATTTTTTAAGGATTTTGAACTTATTAGGACCAAAGAAAAACTGGAATGATTTTACATTGTGAGCACCTCCTTCGTAAGGAATTACTAATTCTGTTTTGTTGGTACTTACATAAGGTAAGTTTTCTTCTTCAGGATGTACTTGTATAGAAGTTGAACCAGACGCAAATGCTTCTTTTGCTATTAAAACAGATGAAAAGAACTGGTCTTTATAAGCAACCCATTTAACTGGAGTTCTAAAGGTTTCTTCTCCTGATTTTGCAGATATATCATCAGTCTCATCCAGATCGTATTTAAAATAAGTACCCGAATATTGAATTTCATTCTTTCTTCCTTTTTCCTGAGCTAATAGATCTAAATTCCAATTTAAATCAAAACCTCCACGATTGGACTGAATGATATCATCCATGCTATTTTGCTCAATATTAAAATCAAGCATATAAGAATCAGGAGAAAGTGAATAGTTAAATGCCATATACTGATCATCACCTAAATTTAATTTAAATGAGATTGTAGAATCAGTAGTAGCTGTGTTTTCTACACTATAATATAGGTCGTTGGTGTTAAGAATTCTATTGTTATGGAAAAAGTTAAAACCAAAAACATTTTTATCTCCATCAAATAAAATTAAAGGTTTACCATCATGTGTTTTAAAGTCTTTAAGTTCTACAGAATAAACTTTAGCACCTTTGCTGGAAAATTTAACTTTGATTTTGTTGTTTTCTAAAGTATAAAATTGTTTGTCTCCAACAACAACATTTGCAAATAGACCATACTTACTGGTTAATTCCTTTTGAATGGTACTATCAGCTGTGTTATCATCAAAGGCAATGGTATTTTCAGCTTCTTTCTTTTTTTCTAATTCTAAGGCAGCTTGTTTGTTAGCTATTTCAACTTGACGTAAAGAATCCTGATATCTTTCCTGAGCTTCTTGTTGCTCTTTAGTTGGCTTGGTCCACCACATAAAAACGCCAATGATGACGCTTATGAGAACCAATCCGGTAACGGAATTTTTATCCATTTTTGATTTAAATTTTCAGTTATATATTAAAATTATTTTTGGATAGCAGCATTAATAAATGCCATGAAAATTGGATGTGGTTTAAGTACTGTACTGCTGTATTCAGGGTGAAATTGTACTCCCATAAACCATTTTAGTTCCGGAATTTCTACTATTTCAACTAATCCGGTATCTGGATTACATCCCGAAGCTACCATTCCTTTTTCTTCAAACTGAGTTAAAAAGTCGTTGTTAAATTCGTATCTATGACGATGTCTTTCGTGTGTCAGTTTTTTACCGAAAGCATTGTAGGCATTTGTTCCTTCTTTTAAAGAACAATCATAAGCTCCTAAACGCATTGTTCCACCCATATCAGAAACATTTTTCTGATCTTCCATTAAGTCGATTACTTTAAAAGGAGATGAGTGGTCTATTTCTGCAGAGTTTGCTTTTTCTAATTCCATAACATTACGGGCATACTCAATTACTGCACATTGCATACCTAAACATATTCCTAAGAAAACTTTATTGTTTTCTCTGGCATATTGTACTGCAATCAGTTTACCATCTATACCTCTGCTACCAAATCCTGGAGCAACTAATATAGCATCAAGATTTCCTAATCTTTCTGCCACATTTTCCTGAGTTAGTTCTTCAGAATGTATTAATTTAATTTTTGCTTTTCTGTCATGATAAGTAGCTGCATGAATTAAAGCTTCAATAATTGATTTGTAAGCATCAGCAAGCTCAACATATTTTCCAACTAAACCAATTGTTACTTCTTGTTCTGCATTTTTTAGTTTAGATAAAAAGCTTTTCCATTTCTTTAAATCAGGAGTTTTACTTACCGGAAGCTCAAGTTTTTCTAAACAGATTTCATCTAAACCTTCTTCCTGCATTTTAACAGGAACCTCATAGATTGTAGATACATCAATAGATTGAATAACGGCGCGAGGATTAACATTACAGAATAATGCTACTTTTTTTCTGATATCTTGACCTAAATCTTTCTCTGTACGTAGAACTAAAACATCTGGCTGAACTCCGGCTTCAAGTAAAGTTTTTACTGAGTGCTGAGTTGGCTTTGTTTTTAATTCTCCGGATGCATTAAGGAATGGAACCAGTGTTAAATGAATTACCATTGCTCTGCTTCCAAGTTCCCATTTTAACTGACGAACTGCTTCTACATATGGTAAAGATTCAATATCTCCAACTGTACCTCCAATTTCAGTAATTACAACATCAAACTTATGTTTTGTACCTAATAGTTTAATGTTTCTTTTAATTTCATCCGTAATATGAGGAATAATTTGAACTGTTTTTCCCAGAAAATCACCTTTACGTTCTTTATTAATTACGTTTTGGTAAATTCTTCCTGTAGTTACATTGTTAGCCTGCGAGGTTGGAACATTTAAAAAACGTTCATAATGTCCTAAATCCAGATCAGTTTCTGCCCCATCTTCAGTAACATAACATTCTCCATGTTCGTATGGATTCAAAGTTCCCGGATCCACGTTCAAATAAGGATCTAGTTTTTGAATCGTAACTTTATAACCTCTTGATTGTAATAATTTTGCTAAAGAGGCTGAAATAATTCCTTTGCCTAATGATGAGGCAACCCCCCCTGTTACAAAGATATATCTTGTATCTGGCACTGTATCAACAATTTAAATTAAACCTAAAAAACTCTTCAATTTTAAAGGTACAAAGGTAAAAATTAAAAGATAAATAAAAAGAAGATAAGTGTTTTGGATTTATGATTTAAGTATTGTTTTAATTTATTTTTAACCTGAATTATGTATTTAAACAGCGTAATGAGCATTGAAACTACTATAAAACAAGTATTTATAGAAATGAGACATAGCACCGCTATGGTGAATTGAAGTAAGTGAGTGCAACGACTTGTTTAGAAGTAGTTTAAATGTGTAATAGTTGGTTTAATGCATATTGCAGCTTTAATTAAGTTTATGTTAAATATTGTCTTTCTACATGTTTATCCAGTCAATTCCTTTTTTTAATAAATTAACTGTTTTGTGTTCATTAGAATTCGGTTGAATAGTATAATTATGTTCCCACTCTACCATGGGAGGCAGGCTAATTAATATAGATTCAGTATTCCCGCCTGATTCTAAACCAAATTTTGTTCCTCTATCATAAACTAAATTAAATTCAGCATATCTACCTCTTCTGATGTGTTGCCATTTTTTTTCTTCAGGTGTGTATGTTGTATTTCTTTTCTTATCCATAATTTCACAATAAATTTTTGGATATGTATTGGCCAGTTCAATAGTAAAATCAGTAAGGTATTTTAATTCATTTTCTGATTGAGGTTGTAAGTTGTCAAAAAAAATTCCTCCAATACCTCTGGTTTCATTTCTGTGCTCAATAAAAAAGTAATCGTCAGCCCAGTCTTTAAATTTTGGATAAAAATCTTTATCGTATTTATTACATACATCTTTTAATTGCTTATGAAACCATATAGCTTCTTCCACATCTACATAATGCGGTGTTAAGTCAATTCCTCCCCCAAACCAACATGTTCCATTATCAAGTTCAAAAAAGCGAACATTCATATGAATTATTGGAATAAACGGATTGTTAGGATGTATAATGGATGAAATACCTGTGGCTTCATATCTTTCAGCTTTTGTGTTAAGAATGGATTCCATTCTGTCGGAAAACTTTCCTTTAACATGGGAGAAGTTGAGACCCGCTTTTTCAATGATACTACCATTTTTTAACACTCCGGTTACTCCATAACCAATATCTTTCGACCATGGAACTTTAGTGAATTTACCTTTATTGTCACCTGATTCCAGTTGATGGCACATTTGCTGTTGGAGTTCTAAATATATATTTGCTATTTTTTCAGTTGTTTTCATATACTTTAATTTTTCTTCCATTTGCCAAAAGGAACTCGCCGCAAACAATTATCCTTCCCGATGAATTGGTATTGGCTATGTGTGAGATCTTTTTTATGGCCCTTTTTTATGTATGTAATTTCTTTATGAAAGAAATAAGTGATTCATATTGCATAATAAACACAAGGATTATTCATTTGTTTATGTAGATTTTCGGAATTTTTACTTAATCAGTATTTCACTTAATCGTTGTATAACCTATGTTTCTTATATAATTTTTCCTGAATTCATATCCCTATTTTAATTATCAGGTAGTTGAAATATGTTTTAAAATGGCTTAACTTGTTTGGTTCATATTTAAATCCTAAAAGTAACCAATTATGTATTGTTCAAAATGTGGAATGGAATTACCAGAAGGAGTTAATTTTTGTTCAAGATGTGGAACTAAAGTTGGTGAGGTCTCAGTGAAACAGTCTATTTCTCCAAGAAAAATACGATCATCGATATCCGGAGCAGGGATTTTAAGTGTTGTAATACTAATAATCATTTTTATTATTATGGTCACAATGTATTAAAATAGAATCGAATGATTCTGATTTTTAAAATATCAGGGAATGAATAGTGTAACATCTTTTCTGTGGATTAATTATAAAGGTGTTTTTAGTAAGATCAAAGGTAATCGTGGGCGGTAATATATATAAGTTGGGTGTAATTTGAGCAAGCAGAAAAATTTGTGCGCTTTACCAAAAATTGGTAAATTTGAGAAAAAGAAAAGAAATGAAAAATACATCAGTATCGCTCGGAAATTATTTTGACCAGTTCGTACAAAACCAAATTTCTGCTGGACGATACAAAAATGTTAGCGAAGTAATCAGAGCTGGACTACGACTTTTAGAAAATGAGGAAAGTAAAGCCATTGCGTTAAGGAATGCTATTCAAGAAGGTATTGATAGTGGAATTGCTCATGATTTCGATCCCCAAAAAAACCTTGAGGAATTAAAAGCTAAACACAAAAAGAATGGCTAAATATGAATTGACCAACAAAGCCGTTGCAGATTTAAATAGGATATGGGAATATACGCTTGAAAATAGGTCGGAGAATCAAGCTGACAAATATTATGATATGCTTCTTGAGCTTTGCCAAGACATAGCTGACGATCCAGAATTGGGGAAAAACTATGACGGAATCAAATCTGACCTATTTGGACTAAAAGCAAATCGACACATAATATTTTATCGAAAACGAATTGGCCAACCCATTGAAATTACAAGAATTTCACACAGACAAATGGACTTGATAAACAGAATAAGCGAATAATAAAATCTACACCCAATAAGGAATATAAGTCAGTGTGCAGAAGGTGGTTTAATTAAAGTTTGTACATTTAGTAAATATATAACTGGTTGATATGAAAGGTGCACGGAATTGCGCGCCATCTCATATTTAAAACGTAAAAATCAGAGCTGTCCTAAATATATTTGTTAACTAGTGCCTCACCCAGACCTGACTTCATTTTTTAGTTCACAAGGTCTGTTTCTCTAATGTGCTCATGATTTTCACTTCGCTACAATTGTCTTACCACAAAAAACAGAAGCAAAAAAAGGCGATGCTGCACCCACTTCGCTCAAACAAAAACGATTTTTAATCGTCATTAAAATCTTGTTTTTGGGTTCACTGGCTGAGGCCGATGTAAAACCTGCTAAAGAATAGAAATATTCTTTTTATTTAGGACAGATTTGATATCAAATAAAAACTGTTTAATTATTCGACTTCCTAAAAAAACGGCCTACACTTTTTTTCTGAAAATTATAAAAGAAACGGAATTGACCAAATAAGGTTCCTATTACCAATAGTAGTATTTGATAGGATGGGAGTATGGTTAATACGTACATCGGGATTTTGATCCAAAGTGATGTGTCGGAATCTATCCCAAGTATATCGAAAACAATCTTTTTTACATAAACAGCAGCGCTTCCTGTTACCGAAAATACAATCAGTATAATAAGTATTTGAAAGTTAGAATCAATACCCCACCTGTCTTTTAACTTCTCTAACATAAATACAATTTTTAAGTAATTACTAAAAATGTAAACTTCTGCGTTACTGTTCAAATTCAAAATCCTCATTTACAAAAGTAAACTGCAGTATTTGAATCTGTTTGAGTCTTGAATCTTACTGTTTTTAGAAATTCCTTTTAGTTTTTATTATTTTAAAAAACTGTTGGAAGTTTATATTTTTCCAACAGTAGATATGTTATCGTTGCCAGTTGGTTCTTTTAATCCAGTCTGCAACAAATTTTGCATTTTCATAAGGGATGTCGGGTAAAAATCCGTGTCCCAGGTTTATTATCCAGTTGTGATTCTTGCTTCCAAAATCAATGTATTTATTTAATGAAGCTTCAATGGTTTTCTGATCTGCATATAATAATCTTGGATCGATGTTTCCTTGCAAACCAATATTGCTGTCAACCATTTTTCTTGCAGTTTCAATTGGTGTTTGCCAATCAATACTCAAATAATCACACATGTCAGGAGTCACTTCTTTTATTCCACAACCCAAATCTTTAGGGAAATAAATAAAAGGAATTCCTTCTTCACGAACAGCTTGTGCGATCTTTTTTACAGCAGGGAAAAATAATTCTTTATATAAATCAAAAGGAATCAATCCTCCATGTGTTTCAAAAAGCTGAAAGACTTTAATGCCATGCTTAATTTGTCCTTTTGCGTATACAATTGATAAGTCAGTAATAACCTCAATAAGCTTTTTAACTGTTTCTTTATTTTGATACAGATACTTCAATGTAATCGGAAAATCTTTACTTCTTCCGATTCCTTCAAGCATATAACATAAAACTGTTAAAGGAGCTCCACAAAATCCTATTAAAGGAATTTGCTCTGGTTTTGTAGCTATAATTTGCTTAATTACTTCGTATATGTAATTTAATTTCTCAGGATCAGGATGTAATTCAGATAAAGGATCCTTTCTTTGTGATAGAGGAATGTCAAACTCCGGACCTTTTTCTGTAAAATCCAATCCCATACCCATGGCGTAAGGGATAACTAAAATATCTGAAAATAAAATTGCCGCATCTACACCAAGATCTTCAATAGGTAATAAGGTAACTTGTGCTCCTAATTTTGGATCTTGCATCATCTCCCAAAAAGAATACTTTTCCTTTAATTTCATATAAGAAGGAAGTACTCTACCTGCCTGTCGCATAAACCAGAATGGCGGTCGTTCAGTTTTTTCTCCATCCAGGGTTTTTAATAATATCGAATCGTTCATAAACGTTTAATTCTTAAGCTGTTTTAATGCATTAAAACTTGAATCTATGGTTTTTTGCAAATCTTCCTTAGAATGTGCAATGGAAACAAATCCTGCCTCAAACTGTGATGGAGCAGTATATATTCCACTTTCAAGCGACATTAAGAAGTATTTTGCAAACAGTTCTGTGTCACACGTCATCACATCATTAAAGTTATTTACTTCTTTTTCTGATGTAAAGAATAAGGTAAACATAGAACCTACACGATTGATAACACCTGGAAAGTTTAGTTGTTCAAGATTATTTTGCAATCCATCCACTAAAAACTTTGATTTTTCTTCAAGTTGAGCATAAAAATCAGGTGTGCTGTTTAATAGTTTTAATGTGGTAAGTCCTGCTGCCATTGCCATTGGATTACCGGATAATGTTCCTGCCTGATAAACTGGTCCGTTTGGAGCTAAATGATCCATGATTTCTTTTTTACCTCCGTAAGCTCCTACAGGTAAACCTCCTCCGATTATTTTACCAAGAGTAGTTAAATCAGGAGTAATACCTAATATTTCCTGGGCACCACCTTTAGCCACTCTGAATCCGGTCATTACTTCATCAAAAATTAGTAATGTGCCGTTTTCAGTACAGGCTTTTCTTACACCCTGTATAAATTCATTTGTTGGGCGAACAACTCCCATGTTTCCTGTTACAGGCTCTAAAATTACAGCTGCAATCTGGTCTTTGTACTCACTGAATAAGCTTAAAACAGAATCAAGATCATTATATTGAGCAGTTAATGTATCGCTTGCAGTTCCTTTTGTAACACCAGGAGAGTTAGGAGTACCGAAAGTTAATGCACCAGAACCTGCTTTAATTAAAAACGAATCGCCATGTCCGTGATAGCAACCTTCAAACTTAATGACTAAATCTCTTTTTGTATATCCACGAGCCAAACGAAGTGCACTCATTGTGGCTTCGGTACCAGAGTTGACCATTCTTACACTTTCTATAGATGGAATCATTTCGCAAATAAGATTTGCCATTTCTGTTTCCATTAAGGTTGGAGCACCAAAACTGGTTCCTGTTATAGCAGTTTGATGTAGTGCTTCAACAACATCAGGGTGGGAGTGACCTAAAATCATTGGACCCCATGAAGCTACATAGTCGATATATTCGTTGTTGTCAATGTCTGTTACTTTTGATCCTTTAGCACTTTGAATAAATAAAGGATTTCCTCCTACGGATTTAAATGCTCTTACCGGGGAGTTAACTCCACCGGGTATATGTTTTACTGCTTCCTGAAAAGCTTTTATACTGTTTTCTGTATTCATTGCTATTTAGTTAAAAGTCGAAAGTTGAAAGTTAAAAGTATTTTAGTCTTGATGAAATAACCCTTTAACCCTTTATCCTTTTTACCTTGTTTGTATTTTTACAATTGCTCAATTACATCCTGAGTGTGGTATGAAATAATTAAATCAGAACCTGCTCTTTTAATTGAGGTTAATATTTCAAGTGTAATTCTGTTTTCATCAATCCAACCTTTTTCAGCAGCAGCTTTTACCATTGAAAATTCACCACTGACATTGTAGGCTGCAATAGGCATATTAAAATTGTCTTTTACTCTTCTGATTACATCAAGGTAACTTAATGCCGGTTTTACCATTACAATATCAGCACCCTCAAAGATATCCTGCTCTACTTCACGAATCGCTTCATTGCTATTTGCAGGGTCCATTTGGTACGTTGCTCTGTTTCCAAATTGAGGAGCACTTTCGGCGGCATCTCTGAATGGTCCGTAGAAAGCAGATGCATATTTGGCTGAGTACGCCATGATCGACATGTTTGTAAAGTTGGCTTTGTCTAATTCGTTTCTGATAAAACCAATACGACCGTCCATCATGTCACTAGGGGCAATCATATCAACTCCGGCTTCAGCTAAAGAAACAGATTGTTTACCTAGTGTAATTAATGTAGAATCGTTGTCTACATCACCGTTAATAATTGTACCGCAATGACCGTGCGTAGTATATTCGCAATTACAAACATCAGCAATGATAAATAAATCAGGCACTTCTTTTTTTATTGCTCTAGTTGCCTGTTGTACAATTCCGTTGTGTTCACATGCAACTAATCCATGTTCATCTTTATGTTCCGGAATACCAAAAAGCAAAATAGACTGAACTCCTTTGTTGTATAGGTCTTTACATTTTTCAACTAATAAATCGACAGATAATTGATAGTTGCCAGGCATTGAATTGATTGGGTTTTGTATTCCTTTTCCCGGGCGAACGAATAAAGGCATAATTAAGTCATCACGTGTAAGACGAGTTTCCCTGATCATATTTCGGGTGACTTCAGATTGCCTCATTCTTCTTAATCGTGTAATTGGAAATGCCATATCTTTAATTTTTAATTGAATTATTGATTTTTATAATAGTTGTACACCGCATTATATATACCTAATGCATTTGGCTCATTAGCTATTGTTAATGGTGTAATTCCTTGTTTTAATGTTGCTTCTGCTGTTGTTTCCCCAATGCAAACAACTTTTAAATTTTTGTTTGAAACCAAAGTGACAAGATTGTTAACGGCAGATGGACTAGCCAGTATAATCATGTCATAATCATCATTATTTATTTTATTTATAACACTAGTTTCAATTGTTTCAGGTATTGTATTCGTATAAGTGTTTACTCTAGATATTTTAGCTACTGGTTTAAGTTTTTGGATTAAATGATTTGGTGATAAATCTCCTGTAGGCCATAGTATACTAGTGTTTTTGCCTTCGATGTAATCATATAATTTATTTGCAAATTCTTTTCCTGTTTTTGCGTTGGCATCATACTCAATATTAAATCCTTTTGCTACTATTTCTTCTGATGTTTTATATCCAATACTAATAATCTTTAGTTTATTTAATAAGATAGTTGGATTTTCAAAAATACTTACGCTTTCAATAAAAAAGTGAAATGCATTAGCACTGGTAAAAGCTATATGATTGTACTCTGTTATATGAGTAATCGTTTTTTCTAAATCAGAATTATTTTTTATGGAGGACAGCTCGATCATAGGTAATTCAATTACAGTTGCACCTTCTTTTTCAAAGAGGAGTTGTAATTCTATAGATTTTCCTTTTGGGCGGGTTGAAATAATAACTTTACCTGAAAGTATGCTATCCATATTAAAATTACTGATCTTTTCTAATGCTGTTTAAAATATCATTAGCACCTAAACTGATTAACTTTTGAGCTAAATCTTTACCAATTTGTTCAGCTTTATCTACTGAATCAGTTATGGTTTCTTTTAAATATTGTTTTCCATCCAATGATGAAACAAATCCGGTAATAGTTAAGATGTTGTTATCTAGTTTGCTATAGCCACCAACCGGAACCTGACATCCGCCCATTAAAGTCTTCATATAAGATCTTTCAGCTGTTACCTGGCTTAAGGTATCCTGATGATTGATAAGTTTTAAAAAGTTATTGATTTTATCGTCATCAGAAAGAGATTCAATGGCAATGGCACCTTGTGCTACAGCAGGAATGAATTCTGATGGTTCTAAAATTTCAGTAATATAATGATCCAGTTCCAATCTTTTTAATCCTGCAGCAGCCATGATCATTGCATCACAATAACCATCTTCCATCTTTTGCAGACGTGTATTTACATTACCCCTTATATCGACAATGTTAAAATCAGGATTAATTTTTTTTAGTCCGGCAACTCTTCTAAGGCTAGACGTAGCAATAGTATGTTCTGGTGTAAGATCTTTTAATCCTACATTATTTTTACTTACCAATGCATCCCTGAAGTCTACTCTTTCTAAAACTGCACCCAGGCAAAATTCTTTAGGCAATTCAGTTGGAAGGTCTTTTAAGCTATGAACAGCAAAATCAATTTCTTTATTTAATAATGCTACTTCAAGTTCTTTAGTAAACAAACCTTTATCGCCAATTTTTGATAAAGCAACATCAAGAATTTTATCGCCTTTTGTTTTTATAATTTTGACCTCAATATTTATTGAGGCATCTAATTTTTCAATTTCAGACTTTACTTTATAAGCTTGATACAAGGCTAGTTTACTTCCTCGCGTTCCTATTTTTATTTTATTGGGATACATAAAATGTAAATGTATTATTCGTTGATGTCATCGTTAAAATTAAAAAGCTGATTAATTACATCCAATGAATCAGTTGAATTTCCATTGTTTGTAACGTCTTTTAAATTTTTGATAAGCATTCGGATATATTTTTGAGTCAGTAATCCAGTGTATTTTTCTATTTGTTCTATAGTAGCCTCATTCATGTTTTTTCTGTACTCAATTAATTCGCTTTCGCTTAATTGTTGCATGTTTGAGGTGATAGATTTTATTACAGGTCGGAGTGATCTGCTGTTTAGCCAGGTAAGAGATTCTTCAACCAGCTCTTCAATAATGATGTTGGCATTCTCTACGCTGTTTTCTCTCATTTCTTTATGATCATCCAATATTTTTTGTAAGTCATCAACACAAATCAGTTGAGAATTATTTAGATCTCCTATTTCAATATCAATATTTCTTGGAACCGATAAATCAATGAAAAGCTGTTTTTTATTTTTTCTTATTTTTTGAGCCTGTTCAATTTCTTGTTTACTGACTAAATATTCACCAGCACTGGTAGCTGTTAAAATAATATCGAATTGAGACAGGTGATCTTTAAAGTTTCTGAATAAAATAGGATTAACATTCCATTTTTTACCTACTTCAAGTGTTTTTTCATCGGTTCGGTTTGTAACAGAAATGTTTGTAACTCCTCTCTTTTTGAAATCACGTAAAGCTAACTGACCAGTCTCTCCTGTACCAATAATTAAAATATGCTGATGACTAAGTTTTTTGAATATTTTTTCACACATGTCAATAGCAACATATCCCACTGAAGTAGCTCCTTGTTGTATAGATGTTTCTGTTCTTACCTTTTTGCTACATTCAAATGATTTCTGAAATAAACGCATAAGAATGGCATCCGTTAAATTAGCTTCCGTACAAAAAACATAAGCCTTTTTCATTTGATTTACAATTTGGTTTTCACCAATAACCATAGAATCAACTCCAGAGGTAACTCTGAAAAGGTGTTTAATTGCGTCAGCATTTAAGTAATGATAAAAGTTAGAGCTGTAATCATCTTCTACATTTAAAAAGGAATGTAGTTCTTTTAAAATGCTATCCTTACATTTATTATCTAAACATTTATCTTTAGAATAATAAACTTCAGTTCTGTTACAAGTTGCTAAAACTACAACACCAACAATTTCTTTTATTTGAAGAAGACGTTCAGATAATGGAATGATATCATCACATGGAATAGCAAATTTATCCCTAATATTTAAAGATGCAGTTTTGTAGTTTATCCCTAATACACCCAACATAATATATCCTTTAGACCAATAAAATTAGTAAATACATTTTTTGATTTATGTATTAATTGTTACATAAATTGAATAAAACTATATACTAAATGGCGAAGGGCGTGCTATGTTAGGAAGTTGATAATTGTAGCTTGTCCAGTTTTTACAATCAAAGACTTTTAGCTTATTGTATAAGTATTCATTGCTGTGCTTTTTTAATATTACATTATTAGTATTAGATATTTCACAGCAATCATTTATATTATTATAAAAGTAATAAGTGCAAATATAATTTTCAGGTGTAGGGTTTTGGTATGTAATTGTTTTTAAATCAATGTTTTCTTTAGGGGTTGGTTCCTTTGAGTTTAAGGCATAAGTACTATAGCCAAAAATATATATTAAGGCTAAAATAATATAAACAATATGTGATGAGAATAACCCTATAAAAAACACCTTGTCCTACATTTAATGTGATGCCAAAATTAACTATTAATACGTAAATATTACTAAGAAAGTTATCAACTTTAACAAAAAAAGATGATTTGTAACAACAAATCATCTTTTAAATATTTTATAATACATTAAGTGTTATTCTTCTAAACTGTCGAGCATGTCAATTTTTTCTTGTAATAACTTAATGTTTCTTTTTCCATTTTCAATTTTATGTTGAAAATCTTTAATTAAAGAAGCCGAACTTTTGCTTTTAGCAAAGAAACCAATATTGTTTTCCCAAACAGTAATGTCTGTTTCTAGCTGCTTTAGTCTTGATATAAGTTTATGGCGTTCCTGGTTCATTTTGTCATCCTGGTGGTCAGAATGTTTTATGTTTTCCAATTTATTTCTGAATTTTTGTACGTTTTTATGGTACTCATCCATATTTAAATTGTCAAAATGCTTATTGATTTCATTTCTAAATTCCTGATTGATCCTGTCTTTATCTTTAAACGGAACATGACCAATATCCGAGAATTTTTGCTGATATGCTTGTAATTGCTTAAACGTTTCTTCGTTATCGCTACTATTTTTAAAATTCTTTAATTCTTCAATTAAAGCTTCTTTTTGTTTTAAGTTCTCATCCTGAGATTCATCAACATGACTGAAGAACTTAGATTTATTATCGAAAAATGCATCGCATGCTTTTCTGAATCTGTGCCAAATTGCATCAGACTGACGACGAGGAACAGGACCTATTTCTTTCCAGTGCTTTTGAATTTTAATAAATTCATCAGTAGTATGTTTCCAGTCGGTGCTGTCTTTCATGGCTTCAGCCTTTTCGCAAAGTTTAGTTTTTTCGACTAAATTTTGTTGTTGCTGATTTTTATACGCTTTAAAAAAGGCTCTTTTTTCTTCAAAAAACTTGTCGCAGGAAGATCTGAAACGTTCGTATATCGTATTGTTATCTTTTTTAGGAGCAAAACCAATAGTTTTCCAGATTTGTTGTAGTTCTATAAGTTTCTTGCTTTTTGCTTCCCATTCTTTTGGTGAATGTGCCGCTTCTGCTAAAATAGCTTCTGCTTTTTCACAAAGTTCAGTTTTTTGCTTTAGGTTTTCTTTTAATTGTTCCTTTAAACCTTCAAAATATGCCTGGTGTTTTTGATTTATAATTGTAGTGGCAGCCTTAAATCTTTCCCACAATTCATCCTTTTTCTCTTTAGGAACAGGACCAATTTCACGCCAACGATCATGATATTTTTGAAGTGTTTTAAAGCTATTTACAACAAATGGATCATCGATAAGTTTTTCAGCTTTTTCGCACAAATCAATTTTTAATTCAAGATTTTTCTTTAAATCAAGATCTCTTAGTTCTTTATTGATTTTTACATAATTGTAAAAATTTTCAATATGAAGGTTGTAGGTATCCCAGGTATCTCTGACTTTATCTTGTGGGATTGGACCTATTTCGTGAAAACGTTGTTGTAAAGCTCTAAACTCGTTAAAAGTTTCGTTTAAGGATTCCTGACGGTTAACTAAATTCTTAATAGCCTCAATTACTTCATTTTTGGCAATTAAGTTATTCTCTTTTTCAGCCTCTATTTTTTTTGCATATTCCGCTTTACGATGCTTGAAATCATGTAAAATATCTTTTACTTCAATTTCAAGAGCATCAATAGGGGCTGCAAAATTTTCTTCTAACTCTCCGGATTCAACAAAATGTTTTTTTGATTCCTCAACTTCCTCATTATGTATTTTATAAAATAATGATTTTATCTCTTCTACTTCATCTTTAATGTCAAGTAGATCGAAGTTTTTAGTAACATACTTTAAGCGTTTTACTAATTCTTCTTTTGATAAAACAGTTAAATCAATCTTGTCTAAAACAGGTTTTTCCTCACCCGTTTCTTCCGATTCCTGATTTGGAGATGTATCAGAAACTACATTTTCTGTAGCTACTTCTGAATCAGATTCAGGAGTATTATCTACATCTTTATTTTCTTCTGCTTGATTATCAACAGAATCATTTTGTTCACTTTGCGCATTTTCAGGAGCGTTTGTTGAATTAAATTCTTTTTCTTCTCCAGATTTGTTTAGATCATTTGCTTCCATCAGCATAAAAGTTCGTGGTACAATAAACTTCATAAACAAAAATCAGGATAATAAAAAATCCTGTCTTTCTGTAATACGAATATATTATATATAGTTAAAACCTCAAATTTTTTTGGCCTTAACATCATATATAATTTAAAAAGATTAAGAGCTGTCCTATATATTTTTGTTAGCTGGCGCTTCGCCCAGACCCGACTTCGTTTTTTAGTTCACAAGGTTTTATTTTCAATTACGTTCATGATTTTCGCTTCACTACAATTGTTTTGACACAAAAAATGAGGCAAAAAAATTATTCTATGATTATTGCTCCGTTCGGCATAACTCAAGTAAACTTGGTTCTGCACTCACTTATCGCAATAATTCAAGGCTGCACCCACTTCTCTCAAAAAACTACGGTTATTTGACTGAAATCGTTTAAACTCACTGCGTTCAAACAAAAACGATTTTTAACTGTCAATCTAACCTTGTTTTTTGGTTCACCGGCTGAGGCCCTTATAGAACCCGCTAAAGATTAAATTCTATTTTTTATTTAGGACAGATATGATAAAGATTGTAAATAATTAAATCTAATTTGTAATGAAGGCTCTTAAATGACCAGTTGTAAAATATTATATTTGCAGCAAATTTTTTTGTAATGCGAATTGATATTTTAACATTATTCCCGGAAATGTTTCAGGGACCATTTAGTGAATCTATTATTAAAAGAGCTCAGGAGAAGGGATTAGTAGAATTGGTATGTCATAACATCAGAGATTATTCTACTAATAAACATAAAAAGGTTGATGATTATGCTTTTAGTGGTGGAGCAGGAATGGTAATGCAAATTGAACCAATTGCTCTGTTAATTGAAAAATTGAAATCGGAAAGGGAATATGATGAAATTATTTATGTTACTCCCGATGGCGTTACTCTGAATCAAGGTATAGCTAATAATTTGTCGTTAAAGGGAAATATAATGATTTTGTGCGGTCATTATAAAGGAGTTGATCAACGAGTAAGAGATCACTATATAACGATGGAAATGTCTATTGGTGATTATGTTTTAACAGGTGGAGAACTTGCTGCTGCTGTTATAGCAGATTCTGTGATTAGGTTAATTCCCGGTGTTATTTCTGATGAAACTTCAGCATTAACTGATTCATTTCAGGATAATTTGTTAGCACCTCCGGTTTATACTCGTCCGGCAGATTATAAAGGATGGAAAGTACCAGATGTATTATTATCAGGTGATGCAAAAAAGATTGAAGCCTGGAAAGAAGAACAAGCCTATAAAAGAACGAAAGAACGAAGACCTGATTTGCTTAAATAGAGTTTAGTCGAAAGTTCGAAGTCGAAAGTTCGAAGTCGAAAGTCAAAAGTCAAAAGTCAAAAGTCGAAGATTTAGCAGGCATAAGAATTACTCAGTCTTCAGTACTCAGGTTCTGTACTGGTATAAGCGCGGATTTTTAATCCGTGCGCCATATATTAATAAATAGTTCAGTACTTTAGAATATAAGGATTTTATTAAAAGATTATTGCTCCATTCAGCATACTCAAAATAAATTTTACTTCTGCGTTCAATTATTGCAATAATTGTAATCCGGTATCAATGATCAACTATTACCCAATAGACTACATGTTATGACTGTCCGGAATACAATTCCTCATTTATCGTCATAAAAAATAAATATTTTAATTTTGTAATTTATGAGCTTGATTTACAGCTTGTTTATTGCATTGAAATCATTTCCGCGCTAACCTGAAGTTGGAAGATGAAATTACTTCCATAATTATAATACTTATCGGGCTGAAAGTCCGGTATCAAATAGCATAGTCTGTAAGGACTATGCTTGTTGTATTATACCAAATTAAAAAAGTCGTTCCTGTTATAGAAACGACCTTTGATCATGTAATTGAAAAATCAAACTAATAAATTACACCGGAATAATAACAGTTCCTGCATGTACACTATTGCTAACGCGGTTTGTATTATCCATAGCAGAAAAAGCTATGTAGCAATGTACCACAGTTCCGGCGGGAGCATCTGGCAAATAAATACTGGCTGTTCCTTCTGAACGTACACTCTCGCAAATTGAATATTCAGGATAGTAACCTTCTGCAATAGCTACAAGAATTACCCCATTGTCAGCAAACAAATCGTTATTTGATGCTTTATACTTCCAGTTAAAAACAACTTCCTCACCATATACTTCAACGCTTGGTCTGTTAGCTGTTTTTTAAGGTCCTACAGCTAATACCAAATTTTCCAGGTTAACCTTGATATTAGGATATTTGCCTTCAATGGTATTTTCATTAACTCTGACATGGCTGCATTTTGTGGCGACTTTAATTTGCCCTGGTTTTTAAATCCCAATTGCATCACCGGAAACAGTAGATGTAAAAACTTGGTAGCAAGCCTGAATTTTGCCCTGTTTGCCAATTGTTTTTCACTGGCTTTGTGATTACAAAATCCGGTAGCGATTTCATAACAGAGATACCTTTCCATTGACTACCTACTGTGTTTCCTACTTTTTCTGTGAATCTTCCGTTGATTCCTTTTTTATATGTTCCCATGACTTTTTGTTTTTGTGAGCGCTATAATAACTGATCAGGTTATTACAGAGCCCGGGTTAAACAAGTATCGGCTGATGTTTTTTAAGTAATTAGTAATTAGTAATTGTTTAATGCTAAAGTAGTGACCTGAGATACACAAAAAAATTACTGTAATTTTACTGTAACTTTTTTTGCTTGTAACATGCAGATTATGAGGTGTAAATAATTTTGGGTGAAATCAGTTTTGTGCGTAAAAGGTTAAAAAAAAGGCCAATATTCCGGAAAATCGCACAAAACGACAAAAATATTCCGCAAAATCACGTTTTTGAGCAAAAATATTCCAGGTTTTGGCTGTTTTTGGTGTTTTTATGACTTTTCTTTGCTAGGTCTTTGCTTATCTATGCTATTTCTATGCTAATCCTATGCATAACCATTGCTAGTTGTATGCATAGTCAATGCTTGTTCTTTGTATTGTGGTTGTATTGAGGTTGTGTTGTCTATGCACATTCTTTGATTGTTCTTTGCTTAGGCATTGCTTCTAAGGAAGCGAAGAATCAGCATGAAATATGTATAGTAAAACCATAGTCAGTACGACGTCATATCCTGGTCATACCATAGGTAGCCAATATGGAAGCAATAGTGGATAGGCTATAAGGATTTTAGGTTAATAGGTCAGCAGGTCAATAGATATTAGGTGATTAGGTTGTAAGATTATTAATTACTTATGTTTATTGTGTTTTGTTAAAAGCTGTATTTCAGGTATAAAGAAATAGAATGCCAATAAACAATATTTATAATCAGATTTACATTTACTATTAATTTAACCCGGATTGTGCATTAAAAGATTGTCATGAGCATTGAAAATACAATAAAACAAGTACTTGGTGAGACGAGGCATAGCATCATCGTTCTGGTGAGTCGAGACAAGTAAGTAAAACATCTTGTTTTGAAGTAGTTTCAATGTGTAATAGATTTTTTAATGCATATTGAGGGTTTAACCACGAATTAATCGAATCGAACGAATTTTTAAACCTATATAAGGTTTTATTGGCTTTTGATGATAATCAATTCGATTAATTCGCAAAATTTGTGGTTCACAAACAGCTTACAAAGCAAGCTATTTAAAACGTTTGTGTTCATGGGGAATGTTAGTTAATTATTTAAGCTATACTACTAACATAGAAACTCAGGTTACTAATAGACTATAGGTGTAGGGCAAATTTAATGGTCCTTATTCACTGGGAGATTACATGTAATTTTGATGTTGAATGATGACTACTTTCTCAGGATCAATTGATGGAGTATATCCATAGTCGTAACAAAAGTAGTATAGATTACCTCCATTGCTTTTCCATGTATGGGTTAAGTATCTGAAATCCATACCTAAAGTTTTGAGAAAAGTTTTTTTTACAGTTGCTTTTCCTTCAGGACATGCTTTTTTCAAGGCACTACGATTGGATCTTAATTGTTTATTTATCCTCTGAATTTGGTTTTCAGTGGTTTTAGAAGAGTGAAAGTTATATGCATTTCGGCATTGTTTGTCACAAAATTTTTTATCGGATCTTCCCTGGATAGGCTCATTACAGTACAAACAAGTTTTTGTCATAGAATGGTATTTTGGTTTAAAGGCTTATAAAGCGCTTTTAAACGCATATAAGCGCTTTATAAGCCCTTAAATGTAATGATTTTATTTAATTGGTAATAAAAAATGATTAAACCAATTATATATCTAAACAAGCAAAAGGATTCGGATGAAGATATTTGTGTGTTGTATTTTAAATCAAATGATGCTATTTTAAAGCGTATACAAGACAACAGTTGGATTATTTGGAATCCTAAGCTGAAAAAATACACAGTAAAATCATTGCCTCAAACAGTAGGTTTAATTATTGATTTGTTTGAAGATATTGCAGTTGTTAATATTAAATACTATCAAGCTATATTAAAGAATCATACAGAAGAAGTAGTAATTGGAAATGCAACATATTTTAATAGTGTATTAGAATCAATAGAAAAGCTGGGAGTAATAATGTTAGTTCCATATAAAAAAGATGGTATTAGATTACTAATTATAAAGTATAAGTATAGCAGAATTATTAATCAGATACTTGTTGCAAATGAATATGCCGAGTGGAATTCCGAATTAAAAGAGTTTACCTTAAAACCATCGGTAAGGTTACTATATAGTTTTGTTAAATCTACATCCGACAAACTTAAAATTAGAATTCATAATGAATTAAAAGTCGTTGATTTTAGAATTTTACAACTGTTGTTTGAGCAGAATTATGTAAAAGATATAAATTTTAAGCAGGTTCCTATTGAGTATTTGAAGTATATGTTATTAAAAGCGTATAGTATCAATACAATAAAAACCTACTATTATTTTGTTTTAAGGCTATTAAATTGTTACCGACAAAATAGTTTGTCTCAGATTAATTTGTTTTCATCATCTGTAATAAATGAATATCATCAAATGATGCTTGGTGAGAAAACTTATTCGTATTTAACAGTTAATCAGTCAATAAGTGCGATAAAACTCTACTATCAGGGTTATTTAAAACGAGACGTTGAGTTGCAAGATGTAATTAGACCTAAAACAGGAAGACAATTACCTAAGGTTTGGAACAAAGAAGAGATGTGTAAAATATTAAATGCCGCAGAAAATATTAAGCATAAAACGCTATTGTCACTTATATATGGAAGTGGATTACGTATTGGAGAAACATTGAATTTAAAACTTAAGGATATTGATTCAAAGCGAATGCAGATTCGGATTGCAGGAGGAAAGGGAAATAAAGACAGGTACACCTTACTTGCAAAATCGGTATTAGAATTATTACGCACGTATTTTAAAGAATACCGACCTAAAGAATACCTGTTTGAGGGGCAGTTTGGTGGTAAATATTCGCCAACCAGTGCTGGTAAAGTTTTAGCTAAAACTATAAAAAAGAGTGGAGTGCCAAAGCGTGGAGGATTACATTCGTTACGCCATAGCTTTGCAACGCATTTATTAGAGTCGGGGACTGATTTGAGGTATATACAAGAACTTTTAGGACATAGTTCGTCAAAAACTACTGAAATATATACACATGTAAGCAATAAGTATTTACAGCAAATAAAAAGTCCGTTGGATGATTTAAATATTTAACCCGGAATATGCATTTAACCAACTATTACACGTCGAAACTACTTCAAAACAAGTCGTTTCACTCACTTACTTCAATTCACCATAGCGGTGCTCCCGATATCGATCCATTCCCGTTAACTTTAGCATTGAAAAACACTGTGTATGATTTCAGGATGGGTCATTTTACCTAGCCTTTTTTCTATTATGAAGAAGTCTATAATATTGATAAATTTGTCATTATACCAATTTGTAAATATGTCTGGAATTGAGAGAATGTCCCTCAACTCTTGTTTTAGATACTTGCAGAATTTAAAGAATTTTAAAGGACTACAAGCATTTCTGCTATTCATCGTTTTAATTATTTGATTTGCTATCTGGAACATATTAGAAGTAATTAGCATCCAAATTAAATTCCCAATTAACTGACATTTAAATCGTTCCAGTTTCATTGGCTTGCTTTTATGGATATCTAAATGAGATTTCCATGCCTTGAATAGAAGTTCTATTTGCCATCGTAATCGATATGTGGCAATCAGCTTTTCAGCAGGTAAAACTGATATGGGAACATTAGTGATGAAAATGTTAAAATGAGCCTTGATCTTGTATTCTTCTGAAATCGAATACCCTTTTTCTCTTTTCCCACTCTGCTTTGCTTTTCGTATCCTTTCTTTGGCAACCTCTTCTGGTACAGGTACAATAATAAGGTGAGTTTTGATCATATCTTTTTTGCCAATGTAAACCTCTAGCTCCAAATTTGTGGCATCACATGTATCAAAATGCTTTTTGATTTTCTTCCAGCAAATTGCTTTGCATTCTTTTTCATTGTCTTCATATACTCCAACTTTAGGCAATCTGTTAAAATAATAAGCGCCATTGTTTTCAAAATCCTTTAAGTAACTAGTTGTTATATATCCAAGATCTCTTATGTACAGACCTTCTGCAACGATATTTGGCAAAGTTTCTTTACTATCTTGCTGGTCATTTCTTGTTGCTTTTGTAAGTTCAAGGGAGCAGCTTTTACCTGATAGCAACTCAAGTTCATACTGTATGTTCATTAGAGCACCGTTTTTGCCAAAGCTTCCGTATGAAGGATAGTCTTTATTAAAACATTGAGGGATAGTGAATTTTGTTGAATCCTTTATAAATACACCACTAAATGGAAGATCCTCAGTTAGTTTTGTGTCAACACTCTCAGAAATGCCCATTGTCAATATTTTAGACAATACCTCCTGCATAAAACAAACGGCCTCTGGTGTAAACTTCTTATGTAAGGCTTCTCTGGAAATGTTAATATTGGCATTATTGTGCAAGTCGAGCTTTAGTCCAAGCAAACTACTTTTATCACAACTCTCATTGCCAAAAACTAATGATGCTAAGAAAGAACTTGCTGTTAAATTCCTATTTCTTTTTATAAAGCCATGTCGTTTTGCTATGACGTTTAATTGTTCTTGTGAAAAGAGTTCTGTAAGGCACTTTTCAATTCCTGTTAAATTTTTGATAACCTCTGTAAAGTCCTTTTTAAATAAAGCATTTTTCTCCAAGAAAAATTTTACCTTTACAGCAAAGGCAGTATCAGATTTTTAAATAATCTTTTACTGCCTTTTTGTTCAAAATTAGAATTATACAAATATGGAGAAAAAACTTATACATTTCCTAATTGGGGAAATGGCTCCATACTCAAAAAACGTAACACTCTCTTAAATAATTACTTACAAACATCATTTCTTAAGTTAACGGGAATGGATATCGATTGGGACAAGTTATGTTTCATTTTAGTAAGTGCTTGTTTTATTAGTATCTGATTATTGCTTCACTCAGCATAATCAAAATAATTTTTGCTTCTGCATTCACTTATCGCAATAATTGTATTTTCAATGCTCATTACGATGTTTAAATGCCTAATCCGGGTTTAATGTATATGGTTATTATTGTTAAATAAAAAAATAAAACAATTGTAAGTTATTGATAATATGTGTGATGTGTATGAATGAAATAAAATAGAGATAAACTATTTGAACAATAAGTTTTGTTTAATACTAATGTAAAATTATCTTTAACGGATAAAGTGGATGAAAGAGGGGATGAAAATGTTTTAATTAAAGACCAAACTTAGACAATTTCCCGATGAATTTGTAACTGAGGAAACGAAGTGTATTTAAAAGTGTACATTAATTAATGTAAGATTCAGAAAAAGGCATGCCGATGTATTTGAAAAAGATATGTTACAATAAGATATGATTTAATGTATTGAATATGAGAATGTATTGTATAGATCTATTAATTGATTCAAAGTTCCACAAACAAATTACAAAGGCGATATAAACGTAACACTATGACGGTTATTGAAAAGTTAGGCACAAGCAATACGCAAAACTATAATTTATATAAAAACAAATAACTTTTCAGTAGATGATCTTTTCATTAAAATGTTCGAGAAAACTAGTGTTTTTATACTATTTGTTTTTTATTGGAGTGTTTACATCGATTGCAATCTGGGATAATGGTTTAAATAAGGATATCATTGTACCGATAGTTGGTTTTGCACTTTTTATTCTTGCTGTGCTGATTTATATATGCAAAGATGTTTTGGTTTTTGCTGATCAAATTGTAATCAAATTTAGCTTTTTACCTATAAAATGGATGTTCGATTTTAATGATATAGAGACTGTTTATTATTATATTACTCCGAAAGGATTAAAAGGAACACATTATATAGCAGTAAGTTTAAAAAATAAAAAACGGAAAGAATTTACTTTCAATTATATGAGAAATAATGATATGAAGCGGTTTTATAAGAGATTAGTGGATGAGACAACTTTAAAAGTAATAGAGGAATAACTATAGAAAAAATGCCAGTGCCTAATAACTAAGCGTCCTGCCTGTTTGTAAAACAGATGCTGGATGCAGTGTTGACGAAAACCGGCCAAAGCGATCTGTATTATGGGGATTGATATATTTTAAGAAGGTATTGTTAAAGTTTCAAAGAGTGTATAATTCAGGAATAGATTTGTTTTTTATCTTAATATAAGGCTTGCCTAAATGTATTGAGTCATTTCATAGAGACTTCACATTACTAAATTTTAAAATAGGATAAAGCAAAGCCATTCACCATTAGATGTTATTTTAATTCTATCATGTAATTGGCTCCAATAGGGATTATTATTTTAGGAGGCCCTCTAATATCAAAGCGAGCAATAATAACCAGATCACCAATTTTGCAATAGGGACATTTTTTGTGTTTAAGAGGTTCATGTTGAGTTATTACAATTTCTCCCAATTGTTGTTTAGCTAGTTCATGAACTTTAAGTTTAATAGCAGAAGATAATATGCCGTAATGCCTGATTCGAACAAAACCTTTGGGTAAAATGTGTAAACCAAAACGTCTGATAAATTCTGAATTGCTTAAAATTATATCGTGTTTTTTGCAACCTTTTCTATAATCTTTAGCCGTAAATGTTACTTTACCATTTTCAATATTCAGGATGCGATGGTTTGATATGGCTATTTTGTGAGTGTATCTCCCCAGGTATTCGATAACTTGAGAAGGACCATAAAAAGGGCGTTTGCAATATACTGTCCATCGTTGATCAAATAGCTTTTTATACAACTGATTTAGTTTGGGTATTTCCTGTCTGAGTTCATTTACAAACTTTGCTCTAAACACTGTAGACATAGCTTTAACGGGGAATAGGAATTTACCTTTTCCTTTAACATTTTTCCATTTGTCGCCAGCAGTAATTCCACCTCCTGGAACAATGCAATGCAGGTGAGGATGTAACCAAAGGTTTTGTCCCCAGGTATGCAAAATAGCTATCATACCTGTTTTAGCACCTAAGAACTTGGGATTGGCAGCAAAAGCAGCTATGGTTTCCCATGCGGCTTTAAATAATAAATTATATAGTATTTCAGGAATAAAAACAGCAATTTTATTGAGCTGAGAAGGTAATGTAAATACCACATGGAAATAAGTAGTGTTTAAGAGCTCTTTTTCGCGTTGACGTATCCACATTTCCTTTTTGTGACCTTGACATTTAGGACAGTGTCTGTTTCGACAACTGTTGTAACTAATATGTATTTTACCACATTGGGGATTATTACATTGGTCTACATGTCCTCCCATCAAATTGGTTCTGCAGGCTTCTATAGCATAAAGAGTCCGTAGTTTCCATGTATTAGAAACTATATGGTGAAGTCTGTGGTGTTCACATCCGAGAACTTGAGCCACTTCAAACCGGGGCTTCATGACTTTTGTTTTGGAGGGTATAGTTTATCCAAAGGACAAAAAGCCCTGTGCTTATCCAGCCTGGCAACATGTAAGTATACCATGGTAGTTCTGATGTCTGTATGTCCAAGAAGCTCTTTCAGGGTGATAATGTCAGTACCCATTTCCAGTAAATGAGTAGCATAGGTGTGGCGGAGTACATGTGAAGTAACCCGTTTTTTAATAGAGGTTTTCAGAAGAGCTTGTCTGATGATCCATTGAACACCGGTATTTGAGAACTGTTGAAGTTGTCCGGTATCGGATTTACCATTAAATAGCCATTTAAAGGGATGTTCGATTTCAATGTACTCTTTAAGTCCACGACACAACATATTGCCTAAAGGGACGTACCTGTCTTTTTTGCCTTTACCTTCGCGTATGTGAAGCATTTGGCGATCAAAGTCAATGTCGGGAAGTTTTATGTTAAGCAGTTCGAACCTTCGTAGTCCACAGCCATACAATAATGCAATGACTAATTTGTGTTTTAATAGATTAGGAGCGTTTAATAATACTTTAAGTTCATTTTGACTTAATACAACAGGTAATTTTTTGGGAAATTTAAGTTTGGGTAAGAAAATAGATTGTTGTTTAATTCCAAGCACCCGATATGCAAAACGAAGTCCATATACAGTATGCTTAAAGTAACTTGAAGATGGAGTCTTGCTTTGTGATTTAAGATATTGCAGATAATCCAGCACTTGTTCCTGATCCAGTTCTGTGGGAGAACAATTAAAATGTAATGCCATGGTTGACAAGCAACGGGCATAATTGGTTAAAGTACTTTTGCTTTTACCGGATATTTCTATATTTCTTTTTAGTTTAAGAAATAGTTCATTAAATTCGGGTACTGTTGAACGTGCCTGATCGATTAGCGTTAATTCTTTTTTTTCATAACTATAATATTTATGCTTAATCTATTAAAGTTACGAAGCTTATGTTTTAATAGCTACCGCAGGTTTCGTTCAACAAGCCATCATAATACATTGCGCTTGAGGTTGTTGAGGTTGGTTAAATTAGGAGGTTATGCAAAGATAATTAACTTTGTGGAAGAACGAAAAAGCGCAACGTATCATATGGCCAATCCGTTGTGCCGCATGCGAAGAAACATTCTGCAATAATTAAAACTAACGCAATGAAAAAAACAATATTAACAGGATTGATTCTAATAATGACCTTAATAAATTCATGGTCTCAGCAATTGGCATTCCCGTCTGCGGAGGGTTATGGAAAATATACAAAAGGTGGTCGTGGTGGAATTGTTTATGAGGTGACAAATTTAAGCGATAGTGGAGATGGTAGTCTTAGGGCTGCAATTGATGGTTCGGAACCAAGAACTGTAATCTTTCGAGTTTCAGGAAATATTGAACTTGAAAGTCCCATGAAAATTAAAAACCCGTACATAACCATTGCCGGACAAACTGCACCGGGTGATGGAATTTGTATTAAAAATCATCAATTAAGTATCGATGCTGACCAAGTAATCATTAGGTATATTAGAGTAAGATTGGGAGATGAATCAGGTAAAGATTATGATGCGGTTGGTAGTCGTTTTACAAAGCATATCATTCTTGACCATGTTTCAGCAAGTTGGAGTGTTGATGAGTGTGTGTCGATTTATCATTGCGATAGTATTACTGTTCAGTGGTGCATAATTTCGGAAAGCATGAGTAAGTCTAATCATATTAAGGGTTCACACGGATTTGGTGGAATTTGGGGAAGTAATTACGGAACTTATCATCATAACCTTTTGGCTCATCATTCAAGCAGGAATCCGCGTATGGCTTCAGGTACAGGATATACTGATTATCGAAACAATGTTGTCTATAATTGGGGATATAATAGCTGTTATGGTGGTGAAGCATTTCAAAAAGGAAGTGAAAAATTCATTTTCTCAGAAATTAATATGGTTGGCAATTATTACAAACCTGGTCCAGCAACAGAACCCGGAAAAGTATCATATCGGATTGCAAATCCTTCATTCAGAAATGAAACAGACGATTTTGGTAAATGGTACATTAGTGATAATGTAGTGGAAGGAAATAAAAAGGTTTCTTCCGATAACTGGGATGGTGGAGTACAAACAAAAATAGACCTCAAAAAAATAAAATTAGATAAACCATGGATTTCAATGCCGATAAATCAGCAAACAGCTGAAGAAGCTTATAAACTTGTCCTTGAAAACGCAGGAGCTCTCTTACCAAAGCGTGATGTGGTTGATTCACGGATTATCAGGGAAGTTCAAGGCGGTTTTGCAACTTATGAAGGGAAAAGTTACAAAAAGGCTCATAATGTAGCTGACACAACAATAGCTTGCGGGATTATTGACACACAAAATGATGTTGGTGGATGGCCTGAACTTGAAAGTACTCCAGCGCCTATTGACACAGACCATGACGGGATGCCAGATGATTGGGAAGATAAGAACGACTTAGATAAATCAAATCCAGATGATAGAAATAACATTTCATTAGATGGATATACAATGTTAGAAAAATATTTAAATAGCATTAAATAGAAAGCACGACGGCACAACACAAGCTAATACGTAATGCGGAGGTAGTTGTATTTTGGAAGTTTGTAGGTTGTTTTGGGGCACCAAATTTACGTCCCGAAAATTTATTAAGTTTAAGGTAAAATTTCAAAACGTAAATTTGGCTATGCATAGGTTTGAAAGGATATCGCTTCGAATTTCCGCACTACGCATAGCTTACACGTTAGCTGCAAGTGAAAAGAACGAAACTGCAACATTGAAACCTGATTATAAAATTTGAAAAAACAGATAGAAAATATTGGCTCATTGATTGAAAGTTTGTGCAAGAAAAAATTAGTTTTTGCCACCGCGCTTCTGCCCTTCGGGACAGTTAGGGAAGCCAACGCACATTGCACACATTTGCAAATCGCACAGGCAAACCCTCTAACCAAAATTTGCAAAAGAGTGCAATTTTTGCCAACCCACAATTAAAACTTTATGGAAGGTTCAGCATCACAAGCAGGATTTTATTATCAAAACAATGTCGCAGCATTGAAAATAATTGATTGCTTATTCTTCAATTCAGATATTAATTTCATTGAATTAGAAAACTATTCAAAAGGTCACCATATTGATGATATTATAGTTTATAAAAAAGACAAAATTGATTACTATCAGGTAAAATGGTCAAATGATGGTGAGACCGTATATTCTTTATACAATCTTTTAAATGCAGAAGAAGGGAAGAAATCTTTGTTCAAGCAATTATCAGAAGGCTATAAAAGTGTACTGAAAAACAAAATCGATTTTTCTATAACCTTATACACAACCAAGAAAGAAGGTTCTGAACGCCGCCCTAGCAAAGGGATTAATCATAGTTTGTCAGAAATACGAAGAAAAATATTTGAACCTTTAAAGAAGACATCTTTAAACTATGAATCAATAGATGATTATAGTAAATACAAAGACACACTTGAAATTATTAAAAATGAATGCGAATTAGATAGTGATTCTTTTAATGATTTTATAAAAAAACTGGAATTCTTATTCAGTCAAGAATCTACTGAGCAAATCCAAAACGAAATTAGATTTAAATTAGATAAACTAGGAATTGAAGATAATCTTCTTGAAAAACTACTTGATGGTATTGTCAATTGGAGTATCACAGGTGAAAAGATTACTAAAAGTACAGTTTTAAATGTATTGGGTATTTCAAGTAGATTTGAGGATAAACTTTCTCATTATTTTAAGGTCGTTGATGACAAACATTATGTTCCTAATAAATCTTTACTTTCAAAGTTAGATATTGCTTTAAACGAATTAGATGGAGGATATATTTTTATTGAGGGGTTACCAGGTATCGGTAAATCAACGGCACTTACAAAATTTAAAAAATCTAATCCAGATGTAACATTAGCCTACTATTGCTTTATACCTGATTCTTTAAATAATTTTGGTGAATTAAGACATAAATCACACTATTTCCTCAAATCACTATGCATCTCAATTGAAAAACAATTTCCAGATGTTGATTTACCAAATAAATATTCAGAAAAATATGATGAAAAATTAGTTTCCTACATTGATAAGTTAAGTACGATTGAAAATAAGGTTGTTTTTATAATTGATGGATTAGACCATGTACATAGAAATTTAACTAATAATGAAGATTCTTTATTGAATCAAATTAAAGGAGACTTACCTAGGGGAATCTTTTTTATTCTAAGCTCACAATACAAAAAGGTTCTATCACAATCAGTGGCAAAGCAAATTGATTCAGACCCAAGAAGACATATTGTTGTTCCAAGATTTACACAGAATGAAATCGAAGAATATTTGGCAAAAAAAGATATTTATGTACCTGACCATTTAGACAATATTGAGAAAATTTCAAAGGGAATTCCTTTGTACTTGCATTACATTTCTGAATTATTAATTAAATCAGAACAAAGAAATTACGAAGATGTAATAAGTAAACTCCCTGATTTAATTGATGGTGAAATTAATTCATATCACGAATACTTATTTCAAAGAATAAAAGATGATGAATTTATAAAATGGATTTTCGCAGTTTTTGCATATAGGAAAGAAAATAGCACACCTGAAACAATTCATCAGATATTACAATTAGCAGGTGAAGACAGACCTATAACAGACATTATTAATGTTATTCAGTCGTTCTCACACTTATTTAGGCAAATTGAAAGTAAATCATTTACAATTTTCCATAATAGTTTTAGAGAATTTATTATTTCAAAAACAGCTGATTTAAAGGAAAAATTCAATGAAACTTTAGTTTTATATTATGAGAAAAATCCAAACTCAGATGATGCTTATAGAAACTATTTTTCTCACCTTTTTGATATTGGGAATTATAATAAAATCACTACCTCAACTACGCTTGAATGGATAAAAACGGCATGGTCTAACTACAGGACCCTGAACGAGATACAAAATAATCTTAGAATCGCCTTAAATGCGTCAATTGAATTAGCTTCCCTTTCAGAATTTATTAGAATTCTATTTATTAAAGCCCAGTTTGATAGACTTAGCTGGAATATTGAAAATTCAGAAATCGATTTTTCAATATTGCTACTTAACGTAGGTGAAACAGCTAATAGTTTACGCTCAATATGGGATGGAGATTTTGTTCTAACGAACAAAACCTATTTTAGTCATTATTTAATCAAATATTTTGAGAAGAAAAGCACTTTATTACCACACAATATTATTGAACAAGGACTATCAAAATCTTTGGATAAAGGAAATTCTGACCAAATTACTACTATTTATAAAGCTCAAGCATTAACAAGTAATAATGTTGTTGAGTTATTCAATGAGATTGATGAAATTAAATGGGTAAAATCGAATGAGCATAGAGTAGATTATCATAAGGAAAATTACTCGGAAAAAGAGAATACTAAGACCAATTTAAAAATTAAAGCAAAAATAATTGACACACTATTATCATGTAAGAAAACAAAAGAATTACTAATACTAGTGGAGGAGTTAAGGAAAGATGAAAAATTGTTGAATAAAGCCTTATTTGCACTTGTAAAGTTATTCCTTCCATATGAAAAAAGAACTGGAGTAAATTACATTCAACAAATTGATTTCAATCTACTTCCAGACAAAGCATATTTTAAAATAATTTCCTTTTGTTCTGATTATTTAAGTAAAGACGAAATATTATCATTATTTCCCAAAAGGGATATTTCAATTCCAAATTTGCATGAAAAAGTAGTACAAAATGAAGGGGTTAATTACCACATAAATAGAGACATACTCAACCTATTTGATTTATTAAAACCAATTTGGATTTTTCAACCTGAAATCATCAATACTTTACTCCTAAGAGTGACGTCATTACCTCAAATACCAAAAGCTTTTTATAATTCTATCCTTTTTCTTTCTGAACTATGGAAACAATGTAAAGAAAATGAACCAAGTGAATCAGAAAAAAAGGAACTTATAAAGAAAGCAATAGGAGAATTGTATATTCAGCACGAACCTGATTATCGAAGAATGCATAGAGGTTTATTTGATATGGATAATGACGGTTATTTTATTGCACTAAGTATAAAGTCATTATATTCCAATATATTTATTGTAGCTCAAAATTGCCTAACCAATAATTCAATAATAGAAATTATTGATTATTGGTTCGAATTAGAGTCTGGAAACAATGGATATAGACATTATAATATAGCCCTTGCTATTGCAAAAGAACTTAATAATAAAAAAGATAAAAATCTTGATGATGTTATTTATAGATTAATTGCTTATTCTGAAAAGCTAGCAAGAAATGAAGAAGAAACAGCTACGCTGATAGAATACATTGCCGCTATTGCAGAATGTTATGGGGAATGTGGATTCAAAGCAGATTTCAAACGCAATTATAACCAACTAATTGAACTAGCGTTTGGCTTAGATTATAAGAAAGATTATCAATCTAGTTATATAACTTCAGCTTTAGAATTAATACATAAATCCGAACCAGATAAAACTTTAAGTCGACTATATGTTATTTTAGAAATTCAGAATAAATTATCAGGAGTTGGAAGGTCTCGAATGAATCATATTTGTTTGTCTGACCTAATAGCATTTACAATAAAATATTATCCACAACTAGCCTTTATCCTTTTTGAGTATGATGAGAAATATCTTGGTAGAGAGGAAGCAATGGGAAGAATACTTCAGCCATTAATTCAAGTTGCCACTTCAGATGAACTTTTACTAATTTTTGGCATAGTAAAAACCTTTCCTAGATGGAGTAGTGTAAATAATGAATGGGATAATCATTTTTTAAAATTAGGACAATATGCTCTGGATAGAGCTATTATTTTAAAAGATAATGTTTTGATAAATAAAATTGTCGAGACTCTAAAATATTATTCAATTATTGAAACTGAAAATATTGATATTTTAAAAAGTATCTCTCAGCCGTTAATTAATGGTGGTTTTAATATTGATGAATTTTCATTACCTAATCCTGAAAAAGTTGAAGCAGAATCAAAACCAAAGAAATCTATTTCTCGTGATGAAAGGTTTTCAGAGACAAGAGAAACTTTGTCAACTGATGAATTAATTAGCCTATTTGAAAAAGATTATTCTGGATTCAATCTTTATTTGCAAAATCAATTTAAAATTTGCTTAAAAAATAGAAGAAATAGTACTCTTAGAAATGAATATCACCGTTCAAAAAAGACATTTGAAAAGTTTTTAGATGGTATTGAAGACAAGCAATGGAGTTTTGATAAACATATATCATTCAGTTTCATTCGACAATATATAGAATTTAAGAAAAGCATAACGGAACATAAATCTAGTTCAATATTAAAATACAGTGAGGTAGAAAAATACTTTAATGGTTTTATTGAAAAATCAGCATCTCTATTTCCAGATAACAGTCTAAAAAGTTTCGTCCATGGCGAATTTGATACTAAAAGTTGGATAGATAATATATTGAAGTTTGTCAATGACCATCGAGCCTTTGTTTTTGAAAAAGTAATTGATGAAAAAATATTAATCGAACTAGTTCAGTTTGTATCAGTCACCTACTATGAACAATTAATCGATTTTATAAAAAAGTATCCATTTGAAAAATCAAAATCAACAGCTTATCTGATAATTGCGAATCGAATAATAAATTTTGAACCTCAAAAAGCGAAAGAAATTCTTAGTATAGTTGCTGATATTGGGGATGAAAACCTTCTATTTTCAAGGGATTCAGATAATAATAAACTTGATATTGATATTGCGGAGACAATTTTAAAAATTGATTTAGATTTCGGTAAAAAATTCCTATTAAAAAGTTATTTGAATCACAAAGGTGGGTATTCTGATAGTATAATCACCTCCATTGAGAGATTATTAAAATACAGCCATTTCTTCAATGATGAACTAGCTACACGAGTATACTTTGACTCCAATCTATTGTATAATAAAGAACTTGCAAAAGGTTTACCTCCAAAAACAAATCGGTATGAATTTATCAAAAACCATAAGGAGAATTTAACAACCTCAAATTCCATTTTCAAGCATCTAATCTGGCTTCTTGATTATCCTGTTATTAAGGTTCGAGAGATGACCATGAAATCTATTTATGAGTTAATCTTATTTAAAGTTGAGTTTTTAGAAGATATTTTTGAATACGGTATAGATAATGGTACTGAAAACCAAATAGAATATTGTTTGATTATTTTACAAGCTGTTTCAGTTACAAACCCCAATTTATTAAAGACTTATAAAAAGAAGCTTATAACTCTTTCCTCAAAGAAGCACTTCAATATTCTTGAATCTGTCAAAGAAATTCTTTTGAACATATGGAAAGTTGAAAATGATTTTTTAACACAAACAGAAAAGTCGTTATTAGATAATCTTAATTCTAAGAGCCCGATAATTTTTAATAATACAGTATTCAATACCAAAGAGGGCAAAAACTTTATTTATTCAGAATATCAAGGTGAACTTCTATATAAATTATCAAGTAATGAAGATGATATTACTGAATTTCATCAAGATGTGTATTCAAAGCTTATTCAAAGTGGGTGGGATGGGTATAATGCTGAAAAGGATTCTGCAATTCATTGTAATTATAATATCAATACAAATTTTGATACAATAGAAATATTCACTCCATACTGTGATTCAACCCAAGATTTTATAAATGAGGTCTTATATTCAAAGATAAAAAGAGGGTGTTTTGAACAAGAGTTTATAGAAAAAATTAAGTTTCAACTTAGACTTTACGACCCTTCAAAACTTATATATCCTATTAATACAAGACCAAGTTACATTAATTGGTTACCATTGAACACAGCTATAAAAGACTTTGAATCTTTAATTGCCTCTGAGAAATTTAAATTTGATTTTGTTAATAGAGAAGATGAGTTCATAACAATTGCTGAATTTGGTAATCAAAGAAATGGTGGTGCATTTGATGATAATATGCAGACTTGCTATTTTGATATTTATGCTTTTATGAAAAAGAAAGGATTCAATGACTCAATTCTTGATACATATAATGAAAGAGGAATTTCACCTAGGATTCAAGATGAGAATTTATTCACTTACGACTTACCAATTAGAGGCTATTCATCATCTAGTTTTCCAATCAAAGAAATAAAACCATTGATTCAAATAACGCATAATAATTTTAGAGCTGAATCTGATTTGACATTTGCAAGCTTGTTATATGATGTATTTGATGATTTTAATATTCAGAGAAAAAATCTTCTTGAAATAATGACAGCAGATTTTGATTTTCCTATTAAAGCTGAAAGATGGCAAAATGCGTATACTTCATCTGGTAGAAGGAGATATAAACCAACTTCTGAGGGTTTTACATTAAGAATGAGTAAAAAATATTTGGTAGAATATTTAGAACAAAATAATATGGAATTATGCTATGAAATAAACTTAAGATACTCTGATTCGACAAGTAGGCCAGAATCGTATATGACATGGCATAGCTTAGCTGAAAGATTTGAAGCTGATATTGGTAAATAGCCAGTCCACACAGCCAAGCACAATTGCAATTCACACGAGCCAACGCTTGACCAAAAATTGCAATAGAGCTTGTCTGTTTGCCACCGCTTTTTTGCCGACCCTAAAAACTAATTTTTTCGGGAACAGCAGTACTTCGATTGAGCGAATTAGTGATTATAAAAGACTGATAATTTACTGATAATGAATGAACACCAGCAGCTAATAAAGTATATAAAACATTTGGCGGATAGTGCTAATTTTAAGGTTGTTACACTTAATTGGATATTCTTGAACATGCTGACCCCCTTTCCTGAAGCCAGTTCCTGCTAGGTTTTAGCATGACAATCCGGCGGATGCTGACCCCTTTAAATGATATTTGAGGATAAATATTGCTCTGTGACGTAAAAAAAACGGAGCATATTGATCCCTCTGCATCAATTGCTTTTCAAAAAAACGGAGCATGTTGACCCCTTGGATTTAGGTTTAAATTAATTAGTAGTTGCAACTACTAATTGATACTGAATATGGCAGGAAAACCTAAAAGAATGAGCCAAGTAAAACAAATACTACAATTACACAGTCAAGGGTGTGGCATTAAGACAATTGCCCGCAATTTGGACATAAGTAAGAACACGGTTAAGAGTTATCTAATTAAATACCGTAGTTCAAAGTTAAGCCTTAACACCCTGTTAAAGATGGAGGATCATGCACTTGAAAAGGTCTTTCATCCTGGTAATCCTGCATATAAAGACCAACGTTTTGAAGACCTAAAATGTAAGCTGGATTATTTTGAAACGGAGCTAAAGAAGGCAGGTGTGACCAAACAGTTGCTTTGGGAAGAATATCGCTTATCAAATCCATCAGGATACAGCTTAAGCCAGTTTAGTTATCATTTAGCCCAACACCTGCTTACAAAGAATCCATCAATGGTATTACATCATGAACCTGGAGAAAAACTATTTGTAGACTATGCAGGCAAGAAGCTTTCTTACATTGATGCCACCACAGGAGAGATCATCGAATGTCAGGTCTTTGTAGCCTGTCTTCCATACTCTGATTATAGCTTTTGTATGGCAGTTCCCAGTCAACGCATAGATGACTTTATTTATGCGCTTACTTGTTGTTTGCAGAGTTTAGGTGGTGCTCCTAAGGTTCTTGTTCCTGATAATTTAAAGTCGGCTGTAACCAAAGCCAATAGATATGAACCAGGCATTAATCAGGTTCTTGAAGATTTTGCCAACCATTACAATATGGCTGTAGTACCTGCCAGAGCCAGAAAACCCAAAGATAAAGCGTTGGTTGAAAATCAGGTAAAACTGATTTATAATCGAGTATATGCCCGCATTCGCAATCAGCAATTCTTTTCACTCTCAGAACTCAATAAGACCATAAAGGAGTATACTCTCAAACATAACCAAACCAGAATGCAACAACGTGATTATTGCAGAGAGGAACACTTTTTATCAAACGAAAAACCATTGCTTCAAAAACTACCCAAAGAATCTTTTGAAATAAAGTATTACAAAGAATATAAACTAGCTCAGAACAATCACATATACCTTGGTGAAGATAAGCACTATTATAGCGCTCCATATCAATACATCGGCAAAGAACTAAAAGTTGTATATACTCGTTCAATGGTGCGCATCTTTTACAAATACAACCTGGTGGCTGTACATAAACGAGAGCTATCAAAAGGACGATACTCCACCATTAAGGAACATTTATGTTCTACACATCAGCATTATTTAAATCGCAGTCCTGAGTATTATAAAAACAAGGCTACAAAGCTTTCTACAACTCTGGGAGAACTCGTAGAATTGATTTTTACCCAGAAAAAATATCCTGAACAACTATATCGAAGCTGTGATGGTCTTTTTAGTTTGTGTAAAAACACTCCTGCAGATACCTTTAATAAAGCTTGTCAAATGGCCATTGAAAATCAAAACTTCAGTTATGGTTTTATTTTAAATATCATCAAAAATAAGATGACTGAATATCCACAACAAGAGCCCGATAAAGACCTTCCAAAACATAATAACATCCGGGGGAAGGAATATTACAATAATCAATTATCATTTAAATTTTAAATAATGGAGAATATCGAAAATCAATTATCACAATTGCGTCTGTATGGCTTTAAAAAAGGTTGGAATGCAATGTTAGAAACCAGAAAAAACAATGATCTATCATTGAATGAAGGTATTGAAATACTTTTGCAAGCTGAGCTTCAGGACAGAGAAAATCGTCGTTTCGACAGACTCAGAAAGACTGCCCGCTTTAGGTACCAAGCCTCATTAGAAGAATTAAAGTATGATGCAACCAGAGGATTAAACAAGTCCTTAATTACAACCTTAGCAACAGGTGATTATATCTCTAAAGGAGAATCTGTTTTAATTACAGGAGCTACTGGATGTGGCAAGAGTTTTATATCTTCAGCTTTAGGACATCACGCATGTGCACAAGGTTATAAAGTAGCATACTTCAATGTTCAGAAATTGTTGCAGCAAACCAAAATGGCTCGTATTGAAGGTTCAATCCACCAGTTCATGAATAAAATATCAAAAACCTGCTTGTTAATACTTGATGACTTTGGATTAACTCATCTTGAGAAACAACATCAAATGGATTTAATGGAAATAGTAGAAGATCGCCATGCTCGTGCTGCTACTGTTATTGTAAGTCAATTACCAGTAGCAAGCTGGTTTGATATCATTGGAGAAGCTACAATTGCTGATGCTATTTTAGATAGGCTTGTGCATACTTCACATAGAATAGAGCTTAAAGGAGAAAGTCTTAGAAAAATAATGTAATTTTGTCACACTGATCATTTTTAGTTACCCAAATCCAAGGGGGTCAATATGACCGGAATGAGGGGTCAACATCACCGGAATATCTACTTAATGAAAATTGTAACGGTTTGACAGGTTTCCTCTCCGAAATGCCAAACGTTTCATATACGTAGCCGTTAGATGCAAACCTCAACAAAACTTAATTCCTTATACATGAAAAAACTATTTTTTACGTTAACAATTTTATTGACTATTGTAAGCTGTAAGCATAAAAGCAACAATTCTTTCTCTTTTACACCCAATGGCACATCGAGGGTAATATTTAATGTTCAAAATTGTACCAAACCGAAGTATTACAAATTATTAATTGCAAACCCTTTGCCCTATAATGTCTCATTTGAAGATCTGGTATTTGAGAATGATACTGTCTTAACTATCGATATCGACTTAACATACCCAATTTATATTTCTTTATATTCTAATAAGCACGAAGCTGAATTTTTCCTTATTCCGAATGATACACTTGAGGTAGATATTAATTATAGAAATGGAAATTTATTACAAGATATCGTTAAGTGCAAAGGAAAGACAGGTACATTTTCTGAATATCTAACCAAAAACAAAGTATACGCAAATTTATTTCCACAAGAAAAAGAGAGTGTAAGCAGCTATAACAAAAGAATTAATCGTTTTTATAATAAGCAATTAGAAACACTGGATTCAATATCTAATTTTAAAAATATTCCCTTACAGTTTATTGAAATTGAAAAAGAGAATATTGCCAACAATAAAATTGGAAAGAAAGTGTCTCAATATGGATATCGTTATGATGCTTTCAAGCAATACTCTAATAGCAGAGAGGTTGTTGATATGGTTACTAATATGGAGCATTATTGGCTGTTTAGTTCAACACAACTACTGGAATATGTAAGACCTGAAAAATATGACACTTTACTAAGTCAAAAATATTCAACACCCGAACGGTACGTTCAGTTTTGTCAGGAGAATATTGATTCTTTAGCGAATCTTCTCAAAGAGAAAGCTGTATCATTTTATATAACAAATAGGGCAACTAAATTACTATTAAAGAAAGCATTGTTAAAAATGAATGAGTTGGATTACAATAAGCAGATGATAGCCATAAACGGATTTATTGATAGAAATGCAGATTTAATTACAGATTCAATTATGTATAATATGATATCTGATAGAAAAGATACTATTGAAAAAGCGTATAAAGCTAAAAATTTACTAAAAGAAGGAGATAAAGCTCCAAATTTTTATTTGCAATCCATTAATGGTAAAACAATTAATCTTCATGACTATCACGGCAAATTAGTATTGATTAATTTTTGGGGTACATATTGTCACCCTTGTATTAAATCAATACCAGAGAAAAACAAATTGGTTAAGCAGTTTGAGAATAATGATTTTGTCCTTCTAAATATATGTACAGATTATAATATAGAGGCATGGGAACAAATTATAGAAAGAGAAGCATTTAAAGGTGAACATTTAATCTGCAAAGGAAATTGGGAAACTATATTAAAGAATAAATATAATTTCTATGGAATTCCTCATTATTCTTTAATTGATAAAAATGGAATTGTGGTTAAAAATAAAGTTCATATGGATTCTTTAAATTTTTATATAAAAGAAAACCTATAAAGGTCAGCACCTAACAATGTATAAAAAACATAAGTGGGTCAGCGGTTTTCGGAACTTTGGAGCATTTAATCAGCTCCGCCAAATCTGCGATTTGACAGGTTATTTTGAATCTTGAAAATTGTGTCAAAATGCAAATTTGGCTCAGTGAAACTTAACAGGTAGTAGCTTCGAAATCACTTACGTTTCTTATACTCAACGTTGGGCGCAACATTCCACGAACGCGATAAACAACGCTACTCATGAATATTAAAGAACGACTTAATAAAATATCAGATACTTTGAACTTGCTTCAAAAACCATGGCTAGTTCTTTTAACATTGATCTATTTAGCTGGATATTTAATTTGGTCCTATTTTTCTTGGAAATATAATATTGGCTTGATTTCTATACTTAACCTGCAATACATTCTAGCTGGGTTTCCAATTATAGCTTTATTAGCAATTGTAATTTTAATAAACAGGCAAATAGAAAAAATATATTTAGTTGTTGACAACTATCCAAAGTATAACAAAACTTGGCGGATTATCTTGCCATTTATTTCATGGTACATAGCTGGCTTAGCTTTTTATTTGGTTATTTTGCTTATTAATTCTCAATTTTCTGATTTTAGATTTATTCATCTCTTGTTTTTATTGGGTTTTGCTCTTGTAATGCCTTTTACATCATCACCAATTATTTCTCACTTTTCAACAACGATTGGTATGCTAAGAGGATTGACACAGATAGTCTTTATTGTACTATTTCTTTTCTTTGTGGATAAATTCTACTATCAGATACCAATGGAGATAGGCGGATTGAAACCCAAAAATGCAATGTTTTATATATCCGATTCAAATTGTCTTAAATATGTGCAAAATAAAATCCCAATAACAGGTAAAGATGCTGACTCCAATTTAGTCACAGTAAAAATCGTATTTTATACAAATGATTCATATTTTATTGAAACTAATGATACGATAAACAATAGAATAATTGAATTATCGAAAAGTAAAATTGATTTTATCATATGGGATAAGAGAAACAAAGATTTAAGTGAGTATTTAATAGATTATAGAGACAATCATAGAAAATATAAATAAATGCAGCGCCCAACAGCAAATAAAAGTAAGCTGGGGGAAGTGCTAATTTGAAAGTGAATACAAGTAAAAAACATATTAACGGTTCTATAACAAGGTGGCTCCGAAATCCCAGCCTCCTCTTATTTGCGAGACGTTACCACCTATTACAAAAAAACGCAAAAAATGAACATAAATAAATTATTAGGTTATTTCTCAATCATTATTCTGATTATTTACTTAGGAATTGGGATATATATTAAGACTAATGGACATGACAATTTTATAAACCAGAAATTATTTGATGGAATATATGTAACACTTCAGTTATTAGGAATCGCATTCTTATTACTAACAACAAAAATAAAGGAAAACCATAAACGGATATTAGTAAGACTGGGGGATATATTGATAATTGCAGGTGCCGGAATTATGATTTTACATCTTCCTGCAAGTGTAGGTTTTTTATTAATTTTATTTGGTTTGATTATGATTCTAATAGACCAAATTGTTAGACTTAAAACCATGAAGACTAATTTATTTGTTGAAATAATGAAAATTATTTGGTATTTATTTTTCTGGACAGGTGTTATTTTTAAAGGACTCCATTTACCTGGAGCTCGAGTTTTACTATTTGTTTCGGTTGTTATTGTGTGGGTTGCTATTTCTGGATACATATTTAAGAATGGAATACCTAAGTATATCAATGAATAAGAAGTAACAGGTGGTAATAACTAAGCGTCCTGCCTGTTTGTAAAACAGATGCTGGATGCAGTGTTGACGAAAACCGGCCAAAGCGATCTGTATTATGGGGATTGATATATTTTAAGAAGGTATTGTTAAAGTTTCAACGAGTGTATAATTCAGGAATAGATTTGTTTTTTATCTTAATATAAGGCTTGCCTAAATGTATTGAGTCATTTCATAGAGACTTCACATTACTAAATTTTAAAATAGGATAAAGCAAAGCCATTCACCATTAGATGTTATTTTAATTCTATCATGTAATTGGCTCCAATAGGGATTATTATTTTAGGAGGCCCTCTAATATCAAAGCGAGCAATAATAACCAGATCACCAATTTTGCAATAGGGACATTTTTTGTGTTTAAGAGGTTCATGTTGAGTTATTACAATTTCTCCCAATTGTTGTTTAGCTAGTTCATGAACTTTAAGTTTAATAGCAGAAGATAATATGCCGTAATGCCTGATTCGAACAAAACCTTTGGGTAAAATGTGTAAACCAAAACGTCTGATAAATTCTGAATTGCTTAAAATTATATCGTGTTTTTTGCAACCTTTTCTATAATCTTTAGCCGTAAATGTTACTTTACCATTTTCAATATTCAGGATGCGATGGTTTGATATGGCTATTTTGTGAGTGTATCTCCCCAGGTATTCGATAACTTGAGAAGGACCATAAAAAGGGCGTTTGCAATATACTGTCCATCGTTGATCAAATAGCTTTTTATACAACTGATTTAGTTTGGGTATTTCCTGTCTGAGTTCATTTACAAACTTTGCTCTAAACACTGTAGACATAGCTTTAACGGGGAATAGGAATTTACCTTTTCCTTTAACATTTTTCCATTTGTCGCCAGCAGTAATTCCACCTCCTGGAACAATGCAATGCAGGTGAGGATGTAACCAAAGGTTTTGTCCCCAGGTATGCAAAATAGCTATCATACCTGTTTTAGCACCTAAGAACTTGGGATTGGCAGCAAAAGCAGCTATGGTTTCCCATGCGGCTTTAAATAATAAATTATATAGTATTTCAGGAATAAAAATAGCAATTTTATTGAGCTGAGAAGGTAATGTAAATACCACATGGAAATAAGTAGTGTTTAAGAGCTCTTTTTCGCGTTGACGTATCCACATTTCCTTTTTGTGACCTTGACATTTAGGACAGTGTCTGTTTCGACAACTGTTGTAACTAATATGTATTTTACCACATTGGGGATTATTACATTGGTCTACATGTCCTCCCATCAAATTGGTTCTGCAGGCTTCTATAGCATAAAGAGTCCGTAGTTTCCATGTATTAGAAACTATATGGTGAAGTCTGTGGTGTTCACATCCGAGAACTTGAGCCACTTCAAACCGGGGCTTCATGACTTTTGTTTTGGAGGGTATAGTTTATCCAAAGGACAAAAAGCCCTGTGCTTATCCAGCCTGGCAACATGTAAGTATACCATGGTAGTTCTGATGTCTGTATGTCCAAGAAGCTCTTTCAGGGTGATAATGTCAGTACCCATTTCCAGTAAATGAGTAGCATAGGTGTGGCGGAGTACATGTGAAGTAACCCGTTTTTTAATAGAGGTTTTCAGAAGAGCTTGTCTGATGATCCATTGAACACCGGTATTTGAGAACTGTTGAAGTTGTCCGGTATCGGATTTACCATTAAATAGCCATTTAAAGGGATGTTCGATTTCAATGTACTCTTTAAGTCCACGACACAACATATTGCCTAAAGGGACGTACCTGTCTTTTTTGCCTTTACCTTCGCGTATGTGAAGCATTTGGCGATCAAAGTCAATGTCGGGAAGTTTTATGTTAAGCAGTTCGAACCTTCGTAGTCCACAGCCATACAATAATGCAATGACTAATTTGTGTTTTAATAGATTAGGAGCGTTTAATAATACTTTAAGTTCATTTTGACTTAATACAACAGGTAATTTTTTGGGAAATTTAAGTTTGGGTAAGAAAATAGATTGTTGTTTAATTCCAAGCACCCGATATGCAAAACGAAGTCCATATACAGTATGCTTAAAGTAACTTGAAGATGGAGTCTTGCTTTGTGATTTAAGATATTGCAGATAATCCAGCACTTGTTCCTGATCCAGTTCTGTGGGAGAACAATTAAAATGTAATGCCATGGTTGACAAGCAACGGGCATAATTGGTTAAAGTACTTTTGCTTTTACCGGATATTTCTATATTTCTTTTTAGTTTAAGAAATAGTTCATTAAATTCGGGTACTGTTGAACGTGCCTGATCGATTAGCGTTAATTCTTTTTTTTCATAACTATAATATTTATGCTTAATCTATTAAAGTTACGAAGCTTATGTTTTAATAGCTACCGCAGGTTTCGTTCAACAAACCGCAATAAAGCATATGGAGTCCGACTCGATTTGAAAGTTTCGTGGTTTCAGCAACCAACGCCAAATCGCTGATTTGGCTTTAAAGTGAAAAGTTAAAATCAAATACAACGCTTTGGCTCTGCTCAATTTGGGAAGTTTGTATGGTTAAATCTCCATACGCTTCATGCGGCAGGCCGTTGCCGCTAATGTGAAAAACCATAACCGCAGAGAAAATTGTAAGAAGGACACAATAAAGAATAACCGGCCAGACTTGATTTACAGAATTTAAAGGAAGACCGAAACGCAAGAAAATATTTACAGCACGCTTAGAAAAAATGATTTACATACGGAATTGAAAAATGTAGCCGGAAATTTACGGCTCGCCAAGAAAAGAATGATTTACAGCTTGCTTAGAATTTGATTTACAAGGCGGAATTTGGAATGCGTTAAAAATTGAATAACAGTACTTTAAAAAGTAAAATCTAATTTACAGCTTTATAATCAGGACTTAAAAGTAATGCTATAAACGGAAAAATATTACAGACAGAATTGATTTACAGCTAGAAAGAAAAAACACACAAGCGGCAACAAGCTACATAAATCAAAGCAGGGTTTTGCTGTGCTTTGGGAGTGCAGATTCCCGCTGCGATAGTCAGTCCTGCCGGACAGACAATCACACCGCAAATCTGCTTCGCTTCATGTAGCCAGCGTTAGCCCCCATTTTACCAAAACCCAGAAAGAATTCCAAGCAAGGAATAGAATGATTAGAAAAAGAGAAGTTGGTTATAAATTAGAATCACATCGGGAAAAGACATTTGGGCGAGAGCAATGAAAATTAAGACGAAGCAATAGGAAAACCACAAGAAGCAACGGACATGTAAGTGGAAGCAAAGCTAATGCAACGTTAAGCAACCCAAATGTGGCTTTAAGCAATAGGAAAACCACAAGAAGCAACGGACATGTAAGCGGAAGCAAAGCTAATGCAACGTTAAGCAACCCAAATGTGGCTTTAAGCAATAGGAAAACCACAAGAAGCAACGGACATGTAAGTGGAAGCAAAGCTATTGCAGCGTTAAGCAACACGAATGCGGCTTTAAGCAATAGGAAAACCACAAGAAGCAATGGACATGTAATTGGAAGCAAAGCTATTGCAATGAGAAGCAGACAAAATGTAATAGGAATCAAATCGAGAACAAGTAAAATCAAATTATCGGGACTTGAATTTTAGAAAGAATTACTAATTAAAAATAAAAAACGGGGGCTAACAAACTGGAATAAAGCAAATCAGGTCAGCTGTGTTTTGGCCGCAAGATTCCTGTTGATTGTTTTGTCCTCGGCGGACAAAAAATCTGCCCGAAATCCTGCTTCGCTTCATCCAGCGACCGTTGGGCTTTATTTTCCGTTTCGTAAACTTGGGTAAACTAAAAATTGAAAAGCAACAAAAACGGATTTGTTCTTTATGACATGAAAATATTAGGACTTCAATCTATAACGAAAGCTTTCCGTCGCGCAATTTCTTAGGACTCAAAAAATTATGGGACAAGTTTGACAAGCGATTTTTAGTTTGGACTTGTAGGGTTTTGAATCGAAATATTAGGACTTGAAAAATTGGCGGAATTATGTAGGAAAAGCCTGACGCGCGATTTGATTTGAATTCAATTCGTATGACTTAAAAACACAATGACAGGATTTTCTATCCGTTTTTGTTTAGGCATAAATTTGAAAAGACAGATTAAACAACCATAAAAAACAAAGCCCAACAGCTTGGAACAAACCAAAGCAGTTCGTTGTGTTTTGGCCAGCCAGATTCCCGGTGGATTTCTTTGTCCTGGCGGACACGAAATCTGCCCGAAAATCTAGCTTCGGTTTGTCCAAGCAAACGTTACAAAACATTAGATGAGCATGACGTAAATGCAATATCAATAATAAATAACAAGTTCTATTAATATAGAAAGAAATTTTACCATCTTTACAAAAGATAACAGACAAGAAACTAATTAATAACCAAACAAAACCAATTTACAATGTTTATAAAAGGTAAACTAATTGTAGACGATGAATCCTACAATATACTACGTTATGAAAGTGGCAGATACCAGAATGTTACCAAAAATGGTATGGCATACACCAACGTTATTACCAATCCGTATATTATTGAAATAGAAACAACATCAGAAACAAATCTTTTTGCGTGGGCAGCAAGTAAGGCGATAATGAAACCTGTAAAAATTGTTTTATCCCATCCTTCAGAAATGGAACGTCCTCGTACCATTCAGTTATACGATACTTTGTGCGTTGGTTACGATTGTTATTTCAATGCAATAGACAACAATCCAATGATAACACGGCTTGTTCTTTCACCAGCTATTGTTGTTGAGAATGGTGAGCCAATTATGGAACAATCTTGGAAGGTTACGGATTTAAGTCAACAAAATAATAATGGACAGGTACAACAACGAAACAATGTTGAGAATAATGAAAATGCAATAGAATTACTAGTAAAAAAACTTGAAGGACCATTTACAGAAGATGGAAATAAAAAAGTTGAAGAACTAATAAAGGGTAACACATATCTTTATAAAGTAATAGAATATTCTGTTAGCGACGATGACAAATTAACAAATACACAATGGAGCGTTGAACTTAATAATGATGGAAAATTAAAACAACTCAAGCAATCAAATGCTTTTGTAAAAGATGGCGTAATTTGTTATAAATACACTCCTGAAGAGGCTGAAAAAATAAGAATTTATGCGTGGTGTCAGGTAGCAAGTAAGGATGTTAGTGTTGAAGTCCCTGTTGTTTCGTTTCCAATGGTTATAGCGCGTTCAGCAAGAAGAGCAGGAAATTGTTATGGAACAAAAGGGGAAGAATTGACCAAAGAAGATATTACTAATTTGAACATTAAATATCCTGACGAAAAAGATATTCTGAAACAAAAGCTAGAAAATGGATTTGAGGATCTGGGTATAAAATATGATGAAAACAGACCTGAATCAGTTGAGTCTTATAAAGAAGAAAAAGCATCTAGAGTAAAGTATGCTTTAGATTATATTGAAGAATATAATCTAAATCCAGATATCTCACTGTTTTCAATAATGAAAAATGATTTAGATGACTATGCTACAGGTGATTTAGAAGATAATCTTTATAAAATGATTGATTTTTTTAAGCAAAATGGAAGTACTAATAATAGATATGAAGACAAAAGACTAACAAAAGCCATTGCAGAAAATCAGGTAACAAAGGATTTTATAGATGGTTTTTTTTCGTTATTGCAAAAGGAATTAGATAAAAAATTTAATGCGCTAAATAAATTAAGGGTTAAAGATTCTGAAAGACAGTTTGTTAAATCAGAATATGATGAATCTAAAAACGGAAATCCTGAAATTCTTGGAATAAAAGGGGTACAAAGTCTTCCAAGCTTTAAATATGATGAATGGTTCAGTGGACTTGGAATATCCGTTCATGATACTCAAGCTTTTAATGTTGTTTTGACTGATTTTAATATAAATAATGAACAATATGAAGGTAAGATTCTCTTAGAAATATTTGACCATTTTGGGTTAGATTCTCCTGATATTTTGAAGGATTATTTGCGAAAGATGAAAGTGTTTATTTGTTGGTACATGCTTCAACATTTAAGAGGTTATAAGCCATTTATTACATATATACCAATACAATATAATTTTAAAGGTTCCTTAAATGAAAATAACCTAAAAATAGAGTTAGATGAAAATTTTTAAGAAAATTATATTAGTATTTTTTTTCATTTTGTTAATTTTTTGTGTTTATGTTCAGTATATCAAATCTAAATTTGACAGAGTCTATTCTCAAAGAGAATTTCATCATCGATATGATGATTTATATACATCTGGAGCATTAAATCAATTTAAAAAATTTGCAATTGATAATTATTACTTTACAATTCAAGAATTAAGTAAGAGCGCTTATAAAGGAAAAATAAGGTTGAACAAATTAAAACAATATGCTAATAATGATACTGTAGTTATTAATTCTATTAACCGCTTAATAGATGATGGATTTTATGATGTAAGAATTCAACAACAATTTGATATTAATAAAATAGAGATATATTTTGAAAAAATATATCTCATATATAAAAACACACCTACTTATCATTGTATTATATATAATACAAGAAGAGGGTATGAGTATCAATTCGATAAAAATGAGGATTGGTATTTCTTTATTGTTGATGATAAAGAGGCTGATTTGGGAAGTTTTTTAGATCCAAGACCAAAATGGACTTTGCCTTATTTTGAAGCCTTTTCTTTTTTTAAAGAAAATCCTAATTATGAGATGGATAAATAACGTTTTGTAACACGCTACAATAAATAAGGGTGCTGGAGCATAGTTTTTGTTGGCTATGTTCTCGCCTTAATTTTGTGTTTGGCAGAAAATGTGTAGTACGCAGAATGCACCCCAATTCATGTAGCAAACGTTATGGGGTATTCAATAATAGACGAAGGATAAAAATGATACGTAGATTAATAGAATGGATTCAGTCAAAATTTATAAAAGATATAAAAGCAAATAATAATATGATATATAGGTATTCTGGCTGGGATTCTTATTCCCAAGATTCGTTGAAGGATAGATACTTTTGGTTTTCAAAACCAACAAATTTTAATGACCCTTTTGATTCAAATATGGAATGCTTGAAAGCGTTTAATGTTACAAATCAACTTTTTTGTTACGATGACCCTAGCCAAGTTTATCCAATAAATAATCCTTTTGATTTCATAAAAAAGCAGACCGACAATTATGGAGTGTTATGTTTTACAGAAAAAACTTCAGATGGACAAGTTGGTGATAAAGGGTTTAATAATTCACATTTCTGGTCACATTACGCAAATTATCATAAAGGAATTGCACTTGGTTTTGAAAAAAAAATGTTAGAGACATACTATTCTGAGAAGTTAGAATGTCAAGCTAATCTAACAAAAGTTAGATATCGAGAAAAACCTATAAATCTTGATAAGGATGATATTATTCTTGAAGAATCTGAAAATTATATTCGAACAAAAAAGACACGTGGAATCTTTTCAAAAAGTAGCGATGATAAAGAGAGGGATACCTTCTTCAAAGAATTGTTATTAATGAAAGATTCACGTATTTGGGGGGTGGAGAATGAATCCAGAATTATTTTAGGGGGATTGGCTTTAGCAAATCTTAATAATAATAAACCATTTAGTTGTAGACCATTTCTCATTATTAATGAATTAGGATATAAAATACCATATCCAGATGGTGATGTTCTTAAGGAAGTTACGTTTGGTGTTAAATTCCCTCAAAGTGAGATAGCTAAAGCAAAGAGTCTAATTAGCAATCATCATGGCAATGTTAAATATTATCAAGCTGAACTTGATTTTATAAATGGAGATGTAACCAGAAGTAGAGTATAAAATAACAACCGCTAATAACTAAGCGTCCTGCCTGTTTGTAAAACAGATGCTGGATGCAGTGTTGACGAAAACCGGCCAAAGCGATCTGTATTATGGGGATTGATATATTTTAAGAAGGTATTGTTAAAGTTTCAAAGAGTGTATAATTCAGGAATAGATTTGTTTTTTATCTTAATATAAGGCTTGCCTAAATGTATTGAGTCATTTCATAGAGACTTCACATTACTAAATTTTAAAATAGGATAAAGCAAAGCCATTCACCATTAGATGTTATTTTAATTCTATCATGTAATTGGCTCCAATAGGGATTATTATTTTAGGAGGCCCTCTAATATCAAAGCGAGCAATAATAACCAGATCACCAATTTTGCAATAGGGACATTTTTTGTGTTTAAGAGGTTCATGTTGAGTTATTACAATTTCTCCCAATTGTTGTTTAGCTAGTTCATGAACTTTAAGTTTAATAGCAGAAGATAATATGCCGTAATGCCTGATTCGAACAAAACCTTTGGGTAAAATGTGTAAACCAAAACGTCTGATAAATTCTGAATTGCTTAAAATTATATCGTGTTTTTTGCAACCTTTTCTATAATCTTTAGCCGTAAATGTTACTTTACCATTTTCAATATTCAGGATGCGATGGTTTGATATGGCTATTTTGTGAGTGTATCTCCCCAGGTATTCGATAACTTGAGAAGGACCATAAAAAGGGCGTTTGCAATATACTGTCCATCGTTGATCAAATAGCTTTTTATACAACTGATTTAGTTTGGGTATTTCCTGTCTGAGTTCATTTACAAACTTTGCTCTAAACACTGTAGACATAGCTTTAACGGGGAATAGGAATTTACCTTTTCCTTTAACATTTTTCCATTTGTCGCCAGCAGTAATTCCACCTCCTGGAACAATGCAATGCAGGTGAGGATGTAACCAAAGGTTTTGTCCCCAGGTATGCAAAATAGCTATCATACCTGTTTTAGCACCTAAGAACTTGGGATTGGCAGCAAAAGCAGCTATGGTTTCCCATGCGGCTTTAAATAATAAATTATATAGTATTTCAGGAATAAAAACAGCAATTTTATTGAGCTGAGAAGGTAATGTAAATACCACATGGAAATAAGTAGTGTTTAAGAGCTCTTTTTCGCGTTGACGTATCCACATTTCCTTTTTGTGACCTTGACATTTAGGACAGTGTCTGTTTCGACAACTGTTGTAACTAATATGTATTTTACCACATTGGGGATTATTACATTGGTCTACATGTCCTCCCATCAAATTGGTTCTGCAGGCTTCTATAGCATAAAGAGTCCGTAGTTTCCATGTATTAGAAACTATATGGTGAAGTCTGTGGTGTTCACATCCGAGAACTTGAGCCACTTCAAACCGGGGCTTCATGACTTTTGTTTTGGAGGGTATAGTTTATCCAAAGGACAAAAAGCCCTGTGCTTATCCAGCCTGGCAACATGTAAGTATACCATGGTAGTTCTGATGTCTGTATGTCCAAGAAGCTCTTTCAGGGTGATAATGTCAGTACCCATTTCCAGTAAATGAGTAGCATAGGTGTGGCGGAGTACATGTGAAGTAACCCGTTTTTTAATAGAGGTTTTCAGAAGAGCTTGTCTGATGATCCATTGAACACCGGTATTTGAGAACTGTTGAAGTTGTCCGGTATCGGATTTACCATTAAATAGCCATTTAAAGGGATGTTCGATTTCAATGTACTCTTTAAGTCCACGACACAACATATTGCCTAAAGGGACGTACCTGTCTTTTTTGCCTTTACCTTCGCGTATGTGAAGCATTTGGCGATCAAAGTCAATGTCGGGAAGTTTTATGTTAAGCAGTTCGAACCTTCGTAGTCCACAGCCATACAATAATGCAATGACTAATTTGTGTTTTAATAGATTAGGAGCGTTTAATAATACTTTAAGTTCATTTTGACTTAATACAACAGGTAATTTTTTGGGAAATTTAAGTTTGGGTAAGAAAATAGATTGTTGTTTAATTCCAAGCACCCGATATGCAAAACGAAGTCCATATACAGTATGCTTAAAGTAACTTGAAGATGGAGTCTTGCTTTGTGATTTAAGATATTGCAGATAATCCAGCACTTGTTCCTGATCCAGTTCTGTGGGAGAACAATTAAAATGTAATGCCATGGTTGACAAGCAACGGGCATAATTGGTTAAAGTACTTTTGCTTTTACCGGATATTTCTATATTTCTTTTTAGTTTAAGAAATAGTTCATTAAATTCGGGTACTGTTGAACGTGCCTGATCGATTAGCGTTAATTCTTTTTTTTCATAACTATAATATTTATGCTTAATCTATTAAAGTTACGAAGCTTATGTTTTAATAGCTACCGCAGGTTTCGTTCAACATTTTGTATAGTGCATAGCGGACTCAGTACAGATTTTGAGCCATACCACTCGCTCGAATATTAGTGATAATTTGAAAGAAAATCTCACGGAATCCGCAACGACACCATACAATTTACCGTTGGGCGTCATTAAAATACACATAAACTATATTATGAATAAAATATTGCCAATTATTATCCTTTTAATCTTTATTAGTTGCAAGACTGAAGACAAAAAAATACTCAAAGAACCAAGAGTTGATAAGCGTGTAGAATTACTGAATTTTGTATTTAGATTAGCAGGTAGTCATGAATATAGTTCTAAAGCTTTCTCACTTTATGCCGAAAGAATTGAAAATCATTTTGAGCAATATAAAACTCATGAATTGATTAAATTCACGAGAGATAGTATTAGAACAAAAGGTATTTCTTTTGGTACTGTAATGAGTATGGCAATTAACATTACAGAACCACCACAAATGAAACCAAGTGTTGAGTTTACTGAAGATATACCTGATGGAAATTGGGACAAAAAGAGCTCTCTAAAATTTATAAATCTATTAAATCAGTTTTATTACGACAGTAAATGTGAATTATTCTTCAAAGAAAATGAAGATTTGTACAAAACTGCTTCCAAAAGATTTCTTGATATATATAACGAGATAGATGCTAATTGGTACAAAGAATTTTACGGAGAAAATCATAATCAAGAATTTACTATTATTAATGGCTTAAGTAACGGTGGCTGTAACTATGGCGTAAAAACAAAAAACGCAGAAGGAAAAGAATTGATATACGCAATAATGGGAACTTGGACAACAGACTCTCTAAACCTCCCTGTTTATAGGAAAGAAGAATATTTCCCAACATTAATACATGAGTTCAATCATTCATTTGTGAACCCTAATGTTGAAAATCACTTAGAGATACTATCATCAAGTGGTTCCGTAATTTTAGAACACCTTCAAAAAATATTAAAGAAGCAAGCATATACAAAATGGAAACCTATGTATTTCGAAGCATTAGTGAGAGCTTCAGTTGTTAAATATCTAAAAGACCACAATTACGATGACAAATACGTACAATCGCAATTAACAAGCGAAATCAATCTTGGATTTGTTTGGACGGAAGAATTAGTAAAAGAATTAGATAGGTACAGCCGTAATAGAGACAAGTATCCATCATTTAATAATTTTATGCCTGAAATAGCAAAATTCTTTGACCATACTGCTGACAATATTGAAGGAATGATACAAGACGTAGACGCAAGGAGACCGCGAGTGCTTAATATTAGTCCATTTAAGAACAGAGCGATAGATGTTAGTCCACAGATTAAAGAAGTACAAATCAATTTTAATAAAGTAATCGAAGTTGACAATTTAGAAAAACTAGTTATTATTTCATCTAGCTATAAAACTCCTGAAATCAACAATTTAAAAGTATCGGATGATAACAAATCAATACTAATCAAATTTAACTTGAAGCCTAAACAGAATTATAAAATTGTACTAAAAGGCAAATTTATAAAAACACTTGATGGGTATAATCCGAAAAACCTTGACAATATAGAATTAGAGTATAGTACAAAGTAATAACGAACGCCCAACAGGTGGTAATATATCAGGCAACGGAATGGCTAAACTTGCGGGGTTAGCTATTTCTAAATGGTTAGTAACGGCGGAAAGGAATGTAGTTTCTATCGTTGCCCGCTACATACCACAAACGTTGTGCTTCATTATAAAAAGACCCTGCAACTATGACAAGGACTGAATTTATAAGTTTTCTAAAAGAATTTAAGACTGACTTCGAGCAGAATAAGGCGAATTGGGAAAATAAAACACTTGAGGATTTTCTTGAAAGTATGATTGCTTATACAAGGGACATTCAAGGATATTATGATAATATGAAATTGAATATTGATGCTGATGAACCGACATGGGAAAATTTTATGGCAATTTTAAAAGGAGCTTCTATTTATGAGTAACCTGGTTGACATTGATTCTGGACATATTCAGATTAATAAAAAGTTGTTTTATCATAAAATGAAGTTTGAAGAAGCACTTAATCAATCTGGAGAATTTATACATGAAACATTAGACTATAAAAACGGCTACAAGTGGATTAATTTAAATAAAATTGAATTATTTGACTCCTTTTTTCATTTTGGTTTATGTTTCAAAAATGACCATCTTGATTATATTGACTTTGGATTTTCTTCACTTAACGAATTAAAAAAAACATGGGCAGATTGGACTGAAGCAAATGAACTAAGCAGAAAGGAATTATATGAAAAATGGTTAACAGACAATCTTGGTAAACAACGAAAGTTTAATTGGGGAAAAATTGAAACCTATTATGACCCAAAAGGTGGAACGACTGGAATTTTGATACAATATAAATAACGAAAGCACAACACAAGCTAATACGTAATGCGGAGGTAATTCGATTTTGGAAGTTTGTAGGTTGTTTTGGGGCACCAAATTTCCGTCCCGAAAATTTATTACGTTTAAGGTAAAATTTCAAAACGTAAATTTGGCTATGCATTGGTTTGAAAGGATATATCTTCGAAGTTCCGCACTACGCATAGCTTAAACGTTACCACCTATTACAAAAAAACGCAAAAAATGAACATAAATAAATTATTAGGTTATTTCTCAATCATTATTCTGATTATTTACTTAGGAATTGGGATATATATTAAGACTAATGGACATGACAATTTTATAAACCAGAAATTATTTGATGGAATATATGTAACACTTCAGTTATTAGGAATCGCATTCTTATTACTAACAACAAAAATAAAGGAAAACCATAAACGGATATTAGTAAGACTGGGGGATATATTGATAATTGCAGGTGCCGGAATTATGATTTTACATCTTCCTGCAAGTGTAGGTTTTTTATTAATTTTATTTGGTTTGATTATGATTCTAATAGACCAAATTGTTAGACTTAAAACCATGAAGACTAATTTATTTGTTGAAATAATGAAAATTATTTGGTATTTATTTTTCTGGACAGGTGTTATTTTTAAAGGACTCCATTTACCTGGAGCTCGAGTTTTACTATTTGTTTCGGTTGTTATTGTGTGGGTTGCTATTTCTGGATACATATTTAAGAATGGAATACCTAAGTATATCAATGAATAAGAAGTAACAGGTGGTAACACAAGCTAATACGTAATGCGGAGGTAGTTGTATTTTGGAAATTTGTAGGTTGTTTTGGGGCGCCAAATTTCCGTTCCGAAAATTTATTAAGTTTAAGGTAAAATTTCAAAACGTAAATTTGACTATGCATTGGTTTGAAAGGATATCTCTTCGAAGTTCCGCACTACGCATAGCTCAAACGTTAGCGGTTATTAAACACACACTATTCGAAAATAAGATTATGACTAAAATAATAGGATTATTACTAGTATTGACATTTTTAAGTTCATGCGCTCAAGGAAAACAGTCTAATTTCCCAGGCAATATCAAGACTACAAAAACTGACAAACACGAAAGGATTAAGGGCACTAAAGTATTTGTTAAAATACCTGAAGAATATAAATACATTAAAGAATTGGGAAGGTATCAAAAGAATGAAAAACTTTACATCCAGGTTATAGAATCAAATGCATCATCTTTTTATGACGCGAAACCTAATTTATCAAAAGAAGTAATGGAATCAAAAGGGGCTAAAGTTGATGTTTTTAAAGAAATCGAATTGAACGAATTTGAGTGTATTTATACTGAAGGTCCTTCAAAGTATGCTGGCGAAACAAAACTTGGACTATTCTTTGGCGATGGAAATTTTGTTGTAATGATTGCAGGTGTATGTAAAGACAGTGACATTAACGGCAAAAAAGAATTACAAGATATTTTTGAAACAATTTATTATGAAAAAGCGCTTGCCTTAAACCCTCTAGAACTTGCCGATTTTGAATTTGATAAATCAATTACTGGTTTTAAATACGCTATGACTGCTTCTAACATGTTTATGTTTGCGGAGAATGGTAAAAGTGATGCACAAAACCCAACCTCAAATTCTATGAATATTGGCATAATGCCTCAAATGACTGAAGAAAAAGCCAAAACATTTGCAAAGGATTTGCCATGGAGATATGAACGAAGTGGGATTCAGCTTGATAACAAAGAAATGCTAGAAACAAAAATTGGAGATTATACAGCTTTTGTACTTGAGACGAAAATAAAGTTTCAAAATAAAAATGGAATTATGTATCAAGCTATAATAATAGGGAACCAAAAATGTATTCTCTTTCTAGGAAGTGCATATAAAGACCTAAATAACTATTTGGACAAGTATAAAAGGTCAGTTGAAACAATTGAAATGAAATAACAACCGCTAATAACTAAGCGTCCTGCCTGTTTGTAAAACAGATGCTGGATGCAGTGTTGACGAAAACCGGCCAAAGCGATCTGTATTATGGGGATTGATATATTTTAAGAAGGTATTGTTAAAGTTTCAAAGAGTGTATAATTCAGGAATAGATTTGTTTTTTATCTTAATATAAGGCTTGCCTAAATGTATTGAGTCATTTCATAGAGACTTCACATTACTAAATTTTAAAATAGGATAAAGCAAAGCCATTCACCATTAGATGTTATTTTAATTCTATCATGTAATTGGCTCCAATAGGGATTATTATTTTAGGAGGCCCTCTAATATCAAAGCGAGCAATAATAACCAGATCACCAATTTTGCAATAGGGACATTTTTTGTGTTTAAGAGGTTCATGTTGAGTTATTACAATTTCTCCCAATTGTTGTTTAGCTAGTTCATGAACTTTAAGTTTAATAGCAGAAGATAATATGCCGTAATGCCTGATTCGAACAAAACCTTTGGGTAAAATGTGTAAACCAAAACGTCTGATAAATTCTGAATTGCTTAAAATTATATCGTGTTTTTTGCAACCTTTTCTATAATCTTTAGCCGTAAATGTTACTTTACCATTTTCAATATTCAGGATGCGATGGTTTGATATGGCTATTTTGTGAGTGTATCTCCCCAGGTATTCGATAACTTGAGAAGGACCATAAAAAGGGCGTTTGCAATATACTGTCCATCGTTGATCAAATAGCTTTTTATACAACTGATTTAGTTTGGGTATTTCCTGTCTGAGTTCATTTACAAACTTTGCTCTAAACACTGTAGACATAGCTTTAACGGGGAATAGGAATTTACCTTTTCCTTTAACATTTTTCCATTTGTCGCCAGCAGTAATTCCACCTCCTGGAACAATGCAATGCAGGTGAGGATGTAACCAAAGGTTTTGTCCCCAGGTATGCAAAATAGCTATCATACCTGTTTTAGCACCTAAGAACTTGGGATTGGCAGCAAAAGCAGCTATGGTTTCCCATGCGGCTTTAAATAATAAATTATATAGTATTTCAGGAATAAAAACAGCAATTTTATTGAGCTGAGAAGGTAATGTAAATACCACATGGAAATAAGTAGTGTTTAAGAGCTCTTTTTCGCGTTGACGTATCCACATTTCCTTTTTGTGACCTTGACATTTAGGACAGTGTCTGTTTCGACAACTGTTGTAACTAATATGTATTTTACCACATTGGGGATTATTACATTGGTCTACATGTCCTCCCATCAAATTGGTTCTGCAGGCTTCTATAGCATAAAGAGTCCGTAGTTTCCATGTATTAGAAACTATATGGTGAAGTCTGTGGTGTTCACATCCGAGAACTTGAGCCACTTCAAACCGGGGCTTCATGACTTTTGTTTTGGAGGGTATAGTTTATCCAAAGGACAAAAAGCCCTGTGCTTATCCAGCCTGGCAACATGTAAGTATACCATGGTAGTTCTGATGTCTGTATGTCCAAGAAGCTCTTTCAGGGTGATAATGTCAGTACCCATTTCCAGTAAATGAGTAGCATAGGTGTGGCGGAGTACATGTGAAGTAACCCGTTTTTTAATAGAGGTTTTCAGAAGAGCTTGTCTGATGATCCATTGAACACCGGTATTTGAGAACTGTTGAAGTTGTCCGGTATCGGATTTACCATTAAATAGCCATTTAAAGGGATGTTCGATTTCAATGTACTCTTTAAGTCCACGACACAACATATTGCCTAAAGGGACGTACCTGTCTTTTTTGCCTTTACCTTCGCGTATGTGAAGCATTTGGCGATCAAAGTCAATGTCGGGAAGTTTTATGTTAAGCAGTTCGAACCTTCGTAGTCCACAGCCATACAATAATGCAATGACTAATTTGTGTTTTAATAGATTAGGAGCGTTTAATAATACTTTAAGTTCATTTTGACTTAATACAACAGGTAATTTTTTGGGAAATTTAAGTTTGGGTAAGAAAATAGATTGTTGTTTAATTCCAAGCACCCGATATGCAAAACGAAGTCCATATACAGTATGCTTAAAGTAACTTGAAGATGGAGTCTTGCTTTGTGATTTAAGATATTGCAGATAATCCAGCACTTGTTCCTGATCCAGTTCTGTGGGAGAACAATTAAAATGTAATGCCATGGTTGACAAGCAACGGGCATAATTGGTTAAAGTACTTTTGCTTTTACCGGATATTTCTATATTTCTTTTTAGTTTAAGAAATAGTTCATTAAATTCGGGTACTGTTGAACGTGCCTGATCGATTAGCGTTAATTCTTTTTTTTCATAACTATAATATTTATGCTTAATCTATTAAAGTTACGAAGCTTATGTTTTAATAGCTACCGCAGGTTTCGTTCAACACGGCATCATAAACCATGCGGGGTGTAGTGATTTGCGGAGTTGCGGTGATTTCAATAAGTCCGCCCAATGCTTTTAAAGAAACTTTTTATTGTTAAATTTAGTCCCTGTAAAAGCATTGGGCTTTGTGCGATTAAATGAAGGGCGTACTAATTAAATCCCCGCACGGTTCATATGCCCAATCCGTTACAAAACATTAGATGCGCATGACGTAAATGCAATATCAATTATAAATAACAAGTTCTATTAATATAGAAAGAAAATTTTACCATCTTTACAAAAGATAACAGACAAGAAATTAATTAATAACCAAACAAAACCAATTTACAATGTTTATAAAAGGTAAACTAATTGTAGACGATGAGTCATACAATATTCTACGTTATGAAAATGGCAAATATCAGAAAGTTGCCAAAAATGGTATGGCCTATACCAATGTAATTACCAATCCATATGTTATTGAAATCGAAACAACTTCAGAAACCAATCTTTTTGCATGGGCTGCAAGTAAAGCGATAATGAAACCTGTAAGAATTGTTTTATCCCATCCTTCAGAAATGGAACGTCCTCGTACCATTCAGCTATATGACACTTTGTGCGTTGGTTACGATTGTTATTTTAATGCAATAGATACCAGACCAATGATAACACGGCTGGTCCTTTCACCTGCCATTGTTGTTGAAAATGGAGAACCAATAACGGAACAACCTTGGAAGGTTACGGATTTAAGTCAACAAAATAATAATGGACAGGTGCAGCAACGAAACAATGTTGAGAATAATGAAGATGCAATAGAATTACTAGTAAAAAAACTTGAAGGACCATTTACTGAGGATGGAAGTAAAAAAGTTGAAGAACTAATAATGGGTAATACCTACATTTATAAAGCAACGGAATATAACGATGGTGATAACGATAAATTGACAAATACACAATGGAGTGTGGAACTCAACAACGATGGAAAATTAAAACAACTCAAACAATCAGATGCTTCTGAAAAGGACGGAGTTATATGTTTTAAATACACACCTGAAAAAGCAGAAAATATAAGAATGTATGCATGGTGCCAGGGAGCAAGTAAGGATGTTAGCGTTGAAGTTCCTGTTGTTTCTTTTCCTTTCTATTTAGATAGATATAAAAAGGCTGGATTTAACAGGACAGGAACAGCTATTGCAGATGATTTATGTTACGGAGATGGTGTTCATCTAAATACCGGGCATTCAATATATTCAATTGATGAGATAAATAATTTAACAGGTTTGTTTAAAATTCAATTAGAAGCAACAGAAGAATCGTTGTGGATTGATTTTAGAACAATGACAGATACTTTGTTTTCTGTAGGAGAAATGGAAGATGTTGCAAATGATATGATTAATCATTTTAAAGGGAATACCGGCGAAGAATATTCAAATCAAATATTGACAAATCACGTCATAAACCATCCATCTTGTCAGAGGTTTTGCGCAAGTATGGAAAAGTTAATTTTGGAAAGATATAAACATAAAAATCTATTATCCTCAATTGAAAATACAAAAATTCATTATGATGACGAATTGTGGGGACATCCAAGATTTAATACTCTAAAAGATACATTTATAGGTGGACTTACTATATGTATGAATGATACTTGGGCATATGAAGTAAGTATTACAGATGCGAAAATTCAAAATGAAAGTTTAAACATCAAATATAAGGTTTCTTTGTATGACCATTTTGGATTAGATAAACCTGATATGGAAAAAATCTACAGGTTTGGAGCTGGATTTAGAGCTTGGTTTGTTTTGCAGCACGTTAAGAATTTTAAACCTTTTATTACGAAAGTTAGTTTTGATAAAGAATTAAAAATTTTACGATGAGAATATTATTTTTTTTAGTTATATCATGTTTATGGTTAACAAGTTGTGACTCATCTACTAATTTCTATAAGTTGGAAAAATTAAGAACAGAAATAACTATAATTGAACATAATACAAAGCAAATTTATGAATATGTGGTAATATCTAATCCTCCTTCAAATGCAGACTCATTGGCATACCTAATTAATTGCTATAATGACTCATCTTTAAATTTTACATATTTAAATGATACAACGATTTCTTATTACCAGAGATTTTTTTACGCAGAGACTAATGATATTAATAGAAATTATATTGAAAATCAATCTTTCTTCAAGGAGGATTTTATTGGTTATCATGTTGATGATATTATTGCAAGTGTGAAAAAAAAATCAAATAAATGGTTTTTTATCATAAAAATTAATGATAATTACGAAGGGTGGAATCCGGAAGAGTGGAAATTATATCCATTGCATATTGCTGGTCAGCCTTCTATTCCTACTGAAAATATAATATGGTGATAGATAAAGATATTAATAACATACTGAAATAAATAACGTTTTGTAACACGCTACAATAAATAAGGGTGCGGGAGTATAGTTTGATTGGATATTCTACCGCATTCGTTTTGTGCTTGACAGAAAATATGTAGTGCGCAAAATGCACCCCAATTCATGTAGCAAACGTTAGGCATTATATTATGAGAAACACACTATATATAGCAATGTTAACAGTATCAAGCTTCTTGATTTCCTGTTGTTCTGAATATAAAGGATATTCTGAAATTGTATTTCCTGGCTATGCTGATACTGTGAAAAATAGTGGGATTGATTATTTTGTAGCCGAAATGGTTATGTCTCTTAATGACATACAACTTGTTGATACTTGCGATTTTACCAATCAAATAATTGATTTAAATAAACGACCAAAATATGGCGAGTATAAAAAGTCTTCTATGGATGGTTATCAGTGGCCGAAGGATTCTATTCAAATTCAGATTTTAATTGATACTTCAAGAATTATTTCAACCAAAAGCAATAGAATATCCTATATAGTTCCACCGCCACCGCCTTTACAAGTTTTTAGTCAAAGCGAAAAGGAACCAATGTTAAACATTGAAAATTCTAAGGATTCTATTGACTCAAATAATAAAAATCAAAAAAATGATCGAGAGAATACTGATAGTTGGATAAATAATTATCCCGTTTTTATTGTCAATTATACAGACACAATAATTTCTCTGACTTATGAGGATATAAGTGGTTTTAAAATGATTCAGGAGGCTAAGGACTCTATTGGGACATGGAAGCCAATTCAATATTGGCATTGGAACTGGTGTGGTAATGCATACTCTACTATAGATTTAAAACCTAAATACTTCGCATTAACAAGGACTCCAAAGTTTTCAGGCGAATATCAAACCAAATTGAGATTAAAAATGAGATTCTTCAACAAAACGTATTACTCTAAAGAATTTAATGGTAGCATAAATTATTCTCAATTTGAATTTCCTGTAAGATTTGATTTTTATAATGAACAAGAAATAAATTATGCGTTGCTGGCTGAATAAAATACAATGCCTAACAATAAATAAAGGGCATAGGCTATTAGTACAAATTTGGTAATTTAGCTCTTTTAATAAGTTCGCCGAAGCTTTTGCTTCGGGTAGTGAAAATGATAAATTTATAACCAAAACAAAAGCTTCGGCTTGGTGGGATTTTGGAGGTTTGGTTTTTCAAATCAGCCTACGACCCCTTATTCAAAACGTTGGCACCTATACAAACCCGAATTTCATAGAAATATTATTTCAAGCAAGAAATACAAATTAATGATTCTCAACTTTGCTTTGTGTAACTTTAAAGTTACCTTTGTTGAATGAACAGAGTAAGGGAAGTAATTGCATACAAGGATTATTTTGAGGACTTTCTGAAAAAACAAACAGTAAAAGTTCAAGATAAAATATTTAAAGTCATTGAAATAATCGAGACGTATGAAAGGATACCATCACAGTATCTAAAATCAATTACTGGAACAGACGGCCTTTATGAAGCAAGAGTAAAATTGGCTTCAGATATATGGCGAGTATTTTGCTTTTTTGATGAAGGGAAATTGGTGATTTTATTAAATGGATTTCAAAAGAAAACTCAAAAAACACCAAAGAAGGAAATTGATAAAGCAAAGGGATTAATGAATGAGTATTTTGACGAAAAAGAAAGGAGTAAATAATATGAAAACGAAAAGTTGGTCAGCAATTAAAGATGATGTGTACGGCGAAAAAGGTACAGATAGACGTGATGAACTAGAGCGAGATTTTGAATCCTTTAAAATCGGACTTTTACTTCGACAAGCAAGAGAAGAAAAACATTTAACTCAAACTGAACTTGCAGATAAGATTGATAAGAAAAGGACATATATTTCAAGAGTAGAAAATAATAGTAGCAATTTGACTCTAAAGACTTTATTTGATATTGTAGAGAAAGGATTGGGAGGAAAAGTTAAGATTCAAATAGAACTTTAATATAAAGAAAAGTACAGGTGCCAATAACTAAGCGTCCTGCCTGTTTGTAAAACAGATGCTGGATGCAGTGTTGACGAAAACCGGCCAAAGCGATCTGTATTATGGGGATTGATATATTTTAAGAAGGTATTGTTAAAGTTTCAAAGAGTGTATAATTCAGGAATAGATTTGTTTTTTATCTTAATATAAGGCTTGCCTAAATGTATTGAGTCATTTCATAGAGACTTCACATTACTAAATTTTAAAATAGGATAAAGCAAAGCCATTCACCATTAGATGTTATTTTAATTCTATCATGTAATTGGCTCCAATAGGGATTATTATTTTAGGAGGCCCTCTAATATCAAAGCGAGCAATAATAACCAGATCACCAATTTTGCAATAGGGACATTTTTTGTGTTTAAGAGGTTCATGTTGAGTTATTACAATTTCTCCCAATTGTTGTTTAGCTAGTTCATGAACTTTAAGTTTAATAGCAGAAGATAATATGCCGTAATGCCTGATTCGAACAAAACCTTTGGGTAAAATGTGTAAACCAAAACGTCTGATAAATTCTGAATTGCTTAAAATTATATCGTGTTTTTTGCAACCTTTTCTATAATCTTTAGCCGTAAATGTTACTTTACCATTTTCAATATTCAGGATGCGATGGTTTGATATGGCTATTTTGTGAGTGTATCTCCCCAGGTATTCGATAACTTGAGAAGGACCATAAAAAGGGCGTTTGCAATATACTGTCCATCGTTGATCAAATAGCTTTTTATACAACTGATTTAGTTTGGGTATTTCCTGTCTGAGTTCATTTACAAACTTTGCTCTAAACACTGTAGACATAGCTTTAACGGGGAATAGGAATTTACCTTTTCCTTTAACATTTTTCCATTTGTCGCCAGCAGTAATTCCACCTCCTGGAACAATGCAATGCAGGTGAGGATGTAACCAAAGGTTTTGTCCCCAGGTATGCAAAATAGCTATCATACCTGTTTTAGCACCTAAGAACTTGGGATTGGCAGCAAAAGCAGCTATGGTTTCCCATGCGGCTTTAAATAATAAATTATATAGTATTTCAGGAATAAAAACAGCAATTTTATTGAGCTGAGAAGGTAATGTAAATACCACATGGAAATAAGTAGTGTTTAAGAGCTCTTTTTCGCGTTGACGTATCCACATTTCCTTTTTGTGACCTTGACATTTAGGACAGTGTCTGTTTCGACAACTGTTGTAACTAATATGTATTTTACCACATTGGGGATTATTACATTGGTCTACATGTCCTCCCATCAAATTGGTTCTGCAGGCTTCTATAGCATAAAGAGTCCGTAGTTTCCATGTATTAGAAACTATATGGTGAAGTCTGTGGTGTTCACATCCGAGAACTTGAGCCACTTCAAACCGGGGCTTCATGACTTTTGTTTTGGAGGGTATAGTTTATCCAAAGGACAAAAAGCCCTGTGCTTATCCAGCCTGGCAACATGTAAGTATACCATGGTAGTTCTGATGTCTGTATGTCCAAGAAGCTCTTTCAGGGTGATAATGTCAGTACCCATTTCCAGTAAATGAGTAGCATAGGTGTGGCGGAGTACATGTGAAGTAACCCGTTTTTTAATAGAGGTTTTCAGAAGAGCTTGTCTGATGATCCATTGAACACCGGTATTTGAGAACTGTTGAAGTTGTCCGGTATCGGATTTACCATTAAATAGCCATTTAAAGGGATGTTCGATTTCAATGTACTCTTTAAGTCCACGACACAACATATTGCCTAAAGGGACGTACCTGTCTTTTTTGCCTTTACCTTCGCGTATGTGAAGCATTTGGCGATCAAAGTCAATGTCGGGAAGTTTTATGTTAAGCAGTTCGAACCTTCGTAGTCCACAGCCATACAATAATGCAATGACTAATTTGTGTTTTAATAGATTAGGAGCGTTTAATAATACTTTAAGTTCATTTTGACTTAATACAACAGGTAATTTTTTGGGAAATTTAAGTTTGGGTAAGAAAATAGATTGTTGTTTAATTCCAAGCACCCGATATGCAAAACGAAGTCCATATACAGTATGCTTAAAGTAACTTGAAGATGGAGTCTTGCTTTGTGATTTAAGATATTGCAGATAATCCAGCACTTGTTCCTGATCCAGTTCTGTGGGAGAACAATTAAAATGTAATGCCATGGTTGACAAGCAACGGGCATAATTGGTTAAAGTACTTTTGCTTTTACCGGATATTTCTATATTTCTTTTTAGTTTAAGAAATAGTTCATTAAATTCGGGTACTGTTGAACGTGCCTGATCGATTAGCGTTAATTCTTTTTTTTCATAACTATAATATTTATGCTTAATCTATTAAAGTTACGAAGCTTATGTTTTAATAGCTACCGCAGGTTTCGTTCAATAACTAAGCGTCCTGCCTGTTTGTAAAACAGATGCTGGATGCAGTGTTGACGAAAACCGGCCAAAGCGATCTGTATTATGGGGATTGATATATTTTAAGAAGGTATTGTTAAAGTTTCAAAGAGTGTATAATTCAGGAATAGATTTGTTTTTTATCTTAATATAAGGCTTGCCTAAATGTATTGAGTCATTTCATAGAGACTTCACATTACTAAATTTTAAAATAGGATAAAGCAAAGCCATTCACCATTAGATGTTATTTTAATTCTATCATGTAATTGGCTCCAATAGGGATTATTATTTTAGGAGGCCCTCTAATATCAAAGCGAGCAATAATAACCAGATCACCAATTTTGCAATAGGGACATTTTTTGTGTTTAAGAGGTTCATGTTGAGTTATTACAATTTCTCCCAATTGTTGTTTAGCTAGTTCATGAACTTTAAGTTTAATAGCAGAAGATAATATGCCGTAATGCCTGATTCGAACAAAACCTTTGGGTAAAATGTGTAAACCAAAACGTCTGATAAATTCTGAATTGCTTAAAATTATATCGTGTTTTTTGCAACCTTTTCTATAATCTTTAGCCGTAAATGTTACTTTACCATTTTCAATATTCAGGATGCGATGGTTTGATATGGCTATTTTGTGAGTGTATCTCCCCAGGTATTCGATAACTTGAGAAGGACCATAAAAAGGGCGTTTGCAATATACTGTCCATCGTTGATCAAATAGCTTTTTATACAACTGATTTAGTTTGGGTATTTCCTGTCTGAGTTCATTTACAAACTTTGCTCTAAACACTGTAGACATAGCTTTAACGGGGAATAGGAATTTACCTTTTCCTTTAACATTTTTCCATTTGTCGCCAGCAGTAATTCCACCTCCTGGAACAATGCAATGCAGGTGAGGATGTAACCAAAGGTTTTGTCCCCAGGTATGCAAAATAGCTATCATACCTGTTTTAGCACCTAAGAACTTGGGATTGGCAGCAAAAGCAGCTATGGTTTCCCATGCGGCTTTAAATAATAAATTATATAGTATTTCAGGAATAAAAACAGCAATTTTATTGAGCTGAGAAGGTAATGTAAATACCACATGGAAATAAGTAGTGTTTAAGAGCTCTTTTTCGCGTTGACGTATCCACATTTCCTTTTTGTGACCTTGACATTTAGGACAGTGTCTGTTTCGACAACTGTTGTAACTAATATGTATTTTACCACATTGGGGATTATTACATTGGTCTACATGTCCTCCCATCAAATTGGTTCTGCAGGCTTCTATAGCATAAAGAGTCCGTAGTTTCCATGTATTAGAAACTATATGGTGAAGTCTGTGGTGTTCACATCCGAGAACTTGAGCCACTTCAAACCGGGGCTTCATGACTTTTGTTTTGGAGGGTATAGTTTATCCAAAGGACAAAAAGCCCTGTGCTTATCCAGCCTGGCAACATGTAAGTATACCATGGTAGTTCTGATGTCTGTATGTCCAAGAAGCTCTTTCAGGGTGATAATGTCAGTACCCATTTCCAGTAAATGAGTAGCATAGGTGTGGCGGAGTACATGTGAAGTAACCCGTTTTTTAATAGAGGTTTTCAGAAGAGCTTGTCTGATGATCCATTGAACACCGGTATTTGAGAACTGTTGAAGTTGTCCGGTATCGGATTTACCATTAAATAGCCATTTAAAGGGATGTTCGATTTCAATGTACTCTTTAAGTCCACGACACAACATATTGCCTAAAGGGACGTACCTGTCTTTTTTGCCTTTACCTTCGCGTATGTGAAGCATTTGGCGATCAAAGTCAATGTCGGGAAGTTTTATGTTAAGCAGTTCGAACCTTCGTAGTCCACAGCCATACAATAATGCAATGACTAATTTGTGTTTTAATAGATTAGGAGCGTTTAATAATACTTTAAGTTCATTTTGACTTAATACAACAGGTAATTTTTTGGGAAATTTAAGTTTGGGTAAGAAAATAGATTGTTGTTTAATTCCAAGCACCCGATATGCAAAACGAAGTCCATATACAGTATGCTTAAAGTAACTTGAAGATGGAGTCTTGCTTTGTGATTTAAGATATTGCAGATAATCCAGCACTTGTTCCTGATCCAGTTCTGTGGGAGAACAATTAAAATGTAATGCCATGGTTGACAAGCAACGGGCATAATTGGTTAAAGTACTTTTGCTTTTACCGGATATTTCTATATTTCTTTTTAGTTTAAGAAATAGTTCATTAAATTCGGGTACTGTTGAACGTGCCTGATCGATTAGCGTTAATTCTTTTTTTTCATAACTATAATATTTATGCTTAATCTATTAAAGTTACGAAGCTTATGTTTTAATAGCTACCGCAGGTTTCGTTCAACACGCCATCATAATACATTGCGCGTGAGGATATTGAGGTTGGTGTAATTAGGAGGTTAGGCAAAGCTAATTAACTATGTGAAAGAACGAAAAAGCGCAACGTATCATATGGCCAATCCGTTAGGCTTAATTTCATGAGTAGACCGCATATTGTTAATAATGAAAAAAGAACTTAAAATATTTGGACAAATAATTATTGGTGTAATAATTATTAGCTTAGGAATCAGTACAATTAGTTTTACAATTCCCGGTAATCGAAATTTTACTGATGCGGACCAAATATATTTGTTTTACAGAGGAGCCTTTCTTACAGTTTGTATTATTGGATTTTTAATTAATTCGGTAATCTTTTATAAAAAAAAGCAATGGCCTAAATATAGAAAAATAGCTATTTTATTAACAATATTACTAGTTGTGTTAATTTTTACAATGCGGAATATAATAACAGGAACTTATTATGGAAAAGTATTATATACAATTACAAATACGAATAACGCATACACAATAATTAAATTAAGGCTATTCCAGAATAAGAAATTTATTTCAGAAACCTACGACATGTGTTACAATGTCGAAAATACTGGAACTTACGTATTAACAGACAATGAATTAATGCTAGAATTTAAAGAGGACAAATCTCAATATCTTGAAACACAATATAGACTAAAAGGAGATTCCTTAAAAAGTATAAACTCTGAAAATGAAACATTAATCTGGAATAGAAACTAAGCCTAACACGCCATGTAATTTAAAGGCAGATTAGCTGCACTTTGTTAGTTCAGCTCCCGCAGGTTGTCTTTGTCCATGCGGACAAAGACGCAGTCCGCAGACTGCCTCAAAATTAATGGCAAACGTTAGCTGTAAATTTAAACAGAACACCATTCAATGAAAAAAAGTATTGCTAAACATATAGAAAACAAAGATTTTGTTAAAGTATATATTGTTGACAAAGAAGACCTAATAATAACTCATTTTGAAGGAATCATATTTGAACAATCAAATAAGTTTATATTCATGAATGATACAAATGACTTTAATTTTGATGGATTTATTGTTCTTAGGAAAACAGACATATCTGAAATAAAATGTACTGACAACGAAAGATTTTTTAAAGAAATTATTGACAATGAAAAAATTACAGATTTAATATTTCAAAGAAGAAGAAATCTAGAATTTAAATTGGACAATTTTCAGGGAATGTGTAATTGCTTGAAAAATTTAAATTTGCCAATAATTGTAGAATGTAAGTATGGAAATGATAAACGTTTTTTAATAGGACCAATTAATGACGTCGAGGACAAAAAGGTTAGAATTAAATATTTTAATTCGCGAGGAGAATTTGATATAAAACCAGTATCAGCAAAATATAAAGAAATTACTTTTTTACGCATAGACTCTCCTTATGCAAATATGTTTTATAAATACACAAAAGAACCAGAATAAAAATCAACAGCTAACAGCACATAAATTTAAGGGCTGGTCCTTAGTGATTTGAAGTATTGCATACCGTATCTATTTTCGTATAGCTTGAAAGGAATGCAGTTCGCACTCAGCCCCGTAAATTTATGTGTAACGTTACCACCTATTATAGAAATGATGCATATGTTGAAGAAAATTCAAATATTATTAATTTTATTTATGTGTGTAAAACCATTATCTTCTCAAATAATGAATCCAATGACCCCTGTAATAATGAAAGATATAATGCCAGAATATGGTTTTTTGCCAGGAAAAAAGTTTCCTATTTATACCACCATTGATAAATATGATTTTAACGGATTAAAATTGAAAGTGGAAATTTATGATGATAGGGAAAAATTGAAACTAAACAGAGTTAAATGTTCTGAGATTGAACTAGAACATATTTCCGAATTTTCAACTCCACAAACAATTTTTAAATTACAACAATATGTTGACTCAATATTTTTACAATCTGGAATTGTTATTGATGCAAACAATGATAATGTGCTGAAAATTAGGTTGGAAGCAGTAGGTTCGCGTTTGATTGGATTTGGTTCAATAGATGTGCATGGACTTTGTCAAATGAAAATTGAATTTAATGAGTTTCAGAAAATTTATAGTACGGACATTATGGATGGAGATAAGAATTCACCTCTTGGAAGAAGAGCTTTTGTGACAAGAAAGACTGCTTCAAGACTTATGACTTCTGCTGCGATACGAGAATGTTTAGAACAATTTTTGGTTGATTTAAAAGAAGGAAAAACAGGTGGTAACAATAAATAAATATCATGGGCTATTCGCATAAAATTGGGAGTTTAGCTCTTGTAATGAGTTCGCAGAAGCTTTTGCTTCGGCAAGTAAAAAGAATAAATTTATTACCAAACCAAAAGCTTCGGCTAAGTGGTGTTTTTGAAGTTTAGCTTTTCAAATTAGCCCACGCTATTTATTCCGAACGTTGCCGTTAATTTTAGGTGCACACCGCAAAAAAATGAAATATTAAAAATGAAATATATACTATTTTTAGTAATATTGATAAACACATCGATAGGGTATTGTCAAAATATTATCGTAGAAAAGATAATATTGACTGAAACAGTCGATAATCGATATGTTTCTGAAATTCCTGAAGTAAAGGATTTGGCAAATGAAGAAAATCCTGTTGTTGATAAAATTGATTCCACAATTCTTGACCGTTTTATGATTTCTAGCTACAAACAGGAAGAATTAGAAGAGTTTAGATGGTATGATGTTGAATGTTCATCTGAAATAAGGGAGAATATACTTTATATATCATTTGCAGGAGAATATTATGGTGCATACCCAAATTATGTTGAAGATGAATTTTATTTTGATTTAAAAACCGGTGAACTTATAAACTTATCAAGTATCCCATTTCAGGCATTATTTACATTATCTGGATATTTAGATTTTCTTAACAAATTCTGGCTTGAAGGAGTTAAAAAGGAATTTAAAACTGCAATAGAGTGCGCTGAATTTGAGCCTTACTGTAGCATCTATGACATTTATAATTATCGTGTTAAAGATAATAAATTATTTTTTTCACTTACAAATGACTGTTATCCACATGTGGCACAGGGATGCTCCCCAACTTATGAAGTAGCTGTAGGAATTGATACTCTTAAGCAATACTTGAATGAGCTAGGCTTATATATTCTTATTGAAAGTAATTATTTATCAAAGACCCCAATTGAAAAGTTATTAGAAAATGAAAAATTGAAGGTAAAATTACAAAATAACTTATTTCTATTCGGTAAAATTAATGATAAATATCCTATTAGTATGGCTATAACTATAGATAATCAAGGAAAAATATCTGGTTATTATTATTATGATTCAAAACTTCAAAAACTTACGCTGACTGGACAAAAAAATGATAATATTATATCTCTTATTGAGTCATTTGGAAATAAACAAACAGGCTTTTTTGAAATAAAATTTAGTAATGATTATGATTCACAAGGCTACTTTTTATCTGACTCAAAAGGAAATGATAAGTATGTCGTTGGAAAATGGATGAATCCTGATAAGACAAAGGTTTTTGACATAAAATTTACAGAAGTAAAAACTAACAGCAACAGCAAATTATAATTAAGGGCTGGTTATAAGTTATAAAGTAATTTTCTATTTCGCATCAGCTTTTGTATAGGCAGAAAGGAAAGTAGTCCGCAATCCAGCCCCGTAATTATATTTGTATCGTTAGGCTCTATTATGACCAAGAGAGCGAACCCTAATTTGAAAAAGATGAAACAACTATTAAAGATATTTATATCAGCAGCTTTCTTTTTTGTGTTTATTCAGTTGAATGCTCAAAAAAGCAACACACATCGTAATACCTACCAAGAATTATTAGACAAAAACAATGAACTAAGAGAAATAAGACGCTTCTATAAAAATGGAAATATCAAATGTATAATTCCAATAAAACATGACTTAGTTCACGGAAAGGTTAAATGTTTTAGGAAAAATGGCAAACTCAAAGCTGAGAATAATTATTCTCAGGGCAAGCAGCACGGAAAACAGTATTCATACATGAAGAAGTCGACTTACATTATGACATACGAAAATGGAATTGAGGATAAAATATTTCATGTGATTCGTTATAGTAAAGAGGGAAAAATTAGAGAAGAATATAATAACAAATTCGTTGAAGGTTATGGACCTTACAAACTATATTATAAAAACGGACAGTTAAAAACAACAGGTTCTTATAATGGGACTAGACGCAATGGAGATTGGACTTTTTATAATAAAGATGGTTCCGTAAAAATAACAAAAAGTTATGAGAATAAAGTTGTGTTCTCAAATAACTAAGCGTCCTGCCTGTTTGTAAAACAGATGCTGGATGCAGTGTTGACGAAAACCGGCCAAAGCGATCTGTATTATGGGGATTGATATATTTTAAGAAGGTATTGTTAAAGTTTCAAAGAGTGTATAATTCAGGAATAGATTTGTTTTTTATCTTAATATAAGGCTTGCCTAAATGTATTGAGTCATTTCATAGAGACTTCACATTACTAAATTTTAAAATAGGATAAAGCAAAGCCATTCACCATTAGATGTTATTTTAATTCTATCATGTAATTGGCTCCAATAGGGATTATTATTTTAGGAGGCCCTCTAATATCAAAGCGAGCAATAATAACCAGATCACCAATTTTGCAATAGGGACATTTTTTGTGTTTAAGAGGTTCATGTTGAGTTATTACAATTTCTCCCAATTGTTGTTTAGCTAGTTCATGAACTTTAAGTTTAATAGCAGAAGATAATATGCCGTAATGCCTGATTCGAACAAAACCTTTGGGTAAAATGTGTAAACCAAAACGTCTGATAAATTCTGAATTGCTTAAAATTATATCGTGTTTTTTGCAACCTTTTCTATAATCTTTAGCCGTAAATGTTACTTTACCATTTTCAATATTCAGGATGCGATGGTTTGATATGGCTATTTTGTGAGTGTATCTCCCCAGGTATTCGATAACTTGAGAAGGACCATAAAAAGGGCGTTTGCAATATACTGTCCATCGTTGATCAAATAGCTTTTTATACAACTGATTTAGTTTGGGTATTTCCTGTCTGAGTTCATTTACAAACTTTGCTCTAAACACTGTAGACATAGCTTTAACGGGGAATAGGAATTTACCTTTTCCTTTAACATTTTTCCATTTGTCGCCAGCAGTAATTCCACCTCCTGGAACAATGCAATGCAGGTGAGGATGTAACCAAAGGTTTTGTCCCCAGGTATGCAAAATAGCTATCATACCTGTTTTAGCACCTAAGAACTTGGGATTGGCAGCAAAAGCAGCTATGGTTTCCCATGCGGCTTTAAATAATAAATTATATAGTATTTCAGGAATAAAAACAGCAATTTTATTGAGCTGAGAAGGTAATGTAAATACCACATGGAAATAAGTAGTGTTTAAGAGCTCTTTTTCGCGTTGACGTATCCACATTTCCTTTTTGTGACCTTGACATTTAGGACAGTGTCTGTTTCGACAACTGTTGTAACTAATATGTATTTTACCACATTGGGGATTATTACATTGGTCTACATGTCCTCCCATCAAATTGGTTCTGCAGGCTTCTATAGCATAAAGAGTCCGTAGTTTCCATGTATTAGAAACTATATGGTGAAGTCTGTGGTGTTCACATCCGAGAACTTGAGCCACTTCAAACCGGGGCTTCATGACTTTTGTTTTGGAGGGTATAGTTTATCCAAAGGACAAAAAGCCCTGTGCTTATCCAGCCTGGCAACATGTAAGTATACCATGGTAGTTCTGATGTCTGTATGTCCAAGAAGCTCTTTCAGGGTGATAATGTCAGTACCCATTTCCAGTAAATGAGTAGCATAGGTGTGGCGGAGTATATGTGAAGTAACCCGTTTTTTAATAGAGGTTTTCAGAAGAGCTTGTCTGATGATCCATTGAACACCGGTATTTGAGAACTGTTGAAGTTGTCCGGTATCGGATTTACCATTAAATAGCCATTTAAAGGGATGTTCGATTTCAATGTACTCTTTAAGTCCACGACACAACATATTGCCTAAAGGGACGTACCTGTCTTTTTTGCCTTTACCTTCGCGTATGTGAAGCATTTGGCGATCAAAGTCAATGTCGGGAAGTTTTATGTTAAGCAGTTCGAACCTTCGTAGTCCACAGCCATACAATAATGCAATGACTAATTTGTGTTTTAATAGATTAGGAGCGTTTAATAATACTTTAAGTTCATTTTGACTTAATACAACAGGTAATTTTTTGGGAAATTTAAGTTTGGGTAAGAAAATAGATTGTTGTTTAATTCCAAGCACCCGATATGCAAAACGAAGTCCATATACAGTATGCTTAAAGTAACTTGAAGATGGAGTCTTGCTTTGTGATTTAAGATATTGCAGATAATCCAGCACTTGTTCCTGATCCAGTTCTGTGGGAGAACAATTAAAATGTAATGCCATGGTTGACAAGCAACGGGCATAATTGGTTAAAGTACTTTTGCTTTTACCGGATATTTCTATATTTCTTTTTAGTTTAAGAAATAGTTCATTAAATTCGGGTACTGTTGAACGTGCCTGATCGATTAGCGTTAATTCTTTTTTTTCATAACTATAATATTTATGCTTAATCTATTAAAGTTACGAAGCTTATGTTTTAATAGCTACCGCAGGTTTCGTTCAACAATGTATATACAAAATAGGCGAGATAGTAGTAAATTGAGCGGTTGTAGCCCGCTTCAAAATCGTAACAGTTTGATAAGTTTGAAGCCCGCAATCGCCTACATTACATATACTCAACGTTAGTCACCATTATCGAGGAATAGGTTATGCAACAGAAGCTTTACGTGAAATTATAGATTATTTAGTTAATAAATTAAACAAACACCGTATAATAGCCTCCATTGACCCGACAAATATTAATTCTATAAAGCTTATTGAAAGATTAGGATTTAGCACCTAAGAACTTGGGATTGGCAGCAAAAGCAGCTATGGTTTCCCATGCGGCTTTAAATAGTAAATTATAGAGTATTTCAGGAATGAAAATAGCAATTTTATTGAGTTCGGAAGGTAAAGTAAATACCACATGGAAATAGGTAGTATTTAAAAGTTCCTTTTCATGTTGACGTATCCATATTTCCTTTTTGTGTTCCTGATCCAGTTCTGTGGGAGAACAATTAAAATGTAATGCCATGGTTGACAAGCAACGGGCATAATTGGTTAAAGTACTTTTGCTTTTACCGGATATTTCTATATTTCTTTTTAGTTTAAGAAATAGTTCATTAAATTCGGGTACTGTTGAACGTGCCTGATCGATTAGTGTTAATTCTTTTTTTTATAACTATAATATTTATAGTTAATCTATAAAAGTTATGAAGCTATGTTTTAATGGCTACCACAGGTTTCGTTCAACATCAGATCATAAATTATTAAAACTCCCCATTTCATTATCGTTGTGCAAAAATTTTTAAACAAAGTTCTACATATAAAACAATAAATTAAAAAGATTTAGATATGATGGGTGGATTTATTTCCTCATTGATAGCTTCTTTGAGGAATAATGAAAGATCGAAAAGAAAACCGCTTAGTTTGTGGAATAGAGGGAACGGAATTCCCAATGAGCCAAAGAAATTAAAGTATAAAGAAGTAGAAGAAGAAGACCTTAATATTATTAAGGAACGAATAAGAAGGGATTCTCTGTACGATAGAAAAAGAATAATAATCAAACGATTATCTCTCATTTCTTTTACAATTATTGCGTTTAGTTTGATTTCGAAATTATGGCTTGTAGAACCCTTTAAAGAAATGATTTATGTTAACAGTAAGCATTATAACGCCATTAGAGATTCGATAAATCATAGAACCGATTCGCTTTATTTTAAATACCTAAATGAAGGATTTACTTATTTGAATCAAGAAAATTATGCACAGGCACAGGAAAAATTGTATGAGGCATATCAGCTAAAACCAACAGAATTTGAAGGCCTTTATATGTATACTAAGTCCATTGTATTAGAATGTAAGAATGAAAATAAACATTGTAATATAGCAAAAAAGAGTTTAGAATATTTAGTATATAAATATTCAGAACGGCAAAAAGTACAATTACTAATGGAAATTTATAATAGATGAGAAACTTTGCCCAATACAACATAATATACAAATCCGTGGTTTGGTATAAAAGCAATCCAAAAGATTGAAGCATTGCTATTTCTAAGGGCTTAGTATAAGATGACAACAAGGTGGTTCCGGCCATATACCAAATACATAAACTATTCACCAATTTTGCTGCTATTTAATAAAAACAAAGTGTTAACGTTAAAAGACGAGAGGGTACTGCAATTGGAAAAATTTGGAGGGTGTAATGATTAGGTTCTGAGTTATTAATTATGTGAAAGTATAATTCATTCTGAGATTATTTACAAAAAAAACAATTTAATTTATATAATGAAAAATATAAACAATATGAGAATCTTACTATTGTCAGCTGTATTTATTTGGTTAACAGCAGGTGCTTTTTCGCAGACTAATAATAATGGTTATATACTTATTAACGATTCATTAAAGGAATATTCATGTATTGAAGATATGCTTGAAATGGAAGAGTTTAGGAATCAGGTTGTATTTATTGATATATGGGGAGTTGGTTGTGGACCATGTATGAAACAAATGGAGTATCTATAAAAATTGAAAAACAGATTTAAAGACGAGCCTGTAAAATATTTAAATATCACTATTAACCGACTAAAGTCTGGATATTAAAAATTATCTTCTGTAACGCCCATAAACAGGGCGTTCGTTTTTTAATTAAAAATCAGACCCCATTCCAAATCAACTTCAATTGTCCAGGGGCTCCGGTAATTTGCTTTTTAAAGCTTCTATTCTTATTTCGCAATAGTTCTGTCAATTCAAGCATACTAATCAGGTGTATCCTTACTAAAGACGCAACTACAGAAAATGCTTTCTTTGTTTGGGCCTTCTTCTGTATTACAGTCATTAAAAGCTGAGCGATTAATGTGCACCAAACCTGGGTTCGGATTGCATTCTCGTTCTCACCATAGAAGTAGTGAAGCTGAAAGTTCTGCTTCATCTTTTTGAAAAGCAGTTCTATACCCCAACGCTTCTTGTATAAAAATGCCACTTCTTCTGCTGATATTTCAAAATTATTGGTTAAGAACTCAAAATAACGATTCCGATCATCTTGGTAAGCCACTTTTCTAAGTCTTAGAGTCTTCTTTATTTTATATTGCTTCCCTCCATCTTCGTTTTCCGGATAGTATTCCAACTCTATGGTTTGATCTTTTAGGACTTTGGCGACACCTTTCTTTTTATATCCAGTCTTATGTGTTTCTATAATTGTGTAAACTGCATTTTTCTTTAAACGGGTTACAAAATAAACTTGCTGATGAGTCCATAAAGCAAACTGATGATAATAGTTGTAGGCCTTATCAAAAACGATCATGCTATGCGATATTAACTCTAGGCTTTTAAGAAAGTTTTTGTCATGTACCTTAGCTGCTGTAACTTTTACGAACCTCCCTACTGATTGTACGGCATCAATAAGCATATGGACTTTGAGCCCTCCCTTCTTCTTGCCATCACCTTTGGGGTTTCTTCCCACTCCTTTAAGAACATCACTAAACAATCGGATGGTTGTTGAATCAATCAACAAAACCTCTTTAAATGTCAGTCCATAAGTCCGGCTGTCCGACAAAAAAGTTTGGTATTTCTTAACCAGATCAAAATATAACGACTCGAAAAACCGGTTGTCCCGATTACGCAATCCATCACCAGCAGTACTTTTAGCCGGTGCTTTTTCCAGACCTAAATGATTCAATTTTCCGCCCAAAGCACGCATTCCTTCACAGATTTCAGTCATTGAATCGCAACGACTAAATATCCCAAACAGCATGGTAATAATATGCGTTTGGGTCTTGAATGACTTGTAATAGCGGTCGCTATTGTGTTGCTTAATTAAGCATGGTATGTCTACTACTTTTAACAAATCTATTATCTGTTTGAATATCGGCTGACCGACAAATTTTATTTCACTATTTTTGCTCATGTTGTAAAAAGTTTCGCAAAATCAATTTACAACTTTGAGGGGAAACCGAAAGGGACTACCCTCTTTTATTTTTTTACTCGGTCACTAGTGTTTAAATATATGTGTAAATGGTACAAGGATAGATGATTATGTAAAATGGAAGGATGTTATATATCAAAAGAAATTGACCGGATTAAATATTTTATGGCCTTTTGAAAGTTATGAAAAAGGTTTTCAATTAAAACATTTAGATACATACGCAAAAATAGACACTTCAGTATTTAAAGGATATATTCATTTTCTAATTCCTTTATATCTAATAGCAAATAAGCAAGGAAAAATAGTTAATTATAATTCACATAGACCATCACAAGGAGAATTGTTATATTCACAGATTGAAACAATACTAGAAGAATAAGAACGATTTTCAATAACTAAGCGTCCTGCCTGTTTGATAAACAGAAACAGGATGGTGTGTGCCATGCTGCTCATAAAGGGGGCATACACCCGAAGTTCTTGGAAAAGGTTAAACAAAACTAATAACCATAAACATTTCTAGGACAATGAAGAAGGTTTCTTTAATTCTAATCGTAATAATTATAGTAATTAAGGTTAATTGCTTTGGAGACCCAATAAAAAAACTAGCCGGAAAGAATTATTGTTCTCAATTTGGTAAAATAAAGGAATCAACAGTTTTGGAGTTTAAAGAATTTCTTGAATTATTCAGCCTGGATTCAATATTTCAATTGGAGCATGTTGTTTATCCTTTGAAATATATTTCTGTTGACATTAAGGATAATGAGGATATAAAGCTGATCAAAAAGGAGGAATGGAAATCTTTGCATTTTAAAATTGAATCTGATGAACAAAACCTAAAAATTGACGGGTATAAACAATTAATAGAAATAGAGAGTAGTACCGCAAAAGTATTAATTAGAGGGCTTGACAATGGAATTTATATCGATTTTATTTTTGAGAAAAGAAATGAAAGTTGGTTTCTTATTGAATGGGGTGATTACTCAAACTAAAAAACAACAGCTGGTAAAACAGCATAAACCCCATGGTCGGATTTCCTGAATATAAGTGGGGTGGATTTTTCTTTTTCTAGTCAATACCTACTATTTCCCACAAATACTTTTATAACTACATATCTTGCAATTGTCTTTGTTTTCTGTTTGTTTGAAAGGTATTTCAGGGTTGAATAATATACTCATATGATTTTTGAATTCAGTGATGTATTCGTCCTCAATAAGTTTAAGAGATAGTTTTTCTTTTTTGCTTCCACTACCTTTTTTTAATGAATAATCTGGAGATGTAAATATTTTTTTGATCCAGACTACTCCTGGTTGAAAACTGATATTTACAGGAAAATTCTTTTTAATGATATAGCTGTATAAAAGAGTTTGGAATATGGCCTTTTTATTTTTGTGTTTAGTATCTAAAAATAATTCCTCAACATTGGTAAAGTAATCCTCTCCTGATCCTGTTTTATAATCAATAACTCTAACTATTCCATCTTTTTCATCAAGTCTGTCAATTGTTCCTCCGATGTTTAAAGTTTTATGCTCATCAATAGTAATAGTTGATTTTACTTTTGTTTCTAGTCCTTTTAATAAAAAGGGAGCATGGCTTTTTTCAACTCTTAAAAACTGTTGTATGTATTTGAGGATGATATCATAAATCAAAACATTCTTTCCTTGAATATCAATAAAATCACTTTGGTTTAATTGTGTACTGAAGTATCTGTTAAAACTAGTTAGTAAGGCAGTATTGATTCTATTTTTATCTTTTGCAATAGATATAATATCTTCAGGTTGAACTTCTCTATTTAAAAAAGGTTTATAGAGTTCTTCAACTGTTTCGTGAAACAAAGTACCAAAGATACGCGGGTCAATTTCTTCTGTAATTTCATCAGGTTCAGATGCGTTTAAAATATACTTATAATAAAACCTCATTGGGCATTCAAAATAGGTACTTAAGGCACTAGGTGATAAACTTCTTTCTCCATTGTTAAGGTATTGGTTTAAAACCTGCATTGTTTTCTCATCCTTTTCAACGAAATATTCTTTAGGTGTTGTTATGTTAATGTGATCAACAGCAGTAGAGAAACTTAATTTTTCTTTTGGATATTCATATTTTAACTGAAACAGGAATCGGCTCATTTCGCCGGTTTGCATTCCCTGAGCTGAAGAGTTGTATAACAAGTGTACTTTTTTTGCTCGGTGAATTAATCTATAAAAATAATAGGCAAAAATTGAATCCTGATGCTCAATAGTAGGAAGAGTAAATGCTTTTCTCAGACTGTAAGGTATCAAGGAGTTTGTGGCTCCGGTTTGAGGAAAAGTACCCTCATTCATATTAAGGATGATTAGATTTTCAAAATCCAATGCCCTTGTTTCCAATATTCCCATTAATTGTAATCCTTTAAGTGGCTCTCCACTAAAAGGTATACTCTTTAAATCAGCTGCTCTTTTAAATAGTTTAATCCATGTATCTACTTGGATGTCAATATTTAGTTTGTTGATTAAATCAGAAAGTTGTGTTACCGTTAAGAATAATTGGTAAATAAATTCCTTTTCAATTACCATATTATTATCGGTATCATTTAATTCAGAGTAAATTAAATGAAGAATATTAGAGAGGTATTCAGAAAAATCCTTACTGTTTTTTATTGGATTGAAAATGGAAATTAAAAGTTTGCTCTTTTGTAATTCATTAGCCTCAATATAAGTCTTGTTTTGTCTGATTATATTTTTTGCAAGCTCAGCATTTAATTCAGTATTTATGGGTTCAATATACTGATGAGTCAGAATAGGTAATACATTCCTAAAATAGAACCAGGTTTTACCAGCTTTTGTTTGACGGCAGTTTTTCTGCAAATCAAAAATAAGCTCTAATAATCCATAGGCAGGAGTATTCTTTATGGGATATCCCATCGTAATATTTATTTTTTCAGCCTGTTCAGGAATAGCATGTAAAACAGGTAAAAGAATAGTCTCATCAGTTAATATTACTGCATTTTTTAAAGCAGAATCCAGTTCTTTATCCTTTCCTTGTGATTTAAACTGATTAATATTGCCAGATAGAAACTCATTTACAATTTGTGTTTGAGCTGTATCTGAGGCTACTGAGGTAATCTTTATTTTGGGTAGGTCCTCATTTCCTTTAAAATGCCAGTCGGAAGGAGAGGGGTAGTTAATGATGTTATCCTCAATAAAACGAATAGCTTCATGAGCTTTTGTGCGTTCAAATGGATTAGGGTTTTTATTTGAAGACGATAAAAGCCAACCAGGAACATCCCAAATAAAATCAGCTTTGTCTGTTATCCTCAAATGATTAAAAAGCTTTTTTTCGCATTGATTTAAAGCGTTAAAAGCAACGAAAACAATTTTTGGGTATTGTATGTCAAGAGGAATTTTTTGAGTTATTTTATCGGCTATTGAACGATATACAGACCCTTCATAGGTGATATTACTTTCTTGTAAATTTTTATTAAATGAAAGGTAAACATCATGAAGTTTTTCCCATATTTTAATAAACTCTTGTTGATGTTCAGAAAGCTTATTGGGATTAAAACTATGCCAGAAACTTTGAATTGTTTCTATTTGTTCCTCACTTAAAAAGCTGTAATCATCTTCTATTTCCTTTATAGCAAGTAGGTTTGAAAATACTTGTTTAGGATCGGCTAAATACTTATCAATATCATCAAAATCATTAAGGATGATTTCACCCCACGGCATAAATTCATCAAAAGTAACTCCCGATTTATAGATCTCTTCGTAAACTTTGTATAACTCAAACACCAGAGTAATTTTATCTGCAATTTGGTAAGGAGTAAACTCTTGAATAAATTCATTGATAGTTACGATTTTAGGAGACCAGAGAGGTTTGTTACTTAATCTGCTTAAATGTTGCTGGAAAAATAATCCTGATCTTCTACTAGGAAAAACAAAACAAAACTCCGAGATATTGGTTTGATATTTATTAAAATAGTATTGTGCCAGATGTTGAAGAAAATTACTCATTTAAATTTTGAATGTGGTTCTTTTATGTCTACAAAAGTAAAATAAACAAACAAATTAAGGTGTTAATTAAATATGTGAAATATAAATAAACGACTATTAGTTTTACGATATAAGACATAATGTTGATTTACAAAATCCTTAAAAACAGTACTTTGAGAAAAGTGTTTTAACTTATTTATGATTAATAATCAAAACGTTATGGAATTTATATGAGCGGTTAATAAAGAAGTAAAGTATAATAGACTTTTATGTTTTGTTGTTGTTGGTTTATTGTTTTTTTAAACTTTAGTTCAATAAAGTCTACAATTTAAGATGAAATTAATTTCAATTTACTTTATTTTGAGTATTAAAATGCATAATTTAATATCTTATGTTAACATATCTTATTAACGTTAAGAGATACACCTATTATAATTATTAAAATCTATGGAAGAATTTTCGTTTGTTGGGAATAGTGAAATTGGAACAATTGAACAGTTGTATCAGAGCTATCTTGAAGACCCTGAATCGGTAGATAAGAGTTATCAGATGTTTTTTAAAGGATTTGATTTTGCTCGTAAAAATTACGATTCACCTGCAAATTTAGGAGTAGTAAAGGAATTTAATGTAGCTAACCTTATTCATGGTTATCGTCAGAGGGGACACTTATTTACAAAAACGAATCCAGTTCGCCAACGTCGACAGTATTTTCCTACTTTAGATATTGAAAATTTTGGATTGGAAAAGGCTGATCTTGAAGCTGAATTCGAAGCTGGATCAAAGCTAGGATTAGGAAAAGCCAAGTTAAAAGATATTATTGCCCATTTGCAATTAACATATTGTGAGTCTGTGGGTGTTGAATATTTATATATACGTCACCCGGAGGTTGTTGCCTGGCTTATGAGTAAGATGGAATCTGTAAAAAATACACCTGATTTTTCTGAAGAAAAGAAAAAGTGTATTTATGATCAACTTAAGGTAGCTGCTGGTTTTGAAAATTTTATACATAAAAAATTTGTTGGTCAAAAACGATTTTCAATAGAAGGATCTGAGGTTATAATTCCTGGTCTTCAGGCTTTAATTAATAGAGGTGCAGAATTAGGTGTTGAGGAGGTGATGATTGGAATGGCCCATAGAGGTCGGTTGAATGTTTTGGCCAATATTCTGGAGAAACCATATAAAAATATTTTCAAAGAGTTTGTTGCAGATGATTATGCAGATGGTATATCATTAGGTGATGTAAAATACCATTTGGGTTATCAGAATGATATTGAAACAAGAGACGGTTACAAAGTACGTGTTAATTTAGCACCAAACCCCTCTCATCTTGAAACGGTTGGCCCTGTTATTGAGGGAATAACTCGCTCAAAGATTAATAATAAATACAATGATGATTATGATAAAGCAATTCCTATTGTAATTCATGGCGATGCAGCTATAGCAGGGCAAGGAGTTGTTTACGAAGTGATACAAATGAGTCAGCTGAAAGGTTATAAAACCGGAGGTACAATTCATATTGTTATCAACAACCAGGTAGGATTTACCACAAATTACTTAGATGCCCGTTCAAGTACATATTGTACAGATGTTGGTAAGGTAACCCGAAGCCCAGTTTTTCATGTTAATGGTGATGATGCAGAAGCTATTGTTTATGCTTTTGAATTAGCAGTTGAGTTTCGTCAGAAGTTTAATTCAGATGTATTTATTGATGTATTATCTTATAGAAAATACGGACATAATGAAGGAGATGAACCGAGGTTTACTCAACCAACTTTATATAAAGCTATTTCAAAGCATCCAAACCCAAGAGATATTTATGGACAAAAACTCATAGATCAAAATATTTGTACAAAAGCAGAATTGGTTGAGTTACAAAGTCGCTTTAACGAGTTTCTTGAAAAGCAACTTGAAGAATCAAATAAAATTGATAAAGTTGTAATTCAGCGATTTTTGGAAGATGATTGGGGCGATTACAGATATGCCGAACCTGTTGACTTTATTAATTCTGTTAAAACTGGTGTTGATAGAGAAACAATTCTTTCATTAAGTGAGAAACTAACAACATTACCAAAAGAACTTCCATTTTTTAAGAAAGTCGAAAAAATTATTCAAGACCGTAAAAAAATGGTAGAAGAGGATAGGCTAGATTGGGCTATGGGTGAACTATTGGCATATGCAACTCTTGTTACTGAAGGAAGTTCTGTTCGATTAAGTGGTCAGGATAGTATCAGAGGTACATTTGCTCACAGACATGCCGGATTAGTTGTGCAGGATTCAGAAGAAATGTATTTTCCACTAAAAAATTTATCAGAAGATCAGGCTGAATTTCATGTTTATAATTCCTTATTATCAGAATATGGTGTGATGGGATTTGAATATGGATACGCTTTGGCTACTCCTAAAGCATTAACTATTTGGGAAGGTCAGTTTGGTGATTTCTATAATGTTGCACAGGTTATTGTTGATCAATATATTAGTTCAGCAGAGGAAAAATGGGGATTGATGAATGGTTTGGTTCTATTTTTACCTCATGGTTTTGAAGGTCAAGGACCTGAACATTCCAGTGCTCGTATTGAACGTTTCTTATCATTAGCTGCAAATAATAATATGCAGGTTGTGAACTGTACAACTCCAGCTAATTTTTTCCATTTATTGCGACGTCAGGTTAATAGGGATATAAGAATTCCATTGGTGGCGTTTACTCCTAAAAGCTTATTGCGTCATCCTAAGTGTACTTCAAAAGTTGACGATCTGGTTAATGGTGGGTTTGAGGAAGTGATTGATGATCATAATGTTGATGTAGAAAAGGTAAAAAGAGTTGTTTTCTGCTCTGGTAAAATATACTATGATTTATTAGCCAGAAAAGAAGAGCTTGATGCCACAGATATTGCTTTAATCAGAATAGAGCAATTGCATCCATTTCCAAAGAATAAATTAGATTCAATTGTTGCAAAATATAAAAATGCAATATTACATTTATGGGTTCAGGAAGAGCCTGAAAATATGGGTGCATGGAAATATATCAGAGCGATGTTTAAAGGAGTAAGCTTAATTCCTGTTGCTCGTATTGCAAGTGGAAGTCCGGCTACAGGATTAAATGGATTGCATATGGTTGGACAAAAAGAAATTATAGATAAGATATTTAAGAAATGTCATTGCGAACTTCATAATAAGTATTGTGGATTACAGTGTGTTGAAGGAAAAGACAGAAAGGAAATACTTAAACAGCATAGATATTTCCCTGAAAAATCCAGATTTTTAATTTAGTCGATAGTAGGCAATTCTCAGTTTGAAGTAAAGTTTGTAAACTGAGAATTGAAATTTAGTTTGAAAAGTAAGATTAAAAAAATACAACCATGATAATTGAAATAAAAGTTCCTTCACCAGGAGAATCCATTACAGAAGTAGAAATAGCCAGTTGGTTAGTGAATGATGGTGATATTGTTACACAAGATCAGGAATTGGCTGAAATCGAATCAGATAAGGCTACGTTAACTTTAAATGCCGACAAAGCTGGTAAAATTAAGATTGTTTTAGAGGCTGGGGAAACAGTTGCTGTGGGAGAGGTAGCTTGTACTATTGATACTTCAGTGGCTCCCGAAGAAGGTGCTAAAGTTGAATCAAAGAAAGAAGAGTCAGGATCAACATCAGTAGAAGAAAAGAAAGAAGAAAAAATACCAAAAGAGAAAAAAGAAGTTTCTGAAGAATATTCTAAAGTAAAGATTTCTCCGGTTGCTCAAAATATTATGGAAGAAGAAGGGTGGACTGTTGAAGATGTAATCAATGGCCTTCATCGTATTTCAAAAAAAGAAATTACAGCAATTAAAGATCAGGGTGTTGATTCAGGAAATAGCACTGCTGTAAAAGGTATTTCAGAACAGCCTAAAGAGCGTGAGTTGGAACGACAAAAAATGACTTCACTTCGTAAAAAATTAAGTGCTCGTTTGGTTGCAGTAAAGCAAGAGACTGCAATGTTAACCACTTTTAATGAAGTTGATATGTCGGCTATTATGGCCTTGAGAAAAAAATATCAGAATGTATTTGTTGAAAAGCATGGAGTAAAACTAGGCTTTATGTCATTCTTCATCAAAGCTTCTGCTCTTGCTATGAAAAAACACCCTATGGTTAATTCAATGATTGATGGTGAGGAAATTGTTACACCTAACTACGTTGATGTTTCGGTTGCTGTTCAAACACCAAAAGGTTTAATGGTTCCGGTTATCAGAAATGCTGAATCATTAAGTCTGGCTCAGATTGAAGAAACTTTAAAGCAGTTGGCAATAAAAGCTCGCTCGGGTAAGATTAGTATTGATGAAATGATAGGTGGTACATTTACTGTTACGAATGGAGGTGTATTCGGATCTATGCTATCAACTCCATTAATTAATCCTCCTCAGTCAGCAATATTAGGTATGCATAATATAGTTGAGCGACCTATGGCTGTAAATGGAAAAGTGGAAATAAGGCCAATAATGTATACAGCCTTATCTTATGACCATAGAATTATTGATGGAAAAGATTCAGTTGGGTTTTTGGTGACCTTGAAAAAAATGTTAGAAAAACCTGAATTGATGCTTTCAAATGGTGATGAATTGGAAAAAATTGTTTTAGATCTTTAGTGTATCGGTATAAAGTTATAATTTCAGTTTTAAATATTAACAGGCTTCAGTTTGCTATTTGCAAACTGAAGCTTGTTATTTATATACTAGTAAATTAATATAGCGTATATTATGATTTCATAATATATTATTTGTAAATCCTACAAAAATGTAAGTAAAGTAGTTTATGTACTTTTAAACCGAAATTAAAATGTGTTAAAATTTTTCAATTTGATTTTATTTTTCTTTCTTATTTTATACTTTTGTCACGATTTTAATGTTCAGCATTGAAAATTCCCTCTTAGGCAAAAGATTTTATTTTGATTATTGAAATGTTTAGTGTTAACATAATTCTTGCAGTATAGGAATTATTGTTTGTATAATAAACAGATAGTCAATTATTTGAATGCAATCTAAATGTTTTCATTTATTTTTTAGTGTTATTATATCACCGCAATTTTGAAGGTTAAGGAACTGCTTAAAAAAACAGTACTATACTAAAAAAAGCTTTGGCTTTTATGTTGTGATTAACAGATCTGTTTTTTATAAGATCAGTGTTTAGGTATGTAATAACAGATGATTAAAAAATTATAGTAAATAAAAATAATAAAAATGAAGAAAGTTGTTTTAGGGTTAATGTTTGCATCTTTTTTATTAAGCTGCAGCGTTTCAGAAAAGGTAGTTAGTTCAAACTATGAGAGTTATTCAGATTATGCATCTGATAGTTTTTTTGTTTCTCCTTATGGTTACTATGGAGATTACGAAGCTATAGGTGTAGTTAATTTTGAAGTAAAAAAAGAGACTGAAGGATTAACTAAGTCAACAAAAGAGGAGTTGATGAAAATGGCTATAGAAATGGCTAAAGAAAAAGGAGCAAATGGGTTGATGAATTGTTCATGTGAAGAAACTGTAACTTCAGAATATAAAAAAGTACTTCATCCACATGCTAATATTAGTAAAAAATTGGTATATAAAAAATCGTATACTTTCTCTGGATTAGCAATCAAAATTGAAAATAATTAGTATATATATGCCATAAATAATGTTTTAAGATGTAACTAAATAAGTTGTTTTTAATGCTTGTGATAGCTTATAACTAGATACATACTTATAAAAACATTTTCAAAGTCACGGTGTTCACATCGTGACTTTTGTTTTTTATGCAGGTTTTTATATCGAAAGGCTTAATAATATTAACAGGATTTTTTGTTTTAATTATGAAACAATATCTGGTATGATTGCTTAAAGAAGTTCATAGTCGTATAAAAGAAAACAGTCTTCATCAGGCAGGTTACAAATTATAACACTACGTGCTGAAGACTGCAAATTTATTTTAGCTTTAAACTATTTGTTTACCTAATATTTGAATATTAAGAACTGGGTACTGTAAAAAGTACTACCTATCTTATTCTATCCATTGATTTTACTAAAGCTTCATCCTTAGCTATAGCTCTTAATGCAAGAAAATTTAGTATAGCCCCGGCAATAGGAAAAACCATAGTAACACTATAAGTCAAGCTTTGAGCACTTAACTCTTTCATTCCCACAGTTCCAAAATAATAAATTAATCCTGTTGTTCCGATTAATAATCCAATGTTTGCAGCACATAACCTTATTTGAATCATTCTCTTTTTAAATAAGAATATACTAACTAAAGAAACGGCAGGAGTTAGAAATAACAGTATACTTAATGCTGTTGTAGATATACTTTTTGTTGTTTCAGTAGCTTCAATTGCATTAATTCCTTTAAAGTTTAATGCATATACAGTATCTGCAATAAATTCTATTTGATTTGTAAAAAACATAGATAGCCCAAAAGCAAAAGCTATCAATAAATAAATACTTTGAATTCTTTGTATCATATCTAATTTTTTGGCAAAAATAGAAAGAATATTTTTATAGCATTTAATTTTTTAATGTATATAAAGATTTTGTTCATAATATTTAGTTGATTGTGAGAAATTATAAAAGAAAAAATTTGAGGAGTGTAAATTTTGAGAAAAAATAATACCTTTCGATTAGAATTTTCAATTATTTAAAAGAATGAATCGTAGAATAGAAGAATCTGAATTAATTATAAATAAAGATGGAAGTGTTTTTCATTTACACCTTAAGCCTGGAGAAATTGCTGAAAATATAATTTTAGTTGGAGATCCTGGAAGAGTTAAAGTTGTGGCATCTTTTTTTGATGAGGTTGAACTAGAAAGACAAAATCGTGAATTTGTTAGTACTACTGGATCTTACAAAGGAAAAAGATTTACAGTTGTGGCTACAGGTATAGGTACTGACAATATTGATATTGTTATGAATGAGTTGGATGCCTTAGTAAACGTTGACTTTGAAACCAGACAGGTTAAGGAAAATTCTACTTCACTTAATATTGTAAGAATAGGAACGTCAGGTTCTTTACAAAAAGATCTTTCTGTTGACTCTTGTTTATTAAGTGAAAAAGCTTTAGGATTTGATGGATTATTGAATTTTTATGCCAATAGGGATTCTATAGCAGACTTAGATTTTGAAGAGGCTTTTAAGCAAGATGTGCAATGGAATGAAAAATTAACGTCACCATATGTTGTAGATGCATCTGCAGAGTTATTGGAGAAACTTTCTGTTAATAATTTTAATACCGGAGTTACAATTTCTGCTCCTGGTTTTTATGGTCCTCAAGGTCGGGTTATAAGATTAAGTATCGTAGATTCTGAAATAAATGAAAAAATCAGTAATTTTACCTATAACAATTTTCGAATAACAAATTATGAAATGGAGTGTAGTGCCATTTATGGATTATCGAAATTATTAGGACATAAGGCGGCTACAGTTTGTGCTATCATAGCTAATAGGAAAGCAGGTGAATACAGTAAGGATTACAAGCCTATTATTAAAAATTTGATTGAAAAAGTATTGGATAGTTTGGCTTCGTAATCTGTTTTTTATACACACAAGAGGGATTATATAGATTTATACTATATGGATAAAGATAAAGTACATGCATTAATTACATTGCTGGATGATCCAAATGAGTTGGTCTTTAACTCAGTGGAGGAGGAATTGCTGAAAGAAGATCAGGAAGTGATAGATGAATTGGAAAAGGCATGGGAAATTTCTACTGATGATATATTTCAAAGGAGAGTTGAAAATATCATTCATAGTATACAACTCAAAGATGTAAAGAGTTTGTTAATTAAATGGCTAAAAGAAGGTGCTGAGGATTTACTATATGGTGCGTTTTTAGTTGCTAAATATCAGTATCCTGAAATAAACTATGAAGAATTAAATCAGAAAATTGATCGATTACGAAGAGATGTCTGGCTGGAATTAAATGATCATTTAACTTCAATTGAAAAGGTTCGTATTATAAACCATATATTGTTTGATATTCACAAATACATCCGTAATAACACAAACTTTTTTTCTCCTCAGAATTCATATATAAATGAGGTTGTTGATTCTAAAAAAGGTAATCCAATTTCGTTATCCATATTGTATTCTGTTATATCGCAGAGATTAGGTTTACCTATTTTTGGTGTAAATCTGCCTAAGAACTTTATTTTGTGTTATATGGATGAGCATTCACTTAAGGATGATGATGAAATTCTGTTTTACATTAATCCTGTAAATAAGGGTGCTATTTTGGGCCGTAGAGAAATTGAATATTTTTTAAAACAACAAAAAATTATATCAAAACCAGAATATTTTACTCCATGTTCTAATAAAGAAATAGTAAAAAGAATATTGATAAACCTAATCTATTCGTATGAAAATAAAGGTGACGATATAAAGAAAAAGGAACTGGAAGATTTGATAAAAATATTTGAATAAGAAATTTAAAAATAATCACAAACAGGTCATCAGACCTGTTTTTTATTTTATCATATTTCTTTGAAAATGCCTGTTGTTTTGAGAAAAGGTTCAATTTTTTAAATTCATAAAACAATCATTACCCATCAATAATAATTTATACTTTAGTAATTATCATTGTTTGTATAAATTAAATTATCTTATTTCGTTGCAACTAATTAAGTAAGGAGATTAAATAATAACATAAAGCAGGCTAATAAGTCTGCTCTATCTAGATACCAGGATTAAAAGTTCCAGGTGGTATTTTAAAAATAAATTTTGAACACATGAATTCATTATTAAAATTAATACCCAGAGAGGTATGGTTATATTTTGAAGAGATTTGTAAGATTCCTCGTCCTTCGAAAAAAGAAGAACATATTATTCAATATTTAATCACTTTTGCAGAAGAAAACGATCTTGAATATAAACAAGATAATATTGGAAATATTTTAATAAAAAAGCCCGCTACGCAAGGTTGTGAAAATGTTCCATCTGTTATATTACAAAGTCATATTGATATGGTTTGCGAAAAACATTCGCATGTGAAGCATGATTTTGAAAAAGATCCGATTAAACCTGTAATTGAAGATGGATGGGTGAAAGCCTCAGGAACAACTTTAGGTGCAGACGATGGTATTGGAGTTGCTGCACAACTTGCAATTTTAGCATCAGATGAAATAAAGCATGGACCTATAGAATGTTTATTTACTGTTGATGAAGAAACTGGTTTAACAGGTGCATTTAATTTAAAAGAAGGTTTTTTTGATAGTAAAATTCTTTTAAATCTGGATTCGGAAGATGAGGGAGAATTGTTTATAGGTTGTGCAGGAGGTTTGGATACAGTGGCTACTTTTGAAATAGAAAAAGAAGTAGTACCAGAAAAGTATTTTGCCATTAAATTAAATATTTCAGGTTTAAAAGGAGGTCATTCAGGTGATGATATTGATAAAGGATTAGGTAATGCTGTAAAAATTCTAAATCGTTTTTTATGGCAGGCCTCTCGTGATTATGGATTAAGAGTTAATTCGTTTTCTGGGGGTAACCTGAGAAATGCCATTGCCAGAGAAGCTTCCGCTACAGCTATTGTTCCAACTACACAAAAAGAACCTATCAGAGTAGCATTTAATATATTTTATGATGAGGTATGTTCAGAATTTGAAGAAACAGAGCCTGCAATAAAGATGCATCTGGAATCATGCGACTCACCTGAATATGTATGGTCGCAAGATTTTCAAAAACAGGTTTTAAATGCAATATATGCTTGTCCACATGGAGTAATGGAGATGAGCCAAAAAATTGAAGGCTTGGTAGAAACTTCGACTAATCTTGCTTCTATTAAAGAAGAAGATAGTCAGATTATTGTTTCAACCAGTCAGCGTAGTTCTGTGGAAACAGCTAAAGACAATATTGCAGCTATGGTACATAGCACATTTGAATTGGCCGGAGCTAAAGTAAAACATGGAGATGGCTATCCTGGATGGGAACCAAATACGAATTCTGAAATATTAAGAATAACACGGGATTCGTATGAAGAATTGTTTGACACAAAGCCTATAGTTAGAGCTATACATGCAGGTTTAGAATGTGGTTTGTTTTTAGAAAAATATCCTAATTTAGATATGATTTCTTTTGGCCCAACTATTAAAGGGGCTCACTCTCCGGATGAAAGATTGGAGATTGAAACAGTTGATAAATTCTGGAAACATCTACTGGATATATTAAATAGAATTGTTCAGGAAGCTTAATGATTTATTGAAATAATTATAAAGGGACTTTAACATAAGTCCCTTACACCCGTAAAATAGAAAACTTTATAAGTCTTCAAGTAATGATTTTTTCCATCGAGGCTTTCTTGCATGATGTTCCTCTTCATGTTTAGCTTTTTTTACTTCCCTTTTCTCCTTCAGGGACATAGCTGATTCCTTTTTCTTTTTACCATCATGTAAACTCTTTTCGTGTGACATAATAACTTCTTTTAGGAAAACAATATTCATCTATCATAACTGACATAATAGTCTTATATAAATTTACGTGATAAGAAAATTCATGTCAAGATGTTATTTGTAATAAGTTGGAAATCGTAATTCTTTTCCTGCATTGGTGTTTGAGAGTATCTTCAATTATTATTGTGTGTTTTACAGGATAGTTTATTTGATCGTTATCAGTTTTCTTCTGTGATTATATTTTTATTTTTGAGATTATCTATTTATCTCATAAAAATGAAAACAAAAAAAGCATTAGTAGCAGGAGCTACAGGATATTTAGGGCAATATTTGGTTAAAGAATTAAAGTCCAGAGGTTTTTGGGTCAGGGTTTTAATTCGAAAACGTTCACAAAAAGAATTATTTGCAAATGTAGATGATTACTTCGTAGGAGAAGTTACTAATCCGGATTTGATTAAGGGGGTTGCTAAAGATGTTAATTATATATATTCAACCATTGGTATTACACGTCAAAAAGATGGATTAAGCTATATGGATGTGGATTATCAGGGGAATTCGAATTTATTGCATGAAGCTCTTAAAAGTAAGGTTGAATCTTTTCAGTATATCTCAGCCATAAATGGAGATAATCTTAAACATCTAAAGATTTTTGAAGCAAAGGAAAAATTTGTAGAGGAATTAAAAAATTCAGGTATAAACTATTGTGTTATTCGTCCTAATGGATTTTTCTCTGATATGAAAGACTTTTTGAATATGGCTAAAGGAGGTAGAGTGTTTTTGTTTGGAGATGGTAAATTAAAACTTAATCCTATACATGGTGAGGATCTGGCTAAAGTTTGTGTGGATAAACTGCTTGAAGGCGTAAAAGAAGAAAGTGTAGGTGGTATTGACATTTTAACACATAACGAATTGGCCGAATTAGCATTAAAAGCATGGGATAAACCGATTAAAATTATACATCTTTCAGACTGGATTAGAAGATTTATTATTGGATTTGTCAGAACATTTACTTCATCAAAAACTTATGGTCCTATCGAATTTTTTTTAACAGCTATGGCAAATAATAATATTGCCCCTTCATATGGTACACATCATTTAGAAGAGTTTTTTAATAAGGAGGTAAAGAGAATGTTAATGAAATAATTATTCCCTGTTCAAACGCATATAAACTTAATAGAAAATACCTTCTATGAATAATGTTATAAAAGATATAATCAATGGAATTTTTCCTGTTTCAGAACTGTCATTTACTGACGTAGAAAAGCTTCTTGAATATGAAAAATATTTAAAAGGAGAGACTTTTATCGTAAAAAATAAACCAGATGTAAAGGAATATTTCTTGCTTAAGGGTGTATGTAAAAGCTATTTAATAAATCCTGAAGGAGAAGAAATAACTATATCCTTTTTTATAAATAATTCCGTACTATCACCTCATTCAATCAGAACTTCAAATAATATTTCTTCCATTTATTTTAAAGCATTGACAGATATTGAAGTGGCCACTATCAATGCAAAGTCGTTTGAAACACTTATGATAGAAAACCTGGAAATTAGAAATTTTGGTAATAAGGTTTTGCAGAACGAGTTGAAACAAAAAGTTGACAAAGAAATAGGTCTAGCTTCGCTTACTGCCAAAGAAAGATTAATTGAGTTTCGTAAAAAATATAAGGGACTTGAAAACTTAATCCCGCATACTGATATTGCTTCTTATTTAGGAATTACAAATATTTCGCTAAGCAGACTTCGAAAAGATTTATCTCATTAACTACTTATTATCATTTGTTAATGGAAATGGCTAAAACATAGGTTAGCTTTGGTTTATAATTTCAAGACTATAAATTTTTTATGTAAAGATGAAGAATAAACCAAAGATCAATTTAGTCAACAATGCAAACGTATCTTTAAATACTATGCTGTATTCAGCCAATCATGATGAAACAATTATTATGTTACATGGTGGGCCAGGTGTTCCGGATGAAATGATAGAAGTGGTAGATAAATTACGAGATAAGTTTCGTATTATTTCAATTGAACAAAGAGGAGTGGGGGCATCTGTATGTAAAGACTGTAAGTTTACAATGGAAGATTATATTTCTGATATTGATGCAATAGCCGATTATTATAATTTGGATCAGTTTCATCTGTTTGGTCATTCCTGGGGTGGTTTATATGCACAGATTTATGCCAATGCAAGACCTCAAAAAATAAAAAGTCTCTTTCTATGTAGTCCGTCTTCAGGTACAAATACTCTTTGGAAAAAAACACAAAAAGAAGTGATGGAATTCAATAAAAAGCTATGTTCTAAAAAAGAGTGGCTTAGCATGGGGTGGAATTCATTATTAGGAATGTTGGGAAGTGATAAGGCATACAGAAAAGTCTTTAAACAAGTTATTTTAAATTATCATAGTGGCTATAAGAAAGTATCTGTAGAAGCCGAATTTTTAAATAAAATTTATTCTACCCCCATCAATAAAACTATTCTAGAAATAAAAAAATATAAACCTCTTTCTGTATTTAAGCAAACAGAATTACCTATTTGCATAACATACGGAGACAATGATATCTATGGAAATAGTAAAGAAGAATTGATTAAGAGGTTCCCTATGGCTAAAGTTGTTGAGATAAAGAAATGTGGTCATATCCCATGGAAGAATAATCCATTAGCATTTGAATCTGTATTAGATGAATTTTATAGCAGATTAAAAATTTAGTAACAAATATGGCTATTCCTTACTTTATCTTTTAAATAAAATAGTACATCCATAATTGTAAACTCTCAACTCTCTTATTTATCACATTTCTAATATTTTGTATTCACTTATAATTTTTTTAACTTATTGGTAGACTGTAATTCTTATCTCTGAACTACACAATTAGAAAGCTTGATTTAATAATTATTAAAACAGGAGTATTATGAAACAGATGGAGGACTATTTACCAATTGTAGGAGAGAAAGTTATTTATGATATTTTTAAAAAGGCATCTAAACTATACAATAAACATTTGGTTCATGTAAACTCCACTTTTATTGGAGGTGGAGTTGCTGAAATTTTAAATAATTTGGTGCCGCTTACAAATGATACAGGTTTGGATGCCGGATGGCGGGTATTACATGGAAATCTGGCTTTTTATGATATTACGAAAAGGATGCATAATGCTCTACAAGGCTCAGAAGAGTCATTTAATGAAGAAGATAAAGATACATATTTAAGAGTAAACAAAGCATTTGCTACATATACACATTTTGATCATGATTGTATTTTTATTCATGATCCTCAACCACTTTCATTAGTAAAATATATAAAAAAGCAGCAACCATGGATTTGGCGTTGTCATATTGATTTAACAAATCCCAATCCTGAATTTTGGGAATTTATTAAACCATTTATTCTTCGTTATGACTTGATGATAGTTTCTGCAGAACAATACAAAAAGGATGATATACCTGTTGAACAACGTATTGTGCATCCTGCTATTGATCCGTTAGCTCCTAAAAATATTACTCTTTCCACGAGTCGATGTAAAAAAATATTGAAAGACGCTGGTATCCCGCTTGATAAACCTTTTATTACACAAGTGTCACGTATGGACAAGTGGAAAGATCCGGAAGGATTATTAAAGATATTTGAGATAGTTAAGAAGAAAGTAGATTGTAGGTTGTTATTCGCTTATAATCTTGCAACAGATGATCCGGAAGGAATAGAAATATTCAACCGGATTCAACAGAAGGTCAGTGAATTATCATTTAAAGATGATATTTTGTTTGTTCAAGGGAATAACGATTATCTTGTAAATGCTATACAGACCTATTCCAATGTTGTTATTCAAAAGTCAATCCGTGAAGGTTTTTGTTTATGTGTTACAGAAGCCATGTGGAAGAATACGCCAGTAGTGGCTTCCAATGTAGGAGGAATTCCTGTGCAAATTGATAATGGCGATAATGGTTTTCTTTTTGAGCCTGATGATTACCAGGGGTTTGCAGATTGTATTGTAGAACTTTTAAAAAATGAAAGATTAGCTCAATCAATAGGTTTGAGTGGACGAGATAAGATTAAACAAAAATTTTTGCTCCCTCGATTATTGAATGATTATTTAACTATAATGTACGATGTTTTAAAATAGCGATTTGATTAGGTTAGGATTGAGTATGGAAAAGTTATGAGGTTATAGACTAAGATGTATTCAATATTCTTTTATTGATAATTTATAGATAAACTTATTGTCATTAAATTGGTTAGTAAAAAATAATCTATAAAAGTACGGGTATGATAAAAGTGATATTTAAAATATTTTTAGTTCTAACAATTTTTGTTTCATGTAATAATAAAAACGAAACAAACCATATTCCTATAGTAAATTGGGAAAATAGAAAAGCCATAAATGTAGATTTAGATTCCCTTATTAATGGAAAAACCTATTTGCCCGTGTATTCTCATATTTATCATACGCAAGAACACAAAACCTTTGATTTAACAATTACTGTTAGTATTAGAAATGTATCTACAAAGGATTCCATTTTTATTAAGAAGGCTGATTATTATAATACCCGAGGAGAAAATATACGTCAATACCTGAAAAATTCTATTTTTATTAAACCAATGGAAACTGTTGAGATTGTAATTGCTGAAGAAGATAAAGAAGGAGGCTCCGGTGCTAATTTTATGTTTGATTGGGCTGTGAATGATGATAAAAATATTCCATTAATAGAGGCTGTAATGATTTCAACTTATGGTCAACAAGGACTGTCTTTTTCAACACGAGGCGTTCAGGTTTTTGATGATTAAAAATTGATCAACTTAAGTTTTTTTAATGAGATAAAACTCAACTACTTTCTGAAGTATTATAAACTCCAGAAAGTAGTACAGACTTTATAATTCTTTCACAAGGTTTGCAATAAAATTAAACTCTTCAGTAGTGATGTCAAATTTTGCGGCACCCGCATTTTGTATTGATTGTTCTGCATTTCTGGCTCCGGCTAATGCAACAGTAATTCCCGGTTTTTCTATAGTCCATCGTAAAACAAGTTGAGCTAAGGTTGCTCCTTTTTTGTCAGCAATAGGTTTTATCTTTAATAAAAAGGCATTTGTTTTTTGAATGTATTCTGCTGTAAAATGAGGATGATTAGCTCTGTGATCTCCTTCCTGAAAAGTATATCCTGGTTTAATTTTTCCTGTAAGTAAACCTCTTTCCATAGGACTATAAGCTAAAATTGAAGTTTCGGTTTCCAGGCAATGGGGAATAATGTCATCTTCAATATTTTTTGTAACCATACTATAGGGAACCTGATTTGATGCTAAAGGAATTACGTTGTTCGCCTGTTTCATTTGCATTATATCATAATTGCAAACACCTGCATAACGAACCTTTCCTTGTTCTATTAATTTTGCTACAGCCTCAAATGTTTCATCAATTGGTGTTGTAGAATCAGGCCAGTGAATTTGATATAAATCAATATAATCAGTTCCTAAACGTTTTAAGCTGTCTTCACATTCTTTAATTACGCTGTCTTTACCAGCATATTTATAAATATCAATATCCTTCCCCTGGTTGTTTTGGCTCTTCATGGCAAAATCACCTTGAGGAGAATCTAAATCCCAGCGCATTCCAAATTTGGTAAGAATCTGAACTTTATCTCTAGGAATCCCTTTTATGGCTTCCCCGACAATTTCTTCACTTGTACCTTGTCCGTAAATGGGAGCAGTGTCTATTGAAGTCATACCTTCAGCATAACCTGCCTGAATAGCATTAATGGCTTCGGAGCGTTCTGTTTTTCCCCACATCCATCCTCCGGCTGCCCAGGCACCAAAAGTAATAGCAGAAACTTCTAAATCAGTATTTTTTAATTTTCTGTAAATCATTGTATTGTATTTTTTTTGAATAATCAATCAATATAAATGTTCGAGCTTAGCTAATATTTTAAGAGTAGAATGAACACTCAAAATAGCTCAAACTATAGCATCTGTTTACATAGGTTTAATTTTTGTTTTCCTAATATTACAGATTTTCAATTGTCAATATCTCTTTTAAATATTCACAATAAAATTACAGATGCTTTTTTGTTTTATATTGTGAAATAACGCTTGTTTATTAAACTTAGTGCAAGATAATTTGTTTAGAATTTGCAGGATTTTTAAAAATCGAAATGTAAATATAGTAGTATTGTTTTACTTACGCTATAATTAATAATGTAGAGTTTATGATTAATATTGGTTTTAATAGTGTATAGTCAGTTAACGTATTACAGGATAAATTAAAAAGCGTTGATATTATTAATAGTTTTATCAATCATGTAATAATATAATTACATGATTTCTTATCTTAGTCATGCCTCAAAATATAATATTTGCCAGAGGAATTACTTAATAATCAATAAAATAACTTTTAAAATGGAGTTAAAAGATACTCAATCAATAGATAATATTGAACTGGTTTTTCTTAAGATAGAAGATTATCAGGAAATAAAAGAAGCAATGATTGAAGCATACTCTAATATGCCCAATGCATATTGGAAAGAGCATCATATAAAAACCCTTATTAATAAGTTTTCAGAAGGGCAAGTTGCTATTAAAGTAGATGGCGAGTTAGCTGGTTGTGCATTAAGTATCATAGTAGATTATTCTAAATTTGATGATAAGCATACCTACAATCAAATTACAGGTAATTATACTTTTAATACACATACTGATTCCGGAGATATTTTATATGGGATTGATGTATTTATCCGACCAAAATTTAGGGGATTACGTTTGGGGCGTAGGTTGTATGATTATAGAAAAGAGTTATGTGAGAAATTGAATCTGAAAGGAATTGTATTTGGAGGAAGAATTCCAAATTATTATCAGTATGCAGAAGAATTAACTCCGAGACAATATATCGATAAGGTTAGAAATAAGGAAATCCACGATCCAGTATTAAATTTTCAGGTTTCAAATGATTTCCATCCTGCCAGAGTTCTTAAAGGGTATTTGGAAGGAGATAAGGAGTCGAAAGAATACGCTGTTTTATTAGAGTGGGACAACGTTTATTATGAGAAAGAAACTAACAAAGCAACTTCTACTAAAAGTATAATTCGTTTAGGTTTAGTACAATGGCAAATGCGTTTGTATAAGGATATGGATGAATTGATGCAGCAAGTTGAATACTTTGTAGATGCTGTTTCGGGTTATAGATGTGATTTTGCTTTGTTCCCTGAGTATTTTAATGCTCCCTTAATGTCGAAGTATAATCATTTGAGTGAACCAGAAGCAATTAGGAAATTAGCTGGGTATACTGAAGAAATAATAAGACGTTTTTCAGAATTAGCAATTTCATATAACATTAATATCATAACTGGTAGTATGCCGGAGGTTGTAGATGGTAATTTACATAACGTAGGTTATTTGTGTAAAAGAGATGGGGGTATTGAACGTTTTGAAAAGCTCCATGTAACACCGGATGAGATTAAAGTATGGGGATTACAGGGAGGAACGAGAGTGAAAACCTTTGATACTGATTGTGGAAAAATTGGTATTTTAATATGTTATGATGTTGAGTTTCCAGAGGTAAGCCGTATGTTGGCAGATGAGGGAATGAATATTCTTTTTGTACCATTCTTAACAGATACTCAAAACGGTTATTCAAGAGTTAGGTACTGTGCTCAGGCCAGAGCTATTGAAAATGAATGCTATGTTGCCATAGCAGGATGTGTGGGTAACTTACCAAAGGTTCATAATATGGATATTCAATATGCTCAATCCATGGTTTTTACACCTTGTGATTTTTCATTTCCAACTAATGGAATAAAAGCCGAAGCAACACCTAATACAGAAATGATATTAATTGCCGATGTGGATATTGATATGTTGCGAGAATTAAATCAATTTGGAAGCGTAAGAAACCTGAAAGACAGAAGGGATGATATTTATAAGGTAGAAAGGAAAGATTATAATTAGCAGATTATGATTTTTTTAATTTGTTATTGATAAATTTATTGACATAGGCATAATGAAAAGGATTCTGACAATATTTAATATTCTTATCATGTTAAGTTTATTTTCATGTTCAACAATTCCTAAAAAAGCAATAGCAGTTAGTCCTTTTAATAAAGAAAAATATCTGGGAAAATGGTATGAGATAGCTCGTTTTGATTTTAAGTTTGAAAGAGGATTAAATAATACCAGTGCCGAATATTCATTAAATGAAGATGGAACTATAATGGTAGTCAACAGGGGATTTAACTATGAAAAAAAGGAGTGGAGTGAAGCTATTGGAAAAGCAAAATTTGTAGGAGCTGAGGATGTTGCCATGTTAAAAGTTAGTTTCTTTGGACCTTTTTATTCAGGATACAATGTTATTGCGTTGGATAAGGATTATAAATATGCTTTGGTATCAGGTAAAAGCCTGAAGTATTTATGGATATTATCCAGAGAAACAACAATTCCTGAATATATAAAAGATAAATATTTGAAGATAGCACAGGAAATAGGCTTTCAAACTGATAATTTATTGTGGATTGAGCACGATAAACATTTGCAGACAGAATAATTTTATATAATATGACTCAGGAGATCAATCTTTTAAAGGATAAAAGACTGTATGTAATTTTTAGCATTACTTTAATTGGAGTATTAGGTGTAGCCAGCATTACGCCAGCTTTACCAAAAATATCCCATGTTTTTAACCTTACTAAAACAGAGGTAGGTCTTCTGATAAGTGCTTTTACTTTCCCCGGTATCATATTGACTCCAGTGGCAGGTGTAATAGCCGATAGATGGGGAAGGAAAACAGTATTAATTCCAAGTTTATTTCTTTTTGCATTATCGGGATTTGCAATCTTCTTTGTACGGAATTTTCACTATATAATTGCCTTAAGAGTAATTCAGGGAATAGGTGCAGCACCGCTTTCTTCGTTAAATACAACTCTGATTGGAGATTTTTTTAAGGGAAAATTACGACCTCAGGCTATGGGGTATAATGCAAGTGTATTGAGTTTATCGACAGCTTCTTATCCTCTGATTGGAGGAATCCTGGCTGGTGTGGCTTGGAATTATCCTTTTGTTATTCCATTACTTGCCATTCCGGTAGGTTTATTTGTGATATTTGGAATTCAAGAACCGGAGATTGACATACCAGCTAATCTTAAACAATATCTTAAAGAGGTATCTTCAAGTATTTCGAGAAAAGAAGTAGTTGCAGTATTTATACTAGGAATTTTGACGTTTATTATTTTGTATGGTCCGTTTATTACCTATTTACCTTTTTTATTAGACCATAAATTTGGACTAACTCCTCCTAAAATAGGTTTGTTGTTGTCTTTAAGTTCTTTAACTACAGCTGTATTGGCATCTCAGGTAGGTAAATTAACCTGGAAATTTGGGAGTTTACTTTTATTAAAGACAGCCTTTGTATTGTATTTTGTTGTTACTGTTATGATGCCTCAAATTAATTCATTGATATTCTTTATTGTACCCATTCTGCTATTTGGTTCTGCACAAGGTTTAAATATTCCAAGTCTGCATACTACAGTTGCAAACCTGGCACCGGATAATCAGCGTGGTGTTTTTATGTCTATTAATGGAATGGTTATTCGAATTGGCCAAACAATAGGGCCTTTAATTATAGGTGTTGGATATTCATTTTATGGTTTGTTTGGTGCATACTATTTAGGAGCGATTATGGCATTGATTGGGATTGTAGTTTTATTTTTTATGATCCGTGATAACGCCAAGATACAAGGGAAAAACAAGGACTAAGATTTTCTGTTGTTAATGATTTAAACCATATTTAATCAAAGCAACCTTAGTAGGTTTTAAATAATTATAATATGCTAACCTTATTACCTATTGTATAGAATGTAGATTCGTTGAGGCTGAAAATAAAATGCTTTAAATATATGACAAATAAGCTAATAAGGTTATTGTTCATTTCCTTCAATTACTACTAAGGTTAAAAAATAGGAATAAGATTTTCTGTTGTTAATGATTTAAACCTTATTTAATCAAAGCAAGCTTAATAGACTTTTATAAAAATAAAAAACTAACCTTATTACCTTATTCTTTATCGATCTCAATTGTTTTTTGATAATGTTTAATAAATAAATCATACTCTTCAGAAAAAGATGTTGTTTTATGATGTTCAGGTTGATTGAAAATGTATTTACACACTTTGTCTACATCATTTTTTGAAACAGAGAATGCAGAAGCTGATTGTTGCCAATAAAATCTTCCTCCTTTAACTAATTTATTTTCGTTGATAAATTTTTCTGAACTATCTGCAATTACATTTGCTAATCTGTTTTCAGAAATTTCCGGGGAACGAGATATCAAAAAATGTATATGGTCAGGATTAGCATAAATAGCATATAATTTTGAGCTGTTATTATTTATAATTCCTGTAATGTATTTTTCTATGCGAATTCTGAATTTTTCTTCTATTACGCCTTCTCTTCTGAATGTAGTAAAAATAAAATGAGTGTATAAATTATTATATTCAATTTTCATATCAGGTTGGTTTTTAAAGGTTAATTGCAATAGAGAATAAAAATACTATCTTTTTATTAATGAGAAAAATGTGTTTGGGTAATTTGTTCTATAATAAGCTAATAAGGTTATTATTTATTTGCTTCAACTGCTACTAAGGTTAAAGAAATAGGAATAAGGTTTTAAATAGATTATTAAGATAAACCATATTTTATCCAATTATTCAAAATAATCTGCATATACAATTTTAATATCAATATTATATTTATGATTTAGTCTACTTCTGTTGATCTATATTTAAAAAGAATATCAAAGAATAATAACTTAAGACCTTATTTTTAGAAAGTAACCTTAATAGCAAGAATATTTGATTTTAAATACACCTTATTACCTTATTAACATCGAAAGATATTATTGAGTTATATTCTTAGTTATTGAAATGTACCTACTGTTTGAGGTATAAGATCAAGTTTTTTAAGTATTGCTTTTGATATGATATACAATACCGGCATTGATAATGCTGAAATAACTATCCAAAGTAATAAGCCGTAAATATTCCATATTCCAAGTACTTTAATTGCCCCCATAGTATTTTCTTTAAATAACAATAGAATATAATTCGCTGAAAAATATACTTCATCATTTGAAAAGAGTAAAGTGCCTGTTTTGATAAAAGGTATGAAAAGTAATAATTGTAAAGGGTATACAACATTAGTAATAAGTTGTACAAGTACATGATTTAATTTAAGTCGCCAGGCAAAAAATATACTTAGATAAATGTTTAAGCCAAGAAAGAAGGGGATGGTTCCTAATACAATTCCAATAGCAAAAGAAAGAGCAACCTTATGTATGGATAGCTCGGTACTTATTAATTCAATGAACTTAAATTTCAGTTTTTTCAAATATTTCATAGGAGTTAGGTTTAAAAAAGGCAATATAAATCCTTTTGTGCACCAAATATAATCATCTTCAGTTATACTGAAACACAAATAAGAATTAATAAATCATGAAATTTGTGTAAGGGACTGATAAAAACTTAGAATTATAAAATCTAAATCAAATTTTACTTCCGTCTTTTAATACACTAAGTTTTGTTGTAAATTGATTGGTAATGGATATTTTATTTATAATCGGTTTATTGCTAATTATTGGTTATTCAGCAGGATGGTTTTTGGATAAATTAGGATTACCCAGAATAATTGCATACATCCTTACCGGTATTCTTTTTAGTCCTAATACTATTTCGTTTGTTAGTGAAGATATAATTAAAGCTACTCATCCAATAATGGAAGTTTGCCTGGCGTTTATTGCTTTTGAGGTTGGAGGATCTTTAAAATGGTCTAAAATAAAGGCTCATGAAAAGGAAATAATTAGTATTACCATACTGGCAAGTTTTCTTCCTTATATTTTTATTGCAGTGAGTGTAATAGCTTTAGGGTTGATATTTCCTAAAATTCTTCCTTTTGATATGATTACACTTTTTTTATTGGCATTGTTGTTAGGGGCATTAGCGAGTCCGACAGCTCCAGCGGCAACTTTGGCTGTTATTCATCAATATAAAGCAAGGGGAAAAGTAACCGACACTATTTTAGGTGTAACAGCATTGGATGATGTTTTAGGTATATTGTTATTTAGTTTAACCATTGCGGTCATTTTTATTTTTACAGGAACCTATTCCGGATTATTAGGCAATCCGGTTTTAAATTCCTTTTATGAGGTAATCACCGCCATCGTAATTGGTTTTATCATTGGAGTGGTCATAGACTATTTACCTAAGCGATTTAAAATAGTAACAGAAGGTCAATGGGTAGTTATAATTTTCGCGTTAATTATTTTTAGTGTTGGAGTATCCACTACCTTAAAAGTTGACTCCTTGTTGGTATCAATGACAATGGGAATGGTTGTTGTGAATAAGAGTCATCAGCAAAAGATTATTTTTAAAATACTTCGGAGGTATACAGAAGATCTTATTTTTTTGTTCTTTTTTATTTTAAGTGGCTTACATCTTGATATTACTACTATTCCTCAGGCTACTTTTCTTATCTTTTTATTTGTTGTGTTACGTGTTGCTGGTAAGATGCTGGGTGCTAATTGGGGTGCAAAGTTGGTTAAAGCTGATAAAAAGATTCAAAAGTATACTGCAGGAGGTTTGTTACCGCAAGCGGGTGTTGTTATTGGTTTGGTTTTAAGTATATATAAAAATGAACATTTTGTTGATATAGCAGAAATATTACTTACTACGATTATGGGAACGACAATTATCTATGAATTGATTGGTCCTGTAGTTGCTAAATATTCATTAAAAAAAGCAGGTGAAATTAAACATCATCAAATATCACATTTACAAAATGAGAAACCGGAATCGCAAAGAGAGAAATGATTGGTTGCGATTCCGGCTTCTACCACCTATTGTCAACGAAAAAATAGCAGTATTACTTTACGTTAAAAGATACATGCTTAATAAATTTCCTATTATATGTATATAAAATATGTATTTTATTATCAGAAGTTTGAATAATAGCAGGGTAACTAAATTCTCCTTTTTCATGATTTTCTAAATCAAAAAGATGTTGCCATTGTATTCCGTCTGTAGAGTATTCTACGTCAAGAATATTTCTTCCGTAAAACCATTCTGGACCTTGCTTAAGCGGATTATTTACCACTAAAAATAATTTGTTATTAATGTCAATAGCATCAATCCCGGAATTTGAATTAACCACACTTAAAGAATCCATGTTACTCCACTTTTTCCCATTGTTATCAGACCAACTGGAAATTATTGTATTATGCTTACTTCTGCATAACATCTGAATTCTTTCATCAGGGTGAACTATGAATGTTGGTTGAATGACATCAAAATTCGATTTATTTGGAACCTTGATTTCTTTCCATTGATTTTTAACTTCATTATACAGTTCAACATGAACTCTCCATTGGTTAGTTTCTGTACTTTCAGTACTGGATCCACAAATGATTAAGCCTGGTTTAATTTCTATTGGTTTATTTCGTATAGGACCTAGAAACCCTTCAGGAAGATAAGTTGTTTTACTCCAGGTTTTTCCATTATCGACCGACGTGACCATAGCGCCAAACCATTCACGAGGATTTTTACCAACCTTATAAAATAAATAGAGCTTTTTACTCTGACTTTTATAAAGAACCGGATTCCAACATGGCAGTGTATCGTTATTTTGAATAAGAGGTTTGATAAGGCAATATGGTTCTTTCCATGAATTGTCTTCAAAAGTAGAAACATAAATTCCAACATCTTTAGCTCCTTCGTATGTGCCACCAAACCATGCAGCCATAATTTTATCCTTTTCAACCTCAACTAAGGTTGATGCATGACAGTTATTTGTTAGGCCATCTTTATATATGTAACAAGAATCTACATTAGTGGTTTGTATATTTACCTGTGCATACGAAGATGCACAGGTAAACATTGTCATTAGAAAATATATACTTAGTAAAATGGCTTTTGTATTCATTATTTTTTCATTTTAGAATATGGTCTGCTTTCTGCTGCTTGACCGAACTCTTTATTTGGAGTATTTCCCATTTCAAGAACTAATTCGCCGCCTTTCATAATTTCATCATATGTGATATAAGCGCGATTGATAGTTTCTCCATTAAGGCTTGCACTTTGAATATAGATGTTTTCTTTAGCCTGATTTAAAGCTTTAACCTTGAACGATTTGTTGTCTTCTAGTTTGATTTTTACTTCATCAAACTGAGGAGAACCAAAAACAAAAACTCCGTTAGCAGGATTTACCTGGTATAATCCCATTGAAGAAAGTAAATACCATGCTGACATCTGGCCACAGTCTTCGTTACCACAAAGTCCGTCAGGTTTGTCAGTGTACATTTCATCCATAATTTTGCGAACCAATTGAGCAGTTTTCCATTGTTGTCCTGCAAATGTGTATAAGTAAGGAATGTGGTGACTAGGTTCATTACCCTGAGCATACATACCAATTAAACCACTAATGTCAGCGGAAGCTTGTTCACCCATGTCTCCTTTTACAATAAATAAACTATCTAATTTTTGTGTGAAAGCTTCATCTGAACCAAATAAACTGATCAATCCCGGAACATCATGAGGAACTAACCATGTATATTGCCAAGCATTACCTTCTGTATAATCGCCCCATTCGTGAATAGAGTGGAATGGATTAAATGGAGTACGGAAATTTCCATCAGATTTAATAGCTCGCATAAACTGCGTTTCTTTATCGAAATATTGCTCATAAGCTTTTGATCTTTTAGCATAATATTCAGCATCTTCTTTCTGATTCATATCTTTTGCTAATTCAGCAATACTCCAATCAGAAATAGCATATTCTAAGGCTTTAGAAACAGATTCTTTTTCAAGTTCGCAAGGTATAAAGCCCATTGATTTCATATATTTCATTCCGTAGTCATCTCTTGTAGATGAAGCTTTCATAGCTTCTAAAGCTAAGTTCTTATCAATATTCTTAAACCCTTTAAAAATAGCATCTGCTACAACCGGAACAGCACTATAGCCAACCATACAATCAGTTTCGCTACCATGTAATGGCCAGATAGGAAGTTTTCCTTGTTGTTGGTAAATAGCAAGCATTGAATTTACCATATCTGAAACTCTGTCAGTTTGCGTTAATGTGAAAAAAGGTTGAGCAGCTCTGTATGTATCCCAAAGTGAGAATATTGTATAATTATTAAAGCTGGCATTTTTGTATACCTTTTTATCAGTTCCTCTGTAATCTCCATTTGCATCATTAAATAATGCAGGAGCAGTGTATGCATGATACATTGCTGTATAGAATGTACGAAGTTTTGCTTCATCAGAGCTTGTGATTGTTACTCTTGATAGTTCGTCATCCCATTTAGCCTGTGCCTGAGCAACTATATTGTCAAAGTCCCAACCTGCATTTTCTTTCTGGATGTTATCCAATGCATTTTCCCCGCTTACAGGTGAAATACCAACTTTCAGCATAACCTGTTCTTTATCTTCAGTAGGGAATGAGATTACAGCCATTAAACTATCAGATTCTGCTGATGTTCCATCTAAAGCAACATCTTGTCTGAATAACTTAATGTCTTTAATTGGTTTTGCTGTACGAATAGCATAATATAAACGTTGATCTTTTGCCCAACCAGTTGAGAATCTATAACCTATAATAGTTGAGTCGTTAAGTAATGAAAGGCTTGACTTTGATGGTCTATCCCAGCCAATTCCTAAATCAAGGTTGATGGCAATGTGAGATTGATCGTTTTTGGGGAATGTATATTTATGAAAAGCAGTTCTTTCTGTTGCAGTTAATTCTGCTTTAATATCATATGTTAATAAATCAACGCTATAATATCCTGCTTTTGCAGTTTCTTTATCGTGAGTATATTTAGATGCATATCCTGACATAGGTTTTTCAACAGTTCCCGGAGTAACTTTTACGTCTCCGGTAAAAGGCGTAATTAATACATCACCAAGATCTCCAATACCTGTACCACTTAAGTGTGTTTGAGCAAAACCGGTCATGATAGAATCTGAATAATGATACCCTGAACACCAGTCCCAACCTTTAATGTAATTTGTTGGACCCACTTGAACTGCACCAAAAGGAACATTTGCACCTAAGAATACATGTCCGTGATAATCTGTTCCTATATAAGGATCAATATAATTTGATAATCTGCTGTTATCCTCTTTTTCAGGACCAGAACAGCTTGCCAGAATTGCTCCTGTTATCAAAGGGAAAATAATTTTTCTAATTGATAGTCTCATGTGTTATAGTTTTAATGATTTTATTCCTTGTCTTTACTTTTATATATTAGAGATCATCTCAAAATGAGAAGCTGTGCGTTTTATTTAAATTATTCAGGTTTGATTTTGTTTTTTAATTGAGTTAATAATTCTATGTCTTTTTTTCTCATTACACCATTTTTATTTGGTGGACAGTTCAATATCAGTATATTATCTTGTGCTGTGGCTTTATGATAAATTTCTGCAAGTTCATCAACAGACTTGTATATTGTGTCATTTGTATTACAAAACCACATTTGACTCATGCAAACAGTGGATTCCCATGGCATATAGTAGGTTTTGTTGTTATGTGTAAATAATTTAGGATCGGGAGTTGCAGGTAACATTGGATCTCCTAATCTAAAGTCACTCGGAAAATATCTGATTGGAAAACCTTCTTTTTGTTCCTTTGGGTAAACAGCATGATAATCCGGATTATCAGGTAAACCTATTGACCAGTTTATACCAATTTGACATTCTGGTTCTCTTGATTTTATTGTAGTATATAAATCCTCCAATGGCCATCTGTAATTCTCTTTTGCCCAACCACCATCAAACCAAAATTCAACTACGTTAGTGTATTTTTCTGTAATATCAATTAGTTCGTTAATCTGATTGATCATGTAGTCATTGTATTTTTTATCTAACAACGAATCTTTTGCGTACATTAAAGGATGATTCTCATTAATGTATGTGTTTCCATTTGCTTTTCTATCCCATAGAGAATAATATAAACCTAAATCAATATTGTATTTTTGACATGCTTTGGCAACAGCTTCCACAACATTGGTTTTATTACCTGAGCTTTCTACGTCGTAAGTTGTGTACTCGCTATTCCATAAACAAAAACCATCGTGATGTTTTGTTATCAAGATGATATATTTCATTCCTGCCTGTTTGGCAGTTTGTACCCATTGTTCAGCATTTATTGAGGTTGGATTATACTGTGATGCAGGAACTGATCCATCTGTCCATTCTTTGTCAACAAACGTATTAATACCAAAATGAATAAACATTCCATATTTCCTGTTAATCTGTTTGAGTTGAGCAGAATTAGGCTTTATTGAAGGTTCAGGGAATATCTTATTTTTTTTGTTTTGACAAGCTAAAACAAAAACTATAACTACACACATTAAAATTAACCTTTGCATAAAATTTTAAATTTTAAAATATCCCTGAACCTTCTATTACCAAATCTAACCTATGAACAATGAAACTTTATTTTATTGAGAACTTGTGTGCAAGAACAGGTTCATTAGCATTTTTTGAAACAAGAATTTTATATTCTCCTTTATATAATTTCCATTTGCTGCGATTTAAATCCCATTTCTGTAAATCATCAGTGTTGATAGTAAATTCAACATCTTTTGAAGTATGAGATTTTAATGATGTACGTTTAAATGCTTTTAATTCTTTAACAGGCATTCTTTCCATATCAGGATATTGTACATAAACCTGAATTACATCATCAGAGTCATATTCCCCTTTATTTTCAACAGTTACATTAAATGAAATTTTTTCTCCAGCCTTAAATCTATCTGCGGGTTTTTGTTTCCATGTATAATTAAAATCAGTATAACTTAAACCAAAACCAAATGGATAAGCTACTTCATCAGTAAAATATCTATAGGTTCTGTTACTCATGCTATAATCTTTATAGTCTGGTAAATCATTAACTGATTTATAAAATGTTAATGGAAGTTTTCCTGAAGGAGAGATGTCACCGTATAAAATATTAGCTAAAGCATTACCTCCTTGTTCTCCTGAATACCATGATAAAATAACAGCATCCGCATAAGGTTCAACTGCCTCTACATCAATAGCACTACCACTTGTTAAAACAACAATAATTGGTTTGTCATGGTATGCTCTCATTGCTTTTAAGTAAGCCAAATGTGCTTTCGGAATACTTAAGTCAGCTTTATCACCCCCGTGTTTTGAAAGAAAAGCATCGCCATCTTCACCTTCCATTAAAGGAGTTAAACCAAGTACTAAAATAGTTGCATCAGTAAAACTAGCAGCCCAGGTTCCTCCAAAGTGTGCTGTATCTGCAATGCTACAGCCCAAGTCATACTGAACAGCAGTTGAAGGGCCTGATTTATCTACAATACCCTCAATATAAGTTACCATATTAGATGAAACACCATGATAAGTACCAACTAAAGTGCTCATATTTGCAGCGTTTTCTCCGGCAACCATAAGTGAACCAATTTCTTCTCTTTTTAATGGAAGAATTCCGTTGTTTTTTAGTAAAACCATACTTTTTTCAGCTGTTTTTAAAGCAAGATCAACATGGTATTGGTTATTTATACTATCTGCTCCAAATGTTGCGTAAGGAGAATTTTCAGGTTTATCATACATACCCAACTTTAGTTGAGTAATAATAGTAGTGTAGATTGATTTATTAATATCATCTTCGGAAATTAATCCTTTGTTAATTGCCTCCATTGCATCATTCTGAACTAATTCAGAACAATCCATATTCATTCCTGCTTTAATGGCTTCTGCAGCTACTTCAACGCTGGTAGGTGTACTTTTATGACGTAAATAAATATCTTCTAAAGCACCACAATCTGTAGTTATCTGACCTTTAAATCCCCATTCTTTAGTAAGAATATCATCTAATAGGGTAGGGCTTGTACAACAAGGTTCTCCATTTAATCTGTTATATCCACACATAATAGCTGATACTCCATTGTCAACTAATGTTTTAAAGGCAGGTAAGTATGTTTCTCTTAAATCTTTTTCATCAACAATAGCATCAAACTCATGTCTGATAGCCTCAGGTCCACTGTGTGCGGCAAAGTGCTTTGCACAAGCTGCAATTTTATAGTGTTCTGTATCTGGTCCTTGTAATCCCAATACAAAGGCGCTTCCCATTTTTCCTGTTAAGAATGGATCTTCACCGTAAGTTTCCTGACCGCGACCCCATCTTGGATCTCTGAAAATATTAATATTAGGAGTCCAGTAATTAATACCCATATATTGTAAATGTCGGTCTTGAGCAATAGCTAAATTATATTTAGCACGCCCTTCTGTAGAAATAGCATCAGCAACCGATTGTGCCATATCTGTATCGAAAGTAGCAGCTAAAGCAATTGCCTGAGGAAAAACAGTAGCTTGACCGGCTCTTGCAACTCCATGTAAACCTTCATTCCACCAATTATAAGCCGGAATTTGTAATCGTTCTACAGCAGGAGAATTAAATCCGAGAAGAGAAATCTTCTCTTCCAGCGTTAATTTATTCAGTAAGTCCTGAGCTCTTTCTTCAATAGATAAGCTACAATCTCTAAATTTATCGACTTGAGCTTTTAAGTTGGTAGATAAAACCATAATTCCTGCAACTAACAGGCTGGTTTTAAACTTAGTGAATCTTGCTTTACTCTTCATTGTGTTATATGTTTCTGTTTATATGGTTTTGAGAAATTATAGAAAAGGTTGTTTTTCTACTTTGTGATTATCAAGTATGGACTTCATCATTTTAATTGAAGCTTGATCATAGCTTACACTTACGCCAAAGCCTAAAGAACTTAGATGATCTTCTGTAAATGAAATTCTGGCAGAAGCATGAAATTCATTAGTATTTATATGTTCGACCAATAGTTGTAGATTATGGTCGTTTGTAGAAAAGCCCGGCATTACAACAATTTTATTGTCAGCAATTTTGATTAAGTCGTTTAATAAAGGTATGTTATTTTCAACTTTTATTCTACCCCCGCTAGTTAATATTCTTTGACAACCTGTTTTTATTATATCAAGAATTGCTTGTGTAGGATTTGGTGTTAGATCAATTGCTCTTCCAAATGTTACCGACATAGGTTGAGCTAATTCCACCAGTTGGGTTGTACGTTCAATGTCAATGGTACAATCTTTAGTAAGAATTCCAAGTGTAACTCCTGAACATCCGGCTTTTTTTGCCATTTTAATATCCTCCTTCATCACATTAAATTCCTTTTTGGAATAAATAAAATCTCCTCCTCTTGGACGTATAAAAGCAATTACAGGAATTGAGACGCTTTTACACACTTTTTTCATTAACCCGAATGAAGGCGTTGTTCCGCCTTCTCCTGGAGCTGCACAGAGTGCTATTTTACTAGCACCAGCTTTCTCTGCTTGTATAGAAGCATCAAGTGAAAAAGCACAAATTTCTAATATTTTGGAATTCATAATTTATTCTAGATGATTCTTATTATTAATAATAGAAATTGTTGTCTGGGGTAAAATGATAGGACAAATATATAAAAATATTAAAAAAACACTACTACTTTAATAAAAAAATTATAAAAGTCTTGGATGATAAATAAAAAAGTACTTCTTTTACATTGTCAAAACGAAAACATTTACAAAACTCCTATGAATAACTTTCAATTTGAAACTGAATTTGTGAACCAGTTAGCTGGGGTTGAAAAGAAAAGGTATGTTCAGCAAATTAGAATTGCTAAGATATTATATATAGAAGGCCCGCAAACGACATCTAAACTATGTAAGCGATTAAAGATTAGTGCACCAAATATGATGACCATTTTGGGGGAGATGGTAGATAAGAAGATTGTTGAGAAAAAAGGTCAGGGTGAATCTATAGGAGGTAGAAAGCCCGATTTATATGGTGTTACTGCAGATAGTTTTTATGTTATGGGAGTTGAGATGGGTATATATAAAACCCAGATTGCCATATTTAATGCAGAAAATCAGCAAGTGACAGAAATAGAAGAGTATTCAATTGAGCTTAATAACGAAAAGGAAACTCTGGAATTAATTGTTGAAACAATAAACTCTTTTATAGCTAAGTCAGGTGTTGATAGAAAGAAGCTTTTAGGAATAGGTGTAAGCATGCCGGGATTAATAGATTCTGTGCATGGAATAAATCATACTTATTTAAATTATGAAGAAGGTGCTGTTGCAAGTTTGTTAGAAGAGAAAATTGGTCGTCCGGTTTTTATTGAGAATGACGCAAACGCAATGGCGCTGGCTGAATATAGATTAGGATGTGCAAAAGAGAAGAAGGATGTTTTAGTGATGTACCTCGATTGGGGTATTGGATTAGGAATGGTACTGGATGGAAAACTTTATAGAGGAGCATCTGGTTTTGCAGGAGAGTTTTCGCATATCCCTATGGCTGAAGACGGACAGCTATGTCGCTGTGGAAAGTTGGGCTGTATGGAGACAGTTTCTTCGGGGACAACGATTTTGGAAATGGCAAAAAAAGGTGTGCAAGAAGGGAAGACGTCTATATCACTGGATGATAATAAATCCAGTTCAAATTATTTAGTATTAAAGAACGTCATAAAAGCAGCTTTGGATGGAGATCAGTATGCTATTAACATATTGGATGAAACCGGGAAGAATCTAGGAAAAGGAATCTCTATTTTGATCCAGCTTTTAAATCCTGAATTAATTGTTTTGTGTGGAAAACTGGCAGAGTCTGGTGAATTAATAACAACACCAATTCAGCAAGGTATTAATACACATGCAATGAAACAGATCCTTGAAACAGCAAATGTTGTTGTATCAAATTTTGGTTCTGAAATAGGGATGTTTGGAGCGCTGGCAGTTGTAATGGAAAATATCTTTGATAATTACATTGCAAGTTATGGTAAATAATTTTTTTAAAGAAAGTGTTAATTAATTGTTATAAGATGAAAAACGATATATCAAAATTATCAGAGGTTGAAAAGGCTTTTGTAGCCCAATCATTCCTTAAGGAAAGTAGTACAAAAATTCCGTACGTTGTAGTAGATAATTTCCCAAAGTTAGGTTTGTTTACTGCATTAAGATTTTTAGAATGGGTTTCACAAAACCCAGATGGCGTAATTAGTTTACCAACAGGTAAAACACCTGAGTTTTTTATTAAATGGACAAAATATTTACTAAAAAACTGGAATGAAAAAGAAGTTGTAGCGATTAGAGAAAAATCAGGATTAAAAGGAGTTAAGAAGCCTGAGCTTAGTGGGTTACATTTTGTTCAGATTGATGAATTTTATCCAATCGGTTCGCATCAGCATAATAGTTTTTATAATTATGTAGTTAACTTTTATCTTGAAAGCTTTGGTTTAGACAGAGAAAAGGCATTACTAATTAATTGTGATGAGATTCCATTAGCTCAAGGAAAAAGTTTCAATGAAGTTTTCCCTGATGGAAAAGTTGATCTTTCATTAAGATACAGAGAGGCATCTTGTCCAACAGAAAAAGTACAACAAGAATCGATTTTCCTTATTGATCAATGGTGTAGTAACTACGAGCAAAAAATTAGAGAAAAAGGTGGTATTGGATTTTTCTTAGGAGGTATTGGTCCTGATGGTCACATTGCATTTAATGTGAGAGGATCAGATATGTTTTCATCTACAAGATTAACAGAAACTAATTTTGAAACACAAGCCGTTGCTGCAGGTGACCTTGGAGGTATTGAAATTTCAGCGAATAGATTAGTTATTACAATTGGTTTAGAAACAATTACATATAATCCTGATGTAACTGCAATTATTATTGCTGCAGGTGAGGCTAAAGCAGAGTTGGTAAAACAATCATTGGAGCAACCAATGAGTAATATCTATCCTGCAAGTGTGTTAGCTAAATCACCAAATAGTCGTTTTTATTTAACTGAGGGAGCAGCTACAAAACTTACTGACTATGTAGATTATACATATAAAAATGGTGAGTGGACTCATGAAAAGAGTGAAAAAGCAGTTATCAATTTATGTAAAAACATAAATAAATACGGACATCGTTTATTGGTAGATGATCTTAAAGCTGATAAGTATACTAGTATGATTCCTAAATTGTCAGACAAAACTACCGGAACTGTAGTAGAGTCAATTCAAGAGAAATTAGGAAAAGGTTTACGTATTGAAAAAGATCAGGTATTCTTACATACAGGACCTCACCACGATGATATTTTACTAGGTATTTTACCTTATATCAGCCAGCATATCCAGGACGAAAGTAATAAATTCCACTTTGCTGTTTTAACTTCAGGATTTAATGCTGTAACCAACACATTTGTTATCAACTCTTTAATGGATACAAAAGCTCTTCTTGATAAAGAGGATATTCAAATGGTAAAATTTGCAGATTTCTTTGAATCAGGATATAAATTCAAATGGGATAAAGATATCTATCATTATGTTACAAACTTAGCAGCTGATGATAAATATCAACAAAAAAGAGGATTGTGTCACAGAATCGTTAGAGCTCTTACTGAAATTTATGAAGTTAAGAATGAAGATGATTTAAGAGATAAAATCAATGAGGTTTTAACTATCCTTAGAAATAGTTATGATGGAGAGAAGAATCCTCCAGCAATCCAAAAACTTAAAGGTATGATCCGTGAGTTTGAGGAGGAATTAGTATGGGCTCATTATGGTGTACCTGTTAAGGATATTACTCACAACCGATTAGGTTTTTATAAAGGAGATATCTTTACAGAGCAACCGGAAAAACAGCGTGATGTTGAGCCTTTATTAAAAATGATTAAGGAAGTTAATCCAACTGTTTTAAGTTTAGCTTTTGACCCGGAAGGTAGTGGACCGGATACTCACTATAAAGTATTACAGGCTACAGCAGAAGCTTTAAGAGAATGGAAAAAAGAAAAAGATCTTTCAGAATTAAGAATCTGGGGATACAGAAACGTATGGTTTAAATTTACTCCTGATGAAGCTAATGTTATTGTACCAGTATCGTTAGATGAAATGGCTTCAATGGATAAGATTTTTGAAAATTGTTATTTAAGTCAGGTTGACGCATCTTTCCCTAGTTATGAATTAAATGATAAGTTTAGTTTATTATCACAAAAAATCTGGGTAGATCAATTACAGAATGTTCAGTTACTTTTAGGTAAAGATTATTTCTATCAAAATAAAAATCCAAAGATCAGATCTGCACATGGATTAATCTTTGTAAAAGAAATGACTGTTGATGAATTTTTAGGACACGCTCGTGAATTAGAAAAATCAGCAGAGGGAGATATTAATCTTGAGTAAGGGTTAGTTTAGGGTTGAATTTCAGTAGGCGTTATTTTTTTAGCGCCTACTTACTAAACCGGTTTAATAAACAGTATAAATATAAGGGTATGGCAAGTAATAGCTACATAGGTGTTGACGTTGGTGGAACAAAGATGCATTTTGCCTATGTTGAGGATAGTAAAGTTGTTAAGCAGTTTAAGTCTTCAACGGATGCTTTTAGATCGCAAGATGAGATTATCAATGATCTAAAAAAAGGTATAGAGGAATTATTAGATGATAAAGTTGAAGGGATTGGGCTAGGAGTTCCGGGATTAATTGATGTTGAGGAAGGAATTGTTTACAATGTAGCAAACATTCCGGCCTGGAAAAATGTTCCTTTAAAAGCTACTTTGTCAGCATATTTTAATCTTCCTGTTTTTATTGGTAATGATGCCAATTGTTTTGCTCTGGGAGAAAAATATTTTGGAAAAGGTCAACAATATAAAGACCTGGTTGCTGTTGCAATGGGAACAGGAACAGGAGCAGGAGTTTTGGTTGATAATAAGCTTCATGTAGGGAATTTATCAATGGCAGGAGAGTTTGGTGGAATCAATTATAAGGATTCAAACTACGAAGACTATTGCAGTGGTAAATTTTTTAAACGAACTTACAATACTGAAGGAAAAGATTTGGCTGAAAAAGCAGCAAACGGTGATGTTGAAGCTCAAAAAGCATTTGATAGCTTAGGTGAACATGTTGCTCATTTAATAGAGACGATTATTTATGCTTATGGTCCTGAAGCAATTATTATTGGAGGATCTTTATCTAATTCATTCTCATTATTTGAATCAAATATGAAGGAAGTATTAAAGAAATTTCCACACCAGAATGCTTTACAAACAACAGCTGTTATTCCATCGGATAATAGTGATATTCCTGTATTAGGAGCAGCAGCTTTAGTGCCGTATAATTTGCAAAAGAACTAACTAAAAAAAGTTAATAATGAAGGTATTTAATCTCTTTTCAAAACTATTATTATTACTTGGTATGATCGCTATTACAAATCAAAATGTTCAGGCTCAGGTAAGTATTGTTCCTGCACCAAATCATTTGAAATTAGGTAATGGATTTTACCAACTGGATGTAACAGATGTAATTGAATTTACAGAAGATCAGGTTAAGCCATTAGCTGATTATTTAAGAGAACAAGTTTCTACATTGACAGATGTTAATGTAAAAATTGCTCAAAGAAAATCAAGCCAAAAGGGAATTGATCTTTTAATTGATGCATCTATCAGTGAAAATTCAGAAGCATATACATTAAATGTAAATGAAGACAATATTAAAGTTGTTGGAGCTTCAAAACAAGGTTTAATGTTTGGTATTCAAAGTTTATTACAGGTTATCTATCCAAGTAATAAAAAAGGAGATGTAGTTGAAGTTCCTGTTTTAGCAGTTGAAGATCAGCCATCATTTAAATGGAGAGGGATGCACTTAGATGTTTGTCGTCACTTTTATTCAGTTGAATTTGTTAAGCATATGCTTGATATGATGGCAATGCATAAATTAAATACATTTCACTGGCATTTAACTGATGATCAGGGGTGGAGAATTGAGATTAAAAAATATCCTAAATTAACAGAGATAAGTTCTGTAAGAAAAGAAACCATGGTGGGCCATTATGTTGAAGAAAATCAAATTTTTGATGGAACACCTTATGGTGGATTTTATACTCAGGAGCAAATTAAAGAAGTTGTAGATTATGCTACAAAGCTTTGTATTACTGTAGTTCCTGAAATTGAAATGCCTGGACATGCTGTGGCTGCATTGGCAGCGTATCCTGAATTATCATGTACTGGCGGTCCTTTTGATGTTTATACAAAATGGGGAGTTAGTGATGATGTATACTGTGCAGGTAAAGAAGAAACATTTGTGTTTCTACAAAACATTTTAAGTGAAGTGGTAGAGCTTTTCCCAGGAGAATATCTTCATGTAGGAGGGGATGAATGTCCTAAAAAGCGTTGGGAAAAATGTCCACTTTGTCAAAAACGTATGAAAGAGAATAATTTGAAGGACGAGATGGAACTTCAAAGTTATTTTATTAAGCGAATGGAAAAATTCGTTGCATCTAAAGGAAAGAAATTAATAGGTTGGGATGAGATTTTAGAAGGTGGATTGCCGGAAAGAGCTACTGTTATGTCTTGGAGGGGCTACGAAGGTGGTATTGAAGCAGCTCATTCAGGACATGATGTAGTGATGACTCCAGGAGGATTTTGCTATTTCGACCACCTTCAGGGTGAAGAAGAATTTGAACCTCTATCAATCGGTGGTTTTACTTCATTAAGTAAAGTTTATGAATTTAAACCAATTCCACCTGAGTTAGAGAAGAAAAGTCATAAACATATTTTAGGCGCTCAAGCTAATGTGTGGACAGAATATATTACATCAGATGATAAAGTGGAATATATGGTATTCCCTCGTTTGTGCGCAATGTCTGAAGTTCTTTGGACTGAGGAATCGCATCAGGATTATGACGATTTTTTAAATAGATTAAAAGTACATCTAAAAAGGTTGGATAATAAGGGAATTAATTATCGACCATTAGATTAATAAATATAGGTTTAGGCACAGGTTTATTTTAATAACAAGTATTTCTTGTTGTGATTATTAATGAGTTGAATAAACATTTTCTCCATTTCTGAAGTAAATGGAGAAAATGTTTCACTTCACAAGTAGGAATTTCAGTTTTAAGAATTATGAAGAGATTAGTAGTTGTTTTTTTAGTTTTATTTGCCATTGGAGCTAAGTATTCTGTAGCTCAGCATACACATCCGCGATCGGAGCATTATGAGGCACCTCAGGATGAAAAAGTAATTGAAAAACTTGAGGAATGGAAAGATCTTAAGTTCGGAATTATTATCCACTGGGGACTTTACGCAGTTCCTGGTATTATTGAATCATGGTCAATTTGTTCTGAAGATTGGATCGAAAGAGATAGTACAATTGCATACAATGATTATAAAAAATGGTATTTCGGATTAAAAGACGAGTTCAACCCAGTTAAGTTTAATCCTGAACAATGGGCTGAGGCTTCTAAAAAAGCCGGAATGAAGTATTTGATTTTTACTACAAAACACCATGATGGATTCTGTATGTGGGATACTAAACAAACAGATTACAGCATAGCTCATTCAAAATTTGCCGGAAATCCTAAGCAAGATGCATTAAAATATATTTTAGAGGCATATAGAGATCAGGATTTTATGGTAGGAACATATTTCTCAAAACCTGACTGGCACAGCCAATACTATTGGTGGCAAAAATATGCTACTCCAAATAGAAATAATAACTACGATGCAAATAGATATCCATGGAGATGGAATCAATTTAAGAAATATACCTTCAACCAGATTCAGGAGTTAATGACCAATTATGGAGATGTTGACTTACTATGGTTAGATGGAGGTTGGGTTCGTCCTTTAGAAACTGTTACTGATGAAGTAAGAGCATGGGGAGCACCAATTCCATCATGGAGTCAGGATATTGATATGGCTTCTATCGCTAAAATGGGACGTGAAAATCAACCAGGTTTATTAATTGTGGATAGAACTGTTGGAGGACAATTTGAAAACTATCAAACACCTGAACAAAGAATACCTGAAACAGCCTTGGATAACCCATGGGAAAGCTGTATCACTTTAGGTGGAGCTTGGGGATATATGCCAGGAGATCAGTATAAACCTACTTCGCAAGTGATTAAAACATTAGTTGAAGTTGTTGCAAAAGGAGGATCTTTATTATTAGGTGTAGGACCTACTCCTGAAGGAGAATTTACTCCGGGACAAGTCGAAAGTCTTGAAAAGATAGGTTCGTGGATGGATAAAAACGGTGAAGCAATTTATGCAACAAGAACTTTACCTGTATTCCAGAGTGAAAATGTATTCTTTACTCAATCAAAAGATTCTAAGTATTGCTATGCCGTTGCATGTTATGGTGAAGATAAAGAATTAGAAAAGACTGTAAGTTGGGAAGGAAACGTTCCAGCTAAAGGAACAAGAATGACTTTAATTTCAACTGGACAAAGAGTAAAATATACAGTAAAAGGAAATAAAGTTGTGGTTACGCTACCTAAAAACTTAAAAGAACTTTCAGTAGGAAAAGCTTTGGCTTTCAAATTCAAAAAATAACGAACAATGAACAAGCTTTTAATATTAATATTTGGTTTAGTAGCAGCAAGCTGTTCTCAGGTGACTCCACCTGAGGCATGCTTGCCAGTGCCATCAAAAGAACAATTGGCCTGGCACCAAATGGAAATGAATGCTTTCGTTCATTTCACAACCAATACATTTACTGATAAAGAATGGGGCTATGGAGATGAATCACCAAAAGTTTTTAATCCTGACACTGTAAATACAGACCAATGGGTTAGTGTATTAAAAGAAACAGGTTTTAAAGGAGTTATTTTAACTTGTAAACATCATGATGGTTTTTGTTTATGGCCATCAAAATATACCGATCACACTATTGCAAATAGTCCTTATCTTGATGGTAAAGGAAATATTGTTGCACAATTAAGAGAATCATGTACTACACAGGATATGAAGTTTGGTGTTTATTTATCTCCTTGGGATAGAAACAGATCTGATTATGGTCAGCCTTCATATATTGAATACTACAGAAACCAGCTAAAAGAACTTTTTAATGCTTACGGACCTGTTTTTGAAATGTGGTTTGATGGAGCAAATGGTGGTGATGGATATTATGGAGGAGCCAAAGAAGAAAGACGAATTGATAAACAAACATATTATGATTGGCCTACTACATTAGATTTAGTTCGTGATATTCAGAAGGATGTTATCTTTTTTAGTGACGCAGGTCCTGGTGTTAGATGGTGTGGAAATGAATCCGGTTTTGTAAATGAAACCTGTTGGTCTACAATTAGTCCTGATACATTATATGCGGGTAAAGGAGGTATTGAACATTTATTGTCTACAGGTTCTGAAGATGGGAATACATGGTTGCCTGCAGAGGTTGATGTTTCTATCAGACCGGGTTGGTTTTATCACGCAAGCGAGGATTCACTAGTAAAAACAGCTGATCAGTTATTTGATATTTATTTAACATCAGTAGGTCGAGGTGCTTTACTATTATTAAATGTTCCGCCGGATAGAAGAGGTGTATTTCATGAAAATGATGTGGCTTCTTTAAAAGCTTTTAAAGCAAAGTTAGATGAAACTTTCTTAAATAATTATGCAAAAGATGCTGTAATAACAGCTTCAAATGTACGTGGTAATAGTTCTGAATTCAAAGCTGAGAATTTATTAGATACAGATCGTAACACCTACTGGTGTACTGACGATAATGTGATAGGTTCCACTTTAGAGATTTCATTAAAAGATCAAAAGAAACTGAATTATCTTGTATTGCAAGAGTATATTGAATTAGGGCAGAGAATTAAAAATTTCTCAGTTGAGGTTTTTCAAGAAGGTAATTGGAATAAAGTTGCTGATTCTACAACAATTGGTTATAAAAGAATTTTACCATTAAAGGGTATTCAAGCACAAAAACTTAGAGTAGTTTTTGAAGACGCAAAAGCTTGTCCCGTAATTTCAACTTTAGGAATATATTAAGGTTAATATGGTTACAGGGTGATAGGGTTGCATGGTTGTTGATTTGTTTTTACTCATAAGGATATAGGAACATGAATTTATTTTAATATATAAAATAATCAACTGTGCTGTAAATCAAGGCCTGAAAGGCTGTGAGATGAAAGTATAGGGTGAAGCCCTATGTTTATTATAACATATTAATCAGAGTACTAAAAGTGCGACATATTTAATCTGTTTTATGAAAAAAAATTTATATATGAAAGGAATTGTATCCATATTAATAGTTTTATGTCTTTCGTTATCGTTGAAAGCTCAAAGCCAAGAAAGTTTTGAAATAAAAGATGGAAATTTCCTGTTAAATGGTAAGCCATTTCATGTTTATTCAGGAGAAATGCATTATGCAAGGATTCCGAAAGCGTACTGGAGTCATCGATTACAGATGATGAAAGCTATGGGATTAAATACGGTAGCTACTTATGTTTTCTGGAATTATCATGAAACAGCTCCTGGTCAATGGGATTTTACATCAGATAGGAAGAATCTTAGAGAATTTATTAAAACTGCTCAGAAAGAAGGATTGAAAGTTATTTTGCGACCTGGACCTTATGCTTGTGCTGAATGGGATTTTGGTGGATTTCCATGGCGTCTGTTAAATGATGATGAGCTTGAAATTAGATCAGGAGATAAGTTTGTTCAGGAGTGTACTAACTATATTAACAGACTAGCTGAAGAAGTAAAGGATTTACAGATAACAAATGGAGGTCCCATTGTTATGGTGCAAGTTGAAAACGAATTTGGATCTTATGCATCTCAACAAAAAGAAGTTTCACTTGAACAACATAGAGAGTATTATTTGAAAATATTTGATGTATTAAAAAATGCAGGATTTAATGTTCCGTTTTTTACATCTGATGGTTCATGGTTATTTCAATATGGAGCTATTGAAGGAGTTCTTCCTACTGCAAACGGAGAAGGAAATGTAGCTCAATTAAAAAAGTTAGTTAATCAATATCATGAAGGACAAGGTCCGTATATGGTTGCTGAGTTCTATCCGGGATGGCTTGATCATTGGAGAGAACCTTTTATTAAAATAAGTTCTGATGATATTGCTACACAAACAGAAGAGTACTTAAAGAATGATGTAAGCTTTAATTTTTATATGGTTCATGGAGGTACCAATTTTGGTTTCACCTCAGGAGCTAACTTTACAGATGAAATTCCTATTCAACCTCAATTGACTAGCTATGATTATGATGCACCAATAGCTGAAAATGGTGCTGCTACAGAAAAGTATATGGCTATTCGCAGTTTAATGGAAAAATATCAAGAGGTTAAATTACCGGAAATCCCTGATGAAATCCCTGTTATAGATTTGGGTAAAGTAAAATTATCTCAATCAGAAAATTTATTTGATTGGATTAAAAATATAGAACCGGTAAAATCAAATACACCATTAACTTTTGAAGAACTATTGCAAGGTTATGGTTATGTTCTATACAGAAAAAGGTTTACTCAACCCATTAATGGAAAGTTAAAAGTAAATGGATTAAGGGATTATGCTACTGTTTTTGTAAACGGAAAAAAAGTTGGTACCCTTAATAGAATGGATAAAAACTTTGAACTTGAAGTGAATATTCCATTTAATAGTACTTTAGATATTTTGGTTGAGAATATGGGTAGAATAAATTATGGTAGCGAATTACCTCATAATAAAAAAGGTATTATAGAGCCTGTTTTTATAAATGATTATGAGATAACCGGTAACTGGAAAATGTTTAAACTTCCTATGAGTGATCAACCTCAGTTAGATAAAGATATAGAAAGTTCAGGTTCAGACTTACCAACATTGTATCATGGTACTTTTAAAGTAAAAAAGGTTGGTGATGTATATCTGAATTTAAAAGAATGGGGTAAAGGTATTGTGTTTGTAAATGGTCATAACTTAGGTCGCTTTTGGAGTGTAGGTCCACAGCAAACACTTTATTTGCCAGGATGTTGGCTTAAGAAAGGTCAAAATGAAATAGTTGTGTTCGATCAGGAAAATCCTGATTTGAAAACATATATAGAATCTTCAGAAGTACCTATTTTAGAAGATCTAAAGAAATAACAATCTATAAATTAAGATTGTAAACCGTTTTTTTCATTGTAACAGGGGTGTTGCAAGTTTTATTTAGGTTTTTTCCTGCTCGCTTTTTCAAGCGAGTAGGAAAATTTTCGAACATAAAGTTCATTTATGTTTATTTTATTCTGCATTTAAACTAAACCGATTTACTGATGTTAACTAACAGTAAATATTAAATAATAAACTAATCTAAATTTCCTCCCACACACAGTAAATAAATTTGAAAAGAGAATTAATAGGTTTTATAATTCAGGAGAGTTACAGTTATCTATTAAAAATGCCGCTTTAGAAGAATAAATACACGTCTAAAGGTTATACTGTATAAGTATGTCCGTATTTTTCTATTTAGCAACGATTTATTAAGAATTAATGTTTTTTTAAAAAATTTTAAGGTTATCGTTATAAGGTAATAAAAAGCCGCTTTAGCGTAATCAAATAATTTGTTAGCAGTGTAGCTGTTATTTAAATTTGTAAAAGAAAAATTAAAGAAAAGTTATTAATAAGTTAAAATAAAGAGGATGGGTCAAATTAATTATTATTCGGATGGGTATCATAGTCCATCAAAAAGGGGGTCACAATCATGTGAATGTGTATTTCAACAAAATGTGGTAAACATGAAAAAAAACTAAAAGGATGAGGATCATGATTAAAAATTTATTTGGATTATTTTTACTTGTATTCCTTGCATCAGCAACATTAGTTGCTCAGCATACAGTTACAGGTAAAGTTATTGACAGCGCTGGAATGCCGATTCCTGGTGCAAATGTTGTAGAAAAAGGAACTTCTAATGGTACCATTACTAATTTTGATGGTATATACTCAATTGAAGTTTCAGGACCAGAGTCTGCTTTAATATACTCTTTTATCGGGTTTGATAACTTTGAAGAAGCAGTTGCAGGTAGAACAGAAATTAATGTTACTTTAAATGAAGCAGTGACAGGACTTGATGAAGTTGTTGTAACCGCTTTAGGTATTAAGCGTGAAAAGAAAACGCTTACTTATTCTTCGCAGGAAGTTAGTGGTGAGGAAATGATGAAATCCAAAGACATTAACTTTATGAGTAGTTTAAGTGGAAAGGCTGCTGGTCTTGAGATTCGTAAAAGTACCTCTGGAGCCGGTGGTTCTACCAGAACAGTTTTACGTGGTAGTAAGTCTGTATCTAATGTAGGTGATCCACTATACGTAATCGATGGTGTACCAATGGTTAATAATAAAGGTAATCAATCAGGTGCCTGGGGGGGTACTGATGATGGAGATGGATTATCTCAAATTAACCCAGATGATATTGAAAGCATCAGTGTTTTAAAAGGTGCTACAGCTTCTATTCTTTACGGTAGTGAAGGTGCTAATGGTGTGGTAATTATTACTACAAAGCAAGGTAAAGAAGGTAAAACTACTGTTTCATTTAGCTCAAGTTCTACTTTTGAAAGCGTAATGGATTTACCTGAATTACAATTTTCTTATGGAGCAGATGGTGGTGCTGCGGAAAGTTGGTCAACTACAAAAGGTAACTACGAAAGTGATTATGTGAAAGATTTCTTTAGAACTGGTTATAATTTAGTTAATAACCTTTCTATTAGTAGTGGTAATGAAAAAATGTCTACTTATTTTTCATATGGTAATACTAGTGCTGGTGGCGTAGTTCCTAACAACCATTATAGCAAACATAACTTCACATTTAAAGAGGTTGCTAAATTATGGGATGATAAACTTACTTTAACATCTAATGTGATGTTGGTAAATGAAAAGACTAAAAACAGAAGTACAGCAGGTTATTATTTAAATCCATTAACAGGTTTATATTTATTCCCTAGAAATGGTGCAACACCTAGTTCTGATGCTAGTCTTGGTTTACAGCCATTCTCTTATTTTAAAAATAATTATCAATACTTTGATGCGGATAGAAATATTAACTGGCAAGATTGGCACGTTTCTGCCGATAATCAGTCAAACCCTTATTGGTTATTAAATAAGCAACCTAAAGAGGATATTACTAACCGTGCTATTGCAAGTCTTAGTGCTGATGTAAAACTTACTAGTAAACTTACTTTCAAAGCAAGAGCAAACTATGATTATGCTGTAAAATCTTTTGAACAAAAGTTTTATGCAGGAGGTAACACTGTAAATATTTCACAAAACGGTCGATGGGATTATCGTAAATATACTGATAAGCAGGCTTATGCTGATGGTATTTTTACTTACCAAAATGATTTTGGAAGTTTTAACTTAGGTGTTATTGCCGGTGCTAGTTACCAGGTTTCAGAATTTGGTGATGGTGTTAGTGTAAATAATGGAACTAATAACTTATTATATGCTAATAAGTTCTATTTTCAAAATATTCCTGATAATGTGGCTATTGAGTCAACTTACGCAGGTAAAATTATTAAAGAAGGTGTTTTTGCTAACGTACAGTTAGGTTACAAAAATATGTTATTCTTAGATCTATCAGGACGTAATGACTGGTCTTCAACATTAGCAGCAACAGGAAATGAGTCATATTTCTATCCTGCAGTAGGTGTTAGTGCAATTTTATCTCAAGCAATTGAGTTACCTGAATTTGTTACTTTCGCTAAAGTAAGAGCTTCTGGTTCTCAGGTAAATAATGAGGTACCTTGGGGATTAATTCAGGTAGACCATACTATTAATGCAAGTGGTGGTGTTGACAGAAATACTACTAAACCTTTTACAGATGCAAAACCAGAACAAATTGTTACTTATGAAGTAGGTACAAACTGGAGATTTTTTGAAAGTCGTTTAGGTATTGATTTTACTTATTATAATATTGCAAGTACTAATCAGGCACTATCTAAAACATTAACAGGTAGTCAGCAAGACGGTTACTATACTTCAGCTTATTTCAATGCAGGTAAAATTACCAACAAAGGGGTTGAAATTGTTGTAGATGGTACTCCAATTAAAAAATCAAATTTTGAATGGAAAACTTCATTAAACTTCTCAGCTAACAAAAACAAAGTTGTAGAACTTTATCCTGGTGATGATTCAAAATATCTTGATTTAGGATCTAGTGATGCTTATGTTTCTCGTGTTTATACAGGAGGTTCAATTGGTGATCTTTATGTGACTAAACATAAAAGAAATGAAGCTGGACAAATCTTGTTAGATGAGGATGATGGTACTTTCTTAAAAACAACAGAAGTTGAAAAAGCAGGAAGTATTAACCCTGATTTTAGTTTAGGTTGGAATAACACTATGAATTATAAAAACTGGTCATTAAACTTTTTGGTTAACTCAAAAGTTGGAGGAAAAGCCTTCAGTATGACAGAAGCTGTTTTAGATGCATATGGTGTTAGCCAAAGAACTGCAGATGCTCGTGATCAAGGGTATGTTTCTGTAAATGCTGTTCAAGGATCAACAACAGTTACTCAAATGGATCCAGAAGCTTATTATACAGGCATCGGAGGAAGAACTGGTATTGGTGAAGATTATATTTATGACAGAACTAATATCAGATTAGCTCAGGTTTCATTAGGTTATAACTTTAATGTAGAAGAATTAGGATTACCAGTTCAATCTGCATCATTCTCTCTAGTAGGTCAAAATCTATTCTATATTTATAAAGATGCACCATTTGATCCGGAAAGAAGTATGAGTACAGATTTAAGTTCTCAGTCGTTAGATGCTTTCAATGTTCCATCGACTAGAACATATGGTTTCAACCTTAAATTTACATTCTAATATTTAAGATTTATGAAAAAGGTACTATTTATATTTATAGCAGCGCTTCTTATCTTTAACTCTTGTACTGAGGGTTTTGAAGAGGCAAACGTAAATCCTTATGAAATTACAGATGAGGATTTAGAACAGGATTTTAATCACGTTGGATCTTTTTACCCATCACTTTTATCAAATTTATTTGGTCACCAAATTGAGGAGAACCTTATTGCAGAATCATTCTGTAATTTTATGGCAACTCCAAGTCCATTCGTAGCAGGTGTTAACAATACAACTTACTATGTTACATGGAATACATATTGGGATCGTATTTACAATAACTTGATGTCTCCATCAGGTCAGGTAATGGATATTGCAAGTGAAGGTGGATATGATGTTTTTGTTGAGTGGGCTAGATTAATCCGTATTTTAGGTGTTTCTCGTTTAACAACTTATCACGGACCAGTTATTTACTCAAAATATGGAGCTGAAGAATCAGGTTACGATAGCGAAGCTGATCTTTATGATACTTTCTTTGATGAATTAGATCAAATTCAAGATGTATTTACTGCTAATGCTGATTATGCTGGTTTAGCTAACTTTGATGCTAGTTATGACGGTGATGTTACAAAATGGGCAAAATTAGTAAACTCAATGCGTTTACGTTTAGCTATTCGTATCTCTAAAGTTGCTCCTGAATTAGCAAAAACTGAAGGTGAAAAAGCAATTGCTGATGCAGCTGGTTTAATTACTTCTGCAGATGATGATTTCTATATTTCTCTTTATGGATCTGAACTATACTTAGGAATGATTTCTTTAAGTTGGAATGATACACGTATGTCTGCAGCAATGGAATCTATGTTAGTAGGATTAAAAGATCCTCGTATTGCAAGTTTCTTTGCTCCTGTTTCAGATGAAAGTCTTGTAACAGATCACCCTGATTATCCATACAAAGGTATTCGTTGTGGTGCAGAGTTAGTTGCAAAAGCTGACCATACTGTATATTCAACAATTAATACTGATATCGATGCTTGGTCAGAAAGACCATATTTAACTTCTTCAGAAGTTTATTTTGACTTAGCAGAAGCTGCTTTACGCGGATGGACAGGTGCTGGTGATGCAGCAACTAACTACGAAGCTGGTGTTAGAGCTTCATTTACTCAATGGGCTGCAAGTGGTGTTGATGAGTATTTAGCTGATGCAACAAGTACTCCAATTGACTATAATGATATCGTTTATGATGCTTTAGAGGATGGTACAGTTAATGATTTTGTAACTCCATCTTCAGTTACTGTAGCATGGGATGAAGCTGCAACTAACGAAGAAAAGTTAGAGAAAATTATTACTCAAAAATGGATTGCAGCATTTACTAATCCAAATGAGCCATGGGCTGATTTCCGTAGAACTGGATATCCTAAATTACCTCATGTTTATAACAACTATAGTAACTCTGATTGGGGTGTAATTCCAGAGGATGAGTGGATTAAGCGTATGCCATTTGTTACAGACGAACGTACTAGTAATGCTGATGCTATTACTGAGGTTGTGAAAACAATGAATGGTGAAGACTTAATTAGCACTCGCTTATGGTGGGATACTGAAGATAAAGATGAAGTTAATTTTTAATTAGACTTTTGCTTTAAGTTTAAGTATATTATATCGTAAATAGTTAAGAGGTCAGCTGAATTTCAGCTGGCCTTTTTTTGTTGAGGGTAAATAAGGTTGTACAAATTACAATCTGATAAAATTTAGGAGCAAAATTGCATGTGCAAAATCGTGTCTGGAAAATTTTAGGAAGGAAAATGCATGTGCAAAAACGTATCTGGAAAATTTTAGGAACAAATTGCACGTGCAAAATTGTATCTGGAAAAATTTAGGAAGGAAAATGTATGTGCAAAATCGTGTCTGGAAAAATTTAGGAAGGAAAATGCACGTGCAAAAACGTATCTGGAAAAATTTAGGAACAAATTGCACGTGCAAAATTGTATCTGGAAAATTTTAGGAAGGAAATTGCATGTGCAAAATTGTATCTGGCAAAATTTAGGAACAAAATTGCACGAGCAAAATCATATCTGGCAAAATTTAGAAAAGAATTCCCAACCATCCTGTAAGGACAATTTATTTCAGCCCAATACAAACGAAGTGTCGCGTTGGGTATAGTAAAAACACGATACTGCGGCCTGTAATGGGCAATTTATTTTTTACTTGCCTTTTTATGGCGAAGATTTACATCTTTTAGTTTACAAATGACGATACTATAAGCTGAAATAAGTTGGGCTTTTAGCCCAAAATATTCTGTAATCGTAAAAACTGCTTTTCTTATATGAGAAACATCTGTAACTGTTATATATTCTTTAAATATAATTCAGTTCCAGTGGAGTCGAATTCCTTAGTTTAATATCAAAGTAATAGCATCTACTGCCAAAATGAGTAGAAACCCCAGTTCGGATTTTAAGTTTTGATTTTGGAATGCTGCAATGATAAAGCCTGCTACCGGAAAAAACATAAGAAGCTTAATTATATTGGCACCGGGAAAATGGAATAAAGCAAATATCCAATAAGCAAAAATGGGAAGTGTGATTGTGCTAATAATAAAACGGTCAATTGGTTTAAAACCATTTTTCGTAAGACCGTATATAAAGGCTATAATAGAAAAGGTTATATATATAGCTAATCCTAAAGTTTTAAAGTAAGAAATAGGGGTGAGAACCAATAAAACACCTAATGAAAGCCCGGTTGTTATAACTATAGATTTCTTATCTCTTGCTTTTATTGACCAAAAGAGTCCAAAAATTACGGCTAATACTAATAGTAATTGAGAAGTCATAGTAGTTAATGCAAAATGTGGTGATAAAACAATACAAAAATTTCCGTTAGTCAAAATAATAATGGCAATCAGATAATAATTCAAAAATGAAATACTAAAAATAATAATTTTGGGCATCATTATACCGGTTAGTATTTAATAATGGTTAACAATTCCATTTCTTTTTTATTAATCTTAAAATATGTGTGGGTATAATACGTTAATGGTTATGTATTCTATCTGTGTTGTTAGTATTTTACCTGGCATTAAGCTATAATTAGAGCATGAATGAAAAGTTTTCTGTGTAAGATAACATTAAGAGTAATCAATATATACCGATTGTATAGAGAAGTCAGAGACGTAAAATTAAATGTATTATTTATTTTATTTCTGATCATTCCTATACAAATTTTAAATGCACAACAAGTTGATTTAAAAAATCAGGATCAAGAGCTTCTGAAATCCTTAACAAAAGAGGAGAAAGATTTTTTAGAAACTCATCCTGTTATAAAAGTTGCAAATCAGGAAGCCTGGCCACCATTCGATTATATTGAAGACGGTATACCTAGGGGATATTGTATAGAAAATATTCAATTGTTAGCAGCTAAGTTAGGAGTAAAACTTGAGTTTGTAAGTGATTATAAATGGGGAAATCTATTTGAGCTTTTTAAAGAAGGTAAAATTGATGTAATGCCCATTCTTTATAAGAATCCTCAAAGAGAACCCTACACCCTGTATACTGAACCTTATCTAAAAACAACGATGAGTCTTTACAGTATTGAAGATAACACTAGTTTAAATAGTAACGATGATTTGAAAGGAGGTATAAAAGTTGGTATACATCATGATGATGCCAGTATTCCTTACCTTAAAAATAAATATCCGGATATTGAACTTATTGAACTTGCAGGCTCCAGAGAGATTATTAAAGCTTTAGCAAGTCGAAAGGTAGATGCTGTAATTGAGAATACATATATTTTTCACTACAATGTAAAGCAGTACCAGGTTTATAACCTAAAGCTTGTTGATTTTATCGAACCCCAGCAATCCGATGTCAATCCTTCACTGCACATAGGAGTAAGAAAAGATCTTCCTCTTTTGCATAGTTTACTTCAAAAAGCTATGTGTCGTGTTAGTGATGATGAGAAATTGAAAATGCACCAAAAATGGCTTGGTGATATTACACGTATGCGAAAAGACATCTCACTTACAGAAGAAGAAAAATTTTATCTAGATAAAAAAAAGTCTATCAAAATGTGTGTAGATCCCAATTGGATGCCTTTTGAACAAATTGATAAAAACGGGAATTTTAAAGGGGTAAGTGCAGATATCATACAAATGATTTCTGAAATTATTAATAAGCCTATTGAGTTAATTACTACAGAAACCTGGACAGAGACTATAGGAAATATAAAAAATACTAAATGTGATATTATTCCTATGGTGGGGTATACTTCAAATCGCAGTGAATATATGAATTTCACAAAGCCCTATATTTCGGAAAAACTAGTAATTACTACTAAAGAAAATGAGTTTTTTATACAAGAAAGCAATGAACTAAAAAATCGACAAATAGGAGTGGTTGAAGGTTATTATTATACTGGTTTATTGAAACAAAAGCACCCTAGTATTAAAATTGTTGAGGTTAAGAGTGCAAAAGAAGGATTGGAGAGGGTAAAAAAAGGCGAATTGTTTGGATTTGTTGATGTATTACCCACCATTGCTTACACCATTCAAAATAATGGAATGTTTGATTTAAAGGTGGCCGGTAGCTTGGAGTTTGAGGTGGAATTTAGTATTGCATCGCGTATTGATGAACCCTTATTAAATTCTATTATGCAAAAAGCATTAGATCATATTTCAGAAGAAAAGATTAAGGCCATTGTTGGTAAATGGGTAGCAATTAAAGTGGAACAAACATTCGATTATAGAAAATTAATTTATATCAGCTTATTCTTTTTATCAATACTTTTGGTAATAGTTTTAAAAAACAGATCTATTCGTAAAGTAAACAGAGAGTTAGAGCTAGCGTATCGTGAAAAGGATAAATTCTTTTCAATTATTGCTCACGACTTAAATGGTCCTATCGGTAATATTGCTAATATTCTAAATTCTTTTGAATGGGAGGATATAAAAGGAGATTTGTTTCATCATCTTCGTACTTCATCTCAAAATACATACGAACTATTACTTGAATTGCTTACCTGGTCTCAGTCACAAAGAAATCAGTTGGAAATTGACCCAACAAACTTTAACATTAACCAAATATTAAAAAAATCTATTTCATCATTACAGTTAAGTGCAAATAAGAAGGATATAAAACTGGTTTTACAAAACGAAAATGATGCACTTTATGTGTATGCAGATATTCCAACTATAAATACGGTTATCCGTAATCTAATATCAAATGCTATCAAATTTACAAGAAACGGCGGGACGATAACATTGAAAGCCGAACTTGTTAATGATGACATTAAAGTATCAGTAATTGATACAGGTGTGGGGATGACTAAAGAAATGATTTCAAAACTCTTTAAGCTTGGGGAAAATATATGCTCTTCAGGAACAATGGGAGAAAGAGGAACAGGACTTGGATTGTTATTATGCAAGGAATTTATTGATATTAACAAAGGTAAAATTGGAGTAGAAAGCCGGCTTGGTTTGGGTTCTACATTTTGGTTTACATTATCAACAGGAAACGAAATAGAGAAAGAAAATTTATTAAGTGTAATTAAAGAGAAACAGCTGGAATGTTTAGTTATTGAAGATAACTTTTTGGATTTAAAAAATACAATTAACGAATTGGAAAGAGCCGGTATTAGTTGTAAAGTGGCTAGTGATGGTCAAGAAGGAATAAAAAAAGGCTTGGAAAAAGAATATGACTTTATTTTATTGGATATTGAATTGCCTTGGAAAAGTGGCCTTGAAGTAAATAAAGAAATCAGGAACAAATATGCCTCTGCTTATATCATTGCGTTGTCTTCGTATGATAAGTTTGAAATACAATGTATGGATCAGAGTGTCTTTTTTAATGATTATCTTAAAAAACCTTTTAAAGTTGATCAAATTTTACCCAGTTTAGAGAAGGTAAAGTCTATCTAATAATCCGAATCAAGTGTTGGATTAATCCTATTCAAAAGGCTTAAAGCCGAAAACATCACAACAAGGGGCATAGCCTTCTAGTGGTCGAAAAGACACTCTTAATCGTAATTAGCTGATTCCCGTATCTTACAGCACTTTATCAACATAAAAAACTTTTCGAACACAAGAAGAAGTTGAGATGCTTTTTAAAGAGTATAGTCTGGAATATAATCCAAAATATTATTGGAGATAGTTACAGACTTTCAGCCTGATATTTTCCTGATGACAATAACAAGGGGCGTAGCCACCTTGTTGTGATGTTATAGGCTTTCAGCCTTTTTTCCATTTAACAGCTTAAAAACTCTTTTTTTCAGAGCCTGACATTATTCGTGATCCATATTCTTTTATTTTAGGACAGAGTGTAAGACAATAAAAAAAAGGCCATATCTTTTAAGATACGGCCTTGAACTAAATGACAAAATATTAAACGAAAACCTAAGGTTCTATTTGAATTCTTTACTAAGTTTTTTAATCACTTGTTGTTTTTCTTCATTTAAGCCGTCAGCAGTAAAGATAGCAACACCGCTAGCTCCTTTTTCTTTAGCTAAACGAATACCTTTTTCAAATTCTTCACCATTACTAAAGGCAGGTTCATATAAACCTGTATTAATATCAAAATCAACATCGCTAACACCTTGTTCTGTAGCAAAACCAATCCAGTTGATGTTTTGACGATAGAAGCTTTGGTATATCATTGGATAAGCCGCATCTAAGTTCCAGTCATTCCAAGCCTGGCGAACCATTTGACGAGCCATTTCAGGGAATGGGAATACAGCAGCAGTCATCTTATTACCACTTTCGTGAGCAATTTCAACCAATTCATTAACTAAAGAAGTTACTGCATTTAAACGGTATTGTTTCCATTCTGTGCTTAATTCCGGATGATCCATATCTAAAGGATCTACACCAAATATTTTCTTATATCCTTCACGAGCCAATGGGTGATATCCGTAATCGTACTCAGGCATTTCGTGATCTTGAACCAAGTTGTACATAGGCTGAAGGTCAGCTCCTAGTATAACATCAACGTAACGAACATAATCTAAATGAATAGAAGCCAAACCTTTTACTTTAGTTAGCTTGCGTACGTTGTTTTTAATAAATTCTCTGGCTCCTGGTGAGTGAGGACTTAACCATTGGTAATAATCTACATAAGCTCTGTATTCTAAAGAGTTTTTACCTGCGCGGTTTACTGCATACCATTCCGGGTGCTTGTTTGCAATCGGATCATCAGGACGGTTTAAAGTCCACATCCAGGCATGAACCTTAATTCCTCTTTTTCCTGCCATAGGAATAATTTTTTCCAATACATCAGGCTCACCTTTTATTAATACTTCTGCAATTCCAAGTTCTTGATAATAATCTAGTTTCTTTTCCCACTCCTCAGGGTTAAATTCACCATGATCGGCGTGTGCCCATGTTGAAAACACAAATTTTTTCGCCTCTTCCTTTACTTCATCAGTTGTTTTTCCTTGAGGACAACAGCTGATTAAACACGCTAATAATACTAGTAATAGTGTATTCTTCATAATAAATTATTTAGTTTTTATATATCCTGTTTGATTAATAATAAATGATTTATCATTACCTGAAACTGTATATTGAAATCCTTCCTGTGTTTTTGTAAATACAGTATTGATAACAATTGAATCAGATTGAACTTTATATGATTCTGAAAAATTAGTTTCTTTTTCCAGTAAATATTTTAAGTATCCAAACTGTGTTTTACGAAACAAAGCATATGCTGTTTGTTTGTATATGAAGTCTTTATCTGTAGTGATTTCAATATTTTCAGGAGTTGTATTGTTTGTAAATTGAACGATACCCCATTTTTCAGGTTCGTGCATGTTAATTACACCCTGATTACTCCATACCCAGTTGTATTCAGGTAAATACTTGCCATCTGCTTTTTTACGGTCGTATTTGCCATCATTCAAGTCATAATCCCATTCAACGCGCGAAAAGTTAACTTTCCATTGTTCTCCCTCTGCAGGAAATTTATCTTTTGAATATTTAAGCTCCATCATACGATCAATAGGAATTGCCATTTCTACAGTCCAACAACTATCAGTATCATTTGGATCATTTAAAGTACCATAAATTTGTATGGCAGACTTAAATTTATCTAAGTTCCAGCTGTTGTCAGCATTTCCCATTACACGATAAGGTTTATCAAGGTTTAAATCCCAAACTGTATTTAATGCATTTACTTCAATTTCGCCATAATTGTATGTATCCATAGAAGGGTCAAGAAATACTTCGAAATCATTATTGTAAAAAATTACAGTATCACGTTGATAAAGGTCTGCCCATATATGAGGTTCCATCAATTGAGCAAATACATAAAAAAACTGCTCGTCCCAAAGCATTTTAATTTTAGTATCGTATTTAGGTGTTTTTACTCCTTCAATATCAATGAATGAATTGGTAAAAGGAACAGATTTCCAGGCTTCTTCATCAGCAATTCCATCAATTTTAAGTGTAGTTTGTGTTTTGCAAACAACGTATTGCTGAGGTTTTATGATATCAAGTTTAATGTCTGCATCATCTGTTTTATTAGATGTTGTATTACATGATGCTACAAATATTAGCAATAGTAATAATGGTGGAATTAAAAATCTCATTGATATTATTTTAAGTGTTATGTATGTAAATTTAAGTATAAAGCTAGTGTTATAAAAAATGAAGCGGTTTTAGTATTATAAAATACCGTTTGCGAAGAATAGTTTTGTAGTTCTTAGTCATCAGTACTCAGTCATCAGTACTCAGTCTACAGTCATCAGTCTTCAAACTGCCAACTGTAGACTGCCATACTGCTCACTGCTCACAGTAAAACGTTTCCTTATCCATTCCAACACCAGTAATTTTCAAAGATTTCCAATGTTTAGGAAGGCAAGGTGTTTTTTGAACTATGCCTTTATCTGAGATTTCTAGTCCTGCAAAGCCAAAAATAACAGCCTGTAACATTCCTCCTGCACCAGTTGCAAAATATGGATTATTACTTGTTGCAGATTCTGCTAATACGCCAAAGGGTGCTCTTTTATTTGGGATATATGCTTTCTTAAATAAGTCAAATGCTTTATCTGCCATTCCTAACTTGGCATATAAAATACTAAATATGGAATAGGACATAGCCGGGCCTTCCGATGAAAGTTTTGGTTCATAATATTGCAAATCCTTTAATATACCTTCTTTATCCTTGATAATTTGTAATGGATATGCAAGTAGGTTTACGTCAGCTTGCTTGATTACTTCTCCATTATATTCGGAATGTTCTTTAGTCACTCCATCATTAAACTTTTCAATTTTAATATTATTTCTTAATGAGTTCCATATATTAGGTGCTTTATAATTTAATATATCTGCAGCTTTAATAGCATTGTTTATCGCTAGTTTAACCGAACCATTGGTAAATGCATTGTCAGTTACCACATGAGCCCATTCATCAGCTCCTACAACATTCTCAATTGAATAATTACCATCATTATTATGGATAGCTCTACTTACCCAAAAATCAGCTGCATTTTTAAGTAATGGCCAACCTTTTTGCTTTAGCCATTCTATATCTTTAGTTACATTATAATAATTCCATGCTGCTATTGCTATATCTGCAGTAATATGTTGTTCTAATACACCGGTTAGGCACCATGTAGGTGTAGCTTCTTCTCCCGAATAATCAGATTCCCATGGAAACATAGCTCCTTTGTAACCGTAGTTTTTAGCTCTTTCAATGGCTTTATTCAAACGATTAATTCTGTAATTCATCATGGATTGTCCCATCTCCGGATGAAGGACTAAAAGGGGAGGATACATCCATATTTCTGCATCCCAAAATACATGACCGTTATAACCTTGTGAAGATAATCCCATGGGAGAGATACTTAGGTCGTTATCATCTCTTTGAAAAGAATATAAATTGTATAAAGCAAAACGAACATCAAGTTGCGATTGAGGGTCTCCATCAATGATAATATCACTTTGCCATAGGTTGTTCCATGCGTCTTGATGATTCTTTATTAATTTATCAGCTCCTGTTTGCTGAGCAAATACAACAAAGCGTTCCGATTCACCAATAGGATCATGGAAATCCTGAGAGGTGCAGATTGCTCCAAACAAGCTAAATGTAAAAGATTCTCCTTTCTTTAATTCTTTTGTAAAGGATAGTGAAGATTGATAAGGATTTTGAGTGTCTTCTTTAAATTCCGGATATTCTGTGTCAAATAAAAATCCTGAAGAACTAGCTAATTGGTGTGCTCCATATGGACTATCTGCAATAGTTTGAAATATTGGCATTCGTACGTCCAGATCTTTTAATATTCTGAAACGTGATTGAGCATTTTTATACTGTTCCGGCGTTTTAATAATGTTGCTAACATCTAAATTAATATCTTTTACTGCGCTAACCTTTACCTGCATCATTCCTCCAAAAGGAAGGTTGCGCATTGCTTGTATAGAATATTCAACTTTAACTTTATTATCAAATGAAAATGATGTTAGCAATGATGCCTCCTTCATATTTAAAGTTTGCTTCCAATTTTTTATGTTTTCAAGATTTAAGGTTTGGTTGTCAACTTTTATATTGAGATTAAATGGATTGATTCCGCAAAGAACCCTACTGATATCGTTTGTGCTTTGGCGGTCGAAAACATGATTCAATATTACGTTTCGTGTTTGAAATAGCTCGCAATCCGGTACTATTCCTATTTGACCGTTGGCTACACATGTTGGAACATAGTCAGTGTGTGATGTTGTGGATATTTCCCAACCCTCTTGAGCATGTAATGTGAATGAAAGAAGGTAGGTGAAAAGAATTATAGAAAGGACTTTATACATTGAAAAATAGTTTTTATGAAGAAGAGAGAGAAATGAAGTTAACCACAGAGGCTCAGAGACACTGAGTATAATAAAGTTTATTCTTTATGATTTCTTTGCGCCTCTGTGGTTAAATCATTTTTTATTAAAGTTTTACAAAACGAATAGCTTGTCCACCACCAGCAGCAAGTTTTAACTCCAGTGTTGAATCAGAATTTACTTCTTTAGTTTCTATTTCGTATGCCTGTGGATTTGTTAAGTAATCAGCATCATCTGCATCCTTATAAATTTCTGCTTTATAAGTTTTTCCTGCTTCAAGGAAATCAAGTTTTACCTCTAGTGTTCTTCCTTTTTCATTTGTAGCTGAACCTAAAAACCATTCATCACCACTTCGGCGTGCAATTGTAATATATTCTCCTATCTCACCATTTAATACATGAGATTCGTCGCTATCAGCATTAAAATCTTTGAAAAACTGAAAAGCTGGATGACCAACATAGTTTGTTGGTATATCACTTGCCATTTGTAGTGGGCTGTAAAGAATTACAAAGTTTGCAATTTGTTTTGAAAGGGTTGTATGTACTCTACTTGTTCCCTTGTCCTGATCGTTCCACTTAACCCTGTTTTTAGCATTCTTATATAAAAGGTCAAAAGTCCCAGGAGTATAATCAATCGGTCCACCTAATCCTCTTGTAAAAGGAATTGTAACAGTATGCGAAGGAGGATTACCGTCACTCCATCCGTTCCATTCCATTCCGCGAACGCCTTCACGTGTCATCATGTTTGGCCATGTTCGTCGGATACCTGTAGGTTTAATAGGTTCATGTACATCAAGCATAATCTGATACTTAGCAGCAAGTTCAACAACCTTACGATAGTGTTCTACCATAAACTGACCATGGTGATGTTCTCCTCTTGGGAAGATACCTCCGGCATACCCTGTTTTAACCGCGTGCATACCTAGTCTTTGACATTGCTTAAATGCATCTTTAATATATTTTTCATAAGATGGAATATCACCTCCGGTTTCATGGTGACCAATTAACATAACTCCCTTTTCTTTTGCATAAGCAGCTACTTTCTCTAAATCAAAATCAGTAGCCGGAGTTATGTGGTCAAAGGCATCTTTTGCACCCCAGTTTTCCCAACCGGCATTCCAACCTTCAACAACAAAACCTTTAATATTATTTTCAGCAGCAAAATCAATATCATCTAGCGCAGTTTGTGTTTTAGCACCATGGCGTGGTCCTGCATACCATGTTTCTGTACCAATATGCATTCCCCACCAAATTCCAATATATTTCATAGGAGTAATCCACGAAACATCTTCAATTTTACACGGTTCGTTAAGATTTAAAATAAGAGAACTTTCTACTAGTTCAGCAGCAGAATCTTCAATTTGAATCGTTCTCCAAGGTGTTACCATTGGAGCTTTTGTTCGAACTTTATCACCATTAGCCCATGGAACCAAGTCTGCCACATATACACCTTTCTCATTTTGCTTTAGCGTCATACCTGAATAATTAGTTAAAGCAGCCTCATGAATACTAATATGTGCTTTATTTTTAGCCACCATAGTAACCGGAGTAGCCACCCATTTTGCTTCACTCATAGGTGTTGCTTTATATAATTTTTCGTAGGTATCATAATTGGCATCTATCCACCAGGTTGTTGGGTTATCTGTGATATTAAACTCAGAGATTTCATTGGAGATGATAAACTCCTTTAGGTTCTCCTGTTCAGGAAACTCATATCTGAATGCAGCTCCATCTTTATAGGTACGAAAGAATATATTCAATAATCTTCCGGATTCACCAGTTTCTTTTAATTCAATTTTTAATTGATTGTAATGATCATGGATTGATTTATTTTCACCCCAAGGCTGTTGCCATGTTTCATCGGCAGAAGCTATGCTTGAACCAATAATTTCAAATTGGTCTTTCATACTACCTTGTTCCTTAAATTCAAAACCAAGGTGAGAGGTATTAACAATAGTATCGTTATTATATATCACCTGGTATGTAGGTTCTCCTTTTATCAGGTTAAACGATAACTTAATTTTTCCATCAGGAGAAGTGATGGAATTTGTTTTTGAACATGCAGAAAGATTGAGTACAAGAATGCATGCTAAAATAATTTTAGAAATGGTCTTCATGATTAATTAATTCTAGTATTATATGTTTTAAATTTTTATACTATTTAGAGACTCGAAATTTCGCTGACCGGTGTTGAATCAAAATTATATATAACTACTTATAAAGTAAAGAGTGTAAGCCAGTATAGAGATTAGAATACAGATGATTGTATTGTTAAGTTGTTGATATAGAGTGTAAAGTGATTTTGGATGTATAGATAATGTTAGGTGCTAATTGAAGTAGTATCGTAATAAAAAATGTAGTTTATAGTATAAATAGAATTACATCAATTCAATTTTAATCTAAGAGATAATTTACCAACTCAGATATAAATTAGTGTAAACTTTACGATTTGAATTATCCTTACAATAATTACAAGGTGATAAGTCTATTGCCTAAAATAAGTTCAATATAATGTGAAATTAAATAAGTATAAGATATTCAAGTATCGGTTTGTTATAAAACGTATATGTTCTAAATGCTAAAAGAATAGAAATAGAATTGTTTTTAACGATATAATAATTTAATATATGCCCAAATCATGTAAATATAAAAGCATGATAAATGTCATGAAAATCTCGTTAAAAAGGAATGTTGTGTATCGTGTAAATCTTCTATTTTCTTGTGAATAAATCTTTTTTAACAAGTTTTACTGGGTTTTAACGAATTGTGGGTGTTTTTCTTTACATCGCTTTAGATTAACAAAAAGCGGTTTTAGCGTAATTGATAGATTTGTTCTAATTATGGATGTCATATACATTTGTATTGTCTAAGTATGTAAAATAAAAATGAAGGGAATGAAAAAAGAGGGGTGTGTTTTTAGAAAGATATTAAAATATAAAATTGAACAATTGAAATGTGGGGGTGTTTCTTTGGGGAGTTTAAATTTATGTAATGCAAATGTGAATGTTTAATTAATAGTATAGGCAGGAAAAAAATCCTGTTGTTGAGATATTAACCATTACAAAATTCAATATACATTATAAAGTTATGTCAATTAAAATCTATTTTATAGTATTTAGTTTATTCGCATGTATATTATTCGGATGCTCGAGTTCGCATTTAGAAAAAGATGCAAATAAAAGATCTGATATATATGAGCAATTTTTAAAGCAAAAGGAACTTGCAAAAAATAGATCAGAAGAATTATTTTCAGTTTTTAATAGTAATATTAGTGATGTTGAAAAGGAGGCTTTGGAGTTTCTTTATGCATATATGCCTTTAAGTGATTTAGCGAATTATGATCAGGACTTTTTTCTTACACAAGTGCGCTACGCATTAAAAACCAGAACAGAATTTTCTTGGGGTAAGACAGTGCCTGATGATTTATTTTTACATTTTGTTTTACCATATCGAATTAATAATGAGGATATGGATAGTGCAAGAGTTGTATTCTTTAAAGAATTAAAGGATAGAATTAAAGGCATGAGTATGTATGATGCAGCATTAGAGGTCAATCATTGGTGTCATGAAAAAGTCTCTTATCATCCTGCAGATATAAGAACAAGTGGACCGTTAAGTACTGTTAGAACTGCATTGGGAAGATGTGGTGAAGAATCTACTTTTACAGTTACAGCCATGAGGGCTGTAGGTATTCCTGCACGCCAAATCTATACGCCAAGATGGGCGCATTCAGATGATAATCATGCCTGGGTTGAAGTGTGGGCTGATGGAGAATGGTATTTCTTAGGTGCTTGTGAGCCGGATCCGGAATTGGATATGGGATGGTTTGCCGGACCTGCAACACGTGCTATGCTTTTACATTCGCGTGTTTTTGGTGATTATACAACCACTGATGATGTTGTAGCCAGAACAAGTAAGTATACCGAATTAAATGTGATTCCGGATTATGCTCCAACAAAAAGATTATATGTTAAAGTAAAAGATAAAGCCGGTAGTATTGTTAAGGATGCAAATGTTGAATTTCAGTTATATAATTATGCTGAGTTTTATCCTTTAGCAAAATTAAATACCAATGAAGAAGGTGTTTGTTCGTTACTTACTGGTTTAGGAGATTTAGTGATATGGGCTGTTAAAGAAGATAAGATAGCTTTTGAGAAAGTTACTGTTGCAAGTCAGGATACATTTGAAGTTGTATTAAAAAGCTTCGAAGAAGTTATTATTAGCGATGAATTTGCTATGGTACCACCAAAAGTAGGAAAGGTTGCTCAAGCCTCAGAAGAGGGTGTTCAGGAAAATACGCGAAGACTACATGAAGAAGATTCTATTAGAAGTGCCTATGAAAGTACTTTTATAGATTCTTTATCGGTGCTTAAAATAGCTAAAGAACAAGATGCTAATAATGAAAAATTACAAAAGATATTTAAGGAAAGTCGTGGTAATTGGCAAGTAATTAAAGAGTTTGTAAATAATTATTCCTCTAAAAATAAAGACCGGGTTATTAATTTATTGTCTGTTATTGCAGATAAAGACAGAAGAGATGTTCGCTATCCTGTATTAGTGGATCATTTCTTAAATTCAGATAATTCAAATTCTGAGAATAAGGATGTATTTAATAAATATATCTTAAATCCCAGAATTAAGAATGAACTGCTAACTGCTTATAAAAAGCCAATTCAGTCATATTTTGGACAAGATTTTATTCAAAAAACGCAAGCAGATATTACTGTATTGCTTAATTGGATTACAGATAGTATTACATTAGTTACTGATGAAAGTACTTTACGTAACCCAATGTTTCCGGTTGGTGTGTTAGAGTTAAAAGTAGCGGATAAAACATCCCGAGATATTTTTCTTGTGGCTGCTTTAAGAAGTTTTGGTATACCTTCTCGTTTTGATGGAGCCAGAAATATACCGCAGGTATTGAAAAAAGGAGAATGGAATGATTTATCATTTGAAACCTTAAATGTACAGCAAAAGCCTAAAGGAGAATTGGTATTAGATTGGGCTCCACAACAAAAAGGACAACCTCAACCTAACTATTACTTACAATTCACAATTGAAAAGTTTGACGGTAAGAGATTTAATACATTGGATTATGAATATAGTAATCTGTTTGATTCATATCCCGCAAAATTAAATGTTGATGCCGGTAAATATTTAATGGTTACAGGTAATAGAGAATCAAATGGAACTGTATGGGTTAAAAGAACATATTTTGAGGTGAAAGAGGGAGAAACAACCCGTATCCCAATTCTTTTTGCAACTCCTAAAGCAGATAACGAAACAAATAAAGTTGCTGTTGATTTAAATCAGCAGTTTCAGGATCTAAAAACAGGAAAAGTAATTTCATTATCTGATCTTGATCAAGGTGAAGGAAGTGTGGTTGTGTGGATCGATCCGGATAGGGAGCCTACAAAACATTTAGTAAATGATTTGATTCGACTAAAAGAATCATATGAAAGCTGGAAGGGTAAGATTGTATTAATTGTTGAACCTCAAAAATTAACATCAGGTTTTAAACTTGAAAATTATAAGGGTTTACCTGATAATACAATTTTCTTAAAAGACACAAAAGGTCTGTTAAAGCCGTTTTTAGATTCTGTTCAGAAGACAGATTTTGAAGAATATCCTATGGCGTTTGTAGTAACTCATAAAGGAGAGTTGGTTTATGAGTCGAGCGGTTACAAAATAGGAGCTGGTGATGAAATATTATCAAAGCTAAATACATATTGTCGTATTCATTAATACCCTACTGCCATTATGAAGAATACGTGTTAAAACAATTTGTACAAATTACTTATCGTGTAAGGAAAATATTATTATTAACTTAAATTACTTTGTTTATGGAAAACAAATTTGTAGAGATTAAAAGGAGAAGGTTCAGAGATTCTTTGAAACTTTTTCTCTTAATGGGTTTGTGCGTCATTACATCGGCACAAGCTATGGCAGCCCCCGAAAATGTGGGTAATAACGTTGAAGGAAGTCAGGAAGTAACTAAAACAATTACAGGAAAGATTACAGATTCATCTGGAGAACCTCTAATTGGTGTAACTATCATGATTCAAGGTACAACACAAGGTGTAATCTCAGATTATGATGGTAATTATAGTATTGTTGTACCATCAGAGGAGAGTGTATTGGTGTTTTCATTTATTGGTTATATGACTGAAACTATACCTGCTGCAGGAAAATCAACCATTGATTTAGTTTTATTGGATGATGTTCAGGAAATGGGAGAAGTTGTTGTAACTGCAATGGGTATCAAGCGTCAATCAAGAGCTTTAGGTTACTCAATGAGTAAAATTGATTCTAAACAATTAACTGAGTCAGGTGCAACTAGTTTTACTTCTGCTTTATATGGTAAGGCTGCCGGTGTTAAAATTACTACAGCTCCAGGAGGGGTAACTAGTGCTAGTAACGTGCAGATTCGTGGTATTAACTCTTTAAATTATAACCAACAACCATTATATGTTGTTGATGGAGTTATTATTCGTAACGACGCTCAGTATGGTGCTAGTGGTGCTAACAATAATAACTATTGGGATGATCAACGTATTCGCGGTAATGGTGCGTTAGATATCAATCCAAACGATATCGAAAGCTTAAACGTTTTAAAAGGCGCCAGTGCAACTGCTCTTTATGGTTCTGATGCTGCTAGTGGGGTTATTGTAATTACTACAAAAAAAGGATCACAAAAGAAAAAAGGTTTAGGTGTTGATTTTGGTTATAACTATAGTGTAGATAAAGTAGCTTATACTCCTAAGTTCCAAAATTCATACGGTCCTGGTTACTACAGAGAATATACTTCAACTTCTTCTGCATTTAATTCAGATGGTTGGTACATCGATAGTTCTGCAGAAGGTGGTCTTCGTCCATACTGGTATGCTTATGCAGGTTTCGGTCCTAAGTTTGATGGTAGAGAAGTTACATGGTGGGATGGTTCTACAGGTAAATATTCAGCAAATCCAGATAACTATGATGAAATTTACAGAACAGGAACAACATCAAATGCTAATGTTGCCATTTCTAACGCAAATGAAAATGTAAACTATCGTTTTACATATTCAAGATTAGATTATAAAGGAACACAGGAAGGTAGTGAGCAAGGTAAAAATACTTTAGGTTTAAATAGTACATTTAAATTAAATGATAAAGTTAGTGTTGATGTAAATGCAAATTTTATCAATACTAAAACTACTAATAGACCTTACCAGTTAGGTCAGGTATTGGGTTCATTTAGCGGATTCTTCAGTAGAGCAGAAGATATGTCTTTAATGAAAGAGAAATATAAAACTTCTAACGGTTATAAGTACGATGCCTATGGAGGTACAAGTTATTCTTCGGATGAATTTAAACATTCTATTCGTGCAACTAACTTGTTAGACTTCTTCTGGCAACAAATGCGCAATAAGTATATTGAAAAAGAGAATCGTTTAATTTCTAGTGGTACATTAAACTGGGATATTGTTGATGGCTTACATTTCAGAGGACGTATTGGTAATGACTTTACAGGATTAACTACAGAAAATAAGCAATACAACCAAGTTCCTACATCTGCTAATAGCTCTTCATCAAGTACTGGTTCATACTCTGTTTCAACAGGTATTTATAATATTCTTTATACTGATTTATTACTTTCATATAATAAGCAGTTAAATTCAGATTTTGAACTTTCAGCAACAGCTGGTTTTCAATCAAGAGAAGAAAGCTATAAAGATGAATCTTCAGCTACAACCTCAGGGCTTGTTACTGAAAACTGGTTTAGTTTAAATAACTCATACGGTACTTTAAGTACATCTTATACAAGAAAAGAGTTATTAAAATATGCTTATGTTGGTATTCTTAGTTTAAACTATAAGAATTATTTCTTCTTAGAAGGTACTGCTCGTCAGGAATATGCTTCTACTTTACCAGAAAATAATAATTCTTACTTCTATCCATCTGTAAATGGTAGTTTAGTTTTTAGTGATGTGTTTAATTTACCTCAATTCTGGAACTATGGTAAATTCCGTGCTTCTTATGGTGTTGTAGGTAATGCTCCTCCTGCATATGAATCAAACGTTGTTTATACTCAAACATCATTACAAACTGTAAATGGTTCTGTTCCTCAACTTACTTTGGATTCAAGCTGGGGTAATAACAACCTTAAAGCAGAGATGAAACATGAATTTGAAATCGGTTTCGAAACTCAGTTTATTAATAACAGATTAGGTGTTGATGTAAGTTATTATCAAAACACTGTTAAAAACCAGATTTTAGATTTAGCAACAACAGTTTCAACTGGAGCATCTAGTCAATTAGTAAACGTAGGTGAAATTGGTAGTAATGGTCTTGAACTTTCGTTAACAATTACTCCTGTAGTAAATAATGATTGGAAATGGGATGCACGATTTAATTGGTCTACAAACACTAGTAAAGTTAACAGCCTTAACACAACTTCAAAAGAACTTGTATTTTACACAGCAGAGCAATCTGCAATTAAATTAGTTGCTGCTGAAGATGAAAAATTAGGTAATATCTATGTTTATGATAAAGCTAAAGATACAGATGGAAACTATTTAATTAGTGATGATGGTCTTTATATAGTTGATAATTCAGAGTATGTTAAAGCAGGTAATATTATGCCTGACTTTGTGGGAGGTTTCTCTAACACGGTTAAGTACAAAAATATCTCTTTAGATTTTAATATTGATTACAGAATTGGTGGAAAAATGATTTCACCTAGTATGAAGTATATGACAGGAGCAGGTTTATTTGAAAATTCTATGAAATATCGTGATGCTGCTCATGGAGGTTTAACTTATGAATTTAACGGTGAAACTTATGACGATGGAGTATTGTTAGAAGGTAAAAACGAAAATACAGGCTTAGATAATACTCAATATATAAGCGCAGGTTATTATTACATGAATAACTATGACTGGGGTGCGGTTCCTGGAAATAAAGATGGAGCAATCTTAGATAATAGTTATATAAAGATGCGTGAAATCACTTTAGCTTACCGATTACCAGGAGCTATTTCTGAAAAAGTAGGATTATCTAATGTACGTTTTTCACTTTATGGTAGAAACTTATTCTATCTATACCGTACTTTAGAAAACCTTGATCCTGAAGCCCCTCTTGGTAATAAATGGTGGGCAACCGGAGTTGATGTAGGTTCAACAGCTGCTTCTCGTAGCTTTGGTTTTAGCGTAAATGCAAGTTTCTAACCTTAATCAATTAATATTATGAAAGTAAAAAATTATATTTTATATATTCTGGTTTTCTTTACAGTATTCACTTCTTGTAAAGATGATTTGGTTAGCAAATATACCAATCCAGAGAAGGCTACAGATTCAAGTATTCCTGCATTTTTTACAGGAATGTTAAATCATGATCGTGTTCGTCCTAGTTATTGGAACGTCAGAACTATGTTATTAATTAATACTGGTGTATTTTCTCAAACAAACTTTTATACAAACTCAATTGGGAAATACCAGGCAAGTACTAGTTATACTCAGCAGTACTGGAATAGTTTTTATTTAAACAATAATGGTAGCGGTCCGCTAGGAGTTTATCGTGCCATGGAATCTGCATATGCAGCTCTTTCTGATGATGAAAAAGCTAGTATGGATGTGTTCATGTATGCTGCTAAAGTATTTGTAATTGACTGTGCTTCCAAAATGGTTGATTTATGGGGTGATATTCCTTATAGTGAAGTAGGAAGTTTGATTACTTCAAGTACTATTGAAAATGCAAAGTATGATGATCAGGTATCTCTTTATACTCAATTTATTTCAGAATTAGATGAAGCAGCAACTTACTTTGCAAGTGCATCAACAGATGCTTCTTTTTCTAAATATGATATTTTAATTAGTGGAGATGTTGAGCGTTGGCAGAAGTATGCAAATTCTTTGAGATTACGTTTATTAATGCGTATTTCTAATTACGATGAATCTACTGCTAAATCTGCAATTACAGCAATGTTGAATAACAGTAGTACTTATCCTTTAGTGGATGGTGAGATGAATGGAGAGTACTCTGTTTCGGGTACTGATATTTTATTAGAGCCATTAACTGATTATGTTAATACTTTGCAATCTGCACTTACAGAAGTAAATGGACATTATGCTCCGGATTACATGTTAAACACAGTAATGAAGCCTTATGATGATCCTCGTATTCCGGTTATGTTTGATAAATATGGTGAAACAGTAGATGGAGAATTTGTTCAAAATGAAGAGTTTGCAGCTATGCCTGTAACTTGGGATGAGTCGGAAACAGATGCAAATTATATGTATTATTCTATCTTGGATTCAGCTACATTCATTAGTAATTCAGCTTTACCAGGTATTGTAATTACGGCATCTGAAGTTAATTTCTTAAAAGCTGAGGCTTATGAAAGATGGGGATTAGGTGATGCACAAGCTGCATTTGAAGCTGGAGTTAAACAGTCTGTTGGGTTCTATTATTATTTAAATAATTTAAATACTTCTGGTTTAACAACAGAAACTTATCCTGAATCATCAGTTATAGATGATTTTGTTACAACTCTTGATTTTGCTTCAAAATCATCAGCAGAACAGTTGGAAATGATTTATGACCAAAAATGGTTACATTTAGGATTCTTACAATCTATTGAAGCATGGTCTGAATACAGAAGAACAGGATATCCTGCTTTAACTTTTGAAGATGATACTAAGAGTGGTTATGAAAAACCTCCTGTAAGATTGTTATATCCTGAAGATGAGAAATCATATAATGCTGATAATTACTCAGCAGTTCAAAGTGAAGATACTCGTGATACTCAAATTTTCTGGGATGTGAATTAATCCTCATTTGAAATAATTTACATATAATTTTTATAAGAGACCCTCAAGTTTGTAGGGTCTCTTTGTGTTTATTATATATAGTATGAAATAAAATTTATTATCACCTTAAAGTTTTCTAAATGAACAAGATTATATTCTTAATACTGGGTTTAACACTACAAACATTTGTTTATTCGCAAAAAGGAACATTTAATAAATCAGGAAGGGTTATTTATCAAACCTGGAAAAATGAAGTTATAGAAACAGGCAAGGCAAAGTTAATTTTAGAATATGACAATGACGTAGCTATATGCTGGATGGATAATTCGGATAAAGATTTAATTCCTGAAGTCCCATTAAAATATAATTACCTTGATTATAAACAGGCAACAGTTTTTCGACAGTCTATATTTATGGGAAAAGATTCCATTTTTACTGAAATGGATTTTAGAGATTTCAGCAATTTTAAACCTGAAGGCGAACCAATTACAATATTAGGTTATAAATGCCAAAAATATGTTGGTTCATCTTTTTCAAATAAAATAGAATTATGGATTTCTGATGATATAGGAATAAAAGGATCTCCGCTGTATTGGTTTCCTTATCAGAATGGTTTGGTTCTTAAATACGTTAGAAATGGGAATTCAGGTTGGGAAGCTACTGATATATCAATAAAAAGAAGGCGAAGTAAAACCAAATTCATACCCGAACAATTAGGGAAAAAAGTTAACGAAGTAGAATTTAATAATCGTTTGGCAAATGCTTTTATAAAAAATATTAAAGTGTTTTCTAATCAGGTCATAAATTGGGGAGATGATATTGATAACCCAGATTGTGATTCTACAGATTTACTTTATAGATATGCCGGGGGAACTGTTATTGTAAAAAAGATGAAACTTCCAGTTGTGCCTGATGGAACTTCTATTTTTGCTGAGGTAACAGAAAGGTCAAATGGAGATGCTTATGATCGTACAGGATCTGTTTTTGTAATTCCTGTTGATAAGGATAAGAGTTTTTTAGATGGATTAAAATACGGGATAGACTCTTTACCTAAATATATTAGTAAAGAAGGTAAGGAATATCAGGGTGTTGTAAAGACAGATAATTATGATCCGTTAATTGAGATAATGAGATTTTTTACCCCTTTTGGTGTAAATTACTATAATGATAAACGAGATATTGGTATAGAGTGGGCTGATTCGGTAATATACAAAGAAGATGTAAGTCATTTATTGCCAGTTTTACGAAATGAATGCTGGATAGGTGTATTTGTTGGGAATTATGATGGAGGAGGACATAAGGTTAGTTTGAATCTGAAATATCACCTCAATGCACAGGAAAAAGCAACTAAACCACAAAAGAAATATTGGATTCAACCTGTTTTTAACACGACTAATGTTATGGAAATGGCAGGACAGGAGTATGGAACTATGTTCCGTAAAGATACTCTCACTGTAGATTTTGAAATACCTGAAGGAGTTAAAAATTTACAATTTCAATATATAACAACTGGTCATGGAGGATGGGGAAATGGTGATGAATATTTACCTAAAAAGAATGAGGTATTCCTGGATTCAGAACCTTTTTTCAGTTTTACTCCCTGGCGTATTGATTGTGGTACTTACCGTAAGTTTAATCCGGCATCAGGTAACTTTTGGAATGGAATTACATCTTCTGATGGTAGTCGTTCAGGTTGGTGTCCTGGAACTGTATCTCATCCTTATTTTACTTTTCCTGAATCACTTAAACCAGGAAAACATCAAATAAAGGTTTATATACCACTGGGAGAACGAGAAGGAAATATGTTTAGCGCATGGAATATATCCGGAGTTTTTATTGGCGAGTATGAGCTATAAAGAAATTAAATTGTATTTAAATTAAAGGATTTAATATTCATATACAGATTAAAATACAGGCTGTTTTTTATGTAAGAAACAGCCTTTTTTGAATTCAAATAAAATACGTTTACTACATTAATTGGCATTTATGTTTAAAACGTATTCATCAAATTCTTCAGGTTTTAAATTTGATTTGGATTTAATTCTGTTTCTGTAGGTATAAATAGTATTTCTGGATACTCCCAAAATAGATGCTATACGATCAGTGTTTGTAATACCTAATCTATTAAGTGCAAAAACTCTCATCTCTGATGATAATCTATTCATATCTTCTTCTGCAATCGGTTCATTAAGTATCTTATTTAAATCAGGTAAAAAATTAGGAAACAGGTTAAGAAATAGTTTGTCAAAGCGTTCAAACATCTTCTCTTTATCCTCTTTGGGTCCACTATCATTTAAAAACTTTTCAATGGCAGTGTACTTTTTTTGAAGTAATAAGCTCTTTACTTTATTCTGCATGTTTTCTATCTCATGAAAATATACAGTACTCAATTCAAAATAATTGGTGAGATACTCTTCTTTAATAATGTTAGATTCAGATAATTTTGAATTTTGATGAGAGAGCAAATTATTCTTTTCCTTAATATCCAGTTGCGCCAGTTTTAGCTTTGAATGTTGTTTAAATAATCTAACCCATAAATATATAATCACAACAAGGCTAATAAAGATAAATAGAGAAATGCCTAGTATTGCATTTGTCTTAAACTTTTCCAATTCAATTAACTGTTTCTCAATAATTGGGATGATTGGAGTAATTTCTGCTTTACGTTGTAAAGCTCCATAAAATTCTGCGTCTTCAATAGCATGTACTGCAAACTTATGGGCTAATTCTATTTCGTTATTTTTTAGTAATAATTGAGCCAAGAGTCTGCTTGATGTTGTTTCGTATGTTGAGGAGTGAATATCAGATTCGATACTTTTTAATAAATATTTAATTTGCTGTTCTGTTTCCCCAATCTGACCTGCACTCCATGCCATACAGGAATAAAGCATAGCTCTTTGGTGCTCTGTTAATGAAGTATCAGTGAGAGCTTCGGTACATTTAGATATAGCTTTTCTGAAGTCTTCAATGTTGATGAGTCGGTATGTTGATGTCATTAAGTAATCAATACTATTTGAATCAATAACCATTAAAAGTGAGTCAGAATAAATAAGATTTAAGCTATCATACTTTGTTTCGTATAATGATATATCATTATAGCTTTTTAAATCGCCAAACAAACGTGTTTTTAATTTGTAATAATCATTTAGCAATTTACTGTCATCGACTATATGTATGTCATTTATAATATCAATAGCTTCATTGAATAAGCCGGAACTTAATAGTATTTCAGATTTTAATAATTGGGTTTCCGTTACAATATTTTTATCGGCTATAGTTTTAGCAATTTTTTCCATTGCCAATATGCATTGATATGCTTCTGTATTTTTATATGAAAAGTACTCTTTAAATAACTTCTTATAGAGATTGTATTTTTCTTCATTTAGTCCTTCATTGACTATAATTTTTTCTTTTAAGTTCTCAATACGTAGTGATTTTTCAGTATCAAAAGTTTTACGTTCTGTATATAATTGCTCAACTCTTTTTATCTCTTTTAATATTGAAGAGGATAGATGGGGATTACTTTGTGCTTTTATTGTTATAACAAGTGCCAGTAAAATAAAAAGTAATCTATGTTTCATGCTTTTAATATTAGACTGTAGATGGTAGATAATAGACATGAGACAAAAGATGAGTGATTAGTTAATTTGTTGATAGGCTAATTGGAGATTACTATGTATAATGCAATTGCAGTGTAATACAAGATTTAATTATAAAATTAGTATACCCTTTACCCTTGTATTACAACTTCTCCTAATCGCATAATCAAAATACTATATATAACTATTCTAGTTTCTTTCTCCTTGTTACCAGGCAACTATGAAATATTGTAACCGTTTTTAAATTAAAATACTTTGTGGTTAATTGCTCTATAATCGTTAGGTGTCATTCCATTGTACTTTTTAAAGATCTTGTAAAAATGACCAATAGAATTAAAACCACAATTAAAACAAATAATTTTAATAGGTACATTAGTCATCGTTAACCTTTGAGCTGCATAATTAATCTTGATTTTTGTAACGGTTTCAGTTAATGTTTGATTTAAACATTGTTTTATGACTTTGTTAACATGGTCTGTGGTTCTATTGGTAAGAGCTACAAATCCCGGAACACCATCTCTGAATAATTGAGGAGAGTTATATTGCTTTAAAGCTAAAGCTAACCAATGAGGTATACTTTGTGCATTATCTCCAAATGATTCAGTAAGCATGCGGAAAATCTGCAATATCATAATATCCAAATGGAAAAAGTCGTGTTTTTTCGATAGTATATAATCTGTAATAGACTCCAGTTCGTTAAGCTGATCTGTATTTAAATTTACTGTATACGGAAGATTATCAGTAGTCCAGAATAACTCATTTGAATCCGGGAAATATCGGTCTTTAAATAAATTTAGACTCTCAAGGTAAAATGCAATATTGGTAACAACCAAACCTGTGTTATTACCTGTTGATACAAATGTATGAGTGTCTGTAGGGCGTATTAAGCAAAGAGTTCCTTTTTCTATTGTATGTTTTTCATCATTTATATAATGCACTCCGGAACCTTCTTTAATCCAGAATATCTCTGCATAATCGTGATCGTGATAGTCCAAATTCTCTTCTGAGGTAATAGTTCTTCTCACTAAATGAAAAACATCATTAGGTTCAAGTAAAAATGAAGGTAAACTAATTCTAATTTTCTCCCTAGACATTGTTTCTGTTTTATTTATTATCCTTTTTTAAAAGACAAAAGTATTAACAAGTGCTAACTTGTAATATTTAATTATTTCAAAAGTATTAAATTTTTAATAGATATTATTAATACAGTCTAAGGTATATTATTGTTTGCATTATTTTATTATTTTTTATTATAAATCCATTAAATTGTGAGTAAAGGCTTATTCACAAAAAAACTAAACACAACGGATTAGAATAATAAATATCAGTTTTGATACAATATACAAATTTGCACTATTTATTCTTTAAGTATACTTTTAGAAGTATATAATTGAAGTTTTTTTAAGGATTTGCAGTGTGTGTGTAAAGTGCAGTAAATCAGTGCTTAGGAAGGGAGTTTTAAAGTGGTGGCTTTAGGGTTAGAAAATCAAAAACAACATAAATAATGAAGAAAGCTATAGAATTTACAATAATATTACTATTTGTTACCTTAATTGCTTGTGATACTGTTCATAAAGATGGTAAAAAAGGTAGTGAGGATTATATTTCATATGTAAATCCTTTGATGGGAACGGAATCTGAATTTTTGCTGTCCAATGGTAATACCTACCCTGCAATAGCACGTCCATGGGGAATGAATTTTTGGACTCCAATGACTTCAACTTTTGGAGATGGATGGACATATAAATACCAGGATCATAAAATAACCGGATTTAAACAAACACATCAACCAAGTCCATGGATAAATGATTATGCAGCTTTTTCTTTAATGGCTGTTACCGGAGATTTAAAAATTAAAGAAGAGGAGAGAGCTTCCTGGTTTTCGCATAAGGCTGAAGAAGTAAAACCACATTATTATAGTGTTTACCTGGCAGATTATGATACTAAAGTTGAGTTTACGCCAACGGAACGTGCTGCTTATTTTCAATTTACATTTCCTGAAAATGATCAATCGTATATATTGTTAGATGGGTTTGCCGGAGGCTCTATGGTAAAACTATTACCTGAGGAACGTAAGATCATAGGATATTGTAAAAATAATCATGGAGGAGTACCTGAAAATTTCTGTAATTATTTTGTTGCAGAGTTTGATAAAGACTTTGAAGTGACACATACCTGGAAAGATTCTACCCTTAAAAAGAATTCATTATTTAGTGAAGCTGATCACGTAGGAGCGGTAGTTGGTTTTAAGACCGAAAAAGGTGAAAAAGTACATGTAAAAGTAGCATCATCATTTATAAGTCCAGAGCAAGCTGAATTAAATTTAGCTAAAGAAATAGGATCTCAAAACTTTGATCAGGTAAAGCATGATGGATATGCTATATGGAATAAAGAACTAGGGCGAATAAAAGTAGAAGGTGATAATATAGATCATATTCGTACCTTTTATTCAACGCTATACAGAGTGTTGTTATTTCCTCGTAAGTTCTACGAAATCAATGATAAAGATCAAATAGTACACTATAGTCCTTACAATGGAAAAGTAGAAGATGGCTATATGTTTACCGATAATGGCTTTTGGGATACTTTCAGAGCTGTTTTTCCATACTTTACGTTAATGTATCCTGAGTTGGATTCTCAAATTATGGAAGGACTTGTTAATGCTTATGAAGAAAGTGGATGGTTACCAGAGTGGGCTAGTCCTGGACACAGAGGTTGTATGATTGGATCAAACTCTGCGTCACTAATTGCAGATGCTTACTTGAAAGGCATTAAAGGTTATGATATCAATAAATTATATGAGGCTATTTTAAAGAATACAAAGAATGTTCATCCAACAGTAAACTCAGTAGGAAGATATGGCTATGATTATTATAATAAATTAGGATATGTTCCTTATGATGTTGATATCAATGAAAATACTGCCAGAACATTAGAATATGCTTATGCAGATTTTTGTATCTGGAAATTAGCTAAAGCATTAAACAGACCTCAGGAAGAAATAGACTTGTTTGAGAAGAGAGCAAGAAATTATGTAAATGTTTTTGATAAAGAATCGGGATGGATGCGAGGTAAAAATGAGGATGGTAATTTCCAATCTCCTTTCAATCCATTAAAATGGGGTGATGCATTTACTGAAGGAAACAGTATACACTATACATGGAGTGTTTTTCAGGATGTTGAAGGCTTAATTAACTTAATGGGAGGTAACGATAAGTTTGTTGAAAAGTTAGATACAGTGTTTAATCTGCCTCCGATATTCGATAACTCTTATTATGGATTTACAATTCATGAAATCAGAGAGATGCAGATTGTAAATATGGGTAATTATGCGCATGGTAATCAGCCAATTCAACATATGCTATACCTTTATAACTATGCTGGTCAGCCATGGAAAACACAGCAAAGGGTTCGTGAAGTGATGGACAAACTATATACTCCAAACCCTGATGGTTATTGTGGTGATGAAGATAACGGACAAACCTCAGCTTGGTATGTGTTTAGTTCTTTAGGCTTTTATCCTGTTTGTCCAGGATCTGATCAATATGTAATAGGTTCTCCATTATTTGAAAAAGCAACTATTGAACTTGAAAATGGTAATCATTTGGTTATTGAAGCTCAAAATAACAGTGCTAAAAATGTTTATGTGAATAGCATTAGTTTTAATGGACAAATGCTCGATAGAAACTATTACACTCATGAAGAGTTATTAAAGGGAGGGCAGATTGAAATTGAAATGTCTGATGTACCAAATGAAAAGAGGGGAGTAACTAAGAATGATGTTCCTTACTCAATGACAATAGAATTACAAAAGTAATTGGAGAAAGGAAAAGGAAACAGGTAGAAAGTCTTGTTCAGACTGATACGATTTATACAAGAAGTAAAAAGGATTTATAAGAAATAATGATATCTGATAATAGTATGCGAAAAATAACAACATATTTAGCAACCATTTTACTGGTAATAGGTGTTCAACACACCAATGCACAGAAATATATTGATTATGTGAATCCATTTATAGGAACCACAAATTTCGGAACTACAAATCCGGGTGCTGTTGTTCCTCAGGGGATGGTTTCTGTTGTTCCTTTTAATGTTACAGGATCAGATATAAATAAGTATGACAAAGATGCCAGATGGTGGTCAACGCCATATACCGCTGATAATAAATTCTTAACCGGATTTTCGCATGTAAATATGAGTGGTGTTGGTTGTCCGGATTTAGGTGTAATTATAGTGATGCCTACCACCGGAGAAGTGAATGCAAATATCAAGGAATATGGTGCTGTAATGACTAATGAAAAAGCAAATCCGGGTTATTATACCTGTGATTTGGATAAATATGGCGTTAAAGCAGAAGTAACTGCAACTCCAAGAACCGGATTGAGTCGTTTTACTTTTCCTAAAGGGCAATCAAATATATTAATTGATTTAGGTAATAGCTTAACCAACGAAAGTGGAGCTTACGTTAAGGTGGTTAATGATAAAGAAGTTGAAGGTTATAGAATGACTGGTAATTTCTGTTATCATGGACAATCAGAGCGACCTGTTTATTTTGTGGCTCGTTTCAGTAAAAAGGCATCAAACTTTGGTGTATTTAAGAAGATGCCTGCAATGCAAGCAGAAAAAGACTGGTCGAGCACTTCTGGTAAATTTAAGTACTACGACAAATTTCAATATCCTGTATCAGGCGATAGTATCGGAGCATATTTTTCATTTGATACTAAGGATGGTGAAGATGTAATGGTTGAAGTGGGGGTTTCATATGTTAGTGTTGAAAACGCCCGTCAAAATTTAGAGTATGAATCTTTAGGTTTTGATTTTGATGCTACAAGAAATCAGGCTGAAAACCTTTGGGAATCAGCATTGTCAAAGATTAAAGTTGAAGGTGGAACTGCTGATCAAAAGACTGTTTTTTACACAGCTTTATATCATATGCAAATTCACCCAAACATCCTGAATGATGCCAATGGTCAATATCCATTAATGGAGACTTATGGTGTAGGAGAGGTAAAGGATAGAAATCGATATACCATTTTTTCTTTATGGGATACTTATAGAAATTTTCATCCATTAATGAGCTTGGTATATCCAGATCAACAGTTGGATATGGTGAGATCAATGGTGGATATGTATAAAGAAAGCGGTTGGTTACCAAAATGGGAATTGAATAGTACTGAAACTTATACTATGAATGGAGATCCTTCATTCCCAGTTATTACAGATACTTATTTAAGAGGATTAACTGATTTTGATGTTGAAACAGCTTATGAAGCCATGATTAAGTCAGCCACAACACCAGAAAAAAGTAATAAAATACGTACTGAAAATGACTTTTATTTAGAACATGGATATGTTCCTTTTACTGAAGATTACGATAACTCTGTATCTATAGCTTTGGAACTTTATGTGGCAGATTGGAACCTGGCTCAATTCGCAAAAACATTAGGTAAACAAGATGATTATAAAAGATTTTTAAATCAATCAAAACGATATAAAAACTATTATAGCAAGGAGTTTGGTGTTCTTCGTCCGAAAACAAAAGACGGGAAGTTCCTTGATAAATTCGATCCTTTACAAGGTAAAGATTTCGAACCAGTACATGGTTTTCATGAAGGAACAGCATGGCAATATACTTTTGGAGTTCCTCATGATATTAAAGGTTTGATTAAATTAAACGGAGGAAACAAGAAGTTTACTCAAAAGCTTCAAAATGTATTTGATGATGAGCTTTTTGATATGGCTAACGAACCGGATATGCACTATCCATATCTTTTCAATTATGTGAAAGGAGAAGAATGGAGAGCTCAAAAACAAGTCAGAAGATTGGTAGATACCTATTTTAAAAATGCTACTGATGGAATTCCCGGGAATGATGATTGTGGAACCATGAGTGCCTGGGTAGTATACAGCATGATGGGATTTTATCCTGTATGTCCTGGAGATATGAATTATACTCTTGTTGCACCAGTATTTGATAAAATAAGTATTGAGTTGGATGAAAAGTATTATTCAAATTCAACATTTGAAATTGTAAAAAATTCATCTACAGAAAATGACTGTATTAACGATATAAAGTGGAATGGAAAATCTATAAATTCTTATTTTATTAACCATAAAAAAGTGATAGAAGGAGGGAAATTGGAAATTTTTACTGGAGGCAGTAAATAATAATCAAGCACATCTATAGCATAGGGCATCATAGAAATCAGTTTTAATAAAGGAAATGATTCCAACATTAAAAAAGCCATATGAACGTAAAAGTTTTGAGCTTGAGATTTGTGCAGGTAATATTCAATCTGTTTTAGCAGCAGATGTAGGGGGAGCTGATCGGGTAGAGCTTTGCGATAATTTGATTGAAGGAGGAACAACTCCTTCTGGGGGTACTATTTTGTTGGCAAAGGAACATAGTGAAATAGATATATTCCCAATAATTCGCCCGAGAGGAGCCAATTTTGTTTACGATGGGGTTGAGCAGGGAATTATGCTGAGAGATATAAAAATAGCTGTGGAATATGGTGCTGATGGAATTGTGATAGGAGCTTTAAACTCGGATGGAACTGTGAATTATGATTTGTGCTGCAGGCTAATTGAAGCTGCTAAAGGATTACCCATAACATTTCATCGGGCTTTTGATCATTGTAGAGATCCTTTTGAAGCTTTGGATATTTTGGTGAAGATGGGAGTGAAGCGGTTGTTAACCTCGGGACAAAAAAATACAGCATTAGAGGGGGGTGATCTAATAGCAAAACTTCAAAGTAGAGCAGGTAAACAATTGGCAGTTATGGCCGGAGGCGGAGTTGATGAAAATAATATAACGGAGTTAGCACAAAAAACTAAAGCAAAAGCCTTCCATGCCTCGCTGAGAAGTGTTTATAAACAGCAAGCTGTTTTTAGTAAAAACGAAGTACGGTTTAACGGGACAAAGGATTTGGAAGAGAATCAGATTATGGCATCAAGTGTAGAGAGAATAAAAAGAGTAATAAAAAAACTAGAGAATATATAAAAATGACTGAGAAAGGAAATAAAATGAGGAATCCGGCCTTTTGGATTCCGACGGTGTATTTTGCTATGGGGCTACCTTTTGTAGCTATTGCTCAGGCTTCTGCCTTAATGTACAAAAATATGGGCATTAGTGATGCTCAAATTGCTCTGTGGACTTCATTGATTATGTTGCCATGGACTCTTAAACCAATATGGAGTCCGGTGTTAGAAATGTTTAAAACAAAAAAACATTTTGTTGTAGCAACTCAATTGGTAACAGGTATGGCTTTTGCGTTGGTTGCATTGTCTTTACCTTTAAACGATTTCTTTCGATATTCGATTGCATTACTTGCAGTAGTTGCATTCAGTGGTGCTACTCATGATATTGCAACTGATGGAGTATACTTAAGTGTACTTTCTCCTAAGTTACAGGCTAAATATATTGGATGGCAAGGAGCTGCATATAATATTGCAAAAATTGTATCAGGTGGAGCCTTTGTATATTTAGCTGGAGAACTAGAGAAAACTATGGGTATTAAATATGCCTGGATGATTGTAATGGGAACCTATGGTGCAGTTATGTTTTTATTAGGTCTTTATCATATAAAAATGTTACCAAGTGGGAGTGAAGCAACAGAGGTTAAATCTCTAAAGGAAGGCTTTGAAACTCTTAGAGATGTAATAAAAACTTTTTTCCAAAAGAAGTATATTTTATGGTATATTATTTTTATAATCCTTTATCGTTTTGCAGAAGGTTTTGCCATTAAAATTGCTCCATTGTTTTTTAAAGCTGCAGTTGCAGAAGGAGGTTTGGGAATGACTACATCCGAAATTGGATTAGTATACGGAACATTTGGAGCAGCAGCCTTTGTTGTCGGTTCATTGCTTGGAGGATATTACATTTCTGCCAAAGGATTAAAACGAGCTTTATTTACACTAGCTATAACATTTAATATTCCGTTTGCAGTTTATACATTATTATCATTTTATCAACCAGATAGTATTTATGTTATCTCAATTGCTGTTGTATTTGAGTACTTTGGATATGGATTTGGTTTTGTGGGATTAATGCTGTTTATGATGCAGCAAATAGCTCCGGGTAAATATAAAACTGCACATTATGCCTTTGCTACAGGAATAATGAATTTAGGATTTATGATCCCTTCTATGATAAGTGGATACTTAAGTGATTTATTAGGATATAAAATATTTTTTATGTGGGTACTGATTGCAACTATCCCTTCATTGTTAGTTGCGTATTTTGTACCATTTACATATAGCGATTCACCTAAAGACGAGTAAGATAACAACATAAAATATTTAAGGTATGGTTTCAAAAAACATGATTCCCTGGGAGGAAAGACCTGAAGGGTGTAAGGACGTTGTATGGCGTTATTCAAAGAATCCAATCATTGGAAGATATGAAACTCCAACGTCAAACAGTATATTTAATAGTGCAGTAGTTCCTTATAAGGATGGGTTTGCAGGTGTTTTCCGTTGTGATAACAAAGCTGTTCAAATGAACATACATGCAGGCTTTAGTAAAGATGGTATTAATTGGGAAATTGAGCCGGAACCAATTGAAATGAAAGCTGGTAATACAGAGATGATTCATTCTGATTATAAGTATGATCCTCGTGTTGCTTTTATTGAAGACAGATATTGGGTTACCTGGTGTAATGGGTATCACGGACCAACAATTGGTATGGCTTATACCTTCGATTTTAAAGAGTTTTTTCAGTGTGAAAATGCATTCTTGCCTTTTAACAGAAACGGAGTTCTTTTCCCTGAAAAAATTAACGGTAAATACTGTATGTTAAGTCGTCCAAGTGATAACGGACATACTCCATTCGGTGATATTTATTTGAGCTACAGTCCTGATATGAAATATTGGGGAGAGCACAGATCAGTATTGAAAGTAACACCTTTTGAAGATAGTGCATGGCAGTGTTTAAAAGTTGGAGCAGGTGGTGTACCTATTAAAACTGATGATGGTTGGTTAATGTTTTATCATGGAGTAATTAAAACATGTAGTGGATACCGTTACTCAATGGGTGCTGCTTTGTTAGATTTAGAACAGCCTGATAAAGTATTGTATAGAACACAACCATATCTATTGGCTCCAAGCACAGATTATGAGATGAATGGTGATGTACCTAATGTAGTTTTCCCATGTGCTTCATTACATGATGAAGAAGGTAAAGTCGTTATTTATTATGGGGCTGCAGATACTGTTGTAGGAATTGCATTTGGTCGCATTCCTGAAATCATAGATTTTATTAAAAATAATTCTATATAAATAAGGAAACAAAGGTTGAAAGGTTTCATGGTTACAAGGAGTGATAAATTTTTATGATTATTCGATGTATTCAATTGAGATAAAACTTTCAACTTTTGGCTTTTAACTTTTAACTTGGTAGTATGTATAGATTTTCATTCATATTAATTTTTGTATTAGGATTACTAATTTCTTGTCAAACATCTCATAAGGAATCTGTATCAAATAGTCATCTAACTGATTATGTAGATCCATTTGTGGGCACGGATGGTCCTGGTAATACATATCCCGGGGCTGTTGTTCCATTTGGTATGGTTCAACTAAGTCCTGATAATGGATTGCCAGGTTGGGATCGCATAGCTGGTTATTTTTGGCCGGATTCTACTATTGCAGGTTTTAGTCATAAACATCTTACTGGAACTGGGGCAGGTGATTTGTATGATATTTTGATTATGCCTTATAATAGTAGGTTCACAGAAGATTTATGGGATGATCAGGAAGAATATCGTCCTTATTCAAAAATTAATCATGAAAGAGAATCTGCATCTCCGGGTTATTATTCTGTTGATTTATTAAGCTCTGGAATAAAGGCTGAGTTAACCGCAACAAAGCGGGTTGGAATGCATCGTTATACATTTCCTAAAGACTCAGCATCAAAAATTCTTATAGATCTTGGTTATTGTTTAAACTGGGATGCTCCAACAGAAACTTACTTAAAGGTAGAAGATGATACTACTATTACAGGGTATCGTTATTCAACTGGATGGGCTCCTGATCAAAGAGAGCATTTTGTTATCAATTTTTCTAAACCAATAAAACATATTAATTTATATAATGGTTTAGATGTTATTGAAGGAGTTGAAGTTAAGGCTGTAAAGACCAAGGCTGAAATTTCTTTTAAATCAAATAAAGATGATCAGGTTATGATAAAAGTAGCCCTATCATCTCACTCAATTGATGGTGCTAAGAATAATATGCACGCAGAATGTCCGGATTGGGATTTTGATAAGGTAGTTCACGTTGCTGAAAAATCTTGGGAACGAAAGCTTAGTATTATCAATGTAGAAGGGACAGAAGAACAAAAGTCAATATTCTACACCAATTTATATCATTGTTTCGTAACACCATCATTACATTCTGATGTTGATGGGTGGTATAAAGGTGCTGATGGTAAATATCATCAGGCTATTGGATATGATAAGTACGAAACATTTTCATTATGGGATACTTATCGTACAGCTCATCCATTGTATACCATAATGGTTCCTGATAAGGTAGAAGATATGATTGCTTCATTCCTGAGTCATTATGATGAAACAGGATTACTACCTGTATGGAGTTTTGCTGGTAATGAAACAAACATGATGATTGGTTATCATTCGGTTCCTGTTATTGTGGATGCTTTCTTTAAAGGAATTCCTATGGATACAACACGTCTTTATGAAGCGTGTGTTGCTACAGCAAAAAGCAATGCATGGAGTTTACCTGATTATAAAAAGTATGGGTATGTACCAATGGATGATAATGAAGATGGGCATTGGAGTGTATCAAAAACAATGGAATATGCATATGATGATTGGTGTATAGCTCAGTTTGCAAAAGCTTTAAATAAGATTAAAGATTATAAGTATTTTACTAACAGAGCTGATAATTGGGTGAATCTTTACGATGAAGAAACTAATTTCTTCAGACCAAAGAACAAAAAAGGTGAGTTTATTAAGGATTTTGTACCACGTGAGTATACTGAATATTTCTGCGAAAGTAATGCATGGCATTATTTCTGGCATGTACAACACGATATCAAAGGTTTAATAGGTATTACAGGCGAAGATTTATTTAAAGCTAAATTGGATTCCATGTTTACTTATAAAGGTGAAGCAGGTGATGAGTTACCAATTTTTTCAACAGGAATGATTGGTCAGTATGCTCATGGTAATGAACCAAGTCATCACGTGGCCTATTTATATAATGAAGTAGGAGAGCCTTTTAAAACACAGGAATTGGTTCGTAAGATTATCACCTCTCAATACACAACAAAACCAGATGGCTACTGTGGAAACGAGGACTGTGGTCAAATGTCTGCATGGCTAGTCATGTCATCTATGGGCTTGTATCCGGTAAACCCTGCAGATGGAATTTATAGTATTACTTCTCCATGGGTTTCAAAAGCAACATTGAATCTTCCTAATGGTAAGCAATTTACCATTTCAACTGAGAATCAATCAAAAGATAATATTTATATTAAAGAAGTATACTTAAACGGACAACCATATACTCAAACAAATATATCTCACAGCGATATAATTCAGGGAGGAGAGCTTCACTTTGTTTTAAGTAGTACTCCATCCGATTTTAGTAAATGAATTTGTATAAGATTTTGATAGCTAATTAAGAAACAGAATTATCCCCAAATAGAATATTAAAGAATTAGAAAAAAAAGGAAATATGAGCAGTACACAAGTTTCTAACAAAAATTATATTGTACCACTGGCAATAGTGAGCATTTTATTTTTTGTGATAGGTTTTGGGGTTGGTATTAGTGGATTTTTAACTCCATTTTTACAAGACGCGTTTAAACTTTCAACATCACAGTCATATCTGGTAACGGCAGCAATATTTTCTGCATTCGTAATTTTTGGAGCACCGGCAGGTGTCATAATAAAAAAAGTAGGATACAAAAAAGGAATGGTACTTGCGTTTTTTATCATGGCAGTAGGAATGGTTTTATTTGTTCCTTCTTCAAAAATGCTATCGTTTCCTTTATTTTTATTAGCCTTATTTGTAGGCGGAATAGGTAATACCTTATTACAAGCGTCCGTTAACCCATATGTTACCATTATCGGACCACAGGAAAGTGCAGCTATGCGTATGAGTTTAATGGGTATTATGAATAAATCGGCATGGTGGTTATCTTCGCTGTTTTTAGGTTTATTCCTTGATTTAAATAATGTACAATTAGACGATGTTATTCTTCCTTTTTATATTGTAACCGGTATTCTTGTTGCGTTAGGTATCTTTATGATATATGCTCCTCTTCCTGAAGTAAAAGCAGAAGGTGAAGACGGAGATGATAATGCATCAGAAGAATCTAAGTCAGGAAAAACAAGTGTTTTTCAGTATCCTCACTTATTATTAGGTGTACTTGCATTGTTTTTATATGTGGGAGTAGAAACATTACCAATGGTTTCTATTATTGGTTATGCTAAATCAGTTTTTGGTTCTACAGATGTAAATCTGGATAACTTTTCATTGTATGTACCAATGGGATTAGTTGTAGGATATATTTTTGGTGTTATTATGATCCCTAAATTTATTTCACAAACAACTGCATTAAAAGCATTTTCTATTATAGGTATTGTAGCTGCATTATTATTGGTTTACTTACCGGGAAGCTATGGGATATATATGTTGGCGTTAATAGGATTTGCTAACTCATTAATGTGGCCTGCTATTTGGCCGTTGGCTATTGCTGATTTGGGTAAATTTACAAAAACCGGTGCCTCTTTATTGGTGATGGGTATTGTAGGTGGTGCTGTTATTCCTTTAATCTTTGGTTTTTTAATAGATGTATTTAAAACAGGTGAAGTAATTACATCAGCTGATTATCAAAAGGCATATTTAATATTTGTTCCTGTTTATGCATACATTATGTATTTCGCAGTTAAAGGATGTAAGATTAGAAAATAGGTTCACAATTATAAAAAAAAACTAGTGTAGATAAATAATAACTATTTATTCAACTAGGTTTGATTTCCATTTCATTCTTGAATGGATTAGAGTTTAAATTTTGATTTGATGGGTATCTTTAGGGATACCCATTTTTGTTTTGTATTAACCTGTTTTTAGTTATATTGTTTATTTTCGCCTATCAATAAGCACTTATAAATAATAATATATTATGAATGATATTCATTCTGAAAATAATAAGAAAATCAATTACAAATTATATACTCAAAGATCAATAACACTAGCTACATACATTGGGGGACCCGTTGCTGCAGGATGGTTAATACGAGAAAATTATCGAAGTTTAGGAAAAGATGATTATGGAAAACATGCCTTGTTTATAAGTATAATAGCCACAATATTCATTTTTACTGCTATTTTTTCAATACCTGAAGCCGTAATAGATAAAATTCCAAATTATCTAATACCCATTGTATATACAGGAATTATTTATTTTATAGTTGAAAAAATACAGGGTCATGATATTGCCATGCACAAGGAAAATAAAGGAGAATTTTATTCAGGATGGAAAGCTGCAGGTGTAGGAGCAATTAATATGGTCCTTATTTTAGTAGTTATTTTGGGATATACCTTCTATTCTCCAGATTCTTTTGATACAGATAAATATAATGAAGGCATAGCTTTGTTTCAAAAGAATGAACAAGAAGCATTAACGCTTTTTGATTTGATTGAAAAAAATGAAACAGAAGCTGCTATTCAGTTTATTCATAAAAAAGGGATAACTCTTTGGAATCAAAACCTTGCATTACTTCAGGAAATGAACCAATTACAAGGTTTAGATCAGGAATACATAGATCAGAATAATTTATTTATTCAATATTGTCAGTTACGCATCAAGTCCTTCAAATTAATAGAGAAAGCTCTGATTGAAAATACAGATAAATATCAACCAGAGATAATCTCTATTCATCAGGAGATTAATGAAATTCTAAAAATGAACTAATATATACTTGTTATATACCTGTTCTTTTCTTTTAGTTTTTTTAATGAGGTCTTGTTGTCTTTTAATACTTTCTCAATTGTATTCTCAAGGTCATAACCCATTTGTTTTGAACCACAAATATAGATGGAAGCACCTTTGTTAATCCATTTTTTAAATTGCTTTGGGTTTGATTTTATAGCATCTTGAACATAAGTTTTGGGACCATTATCACGAGATGATACACAATCCACTTGTAGTAACTTGGTTTGCTTTTTCAGGGCTTCCAGTTCCATGTTATATCTGTTTGAAAATTGGTGCTTTTGTTCCCCCCAAATAACCCATGCTTTCGAAGATGGATTTTGCTCACTCCATTGTTGAATATACCCTCGCAAAGGGGCATAACCAGTTCCTGAGCCTATTAAAATAAGTGGAGTTTTATTTTTCTTAGGCAAATGATAATCTGTATTCTTAATGTATTTAAACTTTAAAGTTTGTCCTATTTGCAAAAATTCATTTGTATATACAGAAGCTGCACCCTCGTGCTTTCTTTCTTTATAATCATATCTGATAGTTTTAATCATCAAATGTAGATTATTACTGGATTTTGTTGCATAGTTGGCAATTGAATATTGTCTGCCATTTAGCTTTGGTAAAATACCAATAATTTTATCGGTTTCCTGATCACCTGGAAAATCAGTCAGTAAATCAAGCAGATTAGCCTTATCAACAAAAGCTTTAAATCTTGATTTATCTAAAATTAATTGATGTAACTCCTGGTTATTTGTCAACATAGCATAAGATTTAACAAAGGCAGGAGAGATGCGACAAATTTCCTTTTGACTTAACAGGACATTGTTATATTCAGTTGAATTTATTTTTTGAGCTATCTTGTCAACAAGCCATTGGGGATTATCAGGAACAATTTCAATCAGATCTCCAGGCTTGAATAAAAACGATTTATTAAAATCATTTAATTCAATATGATATGTATAGTTCCCACTTTCCGATCTTGATAGTTTTTCACATGCTGCCAGTTTCCCTGTATATATATCAGATTCAATATTATTAAATTCAATATGCTCCTCTGATTCTTTTTGAATTGGATTTGTTTCAACTAATTTTATGATATAATTAATCCACTCAGCTGCCTGACTGCCAAAATCTATGTCGCATTCTACTCTCTCTAAAATAGGTTTTGCACCTAAATTGGAAAGTTGCTTATTTAAAATTTTTGATGCTTCGCAGAATTTATCATATGATGAATCACCCAAACCACATATGGAAAAATTTAAATGGTTCAACGACTTCATTTTTGAGGAATGAAGATATTTGTAAAATTTTCTGGCTGATGCAGGAGGTTCTCCATCATCATGAGTACTTACAATAAAAAAAGCTTTTGATACCTCATACAAAATATTCGGATCAGCTTTTCTCATATCTAAGGATGTAGCTTCAAAACCTAATTTTTTAATCTGCTTTTTTAACTCCTTGGCAACAACTTTTGAGTTTCCGGTTTTAGTGCCATATAATATTATAATTTCATCACTTTGGATGGTAGTCTTTTGTTTCTTTAGTCTTCTTAACATTTTAATTTTATATGATGTTAATGATCGGTTTTGATTCAGTAATTAATCTAATTGAGAAAAAGGTACGATTAGAATAATTACTATAATTCAGAACTCTGCTTTTTCTCGTCAATTCTTAAATTATCATAAACCATTAAATATTATCAAAAGTATATGAGTTATAGATTTTGAGCAATCCCAATAAATAGGTATTGTATTACCTAAAAATAAAAAATATGTAGTATACAGGCTTTTGTTTTTATTAAGAATGAATCTTAATAGCGAAGGGTTGGTTTGGAAGTGTGCTGATAATTAGTGTTTTATGGTGGTATGTGTTGTGATACCCAAATATGGTGAGAGAAAATGAATTTAATTAGCAATAAAAGGTGTCAATTAAAATTTAGAGTGAATGTTAATGTAAAAACTATGACCCTAGTTATCGAAGATTTAGCGTAGCATAATCCGTGAAATATACATCATGTAAATATGATAAATTATAGCAAATTTTAACAGTATAACTCTTTGGAAAAGTAGATAGGATTTATTTCATGATTATTGCATTGTTCACTATAGTTCAAGTGAACTTAGCTTGGCTCTCACTAAGTGCAAAAATTTCAATTCGGTTAAAAACGCATTTTGCTTACCAATTAAAATTTTACTTTTTTATAAATAGCCGGAATACAATTCCTACTATTACACAAAAAGAGCCAAAACTTTTTATATTGTGACTTTTTTATGTTTTACAGCTCGCTTATTTCACGGAAAACATTTCCGCGCGAACAACCGTCTTGGTTAATTTGCATATCCGAGCCTTCAGGGATTTTACATTGCAGCTCTTGTTGTTTATACCCTTAACTCTTATTTTATAAAATGCATTTCTCTCTATTTTTTAACGACGTGAACGAGATAAAATTTCAACTATTAATATAAAGCTAAAATATAATCCAAGAGCTATGTTAGTGATATATCTAAAATAAGGTCTATACATTATATCAATAGATCCTTTATGAGTAAAATGTAACCCAATTGCTGCTAATATTAATACAGCTAATAATAAAATAAATAATCGTTTGTATATTTTATTCTTTGAAATTTTAAACATTCCAGATACCAACTCCTTATCTTGAAGCCATCTCCCATGCCTTAGTAACAGTATTAAAAGTTTCAAATAAGACTTTGTTTCATATAAGATTTCTATTTTTGAATCTAATAACAAATCTAAATCTTCTTGTTCGTCTTCTGTCAATTCTCTTATTTTTAAGTTTGTTATTAGAATAGGTAATCTTTTACTCACTAATATGTTAGCTTCAGAATACCTTCTTAGCGCTAGGAAACTGTCAATAACACAAGATATTAAATCCTCGTCATCTAAAATCTGAGCTTTGTTTTTCTCATAAATAGTTATTATTTCTTGGTACTTGTCATTTTCATAATAATCTTCAAATAACGTAGTAAAATCCATTTCTTTAATTTTTAATCTTGTTGCTTATAAAACTATAACCCTAAATACTATATTTACCCATTCGAACCTGGAAGATCTAAATGATCAGGAACACCACAAGTTAGCGCAGATTTAGCACAGCATAATCCGTGAAATATACATCATGTAAATATGATAAATTATAGTAAATTTTAACAGTATAACTCTTTGGAAAAGTTAAAAGGGTTTACAATCCGGTTAAAGATATATTTAGCTTATAGTTATAAATTACTTACTTCAATGAATTTGATGCAAAACATTTAAAATGTCTTTAAACTGATTGATAATTCACTTACCAATTAAAAATTCAAAGAGTTCTTATATAAACATATTGTTGCTTTATAAATAGCTGGAATACAATTCCTACTATTACACAAAAAGGGCCAAAACTTTTTATATTGTGACTTTTTTTATGTTTTACAGCTCGCTTATTTCACGGAAAACATTTCCGCGCGAACAACCGTCTTGGTTAATTTGCATATCCGAGCCTTCAGGGTTTTATTCCCCTCGTTGATAAAGCCTATCCTTTTGAAAATCATAAAAAGATAGTATTTTTAATGAATCCTGATTCTTTTCTAAGAAAAAAATCCAACTTATATTTCTGGATTTTTCTCTTTGAGACATGGAAAATAAGAGTTTGTTATTGTCAACAAAGAAAGGTTCAGAAAGTAAAAGATAATTATTATCAATAAGAACAGTATCCGAAATCAGTTCAATATCTAAAACAGAAAGTTCATTAATATTATTTGGAAAAAATAATTCTCCCTATTCTCTATATAATTGGCTATAGAATCATTTACTTCATAATCATACAGATTACTTCCATACCAATAAAATGCCAAAACAGAATCAATATTTAATTGATTATCATATTCATGATACAATAATATTTTATTTGACGTAATACCAGATATCAAAATAGATTCTTCGAGCACTTGTACAAATTGGTTTCTATTTAATACTTTGCTTGTGCTATTAGAGGTACACCCAAGTACCCCAACTAAAAGTATAACTACAATTAATTTATTCATTTTTACTGTTTAATGTTTTTTTTACTCTCCAGTCAAGCCCTTTACCTTTTTTTGGCTGTGGATCAACCTCATTTATCGCGAATTTAACGTAGCATAATCCGTGAAATATACATCATTTAAATATGATAATTTATAGCAAATATAAACAGTATAACTCTACGATATAGTGGAATAGGTGTTATAATCCAGTTAAAAACATACTTTTCTTACTGTAATAAATGACTTAATTCCATGCTTATGATTTAAAACATTCAAACCGTCAAGCATGCTTAATAATTAAAATGTTTTTTAAGTAAACATTAACTATTCAAACTTTGATAGAACTATTAATGCTGTTAATTTTGGTGTGAATAATAACTATTTACTAGTTAACAAAAACAAAGGGACGATTTTTTTGTTGTATTAAAAATAAAAAACATTCTACAATTAGTTTTTAACAGGAGATTATTGAATGCCTAAATTAATATTTCGTGCATCAATATTATTATTTCTACTGATTTTCTTGTTAAAACAAAAACATATAGGCCAATTGATTTTGACTTTTTATTCTACAAATAAGGAATAACATAGGATGTTAAATGTATTGGAATAAAATTTAAGATTATGAATATTATTTTAAGTATAGGAGTTTTGGTTTTTACAGGATTTATTCTTGGAGAGCTTGCTGAAAAAATAAAACTACCTAAGATCTCAGGCTATATTTTAGCCGGTATATTACTTAATCCTGATGTTACAGGTATAATGAATACTGATTTTGTAGATCATACAGATCCTCTTTTAACAATAGCCTTGTCGTTTATTACATTTTCAATCGGGGGAAGTTTATCTGCCGCAAACTTAAAAGCTACAGGAAAAACTGTATTGTGGCTTACTTTGAGTGAATCTCTATTTGCTTTTCTTTCGGTATTTATTTTTATGGCGGTATGGCTTTATTTTACTTCAAATGTTTATACTTCTTTATATGTAATTATTGCAGTCAGTATGTTACTCGCTTCATTGGCTGCACCAACTGATCCTTCTGCTACACTCGCAGTAATACATGAGTACAAAGCTAAGGGACCGGTTAGCAGGGCAATGTTGCAAATTGCAGCATTCGATGATCTGGTAGGAATAATTATTTATACTCTCGTTGCTGCTTTTACTCCTTTCTTTTTAGGAAACAATGATATTCAACTAGGGCATAAATTAGCTGAAATGGGTATTGATATTGTTTTTGCTATTTTAATAGGAGGTGTAATAGGAGTGTTATTTTACTTGATAGTTAAGTTAGTAAAAAAGGAAACAGAAGGATCATTAATTGTGTTAACTTTTGGTTTGGTATTATTTGCTTATGGAATGTCTGAGTTCTGGGGTTTTGAGTCTCTTTTGGCAACAATGGCCTTAGGAGCAGTTGTTACAAACTTTAATCCAATGTCGGATAAGATATTTAAGTTGATGGAAAGATATACTGATGAGTTAATATTTGTAATTTTCTTTTCTTTGTCAGGATTACACTTGCAATTATCATCAGTTGCCGGAAGTGTTTCTTTGATTGTAATTTATATTATAGCCAGAGCAATAGGGAAGTATACTGGAATATTTACTGCTTCAAGTATTATGAATACCGATCCTAAAATTAAGAAGTTTGCTGCAGGAGGTTTAATTCCACAAGGAGGAATCGTAATTGGGTTATCCATTTTATTAACTAAGGCACCCGAATATAAAGATTTAGCCTCTACAATTATTGGTGTAGTTATAGGTGCGGCTTTAATACATGAAATATCCGGACCGCTTATTTCACGTTTAACATTAAAGAAAGCAGGAGAAGTTTAAGGTAACAATAACAAAAGATTTTTTAGAAATAATAACATTAAGTACGAACATGTAGTTTGTACATTTGTTTCTTACATATTTTAGCAATATGTGTTAAATAAAATGAGAGTAAGAATTAACAGGATAAAAGTATAGATATAAAGTAGGATGGATGATTTACAATGATCAATTTAAATTAGTCTATTATCTAATGTCTTGAATCTTAAAAGAAAACAGATGAATAACAAACAAAATAAAATGAAACTAGCAGTTTTTAGTAGTAGGAAGTGGGTTGTAGACTCATTTACAGAGCTTAATAAAGAATACAAATACGAAATTACATATTTTGAAGCACGTTTATATAAACAAACCATTCCATTAACTAAAGGATTTGATGCAGTATGTGTATTTGTTAATGATACTGTTGATGAGGAAATTATAAGAGGATTAAAAGAGAATGGTGTAAAACAAATAGCACTGAGATGTGCCGGATTCAATAATGTAGATGTTGATGCAGCTCAAAAATATGAGATTAATGTAGTGCGTGTACCGGCATATTCACCTTATGCAGTGGCAGAACATACTTTAGGATTGATTCTAAGCTTAAATCGTAAATTTCATAAGGCATATACAAGAGTACGTGATGGTAATTTTGCCTTGGACGGGTTGTTGGGTTTTGATTTACATGGAAAAACCGTTGGTGTAATCGGAACAGGTAAGATTGGCGAAATATTTATAAACCTGGTTAAAGGTTTTGGCTGCAAGGTAATTGCTTACGATAAATTCCCTAATGAAGGATTAAAAAAAGCCGGAATAGAGTATGTTGATTTGCAGGATATTTATAAGCAGAGTGATGTAATTTCATTGCATTGTCCATTAACCTTTGAAACATTTCATATGATTAATGAATATGCCATTGCTTCAATGAAGCAAGGAGTTATGATAATTAATACAAGTCGTGGTCCGTTAATTGATACGGATGCTGTTATCGTTGGTTTGAAAAAAGGTAAAGTAGGTTATTTAGGTTTGGATGTATATGAGGAAGAAGAGGAGTTGTTTTTTGAAGACCACTCAGAAACAGTTATTCAGGATGATAAGTTTGTACGTTTACAAACATTTCCAAATGTTTTGATTACTGCACACCAGGCTTTCTTTACAAAAGAAGCAGTATTAAATATTGCGGAAACTACTTTTGAAAATATTAAAACCTTTTTTACTGAGGGAAAAAGTCCAAATTCAATATTACCAAAAAAGTCATCTAAAGAATAAAATTTTTGATTAGTATATAGTTTGTAAAGCCGGTTCTGATTTAGAATCGGCTTTTTTACTTTTGTTGTATTCCTATTAGTTCAGATTATTAATTAAATGCCTAATTTTAGAACTGATAAAAATTATTCAGTATATAATGTCAATCAAGAGTTAAAAGTAATGGTTTATAAGGCTGAAAGCCTTATACATCACAACTTGGGGTATCACCCCAAGGCCTTGAGCGAAATGCCCATTCAGGCTGTAAGTCTGAAACATTAACCATAAGTTTCAGACTTACAGTCTGAGATTAACATATCGATTAATACAAGGGGCGATCCGCGAGCGCCATAGCTACTCTGCGGAGGCACTGCCCCTTGTTGTGATGTTTCAGGCTTTCAGCCTTTTGAAAGGATAAATTCAATACTTGATTTGCTTATATATTTAATTACTAACGTTTTATATCTATGAAATGATAACCAAGTTAGTTCGCTTTATATTAATACTCTTTATATTCTCCGTTTTAACTATTCTTACTCAAGTAGGAGGTATTGTATTTCTATTGTCAATATGGTTAGCTCGCAAAACAAAATGGAACTCTATAGTTCTATTTATTGCAGCATATTCATTAGTCACTTTTTTAATGATTCCAGTTGTAGCACCACTGTTTGGCAGAGAAAAGGTGATCAATGCTGAAAACATTCGACCTGTTAATTACTTGACAGTTGTATTAAACCGTAATTATGTAACTCCTGAACTTAATCTGGTTTTACAAGCCTTGTCAAACCATCCGGATTTAATCAAAAATTCTATTCAGGCAAGATATCTGGATGCTTGTTTCCCATTTTATAATGGCTTTCCATTGCTACCTCACTTGAGTCATAATGATGGAAAGAAGATAGATTTTAGTTTGGTGTACGAAGATGAGAAAGGAACAGTGGTAAATAAAAGCAAGTCATTCAGTGGATATGGAGTGTTTGAAGAACCTTTTGATAACGAGTTTAATCAAACCAATTATTGCAAAGAGAGAGGCTTTTTTCATTATGATTTTCCTAAATATTTAACATTGGGCAAGATTAATTCAAATCTGACATTCTCAGAAAGAGGAACAAATTTACTTTTAGAGTCTATTTTGGATAATGAAAATGTAGGGAAAATTTTTATCGAACCGCATTTAAAACAACGAATGGGTATTACAAATAACAGAGTTCGTTTTCAAGGATGTAAAGCAGTAAGGCATGATGACCATATACATATACAATTGAAGTGATTAGGATAAATGATTTTAAGTTAAAGATTCAATTATAATTTAATAAGCAGATATTTATTTATAATGATTATGAAAACTCTAATAGTCTTAGCCATGCTGTTCTTTTTCTGTCTCTATTCTAATGGACAAGAAGAGAAAAAAACTAAATTCTTTTTAAACTCAAAACAGTTTGATATTGATAAAAATTATATCAATCCTAAGAATATAGATTCTATAAAAATCAATAAAGAAACTGTTGATGGTGAAATTTATTTGTACACAAATCCGCAAAAATTACCCTTAATATCACTGGAGAATATTTTAATAGAAAAGGCGGGTATAAATAAAATAGATCATAATCTTCTTGTACGGATTGATGGAAAATATATAAACGATATTGAGGAGATAAAAATTGATAAATCTTATTTCATATATATTGACGTTAAAGAAGTATCTGACATAAAATATATCTCAGATAAATATAAAGGATTAAAAATTGTAGAAATAGAACTAGAGAGCAAAGAACGTAAACCTAAAATTTATATTCGAGGAGATAGAGAATATGTTGATTAAAATTAAAAGAACGAAGGTATAATGATAATAAAAGTAGATAAAGAGATAGAATTAAAACAAATAGACCATGATGATGGCATTGATATATTTAATACAATAAATAGTCAAAGAGAATATTTAGGAAAATGGCTGCCTTTTGTAGAATATACTAAGGAACTTTCCTATACCGAAGAATATATTGAATCAGTAATAACAGCACCGGAAGAATGTTTTGAATATATTTTTACAATTAGAAAGCAAGGTGAATTTGTTGGAATTGCCGGATTTAGAGATACTGATAGATTGAATAAAAAGACAGAAATAGGATATTGGCTTTCTGAAAATTATCAAAAACAAGGTATTGTAACAAAAACAGTTCAAAAACTTTGTGATTTTGCTTTTGATACCCTTGAAATGAATAGGATTCAAATACGATGTGCACTAGGAAATATTCCCAGTAAAAAGATTCCCCAAAGACTAGGATTTCACTTTGAGGGAATCGAAAGGGATGGTGAATTATTAACTGGCAATGTTTACACGGATTTGGAGGTGTATAGTAAGTTAAAGAGGGATAAATTACAATGATTATTCTTTCTGTTAATTATTGTAGCTCGTATTTCCAAGGTTTTTACCGTATGATGGCCACTGAGCATTCGAAGAAATTCCATTTGCAGAGGTAGGAACCAAATACATCTCATCCATGCCTGAGCAAATAATTGTACCATCACTTAACATTGAAAGGTCAGATACAGATATTGAATTTATTGGTATTGTGGTTGACAAACCTGTGCTCGGGTCTATTTTTTCAGGATTCTGAAGGCATTTATAAATATTGCCATCATTAGCAATAAGCATTTCGCCTCCAATAAAAATTCTTTCCAGATTTGAGGAGAAAATTTCACTCCCGGAAGGTGAAAATTTATGCAGGTAGCCGTCAATTACACCAATATAAATATTACCATTATTGTCTATTACAGCCCTATTCGCTACATAATTATCACCGAATGAAACACTCCAGTTTTTTTGTAATGAAGAGGTAAAGGAATAAAAAAATGTTTCCTCATTTAAGCCATCATTACCACTCATAAAAATATCTCCATTAGTATTAGTGCAATGTAACTGACATCCGGTATATTCGCTGAATTCAATATCTTTAATTTCACTTCCATCAGATGAATTAAACTTTATAAGAATGGCATTATTATTAAGAACATTTGAAGTATGTAAACACTATATAATCCTTGAGAGGTTGCTATGGGAGCGGAAAATTTAGTATAGCGCTCAGTATTCTCATCTTGAGTGCTGTAAATATTTTCCCAAACTTTATTTCCAGTAGGTGAAATACAAAATATTTTTGCTGGCACAGTTGACATATAATTGTATAGATATGCATCACGACATACAACTATGTTCCCTTCTGCGGTGATACATGGTTTATATGTATTTTTTGTTATGTCTACACCTTCATTTGTTAATTGATAATTCCAGTTTAGATTGCCGTTATCAGCATTTATTGCATATAAATAATTAGCGCATGCAAAAAATAACTGTCCATTGTGGTATATTGGATATGCAGGTTTCTCATTTATACTTGTACTCCAGATTATTTCTCCTTTTTTATTAAAACGATAAACTATCACTTCATTATAATCTGCATCTGAACCAAAAACCATAATGAAATCATCATTATCAAGGACAATTGGTATACCTAAAGGCACATAATCACTTGTGTTTAGTTTTATTACAGTTGCATCACTCTCTGTTATAAGAGCCTTTAAATCATCCTTATTACATGAAATGAATGTTATGATAGTAAGGAGAAAGTAAGCATAAGAAAAGAATTTTAAAAGTTTAGTAGTTAGTGTTTTCATTGTGATTAAATTTGATTAATAGATGTAATTATTCAAGAATTCATCGTCAAAGATAGGAGGGATGGTTGTATCTAATCAGATAGGTTTGATTATGCTTATAGTATTTTTGAATTTGATATGGCTTTATTTGAATTCGTGTACTTTTATTTTTATTGGTTTAAAAACATGATAGAAGGTTATTGTCAAAGAATAGGTGACGTTTATGGAATTACACTTAACGATTAGTTTGCACTGTGAGTTAATTTTTTACCTTCGTGACAGCAGAATAAATTCTCCCCCGATATTATTAATCAATTAAAATTTTTAAATGATACTGACTTATTTTTTGGTTGGATTATTGGGCTTGTATACCCCATCAAAAGAATATAATATTGAATGTACGATTTCCCAAAATGGAAAGACTTACGAAATTAGAAATACTCAAACAGAATTAACTATCCAGAAGCAAGCTTTTTCAATAGAATTTAATTTGTTAGAGAGTGATTTGGAGAATAAGAAATTCTATGCTACACAAATTGCGTTGTCTGAAAATAAAGATGATATGGACTATCTAAAATCCGGACAATATGTGTCAGACATTCCATTTTTTAAACCAGGTACAGGAAGTGCTGTCAGAGGTCCTTATGAATTTTATTCATTATATGAGGGGAGTTATGGAATACATCAATATATTGTATATGAAAAGGAAGGTGAGCAAAGGGCTGAGCTAATTTCAGATGAAGATGAGGTGTTAAGATTAAAGAGTGATATAAAAGCAATACAAATAAAAGATGAAATTATCCCAGTTGAAGACATCGATATTTCAGAATTGTTTTTAATGTTAATTAGTGATAAGAATCTAAATGGCATTTTAGATCAAGGAGAATTTCAAATAGTAACCCTACATTTTAAGTAAAAGAGAATAGGAAATAAATAATAAAAATAAAATGAGAGTATAAAAGTGAAATTCTCTTAATGAATAAGATGTATATGTTTGTTCATTATATCGATAAATATTTGAGGACTTATAGGTTTGCTAATAAAGTCGTCACAACCAACAGAAAGAGCCTTTTCTCTATCGATATTTGAGGAATATGCAGTTTGAGCTATAATATGTATATAAGGTTTTATTTTTTTTATTTCTTTGGTGGCATCATATCCATCCATAACAGGCATTTTTAAATCCATTAGCACAATAGATATATCTTTATTTCTACATATTTCAACTGCTTCTTTTCCATTTTTAGCATGTAAAATTATATATTCTTTCCCTAATTGGTTTTCAATTAGGGTTTCTAAAAACAGATAATTTATTTCCTCATCTTCTGCTATTAAAACCTGAGTTTTATCTTGTAATTCATCGTGTTTAGATTCTGTTGGTAATATGTTGTAGTATACAGGTTTAAAAGGAATAGATACAAAGAATGTAGAACCAACGTTTTTTTCAGATTTAAGAGAAATATTTCCACCCAAAATCTCAACATTTTCCTTTGCAATAGCCAGCCCTAATCCTAATCCACCTGTTTTAACTGAAGTATCTTTGTTCTCCTGAGAAAATCGTTCAAAAATTATTTCTTGTTTATCTTTATTGACACCAATTCCTGTATCTGTTACAAAAATTTTTAAGTTGTTATTATCTATGGCATATCCAAATTCAACATAGCCTTTATTAGTGAATTTAAGGGCATTTTCAAGTAAGTTGCTTAATGTTTTATGGAGTTTACTACTATCTGTTATAATAATACTATCCTTATCAGAAAGACCCTTTTTCAAGTATAGAGATAAATCTTTTTCTTTGGCTTTAGTATCAAAAATAGAAAACAGTTCCAGTAATAATTCATTTAAATTTACTTCTTCTTCCAGTAACTGAACCTGGTGTGTACCTAATCTAGAAATCTCTAAGATATCATTAATTATCCTGAGTAGTTGATTACTACTGTTTTGTATTATTTTGATATATTGATTTAGTTGACTTTTTGAATCTGATTCAGATAATAGACTTGAAAATCCAATTATCCCGTTCATAGGTGTACGAATTTCATGTGACATATTCTGAATAAACATGGTTTTTAAACGGTTACTTTCTTCTGCTTTTTCTTTAGCTAAAATTAGTTCTTCATTAGCAGTTCTTAATTCTTCTTCAGAAGCCTGGAGCTCCATATATTTACTGGCCAGTTCAATTTGAGTGTTTTTTAATTTGGATATATCTGTTATTGCAAAGATGCTTTTTTTATTATTTTCGTATGTGAAAATATGGATGATTACATTGAGGATAGAGCCGTCTTTTTTTCGTAATTCTGTTTCTTCCATAAAGAATGTTTCCTTTTTATTTAAGGATAACAAAAATCTAAGAAGGGTCTCCATTGATTTTTGAGTGAATGTGATTTGAAAATTCGCTAAAAAATCATCCTTAGAATCAAAACCAAAAAGATCAAGTGTTGCTATATTTATTCTTTTTGCTTTAATACTACATGCACAACTTTCTACAAAAGAAGGGTTTGATTGAAGGAAGTTTTCATCGTTGGATTGAGGCTGAGCTTTAAGTATCTTTTTTAATGCAGTTAAATCCTCTTCTAATAAGGCTACTGGATTATTTTCAAATAAAAGTCGATATCTGGCTTCATTTTCTTCAGCAATTTTTTTAGCATGAATTAATTCCTTAGTATCATTTACTTCTTTTGTTACATCTCTGATATAACCTAATATTGAAACTATTTTGTTATTTTTTCTTACGGGTTCAGCTCCTGTTTTAACCCATTTTTGCAGGCCGTTAAAATCAGTGAATTTATAAATGCCTTCGTATGGAATTCCATGCTCTTTGCACTGATTAAATTTTGATAGAATTTCTTGATGTCTGGATTCATCATAACACGACAGACTCCTCTGTATATAAGGTTCAATATCGGCCTCATTCTTTTCTACTTTTAACCCATGTATTCTGTAAACTTCATCTGTCCAAAATGTTTTATTATGAACCATATCTGATATCCAGCTTCCAGTAACGGTTTGTTTTTGAGAAGTAGAAAGTAGTTTAATTGTATTTTGCAGGTATTTACTTGTTTTTTTGTTAAGAAAAATATTCCTTAAAAGAAATACAACTGTTAAAACCAGAATTAAAAATATTGGAGTAATAATATCTATTAGTAGCTTGTGTTTACTATAAAAGCTAATTGGTTTATTAAGGATAATGGCATTTTTAGGTAGAAGTTTTTTATTGATTTGAAACTTGTTAATGCTATTGTAATCAAATAGATAAATATTAGGACTCTCAGTGATAACTTCAAATGATGATATCTGTTTACCTGATAATATTTGATTGACAATATCAGCAGCTTTTCTTCCTTGTTGATAATGAGATATTACTTTTCCTCCTAACAAACCACGGCCTATTCCATGTTCCCATAGATGAAAAACAGGGGCTTTAATATTATCATTTAATGTTTTTAATACTTCATTAAAGTCTATTGTATTCTTATTAACATCAAGGTAGGCGGATAGTAATAATACAGGCACATTGGAAGGAATTTTTTCAATTTTATTTCTAAATTCCTGAAATGTTAGATTGTATAAGGTTATGGTTTTGAATGTTATGTTAGGATGTTTTATTTTTGCATTTTCATATCTTATAAGATCACTTAATCCGCTTTTTGTGCTATCAGCAATTGCATATATAGTATTAGATTCAGGAAATAACTTAAGCATAAGCTCTATTGTTTCGTTTAATGAAACAGCTTCAACAATACCAGTTATATATGGATTTTTATTTTGTTTTAACGCAATTTCTAAATTATTATATCCTAAAAATACCACAGGTGTCTCTTTAAATAAACTCTCTTGTTTTTCTATTACAAAATTTAAAGCATTGTCATCAGTAGTAATTATTGCATCATAAGGATTTGAGATATTTAATAGTTTAAAGGTTATATGGTCAGTGAATAACCTGATGTTTGTTGTATCGTTAAAGCGTTTGGTATCCATAAATTCAATATCCATGCTTATGTTACATGAATCGAGAACAGATTGAATCCCCTCTATTTGCTTGAAAAAAGTAGGAAAGCTAGAGTTGTATGAACTAATAACCATTACTTTTTTATGTTGAACCGCACTTATATGTGAGCACAAAAACAGAAATAAAACAATTAAGAATTTTTTTATCATAATTGGCCAGACAAGAGATTAAGTTTTTAATCTATTATTTCCTATCGATTTATTAATAATCAATGCAATAATCTAATGAACTTAAAATACAAAAAAATATTTAATTGATAATTATTTTTGAATTGAAGAATAGTTTAACCCAGCATATGTATTTGAACTTGTGGTTAAAGTTTAAAATACCATGAAACAGTGTGTTATAGTAGTGAGATTTCCCTTGTTCCTTCCTAGGTGAAGTGAGGTAATCGAATCTGTTGTTTTGAAATATTTTAAAAGTATAACAGACTTTCGAATGTAGAGTGTAATAATGAAGTTTTGTATTTGAATAATAAGTGTTTGTAAAAACAGCGTTAGCTTATTAAAAAAGAACAAAAAATATGATTATAAAGGTAGTTGAGTAGATTAACTTATTTTATAGTAAATGTATTATTCTGTATCTGGCTTTGCTTAATGTATTTAGCAACCTCAACTAAAGGAGCAATCCAAATTTCTTTTTGGTGTTTAACAAGATAGTGAATCAATTGTTGGTGGGCCTCTAATGAAACATTTATGCCATGCTCACCACCAACACCATGAAATAGAAAAACCAATAAAGTATTTGATTCAGTGGCTTTATTAACAAGGTTTATCATTTCAGCACCAGAATTACCATTTATCATATAACACTGAATGTCATTTATGTTAATATCATTTAATTGTTGCATTCCAGTTATTACTCCTCTTGCGCCAATAAAATTCTCTTGTACTTGCGTGTAATAATTGATACTGTCTATGTATGAATCTCCACAAGGATAGGCAAATGTACGTTCTGTTTTTCCATCAATAGCTTGTAGTAATGTGCTGGTGATTTTAATTTCATTTACTGCTCTATAAACAGAGTAGTTACTTAAATCTTTTTCTTCAGAAACCCATGAACGGCCTTCTCTCTCTCCAATACAAGGGTGAGTAAGTGAATGATTTCCTAATTCATGTCCATTTTCTGCAGCTAATCTCCATTCGTCCAATCTTTCTCTAATAACCGGAGATTCACCTTGTAAATAAAAAGTTCCTTTGATATCAAAGGAATCTAAACTGGTTATTACATTGTCAAGATGAACATTTAAAGCATCATCATAGGTAAGTACAACGGCACATTTTTTTCCATTCCAGGGAAATGGATTTTGAGCATTTATTCTAGTTATAACAGATAAAAATAGAAGAAAGAGAAGAGTATAATGAATATTCATCGAGTAAGGATCATCTACTATTTTAATAGGTGGTCATAATGGCCAACAATTTCTTCTACGATATCGGTTGTTGTATATTTTTTAGTTTTTAATGCTTCTTTTACAGGGCTTCCCATTCTTCTTTTTGTACTGGTATTTAATGTTTCTGCAATATAGTACACTTCGCCTCTGGATTCTTTAAGTGTAATAAGGGCAATGTACTTACTTTGGTATTTTGAACGAAATTTACCGCAAATATATGATACCGAACCATTTGATACTTGATCTGCAACTTTTATATTATATGTATTGCCAAAACGTAACTTGATTTTATCAATAATTGATTTTGCTAACTCTGTGTTTTTATTTGGTCGTATTGCAATAAGTAATATATCGCCTTGAGCTGATTCTGATGCTTGTTTTGCAGTAGGTTGTTGAACAGGAGTAGTTTTAATTACTTCTTGGGGGGTGTAATTGCTATTTTTAATCAATTTATTTGAAATTTGTTGGCTAACCAAAATTAAATCATCTGTTCCTTGTTTGGTTGAACCTGTAGATTGTAAAACCACTTTAGCTGTAGTTACATCTACCATTTTCAGAGAGATATAATAGTTAGATCCTAAAGGAACAACAGAGCCATAACACACAAAATCTGCACCCATCATTTTACCTAACTTACTAATTTGAGAATCATCAACTAAACCTTTACTTTGAAATTGTGCTTCGGCTAATACTTTTTCAATCATTGTGCGTTCAACAACAGTATATAAAGGGCTGTTTACAATGGCGTTACTAATTTCTTCACGAACAATGCTTTTAATTCCTTCAGAAATCTCTCCATCTGGATTAAATACAGCTACTTTTTGTTCAACTTGTGCAGATAATGATATAGTTATAAAACAAAGAATAATTAAGTATAAATGTTTCATATGATTATAATTTATTTTCAATGGCCATATGGAACAGCCAATCATTATCCTTCTGTGTGAGTAAGGTTTTCTTATGGCTTGTTTCATTATGGATTTAGTTTAGTGAGTTACAAAAATAAATTAATTTTTAATCCTTGTAAGTAAATCTTTGACTAATATAGGGGCCAATTCATTATATGCATCAATTGCAGCATCATTATAATTGCTCATACTATTCCCTTTTTTGCTTAATTTATTTTCGTATTCAATTTTTTGATTGAAAACTTTTGTGAGTGTTATTGTTGCATCAACATAACTTGAGTATATATCCATGTACACATTATTTTTACGAGACGATGCGTCTATTTCTATTATCCAATCAGCCAGATTCTTATCGTTGGTAAAGCTGCAGCCATTTTGGGTTAATTCAGCCTTGGTTTTATTTTCAAGAGTGTTATCTGTATTATCAAATATAGAGGCATTGCATAAAATATATATGTATATGCCTTGTTCAAGTTCCGTTAATTTTTGAATGACTGTATTTCGTAATTCAACAGATTTTTTCATTTGCAATCCTGAGTCATCAATATTTTTATCAACTGCAGTCAGAAGACCTTGAGCATATTCATTTTTAGCAAAAAGTGGAATCGTTTTTTGTAATTCCTCTTGTGCCTTGGTTTTTTCAGATATAGCAATTAGTTCATTAGCAGTCTTAATAAAACCTTCAATCTGCTGAATATTCAAGTTTATATTGGCTTTGTAATAACCAATTACTTCATATCGGTTTACAAAAGCAAAAGCATAAATAAAATTGGTTTCTTTATTATGAAATGTTTCTACTTTGATATTATTGATTTGAGCATCAGATTCTGATTGAGTTTGTGTTTCAAAAGTCTTTTTAATCTCTTCCTGATCACCATACTGAGTGCTTTGCGCATAGTTTTGAGAAACTGTTTTAATTGAAGATACAACACTTTTAGCTAAGTCTCCAATAGCCATATTTTTAATCCTTTGTAAGGATTCTGCAATGGTTTCATCAGAAGATTTAACATCTTCCGAGTAACCAATTAAGAATGTACTATTAGGATATTGAGTTGTTCGCCATGAAGTATTTATCCAGTTTGGTTCATTTTGGGCTTTAATAATAACTGACGAGAATAGTAATATAATTAAGATATAGTATCTGTTCATAGGTTATTGTTTAATAGCCTAAAGATAAACTAAATTGAATTTTATCAAAAAAGCAAGCTAAATAAAATGCAACTTGCTTTATCAATTATACTAACTCTAATAAATGTAAAATACTTAAATGAAATTAGAACAAAGGATAGGAAACTTATAATATATCTATAGTTATCTGCATTATAATTAAAGTATGTTTATAGATGTAGTATTAAAATATGTTAAATGTAAAAATGTACAAAAACATGTAAAAATGTACTATTTTGTGAGTTTAAAATGTTGAAAATAAAAGCTATAATATGTTTTTGCTGGTTTATTTATTTTTTGTAAAAATATTTATTTATTAACATTGTAATACTTCTCAGTATACTGAAGTAAGAAGTATTAAATCTTTACAAAATTAATAATAAGTGAAAGCCTGACCATGGAAAACGTATTGGTAAACAAGATGAAATTGCTGAAAATAATAAAAAAACAGAATTGTTTTTCAGCCAAAGAAATCATAGAAGAAATTAATATATCAAAACGCACCTTTCATCGTTATATTGATGAGCTAAAGGATTGTGGTGCCGAAATTATTTATAATCGGCAAAGTAATAGTTATTGTTTACTAAATGACTTTGATCTAATAGAATGGATTAATGAATATTATGTGTAAAGAATTAGTCTGTTTTTTGAAGTATAGTCTAGATATTTAAGTTTTTAAAATTAAATATAGAAGCTATATAATATAGACTTTTGTCTCTTTGTATTATGTCAAATATTGCTTTTACGTTTAATTTAATAGATAAAGAGTATACGATGTGATGTAAGTGTGTCATTGAGTAATTAACCAGAAAATAACATATTTATTTTTTTAGAAAATATATAATAGTGTTATATGGTGGCACACTAAACGTCTAATTTTGTGACAAATTAAATTTTTAGTAATTTGTATTAAGGGCTTAAATAATAGAGATAGATATATAGATTAAAAATTTTTATAACCTTATTGATATAGAGCAGTTTTTACTGTTTTTTATTGTGTAACCAATCCTAAATATTAATAACTATGAAGCTGCCAGAGAAATTCTTTTTTCTTCTGAATATTATATTTACAATTCTTCTTTTTTCTTGTCAATCATCCGAAGAAAAATTAGTTGTGAAATTTAAGCAAGAATTTAAAAATGATTCTCTTAAGTTTAATCATGCAATATATCTATTAAAAGATATTAGCGAAAGATCTCATTTTGTTGGGGAAGAATATGATTCTTTAACTAACTTAATATTAAAACATAATATAAATGAAGATTCCTTACAAAGAATAGTTTATTCATTAAACTTTAAACAGAAGAATGATACAAAAGAAACTGAGGCTAACTATTTAATAGGTAATATTAGAAAAACATACAATAGTGTACAAAGTGCTTTTTGGGCAAAGGATTATAAAGATTCATTTATTCAAAAATACATTTTACCTTATCGGTTTAATTCAGCAAATTTGGAAAACTGGAGAGACAGTGTTTTTAAAGATTTTGGAGATACTGTTTTTCAATATAAAAATGTGGAAGATGCTACTTTATATCTTGTAAATAGTGTTACAGAAAGAATGAATAATTTTCATTTAAAATCAGGAATGTCTCTTCCGGATTTGACGTATTCATCTTTGAGAGAATTATCATATGGTTCATGTAAAGAATTATGTGAATATATGCAATATATCTGTAGTGCTTATGCAATACCTTGTGTGCATGACTTTACTCCATTATATGCAAATTTAAGTTCCGGACATCATTGGAATGCTATAATTGATGAGAAGGGCAATACTATTCCTTTTGTCGTTCCAGCTCAGGTGGATACGTTAAGGCGTTTTAAGTCTGATCATTATAAGCTTGCAAAAGTATATAGAATAGGTTTTGAAATAAATAAAAATAGTTATAGCTCCTTATATGGAAATAAAAATTATCTCCCAGATTATCTTAATAATAAGTATATTTCAGATGTTACAGCTGATTATATTAGAGTAAAAGATGTAACGCTTTCTATAGGTAAAAAATCTTATGCTGACTCTATTGTCTATTTATCTGTATTTAATAATATGACATGGTATCCTGTTTCTTGGGGAAATATTATTCATGACAAAAATAAAAATGCCTGTTTGTTTAAAGATATTGGAGTAGGTAATATTTATATGCCTACATCTATTGATACTTATGGTACAACTAGTTTAAGCTTTCCTTTTTTATTAGATGAGAATGGAAAAATTAATTATTTAGAGCCACGGAGGGATAGTTTAATCACATTGTGTTTGACCAGGAAATATCCTCTCACGGAGAGAATAAAAGAATTTATTAATAGAATGAATGGTGGCTATTTTGAGTTAAGTAACGATAGTTTATTTAAAAAATCTAATATTATTTATAAAATTAGTGGAGTGAATAGTGAGCTTATTCAAAAACAACAAGTAGACTTACAAAAATCCTATAAATATATTAGATATATGAGTCCTCCCGGCTCTTTTTGTAACGTAGCCGAACTTCACTTTTTTGATGAGAATGACAATGAAATAAAAGGTAAAATCATTACAAATAGACAAACCCATCCCTCTTTTAGGGACAGGGTTAAAGAAAATGCATTTGATGGAGATGTTTTAACTTTTTTTCATGCCGATAGAGCAGACTATTCCTGGGTTGGGATGGAATTTGATTCTCCCCAAAAAATTAAAGAGATTGAGTTTTTACCAAGGAACGGTAATAATGTTATTGAACCTCATAATTTATATGAAGTGTTTTATTGGGATGATAGATGGATTTCCTTAGGGCAACAATTAGCATCTTCAAATACGATAATATATAAAGGCGTTCCGTCAAATGCACTTTATTATATTAGAAATTTAACAAAAGGAAAACAAGAAAGAATTTTTATATACAAAGAAGGAGAACAAATATGGTATTAGATACAAAATGATCTGAAACCAGAGTGGAAAATTGATTAATGACATCTAACATGAAATTGAGATACTTTTTAATTCCATTATTAATTATCCTACAGATTTTTATATATGTAGCATATACATCTGAAGAAAATAAAAAATCTGAAATGCCTATAACAGAAATTTTGATTCATAAAAAGGATGTTAGGCTAGGAATATTAGAACAAAATGTGACAAAGCAAGCCGTTTTTAAAATTAAAAATGTTGGTTCCAATGCCTTGTTTATTCAGGATGTTGAAACTAGTTGTGGTTGTACAGTTGCTGAATGGACTAAGAAGGCTATAAAACCAGAGGATGAAGCGATAATAAATATTTCATATGATGCGAAGAATTTAGGTGTGTTTAATAAAACCATTATAGTATTTGCTAATGTTTTAGAATTTCCAATTGAGTTACATATTTCAGGAGAAGTGAGGAGAAGTAATACTTGCAAATTAGATATTCTTCAATAATTCTAAAATGATTTTATGCATCAAACCATCTCAAATAAAATAAATTTTGCAACACAATTTTTAATTATTGTATTGTTAATGATAAGCTGTTTTGTAATTGATTATAGTTTGTTCAATGGAATAGTTTATGCTAAAGAAATATGGATTCAAGCAGTTTCTGTTTTTATACTAGGCTATTTAATTATTTACATTTTCAATATTAAAGTAATTAACATAAATATAATTGATTTACTTGTTTTTACCTTATTTCTATGGATGGTTGGAATAGACTTTTTTAATATGGAACCATATAGAAATTCAAAAAGCCATATTATAAATATAATTACATACTTTATATTATACTTATTTTTTAGATTGTTAGGTAAAGACATCCGTAGACTATATGGAATTATTGCTATGTATTTAATGGTTATTGTAGCTCAAGTTATTATAGGGCTCCTTCAACTCTACGGAATTATTAACTCTTACCACACTCTTTTTCCTATAACTGGCACTTTTCATAATCCGGGTCCATTTGCTGGATTTATTGTTATTGGCTTGCCAATCGCATTAACTCTTTTTTTTATAACCAAATCATATGGAGAAAATAAACATAACATTGGTCAAATAAGCTATATTAACGAGCCATTTACTATTAGAAAATGGTGTATAGGTAAAAGAGTTAATGGAAATAAAGTTTTAAAATTCCTTGCGCAGTTTGTAATTGTAATGCTTTTGTTGACATTGCCGGCTACAAAATCCAGGGCTGCCTGGTTAGGAGCTATTGTAGGATGTCTATTTGTTATATGGAAGTTTAAGGATTATAAAGTTATAAGGCAATGTTTTCCAATTAAGTTAAAAATAGGTTTTAATAAGAATTTGCAGAGACTGGCTATTGCTACTTTAATATTATTTATTGTTTTTGTAGTTATAGGTGGCTTTTACAAGTTTAAGCAAGGATCGGCTGATGGTCGTTTATTGATATGGCAGGTTTCATTTGAAATGATTAAAGATAAACCTCTTTTGGGTTGGGGACAAGGAGGCTTTGATGCAAATTATGCAAATTATCAGGCGGATTGGTTTAAAAGTGGCAAGGGAACTGCAGCACAGAAAATGATGGCCGGTATGCCAGAAACCCCTTTTAATGAGGTATTACGAATTGCGATTAATTATGGTTTAACAGGGATGTTTATCGTAAGCATAATTGGCCTTATTCTTTTTGGGGGAAGGAGTGGAAAAGGGGGCATATTGGAGAAAATACCCTCTCTTAAGCATTCAAGAATTCTTTTTCAATCTGGTTTGATTTCGATATTCATTTTTTCATTGTTTTCTTATCCATTTGATGTACCATCTATTAGGAGTCAAATGCTTTTGCTACTTGTTTTATTAGTAAACTTTAGTTCTAATATATACACTGTTAAAATCCCTATATTAAGGTTAGGAAAAAAGAAGTTAATACCATTTTTTCTATTCGTAAATTTTAAAATTGGAGTTGCTGTTTTTGCTTTTATTGTAGGATTAGCTATATATAGAACTAATATGTCTAAATACATAGGCCTGAGAGAATGGAATGAATCCTATTTATATTATCAGTATATGGCATATGATGCTTCGGTTGAAAGTTATAACGAGGCTAATCTTCATATCCCAAAAAATGGATTATTGCTTCAAATGTATGGAAAGTGTTTAGCAATTAAAAAGGAGTATTATACTGCAATTAAAGTTCTATTAGAAGCTAAAAGGTTCTATTCTTCATCAATAATAGAAATTACTTTAGGTCAATGTTATGAAGCTTTGGGGGAAAATGATATGGCGGAAAGTGCCTTTATTCAGGCAATTAATATGGAACCTGTTAAATTTTACCCTCTGTATTTACTCACAAAATTATACTATGATACAGATCAAAAAGAAAAAGCATTTGAGTTTTGGGAGAAAATAAAATATAAACAAATCAAAATTCCTTCAATGGCTATTAGACAAATGAAGGATGAATTAAATCAACTTTTCGAAAAGTAAATAATAAATTATTAATTAAATTTTTTTACAAAATGAAAAAGAAAGTTTTAAGAGTAGTTGCAGGTGCAACATTATTTGTTGCTATGGTTATTGGAGTTAACATGAATGAAACCCAAAATCAGTCAACTCTTGTTATGGAAAATATGGCAAACACGGCGTTAGCTCAATCAGAAGGGAGCATTGTAAATCCATGCATATCAACATACGGGTGTTGTTATTACTATGGATATAGAAAACGTTTTGAATATTGTTGGTGATATTTTATTTTTTCTGTATTCTTTCTGATTTGTTCTGAAGAAAAAAATAGAATATAGTATATACGTTCCTTCGATGGTTTGAAAGATAAGTTATTTTGACTTTTGCAAAAGTAACATATATAAATTTAATTTAAAATTTAACAAAATGAAAAAGAAAATTTTAAGAGTAGTTGCAGGAGCAACATTATTGGTTGCTATGGTTGTTGGAGTTAACATGAATGAAACCCAAAATCAGTCAACTCTTGTTATGGAAAATATGGCAAACACGGCATTTGCTCAGTCAGAGGGAAGTTTTGGATGTCCTAATGGATGTTTAACAACACAAGGTAGTTGTTATTGTTATGGTTTTCATAAAAAATATGAATACCATTGGTAGTTATTTAAATGTGGCCATTTTTTTGGCCACATATTAATAATAAATATAATTGTAATTCTTTACCTATTATCATACAAAATGAAAAAGAAAGTTTTAAGAATAGTTGCAGGTGCAACATTATTAATTGCTATGGTTGTTGGAGTTAACATGAATGAAACCCAAAATCAGTCAACTCTTGTTATGGAAAATATTGCAAATACGGCATTTGCTCAGTCAGAAGGGAGCTTTGGATGTCCTAATGGATGTTTAACAACAAGTGGTTGCTGTTATTGCTATGGTTATTGGCCTCGAGAGGAATACCATTGGTAATTATTAATTGTTATAGTTTTAAACCATTTATAATAAAAAATAAAATAAAATTTAGATATCAAATGGCAATGAATAAAAAACTTTTTATTAGTATGGCTATTGCTATTGTTGTAATTAGCTGTAAGCAATCGGGTGGCAATACCATGATATCCTATAGGGAAAGTGCGAATAAGACCATCAAGCTAAAAGAAAAAATTAAGGGTATAACAACTAATTTATATCTGGGGTTTGGTGAATTCAATATTTTTGATGAATATTTTATCTACAATGATTTTAAAACACAAGAAGGTAAGCTTATTTATCTTTTTAATAAAAATACTTTCGAGCTAATTAGAAATTTTGGTATAAGTGGCAGGGGACCTGGTGAAATAACTCGATTAGGGTCATCTCATTTTTACGATAACACTATTTGGGTTGATGATTATGCAAAAAATGTAAAATGGGCATTTCCTCTGGATAGTGTTTTATACAAAAACGATTTTTTACCAAAAAATAAACTTGAACTTAATCAAGATTTATTTTTAACACAATATGATAATTTAAATGATACAATTGGAGTAGGTATAGCGGTTAAGCCATTGACGTATCATAGTATGGATCAAATAGTTGCAAAATTGAATTATAATTCAAATATAGTTGAACCATATGGGTATCAATATCCTGGCCTAAAAGAAAACCAAACCTATTCATCTTTGTGTATGTCTGGAACAAAAGATAAATATGTAAGGTGTTATCGTAATCTTGATTTAATCACAATTTGTAATGCAGACGGTACTTTAGTGACCAATGTTGTTGGTGAGCAATGGGAAAATATAAAGAAAGAACATAGCGTTTTTTATTTTGGAGTAAATAGCTACAAGAATTATTTTTTAGTTTCTTACTTAGGGGACGAATATGTACATTTGGATAAGGATAAAGGTATTGAATCAACATATCCTTCAAAATTGTTAGCTTTTAATTTTAAAGGAGAGTATATAAAAACTTTAGATATAGGTAAAGGATTTAGCTCATTTTGTGTAGACGAAGATAATAAAAGGGCAATTCTGTTTTTTGAGGATCAAGAAGAGCCATTTGGATATGTTAATTTAGAATTATAAATCATTATGAAATTTACTATTGCTATTCTTATTATTGTTTGTTTTATATCATGTAAACGTAAAAATAATATATATGAAGAAATAGAAGAGTCTTTGGGTAAAGAATTGAATTTGAGTATTGTAGATACAGTATGGAAAGGGGAACAGCATATTGGATTCAATGAGTTTCGTGAAAAGTATAAATATATTTCAGTAGTGTGCTTAAAAGAAGGATGCGAACCTTGTTATCCTAATTTTATTAAATGGCAAGAGAAAATGGATTCTGTAGGAATGGCTCCAAACAGTACTCTTCTTTTTGTTATTCAAGGTGGAAAAACAAAACATTTTCTAAAAGAAGTTCAAAGTATAAAAAAGTTAGAAAGAGATTCTTATGTTGTATATGATAAGAATTTTAAATATAGTTATTACAATAAGCAATTTCCTACGTGGGTTGTAAATGCAGGTATTTTGATTAATGAAAGAAATATTGTACGTCTTGTCGGAGCACCATTCGGAAATGAGGAAATGACAAAACTGTATAGAGAAATTTGTTCACAGTAAATGCATATAATAATATTAATTACATAACTTATAAGTATTCACTTAATTAAATGAAAAAACACAGAGTTATATCTTTTTTAATATTTGTTATTATACAGTATATTATATCAAGTTGTACGTCCTCACAAGCAAACAATCAGAGTAATGATATGTTAAAAAAAACATATACTGAAAAAGAGGAAATCATTGTTAAAACTGCATTAGTTAAAAAAGGTACATTTTCGCAAGAATTGATAAGCAATGGAGTTATTGTCGCTGCAGAAAAAGTCATATTACCATTTAAAGTAAGTGGTCAAATTATAAAGGTAAATGTACAAGAAGGTGATTTGGTAAAAAAAGACCAGATTATTGCAGAACTTGATCCTTTTGAATATAAAAAGCAATTGTATGATGCTCAAATTGCATTTGATCAATCTATACTAGATTTTAAAGATTTGTTAATTGGTCATGGTTATACATTGAAAGATACAACTACAATTGCTAAAAATGTTTTAAAATCCTTCAAAATACGAAGTAATTATAACAAGGCATATTCAGATTTTTTAGAAGCCAAACATAATTATGAACAAACGAAAATAGTATCGCCTATTGCCGGGGTAGTGTCCAATTTGTTAGCTAAAAAATATAACCAGTCGTCGCAATATGATTATTGTTGTCAGGTTATTGATATGAATGATATGGAAGTAGAATTTCATGTGTTGGAAGGGGAGTTGAATTTGATTGATAAAGGACAAAATGTAACTGTATTACCCTTTGCATTGCTCAATGTGGAAATAACGGGTAAGATTATTTCAATCAATCCATTTATCGAAGATGGCTTAATTAAGGTAACGGCGCAGGTCTCCAATCAGGATGGGAAGCTCATTGATGGCATGAATGTAAAAATCATGGTAAAAAAAGAGGTTCCTAATTGTGTCATTATTCCTAAGTCGGCTTTACTATACAGGCAAAATCGTAAGGTGGTATTTGTGTATAAAGAAGGCAAAGCCAATTGGGTGTATGTAGAAACTGCGGATGAAAACAGTGTTGAGGTGTGTATTAACGATGGTAGTTTAAAACCGGGTGATCAAGTAATTGTAAGTAATAATCTGAATCTGGCGCATGAAAGTCCGGTGAGTTTGGATGAACAGTAATCAGTAATCAGTTATTTTGCTAAGAGCTAAAAGCTAAGAGCTAAAAAATAAATGTACAAAAACAGCTTTTCAATAAACGTTATTTTCCTGGTATTTACCATTGTTGGTTTGGCCTTAATACCCATGTTGCCTATCAGGTTAAATCCGAGGCATCAGGGTAAAAGTGTTACCGTGAGTTTTCGTTGGGGAGATGTTTCTGCTGAAGTTCTGGAAAAAGAAGTTACTTCTCCTTTAGAGGGTGTTTTGTCTTCTGTGAGAGGCGTAAAAGATGTTACTTCTGAATCGTCCAATGGAACGGGTAATATTGTCTTGACTTTTAAGGATAAGGCAGATGTGGATGCGGCACGCTTTGAGGTGGCTTCATTGGTACGGAGTGCCTACAAAAAATTACCAGATGGTATTACTCGCCCAGTAGTAAGTTACAATAACGGCGATGACAATAACAATCCGGTATTGATGGTTTATAATGTAAATGGCGATGGAAGTAATTATCAATTGCAAAAATATGCCGAGGAACATATCGCCACTTATATCGGTCAACTCGGTGATGTAAGTAATGTTATAGTATCAGGAGCTAGTCCGGTTAAGTGGGTCGTAAATTATAATAAATTTCAAATGCGGTCAGCCGGACTGGAAGCCGGAGATATTCAACTAGCCATACAAAACTACCTGCAAAGCCAGGAGTTAGGCAATATACGCTGGGAAGATAAAGGGAACATGTTTCTCACCTTTAAAGGTCAGCCATCGGATAGTTTAATCTGGAACGAAATTATTGTTGGTAACCAGGGAAAAAGAATCATCCGATTGACCGATGTGGCCGATATTCAACCCAAAGAAGTGACGCCACAATCCTATTATCGTATTAATGGACTAAATACCATTTACCTGGTGGTTTATTCCGAAAAAGGGGCTAATCAGGTTCAACTATCTAAAAAGGTAAAAGCTGTTGTAGCAGGTTTGGAAGAAGGTTTTCCGGATCGTTTTAAAATGATGTTGAATTACGATGCTTCAGAAGTTATTCAAAAGGAAATATCTAAGATTAGCGCCAGGGCATTGATGGCCATTCTTATTTTATTGCTCTTTGTATTAGCGATAAGTCGCAGATGGCGATACTTGTTAATTATATTATTAAGCCTAATAGTTAACCTGACGGCAGGTGTTCTTTTTTATTTTTTACTGGATGTAGAGATTCACTTGTATAGTTTAGCTGGCGTAACCGTATCCCTGGGAATTATGATTGATAACACAATTGTGATGGTCGATCATATCCGGCATACCGGAAATAAAAAATCATTTTTAGCCATTCTTGCAGCTACATTAACAACTATTGGCTCCATGGTGGTGATATTCTTTTTAAAAGAAGAACAACGTGCCAACCTGGTGGATTTTGCCTGGGTAATGATTATAAACCTGAGTGTTTCTTTATGTGTGGCATTATGGTTTATTCCGGCTATTATGGATAAGTTTCCGCTGGGAGGGCGAAGGGCAGTGTTCAGGAAACAGTTAACAGTTATCAGTGAACAGTGTTCAGTAAACAGTGAGCAGATATCAGTGAGCAGTTATCAGTGTTCAGTAAACAGTGAGCAGTTTGGAACGCGAAGGGCAGTGAGCAAAGTGCAAAGAGAATTAATCAGGAATAGCATTACATCAACCCAGAACCCGGAACAAAAGAAAACGGGAAAGTGGTTTAAACATAAAGCAAGATCTTTCAGGTGGAGTGGCAGATATACAAAAATGATCTCATTTAGCAAACGTTGGCAATGGGTCGGTTTAGTGGTTATTATCTGGGGTTTTGGTTTGCCCACATTTTTAATACCTGAAGAAATAAAAATTGATGAACAAAAAGGTGAAAAACTTACCTGGTGGGGTGAGTTGTATAATAACACCTTGGGAAATTCCTATTATAAATCAGAAGTTCGTCCCTGGGTAGATAAGATTTTAGGAGGGAGTTTATATTATTTTACTTCTTACATGGATCAAGGTAGTATGGACTGGGATGATCAGCAAACCCGCTTATGGGTTAATGTGAGTATGCCGGATGGAGCTACCTTGGAACAAATGAATAAGGTATTTCTTGAATTTGAAAACTTACTGTCAAAGTTTAAGGAAGTGAAGCGATTTGTGTCATCGATTAATAGTATAGATCACTCAACCATAGAAATAGCATTTACCAAAGAGGGTGAGAATAGTACATTTCCGTATTATTTAAAACAGGAACTTCAGAATAAGGCAATAGAGACTGGAGGTGCTGATTTTAGTGTATACGGTGTTGGCAGGGGATTTAGCAACGCGTTATCAGATGGGGGTAAAAGCAGTTGTATAGAGCTAAAAGGGTATAATTATGATCAGTTGGTTTACTTTGCACAAAATTTAAAGGATAGTTTACTGTTAAGCCCTCGTATTAATGAAGTTATTATTCAATCGGGATCATCCTGGAGAGGTAAGCCGAAATATGAGTTTGTGATGGGTTTAAACCCGGCTGTATTGGTGGCGAATAACAGTTCGTTACAAAGTGTTTTTAATAATTTGTCCTTTTATTCGCCTACTGATTTGTATGCAGGTATGTATTACGCCATAAATGGAACCTATCCTATTATCGTGAAAGGGGAGAATGATGAAACCGCCCAAATCTGGCAGTTTAAGAATAGTTTGCTGAGTGCCAACCAGGATTATTTACGATTAAAAAATGTTGGGGAAATTGTAAAAGAACGCACCGGGAGTCTCATCCGAAAAACGAACCAGCAATACAGTTTAAATGTAGAGTACGATTTTATAGGCCCTTACCAATTGTCAAAAAAAGTATTGAACCAGAATATTGAAAAACTGGAGAAGGAATTACCATTGGGGTATTATGCCCAGGATGGTTTTAAGAATATGTATAATTGGAATTATAAGGAGAAAACACAATATTGGTTGTTGCTGTTGGTGGTAGGTATTATTTATTTTATATGTGCCATTTTGTTAGAATCGCTGGTGCAGCCTTTGGTGGTTATTGCCACTATTCCCATTTCTTTTATTGGTGTTTTTCTCACCTTCGCCATTTTTAAATTAAAATTTGATCAGGGAGGGTATGCTTCTATGATTTTGCTTTGTGGAATTACCGTCAACTCTGCTTTGTACATTATCAATGATTTCAATAATAATGTAAGAAACTACAACCAGAAAAGCAGACTCGCTTCTTATATCAAAGCCTTTAATCATAAAGTGATTCCTATTCTGCTCACGATATTATCTACCATTCTGGGGATGATCCCTTTTTTATTAGATGGACAAAACGGCGGTTTTTGGTTTTCGTTGGCTTGTGGTAGTATTGGCGGCTTATTGTTTTCATTAGTGGCCATTTTTGTGTGGTTGCCGTTGTTTATGAAGTTTTCAGTGAACAGTAAACAGTTAACAGTAATCAGTTAGTAGAAAATAGTATGAAGGAGAGTATTGCATATAAAAAAGCTTTTGAACTGGCGGTTATGGTAGTTAAGTTCTGCATTCGTTTGAAAGAAGATAAAAGGGAATATGATATTGCCCGTCAACTTTTAAGATGCGGAACATCTATTGGTGCAAATTTAGCAGAGGCAAATGGCGCAATCTCCAATGCTGATTTTTCTGCAAAAGTTAGTATTAGTTATAAAGAAACATTAGAAAGCAAATACTGGCTAAAACTATTAAATGAGGTAAACATGATTGATAATACAGAGTTTGAAGAGCTCTACAACAGAACTGATGAAGTAGCAAAAATATTATTCTCAATTCTAAAAACAACTAGAATACGCAACAATGAACAGTAAACAAAGAACAGTAAACAAAGAACAGTGAACAATAAACAGTAAACAATGGATAGTGTATTACAATCTGTTAACTAATCGCTACTAACTGATCGCTACTAACTGCTAACTGCTAACTGCCAACTGAACAATTATGGTAAAATTTATTATACATCGGCCCATTGCCGTCATCATGACCTTTGTGGCCATACTCATGTTAGGAATTGTTTCTTCCGGATTATTGCCGGTTTCGTTAATGCCGGATATTAATATTCCAGAAATTACGGTTCAGGTGGATTACACGGGGAAATCTGTGCGTGAAATAGAGAATGGAGTGGTGAGTCAATTGCGGCAGAATCTGATGCAGGTGCCGCATTTGGATGATATTACCAGTGAATCCTACGAAGGAAAAGGAATTATACGTCTGCGTTTTAATTATGGGGCAGATATTAACTATGCTTTTATTGATGTGAATGAGCAGGTGGATGCGGCCATGCAAACGTTACCAAAAGATTTAGACCGCCCATCAATTATAAAAGCTTCTGCTTCGGATTTACCGGTGTTTTATATCAATACATGGTTGAAGGATTCGTTGGCGGATGACAACCGTTTTATGGAATTGTGTGAATTATGCCAGAATGTGGTGGTAAAACGCATAGAGCAACTTTCGGAAGTAGCCATGGTGGACATTACGGGGCAGCTCGAACCTGAGTTATGTATCTTACCCGATGAGGCGAAAATAAGACCATTAAATATATCACAGGATTTAATTAAAGAGGCGATCACCAATAACAATATTTCATTGGGATCTTTGCAGGTAATCGATGGTCAGTATCGTTACAATATTCGTTTTTCGAATGCTTTGCGCACCATAAACGATATCGAGAATATTTATATCAAAGCAGGTGATAGGATATTACAATTAAAAGATATTGCCCAGGTAAAGATGAGAGCTGAGGAGCGACAAGGAGCCTTTTTAAACCAGAATCAACAGGCATTATCTTTAGCAGTAATCAAGCAATCCGATGCCCGTATGGAAGACCTGAAATCTAATGTTGAGGCTTTGATTCATACCTTTGAAAATGATTTTAAGGATGTAAAGTTTGAGATTGTCAGAGACCAGACCGGATTATTGCAGTATGCCATATCTAATTTAAAAACCAGTTTGCTGGTAGGTGCCTTATTGGCTTTTTTAATTATGTTTTTCTTTTTAAAGGATGTCCGGTCGCCCTGGCTGATAGGTTTGAGCATTCCTGTTTCATTGGTCATCAGTGTGTTGTTTTTTCATTTGATAGGTTTGTCTATTAATATTATTTCCTTGTCGGGATTGATTTTGGGCGTAGGGATGATGATCGACAATTCTATTATTGTGATCGATAATATTTCACAGTATCTGTCAAACGGGGAGTCCTTACCAAAGGCTTGTATTAAAGGTACAAATGAAGTGATACGGCCATTGATTAGTTCAGTGTTAACAACCTGTGCAGTATTTTTACCCTTGATATTTTTAAGCGGAATCTCGGGTGCATTATTCTACGATCAGGCCATGGCCGTTACTGTAGGTTTAGTTGTTTCGTTAATTGTTTCCATTACATTGCTACCCACTTTGTACCGCTTGTTTTGGCTTCGTAATAAAAATGGGGTGGATAACGGTAAAGTGAGCAAGTGGCTGGGAAAAGTGAATCTTGTAGATATTGAGTCAGCGTATGAAAAAGGATTTCACTGGGTGTTTAAATATCGTGGAGTCGTGTTTATTTCGTTCCTTATGATGCTTGCATTAAGTGTTGGATTCGGACTTGTTCTGAGAAAGGAGCGTTTTCCTCAATTTAAGCAAACAGAATTGTTGTTACGAATTGACTGGAATAGCCGGATAAACGTTACGGAAAATATCAATCGGGCTGATTCTATAACTGCTATGTGCCATCCATATCTGAAACTGAGCAATGCTTTTATTGGCAATCAACAGTATATAATGCATAAGGATATGGATTTATCATTGCAGGAATCTGTACTTTATATGGAAGTGAAAAAAAGAAAATCTGTGAAAAAGCTTCAAGCGCAAATTGAAAATTATTTAACACAGAATTACCCTGAATGCAGTTTTAACTTTCAACGACCAGAGACCATTTTTGAAAAGCTGTTTAGTTCAAAACAGGTAGATGTAGAAGCAAGAATAAGTTCTAATACACGAAATGGGGTGCCACAATTGGCTCAAATGAATGATATCATTTATCGCTTAAATCAGGATATTTCTATTAACGAGTTACAACCCGCCGCTTCAGAGTCATTTTTGGAAGTGCGTTTAAAGCCGGCTTTATTAGCTTTATACCAGGTGGATCAGGGAAATTTGTATACTACCTTAAAAACGGCCATTAACTCCTATCAAATTGGAATTTTAAAAACAGGGGCACAATATGTTCCTATCGTTTTATCCGATCAGCAAGAGAAGATAGAACATATGCTCAGGAGCCTGAAAATCCGGAATGAGAAAGATGATTTAATCTCTATTAATCAATTGGTCAGTTTAGTTCCTGTAACGGATTATAAGGTGTTGCATGGAGGCAAGGATGGTGCTTATGTACCTGTTGAATTTGATGCATCTGTTATATCACCGGACAAATTAATACCTCAAATCAGAAATGTAATCAAGCAGATCGCGAACGTAAATGTTAGTTTTTCAGGGAGTTGGTTTGCAACAAAAAGCCTGATTCAAGAGCTGGCCATTGTGTTGTTGATTTCTTTGTTGTTACTGTATTTTATATTGGCAGCCCAATTCGAATCGTTTCTTCAGCCTTTAATTGTTCTGCTCGAAGTACCCATTGATATAGCAGGTGCATTTTTTATGTTGTGGATATTTGGTGGTTCAATCAACCTCATGTCGATGATTGGTATTGTAGTGATGTGCGGAATTATCATCAATGATTCCATTCTTAAAATAGATACCATTAACCGCTTGCGCAAGGATGGTATGTCCGTTTTTGAAGCCATTGAACAGGCGGGTCATCGTAGGATTAAACCCATTATCATGACCAGCTTGACCACGATTTTGGCACTGGTTCCTTTTTTATGGGGAAGTGATATGGGAAGCGAATTGCAGCGTCCGCTAGCTTTAACTGTTATCGGAGGTATGACCTTAGGTACTTTGGTGAGTTTGTACTTTGTTCCTTTGTGTTATTATTATTTGTATAAGAAAAATGAGAAATTAAGACAAGAGAACAGTAATACCAATTAATTTGGATCATACAGTATTTTGTATTGTCAAAGTAAATAAAAATAAGGGTGTAATAATTTCCTAAAATTTAAGTTGATGTTTAGTAAAAACACTAAAGGAAATATTATAAATGCAGTTGTTATCTTTGGTATAGTCGCATTTATCGGATATTTTATAATAAGTAGATTCGTTCTTTCTAGCTATTTGGTTCCCTCAAATTCCATGGAACCAGCAATTTTACCCAATGATAGAATTTGGGTGAATAAGATTGGCTTTTGTTCATATTTTAGCCTGTGGGGGAAAGGATTCAAAATACCAGGATTTAAAGAACCTCAAAGGGGTAACGTTGTAGTTTTTCACTTTCCTGAGGGAGATAGTGTATTGATAAAGTCGCCGTTTTATAATGTTTATGAGCTAAGAGCGGAAGGTAAACTTGAAAAAATATTGAGAGATACTCAAGATAGTTTAATTTATCTTCCGATTAAATACCGCCCCAATTATGTTAAGCGTATTGTTGGATTACCAGGAGATACAATTATAGGTGTTAATAAAAAAGTGTATTACAATGGAAAAAAAAATAGTCCTAATTACGATGTAAAACATCTTTATAAATTGTTTGGAGGAGACGCTGTAAGAATTAAAATAGATATAAGCGATATTTGTAAGGAAACAGAGGGTTATATTGTATGTAGTATAACGAATAAAGAATTAACTGAATTATTGTCATTATCATGTGTTGATAGTATAGAACAATGTAATAATAACAGGACTTGTGGCTATTATTTTCCTGAAGAATTGGATAATGTAAATAGATGGAATACAAACGAATTTGGTCCTATTATTGTTCCTAAAAAGGGAAAGTCTTTGGATATTACTTCTGAAAATCTACCATATTATCGAAGAATAATTTCTATTTATGAAAATAATCTTTTGTGTGTAAAGAATGATTCCGTATTTGTTAATGGAGTTTTTGCTAAATCTTATACACCAAAACAAGATTATTATTTTGTAATGGGAGATAATAGAGACTTAAGTATTGATAGCAGGAATTGGGGGTTTGTACCTTATGATCATATTATAGGTTTAGTATTTTGTAATTAAATCCATAAAATATTATGCTAACAAAAAACTTAAATTTGTTTACAAACGATTATGAACAATGTAAATTACTATTATACTAACTCTAATCAATGCAAAATACTTAAAGGAAAAATTTCTCATGTTAGAGTTGTTTTAAAACCTAACATGAGAAATGAAAACAAGTGTAATTAGAAAACAATAAGTTTTAATGCTATTTATTAACCTCAGATGTTTCAAGTTCTTTTAAGAACTTTTTTAAAGCTACAGCGCTAGCTTTATTAGTAGAAACAGCTCCAGGGCCATTTACGCATCCACCTTCACATCCCATTACTTCTATGAAGTTATATTGTGGTGGTTTTGCAGTAAAAGCTTTCAATAGTTTAATGTTCTTTTTAGTTAGTCCATCAATCAAAAACTCATTAAAAGCATAACCGTTAGGAATATTCTGTTTAATGGCATTGGCAACACCTCCGCTTAAAGCAAATCCTCTGGCTTCATTTGAAATGTTTAATTGAAGACTTAATTCTTCAGCTTCAGGGAATTTAATATTGTAAGCTAAAAATATAACACTTAACTCTTCAAAAGTTAATACATAATCAATGTTTTTAGCGTGTTCAGCCTCACTTCGTTTTGCCAAACATGGGCCAATGAAAACTCTTTTTGCATTTGGAAAACGCTCCTTTGCAATCTCTGCAGTGTAGTACATTGGAGATTTAGTATGCGATACAAATGGTTGTATTTTTTTAATATGTTTTTCGCTTAAAAGAGTGTGAGCCGGGCAACAAGATGATGTCATGAAAGATTTTTCATTTTGAACATTTTCCACCCATTCTTCGGTTTCATTTTTAGCTGTAACATCAGCTCCTTCTGCAACTTCGATTATATGAGTGAATCCTATCTCTTTTAAAGCGCCTAGTAGATTTTCAGGGTTAGCTTTAAATTGACCAAAGATTGCAGGAGCAACCATGGCTACCATTTCCTCTTTTTGCTTAAGGTTGTATGTAAGCTGAATAACTTGTGATTTTTCCATGATAGCCCCAAATGGACAGGCAGTCATGCATTTACCACAATAGATACACTTTGATTTGTCAATAACCTCAATACCATTCTCGTTCTTTTTAATCGCATTAACAGGACAAGCTTCCTCGCAAGGAACAGGTAGATATGCAATAGCATGGAAAGGACACGCTTTTTGACATAATCCACAGTTGATACATTTTTGGTGATCAATGATTGCTTTCCCGTTTAATACTCTAATGGCATCTCTGGGACAGTTTACCTGGCAAGCTCTGGCTTCACACCCTTGACAAAGGTTGCTAACAGTATAATTTACCTGAACACATGAGCTACAGGCTTCATCAATAACTGTTAAGTGCTCTTCTGGTATCCCTTTAATTTCAATGGCCTTTTGTGCATACTCACTTAAAGGAGTCAACTCATCCTCTTCATCAGCTACACAGAAGCCCATCATAGCCATGGCCTTATATTTGATTACAGCTCTATCTTTATGAACGCAACAACGAATCGGACTCTTTGACTTTGGTCTCATCTCAAGAGGAATTCTATCAATCTTTTCAAATAGTTGATCTTCCTTTAATAGCTTAAGTATCCTCGTCAATAAATCTCTTCTTGTTTGAATCGCATTATTAAAATAGGTCATATTGTATATAAGTTATTTGTTTTCTGTAAATAGTATGTTTATATAATAGTTTTCCGTTTTCCTTTGTTTGTCCAGTTGAATTCAACTGTAATTGTTTAATTTTTCTTTTCTCATTTATATTGTTTTTATAAGTACGTGATGTTGGTCTTTTTTAAAAATTGGGATTCAAGAATTTCAGTAATCCTTTTAATTACATTTCTTCTTATTTCCAGTTCAACAGGAAGATTTGGATCCTGATGAGCATTATTTATTCTGGTACCTGAAATAAACTCTATTTCATCACTCTCAAGCATCATTTTAATAATCTTACCTGAAGTACCTGTTGGGAATTGAGCTTTTTCATCATAATTCTGGATGTCTTCAGATACTTTAGCAAGTGTAATTACACCTTCTGTAACCAAATCTACACCTTTCATTTGTGCTTGCGGTGGTAAACCTGGTTGATAATGTTCTAAATCAATTTCTACTTCAGTATCTAATTCTCGAGCCACAATTTTAGCTGTTGTTCCTCCACAAATAATTGTTTTACCTTTAAATTGTTTAATGCTGTTTGCCAGTGTGGTATCATTATATTTATGGTATGGAGGACCGGAAACAATTAATAATTTTCTTGGTTTTCTGTAATATAATACACAGCAAGATGCATCGTCTTTTAATGTGCCGTTATCAATGCTGATTGTTTTATTGATAATATCCTTAGATAAATTAAGTGCAGAAATACCCGGGTTTTCAGACACAACTGTTTTAATGTAATCTTTTAAACCAGAGATTTGCCAGCCAAAATGCATTTCATCACTTCCCATTCCACTTTGTGTAACACCATCACTTACAAGAATGATTCTATCTTCTTTCTCGAGTTTAAAGTTGTAATGATATAGTTTGTTGCGGTTAGAGTGAAGGTGATTTATAGTTTTTTGTGTCTTAGGAAGATCAACAAATTCTCCGTTTCTAAGTAATAATACCGGAGGATTATCATATTCTATAATGTTTACTTCTCCTCTGTAATTAATATCAACAATTGAAAATGTAGAGTAACTTACTTTTCTTAATGAATCTTCCGGTAATGTTTTAGTAATAAATTCAGCTGTTCTTTCTATCGGTTCTCCAGCCATGGTAAATTGTAAAGCCATGGTACTTGTCATAGTTGCAGAGATATTAGCTTTAGCACCACTACCTAATCCATCCGACATTACGGCAACAAATCGCTTTTCCTCTTTAGCTTTACTAAAGAGCACAGCGTCACCGCAAATCGACTGACCAGCCTTTGCATAGCATAATTTTTCAGCTTCGATGACAAATGTATTATGCATGCTTATAAATTATCATTGTTTAAATGGTTAGACTTTTCTTCAGAATAATCAGTTAAAATCGAATTCAATAAGGAGTCAGTGAAAGATGCGTTTTCTCCTAATAAGGCTGCAATCTTTTGCGCTGTTTCCATATTCTTTTTAATTACTGTTCTGGTTCTTTTTTCAATAATGTCACTACGGAATTCTTTATTTTCAAAATTTTGGATAATTCCGGCAACCAATTTGTATTTTTGAATATTAAATATTGAAATCTGAAAATTCTTTCCGTTTTGTATAATGGGTAATTGATGATACTCTTTACCAGTATGAATAGCTGTTGTAAAATGTTCTGTAAAATATCCCAGTTCGTCTATTGGTTTATTTACAATATTTTGATTAGCATCATGTAAATCAAATCTATCCTCTAAACTCAATATGTTAAGGCAACTCTGATTTATTTCTTTAATGTTTAACTCCGAATCAACAAGAACAACACCAGATGGAATTTTCTTTAATAAGATTGTTGCCTGGTGATGGGCAACTTTTTTTAAATGAGAAACACACATATTTGTTTCTGCCATCCCGTTAAGTGTTGCCATGGCAAATTCTCTGCAAGTATTGTATCCACAACTACCACAATTTAATTCATCTTGTGGAGAATATTTTCCAATACTTTTTAATGCTTCCTGAATATCCTCAGGTTTGTGATCTGGAAGAGAAACTGCATTTTGACCAAAATAATCACATTCAATATTTAATAGAAAAGGCGATTCTTTTTTTGTTACAGTAGTTTTAGGTTTGCTGTTTAGAATTTCAATTTTTCGTTGAACAGGATTATTTTCTTCACTACAACCCGGACCATTAATGCATCCTCCTTCACAAAGGAGAAGTTCTAAAAATACAGGGCCATCATGCTCAATCGTATTTAAAGTATTTAAAACTTTCTTTACTTCATCTATTCCTGCAAATGAAAGTTTTAATAAGTTGTTTGTGTCTTCACCAAAAGTATTTATCATACCTCCTTCAATAGGATAGATATTTCCATTATCTGCTTTGTAAGGATAAAAATCCTTTAATTCAGAACTAGTAATAAATTCATTATTATCAGATTCATTCATCCAGTCCTTTAATTCATTAAAGGTAATTGCAGTGTCAACCAAAGATGGCCAATTATCAGCTTCAGCTTTTTTGGCAATACATGGACCAATAAATACAATTTTTGTGTCTTTCCCGGCCTCTGTCTTTAGGCTTTTAGCATGAGCAAGCATAGGAGAGAGGAAAGGTATGATATTAACTACATGTTGAGGATAATATTTTTTTATTAACTCAACAATACCAGGGCAGGCACTTGAAATGTAGATACCTTTTTTTCTGGCTTTCAAAAACTGCTCAGTGTGCCCTGTTACAATTTGGGCACCTATTGCAGTTTCTGATATGTAGTTAAAACCTAAATTAGTTAATTGGATAATAAACTCTTCGTCCGTCATGTAGGGGAATTCAGAACGAAAAGATGGTGCCACAGATGCAATTGTTGTAGTACCTGACTTGATTAGTTGCTTAACCCTGGATACACCATTTCTGACTTGTTTTGCACTTGCAGGGCAAATAGATACACAGCGTCCGCAATAAATGCATAGCTCATCAATAATTGAAGCTTTTTGTTCTGTTATCTTAATGGCTTTAGATGGACAGTTTCTAATGCATTTATAACAGTCCATGCAGTCGTTTTCGATAGTGTATATGGGCTTAGTATTCATAACTAATAATGATTAGTGCAAATTTTGGTTTTTGAATTAGCCTAGTTTTTCCATCAGTATTTTTTCAACTTGAAAAGGTTGAACTTCTTCAAAGGTCTCATCATTAATTGTGATAACAGGTCCTCGATTACAATTTTCAGTACAAAGATGACCTCTAAAATCAAGTGTAGCAGCAATATCTTTCCCTTCAACATATTGTTGAATAATTTTAAGATTTTCAGCATTACCCCTAGTGTAGCATGAACTTCCTAAGCATATTCTAATTACGTTTTTCTTTTTCTGTGCATCCATAATTACCAGTGTTAATATTATACTGTATAACTATTTTTGTGCCAATTGAATTAATGTTCTGTATGATAGTAATATAGGTGATGTTGTGTGTCGAGGAGGAAATGAATATGTTCAAAAAATGAACAGTTGTTTTTGTAGGAGGATGTCCTAAAACATTACAGTGTTCAAAAATAGGACGTTGTTTGTTGTTGTTTTAATTTTATCCTTTAATATCGTATTTTTTGATTTTTTGATAAAGTGTATTTCTTCCAATTCCAAGAGCTTTTGCTACTTGTGTCATATTTCCACCATGTTTTTTTAATACAAGAAAAATATGTCGTTTTTCAATTTCCTGTAAAGTCATATCAGGAATTGATTCTGTATTTATATCGTTGATACTTTTAGCTTGTAGGCTCTCATCTTCATATTTAAGTTTATGAAAGCTATCTAATGATATTTTACCATTGAAGTTTACTAGCTGTTCAATAAAATTTTCAAGTTCTCTAACATTACCCGGCCAATCGTATTCCAGTAATTGCTGTAAATCAGAATAACCAATGTGAGGAATATCTTTATGTAGTTTTATACTCTTTTGATTTAAAAAAAATCTAATTAAGGAAGGAATATCACCTTTTCTTTCTTTCAAAGAAGGAATATATAAAGGGATTACACTAATTCTATAGTATAGATCCATTCTAAAATTTCCTTTTTCAACTTCGTTTTGTAAATTTTTATTTGTGGCAGCAATAATTCTAACATCTACAGGAATTACTTTATCGCCACCAACTCTTGTAATGCTGCTCTCCTGAATTGCTCTAAGTAATTTTACTTGCATATCAGGTTTCATATCACCAATTTCGTCTAAAAATAATGTTCCGTTATTTGCTAATTCAAATTTTCCGGGATGCCCTCCTTTTTTAGCACCGGTAAAAGCTCCGTGATCATAGCCAAATAATTCGCTTTCAATTAAGTTTTCAGAAATTGCTGCACAGTTTATTGCCACAAAGGATCCATTCTTTCGATTACTTGCATTGTGTATACTCTGTGCAAAAACTTCTTTACCAGTGCCACTTTCACCCTCAATTAAAATAGTTGATGGACTGTTGGCAATAGTTTCAGCATATTCAATGGCTTGTCGCATTATTTTACTTTTACCAACAATATCATCAAAAGTATATCTGGCTTCCATACCAGTATATTTATTAACTAATTGGTAAACTTTTTCTATGGATCTGAAAGCCAATACAAAACCAATTTTATTACCTTCAATATCTTTTATAGAGGAACAGTTTAAATTAAATTTTAATGAGTCAGAAGGAGTGATTATGATGGTTTCTTTATTTGAGATGTCACTTCCTGAGCTTACTGCTTTAACAATTTCGTTCCAATTTGGAATTAATTTTTTAATAGAATATTCCAACAACTCAGTTCTTCTAATGTTAAGGCTTCTGCAGCAATGATCGTTTGCGTAAATTATTTTACCTGAAGAAGTTGTAGATAAAACAGCAAAATTTACTGCATTCATTATTGCAAATGTAAATTGTTCTGTTTCATTAATCAGGTTTTGTTTTCTGATATCTTGAATAGACTGGGATATAATTTCTTTAAGTAAAAAAATATAACTTTTCGCAGTACTTATCTTTCCTTTAATTATTATGCCAACGTAATAAGTTAGTTCTGAGTGTATTTTAAAAGGAACAGAATAAAATGAAAATTCCGGCTGATTTTGGAATGCTTCATTAAACTCAAAAAGAGAAGAGCATTGTAAGTTTTCAGAAAATATATTCTCATTATCAAAAGTACTATGGATCAACAATTTTTTATTTTCATCAAAAATGTAAACGCTAAAAGGTTCAAATATAAAGTTTCTTATATCTTTTGATATGAAATTGTTTATATGATGAATAATATTTTGAGAGTTTAGTGTGACCATCTAAAATGTTTTGATCCATTGATGCAAAACTAACTATTTTAAAGTAATAGATAAAGTATTAAGAAAATTTACTACGTTTAAGGCTATTTAATATATTATTTAACACTTTAATTATGAGAAAAATTCAGATTCTGACAGTATTCATTCTTATAGCTTCAATTTCTTGTTTTGCACAAAAAACAAATCTAAGCTTGAATTTAAAGAAAGGTCAGGAGTACAAACAAAATTTAGATTCAAAAGTAAGTATTGAGCAAAATGTGAATGGTATGGCTATTAATATTGGCATGAATATTAATGGAGATATGTCTTATGTTGTAGATAAAATAAATGGCGACTCATATGATTTATCAGTTAAATATAATAGTTTAACTATGGGTATGGATATGCCTCAAGGTTCAATGAAGTTTAGTTCTGAAAAGAAAGATGTAAATGATATGTTCTCTACTATCCTTGGAGAAATGGTTGGCAAAACATTTTACATCACTATGCTTAAAAATGGTAAAATAACAGAGGTTCGTAATTCTGATGTTTTATTTGAAACTGTTTACGATAAATTACCTAATGTACCGGAAGCTCAGATTCAACAAATGAAAGCCCAATTAAGTCAGGCTTATGGAGAGAAAGCATTAAGGGGCAACCTCGGAATGGTAACTTCTATTTTTCCAGATAAGCCTGTAAGTATTGGCGATACATGGAATGTTACTACAAATATGGAATCAGGATTTACTGCATTAATGACATCAACTTATAAATATCTGGAAGAAGGATCTGATTATTATTTGATAGGAGGTGATTCTGAAATTCAAACAGCCGATACAGATGATTATGTTGAAAACAATGGAATGAAAATGAAATACAATTTAAATGGTACATTAGTTTCAAAAATTAAGATAAATAAAGAAACTGGTTGGATTGTAGATGCTAAAATTAATCAGGAACTGAAGGGTAACACAGAAATTCAAGGAAATGCTCAAATGCCTGATGGAATGTCTATCCCTATGGAAATGAAAAATGATATGACTATTACAGGTAATTAAAATTGAAGAAGATCTTTAGATTTTTGAAGAAGATAAATACATTTATATTATGAAGCTGTATCAGATTTGGTACAGCTTTTTTTGTGAGGTTAATACTGTTTCGACAATGAAATGATACTACAAGCAGACAAGCTTGAATGATTTTCGGATTGTTTTTAGAACGGGATCGGGTATTGTTCGGGTGCTGTATCCTATCTCAATCCGAACACAACCCTATGCCATCCGAACGCTATCCGAAGCCGCCCCCAAGACGGTACCTTTCAGACTCCTAAAAGCCACATTTTCTGAATAATTTTAGATGATTTTTGCTTTTTTACGAATAATTTTCTTGGTTTTTGGCCAATTTGTGAATAATTGGGGATTTTCAATGTGATTTAATTCTATTTAGAAAATAGTGTATTTTGTAATGGTCAAAAGTACAATGAGTTATAGGGGTGAAAAGTCACAGTGAAATTACTGTAACTTTTTATGTTTGTAGATCGGTGAACTTTTAAGTGTTTTGTGGATAGGTCTAAAAGTTAAGGATTTATTGAATGTTATAACCTGAGTTTCTATGTTAATATCCTAATATATAGAGGTATTTTCTTTTTTATTTTTTTTAAATCTAATACGTTATTTATGTATGAGTTATGATTGGTCAAGGGTGGCTGAGGCACGAGGTCATTTATACACCCTTGACCAATCATAAGGCAATAATATCTTGTATTCGATTAGAAAAAACTAATCAACATTCATATTCCTATAAAATCAGACTTCTATCAACAGACTATTATTAAAATAGCTGCAAGTTTATATCATATTAATTTATAGAATGGAGTCCGCAAACTCGATTAAAAAACAGACCAAAGGCTGCAACTCACGTGAACGGAACTCCAAACAATATATAGATTTATAGGTATTTTATTTCATACTTTCCATTAAGCCAGGCATATCTTACTCTATTCAACAACTTCTTTGCAATCCTAATTATTGCTTTATTTGCTTTCATTCGTTTGCATAGTTGTAAATATTTTATTGATAATACTGGATCTTTTTTTGCCGCTCTCCAAGCACATTGTATTAAAGTAGGTCGTATAAAAGTGTTATGCCGCTTAGTTATCCTCCCAACTTTTTCTCTATCACCTGACGCATAAACATTGGGAATAAATCCACAGAAGCTATGCAGTTGATCATTTGTTTTAAAACGTTTCATATCTCCTATTTCAAGAATTAGTGTCATTGCACCTAATAGACCAATTCCTGAAATACTTTTTAATACATTAAGCAAGTTACTATATTTTGTTTCAGACAGCAATACTATTTGCTTATCAATAATCTTCTTTTGACTTTCAATATATTCTAGTTCGTTAAGTAAAGAATTCAGCGATATATTTCCAGATGCGTATTTAAAGAGATTACTTCGTAACCACAACCTAAAGTTTTTATTCCAATATGGAGAATTCAATTCTGGAGGTATTTCTTTTCCAAAATAGTTTAACAGGGATTTTATTCTGCATTTACATCTCTTTATATCTGCTAATAACTTTTGTCTATTTCTTATCACAAGACGATCTTCAAGTATATCTTCTTTGGGTACGTATATAGCATGAATGGTCTTATTTCGTAAAGCTTTAGCAATTTTTCTGCTATCTATCTTATCTCTTTTTTGTTTCTTTTCTTTATCAGTTGTTGGTATATCGGATGGGTTTACTACAGAATTAATAATTCCTGAATCAACTAACTCCTGATGTATCCAAAAACCGCAAAAACCCGCCTCGTATGAACTATAATAATTAGCTCCTGGATAATTTTTGCGTAAATGATTGATTAGAATTTTGGGCTCTGGATCCTGTGAAAAAAGATTGTGCTCAAGTTCATCACTTAAGATACATACACTCCAATTCTTCTTGTGCACATCAATGCCTACATAAATGTTGTGGCCGCTAAAATCTAATTTGTCTAAATTCCGTTTCATGACCTTAATATTTTAGTAAATACAATAAAGTTAATACCTCTAGGTCTTCACGATTTAAACATACAAACTCAATTAAAATTAAAGAGCTCAGATTTTATTAAAATGCTGGTATACAAGGCAAATCCTTTTTGCATAGCGAGCTATGGTAAAAGAATTTAACGAAGCAGATTAGTATTTTAATAGAAAGCCACTTATAAACAACGATTTTCTGCTTCATATTTGTTTGACATAGCCCGCTATGACTTCACAAATATTCATTGAAACTCATTATTTATAGGCGGTCTGAGCCAATAATTTTATATCGAACTCAGGTTTATACCAATTTGACAATGAATTGTAAATAGACAAAGTCAAATGATCACTTGGTATATGCCCATTGATTAATGAAGGCGATAAATCCGAAGTAAAAATACCGCTACTATCATTAATAAATCCGTATAATTTCGCCCTTTTGGGCGAAATCGCCCATATGAAATTATTATTGTTTTATGAAAATGTACACTTGTAATGTAAAGTAATTCAGTGAGTTGATATTGTGTGTTTTTCTGAATATTTGAGTTTGGTACATAACTTGGCTAGTATATGGCATGACTGAATATTTCAGTTATATGACCATAAAAAATTTGAGTTATGGAAGTTAAAAAATCAAGAAAAGTAGATTTAGAGCAAAAACGTAATATGTTTTTGCAAATTGGATTTGTAGTTGCTTTAGGGGTCACCTTGGTTGCTTTCGAATGGCAATCAAAAACATCATCACTAAGTACACTTGCTGTTAATGATATGCAGATTGAGGATTTAGAGTTGCCTCCGATTACAACTGTCAAAGAACCTGAACAACCTAAACCTGTACCTCCAAAGGTTTCTGTTGAGGAATTAATCATTGTAGAAGATGAAACTTTAATTGAAGAGGAAATTGACTTTTCTTCAGAATCAACTGAAGAATTAGAAACTGTTATAGAGGACATGACATTAGATGATGAATCTGATGACGAAGCAATTCCTTTTGTGATACTAGAGGATAAACCTGAATTCCCAGGAGGGAACAGAGCTTTAATGCGTTACCTGGCTAAATCTGTAAAATATCCGGTTATTGCCCAAGAAAATGGGATTCAAGGTAAGGTGTATTTAAGTTTTGTGATAGGAAAAACAGGCAAAGTACGAGATGTGAAGATTCTTAGAGGTGTTGATCCTGCTTTGAATAAAGAAGCAATAAGAGTAGTTTCATCAATGCCGGATTGGAAACCAGGAAAGCAAAGAAATAAATTTGTTTCTGTTTCTTATCAGGTACCAATTAATTTTAGATTACAATAAAAACAGTTAATACTATAGCTTGCTTATATTTCTCTTGCTATCAAGTTAATAAAGAAATAAAAACTACCCCGTTTTTCCCTTTTCGGGGTGGTTATTGTCATTACATAAAAACATAATAAAATGAAAGCTTTATCATATCTATCTTACAGGTCTATAATTATAAAAAGTAATATATTATTCCTTTTGTTGAGTGTTGTATTAATTGTTGCTTGTAAAACACAAAGTGGCGATATTAAAATAAGATCAATAGGTGCTCCGGGAGAATTATTGATTGTAATGGATCCATCTCTAAATAATATGGTAGTTAAGCAAAGAGTGGTTGAATTTGCAACGCAGGAATTCCCATGTTTACCTCAAGCTGAACCCACATTTAAAATTACATTTCTTGATAATAAAAAATTTAGTGGTCATTTTAAGTCATATCGCAATATCTTATTGTTAGATCATAGTATCATAAAAAAAGAACAAATTTCATATGAGGTAGATAAATGGGCCAGTAATCAGCAGGTTGTTGAAGTTGTATTTTCGGGTAATGAAAAATTTGTGAAGATGTTTAGGGATAACCAGCAACAAATATATAACCATTTATATTATGGAGATATTAATACTATGTCTCAATCAAATATATCAGGAGCAGATGCTTCTACTGCTCGATTTATCAAAGACAAATATAATTTAAATGTTACTTTACCTCAGGGATATAGATTAGTAAAAGATACATTGGGATTTAGCTGGTTTAGATTCGATAAACTCGAAACCATTCAATCAATTATCATTCATGAGTTTAATTTAGATACATTAAAATCTTTAAATACTGATGATTTGATAGCGTTAAGAAATTTTGTGTCAAAACAATATGTTCCAGGACCAAATAATAATTCATACATGACCACCGAAAATCGCTTACCCGTTCAAACTCAAAGATTAATGGAACAAAAAAACGATATTATTGAAATGAGAGGATTATGGAAAGTAAAGGGATATTTTATGGGTGGTCCATTTGTTGATTATTTTCTAAAGGATGAGATAAATAATAAATTGATTATGATAGAAGGTTTTGTTTACGCTCCTAAAAAACAAAATAAGGCATATTATGTACGACAAATTGAATCTATATTGCATTCGTTAAAGTTGAGTTAAAATGCAATGGATTAACGTTTTTTTCAGGTCTTTCATTTAAGCCTTTGAATAATAATTAGTTTATTTGTGTTGTATATTATTTATAGCATAACTATGTTAAGACAGGTATTGATTATAGCATCTTTTTTGATAGGTTTTATTAGAGGGGTAGATGCTCAAAAACATGATTTAGAAACAATAATCTCCAGGGGAGTTTCGGAATACGAAGTAGGAAATTACGAAGACGCTTTAAATTTTTTCAAACAAGCATACAAATATGATAAGTCATCAAATATTGCTTGCTATGAGTTAGCATTGACATATTTAGCGTTAAACGAAAATGAAAGTGCTGCGATGTTTAGTGGTAAATTAATTACCAGAGATGAAGAATATCAAGAAGATGCATATTTGATTAATGGATCGGCCTGGGAAAACTTAGGTAGAGAGCATAGGGCAAGAAGAATTTATAAAGAAGGTATTAAAAAATACCCCGGAAATTACCTGCTTCGGTATAATTTAGCTCTTTCGTTGTTTAACGCTAAAGAATATGATGAGGCTCAGGAGTATGCTATTTCTGCAATAGAGATAGAACCAAAGCATGGAAGTAGTCATTTGTTATTAGCTTATGTTATGTTTGATAAGGGTGAGCGTGTTCAAAGTATGTTGCCTTTATATTATTTCCTATTAATAGAACAGGATAGTGATAGAAGCACTACAGCATATGAATTATTAACTTCTCTTTGGAATCAAGGTGTTACCCTTCAAGGGCGAAGGGATATTATGCTCGTTAAAGCAGGTTATAAATATAGTGAATTCGGACCGGCTGAATTAGCAATTAGTTTAATGAAGGTTTCTGAGAGAAATAGTAAAAAAGAGGAATTAGAGTCCACTACTGATGAACTAATAAGTTTTGCAAAAAATAATCAATCATTATTTAAGTTTTTAACTGAATCTTCGGTTGATAAAGATGGGTTTTGGTGGGAGTTTTATGTTAACTTTTTCACTAAAATAGAGCAGAATAATCTATCTGAGCCATTTAGCTACTTTATCAGTAGTTGCAAGCATAATGAAGATGTGTTATTGTGGCTTTCAGATCACCATAAAGAATTTCAAAGGTTTACTGCCTGGATGGAAGTCTATTAGTAATAAAAACTATAACATTCGTCAACTTTGTATCTAATTTTTGTATCAAAAACTGATCTTTTACGTAACATCATTTCAATGATAGATTATAAACTCTTAAAAACATTATGTTATGTCAAAAATTAAAACAAAGCACTTTCAATATACAGGATTAGATGATTTTGATAAAGTAATAGATGAACAGATTAATGACTTTATTACTGAAAAAGGTATTGATTCTGATAAATTAATTGATATAAAGTATTCTGCGCATTCAAGTCAGGGTGTTAACACATATTCTGCACTCCTAATTTATGAGGCATAAATCTAAAAGAAAATATTAAAAAAAGGTTGTGTTATTTATTACACAGCCTTTTTTTGTGTATTTTTGTGAGCTCTCATGGTAAATACAAAATAGTATTAAAAAAGGGAATCCTGTAACTTAAAAAGTAAGGAGTCAGGAACTGTACCCGCAGCCGTATTCTACCTAATTTATAGGTGAGATAAATACCACTGTTTTAAAAATGGGAAGGTACTCAAAAAGAAAGTCGGAAAACCTGCCATGAGAAATGTTTCATTAACCTTTCGGGAGGTAAAAGTTATGATGATGAAGTATTTTTCAATTATATGTTTAGTTGCAGTAGTTATTGCATCTTGCTCACCAAACAGTTCAAATAATAAACAGGTTTCACAATCTGTAAAACCAGATTCTGTTTATTGTCCAGAATATGCAAATCGATTTACGATTCAGTATTATAAAGATCATAAAATTATTGAGGTTGCTCATCCTTGGGATACACTTGCAGCCCCATACAGAATAGTTTTATCTTCAGATTCAGTTTTTCTTAAAAACAATCCTCTGTCAATTGAAACTCCGGTTAAAAGATGGGTTTCAGTTGCTTCTACTCAAATATGTTATGCAAATGAACTGAATGTACTAAATACTTTGGTTGGGATGGCAGAACCAGAATATGTTTCTAATAAATTTGTTATAGATGGTATAAAATCCGGTTCAATAAAAAATGTCGGAACTGCATATGCTCCTGATATGGAGGTTGTTCTGTCTTTAGCTCCGGAAATAATGATGGTATCACCATTTAAGGATGATTATTATGGCCCATTAAGGGAGGCTGGGGTTAATGTGGTAACTAATTGCAGTTATCTGGAAAATACACCGCTAGGAAGAGTTGAGTGGTTGGTTTATTTTTCAGCATTTTTTAATAAGGAAAAAGACGCATTAAAAAAAGTAGCAGATATTGCGACAAAGTATAAAAAGGTTAAGTCAATAGCCTTAAATGCTCTTCATAAACCAACGATATTTTCAGGTAAAGTTTTTCAAGGTATTTGGTATGCTCCGGCAGCACAGAGTTATAAGGCAAATTTTTTTAAAGATGCTGGAGTTAACTATATTTTTAATGATAGGGAAGGTGTAGGTGCTTTAACATATGATTTTGAGACTGTTTATGAAGCTGCTGGTAATTGTGATTATTGGACACTTCTTGTGAATTATCCTGCAGAGTATAGTTATTCCGTATTAGAAAAGGACGATGCAAGGTATGCTGATTTTAAGGCTTTTAAAGATAAGAATGTATTCTATTCTAATACAAATGATTCAAAATACTACGAAGAAGGCTTATTGAAGCCAGAAGTTATTTTATCAGACTTTGTTAAATTATTTCATCCGGAGTTATTAACTGATTACGAACCTGTTTTTTATAAGAAGCTGATTAAGGAATAAAATATGCAGGGAGAAGAGGCAAAAAGTAGAAAAAAAACTGCGTTTATTGGATTAGTTGTTTTATTGCTGGTTTTATTATTTTTTAATATATCACTAGGATCAGTTTATATTCCTATAAAAGTAATTGGTAACTGGATAATAGGGCAAGGAACAGGTAATGAGATATGGGGAAATATTTTATTGAAATCGAGATTTCCTCAAACTATAACAGCTTTACTTGCAGGTGCTGCATTAGCTGTTGGAGGTCTTCAAATGCAAACATTGTTTAGAAATCCACTTGCGGGTCCATCTATATTAGGTATTAGTTCAGGAGCTGGTTTGGGTGTTGCAATAGTTGTTTTAGCCTTTGGTATTTTTGGAAGTTTATCTTCATTAATAGCTAGTTCGTTTGGTGTTTTAACTATTTCTTTAGCTGCATTTCTAGGAGCATTTGGAGTGTTATTTGTTGTTTTGTTTTTAGCTCGAAAACTTAAAAATAATGCCATGTTGTTAATTGTAGGTATCATGGTTGGATACGCTTCAAGTGCAATTGTTGGATTGTTGCAATTTTTTAGTGCAAAGGAAGATATAAAAAGTTATGTAGTATGGGAATTAGGCTCTTTCAATAATATTTCCTGGGATAAGCATATGATATTTATACCTTTAATTATTCTGGGCTTATTAGGTTCTCTGTTTTTAATTAAGTCATTGAATGTTTTGTTGTTAGGAGAAAATTATGCTTCTAATTTAGGTTTGAATATTAAACGATCCAGACTCGGAATTTTAGTTGTTACAGGATTGTTAACAGCAACGGTAACTGCTTTTTGTGGTCCAATAGCCTTTTTAGGATTAGCTGTGCCTCATCTCTGTAAGGGGTTATTTAAAACAGCTGATCATTCTGTGTTAATTCCTGCGGTTATGATACTTGGTGCCTGTTTAGCGTTATTTTGCAATGTTATTGCACGTTTACCCGGGTTTGACGGAGCATTACCAATCAATGCTGTTACATCTCTTATTGGAGCACCAATTGTTGTATCTGTAATTTTAAAACGAAGAAATCTAACCCAATAAAGATATTTTATGAATAAGGAATTATTGAAAGTAAATAATTTATCAGTTGGGTATGATGTTAATTCTATTCCATTACATTCGGATATTAACGTAGAGGTAAAGGAAGGTGAATTTATATGCTTATTGGGACCCAATGGGGCAGGAAAATCAACATTAATTAAAACACTTTCCGGATTTTTAAAACCTATAAAAGGAACTGTATATTATGGTGATAAAGATCTGAATTCATTACAAGAGTCTGTTGTTTCTAAAATGGTAAGTGTGGTTTTAACAGATAGAATTCAGATACAAAACCTTACTGTTTTTGAGTTGGTTTCTTTGGGACGAACCCCATATACCGGATTTTTTGGGAAATTAACTTCTAAAGATACTGATATAATAAATAAAGCAATTGAAGAAGTTGGCCTTAGTGACTTTCGTTACAAATGTATTGATAAAATGAGTGACGGGGAAAGACAAAAGGTTATGATAGCTAAGGCTTTAGTTCAGGAAACTCCATTTATCATATTAGATGAACCTACTGCTTTTTTAGATCTGCCTGCCAAATTAGAAATAATGCAATTGTTAAAACGTCTGTCTTGTGAAAAGGGAAGAGGTATTTTATTATCTACTCATGATTTAGAGATGGCTTTACAAATTGCAGATAAGATTTGGTTGCTTGCCCAGGGTAAAAAGCTAAAAGTAGGAATACCGGAAGATCTTGTTTTATCAAATGATTTTAAAACCTTTTTTGAAAGAGAAGGTATTGTGTTTGATAATTATTCAGGATCATTTAAATATCATAGAACTAATACTAAATATGTAGTAATCGAAGGTAAAGGTATTGCCACTCAGTGGGTGAAGAGGGCATTATACAGGTTAGGTTATGAAACGGATAATGAAGATTCAAATTATAAAATTACATTTTCAGAAAATGGAGTAAACAGTTTTTCTTTATTTTCTGACAATAAATTGATCATTGAATGCAATAAAATTCAGGATTTAGTGGAAAAACTGATGGAAGTATATTGATGTATTATAACATCAATAAAACTCCACAAGGTTTACATCAAAAATAACTACAGCATTTGGTCCTATTCTACCGCCTGAACCTTTCTTACCCCAGCCTAACTCAGGTGGAACAAAAAACTTATAGCGACTTCCTGGTTTCATCATCATTAAGCCTTCCTGATAACCTTCAATGGTTTCATTTAACTTAAATTCCATAGTCGTATTCTCTTTATAAGTATCGTCTAATATTTTACCACCAAGTAACATTGCTCTTTGCTGTACAATTACGATACTGTTTTCATCGGGAGATTCTCCTTCGCCCTCTTTTATGATTTCGTATTGTAATCCCGATGGTGTTTCTTTAATATTTGGTTTCTTTAGATTTTGTTCCAAAAAATCATCGGAATTCTTTCTGTTTTGGCCTGCAGATCCTCCTAGTTTTTGTTTCTTGTTTCCTCTTGCCATATTTTAATTTGTTTTTTAAACAAAGTAATTGACTGTACTTTCTGTATGTAATAATGTGTTATTGTAGTGTGATATAAACGGGTAGATGATCACTATATCCGTTTAAATAGGTTTTACCACCAAAGGTTCTTAATAAATACCCCTTAAATTTTCCCTCTTGTTGAATTAAAAATGGTTTGTTGTAAACAATTGCTGTATCAAGAGATAAACCTTTTTTATCTTGAATTAAAGAATTGGAAATAATTATCTGATCAAATAAATCCCATTTTCCTTTATAATATAAAGAGCCTTTGCCAGCCTTATATATACTTGACATGGGATTAAATAATTTAAAGGAAGATGTCAAATCCTGGTCTTCTTTTAAAAGGTATTTTGAGATTGATTCATTTGTTGGATTGTCGTTTAAATCACCCATTGTGATAATTTTAGCATTTCTGTTCTCTTTCAATAATGAATCAATAATCTGCCTGTTTAAAATGGCGGCAGCCTTTCGATGAGGTAAGCTTCTTTTTTCACCACCATATCTGCTAGGCCAATGATTTACAATAATATTTAAAGTGTCAGAATCAATAATACCTTTAACCAATAATTGATCCCTGGTATATATTCTTTTACCAGAATCATTGTCATGTATGATCAATGGAAATATCTTATTTTCTATAATCCTAATTGATTGAGGTTTGTATAATACAGCAACATCAATTCCTCTTTTATCCGGAGAATCATGGTGTATGATTTGATAATTGTATTTACTTAAATTAGAGTTTGCACATAAATCTTCAAGAACACCTTTGTTTTCAACTTCGCATAAACCAATAATATCAGGAGCTTTCATGCCAATATCTTCTCCAAGATTAGCAATTACTTTACTCATTTTATTGATTTTGGAAGTGTATTTTTTAGAATCCCAATTTCTATAACCATCAGGTGTAAACTCTCCATCTCTTACATCTTGATTGTTAATTGTATCAAATAAATTTTCAAGATTATAAAAAGCAATGATACGTTTTTGTGAAGGTTTGTTTTTACATTGAATTAGCAGAGTTGCTAAAAGACATATTAACAATAAGGTTTTTATTCTCATCTAATTAAATTGTTTAAAATAAGATGTAAAACATCTTGTATTTAACACGTTCTATAAAGGCGTTAAATATACATTTAATTTAGACTTTGTTGAATTTATATTCCAATTTCTTTAATAATATCTCTCATCCTATCAAGATGAATTTCTAAGAGCTGAAAGTTTTTCTGTCGTAATTCAAGATGATCTTTATAATACTCATGATCAAATGTAATAGGGAAGTCTTTATTGTAGTATTTTAGTTCTTGTTCTTTGATATCAATTCTGGTTTTTAATTTTATTAAATTGTCTTTATGTTCCTCTAAGGCTAATAACTCAATAGGATTCAAAGCATCTTTTATTCTTTCCTCTGGAAGCTTTTGATTTTGTGAAATCATTAAATCAACTTCGTTAATAAATAACTCAAGTCTTTTTTTCCAAAGGTTATGCTCTAACTCCAGGTCCATCAAGTGTATTGATCCATTCTTCATCTTAATGTGTGTTAAATGAAACAGAAAATGCGTTATCTCTATTATTAAATTTAAGAAATTAAGAATTAAAAATCCAGAGTCTTATGTTTATAAAAAACAAAAGTTGGCTAAATGATTAACCAACTTTCAAATATTATAAATATATCTATTGTTATAAGGCTTTCAAACTTAAATCCATGCTCTTAATCTGATGAGTTAGTGCACCTACAGAAATATAATCAACACCACATTCTGCATAGTCTCTAAGTGTATCAAGAGTTATACCTCCGGATGATTCTGTTTCATACTTACCTGCTATCAAGTCAACAGCTTTTTTTGTTTCTTCAGGGGTGAAGTTATCAAGCATAATTCTGTGAATATTACCTACTCTTAAAACTTCATTTAATTCATCGAAATCTCTTACTTCAACTTCTATTTTTAAGTCTTTGTTCTTTTCCTTTAGATATTTATGAACTGAATTAATCGCTTTTTCAATACCTCCTGCAAAATCAATATGGTTATCTTTTAGCATAATCATATCATACAAACCAATTCTATGGTTTACTCCACCACCGATTTTAACAGCTAACTTCTCTATTTCACGTAAACCAGGAGTTGTTTTTCTGGTATCTAAAACTTTTGTATGAAGACCTTCCAGTTTTTTTACATAAATACTGGTGTTGGTGGCAATCCCGCTCATGCGCTGCATGATATTTAAAACCAAACGTTCTGCTTTTAATAAGTCAAGAACTTTACCTTCAACAATAAAAACTACATCACCGATTTTTACTTCGGTACCGTCTTCAATAAAGGATTCGATTTTTATATTGGGATCAAATTTTTTAAAAACTCTTTTTGCAATCTCTACACCAGCTATTATACCATTTTCTTTAACTAGAAGTTGAGCTTTTCCAATAGCTGTTTCGGGGATACAGGATTGAGAGGAATGGTCACCATCGCCAACATCTTCGCGAATAGCATTTTCAATAATTGCATTCAGTGTACTTTCGTTAATCATCTTCTTTCTCTATTCTTAATTGATGGATGTAGGTTTTATTCTCTTTGTTTTTAGTTAGAAAGTAAAACCTGTAAACATTATTTGTACTTTGATATTTACCAATTGCAAAAGCAGAGTTTTCACGCTTTCCTTGATGAATTATTCTAAAGCTTTTGATCGGATTATGTTTGAAAAAATCCTCTAATACAAGTTTAGCTTGAGATTCACTGAAAACACCAGACTTTTGTGGTAAAACCAATTCAATTTTTCCATTAAAATACTGAGATAGTTCCTGGGCATTTGCTTTTTGAGTGGCTTTAATAATAGAATCAGGAAGTTGACTAAATGATTCATTTACAAATCCAAATGATAAAATAAATATTATTATCGCCAAACTTGTTGTTGATGCTGAACTTTTCATTTTATTTTTTTTGGTAAAACAAAAGTAATAGTATTACAAATACTAAACCATTAATTTGATTTGAATTTATGTATTTTCAATAAAAATCCCCAATTAAACCTTTTTATACGGAGGTATCTGTAAATGGTTTTATTATTTTATATTTTTGAGTTTTATTTTTATATAATAAACTGTTGGATAAAAGACGCAATGCCCAAGAGTGATATACAAGTCTCTTAAATTTAACGTTTAATACAATTGTATTATCTCTTTGGTGTCAGATAATCAGGGTTATATAAAAAATAGCACATTGTTTTATAAATAAAGAGTGTTGATTACTCCTTGTGCTGAACGAATAGTTAATTTAAAGAAGATTATTGATGAAGGTTGTTTTAGTTTTAATAGGAAAAACTGACGAGAAATATTTAGATACTGGTATAAAAAAATATGTGGATAGGTTAAAACACTATATTCCTTTTGAAATTAAAATTATCCCGGATATAAAGAATACGAAGAATTTATCAGAAGTTCAGCAAAAAGAAAAGGAAGGAGAACTTATATTACAACAGGTTCAACCCGGGGATGAGGTAATTTTATTAGATGAGGGAGGGAAGCTGATGTCTTCTCGTGAATTTGCCGGATTTATGGAACAAAAATTGCTTAGAGGCCTTAAGCGTTTAGTATTTGTTGTAGGTGGTCCGTATGGTTTTTCTGATCAGGTATACTCCCAAAGTAAAGGGAAAGTATCATTATCAAAAATGACTTTTTCACATCAAATGGTGCGTTTAATATTTACAGAACAACTGTACCGTGCAATGACAATATTAAAGAATCAACCATATCATCACGATTAGATCTTGTATTTATGCAAAACCGATTAAAGCATATAGTTTTAACCTGGCAGGTAATATTATTATTTGTTTCAATTCTGGTCACCTGGCTTTTTTCTTGGGCGTATTTTAATTATAATAATCAGTCTTTTAGTTCTTTACGGTTTCAGAATATATTGCAACAACAAGTCGTTGAATCAGAGCGGTATGTTAAGGAATTTGATTCTTATTTAATAGAAGGGGATGAGTGGAAAGCGGTTGATACAACAATGGCCTCAAAACCTGAAGGAATTGAAATTTTGGTGTATAAAAACGATTCTTTATGTTGTTGGACTAATCAGGTTTTGCCATTTCGAAATGAGAATGATTCTTTATTCAAACAAAAGGTAGCATTGTTTGGTAATACATGGTATTTAATAAAAAGCAAGAAATATAAGGATTGGAATGTATATTGTTTGATTGGTATAAAAACTGAGTATTCCTATAATAATGAGTTTTTAAAAGAGGAGTTTGCAATTGACATACCTGTAGCTTTTTGCAAAAAGATAAGTGTAAATCAGAATGCAATAGGTGAAAAAGTATATGATATTGATGGTAATTATTTGTTTACTGCCCAGGATTGTGAAGATTCGAATCCAACATATGCTAATTGGGGTATAGTATTTTTACTCTTGAGTATAATATTGTATATCCAGGTAGTCATAGTATTTATGAAAAGGCAGAAAATCAATTATAAAAATTACCTGGTTTTCATCTTTAGTGTGATTATTAGTTCCTTAATTTATTGGACCCATATTCACTTTCACTATCCAGCCTTTCTTTTTGAAACTTATTTGTTTTCACCTGTTTATTTTGGTGCTACACAGTTATTTCCGAATTTAGGTAGCGTATTAATATTTTCAATTCTTGTTTTTTCAGAATCATTTATATTTTATAAATATGTTTTAACTCCCTCGTATATTTTAAAACTTAATAAAAATAAGTTTTATCGTAACTTAATAATTGCAGGAGTTTTATCTGGTGTTTTTGGATTATGGCATGTACAAAATTATATTGTAAAAATATTAGTTTCTAATTCTTTATCAGCACCCATATTATTTAAAGTATCTGATATTCAGTTTTTGGATTTAGTCAGATTTTTTATTATCAGTTTATTACTGTTGTCAGTAGTATTGGTAATGGAAAAAGTATTTATTGTTTTTTTAAAACAAGTAAGTAAAAAAACACTTTCAATCATAGTTGCCATTGTTGCACTAATACTGGCCTTATATAGTTTTAATTTTATTTTCTGGGTTTACTCAATAATGTTTTTAGTGGTAGCTAACATGCTTATTTGGGTTACCCGGCGTAAGAGCTATCATGCATATTCTACCTTTGTATGGTTCGTTGCAGTTTTTTCAGTTTTTTCAGTGTATTCATTTTATTCTCATAATTATAATAAAGAAAGAGAGGAGCGAAAATTATTAATAGAAAACCTTTCGTTTAAATTATCACAAGAGGAAGATCCATTATCAGAATTATTATTAAAAGAATTGGAGGATGCTTTAAGTGAAGATTCTGTAATTGTAGAGGAAGTTTCTAAAAAAGAACTGGATGTAAATACAATTACTAAGTATCTGAAATTAAATTATTTTGAAGGATACTTAGAGCGATATGAGTTGCAGGTTATTCCATGTTGGCCGGGAGGAGATGTTATTATTAACAGCGTTAATGAAAAACATAATTGTTATGAGTATTTCAATAATATGTTAAAAACCGATGGCTCCTGGGTATTAGGAAGTAAACATTTTTATTTTCTAAAAAATCAAGCTGGCCTAGTAACTTATTTTGGGGTATTTAAATTTTTTGATGGGGATCCGGACAAGGAAACTTGTTTGTATTTGGAGTTGGTTTCAAAACCATTTTTTGAAGGTCCGGGTTATCCTGAACTATTACTCTCAGAGAGGGAGAGTAAATTAAAAGAACCATTAGCAAACTATTCTTATGCAAAATATGTTGATGGTCAGTTAGCAAAGGAAGTAGGTGACTTTAAGTATCCAATTCAGTTAAACCGATTAACGTCCAAAGTCAAGAACTTCAGATTTTTCTCTTCGGAAGATTTTTCTCATCTGATTTATCAACCTCAAGAAGGTGTTTGTATTATACTATCATTACCTATTGTTAATTTTTCAATGATATTGATAGCATTTTCTATACTATTTGTTTCATTTTTTATATTTGGGTCTTTTTTAATACTTCTGACACGCCTGAAAAGAGGGCGTATTTTATATGAATTTACTGTTCAGGAACGTATCCAGATTGCATTTATAGGTTTGATGATGGCCTTGTTATTAGTTATAGCAAGTGGTTCTGTTTGGCAAACTATTCGGAGTTTTGAGGTTAAGAATAATCAAATTCTATCAGAAAAAGTAAGGTCTGTTTTGATGGAATTAGAGCATATAATTGGTACAGAAGAAGAGTTAACTCCTGATATGGAAGAATATCTGGAGTATTTGTTAAAAAAGTTTTCAAGTGTATTTTATGCGGATTTAAATCTTTACGGAACTAATGGTAGATTAATAGCTACTTCTCGTCCGGAATTGTTTGATAAAGGTTTATCCGGACATCTGATGAATAGTAGAGGTTACATCGAGTTAAACAGGAAAGGAGAGGTAGAATTTATTCATGAAGAGGCAATTGGAAGCTTAAAATATCTTTCCGTATATGTACCATTTATAAATGATGATAATAAGATTTTGGCTTATCTGAATATGCCTTATTTTGTGGGAACAAGTGAATTACGCGATGAGATATCTTCATTAGTAATGGGAATTATCAACTTTTATCTGATTTTTTTAATCATTGTAATTGGTCTAACAGTAGTTGTGTCTCGTAAAATTACTCATCCATTAAAGGTAATTCAATCAAAAATGGGTCAGATAAGTTTGGGCAAGAGGAATGAAAAGATTGAATATAAGGGTAAAGATGAAATCGGGCAATTAGTTATAGAGTATAACAGAATGGTAGAGGAGTTGTCGGAAAGTGCTGAAAAATTAGCTAAATCAGAGCGTGAAATGGCCTGGCGTGAAATGGCCCGTCAAATTGCGCATGAAATTAAAAATCCTCTTACTCCAATGAAACTGAGTATTCAATATTTAGAAAGGGCATATAAAGATAATGCTGCTGATTTTGATGAGAAACTAAAAAAAGTATCAACGACATTAATTGATCAGATAGAAAATTTATCATCCATAGCTTCAGAATTTTCAAATTTTGCAAAGATGCCTATTGCAAAAAGAAAGAAGATTGATGTTGTTGAAGTTCTAATGCAATGTGTTTCTTTATTTGATAAAACAAAAGATTTAGAATTTAACGTACAGAAAAACGGTGTTGATAGATATTGGATTTATGCAGACCCTGAGCAAATGAATAGTGTTTTTAATAATCTTTTGAAAAATGCAATTCAATCTATTCCCTCAAAAAGAAAAGGGATTATAATCGTGGAGGTTAATGAAAATGATAGTAGGGTTGTTATAAAAATAACTGATAATGGATTAGGTATTGATGAAGAGATTCAGGAAAAGTTGTTTTCCCCAAACTTTACAACCAAAAGTAGTGGAATGGGATTAGGTTTAGCTATCGTAAAAAATATTGTTGTAAATAGTAGTGGGAAGATCTGGTTTGAGACAAAAATTAATGAAGGAACCTCTTTCTTTGTTGAATTTCCAGCATACGAAAATTAAGAGATGTCTTCCATACTAATAATCTGGTTTAATATTGCATAAACAGTTAATCCGGATACTGTTTTAATACCTAATTTTCTTGTTATATTCTTTCTGTGAGAAATTACTGTATGTGTACTAATAAATAGTTCATTAGCAACTTCTTTATTGGTTTTACCCAATGCGATTTTTTGTAAAACTTCTCTTTCTCTATCGCTCAACTCTTCAGAGTTTTCCTGAAGCATTGATGTTTGTTGTACATTTTTTACCTGAGTACGGATTTTGTTAATTAAAACAGATTTGTCATCAAAAACAGAAAGGGTTTTATCATTTGTGTTTTTAGGAATTGGTGTATTAAAAATTGAAATTATTGTAGCATCAGGAGAATGTTTACGTATATCCTCCTCGACTTGATGTAAACTACTTAATGTAGTATTAATAATAATCAAATTAGGTATAACTGAAATCAAAGCTTCTTTAATTTCATCAGCACCAGAAATTTCCTCTATTTGAGTTACTGTTTTTAACTCATTTAAAATAGTGGATAATCCTTTTCGTACTAAATATGATGGTTCTGCAACTAATATCCTTACCATTTTTCTGAATTTAAAGATTTTCTAATTCTTTTTCCATTAATTTTACCTTGGGAATAAGGACTTTATCTTCTAATTTAGAATGATCTTGTAGGTCTTTTTCCAGTTTGAAAATTTCAAATAGTAAGGAATTGTACTTACAGCTATCTGTTGGTGGTGGTAGGTACTTAAGTAAAATGTTTTTTAAATCAAATACCTTTTCTTCTATATCGTCGTGATCTTCAAGGTATTTTTGAATATTATAATGACTGAAATTTGTTGTAAATTCTTCTGTCTTTTTGTTTGCTTCTATAGATTCGGATAAGGCAATAACATAAGGGAATACCTTATTGTCTTCTGATTCCATGTGAATACTTAATTCCCTTATGTATTCAGTGAAAAAGTTTTTAATTAACTCATAATTTTTGGTTGTTTCTTTCAGATCCTCAACCAGCAATTCAATCTTTTCTTTTATTTCCGGGATTTTGTATTCCAGAATACATTGGTGAGTTCGTTTTAAGAAACTAATAAGCCATTCTGCTTTAAAATCAAAGAATTTCTCTTTTGGAAAATAATCTTTGTCATGAAAAGATCTTGTAATTTCGATAAAGAAATCTGTATCTACATTGTTTTCTCTGCAAACTTCATCAATAGATTTTTCTCTAAAACCCAGATTAATTCCAATTCTTTGGATAACTGCCAATAATTGATAATCCATATGGATTAAATCGGCCATCTTCATATCAGCTGTTATAAGCATACTCTAATTTTTTTCTCAAAAATAATTTTTATTTAAACTACATCCAAATAGATTTCTGGGAAATAAAAAAAGGATTAGACAAAATCTAATCCTTTTTGAAAGTATATAATAATTGAAATATATTACTTTTTACGCATAAAAATCTGAATTGGTACTCCTGAGAAGTCCCACATTTTTCTAAGCTTGTTTTCTAAGAATCGTTTATAAGGATCTCTTACATATTGAGGTAAATTACAGAAAAATGCAAATGCAGGAGTATTAGTAGGCAACTGCATAATATATTTTATTTTAATGTATTTACCTTTTGTTGATGGGGGTGGATTGTCTTGAACAATCTGTTGCATTGCCTCATTTAATTTTGATGTAGATATTTTACGAGTTTTATTTTCGTAAACCTTAACCGCCATTTCAAGAGCCTTATGAATACGTTGTTTTGTTAATACAGATGTAAAAACAATAGGAAAATCAACAAATGGAGCAAATTTATCTCTGACTTGATCTTCATACTTTTTAAGTGTCATTGTATCTTTTTCAATCAAATCCCACTTATTAATTAAAACAACCAGCCCTTTCTTGTTCTTTTGTATTAACTGAAATATCTTTTGATCCTGACTTTCTACACCTCTGGTCGCATCAATCATTAAAAGACAAACATCTGAATTTTCGATAGCACGGATGGCTCTCATCACACTATAAAACTCAAGATCTTCATTGACTTTTGATTTTTTACGAACGCCGGCAGTATCTACCAAGTAGAAATCATAACCAAATTTATTATATCTGGTATATATTGAGTCTCTGGTAGTTCCTGAAATAGGTGTTACAATATTTCTATCTTCACCAATAAATGCATTTACAATTGATGATTTACCAGCGTTGGGTCTACCAACAATTGCAAATCTTGGAATATCAAGATCTTCAACGCTTTCTGTACTTGGAAATAACTCTATTAATCTATCTAATAATTCACCAGTACCTCCACCATTGATGGATGATATAGAAAATAACTCTTCAAGACCTAAGGCATAAAAATAACTGGCTTCAGCAAGTCTTTCTGCATTATCAACCTTATTGGCTACCATTATAACTTTCTTGTTACTTCTTCTTAATATGTCAGCAACCATTTCGTCATAATCAGTAATACCAGTTGTTACATCTAGCATAAAAAGGATTACATCAGCTTCTTCGATGGCAATAATAACCTGTTTACGAATTTCTTCCTCAAAAATATCCTCTGATCCAACTGCATATCCTCCTGTATCAACAACAGAGAACTCCAATCCATTCCATACACATTTTCCATAAATTCGATCGCGTGTTACACCACTTTCTTCATTTACAATTGCAGTACGAGTTTCGGTCAACCTATTGAAAAGAGTTGATTTTCCTACATTGGGTCTTCCTACTATGGCTGCTATATTTCCCATTTTATGCTGGTTTTTAATTTTCTATAATTCAAAAGCGTGCAAAGATAATCAATAATTTAGCACTTGAGTAATAAGCTTAAAAAAAACTCTAAGTTTTTACAAATAAGATGTTTAAAAACGATTATTTAGGATCGTATCCAAAGCCTCTTAAATTAATATCTTTGTCTCTCCAGTCCTTAGTTACCTTTACATATAATTGTAAAAATACTTTTTTGTCAAGGAATTTTTCCATATCCTTTCTGGCCATAGTACCTGTTTTCTTTAATGCACTACCTTTATGTCCAATGATAATACCTTTTTGAGATTCCCTGGCAACATGGATTACTGCACGTATGTTAATTTGCTCTTCTGTTTCTTTAAATTCTTCAACTTCAACTTCAACAGAGTATGGAATTTCTTTTTGATAATAAAGCAATATTTTTTCACGAATAATCTCTGAAATAAAGAAACGTGTTGGTTTATCAGTCAATGCTTCTTTGTCGTAATATGGTTCTCCTTCCGGAAGTAATTCCTTTATTCTTTGCAGTAGATTATCTGTGTTAAATCCATGAAGAGCTGACATTGGAAAAATTTCAGCATTAGGAAGTTCTTCTTTCCAACGGGATACAAGATCGTCTAATTGATCTGGATTTGATTCATCAATTTTATTTATAACTAGTATTACCGGTGAGTTGGTTTTTTTTACACTGTTTAAAAAATCACTGTTTTTATCAATTTTTTCAACAATATCAGTCATGTAAATAATTATATCAGCATCTTGTAAAGCTGTTTTTGAAAACTTTAGCATTGACTCCTGTAGTTTGTAATTAGGTTTAAGAACCCCCGGAGTATCTGAAAAAACAATCTGATAATCATCCTCGTTCACAATACCCAAAATTCTATGTCTTGTGGTCTGTGCTTTTGAGGTAATGATTGATAATCTTTCACCTACTAATTTATTTGTTAATGTTGACTTACCAACGTTAGGGTTTCCAACAATATTTACAAATCCTGATTTGTGCTTCATATAAAAATTTATTAAATATGGTGCGAAGATACGAGATTAAGCTATTTCACACAAAATTCAGTTAAATTGATATTTATTTTCTATTACTTTTGGCTTCAAAATTATAGTTGTGAAGAAATTTACTCTACCTGTTAATATCAGGTTTTTCGATATTGATATGAATATGCATGTAAACAATTCTGTTTATTTTACTTATATGGAAAATGCCAGAACTGAATTGTTAATGGATGACTTTTTAAGATGTAAAAAGGAGGGGAAGACCTTTGTGATATCCGAAACATCATGTAAATATAAAAATCCAATGCGTCTTGGAGACAAGGCGATATGTGAAATTGTTTTTACAGTAAATCGTTCAGTACAATTTACTGTTGAATATACTTTTAAAAATGAAGAGTCAGGATTAATCTATGCAAAAGGAGACACGAAAGTGGTTATGATCAATGAAGAAAGTAATCGTCCAATTGCTGTTCCTCAATATTTGATTGATAATTTTATGAATTGATTATTTCTGTTTATTTAATTGTTGCGAATGGTGTTATTTTATAAGTTTATTGATGTTGTTTGTATTTGAAGTGTTGTGATTTAATGTTTTGTAAATTAATCTTTTAATGTATTTGTGGTTGAGGTTTTAGTTAAAATAATATCTGGTTTTGAATATATGTTTTAAAGGTAATTAAGGTTTAATCAAAGATCTTTATTATTTGTAGGATAATATTTTTGTACTTTTGCGCCACCAAAAAATCAATCATGAATATTTTTTCACTAATTCTTATAGGAGTAGGGTTGTCAATAGATAGTTTGGCTGCAAGTATAACTACCGGCGCTTGTTGTAAATGCATAAAAAAAATCCATATTTTTAAAGTTGCCATTTTTATGGCAGTATTTCAGGGGCTAATGCCCTATATAGGTTGGTTGATAGGAAGTGGCTTTAAATCTGTGATTGAAGATTATGATCATTGGATTGCATTTTTCTTATTGTTCTTAATTGGATTTAAACTGATTTATGAAGGAATAACTGCTTCAGATGATAACTGTAGTAATTTTAATCCGTCTAATAATCTATTGTTGATAGGAATGGCAATTGCAACCAGTATCGATGCTTTAGTTGTAGGAATTGGTTTTGGTGTAATAGATATTAATATTTATCTGGCCATGTTAATAATCGGTTTATTAACATTTATGTTTTCTTCATCAGGTGTTGTTATTGGTCGGAAAATTGGAAATAAAATTAATACGGGGATTGATATTTTTGGAGGTTTAGTATTAATAGGGCTAGGGATTAAAATTTTATTGTCGCATATTTATGGATTATAAATCAGGCTTGTTCTAGTATTTTCTCATAAACCACAACATCTAATATTTTTCCAAATTTTTCTCCAACCTGCTTAAAGTGAGCACATTTTTCGTATTGGCATTTTTCAAATACACGCACACTGGCTTCATTTTCAGCAGTAATTACTCCTAGCAGTACTTTAATATCTTTCTTTTCTGCAATATCTTCAATTAAATCCAGTGTACTTTTACCGTAGCCTTTGCCACTCATCTCTGGTTTAAGATATATTGTAACTTCAGCAGTTCTGTCATAAGCTTGTCTTGGCTTATAATATCCTAAGTATGCGTACCCACAGTTTTCGCTATTTGTATTTTTAATGATAAAGGTTTCGTACTTATGATGCTGATATGGAACAATCGTTTTGATTTCATCAATACTAACATGTTCTGTATGAAATGTAGCTGTTGAGTTTTTTATATAATAGTTGTAGACATCACAAATAAACTGTAAGTCAGTATTAGATATGGATTGTAGCGTAATATTCATTTTTTAATTGTAAAAATAGTATCCAAAACTAAACAATATTATGATTTATATTAGCACAATACTTCGTTAAACTTTGGTAATATGTTACATATTAGCATAATGCGATTAAGAGCTGAAGTGTTTAATTTATTGGTATTAAATATATTGTAGATTAGTCTATTATCTAATGTCTATATTCTAACGATCTATTTTAGCAAATAATTCAACAAAAACGGCCGGTATTAAACCAGCCGTTCTAATAAGTGTTTATTGCTATTATTGTTTAAGTCCTTTTGCAGTTCTATCTTCTAAAGGTGGGGCAGGAGTTATCAAATGTTTATTGTCTTTGGTTAATTTTAAGACTTCCTCAACAACTCGTTCCAATTGAGGGTCTCTGCCTTGCATCAACATATTGGGGTCATCCCATACCTTAATATCCGGCCTTACGCCTTCTCCTTCCCAAAACCAATGTCCATCATTGTCATATAATCGGGCACCAGGTACCGTTATTGAACCTCCATCAATTAAACGATGACCAGTAGCTGGCCCTACTAGTATTCCCAGAGTTCGTTCACCAACAATTGGACCTGCTTTAAGCTCTTGAAATGCCCAGGGTAGTCCATCTCCACCTGAACCGGCCCATCCATTGATCAGCATACCTATCGGACCAGTATTTGTTTTTACAGGACTCCGATGATCTTTACCATGTCGCCAGTGGAGATGACAATTTACAGGGCGTTGAATCAATTCAAGGAAACGATCCGCCAATTGTCCACCTCCATTCCAGCGTTCATCAAGGATAAAGCCTTTTTTATCTAGCTGACCATAATACATTTTAACCAATTCTTGTTGACCCTGACCTGCTGTATTTGCCATATAAATATATCCTAATTGTCCATCGGATAACTTGTCAACCATTTTTCTGTTGTTTTCAATCCATTCTAAATACCTAAGATTGTATTCATCTCTACCAGATAAACATTTTACGATAATGTCTTTACTATCTTCAAGTTTTCCAGATGATGAAACTTTTAGTAATACCGTTTTATTTTCCAATCCCGTAAAAGCTGCATAAGGATCTTTTTCCGGATTTAAAGGAATATTGTCAACCGAAAGAATATAGTCTCCTTCTTTAACATCAATTCCTGGTTTATCAAACGGAGATCGCGTTTGAGTATCCCAATCAGCTGGTTTTATGATATGTTTAATCTGATAAGAACCGTTTTCAATTGTCCAATCAATACCCAGAAAACCACAATTTTGAGAAGGACTTTTTTCTGTATCTCCACCTCCTGAGTAAGTATGGCCTGCACTAAGTTCAGAAACCAGATTTTTTTGAATGTTTGTAATGTCCCATCTGGTACGTGCATCATCAACCAGTGGTAAATATTTGTCACGAATGCCTTCCCAATTCAGCCCATGCATATTTGGATCATAAAAAAAATCACGGTGTCTGCGCCATGTATCCATCACAATTTGTTTCCATTCTTCTTTGCGAACCAAGTTCATTGTAAGGTTATCTGTAGGGATAGGTTTCTCTATTTTTTGATTTTCATCGGGTTTTATGATTCCATATTTACCCTTGCTGCTAACCAATAATTGTTCTCCATCAGCTGTTGGTGCTGCCATCGAAACCTGATCTATAATTTTTTTCTCCTCGAGTTCTTTTAAATCCAGTAAATACAAAGTGTTTGATTTTTCCCCGGAACCTGTATTTGGGCGTTTATAAAATACAAGTTTATCTTTAAAAGGAATTAGCCCGGCGATATTTCCTGCTTTAGGAGGCAGTATTTCAAGACGAGACTCCATATTATTAAAGTCAATTTCAACTTTTATTTCCTCTTTTTTATCCTTGTCATCTTTCTTGTCTGCATCTTTCTTCTTCTTTTTATCTTTATCGTTATCTTCCTTTTTTTCTTCTTTTATCTCAGCGGAATCATTTTTAGCTTTCTGTAAATTAGGAGTTTTAGTTGTTAAGGCAATAGATGCAATTTGTGTTGAATTTGGATAAATCCATGTTCCATCATCCAGGGAAGAATAAGCGGCATCAAATTCTCTGTTAGTTAAATAAAAAAGATATTTCCCATCACTACTGAAAACTGGATATTTATCATCAAAAAATCCACTTGTAACCTGATGTTTTATTTTTGTTTCTATGTTATATATAAAAATGGCTCCATTGGCATTATCTAAACCTATACTATAGGTTAACCATTTTGAATCTGGAGACCATGAAATAGGATAGTAATATCTACCCCAATGACTTATGTTCCATTGATAGTTATCAACTTTTATAGTGATTCCGCTAGCAATATCAATTGTGTAAATGGTATTTGTTTCATCTATAAAAGCAATTTTTTTGCTGTCCGGAGACCAATATAACTCATAGCCAAAACCTTTTCCTCTATTAGTGAGTTGTTTGCAATTATTGTTTTGTGTGTCTTGTAACCAGATTTCATATTCTCCCGATTTATCACTCCAGTAGGCAATAGTTTTACCATCAGGCGACCAGGAAGGCGTATGATCAAAATTACCACTTGATTGAGTGAGGTTAATTTTATAACCTTCTTTGACTGGTACGTTAAATAATTCTCCACGAGCTTCAAATACAATACGTTTCCCTCCCGGAGAGGCAGAGGCAGCAGTTATTTTTTTACTCACATCTTTGACTATTGGCATTTCAACAGAAAGATCACTAATTACATTAATATCAACTATGTGGAACTTTTTATCATTAATGTTCATTAAGTACAAATCTCCTCCAACCTCAAATACCAATTCGTTGTCAGAACCTGATAAATAGGATATATCAAAATCAGAAAAATGAGTTATTTGTTCCTTTTTATTTGTTTTTGGATTGTATTCCCAAATGTTTAATCTCATATTTTCACCTCTATCAGATTGAAAATAGATGTTTTCACCTACCCATGCCGGTTTTCCATCATTGGCTTCGTTAGATGTGATTCTCTCAGTTGAATTAGAATCAAAATTGTAAACAAGAATATCTGATGTTAGTCCTCCTCTATATCTTTTAAAAGGATAATTTTCAGTTATTTTAGTAATATAAGCTAACTGTTTTCCATTTGTAGAAAAATCAGCTAGTTCACCATATGGAATCTTTAATTTTTGAGGAAGTCCTCCTTTTTTATTAACCATAAAGAATTGATTTACCCTACCAATTCCACTTTCTCTTTTGGAAGCAAAAAGTAATTGTTGTCCGTCAGGATGCCATTCAACCATTCTGTCAGAAAATGAATTATATGTAACACGAGTAGGAATTCCTCCTGTTATCGGAATAACATAAATATCAGAATTGCCATTGTATCTGGCTGTATAGGCAATTTCTTTTCCATTAGGTGAAAACTTTGGCCATGATTCTTCTCCAGGAGAGTGTGTAATCTGAATGGCAGTTCCCCCTGTTTTGGGTACTATCCATATATCACCGCCATAAACGAAAGTAATTTGGTTATCCGATACGTCCATGTAACGCATTAATTTGGCACTAATTTGTCCGAATGTACAATATGAGGTAAATAATATTGCACATAATAAGAGTAACTTCTTCATACTTGTTATGATTTTATTATTATATAGAGAGACAAGACAAGTGGACTGAAAAAACAATCTGTTTTAAAAGTTACTAAAATTTATTGATAATTAGGTGGTTGTGTAGAGTTAAATAAAAAAAGCTATCATGTTATAATGTATATAACAAGATAGCTTTTAAACTAAATGCTCAATGAAAAAAGATTTTCTAATATGTTATTCCATGTAAAAGACTTCCTCTAATTCAATAGAAACTGGAGAATTGTCTGGATTTGTTTTCATGACATCAGCCATAAATTTCCACCACTTCTGAACGATTTCTGTTTGTCCCAAATCTTGAGAACCACCATCTCCACTTACTTTTTGAAAAGCAAAGAGTATGTTTGTTTCTTCATCCAAAAAAATGGAATATTCACTAACTCCTGCATCTTTTAATAGTTTCTTTAATTCAGGCCAAATTTCATTATGTCTTTTTTTGTATTCTTCTTTCTGACCCTCATTTAAATGCATTTTAAAGGCTAATCTTTTCATAGATTTTAATTTAAATTATTTAAGTTTTTGTAGATTTTCAATGATATCAAGACTCACAGGGAATGCAGTTCCATGGCGAATTCCTTTTGGAACACTAATTGAGTCTGATATATCTTCCCAATTTGTGCCATCTAATGTTCTGATAGCACCATATTTTTTATCTCGGTATTTATCAAAATAGATGTATATATATTTTCCAACCTGCAAAGGAGTTGGACCTTCAGCCCAAGATTTACCAGAAATACTTTCAGATACTTTGGTTGGGAAACCTGTTTTTAAATCATTTGTGAATGTTGTTCTTAGATTTTTTTCTGCGGGAGCTGACATCTCATTTTTGATCACCATCATATAAGTAGAATCCGTTTTAATGATAGCTCCATCAATTACACTAAATCCTGGCTCAAAAAATACTTCTGTTGGAGTGAAAGCTTCAAAGTCTTTTGTTGTAGTGTAGTATAATCTGTGATTCAGTCCTTTTTCGCTTTCTGATGTTTTTATTTCCTCAAAAAGTTCAGGTACTGTAGATGCCCATACAATGTAAAATAAATCGTCTTTTTTATCATAAAATACTTCTGGAGCCCATGTGTTTTTAGTACTTTCCAGATGAGACATAACAGGTAAAAATTTTTGTTCACTCCAATGAATTAAATCTTTTGAAGAGGCATAACCAATACCTTTATCCCACCAACTTGTTGTCCACACCATATGAAAAGTTCCATCTTTACCTTGAGCAACACTTGGATCTCGCATTAAGGAATCTTTTCCCACAACAGGTGTAAGTAAAGATTTATCATTGTTTAAAGCTTCCCATTTTAATCCATCCATACTGTAGGCAAGATGAAGACCATCTTTGCCATTGTTATTAAAATAACTAAATAGATAGCCAGTACTAATTTTTTTTGTTTCTTCCGTTTTCTTATGACCCTTACATGAAACAATTAATAATAGAACAATTGACAAGGCAATTAGATAATAATTTTTTAGCATAATATGTTTTGATTTTATGATACTGCAAGATAAAGGAGAATTGCAGCTCGATTAATGGATAATTATACATTTATATGTAAAAATAGTTATTACTTCCAGTAAACTTCCTATTATTTACTATTTTTAAAATTTCATTTTTATAGATTAAAAATAATTTGATTTAAAGATATTTTAAACAATTTAGAATTAAATGAATTCAATATATATAGGGATTAAAAGGTTATTTTTAGTATTAATATTAATAGTTTTTCCAAAAGTAATTCAGGCACAGGAAAATTTATTATTTCAACAAATAGGAACTCAAGAAGGCTTACCTCAAAATACAGTTAGAACTATTCATGTTGATAGTGATGGTTTTTTATGGGCAGGAACACTTGATGGTTTGGTTCGGTATGATGGAAAACGTTTTATCAATTATAAACCACGCTTAGGAGATGATAATCAAATATCAGATTCAAGAATTCGTAAAATACATGAAGATAAGGATGGTTTCTTATGGATAAGAAAATATGATAATACTTTTAATTGTTATAGTAAACAACTGGAGGAAATTATACCTTTTTATTATGATGATATGCGGATTCAATTACCATATCAAAACTATTTAGAAACCTCAACAGGCAATATTTGGCTATGGAAATATCAAGAAGGGTGTGTAAAAATAACTAAAGGAGAAGATTTATTTCCAAAAGTTGATTTAGTAGTATCAAAGCAATCGAATCCTTTAACAAGTTATCATGTAAATTTTGTGTATGAAGATCTTGATTCCATAAGTTGGATCGGGTGTAGTAATGGACTGAATAAAATAGATAAACATGGAAATATTACACAACTCTTTAAGGATGATGACCAAGGTGAATTTATTAAAATTCTTGAGCAGGAAGAGTATATTTATTTTTTAACAGATAAAGGAGCAATTTATAAATACAATAAAAGGAAAGATAATTTTTTACCAAGGAATGTATATAAAGGAGAGGCTGTCATTAGTAATTTCATTCAATTAGATAATAATAATCTCTTAATTTCTACAGTTACTAAAGGTTTAATTAAATACAATATCAATACTGGTTACTATAGTACAAATATTAAAACTTTTAAAAATAAATATGTATCAACCCCTAATATTATCCGGGATTCGAAAAATGCAATATGGATTTATGATCAATCGGGTAACGTAGAATATTTAAGTCCGGATAAAAAGGTTTATCATCATTTTGAGTTGATCCGACATAAAATAGCAAATGTTATTGATGATTGTAGATACAATATTTTTATTGATTCTAAAGGAATTTATTGGATTACAACCTATGGAAATGGATTGTATCGATATGATGCTGAAAATGAAAAACTGACAAATTATAGTTACCAGAAGGGTATAAACAGTCTGGCTACTGATTATTTATTATCCATAACGGAAGATAATGTTGGTAATTTGTGGGTTGGATGCGAATATACAGGTATTGTAAAAGTATCAAAAAATAAGTTGAATTATAGAATAGTTAAACCTGAGGAGTTTGAATCTCCAGGAACTTCTAATTATGTAAAAGTTATACATAAAGATTCAAATAATAAAATTTGGATTGGAACAAAAAACGGAGGTCTTTATGTATATGATAAAGATTTTAGTAACAAAGTATGTGTTCATCCAAGTATGAATCCATATACTATTTTAGAAGATTCAAAAGGAAGAATATGGGTTGGAACAAAAGGTGGTGGTATTTATGTTCTGAATAAAAAAACTTATAAACAGATCTATCACTTCGTTCATGATGAAAACAGGGAGGCTAGCTTATGTCATAACTCTGTTTTTGATTTTATAGAAGATGATAAGCAGCGTATATGGATTGCTTCATTTTCCGGAGGTTTGGATTTATTTCAGGAAAGTGGATCAAAGGTTAGTTTTAAGCATTATTTTAATGATCAGGAAAATCTAAGTTATTTAAGGTGTATATTACAAGATAAGGATGGCATGATGTGGGTTGGAAGTTATACTGGATTAATTTGTTTTAATCCGGATGATTTAATAAATAACTCTAATTCATATACAATATATAATTATAGTCCGGGGCATCCTGACGGTTTAAATAGTAATGATGTCAAATCACTATTTCAGGATAGTAAGGGGCAATTGTGGATTGGTACTGCAGGTGGTGGTTTAAATATGTTTGTCAAAGATAGTCCGGATAAACAAGGTGAGTTTATTAAATATACAAAGGATCAAGGTCTGCCTTCTAATATTATAACTTCTATTTTAGAAAGTAAAGACAGTGTTATATGGGTAAGTACAGAAAATGGTTTGGCACACATTGATGAAAATGAAAATACCTTTTCTATTTACAGGTTTACTGATGAAACATATCTTAATTACTACAGTGAAAATTCAAGTTTGTTATGTGATGATGGAACAATGCTTTGGGGTACGTTGGATGGTTTAATTGTTTTTGACCCCAGTGAGATACGATTAAATAAAGATGTTCCACCAGTTGTATTAACTGACTTTTATATTTTTGATCAGCGAATTGAAACATACCAGGAAGATAGTCCATTACAGCAATCGATTAGTAAAGCAAAAGAGGTTATCTTAAAATATGAACAAAGGACGTTCACTATTAACTTTGCGTGTTTAGATTTAACAGACGTAGATCATAATAGATATTCATTTAAAATGGATAACTATGATCAATATTGGAGCCAACCAAGTACAAACAATTGGGCAACATATAAAAATATGCCTCCGGGAGAGTATGTATTTATGGTAAAGGGGGCCAATGCTGATGGTCAGTGGAGTGAACAAATAACTACCTGTAAATTTGTAGTTAAACCTCCTTTGTGGAAGACTGTTTATGCTATCATATTTTACTTCATCATATTTATTGTTTTAACTGTTGTTGTAATAAGATTTACAATTAAAATTCACCGATTGAGTTCAGCGGTTAAAATGGAAAAACAACTAACCGATTATAAACTACGATTTTTTACAAATATTTCTCATGAATTCCGTACTCCTTTAACCTTAATTAAAGGTGCTATTGAAAGATTAAATAGTATTAAACAGTTACCCGAAGAGGTAGAGCATAACGTGACTCTTTTAAATAGGAATACTCATCAAATGTCAAGACTTATTGACCAGTTGTTGGAGTTTAGAAAGTTGCAAAACAATGTTATGACCTTAAATCTGGAAAAAACAGATATCAGAGCTTTTGCTCTGGATGTGTATTATACTTTTAAAGAAGTTGCTTTTCAAAAGCAGATGCAATATGATTTTGAAGGGATAAAGGATTCCTGGGAGTTTTATTTAGATAGAAATAAGGTTGAAAAGATATTGTTTAATTTGCTTTCAAATGCATTTAAATATACTCCTGCAAAAGGAAAAATCATATTTTCAATTGAGAAAGATGAAATAACCGGGCACTGTATAATAACTGTTAAAGATACAGGAATAGGTATTCCTAAAGATAAACAGGAGTTATTATTCAGTCGTTTTATGCAAATTAATTTTTCTTCAGAAGGAACAGGAGTAGGGTTGGAGTTGGTAAAAGAATTTACAGAGGCTCATAAAGGAAAAGTAAGTTACAATCCAAATGAAGGAGGTGGATCTGTTTTTAGTGTAGAACTGCCTACAAATGATGAAATATATAAGGATGCACGATATGTGGATGCAGAGAAAGTTACAGTTGTTTCTAAAGAAGAAGATAGTATACCTTCGGAAGAGGTGGTAACAAGACCATCTGTACCTCATAATTGGAAAGTTTTAATTGTAGATGATAATTATGAGATCAGAGAATATTTGAGTGATGAATTAAAGCATCACTTTGATATAGAAGTTGCAGTAGATGGAAAAGAAGGTTTAGAAAAAGCTATATCATTAAATCCAACTTTAATTATTTGTGACGTAAAAATGCCGGAAATGGATGGGCTCGAGGTGACCCGAAGATTAAAAGATAACTTTGAAACCAGCCATATACCTATCATTTTGCTTACTGCTATGTCATCTGAAACCATTAAGCTACAGGGAAGTGAATGTGGAGCAGATGCTTATATTATGAAACCTTTTAGCATGAAATATTTGCTTTCCAGGGTATATGCTTTAATTGAACAAAGAGAGAAGCTTAAAAAACGTTTTTCTGTTGATATTGAGGTTAAAAAAGGAGCATTAAGTGAAGATAAGAAAGATCAGCAGTTTTATGAGCTAATAAATAATATTGTAGATGAAAATTTAAGTAATCCTGACTTTTCAGTAGCAGACTTTACTGCTAAAGCTAACTTATCCAGAACAATATTTTACAAAAAAGTTAAAGGTTTAACCGGATATTCACCAAACGAATTGCTTAAGGTGAAAAGGATGAAAAAGGCTGCAGAACTCCTTATTGAAGGAAAATATAATGTTTCAGAAGTATCATGGAAGGTTGGTATTGAAGATCCATTTTATTTCAGTAAATGCTTTAAAGCTCAGTTTGGTTGTGCCCCATCTAAATATGGAGTAAAGGAAAAGAAGTAGAGAAAAAAGTACCAAGTCAATAGTCAAAAGTTGAAAGTCAAAAAACGTATTCTATAATCAATATGTAAATTATCATTTAATATTATTATCCTTATTTATTGAATTGTGGACAATGAATAAATGTGTTTGTACTGGATTACATGGACACAATCTTATAGGATAGTATATTTGCCTAAAATGAAAGTTTATATCTTATGAGAAAAATTTGTTTTTTGGCATTAGCTTTATTGGTGATTTTTCAATCGTGCAAACAAAACGATTCTGAAACTTATGTTGTATCAAAATCTTCAGAAACTACATTAATCTATGTACCTGAGCAATGTGATTCTCTTGTTTTATGGGCAGTAAATGATGTGGCTTCATCAATTAAAAGTATTACCGGAAGTGAAATTTCTATTATATGTACCAATATCCTTCCTGATACAAAAACAAATCAAAAATGTTTGGTTATTGGTTTGGTAGCTGATTCCTTAATACAAAAATCAGGAGCTTTTAAAGCTGAAAGCTGGAAAAGCAAGTGGGAGCAGTTTGCGATAAAGCAGAATAACAATAAGTTATTTGTTGTAGGGAGTGATGTTAGAGGAACTGTTTACGGAGTTTTTGACCTGGCAGAACGACTTGGAATTTCTCCATGGAATTGGTGGGCTGATGTAAAACCTACGCCTAATACTATTCTATCCTTAAATATTCCTAAAGAAGGTATTTTGCAATCACCTTCTGTTCAGTACAGAGGAATCTTTTTAAATGATGAGGATTGGGGGTTACAACCGTGGGCTGCCAAAACATTTGAACCAGAAACAAATGATATTGGTCCAAAAACTTATGAGAAAATCTTTCAGTTACTATTAAAACTAAAAGCCAATACTATTTGGCCGGCAATGCACCCTTGCACAAAGGCTTTCTATACTGTTCCGGGAAATAAGGAAATAGCCAGGAAGTATCATATTATCATAAGTACCTCACATGCCGAACCTATGATGCGCAATAATGTGGACGAATGGAAACATGATGAGAGAGGAGCTTTTAACTATTTTACCAACAGTGCTAATGTAGATCAATATTGGCAGGAACGTATCAGTGAACTAAAAAAAGGTGAGGATCACTTTATTGCAACAATTGGAATGAGAGGTGTACATGATGGTAAAATGGAAGGTAATGCAACTACAGAAGAAAAGATAAAAAAGCTGGAAACAATTGTTAATACGCAGCGTCAGATGATGGCTGATACCTATGATTGTTCTCAAGACAGTGTGCCCCAATTATTCATTCCCTATAAAGAAGTTTTAGATCTTTATAATAAAGGATTCAGAGTACCGGATGATGTCACGCTAATGTGGACTGATGACAATTATGGATATATAAGAAGATTTAGTAACGAAGAGGAACAAAAAAGAATTGGAGGAAGTGGTGTTTATTATCATCTAAGTTACTGGGGACGTCCTCATGATTATTTGTGGTTAAGTACTACAGCGCCAGCTTTAATGTGGTATGAAATGAATAGAGCTTACCAAAATGGGGCTCATAAAATATGGATTGTTAATGTAGGAGATATTAAACCTACAGAATATAATATGGAGTTGTTTTTAGATATGGCCTGGGACATAAGCTCTGTTAATGAAAATACTATTGCAGACCATATGCAAGATTGGGCTAAAAGAGAATTTGGTGAAGAGAATGCCTCTGTAATCAGCTCTTTGATGGATGAATATTATCATTTGGCTTTTTTACGTCGACCAGAGTTTATGGGGTGGAGTAGGACAGAACCAACCACTAAAACTTATTTGTCAAAATTTTCTACTAAGGCTAATGGTAATGAATTGCAAAGAAGATTGGATAGATATGATGCAATAGTTAACAGTGTTGATGCAATAAAACTAAAATTACCGGATAATAAAAAAGATGCTTTTTATGAATTGGTAGATTACCCGGTTAAAGCAGCTGCTTTAATGAATGATAAGTTTTTGTACTATCAGCTATCTGCAGAGGCTATTCAGCAAGATGAACAAGATAAGTATTACGAATTAGCAAAAAGTGCTTATGATAGCATTTCTTCTCTTACTGATTATTACAATCAAGAACTGGCATCAGGCAAATGGAACAATATGATGGACATGAAACCACGTAATTTACCGGTTTATGATATGCCTGGTAAACCAGAAAAACTTGGATTATCAAATAATGATTCAAATACATCTGTTGATCCTGTATTTATTCAGGCCAGTGAATATACTTCATCAACAGTACCTTCAACTTATAAATGGATTTCTGTTGAGGGATTAGGTTATAGTAAGAAGGCAGTAACAATTTATCCTTTTAAAAGTCATGAATTTGGTGACTCAGCAGCTTATTTGACTTATGATATTGAAATTCTTGCTGATGGAAACTATACTATTGAAGTAAGGTGTTTACCTACACATTCAAATGAATTTAACCATCAGTTATCCGTTCAGATAGACGATAATGATAAACAAGATTTTGATTTGAATACAAAGGGTAGGAGTGATGAATGGAAGAATAATGTTCTTAGAAACTATGCACCTGTTCATTATAATGCTTTAGATTTAAAAGCAGGAAAACATCAATTAAAACTATACGTAAATCAAACTGGTATTGTAATTGATCAGATTGCTATTAATCCTGAAGGTACAGCTCCTTATTATGAAATTCCTACTAAGGAATAGATATTAAGAAATAAAACAAATATTTGCACGGATATTCGTCCGTGCAAATTTCCTCATGTAGATCTGATAAATTATTTCTAACCCAAAAGTAATCACCTTTTTTTAAATAGGATAGGATTTGTAATCCGGGTTAAATTAAATCATAATTATTAACCGGAATGCAATTTCTCATTTCTTTCAATTAGAAATGTACGTAAGAAAACCAAAAATACATGTGCTGTTTTTATCACGGATTGCGCTTCGTTAAATCCGCGCTACCAGAGGTAATATCTTCTTACACAATTTCAGGGGCATTTCGAAAATAAAGAAAAGCTTCTCGCAAAATTGCATGGTCATATTTCTTTCGGGAAATTCCTTCTCGTAATTTTGCTAGACGATATTTCTACAGAGAAATCCTTTGTCGCAAATTTGCAGGGACATATTTCTGTGAAGAAATTCCTTCTCGTAAAAATGCAGGGACAAATTTCTGCAGAGAAATTGCTTGTCGCAAAACTGCGAGACGAGATTTCTGTGGAGAAATTGCTTGTCGCAAGATTGCAGGGAGGTATGGTATTCAGTGTTTTAAGGTGTTTTTCAGAAAAGCTTGTTGTTATCAATTGCCTGTGTTTTCCACCGCTGTCGCGTGTAACAGGTAAGCGCGGATGTTTATCCGTGCAATTCTCATTATGTCCATCAGATAAAAATTTTCACCCCTAAAAAACACTTGTGCTGTTTTTATTACGGATTGCGCTTCGGTAAATCCGCGCTACCAGATGGTCAATCAAATATCCATAATGTTATAAAAAACAAAGGCTGTCCTGGTAGATCATAGGACAGCCTTCATAGTGATATAGGGGGATTTTTATAAAAATGGATTATCTAAAATCAAAGTCTAATTTCATTCTGATTCCTTCATCACCTACTTTAATACGAATGTTTCCAGGTTGACTGTGAGGTCCCTGTTGTGAAGTAGGTTTAAATGATCGAATAGCTGGAATATCATATAGGAATGAAATATCTCCTTCAGGAAAATCAGGCATTGTATTTTTGCCACCTTGACGTCCTTTAGGTTCTTCGGGTGTTAGCATTCTTAAAAATACACCATCACTTTCAGAATATACAGTAAATGGAGCCTTATCAGACTGAACTGTTGCCCAATATAGGTTTGCATGAAATCCTTTAAATTCAGGATAGGTTAAACCAAATTTACTTTCACCTGTAATGGTATTATTATAGTCTTTTTGCCATAAATTATAGTTGGTTCCTTTTACTCTGTTTTTCCAAACTCTATATGGACCACGACCGAACCATTCCATACCTTTTACTAATTCTTCAGGATATGAGAATGTAAGTCCCAGATTGTAAACTTCATTATCAGCAAAAGCATCATCAAATCCTTTACCTCCTCTAGCTCTGTTTAGCATAACAGCATCCATGTTTAAAATACCTTCAGAATTCATTGTCCAAACAATAGAATCAATACCACCTAAGTATTTAGCAACAAAAACAGCTGTGTTTTCAGCTTTCTTTGAGTAGCATTCCTGATATTTAATTTTCATTCCCACTGCAACAGGACCATTATTAAATGGAATAATACCATTACTGTTTTTAACCTCTTTAATTTGTCCGTTGTTCTTGTAGAAAGAAACTGAAACACCATTTGCAGATAAAGTTGTTGTGCTATCGTTTTCTGTAATACTTGCAGCTTCATTTTCTTCTGCAGAGGTCAATTGAGTTTTAAAATACTCATCCGTATATTTAATTGGCCAGCTCCAGGTACAAATTGATTTTCCTGTTTTATCAAAAGCTTCAATTTCTAATACATCTGCATCAAAAAACTTGTTAGGTAATTCCATTTTAGCCTTTCCTGTTTCTCCAGGTTCAAGCTCAGGAAGATTAACAGATTCGGAAGTTATCACTTCTTTTTTGCTTCCTTTTAATGGAGAATCAACCTTATAAAGCTTGTAATTCATTTTACAATCTTTTAGGTTGGTAAAGATGTAATGGTTCGAAACAGTAAAGTCACCTTTAAATGAAGGTGTGATATAAAGTTGCTTAAATTGTATAGGAGCCCATACTTCACGTACAGTAAATACACTACCTTCTTTTTCGCGATAAGGCCCCACAATACCGTCAGGAGCTCTAAAATCGTCAGAATCAAGAATGCCACCTTTATCAGTTCTTTTTACAGCACAATCGTTAAATGCCCACATAAAAGCACCTGCAAATAATGGATGAGAAGTCCAGTTTAACCAGAAATCTTCTAACCCAGCACCATGTCCCTGATCATACATACCGTGCATAAACTCGGTTGGCATAAATACTTTATAACCATTTGTTAAACGAGCAACACCTGTTAAGTAAGTAGGGTAGTGGTGAGCATCAAGATCATTAAAATCAGCCCATGGGTGAATTACATGACGTTTTTGAGGATCGTAATCTGCAAAGTGAGCATCTAAATCATAATTCCAACCACCTTCATTACCATTACTCCAAATAATAATACTTGGATGGTTAACATCACGCATCACCATCTCTTTTTGAAGTTTTGGTCCAACTTCAGAGTCGTAGCAATTTTGCCATCCGGCTAATTCGTCAACCACAAACATACCCAATGAGTCACAAACATCTAAAAAGTGTTGATCAGGAGGGTAGTGGAAACGAACTGCATTCATGTTCATTTCTTTCATTAACAGCACATCGCTTATGCTGATTTCTTTATTTGTAGTACGACCTCCCTCAGGATGAAAAGAGTGTCGGTTAATACCTTTCATTAATATTTTAGTACCATTCATGTAGATACCATCCTTGGCTCTGAATTCAATAGTTCTAAAACCAACACGAGAAGTCCATTCATGAACAGTTTTGTTATTACTATCAACCAGTTTTAAATCCAATACATATAATTGAGGATTTTCAGGATTCCATGCAATTACATTATCCCATTTTGTACTGATTTGTTGTTTTAGGTCACTGTTATCAATAGTAAAGCTTTGGGTTTGGAAAGAACCGCTCCCAGTTAAAGGAGTAATTGAAGCTGTAATTTTTCCATTTTTTAAAGCCTTGGAAAGATTGATATCTGCAGATAAGCTACCGTCACATTTAGCATCAAGAGCCACATGTTCGAAAGCAGTTTGAGGTTTTGCCTCAAGGTAAACCGGACGGTAAATACCACCGAATGTCCACCAGTCAGCTTTTCTTTCTGCAGCATTTATGCTATTGTTTGCAGAATGTTTATGAACAATAACTTTTAAGTGGTTCTTTTTACCTGTAATGATTTTATCAGTAATATCATAAGAAAACTTGTAAAATCCACCCTGATGTGTATCTCCTGCTTTTTGATCATTGATGAACACTTCGGTATCAATCATAGATCCTTCAAAAACAATAGTGATTTGTTTTCCATTCCAGTCTTTAGGCACTTTAAAATCATACTTATAAGTACCTACTTCTTTAGAAGGTTCTTCGCCTTTTTTATAAAAGCGTCCGTAAGTATATTCTCCAAAACCCTGAAGTTCCCAGTTGCATGGTACTTCTATCTTACTCCACTTTTTACTGTTTTGGCCGTCAGAGCAATAAAAATCCCAGGTTTTAGTATGGTTTAAACCTGTTCCGGATAAATATTGTGTCTGTGTACTTTGGCTTACTAATCCCATTGGGATTAACAGTAAAATACAAATGATAAAATTGATATATCGCATAATTATTTAGTTTTCAAAAAATAATAAAAACTGCCTGGTTAAATAACCACCAAGACTCACAATGTCTTTTAGTTTGTGTTCTTAGCGTCTTTGAGCCTTTGTGTTAAGATTCACTTTTTGTAATCAGTAATTAATTATTAGGCTGAAAGCCTAAAACATTACAGCAAGGGGCATCGCCCCTTGTATTTAATTCCAAATAAATCCAGGCTGTAGGCCTGTAACCAATTCTAAAGGTATCAGACTTACAGCCTGAATACAATAAGTCAGGAGTCTTGGGACGATGCCCCAAGTTATGAAGTATAAGGCTTTCAGCTTTTTTTATACAACACATCCAACTCTTGATTCGCATACCTATTAAATAGAATATTTCATTAATATTTTTATAGCATGAATATGCTTTTAAAACTTAATTTTCTTTGTTTTTTCAAGTTTTAATTCATCCTTACCTTTTACTGTAAAGTTATTACAATTCCAGTTTTCTGCATATTTTATATAACCTGCTTTTTCTCCTTCAAATGAAACGTTAGTGAAAGTAAAGTTATCAATAGTACTTTCTTTAGTTCCGCCAATGATAAGAGCCGTTTTAGCGTTTTTGACATTAATATCAGTAAATGTCATATTCTTGAATTTAGGCGTTCCAATCTTAGGATCTACAGGTTCAAGCATTTTTAACCAATGTTCAGGTAGACTATCTCTGTCATAACCCTCAGGTAAAAGAGAATTACTATATGCAGGGTTCCAGTTTAAATCAACAGAAAGAGGATATTTTACATTTTCCATTGTGATATTGGATAGGTGAATATCTTCAATAACTCCACCTCGTTGGTTTGTACTTTTGAATCTTAAACCAAAAGTAGTACCTACAGCTTTTAAATTATAAGCAACAACATGTTTAATACCGCCTGAGGTTTCACTACCGCATGTTACAAGTCCTGCACCAACTCCGGCATAACAATCTCTAAGAACGATGTATTCGCATGGGCGATTCACTCTTAGTCCATCACTATCTCTTCCTGATTTTAAGCAAAAGTTATCATCATTACAGTTAATACTGCTATTTTCTACTAGTACAAAAGATGAAGAATCTATATCAATACCATCAGTACTTGGACCATGACCTTCAATGTTGTTACTAATAGTAATATCATTAACAGTAACATGTTCTGAATATAAAATATGTAAACTCCAGAATCCAGGCTGATATACAACAATACCATCAACAGTAATGTCTTTACACTCAGAAATTAAAATTCCTCGTGGACGATCACAATCATAATCAACAATCCATCTTAATCCTTTCTTTTCATAATCCTTACGCATAGTCCAGTATTTATCCCAAAATACTTTTCCTTTCCCATGGATTACTCCATCACCAGTAATAGCTGCATTTTCTTTATTTAAGATGTTAACCAATGCAGCAGGCCAATTCATTTCTACACCAGCAACACGAGTATCTATATATTTGTAATCTTTTAAATCCTGGCTTCCCAATAACATAGTGCCTTTGGGGATATGAAAATTAACGTTGTTACCAATAAAAATGGATCCGGTTAAATACATACCTGGTTCAAAAGTTACTATGCCACCTCCTGCAGCCTCAGCATCATCAATTGCTTTTTGTATAGCTTCGGTATTCATAACCAAAGCATCACCAACAGCACCGTAATCTTTTACATTAAATACTTTTTGTCCGTCAGGAAAACTTTTTGCTCCAACCTCTTCCATCCACTTAAATTTAGGGATGTTATCCTGACAATAAATACTTGAACTAAGTGCAATTGCAATAATTAATATAATATACTTCATGTGTTTATTTTTTATTTAATTGCCACATGGAACTCGCCTAAAAAAATTAATCTCGTGTATGAGAACTCTTTTTCCAGGCTCGTTTCATACTAATTTTTTATTTTGAATATTTAATAGGAATTAGTTTAACCTGGCTATTTAAACCGGCTGGCATAGTTTCCCAGTTTGCATAGCCTGTTTTTTTATAGTTTAAGTCAACAAAGTTTATCTCTTTAAATATACGCCATTCAACTCCCTGACGATCTATACTTGCAATATGATTGGCTGGTAATCCTGTGACTTCTATTTCAATTGTATTTAATCCATGTTTGATATATTCACCAACAGAAACCTGGTATGGTACAGCCCATAATGTCTGAATATCAGTACCATTTATTTTGACTCTTGCTGTTTCTCTTACATCACCTAAATCAAGAATCCAATCTGTATTTTGATCTTTATTGATTGTAAATGTAGTAGAGTATACTGCAACACCCATATTTTCTTTTGCCTCAGGTACATTTAATTTGGTCCATGGAATTAAAGTCGGTACTGTAAATGTATCTGCAATAGCAGGAATGCTTTCTTTAAAGAAGATTTTCCAATTATTATTAATTAAATAAGGTTCACCTGACTCAACAATATATGACCAATCGTCGCAATTAACAGATGTATTATAAGTTTTTAGAATAACTGATTCACCTGATTTTAATTGAATTCTAACTTTAGTTTGACCATCTTCTTGTTTAGTCATTGCTTTTCCAATTTTCCCTGTCATAGGATCAAAGAAAACAACAGATTTTGCAGACTCATGTAATGTAATCCATGTATCTGTATCTTCATGTTTCAATGCAGAGATAAAATAATGATACCCTTTATCATTTTTACGACGGATAAATTTAAGATCTGCTTTCTTATTAAATTCTTCAGCAACAACACCTGTTTCTTCTAATGTTTTTTCAAAATCTACACCGGTAATGATTTTTCCTTTTTCATATATTGTTGTAGATGTTTTTTCAAAATTAGTTGAAGGTAACTTGCTTATCAGACTATTAAAGTTTTGACGGCGTTCATTTAATTTACCAAATCCCGGAACATCATTAGGATAGTTTTCAAGGAAAATAATCTGAGCTCCTTCTGATGCCAGTTTTAATAAGTTTTGAAGTGTTTCTACAGGCATTTTATCTGCAGCAGGAACAATTAATGCTTTATATGAAGCACCACCTTTGGTAATTAAACTACCATCTTTTACTGTTGTTGAATTAACAAAATTGTCTGAAATATAATCCATGTCATAACCTGCCTTGCTAATTGAATTTACAACATTGATAAATTCAGGAGCACGTTCTTTCATAGCATGAATATCAAACATTAAAAGTCTTCCTTCTTCGTTATGCCACATATCATATACTGGAAGGTATACCAGAAAATCATTATCCGGTTGTCCCATTTGCATAAATGCCTGCACTCTTGAAATATAATTAAAGAAAGGCTTAGCATCACGCCATAAAGGGTTTGTAGGACTCATGTCAACAGATGCATAAAATTTCCATCCCGGCCATGCAGCCTCTGCAGGACTGTATGTTGTTCCGTGGAAGTAAACATGATTTACACCAGAAACATACATTAAATCCAAATCAGGTTTACATTGCGAAAACGAAGTACGGAAGTGCTCAGTTAACCAAGTAAAAGTTTCAGATGAAGTATATTGCTTTCCGGAGATATGTGCTGCCGAAGAAGCATATTTCAACATAGATAAATCAGAATAGTTATGACGGGTTTTTGAGTCTTTACGTAACCCTTTAATATCGAAATCAGATAAACCAAAACCTTCACATTCCGGAACATCTACTGCTGCATAAATATCAATTAAATTACCTGGTGATCCATGAGCCTGATTACGTGTTTTACTATTTAAACTATGTGCCCATTCTGTCCATGGAATAGTAAAATTGTTTACCAACATACTTGCAAAAGTTTCTCTGTAATCAGAGATAATCCTTGCTGTAGTATCATTATGTTCTTCACTTAAAAACCAAGGTAGATATTCTTCAAGTTTATAACCATGCATCTTTTCAAATGCCTCTAATAATCCTGGAGTCCAGTCTGCACGATAAACTTCGTAACTATCGTTAAAGAAATATTTTGGAGGAGTAGCATTGCTTTTCGTAAATGCCTTTGTAAAACGATCTAAATAGTTCTCAACTCCTTTTTTTGAGAAGTGGTTTAACACTAAACCTTTTCCTCCAGGAGCAGCTCTTTTAACCTGTTGGAATGTATGTCCTTCAAATAATGCGATCAACTTCCATTTGCCTTTAGGAGCAGTCCAGTCCAGTTTTTTATTCTCAACTTTATCTGTCAGATCTAAACATTCACCAGATTCAGAGTATGCCATTAATCTTGAAAGAACAGCTGTTTCTTGTTGTTTTTCATCATCCGGAATAATTTCATCCTTAAGTTGTTCGTTCGATTTAAGGTTATATTCCTTAATTAATAAACGTCCTGCGGCATCTTCAACAGAAACTTCAGGACCTCCGAATGGCCAACCTGTTCCTGTGTTCATATCAATGTTGATGCCTAATCTTTTACCCTCTTTTTGAGTATGAGAATACAACTCCATCCATCTGTCGGATAAAAAATCGACTTCATTAGAATCGTTACCTTGAATACCATAAATAGGAGTAATTTCAAGAGAACCAATACCTGCATCAGCATAGGCTTCCATGTTTTTAGTCAGGTTCTTTTCATCAACCGAATTACCCATCCACCACCAACGTGATCCTGGTTTTGTATCAATAGATTCCTTTGGCCATTCAACTTTTGGTTGACATTGTGCCATTAACAACGGAATACTTAATAGGGTAGTGTATTTTGCTAATTTCTTAACGGATAACAACATGATCTGCTATATTTTTAAGTTTTTGCTTTTTAATTTCTTTTGCTATAATTTCTGCAACTGCCATTGCTCCCGGAGTTTGCAAGTGGGTATCATCCTGCGAGCCATTAGGACGAATAGAATCAACGCCTGCCGGAATCCACATATATAATTCTTTAGATGGTTCATCGCCCATCATAATAATCATGTCTCTGGTTTTTAAATAGGTGTCAATCAACGGAATATTTAACGAATCTGCCAGTTGACGCATGATTGCAGGGTAACCCAATAAACGGTCATCAACAAGCGATCTACCGTTAAAGGTTCTCATCACAATTGAAGTTGCTAAAATGGGATTGGCTTGTTTAGCCTGAGCCTCTGAAATCATTTTTAGCAGGTTATTTTTATAGTCAGGGTAGGAGGCATGTCTCTCCGGTTTTGATGAAGCATCGTTATGCCCAAACTGAATAATTACATAATCATCAGGCTTAATTGAGTCAATAATTCCTTGCCATCTGTCTTCAGCAATAAAGCTTTTGGTACTTCTTCCTGCTTTAGCTTTATTAACGACAGTAACATGCTCATCAAAGAACTTAGGTAACATCTGAGCCCAACCTCTCATTACAGTTCTGGTAGTATCATAACCCTGTGCGGTAGAATCACCAGCAATATAAATGCTTACATCTTTGGGTTTAGGTGTACTACAGCTAATAAGTCCAATGATTGAAAATAGAGTTATTGTTGTTTTTAGTTTCATTTTATAGTGTTTTTCTATTCTTCATAAGAAACAAATAACCTAAGCTCATCGACTTAAGCTATTTGTTTCTTAGGTATGATATTTAAATTATTTGTTTTCGTTAACCAATTTGATGTCTACCGGTAAATTTCTGTTACAGGTTATTTTGTTGTCTTTAAAAATTAATTCTCCTACCTGAATTGATGATCTACGGGTATCGTAATTATCTTCCTTCACACCTTCAGTTCTTCCCGGATGGGTAAAGTAAAAGATGTAGGCTCTGCCATTGTTTACAACAACATCAGCATGTCCGCCTTTCACTTCATCATCCGTTCCAAAACCTGGTTTGGCAAGGATAAACTCATCCTGAAGGTGCCAGTTATCCATGTTTTGGGAGCTATAAACGGTAAGTCCTCTCCAGGAATCAATGATCATGAAATATCTGTCTTTCCAATAGAATACCACTGGACCTTCGCCACGTCGTTGAGCCGCAGCTAAACCTTTGTCTTCCCAAGTGTATAAATCGTCACTTTCAGCGTAGTATATCGATTTATTATGACGCTCATTGTTGTAATACATTCTCCATCTTCCGTTTGGCGTTTTTATTACTTCTGCATCAATAACTTTATTTGAAGCAAGATTAATTTTCGATTCAAATTCCCAGTCAATTAAATTACTACTGGTCAGATGAACGATTTCGCGAGGATGACTCCAATCAGAGAAGATTCCCGGAACAATTGTTAAGTACATATGATATGTTCCATCATGTTCCATTACGTCCGGGGCCCAATAGGTAACATCTTTACCTCCGTAACTTATCTTGGCGTCGGTTTTGTATTTCCATGTTAATCCACCATCTTCAGATTCTGCAATACCAATAGGTGTACCATGAACCCAATCCACGCCCTGAGTATTTTCAAGGTTAGCTCTGCGATTGGTATAGAACATAAACCATTTTTGCTCTTGTTTATTCCAAATGACAACTGGATCTGCCGCACCATCAAAAACAGGATCACGATAAAGTGGTTTAGGAGCAACTTTGGTTGGATTGTCAATAGCATCCTTTTTCATGTATTGCTTCAGATCGCAGTTTTCAAGATTGTATACAGCTTTTGCAATAGTATTACCATGTAAAATAGCCCCTATGTATGAAGTATGTACATTGTCTTTATAATATGGTTTGGTAGCTTCCTGACCAATTTTTTCGTACTCTGTTGCACATAAATCATTGGCATCGATATAACATACATTTTCTTCTTCAGCAACTTGTTTGGTCCATTTAGCATAGGTGTCGGTAATACGAGCCATTTTACCATCTGTCCAATTATTACGAGGAGTGTGAGACAATGCGATTACCTTAACTCCATGAGCCTTTGCTTGCTTTATATAGTAACGCATGTAATGACCAAATGTATATACAGTTTCCGGACCACCGGTTGCTTCCATAATATAATCCTGAGATTCTTCTCCTGCACCTTTTATAGAGGCACGTGCCCTACCTGTATTAAACGGTCCTCCATCGTTATGTCCAAATTGAATAAATAAGTAATCACCTTCTTTTAAACCCTCAAGAACATTCTGCCATAAACCTTCAGTTAGGAATGTTCTACTGCTTCGTCCACCTAATGCATGATTTTCAATAGTCACTTTAGTTGTATCAAAGAAGTTATCAAAGAAGCTGGCCCATCCCCATTGTCCCCAGTCTCCACGGTCACGACCATTTTTAACAGTAGAATCACCAATAACGAATACAACAGGATTATCACCTTTTCGTGTACTTCCTCCTTTTAAATAGGGTGGGTGACGAGGATCTCCGACTTCAAAAATTGGTTCGGTATATGGTTGTGTTTGTCCGTAGAAATGAACAGCACTATCGTTCATTTTAGGAAACCTGTTATTCAATAGTTCAATCATCTCAGCTCCGGCAAATATCATTGGTCCGTAACCATGAGCAGCAAAAGCACTTGTTGGGCGGTTATAATAAAAAGCAGGATCAAAGCCCATACCTGTTCCAACACAAGTACCCTCAACTTGTCCTTTATTATTAATTTTTTCAGATAATGCATTCCAGCCTAAGGTAGCAACAGACCCATAAACTCTAGCATTTAACCATCCTTTGTTAATACCATGAGCAATGGCATATACATAGATAGCTGTGGCTGAAGTTTCCAGGTACGAATCATTTTTGTTGATTAATTGATGCCATAATCCTTCTCCTGACTGATATTGCACTAAAGCCGCAATTTGTTTTTTGTATAAGTCTAAAATCCACTTTCTATCCTCATTTTTATTTGAAAGAACATCCAAGGCTTCGCATAACGTAAGTAAAGCCCAGCCATTAGCTCTGGCCCAATAGAATTTAGGTTCCGGATTTAAGCCTTCAACCCATCCATGACGAAATAGGCCATCTTCTTCAACGAACATCTTTTCTTTAAAAAGCTTAATTTGTTTAATGGCTTCCGAAGTATATTTATCATCATGCTTGTATTTTCCCATTTGTAGCAGGGCTGGGATTCCCATAAACATATCATCTAACCATACCGTATTATGAAGGGGGCGTTTCCGGGCAAAAGTACCATCTTCTAAACGGTATTCATGGTACATGATATAATCAATATAATTCCCAATTAAAGTATCTAATTTGGTTGACGGTTTGTCAAATATGGATGCTTTGATCATTGAAGTACACATAGCTCCTGCATCATCTAAAGCATGAGGTTGCAATACACTTCTCATTAATGGGTCGATGGTACCTTCATCTGTTAATATATTTTGAAAATAGGGAGCAACTTCAGATAAGAAATTAAAGCGCTCTTTAGCATATTGAAGATATTTAAAATCATCAGATACCTGAGCAATTCTCACCATCGCTGCATAAGTTACTCCCCACTCATATGATGTTAATCGAAAGTCACCTTTTTTTAAGTGACAATTACGATTTATGCTTTTATAATCTTCAACTTTATTATGAGTGGTAGAATTGATAATTTCAAAGGGAGTAGTATTAGAAAGATATTGTAAAATAAGTTCCATTTTTGTTCCGATTTCATCAGTGGTCGGAACATGATAGTTTATAGTATAATCAGGTTGTAATAAGTGTAAAGGGGTATTGGCATCTGTAACACTGTTTTCAATCACTGGATTATTTTTCTTCTTTTTACTTTTTTTAGTTTCTTTTTTTTGGCCAAAAGAAACAAATCCAACTATAATCATTAAAGAAAAGATTATAATCCTTTTGATATAATTCTGTGATTGATTCATGTTATTGGTAGTTTTATCTTATTATATTTTTAAACTCTTAAACATATTCTATATAACTCTTTCATTTATTATCCTCTTTTATAAGGAAATTTTTTCAAGTTTTATTTTATCAGAAAAGTATTTTGTTTTCCTCTTCGAATAGTTTAACAATGCCAAAAATATAATCCCATTGTAAGACTAATATGTATATTCTTCCATAAACCTGTCATTTTATTCAGGATTATCAATCCAATACAGTGTCTAATGCATGGTTACTGTGTTTTTATGTACATTTAATGTAAAAATGTATCAATTCATGCCATTTATTATCAATATAGGCATGAATTGATTTTTCTATTAAAATTATTTTTTATCAACTTTTACTGGCCAGTAAGGAGATTCTGTTCTACAATCGGAAAGAAATGTAACAATCTCGTTAATAATTTCAGGGTGTTCACTTGAAATGTTATTTTGTTCACCTACATCAGTAGATAAATCATATAACTCCATTTTACCTCCGATAACATCTGCTTTCCATTTTCCATACCTTACGGCTTGTTTAAATCCTCTTTCATGGAATTCCCAGTATAAAAAGCGAGGAGAATCATACATTGGTTTATCAAGAATTGAAGGATAAACGCTTATTCCGTCTGTTTTCATTAAATCAGTTTTATAGTCTGCTATTCCAGCAAAAGTTGGCATGATATCAGCGAAATACCATGGTAAGTCAGATTTGCTTCCTGCTTTAACCAGTTTTGGAGACCAAACAATCATTGGAGTTCTGATTCCTCCTTCGTACACATCTCTTTTGTAGCCTCTTAATGGACCATTTGAATCAAAAAAATCAACAACTTCTGTTAACTGATCAGAATAATTAGATCTTGGACCATTATCTGAACAAAAGAATACAATTGTATTGTCGCTTATTCCTTCGTTTATTATTGTTTGTTTTAATCTTTCTATGTTTTCATCTAAATGATAAATCATAGAAGCATAAGTTTTCATATCATCAGGCCAGTCCTTATCATCATAAATAGCATTGTCAGGAGCATCTAGTGGGGCATGAGGATTAGAGTAGCACAACATTAGCATAAATGGTTTATCACCATCTTTATTCTTTTTTATAAAATCAATAGTTTCATCAGTACACATATCTGTATGATAGTATCCCTTTTTACCATTTGCATTTTGAGGAATATCAATCATTACATTATTGTTCATCCTTTTGTCTGGCCAGTAAGTACTTTTATAAGTTTCAGGTTTATTTATTAGCCATCCGTAAAACTCGTCAAAGCCATGATATAAAGGAGTGGCAGTGGTATCAAAACCTCCCAGATGCCATTTTCCCACCAAACAGGTTTTATAACCAGCATCATACATTAAACTACCAACGGTGTAATCATCTGAAGCTATATTTGCTCTGTAAAGTGTTTTATCTCCTTTTTTACCTTCTTTTCCTCCTTTAATAGTAGTATTACCTCTTACAGTAGTATGACCAGTGTGCTGACCTGTCATTAATACACTTCTGGATGGACCACAAACAGGGGCCCCGGCATATGTATTCGTATAAACTTTACCTTCTTTGGCAAGTTGATCGATATGTGGGGTTTGCATAAATTTTTGTCCTGCATAACCAACATCGTTATATCCCAAATCATCAGCAAGAACAAATATAATATTTGGTTTTTTGGTAGTTTCTTTGTTGGTTTGGGTAGAATTAGTAGTACATCCGGAAAGAATGGATAGTACAATCGTCAAAACAGAAAATGTTCTGGCTTTTAGGAATGGAAATAATTGTATGTAAGCCATTTCAATTGTATAATACGTTACAAATAAAAAATGTGATATTTAATAAAATAAATATGATAAAAATGGGCAACTCAAATCAATGAGTTACCCATAATCTATTTACGTTTTATTACTTTATTAGTACCCTGGATTTTGCATTGCTTGTTTTTGATCAGCAGTAAGAGCATTACCATTTTCATCAGTAATTGCATCAAGATAGGTTTGTGGAATTGGACGATAATAATGTGTTGAAGCATTAAATCCTCCAAATCTTACCCATCCATCATTAAATGCTTTGTACCTTGTTTCTAATTGCATTGTACGAGCAAGTGTTTCCCAGCGATAACATTCTCCACATAATTCTCTTGTTCTTTCATTTAATAAGAAACACATCATCTTATCTTCATCTGAAGAATAGCCTAACTCATCATAGATTGGAGAGTCAATTGTAGAATTGTAAATGTCATCAACAGAATTTAAATGCATGTTACTAAATGTTGAAGCCGTTGTTTCTGCAATATTATTAGATTCATAATATGTGTTTTGATCACTGTATATGGCACCTTCATCGGAATATCCACCTCCTCTTCCTTCACAATAAGGATTGTTTTGATAAGCCTGACCGCCATCTACGTGAACTGCTCTGTCTTCACCATCTACATATGCAGCTCTGTCTCTTAAATAATTAAACCAAGTAAGGGCATTATTATAATTTCCTTGTCTGATATATGCTTCAGCAACCATTAATACATCTTCTGCAGAACGGGCAACGATTGCATCTCTTGTTCCAGCAGGAGAAGATATAGAAATACGATAACCATCGCGGTATTTACCTAAAGCAACACTTCTCATATTTGCACCATCATAGCCATAGTTTCCATGTTGACCAACATATGCCATATCTTCACCGTTGAAATATCTTACAAATGTATGTTCAGGAGGCATAACACCTTCTTTTAAAACGGTAGCTTCACCTGCACCTAAGTCAGAATAACGGGTATCTCCCGCATCGTTAACAATATAGCGAATACCTAAATCACCTCCCTGAAAACGAGGTTGATATTCTCCATCAACTATAGTTGTAAAATTGTCAGGAGCATAAGGGGCAGTAGTTTCACTCCATACTGGTGCACCAGCAGAATTATTACATCCGTAACAAGTAATAAATGATTTCCAGAAACGACTATCATTTACTCTGTCAAAAACATCTAAAGTATAGTTAGTTGCTCTGGCATAGGAGAACTCTCTATCACCGGAAATATCTCTTGTTGTTCCTGCCATGTTTTGATATACAGAAGGATAATATAAATGCATTTGATTACCAAATCTACCCCATGTTGTTTGATCATCTGAGAATTGAGCAGCCAAAACGATTTCTGATTCGCTTTCATTAGGACTATTTGCGTATTGATAATCCCAAAGATCCTGATAATTTGAACTCAAAGGGTGATTTTGGAAAACTTCAGTTCCATAAGCAATTACAGCATCTAAATCGCTATCAATATAACTACTATTCCAATCACCATATAATTCACTGGCACGTGTAAGATGGGTTTTTGCCAAAAAGTGTGCTGCTGCAGATTGTGTAATACGACCTGTGGATGCAGCGGTTGCAGGAAGAAGATTGTAGGATTCTTCTAAATCTGATAAAATTTGAGCAAAAACGTCTTCTTCACTAGCGCGAGTAAAGTAGGTTTCAACTGAAGTTGAAGGCGTTAGTTTAAGAGGTACACCACCATATTGTGTTACTAGTTTTAGATAATAATATCCTCTCATAAAATATGCTTCTCCAAGGCGAGTGTTATAATTATTATCAGTCTGATCGTAATACATCGGAATATTTTGTATTAGGGTATTTGTAGACTCTATACCACCATACATATTATCCCACAATGGAGTGTTGGCTCCACGTTCAGAGGGGTTTAGAGTTGTATAGTATCCATTGTATGAATCGATAACGTTATTCGCGTCAGTAAATTCATCAACACCTAAATTATATAATTCGATTCCCCAAATATAGTTAAATTGAAATTTTATCTTTTGGTAAGTACCGGTTACCAATTCATCCAAACCTTCCTGAGTTGTGAACCTGTCAGTACTATATGTAGTTATATAATCTTCATCTAAATAACTTTCTTTACATGAAGAAAGAATCAAACCTAAGGATAGAGCAGCAAGGCCTATATTTTTAAGGTTTATTCTTTGTCTTAATTTATATTTGTTCAATTTCATTTGTTTAAATTTTACGTATTATCAATTTAGAATGACATGTTTACTCCAAAAACAAGACCTTTTGTTGTTGTAGAAGATCCAACTCTGGTTGTGTTATTGTCATAACTGGATAAATCTGTATCCAACCAATCTGTTTTGCTGTAGATCATCCATGGATTCATAATTTGTGCATAAACTTTTAGAGAACTAATACCTATTTTATCTAAAGTTGATTTTTTGAAATTATAACCCAAATTGATGTTTCTTAGTTTGATAAATGATCCATCCAAATAATTCATTGAAGAATTATAAGTAGGAGCTGATTGCCCTGCTATACCTGGGGCATAATAATGAGCATCTTCATTTTCTCCTTCAATCCAATAATCAAGCTTTCTTTGTTGAAAACGTCCATCTAAAGTAACAGCACCTCCTCTGAATGTATTACCCCATCTTGAGAAAATAAAGAATGATAATTCAAGGTTTTTATAGTTAAAGGTGTTTGTGATACCTCCTGTCCAGTCAGGGCGTCGATCACCTACGATTTTTCTATCATTGTTTTCATCAATTTCACCATCTCCATTTAAATCTTTTACTCTAATAGCACCGGGTTCACTACCATAAGACGCTGCTTCATCAGCTTCTGAAGTTTTCCAGATACCATCATACACATAGTCGTAATAAACGTTAATTCCTTCTCCCACAAACCATCCATTTACAAGATCCTGATCATTTCCATTAGCCAAAGCTGAGATTTCATTTTTATCTTTAGACCAGGTTAAATTTGTTGTCCATTTAAAATCATTATTCTGAATATTGACTGTGTTGATTTGGAAATCAATACCCCATCCTTTTGTTGCACCAACATTAGCATATGTACTGGTATATCCATTAATAGAAGGAATAGACATTTCTAATAACAAGTCATCTGTTTTTGTACTATATACATCTATGGCACCAAAAATTCTGCGATTAGCCACGGTATAATCAATACCCAAGTTGTATTGTTTTGTTTTTTCCCATCCTAATTCTTGATTTGCCATAGCTGCTGGATATCTGGATGATGGATCTGACGCCACATATCCTAGAGATGAAGTGTCTGCACCCCAGTTATAATATAGTGTCTGTATACCACCTTTTGTTGCGTAAGCATCAATTGCAGAGTTACCAGTTACACCATAGCCTAAACGAAGTTTAAGAGCATCAACCCATGTAATATCTTTCATAAATGCTTCTTGTTCTATTCTCCATCCTAATGCAAAAGAATTAAAGTTGGCCCATTTATTTCCATCTGCTAATTGTGAAGCTCCATCCCATCTTGTTGATGCTGTTAATAAGTATTTGTCTTTGAAACTATAATTAGCTCTGATCATGTAAGAGGTCATCTGCTTTTCTGTTAATCCTGATCCAAAACTACTTATTGATCCTAATGAAGACATATTGTACCAAAGTTCATCGGCAGTAGCTGTTTCTGCTTGCATATCACTAAACTCATAGTGGTAATTTGAAGCGGAGTGCATAAGTGTAAAACCAAATTTATGAGACTCTGCAATAGTTTTATTATAATAGATAAGGTTATCTAAAGTCCATGAATTTGTAATTCTGTTTGTGTTTCTTGCTATATTACTCCCATCTCCGTTTATTCCATTTTCATCATAAAATCGTCCTTCTCTGTAATTAGAAAATTCTGGTCCAAACTGAATTCTATATTTTAATCCGTCTAATGGTGCAAAAATATTTCCTAGGTCTAATTGAGTATAGAAATTTCCAGAAATACGAAGTGTTAATCTTTCGTTAGTGTTGTATTTTGTTTCGTTAATCGGGTTGATAATATTAACATCACCGGCTGCTGGGTTTCTGATATAATCTCCGTTTTCATCAAAAGGTACAGCCCATCCTAACATTCCTCTTAGAGCAGAATAATAATCTCCGGCTCCAGTTGTTGATCTGGCAAAACTGTAACCATAATCTTGATCTCCGTATGAACCGTTAATAGTTGAACCAAAGTCTAACCATTTTGTTGGTTTTGAAGAAAAACTTGCTTTTGCAGTGTAACGACTATATGACTGGTCTTTAATAGTACCTTCCTGATTTAAATATCCAAAAGATCCATAACCTTTAAATTTTTCTGTACCACCAGACGCACTAATTGTATGTTCTGTGGAATAACCAGTTTGTTTTCCATGTTTTCCCCAGTCGTAAGTTTTTGCATCATCAGGGTTCCAGCTTCCATTACTCCAACCTGCGGCAATGTTTTCGAATGATGCAGCAACAGAACCCCATGTACTTTCATCTGCTGCTAAAGTTGGTACATCTGGATATGTTCCAGTTCCTCCTTCTCTGTGAAATTGTTTTGCATGACGTGCATATTCAATCCATTCTCCCGTATTCATCATTTCTGTAACATCATACATTTTTTGAACAGTAACAGAACCTGAATAGTTTATAGATACTTTTCCTTCTTTACCTTGTTTTGTTGTTACCAGAATAACACCATTAGCTCCTCGTGAACCGTAAATAGCTGTTGCTGAAGCATCTTTCAGAATATCGATAGATTCAATATCATTGGGATTGATATTGTCAATACCTCCATTCCCTGATCCTGCACTACCTCCTGTTTGTAATACCATTCCATCTACTACATAAAGAGGTCCTTGTTCTGCTGTAATTGATCTAACTCCACGGATAGTAATACTATTTGTTTGTCCGGGGCGTTGATTTGTTGTAATATCAACACCGGCAGCTTTTCCCTGCATACCCTGTAAAGCATCTTTTACTGGCATAGCTTGCAGCTCTTTACTTCCTACTCTTGTCATGGCACCTGTGACATCGCTCTTTTTTTGAACACCATAACCTACGGCTACAACTTCTTCTAAGCCGATAGATCCTGCTTCCAGAACAACGTTTATAGTTGTTTTACCTGCAACAGGAATAGTTTGTGTTTCTAAACCAATAAAAGAGAATAATAAGGTACTATTTGATGGAACATTAGATAATGTATAATTACCATCAACATCAGTTATAGTACCTACGGTTGTGCCTTCAACAACAACTGTTGCACCAATTACAGGTTCATCAGTTTCATCTTTTACATGACCTGATACTGTAATCTCATTGCTTTGAGCATAAATTAAGCCTTGGCTGGCTAAAAAGGAGCAACTTGTTATAAATGCTATTAAAAGCACTTTTAGTTGTTCCTTTTTTAACTTCATTAGATTCATACTAATAGATTTAATTAATTATATAAATGGTTAGTTTCATTAAGCTTCTTATTTTTATGTATTTGAATCTTTATTGAAACCGTTCCAAAAGTATTGTGTAAATAAATGTTAAAGAATAGAAAATAATACTAAGGCCTGTAAAAATGTGTTAACCCTTGATGGAGAACGATTTTTAAGGTTTGTGTATGATTTTACATGCACAATTTGCTTGTCGCAGATATATTTGTGATCTGGTTATTTTATTTTAAAGATTATTAAAAAATGAGAACGGTGAAAAGAAGACTGATGCTTCCTTGTTTATTATTGATGATAGGTTTTTCATTAAACGTATTTGCTGAAAAAAAACAAGAGAATAATGATCAAAAAGAAACATTGGATGCCATATTGAAGGTGAATAAGTATTTTATGGAAAAATATGCTGATTATACAGCAACATCTAATGTAGGTAGGGTTAGACCAAGTAATATTTGGACCAGGGGAGTTTATTATGAAGGATTAATGGCATTATATTCTATTTATCCTAAAGAAGAATTCTTCGATTATGCTTATGATTGGTCTGTATTTCATAAATGGAATTACAGAAATGGAGCTACAACACGTAACGCAGATGACTATTGTGCAGGTCAAACATATATTGATTTATACAGATTAACTGAAGATCCAAAGCAATTGATTTCTGTAAAAGCTAATCTTAATATGCTAGTGAATACTCCTCAAGTTGATGATTGGACGTGGATTGATGCAATTCAAATGGGTATTCCTGTTTTTGCAAAATTAGGAGTGACATTAAATGAACCTAAGTATTTTGATAAAATGTGGGAAATGTACGAATGTTCTCGAAATGAAATCGGTGGTGGTTTATTTAACTTAGAAGATGGATTGTGGTGGCGTGATGCTGATTTTGTTCCTCCATACACAGAACCAAATGGAGAAGATTGCTATTGGTCAAGAGGTAATGGTTGGGTATATGCGGCATTAGTACGTGTTTTAAGTGAAATTCCAAAAGATGAAAAACACTATCAGCAATATTTAAGTGATTTTAAATTAATGACTGATGCTTTGGTAAAATGTCAAAGAAAAGATGGATTCTGGAATGCTAGTTTGCATGATCCTAAAAACTATGGAGGAAAAGAAACAACCGGAACTGCTTTATTCGTTTATGGAATGGCATGGGGTGTTAATAATGGAATTTTAGACAAAGACACATATACACCTATTATTAATAAAGCATGGGATGCAATTGTGAAAGATGCAATTCATGAAAATGGATTTTTAGGTTATGTTCAGGGAACAGGTAAAGAACCTAAAGATGGTCAACCTGTAACTTATGATAGCATGCCCGATTTTGAAGATTATGGAATTGGATGTTTCTTATTAGGTGGTGTTGAAGTTTATAAAATGAAATAAGTAAAATATCATAAAACACCTGACAGGTTTATTTATATCTTGTAAAATAAACCTGTCAGGTGTTTTGTAGAATAGGAAAAATTAAATAACAATGTTTAAAGCAACAATTAGTTTAGTATTAATAGTATGTAGTGTTTTTCTTTTTTCTTGTAAAGAAGAAAACAATCCTTATAAAATAGATAAACCATTAGAAAAGGCTTATAATGGTTTTATTTCATTTGACAGTGTGCCTGATGGAAACTATCGCGTTCATGTTAGAGTAGGTTCTGATAAAGCTGAAGGACTGACTGTAATAAGAGGAGAATCTCGCAGATTGTTTTATGATGGAATAAAAACAGCTAAAGGTGAATTCAAAGATGTTTATTTTAATATTAATAAACGAGATACAATAATTGGTGAAGGTAAAGTTGTTAATATTAAGCCTCGAGAGCGCAGTAAACCAAATTGGGATAGCAAACTTACTTTTGAATTTAATGGAGAATCTCCTCAGGTTGAATTTATTGAGATTAAACCAGTAGATGATGTAATTACTGTTTTCTTATGTGCTAACTCAACTGTAGTAGATCAGGATTATGAACCGTGGATTGGATGGGGACAAATGTTACCTCGCTTTTTTAATGATAAAGTAAGTGTGGCTAACTATGCTGAATCGGGTGAGACTGCAACCGGTTTTATTAGCAGAGGTAGATTGGCAAAATTATTAACTCAGGCTAAAGCAGGTGATTATATTTTTGCAGAGTTCGGACATAATGATCAAAAAGAGAGAGGAGAAGGTATTGGTGCTTATCTTAATTTTACTGATAGATTAAAAGAGTTTATTGATAAAGCACGTGCAATAGGCGCACATCCTGTTTTTATTACACCAACTCAACGTCGTAGTTTCGATGAAGAAGGTAAAATTAAAGAAACTCATGGTGATTATCCTGATGCAATGCGTAAACTTGCAGCAGAAGAAAATGTACCTTTAATTGATCTTCATAATTATACACGTACATTATATGAAGCTTTAGGTATAGAAAAATCAATTAAAATATTCGTTCATTATCCTGCTAATACTTTCCCAAATCAGGAAAAAGCATTGGCTGATAATACACATTTCAGACCTTATGGTGGATATCAAATTGTGCAATGTGTAGTTAATGGAATGAAAGAAATTAATTTACCTTTAGTACAATATTTAAGAGATGATGTACCTGATTATGATCCTGCTCATCCTGATAAATATGAAGATTTTAAATGGTATCCAACTCCATTCTCAGAAATAGAAAAACCAGATGGAAATTAGATTAAGATTTATAAAGTATTTTATGTGTGTAGCATTTTGCCTTTTTATAGGGCAAAATGCTTTTTCGCAAAATACAGACTGGTCAATGCTAACTCCTGAATTAGGAGGAACATTGCGTTTAGGAATTGCGAAAGGTAGTTCAAGTAAATGGTTCTCTGATTTTAAATCAATAAAAGAGAAGTCGACAAAAGAAGGAGTAATTTACACTCTTAAAGATGACATTCTTGGAAAAGGTGTTATAGAGTATCATATCAAATCATTATTGGATAGTAAAGGTGCTGTGATGAAATTAACAAGTAAGAATCTTCCTGAAGGTTCAAAGCTTATCTGGACTTATGGTGGTGCTTCAAATGATGATAAAGGTAAAGATTGGAAACCTGCTATAGAGCCTGAAGATTGTTATAAAAACGTTTTTAGTATTGAAGGAAATTCTTTTACTCTATATTATGGCACCAGTAGAAAACTGAAAGTTTTAGAAGCATGTGTTCCTCCGGGAGAAGAACCTCGTTTAGCTGATGCTAAAAAGCAAGAGTCTCCACTTTTATTATTGAATTCAGGTAAAAAGACAGATGCACAGGTCGTAGCTTCTCAAAGTGAGTTAGAAGCTGGTAAAGATCTTTATTTCTGTTTTTATTTCTTAAATCCAAAGGCTGATTATAACTATTTTATGTTGCCTAAACTTTTTGAAGACAGGTCATATATAGTTAATAAGCAAACTGAATGGATGAAATCTACTCCGGACTAGTGCATAGCGAAATCGCGAAAACGAGAATAGGAGAAAAGGCGATGATGTAGCTTACTGAATTTTTACCACGGAGACTTAAAGACTTAGTGATTAAAACAAATTTATGTAAGTGATTAAAAGGCAATTGTCTTTAAAAAAATAACGTTTCAGGTTGAACTCCCGACATCAGCAACGTTGCTTGGGACCCACTAATTGAAGTTGATGAAAAGGCAGAAAGATGTTTGACCGAAGGGAGTTCTTTCTGTCTCATCAACAAGATATAGTGGGTAAGTGAGTGCTGCAGTCGGCGGACTTTTTGCCCACTTTTTTGACTGTAGAATTAAGCAAAGCGTATCATGAGCGCTTTTGATATTTTATATACGAATAAAAAAGTGGGAGCCATGCGGCTTGAGCAATTATGGAGAATCTCAATTTAGAAAAGATAATTCGTTTAATTTGTCAAATTTGTGGTTCAAAAAAAAAGAATTGCTTAGCAATAAAAAAATAAATATTTGTTTTAGATTTTAAATTATGAAACATATTTTTCAATATACATTAATCACATTAGTCATAGCATTTTTTGCTTCAGGATTAAAAGCAGAAATCCATAATGTAAAAGATTATGGGGCAAAAGGAGATGGTAAAACCATTGATACTCCTGCTATTAATAAGGCAATTGAAGAGGCTTCAAAACAAGGGGGAGGTACAATATATTTTCCGGCAGGAACATATGAATGCTACTCTATTCGTTTAAAAAGTAATATTACACTTTGGATAGAATCAGGTGCTATAATTCAAGCTGCTTTTCCAAAAGAAAACGAAGGATATGACGAGGCCGAGCCTAATCCGGATAATCCATTTCAGGACTTTGGACATAGTCATTGGAAAAATTCTTTATTATGGGCTATCGGCGAACATGATATTACAATTTGTGGTAGCGGACTTATTTATGGTAAAGGATTAAGTCGTGAAGAAAGTCGTTTACCTGGAGTAGGAAATAAAGCTGTTTCATTGAAAGAATGTTATAATGTAACAATTAAAGATGTTTCAATGGAGCATTGCGGTCACTTTGCTATTCTGGCCACAGGTGTTGATAATCTTCATGTTTTGAATGTAAAAGTTGATACAAATCGTGATGGATTTGATATTGATTGCTGTAGAAATGTTCGAATTACTGATTGTACTGTAAATTGTCCATGGGATGATGCAATTGTTTTAAAAGCAAGTTATGGTTTAGGGTACTTTAAAGATACAGAGAATGTAACTATTAGTGGTTGCTTTGTTTCAGGTTATGACAAAGGTTCTGTATTAGACGGAAAATGGGAGACAGATGAAGCTGTTGCTCCTGATCATGGAACAAATACCGGTCGTATTAAATTAGGAACAGAGTCGAGTGGTGGTTTTAAAAATATAGCAATTACAAATTGTATTTTCGAAAGAAGTCGAGGTCTGGCTATTGAAGCTGTGGATGGCGGTTGGTTAGAAGATGTTGTAGTATCAAATATCACAATGCGAAACATTGGTAACTCACCTTTCTTTATTAGATTAGGAGGACGTCAGCGTAGTCCTAAAGGAACTCCTGTTGGCAAACTTAGAAGAGTTCAAATTAGCAATGTAAACGTGTTTAATGCCGATTCACAGTTTTCTTCTATAATAAGTGGTATTCCCGGTTATAAAATTGAGGAAGTTTCATTCTCAAACATAAACATTCATTATAAGGGAGGTTTTACTGAAGAAGATGGTAAAATTAAACCAACAGAAAGCATTAAAAACTATCCTGAACCTTGGATGTTTGGAACTATACCTGCTTCAGGATTTTATGTTCGTCATGCTAAGGATATTTTCTTTGATAATATTCGATTCTATTTTGAAAAAGAAGATGGACGTCCATTATTTATTCTGGATGATGCAGAAAATGTAGATGCAAGTAATATCAGACTTGAAGGTAAAATTGTTGAAAGTCCTATTCAAGGTGAATAAATTACTACTAGATTATTAGAAACTAGACACAAGACATAAGACAGATTTGCAAGATGGTTAATTAAAATGCTTTGAGTAAATTGTAATTTAATTGGGCTATAATCATTATGCTACAAAGTTTTGAAGAACGATAGAAGTATATAACTGATATATATTAAAATAAGGCTGTTTCAAATTTTGATTTAAATAGCCTTATTTATTTTTAATTATTTAAGTCAGTCGTTAACCTTATATGAAATATTTAATTCATAAAATCAATATCATTAAGTTAAGTTTTTAATCATAGGCTTTGCAAATATTCTTACAGAAAAAACATGTCTTTCAATTTGAAATAGATTCTGAGCGTAGGCCTGTTCAATTGGACCGGGCCAGCGTTGGAGGGACGCAGTTGAATGCGGGTGAATTTAGCATGTGTGAAGGGAAAATTCAACAAGGAGGTGGGTTGAAGGATAAATTGAACTAGACTTTTTTGCTTACTTTTTTTGGCAATGAAAAAAAGTAAGTCAGGGTTTGGGGTGAAACCCCATATTAAGAATCTAAGTAATTGAATTCTTAATTTAATAAAATTGTCCGCAATGCATTAGAAAATCAATTACACATTTAAATTGATTTAATACAAGATAATTTGGAGTTTCACTTTAATCATTAGAGTGTTGATATGCTTCGTTTTAGTAAAAGTTTGTTTTATGGCACTTTCAATGTTCATAATTCAGTTTAATGAATAACGCTTAAAATAAATGTTATGTCATATTTAAAATCCAATTTAATTATCAATACTATTTTAGTTGTAGTAATTAGTCTAACAGGCTGTTGTAAGGCTGCTTCTGAATTAAATAATGGAGTTTTTAAAGGATCAAACTATTCTTCAACTATACAGAAAGAAGTTATAAATCGTGGTTTTGTAGCCATAAATCAAGGAAATGGAAATGTTGCTTTGAGTTGGAGATATCTTCCTTCTGATTCTTTAAATATGGCATTTGATATCTATCGAATAACAAAAAATAAGAAAGAGATTAAGGTTAACAAAATGCCTTTAAGAACAAGTACTTTTTTTCATGATACAACATCCATAAATTTAGAGCTTTTAAAAGAATATGCTTTAAAAGATGCTTCAAATCATAAAATTTTAGCGAGATATAAAGTAATCAAAAACAACTTTGAGAAGCCATATCTATCTATTCCTATAAAAGCTATTCCTGGAGATAGTTTATGGCGTTACAGTCCAAATGATGCTTCAGTTGGAGATCTGGATGGTGATGGTGAATATGAAATTATTTTAAAAAGAGAAAATAGTGGAAAAGATAATTCTCATCGTGGAGTATGTAATGGAGGACCAATAATTGAGGCCTATAAATTAGATGGATCCTTTTTATGGCGCATTGATTTAGGTGTTAATATTAGACAGGGGGCTCATTATACACAAATGGTAGTTTATGATTTTGATGGAGATGGTAAGGCAGAATTAGTTGTTAAAACAGCTGAAGGAACTCAATTTGCAGATGGACAAATTATTGGTGATGTTAACAAGGATGGAATTAAGGATTATGTCGATCGTGATTTTAATTCGCCTACTTATGGCAAAATTATGAAAGGTCCTGAATTCTTTTCTGTTATAGAGGGGGCTACAGGCAAGGAGTTGGCAAGGGCTGACTATATTCCAAGAGGAACTCCTAATGAGTATGGAGATACAAAAGGAAATAGAGTAGATCGGTTTTTAGCTGGAGCGGGGTACTTTGATGGAGTTCACCCAAGTATTTTGATTTGTCGAGGGTATTATGCTAAAACCGTATTGCAAGCATGGGATTATAGGGATGGAAAGTTAACTCGCCGTTGGCAATTTAGTACTACAGATAATAATGGTGAATATAAAGATTACGAAGCTCAGGGAAACCACAATTTAGCTATAGGAGACGTTGATGGTGATGGAAAGGATGAAATTACTTATGGAGCTTGTATGATTGATGATGATGGTTCAGGAGCCTACAATACTAAGTTGGGACACGGAGATGCCATCCATCTTACCGATATAGATATAGAACGTCCCGGATTTGAAGTTTGGGATTGTCACGAACATGTACCTACCAGGGCAGGTTCTGAATTACGCGATGCTTGTACTGGTCAGTTGATTTGGGGAATTCCTTCTTATGAAGATGTAGGTCGTGCTATGGCTGCAGATATTGATCCACGATTTAAGGGACTTGAGGTTTGGACTACACATTCAGGCGGTGTTTATACTGCTAATGGAGAATTAGTAAGTCAAAATACTCCATCCATAAATAATGGTATATGGTGGGATGGCGATTTAAACAGGGAATTGCTGGATGGCTCAGGTGTAACACATCGGGAGTTTGTTGGTATTACCAAATGGAATGGTGATGGAGTCTATGAATTACCTTTACCCGATAGTGAAGATCTGTCAGCTAATAACTGGACTAAAGGAAATCCTTGTTTAATGGGAGATATTATTGGAGATTGGCGTGAGGAGGTTATCGTTAGAACAAAGGATAATAAGGAATTGAGAATTTATATGACACCATATACAACTCCTTATCGATTTCATAGTTTGATGACAGATATTATGTATAGATTATCTGTTTTAACGCAAAATGTATCTTATAACCAACCTCCTCAGTTAGGATATTATTTAGGTTCAGATTTAGGAAAGTTTTGGAACAATACTTATAGACTCAAGAAGGGAGCTCACTCTAAGTCAGGTATGTCAAAAGAAGGACATATTAATGATATGAATACAAGGTATCAAGGGGCAGAAAGAATTATAAAAGATACTATCACAACATATGATAAAGAATACATTTTAGATGCCGGTTATGATTATGATGACTATAATTGGACTGTAAATGGCATTCATGTAGATGCAGAGCGATTGCTAAAATTAAAATCATCAGATTATATATTAAATCAACCGATAAATATTTTATTAGAAGTACAGTATAAAGGTGAAGTTTTTGCAGATAGTGTAAAGGTGAAATTTATTAAATAAGAGATTATAGTTTATGTTGTTAAATAATAAAGATATTCTTATCAAGAATTTTTTTAAATGTAATGTTTTTTCAAAGTCGTGTTTTTTTTAGCACGACTTTTTTGTTTTAAAATGATTTTATATCATCCTTAATTCTATATTTGTTTCCATGATTTATTTAGTTTTTTAATAGGATAACATGGTAAGATTTCCAGCAGAGTGGGAGGAACAAAGCTTTGTTCAGTATACATTCCCACATAAAAACAGCGACTGGGCATATATGTATGCTGAGGTAGAAAGTTGTTTTGTTAACATCATTAATACAACAGCGGAGTTTGTTCCGGTATTAGTGGTTTGTCAGGCAGTGGATGAAGTAAAATCTTTGTTTAAAGAAAAAACGTCTTTTCCTGTATATTTTGCTCAAGCCGATTCAAATGATACATGGGCAAGAGATCATGGGGCTTTAACGGTTTATGATGAAGGAAATCCAGTGCTGTTAGATTTTATATTCAATGGCTGGGGACAAAAATTCGAGGCTGGACTAGATAATCAAATAACACAAATGTTAGCACAATCAGTTCTTTCAAATTCAAATATTAAAAGTCTTGATTTTGTGTTAGAAGGAGGGAGTATTGAATCAGATGGTGAAGGAACCTTATTAACAACTACAGAATGCTTATTGTCTAAATTTAGAAATCCGGATAAAAGTAAAAGGGCTATTAGTGCTTTATTAAAGAAGCAATTTGGAGTAAGTAAAATTCTGTGGTTAGATCATGGATATTTAGCGGGTGATGATACCGATTCTCATATTGATACTTTAGCACGTATATGTAATTCGAATACCATTGCTTACGTTAAGTGTGAAGATGAAACTGATGAACATTATGCAGCATTGGTTGATATGGAAGAGCAACTTAAAAAGTTTACTAATGCAAAAGGAGAAGCCTATAATTTAGTTGCTTTACCATGGCCTGATCCATGTTTTGATGACGATGGACAAAGACTTCCAGCAACTTATGCTAATTTTTTAATTGTAAATGGAGCCGTTATAGTTCCAATGTATGGATTACCACAGGATGAAGAGGCGATAAAAGTTATTCAATCTGTATTTCCGGATAGAAAGGTTATTGGAGTAAATTGTCGTCCACTAATTGAGCAACATGGTTCATTACATTGTATTAGCATGCAATATCCTAAAGGAGTGGAGTTAAAAGAAAGAAAAATATAATTTGTAGAATTATTCTTTAGATTAATCAAACCTAATACACCTTATTTAATGAGAAGAAGTTTATTAGATAATAAAATCAAATATTTTTATTATCCTGTTTTATTATTGTTTACCTTATTATCACTTGTAAATTGTGAGTTTGAACCTACGGATGAAAATTTTGTAGATATTGAAATAGATTCAAATAACCCCTACTTCAATTTGAGTATTTTATCAGAAAGTGATACTATTAAGATATTTAAAAAGACAGATTTAGGCTATAATTTTGATACTGATAATTTAGATTTATTTAGAGCAGAATTTTCTCTTAAGGAAGATTCATGGATTCAGTATAATAAAAATGGATCTATTACCATTAATCCGGATGATTTTGAAGCAGGTTATGATACACTTACATTAACAGTATATACAAATTCAGGTACAGGTAGTATAGCAGATAAGATTGGAGCAGAGGGATATGTTGTTCAAAAACAGTGGTTGGTGTTAGTTGATGGGCGAGATGCTCCTGAAATTAATTCATATCGATCAATTACAGAAGATGGTTTTTTAAAACTTACATGGGACAAATGTGATCAATATAATTTTTATTGTTATGAAATAAGTCAGAGTCTGGATTATAGTGTATTTAGAGATACGATTTATGATCCTAATGTTAATTGGATTGTGGATTCAACTTTTGTGGCAGGAGATGTTTCTCTTATAGTAAGTTGCAGAACTATTGATGATCATACTTGGGGGAAACTTCTACAAGAAACAATTCCTGAACCTAATTTAAACTTCGAAGAGATTGGTTATGACAGCATTAGATTGTATTGGGATAAATGTGAGTATAATGCCAGGTTTAAATTGGAATGGGATGATGAAACAATTTATTGTAAAACAAAAACAGACACTTCTGTAACTATTCCTCATGTGGGCTTTTCTAATATTACTAAATTTACTTTGTATACTTTACCTGCAAATAATAGTTCTTGGAATACAGATTCATATACTATATATGATAATTTGAGGTATGTGTTAGGTGAACATATTGCTGATAATTGGCCTATGTATGGATACAATCCTATTGAAAAAGTCGTATATACTAATGGTTATTCCATAGCAAATTGTTACGATGTATTTACGATGAACCTGGTTAATTCAAAAGGAATACCTTATTTAATGTATGAAGGAGAGTATTCATGTCCTACTAACTCATCAAAAGTTGCAATAATGAGTATGGATTCTGCTTATGTTTTTAATGATAATAACTTAATTAATCCAATAGTAATTCCATATGATGATGGTGGTGCTTTTAATATTAATCACTTTTTTTTAAGTGATAATGATAAACTGGCAATAGCAAGTCGTGGTGTTTATAATTTGTATAATATAAATACCAAGAAAAAATTATTAGAACTTGATATATCGAGTATAAATCAATATTCAAGCAGAGGAACAATTACTACTGCGCAAGATGCAAAAAAAGTAGCATTGAATACAGGTAATTCAATAACTATGTATCAGATAGATTATAATAATGATGATGTTACTTTTGCTGAAATATACACTGTTAATGAGAAATTTTATTCAGCATATTTTAATCCTTATAATGTAAATGAAATATTTGTTACACCTGATACTGGAGGCTTTGAAATTAGAAATGCATCGGATTTCTCGCTTATCCAAAAAATAAAATCACCAGTTGTTATGTTTGTTGCTAACATTGATCCTGAAACGGGATATTTACTATTACAAGGAAACGGGGAAATGTTTGTGTATAATTTGGATACATCTCAATTAATTTATGAAATGAAAGGAACTGCATATGCAACATATCTCTATAATAGTATCCTTTTTGCCAAAACAGGTTATTATCTGAATATATCAAAAGAACTTAACTGATGAAACGAGCCATGAGAAATCTTTCTCACACAGGGAAATGATCAAATTTGGTGAGTTCCATGTGGTAATAAAAATAAATTATGAACACATGAAAAGATTATATACAATATTTTTTATTCTGACTATATTAATTATTGATCAAAACGTATTTGGTCAGAAAATAAATGTAGGATTTAATTATGGATATGGAGCCTATGAATTAAAGGATTTAAAGGTTTTGCAGTCTGATTTAAAACTGGAAATGAAAGATTTTGGTGTTAAAACAATGGAAAAATTTCCTTCAAATAATTATTATTCAATTTATTCTGAAGTTGAAATTGATTCTGTCAATTATGGTGGCCTTTCTTTGTCATATTATACAACAGGGGCCAGAAATCATTTGGCAGATTATTCTGGTGAATATAAGCTAGATATGATCCTTAATGGATATCGGATAGGAGTATATTACAAATATACCTTTTTGTACTATAAGAAAATTAGTTTGGGAGGAAAGTTTTCAATAGGGGGATTATTTTCTAATTTAAGAATAGAGGAAGGTATAAAACTATTTGATTATACAAGTACTGATATAATTTATGAACAAACTGATAAAATAAAAATTGTGGGAAACTCTTTTTTTATTGAGCCTTCTTTTTATGCGTATTATGATATTTTGAAAAGTATCAGGTTAAATATTAATCTTGGTTATGAGCATGATTTCGCAGATGAAATGTATGAAAAAGGTTCACAAGAATCTATTATTGAGACTTCGGAAGGGAATAGTGTTAAAGCTGAATGGAATGGAATACGTTCATCTATTGGTATTTCATATAGTTTTTAAATGAGGTTACAAAAATTTATATGATTGGTAGATTCTAGCAAAGTAGATATGTGAAAATAATATAATTCATATATGACTCAAGCAGAATATGATTATTTCCTGCTTGAGTTTACTTCTTGTTGTAACTTATTTCTAAAAATTCTATCTTTGATCGTCAACAAAAAGTTGATCTCTCGCAAATACATTTTACCACCTTTAAAATTTAGACTTTTAATTTTATAAGTCTGATTTTAGTTGTATAAGCAATTACAAATTCAAAATAAACTAAAAATATATTACAATGGAAGGTAGAATGAAAGAGCACCAGCTTACCAAAGAAGAAATCGATACTTTAATGGCAGAAGCAAAAATGGGACATTTAGGAACTCAAAATGCAGATGGATACCCATATGTATTACCTGTTCATTTTGCATATACTACAGATTGTATTTATATACACGGATTAAACCAGGGACAAAAATTGACTAATATTAAAAACAATAATAAAATTTGTTTTGAGGTGGCTAATATGGAAGGTTTAATATTAGATGATAAAGCTTGCGATGTAAATACAAAATACAAAAGTGTTGTGATCTTTGGTACTGCATCAATGGTTGATTCTAAAGAAGAAAAAATTGAAGCCTTAAATAAAATTGTAGGTAAATATACTCCTCAACTTTCAGGACAGACCTACCCTGATAATATGCTAAAAGGAACTGGCGTAATAAAGATTACGATTGAAACTATGACAGGAAAATACTATTCATAGTATTCTCAGATAAAGCATTATAAAACTTATGTTAAGAGGATTAAAATTCAGTTTTTATATGAATTTTAATCCTCTTATTTTTTAATGTAATACATCCTTTATGTATTGCAATAATATTTCCATTATTTTATTATTAATTTTGCTATGAAGAAGCAATAATCATTGAAAAATATGTGTTTATTTGCGATAGTATATTATATCTTTTTATATTAAGTTAATTCCGTTATAATGAGTAAAATAAAGGTTGGAGTTGTACAGCAAACCTGCTCCAATAATAAGCAAAACAATATTGATAAAAGTATTGAGGGAATAAGAAACTGTGTTAAAGCTGGAGCTGAATTAGTCGTGCTTCAGGAGTTACATACAGGTATTTATTTTTGTCAGGCTGAGGAAGTTGATATGTTTGAGTGGGCAGAACCATTGCCAGGTCCTTCTTATGATCAATTTTCTGCTATCGCAAAAGAGCTAAATATTGTTTTGGTAACATCATTATTTGAAAAAAGAGCACCTGGATTATATCATAATACTGCAGTTGTATTTGAAAAGGATGGTTCAGAGGCTGGTCGTTACAGAAAAATGCATATTCCTGACGACCCTGCCTATTATGAAAAGTTTTATTTTACTCCGGGTGATTTAGGTTTTGAACCAATTCAAACTTCTGTTGGTAAACTAGGAGTTTTGGTGTGTTGGGATCAATGGTATCCTGAAGCTGCACGATTAATGGCAATGGCAGGAGCTGAGATGCTAATTTATCCAACAGCAATAGGTTACGAAAGTACTGATTCTGATGAAGAGAAAGCCCGGCAGCGTGATGCCTGGATGATTTCACAAAGAGGGCACGCCGTAGCAAATGGATTACCTGTAATAGCTGTTAATAGAGTGGGAGAGGAGCCGGATTGGACAGGTGTTACTAATGGAATAGAATTCTGGGGAACTAGTTTTATAGCCGGACCGCAAGGCGAAATTTTATGGCAAGGAAATCAAACAGAAGAGTTGCATCAAGTTATTGAAATAGATAAAAAAAGAACAGAAGATGTTCGACGTATCTGGCCATTCTTCAGAGATAGAAGAATTGATGCTTATGGAGACATTATTAAACGATATAGAGATTAATTAGATATAAATTTATAATTGAAATAAGAAGGTGTTATTTTATAATAACGCCTTTTTTATTTTATATGCCACACATTCAGCAGGGTAGGTCTAAGAATTAGTTAAATTTTATTAAGAGCAAATTATTTTATTAAACATTTTTCTACTTTTTTTTCTTATAGTAAAATAAACTTCATACAAACTCTTAAAATGCCTGATTTATGACAATGATAGATAAAACAAAGCCCGTTTTGGTTACTGGAGCTTCAGGATATATCGCTGGTGTTTTAGTAAAAAGACTACTCTCGGAGGGAATAACTGTACATGCAACGGTTCGAGATATAAATGATGTTAGTAAAACATACTACCTAAATCAATTATCTCAAAAATTACCTGGTGAATTAAAGCTTTTTGAGGCTGACTTATTAGTAAAACATTCATTTGAAAAGGCAATGGATGGTTGTGAGTTGGTTTATCATACAGCATCACCTTTTAAATTAGCAGTCGCTAATCCTGAAAAAGATTTAGTTGAACCTGCGTTGGTTGGCACTGCAAATATATTAGAGTCTGTAAATAATATTGATTCGGTTAAAAAAGTAGTATTAACCAGTAGTGTTGCTGCTATTTATGGGGATAATGCTGATATAAAGAGATGTAAAAAAGGAATGTTAAATGAAGATGTGTGGAATTCATCTTCTTCCTTAACTCATCAACCATACTCTTATTCAAAAACTATGGCTGAACGTGAAGCCTGGAATATTTGTAATGCTCAAAACAGGTGGCAACTTGTTGTAATTAATCCATCCTTTGTCTTAGGTCCGGGTTTGTCTGTTACGTATTCATCTGAATCACATAATATGTTCAGGAAGATATTTAATGGTGAGTTTAAGATGGGGGTACCTGATTTTAGAATTGGAATGGTGGATGTAAGAGATGTAGCAGAGGCTCATTTTTTGGCCGGATATAAAAATGAAGCTAAAGGAAGATACATAATTTCTGCCGAAAGCTCTAGTATGTGGGAATTATCAAGTTTATTAAAAGAAAAATATAAAAATGAGTATCCATTTCCTAAAAAACTAATACCAAAATCCATTGTGTGGCTAATAGCTCCCATTGTAGGTTTTAAGCGTAAGGTAGTTTCAAGAAATATTGGTTATCCTTTTATTGCCGACAACTCAAAAAGTATTTATCAGCTTGGAATAAAATATCGGCCTTTAAAAGAAACTGTATATGATTTTTTTGAACAGTTAAAAGCCAGTTGAAATGAGCCGTGAGTATAGTTCGATTAATGAGGTTCAAAGTTTCTTATACACAAAAATTATCGTTAATAAACCACTCATATGAAAAATACTACTGATAAGTATTGACAAATTATAATTTAAATAAAAGGTAGCTGTATTTTAAATATGCTACCTTTTCCTATTTCACTTTCTACATCTATACTTCCATTGTGTTTTTTTATAAACTCGCTTGCTAGTAATAGTCCTAAACCTGTTCCTGATTCATTATTTGTTCCTTTTGTTGAAATTTTTTCTTCAATTTTAAAAAGTTTATCCATTACATCCTGAGTCATTCCTATTCCGTTATCTTTTACAATAAATACAGTGTGAGAATCATTTTGAATAACATTTATTTCTATTTTTCCCCCTTCATGAGTAAACTTAATCGCATTGTTAACTAAATTTCTTAACACAGTGTTTAGCATATTTTCATCAGCAAATACCGATAATTTTTTTTCGTTATTAAATTCGATGTTAATGTTTTTTGCAGATGCAACACTGCTTAATTGTTGAATGGTTTTTTTTATAACATCTTCAACATTTAAAACATTGGGTTTATATATTGTTTTACCTGTTTGTGCTTGTGACCATTTCAATAAATTTTCTAATAAACCATAGGTATTTCTAGCAGATTCGTTGATAATTTCTACAAATTTTTTTATCTCTTCAGGCTTGAAAGTATTAATGTTTTGGAGTAATGTACTAGTAAAACCTATTATGGCATTGAAAGGACTTTTTAGATCGTGAGCTACAATTCTAAAGAATTTATCCTTCGTAGCATTAAGATCGTTAAGTAATAAGGCATCTTCTTCCACTTTATTTTTTGCTTTTCGAAGATGTTTTTCTGTAATTCGGAGATCAGTAAGGTCTAAGCCAAATGCCCAGTTTTGTATTCCAGATGAAATATATCCCCATTTAATATGCTTTTTAGATCCATTTTTACAAGTAACTTCTACTTCAATGGGGCTGATTTGTGTTTTGTTTATATTAGCTCGTTTAACTCTTTCATTCCATTCATAACATATTTTTTTTGAAAGATCTTTGTCTGATATAGCAATAGACCACCATTCTGGTATACTATTAATTTCATCTTGATTGTAACCAAATAACCGCATAAATACGGGATTTATGTAATCAATTTTTTGTTCCGTTCCGGTAGACATAATTATTGCAATTGGAGACATGTCTACAATGGTTTTTAGTTTATTTTCTAGTAGTTTATGATTTTGAATAGAGTGAGATAATTTAATATTTAACTTTTCAATTTTTTCTCTGTATAATTTTCTTTGTGTTATATCATGAATAATTGAAATTAGTTTTAATTCATTTTCAAATTTAATTGGTGATGAATATACTTCAACATCTTTGATTGCTCCATTTGATAATTTATGTTTAAAATTAAAATACGCATTACGGTTTTTAATTACAGTGTTGACCTCACTTTTTATCCTTTCAGGAGGTAATTGGTTTAAATCATATATTTTAAGTTTTGTAATTTTTTTTATTGTATAACCATAAAAACTCAGGGCAGCATTATTTGCATCTTCAATTTGATAAGTATTAGGATTTATGATTAACATTATAGATCTATTGTCCTCAAATATAGTTTTAAATCGTTTTTCACTTTCTTCTTTTTGCTTAATAGATTGATTTAATTTTTCTGTTTTTTGAGCTGCTAAAGATTCAAAGTATTCACTTTTTTGAAGGCTTATTAAGTGTTTTTTTCTATGAAAAATATAAAGAATAAGTATTAAGCTTATAAGTAATAATATAGATATAAGAGATTGATGTTTATAAAAAATATTTAGATCATTAAATAGTATATCTGGTGAAATTGAAAATTGATAATATACGTTGGCATATTCAGATTTTATATAACAAATCGCTTTTGTAGATGTGAATATTAAATTATGGTTTGATTTAGGCTTACTATAGTTTATATTAAAGTTTATGTTTACTTCAGATATCTTATTCAGGGTATTAATATTATTGAAACATATGACATCATAACCCATTATTTGTTTGTCATTAAATATAGGAGAGGTAACAATAGTGTAAAATGTAGAGTCTTTTTTTAACAAATAAGTATTTGTTAAATTTTCACTTGAATTTGTTAATAAAGAATCAATATTTGAGTATTTGCAATTACCCTCTTCCAGTAATACAATTGAGTGAATATATCTTCTGGCCCAATTTACGTTTTCAATAGCTTGTATTCCGTCTTTATATTTTGTTTTAGAGAAGGATTTTAAACTATCAAATGAAATTTTATTGTTTTCAAATTCAATAATTTTATTTCTAATTGAAGATCTACTGCTAATACTTTTGGCACCTTGTATATATTTTGAAATTTCATTATCTAATAAAAGTGCCTTCATTTTCATATCACTGATATACTGTCGTTCTATTTGTGATTTTATTATGAATTGATTACGCTTGAATACGAAATTGTAATACAATAATAGTATGAATGATATGATAATTAGATAAATAGCGTTGGACAGAAATTTTTTAATTTCAGATTGAGTGAATTGACTCATAATTAGATTATCATTAGTTATGGTATTCTGTTAAAAGTCAAATATCCCTGACCTTTAATATCTTAATCGACTCAATTTAATTCTTTTTTTTATATTAATCAATGGCTTAAAATGGAGTAATGTAGGATTATTTTTAAGTGTAAATTCTTAATGTATTGTATGTTGTATATGTAACATTTTACTATTACTTGAAGAGGAATGGGGTAGTTATATACATAGAGATTTATTAATTATTGAAAAAAAAGGAGGTTCTCTATCGATTACCAGTAATTTAAGTGAAGGATCAACATTTGAAATAAGTATTCCTATGGCCTAAGTATAAAAAAATTAAACTTTTAATTGTTGATAAAATTAAACAACAAGTGAGTTACTATTAATAACTCACTCGTTGTTTGAAAGTTATAGAACATTAGATGCTCTGTTTATCGACAAATGGTTTTTAAAATTTATTTTATAATCTGCAGGCAAATATCAAGAAAGCTTCTTTATGCACAACCAAATCCAGTAATTGGTTTTTCTGGTATATAATCCGCTATTTCGTATTGTAACTCTCTCGGAACACTGATAGCAGGTTCATTTTCATTTATAAAACTCAATGACTCTTTTTCAAAAACAATTTTTAAAGGTGATAGAAAAAAGGCATCTTCTTTGCAGTAACTAGATACAATTTTAGGTGAAAACCTATTATATTCATCACCATTTTTTATAGCTATTATTTGGTTTGAAGAGGTTATTACACTTTCAATTGATCCATCTTCGTAGTAATTTAAAGAATGGCTTTCTGCATGCATTCCTAGAGGATCTCTGTCAAAAACCTTTATTGTTCCAATGGGACTTTTTACACTGATTTCTTCAACAGGTTCAAACCCTTTTACATTTCCATTTTTGTGGAAACATATTCCTTTATGGATAAGTACATCTCCAATTGAGGTATTTATAGTTACTTGCTCATTAGGCCAAAACAGGATACTTTCCAGTTCTCCTGTTTCATAAAACTGTATGTAAATAGGCTTAACTTTAATTATACCTATAGAAGTTGGTATTTCAATGTCTTCAGCCAGCTTGTATTCGTCTTCTTCCGTCCAAAATCCTGATACCTGACCGTTTAGAGGGAAAGTACGCCATAAAACTCCATTTTTATAGAAAATTAATAATTCCGATTTGATTTTTCCTGCAGAAGTTGGTATTTCTGATCGTTCTTCAAGAGGTAAAGATTTCAATTCACCAGTTTTATAAAATTTCACAGGTGCTTCTTTTTTACGTCCTTCATCATCAAGTGTATATCGAGGAATTAGGTTTCCAACAGATGTTTCCAATACTAATTTTTCGCCTACCAAAACAGTATCAATATTCCCATTTTTGTTTCTTGATATCAAATGGCTATCAGAGGTGAATTTTTCTTGCATATTCATTTTAGAGATATTTTTAATCTTAGATAAACCTCAAATGAATTGATATCATTGAGATAAATAAGGAAATATTTTCAATACAAATATAGAGAGAATATTCTCAATAATATTATTTATATACATTTTTCTGTAAAAAGAAATGAGCGTTCACTTATAAGTAGCAAAGTGAAGTATTGAGAAAATTATTTAACTGAATAAATACCATAAATTAAAACCTCCAATAAAAACATTTCTCGACGATGTTTTATCAGAGGTTTTTTATATAAACAACATACGATTTCTTTGTTATAGCGATAACACTACTTTTTTAAGTTTTTCCTGAATATCCATAGCAAGAAAACCTAATTCTTTATTTTCAACAGCTTGCATAGATGCAATAGGATCAACAGCTGCAACTTCTATTTTATTTTCGCTGAGCTCTTGCACAATAACATTGCAAGGAAGCATGGTGCCAATTTTATCTTCTTTTTGTAGGGCCTGATAGGCATATTCAGGATTGCAGGCTCCTAAAATTTTATATTTTCTAAAGTCTACATCCAATTTTTCCTTAAATTTTTCATGAATATCAATTTCTGAAATAACACTAAAACCTTCAGTTTTTAAAGATTCTTTAATATAATCAATAGCTTTTTCAAAGCTCATTGAGATAGTTGTATTTATGTAGTATGACATGGGTTAATGTTTTAAAATTCTATTTTAAATTTATGAATTATATTTAAATATCTAACAAAGTGGATATGATTTTGTTTTAAAACATTTTTATATAGAAGTCCTGTTTTAAGATTTGGTATTTAAATAATAAGGAAATAGAATAGAAGAAAGAGGAGTATGAAATAGTTTTATATTGAGAAAAATATTTAGTTACTAACATTATCAAATTAGTAACTAAACATGATGTTAGCTTGTTAAAGCTTTTATTGTATAAATTAGCTTCTTCCTTTGTTATTATTGTGATGTCCTTTACCTTTTTTATGGTACTTCCCCCGTTTTTTATTTTTTTTAGAATTGTTTTTTAATTGATGAAATTCTGGTGAACCAGGTTTAATTCCCACTTCTTTTGCAATATAACCCCATCCATTTTCTTTATGCGTTCTGTATTCTTTAATCACCCTGTCAATCGGAACTTTAGATATTTTTGATATTTCTAAAGAAACATATATTTCACCAGGAGCCATATTTAACGAGCCATGCATAAAATCAATTTTCTTTTCAGTAATATCATATTGTAAGCATAAATCAGTTTTAAAAGCTCCAAAATCAAGATTAGCTCTGGCATTTATTTTATTCAAATCAGAGTCTAAATGGATATCACCTGTTTTAAAAGACATTTGAGACGAAGCATAAAATGTAGTTAATGATAAAAGTGTAATAAATAAATACTTCATGTTGTGTTGTGTTTATAAATGAAATAAGCAAATACAGCCTGCAAAATTGGAGGACAAATTTAAAGCTAAAAATACTTTGACAAAAAATAGATTCTAAAAATATCATTAAGAATAATTAAAGGATATATGATATCTCTACTTTTTTGACAATATTATAAAATATAAAGTTGATTTTAATACTATGTAAAGTGCATTGGGTTAGTGTATGGTGTTTTGTAATGTCTTATCTTTAGTATTCGTAAAACTAATTTTCAATGAATATGAAATTCCCCCAAATTGTAATAATTCTGCAAGTATTAATTCTAATTAGTTGTAGTCCTTGTAATTCAAAATATAAATACTCAATTCCGATTCAGTATAACGATGGAATAAGAACAGGATCATTAAAACAAGTGGATATTGATTCTACATTAATCAATAAAGCTATTAATAAAATTTTCTGTGGTAAGTTTAACGAAATACATTCCTTCTTAATATTTAAAAATGATAAACTGGTTTTGGAAGAATATTTTAAAGGTTATAAATATCAGTGGGATGCTCCAAAGTATAAAGGTGATTTTGTACAGTGGAATGCAGATATGATGCATCCGGTAATGTCGTGTGCAAAGAGTTTTACTTCTGCATTTATCGGAATAGCAATTGACCAAGGATATATAAAAAGTGTTGATGAATCTATTTTTAATTATTTACCAGACCATCAATTATATCGTACTGCTGAAAAAGAAGATATTTCAATAGAACATCTTTTATCTATGACATCAGGTCTGGCATGGAATGAATGGAGTGATGCTCATGGAACATCAGCCAATGACATTGATCGTTTATATTTTGAATGTTCAGATGATCCTATAAAATGTGTTTTAGAACGGAATTTAATACATCAACCAGGCTCGGTATTTACTTATAATGGTGGAGGAGTAGTTATATTAGGAGAAATTCTGAAAAACGCTACAAACATGGATGTCAATGAATTCTCAAAAAAGTATTTGTTTGATCCATTAGGGATTGATTCAACTTATTGGTTTCAATATAATAATGGCGTTTATGCAACAGATGGGTCTTTGTATTTAAAACCTCGTGATATGTTGAAATTTGGAATAACATATTTGAATAAAGGAATCTACAATAAATCTAAAATTATCTCTGAGGAATGGGTTAAAAAGAGCTTTAAGGTTTATAAAAACAATATAGATATTAATATTCCTATAGAAGACTCAGGAAGTAATAGTTATGGTTATTTATGGTGGATAAGCGAATTTGATTATCATGGTGAATCTATAAAAATGTATAGGGCAAATGGATGGGGAGGTCAAACAATTATGATATTCCCTGAACTAGATATGGTTGTGGTTTTTACCTGTGGGAATTATGCTTCTAAATCAAAACTATTTAAAATCATCAATAAATATGTTTTATCGGCTGTACAAGATAAATAACATTAGTATTTAGTAGAAAAATAGCAGAATATACCTTTATTTACTATCCTATATAAATATGTATTTAGATAGAGTTTAAATTATGCTTGTTAACATCTTGTTAAGAGGGCTTAAATAAGAATTATTTTATTTTTAAAGGAGTAATTCTCATAAACCCGAACAATTTAAATGCGATGTTAAAAAAAATCAGAGTAGGATTAGCAATTCTTTTCTTTTCCTTAATCACCCTTTTATTTCTGGATTTTACCGGGACTCTTCACCATTGGTTTAGTTGGTTAGCTAAAATTCAATTAATACCTGCCATTCTAGGCTTACATATAGGACTTGTTATCATTATGGTAGTTCTCACTCTTGCTTTAGGGAGAGTTTACTGTTCTGTAATTTGTCCTTTAGGTGTTATTCAGGATATTATTTCTTGGATTTCAGGAAAACGTAAAAAATACAGGTTTAATTATTCGCCTGCTATTAGTTGGGTGCGTTATACCTTTTTAGGAATATTTATTATTGCCATAATTTCAGGTATCGGTTCATTGGTTGCTATGCTAGATCCCTATGGAGTATATGGTAGGGTAGCATCAAATTTATTTGCTCCAGTTTATCAATGGGGAAATAATTTTTTTGCTTATTTAGCTGAAAGAGCAGATAGTTATACATTTTATAGTATTGATGTTTGGCTAAAAAGTTTACCAACATTCATAGTTACAATTATACTCATTTTCATTATTAGTGTTTTATCATGGAAAAATGGTAGAACTTATTGTAATACAGTGTGTCCTGTAGGTACAGTTTTAGGATTCCTTTCAAAATATTCATACTTAAAGCCTGTTTTTAATACAGATAAGTGTAATGGGTGTAATTTATGTTCACAAAACTGCAAGGCTGCTTGTATTGATACTAAAAACCATTCTATTGATTATTCAAGGTGTGTAACATGTATGGACTGTGTTGAAACCTGTAATCGTGATGCTATAACTTATCAATCTGCATTTAAAACGAAAACTGCACCAAACGAATATAAAATGGCTATGTCTTCTACTGATGGAGATACAAATAATTCTCGTCGTAGTTTTTTAACAATAGCATCAGCCTTAACATTAACATCAGCCATAAAAGCACAGGAAAAAGTTGTAGAAGGAGGTTTGGCTGTAATTGAGGATAAGAAGATTCCAAAGCGAACGACTCCAATTGTTCCTCCGGGATCTGTAAGTGCTAAAAATTTTAATGAACATTGTACTGCTTGTGGATTATGTGTTTCAGCTTGTCCAAACCAAATATTACGACCATCATCTGGTTTAATGACCTTTATGCAACCTGAAATGTCGTATGAAAGAGGCTACTGTAGACCTGAATGTACAAATTGTTCAGAGGTTTGCCCTACAGGAGCAATTAAAACCATTACTAAAGAAGATAAATCTGCGACTCAGATTGGTTATGCTGTTTGGATTAATGATAATTGTGTGGTACTAACTGATGATGTTGATTGTGGTAATTGTGCTCACCATTGTCCTACAGGTGCTATTGAAATGGTAGCCTCTGATCCTGATAATGATAAATCAAGAAAAATACCTGTAGTTAATACAGAAAGATGTATTGGCTGTGGAGCATGCGAAAATTTATGCCCTTCGAGACCTATAAGTGCGATTTATGTGGAAGGTGTGGAAATGCACAGGTTAGTATAGAGCATAGAACAAATCGTATAGGGCATTAAAACAAAAAATAGAACAATGAAGAAAAATAATAATATAAACCGTAAAGATTTTTTTAAAGTATTGGGAGGAGTTGCAGCTTCTACTTCTTTATTAGCAGTTGGGTGTAAACCTAAGGCAAACGAAATAACGCCAGCAGGAACTGCCAGTTTAACTAAAATAGATCCATCAAAGTTAGAATATCGTACTAACCCGTATTCCGGAGATAAAATTTCATTACTTGGGTATGGATGTATGCGAATACCAACCAGAAAAATAAGTGAAACAGAGGAAGAAATTGATCAGGATACATGGAATGGATTAGTGGATACAGCAATAGAATATGGAGTAAACTATTATGATACTTCACCTGTATATGGAAGAGGATTGTCTGAGAAAGCTACCGGTATTGCTTTAAAACGACATCCTCGTGACAAATATTTTGTAGCAACCAAGCTATCTAACTTCCGACCTGATACACATTCGCGTGAAGCTTCAATGAAGATATACTATAACTCATTTAAAGAACTTCAGGTTGATTATATAGATTATTATTTGCTTCATGCTGTTGGACTTGGTGGAATGGATAATTTTAAAGCCAGATATATTGATAATGGGATGATTGATTTCCTACTTAAAGAAAAGGAAGCTGGAAGAATCCGAAACTTAGGTTGGTCATTTCATGGTGATGTAAAGGTGTTTGATTATCTTCTGGCTATGGGAATTCAATGGGATTTTGTTCAGATTCAGGTAAACTATGTGGATTGGTTACATGCTACCGGAGCAAATGTGAATGGCGTTTATTTGTATAATGAGTTGGTAAAACATAATACGCCAGCAGTGATTATGGAACCATTATTAGGCGGTCGTTTGGCTAAATTACCAAACTTTTTAATGGGAAAACTTAAGCAACATCGTCCTGAGGCAAGTATAGCCTCATGGGCATTCAGATATGCAGGAACTCCACCGGAAGTGTTAACAGTTTTAAGTGGAATGACTTATAAAGAACACTTGGTAGATAACCTGTCGAGTTATTCTCCTTTGGAACCGATTACTGAAAAAGAGCAGGACTTACTGAACGAAATAACTGACCTATTTTTGCAGTACCCGTTAATTTCATGTACTGAATGTCGTTACTGTATGCCATGTCCTTATGGTATTGATATTCCAGCGGTATTTGCTCATTATAATAAATGTATCAATGAAGGAAATTTCCCTCGTAGTTTACATGATGAAAACTATAAAAAAGCTCGTCAGGCATTTTTAGTTGGTTATGATAGAAGTGTGCCTAAATTACGTCAGGCTAACCATTGCATCAGCTGTGGTAAATGTGTATCTCTTTGCCCTCAAAGAATCCGTATACCAGATGAAATGAAACGAATGGATAAGTTTGTTGAACAGTTGAAGCAAGGAATAGAGATAGGGTAGAATTCATTTATTTTAAATAAGTTTTAAACTATTGTATGAAGATATTTATGAAGAAAAGGGTGTATTATTTGAAAAATATGCTCTTTCTGTTTAATCTTATAATATGTTGTTTGGGTTGTTCTCGTAATAATCAAAACAATTATTTAATAAAAGTTTATCAAGGAGACATTGACGAAATAGGAGTTCAATGTGCATATGTAAACCATAAAGGAGATACAATAATTCCATTTGGTAAATATCACTATTGTTATACAGATACATTTAAAAAATATGCTATTGTTCTGAAAAATAATGGTAAATGTGTTGCAATTGATAAAAACGAAAAGGAATTATTTGAAGTTTTTTGGTTTGATAATGGACCGGATTATATAAAAGATGGACTATTTAGAATTGTAGAAAATAGAAAAATAGGATATGCAAATGAAGTAGGTCAAGTTGTAATAAAACCTCAGTTTAAGTTTGCCTTTCCTTTTAAAAGTGGAAAAGCAAAAGTAACCTTAGAGGGAAAGTTAATTAAAGATGGAGAGCACTCATATTGGAAAAGTGATCATTGGTTTTTTATTGATAAAAAAGGAGCAATAGTAAAATAAAATGCTCCAATTATGTAAGGTTATTTCTATTCGTTTTATTTCTTATATTTTTCTAATAACTCTTCCGAATAACTTTCAGTCCATTTATTGAGAACTTCAATTTCTTTATCACTTAATTTTGCTTCTTTATGTATTAATGTATAGGCTTTTAAAGGCATCTTTTTTTCTGCTATTTCACTAGATATTTCATCAAGTAAAGATATCTTATCATAAACATCCTGTGATTTCCAATCAGAGAAATTTAATTCACTTTTACCTTCCTGTATATGTCCGTTAATAAACCATGATACAGGAGAAACTTTATGATACCATTTATAATTGGTTTGGTTTGAATGACAATCAAAACATGAAACAGATAATATATTTTTGATACTATCAGGTATTTCAACTTCATTGATAATGTGGTTTTTACCAATGCCCAGTTGGTTTTTTTTAGGTTGGAAAAACTGAATTAATATAAATATAGTAGGTATCGCTATAACTAATAACTTTTTTAAGTTCATCTATATAATGATTAAACACCAGACAGGTTTATTTGCATAATGTAAATAAACCTGTCAAGTGTCGGTTATTATTCACTTCCCAATTCCGAATTAATCCACTCAAAAATCATAGTTTTATCTTCCTCAGATAGCTTGTTTTCAGGATTTTTCTGAACATATTTTTTAGGTGGCATTTTATTTTCCTTAATTTCTCTTTCTATCTTTTTTAAAGTTGCTATTTTTTTTACTTCTGAAAGGTCATCTAGTTTTTCGAAATTAAGTTTGCTTTTAGCTAAAATCTTTTTGGCATCGCTATGATGACAATCAAAGCATGATTTTTTTAATATAGGTTTAACATCTTTAGGAATCTCAATTGTTTCAGCAGAAGAATTAACAGCTATGTTTTCTTTTTCTGTACTAGAAAAACTAAATAAGGCTAGAACCAGAATTAAACCAGTTATTATTTTTAAGTTTTGCATATTGGTTTGTTTTAAGATGTGTAATTAATGTTATTTCATTTCTTACGAAATTAATATATGATGTTGATTTTAAAGTTTACATAAATAACGTTTAAAATATCAGAAAAATCAAGATGTATATAATTTTCAGTTTTCATTTAGGCAATTATTCAAATCGAATTTTAAAATGTAAAAGCTAACTAATATTTTTCTGGCATAATAATCAGCTTCTCTGCCGATCATGAAACATTTTTGGAATAATAAACATCAAGTACGGATTTTTACAATAGATGAACTGATTATAGTAATATGATAATGTAAAAGAACCTTCATATTTGTGATGTATTAATTAAACTAAAAATCACACAAAATGAAAATATTAATTGTTAAATATCTACCATCTTCTGAAAAATCCAATACATTAAAACTATTGAATCATTTGAAAGATCAATTAGGAAGTCACGAATATTCAGAGTTAGATCTAATTCAGACTCCTCCATCTTTTCATAATGAGGAAACAATGGATGCATACAAGATTAGAAATTTTGGAGGAGAAACTCTTAATGTTAGTCAGCAGAATGCTCTAAAATCGATGGATGAAATGACTCATCAATTCATTAACTCTGATTTAATTGTACTTGTTACTCCAATGCATAATTTTTCATTACCAGGTATTGTTAAAACATATTTTGATGCAGTAATGCAAAGTGGACTTGCTTTTAAATATGAAGGTGAAAATCAAATAGGCTTAATGGATAAGTCTAAATTTTTAACCATTTATACAAGTATGGGTTCTTATAAAGGAGGGTATGGTTTTATGGATAATTTGCGAACCATAACTAAAATAGAACTTGATTTTATGGGATTTAAAGAGTATGAATTTGTTCATGCCAGTACTGGTAATAAAACAACTTATGATTTTCATATAGATAAAGCTAAAAATAAGATTACATCAATATGTCAAACTTGGTTGAATTAAAAAAAAGATTGCTACTAATTTGATTATTAATGATTAAATAGAAATAGGTTTATTGTCAATAAAATACTTTTACTCACATCAACTAAATTAAAGAAGCCGGATGTTTTTAGTAACATTTGGCTTTTTTATGTATAAATAAGTAACTAAATAAAAATGTAAGTATTTTCAAATTTATTAGAACTACCTTTCAAATACAATGGTATAAAATTCAATAATAATCAGTAAATCACTCGACAATATCTAATAATCTTTTTAAATTGATTGTCATATAATTTACTGATATGCTTGAAAAGATTATAAGATTTAGTATTAATAACAAACTCATCATAATCCTTTTTACGCTCACAATAGTAGGATTTGGATTATTTTCCATATATATAATACCGGTTGGAACCGTACCTGATATTACTAATAATCAGGTTCAGGTAATTACAACATCTGGAAATCTTTCTACACAGGAAATAGAGCAGTTTATAACAACACCTGTTGAAATGCAAATGGCTAATTTACCTGGCGTTATAGAAATTCGTTCCATTTCTAAGTTTGGTATTTCATTGGTTACTGTTGTTTTTGACGAAGACATGGGAACCTATTTACCCAGACAACTGATTGCTGAAAAAATAAAAAGTGCTTCAGAGCAAATACCAGAAAGTTATGGAACACCTGAAATGGGGCCAATATCTACAGGTTTGGGCGAAATCTACCAATACATACTTGATGTAAAACCCGGTTATGAAAATAAATATTCAGCAATGGATTTAAGGACAATTCAGGACTGGATCGTAAAGCGTCGACTAACAGGTGTTACAGGAGTTGTAGAAGTGAATAGTTGGGGTGGTTATCTAAAACAATATGAAATAGCATTAGATCCATTGTTACTTAAGAGTTTGGATGTGAGTTTAATGGACGTTTATGAGTCTTTAGAAAAAAACAATAATATAAGTGGGGGTTCATATATTGAGAAAAATAATCAAAGTTATTTCATAAGAGGTGATGGACAAGTAAAGAATATTGATGATATAAAAAATATCGTAGTAGCATCAAATTTTGGTATTCCTGTTTACATTAAAGATATAGCCAATGTTCAATGGGGGCATGCGAATCGTTTTGGGGCTATTACAGCAAATGGAAAAGGAGAAACCATTTTGGGGCAGGTGATGATGCTTAAAAATGCAAACTCTAAAGAAGTAATTAATGCTGTAAAAGAGCGAATTGAAGAGGTTCAAAAAAATTTACCAGAAGGAGTATTTATTAACCCGGTTTTAGAAAGAGGTGAATTGATAGCTAAAACATCATTTACTGTTGCTGAGAATTTAATTTTAGGAGCCTTAATTGTATTTATTACTGTTTTAATTTTACTGGGTAATATGAGGTCCGCCTTGGTAATTGCTTCCATGATTCCGTTGGCCTTACTGTTCACTATTTCAATGATGTATATTTTTGGAATAGATGCTAATTTGATGAGTTTAGGAGCCCTTGATTTTGGAATTATCATTGATGGAGCTGTTATTATTGTTGAGTTTATAGTCCTGCGTATGACTCAAATGTCCAAAGAAATAAATGATGCAAAAGTAGAGGATAAAAAGGTATTGTCAGATAAAATCTCAAACGAAGGAGCTTCTAAAATGATGAAGTCAGCTATTTTTGGACAGATTATCATTCTGATTGTTTTTATACCAATTTTATCGCTTCAAGGAGTTGAAGGAAAAATGTTTCGTCCAATGGCCTTATCATTTTCATTTGCTATTTTGGGTGCAATGATTATGGGATTAACATGGCTTCCTGTTGCATCATCATTATTTTTAAGACCCGGAGATTTAAGTAAAAAGAGCATTTCAAAACGATTGTTGGATCTTATTTACAAATCCTATTACCCTGTTATTAAATGGTCCTGCGAACATAAAAGAATTGTTTTAAGTTCTGCTATTATATCTTTGATTATCACCGGATTCTTATTCGTAAAAATTGGAGGAGAATTTGTTCCCACCTTGGATGAAGGTGATTTTGTAATACAGCCTGCTTTAAAAACAGGAACTTCTTTATCAGAAACGATCCATATGACCACTAAAATGGAGAATATATTAATTGATGAATTTCCTGATGAAGTCAACCAAATAGTATGTCGCATTGGAGCCGCAGAAGTTCCTACAGATCCTATGTCAATGGAAGAGATTGATATGATTATAAAACTCCATCCCAAAGACCAATGGGTAAAAGCAAGGAACAAGGAAGAGTTAGCTATCCAATTTAAAGATGCTCTCAGCGTTATTCCCGGAATAGAATATGAATTTACTCAGCCAATTGAAATGCGATTCAACGAGTTAATAACTGGAGTTCGGTCTGATATTGCTATAAAATTGTATGGTGAAGATCTGGATTATATCAATACAAAGGCTAATGAAATAAAAAAGTTGGTTTCAGAAGTTCAGGGAGCAGCGGATGTGATCTTAGAAAAGACCACAGGATTACCTCAGATAAAGGTGCATTATAATAGAAGTCATCTTGCCAATTACAATGTAAATGTAGAAATGCTAAATACATACTTATCTGCTGCGTTTGGAGGTAAAATAGCCGGTGTTGTTTTTGAAGGCGAACGACGATTTGATATGGTAATGCGTCTTCAGAATATCAATAGAACAGATATCGAAGATATAAGAAATCTGTGGATAACTATTCCCTCAGGAGCTCAAGTACCATTATCTGAATTTGCTGATATTGAATATACAGAAGGACCTGCAAAAATATCGCGAGATAATACCCGTCGTCATGTGGTCGTAAGCGTTAATGTAAGAAACAGAGATCTTCAATCTGTAGTTGAAGATATAAGAACAGTAATAGATCAGAATATAAAATTACAACCAGGGAACTATATTGAATATGGAGGACAATTTGAAAATCTTCAGAATGCCTCAAGAAGGTTATTGATTGCAGTTCCTGTAGCCTTATTACTCATATTTATTTTTCTTCATTTTGCATTTCAATCATTCAGAGATGCATTGATGATATTTACAGCTATTCCTTTAGCAACTGTAGGAGGGGTATTTTTGTTATGGCTTAGAGGTATGCCTTTTAGCGTATCTGCAGGAGTTGGATTTATTGCCTTATTTGGTATTGCGGTATTAAATGGCATCGTTTTAATAGAGCATTTAAAGGAGTTGCAAATAGAAGGAGGATTAAATATGAGAGAGATAATAATTCAAGGGACTAAAGACCGTTTAAGACCAGTTTTACTTACTGCAGGAGCTGCAGCAATGGGATTTTTACCTATGGCAGTATCCACAGGTGCAGGAGCTGAAGTTCAACGTCCCTTAGCTACAGTTGTGATTGGTGGATTAGTCACATCTACAATGCTTACAATGATTGCTTTACCATTGTTTTTTGAAATTTTTTACAATGTGGTTGGTATTAAATTATTCCCATTTAGATTGATAAGATCAAAAGTATTATTGATCTTATTATTTCTGATACCTACTTTAAATGTTTATTCTCAAGAAGAAGTTAATCTTGAAAAATTAACTCAATATGCTTTAGAAAATAATAATTATCTAAAAGCTGTAGCTTTAAAGACTCAGCAGGCAGAATCTAATATTAAAACTTCGTTTTCAATTCCAAAAACTAATATTAGCTATGGTTTAGATGAGAATAATATAGCAGAGAATAATCATCCTTTGAGAGTTTGGGGAATACAGCAGGATTTTTCCTTTCCATCGTATTACATAACAAAATACAAATCAAATAATATTTCAAGATCAATTGTACAAACACAGTTTAATCTTGAGAAGAACCGGATTATTAAAGGAGTGTATAATAGTTATTATGAGTGTGCTTTGTATCATAATAAAATGAAAATATACGAGGAACTTAAAGATTTGTGCAAAGAACTCCTTTTTCAATCAGAAAAAAGATTGACACTAAACGATATTAATAAACTTGAGTATTTAAATATCAAATCTAAGCACAATGAAATATTACGTAAACTCAAAGATTTGGAAGTTGCTTATGATCTAGCTCATCAAAGACTTAAAATAGTAACAAATTATCCAATAGAATTTAGGATATCAGAAGAACTTGAGCAAATTAAATCTGCAAACTTTAATATAGACACCTCACTGGTGAGCGATTTATTTCACTTACAAAATCAATATGCAGAGTCAGAGGTTAAGGTTGAAAAAAATCAGGTATTACCAGATTTTTCTGTAGGTTACTTTATCGGATCCAATACCTATGAAAATTCTAAAAATTATCAAGGGTTTGAAATAGGTGTATCGATTCCTTTGTTTTATAAGAGTTATCATAACACCATTAAATCAGCTAAACTAGCTTATAACGCACAAAAGTTTATTTCGGAAAATGAAATGGCTGAAGTAGAACTCAGATTAGCAGAATATAACGCTGAAAAATTAAAATATGATTTGCTTATTAAACAATATGAAGAAACAGAATTACTTTTATCAGAAGAAATTAAACGTACTGCTCTTGAAGCATATAAGCAAAAGGAAATTGATTTTTTAAGATTTGCAAATAGTATGGAATCAGCAATGAATATAGAATCAGCTTATTATGAGGCAATATATAATTACAATATGGTTTACTTAGAAATAATGTATTTTACAAAGTGAATTTAATATGAAAGCAAAAACTATATATACCCTGCTTGGAATAACTACAGCGTTGTACCTTATGAGTTGTTCAACTAAAAAAACAGAAGAGACTACAGGGAATTCTGATTTTATAGAGATAACAAAAGAGCAATTCCAAACTGAAAATATGGAATTTGGTAAACCAGAAAAACATGTGTTTAAAAATAAAATTCAGTTTTCTGGTAAGATTGTTCCTACAGCTAATGGAATGGCAAAAATTAGTGTTCCAATTGAGGGAACAATAGAAAAGCTTTATGTTCAGCCAGGACAAAGATTAAAAAGAGGTGAAAAAATAATGGAAATAGGAGGAAATGCGATGATTGATTTGCAACAACAAATTACTTCTTCTGTTTCTAAATTGAAGCATTTAACGGCTGAATATGAAAGGGCCAGGATATTGTATGAGGATAATATTAAAGTTCAAGATGAGTTTTTTAAAATTGAGAGTAACTATAAATCAGAATTAGGAAATTATTCAGCATTAAAATTAAAATTACAGAGATTAGGTATTACGGTTAGTGATATTGAAAATGGTGATTATCATAAAACATATATTATTACAGCTCCAATAGAAGGCCAAATTGTTAATCTGGAATGTAACTTAGGACAATTTGTTAGTGCAGAACAATATATTGCTGAGATTGTAAATAACAATCAAGTGCAGGTTAAAATATCGCTATTTGAAAAAGATCTGTCTCTAATTGAAATAAATCAAAAAATTGCGTTTAATATAATTGGAGATAATCAGGAGTATAATGGTGAAATAAGATCTATTAGTAAATTGATAAATAATCAAACCAAATCATCAAACTGTTATGCTGAAATTCTAAATACAGATAATGAATTTTCAATTAATCAATTTGTAAATGGAAGTATTATTATTGATTCTGATACATTACTTGCTTTACCTAGTAGTGCAATAATTAAGTCAGGAGAACTTGATTATGTATTATTAAGTGAAGGTGAACAGAATGGAAATTATCATTTAAGAAAAGTATCTGTAAATACTGGTATGAATGATGATAATTATACCGAAATAAAGGATGATAAGTTAAATAGTAAAATATTGATTAATGGAATTTATAATATAAATGTTGAATAATTATTAAAAATTAAGTTTAGTCAAAAAAAAGAAGTTCTTTACATAGAATTATTTATTTCATATTATATTTCGACCTGTAATTCAATAATCGTTTTATTTTTAATTTATGGCCAGGTTTTTAAAATCAAAGAAAGAATTAATAGGAATTTCTCCAGATGATATATTATTTAAAGGAGAAAAGAAAATTGAGAAAACCCGCTTAAGATTAATAGATTATAATTCTGAAGAATTTAAAGAGGCAGAATTGCATGATTTAAATGAAGCTCAGGATTTATTGTTTAACGAAAATACATCTTGGATTAATATTGATGGTCTTCATGATACTGATATTATGAAAGATCTATCAGAAAAATTCCATATAGAACCATATATAATAGCTGAAGTTCTTGATACACATAAAAGACCAAAGATTCATGAGTATGATGATTTTATTATGTTATCAACGAAAATGTTACAATTTAATGTTGAAAAGGAAAAAATATTTTCTGAGAACTTATCAATTATTGTGAATACAAACAAATTAATTTCATTTCAGGAGAGAGTAGGAGATTTTTTTGATCCGGTTCGAGAACGTATCAGAAAAAACAGAAAACGAATAAGAAATTCAGGGCCTGATTATCTGGCTTTTGCACTATTAGATGTTGTTGTTGATAATTACATTCATACAATAAGTTTACTGGGAGAAAAGATTGAAGAATTGGATGATGAGCTAATTAATAATCCTTCAACAAATAGTCTTGAAAAAATTAACAAATATAAAGTAGAGATAAATTATTTACGTAAAACCATTAAGCCTTGCAGAGAAATGATTTTAAACCTTTGTAAGTCCGATTCTGATTTTGTAAGCGATGAAATTCAAGGTCATTTACATGATTTGCAAAATAATATTGAATTGGCAAATGAGTCAGTAGATAATTATCGCGATATACTATCCGATCAATTAAATATATTTCACACTACAGTAGCATATAAATTAAATGATATACTTAAAATTTTAACAATTTTCTCTGTTATTTTTATACCAATAACTTTTATTGCTGGGATATATGGAACAAACTTTGATTTTATACCAGAACTTCACTACAAATACAGTTATTTTATCATGTGGGCTGTTATTGTTTCTACCGCAACCGGAATGATTGCCTATTTCAAACGTAAAGACTGGTTTTAAAAAATCGAATTTTTTATTACAAATTGAATAAAACTTATAACTAAAGCGTAGGCTTTTTTGTTACATTCTTTGTAAATTATTATCAATTAAAAAAAAGGTTATGGTACCTCTTCAAAATAATATTCAATTAAGCCCAAGAAAATTTGTAGCTCCGGAATATATTTATGGTGTTGATTCAAGATTGATGGTTGGTGTTTTTTGTAAAAAATTAGGAGGTAGAAGGGTTTTGTTGGTTGTAGATGAGGGTATTAAAAAGACTCAGTGGTTTGGGGAGGTTGTAAATGAACTTCAAAAAAAATCAGTGGAATATGTAGTTTTTTCAGAAGTTTCGCCAAATCCCAGAGACTTTGAAGTTATGAATGGCAAAAAGGCTTTTGAGGAGAATAAATGCAATATGATATTGGCTTTGGGTGGAGGTAGTGTGATGGATTGTGCCAAAGGAATTGGTATTGTTGCTTCTAATAGTGGTCATATTACCGAATATGAGGGTGTTGATATGATTAATGTACCCATTCCTCCTTTAATTTGTATTCCAACCACAGGAGGAACCGCTGCTGATGTATCTCAATTTGCTATCATTAATAATACAGGAGAAAGATATAAGTTTGCTATAATTAGTAAAGCTGTAGTACCGGATGTGGCTCTTATTGATCCGATGGTTTTAACCAGTATGGATCCTTTTTTAACAGCATGTACAGGATTAGATGCATTATCTCATGCCTTTGAAGCCTTTGTTTCAAATGCAAACTCTCCATTTACAGATTTATATTCTCTTGAAGCAATTAAGTTGATAAAGGGGAATTTAAAGGATTGTATTGACAGGCCTAATGATCTTCAAGCCAGAGGTAAGATGATGCTGGCAAGTTTATATGCAGGATTAGCATTTTCTAATGCAAGCCTGGGATGTGTTCATTCTATTGCTCATAGTTTAGGTGGATACTTGGATTTACCTCATGGCGAATGTAATGCAATCCTTTTACCTCATGTTGTAAATTATAATTTTGAAGCAGCATCTGATCGTTACAAGAGACTTGCTAAAATATTTAATGTTTCGGAATTAGATACGAATAGATTGAAAAGTACATTTATTAATGAATTGTTAAACTTTAAGAATAGCTTAGGTATTCATAATACATTAAGAAATAAAGGAGTTAAGGTTGATATTATACCTTTAATTGCATCTAATGCAATCAATGATCCATGTAATGCAACAAATCCAAAACCACCTGTAAAAACTGATCTTGAAGTAATATGTAAAGAGGCATTGTGATTGATGGATAAAGATTGGAACAAATATAGAGATAAGATTATAGGCTTAGGTGAACATTCTTTGCATAAAAGCTATTATCCGGAATTACAAAAACAAATCGATAGTCTGGAAGCTACACAAAGAAATTTACAAACCATAATAAACAGTATAAGTGATGCTATAATTATACATGATGAGGAAGGAAAGTTTTTAGCTCTTAATGACAGGGCTGTTTCAATGTATAATATCGATAAAGAAGAATGTAATAGATTTTCTGTATATGACATAACTTCACAAAAACAAGATACTTCTGATCTTAAAAATATATGGTCCTTAGTTTTGGATAATCAACCTCAGGTTTTCGAGTGGATTTGTAAACAATATAATAAGAATGTAGAGATGGAAACTCAGGTAAGTTTAAGTCCTACTTTATGGAATGGTAAGGCTGCTATTGTTGCTGTTGTTCGTGATTTTTCAGAGCGTAAGAAATTTGAAAATGAATTAATAAAAGCTAAAGAAAAAGCAGAAGAAGCTAATCAACTTAAAACAGAATTCCTGAAAAACATGTCTCATGAAATTCGTACTCCAATGAATGGAATTATTGGTTTTGCAGATATGTTAGCAGATAATGATTTGACTTCAGAGTTAAGGGAATCCTATTCTAAAATTGTACAAGAGAGTAGCTACGAATTATTAAAAATTATTGATAATATTCTTGAAATATCAAAGCTGGTTACAAAGCAAATACCATTATTAGAAGATACTTTTTGTTTAAATGATATATTTAAAGAATTAAATAATCAATTCAACTCTAAGTCTATTCAGCATGATATTCCTATTAGGATAAAAACTGAGTTAAATGATTTTAATAGCTATATAAACACTGATAAAAGTAAGTTGTATAAAATTTTGAATATCCTGATTGAAAATGCTTTTAAGTTCACTGAAAAGGGGTATATAGAAATTGGATATACATTAAATGATAATACCATAGTTTTATTTGTCAAGGATACCGGAATTGGTGTTTTTCCTCAAAATAAGGAGTTAATTTTTGAACGCTTTTCAAAAGTGAATACAGATATTTCAAAAGGAGGTTTAGGATTAGGTTTAGCTATTGCACAAGAGTATTCTCGCTTGTTAGGAGGAAATATAACTATAGATTCAGAAAATGGTAAGGGATCTACTTTTTATTTATCAATACCATATAAACCATTAGTGAATTAGCTAATAGTGATTTAAAGGATAATATTTTTCATAAAATATTATCTGGTTGTTTGGATTTTTAATTTTATAATTCATGAAAGCAACAAATCCTGTAAATAAAGAATTTGAGGATATTGAATTTTTAGATCTGTTTGATATAAAAGTGATCCAGGAATTACAAGATTCTTTTGCCCTTGCAACAGGAGTTGCCTCTATCATTACAAAACCTGATGGAACACCCTTAACAAAGCCTAGTAATTTTTGTCGTTTATGTAAAGATATAATCAGGAAAACAGAAGTTGGATTAAAAAAGTGTTATTATTCAGACTCTTTTATTGGAAAGGGGAATAAATCAGGTCCTATTTTTCAGAAGTGTTTAAGTGGTGGTCTATTGGATGGTGGAGCAAGTATTTTTGTTGGTGATAAACATATTGCAAATTGGTTAATTGGGCAAGTTAAAAGTGAGGAAACAGATGATAATCAAATAATCAAATATGCAGATGAAATAGGGGCTGACAAAGAAGAATTTACTTATGCATTGCAAGAGGTTACCAGGATGTCTGCTAAACAGTTTGAAAAAATTGTACGATCTCTATATATATTTGCTAATCAACTTTCAGAAAAGGCATATCATAACCTTCAACTTTTGATTCATAAAGAAAATTTAGAATTGTTGGTAAAGGAGAAAACAAAAGATTTGGAAGAAGCTATTGAAGAATTACGATCAATAAATGAAGATTTATCCTTTAAAAATCATATTATTCATGATCAGAATAAGAAACTTAAAAAAACACTAAAGCAACTAAAAGAAACTCAAGAACAATTGTTACAGTCTGAAAAGATGGCTTCTTTAGGTGTTTTAACAGCTGGTATTGCTCATGAAATAAATAATCCGCTAAATTTTATATTAGGAGCTTATTTAGGTTTGGAAAATTATTTTGAGGATTATGGAAGTAAAGAAGATGCTAATACAAGGTTGCTGTTAGATAGTATAAAAACTGGTGTTGAAAGAGCTTCAAGAATTGTTAAAGGACTTAATCAATTCAGTAGAGAAAATAGTAAACTAGATGAGGAATGTGATGTACATTTAATTTTGAATAACTGCTTAATTATGATGTATAATCAATTTAAAAATAAGGTAGAAGTAAATAAGAGCTATAATCCAGAAGCTATAATGGTAAAAGGAAATGTAGGAAAATTACATCAGGTTTTTGTGAATATTTTCGATAATGCAATTTATTCAATAAAAGATAAAGGAGTTATTACTATTTCTACCTACAAGGAAAAAAACAATATTATTATTGAGATTTCAGATAATGGATCTGGAATTAAACCTAAAAATATTTCACATATTACAGATCCTTTTTTTACAACAAAACCTCCGGGGGATGGTACGGGTTTAGGTCTGTCAATAAGTTATTCAATAATAAAAGAACATAATGGATCAATAGAATTTGAGTCCGTAATTGATAAAGGAACAAAAGTGATGATTAAGTTACCCTCTTATATTATGGAGTAATATAGAATAAAAAAGCTGGTAATTATATAAATACCAGCTTTTTGTATGTTTTTATTGTGTGGGAAATTAGCAACTAACAGTCTTTTTTACAAGTTCACCTTCAATAGAGAACCTTGCTGCTCCTGTTATTTTAAGTTCTATTATTTGTCCAATTAAATTTACATCGTCAGATTCAAACCTAACTACAATTTTTCCATCAGTGTGTCCTGATAAATAACCTTCTTTACGGTCTTTTTCTCTAACTAAAACTTTTACAGTTTTTCCAAGTAGTGATTTATTGTATTCATAGGTATGCTTTTGAAGTTCTTCACTTAATACTGCATATCTGCGTTTCTTCTCTTCAAGTGGAATGTTGTCTTCCCATCTGTAAGATGCAGCTCCAGGTCTTGGAGAATACATTGCAATATAAGCCATATTGTATTTGAATTCTTCCATAGCTTTACGCGTATTTTCGAATTGCTCTTCTGTTTCATCTGTAAAACCAACAATAATATCAGTAAATACAGTTGCTTGAGGAAGAATACTTCTAAACGACTGCATGGTTTTGCGATATTGTTCCATAGAGTGCTTACGGTTCATTTTTATCAGAACCTTTTCGTCACCACTTTGAATTGGAAAATGGATTTGCTTACCTAAGCAATCATATTTTGCAATAATATGAAAAATATCATCAGTCATATCTCTTGGGTGAGGAGAGGTGAAATAAACCCAAAACTCATTATCAACTTCTTCTCCAATTTGGCCCACTTTTTCTAAAAGTTCAGGGAAAGATAATTCTTCTCCTTTTTTGTCTAATCCATAAGAATTTACATTCTGGCCAAGTAAAGTAATCGATTTATATCCTTTTTTAGCAAGGTTTCTTACTTCGTCTAAGATTTCTTGTGATGGTCTGGAAACTTCTCTTCCCCTGGTATATGGTACTGCACAATATGTACAGAATTTATTACATCCATTTTGAATTGGAATAAATGCCTCAAAATTAGAATCGTATTTTGGTTTTACATTCCAAAATAACTGAATTTCTTCAATAGCATTGTTGGGTTCAGCAATTAATGATAATGGATTTGTAACACCGTATTCACCTAGCATCTTAGGGAATTGAGGTAATTCCGGCATTGCAAAAACAATGTCAAATAATTTTAAAAATTTTTCTTTGTCAGCAGGAAGAATACAACCCGAAATAAATGTAATTAAGTTTTTATTGTTTTTCCACTTATTCCATTTTGAAATTTTGTTGTAAACCTTGTCAATTGCTTTTTGGCGCACAGAACAGGCCAATATTCCAATGATATTAGCATCTTCTTCATTATCAACTTTTGTGCATCCTGCTGCATCCAGTACTGACGCCACACGCTCCGAGTCACTCAAATTCATTTGACATCCCAATGTCAGTAAAAAGTACTTCACAATTCTAATTTTTAATCTAAATATATTCTGTTTAAAAATACACTTCCGCATGAATTTGCTCATTTGATATTCCTTTTTCTTCAAGAATATCATAAGCATCATGAATCATATTGCAATTTCCGCACAAATATACTTCAGAATCTTTATCTATCATTACATCTTGTAAATAATTTGTAATTCTTCCTGTATAATCACCACTTTGATCTCGAGAAGAGCATAAAATATACCTATCATTTTCATATTCACCTCTTTCGTAACCTTCTTCTGCAGTTCTTACTCCATGTAAAATTTTATAATTTAAATCAGGAATGCTTTTGGTCATGCTGTGAAAAGGCGAAATGCCAGTTCCTGTAGCTATTAACAAAAATTTCTTTGATTTAATTTTTTCTTCCTGCAAAGTAAAATAGCCAACAGGTTCTTCTACAACAACATTATCTCCGGCTTTTAAACCTTTTAATATTGGAGTAACCAAACCGTTCTGAACCTCTTTGACCAAAATTTCTATATAAGGATCATTTTCAGCACTGTAAATAGAATATTCTCTGGTGTGTATTCCATTGGGAGGGCCAACGCAGATATGTTGACCTGCATTAAACTCTAAACCATTTTTCTCAAAACGAATCACAAAAGTTGAATCAGTTAAATGACGAACCTCTAAAATTTGATGCAAATTTATTCTTTTGCGCGACATATTTTAATTTTTATTTAATTTAAATAGTTATAAGTTGTCAATCTAAACTCATATCTTCGTAAAATGTTCATCATAAAATATGAGATTTTTCTGTTTTTGTTTAATAGATAATTTTTATTTTTAATCAACAGAAGTCTTATAATCGAATTTTAAAAAAGAATAAAACAAACTTTAGTTCACCATGGCAATAGAAAATTTTAGAAGTAAGGAAATTAGCTGGCTGTCATTTAATGAAAGGGTACTTCAGGAAGCCTCAAGAAAAAATGTACCATTAATTGAACGCATAAAGTTTTTAGGTATTTATTCCAATAATATGGATGAATTTTTCCGGGTTCGTGTTGCAGTGTTAAAAAGAATCGTGCAATTAGATAAGGATACTATTTTTGAAGGAGGAGCACCTAAAGATATTCTAAAAGAAATTCATAATGAGGTCATTAAGCAATCAAGAAAATTTGCTAAAGCTTATGATGATATAATTGCAGGTTTAGAGGAGGAAGGAATCTATTTAATTAATGAAAATGATTTAACTGAAGATCAGGGTGTTTTTGTTAAAAGATACTTTCAGAAGAAAGTGCGTGAACACTTAATGCCCATCATTATCTCCAGAAAAAGAGAATTACCCGATTTGTCGGATAATGGAATTTATTTAGGTGTTTATTTACAGGAATTATTGCACGGTAAGGATAATTATGCTTTAATAGAAATACCATCTTCATTAGATAGATTTGTGTTATTGCCTTCGAATGATGGGAAAAAATATGTTATGCTTCTTGATGATGTGATCAGGTATGAGCTGAAAGATATTTTTTACATGTTTAAATTTGACCGAATTTCTGCATATACCTTTAAACTTACAAGAGATGCTGAATTAGATATTAATGATGATATCTCAGAAAGTTATGTCAAAAAGATCTCTAAAGGATTAGAGAGGAGAAAAGAGGCTTCGCCGGTTAGATTTGTACATGACAAAAATATGCCGGACGAAATGCTTTCATTGCTATTAAAGAAATTGGATTATACAACTGAGGACGCTGTAATACGTGGGGGTAGATATCATAACTTTAAAGACTTTATTGATTTTCCTAAATTCGGATCAAAGAATATGACTTATGACTCTTTGGCCCCAATATTCCATGAGCAAATTCCTCCACAAACATCATTGTTTAGGCTTATTGCAAAGAGAGATATTTTATTGCATTATCCGTATCATTCGTTTTCGCATTTTATTGATTTTTTACGCGAGGCATCGATCGATCCTACAGTTAGAGAAATTAAGATTACTATTTATAGAGTAGCTCGTAACTCTGCTGTTATGAAAGCATTGAGAAATGCTGCACGTAATGGTAAAAAGGTGGTTGCTGTAATGGAATTACAAGCCAGGTTTGATGAAAAAGCAAATATTTCCTATGCTAATAAGTTAAAAGAAGCAGGTGTAAAAGTTATTTTTGGTGTTCCTGGATTAAAAGTTCACTCAAAATTATGTTTGGTTACTCGTAAAGAAAAAAGTCATTTGGTATGTTATGCATGTATAGGAACCGGTAACTTTAATGAAGATAGTGCATCCATATTTGCAGATCATCTCTTGTTAACCCGACATACTGGAATAGCAAAAGAGGTGGCATCAATTTTTGAGTTCTTTAGCAAAAATTATAACATACCAACTTTTGAGCATTTGCTGGTTTCTCCATTTTATTTGAGAAATACAATAGAAAATTTAATTCAAAAAGAAATCGAGAACGCTTCATCGGGTAAAAAAGCCTATATCTATTTAAAAGTAAATAATCTTGTTGATTATGATAGTATTCAATTATTATACGAGGCAAAAAAGAAAGGTGTTGAAGTAATTTTAAATGTCCGAGGGATGTTTTCATTAATGTCCGAATTTGATCAACCGGAAAATGCGATTGAATCATTTGGTATTATTGATAGGTATCTGGAACATTCAAGGATATATGTCTTTTGTAATGATGGTGATGAAAAGATCTACATTTCATCAGGAGACTTTATGACTCGAAATCTGGATCGTAGAATTGAAGTTGCTTGTCCAATTTATAGCAAAGAGCATAAAAAGGAGATTTTAACAATGCTTGATATGCAGCGTAAGGATAATTGTTCAGCCAGAATTTTAAACAATGTTTTAGATAACAAATTCCGAAATCAGAATCCGGAAAAACCGGAATACAGATCTCAGATTAAATTTTATGAATGGTTAAGTGATAAAAAGTGATATCAATTTATTGAATTTTAATCTTGAGATATATCATTGATGGATGTATTTCTTATTCTCATTTTTACACGTGGATTGTTAATTGCTCTATAATTAATTAACGATTTCAATAAAGAGAATATCTTACATTTAATAAGCTCAGGTATGACAAAAATGAAAGCTTTGGTAAAGGCAAAACCAGAAAGAGGAATCTGGATGGAAGAAATTGATTTGCCAAAAATTGGTGTAAATGATGTTTTAATTAAAGTTGTAAAATCTGCTATATGTGGTACAGATTTACATATTTATTTATGGGATGAATGGGCTCAGAAAACAATTAAAACACCTATGACTATTGGTCATGAATACGTTGGTTATGTAGCAAAAGTAGGAGCTGAGGTTACTCAGTTTAAAGAAGGTGATAGAGTAACTGGAGAAGGGCATATATCTTGCGGACATTGTAGAAATTGTAGAAGAGGACGTCAACATATTTGTGAAAATTCTATAGGTATAGGAGTTAATACAGATGGTGCATTTGCCGAGTATGTAAAAGTCCCGGCTTATAATGTTATGAAAGTGCATCCAAATATTTCTGATGAAATAGCCTCTATTATGGATCCTTTTGGAAATGCAACTCATACTACCTTGAGTTTTCCTATTATAGGTGAGGATGTTGTTGTAACAGGTTCTGGCTTAATTGGAAGTATGTGTGTGGCGATTGCAAAATTTGCAGGAGCAAGATATGTTGTTGCAACAGAAACAAATGAGTATAGAGCTCATTTAGCAAGAAAAATGGGAGCTACGAAGGTAATTAATCCCATGAAGGAAGATTTGAAAGATGTTGTTAAGGAGTTAAATATGCGAGGTTTTGATATTGGATTAGAGTGTTCAGGGAATCCATCGGCATTAAATTCAATGTTAGACAATATGTACAATTCAGGTAAAATATCTTTATTGGGAATTCAACCTTCACATACACAGATCGATTGGAGTAAGGTAATATTTAAGGGATTAACATTAAAAGGTATTTATGGTAGGGAGATGTTTGAAACATGGTATCATATGGAACAAATGCTTCTCTCAGGTATTGATTTAACTCCAATGATAACACACCGGTTTCATATTGATGATTTTCAAAAAGGTTTTGATATTATGGAAACAGGCAATAGTGGGAAAGTGATTTTAAACTGGGATTAAATATTTAAAAGAAACTACAGATGTCATTAAAAGCTGAGAAATATGAAGATCTCAGCTTTTTTTATCTAGCATTTGATATGTTTTTTAGAGTTATTTACTATTTTATTGTAATTACAAGTCCTGCAAAAGAGCCATATAATATGCTATTTAAGGGATTTGATGTAATAGGGCAAGTACCAGAACTACATCCTATAAAATAATAATAGGCATAACCCACTAATCCTCCAATGAATAGCCCAAGTGCTAATTTTTTAAAATTTTGCTTTTTTATTTTCTCCCAAATCTTCATAATTTCGAACTATTAATTTTTACAAATATATAAAATATATAAACATGTATATATGTCATTTGTTTGTTTTGATATTTTTATTTTGTGTTACAACAATTCAGGCTCAATTAGAAATAAAAGATTTAGAAAAAAGAGTAAGAGAAATCTCTCATTTAGAAGATCCACATGAAAAAGAGTATCAATTGGCTGAATTTGAAAAGGTGTTTACTACTTTTTTGAAAACATTTAATGAGAATATTTCAGTTCCGGATAGTGCTTATATTCAAATTACAAAATCAAGTGATTCAAAGTTTAAGGTATTTTATTACAATACTTACAAAGATGGAATTGTTTACAGATTAGATTGGTATATTGTTTTTGGAGATGTGTATAATAGACAAATTATTCATTTTCAAGATAAATCATTTTCGCATAAAGATAAACGAGGGGTAGGGGAATTTAGGTTGCACTTATCCAGATTAACAGAAGGCGATGTTGATTTATATCCTTTAACTTTTTCATTTAAAGCTGATGGAAAAATATACCGCCAATACAGAGATGTTGCCACTATTTGTATGTTTGAACAATTCAAATTTAGAGAAACACAAAAGGAAAAAATTGCACTTAATGATTCTATTTTAAATAGAATGAGGATTTTATGGAATAGCAAAGAGTTTTTTAATGATAAATTTTTAGGGTTAAGCAGAATATCAACCTTAATATCAGAAGATAAAAGGGTGAAAATTTGTACTTGGAATATTCCTTTAGAAAATTCAACTAATTTATTTTTTGGCGCAGTAGTTTGTAAAAATAAAGATGGAAATATTAAGCTATATGAGTTACATGATGCAACAGATAAAATGCGCTCTCCTGAAAAGGCAGTATTGTCTCCTCGAAAATGGTATGGAGCCGTATATTATGATATGGTTTCGGTTAAAGATAGAAACTATGGAATATATTATATGTTAATTGGTTACAAGCCCAATGATGAAATGACAAAGATAAAAGTGGTTGATCCTTTAATTGTTATGGATAATGTAACTCCAAAATTTGGACACTCTGTTTTTCAAAAAGATCGAGTAATTGATAAACGATTGGTTTTTGAGTATGCAGCCAGTGCTAATATGATGCTTAAATATGAAAAGCATAATGATCGTTTTGTTTTAGATCATTTATCGCCACCAAGTAGTTTGTATAAAGGTAATTATCGAATGTATGGACCAGATTTTTCATATGATAGTTATGTCTTAGAAAAAGGTAAATGGGTTTTAAATAAAGATGTTGATGTTAGAACTCTTGAAAACCATTAATGATGTAATGTGTTTTAGTTAAAAACAAATATTGAAATGGAAGTATACGCAGAAAAATTTGATGATATAAAAATTCTTAGGTTCGAAATACCTGGATTTGAAAAGCTTGATTTAAAAAAGAAATTATATATCTATTATTTATCACAAGCAACCATAGCCGGAAGAGATATTCTCTGGGATCAGCATGGGAAGTATAATTTGTACATTCGAGATATACTTGAAGCAATATATCAAAGTGTTAATGATGAGAATAATCCAGAGTGGAATGATTTTGTAACTTATTTAAAAAAAGTTTGGTTTTCTTCTGGAATACATCATCATTATAGTACGGATAAATTTATTCCCCTTTTTAGTGAAGAAACCTTTGATGGTTGGCTAAATAAATTGCAGGTCGGCGAATATGGTATTACAGAAGAACATCTTAATCCTGATTGTATTGACTTATTAAAGAAATTAATATTTGATCCGAAATTTTATTCTAAAAGAGTTAATACAAATCCGGAATCAGATTTAATTATATCATCTGCAAATAATTTTTATGAGGATGTAAATCAAAATGAAGTTGAAGAATTTTATAAACAACAGAAAGCTAATTCTCAAAATAAAAAGATCTCATTTGGATTAAATTCCAAGCTGGTTAAAATTAATTCTATTTCGGAAGAAGTTTACAAAAAGGATGGACTTTATGGATCAGCAATAGAGGTTATTATTGATAATTTGCAAAAGGCTAAAGAGTTTGCAGAAAATGATGAACAAATTGCAATTTTAGATTCATTAATTCATTTTTATTCAACCGGGGACTTAGAAACTTTTGATGAGTTTAATATTCTTTGGGTTAAGGCTCTTTCTGGAGATGTGGATTTTATAAATGGTTTTATTGAAACATATGGAGATCCAATGGGAATGAAAGCTACATGGGAAGGTGTTGTTCAACTTAAAGATGCTGAAGAAACTAAAAGGGCAAAAGTTATAGCAGATAATGCAAGTTGGTTTGAGAAACATTCTCCTGTCGATAGCCAATACAAAAAAGATGAAATAAAAGGAATTTCTCTAAATGCAATAAATGCAGTAATGCTAGGTGGTGATTGTTATCCTGCAAGTCCGTTAGGGATTAATTTACCCAATGCAGAATGGATTAGAGAAGAGCATGGTTCTAAATCAGTAACCCTGACAAATATTTCAAATGCCCATCATAAAGCAGCATTGAGCACAGGATTTGCGGAAGAGTTTTGTTTCTCAGAAAAAGAGGTGGAATTAGAAAAGAAGCATGGTGCTTTGGCTGATAATTTACATACGCATCTTCATGAATGTGTAGGACATGGTTCCGGAAAAATGATGTCAGGAGTTACTTCTGATTCTTTAAAATCTTTTGGATCTGTTATTGAGGAAACAAGGGCCGATTTGTATGGACTTTATTTTATGTATCATCCCAAAGCTATTGAATTAGAGTTAATCCCTGATTTGGATGCAGCAAGAGCTCATTATAATAGTTATTTACGAAATGGCTTGTTAACTCAGATTACACGAATCAAATTAGGTGATAAAATTGAACAGGCACATATGCGTAATCGTCAATTAATCAGTAAGTGGGTATATGAAAAAGGTAAGGATGAGGTTGTTGAAATGGTAAAAAAGGACAATAAAACTTATGTTGTTATCCATGATTACGATAAACTACATGATTTATTCGGTGAACTTCTTAAGGAAATTCAAAGAATTAAATCAGAAGGCGATTATGAAGCGGCTAAAAATATAGTGGAAGGTTTTGGTATTAATATTGATTACGAGTTGCATAAAGAAATTTTAGATCGATTTGAGAAATTAAATATTCCTCCTTTTACTGGATTTTTAAATCCTAATTTAAATTTAGTTTACAAGGGTAAGGAAATAACTGATGTTTTAATTGATTATAATACAGACTATACAAGTCAAATGATTAATTATTCAAAATCATATAAAACTATTAAAGCATGTTAAAAATTAGCTTTTATTATGAAATAAATAGCTTTGATGTTTGAATTTCGGATTATTTTGTCTTTTTTTAAGAAAGTGATTTTTGTTTATTCTAAAAAACTCACTTTCTTTGCATAAAGAATTTGATATAGACATTTTTAAAAGAAATACATATGGAAATTTCAAGAAACAAAATGGTAACGCTTTCTTATGTGTTACGTTTGAATGGTTTTGAGGGGGAGATTGTTGAAGAAACTACAGAAGAAAAACCATTAGAATTCATCTTTGGAACAGGTAGAATGTTACAGATGTTCGAAGATAAATTAGAAGGTTTGAAAGCTGGTGAAGAGTTTAAATTTGAGTTGAAAGCTGATGAGGCTTATGGTCAAATTAATGAAGAAGCTAAAGTAAGTATTCCAAGAAATATATTTGAGGTAAACGGTGAAATGGATGAAAACTTAATTAAAGTTGGAAACATGGTCCCAATGCAAGATGCTCAGGGAAATCGTTTAAATGGAATTGTTTTAGAAGTTACAGATGAAAATGTAAGAATGGATTTTAATCATCCTTTAGCAGGTGATGATTTATTCTTTTCAGGATCAATTAACACAGTACGTGAAGCATCAGACGAAGAGATAATGGCTGTTGTTGGTGGCGGAAGTTGTGGTTCTGGCTGCGGTTGTGGAAGTGGAGCTGAAACAGGATGTGAAAGCGGTGCTTGTGGTTCTGATGGTTCTGGTTCTGGAGGTTGTGGTTGCTCATAATCTTATTTAAGTGTTGGTGAAATAACCTTAAAATATTTACAGCCCGTTTTCAAATGAAAATGGGCTTTTTCATTTTAATATGCTCATAGAATAAGTTTATACGATAACTTTTCTATTTTTGTGATTTAAATCATATATATAATAAGCAATCAATGAAGATTAAGGAATTTATTATTGAATTATTAAATTTCTTTAATCTATAATTAAATAAATTATGGCAGGTAATTCTTTTGGACAATTTTTTAAGTTGACTTCATTTGGAGAGTCTCATGGTAAAGCTGTAGGCGGAGTAATTGAAGGGGTAATGCCCGGTATCGATATAGATATGGATTTTATTCAAGGTGAATTAAATCGCCGTAGACCTGGTCAAAGTGCTATTACTACACCAAGAGATGAAAAAGATAAAGTTGAGATTCTTTCTGGTGTTATGGATGGGAAAGCAACAGGAACTCCAATTGGTTTTGTAATTTGGAATGCAGATCAACGTTCAAAGGATTATAGCAATATTAAGGATGTTTACAGACCTTCGCATGCTGATTTTACTTACCAAAGTAAATATGGGATTCGTGATTATAGAGGAGGAGGTCGTTCTTCCGCACGTGAAACTATTGCTCGCGTAGTTGCTGGTGCTATAGCTAAACTTATTTTAAAGAAACATGGTGTTGAAATAGCAGCTTATACTTCTCAGGTGGGAGGAATTAAACTCGAGAAGTCATATGCAGAATTAGATCTATCTAAAATAGAAGATAATATCGTTCGTTGTCCGGATGCTGAAGTTGCTGAAAAAATGATTGATTATATCGATCAGGTTCGTAGAGATAAGGATTCTGTTGGAGGCGTAATCACCTGTGTTGTTAAAAATTCTCCTGTTGGTTTAGGTGAACCTGTTTTTGATAAATTTCATGCTCAAATGGGAAAAGCTATGTTGGGAATCAATGCAGTAAAAGGATTTGAATATGGATTGGGTTTTAAGGCAACAGAATTGATGGGATCACAACATAATGATGAGTTTTTTATGGATGGAGATCAGGTTCGTACAAAAACTAATCGTTCAGGAGGAGTTCAGGGTGGAATCACAAATGGAGAAGATGTTTACATGAACGTTGCATTTAAACCTATTGCAACAATACTAAAAGAACAAAATACAGTTAATAAGCAAGGGGAGGAGATTGTTTCTACAGTGAAGGGACGTCACGATCCGTGTGTGTTACCTAGAGCTGTACCTATTGTTGAAGCAATGGCTGCTATGGTTATGGTGGATATGATTTATTTGAACAAAATGTATAGTTAATAAGATATTGAATTTCAATAAGAAAGTATAAAGTAAAAGTTTTTATTTTATACTTTTTTTATTTGTACACATTTATAAAAAGTTACTAATGAAGAATATTCCTCTTTATATTAAAATTATTTTTGGGATAGTATTAGGAGCAATCTGGGCTGTTCTTTCTGGTTATTTAGGATTGCAGAATTTTACAAAAGATTGGATTGATCCGATTGGTACCATTTTTATTAATCTATTAAAGTTAATAGCAATTCCTTTAATACTTTTTTCAATTATTAGTGGAATTGTTAGTCTTGGGAATCCTAAAGATCTTGGTAAGTTAGGTATTCGAACTTTAATTTTATATTTATTTACCACAGTGATAGCTGTTTCGGTAGGATTAATATTGGTCAATATTTTTAGTCCGGGAAAGGCTCTTTCAAAGGAAGTAAGAACAGAAAATAGAATATCTTATGAATTATGGGCTAACCAGGAAAATGTAAAAATTCGTGATGATATTCGTTTACTGGAGAATCCTGAATTGCAGGAGCAGATTGCAATTAAAAAACAGCAGCTGGCTCAACATAAAAATGAAGAAATAGTATCCAAATATAGAGCAAATGAAGAAGGAGGTCCATTAAAACCTATCGTGGATCTTGTACCTGTTAATATTTTTAATTCGTTGGCCGGTAATGGCTCAATGCTACATATCATCTTCTTTGCTATTTTCTTTGGAATCGCATTATTATATATTCCAGCAGAAAAAGGTAAGGTAGTTATCCAGTTTGTAGATGGTGCATCAGAGGTCTTTATAAAAATGGTTGATTTGATCATGAAAGGTGCTCCATTTTTTGTTTTTGCATTAATGGCTGGTGTTGTTAATAATATTGCAGGTGATAATCCAGGTAAGATTATAGAGATATTTAAAGGTTTAGGTTGGTATTCATTAACTGTGCTGACTGGATTGTTGTTGATGGCCTTTATTATTTATCCAACTATTTTAAAAGTATTGGTTCCAAAAAGAAAATTTTTAGATTTTCTACGAGGAATTAGTCCGGCACAGGCTTTGGCTTTTTCAACAAGTTCAAGTGCTGCAACTTTACCTGTAACTTTTGAATGCGTGGAAGAAAACTTGGGAGTAGATAAAAAAACTGCTGGTTTTGTATTGCCTATTGGTGCAACTGTAAATATGGATGGTACTAGTCTTTATCAGGCTGTTGCTGTAGTGTTTTTAGCTCAGATGCATATGATCAATTTATCTTTGGGACAACAAATTACAGTTGTTCTTACAGCAACTTTGGCAAGTGTAGGTTCAGCCGCTGTCCCTAGTGCAGGGATTGTAATGCTAATGATTGTCCTTAATTCTGTAGGATTAAATCCAGCATGGATAGCAATTATACTACCAGTAGACAGAATTTTAGATATGGTAAGAACTACTGTTAATGTTACCGGAGATGCTTCGGTTGCTTGTGTAATTGATAAGTATACAGCAGAAATTGAAGATTAGAATTTAGAGATATTAATAAAAGTAAAAAGCTGCTTTGGTTTAATTTAACTAAAGCAGCTTTTTTTAATATGGGGTGGATATTTTTATAGTAATTCATTTACAGCTTTTAAAGCTGCATCATAATCTGGTTCATTTGTTATTTCAGAAAGATATTCAACATATTTTACTGTATTATCTTTATCAATAATAACTGTACCTCTTGTTAATAATCTGAACTCTTCAATTACAAAACCATATTTTTCACCAAAGTCTAAGTCTTTGTGATCAGAAAGAGTAATAATGTTTTCTAGTCCTTCAGCTCCACAAAAACGTGATTGAGCAAATGGTAAGTCAACTGAAATTGATAATACGGCTACATCCTTCAATTTGTTTGCCTCTACGTTAAATTTTCTGTTTTGAGCAGCACATACACCTGTATCAATTGATGGGTAAACAACTAATACTTTAACTTTACCATCAAAATCTGATAATTTAACAGGCTCTAGTTTTTCATTTATAACAGTGAAGTCAGGTGCTTTGTCACCAACTTTAATTTCATTTCCTAATATGGTTACTGGGTTACCAGCGAATGTTACGTTTAAATTTGTCTTGTTCATTGTATATTAAATTTGTTTGAGAGTTAAACATTGATGATTAGAAAATGTTTAACGCTTGTTGATATTTTATTTTTTTTAACAATATAAAAATAGATATTCCTTTGGGCTATTTATCTTATATTTGATTGTAAATGTGCTTTTTAATATTTGTAGTTAGCCGTTTGTACTTGATAATTACTTACCATACTTTTTAAACAGTTTACTAATATCTTTTTGATTCAATTTATTGGCAATATCTAATGCAGAAATATTATCATTAGCTGTTTTGTGATGAATATCAGCTCCTGCCTTTAATAAGATTTTTATAACAGAATTTGTTTCTTCTTTATTTAAAAGCTCTGGATCTTCTTCAATTTCTTGCATAAACATAATAAGAGGGGTAATTTTATTATTCAATAGTTTATTGTTTTCATAGATTGAAAGGGGAGTAGGTGGTTCAAGAATATGATTGACATCTGCCCCATGTTTTATCAATAACTTTAACGCCTCAATGTGTTGAAAATGGACAGCTACATATATAGGAGTCATTCCTCTTTTGTCTGTTAGGTTTACGTCTATTTTATAATTAAGAAGTCTTTTGGTTAAAGTTAAAGATGTGTCTCTTACAATAGATATTTGTAACAATAATTCATCGCTGGGGTCCGTAAATGCAAAATATGGAAGGTGTTCTGTTTTAAGATTCTTTTCTTTGATTATTTGAAATGTTTCATTTAACCAATCTGGAATTTCCTCAGGATTTGTTTTCTTTATATTTTGCCAGTATGCCATGCTTTCGATATTAGGATCAAAGCCATAATCAAGTAACATATTAAATATGCCGGTATAATTATTCTTTTCTAATATCCAGTTTCCAATTGTTCCATATTTAGAAATGGCATTAGGTGAAGCTCCTTTTTTTAATAACCAATTTATAAATAAGCTATCCGGTTTATGGCATGCTAAAAATAGAGGTGGTACATCATAAATTATAGAATTATAGTTCAGGTTATTTTCTTTTAATAGTTGTTTCAGCTTGATTGAGTCTTTTTTTAAAATAGTATTTTCTATTTCGATAAAGGTATCACGGTCTTTTATATTTTGGCAAAAAGCTTTGGTGTTAAATAGAAGTAATACAACAATAATTAATCTTGTGATTGGCAAAGATCTTAGTTTCGAAGAATTCATTAAAATGTAATTGATGATTAGTAAATGGAGGGGCTGCTAATATATTAATTTTAGAAGTAGATATGTCAATGTTTATTCATCATTTTTAATAGATGAGTATTTATTCAGATTAAATTCAATAAGGAAGCAAGATCCTTTACCCGTTTCAGAATTAACAGTTATAGTTCCATTTAAAATACTTAATATTTTATCAGCAATTGCTAACCCCATGCCTACACCTCTGTATATTTTTGTTTTATCATTACTGTATTTATAAAATTTCTTAAATATTAGATCATGATATTTTTTGGGAATTCCTATTCCTGTATCTTTTATAAAAAATCCCCACTGATTTTCATTTGAAAAACAACCAAATTCAATATTTCCACGATTAGTAAATTTAAAGGCATTATCTAATAATATTTTTAAGGTTTTAATTAACAAATTATAGTCGGTTACAATATGTATGTTAGAATTGTGGAGTGATACTGATGTGATAAATTCAATTTGATTATTTTGGTTTAAATACAAAGGAATTAACTCCGATAGTAGATCTTCTACAATTGAATGTAATTGAAAATTATTTTTTTGACTGTGTATAATACCTCTTTCTAGTTTTGAAAAAGTAATAATGTCTTCTACAAATTGAAGTAGGTTATCATTGTTTTTTTGAATTGTTTCTAGAAACTCAATTTTTTCTTCAAAGGAAAAACCTTCAGTAATTAATAATTCTGCATATCCAACAATACCAGTAAGAGGAGTTCTTATTTCATGACTTAAGTTTTCAAGAAAAGCCGTTTTTAATTTATCAGATTCCTCAGCTTTTTCTTTGGCTTCTGTCAATTTAATTTCATCTTCTTTTAACTTGCTAATCATAGTCTGCATTTGACTTAAGAAATAATTAAATTGAGTTCCTAAGTTCTCTAACTCATCGTTAGTTTTAAAGTTTGATCTAACGCTTAAATCACCATTTTTAGCCTCATTAAATAACAGACTAAGTTTTTCAATGGGAGAGGTGATGGATTTACTAAAAAGTATTGAGATTCCTATTGAGAATAAAATGACTAAAACAAGAATAATTAAAAGGGAGTTTCCAATTTCATATATAGGTTCATATATTTCCTTTGTAGGAATAACTGACATCAAAATCCAGTGATTTGATAAATTTTTAAAAGCTAACACCTTTTGAGTGCCAGAGAAATTATAATCTATAAATCCTTCTCTTGTTTTATTTACGTTATTTGTTAAATGAGTAAAAAGATTTTTAGGAAGCACATTTGAACCATCTTGATTTGAATAGGTAGGATGCTGAATAAATTTGAAGTTTTGGTTGATAAGAACAATATAGCCACTCGAGTATAGCTGTATATTATTCCATTCTTTACGTTTTTCGGTAAAATCAATATCAGATCCAATACATCCTATAAAAACAGAATCAATATATATTGCTTTTGAATATGTAATTAGTTCCATATCCCAATCTTTCCAATAATATGGTTCTGTCCATATTTTACCATACTTTAATGCATCTGTCCACCACTTCATATGTGATGATTGTAGATCGAAATCATCTATGTTATATGGTTTAGCTTTAGTAAAAGATCCATCTCTGTCTTTATCATAGAAATCAATATTTTGTCCTTCTGGAACTAATTCAGGATTAAAAACAAGCCATAAGCTTAAAGCTTCCATTTTTTTTCCTAATTTTTCCATCTGATTAGAAAGTTGGGCTTTTAACTTTTTGATATTGTCTTTATTAATTCCCTCATCCGGATAATAAGCACTGATCATTGCTTCAACAGACTTTGTGATGTTTTCTAATTGAGATAGATCTTTTTCAAATGCACTGGCTTGAAACCGGGTTTGATAAAGTAGCTTTTCAACAGCCTCATTCTTTAAAATCTGGCTGCTCTTCCATAATGCTAATATGGCTACTAAACTCGATGTGATTACAGCAATTAAAATAAATAATCCGGTAGTTTTAGTTTGAATTTTAGCCATTGAGCATTTGATTAACCATTATTATAATGTATGATCTGCTTGTTATCTGCAAATTAGAATATTAAATATATTTAGGAATATCTATTTTACTAATAGACTCGATTTGGTGATTAATATTCATAAGTTAGGAATTTATTGATCCATATTTTTTGATTAAACAATCATGCAAAGAATTAGAAATAAAAAAGGCCAACAAAAATTGTTGGCCTTGGCTATATAAATTGAATAATATTATTTAAGCACCTTTTAACGCTTCAGCTTTTTGGCGGTAGTTGTTAATGGCAACATGATAATCAGGATCTTTTAACACGTTCACATCGCAAATTTTCTCTGCCTTTTTAACCAGGTTAACACAATCCGGAGATAAATATCTTAAGTGTACATTTGTTCCAATTAACTGATATTTTTCAGCTAATTTATTAATGGCTTCAATGGCTGATTGATCCATAATTCTTGATTCTTCAAAAGAAATAACAACTTCCTTAGGATCATTTTTAACATCAAAACTATTAATAAATGAAGTAGTTGCAGCAAAAAATAAAGGACCATGTACAATATAATGTTTTACACCTTGTTCATCAATAACACTAGAAACTCGTATTTTAACTGCATTTTCCCATGCAAATACTAATGCAGATACAATAACACCTGCAGCAACAGCAATAGCCAAATCAAAAATTACAGTTAATACGGTAACAAGTACAATTACAATCACATCAGCAATAGGAATTTTATTGATAATTTTAAATGTACTCCATGCAAAGGTTCCAATTACTACCATAAACATAACACCTACTAATGCAGCAATAGGAATCATCTCAATATAATTTGATGCAAATAATATAAACACCAATAAAGCTAAAGCAGCAACGATTCCAGAAAGACGTCCTCTGCCACCTGACTTGATGTTAATAATACTTTGACCAATCATGGCGCAACCACCCATACCACCAAAAAATCCATTAGTAATATTTGCAATACCCTGTGCAACACATTCTCTGTTGCCACTACCCCTGGTTTCAGTTAACTCGTCAACTAATGTTAAGGTCATTAAAGATTCTGTTAATCCAATAGTTGCAAGAATAAGTGCATATGGAAGAATGAACTTTAAAGTTGCAAAATCAAGCGGGATCATAGGAACATTAAAAGTTGGTAAACCTGCTTTAATACCTGTTCCTCCTTTTGCCACAACAAAAGACCTAACAGTTTCAGTATCAATTCCACCTAAAATTACTATTAGAGAAACTACAATGATACCAACAAGGGCAGCTGGAATTTTTTTGCTGAATTTTGGTAAAAAATACATAATGGCCATTGTAAGAGCTACTAATCCAATCATAGTAAATAGAGGAGCTCCGGATAAGTAATCCTCCCCAACTTTAAACATGCCAAGCTGAGAGGTGAAAATAACAATGGCTAAACCATTTACAAATCCCATCATAACAGATTGAGGAACCATACGAATGAATTTTCCTAATTTTAAGAATCCTGCTGCCATCTGAAATAACCCGGCCAAGATAATAGTTGCAAAAAGATATTGAATCCCCATCATATCACCAGGATTACCCAACTCATTTCCTTCTAAAACCAGATTAACCATAACTACAGCAAGAGCACCGGTTGCACCTGATATCATTCCTGGACGACCTCCAATTAATGCAGTTACTAATCCCATCATAAAGGCTCCGTAAAGACCAATAATTGGAGAGATTCCGGCTACAAAAGCAAATGCAACAGCTTCTGGTACAAGCGCAAGAGCTACTGTAAGTCCTGATAAGATATCGTCTTTAACAGAACCTTGTCGTTTGTCAATAAAAGAGAATGTAAATTTCATATGATTTATTATTTATTTTTCTTTTCCAATGAAGCTAACCTGCAAATTGAAATGATAAACAATTAATTCAATTGCATATAGGGTTAATAAAATAAGCTTCAAAAATTTATCATTATATAATGGATGATAAACTAATTAAAACAGCCTGTAAAATTAGTAAAATCACATGATATTAGTCAGTGATATTGAGTTTAATAGGTGGTAAAAAAAATAAAGTATGTTAAAAAGTGTTTAATGTAGCGTGCTTTCAGAAGGGATATTCACTATGAGTATTGTTGGTTTTGAGTGAATTATTGACTATATTTTCAAGCCAAATATGAAGGGATATGGTTTTAGCTGAAGAAGTTGTTTTAATCAAAAGATTAAAAGAATCTTTAAGGAATATACAAGAAAAAGATGCAAATGTTGATTTGACAGAAGCAATGTCTTTAGTTAATCAATTAGAGGATAAAAAAAGCAAAGAGACAGGTTCATTAAGGTTGACTGATGAATTTAAGATCATGTTTGATCATATGAACATAGAATTTTATATTAAAGATTCTGCTTTTAAATTCATTTATGCCAATCGAAAGTTGCTCACCACATTAGGCTATAAATCCATTAATGATATATACGGAAAAACAGACTATGATTTGGATTTAGATCATAGATTGTGTGATCGCTTTTTTAATATGTATGTAAAAATGCGGGAAGATAAACTTCCGGTTAAAGGTGAAATCAGTACCAGCTTCAAAAATAACGAGAATATTGTTTGGTATGAAACTCATAAATCTCCAATTATTGATGTAAATAAAAAAGTAATTGGGTTTATTGGAATTTTAGAAGATATAACAGAACGAAAGTTTATGTATCAGGAATTGATGCATAGTGAGGCTCGATTAAAAAATTACTTTCTAAATACCAATGATGGTATATTTGTTCTGGATTATAAATTTGATATAGTAGATGTTAATCCGTCGGTATATACAATAACAGGTTATAGCAAAGAAAATCTGGTTTCTAAAAACTTTTTTTCTCTATTCGTTGATAATGATGAATTAAGAAAGTTTAAAGACGCATGTAAATCCATAGATATTAATTCAGAATCATTTGAATGTACTTTAATTTCAAAAAACAATAATTCCTTAAAGCATTTAAAATTGGATCTCCTGAATGTAGAAATAGATCACTTTATATGCTTTGCTTATGATATTTCAGATCTGAAGAGAGCTGTAACTAAGGCTCAGGAAAGTAATAAATTAAAAACTGCATTTTTACAGAATATCAGTCATGAAATCAGAACTCCATTAAATGCCATTATTGGTTTTTCAAATATTTTAGTTCAGAAACTATATGATTCAGAGGAGGATGCAGATACATATAAGCAAGTGATTTATAGTAATTCAGAATATTTACTTGGATTAGTTAATAATGTTCTTGATTTAAGTAAAATTGAAACAGGCCAAACAAATCTTTATCTGGAGGATATTATTTTAATTCCATTTATAAAGAATGATGTTATCCCGGTAATCGAATCTGAAAAAAGTCGTTTAGATAAAAGCGATGTAGAAATAAAGTTAGATCTACAAAAACTATCAAGTGATTGTTTTATCCGCACAGATTCAGGTAGGTTAAAACAGATTATTACAAACTTAATGCATAACGCATTAAAGTTCACATCAGAAGGTAATGTTTCATTAACGGTTTCAGAAACGGAAGATTGTATACATTTTATTGTGTCTGATACAGGAGTTGGGATTGCTCAGGATCAATTGAATAGGATTTTCCATAGATTTTATAAGATTCAGGGTGATAAAACATCTTTACCAATAACAAGTCAAGGATCAGGTTTAGGGTTAGCAATAGTTAAAAAGTTGTTGGACTTAATGAAGGGGAGGATTAAAGTTGAATCAGAAGTTGATAGGGGAACCCAATTTGTTTTTGAAATTCCGAAACATTTATAATAATTGTGATTATTTAACTATGTTTTGTATTGAGAATATTCTTATTTTTACTGACCGAAATTAAATAAAGCAAAATCGTAAAATATTAAAATAGTAATTATGAAAAAAGTAGCAATTCCAACAAAGGGAACAGCGATTGACAGTCATTTTGGTCATTGCGAGAAGTTTACTATTTATACTTTATCTGCAGATAATAGTATTGTAAAAGAAGAGGAGTTTAAAGGTCCGGAATCTTGTGGTTGTAAAAGTAATTTAGCTAAAGATTTAAGCGAAGTTGGTGTTAATGTTTTACTTGCAGGAGGAATGGGACAAGGTGCAATTAACAATTTAAAGCTTACCGGAATTGAAGCATTTATTGGATTTACCGGTGAAATCAAAGATGTTTTAAATCAGTGGTTGGAAGGAAGTAAAGGAAACTATTCGGTTTGTACAGCTCATGGTGATGGTGACCATGAATGTTCTCACTAAAAGTGATATCTATTTTATTTATAAAGTCCATGTGCTACAATGTAATCATGGGCTTTTTTTGGTATCAAAAATGAGTAATTTTTACCGTTTAATAATCCCTCTCTAATTAAAGTTGATGAAATATCAAAAACCGGAGCTTTAATTACAGAAATATTACTCTTAACTACTTCTGGTGAAATTGGTGGATATCCTGGTCGCGGATAAATTATAATAGAGCAAAGTTCCATTATTTTATCAATATTTCTCCACTTATCTAATGTGACTAAATTGTCAGAACCCATTATTATACTATATTCAGCATTGGGATTTTGTTTAATGAGTTCTATTAGTGTATTATAGGTGTATGAAGGGGTAGGTAAATTTAATTCTATGTCTGAGACCTTAAACTTTTCGTAATCATCAATACTTTCCTTAAGCATTTCTACACGATGTTGCGCCAGAATAAGATCTTCAGATTCCTTAAATGGATTTTGAGGACTAACAATAAACCATATTTCATCAATTTCACTGTTTTCTGAGATATAGTTTGCCAGTGCAAGATGACCTACGTGAACAGGATTAAATGAACCAAAAAATAAACCAATATGTTTTTTACAATCAGTCATTTAAAAAGTTTGATAATACAGTTTCAACTTCGTTGATTGCATTTTCAAGTTTATCATTTACAATGATTTCATCGAAACCATTAGCATAACTAATTTCTTCTTCTGCTTTATCTAATCTTTGCTGAATAACTTCCATCGAATCCGTTCCTCTGATTAATAATCGGTTTTTTAATTCTTCAACAGAAGGAGGTTTAATAAATATAGCAATAGCCTGGTCTCCATACATTTTTTTTATATTTAAACCACCAACCACATCAACATCAAAAACAATATTGTTTCCTTTTGAAGTTATGCGTTCGACTTCACTTTTTAGTGTGCCATAATATTTATCTGTATAAACTTCTTCCCATTCAAGCAATTCATCCGCATTAATTTTTTTGCGAAATTCATCAGGTGTTAAAAAGTAATAATCAATACCGTTTTTTTCCTGACCTCTGGGAGTTCTGGTTGTTGCAGAAATTGAAAACTCCATGTTGAAGTCCTTAGTTAAAAGGTGTTTTACAATTGTTGTTTTACCAGTACCAGATGGTGCAGAAAATATGATTAACTTTCCTTTTTTTGTCATTAATAAGATATTACGGAGTGTTGGATTCTTTTAAAGTATATTTAAGTTTTGTTCCTTAATTTTCTCAAGCTCATCTTTCATTTGTATAACAAGTTTCTGAACTTCAGAATGATTAGCCTTAGAACCTAAGGTGTTAATTTCCCTACCTATTTCCTGAGTTATAAAGCCTAGTTTTTTACCAACCATTTCTTCGTTAGCAATTGTTTCTAAAAAATAATTAAGATGATTGGCTAAACGAACTTTTTCTTCTGTGATATCAAGTTTTTCAAGATAGAAAATCATTTCTTGCTCAAACCTGTTTTCATCAACTTTGATCTTTTCTTTAAGTTCATTAAGTTGATCAAGAATTCTTACTCTTATTTTTTCGATTCTTTCTTTTTCAAAAGGTTCGATTTTTACAGATAATGTTCTGATATTGTCAATTCTTGAAGAAACCTCATTTTTTAAAGAAAGTCCTTCTTGAATTCTGAATTCATCCAGGCAAGTCAATGCCTTAGAAAAAGTCTCCGCAATTAATTTCCATTCTTCCTCATCTAACTCAGCCTGTTCCGTTTTAATGGTGTCAGGTAATGGCATAATTGCTCTTAAAATATCGGTTTTATCAATTAATCCTAGTTTATCAGCTATAGGAGATAACTGATTAAAATAATTTTCAATTACTTGAGCATTAATTGATGTATTCTTCTCGTTACCTAAAAAGTCAATATAAAATCCAACGTCAACTTTTCCTCTGCCAAGTTTATTAGCGATTTCATTTCTTAAAATTAAATCTTTCTCTCTGTAAATATTTGGTAAGCGCATGCTTACATCTAATTGTTTACTGTTTAATGATTTTATTTCAATACTAATTTTCTTACCAGGAAGCTCACATGTGGCTTTTCCAAAGCCTGTCATTGACTTTATCATAATTCTATTTTTCTTTTTCAACGCACAAAGTTAATCTTTTAATTGAAATCTTATATTTTCTAATGTTTTAATATATTAATTGAACTGATTTAGTTCTTAAATAACACCTTTTAATATTGTTACAGATACTAAATTGACCTTTATTGAAGAGAGTATCAAAGCATTTATGATATGAATTTTTGAAAAACTTTAAATCATTATACATGAACAAAACAATAGATACTTGGTTAACAATATGAAGTAAATATTAATATAAAAATCTGAAATAAAAGTATTTGTTAATAGAAATTATAGTGAGATGGGAGTTTATTCAATTAAAGATTTAGAAAAGATTTCTGGTGTTAAAGCCCATACGATTCGTATTTGGGAGAGGCGTTATCATATTGTTGTTCCCAATAGAACAGAAACAAATATAAGATTGTACTCAGATTCAGATTTAAAGCGACTGTTAAATATTGCGATACTAAATAAAAACGGATATAAAATTTCTCATATTGCTAATTTAGAAGATAATCGACTTAAAGAAAAGGTTTTAGACTTATGTTTGGATGCCAAAAAAGAAGATATTCAAATTGAAAGTTTAATGTTTTCAATGTTGGAGTTAGATGAGACTAAATTTAATAGTGTTCTTTCTCAATCCATAATGAAAAGAGGCTTTGAAAATACAGTAGAGAAAATACTTTTCCCGTTTTTAGACAGAATAGGAATATTATGGCAAGCTGGTTCTGTATCTCCTGCTCAGGAACATTTTATGAGTAATTTGATTCGGCAAAAATTAATTGTTGCTATTGATCATGAAATGGAAAATATTAAGAATGATAAATTAATTGTATTTTTTCTTGCAGAAGGGGAGGTTCATGAAATAGGGTTACTTTTTTATAGTTTAATTGCTCGAAAAGAGGGGTTTAAAGTATTGTATTTGGGAGGTTCTGTACCTTTTGAAGATTTAGTTAAGTTGAATCAGATTAAACATGCTGATGCATTTTTTAGTTCTTTTATTTCGCCCCCGGAGAATAATGATTTAGAGATACTTTTAGATAGGTATAAAAAAGAATTTCCTGAAACATATTTTTTTATAAGTGGCTTACAAGTAAAGGAGTACGATAAAAAATTACCTGACAATTTTAAAGAAGTTTCTTCTGTTGATAATTTTAAGAAGTTTTTAGAAAAACTTTAATACACCAATAAATTTACTTTTAGATTAATGCATATCATGAATTAATACCTTATATTGCATTCAAAATTTATGTAGATTTTATTACTAACTAAAATAAATATGAAAGACATATTAATTGGTAAAGGGTTCGGTGATGTTCGTTTTGGAATGAGCCGCTCTGAGGTAAAAAAAATATTAGGTGAACCAACAGAAGTTGACCAGTATGCTTCAAGTGAAGAATCTGATGATAATACAGAAGCTTTTCACTACGATGAAATAGAGTTATCTGTTTCTTTTGACGAAGTTGATGATTGGAAATTAGGTTCAATTGCAGTTAGCGATCCTGATGCTACATTAGAAGGTCTGAAATTAATAGGAGTTTCAGAAAAAGAATTGTTGAGTAAGGTTGAAGAATTGGATCTTGGAGAATATGAAAAAGAAGATATATCATCACCTGAAAGTCCGGATAATGAAGTTATCACCTTTGTTGAATCAAGTATCAATTTTTGGTTTGAAAATGGAGAAGTAACAGAAATTCAGTTTGGTCCAATGTGGGATGAAGAAAATGAAGACTATATTTGGCCTAATTAAAATAGAAAGATATTAAAGTAGATCCCCATCTGAATAAGATGGGGATTTTTTTTATAGTAAAACTTTTACAACTACCTTTTTAACAGGTTTTGATTCTCCAATTTTCATTCCCGGAGCATGAATGTCATTAGGAAAGAAAATTCCAAACATACCTTCATCCATTCTGTTTAAACTTACTTCAGCTTTATAAAAAGTAACGTCTTTTTCAGGATTGTAAGGTTGTGAAATTTCCTGATCTTCAAGTGGGGCATATCCCATATATTCAGATCCCTTATCAATATATTGAATATCAATGTATCTTTCATGAGTCTCAGGTCTGGCATTTTCAGGTTCTTTAGTATTGTATTCCTGAACCATTGCATAAACATTATCTCCATCAATATTATATCTTCCTGGTTCAATTGTCGAAAAATCAACTTCCTCTAAAAATTCAAGGCCTTTATTTAACCTTTCACTTATGTTACGATAAAGCTTTGCATTATCTAAACTATCAATAATCATATTGTATTTCTTAAAAATTAGTCAAGCAAATATACATCTTTTAAATTTTTATTTGAATAAATATTATCTTCGGTTGTAATTAAAGCAAATAAAATGATACGTAAGGATTATATTCTAAGAATGATTGAGGAAATTGCTAAGGTGATTGCTGCAATTTTGGGATTATTAAAAGATGGTCAAACGCAACAAGCTCAAAAGCTATATAAAGATGCTTTAAAAAGGGCTTTTGATTCGGAGGAAGATAAGGTGCTTGATATGGATGTAGATCAATTAAGAGCTGTTTTTGAAAATCAGTTTGGAGAAAGTTTTGAAGGACTTGAAATTATTGCAGGACTGTTGGTTAGAGGAGGGGATATACATCTTGCTAATGGAGATGATATAAAATCAGAGGCGTGTTATATTAAAGCATTATCGCTATATAACTTAGTAGAAATGGAGTCAGGAATATATTCTATAAATCGTCAGTATGAGATGAAAAAATTAACTCAATTAATTGATGAGATAAAAGGACGAGTGTAGTTGTATTACTGTGACAAAAAGAAACTTGTTCCATACTTAAATAAACCCCATAATCACACTAATGATATGATTATGGGGTTTATTTTAATATAGTTTTAAATGCTTTTATTTTTTTACAAGGTACTCTGACTCTCGTAATAATTTATTACTGACACCGGCAATATTGTATAGTAATCTTGTCTGTTGTTTTTGTTTTGAGTCATTTAGTTGATCTATTTGGTCTCTTAACTTAATAAGTAACGGTTTCAATAATGGTACGTTAACTTCCTTATCTTTGGGATGTATATTGTTGATTTTACTCGCTGCTTCATTAAGAGTTAAATTAATAGTGCTTATTATATCCTGAGTTTCATCAATAGGCAATTCTGTTAATTCATCTCTTTGTGCACCTAAAGCTGAAATATACGAAAGCAATACATGGTTTAAATAGGTAATTGTAAAAGCTGTGTCAAGTGCTTTTTTTCGTTTTTTAGGTTCAACACGCATACTTTGCCAGGATAATGTTAATGCATTATCCGATTTGTGTGCTAATCTTCTGGCTAAACGGTAATTATAATCGTCCTCTTTGGGGTATTTATATTCATCCCATATCTCATTTAGGTAAAATGCATTGTTTTTTAATGCTGACGATAACAAATTCGGAAGTTGTTTATGTTGCCAGTTTGGCCATAATAGACGAATTGCAAGAAATGCAATACTGGCTCCTAGTATAGTATCAATAACTCTTGGCAACATAACTTCAACACCCATATTTCTGGTCATGTTGTTGCCAGCCAATACATAAATTGTAATAAATACTACTGCGTATGAGTAGTTTGAACTTCTGTAGTAAAAGAAAAAATAAACACTGAACAATATAAGTAGTATTTGACCTGCAAAAGTAGGCAGAAAGCTAACTAATGATATCCCAATTACTACTCCGCTTAATGTTCCAAGTATCCTTTCAAAAAGTCGTTTTTTTGTTTCACTATAAGTAGGCTGGCATACAAATAAGGAAGTTAACATGATCCATTCTCCCTTATCCATTTTGAAATTGACTACGATTAAGTACCCAATCAGAAAGCAGGCGCTAAGTCTCAACGCATATCTAAATCTTGGATGTTTAATGGTAAGTTGGTCCTTAATTCGCTTCCAGAAACTTCTTTCATCCTGACCTAAACGAGGTATAGATGTACTTATTTCTGGTTTATATAAGTTTTTTAATGACAGATGTGAACGAGTAAGGTTGTGTAAAAGTAATTCTAATAACTGTTTGTCGTAAGCAGGCAATTTATCAATTTCAAATTCCAAAGCACTTATGATCCAATCAATAGAAACGGGGTGATTGTACTTTTGTTCTGTCAACATGCAATCAGCTAACGTTTTAGTTGCATGCGAAAGCTGATGAAGAAGTTCAGCAAAACCTTCAAGTATCTCCTTATATTCTGTTTTTTCTTTTAATTTTTCATAGCGTTCATGACTTGAGGCTGCCCTTTCATGTAGACTCTGTAATAACATGAATCGTTGAAGAAATGGAGTCAGTTCTTTCTGATCTTTGACTTCTTCTCCATAATTATTAATTACTTCTTTACATTTTTCCAAAGCAGTAACTACCTTAACATTAAGTACAGCTAGTTTACTACTAATGTTTGATTCCTTATTTTCACTGATAGGGAAAAATTTAGCTTTTTCTTGTAAATATTCTGATAAAGCAATGAAACCACGTGATAGTTGTTCCTCAACCAATCGACCTGGTTTTTTATATAGAAGAAATAGAGATATAGCTCCATAGAACATAGCTCCTGAGCATAATAGTATAGGTTGCAAATACCAATCGATACTATGATCCAATCCCAACATGGCATATATTCCTATAAGTATTGCTCCATATGAGATACCTCTGTATCTTTCGCTTACACCACCTATCAAAACAAATAATATAGTTGATGATATAAATCCGATTCCAAAAATAATTGGAAAAGGTTTTAAGATAGCAACAGATGTTGTTGTAATAGCAAAACTTATTATTGTAATAATAAGGGCCTTTAATCTTCCCCTTGGGTGGTCATCAGTTTCGGCGAGAGCAGCAGCAACTGTTCCTAAAGTAAGTGTTGTACCCCAAAATGGATTAAAGAAAATCGAAAAGGGTATTACTTGTACAGTTGATGCAATAACTACTTTTAAAGCAGTTAAACGATTAGGTTTTCTCCAGAATTCTCTATAAAGTACCTTATACCATTCTGCCTCTTTTATGCTATCTAAAATAGAGTTTTTTGACATTAAATTCGGGTGTTAAAATGAAATTTATTTTAAATATACAGGGGAAATAATTAAGAATGTAATGATATTAATTTTTTTTACCCGATAATGTTTTGAATCATTGAATTTTGTGAAGTTATGTTAAAAATAAACTAAGTGTATGGTTAGTTGATAAAATATATACATATTTGCATATATAAATGTGATGTACTTATGATCTTGTAGATATAAGTATGAAGTATGATTATATAGTTTATATTATAATGGAGAATAATTTATTTGTTGAAGATATAACAAAAGATGCTTTTAAAATAAAAAAGCCAGAAGAGGATAAGGGGTTATTTTATACAAAGAAGGAGCCCAAAAAGTCTTTTACTAATTTTCAGCGAAATCAGTACAGAGCATTGTTTAATTCAATGGCTTTGACAGATAGGAAATCAATGATATTAGTTAGAATAAATACAACTTTAGTATCTGTACTAATTGTGTTTAATCAGTATATAATGGAGCATGTTCCAATGGGATCTGTAATTATTGTTACAGCTTTAATTGGAATAGGATTATCATTAATATTAAGTATGCTTTCTTCAAAAACACCCGGGTTTCTGATAAAAAAGACATTAAATAATCAGATATTACCTCAATATCCTGATTTAAAGCATAATTTATTGATTACTTTTTCAAATCCATCATTACAGGACTATGAAGAAGCAATGGATGAAATTGTTAAAAGCCAGGAGTTGCAGATTGGAAATCAAACGCGTTCAAGTTATTTGTTTAATCGTATATTAATGCGTCAATATCGTATGTTAGATTTTTCCTATAATGCTTTTATTGTAACAATAATTGCAGTGATATTAATTTTTATAAGTGGATTGTTAAGCTAATTTGATTAAGTTTTAGGGTGTGTTTTTTGAGAGTATATCATTAATATAATTGCCACTGTTAAGAAAATTATCCCAACTGCATAGGTTATACTAAATCCATATAATTCATAAAGTTGAATACCTATTATAGGAGCAAATAAAGCCCTTGCGCCGGTTAAAAACAAGTGCACTGATTGATAATCCGCAGCCTCATGCGGTTCGCAGAAATAGCTGCTTCCAATTCCCCATAAAATAGGCATGCTACCCATAAATAATCCATTGAAAATTACAGCAATTAAAAGCATATGGTATAACTTAATTCCCAATATTTCATGGTAGGATGGAAAGTATTCAGAAAGAGCTGTAAATGCAATAAATAGCATTAATGAACTAAATGTAAGAATACCAAATCTTCTGGGATCTCTTTTCCCAATTAGTTTTCCAAACAGTGGTAACACAGCAATTGCAACTAAGTTAAATGCATTGTTATAAAATGAAACGGAAGAATAATTTAAATCCAATGCTTCTTTATAAAAAATGGTAATAACAGCATGTGTACTCATCCACGCAAAACCATAAAGAATAAAGCCTAATTCAAGATGTCTGAATGCAATATTGGTTTTTAAAATATTGAAAATTCTTTTAAATGAATCACCTAAAGCTTTTCCCATAGGTTTTACTACAGGATCAAGTTTTTGTTTGAATTCAATCTTGGTAAGTTGAAATATTGATATAACGCCTAAAATACCCACCATTGGATAGAATATGCGATATGAATTGTGATCAAAATCAAGTAATAAACCTACCACAAAAGTAGAAACCATTGTTAGTACTTTATTGATAGTTGTTGAATAACCAAAGAGTTTTCCAAAATTCTCATGCCTGTAATTACCTTTTAGATATTGATTTATTGAAGGAACAACAGCAATTTGAGAAGTGTAAAACAACAGAAATACTCCAAGAAACAGAAAATGGAAATTAGGAGATAAACCAGTTTCTTCATTTACCGCAGGAAAAATTGAAAAAATAACCAAAGGCAAACGGGTGATGATACCGACTGTTCGTAATAATTTTTTGCGGTTGGGATATCTTCGCATAATTTCATTAGCCAGCATAGCAAATAAAAAAACTACCATGCTAAACTGAAATAAAAATGCCAATTGTACATTTGATCCTTTTAGTGATTTAATAAATATAAATTCATTAAGAATCAAAGCTCCTCGAGCAATTCCATCAATACTACTATAAAATAGGTGCAGTTTAAAAGCTTTTTTTTCACTGCTATTTAGTTGTTGAAGTATATTCATAATTTATTATAAGCGGACAAAATTACTAAAACATTCAAATGAGAACTGAATAAGGTTTTTAATTATCGTTAAAATGTTACTTTTGAATGTAATGATTGTTTTAAGTTCACAATACAAGACTTATTAACTATTTTGAAAGGATTAGGTTCACATATGCCAATTGAAAAACGACGTTTTATTCATAGTCTGCTTTTTCCATCTGTATTTATAATTGCCCTTATATTTATAAAGTTAATTGAAGAACTAGAAGGTTTAAAACTGGTAGAACTTGGAATACGTCCATTAAAAGCCCAAGGAATTATAGGGATTTTGACCTCGCCATTGATTCATGGAGATTGGGGGCATTTATATTCAAATTCTATATCCTTATTTGTATTAGGCGTGGCTCTGTTTTATTTTTATAATAAAATTGCTTACAAAGTGTTTTTTCTGGTTTATATTTTAAGTGGTTTAGGTACTTGGTTAGCTGCTCGCGATGCCTGGCATATAGGAGCAAGCAGTGTAGTGTATGGATTGACTTCGTTTTTGACCTTAAGTGGAATTTTACGTAAGTATTATCGTTTAATAGCTATATCGTTTATTGTTATATTCTTTTATGGGAGTCTGGTTTGGGGTGCTTTGCCATTGAAAGTAGATTTGCCATATTCTTGGGAAGGCCATTTATGGGGTGGATTAGTTGGATTAATATTAGCGGTTATATATAGAAAAGAGGGTCCTCAAAGGCCACCTTCACCACTTGAAGAAGAGGATGATGAGGATGACGATGAAGAGGAAAACAGGTATTGGATGAATACCAATATTGAACCTTAATAAAATATTTTGGTTCTAAATATTATTTTTGTAAAAGAATTACCTAAACATGATTAATACATATACAATGAAAAATTACTGGAAATATTTAGGTGTTGTAACTATTATTGCAACTGTTGTTACTGCATGTTCAACTGTCCCAATTACAGGACGTAAACAAATCAGTTTATTCCCATCTTCACAAATGACAGAGATGGCCTTAACTAATTATAATTCCTTTTTGGATAGTGCAAAGATTTCTACAGATCAGGCCAATACAGCTTTAGTAAAAAAGGTGGGAGGAAAAATTGCTGCTGCAGTTGAAAAATATATGAAAGATAATGGATTGGAAAGTGAGCTTCAATATTTTAATTGGGAGTTTAATCTTGTAGAGGATGATACTCCTAATGCCTGGTGTATGCCAGGAGGAAAGGTTGTTTTTTATACTGGTATTTTACCATATACACAAACAGAAGAGGGAATTGCTGTTGTAATGGGGCATGAAATAGCACATGCTATTGCCCGACATGGTAATGAACGCATGAGTCAACAAATGGGAGTTCAGGCTGTTGCCGCAGGTTTGCAAGTTGCATTAAGTGAAAAACCAGCACAAACACAAGCTATTTATATGGGAGCATTTGGTTTAGGTGCTCAATATGGTATGTTGTTACCATACTCAAGAACACACGAATCTGAAGCAGATAAAATGGGATTGGTTTTTATGGCTATGGCCGGTTATAATCCAGAGGTAGCTGTTGATTTCTGGACTCGCATGGCACAGGGAGGAAGCAGTGTTCCTGAATTTTTAAGTACGCACCCTTCAGATGATACCCGTATTAAGAATATTAAAGAATTTCTACCAAAGGCTAAAACTTATATGCCAGCCAAGTAGCTTAAGAGAGTAATATTTATGATATTTCAGGGCCTTTATGTACTAAAGGTCCTTTTTTATTATGCAATTAATTATTAATATGTAATTGTTTGATATATTGAGTGGTTTGTCAATGTATGCAATAATGATAATATCTTAAAAGTTAGTCAAATCCCATCTTGATAACAAAGACAACTAAAATCTAATAGTCTAATGTTATAGAGGTCTCAAATCTTTTACTACATTTGTGGCCGTAGATTTTTTGTAAAAAACTAAATGAAAGAATTGTCCAAATTTAAAGTTTTAAGCATCACGCTTTTGGTTACCATGACATCATGTGTGGCCGGAACTATGGACATTAATGCCGAAACTTTACGATCTTATGGTATTGAAATTGATTTTAATGCATCAGATAAGGTTCAAACTGTACAACGTTATAAAAAATCTAAACCTCAAAATAACAATAAGTTCCGATTTAATAGTTTAGTTGAATCAGGACGAAAGCATATTGTATTTAGAGGTCTGACAATTGAAAGTATTCCTATTACAGAATATCTTAGTTCAGAATATTTTATAGAACCTTTATTGAATAAACAGGTTCTGACTTCAAAAAATATATATAAATCATTATTTACAGGAGCTAATTTTATTTCTAGAGCTGGTCCTGATTCTCTACTTTAATATTTGGGAAATGGTAATTTCCTGTTATTTCCACCTTTGATTAAGATTTATTTTAATCAGAATTTATATTAAAATAATCAGATTAACCTGGTTAATTTTCAAATTTGTTTATAGAAATAAAGATAAATAATGGCATTTATTAATAATATCGTTACCAAATTGTTTGGTAGTAAATATGAGAGAGACTTAAAAGAATTAAATCCTATAGTGGATTTAGTAAAAGCAGTATCTCCAGAGTTAGAAAAGCTTTCTAATGATGAATTACGTCAACGTTCAGAAAGTTTAAAAGAAAAAATCAGATCTTATATAAAAGAAGATCAGGATAAAATTGTAGAGCTTAAAGCAAAGACAGAAGATATGTCTGTAAATATTGCTGAAAGAGAAAAGATTTATAGTGAAGTTGATAAGCTTGAAAAAGATATTGATGAAAAGCTAGAGAAAGTATTAGAGGAAATTTTACCTGAAGCTTTTGCAATACTAAAAGATACAGCCCGAAGATTTACTCAAAGTGAAACAGTTGAAGTTACAGCATCAGATTTTGATAGAGATTTAGCTGCAACTAATGATTTTGTGGAAATCGAAGATGATAAAGCAGTTTGGTATAACTCATGGGAAGCAGGAGGTAACACTGTTACCTGGGAAATGATTCACTATGATGTACAGTTGTTTGGTGGAGTAGCTTTACATCAGGGAAAAATTGCAGAGATGGCAACTGGGGAAGGTAAAACTCTTGTGGCAACATTGCCAGTATTTCTGAATGCATTATCCGGACGTGGTGTTCATGTGGTGACTGTAAATGATTATCTGGCAAAACGTGACTCGGAGTGGATGGGTCCACTGTATATGTTCCATGGTTTAAGTGTAGATTGTATTGATAAACATCGTCCAAACTCAAATGAGCGTCGTAAGGCATATAATTGTGATATTACTTTTGGTACCAACAACGAATTTGGTTTTGACTACCTAAGAGATAATATGTCTACTTCACCTGATGATTTGGTACAACGTAAGCATAATTATGCTATCGTCGATGAGGTTGACTCTGTATTGATTGATGATGCTCGTACACCATTAATTATATCTGGTCCGGTACCAAAAGGAGATGATCAGTTATTTGAGGAGCTTAAGCCAAAAGTAGAAAAATTAGTAGAAGTACAGCGTCAGTTGGTTTCCGGAATTTTGGTAGATGCCAAAAAGAAAATGAAATCAGCAAATAAAAAGGAGGCTGAAGAAGGAGCATTAGAGCTTTTACGTGTTTATAAAGGTTTACCACGAAATAAACCATTGATTAAGTTTCTAAGTGAGCCTGGTGTTAAGGCTAGTATGCTTAAAACTGAAAACTTCTATATGCAGGAGAATAATAAAAATATGCATATAGTTACTGATCCGTTATATTTTGTTATTGATGAAAAACATAACTCTATAGAACTTACCGAAAAAGGTATTGATTTAATTACAGGAGATTCTGATGATCCAAATTTCTTTGTATTACCAGATATCGGTTCTGAAGTTGCTGATCTTGAAAAATCAACTTTAGATGAAAAAGAAAAGCTGGCTAAAAAGGATGAACTTTTACAGAGTTATGGTATTAAATCAGAAAGAGTTCATACAGTAAACCAGTTGTTAAAAGCTTATACTTTGTTTGAAAAAGATACAGAGTATGTAGTAATGGATAACAAAGTAAAGATTGTTGACGAGCAGACTGGTCGTATTATGGAAGGTCGTCGTTACTCTGATGGATTGCACCAGGCAATTGAAGCTAAAGAACGCGTTAAGGTTGAGGCTGCAACTCAAACATATGCAACCATTACGTTACAGAACTATTTCAGAATGTATCACAAGCTGTCAGGTATGACAGGTACTGCGCAAACTGAAGCTGGTGAGTTATGGGATATCTATGAATTGGACGTGGTTGTAATTCCAACCAATAAACCAATTGCTCGTGATGACCGCGAGGATAAAGTTTATAAAACCAACCGTGAAAAATACAATGCTGTAATTGAAGAGATTGTTGGTTTAGTAAAAGAAGGTCGTCCTGTACTTGTGGGTACAACATCTGTTGAGATATCAGAGTTGTTAAGCCGAATGTTGAAAATCAGAGGCATTAAGCATAATGTACTGAATGCGAAGTTACACCAACGAGAAGCTGAAATTGTAGCTGAAGCCGGAGGTAAAGGAGTTGTTACTATTGCAACAAACATGGCAGGTCGTGGTACCGATATTAAGTTATCTGATGAAGTTAAAGCTGCAGGAGGTTTAGCTATTGTAGGTACAGAGCGTCATGAGTCTCGACGAGTTGACCGTCAGTTAAGAGGTCGTGCCGGTCGTCAGGGAGATGTAGGTAGTTCTCAGTTCTTCGTTTCATTAGAGGATAACCTGATGAGATTATTCGGTTCAGACAGAATTGTAAAATATATGGATAGACTTGGAGTTGAGGATGGAGAAGTGATTCAACACTCAATGATTACCAAATCTATTGAAAGAGCTCAGAAGAAGGTTGAAGAAAATAACTTTGGTATTCGTAAGAGATTACTGGAGTATGATGATGTAATGAACTCTCAACGTGAAGTAATTTACACTAAACGTAAGCATGCTCTATACGGAGAAAGAATTCAGGTTGATTTATCAAATATGATTTATGATACTTGTGAGAGTTTGGTTGGAGAAAACCATCAAAATGCAGACTTTGAAGGTTTTGAAATGGATCTGATAAGAGTATTTTCTGTATCATCACCTTTTAATAGTGATGAGTTCTTAAAAGGGAGTCCAAATGAATTAACAGATAAGCTTTATAATAATGTTTGGAGTGCTTATTTAAGAAAAATTGATAGCATAAAAGCTCAGGCAATGCCTGTGATCAAAGATGTTTACGAAAATCGCGGTCAACAGTATCAAAATATTGTAGTTCCATTTACAGATGGACAAAAGATTTTCCAAATCAATACTAACCTTAAAAAAGCTTATGAATCAGATGGTGCAGAGTTAGTTAAGTCCTTAGAGAAGTCAATTATCTTAATGACTATTGATAACTCATGGAAAGAGCACTTACGTGAGTTAGATGATTTAAGAACTGCCGTTCAAAATGCCTCTTATGAGCAAAAAGATCCATTGTTAATCTATAAGTTTGAGTCATTTGAATTGTTTAAAACAATGATTGAGCAGGTTAATAAGGATGTCGTTTCAACTTTAGTTAAAGCAAGTATTCCTGTTCAGGATCCTAATGAGATTAAAGAACTAGAAGAACGTAAGCGTCAGGATTTAAGTAAGCTTAAAGCTAGTAAAGATGAATATCCTGGAGCAGGCAGTAGTAAGGCTAAAGAAAAGCCAAAAGCTCAACCAGTACGAGTTGAGAAAAAAGTAGGACGTAATGATCCTTGTCCTTGTGGTAGTGGTAAAAAATACAAACAATGCCATGGTAAAGGACAAGTTTGATTTTAAAATATAAAATAGATTTTTAATGAAAAGATACAGAGACAAGAGTTTTCTTTTTGTCTCTTATCTTTTTTCTTATATAAAATAAAATATGGTACTTGATTTTATTACATGGGGAGTAAAACCTGAAATTTTTAATTTAGGTCCTTTTTCAGTACGTTATTATGGATTGTTTTTCGCCATTGCATTTTTATTAGGTTATCAACTGATGGAAAAAATGTTTAAATGGGAAAAAATTCCATTACCATGGTTGGAGAAACTTTTTATGTATGTGATCTTTGCTACTGTAATTGGAGCTCGGTTAGGTCATGTTTTCTTTTATGGATGGGATTATTATTCTCAAAACCTTGGTGAAATTATTAAAGTTTGGCACGGTGGATTAGCTAGTCATGGTGGAGCTTTGGGTATCGTAATTGCCATTTTGATTTATTCAAAAAAAGTTTCAAAAAAGTCTCCCTTATGGACTTTGGATAGGTTGGTAATACCAACTGCATTAGCAGCTTTCTTTATAAGAATGGGAAACCTGATGAATCATGAAATTTATGGTCACCCAACAGATTTACCCTGGGCTTTTAAGTTCGTAGAAAATATTCATGAATGGATGGCCGGAGCGCAACCAATTTATTCTGCACCATCTCATCCAACGCAAATATATGAAGCATTATCTTACCTGACCTTATTTGCAATCATAATGTATATGTATTGGAAAACAGATGCTAAAGATCGTACCGGATTGATATTTGGTGTGTTTTTGATCGGAACTTTCTTTGCCCGATTCTTAATTGAATTTGTTAAAGAAAATCAAGAAGCATTTGAAAACGATATGGCTTTAAATATGGGGCAGTTATTGAGTATCCCATTTGTGTTAGCCGGAATTTATTTTGTACTCAAAGCTCCCAAGGTAAATAAGATTGATAAACCTTAATTGATTATTGAAAATATTTTTGAACCGTTCTTTATTACTGATAGTTGTTAAAGAGCGGTTTCTTGTATAAAAACATTGGAAAGAAAGACTATATGTACACGACTATATTTTATGTAATTGTTGTAATTATTGTTATTGAATTTATTTGGGACAGATTTCTGTTATATTTAAATACAACTCGTTGGTCAGAAACTATTCCACATGAGTTAGAGGGAATTTATGATCAGGAAAAATATGCTAAACAACAAAGGTATTCTAAAGCAAATCATAAATTTGGATGGATTACTGGAATATTTAATTTGATATTAATTCTCATTATGCTATTTGCAGGAGGATTTGCAATTGTTGATCAATGGGCTTTGGGATTTTCGGAAAACATTATATTGCGAGCATTAATATTCTTTGGTATTATAGGAATAGCTTCAACTGTATTAAACCTTCCATTCTCAATTTATAGCACCTTTGTAATAGAAGAAAGATTTGAATTCAATAAAACTACTCCAAAAACTTTTGTTGGTGATTTAATTAAGTCATTATTCTTGGGAGCAATTTTAGGTGGAGGAATTATGGCATTAATAATTTGGTTCTATTCTATTGCCGGAGAAAATTTCTGGTTGTATGCATGGGGCTTGGTTACAGTATTTATGTTGTTAATGACTATGTTCTATACTTCTGTTTTGTTGCCACTTTTTAACAAGCAAACGCCTTTAGAAGATGGAGAATTAAAAACAGCCATTCAGGAATTTTGCAAAAAGGTCAATTTTAAGCTTGATAATGTTTATGTAATGGATGGTTCAAAACGAAGTACAAAGGCAAATGCATTTTTCAGTGGTCTGGGATCGAAAAAGAGAATTGTTCTTTACGATACATTAATTAATGACTTAAAAACAGATGAGATTGTGGGTGTATTAGCTCATGAGATAGGACATTATAAAAAGAAACATACATTGTGGGGAATGATCACAGGTATTATTCAAACAGGAGTGATGCTCTTTATTTTCTCTGTATTTGTTGATTCACCTGCATTATCAGAAGCTTTAGGAATGCAACAACCTGTATTTCATATTGGATTAATCGCATTTGGAATTTTATATAGTCCAATATCTGGTATTACAGGTTTACTGAGTACATTATTGTCACGAAAAAATGAATATGAAGCAGATGAATTTGCTGCAAAAAACCATAACCCGCAATCATTAATATCAGCTCTAAAAACCATTTCAGTAAATGCATTGAGTAATTTAACTCCGCATCCTCTTTATGTGTTTTTTCATTACTCTCACCCTCCGTTATTAGAAAGAGTAAGAGCTTTAAAACAATTTGAAAAGTAAATACTTACCAATAAAAATTTAAAACAAAGATTTTATGGACGGAGTTTAAATCCGGATTCAAAAATCTTAAAATAATTAAAATGAAAATTGAAATAGTAACCATTGGAGATGAACTTCTGATAGGGCAGGTGGTTGATACAAATTCTGCCTGGATGGGCCAGCAATTAAATGAAGCTGGATTTGAAGTTAGTCGAATTAATTCTGTAAGCGATACAGAAGATGAGATTTTAAATATTTTAAATGAAACATCAAAAAGAGCGGATGTAGTGTTACTGACTGGAGGCCTGGGGCCAACCAAGGATGATATTACAAAGGTTACTATGTGTAAGTTTTTTAATACAGAACTTGTTTTTAGCGAGGAGGTTTTTGAAGATGTAAAAACCTTGTTAAAAAGATACGTTCCAAATATTAATGATTTAAATCGAGCTCAGGCTCTTGTGCCTGCAAACTGTACTGTAATCCGTAATCCCGTGGGTACAGCTCCTGTTATGTGGTTTGAGCATGAGGGAACTATATTTATTTCAATGCCGGGTGTTCCTTCTGAAATGAAACATGCAATGGAAAACAATATTATTCCGCAATTGAGTAAGCGTTTTAATATTGGTAGCATTGTTCATAAAACAGTATTGGTACATAATATCCCGGAAGCTGTTTTGGCTGAAATGCTTCAGGGATTTGAAGAAACTATACCTGATTATATCAAACTGGCATATTTGCCAGCTCCAGGGAAAATAAGATTGCGTTTTACTGGTAGGGGTAAGGATAAGAAATTACTTGATTCAAAAATTGAAGAGCTAGTTAATGAGTTAGAACCATTATTAGGTGAAAATATTGTTGCTTATGATGATATTGCTGTTGTGGATGTCGTAGCTCAGATATTTACCGATTATAAAATAACTCTAGGTACAGCTGAAAGTTGTACAGGTGGAAATATTGCTCATATGATTACATCCATACCTGGAAGTTCTTATTTCTTTAGAGGAAGTGTTATTGCCTACCATAATAAAGTAAAACAACAGGTTCTTAAAGTTAAGGATAATGATTTAATGGAGTTCGGTGCGGTAAGTCAATCTGTAGTAGAACAGATGGCTAAAGGAGCAAGGAAAGTATTAGGAACTGATTACGCTGTTTCAACATCAGGGGTAGCAGGTCCTGATGGTGGTTCTGAAGAAAAACCTGTTGGTACGGTTTGGATTGCTGTATCAGGACCCAAAAGAACTGTGAGTCATAAATTTCAGTTTGGTCATTTGCGCGACAGAAATATAATTCGTGCATCTGAAATGGCTTTATTTATGCTTAAAAATTTGGTTGAAGAGGATATGAAGTGATTATATGATAATATAAAATAATGAAAAGCTGCAATCTTAAAGGTTGCGGCTTTTTATATTCATCATTTATAAATATCAAATTTGGATAAACTTATATCAGAGTTAAATACATTAGTTACAATTTCAAATACCTTCTTATTAAAAGATTTAATTGCTGATGAAGAGTTTTATCAATATAAGAATAACTGTGAGACTCATTTTGCCTACTTGATATTGAAGAATTATAATTATACTATAACAGAATTAGCAAAATTAGGCCTGGCTTTTAAAGTTAAAAGGATAAATCATCCTTTTTTACAATGGATATATAAATGTTTAACATCAAAAAATAGTGTGTCTTTTAATGCTCCTTATTTAAATGGTTTTACAGAGTTGGATTATAAGAAAAAGTATATTTTTTGGACAAAAATGCGTATTGAGGGAATTATTTTAAATTTAGAAAGACTGTAGCTATGAATTATGTAATTGTGATTGATTCATTTTTTATGATATGTTGGGGGATGGTATTAACTAGTATTACCGTTTTGTTTATTCTGCTAAAGCAGTTTCATAAAAAGAATAAATACTTCCCGAATTTATATAGTAAAGAGGATAGAAAAAAGATTAAAAGCCTTATTAAAGATGCGAATACCGGTAATGAAAGAAAGATGGCTAAAATGATGATGAGTTCTTTTTATATCTTAAATGTTTTTATTCTATTACCAATTTTTGTAGAGATATATCTTTTTAGTAAATAATGTTTTCGTTTGCAGAGAAGACATTCCAGTATAAGCAAAGTTGTTATAATTACATAAAAGGAATTGTAAAAAAGAATGTAGATCCTTCAGAAATTTTACTTTCAACCCATAGTTGTCCGCCTAGCATTTCAATATAAGCTTTACAAATTGATAAACCCAGTCCGGCACCTTCAACCCTGACTTTTCTATCATCTTTGCTTTGTACAAACCTATCAAAAATCTTTTCTATCATATTTTCATCAATGCCTAGGCCGGTATCTTTTACAAAGTATTCAATAAAGTGTTCTTTTTGTTTATATCCTATTGTTATGGAACCTGCTGTACTATATTTTATGGCATTTTTAACTAAGTTGCTAAAAACAGCATAAACTTTTTCTAAATCAGTAGTTATAGTTATATCATTATTGTCGTTCGGAATATCAATAATGAAATCCATTTTATTTTGGAACACCTCAAGTTTAAAAAAGTTAAATATATATTTTACTACATTTTTTACATTTACCGCTGAAAGATGCATTTCCATTTGACCGGATTCAATCTTTGAAATATCAATTAAATCATTGATAATATTAAGCATCCTATAGCCACTTTTTTCAACCAGATCAATATATTTTACACGTAAATGTTGTTCCAGAAAAGGATCCTTTAGTATCTCAGTAAAACCAAGAATACCATTCATCGGAGTTCGAATTTCATGACTCATATTGGCTAAAAAAGATGATTTTAATTTGTCACTTTCTTCAGCTTTTTCTTTGGCTTTGATTAACTCAAACTCGACTTGTTTACGTTTCGTAATTACCTGCGAAATTCCCAGCAAAGTTGTTGGTTCTCCTTTTAAATTTCGTTTTATAACTTTTCCTCTACCACTAACCCAAACCCAATCTCCGGATTTTGATTTTAATCTAAATTCAGCATAGTATTCTGGATTATCGCCATAAAAATGAGAATGTGCAGCCTCCATCACTTTGGGGTAATCGTCGGGGTGAATAAACCTTGTTGTATCATTCAATGTTTTAGGAAGTTCTTCGTCAGAGTATCCTAAATGGTAGTATAAGTGTGGCGTGCTGGTCACTTTACCAGTTTCAAAGTTATTTTCAAATACCGATGCATGATTAATCTCTAAAGAGAGGTGTTGGAACTTTTCTCTTTTCTCCAGAAGTTCTTCAGCTTGCTTTCTATGCTTTTTTTCTTTAACAAGTATCAATAATTTACCAAGGTGATTTAAAACCAATAATAATTTTTCCAGAACATTATTATTGGGCTCACTACAACAATCGAATACCAAATAACCATATTTATCCAAAGGAATAATCTTAAAGATTAGATCTTTAATGGTAAACTCATTAATTGAATTTGGAGCATTCCGGATAAGCTCAATACTCTTGTTATTGACATCAATTGATAAGCCATTCAATCCTTCTTTTGGGATTTGAAATATTTTAGTGTAGTTATCAGATGTGTTTTCTCTTTTTAAAATTACAGCATGTTTACTATTTAATTTTTCACAAAATAAAGGTGTAAATCTCTGTAGGATGGATTCCTCACAATCTGTATCTCCAATATTTAAAATTAATTCCAGGAGACAATCCTCACTAATCATTTTCTCATCCATAAAATATTGTAAATATCTTTAATCTGCAATTTTACAAGTCAACAAATATACTAAAATATTAAGCTCGAAATGTTTAAAGCTTGCCCTCTTTTGAGTAAATGGTATATTTTACAATTGTATTAACGTATTTTTAGGGGTAATAGTATTGATAATTGAAGAATCTGTATTTTCGGAAATTACGTATGTAATTACGTTTTTCTAATTTAAGGAGGACTGCTTATATGGTATTTTTAATAAGAGTAAATTTTAATGTTTTATATGATTGCATAAAAAAAGAGCTGCAATATTAAAGTGTTACAGCTCTTTTTAAATTATGTAATCAAATCATAGATGCACATTAGTTTGCCTCTGTGTTATGCTTTAACTTTTCGTTCAATTTCTTTAAGGTTGCTCATCTTTTTAGTCTCTAAAAAGTGATTGATGTCGCCTAAATGTTCTTTTACTCTTTTATTTCCAAATTCGTATACTTTATCGGCCAAACCATCCAGAAAATCTCTATCATGAGATACCAAGATCAAAGTTCCATCATATGATTTAAGAGCATTTTTAAGGATGTCTTTTGTTTTTAAATCAAGGTGGTTTGTAGGCTCATCAAGTATTAATAAGTTTACTGGTTCCAGTAATAATTTTATCATAGCTAAACGAGTACGTTCTCCACCTGATAATACTTTTACTTTTTTAGTAGTGTCGTCTCCACTAAACATAAAGGCACCCAGAATATCTTTTATTTTTGTTCGTGCATCTCCTTTGGCTACTTCATCGATAGTTTCAAAAACAGATAATTCTTCATCCAATAAGGACGCTTGATTTTGAGCAAAATAACCTATCATTGTGTTATGCCCCAATTGTATCTCTCCATCAAAATTAATCTCACCTAAAATAGATTTCACAAGAGTAGACTTTCCTTCTCCATTTTTTCCAACAAAGGCTACTTTCTCACCTCTTTCAATAGTAAGGTTTGCATCTTTAAAAACCAGATGATCATCATAAGTTTTTTCAACACTTGTGGCAATTACCGGATAGTTTCCAGACCTAGGAGAAGGAGGGAACTTTAATTTTAAAGCACTATTGTCAACTTCATCAACTTCAATGATTTCAAGCTTTTCAAGCATTTTAACTCTCGATTGAACTTGTAGTGTTTTTGAATATGTACCTTTAAAACGTTCAATAAATTCCTTGTTTTCAGCAATCATCTTTTGCTGATCGTTATATTGCTTTAATTGTTGCTCTCTTCTTTCTTCACGTAACTCTAAATAACGACTATAATTTACTTTGTAATCGTAAATACGCCCCATGGTTACTTCAATAGTTCTGGTTGTAATATTATCAACAAAAGCTCTGTCGTGGCTTATAATAACTACAGCCTTTCCACATGAAATTAAAAACTCCTCAAGCCACTGAATAGATTCAATATCCAGGTGATTTGTAGGCTCGTCTAATAATATTAAATCCGGTTTTTGTAGTAATATTTTGGCTAGTTCAATTCGCATTCTCCAACCTCCACTAAATGATTCAGTGGACTTTTGAAAATCTTCACGAGTAAAGCCTAAGCCTAATAAAACTTTTTCTACATCAGCATCAAAATTTGTTTCTTCAATAGCGTAGAACTTTTCACTTAAAGTAGAAACTTTTTCAATTAATGCATAGTAACTATCAGATTCATAATCAGTACGAGAAGTGAGTTCCTGATTTAAAACTTCTATCTCTTTTTGCATATCAAATATATGCTTAAATGCTTGTGAAGCTTCTTCAAAAACAGTTCTATCACTTTTATTCATTAAATGTTGAGGAAGATAGGCAACAACCCTGTCCTTAGGAACAGAAATATTTCCACCCTGTGGAGATTGAACTCCTGCAATCATTTTTAGTAAGGTCGATTTACCTGCTCCATTTTTACCCATTAAGGCAATTCTGTCCTTTTCGTTAATGACAAACGAAATATTCTTAAAAAGAGTGGTTGCTCCGAACTCAACCGTTAAAGCATCAATTGAAATCATTTGTTGTAATAAAAATTTGGGCGCAAATATAGTATGAAACTCTTAGGTTTAAAAAAGAGATTATAAATTAATCCACTTTCTGTTAATTGTATTTTTTAGTATGGCTTTTAGCTTTAAATTATTTGTAGAAAGCGTAAAAAATAATCTACAATAATTCATGTTTGGGGAGGGCTTTCTACAGTTAAATTGTTGATGAAATTGTTGTAAGGTGTTGATTGTTAGTGTGGAATAGGTTTGTTGACTTTTGGTATAATCAATGAAGGTGATTATTAGTGAACCATTAAAAAAAGTGCACTGAAATTAAAATTATCATAAAATAAAATGTCTATGAATGAATTTATTACATATATATTAAGCGTCTTTACTGGATTCTTCGCTATAATGAACCCTATCGCAAATACTCCGATTTTCGTTGGATTAACAGAAGGAAAAGAAGAAATAACCAAAAGGAAAATTGCTAAGTCAGCTTCAATCACTGCATTTGTAATAACCGCTGTATTTGTGTTGCTAGGGAAATATATCTTTGAAGTATTTAGTATTACTATTCCTGCATTTAAGATAACAGGAGGTATTCTTATTTTTTATGTAGGATTCGAAATGTTGATGTCAAAAAAATCAAAAGTGAATAGTTCTAATAGTGAAGAAGAGGTCAATGATATTGCCATTTCACCATTGGCAATCCCAATTCTTGCCGGTCCGGGAACAATTGTTACAGCTATGAACTTTGCTTCAAACGCGGGTTATTTAAAAATAGGGATCATATTGATGACTTTTGGAGTCATTATATATTTAACCTATCTGTGCTTTAAATATGGAAGTGTAATTATTAATCGTTTAGGTAATCATTTAATTGGAGTCATTGGGAAATTAATGGGATTGATAATAGCAATTATCGGAACAGGGATGGTTATAGGAGGAATTAAAATATCATTTGGTTTGTAATAAAATGGTATGTATTAATTCTGCTATATTTATTTACTAGTTGATGTTTGTTTTTTTATTGAAATATAGCGAGATGTGGTGTGGTAAGATATTGTTAATATATATATTGCTAAAAAATGCCAAATAATAAAATCGACAAATTGCTTTTTTATTATACTTTTACTTACCATAATTATTACTAAGAAATTATTGAAACTAAGGTTGAGTCCCAATATTGAAATAGCATTTTTATTTTAATAGTTAATTTTTGACAACTTTATTTAGATTTTATTTGTTTCAACCTAGGGATATGCAATTCAACTATTGTGTTTATTAATTTCTTAAGTCTAATTGATCGTGTATTTAATTTGAATTGTGCATCAACAATGTATTCAAATGGCTTACGCAAAACCTAAATTATATGGAAAAGAAAATATATAATGAAGATGAATTAAAATACCTGAACCTCCTTTCTCAAAAATTTCCAACTGTTCAGGCTGCTTGTACAGAAATTATTAATCTGGAATCTATTTTAAACCTTCCTAAAGGAAGTGAACATTTCCTTACTGATATTCATGGTGAGTACGAAACGTTTAGTCATGTTTTACGAAATGCATCGGGTATGGTGCGCAAAAAAATCGATTCCGTTTATCTGTATACATTAAGTGAAAAGGATAGAAATCAATTAGCAACTTTAATATATTATCCTGAGGAAAAACTAGAACTAATTGTTAAAGAAGAAGAAGATTTAGAAAATTGGTATTCTATTACAATACGTAGATTAATTGAGGTAGCAAGAGTCGCTGCAGATAAATTTACACGTTCTAAAATACGTAAAGCAATGCCTCCAGACTTTGCTTATGTAATGGATGAATTATTAGATGAGCATAAAGCTAAAAAGGAACTATATTTTGACAGTATTATAAAGTCAATAATAAAAGTTGAAAGAGCCAATTACTTTATTATAGCGATAAGTAAGTTCATTAAACGACTTTTAATTGATCGTTTACACATCATTGGAGACATTTATGATAGAGGACCATATGCAGATAAGGTAATGGATCTAATTCAGGATCATCATTCTGTAGATATTCAATGGGGTAATCATGATATCGTGTGGATGGCGGCTGCAACAGGGATAAAAGCGAGTATAGCTGCTGTTATTCGTATTAGTGCTCGTTATAATAACTTATCTACTCTGGAAGATGCTTATGGAATTAATTTGCTTCCATTGGCAACATTTGCTTTAAAAGCCTATGCTAATGATCCTTGTCATGAGTTTGTTCCGGTAAATACTCCCCAAGAGAATTTAGGCTCAACTCAAATTAAGTTGATTAGCAAAATGCATAAGGCGATTTCTATTTTAGAGATGAAGCTTAAGGGCGAAATTATTCGACGAAATCCGGAATTAGGAATGGATGATCGTTTGTTGCTGGATCAAATAAACTATGAAGATGGGACTGTTTTGATCAATGGAAAATCTTATGAACTAAAGGATAAACTATTTCCAACGATTGATCCGAAGCATCCTTATAAAATAACAAAAGAGGAAGCACAGTTAATTGAGAAATTACGTTTTTCATTTTTAAATTGCGATAAACTTCAACGTCATATCAAAACCTTATTTACTAAGGGAAGCACATACCTCACTTATAATCGAAATTTATTATATCATGGATGTATTCCACTCGACGATAAAGGTCAGTTTAAACAGGTTACACTTCATGGTGAGAAGTATAGTGGTAAGGCATTGTGTGATCAATACGATTTAATTTGTCGACGCGCCTATTTAAATCGTGAAAATAGAGAAAGAGAACTTAAAGATCAGGATTATATGTGGTCTTTGTGGTGTGGTGCAGATTCTCCGCTTTTTGGTAAAAAGAAAATGGCAACATTTGAACGTTATTTTATCGAAGATAAAGAAGTTCACAAAGAGGAGGGAAATAAGTATTATAAGCTCCGTGATGACAAAGAGACATGCTGCCGTATATTGGAGGAATTTGGTTTAGATCCGGAAGTATCTCATATTGTAAATGGTCATGTTCCGGTCAAAGTAACTAAAGGAGAGAGTCCTGTTAAGGCAGAAGGTAAGTTATTTGTCATAGATGGAGGTATGTCAAGACCTTACCAAAAAGTAACTGGAATTGCTGGTTATACATTAATCTATGATTCATATAACCTAATCTTAGCAGAACATGCACCTTTTGAATCCAGACGTAAAGCAATTGAAGATGAAGATGATATTGTATCGATCCGAAATATGATAGAACATGCTAATGTTAGAATTAGGGTTGGTGATACTGATATAGGAGTAACTCTAAAACAACAGATTGATGATTTAAATCGCTTATTAGATGCGTATCGTAAGGGATTAGTTAAAGTGAAAAAGGTATAATAACAGATTGTTAATTAATAACTAGTTTCAGAGTGTCTATCATTGAAGAAAAAGTGCTAAACAATGGAGCTTCTAAATGCATTATATCGTTAGTAAAGGGATGCTTTATAGTTAATTTTTGAGCGTGTAATAACATGGTTGTCATGTTCCATCGTTCTTTAAATAGTTTATTTTGCTTATTACATCCATGTGGCCGATCACCAATAATTGGGTATCGCAAATGATTTAAATGCTTCCTGATTTGGTGCATTCTTCCTGTTTTAGGATATGCTTCAATTAACGAGTATCTTGAAGTATCGAACTTACCGAACGGAATATTTAATTCTGTTCGGTTTAACGTTTTAAAAGATGTGAATGCTTCTTGTACTTTACCGCGATCATTGGTTAACGGATGGTTAACCTCAATTTCATCCGGAAAGTATCCTCGTACAATTGCCAAATATGTTTTTTGAGTATTTTGATTCTCAAGTTGTATTTGTATGTTTTTAGCGGCCTCACTACTTAATCCGAATAATAATATTCCGGATGTTTTACGATCTATACGATGTACAGGATATACTTTTTTATGAATCTGGTCACGAAGTATTTGCATTGCAAATTCCTCTGCATCTGCAGCTAATGAACTTCGGTGTACTAACAATCCGTGAGGTTTGTTAATGACTACCATAAATTCGTCTTGATAAATAATCTGTAGCATCGGCCTTTCAAAAAGTATTTTTATTGGGCCACAAAGGTAAAAACTTTGCTTTAATTTAATTAGTTGTTATAAGCAATGTCTTTAAAATCAATTAAACATTGTCTTTTCTCATCCCATAAATGCAATTTCATTGATTTAAAAGCAGAGAAAAATGTGATGGGTTTAATTTTTTGAAATAATTCATTCTCCTTATGACACTTGGGTAAATTATAAAATGGAATAATTGGTGAAAGATGATGGATATGATGAAAACCAATATTACCTGTAAACCATTGTAATAATAAAGGCAGTTTAAAATACGAAGATCCTTCAAGTGCCATGGTTTTATAATCCCAATTAGTAGCTTTAGTCCATACAACGCTTTCAAACTGGTGTTGTACATAAAATAACCAAATACCATGACTTGTAGCAATATATAATACAGGTATTTGAATTAATAAATAGGTTTTCCAACCTAATAACCATATCATACTCCCTACTAATGCCGCAAGAGCTAAATTTGTGAAATGAACATATAGTTTTATCTTTTTAGGTAATCGTTTTACCGTAAATCTATTTTGCAGACCAAAGTGCAATAAAGGTGCTATTCCAAAAAGAAAAACAGGATGTCGATAAATTCGATATCTGATTTTTTGCCATTTTGATAAACTTAAATATTCACTTACAGTTAATGTTTTTACATCACCAATTCCGCGTTCATCAAGATTACCAACTGTGTTGTGGTGTATAATATGATCATTCTGCCACCTGTGGAAGGGTGTAAATGCAAAAAGTCCTAAAAAAATGCCTAAATACTTATTATACTTTCTCTTTTTAAAGAATGAGCCATGTACACAATCATGAAAAATAATAAAAATCCGGATTAAAAAACCTGCTGCAAAAACAGAAAGGAAAAGCGTAATCCAATAAGAAATTTCGATGCTTTTAACCATTAAAAACCATAAAACTATAAATGGAATAAGTGAGTTGATAATTTGCCAAACACTTTTTGATAGTTTAGGCTTGTTGTATTTTGAAATAATTTCTATCCAGTTTGGTAATTTTGAATTGTTCGTTTTCTGCTCTTGTTCCATGTCTATATTTTTGTCAATCCATAATTAGCTAATTCATTATGGAATTGCAAAGATAGTACAATATAATAAGATCTCAATATCCTAAAAAGGAAAATAGTAAAAATAGAATTTTGTTATGATGTGGTGATTATAATGCTTTAGAGAGAATAGTATTGATTAATAGGGTAGTATAAATGCTAGATTAATATTGTTGACTTTAAATATAGAGGGAACTGCTATTTAAGAATAGTTCTATTGTTGATTCAAGATTCTTTTGAATTACATCGTTAAACAAAAACCTTCTCAATTTCTCGTCCCGAACATCCTTTTTTACGAACTCTGGCTTTTAGTTTATCACCAGTTGATAAACTATCTACTTGAACGATATGAGCTTCGACTGCTCTTAGTTCACCTTTCTGGTTTTGAAAAACCATAAACTTTTTTTCTTCCAACCAGCTTTCCTTTATAAATGTCAATTCCTCTAATTCTAATTTCATTGTATATAATTGATCTTTTCAATTAGTGTTTATAGGATCAGTAACATAAATTGCACCAATTTTTTACGGCTTAGGTTAAGTTCTTATATGTTAGGATTTTATTTTTTCTACCAAATAAGCAGTGTCTTACCAAAATGTAATTTTTATAAGATTTTCCAACAAAAATGATTTACATTTTTTCAAATACTAAACGAATAAATGTATTTAATAAAGTTTAAGACAAAAAAATGATTCAATTGCTTTCAAAATCATACTTTTGAAAGCTAAAATAGTTGAATTATGACAGATATAATACCAGTTTCAGAGCTAAAACATCGAATGACACGCTTTTGTCAGATTATGGATCAGCAACATCCGGAATGGGAAATGGCAGTAGTTTTTAGTAAAATTAACTTGTTATACTTTACAGGTTCTATGGCTGATGGAATGTTAATTGTAGAACGAGGAAAAGATGCTATTCTTTGGGCTCGAAAAAGTTTTGAGAGAACAAATAGAGAATCAGAATTTGAAAATATTAGATCCATAGGAAGTTATCGTGATGCAGCTGAAAATTATCCGAAAATTCCTAAAAATGTATATCTGGAAACGGAATTTGTTCCATTAGCTGCATATCAACGTTTTCAAAAACATTTTCCTTTTGAATCATATAAATCACTTGATTTTCAGATTGCTCAAACACGGTCTGTAAAAAGTAATTGGGAAATTAAATATATTGAAGAAGCCGGGGCTATACACCGTCGTATTTTAGAGGAAATTGTGCCAACCATGCTAAAGGAGGGAATGGCAGAAACAGATCTTGCTGCAGAACTTTATCATGTAATGGTAAAGGAAGGGCATCATGGTACAGCTCGTTTTGGAATGCATGATACAGAGATTGTTGTAGCACAGTTGGGTTTTGGAGAGAGTTCCCTTTATCCTACAAATTTCGATGGTCCAGGTGGAAATAGAGGTTTAAATGCTGCCGTTCCAAGTCTTGGGAATCGCAATCGTAAATTGAAAAAAGGTGATTTAGTATTTGTTGATATGGGATTGGGGGTGAATGGATATCATTCTGATAAAACAATGACCTATATGTTCGGTGAAAAATTGCCAGATGAGGTAATTAAAATCCATCATCAATGCGTTGACATTCAGAATCGGGTAGCAGAGATGTTAAAACCAGGAAATATTCCTGAGGTAATTTACGAAACTATTATGAATGATTTAAGTCCAGAATTCCAACAAAATTTTATGGGTTTTGGAAATCGTCAGGTTAAATTTATTGGTCATGGTATTGGTTTAACTGTTGATGAAATGCCTGTGTTAGCAAAAGGTTTTAAAGATCCGTTAGTAGAAAATATGGTATTTGCAGTAGAGCCTAAAAAAGGCATTGAAGGCATTGGAATGGTTGGTATTGAAAATACTTTTATTGTTACTCCTAATGGGGGGAGGTCGATAACAGGGAATAATCCGGGATTAATAATGGTTGATTAATCAAGTTTAAATTGAAGCAGAGTAAAAAAATAAAATATTTTATTCCTGTTTATTTGTTATTTTCAATAAAAATAACGTATTTTGCGCTCTGTTTGAAAAATGTATCCGAAAAAACGATTGAAAAATGTCAAGAGTTTGTCAAATAACTGGAAAAAGGTTCATGGTTGGGAACAATGTTTCTCACTCAAAAAGAAGAACCAAAAGAAGATTCGATGTGAATCTATTTAAAAAGCGTTTCTTCCTTGTTGAGGAGGAGCGATGGATTGACCTAAGGGTTTCAGCTTCTGGCCTAAGAATGATCAACAAAGTTGGTTTATATGCTGCTTTGAAATCCGCTCAGGAAAAAGGTTATATAACTAAATTTTAAGGGGATTAAGAGATGGCTAAGAAAGCAAAAGGTAACAGAATTCAAGTAATTCTTGAATGTACAGAGCATAAAGAGAGTGGAATGCCTGGAACTAGCAGATATATCACTGTTAAAAACAGAAAAAACACTCCAGATAGAATGGAATTAAAAAAGTATAACCCAATTTTGAAGCGTTATACTATTCATAGAGAAATTAAATAAATCTTTGAATCATGGCTAAGAAAGCGGTAGCAACACTACAAAAGGGAGGCGGTAAAGGTCACGCTAAAGTGATCAAAATGGTTAAGTCGCCTAAAACTGGTGCATACTCTTTTAAAGAAGAGATTGTAACTAATGAAGAAGTGAAAGATTTTTTCAAGAAATAATTTTGCATAGCAAAAGACTTTTTATCAAAAAAGCTTCCCTTAATTAATAAGGGAAGCTTTTTTGTGTTAAACAACTATAGCTTAGTTCGTTATTTTTTATATATTTAACTCATTCATTCAATAGTAGTTTGATTGGTTAATTAATAAAGTTAAGTTTGAAGGTCTTGTTTCAATATTAATGTTTTTCTATTCTCTATTGTCTCAAAATCTACAATTCTATTATTCTTAAGAGATGGGATTATTCGGAAGTTTTACAAAAGAAAAAAAAGAAAGCCTGGACAAAGGGTTGGCTAAAACAAAAGAAAGTGTTTTTAAAAAGCTAACTCGTGCCGTTGCGGGTCGTTCAAAAGTTGATGATGTAGTTCTTGATGAACTAGAAGAAGTTTTGATCACCTCTGATGTTGGTGTGGATACTACTTTGAAAATTATTGAAAGAATAGAAGAACGTGTAGCCAGAGATAAGTTTTTAAGTACTTCAGAATTAAACGGGATATTAAAAGAGGAAATTGTTGCTCTTTTATCAGAGAATGAGGTTAAAGGAGAAGGCGATTTTGAATTACCTAAGAGCAAAGAGCCATATGTGATTATGGTTGTGGGTGTAAATGGAGTGGGTAAAACAACTACAATAGGTAAGTTAGCTCATAAATTTAAATCTGCAGGAAAAAAAGTTGTTTTGGGTGCAGCCGATACGTTTAGAGCTGCTGCCATAGAGCAGTTGCAAGTATGGGCGGATAGAGTAGATGTTCCTCTTGTAAAACAAACTATGGGATCAGATCCTGCTTCAGTGGCATTTGATACATTGTCTTCAGCAAAGGCGCAAGATGCAGATGTTGTTATTATTGATACTGCAGGTCGTTTGCATAATAAAGTTAACTTGATGAATGAGTTGACTAAAGTGAAAAAAGTGATGCAAAAAGTTGTGCCAGATACTCCAAATGAAATAATATTGGTTTTGGATGGTTCAACTGGTCAAAATGCATTTGAACAAGCTAAAGAATTTACAAAAGCTACAGAAGTTAATGCTTTAGTGATTACGAAATTGGATGGTACTGCAAAAGGTGGTGTCGTTATTGGGGTTTCTGATCAATTTCAAATTCCGGTAAAATATATTGGAATTGGTGAAGGTATTGATGATTTACAAGTATTTAATCGTACTGAGTTTGTAGATTCTCTTTTTAATTAGAGTAAATAGTAGAACAATATAATGGGCTGCCTGTTTTGAAGGTGGCCTTTGTTATTTTAGATAAAGGATTTAGTTTATTGTCTGAAAAAGAGGCCGTAGTTATTTATAGTCTCTAAAATTTATAGAATGAAGAAAAAGATTGATGTTGTAACGTTGGGATGTTCAAAAAATTTGGTGGATTCAGAATCCTTAATTAAACAATTTGAAGCAAATGGATTTTCTGTAGCTCATGATTCTCCAAATCCGGAAGGGCAGATCGCCATTATTAATACTTGTGGTTTTATCGGGGATGCCAAAGAAGAATCTATTGAAACGATTTTAAATTTTGCTGAGGCTAAAAAGCGTGGTGAGATTGAGAAATTGTATGTGATGGGTTGTTTGTCTGAAAGATACTTTCAGCAACTTAAAATGGAACTTCCTGAAGTAGATGCATTATATGGTAAGTTCGATTGGAAAAAAATAGTTGAGGATTTGGGATATGCTTATCGTGCTGACTTAAGAAATGATCGATCTTTGACAACACCTGACCATTATGCTTATTTTAAAATATCAGAAGGGTGTAATCGAACTTGTTCGTACTGTGCAATTCCATTAATAACGGGTAAGCATAAGTCAAAACCAATGGAGGAGTTGATAGACGAAGCGCAACGATTAGCATCAACTGGAGTACGTGAATTACAAATGATTGCTCAGGATTTATCATTCTATGGTTTAGATAATTATAAGCAAATGCGTTTAGGAGAACTTACCAGAAAAATTGCTGATGTAGATGGAATCGATTGGGTTCGTTTGCATTATGCATATCCGGCAGGTTTCCCATACGATGTTTTAAAGGTAATGAACGATCATCCTAATGTTTGTAATTATTTGGATATTGCGCTTCAGCATATTAGTGATCCTATGTTGAAGATAATGAGACGTAATGTTACTAAAGCAGATACCTATAAGCTAATAGAAAGAATGCGTAAGGATGTTCCTGGAATACATTTAAGAACAACCTTAATCACAGGTCATCCGGGAGAAACAGAACAGGATTTTAATGAATTATTAGATTTCGTTAAAGAGATGCGTTTTGAGCGATTAGGAGTTTTTCCTTATTCTCATGAGGAAGATACGCATTCATATCGAGCATATGAGGATAATATCCCGGAAGAAGTAAAGCAGGAAAGAGCTGATATTATCATGCAAGCGCAAGAACAGATTAGTTGGGAAATTAATCAGGAAAAAATAGGTAAAGAGTTCAAGGTTATTATTGATAGAAAAGAAGAGGAGTACTATGTGGGTAGAACAGAATTTGATTCTCCTGAAGTAGATCCGGAAGTTCTTATTCCTATAGAAAATGCAGAATTAAAAAAAGGGGAATTTTATCAGGTAAATATTACTGATGCAGAAGCCTATGATTTATTTGGAGAAGTTGTAGGTGCTTCAAAGTAAGCAGTACCTTGTAGACAGTAATCAGTAGTTATAAGCAGAAGCTAGAATACTGAGAACTGAAAACTAATTTATAGATGAGATATTTTTTAGAGCTAGCATATAACGGGAAAGATTATCATGGTTGGCAAATTCAGCCTAATGCTATATCGGTACAGGAAATGCTGAATGATTGTATTGGGAAAATGCTAGGAGAAGAGATTAATGTTGTGGGTTGTGGAAGAACAGATACAGGTGTTCATGCAACCTATTTTGTTGCTCATTTTGAAACCAGCAGGGAATCAATAGATGGCAAACAGTTCTGTTATAAGTTAAATCGTTTCTTACCTCGTGATATTGCTGTTTTTAGTCTGCAGAAAGTTGCTGAAGATACTCATAGTAGGTTTTCAGCTATTAATAGAACCTATGAATATCATATTGTTACTCAAAAAAATCCATTTTTACAGGAATTTGCATGTCTGGTTTCTGTTCCTGTTGATTTTGATTTAATGAATAAGGCTGCTAAAGAATTATTTAATTATATTGATTTTACAAGCTTTAGTAAGTTGCATACCGATGTAAAAACCAATAATTGTACAATAACAAAAGCTCGTTGGGATTATGATGGAAGTAAATGGATTTTTACAATATCAGCAGATCGTTTTTTAAGAAATATGGTTCGTGCAATTGTAGGTACTTTATTGGAGGTTGGTAAAGGTAAGTTAACTATAGATGGTTTTAAAGATATAATAGTATCAAAGGATAGGGGAGTTGCAGGAACTTCAGCGCCGGCTCAGGCATTGTATTTAGTAGATATAAAATATCCTGAGGATATCTTTTCGCCTACAGTTAATATAAAATAATTTATATATAAGAAAAGCGACCAGTTATAGGTCGCTTTTTATATTTACCAGTGTTTGTTTATTTATTATTTATTCCAGATTTCCCAGGCAGCTTCAGCTTGTAGATGAAGCATTTCTAATCCGTTTTTTATAGTTCCTCCTTGGTTTTGTCCAGCCTTTAAAAAGGCAGTAACTTCCGGATTATAGACCAAATCATAAAATAAATGATCCTTACCACAATAATGATATGGAATTTCAGGTTTAGCTTCTAGGTTTCCATACATTCCAAGTGGAGTAGTATTTACGATAACGGTATTTTCATTCATTATTTCTTCATTTAATGAATGATAGCTTATTTGGTTTTCACCCTCTGGAGTTCTGGAAACTAATTTGTAATCAATACCTAAGCTTTTTAAGGCGTAACCAACTGCTTTGGCTGCACCTCCTGTTCCTAAGATTAAAGCTTTTTTATGGGTTGGTTTTATAAATGGTTTTATGGATTCCAGAAATCCAATAATGTCAGAATTGTATCCTGTTAATTTGGGTTTAGAAGGATTACTCCAATCAAATTTAATAACATTAACAGCTCCAACTTCTTTTGAAATAGGATCCAAATCATCCAGGTATTGAATTACTTTTTCTTTGTATGGAATAGTAACATTTAATCCTCCAATGTATGGATGGTGAGATACTAACTCTGGAAATTCATCAATAGATGCAATTGAAAAGTTAAGATATCTTCCTTTAATCTCTTCTTTTTCAAATTTATCAGTGAAATACTTTTGTGAAAATGATTTTGAAAGTGGGTATCCGATTAATCCAAATGTTTTCATCTCATTATAATTTTATCTTTAAATACATTCGATGGAACTTACCAATAATGATTTTCCTTTTTGAGGGTTTTCTATATGGGTTCGTTTCATGTCTTTAGAATTTAAACCGTTTAATTAAGCTGTTTTTGTTTTCTTTGAACCAAGGTATTCTGTAATCCAAATACTGATCATACCTAATATAATAAAAACTAAAGCAATAAAAAACTCACTATTAGCTTTAGGTAAAAACCAATCATAACCAATGGTTTTTACTTTTTCTCCAAAGGTTTGTGTGATAGTTTCTTTCCATGGCCATAGAATTCCTAAAGATCCTAAAACAAATCCAGTAAGCATTGCAATGGTTTGATTATGATACTTTTTTAATAGCCAGGAAAGAAAATGTGAAAAACCAATTAATCCAAGTCCGGCACCTACAGCTACAGGTAAAAGTACCTTGATATTTAGCTCGCTAACAGCATTAATCATTACGAGTTGATAATTCCCCATTAAAATAAGTACAAAGGAACCAGATAGTCCAGGAATAATCATACTACATATAGCTACAATTCCACAGATAAATAAATATATCATTGAGCTATTTTCAGAAGCTGGAGTTAATACGCTTATTGAAATTGCAATAACACTACCTATGATGAATGAAATAATACTACTTATATTCCATTTTTTAACTGTTTTTCCAACAAAGTATACACTGGCAAGTACTAATCCAAAAAAGAAAGCCCATATATATACCGGGTAATTTTCGAATAAAAACTTAAATAATCTGGCAAGAGAAATAATAGCAATGCCAACACCAAGAAAGACAGATACAAGAAACCAAAAGTCTATGTGTTTCAATAATTCTTTAATCTTACCTTTTAATAATAAGTTGATTGCTTTAAGGTCAAATGATTTAATAGCATCAATAAGGCGTTCAAAAATTCCTGTAATCAATGCAATTGTTCCTCCGGAAACTCCGGGTATTACATTAGCGGCACCCATAGCCATCCCTTTAAAAATATTTGAAACAAATATTTTAGTATTGTTTTCTTTCATGATTTTGTGCTTAAATAACAAACTAATCTGAATGTATTAATCTGTTGAAGAAATATCAGTTATAATATATTATAATTGAGAGTTTATGTATTCAGCAATTTCTGGCATTGAGACCAAAACTGGATACTTATTTAAAATAAACTCTAAATCCTCAGGTAATAGCTGACGAGCAATTATTAAATGGTTTAGAGATTCTTTTTGTTTGTTGAACTTATTGTAAATGATTGCAGCTAAATAATGTAGTGCACCATTGGACTGATCCTTACTTAACAATAGCTCTAAAAAAGGAATGGCATTGAATTCTTTTTCGTTTTCCTCTAAGAATTCATACATTTCAATCCAGTTCTTAGTGTCTTGATGTTTGTTTATCAGAGCTCTTTTAAGACAACGTTTCGCTTCAGCCGGTTTTTTAAATTTTTTATAGCTTTTACCTAAAGCTCTCCAAAGATCAGATGATTTAGGGTCAATGCCAACTGCTTTATCAAAAGCATATATACTCGTTTCGTAATCTTGAACTTTGTATGATGTTCTTCCTAATGAGCGTAAAGCTTCCATGTGATTAGGATCCAGATTTACTGCAGCTTTGTATAGTCTTGATGCTAAATTGTAATTGCCCAGATTTTCCCAACAGTCTCCCATGTAATAATAAGTGACAGCATTAGGATAAGAGTATGATAAATATTCGGCATACGCATTTAAAGCCTCAATATATTCTCCTGTTTGAGCCAGACTGTTTGCTTTATTAAAATAAGCTTCAGAAAGATTTGGAGCTATAGCTATGGTGATATCATATGCTTCTATTGCATCAGTATAATTTTCGTGTTTGTTATAGAGGATTCCTAAATTATACCAAGCATTTTCTAAATAAGGATTTATATCTAATAGCTTGTTGTATATATCAATACCTTGATCTATTTCGTTTAATTTATCGTAGGCATAAGCTAATTCAAATAGCAAATTTTCATTGCTGGAAAATTGCTTTAAATAATAGGATATTAAGTTCTTAGCTTCAGTGAAATATCCATCTTGATTTAAATTAAAGCTTATTTCAAATATGTAATCGGCTAAATCTTCTGAAGTACAGTTTTTTAAAGCAATTTCAAAATTTTTAATTGCTTCATCTTTTTCCGCAGATCGTGTATGTATAATTCCTAAGTTTAAAAATACCTCGGAATTGTTAGATTCAACTTCCTTTAAGTAATTTAAAACATTTAATGCTTCTTCATCTTTATCTTGTTCTAAATAAAGTGTACTAAGTTTAAGTTTTAAACTTGTAGATTCAGGATGTTGTTTTAATCCCATAGAAATAGCAAGCTCTGCTTTTTCTAATATATTTTTTTGATGATAATAATCAAAAATTGATTCAATCTGGAACACATCAAAATAGGATTCCTGGTTTAATTGAACCATTTCCTCAAATCTTTCTACTGTCTCCCTTGTTCCTTCATGATCTGCGTGAGAGTATTCTTGCATATATCCACACTTTGAATTTAGAAGACAAAACTACCATAAATTTGGATTTATACAATGAATTGTTTATAACAAAAGGACATTGTTAATAACTAATTAACAAAACAACGTCCTTTTGTAAAATTTTGTTAATGACCGTCTGATCCTTCAGGTTGATGTTGAGTGCGTAAGAGATCATTTACTGTTTTAACAGGATTGAATGTGCTTACAGGAACTTCAACGAATAGAGTTGTCCAATCTGACATTGCTCCATTCCATAATCCAGGTAATTCTAAAGCCTTTAACTCTTTTCCGTTAAGGGATTTGTTTGAAATAAATCCTGTTTTAGGATCTACATAGTCAAGAAGATTAAATTTCTCACCAACGTAGTTTTTTGTGCTACAAATTAAATCTACAGGATTGAAATGAGTGCTTTGTTGAAGAATCTTCTTTTTAGTCTCGTTATTAAGGTCGATCTGAGAACTTTCAACGACTTGAAGTGAGATTTCATTGTTTTTTCCAATACCCCAAAATGGTCCACCACCAGGTTCACCTTCGTTTTTAACCATTCCACAAACTCTTATAGGTCGGTTAAGTTTACTTGTTATAAACGATATTTTTTCTGCTTCTGATGAAAGATTTTCAGGGATAGTAATGAATAATTCAGCTTGCATAAAGTCAAGTATCTCATCAATTAATTCCTGATCGGCTGTTTCGTTTTCAATAGCTTCAAGAAAATCATATATTTTTTGTTGGTAAAAATACAATACTCCTGCCAGAGCTTCTTTATATTGTATGGTATCTTTTAATCTGTATGAAGGAACTACATTGTCAATATTTTTAATGAAAATGATATCAGAATCAAGATCGTTAAGATTTTCAATTAAAGCTCCATGTCCACCTGGTCTAAACAATAATTGATCTTCATCAGTTTTAAAAGGTGAATTATCCGGATTTACTGCAATTGTATCTGTGTATGATTTTTGAGTGGAATATGAAATGTTGTATTTAACATCATATTTAGCTTCAAACATCGAAATGTTTTTATTTACAATATCCTTGAATAGATTTATATGGTCTTCGGAAACAGTAAAATGAAGATTTACAATTCCTTCATTATCTTGTCCATATAGAGCTCCTTCAATCATATGTTCTTCAATAGGAGTAGTGCTTTTTTCTCCGTCATTGTGAAACTGAAGGATACCTTTTGGATAATTGCCATAATTTAAACCTTCAGGAAGAAGTAACTTTTCTACTATTAGTGCACCGTTTTCAAAAACAGCCTTTTCATCAGTAAAGTCTATATTGCAAATTGATTCCAGGTCTTTTGAGAATGCAAAATATTTAATGTGCGAAAGAAAATCTTTGATAGGCCCTTTAGTTTTTAATTCTTCCTGTTTTGATTTATCAGCTTGAATGAAACTAAATAGATCTTTAAACATTCGAGTTGCAGCTCCTGATGCAGGAACGAATTTTAAAACAGTTAATCCTTCATCGATACCATTTCTATATTGGTCTATAAACATTAACTTTTGTTCTTCATCCAATTTAATTATTCCATCCCCAATTGATGCTGGTTTTTGGATGTCCATAAAAGGAAATCCTGTTTTAAATTGATTCAATTGATATTCTACCTGTTCTGTAGATATTCCCTTTTCGCTAAGGTAGTTGAGGTCTTTTTCGCTAATCATTAAGTACGTTTTTTAGTTTTTCAGTAGTATAAATATAACAAAGTATTTACATAAAATGGAAAGGTGTATAGATTTTTCGTTGTTAGGTTTTTTAATTTAGATTGGTCTATTTTACTACATTTGTATGCTAAATATTTAAGAAAGAAACAGACAGAAAGAATTGCTTCATGAAATATGTAGTGGTGATTTTGTTTTATTGGAGATAAATAGAGATATGGAATATTATTGGGGGCATTCGAGGAGATATAATGATTATAGTTCGTACATAAAAAGAACTTTTAATGAAAGAGTGCAAAAAGTTTCTGTAGATGCTGGATTTTCTTGCCCAAATAGAGATGGCTCAAAAGGGGTTGGGGGTTGCACGTTTTGTAATAACTCAACTTTTAATCCATCTTATTGTGGTGAAGGTAATTCTATTACAGATCAAATTAATACTGGTATTAATTTCTTTTCTCCAAAATATAAAACTCAACATTATTTAGCTTATTTTCAGGCTTACAGTAATACTTATGAGAGTATTGATGTTTTAAAATCAAGGTATTTAGAGGCTTTAAGTCATCCTAAAGTGATTGGAATTGTAATTGGTACCAGGCCTGATTGTATTAGTGATGAGCTTATTGAATTTTTACAGGAGTTAAATCAGGATTATCATATTACTGTTGAGTATGGAATAGAGTCAACTTTGAATTCTACTTTGAAGACTATAAATAGAGGACATAGTTTTGAAGAGGGGATTGATGCAATTAAAAAAACAGCAAAAGCAGGCTTAAAGGTTGGTGCACATCTTATATTGGGATTACCCGGAGAATCTGAGGAAGACATTTTTAATCATGCTCGAAAAATGTCAGAATTACCGTTGGATTATTTAAAACTTCACCAGCTTCAATTGGTTAGAGGTTCTGTTATGGGTGAGGAGTATTTAAAAAATCCATCGAACATAAAACTTTTTGATGTTGATGGATATATTGAATTGGTTGTTAATTTCTTAGAGGTACTTAATCCTAATATTGTAATGGAGCGGTTTATAAGTCAGTCGCCTAAGGAGTTATTAATCGCACCTAAATGGGGTTTGAAAAATTTTGAGTTTGTAGCCAAGGTTGAAAAGCGTTTAAAAGAACGAGATAGTTGGCAAGGAAAAAAATATGGCTGTTAGAATGAATAAATCCTAACAGCCTTGAATATTTCTTATTTAAAAACTCTTTTTAATATTTCAGTAACCCTTGCTGTGGGGTCTTTTCTGATCTTACTTTCTTCAACTGCTATCTTAAGGAATAAACCATCTAATGCTTTTTGTGTAAGATAGGAGTTTAGTTCAACTTCTACTTTATGTAAATCAGCTAATTGACCTACGAATGAGCCGGCAACCTGGTTGTATTTTGAGGTTAATAACTCCCAGGTTTCACCAGCAGAATAACCTGCAATGATTTTTTTATCAGTGGATTGTTTGATTTTAGGGCTGTATAAATCAAATAGTTCCTGATAGGTTTTGGATTTGAAATATTCGGTTGCAGCATTGTCTTCTCCTCCCAAGATATTAACTGCATCGGTAATTGTCATTTCTGTAATAGCTTTGAAAAATACAGGTCCTGCCTCTTTGGCTGCGTCCTCTGCAGCTCTGTTTATACTTAAAATAACATCGTTAATTAATTTTTCTCCTCCTGGAATCTTTTTTGCATTGTCAACTATAATATTTGCTTCTTCCGGAAGTAGTATTTTTACAGCTTCATCTTTAAAATAGCCGTCAGTTAATGACAGTTTGTGTGCCGCCGAGTCTGTACCTACTCTTAATGCTTCTTTTAGACCTTTTGCAATCTCAGCTTCAGTTAAAGGTGTATCTAATTCAATACTGTTTGCTATTTGTGCTAATTCTGCGCATGAATAAAGACTTAAAAGGGTGAGGAATGTAAATAATTTAATAGTTAGTTTCATATGATTATAATTTATTTTCACGGGCATATGGAACTCTCAAATAAATTTAATCATCCTCTTGTGTGTGAATTTGGATAATCAAATTTACATGTTCGTTTCATCTGTTATAATTTTGTTTTTAATTGTCAGGTGGAATTCGCCAAGGTTGATCTCTTTCTTTTATGAGAAAGATCTCTTATGGCTCGTTTCATTTCTTTCTTCTGGTTGTATTATAATTATGTTTTTTGCTTTTACTTTTATTAGTTTGTGGTTTCTGCTTGAAGCTTACTTCTTTATTTTTTTTATTGAAAAGCTGGCTTACTAGTTCTACTTGGTTTTTTTGTTCTAGCAGGCGTTCTATCTGTTTTTTGTATTCAGGTTTATACCAGAATAAAAATACTCTTTGATCTAATTTTTCTTGTTTTGATTTTGCAGTATACGTTTTTTCTAGAGTGTAAGGATGAACTCCTGCATAAAAAATTACCGTGGCAACAGTCATTGGAGTTGGTGTGAAATCCTGAACTTGTTCTAATTTAAAGTCAAGTTTTTTTGTTTCAACAGCCAATTGAGCCATATCTTCAATTTTACTTCCAGGGTGACTGGATATGAAATAAGGAATAATCTGTTGGTTTGTATTATTCTTTTTATTGATATCCTCAAAGTCTTTTTTGAATTTATGGAACAACTTAAATGATGGCTTTCTCATTTGCTTTAAAACATCATCTGAAGTATGTTCAGGTGCTACTTTTAGTCTTCCAGAAACATGGTTTGAAATAAGTTCCTCCATGTATTTTTTATGACTCTCTTGTTCTTTTGCAGAAGCCATTTTGTTATATAGCATATCGTATCTTACTCCACTTCCAATAAAAGCCTTTTTGATATCGTGCATACGATTTACCTTTTGGTAAATCTCTGTCATTGCAGTGTGGTCAGTATTAAGGTTGTTGCAAATATTAGGGAATATGCATGAAGGGCGAGTACACCTCTCGCATATTTTTAAATCTTTTCCCTTCATCTGATACATATTGGCACTAGGTCCTCCAAGATCAGAAATGTAACCTTTGAAGTCTGGCATTTGTGTAATTTGTCTGACTTCTTTTAGGATGGATTTTTCTGATCGGCTGGCAATAAATTTCCCTTGATGAGCTGAAATTGTACAGAAACTACATCCGCCAAAACATCCCCTGTGCATGTTTACTGAAAACTTAATCATCTCAAAAGCTGGTATAGAGCCCTTTTTGTTATATTTTGGATGCGGTAAACGTGTGTAGGGTAAATCAAAAGAAGCATCTAATTCTTTTGTAGATAGAGGTGGGTAAGGAGGGTTGATTACAATATTATTATTGCTGTCAATTCCCTGAATTAATCGTGCTGCTTGCCATCTGTTTGACTCTTCTTCAACGTGTCTAAAGTTTTTTGCGTATTTTATTTTATCCTTTAAGCATTCTTCATGGGAAAATAAAGTAATGTCATTCCAGTTTTTATTAGGTTTAGTGTCTTCCTTTTTACTAATATATGATGTTTGTGGTATAGTAGTAAGTGATTGAAATGGTACTCCTTTAGTTAGTAATCTTAATATTTCTTTTAAAGGTTTTTCTCCCATACCATATACAAGTAAATCAGCATGTGAAGAGGCTAAAATTCCGGGTTTTAAATTGTTTTGCCAATAGTCGTAATGAGTAACTCTTCTTAATGAAGCTTCAATTCCGCCTATTATTACAGGAGTGTCCGGAAATAAATCTTTTAAAATTTTTGTATAGGTTTCTGTTGCATAATCTGGTCTGAATCCAGATTTTCCTCCGGGAGTATATGCATCATCAGATCTTAATCTTTTGTTAGCGGTGTAATGGTTAACCATTGAGTCCATACTACCAGATGATACACCAAAAAACAATCTGGGCTTTCCCAGTTTTTTAAAATCTCTTAGATCGTCTCTCCAATTGGGTTGAGGAACAATTGCAACCTTTAATCCTTCATTTTCAATAATGCGACCAATAACAGCAGCCCCAAAAGAAGGATGATCGATATAGGCATCTCCTGAAAAGATAATGACATCCAATTCATCCCAACCTCTTTGTTTAACTTCTTTTAAGGTGGTAGGTAGCCAGTCGCTAATATTATATTTTGTTTCCAATATTTATATTTTTTGCCAAAGTTAATTAATCTAAGTGTACTTTAATGTTTTGGTGTTGTATGTTTAAGGTTTATAACACATAAAAGTTTAAATGACCAGGTATATTTATTGCAGATTCATAAAGTTAAATTATGTAGTAAAAAGTATGTAAGCTTTGGTTTAAATAAATTTCTTCTAATTTTGACTTGAATTTAAACAATTATATATGTCTAAAATCACAAGAGAAGTAAAGGTTGGTATTGTTGCTATTTCAGCACTTTTTATTTTAATATGGGGAGTTAATTTTTTAAAAGGGCGAGATATTTTTCTTCCTGGTTATAAACTGTATGGTGTTTATAGTCGTATTGATGGATTAACAGAGGGAGGACCTATTTACTATAAAGGATTTAAAATTGGTACTGTAAGAAGTATTGATTTTGAAAATAGTGGTTTAGAAAAAATTATAGTTGTGATGTCGATTGATGAAGAGGTGGAATTTCCTGTTAATACGGTTGCTCAAATATATAGTTTAGATTTAATGGGGACAAAAGCAATTCGCTTTCTATATGGTGATTCGCAAAAAATGTTAGTGTCTAATGATACTATTCAAACTTCATTAATGGGTGGATTAGCTGATCAGGTAAGCCAGGAAGTGCTACCTCTTAAAGATAAAGCAGAAAATCTTGTTGTTAAGTTGGACTCAGTACTGACTAATTTAAATAAAGTATTTGATAAAAAGAGCAAGGGTAATATTGCAAGTGGAGTAGAGAATTTTGCAGGTATGATGAAAAACCTGAATGAATTGAGTTCTGCGTTAAATAAAAATTTGCAACCAGAAGGTGCTGTAGGGTCAATGTTAACTAACCTGGATTCTTTTGCTATTGCATTAAATAAAAATACAGGTTCTATCTCATCAATGCTTTCTAACCTTGATACATTATCGTCCAATTTAGCTCAAACGCAAGTTGATAGTTTAGTATTGGAGATGAATTCGGTAATGTCATCATTTAATGGTGTTTTAACAGCTATAAATGAAGGTGAAGGGTCTTTAGGAATGTTATTAAAGAATGAAGAGCTTTATAATAATGTTAATGAGGCTGCAGTTAGTTTAGATCGTTTATTGACTGACGTAAGACATCAACCTAACAGATATGTGAGCTTTAGTGCTTTTAGTTTTGGAGGAGGAAGTAAAAAGACTAATGATGAAGATAAAGAGGATGTTGTTTTTAAAGTTTTATTAGATAAAACAAAGTCACCTTTAGATATAAGAGGGAAGGAGTTAGTTAAAGGAGAATATGTATACGAAGATAGAGATGGAAAATACTTTGTTTATACCATTGGGGAGGAAAAAGACTATGAAGAAATTTTAGTACTGAAAAACTCAATAATAGAACTTTTTCCTGATGCTCAGATTCTTGCATTGAAAAATGGTTTGCCTGTAAAACTAAATAAGGTATTGAATTAATTTTCTATTTACAAAAGTGATTATAGTGTTAAGTTTTGAACTTCTGAAATTTTCTTCAAAATAATTCAAAAAAAAATAATTTCTTCATAATTCCTTAATTTATAAGACTTATATAAGTTAGTGAATATTGCCAATTATTGCATTAAATGTCACGTTATCAGTGTTTTGTGTTATTTTTAGTTTAAATTATTATAAACTAGTGAAATAGTTGAGGTTTTAAAAAAACAAGAAAATTGATGTTTTTTTTTCAATTTTTTTTTCACAATTTTTGTTTTCGGAAAGAGATAGTATATAACATAAACACCTAGCAGAGAAAACACAAAAAATGAAGCCCAATTACGAAAAAGTATGGAATAACTGTTTAAATGTCATTAAGGACAATATTCCTCAAATAAGTTTTAAGACTTGGTTTGAGCCAATTGCTCCATTAAAGGTTGAAAATGATATTTTAACCATTCAAGTACCAAGTGCATTTTTTTATGAATATCTTGAAGAGCATTTTATTGATCTACTAAGAAAAACAATACGCAGAGAACTTGGGCCCTCTGCAAAATTAGAATATAGCGTTGTTGTAGATACTCCACATCAAAAGAATCAACAACCACTTACACAAAGATTACCATCAAATAATAAAACTGATTTACGCAATCGTCCGGTTTCGATGCAAATGAATTCTGAAAAACCAGTTGTCAGAAATCCATTTGTAATTCCAGGAATAAAGAAGCTTAATGTTGATCCTCAATTGAATTCAGATTATTCATTTGATAATCATATTGAAGGTGATTGTAACAGATTAGCCCGTTCAGCAGGGATGGCTGTAGCAAAAAATCCTGGAAAAACAGCGTTTAACCCTTTGTTTTTATATGGTAATTCTGGATTAGGTAAGACTCACTTGGCTCAAGCTATAGGAATTGATATTAAAAAGTATTTTCCTGAAAAAACAGTACTGTATGTTAATGCTAATAAGTTTCAAACACAGTTTACTGAGTCTGTACGAAATAACACACAGAATGATTTCTTGAACTTTTATCAAATGATTGATGTATTAATTATTGATGATGTACAGGAATTTGCAGGAAAAGAAAAAACGCAAAATACATTTTTCCATATTTTTAATCATCTACACCAGACGGGAAAGCAGTTGATCTTAACTGCAGATAAAGCACCGGTTGAGATGAAGGGAATGGAAGATCGTTTATTGTCAAGATTTAAGTGGGGATTGTCAGCAGATGTTCAGGCTCCAAACTATGATACAAGAATTAAAATATTAGAGCATAAAGTATATAAAGATGGAATTTCTATAACTAAAGATGTTCTGGAATATATTGCATCTAATGTTGCTAATAATATACGAGAGTTAGAAGGAGCATTAATTTCATTATTAGCTCAGGCTACCTTAAACAAAAAAGAAATTTCTATTGATGTAGCAATGTCAATAGTTGATAAATTAGTTAAGAAAACACAAAAGGAATTGAGTGTTGACTATATTCAACAAGTTGTTTGTGATTATTTTGGCTTAGCTGTTGATTCATTGCAATCGCGTTCACGAAAAAGAGAATTAGTACAAGCAAGGCAAGTTGCTATGTATTTTTCAAAGAGCTTAACAAATTCATCTTTATCTACGATAGGTTCTAAAATTGGTAAAAAAGACCATGCAACAGTATTGCATGCTTGTAAACAAGTAAATAATTTACTGGAAACTGATAAGGATTTTAAGAACCAGATGAAAGAGATTGAAGCTCAGATTAAAATGTAATATTAGATATTAATTTTTCTATAAGAAAAAGTTGTTGGAATTTACTTTCAGCAACTTTTTTTTATTCTATTAATATAGCTTTGTTTTGATCGCTCTCTTTTTATACTTTTGAGGGCGATAAATTTTAATGATAATGAATAAATTAGTTTTGAAATATATAGTTTTATTAATATTCATCTTAGTTAGCTCGTTTTCTATTTATGCTCAGGAAAATGATAAAGTAATAATTAATGGTAAAACTTATTATTTACACATTGTACAACAAGGAGAAGGTTTTTATGGAATTGCCAAAAAGTATGGTGTTTCACAAAAAGAAATTCATGATGCAAATCCAGAATCCATTTTTGGATTAAAACCAGGAGATGTATTACATATACCTGTTATTAAAGGAAGAAATAATAATGAGGAACAAATTGAGAGTAGTAATGAGTTTGTTTATCATACAATTGAAAAAGGTCAAACCCTGTATTTCTTATCCCGAAAATACAATATAAGCATTGATGAAATTAAAAAATATAATGTAGGTGCAGATCAACAGTTAATTATAGGGAGTATCATTAAAATTCCTATTACTAAAAAAGAGAGTACTCAGGTAAATGGTGATTATATATATCATAATGTTGCTCCAAAAGAAACATTATATGGAATTTCAACAAAATATACAGTTCCAATTCAAGATATAGTAAAAAGCAATCCAGCCTTACAAACAGGAATATTGGAAATTGGATCCACAATTCGAATTCCAAAAGATAAAATTGTTAAGCCTGTAGAGAAGGAATTAACGCAACAAAAATTGGAGGATGATAATTTTATTTATCATAGAATTCAGGCAGGAGAAACTTTTTATTCTCTAAGCAAGAAATACCAAATTTCAAAAGAAGCTATATATAATTCAAATCCGGATTTAAACCCTGATGATTTAGCATTAGGATTTTTAGTTAGAATTCCAAAAGCAGAAATAAAAAGAGAACAACAACGAATCAGTCAGCAAGAGGATTTTACAATTCATACCGTAAAACGAAAAGAGACAGTATATTCAATTGCAAGAAAATATAATGTTAAGGTACAAGATATTGAAAATGCTAATCCTACATTGATCTTATCTAATATTAAAAAGGGATCAAAACTTAAAATTCCAACAGCTTCTTATTTATCCAAGTTAGAACAAGAACAGGATTTGCCAAGTAAAGATTTTGTTTTCGGTCAAGATCACAAAAATATGGATACTATTTTTGTAGATTGTGGATCATACGATTATAATACATTAAAAGAAACAATTTACGTTGCAGTAATGCTACCCTTTGATATTGAGGCTACTAAAAAAGCAAATATCATTACAAAAATTGAAAATGACGAAGAAATAGAACTGGAAAGAGAAGAACCAATTTTATCAACCAGATCTCGTCCTTTTGTTGAGTTTTATGAAGGGGTATTATTGGCATTAGATTCTTTAAAAAAGCAAGGAGTCAATATTCATATGTATACTTATGATACTGCTCCTGATACCAATAAAGTAAAACAAATTTTATCTCAACCCGAATTAAAAAATGTTGATTTTATTATTGGTCCTGCTTTTACAAGTAATCTTCCAATGGTATCTAAATTTTCGTTTGAAAATGGAATTAAATTAATTTATCCATTATCAAATAAAAATCCGGAAATAAATAAAAATCCATACTTAATTCAGGTAAATACACCTGATTCATTAATGTATGATAAATACGCGTCATATATTATCGATAAAAGTAAGGGAAGTCGAATTTTAGTTCTGAAATCAAAGGAGCCAGGTTCTTTAGAAAATACTTTTTGCAGCACTCTTAAAGATAAGTTGTATTCAGAGTATATTCCATTAGGAGTTTCTCCTGATTATATTGAAGTTTCATTTTCGCAGCAGGATATACAGGCAATTGAAGCTCTACTGGATTCTGAAAAACCAAATGTCGTTATAATTCCATCTCCAAAAGAAGCAGATATATCTAAAATAGTAACGACTCTGCATGGAGTAGTTGAACTGACAGAAAAACAAGTCAAGTTAATTGGATTTGGTGATTGGTTAAAGTATCAAACAATAAATGCAGAAGAGATTCATGATTTAAATACGGACATATTAACTACTTATGCCTTAGATTATAATGATATTGCTTCAGCTGATTTTATTAGTAAATACAGAACTTGGTATAGAACTGAACCTTTTGCTGTTGCTCCTTATTTTATTCGTCCGGATAAAAATTCGAAGTTTTCAAAATATGGTATTTGGGGATTTGATGTGGCTTATTATTTTATTAATGCCAGAGTTAAATTTGGAAAGCAGTTTGAAAATTGTTTGTCAGACTATAAATCTTCTCAAATACAATTTAATTTCGATTTTGAAAGAATTGAAAACTGGGGAGGAATTTGCAATCGTGGATTATATGTCTTATCGTTTAAATCTGATTTAGAAATTAAAAGAACAAAGCTTTAATTTTTTATTTCATAAAGCATACTTAAAAAGGAATTACATCAATGCTTATGATTGAAACATAAGTAATTTAAAATTGAGTGATTCCTTAAATATTATTTTTCATAGTTATTTAAAGTTGTATTATTAATGGTTTCGGTAAATCAATTAGCCGTTGAGTTTGGAGGTTTTTCTCTGTTTGATGATGTGTCGTTCTTGGTAAATCCTAAAGATAAAATAGGTTTAGCAGGGAAAAATGGGGCAGGAAAATCAACTTTATTAAAAATTTTGGCTGGAATACAGTCGCCAACAAGAGGAATTGTTACTATTCCTAAAGATTGCAAAATAGGTTATTTACCTCAACATATGAAGCATGATGATACAGGAACTGTATGGGATGAGGTAGAGAAGGCTTTCGGGGAGTTAAAGCAGTTGGAGGAAGAAATTGAAAAATTAAATCTTCAGCTATCAGAAAGAACAGATTATGAGTCTGAAGCATATTTGGATATTATTCATAAACTTACAGAAAAGAATGATCACTTAAGCTTGTTGGGAGGTGGTAATTATGCCTCCGACATTGAAGTCACACTTAAGGGATTGGGTTTTGAACGTTCTGATTTTGAAAGATTGACTTCTGAATTTTCAGGAGGATGGCGTATGCGTATCCAATTGGCTAAAATTTTACTTCAAAAACCTGATGTGTTTTTACTGGATGAGCCAACAAACCACCTGGATATTGAGTCTATTCAATGGTTTGAAGATTTTCTGAAATCTTACAGTGGTGCTGTGGTTCTTGTTTCTCACGATAGAGCCTTCCTTGATAATATAACAAAACGTACCATCGAAATTCAGATGGGTAAAATATATGATTATAAAGCATCGTATACTGAATATCTACAGCTAAGAGAAGAACGAAGGGAACAGCAGTTGGCGGCATATCGCAATCAGCAGAAGATGATTGAGGAAACGGAAAAGTTTATTGAAAGATTTAGATATCAGGCAACCAAGGCTGTTCAGGTTCAGTCAAGAATAAAACAACTGGAGAAGGTAGAAAGGATTGAAGTGGATGAGTTTGATAATTCAGCTTTAAGAATTAAGTTTCCTCCGGCTCCTCATTCCGGTTCAATTACAATAGAAGGTAAAGGTCTGTCAAAAAGTTATGGTTCTTTAGAAGTTCTTAAGGATTTAGATTATTCTATAGCCAGAGGAGAAAAAGTAGCTTTTATTGGTAGAAATGGCGAAGGTAAAACTACCATGGCTCGTATGATAATGAATGAAATTGATTATACAGGTAGTTTAAAACTGGGTCATCAGGTTAAAATTGGGTATTTTGCCCAAAATCAGGCCGATCTTTTAGATGAAAAACTTTCTGTATTAGAAACTATAGATCATGTAGCTGTAGGGGATATAAGGCTTAAAATTAGAGATTTATTGGGTGCTTTCATGTTTAGTGGAGAAGCAGTAGAAAAAAAGGTTTCTGTTTTATCCGGAGGGGAAAGAACACGTTTGGCAATGGTAAAACTATTGTTGGAACCGGTCAATTTATTGGTGTTGGATGAGCCTACAAACCACCTGGATCTTAGATCAAAAGAATTATTAAAACAGGCAGTTAAGGATTTTGAGGGTACGGTCGTTGTTGTATCCCATGATCGTGAATTTTTAGATGGCTTGGTAGATAAAGTTTATGAGTTCCGTAATAAACAAATGAAAGAGCATTTGGGAGGAATTTATGAATTTTTAGAAAGAAAAAAACTTGAGTCATTACGTGAATTAGAATCTGCTGGTAATGCAGTTAAAAGTAAGAAGGACGAAAGTGTTGAAGAAGAAAAATCTGCAGCTAAAATCTCTTATGAAGAACGTAAGGAGATCAGTAAAAAATTAAAGAAGGCTCAACAACTGGTTGATAAATGTGAAGAGGAAGTTGCTGCACTTGAAGGTGAAATTGAAGATCTTGATCAACAGATGCAGGATGTTGCCAAGGCTAGTGATCCTGAATTTGTGAAGAAATATCATGATGTAAATTTATCTTTGGAGACCAAGATGAAGGAGTGGGAGCAGTTGCAAGAAGAGCTGGAACAAATGGAAGAATTAAAAAAACAATTAGATTAGAAATTAGATATCATCAGATATAAAACTAAAATTATGGCAGGCAAAAGTGATTTTTTATTTGGAATACGATCTGTTATTGAAGCAATTCATTCAGGTAAAGAAATAGAAAAAGTATTAGTAAAGAAAGGGTTACAGGGAGAGTTGTATGAAGAGCTGATCGAAACCATGAAACAAGCCAATATTTCGTGGCAAACTGTACCTGTCGAAAGAATCAATAGAGCTACTCGTAAAAATCATCAGGGTGTAATTGCTTTTGTTTCTGCAATTACATATGATAACATGGAAAATAAACTGATGGATGTTTTTGAGCAAGGAAAAACTCCGCTAGTATTAGTATTGGATGGTATTACTGATGTACGAAATATGGGGGCAATTGCTCGTTCAGCTGAATGTGCGGGTGTAGATATGATAGTTGTTCCGGAAAAAGGAGGAGCTTCAATAAATGCTGATGCAATAAAGACTTCAGCTGGAGCATTAGAACATATTCCAGTTTGTAGAGAAAAAAATCTATTTAAAGCTGTTGATTATTTAAAGAAATCAGGATTGCAAATTGTAGCCGCTACAGAAAAAGGAAGTGAAGATTATACTAAAGTTGATTTTTCAGGACCAACTGCCATTGTAATGGGAGCTGAGGATAAAGGTGTTTCAGGACAAATTTTAAAGATATGTGATGCTGGAGCTCGTATTCCAATTGTGGGAGCTATTGGTTCTTTAAATGTATCGGTTGCTGCCGGAGTTTTAGTATATGAGGTTGTTCGTCAGCGATCGTTGTAATAGACTTGTTTTCAATGGGCTTCGTATGTTAAAAAAATCATTTATATAACATAATAACTTTGTTTTTATTTAAAAACTTTATAATTTCGGAAGGTTTTACTTGGAAAACTTGTGATAACAATAGCCTAAAAAACATCGTTTATGAACCACAAAGAAAGAGTGTTAAAAGCTCTGAACAAGGAAATTCCGGATAGAGTTCCATTTTTTTATTGGGATACACCGGAATTTGGTGAGAAAATGATGTCCTATTATGGTTTTACAAATCGAGATGAACTTCTGGAACATTTGGATGTAGATTTTCGATGGGTTGAACCAAAATATGTAGGACCTCAGCTAGTTGATGAAGCGAAAAAATCAAAAAAGGACATTTGGGGAGTAGGATATTCGCGAATTCAAACAGGAAAATATCAATACTGGGAAGCTGATCATTTTCCATTACAGGGTATTACAGACCCTACAGCACTAGACGATTTCGCCTGGCCAACAAATAATCTATTTGACTTCTCTGCGCTCGATGAGCAATTAAATCGTTACAAGGATTATGCAATAATGACTGCACCGGGTTATTCATCACCCGGATTGTTTCGTATTGTACAAAGGTTGATTGGTAGGGATTCTTTTATGGAAGTGATGATGTCACATCCAAAGTTTTTTACTGCTCTTTGTAATAAGGTAATTCAATTCTATGAAGGATTCGTTGAAGAATTTTTCAAAGTAGGTAACGGTAGAATTGATTTTATTCGTGTTGCGGATGATTTTGGTAGTCAAACTGGATTAACAATTGGTAATGACCATTGGGACAAATATATTCGTCCATCGATTGATGCATTTACCAAAGTTCCTAAAGAAATGGGTGCCCATTTTTATATGCACAGTTGTGGAGGAGTAAGAAAGTTGCTTCCTAATTTTATTAGTGCGGGGGCTGAAGTTTTAGATCCGATTCAAACAAGAGCTAGTGGAATGTCACCCGATGGTCTTAAAAAAGATTTTGGTCAATTGATTACTTTCTGTGGAGCAATGGATGAAGAATTGCTTTTAAGACAAGGAACTCCAAAACAAGTGACAGACGGGGTAAATGAATTATTAGATGTTATGGCACCCGGAGGTAGATTTATTTTGGGACCTAGCCATAAAATTAAAGTTGAAACTCCAGTTGAAAATGTAATTGCAATGTACGAGGCTGCCAGACAATGGCAACCAGTTGAAGTGTAAAAGATTATCATCTTTATTTTATATGGCCTCTCATATTTATGAGAGGCTTTTTTGTAAGTAGACTTTTGAGGTAGTAACTTCTGGCTTTTTCTTTATTTCTGATAGTAACAGTTCTAAAAGAGGAAGCATATATTTTAATCCTCCTGTTTGAATGATGAAATTCCACATCTTTTCAAATTTTTTCCAACCTCCAGTGTATGCAAAATGTTTAATAATATGTTTGATATTCTTATGTTGTAGGGAGGAATTAGTAATACTCGTCCATTTGTAAAACTCTTTATATGCCCAGGAGTAACCATCCTCCAATTCTTGTTTAGTAAGTTGGTTTGACTTATAAACAACATGTCGGGTATCGTATTGTGACCAGTCTTTTGTTGTAATTCTATCTTTCTGAATCATTGAGTTGTATAATTCAGTACCAGGATAAGGCGTTAAAATATGATAGGTTGAAGTTGTAATTCCATTTGAAACTCCCCAGTCTACGGTTCTTTTAAATACATCTTTATCATCATCATCTAATCCAAATACAAAACTACCGTTGATCATTATTCCCAAATCATGAAGTCTTTGAACTGCTTTTTCGTACACATACTTTTGATTTTGAATTTTATTGCTCATTTGTAAATTAGTTGGAGAAAAAGTTTCAAAACCAACGAATAAACTTCTTAATCCCGCTTTTGCAGCCTTTTCAATTAAATCTCCATCTAAAATGGATTTAACAGTCGCGGCTCCCTGAAAAACCCTGTTCATCCCTTTCATTCCTTCAAATAATTCAGCTGCAAATGTTGGATTTCCTAGTAGATGATCATCTAAAAAGTAAAGATGTTTTCCAGGCAAAGAATCAATCTCTGTCAGTATTTCATCAACTAGTTTGGTATAAAATGATTTTCCTCCTTTAAAAAAGGAGTCTTTGTAACAAAAATTGCAGTGATGGGGACAACCTCTGGAAATAACCAAGGAGTTAGGAACCAGGTATTTATATCTTTTGATTAAGTCTCTTCTGATTGGGGGTTGGTTTTGGATAGTTCTGTTAGTTGTTGAAATATATCTCTTTAAAGGTTTCTTTTTTCTGAAATCAGATAAAAATTCAGGAAAAGTTTGTTCTCCCGGTCCAAGAAGTATAGTGTCTGCATGAAGACTTGCTTCTTCCGGAAGTGAAGTAACATGTAAACCTCCTAATGCTACATATATACCTCTTGCTCTATATGAATCTGCAATTTGATATGCCCGATATGCATTTGTAATATATACTTGAATAACTACCAAATCAGGATTATCATTTATATTAATATCTTCTACATGCTGATCTCTTATTTCTGCTTCATCATCTTTATCTAAATAGGAAGCTAATGTTGCCAAACCTAGTGGAGGAAATAGAGAGTATTTAATAGGGCGCCAAAAAGGACTTTTTGCTTCAGTTAAAGATGGTAGGATGAATTTTACTTTCATTGTTGTGAGTTAAAGGTGTTAGTTTTAAAAGGGAATTTTTTATTGTTGCAGGAAGAATGAAATGTTCTTTTTTATTATTCTTCTTCCTGCTTCAGTCTTTATGTTTCTGATTTTATACTATTTCAATTGAAGTTTACTGCTCACTTTCATAATAATTGCCAGGATGATAAACAGACCTATATTTCCAGCTAAAAATGCATAGTCATTTAACTGAAGTAAAACGAATAAAAAGGTATAAAGCGAAGTGATTAATCCTCCAATCCAATAAACTACTTGTTTATCGTTTAGTAAGAGTTTTGAGTAGCTTGTTATTAGGGTGATGATTGCAATGGATGCAACGATGTAGGCCCAGTTAAATCCAATATGTTCACTTAAAGCGGTGAGAATCGAGAAAAATAAAACCAAAGCCAGAGATACCAAAAGATATTGTAAGTAATGGATTTGCTTTTTCTTGTATAGTTCAATAAACATGAAAATAAGCGTAGTAAGAATGATAAAAAGGATTCCATATTTTGCTGATCTTAATGATTTTTGATAATGATTATTCGGAATGTATAAATCAACTCCAAATGAACTGTCAAATATGTTGTATTTGTTTCCGGTCCATTGTTGAGGAAATGTTCTGTTAAGATGAGTTATTTCGTATCGTGCAGTAAATCCTTTATCATCAATGTTTCTGGTAATTGGCAAGAACGAACCCGAAAATTTTGGGTCATTCCAGGTAGATTTTATTTCAGATACAGTTTGCTTTCCAACAGGAATAAATTGTAATGAAGTAGTTCCTGAAATTGAAAAGTTAAGATCAAAAGGAATTTCTTTGTTGTTGATTTCATTTGTTAGGTTGAGTTTCGAGTTTATACCATTTTTCATTAATTCCTGGCATATTAAACCAGGTTCAATTTGTAGTGGATTTTTATCTAATATGAAATTAATTTTGCCTTTGATTCCTCTGTTATCTGTAATTCCCATTGATAGGGTGGCTTCATTGTATAATAATTCACCATCGAGTTCGTACCTATCTAAAAGAGGTTTGAAAAATCCAGTCATTTTTATTTTGGCAGTATAGACTGTTGATTTAAATATGCCTCTCTTTCTTGTTTCAGGATTGATGTCTGATGTAATATTCAGATCTTCTGGCATAATGTGAATCCACTTTTTTAAATGTTGGATTTTACCATCATTATCTTCATATGCATATTTTATTGGCATTTGTAAAATGGGGCCTGATATATTCTGGCTGTTACCCCAAAGTTCAACCATTTCATTATCTACTTCTGTATTTGTATTTTCTCTTTCTCGGATGATTTCCTCTACCATATGTAAAGGAATTAATAGGAGTAGAATCATAAAACCTATAATGGCTAGTTTTAGAGTCAGATTGCTTGCCCAAAACTCCCTTTTTGTTATTTCGTCGATATTTTTCATGGTTTGCAATAATTAAAAGTACTTTGAAATACAAAGTGTATAAATAAAAAAATTAACTTCCTTTAATTAGTTTTTCAAGAGCATCCAAGTGATTAGAAAATTCAATTTTACCGTATTGTGTTGCAGAATAAGTTGTGTTTGGTTTTTTGCCTATAAATTTCTTATTTACAGATATATAATCATTTTTTTCTAAAGCTTTAATATGACTTGCTAAATTGCCGTCTGTCACTTTTAATAATTCCTTTAGGCTATTGAAATCCAAGGAGTCATTGACCATTAAAGCCGACATAATACCAAGTCGTATTCTACTTTCAAAATTTTTATTTATCCCTTCAATTAATCCCCGCATCTCTCGTATTTTAAATACATTACAATCCCGTATATAATATGAAATACTCCAAAACCAATACTCCAGAATGCAATTCCATATGATAAGAATATACCGGCAAATAATCCTAATATTGCTTCTGAATAACCCAGATACTTTATGTCGTGATGCGTGTATTTTGCGATTGAGATTAATGAAATTCCATAAAATAGGAGTGTAGCTGAAGCAACTAATCTTAAATCACCCTGGAAAATTAATATGATACAGAAAATACCTCCTAAAAATAGTACGGTTCCCATTTCAAAGAGTATTTTCTTTGCTGTATTTGACCAAAATGGAGTGCCGGCTTTTTGCGCTTTTTGTCTGGATAAATAAAAAGTACTTAATGTTGCAGATAGAAAAACAATAGCTGCAACAATTATTAGTGAGACTCTGAATTCGTTGGTAGATTTTCCTGTAAGAGAAATCATAAATTCATTATAGTAGTGCTTTCCACTATCAAAAATGAAAAAATAAGTATATCCAGCTCCTAATAAGGCATAAATACCAGCTAGGACTCCAGATAAACCACTTAGCGAAAGGAATTTACTTGAATCTTCCATCATTTGTCTGATGGCTCTGATATCTTCTAAACTTTTAATGTTATTGGTCATAGCAAAGAACTTTGAATTACAAAGTAAAATGATTTTTATTAAATTTACAATAGCAGGAATGATTTTATTTTTAATGGGAGAGTTAAAATGCTTTAAAATAGTAAGCAACTCCAAGGTTAATAAGTAGGAATTATTTTTATAAGCATGATATTTTTTATTTCAAAGCCTGTTATAATTTAGTATTTTCGTGCTTTTCTTGAAGCATATTTTCCAATTTAAATAAATATTCAAGAAACAAACAAGATAAGGATCTTAATAGAATAGAAGTAATGGAACTTTATAAAAGTAATTGCTATTGTCTTTTGTCTTGATACTTTTGTCTTGATTCTAATTTTAAAGTATATGAACGTTAGCAAAGAACTACTTGATAAATATAATATTCCAGTTCCCAGATATACAAGTTATCCTCCGGCAAATTATTTCACAAGTGATTTTAAAATAGATGATTATCACGAGTTAATTAAACTTTCTAATACGGATGATCCTCAATTAATTGCGTTTTATATTCACATTCCTTTTTGTGCTCAGATCTGTTACTACTGTGGATGTAATGCACTGAAAATGGAAAAAAGCGATATGGTGATAAACTATGTAGAAGCAGTAAAAAAGGAAATTTTAATGCTTTCTAATCGTATTGATAAATCACGAAAAGTTTCTCAGATTCATTATGGAGGAGGAACTCCTAATGCTATAAAATCAGAATATCTTAAAGAAATTAATCAAACTATTTTTGATGAATTTAATTTAATAGATGAACCTGAAATTGCAATTGAATGTAATCCTGCATTGTTAAGTTATTCATACCTGGATGAACTTTTAGAGGCTAAATTTAATAGGTTTAGTTTTGGTATTCAGGATTTTAATGATGAAGTGCTAACGAATGTAAATAGAAAGCCTTCGGCTATTCCAGTTAAAGAATTGGTTGAATATGTAAAAGGGAAGAATAGTAAAATTGCTGTGAATCTTGATTTTATTTATGGTTTGCCTGGGCAATCACTTAGTAGCTTTAAAGATACTATTCAAAAGGCTATTGAAATCAGACCAGACAGGTTGGTTACCTTTTCATATGCACATGTGCCTTGGTTAAAAGAAAATCAGAAAATCCTTGAAGAAAAAGGACTTCCTACAGCTGATGAAAAGATGGATATGTTTATGGCTGCTTATGATCTTTTAACAGAGGCAGGATATATTAGTATCGGACTGGATCATTATGCTCTACCTCAGGATGAACTTTGTGTCGCATTAAAGGATCATCAACTCCATCGAAATTTTCAAGGTTATTGTACCAAGAAAACAACAGGACAAGTTTATGCGGTCGGGATTTCCGGAATTAGCCAATTGGCAGGTGGTTATGTTCAGAATACAAAGGAGCTAGTTACATATACAAAAGCAATTAACGAAGGTGAATTTCCGGTTGAAAAAGGAATATTAGTAACTACAGAACAAAAAGTAATAAGAATGGTTATTAATGAGTTGATGTGTAATAAGGTGTTGGTTTGGAGTGAAATAGCCGAAGTGTTTGAATTAAGTGTAGAGGAGGTTAAAGCTATTGTTAATTATTCTGAGCAGGCAATGATTAACTTCAAGGCTGACGAGTTGATAGAGTTTGATGATGATAAAATAGAGATTAATGAATTAGGGAGTCTCTTTATCAGAAATATTGTTGCAGCTTTTGATCCAGCTTTAAAAAATAACGAGAAAAGATATTCAAAATCGCTTTAATAGATGACAAAGATACAGTCCGAAATTGTAATTATAGGAGCCGGTTTAACAGGTCTTACTTTAGCTTATTATTTGGCTAAGAAAGGAAAAAATATTGTTTTGTTGGAGAAGGACGAAGAAGTAGGTGGTGTTATCAAAACAAAAAGAGAAAATGGTTTTGTATTTGAGAATGGTCCAACAACCGGAGTACTAGGTTCTGAAGAAATTGTACAATTATTTGAAGATCTGCAAAATGACTGTACTCTTGAAAAGACAAGTTCGATAGCTAATCAACGCTGGATATTAAAAAACGGAAAGTGGGAACCTATTCCTTCTGGTTTATTATCAGCTGTAAATACACCTTTATTTAAGTTAAAGGATAAATTTAAGATTTTAGGAGAACCTTTTAGAGCAAAAGGAAATAATCCGGATGAAACTTTAGCTGAATTGGTGCAACGAAGAATGGGGCAAAGTTTTTTGGATTATGCTATAGATCCATTTATTTCAGGAGTTTATGCAGGTGATCCAAATAAATTGATTACCCGTTTTGCCTTGCCAAAATTGTATAATCTGGAGCAAACCTACGGTAGTTTCATTAAAGGTTCTATGAAGAAGCGTAAAGAACCTAAAACTGAATTACAGAAAAAAGTAACTCGTGAAGTTTTCTCTGTTGAAGGAGGATTAGGTGAGCTGATAAGTGCACTTGACAAGTATATTCCTTCTGAAAGTAAATTTTGTAATGCGCAGCAAATTAAGGTGACACCATCTGGTGATGAATATATTACAAGCTTTAATAAGGATGGTATTGAGTATGAAATAACTTCAGATAAGGTAGTTACAACCATTGGTGGTTATGCTTTAACTAACGTATTGTCATTTGCTGAAAAAGACGACTTAGAGGCACTTGAAAAAGTGAATTATGCAAAGGTTCTGCAGGTAGCTGTTGGTTATAATAAATGGGAAGGAAAGCAGTTAAATGCATTTGGAGGATTGATTCCATCAAAGGAAAATGAAAAAGTATTGGGAATTCTTTTCCCAGGTTCTTTATTTAAAAACAGATGTCCTCAAGATGGTACATTATTATCTGTTTTTGTTGGGGGGATTAAAAAGCCTGAGATGTTTCAGATGCCAGATCAGGAAATAAAAGAAATGGTTCTGGATATTATTAAACGAACCTTAGGAGAGGATAAAGAACCGGATTTATTTCATATCTATAGGTATCAACATGCTATCCCGCAATACGACAATTTATCTGAAGCAAAACTCCACGCTATTGATTCCATTCAAAAACAACATAGCGGATTGTTTGTTATAGGAAATGTTCGTGATGGTATTGGAATGGCTGATCGTGTAAAACAGGCTGTTCTTTTAGCTGAAGAACTTTAAATTTATAATAAGATAATTTGTTCTGTAAAAAGGAATTTGATGAAGAAAGCACTTGTATTAATAAATATTGGAACTCCTGATAAACCAGAAAATAAGTCTGTAAAAAGATATCTTTCAGAATTTTTAAATGATGGTTTGGTCATTGATATTCCATGGTTATTAAGAAAAATTCTGGTTAATCTTATTATTATTCCTTTTAGAGTAAGTAATTCAACCAACCTATATAAAAGGTTGTGGACAGATGACGGTTCTCCTCTTTTAAAGTACCAAAACAATCTTGCTGAGAAACTCAACCTAAAGTTGGATGGAAATATTGATGTGTATTCCGCAATGAGATATGGTAATCCGTCTATTGAATCTGTTTTTAAAAAGATTTCAAAGGAAAATTATAGTGAGGTAGTGGTATTACCTATGTATCCACAGTATGCTACTTCTACCACATTATCAACAGAATTAAAAGTTAAAGAGGTCGTAAAGAAATTAAAGCTTGATTTAAATATTCGATTTGTTGATCAGTTTTATAATCATCCGGCTTTTATTCGTTCTTTCTGTAAAAACATAAAGAGTCATCCAATAGATCAGTTTGATCATATTATATTTTCATATCATGGTTTGCCCGAACGTCAGGTAAATAAAATACATCCGGGAGAGATAAGTTCAACATGTACTTGTCATATTAAAATGCCTGAACATGGCAAAAAATGTTATAAAGCCACTTGTTATGAAACTACCAGATTACTGGCAAAGGAATTGGATATTGACTCTTCTTTTTACTCCGTTTCTTTTCAAAGTCGCTTGTCAAAAAACTGGTTGACTCCTTTTACAGATGTGAAAATTAATGAACTATTAAAACAGGGTAAAAAGAAAATTTTAGTTGTTGCACCTGCCTTTGTTACTGATTGTTTGGAAACTATTATTGAAATAGGATATGAATACAAGCAGGACTTTATAGAAAAAGGCGGTGAGCAATTGCAATTGGTTGATAGCCTGAATGACAAAGATCAATGGGTAGATGCCATTGTTGATATTGTAGAACTAAATTAAGGAACAAGGAACAAGGAAAAGGTAGAACGGTGTAAGATTTAATGTTCGCGCTGGTTCAAGTTTGCAACTTGGACCTTTATTATAATCTTTTTGCAACTGGACGGTTCATCTTATTCTATAAATTATTAATAGGTAGAGTTATAGGAATAATCATCTAACAACCTACTGATCTAATAACCTATTGACCTCAAATACTCTTCTCTAATTTCAGGGATAATATTTTCTTTGTATAAATTCAAATAGTTCATTTGGAAATCATTTTCATCCCAATATAAGTTACCTATAATAGGATCGGGAGAATTCCATACATAAACAAAAGCCTCGATTGTTTTACCATCAATAATTATTGGTTTAACTATTCTTTTATATTCATCTCCTTCATAGAAATCAATAATTTTTAAACTCTCATCATCAACTCCAAATAAAATTTTCCCCTTAACATTATGGTTGTTTTTTTCAATAATTACAGGGTATTCTTCAGCGCCATTGATACTATTGACTTTATAACGAATGTAATTTTCAATTACAGCATCTTCCGTTTTAAAAACCTTTTGTGTTAAGGGGTATACTAGTTCAGGAAACATTAGGGTTCCATATGTAAATATATTGGTCATTTATTATCTTAATTTTTTTGTTGATGTTTTGTAATGAAGGAAATAATCAGTAGTTAGTGGGTTTTATTGTCGTATGTGTAAAATTTTGATATTTAAAATTCTGTAAATTATTCTTTGGTCTTATGTCTTAATTCTATCAATCTGTTGTTATATATAATTTCTTTTTTTACTTCAGTTTTATACTGGTCATTGTAGCTTAAAGTTATCATGCATTCCATTCCTGATTTTAGTTTATGGTAATATTTGTCATCAATTATGAAAGTGATTTTGTAATGCATATTAACCTTTGAAATATTACTAATTTCTGCTTGATAATTAAAAAGATGAGCATTGACTATATCAATGTGGATAAAGTTAATATGTTTAATTCGTTTGTAGTCGCTTTGGTGTATTGCAGTTAAAGCCTCAAATACCGATTTTGAGTTAATTTCTTTCTTTTGCACAATTCCAATTGCCCTCAGTACCTGTTTCATCTTTCTACTAATTATTCGACTTTTCTTTACTTTGCTCTTTAATACCATAAATGAGTAGAAAAGCTACTACAATTATAGTTAAAGCAATTCTTGACCAAAGAATTACTGTTTCATTCATTAGATTAAGTGTTTTATTCAATATCAAAATTAAATTAAAGTAGATCAGGTTTCCATATAAATCCGGTGAACTGACTTTTTATAGGAACGAAGGAGGAATTTTTTCGAATTGAAGTAATTAAATGCTTAAAGTGGGATTTAGGATATTAAAAGTGAAAGGTTTTTAGTAAAACCTTCCATAACTTTATACAGGATTGACTCTATAATTACAAGAAGGTACTATAAATATACAGGAGTGGACTATTGTTTCTATTAATATATACAAGTGCACTATTAAATAAATTTATCCAGTTTGTTAAAAATTATTAGATTTAAATGAAAAAAATAGAAAAATGAAGTTTATATATAAAAGGTACTAGTAAGCGCGGAAATTTTTTCCGTGAAATAAGCAAACTGTAAATCATATAAAAGAGCTGCAATAAAAAAGTTGCAGCTCTTTTGTTATATATAGGGTAGGAATTGTATTCCGGTTACAAATTATTATTGTAATTACATGTATAGGTTGTAATTATTGCGTTAATAAAATATATTTATGTATTGGCATTAACTTGTGAAGCTAAAATATCTTGCTTAATTAATTTTTACAATCGGATTACAAATCCTACTATTCATCCCTAAATGTTATCTTAATTTTAGTTTGAGAAACTCGTAATCATTTCTTGATATAATTGCACGGATGAATATCCGCGCTTACGAATAGGTTTCAGGTTTGTTAATAAAACCCCGCTAGTGCGCGGTTGTATCACGTTTTTATATAAAAAAAACAAAAGCCACATTAACTAAAATGCAGCTTTTGAATTATAAATCATTTGAGGATTCTAAAAATCTCTATACAAGTTTTTAATTGAAGTTCTTACAGCAAACCAAACCATTTTTGTATTTAGTGTTTCTAATTCATTGCTTTCTTTTCGGTATCTTGCTCCTAAGGCAATATTAAAGTTATTTCTTGGATTAATCATGTAACTGATATTTCCATCAAGATAATTAATATTAGTCTTTAACCCTTGACCTAAAGTGTTTCCATAATTATTAGGTCGTAAATCATTATCAAGGAATATATTACCACCATAACTAACATCATCACTATAGTCTTTTCCTTTCATGGCAGTCATAAACTCAAGGTTAAAATGCCAGCGTTTGTATTTATATCTTAAAAAGGAAACACCCTCTCTAAAATTAGCACCTAATGGATGAGCTAACTCCTGATTGTAATGAGCATAATTAGTCATTGTTTCACGATGTGAGTACGTGTATGGTCGAACCTGGTTGAATTCAGCCTGGAAGTATAAATTGTTAATGCCAAATAAATTAAAGCATTTCATTCCAACCTGAAAACCTTGTTTATTAGCCCACCAATTATTTCCTGAGAAAACTTCATCTGCCTTAAATTCACCCATTACAAATTGGCCATATAATACATTGTGCTTTCCAACCAAATATTTAATATTAGCACCCATGGTGATGTTATCAGGTGATCCAATAGAATACTCAACCGGACGATAAAATACAATTGGATTCATGTATGCCATGTCAAAGTTTCTGTTTCCAGCAGTATCTTGCGCAGCCCAAACTACACTCTCAAAAAGCCCAACAGATAATCTATTACCTACATTAACAGTTAAATAATGAGCTGCTGAATATTTAGTCGGATAACGCACATCATTGCTTTCATCAATAGGATCTATATTAAACAAATCTCGATGCTGCCCCCACATTACCATGTAATGCACTTTTTTAAACTCAGCACTAAACTTTAAATACGGATAACTATAGGCATTATCAGATAATAGTAATGATCGATATCCATCACCAATAAAATTCTTCCCTTGTCCTAACTGAACGTTAAACCATTTGATAGGATTAAAAGAAATAAAGCCTGTAGATTGCGCATAATCATGTGTTCGTTCTCCTTTACTTCGTGTTTTTCCCTGACCAGGAACTACTTTTCTTTCAAATACAAAAGCATTATAATAATTAGGAAACACCGCTTGATTTTCCTGAAAGTCGGTATAAAAATAGAAGTACTTGCCAATGTTTCCTTCAATAAAAAGTCCCCTTGTGTTGGTCCAGGTCTGTTGGCCTTCCTCCGATTCTTTTCCCACCTCAAAGTCAAAAAGAGGATTTACTCTAATGGATATATCTTTATCATCCCATTTTAACAGATGATCTTTAAAGATTCTTCTCCAAAAATTTAAGTCTCCACCTGGCATTCTCATACCATCATATATTAATGAATCGGTATTTGCGATAGAATTAATTTTGTCTATTCTAAATGGTTGAACAGAAGTGTGGAAATTATTTCCGGGTTGATAAATGGTTTTGTAAAAAGGATTGTATTCCTGATTTTGATAATAACTAACCTGTTGTGAATATGCGGTATCTATAATAGAAAATAATACTAGAGTAATTAGTGATAATAAATTGAAAGAGTTTTTTCTCATTTTATATTAAGTCTGTGTTCAATTACTTTTTAAAAAATTGTGGAATCTTAGATAAGTTTTTCCATACCAGGGTTGATACGCCACCAACTTTATTTTGTTTCAAGGCTTTTAAATCCTCTTGAGATTTTATAATAATATTTTTAATGCTTTTATTGCTTTCACCACCTACTCTCATTTTTGTAATTACTTGTGGTAGATATTTAAAAGAGTGGGATGGATTTGAAAATAAGCGAAGAATAAAATCATAATCGGCAGCAATTTTATAGTTTAAACTATAATTACCAATTTCTTCAAATACCTCTTTTTTAATAAACAAAGTAGGATGTGGAGGCATCCAACCCATTTTTAAAAGTTTTAGTTCAAAGTCGTTGCTTTTCCAGTTTCTTATTACTTTATCCGTATTTTGAGTATTTACGTAATATAAATCTCCATATACAGCACTGCAATTTCCCTGGTTAAAAGTAAAAGCTATATTTTCAATGGTTTTGTCATCAAAGAATACATCATCAGCATGTAGTATTCCAATTACATCACCTGAAGCAATAGAGATTCCTTTATTAATAGCATCGTAAATACCACGATCTTTTTCAGAGATAATATGATGAATATAAGAGCGATATTTGTTGATAATATTTAAAGTGTTATCTGTTGATCCACCATCAATAATGATATATTCAATGTTTTTATGAGTTTGACCGACAATAGATTGTATGCTGCTTTCTATTGTTTTTTCAGCATTGTAGGTGGCTGTAATTATTGAAATGGTTATATCATTATGCTTCATCATTGCAAAAATGTAGTTTTTTTAGGAAAAAACCTAAAATTAAAAGAAGGTTGAAAATTCTTCATGAAATATTGATTCAGAATAAAACACAAAATCCTTATTGTCTTGTTAATCCTGTTTTTAGAATAAAGGATAGGAAACTCATGGAAATTGTCTTTAGAAAAAAATATATTTTGAAGTCGAGATTCCGACATCAGCAACGTAGCTTGGGACCCACTTTTCTTTAATTTTGAAAAGGCAGAAAGCTGTTTGAACGCAGTGAGTTCTTTCTGTCTCAAAATAAAGAAAATAGTGGGTAAGTGAGTGGTGTAGTCGGCGGACTTTTTTGTTTATCTTTTTTTGACTGCAGAAAAAAAGTAAAAGCCCTTGCGGCTTAAGCAAAAAAAGTTTTCTTGGTAAAAAGGAGTGTTTTCTTATAAAAGTGATTTCTGTGATAGTAAACTAATCTATTTCAAAATATTTTGTATTGGCAGTAATAATATCAATAGATTTATAAATAAACAATACAAGTAGATAACTATCAAATGGTTGTTTTAAGAAATTCTTTAAACCAATTCCCTGAGTACTTTACAATTCTTTCTTGTGTTTTAAAATTATTATAAACCAATCCAAAGCGAGGTTCAAAACCTTCTTTCCATTCAAAATTATCAACTAAAGTCCATATTAAATAACCATCAATAGGAATACCTTTCTTTTTTGATTTAAGAATTTCGCTAAGAATTTTTTTATGGTATCTAAGTCTTTTAATATCATAAACCTCACCATTTACAACATGGTCAGGATAGCAAACACCACTTTCCGTAATTATGATTTTTTTGATGCCATGATATTGGTTGTAAAACTTTAAAACCTTTGATAAACCTTTGGGATATACTTCTAATCCCATTGTATTCAGATTTTTAGTTCGTTTGTGAGGCGGAACCTCAGATGCAAATAGTACAGGAGGGAACAAACTAAATTTGGTAACTACTCTGAAGTAGTATTGCAATCCTATAAAATCAAAATCAAACTTAATTAACTCATCATCACCTTCTCTAAAATACTTATTGATTGCATTTAATCCGGTAATAATATCAGTCGGATATCCCAAGCCTAGTACAGGTTCAAGGAAAAATCTGTTTAATAGAGCTTCAACCCGTTTTGCTGCTTTCCTGTTTATAATTCTATTGTTAACTGGCTTAACTACCGAACAGCTAAAAGCCGTTCCTATAACTGAATTTTCAACGTTTTTGCGTACAATCCTTCCTCCAATAGCATTACAAAGAGTTACATGATGGGCTGCTTTTAAAAAGTTTTGTAATCCTGTTTTAGCAGGTGCATGATAACCTGTAAAATGACCCAGGCCTACAAAGGTCATAGGCTCATTTATAATGATCCAGTGTTTTACCTTCGCACCATATTCTTTAGTACAGAACTCCGTATATGCACTAAACCAATGAATAATAGCTCTGGTTGTCCATCCTCCTAAATCTTCAAGTTTTTGTGGTAAATCCCAATGGTATAATGTAATCCATGGAGTGAGACCATTATTAATACAAGAATCTATTACTTTGTGATAAAATTCAACTCCCTTATTATTTACTGCCCCTTTTCCTTCCGGAAAAATTCTTGTCCATGATAAAGAAAATCGAAAGACTTTAAAATTTAAGTCAGCAGCTTGCTTTATATCTTTTTCGTAATCTTTATAAAAGTTTGAGGCATTATTTATCTGATCGCTATTTTTTACGTTTTTGGTATCTGAAGTAAATCTATCCCAAATAGATTCACCTTTTCCATCCACATCCGACCAGCCTTCATTTTGAAATGAACTAATTGTTGTTCCCCAAATAAAGTCTTGCCCAAACTGTTTTTTCTTTAGCATAGATTTATATTAAAATATGCACAAGAATACGGAAGAAGCGTAAATTGATTGTTAAACCATTGTTATATAAAAGTATTAAAGGACCAAGGAAAAGGGAATAGGAATATATAAAGGTTTAAAATAAGTTTTTATATCTTCTATTACTGGTTCAAGTTTGCAGCTTGGACCTTTATTTAAAACCTTTTTGGAAGTATACTATTCCATCATGTTCTATAATAAATTATTAAGAGATACAGTCAAATGATACAAGCTTGTGACTGAAGTAGATTATTTTTTTATGGCATAAAACTACATGTTGTTACCAATAATCGTTTCATGAACCATACCGCAAGTATACAGGAACTTAACATATACTGGATGTACACGATAGTTCATCGGCAGTTTATCGGATACTATATACCGATGGCTATCCGATAAAATACCGTAGCATACCCGATGCGGAACCGAAGCAGGGTGCAATAAAGTGCGTAAAACACCCGTTTCTGGAATAATTTTCTTCAAAAAACGAGAAATTTGGAATAATTTTTAGTGAAAATTGTGTTTTTTGGAATAATTAGTGTTTAGTTAACAAAATATTGTAAATTTTAGATGTGTCGGAATATTGTTAAGGTGTAGATTATTAGTTGATTAAGGTGTTTTAAAAGTAACGGTATTTTTACTGTTACTTTTTAAAATTCATATAATCACTTTTAAGATTTACTATCTATTTACGATAAAATCACGATTATTAGCTTGTAAGAGTCTTTGTAATCCACTTCCTATTGCTTAAATATTTCCATCCAAACTCCAAACCTTGCATTTTTATTTTGAGGAGTGAGGTTTATAAATCCGGATTTAATTTTATTGTCTTTTAATATTAATGGTTTTTCCTGTTGGTTTTTTGCAATAAAAGAGTCCCATTCACCTGGTTGAAATGATCCAACTAACCATTTTCCTTTTGAGTCTTCATGAACATATTTAGGAAGGTTAATATTAATCAATCCCATATTGTATCTCCAATTAATATCCAGACAAGGATGAATTTTAAATTGCTTTTCATCATCCATGTAAACAATTGAGTCAACACCAATCGGACCTACATAATACTGATGTGGATTTACTTTTTTTAGAGCTTCTATTAATGTTAAAGCTGCCTGATCTAAGGTTTCGTTCGATAAAAACCGGCTGATTACATCATCTTGATGAGGCCAATTTATATTTCCTCCAATAAAATGCCCTTTGTTATCATTAATAAAAAATGAATAACCCAGTAGTTCAATATCTCCGTTTCGTTTAATGTCAAGCTGAAAAGAGAAGTCAAACACTTTATTCAATAACGGTTCGGCAGTAACAAATCCTTGTTGTTTAATAGCTCCTTTAACCCAGTCAAGATTTACTTTTTTATTGTTTTCCTCGTCGATAACATGAATTCCTCTACCTGAACTACTCCATGGCATTTTTATTATCGCTACGGGCGTTTTTATAAGCCAATCGCTAAATTGATTAATAGACGTAATGTTTATGGCTGGAGTTGATATTTTAACATGAGAAGTACTGAACGAATCACTAATTATTTTTTGAACCCTGTTAGCAGTATCCCTGCTAAAGAAGTGTTTATGATCAATATTCCATATGTAATTTGGAGAAGTTTTAAATTCGTCACTTCCGGCAGACAAAATATTCTTGAATTTATGATGAACTGTTTGGTTCCAGCTCCATGGGCATAATGAATTATATTGAAGTGAAGAATTTATTTCAGAAGGTTTTATATAGTTCAGTTTAGGTAATCCCAGATGATGCCATTGATCTAAAAATAGATTATCAGGAATATCCTCAACAATGATACAGTCCTCCTCTTTAGCAAAGAATGATGGTATAAATGCCAAATCCCTTTCAAATTTCAGTAGATTTTTAGGGGGCATATAACTATTTGTTCCATTGGCAATAGCCATTTCACTGGTTGGATTATATATAAATATATTCTTCATTATTTAATTTTGAGACGGCAAATGTAATCAAATCTCAAAAATTGTTGAGATGTATTTAATAACTGACGAAATGCAGCTTTTTTCGATGATAATATTCATAGTACAGCTTAGAATTAATTTGGTAATTTGCTTTACAGAAAAGAGGTTATTTCAGTAAAAATATAATTAAAGAACTAAACGATGATAATAGGAGTACCAAAGGAGATTAAACCCGCAGAAAACAGGGTAGGTATGACACCTTCCGGTGTTTTAGAAATGACAAAAGCAGGTCACACTGTTTATGTGCAATCAGGAGCAGGATTTAGCACTGATTTTTATGATGAGGACTATGAAAAAGCCGGGGCTAAAATTTTACCTACAATTGAAGAGGTGTATGCAATAGCAGAAATGATTGTTAAGGTGAAAGAGCCTATTGAACCGGAGTATAAGTTGATTAAAGAAAATCAGTTGTTATTTACATATTTCCACTTTGCTTCATGTGAGCCATTAACAAAGGCCATGATTGAGCAAAAGGCAATATGTTTAAGTTATGAGACAGTTGAGACACCAGATAGAAAACTACCATTGTTAATTCCAATGTCAGAAGTGGCAGGAAGAATGGCAACTCAGGAGGGAGCTAAATATTTAGAGCGAACTTTCAGAGGAAGAGGTGTTCTTTTAGGTGGTGTTCCCGGAGTACCTCCAGCTAAAGTATTGGTAATTGGAGGTGGTGTAGTTGGAACTCAGGCTGCAAAAATGGCTGCAGGTTTGGGTGCTGATGTTACCATAATGGATTTGAATATTGATCGTTTACGTCAATTGGATGACATTATGCCTGCCAATGTTAAAACAATGGTTCCAAATGAGATGAGAGTTCGTGATTTTGTAAAAGATGTAGATCTTATTATTGGAGCAGTTTTAATTCCTGGAGCAAAAGCGCCAAAATTAATTACTAAAGATATGCTACCAACCATGAAACAAGGAACTGTTATGGTTGATGTTGCCATTGATCAGGGGGGATGTTTTGAAACTTCAAAACCAACAACTCATGAAGATCCAACATATATTATTGATGATGTTATTCATTATACTGTAGCTAACATGCCGGGAGCTGTTCCGTTTACATCAACTTTGGCTTTAACAAATGCAACATTGCCTTATGCAATTCAATTAGCAAATAAAGGATGGGAGCAAGCATGTAAAGATAATTCAGCTCTTAAGCTTGGTCTGAATATAATTAAAGGAGATGTGGTATATAAAGCCGTGTCAGAGGCATTTGACTTACCATATGTTCCTGTAGAAAATATATTAAAATAAAAATTGTTTTAGATGCTCTAAAATGAAATAGTTTATAGTGAGAAGGTGCCGGATAGATGAAATCCGGCATTTTTTATTCTATATCAATTGTTTTTACAAGAATTGTAGCCCCAAGGTTTTTCTTTCCATTTTTTTCAATTATAGTCCAATCGTCCTTCTTAAGGTTTTTAGCAATTGTTCTATTAAGCATTCCATGTGCAACTAAAATTGCTGTCTCTTCTTTTAATGCAATATCTGCTAGCTTTAAGGATGCTGCAACAGCTCTTTCTTTGGCTTCTTTAAAGGATTCAATTCCTTTATCCTTTCTCCCCAATACCCATGAAATTCTACTGACAATTTGCCAATGAATTAATGGGGACTTTATAAAATTTGGAGCTTTGACAATTTTATTTTCAAATTCACGAAAAAAACTGTCGCTTACAATTTTATAATCATCTTTAAAGATAGATTTAGTGGTTTCAATAGACCTTCTTAAATTAGAACAGTAAATTGTATGGGGTTTATATAAGTTGTTGCAAATAAGTGAGCTATGGATTTTTTTTACTGGAACCAGATTGTAGTTTGTAATATATTCCTGAGCTTGTTTTGACGAATAAAAAGTCTTTTTCTGAATATCAGGTTTGGCATGGCGGATTAAATAAATTTGCACTAACTTTTTATTGATAGTATTTAATTTATTTTGAATACTGGAATCAACTTCATTTATACTGGTAAAACATTGGTATCCTTCAATAATATTTTTCTGTTTTAGTATAGCATCTTTGGTATAATTATAATTATTTGGAGAACAAGATAGTATAATAGTTGAAAAAATAAATAGAATGAGAATATTGTAAAGATGCTTTGAACTCATAAAGACATTTTATTCGCAATATAGTTTTTATTTGATTTTGATGCTGGTTTGATTAAAAAAAATATTGATTTTATCAATCAAAAATATTCCAAGTTAACATCTAAAAATTATAGTCATCTTGATTTTTTTATGCCTTGTATTTAAATCTATTGTCTATAATCTAAAATCTTATGATCTATTGATTATTAAATCTCCTTAATTATTTTAATTTTGTTCGCAAGAATATTTTGAAGGTTATTAATCATATCAGATTTTCATGAATAAACAAAAGAACCATATTTGGTTAGCATTTATATTAGTGTTGTTTTTTGCATCGTGCATTCCTCAAAAAGAAACTCTTTATTTACAAGATAAAGAATCCATTATGGAGTTTAATGAGATGACTGAAATTACAGGAAAATATATTCTGCATCCAAATGATTATTTGTTTATCAGAGTATCTACATTTGATCCAAAAATTTCAGAGTTTTTTAATTCATCACAGGGAACAAACATGAATAGCAATAGTTTTCAGGGAAATACTATGTTCATGTATATGGTTGATGATGAAATGAATATTGATTATCCATATGCAGGGAAAATCAACTTAAAGAATTGTAATTTGTTTCAGGCAAAGGAAAAAATTAAAGAGGCATTAAAGCCATTTGTTAAAGATGCAAATATTTTGGTAAGGCTGGGAACTAACTCATACACTATACTTGGTGAGGTTAATAGTCCTGGAACTCAGAGTATGTCAAAAGACCAGATTACTATTTTTGAAGCGTTGGGCCAGGCAGGAGATTTAACTCCTTATGGAAAAAGAAAAGAAGTGAAAATTGTTCGGCCAACAAAAGATGGAAAAACCAAAACTTTAATAGTAGATCTTACAGATCATAATATAGTAGGATCAGAGTATTATTATATCTATCCAAACGATCTTATTTATGTTAGACCAATGCGAGCTAAACAATTTGGAATTGGAGAATCATTTAGTCTGGGTGTTTTATCTACAATACTAAGTTTCTCTATAGCTATTATCGCTTTATCTAAATAGGATAGGTCAATAGATCAAAAGGTTAAAAGATCAAAAGATCAAAGAGGATTATTAGGTCATTAGATTTTAGAATAATTTGTAAAGTGTATGTTGATTGTTTGATTACTGTTTAAATGGTAGAGTTTTAGAGTTATGATAATAGGTCTGAAATCTATTATCTATTATCTAAAGTCTAACAGTCTAACAGCCTATTATTAGTAACTTTCTGAAATAAAACTACCATTATCTTCATCCTGTGTTATTTTTAAGAACAAAGGTATTTCTTGTTGAAGTTCTTCAACGTGTGATATAATACCAACAATCCTGTTTTCCTTTTTCAATCCTTTTAATGTATTGAAAACAATTTCCAAAGCCTCTTTATCTAATGAACCAAAACCTTCATCAAGGAAAAAGAAATTCTGATTGGTTTGAGTCAGATTCTGAACATTGTCAGCAAGTGCTAAAGCAAGAGATAATGCAGCTTGAAAAGTTTGACCTCCTGAAAGGGTTTTTACACTTCTGAGTTTTCCTCCATTTAAATAGTCCCTTACTTCAAAGTTATTATCATTACTTAACTCAAGACTTAATTTTTGTCGTGTCATTTTAAAAAACCTCTCGTTTGCAGCCAGACATAAGTTTTGCAGATAAACTGATGAAATATAATTTACAAAACCACTACCATGAAACATTCTTTTCATGAGTTTAATATTATCAGCTCTTTCATTAAGGCTTTGTAAGTTCTTTTCAATTTCTTTTTGCTTTATAAGTCTTTTGTTAATGTCTTCTATTTTGTTTTTAATTTCTCCTTGCTGCTGATTGTTAATGTTGATTTGTTGAGTTATCTTTTTTACTGTTTCAATACAGATCACGTGTTCTTCCTGACTATATTTTTTTCCTTGAATTAAATCTTCGAGCTCTTTAATCTTTGATTGTACAGTTTGGTTTTCCTTGTGAAACTCGTTGATAACTGCTTTTTCCTTTTCTATATTAAACTCTTTAGCAAGGATGTTTTTAATAACTATTTCATCATTAAATTCAGAGTTTTGTATTTTTTCTTTTAACAGCGTATTTTGACTACTTAATTCCTTTTCTTCTGCTTCCAGAAATTTTTTATTAGTGTTTAAGCTACCTTCAAGTTGATCAATTTGTTTTTTGTCTTCTTCTAGTTGTTTTTGAAGAGCCAGGTATTTTTTTGAAACATCACTAATGTAAGACTGTTGTTTTTCAAACTCACTATCTAATTGTTCTATAGAGAATGTGTTGTACTTTTCAGAAAGAGATTTTGAAATTTGTGTATTTAATAGTTCAATAGTATGTTTTTCCTTATCGATTTCAGATTGGATTTTCTGTAATTCGATTTGATATCGCTCTTTGTTTTTTAACGCTTTTTGATGTTCCTCTCTGGTCTTAGCTAATTCTTTTTCAAGAGTTTCTATTTTAGTACTAATTTCCTTTATCTGATTAAAAGCTTCATTAACCACTTTGATGTCCTTGTAATTTGGATTCAGATGCTTTTGATGTTCTTGTTTTTGATCTGAAAGTTTTTTTCTCTTAATTTCTAGAGATTTAAGCTGTTCTTTGAATGGGCTCAAAGAAGCTAATTTTTGAGCAATTTGCTGCTGGATTTGTTGCAGCTCTTTAATCTCAGCTTCTTTATTAGTCTTTACCTTTTTTAAAGCATTTATTTTTTCAGAGAATTCACTATTGCTAAAAGGAGTAGGGTGGTGTATGGAACCACATAAAGGACACGGATCACCTTCAGTTAATTTTTTAGCATAACTATCAAGACCTGATAATTGAAGAAATTCTTCTATTTCTAGATTTATCTTTGAAAGTTCTGTTTCATTGTTTTCTAATCTTTCAGCAATAATGCTATTCCATTCCTTACTTTCAATGTTGTTTAAGAAATCACGATTTTTGCCAATAAGATTGATTTGATTGTTAATGTCAAGTATGATATTATTTACTTTTTCAATCTCAATCTTTAACTCATTTAAAGACTTTGTTTGGTTGTCATTTTCAGAATGCCATTGCTGGGCTTTGCTTAATTCCTCAATATTAGGAAGTGTAGTTTTTAGTTTTGCAATTTTATCAGATGTCTGTTTTTCTAAAGATTCGTGTTTTATGACAGATTCAATTACTTGATTAACTGTAACTTCTCCCTTTTGTTTTCTGGATTGATTTTTAGAAAGTCTGTCATCAGCCCCTTTTACATCCTTAATTTTGTTAATATCATCCAGTTCTTTTTTCTTTTGCTCAAGGTTTTCGTATTCAACTTTTATTTTGTTGAAAATCTCCTGTTTTTCATTGAAGTCCTTCTGAAATAAAACAAAATTTTTGCTATCTGAATTAATGTTCTGTTTTAATCCTTTGATTTTGTTTTCATGGTGTTTAATAGCATCGCAAAGACTTTTAAAATGAATTGCGCAGTATTCAAATTCTGCAATGCTTTTTTCCAGAACTTTGACATTAGATGCCTTCTCTTCAAGTTGCTTTTTCTTTTCAGAGTAGGTCTGAAATTGTTGAGTTAAATCTTTTAACTTATCAAGTTCTTTAAGTAATATATTTTGTTTTTCAAGATTTGCATTTAATAAAGTCTGTTCCTCTTCTGATTTTTTTAGGTTTTCTTTAAGCGCTTTAAGTTGATCTTCAGAAATATCACCTAATTGATCAAGACTTCCCTTTAATTTATTGATTTGTTCATTATTCCTTTCTTCTATTCTTTTGGTTCTGTTATACAACTCATATTTTTCCAGGTTAAATAATTCTTTCATCATTTTTGTTCGTTCAGAATTACTTAGCTGAAGGAATTCCTGGAATTTTCCCTGAGGAATAATTACTGTTCGCTTAAAGTTTTCATAACTTAAACCAATGTGGTTTTCAAGGTCATCAGTTGAAATTGGTGAAAATTCATCGTTTACTTTTATATATGCAGTTCTTGAAAATGTTTTAACATCATCAAATCTTTTACTGTTTCTTTTTCCTTCTATAACTACTTTGAATTCTTTTTGATCTTTACCATTAATGAAATCAAATTCAATAAATAAGCGATCTGATTTCAGGTTCATCATATTGTAATTACGATTGTCTCCTGATTTTAAAAGGCGGTCAGTTTTTCCGTATAATGCAAATATAATGGCTTCCAGAATGGAACTTTTTCCACTTCCCACGTTTCCGAAAATTCCAAAAAGATGGTTGTCGCTTAATTTTTTAAAGTCAATTGATTGCTTTTGTTGATAAGAATAAAGTCCTTCTATAGTAAGTTTAACAGGTATCATAGTAATTTGTTATTCGGCGATTATTTCATTAAATAAACTCATTAATTCATCATTAGGATCTACGCCCTTTGTGTGTTTAAAATAATCAACGAATAGTTCATTTATATTTTTATTAATATCAATATTGTTCTGTGATGAATGTGTGGCTTCATTCATTTGTTTTACCTGAGGAATCAGAGTAATGATTCCCGGGTGAATATGATTTAAATGTCTTCTTTCTTTTGCGGTCAGATAATTCTCTGTTATTAAGGTTAATTCAATTAAATCATTAATGTTATCCTTTAGCTTTAGTTCTGCATCTTCTATGCCGTTTGCGGTTAAGCGAATTAATTTTTTACCGGACTTTAGTTCCACGAAATCAATATTTGCAACAGAATTGGGTGAAATATCTGCTATCGATACGTATTTTTTTTGATTTGCTTCAGCAAAAGAATAGGAGAGAGGGCTGCCAGAATATACTACCGGATGTTTATCTGATGAAATAATTTGCTTGCGATGTAAATGACCCAAAGCAACATATTGTATTTGATTTGGGAAGTTGTCAGTATATATAGCCTGAGCTCCGCCTACATGTAAAATTGGTTTTTCATCCTCAGGTTCCTCAGGACATGATTCACCTTTCTTTATTACAAAAAGATGAGTAGCCAAAATATTTACACCATTATTATCACAATATTCATTTGCAATATCATTCCATTTATTTTCGAGTACTTCGCGCAGTTCTTCTTCTTTATCTTCTCCGTCAAGCATCATTTTTAAGCGATGCTCATTAGCATAAGGTGTAGTGATAATTCTTAAAGGCACATTAGATGAAGGTATTTGAATTTCCAAAAAACCAGGAGCTGATTTACTAATAAGTAAACCAGATTCAAGTTCAACAGGTTTAATATGTGAGTTTGGATAACCAATAAAAAAAATACCACATTCTCTGGCTAACGGATCCGGTGTTTCAATTCTATCTGGAGAATCATGATTTCCAGAAATAGCAACTACAGGTCGCTTCCCTTTGTTTGTTAATCGTTTTAATGATTTATAAAATAAATCAATAGCTTCAGTAGATGGAGAAAAAGTATCAAATAAGTCACCTGCAATTATAATTGCATCAACATTATTATTGTCTGCAATAGTAGAAATCTCCTCTAAAATTTCTTTTTGTTCTTCAATACGAGAAAAACTCTCTAATTTTTTTCCTATATGCCAGTCTGCAGTGTGAAGTATTTTCATATACTCTAATTAATATGGTATGTATAGTGTAAAATATGACTCAAAATTAGAATATTTTGATTTCTGTAAAGAATAAAGTTTTCAACATTGAGGAGTTCAATAAAGATAAAATAATACTATGTTCATTAGGATTAAGTACTGGAAGAGTAGGGTAATTAATGTAACCTTTGTAATAATTGATATATGTTGAAAAAAGAACATTGTTTTGATTAAAAGCTTTAATCTAACAGGTATTTGTATGATTATTTATGATAAAAGAAGCATGTAAATGCTATAAATCTCATTTAGAGCTAAAAAAATGGGATTTTAGTAGTCTGGAGATTTGGTAAATACTAGGAATAGTCTATATTTGTAGAGCAAATTTTGGTGAACTTAGTTGTTAACCCTAAAAATTATCAGTTATTATGAACAAAGCTCAATTAATTGATGCTATCGCCGGAGATTCTGGTTTAACTAAAGCAGACGCTAAAAAAGCGTTAGATTCATTTATTAATGTAACCAGCGAAGCACTTAAAGGTGGTGATCGTATTTCTTTAATCGGTTTTGGTTCTTTTTCTGTTTCAGAAAGAAGTGCTAGAACAGGTAGAAATCCACAAACTGGAAAAGAAATTCAAATCGCAGCTAAAAAAGTTGTTAAATTCAAAGCTGGAAGCGAATTAGGTGATGCAGTAAACTAATTCTCTGTTCGGGAAAAAATACAAAGAGAGTGCTTAGAGTACTCTCTTTTTTTTTATAGTAACTTTCCCGAAATATGCATAACATAATCAGGGTTTAACTTATATTGAAATTAACTCGCTTAAGGAAAATTGTGGCGTATGAAAAACGAATTAATAAAATATCTGGCAGAGAATGTTACTGAAAATAGAAATGCATTATTTGATAAAGTAATTGAAGATAGAACTAAATATATTAGTGTTGTTTTAGAAGATATTTATCAACCTCATAATGCAAGTGCTGTTTTAAGATCTTGTGACTGCTTTGGAATTCAGGATGTTCATATTATAGAAAATAGAAATAAGTATAATGTAAATCCTGATGTGGCTTTAGGTTCTTCAAAATGGCTCAATATGTACAGGTATAATGAACAGGAAAATAATACAAGAGAAGCTCTGCATAAATTAAAAGCCCAAGGTTACAGAATCGTAGCTACAACTCCTCATACAAATGATGTTGAATTATATGATTTTGATGTAACAAAGGGAAAAGCAGCTATGGTTTTTGGTACTGAACTTACAGGAATTTCAGACATAGTAAATGAAGAGGCAGATGAATTTGTACGAATTCCAATGTATGGTTTTACTGAAAGTTTTAATATTTCTGTTTCTGCCGCTTTGGTTTTACAACATTTAGCTCATCAAATACGTATAACAAATGTAAATTGGCAATTAACTGAAGAAGAGAAAGTTGATCTTAAATTAAATTGGTTGAGAGCTACTGTGAAAAGTGCTACTCTGATTGAGCAAGAGTTTTATAAGAGGAATTGTGGTAAATAAGCTTAAATTATTGACTAATGAGTTTTATTTGTTGATAAAAGATGTTTTTGCTAAATTAATACCTTAAAAACTGAGAAAAACACTTTTTCTTTGAATGAAAATTTTTATTTTTGAAAAAAAGAGAGAAGCATGAATTGTATAATTATTGATGACGATAAGTTCTCCACAAAGATAATGGCTGAATTCGTTGAAAAGACTGATGAACTTGATTTAGTTTGTTCATATGAAAGTGCTGTTTCTGCTATAAATGACTTAAATAAGAGTGGATCAAAAGGTATTGATCTTATATTTTTAGATATTGAAATGCCTGAAATGACAGGTTTAGATCTGTTAAAGTCTTTAAATGTATTACCCCAGGTAATTATTTATTCTTCTCAAGAAAAATATGCACTTGAGTCGTATGAGTATAATGTAACGGATTATCTACTTAAACCCGTTAATTATACCAGATTTTTGAAGGCTATTAATAAGGTTAAAGAACAAAACGATAAGAAAGAAGAGCTGACAAAATCATCTAATGAGATATTTATAAAAAATAATTCTTCATTAGTTCGTATTAAATACGATGATATTTTGTGGATTGAAGCTTTAGAAAATTACGTTGTTCTTAATACGTTTTCTGATAAGTATACAATTCACTTTACAATGAAGTCTATTGCGGATAAAATGCCTTCAAATACATTTGTAAGAGTGCATAGATCGTTTATTGTAAACATAGCTAAAATTAAGCTTATTGAAGACAATTCTGTAATTGTAAAAACAGCTGACGGTTCTAAGATTATTCCAATTGGAAAATCATATAAAGATAAATTAATGAATGATATTAATTTAATTACTAAATAGTACTTAATTAGTAATTAAAATAAAAAATCCCTGTATGAATTTCATGCAGGGATTTTTTATTTTATAAAGTGAGGCATTAATAAAACTCAATATTTTTAGATAGCCTGCTTCAAATTGCAAATATATGTCAATAATCAACCTTCAGAATAGCAAAAACCAGAATAAAGCCATTTGATTATTATCTGTTTTAGATTAAAATTAAAGATTGTATGTGTGACTAAAATATAAAAGGCCATCTCTTTTGAGACAGCCTTTTGTTTTATAGGTAAAAAGGGATATAGTATCCCTTGATATTAATCACCATTGTTATATGAAACAAAATCTCTTTGAGCCTTCGATAAGTTACCAATATGAAGAAGTAAATTTTGCGTTTCGTGTAACAAGTTTAGATATAACATACTGTTCTGAGTACTTGTTTTTTCTTTCTTAATTCTTTTAAGTTGTGATTTTCTTAAAGATTTAAGGTTTTCAGTTTCTTTTGCAATCTCATCAAGTAACTCATTTAAATTTGTAAAATTAGAGTTTGTAATGGTGTTATTTGCTTTACTGATTAACACCTGAACATGTCCAATTAAAATACTTAAATCTTTAAACTGATCTTTGTTAAAAGGAGTATGATTATTATCTAAATGCTCAAAGCAAGGCTTAACGATATAAGTTAAAGCATGAGCTGTTTCTCTTAAATAATCAATTACTTGTACGTAATACAAGCTGGAATCAATATCTCCGTCCTGAAGTTTTTTAACTGTTTTGTAGATATTGTTTTTATACTTTTTGATTTTTTTATTGACTTGATTTACCGACTTAAGTTTTTCTTTTAATTCTTTTCTGTTTTCAGCTTGGAAATCAGTTAAAGCACTAGTGTATAAATCAGATATCTCATTTAGTGAATTAGTCACGTTTCTAGTGCATTTGTCAAGAACTTTTTTAGTGTTTATTTCACCTTCAATTTCTTCAATTTCAAATTCTTTAACATCAATTTGTTCTGCACCTCTTTTGTGACTTATAATATGAGTTCTGTACATTATATATGCTGCAATAACAATTAATACAAATACAGAATATACTCCTCCAATATTAATTATTAAAGCAATTATAAAGGCTACTGTAAAAGCTGAGAAAGCAGTTAAAAACCATCCTCCAATTACGGAAAGCACCCCAGTAACTCTATAAACAGCACTTTCACGTCCCCATGCTCCGTCAGTCAAAGAACTACCCATTGCAACCATAAATGTTACATATGTTGTTGATAATGGAAGCTTAAAGGATGTTGCTAAGGAAATTAAAATAGAAGCAACAACAAGGTTTACTGAAGCTCTAAGCATATCAAATGCAGGAGCATCATTTCCTAGTGCAATTCTTTTTTCTTCATAAGAAGAATCATCAAATTGTTTTCCTATGTAATTCCTGATACCGCTTGGTAATACATTGTTAATAGCTGCAGATGCATTTATTGAAGCTCTTACTAGAGAACGAGCAAAGAATGAAGAACCAAATCTCTCTTCTCCCTCTTGTTGTCTTGATAAGTCTAATGATGTTTTTACAACGTTTTTAGCTTTTTTAGATGTCCATAGGGTTAAAATCATTATGAATCCGGCAATAACTAATAAATAAGTATCCGTTTTTACTTTTCCTGCCATTGATGTCATTAATAACCCATCTGCTGTAGCTCCGGCTGTACTATTGAAAACTTTAAATGATTCAAAACCGGCAAGAGGTACCCCAATAAAGTTAACCAGGTCATTACCTGCAAATGCCATGGCTAAAGCAAAAGTACCAACAAGTACTGTAAATTTTAGTATATCAAATTTAAATATCCATTTACATAATTGTAATAATGTAGTCCAACCAATGAAGCTATAAAAGATAATTTGAACACCATTCCCTTTGATCCATGCTTTTGTTGCGTCGTTCATAAATGATGCACCTTTAGCACCTTTTACTAACATAAAGTAAGTAATTGCTGTAATTGCAATTCCGCCCCAAAGAGCACCTAAATATTTTAGTCTATTGTTATAATTGAACGAGAAAAATAATCTGGTAATATATTGTACAACAGCTCCTGATGTAAAGGCAACAATTACAGAAAGTAAAATTCCGGAAATAATTGCTAAAGCTTTAGCTGTATTAATATACTCACTTAATGGTATTGAAGGGTCTTTTGATACTTTAATGATCGAAACAGCAATAGCTGCACCCAATAATTCAAAAACAATTGATACTGTTGTTGAAGTTGGCATCCCGAATGTGTTGAATAAATCCAAGAGTAACACATCTGTTAACATTACAGCCAGGAAAATGATCATTATTTCCGAAAAGTAGAAATATTGAGGATTAAATATTCCCTTTCTTGCTACTTCCATCATTCCACTGGAGAATGTAGCACCCACAAAAATACCTGCTGCAGCAATTATCATAATTACCTTAAAAGATGCAGCCTTTGAACCAATTGCTGAGTTCAGAAAGTTTACGGCATCATTACTAACACCTACTACTAAGTCTGAAATAGCAAGCGCAAATAGCACTACTACCAGAATTAAATAAATACTGTCCATTTATAAATTTGTTTGTATAAAAAAATCGTTGCAAACATATATAGACCAAAGACTAATAATGTTTTTATAAAATTAAATTAATGTTAACTGAATGTTAACTTGGGTAAAAAAGAAGTGTAAAATAACAAATAATTAAATAAATGTTTAATTTGATTTTGTTATTTATAATGGTTTCAATTAGGTAATTGAATGATTTATACAAAAATCATTAGTAGACTTTTCAACATAAGTTGTTAAAAGTTGATAATAATGAGATTAATATTTTTATGTTTTTAAGATTCGATTATTTTTGCGATGCTTTTAAACAGTAATATTCGTAACTTGTTAGATATAGTACTGAGTTACAGTTCGGCAAAGACTTTAGGATTAATATGATATTAAAATATATTATAGACGGCATAATAATAGGATTTTCGGCTTCGGTACCTTTAGGACCTATTGGTGTTTTATGTATTCAAAGAACACTGAATAAAGGGAGGTTAGCCGGATTTTTCTCAGGTTTGGGAGCTGCTTTTAGTGACACAATTTATGCTATTATTGCAGGATTTAGTTTGTCGTTTATTGTTAGTTTTATTGAGCAACAATTATTATATATACAAATTTTTGGAGCTGCAATTCTAATTTTATTAGGGATTAGAATATTTTATAGTAATCCAGCAAAACAGCTTCGTAAACAAAGACGGGGTAAAGGAAATTTATTTCAGGATTTTGTTTCAACATTTCTGATCACTATATCAAATCCATTAGCCATATTTTTATTCTTAGCTTTTTTTGCCAGTTTTGGAGCGGTAAAAAAAGGCGATAATTATTTTAATCATTTATTATTAATTACGGGAGTAATGTCAGGAGCATCTTTATGGTGGTTTATTCTAACTTCAGTTGTAAATTTATTTCGATCAAAGATTAATTTAAGAAGATTGTGGTGGTTAAATAAAATAGCTGGAGCTACAATTGTAGTGTTGGTTGTAATTGCTTTTGTGTTTTTCTTGATAGATAATCCAATGGATTAGATAAAGGCTGAAGCAATACTTACTTCAGCCATGAATCATTTTATTTTAAAGGAGAGTCATGCTCTTTTGCCATGTGATTATATGTTAATTTCTCCAATAATCGAGGCATCCATTTTTTTAGCCATACAGTAAGTTTTCCTTCTACAAAAGTTAGTATTAAAGTAGATTTGCGTTTTTGAATTGCATTTGCAACTCTTTGTGCAACTTCTTCTGCACTCATCATTTTTTCTTCGTTTCGAGGTGTTTCGCCTTGAGCACTACCATCATTTGAAAGGGCTGTTTTGCGAATATTAGAAGCAGTAAAACCAGGAGCTGCAATTAAAACATGTAAGCCTGTTTTTAGGTTTTCAACGCGTAAAGTTTCTAAAAATCCATGCATTGCATATTTGCTGGCAGAATATCCTGTTCGGGCAGGTAGACCAATAAAACCGGCAATGGAAGAAATACCGGTAACAGAACCTTTTGATTCCAATAAATAAGGTAGTGCATATTTTGTACAGTAAACAGTACCCCAGAAATTGACATCCATTAATTGTTTTAATACATCTAAGTCAACATCTTTGAAAAGAGCTCGCATTGAAATACCTGCGTTGTTAATTAAGATATCAATTTTATTAAACTTCTTTACAGCTTGATCAACAAGGTTTTTGCAGTCTTCTTCTTTGCTGACATCTGTTGCAACACTAATAGCTTCAACTCCTTTGTTGTTTAATTCTGTTTCAAGTTCTTTTAATTTATCAATAGATCGGGCAGCAAGAACCAGTTTAGAGCCTCTTTGTGCAAATTCTTTTGCTAATGCCAAACCAATTCCTGATGATGCGCCTGTAATAATGACTACTTTATTCTGCATAATTAAATTTATTTGTGTCAAAAATATTAAATAAGTTTATAACACATCAATTTTTCGAGAGTAGCATCAAGTAATTTTTAGCTATATTTTTGTCAGTTATATCAACCGATCCAAATAAATAATTATCATTTAGTAATATATATACAGGTCCATTGAATACGTCATCTAACTTGTATACAGTATTTTTCCTTGGATTTTTATTTGTTTTGGTATTATTGAAATAGGAATTTGCAATTTCCTTAACTTCGTTTTTATTATTTCCCTTGATAATAAATAACCTCACAATATTCTGATTTGATTGGTAACTTGTTTCAACTGCAGAATGTAAGAACTCATGACCTAAATAATTTGTAGGATAATATTTTTCAGAATGTAGGATTTTGTCCTGATTGGGAAATAGCGTTAATATTTCAGGTTTTTCATTTGATTGGATAATTTGGTTGCTAATTAAAGAAGCAAGATCATTAATTGCATTCAATGATTTAGGTGTGTTTTTGGAAGCAATGATTTTTACATAAAACAGATCACCATAGAAATTGATGGTGGATTCTTCAATATACCCTTCTGCTCCAACATTAATATAGGTTGTATTATCAGGACGTTCAAAAGCATAAATGCCAAATGCATCTATAGGTGATTTATGTTGATATACTTCCAGGTATATATATTCCTCAGGACTAACAGCGTATTCTGCGATTTCCAATTTTTCAAAATGATATTTTAAATAATAAGTTGCAGCCCCGTTTATATATTCCCAAAGGTTTTCATTTGTATATGTTTGTATTTCATCTGATTTGTCCCATCCTTCAATATCAGGGAAGTTTATCTGGGCATTAGTATTTATAGTAATTCCTGCAAAAAGTACTATATAATAATATTCTAAGAGTTTCATTTTTGCGTAATTGATATTTTAGATTAAAGACAAATTATTCAATGTTGTTATACCAAAAATTGGTCAGGAATATCAACAAGCTGACAGATGTCCTGTATCTTATTTGAAATACTAAATCCTTTTACACAGGATGTGGTACAAGAATCGCAGTTTATACATGGATTCGAATTCATATTTATATCATTTAATAATTCTTTTGCCTGTAATGCACTACGATATCCATAAGAATACATATACGCACGCATTAATTCAGGAATTGGGAGATTCTTTTGGCACAAACTGATGCACTCTCCACAAGCATTACAATATAGTCCTTCCTCTTTTTCTGCCAGGGCCAAATCTTTTTTTTCTTTTCTTGATAACTCAATATCTGTTAGCAAGGGCAAATTTGCAGTTAGTTGTTCAAGGTTTACCATGCTGGGAATAGTAGTGTGAATATTTTCGTCTTCAACAACCCACTTTAAAGCAGCTAAATGATTAACTGGTTTTGCTTTTTCTTTATCCAAATATCCTCCTGCCATTACTTTCATTCCAACAATTCCAATTCCTTTTTGAGTTGCTAATGCAAGCTTCTCCTTAATTTTTGCATTATGTTCTTGTTTAAAATTTATAGCAGTCAGTATAACTTCATATACATTGCTGTCTATAGCAGCCTGTATAACTTCTGGCTCATTTTTATGCGTTGAAAGTCCAATATGTTTAGCTTTGCCTAATGATTTTGCTTTTTTTAATGCATTGAGCATAGTTTCATTTAAAGCAGTCTCTTTATCTTTCACAGAATGCAGATATAAAATATCAACATATTCCATTTGTAGTCTAAGTAAACTTTCATCCAACATTTTTAAAAAGGTTTCTTCACTTTGTTGAGGACTTATTTTTGTGGCAATGAAGAATGAGCCTCTGTCATATTCTTTAAGTGTTTCTCCTAAAATTTTTTCACTATTTCCTCTTTGATATTTATATGCAGTATCAAAAAACTTAACTCCGACTTTAAGAGCAGCCTTAATAACAGAAGGACTATCCAAACCTCCGCAACCTATGCTTAATACAGGAACATCCATCCCTGTGTTACCTAATTTGCGGGTAATTATATTAAGGTTTTGAATAGGAAATTGTAGAGAGTTGTTGTTGGCAGATAACTTAGAAGCTAACGTCAAACCTACTGCTCCTGCAGTTGATCTTTGAATAAATTTACGGCGATTGAAGATTTTCATAACTAAATATTTAATCGATAAAGAAGTGATTACATAAGTTATTGAAATGAAGGAAATAAAGCAAGCTAATATTTTGCTGTATATAAATTTGTTTATCGCAGATATACATTGTGGCTTTGTCAATAATAGTTAGGAGTACTATTAAAAAGGCCTTATATTTGTTGTGTTCCAGCATTAAAATTTATAATGCATTTGAGCACTATTAATAAAGATATTATAATGAAGTTTCAGATTTTATTTATCGTAGTTTTTTTCTCTTTTTTATCATGTAAAACACAAGAGGTAAAAAATACAAATATTAACCAGAGTAACTTAAATGTTGAAAAACTAAAAAGTATTCAAGATTATGAAATGAGAATGAAGGGGATTGATTTTTTTGCTTCAGGAAAAGAACCCTTCTGGTCCTTAGAAATCGATTATGACCAAATGGTATGTTTTAAATCCGATGACCTTGATAAAGATATTATTATTCCCATTCGCAGATTAGGACAAGAAATTGAAATGCCTGAAGTTAATTATGAAATTAAGGGTGATAATGTAGATCTTAAAATTGATATAAAACCCAATGAGAATCCATTTATCTATGATGAAAAAAATAGACCTTATATGGTTCAAATGGAAGTAAAAAAGAGTAAAGATGCAGAATGGGTTACATACCAGGGACAAGGAGAATATTATGGAGATTTAATTTTACATGATATTTGGGATCTGGAAAAGATAAATAGTAAATCAGTTTCAGAATATAAGATAGAGAAAAATCCTTATTTAGAAATACATCTGGATAAAAATAGAATAAGTGGATTTTTAGGATGCAATAAATTTGGTGGTCAATGTTACTTTGGAAGAGGAAAGATTGTTGTAGGCCATTTAATTAGTACTAAAATGGCATGTTTAAATACTAATATTGAGGCTGATTTTGCAAAGGCATTGAGTAACAATAGTTTTTTATATAGAGTAGATAACGGAATTCTAACACTTTGGAATGACCATAATAAGTTGATTTTAAAAAAGAGGGATTAGAATATAATGGAGATAAAAAAATTTAAGGAGCTGGTAAAACAGTATAAAGTAGTTTTTTTTGATGCCTATGGTGTTTTAAAAAAGCATCATGGAATGATTGAGGGAGTAAAAGATATGCTCTCTTTTTTAGTTGAAGAAAATATTGATTTTTATATTATAACTAACGATGCATCACGTTCACCTGGTTTGTTAGCAAAAGTATATCAGGAGTCCGGAATAGATGTGGTAAAAGAAGAAAACATGGTTTCTTCGGCTATGATGACTGTAGATTTTTTAAAGGAGAATGTTTACCCGGGATCATTAGTCGCGTATTTAGGAAGAGAAACATCTGAATATTTCATCAGATGTGCAGATTTGGTTCCAATAAGAATGGAAAATGTCTCAATAAGTGATTATTCAGAGATCAAAGCTGTTATGTTATTTGATGATGGGGGTTATGAATTTCATCCGGGAATAAATAAAACATTAAATGTTGTAAGAGGAACTGATGCTCCTGTTGTGGTAGCTAATCCCGACAAAATTTATCCTGTAAGCGATGGTGAAGTAGCTTTTGCAATAGGAAGTATTGCTAATATGTTAGAAGCCGTATGTAATCGTAAGTTCTTTCACTTTGGAAAGCCTGATGAAACTATTTTTGAATACGGATTTAATATAGCCAATACCAAACGAAAAATATCAAAAAGAGATGTGTTAATGGTAGGAGATACTTTAGATACTGATATCATAGGAGGTAATAATTTTGGTATTGATACGGCTTTGGTTCTTTCTGGTAGCACCCTTGAAACACAGGCTGAATATTTAATTAAAGAAATGGGTATTAAACCAACACATATTTGTAAATCAGTAGTTGACTAATGTTTAGTTAGCAAGGTTATAAAGTGGAAAGTTTTTAAATGATAACTATTGATTGTGCTTGTCTTGGAATGATTACAACAATAGCTAACCTGTTTTATTAAGTCTTTTTTGTACATGCAGGAGGTAATAAATTATTTTAGAGGAATAACTAAACAAAAGATTGAAACTATTGAGAATTCAGATGTACTACAGCGTATTACAGATTTGAATCATTACGATAGAAAGCAGTTGCGTGAAAGCCTGCTTAAAGATTCTCTTCGTTTCGAAACCAATGAGGAAGCTGTATCGTGGTTGCAGAACTGCTTTGACCTGATCGATAAACATGCTTTCAGAATTCATAATGTACTTTTTAGTCCGGGTGTAGATATCGGTAATGCGCTATATGATCTATTACATCAAGCAAAAGAAAAAGTTGAGCTGTGTGTATTTTCAATTACTGATCATCGCTTAGCTAAAGCTGTTTTTGATTGTCATAAAAAAGGTCTGGATGTGAAAATAATCACAGATGATATGAAAATCTTTGATAGAGGATCGGAGATACAAAGTATGAGAAATAAAGGCATAGATATTAAAATTGATCACTCTCAATACCACATGCACAATAAGTTTGGAATTATTGATGATCGTATCGTGTTTACCGGAAGCTTTAATTGGACATACACTGCTCAAAAACATAATCAGGAAAACCTTTTAATTACAACAAACCATTCAATTGTTGAGCAGTTTACAAATGAATTTGAGAAACTTTGGTTAGAGATGTATACGCTTTAAAAACAATTTATCTGACTGTAATAATTAATAATTCTATACATTGGGTTAAATAGTTATCTTTGCAGCGAAAAGGAAAATAAACTATGGCAGAAATAGGCAAATACAACGTATTAAAAGTTGTAAAAGATTTAGATTTTGGGTTATATCTTGATGGGGATGAGTTAGGAGAAATATTACTTCCTCGAAGATATGTACCAGTAAATTGTTCAGTGGATGATGAATTAGAAGTGTTTATCTATTTAGACTCTGAAGATAGATTAATAGCTACCACTGAAATGCCCGAAGCTACAGTTGGTGAGTTTGCGTATATGAATGCCGTTGCTGTTGGTAAAGTAGGAGCTTTTATGGATTGGGGCTTACCGAAAGACTTATTGGTGCCATTCCGCGAACAAAAAGTTGATATTGAGAAAGGTAAAGGCTATGTTATTTATGTTTATCTGGATGATGAAAGTAAACGTATAGCAGGTTCTTCTAAAGTAGAAAAATATCTAGATAATCTTCCTCCTGAATACGAAGAAGGACAAGAGGTTGATCTTTTAATATATAATCAGAGTGATTTAGGTTATAAAGCTATCATCAATAATACACACTCAGGAATACTTTATGCCAATGAAGTATTTAAAAAGATTAGAAAAGGGGATAGGCTAAAAGGTTATATAAAAAAGGTGCGTGAAGATGATAAAATTGATTTAGTACTTGAAAAACCAGGATATGAAAAAGTAGATAGTATTGCTCAGTCAATATTAGATATACTTAAAGAGAATCAGAATTTCTTAAAGATTACAGATAAGAGTCCTGCTGATGAAATTTCCGCTACGTTTGGTATAAGTAAAAAGAATTTTAAAAAAGCTATTGGATCTCTCTATAAGCAAAGAATCATATCTATCGATCCTGATGGAATTAGATATATTAAAAAGTAAAGACTATTGATATTCAGTAATAGTTAAGATATTAAAGCAATAAAGGCGATCTAATTAAAGGTCGCCTTTTTTTTGCTGGGTTGAGTAGGGATTTTATTTTGGGCTAAGAGTTTGATCTACTTTACTATTATTTATAATGCGATTATATTTGTTCTACAATATCAAATTTAAAGCATATGCAACTAGTCAAGAGAAGGTATTTCTCACGCTCGAGGGAAATTATTGTTCTGGCAAGTTCCATGTAACCATATAAATCAAATTATAAAAACATGAAATTACTTAAAAACCTGGGTTTTCAGATTTTGGTTGCCATGGTAATAGGCACGATTGTAGGTATTGCTATGGGTGAACAGGCATCAATGTTTGCTCCTTTGGGCGATGTTTTTATTAGGCTTATTAAAATGGTAGTTATCCCATTAGTTGCGATCTCTATAGTTTCCGGGGCTGCTTCATTAGGTGCAACTAAATCAGCTGGTAAATTGGGTATTGGTACTTTTGTATGGTATATGTTAACAACCGCCATTGCAGTAGTTCTGGGTTTGATGTTAGGTGAAATATTTAAACCTGGTACCGGACTCGATATAGAATCTGTTCGTTATTTATTTAATGAAGAATCAACAGAAAAAGTTACACAACCCGGATTTTGGGATACATTAATGGGATTTATTCCGGAAAATCCAATACAAGCTTTGGTTTCTGGTGAAATTATTCAAATCATATTCTTTTGTTTGTTATTAGGAATTGGTGCCAGCACATTACCAAAGGTAAAGCGCGAAAAAATAGTAAAAGGCTGTGATATTATTCTTGATGCCCTTATCTGGGTTATTAAAGTTGTGATGTATACAGCGCCTGTCGGTGTATTTGGATTAATGGCTAATAGTATCGGTACTTTTGGTTTTGATGTTCTTTATCTTGTCTTGAAATTGTTTTTAGTTTACCTGGGAGGGATTTTGGTACACATGTTTGTCTTTTATCCTGCTTTAATCAAAGGATTTTCAAAGATGTCGGTAAAAGAATTTCTGAGCAAAATTAGTAAAGCCCAGATCATGGCGCTGTCTACTTCTTCCAGTATGGCAACACTGCCGGTAACAATGGAAGTATGCGAACAGGAGTTAGGCGTATCAAAAGAAGCCGGATCATTTATTCTTCCTTTGGGAGCTACAATAAACATGGACGGTAATGCAATTTACTATGCATTAGTAGCAGTTTTCTTTGCCCAGCTTTTTCATATTGATTTAAATATGGGACAGTATATTGCAATTATTCTTACAGCTACTATAGGTAGTATTGGGCAAGCAGGCGTTCCCGGTCCGTCATTATTGGTTGTTGCAGTCCTTATCTCCGCAGATATTCCTATTGTAGGTTTACCATTATTATATGCTCTGGATCGTATTTTTGATATGCTTCGTACTGCATTGAATATTACCGGAGATGCCACCTGTGCTGTAGTTATGGATAAGTATACGAAAGTATGACAATAGCGTAGAGCGTAGGGAAAAGGGCAAAGAGATTTATGGTGGAATGGTTACAAGGTTACAGGGTAGGAGGGTAGGATGGTTTGAAGGTTATAAGGTTATAAGGTAAGAAGGTGAGACGGTTGTGTGTTGTATATTAGATTAATTTGAAAAGAAACTTGAAAGGCTTTAATAAATTAGCCTAGGCTAGATACCTAATTGTTAGAAAAGAGTTTTCGTAATTATAAAAGATTGTGTGTTACGGGAATCAGCTCTACTCTTAGGAGGAAAGCTATTTACAGCTTTCGAGTTATTTTAATGGAGACTCTAGATGTCTTTTTGAGGATTTAAGGGGCGAGCGTAACATTTGAGAGTTTAAAAAGGGAATCTAATTCAATTGCAGTTTATTAAAATGATGCCAGAGGCATCACACGTTTATAGAGTAGTTCAATAGTAGATTAATTGACTCCAGCGGAGTCACATGTACTATTATATTCTGATTGTGGTACGACTCCCCTGGAGTCGATTTATGTCCATATCCTATTTCTAGAAACATATAACCCCTCTGGGGTTAAAAGATCAAAACATTTTTTCGAATATTATAGGGTAAAACCCTATGATTAAAAAATAAATAGATTATTATGATCATATATATTCATGGTTTTAACTCATTGGGAGGAGGAGAGAAGTTTCAAAAGTTAAAACGACTATTTCCTAATATCGAAATGTATTCTCCATCATATGATAGTGCCGATTTTGATACCATAGAACACCTAATGGATGATATATCCCATGATGATAATATGTTGTTTATAGGCAATTCATTAGGTGGTTTTGTGGCAATGTATTTGGCTCAAAAATATAATTCAAAGTGTATTTTATTAAATCCCACAACAAATCCTATTAAAAGCTTAACTCCGTTTATAGGAAAGAATGTCAATTTTGCATCAAACGTAGAATATGACTTCACATTTGATAATCTTAATAAATTGAAGGAATATCAAATTGAAGATATAGCATCTGTGTCAGTAAGTGTATATGTAACCCTGGATGATGATTTGATTGATCCTTATGAAACAATAAACTTCTTTAAAGGAATCAAAGAAGTTAATGTGCTTGAAAAAGGAGGACATAGGTTTAGTAATGTTGAGGATATAAAAGAGGATATATTAAAAGTTTATGGTTAAACATTATGCGTTTCTTTTGTGAAGCACCTTTTATAGAAATCAGATAAGTTTAAAGTAAAACTTAATCTACAAATTATGATCTCCTTCGATATAATTTGTAGATTAAATCCGGTTTATAGACTATTCAGAGAATCTGTTTTATTAATTACTTTTTTCAATATTTAACTTAAGAGGCGAAATTTTCTCTCCCCAATAAATGGTGCTATGAGGGAATGGAATCTCAATATTCTCTTTATCGAAAACCTGCTTTAATCTTTTATTGTACTCTCTGGTAATGGCCCACTGTTGCGAAGGTTTGGTTTTAAATCTGGCTTTAATTACCAAAGCACTATCTGCAAATTGATCCAGTCCCATAATTTCAATAGGCTCCAAAAGCAAAGGTTTAAATTCCGGATCCTGCAGCATTTCATCACCGGTTTGTTTCATTATTGAAAATACCTGAGCAACATCTTCCTTATATGCAACTCCTATATCAAAAACGGCAGCCGACCATCCCTTAGTACGATTGGTTAAAGACTCAATTTTACCATTTTGAAAAATATGCACATTCCCAGCAAAATCACGGAGTGTAATGGTACGTAACTGGATGGTTTCCACCTGTCCGCTAATTCCATTAATAACGGCGACATCACCTGACCTGATTTGATCTTCAAGTAATATAAAAAAGCCGGAAATTACATCTCTTACCAATTCCTGGGCACCAAAACCAACAGCTAAACCAACTATACCAGCACTAGCTAAAATAGGTCCAATATTAAGACCTAACTTTTGTAAAATGATCATTATAACAGTTGTAATCACTGTTATTTTAATAGCTCCCTTTAAAATCCCGATTAAAGTGTTGATACGCTTTTCTGATTCCTTAGCATTATCTTTATCTCGCTTCTCTGCGTGTTTTAACAATGTTTTGTTGAGCTTATTCATTGAAGCATTAATTAATTTTAATGCAATTAATACAATCAATATCAAACCAATAATAACAGGCAGGTCTTCAATCATCCATGTTTGAGCTTTATCGAGTTGCTTTAGTACGAGGTCTTTATTAAAAAATGTGGTCATATATATTCTATTAAGTGTATTTGTATATAGAGAATTCAATAATAATGTTCGAAAATATAGAATTACAATGAGATATTATATATAGAAAGCGTTTTAAGGGAAATATGTTTACGGAGTAATGTATACAAATGAAAGAACAATTTATGGAGTCAGGTTTTGTGTAGAGAAACTATTTTTTTTGCTTAATCAGTCATGAAAAATTTAGTAGGACATGTTATGGCACTTTCTCTGGGTAGCTTTGTGATTCATAAATGAAACACTAAAGCTATGGAACAGGATAAGAATCTTCAAGCACAAGAACTCACAATTACAAATGGAACTATCTTTCATTTTAAAAGAGATGACAAATCTGATGAAACGGTAATTGTTGAGCAAAAAAACGATCGCGTTATTATTTTAAATTTACAGAGTCTATCATTAAACACTATTATGCATCATCCCAAACATTATGAACTATGGGATAAACTAAATATGAATTGGTTGTATAAAGACATTGCTTATCCGTTTTTATTTATAACACATGAGTCTTTACAATATATTTTATCACATCATATTGAAGATGCATTATCGTTTAGTCATTATCTATTGAAAGAATACAGCATGCATCAATATATTGACTCACATGATTTTTTAACAAAGGTGATGCAGAATAAATCGATTGATACTTTAGACAGACTCATTCTTAGTTGTCAGATCATAAAAGTAATATCAGATAAAGCGTCATTAAAAGATTTAGATAAACATTTTAATGAAGCGCTTAATGATAAAGAAAAAGCTAAATATATCAGGAAGTTTGCAGATGCAGATATTAAAATTGATATTAATCAACCAGGTCATGTATTAAAAAACAAGTGGCGTAATGCAGAAGTTTATTACGTTGGAAACCTGGATCTTCCGGAGCAATTTGTCTTATTAAAAAGCATTGATGATTTTAAATCATATACCTATTATGAGGACTTTGATCGTTACGATCTGATGTATGAATTAATGCAAAAAGAGAGTTTTTATATTGGTTTAAAAAAGCGGGAGAATATTCATTTTATCGTTCAACCTCAGGATGCTCAGAGTTGGTTCTCATTTCAGGTTGATTATTGTCCCTATCCACAAAAATATAAGGAAGAAATTTGTGCTTTAGGTTATGCTATGGCAAAAAAAGGTAATCAGGAATTTTTTAAAGCAAATTATAGAAACACCAATCCACTGACCATAAAAGCCAATGGTTCAGTTTATGAGTTGTATGATAACGTATTGTAAATAATTATAACTATGCAAAAACCAATATATCTTTTAAAAGGGACGTTTTACCGTAATACAGATGACCACTCAGATTTAGTTGAGGTCTATGAAGAATTCAGCGACGAAAATCCTATTGAAGCTAGGAAAAGGGCTTTTAGTATGTATCAAAGCTACATTGAAGTATTATTAGAGAGTAAAGAACTGTCCTACCAATCGCACCAACAGGCAGAGCAAGTAATAAATTCGTTTGTTGATTCTGGTAAAAAAAGTTTTGCTTTAAATAATCCCGCATTGGAGATGGACAATGATTTTGATAAAGGCTTGTTCATATACTTTATTCCTAACCCTGAACAAAAGATGTTTACTAAGGAAAACGAAGTTTATTATCCAGAAAAGTATTGCATTCATTTAATAGATAATAAAAAGATAGATTTAAGAAAACAGATACTAAACTCACTTATTTTTGAATATAATTATTACGTTAATTCCAATTTTTCTACAGGAGATCAAGAGTGTTTTGCATATACAGAGGACAAGTCAGGAGAGATGAAGGAGATTGCAATATTGAATACTTCAATTACTGATCTTTTTGAAATATTATAAACATACATTAAATAACGTATGATAAATTAACGCGATTCAAATGTTAGATTTATCCTATATAAAAGGCTGAAAGCCGGAAACATCACAACAAGGGGCATCGCCCCTTGTATTAGTCGATAAGTAAATCTCAGGCTGAAACTTATGGTTGATGTTTCAGACTTTCAGCCTGAATGGGCATTTCGCTCAAGGGCTTGGGGTGATACCCCAAGTTATGATATATAAGGCTTTCTTTTGTTTATTTTACAAAAGATGAGATTACCTCAATTTAAATGGGAAATTCTCTTTTATTTTTACCATCTATCCATACAACCCTTTACCTTTATACCTTTTACCGTTTTACCCTTCATTTATTTTCATAAAAAAAGCAATGCCTGATAAGCATTGCTTAATACTTTTAACAAATCCCTTTTGGGTTAAAGATTAATTTTCCTCTGTTGTGATATTAATAATTTCAGGATTTTCAGTTTCTTCTGTTTCCTGGTTAGATGATTTTTTAGATAACCGTGCAGTAAGAGTTCTGTTGTATTGATCAATTAATGCATTGATTTGGTCTATTACTTTGGTGTAAGCTTCAGATTCTTCAATGGTTGCATGCGATGTTAAATGTCCTAATAATTTGTTGTATTTTTCTGTAGTTACATTTCGCATTTCAACCACTTTAATATGAGAATCTTCAGCAGATTCTTTTACTCTGTCTAAGAAACGGGTATTAAATAAGGTATTGGCTTCTTTTAATTCTCCAACCCATTCTGTCAGGTTTAAGGTGGCAATGCCTTCGGCTTTTAATTCCCATTTAGCCAAGATATCGTCTATGGCATTGGTTTCGTATTGATAACTGTAACGAATAACCTCTCTTCCATACACATCCAATTCTTTTTTCAGGTCGATAGCTTTTGTTGCTACCTCTGTATTAAAATGATGAGTATAGGCATCAACAATATTAAAAATACTGCCCAACACTACATCGCGACGTTTGTCAATATTTATTAATTCATTTGTTATGCTACTTCCATTATGATTTGAATGTATTTGTTGAAGAATTTTAAGCGGTTCGCTTAATGCATTGTACTGATCTTGTACTTTTAATGTTTCCGGATTGTTTGATAATACAATTTCCTGAATGTTTTCAATAAATTGTATGAACTCATTGTTACGTAAGTTCTTTAAATAAATAATGTTTATCATTTTACTATAGTTTGGGGACTTTGTTAAAGTGCTTTAAAAGTAATATTTTATTTTAAATAGTAAGGGATCTGTGAAAATATTTTATTGTTCAATATCATTTGGGCTTAAATAAAAAATATATGACAATTCGACTCCATGTTATATTGGAACCTCAGATAATAATATGAACTTGGATCTGGGTGAAGTATTCTATTGGCATAGACTTTTTTGCTTACCTTTTTTTGGCGATGAAAATTATTGCGATAAGTAAGATCAGAGTCAAGCTTGCTTGAACTATGACGAACGAAGCAATAATCTCAAAGAAAAAAGTAAGTAGGGCTTGGGACAATGTCTCAATATCCAGAAATATGTAAAATAATTTCTTAACTAAAAGACATTGTCAAAAATATTTAAAAGAGATGTAGTCATTGTCAGGGACATCACCTTTAGAAATAAATATTTTTTGAAGTCGAGATTCCGACATCAGCAACGTAGCTTGGGCCCCACTTTTCTTTAATTTTGAAAAGGCAGAAAGCTGTTTGAACGCAGTGAGTTCTTTCTGTCTCAAAATAAAGAAAATAGTGGGTAAGTGAGTGGTGCAGTCGGCGGATTTTTTTGTTTACTTTTTTTGACTGCAGAAAAAAAGTAAAAGCCGTTGCGGCTTGAGCAAATAAATGTTTTCTTGATAAAAAGGTGTGTTTTCTTTTAAAAGCGATTTCCATTTAGTCATCGATACCTAATTTAGTGTTATGTTTTCCTAATATTAGCACCAACAATTATTGTAACATAGGGTAATATTTTCTGGAAACCAACAATTAAGTTTGCAGGGAGCAATAAAAATCTCTGGAAAGTTTCTTACATACTTGTCTGGCGTTTCCCACGCTCTGGAAACCTTCTCGCAAAACTGCCTGGTGTTTTCCACGTTCTGGAAAGCTTGTCGCAATACTGTTTGACATTTTCCAGACTCAGGAAACCTTCTCGCAGAACTGCAGGGCGTTTTCCAGAAATTTGAAAACCATCTCGCATAATTGCAGGGAGGTATGTATTTCAATGGTTTAGGTGTGTTTGATTAGATTAATGCCTTCCTCTATTCGGAGGTGTGATAAGCCTGAGAGATAAGGGTAGGGAGCATTGGAATAAGGATTGTGAATATAGTAAGTAATTATTCTCCTACCTATAGTTAATTGTCAATTATTTGCTTCTTATCAATGTTCTTGCGCTCTTCGTCTATTTAAAATAATATTTCTACTCCTGATGTGAAACCTTTGAAAATATATGGAGTATATTCAAACTGTTTATTTTGAATAACGCAAGCATTAATAGATACTTTACCAATTATTTGTACAAAAAATAGTAATAATGATGATTACTAAATTAGGGTGTCTGTAGAAGTGTGTTGTGTGAAAGACCTGAAAAGAGAAATTATAATGCAAACTTGATGAAAATTTTGTTTTGTAGACCTGTTAAAAAATGAAATGATTGATAACCCCCAAAGCATTAATTTGTCAATCCTTCCTTGTAAGCTTTTCTTCTCTGCCAAACACATGCTTTTATAACAATACTCGCAGATTGATTAGCATTAATATAGATAATTGAACTGAAAAATATTAATTTTCGCAATTAAAAAATTTGGAATTAAATTATGCAGAACTTACAATACGAACTGATAAATGTATTACAACACGATGATTCTTTGGTAGTTGACGGACAACTCAATAAGAACAAGATTGTTGAAATGGCATTACAAGTTGACCCAAAACTGATTAAGCTTTTATTAAAACACGATACATTTAAAAATCACTTTTTTACCTATGTTGAAGGCGTTTTAGTTTTCGACAAAATTAAATTTCAGCGTTTTGTAAATAATAAATCCTTTTTACCTGACAGCTACACCGCATTTAAAAACAAGATTGGATTAACTATCAACGATAGTACAACTGATAATTTTATTAGTACAAAAAGCGAAGTTGTTTTGGCGTGGCCTCATAAAGATTGTATTTTAGAAGGTGGACAGACTAAAGAAGACCAAAAGAGAAATGAAATATTTTGGAATGAAACTTTAGCACCAGATGAAATAGACCGACTACTTGACCCTAAAGTTTTTACCAATTGGAAAAAATACGACCAGAATGGAGAACTGGAAGTAACAGAAATTACTGATTCTGACAACCTGATTATTAAAGGAAATAATTTGTTGGCTCTTGCTTCTTTAAAAAAACGATATACAGGAAAAGTTAAATTAATTTACATTGACCCTCCCTATAATACTGGTAATGATAGCTTCATGTATAATGATGCATTTAATAGAGCATCATGGTTAACTTTTATGAAAAGTCGATTAGAAGTCGCAAAACAGTTACTTCATTCTGATGGTAATATATTTATCCAAATAGACGATTACGAGGGGGCTTATTTGAAAATTTTGTGTGATGAAATTTTTGGAAAAGCAAATGCACGTAGTAGAATAATTTGGAAGAGAACTTTTAATTCTGGAAGTAGTAAGGCTCTATCAAATAAGTTGCCTGCGAATATTGATACAATTTATTGGTATTCAAAAACGGATTCATATTTACACAATAAACAATATAGGCCTTATTCTGAAGGTGCAAAAAAGAGATATGATAAAGTTGATGATAATGGCCGTCGCTTTAAATGGAATCCAATGAAGACTTATTCTCAGGAAAAGCTTGACAGGCTAATCGCTGAAGGAGAAGCAATGTGGACAGAGACTTCAAAGTATCCAGTTTATAAACATTACTTTGATGAATCAAAAGGTACTGTACTGGATAATTACTGGGATGATATTGCATCAATTGGAACTTTCTCAAAAGAGCGAGTTGAATTTGTAACTCAAAAACCAGAAGAATTATTAGAAAGAATAATCTTATTATCAAGCAATGAGAATGACATTGTATTAGACTTTTTTATGGGAAGCGCCACAACCCAAGCAACAGCACTTAAACTGAAAAGGAGATTTATTGGAATTGAGCAATTGGATTATATCAATGAAGTTTCAGTGCCTCGACTTAAAAAGGTTATTGGTTCTGTTATTAAAAAAGATGGGGAATTGCTTGAAAGTAATGAATACGATAAAGGTGGAATAACAAAAAAAGTCAATTGGCAAGGAGGAGGTTCATTTATATACTGTGAATTAGCCAAATATAATCAGTCATATGCTGATAAAATCATCAATGCAGCTAATAAAGAAGACTTAATTGTAGTATGGCAAGAAATGAAAGAATCTGCTTTCTTAAGCTACCAGTTTGACAAGCAAACTTTTGATGAAAGAATTGAAGCTTTTAAAACGTTACCACTTGACAACCAAAAGAAATTTTTAATTGAAGTACTGGATAAAAACCAACTCTATGTAAATTTATCTGAAATGCAAGATGAAACCTACTGTATATCAGAAGCTGATAAAAAGCTAAACAAACAATTTTACAATATCCTATAATCCACTATGGCAGAAGAACGTTTAGACAAAACCTTTGATGTTTTAGTGGAGAATGAAGTTTTTGAACTCATTTTATCTGAAACAATCAAACAAAATTTACGATACGAATCTCGCCCTTATCAGGTTGAAGCATTTGCTCGTTTAGATTATTACTTAAATAAATACAAACATCGTCGAAAACCAAGCCAATTGCTATTTCACATGGCAACTGGTAGCGGTAAAACATTAATAATGGCAGGTGCAATTGTGGAACTTTACAAAAAAGGTTATCGCAATTTTATTTTCTTCGTAAATACCGATACTATAATCAGAAAAACGAAAGAAAACTTTCTTAATTCGGCATCATTAAAGTATTTATTTGCACAACAAATCAATATAAATAACCAGCCTGTTTCAATTCGTGAAGTTGATAATTTTGAAAGCGTAAGCGACAATGACATTAACATTCATTTTTCAACGATTCAAGGTTTACATTCCCGATTAAATACGCCAAGAGAAAACAGTGTTACATTTGAAGATTTTGCAAATAGAAAAATAGTTCTGATTTCGGATGAAGCACACCATGTAAATTCATTGACCAAAAAGAAATTAACGGGAGCTGAACTTGAAGCAGAGCGTTCATGGGAAAATACAATTAAACGTATTTTTAATTCTAATTCAGAAAATATAATGCTTGAATTTACAGCAACTTTGGAGCTTACACATCCTGCTGTTGCTGCAAAATATAACTCAATACTTCTTTTTGATTATGACCTTAAAAAATTCAGAGAAGACGGTTATTCAAAAGAGGTAAAAACCATGCAAGCAGACCTTGATGCCGTTGATAGGGCATTAGAAGGTATTATAGTTAGTCAGTACAAAAAGAAAGTTTTTTCAAAATATGGTCAGTTGATAAAGCCCGTGGTTATGATGAAATCTAAAACAACCGCTGAATCAGCAGAAATGGAAAAACAGTTTATTGATAAAATCCACAACCTTTCAGAAACGGACATAAATAAAATTCGTGGTTTAAAAGGGAACGAAACTTTAAAAAAAGCATTTCAGTTCTTTGATGATTCTAAAATAACTACTGCAAACTTAATCGATGAATTAAAAGACGATTTTTCTGACGATAAAATTATTTCTGTCAACTCAAAAAACGATTCTGACGAAAAGCAGATTGTAATCAATACTCTTGAAGCAAAAGAAAATGAATATCGTGTTGTGTTTGCCGTTGATAAACTGAATGAAGGTTGGGACGTATTGAATTTGTATGATATTGTTCGTTTATATGAAACAAGGGATTCAAAAGGTGGAAAGCCTGGAAAAACAACCGTTCAGGAAGCGCAGTTAATTGGTCGTGGTGCTAGGTATTTTCCATTTCAATTATCGGAGGAACAAGCGGTTGACCAACGTAAATTTGACACAGACCTTGAAAACGAATTAAGGATTTGTGAAGAATTGCATTATCATTGTTCGCATAATCCCAGATATATTCAGGAGCTAAATACTGCACTTCAGGAAATAGGGATTGTTCCTAAAGAAAAGCGAGAGGTTTATCTTGAATTGAAAGAGGACTTTAAAGAATCAAAGTTTTATAAAACTGGTTTTGTTTTCATTAATAAAAAGGTTGAAAATGACCCAAAACTTTTATTTGAATATCAGGAACCAGCAATTCGCAAAAAGCATGAGTTCAAATTAAGAACTTTAGCAACTGTCGAATCTGCAATATTTGAAGAGCAAGAAACAAAGCAAGTTGACCGTAAAACTCAAAATTACAAACCAATTGTATGGGATAAAGTGATTCTTAAAAAGGCGATGAATAAAATTCCATTTTATCACTTTAACAGTATCAAACGATACTTCCCTTCTGTAAAGTCAATTGATGATTTTATTTCAAAAAAACTTTCAGAAATTGAAGTTGATGTAATTGGATTAGAGAAGAATATTAAAAACTTGACACCAAAAGATAAACTCAATATTTGTCTCTCTATTCTAACTTCTATTTCAGAAGAAATTAATCAAACATTTGGAGATTATCGAGGAACTAAATCATTCAAGCGTGAACCAATTAGAAAGGTATTCCGAGATAAAAAAATGTATTTTGCAATTGAAGAAGGTTCAGACAAAGAGACTGGTAAGCCAACAATGCGGGCCGATATTGATGAGAAATATTATCTTGATTTAAACTCACGAGATTGGCACGCTTACAAAGAAAATTACGGTTCATCAGAGGAAAAGCTTTTAGTAAAATTCCTTGATACTCAAATGGAAGAACTTGAAAATCGCTTCAAAGATATTTATTTGATAAGGAATGAACGGTTTTTCAAAATATTCAGATTCAGCGATGGAAAAGCAACTGAACCAGATTTCGTACTTTTCATGACAGAAAAAGATAGCGGAGAAAATATTGTTTATCAACTGTTTATTGAACCTAAAGGTGGTCATTTGATTGCAACTGATGAATGGAAAGAGAAATTTTTAGGAGATATTGAAGAAGAAACTATTTTGCATGAGAATGATAAAATAAGAATCATTGGAATGCCATTTTATAATAAAACAGAAAGGGAAACGCAGTTTAAAGAAAAATTAACAGAAGTGATAAATGGATAACTATCCTTTCGCTACAATGTACATTTGCAAGTTATGCGAACCAGAGCTTGTCAAATAGTGTTTCAGTCCAATTGAGAGTGATAATTGCCGCATCCGATAAAACAAAAATATGTGCAAGATGTAAAATAAGCAATTTAAAATAATTAAAATCCAGAGTCTAATGTTGTTTATGCAAAATTAGATTCTGGGACTTATTTTATGGAGATTATGGTAATTAAACTTTGTAATGGTTTGTTTGGGCGTTACTTTGCGCAGTGAATGTATATTATGGCCAATCCGCTACATTTTTCTGTAGTATAGAATAATTAGTACAGTATCTAATTCATGAGAAAAATTAAACCTAAATGCCACAAAATATAGATATTCATAAAGAATTTGCCCGGTTCTTTAATGAAGAAAAATTACAACAAGCCGCTTATGTTGTTTCGCAAAAGCTTGCAGAAGGCCATACCTGTGTTGATGTAGATAAATACAATAATCAGGTTGAAGTTACAGAGGAGCAGAACAATGAGTTTACGCAAACCATTGATAAAAAAGTATTACAGAAAAGTGACTTAGTAGCTTGCGATGATAGCAATATTCAACCCTTTGTGTTGTATAATGATAAATTGTACTTGCACCGCTATTTCAGTTACGAAACGGAAATTATTGATTCCATAAAGCGACTAATCGGGCAAGGTATAAAAGAAAAAGAAAACAGAATAACGTTATTAAATAAGCATAAAAACTTTATTCAGGATCTTTTTAATACGCATACCATCGATAAGAATTTGAGTATTGAAGAAAATACAAACTGGCAATTGGTAGCAGCATTAATCGCTTTGCTAAGTAATTTTTCTATTATCACCGGGGGACCGGGAACTGGTAAAACCACTACTGTTGCTAAAATATTGGCAGTGCTTTATACTTTAAATCCCAAATATAAAGTGGCGTTAGCAGCACCAACTGGTAAAGCTGCTGCCCGAATGAAAGAATCATTAAATAACGCCCGTAATTTTTTATCCATAAACGAGGATGTAAAAGAGAAGTTCGATTCCATAGATGCAGCTACCATTCATCGGCTATTAGGCTATGTTAAGGATTCACCATACTTTAGACACAACGGCGATAATCCTTTAAATTTTGATGTATTAATTGTTGATGAGTCGAGTATGATTGGTTCTTCGTTAATGGCAAAACTATTATCAGCTGTAAAACCTGAGTCGCGTATTATATTGTTGGGAGATAAAGATCAGTTGGCTTCGGTTGAGGCAGGAAGTATATTGGGTGATATTTGTCTGACACAAAAACAATGCATGAACCACATTAAAAAGGAAAATGCAGATTTGATCAATCAGTTTACTTTAGAAGAACAAGCAAAAGTGCATTCATCATTTATCCTTAAAGAGGGGACTGTTAATATTCTGCAGGAACATATCATTGAATTAAAACGCAGTCATCGTTTTAAAAGTACCGAAGGTATTGGCAAGTTTAGTAAAGCTGTTATTAGTGGTACACTGGATGAGGAAATGATTACAGATTTAGTTCCTACAGAAGGAGAGTATGTACAAGTCTGCAATAACTATAAATCAAACGAATTATATACCCTAATTGATCATTACAAGGCATACATTACAGAACCAGATATCAAAGAAGCATTGCAAAAACTAAATAATGTCAGGTTTTTATGTGCAGTGCGACAGGGAGATTATGGAGTAGATTATTATAACAGACTTATAGAAGAATATCTGAACGATAAAGGTTTGATTCAGGCCGGAAGTTTGTTTTATGAGCATCAACCCATCATGATCACACAAAATGATTACAATTTAGGATTGTTTAATGGTGATATCGGTATTATACGGAAAGATGAGGAAGGTAAATTAAAAGCATGGTTCGAAGACACAGAATGTGGAATCAAGAGCATTCATACCGGATACTTAAATGCTTATGATACCGTTTTTGCCATGACCATACATAAAAGTCAGGGTTCAGAATTTACACATGTTGGAATTGTGTTGCCAAACGATGATAATTCACCGCTATTAACCCGCGAATTAATTTATACCGGAATAACAAGAGCCAAAAAAAGCGCCGTTATCTTTTCTTCAACTGAAGTATTAATTAATGGTACCGATAAAATGGTTGAGCGTGCTTCGGGGATAACGGATCGGCTTTTGGAAGGAGTATAGGGCTGAGAGCGAAGAGCTATGAACTTCGGGAACAGGGAATAAGGAGAAAGGAACAAGAAATACGGTCATTAGGTTGATAGATCATTAGGTCAATATGTACAGAGTTTAGAGCATAGAGCTAAAGGGTTAAAGTATAGTTATTAATAAAATAAAGGTACAAGATGCAATCTTGCACCAGTTCAAGGCAAGATGCCTTAATAAATACAACATAGCGAGACGCTATGCTGAGCAATGGGTGTTGGGAAAAGTATATAGACAATTCTCTATAGTGAAGATTAAAGGTATAGCATAAAAAATATTCCTTTATTGGTAACTACGTATTGCGCAGGCCAGTCGGAAAGCAGGGGGCCAATGCTGGAGTGAAGAGCAAATCGTTTGAATAATTAACAGAAGGGGCTTGCCTTTATGTTTGACAAAACATTTTACTTCTGTATAATTTTCAACGATTTGTTCGAGCGGGATGGTCTTTCTTTCCGACTAGAGTTTTTGCTTCTTTTGGGGCAATGCCAAAAGACGACCCCTCTGGTAAGAGTAGGACTTAGAGCTAAAGGGTTAAAGTATAGTTATTAATAAAATAAAGGTACAAGATGCAATCTTGCACCAGTTCAAGGCAAGGTGCCTTAATAAATACAACATAGCGAGATGCTATGCTGAGCAATGGGGTGTTGGGAAAAGTATATAGACAATTCTCTATAGTGAAGATTAAAGGTATAGCATAAAAAATATTCCTTTATTGGTAACTACGTATTGCGCAGGCCAGTCGGAAAGCAGGGGGCCAATGCTGGAGTGAAGAGCAAATCGTTTGAAAAATTAACAGAAGGGGCTTGCCTTTATGTTTGATAAAACATTTTACTTCTCTATAATTTTCAACGATTTGTTCGAGCGGGATGGTCTTTCTTTCCGACTAGAGTTTTTGCTTCTTTTGGGGCAATGCCAAAAGAATACCCCTCTGGTAAGAGCAGAGCTGTTTGAAGTCTTGAGGAACGAAAGGCAAGTTTCATCGCTTTCGACGTAAGCACCGTAGTTTTTTTGAGCGTGTCAGGTGCAGCCGGCGGCTCTTTTGCCTACTTTTCGAGCTGTAGCGAAAAGTAGGAGCTCAGCGGCTTGAGCGAAAAAAAGGAATAAGGGAACAGGGAGAAAGGAGAAAGGAACAAGAAATAAGGTAGAAAGGTTAAAGGGTAAGAAGTTTACGGTTTAAAAGGTCCAAGAAACAATCTTGCACCAGCGTATAGCAAGATGCCTGAATAAATACAACATATCGAGACGCTATGCTAAACTATCAAGAACGGTAGAGCAAGCATCCAAAATAACAGATTTAGAATAAAAAATTAAAGAATAAGTAAGGTGGCTGAACATTTTTATATTTCTGATAAAATAGAGATCCTTCGTGGTAAGTTTGCTGAAAATCAACAACGTAAAAACGATGTTTTTACTAAGGAATTGATGATTACGCAAACAAAAGGAATGAATATGTGGATTTCAAAAGAATTAGCTGTTACCCAAGGCGTATTTGCTAATTTTATTTTTGAAACGCCGCATAATTTTGTTACAGAATTATATCGCTTATGCCAAATTGAGTTAGTATATACATTTAATGCCCATAATTTAAGTTGGGAAATCTATCGTTTACTGGCAGATGAATCATTTAAAGAAACATTTCCCTTTGTTGCAGATTACTATAGTGGCGACGAAATAAAACGAATGCAATTGGCCGTTAAAACAGCTGACTTATTTGACCAATATCTGATTTATCGTACAGACTATATTGATGCATGGAATAATGATCAAAAGATAGATGACAATTCTGGTGATAATGCCGACGATTTTAGGAAACATGAAAAGTGGCAAAAGTGGCTTTGGAATAGGTTGATAACGCAATATCCAAGTATTAAAGTAGATCAGAGACAGGAACTTCTATCCAAATTGAAAGATCTTGAAGTACAGCAACGAATTCAGGATAAATATCCGGTTATTAGTTTGTTTTGTATTTCGGTATTAACGGATTTTCATACAGAAATATATAAGGCTCTAAGTCGATTTACTGATGTAAGCTATTACTTAATAAGTCCCTCAAAAGACAAGTGGTGGGAGAATAGTGATGCAACAGATGGCAATGACTTGTTAAGTAATTGTAAAGCAACAGCACAATATACATTTTCAATTCTTTTAGAAAATGTGGTACCAGAATCCATTCATTATCTATATAACCGATCAGAAGCACATAATTTGCTTTGTTGTCTGCAAAATGATTTGTTATTAAACACTACAGATGGAATTAAAGCATTTTCTTTTGACGAGAATAATGATTTTTCGTTGGAAATAAGTAGTAGTTATTCCGAAGTACGCGAGGTTGAAGCACTGTATAATTATATTCTTCATGTTTTAGAACTTAACCCTGATATTAATATTAGTGATATTTGTGTACAGGTAAGTAATGTTTCTCAATACGCTCCTTTGATAAAGGCTGTTTTTGATAATGGTCCGGAGCCTATTCCATATACAATAGCTGATGTTGGCTATACTGATGGAGATACATTGGTTAATGCATTGTCAGCTTTTTTTAATCTTTCGTTTGAAAACTATAGTAGCGAAGCTATTCTTAACTTGTTGGAATCAAAATACGTTCGAAATAGATTTGATATTGCAGATTGCCAAACGATACGTAATATTATTAGTCATGCTAATATCTGTATGGGAGTTGAGGGAAACAAGAATGATGATACCTATTTATTAAGTTGGAAACATGGATTGAATAAACTGATATTAGGATATGCCATTAAAGGTGGAGGTATTTATGCTTATGAAAATGATCATTACTGTTTAACGGATAGTTTTGAAGGAGCTGATGCTCATGATATTTTTCGATTGAATGCTTTTATTGAAACAATAGTTAAACTTTCAAACAAAATTAAGTCAGATAAGAGTTTGCAAGGATGGCAACAGTTTCTTCTTAAGGACTTGCTACCCGGTTTATTTGAAATAAATAGAGATGCAGAAGAGGAGTTTGCTTATATTCAAAAACAGTTGCTCAATTTGCAGTTTTTGATGCCGGAGAGTGATGAACTCATTCCGTTTTCAGTAATCAAGCAATCGGTAATTCATAGTTTATCAAATGAAACACGAAATAGTAATTATATATCCGGAAAGCTTACCGTTTGTTCAATGTTACCAGTTCGAAGTATCCCATATAAACTGGTTGCTGTTTTAGGACTGAATAGTGATTCTTTTCCCCGAAACGTTCAAATGAGTGCATTTGACCTGATGTCATTGGAGCCAAGGAAAGGGGATAGGAATATGCGGAATAATGATAAATATTTATTCCTGGAAATACTCATGGCTTCTCGTAAATGTCTTTATTTAAGTTATATTGGACAAAGTTGTAAGGATAATAGTGAATTACCACCATCTATACTGGTAGAAGAACTAATTGAATATTTGTCGAATAATAAAAATATACCTGAGCGTATTATTACTAAACATCCTTTACATGGATTTAGTAGAAAGTACTTCGATAGTAATCCAAGGCTATTTACATATTTGTCAGCCCAGGCACAGGAAGAAAAAACTGAATCTTTAGGGCAAGCTTCATTTCACCAGTTAAAAGAAGAAAAAGTAATCACATTGAATAATTTGGTTCGCTTTTTTAAAAACCCAATCCAGCATTATTATAATAATGTATTAGGTATTTATTATGGTGTTGATGAAGAATCATTACCCGAAAATGAGGTGTTTAATTTGGATAGCCTGGGTGAGTGGCAATTAAAACATGATTTAGTTTATTTAGATGACGAAAAGGAAGCCGATTACCTTTTTGAACAAAAAAGCAAAGGACTTTTGCCATTAGCTAATATGGCTAAAATATACATGAATCATCAAAAAGAGGCTATTCAGGATTTAAAGGAGAGAATGGAAGAAATAATAAATAAATCAAGCAATAAGCCGCTGGCTTTTGAACTTCCTGTTGGCGATTATATGCTAACCGGAAATATCGCTACATTATTTCCGCCGTATCATGTGTATGTAAATGTATCGCATCTGGGTAGTCAACCCAAATACATACAGGAAGCACATCTTCAGCATATTGTTTTATGTGCATTAGGAGAGATGCAAAGCTCCCATTTTATTTCCACAGAGTATAATTATCAATTGCCTAAAGCACAATTTACAAAAGAACAAGCACTAAAAATTCTGGAAGAATTAATAAAGTGGTATATCAAAGGACATGAGAATCTATTGATATATTCTCCAGAAGCTGGGTCCCAATTAGCTAAAGGAGATGTTGATGATGCTTTGTCTTCTATTATTGACAACAAATACTGCCCGTATATTGCAAAGGAACATGAAAAAGGTTGTTTTGCAAGTCCAGAATTGCTTGATACAAGTGCGCTACAAGAATTAAGTATACTTTTATTTAAAGATTTCTCACCTATTTTCTAAGAATAATATGACTCAAAATATAACTTCTGAATTTAACGTTAAATCCGTTGAATTAAAAGATACAAATCTGATTGAAGCAAGTGCAGGAACAGGAAAAACCTATTCAATAGCTATATTGGTTTTACGTTTAATCCTTGAAAAGAATCTGCCTTTAAAAGAAATCCTGATGGTAACCTTTACAAAGGCTGCTGTTGCAGAATTACAAGGTCGTATCCGAAAGTTTATTCGGATGGCCTTTTATTATGCCAATGGTGAAAGTATAAATGATTCCTTAATTATGGATTTGGTTGACTTAGCTATAAATAATAAAGGAAAGGATAATGTTTTACTAGCCTTGAAGCAAGCTCGTATGCAACTTGACGAAACCAGTATTTTTACAATACACAGTTTTTGTCAGAAAAGCCTCAATGAATTTGCCTTTGAAACAGGACAGCTTTTTGATGCTGAAGTAATTCAGGAACAAGGATCTTTAATTGAAAAAGCAGTTAATGAATTTTGGCGTACAAAGGTAACAACATTAAGTACTGATATTTTAGAACTCTTATGGGAATCTAAATTATCTCGACATGAAATGATGGTAACTGTCCGTAATGTGATATCAGGCACCCTTTTCGATTATGATAAAAGTTTGGATGTTGAAGAAATATACCAAAAATGGCTGGAGTTACCTGCAAGAATTGAGGGAGCAGCACAGGAGTTTGAAGAGCTATATAATAACACCAATGAAAAAAATAACCGGAACCAGATTAAAATTATCTTCAATAAAAGAATTGATACGGTTGAGAAGTTTAGGGATAAGCTGATTGCAAAGGAATCAGACGAGCGGATTGTTGATTTATTCCCAACTTTATTAGAAAAGGCTTTGGAGTATAAGCAGGTTTTAGAGCAACAACGACAACTGCCATTACAAATGAAATATTTTTTATATGGAATGGCCGCTGATAATACAAAAGAATATGTAGTTCGCCTGAAAAATGATTTATCCGTATTTTCTTTTGATGACTTGATTAATAAAATGCATGAAGCCTTATGCGGTCCATACAAAGAACAACTTGTGCGTGTTTTACAGCGGAAATATAAGGCAGCTTTTATTGATGAATTTCAGGACACGGATGAGCAACAGTATGATATTTTCCATACGCTTTTCGGTTCTAATGCAATTGTATTCTATATTGGTGATCCCAAACAAAGCATATATGGATTTAGAGGAGCTGACATTGATACGTATAAAAAAGCAGCTACCCGAGTTGCCCATAGATATACTATGAGGCAAAATTTCAGGTCTACTCCGCAACTGATAAATGCATACAATGATTTATTTCTACCTGTTTCAAATGCTTTTCTTGATAAAGAAATCAAATATGAGGAAGTATTCTCAAAGAATGATTTTGAAAATATAAAAAAAGACGGTGAAGATCAGAAACCTGTCACTTTAGTAAGTTGTGATGGAGCTGGCGATATTCCTGAGCAGGTAGCCTTCAATGTTTTGGAATTGCTTGCAGGAGGTTATACAATAGATGGGCGGAAAGTAAAACCATCAGATATAGGAATATTGGTAAGGGGTAAAGATAAAGGCATGGAAATAAAAAGGCAGCTTGTCAAATTAAATATTCCTGCGATAACCATTGATGAAACGCTTGTTCTGGAAACTTTGGAAGCTGAGATTTTAATTTATGTTCTTCAGGCCATGTTAAATGCCAATAAAGCAAATGTTAATCGTGCACTTTATAATTTTCTTACCAATAAAACAAAAGAGGATTTGTTGAATCAAATGAATGATACTGATCTAAATAAGTTTATTGAACTAAAGCAGGTTTGGAATAATATAGGTATTTATGGTGCACTGCAAAATTTTTTGAAACATTATAATGTTTACGATCATTTATTCTCAACAAATAAACAAAGTGCAGAGCGAAGTATAAGCAATATCTTACAGATAATGGAATTGCTTCATAAACAAGAAGTGCAAGCCCAACCTTCACAAGAAGAATTAATAAGCTGGTTAATTAATGGCAATAAACAAAATGTTCAGAATTCCGAGGATTATACACAACGTTTAGAAAGTGATGAAGATGCTGTTCAGATTGTTACGATTCATAAAAGTAAAGGTTTGGCCTATAATATTGTTTTTGCTCCTACTTTAGAACTGACAACAACATGTTATTTTGATACTTATCAATATAAGAAACCAAACGAAAGCAATTATTACTTTGCTTTCACACAAAAGCGTAAAGGCAATCAGTATTATGAAGAACAAACAAGGAAGGAAAATGTACGGTTGCTTTATGTTGCCTTAACAAGGGCTGTTTTTAAGTGTTTTATTTATGAAAGCGGAAAGAGCAAAAGTACTTTAGCTCCTTTTTTGGTAAATATTAATTCTCAATCAGGAGTTGAACAGACAACTAAACAAAGTAAGCCAGGCTTAATTTATAAGCGCACATCTTCGGAGATAAATGGAAGTGTCAGGGAGTTTAGTAATTCCATTAAGAATAACTGGCAGTATACAAGCTTTAGCGGATTGAATAATCTGCATAGTTACAGTGAATACAAAAAGTATAATGGCGCAGATGATTATGATCAGTTTGTTTTTGAACAAATGCCCAAGGGGGCTATTGCCGGAGATTTTTTGCATGAGCTTTTTGAAAATACAGATTTTACACAAAGTAATTTTAACTCAGAGATAACGCATGTAGGCAGAAAATATCCAGCTATTTTTAAGTTAGAGCATCAAATATTGTATCATGAATTACTGGAACATACATTGCACGCTAACCTACCTATTGATGATTTCAGTTTAAGTTCATTAAGTGCAAAGGATAAATTAGTAGAAATGGAGTTTTATTTTGATTTACAAAAACTCCAAACCTCTGATTTGAATAAACTTTTAAAAAATAATGGGGTACATTATTTTGGACCTGTAGATGGTTTGATGCACGGATTTATTGATTTAGTATTCAGACATAATGGTAAATATTATATTCTCGATTGGAAATCAAATTACCTGGGTAGTTCTTTGAGTGATTATTCATCAGATAAATTAGATCAGGCTATAAGAGCCAATAATTACCATTTGCAATACTTGATTTATACGGTGGCTTTAAAACGTTATTTAGAACAGCAAATATCAGATTTTAATTATGATGAGCACTTTGGAGGCGTGATATACATGTTCTTAAGAGGTTGTAGAGCCGAGCAGGATACCGGAGTGTTTTACGATAAACCAGAACATGAGTTAATTGAAAAAATGGACTCTGTTTTTGGAAAACTACCTGTGCGTCATGATTTGGCGTAAGCAGTTTTTATCTTTGCGTTAAAATACAATACCAATGGAAAACAAGAAAATTCTTTATATAGATATGGATAATGTACTGGTTGATTTTCCTTCAGGAATAAATCGGATTTCCAAAGATATTCAAGAGCAATATGAAGGTAGATTAGATGAAGTACCTGGAATTTTCTCTTTAATGGATCCTATGCCAGGTGCAGTTGAAGGATTTTATAAACTAGCTGAAGTATATGATACCTACATTCTTTCTACTGCTCCATGGGAAAATCCAAGTGCTTGGAGCGATAAACTGTTATGGGTAAAGAAATATTTAAACAAGCCGGCTTATAAGCGACTCATTTTGTCACACAATAAAAATTTGAATAAAGGACATTATTTAATAGATGACAGAACTAAAAACGGTGCAGGTGATTTTGAAGGAGAACATATTCATTATGGAACTCAAAATTTTCCGGATTGGGATAGTGTGTGTAACTATTTATTATCACATCTGTCCTAACTTTATGCAAGAAATGAAGTTGGCTCTAGGTGAAAAGCCAGTTAAAAGAAATATCTTGGACAACTCAAATGAATTACCCGTTTAATAGAATAAATAGTAACTGCAAATAATGGCTGATACATTAACAAAGAAAAAAACAAAAGAAGAGCTGGATAAACTTTATAAATCCTCACTTATTTTGTGGAATGATGATTTTAATACATTTGATTTTGTTATTGAGTGTTTAATAAAATACTGCAAACACACTAAAGAGCAGGCTGAACAGTGCTCACTTATAGTGCACTACAAAGGTAAATGCGATGTGAAATCAGGTTCTGAAAAGGAACTATTACCTATAAAAAGTATATTAATTGATTGTGGATTGTCTGTGACAATTGAATGATTCAATATCGCAAGTTCAATCTCATAACGATAAGGGGTTGTAAAAAATGGAGCTGTAAATAAAAGCAGGGATGGCCAGAGCAATAGACCGGGCCGGTGCTGGAGAGAGGTTTTCAAGGAGGCACTTGAGGAGGTTGTGTGCAGGCCGGAATTGGAGGCCGATGTGGGTTGAAGGATTCTATTGGTCTAGACTTTTTTGCTTACTTTTTTTGGCGATGAAAATTATTGCGATAAGTAAGATCAGAGTCAAGCTTGCTTGAACTATGACGAACGAAACAATAATCTCAAAGAAAAAAGTAAGTTGGGTTTGGGACAAAGTCCCAATATCACAAAGTCTGTTACTTGTGATTCAATGCTATAAAAATTTTATACCAATTAAAATCAAACCATTATGACAGATAAATTTAAGAATATACCTCTGGATGAGGATACTAAAATTAAAAAGCAAAAAGAATGTAAAATTGCTGATTTTGAGGTGTTATACCAAAAGTGGTTATGGGATGGCGTGTTGGGAGAGAGTATCATTTTTGCAGAAGAAGATGTGAGGGATTATAACGATCAGGAAATAAAACAATTAGTTCTGGATTCAGAATTTATTAATTCCAACGTGGTAAAGATGACCTTTAATAGAGGTGGAAAAGGCTTTGTATTTGTTAATTTTGGTTTTGAATATTGATAAAATAAAAACATGATATACCCTCCAAAGTTTCCTAAAAGTATAGATAATCCTGCAGAAGAAAATGTATTTAAAGCTTTAGCAAAGCTTCCTAAAGATGGTTTTGATATTTACTACAGTAAATGCTTTAGTGGATCATCCGGTAATGAAAATAGCGACTATGAAATAGATTTTTTACTCATTGATAAACGGAACAATCGTTTTAATGGCCTATTAATTATTGAAGTAAAAGGTGGAAGTTTAAGTTATTCAGCTAAGGAAAACTGCTGGTTTCAGAATAAGCGCAGGATGGATCATGGTCCGGATGATCAAGCCAAAAAGAATAAATACAATTTATTAAAGCGTTATAAAAACATACTGAGAAATGTTCCTACAGACTGGGCTTTATGGTTTCCGGAGGGATTAAGTTCTGCTGGTAGCTTTACTCCAACACATCTGGCACCATGGCAGGTAATGGACTATCAAGCAATAGATGAGGTTGAGGATGTTATTGATAATATTTTTAGTAACATACAAGAACGTTATGCCTATCACGAAGGAGAACCAATAGAAACATATAAAAATAAATTAGAGAAGAGTCTGCTTAGAGGAATGGGTATTGTACAGCCTATGAATATTCTATTAAAGAAATATGAGGAAAAGTATATTTACCTTGAAAAAATGCAGAAAATGTTTTTTGAACAAATGTATCAGCAAAAGCGAATTGCTGTATCAGGAGGGGCCGGAACAGGAAAAACAATTATGGCAACAGCAGCGGCAATTGATTTTGCCAATGAAGGAAAAAAAGTCCTTTTGCTTTGTTATAATCGCATGTTGAGTGAAGCCTTAAAAAAAGCATGTGACCATGAAAATATAACTGCAATTACATTTCATTCCTTTGCGTATGATTTTATTACAAGTATTGAATCTGATTGGTTTGCGGATAAAAATACGAATGATCATTTCTTTAATATTGAAACCTTACCCAAAAAATTTGTTAAGCTAATTGAGAATCACCCGGATACATTTAAATATGATGCTCTTATTGTTGATGAAGCGCAGGATTTAAGTGAACATTGGATGGAATCAGTATTAAAGCTGACTAGTAAAGATGCCAATGTTGTTATTCTGTTCGATGAAAATCAGGATATATTTGAGCGTCAATTTCAAATTCCTGAACATGATAGTTTTATAAAACTAAAATTGAGATATAATTTTAGAAATACTTTGGCTATTTCAGAGTATGTTACAGATAAAACAAATATACCGATCTCATCAAAAGAAACACCAGAAGGACTGCCGGTTGATACTGTAAGTTTCTCTAACGTTGAAGAGTTAACTAAGCAACTTGAATTTACCATACAGCAACTTGTTACTATTGAAAAAATCAGTTGTAGAGATATAACAATACTGGTAGACGGGCACTTAAATGAGCATCCATTAAATCAGATTAAAAAAATAGCACTCTATCCTCTTTTACCATGGCACGATGATGTTGAACGTGAAAATAAAACGCTGCATTTTACTTCAATCAATCGTTTTAAAGGACTGGAAAGTCCAATTGTACTTTTGGTCCTTAATGGTGGTATTGAAGATGTAAATACCAAAATGTTTTATACACAATGCACAAGAGCCAAAAGTATGTTAAAGGTCTTTTGTAAAAATTAAACATTCCTATTTCAGTCATTTTATCCCTTCATTAAAATTTTAATATGTCTACCAGAGAGGCTATTGCCAGATTATATTTAATCATTAATAGATTAAGAACTCAACAATCATCATTTAAAGAAATATATGAGTATTTAGAATTTGAATCTGATTTACAAGGGTATGATTACACAATATCAAAACGCACATTTCAACGTGATATAGATGATATCAGAGCATTGTATGATTTAGATATACAATACAATTCTTCATGTCGTAAATATTACATTGCAGAAGAAAATCAGTCTTATGGTTCAGATCGTAAACTGGAAGCTTTTGATATATTTAATATTTTTAAAGTTTCAGATCAACTAGGAGAATATATTCAGTTTGAAAAAAGAAAACCACAAGGGACAGAAAACTTATTTGGAATAATACAGGCTATAAAAAACAAGAGGAAAATTGAGTTTACCTATAATAAATTCAATCAAAATGAAGAATCTTCACGCCTTATAGAGCCATATATTGTAAAAGAGTTTAGAAACAGATGGTATGTGTTTGGTAAAGATAATGCAGATTGTGAAGTAAAGAATTTTGCCTTAGATCGAATATCTACTTTAGCTATAACTGATAAGGAATTTAAAAAATCAGATACTTTAAATATTGATGAATATTTTAGAAATAGCTTTGGTATTTATATTCCTGAAGATAAAATAATATATGAAGTAATTCTTTCTTTTGATCCATTGCAGGGTAAATACATAAAATCATTACCCTTACACGAATCACAAAAAGTATTAATAGATAATGAATCAGAGTTTAGGATTAAACTAAATATTTATTTAACATACGATTTTTGCATGGAAATACTATCCTTTGGAGATCGTGTTAAAGTAATAAGTCCCAATGAGCTCACTAAACAAATCAAAGAAATATTATTTGGGGCCTGGGACTTATATGAAAATTCATAATATTAAAAATACCTTAAGGGTAATTTACAAAAGGATGTGGTTTTAAAAATATCTAATTTCTATCATCTTCCATTGTTTTACTTACCTAGGCAACACTTCTTATATTTTTTACCACTCCCACACGGACAAGGATCATTTCGCCCTACTTTGTTTTCATTTACCATAGGTTTATTAAAATCATTGTTCCAAAATGAAGAATTGTAAGTACTTTCATCTTCATATTTCTTTTCATCGTTATAACCAATCCAGGAATCTAAAATATCAATGTACCTTTTATCAATATCTAATATCTCCTTTTTGTCGACTCTTGGAATCCTTGAGTCCCTCATTATTTCATCGTAACTACCACAAATACCTTCGGCAACCCATCCTTTAATAAAAAGAGGTTTTATATAGGGAGCCGCTTCTTTTCCTGCTAAATCTGCATATGACCAAATCATTAGTCCCAATAAATCACTATCTATAATATTGTCCTCAATAGAACACTTATCATATTCATTACACAAATCCTGATACCATTGAACCACCTCTTTTTTACGTTCGGATTGATGAGCTACAATTTGCTCGGTCATCGTAAATAATATACTTTTTGCGTAAGTATATTTATCAGGTTCAAGCATATATGCTTTTAAAACATCAAGTTTGGTATTGGCAATTTTATATACAGGCTCCCATAATCCTTCGCTCAGGTAATCACCAAAGTACATCTCGTAATATTCATCATGTTGCGATAAAATTCTTAGTACTATGGGTAAACATTCTACCGCTTCCAGTTCTCCAAGTAATAATATTGCATGTAATAAAAAATCATAATGAACATTTAATTGCTTCTTGAGGTAGTTAAAGCGCTCAATACTATCAATCAAAACAATTTCTAAATCTTGTATAACGCTGGTACGTGGTAGATTTAAAATAGTATGCAGTATTTCTCTATCTATACGCATATCATTTTCGTACAAGGCTTTTATTTCACTATGGGTAAAATTAGGCTCGCTGGTTTTACTACTTTTTTCAGCTTCTGAAGTAAATTCTACAGCAATATTATTTTCGTCTTCCTGTTCATTACGTTGAATTGCCATTCTCATCGTTTCCATTGTTTGCATTCGAAAAACAGCTTCTGTTGCTTCAGAATCCGGGGCAACTTCATTTAAAAACTCAGCACAACTTTCTATTCCTTTAAGGTCATTATTCATCATGCAATAACGAGCTTTGCATTGATAATACGAAGTAACCTCACTAATATGAAAAGTATCTCGTTCCGGATACATGGCGTGTATCTCCAAATCTTTACCTAATAACTCAGGTATTTTTTCAAGTTTGCCTTTCTCTAAAAGTTTATCCGCATAATTCAGTTTTCCAAAAAGATAATTGGGGTGTTCTTGTATAGTTTGTTCTATTATTTTGTATGCCTCATCCTTCCGGCTTCTTTCATTTAAAAGAACTGCCAAATAGTTTTTAAAATGGGGTATTAGAGGATATCTCTCAATATAATCCTGTAATTTTTTTACCTGACTGGCATTGCCACTTAAAGCCATTTTATATGCCTTTTGTATATGCTGATTAATTTGAGGAGTAATGCCATATACCTCATTTAATAAAGAAGTATCATTGGTGATATTGTATGTTGGTTCTGATGTTTTGTTCTTCATTCTGTTATGTTTTAAATTGCTCAATAAAACTATTATATTTTTTTATCAAGGCCTAATGGGTTTTAACCATTTATGTGTTTTACTCCTTAAACTATTATCTCTGTAATGACCTTCTTATATACTATTAAACAACTCCTTACTTTTACTTGAAGTCTGCCAAACTTGTGTTTTTTAGTTTTTGAAGCCACTTAACAATTTTGCAAACTTTAATTGTTTTTCTTCTGGAGGGAAAATATTTGGAAATTGTTCTAAGTAATCCTTATTTATATTTTATATATTCCTCCTTTACTAACCCTTTTAACATTATCTCGATAAGAATAAGTTATTAAGATATATAATACAAACTTATTTAAAGGTTTATTAAATAAACTTGATTAATAATATTTGCACTATCATCTTCTCTCCACAAACATGGTTGCTCTACCAAAAATGCTATTTTTAGTATCGAACTTTCCCATTTTTGTCCTTAAAAGATCCAATACTCTAATTCATTATTATATTCTTCATTAAGATTTAATAGTATGTATACCTGTTCAAATTCTAATGCTGTATAATGTTTTTCAATAATAGGATCATTTGAAAAATAGTTAATTTGATCATGAATAAATTTATCAAAATGTAACAATTAATCGTATTGTGTATACATTTCCTTACTCACTTTTTTAACTTCCTTAATTAAGGATTGTGGTTGAATTACTTTTACATTATTTCCCATCGATAATATTTCCATAACAAAATCATGCGTGATATAAAGTTTAAGCTTGATTCTATATTCTATATTGTTATCAATAATTGGATCCTGTGTATGATGTAGAGGCATAGATTGAATATATTTTCCTTGAAATGGAGTGAATGAAAGAATTATATCTTCAGGTTTGTCTGCATTAGGACTAATGATACCAAAACTATATTTAAAATGTTCATCAATATCAAATTGAGTATTATTATTAAATTTTGATTTTGTAATCTGAAGATTATTAATCCGATCTAAACCAAAGCTTTTAATTTGATTGTCTTTGTGATCAAGCGCCATAATGTACCATCTGTTTTTGTATTCCTTTAAGGCTAATGGGTTAACTGTTCTATGACTGATCTGATCATTATAAAACTTGTGATATCCAAACTTAATAATCAACTGGTTTTGTATGGAATGTACCATGCCATGAAGGTTTTCTGTACCCATGGATTTTCTGGTTTCAAAATGAATTCCTTTTGAAATTTTATCACTAAGATTTAGCGCATTAAAAGTATCAAAAGCTTCTAATAAACGGTTATGAACACCATCTCCATCTTCTTGTGCTATATAATATACTTTTGATGAAAAGTCGTATTTGATCTCTATATTGTATATAGACAGAATATCTTTCCTGTCACGATCAAAGGTTCTTTCAGAAATACGAAAGTTATAACCTTGATTTATGCTTTCCTGATCTAAGTAATCATCAATTTCTTTAAAGGATGAATCCTTTAAGCGCAGTCTGTTAATTATTAAACTGTATCTAAGTATGGCTTCTTTTTTTGACATAATGATTTGTTATTTGGATAGTACAAATATAATAGTGGAGTCTGACAAAAAGTGGCAGAGTATAAGATTTGTTAAAAAAGTATTTTTTTCACCTACGACATATTTTGGCAAAGTGGCTGCCTAGGTTTGTATTGTAATTAAACCAACAATACAATGAATACACTTATGAATAGGGAAACAAATATTAAGTTATTAAGCGAAATTTTATCACATTCTTTTTCGGGATTTAATTCTTCTTTGGATATGAATCGTTTGTCTTTTTATATTAAGGATTTGAGGAAGGAAGGTGTCGAGATACAATTGGAAACAGATTTGAGAGAGGATCATAAGTACTCATTTAAAACTGTGGTTTTAAATTTGGAAGATTATTTGGGCTTAAAAGGTGAGCGAATTGATTTTATAAGAATAAATAGTTTTTTGGAAGAAGAAAAAGCTAAATCAATAAAAGCAGGACATTACGAAAGTGCAAGTATTATTAATCATGTTTATAAACGAATATTGGAGATTGAAAAAAGTGAAAAGGGCAAAGAAGAGATTGCTGAATTGTTTCAATTGTTGCCTCCTTATAAATTGATGAAGTATAATATTAAAGAGTCTGGAGATAGCATATTACTTACTGTAATTACTGGATTTGAACCGTATATAAAGTCTTTGAGGGAAGTGTTAGGAGATTTATAAATATATAATTAGCAATTTTATTTTTTGACATAATGCTTGATGGAATAATTATTTCATCAGGCATTTTTATTTATTGTATTATTTAAAATGGAATATCAGGAAAATCAGGAAAATCAGGAAGTTCGAATTCAGTTTCTTCATTATTATAGTTTAATAAAAAGAAATTTTGATTTGACTCCTTTTTAATGTAATCAGCCATAATAGCAATAGAGTTATTAGATGGTCTATGGTTGTTATATCGATGGGCAGATTGAATGTGAAACCATTTCATATAAGGATCCTGATCAATTAAGAAAGTTACACGTTCCGGATATCTCATGCTGATTACAAAGTATCTCTTTTTTGAAATATCTTCCCAATAGTCATAAATACAGTGATTCATTTCTTTGCCTTCCTGAAATAAATCAATATTGTTTTGTATTAAGCTGCATTTATGAGGTAACTCAAGATTACCATCGTAAGGAATTAAATCTTTCTTTTTGAAATAATAGCCCAGTAGTTCATCGATATGCCTATCTGACCAAAATGGATTTATTTCCTTGTTACTTTCATAAGCTTTATCTATAAAAGTTTTGAAAGTAGGGTTGTGGATATAACGAAAAACAAGCGATATCATGTTTTCTATTGCTTGTTGAATGTTTTCTGATACTAAATAAACCTTATATACAATGTCCAATTTTTCACGGGTATCCATGACCGGATTTCTTAATACTGTTTTGTAAAACATTTTGGCACAAGGTAGAGGGTGAATTCCTTTTTTATACGTGATATAATTGACAACCTCTACTGGATTGTTTATTTTTTGATGCAGAATAAGATCAAAAGCATCTTCAAAATCAAGTATTAGTTTTGGATGAGGAAAAGCTTTGTATACCCAATCTAATTTTAATTTGTCTAATAGTTCTTTTGTGTAATTGAGTTTAAATATGTCTGTCGGTATCGATCTATTCATAGTCTATCCTTTTTTTATCACAAAGGAAGATGTAGACTAAGACAAATTGTGGCAAAGAGATGTGATAATTTATTTATTTTCCAATAACTCCTTGATATAAGGTGCTACAAAACTTCTAAGAACATTGCGAACTTGTACAGGTCTACCTTTAGTGTCAACAGCTACAAAAGTAAATACGCCCTCTGTTACTTTGTGTTCACTAAGATCCTCTTTAGATCTTACAATTAGCTCTACATTAATATCAATAGATGTATTACCTATACGATTTACCTTTGTATAAACCATAAATACATCTCCATTGTGAATCGGTCTGATGAAATTAAAGTTACTGACCGAAACTGTTACAGCGGGACAATTTATTACTTCTTCAACTTGAATTGATGCTGCTTTATCCATTTTAGCCATTACCCAACCGCCAAATACTGTACCGGCATGATTTAAATCCGCAGGGAATGTTCTTCCTTTAAGTGAGATTTGTCTCATATGTTCTTATAATTAAAACTTAATTTATTAAATAAATAGTAATAATATCCAATTGAATCCTAATAATAACATTGGATATTGAGTAGTTGTTTATGAATTAACAATTATTCACTATTATGTGTAGTTTTTTTAGCGCAATAATATTATCACTTTACTAATGTTTATGCTTAGGAAAATCTACTCCCGAATAGTTCATCAGAAATATGTTATACAAAAACAAAAAAGCCTTTAGATTGTATAACTTACAGACTTTTAAAATACAATTTATGTCGGGGTGATCCGACTCGAACGGACGACCACATGCACCCCATGCATGTACGCTAGCCAACTGCGCCACCCCCCGAATTTTGAGAATTCAAAGGTAAAAAAAAGGTTAATATTTTTATTCAATAAAAAAACTTTTTACTAAATACATTATTGGTTGCAACCATTTGAACAAATATGTGTCTATATATTAATTATGCAGGTTCATTCCGAAATTTTACATATTGATCTTACTTTTTATTATTCGGTATGAAAATTGTTTAGATTTGTTGGGAATTTATAATTTATGGACGAAAAAACACTCTTAAATAGATTTGCAAAAGGTGATGAATCTGCCTTTGAACAAATTTTTCTAATGTATTATCAACCGTTGGTAGTATTTGCGAATAAATTGGTGTACGACTTAGATATGGCAAGAGATTTAGTTCAGGGAGTTATCGTTCATTTTTATGAAAAAAGAGAAGAAATTCAGATTCATACCTCACTTAAAGCACATTTATATCAATCTGTAAGAAACAGGTGTTTGAATCATTTAAAAAGAGAGCAAACCATTCGAAACCATCATTCCTCATTATTTGTAGAGAGTAAAGAATCAGAAAGTATTTTTTATGATATAATGGAAGAAACAGAATTAGAAAATCGAATTTTTCAAATTATTAAATCACTTCCAAAACAATGTCAAAAAATATTTGAAATGAGTCGTTTTCAAGGAAAAACAAATCAGGAAATAGCAGAAGAACTCTCTATATCAAAAAGAACAGTTGAAACACAAATTAGTAATGCATTAAAGAAAATGCGTCAAAAATTATCATCATATATTGGTGTTACAACTCTTTTTGCGTTAATTAGCTTGTCAATTTACTTCTTTAATTAAGAATGTTTCTAAATACGTATTTTTTGAAAATTACTTTACGTGTAAATAGTGTTAATTTTGTCACAATTAAACAAAACCTGTAAAATAGTATAGCTATGGAATTTTTATTACAATTATTAGCAGAATTAATTAGTCCGATTGATCAGACAGAAGTAACATCAGAAGATATTTATGAAGAAGTTGAAGTTGAGGAAGTTCAGTCGCATGAGGAATTTTTTAGCTTGATGAATTTTCATTAATAATTCCATATTGTATTATTGATAAATTAATTTCTATTGTGAATAGTAAGAACGAAAATATACATCGTATTATAGTTGGATTTTTAACCAATGATATTTCGGATGAAGATTTGTTGGTTTTGAATAATTGGAAAAATACTTCTATTCAAAATCAAGAAGAATTCGAACATATTAAATATCTATGGGAAAAAAGCCAGCAACTTAAAATGTTTAAGTCTGTAGATGTAGAAGGGGATTTAGAGAAGGTGAAGCGTTCTTTAAGTTTTACAAATCAATTACCAAGAGTTGGTAAAAAAGTAAATTTATTTGGCGTATTTAGAAAAGTTGCAGCAATCATACTTCCTTTGTTATTTATAAGTTCAATGGGATATTTATATTGGAATGTTCCGGGGTTTGGACGATTAGCTGCATTTAAAACATCTAATAAAATAGAAAAAATAACACTTCCGGATAGCTCTGTTGTAATACTAAACAAAAACAGTAAGATTATCTATAATAAATCAATTGCAAAACAAGAACTAAGAAATATTGATTTAAAAGGAGAAGCCTTTTTTAAAGTAGTTCATAATAATACTCCATTTGTTGTTAGTGTAAAGAATACAAAAGTATCTGTGCTAGGAACAGAATTTAATGTAAATCAATTATCTGATAAAGTTTTTGTATCTGTAGTGAGAGGAAAAGTTGGAGTTGAAGCTTACAAACAAAAAGTAGAATTAACTAAGGGAGAAAGAGCTGTTGTAACAAATGGTAAAGTGCAGGAAGATAAAGCTCTTTTTAATGAATTATACTGGAATTCAGGTGTGTTAAAATTTGAACAAGCTACGTTAAATGAAATATGTAATGATTTAAGAAAAGCTTTTCCTGAGATAAAGAAAGTAATTATTGAAGGAAAGCAAGTCGCAACAAAAGTTACTACCACTTTTGAAAATCAATCTTTGAATGAAATTTTAGAAGAATTAGAAATTCATTTTAATAAAAAAATTACTTTTAATGATTCTGTTTTAACAATCTCTGATTAAATTCGCAAGGATTTACTGAAATTGTTTTAAATGCCCCCAATCAACATTATAAAATATTTAAGTCTTATAATCATATTATTTATATCCTCAATAAGTATGGAGGGACAATCTGTACTTTTAGAGAAAGAATTAAATATTGCTAAAACATCAGGAACAGCAGTTGAATTATTAAAATTAATTGAGGAAAATTCAAACATATCATTTAGTTATAGCAATAAGCTTTGCCTCAACGAAAACATAAAATTATCTTCCAACAAAAATACTATCAAGGGTTTTCTTAAAGAGATTTTTATTGATTGTCCAATAAAAATAAGTGAAAAAAAAAATAAGATAATTATAGTTCCTGATGACTCTGTTAATGAAATAAAGAAATTCAATATTCATGGATTTGTATTAAGAAAAAGTGGAGGGGAAAATTTAATAGGAGCTTCTGTATATGATTCGTTTAAATGGCAAGGTGTAAATACAAATAATTTTGGATATTATAATTTAAATCTTGACGAAGGGGATGTTGTTTTAAATTGCTCCTATGTAGGTTTTCATAGTGCACAACAACGATTTAGATTAACCTGTGATACAGTAATAAATTTTACTCTTCTAGAAAATGATCTTCTTTCAGAAATCCCTGTTGTTAGTTTTATCACTCCGGAAGGAATAAATTCAACTAGAAATAGTACTATTAACCTTCCCGTAGACCAAATAAGAAAAGTGCCATCGTTTTTAGGAGAAATAGATGTTGCCAGAACTTTACAATTGTTGCCAGGAATTAATGGAGGTAGTGAAGGGGTTAGTGGTTTATATGTTCGTGGAGGAGGGGCTGATCAAAACCTATTTCTATTAGATGATGTTCCTGTCTATAACATATCTCATTTATTTGGATTCTTTTCAGTCTTTAATGAGGATGCCATTAATAAGGTAACTGTTACAAAAGGAGGATTTCCAGCTCGTTATGGAGGTCGGTTATCATCAGTTGTGGATATACGACTAAAAGACGGTAATAATTCAGGTATTCATGGAACTGCAAGTTTAGGAATGATGTCCTCAAAATTTGCCTTGGATGGACCTCTATACAAAGATAAAACGAAATTTAGTATATCCTTTAGAAGGTCATACTATGATCTTGTTTCATATATACTTCAGCAGTCAACAAATACACGAACCTCATTTTACTTTTATGATACAAATGCCAAATTAACTCATAAGATCAATGATAAAAATAGATTGTTTCTGAGTTTTTATGGAGGGAAAGATCGTGTTTATACAAAGTTTAATTTTCAGGAAGTTCGAAATCCAAGTCAATCAGAAGATGGTAATGAATTAATAGATATTAATGATGAAAATTACTCTGGTTGGGGAAATACTGTAGCATCGTTAAGATGGAATAAAATTTATAATGATAATATCTTTTCAAACCTATCACTTGCATATAGTGATTATACTTATTCTGTAGGTTATGAAGAGCATTTAGTCGATAATAACGACTGGAATTATTTTGAACAGAAGTATTATAGTGGTATAAAAGATTATATGGCTAAGTTGGATATAGATTATTTTTTAAAACCAAATCATCATGTCCGATTCGGAGGAAATTATATCTTTCATACATTTAATCCTGGAGCCGATTTGATTAGAGAATCATATAATAATGAGACTGTTGAGGATTCTACGATTGGTGGAGAGGATGTTTATGGAAATGAATTTTATTTATACCTTGAGGATGATTTTAATATTACGAATAATCTTAAGGTTAATGCAGGTGTTCATGCTTCGTTGTATGGTATCAAGAATAAAATATATCAATCATGGCAACCTCGCTTATCTGTTCGTTATTTATTATTTCCAAAATTAGCAATTAAGGGATCTCTGTCAAGAATGACTCAATATATGCATTTATTAACGTCTTCAGCAGTTTCCTTACCTACAGATTTATGGATACCTGTCACAGAAAAAATTAAACCTCAACATGCCACACAATATTCCCTTGGATATAAGTTAGAAATTAATAAAGGATTTGATTTTTCCGTTATTGCTTATTATAAATACTATGAGAATTTATTAGCATTTGGAGAAGAAAATGCATCTGGTGTATATTCAAATTTATGGGACAATAGTTTGGTGTTTGGAGATGGAGAATCAAAAGGTGTAGAATTTCTAATTCATAAGAGAACAGGTAAATTTACCGGTTGGATTGGCTATACCTTGGCAAAGTCTATACAGAGATTTTCTGAACTAAATGATGGCAAAAGCTTTCCTACAACAAATGATAGAAGACATGATATTGGTATTTTTGGGAATTATGTACTTAATTCAAAAGTTGATTTTTCAGCAACCTGGTTACTAGGATCTGGAAATTCAGTAACATTACCTTCGCAAAAATATTATAGTCCATCTTTGCCAACTAGTGCTATAGGATCAACTGATAATTATTCGGAGTATATTTCTACTTATAATGGATATAAAATGCCTGTATTTCATAGATTAGATATAGGTGCAAATTTTAAAAAGAAAAATAGGTTAGGTGAAAGGATATGGAGTATTGGAATTTATAATGTTTATGGTCGTCAGAATGCTTTTTCTTTATATTTCTCTAATGAAGAAGATAGTTCAGGTAATACTACCAGGGAATTAAAACAATTAAGCATATTTCCTTTTCCAATTCCATATGTAAGATATACTTTAAGATTTTAGTAATTTGAGATGAAATATTTAGATTCAAATATGTTATATAAAATAAAGCACGCATATAAGTATATAAAACTTTTACTGCTTAATTTTATATTGTGTTTAAGTATTGTTTTCTGTAGTTCTTGTGAAAAAAGTCTTGATTATCAGTTGGAGAATCAACAGTCGAAAATAGTTCTATACTCCTTTCCAATGCCAGATAGTATATTAAAAATTCATCTCAGTTATACAACAGATATATTGTCACAAAAAGAGTATGAAGAAATTACAAAAGCAAAAATAACTGTTCAGAAAAATAATGAAACTAAGTTGTCCTATAATTATCCTGAAGGAGAAAAGTGGTTATCAATAGACGGAATAAGTATTGATAAAAATGATAGTTTAAATATTGGCGTTAATGTTAATGATAGCATAATCATTTCTACTAATACTATTATTCCTGAACCAATTCAAATATTAATGGTTGATACAAGCAGGGTAATGGAATTCAATGATGAAAATATTGAAGAAGAAATGCTTCAATGTAAATTAAGTATTTTTGATCCTTCAGGAGTAGCAAATTATTATCAGATTAGAGTTGATAGTTATACAGATAAATATGAAGATGGTAATTTAACAAGGTCTATTGAAACTATTGATATTGTTGAAAAAGATAAAGTTTTCTTATCTAGAGATTATGAAGCTAGTTTATTGGCAGATATAGATTATCAAAGTACATTTGATGATTTATTATTTAATGGTCAGTATTATTATATAACTTTTTTAATTCCTAATAGCTATATTGAGAACTCCGGAAGTGAAGAGAAGCTAAGTTTACATTTTTATTTATTTTCACTCAGCAGTGAGTATTATGAGTATATCAGGTCAGTATCAGAACAAGAGGCTTTTCGGGAGGATCCATTTTATGAACAATCAAATGTTTATAGTAATATAACAAATGGATTAGGGGCTGTTGCAGGTTTAGCTTTTGATCTCGATTCAATGGTTATATATAATAACTTTAAATGAACTATTTCTATCTTATATCGTTCATGATTTTGATAAAATATTTAATTTGTCATTAAATGATCATATTTAAATTTATTACTTTGTTCAAAATTTTAAAAAAAAGATAATTGATAAATAATAATAATTATGGCATTATTTGAAAAAATGGATTTGGGTGCTAATGATGATAATAAGAATGTTGCATCTGAAGTAGAAAAAACAAAGGTGTTAATAATCGGTTCAGGTCCTGCGGGATATACAGCAGCTATATATGCTGCAAGAGCTAATTTAAGTCCCGTATTGTATGAAGGAATGCAGCCTGGAGGACAATTAACAACAACTACAGATGTTGAAAATTTCCCTGGATACCCTGATGGGATTACTGGTCCAGACATGATGGAGGATTTAAAGAAACAAGCTGGGCGTTTTGGAACAGATATACGTTTTGGATATGCAACAGCTGCTGATTTATCACAAAGACCATTTAAAGTAACAATTGATGGAAGTAAAATAGTTGAAGCTGAATCTTTGATTATAGCAACAGGTGCAACTGCAAAATATTTAGGTTTAGAAGATGAGAAGAAGTATGCAGGAGGTGGTGTTTCTGCCTGTGCAACTTGTGACGGATTTTTCTACCGAGGTAAAGATGTTGCTGTAGTTGGTGGAGGAGATACTGCTTGCGAAGAAGCAATGTATTTAGCAGGTATTGCTAAAAAAGTTTATTTAATTGTTCGTCGTGATGTGTTAAGAGCTTCAAAAGTGATGCAAGATCGTTTATTGCAAACAGAAAATATTGAAGTTCTATGGAAACACCAAACTAAAGGTTTAACAGGAGATGGAGTTGTTGAGGGAGCTATTCTTTGGAAAAACAAAGGTGAGGATAATGAAGAAGAGGTTAAAATAGATATTGACGGCTTTTTCTTAGCTATCGGTCATTCGCCAAATTCTGATATATTTAAAGAATACCTGGATGTGGACGAAGTAGGTTATATTCAAACAATAGAAAATTCTTCAAAAACTAACGTTCCTGGAGTTTTTGCATGTGGTGACGTAATGGATAATCAATATCGCCAGGCAGTTACCGCTGCTGGATCAGGTTGTAAGGCAGCAATTGATGCAGAACGTTTTTTAAGTGAGAATTAAATAATTAAAGTAAAAAAACTTTTATATCTGATGGAAGACTTTAATTTTGTATAAAGGTCTTCCATTTTTTATGAATATAAAGCATGAAGAAATACAGTCAAATTTTGATTCAACTTATCTTAAGGATTTTAAGTTGATTGCTTTTGATGCTTTTAAAGTTGAAGTATTATTACTATCCTCAAGAACTAAAGATATAGAGTTAAAAGAATCAAGTGAATCAGGTAATTGTAATATCTGTAATTTATTAGACTCACATCAAGATACTTTTCATAGTATTTTAAAGGATAAATATTTTCTCATAGATCATATACAAAGTGTATTTCACAATATTTTACTGGTAGTAGATAAAAAGCATTATCGAAGAAAGGATATAGAAAAAGTAAAAGATATGCTTTCTTTAGCTCAACTTTATGGGGATAATGTAGTGCTATGTGACGGAATTACTTTTCCAGATGGGATTAAAAGGCATTTTAATCTATCGCTAGTTAATAAATCGTATTTTCCATTGATAGAAAAAGTCTGTTTAGGCGAAAATCTGAATTCTTTTTATGGAGATACAGATGGGGAAATCTATCTGTTAGAAGAGTTAATACGATCTGCAATTGTAATTAAATCCGAAAATAGTGAGTGGATTTTTCTTGTCTATCTTGAAATAGAAAAGTTATTGGGTAGAAGTTATTCTTTATCAAAATATCCATATGTAAACTGTTGTTGTTATTTTAATAAGGGAGAGTATATTTTAATAATCTTTCCACGAGTAGTTCATAAACCAACTCAATATTATGATAATTCATCTATGCGAATTAGAATTATTCCAGGTATTACTGAATTAATGGGGGTTTTTGTAACTACAGATTCTATGAGTTATGAAAATTTAAATAATCAATCCATAAAAAGTGTTTTTGAACAAATTTCTTATAGCTTTACTCATTTGATGGATATTATTAAGCCATTAAAAAATAAATTAAATATGGGTTTTTAATCAGGGTATTAGCTTGATTTTGACATAAACTTTAAATTCATGAATAATCCTAAATTAGTTATTGATATCCTTAAATGTGAACAATTATTTATTTCGTTAGAAGGAGAATATTTTCTTGGTGAAACACAAAGATGTCTCTCTGGAGATTGGAATATGTACCTAAAGAATAATGTTATATATCTCGAAGATGATAAAGAAATCATAATTATTGATGATAAAACTGAGTTTTCACCACGAATGTGGGATGATAGTTTTTTCATTGTAAAAGAAAAGGGCGCAGTTGTTTCAGAAAAATATTATTATAGGGGGGCTATTGAGTTTAGTATAAAGAATGATAAAATAGTAGTTTTTAATATTGTTGATGTTGATTTTTTTATAAGTAGTATTTTGGATAGACGGTTTGCAAAAAATGATCAAATTGAGTTTTTAAAAGCAATGGTGTTACTTTATAGAAGCTATTTTGTCAAGTATGTAAACGAATTGAATGAAGCATCATTTATTAAAGAAGATTCTACGCGAGAATTATTATTACATGTAAATAATTTAATAAGTCCCAGTCCTCATCAATTACAGTTTAAATATAAGGGAATATCAATTGAAGGGAATGAGGTGTTAAGAAAGGCTGTTGAGGATACTAAAGGGGACGTTTTATTCCATAATAGTCAGATTGTTTCATTACCATATACCTTTTGTTGTGGTGGAATACCAGAAGCATATTTTATGAGGGGAGCAGAAGAGTGTAAGGATAATTTGAATGATTTAAAAGATGACGGGAATAATGAAAAGATAGTTTCAATGAGTGAAAATGAAATTGAAACATGGATTTATCATCCGGAAGAATCTTATTGTAAAACAAAACATCCGGATATCCTGGAAAAAATGATATCAGAAGATATTGGAGATCTTAATGAGCTTTATAGATGGCGTGTGGTGGTTAGTATGAGTTCTTTAATAGAAGTATTAAATGAAAAATTTAATTTTAATGTAATAGAAGTTAAAGGACTAACTATTAGTGAACGGAGTGAGCGAGGATCTGTAAAAACTTTGTCGATAATTACAGAAAAGGATATTATAGAGTTATCTGACTATGACCTAATGTATTTAGCTGCTCTTCTTGGATTGCCAAGTTTAACTTTTATTTATAGAATAAATAAAAAAGATCAGAGTGAGCAGGGGGATATTCAATTTTCCGGAGCAGGAAAGGGGCATAGAGCTGGTTTGTGTATGCTTGGTGCCATGAAAATGGCAGAGGAAGGAGAATTGGTGTTCGATATTATTAATCACTATTACTCAGATGTATATATAGCAAAACAATATTAAAAAAAAGAGGCTTTGAAAACAAAGCCTCTTTTTTAATATTATATATATCTTATAGCTTACAGTATGTTAGCAATTTTATCACTTTGGTATGCTCCCGCTTCTAATTTTTCTTTAATTTCACCAAAAGCCTTAATTGTATATTCTACATCTTCTAATGTATGAACAGCAGTTGGAATAATACGAAGCATCAATTGATCTTTAGGAATTACAGGATAAACAACAATCGAACAGAAAATATTATAATTTTCACGTAAATCCATTGTTAATTGAGTAGCTTCAGGAACCGAACCGTTAAGGAATACAGGAGTAACTGGTGATTCTGTTTTTCCTAAATCAAATCCTTTTTCTTTAAGTCCTTTTTGTAATGCATTTACAACTTTCCAAAGGTTATCTTTTAACTCAGTTTGAGTTTTTAATAAATCAAGTCGTTTAAGTGCACCTATTACTAGAGGCATAGGTAATGACTTAGCAAAGATTTGAGAACGTAAGTTATATCTTAAATAATTAATTACATCTTCAGTTGATGCAACAAAAGCACCAATACTAGCCATAGATTTAGCAAATGTGCTAAATAACACATCAACTCCGTCGGTTACACCGAAGTGTTCTGCAGTACCAGCTCCTGTTTTTCCCATAGTACCAAAGCCATGAGCATCATCAACTAATAAACGGAACTCAAATTTATCTTTTAAAGCAACAATCTTGTCTAATGCTCCAAGGTCTCCAGCCATACCGAATACACCTTCAGTAATAACTAAAATACCTCCACCGGTTTCTGTTGCTCTTTTTTTAGCAAATTCAAGCATCTTTTCACAGCGAGCTATGTCATTATGAGGGAAAACGAAACTTTTTCCACCCTTAGCTTTGTGTAAAAAGATTCCATCCATAATACAAGCATGGGATTCTGAATCATATACGATAACATCATTTCTTGATGCTAATGTATCGATAATAGAAACCATACCCTGATATCCAAAATTAAGAAGATATGAATCTTCTTTACCAACAAATTCTGCCAAATTAGCTTCTAATTCCTCATGTTTGCTGGTTTGTCCTGACATCATACGAGCACCCATAGGATATCCTAAACCATATTCTGCAGATGCATCAGCATCAGCTTTTCTTACTTCAGGATGATTCGCTAGTCCTAAATAATTATTTAAACTCCAAGTAAGTACTTCTTTACCTCTGAATTTCATCTTAGGACCAATTTCACCTTCAAGCTTTGGAAATGTAAAATAACCATGTGCAGCTTTTCCGTATTGACCAAGCGGTCCCATGTTCTTTATTTTATCAAAAATATCCACGTCGTATATCTTATTATAAATTAACGGCGCAAAGGTAATATTTTTTAATAACCAATAAATGATTCCTCTGTTTTAATTTATTAAAGAGTGCTTTTATCAATATTCTAATTAGTTTTTTTACTTGATTTAAAATAATATTCCTTAAAATTAAGTTAATATATTAATGGTTTATGATAATTGTATGGTTGTTTCATTTTAATATTTTATCTTTGCACGTTGTAAAATTTAATTGTAATATATACCTTAAAATGTAGTTTTGTGTAAAAGACTAAATTTTAGGTTATTTAAATTAAAAAAACGATAAAGTTTAATGAAACTAGCCATGAGAAAAATGTTTCACTATTATAGAGATGATTTTTTGGCGAGTTCCATGTGGCAATAAAAAATATATAAAAAACACATGAAAAAGATATTATTTGTTCTAATAATTTTCCCATTGTTAATGAGTTGTAGTCAGTATCAAAAATTATTAAAGAGTACTGATTATGAGTTGAAATATACCAAAGCAATGGAATATTATGAAGCAGAGGATTTTATGCGTTCAGCAACTTTGTTAAACGAACTTCAGAGCATATATAGAGGTACAGACAAAGCAGAGGTAATAAGTTTTACTTATGCGAAATGTTTATATGGATTGAGTGATTATATAATGGCAGGTCATTATTTTCGTCAGTTTTATAAAACATTTGCATCCAGCGACTATGCAGAAGAGTGTCAATTTATGAGTGCATATTGTTATTATATGGTTTCTCCTAAAGCCAGATTAGATCAAACAGACACTTACAATGCAATTAATGAGTTTCAGCTTTTTATCAATATATTCCCTAATAGTCCAAAGGTTGAAGAAGCAGAACGATTAATTACAGAAATGAGAGATAAGTTGGTTTATAAGAGTTATTTATCTGCAAAGCTCTATTTCAATTTGGGTAATTATATGGGAAATAATTACCAATCGGCAGTTATTGCTGCTCAAAATAGTCTTAAGGATTTTCCTGATACAAAATATAGAGAGGAGTTGTCTTTCTTAATATTGGAAGCTAAATATATTCAAGCAGAAAACAGTGTTATAGAGAAGAAAGAATCTCGTATGAGGGAGGCTATTGATGAATATTATTCATTTATCAATGAATTTCCGAAGAGTGAATATATGGAAAAGGCAGTGAAAATTTTTGAGCATGCCTCAAAAGAAGTTAAATTTGAAGACATAAATTAGAATAATAATTTTATTATCATGGATTATAAAAAATCAAATGCTCCGAGTAGTACAATTACTTGGGATACTCAAAAGCTTTCTAAGGATACTGGTAATGTTTATGAGTCAATAAATGTAATCGCTAAGAGAGCTAACCAAATTAGTGTTGAAATGAAAGAGGAGTTGAATAAAAAGCTTCAGGAATTTGCTTCATACACAGATAATTTGGAAGAAGTTTTTGAAAATCGTGAGCAAATAGAGATATCAAGATTTTACGAAAGATTACCAAAGCCTTCTTCAATTGCTACTCAAGAGTTTGTTGAAGATAAGGTTTATCATCGTAATGCAGGTTTGGAGGAGAAATAGCCTTACCAAACTAGTTTCTTTTAAAAAAAATTAAAAAAGGTAAAGGAGGTTATTTATATTTCTTTTATCTTTTTTTGTTTATAAAAATCTCGATGTTAAAAGGAAAACGAATAATATTAGGTGTTTCTGCAGGAATAGCTGCATATAAAGCTGCTTTTTTAACTCGCTTATTGGTAAAACAAGGGGCTGAGGTAAAGGTGTTAATGACTGAAAAAGCCAAAGAGTTTATAACCCCTCTAACAATGGCAACATTGTCAAAAAATCCTATAATGGTTGATTTTTATAATCCTGAAAATGGAGATTGGAACAGTCATGTTGATATGGGATTGTGGGCAGATGCAATGATTATTGCACCAGCAACTGCGAATACAATGGGTAAAATGGCTAATGCAATTGCTGATAATTTATTGGTTACTACTTATTTGTCCGCGCGTTGTCCTGTGTTTGTGGCTCCAACTATGGATTTAGATATGTATCTGCATCCTGCAAATCAGCGAAATATGAAGTGTCTTGAAGATGATGGAGTTCATATGATTGAGGCAGAAACAGGTGAGTTAGCAAGTGGTTTAAGTGGTAAAGGTCGTATGGCAGAACCGGAAACCATTGTTGAAGAACTAATTACTTTTTTTCAGAAGCAGCAGGATCAAAAAAATGATCAACTTTCCGGTAGAACATTCCTTATTAATGCAGGACCAACATATGAAAAAATTGATCCTGTTAGATTTATAGGTAATTTTTCCAGTGGAAAAATGGGGTATAGTATTGCCGAAGAATTAGCATCGAGAGGAGCAAGAGTAATTTTAGTGTCAGGACCTACAAGTTTGAGTGTAAAACATTCAAATATTGAGCGGCAAAATGTTACATCAGCTAAGGAAATGTATGAGGCTTGTGCAAAAGTGTTTCATGATTGTGATGGAGCTGTACTTTCTGCCGCTGTTGCAGATTATACTCCTGTCGTTTGTGAAGAACAAAAGGTGAAGAGCGATAAGGATGAAATGGTGGTTTCTTTAAAAGCAACTGTTGATATTGCCCAAAAGCTCGGAGAAATTAAAAAGGAAGGACAATTATTGGTGGGATTTGCTTTAGAAACTCAAAATGCCATTGTTAATGCTCAAAAAAAATTACAGCAAAAAAATCTGGATTTTATTGTTTTGAACTCACTGGAGAACAAAGGAGCTGGGTTTGGATATGATACAAACCAAATAACAATAATTGATCGTGATAATAATAAGGAAGAGTTTTCGTTAAAGAGTAAAAGAGAAGTAGCGGTTGATATTGTAAATAAAATCGTGTCATTATAAATATTAATAATATTCTAAAAAAATATTTGTGAAAAGGTATCTGTTTATCGTATTGTGTCTATCATCAGTTTTGTTTTCTAAAGCGCAGGAGTTACAATGTAGTGTTTCTGTTGTTTCTCCGAGTGTGCAAGGAACAAACAAGCAAGTTTACGAAACAATGCAAACTGCGATTAGAGAGTTTGTGAATGGACAGATATGGACAGATAATGTTTTTAGTCCTGAGGAACGTATTGAATGTAGTATACTAATTAATATAAAGGAAGTAGTTTCTGCCAATGAATTTTCTGGTACTATTCAAATTCAAGCTCGACGTCCGGTATATGACTCTTCATATAGATCAATGTTATTTAATTACTTAGATCAGAATTTTAAGTTTAAATATGAAGAGTTTGAACCATTGATATATAATCCCAATTCGATTCAGTCAAATTTGGTAGGAGTTATATCATATTATGCATATGTAATACTTGGATTAGATTATGATTCTTTTTCAAAGAATGGTGGAACAAAGTATATGGAGATGGCAGAGAAGATTGTTAATATGTCTCAAAATTCAAGTTATGCAGGATGGCGTTCATATGAGAGTAAAACAAATCGGTATTGGTTTGTTGAAAATTATTTAAATGAAATTCATCGTCCTCTAAGAGCATGTATTTATGAGTATCATCGACTAGGCCTTGACAGAATGAGCGAAAAACCAGAGGATGGTCGAAAAACAGTTTTGTCTGCAATAGAAAAACTAACCAAAGTTTATCGTCAAAGACCAGGGACATTTGCAATGGAATTATTTTTTGATGCAAAATCAGATGAATTGATAAATATCTTTTCTGAATCTTTCTCAATGGAAAAACAAAGAGTTATTGAAGTATTAACGGAAGTTGATCCTGCAAATTCAAATAAGTACACTGAAAAATTAAAGCAGTAGGTGTGTTCTAAATTAGTATTATTCAAATAGCAAGTTTTTTAATATAGGAGTCTGCTTAAGTAAATTATTACTTAGCATATTTAGAATTAATCAATAGCATTAATATTAGATTTTATCTTATGCTTAAATCATTATTTATTTCAAACTACGCATTAATTGATCAGGTAAAAATAGATTTTAAGGATGGATTCTCTGTTATAACAGGTGAAACAGGAGCCGGTAAATCTATTATGCTAGGTGCTTTGGCAATGATTCTTGGACAACGTAGTGATGTATCTGTATTGAAAAATAAAGAAAAGAAAAGTGTGTTGGAGGCAGAATTTAATATTGCTGATTATGGTTTTAATGCACTTTTTGAAGAAGAGGATATTGATTATGAGGATGTAACTATTATAAGACGAGAGATTTTAACTAATGGGAAATCAAGAGCTTTTGTAAATGATACTCCTGTTAATCTTGGCTTTCTGAAAAACATTGCTCATCAATTAATAGATATTCATTCACAACATCAAAATTTATTATTAGGTGATACCGGGTTTCAACTCAATGTTGTTGATACTGTAGCTCAAAATAAAGAAATTCAGGATCTATATAGGAGTAAGTATAAGGTTCTTAAGAAACTGGAAAAGGAAAAGGCAGATCTGGAAGAGCAGAATTCAAAGCTCAATGCAGATGTTGACTATATGCAATTTCAGTTTAACCAGTTACAGGAATTGAAATTGGTTGCCGGAGAACAAGATGAATTAGAAAAAGAACAGGAACTACTGTCTCATGCTGAAGAAGTTAAAGGGGGATTATATAGTGTTGTTCAGCTTTTTAACGGTGATAGTTATCCTATACTGAATTCATTAAAAGAGTCATTAAAGAATCTTGAAAAAATATCGTCTTATTTATCAGATATAGAAGGATGGACTAATAGAATTGATTCTGCTTATTTAGATTTGGATGATTTAATTAGTGATATGGAAGGAGTGATGGATGGAATTGAATATGATCCTGAGAGATTGCAGCTCGTAAGTTCCCGATTAGATCAGATATATTCTCTACAGCAAAAGCACAAAGTTGAAAGTGTAGAGGAATTAATTGCAATTAAAGACAATTTAGAAAAGCAATTGCAGAAAATCTCATCATTTGATGAAGATCTTGAAGCAAAACAGAAGGAGATAGATAAGGCCATTAATGATTTAAAAACCGTAAGCCAAAAACTATCTAATTCGCGAAAAAAAGTATTTAAAACAATTGAAAACACCATATCTGGTCAATTGTTAGAGTTGGGTATGCCAAATGCTATTTTGAAAGTAGAATATAAGGAGTTAGAAGATTTTTCAGCATCAGGATTGGATGATATAGAATTTTTATTTTCAGCAAATAAGAATGGAGAATTATCTGCAATTCCTAAAGTTGCATCCGGAGGAGAAATGTCAAGGGTTATGTTGTGTATTAAGTCTTTGTTATCTATTTCAAAAGGCTTACCTACAATAATATTTGATGAGATTGATACTGGTGTTTCTGGGGAAGTTGCAGATAAGATGGGTAGAATAATGCAGGAAATATCATCAAATATTCAGGTTATAAGTATTACTCATTTACCTCAAATTGCCGTAAAAGGAAAACAACATTATAAAGTATTTAAAAAAGATAATCAACATAGTACTCAAACTAGTATTGAGGAATTAGAAATTGACAATAGAGTTACAGAAATTGCAAAAATGCTTAGCGGAAGTAATCTTTCAGATGCAGCTTTATCAAATGCAAAGGATTTGTTAGGTGTGTCTAACTAATTGATTATTAATGTAAAATAGTAGTGTTTTAAAATTAATTTACATTAAAGTGATAAATAATTAAACATTAGTGTTTTAGTAAGTGCATTATTCATATATATTTGTACGCTCAAAATAAATATTAAAATGGGATATAATTTATTAAAAGGAAAAAGGGGAATTATTTTTGGTGCATTAAACGATATGTCTATTGCATGGAAAGTTGCAGAATTGGCTCATGAAGAAGGAGCTACTTTTACTTTATCAAATACCCCAGTTGCTTGTAGAATGGGTACACTAGATGAGTTATCACAAAAGTGTAATGCAGAAATTATACCAGCAGATGCTACAAGTGTTGAAGATTTAGAGACCGTTTTTGCAAAATCAATGGAAGTGTTAGGTGGGAAAATTGACTTTGTACTACATTCTATTGGTATGTCTTTAAATGTTCGTAAAAAAAGAGTATATCACGACTTAAACTATAGCTACTTAAATAAAACATTAGATATTTCAGCTATTTCATTTCATAAAATGTTACAAGTAGGATTTAAAATGGATGCTATTAATGAATGGGGATCTGTTTTAGGTTTATCTTATGTAGCTGCACAGCGTACATTTTATGGTTATAATGATATGTCTGATGCTAAAGCTTTATTAGAATCTATAGCACGTAGCTTTGGTTACATTTATGGTCGTGAGAAAAAGGTAAGAATTAATACAATTTCTCAATCTCCAACAATTACAACAGCTGGAAGTGGTGTTAAAGGATTTGATGGTTTAATGGACTTCTCAGAAAGAATGTCTCCACTAGGAAATGCAACATCTGAGGATTGTGCTAATTATTGCATTGCAATGTTCTCTGATTTAACTAAAAAAGTTACAATGCAAAACCTTTTCCATGATGGAGGTTTCTCTAATGTTGGAATGAGTTTAAGAGCAATGACTCAATACAATAAAAGTTTTGATACAGACGATATTGAAACTTTAGATTAAAATATTGAGCATTTTAAATGCTTTTTTTAATATCCTACTAATTAGTGGGATATTTTTGTTTTGTAGCACTAGGTCAAAATTTAAAATTCATTAACTTTGGCCACTGTTTTTTAAACCTTAATAGGTAAACATCAATATAAAACTATGGATAAATACCAGATTAATCACCTAAGGGAACTTGAAGCAGAATCTATTTTTGTGATTCGTGAAGTAGCTGCTCAGTTTGAAAGACCGGTGATGTTATTTTCCGGAGGGAAAGATTCTATTGTAATGTTTCATTTAGCACGTAAAGCATTTTATCCTGCTAAAGTTCCTTTTGCATTATTACACATTGATACAGGACATAATTTTCAGGAAACTCTTGATTATAGAGATGATCTTATGGAAAAAACAGGAGCAAAATGTATTGTTCGTTATGTTCAGGATTCAATTGATCAAGGAAAAGCAGTTGAGGAAAAAGGAATAAATGCCTCTCGTAACAAGTTGCAAACGATTACTCTTTTAGATGCATTAGATGAGCTAAAGTGTGATGCAGCTATGGGTGGTGGACGTAGAGACGAAGAAAAGGCTCGTGCAAAAGAAAGATTTTTCTCTCATAGGGACGAATTTGGTCAATGGGATCCAAAAAATCAACGTCCTGAATTATGGAATATCTTTAATGGTCGTAAACATATGGGTGAACACTTTCGTGTTTTTCCAATAAGTAACTGGACTGAAATGGATGTTTGGCAATATATTTATATGGAAAATATTGAATTGCCGAATTTATATTTTACTCATAAGCGTAAAGTGTTTAATCGTGATGGAGTTTGGATGTTTAAAGCTCCATTTATGCAATTAAAGCCAGGTGAAGAAGAGGTGGAAATGGATGTGAGATGTAGGACTATTGGTGATATTACCTGTACTGGATTAACTCTTTCAAAAGCAGATAATGTTGAAGATATTATTCAAGAGGTAGCTGCAACAAGAACAACAGAAAGAGGAGGACGTGCTGATGATAAAAGATCTGAATCAGCAATGGAGGATCGTAAGAAAGAAGGGTATTTTTAACCATTTAAGTTAAGCATCAAATTATTATGAGCGATAAAAATTCAGGATATTTAGATATGGAACTTTTACGATTCACCACTGCAGGTAGTGTTGATGATGGTAAAAGTACTTTAATTGGTAGACTTTTATATGATAGCAAGGCCATTTTTGAAGATCAAATGGAGGCTATTGAAAAGGCTAGTGAAAGAATAGGAAATGAAGAAGTGAACCTTGCTTTATTAACAGATGGATTAAGAGCAGAAAGAGAGCAAGGTATTACGATTGATGTTGCATATCGTTACTTTGCAACTCCAAAACGAAAGTTTATTATAGCTGATACTCCGGGGCATATTCAATATACACGTAATATGGTTACAGGTGCAAGTACTGCAAATGTAGCTATTATTTTAGTTGATGCCCGTCATGGTGTACTGGAACAAACAATGCGTCATGCTTATATTGCATCTTTGTTACAAATTCCGCACGTTATTGTTTGTGTAAACAAAATGGACTTAGTTGATTACTCAGAAGAAACTTTTGAGAAAATTAAGAAAGATATTGATGGATTCTCATCAAAATTGAGCGTTAAAGATATTCGCTTCGTTCCAATTAGTGCTCTAAAAGGAGATAATGTTGTTGATCGTTCAGCTAAAATGGATTGGTATCAGGGACCAACACTACTACACTTATTGGAGAATATTCATATTAGTAGTGATGTTAATCACCAAGATTTCCGTTTCCCGGTACAGTATGTTGTACGTCCTCAAACGGCAGAATTTCCTGACTATAGAGGATATGGTGGTAGAATAGCTTCAGGAGCAGTAAAAGTTGGTGATCCAATTACTGTATTACCTTCTGGATTTACTTCAAAAGTAAAAACTATCGATTTCTTTGAAGAAACATTAGAGGAAGCTTTTGCTCCTCAATCTGTAACTGTTACTCTTGAAGATGAGATTGATATTAGTAGAGGAGATATGTTAGTTAAGTCAGACAATAAGCCTACGACAACACAGGATGTTGAATTGATGATTTGTTGGTTTAATGAGCGAAAACTGATTCCAAGAGGAAAATATGTAATACGTCATACTTCTGCAGATGCAAGATGTATGGTAACTAATATTCATTATAAGATGAATATTAATACTCTTGAAAAAAATGAAGAAGATAAGGAAGTGGGGATGAATGATATTGCTAAGATATCATTAAGAGTAACTAAACCGCTTCATATTGATGCATATACTCAAAACAGAATTACAGGAAGTGTAATTTTAGTTGATGAAGGTACTAATGAAACAGTAGCTGCAGGTATGATTAAGTAGTTACAGAGAATAAAATATAAAAAATAACCCCGATGCTCATTTTGATCATCGGGGTTTTTATTTTGTTAGAATATTTACTTTTAGAATTTAACTCCAAAAGTAAATACAATATTATTATCCTTTACGTCGGTTTTTACAATAGGAGGTATTCCAAATTCATCATCATATGATGTGTCATACCAATCATAATTTTGGTAATTAATGCTATATGAAGATAATTTATAAGCTATATCAAAAAAGTAGTTGTTGAACCTATATCCAATACCTGCTGAATAACTTGTAATCTCATTATCCTTAGGGTTTTCTTTATAAGGAGAAGCTTGAAATGCATATCCACCTCTAATACTAAATTGCTTATTAATTCTAAATTCTGCTCCTGCTCTAAAATTATTTGTAGTAGTAAATGTGGTTTTAATATCTTCATTTTGATCGTTAATGAATGTGATGTCTTCCCAATCATCTACAGAGGCTTTGAATTTAGCGTTTGTGTAATTGATTCTTTCATAATCAAAACTTACTATTGCCCACTTTCCAAAAATATAAGATGCACTCGCAATTAATTTATCTGGAGTTTGAAATTTATAATCATATTCACCATCGTAATAAGTAGACTCACTATCGTAATTATAAAAGCTGCTATTTATACTAGATCCATATTCTTCATCAATGTTATACCATGTTGGTGAATGATAAGCTAAGCCCAAACGTAAGCCTTTTGTGGGTGTTAAAATCACACCAAGTTTTATATTCATTCCAGCTCCGGATGCGTTTAAGTAGTTTGATAATGTAAAATGGCTAAAAATTGGATCGGTATCGCCAACAGCTGAATTATTCTCACTAAACTCTTCGAAGTAATTTGAATCTTCCTTATAGTTTAATAAGTTAATATTTAAACTACCACCTATTAGTAATAAGTTGCTCACATTGGCACCAAAAGTAAAATTGAATTCTCCGGAATATCCATTTTTTTCAATAATTCTTGTTTGATGTACTTTATCATCAGCTAAAAAGTAGTTTGTATATAATAAACTCCCAGAGTCTGGATCATCAAGATCAATAAGATAAGCATCATAGGCAAGGCCTGTTGACCCTGTTAAATAATCCGGATCCGAATAATCTGCATATGAAACAAACATATGTGTCATAGAATTCGAAACATTTCTGGCACTTGCCATTGATCTATAATTAAAATTATTGTTTCTATTATATCCAATGCCAAAATGTGTACTCACTAATCCTTTGTTTGATTCTCTCATTGGTCTGTAAGTACCAACATAACCAATTTGATTTATACCTAATTTGGTTTTATTATCTTCAGAGGAAATGTTAGTAAAGGATACTTGTTCCGGATTATTGTAATTGCTTTCTGTTTTATTTAAAATTATCGATGGTGTGAATGTGAACTCAGAAGATCTGTAAGCTGCAATACCTGCAGGGTTTATGCTTAAAGCACTAAAGTCTCCACCGAGAGACCCAAATGCTCCACCCATACCAACTGATCTGGCAGTACCACTATACTGAGGTTGTGAATATCTTAATACATCCTCGTAGGTTTGCGCATTTAATAGGTTTGTTGTTGTAAATATTAATGCACTAAATATTAATGATTTAAAATTCATCATAGTAATCAATTAAGTTAATGTAAAAGCATTTAGCTTACTAAAAATGGTTAAATTATCTTCTTCCTCCGGATCTGCTACTGCCACTTGATCTACTACTTCCTCCACTTGAACTTCTACTTCCGCTACTTCTAGTGCTGCTACCTGAGTAGGATGAACCTGAACTGGAACTTCTATTAACAGATGGAGTATACGATCTTGTAGATGATGAACTACTTGATCTGTTGTAGCGTGATCGGCTTGATCTGGAACTTCCTGTTGAGTAAGAACTATTACTTCTTCGTGTGTTACTATAATTACTGTTTGAAGAAGTGCTTTTTGTAGAAGTATTACTACTTCTAGAACTTCTGTTATATGTACTTCTGGTACTGGTACTACTTGATGATGGTCTAGTGTAGGTAGGAGTATAACTACTTCTTGTTCTTGTTGTACTTCCTGTTTGTGTTGATTTTGTAGTAGGTGTACCTGATGTTCTATTATAAGATGCTCTTGTTGTTCTGCTAGAAGAAGAACTGCTTGATGTCCTTGTAGGACTTTGTGCTGTTCTGCTTGTTCTTCCGATAGATGTACTGGAAGATTTAGTTGTTGCAGATCGACGACTATTTGAAACTCTATCAGAGTATACTTCTCTTGGAGATCTCACCCTATTATTATCATAAGAATAATGTCCATGATATGGATAACCATGGTGATAATAGTTGTTATAATATGGGTATCCCCAGCTATAATAATATGGGCTATACCAATTATAACCAAAACCAAATCCCCATGAAGAATAAGGGTAATTCCATCCAAATGAACCATACCATCCACCATAATAACTATAAGGTCTTGCGTATCTCCAGTTATAATAATATGGACTGTACCATTCTGGTACTACTATAGCATAATCTCCTTCGATGTAAACATTATAATCAAAACCACTTCCAAATATTACTTCGTTATATAAAGGAGACCAATAAGGTATTCCTACAAATGGTCCGTGAAATTTTGCTAAACGTTCAGCATAATCTCTATCCATTTCTGATCCGGAATATTCGTTAACCCAATAACCGGTATCTTCGTTATAATACAACATAGTATCAACTTCTTCTACTGATTCATCTGTTAATAAATCAGTATATTCATTTTGAATACTACTAAAATCTCTAAGATCTTCTTGCTCTTTTGCCGCAGGGGATTCTTGGTAAGAACTTTTTAACTGAGAATAAGTTCTGTTATCTTGTTTTTTTATTTCTTTATCCGGAGCTGGCATTGAAGAGTAACTTTCAGCAACAGCCAAAGGCTTATCGGAAGGATTATAATATAAATCATCCTCATATACACTTGCATTGTTCATCTGGTAGGTTGCACAACCAGATAAAACAAATATTGCTGTTAATGATGCTAATAATATCTTTTTCATAACCCTAGTGTTACACTGTTAAAACCAATTCTCTATCGTAAAAAAAGTAATTATTACTGTAAATATCACATTCCAAGTGTAAAAATCTACACTTTAAATGAAAAAACTTTCCAATTAAAATATTGCAATAATCATGCCGTATTAAGAGTTGTCGCTTGTTTTAGTTAAATATTTGTTAAAATTATGTTAAAATTTCATTTAGGTAAGTAGTGGTGTTGTTTATGGTGTTGGTAATTAGGTATATGTAGTGATTTTGGTTTTGTTTTTTGTACATTAAAAAAAAACAATTTTTTGAATTATTCTATTTATTACTCTGTTCTGCGTAACTTAAAAAACTACAATGTTAATACTAATGTATAAATAGAGAGACATAATGAGTGATGAGAATATAAGACTAATTGGCAAGCACTATTTATTGCAAATCCTTTTACTCACCTATGGTATAACAAGCATATGACGTCGTACTTACCTTGGTTTATTTACGAATATTTTATGATCTTTCTTCGGTTCCTTAGAACAAATGCCTATTCAAAGAAGAACCAATGGAAAACCAAAGGATAACCAAAGACAACCCGACCACACCCCAAAGACATACCAAAGAAAACCGAAGACCTACCGAAGACCTACCAAAGAAAAGTCAAAAAAGCCCTCAAAAACACCCAAACGTGGAATATTTTTGTCCAAAAACACGATTTTGCAGAATGTTTTTATCGTTTTTTGCGATTTTCCGGAATATCGCCCTTTTTTTTAAATTTTTAGGCACAAGTTTAATTTTATTCAAAATCCTTTTCTCCTCATAAATAATGTGTTACAATAAAAAAAGTTACAGTAAAATCATAGTAATTTTTTCGATGCACATTTCATTATACTTTAGTAATACAAGATGAGAGCAAAGCACTAAAGCTATGCCGAACAAAAGGAATAAGTCATCTTATATCAGCGTAAAGTAGTTAAATTCTGTAATCTACCAGCCAAGAAACAGTCTTTCACTCTCCAATGGTTCTCCCGGCATTAGCAGATGAGCCAAAAAACAAGATGCAGCAGTCGGTAAAAGCGGTGCTGTTCGAAGATTTCAAGAATGATCATGTAAAAAAGCTACTGTTACCTGACACAAAGAGTTTAAAATCACTATGTTTAAATACAAACAATTTTTAACCGTCATACTAACCTTGTTTTTGATTTACTGGCTGAGGCCCAGATAGAACCTACTAAAGATTTAAATTCTATTTTATTAATAAGACAGATGTGAGAAAATGAATTTATTTTTCATGCGAAGACTATTCCTAAAGTGCTGTAAATTTTGTTATTTTGCGAATCCTTTTATAATGGTATAAATGAACCTGATGTTCAATTGAATTTTAAAGGTGAGAAAAAGAGAAGAAATAAAGAATAATATTTAAATATGGCAAAAGGATTAACTAAAAGGAGTGTAGATTACTCTCAGTGGTATAATGAATTGGTAATTAAGGCTGATTTAGCCGAAAACTCTGCAGTAAGAGGTTGTATGGTTATTAAGCCCTATGGATATGCCATTTGGGAAAAAATGCAACAACAACTAGATAAAATGTTTAAGGATACTGGTCATGTAAATGCATATTTTCCTTTATTTATTCCTAAATCTTTTTTTAGTAAAGAAGCAGATCATGTTGAAGGATTTGCTAAAGAATGTGCTGTAGTAACGCACTATCGTTTAATGAATGATCCGGATGGAAAAGGTGTAGTTGTTGATCCTGATGCAAAATTAGAAGAAGAGTTAATCGTTCGTCCAACTTCTGAAACTATAATTTGGAATACATATAAAAACTGGATTCAATCATATAGAGATCTACCTATTAAATGTAACCAGTGGGCTAATGTTGTTAGATGGGAGATGAGAACAAGATTGTTCTTAAGAACAGCTGAATTTTTATGGCAAGAAGGCCACACTGCTCATTCTACGAAAGAAGAAGCAATGGAAGAAACTGAGACAATGATCAAGGTTTATGCTGAGTTCGCAGAAAAATATATGGGTGTTCCTGTTATACAGGGTGTTAAAACTGCAAATGAGCGTTTTGCAGGTGCTCTGGAAACTTATACAATAGAAGCCTTAATGCAGGATGGAAAAGCATTACAGTCGGGTACATCTCACTTTTTAGGACAAAACTTTGCTAAAGCTTTCGACGTGAAATTTGCTAGTAAAGAAGGTAAAGAAGATTATGTATGGGCAACTTCATGGGGAGTTTCAACTCGTTTAATGGGTGCTTTAATTATGGCTCACTCAGATGATTTTGGATTGGTTTTACCTCCAAAATTAGCTCCAATTCAGGTTGCAATTGTTCCTATTTATAAAAGTGCAGAAGATTTAGCAAAAATCACCGAAAAAGTTGATGTTATTGTTGCTAAATTAAAAGAGAAAGGAATATCTGTGAAATTTGATGATTCAGATAACCGTAAGCCAGGATGGAAATTTGCTCAATATGAGTTACAAGGAGTTCCTGTTAGATTAGCTGTTGGTCCTCGTGATATCGAAAACAATACAATAGAAGTAGCTCGTAGAGATACTTTAACAAAAGAAGTTGTTTCTATCGATAATGTAGATGTTTATGTGGCAGATCTTTTAGATACAATTCAGGATAATATTTTCCAAAAGGCATTAGATTTCAGAGCAGAAAATACAACTGAAGTTGATTCTTATGATGATTTTAAAAAGGTGTTAAAGGAAAAAGGTGGTTTTATTTCAGCTCATTGGGATGGTACTTCTGAAACAGAACAAAAGATTAAAGATGAAACTAAAGCTACAATCAGATGTATTCCTTTAGATGGAGATAAAACTCCAGGTAAATGTATTGTAACAGGTAATCCATCAACTCAAAGAGTACTTTTTGCAAAAGCATACTAAGAATATTACATTATAATGATATTTGTCAGGGAAGCTATTTTAATAGCTTCCCTTTTTTGTTTTTGTACTTTTAACAGACTACTTTTAAGTTCAGTATGATTATTATTAATAATAAAATTTAAAATGATTAATATAAAAGAACGTTTTTTAAAATATGTAGGGTTTGATACTCAGTCAGATACAGATACTGGTTTAACACCATCTACTCCCGGACAAATGTTTTTTTCAGAAAAGTTAGTTGAAGAATTAAAAGGTTTGGGGCTTGAAGAAGTTGAACTTGACGATAACGGCTATGTAATGGCTACTATCCCTTCAAATGTTGAACATGAAGTTCCGGTAATAGGATTTATATCTCATGTGGATACAAGTCCTGATTTTACAGGTAAAAATGTGAATCCTCAAATAGTAGAAAATTATGATGGAAGCTCATTGGTATTAAATGAAGAAAAGAATATTGTTTTAGGTCCGGATGAATTTCCTGAGCTAAAAAAATATGTGGGACAAACATTGATTACAACAGATGGGAATACGCTATTAGGAGCAGATGATAAAGCGGGAGTTGCAGAAATAGTATCGGCTGCAGAGTATCTGGTTAAACATCCTGAAATTAAACATGGAAAGATAAGAATTGGTTTTACTCCTGATGAAGAAATTGGAGCTGGTGCTGATCATTTTGATGTTGAAAAATTTGGAGCTGATTATGCCTATACTATGGATGGTGGAGAAATAGGAGAGCTGGAGTATGAAAATTTTAATGCTGCTATTGCCAAAATCACCGTTTATGGTAGAAATGTACATCCTGGTTATGCAAAAAATAAAATGCGTAACTCAATAAGGATTGCAAACCAGCTAATAACAATGTTACCTCGAGTAGAAACTCCTGAGCATACTTCTGGATATGAAGGTTTTTACCATTTAATATCCTTTAATGGAGAAGTTGAGAAAAGTGAACTTACCTACATTATCAGGGACTTTAGGAGAGATCGTTTTGAAGATAGGAAAAAGGAAATAAAGCATATTACAAGTAAGATAAATCACGAATATGGTGATGGAACGGTTGATATTGAAGTCAAAGACCAATATTATAATATGCGCGAAAAAGTAGAGCCTGTAAAATATATTGTGGATAATGCTGAAAAAGCAATGGAATTAGTTGGAGTAAAACCTCTTGTAAAACCTATTCGTGGAGGAACAGATGGTTCCAGACTTTCTTTTATGGGCTTACCAACTCCAAATATTTTTGCAGGTGGTCATAATTTTCATGGTAAATATGAATTTGTTCCATTAGAAAGCATGCAAAAAGCTGTAGAAGTAATTATTAAAATTGTGGAATTAGCAGCTTCTGAAACTAAATAGCTAATTATAGGAATATAAAATTTTAATATTTTTTTTCTGATTTTATGTTTCTGTATATCAGGTTTATATGTTGGTGTTTGTCGTTATTTGTAATTTTTTTTATGGAATACCAGAACTTTTTAAACCTTCTTTTGTTTGATTTTTGTAACTTATAATTTAACAAAGTACATTATAAACAAATTAAAAAATTATGGCAGTTTTAGTAGGAAAAAAAGCACCTGCTTTTAAAGCAGAAGCAGTAGTAAACGGCGGTGAAATCGTTGAAGGTTTTTCATTAGACCAGTTTGTAGGTAAAAAGTATGTAGTACTTTTCTTTTATCCTGCAGATTTTACTTTTGTTTGTCCAACAGAAATTATTGCTTTTCAAGATAAAATAGCAGAATTTGAAAAAAGAGACGTTGAAGTAGTTGGTGTTTCTGTGGATTCTGCATTCTCTCACTGGAAATGGTTGCAAACTGAGAAAAAAGAAGGTGGAATTAAAGGTGTAAAGTTTCCTTTAGTTGCTGATAATTCTATGACTATTTCTGAGAATTACGATGTTTTAGCTGGAGAATACGATTATAATGACGAAGGTCAATTAGTATTTGAAGGTACTCCAATGGCTTACCGTGGATTGTTTTTAATTGACAAAGAAGGTAATGTTCGTCATCAGGTTGTTAATGATATGCCATTAGGTCGTAGTGTAGATGAAACATTACGTATGGTTGATGCACTTCAGTTCTTTGAAGAAAATGGAGAAGTTTGTCCAGCTGATTGGCATGCCGGAGATAAAGGCCTAACTGCTTCTCAAGAAGGTATTTCTGAATACCTTGGAAGTAAAAACTAGGTTTCTATTAATTATTTAGAATTATTTAATTTTGTATACTAAAGCACCTGCAGTTTGTAGGTGCTTTTTTTATTTTAAATTTGCCCCATGCGAAAAATGTATACCTTCCATATTAAAGAAACGGATTCGTTCAGGCAGAAATTATTAACATATTGTAATCAATATGAATATTTTGCTGTTTATGATTCTTGTGGATATAATCAGTTAAATAATGGTAAGGTAAATTATAATTCGTATGATTTTATTGCAGGGATTGATTATATCCAAAAGGCAGATAGGTCATTTGATTTATTGTATAATCATTTAAACAACGATTGGTTATTTGGTTATTTGGGATATGATTTAAAAAACGAATTTGAACATTTATATTCTGTTAACGACGATAATCTGTTTTTTCCTTCCACATGTTTTTTTCAACCTCGATATGTAATTATAAATAATAATTCTGAATGGAGTATTGAGTATGTTAAAGGTGTTGATGATGATTCGTCTGTTAAAGATTTTATAAATAAAGTATTAGCTACTTCTGTTTCAGAAAAAACAATTACTCCCATAAGTTTTACTGCTAAAGTAAACCGAGAGCAATATATAAAATCTATACAATCCATTTTAAGGCATATTCATAAAGGGGATATATATGAGTTAAATTATTGTATGGAGTTTTATGCAGAGGACTCAGATATTGAACCTGCAGATGTGTATAAAAAGCTAACAGAAATATCTCCAACTCCCTTTAATGCCTTGGTAAAAATTAAAGATAAGTTTATTATTTCAGCCTCTCCTGAGAGGTATTTAAAAAAGGTAAATTCTAAATTAATAACTCAACCAATAAAGGGAACAGCACCCCGAAGTGAAAATGAAGAAAAGGATCAAAGAAATGCCTATGAATTAGAGCATTGTATTAAAGAACGTTCCGAGAATATTATGATTGCTGATTTAGTAAGAAATGATCTGTCAAGAGTTGCAAAAATGGGTAGTGTGGAAGTTGAAGAATTATGTGGTATTTATAAGTTTCCACAGGTATTTCAAATGATTACCACTGTAATAGCAGAAATGGATAATGATTATTCTGGATTAGATGCTATAAAATATTCATTTCCGATGGGTTCAATGACAGGCGCCCCTAAAATCAGGGCTATGAAGTTGATTGAAAAATATGAAGAAACTAAAAGAGGGGTTTATTCCGGAGCGGTAGGCTATTTTTCTCCTAATGGAGATTTTGATTTTAATGTAGTGATTCGTAGTTTGTTATATAACTCAATAAATAAATATTTATCATTTATGGTAGGTAGTGCAATAACCGAAAAAAGTATTCCGGAAAAGGAATATGAAGAATGTTTCGTTAAAGCAAGTGCCATCTTTAAATTATTTAATGCTTAAGATTACTAAAATATGCTTACTCAGTTTTTCTCATTTTTAAATAATAAATGTAACTATAAAGAAGGTCAGGAAGTTCTGGTTGCTTTTAGCGGAGGAGCAGATTCTTTAGCTTTGTTACATATGCTTAATGTAAATGGAGTTAATGTATATGCAGCACATTGCAATTTTAATTTAAGAGGAGAAGAGTCTGATTCTGATGAAGCGTTTGTAAGGCAATTTTGTGAAAAATACGATGTCCCGTTGTTTGTTAATTCTTTTGATACAAAAGAATACAGTAAACAAGAAGGTGTTTCAATTGAGATGGCAGCTCGGGATTTAAGATATAACTGGTTTCAAAATTTGGTTAAAGAAAATGGATTAGATTGGATTGCAACAGGACACCATAAGGATGATAGTATTGAAACTTTTTTCCTTAATTTAATCCGAGGGACAGGAGTGAAAGGATTAACAGGTATTAAAGCTGTCACAGGAAATATAATAAGACCATTAATGTCCTTTTCTCGTAAACAATTGGAAGCTTATTGTAATGAGAATGGGTTGAAATACCGAACTGACTCATCAAATCTTGAATCTGTATATACACGAAATAAGATTAGAAATGAAATAATTCCATTGTTTCAATCTTTAAATCCATCATTTGGAGATACCATGCTTAAAAATATGGATCGCTTACAGCAGGTTAGTCATTTTGTATCAACTTCAATTGATGATATAAAAAGAGATTTAATTGTAGAGCAAGATGATTCAGTTTTAATTTCTTTACGACATGTCAATGAATTTAAGGATAAGCATTTAATTTTATTTGAATTACTGCATCCATATGGATATAATAGTTCTGCAGTAGATGATATAATTGATGCTATTCTCCAGGATGTATCAGGAAAGCAATTCTTTTCTTCTACGCACCGATTAATTAAGGATAGGCAAAACCTAATAGTATTACCAATTAAGGAAGAGGTTTCAGAAAGTTATTATATCTCTTCTGATGAAGAAATAATTAAAAATCCTATAGAAATTAAAATAGAGAGAGCTATTGATGGTGAGAATTTTAAAATAGATAAAACTACAAGTGTAGCTCAGTTTGATGAAGATTTACTGGAATATCCTTTAACTATCCGCAAATGGGAGCAAGGTGATTCTTTTAGGCCATTAGGAATGAAGAATTTTAAAAAACTCAGTGATTTTTTTATTGATGCTAAATTTTCAATTCAACAAAAGGAAGATGTATGGCTGATGTTATCAGGTAATGATATTATTTGGATTATTGGCTATCGGACAGATGATAGGTATAAAATAACTTCAAAGACTAAAAAAATTACCAAATTTACTGTTGAGCATTAAATTCAAATTCATCCACAATACCACCACCGATAACAATATCGTTGATATAAAATACAATTGACTGCCCCGGAGTTAGTGCCCATACAGGTGTATTAAATACAACATTTAAAACTCCATTTTTAATGGTGATATTTCCTGGAGTCGGGGGAACTGCATCTAATCCTCTGATTCTAATATCTACATTTAAAGAATCACTAACTTGTTTATTATCACATAGTATATAATTTGTGATTTTTAAACTATCAGAATATAATGTGTTTTTAGGTGCTGTTATAAGGATATTATTTTGAGCGTCAATTTCAGCTACGCATTCACCATGATTCTTATTTAAATTTAAACCTCGTTTTTGACCTATGGTGTACAATGGAAAGCCTTCATGTTCACCGATAATTTCACCATTCGAGTTTTTTACAATTCCGTTAGCCAGATGATCGTTTATTTCCGGTTTTAGTCTGCCTATAAAAGATCTGTAATCTTCACCTTGTAAAAAGCATACACCCATACTTTCTTTTTTGCCAGCCATCTGATTGAAACCTAATGAACGTGCTTTCTCTTTTACATCAGATTTTATAAAATTTCCTAGAGGAAATATACATTTGTTCAGTATATGTTGTGGAAGATTCCATAAAAAATAGGATTGATCTTTTACAGGATCTATTCCTTTTTGGATAAATGATATGTTATTTTCTTGAAATAAACGGACATAATGCCCTGTAGCTATTTTATCACAATTAAGTCTTGAGGATTCTTCGTAAAGAAGCTTCCATTTTATAGTTTCGTTGCATCGAATACAAGGATTTGGAGTTCGGCCTTTAAGATATTCATCAACAAAGTAATCAATAACGCTGGATTTAAAATCATCGTAAACATCAACTACATGATGCTCAATGTTTAGCTTGTCTGCTAATTCTTTTGCTTCTCTGATGTACTGATGTGAATTATCTGATGAAATAGGGGATAATGTATTAAATGTAATTCCAATTACTTCGTAATTCATTTGTTGTAAATACCAGGCAGACATAGAACTGTCAACACCACCACTCATTCCTAATAAAACCCTTGTTTTTGCCATGGTGCAAATATATATTATCCTTTTAATGATAAAAAATATTTGCCTCTTGTAGGATGTTATTTACATCTTTAAAATTACAAATGGGGCACTACGTTTGTCATGGGTTTTTTATCTATAATATACAAATCGCACTGTAATAGTAGCTACAAAATGTTTGTCATATTGATACTTATAATATATTCATAAAATAATATTTGCCTACGATTGTTCTTTTTTTTATAACGTATTGATGTGAATATTTACCAAATCCTATAAAGGATATAGAATAAGTATGATAAAATTTAAATTCTATTCTAACAAAATCCTTATTTATGCGTTTGAGGTTATATCTATTTTAAATAGAGTAATTATTCAGAAATTATAAAAAGATAAACTATGATACATTATTTTACATTACCCGGATTAGGAGGATCAGATAGTGAACATTGGCAAAGTAAATTTGAAAATGTATTACCTAATTGCAAAAGGATAGAACAAATAAATTGGGATAAGCCAAATCGCGATGAGTGGGTTAATAAAATTGATGCAGCCGTAAAAGGATACGACTTGTCAAAAGTGGTTTTTATATCTCATAGTCTGGGAGGAATAGCTCTATCGCATTGGGTTAATACAAGTAATAAAAAAATTAAAGGGGCTTTAATTGTTGCTCCGCCGGATCTTGATAATGTATCATCGGATATAGGTTTAGATTCATTTATACCGGTACCTAGGAAAGCAATTGATTTTCCTACGCTATTTGTAGCTAGTAGTAATGATTCATGGTCAGATCTTAATGCGTCTATTAATTTAGCCGATAAATGGGGTAGTGAATTCGTGAATATTGGAGCTGCCGGGCATATAAATTCAGATTCAGGTTTAGGAGAATGGAAAGACGGATTAGGATTATTAGGAAATTTATTGGATGAATAATGACAATAGATCGTTAGAGCTTAGACTTAAATACCAGATGCTTGATATTATATATAATTATTAATAATGTCAAGCAAGGGTTGAAAGTAATGGTTTAAAGGCTGAAAGCCTTATACATCATAACTTGGGGTAACGCTCCAAGGCCTTGAGTTAAATGCCCATTCAGGCTGTAAGTCTGAAACATCAACCATAAGTTTCAGGCTTACAGCCTGAGATTTACTTGTCGACTAATACAAGGGGCGATGCCCCTTGTTGTGATGTTTCCGGCTTTCAGCCTTTTGGATAGGATAAATCCAACACTTGATTCGCATTAATAAGTTATAACTTGTAAATTTGATAGTTATAAAGCATTGTCTGGTTATTTTGTAGTAAAAGAGGATGTTGTGGTTTGAAGATATAGAAGTTTACTTAAAAAGAATAGGGTAGAAGTACCCTATTCTGCAATATTATGTCTTACTTCAGCTAAGAAAGTTTTCATTTTATCACTATCTTTTTCATCAATGATAGCAAGTAATTCCTTTAATTTTAATCTGATTTTTTCTACTTGTTCACCAGTAAAAGGATTGAAAAGAATTTCTGATAATAAGTAATCATCTTCACTTAATAGTCCCTTTGCAACATCATAATGCTTTTTGAAAGTTGTTCCCGGAGCATCTTGTTTTTTCATTACTGATGCAAAAACTAAAGTAGAAGCAAAAGGAATTGATAAAGAGTATGCAATGGTTTCGTCATGCTCAATAAAGCTGTATTCGTGAATGTTTAAGCCTAGTGTTCCATAAAAATCCTTAAAGAAAGCTTTTCCGAGGTGATCTCCTTCAGTAATGATAATTGAATGGCTCTCTTGTAGTGCTTTTAAATTTCCAAATGTTGGACCAAACATTGGGTGAGTAGAAACATAACGCATGCCTACTTCTTCATAAAACTCTTTGAAACCTGTTTTTACTGAAGATATATCTGATATGATGCATGATTTTGGAAGATATGGAATTACCTCTTTAAAAGCATCGATTGTAAATTTTAAGGTAACAGCATTTATTAATAACTCAGGACCAAATTCGGTAATTTCTTCAAGTTTGGTTAATCTTTGAGTATTAAAAATGTACTTAAGTTTTTCTAGATTTGGGTCGTATATTGCCACTTCATGGTCAAGGCACAGGGCATCAGTTAACCAGGTACCCATTTTTCCGGCCCCCAAAATACAGATTTTCATAAGTTTATTAGATAAGAGATAATAGACATTAGATAATAGATTTTTATGTAAGATAAGGGTAAGAGTATGAATTATCTCTTATCCTTATCTTAAATCTAATGTCTTATTCTTGGTTCATAATTTTATTTTGACGAGTAACAGACTCTTCGTGAATACTTTCGAAAAGTTTTGTTAAAAATTCGTCCGATAATCCCATTTTAGCACCTTTTGCTTTACGATTATTCATGATTTCATCGTAACGACGGGTTTGTAAAATGGTAATATTATTTTCTTTTTTGTATTTACCAATTGCTTCAGCAATTTCCATTCTTCTTTTTAGAGTTTCTAAAACTTCAGTATCCAAACTGTCAATTTGTTGACGAAGTTCATCTAATGTTACTCTTGGTTTTTCTCCAATTTTAGATGTTCTAAGAACTATTTTTTCTGAAATAGTTTTTAATTCTTCTGGAGTTACTTGCTGACTTGCATCACTCCATGCTTTTTCAGGACAACTATGTGCTTCAACTAATAATCCATCAAAGTTAAGATCCATAGCCTCTTGTGAAATCTCATAAATTAATTCTCTTTTACCACTAATGTGCGATGGATCACAGATAATTGGCAAATCAGGAATACGACGACGTAATTCAATTGGAATCTGCCATTGTGGATGGTTACGGTATTTAGTTTTATCGTAGGTAGAGAATCCTCTATGAATAGCTGCTAATTTTTTAATACCTGCTTGATTGATACGCTCTAAAGCACCAATCCACAATTCTAAGTCAGGATTTACAGGGTTTTTCACTAAAACAGGAATGTCAGTACCTTTTAATGCATCAGCAATTTCCTGCACAGCAAAAGGGTTTGCAGTTGTACGAGCTCCTACCCATAGAATATCGATTCCATGTTTAATAGCTTCAAAAACATGATGTTTATTAGCTACCTCAGTACCAACATATAATCCTAATTCTTCTTTAACTCTTTTTAGCCATGGTAAACCTAGAGCCCCAACTCCTTCAAAAGCACCCGGACGAGTTCTTGGTTTCCAAATTCCAGCTCTAAAAATCTTAAAACCTGCTTCTTTAACTCTTTTAGCTGTTTCAAATACTTGCTCTTCTGTTTCTGCACTACAAGGGCCGGCTATCATCCATGGACGTTCTAAGTCTAATCCAGGGAAACTAATTTTTTCAAGGTCTAATTTTACCATCTTATTTTAGATTTATGCTGTTTTTTATACGTTTAATCGATTCGTTTAATACTTCTTGTTTTGCGCATAGTGAGATGCGGATATATTTGTCTCCTTGAGTTCCAAATATGGTTCCAGGAGTAATAAATACATGAGCATCGTTTAATACGCTGTCTGATAAATCAATTGCAGAATTAATTGATTCAGGGATTTTTGCCCAGATAAACATTCCGCTTTGATTTTTATCGTATTTACAATTCAGGATATCCATGATTTCCCAAACTAATTCTCTTCTTACAAAATACTCTTTGTTAACTTCTTCGTACCATTCTTTTTCTAAAGAAAGAGCTTTTGCTGCTGCTAATTGTAATGGCTTAAACATCCCGCTATCCATGTTACTTTTAACACGTAAAATGTATTGAATAAAAGTAGGATTAGATGATACCATTCCAATTCTCCAACCAGCCATATTATGCGATTTGCTCAAAGAGTTCAATTCAATAGCTATATCCTTAGCACCATCAATTCTGAAAATACTAAGTGGATTATCGTTTAAGATAAAGCTGTATGGATTATCGTTACAAATTAAAATATCATGTTTTTTACCAAAAGCAACCAATTTTTCAAAAAGTTCAAGTGTTGCATTTGCTCCGGTAGGCATGTTAGGGTAGTTTACCCACATAAGTTTTACCTTACTTAAATCCTGTTTTTCCAATTCATCAAAATCAGGTTGCCAGTTTAATTCTTCTTTTAAATCATAATTGATAATGTCAGCTTCTACTAATTTTGAAACAGATGCATAAGTAGGGTAGCCCGGATTTGGAACCAATACCTGATCACCTTTGTTTAAAAATGCCATTGAAATATGCATGATTCCTTCTTTTGAACCTATTAAAGGAAGTACTTCAGTGGCAGGATTAATTTCAACTTTAAAATATTTTTGATACCAGCTAGAAAAGGCATTTCTAAGTTCAGGAATACCAATATAACTTTGATATCCATGATTGTTTTTGTTTTCAGAAGATGTTTTTAATTCATCTAAAACAACTTCAGAAGGAGATCGATCCGGGTTTCCAATACCCAGATTGATGACATCAATGCCTTGTTGACGCATCTCGTCAATCTCTCTTAATTTTTTAGAGAAGTAGTATTCTTTAACTTCGCTAATTCGATTAGCTGGCTCTATCATAATATTAAAAAGTTTTTTGTTCTGATAATGGTCTGTTGTCGTTACTTACTGTGTCGTAAGATCTTTTGCCAACATGATACTCTCCCAATACTTTTAACTTGCTAATTAAAGGACGTATAGCATCTAATGATTGCAAGTATCTGTTATAATCTTCAAATACTACGTCTATGTAAAATAAATACTCCCATTCATGTCCAACAACAGGAAGTGATTGAATTTTAGATAAATTGATGTTGTAGAATGCAAAAATTGACAATACTTGCGATAAACTTCCTTCAGAGTGGGGTAGTGAAAAAACTAATGATGATTTATTAACCTGATTGTTAATTAAAAGATCTTCAACCTCTGTTTTACCTTTATCTGAAATAATTAAAAAACGAGTGAAGTTTCTTTTATTTGTTTCTATATCCTTAGCTAGTATTTCCAGTTTATATTTTTCTGCAGCTAATTCAGGAGCTATTGCAGCAACACCTTTTAGTTGATTATCCTGAACCCATTTAGCACTTAAAGCTGTATCATCTGAAGCAATCATTTTAATATGAGGATATTGTTTTATAAACTCCTCACATTGTGCTAAAGCCATTGGATGAGAATGAACTTCAGTAATGTCTTCAATTTTTTGACCAGGTAAAGCAAGTAGCTGATGTTTAATACGTAATTTATACTCTCCAATAATGACAAGTCCTGAATCTTTTAATAGAGTATAATTCTTTAAGATACTGCCAACCAATGTGTTTTCAATAGCCATAATGCCATATATGCTATTGTCTTTTCTAATGGTTTCAAACAGCTCCTCAAACGTTTGACAGGGAACCATTTCCAATTTATCAGTATTGAAAAAAGCTTTAGCGGCAATTTCATGATTTGATCCGGCTCCTCCCTGAATAGCTACTTGTTTAATTTTATTCATTATATCTATATAATAAAAAAGTCCCACCTCTATGAGGTGGGACTTTAAATTTCTTTAATATTTATATACTACAAACCCACCTCTTTTTGATCGCTAAATCCAAAAAAGTAAAAATAAAAGCTATAAAAATATGCTACGTGGGTCATCTCTATTATCTATTGAACGTTGGCAAATGTAGTATAAATAAATTTGTAATAAAAATATATTCCTAAAAAATTAGTTAAAATTTAAGCTTGTTGATTATTGTTAGAAATGTTTTGATATAAAATGATAATAATTTATAACTAACAAAAAACGCAATATGATTTAATTCATGAATATAATAGACTTATAGATAAGAGATAATAGACAAGAGATAGGAGACTATTCTCGGATACCTCAAATTAAGATCTCAAAATATAGAATCATCACCTTGCTCTTTGCTCTATGCTCAATTGTTACCCTTCTATCTCACTTAACTCCAGCCAACGCATTTCTTTTTCGTCTAATAGTTCCATGATCTCATTTAAACGTTTGGCTTTATCTCCAATTTCATCAGGACTTAAAGAACCAGAGTTTAATTCGTTTTCAATAGTTTCTTTCTCTGAGTTTAGGTTTTCCATGTCAACCTCTAATTGCTCCATTTCTTTTTTCTCCTTAAATGAAAGCTTTTTCGGTTTATCCTTAGGTTTTTCTTTTTGAACAGGTTCTTTTTTCTCTCTTTCAACTTTGCGTTGTTCTTTTTCTTCTTCTATTTTAAAATCGTGATAGATAGAATAATTTCCAGGGAAATCTTTAATGACACCTTGTCCTTCAAAAACAAAAAGGTGATCAACAATCTTATCCATGAAATATCTGTCGTGCGATACAATTACTACACAACCTTTAAAGTTTTGAAGGTATTCTTCCAGTAAGTTTAAAGTAAATATATCTAAATCATTGGTTGGCTCATCCAGTATCAGGAAGTTTGGATTGGTCATCAAAACTGTCATCAAATACAAACGCTTCTTTTCTCCTCCACTTAGTTTTTCAACCAGTACATAGTGCATTTCGTTGGGAAATAAAAAGTGACGAAGAAACTGAGCCGGACTCATTGAATTTCCTGACCCCAATGTAATCGACTCAGAAATATCGGCTATAACATCAATTACCTTTTTACCATCGTCTATTTTCATTCCATCCTGACGATAGTATCCAACCACAACGGTTTCTCCGGTTTCCAAATGACCTGAATCCGGTTCTAAAGCTCCAGTAATGGTATTAAGAAAAGTCGATTTACCGGTTCCGTTTTTACCAATAATACCTACTTTTTCACCCTGAGCAAATTTGTAATTGAAATCATCCAATATTTTCAAATCACCAAAAGCTTTGGAAACATTGAAACACTCAATGATCTTTTTACCTAAGCGAGCAGATTTAATATCCAGGTTTATACTTTGTTCCTGAATTCCGCTATGAGCTCTTTTCTTCAGGTCATCAAATGCATCAACTCTATATTTAGCCTTGGTTCCACGAGCTTGAGGCATACGGTTCATCCAGTCTTGCTCAGTTTTCAAAAGGTTTTTAGCCTTTTCTACCTGGGCATTATGAGTTGAGATTCTTTCTTCTCTTTTTTCAAGGAAATACTGGTAATTCCCTTTGTAATGATATAGTGTTTGATCAGCTAATTCATAGATTTCATTACAAACTCTGTCCAGGAAATATCTGTCGTGAGTTACCATTAAAAGGGTAGCCTTTGAACGAGACATATAGTCTTCAAGCCATTCGATCATTTCAAGATCAAGGTGGTTTGTTGGCTCATCAAGAATTAAAAAATCAGGTTCACTAATTAAAATATGTGCTAGCGCTACCCTTTTCTTTTGTCCACCGGAAAGCTGACCTATTAGTTGATCAAATTTTGTGATTTTAAGTTGAGTTAGGATTTGCTTGATACGAGCCTCAAAATCCCAGGCACCAAGTTTATCCAATTCTTCAATTAATTGTCCTAACTCATCATGATTACCACTTTCAAGGGCCTGTTCATAGGCTTTAATAGCAATAACCTGTGGATTTTCAGATTCAAAAATTTCTTCAATAACCGTATTGTTATCATTTACTTCCGGTAACTGAGGTAAATATCCTATTGTAATACCTTTTCGGTAAATAACAGTTCCTTCATCAGAAGGTAAAATTTGAGCTAAAATATTTAATAATGTAGTTTTACCTGTTCCATTGCGGGCAATTAAACCCACTTTTTCTCCCTCGGAAATTCCAAAATTCAGGTTGTCAAATAAGCGAACATCACCATAATGATGCGTTAGGTTTTCTACTGATAAGTAATTAACGGACATATATTTTATTGAATCTTTTTATTATTAATTGAGCTAGCAATTTGTGATTAATAGTTTGCTGAAAGTTATCTGTTTAATAATATATATAACTGAGTACAGAATACTGAGTACTGTTTATATACATCCACAAACAAAACCATCGGCTAAAGAGTCAAGAGCTTCCTTTTCTTTGGTCTTTTCTTGTTCAGAACCTTGCAGTCATCACATACGGGAAGGTTTGTAACCATATTTATATTTGTTATTTCTTCCAGCTTTTTCCCACAGACAAAACATTTGCTCGCAAAATCTTTCTCCATTGTTGATTTTATTTATTTACGGCAAAAGTAACTATTCCTTTTTTAATTTAGATAAGAATGTTTATATATCATTAGTTTATAGATAGAAGTATGTAAGGAACAAGGATAAGGGAACAAGGAACAAGCAAATTTCTGATTAATAACTCTTTTTATAAGCATAAAATCAAAATATGATTAAAATTTGATCTGTTTATTAATTTAAAAGGCATGTAATCATCGTTTCTTATAGGTTTTATTGACTTTATAATTAGATAAATCATAATAAAAGTAATTTATTTACGTAATTTTATCAGGCCTAAGATCTACTACATGTATTTAATTAAAAACCTTAAACCAATGAGAAAGATTGATTTTCTATTCGTAGTATGCTTATCCCTATGTTTTATTAGATGCACATCCGATAACGATTCTGATGAATTCTTTAATCCTTTGTCGAACCCGGAGGATGGTCCTGCTGCAGGATATTCTGATGGTAATTATTTTATCCCCGATGGTGCTATGCCAGAGGATATTTCAAATCCGGATTATATTATTGGAACAGGAACTCCTGAAAGTTGTACTTGTGAGGAGGTTGTTCATGCCATTTCTTTAGGAGGTACAATTGTATTTAATGGAGGTGATGAACCTTTTACCATTGATATGACCGAAACTGCCCGTGTGTTTAATAATGCCAGTGAAGAAGTGGTTATAGATGGAGGAGGATTAGTCACTTTGAGTGGAATGGGAGAGCGCAGGATTTTGTATATGAATACTTGTGATCCTGATTTAGTATGGACAACGTCTCATTGTCAAAACCAGGAAACTCCCAGGTTAACACTTCAAAATATAACTTTTAGTGATGGAAATTCCGTGTCAGAAACTGAATACGATGGAGGAGGAGCTGTTTGGGTACGTGGAGGAAGATTGAAAATTGTGAATTGCAGATTTTTTAATAACCGATGTATTGGTGAAGGTCCGGATGTTGGAGGTGGTGCATTAAGAGTATTTAGTCAATATGATAATAAACCTGTTTATATTGTGAATACTACGTTTGGTGGAGATGAAGGTTATGGTAATATAGGTTCAAATGGTGGTGCTGTAAGTAGTATTGGTGTTTCGTGGACATTTATCAATTGTTTGTTTTCGCATAATCAAGCCATTGGTAATGGAGGAAATCCAGCACAATCAGGTACTCCAGGAGGAGGAAGTGGAGGAGCTATTTACAATGATGGTAATACCATGACATTAAAATTATTGGGTTCTAAAATCAGTCAGAATGAAGTAAATGCATATGGTTCAGGAGTATTTTTTGTAACCAATGATCATAGCGGTAATATTGTTATAGAGGATTCATATATAAAGGGCAATATCGGAGGTTCTTGGTATTCTGTTTATCCTCAAATCTCTATGCATTTTGATACGCAGATTGAAGTGAATAATTCTGTAATTGAGGAGTGATTTATAAGGAGATAAAGGAATGATGGGGGGTGTGTTGATAGATTTATATGCTATAATGTACAAACTTGCGCCAGGCATGGAAATGTTATTATGAATAAGTTAGAAAACTGGTGCGACTCCTCTGGAGTCGTTTTTTCAATAGCTTAGTATTCTATAAACATGTAATCCCGCTGGGATTAATAAAATATACTACAGATTATGATGCCAGAGGCATCACACGTTTGTAGAATAAGTAGTACCTAACAAGCGACTCCAGAGGAGTCACACAATATAGTATTTTAATAAAAAAACATGCCATTCATTAATTATAAAACATATCTTTAATTGTAAATTATTCAAAATCAAACCTAAATAATTGTTCAACAATGGCAAATACCTATTCTCAAATTTATATTCATATTGTTTTCGCTATCCATAATAGGGAAGCATCAATTAGCCCAGCATGGGAAGAGCAACTATACAAATATATCACTGGAATTATTACAAAATCTGATCAAAAACTATTGGCTATCAATGGTACTGAAAATCATATACATTTATTTGTTGGAATGAAACCTAATTGTTGTTTGTCGGATTTAGTAAGAGAAATTAAAAAATCATCAACAAAATATATTAAAGAAAACCAATTGTGTAATTATAAGTTCCAATGGCAGGAAGGATTTGGAGCTTTTTCCTATAGTCATTCACAAATTGATACGGTCATTAATTATATTAAAAGACAAAAAGAACATCATACACAAAGAACATTTAAAGACGAATATTTGGGTTTTCTTAGATTGTTTAATATTGATTATAAAAATGACTATTTGTTTAAATGGAATGAATGACGCTTGTGCGACTCCTCTGGAGTCGATATGTGATGTGAACAATATGCTATAAACATGTGATACCTCTGGTATCATCCTGATTGCAGCTTACATTATAAACCCCATCTGGATTACAAGTCTTTAACCAATAGTTTGAGTATGCAATTTAATAGAATAGAATTAAGCAAAAAGATAGAGTTGATAAATGATATACCATAAGTTATAGCGCACAAATAAAGGTGTATATCTCTGGCATCATTTTATTTGTTGTATGTTTTATAATCCCAGAGGGATTACATGTTTGTAGAAAATGTAATAAAATAAAAACGACTCCAGAGGAGTCGCACTTTAAATCTTTTTAGGTTTCTATGCTGATTAAAATATTTAAGCAACCACCATTTTATTTGCTAATTCATTGGCAAAGTCATCGCCTTTAAACATGGCAACTAATTGTAATGAGAATTTCATTGCTGCACCAACACCTCGTCCTGTAATGATATTATCTGCTACTTCAACTGGTTGTGCTGTATATTCAGCATTGATTAAATTATCTTCGAAACCAGGGTAACAGGTTGCATTTTTGTTTTCTAAAAGTTTTTGCTGACCAAGGATTAAAGGAGCTGCACAAATGGCACCAATTAATTTACCTTTTGCCGAAAATTCTAATAACAGATCAATTAATTCTTTATGATCATTTAGGTTGTGAGTCCCAGGCAAGCCTCCGGGTAAAACTAACATATCAGCATCTGAAATATCAAGATCTGTAAATAAAGCATCTGCTAATACTGAAATTTGGTGAGAACCGGTTACTGTTAAGGAATTGCTTATCGAAACTGTAGTAACTTTAATATCGGCTCTTCTTAATACATCAACAGGAGTTAAAGCTTCTATTTCTTCAAAACCTTCAGCAAGGAATACATATACTTTTTTGTCCATATCTTTTTATGTTAAAATATTATTTCTGATTATAGGATTAGGAAATAATAACCCTATTCTATTAAAACAAAAATAAGTATTTGAATGAAGAATGTAGATTTTAATTCTAATGTTTTTTGGGTGTTTATTTAAACGATTATGTTATGTATATACAACTTGCATAAGCATTTGTTGTTATCTAATTATTGGACATTTTGAAACAAAAATTCTATATTTCAGTTTAAATGTTTGGTTTTCATTGTTTCGTTTAAGTGTTAAATATGATAATTGATGTCAGAATATTGACGTGTTAACTTTGATTTGAACATTTGAATATATTTTTTAATTATATTTGGCCGCAAATAAATATACTACATGTTTATAAATAAGGGAGAGAATATTGCTGTTCAGGCAAATGAGAAGACGATAACTTATAATGCTTTAGGTGAGAAAATAACTCATTTTTCTACTTTGTATAAAGCAGAATCAACCAATAAAGTTGGTATTTTTTCAGAGAACAGATTAGGTTGGATTTATAGTTTTTATTCTGCTTGGAATAATGATGCTATTGCTGTGGGTATTGATTATTTAAGTACTACACCTGAAGTAGCATATATTATAAATGATTGTAAGCCTGAAGTAATATTTGTTTCAGAAGGAAAGAAACAAGATTTAGAATTAGCATTAAAAAATGTTGATTATACACCTCGTATTATTCTAATTGATGATTATGAGAATAAAGAGGGAGGTAATAATTACGAGTTTCCAGTTATAAATCCTGAAGAAGAAAAAACAGCTGTTATTATTTACACTTCAGGAACCACAGGAAACCCTAAAGGAGTAATGTTATCCTTTAAAAACTTAATGGCTAATATAAAAGCAGTTTCTATAGATGTAGAAATATTTAAATCAACAGATACTGTGTTAATGTTACTTCCTTTGCATCATATTTTTCCTATGCTGGGAACAATGGTAATGCCTTTATTTGCAGGTGGGAAGGTCGCATTGTCACCATCTATGGCATCTGAAGATATTATCAAAACACTTCAGGAGTGTAAAGTAACTTTATTATTAGGTGTTCCTCGTTTATATTCTGCCATCCAAAAAGGTATTAAAGATAAAATTAATAAGAGTAAAGTTGCTACCGGATTGTTTAAACTGGCAGCTGCCATTAACTCTCAAGCTTTTTCAAAATTTGTTTTTGGAACTGTACATAAAAAATTTGGTGGAAATATCCGCTATATGATATCCGGAGGAGCAGCTTTAGATAAAGAAGTAGGAAATGATTTTAAAACTTTGGGTTTTGAAGTACTCGAAGGCTATGGAATGACAGAAACTGCGCCCATGATTACCTTCACTCGACCCGGAAAGGTTAAAATTGGGTCTCCAGGTTTTATATTGCCTTCATGTACAGTTGATTTCAAGGATGGAGAGATACTTGCGAAGGGGGATAATGTAATGCAGGGATACTATAATCGCCCTGAAGAAACTGCAGAAGTAATCAAAGATGGATGGTTGTATACAGGAGATCTTGGACATATAGACGATAAAGGTTATTTATATATCACAGGCCGAAAAAAAGAGATACTAATTTTATCAAATGGTAAAAATATTAATCCTGCAGAAATTGAAATCAAGCTTGAAAGCTATGCTGCTTTTGTAAAAGAGGTTGGAGTTTATCAAAGTGGCGATCAGTTTAAGGCTATTGTAGTACCTTCTGATGAATTAGCCTTTAGATTTAACGATAACTCTTCTTTATATCAGGAAATTAAAAAAGAGGTAATTGAGGATTATAATAAGCAGTGTGCTTCTTATAAAAAGATTATGGATATAACCATTTTAAATGGTGAACTTCCTCGTACACGTTTAGGAAAAATCAGAAGGTTTAAATTAGCTGAGTTAGAAAATATTCAGGAGGTTAAAGAAGTCCAGGAAATTAAAGTTGATTATGAAGAGTTTAATGTTGTTGCAAACTATTTAGAGCAAGAAAAAAGCAAAAAGGTACTGCCAGGTCATCATCTGGAATTAGATTTAGGATTAGATTCGCTTGATAAAGTAAGTTTGCAAGTTTTTTTGAATTCTACTTTTGGAGTTGATATTGATCCCGGCGAGTTATCTCAATTTGAAAATATATTGGCCTTGAGCGAATATCTTCATGCTAACAGAAGTAAAATGGAGGTTGAAAAGGTTGATTGGACAAAGATTTTAAAAGAAAGAGTTCATATTTCATTACCAAAGACTTGGTTTACTGGTCGATTATTGGTGAAAATGTCTAAGTTCTTTTTTAGTCTTTATTTTGGTTTAAAGGGTAAAGGTTTAAAGAATATCCCAAATGAACCATGTATAATTGCTGCTAATCATCAAAGTTATTTTGACGGACTTTTTGTGGCGTCTTTCTTAAAAAATAAAATTATAAAAAACACATATTTCTATGCTAAAGAAAAACATGTTAGTAAACGTTGGTTGAAGTTTATAGCCAATAGAAATCATGTGATTATAATGGATTTAAATAAAGATTTAAAGGAATCCATTCAAAAAATGGGAGAGGCCTTAAAAAAGAAGAAGAACCTGATTATTTTTCCCGAAGGAACAAGGACCAAAAATGGAAACTTAGGAGATTTTAAAAAGACTTTTGCAATACTTAGTCGAGAGTTGAATGTTCCTGTAGTACCGGTTTCAATAAAAGGAGCTTACGATGCTTTACCAAAGGGAAGTAAGTTTCCAAAACCATTTAAAAAGGTGATAGTTGAATTTCTAGAACCTGTATTGCCTGAATCAAGTACTTATGACCATATTGCAGAAACCGTATATAATAAAATAGCTAGGACTCAGTTAGCAATTAAACGATAAGGCTATTAATTATACATGCTTCGTGACAACTTAGAGGCTGCTACTATTCAATTTCATATAAAACACATATAAAATTCAGACTAAACTCAGACCAAACTCACAATAATGTGAGTTTGGTCTGAGTTTGGTATAAAATATATATGATGTAAATATGAGTTTCTCTAATTCCTGTTTCGGAGCAGTTACGAAGCAGTGTCAAAGGATTCCTCTATTAAATGCTTTAAGTTTTTCATTAAAATACGCAGTAAATTGTTATTAACATCCAATGTAAAATTGTCTATGGCATTAATAGGTAAAATTCTAGGAGAAGTACCGGTAATAAAAGCCGCATCAATATACTGAAGCTGATCACTATGTATACATTCAAATTTGAGTTCTATCTCTAAACTAAGAATACAGTCAATTACTTTAGAACGCATAATTCCAGGTAAGATATAATGCTCAGGAGCAGTGTAAATAATGTTTTCAATGATGAAAAACATGTTAGATTTACTTCCCTCCGTAATTAATTCATCATGATTTACCAATAAAGCTTCGTAATGTTGACTGTTTTTAAGGATACTAATAGCCTTTTTACGAGTTTGTGTATTATCAACTTTTATGTTGGGATTTTCTCTCTCTGCATGAAGTGTTATTGTTGATACTCCATTTTTATAGTCTTCAGGAGTTGGATAAAAAGTAGGTGTAAAATGAATTAATAAAACCTCGACTTCCTCTTTTGTGCTGAAACAGGATATTTTAATATTACCGTTGTCAATGTCTTCTATATCAATTAATTTGTAGATGTAATCTTTTACTTCGTTTTTGCTGAATGATACTTTGGTAACTAATTTTTGCAAACCATTAAAAAGTCGCACTAAATGATCCTGCAAAAACAAAGGCTTTTTATCTTCAATTCTAAAAACTTCGTAGATTACAGAATATAAATAGGATTCCGGAATTGATATATCATTTGCCAATAATAAATCTCCGTTATAAATGACATGTGTACCTTTAATATTCATCTGTGAGGGATTTTATATATAAAAATACGTTTAAATTAATTACTAAAGCAAAGAATTATGTCAATGTTTTAGATTTATTAATTTTGTGCAAGGTTATGGATCAAATTATAGATAAATACAAAACAATAGCAACTCCTTCAGAGGGCATATATAAAGAAAAAGGAAGTAAGTTTATTTCGTATGCCTACCCGGTATATTCTGAAGATGAAATAAAAGAGCATGTTTCCGCTTTAAAAGAAAAGTACTATGATGCTCGTCATCATTGTTTTGCCTGGCAATTAGGTACTGATGGTTTAAAGTATAGAGCAAATGATGATGGAGAACCTTCTGGTACAGCAGGTAAACCTATTCACGGACAATTGCGCTCACATGAATTAACGAATATATTGGTAGTTGTGGTAAGGTATTTTGGGGGTACAAAATTAGGTGTTCCAGGATTGATTCATGCCTATAAAGAAGCAACAATTGATGCCATAAATAATACTACAATAGTAGAAAAGACAGTAAATGACATTTATGCTATTAACTTTGACTATTTAGCAATGAATGATGTAATGAAGATTGTTAAGGATGAAAACTTACAGTTAATCAATCAAAAGTTTGATCTTTCATGCACCATTGAATTTAGCTTACGTCAATCTGAAATAGAAAAAGTAATTGGCCGTTTTGAAAAGGTTGAATCAGTGAAGTGTGAGTTTCTAAGAACGGAATAGTTTAAAATCTGTTAGCAGTTAATTATCGGTTATTTGTTTTTAGTTTTAAGGTGGTTGTTTGCTCTTAACTCTCTAAATTCTTTGCACTATGCCACTTTTGACTATTAACTTTCAACTATGTACTATGCTAGTACCTCTTTTTCCAAAGCATTTTTAGTCTCTCTAAGATCTTAATTTCCTGAGCATTTTTCTGAGGTGTATATAATCGGTGTTTCTTAATCTCCTGAGGCAAAAAGTCTTGTTCTACAAAGTTATTCTCGTAGTCGTGTGAATATTTATATTTTACACCATATCCTAGTTCTTTCATTAGTTTGGTTGGTGCATTGCGCAGATGAAGTGGTACCGGAAGGTTGCCTGTTTGTCTTACCAATGCCTGAGCTTCATTAATTGCTTTATATGCAGAATTACTTTTAGGACTGGTTGCTAAATAAATAGTTGTTTGCGAAAGAATAATTCGTCCTTCTGGCCATCCTACACGATTTATGGCATCAAAACACTGATTAGCTAATAAAAGTGCATTGGGATTTGCCAAACCAATATCTTCCGATGCAGAAATTACCAATCTGCGTGCAATGAATTTAGGGTCTTCGCCACCTTCAACCATGCGAGCCAACCAATATACTGCAGCATCAGGATCACTACCACGTATGGATTTAATAAAGGCAGAAATAATATCGTAATGAATTTCACCATTTTTATCGTAGGCAGATGGATTTTCCTGCAGACATTTGGTTACTTCATCATTGGTGATTTTGATCTTTTCGCCTGTTTGTGCATTAATAACAAGCTCAAGGATATTTAAAAGCTTACGGGCATCTCCTCCTGAAAATCGGAATAAGGCTTCTTCTTCAGCTATTTCAATGTCTTTTTCTTTTAGTACACTATCTGTTGTTAAAGCTTTATCCAGTAAATTTCTAAGATCTTCTTTTTCTAAAGACTTTAAAACATATACCTGACAACGGGATAATAACGGTGAAATCACTTCAAAAGAAGGATTTTCGGTTGTAGCTCCAATTAAAATAAAAACACCTTGTTCAACAGCTCCAAGTAATGAATCCTGTTGTGATTTGCTAAAGCGGTGAATCTCGTCTATGAATAGAATAGGAATGGGACTATTAAAGAACTTTGTTTTTTTAGCTTTTTCGATAACCTCCCGAACATCTTTTACTCCAGAATTAATAGCAGAAAGAATATAGAAAGGTCTGTCTAGTTGTTTTGCAATAATTTTAGCCAATGTAGTTTTACCAACACCCGGAGGGCCCCATAAAATAATAGAGGATACTACGCTCGAATCAATCATCTTACGTAATACAGCATCTTTACCTACCAGGTGTTTTTGACCAATATAGGTATCGAGACTTGTAGGTCTTTGTCGCTCTGCCAATGGAGGAAAACTACTCATTAATATTTGCTTTGATATTGTTTTTTATTGAAGCATCAAAATTACAAATAGAAGGCGTATTTCAAAGTAAAAAACGAGAATCGTTAATTGAAACGAACATGTAAATTTAATTTTCCAAATTCACACACAAGAGGATGATTAAATTTATTTGTGAGTTCCATCTGACAAATAAAAGTAAATTTTAAGCAGATGAAATAAGGTATAATATATTAATACGGTCATGTATCAGCCATGACCTCGTCTGGTGAGTATAAAAACAAGATTGTTTTAACGTAAAATCGCGTATTGTTTGAGAGACTGACGAAGGAAGGAGCGAGTTTTAGCGATTTAGATAAAATAATCGTAGTTTTTATAACGAGGCAGGCGCAGTCTTGATGTTCTTTGCCTACTTTCTTATATCAAGATAAGAAAGTAGGTCCGGGTTTTAGGGATGACATCCCTAAGGGGTTTGGGTGTTTACACAATTTTTTATCCTTGATTTGAAAATAAAATATACATTTAAATAATACTTATTCGAACTATATGACATATTGCCTTGTTTTATGAGTAAATAAATAATTACCATTGTAAATATGTAAACAATGAATAAGTTTATAGTAACACTAATATTTGTTTTTCTATTAAATATGAATACTCAATCACAAAAAAAAGAAGTAGCCACATTGGGGGCAGGATGTTTCTGGTGTGTAGAAGCTGTATATGATCAGTTAGAAGGAGTAATTTCTGTAGAATCCGGGTATTCCGGAGGGATAACGGAAAATCCAACCTATAAAGAGGTATGTACCGGTGCAACAAATCATGCAGAAGTTTGTCAGATTACCTTTAATCCGGATGTGATATCATTTGGTGAATTGCTGACCGTTTTCTGGAGTATTCATAATCCAACTACATTAAATAGGCAAGGTGCAGATATTGGTACACAATACCGATCAGCTATTTTTTATCATTCAGAAAAACAAAAGAAAATTGCTGAACAGCAAATAGATTTGGTTAATGCAGAGAAGTTATACGATGATCCTATTGTTACAGAAGTAACCCCGTTTGAGAAGTTTTATCAGGCAGAAGATTATCACCAGGAGTATTTTGAAAATAATCCTGAAAATTCCTATTGTAGAATGGTTGTGGGACCTAAAGTTGAAAAGTTTCAAAAGTTATTTAAGGATCAATTGAAGAAGTAGTTTTAACCTATTTCCTTTAGTATCTTCTTTGCTCTGGATTTAAAACCGGCTGAATTATTATGGAACTGTTCTTCAAGAATCATCTTTAATTCAGGTTTTAGTTCAGGGTATTTTTTTGTTGCATTGTACAAGATATGCATGCAGTTTGCTTTTACAGCTACTGGAGTTTCTTCTGCAATAATCCAATCAAAACAAGTATTTATTATTTCTCCATTTAAGAGATCATTGATATCTGAAAATGCCAGTATTTTTGAAAAATGTCTTTTAATTCCATCTTTTTTCAGTTCAGGAAACCTCTTTATCATATCTTCAATGTAAGGAGCAATAAGATCTTTATTTTCAAGAAAAATATGTTCAAATAACCAGGCAGCCCTCCATTGTCCTTTTATTTTAGTACGAAATATTAGGTGATACAATTCATTTATTAAATAAGGATGTTGAATAATATATTTAGAAAAAGAAACGGTTTCTGGTTTGCTAGCCTTGGAATTTAAATGTTCGATAAGAGTTTCTATTTCAGATGTAGAAGCCTTTTGCATGGTAAATTTTTTTACAAAAATAAAAAACCGGGTTCAATATAAAATAGAATCCCGGTTTTTGCTGATTTTAAGGTACTGTAATTTATGACTTAGTCTCTGTATCAGGTTCGTAAGCAACAGACATGTGGGATTGAACAATTTTCCACTGATTGTCAATTTTTTTCATAACTCCCGAATGTCTGAATCCTTCAAGTCTAAAGGGTTCTCCTTTTGTTTCTAAACATGTATCAATTAATTGCGAATACCATGCAATACCTGCTTCTTCATCAATATCTACATTTGTTTGTTTAGCAGTGATTTTCATCCCTTTTTTTTGGTTGATCATTTTCTTCATGTAGTTGTAAAAGGGTCTCCAACCAATCCAAAATTCATCGCTATCCGTACCAATGTTTACAGCTTTAGAATCATGAGCAAAACAAGAAGCAAATAATTCTAAATCACCTGTTTCCTGAGCCTCAATCATGTTTTCTAAAATAAGTTTAGGTTCCTTTTTATTGACGTCAAGTAATACTTCTTTATGTACCATGAGATTTAGTTTTATGTTAAACTTCTATCGTATTTAAAGTTACAATAGTTACATGTGTAAGTCAATAAACTTAAGATGTAAATTTTTGGGATTTATTACCGGTTATTTTGTCGCATAATGCTATTTTTGTTTTGAACCTTAAATGTGTATTTGTGAAAAACATTGGTAGAACTGCATTATTATTGACGTTTGTAATTATTTTTAATTTCATTAATAATATAAGTCAGGCGCAAAAATTAACTACAAAATCAAAAAAAGCAATTGCTTTATATAAAGAGGCAGGCTCTTTTTTTAGTAATGATCAATTTGAAAGAGCTAAATTACCGTTAAATGAAGCCTTAAAAAAGGATCCTGATTTTTTAGAAGCATACCTTTTGCTATCTGAAGTATATTATGAGCAAAAAGATTATCAGAATCAGGCCAATATTTTAGAAAGTGTAATTCAAAAGGATTCAACTTTTTATCTGTTTAGCTATTATAGTTTAGGAGTAGCTAATTTTCACTTAGATAAATTTGATGACGCATTAAATTGGTTTCAGAAATATTATAGTAAAACAAGTACAGTAAAATCTAAACAAAAAGTGGATCGATGGATTAAAAAGACTCTCTTTGTTAAGGTTGCTAAAGAAAATCCGCGTAATATTAATCCTATTAATTTAGGAAGTAATGTAAATACTGTTAATAACGAATATTGGCCCAGTATAACTGCCGATGATCAAACATTAGTGTATACAATGTTGGTGCCTAGAGAAAAGGCCTTGGTGGATAAACCATTTGTTCCTTCGATGGCCAATTATTATCATGAGGATTTTTATAAATCGGTAAAAGATAATACAGGAGAATGGAGCCAGGGGAAAGCGCTGACAGAACCAATTAATACGATAAGTAACGAAGGGGCACAAAGTTTATCTGCAGATGGAAACTGGATGTTTTTTACTGCGTGCGGAAGGAATGATACTCGTGGATCTTGCGATATTTATTTTAGCTATAGAACTGAATATGGATGGAGTGAACCCAAAAATATAGGTCCTCCTGTTAATTCTCCTTATTGGGAATCTCAACCTTCATTCTCTTCAGATGGGAAAACTCTTTATTATTCGTCCAATAGAGGAGGAGGAAGAGGAGGCAATGATATTTGGAAAGCAGAAATGATAGGTCTTCGCTCAGATGGAACACCATTTTTTGGAACACCCGTTAATTTAGGAGATAGTATAAATACACCTTTTAATGAAGCATCACCTTTTATTCATCCTGACAATCAAACACTATATTTTTCTTCCGAAGGATGGGCTGGAATGGGGGAGATGGATATCTTTTTAGCAAGAAAGAACGAAAATGGAGGTTTTAATAAACCTTTAAATCTTGGTTTCCCAATTAATTCTACAGGTGATGAAGTAGGATTGATAGTAACTGCAAATGGTAAGAAGGCTTACTTTTCTTCAGAGAGATTTGGAAAATCTTTTGGAGGTAAAGATTTATACAGTTTTGATATGCCTGAAGAAATCAGACCTCAATCTGTTTCGTATATAAGAGGTCGTGTTTTTGATTACGACACAAAGGAAAAATTAAAGGCTTCGTTTGAATTAAAAGATATTATTACCAAACAAATGGTGGTCCAGGCATCATCTACCGATTTTTCCGGTGAGTTTTTGATATGCTTGCCTGTAGGAAATTCGTATGCGTTAAATGTCTCAAAAAAAGGATATTTATTTTATTCTGATCATTTTGATATGGATAAAGAGAGTTCTTCTGTAGATCCAAAAGTGTTGGATGTGTATCTGAAAAAGATAAAAGTGGGGCAACAAATTATCCTAAACAATATTTTTTACGAAACAGATTCGTATGTACTTAAAAATGTATCAGAGGTTGAATTGGAGAAAATAGTAAACTTCTTAACTGTAAATCCTTCAGTAAAGGCAGAAATTATTGGTTATACAGATAATGTTGGAGGAAAGGAATACAATATTAATTTGAGTAATAAAAGAGCAGAGCAGGTTTATAATTATTTAATATCGGCAGGTATTGATAAATCAAGATTGTCTCATGAAGGAAAAGGAATGGCAGATCCTGTGGCTTCCAATGAAACAGAAGAGGGAAGAGCCAAAAACAGAAGAACAGAATTAAAAATAGTTGAGTGATCTAGTGTTCACTCAACTTATCGTATTTTTTTGCTTGTTCCCATATTACATCCATCTCAGCCAAAGACATATTTTTTAAGTCTATACCTTGTTTAATGGTTTTTTCTTCTAAATAATTAAATCTATTGATAAACCTTCTGTTGGTTCTTTCAAGAGCGTTTTCTGGATTTACGCCATATAATCGGGCTGTATTTATAATTGAAAATAATAAATCTCCAAATTCAGCTTCCATTCTGTCCTGATCGCAATTCGCAATTTCTTCTTTTACTTCGTTAATTTCTTCCTGAACTTTTTCCCAGACTTGTTCTTTATTTTCCCAGTCGAATCCAACACCTCTGGCTTTTTCCTGAATTCTGTTTGCTTTAACTAATGCGGGAAGACTTTCTGGAACACCTGCCAAAACAGATTTATTACCACCTTTTTCTTTTAGCTTCAATTTTTCCCAGTTTTCTTCTACATCCCGGGCATTTTGAACCTTAGTATCACTGAAAATATGAGGATGGCGATAAATAAGTTTTTCGTTTAAAGAATCAATCACATCTTTTATATTGAACTGATTCTTTTCCTCTCCAATTTTTGCATAAAAAACAATATGAAGTAAAATGTCCCCCAATTCCTTTTTTAAAGCTGTTATATCATTTTTTATGATGGCATCAGCAAGTTCATATGTCTCCTCAATTGTTAAAGTTCGCAACGATTCATTGGTTTGTTCTTTATCCCAGGGACATTTAGCCCTAAGCTCGTCCATTATATGAAGTAGTTTTTCAAAAGAGCCTAATTTTTCTTGCATAACAATATTATTTATTGTGATTTTATTGGAAATCAAAAGTAAAAATAAAGAAGGAAACTCATAAGGAATAGATTAAATTTGTTTTATTTTGCATCTCATCTGTTCTAAATGAAAAAAATATAGAATTCAAGTCTATAGTAGGTTGTGAGTGGGCCTCAGTCAGTGATCCAAAAAACAAGGTTAGATTGACGGTTAAAAATCGTTTTTGTTTGAACGCAGTGAGTTTAAACGATTTCAGTCAAATAATCGTAGTTTTTTGAGTGAGATGAGTGCAGCCTTGACTTTTTTTGCTTCATTTTTTGTGTCAAGACAAAAAACGAAGTCGGGTTTGGGCGAAGCGCCAATTAAAAAATATTTTAGACAGCTATGATTTTGCATCACTGTTAGGTAAAAATATATATGATAGAAAAATTAATTTATCTTGAATCGGTAGATTTAATTGAGTTTTTAGGAGTTAAAAACGTAAAACTCGAAATTTTAAGAAATAAGTTTCCAAAATTACGAATTGTAGCAAGGGGAGATTGGCTTAAAGCGATGGGTGAAGCCGAAGAAGTTGCAGCTTTTGAAGAAAAGGTACACTTATTAATTGATCACTACAATGAGTATAATGTACTAAGTGAACATTCTATTGAAGAAATTATAGAGAGTGGTGTTGCAGGTAAGAAAAAAGAAGTAGATGATGTAATTCTTTATGGAGTAAATGGTAAGCCAATCAGAGGTAGAACTCCTAATCAGCAATTGTTTGTAAAAGAATACGATAAAAATGACTTAATACTTGCTATAGGACCTGCCGGTTCAGGAAAAACTTATACGGCTATTGCTTTAGCTGTAAGAGCCCTGAAAAGGAGAGAAGTAAGAAGAATAATATTGAGTAGGCCAGCAGTCGAAGCCGGAGAAAAATTAGGTTTTTTACCTGGAGATATGAAGGAAAAGATTGATCCTTATCTTCAACCTTTATATGATGCCCTTCAGGATATGATTCCCTCGGCAAAGCTTAAAGATTATATGGAAAATGGTACCATTCAAATTGCTCCTTTGGCTTATATGCGCGGTCGTACTTTGAATGAGGCATTTGTAATTTTAGATGAAGCTCAAAATACAACAACAAATCAAATAAAGATGTTTTTAACCCGTATGGGGCAGAGTACAAAGTATGTGGTTACGGGAGATATTACTCAAATTGACTTGCCAAAAACATCTATGTCAGGCCTGGTTCAGGCTATGAGAATTTTGAAAAATGTAAAAGGTATTAAAACTATTCAGTTTACAGTTAAAGATATTGTTCGACATCCTTTGGTTCAGCGAATTGTTGAGGCTTATGACAGGCATGGTGCTAAGAAGAAAGAAGAATAGTAAATAGCGTAAAATAGTAGTTTCTAAATTATTCGTACCTGATTAAATAAATAATCTAATCTTAAATAAATCATAATGTCTGACTATACAAAAATGTGGACCGACTTAGGTCTTGATCATGATAATCATAATGCTTTGTTGGAAGCTTTAGGTGGTGCTTATCAATCCATTTATATGTCGCAAGAAAAGCGAGCAAAAGGAATGGAGTACTTTGATTTTGTAATGAGTGAAGCTCACGGTTTAAGAATTAAAGAATTATGTGAAGAAAAAGAGGCAGGAAGAAAGATAATAGGTTCCTTCTGTGTATTTGTTCCGGAAGAAATAGTTCTTGCTGCAGGATGTACTGCTGTAGGATTGTGTTCCGGAGCTGATTTTGCTCAGGAAGAAGTTGAAAAAGTAATACCTCGTAACACTTGTTCTTTAATTAAATCGTTTTTTGGATTTAAATTGGGTAAAGTATGTCCATACATGGAAGTTGCTGATGTGATTGTAGGCGAAAATACATGTGATGGTAAGAAGAAATCTTTCGAAACATTTAAAGAGTTAGTTCCCAATTTTTACCAGATGGATCTACCTCAAACAAAAACTCCTGAGGCAAAACAAATCCTAAAAAAGGAATTTGTTAAATTTCTAAATCAGCTTGAGGAAATGACTGGTAATAAAGTGACTTATGAATCACTGAAACAGGGTATTGCGTCTGTAAATGCAAAGCGTAAAGCTCTTCATCGTTTGAGTGATCTTCGTGCAGCAAATCCATCACCTGTATCGGGTTTGGATGCGTTATTGATTAATCAGGTTTCGTTTTTAGATAATATTGATCGATTTACAGAGAATGTAAATACGATATGTGATAATATTGAGCAGGATATAAAAGATAATAAGGGTGTAAAAAATGCGGATTTACCACGAATTGTGATTTCAGGTTGTCCAATGGCTGTTCCTAACTGGAAATTACCTTCTGTAATTGAAAATTCGGGAGCTGTAATTGTAGGTGAAGAATCGTGTATTGGCGAAAGAGGACAACGTAATTTAACTGATGATTCAGCAAACTCATTAGAAGGTTTGATTGATGCTATTGTTGAACGCTATTTTAAAATTGATTGTGCAATTTTTACACCGAATTCTGATCGTGTTGAACATATTGAGGAAATGGTGAAAAAATATAATGCTGATGGAGTTATTCACTACGGACTACAGTTTTGCCAGCCATATATCATGGAGTCTTATCCTGTAGAAAAAGAACTGGAAAAGAAAGGAATTTCTGTATTACGATTGGAAACGGATTATAGCCAGGAGGATTTAGGTCAGTTGTCGACACGAGTAGAGGCTTTTGTTGAGATGATTAAGTAGTTTTGCATAAAAGATAAACTAATATTTTATGAGGCATGCAGGGATAGATATAGGTTCACGAAGTATTGAATTGGTGGTATTAGAGGATGGACGTCAGGTTGTAGCACGTCAGACTGATTCAGGTCATGATCCTATTGAACGCATAAAAGAGTTAATCTCCGATGTTTCATTTGACAAAATAATGGCAACTGGGTATGGACGATCTATTGCAGAAGTGACCTTTGATTTTCCCACTGTTACAGAAATTAAAGCTTATGGTGTGGGAGCTGCTTCTTTATATCCTGAGGTAAGAGGAGTACTTGATATTGGAGGGCAGGATACAAAAGTGATTGCACTCAATGAAAATGGAAAGGTGCTGAAATTTGAAATGAATGATAAGTGTGCCGCAGGAACTGGTAAGTTTTTAGAGATGATGGCCAGGTCATTAGGTTATTCTTCTGAAGGTATGGGATTATCGGCTTTGTACGGCCAAAAAGGTATTGAAATAAATAGTATGTGTGCTGTTTTTGCTGAGTCAGAAGTTACTTCTTTAATGGCTAAAGGATGCCATAGGGATGATATTGCACTTGCTATTCATCAGTCTGTATGTAAAAGGGCAATTACTATGATTCGTAGACAAAATATGATTTTCCCTTTAATGTTTGCAGGAGGTGTAGCAAATAATAAGTGTATGGTTCATCTGTTAAAAGAGTCTTTAGGTCAGGATGTTATTGTGCCAGAATCGCCACAGTTTGTTGGTGCCCATGGAGCAGCAATTCTTGCTGCAGGAAATTAAATGCACTTTGGAAAAGAAAATAATCTCCCATTTACTGGGTAGTTTATGATACTTAAAAGCCTTGTTACTAATAGTTGCTATTAATAACAAGGCTTTTATTTGTAATTGGAGTTTGAATCTTATACTACAAAATCTCTTGAGTCTCTTTAATAATGACCCAACTCTTTAGCTATTTTATCAATGTTTTTATTCTTGTTAGGGTCAATTGATTTATTACTTGAATTTGCGCTCAGCATTTCTTTTCTCAACTCAATAAAGGCATCTGAAATCGCTTCAAGCTTATCTTTGTTGCCAATAAGTTGTTGTTCAAAAGAGTTTAGTTTTTGTTTGTTCAATGAAAGCTCTTTATTAATCGTTTGATTGGATATACTTAACTTAGTGTATTTTTCTTTTTGTACACTCATTTCTTTTTCAAGTTGAGTAAATCTTTCTTTCGAAAGTTTAAGGGCATACTTTATGCTGGCTGTATCTCTTATTAATTTCTGATTATCTTTTTTTAATTGATCTAATTCATTTGAAACAGAAATAGAAGTCTGTTTTTGAGACTTATATTTATTTAATGTTTCCTCAAGTTCATTTTTAAGTTTATCATTTAAATCACTAAGTTGAGTAACTTTTACAAGTAAATCACTCATTTCGTCAGATTTAACGGCATTGCTTAAATGAAGCTCATTTTTCATTGCTTCAAATTCTTTAACCATAAGATTAACCTTGGAGTTTAATCCATCATTATCTTCTTTAACAGCATTAAGTTCTTTCGTAAGGTTTGAGTTTTTTAGTAAAGCCGCATCATATTTCTTTTTTGAAACAATACAGCTATTAAATGAAAGAGAAATTACTATCCCTAATATGACTTGTTTATACATATAATCTTGTTTGATTTTAATTTTAATGTAACCAAAAATAATAAAGTTTTTTTGAATTGGTGGTCAAATAAAGAATATGATTATTTGAATTAAGATATTGTATTAGTTTAGGTTTTATTTATAAATTAGCCAGTCAGAATTATTTATTATACAAACTAGTTTTATGCAGACTAGTTTTGGTTATAAATAATATAAGATGATTAATATCTTGGTAAAATATAATAACCTGAGTTCAATGTGAATTTTTAATCGAATACAGGTAATTATCAAGATAAGTTTTAAACCGATATATTAAACAGATTATGAATCAGAATATACGTTACATTATATCTTTAGTTTTTATTTTAATAAGTGTATTTATTACTAATGTGGGAGCTCAGAATTTTACTGTTATAGGTAAAATTGTTAATGCAGAGACAAATACTCCTGTTGAGTTTGCAAATATTGGTGTTGAAGATACCTATGTAGGAGCAGCTTCAGATTTAGATGGTAATTTTGTGTTGAACCTAACTAATGCACTAATTGATAAAATAATTAGAATTTCTGCAGTAGGTTTTAAAACCAAATCATTTGCTGTTAAAGATTGGATTGATGTTGATACTATAAAGGTTCAGTTAATTCCAACAAATTATGGTTTATCAGAAGTTGATGTAACGGCTAAGTCAAAGATTGGTTATGGTATTGTTAAAACAGCTTCTAATTTAATTACAGATAATTATATAACTAAACCATATTCTTATAAATGTTTTCTAAATACGATTGATGAAAAAGGAAAATCAACTTCTGAAATATTTTTAATGACAGACAAAACTGCATATAAAACAAGATCGTTTACAGATGCATTTGAAAATAGAAATTATAAAATTGTAGAGAATTCAGTAAAAACCGAACCAAAGAGTTTTTCGGAAGGATTGACATTCATTGATCAGGTTATAAATAATGATATAGTACGTTGTCCGGGAAATATTTTATCAACAGAGAGTGTAAATGAGTTCGATATTGAAATTTTAGGAAAGGAAATATTTGAAGGAGATTCTGTTTGGATTTTATCATATTCATGTAATCATCCGACAATACAAAATTGTGGTGATCCAAATGCAATTGAATATTCAGGGAAGTTATGGGTATCTTTAAAAAATAATACAGTATTAAAGAATTTGAGTGTCATTAAAAGAAAATACCCTTTTATTCATGGAAATGATTTTAATGTTCCTAAAAACGCTAAGCAAACTGATGTTAGTTACGAGGTTGAAACAACATACAGACAAGAAGAAGATCAATATGTATTAAATACGATTGATTATAAATACTCGCTAAATACCAGTGTGACTAAAATACATTTAAAAGTAGTAGATGTAATTCCGTATGATGGTTCAGTTAAAGGTCGTCAGTATTTTAATAATGTTAAATTCAATGAGCATTTTTGGAGTTCTTACGATAAATCATCGAAGTAATTATAATTAGGTACTTTATAGGAAGGTGAAACGATCAATATATTCTTGCTGTAATTGTTTGATTTGTAAATAAGTCTAATGTCTATATTCTAAAATCTAACGATCAGATTTAATATTGAATTTGTATAATTATTTTATTAAATTATAGTCAGGAAACATTTAAATTCTATGGCTATGGATGATAAGATTATTACACTAGCAACACTTACCTACGAAAAATCTCAATTGGTAAAAACTTTACTTGAAAATGAGGGGATAGATTGTTTTCTTGACCATATTAATCTGATTCAGGGTGCTGTATCATCTGGTGTTCAAATAAAAATTAAAGAGGTTGATTTTGAACAAGCCATGATGGTTTTTGATGAAATAAGAGAGGTTGATTTTGAAAATAAGGACAAAGATGTAAATCTGGATAGAGATATTAAAATTCTTTGTCCTATAGATTTTTCTGAATATTCAAAAAAAGCAGTTGATTTAGCTTATGATTGGGTCTGCCGGTTAAAAGGAGAGATTACTTTGTTTAATTCTTATTTTTCTCCTGTAAATTCTGGTTTGCCATTCAGTGATTCATATGTTTATGATGTAAATCTGGAAGATTTAAGCTCGGATTTAAGAGAGAATAGTGAAACGAATATTAAGGAGCTTGAGGATGAATTGAATAAAAGAATAGAAGATTCCGATATAAAAGGTGTAAAAGTTCAGTCTGTAGTAAAAAGGGGAGTTGCTGAGGATGAAATATTAGGTTATAGTCATTTTTATGAGCCATCAGTAATTGTAATGGGTACAAGAGGTGCTGATAGAAAGAAATTGGATTTAATAGGTAGTGTAACAGCCGAAATTTTTGAAATGGCAAAAAGGCCAGTCTTAGCTATTCCTGAGAGTTTTGATTATAAGGGGATTGACTCTATAAGAAAAGTTGGGTATTTGTCAACATTCAGCGAAACTGATTTTATTGCATTAGAAAAATTATCACAGATAGTTAATCCATTAGACGTTAAAATAGTATGTGCTCATGTTACAAGTGAAGAAAACTATGACAAGAATAGAGTTAAAATGGATGGTTTAATTGATCATTTTCGAAAAAGGAATCTTGGAGATAAATTAGAGTTTGAATTAATTACAAATGAAGATTTTTTAGTAGGAGTAGAAAGTCTTGTACAATCTCAAAATATAGATATCTTATCATTTACTGCATATAAACGAAGCCTTATTGCAAGATTATTAAACGCTTCAGTTGCTAAAAAGATGTTGTTTCATTCAACCACTCCAATATTGGTTTTTCATGCATAATTTTATATTTTTAGCTCTGAATTATAATGAATTACCTTAATGGGGATAAACCGTATTGTTTTTGGTTTAATTACTATTCTTTTACTAACATATAATTCGGGATATGGGCAAGATCAATATCTCGTTAATGGAACAGTATTGGTTAGAGATGGTAAAGTCACAAAAACATCCCTAAAAATAAAATCAGGATCAAAGGAGATTAAAGTACCTGTAGATATAAATGGTAATTTTATTACTTATTTAAATTGGAATCAAGACTATAAACTGTTTTTTTCTAAAGTTGGTTATGTTACTAAATGTGTTGAGTTTTCTACCCATGTGCCTGAATATGTATCAAAAAATGGAATCTATCCATATGAAATATTGGTTGAATTATTTCCAAAGTTTCCAGATGTAGATACTGTTTTTTTTAAAAAGCCTGTAGCGAGAATTCATTATTCAAATGAAATAGAAGATTTTGATTATGATTTGGATTACCAGCTTACGATAAGAAGAAAATTAGAAGAGATAAAGAAGAAATATCAAAGTTGGGTAGAGCAAAAATCAAAAGTTGGAAATAGAACAATAACTAATACTATTACAAAAAATTCTAAAGAAGAAATTATACGTTATCAAAAAACTGTAGAAACAACAAGTAATAATAGTGCAGTTGTGCCTCCAACAAAAAATATTGCCAGAAAAACTATAACTAAAAAAGAAGAAAATCCATTTGGAGTACCTCCGTTGAAAGATAATTATCCTGAAGGAAAAACTGTTGAATCTTTTGAATTAAAAGGAAAAATAGTAACAAGGATTATTATTAAAAAAGGTACTTTTCAAAAATCATATTTTGAAGTGAAACATAATTGGGGTGGACATTATTTTTTCGTACAAGAATCTCCAAGTTATTACAGAAGTATCTCTAAATATAATTTTGATAAGTCGACAATGAATTGATATGTAATGTGTTGTGGTGGGGGTGGAATAAAAGTGCTGTTAATACCTGTTAAATGTCATGTTTTATTTTTGTAATAGGATATAAAAGTTTACATTTGCATTTCAAATTATAAGGAAAATACAATTAAAATAATGGTTTTATACTTATTCCATACAATTACTACCACAACAACTTCTACGTTCACCCCTTTGGGGGTTTAAGTTATTTTCCTTGAAGAAAGGTGTGTTTTAATATTATTATTACATACTAATCGAAAAAAAAGAAATCTATAATATATTTTTAGTTTTAAGACAAAAACTTAAATTAAATCATTTTGTTATTCTCTTTTGAGATTCACATTTTCAAATATTGGTTATGAAAGTATTGAAGTTTGGCGGGACATCCGTTGGTACATCAGATAGTATTTTAAAAGTTAAAAAAATTGTTGAAGACCAGAAAGAACAGGTTGTTGTAGTTGTATCAGCAGTAGGAGGAGTTACCGATCAACTTATTAAAGCTGCAAATTTTGCAAAAGAAGGTGAAAACATTTGTTTTGATGTACTAAGTGAAGTAAAAGAAAAACATTACAATATTATTGGAGAGTTATTTCCATTAGACATTGCTCAGACAATAAAATATAAAACAGATCAATTATTTGATGAAGTAAGCACTATTATTAAAGGTGTTTACATGTTGAAAGAAATTACAGCTAAAAGTGAAGCAATAATCTCAAGTTTTGGTGAGCGAGTATCATCGTTTATTATATCTGAACTTTTTGAGGAAGGTAAACTTTTTGAATCACAAAATTATATTGTTACAGATAAGGTATTCGGAAAAGATACTGTAGATTTTGAAGAAACAGAAAAAAGACTGTCAGAAGTAAAAGATGAATTGGTACAAGTAAATGTTTTTCCAGGCTTTATTGCTAAAAACAAAAAGAATGAAATTACAACTCTAGGAAGAGGGGGATCTGATTATACAGCAGCTATAATTGCGGCAACTTACGATGCTTCGGTTCTTGAAATATGGACTGATGTAAATGGATTTATGACTGCAGATCCGCGAATTATTAGCAGAGCCTATTGTATTGATCAATTAAGTTATTCAGAGGCTATGGAGTTATCGCACTTTGGTGCAAAGGTTATATATCCACCAACAATTTTACCAGTATATAAAAAGAGTATTCCTATTTTAATTAAGAATACTTTTAATCCAGAAGCACAAGGAACATTAATTAATGATGAAAAAGAACCTTTAAAAGACAAAAAGATTAAAGGTATTTCATCAATAAAAGATGTTTCTTTATTGACAATACAAGGTATTGGAATGATTGGTGTTACAGGTATAGCAATGCGCTTATTTAAATCAATGGCGCAAGAGAATATCAATGTAATTTTAATTTCTCAGGCTTCTTCTGAAAATTCAATCTCCATCATTATAGAAAGTTCAGTGGCAAATAAAGCTGTTAAGCTTGTTGAAGAGGAGTTTGAAGCTGAAATAGCTTTGAATCAGATTAATAACATTACAGTTGAGAATGAAATGGCCGTAATTGCTATTGTAGGTGAAAACATGAAGCATACAACAGGTATTTCAGGAAAGCTATTTAATAGCATGGGACGTAATGGTGTTAATATTTATGCTATTGCTCAAGGAGCTTCAGAATTAAATATTTCTTTTGTAGTAAAAGGAAAAGATCTTAAGAAAGGATTAAATACTGTTCATGAAGCATTCTTTTTATCTCCTTTTACTGTGATAAACTTATTTTTAATTGGTACAGGTACTGTTGGTAAGATGTTAATTGAAAAGATTAATAATCAGTCAGAAAAACTTCTTAATGAAAATAAATTAAGAATCAGAGTGGCAGGTATTACCAATAGTCGTAAAATGATGTTAAACCCGCAAGGTTTAGCTACAAATGAGATTCTTACTGATTTAATGGAAGAAGGGGATGAAGCTAATTTAGACCTGTATACTCAAAAAATTAAAGAATATAACCTGGCTAATAGTATTGTTGTTGATTGTACTGCAAATGCAACTATTGCAAGTATTTATCAAGGATTATTAGAGTCTAATATATCAGTTGTAACAGCTAATAAAATTGCAACTTCATCAGAATATGAATTATATCAAAACTTAAAATCCACAGCATTAAATAAAGGCGTTAAATTTCTTTTCGAGACTAATGTTGGAGCCGGATTACCAATTATAGCACCATTAAATAACCTGGTAATGAGTGGTGATAAAATATTAAAATTAGAAGCGGTTTTATCTGGTACATTAAATTACATCGTAAATACTGTTAACGAAGATAAACCTCTATCAGATGTAATTCAGGAAGCTAAGGAAAAAGGTTTTAGTGAGCCAGATCCACGTATTGATTTAAGTGGTACCGATGTTGTACGTAAAATTTTAATTCTTGCAAGAGAAGCTGGTTATGAAATGGAACAGAGCGATATTGATGTTGTTCCATTTGTTCCTCAAAAATATATGGATTGTCCATCTCTTGATGAGTTTATGACTGAGATCAAAGAATATGATTCAGTATTTGAACAAAAAAGAAAAGAGTTAGTTAGTCAAGGACAGAAGCTTAGATATGGTGCAAAATTAGAAAATGGTAAAGCTACTGTAGGATTTATTGAAATTGATTCAACTCATCCATTTTTTGATTTAGAAGGAAGTAATAACATTATCTTAATTAATTCAGAGCATTATAAAGAACATCCAATGCAAATTAAAGGATATGGAGCAGGTGCAGATGTAACTGCTGCAGGAGTTTTTGCTGATATAATTAAGGTTGCAAATAAATAAAATATTTTTTGGTCATATTAACATATGGCTAAGATATTGGGAGTACTAAAAGAAAAACTAAATAGAACGAAACGAGCCATGGGGAATGTTTCTCTTGTAATTATAAATTACTTTAGTAAGCTAAAATTGGCGAGTTCCATGTGATCATTAAAAAGTATAAAGGCATGAAATATTTAATCATACTTGCAGATGGGGCTTCAGATGAACCCATTGAGGAATTAGGAGGCAAAACTCCCTTAATGGCTGCGAATACACCAAATATTGATAAGTTATGTAAACTTGGAGTTTCTGGATTATTAGACACTGTTCCTCCTACTTTACATCCGGGTAGTGAAGTAGCCAATATGATGGTAATGGGCTATGATGCTGAAAAGTATTACAAAGGTAGAGGTGTACTAGAAGCTGCATCAATGGGTGTTAAGACTTCATTAAGTGATTTGGTTTTTAGGTGTAATTTAATCTCAGTTGAAGATGAAAAGATCTTAAACCATTCTGCCGGGCATATCACTACGGAAGAAGCAAAAGAGATTATGGAGTTTCTACAGGAGAAATTAGGTTCAGAAAAAGTTAATTTTTATCCTGGAGTAAGTTATCGTCACCTATTAGTAGTAGATGGTGGGAGTGATAAGATAAACTGTGTTCCTCCTCATGACGTACCTGGAACTCCAATTAAAAAGGTAATGCCTTCTGTAAAGGAAGCAGAAGCTCAGGAAACGATTGATTTGATCATTGATTTAATGTTAAAATCGAAAGAGTTATTAAAAGATCATCCTGTTAATATAAAAAGGAGAGAGGCTGGAAAGCCTGCTGCAGATATGATATGGCCTTGGTCTCCGGGTAATACTCCAAATATGCCAACTCTGAAAGAGCTTTATGGAATTGAGTCTGGCGCTGTAATTTCAGCTGTGGATTTAATTTATGGTTTAGGGGCTTATGGTGGTTTAAAGGGTATTCATGTTGAAGGATCGACAGGTTTACATGATACAAACTATGAAGGTAAAGCTGAAGCAGCAATAAACGCTCTTAAAGAAAATCAATATGTATATTTGCATATTGAAGCAAGTGATGAAGCCGGACATGAAGGTGATTTTAAATTAAAAACTAAAACACTGGAATATCTTGATGAAAGAGTTGTAAAATATGTGATTGTGGAGGTTGAAAAAATGGATGAACCTGTTACAATTGCATTATTACCTGATCACCCTACTCCTTGTGCTTTAAGAACTCATACGAGAGATGCAGTTCCGTTTTTTATTACTAAACCAGGTGTAGAACCTGATGAGGTAGTGGAATATAATGAAGAAGCAGCAAAGAAAGGTGCTTTTGGTAAGATTTATGGACCGGAGTTTATGCAAACCCTATTAAAATAAATAATAAAGTCATGCAATTTTATAGTACCAATTCTCAAAATAATAAAGTTGATTTAAAAGAAGCTGTTTTAAAAGGTTTAGCAGCGGATAATGGCTTGTATATGCCTGAGCAGATTCCGGTATTGGATCAATCTTTTTTTGATGATATTAAAAATAAAACACTTCAGGAAATTGGGTATGAAGTATTAAAGCCATTCTTTTGCCCAGATATTCCAGAGGAACAATTTAAAGCTCTTGTTGATGATGCTTTAAATTTCGAAATTCCTGTAGTGGAAGTAAGTAAACGTAAATATTCGTTGGAGTTATTTCATGGGCCAACATTAGCATTTAAGGATATTGGTGCTCGTTTTATGGCTAGAATCTTGTCAAACTTTGTTAGTGGCCAGGAAAAAGATATTAATATTCTTGTTGCAACTTCAGGTGATACAGGAAGTGCTGTTGCAAATGGTTTTTATAAAGTACCAGGAATAAATGTATTTGTTCTTTATCCTAAGGGCTTAGTTAGTGAAGTTCAAGAAAAACAGTTTACTACTTTAGGAGAGAATATTACAGCTATTGAAGTTAACGGAACATTTGATGATTGTCAAAGAATGGTTAAACAAGCATTTTTGGATAAGGAGTTAAATGATAAACTAGTTCTTACATCAGCTAATTCAATAAACCTAGCTCGTTTATTACCTCAATCAATTTATTATCATCATGCATACGCGCAATTGAGACAAAAAGGAATCGAGAATGATATTGTGATGTGTGTACCTAGTGGTAATTTCGGAAATATTACTGCTGGTTTAATAGCTCAACTAATGGGATTGCCTGTTAAAAGATTTATTGCAGCAACAAATATTAATGATATAGTACCAAAGTATCTTGAGTCAGGAAATTATCAACCTGCACCTTCGAAAGCAACAATTGCAAATGCAATGGACGTTGGTGATCCAAGTAACTTTGTTAGAATCCTGGATTTATATGACTCGGAGCATAAGAAAGTAACAGAAAAAGTTGAAGGTTATTCGTATACAGATGAGGATATCAGACAAGCTTTAAAACGAGTTGATCAGGAGTTTAGTTATGTTATGGATCCTCATGGAGCAACTGGTTATATGGCTTTGGAGGATGGATTAAGGGTTGAAGAAGTTGGAATTTTCTTGGAAACTGCTCATCCAACTAAATTTCCAGAGGTTGTAGAACCTGAGATTGGTCGTAAGTTAGAAGTTCCTGAAAGATTGCAGGCTTTTATGAAGGGAGAAAGAAAAAATGTAAAGATGGATGCTTCTCTTGAAAATTTAAAGTCATTTTTGTTGAAATAGGCATAAAATTTGAGTCTTTTTGATATTATGTTCCTCTATTTTTAAGATTTTTTCAAAAAATAATTATTTTTACGAATCTTAAATATTTAGAACATTTTTTAATTAGAAATAATTCAAAATAAAAATTTATGAAGAACATTTTATCACTAGGAGTATTGTTAATTACATTATTAACATCAACATTTGCTCAGGAGGAGAAGAGTGCAGCTGAATTTAAAAATGATGGAAATGCTGCTTTAAAAACAAAGGATTATAAAACTGCGTTAGCATCATATGAATCAGCTCTTAAAGTTTGGGATGAAGCAGAAGAGATGGATGCAGCTATGGTTTATAATACTGCTACTTGTGCAAGAAAGCTAAAGAAAAATGAACTTTCTATTAAGTACTTTACGCAGTCTAAAGATTTAGATTATAAGGCTGATATCTGTACTTATTATATTGCAAAAGCCTATAAAGAAATGGGTAAGGAGCAAGATATGGAAAAAGTTCTTTTGGCGGGAGTTAAAGACTATGCAACAAGTAAGTATGTTGGTCACATGAAAAAAGAACTAGCTGTTTATTACGTAAAAGATGCTAATGATTATTTTACTAAAGGTGTTTCTCTTTTAAATACTCGTACTGATGCTAATAGAGATCAGTGGGATTCAATTAAGGAAAAGGCCGGAGTAGAATTAAATAAGGCAGTAGAGCTTGCAAATACAGCTTTAGAATATCAAGCTACAAATCAAGCAGCAAAAACTATCGTTGCAAAAGTGCCAGAGTTAATGAAATAGAAAGTATTTTCAAAAAAAAATATAAGGGGATTGTTCTTATGAGCAATCCCTTTTTTTATGTTTTAGATATTGAGAACTAGGAGGTTTGTATGGTTGTTTACGTAATTTTAAATTAGATATATTTCTTTGTTGCTTTTTCTCTAGGGTTTTATTGTTTGTCTGAAATTATAAGTTAAGTCAATATTTACAATTATACTTCTGTATTTCCATTATTAAAAAGTCATGTGTCAATAAAGCAACCTAGATAGTTATCCTGCATCAAAAAAAAACATAGTTGAAATAATATGAAAAAAATAATTTTAATCCTATTCTTTGGATTGTTTCTAATGTCAGGATTCTCTCAGACTAATTATTCTATGAAGGTTGAAACAGGATATTCTCTGTTCCGCTACAAAACAATAGACATTGACCCTGGTTCAAATTGGAAAGGATATTATTTGAATGATCAAAATGGATTTGATGTAAATGTTATAAATGGAATTAAATTCAAAGAAAAATACTTTACAGGAATTGGTTTAGGATATTTAAATTTCGAAGGTGTTAATGGTTTTTCAATTTTTGCAGATGTAGATTATTCTATTTTAAAAACAAGATTTAGTCCTTTTGTAAACTTTAAATTTGGATATAATCATATTTGGAATCAATATGGAAATGGGACAGGAAGTGTATTGGGAGAACTGGATCTAGGATTAAACTATAAATTAACAAGTAAAATTCGTGTTTATTTTCAAGCAGGGTTTTTAATGACTCAGCAATCTTTGTTACTCCCAACCAGATTGGGAGTAAGATTTTAGATAATGAACTAGTTTAAGGATCAAAATACAAAAACTAATTTATGGTCATATTAATTGTTTTTAATGTGATGCTTTTTCAGAAATTGGAAAATGCTGTAAATAAAAAAGGTTGTCTCGTTAGTTTAGAGACAACCTTTTTTTAGTTAAACGTTTAATATCGCTTATATCTTACTCTTCAGATTCATTTAAAGCTTTATCTTCGTTTTTTAGAATTGAAGAAAATATTTTACTTTCGGTTTCGTTGAAATCAACCTTAATAATATCTCCTTCAGAAACAGATGCTTGAATTATAACTTCTGCCATTTCGTCTTCAAGATATTTTTGAATAGCTCTTTTTAAAGGACGAGCTCCAAAATGCGTATCGAAACCTTTTGATGCAATAAAGTCCTTAGCAGCTTCTGTTAATTCAAGTTTGTAGCCGAGTCCTTCAACTCTAGAGTACAATCCTTTTAATTCAATATCAATGATTTTATGTATATCTTCTTTTTCAAGAGTGTTAAATACAATAACATCATCAATTCTATTGATAAACTCAGGAGCAAAAGCTTTCTTAAGAGCTTTTTGGATCACATGACGAGCATGATCAGAATCTGATTCTCTACTTTGAGTCTGGAATCCAACGCCTCTACCAAAATCTTTTAATTCTCTAGATCCGATGTTGGAAGTCATGATGATAATTGTATTTTTAAAATCAACTCTTCTTCCTAAGCTATCAGTTAATCTACCTTCATCTAGTACTTGAAGTAGTAAATTAAATACATCAGGATGCGCTTTTTCAATTTCGTCTAAAAGTACTACAGAATATGGGCGACGGCGCACTTTCTCTGTAAGTTGTCCACCCTCTTCGTATCCGATATATCCCGGAGGTGCTCCAACAAGTCGTGATACAGAGAATTTTTCCATGTATTCACTCATGTCAATTCTGATCAAAGCATCAGTAGAGTCAAATAAGTACTTAGCTAATACTTTTGCTAGGTGAGTTTTTCCAACTCCAGTTGGTCCTAAAAATACAAATGAACCAATAGGTCTATTGGGATCTTTAAGCCCTGCTCTGTTCCTTTGAATTGCTTTAACAATTTTCTGGATTGCTTCTTCTTGTCCAATTACACTACCTTTTAATTGATCACCCATTTGAAGTAATCTATAACCTTCAGCTTGTGCAACTCTTTGAACAGGAATACCAGTCATCATAGCAACTACTTCAGCAACCTTTTCGATATCTACGGTTTCTTTATGTTGTTGAAGTTCTTGTTCCCATTTTGCTTTTGCATTATTTAGTTCTTCTAAATAATTTTTTTCCTTATCTCTAAAACTTGCAGCTAATTCAAAATTTTGAGCTTTTACTGCTTTAATTTTGTTTTCTTTTGTTTCTTCAATTTGTTCTTCAAGCTTTAAGATAGTTTCAGGAACAATAATGTTTGAAATGTGAACTCTTGAACCTGCTTCATCCAAAGCATCAATAGCCTTGTCAGGAAGATGGCGATCTGTAATATATCTTTCTGTTAATTTTACACAAGCTTCAACAGCTTCCGGTGTGTATTCAACATTGTGATGATCTTCATATTTTTCCTTAATGTTATTAAGGATTTCAACAGTCTCTTCAATAGAAGTTGGTTCTACCATTACCTTCTGAAACCTTCTTTCTAAAGCACCATCTTTTTCAATATGCTGACGATATTCGTCTAATGTTGTAGCACCAATACATTGAATTTCTCCACGAGCTAATGCCGGTTTCAACATATTTGCTGCATCTAAAGATCCTGTTGCACCACCAGCTCCAACAATAGTATGAATCTCGTCAATGAAAAGTATAATGTTAGGATTTTTAGAAAGCTCATTAAGGATGGCTTTCATTCTTTCTTCAAATTGGCCACGATATTTTGTTCCAGCAACAATAGAAGCCAAGTCTAGAGTGATAACCCTTTTATCAAAAAGAACTCTTGAAACTTTCTTTTCGTATATTCTAATTGCTAAACCTTCTGCAATAGCTGATTTACCAACTCCTGGTTCACCAATTAATATTGGATTATTCTTTTTTCTTCGACTTAATATTTGTGCAAGTCTCTCTATTTCGTGTTCTCTGCCAACGATTGGGTCAAGCTTACCTTCTTCGGCTGCTTGAGTCATGTCTATACCAAAATTATCTAATACTGGAGTATCAGACCCCTTAGAGCCACTAGTTGATCTAGGAGCATCAGAGCCTCCGCCTGATGAGAATGGGCTATCTTGATCATCATCCTCAGGCAAATCAGCCTTTGCTAATGGTTCGTTTTTGGTAATAAGCCCTTTTACTTTTTCGTAATTAATTTTTTCTTCTGCCATAAGTTCAGATATAAAACCTCGATTATCTTTTAATAAAGCTAATAACAAATGTCCTGTATTAATGTTCTTGCTTTTAACAGATCTAGCTTCTAAATATATTAAGCGCAATATTCTTTCAGATGATTTCAACAAAGGAATATGATCTGTATGTTCTAATATTACATTTGTTTTTAATTTTGATTCAATATTGTTTTTTAAGGAATCTAAACTAACATTTAGTTGAGTCAGAATTTCTATAGCAGTCCCTTCACCTTCTCTTAATATACCCAAAAATAAATGTTCTGGACTTATATAAGGATTACCTAGTCTTTCTGCTTCTTCCTTAGCAAAACTAATAACATCATTAATTCTTTCTGAGAAATTTAAATTCATATTAAAAGTATTTAATAAGAAGTTTAAAAATACAATTTATTTTAAATTTTCACCATTCTAATCCCTAAAAATAGCAATAAAATAGCGCAATTGAGAAAGTTTTGTACTTGTTGATAAAATGTGGTAAAAAACGCTTTATAATTATAGTATAATTGACTAAATTAGGCCGTTCAAAAAAACAGGCTGTAATAGGCCTGTTTTCATTTGTAAATTCTAATTCATAATTTAATATTAAATGGCTGAAGGAGAGAAAATAATAAAAATCAATATTGAGGAAGAAATGAAATCTGCTTACATTGATTATTCAATGTCAGTGATTGTTTCCAGAGCACTACCCGACGTTAGAGATGGTTTTAAGCCTGTTCATCGACGTGTTTTATATGGGATGAGTGAACTGGGGATATCTTCCACAAAGCCATATAAAAAATCAGCAAGGATTGTAGGAGAGGTTCTTGGTAAATATCACCCACATGGTGATTCTTCTGTTTATTTTGCCATGGTTCGTATGGCGCAGGAATGGTCATTACGTTATCCATTAGTTGATGGCCAGGGAAACTTTGGGTCAGTTGATGGAGATAGTCCTGCTGCAATGCGTTATACCGAAGCGAGATTAAATAAAATAGCTGAGGAAACATTAGTTGATATAGATAAACGTACTGTTGATTTTCAGTTAAACTTTGATGACTCTATACAGGAGCCAACAGTTTTACCAACCAGAATTCCTAATTTACTTGTAAATGGAGCAAGCGGTATTGCTGTTGGTATGGCAACGAACATGCCTCCTCATAATTTAACAGAAATCATAAACGCTACAATTGCTTATATTGAAGATAAAGAAATTGAAGTTGAGGGTTTATTAGAATATGTAAAAGCTCCTGATTTTCCTACAGGCGGTATAATATATGGATATAAAGGTGTAAAAGAAGCTTTTGAAACAGGTAGGGGTAGAGTTGTTGTTAGAGCTAAAGCAGAAGTTGAGACGGAATCTAATGGTAGAGAGAAGATCATTATAACAGAAATTCCATATTTAGTTAATAAGGCTGAATTGATTATGAAAATTGCAGATCTTGTTAACGAAAAGAGAATCGAAGGAATCTCAAATGTTAATGATGAATCAGACAGACAAGGAATGCGTATTGTAGTTGATCTTAAAAAAGATTCAATTGCAAATGTTGTTCTTAATAACTTGTATAAATTAACTGCTTTACAATCGTCATTTAGTGTTAATAATATTGCTTTAGTTAAAGGTCGTCCTAAGTTATTGAACCTTAAAGGTCTTGTTAGTAATTTTGTTGAGCATAGACATGATGTCGTTACAAGAAGAACACAATATGAATTAGAGCAGGCAGAAAAGAGAGCGCATATACTAGAAGGGTTAATTATTGCCAGTGATAATATTGATGAAGTAATTAAGATCATTAGAGCAGCTGCCAGTCCTGATGAAGCTAGAGAAAAGTTAATTGCCAGATTTGAATTGACGGAAATACAAGCGCGTGCAATTGTAGATATGCGTTTAAGGCAGTTAACTGGTCTGGAACAAGATAAGTTAAGGGCTGAATATGAGGATTTAATGAAGGAGATTGCTGACCTTAAGGATATTTTAGCTCATGAATCAAGACGAATGGAAATCATTACTAATGAACTTATCGAGATAAGAGATAAATATGGTGATGAGCGTAAAACTGAGATAGTTTATTCTTCAGAAGAGTTTAATCCAGAAGATTTTTATGCTGATGATGAGATGATTATTACTATTTCTCATATGGGATATATTAAACGAACTCCATTAGCTGAATTTAGAACGCAGAATAGAGGAGGAGTAGGTTCGAAAGGAAGCACTACCCGTGATGAAGATTTTATTGAGCATTTGTATCCTGCAACAATGCATAATACAATGTTATTCTTTACACAGAAAGGTAGATGTTTTTGGTTGAAAGTGTATGATATTCCAGAAGGAGCAAAGAATACAAAAGGTAGAGCTATTCAGAATTTATTGAATATTGAAGGTGATGATCAGGTGAAAGCTTTTATTAAAGTTAAAAAGCTTAATGATGAAGATTATATAAATAATAATTATATAATAATGGGTACTAAAAAAGGTATCATTAAAAAATCATTACTTGCTGATTATTCAAGACCGAGAGTGAATGGAGTAAATGCTATCACAATTAAAGAGGATGATGAGTTAATACAAGCAAGATTAACTCATGGAGAAGCAGAAATATTGATGGCAACAAGATCTGGTAGGGCTATTAGATTTAATGAATCTAATGTTAGATGTATTGGTCGTACAGGTTCTGGAGTAAGAGGAATAACTTTAGATACAACATCGGATGAAGTTGTTGGCATGATATGTGTAAAAGATGATAGTGAAGATGTTCTTGTTGTATCAGAAAAAGGTTTTGGAAAAAGATCTAAAATTGACGATTACCGAATTACCAACAGAGGTGGTAAAGGTGTTAAAACAATGAAGATTACAGACAAAACAGGAGCGCTTATTACAATTAAGAATGTTACTGATGATAATGATTTAATGATTATCAATAAGTCAGGAATTACAATTCGCTTGGCATTATCTGATCTTAGGACAACAGGAAGAGCAACTCAGGGAGTTAAAGTAATTAATTTGAGAAATGGCGATGAAATAGCTTCTGTAGCAAAAGTTTCGGCATTTAAAGAAGAGGTTGAAGATGTTGAGAATATCGAAGAAAACGGAGATGTATCAAATGACGATACTAATACTGAAACTCAGGAATAAATAGAATTTAAGAATCCACACAATAAAACTTAATATGATGAAGAAAACTATTTTATTATTAGTAAGTGTAATAGCTTTTTCAACAGCTTTTGCTCAAAAGGGAAAGGTTACAACTGCGACAACCTTGTTAGATCAAGGTGATGTAGAAAAAGCAAAAGAAGCTATTGATGCTGCAATGACAAATGAAAAGAGTGAAGCTTGGCCAAAAACTTATATTGTAGCGGCAAAAGTGTACACAAAATTAGCGAAAGATGGTAAGGATGACCAAGGTATAATTAAAGCATCTAAATTTTATGAAAAAGCAATTGAGCTTGATAAAAAAGGAGATGCGAAAGGAAAGAAAATTGGTCGTTATAAAAATGAAATTGGACAAGCATTGTTGTTTTTTGGAAATGAATTAACAAATGCAGGTGTCGAGGCTTTTAATAAGGAAGATTTTAGTGGTGCAGTAGAAGCATTCGAAAATCTTTTAGCGTTAAATAGCAATGAGTATGCAATAGCAATGCAAGGTGAAAAAGTAGATACTGCTATTATTTATAATACAGCCTTAGCTGCATATAATGCAAAAGATTGGACTGCTGCTGAAAAGTATTTTGATAAATCAATTGATTTAAAATATGGTGGTGGTGATGCTGTTTTATTATTACATCAAGTGCTTGGTTCAGCTCAAGATTCAGCTAAGATGGGACCTAATTTGATTAAAGGCTTTGAAACTTATCCTGAAGATGATAGAATTTTAACTGAATTGATTAACTATTATTTAACTACAAAGCAAAATGATAAGGCTCTTGATTATTTAAACAAGGCTATTGAAAGTGATCAATCAAATCCATCTTTCTATTATGCACGTGGTGTTTTAAATGATAATAGCAAGAATTTTGATGCTGCATTGGTAGATTATGACAAATGTTTAGAGCTGGATTCTGAGTATTTTAATGCATTATTTAACTTAGGAGTAATGTACTTCAATAAAGGAGTAGAGGAAGTTAATTTAGCAAATGATGAAACTGATACTAAAAAATACGAAGCTAAAAAAGCAGCTGCTGAAAAAACATTCAAAAAGTCACTGCCTTACTTTGAGAGAGCTCGTGAAATTAGACCTGATGAGGCTGCTGTTTTAGAGAGTTTAAAAACTCTTTATTATAGATTTGAGATGATGGATAAGTACAATGATGTTGAAGCGAAATTAAAATCACTATAATTATTCATAATATAATAGAGATTAAAATCCGGGCATTTGTCCGGATTTTTTCGTTTATACCAACTAGTAAAAGGATATTTTTGGATCAAGTATAAAAGTTGGGTCTTAATTGTATAATTAATAATTATGCAAAAATGTTTGTTAACTTGAACAGGAAGAATTTTACATCAGAAACACCCCTGAATTGCCTTCTGAATTCTTTGATTTTGGCATTGAAAGATTCTGCTGCAGCATTTGTGCTTCTGTTGTTAAAATAGTTAATGATATTGTTATAATGATTCTCAAAAGTTCTCTTTAATACTTGAAAAGTATCAATGTCAGTCAATTCTATTTGATTAAACCATTATGCCAGGTATGTCATTGCAATTGGTTTTGTAATATTACGACTATATATAAGATATAAATGATGAGAGAGATCATAAACCTGTTCTATTTCATGATTGTGATTGAATAATATATTGGCTCTGTGTTTTTGTGACTCAGTCCATTTATGACTGGGTTTAAAAAGTAGATACCTACTTCGTGCCAACAATTGTTTTAAAGTATCCCCATTTTCAAAAGTATCAGGTTGATATTTCCTTCCTTCTTCTTTAGCTTGTTTATAAGCTTGATTGTCCTGATCAATTGCTTCCCATCTATAGTTGATTCGTTTCTGCTGTACTGCATCACAAGCCAATTTCTGAACATGAAAACGATCTATAACAGTAGTTTGTTTAGGGAAGCATTTTGTGGCAATTAAATTCATGCAGTTAGCCATATCTAATGTCACTTCTTTGGCCATGCGACGCTGTTCTTCTGAAAACTTTTCCTTAATGATTTTAATAATATCGTCAGTTTGTGTTCCCTTGAAAATACAAACTATAGAGCCTTTCTCACCTTTCTTTGCCTTATTGGTAAGTATTGTATACAATTCACCATTGAACATAGCTGTTTCATCTAAAGAAAGAGAGCAACCGATATTTTTAGGAAAAAGCAGGAAATCTTCAGCATGTTCTTTCTGACTCCAATCATTGTAGTCGCTCAACTTATTTTTGTATTGACGTTGAAAATTTCGTCCATTTACGCCAAGGTATACTTCAAGACTTTGACAGCTTATAGCATTAGAATCTACTAATTTCGGATCAAGTATAGAAATTGGGTCTAAATGTTGTTTTAATTAATTAAGTATAGATTTTTGTTGTCCTGAATAGGAAATTATTAACGTCAAAAACACTTCTGAACTGTCATAAAATTTCTTTGTTTTAAGGCTGAAAGCCTTATACAGGAAACTTGGGACGTCGTCCTAAATACATATACATCCTGTAAGTTCAGGCTATAAGTCTGAAAAATTTTTATTGCATTCAAATCTACAAAATATTATTGGAGGTAGTTACAGACTTTTAGCCTGATATTTTCCTGATGACAAAAACAAGGGGTGTTGCCTCCTTGTTGTGATGTTATAGGCTTTCAGCCTCTTTTCTATTTAGCAGCAAAATAATCACTTTTTTTTAGCAGACCGAAATATAATGCATGATCCCTAGAAAGCTTCTATTTGAATTTAAACAAATAGAACAATAAATGATTTTAGTTTGGTTAATATAATAAGGAAAGAATAATGATGTTTTTTTAAACAAAAAAAGGTTAATTCAAAAAATAATTGAATTAACCTTTTCTGCGGTCTGGACGGGACTCGAACCCGCGACCTCCGGCGTGACAGGCCGGCATTCTAACCAGCTGAACTACCAGACCAATTTTTAGATCTTATTGTTATAATTGCGGTCTGGACGGGACTCGAACCCGCGACCTCCGGCGTGACAGGCCGGCATTCTAACCAGCTGAACTACCAGACCGTTTTTTTAAGATCTAAGTTTTTGTTTTATAGTTGCGGTCTGGACGGGACTCGAACCCGCGACCTCCGGCGTGACAGGCCGGCATTCTAACCAGCTGAACTACCAGACCAGTATAAAACAAAATCAATAATTTTTTTCGAGTATAAAGTAAAGATCTTTTTCCTTACTTTGCTTTCAGTATGCGGTCTGGACGGGACTCGAACCCGCGACCTCCGGCGTGACAGGCCGGCATTCTAACCAGCTGAACTACCAGACCAGTATAAAACAAAATCAATAATTTTTTTCGAGTATAAAGTAAAGATCTTTTTCCTTACTTTGCTTTCAGTATGCGGTCTGGACGGGACTCGAACCCGCGACCTCCGGCGTGACAGGCCGGCATTCTAACCAGCTGAACTACCAGACCAAGTGTGCTTGTTTTTTCTGAAAGCGATGCAAAGATAGAGCTTTTGTGTCTACTTGCAATATTTAAGGGCTTTTTTTTTCAGAAAAATTCAAAAAAAAACGCTGTGTTCCGCTATGGGTCTGCAATACAAGGGTTTATGTTTTTGTTATTTTTGTGATAAAATTGATGATTTTACTAGTTTAGGAATTGTAACAAGTGAAAAACCATATTTATTAGAATTGATAAGTGTACTTTCTCTTATGATAAAATGATTATGTTAATGTCTTTATGAAATATTTTAATCGAATATGGCTTCAAAATTTATAGTGAAAATCATAGCCGTCCAAAATATTTTTTTAACTGGCGTTTCATCCAGACCAGACTTCCTTTTTTAGTTTGATCCAAAAAAGAAAAAAAGATCAAGGCTGCATCCATCTCATTCAAAAAACTACGGTTATTTGAGTGAAATCATTTCATCACACTTAGGTCAAACAAAAACGATTTTTAACTGTCCTAACTTTGTTTTTTTGTTCACTGGATCTGGTCATATAGAACCGACTAAAGATTTTCATTCTATTCTTTATTTAGGACAGATGTGAGTGTAGATATTAAATTAGTATTACTAGTTGAATATAATTTGTCATTTAATATTTAAAATGGAATGTCTATTACCTTTGATACCAGAAATAGGATAAGTGAGTATAAAGCAAAAAAAAAGAGGCTTATTAGCCTCTTTTTATATATTATTATTTAAAAGAATTACTTATTGATTGATTCTTTTGTTTTAGTCAAAAGTTCTTCTACTGTAATAATTTCAAGGAAAGTTGTTCCACTTCCAATACCAAAGCTACTACCTAAATAAGCAACTTGATCGTTAGCAGCAAGAACATCCTTTTTAAGTAGTTTCTCAAGAGTTTTAATTAAGATCTCTTCTTTAGATCCACCTTGCTCCATAATCTTAGGAGATACACCATAAGAAAGGTTTAATTCTCTTGCAGTTCTTGGGCTGAAACATAAAGCGTAAACAGGAATGTTACCTCTAAATGCAGCTAAATAACGAGCAGTTCTACCTGAAATACTATCTGTAATAACTGCTTTCACATTTAAGTCAGATGCTGATTTAAACGCAGTTTCAGCTAAATATGTAGTTTTACTTTTTTGTAAATTAGGTACAGGAATATCATTACGATTATCTTTAGCTGCCTCAACTTCTCTTGCTATAGAAGACATTGTTTGAACAGCTTCAACTCCGTAATCACCATAAGCAGTTTCACCACTAAGCATAATTGCATCTGTACGATAGTAGATTGCATTTGCAACGTCAGTAACTTCTGCACGTGTAGGACGAGGATTTTTAATCATTGTGTGTAACATTTGTGTTGCCACGATTACAGGCTTTTTAAATTCTACACACTTTCTGATTAATTTACGTTGAATTCCAGGAATTTTTTCTTGTGCAATTTCAATACCCATGTCACCACGAGCAATCATAACACCATAAACACAATCAACGATTTCGTCAATATTGTCAACACCTTCTTGGTTTTCAATTTTTGCAATGATTTTAGCAGGAGATTCTAAACGATCTAATTCTTTTTGAACGTCTGCAACATCTTGTGAATTTCTTACAAATGAGTGAGCAATAAAGTCAACTTCTTGTTCAGCTGCATATCCTAAGAAACGAATATCTTTTTCAGTTAATGAAGGTAAGTTAATACGAACGCCAGGAACGTTAACACTCTTTTTTCCTCCTATTTCACCATCATTTTCAACAGAACACACTAAATAGTCATCTTTTTTCTCGATAACTTTAAGAGCAGTTTCTCCATCGTCAATTAAAACATCACCACCAACAGGAACATCATTTGCAAACTCTTCATAAGAAACGCATAGGCATTCAGCTGTTGATTTAGTATCAGGTTCGCCTTTAACCTTAATTGTGTCACCCTTAGCAACTAAAATTTTGTTGCCATCTTCAGTTGGTGTAGTTCTGATTTCTGGACCTTTAGTATCAACAAGGATAGCAACTTTATCAGAAATAGCACGAACTCTTTCTACAACAGTTTTTAATCCTTCGTAATCCATGTGAGCTGTATTTAGTCTCACTACGTTTACACCTGATTTAATTAAATTTTTTACATAATCTGGATCACACTTCATGTCTGATACAGTAGCAACGATTTTTGTAAACTTTTTCATCAACTAATTATTTATTTTAATTTTTCTATTATTTCAAAATTTTATTCTATTGAATTTAGTATGCTTTGTATTGCCAAATTATATGAGTTTAGACCAAAACCTGCTATTGTTCCAATACAAACAGGCGAAATGAATGAATGATGTCTAAACGACTCTCTTTTAAAAACATTTGAAATGTGTACTTCAATTACAGGTGTGGTAATTCCTGAAATAGCGTCTGCCAAAGCGACAGATGTGTGAGTATAGGCTCCTGCATTTAAAATTATAGCATCGTAACTAAAGCCTACTTCGTGAATTTTGTTGATTAACTCACCTTCAATATTTGATTGAAAATAAAATAATTCAATATTCCCGTATTTGATCTTTAATTTTTCGAAATAATCTTCAAAAGACTTATTTCCGTAAATATTAACCTCTCTTTTTCCTAATAGATTTAAATTAGGTCCATTTAGTATTAAAAGCTTCATTTTTTATAAAAATTGTAATAAATACAATTCGTTTTTAGGGGCACTCTTAAAAATTTGCAGCAAATGTATTGAAAACTTACGTGATTATAAAACCGTTTGAAAAAACAATTATCTAAATTATGTAGTTTTTAAAGTTTATAAATAATTTATAAAGCAAAAAAATCTTATTTCTAATTTATTTAATTGTTTTTAATGAGAAGGAAATCAATTGTTTGTATGTTATTTTAAGTGAAAAATTTTAAGTGATGAAAAATATATACTTATTTTAACTCAATAGTTAAATTATTGTAATTGATATAAATTAATTAAATGACTAGGTTGTCTATTATATCTATATTAAAATTTTAATGAAATTTATTTGAGATTTACTTATTTAATTAATGTTAGGTATAGACATTGTTTGAAAAATTCACTACTTTATTTACAAAATATCGAATATCTACAATTGTAAATTTCATAATGTTTTATTAGGTTTTACTGTTAAGTGTTATAATATTAAGTAAGTTAATGCGTTACAGTGATATTAATGCTATATAATATTTACATAAAAAATTATTTTTTTATTGATTCGATATATATATATTATTATATTTACTATAAAGTTACATTATTAATATTACTTAATTTACGAAAAGATGGATTGGGAATCAGAAATTGAAGGCTTTAAAGGATATCTTAAGGTAGAAAAGGGCTTATCAGATAATTCTATTCATGCATATGTTACAGATTTAACAAAGTTAGTTCAGTTTTTAAAAGATAAAGGTTTAGATCATAAAGGGCCAGAAGGTGTAACCTTAAATGATTTAAAAGAAATGATTGAATGGATTGCTCAGAAAGGGATTAGTCCAAGAACTCAAGCTAGAATAATAAGTGGTATAAAGTCATTTTACAAATTTCTGTTAATAGAGGAAAAAATAGAAAAAGATCCAACCGCTTTGTTAGAGTCTCCAAAAATTGGTAGAAAACTACCTGAAATATTATCCGTTGAGGAAATAGATAGCATTATTAATGCTATTGATACAAGAAAGCCAGAAGGACAAAGAAATAAAGCAATTCTTGAGACACTTTATAGTTGCGGATTAAGAGTTTCTGAATTGATTGATCTTAAAATATCAAATTTATTTTTTGAATCAGGTTTCATAAAAATAGAGGGGAAGGGAAATAAAGAAAGACTTGTTCCTATTAGTGCTAAAGCTATTAAGGAAATTAACTTGTATTTAAGTGAGTATAGGAGGAATCTAAAAATACATCCGGATAGTGAGGATATTTTATTTTTAAATAGAAGGGGTAAGAAATTATCCAGAGTTATGATTTTTACAATTATTAAAGGTCTTGTTGCGATTCTAGGAATGGATAAAAATGTAAGTCCTCATACTTTTAGACATTCGTTTGCAACGCATTTAATTGATGGAGGAGCAAATTTAAGAGCTGTTCAGGAAATGTTAGGGCATGAATCAATAATAACAACTGAAATTTATACTCATTTGGATAAAGAATATCTTAAAAATACAATGATACAATTTCATCCTAGATCATAGAAAAAAGGAGTTTTACTCCTTTTTTTTATGCCTTGAAGAATGTGAAAATTACTTTTCCGTTTTCTCTATTTTCTACAAAATTAGGATGTGATTTAAAATCTACCTTTCCAGAATGTTCAAAAATTAGTAATCCATTTTCATTTAATAAATTGTTGTTTATTATAAGATCAGGTATTGTTTCTGCATTATTTAAATCATAGGGAGGGTCAGCAAAGATCATATCATAGGATTCATTTGTTTTTTCAATGAATTTAAAAACATTCGCTTTAATTACTTTTATAAAAGAATCCATTCCTAAATCCTCAGTGTTTTTTTTGATATATCTGTAATGGTTGAAATTTAATTCAACACAAGTTATATCTTTAGAACCTCGCGAAGCAAATTCTAAGCTAATGCTTCCAGTTCCTCCAAAGAGATCGAGTACTTTTAAATTATTAAAAGTGTAGTGGTTATTTAAAACATTAAATAAGTTTTCTTTTGCAAAGTCAGTTGTAGGTCTTGCCTTAAAGTTTTTAGGAGGGGAAAATCTTCTTCCTTTTAAAGAACCACTAATTATACGCATAATGGGATGTTAATTAAATTTATATGATCTTGTAAAGATATATTTTTAAAGATAGTAGAAAATTTAAAGTGTTTACTATCCTTTATTATTTCAATATGTTTTATATACTTTTTTAATAATAAATATATATCGTCTGTTTTATTGATTTTACCCGTAAAAAAAACTTTTGACGAATTGTTATTTAATTTTAATTGTTCGAAAATAAGTAGTGTATAATATAGAAACTCTTTTTTATCATGAAATTTGAATGAATTATGAAGTTTGAGGTTGTTTCCTGAAATTACAATAATATCAAAGAATGAGTTTTGCATATTAATGTAAATCTGATATTTATCGTTATTAAAGTTAGTATTTAATAACGCTGTTTCGATAAATGGAGTAGTAGGACAGTAGTAATATATATTCTCATACTTGTTCTCCAATAATTCCACAATAGATTTAGGGATGCTAAATACACAGTAAGAATCAGCCATTTTTATTTTGTTACAAAAAGCTAATTCTTCATTGAATTTTTTATTGTTGAAACAGAATTCTAAATACAAATCCTTTTTTTCTTCTTCGTATAAAGAGCTAGGAATAAGAGTGTTTTGTTTTGTGTAATACAAAACAAAAACTTTTTGATAAGGAAATTGTAAAAACTCATTATTTGTTAATTCATCTTCAATAGAATTAATTAAAGATTGATTTAACGATAAGGGTTTTTGGAAAAATAATATGTACTCATTACTAATAGGATCAAGTACACAAAAAGAAAATCCATCCAGAGTTAACTGGATGGATAAAAAATATGAATTAGTAATATTTTTATCGAAATTACTATCAACAACAAATTGGTTACTCATAATAATATTTTACATTAATGCAGTTTGTTAAATGATGTATATATCCTTAAATCTGCTTTAAGATAAAATATTACTCCCAGTTACCAGCGTTGTTATTTGTTTCCTCTAGTGAACCTACTTTTAAACCTGGATATTTCTCAAGTTTTCCAGCTTTGTCATTTAAGTTAATAATTTCTTGTTCATCTAACCCATCTAGGAATACGTTGTTGTGTACTTTAGCTTCAAAAACTTGAACTTTTACACCTGATCCGGTTTGAACAATTCCAGCACCCATTTCATATTCTTCATTTTGTACAAAAGGAACAAATTTTATAGAATCAATAGGGTATTTTTTTCCAAATAAAGAATCAAGTACGCTAACTAAGATAGTATCACGTTTAATCATTCCTAATGATAATGCTTTTTCTTCAGTCATTCCATCAGCAATTTGTTCATCAGTTAAACTACCTTCTTTCTTTACTAACTTTAATGAGTCTGATTTTACAAAGTTGATTAATGAATCAAAACTTCCGGTATATTTATCGTATTGCGATTTGTAAGCAACCTGTGCAGTTCTGATGTCTTTTAGTTTTTCAATGTTAGTGTCAGTGCGAAGTTTATAAATTCTATTAAACTCAATTACACTATTGATACTGTCATAACACAAATATGCTAAACCAACAATTGCAATAAGAAGTACGATTTGAATTACTGTTTTCATTATTTTACAGATTTTTGTATTAGTTTGAATGCACAAATTTAAAAAAAAAATCAAATTTTGGATTTTGATTCTATTATTTATTAAAGAATAATGTTAAATAATCATATAAAAAATACCATAAAGGCTAATTTTGAGCATATTCCCACAGAATCTCAAGGTTTGGCAATTGATGCATTTGTAGATTTTCTTACATCAATGGAAGAAAAACCTGTATTTTTATTAAAGGGATATGCAGGAACAGGTAAAACTTCATTAATTAGTTCTATTGTTTCAACTTTAGATGAGTTAAATTTTAGACAAGTTTTAATGGCACCAACAGGTCGTGCTGCAAAAGTGTTTTCAGGATATTCTGGTAAGTCAGCTTACACTATTCATAAAGTTATTTATAGACAAAAATCAGCTAAAGACGGTTTTGGAAATTTTAATTTAAATAGAAATTTTAAGCCAGGCACTATATTTTTTGTTGATGAAGCATCAATGATATCCGGATCAAATTATGAATATACCAGTTTTGGAAGTGGTAATTTACTAGAAGATTTAATCAGTTTTGTATTTGAGAGTAAAGACTGTAGGTTAGTTTTGATTGGGGATTCTGCTCAGTTACCCCCAGTTGGAAATTCCGACAGTCCGGCTCTAGATTATGATAATCTAAGATATTATGGTGTTAATATTTTTTCTTGCTTTTTAAATGATATTGTAAGGCAAAAGAACGAAAGTGGCATTTTGGATAATGCCTCCAATTTAAGGTTTGAGATCGAATCTGAAAATATACTTGATCATATTCCAAAATTTGTATTAAATGAATATGAAGATATAAGAAAAATTACAGGGGAGGAGTTGATTGAAGAAATAAATAGTGCTTATGATTCTTATGGAATGGAGGAAACTCTTATTGTTAATCGTTCAAACAAACGTACAAATTTATACAATAAGGGAATTAGAAATTCAATTCTTTACAAAGAAGATGAACTGTCAGTTGGAGATTATATTTTGGTTGTGAAGAATAATTATTTCTGGATGAAAAATAATAAGGAAGTTGATTTTATTGCAAATGGTGATATAGCTGAAATTGTGCGAATAAAGGGATATGAAGAATTATATGAAAAGCGATTTGTTAATTGTACTATTAGATTAGTTGATTATAAGGAATTGGAAGTTGATGTTAAGTTAATTTTAGATGCACTAAATGCTGACACACCTGGTTTATCACAAAAAGAGCAGGAAGCTTTTTTTTATGAAGTGATGAAAGATTATGAAGATCTAAGTCCAAAAAAGAAACAGTATAAGGCAGTAAAGGAAAATGAATATTATAATGCCTTACAAGTAAAATTTGCCTACGCAATGACCTGCCATAAAGCTCAGGGAGGTCAATGGAAAGTTGTTTTTGTAGATCCTGGGTATGTTCCTGAAGAAAATATTAATAAAGATTATTATCGATGGCTTTATACTGCTTTTACAAGGTGTACTGAGAAATTGTATCTAGTTAATTTTAAAGATGAATATTTTGAGTAATATTAAATAAAAAAGGGGGAAATTTATTTCCCCCTAGTGTATATTAAGCTATTTGTAATTTACTCAATTTTTAGATCCTTTGCTATTGCGCTGATTTTATCTTCAGCCTTTGAATCAGCAGTGTAATATTCACTCTTATCATTCATTTCACCTTTAACTTCAAAGTAAAATTTGATTTTAGGTTCTGTACCTGAAGGTCTAACACTGATTTTTGATCCATCTACAGTGAAAAATTGAAGCACATTGGAAGTTGTAGGTAAATCAATGTCTGATTCTGAGTTGTCTAATTTATTAAAAGCTTTCAATACAGCATAATCCTTAACTATAGATACTTTTGATCCTGCAAGTTCAACTGGTGGATTTTCTCTAAAATCCTTCATTATTTGTTGAATTTCATCTGCTCCAGATTTTCCTTTACGAACAATGTAAATCATTTTTTCTTTAGAATATCCGTATTCAAGGTAAATATTCTGAAGTAGTTCAAATAGAGTAATGTTATTATCTTTTGCCCATGCTGCAATTTCAGCAAACATCGCACAAGAAGCAACGGCATCTTTATCTCTTACATAATCCCCAGGTAAAAAGCCATAACTTTCTTCACCACCACAAATATACTTCTTCTCGCCTTCGTAGCTTTTAATTTTATCAGCAATCCATTTAAATCCAGTAAATACATCAAAGTATTCAATGTCATTTTTTACTGCAATTTCTTTTAATAATTCACTGGTAACAATTGTTTTTACAATAAACTCTTTACCTGTTAAAAGATTGTTTTCTTTCCATCTTTTAACCATGTACCATGTTAATAATAATGCAGTTTGGTTACCATTTAAAAGAATAAATTCTCCTTTTTCATTTTTACAAGCAATACCAAGACGGTCAGCATCTGGATCTGATGCCATAACAAGATCTGCATCAATTTCTGTTGCTTTGTCAACCGCCATTTTTAGTGCAGCAGGTTCTTCCGGATTCGGAGAAATTACAGTAGGAAAATCTCCACTTACAACATCTTGTTCTGGAATATTTATGATGTTTGTAAATCCATATAATTTTAAAGCATCAGGTATTAACTTAACTCCAGTACCATGAATTGGAGTATATACAATTTTAAGATCTTTATTTCTTTCGATTGCTCCAGTGTCTAAAGAAATGGATTTTACTTTTGCTAAGTATTTGTTATCCATATCTTCTCCTAAAATCTGAATTAATTCATCATTACCTTCAAATTTTATTTCATCGATAGATTTTATTTTTTGTACTTCATCAATAACATTTGTATCATGTGGTGCAATCATTTGTCCACCATCATTCCAATACGCTTTAAACCCGTTATATTCTTTGGGATTATGAGATGCTGTAATAATGATACCACTTTGGCAACCTAATTCGCGAATTACAAATGAAACTTCAGGAGTAGGGCGTAAGTCTTCAAATAATAGAGCTTTGATACCATTCGCAGACATGATTTTAGCAGAAATTTCAGCAAATTTCTTACTGTTATTTCTACAATCGTGACCAATACAGATTTTAATTTCATCTAAATCAGCAAACTGACTATTAAGGTAATTTGCTAATCCTTGAGTAGCTGCTCCAACGGTATATATATTCATCCTATTTGATCCAGGTCCCATGATTCCTCTTAAACCACCTGTTCCAAATTCTAAATCTTTATAAAAAGCATCAATAAGATCACTTTTGTCTTCTTGATCTAATAGCGCTGAAACTTCTTTTTTAGTTTCTTCATCGTAATTTCCCGATAGCCATTGGTTTGCCTTTTCTGTTACCAATGCCAATAAATCTTGGTTTTCCATTCTATTTTTATGTTATTAGTTTTAGTTTTTGGTTGCTAACTTACGTAAGCATTTTTCAAGACTAAATCTCCAATATGGAATTTCTATCTTATAGGTAGTTTTTATTTTAGTTTTATTAAGTACACTATAGTATGGTCTGGGAGCAGCAGTAGGATATTCTTTCGATTCAATAGGTAATACCTTACAATCAATTCCCATAAGTTGATGGATATTTATTGTAAAATCATACCAACTACATACTCCTTCGTTACTGAAATGATAAATTCCAGGTGTAAATTTAACTGTTTTCTTTACAATTTTTGAAATTATATTTAATATTCCTTCTGCAAGATCAACTGCATATGTAGGAGTACCAACTTGATCTGCAACTACTTTTAAAAGGTCTCGTTCTTTTCCAAGCTTAATCATGGTTTTTACAAAATTATTACCAAACTCAGAATATAACCATGAAGTTCTGAAAACCATTGATTCTGGTTGCTCTTCAATAAGTACCTTTTCTCCTAATAATTTGGTTTGTCCATAATATGAAGTTGGTACTGCATAATCAGTTTCTATATAAGGTTTAAATGAATTACCATCAAAAACATAATCTGTTGAAATATGGATTACAGGTATATTATAATCTTTTGCAGCTATAGCTATATTTTTAACTGCCTCTGTATTAAGGAGCATACTTGCTACTTGATCAGTTTCAGCTTTATCTACAGCAGTATATGCGGCACAATTTATAATGAATTCATATGTATTTTGGGAGAGATGATTTTTTATATTCTCAATGTTACAAATATCTAATTCTTTAACGTCTGTAAAATTGATATCAAATTCTTTATATTTTTCACATACTGATTCAAAACTTAGGCCGAGTTGACCCTTCCCGCCTGTAATTAATATTTTAGTCATTTATATATTATAAATATTTATAGCACAAGAGGCTAATTAATAAATAAGGTTTATAGAAAAGTTAATACAAAATTTAGTATAACTAAGCTTTTTATTTAAATTATAAATATATGGATATAAATATTACTTCGCAATTCTTTTAAGGTATGCTCCGTATTCATTTTTAGCCAATGGTTCTGCCAATTTTAATAATTGCTCTTTGTTAATATAACCTTTATTGAATGCAATTTCTTCAAGGCAGGCTACCATTAAACCTTGTCTGTGCTCAATTGTTGCAATAAAATTTGATGCTTCTAACATGCTATCATGAGTTCCTGTATCAAGCCATGCCATGCCTCGTCCCATTAAATTTACTTTTAAATTTCCCTCTTCAAGAAATAGCTTGTTTAAATCGGTTATTTCAAGTTCTCCACGTGGCGAAGGTTTTAAGCTTTTTGCTTTCTCAACTACAGAGTTATTATAAAAATATAAACCTGTAACAGCGTAATTTGATTTAGGATTCGAAGGTTTTTCTTCAAGACTGATAACATTATTGTCTTTATCAAACTCAGCAACTCCATATCTCTCAGGGTCGGTTACATAATAACCAAAAACTGTTGCTCCTGTGTTATCAACTACAGTTTTTGAAAGAACTTTAGAAAAATCATAACCAAAAAATATGTTATCACCCAGGATTAGACAAACATTATCATCACCAATAAATTCTTCCCCTATAATAAAAGCTTGAGCTAAACCATCAGGACTAGGTTGTTCAGCATAGGATATGTCCAGGCCTAATTGATTTCCATTACCAAATAAGTTTTTATATAATGGTAAATCGTGAGGTGTTGATATAATCAGTATTTCTTTAATTCCAGCAAGCATTAAAACTGATAAGGGGTAATAAATCATTGGTTTGTTATATACAGGAATGATTTGTTTTGAAATGCTTTGAGTTATAGGATAAAGTCTTGTTCCAGAACCTCCTGCTAGAATTATTCCTTTGTAGTTAGCCATAATATTTAATATTTAATCTGTTATTATGATTCTCTTAGTAATTTGTCAAAATATTCAATTGTTTTACTCAAACCTTCCTTAAGTTGAACTTTGGGTTCCCAATTATTTAGTTCTTTTTTAGCCAATGTAATATCTGGTTGACGTTGAGTTGGATCATCTGCAGGAAGAGGTAAATAAGTTAGTTTCGATTTTGAATTTGTTAATTCAATTACTTGTTCCGCCAACTCAAGCATTGTAAATTCATTAGGATTTCCAATATTTACAGGTCCAAGGAATTCTTTACGAGAGTTCATCATCCTTATCATACCTTCAACTAAATCATCTACGTATTGAAAACTTCTGGTTTGTTGTCCGTTTCCAAATATTGTAATCTCTTCTCCTTTTAAGGCCTGCACAATGAAATTAGAAACTACTCGTCCATCATTTGGATGCATTCTGGGACCATAAGTATTGAAAATTCGGATAACTTTTATATCAACATTGTTTTGTTGATGGTAATTAAAAAATAAACTTTCCGCACATCTTTTTCCTTCGTCATAACAAGATCTAATACCTATAGGATTTACATTTCCCCAATAACTTTCATTCTGAGGGTGGATATCCGGATCTCCATATACTTCAGAAGTAGATGCTTGAAGTATCTTAGCTTTAATACGTTTGGCTAATCCTAACATATTAATAGCACCCATTACCGATGTTTTTATAGTTTTTATTGAATTGTACTGATAATGAATTGGAGAAGCAGGGCAAGCGAGATTATAAATTTCATCAACTTCAATGAAATAAGGATGAGTTACGTCATGTCTGATTAATTCAAAATAAGGATTGTCAAGAAGGTGAATTACATTTGATTTGCTTCCTGTAAAGTAATTATCCAGACAAATTACTTCATTCCCTTCGTTTAATAATCTTTCACATAAATGAGAACCAATAAAGCCAGCTCCTCCTGTTACTAAAATTCTTTTCATGGATTGTAATTATCCTATATTTTGTATTTGACGAAGAATTAATTCTAAAATATAGAATTAAGTAATGTTTTTTGAAATTAAATTTAAGATATGTTATTAAACTAACAAAGTCAATTGTATAATTATACAATTGACTTTGTTAGTTAATTTAAGGTTTTAATGGTTTTCTACCAATGCTATAATATGTAAAACCATTTTCTACAATTTCTTCTGGATCATATATGTTACGACCATCAAAGATGAGTTTGTTTTTAAGAAGTTTTTCAAGCACTTTAAAATTAGGCATTCTAAATTCTGGCCATTCTGTTATTACAACTAAAGCCTCTGAATCAATTAGAACTTCATAAGGATCAGTGCCATATTCAATTTTGTCACCTAGAATTCTCCTTGCTTCTTCAATGGCAACTGGATCATAAGCTTTAACTTTAGCTCCCATTTTTAGAAGTTCTTCAATTAAAACCAGTGCAGGAGCTTCGCGCATGTCATCAGTTTTAGGTTTAAATGATAATCCCCACAAAGCAAAAGATTTATTCTCCAAATTACTTCCAAACTCTTCTTTTATTTTTTTTACAAGAACAAGTTTTTGGTCATTGTTTACATCCTCAACAGATTGTAAAAGTCTTAATTTATAAGCATTGTCATCAGCTGTTTTAATAATAGCTTTTACGTCTTTAGGAAAGCATGATCCTCCATAACCCGCACCTGCGTATATAAATTTATTGCCAATTCTGGCATCCGAACCAATCCCTTTTCTAACAGAAGTAATATCTGCACCAACAATTTCACATAGATTTGCCATATCATTCATGAAGCTGATTTTTGTTGCAAGCATTGAATTTGCAGCATATTTTGTCATTTCTGATGATGGTATATCCATAAATATAATAGGGTGTCCGTTTAGAAGGAAAGGTTTGTAAAGTCTTTGCATTGTCTTTTCAGCTCTTTCGGACTCTGTTCCTACAACTATACGATCAGGTCTTAAAAAGTCTTGAATCGCATTACCTTCTTTTAAAAATTCAGGATTAGAAGCTACATCAAACTCAACTTGAACCCCTCTTTTTTCTAATTCGTCATTAATTGCCGCCTTAACTTTTTGTGCTGTTCCAATTGGTACAGTACTTTTTGTAACAACTACAATATAATGATTTATATTTTTACCTATTTGTCGTGCTACTTCAAGGACATATTTTAGATCTGCACTTCCATCTTCATCAGGTGGTGTTCCAACTGCGATGAAAATTACATCAGTATTCTCAAGAGAGTCTTTAATACTTGTTGTAAATGATAATCGGCCTTTTTCAATATTATCATGGACCATTGTTTCAAGACCAGGTTCATATATAGGAATTATGCCATTTTTAAGGTTTTCAATTTTTGTTTCGTCGATGTCCACACAAGTAACATTTACACCAACATCAGCAAAACATGTTCCTGATACAAGTCCTACATATCCAGTTCCAACAATAGATATTTTCATTTGATTACAGTTTTTATTTATTATATGGGTTGCGATAATTTAATTGAAGTCAAAAGTAAATATTTTTCTGAACTTAAAAATAAATCATAGCTAATATTAAGATTTCATCTTTGTTTTTGAACTGCATATTTAAATTATATAAATTTTATGTTTGTTATAGTAACTAGTTTATTATGTTTTTATAAATAATAATATTTCAACCCATTAATTGAAAATAATTGAGAAAATACCATTGTTTTTCATTTCAGAGGTAAGTTATGAATGAAAGATAAGTATAAATAGGATTTGTATTTATTGTGATATTTTACGAAATTGAATAAAATAATTGGTTGGCAATGAGTGTTTCTGGTGAAAAGTTTGTACTTTTGCACCTGTTTTTATAAAATATAATGTCTAACAACTAGTAATTAATTGATTTACAATGAGTGAAGTAAATGAAAATGCTCAGGAATTGAACGAAAAACCTGAAGCAAAAAATGAAGCAGTGAACGTTACTGCAACAACTTCTGATGCAAACTTTGATTGGGATGAGTTTGAGCAGGGAGAAGTATTTGGAAAAACAGGATCAAAAGCAGATCTTGAACAAATGTATGACAAAACACTTTCTACTATCTCTGAGAAGGAAGTAATCGAAGGTGAAGTTATCGCATTAAACAAAAGAGAAGTTGTAATTAACATTGGCTTTAAATCAGATGGTATTATTTCTAGAAATGAATTTAGATATAATCCGGAACTTGCTGTAGGTGATAAAGTTGAAGTTTATGTGGAAAGTCAAGAAGATAAAAAAGGTCAATTAGTACTTTCTCACAAAAAAGCACGTGCATTACGTTCTTGGGATAGAGTTAATGCTGCATTAGAAAATGATGAAGTTATCAAGGGATACATCAAGTGTCGTACTAAAGGTGGTATGATCGTTGATGTTTTCGGAATTGAAGCTTTCTTACCAGGTTCACAAATCGATGTGAAGCCTATCCGTGACTACGATATGTATGTAGGTAAAACAATGGAGTTTAAGGTTGTTAAAATCAATCCTGAATTTAAAAACGTTGTTGTATCTCATAAAGCTCTTATTGAAGCAGAACTTGAGCAACAGAAAAAAGATATTATTTCTAAGCTTGAAAAAGGACAAGTTCTTGAGGGAACTGTTAAAAATATTACTTCTTACGGTGTATTTATCGACCTTGGAGGAGTGGACGGACTTATCCACATCACAGACTTATCTTGGGGTCGCGTAACTCACCCAGAAGAAATCGTTCAATTAGATCAAAAATTAAATGTTGTAATTCTTGATTTTGATGATGAGAAAAAACGTATTGCTTTAGGTTTAAAACAATTAACTTCTCATCCATGGGATTCTCTAGATGCAGAGCTTAAAGTTGGTGATACAGTAAAAGGTAAAGTTGTTGTAATGGCTGACTATGGTGCATTTGTAGAGATTGCTCCAGGGGTAGAAGGTTTAATTCACGTTTCTGAAATGTCATGGTCGCAACACTTAAGAAGTGCTCAAGATTTCTTAAAAGTTGGTGATGATGTAGAAGCTACTATTCTTACATTAGATCGTGACGAGCGTAAAATGTCTTTAGGTATTAAGCAATTAAAAGCTGATCCATGGGAAAATATCGAAGAGAGTTATGCTGTAGGTTCTAAGCACAAAGCTAAAGTACGTAACTTTACAAACTTTGGTGTATTTGTAGAAATAGAAGAAGGTATTGATGGATTAATCCACATTTCTGATCTTTCTTGGACTAAAAAAATTAAGCACCCAGCAGAATTTACTTCAATTGGTGATGTAATTGATGTTGTTGTTTTAGAAATCGACAAAGAAAACAGAAGATTAAGCTTAGGTCACAAGCAATTAGAAGAAAATCCATGGGATGTATTTGAAACAATGTTTACAGTTGATTCAGTGCACGAAGGAACAATTATGGAATTATTCGACAAGGGAGCTGTAATTGCACTTCCATATGGTGTTGAAGGATTCGCTACTCCACGTCATTTAGTTAAAGAGGATGGAACTCAAGCTAAAGTTGATGAAAAACTTGATTTTAAAGTAATCGAATTTAATAAAGCGTCAAAACGTATAATTCTTTCACATTCAAGAGTTTTTGAAGATGAGAAAAAAGTTGCAGATGATTCAGAAAAAGCTGCACAAGCAAAAACTACGAAAAAAGGCGTGAAGAAGTTGAAAGATAACTTAGAAAAGACTACATTAGGTGATATTTCTAGCTTGCAAGCTCTAAAAGATAAAATGGAGAAAGACGAGAAGAAGTAATTATTTTGCCTAAATGAGTAGTATTCAATAAATTCTTTTTACAGATGGACTTTAAAATAGATAAATTAGATGATTTCACACTTATTCAGATTTTAAAGGAAAAATTAGACACGCATATTGCGCCTTCACTTAAATCTGAACTTGTACTATTATCAGGAAACGGAGAGCGTAATATTCTTCTTGATCTTGGAAAGTCAAGTTATTGTGATTCATCTGGATTGAGTGCTATTCTTGTAGCTAATAGGTTGTGTAAAAATGCTGATGGAGTATTTGTGTTATCAGGATTACAACCTGCGGTTGAAAGATTAATTTCAGTATCGCAGTTGGATTCAGTGTTAACCATTGCTTCTAATGTTGATGAAGGTGTTGAATTAATGAAGAAAGCTATTGAAAAATAATGTCGAAAACATTTTCAATTACCATCTTAGGAAGTAACTCAGCATTACCAACTTCTGAAAGATATCCAACCGCTCAGGTGCTCAATGTATCTGAGCGGTTTTTTTTAATAGATTGTGGGGAAGGAACGCAAATGCAGTTGCGAAAAAATAAGATTAAGTTCACAAAAATTAATCATATTTTTATATCTCATCTGCATGGAGATCATTGTTTTGGATTAATAGGTTTTATTTCAACACTAGGATTATTAGGTAGAAATACGGATTTATATATTCATGCTCATCCCGATTTAGAAAAGATTTTATCACCTCAGCTTCAGTATTTCTGTCGAGATCTTCCTTTTAAAGTTATTTTTGAGACTTTTGATTCAAAAAGTAAAAGTTTGATCTATGAAGATAAACACATAGAAGTTTACACTATACCTTTAATACATAGAGTACCAACAGTTGGTTTTTTATTTAAAGAAAAACAAGGGGAGAGAAAAATTAGGAAAGAATTTGTTTTTAGATACCAACCTACCATAAAAGAAATATTAGCAATAAAAAAAGGAGAGCCTTATGTTACAAAAGAAGGTGAAGTAATTGCTAATGAAAATATAACAATTGAACCAACTCCTCCCTTGTCATATGCATTTTGTACAGACACAAGGCCAAATAAAAATATTTTAGATCAAATAAAAGGTGTTGATTTGCTTTACCATGAGACTACATTTTTAAAAGAAGATAAAAAATTAGCTCATAAAACATTTCATTCTACAACCGAGCAGGCTGCATTAATTGCTAAGAATGCAGATGTAAAGCAATTAGCCATAGGTCATTATTCTACCAGGTATAAAAACTTAAACCTATTTCTACAAGAAGCTAAGAGTGAGTTTGAAAATACGATTTTAGCTAAAGAAGGACTTGTTATAACAATAGCATAATTATCATACAAATATGGATTTTAATGTCTATATTTGCGCAAAATTAATAGTTTATAAACCCATTAAGCCTCTGTTTAATGCAAGAAAAAATAGTTATTCTTGATTTTGGGTCACAATATACCCAACTAATTGCCCGCAGGGTAAGAGAGTTAAACGTGTACTGTGAAATTCATCCTTTTCATTCAGTACCAGAATTAGATAGTAGTGTTAAAGGAGTTATTCTTTCTGGAAGTCCATATAGTGTTCGTGATGAAGAGGCTCCAATTCCTAATTTAGAAAATATAAAAGGTAAGTATCCTTTATTAGGAGTTTGTTATGGAGCTCAGTTTTTATCTCAATATTTTGGCGGAGAAGTAAAACCATCAAACACCAGAGAATATGGTAGAGCAAACTTGGGTTTTATTGATCGTTCAAATGAATTAATGACAGGTGTACCAGAACATTCTCAAGTATGGATGTCACATGGTGATACAATTGTAAATTTACCTGAAAATTATTCGATTATAGCAAGTACGGGTGATGTTAAAGTAGCCGCATATGAGGTGAAAGGTGAAAATACTTGGGGATTGCAATTCCATCCTGAAGTTTATCACTCAACAGATGGTAAAACAATATTATTTAATTTTGTTGTATCAATTTGTGGATGTAGCCAAGATTGGACACCTGATTCATTTATTGACACTACAGTTGCTGAGTTAAAAGCAAAATTAGGTAATGATAAGGTTGTACTTGGATTATCAGGAGGTGTTGATTCTACAGTTGCCGGTGTTCTTTTGAATAAAGCTATTGGAGAAAATTTAACCTGTATTTTTGTTGACAATGGATTGTTAAGAAAAAATGAATACCAAAATGTATTGGATTCATACAAACATATGGGATTAAATGTTATTGGCGTTGATGCTAAAAAGGAATTTTTAGATGAGTTAGCTGGTGTTTCAGATCCTGAAACTAAAAGGAAGATAATTGGTCGAGTATTTATTGAGACGTTTGATAAAGAAGCTCATAAAATACAAGATGTAAAGTGGTTAGCGCAAGGAACAATCTATCCTGATGTTATTGAATCTGTGTCAGTAAATGGTCCTTCTGCAACAATTAAATCACACCATAATGTTGGAGGTCTTCCTGAGAAAATGAATCTAAAGGTTGTTGAACCTTTAAATTTATTATTTAAAGATGAAGTTAGACGTGTTGGTAAGGCTTTAGGTATTTCACCTGCATTATTAGGTCGTCATCCATTCCCAGGTCCAGGTTTGGCAATCAGAATTTTAGGAGATATTACAGAGGAAAAGATAAATATACTTCAGGAAGTTGATCATATTTTTATCCAGGGATTAAAAGATCATGAGTTGTATGATGATGTATGGCAGGCTGGAGCTATGCTTTTACCTGTTCAGTCTGTTGGAGTTATGGGAGATGAGAGAACTTATGAAAGAGTTGTTGCGTTAAGAGCTGTTTCTTCAACTGATGGTATGACTGCAGATTGGGTACATTTACCATATGAATTCTTAGCTAAAGTATCAAATGATATTATTAATAAGGTAAAAGGAGTAAACAGAGTTGTTTATGATATTAGTTCAAAACCACCTGCAACAATAGAGTGGGAGTAGAATAGAAAAGATGATATTTGTAAAAAGACCAGAACATTTCTGGTCTTTTTTTTGTTTTTTACTTTAAAGAGATTCAATAGTTTTTATCTTTGCTTTACTCTGATAGTAATTTAAAATATTAGATATGACATTTAATAAATTGGTTAAAAATTCTTTGCTCTTAGTTACTTTTATTCTAGTATTATTTAATGTAGATACATTAAAAGCCCAGAATTTTAATCAAGATTTACAAAAGTTACAGTTAGCATATAAATTGATATCTACTTTTTATGTGGATTCTGTTGATGATCAAAAATTAGTAGAGGATGCTATTGTAGGTATGCTTAAGAATTTGGATCCCCATTCTGAGTATCTTTCACAAGAAGAGGTGAAAAAACTAAATGAGCCACTTGATGGTGGATTTGAAGGTGTAGGAATTCAGTTCAATATTTTAAATGATACACTTTTAGTTGTTTCTCCTATTTCAGGAGGACCATCAGAAAAAGTGGGAATTTTAGCTGGAGATAGAATCATTTTTATCGATGACGAGAATGTTGCAGGTATAGGATTAACAAATAGTGGAGTTAAAGATCGATTAAAAGGTAAAAAAGGGACTAAGGTTAAATTAAAAATACTAAGAAAAGGAAGTTCTAAATTATTAGATTTTATAGTTGTAAGAGATAAGATTCCTATTTACAGTGTTGAGGCATCATATATGGCATCTCAAAATATAGGCTATGTTAAAATTAATCAGTTCAGTGCTACCACTTCAAGTGAATTTCATGATGCTGTAAAAGAATTAAAATCCCAGGGAATGGATAACTTAATTCTTGATTTAAGAGGAAATCCAGGGGGGTATTTAAAAGCTGCAATTGAGGTAGTCAACGAATTGTTGGTTGGGAATAAACTGATTGTTTATACAGAAGGTCTGACAAATCCTAGAAGGGAATATCAATCTTCAGAAGAAGGCTTGTTTAAAAAGGGGAAGGTAGCTGTACTTATTAATGAAGGATCAGCATCGGCTAGTGAAATTGTATCCGGGGCTATTCAAGATTGGGATAGAGGTATTATTATCGGTAGAAGGAGTTTTGGCAAAGGCTTAGTGCAGCGACCATTAAATTTACAAGATGGATCGATGATTAAATTGACTATTGCAAAATATTATACTCCATCAGGAAGATGTATTCAAAAACCCTATGATAAAGGTGTTGATGCTTATAGAAAAGAAATATATATGAGGGATGTACTTCATCAAGAAAATGATTCTCTTAAAGAGAAAAGTCAGGAGTTTCATACAAAATCTTCCCAACGAGTAGTGTATGGTGGAGGAGGTATAAATCCTGATATTTTTATTCCTGCAGATACAACGGGATATTCTGATTATTACAGGGATCTAATTGCTTTAGGAATTATTAATAAATATGTATTATCATATATGGATCAACATAGAAAAGATCTATTATTAAAATATAAAACTTTTAAATCATTTAAAGATTCATTTGTTGTAGATGACAAAATGATTGAAGATTTAATTAAAGAAGGAGAAAAGGAAAAAATTGATTCTGATGTAAAAACGTTAGAAGCATCATTAATACATCTTAAACTTCAGCTTAGGGCATTAATTGCAAGAAATATTTGGAGCGTTAATGAATATTTTGAACTTATTAATACAAATTCAAATGAATTTAAAAAAGCTTTAGAAATATTATCTTCAGACAAATCATATTCAAGTTGGTTAAATTAAATTATAGTTATGACTCAATTCAAATATCCAGGTATATTGCAAGAAACAATAAAGGCATTAACTACTAAGGAATCATATAAAAGTGTTTGTCATACTCACTTTTTTGATTATCCAATGCCTTCGGGGAGTGCCATAGGTGAAATTGTTAATCTGGCCAGAGAAATAATTTTTCCTGGGTATTTTGGAGATTCTCCTGTGCGTTCAGAAAGTATTCATTATTATATTGGAGTTAATACGGAGCGCTTATTTGAATTGTTGAATAAACAAATTTTGGCTGGCTTGTGTTTTCAATGTAGTATGTCAGATCCGGAAAAACTTAAAGCAAATAAATTAAAGGCTTTTGATATTACTAAGAAATTTGTTTCAGCTTTGCCAGAATTGCGCAGGTTATTAACTACCGATGTTGAAGCTGCATATTTAGGTGATCCTGCTGCTAAAAGTAGAGGAGAGGTGATTTTTTGTTATCCGGCCATTAGGGCAATATCAAGTTATCGAATTGCTCATGCTATGGTGAATTTGGATGTTCCAATTATACCAAGAATGATTTCAGAAATGGCACATTCTGAAACAGGAATTGATATTCATCCTAAAGCTCAAATAGATGAATATTTTACCATTGATCATGGAACTGGTGTTGTTATTGGAGCAACTTCAATAATAGGTAAAAATGTTAAGTTATTTCAAGGAGTTACTCTGGGTGCAAAAAGTTTTCCATTGGATGAAGAAGGAAATCCAATAAAAGGTATACCTCGTCATCCTATTGTTGAAGATGATGTTGTTATTTATTCTCAAGCTACAATATTAGGAAGGATAACTGTAGGAAAAGGATCTGTTATAGGAGGTAATGTTTGGGTTACTAACGATGTAAAACCAGGATCTAAATTAGTACAGTTTAAACCTAAGGACGGTTTGTTTAAAGAAGGAGCTGGAATTTGATAGAATTTCCAGAATTTAAACATATTGTTAACGATTATTCAAAAATTGATTAAGGATTGAGCTTGTACAATAGTCAAAATTTATATATTTGTGTCAAGCTTTATTAATTATACAAATGGCATTTAATATTACAGAATGGTATAACGAGAAATTAGAGGGAGAAGTTATTCTTAACTTTAATGGAAGTATTACCTCTGATCTTATAACGGAAGCTTTAGAAACTATAGAAAATAGTTTAAATCTAAAGAATGAAAAGAATAAGATTAGGAAAAAGGTATATAATGTATTTGTGGAGTGTTTACAAAATTTATATCATCACGTTGATGCTGCTCCAATTGAGTTAAATGATAATCAACAAAATAATTTTGGAGTAATCATTTTAAGTAAAGATGGTTCGTTTTATAGAATTTCAACAGGTAATTTTGTAGATAAAAGTAAGATAAATGTAATTAAGGATAGAATAGATCAAGTTAACTCTTTGTCAGATAAAGAAATACGGATGTTGTATTTGGATATTATGAGTAATGGAGAGTTTAGTGATAAAGGTGGTGGCGGATTAGGAATGCTTGATATTGTTAGAAAGACTGGAAATAAGTTAGAATATTATTTTTATAAGTATAACGACAGTCACATATTTTTTTCATTAGATGTATATATTAGTTAAAACCATATAGTTACCAATATGGAAACAATAGTTAGAGAAGGAACACCAAAAACTCCATATGTAAGATTAGATGGAGAAAAAGGAATAATTGAAATCAAAGGACGATCAATACCTGAAAACTCGATAGAGTTTTATAAACCTCTTATTGACTGGCTTGAAGAGTATGGTAGTAATGTGGATAGTGATACCGCAGTAAATGTTCAATTAGAATATTTTAATACTAGCTCTTCTAAATGTATATTGGATATTTTTAAGAAATTAGAGAGTATATATAAAAAAGGACAAAAAGTCGAGGTTAATTGGTATTACGAAGAAGATGATGAAGATATGTTTGAGGCAGGTGAAGATTATCAGTCTATAATAAACATACCTTTTAAGATGATTGAAATGGAAGAGTAGAGGAATATTAAAATAAAAAACAAAAGAGAGTAATATTTTATTACTCTCTTTTGTTTTTTATTTTAGTGTACTTTTCTTCAAAAATGTTTAATATTTCTTTTACGATTCCTGTATAAAGTAGGATGAATAAAATAATATTATAGAGCCAAATAATAATTGTATTTGCCCATAATGTATCAATATTAAATGATCCTAATTTTTTATATGGGCTTAAAAAATGAGCAAACAGATAATTGTTTTGTGGATCTTTAAATATAGGATCTGATTTTTGTATTAATTTGCCATTATATTCAATAATTTTGTCAGAAAAAGGATTGTTACTGTTACGCACAAATCTTTCTAGTTCCAGGTTATAGTGAGACTTTTTTAAAGAATTAAACTGTTTCTTTTGTTTCTCTGTTTTATTTAATTCCTTTTTCTTTTTATCCAACAGATTGTCGGTTTTATTGAATACTTTGATATAGTTTTTCTTTAAACTATTTATATCATCCTTTAGTGAAGTGTATTTAGTTTTACTGAAAGTTTTCGTGTTTAGATTAGGATCTAATGAAATTTTATTTTTTATTAATCCGTTCTTATTTTCCTTTGAAATTTCATTTGTTAGAAGGATTAATGCATCAGACAAGCTTTGATGATCTTTGTTTTGGTAATATTTTAAACAATTATCAAGTTTAGCTTGCATTGTAGGTATCCAATATTCTTTCTTGTATTTTGCCTCACTTTTAAGTTTGTCGTAAAAGTAAAATTCCTTTTCATATTTGTTGTTTTTAAATTGATTTACAGTTAAAGCTTCAAAAGCCCATTTTGCTGTAATTAGTTCACCATACCAAGGAATCTTTTCTGGATTAGATAATTTGGGATTTAGATTATCGTAGCTAATAAAAACACCTGATAATATAATTTGAGGAATGATAAGAAAAGGTATGAGTATATATATGTTAATGGCATCTTTAAAGCTGTCAGATATAATTAATCCAAGTAAATTAGAGAACATAGATGCACTAAAAAGAATGAGCCAAAATGCAAAGAACATCCCTTTTATTTCTATAATTGAATTACCAATTAAAGTAAAGAGAATTGTTTGAATGGCGGAGATAAATGCTAGAATTAATACTTTTGAAAATAAGTAACTTAACCGGCTTAGGTTTAAGAATTCTTCTCGTTTAAGAATTTTTCTATCTTTTATTATTTCTTCCGCACTTACTGTAAGTCCTACAAATAATGCAATAATTACAGCCATTATTATATATACTATAATGTTAGGGTTATCCTGAAAAGTATAACCCTGGTTTCTTGAAACGTCTACATTGTAGTATTTTATTATAGTTGATAATAATAGAGCTAAAATTGGTGTTTCCAGTAAGTTAATCAATAAATATTGAGTGTTTGATAGTTTAGATAAAACATCTCTTTTTATGAAAACACCTAATTGCTTAATTTTATTAGGAATTTTAAAATTTATACTTGGTGGTGCATTGTAATTGTCTTTGGGAGCTGATATTTGTTTGTAATCTTTAAAGCGATGATACCATTCGTCAGGTTCAATTTTTCGATTTCTGGTTAATGTTCCATATTCATCAATTACCTGAGAAGAAACAATATTTAATACTTGTTCCGGATTAACATTTCCACATGTTTGACATTCGCTTTCTTGTTTGTTTGCTTGGTTTACAGATGATTTAAAATAAGTAATGCTGTCAACTGGATCGCCATCGTAAATTAAATAACCACCATTATCTAATACTAATAGTTGATTGAACATTTTAAAAATGTCACTTGAAGGTTGGTGAATAACAACAAAAACCAATTTACCTTTTAGTGCTAACTCTTTTAATAAATCCAAAATGTTAGCAGAATCTTTTGAAGATAAACCTGATGTAGGTTCATCTAAAAATAAAATTGCAGGTTCTCGAATTAGTTCAAGAGCAATATTTAATCTCTTACGTTGCCCACCACTTATTTTTTTGTTTAAAGGTGATCCAACCTTCATATCTTTGATGTCATAAAGACCTAAAGAAGAAAGTAGGTTTAAAACTCGTTTCTTTATTTTATATTCACTGTAATCACCAAAGCAAAGTTTCGCGTTGTAATATAAATTTTGATATACTGTAAGATTTTCCATTAAAAGATCATCTTGAGATACATAACCAATCAGACCTTCTATTTTTTTATGTTCTTTGTGTATATCTATATTATTAATTTTAACAGATCCTTTTTGAGGCTGTATTATTCCACTTAATATATTAGTAAGTGTAGTTTTTCCAGCACCACTAGCTCCCATTATCCCAACTAATCTTCCAGATTCACTATAAAAACTTAATGGGTGAATACCAGTAGATTTGTTTTTGAAACTATAACTTATTTCATTAACATTAAATGTAATGGGGTCCTTAATATTGTCAGTCGTATATTTATCAACAATATCACTATAGTAAATTGGAGCAATTCTGTTATTACGAATAGAACAACCTGGTGTTAAAACATGAATTCTGTTTGTAGCTAGTAATTGTCCATTGATACTAACTTCTACATTGTCATTCAATCGCAATAAAAATAAACCTCCTGAAGTTATTCTGAGTATATGAATTTCTTGATCAGGATTAAGATTTGGTCGTTGAAGATGTTTTGCTTTAAAAAGTTTTGTTGTTTTTTTCTTATTAATAATTAAAAGATTGTTATCATCAATTGGAGAATTCATATCTCCAATTATAAAATCTTCCATTAAATAATACTCCTTATCAGAAATATGAAAAGTTTGAGCAATAGTATAAACAAAATCTTTTTCGAAATGACTTATCTCAACTCCAGATTTTAGAAATTCAATAAGCTGAATAATTACAATTAACTTTTGATAATGAACTAATTCCTTGTTAATTGCATTAGATATTCTAAGAGCCTTGACAGAGTTTGCTGTCAAAGTAGAACGTTCTATTTCACTGCTTTGAAGTTTTTTTAATTTAGAAACGTGTTCTTGGTAATATTCTTCATAAATATTAAGATATTCCTCAACCATTTGCTTGTTTAATTGCTGGTCAAGGAAATTCCTAACTATATTTCTTCTGGATTTACTATCCTTTTGAGGAAACGCTATTAAAGCAAAAAGTTGTATTAATGCTTTTAATATTCCTTCGCTCATACAATAGGTTTATAATTTATAAAAGACAAACTAGTTTTTTAATTGGTTTTTAAAGCCAATATATAATAAAGCCATTCCTGATGTAGATAACTTTTTATCTAGTTTAGCCTCAATGATACATTCAATGGAACCATCAATTTTAAAATCCCACATGTTTGTATTATTGTGTTCTGCGTTAGTATATAATAAGTTTCTGTTTGTGTCATATACAGAAAAAATTATAGGTTCGTTTTTAGCAGAGCAAGCTACTAGTCTATATAAACTCCCATTTAAAAAAGTGGTATGAAATTCAGCAACTTCATCTCCTGTTAAAAAAGCTCTAAATGGTTGTCCATTTGAAATAAAAGGTGCATGTATTAAGTTTTCACAAGTTTCAAATTTTTCTTCCTGAGAATTAGCTTGGTTAGGTATAAGGATGCTTAATGCAAAAAATAGAATAAAAAATAAAAAAAGTCCCTTTTTCATGAGTACAATTCTTTTAAAATTATGAGGTGTGTTGTGTATTTAACGTATAATATCTTTTTGTATTATATTTACAACTATTTTAATAATAATTAAATCCTGTTTGCTAAACAGATTTTACTATGTGATAGCTGTAAATTCTGCTTGTCTAAAATAGTTATTTTTATTAAAACAAAAGTGTTTGACTAAAGGTTTCTTTACACAAATGTTGTTTTTTGAATGCATTTGTTTAAAATTTCAAATATCCAATCAATAAAAAATAGTTTATGAAAGTAATTTATTGTGGTTTATTAGCAGTTTTCCTATGTTTAATAAACCTTAATGCACAAAAGAAGTTAACATTAGAAGATGTTATTTCTGGTGGAAAAACATATCGAAATCTTATTCCCCAAGATTGTAGATATGAGTTTATTTCCAATACTGATTCTTTAATTTTATATAAAAGAGATACAATTTATTGCGTTAATACTGATAACAGCATTATTCCATATTTAAATATAGATGAAGTAAATAGCCTATTAAAGGAGCAAAATTTTGTTGGAATTAGATCTATGTATGAAATTAATTGGATAAATTCTGATTTATATTGGATCAAATTTTCAGATAGAATAATTATCGTTGATAAGAATAATGTAAAAAATATAAAAACAATTTTTTATCCGGAAAAATCAGATTTTTTAGAATTTAATTCTATTTCAAAATCGATTGCTTACCTAAATAATGGTGATTTATATATAGTAGATAAAGATAATAATCTTTTACTGATTGAAACAGTTGAGAATAAGAATATTGTTTTAGGAAAATCTGTTCATAGAAATGAATTTGGTATTAGTAAAGGAATTTTTTGGTCTCCAACAGGAAAGTCAATTGCTTTTTATAGAAAAGATGAGTCAATGGTTACTGACTATCCTTTGGTAGATATAAATAAAAGAGTTGCTAAACTTGAAAATATTAAATATCCAATGGCAGGGATGAAGAGTCATCACGTTACAGTTGGCGTTTTTAATATTGAAACAAAAGTGAAAATTTATTTAAAGACAGGATTACCCAAAGAAAAGTTCTTAACAAATATATCATGGTCTCCAGATGAGAAATATATAGGGATTGCCGAATTAAATAGACAGCAAAATCATATGTGTTATAATTTATATAGTACAAACGACGGTAGTTTATTTAAAACATTATTTGAGGAGGAAAGCGATAAATGGGTGGAGCCCGAAAATGCAGCCATTTATTTCCCAAATAGTAACACGAAATTTGTATGGGAGAGTGAAAGAGATGGTTTTAACCATATGTATTTATATGATATTAATAAAGGTTATTTAGGTCAGTTAACAAAGGGAGATTGGGTTGTTACCAAGAATTTAGGTTTTGATAAAAAAGCAAGATATGTATTTTTTGAAGGAACTATAGATGGAGTAATGAACAGAAATTTATATCGTGTTTCTGTACGTTCTGGTAAAATTGAAAAGATCACTAAAAACCAGGGGTTTCATACTGTAGAATTGAGCAATTCTAAAACAAAAATGATTGATAATTATTCAAATTTAGAAACTCCAAGAATTATTAAATTATATAATTTATCTGACAAAAGTAGTTCTGTTTTATTTGAAGCGAAAGACCCATTACAGGATTTTCCTTTTGGAAAGGTGAAATTAGGCACATTAAAGTCTGCAGATGGAGTAACTGATTTGAATTATAGATTGATTCTTCCAGCTAATTTCGATCCTGCACAAAAATATCCAGTTGTGATATATGTATATGGAGGTCCACATTCTCAACTGGTTAAAAATAGCTGGTTAGGAGCAGCAAGATATTGGCAATTGTATATGGCTCAGAATGGATACATTTGTTTTACAATGGATAACAGGGGGACTCAGGATAGAGGCTGTGAATTTGAGAAAATAATACACAGACAATTAGGTGAATGTGAAGCTGAGGATCAATTTGAAGGTGTTAAGTTTTTAAAATCATTACCATATGTTGATCACAACAGGATCGGTGTTCATGGATGGAGTTTTGGTGGTTTCATGACCATTAATTTAATGGAAAAATATCCAGATGTTTTTAAAGTTGGTGTTTCTGGAGGTCCGGTCACTGATTGGAAATATTACGAAATAATGTATGGCGAAAGATATATGGATATGCCAGTGGAGAACCCTGAAGGTTATGAAAAAACGAATGTTAATCTAAGAGTGGAAAATCTTAAGGGTAGATTATTAGTAATTCATGGAGCAATAGATCCAACTGTTGTATGGCAGCATAGTTTGCAATTTGTTGAACATTGCATTAAGAAAAGAAAGCAGGTGGATTACTTTGTTTATCCTCGACATGAGCATAATGTTTTAGGACCTGATAGGGTACATTTAATGGAGAAGGTGACCAGATATTTTAATGATTTTCTATAATGTCTTAAATTGTAAATAAGTCGAAATAAAATCCCTGTGCTAAAAAAAGCATAGGGATTTTTGTTTGGTGTATTATAAACTATGAAATTTTATTAATCCCTTGGATGGAGATTTGCTGATTGTACCTATTTGTAAATTAAATTCTTGTAAAGCTTTTTTTAATTGTTCTTTAAAATAAAATGCTATACTTCCGATGAAATGCAATTCGTGCTTTTTTAATTCTTCGTATTGAAACAAGTTTCTTTTTATAAATGATTTGAATGCATTAATTACAATCAACTCAATTTCTGGTATTTCTATATGTTGGGATATGAATTTTGTGTATTGAGCCAGATATCTGTTTGGAAAAGGTTTTTTATATACATTCTCAAGTATTTCTGCAGCCGAATTATTATATGTGTTATAAAAAAGTTCAGCTGTAGATTCTGATAACTGATTTTTTAAAATATCTGAAATTAAAATTTTTCCTAAGGTGGCACCACTTCCTTCGTCTCCTAAAATATAACCAAGAGGAGAGACTTGTTCTTCAATTATTTTTCCATTATAAAAACAAGAGTTTGATCCGGTTCCTAGTATACTAACTATTCCGGGTGTATGAATGCATGATGCACGACAAGCTGCCATTAAATCACTGTCGATGTAAATTTGTTCAGTGTTAAATTTATGTAAAAGAGCTTTTTTGATTATCGATTTTTTGTCAGAAGTGTTGCATCCTGCTCCATAAAAATAAATTTCGTTGAAGTTATTCTGTTTTGCCGAGAATTGATTGTTTAAAAGTGTTTTTATGTCTGTAATTGATTGGTAGTAAGGGTTTATTCCGTCGGTAGTAATATGGTGCGAATGATTATTCTTTTTATCCAATAATATCCATTCGGTTTTTGTGGAGCCACTATCTGCAATTAATATCATCTATTTTACTTAAAATTTTATGTAACAACTATTACTCAAAATAGGAGATTAACTAATTTGAGATTTCCAGCAATAATCACATGCCTCATTTAAAATTTGAAAAATATCTTCCTCAGTTAAATTAGTTTTATTTTGTAACTGATCACGAAAATTATCAGCATACATATTCATATAACTAAAATCAGCTCCCGAATTAATTAATTCTTTTGCATATGGAGTAAAGAGAATAGATAGCTCTTTTATTATTTCATCTTTGGAGGATTCTTTATTGATATTAAGGTTTTCCATTGAATTGCTTTTTTTACAAAAATAGTTTTAATAAATAACAATTATTAATACAAACAATTAATAATAGTATTCTTCAATTTGAAAAGAAAAAATATTGTAAAATTTCGAAAATCATACAGTTTCTATAAGAATTAAATATGAAATGTAAATTATCATTTTGTGAATTCGTAAATATATTAATTATTATTAAACGTTAGTAAATAACTGAAATAGAATTGTATAGGTTGGTTTGTGGAAATTGATATATAAAGGCGTTTGAATAAATTCTTTGGTGGTTAGTAGTAATTTGATTAATTTTGTTCGTGTAGAAAACAATATTAATGATGATTTGTTGAAACACCTTCTTTGTTTTTAATCATCATAAATTCAGTGTGAGGGGGGGAGTGGTAATTTACTTTCTTATTTTATTTCAGCAAGTCAATAAAAATTTGTGCTTTAAAAGCAAATAAAGGTATGATTTATAATCACGTACAAAAAGAGATTGCAAGTAAGATTGAAAATGAAACAAAATTATCAAATTGGAAAGATTGGCGTTGGCAATTGAGGAATTCAATTCGTTCAATAGAGAAATTTGAATTTATTACCGGAATAAAGTTCTGTAAGAACGAACGAGAAGAATTGGAAAGAACTTTTGAAAAGTTCCCCCTGTCAATTACACCATATTATCTTTCATTGATTGATAAAGATAATTTTAGAAATGATCCTGTATTTAAGCAAGCCTTTGGTTGTGTTGAGGAATTAAATACAATGCCTTTTGAATTAGAAGACCCTTTGTCTGAAGATAAAGATAGTCCTGTGGAAGGAATTACTCATAGATATCCGGATAGGGTTTTATTTCATGTAAGTAATGTTTGTTCAATGTACTGCAGACATTGTACAAGAAAGAGAAAGGTTGGAGATGTAGATTTTATACCGTCTAAGGATCAATTGCAGAAAGGTATTGATTATGTGGCTTCAAATCCACAAGTTCGGGATGTTTTATTATCAGGAGGTGATCCGTTAATGTTGCCAGATGATAAACTAGAATGGTTGTTAGAACAAATTACAAGTATACCCCACGTGGAAATAGTTCGTATAGGAACTAGAATGCCGGTTGTATTACCTTATAGAATTACGGATAAGTTAGTATCGATGTTGCAAAGGTTTCATCCTCTATGGATTAATACACATTTTAATCATCCAAACGAAATCACAGCATCATCAAAAGAGGCACTTGCTAAGTTGGCAAATGGAGGCTTTCCACTAGGAAATCAGTCAGTATTGTTAGCTGATGTAAATGATTGTCCTCGAATAATGAAAACATTATTACATAAATTAGTTCAAAATAGAGTAAGACCATATTATTTATATCAATGCGACCTTTCTGAAGGATTATCTCATTTTAGAACTCCGATAGGAAAAGGTATTGAAATAATGGAAAGTTTAGTAGGACATACTAGTGGTTTTGCACGTCCAACATATGTTATTGATGCTCCAGGTGGAGGGGGAAAGATTCCTGTAATGCCAAATTATATTATCTCATGGTCAACAAATAAAGTTGTATTAAGAAATTATGAAGGTGTTATTACTACCTATAAAGAGCCTGATAGTTATGAGCCTAAGATGTGTGATCGGGATTGTGATAATTGCAACTTAGATTTGGCATTCTCAGAAAAAGACGATTCAGAAATGATTGGAATTGAGAAATTACTATCAGATGAGTGTGATACTATTTCATTAATACCAGAAGATAATGAAAGGCTAACAAGGAGGGAGTATAATGATTGATATTTTGACAGTAAATGATAAAATAGAAACCATTGGAAGCGGTACTAGTATTCAGCATGGTAAATTAAACGACAGAATTTACCTTATGAAATTGGATTCCAGTGATGTTCCCCAAATATTTTCATTAATAAATCATTTGGCCAAGGAAGAGAATTATTCAAAAATTGTATGTAAAGTTCCTAAGAAATATGCTCCGGTTTTTTATGCTAATGGATTTTTGTTAGAAGCATACATCCCTAAGTTTTATAATGATACTGAAGATGTGTTTTTTGTGTCAAAATATTTAACGTCTGATCGAATATTAAAAATTGAGCGAGAAAACCTTGATAAGTTATCAGGTCTTTTAGCTAATGAATATGGAAATATTGCAAATGATCATCCTGATTTTACGTATAGAGAATTAGAAAAAGATGATGTTTATAATATTACAGATATTTACTCGAAAGTATTTAAAACATATCCCTTTCCAATATATGAAAAGGATTATGTTTTAAAAACAATGAATGAAAATGTTAGGTATTTTGGTGCATTTAAAAATGGGAAATTAGCCGCAGTTGCTTCATCTGAGATTGATTATAGTAGTAAAAATGCTGAGATGACTGACTTTGCGACTTATCCTGAATTTTCAGGCAATAGATTAGCTTCAAGTTTGCTTAAAAGAATGGAGTTAGAGATGAAGAAGGAAGGTATTTGTACTTTGTATACTATAGCAAGGTTAAAATCTATTCCAATGAATTTAACTTTTTTAAGAATGGGATATACATATTCGGGTACATTGATAAAGAATACAAATATCTCTGGAGATATTGAAAGTATGAATGTTTACTATAAATTGATTTAAAGCTATGTCTAATAAAAATATATGTAAACATAAAAATGACTGTCCTATTTATAATGGGAAAACCATATCAGATGCAAAAAAAGTAACCATATATAAAAACGTATTTTGCAATAGGGGATTTAGAGGATGGAAGAATTGCAAACAGTATTTGGTATACGAAAATCAGGGGTATGCATCTAATGAAAATGATAATTAATAAATATTAAATTGATATTGCTTATGGATAGAAAAACCAGCACAGACAAGTTAAATAAGAGAATGAATACAGAAAAAAAAGTAATTGAATTATTAGAAGAAAAAGGGAATTATTTATATGGAGATATAATTAAAGATCTGAATTTGTCTTATAGAAAAGGTCAGGAAGTTATATTTTCTTTAATTTCGAAGGGTTTAATAGAGCATTGTAATAAATCATCACGATTACAATTGGCTGTTGAAAATTAAAATAATTTAAGTAATGGACGTACAAGGTATTGTAAAATCAGTTGGACTTCTGTTGGTATTATTAAATCCTTTTCTAATAATCGTTTATCTTATTGATATTGTAAAGAAAAAATCAAAACAGGTTTTTCTAAAAATATTAATAAGGGCAGGAGGTATTAGTTTTGTTGTATTCTCATTATTTGCCTTGTTAGGAGATTCTATTTTTACGGATGTTTTTAATGCTAGTTTCGCTTCGTTCCAGATATTTGGAGGTATAATATTTCTGCTAACTGGAATTCAATTTATTTTTAAGGGGGGAGCTTCTATTGAAACCTTGCGAGGAGAATCAAAATATGTTGCTGGAGCTATTGCAATGCCAATTTTTATAGGCCCAGGTACAATTAGTTATAGTGTAATTATAGGTGAACAACTGGATAAATTTTCATCAGTATTTGCTATTGCTGTAACTATTGCACTTTGCGTTTCTATAATATTTCTTTTAAAAATACTTCATGATAAGATTCAAACGAAAAAAGAAGAGTTAATTGAGCAATATATTGATATTGCAGGTAGAATTATAGCATTTCTTTTAGGAACAGTTTCTATTGAACTTATTATGACAGGAGCTAAATTTTGGTTAGCTCAAATTATATAACGTATGCACACTATTGACATATTAATTTTTGGCATCTACCTCTTAGCAATGCTTGGGGTAGGTGTTTTTTTTATGCGTAAAAATAAAACAACAGATGATTATTATGTAGGAGGAAGAAAGTTAAGTAGTTTACATATAGGTTTATCTGTTGTGGCTACAGATGTAGGTGGAGGATTTTCAATTGGATTAGGTGGTCTGGGATTTACTATGGGATTATCTGGGAGTTGGCTTCTTTTTACTGGTTTGCTTGGAGCCTGGTTAAGTGGTGTACTTCTTATACCAAGGGTGTCAGGTATCGCGCGTAGAAAAGGCTTTTTATCTTTTCCTCAATTTTTAGAATATAAATATAATAAAACAGTTGCTTTACTGGCCGGGCTTATTTCTGCAATTGGGTATCTGGGTTTTACTAGTTCTCAAATATTAGCAGGTGCAAAACTCGCATCTTCAACATTTCCTTCACTTTCCTTGGATTCTGCTCTTTTGGTAATGGGGGCGATAGCTGTTATTTATACAGTGTTAGGAGGATTAAAAGCAGTCATATATACGGATACCGTTCAATGGATTGTATTAATGGTGGGGTTAATATTTGTTGCCTTGCCTTTTACATATTATAAAATTGGAGGACTTGACGTTGTAGAAGATACATTATCCCCTGAGTTTTTATCATTGACAAATATTAAATGGCAACAATTTGTAAACTGGATGTTTACTATTATTCCAATATGGTTTATTGGTATGACCTTATATCAAAGAATATATGCATCTAGAGATACAAAGACTGCTAAAAAAGCCTGGTTTTTTGCTGGATTATTTGAATATCCAATTATGGCATTTATTGGAGTTTTACTAGGTATGTTTGCTCGTGTGGCAATGGAAAATAATATGTTACCTGGTTATCATATTGGTAATTTAGATGCAGAAATGGGTTTACCTGTTTTATTGCGTACAATATTGCCTGTGGGTTTAATGGGTATTGTTCTATCTGCCTATTTTTCTGCTGTTATGTCAACAGCGGATAGTTGTTTAATGGCCTCTTCAGGAAATATATTAGCTGATGTATTAAAAATGCACAACAGACCTAATAGTGTGAGGTTATCTCAAATATTAACTCTGATTATAGGAAGTGTTGCATTAATATTAGCATACAGTATGACCAGTGTTCTTGATTTGATGTTACACTCTTATTCCTTTATGGTGTCAGGAATGATTATTCCTGTTATGATGGCTTTATTCATAAAAAGTCCCAGTAGTAAAGCTGCAATATCATCTATGGTAACGGGGGGTACTTTAACATTGATATTGGTTGGAACAGAAGTTGAATTACCTTTAAAATTAGATGCAAATATTTTTGGTATATTATTATCTTTTGTTGTTTACATATTAGTTTTAAGAATATGGAAAAAATGAGAAATAATTGATATCTTTTGTGTCATTATAAAATACAAATTATTTTTGCTTCATTAATTATAAAGCATGGATACCAAGGAAATTCTTATTAAGATACGAAAGATTGTAAGGTCAGTAGATATTGAGTCAAAAAAAATTCAAAAGGAATATGGTGTAAGTATTCCTCAGGTTTTATGTTTAGGTTTTTTGAGAGATGCTCCCAATTATCAACTTACTCAAGGTGAGATACGAAATTTACTTAATCTTAACTCAAGTACCGTAAGTGGTATAATAAACAGATTAGAAACAAAAGGATTATTAGCAAGATTACCCAAGCAAGGGGATAAACGTGTTGTAAATATTACTTTAACTTCGGCTGGAGATAATTTATTAAATTCTATTCCTTCTCTTATGCATGAACAATTGACTGATAAGCTTAATAAATTGGATGATATTAAGTTGAAGGAAGTTGAAAAAAGTTTAAATACACTAATTGAATTGCTTGATATTGAGCAAGTAGAGGCTTCTCCTTTAATTACTATGGATGTAAATTGGGAAGAATAATAATTTAATATCTAACTATTATTTGATGCAATTTTAAGATTCTATAAAATATAGTAGGATATTTCTAATTATAATATTGATTTTCAATTTGTAATAACTTGTTTTAATCTTCAGTAGGTGTTAACTTTATTATTAGAAAAAGCGAAAAGTTTTAAATTTCTATTAATTATGAGTTAAAGCAGAAAGGAGGTTGAAATGGGATTTTTATTGTGGATTATTATTGGATTAGTAGTAAGTATATTAACCCTTTTGATTGAACCTTATGTAATACATAAGCATATACTTATAACTATTTTTTTAGGAGTTATAGGTGGATTTGTAGGTGGGGCAATTGCTTCATACCTGGGATTTGGACATGTAAAAGGAATGCACTTCATGATAGTTGTGTATTCAATAGGTGTTTCATCATTTATTTTAACTTGGTATAGGGCCTTTGAAAAATTTTTTACTAAAAAAGAGTAATTGTACATATGTACAAGAAAAATCCTGTTGATTTTATATTAATGGGATTTTATTTGTTTAGTACTGGATTTTATGGTGTTAAATTGAATTTGACGCTGTGTATCGATGGGTTAAAATATAAAAAATGCAAAAAAAATGTTGTAAGGTGTGATTTTGGGGTGGGGTGTATTGAAAAAAATATTATTTTCACCCCTAGAAATTTTAAATAGTAAAGTTATGTCATTAGAAAGTGTAGAAGCCTTATTAGAAAAGGGAGGCTCAGATGAAGCGTTTAGAGCAAAGTACAATGCAGCTAACACAAAAGAAGAATTTGTTAAGCGTGCAATCGAAGATGGTTATGATTTCACAGTTGAAGAATTAATGCAAGTTGTTAATTCTAATGGAGATCAATTTGAGTCTTTTGGAAATCCTCCAAAAAGAACTATTTGGTATTAATCCATACTTACTTAAGAAAAAACATTGGGGAATAAATCTTTATTCCCCAAAATATCTTTCCTTATCCTCATCTATCTTTTTCCTAATTTTAAAACACCCATCTTTTTATATTATTTATTTCTTCATTTTGGGGTTTAGTATCTTATTGTTGATAGTTTATGGAACAGTAAGAATGTTTTTACACTAGTTATTGCAATTTTTTTTATTTTTGAGTTGGACATCTCCATACCTTTTATAGTCATATATTGAGAATAAGTATATGTTGTATATATTACTATTGTTGTAGTTAATAAACCGGAAACATACGATTCGCAAATATGAAAAGATAATTGTAAGATTAATCTTTTGTGCTATTAAGTGAAGTAAATAATTTAAAAATGGGAGCAAATTTTAATTCAAGAAAACTACATGTTGATTTTGAAGATTACCAGAAAAGAGTTTTTTTGAAGAACTTAAGTTTGATTTTGAGTTTTGGAATTTTGACTCTTGTATACTATATGTATTCAGACTGGAGTGTACGTCATAATTTGAGTGCTGCAGAAACCAGGATTGTTCCATTATTGCTAAGTGTTGTTTTACTCCTGATTCATTTAATATTTAGACATAAGTTCTATCGTTTAAAATTAGCTCTATACTTATTGTTTTTCGTGGCTGCACAGCTAATGATGTACGGAAAATGTTTGATTCATTTACACGAAGAAGCATTGGCTCCAAGTGTAACAGGCGCTATTTTGGTAATATTTCTTATGTCATTAGATTTAAGGCAAAATCTTAAAACAGCAACTTTTGTTTATATCATTCCTATTGTTGTTTTTTCTTTGTCTTTGATTTTTTGGAAAAAGCCAACAAGTAGCGAATTTTTTGTTTTGGTTGATATTTATCCAATTGTAATTGTTGGATTTATAATAAATCGACTACAGTATAATTTAAGATTTAGATTATTCAAATCAAATCAGTTATTAAAACTAGAGCAAGAGAAAACCAAAGCACTATATAAAGAATCTTTAGTAATTAATGATGAATTAAAAAAGAAAGCAGAAGAAGCAATTTGTATTAAAGAAGAAATTCAGGAGAAGAACGAAGAGCTAAATAAGAGTAATGCGACAAAAGATCGGTTTTTAACCATTATTGCTCATGATTTAAAAAATCCGATTGGGAATATATGGGGACTTTCAGATCTGTTGTTGGTCGACAAAACGATGGATGAGAATGGAAAATATGAATGTCTCGATGCAATTAATAAAAGTATTCAGCACACATATGAATTACTTGATAATTTACTGAACTGGGCAAGAGCTCAAAATAAGGCAATAGCTTTTAATCCATTAAATCATAAAGCTAATGAGGTGGTGGAAAGGGAGTTAATTGTATTTAGGCAAGTGGCAGATAAAAAGACTATTAATATAAAGAATAGTATTCCTGATGAATTTGAAGTTTTTGCTGATAAAAATATGCTTGAAACGATAATTAGAAACCTTGTTTCGAATGCCATAAAATATAGTTATCCAAAAGGTGAAATAGAAATAAGTGCTACAATAGTAACGAAAGATGTTGAAACCTTTACTCAGATTTCAATAAAAGATAATGGGATAGGAATGTCACACGATACTCTCATGAAACTTTTTTCTTCTAATAAAAATATATCGACCAGAGGTACTGAAAATGAATCAGGAACTGGTTTTGGACTATTGTTATGTAAAGAATTTTTAGATATACATAAAGGTGATTTAACAGTGCAAAGCATCCCAAATAAAGGAAGTGTCTTTAGTTGTAACTTTCCGGTGCTTAATTAATTTGTTTATGAGTATGTTAAACTTGACTTTTTTACTAGATCTCCAATTTTTTTGCGTAGAGAAGGAGGTGATATTACTTCCAAAGAAGGTCCAAATCCCAGGATTAATCTTTCCAATTCAAAATTAGGAATGACCTTAATGGTTATAATTACACCATTTTCTTTTTCTTCAATAACTTCCTGAGACCAATGCAAGGGTTTTGTTAAAACATAAGGTGCGTTAGTATTATCAATAAAAAGTTTAATAGTTCTAGGTAGCAATCCGTTATTTACCGTTACACCTATAACATTTTCAAAAAACGATTCCGGAGAGAATTGAGGATCATCCTTAAATAGTTTATTTTCCATTACAAGGTACGATTGAATCCTGTCTAAGGCTAAAGTCATTATAACTCCTTTGTTCTTTTTACCAATTAAAAACCAACGGTTATTGAACTCTTTTAATAGGTATGGATGAAAATAGATAGGTGACGATCGGTGGGCTTTAAAGGATTGATATTCTATTTTTAAAACTTGTTTATTAGCTACAGCCTGATATAATCCATTTAGATGTTCAAGACCTTTTAAATCTTCGTTCCGTTCAATATGAATGATTGGGCGAGAGTGTGAGTTTTGGGTATGAATCTTGTTCTCAAGTTTTTGAATTAATCCTGACATTTCTTTAAAGTGACTAAAACCCTGAAACTGTTTTAATATCTCAACGGCATCATCTAATTTTTTTAAATCCTGATCTGACAAGGGTAATTGCGTTATTGAATATTCAGGATCATCATAGGTATAATACTTTCGATCGGTAACGATAATCGGTGCATTATATCCTAGTTTCTCGCTTCGCATCATTTGAATGTCCATTTGAATGGTGCGTTTACTTACACCTTTGTCTATACCTTCATATTCATAGAGTGCATCAGAACAGGCATCTATTAAATCTTCTAAGGTCCATTTTCGAAAGCAATTACGTAAACATTTATCTATAGTAGTGTATCTGATTAAGGCATTTCTGTTAATGGGCATAATTTTTTTTGAGAAAAATAGAAAAAAATATTTACTACGCAAAAAGACTGCGCACTTGTGTTTAATCTTTGCATTGTCAACAAGACAAAACGTTCTTTGAAGATGATTCACTTTGTGTGATTAAAAATATTTCTTCTGTTATCAGAAGATCAAGAAATGATGACGGTAATAATTAAGACGAGATGCAAGTTTCTGTATAGCTTCATAGTGTTGGCTTAGTAAAGTTCAATATCCTGCTTATTATTTCTCTGATTCATACGATCGATGCGTGTTGGAGGTTCGAATCCTCTTCCCTGAAACAAGGGATAGCTTAATTGGTAGAGCAACATCTCAGAAATGGCAAAGTCTGACGACTTCAGGTTCGAATCCTGAATTGAAAACCAGTTTCAATTTACAGAGTGAAAGATGAAAGACAAATAACCGGTTGTTTACTTCTGTAAATAACAATCTGAAGGAAACCAGAGCGTAGGTTGTAAATAATACTGATAGTATTTACTTAAACTGTTAATGATATTATTAACTGATAATTACCATATGCAGATTAACTAAGTATGTTGAAGTGTTAATTCTCTTATTCCCGTTAACAAAAGATGGTTTTGTTTTTCATCTTTCCATTAAATAAAAACTAAAAAAACTATAGATATGATTAAAAAAGTAAGAATAAACGAAGGTAAAATCGGTTTAATATTTAAAAACGGCGATTATAAAAAGATATTAACTAGCGGTACTTATTGGATCACTTCATCTCATAATGTAGAGATTTATGACATGTCCTTGCAGTTTAATCCGTCCATCTCATTGGAATTATTGAAAACAGATAATGACTTAGTGGAATTGTTACACTTGGTGAAAGTTGGCGATTCTGAAATTGTATTGCATTTTGTAAATGGAAATTTTAATGCTGTTTTGCAGAGTGGAGAATATGCATTCTGGAATACTGTAAAAGAACATTCATTTATAAAAGCAGACTTATCTAAAGTAGAAATTACAGAGGATATTTCATCAGTTTTATTCAAGATTCCAGCTGTATATCAGTTTTTAAGAGTATATAGAATAGAATCATATGAAAAAGGCTTATTGTTTATTAATGATAAGTTTATTAAAGAATTGGAAAATGGAATGCATTACTTCTGGAAAAATGATATACCTGTATCCGTTATGAAAGCCGATTTGCGTCAAACTCAATTTGAGGTTTCAGGACAGGAGTTATTGACAAAGGATAAGGCAGCTATCCGCGTAAGCTTTTTTGCCGGATATAAAGTCGTTGATGTGATAAAAGCTTTAACTGAAAATCAGGATTATTCCCGACAGTTATATGTAGCTATACAATTGGCTTTGCGTGAATATGTAGGAGCTTTGACTTTAGATGAAATTTTGGAAAAAAAAGAAGAAGTATCAAAGTATGTAATGGATTCTGTAAAAGAAAAAGCTCAGAAATTAGGAGTGAAGATGTTGAATGGAGGTTTGCGAGATGTTATTTTGCCAGGTGATGTACGTGAGATTATGAACCAGGTATTAATTGCTCAAAAGAAAGCTCAGGCTAATATCATTACTCGCCGAGAAGAAACTGCTTCAACTAGAAGTTTGTTGAATACAGCTAAATTAATGGAGGAGAATTCTATGTTATTTAAATTGAAAGAAATGGAATATGTGGAGAAAATTGCAGATAAGATAAATACTATATCATTATCTGGAGGTGGTCAGATTGTGGATCAGTTACGAGATATCTTTTCACCTTCGAATTGAATGACAAATTGTGTAAATTGTAAAATATATGGGCATTAAGCAGAAGCTAGACTTATTCTCTTGATACCTTTTATTAATGAAAGAACAAAAATGAAACAAGTTATATCAACAGAAAACCGACCAATAAAAATGTGGTTGGAAAATATTGAAGAGAATGCGTTAGCCCAAGCAAAAAATCTGGCTAATCTTCCATTTGTGCATAAACATGTGGCATTAATGCCTGATGCTCATTCAGGATATGGTATGCCTATTGGTGGAGTATTAGCAACGAAGGGGGTAATAATTCCTAATGCTGTAGGTGTTGACATTGGTTGTGGAATGTGTGCTATGCGTACCAGTTTGCCAGATGCGGATACAGAAACTTTAAAGCAAATCATGTCGCATATGCGTAAGATCATACCTGTAGGATTTAATTGGCATAAAAAACCACAAGAAGATAAATATTTACCAGTAACAGATAAACTTCCAAAGATTGTTGAGCGTCATTTTGAGAGAGCAACACAACAAATTGGTTCGTTAGGAGGAGGAAATCATTTTATCGAAATTCAGCATGGATCAGATGGATTTATTTGGGTGATGATTCATTCAGGTAGTCGAAATTTAGGAAAGCAGGTTGCTGATTATTATAATAAAAAGGCTAAACAACTAAATGAAAGATGGTTTTCTTCAGTTCCGTTATCTTATGATTTAGCCTTTTTACCCATTGAAACAGAAGAGGCTCATGCTTATATTACAGAAATGAACTATTGTGTTGATTTTGCACTAGCCAATAGAAAACTGATGATGGAAAGAGTGAAGAATGCATTTAAGGAAGTATTAAAAGGAAAGGTGCAGTTTGATGAGATTATTAATATTGCGCATAATTATGCTGCATGGGAAAATCATTTCAGTGAAAACGTTTTGGTTCATAGAAAAGGGGCAACGCGGGCAAGAAAAGGAGATGTAGGTATTATTCCTGGATCGCAGGGAACACAATCGTATATTGTGGAAGGATTAGGTAATCCGGAAAGCTTTGAGTCTTGTTCTCACGGAGCAGGCCGTGTGATGGGAAGAAAACAGGCTCAAAGAGAACTAAATCTGGAGGAAGAAATTACTAAACTGAATGAGAAAGGTATTATTCATGGAATTCGCCATAAGAAAGATCTTGACGAAGCAACAGGCGCATATAAAAACATAGACGAGGTTATGGCTAACCAAAATGATTTAGTGAAAATTAAAATAAGATTAGAACCTCTGGCGGTTGTTAAAGGGTAGAGGTTTTTGATTTATGAATTGAACATAAATAAATAATTAATAGTAGTTTAATTATTAACCTTATTTTTTGATAATCATTGTTAGATTTTAAGATTTAGAATCTGATAAAAAATCCGGCGTCCCATTCACCCCAATTAAAATCATGTTTAGCTCCTTTAATTTCTTTGTTAGTTATTTCACCTAACCAACTTTCTGTTTTTAAATTATAGTTGGTTTGTTTTTTGACATGTTGATACTCATGTTTTAAAAGTATACCAATCTTTGTTTTTCTTATTTTAAAGCAATCGATTTCTACTAAGGATGACAATCCATACATAAAATTACTTTGAGGTTTTATAGTGAAAAAATAAGCGTAATGTTCATTGTTGTGTGGTGTTTTTCGGTACAAATGTTCTTTAAAACCATCTTGAAAAGATAAACCGATATTGAATTTAGTAATCCATTTAAACCACCTGTAATTAAGGTTAATTGCGGGTCCACAAAATGCTGATAGATTATAAACTTTTCGTTGATCATCAAAATGAAATTCATAATAATAATTAGGAGCCGTTTCTTTGAAATAGGAAGTTGCAGATTCGATATATGTGTTATATGATCTTAAGCCTGAATGAAAACCAAGCCATTTATTGAAATAATATTGAAATGAAGTTTTGAAAGTTATTGGAGTAAAGTCATTTTCCATAATTAATGAAAACTCAGCCTTGTAATGATCTAAAAGATCAAACCTAACATCCCAATTAACTAATTCATAAATGTTATAAATTGGATGTCCAATATAATTATCCCAATCTATGTGTGAAGTATTATTAAATCTTTCGCATCCTATATCTGCATTTCCAAAACTTAATGAAATTTCTAAATTGTTTATTGTTTTGTTTTGAGCTGTAATATCAAATGAATGAATGTAAATTCCAGCAAGAAGGAAAAATGCAGTAGTAAAAAATCTTAGTGACATAATTTGGTATAAAGAATTTAATATCAGCTATTCTAATGTAATAAGGTTTGTGGTTTTAGTTAAAATGAGTCCACTGCTAAATACAACTTCTATTTCGAATTTTGCATTATTATTATCTATCTTCTCTGTACAGAATAAATTGATCTTTATTCCATTGGTTGGTAATGAATTTTTCTTTTTGTAAAGCGATATCAAGTCATCAATACTCATATAGCTAAATGTAGTTGATCCATAACTATCTTTTTGAATATTACATTGGAAGAGGTCTGTAACAATAGTATTAGCTATAGCAGATTCATTTATGTCGTATAATGATTTAATATATATATTACTAATATAATCATTAGGTGTATAGTTTTGTATGCAATCACTTTCAAAGGCCTTAGCTTCATTATAATCAAATTGACTAATAATGTTAAATTGTGCGTATTCATCATAATCACCATATATAAATACTTCAAAAGCAACAGCACCTTTTTTCATTATGTTTGACTCAGTTTCTGTATATTTTTTCCCTGAATTATCAAGGTTTGTAATTTGAATATTAGAATATTGAAAGTCTATATTTGGATATTTACATGAGCAACTAATAATTACTCGAATAATGAAGAAAATAAAAAATATTGATATAAATTTTTTATACATAGTTTAGGTTTCGTGAGATTAAGATATCGGGCAAATATATGTTAATTATTTAGTTGATTGAGTTAAGAGGTAGTTAAAATTTGATATGATAATTAACAGAAGTTGTATTATTAAAGTGGGACTCAAAACCCTATCTTTGCATCTCAAAATTATATTTGATTATGTGGATCATTCTGGGGTTGATTTCTTGTTTTTTATTGGGTATTTATGATATATCTAAAAAGTTATCTTTAAATAATAATGCAGTTATTCCTGTTTTGTTTTATGCCTCGTTGACAGGGGCTTTACTATTTGTTCCGCTCATCATCAGCTCTTATTTAAATTATCTTCCTCGGGAATCTTTGTTTTATGTAGCGCCCATTTCAATAAAGACTCATTTATTAATCTTTCTTAAATCTTTTATTGTAGGTATATCTTGGGTATTTGCATTTTTTGCACTCAAGCATTTGCCTATAACAATAATTACTCCTATTAGAGCAACAGGACCAGTATGGACCTTAATAGGAGCCTTGTTTATTTATCAAGAGAGTTACAATGCTTGGCAATGGATTGGGATTGTAGTAGTTATTTTGTTTTTCTATTACTTTTCATTGGCAGGAAATAGAGAGGGAATAAACTTAAAACGCAATAAATGGATTTTCTTTATCATGTTTGCTACTTTTTTTGGAAGTTTTAGTACGTTGTATGATAAATACCTGATTGCCAATTTCAATAGAATGGCTATACAAGCCTGGTTTTCTATTTATATGATTCCGGTATTTTTACCTTTTTTACTCTTTTTATGGTACCCCCAACGAAAGAAAGTTGATGCTTTTCAATGGAGATGGTCGATACCGCTAATTGGAATAATTCTTAGCATCGCGGACTTTTCATATTTTTATGCATTAACTTATGAAGGTTCACTTATTACAATTCTATCTGTTTTAAGACGAACAAGTGTGATAATTTCCTTCTCTTTGGGAGCTCTTATTTTCAAAGAATCCAACTTAAAGCGTAAAGCCATTGCTTTGATTGGTATTATGATTGGCGTTTTGATAATTGTTTTAGGAAGTTGATTTTAAACTTTGAGGAAATTGTATTCTGATATAAGGAAGCTATAATTATTCGGATGTTTTTTTCAATATGTTATGCATTGGGGTTTATGTTAATATTTTAATGGGTAAGTACAGCGTAAACTCAGAACCAACTGATATTTGTGAAGTAACTTTTATATGTCCACCTAAAAGCTCTGCTAATTTCTTACTTATTGTAAGTCCTAGTCCAACACCTCTTTTTGCTGTTTGTTGATCTTCTTCCAGTTTTACAAATTGCTTAAAAATAAATTCCATATCATTTATGGCGATACCATGTCCTGTATCTTTTACGTATAAATGAATATACTGAGAGTTTCTTCTAACACCAAGTTCAATAAATCCTTTTGTAGTAAATTTCAATGCATTATCCATTAAGTTTTCTATAATTTGTTTAATTCTGAATTCATCTGAATTAACACTATAGTTATCTCTTTCTAATTCATTATTTAACTTTAATTCAACGGAAGTATTAGTATGTCGTAATGAGTATGATTCAAAAATGTTATTTATAAAATCATTCAAGTTGAATTTTTTATTAACCAATTTAAGTTGATTACTTTCGATCATCGAAAAATCCATAATGTTTTCAATCAGATATAGTAATGATTCACTATTTGATCTAATTAGAGAACGAAAATCTTTTTTCTCTTCATTAGTAAAATCAGGAGTATCTAATAGAGTAGAGAATCCAATGATTGCATTCATTGGAGTTCTGATTTCGTGAGACATATTTGCTAAAAAATTTGATTTTAACCGATCCGATTCTTCTGCTTTTTCTTTAGCCAGCTGTAAATCTTTAGTTCTTTTGTCTACTAACTTTTCGAGTCGGTTTCTATGCAAAAACAGTTCATTTCATTTGTTTCAAAACTAAAGTTGGATAGTCGTTATAAGGAAATTGATTCAAACTCAGTAGAAGAAGGCATACAGATTGGAAACATAAAAATAGAGACAGATAAAATTGTTTTATTGGGTAAGCCTAACACAAGAAAGTTTCTACCTCAAGAGTTTAGGCTTATAACTACTTACAATACAAAAAAAGAAAAGTATAGTTATGTACTTACAAATATATTTGATTTACCTGCTGAAGAGATTATAAAAATATACAAACGAAGATGGGATATTGAAGTGTTTTTCCGTTTTTTAAAACAAGAACTAAACTTTAAACATCTCGGATCGACAAGCACTAATGGAATTAAAGTAATGATGTATTCTACTTTAATAGCATCAATGCTAATTATGATATACAAGAAGCTTAATAATGTGGGATTCAAAACAGCAGTTAGGCGTATTGCATTTGAACTAAATGATTTAATTATGGCAATGGTAGTAAAACAATGTGGAGGTGACCCAGCTTTATTTTTTCGATGATTTTTCTCTTACACTTTCGCCTACCTCTAAAATTCTTCCGAACACTCCTAATTGGTACCCCGCGTACTGCAATATTAGCATTCCCTTCACCTCCCGATGATTCAGAACGAATACCAGGAATCGCTTTAAACATTTCAGCTGTAGTTACAGCGCCAAATTCATCCATGAATTTTGGTTTAATTGTAGTCATTGCCACACTCGATTCTAGAGCTGACTTTTGATTAACCACTCCTGTAACCATTACTTCATCTAACCCAATTAAATCCTGATATAATTCAAAATTCATGGTAACAATTTGGTCTGCTTGAATTTCAATCTCCTTATCTAAATTTGAATATCCAATAAATGAAGCTGTAAATGTATAAGTTCCTGGTTCAATATCTGTAAGTTCGTAATCTCCGTCGTAATTTGTAATGGTTCCTAAGGTACTACCTTTTATCATAACTGCAGCACCAACTAATGGCTCTCCAGATGACTTATCAACTAATTTCCCTTTTAATATTCCATTTTGTGCCATAGATACTATTGTGCAACAAATTGTAAGTACAATTAATAATGCATATTTTTTCATAGTTCTAAATTTTAATTTTTTGCGTTAACCTTAACCTTCCCTCAATAAAAACTCAACACTTTTATTCTCTCTCTTTTTTGTAAAAAACTTATTAATTATCTGAAGCTGCTTCTGTGATATCGTTTAATTAATTTAATGCTAAATTACATTTATTAACATTCTTAAGGTTGATAAAAAGCTGTTTTTCAGTGTTGTTTCTATGCAACGGGTTGTGCAACCGGTTGTTATTTTGTTTATAATTGATTTTTTTCCTCGTTTTTTAACAAGTCATTATGTATATTTCTTAAAAACTAAAATCTAATATGAAGAAAAGAGCAACCACGCTTAAAGATATAGCGCAACAATTAGGTTTAAACAAATCAACAGTAAGTCGTGCATTAAGGGATCATCCTGATGTTAGTCAGGAAACAAAGGATGCAGTAAAAAATCTGGCGCAGGAACTTAAGTACAGACCAAATATAGTTGCGTCATCACTTCGTCACAAAAAAAGTAAGGTAATAGGATTGCTTGTACCTCAGATGTCATATTTCTTTTGGCCTTCTGTAATTCAGGGAATTGAAGAGATAGTGCATAAAAACGGTTATAATTTATTGATGCTGCAATCCAACGAATCTTACGAACGGGAAGTTGAAAATCTGGATATTCTGGTTGCAAATAATGTAGAAGGTATTTTAGCTTCTATCTCCAGAGAAACAAAGGATTTTTCGCATTTTAAAGATGTTATAAACCTTGGCTTACCTATTGTTTTCTATGATAGGGTAATGAAAGACTTAAATGCAGATCTTGTACTATTAGACGATACTTCTGCCGCTTATAATGCCGTTCTTCATTTAATAGATAAGGGTAAAAGACGTATTGCTATTTGTACTGGTAACTCAAACCTGTTAATTAGTCGTAACTGACTTGAAGGTTATAAAATGGCCCATGAAAACAGAAATATTCCCATTCATGAAGAGTATATTATTTCAAGTGAATGGCCCGAAGAAGCCAAAGTAAAAACAATATCACTATTGGAATTACCTGAGCCACCAGATGCCATTTTTGCAATTAGTGATTTAACACTCTCTGGAATTATGAAAGGTATTTATAATAAAGGTTTATCAATTCCTGATGATATTTCTGTAGTTGCTTTTTGTGAAGAGCCTTTTAGGAGTATGTACAATCCAACAATAACATCTATACACCCTCAGGGAGTTGAGATTGGAAGAACTTCTGCAGAACTACTTTTTCAGAAGATAAATACAGATGAAGAAATAGAACCAAGAGTTATTTATTTAGATGGTCAATTAATTGTTGGGGGATCAACTTAGATATAAAATTTCAATGAATACGGTCAAGTTTATTATATTTACATAGTTATTGCCAAATTTTACAAACTAATTTTAAACTATGACAAAAAGAAGTTGCCCTAATTGCGGATATAAATATTCATTTATAGAATACTTTAAAAAGAATTTCTTAATTAAGTTTACTGACACGATTTGGTTATGTAATGATTGTGGTTCAGAATTATCATTTAATCCTAACCGTAGAATTGTATTAATAATAATAGGAATAGCATTACCAATAGGAATAAATTCAATAATAAGAGAATGGTTGCAATCTATAGGATTATCAAATAATCTAAGTTTTCTTGTTTATGCTATAATTGCATTTATTTGGTTTGTTATTGTTTTTAGTCATGATAAGTTTATTCTGGTTAAAGACAGTAGAAAACAGGCTAAACATAATTAAGCGTTTTTGTGTGATCAATTGTGTTTATTAATATCAATATATGGCATAATAACATATTAATGACTTTTATATTTTATAGTCCTTTAGTATTTGCAAAATTACAAGGGACTTTTTTATTGAAGAGTTTTTCAATTCATTAAAGCTATCTAACTCCAAATGTGTATTTCTTGCACAAAAGGAGTTAATGCATTAATTATATTTTAATTACGACAATGTGGTGATGTTTTCTTCTTATAAACTTTATGCATTAATCCACCTCATTTGAATTAAAACTCCCCCTGTTTTAAATTTTTGTTAGCAATCTTTGTGGAGTATGGAGTAAGCCTTCTATATGAATTTTTAATTATAGATGGGTATTACTTCTCAACCTTTATAAGAAGTCGAATATTTTAAATTATGAAATGAGCCATAAGAATAACTTCCAGGATATTTACCTCTAGATGTATTGGGAAATTAACTGGTAATTTCAAAATGGTTTAAAAAGCAAATTTGAGTATATGAAACCACAAAAGCTAAGTATCCTGGAAAAAATCGGATACGGATCCGGAGATGCGGCTGTAAATGTCGTTATTTCATCTATGTTCCTTATCATCACTTATTTTTATACTGATGTATTTGGTATTAAACCCACTGATGTTGCTCTAATGTTCTTATTGGTAAGACTTATTGATGCCATAAGTGATCCATTAATGGGTATTATTACTGATAAATATAAATCTAGAAAGTATGGTCGTTTCCGCCCTTATTTCCTGTATTTGTCTATTCCTTTCGGGATTTCAGTATTTCTGACGTTTACAACTCCTGGATTTGATTATACAGGTAAACTGATTTATGCTTATTGTACATACATCTTAGTAACCTTAATGTTTACTTCAGTTACCATTCCTTACATTTCATTAATCGGGGTGTTAACAAATGATCCAAAAGAGCGCTTGTCAGCAAGTGGATATCGTCTTTTCTTTGCGAAAGTGGCTGCATTTGGTGTATCTATTTTGGTTCCAATCATGGCTAAGTCATTCGGAGCAGGAAACATTGCTCGTGGATATCAATTGGCTATGGGCGTTATGGCACTTGGAGGTACACTATTATTTATATTTTGTTTTGTTACTACTAAAGAACGTATCGAACATATTGTAGAAAAAACACCTTATTTACAACAACTAAAATATCTGATTAAAAACGGTCAATGGATGTTACTGTTAGGTTCATGTTTATCGGGTACTACAGGTTATGTTATTCGTGCCTCGGTAGCTATTTATTACGCAAAGTATTACCTTGGTGGAGATGAGGTTGTGCAATCTACATTTATGGGTACCGGAGTTGCTGCCGCTATTTTAGCTATGCCGGCTTCTACTCTTATTACCAAACGTTTTTGTAAGGTGAAATTATTCTGGATGTCACAGTATGGAGTAGGAATACTTAGTATCCTTATGTATTTCTTAATAAAACCACAACCAGAAAGCATGATGTTTGCTTACGTAATGTATTTCATTCTTTCGTTTGTAGTTGACATTCATGCTCCAATATTCTGGACTGCCATTGCTGAGGCTGTAGACCACGGACAAGCTGAAACAGGAGTGCGTGTTTCTGGATTGGCTTTTGGAGGTATTTCATTTGCACAGAAAGCAGGAATGGGTATCGCCGGAGCTGTTGTTGGTTTATTACTTTCAGGTTTTGGATATGTTGCTCCAACAGAAGAAATTCTTAATCCGGTTCAATCAGAAACTGCTCTTTTAGGACTGTCTTTAATGCTAACAATTATTCCGGGTGTATTCCACGTAATAAATGGAATGTTGATTATGCGATATAAGATTACAGATAAGTATTACGAAACGATAAAAGCTAAAATTCATATTTAGTGATAATAGGAAAACTCCGATAACTACGCTACTGCTTTTTTGAAATACAGTCATTTACGAAAGTAAAATCCTTGGTACTCAGAAAAGCAAATCCTTGTTCGCGAAGTTTTTTATTAGTCACTAAAAAAATAATTAATTTTCTTAGAAACACAATATAAGATGGCTACAGAAAAAAATGCTCCAATTGTAGAGCAACGTGCTGATCCATTTGTTTATAAACATACTGACGGCTATTATTATTTTACAGGTTCAGTACCTACGTATGATCGTATAGAACTACGCCGATCTAAAACAATAGATGGATTAAAAGATGCTGAAACTTTTGATGTTTGGTTTAAGCATGAATCAGGTCCAATGAGTAGACATATATGGGCTCCTGAAATTCATTATCTGGATGGTAAATGGTATGTGTATTTTGCTGCCAGTGAAGAAGAAGATATTTGGAAACTACGTCCGTATGTTTTGGAATGTAAAGGACAGGATCCTTTAAATGATGAATGGATTGAACTGGGGCAAATGCAAGCTGCTGATGGTGATGAAAAAACATTTATCGATTTTTCATTAGATGCAACCATCTTTGAAAACAAAGGCAAGAGATATTTTTGCTGGGCAGAGAAAACAGGAGGGCAGTTTGCTGCTTCTAATTTATATTTAGCCGAAATGGAATCTCCTATTAAGCTAAAGACAGTACAGTTTATGCTTACAACCCCTGATTACGATTGGGAAAGAGTTGATTTTTGGGTAAATGAAGGACCTGCAGTGATAAAAAATAATGGTAAAATATTTATTGCTTTTTCTGCAAGTGCAACAGGTGCCTGTTATTGTATGGGCTTGATGGAAGCCGATGAGGATTCAGATTTATTGGATAGAAACTCATGGAAGAAATCAAGATATCCGGTACTTGAAACTAATTATGAAAAGAAAATTTACGGACCAGGGCATAATTGTTTTACTGTAGCAGAAGATGATGTAACGCCATTATGTATCTATCATGCCAGAGATTATGAAGATGCAGTTGGTGATCCAGCTGTTGTTCCGGTATCAGATACAAGACCTCTGGAAGAGATCGTAAAAGATCCTCTTTATGATCCAAACAGACATGCCAGAGTAATGGAAGTAAAATTTGATTCAGAAGGAAGACCTGTTTTTGAATTTTATGATTAGAAGCTTTTCTGAAAAAACTTCTAATATTATGCAATAGCCTATTTGTATGTAGAGTTATATAGGATTCGATAAAGGGTGTCTCATATTATTGAGATGCCCTTTTTCTTGTTATTTTATTTTTAATGATGTCTTTTGTTATGTGCAATTAAGTGATTTGCAATCCTAATTACTGTTATTTCTTTGTTTTTAAACCTAATACAAAAGGAATGGCGCATAAGGCTAAAGCTGATGAGATCAAATATGTAGTTTCAAGTCCCAACCAATCGCCTAAGGCACCTGCAAAAAATACAGCTATCGCAGAGGAAACAAAACTAACTGTCATATAAATACTATTCATAAAAACAGGAAAATCAGCAGATCTGTCTTGTACCAACGCAATTAGAACTGGCCCGGGAGCAAAAACAAAAAATCCCAATAACACTAAAAAGACAAATGAAAGCCAGCCTGTTGAATTAATAAACATAAACATCATTACAGGAGAAATAATACTAATGATGAGTAGAGTAGCTTTACGACCAATTTTATCAGATATACTTCCGGAAAATATAGTACCTAAAGCTCCTGCAAGTTGGAATACTGCTAAAGCCGAGTTTGCAAACCACAAACTTTCTCCTTTGTCAGAATAGTAATATGTCGGTAAAAAAGCAGTTAATCCGGATTTCATAATCGCACGAAATAAGGTTATACCAATAACCAATAAAAAGAAAGGAATATATTTTTTTGTTGATTGAAGAACGTTTTTCTGTTCTGTTGTTTTTTTCTTAATATCATCTGATATTTTTATATCCTTAAGTTTCAGGTATAGAATAAAAGATGCAATTAATCCAAAAGGAATTAGCCTCCATGTACCTTCTAATCCCCAATACGAAACAGAAGCAGTAATAATCAGAGGACCGGCAGTTCTTGCTAATTCACCTCCAAACATATAAAAACTCATTCCTCTTCCTACTTTATCTCCGGATAATCGTCTAACCATAGTGGGAGCAGGTACATGAAATATTCCACTGCTTATTCCCATTGTAAAAAGTAAAATTGAAATAATAGTAAAAGAAGGAGCAATGCCTAATAAACTCATTACTGTTGCAGTAATGGCTGGAGTTATAATGATAAAATAGCGAGCTGCTGTCTTTTCTGCAATTATTCCAATAAAAGGATTCAGAAACCATGGAATACGCATGATTAAATCCCACAAGGAAGCTAGTGTTAGAGAAATTCCTAACTTTTCGATTAACAATGGCCTTAGTGGGGCTAAAAAAGAAGAATATATATCATGAAGCATATGTGTTGCTGCCACGATAATTACATTACTTGTTTGAAACATATTTGTTACTGACCCCTTGTTCATGAAGTACCAATTTTAAAAGAAAAGAAATTTATTTAAATAAAGTCATTTAGGCTTTTAATAGAGGTACAAAGATAAGATAATTACGATATGGTGATACAGGTTTGCTCTGCAAAGCCATATATGCAAAAAAACTTATTTGTATGAAGTTACTTTTTGGATATGTAGTTAAGTCGGATTTATAACCTTACTAACATTTCCCATGTCCACAAACTTTTTAAATAACTTGCTTTGCAAGCGTTTTGTGAACCACGAATTTTACGAATTAATCGAATTACTTTTCTTCGAAAAGCCAATAAAACCACAAAGTGGTTTAAAATTTGTTTAATTCAATTAATTCGTGGTTAAAACAATAATAAATGAAAATTGCTGATTGTCAATATTGCTGATTGCTATTTTATTTCTATATAATTGGAATATAACATTTAATAAGTCATGGGAAACATCAGTAACCTTTAGATTGTTGTAATCTCATAAGGAGGATAGAAGCAGCCTAATGCTTACGATATGTTTATATGAAAAAAGAGGCTAATCATTTGATTAACCTCTATTGAATTTTTATTAAAATCTTTTGCCAAAGCTAATTCCGTAGGCAAAAGTTTGATACTCTTCTTTCCAGTCATAAGTTAATGAAGGAGCCAATTCCCATCCATGGGCAATTTCAACTTCGTATTCTATACCAAATTTCGCCACTGCAAATTTTTTGGTACTCTCACTAAATTCAAATTCAACACCTGGCCCGGCAAATACACCTAAATGATGGTTAATATTATATTTAGCAACCATGTTGGTTACTAAAACATTTGCTCGCTCTTCTTCCAATTCATTTTCAAGACGAATCATATAATTGTCCAGTTCCATGTCGGCAAGAATTCCGATACTCCATTTAGAACATAATTTATAATAATAGTCTAAACCTAAGGTTGGAATCCATTTTCCTGTACTTTCTTCATGTGTTTCGTGCTTATAAAAAGCCGCTGATACATGTGTGAAACCTGTGTAGAAAGATAACTTATGTTTTCCTTCTATTTCTGAATGTTCTGATTCATTGTGATTTTCATGTTCTTGAGCCACTAACATACTAGATAAAAATAGTATGCTTACAAGTATACTTAAAGTCTTTTTCATTGTATATATTTATTTGGGGCGCAAAAGTATAAATTACTTTGTAAATTAAGTGGATGGTATTTTAAAATGTTTAATCCAGAAAAATAGTGGTGTGTTAAAGGTAGGGAAGTAATTTCGTGGTGTTAATATATGAATTTTAATAGGTTCAATTTTAAAATAGTAGTTTTTATATTTGTTATTTAATATATGGATTTAGCAATGTTTTAATGAATATTATATCCTATATACATAGTATGATATTGTTGATGTTCAAATAAGAATAAAAAAATAACATCGCTGAAGAATTTTACCTTCCCCTGAAATAAATTACATAAGAAAGAATAGAATTTTCAATTTCCCCACCTCTAAATCAGTTTTCATTATTGGGATTTATAATATTATTTATAACAATTCTATTCTTTTGTAATGAAAATTTTGAATTATTAAGAGTTATATTCGAGCGTTTGATTTTTTTCCGACTTATTTATATTGATTTAAGTAATTTGTTAAATATGGTACTTAAAGATTATTAAAGCTTTTTTTATTATATATATTAAATGAGAATAAAGGTAACGTTATTATGGTTAAAACGCCCTTATTGTTAAATAGCATGAATCACTTACGATTGCTTTTTACAAATGATTCTATTTGAGTTTAACTTATTCCATAGTAAATGTAAAAGAAGAGTTTAAGCTAGATGGGATTATTAATTTTACGGTTTTCAATTTACTCTAAGTACCATAATTAGAGTTCCTGGCAGAAATAAGGCAAATAAAAATTTCAGAATAGATTTTTAATTAAACTAGAACTAAACATGCAAAACAGAAAATTGATGATTTGTGCAACTCTATTTATGAACTTAGGAGTTATGGGATCAAAGGCACAAAGTCTTTTAAACGTTAGAGAGAATTCAGGAAATTCTTCTACTTTTTATACTAATGATATTAGAAAATTAACCTTTTCTGATGGTAATGTTAATGTTATTGAATTTAGCGGAAGTTCAAGTTCTTATACTATAAGTGGAATTAAAAGACTTGATTTTAATGGTTTGTCTACTGATGTACAATTTCCAAAACAAAACAAGCAATCGAAAAACGGTTTTGAACTATACCCTAATCCTGTAAATGATATACTTAATATAAAAGGTGAAATCGTATTGGATCATGAATTAAAAATTGAAATTTTAGATATGCAGGGAAAGGTTCATAAAAAGGAAGTTCTTACCTCATTAAACGGAATAAACGTTTCAAACTTAAAAACAGGAATGTACATCTGTAGGATTTATAATTCTGACAAAATTGAAAATATAAAATTCTTAAAAAACTAAACCTAATAGATTATTAAAATGAAATCAATCCATAAAATTATATCATTAATAGTTATTGCTTTAACGTTTGTATTTACAGTTAAAGCTCAAGAAACCATGTATATTTATAAAGATGGAGCTATTGTGGGAGAACATTTATTGACAGAAGTAGATAGTGTTATATTTTATAATGCAGAAGGGCAAGGTGAAAATACAGTATCCGATATTGATGGTAATACATATAGTACTGTAGTTATTGGAACTCAGACCTGGATGGCAGAGAATCTAACAACAACTACTTACAATGATGGGGTAGGGATTCAATTAGAAAGTGATGAAACAATATGGAGTCAACTAAGTTCTGGAGCATACTGTTGGTACGATAATGATGAAGCAACTTATAAAGAACCTTATGGTGCTCTTTATAATTGGTATGCAGTTGAAACAGGAAAGCTCTGTCCTTCAGGTTGGCATGTGCCATATTATTCTGATTGGCAAACATTAGAGAGTTATCTAATTGATTTAGGATATATTAATGATACGGAAGGTAAGGCGCTAAAATCCACAAGCGGATGGGGTGGTGATGGAAATGGAATCGATGTATTTGGATTTAAAGCTTTACCTGGAGGTTATCGAGGAGAAGGAATAAATGGTAGTAAAGCATTTAATTATGCAGGATATAATGGTCAATGGTGGTCAAAAACACCCTATAATGCTGATAATGCCTATAATGCAGTTTTATATTATTTTAATGGAAATCTAGAATTAAGTGGAAGTTTAGGTGGAGATAAATGGTATGGTTTTTCAGTAAGGTGCATTAAGAATTAATTAGTTTCAATAATTATTTATAGGTAAACTATTACAATTAAAAATGGTACAGTAACATAGTTTGGATGTATAGTGTACTTAAATTATTTATTGATTACCATATTGTGTATAAATTCTAAGAGTTGTATTAATATTTTAAACCTAAAAACAGGAATGTATATCTGTCGGATTTATAATGCAGACAAAATTGAAAATATAAAATTCTTAAAAAACTAAACCTAAGAGGGAATTAAAATGAAATCAATCCATAATTTTTTATCCTTAATTGTTATTGCTTTAACCACGATATATACAGTTGAAGCTCAAGAAACCATGTATATTTATAAAGATGGAGCTATTGTAGGAGAACATTTATTGACAGAAGTAGATAGTGTTATATTTTATAATGCAGAAGCGCAAGATGAAAATACAGTAACCGATATTGATGGTAATGTATATAATACAGTGATTATTGGAACTCAGACATGGATGGCAGAGAATTTAAAAACAACTACTTACAATGATGGAAGTTCTATTGTTAATGAAACTGATAATACAACATGGATGAGTCTAACTACAGGAGCATATTGTTGGTATAATAATGATGAAGATTCATATAAAGAACCTTATGGAGCCTTATATAATTGGTATGTCGTTGAGACTGATAAGGTTTGTCCTTCAGGTTGGCATGTTCCTAGTGATAGTGATTGGCAGTTGCTGGAAGTATATTTAGGAATGGATCCGGATATTGCAGACAATCATGGCTTGATTGGATCAAATGAAGGAGCTATGCTTAAAACTACTAGCGGTTGGTATTCTGACGGAAATGGAACAAATGAATATAATTTTTCAGCATATCCAAGTGGTATACGAAATTCAACTGATGGTACTTTTAGTAAAAAGGGACTTTTATGTTCCTGGTGGAGTAGTAGTAAATCAGGATCTTCTGCATACTATTATGCTCTTGATTATCGATACACATCTATATATCGTTACTATATGAATAAATTTAAAGGATACTCTATTCGCTGTGTAAAGGATTAAACAATTGCTAGAAAAGAGTAATAGGTTCCTACTGTTGTTTTTTAGTATTTTATCTATGAGATAGATATCTGAGGCATTGATGCAATTGGTTATATGTGTTTTTAAAACACAAACAAAAAGACTTAATTTGCTGGAAATTAGATAGAGTAATAAGTGGTTTTACGAATAGTCTTGAATTCTTGAAAGAAGAATTACCATCATCAAATCATGAGGGAATTACAATAGAAATACAACGTAGAATTTGGTAGTTAAAAAAGAGAATTTTCTGATATAATCAATATTTTTGTGTTTACTTTTCTATTTTAATTTTGAACCTATAAATAAACTATTATTAATGTTCCAATACAACGAACCTGTTTTTCGACCACCTGCAGAATCTGCATCAGCTATTATTCAAGCTACATATGGATGCTCATGGAATAAATGTGCTTTTTGTGAGATGTATCAATCAAAAAAGTTTACAGCTCGCAAATCAGAGGAGGTAAAGCAAGAAGTAGAATTATTATCCAGATACTATAAAGGAATTAAAAAAGTGTTTCTGGCTGATGGAAATGCGATGATTCTTTCAACATCAAAGCTTTTAGATATAATATCTGAAATTAATAATCAGTTTGGTAAATTGCAGAGGATTTCCTCGTATGCAATGCCACGAGATATCATAAGTAAGAGCCATGAAGAATTAAAAGAATTACGATCAAACGGTTTAAAGCTATTGTATATTGGTATTGAAAGCGGAGATGACGAGTTGCTAACAATTCAAAATAAAGGAGAAAGCTATCAGTCAACTAAAGAAGGTATATTAAAAGCCCACGAAGCAGGTATTGATACGTCTGTAATGATAATAAATGGGCTGGGAGGGAAGATATATTCAGAGCAACATATAGTTAACTCTGCCAGATTAATTAATGAGATAAATCCAAAGTTTCTTTCTACGCTAAATTTAAGTTTTCCTTATGGTATAGAACATTTTAAAAAGCGTTTTCAAGGTGAGTTTATTCCCTTAACGTCAGCTGAAATATTAAATGAAATGAAAATGTTTATCTCAAGTCTGAATCTGTCAGGAACAATTTTTAGAAGTGATCATGTTTCCAATCAGATCATATTAAAAGGGATTTTATCACGAGACAATGAAACTTTGATAGATCAAATCAATCAAGTTTTACAATTCATTCCTAAAGATGAATATCCATCGTCGCCAATGATGTTATAGATTATAGGATTTGGTAAGAGTAGTAAAAGGAATCATTTGTACCAGGTAAACCTATTCAATATAATCAATATCAATACCGTGATCATTTAATAATTTTATCGACTTTGAGCAGATATTTTTTGTGCACATTAAACTTACTTTATAATCAGGATCTTTTGCCTTGATAGTATCTGCCATTTCAATAATCTTAGTTGCATCTTTTGATATAATGCGGCTCTTAATAAGTTTTACTATTGCGATATGATTTATATCCAATTGTTTTAATTGAACTCTTGAATTCAGTCCAAAATCCTTAGGTGAAATATCCATGTTATATATTATGATAATAGCTTGTTTGTTGTTGTGTAATCTATTGGTTGTATGTGTATTGGTGATTGTTTGTGGAGCTGTCTTAAGTATTTTGTGAATCAGTCTTGCTCCTCCGCTAAAGCTTTGGCCGCACGCGGAATGTCTATAATCTAACGTTCTATGTCGTTAATTATGAGTACCCGATATATAATACCATAAATTATCTTCTCTTACGAAACGCGAGTTTTCATGAATGCACTCTAAGTTTCCATTTTCGATATAAAAAGCTTTAAACTCAACAAAACCTTCTGTATCAAGAGGTGTTCCTTGTTTCGTTTTAATAACCTCCAACCTTTGCCAACCTACTGATTTAGCCCATTTAAGTATATTTTTTCTGTCTTTGGTAGGTCGGGTTGATTTATGATGTGTATTTAATAAGTAATTGATATTTGCTGTAGCAAATGCACTGTACCTGGAACGCATCAATTGTTCAGCTGTTTCTGCGGTCTTTTTATTTAATAATAAAAGTTCACAACATTGATCATATTCTTTACCTGAGTTACAATAGCATTTCATTGTATTTGTTTTTTATTAATAAGTGCAAAATTAAGGTATCTTATTAATTATAGAATAATAATGGAAAACTTGTATAAAAGATTTATTAATCTATAATACTTGGTAGATTTATTTTTAAATATCTGATGTTTAAATGGTTATAGTTGTATTGGTGTTTATTGACTAAAATAAGTGATATAAAACATAAAAAAATGAGTTAATTATTTTGCTTGTTTTTTCATAAAATTCCTTTTTTTAGTGCTCGAATTTAAAACTATGTTTATGATTGGAAAGTTTATAAGATTGATTATTGGAGGATTTTTGTGCATAGGAGCTGTCGCTCTTTTTATTCAGGGAATGATTGGTTGGGGAATATTAGCAGTATTAACTGCAGGGTTATTCGTATTATTTCATTTTAAAAACGAAAAAAATTTAATGGCATTTTTATTTTTAAGAAAAAATAAGTTTGCCGCAGTTGATACCATATTAAGTAAAGTTAAAAAGCCTGAGAATATGATTGATAGTCAGGAAGCTTATTATTATTACTTAAAAGGTTTAGTAGAAACTCAAAAAAACAATAGAAGAGAGGCTGAAAAAACATTTAAAAAAGCATTGTCTACCGGTTTAAGAATGAAAAATGATCAGGCTATGGCAAAGCTTCAGCTATCAGGTATTTATTTGTCACAGAGAAATAAAAAATTGTCGAAATATTATTTACAAGAAGCTAAAAAGCTGGATAAGCAAAAAATATTATCGGAGCAGATAAAGGAAGTAGAGTATATGATGAAAAGAGTATAGTTTTATATAAGGAAAATAAATAGTACTTTAACTATTAAGAAATTATGGCACTATTTAAATAACATTTTATTTAATCCCCAAGGGTATCTTTGGGGATTATTTTTTTCAATAAGTTCTAAATCTTACTTTTGTAGTCTTAAAAATTTTCTGAGCCTATAATTTTATATCGAATCCTGGTTATTACTTTTATTATTGATGGTTATAAAAACATTATTAAAAATATAGATAAGTAGTTTGTTTATAGATTAATAATCACCATACTGGATTTTCCCATATATACTTTCTATATAAATGGAGAATCCAATAAAATATTCAACTCTTTTGTTCTAAATCTTTTTGTTTATACATTTGCCCGAAAGCTGTGTTTTTGTTTTTATTTGTTCATAGGTAATAATAACTTCTTCTATATGCTTTTCTATAATTTTAAAATGACTTAATCCCTTGACAAAACACTTCTTTGTAACATAAAATGTTTATTCAGGAGATGGTCAAATAACCCTAGAAAATACCATTAAATGAAAAAATATTATTTGTTACAATTCTTTTTCTTTTCTACAATATTTCTTTCTTTATATGCTCAGGAATGGAGTAATGAAATAAAAACATTTCCAACCACACCTTTTATGCTGGAATCTGGTAGCCATTTTGGAAATTCTGTGGCAGTGGATGGTGATTATGCAGTAGTAGGCAGTAATGGTTATAACAATAGTCAGGGATGTGCCTATGTGCTATTTTTTAATGAAAATGAATGGGAAATAATTGCAAGATTAACAGCTTCAGAAGGTGCTTCAGATGATCATTTTGGATGTTCAGTGGGTATATCAGGGGACAACGTTTTGATTGGTGCATATTGTGTGGATGAAAATAAAGGTTCTGTATATATATATGAAAAACCAGAAGGGGGATGGCTCAACATGACTCAAACTGCTATATTGACAGCTTCAGATGGAGTTTCAGGGGATCAATTTGGGTGTTCAGTGAGTATATCAGGGGACAATGTTGTGATAGGGGCAAAAGGGAAAGACAATTATAATGGCACAGCCTATGTATATACAAAAACATTAGACGGATGGATTGACATGACACAAACCGCTAAATTAACAGCATCAGATGGAGTTTCAGGAGATCAGTTTGGTTGTTCAGTTAGCATATCAGGAAATAATATTTTGATAGGTGCCTACAGGGATGATGATAGAGTAGTGGATAGTGGATCTGCATATTTATATGAAAAACCAGTGGGGGGATGGCATAATATGACTCAAACAGCTAAAATAACGGCATCAGATGGTAGTTTAAATAATTATTTTGGTAGTTCAGTAAGTATGTCTGGAGATACTGTTTTGATAGGGGCTTATGGGGATGATTCTTTCAAAGGGGCAGCATATTTATATGAAAAGCCAGAGGAGGGATGGCATGATATGACTCAGACAGCTAAGCTGACTGCATCAGATGGTACTTCAAATGATTTATTTGGATGGTCAGTAAGTATTACTGGTGATAATATTTTAATCGGAGCATTGAAGTTTGAAGAAAATGGTTCGTTCAATGGTTCTGCATATATATATGAAAAACCAGAAGGGGGATGGATTAATATGACACAGTCGGCGAAATTAACAGCTTCAGATGGTGTCTTAGAAGATCAATTTGGCTATTCAGTCAGTATATCAGGAGACAATGTTTTGGTTGGAGCATATGGAGATGATGATAATGGCTCTGATATGGGGGCTACATATACTTATAAAATGCCACAAGAAGGGTGGATTAATGCCAATGAAACACAAAAGATAATATCAATTATTACGGCTAATAATATGGGTAATTATTATGGTTCATCTGTAGCCGTTGATGGTAATTATGCGGTTGTGGGAAGTTATGGTTTCAATAATGAACAAGGGTGTGCGTATATTCTTTACTTTGATGACAATCAGTGGTTTGTGGTTGCTAATCTTACAGCATCAGATGGAGTTTCAGGAGATCAATTTGGCTATTCAGTCAGTATATCAGGAGACAATGTACTGATTGGTGCATATGGAGTGGATGAATGTCGTGGTTCTGCATATTTATATAAAAAACCTTTAGAGGGTTGGTGTGATATGACTCAGACAGCAAAGTTAATAGCATCGGACGGAACTGAATATGATTATTTTGGTTGGTCTGTATGTATATCAGGAGATAACGTTTTGATAGGTGCAGAAGGAGGAAATAATTATTATGGCTCTGCCTACATCTATGAAAAACCACAGGAGGGTTGGAGAGATATGATCCAGACTGCAAAATTAACAGCATTGGATGGTTCTGAATTTGATAATTTTGGATGTTCAGTAAGTATATCAGGAGACAATGTGCTTATTGGAGCTATAGGTAATGATGATAATGGATCTTATAGTGGTTCTGCTTACTTATTTGAAAAACCGGATGGAGGGTGGATGGACATGACTCAGACAGCAAAGCTTTTAGCTTCGGATGGAGGGGAATATGATTTTTTCGGTCAATCAGTAAGTATATCAGGTGAATCTATATTGATTGGTGCCCCGAACAATGATGGTAGAGGCTCTGGATATATATATGAAAAACCATTAGACGGATGGGCTGACATGACTCAAACAGCAAAAATAACAGCATTAGATGGTTCTTCTGAGGATGAATTTGGTTGTTCAGTATGTATATCAGGTAATTATATGGTTATTGGAGCACAAAAGGATGATGATAATGGATTATCTAGTGGTTCTGCATATATATATGAAAAATCAGTAGGGGGATGGATTGATATGACTCAAACCGAAAAAAAAATAGCATTTGATGGTAACGTTGCAGATAATTATGGTTGTTCAGTAAGTATGTCAGGAGAACATGTTTTAATTGGTGCTTGTAATGGTTTCAATGATAATTTAGAACATAGTGGTTCAGCATATTTTTATTTAGGAAACCATGTTGCTACCTTTAATTCTATACCAGTACTTTCTGATAATTTTATTGTTTACCCTAACCCTGCAGAAGATTATATATTCATTAATAAAAGAGAAAAAGCTATTGTAAAAGTATATTCAATTTCTGGAGAACTTGAATTCAGCGGTCAATGTAATAAGGTAAATATATCTAATCTAATAAGTGGTTTATATATTATTGAAGTAGACGGTAAACAATCTAAATTGATTAAAAAATAAGGTTATAAAAAATACAAAGAGCTGCAAATTATCAATTTGCAGCTCTTGCTATTATGTAAAGTCTTATAAAAAGATAATTTTATTATTTAGACTTCCAATTTCCATGTAAGTTACAATATTCTCTTGCAAATACATCAGTAGCTTCAGTATAGAAAATTGCTTCTGGAGCCTCACCTGGATTTAAGTATTTTCTTAAAACTTCATTTTCAGAAATCAGTTCAATCCATTCAATATAGTGATCTTCAAGCATTGGATGTGCTACTTCACCAACAGTAACTTTATAACCATTTTCAATTTTTTCGATAACTGGTACATGTTTTTCTGTTGCAGCATCTTTGGTGTTTTCTTCAAGATACTCCATTGGTTGATTACAACATACAAGTCTTCCGGCAGAGGCGTGAACTACTTCTGTCATATTTCCACATACATTACAACGATAAACTTGATTTAATTTTGTCATGATAATTAATTTTAAAATTTTAATTAGTTTGTTTGGCTTTTATTAACTTGATAATAAACAGTTTTTTATATTCTTTAGGGTTAGTAAAGTTGGCATATTTTATATAACGGAACTAAAAGTAATAAACTTCTTTGATATTTAAGTAATAATATGTTTAAATACTTTTTATTTATTAATACATTTTTTCAATTTGATATAATAAATATTCTCAAACGGTATAAGTCTGTAATAGTACTACATTTTTATTTTGGCCAGAGATTTTGATTTTACAAGCCATGATATACCAAACGAAAACAAAGCAACTGCTTCTCCAATAAGTACAATGTATTCAGAAAATGGCTGATTACATAAAAAATCAAAGAATAATATGAATAGGAGTGATAAGGCTACTAAGATTCCTGATATTTTATAAAGTTTGTTTCTTCTGTTTTTTAGGGTCAATTCATTTTTAGATTTTTCATGATTATCACTTCTTGTAAATCGAAAATAAGATAAATAAGCCATAATCATTAGAAAACATCCGGCACAAACCAGATGAATGGTGTTTAAAGTGCTATTATTGTGACCTCGTGGAGGATTAAATAAATGATATGTATTAATAAGTTGATTATCAGCTTTCGTTGGGATGAAAGCAACAAGTATAATTAATACACCAGCTAAATTAGTAATCCAATTGTCATTTATAAAATCCATTTTTTCTTTGTCTTTTTTATAACCTCGATATGAAAAAAGGTATAATCCATAAGCAATTAGTAATCCAATAAACAAAACATTAGCATTTGAGTAGTAGTAATGACTAATAGAAGGTAGAATTTGAAAATTATTAAGGATTATTAGTAATGGAGCTAATGAAATTCCTATTATTCCCAAATTTCGCCTTAAAGTTAAATGTGTTTGATTAATTAAAGGTTCTTCTATATTATTTTCTTGTTTATTCATAAATCAGTTGTTGAAAATAATTGTTCAAATAATTGTAGTATAATATATGAAAAAGAAGTACGTCAAAGAATAGATTGAATCTCTTTTTACAATTAGATAATAAAAAAGGTATTTAGGGTTTACATTATTGACTTTGTGAAAAATAAATACGAAATTCTTTTTCAATGAATTTTTATATCTGCATTCAGAAACCAGATAGAAATATTACTAACATAAAACTCTTTTGAAATGGAAAAATTTGCAGAATTATTTAACAGTTCCAAGGAACTTATCATTACTTATGGAGGGCAACTTATTTTAGCAATTCTAACCCTTATCATCGGATTTTGGATTATTGCAAAGATCACAAAAGGTATTAAAAAAGTATTTGTAGCAAAAGGCTTTGATGAAACACTTCAACCATTTTTAGTTGGCATCTTGAGCTATACCCTTAAAATTTTACTAGTGATCAGTGTTATGACGATGATTGGTGTTAAAATGACATCATTCATTGCTATTCTTGGTGCTGCTGGTTTAGCAATCGGTATGGCATTATCAGGAACACTTCAGAATTTTGCTGGTGGTATTATGATATTAATTTTAAAACCATTTAAAAAAGGAGACTATATTGAAGCTCAAGGGTATAGTGGTGTAGTTGATGAGATACAAATTTTTGTAACAAAATTAAAATCCTTAGATAATAAGGTTATTTATATTCCTAATGGAGGACTATCAACATCAAGTTTAATAAATTATTTTCAGGAACCGATTCGTCGTGTTGACTTTTCATTTGGTATTAGTTATCAGGATGATATAGATAAAGCAAAATCTGTAATTAAAGAGGTTGTAGAGTCATACAAAAAGGCCTTGCAGGATCCCGAACCTTTAATAGTTATAGGAGGATTAGGGGATAGTTCTGTTGATATTACAACCAGGGTTTGGGTTAATTCTGATGATTATTGGGATTGTTATTTTTATATGAATGAGAATGTTAAAAAACAATTTGATAAACAAGGTGTTTCAATACCTTTCCCTCAAAGAGATGTTCATATATACAATAAATAGATTTCTATTAATTAATAGAAATAAAGTGTAGATACTATTTACAAATATTAAGGCTCAGGGAATTTCTAGAGCCTTTTTTTATGAAAATGGATTTGTTAATCTTTTGATATAGGCGTAATAAGTATGTGTAATAAATTACTAGTACGTATAATTGGTTATAAGGTTTCGCCCTTTATTTTGTTGAATGAATAAAATATTAAGATAAAAAGTATTTTGTAATTTTAGTATACAGATAGTCAGTATAATTCAGTTTTTTAAGCTTTACTAATAGATTGAATATATTATTTGAATATCAAAAAAACAGTACAAAAGTACTGCTATGTATAGTACAAAAGTACTTAAACAAAGGGGTATTAATTGTTATATACAAATATCTATCAAGTTCTATATTTGCGCTGTAAACATACCGTAACTATTAAAATCAAATTTAATGAACCGTTTGAAATCAGAGTCGTTTCTTCTGTTTCGGTTAAAACAAGAGCTATTTGCTATTAATGTGCATAAAGTTCTTGAGATAATTGAAACAGGCGAAGAAAATAAAATTACACCCTTACCTAAAGCTCCCAGATATATATCAGGAGTAGTAAATTTTAGAGGAGATGTTGTTCCTGTTATTAATACACGTTTAAAATTTGATCTAGATAACTACCGTGTAAATGAAAAGTTTGTTATCATCATTCTAAAACTTATTATTAATAACGAACCTCATATTATTGGCGCAAAGTCTGATAAAGTTGTTGATGTTATTGAAATCTCAGAATCAGAAATAAAAAGTGTACCAGCGGTAGGAAAAGGTCTTAATGCAGAATTTATTCAAGGTGTTATTTATCGGGATAATCAATCTGTGATGCTAATTAATATGGAGACAGTAATTACAAATAATGAAATAATATCACTTAAGGAAAAAGAAATATTAACAGAAATATAATGGCATAAATCATCACCCCCCAATATTAATCAAGAGAGGTAATTTAGAAATTGAATTATCATATAATTCAGTTAATTATAGTGGAATAGAGTTGGTCAAGAACTTTATAATAATATAAAAATATTATTTGGAGTTTTATCTGACAGTTAAATTAAAATTTAGAACAGATGAAATTTAAAGATCTTAAGATAAGAACAAAGTTGGCTTTAGGGTTTGGTTTACTTACATTAATGTTAATAATACTTGGGTTTACCCAGACAATTGTATTAGACACAATCAGCTATAACTCAGATAACGTTACATATAGCAGTGAGTTAACTGATAATATCATGGAAGCCAAAGCTGTTATCATTAAAGAACAGCAAATTGTAATGGAATTATTATCTGCACATTCAGATTATGAAAAGTCAACCTGGATTGGTTTGCATAATAAACAAGTATCTTCATACGACAAATATATGGATAACATTATGAAGATTGTTGAGGATAAAAGTTGGGGAGACATCCATTCTGATGACAAACGAGAGATATTCGAATTATCGATGGAATTGGAAAGTAAACACAACAATACAATCATTCCTCTTTTTACTAAACTGATTGATTTAGTTGAAAATACAACTAATGATAGTGTTAAACAATTGGAGTTAGGAAAATTAGATAAAAGCATTGATTTAGCAATAGAAGATGTCGCTTCTACGTTAGGTGATATGGAAAAAATAATTGATACAGTTGCCACAGATTCGGAACAGGTATCTAAAGACAGTATCGATAGAGCAATTCGTGAATTAGTAATACTGATCATTGTTGGAATTATTCTTTCTGTTTTCTTTTCCGTTATTATTGTTTTGTCTATTACAAGACCGATTAAAAAAGCTGTAGAATTAACCAATATGATTTCCAATGGAAATTTAATGGCTACGATTGATATACAACAAAAAGATGAAGTTGGTCAGCTTGCAGATTATTTAAATCAGATGACAACTAATTTAAAACGCATTGTTGGCTCTATTTTAAATGGTGCTTCAAATATATCCGGAGCTAGTCAGCAATTAAGTTCAGGCGCTCAACAAATATCCACTGGTGTTAGTGAACAAGCAGCTGCTGCAGAGGAAGTTTCTTCTTCTATGGAGGAAATGGCTTCTAATATTATGCAAAACACCGAAAATGCTATTAAAACAATGGATATCTCAGTAAAATCATCAAATTCTGTTGAGCAAGTTTCATATGCTTCTGAGGATAGCATGAAAGCAGTACGTGATATTTATTCTAAAATTAATGTAGTTGTAGAAATAGCAGAAAAAACGGATTTATTGGCTATTAATGCTGCTGTTGAAGCTGCCAGAGCCGGAGACCAGGGTAGAGGTTTTGCTGTTGTAGCTGCAGAAGTAAGAAAATTAGCAGAAAGAAGTCAGCTGGCTGCTAATGAAATTGTTGATTTAGCTCAGAAGGGATTAAATAAAACAGAAGAGTCTAATCGCTTATTGAAATCTATTGTTCCTGATATTCAGGAAACTTCTCGTTTAGTGGAAGAAATTGCTTCTGCAAGTAAAGAACAGGAAGTTGGTGTTGAGCAAGTGAATACTGCTATACAACAATTAAGTATGGTGACCCAACAAAATGCATCAGCTTCAGAAGAAATGGCAGGAAGTTCAGAGGAGTTAGCTGCTCAATCAGTAGATCTGGAGGAGGTCACACAATTTTTCACCATTGAAAAAAACTATGGAACAATTTCAAGAAAGATAAAATCATACAATACTGATCCTTCTAAAAATAAAGTTGGTAATTATAAAATTAATGGCAACGGAGATATTAAAGATCCAGAAATGTCGATGATGGATTTTAATGGATTTGATTCTGATGTGTCAGGATACGAGCCAATGTAGCATAAAAGAATAGGAATGAATTATTATTAACGGTTACCATGCCTTTAAATAAACCTTGCACTTTCCTTTTGCCTATTGGTGATTGGGGAGTGCATTTAATAAAATTAGTATAGAATTAAAGATCTGTAAAGCCAAGGGAATTGGTTAACAATTTTGTTATAAACAGGTATGTAGGATAGGTTTTTTATATGATCTTCTGTTTGAATAAACATATAATGAAATGGATAAAAATATTTCTTCTGATTTGTATTTTTACTGATCAGTTGTATGCACAAAAAAAAGAATGGATTGAATTGGAATTAAATGCTGTCACTGATGTTGTGCATTTAAATTCAGAACAGCAACAGTACTTTTTTCTGGCTTTTGAACAAATAGGTATAAGTATAAATTCTTTCAAATCAAGATTAAATAATAGTTCGGTACATTTTAATATTATCCATACTCATGGAGATACACCATCAGAAGATGTACTTCATGATTTACAGGTTTTTTCAAATATAGAAGCTGGTCAGTATACAGGTCTGTTTGAAGCTTATATTGAAAGTTCAGTAAATAGTCATTCCATATTAATTGGTCAACACGATTTAAATACGCATTTTTTATTTGTAGATCCTGCTTTAAATTTCGTGAATAGTTCATTAGGATTAATGCCTACATTATCCTTTAATCAGGATTGTTCTACTTTCCCTTTAACTTCATTAGGTGCAATTTATAGTTATGAGCAAGATGCTTACAAAATGAAGATTGGTATTTATGATGGTAATCCTGGTACTTTTGAAAGTAATAAAAACAACCTACATCCATCATTTATTAGCGAAGATGGGATATTTGCTATTACTGAACTTGCTACAAGTATAGATGCTCAAGGTACTGCTAATATTAAGATGGGATTATATTTACATTCTTCCGACTTTGAAAATTATAATGATGCTACATCGAAATATAATTGTAATTATGGGACATACTTTTTGATGCAATATAGTTCAGCTAAAGATCAGCATCAGCAATCTTATATTGACTATTTTGCAAAAGGAGGTATTTCTCCTGCTAACAGAAACGTTATTCCTTATTTTGTTGGTATAGGTGCAGTTAAATATTCGCTAATAAACTGGATTAAAAATGATCGGATAGGTTTAGCTTATGCACAAGCTTTTATTTCAGAAAAATACAGAGAAATTAATCCAGAATATAAAAAGTCAGAAACTGTTTTGGAATTGTTCTATGGTATGGACTTTTTAACGTATTTTTCATTACAACCATCTATACAATATATTATCAATACAGGAGCACAAAAAGAGGCTTCTAATAATCTGGTTTCGTTAGTTCGTATTCAAGCTTCTTTTTAATTGTTAATTCTATTATTAAGCTATAAATTACTCTTTCATCATTATCCTTCTTAACTTTAACTATGATTGTAAATACGACGTGATGATGTTAGGTTCTGGAATACATAGTAATAAAATGAACATTGAAGTTGTTTTCCGGTGCTATGCAGAGCTAAATGATTTTCTATCAGAAAATCAAAAATACAAACCATTCATATTTAGTATAAAAACTCCGGCTGTTGTTTCTGAAGCCATAGTATCAATAGGCATTCCTTTGTCTGAAGTAGATTTAATATTGGTAAATAGTAGTCCTGTTGAACGTTTCCATAAATTAACATCAGGTGATTATATTTCTGTTTATCCAGTGTTCGAAAGTTTTGATATAAGTTGTTTAAAAAATACACAAAGAGAACCTTTAAGAAAAACAAAATTCATTGCAGATGCTCATTTGGGGAAACTGACAAAATATTTACGAATGCTTGGTTTTGATACTTTATACAGGAATGATTTTGGCGATGAGGAAATAATCAATATCTCTCTTAGTGATCATCGAATTATTCTTACACGTGATAAAAGACTATTAAATTCAAGGAGAGTAACGCATGGATACTATATAAGAGCAATTGATAAACATAAACAATTGACAGAAGTTGTTGATAAATTTGATTTGATAAGTCAGTTTAAACCTTTTACACGCTGTATGACTTGCAATTCGTTTTTAATAAGCAAAACACCTAATCAGGTAAGCCATTTAATAAGTAAGGATATCCTAAATTGTTTTGAAGAATTTTATTATTGCGAAAGTTGTAATAAGGTTTTTTGGAAAGGATCGCATTTTAAGCGCATGGAATCAATGATTTTGGATATAGCAAGGAAGGGAAATACAAACACAGGTCTAAATATTCACGGATCTTTTTAGTTATCAAAGAAGAATTGTTGAACTAAAATAACAATCATCCACGAATGCTTATTTCTTTGAGTAATTCAGGTTTTTGAATATCAATTTTTTTACCATCAGTTTGGATGATGCCTTCAGTTTTAATCTCATTTAATAATCTAATAGTTGTTTCTGTAGATAGACCTGCAAAATCACTAATATCTTTTCTGGTAATATGTGAAAAAACATCCTCTCCTTTAAAACTGTCACCAGATAAATTAGATACACTTGATAGACCTGATTTTATTCTAATCTGAATTCATAAAGTTAAAATGAATTTTGACTAATATGTTGATATTAGATTCTATTTACATTAACATATCTTCTTCGTAAATTTAAAATAGGCTTTTTTAAATCATTACTTTTTAGGATAAGTAAAGAAGTTCGCTTGCTGTTAACTACATATGCTATACTTTTCTTGGTTGTGTTGCAGTTTTAATCATAAAGGATATAGTTAAAAACTAAAAAAATGAAGATAGTCTTAGTTTTGTTGTGCGAATTTTACGCTCGAAACAAAAATGGCGGTTTTCTATTAAAAAATAGGATAGGAGCTTATGCACCTACTACCTTAATAACTTTAGCTTCTTTAATACCTTCGGAACTTAATGCTCAGGTTGAAATTTATGATGAGTTTATTGAAAATTTTAATCCGCATAAAGTATCAGCAGACCTTGTGGGAATAAGTTTTACTACGCCAAATGCTAATTACGCATATGAATTATCTGAGATTTTAAGAAATAGGAAAATAACTGTTGTACTGGGGGGATATCATGTATCCTTATTGCCTGAAGAAGCTTCGTTACATGCAGATTCCTGTGTTATTGGTTTTGCTGAAAAATCATGGCCTCAACTTCTGAGAGATTTTGATAACAATAATTTACAGCCTTTATATAATTCATCTTATAAAGAAGAATTTCAAAATTTAAGGGTAAATAGATACGATCTTGTTAAGAAAAGAAAATACTTTTTATCACAAACATTGGAATATAGTAGAAATTGTAACAACCATTGTGATTTTTGCGTGATTTCAGCTTTATATGGAGGACAATATACACATAGAAATCTTATAAATATAAAGAGGGATGTATCTGTGAATAACTTTAAAAATATAGTTTTTATGGATAGCAATGTGGCAGATGATCTTGATAGCTTCAGTAGGTTGTGTGAGGTTTTGAGGGAATTAGATGTAAAATGGCAAGCAGCTATTTCATTCAAAAACATTGCAAATAAGGAAGTTGTTAAAATGATGGCTCTTAGTGGTTGTCAGGGAGTGTTAGTAGGTTTTGAGTCTGTCTGTCAACAGAGTTTAAATAGTCATAATAAGGGATTTAATCGTATAGATAGGTATTATGATGTTATTAAAGCAATTCATAAGTATAAGATGTATATTTTAGGAACTTTTGTACTTGGATTAGATGAGGACGATACAACAATTTTTGATGCAACAATAGATTTTGTAAATAAAAGTAAGATTGATGTCGTTTACTTTAATACTCTGATACCTTTTCCTGGCACAGAATTGTTTAATACCCTTGAAAATCAAAATCGTATTTTAACTAAAGATTGGTCTAAATATGATGGTAAACATGTGGTTTATCAACCACAAAATATGTCGGATAAGGAATTGATGATTGGTTTGAAAAAGGTATACAGGGAAACCTATAGTTTTTCTTCCATTGCCCGACGAACCTTGTTTACTTCGTGTTTTTCTCTGACAAACTTTATTCGAAACGTAGCTTTAGGAGTCTATTCTCAAAATGTATTAAAGTTTAAGCATGGTTAATTTCATTTCGAAAATAGTGTCTTTTATTCTGAAAAGAAGATGGATGATATTAGCAATAATATCACTTATTACAATTCTATGCTTTTATAAATTGTCTTCATTAAAAGTATATAATGAATTGGATATTTGGTTTAAAGATACAGATCCGATTTTTTATGAGTATAAAGAGTTTAATAAACAATTTAATGATGACAGATTATTGATTGTTGGATATCGGTCAGATTCTTTATTTACAAATAAAGAAATGAATTTAAACAGAGCAATTAGTGATAGTTTAAAGAACATTAAGGGAGTAAAGGATGTAATTAGTTTGACAAATATTCGTGTACCAAAGTTTACCCTTTTCAATTCATACTTGAGCTCATTAATTCCTAAGAATATTAATGATTTCAAAGGTTTAAAGAGAAAAATACAATCACAATCCATTTTTATAGATAACCTTGTATCTAAAGATTTAAGAGCTACTGCCTTTCAAATAATTCCTGATGATTCTGCGAATTATGCAAATATTTATTTCAAAACTAAAACTCTCGTAAACTCATTAAATAACAGAGATGATTTTATTGTTGTTGGAGGGATGGCATTGGTTGTTGTTGCAGAAGACGTATCAAGTAAAGAGCCTCCGGTATTTTTATTGTCTGCTATTATTATAATAATTGCTTTATTACTATTCTTTTTTAAAAGAGTTCAGTATGCCATTTTACCTATTATCATTTCATTAATTTCTATTATATGGACTTTTTCTGGTTTAACATTTTTAGGTGGAAGTATTAATATGATAACAGGGATAATTCCTTTAATTCTTTTGGCTACCAGCATCCCTTTTTCAGTCCATTTTATTGTTAGAATTTCTAAGTATAAAAATGATTATCAGAATAAAAATGAGGTTATAATACAAAGTCTTAAGGAGATATTATTGCCCGGTTTCATTGCTTCTTTTACAACATCTATGGCATTGTTAGTATTTGGATCTAGTGATATAATGCCTATAAGACATTTTGGAATATTAACTTCCATTGGAATAATACTATCATTTATCCTTTCTGTGCTTTTACTGCCTGTATTTATTAGTTTTTCCAGGTTAAAGCCAGATCATTTAAAAAGAAGTGGTCATGTATTCGACGCTGTTGCATCTCGCTTGACATATATAATAGAGAAAAGAAGTAAATGGATTCTTATTATAAGTACAATTATATTTCTTATTGCTATAGAGGGAATATCAAGATTAAAATTTGAATCTGATCAGGTTAAATACTTTAAGAAAAATAGCGATCTAAGAGTTGATAATGATATTGCAGGAAAATGGTTTAATGGTATTTATCCATTTGAAGTAATTTTCGATTTAACCACTGTTCCTCATGATTCGCTAATCTATTATTGGGATATGCTGCAAAAAGTAGAAGCAGATTTAATGCTATTGAATGAGGTTGAAATTTGTCATTCTGCAAATGGGATGGTCGATGCAGTTAAAAATCTTAATCCAATCAATTCTTCAAGGAACAGAATTATTAAGCGAATTATAAGTGATGATAAATCAAATCAGGGACTTAGACAAGGAATGTCAATGTTTTATAAAGAGGATCAGAGTAAGTATCGTTTAACAGTAAGAACTAAATGGGTAGATAATAAAACAGGAGCAGATATTATTAAGATAATTAAGAGCTCGATAGATAATAGTTTGCGGCAATTTAAAATAACTTATAGTATTACAGGAGCTTCAGTAGTTTATTTGTTGCTTAATTATAAAGTAATGAGGGTGTTGAGGACGAGTATTTCATTTTCGTTTTTGGTTATATTTCTTGTTCTTGTTATTAGTTTTAAGAAACCAATATTATTTATTTCGGGAATTATTCCTAACATTTTTCCTGTAATTAATACTCTTGGGATAATGGGATATTTTAATATTCCCATAGATGTTGGAACTGTTTTAATTACATCTATATCGTTTGGAATAGCAGTTGATGACACTGTTTATTTTATCAATGCGTATAAACTTCATCGTAAGCATAAAAATTGTATAAACGCAATAGGAGATAGTTATAAAAAGGTTTATAAGTCATTGTGTTTGACCACATTTTTATTGATTTCAGGATTTATTATAATGATAGGTTCAACTTATTCACCAATCATTTATCTGGGAGTATTTGTATCTCTTAATTTATTGTTTGCCTTAATGTATGATACATTGGTATTACCTGCTCTTTTATATGTATTTTCTGGTAAAACTGGTAATTCTATAAAGTCGTCATTATGAAGATTACTTTGATAAAAGCAAATATGCACAAAAGAAAGTCTAAAGATGCAATGCAACCCTTGTTTGCAGCTGCTATTGCTGCTCATACACGTGCAGATGTTGAATTGTGTTTATATGATGACAGATTAGAGGAAATACCATTTGATGAACCAACTGATCTGGCTGCAATTTCTATAGAAACGTTTTGTGCAGTAAGAGCATATGAAATTGCTGCAGAGTATAAAAAAAGAGGTGTTAAAACTATTGCAGGAGGTTTTCATCCTACCATTTTACCTGAGGAATGTTTGCAATATGTAGATACTGTTTTTGTTGGTGATATAGAAAATAACTGGGGGAATGTAATAAATGATTTAAAAAGTGGTAAATTAAAAAGGATATATAGGAACGATAAATTAATTGAAGGGGCAAAAATAAAATTTGATAGGTCAATTTTTGAAGGTAAAAATTACGGACCTATTGAAATGGTGCAATGGAGCAGAGGTTGTCCTCATCATTGTGACTTTTGTTCAATTAAAGCATTTTATAATGGTGCACAAATATTTCGCCCCATAGATGATGTGATCAAGGAATTAAGTAATTTGAAGAAGAAAGTAGTGTTCTTTGTTGATGACAACCTATATTTTAATAAAAATTACTTTAAAGAGTTTTTAAATGCGCTGGTTCCTCTGAATATCAAATGGACATGCCAGATTTCAATAAATATAACATTGGATAGAGAACTGGTTAAACTTATGAGCTTAAGTGGTTGTATTGCAGTTTTGGTTGGATTGGAATCATTCAACCCTAATAACCTAAAGCTGATGAACAAACAATGGAATATCAGTAATTTAAAATATAATGAGGCACTAAGTATTTTAAATAGTTATGGAATAATGGTATATGGTACATTTATTTTTGGATATGACTATGATACAAAAGATAGTTTTCAAAATGTATTAAGCTTTGCTATAAAAAACAGATTATTTCTTGCCAATTTTAATCCATTGTATCCAATGCCGGGAACAGAACTATATACGCGAATGGAAAATGAGAATCGCCTAATGTTCAAAAAATGGTGGTTAGATAAAAGCTTCTATTATGGTAAGTCCATGTTTGTCCCCAAAGGAATGACAGCTGAAGAACTAGAAGATGGTTGTTTTAATACCAAAAGAAAGTTTAATACATGGAAATCTATTGTGTACCGAAGTTTAAATCCTATTATTCATTATTCAGGAATGCAGCAGATTCTTTTGTATTTCTATATTAATTGGGTAAACAGAAAAGGTGTTTATATGAAACAAGGTATAGGATTAGGAAAGTAATAAATTGATTAATCAGATGAAACGAGTCATAAGAAATGGTTCTCACACAAGAGGATGATTAAATTTTTTTGAGAGTTTCATATGGCCATTAAAATTAAATTATAATCAAATGAAACGAGCCATGAGAAAAAGTTTTTACACACGAGGATGATTGTTTTTTGGCGAGTTCCATGTGGTAATCAAAAGAAAAATAAACACATGAAAATCATAATGATTAGACCGAATATCGGAATACTTGACGTAAAAGGTGGTGTCGAAGTTCCTTTTGATGATAAAGGAAGGATGGAGCCATTACAGCTAGGTGTTTTAGCAGGTTTAACGCCAAATGATATTGAGGTAAAGTTATATGATGATCGTTTAGAAGATATTAATTATGATGAGCCTGCTAATATGGTTGCTATTTCGGTTGAAATATTTACTGCAAAAAGAGCATACGAAATTGCAGATGAATATCGAAAAAGAAATGTTACAATTATAATGGGAGGTATTCATGCTAGTTATATGCCAGAGGAAGTAAAAAATCATGCAGATACTATTATTATTGGTGATGCAGAAGGAGTATGGGAAAAAGTTCTGGAAGATTTTAAAAATAACAGTTTAAAAGAGAAGTATTATGCTCCAACTGGCCCTCCGCATCCAGGGAAATTGATAAGACGTTCTATATATAAAGGCAAAAAGTACTTTCCTGTAAGTTTATTACAATTTGGAAGAGGGTGTCCATATACCTGTAAGTTTTGTTCAACAGGAAATTATTTTAAAGGAAAACTGTTTTCACGAAGTATAAAAGAGGTTATAAATGAAATTAAAAATCAGGAGCGTAGGTTTATATTTTTTGTTGATGAGAATATTGTAGGAGATAAGGAAAACGCTAAGTTATTATTTAAATCACTTATTCCGTTAAAAATTAAATGGATAGGTCAGGCCAGTATTGATATGACTGACGATTTGGAATTGATGGATTTAATGCAAAAAAGTGGTTGCATAGGATTAATAGTAGGTTTTGAATCATACACAGAAGAGGGAATTGATGGTTATGGAAAGATTCAAAATAATCCTTATGAATATCAAAAACAAATTGATATTATACGTGAGCATAAGATTCATATTTGGGCAGCTTTTCTTTTGGGGCATGATGAAGAAACTTTTGAAACACTACAGCAAACATTAGATTTTGCCATAAAGCAAAAATTCAGTTTTGCTGCATTTAATATTTTAATGCCTTATCCCAAAACACCCGTTTATCAACAATTGGAAGAAGAGGGACGTCTTTTGTATAAAGGGAAATGGTGGTTAAGTAATGATTATCGATTTAACCATGCGGCTTATATTCCAAAAAATATGTCACCTGAAGAATTGACAGAATGGTGTCTTCATATGCGCAAAAAGTATAATAGTGTTTTTATGATTTTTAAAAGAGTTTTTTCACGGCATAACCTTTTGAGTTTAAGTAATATTATATTGTTGTGGCACATGATCTGGTTATTTCGTAAAGAAACTTTTAAGAAACAAAATATGAGGTTGGGATTTCAGAGAAACAGTCGTAATATGTAAATACTTTTTTTGTAAAAAGGAACATGAGAAGGCTTTTCTCCTTTTGGAAGATGTTTATTTCAGGCAAGTTCCATGTGGCAATTAAAAGAAAAAATAAACAAATGAAAATTACAATAATACATCCTGCAGTTGGCAAAATACCAGGTAAAAAGTATCTGCGTGCATGGCAAATGGAACCATTACCAGCAGCTACTTTGGCTTCGTTATTACCAAAGGATGTAGAAGTGATTTTTTTTGATGACAGGATGGAAGATATTAATTATGATGAATCAACAGATTTAGTAGCAATTAGTATAGAAACCTACACCGCCAAAAGAACATATCAGATTGCAAGTGAATATCATAAAAAGAAAATTCCTGTTATAATCGGCGGTTTTCATGCTACGCTTTGTCCGGATGAGGTAGCTAATTACGCAACAAGTGTTGTAGTAGGTGCAGCGGAAGGAGTCTGGCAAAATATTATAAATGACTTTAAAAGCAGCAATTTAAAAAAGTATTACATTAATGATTCCTGTGGTTTTTCATCATATATAGTACCTGATAGAAGTATATATCAGGGGAAGAATTACGTTAAAATTACCTTACTCGAAGCTGGTCGTGGATGTAAGTTTAAATGTGAATTTTGTTCTATACATAAGTTTTTTAAAGGAAAACATTATTTCCGAGATACAGAGGATATTGTTAATGAAATACGCTTGTGTAAACAAACAACAAAACTTTTCTTCTTTGTAGATGATAATATTATTTCAGATCACGATAAAGCCAAACAATTATTTAAATCTTTGATTCCATTAAAAATTAAATGGGTTGGACAAGCAGATATAACTATATCTAAAGATGAAGAATTACTTCAGTTAATGGTCAAGAGTGGATGTCAGGGAGTGCTGATTGGTTTTGAGAGTCTTAACTTAGGTAACCTGGCCCAAATGAATAAGAAAATGATATCCAACCTTAGGGATATTGAAAATGCGATAAGGATAATACATAAATTTGGTTTAAGGATTTATGCCACTTTTATCTTCGGATATGATAATGATTCAAAGGAGGATTTTAATAATGTTGTTAGATTCTGCATAAAGAATAAATTTTTTATGGTAGGTTATAATAATCTTACTCCATTTCCGGGAACAGAGCTTTATACAAGATTACAACAAGAAAAACGGTTGATATACGAAAAGTGGTGGTTGGAAGATGATTATACGTATGGTCAAATACCATTTTTATCAAAGTTGAATAACGAATTTATAGAGAAAGAATGTAGAAGAATTCGAAGAAAGTTTTATGGATTATCATCAATATTATATCGCCTAACCAATTGGGTAAATATAAATTCTCCTTTAATGTTTTCATTCTATATGTATATAAATATTTTACTTAGAAATGATACAATGCTTAGAAAAAGATTTCCATTAGGAGATTTAGGTTTTAAAATGGAAGATATAGATAAATGAGTAGCTTACGATTTAGTCCAGAGGTGTTTACATTTCCTTTACAAAGAGATATTATATCATTTTTTGAGGAGGAAGAAAAAAGTAATGCAAAGTTGGTATATAAACTAGAGCGAGGTAGTGATTTTCAGGAAGCGTTAAAAGTTGAGGGATTAACATCGGTTGTTCTTGGTGTATTTGATAATGTGAAAAATCAATTCGCCGGAGCAATGATATGTAGTTCAAAATATGTATTTATTAATAAAAAGAAAAGCCTGGTTGGTTATATAAGTAGTCTCAAGGTAAAAGAAGAGTATAAGGGAGGTGTGGTTATTGCTCGTCTAATGAATCTTTTTAAGGAATACGCTAACGATAAAGAAAATCTGTTATGGATATTTTCTGTTTTTTCTGATAATCATAAAGCAATACAATTTTTTCATAAAGAAAGTAAGTTCCTTCCTTTAATATCACCTCTTTGCAAAACAACAACTTATATTTTTAAGCCATTTTTAATAAAAAATACGCAGTATATAAATTCAACAGTCAGCATTAAAAGAGCTAATGAAAAGGATATTGCTTTAATCATGGAGTTTCTTAGTAATGAAGGTAGAAAGGTTAATTTATTTCCATACTATTCAAAGAACGATGTATTAAACGGAGATGGATTGTTACAGCATTTTAGCATAAACAATTTGTACCTGGCATTTCAGCAGGAAAAGTTAATAGGAGTAATGGGAACCTGGGACCAATCGAAATTGCGTTGGTGGAAGTTACAAGATTATAATAAAATCATTAAATTAATTCGCCCGGCATTAAATTTTTTTCTTAAAATTTTCAATATGCCACTAATTCCTTGTAAAGGAACTATTGTGCCGTATAGGTATTTTGTCTTAACTTTAATTAAGGACGAAGATGTTAACGTATTTATTGCCTTGTTTAACAAAATAATGGCAGATAATATGAATAAGAAAGTTCTTTTTTCAATGCTTTTAAGAGAAAACAGTGTTTATAATAAATTAATAACCTGCCGTAGTATAAAAATGAAAAACACGTTCTTCAAATGTTCTTGGAACAAGGAAGAAAATACAAAGCAATTGAAGACTATTGAGGATCCATATATCGAATCCGGTTCGCTATAAAATTGAAAAAAATAAGAAGGATGGGCATTAGGATTGAGAGGCAAAGGATAAAAATTGAAGATTTAAACAAGGATCAAAAAGAGAAGATGTTGAATCTTATGAAGCGGTATTATGAAAATACCGATGAGGAGATTTTTCATAAAGATCTTAGTGAAAAGAATTGGGTTTTGGCTTTATATGATAAAGAAAACCATGATTTGATCGGCTTTTCAACACAACAATTGTTTAATGTTGTTCATAACCAGGATAAATATCAAATACTTTTTTCAGGTGATACTATAGTTGATCATAAATACTGGGGTAGTATGATGTTGAGTCTTGCATTTGCTGAACTGGTTCTTGATATTAAAAAAGAGTGCAATGGCGAAAAATTATATTGGATGTTGATATCCAAAGGTCTAAGAACATATAAATTCTTACCTGCATACTTTATAAATTATTACCCTTGTTATAACAAAGAAACACCTGAAGATATCAAATATCTTATGGATAAGTTAGGAAAACTAAAATATCCGGATTTATATAATTCTCAAAAAGGAGTTATTGAGGCTAAAAATAATGGTCAATATTTAAAACCAGAATATGAGCCGGATGATATGCCTTTAGAACCTCAGGAGAAATTCTATTACCTAATGAACCCGGGATATAAAAAAGGAGATGAACTTCTATGTCTTACATGTATTGAAATGGAAAACCTTAATCCTTTTATTAAAAGAGCTGTTAGTCGACTAAATATTGAAAAATAATGAATCTGTTTGTCTATATATTTAATGTTTTGTTTAAAATTCTTTATCTGAAGAATTACAAGAACTTTTTAAATAAAACGACCAAAGTAAAAGACATTCAGAAATCAGTATTACTAAATATATTAAAAGAGAATCAAAAGTGTAGGTTTGCTACAGATTTTAACTTTGAAAATATAAAAAGCATTTTTGAATACCAGAATAATGTACCTCTCTCAGAGTATGAAGATTATACACCTTATATTCAGCGAATTATTTCCGGCGAACAAAGTGTTTTAACTGATCATAAAGTTACAACTTTGTCGGTTACCAGCGGAACTTCATCAGCCTCAAAATATATTCCTATAAATAGTGTTCTTAAACGCGAATTTTCAAAGGCTATAAATGTTTGGTTATGTGACTTGTTTATTAATTTTCCTCAGCTGCTTTCAGGAAAACAATTTTGGGTTGTTTCTCCGATGGCTGCAGTTAAAAAAGAACAAAGTTCTGTTTATATTGGATTTGAAAAAGATACGAGTTATTTGGGTTTTATAGGAAAGTACTTCATTAGAAAAATACAGGTTATACCGGAAGAATTGAAACTCGAAGATCCACAGAATCATTACTATATTCTGTCACTGTTATTGTTGTATAATAGAAATGTGAGACTAATATCAGTTTGGAATCCTCTTATGTTGCTTAATATTCTCAAATTTATAAATAGTCACTTTAATCAATTGGTAAATGATATTCAAAAAAGTAATATTAAGATACCTAACCCTGATAATAAAAGAGATTTGAGTATTGTTGATTCATATATAATTAAAGATCCGGAAAGGGCATCAGAGCTTTTTCATCAAAAAGGAAACTGGCTTAAAATATGGCCAAAACTGGAAGTAATCAGTTGCTGGACAGAATCCTGGGCTTCATGTTTTATAGATGAGTTAAAATCGATATTACCTGGAATTTATATTCAGGGAAAAGGGCTATTGGCAACTGAAGCTATTATCACAATACCGTTACATGAATTTTCGTATCCAGTTCTATGTTATGAAAGTCACTTTTTTGAGTTTAGAAGTATTGAGGATAATAACATATATCTGGCACATAACTTAAGGATTAATAAATACTATGAAGTAATAGTGACCACGAGTGGTGGTTTATATAGATATAATTTGCATGATATAGTTGAGGTAAAAGGTTATAAGAATGAAGCTCCATTGTTAAAGTTTATAGGAAAGTCTAATGTAGTTTCAGATATAACTGGTGAAAAGCTAAACGAATTACATGTATCAAAAATAATAGATAGTATAATTTTAAAATACTGTATAAAAAACGGTATAGCTTTTTTAAAAGCCCGGAAAGATGGTGATTTTGTAAGATATGTGTTATATATTGATAAAAATATTCTACAGGATTTAAACCATAAAAATTCAATTCAAACTGAATTAGAGGAAGAACTATCTAATAATTATCATTATAAAAACAGCAGGGTACAAAATCAACTTATGCCATGCGAAGTTGTTTTCGAAAATGAGAATGTGCTTAAAAAATATATGAATGTTTCAAACTTTAGCAAAAGCACAAGTAAACACTTAAGACTATATATAAATCATAATATTTAATTAGTGAATAAGCGAATGCTCATATTGTTACCAGATGGTAGAATTCATAAAATATCATTAGGGTCTGTAAATAAGTCTTTTAGAGAAGCTCCACTTACAGCTACAATTTTGGCTGCATTAGTTCCTGAAGAACTTAATTATGAGATTACTGTGATTGATGAGAGTATTCAAAAAGTTCCTTTAAATCAAAAGTTTGATATAGTAGCAATAAGTATAATTACGGGGACAACCAAAAGAGGTTATGAGCTGGCTGAACATTATAAGAAAAAAGGATCTATAGTAATATTAGGTGGTGTTCATGTTACTTTGTTGCCCAATGAAGCTGCTTCACATGCAGATAGTATTGTAGTTGGTTTTGCAGAAAGAACATGGCCACAACTTTTAAGAGATATAGAAAAGGATTGTATCCAACCAGTTTATAAAGATACAGAACAGTATTTTCATAATATACCGATTCCCAGAAGAGACCTTCAGAAAAATGCAGGGTATATGGTTCCTAATGTGATTAGTGCAACCCGGGGATGTAAAAATAGTTGCGATTTCTGTGCAGTGCCGGCTGCTGGCTTTGGTTGGCAAACCAGACCTTTGGATGAAGTTATAAATGAAATTAAACATATACCTGCTAAAAAGATTGTGTTTAATGATGTTAGCATGGGAGAGGATATGATATACTTTAAAAATCTTCTTAAAGCTTTAGTACCTTTAAATAAAAAATGGGGAGGATTGGTATCTACGAAAGTTTTTTATGATAATGAGATTCCTAAACTGTTAAAAGATAGTGGATGCACTTATTTATTGATAGGTTTTGAGTCACTGAATAATTATTCTCTAAATCGAATAAATAAGGGCTTTAATAATTATGACAATTATATTTCAATTATTCAGATCCTGAATAAAATCAAGGTGATATTAATGGGGTGTTTTATTTTTGGATTTGAAGAGGATTCTGTTGATGTATTTAAAAGAACACTTGATTTTGTTCAAGACCATAAAATAAACATTCCTCGTTATGCAATATATACTCCATATCCGGGAACATCTTCGTATAAACGACTAAAAGGAGAAGGTAGGTTATTACATGAAAATTGGGAATATTATGATACTCAACATGTTGTTTTTAAGCCTAAATTAATGACTCCTCAACAACTTGATAAAGGATTTATATGGACTTATAAAAATACATTTACATTAAATTCTTCGTTTAAGAGAACTCTAAATGCAGGAAAAAATTTTTTGTTGACATTTGCCGGAAATCAGGCATATCGTATTTATTTAAAAAGGCTGTTTAATGAAAAAAACAGAATCTACAATGTCACATAATAATGGTTTTATAGATAATATAATTCGCTATTATTTGGTTTTGGTTGACTTTATTTTACCAATTCCATTAACTGTTCTTGCATATTATATATGGATGCAAAGGACAGACCATATGGGGTATGTAATATCTCTTATTTTATTAGCTATTGTATATGGTTATGTTGTACCTGAAATTGCTACTCGTTTTTTGCGATTATGGGAATTTACATGGCCTTTTCGAATAAATTATTGTTACGTCCATCACGGTTTTATTTATTCCGGCTATTTGCCTTTTATTTTATTGATATCCTGGAATCCTGCAAATTCACTTGATTTTTGGCCTGTTTTTAATACTGGGATCTTATCTTTTCTGATTATGTCTTTTGTTGGAGTTCATCATGATATGTTTGGATTTAGAGTGGGTATGATAATTAATCATACGATGAAATTAAAACCAGGTGAAAGCCATTTTAAATATATTTCTTTGATAGGCGCTTTCTGCTATGGTCTGGTTGGATTATTTTATAGTATGGCCTGTATATTTTCCTATTCGCATATTGTTATAAAAGGTAACAATTCTGTATTAGATTATGCTCTTTGGTTGATAATTAGCTTACTTGTAATGACACAGATATTATTGCCATATAGTTTATCTCACATTGATTATATTAAGACTGTTTTTCATAATAGAAAAGATAATATTGATAAAAGTCCTTAAGCTTTCTTTTATTTGTATTTCGCCAATAAAAATACTTGTAATATGGTATGGTTAGAAAATGAGTAGTCTTTGTTTCATACCAATTATAAGGAGGTTTGATTCCTATAGTTGTAAAAATAAAGTTTAAAACTTGTTTGATTTTTCCGCTAAACCACCTTGTAAAAGAATAGTTTTTATATCCTATAAGTCTTAGTTCTTTAAAAAAATCATTAACAGGTAATGCTGTTTTCTCCATAGGGTGAGCAAGATCAAAGTAGGGGTATAATTCTGGTGTGTTTTTTTTATTATATAAGTTAGTACCAGGTAAACCAGTAAGTACAGGTAATACGGGATTAGTTATTCCATGTAAATACATGAATGTATTTAAGTTTTTAAAATCTTGTTTTAAAAATTGTGGTCTAATAAGTATATGTGCCATATTGATTATTCCAATTTTTCTAAGAATTTGATTTGCCTTTAAGTTTGTGGCAATGGCTGTATTTTTATTAAAACCTCTTAAATCTTCATCAAAAATGGATTCAAATCCCACAATTAGGAATTTAAGCCCAATCTTATGCCAGAATTCGAATAATTCAGGATTTTTAGCAATTACATCTGAGCGACAATAGGCATCAAAGATTACTTTATGTTTTTCTTGTTCTAGATAATCTCTTATATGTTTTCCTATTTCAAAGGCTCTATCAACATTTTGAAAGGTGTTGTCATCAGCAAAAAAAATGTGTCGTTTCCCAGATTTAAGAGCTGTTTCTACTTCCTGTAGTATTGTTTTAATAGGTTTTTGAATGTAATTTCCATTCATAGCCCGCCAGCATGCACAAAAATTACATCTTCCTAAACAACCTTGTGAAGTAGAAATTATTGCATAATTAAAACCAAAACATCGATACTTATATTTTTGATTAAAAACAGTTCTTGTTGGAATAACATTTATAGCTTCAGGTAATATATTTTTTGTCCAGAGTTTGTTTTCGATAAAACTTTGCTTCTCATCTTTATAAATAATTCCATCTATTGTGGAGATGTCAAGCTTTTGATTTATGTGCTTTATTAACATAGTAAGTGGTATAGCTCCAGGTCCTCGAATAATAAAGTCAATATTTTCAATTTTAAAATCAGAAGGAGATAACGTAGCATGTATACCACCAATTACAGTAATTATTTCATTGTTGTATTCTTTAATGATTCTGGCAGTTAATATTGCCATCTGGTAATCAATTGTTATGGCTGTAATGCCTGTTAGTTGAGGATTAAAAGATTTTAATAAAGGTTGTAAAGATTTTTTCTCTTTTCTTAGATCAAGAACTTTTACATCAACTCCTATTTTGACTAAGGAAGCAGCAAGAGTCATTAAAGCATAAGGCTCCATTTCGCCAAAGACCTTGGACCTTGTATCTCGCCAGGGTTGAATAAGCAAAACTCTTTTTACATGTTTATGTTTTAATACAACATTCATCCAAAAAATTAGTTTGAGTTATTTGTCTCATACAGCAATTACATTTGCATAAATTAAGTTGTTGTCAATAAGATAAGCACCAAAGTTGAACCATTTATTTACATGCTCAAGAATCCAACCATCTGAAGAAATTATAATATTCTTACTTTTAATTAATTCTTTATCAGGATTAAAAACCAAATTTACTTCCCAGTTAAATCTATTTTTATGGCTAATTTGTAATAGATTAGTTTTTAGTCCGCCACTATTGGACACGGGTTGATCAAAATACCAAATAACAGATCTTACTCCTAAATCTTTCAATATATTACCAGTTATAAGAATAGCTTCTTCTGTTTTAATCACTCTTTTGTACGAACCGTGAACACTTGAAATATCACGATACAATCCATCCCGAGCTTTAAAAATAAATGCTCCTGATAATATACTTTCTAAAAATATTAAAAGGTTAAATCCATCTATTTCAACAGTCTTACCTTCTAATTCATTTTCAAAGCATCTTGATTTGTTCCGTGTTATTGTCCCTTGATTGCTACAACTTATTCTTAAAATAGCCAACCTTTGCCTTTTCTGCAGTTTATATCTGTTTCCAACCACATTTAAGCCTGAATTCTCTGAATAGCCTCTGCTCAAAAGAAAACATAAATCATTTACAGCCTCAGTAAAAATAGGGTGCCATTTGGGAGCAAACCATTTATCATCACTTGTTTGTTTTCCTCTGTTATGTGTTGTCAACGCGTTTGTATTAATATTGTTTTTTTGAAGTATTTCTTATTGAATTGTGAGTAATACTAAAGAGAAAACCACATCTGTCTTAAATGAAAAAAGATATCAATTCTTTAGCAGGTTCTATATTTGGCCTCAGCCAGTGAGCCAAAAAACAAGGTTATTTTGACGGTTAAAAATCGTTTTTGTTTGAACGCAGTGAGTTTAAACGATTTCAGTCAAATAACCGTAGTTTTTTGAGAGAAGTGGGTGCAGCCTTGAATTATTGCGATAAGTGAGGGCAGAATCAAGTTTACTTGAGTTATGCCGAACGCAGCAATAATCATAGAATAAGTTTTTTCCTTTCTTTTTTGGATCAAGCTAAAAAAGGAAGTTGGGTCTGGGTGAAACGCCAGTTAAAAGAATTATTTTAGTCAATTCTAAGACAAAAACATAAGTTTATTTACTTTTCTTTATCCTTAAAATACTTTTTAAACAAAAAATGATGTTTTAGTGCTTCCATATTCTCATCGAACTTTTGACTGCCTGAATTAATATTTTCCAGCGTTTCTTTTAAGTCGTTTTTTAATAGCGAGTCGTTAACAATAGTGTTAACAAGGCTATTATTGCCTTTTGCAAGTTCATATACTAAATCATTTAAAGATTTAGACATTTCTTTGAAATCTTTTCCTGACGAATTCAGATCATTAATTAATGCTCGAATTTTACTTGCGGCTGTTGTGTCATTTAGAATTATTCCCAAAAGGTTACTATCGTTGTTTAAAGAGTACGATGCCTCTTCCAGGTTTTTCATAAGTATTGTGGATCTTGATGTTGCATCTTTTAAGTTCTTAATTATTATACGAATGTCTTGTGCAACAGCTTTGTCATTGACTAACATTCCAAAAGTACCTTTTCCCGAATTTATTGAATTTGTAATTTGTAGTATTCCAGCAGTTAACAATGCCGCATTTTCGTTGGTTTCACTTAAAGTACTTAGCATTTCGTCAGTAGCTATCGGGTCAAATGCTTTTATCTCGTCATTATTTTCAATCGTTGAACCTGATCCAAAACCGGGTTCAATGTTAACAATCATATCACCAACTAATCCATCAGAACTTATTTTTGCAACAGCATTTTTTTTGATATAAGACTTCGTCTTCATATCTATTTTCATTGTAATTCGGATGGTGGTATCATTAATTATATCAATTGCCTCAACATTTCCGGCATCAATACCTAAATATCTTACATTATTACCAATTCTCAGTCCTTTAACATTTTTAAAAACAGAACTAATCTTAAATGTTTTAGTAAAAAAACTTTGGTTGTTACCAATTAAATATACACCAATGGTGAATAGTAATACACCGGAAAGAACCATTATTCCAAGCTTTATTTTTTGAGATGTTGATTTTTGCATTTTCTTGTTTTTTCTATTAATAATTAAAAAAACGCTTTTATAACCGGATCATTTGATGATGCTAATTCTTTATAAGTTCCTATAGCATAGCTTTTTCCTTCAACTAATATTACAACCCTATTTGAAATTAGTTTTGCAATATTTAAATCATGTGTAATGATAAGAGAAGTCGTTTTGTATTTTTTTTGAACTTCAGCTATTAATTTAATAATTTCTTTTGCTGTAATCGGATCTAAACCAGTGGTAGGTTCATCGTATAATATTATTTCCGGTCTTAAAATAAGTGTTCTGGCTAGTGCTATTCTACGTTTCATACCTCCTGAGAGTTCTGAAGGCATTAAATCTATAGCATGTTCTAAACCAACACTAGCTAAAACTTCTCTGATTAATTTCTCTACAGTTTCTTTATCTTCGTATTTCTTGCGAAGTCTTCTTAAAGGAAATTCCAGGTTTTCCCTGACAGACATAGAATCATATAATGCACTACCCTGAAATAAAAATCCAATATGTAACCTTAAATCATCTAGTTGCTTTTGATTCAAATCGGGTATGCTCTTATCCAGGATTTTGATTTTTCCTGATTCTCCGGTCATTAGGCCAACTAAACATCTTATCATTACCGTTTTTCCTGAACCGGACTTACCAATAACAACCAAACATTCTCCATTGTATAAATCTAAATCAAATCCATTTAGAACCTGTTTGCCGGCAAATTTTTTATACAACTGAGTTACTTCAATTATCTTTTGCTGATCATTTTGTTTATGTGTTTCTTCTGATAACATAGATTCGCATTAGAAATTTTATAACTCATAAAAAATATCTGCCACTAAAACAGCTAAAAAGTCGATAAAAAATAATAACATCGATGTTACAACAACGGCTGAATTTGCTGCTAAACCAACACCTGCAGTGCCTCTTTCTGCATTATACCCCTTATAGCATCCTATTAATCCAATTGCAAAACCAAAAAAGAAGGATTTTATAATGGAAGGTATAAGATCACCGTAGGTTAAATAATCAAATACATAATTAAAGAACAAAGTAAACGATACTGCACCTTTAATATTTTCAACCATAAAAGAGCCTAATAGTCCAACCGTATCTCCCAATATTACTAATATAGGTAAGGTAATAGTAGTTGCCAATATGCGGGTTACTACAAGATATTTAAAAGGGTTAGTACCTGACACTTCCATTGCATCAATTTGCTCGGTTACACGCATAGATCCCAACTCTGCCCCAATTCCAGAACCAACTTTACCTGCACATATTAAAGCTGTAATAACGGGGCCAATTTCCCTTACAATAGAGATTCCAACCATGCTAGGCATTAAAGATACTGCACCAAAATCAACAAGTGTTGGTCTTGTTTGTAAGGTAAGTACCATTCCCATAATAAGGCTAGTTATTGATACTAAGGGTAAAGATTTGTAGCCAACCATATAGCATTGTTTTAGAAACTCCTGAAACTCTATGGGTGGATTAACTACCTCTTTAAAAAATCGACCTGTAAATAAAGAAATTTCCCCAACCATTAATATAAAATGCTTAAATTTCTCTATTGTATATGACCAATAGTTCATATTCCACTTGTTTAGGTTGTAATAATTAATAATCTTCTTGTCTTAGCTTTTAAAAGTTAATATTATTTACAAACAAAATCCAGTTATTAGATAGTAGATATGTAATCATTTATATTTTATCTTACTTATAACGAAGTGGTAATTATTAACCTGTTTATTGCTTTAAATAGTAGGTTAGATGAATTAAATATTCAATTAAATTAATTTTAATACGATTATTATTTTGAAAATTCAATTATTTCATTCTACATTTGCAGTGCATTTCACCCCATGTTAAACTAAAAAAATAGGGGGAAAATATTATGTTGGAGCTTATATCACATATCCGTAAATAGATCAGTTTTGTTAGTTGTAAACTAACTCACTTCCTCATGTACTGATCTTTAATTTAGTAGCTTACTAAATTATAAAATCATAATTATATTATTAAAAATGACTGACATACAGGTTTGTGTCGGATGTAATTGGTGCACTGCTATATTCAAAATTTTCATCAGTATACCTTATTCATTCAATATGCCATTAAATTAATGTTAGTCTTTAAAATTAAAAGGACTTATGAGCAAGTCTAAGATAAAAGGTAAAGACCTAAAAAGAATTAATTATCAATCTAATAGAGCAAAGAGTTTAGCTATTAATATAATAAACAGTGATTTTAAGCACTTAACAAAGTCTCAAAAACTTGAAATTCTTGAGAGAATTATCATAAAACCGGAGAATTATTTAGAAGATCCTTTATTATTTAAAATAGCAGAGGAAATTATTGGTAAAGTAAAGGTTAATAATGGAATTCAATATCATCTTGAATCGCAGGAGAAACCATTTGTAACATTTGGAAAACGTAATATTACTAATGATACTTTAATACAAATGCAAACAGCCATGCAACTTCCTGTTAGTGTATTTGGAGCATTAATGCCCGATGCACATGTGGGGTATGGCCTGCCTATAGGAGGAGTATTGGCAACAAACAATGTAGTATTACCCTATGGAGTAGGGCTCGATATCGGTTGTCGAATGTCATTAAGTATTTATGATGTATCATCTGATTTTTTGAAAAGATATCATTATCAGGTAAAAACAGCATTAAAAGAGCAAACTCATTTTGGTATTGGGAAAATAGATAAACATAGTTTAGATCATGAAGTAATTAACAGAAAGGAGTTTCAAGAAATAGAAGTGTTGAAATCATTAAAAGGGAAAGCCCAAAATCAATTGGGTAGTTCCGGTTCCGGTAATCATTTCGTTGAATTTGGAATTGTAGAGTTAAGAGATGACAATGTTTTTCAACTCAAAGAAGGAAACTTTATTGGTATTTTAGCTCATTCCGGATCAAGAGGATTAGGTGCAACAATAGCAGAACATTATACCAAGATTGCAAAAAAATATTGCATGTTACCATCTGGAGCTCAAAACCTGGCGTGGTTGGATTTAGATACTGAAGTTGGTCAGGAATATTGGATTGCAATGAATTTAGCCGGTGATTATGCAAAAGCATGTCATGAAATAATTCATTACAGATTGTCAAAATCTCTTGGATTAAAACCTGTTGCTACAATTGATAATCACCATAATTTTGCCTGGAAGGAATCAATTAATGGACAGGAACTTATTGTCCACAGAAAAGGTGCTACACCTGCAGGCGATGGCCAAATTGGAATAATTCCAGCAAATATGATGGATCCGGGTTATATAATATCCGGTAAGGGCAATATCAATGCTATTAATTCAGCTTCGCATGGTGCAGGCCGAAAGTTGAGCAGAAAAAAAGCTAAAGATAGTTACACCAAAAGTGAACTCAATAAAACTCTTAAGCAAAAGAATATTACACTAATTGGTGGTGGAACAGAAGAGGCTCCGATAGCTTATAAAAATTTAGATGAGGTAATGAAATCACAAGATGATTTAGTTCAGATTGAGGGAACGTTTTACCCACAAATAGTAAGAATGGATAAACAGTAAAAAAATGGAAACAATATTACAAATAACTTCAGGACGAGGTCCTGCAGAATGTTGTTGGGTAGTAGCGCAAATACTTAAATATATCATTGAAGAAGCAAAACAATCCAATATTAAATACGATATCATTCAAAGGGAACCAGGTGTGGAAAATGGTACTATATTTTCAGCATGTATTCAGTTAGAAGGAGAAGGTATAAGCGTATTTACTAAAAAATGGATAGGAACAATTCAGTGGGTTGGAAAGAGCCTATTCAGAAAGCATCATAAACGTAAAAATTGGTTTGTGGCTGTAAATGAAATAGACCTTTCCGAAGTATCATACGCTTTTAATGATAAAGATATTAGTTATCAGGCTATTCGTTCCGGAGGACCAGGAGGTCAGCATGTTAATAAGGTGAGTACTGCAATCAGAGCAAAACATAATCCAAGTGGAATAAGTGTTGTAGCCTCTGATAGCAGGTCTCAATTTCAGAATAAAAAGTTAGCGAAAGAAAGGCTGCTGGCTCAGTTAAAAATAGAACAATTAAACCAACAGAAGGATAAGATCCGTAATGAATGGAAGAACCATTCGGAAATACATAGGGGTAATCCTATAAGAACATTTTATGGAAGTGATTTTAAAAGTCATTACACAGATTTGAGTTATAAAAACAAAAGAAAATCCTTAAAGAATAATTTACGCAAGGAGTTAACTGAATAAAATTAATTGTTATGAACACATTGGCAGATCAATATTATATAAAGGCTCTTGATCAATATCCATATAGCCTTGAAGAGGCTATTGAAAATCTTAGTTATTCTTTAATTTATAACAAGGAACATCCAGGGGCAAATTACCTGATGGGTAAAATTTACAAAGAGCAAATGAATAACTTTATTAAGGCCGAAGAGTATTATATCAGAGCCTTAGCTGGTGATCCTAAAGATATAAATACATGTATTGATTATATATATGTATTAATTGCACTTAAAGAGTATGGTAAAGCTTTAAAATTAATTAGTTACTCAAATAAACTTAGAGGTGTCGATTTATCTAAAACTTATAGTTTAAAAGCTTTAGTATTTGAATATCAACATGAATATGATCGAGCTCTTAGCTTATATACTAAAGCGAAACTGGAAGCTTATAATGAGGATAGTATTAATCTTTTAACCAATGAAATTAAGAGGATTAAAATGAAAAAGAAAATGGTTAAAAAATTAGAAGTTAATTGTGAAGAGGACCAGGAAGCGTTGTAATGCTTCCTGGTTTATCTATTTTATCGAAAATTATTATAACGAGTGTGCGTATATGTCAGTATTAAAAGTTAGGAGGTAATGTAATTTTAACTGTAGTTCCTTTGTCAATTTTAGATTCTATATCTATTAATCCCTTATGTTCCTTAAGTATTTTTTGTGTTATAGATAAGCCTAATCCAGTTCCTTCTCCAGGTGGCTTTGTGGTAAAGAATGGATCCATAATCTTGTTTAAATATTCAGCTTTAATTCCACATCCATTGTCAGTTACCTGAATACATATATTTTCTTCAGTCATTCTTGTTTTAATCTCAATTTCGCCAGAATCTTTTATGGATTGTATAGCATTTGTTAAGATATTTAAAAACAGTTGATGCATCTGTCCTGAATTTCCTTTAATTGTGATATTATTTTCACAATAATTTTTAATTAACTCAATGTGATATTTTAATTTGTTATGCAGCATTAAAACACAATTGTCTAGAACTTTATGAATATCTAGTACTTCGTTTTGATCTACATTTGTTCTACTAAAATGGTTAAGGCTTTTAATAATACTTATACTGTTATTTACTCCGGTATCAATTGCTTCTAATAATATTTGGCCTTCGTCCTTGCTTATAGAACCTTTTTCATTTAAAATTTCTACTAATTGTTGATAACCAGAATAGATAAAATTTAAAGGATTATTTAAATCATGAGCAATACTTGCCGTTAAAAAACCTAATGAAGCCATTTTATCTGATTCCATCATTTTTGATTGAATCTCCGCTAAATTCTGAGATGTAAGTTCAAGTTGTTCATTTTTCTCTTCTAGTTCTTTTGTTCTCTCGTGAACTAAGCTTTCCAGTTTTTGGTTTTGTTTTGAAAGCTCGAATTCAGCCTCCTTTTGTTTTGTAATATTAAACCACTGACAAATAACATTAGTAAGGTTACCCATATTATCAAGAATAGGAAAAAAACTAGCTTCGATCCATACCTGCTTTGCATTTCTAATTTCCTCTATTCTCGAATTTTTTCCATCCCAAGAAGTAATTAAAGTGGTACTTTTAAGTTTTGAGAAAACTTCTTCTATTTGTTTGTAAATTCCTTCTTTCTCAAGGTTTTTATCTTCTAATACATTATACTTATCAATAAGATCATTTTCATTTAATCCTAAAGTATCCAATAATGCTGTATTGGCTTTTTGCATAAGCCCTTTTTCATCTGAAATCCACATAGGATAGGGGCTTTTGTCAACAATTTCCTGTAAAAGCAATGAATATCCCTTTAATTCCCTTTCTCTGATCAACTCTTTACGTAGTTTATTGATCTCATCCTTTAATTCATTAATATCTTCTTTATTATTATCAGGTTTCATGTTCAACTTTTGTAATGTTTCACTATCGATGGCTGGTTTTTGATCGTTTTTAGAGAATCATTCTTTCAACCATGTGTCATTTTAATTTTACTGGGTAAGTTGCTTTAAGATAGCTATTTTTAGATATAATTACTTAATCAATATCGTATAATTTTATAATATGTAGGTTTTTATTACATTTTTTTTAAAACATATATCATTTAAAGCCACAAAGGTGTAACTATTTTATGATTTAGAGCTGTAAATTAGTAGTAATTAACGTATTTATATTTTTATTATTGTTCCAAGTTTTATGTATTAAAGGATGTGTGGTTTTTAGGAATATCATTAAAATTAAGATATTGATAATTTATAATTTTTCAACATATATAAAATGGCCCACCAATATCAGGTGAGTTAGTGTTTGCATGGAAAAAGCATTTACTCCTCTTTTAGATTTGTGTATTTTTGAGTGATATGATAATTATAATCCGGATAATCATATATAGGAATTCGTTGTTCCGTTTCACCAATTGAATATCCCCAGATACTTTCATAATCAGTAATATCTTCACCAATATCATCTAATTGCTGAAGATATTCACCAATAGATTTAGATTCAATAATAGTTACTTTATCCATTTGTTTTACAACAGGACTATGTTTTCTTGTATGATCCAGTTCAAACTCCAAAATTCTACGTCCATAGCGTGTAATACCAATTGTTCGGAATGTAAGGCTTTTGCCAACGCCAGGTAGATTTAATACGTTTCTGTCAGTACCAAGAAACGATAGTCCAGTCTCTTGCATGAGCTTTGACATATTTTCTTTAATGGAACCGGCATTCTTAGGAAACTCTTTTATTATAGAGTAATAATTCTCAGGAATTTTACCAATCACCTTTTCTTCCATCTGCTCCTGTACGGCTCTTTCATTAGTGGCAAAGTTAAAATTGTTCTCCATATAGCCTTTTACAGAAAATGTGTAGTAATTGATTATTCCAATTTCATTCAAAACTTTTCGAAGCTTAGCAGCATGACCTCTTCTGGAAGCAGCTGCTGTAAACACATGTTGATTAGTAACTGTCCATCCTGCGGAGTTTAATAGTTTTATTGCATTTTTCACAACAGGAGTTACTTCCATTGGAGATTCAAAATGGGATTGAATAAAAAACTGCTCTATGCCAATTTTGGAGGCTTTTTTCTTAAAATCACCCAATACTTTTACCAGTTCAGGTGTAATACGCTGTGGCAAATATACAGGTAACCGTGTACCTAACCGGATACGTAAGATATGTGCAAATTTTTCTCCATCGGGTTTATTCTTATTAGCTTCTAATTTATTTATCGCCATCTTGTATACCTTGTCAAGGATCTTTTCAAGTGACTTGTCAGAACTCATTAATGCATCACCACCTGTAATTAATATATCGCGTAATTGAGAATCTTTTTCGAAATATTCCAACAATGTATCCAACTTTTTATCCCAGGTTTGATTAGGCTTTAGTTTATCTAAATTAAAGTTCAAATTACCCCTCTGAAAACTATACATTCTTTGACAAGAGGCACATAATCCGCCACATGCTCGGCCCATAGTATCAGGAATAAGAATAGCTACTTCGGGGTAACGTCTATGAATATTATGCTCATTTGGTAATAACCACCCTGCAGCATTTGGTTCTCCGGGTTTCACTTTATCTTCTTTTTCCCATGCTACAATATGTCCATATTCATCAATTAGTTTCTGACTGTATATAACGTAATGTCGAATAGCCAAATCAGCACCAACAGCAAAATACGGAACCCTAACGTGTAATAATGAAAGATAATATGGATTCACAAAAAAAGGAATTCCTTTGGCTTCGGCTTCATACAGCACATTCATAGTATCCGGATCCAGTGAGTTGTCGAGTAATTCATTTAATAAATCCGGTGATCTCACTGCAAATCGTAAATGGAATAAATGATTGTCCCACCAATCCAAAGCTTTCAGATATTTTTGCTCATCAGATAATCCTTTAGGAAAATAGAATTTACTATCATTTATTTCTCCTTCATCAATTTTACGAATAATAACCTTTAATATCCGTTCCCTGTTTTCTTCTCTGAGTTTTATTATTCTGGGATCAAGACCAGAACACCATCTGTCCATCCATTTTTCTACTTGTTTTTTCGATGGAATATTTCTTTTAAAATCTGTACTAAATTGTCTGAAAAGCATTAACATATCCTTAAAAAAATATGGTTTCGCTCCACCGGTTCCATGTGTTACTGCAAGCCAAATCAGTTGAATCGGATTACTTACAGCTAATTCTCCTCTTAAATTTGGATCCTCAAACTCACGACCTGCATTATCAATGTAATCTAGTATTCTAATTGCAGCAAAATCTTTCCATCTTAATTTCTCAAATGCCTCTCTGCCATGTATCTCTCGTTTATAAAAAAGATAGGCATCCTGGCTCTTCTTTATATCATTCAAAATCCAATTTCGGACTCCAACCAACGCTTCTGTTTCATTTCTTGCGTTTTGCATTATTTCTTCCAGAATAGGATTTTCTCTTAATAATTGCCTAAGTAGCATGTGTGATTTAACAGAGATAGCTATACGATCGAGTTTTTGATTAGATATTGCCATGGCCTATGCTGTAAAATGAGTTAACTGTTATATAAAGATACGGTATTTGTGTATTTTTCGAAAGAAGAGTTTTAGGAACCAGACATAATATTATTCTGCATGAATATCAGTTGTAACATAGTGTTTATCTAGATAAATAGGTTTCTCTGATGCATATTGTAGAGAAATCGTTTTAGAAACAAATATATTTTCAAGTCGCGGACCCGACATCAGCAACGTAGCATGGGACCCACTTTTCTTTAATTTTGACAAGACTGAAAGTTGTTTGAACGCAGTGAGTTCTTTCTGTCTCAAAATAAAGAAAATAGTGGGTAAGCGAGTGGTGTAGTCGGCGGACTTTTATGTTTACTCGTATATTTGATATTAGAAAAAAAGTAAAAGCCATTGCGGCTTGAGCAAATTAATGTTATTTAGATAAAAAGGAATGTTATTTATAAAGAAGATTTCCCTTATGCATAATACAGGCATAATCACATACTTAATTTTAAACAAGTATATTTGCACTCAAATTTGTATGTAATATGAATACGGCTTTGTATTATTTTTCAGGTACCGGTAATAGTTTAAGTGTAGCCCGGTCCATTAAAAAACATATAAAAGAGAGTGAATTATTTCCAATAATCAGGTGCTTAAAACAGAAACCAATAAAGGTTACAGCTCAAAGGATCGGGATTATTTTTCCGATTCATTTTATGACAGTGCCCCGTATTGTCAGTGAGTTTTTAAAGGAAGTGAATTTTCATAATCCGGAATACGTTTTTGTTGTAGTTACAGGTGGCAGCCCAAAGATAGGGAATGCACTTTCGCAGGTTGAAAAATATTTACACAAAGCAGATGTAACACTTAATGCCGGTTATTTTATCCCAATGGTGGCTGCACATTTTCCTTATGTAAGACTTTCAAAAGAAAAACAAACTGATACATTATATCAAGAGGCACAAGAAAAAGTATTGCACATAAGCGAAAGCATTTCACAAATGAAAAATGAGTTTGACAATGAGTTTGCAATACTTGGTGATATTAAACAGTTGGTATCAAAAGAAAAAAGCGGTAGAAATAAGTTTTTTACAGTAGGTGAGGGGTGTATACGCTGCGGGTACTGTATGCAGGTTTGCCCTTTTCAAAATATCAGACTGCATGGTAAAAAAATACAATGGCTGGATAACTGTCATTATTGTTTTGCTTGTCTTCACTTCTGCTCACAGTCAGTTATTGAGTATAAAAATTTATCGGTAGGTAAACCACGAAATCATCACCCAACTATTGATCTTAACGATATTGCTTTACAGAGAGAGTAGTCTCTCCATTATTGGTGATAATAATATTTGGTTTAAAACAATATGAGGCCATCTCATTTAAGACCGCCTCATTTAATTCAATACTTTGTTAAACTTTTATAAGATGTAGATAATTAACAAGTTGATAATATAATTGGATATCAATCAACTCATTGATAAGAAACTCATTGTAAATTAGTCTAATATCTCTTATCTAAAGTCTAACGATCTATTATTAATTTACACAATCATTGTGACCTGGTTATTTCTTTAAAATTTTATCTAAAACTTTATCCTTATCAAGCTTTTTAGTGCAGAAGAACCAATCTTTACAATCAATTTCACTGTCTTCCATTCGTCCTTGAGCTGCACCACAAGAACCAGCAGGTCCAATAATAACATCATCTCCCGGACGCCAGTCTGCCGGTGTTGCCACGCCAAATTCATCTGCTGCTTGCAATGCAACAATCACTCTGTATAATTCATCAAAGTTTCTGCCTAAACTAAGTGGGTAATAAATTATAGTTCTGATAATTCCTTTAGGATCAATAAAAAATACAGCTCTTACTGCTTTAGTAGAATCCTCATTCGGTTGAATCATTCCATATTTCTTGGCAACATCCATTTTAATGTCTTCAATTAAAGGAAACTTAACCTCAACATCTTTCATTCCTTTGTACTCAATTTTTTCTTTAATAGTACGTAACCATGCGATATGGCTATATAATCCATCAATAGAAAGTCCTACAAGCTTGCAATTTGCCTGGTTAAATTTTTCTTCCATTGTAGCAAAAGTCATAAATTCTGATGTGCATACAGGAGTGAAGTCAGCAGGGTGACTAAAAAGAATTACCCATTCGCCTTTAAAATCAGAAGGAAAATTAATTTCACCCTGAGTTGTTACAGCTTTAAATTCCGGTGCAGGATCGCCAATTCTTGGCATACTAACTACTTGTTCTTCTTGAGTATTTTCCATTTTCTTAAAATTTTAATGAATTAAGTTAATTTGTTTATAATTATGCAATTATTCTTTTTACTTCATCAGACCAGGATTTATCGGTTGTTCCTAGTATTGGTTGTCCGTTTGGCTTCATATTTAAAGGAACATTGTGTGGTCCACCAAGGGCTTTACTTACTTTTTTGCGAACACAAGCATCCTGTAATTTACCTTTACAATAACTATCTATATATCCCTTTAAAGCCTTTTGTAATTTTTCATCTTTCTCATATTCCTTAAAAAAGCCACATTTATCAAGGTTTGCGCAATCTTCCATTTGAGTATTTTTTATACACTATTTAAAACTAGCAGATATGTAGAATCAACATTTCAAATTGTATGAATTTCATTACAGGTTTAGCAATTATCAAAGGTCCCCCTTATTTGAACCGTAAATTCCTTTAAATGAAATCCCTTTATTCTTATTTTTCTAAAGTATTCATTAAGGAGAGTATCAAGCTCTTCATCTACATAATTCTCTATTATATCACATTCACTACAATATAAATGATGGTGATTTTCCAAAACTCCATCATATCTCATAATGTCTCGGTCTGTAGTAATTTTCTTTATTAGTTTATTTTCCAAAAAAGTGTCAAGAGCTTTATAAACTGTTCCTGTAGCAATATTAGGATTGTTTTTACGAATATATTCTATAATACTATCTGCACTAGGATGGCCCTCTAACTTGTAAATTGCATCAAGAATAGCAATTCTTTGAGGAGTTACTTTTAATCCTTTGTCAGATAGTATATTTCTTATTTCTTCTGTAGAATATTTCATAGATCAAACAAAATATTAAGCTATATCAAATCGATCCAGATTCATTACTTTATCCCAAATAGCTACAAAGTCTTTTACAAACTTATCTTTTGCATCAGCACAGGCATACACCTCGGCAATTGCTCTGAGTTCAGAGTTAGAACCAAAAACAAGGTCAACTTTAGTTGCTGTCCATTTAATCTTTCCTGATTTACGATCACGGCCATCATAACATTCTTTTGATTCTGGATTAGGCATCCAGGCAGTTCTCATATCAAGTAGATTAACAAAAAAGTCATTTGTTAGTACTTCCGGTTGATCAGTAAATACACCATGTTTAGAACCATCAAAGTTGGTATTAAGAACCCGCATTCCTCCCATAAGTACAGTCATTTGTGGAGCTGTTAAAGTAAGAAGTTGCGCCTTGTCAATAAGTGCTTCAGTGCTTGAAATCGCATATTTTTTATTTTGATAATTTCTGAATCCATCAACAACAGGCTCTAATACACCAAAAGATTCAACATCAGTCAGTTCTTCAGAGGCATCCATTCGTCCAGGAGTAAAAGGCACATTTATACTTACACCTGCATCCTTAGCAGCTTTTTCTACTCCAGCACATCCTGCTAAAACAATTAAATCTGCTAACGATACTTTTTTACCATTTGATTGGGAATCATTAAATTCGTTCTGAATAACTTCCAGTTTTTTTAAAATTTCTTTTAATAATGATGGATTATTTACTACCCAATCCTTTTGTGGAGAAAGTCTGATACGGCCTCCATTTGCTCCTCCACGTTTATCTGACCCTCTGAATGTAGAAGCAGAAGCCCATGCTGTTGATACCATTTGGGAAACAGTGAGACCAGAAGCAATTATTTTTGATTTTAAATCGATAATATCTGTTTCTTCAATCAGTTTATGATCTAATTTAGGAATAGGGTCTTGCCATATCAGATCTTCAGCAGGAACCTCAGGACCTAAGTATAGTGTTTTGGGTCCCATGTCACGGTGTGTAAGTTTAAACCATGCACGGGCAAAAGCATCTGCAAATTCAAGTGGATGTTCATAAAAACGTCTTGATATTTTTTCATAATCAGGATCAAAACGCAACGATAGGTCTGTTGTTAACATGGTTGGACGATGCTTTTTCTTTGGATCCTGAGCATAAGGTATTTGTCCTTCTGTATCTTTTGCTACCCATTGGTTAGCACCTGCCGGGCTTTTAGTTAATTCCCATTCAAATTCAAACAGGTTTTTAAAGAAATAATAACTCCACTTGGTAGGGGTTTGTGTCCAGGTTACTTCAAGTCCACTGGTTATGGTATCGTCTCCTTTTCCTGTTCCAAAAGAACTTTTCCAACCAAGACCTTGTTCTTCAATTGGTGCAGCTTCAGGTTCCGGGCCTACATGTGATGCGTCTCCCGCTCCATGACACTTACCAAAAGTATGGCCTCCTGCAATTAAAGCAACCGTTTCTTCATCATTCATTGCCATACGAGCAAACGTTTCACGAATATCTTTTGCAGCTGCTAGCGGATCAGGATGTCCATCAGGCCCTTCTGGGTTTACGTAAATAAGACCCATTTGTACTGCAGAAAGAGTGTTTTCAAGATCTCGATCACCAGAATAACGACTATCGGGTTTGTCGCTTGTTGCCAACCATTCTTTTTCACTTCCCCAATTTACATCTTCTTCCGGTTCCCAAACGTCGGCTCTTCCTCCTGCAAATCCAAATGTTTTAAACCCCATGGATTCTAAGGCTACGTTACCTGCAAGAATCATTAGATCAGCCCACGAAATTTGCTTTCCATATTTTTGTTTTATTGGCCATAACAATCTACGTGCTTTATCTAAACTGACGTTATCAGGCCAACTATTTAATGGCGCAAATCTTTGTTGTCCGGTTCCTCCGCCACCTCGTCCATCACCTGTTCTATAGGTTCCGGCACTATGCCACGCCATACGAATAAATAGCGGTCCATAATGACCAAAGTCGGCAGGCCACCAATCCTGAGAGTCTGTCATTAGTGAATGAAGATCATCTTTTAATCCCTTATAATCTAAAGTTTTAAATTCTTCTGTATAACAAAACTCTTTATCCATAGGATTAGATAATGAAGAGTTTTGTCGTAGAATATTAAGTTTTAATTGATTTGGCCACCAATCTCTATTTCTCGTTCCACCTCCTGCAGCAGGTTTTCCAACTGCACCGGTAACCGGACATTTGCTATGATTTTCAGATTTATTTTCCATAAATAGATTGTTTAAGGGGTTAAAAATTAATGTTGCAAACAAATTATGCATTATTAATCTAAAGGAGAATTATTCTCTTTTAAGAGTAAATGAATTTACGAAATATCATACCTAAAGTCAATTGATATTGGTCTAATTTTGTCTGCTTGCTGTTTTTTTTTTTTTTAGGGATGTAAGTAGATGAAGATTAGCTAGATATAGATGTTGGTTTTATAAATGTTGTGGTTGTTTTATATATTATCATGGTTACATATAGTATTAGTAAATTACATGGTTTCTATCTGGAAATTTTACAAAAGGGGGATTTAGCGTTCATTTATGCCTTGTACTCTAAGCAATCTTAGATTTGTTGCCTTTTTGTTTTCAGAGCTGTAAATTACTTTTTACCATTCAACCTTTCTACCTTGTTACTCTACCTTGTTACTTTCTACCTCTTTTCATATTATTAAAGTACAGTGAAATATGTGTTAAAAAAATTACTGTAATTTTATTGTAACTTTTTTTGCTTCTAATGTGTTGTTTATGAGGTGTAAATGTTTTTGAGTGAGATTAGGTTTGTGCCCTAAAGTTTAAAAAAATGGGCGATATTTCGCAAAATCGCAAAAAACGATAAAAATATTCCGCAAAATTGTGTTTTGGGGCGAAAATATTCCAGGTTTTGGTGTTTTTCGGTGTTTTTTTGACTTTTCTTTGCTATGTCTTTGCATTCCTTTGCTAAGGCTTTGCTATTTCTATGCATAGTCATTGCTAATCCTATGCATAGTTATTGCTATTTCTTTGTATTGTGGTTGTATTGTGGTTGTGTTGTCTATGCACATTCTTTGATTGTTCTTTGCGTAGGCATTGCTTCTAAGGAACCGAAGAAAGACCCTAAAATATCCATAATAAAACCATAGTAAGTACAAGGTCATATCCTTTAGATATTCCGGTGATGTTGACCCCTCATTCCGGTCATATTGACCCCCTTGGATTTGGGTAACTAAAAATGATCAGTGTGACAAAATTACATTATTTTTCTAAGACTTTCTCCTTTAAGCTCTATTCTATGTGAAGTATGCACAAGCCTATCTAAAATAGCATCAGCAATTGTAGCTTCTCCAATGATATCAAACCAGCTTGCTACTGGTAATTGACTTACAATAACAGTAGCAGCACGAGCATGGCGATCTTCTACTATTTCCATTAAATCCATTTGATGTTGTTTCTCAAGATGAGTTAATCCAAAGTCATCAAGTATTAACAAGCAGGTTTTTGATATTTTATTCATGAACTGGTGGATTGAACCTTCAATACGAGCCATTTTGGTTTGCTGCAACAATTTCTGAACATTGAAGTATGCTACTTTATAACCTTGTGCACATGCGTGATGTCCTAAAGCTGAAGATATAAAACTCTTGCCACATCCAGTAGCTCCTGTAATTAAAACAGATTCTCCTTTAGAGATATAATCACCTGTTGCTAAGGTTGTAATTAAGGACTTGTTTAATCCTCTGGTTGCATCATACTTTAATTCTTCTAATGAGGCTTGGTACCTAAAGCGGGCAGTCTTTCTGAGTCTGTCGAAACGACGATTTTCTCTGTCCTGAAGCTCAGCTTGCAAAAGTATTTCAATACCTTCATTCAATGATAGATCATTGTTTTTTCTGGTTTCTAACATTGCATTCCAACCTTTTTTAAAGCCATACAGACGCAATTGTGATAATTGATTTTCGATATTCTCCATTATTTAAAATTTAAATGATAATTGATTATTGTAATATTCCTTCCCCCGGATGTTATTATGTTTTGGAAGGTCTTTATCGGGCTCTTGTTGTGGATATTCAGTCATCTTATTTTTGATGATATTTAAAATAAAACCATAACTGAAGTTTTGATTTTCAATGGCCATTTGACAAGCTTTATTAAAGGTATCTGCAGGAGTGTTTTTACACAAACTAAAAAGACCATCACAGCTTCGATATAGTTGTTCAGGATATTTTTTCTGGGTAAAAATCAATTCTACGAGTTCTCCCAGAGTTGTAGAAAGCTTTGTAGCCTTGTTTTTATAATACTCAGGACTGCGATTTAAATAATGCTGATGTGTAGAACATAAATGTTCCTTAATGGTGGAGTATCGTCCTTTTGATAGCTCTCGTTTATGTACAGCCACCAGGTTGTATTTGTAAAAGATGCGCACCATTGAACGAGTATATACAACTTTTAGTTCTTTGCCGATGTATTGATATGGAGCGCTATAATAGTGCTTATCTTCACCAAGGTATATGTGATTGTTCTGAGCTAGTTTATATTCTTTGTAATACTTTATTTCAAAAGATTCTTTGGGTAGTTTTTGAAGCAATGGTTTTTCGTTTGATAAAAAGTGTTCCTCTCTGCAATAATCACGTTGTTGCATTCTGGTTTGGTTATGTTTGAGAGTATACTCCTTTATGGTCTTATTGAGTTCTGAGAGTGAAAAGAATTGCTGATTGCGAATGCGGGCATATACTCGATTATAAATCAGTTTTACCTGATTTTCAACCAACGCTTTATCTTTGGGTTTTCTGGCTCTGGCAGGTACTACAGCCATATTGTAATGGTTGGCAAAATCTTCAAGAACCTGATTAATGCCTGGTTCATATCTATTGGCTTTGGTTACAGCCGACTTTAAATTATCAGGAACAAGAACCTTAGGAGCACCACCTAAACTCTGCAAACAACAAGTAAGCGCATAAATAAAGTCATCTATGCGTTGACTGGGAACTGCCATACAAAAGCTATAATCAGAGTATGGAAGACAGGCTACAAAGACCTGACATTCGATGATCTCTCCTGTGGTGGCATCAATGTAAGAAAGCTTCTTGCCTGCATAGTCTACAAATAGTTTTTCTCCAGGTTCATGATGTAATACCATTGATGGATTCTTTGTAAGCAGGTGTTGGGCTAAATGATAACTAAACTGGCTTAAGCTGTATCCTGATGGATTTGATAAGCGATATTCTTCCCAAAGCAACTGTTTGGTCACACCTGCCTTCTTTAGCTCCGTTTCAAAATAATCCAGCTTACATTTTAGGTCTTCAAAACGTTGGTCTTTATATGCAGGATTACCAGGATGAAAGACCTTTTCAAGTGCATGATCCTCCATCTTTAACAGGGTGTTAAGGCTTAACTTTGAACTACGGTATTTAATTAGATAACTCTTAACCGTGTTCTTACTTATGTCCAAATTGCGGGCAATTGTCTTAATGCCACACCCTTGACTGTGTAATTGTAGTATTTGTTTTACTTGGCTCATTCTTTTAGGTTTTCCTGCCATATTCAGTATCAATTAGTAGTTGCAACTACTAATTAATTTAAACCTAAATCCAAGGGGTCAACATGCTCCGTTTTTTTGAAAAGCAATTGATGCAGAGGGATCAATATGCTCCGTTTTTTTTACGTCACAGAGCAATATTTATCCTCAAATATCATTTAAAGGGGTCAGCATCCGCCGGATTGTCATGCTAAAACCTAGCAGGAACTGGCTTCAGGAAAGGGGGTCAGCATGTTCAAGAATATCCATCCTGGTCATACCATAGAAGCCCAATAAGATTTCAAATAAATAGCTTGTTCTGGTACAAGATTGCATCTTATAGGCATAAAGTTCAAAATGTAAGTATTTGCTGTCTCTCTATGCCTATAGCTATAATTAATATATAGGTTTGTCAACTTTTTTTCCTTCTCCACAGAACTGTTGCTATCAATTATAATAGTTACCGAATGTTTATGCTCATTGGGATATTTGAGGAACGCTTGTGGGTAGAGGAAGTAGAGTATAAGGCATTCTATTAGCGTTTAGTTCTATTAGTATACACTAATAGATGGATATTTGTGCATATTGTTTATTTATAGAATTAACATTTACATTGGTTAATTTTTCGACTCTGTATCTAAAAATTGATTATTTTAATATATAAATTTTTTAGTGGTAATTCATATATACAAAAAGACTTAGAAGGAGATCAGAATCTTGTATTAATTGTCATAATTCATAAATGGAGGACCGCTTTTTATTTAAAATACCAAACATTTATAACAACTTTAAAATCTTATTTTAATGGGACAGATTTACACTTTTTCTTTAATGGTATATCCTGAGTTTTTAGGATTTATTGTCGGTAATAGCACATCACAACTTTTGATAATTATAGTTACTTTGATAACTATAATGGCTGGAATTTTATTGCTTTTAAAAAAGCGAGAAAAATCTATTAAAGCAGAAAAATTACGTTTAGAAGAAGAGATAAAAGACAACATAGAAAAATTAAAAATTCAAAAACGCCAGATTAAAGAGGAAATGAAGAAGTGATTAATAATTCGTTTTAATTACTATATGTAAACCTTAAAATGATTCATACACCTTTTTTGTCACTATATAATCATTAGAATGTTTGCTTCTATTATGTTTCAAATAATATTTTTATTCTGCCGGGAAATAACAACTTGAAGTAAATAAACCACCACATTACAGTTGTTTTACTAATAAACAGTGCAATGTGGTGTGCTTTAGTTGTTATTATGGTTCAATGTCCTACAATCTTTTTCAAATAGGCAGGACATGGTATTAATAGCGGCATAGTTTATTTCAATAATTCCTCAAGCTTTGCTTTAACTTCCTCTGCAGTTGGATGAATAGCTAATATTTTTCCATCTTTGTCAACCAAAAAGGAACTGCCTCCAGAATTTCCTAGTCCATATTTTTCCCATATTTTACCAGCATCTTCTAATTCGATTAAATTCAACCAAGGATAGCCATCTTTTTTCGATGCATTAACACCTACTGATAATTCACGTTCTCTGGCAATTCCAACAACAGTAAAACCTTTGTTTTTATATTCTTCATATACAGGTATCATACTAATTGCACTTCTTCTGCATGGTCCACACCACGATGCCCATAAATCTATTAAGGCAACTTTCCCTTTAATTTGATCAGAAAGCGTAACTGAATTTCCATTAAAATCAGGTGCTGTAAAATCAATATATGAGCCACCAACCTTAACTGAAGAATATCCTAGTATTAAGTTATTCATTTTATTAGTATATGGGTGTAATGGGTATTTTTTAGAGTAAACAGAATTAAATAGTTCTATATATTCGGGGATATCTTTTGTATCATCTTTTTCTGCTCTACGCATCTTTTCAACCAAAACACTATAGGACATAATTGAGATATTTTCTTTTATATATTCCATTTCCCATTTTTTTAAGGCTAAGAATAATTCTTTACCTCTTTTATCTAAATCAATTGCTTCTGGAGTAAAAGCTTCACCAGATTCATACATGTTCTGAATTAAAGTGCGCAAACTATCATTTAAAGTTTTATCTTCTGTATTATCTCTCTGTTTTTGAAGTTCTTTTAAACTTTGTGATAAATATTTATCCGCAGCAACTAAACTATCATATTCTTTTCGAATATCTTTAAAATAGTTCTCTTCAAAACTCAAATATTTAGATAATTCATCATTTAGTTTTCCCCCAATAACGCTGTTCATTTGGTGTTTATCGAAGGGGAAAAGCTTAAACACTATAGTATCTGAATCAGAAAAGAATTTAATTGGTCTCCAACCTCCATTCATATACTCATCAAAGAAGGTTAATTCATACGATTCCATATCATTACAATGTAGTTCGTATTCGAATTTTCCATCCCTAATAGGAATATAAATTGCAGAAACACGCTCATCTCCACCTTCTTTGGTTAGAATTAGACGGCTACTTTGAGGGCGGTCGACAACTTCTCCTTTTAATATACATTGAATAAGAGTTGAAGGTGGTTCTGTTTTGTAGGTTTTTATCCCACATATTTTGAAAGCTCCATCAAACTCTCCTTCCATAAAATCGAATGAATTTTCATTTTTAAGTAATGGTTCCACATATAACCTAAAAGAAATATGTCCTGATTGAGGCATTGTTACTCTTTCGTCAAGTTTATAACCTTCTGAGTTTAGTAATTTATATATATGCCCCGATTTTCCTTTTAAATAACTTTGTGACGATATTGAAACCCAGGAATCAGGATGTGTTGAATTATAAAAGTCACAGTGCAAAATAGTTATAGAATCACTCAGTTCTAATTTACTAATTTCAAACACAGAGGTGTTGTTACTTTCATGATCTGGTTGTTCAATTATTGTTTGTTGGGCAATACTAATGGTTGAAATAAGTAATAATCCCAAAAATTGTAACAAGATTTTTTTCTTCATAAGATAGGTTAATTTTAATTTAATATATTTCAGCTTTTATTATTCGTTACATTGTGTTATGTAGTTGATAATTTCTTGATTAAGGGGATGTGGACTAATTAGATAAAACCTGCTTTCGAAACTCAAAAAGACATGGATAATGTTTTGCTTAAAATTTATTCTTTTCCGTATCAGAAGCTAAATTTATAGCGAACTAATTTTAAGTCGGTCTCAGCAGGGCCTTTATTTATTTTAGTCATGAGTTCATTTTAAAACATAAATGGCCTTACAATTCTAAAACCAATGTCTTTCATTGTTGTGTTTTCTGAAAATGTATTCTTATCATAAATTCCTTGATGATTTGACCAAGAGCCTCCTTTAACGATTTTTAATTGAGAATCATTACTATTAGAACTAGAAGAAGTCCACTCAGAGACATTATCAAGTAAGTGTCGCATACCTAATACTTCAATTGTACCTTTTTTAGAAGGTAATATTTCATTTTTATTATCGTCAATAGTTATAGTTTGAATTTGACTTGTTAAGTAAATCCATTCATTTTCAGTTGGTAATCTGTATCTAAAATATAAAGGCTTTCCTTCTTCAATATGTTTTTTAGCTTCTAATTCAGTTTTCCAAGCGCAATACCATAAGGCTGCTTTCTGAGATACACCAACCACTGGATATTTTGAGTATTTTTTATTTGTAAAATATTCTTCAAAAGGCTGTTTGGTTAAATCAATAAGTAATTCAAATATTTCAGAGTACTTTATACTCACTAAGTATTCTTTCTTATCAATAGATGATGCAGATAAATTCCTATATTTTATTGATTCAGGATGTTCAGAATCGACCCAACTCAGCTCTTCGTTTGGGTGAGTCTTTGCATAATCTAAAAACTCTTTATATTCTTCGTTTGTCACTTCATTACTAATCCAAAAGGCATTTACATTTACAGTATCATGAAGATTAATAAAAGTACTTACATAACTACCTTTGGGAATTAAAACCATATTTTTAGGTTTAATTTCTTTGGGTTCTTTATTTTGAGCAGAAAGGTTTAGGATTAATGATAATCCTATTAAGGTTAACAGTTTTGATTTCATTTTTTTATTTTGGTTGTGAATTTCCAATACTTACAAAAAAAGCAACTAGCAAATTAATCTATTTAATTAATGCGTTAAATTTATTCTTGAGCTATATATAAATCGTATGTCTTTTATACCTTTATATATAATATCCACAAGAGTCAAATTTTTACCGATATTTTGTTGTTTTTGTGAAAAAATCATATTTCACAAGATATCTAAGTATTACAAAAGAATGTATTTATATCTTTTTTATGTCAAAACCATGCAATCAATTAATAATTTAATACCAATGTGAATGCTTACATACGTAATAAAGTATCTCACTAAATCATAGTTGAGAATACATCTAATTTTCCCCAACAATAACACAGTAAAATAATTGAATATTAAGACAATGAGAATAAATAAGATCTATCTGATAATAATAACTGCATTTTTATTAATCAATTGTACAAGGCAAAAGAATAAATCTAATATATCAGATGCAAAAGACAAGACTCCTGTAATAGAGTACGAATATATTGGTACTTATCCGCATAGTACAAACTCTTTTACTGAAGGTTTGCTTGTATATAAAGGTAGGTTATATGAAAGTACTGGTTCACCACAGGATTTGCCAGAAACAAAATCACAAATTGGTACTGTTGATTTAAGAACTGGAGATATCAAAAGTAAAATTGAATTAGATCGTAATAAGTATTTTGGCGAAGGCATTGTGATTTTAAATGATACTGTTTATCAATTAACATACAGGAGTAGAACTGGTTTTGTATATAGAGCGAATGATTTTAAGAAGATAGCAGAATTTGCTATTCCAAGTAAAGAAGGGTGGGGATTTACAACAGATGGTAAAAACTTAATTATGTCAGATGGAACTAATAAATTAACTTATTTAAGCCCGGGAGACTGTTCTGTTATTAAAACTATTAATGTAATGGAAAATGGTTTTGCAAGAGATTATCTTAATGAACTAGAGTTTATAAATGGATTTATTTATGCAAATGTTTGGATGACAAATACTATTGTTAAAATAGATCCTAACGATGGTAAAGTAAAAGGAATATTAGATTTAACTAGGTTTGCTAAAATTTCTAAGAATATCTTTGCAGGATCATTAGAAATGAATGGAATAGCTTATGATTCAATTAGAGACAGAACATATATTACAGGGAAGCTATGGCCTAAAATATTTGAAATCAGAATTAAGCACTAAAAATCCGTATCGTTTCACAAAACGCAATCCATTTTTGTTATTAAATCAAAAACAAAAACTCCTGACCAATTAATCAGTCAGGAGTCTTAAAATATTCTTACAAACATAGGACTCAATTTAATTGCCTATGTTTGGTAAAGACTAAATATTTATAATTCGCTTATTGTTTTTATGTTATCACTATATACGCGGTCAATCAATAAATGTCTTGGATCAATTGCTGCTTTTAAAGGTAAGGTGTCTAATTTAAAAGTGAGATGCATGGTATCTTTATTAATTAATACACGCTGTTGGTGATAAAGCTTTTTTTCATCACCATCTAAAAAGAAACCTATGTCAACCCAATCATTCATTTTACGATTGGATTCATTACCCAGACTGTCTGCTTTTATTTTAGTTGAGGTAATGTCCATTGTTACCTGATAATTAGTGCTATCTAATTTTGTATAATTTGATTTAATTACTCTGTTGTCGTACAAAGTAATTTCCTTAAACCAATCATTAATAAGATATTTTAATGAATCAGGAACTTTAGGCTCTAAATAATCAAGAAAATGGAGTGAAGTAGGATAGGGGGAAGCTTTATAGCGATAGTCCCTTAAGAATTCACTCATAGCAGAATCTACTTTATCTTCACCGATATAATCCTGTAAAGCATAAAGAATAACGCTTCCTTTTCGGTAATGAATATAACCTTGATTTTCAACTTTGTATAAAGGTAATTCCTTGTGAAGCTCCTGACCACGGCCACGTAAATAATTATTATGATTGTATTTTAAAAACTCACGCATTTTCATAGGATCATGTACAATTGATTTCATGCACATCAGAGATGAATACTCAGCGAAACTTTCGCTCAACATAGTACTACCTTGCATGTCGGCACCTATAACCTGATGGGCCCACCATTGGTGTGCCATTTCATGTGCAATTACCGCATCAACAATATTATTTTTAGCGTCTTCATCTTCTAAATCGATAACAAATCCAATACTTTCAGAATAAGGCATTGTTCCAGGAAATGCCTGCGCAAAAGTAGCGTATCTAGGGAACTCAATTATACGACATTGTTTATGAAAATAAGGACCATAATTCGAAGTGTAATAACTTAACGATCGTTCTACAGCATCGAGCATCATATCAATATTATATGAATGTTTTTTGTCGTAATAAATTTCAATATCTACATCATTCCATTTACGTGTTGCTTTCTGATATTTTGCCGACATAAACGAATAAAAATTCATTGAAGGATGATCTACTTTGTATTGATAGAAATTACGTTCGCCTTCTTTCCATTCTTTAATAAGACTACCCGGAGCTATTGCCATTTGATCAGATGAAGTAGAAATTACAGTTTCAACGCTAATGAAATCAGACTTGTTTTTAGTCAGATAATTTGAATTATGCAATTCACAGGAATCTTTAACTAAACTCGGCATACGTTCTTTTTCGGGCAAGCCATATTTTTTACGTTTGTTTTGATCCGATATTTCAAGGTTGCTGTTATAACCCATTTCAGGTAAAAAGTCGAAGTTATTTATGAAGGTTCCATTTTCAATAACACTTCTGTTTCCAACGGTGTTTTTAAATCCTTTTGTTACATATTGCGTGTTTAACTCAAGGTTAATGGTATCGCCAGGTAATAGAGGATTATTTAATGCATAAAATTTGCAGTTTAATTCATTATCCGTTTTTGTAAGAGTTCCATTCTTAATTTTGACTTCAGTATCCCATTCATCATTAAAACTTAAAAATAAGGTATCAATGGATGTATTACCAGTATTAGTAAGCTTTATTTCTGCTTTTACACACAAGTCACGTTTATGTGGATAAATATCTATAAAGTATTTAACATCACTTACTTTTGGTAAAGCCATGTGCGCATACTTTTTATAGTTTTGCTCATATTTTACCCTCAATTTTTCTTGTTGCTTACTGGTTTTATATGGATTTAAAACCTGAGTATTGTAATAAACAATACCAGCTATTAAAATCCAAACTGTAAATGCCGTTAGCATTACCCATTTGTAAGTACCATTAACTTGCTTATTTGATGCTTTAATTCTGTTTCTTAACGAACCTAAATAACCACGACTCCAAACTGCTCCTGCAATTAATAAACAGCATATGGCTAATAAAACCCAATAAACATTGAACCACATAGCTCCTGTTAATCCAGGACCAAACCCATTCATATCAGAATACATTAAAGACGGGGTTGACCCAATACTTAGCATATTAGTTTCAATGTGAAAGATCGAAAGCATAATATCCCAAATCATGAGAACAAGAATAGACAGAAAATAACCAATATATTTATTATTTACCAATACCTGTATCATGATCATTATACCAGCCCATGTAAGATAAAGCCATAAGTTTGAATAGAACAGATTTAGTAGATATTCTCCTAATTCAATATTGGTGTATCCATTAACAAGTTGATAAAAAACACCGCAAATAATAAAGAAAATATCTAGTATTAAAGAAACACTTACTAACGATAATGATTTTGCTAATAGTGAAACAAATGAGGTGTGAGGTGTAGCATCAATAACTTCGTTTATTTTACTGCCTCTATCTCTCCAAATAAGTTCTCCACTAAAGAAAACTAGAATAATAAGGGTAAATAAGATTGTATTATTACTTATAGAATCGATTACTTTATAAGTTATAGGATACGATTGTAATCCATAATATTCAAATCCGGAGAATAAGTTAGTAAATAATAAAATAGCGCTAAAAAGAAATAGTATTTTAAACGTTGTGCTTTTTACAATGCTTAAAAAACTCATGTAAAAAAATGAACGGAATTGCGTCCACTCACCACCAAAATAAAAAGCAGGTTGCACTTTAGGATTAGTAAAAACCATAGAAGCCTCCACTTTGTTCTTCTTCTGTTTTTTTACTCGTTTATTTTTCTCTTTAAAAGAAAATGAAAGGTATGATATAACCAATACTATAGCTGCAAATACTACCCAAATTATGCGGTTAAGAAATAACAAACCATTAAATCCCGGACTAATAGTGTTTTTTTCAATCGTTGTAAAATATTTGGTTTCAATACGGAAGGTGTTGATTCCAAATACATCAATTAATGCACCTAGTTTTTCATTATCCAGGTCTGAGATAAGTGAAGTAGAAATAATGTATCCTATAAGAATAATAAAAGCACAGGTAAAAGAAACCACTGTGTTTTTCCATTTATTGGCAGCTGCAAAAATTATACTTCCGGCAATAAACATATTAGGTAGAAAATAAAGCAAATAATTATTTACGATAGTTTCTAAATAAAACGGTCCAAATCGCTCTCCTTCAATCCAGCCAAAAGCAGGAGCTAAAACAGAACCAAGGATTGCTCCAATAAATACACCCAACAGGGGAATGGTTGAAAGCAACAATGCACCAAAAAAGCGACCAAAATAATAACCCGACTTGCTTAAAGGAGTACTGAAGAGTATTTCTGAAAAATCGTTGTTATGATCGCGTAAAGCTGCATTATTAAAAAAAGCTGTAGCTACAAGTAAACCAAAAATGGAGAGTACAGAACAAAACATAGTTATTGAATAGGGCGAATTGCGCAGCACATTCCCTACTGATCCTCCTATGGATACATTATCGCTTGCTGTAGCTGCAAAAACTAAAATAGTAAGTACACCAAAAAAAATGTATACCATTGACTGTTTGAGTGTATATTTTAGTTCTGAAGAAAAAAATATTTTAAACATATGACTAATGGTATTAAGGGTTAAACAAGTACATTTGAAGTGTTAATCTTCGAGAAAAAAACATCTTCAAGATTTGGTTTAACCAATTCAAAACCATTTTCTGGATTACTTTCGCTGAATATATGGATCTGAGGTTTTCCACCAATCATTTTATTTGAAATTATAGGATAGTCTATGGCATATTTTTCCAGATCGGTACGACTAACCATTTTCTGAAACACCTTACCCTCTAATTCGTCAATTGCATTTTGAGGAGTATTATGAAAAACAATTTTTCCTTGATTCATTATAGCCATTTGAGTACAAAGTTCACGCACGTCATCAACTATATGCGTAGATAATATGATAATTACTTCTTCACCCACATCGGCTAAGAGATTATGAAAACGGTTACGTTCACCAGGGTCCAGTCCTGCGGTGGGTTCATCAACAATTATCAATTTTGGATTACCGATTAATGCCTGAGCTATACCAATACGTTGTTTCATTCCTCCGGAAAAACCTTTTACTTTCTTTGAACGGTTTTCATATAGATTTACCTTGTCAAGTAAATATGCTACCAGATCTTTTCGTTCTGATCGTTTGTTAATTCCTTTCAATACTGCGATATGATCCAGTAGTTGTTCTGCTGTTATTCGAGGATAAACCCCAAATTCCTGAGGTAAATAGCCCAATACTTTACGGAGTTCCGAAGGTTGCTTAAAGATATCAATATCGTCCAGCATTGCACTTCCGGAATCGGCTTCTTGTAATGTAGCTAGGGTTCTCATTAATGTTGATTTTCCTGCACCATTGGGTCCAAGTAAACCAAACATACCATTATTAAGCTCAAGAGACACATTGTCTAAGGCTTTTACACCATTGGAATAGGTTTTTGTTAAATTTTTGATTGTAAGAGTACTCATAATTATTTTGTAAATCAATATGTATTACAGGCAAATGTAATAATTTCAGCATTAAATGTTTAACAATAATATTGTTAAATTTAATAATTTATTATATTTAATGCATTTGTATATATGGTAATGGAGTATGTTATATTATAATAATTACTGCTGTAGCTAAGTGTTTATAAAGCATTGTGTTTATTATTTCATGGGTTCATTTTGTAATATTGTATAAATTTTGTTTTACTACCAGTATAGTGTATTGTTGGTATTCTTTATTTTATCAAAGAATATCATTTAAGATTTTATAATTATAATCAATAGATTATTTATTGAAATGGTACTAGTGTACTAATGTAACTTACCAAATAATGTTCAGGTAAATTAAAATAGATAATAAGCATAAAAGAGTAATATTTCATAGGTATAGAGTGTGCAGTTAAGGATAATTTAACTGTGTGAAATTTAAAGCGAATCGATAAATGTGTTTGTCTATGAAAAACAATAGTTCTTAAGCTATAATTGCTTAAAATGTTTTATTTGATGACGTTGTTGTTATCTCATATCATGTAGAAATTATAGATAATTGTATTATATATTTTTACTCATTTATTGATGAAGGTTTTTTTGGGGGACCTAATGTTGTATTTACAAATGAGAAATACCCTCGTTCTGTAACGGTTCAAGGCAAGTTGAAATCATCTGGAGTTTGGGTTTTAAATAAGATAATGGTAAAAAAAGGGGCGATATTCCGCAAAATTGCATCTTAGGACAAAATATTCCAGGTTTTGTTGTTTTTCGGTATTTTTATGACTTTTCTTTGCTATGGCTTCGCATTCCTTTGCTAAGGCTTTGCTAATCCTTTGCATAGTCATTGCTATTTCTTTGTATTGTGGTCGTGTTGTGGTTGTGTTGCCTATGCATATTCTTTGATTGTTCTTTGCATAGTCATTGCTTCTTAGGAACCGAAGAAAGAGCATAAAATTTGCATGAAAAAACCATAGTAAGTACAAGGTCATATCCTAGTCATATCATAGAAGCCCAAAAGGATTTGAAATAAATACTTATCTGTGGTGCAAGATTGTATCTTTTATCCAAATGCTCGAATTGTAAATATTTAATGTTCCTCTATGCCAATAGCTCTGATTAATCTACAGGTTTGTCAACTTTCTTTTTCGCTACACCTGATAAATGCCATATGCAATCTGAATAGTCACCGAATGTGTATGCTCATTACTATATTGGTGGAATTATTATGGGGTAGAGGTGTTTGATAATACGGTGATACCTTTTTGTAGATAGTTGAAGGCTTGGTATATTTAAGATATTAAATCTGTAGATTAATCTTCATCTAATAGATTATTAAATGGAATATCATCATCCGGATCTTTATCGTGAGGGCCAACACCCGGAGGATTGAATAATCCCCAGCGGTCGATAATATAATCCCACTTATCAAATTTTTCTACCCATTGTATAAAAATAAGACGGTATTCTTCAATCAACTCCCTTACAATATCAAAATAGCCGGAATCAGTAAAATTAAACATTTCCAACGCGTGTTTTTGAACCATAAGGTTTTTAGCTGCTATACGAATAAAGCAGGCAGCTTCCATTTTAAGGTCGTATAGATCAATAGCTTCTGCTCCGGATATTTTTACCTGAAGTTGTCGAGCATCATGTAACATAATCTCTTTAATGGATTGCAGTGTTTCATTATCCTCAGGTATTATATCGGCTATATGCTCAACTACCTCAATTATCTCTCCACCTTTATTAAAGAGTAGCTTTCCTTCGTAACTAAAGTTATCTGATAGTGGCTTCATTTTAGTTTGTTTAATTAATTGCGAAAAAGAGAAGTGATTATGTAATAACTATAGTATTAGTCCCAGTTCAACATTCTGAATTCATCTTTCATTGCCGGACGGTTTTTGTATTTATTCAATAATGAATCTTTTAGTGCTTTTGCAGCAGGTAAACCACCTTTTAATTTAGCCATTTGTTTTAAGTATTGTACCAGGGATACATATACATTACGGCCGGTTTGTTCTGCTTCTAATTCAATAGCAGCTTTGTAATATTCCACCAATTCTGCAGGGTATTTCAATTTAAGGTGATCGGTATATTTAATAATGGCATGAATACTATTTGAAGAACTAACTATTGCAAATAGTTCATCTATCATTTGTTCTTCAATATAAATATTAGCCAGATCATCCAGAGATATTCCGCTGTAATAGCCTCGTTTTTTGTTTTTCAATTCAACAATTAGTTTATCTCGTTTCTCTTCCCAGTCATCTTTTTGACTGGTTTGCTTGTAAATTTTAAAGTACTTTATGGCCGAAGTATTTTCAACAAAGAGTTCTCTGGCCAGTTTATTGTACTTTAAGGTTTGTTTTTGTTGTTTGTAAAGTTCAAGTAGTTGGTCTTTCCATTGACGAACAATACCAGGAGCATCATCTTTAAATGCAATTTTTATTCCATCAAGAATTAGCTTTTCAGTTACTTCCAGATTGTTTATAGATAAAGCTTGTTCAACCCTAATTTGTCTGAATTTCTCAAAATGCAGATGGGAGTCTATGATATTGTCGGCTTCCGCAGTTCGACCTTCAGACTGCAACAGGTTTATCTTTTGCCCCAGATAGCTTGCTAAATAATACTTTCTACTCCAGCTATCTTTCTTGTCCAGCTCAATTATTTTAGCATCAATAAATTTATAGGCAATATCTAATTTATTTAAAGATGAAGCTGTAGTAAAAAATAATGGTTCTAAACTTTCTCCAACGCCATAATAATTGTAATCATTATTTTGTACCTGTTCATATAGCCAGTTAAAAATTCGTTCTTTTAGTTCATTTGATGGGTTGTTATTAATGATTTTATTAATAATATCGAATGCTTCATATATTGCTCCATCGCATTCTCCTAATGAATCATCCATATACTGAATGGCTTTTACGCCTTCCATTGCTATGACGGCCGAAATACAAAAAGCTTCGTTTAGATTACCTTTCGCATAATAATCATCAGCTTTTATCAGGAACTGAGTAACATCATTCATGGCTTTATGACTGCTACGATAGTCAATGAATCCCTGGTAATTGTAATTATCAAAAATGCCGTTTATCTGGCTCTGGTAGTATGGTATATTATCAGCATTCTCCACAGAAACAGGCTTTGAACAGTTAAGCTTAATTTGGTGTCTGAAATCCTGATTTTTAGCTCCAAAGTCAAGTATGAAATTTCTTAAATCCTCAGTTTGGGCATCTTTTATTAATTGTTCCCAATTTTCTTCATCAGTAACTTTATCATTTGAAGAAATAGGAATAGTTTTCTTATCGATTATTGCCAGGGCAACAGCTGCAACATGTTTGCAAATCGAACCATCGTAGGGGCAATCGCAATAATAATCAGCAGAATTACTATCATTGTCTGGTTTAATCTCTACTTCATAGTTACCGTAGTTACCTTCAACTTCTGCATACCAGGTTTTATCACTTCCCTGATTAAGTTGTAGAATATTTCCGTTTTCATAGTAATTTTCCCCTCGTTTTAATATTTCAAAGGGTATAATATTGATTAACTGTTGTATTGTCATTTTAACATGTTTATTCGTCAGAACCACTGTTTCAATAGGGTAATACGATTACAAAATAGTAACTGTATGTAATTGCACAAAATAATAAATACAATTATTTCCATTGTTTAAAATAATGCTCTCTTATAAACACAATTTTTCTATTTTTGCATGCTATTTTAAGTACATAAAATGTTTGTGCAGTAACGTTTTATGTATTCAGAAAAATATGTAATATATAAAACAGGAGAATAATGCAGTATAAGTTACTTGTGCTTGATTTAGATGGAACTTTAACCAATTCAAAAAAAGAAATTTCGGAAAGAACAAAAGCAACTTTATTAAAGGTGCAACAAAAAGGGGTGAAGATTGTATTGGCATCAGGCAGACCTACTTATGGTATTGTTCCCTTAGCAGAAGAGCTTGAATTGGCTAAATATGGCGGGTATATTTTGTCGTTTAATGGTGGCACCATTATTAATTGGCAAACCAAAGAAGTGATTCATGAATCGGCATTGAACACTGAAAATTTACCGGTTTTGCATGAGATTGCCCAAAATAATAAAGTCGATATTATTTCTTATGAAAATGAAAGTATTATTTCGGAAAATACAGAGAACGAATTTATTCAATATGAAGCTTTTCTAAATAAAATGCCGATTAAAAAAGTGGATTCATTTACAGAAGCGATAAAACTGCCGGTGCCTAAATGTTTAATGGTTGGTAATCCTGAAATTTTAATAAAGCTTGAACAGGAAATGAAGGAGCAGTTTAATCGTGAAATGAATATTTACAGAAGCGAACCTTTCTTTTTAGAATTAAATCCTTTGAATATTGATAAAGCTCAATCACTGCAAATTTTATTGGATTATACCGGTCATACTCGTGAAGATATGCTTGCCTGTGGAGATGGATTTAACGATTTAACTATGATTGAATTTGCTGGTTTTGGTGTTGCTATGGCAAATGCCCAGGATCAGGTTAAACAAGTATCTGATTTTGTAACTTTATCAAATGATGAGGATGGTGTAGCTCATGTAATTGAACTGTTTATGAATTAAACAATATTGGCAGAACAATAATTCAGGAACTATCAGGATCAGTAAGTAGGAGTATGAATGAGTACTCCTGCCAGCACCATTAGGAAATTATTATGTAAAAATTAGAATCTGTTGCCGTGGTGCGGCTTACTTTTCGATACAAAAACATTAAGCATTGATAATTATTTGGTTGTGAGAATTGAGTCGTGAAAATAATGTAAAGATATTTATTCTTACAATTATACTAAAAGTGCTGATTTTAATGGGTTTTACAAAGGCTTATCTTTAATATTACCTATTCTCAGGCTGTAATGTATAAACAGAGTTTTCTACACAGAAATACACTAATTTAATTAGAAAGATAAATCTATTTTGAAGTTATAAAAATCGTAATTCTATAAAGTGCAATTTGTGTTTATAGAATTTATTCATTGGGCTTTTAAAACCTCCTTTTATGGGTATCATAAAACCTCGGCTATTAATTTTTTAAACATAAATTATCTGGAAAATTATATGATAGATGCAAAATGATAAGACATTCAGTTTCTTCTTTAGAATAATTACTACGAAACCTTTCAACCATCCAGCATTCATCCTCTTCAATTTCTTCTAATCGTTTTATCTGGTCTTTATCTTTGATAAAATCATCCCATTTGCAGTAGAAAATCTCACCTTGAGAAGGAATATGACCAGGGTTTTCAATTGTAAATTCTTTTAAACTTGTATCTTCAAATATTACTTTTAATGTAGTTTTCATGTGATTTATTTAACTCATATAATTGGTCTTTTTTGACTCCATATTTTGGTTTAAGAATTACTAAAGTAGATATTTTTATCAAATATTTAAAAAGTCTATGAAAACTCTGTTTTATATAGTATTAGATGAGAAAGAGTTTTTACTATATGACACACACTGCAATTATTTAATTCCAAAAAAATTCTTGAAAAATATTATTTTATATGTAAATGCATATAGATATGGAATAAAAATATTAATTATATGAGAAAGCATATAATTTTAGCTATATTTGAGTGATTATATTTAAATGCATATAATGAAGAGTCTAGCAGAATTTGTTAAAGAAAGAAGAAAAGAGGTGAATCTTACTCAAGAGGAATTTGCAGATAGGGCAGGAGTAGCTTTAACTGTTATAAGGAAAATTGAACAAGGAAAAAGTAATTTAAATCTTGATAAGGTTAACCAAGTGCTCGCTATGTTTGGTCATGAGTTAGCTCCCGTTAGTTCAAAAGAGGTTAATAATATTTCTAATCAATGAGAAAAGCTAAAGTTTTATATAATGATAAATTGGCCGGTATTCTCATTGAGAATAATGATGGAGATTACATTTTTACTTATGATAAGGATTATGTAATAAATTATCCGGATCACTTTTTAACCTTTACAATGCCGGTTAGGGGCCAGGAATATAAATCCAACAGGCTTTTTCCTTTTTTTGAGGGACTAATTCCAGAAGGATGGTTGTTAGAGATAGCTTCAAATAGCTGGAAGATTAATAAAAATGATCGGATGGGATTATTATTAGCCTGTTGTCAAAATTGTATTGGCGCAGTGAGTGTTATACCTGTAAAAGAAGAAGATGAGTAAAAAATGCTTGTATTGTTATAAGAATATTGATGGAGAAGGTGAGTATCATGAATCTTGTAGCCAACGCTTCTTTGGTACAGTCAGGCCACCCATCATTCCCTATGGTCTGGATAAAATGTCAGAGTTAGCAAAAAATGTTGTTGAACGCAGTGTGACAGTTCCAGGTGTACAACCAAAGCTTTCAATGAGTGTAGTTGAAGACTCCAGGGATAAAACAGATAATAGATTGACTGTAGTTGGTGCATTAGGTGGTAATTATATATTTAAACCTGCTTCTGAAAACTATCCAGAAATGCCGGCCAATGAACATTTGACAATGCGAATTGCAGAAAGTTTTGGAATTAATGTAGTCCCATCGAGTTTAATCAGGTTACAATCAGGTGAGCTTTCTTATATTACCAAACGAATTGACCGAACAGAAAAAGGTGATAAGATGCATATGCAGGATATGTTTCAAATAGCCGAAGCCTTTGATAAATATAAAGGTTCAATGGAAAAAATTGGAAAGGCGCTCAGTGAATATTCTGCTAATCCTTTATTGGATAAATTATTTCTTTTTGAACTGACCCTCTTTTGTTTTTTGACAGGCAATAATGATATGCATCTTAAAAATTTCTCAATGATTTTATCTAATGGGAAATGGATATTAGCTCCTGCATATGATTTATTAAATGTGTCTATTGTTCTTCCTGAAGATACAGAGGAATTAGCTTTAATATTAGGGGGGAAGAAGAAAAAACTAAACAGGAAATCTTTCAATAATTTTGGTGAGGATTTGGGATTAAATGAAAAGCAGATTAATGGTGTATATAGACGTTATTTAAAAAATAGACCCAAAGCTATAAAGTGGATAAGTGAATCATTTCTTTCAATGGAAATGCAAAATAGTTATCGGGAAATAATTGAATATAGATATTCAATTATTTATGATATAACTTCATAGTAAATTTTAATATAAAATAATTCTACAGATAATATATCCAAATAAATATAATGAACTAATGCTTTGATTTTGGTAATATATCCATCTTGCAAATCAATTATTCGCTGCCGTCGCACGGCTTACTTTCCGATACAAAATTTTCTAAATACTGAAAATGAGAGTGTTGTGGGAGATGAGTTGTAAAAGTAGTGTAAAAAATTTTGGTTTTTTTTTACAATTATAGCGAAATAACATCTGAAGTTATTTCACTGGTTATTTCTCCTATGACAAACATAATCATTATATAATTTAAAATCATTCCTCAATATTTATTTTATATGCAAATACATATAAATACCGTAAAAAGTAGATGATTATATGAGAAAGCATATAATTTTAGCTATATTTGAGTGATTATATTTAAATGCATATAATGAAGAGTCTAGCAGAATTTGTAAAAGAAAGAAGAAAAGAAGTGAATCTTACTCAAGAGGAATTTGCAGATAGGGCAGGCGTAGCTTTAACTGTTATAAGGAAAATTGAACAGGGAAAAAGTAATTTAAATCTTGATAAGGTTAATCAGGTGCTTGCTATGTTTGGTCATGAGTTAGCTCCTGTTAGTTCAAAAGAGGTTAATAATATTTCTAATCAATGAGAAAAGCTAAAGTCTTATATAATGATAAATTGGCCGGTATTCTCATTGAGAATAATGATGGAGATTACATTTTTACTTATGATAAGGATTATGTAATAAATTATCCGGATCACTTTTTAACCTTTACAATGCCGGTTAGGGGCCAGGAATATAAATCCAACAGGCTTTTTCCTTTTTTTGAGGGACTAATTCCAGAAGGATGGTTGTTAGAGATAGCTTCAAATAGCTGGAAGATTAATAAAAATGATCGGATGGGATTATTATTAGCTTGTTGTCAAAATTGTATTGGCGCAGTGAGTGTTATACCTGTAAAAGAAGAAGATGAGTAAAAAATGCTTGTATTGTTATAAGAATATTGATGGAGAAGGTGAGTATCATGAATCTTGCAGCCAACGCTTCTTTGGTACAGTCAGGCCACCCATCATTCCCTATGGTCTGGATAAAATGTCAGAGTTAGCAAAAAATGTTGTTGAACGCAGTGTGACAGTTCCAGGTGTACAACCAAAGCTTTCAATGAGTGTAGTTGAAGACTCCAGAGATAAAACAGATAATAGATTGACTGTTGTTGGTGCATTAGGTGGTAATTATATATTTAAACCTGCTTCTGAAGACTATCCGGAAATGCCAGCCAATGAACATTTGACAATGCGAATTGCCGAAAGTTTTGGAATTAATGTAGTTCAATCGAGTTTAATCAGGTTACAATCAGGTGAGCTTTCTTATATTACCAAACGAATTGACCGAACAGAAAAAGGTGATAAGATACATATGCTGGATATGTTTCAAATAACCGAAGCCTTTGATAAATATAAAGGTTCAATGGAAAAAATTGGAAAGGCGCTCAGTGAATATTCTGCTAATCCTTTATTGGATAAATTATTTCTTTTTGAACTGACCCTCTTTAGTTTTTTGACAGGCAATAATGATATGCATCTTAAAAATTTCTCAATGATTTTATCTAATGGGAAATGGATATTAGCACCTGCATATGATTTATTAAATGTGTCCATTGTTCTTCCTGAAGATACAGAGGAATTAGCTTTAACATTAGGAGGGAAGAAGAAAAAACTAAACAGGAAATCATTCAATAATTTTGGTGAGGATTTGGGATTAAATGAAAAGCAGATTAATGGTGTATATAAACGTTATTTAAAGAATAGACCCAAAGCTATAAAGTGGATAAGTGAATCATTTCTTTCAAAGAAAATGCAAAATAGTTATCAGGAAATAATTGATTATAGATATTCAATTATTTATGATAAAACTTCATAAGGAAATCTAGATATAAAATATTCTCTGCAAATACAATTTATTTCAAAATATATTGTATTTCTGATCCCCAATATACCTATGTTTGATATGTGGTAAATGTATTGAATATCAGTAATATAATCCGCTTTTGTGCAGAAAGAGATCTAAGCATTAAAAACGAAAGTATTGTGGGAACTGTATTGTAAAAATAGTGCAAATTTGATTCTATCTGTTTTTTGTGTTAAAGAGATGAAGTACATGAATTTTTTGGATGGTTTTGGTGATATGTACCTATAAAAGTTTAATGGTGTTTAAATTAATTATTACAATTATAAATAATCTAATAAAAAAATATTTGTAATGAAACTATCTAATATATAGATAAATGAATAATGATAAATATTCCATAGTTAATATATTAATAGTTATATTATGATTATTTCTATTAATGGTTAATTTTGGTATTCATATTTTTTACCGTTACTTATATATAGTAATGATAAAATTAAACATTTATTTTATCATTGAATTATGCAGTACCCAAATATAACTCAATATAAAGAGGCTATATTAGATTCTGATACATTTGCTACAATAGGCGATGATATTCAACCGGTTAAGGAAGGAAAAGACGTTGTAATGGCATCAGGAAATTTTGCTTGTGTTTTTAAAATGCGACATAAAGGTAAATTTAGAGCTTTAAAATGCTTTACCAAAGATATACTAGAACGTTCAGAGCGACAAAAACAAATTGTTGAGTACATTAAAAACAATCCTTCTCCTTATTTTATAGATTATGAGTATTTGGAAAATGAGCTATGGATTGATATTAATGGTGGTATGGAAGTTCCAGTTTCCTGGATGGAATGGATAGAAGCTCCAACCTTAGGACAGAAGATTAAAGAGTATTGTGATACAGATAATAAGGATGGTTTAAGGTTGCTTACTGAAAAATTCAGAGAGTTTGCCTTGTGGATATTGGATCAACCTTTTGCTCATGGTGATTTAAAGCATGATAATATACTTGTAAAAGATGATGGTTCATTGGTAATGGTTGACTATGATGGTATGTTTATTCCTGAATTTCAAGGTAAAAAGGCTTTGGAACTGGGAAGTAAGTGTTATCAACATCCCCAAAGGGATATATACTTTTTTGATAATAATCTAGATGACTTTAGTATATTAATTATTTATATTTCTTTAATCGCTTTATGTGAATTTCCTGAATGGTATTCTAAATATAATAATGGACAGAATATTATTTTTGATTATGGAGATTTAAAAAATTATGAAGATTCTGGTTTAATAATAAACTTTATCAAATTTTCCCTTTTTAAAAGGGAAACATGTTTATTAGTAGAATTATTAAATAGAAATTTTCATGATTATTTTTTAATTAATGTTAGAGAGGTGATTAAAAGTCAATATATTGAAGATCGATTGTTAACTTATTCTTCTTGTTTTGTATATAAGGATGATTCTGCCTATATAAAAATTCATGAAATTTTCGTCCGTATGGATTACTTTTTAATTCAAGAAGGATTTATGGATGGAATTGATATTGGAGATAATTTTATATTAAAAAGAGATTCAAATAATGGCGTGATATTATATCATAATGATAAGATATTTGATGCAATACCAGAAAATATAAAAGATAGTGTAGTTTGTTTATTATTGAAAAATGTAAAATTAAGTGCCTTTGTGACGAAAAAAGACTTATATGGTTATGAATATTGTATTTTTCTTGAACTTGAGAAAGATAATGGATGATCTTATTTGTATTATTAATTAAAGAGGAAATATTAATTGATATTTTATTTTGCATTAAGAATGGGAATCTGGGCTATCTAAACAATCGATAACATAATCCTTCTTGTTTTTTCTATTATTAATTATTTTTGATACCATCACACCAAGCCTCACTTTCTATATAGAGCTTTTAAGATTTTATTGATATTTACTATTACTCCTTATCATAGAAAAATAAGGAATTGTTTTTTCGTTTAGTTTTATGCAATACCCAAATATAACTCAGTATAAGCAAGCCATAATAGAACCAGATTCATTTGCAACAATTAATACAGATATTACTCCGGTTTTCGATGGCAAAGATTTAGTAATGGCATCCGGAAATTTTGCCTGTGTATTTAAGATGCAGCATAAAGGAATGTATCATGCTTTAAAATGTTTCACAAAAGATATTGATGAACGAACAGAAAGGCAAAAAAAGATTGTTGAGTACATTAAAAATAATCCTTCTCCTTATTTTATAGATTATGAGTATTTGGAAAATGAGCTATGGATTGATATTAATGGAGGTATGGAAGTTCCAGTTTCTTGGATGGAATGGATAGAAGCCCCAACTTTGGGGCAAAAGATTAAAGAGTATTGTGATGCAGTAGATAAGGAAGGCTTAAGGTTACTTACTGAAAAATTTAGGGAGTTTGCCTTATGGATTATTGGTCAACCTTTTGCTCATGGCGATTTAAAGCATGATAATCTTCTTGTCAAAGCTGATGGTTCATTAATAATGGTGGATTATGATGGGATGTTTATTCCTGAATTTGAAGGTAAAAATGCTTTGGAATTAGGTAGCAAATGTTACCAACATCCTATAAGAAATGAGAATCATTTTGATAGAAATATTGATGATTTTAGTATTCTAATTATTTATACTTCATTATTGGCTCTTTATGAGCATCCTTCTTTATACGAAATATATAATAATGGGCAGAATATTATTTTTGACTTTACTGAGCAAAATAAAAAAAGTAATTCGGAACTATTATATGTAATTTCGAGCTTCAATGGTTTAAACAAAAAAATCAGTTACTTGTATGAAGTACTTGATTCAGTAGCTATATCATTAAATGATATAGCTTATGCTTTAGAGGAAGAAAATATTGAGGACAAATTACTAACCAACTTATCAAGCTTTGAATATAGAGATAACTCAGCATTCATTAAAGTTTTTGAGGAATACATCTATTTTGAGAAGCAATCATTTAATACAGAGTTATTTGATTCAATTGAAAAAGAAGATCAATTGTGTTTAAACTATAACCTTAATGGAAATAATGAGATATCTCTTTACCACAGAGGGAAGTTATTTTACACTTTTCAATCAGAAATGAGTAAGTCAATTACTATTTTATTCAATAGGGATGTCAAGATGAAAGTGTATGTAGATGAGATTAACAATATCTTTAATGAAAAATATGTATTCAAGATTGGACTATTAATTAAAATTGAATCAGAATTTAAAAATCAAAACAATAATCAACAATTATTAGAAGAGCTAACAGGCTATTCAATACCTGTATATGGGGTAAGAGAGGTAAATGTTGAAAATAGTATTTTAACGGATGCTACTGTTTTTAAGCATTATTTTATTCCCTCACATAATTGGCATTTCTATCAAATAAAAATTTATGAAGGGCAGTTAATACGAAAAAAGAAGACTTTGGCTTCAACGCTAGAGACAGAATTAAATAAGATCTCAGTCATTACACTTAAGTATAATACTAAAAAAATAGGGAACGTTTCACTTCATTACAAAGAACATGAATTAGTTACACTTCGAGGACCTATAAAAGAAGCTATAACTAATTTAGTGCTAAGTGGCGTAAGAATAAGAGCATCAATCACAAATCGGGCTGCTGGTAATGATGAAATTGTTTTATCATATCAGTTGCTTTTAACTGTAGAAAGGGACAATAATAATCTTATTACATTAGAATGGTGGAATTCTCTGTCCGAGCCCTGGAAAAAGTTATTAGCAACTAATGTAATGTGTTATGGAAAAAGTTATAAGGATTATAAGGACTATAGAAATCAGAAGAGTATCTATTATAAAGGAGATTTGTTAATAGATTACAAAACGTTGGATTATAAGGTTCTTTTAGAAGAAATTAAGTGTTTGAAGGAGCTTACTTATGACGGTAAACTATTTGATATTGATTTATTCACACCATTACTTGTACTTAGACATATTAGAGTATTAAAAGTTTATAATAATAAGGCTGATTTAACAGTGCTACAAAAAATGACTAATCTAGAAAGGTTGGATATTAACGAAGATGTAAATTGGGATACAATTGAAACAACAGCGAAGCTTTCGCAACTAAGAGAGCTAAATATAAATACAGAGGGGTGGAATATGGATATGCTGTCTAATCTAACGAATCTAAGAGTTTTGAATTTATATACAGGGGGAGGTTCAATCAAGTTTGTTTCAAAGTTAACAAAGTTAGAAAAGATAATTATTGAGACATATTATGAAAGAATCTACGATAAGGATGCAATGGCTGGATTAACAAATTTAAAAGAATTAAAGATATACAATGATGTAGTAAATGATTTAGCTTTTTTGGGGCATTTAAATAAATTGGAAGTATTGCGTTTATATATCGCTTATGATTTAGAGGATTTGTCACTGTTGTCAAAACTGATAAATATAAGGCAGCTAGAGTTAAAATTCGACTCTGGTTCAGAAGCAGATATCACATTTATTTCAAATTTGACACAATTAGAGGTTCTTGATTTAGATTTACATAATTTAAAAAGAAATGAGAAAACAATAGACATATCATTTTTGTCAAAATTGACAAACCTTAAGCAGTTAAAAATAACTTTTGGACGTGATCGGGATATAATTAATAGCACAGTTTTTCTAAATTTATCGAATTTAGAGGATTTGAGTCTTGATCTGTCTTTTAGTAACTGTAATTTGGCTTCATTAGCAAGTATGAAAAGTTTAAATAAAATTAAGATTAAATACGTTAATTCTAATGATTTAGCACCTATTAATGATTATCTAGCTACAGTAGAAGCTAATGGGGGGACTGTTGAAATATAAAAAGGGCAATGAATAGTTTAAAAATAGATCCACAAATCAATGTTGCGAACAAAAATAGTGATGTTACTTCATTAAACATAGATAAATCAAAAGGAGTTGTTGTATTCTGTGATAGCAAAAACAATAAAGGTGTTTATAGTAATCAATGGGCAACATATTTATGCAAAAATACACCCTTTGTACCATTATCAAATATCAAAGGATTTGAGCTTTTTTTAGAAAATAATTGGGAATCCTTTTATGAGAACTCAATTTCTAAATTATCAGATGCATTTCAACTTAAAGCATTTGAAACACAAGGGAGTTTTACAACATATACAGCTTGTTGGTTAAGGCAAGAGGATAAAAAGATTTATTATCAGTGGCTAAGCTATGGAAATGGTGCAGTGTTGATTTATAATAAAAAAGAAGATGATTTGTTTGTTCCAGAATGTGGTAATTCATTACTTGGCTTTTTGGATAATACAGGACTGATTAATTGGAAGGATGAAGAATTAGATGAAAGGTATTTGTTGACAGGGCAAGAAAAAGAATTGGATGAAAATACTGCTGTTATAATGGCAACAAATGCCATGGCAGAGCATTTGGTTTTGTCGTATCTAATTATAAAATCAAAAAAAGATGAATATTGGGAGAAGTTAAAAGTATTGATGCAATCCGAAGAAAAATTATCAGAATTAATTTTTAATAATCGAGATGTCTATGCTTTTAATACTTTTCAGGAAGTATTGGATAAGTGGCAATATGAAGTAAGTAACAATACTGTAGAATCCTATGTTCAGCAACTACAAAAAGAAGAAAGACTGGCAAAGGACGATGTTACTATGCAGGTTATTACTTATGATGCTAATGTCCCTGAATTTACAACTAAGCAATGTGTAATAGAAAGCAAGCCAAAGGTAATTGTTAAGCCTCAAAAGCTAATTATAACACCTGTTTCGAAACCTAAAAAAGGTATTAGTTATAAAGCAAATAAAGATGCATTTTTGGATGTTTTATTGGATAATCAGGTAACAAAACTGTATCATTTTACAGATTATAGTAATTTGGAATCAATAAGAAAACTTGGGGGCCTTTATTCATGGGATTTTATGGTAAAAAATAAACATAGAATAAATGCCGCAGCTGGAGATCCATTATCACGAATGTTGGATGCTCGTTATGGGTTGCAAAATTATGTGCGTACCAGTTTCTGTAGTAATCACCCAATGATGCATATTGCAAAAAAGGATGGAAGAATTGATAATCCCGTTCTTTTGGAGATTGATCCTGTTGTGGCAACATTCTCTGATACATTGTTCTCCGATAAAAATGCAACAAGTAAAGATCATCAACAGGGAGGAAGTATAGAAGATTTAAAACGTATCCGATTTTATAGCTGTATGCAAGCCGATCATTTTGATTTATGTGAGGAGGAGAGACCATTTTATCAGGCAGAAGTGATGGTGAAAGAATTTATTGCTGCAAAGTATATTTTAAATTTAAATCGTTTGTAATGATGCAAATCCACATAGAAAACAAGCGTAAAAAAACAGAAAGTATTCTTAAAAAGTACCCTGGCTGTATAATAATTGATGTTACATCAATAACAACTGATGTCTATGTGAAATTGAGTCCGTTTTATCCAATTGGAGATATCCCTGTTCCAGGAATGAAAGATGAAAAAGCATTATGCGTTGAAGGTATTTGGCAAGGATTAAAGGTCTTTGAAAATTATACATATGATAAAAGTTATTTTAAAATATCTACAACAAATATTAAACGGACTATTCGTAAGTTTGGAAGAGTACGAGGACATTTTTATAATTGTGAATTGTTGGAGTATTTAGAGGCAAGAAGGCAGATATACTTACCCGCATATAAATATGTTTTGGAAAATAAAGTCTGTGGTTTGGTTGATAAATTGCGGGATATTGCCAATAAATCAACTTTAGTTTTATTAGATTATACAACAAATGAGTCTATTTTAGACATCACTAAACCCCTATCGCATGCAGCTGTTATAAAAGCTGCTATTCTGAATAATTATCAAAATTTGGAGAATAAAAATAAAATTGTAAACCTAGAACCAAAACAAGGTACTTTGTTTTAATTATTAGAATAATTTTATGAAATCATTAAGAGATTTACAGCCAGAAAACTGGTCAATAGCATTAAATAAAAATCAATACGAAGCACAAATAAACAGAAAGAATCCATCGGCAATTCTTTTTATGATTGATCAATCTGGGTCAATGGGATTTACTAAGTGTAAATACAAGGGGGAAGAAATGACATATGCTCAAATTGTGGCAGAAATGATTAATGGTATGATGAGCGAGTTAATAAGCAGGTGTACAAAGGCAGAGGGCGTTAGAGATTATTTTGAAGTTTGTGTGTTAGGCTATGGGGGTTATAGTAGTATTGAAGCAAATATTTTATGGGAAGGTAATTTATTGGGTAAGCAATGGGTAAATTTGTCAGAATTAAAATCTAATGCTCGGTATGAGAAGAGGACTGTTGTTAAAACCATTCGAGGTAAAAGCAAAGTATCAGAAATTGAAGTACCATATTGGTTTCAACCTGTGGCACAAATGCAAACTCCTATGGGGAATGCATTTAAAAAAGTTCATACTCTATTAAACGATTGGATTCTTACCGATGATCATGCTAATTCTTATCCGCCTGTAGTAATAAATATAACAGATGGAGTACCTACAGATTGTAAAGATTTGGAGTTAATTGAAGCAGCTAATAAAGTGCAGGCTTTAAATACAAAAGATGGACATGTGTTGGTTCTAAATTGTCATATTTCTTCAGAAGGTCAGCCTTTATTATTTCCTCTAAAAAGCGAAGAACTACCAGATAGTAAATATGCAAGTGTTTTATATGAAATGTCTTCGGTAATGCCGGAAGTATTTGGCAGGGATATTTCAAATATACGTAACGACGCAGATGTATTGCCCGGCTATAGAGGAATGGGATATAATGCCAGTATGGATGCCCTTTTTAATCTTATAGATATAGGAACAAGTGGTTCAACACAACATATTACAAGAGGTTAGATGATAAATGTAATTGGCCAAACTGTAGTCAAGGCAGATAATGATATTTTTGATAATAAAGCAGTCCGTCAAAACGAAGATGCCTTTTTTTATAGGGATGGTATTGTCGCTTTATCAGATGGGGCAGGTGGAACTGGTTTATTTGCTGGTAAATGGGCTAAAAAGTTAGTGGAAAGCATCCCTGATAAGCCATTTGAAAAATGTAATTGTATCGATGAATGGATTGGCGTTTTTTGGGAGGATTTTTATAATGAACATGTTGATTTAGTAAGGACTGATGCTTGGAAATTAAAGAAATTTGAAACCGAGGGTTCTTCTGCAACTTTTTCTGGATTATGGTCTGTTGGTAATTCAACATATATTTATGAAAGTTATGGAGACACCTCTTTGTTTATTTATAATTCAAAAAGCGGGAGTTTGAAGATTCAGGATAACATGCAGTCTATAAATAGTTTCAATACAAATCCTGCATTATTGAACTGGCATAACGAAACGACTCCGGAAGAGTTTTTTTTCAGGAAAGAATTTAAATTGAACGAGGATGAAAATATCATAATAGCTACTGATGGAATAGCCATGTATTTACATGCAGCGTACTTGGTCTATAATAATTTGTTAAACGAAGAAATAACAGAGAGTAAAATGCGTAAGATTGTGGATTACATTAAAAAGAATCCAATTACGGATTTTAAGCGATGGATGAATCAATTAAAAGAATCATTATTATCAATAGATTCATTTAGAGCTTTAACAATAGATTGGTACAAAAATAAAGCTCTTCCTAATGATGATTATACGGTAGTTTGGGTGGGATAAAGAATAATAATTATTGGATATTAAAACAATTAATGATTAATAATAAATAAAGAATTCTATGAGTGAAATTTTTTTCAGACCTTTCTTAGGAAAGAACTATAATAAAGAAGGTTTTGATGGTATTAAACTGCTAATATTAGGAGAAAGTCACTACTGTAAGAACAAAAATAGTTGTCCGAAATGTGGAAAAGAAGATCCTGAAGATTGTTTTAATTTTACAAATAATGTAGTTCAAGAATATTTAGGTTTTAAAAAAGGAGAATTTGAGAGTAAAAGTTGGATGAGTACATTTACACGTTTTACCAATGTTTTGTTAGGAGATAAAGTAGGCAATGATGAAATAATAGATTTTTGGGAATCTATTGTGTTTTATAATTATGTTCAATCTGCATTAGAAACAAGTCGTAAAGAACCAAAATCAGAGCAGTTTTATGAAAGTGAAAAAGCATTTAAGGAAGTTCTTCGAAGATATAAACCTGATTTGATTATTGTATGGGGGATTAGATTGTGGGAATATTTGCCGGATATAGGTCATTATGGAGAGGAAAGAAAAATCCATGGTGCTATTGATAAAATATATTATTATAAATCAGGAGTAAAAGATATTCCTGCTTTTCCTGTATATCATCCAGCTTCTTCAAAATATAATTATGATGATTCTAGGAAGATACAAAAGGCGATTGATATAATTAAAAAAAAATAGTATTAGTGGGTTGGATATGAAATTTTGTGTGTGTTAGAATTTGATTTTTATTTGTTTTTTGTAGTAAAGATTATGTAATTAATGCATTTAACCACTGTCAATCTCTAATATTTAATATTTTCATTTAGTGTAAAGCCTGAGTTTTTAAACAAATAAGTAAATCTCTAATAAGTCATGAAACGTAAATAGTAACTCTCTAAAGATATAACTATTTGCGTTTAAATACTTTAATTAAGAACTTCTTTATTATGTCTCACCATATCTTAGTTTATTTAAAATAAATCTTTTCCATTAATAGAGTAATCCTGGAGACTAATCAAATTTCATAAAATGAAATGTAAATGCATGTTGTTTACCATTTACTGGGATCTTAAAGTATTTTGGTATAACTGTACAATCAGGTAAATCAGATTTTACTAATTTAATTATAATAGGTAGTTCAGAAATATTCATATAGTCATTAGTCCCATTTAATAAATCGTTTAGGAAACCTTCATAATTTCGTTCACATGTAATTCCTTTATTAATTTCAATGTAATTAATAAGTTGTTGTCTGAATGAACTTTTATAGTAATTTCGGCCATAAACAATAGGAGTAGAGTTGCTTATAAATGAAAATGCAAAATGCTCACAAGGTTCAAAAGAGTGATCTTCCCACATATCATCAGTTTTTGGTAAAACAAGTGCCTCTTCTCCACAAAATGGACAATTTACAGAATAATAATCTTCATCATCATATAGATCATCATCATATTCAGGTCGTAAGTCACATTGTTCAATATCTTTAATATCATTGTCTTCCTTGTCATATTCATCTTTAATAATTAATTGATCTCGAACACACCAATAATCATCTGTCGTTAATGGGATTCTCGCAACAAATTCAGTACCGGTTAAGCACCCATACATTAATACAGTACTTAATATTTCCGCATTTAGAATTCCTTTTTCCTGAATAATCTCTTTCTGATCCTTTAAATAATCGTAGATATCATTAAAATAATTTTCAAAAGTAAAGCACATTTTATTTAGATTGTATCGAAGATTAAATGAGTATTCTTTATCCTTAGGAATTAATGAATTCTCAAAACTTAGATGTTTTCCATTTAATGCATCATCAAAAGAATATGTAAGTTCTAAATCATCGCGATAATACCTATGAGCAATAGCAGCAGCAATACCCTTATGTATCATATAATTGAACCAATTCCATACTTCGTCTTCATCTACTGTTATAAAGTTGTCTTTTACGGATTTATCTAAATCATTTAAAAAATGTATTACTAGCTCTCCTAAAATTTGCAAATTTACAGGATCACTATCTATTGATTCGCCAACAAGAATTTCTTTACGAGCTAGTTCAACAAATTTAAGTTTTAACTCTTTTATATATTCTGACATGATTTGTAATTATTAAGTATTTATATTATTTTATTTGACTTTAAAAATTTGGCCTATTGAATCACAGGTAATTTTACTCCTAACTTGTAAAAGCCATAATATTCCTTGATTTTATGTTTTTTAAGATCTTCATTCTTTATACTTTCAATACCGTTTTTATCTGGATAAATAATTAAACCATCTGGTATTTTATTATAATCTGAATTCTCAAAATTGTTTATTTTCATCATCATCTAAATAGTCAGAGGAGGAATCATTAGCACTACAATATTCATGATAAGAAAAAATTTTAGTCTCCAATGTTCCAGTCTTTTTTTATTTCTTTAATCTGACTTATTGCCGTTTCCAATAATAAACCATCTTTGATATATTCCTCTAAAATTGGTAATATTTCATATTGTAAACGCATTTTTAGTTCTTCTTCAGAATTTTTATCTTTTAATATGAAATAAGAATGGCCTAGCTGAACATCTTTATAGTCAAAATCTGGTGCTAAATGTTCTGAGTTTTCTTTGTTTCCATCTTTATTTGTATTTACAAATAATTTAGAAATATCTTTGAATAATTCTTTTGCATTATCACTATTAATAACGGTTTCATCTGGCAAAAGACTCTCAAATGCAAAACGTCTGCGTATAGCATAATCAATATGACCAACACTACGGTCGGCAGTATTCATAGTGCCAATAATATATAGGTTTTCAGGAATTACTATAGAGGCATCTCCATCGATTGAATACATACCTTCTACTTTCTCACCACGGTATTCTAAAGCATAAATTAATTCACCTAAAACAGATGGTAGATTAGCTCTGTTTATTTCATCAATGATTAAAATAAACGGTTTATTTATCCGATTTTTTATGTTATCTGTAGCTTTGAGATAATATAAAAACTCTTCTCCAACGCGTTTAATTATATTAACTCGGCCTCCTATTGAATTATTTTTCTTGAGGTAAAAATTTTGAGTCAATATTATTATATCTTCACCATTAACCCAATATCTAAATTTGCTAGTAGAGACATCAAAGAAAACTTTATCTTTAGTAATATTTACACCAACTATTCTAAGATTTCCACCAAGATCATAAGGAAGCTTACTCCTTAAGTTCGTAGCATATAAAGTGATATAATGAAAAACTTGTTCATCAGATAGAATGTTTTCCAATTCTTCTGTTTGAAGTAAAGCTTCGTTTTGTACTTTTCTTGCAAATTCTGCCAGTATTTTGTTCTCAGTTTCATATTTAATTATACCACCTTCATTTTTAGCTGTAATTCCTCTCACAAAATCCTCATAAGAAAAAGAAGGGTGAAATTGAACCAGCTTAAATTGTTCGCTATTTTCCAAGCGTTTCTTTTGTTCTTTTTTGTCCTCAGTTATTTCACTAAATATCATTTGTTCAGCAATGTCTTTTGCTGTATATGTTTTACCTGTTCCTGGAGGGCCTTGTAGTATAATTTGTTTTTTATGTTTGAGAAGTTCTATATAATTATGCATTTCAGTATAGCTTTTAACGAATTGAATTAATTTGTTTTTATCGTTTACTATGGTAAAACCAGAAGGATTCGTAAAACTGACTTCAAAATCTAGCTTTGTTTTAGGGAGCTAGTTTACATTAAAGTAAACAACATCATCTTGATTTTTTCTTTAAATAACTTTATTAATGGATTTTCAGAGGAAGGGTGAATTCCTGAGTCTGAGTAAAAACTATCATCATTTAGGTTTGGTAGACAGTAGTTTGGTTTATCGGTAACAATACCAATTCTATGAATCCCTTTCTGAACACTTTTTGCAATAATTACAATATCACCTACTTTAATATCGCCAATCCCCATACTTTCTACGTATTTTTTCACATAATTTCCATAAGCATAGGCTATTTTTTTTTATCATTAATTCAGGAATGACATATTTCATTCCTATTTTCCATACATTAGTCATTAACTCTTTTTATAGGTTTTAATTGTCTTCATATTTTCTCTTGTCCTAAGTATAGTATTCAATATTAAGCACATTATCTAGTAATTCACTTGCCTTATTTCTATATGAATGACTAACATCTTTTCTTCCCATAAACTGTCTAAAAAAAACAAAATTGATTTGGTTTCCATTTATTTCTGTTGTTTTACAGATATTATCAATTTTCTTATCAAAATTATTATCTAAAGGAAAATAGATATCAAGAATATGCCAACATGGATGAACTCCACTTACTATTATAGTTTTTAAATTAAGTTGAGACATTTGAAGAATAAGAGATTGTAAATGTGAACGGCAATTTCTAAAAATTGCATCAAAATTTTTAGTTGGCATTCCTTTTAAAGGGAATGTGCTTGACGAGCATTTTACTAAATCTGTAAAAGCGACACCATTGTCTTTACCTATCGACTCGTACAAATATGGATACCATTTGTGTATTGTACTAAAGTAACTGTTTAAACCTGGTCCTTGTCGTAGAATTTGAAGTGGGGAAAAATTATTTTCTCCAATTGATGTACTATAAGGGTTAACTCCAATGTATAAAACCTTGCTACTTAATTTTCCCCAGAAATATTGAGATGGAGGGTATTCATTTGAAGTATAAGAAAACGGTTTGTCATTTATATTTTGCAAATAATCTTTTGTGTTTTCAGCACAGTTTATATTATAGGGACATGACATGAGTAATATATTTTATAAATATGTTTTGTATGGACTGCAATAGTTATGGATTAAACTTTAATCTGATCTGTTAGGTCAATTTTATTAATTAAGAAATCAATGGATATATAACTATAGTCTTTATTAGTAATGGCTTTTACTATTTTTTCAAAGTCATCACCAGCACCTTTAATTGGATATTTAATATTAAACTTGAGTTTACTATCTTCATTGAAAATTTTGCTTTTTCGATTATCGCCTACATACCAATTGTTGTAGAAATATAAATAATGTGCCTCCAAAGAAAGGAATTTGTGGTATCTATCTTCTTTAATAAGAGGATTTACTATCTCTTCTATTGCCCATAATAGCTCAAATGGAGGTGTTGACCGATCTCTTGTTTTTGTGTATAAATCTGGATAGTATGACTTAATAAAAATCAGAAACACAAGCAAATGAGGAAATACAAAGTGTTCCCTGTCAAATGACGAAAGTATCAATTTTGTTTGTGCAAAGATCTTCTCTTGTCCTCGTAACGGCACTGATTTACTTTCAAAAAGCCTGGTAAATATTTCGATAAAAAGCTTTTTATCATTATAAGAGTCGGAGTAATACCTTGGTTTACTTGCATCAAAAAAATTATCTAATTGAAAATAGTCAAACAAATAATAGGTAAATACACCTGGGTTTGGTTTGGGTAGACTATATTCTATATCGATAAAACGTCTTAGATACTCATCAGCATCAATCAAATCACTTCCATATACACCTCGAATGGAGTGACCTAATTGTACTTTATCCATTGCTAAAACAAAAACAATTCCTTTCACGCTAAAGAGATGCTTTATTTGTTCCAGAACTTCAACAGAGTAATCTGGTCTGCATCGATCCATTTCATCAATAAAGAAGACTATGGGTGCATTATCTGTTGAATCTTTTACAAATGATTCAAGCTGTTTGCGAAATTCCTTTATACCTTTTTTTCGATCGGTATATGATTTTAACTGATTCTCTAAACCCGTTATTGCTGTATCAGATAATGCATTAACCGCTTCTTGGGCAAACCCTTTACCAATATGTTTTTCTATTAAGGCTTTACCTGCCGCTGTAGCAATTTTTTTTGTTAACGGAGCAGCTTTTTTTTTAATATTTTTAAAGGCTTTTTCTGTTTTATTTTCCTTTAATTGTTCTAATTCAGATATTAAAGCAACAAATACATCTTTTTCAAAATCATTTTCCCAGGCATTATAGTAAAGTGTTTTAAAGCCTTCGTTTTTTAGATGTTGCTGCCACATCTTTACGAATGTTGTTTTTCCAGTACCCCAAGTACTATTCAAACCTAATACAAAACCACTGGTGTAATTTGTTATTATTTGAGTAAGAATTAACGCATATTGTTTACGATCCAATTGGCAATTTTCAAATGGATTATCAGGGTTTATATATAAATCGTTGTGACGTAAATTCATTTGTTGGTTTAATATATAGTTAGGAAAGTTTCTAAATTGCGCTTATTTTTCTTTACACATCATCAAATTCTGCAATAATATTAGTGGATACAACAGGATTACTAAAGCTGATTAAACTTTCAATGACATTGGATAATCCCAATCTGTCTTTCGTTTTGTAGGCTAATAGATACAGTAAAGCTTCTGATGATAATAGGATAAATCTTTTAATATCTGTATTCCAGGTGATTTCATTCACAAAACTTTCAAAGTTTGATTTAAAGGAATTGCTTACAATTATAAAACCTATTTTTTTATAACCTTCTTTTTGAAGCTTTGGACAGTAATGATTAATATATTCTCTAATTGCCCTGTCATCAACACCCATGCTATATCCATTGCTATATGCTTTTGCATCTACAATAAAAGCTGTATTTTCTTCCCGAAACCTTAATATTGCATCAGGATTACGGCCACTGCCTTGCCCAAGTATCTCAACTTCAAAATCTAGTTGTTTAAATATTTCAGCAACTAATTTCTCATAAGCACTCCCTTTTGCAGATGCAGATTTTTCTGTTTCGGCCCCCAACTCAACTAGCTTAGCTACTTTGGGAATAAGATAGTCGCTCAGAGCAAAACTTGATGATATTTTAAGAGTAGTTACTTCTGGTTCTGCTTCATCAGTTTGCTTAGCTATGGGAGTAATTTTTTCAATGGTTTTACTTTCTTTAGGATTACCATTATAATTCCAAAAAGCATGCTCTATGTCCCAGTTTGATAGTTTCTGTTTTGAATAATCAGATAATACAGATTTTATTTCTTCATTAAGATTATAAAAGTTCTTATAATTTTCTTGTTGGTCGTTTTTATCTTCCCAAATATTCAAAGCCTCATAAGCTTGCAATTGAGAGGTGTAGTAGATGGGCCATTTAGTGTAATCTGCTATTGACCAGAAGTATGATAAGAAGTAACCAACAGAACTTGAGTTAGGAACTTTACGCTTGTCAGTAGCTTTGTTCCTTATATCCAAACAATAGCTTTCAAGCATCTTAATTTTTTTTACAGCTTCATTTAGGGTACCAGGTAAAAGAATCACCTCTTGAATCAATTTTGTAAGGGAGGTTAAATTTTCTCCAGCTGTGCGAACCAATAAGTTAAAGAACATTTGGCCTTTTATCGCTGTAAATCCCCAAAGGTTATTTCGCTTGTTGTAACTATCTATTGAAGTTTTAAACTCTCGAATATCTATTTCACCATTCTGAAATTGAGAAATAATACCTTGTAAATAACCAATAGCCTCTATTCGTTGAATATCAATATTGGGTAGCTCTTTGCCTTTGTTATCAAGGATAACTTTATCAGAAGAATTGTAATTATTCCAAATGGATATAATTTGTTTTATGGTGTCTTGAGTAAGCATCTGAATCAATTAAAAGGTTTTACGGTTATTAATTTTTCAGAGGTGTCTGTAAATGAAACTCCATCCCAAAAACTTTCTTCTCCGGATTTATCTGATTTATTATAACAGTAATTGTATTTATTAATTATGGAATTGTTCTCATTATGCCAATCTCCTATATTTTTGTCCTTTGGCGGTAATTCTACACCCTCTTTAAAAATTTTAAAATTAATATTCCCTTTAGTCAAAACTTCTGTTTTTCCAGGTTCTTTAATTAAATGTGAATCTTCTTGAATCACAAGATTGTATTTGTAATTATCACCATGGTTAACACATTTAACTTCAAACTCTAATTTTGTTCCCTTTTTTAATATGTTTTGGGTTATTTCAATTTTTCTTAGTTCGGTTAGAGTATTGATACAATCGTTTAGCTCACTGTAAAATTTGGGAACGTCATAACTATCGTGGCTTGATGGATTGAGAACAAATTCTCTGTGAGAATTTAGTCTTTCGAACAAACTTTTATCCAATCCATTACTTTCAGAGAATACAACTGCTTCAGATAGTAAATTGCCAAGGGCTTTTAATTTTCCTTCGTCGTTTAATTTATACCTATTGGGTAGTATTTCTTTAAGAAAATTTTCAGCTTCTTTTCGTAGGAAATTACCTGCAATTTCATATTCATTTAAATCAAGGTAACGAATAGCCTTTCCCAAATATGACTCTGAATCATAAATTAAAGGTAATGGAATCTCATTGCTTTTATGTGAATACATTTCAATAAACTTCCAATTTTTTTGTTTGTAATGTTTAATTTTATTCTGAGCCATTTGGAAGAAAAAACGGTCATGAGTCATTATTAGAAGCTGATGTCTATTGGCTTTTCTGAGGATAATATCGAGTACAATGTTTCGATGACTCATGTCAAGACTAACCAATAAATCATCTAAAACAAGCAAACTACATGCATCAGCAAAGGTTCCTCGTTCATCAAGCATAGCAAAACGAATTGACAATGCAATTGCAGTTAGTTTTGCCTCGTTTAAAAAGGTATGAGGATTTGGTATGTCACGTTTACTAATATCTAATTTGTCATCCAGTAGTTCTGCTGTTAAAAAGATTTTAGGTTTATGTAGTTTTCCGTCTTTAGCTCTCTTGCCAGTAGGTTTATTAAAATCACAAACAATTTTATCGGTATTGAAGCTTATCTTAAATGATTCATTAAATTCTTTAGTAAGATAATTGTTAGTCGCTTCTGTAATTTTTAATAAATAATTTTTGAGTAAATCGACAAATTTAGGGAGTAAAACCTCTTTGTACATCTTGTATTCTTCAGAACTCTCGCTTATAGTATGTTTCATGCTCTTGTTGCGAGGCAAATCTTCATGAACTGTTAATATAAAATCCCACCAGTCTGATGCATAAGATTTTCCGGAAAGTTCACCATTTAATAAAGGATATTCTTCTTCAAAATCTATAAACATCAATAAATCTTTAACAAATAGAGGAAAGAGGTTTATCGGTTCACTATTACGGAAATCATATAGTTTTGACAGATATTTGTAGTTTAAAAAATCACTGGCATTTAAGGTTTTTCTTACCAAAGTACCACCTTTTGTATTGATGCCATTAGGACGATTTGAAATTACCTTTTGCGTTATGGTGCCGTCAGAGCTAATAAAATCTATGATTATACCAGATTCAGAACCATTTGTGGCATAGCGGTTTTTTAAACTTTCAATTTTTTCATCACTAAAATACTTTTCAATTTGATCATTTTCAGTTTTTAAACAGCTTTGCAAAAAGGTATATAAAGCCCAATAGATAGTACTTTTACCACTCCCATTTTCACCATAGAGTAATAGGTTATCTTCTTCCAAATCAATTTTATTCTTTGGGTATTCAGCTTCAGTTCCATAAAAAAACTTGAAATTTCTTAAAGTAATCGATTTTATTCTTTGCATCAGACAGTTAAAATAGGCATTAGTAGATCACGTAATTCAATCTTCATAGCTTTGAGGTTATTGCGGATTTCATTATCTTTTTCCTTAAGCTTTTGATAGGCACGATGTACAAGTTCTCTTTGTTCGTTTTCTGATTTACCTTCAATGCTTTTAAAATCACGTTCAGCATAGTTAATAAATGAAATACCAACTTGCTTAAACTCTTCAGGGAAATACAACTCAAAAATCATAGCGTCTATTACTTCTTCAAATGTTTCCGAGATGTGTGAGTTGGGAACATATTCATTTATTTGGGCTAATTTATTTAAAATTAAAACGTAATCGACTATATTAACAAAGACTTGAGATATGTTTCGAGGTACTTCAGGTAAAGGAAATTTCTTGCAATTTTCAATAAGAATCTTTTGGAAAGTATTTTTCTCAGGATCTAAAAACTTATTTTTATGATAAAAGTTAATTGTTTTTGAGTTTAATAAAGCGCACAAAAATTTTGGTGATAGATTTTTGGCTTCTTTTTTAATAATTGAGAATCCTATTTGAGTATGATACAGTGGTTCATTGGTATAACCAGCAAAAATACGTGCAGGAGTGCCAGAAACAATTTGTCTTACAATAACTCGTTCAGTAGTAAAAAATTTCTCTAATCTTGGAGCACCAAGCCAATCTCCATATTTTAAGTATTCTTTGATGTCTGTAGATACATGATAAGGTGTAATGTTGCTTCCAGAAATAAGAGGGACATAAGTATCATCAAGTTTTTTATCAGAATGAAATGCTCTTTCTTCTATTATTTCCTTTGAATGCCCTTTATATTTATCATATGGAGTTATACCGAGAGTGAAATCAAAATAATCAGAGAGAATATGATTGCATTGATTTTCTATTTTACTAGTAATTATACTTATGTCTGGGTTAACGAAGATATTAAATCTTTTGTCATTGGAATCGGACCAAATTTTTCTGGGAAAGTTTTCAAACTTTAATTTATTAAAATTAATAATATCGTTGTTTCTATAGAATGCCCCCTTTACTTCTTTTTCATCTACTTTTTTATTTGCTAGAACAATTATTGTTTCGACTATTGCGTTTACAAAAACATTATCAGGTAATTTGATAATTTTAGAAATAATGTTAACTAATTTCTCTCTTATTTTTGCATATGAACTATTCATTAATAATGAGTTAGGGATTATGTATGAAAATATGCCATCCTTATTGCAAATATCCAATCCCATTTCTATAAATACAGAATAAAGATTTATACGATTTTGCGTAGTCTGAAATTTTTCAAATAATAACCTAACATACTCTTTTGGTAGAGACTTTATATCAACATATGGGGGGTTACCAATCACTATGTCATAGCCTTCAAAGTTCCCATTAGAATCTAATAGATTAGGAAATTCAAAACGCCACTCAATTGCATTAGTATATAGTTTGGCTTCTTCTCGTTCTTTCTTTTCCAACTCTAATTTGGCTACTTCTTTTTTTAGTTTGGTAATTTTGCGTTTTTCGGCTGCGTTTTTATTGTTGCCAAATAAATTATGCCCGGTTAATAAAGATAGCTCACCCTTTAGCTTGTTCAATTTATTGAGTTCTTTTTTTGAAAAGAATGTTTTAAAAGCTGCCTTAATATCCTCAATTAATTGTTTAAACTCAATTTTTTTATCATGGTTAGCCTCGTGCATATAGTCACGTACCAGAGCTTTGTATTTTTCAAGGTCAACTTTATCTTTTTCCTCTCTGCCTTTGTTAAACTCTTTAAATACCTCGTTAATTGGGGTATCTAAGGCATAGCGGCTAATTAAGGAGTTACCACAAATAATTTTATAATCGAGGTTGGGTAATGGTCGGGGTACAGGCTCATCTACGACCAAAGAAAGCCAAAAACGTAAACGGGCAATATCAACAGCACCTTCTTCAATATCAACTCCGTAAATAGAGTTCTCAATAATACGTTCTTTTACCCTTGCCGGACTCCAGGCTTCGTAACCTTGTTCAAAAGCTATTAAACCTTTTAAGGCAAATATTTCGTGCAGCAAGCCCATAGGGAAAGCACCCGAACCTATGGCAGGGTCGCATATTTTTAGTTTGTTGAGTAGCGAATTTATTTCGTCGAGCTCGTTTTCCGCGAGTTTGCCTTTTTTCTTTTGCTTAACAAAGGCTGTTAGTTCGTCTTTATTAGTCTCCGGTAAATGGGTATGCAGGTATTCAATTAAGCATTCCTGGGTCATGTAATGCACAATTTCCTTTGGTGTATAAAATGCACCTTTGTCTTTATTGTCTTCCAGTAGGTTTTCGAAAATATGTCCCAACATTTCAGGGTCAACACCGATGTCCTGGTCGTCGGGGCTGCTTTCGTCGACCGTAAAATTGTATTTGCTAAAAAAGGCAAATAATTCGATAAAGCGTTGTGGTTCAAATTGAATATCTTCAGGTTCAGTGTTGTCTTTTTCAAACAAGCCACCATTTAAATAGGGTATGCGCGTGTTGGTAACCGAAAATATATCATTGTTATCGGAACGGTCGACATTAAGCGTATGAAAAAACAGTGGTACTAAAGCCTTTTGATAAAAGTTGTTTTTATCGGCAAACTCCTCAAATAAACGGAAAATAAAATCACGTTGACCCTTGCCCCAATCTTCATCAAGAGGCACGCCCATCCATCCTTTTTTCTGTAAAAAGTATAAAAAAACAATACGGCCAAGGAATTTTTTAACAAAATCGCTGACCAATTTTTCCGCTTTATCATGGTTGCCATATACTTGTTTTGTAAACAAGCTAAACGCTTTGGGATTATCAACAATATAGGCAACAAAGGTTTCGTATTGATGAAAATAGCCATCGTAAAACTCTTTAGAAAGTTTCTCAACAGAGAAAGCTTTCAGAATGTCTTCCATTGCTATTTCTCGTGTTTCAATTTTCTTAAAAAGCCACTCAAATTGGTTTACAGCCGTTTTAACAGTTTCGTTTTGTCCGAGTAAATAGGTGTATCGTTTGGGATGTGTTTCAGTTTTTACCTCGTTATTATCTTCATCCCAGTATAAAGACTTTGAAATGAAAGTGAAACGCCAATCCTTTGCTTTATGATTGTGGTAGGTAATAATAGCACCATCTATATAACCAAATCCAATTTCACCGGAAACAATATTTCTTAACCCAACGCGATTCTTTGTAACTTGCTGATTATCCTTTAAAACAACCTCGTAAAATTTAATTGTTTTTCCATCGGAAAACGTTATATCACCAAACTCCCATATGTGTTCAACATCCTTATGCTTAACTAATGAGCTATCTTTTAAGTCAACCGGAGTTTGAAAGTAATTACTATCCAAATTGCGAAATAACTCTTTTAAGAAACTTTTCCAAATGTTGCTCTGGTAAGGAGCATTAAATATATTTTTTAATGTATCTCTGTTCATAATTTAACGTTAAGACGAAAATGACTCGGATATTATTATCTGAGGTTTATTCTTAGTTGTTTTAACTCTTATTTTAGGTTTCTCCTCAAATGATTCTTCTTTTAATTCTTCAAGAGGATAAGACTTAATGATTTTAAGGATTTCATTGAATTCATCAGCTCTTTTTAGCTTTTTACTTATACTTTCTTTTTTAAATTTGTTGATTTCACGAGGTAGTTTCTGAAAACGTCCTATTTCAATTGCCTTTTTTGCTTCTAGCAATAATTCTTTTTCATCATTAGATGCAAATTCCTGTAACGATAAATCTCTAATGATTGCAATAGCACGTTTTTCATTAGGTCCCTGTTTAACACTAGCTTTAGTTCCCAGACTTAATAAGCTTAAGTCTTCAATAAAAGAACTTAAAGCTGTATTTATTTGAGTATAATGAAATTCAGGTAATGCAATTGCTCTTTCTGTATATTCAGCTTTATATAGTCTTGCCGCTTCAACAAAGGTTAGTTCCTCAATTGAATTATCAGCATGCATTAAATAGTAGGCATCTCGTTTACGATCTTTAATGTAAGCAATTGTTTGTCCTTTAAGAGCTTTGTTGTTTCTGCCACAGCGAGCTCTGTGTGGGATTTTGTTTTTAATATATTGGTATTCTTCTGGATGTTCCTCTCTGAATTTTCGTAAGTAATTAAGATATTCTAAACGTTCATCTTTTTCTTCTTCAGGGAGCTGTTCAAATAGTCCAAATGAATCATAATCTTCCTGAGTGGAGTATATCTGGCTATCTTCTCCTAAAGCAGAGTGGAAGGCTTGCAATTTTATATATGCTTTTTTATTCAATTCTATCTCATTATCTGCTTGTTCTGTAGGGAAGAAGTTGTAGATATGAATAAAATTAGAGGGCGTACCAACTCGATTTACACGCCCGATACGTTGCATTAGTCGAGTTGAATTCCAAGGTATATCGTAGTTTAAAATTACATTTGAGCGATGAAGATTTACTCCTTCAGCCAATACTTCAGTTGTAATTATTATATCGTAATCATCTTTTCGTTCTGTTATAGGTTGATTTGCATCAAAGTTTTCCGCTATTATATCGGTAAGTTCTTTAGCGTTTGAAGAATCAACACTTAAAATTCTTTTAAATCCATCATTTTTAAGCTTATCTACAATGTGTGCAGTAGTTTCTTTTGATTCAGAGAATATTACTAGTTTGTTATTGTCGTTAATTTCAGAATTAAAAAACTCCCCTTTTAACTTATGAATTAATGTATCATATTTAGGGTCGTAACTATTGACAGCTTCCCATTTACCAACTAGTGTTTCTAATATTTCATTATCCTTTTGTATACCTTGAATAAATTCTTCGGAAAATTCTTCAACATCAAAAGCTTGAATTTTTGCCGGGTCATCTGAATTCAGCAGTAGTTCATCTAATTCTGCTTCATTATCATTCAATATAAATTCACTAACACCAAGTTTTGGAGCGATGTAAATTTTACCATTTTCAATCATTTTTAGCATTGCCCGGTTTGCATCATAATATCGACCTAAACTCATTCTAAAAGCATGGAACGAACTATCAATACGCTTAACTAAAAGGATTTTCATAATAACTGCCAATTGCTCAGAAATACGATCTGCCTGGCTTGCATTCACATTTGTTGCTTTTTTATATTGCTTTTTGGCTTCATCGCTCATAAATTTTATGGCTTGATAACGATAATAGCCTAATCCCTTTTTAGTATCCTTTACCAATTTTAAAGTTTCATCATATAATTGGCTAACTTCATCATTTAACTGATAAAGTATTTGTTTGGGTGGTATAATTTCTGGAAATGAAACTCCCTGTTCTTTGATATCATTCAAATAACTAGGAGTATTTCTGATATCGGTTCGAGTTCTTCTAACAATAACAGGTTCCAAGACTTTTGTTCGTATCTCTTCGTAGATTTCTTTTACACCCTGAGCAATTTTAATTTGGTCTCTTTCTTTTTTCAGTTTATTGTATTTGTCAATTAATGGCCGGAAAAAATGCTGTAAGTTTCCAACTTCCAGGGTTGACTGTTTAGAATCTTGAAACAAATAAAGTTGGTTTCGAATATCTTCTGGTTTATTATTTAATGGAGTAGCTGTTACAAGAATAACTTTTTTCTTATCAGATAAATCATTTCCTTGCCTTTTACGTTTGGTTTTACAGATTTTCTGTAACTGGTGAAACATCTCCGACTCATCAGAACGAAATTTGTGAGCTTCATCCACTATTATTAAGTCATAATCTTCAGGATGTTTGATTTTATGAAGAGAACCATTAGTAATAAAATCGATATTGGGTACTTCAAAATCCCTTATTGTTCTTCTCCAGCTTTTTTCAACTGCCGGAGGGTATATTATTAACGTTTTTGTTCTATACCCATTAGCAAAATAGAATTTCTTAGCTATAATTGTGGCAATGATAGTTTTACCCAAACCTACTACATCAGCCAACACAAATCCGGAGTGTTTTAGAAGTTTAGAATAACCATCGTTTACTGCATCAATTTGATAAGCAAGTTTCTTATATCCTTTAGGAAGGTCTGTAATTGATTCCGGGTCGTATTCAATTGCTTTACCAAAGTATTCGATTAAAAGTTTAATATATATTTCAAATGGTGAAAATTCATTACTGATATGAGTTGTCTTTTTTAGATCTTCAAGGGATTGTGGTAGAATATCAATTGCTTCTTTCCAAAGATCATCAAAGGTAGTACTAGCAAATACCACATCATCATAGTAAGGTAGTAAGACATTGAATTCAAAGTTCTTTTCGATACCCGAAACTGAAAGGTTAGATGACCCCGTAATTACTCTTCCAGGATTGTGCTCATTCCATTGTTTTGGTCTGAAAATATAGATTTTTGCATGAATGTTTTTATCAGGATGGGCTTTAATTTCTATTTTACCGGAGGTGATATCATCAATGAATTGAACTATACCATCTTCAACATCTTTGGTATAATCACATTGTTCTATATCATTTCTTAAATCCCTTAAAAACTCTTCTCTGGTAACTTCAGTATTAAAATTAAACTCCAAACCTTTTCTAGCAGCTTCACTAATCAAATGGTCAACATCAATTCCAACTAGGATTCTAATTTTCTCAACGTCTTTTAAGAACTTACGAATCCTGAAATAACCAGATGAACGGAAGTATCCCACCAAGGCATCAAATGCATTTACCTCTGTATGTTCAAAGATACCTTTGAATTTATTAAGAAGAGTGTTGTCCTCTTTATTTGTAAAAAACTTAGTACTCATAGATGCTTATAACTTCATTTCAACAAAACTTAAAGTTGCTTTCGCTACTTTCTCGTCTTTAATTATTTCGTAAATCTGACCAGCTAACCATAAGGTCAACAACTCATCCACGTCAATCTCAAATATCCTGGCTAACTCAATTACTTGTTCACGCTTTGCTCTTCTTTCGCTACGTTCAATCTTGCTGTACATGGGAGAGTCAATCTCTAATGCTGCTGCTAATTGTCGTTGAACCATTCCTTTTTCCTCTCGGAGTTCTTTGATACGTTTTCCTAAAAACATGCTAATTATTTTAAGACTTGTCAGAATTTGACTAAAAATACAAAAGAAATAAAAAGAAATAGCAAAGTGTAGAATAAAGTTATTAACAATGAAAAAACATACTCTTTAATATTTAATTGAGACAATATGGATTGTGTATTAAGGATCTTAATTAAAGAGAAGTGAATCAATTAGTACACTGAATCAGATAATAAATAATGGAATGGCTTTATTAAATTTCAAATGGATATGGTATATTGGTGTTGATTTAAAATTAATTGTATCATGAATCTATATCACAAATACAAACAAGTTCTTGGTTAAGTATTCATCATTACTTAACTAAAAATGAAACATTTTGAGGAGGATTTTCCTCTTAGATTAAAAGTAAAAACGAAAAAAGAATTTCGTCATAAAAAAGCGTTTGGATGTTATTATCCTGGAATAGTTGACATTCCTATAAAGTTCAATAATGTAAGAATTTCAAGAATTCAAAACTATATTGAAATGGGTGGTTGTCAGTATTGTTCTCCTCATGGCAGAGAAACACCCAACTCAACTATTTCAAAACAACGAAATAAGAATTGGAAAAGATACCGCAAAACAAAATGGAAATGATTTAAAAGGCATCAGTTATGGTGCCTTTTTTTTAATAAAACACACCCATAGTCAAACATTTTTAATATAAATATTGATGTTTTTGTTCTAAAGACCAAGATAAATTATAACCAATGAGTTTTAAGTTTTCCTTCTCTAATTGGAGTGTAATATAGGTCGAAACCGTAATTCCATATTGTATAAGCACTGCTCCATGTACTTCCATTGTCTGGATAAAAATTCATCACTCCAGTAAAATAACTTGTGCTAAAATTCAAGCCATTACCAGGTATGAAATGATATTGTCTAGTGAATGTAATTGTTCCTTTTTCATAATGTGTAAACATTTCTATTAAATCATCTGGTTTATCATACCCATTCTCATAGATTAATAAAATTTGATACTCCAAAGAATAAGTATTATCTGGATTTATACTTATTTTTCCATCTGTTAAATATAGGCGAAGTCCTTCTTCCGGAAATTGAAGACTACTAAAGTATTCTCCTTTATAAGTAAGTTCTGCCCAAAATAAGCCAAGATTTTCTTGATAATAAAAAGGAGGATCATTGGGCTCTAGTTTAGCATCTTTATCACATGAATAAAGAGATAATATTAATGCAAGGATTAAACATAGAGCTTTCATGTCTATTGAATTTTTATGAAATACTGTATTAGAAAAATACAGTAACAATCATCTAGGTCATTATTGATCTAATTTCTTGTAAAACCTTAATGAATTAACATATTGTTGTGTTTTAACTGTTTTATATAAAGTTCCAACATAAAATAGATTGTGTCAAGTATAATAAATCAGATTACCACTAAATATAAAGCCACCATCAAACGTTCTGACGGTGGCTTTCAATCTTTAACCAAACCTAACCCTAAACTATGAGTTATATTCAAATATAATGATTTTGTTCCAATCGGAAAATATTTACTAATTTTAGATTAACAAATATTTGAAAAGGTTATTCATCATGAACCTATATCACAAATACAAACAAGTTCTTGGTTAAGTATTCATCAATACTTAGCTAAAAATGAAACATTTTGAGGAGGATTTCCCTCATAGGTTAAAAGTAAAAACAAAAAAAGAATTCCGTCTTAAAAAAGTATTTGGATGTTATTATCCAGGATTAGTTGACATTCCTATAAAGTTCAATAATGTAAGAATTTCAAGAATTCAGAACTATATTGAAATGGGTGGTTGCCAGTATTGTTTTCCTCATGGCAGAGAAACACCCAACTCAACTATTTCAAAACAAAGAAATAAGAATTGGAAAAGATACCGCAAAACAAGATGGAAATGATTTAAGAGGCATCAGTTATGGTGCCTTGTTTTTTTAATAATATCTAGCTTTTTTGTATTCCATATTTACATCTTCAATGTGTGTGCGAATTTCATTATTCGCTAAAGAAAATCTCGCTTTTAATCTATTTTTTTTATTTTCAGATCTTTTATGTAGTGTCTTCATTTTACACAATTTGCACCCGCAATTTAAAGAATGATTTTTGCTTAGATAGTTTATTCCTCTGTATCCCCAACCAAAGGAATCCCATAATTTCTTTCTCTTTTCAGCGTAATGACGGTCTTTGTTAGTAAGCATCAAGTATAATTTAAATTATATTTCAAAAAATGCAGCGTTTTTAAATTCATGATGTTCACCCAAATGTACATATCCTAGTTGATTTGTAACTAACTTCGTTCCATTAATTTCTTTTTCAGGCATATTATCATGATGATGGGCATAGATCCAATAATCAACATCTAAATCATGAATTAATGGATGTAATTCTGTTACAAAAGCGGGACTGATAATTGATGTTTTGTACTTCTCAGGATTACATAGCTGACTTGGAACATGATGAGTAACAATTACTTTTTTAGAGGCTTTAGATTTGACAATTGATTGCTGAAGAAATGCAATACTTCTTTCATGTAATTCATTAAAAATGTCTGTATTCAAATCTTTTCCATAATATTTGATTTTATAAAAATCACTTACGTTATTTTCAATATATAGAGATTTTTCAATAGGTATATTTGACCATAAAGTGCTATAAAAGAATTCCACTCCTTCAATAGCAATAGATGTGTTGTTAACCATCCATATATTTTCCCTTATGGATTCAAATACAGGTTTATCAATAATTCTTAAATCTTTACCGGTATAGAACTCATGATTTCCCGGAACATAATATACTGCTTTAAAACGTTTTGAAATATAATCAAAGAAAGAGTGTTTAAAATGCTTCTTTCCCCAATAAGTTATGTCTCCAGCCAGGACTAGTATATCTCCAACTGGATTAATTGGGTTCTTATGAAGATATAAACTATTCTGGATAAACTCAAGATGTAGATCGGAACAATATTGAATAACCATAAGGGAAAAAAGAATTTGAATTCAAACAAAATAAATAAAAAGTTCAATAGTCAGCAATGATTTACTATTTTTGAAGCTGAAATATTAAAATAATTGTTGCGTCACTGACGCTTCTCCTTAGAAAAACGACCAATTTTATCAAGAGAGAGAAGTCAGAAAGTGAATGCACCCTGATATGGGTGTGTTCCTTTCGCTTGTATGGTTCTCTCAGGTGCTTGGTCGTACCTTCTAAGGCTATATAAAGCAAAGGTTCATGCCCACCTTCATTTTTAGGGGTTCGTGAACCAATAAAGGAACGAGCCTATGACCAGTTATCATTTCGATGAATTAAAAATAGATCCGTATTTTAGTAAGTTATCTTATGATGAACTCAAGGAGGTAATTTGCCACTTTCATAAAAAAGATTGTACTATTCCAAAGATTATGGAAAAGTACAATCTTGAAAAGGTAACTAATACTCAATTCCTAAAATTATTACCTCCTATTGTGCATCCAGATAATATCTGCGTAACATGTGGAGAAACCTCTCATAAGCTTCATATTAAAAGAGGAAAACTATCTAATCCAACTTGTCCAACATGTCATAAAGAAATGTTTTCAGAGGTTGATCCTTATGAAAAGTTATTTCCGTATGACAATCTTTGGGAAGATGCGGCTTATTCCTACAAAAAAGGCAATGTCAAAACAATTAAAATCTCCAGAAAAAAATTTGAAACACTTGATCTTGATGTCAAATTATTCTTGGGGAGTTTAATTCATACAGGTATTTCAAAAGACTTTAAAGTTATAGGTGCTAGAACTGTAGGAGATGGAGACCCTGCGCCAAATATATTTTACCTTAAACAATTAATGACAGAGCTAGGAGCTGGAAACCATTCTCCTTATGCAATTTATATTGAAATTGAAGAAGATATAGCAAGAAAATATTTTATGCCATTTAAAAGACTAGACCTTTCATTGGAAGAGCAATTGGAACTATGGAGGAAAGTTGCATTAAATGAGGTGATTGAGATTTTTTATGGTAGTCTGGATTCAAGAGGCCTTGTTACCAACCAAAAAGAAGCAATCGCTCCAATTATGGCTGATTTGCTTAAACATTATTCTGTTGGGCAAATGGTGAACCTGATATGGCAAGCTTTAAATTTCAAATACGATGAATACCTAAAAGGTATGAGAGATAAAAATCATACTGCTAATTCTATTATTTATGCTTGTCTGAACTTTGGGGAATCAAAAAGAAGAAGAAATCAAAAAGTCCAATGCTTTAATAGGCCCGTACAATTCCCTCAATCAGAATTATCAAAATATCTTTTTAATGATGTATTAAAAATTGGAGATATTGGATATAGAGAAATTCCTTCTGAAATGGAATTAATGAAAGACCTGAATACAACCAAACAAGGAGATATTCTCACATTTAATTAATATTAAAATAAACAAATGAACCTAATTAAAATTTTTATTACAGCGTTTGTAATTGCAATTACTTTGTTGCCAATTAAGGCAAATGCACAAAATTTCAAAAAATCAGAAGAACCATTCACAGCTAGCAATGGAAAAACGTACCATATTGGAGATTCGATAATTATTACCAGTCCTGCAGATTTTAGTAATAGATATGTATGCTATAAAGTAGGAAATAAACTTCAGGAATCACAAGTAGCTATACGGGAGTCTGTCATTGAAAAGGGAGAAATGGTTGATATTAGGTATACCAAATGTGCTATAAAGCAATTTAGGCATTATGAGAATGAAGGCACCTATGCGGTAGTTGATAAGCTTTTTAATTGGGCTATAAATATCAATAAAGGTATAGAAATGGGAGAAATTGCCAGTGACAAATTGATTGAGTTATACAATAAACCGGAAAGCTTTTCTAAAGAAAAAGCATTTTTAGCCACCTTAAGTGAAAATATCAATAATAACGATGTCAAGGAATACCTGTACAGATTTTATCGTAACGAGTACAAACAAAATTACCAGGATGAATTCGCCTTTAATTCATTAATCTCAAGTAAAAAGAAAGAGCTTGTCGATAAGGCTAAGCAGTATGACGGAAATAAAAAGTTCTTTGCATATATAAATCAGGAATTTGGCACATACGATTTTGATTCTAATTCATATCCTATTGTTTGGGATGGGAATTATATCCATCTTATGGATGATACTACAGAAGGTATTATGGCGAAGGATATTAATGATGAAAGAATTGACTTCTCAGATATCGCTATTTACATTGATAATACTGAAAAATTCACAAGTTTTCCCTTGCCTCAGGAAAGAGCCAAATATTTAGTTAACCACAGAAAGGCCTCCAATGGTAAAATTGACAGATCTCTTTATATGGGTGTTCAATTTGAAATTAAGGGTATAGCCAGTGAGGAATGGTTGAAAAATCATGCCATAAAAGATATAACAAAGAAAGTATTGATTTGCAATCTAAAGAGAGTTGATTTATTTGAAGATAAGGCTTGTAAAGCAAATTACTTATCTACAATTGAGATATAAAAGATAATTTATGTGGACCTATTTGATATGTTCACTACTTTTTGGTTTTCAAGGGAGGCAACGGCCTCCCATTTTTTTACTTTAAAGCTTATGAAAAAATATACAGTAAAATTAATACTTCAAGAAGATGGTAGTTCAATTCTTCCATTACCGGATGAAATTGTTAACGTGTTTAATATTAAGGTAGGCGATTCGATTGAATTAATTTCCAGTAAAGAAGGTGAATTAATTTTAAAACCTTCAAAAAAGAAATCCAAACTAGATGATCTTATTGATGGTATCACTAAGGATAATAAACATGATGAAATTGATTTTGGTAAAAAGGAGGGAAAGGAGGAATGGTGAATTCGGTATTCACCTTTCTAATTGCTATTTCCTAATTTTTCCCTAACTGCTTCTGTAATAAATTCCTTTATAGATAATCCTTTGTTTTGAGCTACATATACTTTTAGCTCTGTGTGTAATGTTTTGGGTAAATAGATTGTTGTTCTAAAATAATCTGCCATTTCGTTTTTCCTTGAATGATGTATTTCAGAAATATCGTCTTCAATCTTTCTGATTTGTTTTGGCTGTTTTGTAAGCTCGACTTTAGGTTTTAATGTACTGCGTATATTTAGACTTTGTTTTTTCATAATTATGTTTTGATGTTTTAGCATAAATATGTCCAGACATATTTATGCTAAAATGTTATTATGCTTTTATGTTTTAGTTAGAAATTAATAGTAGGACTTCATTCGCTAGTAAAGTAATTTCTTCCTTTGCCTTAGGATCCTTGTATTCATAAACACCAAGACCGGAAACAACAGATTCTGAATAGGCAACTCTATTATTAAGCTTAGATTCTAAAGTGGATATACCAAAATCTTTTAGCACTTCATTTACCTCACTAGTTAATTTAGTACGAGGATTTACTTGGTTTAGAATAAAATAACCATTTATATCCTGCTTAATTAATAATGCTTGCTCATATTTTTCAATAAACTTTTCAGTAGCCCAAAGATCGAGTACTCCGGGTTTTATAGGTATTAATAATAGATCAGATATTAAAATTATAGTACTGGCTAATTCTGAAAGGGCAGGAGTTCCATCTATAATAACGATATCATAATCCTTTTGAAAAGAATTAATATTCTTTCGTAATGCCTTTGGGTCAGTAATGGATACTGATAATACTTCCGGTAAATCGTCAGCTCGTAATCCTGACCACCTAATAGATGATCCATTGGTGTCAGTGTCAACAATTATTGTTTTATATCCCATATGCGAAAAACACACGGCTAAATTTGTTGAGAGGGTACTTTTTCCGGTTCCACCCTTGAGGGAACTAATAGATATAATCATGGTATTTAAAATTTAGGTTTAATAGTTTTTTTCTTCTTTTTCTTGAATTTATCTTCCTCGTGGTATGCAGAAGAAGCAGATGAACTGGCACTCAGTGTTAAATTTGAAGCCAATTGGTCAATCTTATGAGATACACTATGGCTAATGGATTGTGCTCGCCGATTATCTAACTCATCAAAATATGCTTCCTTTTCTTCTAATGATGCGTATTTCCACACTTGATCAGTTTTTAGCTTACTTTCTACTCTATGATAATTAAACATTTTGTCAAATGCTCTTTCGCTTTCAAGGTAGAAATCAACTCTTTTAAATCTGGACTTATCATTTGTGTTAGGTGAGAGGGCAATTTTTTGTTCTTTTTTATCACGAGTAGATACGATTACGTGAATGTGCATGTTGTTTCCATTGTTGTATTCTCCATTTCTTTCATATTCTAACTTGCCAGCCCAAACCAGATTATCAATCCCTAACTTTTTGCCATCTTTTAAGTTAAAACTTGCAGCATATTGTTGCATTACCTCACAAGTATATTGCTTAAGTTTTTGAGGACTATTATTTATGTGTTTTAATTCATGTTCGTCCGGAGCTATTACTAAACTGTGAAATTTCGTCCTGTTTTTGGCAATTCCCTTAATATTGTTGTCGATCATATTAATAACAGCATTGGAACTTAGTTCTGATTCTAAGTTGTTAAAGAACATCTCTTTTTTGTCTAATGGGAGCTTTTCATTTTCTTTACTTAGGTAGTCAGCCAGAGATTTACAGGAACCCGTATTTGAATAAGTCGTTTTTCCATGAATGGAAGGATTAATTATCTTTATGTACATTTTCTTTCTGTTTAGAATCATTTGATTTTCGAGCCTGTTCGAGTTCTTTGTCAAAAGGGGCTAATATCTTTATTCCCTTATGGACTTTTTCAATTTTGGTGCAGTGTTCTCTTAAAGCCTTGTAGCTTTTAGAATTCTCTCTGTTAGCATCTTCTAACCATTGAAAAGATAAATTGATGGCAAAAAATAAACCTATTAAGACAATTAATACTTTTGAAATCTTCTTTAATTGATTTATGAGCTCAATTCTGCTTTCTATCTTCTCGTGTATTAAAGACTCGTAGTGTTGTAAAGATTTATTGGTAGTATTTTCTATAGTTGCAATACTATCTTTAAATAATTGCTCATTTTCGGTCCTAGTTGAAACATCTTTTAGTCTTTTAGAAAGGATTACTAAATCTTCAGAAATCCCTCGTAGATGTGTTTTTTCTTGTTGCTTCATCCATCTTCTAAAAGTTGAATCAAGACTCTGTATTTGGTTAAATACATTTTGTTTGACCTCATTTAATGTTCCTTTTTTTAAGGCTGAATTAATTAGTAATTCAGCACCTTCAGTGATTCCTTTTTTTTCTCTTGAGCATAGTTTTTTAAATGCATCGTGTATCTCCGGGGAGACTCGTATTATTTTCATATATGATAACTTATTATAAGATAAGGGATGTAGCAAGAGGGAACGTAAAAATGTTACATTCTCAACCTGAAAACATAGTTTTCAGTAGGTGTTGATGTGTTACATATTTATAGTGTATTTAACATCCAAACCCGTATCCCTTATTATGATTGAGATTACTTGTTATTTTTTATTTTCTCCGGTCAATTCCGGGGTAATTAATAACATTCACCATTTCTCGAAGTCTGCTTCGAACTCTTTGTCCGTAATAAGACTCTATTTGGTCTGGATTTAGGTTAGTTGTGATTATTGTTCTCATATTTTTGGCAATAAAGAGATCGTATCTTTTTATAAGAATTTCCTCTAATACATTAATCTTATTTCCATAATATGAGCTATACTGCTCCTCTGCACCTAAATCATCATAACAAATAGATATAGGATTATTTTTATCGTAGACACCGTTGTTACGCACATAGGAATTGACTGTATGGTGTTCTATGATCTCATAACCATTCTTTGAGTACAAACCGCTTATATCATTTGTTTTGAATATTTCGAAATTTTGATAGTGCTCCTTTACTTTTTCAAGTTCCTTGGAAAAAAGCTTTAATTTGGGTCTATTACTATAAAACTTGTTGTAATACTCAATTAGCTTATTAAATATTTCTAACATTACACTCTTACCAACACCAACATTTCCGAGTACTAACAAGCCTTTGTTGAGTTTGTAGCTAGAGTGAAACGATTCGAAGTCTTCAAACCTAAAGAAGTATCTGTAAATACGATCATATACTTTCAAATCAATTTCATTCAAATGAAAATCTGGTGTTATATCTTTTCCAAATTGCATTATCAATTCAGTAGCAGGTTTTGGCTTAAAGTTCTGTGTACAATTCATTGCCATTAATATTTTTAAAAGGAATTACGCTATTAATCTTCTTTTCTTCTTTTTCATTCTTTACATTCTTGTTTGGTGTCACGACCGTTTCATTCTTGTTTCGTTTTTGAGATTTTTGCGTTTCATCTGTGTTTCGCTGTCCTTGATAAGTGTCATAATTGCAGATTGTTATCCGTGTTGTTACTTTGAGATTTTCTGTTTCAATCATGTTTTGTTTTTCAAGCAACTTAAAGAATCGACGAACTCTTGATTTGTCCCAATTAAAATTTTTCGCATAGGTGTCTAATGATCTTACACTTTGACCTCGATTACATATAAACACTTGATCGCCGACAGGCACTTCGTCATATTTGTGATTTACAGTTAGCAAGAGATGTATCCATGCTTCACGTCTTGTAAATGGTTCATTTGAATTATATAACCAGTGTTCCATGATATTTCGATGTAGTTTTATCCAACCTTCCATAGTTTGGTTGATTATATGAATGTATATCCATATATTTGTAAAATAATTGATTATAAAAAGAGTGTTTAGCGTTGTGTAGGAGCAACGCTTTTTTATGCGCACTATTTTCTTTTACGCAATAAGAAGTTACTTGCTTCTTGATCTAATTGATCGTGGGTTGGAATTCTATTAGATTCTAATAACCAACTGTCAATTTCTTCTTTATCGAAGAAAAGCTTTCCTCCTCCTGGTTTTGAGTGTGGGATAGAGAAGGAACTCGTTAATTTATAGACATATGATGGCTTAAATCCGGTATAAGCCACCAGATCCTCAAAGCTCATCGCTCTTTTTTGGGACAAAAGCAGTTTTTCAATTCTTTTTAATTGATCACTAATTGTGTTTTCATTACCCATGATATTAAATATTTAAAATTAAACATGGATACCAGCGCTAGTATCGTAAAACGTATACTTTGCAAACCAACGAAAATGAGTGAGAAAAAAGAAGGTCATTGGCTAAGTGTGACATGTGTAGTTGTAGTATAGTGCAGATATTCAAAAGTGTAAGATGATGTAAGATGTTGTTGTTTTAATGTAAGTATGACTTGTATTTAAGGTATTTTTCTATTTCTTCCTTGTCTTTAATATTCAATTTTTCAATAATGTTTCTCGATTTTACTTTCGATAATGAATTGGTGTTATACAAATATGCTTCATTGTTAAAAATAAATCGATCTTTTATGACCTCCAATATTCCATGATTGGATATACATACTTTGGTTAAAATATCAATAAAGAAAAAAAAGAGTGTTTTTTTTTCTTCTTCGACGTTAAAAATATACCCTTCATTTGATTTCTCATCGACAATATCTAAGAACTCTTTAAGAGAGCAATTCAGTACTTTCCATTTTCTAATAAAATAATCAGAGATTATTTTGAAGTCCTTAATGCTATCTATAGTCTTCAGTTTCATTTTTAATGGCTTGGGTAGTTGTGCAATGTCATTTAATATAAGCTTATAAAAGTCAATTAAATTCTTAATTGACGCATTTTGGGTATCTACAGACAAGTTAATTCTAGATTGAGAATATATCCTCATTTGTAATGTATTCCTTAATTTAAATTTCTCGGTATAAGGTAAGAAGGAAAGATCATTGGGATAAGATTGAAATATTGTTTGGTAACAAATAGTAACTAGTCTTTTAGAAATAGATATTTCTATTCCATCAAAATAGGAGTTTTGTAATAAGTTATAACATAAAGAATATGTGAATTTTGAAGTTTTATCGATACATAATTTTTGACTATCGTAATCTATTAATGAATACTTAAAGATATAGTCTTCGTAAAATGTGTCCACCCAAATATTAGTAGTGGTAACTAACTTCTCTAATTGGTTCTTTATGTGTATCTTAAGTAGTTCAATTGTGCTTTGATAATTAGGTTGTATGTTTAAGCTTAACCAATTGTGAAGTTGGTTGTAATCTAAGTCGTTTAGAAGTTTTTGCTTGAAGCTGGCAAATAAGAGAGAAAATTGGTCTTCGTATATATAAATAGTCAACTTAGGATTATTTATAAATAATTCATGAATTGACAATGTAAATAATGTAATTTCATTTTTAAGGTTTCCAAGAATGTTGTTAATTTCAAATTGACTATTTGTTCCTTGGTTAGTGTTGTTATAATAAAAATATTCTTTAAATGTCTTTACGCTATGGGTAATAGCTATACTTTCTTTACTTTCTTTACTTCTTATTATTGTTTTTATAAGACTTTTCATATACATGATTATAAACTGATGGTCGGTATAATATTGGCGGCTTCTCGTTGTTTAGCATCAACTATTTTGGCATATATTTCAGTTGTTCTTAATTCCTTATGTCCAAGACGCTTTGAGACGGTATAAATATCAGCTCCGTTTTCCAGCATCAGTACAGCATTTGTATGTCTTGAACTGTGGAACGTAAATTCACGGTAAACCCCAGCATTATATGCCCATTTCATGAGGATGTTTGTTGTTTGTGCTGTATACTTTAGGTTTGGAATTACATTATCTTCAGGAGCACCTCTTTCTCCTAATAAATCTCTGGCATTTTGACTAATATATAGATATTCCAAACCATCGGTTTTCTTTTGAGTAAAGACTATACGTAATTCATCTTCATTTTCACGAACTTCTTTCCAAGTAAGTTTTTCTAAATCGGAATATCTTAAGCCAGTTAAGCATGCAAATAGAAAAGCTGTTTTGATGCTTGGTATTCTGCATTCTGCTTTAGCCAGTTTTTGCACTTCGCTATGAGTGAGGTAGGGGCGTTCGACTTCTGCTTTTGGAAAACCCTTTACTCTTTTTCCTGGATTTTCGAAAATTATTCTGTCATCAAAAGCTTGGTTTAATGCAGCTTTTACTTTTGCAAAATATGTTAGTTTTGTATTAGGAGATAACTTTTTTCCTTGTGGTGTTGTCGCACTCTTATCAAGATAGTCCTTAAATTCTTTAACTTTTTCTACGGTAAAGTCTGTAAAAGTTAATTTTTCACCAAAAAAGTCAGTAAAGTGTTTATATGCACTATCCCAATTACCATAATTTCCTTGGCTATCGAATCGCTCATCTGTAAGTTTTCTGAAATACTCTACGAAATTTGCATTAACTTTGATATGATTCTGGAAACCATATTTACCAGAGTCGTATTCTGCTTGTTTTTTAGTCCTGATTTTTTCAGCTAAATCCTGATTTGTTTTGTTGTCTTGCTTTTGTTTGGGAGTTTTTGGTTTATCGTATAGATACAATTCAAGATTCTCAAATTCTCGATCATGTTTTATCTTACCATTTGAATCTTTTGTATACCCTTTATAGTATTCCAGGAACAAACTCCTTCGACCATCTTTTAGTTTACGCGATCTTAAATTTATTTTCATCTTTTTACAATATTTGGTGAGAAACTGTAAAAATAAAGTAAAGAAATGTAAAATAAAATACAATTGAAGTAAAATGTCTTAGACATTAATTTGCGACTATATTTTATTGTGATGTATGTTAATGGGTTGTAAATCAGTGTGTATTTGACTTTATTATGACTTCAGTTTACTTTGTTTGACCTATGCGAAAAATAGAAAACTCAATCATTACTTTCCGATACAAAAGTTCTTAAAGATATTACCCAGTACTTCGTCAGTTTGTATCTCACCGCCTGTTATCTCACCTAAAAAGTACAGTACTTCTCTAATGTCCTGGGCAAGAAAATCTCCTGAAATACCAGAATGTAGTCCATCTATAACTCTTGCTATTGATTCATGAGATCGTTTTAATGCCTCATAATGACGAGCATTGGTAACGATCACTTCGTCATTGTCTACGGCTTTAAGATTGATGGTTTTTATTAGTTCTTCAGATAGTTGATCGATACCTATTTGTTTTTTAGCGGATAAGGTTACTATAGCATCAGAACCGGATAGCTCTTTAAATTTATTTTGATCAAAACGAGCGTTTATTTCATCCTCATTAAGCAAATCAATTTTATTGATTGCAACAATCAGTTGCTGACTGTCATTCATTTTGTTTTTAACATCCGCAATTGCTTCGTGAATTTTTTCATTTGGATCATTAATATCAAGCATTAATATAACAATTGAAGCTGACTCAATTTTGCTAAAAGTACGGTCAATACCTATGGTTTCAATAGCATCAGTTGTTTTTCTGATTCCAGCAGTGTCAATAAAACGGAATGTAATTCCCTGAAGGTTTATGGTATCTTCGATAACATCACGGGTTGTACCATGGATATCAGAAACAATAGCTCTGTCTTCTTGTAAAATAGTATTAAGAAGGGTAGATTTGCCTGCATTTGTGTGTCCAACAATGGCAACCGGTATACCATTTTTAATGGCATTACCTAAAGAGAAAGAGTTAATTAACTTAGAAAGCAATTGCTCTATTTCATTTACCAATTCAACCAGTTGTTGACGATCTGCAAATTCAACATCTTCCTCACTAAAATCAAGCTCCAATTCAATTAATGAAATAAAGTTTAATAAACGCTCTCTTAAATGTATTAGTTCATTCGAAAATCCACCTTTCATTTGCTGTAGCGCTACTCTACGGGCAGCTTCACTTTTAGAAGCAATTAAATCAGCAACAGCTTCAGCTTGAGATAAATCCATTTTACCATTCAAAAAAGCACGCTGGGTAAACTCTCCAGGTCCAGCCAATTTAGCACCATTTTTAATAAATAATTCAAGTACTTTTTGTTGAATATATGGAGCGCCATGACAAGAAACTTCTACTGTATTTTCTCCTGTAAATGAATTAGGAGCTTTAAAGATACTAACCAATACTTCATCCAGTTCTTTATCGTTGTCAATTAAAGAACCAAAGTGTACTGTATTAGCAGGTTGATCAATAAGCTTTTTACCGGCTTTAACCGATTTAAAAACTTTATCACAAATTACAATGCTATCCGGACCTGTTAATCTAATCACGGCAATAGCACCTGCTCCTTGTGCTGTAGAAACAGCAACAATAGTATCTTCAAGATTTATCATTTCTATGCATTAATTTGCTGCAAAAATACATAAAGCATAGATTAAAATCTATGATAAAAATAAAAAAAGCAGAAATCATTTAATTTCTGCTTTTTCAATAAATCTAAAATGTATTTTATTTAACGTTCTCTATTTTTTTAGTTTTATTTTCTTGTGCATGTGAAGGTACTATCTCTGGAATATGCATGTCATGCAATTTTTTGTTTATTTCATTGATAGATTGGGGCTTTTGGGTCTTTTTTTTTAACCTCTTCTTTTTCTTCTTCTTTTTCTCATGCATCATTATATTTCCATCTACAGAAAAGAAATCTAACATTTTTTGCATTTCTATAGATTCATTCTTTAATATATCAGATTCCTCTGACATATTCTCCGCCATCATAGCAATTCGTTGAGTATGTTCATTAAACTCTGTTACAGCAGTTGTTATTTGCGAAACTTCGCTTTCCTGTTCTACTGCGTAGTTGGTTATTTTATGTATGTATTCTGTTGTTTTTTGACTTTCAGACAATATTCTCTTTAAACTATTGCCAGCCAATCCTGAATATTCCTTTCCTTCTGCAGATATCGAATTAATATCAGCAGAAACATCCTGAGCTCGCTCTGCAAGTTCTCTAATGCCTTTTGCTACTACTCCAAAACCACGTCCGTGAATTCCTGCTTTTGCAGCTTCGATACTAGCATTTAAAGCCAATATATTTGTTTGTAAAGCAATTTCTTTAATATTCTGAGATTTATCAATCAATTTGTCCATTACTTGCATGGCATGTTGTGTTTGATCCATCTCATTATCTATTGTTTCGGTTGATTTTTTATTGATACTGGCAATCTGTTGGGCATCATTAGCATTTTGACTAATAAGAGAAGCCATTTCTTCCATTGCCGCAGATAACTCTTCAGAAGAAGATGCCTGAGCAGAAGAAAATCCATTAAGTTTTAAAGCTTTGGTATTAAAGTTCTTACTCATCTCTTTAATGCTTTTAGAGGCGTGGTTTAATCGAATTACCATATCTTTGATAATTCCATTACTACTTCTAATGCTATTGGCAAGTTGTCCAACTTCATCTTTTTGATTTAACTCAAAATCTTTATTTAATTCACCTTTGGCTTGCTGCTTTGCAAATTCTACCAATTGATAAATAGGCTTTGTTAAAGTCATTGTTAAATATCGTGAAGCTATTAAACAAATAATGGTCAATAGTAATAAACCGCCAATTAAAATCATACTTGAATTTGAGGCTAATGTGATACTGTTGTTTACCGCCATTTCTGTTTGACGAAATAAAGTGCTGGATAATAATTGTGTAAGTAATATTCCATTATCCATGGAGTCATCTATAAGAGATAAATTTTCCTGACCTGAATCCATCGCTGTTTGAGCTTCATTTACCAGAGCTGTAAATGAATTTAATTCAGACTCTAATACTTTTATTTGATTGTTTAAAGATGGATCATGTTTTAATAATGATTTAACTTCTTCTAATATATTTTGTGTAAACTGTAGGTGAGTTAAACCATCATACAAAAATTGTTTTTCCTTGCTGTATCCATAACTTCTTAAATAGAATATAGCCTGTTGCCAATTTCTTTCTAATTCTGCAACTTTTATAACAGTAGGCAGTTGGTGTTCTGAAACACTATTTGCTGAGCTTTTTATCGTATTCATCCTCAAAATGGCCATAGCTCCGAAAAGGATAAATATTGAAAGAAGAGCAGCAAAACTAATGGTTAGTTTTTGTGCAATTTTAAGATTCTTCCACTTCATCATAATACTTAGTAATAAAGTTTAAATAAATGATATTAATATTCCCTGTGTGTGTTGCTGTAAAGATATTTTAGCTAAATGGTATAGGTGTTAATCTAGTGTTAAACCATATTTATTGATGTATTAATGAATAGTAACGGTTAGAGTTTATGTTGTTTGAGAAAAATGAATATCACTACTTAATTTTCGGAAAAGTTAAGCGAAGGTTAATAAAAAGTTAATTTAAAAATAAGATGAATTCCTGTGTTAAGTATTTTAATGAAAAGAAATGCTGATTTTTCAAAAAATAGAGATTAATGTTTAGTTGTTTTAAAGAAATATTCAATAATATTTAAAAAATGTTAAACAAAATTTCTGTTTTGAGGTTATTTATTGTAAAGCTAATTGGGAGAATGAAAAAATTATTATAATTTACATATCTCAAATATTTAGATAAATATATATGTTATGAGTGTATTATTATCAGATAAATCAAAAGTAATAGTTCAGGGATTCACAGGTAGTGAAGGAACTTTTCATGCTTCACAAATGATTGAATACGGTACTAATGTAGTAGGAGGGGTAACTCCGGGTAAAGGCGGTTCAACTCACCTTGATCTTCCTGTTTTTAATACAGTTAAAGAAGCTGTTGATAAAGTTGGTGCTGATGTATCAGTTATTTTTGTTCCTCCTGCCTTTGCTGCTGATGCAATAATGGAAGCTGCAGATGCTGGCATAAAAGTAGCTATTGCGATTACAGAGGGAATCCCTACAGCGGATATGGTTAAAGCAAAAGATTACTTAAAAGATAAGGATACACGATTAGTTGGGCCTAACTGCCCTGGGGTAATCTCACCTGGATTGGCAAAAGCAGGTATAATGCCTGGCTTTATTCATAGCAAAGGTAAAATTGGTGTAGTTTCAAGATCAGGTACTTTAACTTATGAAGCTGTGGATCAGTTGACAAAAGAAGGTTTAGGTCAAAGTACATGTATTGGAATTGGAGGGGATCCAATTATAGGAACTACTACTAAAGAAGCTGTAGAATTACTCATGAATGACCCTGAAACAGAAGGTATAATCATGATTGGAGAAATTGGGGGTAGTATGGAAACTGAAGCCGCCCGATGGATAAAAGATAATGGCACAAAACCTGTTGTAGGATTTATTGCAGGGCAAACAGCACCTAAAGGTCGTAGAATGGGCCATGCCGGTGCCATTATTGGAGGAACAGAAGATACTGCTGCAGCAAAGATGGAGGTGATGAAAGAATGTGGTCTTTATGTTGTAGAATCGCCTGCAGATCTGGGTAGTACAATGGCTAAAGCATTGAAGTCAAATTAAAATATAAACATAACTATTAATGTATTTACCCTTTGTTAATTAAGCAAAGGGTTTTTTTATATTACTTATCACATCTGTATTAATACAAGAATTGAAAATCGTGAATACAATTAAAATAGTAAATACGATATGAACAAATAAAGTCAGGTCTGGATGAAACGCGAGTTAAAAGAAATATTTTGGACAGCTCTGATTACTTATGATAATTCTACTTTTTATTATCTTCCATTAATACAATTTTAAAATTACAAAGATTGCAATCATTGCAATTACAATGGGGTTTTTGCTTTTGCATTAGCTTCTTGTATAGTTTAAAGGAAATGGCAAATATTGACAATATAATAGTTATAAGTGTTATTATAAGTTGCATGTTTACTGTATAAAAGATGTTTAATAAAGGTTTTGAGAGTGGGGTTATCCAATAATATAACTGCCTATTTGATATATGTACAAGGAAATAAACCAAGCTGCTAGTGTACTGAAAATTGCGGTTGCAATAGCTCTTAACCATCCTGCTTCTTTTATTAAAGCTGCAATTACTGCAATGCAAGGAAAATAAAGCAGAATAAATACCATAAATGAAAAGGCTGTTAAAGGGGTAAATATTTTTTGTCCGGATTTTGGACCCTTTTCATACCTTCTGTTTTTTAATTTCTCAATAAGTGAAGCAGAAGTTTCATCAGCTTCTAAATCTGCTTGGTATAATATTCCCATTGAGCTTACAACAATTTCTTTTGCTGCCATTCCTGTAATAATACTAACTCCCATTTTCCAATCAAAACCTAATGGATATAAAACCGGACTAATAAAATGTCCCAATTGACCTATGTATGATCTTTCGAGATGTTCTTCAGCTCTTGATAGTTCCAAATCCTCAATAATATTTCTTTTATCTTCATCAGTGAGTGTATTGTTGCTTTGGGTTTTGGTCATTAAATCATTATAATCTTTTTTATACTCAATGTGTTGTGGAAAATAACCTAAGGCCCAAATTATTATTGATGAGAATAAAATAGTTGTACCCATTTTCTTTAAATATTGAGTAGCCTTTTGCCCCATGTGAATAAGTGTGTTTTTTAAAGTAGGTAATCTATATGGAGGTAATTCCATTATAAAAGGAACCTTATTAACCTCTATATTTGAAAGATTAAAAAACACTCCGATCCCTATCGCAAGTAGTATCCCAATACCATAAATTGCTAATAGGATAGAAGCTTGATATTGATTAAAAAATGCTGCAATTAATAGAACATAAACAGGAAGTCGTGCACTGCATGACATGAAAGGTATCATGAACATGGTTTTTAAACGATCTTTCTTGTTTTCAACAGTTCTTGTGGCCATAATTGCTGGAACATTACAGCCAAAACCCATAATTAATGGAATAAATGCTTTTCCATGTAAACCCAGTTTACTCATTAATTTATCCATAATAAAGGCTGCTCGTGCCATATATCCTGAATCTTCCATCAGAGACAGGCATCCAAAAAGAATCAAAATGTTTGGTAAAAATATAATCACTCCTCCAATACCTCCTAAAATTCCATCAATAATAAGATCTTTTAGAGGGCCGGTTTGTAAGGAATTACTAATCCAGTCAGATAGCAATCCAATTCTGGAATCAATCCAGTCCATGGGATACCCTCCAATACTAAAGGTAGCCTTAAAACTTAACCAGATTATGGCAATAAAAGATACTATTCCCCAAATAGGGTGTGTAAGAAATTTGTCAATATCCCGATTTTCTAGAACAGAATTATCTGGCTTTTTTATGTTTTGAGATACTAATTCCTGTATAAAAGCATACCTGCGGTGTATTAAGTCGATATTGAGTTCTTCATTCAGAGCAGTTTCTATATGATCTTTTTCATATTGAACAATCTTTGATATATTTTTATATATCTCATTGATCTGTATTTGATTTATGAGTTTATCATCTCCTTCAAGCAAACATATTGATATAAATCGAAAATAGTTTTTGTTAAACAAATTTGCTGTTTCAATTAATTTCTTAGAGATTTTTTGAATAGACTTTTCTATTACCTCACCATAATTAACACATTTACGTTGATATGTACTATTATTCTTATAGTAGTTAAGGGCCGTTTCAAATAAGTTTTTAATACCTATACCTTTATCTGCAACTGTTGGTACTACAGGAATGCCTAATGAATCTGATAATTTTTTACAATCAATAGACCATCTATTGCGTTCAACCTGGTCATACATATTTAAAGCCATCACCATTGGTATATCTATATCCGCTAATTGCATTGTGAGATATAGGTTTCTTGCAAGGTTAGATGCATCTGTAATATTAATAATGAGGTCTATTTCCTCTTCTAATAAATGTTTCCTTACAAATAATTCTTCATGTGAATATTCTGTAATAGCATAAATGCCAGGTAAATCAAAAATTTTAAAACTATGTTCTTTAAATTTATATATACCAGTACTAACATCAATTGTAACTCCTGCATAGTTTCCTACTTTATTTTTAGAACCAGAGGCATGGTTAAATAATGATGTTTTACCTGTATTAGGATTTCCAATTAAAGCGATATTTAGATTTTTTTTATCAGATATATTGGCTTTGCGTGTAAAGCTTTGATATAATGGTTCTGTGTTACTTGATTTATAATTCGGTAGTTGTTTTGCAATTCTATGCGGTATGACTTGTATTTTTTCAGCATCTGCTTTACGTAATGAAATTCTGTATCCTAAAATTTCATATTCATAAGGATCTTGTAATGGAGCTCGTTTAATGATTTTAACTTCTGAACCATAAATAAATCCCAACTCAGAAATACGTTTTTTAAAGGAAGAGCTCCCATCTATTTTATATATAATAGCCTTTATTCCGGGCTTTAAATCACTTAGTTTATTGGTTTTAAATGTAGTTTCAAGTTTATTCATTTTGCCGGATCTAAATTGAAATGTTTTACGAAGTTTGTTTTATTGTTACCTCTGCAAAATTATGGTTATAAGGTAATTCCATCAATCCCAATTAATAGGGTATTGTTTTTTGAATTTTAAGATAGACTTTTTATTGTGCAGTATATCAACTTATTAGGGTGTATTTAGTGCTGTTTTTGAATAATAGATATGTGCGATTAGAATAATTGAATAAAAAGTTAAAATATACTGTATATCATTTGATTGTGAAAACAAGGAGTTTGTTTCTGAGAAATCATTTTCTTAGTGTAATTACTGTAAATGATGAATAGAATCAATTTATATCATCAAATATTGGGATTGTAGTTAAGATTTCAAGGGGCTTATTTTGTAAAAGAATAATAATCTGAGCTCGAATAAAATTAAAGAACTCAGATTAAAAGGAAATGTATTTATTCAACAAGATAAACGATAAAATCAAATGGTATTAAGAAATTGGAAAAACTTAAAACTCGATTATAAGTTTTCATTAATTTTTGGTTCTATAACACTGTTTTTATTACTGCTAATAGGTTATGTATTTGTCAGGTTTGGGGATTATGAACAACATGTAATCAGTAAAAAGTATTTGTATACTCAACTAACTGAATTATATAATAGTAATTCTGAGGAAATGCAGCAATGGATGAATTTTTTTGCAACTCAAGATGATTCATTTATTAAAAAAGAGGAAGATTGTAGTCTGTATAAATGGATGAATAATAGTGATAAAGAATATCTTAAGGAGTTAATTCCAGAGCTGGATACTATTTTTGATCAATTTACAAAAAAACATCATGTTTTACACCAGCATGTGCATGCTTTCAATAATTTTCATAAAAGTGAGGTTGACTTCATAGATTCAAACAAATTATTAAGAGAGAAAACAATTTATAATAATTGGGAGAACTTGCAGGAAGTAATCATGAAAATTAAGTTAATGCTTGAAGAAGAGGCCTTGCTTGTTGATAGTCAATTAATACAAAGTAACAGGGGATTCAAATTTAATATTTTACTTGTTTGTGCAATTGCTATATTGTTTGTTGTTTGCATGTCATTTGTTATTTCAAAAGGTATATTATTACCTATTTATAATAATATTGAATTTACACATTCTCTATCCAAAGGAAATTTAAAAGCAAATATTTATAACGATGAGAATAATGAAATCGGGGTTTTATCTAGATCTCTGCAATCGATGAAAGAGAGAATACAAGATATTATTGTATCTATTCGTACCGGAAATAATAGCATACAAAAAGCAGGAGAAGAATTAAATCATCTATCGAACCATATGAGTTCCTCAGTAAAGGAACAGGCAGTTAATATGCAGGAAATCTATTATAATATGAAAGAAATAGGTAATGCTATTCAAAATAATGCAGAAAATGCATTAGATACTGAGAATAAATCTGTACAGGTAAATGAAAAAATAAAGCATATATCAAATTTATCAGGCAAAGCATTTGATGCAACACAGCAAATCTTAGAAAAGATTCAGGTAGTAACAGCAATGGCTCGACAAACAAATATTTTAGCTTTAAATGCTTCAGTTGAAGCTGCAAGAGCAGGTAATCATGGTAGAGGTTTTTCTGTAGTAGCATCTGAAATAAGAAAGTTAGCAGACCAAAGTAATCTTGCAGCAGTTGAGATTATTGAGGCGGCTCAAAATAATTTTAATTTATCTAAAGAGATGACTAATAATATTGCTGAGTCCCTTCCGTATATTGACGATACAACTATTCTAACAAAAGAGATTAGTAACAATTGCAGGGAGCAAAGCCAAAGTGTTGCGAATGTAAATTCTTCTTTGCAATTATTAAATACAAGTATTCAAAACAATACAAATGTGTCTGAACGATTGAATAGTAGTTCTGTTAATTTATCAGAACAAGCAGTTTCGCTTAATAGATTAATGATGTTTTTTAAGGGTGCTTAGATACGACTTTCTTTGTTTCAACTATTGATTTGTATTCTTCAAATCCCATACTCTTGTATGTTTTTATGGCGTTTGGATGATCAAGATCGCAGGTGTTTAGTTGAATCCAAGCAGGATTGTAACTCCATGCTTTTTCAATAGTTTTTGAAAGTAGATACTTACCGTATCCTTTTCCAATAATTTTTTGTACCAGACCGAAATACAATATTTCAACATAATTCTCTTCTAATACCAGTTCGCAGTAACCTGCAAATTCACTATTAATACTGAAGCTGAAAATCTGAGTTGTATCTGAGTTAATTATATTATAAAGGAGATCAGTATTCATAAATATTCTGTCCAGCCAGTTGTAATGTTCTCCTACTTTCTTGTAAATTTCTAAATAGCTTTCAATAGAAATAGGTTTTTCAAGTTTGATGAGTTCTATTTCATTTCTTTCCTTAATATGATAATCAACTATTTTGGGAAGTTTGAGAAAAGTGATTGTTGATTTAACAGTTTTATAAGGCATTTTTTATTACAAATAAAAGAAATTCCCCATTGTAAGAAATACAATGGGGAGGAAAATTACTTATCATTCTATAAATATAACCTATGAGAAAATAGGTGGTATTATGCTAAAATCATTTTTTCAATATCTGTTTTTACATCTGTAATTCCACCAATATTGAAAGTTTCAATTAAAATTTTTGCCACGTTTGGCGATAAGAAAGCCGGAAGTGTTGGTCCCAGGTTGATGTTTTTAACTCCAAGACTTAATAAAGCAAGTAGTACAATTACAGCTTTCTGTTCGTACCATGCAATGTTATAAACAATTGGTAAATCGTTAATGTCTTCCAATTCAAAAACTTCTTTAAGTTTCAAAGCAGTAACTGCTAATGAGTATGAATCATTACACTGACCGGCATCTAATACTCTTGGAATGCCACCAATATCACCTAATGGAAGTTTGTTGTATCTGTATTTTGCACATCCTGCAGTTAATATTACAGTATCTTGAGGAAGTTCTGTTGCAAAGTCAGAGTAATAGCTTCTGCTATTCATTCTTCCATCACAACCTGCCATTACAACAAATTTCTTAATTGCTCCGCCTTTTACTGCATCAACAACTTTATCGGCTAATTGTAATACCTGGTTATGAGCAAATCCTCCAACTATTTCTCCAGTTTCAATTTCTGTTGGAGAAGCACATTTTTTAGCATGCTCAATAATTACACTAAAGTCTTTAGGTTGACCGTTTTTTCTGTCTGCAATATGAGTACATCCTTCAAAACCACTAGCTCCGGTAGTATAAATTCTGTCTTTATAACTGTCATTAGGAGGTACAATACAGTTGGTTGTAAACAAAATTGGACCGTTAAATGATTCAAATTCCTCTTTTTGTTTCCACCATGCATTACCATAGTTTCCTACAAAATGTTCATATTTTTTGAATGCAGGGTAATAATTTGCCGGAAGCATTTCACTGTGTGTATAAACATCAACACCAGTTTCTTCTGTTTGCTTAAGCAATTCTTCCATATCTTTTAAATCGTGGCCAGAGATTAAGATAGCGGGATTGTTACGGACTCCTATATTTACTGAGGTGATTTCTGGATTTCCAAAGCTTTCTGTGTTTGCTTTATCTAATAAAGCCATAACATCAACACCATATTTACCACATTCAAGCACCAAACCAACTAATTCGTCAGCATTTAAAGTGTTGTTTGTTGTGGCAACTAATGCTTTTTGGATAAACAGGCTGATTTCGTTGCTTTCATAACCCAGATTTATAGCATGTTCTGCGTATGCAGCCATACCTTTTACTCCATAAGTTAATAATTCTTTTAGGGAGCGAATATCTTCGTTTTCTATTGATAATATACCAATCGCAGGTGCTACTTTTAAGAAATCATCTTTAGTAGTTCCTGAATAATTAATGCTGTGTTCGTCAGATGGTAGTTCAATACCTTTAGCAGTCAATGAATCTTTTATTTCATCTCGAAGTTGAATCCCTTCATTGATTTTAGCTTCAATTTTACTACCATCAAAATTAGCATTTGTAATTGTAATAAATAAGGCGTCAATCATATACTTATAAGCCTTACTGTTGTCATCATTAGTTTGTGCAGCAATTGCATTAACATTTGCTAATCCCTTTGTTACGAAAAGTAATACATCTTGTAATGCAGCAACTTCGTCGGTTTTACCACATACACCTTTAACTGTACAACCTGTTCCTTTTGATGCTTCCTGACATTGATAACAAAACATACTCATGATTTCTTAGTTTAATATTTTGATTTTTTAATTTACTTTATTGATAATAAGATGTCAATAGTTTCAGTTCAACTTTTAACTCGTCTCTATACCCACTCTTCTGAAAGAACTTCACCTTCAATAGAGATTATAGCTCTTTTAATTGGAATTTTCCTATCTGCTTTTTGTAAAGCTTGTTGTGCTAATCCCATTAAACCACCACAGCATGGTACCTGCATAATAACAACCGTAAGTGAGTTAATTCTAGCATCGTCTATTAAAGAAACAAGTTTATTTAAATAGATTTCCATACCATCATCCAACTTTGGACAAGCATTTGCTAATACCTTGTTCTTTAAGAATTTTTGATGGAAATTTCCCATTGCAAAAGGAACACAATCTGCAGCTAATACCATATCTGCTTCTTTAAAAAAGCTTGCAGCCGGATTAATTAAATGCATTTGAACAGGCCATTGACGTAATTCAGATGGTTGGTCAGCTTTAGCAGGTTCAGAAGCTAAAGAAAAACCACCTCTCTTTATTTCTTTACTTTGAGAACCAGGGCATCCTCCTCCTTGATGAGCCATTGGTATTACTTCTTCTTTGCTGTGCATAGCATTAATTACTTCGCTTAATTCAAAATCATATTTATCCTGATTCGCTTTTAAATATCCCATGCCTTCTTTTAAGAATCCAATTTCATTATGGTCCTTAAGATGTTTAAGGTGTGCAATAATTGTGTTTTTGCCTTGTTTAACCATTTCGGCAATCACCTTAACTTCGTTGTAGGCTTCAGCTTCACGTCTTTCTATTTCCATTGCTCCTTGAGGACAAGTACCCAGGCAAGCTCCTAAACCATCGCACATTAAATCACTAATTAATCTGGCTTTACCATCTATTATTTGCAAAGCACCTTCATGACAGCCAGGAACACATTGTCCACAACCATTACATAATTCTTCGTTTATTTTAATTATATCTCTTTCCATTGTTTTCGTTTTTATTTCTATTACAAAGATGCAGTCCTATAATTCATTTTTCTGTAACATATGTTACAAAGGCGAAAAAAAACGTATATTTCAATGATTTTTTTCGATTTAAGAACTATTAGACTAAAGAAATATTTATATATGATACAGGATTTTCCTTTTTTAGAAAAGAGCCCTCTTTTTCGTGGATTAACAATCAATGAAATTGCGTCAGAATTTTCAGAAATACATTACCAGGTGAAAAAATATAGTAAAGGTCAGATGGTTGTGAGCGCAGGAGACATTGTTGACCGGTTATTAGTAGTTTTAACAGGAAGTGTGAAAGGAGAGATGGTTGACTTTTCGGGAAAAACAATTAAAATAGAAGATATTGAACCTCCTAAACCTTTAGCTGTAGCCTTTTTGTTTGGAAAATCGAATACTTTTCCTGTAAATATTATCGCCAACGAAGATTCAGAATTGTTAGTTATACCAAAAGAATCAGTTTTGAAACTTTTTCAGGAAAACAAGAACATACTACTTAATTTCTTAAATTCAATTTCAAACAGATCTCAATTTTTATCGCAGAAAATTAAGTTTTTAAATTTTCAAACTATTAAAGGAAAGATAGCTAATTATTTGCTACAAATAGCACAAGGAAAAGAATTGGTTGTTTTAGATAAATCACAAAATGAATTAGCGGAATTATTTGGTGTAACAAGACCTTCTGTAGGAAGAGGAATCAGAGATTTACACAATGATGGAGTGATAGAGGCAAGTGGAAAGTCGATAAAAATAATTGATTTTAATGGATTAAAAGAATGCCTTAAATAATTTAAAAAATAGTTTGATCCATACGCAACTATTAATGCTTTTCGTAGTCAAATAAACAACAACCTAAATGAATAGTTTGTTGTTAAATTATTAAAAGAGAAACGAAAGGATTATGAAAAAGTTGAGATTGGTTTTACCTTTATTTTTAGGAATGATATTTTTTTCATCTTGTAGCGATTTGATTGATGGAGAAGAAGGTGAAAATGAAGATTGGTGGATAACAACTGGGACTGTAGTATTAAACGATAATAGTTTTTATATAGTAACAGATGATGGTTTTAATTTTGGACAAAAAGATAACTCAATTAGTGCATCAGAGTTTGAAGATGGAATGAGGCTACTATTTTATTATGAAGTAGAACAAGAAGCAACAGATTCCGAACTATTAGATTACTATATAGAAATTAAAGATTATAATGAAATTCTTACCAAGCCCATATTTAATTTTACAGAAGAAACTACAGAAGAGATCATAGATTCAATAGGAGAGTCGCCCATTCATATCGTTGATACCTGGTTTACTGATGATTATTTAAATGTACAGTTTGAGTATTATGGAGATAATTTGATGCACTATGTTAATTTAGTTTATGATAGTAATAATCCGACATCTGATAATGGAGAGATTTTATTAGAACTTAAGCATAATGATAATGGTGATAATTGGAATTATGTGCAGTGGGGAATAGCTTCTTTTGATATAAGTCAATTGCAGTTAGAAGATAAAACAAGTGTAGATATTTTTGTAAGAAGTTGGGGTTATTATGACGAATATGAATATAATAAGGTTTTGACTTATGACTATTCGGTAGAAGAGTTAAGTAGTTTTTCAAAGAAATTTAATCAGCTCTCAAATTCAGTGATAGAATAATCACACTAAATTTTAAAAAGGAGTGAAATTTTTCACTCCTTTTTTTATTGCTATAATTGATTGAATCATATTGAATTATACTATACATGTTAATTTAGCCCATAAAAAAGTTAACTTTTTTACAATTTTGATTTGGAATCTTAAAATTGAATTCCTTATATTTGCAGCGCCTTTGAGAAAAACGCTATCTCAAAGCAATAAAAAAAAGGATCTGTAGCATAACTGGATAGTGCACTGCGTTACGGCCGCAGAGGTTAGGGGTTCGAATCCCTTCAGATTCACAACAAAATATCTAAGGTAATCTTAGGATTTTTTTACGAAATTATTGGACCTGTAGCATAACTGGATAGTGCACTGCGTTACGGCCGCAGAGGTTAGGGGTTCGAATCCCTTCAGGTTCACAACAAAAAGCTTGTAAGTTTATTACTTACAAGCTTTTTGTTTTTATTATAATTCCTTTGAGTGTATTGCCGTTTTAAGATATTGTTGTAAAGAGTACTTTAATCCTATCTAATTTCGATTTAAATGTATGTATGAGTCTATTACTCATAACCTGAATTCAATGTGATGAATTAACCTTTATTGTATTTAAGAATTGCTGTTTATATTGGTTTTTATCAATAGATATAAAAACATAACCTTATCAAGCTAGTACTAGTTATAATAAAGTTCAGTATTATTGTTAATAGGACGATTTAATGTAATATATAAATTATCTTGATCCGAACTCCGCACATTTTCTCACTGATGCATTTGAATGTGAAGGCGGGCTTTTTATGGATCATGCACAATATTTGGGTCTGCTAAAAAAATAGTTTTTTGCTGTTAAAATAGAAAAGGGGCTGAAAACCTATAACATCACAACAAGGTGTCAACGCCCCTTGTTTTTATCATAAGGAAAATATCAGGCTGAAAGTCTGTAACTACCCCAAATAATATTTTGTAGATTTGAATGTAATAAAAATGTTTCAGACTTATAGCCTGAACTTACAGGGTGTATATGTACTTGGGACGATGTCCTAAGTTTCCTGTATAAGACTTTAAGCCTTATAACAAAGAAATTTTATCGACAGTTCAGAAGTGTTATTGACGTAAAGTATTTCCTATTCAGGTTAACAAAAATCTATACTTAATTAATTAAAACAACATTTAGACCCAACTTTTATACTTGATCCATTCTATTCCTTTGAAATTTGTTTAGTGGCCTTTGAGATAGTTGAAAATAGTTCGTTTTTATGAAACGGTTTTGTAATAATAGCACTACAGTGCTTTCTTATATTTTCATCAATTGTAATATTTGGTTTAATCATTAGTATGATAGGAGAACTGCTTATGCTAATGCTGGTCTCAAAATTTCCAAACTCATCATAAGCTAAACCATAGTCTATGATTATTAAGCTAAAATTTTTAGTAGTTTGGAGTTCTTTAAATTCAATTGAATTCTTAGCTCTACTTATAGACGTATTTTTGTCTGTAAACATATTTATCATATGTTCAAAGTAAACATCATTTTCTTCCAGTATTAATATGTCTTTATTACATAGCAAGTCGCTATATGGAAATTTTGTTTGGTAAAAATCATCAAGAAGATAATTCTTAACATTAATGGATGAGAAGCTAAAATAAAAAGATGATCCAATATCTTCTTTGCTATCATACCATATTTTACCGTTTAATTTTTCTACAAGTAATTTAACGATTGGTAAACCAAGGCCAGTTCCTTTGTGTAAACTGACGAAATTTTTATTTCCATGTATAAATTTTTTGAATATATTATCCTGATCCTTTGGCGAGATACCAATACCTTGGTCTTTTACATAGAAGGTGATATTTTCATAGTTAATTTCATAACCAATTGTTATAGTTCCTAAAAAGCTAAATTTTATTGCGTTGTTTATTAATTCCGTAAATATTCGGGTTATCCATTCTGCATCAGATATTAATATGGCATTTTTAAAATTGTCATGGATATCTATTTTTATATCTATATTTTTTTGCGGAATATAAGATTTAGTTTCTACCAAGGCTTCCTGGTAAATATCATTTATTAAATCAGAAAGTGCTATTTCTTTTTTATCAATGGTTAGATTTCCTGATTCAATTGTAGTAAAATCCATGATATCATTAAAAAGTTTAATTAAGATATCTGTATTTTCCTGAATGTTTTTTAAATAGGTAATCTGATGATCTGATCCATCAAACTCATTCAATAAAATATTTGTAAATCCACTAATTACATTTAATGGGGTATTTACTTCGTGGCTAACATTACTTAAAAAAGCATTTTTGATTTTAACTCCTATATCTGCCTTCTCTTTTGCCTCCTTAAGTTCTTTTTGAACTGTTTTTTGTTGTGTCAGATCTCTTTTAATAGCAGCGTAGTAAATAATATTATTCTGGTTATCATGAATAGGGAATATTATAGTGTATTCCCAAAATAATGTGCCATCTTTCTTTTTATTTAGTAATTCTTTTTTCCAGACTTTTCCCTTTGATATTGTTTCCCATAATTCCTTATATACAATAGGATTCATTTTATCTGATTTAAGCAAATTTGGCATTTTACCAATAATTTCCGGCATTGAATACCCGCTTACTTTACAAAAGGTTTTGTTTACATATAAAATTTCTCCATTAAGATCTGTTATAATAGTTGAATCCGGACTTTGATCAATTGTTTGAGATAAAATTTTGAGCTGGTTTTCTTTTAAGATATGTTCCGTAATGTTTGAAACAAGAATATATGTAATTTTTTTATTGTCGCGATAGATGTGTGTAAATTTGTTATTAATATACTTTCTTTTATTGTTTGGTGTAATGATGCCAAAAGCAATTTCTGTTTTTCCTTCTTTGAAATTATTGTTTTTAACATGTTTAATTCTTTCAATTTCTTCTTTAGAAATATAATTGTATACAGAAAAGTCATTTTTATCACCAATGTTCTCTTCGAATATTTGCGAAGCCATATCATTAGAATAAACAACTTTGTTATCTTCCAGAATAATTAAGCCACTGTTTACCTGATTTGCCATATCTCTTAATAGTCTTTCTCTATCAATGAGTTCTTTGTCTGTTTCTGAAATATGTTTTAAATCTTTGAATGCTTTTCGGATGATTATTATATATAAAGAAATTATAAGGTTTATTAATGAGATTAATAAGATCGTTAGTAATTTGGTAAGAGAATGTATATTTTCTTCAACTTCAAAATTGTAAAAACCTGTTCCGATTAACCATTTCCATTGTGGTATGTTTTTTAAAAATGATGTTTTAAGTTCAACTCTAGTTGCATCGTCTTTCCATTGCCATTTGTATTCGTAGAATATCTCACCATGTTTTTGAGCTAATTTACCCATCGTTGACATGGTTCTGGCATAATTGGGATTAGAACGTATCAAAGTAATGTAGTCGACAAAATAGGGGTGAGATATCATTTCTTCGTTATAATTAATAATCCAGAAATAGTTTTTGTTATCATTCCCGTATCTGGAATTATAAATTAAATCTTTGACTATTTTTTGAGCTTCAGATTCAGATATTTCACCATTCTCAACTTTTTTGCAGTATGCATTAATCGCACTATACATACTATTAATCATTTCTTTTGATTGTTGCTTTTTCTCATTCATTAGTAGAGAACGAGTGTGGTTTATGAGAAAGAAATAGCTATATATTAATAAAGATATCGAAATTATGGTTGGTATTAAGACTTGTACTATTAGCTTTTTTTGATTTCTGTTTTGTTTAATCATACCAGGTTATACATTTCTGAAATTGAAAATGATCTACATTGATAATTCAATTTCTCATGTTTTTTGGTAATTAGGTTCTAGATTAAATACTCTATGTATTGAATAATGTTTCGTTTTTAGCCTAGTATTTGTGATTTTTAATTTATTTGATTCAAAGCTATGTTTGACTGAACATTCTTATATTTGATCAGAAAAAATTATAAAAAGGAACTTGAATATCTTTTCATAAATGGGGATGAGTTAATTCTGACCATAAAATATAAAATAATCAAATGAATATATTAATAACTGGAGCAACTTCAGGAATAGGAAAGGCTATTGCTTATTACTTAAAGGATAATGGTCATAATGTTATTGGTTTTGGCAGGAGAGTAGATGATGAGCTTAAAAAAACTGGATTGAGCTGGTTAAAAATGGATGTTACAAATCAGAATTCAGTTAATAAAGCTATTGATAAAGCAATCGTTCATTTTAATCAGGTTGATATTTTGATTCAATGCGCAGGAAGGGGGGCGATAGGTCCAATTGAAACTTATACACCAGAAGATATAGATGAAGTATTGCAGTTAAATGTTTATGGAATACAGCGAGTAAATAGGGCTGTTTTGCCTATAATGAGAAAGCAGGGAAGTGGGAGACTTGTATTTATTAGTTCGTTGGCTGCGGAGGCAGGGTTGCCATTTAATGGTATTTATTCAGCAAGTAAGGCAGCTTTGGATATTATTACTGAGTCATTGAGCATGGAAGTAAAGCAGTTTGGAATTGATGCATGCGTTGTTCAGCCTGGAGATTTTAAAACAGATGTTGCATATAATAAAAAGCAAAGTCTTGTGTTGGATGATTCTCCTTACAAAGAACAATTTGATAGGATTAGTAAGACAACTATAGAGAATGTAGAAAATGCAGGAGATCCAATTAGAGTAGCTCAGAAAATAGAAAAGATTATTAATAAGAAAAAGATAAAACCCAAATACAGAATTGGAGCTCCTATAGAAATGATAATGCCAGTGGTTAAGAATATTTTGCCATCGCGCTGGTTTCAGAGTTTAATGTTGATGTATTTTAAATTATAATTTCTTATTCAATTTTATGTCATTCATGTGATTTGAATGTAAGGAGTATATTGTCAATAGTAGAAAAGAATCGTCAATAAAAAAGCCATCTGAATATTTAATTCAGATGGCTTTTGTTTTTGAGCGGAAGACGGGGATCAAACCCGCGACCCTTAGCTTGGAAGGCTAATGCTCTATCAGCTGAGCTACTTCCGCAAAATAAATTGAGCCAATGGAGGGACTCGAACCCACGACCTGCTGATTACAAATCAGCTGCTCTAGCCAGCTGAGCTACATTGGCAAAATTTCTTTAAGATTTATCGTTTTAAATCTTTTGTGGGGAGAGCAGGATTCGAACCTACGAAGACGAAAGTCAGCGGAGTTACAGTCCGCCCCAGTTGGCCACTTTGGTATCTCCCCAAAAGCGGATGCAAATATAGAAACTATTTTTTTAAACTCCAACCCATATTTACCATTTTTATTGCAGTAACTGCCGCTTCATCACCTTTGTTACCATGGATTCCGCCTGCTCTGTCCTTGGCTTGCTGTAAGTTAAGAGTAGTTATTAGTCCAAAAATAAAAGGTATAGGATAATCTAAATTTAATTGAGTAACTCCTTGTGTAACGCCATCGCATACAAAATCAAAGTGAGGAGTATCTCCTTTAATAACACAACCTAAACAAATCACAGCATCAACATCTGTGTATTCAGCCATGTATTTACCTCCTTTGGTAAGCTCAAAGCTCCCTGGAACATATTTTTTAATAATATTATCAGGATTTGCGCCATTTTCTACTAAAGTATTGTAAGCACCCTCATATAAGGCTTCAGTAATATCTTCGTTCCATTCAGATACAACAATACCAAACTTCATATTTGCTGCTGAAGGCATTTTTGTTTTATCGTAATCGGATAAGTTTTTTAAACTCGTTGCCATAAGTATATCTATTTTTAATTTGGTACAAAAATAAAAGAGGTTGCCAATATTGGCAACCTCTTTTATTATAATTTTTCAATAAGTTTATTTTTTAGCAAGAAGTTCAGCTCTTGTAATATATTTATCAATATTACGACCTTCTGTACTTGTGCTATAATTTTCTTTAATGTTTTTGTATGCTTCTGTAGCATCTTCATATTTCTTTTGGCTTTCGTATAATAAACCTAGTTTAAAGAAATAAGTAGGAGCAACTACACTATTTTTAACTTGTGTCGCAAATTTATAGTTGCTTATAGCAGCATCGGTATCTCCTTTTTCAAGATATGCATCTCCAAGAGCTCCTTTTGCAGTAGCACTTAGTAATTCATCATCAGTAGAAAAGTCACTTAAATAATCAATAGCATTATCAAAATCACCTAAATGTAAATATGAAATTCCTGCATAATATTTAGCTAATTTTCCTGGTTTTGTCATGCCGTAGTTATCAGCTACCTCAAGAAAACCCATATTCATACCATCACCATTTAAAGCCAGTTTAAAACTGTCTTTTTCAAAATAATCCTGAGCAAAAAACATTGATGACTGAGCTTCATTTGCTTTTGGTAAAAAGTAAAGTTTTTTAGCACCCCAGTATCCACCAACAATAATAATTATAGCAAACATTATAATTGTTAGGATCTTCTGGTTATCTTCAATAAATTGCTCTGTTTTACTTAACGCATGTTCAACGTTTTCAATGCCACTTTCAGTTGCATATTCTTTTTCCTTATTCGACATGGATAATTATTATTTTTTATTGCTACGCAAATGTAATTCTTTTGTGAAAAAATCAAAATATGTGGTTCAAAATTCTTTAACATTTTTATTTTTTTTGATATGTGTAATTGTTAAAATATTTATGTTGGAATAATTACATTTGTGAGCTGAAAATATATTTTATGCATCTAAAAAAGCTACATCTTATTAATTTTAAAAATATTGAGGCTACTCAAATGGTTTTAAGTGAGGGTATTAATTGTTTTGTAGGAAACAATGGGGCCGGAAAAACCAATTTGTTAGATGCTGTATATTATATGTCATTTTGTAAAAGCTTTTTTAATCCAATAGATAGTCAGAGCATCAGGCATGAAAATGATTTTTTTGTTATTCAGGGAACCTACGAATTAGATGGGAATGATGAAAATATTTATTGTGGATTAAAAAAAGGTCAAAAAAAGCAATTTAAGCGAAATAAAAAGGAATACGAAAAGCTTTCAAGCCATATAGGACTACTCCCTTTAGTTATGATATCGCCTCAAGATGAAAGTTTAATTGTAGAGGGGAGTGATTTAAGGCGAAAGTATATTGATAGTGTTATTTCGCAATATGACAAAAGTTATTTGGAGTATTTAATATCGTATAATAAAGTACTGGCTCAGCGAAATGCCTATTTAAAAGGCATAAGTGCATTGAATAAAGAAACCAATTCGATGCTTGATATTTGGGATATGCAAATGATTTCTTTAGGAAATAAAATAGCTCATGCCCGTCAGGCTTTTTTATCTGAATTAAAAGAAGTGTTCCATGATATATATAATTATATTTCAGGGAGTAAAGAGGAGGTTGCATTTGAATATAAATCTCATTTACTTAAGGAAGACTTTGAAGATAATTTAAAAGAGGCCCGACAAAAAGATATTGTTTTAGGATACAGTACAAGAGGAATTCATAGGGATGATGTTGAGTTTAAAATTAATGGTTATCCTATAAAAAAAATAGGTTCGCAAGGGCAGAAGAAGACATTTTTGATAGCATTAAAGTTAGGACAATTTAAGTTTCTGGTTCAACATAAAAACAATACGCCTATCTTAATGTTAGATGATATTTTTGATAAGTTGGATTCAGAAAGAGGGGATCGATTGATAGAATTAGTAGGAGGTGAAGATTTTCATCAAATATTTATTACAGATACTCAGTTGAATAGAATATTACCAATATTAAGCAGAATAAAAAAAGACAGTATAGTGTATTCTGTAAATAATGGACAATTTACTTTGTATAATGAAACTATAGCATAATGGAAAAAAAGGAAGCAGTTAAAATAAGAGAAATAATTTCAGAGATTTTAAAACGCGATCACCTTGATCATAAAATGCTTGAAAACAGAGTGGTGCGTTCATGGGAAAAAGTGATTGGTAAAACTGTGGCCAGAGCAACAACTCAAATATTTATGAATAATGGTACTTTATATGTAAGTATTAATTCCAGTGTTATGCGTAATGAACTCTTAATGCTGAAAGATAAAATAATGTACGCCTTAAATAAAGAGGTTGGACATCAGGTTGTTACAGCAATTGTAATTAGGTAGTAAAGTTGTTGGCTTATAGTTATTGGTTGTTATAATAAGGAAACTTATTTATTAATATTAACACTATTAGGTAAAAGCCATATTCTATGTGTTTTTAAGCGCTTCAATAGCCTTTTTAACCGAACCATATTTTAATAGTAGTCGTTTTGAAGCGTCATAGGAAAGATTTGTTTCGTCCATTATTATTCTTGAACCCCGATCTATCAATTTTTTATTTGTAAGTTGCATATTAACCATTTTATTACCTTTAATGCGTCCTAATTTGATCATTATTGAGGTTGTAATCATATTAAGAGTCATTTTTTGAGCAGTACCTGATTTTAATCGTGTACTTCCGGTAATAAATTCTGGTCCAACGATAACTTCAATTGGAAATTCAGTTACTTGTGCAATTTTACTATCAGGATTGCAAGTAATACATCCTGTCAGTAATCCATTCTTACGGGCATGCTCAATGCCCCCAATTACATATGGGGTGGTGCCGGAAGCGGCAATCCCAATTACGGTATCTAAGCTAGTTATGTTGTATTTTACGAGTTCCTCCCATGCAATATTCGGATCATCTTCAGCAGCTTCAACAGCTTTTCTTAAAGCTACATCACCACCAGCAATTAATCCAATAACCATATTTTCAGGAACTCCAAAAGTAGGAGGTATTTCAGAAGCATCAAGAACACCTAATCTGCCACTTGTTCCGGCCCCTAAATAAAATATACGTCCACCTTTTTCCATTCTGAAGACAATTCTTTCTACTAATTCTTTAATTTGCGGAATAGCTTTTTTTACAGCAATATGAACTTTAGCATCTTCGTTGTTAATGTTTGATAATAATTCATTAACAGACATATCTTCTAAATTATCGAAACGAGAAGATGATTCAGTGATGCTTTTTTTATGATTGGATTTTGTCATTTTTTTCTATTGTTTAAAGAATGATATTTAATCAGTCTGTTATTCGCATAGAAGCTTAGGTTGTTAGATTATAAGTAATTATAGTAATTGTTTGTGAGATGTTTTATAAATAATGTCCTAAATTAACAGGAATTCATAATTTATGCTTTATACCATCATGTTATATGTAAAAACAGGTCCCAATTATGCGAAATATCAAGCTTGATAAATATAAATTAAAATATTATAGTTGTAATTACTCTTATTAAAGAGAATATTATTTTATTCTTCAAGAGCGTTTCTTGATAATCCTCAATTCTTTACAATCAATGGGAGTTCTGTGAACTATTAATTCGAATTTGATAAGTAAATTAGGTGTAATTAAAATTTATTGGTTATTAGTATTTTAAGTATTTGTTGTTATTGATACTTGTATAACTCTTTTGATATAACAGGAAACTTATGACATCCAGTTTTTCTAAGTTTTTTGATCAAGTCTGCAATGGGTTCTTCTAGACAATTGCCAACAGAACCCTGGCAGAAAGGACATGAATGCATGTTTCCTAAAGAATCAACATAAAGGTGCTTTAATCCACCTCCAAAACATCCATTTCGTCTTTGGTGATATCCTGCATAAACTATAACAGGTTGGCTTTTCCCAATTATTTTAGAGTTCATTTTAAGGTAGAATTCATCCAGGATTTTTAATTGAATTTCATCCAAATCAACATTTTGACCATGATAATGCCCAATATTTCTGGGTTCTAAAATCTGTATGAAGTTTGCTTTCAGTTTACTGGCAAGGATATAGTACTTTTCAAGGTTAACCTGAGAAACAAACTCTTTTGTTGCACAAAGGGATAAACATAAAGGCATTTGATTAGCAACTATGTTTTTTGCAGCATTTATTACCCAATTATAAGACTGTTTATTTCCCCGAAATTTGTTATGATGATGAGAATCCCAGTGATCAAGACTTATACTTATCCCGGTTAAACCAACTTTTTTTAAAGTTTCTATCATTTCCTTATTCAGGTTGTATCCTGATGTTAACAGCCAAAAATCTGTTCCTTCATCTTTGCATTTTAACAACTCTACTAAATCATCAAACCTGGTTAAAGGCTCTCCTCCGCTTAAATGTATTTGGCATACTCCAATATCCTGAAATTTTTTTATCAGCAATTTCAACTGACTTATATTTAAAAGTTCTTTACCATTAAGACGATTCCATTCGTAACAATGTTCGCAATTTAAAGGGCAGCAACTACTAATGGCTATTATAATAAATTGCAAACCTATATATTCTCCATTGATATTAATTTTAGCTTCGTTGTCTATCAGTCTATTAAAAGCTTTAGATGGCCAACCAGGAATATGTAATCGAGAAAAATATCTTGAATCTTTTTTAAAGATTGTTGTTCCTCCTTTGTTAATATTGATAGACCTTTCCTTTTTAAGCAGTGTTGATAATATTGTATAAGCTTTGGTAATACTTTTAACCGACATAAAAATATAAAATAGCACTGATAGCTTAATAGTTATCAATACTATTCTGTTTCTTATTTCAGTTATTAAGTGTTTCAAAATAAATATTAATTGGATAATAATGCTATTTGTTCTTGTAACAAATCATCAGAGTATTTCATGAAATATCCGGGTTTTTTAAATTTTTTCAAAAGACTCCTTTGTGGTTTTCCAATAGCATTAACCTTAATATCATAAAATCCTTTAGTATGTAATATAAAACTCTGTTTTGTACTTTCTGAAAATTCAGGAAGTTGAAAACTCACGTTTAATTGATCGCCTATATTTTGTTGACATGCATATTGATCGTCATCTTTTAATATATACTCTTTTATATCCTTTAATTGGTTGGTTTTACAACTTTCTATTTTGCACTTTTGAATATTTACTGGTTTATCAGGACTAAAATCCATTGCTGCATAATCAATGTCCCAAAAGTATTTACCTGCAACCAATTTTAATTCTATTATTTCATTATTAACGGAAGAAACATCAAACTCTAATACTTGCTGTTTACTTTGTAGAGGACCAACCATAGTGTAATCATCTACATATTTCCAATTATTTTTTTCTTTTATATATAGTGACAATGAGATTCCTTGTTCTCTTTGCCATTCGATCAAATCAGATTTAGGTAACTTATTTAATTTTTCTTTGAAAATTTCATGTTTTTTACCGCTCAATTTCATAAACTCACTATATATATGATCAAGCCAAATAGTGTTTTTGGCATTAACAATTAATTTGGCCCTTTTGTTATGATTTTGATTTTTAAAATTTAAATATATTTCTTCCTGAATATTTTTATCCTTTTTATCAGATCCCATATAAGATAGATTGTCAATATATTCAATTTGTTTAAGTATTGAGGAACCTACTTTATTTTCTGCTTTAATAGGTTTTATTGGATTTGTTATTGTGTGGTATTTTCCATATTTGTCAATTTCTATTTGATCATTTGCATCATGATTAATAACAATAAGTTCCATTAAATTAGTATTCTGAATTTCTTCTAATGTGTTGTCAAACTTAATGTTATATTGCCTATTGTCAGATTTATAAGCTGGGATTTTAAGATAATCGTTGCGTTCAAGGAAATGGGCTGTGGCACCAGCATATACTTCTCCTACAAATTCATACTTTTCGCCATTTTGTACATAAACAAAAGGACAAGAAGTAGTTGTTGTATTTGTGTTTGTTCGTTTAGGTTCTTCTTTTTTAGTATCGCTATCGTTAACCAATACTGCGACAACAATTGCAATAACAGTAATAGTTGCTGCAGAAATTAATACTGTTTTACCAACGTCTAAATCATATACTTCTACATGCTCAATGTTTTCTAAAGGGATACTTATTTTATTTGAATTTGCATCTGTAATAACAGAATCCCGTGATGTAACAAAAATATCAATCCGTCTATCCTGAGCAAAATCATCAGACTTGTTAAATTTTAAAGCCAAGCCATTCAGATGATTTTCAGATATCATAGGATTGTTAATTCGGTAAGATTTGTTTTCCATATGTAATAGAATGATATCCTTTTTAGGAAATAAAAGAATCTTATCAGCCATTACATTTCTTTTAACATAGCAACTTTCCGTTATTCCAATGAACATGAATATCAGAATAAAAAGTAATCTGAATACGATATTTCTTTTCGGTTTCATTTTATTTCTGTTTAAAATGTCTAAGCAACTATTAAATAATTGGTTAAAGATTTTAGTCAGAAGTATTTGTTTATAGAAGATTGTACTATATCAAAGTTACTTAAAGAATCTAGTGTTGTCAATCATTATAGACATAATAGTTATCTGATTATTACAGAAAATAGTTGTCTTATACGAGGTGAAAAGTACATCCGTTTATAATAATTATTTAATGTGTTAGACTGTACTATGATGAAGTTGCTAGAGGTATTTTATTATTTATATCCGTTACTATATAAATAATTATAATTACAAATATAGAATGGGTTATGAAAATAGGAGAAAGTATTTAGGTTTAGTTGTTTAATAACAAGAAGATATAGTTTAAAATATCTAGGGAAAATATTGACGTGTTATAAATAGTAATAAATGAAGTTGAAAGTTTGACTATTAAAATCTTCTAAAACTTTCAACCTCACCCTGTAAATTTATTTTATAACCTTTCTCTTTTACTAAAAAAGAAGTCACATTCGCGTTCAGCACTTACATCACTATCAGAGCCGTGAATCGCATTATGAGCTTTATCTGTAGCAAACATTTTTCTAATTGTACCTTCTTTAGCCTCACTAGGATCTGTAGCTCCAATTAAAAACCTAAAATCTTCAACTGCATTTTCTTTTTCAAGTATGGCAGCAGTAATAGGCCCAGAAGACATAAATTCTGTAAGTTCATCATAAAATGGTCTATCTTTGTGCTCTATATAAAATTCTTCAGCCTCATGCTTATCTAATTTTAGAGTTTTTATAGCACAGAATCTGAATCCTGATTCTTCTATTTTTGCTAGTATGGCACCTAAGTTTCTCTTTTTTACAGCAAATGGTTTAATGATTGTTAAAGTTTTATTTCCTGCCATAAGTATATGTTTAATTTATTCTACATTGAAGTATCTAATATTAGGAATATTTTCGATCAACTCAAAATTCAGTCTTCTATATTTAATTATATTTGATGTTTAAAAAATAAGTAATGATAGATTATAATATTTTAGATCAGTTTAAGGAAAAACTAACCAGTATTCAAAATATAGTAATTATTCCACATTTAAATCCTGATGGTGATGCAATGGGATCATCTCTTGGATTAAAAAATGTGTTAAAAGGAATGAATAAAGATGTTCAGGTAGTTACACCTTCCGGATTTCCAAGGTTTTTAAGTTGGATGAATGGAGCGGATGATGTAATTGTTTTTGAAGATCAAAAAGAGATCGCTATTAAACGATTATCTGAAGCAGAAGCTTTAATTTTTGTGGATTTTAATAGTTTAAAAAGGATAGGGGAAATGAGTAAAATAATATCTGAATTTTCAGGTTTAAAAATTATGATTGATCACCATCCTTATCCGGAAGACATTGTAGATATTATGATTTCAGTTCCTGCATCATCATCAACATGTGAATTGGTTTATAATGTTATAAGTAAAGTCAACTTTGATGAATATGTTAATGAATCGGCTGCAGAATGTTTTTATACCGGTATTATGACAGATACTGGTTCATTAAGTTATAATTCATCAAATCCTGATACTTATAGGGTTGTTGCAAAATTATTAGAAAAGGGTATTAATAAAGATAAAATTCACGAGTTGGTATTTCATAGTAATTCATTTTATAGAATGAAACTATTGGGACATGTACTTGGAGAAAAGATGTTTTTATTACCTGAACAAAATGCTGCTTATCTGTGGTTAAATAAAGAGGAGTTGGATAAATATAATTTTCAACAGGGAGATACAGAGGGATTTGTAAATTATCCTTTAGGAATTGAAGGGATTAATATTTCAGCATTTTTTATGGAGAAAGATGATAAAATAAAATGTTCTTTCCGATCAAGAGGAGATTTTCCTGTTAATCAATTTTCCGAACTGCATTTTAATGGAGGAGGTCATAGAAATGCAGCAGGTGGAGAATCTTTATTAAATATGGATGAAACCATTGAAAAGTTTAAAAATGAATTGGTCAGGTTTTATCAGAACTTTATTGAAAGTAAATAATATGATTAAAATTTATATAACTATCGGACTAATTGTTTCTTTTTTTGCATCATGTGCAGTTCAGAACAATGATAAGGAACAAAAGCGCAGACCAACAACAGAAGAACTGATTTCGTTAAATAGGCGAATGGTTACTCTCGATGCCGATGCTATTAAAGAATATATTGAGAATAATAAGCTCGATATGAAAGAAACAAAAACAGGACTTTGGTTTCATATTGATAAAAATGGGGCAGGGGAATTAGTAACTAAAGGTGATGTGGTAGAAATTGCTTATGTAATTAATTTGTTAGATGGAACTACCTGTTATTCATCGGATTCTTTAGGTAATAAAAAGTTTAAAGTGGGGCAAGGAGGTGTTGAGATAGGATTAGAAGAAGGCATATTACTATTAAATAAAGGAGCAAAAGCGACATTTATTATGCCACCTCATAGAGCATATGGATTAGTTGGTGATGATGATAAAATATCAGGAAGGAAAAGTATTGTATACAAAGTAGAAGTTGTAAATGTAGAAAAGGATAAATAATGTTTTACTACTAAATACTTTATTTACACTTAAGAATCAATAGCTAAGACTAAAACTATATATAACTATGAAGAAAATTTTTGCCGATTTGCATTGTCATCCAACAATGCATCCTTTTGCATTTAAGGAAGCAGGAAAAAATAAGAAGAACAGTTTATGGAGTGATAATAAACCTAAAAAGAGACAACGAGATAGTCCATATCCTGAATACTTTCAATCGAGTATGCCTGCGCTGGCAAGAGGTAATGTAAAACTAATTGTTGCAGCACTATATCCTTTGGAGCAAAGTTGGTTAGATCCTGAAATAATAGGAGAAGGTAATATTTCTGATATAATTGCAAAGTTCTTTATTAGTCATTTACCTATTAAATATATCAATACAGTTCAAAGTGATTCATTTAATTATTTTACTTTTCTCGAAAAGGAATATAAATTTTTAAAACAGGGTCATAATGTAGATCATCAAGTCGATGGAGAGGATTGGAAATATGTGTTGGTAAAAGATGCAATGGATATTGAACAGTATGAAAGCGATGAAAATGTTATTATTGTAATTCCATCAATTGAAGGGGCACATTCGTTAATTTCAGGAAATGCAGATCAGGTAATACATAGTCCGGAAGTTCATAAACATACCATAAGTAATATTCAAAAAATTAAATCCGACTGGGATTACATCCCTTTGTATGTTACTATGTCTCATCATTTTTATAATGGATTGTTAGGGCATGCACGTAGTATTCCTGATGGAGCCGCTTCGTTTTTATTACATCAGCAAACGGGTTTAAATAAACCTGTCAATTCAAGAGGAGAAGAAGTAATTGACTACCTGCTTGGTATTGGAAAGTACAAAGGAAATGGACGACGTATCTTAATTGATACTAAGCATATGAGTGTTTCAGCTCGTTTGTGGTATTACAATAAAATTGCGAAATATAATGATGGTATAGATGCTGGCGATAGAATCCCAATCATTGCCAGTCATATGGGATTTGGAACTCATAATACATTATTGGATTCCACTATGATATCGGATTCGGATAAGACGAAGTATGAAAAATCGAAATTTTTTAATCCTTGGAGTATTAATCTATCCAAAGAAGAAATTCAAATTATTGTTGCTTCAGGAGGAATTATTGGACTAAATTTAGATCAAAGGATTTTATCAGGAGCAGAAAGAATTGAGAACTCTAAGGAATTTACCAATCATGATATTAAGAATAATACCAAAAATGTGGTTCAGTTTTGGACAAAACAAATAGGGGAGAATATCATTGAAATAGCAAAGGCAGTTATTAATACAGATATTAGTGATAGCGAGAAAATAAAAGTATGGGATTCAATTTGTTTAGGTACTGATTTTGATGGTATGATTAATCCAACAGATTCCTTTATTGTAGCAGATGAATTTCAGAATTTAATGGATGCCCTGAAAGAATATTTTGATGGCAATTCTAAATTTGAAAAGATATCAATGGGATTAAGTGTGGAAACGATTTTAGAAAAGATTATGTATCAGAATGTTTATGATTTTGTGATTAGGAATTACAATTAATTTATTTTATTAGCCCAATGTGTCCTGCCTAGTAGAGAAATAAAAAGCCCGAATTGAAAAATCAATTCGGGCTTCTTCTTTATATATTATAGATGATGATGCAAAGAGGATAAGAGTAAAACTCTTATCCTTATTTTTAAATTATTCTACTACATCAATAATTTTTGTGTCCGCAGCAACTGTGTCGCCAACATTTACAAAAATATCATTTACAGTTCCTGCAAAATCACTTGTGATACTATTTTCCATTTTCATAGCTTCTAGTATAACAACAACCTGACCTTTTTCTATTTTATCACCAGGGTTAACCTGGATATCTAAAATTTTACCTGGCATAGGAACATTAACAGCTTTAGTTGGTCCTGAAGCTTTTGCGGCAGCGGCTTTAGGTGCAGCAGCAGGTGCTTCTTTTGCAACAGGAGTATCTACAATGTCCATAATAGGAGCGTCTGCAGGTAAGGTATCACCTTCTGCAGCCATTAAAGTATTAACATAACCTGCAAAATCAACAGTAATACTGTTTTCCATTTTCATAGCTTCTAAAGTCGCTACAGTTTGTCCTTTTTCTACTTTATCTCCAGGTTGTACAAGATATTGTAAAATTCTTCCCGGCATTGGAATAGTAACTTTCTTTCCTGTAGCTTTAGGTGCTTCTTTTTTCGGAGCAGCTTCTGCAACAACTTCTTTTTTAGGTTGTTTTGCTTCCCATGCTGCTTTTTTAACACCAGTTAAATAGTTTTTAGCAACCATTGGGAATAATTCAAGAAGCAATACTTCTTCTTCGTTTTCAGCTAACTTAACACCTCCAAATTCTTCTAATACAGGATTTGGTTGCATTTTGTAAGTGGAAGTATCAAATGGTCTCTCATCGCTATGACCACAAATCTTTTCTCTAAATTCAGGTTTAACCGGAATTGGAGTTTTACCATATTCACCTTTTACTAAGCTGATAAACTGGTTTGAAACGTTAGTGTACATAGCACTTCCTTTTTTCAAATCCATTGCACAGTTAACAGCTTGTGCACCTACAATCTGGCTTGTAGGAGTTACCAATGGAGGTAAACCTGCATCCATACGTACTGTAGGGATCAATTTCATAGCATCCTCTAAAATATCTTCTGATTTTAGAGCTTTTAACTGAGCTACCATGTTAGTGTACATACCTCCAGGAATCTCAGCATCTTTTACTAAGTTATTTGGTTTTGGGAAATTGAAGTAATCCTCAATAGCATGACATGCATCTAATAATGCATCCTCATTTCCTGATTTTGCAGCAGCAATAGCCTTATCAAATTCTGCTTCAATGTTTGCAGGAAGTTCATCAGTAAGAGGGTTGAATGGATTAGGGAATTGTTTTACCCCATCAACATCAGCTAATTCTTTTCTGATATTAACTAGTTCTGCATTGATTTTAGCAACAGCTTCCATGTTAATATCCATTTCAATTCCTAATTTCTTAGTGAATAAATAGATTAACTCAATAGCTGGCGCAGCAGGACCTCCTGCGAAGTTCCAAATATTTGTGTCTACAACATCAACTCCTGCCATAATAGCTGATAATACGGCAGCTAAACCATAACCTGGAGTACAGTGCGTATGGAAATCAACAGGAATTTTTAAATTTTTCTTAAAGTTACTTACTAATTTAGATACACGTGTTGGTGGAATAAGTCCACTCATATCTTTAATAGTAATCATGTCAGCTCCTAATTCTTCAAGAGCTTTTGCTTTATTTACAAAGTACTCATCTGTAAATACAGGTTCTTGTCCTTTTTCTTTTTTACCAAATAATCCAGCTAATCCTTTTTTCTTTGGTGGTTCAGGATAAGCAGGATCAATAGTGTAACAAACAGCACAGTCTGCAATACCACCATGTTGTTTTACATATTTAATAGTGGACTTTACATTATTGATATCATTTAATGCATCAAAAATACGCATGATACCTAATCCTGAATCAATGGCATTTTTACAGAATCCATCAATAATTTCGTTAGTATAAGGTGTGTAACCAAATAAGTTACGTCCTCTTGATAAGGCTGTAAGTTTACTAACATCACCAACAGCTTTTTTAATTGTTTGAAGACGTGTCCATGGGTTCTCGTTTAGGTAACGCATTACAGAATCAGGAACAGCTCCACCCCATACTTCCATTGCATAGAAATTTGCATCCTTGTAAAAAGGAAGAACTCTATCAATTTGCTCTTGTCGTAATCTTGTAGCGAATAACGACTGCTGACCATCTCTAAGCGTTAGGTCTCTAATCAATAATTTTTTTGACATGTTTTTGGTTTGCTACGGTTATTAATGAATTTTATTATGTCACAAAAATAGTGAAACAACACATATAAAAACAGCCCCAACGTTAACTTTATATATATTTTATAACATGCTTTTTGATTTAAAGAAATATTTCTGTAATATTACCGTCCCAATGTATTTACTCACCCATTTGAATGGAAAAATGTGATAAAAATCACATTTTATTAATAAAAGCTTAAAAAATTAACATGAAAATGTGTTTTAAAGCATGTTTTAAACAGGATAAATAAGGCCGTTAACAATTATTAAAGAAATTTTGCTTTAATTGTTTGAACTGGATAGTTCGAAGGAATGACAAGAAAAACGTCAAATTGTAAGAATAAGAACTAAATCACCATTTTTTACTATTCATTCTATTCATTTATTAGAAATAAAATTAAGGTAAAAAGAGCACTAATATTTAGATTGTTGTTTTGAATAAATTTAAGTTGTGGTTTGATTCTATTAGGCAATAAGATATTATGTGTAGTAAATAGAGGTATTTTTTTGCTGTTGAAGTTATGAATGAATATTTACCTTAATACTGTTGTTTTTATTGATAGTTTTGTTGAATATTCAAATGTGATAAATATGAGCGATTCAATATATCTCTTTACAGACGGTAGTGTTAACCCCAGTAAGAAAGTTGGGTATGGTGCTGTTTTGTTAGCAAAAGATATAAATAAACCTTTAGAAGTTATAAAGACACAAGTAAACCTTAAACGTTTTACTAATACTTCTTCAACAAAATTAGAATTAGAGAATCTACTTTGGGGAATGGGCTTAGTAATAGAAAAGGGGTATAATAATATTATTATATATACGGATTCGCAAAACGTAATAAGTTTAATTTCAAGAAGAAGTCGATTAGAGAATAATAATTATAATACGAAAGGTAATAAGCCTGTAAAAAATCAACAGCTTTATCAGGAATTCTTTAGGTTGTTTGATTCTTTTGAAATAGAAATAATTAAAATAAAAGGTCATCAACCAGGAAGAGATAAATCTGAAATTGAAAAGATTTTTACATTGGTTGATAAAGCATCCAGGAAAGCGTTAAGAGAAGAGTTTGATAACAATAATTAAAAAATATAAGGTTAATGAGTAGGATTGTAAATAATCATAATATTCAGAAAATAAAGTTGCATACATTTCTGATTTTTATTTCTGTAATAGTATTAAGCTGTAATGCTCAAAAAACAGAAAAAGCAGATGAAAATGTTCAGGTCTTTAATCAGGATGAAATGGAGGCTCCCAAGTTTTCGTTAGAAGGAGAATGGAAATTAGATTCCGTTGTATTTACCGATAATAATATAAGAGGAAGACAACAAATACCCATTAGTACTACCATTTGGAGTTTTTCAAGAAAGAATAATTATGTAGTGAAAATTCTGAAAAATCAAATTGAGTTGAATATTCAAAATAATGGACAACAACAAGTTGAAAGAGTAAAGGCTGATGTTCCGTTACAAGAGATGAAAGGAAGATATCGTATAAAGGAAAATGAACTTATTACTAATATTTTAGGAGGAGAAATAAAATATCAGATCATAGGTCATTCGGATACAAGTTTACATTTAAAATCTCAAAGGATTCAAGTACCTCCAATTTCGGAAGAAGATAAAGGTAAATTGGCAGAACATTATTTGTCGAAATAAACTAAATACCCCGGTATTTTTGTAAATAGTTCCGGGGTTTTATTTCTTTAAAATGTATTTAGTTATTTCCTTTTTTCATGATAATTGTTCCTGTCCAATGATGGTGTGAATTGTTATCTAAAGAACTGTTATAATCATCGGTCATACCACTTCCTGTAGCATCTTCAAATCTTCCTGTTCCGCCTAAAATTTCAAATGGACCACGCCAATAATTAATTACATGTTCAGGATGATCATCTTCTCTGCCTATAACTACGGATCCCCAACAAGATACATATAAAATATCTCCATTTGCAGCAACCATTTCTGATATAGTAGGTTCAAACATAAAATCTACACCTTCAATAGTAGGATCATCAGGGCCACATGCACAGAAGTCAAAATACCCGGTAAATTTTCCAAGATGAGTACCTGTACCAACAAACTGTACATTTACATAGCAATTATAGTCAGTTGTATAACACCTTGAGTTCTGATAATCCGTAGGTAAATATGTGCCAATAAAATCAGCTTTAAATGGAACTGTTACCATTTTTGTACATTCATCTTTTGTAGATCCAAGAGTTGATTTTTTTAATTCAGCAGGAGCAAAATCATCCTCAGTATCTTTTTGACATGAGAATAAAAGAAATAAACAGAAAATTGTAAATACAATAGCTTTCATAAAATTAAGTTTTAGAGGTTATAATTATTGTAGTACAAATTTCAGGAAGAATGAAAATACAACATATCATTTATGTTGTAAGAAGTTGCAATTATATTGCAAGGACGGATATTATTCTTTTGATCGTTATTTATTTTGTTGCATTTCATATTTGTCCTAAATAAAAAAGATGTCCATTCTTTAGCTGATTCTAGATTGGCCTCAGCCAGTGAACCAAAAAACAAGGTTAGATTGACGGTTAAAAATCGTTTTTGTTTGAACGCAGTGAGTTTAAACGATTTCAGTCAAATAACCGTAGTTTTTTTGAGAGAAGTGGGTGCAGCCTTGCCTTTTTTTGCTTCTGTTTTTTGTGGTAAGACAAAAAATGAAGTCGGGTCTGGGTGAATCGCCAGTTAAAAGAAATATTTTGGACAGCTCAGATTGCATTTATAATTTCTAGTATAATAATTCGAAAAAAAAAGGTGTTCAGAAATTTGAACACCTTTATCAATTATATAATCAGTTTGCAACCTACTTAGGTACCCCTAATTTGGTTAAAATATCAGTCATTAAACACCATTTTGTTATGGATGACTGAAGTAAGTTTAATCCTACAAATCCGGTAAAATAAAGCCAGTTAATATTAACAGTCATAGCAAGTATTAAACTCACTAAAATAAAAGTACCGGCAACTGCTCTTACGATTCTTTCTTGCATATTATATGTTTTTAATTTTTAAACAAGGTTAATGGTAACAAGGTAAAGGGTTAAAGGGTGATGTACTGCTACCCTTTAGCATTATTTATTTCAAGTAGAATAAAATATGTCTACAAATTAATTAAAAGTCTAATGTCACTAATTTATACATACTCTCCAGTGTTCTATATCCCAATTTCTGTCGCAAGATTGTATCTAGTGACTTTTCCCTTTATAATTTATTTATAGAACATGATATAATCATACTTTAGCAAAAGGGTTTTAAATAAAGCTCCAAGTTGCAAACTTGAACCAGGATAAGGTTATTACTTTTAACTTTCGACTTTAAACCTTTGACTTTTAACTAACTGCTCTACTGTACTGATTTTTCAATATTTAATATATATGCCCTGATTTTACAATTGGGCATTTCAATTTTACATTGACTTAAGCTTTCCATAATTTTATCAGCCTGATCGTCTTCTACAATGGTGAAAAATGTAACCAGGTTATACGGGTTTTCATTGTAAGTAAACCAGTTTCCAACCCGATGGTTCTTTTTACCTGTTTTATCTACACCTTTTACTTCTAGTTCATTATAAAAAGGTACATTCTGCTCACCAAAAAACTGTTCCAGTTTTTCACGATATTCTTCTACTGCTGTAGCTACAAGCATCTTCATGTTTGTCGTTTTAAAAAGTTAAATATGCCTCTTGGTTTGAAATTTTATTATCAAGCCAAGAGGTGTTACTTTTACACTTCTTGTTCATCAGCAGATGATTCAATTGGTGTAGATTCTTTATATTTCTTTCTTTCTACCATATAATAGATTAATGGTACTATTAATAAGGTAAGGAAAGTAGAAGCAATAGTTCCTCCCATTAAGGAAATAGCTAATCCCTGGAATATAGGGTCAAATAATATTACAACAGCTCCGATTACTACTGTTCCTGCTGTTAGTAGGATAGGAGTAGTACGTACAGCTCCGGCTTCAATTACAGCCTCTTTTAACGGAATACCTTCCTTAAGCCTGATGTTAACAAAGTCAATTAATAATATGGAGTTCCGGACCATAATACCTGCCAGAGCAATCATACCAATCATTGATGTCGCTGTAAAGAAAGCATTTAAAATCCAGTGTCCAATTACAATTCCTACAAGAGATAATGGAATAGCTACCATCATAACAAACGGAACTTTCATATTTTGGAACCATCCCACAATAAGCATATAAATAATAAGTAATACCACTGCAAAGGCTGCTCCTAAATCGCGGAATACTTCATATGTAATTTGCCATTCACCATCCCACTTAATACCAAAGTTATCTTCTAAGAATGGCTGTCCATTATAAAACTCTTCAATTTCATATCCTTTTGGTACATTAATTTCATCTAATCTATCTGAAATATCAAGTATTGCATAAACCGGGCTTTCTAATGTTCCGGCAATATCTGCAGTAACATAAACTACTTCTTTTTGATTTTTGCGATAGATACTTTTGGGTTTAATAGTTTTTGTAATATCAACTAAATCACCTACAGCTACCATGTTGCCATGTGCCGACATCAGGTTAATCTTTTTCAGGTCGTCAATGCTGGTTCTGTCTTCCTGTGCCATACGTAATGTAATACCAACTTGACTGTGTTCTTTTTCGGCATAAAGATTTGAAACTTTAGCTCCTCGAAGATTCATATTTAATGCATGCACAATTTGTTGTGTGCTAATACCAGCCAACATAGCTTTTTCTTTGTCTACATTAAATTTAAATTCTTCCTGATCATCTTCCATCATCCAATCAATATCTACAACGCTCTCTGTTGATGCAAAAAGACCTTTGATTTGCTGTGCAATATCTTTTTGAGCTTCGTAATTAGGACCATAAACCTCGGCTACCATAGTTGACATAACTGGTGGGCCAGGAGGAACTTCTACAACCTTAACATTGGCGTTGAATTTAGCACCAATCTTTTGTAACTCAGGTCGCAATTCCTTAGCAATATCATGACTTTGAATATCTCTTTCTTTTTTTGAAACCAGGTTAACCTGAATATCTGCCACATTTGAACCTCTACGCATATCATAGTGACGTACTAATCCATTGAAATTGATAGGAGCAGATGCACCAACATATGTTTGGTAATTTGTAACCATTTCATGTTGACGAAGGTAAGCTGCTAGCTCTTTGGTAACATTTGCAGTTTGTTCAAGTGTTGTACCTTCTGGCATGTCAATAACTACCTGGAATTCGTTTTTGTTATCGAAAGGAAGAATCTTAACGGTTACAACCTTAAATAAAAATAAACTAGCCGATGCAAAAAGTAAAACCGTAACACCAATAATAAATGACCATCGTTTGGTTTTATTTTCAATCATAGGACGCATTGTTTTATCATATATTTTATAGATAAGCGTCTTTTCTAATGAATAATCTTTTTCTTCATCTTTTCCGTCATCATGCTTAAGTAAACGATAAGCTAACCATGGTGTAATCATTAACGCCACAAATAGAGAGAAGATCATAGCGATTGATGCACCAATAGGCATAGGGCTCATATATGGTCCCATCATACCAGATACAAATATCATAGGTAAAACAGCTGCAATAACAGTAAATGTTGCTAAGATAGTTGGATTACCGACTTCGTCAATAGACCTTAATGCTGCCTGGAAAAATGGCAACTGCTTCATTTTAAAGTGGCGGTGCATATTTTCTGCAATAATGATCGAGTCATCCACTACAATTCCGGTTACAAAAACCAATGCAAATAGAGTAATTCTATTTAATGTGTAATCCATGAAGTAGTAACTGAACATGGTTAATGCAAAGGTGATTGGTACAGAGATAAATACAACCAAGCCACCTCTCCAGCCCATTGCCAGCATAACTACAATGGATACAGATACAATTGCTCCTAACAGGTGCATTAATAATTCAGAAACCTTTTCAGAAGCTGTTTCTCCATAATTACGAGTGACTTCCACATGTATATCAGAAGGAATCAGTTCACTTTCAAGATGCTCAATTTTATCCATAATTTGTTCTGATAAACGCATAGCATCAGCACCTCTTCTTTTTGCTACAGAGATAGTTACTGCTGAGTATTCTCCTTTATATTCATCTTGATGTACATTTGCTTTTCCGTACCCAAATGAAACATAACTTACAGGTAATTCAGGTCCATCAGTAATGGTTGCAATTTGATGTAAATAAACAGGAGAATTACCTTTTACACCTACAACAAGGTTTGAAACATCCTCTGCTGTTTCAAGGAATTTACCGGTAGTCACTAAATACTCATTATTATTTTGATTAAATGATCCTGATGAAAATTGTTGGTTGGAAGCCTGAATTTGTTGAGAGATCATTAAAGGATCCATACCAAATGCAGTCATTTTATCTCTGTCTAAAACAACTCTTATTTCACGATTTCTACCTCCAATAATTTTTGTTTCTGAAACTTCATTTATCTTTTCTATTTCAGTATTTAATTCCTGCGCAACTCTTTTTAATTGGTAATCAGAATAGTTTTCACTCCACAATGTTAATCCCAGAGCAGGAACATCATCAATTGATCGGGTTTTTACTAAAGGAAGAGTAATCCCTTGAGGCATTTGGTCCATATTCTTCATAATTTCATTATAAAGCTTAACCAAACTTCTTTCTACATCTTCACCAACATAAAACTGAACAATTAACATTGCCATTTCAGGCATTGACTGGGAATAAACATATTCAACTCCCTTTACATTTGAGATTACTTTTTCAAGAGGTTTTACAATCCTTGATTCAACCTCTTTAGGGCTTGCACCTGGATATTGCAACATAATGTCAGCAATAGGTACATCAATTTGAGGTTCTTCTTCTCTTGGAGTTAAATAGGAGCTGTATAGTCCTATGATTACAAAAGCTACCATTAATAATGGTGTTAGCTTTGAGTTTATAAATTGTCGGGCTAAAGACCCTGCAAATCCTGTTTTCATTATCAGATATATTTATATTAATTAATAATATAATTAAATTTTAAAGTATAGATTATAAGGCTTTTACTAATAAACCATCATATAATCTTTCATTAGATTTAATAATTAACTGATCTCCTTGTGATAGTCCTGATAGTACTTCAGTTTGTCCGTTATACTGTTTTCCCAGTTGAACCCAGCGTAATAATGCACTTCCGGTTTGGCTTACGGTCCATATTCCTGTTAATTGACCTCTGTTTACGATTAGATTATCAGCTACTAAAATTTTAGAATCCTTTCCTTTGGCTAAAGCAATATTTGCAAACATTCCACTTCTAATTAGCTCTTTCTGATCATCTGTTGGTTGTAATAAAACTCTAGCTTCAAACTGAGCACCTGAAAAACGACTTGAAGGACTAATGTGAGTTACTTTGCCTTTTATTATTTTATCCGAGTTTTTAAGTTCAACACTCACAACATCATCTGGTGCAACAATATTTACTTCTGATTCAGGTATACGTGTAATAACCTCAAACTGATCAGGAGATTCGATTGCTAAAAGGGGCATACCTGGGTTTGCCATATCACCGGAATCTACAAATTTATCAGTTATCACACCTGAATAAGGAGCTCTGATATTTGCATATGCTAATGTCTCTTCAACTTGTATTTTAGCTTTTTTAGCAGCAGTAAGTTGAGCTTTAGCCATTTGATAATGAGTTGTAATGTCATCTAATTCTTTTTGAGTTGCACTTTTACTTTCAAAAAGAGATGAAATTCTCTTATAATCTGTTTCTGCATTTTTAAAAGCAGCTTCAGCAGCGATAATATTGGCTTCTACCTGACTTTTTTGAGCATCAATGTCATTACTTCTTAGCGAAATTAATAATTGACCTTTTTGTACCTGATCTCCTTCGTGAACAAGAATCTGGTCAATTTGTCCCATAATTCTAGTACTTAATGTTGATTTTTTTAAAGAACTAACGGTACCTGAATAATGATATGTTTTAGCAATGTTAACTAAACTTACTTCTTGAGTTGAAATCTTTACACCACTAGTTTTGGTTTGTTCTTCAGAACTATTGCCACAGCTTGAAATAAATAATCCTGTAGCGATAAATATGATAGCAATTTTTTGAAGTTTCATGATCTTAATTATTATAAAGATTAATAATGTTGTTTTGATTGGATTAAAGTTTTGATTCAGATGAAAGTAACTCGTATTTAAATACAGATACATTATATTGATATATGGCATTTAAATGTTTTAGTTCACTTTCTGCATATTTGGCTTCAGCAGCTAATAAATCAGAAGTACGTTCCATACCTTCTTTATATCTGTTTGTTCTTATTCTAAGTGATTCATTTGCCTGCTCAGAAGCAGTTTTGTAAGTTAATAAGTTGCTTTCGGTAACTTGAATATCTCTAAGAGAACCGGAAAGCTCCATATTACTTTTATCTAAATATTGGTAGTAATCACTTTTTGAATAATTAAATTCAGCTTTTGCTTTTTTATAATTACCTATATTTTGTCCTCCATTGAATAGTTTCCATTGCAGGTTAATTCCAAACATCCAGCTGTTAGCATCAAAACCGCCAATGTTTTCATCATACATGTTGTACATACCAAAACCATTGATTCTTGGAACAAATTTCATAAGAGCACTTTTTTTCATTTGTTCACGAGCTTTCATTCCATACTGCATTGCCATTACATCAGAACGATTTGATACAGTATTGATTCCTTTGGTTGTAAAGGATATCTTTTCAATTTTATCAGCTATTACTATCGGAGCATTAATGTCTCGACCTGTAAGGAAATTAAGCATTTCAGATACAGATTTGATTTGATTTTCAGCTTCTTTCTTTTGCGCTTCAAGTTCAAGTAATCGCACTTTTACAGATAAAACATCAGCTTCCTTTAAATAGCCTTGCTTCATATTATCCTCAGCCATTTTTAAATAAGCATTAGCTGCCTTGTAAGCTTTTTCAATTACAGATAATCTGTTTTTAGCCAACTGTAATCCAAAATAAGTTTGTTTAACAGCAAAAAGTATATGCTCTTTGGTGAATTCACTTTTTAATTCAGTAGCTTTTAATGCACTTTTAGCAGCACTTTTACCATTCCAAGCATCAATATTAATGATAGGTTGCATTACAGATACTTGTGTGTTAAACATATCATTTGTACCTGGGTCATTAAGTATGGCTGGGTTGAAATCTGCTTGAGAAACAACTTGTCGTTGTAACTTGTACATAAATGAATAGAGCGCATCATTTGTTGATGAATAAGTGCTGGATAATTCAATTGCTGGTAAAAATGAAGCCATAGCTTTTTGGTTATCCGCTTTTGCTCCATCTACTTCAGCAATACTCTTTAGAATTTCCCTATTGTTTTTTTGAGCAAGCTCCAAAGCTTGATTCAATGAAAAAACATTAGTTGAATCAGACTCCTCAGCATAAATTTTTGTCTGAGTTACAATGCCGAGTACTGCAATTGCAAATAGTAGTTTTAATTTATTCATGAGATTATTATTTATTTTTATTTTCAATTTTGAACTTCTAAAGAATTATTAAAACAAATTCGTTTAGAAGTATTTATTGTATTTTTAAATTTTATAGGGTCAAATATATATTCAAAAAACTACATATACAAGAAAGTATATATGTTGATATGTAGATTGAAATTTCAAAGTATTTGTAATAACCTGAAAATAAGATTAATGGTATGTGGAGTTTTGATAGTTGGGTGAGAAAAATTAACAGTTTTTAATAAAAAACAAATAGATTTATAACATTTAAAACCCCAAAATATGATCAAATAAAGGGGCCAACAAAACAAATTTTGAGGAAAAACATAGATCGTTCCTTATGTCATTACTCAAATCACTATTTTTGAACTTTAGAAATAAGTTTAGTTAAATAGGATGGAGAATTTTTTAAAATCAAGTCAATATATTAATTGTAATGGTAAACTTTTAGATATTAGTAGCCCCAAAGTAATGGGAATATTAAATATCACACCGGATTCATTTTTTGATGGAGGAAAGTACTTAGAACAGACTTCTATTATACAGCGTGTTGAAGATATGTTGTCTGATGGAGCAGATATTATTGACATTGGAGCTTATTCCTCTCGTCCGGGAGCAGCACATATTTCTAGTCAGGAAGAAAAACAGAGGTTAGCTTCAGCTTTAGATATTATAAGAAAAGAATTACCTGAAGTAATTATTTCGGTAGATACATTTAGAGCAGAAATAGCTGAATTTGTAGTCAGGAATTATGCTGTAGATATAATAAATGATATTTCAGCAGGAGAGATGGATGCAAAAATGTTTGATACAGTGGAGGCTTTAAATGTTCCATATATAATGATGCATATGAAAGGCACTCCTCAAGATATGCAGAATGATCCTGATTATAAATATGATGTTGTTTACGAAATTATTGATTACTTTTCCAAAAAAGTTGAAGAATTAAAGCAAAGAGGAGTACATGATATTATAATTGATCCGGGATTTGGTTTTGGAAAAACTCTGGATCATAATTATGAGTTGCTAAAAAGAATGAAAGAATTGCAGATATTTGAATTGCCGTTACTTATAGGTTTAAGTAGAAAATCAATGATTTATAATTTATTTGATAGTTCTCCTCAACAGGCACTAAATGGAACTTCAATTTTAAATATGGTATCCCTTCAAAATGGAGCATCCATTATTAGAGTTCATGATGTTAAAGAAGCACGGGAATGTGTAACATTGTATAATAAATTACAATCTGTAAAAAGCGCATAAAATGACATTTTTAGACATTAGGTTTATTGATATTATTGATATTGTTGTTGTTGCTTATTTAATGTACAGATTGTATAAGTTAATAAGAGGAACAGTTGCTCAGAATATCTTTTTTGGTTTGTTTGCCTTTATAGTGTTGTGGCTTTTAATAAAGTCATTGAACATGGAGTTATCGGCAACAATCCTTGATAATATTGTAAATGTTGGAGTTATTGCCTTGATAGTTGTATTTCAGCAAGAAATCAGGAGGTTCTTTTTGTTATTAGGAACAAGGTACAATTTGGCAAATCGTTTTTCTTTTGAAAAGATATTTTCGACACATTCTACCGGAGTAATGAATTTTTACCATAAACCAATAGTAAGAGCATGTCAAAATCTTTCAAAAACTAAAACAGGTGCTATTATTGTAATTTCTAAAAAGTCAGAAATGTTGGATTATGTGCGCACGGGGGAATTAGTAAATGCAGTTATTTCATCTCGACTTCTTGAAAATATATTTTTTAAAAATAGTCCCTTGCATGATGGAGCAGTGATTGTTGCTCAAAATAAAATAAAAGCAGCCGGGTGTATTTTGCCTGTGTCACAAAGTTTTGATTTACCTAAAAAATTAGGATTACGTCATAGGGCTGCTTTAGGAGTTACAGAGTCAACTGATTCATCAGCTATTGTTGTGTCAGAAGAAACAGGAAAGATTTCGTTTTTTCATGCAGGTGAAATTAATCATGGAGTTACTCCTGAAGAATTAGAAAAATTATTGGAAAAAGAAACCAATTAGTATTTTAGTATTATGACTGAATTTTTTATCTCATTTATTGTTGTATTAAATATATTTGTTTGGCTTATTTTTCCTTGGATAATTAATAAGCAACTACGCTTAAAGAAAACATTGATTTATAAAAGAATAATATTGACCATTCAAATCTTATTTTCCTTAGTTTCGCTCTACGGTATTTATAAGGTTATCGAACTATTTAATTAAAAAGATATAATTGGTAATATTATTACTAAATTAAAGGTTTATTTACCTTCTTTTATATAATAGTCGAATCTTTGTAAATAAATTTTATGAGATTTGTTTGTCCATTATAGGATAGTGAAAGTTAAGGTAAATTAAGTTTAACAAAGTAGGAAGTATACAATATATGAGTATGAAAATTTGTTTAACAGGAGGAACCGGATTTATAGGTCAAAAATTGACTCATTTTTTTTCTGAAAATGGATTTGTTGTACAAAATATTACCCGTAAAGATTTTAGTTCAGATATATCTTTAATTGCTGAAAAGATTGAAGGTGCTAACATAATTATTAATCTCGCCGGGGCCAGTATTTTAAAAAAATGGACAGAGAAATATAAAAAAGAGATATATAATAGTAGAATCAATACTACTAAAAAGTTAGTTGAGGCTCTTAAACTCGTTAAGGATAAACCATCCATAATATTATCTGCATCTGCAGTTGGAATCTATGATAAGTATGAGGTTCATGACGAATTTTCAGATCATTATTCAAATGATTTTTTAGCTAAAGTTTGTAAAGATTGGGAAGCGGCGATTGCTCCTGTTCATCAGGAAGGAATTAGATTAGCAGTTATTAGGTTAGGAGTTGTGTTGGATAAAGAAAATGGTGCATTAGCAAAAATGCTTACTCCATTTAAATTAGGAATGGGAGCAATAATTGGTGATGGCTATCAACCATTTCCTTTTATACATATTAATGACTTATTATCTGCTATTTGGTACATATATAAAAATCCAAAATCAAGAGGAATATATAATATGGTAGCACCAGATATGGTGTCGAATAGAGAGTTTTCAAAAATGTTGGCAAATAAATTAAAAAGACCCGTATTTATTAAAATAGGAGCCAATTTTTTAAAATTATTACAAGGAGAGGGAGCATCTGTATTAACAAAAGGACAAAAAGTAATTCCTAAGAGATTAAAAGAACTGGATTTTCCATTTCAATTTCCAACACTAGGTGCTGCTTTGGATGATTTAGTAAAGTAATTATTGGTTTCTCATGGAAATTATTATCGTTACTTGTCTCGGTGTTTTTTAAGCTTGTTCGTCCTTGTAATTAAGAGATCTCAGAAACATAAAAATTACAGAACCTACTAAAATAGTAAAAGTAATACCCATAGCTTTCATAGAAAAACTTCTGTCATAATTATCAGATAAATATCCAACTAGTGGAGCTATGACTGCAAAGAATGCTCTGATAAGAAGGCTTCTGATAGATAATACTGTTGCCCTAATATCGCTCGACGTAATTCTGTTAATGTAATCTTTTAATACAGGGGTTGCAATTCCACGACTGAAGTAAAATACAACTAATACAACTAAAACCCAGGCCGAATTTATATATCCGGTAATAACATAACTTCCTGTAATGATGATAGATGTTAACCATATGGTTAATTTGGGTTTTAGTTTGGCTTCTATTTTATAAGCATATAAGGTTGTTGTTCCTACTATTAAATTCAAAACGGTGTGAGTTGCTCCAATATAATAGGATGTAAATCCTATATTACTCAAATATAATTGGTAAATCCAAGCCATTGTTAATGTGGCAGTTCCCATTATGCTTGAATATATTAAGTTATAACGTAGTTTTGCATTTTTTACCAGGGCATACCAAACTATATTTAATATGTCTTTGATCCCCGGTTTTTTGCGTACTTTAGACAAGGCTGGTTCTATAAGCATAATAGATGCTGGAACAGCCATAAATGCTATTCCGGATTGTAAAATAAATGGAAGGCGCATGTGTATTGCAGCAAGTGTTCCTCCTAATAAACCAGCAATTGCTTCAGCATAATTACCTACGGTAAAATTTCGTCCTTCATACTTAATGTATTCATGATCTCTTTTGGCACTTTTTAAAGTATCATAAAGTAAAGCACTATCAGCTCCGGACACAAAACTTTGTCCTATACCTAATATCATTTCCGCAATAAGAAAATAATAAAATCCACTTGTTACAGAATATACAATAAAGCCTAGTGTACCAAGTATGGATCCAACAATTAATGTTTTTTTTCTACCTATTACATCAGCTACATATCCCGAAGGAATTTCAAAGATTACAATGGCAATGGAATAAAAAGCTTTAAGCTGAAAGGATTCTTTATCACTAAACCCCATATCCTTATAAAACAACATTAAAATAGGCATGGTTAGCATAAACCATTTAGCTACTTTTATGATATAGAGTTTTGTAATATTTGCTTCCAGACTTCTTGCCATTTCTAATAATTCAAAAAAAGAACGGTTCTTTAAGCAGTTTTGCAAAAAAGAACCGTTTCAATATTTTATTCTATGTAAATATTTTCTTCTTAATAAGAAGTTGTAATGTGTTAGTCATTAAAGTGATATAAGAAAACTACATCAGCTTCATAAGCAGGTTTTCTTTCTCCATCAATTTCTAATACAACAGCAATAGTTGCTTTAACAGTACCTCTTAAATTTTTTGCATCTGCAACTTTAGCAACTAATCTTACATTAGAGTTTACTTTTACAGGCTTGTTAAATTTTAAACTTTCAATACCGTAATTAACTTGAAGTTTTAAATTTTGTACTTCAACTATTTGACTCCATAAATGAGGAAGTAATGAAATAGTTAAGTAGCCATGAGCAATTGTATCTCCAAATGGTGATTCTGTTTTAGCTTTTTCTGGATCAGTGTGAATCCACTGATGGTCAAGAGTTGCATCTGCAAATAAATTGATTTGCTCTTGAGTTATTGTATGATATTCAGATTTCCCTAATTCTTTACCTATTAAAGCTTCTAAATCATCGAAGCTTTTGATAATTGTCTGACTCATTAGTATTTACCTTTTAATGAATTAATAAATCGGTGCAAATATAGGTTTTTATTGTTAAAATTTAATCGACTGATTAAGTAAACTAATTAATTATTACTCTTCATCAGGTTCAATAAAAACAGGATTTTTCATTAATAGCTCATCTACTGTTTCAAACCTGTGATTCCATTTATTTGCTGAAAATATGAATTGAGCTTTTTTTACACCATCTCCAATTCTATAAATAATAGCATGGTGAGGACTGGACATAACCTCTTCCGCATCATCAACAATAATAAGATTTACCTTAGTCATTGGTACACCGTTAACATTAACAAGCTCTGTTAATCTTTTGGGTGTGCATATTAAGATATCAAGACCGTCGTATATCTCATCTTTTTGATATTGTAAAATACCCTGGTCAAATGCAACAAAAGTTCTAAGGGAAGTGTTTTTTCCCAATAATTGAATCTTTTCCTCAACTTCAAAGGCTTTTTCTTTTGTAGAAGTAATGAAAATGGCTCTTGGTGCTTCTTCAAATTCTTTTTTTAATTGTTGAATTGCTCCAATAACAAGGGCTGTAGTTTTTCCTGTATCTTCTGGAGATATTAAAAATATATCTGCCCCAGACTTTATTTTAGGTATAAATAATGATTGAATTTGTCTTGGTTCCGAGTCAAAACCAGCATCAATTATTCCTGATGCTAATTCTGGAATTAGTTTTTTAAGTTTCATTGATTTACTATTTTAATGCAAAAATAATAAATCAATGAACTAATAAACATTTATATACAATATTATCATTCTTCATTAAGTCTATTTACTATAGATATAAATGCCATATTTTTAAGCTTTGTATATCTTTCTAACATTAAAAATCCATGAGAAGATAAATCAAAAATATCTGGAAACTCATCGATAGTTAGACTTTTAGCTTTTTTATGTAACATAATACTAAATTCTGTTTCGTTAAAATCTTTAGATAATCTTTCTAATAATGCTGTCATTGATTTTAACTCTTCATTCTTCTTAAAATCAGAATACTCTTTATCTTTATCAATAGTAGAATTAGTAAAACTAAACATTTCTACAGCATAATCGTTTATGGAAAGTATTAATGATTCTGAAGAATCAATATTTGGGAATTCTGCTAATACCATAGGTTTAATTACAGAATTAAAATTGTCAATAAAATCTTCTGTTCTTTTATCAATTTCCCCAAATTTTAAATTTAATCTTTTAATAAAATCTTTGTTTTCTCTTGTCATGGCTCCCTAGTTTTTATTTTAGCAAACAAAATAATTCGTGAAATGGTTCAGTTAATTAACCTTTAATAACAATAATTTAAGAAAAATGAATGTTACTTGCATAAAAAAATACAATTTAATTTTTAGTTAGATAATATTATCTTCGTGCATCCAGAGAGAATTTATAAATAATAAATATGCGTGTTTGTATTGCCGAAAAACCTAGTGTAGCAGGAGAAATTGCGAAAGTTGTTGGTGCAACTTCAAGGAAAGATGGATATTACGAAGGTAATAACTATCAGGTAACCTGGACTTTTGGGCATTTATGTACACTTAAAGAACCTCATGATTATTTACAGGAATGGAAACGTTGGAATTTGGGAACTTTACCTATAATACCTTCACAATTTGGAATTAAACTCATATCAAATAAAGGGGTTGAAAAGCAATTTGGTATTATTGAAAAATTGGTTCAATCAGCAACAGAAGTTATAAACTGCGGTGATGCTGGTCAGGAAGGAGAGGTTATTCAAAGATGGGTACTTCAAAAAGCAGGATGTAATGTGAAAATGAAGCGACTTTGGATATCATCTCTTACAGAAGAGGCTATTCGTGAAGGATTTGAAAAGTTATATGATAATGAAAAGTTTAATCCATTATATGCTGCAGGAAGTTCAAGGGCAATAGGAGATTGGTTGTTGGGAATAAATGCAACGCGTTTATACACAATAAAATATAGTCAACCAGGAACAGTGTTGTCAATAGGACGAGTACAGACCCCAACATTGGCGTTAATCGTTAATAGATATCTCGAAATTGAAAATTTTGTTCCAGAACCTTATTGGGAGCTAAAAACAGTATATAAAGATGTTACTTTTAATTCAACCAAAGGTAAATTTTCAAGTAAAGAAGAGGGGAGTACTGCGCTGGAAAAAGTTAAAGACAAACCATTTGAAATTACTGATTTTAGTAGAAAACCAGGAAAAGAAGCTCCTCCGAGATTATTTGATTTAACATCTTTGCAGGTAGAGTGTAATAAGAAATTTGCTCTTTCTGCAGATGAAACGCTTAAAGGAATACAATCTTTATATGAAAAGAAGCTTACAACATATCCAAGGGTTGATACTACCTATTTAAGTAACGATTTATATCCTAAAATAGGGGGTATTCTTAAGGGGTTAAAGCAGTATCAAGATTTAGTAGATCCATTACTTCAATCTAAAATAAGAAAAAGTAAAAAGGTTTTTGATGATAAAAAAGTAACGGACCACCACGCGATTATTCCTACCGGAGTGACTGCTCCAGAAAATTTGTCGAGAGATGAGAAGTTGATTTATGATACGGTAACAAGACGATTTATAGCTAATTTTTATCCGGATTGTGAAATTTCTACTACTACAATTTTAGGAAAAGTTGAGGATGTAGATTTTAAAACGTCAGGAAAACAAGTGATTAAAGAAAATTGGAGAGTTGTATATAAATCAATGGCAGGAAAAAAGGATACAGACGACAAGATTTTACCTGAATTTGTAAAAGGAGAATCTGGTCCACATGAACCTGATTTTCAAGAGAAGGAAACTCAACCTCCGAAGTATTATACTGAAGCAACTTTGCTAAGGGCTATGGAAACCGCAGGAAAGCAGGTTGATGATGAAGAGTTAAGGGAGTTGATGAAGGAAAATGGTATTGGACGTCCTTCAACCAGAGCAAATATTATAGAAACTTTATTTAAAAGAAAATATATTTATAAGGTCCGTAAAAATGTATTGCCAACTGATATGGGAATTAAATTAATGGAGTTTATATCAAATGATTTGTTAAAATCGGCAGAGCTTACAGGTCTATGGGAAAAAAAGCTTCGACAAATTGAAACTGGCGAATATGATGCAAAAGACTTTATGGCAGAATTGAAGCAAATGGTTTCAGATATTGTTTTCCAGGTGAAAAATGATTATTCAAAAGGTAAAATAGTAATAGAAGAAGAGCAGAAGGAGGAACCAAAAACTAAAGCTAAACCCAAAGCCAAAAAAACTGTTGAATTAAAGTGTCCAAGATGTGGTAATGGTACTATGATTAAAGGTAATAGTGCCTGGGGATGTTCAGAATATGCATCAGGTTGTAAAACCATCATACCTTTTGAGTTTTTAGAAAAAAAATTAACAGATAAACAGGTTGAAACTTTAATTGTTAAAAGTAAAACATCTGTTATCAAGGGATTTTTATTAAATGGAAATAAGGTAAATGGTGTTATTACCTTTGATGATAATTTTGAATTAAGGTTAGAAGAGGAGGAGCAGAAACCATTAACATGTCCCAAGTGTAAAACAGGTCATATACTGAAGGGGAAGTCTGCCTGGGGCTGTTCAAATTATAACAATGGTTGCAAAGTAATTATTCCTTTCGAGTTCTTAAAAAAGCAACTCACAGATAATCATATGGAAGCTTTGGTGTTAAAAGGAAAAACTAAAAAGATGAAAGGATTTAGTTTGAGTGAAGATAAATCTAATGTTTCCGGTTATATTGATTGGGATGAAAATTACAATTTAAGATTTAACGAATAAATGAGATTCTAATATCTCTAACCTAAATTTCCTTTGCCCATTATAAAATTTTATATTTGCGTTCATCAAAAAAATATACATGAATTATATTGTATCAGCCAGAAAGTATCGTCCTTCAACGTTTGTTTCAGTCGTTGGACAACAGAATATTACAACGACATTAAAAAATGCAATTAAGGGAAGTCAGTTAGCGCATGCATACTTGTTTTGCGGACCAAGAGGAGTAGGTAAAACAACTTGTGCTCGTATTTTTGCAAAAACAATAAACTGTTCTAACATTACAGATGATTTTGAAGCATGTAATGAATGCGAATCATGTAAGTCTTTTAATGAAAACAGGTCATACAATATTCATGAATTAGATGGAGCCTCTAATAACTCGGTTGAAGATATTAGAAGTTTGATCGATAAAGTACGTGTTCCTCCTCAAATAGGTAGTTATAGTGTATATATAATTGACGAGGTTCACATGTTATCTCAAGCAGCTTTTAATGCATTTCTAAAAACCTTAGAAGAGCCACCAAAGCATGCCATCTTTATATTAGCAACTACAGAAAAACATAAAATATTACCAACTATTCTATCTCGTTGTCAGATTTATGATTTTAACAGGATAACGATAGAAGATGCAGTTGGGCATTTACAATATGTAGCACAAAGTGAAAGTATCTCTGTTGAAGAAGAGGGATTGACAGTTATTGCTCAAAAGGCTGATGGAGCAATGCGAGATGCTTTATCTATTTTTGATCAGATTGTAGCTTTTTCAGGTAAGAGTATTACCTATCAACAGGTTATTGATAATCTAAATGTTTTAGATTATGATTTTTATTTTAAATTAGTAGATGCATTTTTAGCAGAAGATGTTACGCAGACTTTGTTAATTTTTGATGAAATATTAAAAAGAGGTTTTGATGCCCATCATTTTATTTCAGGATTAAGTTCTCATTTAAGAGATTTGTTAGTTTGTAAAGATCCGGCAACAGTTCAATTACTTGATGTTGGGGCTAAGATAAAAGAAAAATATGCTTCACAGGCTCAGAGTAGTACAGTTAATTTTTTAATGGATGCATTAGAAATTACAAATACTTGTGATTTGCAATACAGAGTTGCAAAGAATAAGAGACTGCATGTTGAGTTTGCTTTATTGAAAGTTGCAAGGGTACTGGAAGAACAAAGAAAAAAGTAAAGAAAAAGGCTGAGCAGGGAAACGGTTCCGGTAAGAATGTGGGGAAAGCATCAACCGGTGCTCAGTCTGGGAGTAATAAAAATACTACCAAATCCGTTAGCAAAATAAAACCATACCAAGGAGGAGTAAAAACTGAACCCAAAAATCCTCTGAAAACTATATCATTAAAAGCTGCTTTATCAGGGAATTCTGATTTGATAAATTCAAATAAAGATAAGGTAGAAGAAAAAAATGAAGAGGAAGAGGTTTATGTCGATTTAACATGGAATGAACCTTTGAATCAAGAAAAAGTTAAGGAAGCATGGTTTGCATACATGAATCGCATCAGACAAACAAATTCGCGTTTGGTAAGTATTATGACAAATCATGTACCTGAGTTAAAAAATGATACAATATTGCATATTAACTTAAAGAATGTAACTCAGGAAAAAGAACTTAATGAAGAAAAAAGTAAGTTATATGGATTTTTGAGAAATATGCTTAAAAATGCCCAGATCACCATTGAAACAGAAGTTAAAATAGGTGATGTTGGAGTAAAGAAAGCATTTACAGCTGCAGAAAGAGCGAAGCTTATGGCTGAAAAAAATCCATCATTGTTACTGTTGACAAAGAATTTTGATTTAGATGTAGAAATATAAAATATATAAACAAATTGAAATTCAGTTTGTTAAATGATAGTTTGATTAAAATATAAAAATACATAACCATTTAATAAAAAGGGATTTAGTTTATGATAAATCTAAATCCAATAACACTTTTTGATTATGACAAAAACATCAAAAATTATTTACACTAAAACCGATGAAGCACCGGCTTTAGCTACCTATTCTTTTTTACCAATCATTAAGTCTTTTACTGAAGCTGTAGATGTGGATGTAGAACTAAAAGATATTTCTTTAGTAGGAAGGATTATTGCTAATTTCCCGGATAACCTTACTGAAGAACAAAAGCAAGCTGATGCATTAGCTCAATTGGGCGAGTTAGCAAAGAAACCTGAGGCAAATATTATAAAATTACCAAACATTAGTGCTTCAATTCCTCAGTTAATTGCTGCTATTGCCGAACTTAAAGAACATGGTTATGATGTTCCGGAATATCCTACGGAACCAAAAACTAAAGAAGAAGAAGAAATAAAAGCAAGATATTCAAAAGTATTAGGTAGTGCTGTTAATCCTGTACTTAGAGAAGGTAACTCTGACAGACGTGTTGCCGATGCTGTAAAAGAATATGCTAAGAATAATCCTCATTCCATGGGAGCATGGTCAAAAGATTCTAAATCACATGTTGCTCATATGGAAGATGGTGATTTTTATTCAAGTGAAAAATCATATGTTTCACCAGGAGAGGATGTTGTAAAAATTGAACTTTACCAGGAGGATGGTAGTGTTACTGTTTTAAAAGAAAAGACTCCTTTATTAAAAGGTGAAGTAATTGATGGATCAGTAATGCGTAAAAAAGCTTTATGTGCATTTTACGAAAAAGAAATCAAAGCGGCTAAAGAAGAAGATGTTTTACTATCTCTTCATTTGAAAGCTACTATGATGAAAGTTTCTGACCCGGTTATGTTTGGACATGCAGTAACAGTATATTATAAAGAAGTATTCGAAAAATATGCTTCAGAATTTGCTGAATTAGGAGTAAATCCAAGTAATGGTTTGGGTGATGTTTATGCTAAAATAGCTTCTTTACCTGCAGATAAAAAGCAAGAAATTGAAGATGCAATTCTTGCTGTATATAAAACACATCCAGAATTGGCTATGGTTAATTCAGATAAAGGAATTACCAATCTTCATGTACCAAGTGATATTATTATTGATGCTTCGATGCCTGCAGCATTAAGAACTTCAGGACAGATGTGGGGACCTGATGGTAATTTGAAAGATACAAAAGCAATGATTCCAGATAGATGTTATGCAGGTATATATCAGGAGGTTATTTCTTTCTGTAAGGAAAATGGAGCTTTTGATGTTACAACAATGGGTAACGTATCTAATGTTGGTTTGATGGCACAGAAGGCTGAAGAATATGGTTCTCATGACAAAACATTTATAATTCCTGCTTCAGGTTCAGTAAAAGTGACAACATCAAACGGATCAGTAGCGTTTGAACATGATGTTGAAGAAGGAGATATCTGGAGAATGTGTCAAACTAAGGATTTACCAATTAAAGATTGGGTAAAATTAGCTGTAAACAGAGCAACCGCAACAGGAAATCCTGCAATTTTCTGGTTAGATTCAAATCGAGCTCATGACAATAATGTAATCAATAAAGTTAAGGAGTATTTAAAAGAGCATGATTTAACAGGATTAGAAGTTGAAATAATGAGTCCTGTTGATGCAATGAAATATACTCTAAAACGCGTTAAAGAAGGTAAGGATACCATTTCTGTAACAGGTAATGTTCTTAGGGATTATCTTACTGACTTATTCCCAATTTTAGAATTAGGAACAAGTGCCAAGATGTTATCTATTGTTCCGTTATTAGCAGGAGGAGGATTGTATGAAACTGGGGCAGGTGGTTCTGCACCAAAACATGTTCAGCAATTCTTGTCAGAAAATCACCTTCGTTGGGATTCTCTTGGAGAATTTTTAGCATTAGCAGTTTCTTTAGAGGATATAGGAACAAAATCAGAAAATAAAAAAGCTATTATTCTGGCAAATGCTTTAAATAAAGCGAATAGTGAGTTTTTGAAAAATGATAAATCACCATCTCGTAAAGTTAATGAAATGGATAACAGAGGAAGTCATTTTTATTTGACTCTTTATTGGGCTGAAGCTATGGCAGAGCAAAATGAGGATGTTGAATTAAAAGATAGATTCTCAAAATTAGCCAAGTCATTAAAAGAAAATGAAAATGAGATTTTAGATGATTTGATTAAATGTCAAGGAGTGGAAGTTAATATTGGAGGATATTTTCAACCAGATGAATTATTAGCTTCAAAAGCTATGAGACCAAGTGAATCCTTTAACAAAGCAATTGAATCACTATAATAGCTAGATTTATAATATAGATATAGAGCCGGATTTATTGAGATCCGGCTTTTTTTTTGATTATATAACAAGATTATGGGGGTGTCTTTTAAAAAGTTGAATTTTTAAAAGCAGTTTTCTTTTTGTTAGAAATGTTTTCTTAAAAATTAGGACGTTTTAACGCTAAATTGTTTTAATTACTCAATTATTTGCATTTACTTTGTACTCTCAAACTTCAAAAGCTTTGGCAAGCGCGTCATTATTTATTTTCGTAAAATTGTATGTCTTTCCAATTTGTAAAAATTGTATTAGCATTGTGATTAATACAAGTTGACTAATTGTATGAATTGGAATTTGAAATAATTAATGATATGTCCTTATTTCTTTTAATTGTTAAGAATTTTTGTGTTTAAATCAATTTTAAAATGATGAAACGCATTTTTATGAGAGAGATTAGGTAATAATTTAGCATTTTAATTTATAATAAAAATACTTACTAGATATGGAATTTATTAATAAGCTTAAGGCCAAAGCTAAAGAAAACAAAAAAAGAATTGTTCTTCCAGAAGGTTTAGAAGAAAGAACACTTCAGGCTGCAGATATTATTGTAAGCGAAGAATTTGCTGATGTAATATTGATTGGTAATCCTGCTAAAGTTGCTGAAGAGGCAAGTCGTTTAGGATTAAAAAATTTGGATAAAGCAACAATTGTTGATCCAGAGAATCACGAAAAGAAAGAAGAATACATTGATTTATTGGTCGAGCTTAGAAAAAAGAAAGGTTTAACTAAAGAGCAAGCAGAAAAACTTGTAGTTCAACCTTTATACCTATCTACATTAATGATTAAAAATGGTGATGCAGATGGAGAAGTTGCCGGAGCAGAAAATGCAACAGGAGATGTACTTCGTCCAGCATTCCAGGTTGTAAAAACATTACCAGGTATTAGTGTTGTATCAGGTGCATTTATCATGATTTTTCCAAATGATGAATTTGGTGATAACGGAATGATGGTATTTGCAGATTGTGCAGTACATCCAAATCCAACAGCAAGTGAATTAGCAGAAATTGCTGTAACAACAGGAAAAACAGCGAAAGCAATTGCAGGACTTGATCCTCGTGTTGCAATGTTAAGTTTCTCGACTAAAGGAAGTGCAAAACACGAAATGGTTGATAAAGTTGTTGAAGCAACAAAATTGGCTAAAGAAATGGATCCTGAATTAAAAATTGATGGAGAACTTCAGGCTGATGCTGCTATTGTTGAAGCAGTTGGTTCAAAAAAAGCACCAGGTAGTGAAATTGCCGGTAAAGCAAACATTCTTGTATTCCCAACTCTGGAAGTAGGAAACATTGCATATAAGTTAGTTCAAAGAATGGGAAAAGCAGAAGCAATAGGTCCTGTACTACAAGGTATGGCCGCACCTATTAATGATTTATCAAGAGGGTGTTCAGTAAGTGATATCGTTAATTTAGTAGCAATAACAGCTAATCAAGCTGCAGGTAATATGTAATCCTTTCACTAGAAAGGATTTTTTTATGACTTAATTTTAAGTGGTTAGCAATTTTGTTCTAACTTAATTAAGTTATGATTTAAGTATATAATAAGTAAATACTATAAATAAATGGCTGAAATTTTAGTAGAACCTATAGAAGGTTATGCACTAGGTAAAAAGAAAAAGAAAGGTACTACTTTATTTTCTAAAGTAGGAGTTGTAGGCTGTGGAAAAGAAGGGCAAAGTATAGCTCGTATTGCGAGCTGGCATGGTATTGAAGTGGTTTTTCTTGAGCTTACTGAAGAAAAAATAGAAAGCGCAATTGCTAATATTAGTAAAGAGCTTGATAATAGAATTGAAAACTGGGGTTTAACACCTAGTGAAAAGAAAGCTATAATGAGTCGCATCAAGGGAACAATGGATTATAAAGACCTTGCTGAATGTGATTTTGTTATAGAAGCAATTCGTTCTGATGACAAAGGAGCAAGAAGTATTGATGCTCGTAAAGAAGTATTTAAAAAGATTGAAGAGATTGTTCGTGAAGATACAATTATTGCAACAAACTCAACAACAATCATTATTACTGAGTTAGCTTCAGAAATGAAAAAACCTGAAAGATGTATTAGTTTACACTTTTTTGTGACTTCACCAGAAGCTAGAATTATAGAAGTAGTTAAAGGTTTATATACTTCAGAAGAAGTTTATAACAAAGTATGTACGTTTGTTAAATTAATTAACAGGGATGTTATTCCTGTAGAGGAATCTGCCGGACTAGTAAGCGTACGTTTATATGTTACTTTATTAAACGAAGCTTGTCAAATTCTTATGGAAGGTATTGCTTCTATGAGTGATATTGATAAAACAATGAATGTAGGTTTAGGAATGAGATTCGGACCTTTTAGAACTGCAGACATTATTGGTTTAAGCAAAATTACTAAATGGATGGATAATTTATATGAAGAGTTTGGTAACTCTAAATATAAGCCATCTCCACTAATTAAGAGATTAGTTAGAGCTAAACATTTAGGAGTAGTTTCAGGAGAAGGATTCTACAAATACGATGAAAACGGAAAAGTAATTTCCTAATCGAATGTAGTTATTAAATCCTGTTATAATTATCAATTAAGAAAAGATTAAATCAATAAAAATGAAGATATTAGTTTTAAATTGTGGTAGTTCCTCAATTAAATATCAGTTGTTCAATATGGATGATGCAAGTCATGATGTATTGGCCAAAGGAGGTATTGAAAAAATTGGACTTAAAGGTTCATTTTTAAAACATGAAAAAGAGAGTGGAGAAAAAGTTTTACTTGAAGGTGAAATCTTAGATCACCAAACAGGTATCGATTATATTTTAGGTGTTTTATCAAGTGAAAAGCACGGTTGTATTAAAAACCTTGAAGAAATTGACGCAGTAGGACACCGTGTTGTACATGGAGGTGAAACATTTAATTCAAGTGTATTCATTACAAATGAAGTAGTTGAAAAAATGAATGAGTGTATTGAGTTAGCTCCTTTACACAACCCACCAAACTTAAGTGGTATTTCTGCAATTGAATCATTACTTCCAAGTGTACCTCAAGTAGGAGTATTTGATACTGCATTTCACCAAACAATGCCAAAGCATGCTTATATGTATGCAATTCCTTATTCTTTATATGAGAAATACGGAATACGTAGATATGGTTTCCATGGAACCAGTCATAAATATGTTTCTGCAAGAGCATGTGAAATTTTAGGTGAAGAATATAAAGACAAGAAAATTATTTCGTGTCACTTAGGAAACGGTGCTTCTATTGCAGCTATTAAAAACGGAGTATCAGTTGATACATCAATGGGATTTACTCCGGTAGAAGGTTTAATGATGGGTACAAGAGCTGGAGACCTTGATATTGGTGCAGCTACATTCATTATGGATAAAGAGATGATTGGTACTAAATCAGCTAGTATATTATTCAATAAGCAAAGTGGTTTAATGGGTGTTACTGGTGTTTCTTCTGATATGCGTGACTTACTTGCTGCATCAAAAGAGAATAACTCAAAGGCTATTCTTGGTATGGAAATGTATTCATACAGAATCAAAAAGTATGTAGGTTCTTATGCTGCTGCAATGGGAGGTGTTGATATCATTACATTTACTGGTGGTATTGGTGAGTTTGCTCATTACATCAGAAAAGATGTATGTGAAGAACTAGGATTTATGGGTATTGAAATGGACTCTGCAGCTAATGAAGCAGCTTTAGGAAAAGAAGCTGTTATTAGTAGCGATAAGAGTAATGTAACAGTAATGGTTGTTCCTACAGACGAGGAATTAATGATTGCTCAAGATACTAAGAAGATCGTTGAAGAGCTTGCTAACAGATAATTTAAGTAAGTTTTATTAAATATTTTTTTAACCGCAAAATGTAAAAGGTAACTTTTATGTTTTGCGGTTTTTTTATGATCAATGTTCTTGTTTTCTGCATATAAGCATGATATTTTTACACTTAACCTGAGCCAATAATTTTAAATCGAGTTTGTATGTTTAAATCGTGAAGACCTAGAGGTATTAACTTTATTGTATTTACTAAAATATTAAGGTCATGAAACGGAATTTAGACAAATTAGATTTTAGCGGCCACAACATTTATGTAGGCATTGATGTGCACAAGAAGAATTGGAGTGTATGTATCTTAAGTGATAAACTTGAGCACAATCTTTTTTCACAGGATCCAGAGCCCAAAATTCTAATCAATCATTTACGCAAAAATTATCCAGGAGCTAATTATTATAGTTCATACGAGGCGGGTTTTTGCGGTTTTTGGATACATCAGGAGTTAGTTGATTCAGGAATTATTAATTCTGTAGTAAACCCATCCGATATACCAACAACTGATAAAGAAAAGAAACAAAAAAGAGATAAGATAGATAGCAGAAAAATAGCTAAAGCTTTACGAAATAAAACCATTCATGCTATTTACGTACCCAAAGAAGATATACTTGAAGATCGTCTTGTGATAAGAAATAGACAAAAGTTATTAGCAGATATAAAGAGATGTAAATGCAGAATAAAATCCCTGTTAAACTATTTTGGAAAAGAAATACCTCCAGAATTGAATTCTCCATATTGGAATAAAAAATTTAGGTTGTGGTTACGGAGTAATCTCTTTAAATACGCATCTGGAAATATATCGCTGAATTCTTTACTTAACGAACTAGAATATATTGAAAGTCAAAAGAAGATTATTGATAAGCAAATAGTATTGCTGTCTGAAACAAAATATAGTAACTTGCTTAATGTATTAAAAAGTATTTCAGGAATTGGTCTATTAGGTGCAATGACACTAATTCTTGAAATAGGAGATATGAAACGTTTTAAAACAAATGATCAACTGCATAGCTTCTGTGGATTTATTCCCAATGTTTATGCGTCTGGTGATAGAGAAAAAGTAGGGAGGATAACTAAGCGGCATAACACTTTTATACGACCTACTTTAATACAATGTGCTTGGAGAGCGGCAAAAAAAGATCCAGTATTATCAATAAAATATTTACAACTATGCAAACGAATGAAAGCAAATAAAGCAATAATTAGGATTGCAAAGAAGTTGTTGAATAGAGTAAGATATGCCTGGCTTAACGGAAAGTATGAAATAAAATACCTATAAATCTATATATTGTTTGGAGTTCCGTTCACGTGAGTTGCAGCCTTTGGTCTGTTTTTTAATCGAGTTTGCGGACTCCATTCTATAAATTAATATGATATAAACTTGCAGCTATTTTAATAATAGTCTGTTGATAGAAGTCTGATTTTATAGGAATATGAATGTTGATTAGTTTTTTCTAATCGAATACAAGATATTATTGCCTTATGATTGGTCAAGGGTGTATAAATGGCTTCGTGCCTCAGCCACCCTTGACTAATCATAACTCATACATAAATAACGCATTAGATTAAAAAAAAATAAAAAAAGAAAATACCTCTATATATTAGGATATTAACATAGAAACTCAGGTTTTAAGCAAAATCGAAAAAATATTAGAGTATGTTTAAGAAACTATCAGATCTTGAATTACTTATTAAAAAAAATAAAGTAGTTAAGGTTCTGGCATTAGCTGTATCGCAGGATGCACATTCATTGTATGCTGTATATCAGGCTTATGCTGCCGGAATTATTAAGCCTGTTTTAATTGGTGATGTTGAATTAACTAAATGCATTATCAAACAAGCTGGATTTGACTTTGAAGGGGCAACATTCATTGATGAAGCAGATCAGGCAAAGTGTGTAGAAATAGCTGTTAAAATGGTTAGTAGAGGAGAGGCTGATGTTTTAATGAAAGGAAAAGTTGCTACGCCGGTTTTATTAAAAGGGGTATTAAATAAAGAATGGGGGCTTCGTAAAGGTAAATTGCTATCTCATTTTGCTTTATTTGAAGTTGAAACTTACCATAAGTTAATTGCGGTTACGGATGTAGCCATGAATATAGCACCAAATTTAAATGATAAAATAGCTATACTTAATAACTCAGTTGGGTATTTAAATAAATTAGGAATGCAAAAACCTAAGGTTGCAGTTTTAGGTGCAATTGAAATGGTGAATGAAAGTATGCAAGCCACTTTGGATGCAGCATTGTTATCAAAAATGAATCAAAGAGATCAAATTACAAACTGTATTATAGATGGACCTTTGGCTTTTGATAATGCAGTTAGTTTTGAAAGTGCTCGCCATAAAAATATAAAAAGTTCTGTTGCAGGAGATACTGATTTATTGTTAATGCCTGATATTGAGGTTGGAAATGTATTGTATAAATCATTAGTGTTTTTTGCAAAAGCAAAGGTTGCTTCTGTTATTTTAGGTGCAAAATCCCCAATAGTACTCACTTCACGCAGTGATTCTGAAGAATCAAAATATAATAGTATTTTATTGGCTGTTCTTGGATAACCCTGACACAGTTACTTTTATTTTAATAATTAAGTAAATTATTTTATGTTAGCGGTGCATTAAAAATTATATGTAATAAAGGGAAGAAATTAGTACTTAAGTATTGTTAAATCAAATGTAAAACACACCTATGGAAACATTTCAAATTTTAGTCTTAAATCCAGGATCTACATCTACTAAAATTGCAGTTTATGAGAATGAAAAATCTATTTTTCTAAAAAATATAAAACATTCATCGGATGAAATTGCTGCTTTTAAAACAATTGCAGATCAATATGAGTTTAGGAAAGATGTTATTTTGAAAGAATTAGAAAGTGCAGATGTTGAAATAAATAAAATAGATGCAGTTGTAGGACGCGGGGGATTAGTTAAACCTATAGAATCAGGAGTGTATGAAGTAAATGAAGCGTTAAAAAGGGATTTGAGAGTAGGCGTTTTAGGAGAACATGCAAGTAACTTAGGAGGGTTGATTGCCGACGATATCGCAAAATCAATACCTAATGCCAGGGCTTTTATTGCAGACCCTGTTGTTGTTGATGAACTTGAAGATGTAGCTCGTATCACAGGTTGTCCGGGGATGCCTCGTCAATCTATCTTTCATGCATTAAATCAAAAAGCTGTAGGCCGATTATTTGCACGTACCAGAGGTTTTGTATACGAAGAATTGAATCTGATAGTTGCTCATATGGGTGGAGGAATATCCATTGGAGCGCATAAACATGGTAGAGTTATTGATGTAAATAATGCCATTGATGGTTATGGACCTTTTTCTCCTGAAAGAGCAGGCACTTTGCCAACAGGAGCTCTAATAAAAGCTTGTTTCAGTGGAGAGCACACATTGGAAGAAATGAAGAAAATTGTAAATGGAAAAGGGGGATTAGTAGCTCATTTAGGTACAAATCAAGCGCATGAAGTTGCAGAAAGAATTGAGAAAGGAGATAAACAGGCAGAATTAGTTTTAAGTGCTATGTCGTACCAAATAGGTAAAGCTATTGGAGGCTGTGCTGCTGTTCTAAAAGGAAAAGTTAATGGAATTATTTTAACAGGAGGAATAGCTAACAATAAATTTGTTGTTAATTATGTAAAAGATATGATTGATTGGATTGCACCAGTGGCTGTTTATCCCGGAGAGGATGAAATGAATGCTTTATTGATAAATGGTTTAATGGTACTTAAAAATGAAGTGAAATGCAAAGAGTATAAATAACTGTTTTATGAGTTAAAATATATTATTATAAGGGTTGTCAGTTAATTATTGACAACCTTTTTTTATATATTGACAAGCAAAATTACATTAGACAATACATTTATGGTGTTAAGTATTATTCACGACTATATAACAGAAAGTAATATGGCATACATGTTACTTATAAGTGGCTCTTTTATAGTAATATTATCTTATTTATTTTCATTATTTTCAAAAAAAACAGCAATTCCAAGTGTTATCCTTTTAATTGGTCTTGGATTTTCTGTAAAAAAAATATTCAGTGTTGGTATTGCCGATGTTGACTGGTTATTTCCTCTTGAAATTTTAGGCATTGTTGGTTTAATGCTTATTGTGTTGGAAGGTGCACTGGATTTAAAATTATCCAAAGAAAAATGGCCAATTATATGGAAATCAGGTTTAATAGCAATCTTATCTCTGTTTATTAATGTTTTTATTTTTACATATGGTATTCAGCTAATTATAGGTAATTTGGATTTCTTAACTGCGTTTATTTATGCAATTCCCTTGTCTATTATTAGTAGTGCAATTGTAATTCCAAGTGTTGAAGATTTAGATGATGAGAAAAGAGAGTTTCTTATTTATGAAAGTACTTTATCCGATATTTTTGGATTGATATTATTCTATACCGTAATTAATAACGTAAATACAGGAGAAGCTGCAAAAATTGGATTAAATGTTATTTCCAATATAGGTGGTACACTGGTTTTATCTGTTGTTTTATCGTACTTAATGATCATATTTTTCCAAAGAATAAAAACTCAGGTAAAATTGTTTCTGTTTATCTCTGTTTTATTAATGTTATACTCAATAGGTAAGGTTTTTCATTTATCGTCATTACTTATTATTCTTGTATTTGGATTGATTCTTGAAAATAGACAGATATTCTTTTCCGGATTTATGAGCAAATTTTTGAAAGAGGATGATGTAAAAAGAGTACTATCTGATTTTAAACTTTTAACCAGAGAAAGTGCCTTTATTGTAAGAACATTTTTCTTTTTCGTATTTGGTTTAAGTATTACAATTGCTGGTATTTTTAAAACTAAAGTAGTTATTGGTGCAATAATATTTTTGGTGTTAATGTTTGCAGTTAGATGGTTATTATTCAAATTTATCGTTAAGAACTCATACTCAACACAAGTTTTTATTGCACCACGGGGATTAATATCCGTTTTATTATATTTTGCCATACCTGATGATTTCTTAATTAATGATTTTGAATCTGGAATTTTACTATTTGTAATTTTAGGTACAAGCGTTATGATGGCTTGGGCATTAGTGCATTATAAGTTAGGTAGAACAGGGCGACTAAGAAAGATTGTGGGTGTTAAGAAGGTAGTGAAAATTAGAGCATTAATAAATTTTAAGCAAAAAGAAGATAAAAAATACAAACATTTAGCCTGATTTTACGTCTAAATAGTAATATAGTATAGTTTAAGTATCTGGGGGTCTAATGTTTGGTTATTCTTTAATTTATAGGTTAATATTAATGATATCTCTATTAGTATTAACATCTTTTCAGTCTAATGCTCAACTGCGTAAAAGAGCGTTTCCTAATCATTCAAGTATACTTCAAAATGAAGATGTTAATACTAAGGTATTAAACTATGTTGGGCTTAAGAATGAAGAATTAAATCATAAAGGAACAGCACTTAAGTTTGCGCATCAATTTACTGTAAATTATACACCTGAGAATAGCGGAAAATGGTATACTCTTGATGATGGTACAAAAGTTTGGAAGCTTATAATTAGTTCTCCAGGAGCATACTCAATTAATTTAATTTTTGACAGATTTGTATTACCAGATGGGGCTAGTTTATTAATTTATAATATCGACGAATCTGATATTATTGGAGCTTTTACATCAGAAAATAATAAGCCATCAGGAGTTTTAGCAACAGTTCCTGTTTCCGGTGATGAAATAGTCGTTGAGTACACAGAACCAAAAAAAGTTGATTTTAAGGGAGAATTAATGATTGGAGCTGTAAATCATGACTATTTAGGTATTTTTAAATATAATGACTTAAAAACAGGGTTATTTGGAGATTCTGATTATTGTGAAGAGGATATTTCTTGTTATGATACAGAAAATAATTTAGATATCAGAAGATCAGTGGTTGGATTAATTAATAATGGAAATTTATATTGTACGGGAACTCTGATTAATAATACAAATGAAGACGGAACACCTTATATTATAACAGCAGCACACTGTCTGGATGGAACTGATCCTGGAAATAGTAATATGGTAGTGGCCTTATTAGATTATGAAGTACCTCATTGTGGTGAGATTATAGATGGTTCAAAATCACAAACAATTTCAGGGGGAAGTACAAAAGTTTATGCTGAGGAACTAGATATTGCGTTGATACAAATGCTAGAAGAACCATTAGCAGAATACCGTCCATATTTTGCAGGGTGGACCTTAGAAACATTGCCATCTGTCCCATTCAAATGTATTCATCATCCTCAAGGGGATGTTAAAAAAATATCCACTTCCGAAACGGATCTTATTTCAGCAACATGTATTGCTACTTATCCATATGCCCAACAGAGTAGTTTCCATTGGAAGGTTTCTGAATGGAATCTAGGAACAACAGAAGGGGGGTCTTCCGGTTCTGCATTATTTGATGCAAATAATAGATTAGTTGGAACTTTAACAGGTGGAGAAGGTACGTGTGGTTGGCCAAGAAATGATTATTATACGCAGTTTTACAAAGGGTGGGATTTTAACAGTTTAGATACTTGTCATTATTCGTTATGGTTGGATCCAACTAATACAGGAGTGCAGAGTTTGGACGGATTTGATCCATATGAAGATAGCCCGTTTATAAGACTTTCTAACGTTGAAACAGATGAACTTCCTGATAAAGATAATTCAGCTGGATTAGGTTATATAAGTGGCCATAATTCATATGAAATTAATGAGTATGCAGAAAAGTTTGGCGGTTTTAATTCAGCAAGATTACATGGTATTTATCTCATGGCCGGTGAGTGTCAATGGGGCTCAGATCAAACTATAGATGTTGTAGTATGGGAAGGAGCTACCTATCCGGAAACAGAGGTGTTTAGAGAAGAAAATATTTTACTGGGGAGTATTCGCGAAAATCAGGAATCTTATATTGAATTTTCAAGTCCGGTTTCGGTGAATGGTAACTTTTTTGTTGGTTACGAGATAGATTATTCTGTTACTCCTATTGATAGTTTTGCCGTTTATCATAGCCTTGAAGGATCTGCTTCAAAGATTAATAACACAATGATGGTGAATTACAATAGTAGTTGGGAATTTGCTACAGATGTTTTTGCAGGAGGCATGAAATCTTTATGGATTGATGTACTTGCAGATCTGGTTGTAGAGGAAACTACACAAGTTAGCGCACCTTCAACTCCTGAAATTGATATTTTCCCAAATCCATTAGTAAATACCTCGTATGCTAAGCTTGATACGAAAGGATTAAAAGTAGAACAATATTCAATAATCAATACGAGTGGTAAAATAGTGCAAAAATCAATAATTACGGATAATACTTCTTCCGCTATAAATATTGATTTTTCACAGCTACCTGATGGAATATATGTAGTTGATGTAGATTTTGGAACCGCACATTCTTATAAAAAAATGATTAAGGTTACTCAATAATCTGGTAATTAAGAATATCATCAATTTACTTTATATCTTTTTTACCTGGATAGATTAGAAAAGGTAAAGAAACAAAGATAAGTGGTAAAGAGATTTTTCAGCTTAGGTAGATTTACAGATTAAATCTCAGTTTATATGCTGAATATTCATTATTTTCTATTGTAACCTCCAAATTTTATCCTAATCCTAAATATTATACCAATAGAAACTTCAATTTTAGGATTTAGTTACTAAATAAAAACAGTATTAACTATATTGTATAAATATTTATCTTGTTAAGTGAATTAAGAATAAGTTATGTTTAAAGGTTATTCTGTTTAATTAATGATATAATCTTGATATCCGGAATAAATTAAGAATCAGGTTTTAAATGAATTTTTTTAATCAAATAAATAAAGTATTAATAATTGTGGTTATCAATTTATTAATACAAATTCCTATGAAAGCTCAATTGAGCAAAAGAGCATTTCCCAATCATACATGTATACTTCAAAATGAAGATTATGAAACAAAGGTTTTAAATTATGTTGGGTTTAAGGATGAAAAAGAATACCAAAAAGGTACAGCACTAAAGTTTGCACATCAGTTTTCAGTAAATTATACTCCCGAGAATAGTGGTAAATGGTTCACTCTTGATGATGGAACAAAAGTTTGGAAGCTCACAATTAGTTCACCAGGTGCCTATTCAATAAATTTAATTTTTGATCGATATATATTACCTGAAGGAGCTAGTTTATTAATTTATAATATTGATGAATCTGAGGTTATTGGAGCTTTTACATCGGAAAATAACAAACCTTCAGGCGTATTAGCCACAGCACCTGTTTCTGGCGATGAAATAGTTGTAGAATATAGCGAACCTAAGGATGTTGAGTTTAATGGTGAGCTTTTAATTGGTGCTGTAAATCATGATTATTTAGGTGTATTTAAATACATGGAATTTAAATCAGGATTATTTGGTGATGCAGGAGATTGTGAAGAAGATATTTCCTGTTATGATGCTGATAATACTTTAGATATTAGAAGAGCAGTAGTTAAATTGATTATTAATGGTAATTATTTATGTACAGGAACTTTAATTAATAATGTAAATGAAGATGGAACTCCTTACTTAATAACAGCCGCACACTGTCTGGATGGTAGTGATCCTGGTAATAGTGATATTATCTTAGCTTATTTGAACTATGAGGTTCCTTATTGCAGTGAAATTATTCAAGGTATAAAAACGCAAACTTTATCAGGAGGAATTACCAGAGTATATGCAGAGGAACTTGATATTGCATTAGTAGAAATGCTTGAAGAACCCATTGCTGAATATAGACCTTATTTTGCAGGATGGACACTGGAAACATCTCCTTCATTACCATTTAAATGTATTCACCATCCTCAGGGAGATGTAAAGAAAATATCTACTTCGGTAACAGATCTTGTTTTAGCTTCTTTTGTTGAAAAATCAAATGAACCTTATGCTCAACAAAGTGATTTCCATTGGAAAGTAACAGAGTGGAATATTGGAACAACAGAAGGGGGATCTTCAGGTTCTCCTTTGTTTGATGTGAACGATAGACTTTTAGGAACCTTATCAGGGGGAGAAGGAACTTGCTCATGGCCTAAAAATGATTATTTTACCAGGTTTTATAAAGCCTGGGACTTTAATTCTATTGATACTTGTAATTTTTCTAAATGGCTTGATCCACTAGAAGCAGGAGTTCAAAGTTTAGATGGATATGATCCTAATGGAGATAGTCCATATATGAGATTATCCAATGTGGAAGTAGAAGAGCTCCCAGAGATAGATAATTCTGCAGGATTAGGATATATTAGTGGACATAATTCATATGGAATTACTCAATTTGCAGAGATGTTTTCCGGTATAAAAACTGCTCGATTACATGGTATTTATTTAATGGCAGGAGAGAGTCAATATGGATCAAACCAAACTATAGATATTGTTGTTTGGGAGGGGGCTTCTTACCCTGAAAATTTGGTTCTGAGAAAGGAAAATATTGCAATTGGTGATATTAAGGAAAATCAAGAAACGTATATTGAATTTTCAGATCCGGTATCTGTAGCAGGTACTTTTTTTATTGGGTATGAAATAGACTATTCTGATACTCCAATCGATAGTTTTGCGGTTTATCATAGCCTGGATGGTTCTGTTGCAAAAGAAAATAATACAATGATGGTGCACTATAATAATAGCTGGAAGTTATCCACTGGAGTTTTTGGAGGAGAAATGAAATCCTTATGGATTGATGCATTAGCAGATCTGGTTGAAAAAGGTGATACAACGGTTGTAACACCTTCAATTAAGGATATGAAAGTGTATCCAAATCCTTTAATAAATACTTCAATTGTTAAATTAGATACTGAAGGTTTATATGTTGATAATTATTCAATCATTAGTGTAAATGGGAAGATATTGAGTAAATCAATTATTATGAGAAAATTATCTTCTCCACTAAAAATTGATTTTTCAGAATTACCAGATGGCGTATATATTATTGATGTGGATTTTGGAACAGAACATTCCTATAAAAAGATTGTTAAAACTAGTCCATAATTTTAATGTTATCAATGCAAACATAAGCAGGTGTAAGCATAATTCCATTTTCAACATCGGTGGATGAAAAACTAATTTCTATACGTGAAACGTATCCCAAATCTTTTAAATCTACATTTGTCCATTCTTCAATTGTATAGTCTTCTTTGTTACTTGTAGCAGTGTGATCTGCAAGATAAAATTCAATTTCTCCTTGTTGTGTACCAGTGTTATCATATCCGGTAATAATTAATTTAAACCAATCAGGATCCGTACCATTGTCACCTCCAAATACTTTTGAGTAATCTGTACCTTGCTCTATTGCCAAATAATTATAATAAGTATTATCTACATACATGCTTTTAAATAAATGATTTTGACTGTCTGAAGTTGTTATTACAGCAGAGGATTCTGGGTCACTTAAACCGATAACGGCATATATATCTGATTCATAATCTTCAGGGGTTCTATACGCTCCATATAATTGATATAAAACATTTGTATTGGTACCTGTAATATTAGAATACACAAAACCAGAAAAAGAAGATGTTTCTCTTGGGTCTCCATTTACTTCAAAATTTATTAAATCTGAAGTAAAAAATGTAGATCCAATGTCCCCAATCGAAAAAGTGTCTTCGTCAAGCGTTAAATCTTCAAGATCTGCATTGTATATAGATTGAGCTGTAATCTCTCTGGATACAGTACCCCTTGAATTCTCAACTGTAAATGTATAATTATATGTTTTTAATTCTCTTGGAATAAGTTTATAATCCTTGTTTGTTGATATAATCTCATCATCCAATACCCAAGTGTATGTAGAACCATAGTCATAGGTTATTTTAGGTGAAATTTCCAATGTGTCATTCACAAGAACCTCATATCCATCATCAGGAATATCAAGATATATTTCAGAAATAGGAAGTTCCTTTTCTTCATTAGCACAAGAAAATAGTAGGGCAGAAGCACCAAGAACCAAAATCAATGATTTAATATATGTGTAATGCATTTTATTACTTACTTATTTTTTAAATGATATTCAATAAAACCAGGAAGTTGATCTGTCCCAATTCTTTTTGCAATGATGTTTTTGTTTTCATCTAGCACAAAAATTGCGGGTGTACTATAAATATCATATGAATTTCTAAAATTGGACTGATTATAAGGATCCCATACATTAATCCATTCTTCTAGTTGATGTTCTTCAATGAATTCAGTCCATTTATCTTTTTCATGTTGGGTAAATACAGCAAATATTTTAACTCCCTGATCACCATATTTGTCCCAAATTTCCTCCTTAAGTTTAGGAATCTCTTTTTTACAATGTCCACAATCAGGTTCCCAAAAAACCAGAATTGTTAATTTAGCGTATACCTCATTTAACCTGAAGTATTCATTATTAGGAGAAATTAGTTTTAAATCTGGAGCCTTATTTCCAATTAGGTTTGGCTTTAATTTAGTAACCCTCTCTTCTAATTTTGTTAGAAATTCTTCATCAACCCAATCCGCATATCCAGATAAATAATATCTTTCAGCTAATGAAACCATCGCTGCATCCATACCCATTACTTTACTCTCATTAACTGTATTAAAAGTATATTGAATCAGATATTTTTCCATTTCCTTGTTGTCTGCTGCCATTTCAATAACTCTGTTGGCTTCTTTAACAATACTATCAGGAATTTGAAATACTGTTTTGGTAAAAAATGTTTCTAATTTATTTGTGAAATATGGAGTTCGAAGCATCCTATCATCTTCCATATCTATATTATCAAAATAATGCTCTTTATAATACTCATATCTTTTCCATCTAATTACAGAATCAGGGAGGTTTGAGTTTTCCTTAAAATCAGGTACATCTACATCTCTTATACCCTTAATAAAATTGGCCAGGAATGTACCTTGTTGTTTATTCAAGATATCATCCCAATATACATTAATCTCATCAGTTAGTTGTTTAAGCTGGGATTTCCATATCTCAAGGGAATCATTTTGATTATCTGTATTATCTTTAATTTTAGTTTGTAGAGTACTTGCTTTTTTTTGTTGACTGGAAAGATATTTTTGATACTCATTAAAGGCATGCTCTTGTTTATTACCCTTGACTTTTAAACTTTCTACCGGATTGTCTTTATTTGCAGAAATACTAAAATGTTGTTCATCATCAATTAAAATATCAAAATATTTTTGATCAGGCATATAAATGATATAAATACCTCCCGGGATTGGTTCTTCTCCTGTAAAACTACCTTTCCCCTCATGATCAATTAAAATGGTATCATTGACAAGCATTTTTTTGTTAAAATAATGTCCTAATATAAGAGTGGTATCCTGCCAACCATCAATTGTTACATCAATTTTATAACCTTGTGCATTAATCTTGATTAAGCTCAATAAAAAAAATAATGAAAGAAATATAGTAAGTCGTTTTATCATTTTATAACTATTTAGAAATAAGAGAATAATATCCTAATTTGTATATATCGTAAATAAATATACTTGGATTAGTTACTTGTAAAAGCTTATCCAATAAACCTTTACTTGTTTTAAATAACAATCCAGTAATATTTAACAGTCTGAACTTTTTTAGAATCCTATAATAACGTAATATGGTTATTCTTTCATAAAGCAGATTATTATTTATATTTCTATTTTCAATAATCTTTAAAGTTTCAAGTCTTTGTCTTGTTTTAAGTAAAAACTCATTGTTATTTTCCAATCCAATATGAATAACCTGATTGTTTATGTGAAAAATATCGATGCCTTTCATTTCAAGTTCTATGCCAAACATGGTATCTTCATGTCCCGAACGCTTAATACTTTCATCAAAACGAATTTGTTCATAGACATCTTTTCGAATTAAGAAATTATTTGACATGAAGCTTTTATTTGGTATTTTGTTTCTCTGTTTAGCAGAGAAATCTTCCCGGATTTTGCCAACTTTCCATCTTAAACTTTTATCTAAAGAAGGAAGCCTTTCCGGGTGAATACGTCCTCCACATACAATAGACTTTTTTGATTGTATATATGGAAGATAGTTTTGTAAATAATCTTTAGGTATTTCCGAATCACTATCAAGAAAAAGAAGATAATCATATAAAGAATCAACAGCCATTCGATTACGAATAGCTGCACTTCCATGGTTAACTTCCAATTCTTTATATTTAACCTGTTTATATTCTAATAATGCTCTATTTATATTTTTATAATCTATAATTGATCCATCATCATAAACCAATACTTCGATTGCTATTGATAATTGATCTCCTTGTGCTATTAATTTTTGAACAAGGAGTGTTACATCTACATTATAAACAGGGATACAAATAGATAACATATTATAAGGTCTTATATATTATATTGCTTTAGTTTTTTCTTTTAACCAGATTTTTAATTCTTCAGATAACATTGGAGATAAAAGTTCATAAACTTTTTGATGATAATTATTTAACCAATCAATTTCTTCATGAGTTAAAAGTGATTTTTCAATAGGTTTTGTGTCAATAGGACAGAGGGTTAATGTTTCAAATTTTAAAAAGTTACCAAATTCTGTTGAAATAGCTTTTTGAGTTAAAATTAGATTCTCTATTCTGATTCCGTAATTCCCCTCTCTGTATAAACCTGGTTCATTTGAAGTAATCATTCCTTCTGCTAGTGCAATGCCATTATCGTTAGGTCGTATTGCTTGTGGACCTTCATGAACATTTAAAAAACAACCAACTCCATGCCCTGTTCCATGCCCATAATTTAAACCTTGAGACCAAAGAGCTTTACGAGCTAAAATATCCAAATGCACACCTCTTGTTCCTTCAGGAAACTTGGTCGTATCTAATGCAATGTTTCCCTTTAAAACCATTGTATAATCAACCTTTTGTTGTTCTGAAGGTGTACCTAAATGTATGGTTCTTGTAATATCTGTAGTTCCTTCATAATATTGCCCACCAGAATCAACCAAATAAAAATTCTCTGTGCCTAATGCGATACTACTATCATTACATACTGTATAATGACAAATTGCTCCATGATTTCCATAGGCAGATATTGTTGCAAATGATTCTCCAACAAAAGTGTCTGATTCGGCTCTGAATTTTTTTAATTGTTTTGCTGCTGATATTTCAGTTATGTTTCCATTAGGAACTTCATTCTCTAACCAATGAATGAACTTAACCATTGCAACACCATCTTTTTTCATTGATTCTCTGAAGCCTTGTTGTTCGGTATCATTTTTAATGCCTTTTAGGGCTTTAACAATACTGTCTTTTTCAATTTTTATAACCTCACGAGGTATTAATGAAAATATTTTTGCATTAGTGGTTACAGGATCAAACATTAGTCCTGAATCAATAGGCATATCCTTTACCCATTTGAATATATCAGAATATAAGTGTATTGAAATATCATCAATGGCTAATTGTTTTCCAATCGTAGCCGTAATTTTATGTGTATCAATAAAAAGATATACAGCATCTAATGATATTATTAAATATGCGTGAAAAACCGGATTATATGAAACATCACTACCTCTTAAATTTAAAGTCCAGGCAATTTCATCAAGCGCAGTAATAATATAATGTGATGCATCTTGATTACGCATTTCTTCTCGGATTTTTTCAATTTTTTCAATCCTGTTTAATCCAGCATATTTTGTTTCATGAAGAATAATTGATTTTTCTGGAATAGGAGGGCGTCCTTCCCAAATTTCATCTAATAAAGTTAAATTGGGATCAATTGATATACCGTATGTTTTAAACTTTTTTGAAAGTTTTCGTGCATCTTCTATTGAAAATACTTCGCCTTCAAAAGCCAAAGTACTTCCTGGGTTTAATCTTTCTGCAATCCAATCTGGATAATCAGGAGTGCCATTTACCCCCATTTTAAATAAGTCAATACCACTTCCTTCTAATTCTTCTTCTGCCTGTATAAAATATCTACTATCTGTCCATAAACCCGCTTCTTCCGCTAAAATAACTACGGTTCCTGCAGAACCTGTAAATCCTGAAATAAACTCACGTTTTTTCCAGTGAGCCGCTGTATATTCACTCATATGAGGATCACTTCCGGGTATTATATAAGCATCAATACCCATGCTAAGCATTTTTGAACGAAGTAAGAAGATTTTATCAGCTGTAGACATAATTTAATTTTTATGATTATTTAAACTCAACGTTTTGGTTTGTGTTAAATATAATAACTTTTGTATCAGATTGAGGGTTGTTTCCTATAACTCCACTAAATGATATTTTTTCTGTTTCTTTAATTACTTGAAGCTTATTTATTTGAGGGTGTAATAATTTTCCTCTATAAATTTCACCATTTATAATATATGATACTAAATCATTTACCTTAACAGTGGTTTTTGTACTACTATTGTTTATTGTTAATTTTTTAAGAGCACTTGAAGTATTGTTAATGTTTAATACTCCTTTATTACATTCGAATAAATTATTTACACCAATTTGTTGAATATTTATTACAGATTGATCAGATTTTAGTTCAATTTCATAACAATTATTTATTTTGATATTATCAATCTTAGATACTCCTTTTAAATACTTAACTTCATCAATGTTAATAATATTATAATTTGAATATAAGTTTAGATTACTTGCCGAATGTATATTTATTTTAGAATTATTGATGACTAATTTTCCATTACCAAATGAATTGATATCTCCTTTACAATAATTAAGCTCAATATTGTTTAAAATAGAATCATTATCAAATGATTGATTTTTAAAATTAATATTACAGTAATCAAGTTCTGCACTGATATTACCCAATATATCTGCTAAATTTACTATTCCGTTAGAGTTTTTTAATTGAAGTGATATTTCTTTAGGATAGAAAATATTGTATATTATGTCATAAGGAATTGTTCTATTAAAATCATTTGGAGTAGTTGTTTTGACTTGAAGAGTATTACCATAAGTAACTACTTTTATTTTTATTTCATCAAGCATTTCTTTTGATAAGTTTGGCTTATCTGATAATATTTCTATTGAAGTTTCTACACTTATAGAATCTTTATCCCAGTTTAATAGATTTATTTGCGCGTGATTTCCTCTGATATCTAAATTTTTAATATTTGAAGATTCAAATATTTCAAGACTGTAATTTTTAAAATCAGTAGAAATTTTTGTTTGAGAATAACTTTTTAAGCAAAGAAATATAAATAAACTGAATAGTATTTTAATTTTTATTGAGGTCATAATTATTTGAATTGTGAGCTTGTAAAATTAGTAAAAACACTTGTATCGGAAAATCTGCACAGTGTAAAAAAAAATGAGCATTTAATGATATTATAAAATGCTCATTTTAAATTGTTCTTATTTAGCTTGTTCTTCTTCTGAATTTTTTTCCTCAGATTCTTCTTTATTATCTGCTTTAATTAATTTTTGTTCAGCTGCACTCACGCTGGATTTAATCGAAGCATATCCGTATTTTTTTGAAAAACGATTTAATTTACTGGCTGGTGCAAGAATATAAGTAAATGATTTTTCACCCAATCCACCTTTCAGTTTTCTTTTATCATCGTCTAAGGTTTTAACAGCTTCATTATATTCTGCAACAGATGATAATGTTTGCATCATTTCACCCCTATGAGAGAAATAGAACCATGTATTATCATCGAACTTAATGATTAAATCAATTGTGTTTCCACTTCTTTTCTTGACAATTTCAGCAGTAACCTCAGCTTTTTTATTTATCACAAATTTCTTTATTAGCGTTAAATCTGCTGTTCCATCGCATATATAGGCGTGACCGGGACCATCAAAAGTAAAGTCGATATTACCGAAGGTAAACATCTGATCTAATTCAGGATTAAGTTCTTCAAATTGTTTTATTGTATTCTTTTTTGACACAATATTTTTAGCTTCTTTAGGCTCAACCCATTCAGCAAATCTTTTTTGTAATGTAGCATCACTTAGTTTACTATCTGAAGCTGTAGAAGCAAAAATTGCATTTACCATAAGATTAGTAATGGTTTCGTCAAAAAAGAAATCAATTCCCATTGACGTTGTAATTGAAATTTTCTCTTTTCGAGGATTATCAATTATAGTACCTACATTTTTATATTTAAACTGACCTAAATCAATTCCAAAATCTAAAGGACCTTCGGCTTTAATATCGCATCCTGAATTAGAATATTGGAACACAACACCTGTAGTATCCGGATTTTCAATTTTATTTAAAGGTGCAATTTCAAAAGCATTTAGTTTATTATTAAAATGTAAATATCCAGATGCTGTAATAATAGGAATATCGCTATAATCCTTACGAGATTGAAGGAAAGAAGAATATACATGAGCAGAGTCTTTTGTTATAAAGAAATCTCTGTATATATTATCTCTTTCATAGTTAACTGGTTCTTCACCTATTGGTATTAAAACGTCAGATGGATCAATTACTGAATTAAAATAAACAAAGGTTTGAGGACCTCCGCTACACTTATGCAACATTTGGGCACCTCCATCAAATGATAGATGTTGTTGCTTTGCATGAAGAATAGATTTTCCTTTAAATGTGAAATTCCTATCAAATGTAAATAAATCCGATTCTACAATTGTTCCTGTAGCTGTTGTACTTTTATTTTCATCTAGTGCGATTTCACTCATTTGAATAGTGAATTTTTTACCATCTCCATTGATATAATCATATTCTCCATATCCCGAATAATCATATTTACCATCAATATTTAAATGAGAATTATAAATGGTATGCGAAATTGTTGAGTCATTCAGTAGGATGGTTGCACTATCAATTGGAGCCATCTCTGCATCCTCATAAATAGTGATGAAACCATCATTCAATTGAATATCTGCATCAGCAACATTAATATTCTTTACTTCTTCTGCATAAATTACTTTCTTCTCAACATCATATCTTGCCAGTGGAGCTCTAAAATCTAATGAGTCTTGTTTTCTGTGTGTAGAAACAAAGCGGTTTCCCTCAGAACCACTTGCCCCCATGTAAATGTTATTTAGGTCCATATCCCATGAAAACTCACTAATGTATGAGACATATCTATTATCTGTAAAGTTAACTAAACTACCCCCTGATTTAGAAACAAAGTTACCTTTTCGGCTTTCAAAGTCTATATTCGATATTAGGTTCGTAGTGTTAAATGATACATCACCCATATCTCCACTAACTAAATTGAAGTCAGAAGAATCAGCTAATAAGGTATGGCCACCAAAAGTCAAAGCAGGTGACACAATATTAGCTTTATCCATATAGAATGTACCTTTACCTGTAGCTCCTCCAACTCCAACAGTGATTGTACCTTCTAACTGAGCTTCATTATTAAACATGGTAAAACTCTCTTCCTGACTTTTGGATTCAAGTTTGTCTTGATATGGATAATAGGATACAAAATTAAACTTACCTGTTACGTCAGGGTATTCAACACCATCTTCTTGTTTAGCAACAGTAAAGTCATATGCTTGCCCTCTGGTTTCTTCAGGTAAAAACAAGAAGTTTTCAGATTTAGAGGTTGATGTAATATATTTTAATGTACCATTACCTCTTAATCCTTTATTACTTAAGTCAATATTAGCAATAAATTTAGCTCTGTGATCATATACATCATAACCTTCAGATGGTGTATTTCTATTAAATCCTAATGAATAATCTGTTTGGACAGTTAGGTTCTCAGTAAAGGTAGGGAAGATATTGGATACAAACGTACCGGCGAAGTCAAAGTTTTTACGAGTTAATTGACTTATACTGTCCATTGAAAATGTATCTAAGCGAAAATAAAACTTTTCTCTATCGTATATTCCTTCTTGAATCTCTGGTTTATCATAATAAACATAAGACTCCGATTTACTATGCAATATAGGATATTGGCTATAATAATCTTTCCCTGATTTGTTATCAGGCTTATCAATTTTTAATGATCCGGAAAGTTTTTCAATGGCATTTTTTACGTATGTTAGCATTGGGTGCCCAAAATAATCTAATTCTCCGGTTTGAACCTTCATTCTTACTGAATCAATATTGGTCATATCAATAAGAAAATCATCATAATTAAATTTAAATCCTGCACCATATAAATTTAACATACCAGCATTAATCGTTCCGTCAAATACAAAATTTCTATTTCTTTTCAGAAGTATTTTTTCATCTTTAGGGAAGAATACAACATTTTGATTATCAGAAATTGATATGGACTTTACACCATTGATATTTAAATCATAATTTAACAAATCAATGGTAGCATTTTCAACTCTTCCTGGTGTATTTGAAGTAAACCTAATCACATCATAGTCCTTTTTACCAAGTCTGAAGAGTAGGTAGTCTTTTAATCTATCTCTAATTTCAATTTCATCAGTATTTACGTTATAACCAATAAAACCATAAAAGGATAGTTGGATTACCTGCTGGCGAACCTGAGCTTCAGGTAAACCTAACATTTGTGCATAATCGTATGAAGTAAAAGGTTTTCCCTTAAACATTCTGGAACAGTTTTTTAATCCTTGTAAGGGATGAATAGCATCCATTCCTTGTAATTGATTATAAAAACTTTCTCTGAAATAACTGAGTGATTCAAAAGATCCATGGTTTTCTACAGCTCCGGAAACCATTTTTAAATTCATGACATCTTCATTAAGCTTCCAGCTAAGTAATTCTATATCCATACTAACATTATGAAATGTGTTAAAATATGGACTTATGGCCAAACCTTCTCCATCTCGAATTAAATGAAGTTCATTATTATCAGCCATTAATTTAAATGTTAAACCTGGGTGATATATGTATCCTGTATCTAAATGAATCTTAACTTCAGTGTCAGTACTTAAGATCTGGTCTTTACGTAAGGCAAAATAGAGTGATTTTGCAGTGATAAATAATGTGTCATGTCTGAAAATAGTAATACTTGCAGGATCATCATAAGTTCCGGCACCTAAAAACTTGGCTCCGTTTTGAGCAAAACCACCTTCGTAATTGATATTTGGGTGTATATTATCTAAATTGAATCGTTCTTCTGTTGATAAAAATTGAGGATAGGTTGAGGCATCTGGTGTATTAATGTTCATAACTTTATGCCTCAAACGTCCAATTAAAGGATGGTCAAAATAAATATAATTATAAAACTGAACAGTATCGATTTCGAATTGAGCATTCTTAAATGGGATAGAATATTTATTAAAGGTAGCAAATAAAGAGTCAGGAGAAAATCCTGATCTTTGCCAGGTTACTTTACCTTTATCTCCGCTCCATATATTTGAAGTATAATTAAACTTCCCGGATGTTTCAAATATATTTATACTATCATTTTTTGAGAAACAGGTTAGGTTTATATCAGGAAAATTACCAATTAAGACTTTATCTTCGCCATAAGTTAGTTCCCAATTGTTATTGTCTGAATTCCATTTGGTTGATGGTGTCGAATAGATAGTGTTGTTATTTAAAAGGTCGCTAGTCGTATTTAATAATTGATTAACTTTCCTTAATGGGTATCGTTTTTTATTAATTAAATCAGTAATTGCATTATTCCATGCGCTAAAACTGTTTTCTGAAATTTCAGACTCAATAAACTCACGAATTGTACTAAGATATGTAACATAATCAGGTACTGGACGTGCTCTTTTTATAGCCATCTGATTACAGTTATCAACAATGATTTGTTTTAAATCATTGCTCAATTCCGGATTATTCCAAAATAGACTTAATTCTTCAACATATTCTTTGGTAAACTTTTTATCAGCAACCGATTTAAAAAGTTCATCAATTGTAGGTAAAAACTCCTCAGGATTGTCACTGAAAAGTTTTTGTGAATAACTAGAATAGGAAAAGATTATGATAAAAAATAGAAGTAAAAAAATTCTCATAGATTTTTATTTTGAAAGCGTATACGCAATCGCTACCCAATTGTTATCTTCCTTTATTGAATTTTTAGTTAAGTTATTATTTGCACATTCTTTATCAATAACATCAATATCTGAATTATAGAATCCACTTAACATTAAAGTACCTTGTGGTTTTAAAACTTTCACATATTTATTGATGTCTTCTAGTAATATATTTCGATTGATGTTAGCAATAATAATGTCATAACTTTCATTTCCTAGAAGAGAAGCGTCACCACAAAATACTTCCATTTGTTTAATGCTATTCAGATTAATATTTTCTATAGCATTATTATAAGCCCAATCTTCAATATCTATACCTGTAACTTTTTCAGCACCCTTCATAGCACATAGAATACCTAATATTCCTGTGCCACAACCCATGTCCAAAACCTTTTTACCTGCAAAATCCATATCCAAAATATGTTTTATCATTAATCCGGTAGTTTCATGATGCCCTGTGCCAAATGCCATTTTAGGTTCAATTAAAATTTCGTAATCGGCTTTTGGAATATCCTGATGAAAAGGACTTCTAACAATACATCTATCATCAATTATTATAGGATTAAAGAAATGTTTTTCCCAGGTTTCATTCCAATTTTGATCAGGCATTTCTTCATATGAATACTTTATTTCATAATCCGCATTCTGAATTATCTGAAGATTATCAATATCTTCCGCAGAGAAACTTGATGATGGGATATAGGCATTAATACCAGTTTCTGTTTCTTCAAAACTATCATAATCATATTCTGCAAGTTCTGCAGTAAGTATATCTCTGATAAAATCGTTTATTGGATTAATTGAGAAAGCTACTTTTGTGTATTGCATTTGAATTGTATTTTCAATTTAATAAAAGGTGATCAAAATTAGCAATTAGTTCTGCATAAAAAAAGCCGTCAAAAAAGACGGCTTATGTAATTATATAATGACTTTCGATTAAAAAGCATCAATAATACCTACAAAATCCTCAGCTTTTAATGAAGCCCCACCAATAAGACCTCCATCTACATCTGGATTTGCAAATAATTCTTTAGCGTTACTTGGCTTACAACTTCCACCGTAAAGGATAGAGCAGTTATCAGCAACTTCAGCACCAAATTTGTCAGCAACTACTGAACGAATATAAGCGTGAATTTCTTGAGCTTGCTCAGGAGTAGCAACTTTTCCAGTACCAATCGCCCATACTGGTTCGTAAGCTAAAACGATTTTACCAAACTCTTCTGCAGAAAGGTGGAAAAGAGCCTCTTCAATTTGAGTTTTTACAACTTCATTTTGTTTGTTAGCTTCTCTTTCTTCTAATACTTCACCAATACAGAAAATTGGAGTTAAACCATTAGCTAATGCTAAATTTGTTTTTTCTTTAAGAATTTCGTTTGTTTCACCATAGTACTCTCTTCTTTCAGAGTGACCAAGGATAACACATTCAGCACCAGTAGATTTTACCATAGTAGCTGAAATTTCACCAGTGTATGCACCTGATTCTTTATCAGCACAGTTTTGTGCAGAAACTAAAATTTTACCAGCGTCAACAGTTTTAACAACCTCAGTAATGTGAGTTGCTGGAACACCAACAACAACTTTACAGTTAGGTGTTTTTCCAGCAAGAATGCTGTTTAATTCTGATGCTAATTCTACTCCTTCTTGAAGAGTTTTGTTCATTTTCCAGTTTCCGGCAACAATGTTTTGTCTCATCGTAATAAATGTTTGTAATTAAAACTATATTAAATTATTTATTTTTTGAATAACGTTACAATCGCAATTAATGTTAAGATTAAAAATATAATCAAAACTTTACTGTTTTCATTTATACCCTTTATTTGACTAATAGCAAATGAGGAAGGATTTAACATACCCTTAATTGGTGGAATATCATTATAATGCCACTTCCCAATTATATTTCCATCTTGAATTAGTACTAACCCCGGATTTGATCTTATTATGGTTTTAAGCATTGTTTCATCGGCTGTCAGATAATTAAATCCAGCTTCAGTGTTAAATTCAAAACTTGTAATGTCCTCTGTGTTTGATGCTGTTACGCAATAGCTTTTAATACCTTTTTCAAATAATACTTTATTAATCTGTTTTAAGCTATCGATATTATTTCCCCAATTTCCTTTTGATATTTGAGGTGAAATAATGAGCAGAGTAGGGGATTTATCTTCTAATACAACATTTGTAATATCATTACTCTGTTCGTCTGTCAATACAAAATCATGAATTGGAGGTTCATATCCTTTACTAATTACCTTAGTTTTGCTATCAACAAAAATCCATGTAGAATCATTATAAGGATAATTTGAGGCACTAAAAGTTTTTTGCTCACCATTTTTCTCCATTATGAAAGTAGTTTCATATTCAGGTTGAGCAGCACCTTCAGGAATTGTCATTCCTTCCTGAATGTTATTTCCTATTTTATAAGGTCTGAAATCTATTATAGGAAGGTGATTATATGAATAATTAGAAACTCCTCCTATGATAACAATTAAACTAGCTATTGAGAACAAAAACTGTTTAATAGGTTTTATATTACATTCAAATGTCTTTCTCTTCAGGAATAAGTATAATACAGGGAACATTAAGATAACATTCTTAAAGAAAGTTTCCCAGTTTGTCAATTTAATTGCATCTCCAAAACATCCACAATCACTTACAGGATTATAAATTGCAATGCCTAATGTTAATGGAAAAAATACAACCATAAACAATAAAGCAATTATTGAAGATGTTTTAATTCTTATACCTAGCAGAATATGAAGGCCTGTTAGAAACTCCAGGGCAGAAACAATAAATGATAGAGGTATAACAATAAATGTTAAGTTGCTTAATTGAAAAGAATTTAAGTAATCTTCAAATTTAATTGCACTTCCAACAGGATCAACAGCTTTAACAAAACCTGAAAACATAAATGTTAATCCAACAATTAAACGACTCAAGTAATAAAAAATCTTATTCATTGAATTGATTTAATTTTCTTCTTCAGGGAAATCTAATTTTATCATCGCAAAAATAGCATAATTAATCATATCAAGATAATTAGCATCTATTCCTTCTGATATTATTGTTTTTCCTTGATTGTTTTCAATCTGTTTAGTACGGTGAAGTTTCATCAGAATTAAGTCTGTAAAAGAACTAATTCTCATGTTTCTCCATGCTTCATCATAATCATGATTCTTATTCAGCATTAAATTTTTAGCATTATAAATGTTTTTTAGATACAATTCTAATGCTTTATCATTATCCATTTCTGGTTGATCAGATGGACCAAGTTCTAGCTGAATGATAGCCATTGATGCATAATTTATAATACCAATAAACTCAGATCTTATGTCTTCATCAACTTTAGAAACACCTTTAGTTTCAATACTTCTGATACGTTGAGCTTTGATAAATATTTGATCAGTCATGGATGAAGGCCTTAATATTCGCCATGCAGTTCCATAGTCTTTCATTTTTTTTTCAAAGATATCTTTGCATACTGATATTACATGCTCAAATTGCTGATCTGTTTTTTGCGACATGATTATTTTTAATTAAGCCGTAAAAGTATCAAAAATTCAATTAATACGGTAAAATATCATAGGTCGAATCTTCAAAAAAGTTATAATCCTTTGAAAAATATAATTTAAGAGCCTCTTATTAAAGGAAGTGTTCATTGAAAATATAGGTGAGGTTTCTTTGCGTAAGGATGAATAATATCAATTTTCTGTTTTGATGTAATATTACAGAAAGATAAGTGAGAATGTTGAGTTAATGCAAAAATGACAAAAACTAATCCATAGAATTATTAATAAAATTATTATTAATTCTATGAATTGTGTTGGATTATTAATTTCCTTTATGATTATTCACGTGGGATACAGCTTCGTCAAAGGATTCAAAAATATTATTAGTTCCGATTAATTCAGTTAATCCAAATTTCTCGAAATCCTTGTAAACTTCATTGTTAATACCAGATATAAAAATTTTTACATCATTTTGCATTAATGTTTTAACAGAACATTTAAGATTGTGCATACCTGTCTGGTCTGCAAAGGATACATGCCTCATTCTTATGATGATGGTTTTATAATCAAGACCAATTTTCTCGATTACACGGGCATATGTTTTTGATGAAGCAAAAAACAATGGACCACTAATTTCATATATACCAGTATTTGACGGTAATTGAGAGTAATCATCAATGAGGTCAGTGTCTACAATGTTATCTATTCTTTTATCTGCTATATCAGACATACGTTTCATAAATAGCAGGGCAGATAATACAACACCAACTTCAATAGCAATAGTTAAATCTAATACTACTGTTAGAATAAATGTTGTTAAAAGTATTATTATATCAAAGAATGAACCTTTAAGAATGGATACAAAAGAACGCCATTCACTCATGTTATATGAAACGACAATTAATATACCAGCCAAACATGACATAGGAATAAGTTTTGCCAGAGGTCCTATAAATAGCATAATTAGCAATAAAGTAAGTGCATGAATTATTCCTGCAATAGGAGTGCGCCCTCCGTTTTTAATATTGGTAGCCGTACGTGCAATGGCTCCGGTTGCCGGAATTCCACCAAAAAATGGAGTGACTATATTTGCAATACCCTGGGCGATTAATTCTGTATTAGATCTGTGATTTCCACTAATCATCCCGTCAGCTACAACAGCAGATAGAAGAGACTCAATACCTCCAAGTAATGCAATTGTAATTGCAGGAGCGAAGTAATTTGGTAATTCGGATAAATGAAAAGAAGGAACATCTAATGAAATATTACGAGGAATATCACCAAAAAAGGTTTCAATTGTACTAACCTCAATTTTAAAAGCATATACAACAACAGTTATTAATACTATCGCAATAAATGAACCTGGAATTTTCTTTATTACTTTTGATGAAAATACACAAATGAATATTGTTATGGCCGTAATAATTAATGCTTTAAAATTAATGTGGTCAAGGTTCGAAAAATAAAAACTCCATTTTTCAATAAAGTCGGCGGGAACTTTACCTGCATCAATACCTAATGCGTCTTTTATTTGTGTAGAAAAAATAATTAGTGCAATACCACTCGTAAATCCAACAATTAATGGCTGAGGAAAGTATTTTAACACATTTCCTAGTTTAAGTAAACCAAAAATTATTAGAATTACTCCGGCTAAAATTGTAGAAATAATCAATCCATTAAGACCATATTTCTCTAATATACCAAATACTATTATAATAAAAGCTCCGGTAGGACCACCAATTTGGACTCGGCTACCACCAAGAAATGAGATGATAAAACCAGCAACAACTGCTGTTATTAACCCTTTTTCCGGTGAAACTCCCGATGCGACCGCAAAAGCAATTGCCAGCGGTAAGGCTACAATACCTACAATGATTCCTGCCAGGATATCAGATGTAATTTGTTTATGATTAAATCCAGTTTTTAAAAGGCTAAAGAATTTAGGTTTAAATATGCTATCCATTGTTTATTTAGGTTATAAAATGATAGATATCAAACATTTAATACTTAAGTATAAATATTTGATATAAGACAAATGTTTTTCTAAAATGAATTTATCTACCTATATGATAGGAGATACGATACTATCTCAAAAGTCTCTTTTGAATAGTATTTAATAATGTTGTTATAATGAAAAATAAGAAATACACACTGATATCAGTATTTTGATTCAGTCATAAATAGATTTATTTATTACATCAGGAAAATTATCCTGTCAAAATCATGTGTATTCTTAACATCGAAGTGTAAATTTTGTGCAAAGGTATTCAAAAGCACATTTTGTTATTCTTTTAGAATTGTATTTTAAGAGAAATTAACTTTTGTAGATCTACAAAATTCAAATAAGCCACACATTGTTAATAAATGTGAATTGTTTTATTTATTATACTTTTTTGGTAGGGAAAATGAAAATTTTGAACCTTTATTAACCTCTGAATCTACCCATATCTTTCCTCCAAGAATTTCAACCAGGCTTTGAGATATAGATAAACCAAGGCCGGTACCTCCATGTATTTTTGTGATTTGTGAATTAGCTTGAGCGAATCTTTCAAATATTTTTAAGTGTTCATTTTTAGCTATACCTATTCCTGTATCGGTAACAAAAAGCTCAATATAATTATCGTTTACTACTTTATATCCAACTTCTATACTTCCATTTTGGGTGAATTTTACAGCATTACTTATTAAGTTCGTTAATATTTGTCTGAGTTTACTTTCGTCGGTATAAATAAATGATTCTTCGTCTTTGATTGGAATACTTAATTTTAGAGTGTTTTTTTGATCTTGTAATTTTTTTGAAAATATATCACAAATATCTTGTATTATCTTATTTAGATTTACGTCACTCAGATATAATTCAATTTGTCCTGTTTCTATTTTTGATATTTCAAGAACATCATTAATAATGTCAAGGAGTTGTTTTCCACTATTTACAATTACAGATATATAGTATTCTCTTTCTTCTGGATTAAGAGTTCTTGATTTCAATAATTCTGAAAAACCAATAATGCCATTCATAGGAGTTCTGATTTCATGGCTCATATTTGCCAAAAACGAAGATTTTAATCGGTCACTCTCTTCTGCTTTTTCTTTAGCTTTTATTAATTCAAGTTTATCCTGTTCACGTTCCGTTACATCACGAACTATTGCAAGAGTTTGAAATTGGTTAACATAAACCATTCTGGTTTCAAAATATCTATTCTCATTTTTTATTAATAGCTCATAGTTGTAGGTGTCTGTTTCTTTATTTTTTAATACAGAGTTGATTTTTTCTACAGTTAATTTTGCTACTTCTCCAGGGAGAACATCTTTTACATTTTGGTTTAAAAACAACGAACTGTCCTTAAAAAGCAGGTCTTCTTTATTAGTGTGATAATCTATTATTATACCATTACGATCAAATACAAACATCATATCTGGAATAACGGATAATAGACCATTTAATTTAGCAACGTTAAATTCAAGTTTTTCATTACTGTGTTTTAGGTTTCTTATCAAGGATTTCTCTTTTGAGATATCGGTAAAAGTTCCAATACCTTTATAAGCTATATCTCCCTTAAATAGAATAATTCCATTACCTAAAACGTATTTAATTATATTATTTCCAATTCTAATTTTAAATTCAGATTTCCATGCACCTAATTTATTTAAGGCATTATGCCAATAATCATTTATCTTTTCTCTATCCTCAGGAATTATTAATTCATTTAATGCAGAAAAAGACTTAATATTTCTTAAGGTTGGAGATATGATATTAGGATTACTATGCCATATTAGCTCGTCTGTTATAGGGTTCCATTCATATATAATATCAGAAATGTGAGTTGCAATTAATTTAAATTGTTCTTCACTCTCTTTTAAGGATGATTCAGCATTTCTTGTTTCTCCAATATCTTGGGCAACACCATGGGTTCCTATATAATTGTCTTTATTATCATATGTCGGTCGCAATGAAACTCTTATCCACTGATATTTATTATTCTTATCTTTTACTTTGATTTCAATAAAAATTACAGATCCTTTTCTTACATTATTTAAGGCCTCATGAAAGTTAATTTTATAGTCGCTATGTATAAAATTCATTAAATGGTGACCAATAATTTCTTCTGGTAAAAAACCTATAAAAGACGTGATAACCGGACTGATATAAGTGCAAATTCCTTCATGGTCTAGAGTAAATATTACATCATTAATTTTTTCAACTAAATCTTTATATTTAACCTCACTGGCCTTTAATGCATCTTGGATTTGTTTTTTTTCAGACAGATCTTCAATTGTTCCAATTCCTCCACATATTACATTATTCTGATTATATGCAGGAGATGATTTGAGTAAAACATAGATGGATTCTTTGCTGGTCGTTGTATTATATTCTCCCTCATATTCATCACTAACACCTTTTAGTGCACTTTGTATACATGGAATTGGTCGCTTATCGGAGAGTAGGTTTAAATTTAAACCAAGTAAGGATTCTTTGTTTGATTTTAGTATTTCGCAAAATTTCTCATTGCAATCAGTTATTACCATATTTGTATCCCAGTAAAAAACACCCATAGGAGAGGAGTGAAAAAATTGTTTGTATTTTTCATCATCATCTAATAAAGTATCTCTATTTGTATGGGGAACTAAATTGGATTTTTCAATGTCTTTAATGTCATCTTCAATAATTTGTTTCAATTTTTCTAATTGCACTAATTTATCTGCAGAGAAATTGTTTTTTGATCTTGAATACAAACATAACGCACCAAATATTTCTCCTGTGGTATCAAATATTGCTAAACTATAGAAACATTTTATACTTGCCTTATATTCTGCACTGTTAGAAAGTGTTTTGTTTGATTGTAAATTTGAAATGTATTGTTTTTTACCGTTATCAATTACTTTTTTTGTAATACTGATTTCGTTTGATTTTCCTTTGAATAAAGTGTTTTCTTTTGGATCATTATATGCTATTTCTATTATTTTGTTTTTTTCTATTTCACTAGCAAGTATAATAGACCCGTCAATTAATTCAGCTATAAGACTAAATTGTGTTTTCCAGCGTTTGAAATACGGATTATAATTGTGTTTGTTTATGTTCACTATTATTCAATATAATTATCAAGACAATAAATTTATATTTTTTTATTGTTGGACATAGTAATTTTCGTTGAATGTCTTATAATTATTGATGAATGAGTTGCTTTTATAAGTTAGAATATCTTATCAATTAATTAGTTGATGGTAGGTGAAAAAGATAGTTTTACCTTTACTTATGTTAAATTGAAAATCTTTATTTTCTTTTAGATTGTTGACTTTCAGTTTAATGTAATTATCTCCTTCTTTTAATGGAATTCTGGAATAGTAAATGGCAAATGGAAGAGATTGCCAGTTTCTGGTGTCAGCTTTTTCTGTAATAGCATTTACTATGCTAATTACTGTTCCAAGGTTTTTATTTTCATTGTTTGCAATACTCTCTAATGCTTTTTTAGTTATTAATCTTGCAATACCATTTGTCAATTCTCTAACCATTCTGTCTTTTAAAGATTGAAAAGCTATGGCATTAATATCTTGAGATAATTCCAGTTCTTTTTGGATACTGTCTGTTTCAATATATGCTTGATTGAAGATTGGTTTTCTTTCTACATATTTTGGAAAAGCAATTCTTAAAAAGGAAAGGTTTTTAAATGCTTTTTGTTCGTTTTTACTTCTATTACCTATATAAATAGGAAAGTTGAGACCGTATTCATCATTAACAAAACTAACCCAACCATTATTATAACCAGCATTTGTAAAATTAATACTCCATTCTGATTTTACAGGTCCAAAACCATTCATCCATAAGAAAATAAGGTTTCCATCAGGGTCTGATTCCGGAAAATATGAGATGTTGAATAATTTACTATAGTAGGAGTGTTCTTGAGATAATCCTGCCTGATATGCTGTTCTAACAAGATCTTTTTTTAGTTGTGTAGGAGCGCTTATATTAAAAAGATCTTTGTATTTATTCTCATATGTTTCATAGGCATTTCTATATGCAATAAACGCATTGTTTTTATCACCGGATGCATCATAAATTAATCCCATTAAATTATGAGCAAAGGCATCATCAGAATATTTATTTTTTGTTTTTTTGTACTTGTCGTTAAGTTGATGCAATAAAATATTAATTCTGCGACATTCAACAAGAGCATCCTCAAAATTATTTAGCATTAAGTAATTAAGAGATTTGTAATAATGAACCATTACAGCCTCAAAATCTTCAGGTTTATAAGGTTTAATCATTGGATTTGAGACCAGAGCTAAGGCCTCATTTGCATAATTAACTGTATAGTCTTCGTTATATAGATCTGCTTTATCGAAAAAAGAGTTACTATTTTCATAGTTTCCAAGCATAAAGTTAACAACACCTTGATCGTAATAAAACAGTACTCTGTTTATTCCGGATGCTGATTTATTGTCTTTATTTAAAAACTTTTCTGCTGCTTCAAAATCACCACTTGTAATGTAACTCTGTAATTGATAATTCTTTTGGTAATAAGTAGCACAGCCAGCTATCATAAATAAAAGCAATATAATAATGAAATATTTATGCTTTTGTGGTAAGTAAATCATGAAATTATTGTAGATAATTGATGATGTTCATTCATGTGTTTTATATGAATATGCAACATCAGTATTAACTTATTTTGTAATATATTTCTTGATTTTTTTATCTCCCATCCAAACTATTTCATTGGTTTCGAGATTGGATAATTCTAAATTTGTTTGATAGTAATTAACTCTTTCTTTTTTGTAAGTATCTACAATAGAGTTAAGATCTCCGTTTAACATGAAATCTGCGCCTAATTCTTTACCCCATTGTTTTGCTGTTTCTAAGGAAGCAAACTCTTGTTGAGCAGCTCTTTCTTTTCTTAATTCTTCTCTTTTGTCCGCTGCTTGAACAAGTCTTACACGTCCACTATTAATAAATGCTTTTTCTATATCCTTAATAAAAGTATCTGAACTTATATGTTCATGCGATTTATTGTAAATAAGGCCAACTACAACAACTGGTTTTTTACCATTATTTACTCTGGAGTAATTTTCAATCCAGGCTGCTGACAATATCTGTTCAACCATTGCATCAGCTACCATCTTTGAGTCTGTATCATTCCATCTTCCACTTAAATCAATAGCTTCATCTGGAGATACTCTTTCAACTTTATGAGTCATACATGACGATAACGTAAAAAATAAAGTAACAATAGGAATTATTAATCTGGAATTCATAATGAAAATGTTTACGATTATTATCTATTGCATATAAAATAGCAAACTGTATTATTTATTTATAATACTTAGATAATGATCAATTTGTTCATTAAGGTACAAAATATTGTCTTTTTTTTCTCCACCATCAATCATTAAATCATGCATTTGTTTATTTAAGTGAGCTGGTCCAACTTTAAATTTGGCATATGAAAATCTCACAATATATTCAATGCAATATTCTTCATTAGTGTATAGATTAATTAAAATATCAAAATCCTTTGATAAAAAATCTTTAAGTAAATCAGATTTTGGTTGAAATAACCAGTTAAAATCTTTCAAACAAGCATAATGATGTTTTTGATCTCCAATTTGATCATCTTTTAAAGCTTTAGAATTAGAGAACCCTAATAATTCAACATTTACATTCAGATTAAGATAAGCTTTTTCAACTTTTTTAATGGCACTTAAATCTTGTTCAGATAAAGAATTATATACAATACCTATTGTTTTAGCATTGTTTAGATTGCAAATAACAGGTTTCTGAATACGTTTTTTAAGCTTACGGTTTAATAGGTAATTACTTATTTTTATTCTCAATTTTTTAAAGTAGTTCACAGATTTAATTTTCTAATAATTCAATAAAATCAGATTCGTTAATAATCTTAACGTTTAACTTTTCGGCTTTCTCAAGTTTGCTAGGTCCTGTTTTTTCTCCCGCCACAAGATACGATGTTTTTTTAGAAACACCACTTAAGCTCTTGCCACCATTTGATTCTATGATAGTTTTAAGCTCATCTCTGGTGAACTTTGTAAAAGTTCCACTTATGACAAAAGAAAGACCTTTAAATTTCTCACTGTCATTAATTTGTTCTTCAATTTCTAATGTTATTCCTGTTTGTTTTAATCGTTCAATCAGGTTTAAATTATCTTCATCTTTAAAATAATTTTGAACACTCTCTGCTACTTTGGGACCAATATCATCAATTGATACCAAATCTTCATACGAAGCATTAGCTAGTTTATCTATTGTGTTAAAATTTTTGCATAATACTTTTGCTACGGTGGCTCCAACATGTTTAATACCTAAACCAAATAAAACATTTGGATAGGGGATGTTTTTAGATGCTTCGATACCTGCCAGAAGATTTTGAGTTGATTTTTCCTGAAATGTAAATACCTTTTTATTTTGATCATCTTCAACAACTCTGGATAATCCATTTAACTTTTCAAAAGTTAAGTCATAAATTTTACTTACATCCTTTACCAGGTTTTTTTCAAATAAAAGATCTACAATCTGTTCTCCAAATGAATCAATGTTAACTGCTTTGCGGCTTACAAAATGTTCAATTTTTCCTTTTAGTTGTGGAGGACAAGCTTTGTCATTTGGACAAAAATGAGCAGCTTCACCCTCCGGTCTAATTAGATCAGTACCACATTCCGGACATTTTTCAATAAACTGTATTTTTTTTGCTAAAGGATCACGGGCACTTTCTTCTGCTCTTGTAATTTTAGGTATGATCTCGCCTCCTTTTTCAACATATACCATATCATTTTCATGAAGGTCGAGTTGATTAATTATATCGGCATTATGAAGAGATGCACGTTTTACCGTTGTACCAGCTAATTGAACCGGCTCAAGGTTGGCTACAGGAGTTATTTTTCCTGTACGTCCAACCTGATAACTAACAGACAATAACTTTGTATAAGCTTCTTCGGCTTTAAACTTGTATGAAATAGCCCATCGTGGAGATTTAGCAGTATAACCTAATTCATTTTGTAGGTTAATATTATTAACCTTTATTACAATTCCATCTATTTCAAATGGGAGGTTAAATCTTTCTTTATCCCAATAATTTATAAAATCATTTATTTCATTAAGAGATTTGCATATTTTATAGTAAGTTGGGATTTTAAATCCCCATGAACGCGCAGCTTCCAGGTTTTCAGAGTGAATATCAGAAGGTAAGTTTTCTCCTAATAAATAATAAAGATAACAATCTAAACCTCGTTGAGCTACTTCTGAACTTTTTTTCATTTTTAATGATCCTGCCGCTGCATTTCGTGGATTAGCAAAGGGAACTTCGCCATTAAGCTCCCGGGTTTCATTTAATTTTACAAACTCATCATTTGGTAATAATATTTCACCACGAATTACGAATGAATCAGGATATTCACCATGTATACTAAGAGGAATACTTTTAATTGTTTTTACATTAGCTGTAACATTATCGCCTTTTTCTCCATCTCCACGTGTTACAGCCTGTATTAACTTTCCATTTTCGTAGGTTAAGCTAATGGATGTTCCATCGTATTTTAACTCACAAACATATTCAATATTATCACCAATAGCTTTAGAAACTCTTTGATGAAAATCAGCTATTTCTTCTTCATTATATGTATTTCCCAACGAAAGCATTGGATACTGATGAGTAATTTGTTGAAAATCATTAGAGATATCACTACCTACTCTTTGAGACGGACTATTGGGATCCTGAAAATCAGGATATTTTGTTTCTAAATCAATTAACTCTTTCATTAATTGATCATATTCATAATCAGATACCTGAGGTTGATTAAGAACGTAATAATTATAGTTGTGTTTATTTAATGTATCTTTTAAAAAAACTATTCTCTTTTGAATATCTGCTTCGCTCATTACTAAATAGCATGTTTAATATTGAAAACAAACAAAAATAACAAAATATATAATTAATAATAATGAGTTATGGTGTTAGCAAGAAATAAAAAATCCGGCATCAAAAATGCCGGATTTATATTGAAAAAACAAAAACTTATTTTTTTTATTATTCTACAGTTTGTTCTTTATATAAAACCCAAGATGGAGAAATTCCTGTTTGATATTCAGCCTGGTAATCTCCATTCTCATCATAAACAACTAATTTACCTGTAGTAGTTGTACTATTTGAGATTAAAACATATAAATCATTAGTATTTGGATTTACAGATAGAGCATTTAACCCATCAATTGAAGAAATATACGGACTAGAGTTAAATGATTTATTTGCAACATCAAATTCGAAAACACTACCTTTTTGTACCCAAGTTCCATCTTCTTCAATCCAACTTGCTGCAGCTACATATATTTTAGATTGATCTGCGTTAAAAGAAATGATTGAAGAGTAGTTAGTGCTAACATTTGATAAAGCATAGGTTGCATCAAGTTCATCTGTTGTTGTATTGATGTAACCTAAACCTGTTACAGCACTAGCATTTGTATATGTACTAAGAAGTGATACATATAAATTATTAGAAGCATCTTTCAAGAAGTAAGAAGTTACAGACGGTGTTGTAATATAAGATATTGCTTCAGTATCCAAGTCAACAACTGCAATTTGTGCTGCATAATTTAATGCAACATAAAGTTTTCCATCGACAATTTCAAGACCTTCTGGTCCTCCAGGTATGTCAATAGTGCTTTCAACTGTGTTTGATTTAATATTATACTTGGCAATATAGCCTAATGAAACATCATTCCAAACGTCACCACCATAGCATGAGATGTATAGATAATTTCCATCACCAATACAGTATCGAGGTTTTACTATATCTGTAGTGATTCCATTTTTAGTTTGCTCTAATGTTGTAGAATTAACATAAAATATTTCATCTACATTGTTTCCCATGAAATATACTTTGTCATTGTATTCATAGGCATATTGAGGTTTACCATTCATTGCTGGTCCGTTAACAGACTCATAGACATAACTGTACATTTTTGAATTGTCTAAATCAAATCCCGAAATAGAACCAACTGTACTAGAATAACTACCGTAGTTTATAACAAATGCATCAGATGCTTCAACAACATATGAGGGATTTGAAGTATTACTATCATCATCTTCGCAAGATGAGAAAATTAGGGCCATTGCCATAAAAACAAAAAGTAACTTTTTCATTTTATTAGATATTAAATTTAATAATTTTTAAAACTTATATTTTACTGTAAGATGCCAGTTAATTTCTGGCATTGCATACTGATATTGATTTTGATATTGTTCACTTAATACATTGTTTAGTTGTAGATTTGCAGATATTAAGGATTGATTAATTTTAAAATCTTTTCCTCCCGAGATGTTAATTAGCATATAACCATCAATCTTGTCATCGGTATAGTCAAAATATCTAAATCCAGTATAGGATGCATCTATGTTAATGTTGAAATCTCTATAAAGTACTGTAGTGAATATGTTTCCTAATTGTTTAGGTGTATATATCACTTGACGGTTGATGTAGTTGGTAGAATTTTCGCTATCTAATTCACTTTGTTTATTTACTGTAGAGTTAAAAGCATAGTTAAATCCTGATAAAATTTTAAATGAACCAAGTGATTGCGTTAAATCTGCTTGAAGTTCTAATCCTTTTGCCTCAACTTTTAATATATTTTGAGCAGTCCATGCATTTGTTCCCTGAACCCAGATAATCCAATTATCTACATCCATGAAGTAATAATTAGCTTTTAATTTTAAAATTGTATTGTTGTTATTGAATATATAATTAACTCCTGATTCATAACTAAATGCTTCTTCTGGTAAAATATTTTCATTTCCATTATAGCCTTCTTGTCCCCAGTATCTTGCATTTAGAGTTGGGATTTTATATGACTTCTGAATATTTCCAACTAATTTTAATAAATGTTTTTCTTTAGAAAGGAGAATATAATCCATTCCTAAAGCAGGAGTGAAGGGAGCCTGATATTTTGTAACAAATTGTTGTCTTAAATTAATTGTTGTTTTTAGTCTGTTAATTGGGCAAAAGGCTATTGCTCCATGTAAATCCAAGTGTTGTTCAGAAATATTATCAGAATAAGCATATACATCAGGTAAGATGTACTTATATTTTGCATCAAATTGATATTTAATTTTTCCTTTATCGAATTTAAGTGCAATATTCCCAACTGCACGTTGTGTACCAATTGTATTTGTATAATCATTGTTGTCAATAGCTTTATCTTTTACATATCCTCCTTCAATAGTAAATTTAAATAGCTTTGTTTCATTTTTATAACTAATCCAGGATTTAAAATTTTTATCTTCAATTGGTCTTTCTGGTGTACTTAAATTAATATTAGCAGTCATGTTAGGCTGTGCCTCATGCTTGGTGTCACTATACCATAAAAACGACTCAATTAATTGATTACTACTGATCTTATAATTGAATTGTTGAATGAAGTGGTTGTTGTTAATTGATGCATTCCTTTGTTTATCTTCATGATAAGTCTGTAGTTCCCTATCATAATAAGCTGTATTTAAAAAAGGAAAGTTATTTTCAATTTGATAATGCTGAACTCTGGTTACAGATTCAAACTTTCCGTTACTTAGAAATACTTTTGTACCTCCAAAATACTCACCAAAAGAACCCATTGATCCAATTATTTCACCTTTTAGTCCCTTTTTATAATAAGAATTTAGACCTAGACGAACACTTCCTCCTATAGATCCAGAACCGTTTGAAGCAGAAGAGCTTCCGTATGATAAATCTATGTTGTCAAATAAAAATACAGGGATGCTACTTGAATTAGAGCTGCCTAGTGTTAAAGAGTTAATATCTAAACCTCCAATTAAAACAGAAGTATGGGAAGAAGAGGTTCCTCTTATACTAAAAGAAGCTAAACCTCCAGCATCTGATTTGATATAAATAGGAGAATATCTTGAAATTAAATTGGTTAAAGAACCAAAAATTACATTTTGCTTTTGGATTGGTGAGTATGTTTGATTTTTTGTTCCTACTTGATACTGTTTTGAAACAGGGGATATGATTTCAACCTCTTGAATATGAAGAGTATCATTTAAATGTGAATAAGTAGAATCTTCAGGTATAAAATACAACTGTGCAAATGTAGATAAGCCAGCCCCAACAAAAATCAATACAACAATAAAAAATCTATACATCAGCAAAATAATAAGGCGCTGAAGGAGATAGATGATAGATACTTTAAATTGAAATCTATTTTTAGCCTAGCTCCCGAAGCATTTAATTTATTCTTTTGGCAGGTATTCTGGCTTGTTCCTATTATTGAGGCCTTCCCATTTATCTTTTAAACAGTGGCAAAAGTGTTTCAATAATATATTATAGAACTTACAGCTGCGGGTACAGCTCCGGAATTTTAGATTATCTAAGCACCGGATTCCCTTTTCATTCTTAGGTTGTTAAAACCCTCGAAAACCAAATTTTGTGCAAATGTAGATATTTTTTTAATTATTCAATTAAGAAAGTATGTGAATTTTATTTATGAAAATAAAAGGTTAATCTGTAGTGCCTTTATTTTGATCTGAACTATTTGTCTTTACCTTATGCTTTTCTAAAAAATGCATTATAATTGATTTAAATAAATCAAAAACAGGTTTATATAATTCATTTACCATTGAAGAGAAAAATTTAAAAGGATTTAAATATTCTCTTAATTCTAATTGTTTAATTTCTAATTTCTTTTCAGAAAGACGGATTTGATAATGTAATTGGATTTTTTCATTTTCAAAATCCTTAAAAGTTTTGATGTGGCTATATCTATTCCTTGTCATACTTGCTAAAATTTTGAAAAAACATTTGAATAAAAGTCTTGATAATTGGAGTTTGAACTAATTTTCCTTTGAATAAATAAAATATAATTGCAAATAAAAAGTAAACTCCTGCAACGGCTAAAAATCCTAACTCATTACTTTCTAAATATGTTCCAATAGCAAAAGCTCCAGCCATTGAAACGAAAAGTAAAACAAACATAGCAATATAAAATAATACTAGTTTTATTGCTATTCCAGATACAAAACGGCTTAAATCTTCAGCTGCTTGTAACTTTGTTAAGTCTATTCTGCTTTGTATATAATTGTTGATTTCGTTTTTTACATCAGCAATCTCTTCTGATATAGTTTCTTTCCTGTCCATAAAAATTTCTTAAAATAGTATAAGAGATAAAAAAAAGCCTGAATCTAATCTTTTATTAAAATAAGAAATTAGTTTCAGGCTACAATAAAAAAATCGATTTTTCTACTAATTTGCACTACTGGTTGGTTCCATAGTTTTTTTGTACTCTTCAAGAAGCTTTTCAAATTTTTGTTCAATTTTGTGCATTTTTTCTTTTAGTTCTTCTTTTAGCTCTCCACCTTTAACTTTAAGTTTGTCTTTGGTGTTTTGCATTTCTTTTTCTAGTTCATTCAACTTGTTTTTTAATTGATCACGAGTTTCTGAACCTTTTTGAGGAGCAAATAATAATGCAGCTGCAGCTCCAACTAAAGCTCCGGCAATCATTCCTCCTAAAAACAGACCACTATTTCTCATAACTCCTATTTTTTAAGCTGTTAAACAATGTGTTATCAATATTTAATATACCATAAATCAGAACAAAAGTCAACTTTTATATTAAAGGATTTGACAGAATGTTTTGTTTAAACGTATTTGTGATATATTTTTGAAGATTAACGAATGAAAAGAATAATATTTTCAAGAAGATTATTACATCATATATCTATTTTATGGAAAATCCGGTGATTATAAGTGAAGCAGAAAAGATAGAAATCAGAAATAATTATAGAAGTCTTTTAAGAGCTTGTAAAAATATATTAAGTAATGAAGATGTTACCGAAATACGAAAAGCGATTGAAATATCGCTGGAACGTAAAAAAGAATATAGACGACCTTCTGGAAAATTATCTGCAATACATTCCTTAGAAGTAGCAAATATTGTTGCCTCAGAAATAGGATTGGGACGAACGTCGATTATTTGTGCCTTGCTTTATGATGTAATTCAACATGAAGATGTAGTATTAAATGAAGTATCTGCAATTTTTGGTAAAAGTGTTGAAGAAATAATTAGTGGTCTTATCAAAGTAAAGAATTTATATAATAAAGACACTTCTATTGAAACTGAAAATTTCAGAAAACTATTGCTTTCGTTTGCAAAAGATGTTCGTGTTATTTTAATCATTTTAGCTGATAGACTAGAAACAATGCGAAGTCTTAAGTTGTATGATCTGGAAAATCAAATAAAAATAGCATCAGAAGTAGGTTATCTATATGCTCCTATGGCCCATAGATTAGGTTTATATACCATTAAATCTGAGATGGAAGATATGGTGATGAAATACACCATGAGAGACACCTATACTTATATTGCTCAAAAATTAAATGAAACCAAGAGAGCGAGAGATAAATACATTAAGGATTTTATTGATCCATTAAAAAAAGAATTAGAAGAGGCTGGATTAAAATTTGAGATAAAAGGAAGAACAAAAACAATTCACTCTATTCACAATAAAATTAAGAAGCAAAATACACCTTTTGAAAAGGTTTATGATCTATTTGCTATTAGAGTCATATTAGATAGTAAAGAAAAAGATGAAAAGGCGGATTGCTGGAAGGTATATTCCATAGTTACAGATAAATATCAGCCAAATCCTTCCAGGTTAAGAGATTGGTTATCAATACCAAAATCTAATGGTTATGAATCGTTGCACACAACAGTGTTAGGTCCAGAAAAGAAATGGGTTGAAGTACAAATTCGTACTCACCGAATGAATGAAGTGGCTGAGAAAGGTTTGGCAGCACACTGGAAATATAAAGGAGGGAAAGGAGAGAAGGGAATGGATGAATGGCTGTCTAATATCCGTGAAGTTTTAGAAAATCCGGAAAGAAATGCCATTGATTTTATAGATGATTTCAAGCTTAATCTTTATGATGAAGAAGTATTTGTATTTACACCCAAAGGTGATTTAAGACGTTTACCTAAAGGTGCAACAGTACTTGATTTTGCTTTTGATATACACTCCGGAGTTGGGAAAAAGTGTATTGGAGCAAAAATAAATGGAAAGCATGCATCAATAAAGCAAGTATTAAAAAATGGTGATCACATAGAAGTTGTTACTTCTAATACTCAGGAACCAAGATCTGAATGGTTAAATATTGTAGCTACTTCCAGAGCAAAATCAAAATTAAAACAAGCTTTAAAAGATTTATTATATAAAGAAGCTGAGTTTGGTAGGGAAACATTAGTTCGTAGACTTAAGAATTGGAAACTAGAACTTTCCGATCAGTTGGTACATCAAATGGTGAAGCATTTTAAAATGAAAAGTATCAATGACTTCTACAGAGAAATTGCAGTTGGAACTATTGATATATCAAATGTTAAGGAATATATCTTAAGTCTTGAAAAGAAAGAAGCAGAAAAAGATGTAGCAGAAACAGCTTCCCTTAAAAGTGCAACAAATTTTGTTGCCAATGTGGAGGAAGAGTTGCATTCTTCGGATGATGTTTTAATGATTGATAAAAATCTTAAGAATGTAGAGTATAGTTTAGCTAAGTGTTGTAATCCAATCTTTGGAGATGAAATTTTTGGTTTTGTTTCTGTTTCAGGAGGTATTAAGATACATAGAAAAACTTGTCCGAATGCACCTGAAATGCAAACAAAATTTGGTTACCGAATAGTAAAAGCGCAGTGGACAACCGGAGCAAATGCTAATTTTCAAGCAACGCTAAAAATTACAGGTACTGATGATATCGGTATTGTTAGTAATATAAGTCAGGTTATTACAAAAGACCTTCATTTAAAAATGAGGTCTATTTCTATAGATTCGCAAGAAGGTAGTTTTGAAGGAACTGTTACAGTATTTGTAAATGATACTAACATGTTAGACTTAATGATAAAGAAAATAAAGAATGTGAAAGGTGTTTATTCTGTATCCAGGATAGATTCATTATCAAGATAAAATAGAAATGAACAAGTACTTAACTAACATAGTTAAGTACTTGTTTCAATAAAAATCAATAATGTTCTTAATAAAAGAACCCTTTTTTACTTAATAGATTACTGTTTTATAGTATTCTGTTTTGTTTTAAATTCTATACACAAACTTTTTATACCATTATAATTCCTTTTTTAATTTAAAAATACATAAGAAGGGATCTTTGTAACTTCCTTTCCTTTTGAAATTATATTGATGTAAATAGATGATTGTTGCATTTATAAGCATCGTATTAGATAATATTGAATATTTATGATAGATATTCAGTTTTCCTTTATGAAGAATTTTGTAGAATTGTATTTTTTCAGAAACTTTGTCGTTTCAATTGTGGACTTTTAAGTATTAATTACAAAAAAATGAATCAATACCGATGCTGAAAATGGGGTGGTTTTGATTAAAGGTTGATAGGTATGGGTAATGAATTGGATTTAGGGAAAAAACAGAACTATCATAGATTATATTCTGAAATGTACACAGGATTAAAGTACTTTTTAATAAAAATCCTGAATTCAGAAGAAGAAGCTGAAGATATTATTCAAGAAGTTTGGCTAAAAGTATGGAATAAAAAACCTGTATTTGAAAATAAACATCAGCTTAAAGCTTATTTATATCAATCTGTAAGAAACGCAGCTCTTAATCAAATCAGAAATTCTAATAAACAAGGAGAGTATCAAGCCGGGATATTTGTTGATGAATATGAAGAAGATATTAGTACTAAGATTATAGAAGCTGAAATTTACTCCCTAATAAATCAAACATTTAGCCAGTTATCTGATGCCACAAAAAGAGTTTATATAGAGAAGTTGAACGGTAAAAAGTATAAAGAAATAGCAGAGGATCTGGATATTTCTGTTAATACCGTTAAAAAGCATATAAACAATGCGAATCACTATATGAAAGATAACTTAAAGCATCTTCTTGAATTTATACTAATTATTAGTTAAATATCCCTTGTTACACCAGGGTAAGCGCTGTTCAAATTGTTATTTTTACCTTCCTCCCTGAATAAAAATACTTTTTTTGAAAAAAAAGTTACTTTTTTCATTACCCCATATCTTAAATTGCGTGTTATATAAATAAAATCATACATCATATGAATTTTCCAGTATCAGATCATATAAAAGTATTGCTTACAAAATATGTATTAAAACAGCCACTTAGCAAAACTGAAATTGCAGAAGTAGAGGCATGGATTATTGCATCAGAAGCCAATAAGCATCTTTTAAAAGAAATAGAATCTGAGGCTTTTTTAGAAAAAGCAATATTAAGTAATCATAAAGATGAAGCAAGTAAATCTTATGAGCAATTTAGTATACGAGCTAATATAAAAACACGTAAGATTGGCTGGATGTATTCTGTTGCAAGCATTGCTGCAATTTTTATAATCGGATTATTTATTTATCAGATTAATATGAATAGCTATGACATTCCTCCATTAGAAACAGGAATATCAAAAGCAATTATTGAATCCAATAATGGACAATTTGAAGAAATTGAGGATGTATCTTATGTTGAGGTGAAAGATTCAACATATACCAACCTGAAGGTTCCCAGAGGTGGTGAAATGGAAGTGCATTTAAGTGAAGGAACGGTGATTCATTTATATTCAGAGTCTTCTTTAATGATACCAAAAGATTTTAATGCCTCAAACAGAAATGTGGCAATAAAAGGGGAAGGGTATTTTAAGGTTTCGCACGATGAAAATTCACCATTTATAGTTAAAACCAGTCAATCGCAAGTTAAAGTTTTAGGAACCGAATTTAAGATTATGGATTATGGGCAAAATGCTAAAACAATAGTTACACTAGTAAAAGGTAAGGTTGAAGTTAGTAATAAAAACAACAAGGTATTGATGATGCCGAATATGAGAACGGAAGTAGCTGAAGTTGGAGAAATTGTTGTGAATAACCTTAACAAGATAACAGTTAGTGCGGTTGAAAATGGAAACTTGATTTATACCGATAAGTCATTGGAAGAGATTATGGCAAGTTTATCAAGAATTTATGATATCAATATTAAATTTGATAAGCCTGAGTTGAAAGATATTAGGTTTACTATAAATGTAAGTAGAAAGAAAAACCTAAAAGAATTGCTTTCTATCATTGAGAAAGTAGAGAAAGTGAATTTTAGTTATAAAGAAAATGTTGTGCACATACATTAAATATTAATCATTGGAATATGTTAAGAGTCTGAAATCAATTGAAATGTGGTATTTATAAACGTGTGAATCATTAAATTCAGTTGAAATCAGGTTGTAATTCCTAAACCTTTTTTACAAAAACAAAATGACAAAGATTATATTAACAAAAAGGGCAATGTTATTGCTCCTGGTATCGTACGTCCTTATATTTAGGGTGTCGGCGCAAAGCAATGAGCGACTGACCATCCATTTAAGGGAGGTTACACCGGATGAATTATTTAATGAATTGAATAAGCAGATAAGCATAAATTTTGTTTATAGTAATGACGATATTAAACGCATTCCTGAAAAAACGTATCATTTCGATAATGCTCAGATTGGTGAAATCATTAAATATTGTTTGCAACAAACAAATTTAACGTATGAAATTGACCAAAATACATTAATCATAAAGCATAAGCCTAAATCAGAGATTGTTAGAGGAATAGTATATGATGATGAAGGCATGCCTTTACCGGGAGCAAGTATTATAATTAAAGATTCCGGAGTTGGAACAATTAGTGATGCTGAAGGTAATTTTTCCTTATCGAAAGGTTATAGCAATTCTGAAGCTAACTTACATATCTCATTTATTGGAATGAAGAATGTGGATGTGCAATGGGAAGGTCAGGATTTATCAGTTAAAATGGAGTCGGATGTTCAGTTGACTCAGGAAGTTGTAGTTACAGGTTATCAGGTAATTGATAAAAAGCAACTTACTAGTGCAGTTAGTTCGTTAGACATATCAGAAGTGATGCAAACTGAAGCCATTAGTGTAGATCAAATGCTATCAGGTAAAGTACCTGGCTTAAGTGTTAGTTTTAATTCCGGAGAAGTGGGAGTAACACCTAGGATAAGAGTACGAGGAGTTTCTACATTAGTTGGTAACAGAGAGCCTTTATGGGTTGTAGATGGTGTTGTTTTATCAGATCCTGTAAATATTTCTCCGGCTGAATTAAATGATCCTGATTATATAAATAGAATAGGGAATGCAATATCAGGAATTAATCCTCAGGATGTAGAACGCATTGATGTGTTGAAAGATGCTTCTGCAACGGCTCTGTACGGAGCGAGAGCTGCCAATGGAGTTATTGTTATTACAACAAAAAAGGGTAGAGCTGGTAAATTGGAAGTAAATTACTCGGGAAGTACTTCTTTACGTGTTAGACCTAGATATACTGATCGATCCATTAATTTGATGGACTCTAAAGAAAGAGTACAGTTTTCTCGTGAATTGATGCAGGATAATCATATGTATGTTGCTACTGGTAATACTTATGGTTATGAGGCTTTAACGCTACAATTATATCGTGGCCAAATTGATTTCGAAACATATCAAGAGGAGGTTGCAAAATTAGAAATCAATAATACGGATTGGTTTGATTTATTGATGCGTGATGCATGGTCGCACAGTCATTCTCTTAGTTTTTCAGGAGGTAATGAAAATACTACATATCGTGCTTCAGTTGGTTATACTAACAATCAGGGGGTAAATAAAACTGATGATTTAAATCGTTACACTGCTTCTATGGATTTGCAGCATAAATTTCATAAGCTATCTGTTGGTGTAAATATTTTAGCTAATACAGGAAAACATAATTACTATCAGGCTGATTTATCGCCTGCTGATTATGCTTATAACACAAGTAGAGTAATTCCGGCCTATGATGAAAACGGTGAATATTATTTTTATGATGAAGGAGCTACAGAATACAATGGTGCTTTACAGTACAATATCTTAAATGAGTTGGATAATAGTGGAATGGAGCAAAACAACTCCTCTATTACGGCCCGGGCTAATTTAAATCTGGAAATAACGGATTGGTTTGATCTACAATCGATCGTTTCTATGACATCATCCAATACAGAGATAGAGAGTTGGTGGGGAGAAGATACCTTTTATGCTGCAGATTTAAGACGGAGTAATGATATGAAGGATGCAGATCCTGATAATGCAGAGTTAGTTTATGGAGGTGAGCTAGGTAAAGATTTTACCAGAAACCGTGCTTATACAGCCCGTATACAGTGTAATGTAAATAAATATTTTGGAGCTGACCTACAGCATAATATTAATGCATCGTTTGGTTTAGAGGCTAACTCTACGAAATACGACGGTTTTAATGTGCTTACACGTGGTTATATGAAAGATCGTGGTAAATCATATGTTTCAGACATTGATATTACTACATATACAAAATACGGAGAATGGTTAAGAAATAATGTTCCTGAAATAACTGATGATTTAACAAATCTTTTATCGGAGTATCTTTCTGCATCATATAGCTATAAAGACAACTTTACGGTTAATGGTAATATGCGTTTTGACAGCTCTAATAAGTTTGGGGATCAGAGTAATAACAGAGTTTTACCAATATGGTCAGCATCATTTATGTATAACCTGGGAAGTTTTATTAAAAGTACTTCACTTGATTATATGCGCTTAAAAACTTCATATGGTTTTCAGGGGAATATGATTGATGGAATGTCTCCAAAAACTATTATACGTTCAGATGCTTTTAATTCATCATATGGTGAATATACATCAACAATAAGTTCATACCCAGATCCTTTTTTAAAGTGGGAAAAAACAAGATCTATAAATGTTAGTTTAAATACGGGCTTGTTTAATAACAGAGTGCAATCAGAACTAACTTATTTTAGAAAAGAAACAAAAGATGCTTTCATTCAACGCCCGGTTTCAGGAATTAATGGATATACTTCGTACATGGTAAATGCCGGTGATATTACAAATGAAGGTTATTCTGTTGATTTAACTATTATTCCATTGCAAAGTAAAGATTGGTTCTGGTCTGTTTCCGGCTCGTTAACCCGTATTGATAATACCATGAAATCGAACGTGGGAAAAGATACTTATGAACGTGAGGATTACTTAAATGGTACTGCAATAGTAAAAGGGGAGTCGATAGGTACTTTTTATTCTTATAAGTTTGCCGGATTAAGTTCTGAAGATGGTGGTCCGTTGTTTGATGATGGTGATTTGGCAAGTATAGCTCACTTAAGTAAATATGATACTTACACCAAAGTATTGGTAAAATCCGGACGTCGTGATCCTAATGTGACTGGTGGTTTTAATACGTCTGTACGCTATAAAAACTGGCGATTAAATACAAACTTTTCATATAGCTTAGGCGCCAAAACACGCTTGTTGAAGTTTTATCCATACGGAAATAATTATTCTTCACAATACAATTTGAATCGTGATTTAATTAACCGATGGAGACAGCCAGGAGATGAATTAACTACCAATATTCCTGCTGTTATAGATTATTATATACCATGGGATGGTGATGGTTATGATTATCATTGGTCAACAGATGGTTATTGGGCTGGAACAAACAATTTAGTAGCCAATAATAGTTGGGAACAATATAATTATTCAGACATCAGGGTTGTAAGTGCCGATTATTTACAATGTACGTATTTGAGTATAACCTATGGATTATCAGATAAATTGTTGGAAAAACTTCATTTAACAAGAGCTGAAGTAACCCTCTCAGGAAGTAATTTGTTTACTATTGCCGACAAAGCATTAAAAGGACAGACTCCTACACAAAGTGGATTTGATAAAATTCAGCTTTCACAAAGACCTACATATTCATTGGGTTTAAATCTAACATTCTAAGTGTATTAAAGTATGAAGAAATTAAATATTATATATCTTTTATTAATGGTTGCAGGATTCTCATTTACATCCTGTAATGATTATCTGGAAGAGACCTCGCAGGATTTATCCTATATCAATAGTTTAGATGATTTGGATGAACTTCTTTTAGGAGAAGTTTATCTTCAGAGAACAACAACAACTGGAATTAATGATGTAACAGGCACATACCTACCATATGTACATTTTATGGCCGATGAATTGGATCAGGTTACTGAAGCATCTTTTCAAACTTATTATGTTCCGAATTCGGCAATAGACTTATTTGGTTATTATACATGGCAACGTCAGGTGAGTTTGGGAACAGATGGCAGTAGTGTGTATGATGATGCCTATGACTGGACTCGAATATATAAATGTATTGTATCGGCTAATGTTGTTTTGGAAGAATTAGATAAACTTCAAGCCAAAGATGAGGAAGCTAAAATACAGGCTAGTAGAATTAAAGGAGAGGCTTTGTTTAATAGAGCAACAGATTTCTTTTTGTTGGTCAATCTATTCGGAGATGCTTATCAACCGGATTTAGCTGGTCAAACGTTAGGTATTCCTTTAAAACTAACTGAATATGCAGAAATAGGAGAATTTACCAGAGCTAGTGTGAAGGAAGTGTATGCACAAATATTAAGTGATTTAAATAATGCAGAAGAGGCGTTAAGAGATATTCCTCAACAGTCAATTTATCGAATTAATCATGCAGGAGTATGTTTGTTTTTAAGTAGGGTGTATTTATATATGCAAGACTATGATAATGCTATTGTGTGGGCACAGAAGTGTTTAGATGAAGCTCCTGAAGTTGAAGATTTAAATTCGTTTGCAACAAATCTTTTTAGTGAAGAAAATCGTAGTGTTTTGTTTACAATGGGCGGTAATATAATAGCAGAAAATATTTATGAAGATAATACATGGGGAACGCCTCAGTTTATAACAGGTCAGTTTTACGTATCCCAGGAATTATATAACAGCTTTGAAGACAATGATCTTAGAAAATCAAATTTCTTTCATGTTACTGATATATATCCTGGAATTCCATTTTACGATAAACAATATAGTGATGGAATATCATCAAATACAGAGTTGTCTGATTGCTTTACTTTAAGAACTGCTGAAGCCTGGTTGAATTTAGCTGAAGCATATGCTGTAAAAGGTGAAACAACGAATGCTCAAGCTGCAATAGATAATCTGTTGAAAAATCGTATTGAAGCTTCCGGTTTTGAATCAGTAACAAAAAACGGTGAAGAGTTGGTGCATTTTATTCGTGATGAAAGAAGAAAAGAACTTTGTATGGAAGGCCATCGTTGGTTCGATTTAAGACGTTATCAGGCTAATATAGCATATCCTCAAACCAAGACACTTTATTCTTCAGCGGTAATATTGTTAGACTACGAACTGGTACGTGCTGATTTTTATATGCTTGAACCAAATGATCCTGCGTGGACATTGCCTTTACCTGTTGATGAGTCTGAGTACAATGCATCAGAAGGTAATGAAAGATATGCCAGAGAACCTTATGATTCTGTAAATTATTAATAAATGAAAACTATGACAAAAAATATATTTCTTATAGGTGTAGTTGGTTGTTTGATGCTTTTTTCTTGTCAAAAAGAAGATGAACTAACTCCATCAGGAGCTGACATTGATTATTTTCTTCCTGCAGAAGATGATATGAGTGCAGAAGCTGAATTGAAGCGTGAATTTTTCGAAGAAAATGATGTACGTCTGTTGTTTAGTGATACCATCCATGTAGATGAAAAAGATACGATTGTTATTAATTATGACTATAACTTTACTGTAAATTATACAGGATTAACCTACGTTGTAGAAAAGATAGCAGATATTGATGCTCAGAGGACAGCTGCTGATTTTGTAAGTGAAGGTGTCATTAAAAGACTGGGATTAGTTCCTCCACCTTATTCTGTATTACTCACAAAAGATTTTGGTACTGTAGATATGAGTTGGGGTTATGAAATACTCACACCTATTGCTACACAGCCAAGTTTAAAAACTACGGTTATTAATGTAGGAGATATTCTTGCAAAAGAAGATTGGGAAAAAGTAGAACTTGCAAATTCAGTACTATCTCAGTATTTAGGTGAACAACTGGCAACTAATTACACAAGTGAATTAAAAGATTTTTTTGATGTTTCAGCATTTATATATGATGATATTTGGAATTCTTACCCAACGTATACAGAGTCTGATTTAATTAATGGATTTATCGATATTCCGGAATATGGTTTTACTCGAAAGTTTGATATTAAAAGTTATTTATTTCAGATGTATACATACTCCGAAGAGGATTTTAGAGCTATTTATGGGAGTTATGATAACATTATTACAAAAATGGAAACTCTAAATAGAATTTTAAAAGATGAGTTTAATATTGAAATTTATAACTAGATATCAATGAAATTAAATCGTATATGCCCCTTTTTAGGGGCTATGGCTTTCTTTTTGCTGTCATGTAACAGCAGTAAAAAAGAAACATCATTTAAGCTTACCGGTAACTTTACAGGAGTAAAAGGTGAGGGGTATGCTATTTTGCAGGATTATGAAACCTATAAAGAAGATACTGTACCGTTTATAGATGGTAAGTTTGAGTTTGTAGGAAAGCAGGATCAGCCTAAATTATGTCGTTTGTATTTTATTGGTCCAAATGATTCTTTGGCAGAACAATTTAAAAGTGACCTACTCTATATTGAAAATGCAAATATTACTTGCTCCGGGAATTATAAAGATTTAATGTTCTATCTGGACAATAGAGATTTTTCATTAAAAAGAATATCTGTTCAGGGGGGCAAAATGAATAAGATTTATAATTCATTTTTAGATGATACCAGATCAATAGTAACTCAGGCCGTTGAAGTAACAAACAAGCTTGAGTATCCGGAAGTTGCAGTAGAAAATATGTCGGAATTTCAATATAATGAGATGTTGCAAATGCAAACTCAGTTGGATTCTTTATTACATCAAAGAGATTTAGTAAAGGAAGCATATATTCAAAAATATGCTGATACGCAATTGGGCTATGATTTTGTATTTGCATCTTTAGCAATGGATTATCATTACGAAGAGTGGTTTGATGAAAGTCGCGCTCATGGAAACAGATATCCAGAAGATTTTGCTATACCTTCATCAGAAAAGGTTGAAAGCTGGATTTCATTACTTGAAAAGCAAAAGACTTTTACTCCAGATCAAATCGGCAAGTTGAAAACTTTAGCTAAACGATGTAAACAAATTGAACATGGAGCTCCATTTATGGATGGAATGGTTTATCCTGAAGAAGGAGATTCTTTATTGTTGAGTACACAATTAAAAGAGGGGCGTTACACTTTAATAGACTGTTGGGCATCATGGTGTCATCCTTGCAGAGCTTCAATTCCACACTTAAAGCAATTACATAATAAGTATAAAGAACTGGATATTATAGGTATTTCGTTAGATGGTTCTGCAATAAAAAATCAGTGGCTAAAAGCAATTGATGATGAAGGTATGAGTTGGCCGCAGTTTATGGTAGAATACAATAGCGAATTACTAAAAGCTTATAATATTTCTGCCATTCCAAATATCATATTAATTACACCAGATAAAAAGATATACAAAACCGGAGTTCGAGGTTTTGACTTAGACCTAATCTTAAAGAGGATTTATGGTTATTGATCATATAAGTTGTTAGTAACCATAAATTTATTAATGACCGGGAATAAGTATTTATTCCCGGATTTTATTTGTAAGAATGAGAAAAAAAATACTAATGTTTTGTGTTGTGGTATTTAGTATTGCAATCACATCATGTAAAAAGAGTAATGATTTTACCTTGTCAGGCAAGTTTACGCATATTAAAGGAACGGGAATTGCCGTTCTGGAGAAACTATCAACTGAAGAAATAGATACTTTTCCTTTTATTAATGGACAATTTGAAATTAATGGAAATATAGAAAAACCTGCCTTATTTAAATTGAGCTTATCAACAGATCAGGATTCTTTTTGGTTTCAACAAAAAACAGAACTTTTTTATATTGAGAATGCAGATATTACTATTTCTGGCGATTATAATAATATATATGACTTGGATAGTCGTAATTTTAATAAAAAGCAAAGATCAGATATTAAAGGAGGGAAGCTTAATTCGATTTATAACAGCTATTTAGATCAAGTACGTCCATTGATACAGTGTGCTGCAGCCATTAGCAATGAAATTTTGTTAGATACAATTGCAGTGGAAAATATGACACTCAATTATTTTAATGATGTGCTAAAAAAACAACTCAAATTAAATAAGTTTCAATACCAAAGAGATAGCATAAAAAGTAATTTTATCATCAATAATCCATCATCTCAATTAGCTTATGATATGGTATATGCCACGTTAACTGATGATGATAATTACAAAGCTGTTTTTGATGAAAGTGTTGCCCACGGAAATTTGTATTCGAAAATTATGGAGTTTCCAGAACCTGAATTGGTGAATCAATGGATTACTTTATTAAAAGAACAGGATACTTTTACTCAAGAGCAATTGAATGTCGTTGATTCTATATGGAATCAAAAAAAACAAATTGCTAAAGGAGCACCATTTATAAATGCTCAAATCAGGGATGTTAAAGGAGAAATCGTTTCTCTTGAAGACCAATTGAGTAAAGATGGATATACTTTAATTGATTGTTGGGCTTCGTGGTGTATGCCTTGTCGTTGGTTTATTCCTCACCTTAAGCAAATTCATCAAAATTATAAGGATAAGGGACTTAATATAATAAGTATTTCCATCGATAATTACGATAAAGAAAGAGAAAAAGCGGCATGGTATAATGCTATGAAGGAGGAAGATATTTCCTGGCCACAATTTCAAGCCAACAAGAAATCTAGCTTTGTAGAGGCTTATGGGGTTTACTCTATTCCAAATATTATTCTAATCGATGCATCGCATCGTATCGTGGCTACTGGTATTAGAGGACTTACTTTGGATTTGTTACTGCAAGGTATTTATAACGAATAATTCCGTAACGCTTTGAAGGCGTAAAATCAAATTAAAACAGATCAGATGAACATTAGATTTAAAATAATTGCACTAATATGCCTTACGCTGAGTGTGGTTTCCTGTCAGAAAAAGGATAGTTATGTTATAAATGGAAAACTTTCCGGTATTGTAGAAAAGGGCAGAGCCATGCTGCTGGATCCTCTGACAAACCAGGGAGATACAGCAGAAATGATTGATGGTTATTTTCAATTCAAAGGTAAATTAGATCAACCAAAGATGTTTAGATTATATTTGGCTGTGCCTAATACACCACCTTATACAACATTTAAGTCTTCATTGGTTTACGTTGAAAATGGAGAAATAACCTGTACTGGTAACTTTAATGAGTTTGAAAAATATTACGATTTCACAGATACCTTGAGTATTCGACCAGTAATAAAAGGATCGGAGTCCAATGCATTGTATGAGGATTATTTGCAAAAAGCACGTCCCTATGTAAATCAGGCATCTTCGATAAGTATGAACTTTGTGATAGATAAAGAATTACCACATCAAAAAACAGAAGAAGAACTAAAGGAGGCAATAGCACTTCAGAATAAATTAATGAGTTTACAGAATCATCGTGATCAAATTTTAGATCAGTTTATTACTGAAAATCCACAAAGTCAGGTGGCTTATGATTTGGCTTTTGCATCACTTTCAATGGATTCCCGTTACGAAGAACGTATTGATGAAAGTATTGCTAAAGCAGCTGATTATTATGAATCACTGGCAATTCCGGATAAAGAGAAAGCTGCCAATTGGATTTCACTATTTCAAAATGCAGGAGTATATGAGCAAAATCAAATTGATACTTTGAAAGTTTTAGCTCAGAGGTGTCAGAGCTTTGTAAAAGGAGCGCCGTTTATGGACGGGAAGGTTTCAACTGTAACAGGAGATACAATTAAATTGAGTACTGTATTTGTCAAAGGTCATTATACATTGATTGATTTTTGGGCATCGTGGTGTGGTTACTGTCGAGATGCTATTCCTCATATCAAAAAGCTTTATAATCAATATCACGATCAAGGACTAGATGTAGTTAGTATTTCTGCAGACGACATTTCAAAATCGAAAAAAGCATGGTTTAAAGCTATGGAACAGGAAGATATGCCATGGTCTCAGTATCAGGCTGATTTTGAAAGTGAATTATTCTCTAACTATAATATTACTGGAATTCCTTATATAATAATTGTAGATCCAAAAGGAAACATTGTTAAAACAGGAGTTCGGGGATATGATTTAGATATTGTTTTGGAGAGAATATTTAAATAGCTCATAATATCTTTAGTATTTAAAAGGTCAACCAATCTATTTTGGTTGACCTTTCTTTTTGATGCTTAATGAATATATATTCTAATAAAACAAGGATTAGAGATGCCGTTGTATGTGGTATTTTTTATATTTTTGCACCTTATTAAAATTGAATAAATAATTTGGAATGATAATCTGTATTTATGATTAGTAAAGTAAATCATGATGAATGAATATCTTCCGATAAAATAAATATAAATTAAAAATGGAATTAGCAAGCACGTACAATCCCGTTGAAACGGAGGACAAGTGGTATAAGTATTGGATGGACCAAAAGTTTTTTCATTCAGAACCGGATGAAAGAGAGCCTTATACAGTCGTCATTCCGCCACCAAATGTTACCGGGGTTTTACACATGGGACATATGCTGAATAATACAATTCAGGATATCTTAGTTCGTAGAGCTCGTATGATGGGTAAAAATGCTTGTTGGGTTCCGGGTACCGACCATGCATCAATTGCTACAGAAGCTAAAGTTGTAGCTAAATTGAAATCCGAAGGTATTGATAAAACTGATTTATCGCGTGATGAGTTTTTAAATCATGCCTGGGAATGGACAGAAAAACATGGAGGTATTATTCTAGAGCAATTAAAAAAGCTTGGTGCTTCATGTGATTGGGATAGAACATGTTTTACTTTAGATGATACAAGAAGTGAAGCTGTAATTGACACTTTTGTTAAGTTGTATGAAAAAGGATTGATTTATCGTGGAGTTCGTATGGTAAATTGGGATCCGGAAGCATTAACAGCAGTATCTGATGAAGAAGTTGTTTATAAAGAGCTACATTCAAAGTTATATTATTTGCTATATAAAATTGAAGGCGAAGATAGTCATGTAACTATTGCAACTACTCGTCCTGAAACTATATTAGGAGATACTGCCGTTTGTATTAATCCAAACGACGAGCGTTTTAAGCATCTTAAAGGTAAGAGGGTATTGGTACCATTGATCAACAGATCTATTCCAATAATTGAGGATGAATATGTTGATATGGAATTTGGTACAGGATGTTTGAAAATTACTCCTGCTCATGATATCAATGACTACGAAATCGGAATGCGTCATAATTTAGAAAGTATCGATATCTTAAATGATGATGGTACTTTAAGCGAGGCTGCAGGTATGTTTGTTGGTAAGGATAGATTTGTTGTTCGTGACGAAATTATTCCTGAATTACAAGAAGCAGGAAATCTACTTAAAGTAGAAGACTATGATAACAAAGTAGGTTGTTCAGAAAGAACAGGAGCTGTTATTGAGCCTAAATTATCAACACAGTGGTTCCTGAAGATGACAGATATGGCGAAAACAGCCTTAGATGCTGTTATGACTGATGAAGTACAATTCCATCCCCCTAAGTTTAAAAATGTGTACCGTCACTGGATGGAAAACGTTAAAGATTGGTGTATTTCACGTCAATTATACTGGGGACACAGAATTCCTGTGTATTATTTAGATAACGGAGATTTTGTTGTTGCAAAAAATATTGAAGAAGCTTTAAGGCTAGCAAGAGAAAAGGCTGGAAATCCAGAGCTAACTGAAAATGACTTAAGACAAGAGGAAGATGTATTAGATACGTGGGCATCATCATGGTTATGGCCAATTTCTGTATTTGATGGTTTTAATCCTGAAAAGGATGAAATAGATTATTATTACCCAACCAGTGATTTGGTTACAGGTCATGATATTATCTTTTTCTGGGTGGCTCGTATGATTATGGCCGGGTATGAATTTAAAGGAACATTCCCATTTAAAAATGTATATTTTACAGGAATGGTTCGTGATAAGCAAGGTCGTAAAATGAGTAAGCAATTAGGAAATTCTCCTGATCCTTTGGATTTGATTGCAAAATATGGTGCAGATGGTGTTCGTGTTGGAATGCTACTATGCTCACCTGCTGGAGGAGATTTGTTGTTTGATGACAGTTTAACTGAGCAGGGACGTAATTTTTCTAATAAAATATGGAATGCATTTCGTTTAGTTAAGGGATGGAATGTAGACGAAACTATTGAACAACCAGAAAGTGCAGCTAAGGGAATTGAGTGGTTTACTCAAAAACTAAATCAAACCATTAAGTTAGTAGATGATCACTTCAGTAAGTTCAGAATCTCTGATGCATTAATGACGGTATATACATTGTTCCGTGATGACTTTTCTTCGTGGTATCTTGAAATCGTAAAGCCAGGTTACCAAAAACCTATTGATGCAAAAACATATAAAGCAACAATAGATAATTTCGATAAAATATTAAGAATGCTTCATCCATTTATGCCATTTATTTCAGAAGAAATTTGGCAACTATTAGATGATAGAAAAGATGGAGAGAGTATTATGGTATCAAATATGCCTGAAGCTAGTGAAGTTGATGAGAAATTGTTAGCAGATTTTGAATTAACAAAAGAAGCAATTGCAGGAGTTCGTAATGTACGTAAACAGAAAAACATTGCAAATAAAGAAGCCATTTCTTTAAGCATATTAGACAACACTGGAAATTACGATAAAAACTTTGATGCTGTTTTAGAAAAATTAGCTAATGCTGATAAAATAGACTTTGTAACTGAAAAAGTTTCAGGAGCTTTATCTTTTATGGTTAAGGCAAATGAGTATTTTATTCCAATGGGAGAATTATTGGATGTTGATGCAGAAATAGCTCGTTTGGAAGAAGATTTAAAGTATCAAAAAGGTTTCTTAAACTCAGTAATGAAAAAGTTAAGCAATGAGCGTTTTGTAAATAATGCACCTGAAAAAGTAGTTGCTATTGAAAAGCAAAAACAAGCTGATGCTGAAGCTAAAATTAAAGCGTTAGAAGAAAGTATTGCAAATCTTAAAAAATAACACTTATTTTTTACTATAATAGAAACGCCACATTTGTGGCGTTTTTTGTTTCTAAACGATTGTAGTATGAAATGAATTATACCTACATTTCAAATGGAAAGCACAATTAGTATTACATAGACATTATACCAATTGTTCACTTTATATTCAAAATGGTATTGTAATTCAAGTACAGAGATATTAGTCTGTGAAAAATTTTGTCATAAAACACCCTTTAGTTATTAACATAATGTATAGTGTTAGATTTTAATATTTAACAGCATTCCCAACACTTGTTAATTCTACAAAAAAATTGATGATATGAAGTAAAATCATCATTCCTAATTAACTTTTATCTAATTTTTTTAATTATATAAATAGAAAAAGCTTTCTCGATAAAGAGGTTGATTAAGATCATATCCAAACTGCTTAGCTTCAAAAAATCTGATACATATTTAAGGAACTATCTAAATAGAATTTAGAAAGATAAATATAGTTGTGTATTACATTACAAATGTAAACTATGTGAGTTGATTTATATGTTTACATATGAAGCCAATCATGATAGGTCTCAAGTTTCCATATGTATAATATCTAATTAAATAACTATTCTTATTCTAAACAAAAATAGAATATAAGTAGGATAGGAGTAGTTCAATTCCGTATTATTCCATACATCTGTAACTGCAGTTAAATAAAGTATTTAATACATTTAAATACTAAAGTAATGTATTTGATTGTCAGCAATATATATTATTTAAGTGAAGTATATATTTAATAATTAGCACATATAATCTATAGAGTTTTAAATTCTTGTAGTTCAAATAGTCAATTAATTAATATATATTGCTTATAACCAGTTAAATAATCCAATTAATTTAAGTTTATGTTTACTTAAAGGAATGGCATGTATAACATTCACTAGATCAGTTGTATAAGAAAATCTATAAAGGTGTTTTTTAACTGATATCATGATTTTAAAAGTAATTATATACTTATATTTGTTTAATTTAAGATTAATATATACAGATGTTTATGGAGGTTATTGAAATTATTTAATTAAGAGGAATAGAATAGGATAATTAATACTAGTCATATTAATGTACATTTACCTGTTAAGTAGCTAACATTTTTAAACTTGAAGTAGATAAACATTTGTAAAATATAAGATATTGATTACATTTGTATCTGAGATGTCCATATTCGTAATATATTACACATGTATCTTGAAATGGCATTTGTAATATTGTTACATATGTATTAAATATTTATACTAATTCACTTTAGAATGAAAGCTCGCTTACATACTTTACTATCTTCTGAAAAAATTACACCATCTAAGTTTGCTGATATTATTGGTGTAAACCGATCTAGCATATCTCATATATTATCAGGAAGAAACAATCCTAGTTTAGATATTTTACAGAAAGTATTGACTAAATTTCCTCACATTAACCCGGATTGGCTATTGTTGGGACAAGGCAATATGTTTAGAAATAGGTCAACAGGAACCAATAATGGCATAAATCAAGGTTCAAACTCATTGTTTGAAGATCCAGTTAAGGACATAATTAGTGAACCTGAGCCACCAGAAGTAGAAAAAAATATTATTTCATTAGAAACTACGCCTACAATTGAAAAAGAAGCTGAAAATACAGAATCTATGAATATAATAGCCAAAGATATTCGAGAAGAGAAAGACGTGAAAGAAAGGGCTAAAATCCTTCAAAAAATAGTATTCTTTTATTCGGATAATACCTTTGAAATTTACAAACCTGATTAAGTAATTATGGCTTATTAAATATCTTATTCAGTAAATAACTCGTTGAAATCAGTATCAATGAACTCATCGATTATGCATAGTACAACTGATGCTATTTTGCACTGTTAATAAATTTATCCTAAACAACTTTATATACATAGAATCTTTTTCCTGCATGTTATAGCAATGGCTTTTGTCTTGCTCTTATACAAATTCTTCACACATTCGTAATTCCACACTATTTCAATACAGGTTCTCTGCAGGTTATTCGCAACCTTAGGGCTATAAAACTGTGTTGAAGTTGCGTAGAGTCTGCGAAGAAGTGCGAACGTGATACAACTACAATCCGAAGCTGATGTATAGAAAATGCGAATGTGGTGTATACAATATGCATAGGTTCTGCGAAGAACATGCGAAGGAATGCGAAAAACCTGTAGAGAAATTCGAAGGCTATGCGAAGGAAGTCACCTAAGAGTGTAAAAAAAATCAAAAAAGGAATCCAAAACAGCTATTTTGGGTAAAAAATAGAATTTTGGAGCATTATGGGGATAAATTATAGTTTGAAAAATCAGCTATTTAAAATTATAATATTCATATTAACAGTTGCTTATAGAAATGAAAAATAAAAGTAAAATTACTGTTATTTTTTAATGAATACTTCAAAATAATTTAGACCTATATAATGAGAACCAGAAAAAGGGAAAAAGGAATAAGTTGTTTAGATCTGAATTGCTTATGCAATCAAAATGATTATATATCAGTATTTACAGAATTGGCATTCCGTGTAAAATATCTATATTTGCATGATTAAAATTTCATAGTTTACAAATGTAAACAATTCAATATTGAAACTTTTTATGAAGAAAGTAGAGCTATTAACCGTCACTAAAAATAGACGGATTAACGATGAGTATGTGATAATACATGCTGCAAGTAATGAAAAATTACCTGAAATTCTACCTGGACAATTTGTTGAAATTAAAGTTGAGAATGGTCCAAATACCTTTCTTAGGCGCCCTATTTCAATACATGAAATTGATGAATCAAAAAATGAAATAATTCTGTTGATTCAAGAAATTGGTGAAGGAAGTAGATTATTAGCTAAGTTAAGAGAAGGAGATAACCTGGATCTTATATATCCTTTAGGAAACTCTTTTTCTATTCCACAAAAGGGATCTAAAGCCCTATTGGTAGGAGGAGGCGTTGGTGTTGCTCCAATGTTGATTTTAGGTCGTATCCTTAAAGAAAATGGTGTTGAACCTTATTTTTTATTAGGAGCCAGAACCCAAGAGATTCTAATGGAATTAGAAAACTATGAGAAAATAGCCAAGGTAGGAGTTACAACAGAAGATGGATCTTTGGGAGTAAAAGGTTTTGTAACAGATCATCCTTTAATGAATGAGGAATTAGATCAAATGGATATTGTTTACACATGTGGACCAGATCCGATGATGAGAGCTGTTGCTGCAAAAGCTAAACAAAAAGATATTACATGTGAAGTTTCACTAGAAAACCTAATGGCATGTGGAATAGGTGCTTGTTTATGTTGTGTTGTTGATACTAAAGAAGGACATAAATGTACTTGTACTGAGGGTCCGGTTTTTGACACTAAAGAATTGAAAGAATGGTAAACTTAGAAATAGATTTAAATGGGTTATTACTTAAAAACCCTGTGATGACAGCTTCCGGAACCTTTGGTTTTGGTGAAGAATATGAAGATTTTATCAATATTGATGATTTAGGAGGTATAGTAGTAAAAGGTACAACATTACACCATAGAGAAGGAAATCCTTATCCAAGGATGGCAGAAACTCCCAGTGGAATGCTTAATGCTGTGGGATTACAAAATAAGGGAGTTGATTATTTTATAAGTGATATATATCCAAGGATTAAGCATTATAAGACTAATACATTTGTAAACGTATCAGGTTCTACTATAGAAGATTATATTGCTACTGCTGAAAAAATTAATGAACTTGATAATATACCAGGCATAGAGTTAAATATTTCTTGTCCTAATGTAAAAGAAGGTGGAATGGCTTTTGGAGTGCATTGTCCTTCTGCAGTAGCTGTTACTGAAGCAGTAAGAAAAGTTTACAAAAAGCACCTTATGGTGAAGTTATCACCTAATGTTACAGATGTAACTGAAATTGCAAAAGGTGTAGAAGGTGTTGGTGCAGACAGCGTATCCTTAATCAATACGTTATTAGGAATGGCTATTAATGTTGAGAAACGTAAACCTGCATTATCCACTATTACCGGAGGTTTATCAGGACCATGTGTTAAACCTGTTGCTGTTCGTATGGTTTGGCAAGTATATAATGCTGTTAAAATTCCGGTTGTTGGAATGGGTGGAATTATGAATGCTTCAGATGCCATAGAATTCATGCTTGCCGGAGCAAGTGCTGTTCAAATTGGAACTGCTAATTTTGTTGATCCTACAGTTACAATTAAAGTAATTGAAGGAATTAAAGATTATATGACACGTCATAAAATTTCAGACGTTAAAGAACTGATTGGTGGTTTGATTATTCAATAGATTGTTAGATTTAAGACGAAAGATTGATTTGCAAGGTGCTTATTGTTAGTGTTTTATGTATTTAACAATGAAACATTCATATATCTATCAATCAAAACATTACAAAAAATTAACGAACTATTGATTAAGATATTAAATAAGGATAGAATACTGTTATATAAAGCAGTTTTTCTATCCTTTACTTTCCTTTATTAGCCCCAGTTTCTTGCCTGGTAGTTTTCTTTAGATGTGATATTGATAATAGGTTTAAAATTATTTTTAATATAATGCCATTTGTCGGGAAATTGCTTAAATAATGAGTTGATTCTATCCTTATTCTTACTAATTGAATCAGATATTGCTGCAGGTGTAATTGGATTATCCATAGATCTACCTACATTATAACTGGTTAACTTAATTCCTTCATTAGTGATTTTTAAAGCATGTTTTTCCAGTTTATCTAATAAATCATGTGCCTTTTGTAAACGTTCAGGTAAAGTTGGTGAAGTTACATATGTAAATTTATCTTCGAGTTTATGAGTTTCCAACTGTAAATACTCTGATTCTATAATTATTTGACTTGAACCAGTGTAGCTATTAAGTATTTTAGCATATTCTATTGCTTCAGTAACTGATTCTTTTAAATTGTTAAAGGGACCTTTATATTTAGTAATCTTTTCTAAGGTATCTTTGTGGTAAATATAATTAACTCCATCAGATTTGCAATATTTAGAAATCAAATCTTCTGCCCAACCAATAATCAAATTTTCTAAATTGTTATTTTTTATACTATTTTCACTATTCTTTTTCTGATTAAAAATAATTTCTTGAGTTTTCTGTGCAAAACTTTTTATTTTATATTCCTGGCTCCAATATATTTTGCTTAATGAAATAATTGATTTAGATACCATGTGACCAATAATAGTTTTATTTTGCGTACTAAGTTTGGATTTTTCATGATGGATGCCAAATTGATCTAAATCATCTCTAAAATATATAAATACAAGATTTCTTTTATAGCTTTCTAATTGCGGTATCGCAACTAATAATATCAAATTGTTATACTCATTAAATATATTAAGTTGAGTTGAATGAGTGTTTTTTTCTTCGAAAGGAATTTGTGTTTTATTTAACCATCTATATTGTAGTTTTTCTTCCTGAAGTTCTTTTAATCGTTGAATATCATCGTTAATAGATAATGATTGTTCAATGAGTTGATTATTTTGAAGGGAAAAACTTGTTCCGTATAATTTATCCGATCCATCTTCAATATTATATATACCCACAATTTTTTCTACTCCAACAATCATTTCTGAAATATGATTGATGACAGCACTATAAAATTTAATTGTATGTATACTATTGTTGGTCATTATGTATTATTATCAACTACAAATATAAAACTTAAGTATTTATTTAAGTTACAACTTAAGTTGTATTTAAGTCTAATTTAAGGATCTTAAGTCATTTAAGTAATACTTAAAAAAATAAATATATTACTTAAATATCTTTAATACAATATAATAACCTAATAATTTTGTGGAGAAAGGATAAAATTTTACCATTTAACTATATAAAATTATTAAGTTATGATTACACTAAAATTAAGTATTGAAGCGATGTTTTTAAAGTGGACAGAATTTTGTATTGATTGGTTTATGAATTTTTTTGCTGATCCTGATTATTATTGGGTTGAAGAAACATATCCTAATAATAAACAGAAAAAGAAAACTGTTTTAATGGTTACAGATAAAGATACTCCAAAAGAAACTAAAGTTGAAACAGTAGTAAGAAATCTAATTATCAATTCATTTAATATATTCCATAAATCGATAATAAAGCATTTTAAATCAGTTAACCAATTATTTTTCAATAAAATAGTAAGGTTTAAAGCATTTGATATTTTAAATTATAATATATATTCTAAACAATGTCTTAATACCATTAGAATAGAATAATAGTTCAATTTGGTTATATTTGAAACAAATTAGTTTTATATATGATCAAACGATATTATCGATTTATAATTTTACTGATATTAAGTTGTGTAACACTCAATATTTATTCAAATAGGAGCCTTTCTGAAAAAGCATTTATATCGGTTTTAACATGTTCTGAAGGTGAGGAATTATATTCTGCTTTTGGGCATTCCGCAATTAGAGTTTGCGATCCGAAAAGCAATATAGATTATGTATTTAATTATGGAACTTTTGATTTTGATACTCCTAATTTCTATTTAAAATTTGCAAATGGAAAACTAAATTACATGCTTAGTTATGGGTATTTCAAGCATTTTTTACCCGAGTATTTTCGTAGAAACAGAAGTGTTAATGAGCAATTACTCAATTTAAATACCAATGAAAAGCAAAATATTTTTGATGCACTAATAAATAATTATAAACCTGAAAACAGGTATTATAAATATGATTTTTTTTATGATAATTGTGCAACCAGGATTTATAAAATTATTTCGGAAAATATTGAAGGTGATATTGTTATAGAATCAAATGCAATAAGCAACTTGTCTTTTAGAAATTATTTGCATCATTATTTAGTATATTCTCCATGGATAGAAACCGGTTTAAATCTATTATTAGGTATTCCAGCAGATAATATTGCAAGTAATGAACAATCTACTTTTTTACCTGATTTTTTAATGGGTTTGTTGGATCAGGTTAAGGTAAAGAATGGCAATAAGATTAAGAATTTAGTTGTTACAAATAAAACTTTAATAGAGAGAGATAAAAGTCAATTATCTGCTACATTAATTTCTCCTGCCTTCGTGGGATGGTTTATTTTAGTTATTGTTTTGACATTGAGTATTTTATATAGCAAAAAGCAAAAGTCTATTTTAATCTATTTTGATAGGTTTATTTTTACAATTTCAGGTATTGTAGGCCTACTTTTATTGTATTTATGGTTGGTTACAGATCATCAAGTAACCCAATATAATATGAATGTATTGTGGACATTTCCTACTTTGTTAGTTTTGGTGTTTGGTAATTATAAGAATAAACTGATACAAATTATAATGCTTTTTAATTTAGTATTGATCACCTTTTTTGTATTTGGTTGGTGGCTTATGCCTCAATCATTTCCACAGATTACATTACCTATTGCTATTATTATAGCTCTTCGTATTGTTTTTATATTAAGATTGAATACATCGTTAAAACTTTTGAAAATTATAAAAAAGTAAAACATTCTGGCTTTTAGGACGTACAAATACAAAAAAATGTGTGGTATGTTAGGGTTTATATAGGTTTTTCATTCTGTTTAAGGTAGATAATTAGAATGAATTATGTATTTTTACCCTAAGTTAAAAGCAGAGAAATAAATGTCCTTCATATATAAGTTATGTATATCTGCTTCTGTTATAGTAACAGCAGGTATTTTAAGTATATCATTATTTAATTCCGGAGATTCCTTTGGTGGGGATTTTATCCCTCCGAAACCAACCGTTTCGTCTCATCATTTATCAAATGTTTTTTCTGATTTAGAAGATTTTGAAGTTGTTGATAATAATGTAAGTCGTTTTCTAAAGAGAAATAATTTAGCTGGAGCATCCCTTGCTATAGCTAAAGATGGTAAGATGGTGTTTGCTAAGGGATATGGATATGCAGATAAAGAGAGAGCAATAAGTGTTCAGCCATATAATTTATTTAGAATTGCTAGTGTTTCTAAACTTATTACTGCAGTAGCAATAATGAAACTTGTTGAAGCAAACAAATTAAGCCTAGAAAGTACTGTATTTGGTAAAGACGGAATTTTAAATGATTCAACATACCTAGATTACAAAGATTCTAAGGTTGAAACTATTACTGTTAGAGAGCTTTTAAATCATTCTGCAGGATGGACAAACAGATGGGGAGATCCAATGTTTATTCCAAATGTGATAAGTAATAAATTAAATGTGGAATATCCTGTTGAAAGTGAGGATATAATAAGATTTATGCTTCAAAAAAGACTGCATTATGCTCCTGGAACTATGTCATCATATAGTAATTTTGGATATACTGTATTAGAGCAGGTTATTGAAAAAGCATCAGGAATGGATTATGAGTTGTTTGTAAAAACAAATGTATTATATCCTTTAGAGATATTTGATACTCAGATTGGAGGAAGTTATCCATGGGAAAGATTAGACCTTGAGGTAAAATATTATGAACCTCAGGACAATTATTTAGTTCCAGACCATATGGGTGGCGAGGAACAAGTATTAAGAAGTTATGGCGGAAATGATATACATACCTTAGGTGCTGCTGGAGGTTGGGTAAGTTCAACAACTGACCTACTTAGATTAGTTGTTGCTATTGATGGTTTTGATAGTTCAAAAGATATACTTACTAAAGAAAGTGTTGAAGAAATGGCAAGTGTTGAACTTGTTGGTGGAAGTCCTCTCGGATGGAGAGGTATAAGAAAAGGTAAATATTGGTATAGAACAGGAACACTAGCAGGTACTTCAGCCTTAGTTATGCGAAAGGAAAATGGAATTTCTTATGCTATTGTTTTTAATTCCAGTTCTTGGAAAGGTCCTGTTTTTGCAAATGACATTAAATATATGATGGATAGGACTCTTGCTAAAATAGATAATTGGCCAACATATGATCTATTTAAAGTGAAAAACGCAGACAAACCTAAGCGAAGAAAAACAATATTTTAATAAACAAATCCCTTCTAAAAACGTTTTTATGCAATAAATAATTTTACGTTGTATAAAATAATAGACGAATTACTTTTTATGTGATTCATTTTAAGCGTATATATTAAGTTAAATTGCATGATAGAAATTTCAAAATTTAAAATTACAGAATTACCTTTTGGAGAAAGGAGAACAAACTTTAAACCAGATTTAAAGTTATATGAATATTTAAAAGAAGAAGGTATTCGTAAAATGGTAAGTGATCATTATGATCTTCTAGTTAAAAGCGAAATAAAAGATCTTTTTCCTGATACGGAAGAATTGCTTGATGGAGCAAAGAAGAGATCTGCTGATTTTTTTGTACAGAGGTTTGGCGGTCCTGAGTATTATAAAATGACCAGAGGTAATCCAATGCTTGCAAATCGTCATTTACCATTTAAAATTTCACCAACAACCAGAATTGCGTGGCTAGATTGCTACAGACAAGTTTTAAGCAAAATAGATGGTGTTCCCGAAGATCTTATTATGTCTTTTTGGAATTGGATTGATGAGTTTTCAAATTGGATGGTAAATGAAGACGATAAACCTCAGTTTAAAGTTAATTTTACTTTAAAGTAAAAATTGGTATAAGTATTAAGAATTAAGATTTTTATATATTTGTCTTATAGTTGATATTATGATAAATAGCATAAGTGAAGACATATTATGATTTTTCATTTGTCAAATAAATAATATCATTCGTAAATAAATAAGACATGTTTATAAGCTTCTTAACTATTTGACTGGAAAATTAAAACTGAATTTCTTAAGTTTATTTGAATTTAATTATTAATACGTTCCTTAATAAACTGCACAATGAAATTTCTTTATTTTTTACCATTGATGCTATTGTCCGTGTGTATCTCAAGTCAAACTAAAAAAGAAGTTCAATTTACTCTTGATACTTTGAGTAAAGCTCATAATACTTTATTACAAGATTATCAGGATTTAAAACAGCAATGGAAAGAACAAAATAAATTTTTTGAGCATGTAAAAAGTAACTTCTTTCCTACTGAAGATATAAATATATCTATAAATGAAGCTCCTGATAAATTTGATTTAATCTATAATGACATTGTAAAGAAAGTTGTGAAACTTGGAGAGATAAACAGCAGTATCTCAGACTCTTTAAAGAAAGAAATTGCATTAAACCAAGAACTTATATCTAAAAATAAAGTATATCATGATCTTATATTATCGGCATTAAATTTGCCTTCATTTCCATCTAATGAATCAGATATTATTGGTCAATGGCAACTTTTTCTCTATACAGTAAGAATTAAAGGGGAACCTTATGAATCAGGTATTATTGGATATCATCCTTTAGTTGTTGAAGATTCTATTTCAGTTCATAATATCATTAAAATTGAGTTCGAACAGGAGGAATTGGCAACTATCTATTTTAAAGGAGGTATTGAGCAAAAATGTTTTTACTCAATTAATAACTTTAGTAAAAATTCTCCTTATTCTATTCAATTTTCGAAACAAGACGAATTTAAAATGACATTGAGTGTTTCGCCTATGCCTAGTGGTTTAATGGTATCATATGAAGTACCTGGTAAAACAGATAATGTTCTTTATTTCTATGGATTAATGAAAAAATAATAAAAGATTATCTTTATTAAATACACTATTAACTATATATAAAAGCCAGAATTATATATTTTTGTAGTTTAAAAAATAAGAATTAAATGCAAGAATATATTTCACTATTAGCAAAGCTGAAAGAAAATAAAAAATGGCCATTGCTGTATATGTTCAAGTTTATTGTTCCAAATACAGATGGAAAAGTAGATCAGGTTAAAGCTCTACTCCCAAAACATGGTACGATTTCATTTAAGCATACTAAAAATTTAAAATTTGTATCTATTACATGTAAAGTAAGTATGAAAGATGCTGAAAGTATAGTTGATATTACTGCTAAAGCAAATAAAATTGAAGGTCTTATTGCATTATAAATTTTATAACAAATATATAAAACAAAAGGCGTTGATAAACATATAATTATCGACGCCTTTTGTTTTTTTATTCTTTAATTAAATTTTATTTCAGGATCCTGATCTTTCTTATTATATGGCTCGTTAAAGTCTGAGTTATTAGTCGAATTCAGAGATACATTAATTACTTCTTTATCAATATTAATCATTGTGTCGCATTGAGATACAAAGTTACCCGTATCTAACTTGATATTTTCTACATTCACTAATGTAAGTGGATAACTTTTATTAGTTTCTGAATTGATATTTTTAAAAACTGCATTTTTAGTGTTCTCTATTACAATTCCTTTTTTACTTTTTAAATCTAAATTTTCAAAATATATTCCATCAACATATTGAGTGTCAATTCCATTAACTCTAATTGCAAATTGAGAGTTTAAAGATTTAATGTTTTTATAGTGTATATTTCTAAATGTAGGTAAGCTATCACTACGAGGTTCAATTGAACTACTGCCATAATGCATATTTATTCTGATAGCCTCTCTTTTTATATTATCCATGCGAATGTTTTCGAACCATAGGTTTTCAATAACTCCTCCTCTGCCTTTCATTGATTTAATTCTTAATCCACGTTCAGTTTCACTAAAATCACAGTCATGAGCATATACATTTCTAACACCTCCAGACATTTCACTTCCTATAACAACGCCACCATGTCCGTGCTTTGTTTTACAATTTTTTATTACCAGATTCTGACAAGGTTTACCAACACGCCAGGCATCTTCATTTAAACCTGATTTTATAACAATACAATCATCTCCAGTTGAGAAATAGCAATTATCGATAAGAACCCCATTACTCGAATCAGGAATGATTCCGTCGTTATTTCTACCAGTTGTTATTACAGAAAGATTACGTGCGATAACATTTTCACAATATATAAAATGTGTGGTCCACATTGGTCCTGAGTGTAATTCAATCCCATCAACCAAAACTTTCTTACAATCTATAAATTGGACTAAAGAAGGACGCAAATATGATGTAGGTTCAAAATCCAAACAATTTCGTTCTTCCGGTTTAACACCAGCTTCAACCAAATCATAAAGTTTTTTGAGCGATTCTAACTGTGTAGTTCTGGCTAAATCCCACCAAACCCGTGCATTTCCTTCAATAACTCCCTTACCAGTAATGGCTACATTTTCTTGATTTCTGGCATATATAAATGGGTGATAATTCATACATTCTAAACCTTCCCAACGAGTAAATGTGGGTACTGAATATAACGGAATGCTATCAATAAAGGAAAGTATAGCTCCTTTTGATAGTTGGAGATTTACATTTGATTTAAGCTCTAAATATGCAGTTTTCCAGGTCCCTTCCGGAATTAAAACTATTCCTCCTCCTTCTTGACTACATTTGTCAATAGCCTCCTGTATTGCACTTTGGTTATTTTTTGTTGAATCTGTTGTTGCTCCAAATTTTACGATGTCGTAACTTTTGTCATTAAAATCAGGAATAACAAAAGATTGCTTTCCCCATGGAGTATTTTCTATTATTGTTTCTTGTTTTACTGTAGAGGTTTTACAACTAAATAAAGTCATAAATATTAACAGTGCTAATTGGTAAGAGAGTAGTTTCATTAGTTTTATTATTATGTATAGTATGTAATTTATTAAATTGTTAAGATGAAAGAATAAAAAATACAATCGATTGCACACTAAAATATGAAATAATTATGAGGTAATAAAATATATGAGAGTATATGAAATAAAAAAGCCCTTTCCGATATACTCAAAAAGGGCCTTTTATATATTTTTGATAATCTAGTAAATCTCTTTTTTTGCTGCTTTTAAGGTATTTAAAAGTAAAGAAGCAATTGTCATAGGTCCAACTCCACCAGGAACAGGTGTAATATAAGAACATTTAGGTGCAACTTCATCGTAAGCTACATCTCCTTTGAGTTTCCATCCTGATTTTGTTACATCACTTTTTACTCTAGTAGTACCTACATCAATAACTACAGCTCCTTCCTTCACCATTTCTGCTTTTACAAATTCAGGTGATCCAATTGCAGCGATAATAATATCAGCAGATAAACAAACTTCTTTTAAATTAGCAGTTCTACTATGACATACTGTTACGGTAGCATCACCAGGATAACCTTTTTGAGATAACAAAATACTCATTGGTCTTCCTACAATATTACTTCTACCTATAACAACAACATGTTTACCTGAAGTTTCAATTTCATAACGCTCAATTAATTCCATAATTCCTTGAGGAGTAGCTGAAATAAATGCTGGCGAACCAATACTCATTCTACCTACATTTTGAGGGTGAAATCCATCAACGTCTTTTCTATAATCAACGGCATCAGTTACTTTTTCCTCTGAAATATGCTTTGGTAATGGTAATTGTACTATAAAACCATCAACATCTGGATCGTTATTTAATTCATCAACTTTTGCAAGTAATTCTTCTTCAGTAACATCATCTTCAAATCGAATTAAAGAAGATTTAAAACCCACATATTCACACGCTTTAATTTTTGCTGCTACATAAGTTTCACTTCCTCCATCATGTCCAACTAAAATTGCTGCCAAATGAGGAATCTTCCCTCCTTTTTCTTTTATTTGAGCTACTTCCGTAGCTATTTCATCTTTAACTTTTTGCGATGTTGTTTTACCGTCAATTATTTGCATAAAGCTTATATTATAAAAGTTTTGTACGTTTAATTAAGTTATTATCTTCTTCCAAAAGGCATATTTTGCATCATACGACCCATATTTTTACCTTTTGTCATCATACGCATAACTTTACGAGTATCTTCAAATTGCTTAATAAGTCTGTTTACTTCCTGAATATTTGTTCCACTACCTGTAGCAATTCTTTTTCTTCTGCTACCATTTAAAATAGTTGGATTTTCTCTTTCTTCAGGGGTCATTGAATAAATAATAGCTTCAATTCCTTTGAAAGCGTCATCATCAAAATCCATATTTTTAATAGCTTTACCCATTCCCGGGATCATTCCAGCTAAATCTTTCAGGTTACCCATCTTTTTAATTTGCTGAATCTGACTTAAGAAGTCATTAAAGCTAAATTGGTTTTTAGCAATTTTCTTTTGAAGTTTGCGAGCTTCCTCTGCATCAAATTGTTCCTGAGCACGTTCAACAAGAGATACAATATCTCCCATACCTAAGATACGGTCAGCCATACGACTAGGGTGGAATACATCAAGAGCTTCCATCTTCTCACCCATACCAACATACTTAATTGGCTTATCCACAACGCTACGGATAGAAAGAGCTGCACCACCTCTGGTATCACCATCTAGTTTGGTAAGAATTACTCCATCAAAGTTTAATCTATCGTTAAACTCTTTAGCAGTATTTACGGCATCCTGACCTGTCATAGAGTCAACAACAAACAGAATTTCCTCAGGATTAATAGCCTTTTTGATAGCAGCAATTTCATTCATCATCTGCTCATCAATAGCTAAACGACCTGCCGTATCCACGATTACTACATCGTTACCGTTTGCTTTAGCTTGCTTAATACCATCTTTAGCTAACTTTACAGGGTCGTTATTTCCTTCTTCAGTATAAACAGGAACACCGATTTGTTCTCCTAATACCTGTAATTGATTAATCGCAGCAGGACGATAAACGTCACCTGCAACTAACAAAGGTTTTTTACCTCTTTTAGTTTTTAACAAGTTTGCTAATTTTCCGGTATGAGTGGTTTTACCAGATCCTTGCAAACCAGCCATAAGAATAACAGCAGGATTTCCTTTTATATTTATATCAACCGATTCTCCTCCCATCAATTGTGCTAACTCATCATGCACAATTTTAACCATCATTTGCCCTGGTTGAACAGAATTCAACACATCTGAACCCATAGCTTTTTGCTTTACAGTTTCAGTAAATGTTTTGGCAGTTTTATAGTTAACATCAGCATTCAAGAGCGCCCTACGCACATCTTTTAATGTCTCAGCAATATTTATCTCTGTAATTTTACCTTGACCTTTTAAAAGTTTAAAGGAACGTTCTAGTTTTTCCGACAGATTCTCGAACATCGTATTTTACTTTTTATATTTTTTTAGAGTGCAAAAATATAAAATATTTGCATAAGAACTAGCTATAAATTATACAAAGCTTAATTTAAAATAATAAAGGCTAATTTCTTGCAATTATTGACACTAACATGCTATTTTTACTTTCTTATTTTTTAAGGAAAGAAAGAAATATTTAAGAAGTTTAATGGAAAAATTTATTGTTGTTTTAACTGAAAACAGACATTTAGGAATAATTGCCGTACCATACCTTGTAGAGGATAGTAATGAATCTCCTTCTTTATCGCTTAATGAACAGATAGATACTGCAAATATTGATAAATACGAATATGATTTCTCACAAACAGAAAAAAACATTCTTAAAATTCTTAATAAATTAAGTGATAGGCATTTATTTTCGATATACTCTAAGGATAAAACAATAAAACTGTTTTATAATAATTTAGATGGAAGGAAATTAAATGATATTATAAGGCCACATATAGAAAAATATATGGCTAAATGTTTTGATTTATTAGCGAATGACTCCAATATACCTGTGTACTTTAAAGATGCCAAGTATAGTAATTTATATAAATCAGATAAAATAACAGTTTGTAAGGAAATTGCAGAACCTGTATTTTATTTTACACTTAGTGAAGAAGGCATTAATTATTCGCTAAAAGTAAAGATTGAAAAGGAAGATTTAGCATTAACTTATAAGAAACCCATCGTTATTTGTCATGAACCATGTGCTTTATTAATTAAAAATACTTTATATAGGTTTAAAGATACAGATAGTAAAAAATTCGTTCCCTTTTTTGAAAAACCGGAAATTAATATTCAATCCCGAAGTGTTGGTTCGTATATGGAAACTTTTGTTTCTAATGCCATAAAAAACCATCACGTAGTAAACAAAGGATTTGATATTATTGAAGATAAAACTAAACCTAAAGCAATTATTAGTTTAGAGCAAAACATTAGTCAAAATCCGGTTTTAGTACTCAAGTTTAAATATGCACAAAAAGAATACCTGGCCAATAGTTCTTCCAATATAGCATTACAATTGGACATTGATAATGGTAAATATTCCTTTACAAAATATAAAAGAGATATAGTTTGGGAGGATAAAATCATACAGACATTAATGGATTATGGATTAAAACAAGAGAATGGTGCAAATTTTTATCCTGATTCAAATCTTAATGAGGATAATTTGCCAATACAAAACATTATAGATTGGATAAATCAGAATTATGATTATCTCCAAATTTTTGATATCGATATTAAGCAAAATGATCTTGACAATAAGTATTTTGTAGGAAATTTCTCATGTGACTTTACATCAGATATGGACAAAGATTGGTTTGATTTGCAGATGAGAGTTGTTGTTGGAGATTTTGAAATTCCGTTCATAAAAATTAGAAAACATATTATATCCGGTAAAAAAGAATACATTTTGCCAAATGGTGAAATCTTTTTAATACCAGAAGAATGGTTTAGCAAGTACACAGATATATTAACCTTTTCTGAGGATAAAGGAGGAAAAATAAAGCTAAATAATATGTATTATAATTTGTTAAAATCAGGTTCGACAAATTATAATCACGCTACATTTAAATCAATTCCTGAAAATAAGGACAACAATACACCAGAAGGATTAAAAGCAAACCTTCGTCCATATCAGCTTCAGGGATTTAAGTGGATGAATTATTTACACAATAATAATTTCGGTGGTATACTAGCTGATGATATGGGATTAGGAAAAACCTTGCAAACAATTACTTTACTACTAAAGGTTTATGAAGAGAATGATTTAAATCAATCAGAAATAGATCAACTTCAGCAGCTTAACTTATTTGAAACTTCCGATCTTAATGGTTTTAATAATAGTGGTATTCCTACCTCTTTAATCATTTTACCTACCTCATTAATTCATAATTGGTTAAATGAATTCAAGAAATTTGCGCCATCACTAAAAATTTATATTTATTCGGGTGCTAAACGTTTAAAATCAAAGGAAATAGGTAAAATAATCAGACATTACCATATTGTATTATCCTCGTATGGGGTAGTTCGTAATGACATTGAATATTTAAAGCATTTTCAGTTTCATTATACGATTTTAGATGAAAGTCAATATATTAAAAATCCTAATTCAAAAATTTATGATGCTATAATGCAGTTAAACTGCAATAAGAAATTGGTTTTGACTGGTACTCCAATCGAGAACTCATTAGTAGATTTATGGGCTCAGATGAATTTTGTAAATAATGGATTATTGGGGAATTTAAATTTCTTTAAACGCCATTACATCACTCCTATTGAAAAAAGCAATAGTGAAGAACATGAAGAAAAATTACAAAAGTTAATAGAACCCTTTGTGTTAAGACGAACGAAAGAAAAGGTTGCTAAGGAATTACCTCCTATAACTGAACAGGTTATGTATTGTGATATGACACCTGAACAAAAGAAAGTTTATGAATTAGAAAAATCAGGAATCAGAAATGAATTATTAAAGACTTTTGAAGTCAAAGGTGTTGAAAAATCCACTTTTTTGGCCTTGCAAGGATTAACTCGACTGAGACAAATTGCAAACCATCCTGTTTTTGTTAAACCTGATTTTAAAGGAGAATCAGGGAAATTTAATATGATTGTGGACAATCTTGAAAGTATTGTAAATGAAAATCATAAGGTTTTAATTTTTTCATCTTTTGTAAAAGATTTAGATTTGCTTGAAAAACAAATTAATCGTAAGAAAATCAAATACAGTAAACTTACAGGAAGTACAACAAATCGTCAGGAAGTAGTTAATAATTTTGAAAATGAAAAAGACTGTAAAGTATTTCTAATTTCATTAAAAGCTGGTGGTGTTGGTTTAAACCTGGTTAGTGCTGATTATGTTTTCTTGTTAAATCCATGGTGGAATCCTGCAGCCGAGTCACAAGCCATAAATAGAGCACATAGAATTGGTCAAAAACAAAATGTTTTTGTTTATCGATTTATTTCTACAGAAACAATTGAAGAAAAAATTATGAAGTTACAAGAACATAAATCTAAATTGGCTGATACATTTATTAACTCAAATAACCCATTTAAAAATATGAATGAGAATCAGATAAAAGAGTTGTTTGCGTGATGGTATAATAATTGTATTATTTTTAGTCTCGTAAAAAATTTAAATGAATTAAAATAAGAATAATTATAGTTTTTATATATGAAAAAGGCAATACTATTTTTTATAGCATTAATAACAATAACTAATGTTATAGCACAGGAAAGAAATTCGCAAATTAGAAATGTTGGTACATTTAATGAAATTTATGCAGGTAAAGGAATAAATGTTACCTTGATTGAAGGCGACAAAGAAAAAATTAGAGTTGAAATAGAAAATGCTGATGTAACAGATGTTATTACAGAAATTGATGGGCGTAAATTAGATATCAAGCTCAAGACAAAAATTTACAAAGACGTCTCAGTAATGGTATATGCAACATATAAATCATTAAAAGCAATTAGTGCAGGGACTGGTGCTTTTATTTCTTCAGATAATATTTTATATGCAGAAAATCTTGATCTAAAAGCTGGTACTGGTTCTTCTATTATTTTGGATTTAGATGTTAAAAATCTTACTGCTTCATTATCTTCTTCAAAAATAGAAGTTGTAGGTAAAGTAAATTTTCAGGAAGTATCAAGTAGTACCGGCGGTAGATATGTTGCTGATAAACTTGACTGTAAAGAAGCTATTGTTAAAGCATCTACAGGAGGTGTGGCATGGGTTAATGTAACAGAAAATCTTGAAGCAAAAACAAATACAGGAGGAAAAATCCATTATACAGGAGATCCAAAAGAATTAAAGGTTAAAGGAAATATAGAAAAGGATCAATAAACTTTTTCTCATGAAAACAAGAAAAGCTGTTCAAATTAATTTTTTGAACAGCTTTTTTATTATAAACAATTAAAAATTTGATACTTATCGAGGATGTAAAATAAACACTGTCTGTAAGCAACAAATTATTAATATTGTGACTTATGGCAGAAAAGAAAAAAGAATCCCCAGAATATATTGCAATGCGGGATTTAGCTCTTAGTCAATTAAAGAGCGGAAAATCATTAACAGGAGAAGGAGGCGTTTTTGCACCCATTATTAAAGAGTTTCTAGAAAGTGCTCTTTCCGCAGAGATGGAGTGTCATTTAGATGAAGAAGAACGTAGTATTGGGAATAAACGCAATGGCAAAAGCTCCAAAACCTTAAAAACTTCATCTGGAGAAATAACTATTGAAACACCACAAGATCGGCATAGTAGCTTTGAACCCCAGATAGTTAAAAAGCGAGAAACCATATTGGCAGATAACCTTGCACCACAGATTATCGGACTTTATGGTCGAGGAATGAGTTTGCGCGATATTTCCATCCACATACAAGAGATGTATGATGTTGAAATATCAGCAACAACACTAAGTGGGATTACAGACAGAGTTATCCCACAAGTAAAAGAATGGCAAAATAGGCCGCTGGATGAAGTCTATCCAATTGTTTGGATGGATGCTATGCATTATAAAGTAAGGGATGGTGGGAAAGTTATCTCCAGAGCAGTTTACAATATATTAGCAATTAATAAAGAAGGTCGCAAAGAACTTATCGGTATGTATATTTCCGAAAGTGAAGGGGCAAACTTCTGGTTATCTGTGTTAACTGATTTAAAAAGCCGTGGGGTAAAAGATATACTTATAGCATGTACTGATAATCTTAAAGGTTTTTCAGATGCCATACTAAGCATTTATCCCGAAACGGAAATACAAAAATGTGTAATCCATCAAATTAGAAATTCACTGAAGTATGTTGCCTCAAAAGATCAAAAAGCGTTCATGAAAGATCTTAAAAAGGTTTATCAATCAGCAACAAAGAGTCAAGCCGAGATGGAACTTCTTAACCTTGAAGAAGCATGGGGTAAAAAGTATCCTATAGTCATAAAATCATGGCATGAGAACTGGGAAGAATTAACAACGTATTTTGAATATGATGAGCATATTAGAAAGATAATTTACACAACTAATGCTGTGGAAGGTTTTCATCGTCAAATTCGTAAAGTAACTAAAACTAAAGGAGCATTTCCTAGTGATATGGCATTAATGAAATTGATCTACCTGGCTACTGAAAATATCTCTAAAAAATGGACTCAGCCTGTTCGTAATTGGGGATTAACCATTCAGCAGTTTTGCATAAAATTTGGAGATCGTATGAAAATTGATTTGTAATCAACCAACTCAAAAAAGCAAAAGTAGGTAGATTACAGAACCCGTCAAGGGTATATGAATGGCTTCGTTCCTCAGCCACCCTTGACAGAACCTGAAATCTTCTCAATAAAGCTTTTGAGAATTGGTTTTAAGAAAAAAGATAATTTAATTTGAATATTCTAAATCAATCAGACAGAGTTACACTTACATATCCTACTTATCCAAGTAATCTACTTTCCATTGATTTTAACCAATTTTGTATTTACTTCTTTTCCAACAGAAAATGCTTTATTTAAGTCAATATCTTTTGATACATTGATATTTACATTACTGGTTAATTTACCATTTAATGAAATTAAAGGTAATTCTGTATTTTCAATATCTAACTCATCAATATTTACATCAGATACATTAATAAAAGTTAGTGCAGGAGAATTTTTAACATCTAAATGCAGATCTTTAACTGTAACACCTTTAGCATCCATACATAACAGACCATTTTCTGCAATCATATCTAAATCCTCAAGATATACATTTTCAAGATTCATCTCTGGTAATCCTTGTAGGTAAATAGCTTGTAGCGCTCCCTTACATGTTACATTTTTAATTACTATGTCTTTAAACTGAGGAGTTTCTTCTGTAACTGCAGGAATTTTTTCTTCTCCTTTGTTTGCATCTTTTTGAGCTAACATTTCTGAGACAGACAATCCTCCATAATAAAGGTTAAATGAAATTGCATTTGTAGGGATATCAATCATATCTATATCAGAGATAAAAATATTTTCAACAACTCCTCCTCTACCTCTAGTACTCTTAAATCTTAAACCGACATCTGTTCCAATAAAAGTACAACCAGAAGCATGCATGTTTTTTACTCCACCAGACATTTCACTTCCTACTGTTACTCCTCCATGTCCATGGTAAACAATACAGTTCTTAACAATAGTATTTTCAGCAGGTATTCCACGGTCACGACCATCTTTATCCTTACCAGATTTAATGCAAATAGCATCATCACCTACATCAAACGATGAATTATATAACAATACATTTTTACATGATTCAATATCAATACCATCACCATTTTGAGAATACCAAGGATTACGAACTTCAATATTTCTCACTGTTAAATCTTCACACATAAGAGGATGAACATTCCATGCTGGAGAATTTTGAAATACAGGTCCATCTAATAAAACTTTCTTACAGTTTACAAGACTAACCAAAACAGGACGTAAAAAGTCTCTTACTTTTTGATATTCTTCAATTGTCTCATGCTTAACTACATTCATATCACTCATTGTAGCAGCTTCAAAATAGCTTTGAGAAGGATACCAGGTATTTCCTTTCTTGTCCACAACTCCACCAGAAGCAACTAACTTTTTCCATTGAGACCCTGTAAGTTTTGATCGTTTTACAAATCTCCATGCATCTCCAGATCCATCAATTACTCCATTTCCGGTAATGGCAATATTCTCTAAATTTTCACCAAATAAAGGAGCCTGACATCTAACTGTGTTAAGTCCCTCAAAACTGGTTTCCATCAATGGGTATAAGTCCTTATTATCACTAAATAAAATTAAGGCTCCATCTTCTAAATGAAGATTAATATTGCTTTTTAAAACTATAGGACCAGTTAACCAAACACCCCTTGGAATAATGACCTTTCCTCCTCCATTCGAAGATACATCAGCAATAGCATCAGCAATAGCTTTTGTATTTAATGTTTTTCCATCTGCTACAGCATTGTATTTTTCAATTGATATTGAGTAATCCTGGAATATAGGCTCTTTTACTTTCGGCATTTCAAATTCAACACCTTCATAAATTTTATCAACCGAGTTTGTTACAACTTCCTTTGGTTGAGTTGTACAAGCCATTAAACTTATTAAGGCTAAATACGTTAGCTTACTTAATTTCATGTTTTATTAGTTATTTATTATTTGCTAGAACTGTGAATTTTATATGACTCCCAACATCTTAACAATAAGTTCTTTAACTAAATATTTCATATCTATGATAGAATGATAGTTATTAAATATTATTTATAAGATATTGGTATATTGTGCTTTAGTGACATATTTTTTTTCGATACATAGTAACTTGAATACTATTTCATTTAATTTAATGGGTAATTAGATTTTCTGATGTAGTATTCTATTTTCGTTTTATTCAACTTTAAATATTTACAATGTTATTCGTTAAGATTTTAATTACATCTATTTTCTGAACTGTGATGATAAAACACTATTAACTTGATTTCAGTATAAAATTTAGGATTAAAAGAAACTGTATAGGGAGGGTATTTAAATGCCTATAAATGAAATTTTCATTCAAATGAGAATTAGAAAATAAATTTACAGGATAATATTTTTATGTAATTAGGTTTAGATAATGGTTCTTATAAATCCCTTGATGTATCATATAAAATCTATTGTTATATTGTTGAATATTATTTATTTGTACTTTGTATCTATTGCTTAGTAAAACGAATTAAGAATATGAAGAAACCGAAGCAACTCGGTTTCTCCATATTATATAGTTTTAATTAGTATCCAGGATTCTGAACGTAATCATCATTTGTATTTAAGTCTAATGCATCCTGAGGAATTGGTCTTAACAGTTTAAGTTCTCCATCATTTCCTTCGAATGGATTAATACCATTATCAAACCAAGCCTTGATATCACGGTTATAAAGTTGAGTTCTTTCAACTAATTTACCTGTACGCTTTAAATCTTCCCATCTGTGATACTCACCAAATAATTCTAAAGCTCTTTCATCTAAAATCTTGTCAATATCAACATCTGCTTGTGCTAACTGCATCGCAGCTTCACTACCAGCTTTAGCTGCTCTTGTACGAACAACATTAATCATTTCAGTAGCTTTAGTTGCATTTCCAGCTTGTAAATAAGCTTCTGAAGCAATTAGATAAGTTTCACCTAAACGAGCAAGATATAAATCTCTTGAATTTGATCCTTTGTTAGAGAAATCAGATTTAGGATCGTCGAACTTTTTAGTAATTGGAGTTTCCCAATCTTCAGAAGATGCAATAGAAGCTTCCCAAGCTGTTCCATATGGTCTGATTACAGCATCTGCTCTTAACTCTGATTCTGCTCTCCAAGCAGCTGTATCTGCTACTTCCCATGCTTGAGGAAAATAATATGTAACAGCTAGTTCATCTCTACTATCAGCATCATTATAATAGTCATAATACTCATCATATACGGTAGTCATAAAAGAAGCTTCCCAACGAGAATCATCTTCTGTATATAAATCTAACATATACATTGTTGGACATAAATTGTAAGATCTATAAGGATATCCCTTCTGACTTCCTTCACCACCTAAATAAGGACCGAAAAAGTAGTTTTGCATATTACCATCATCCATAGGATCTAACATAGACTCAGAATCATATTGGATCGAGAAAATAACTTCATCATTTTCTTCTGCACCTGGGGTAAATAATTCCTCGTAAGTCATATTTAATCCCTGGTTGTTTATAGCTGATTCTGCATAACTAGCTGCTGTACTAAAATCACTTGATTCAGCATATGATTCATAACCTCTTGTTAGATACACTTTAGCTAAATAGTGATAAACAGCTTTTTTAGTAACGCGACCATATTCTGAAGTTGTTTCAGGTAGATCATCAACAATTGATTTTAACTCTGAAATAATAAAACTATAAACATCTTGAGCACTTGATTTTTCAAAAGAAACAATTGGTTCATTAATCATTTCAGTTACAATACTAACACCTCCAAAATGTTGAACTAAAGTAAAATAGTTGATAGCACGTATAAACTTAACTTCAGCAATACGTTGAGCTAAAGCATCAGTTTCTTCTGTTTTTGTGCTATAATTAAGAGCAGTATTACAATATTGAATACTTGAATAAAGATTAGTAAAAAAATCAGTTACATTGTCGTCAGAAGAAGTTAAATTTTTGTATTCACTAATTCCGTCAGGTTGAGTACTTCTACCTTCAACATATAAATCTGTACCTGCACAAAATAACCATGGTTCATCACCATAAACATTTTTCAATGAGGCATAACAACTGTTGACTAATCCCTCGTAACCATCTTCTGTAGCATATAATTCATCTGCAACAACAGAAGAAAGGTTTTCTTCTTCTAGGAAGCTTTCGCATGATGTAAAAAACATGCAAATAACACCTATATATAGAAATAATTTATTCATTACTTAATTGTTTTATTTTTTTAAAATTTACAATTTACACCAAATTGGTAAGTTACAGAGCTAACTCCACCTTTTCCATATTTAGCACTTGCCCATTCTGGATCAAAACCATCATAATCTGTAATTACAAACGGATTTAGTATATTAAAATAAACTCTTAAGTTTTTCATTTTAACCTTACTTGCTATTTCAGATGCAAAAGTGTATCCTAAAGAGATGTTTTTAACTTTAATAAAAGAAGCATCTTTATAATAACCTACCCCATTTGAAAGCCAGTAGTTACCAGCATTAATTGGCATTGGATATTTGTCTGAATCATTAAAACCTGAAATATTATTTTCTGGCATGTAGTAATTAACATCCAATTTTGCACGACCTCTATCTTTAAAATTCAAGAATTCTTTATGGAAATAACTATAAACCTGAACTCCTTGTACAGAATATAGAGATGCATTTAAATCAAATCCTTTGTAACGAACAGTAGTAGATAAGTTCATTGTATAATCAGGATCAGGAGTTCCTAAAATTTTACGGTCACTATCATCAATACCATCATTTCCATAATCTTTTACTTTTGCTTGACCTTCAGACTGTCCATATGTTGCTGCTTCTTCAGCTTCATCAGCTTTCCATATTCCGTCAAATACATAATTGTAATTAACATTAATTGGCTGACCAATAAACCACTCATTACCTAAGTCATCTTCTTTTGCACCATAAAGCTCCTCAATTGCATTAGTATTTTTTGCAAAAGTAACAGTAGCTTGCCATGTTAATTTAGAGTTATCAACGATATAAGCTTTTAACATTGCTTCAATACCTTTATTACTTACAGATCCAACGTTTGCAGTTACAGTTCCCCATCCTGTTTCAATAGGTAATTTACGATCCATTAATAACTCTTGTGATAATTTATTATAGTAGTCTAAACTACCACTAATTCTGTTTTGAAGGATACCAAAATCAAAACCAATGTTCCATTCTCTTGTCTTCTCCCATGTTAATGCATTGTTTGCAATACCTGAAGGAGCAAAACCATTTGCAGTTGTTCCTCCAAAGTCATAGTACATTTTAGTACTAGCTAACATTTGAGTTGAATATGCATCAATGTTATTGTTACCAGTATAACCATAACTTAATCTTGCTTTCAAATTAGATAGAAAACTAATATCTTTCATGAAATCTTCTTCAATAACTCTCCATCCAAAAGCTGCAGATGGGAAAGCAGCCCATTTGTGTCCGTCAGCTAATTTAGAAGAACCATCAGATCTTAAAGATGCAGTCAATAAGTATTTTCCCTTGTAAGAGTAATTTAATCTACCGATTACAGAAGCAAGAGTTACTTTACTATAACCACTTTCAACACTTAAGATATCCTGAGCTGATCCTAAGTTATGATATAATGATTCGTAAGGAAGGTTTTCAACTGAAATTGCAGAAGATTCAGTTTGTGTAGAATACAAACTTTGTAAAAACATAAAGTTTAATTTATGATCTCCTAATAATTTTTCATAAGTCAACTGGTTATCCCATGTATATGAAATTCTTTCAGATCTATCAAGAGTTGCTGCAGGATCTTTTCCTTTTCTTTTTTCAGTATTTGAACCATAATAAACACCTTGGCGTTCAGTTTTAAACTCAGGAGAGAAAGTAGTTTTAAGAGTCATACCTTCAATTGGCTTAAACTGTAAGTATACATTACCTAACATATATACATCACGAGTTTCATCTTCTGATTCTTTTTGGTCTAATAACGGGTTTAATGTACTAGTAAAACTTATTCCTTCGTATTTAGAAGGTTGGTATAGTAATTCACCAGCTTCAGAATAACCTTCTTCCCCATAAGGGCTTACTAAAGGTGACATTCTAAATGCATTGTTAATAGCGTTTGGACTACCCATTTCTTGAGTAGAGATAGCCACATTTAAATTAGTACCAGCACTCCACTTGTCGTTAATCTGGTGATTAACACTAGCTTTAAGGTTATATCTATCAAATGATTCTTTAGTCATGTTACCTTTTTCTTGTTGGTAACCAATTCCAAAAATATATGAGATCTTATTTTCGCTTTGACCTGAAATAGATAAATAATGGTTTTGTTGAGTTCCATTGCTTAGGAAATAACTAGGCCAGTCAGTATAATCTTTATTAGCTAATCTTTCTCTTAGTAATTCACTCTTATCATAACCTGACATACTATTTACCCATAATTGATCATATGAAGGATCACTAATATCGTTTCCTGATTTTGCTACAGATCCAAGGTAAGCATTTTCTCTGTACTGCCACCATTTGTCTCCATCCATAAATTCTGGAAGACGTGCAACAGATCTTACACCATAATAACCATCATAACTAATTGTTGGTTTCTTTACTTTATCAGCTGACTTAGTAGTAACGATTATAACACCATTAGAACCACGAGAACCGTAAATAGCAGTTGAAGATGCATCTTTTAAGATATCAATTCTTTCAATATCCTGTGGGTTTACAAACTGAATATTATCAGAAATAATTCCATCTACTACATATAAAGGATCACCACCAGCTAAAGAGTTATCCCCCCTAATCTTTATACTAAAATCAGATCCTGCACGACCTGAAGAAGCAGAAATGTTTACCCCTGCAACTTGTCCCTGAAGTGCTTCCATTGGTGTAGCAGTACCTTTAGATGTCATCATTTCAGTATCTAAACTACCTACAGAACCAGTTAAGTCTGATTTTTTTACTGTTCCGTAACCTACAGCTACAACTTCTTCTAATCCAATAGTTTCTTCAGCTAAACTTACATTAATAACAGTTTGTCCTGCAAGGATAACTTCTTGAGATTTCATTCCAATAAATGAAAACATTAAGGTTGCATCAGCTGGTACGTTTGATAAAGTATAATTACCATCGAAATCAGTAATTGTACCATTTGTTGTCCCCTTTACAACTACTGTAGCACCTGGAAATGGTTCATTAGTCGTTGCATCAGTCACTTTACCTGATATAGTAACTGTTTGAGCAAATAGCCCATTCGTTACCATAAGAAAGAGACCTAAAATCAGAATACCTACACGAAAACTTTTTAAGTGTAGATTTCCCTTCTTTTTTGTTTTACAGTCTACCATACTTTTTGATTATATTAAGATTTATTAATTAGTTTCTAAACATGCAAGTATAAATGGTCCTACACCTTTAGGATCATTATCTCTAATTGGTTCACCTATATAGTATTCATATGTTCCTTCTCTGTAAGGATTACCTCCTAAACCTGCAACAGCACAAACCTTAGTAAGACTTATAGTACCATCATTATTTTCTTTAATAAAAAGATTTAAAATACCCTCATACCCTTTATCTGCTATAGCTTTATAACTTTCATTGATATATCCTTTTCTGACAGCTTTTAATAAAGCATAAACAAACATGCTTGAGGCTGAAGATTCCAAATAGTTACCTTCTCTGTTACCTTGATCTAAAACCTGATACCAAACTCCACTTTCTTTGTCCTGATATTTTTTAATACCGGCAGCTACATCATTTAAAATAGATATTAATTCTCCCCTCTGAGGATGATTCGTTGGAATATAATCTAAAACATCAACTAATGCCATTGCAAACCATCCTTCTGCTCTTCCCCAAAAATGTGAAGAACATCCAGTTTCCTTATTGGCCCATTTTTGATCTTTACTCTCATCCCATCCATGATAGTTTAATCCTTTTTCAGGATTATAAGTGTGCTTGTGAACGGTTTTAAATTGATTGATTACATCACTAAAAGATTCTGGTTCATTAAATACCTTACAAAACTCAGCATAAAAAGGTGCACCCATATATAAACCATCTAACCACATCTGGTTTGTATATCTTTTCTTATGCCAAAAACCACCTTCTTCTGTTCTTGGATGATCTTTCAATTGATCTCTTAAAATAAAAATGGCTTTTTTATATTTTTCGTCCTTTGTTTCCTCATATAAATCAAACAAAAACTTACCTGAGTTTATTTTATCTATATTAAAATCAGATCTTTTATAACCTTTAATTTCACCATTTTCATTAATAAACTCATCTGCGTAGCTTTTTGCATAATCAAAATACTTTTGATCTTTGGTTACTTTACTTAATTCAACCATAGCATATGAAATTAGTCCAGGAGTATAATTCCATTTTGCTTTAGTGTTAAAATCAACAAATGTAACATTAGGGAAAAAAGTCATTTCTGAATTAGCCATCCTAATTGCCATTTCTAGACCCTTTTTTGAATTAGAGTTTTTATTTTCCTCCTTCTTTGCTCGATTATTACATTGAGTCAATCCTAACATTGCCGGAATCATCATTAGTAATAATCCTCTTCTAAATATCTTTCGATTCATATAATATATTTTTAATTCCTATTTGAATTTTTATAGATCAAGCTCAAAACATTTATTAACATCATGTGTTAATTTGATTAAACAAATCAGTAATATCTTTAACTAAACCTGACATTTTGTTAATAGCGATTACAAAAGTATTTATTAATGGTATTTAAGATTTTTTTGGTTTCTCAAATGAAATGGGGGTTATTCCCAAAAGAGGGAATTACTTCCCAAAAAGAGGGGGTAAATGTATCATACAGGATGGTACATTTTGCTAATTAAATTAGTTAAAAAGCTGTATAGTAGAAGTATATATAAGGATGCTATTTTGAGTTGTTAATTTTCTAAAACATTTGTTGTAAAAAAAGAATAAACCCTATAGAAATTTAAAATTTGTATATATAAAATTCTACTTTTCCCACTACTTTGATAAAAATCACCTTCATATAATATTGCTATTCATATATTGCATATCTAATATCAAATTCAAAAATCAACGATATGACAATAGTAAAACCTTTTAAAGGGCTTCGTCCTCCAGCTAACTTAATTAAAAATCTAAGTTGTCTTCCTTATGATGTAATGAATCGTGAAGAAGCTGCCTGTATGGCCAAGGGAAAAGATGTTTCATTGTTACATATCACCAGAAGTGAGATCGATTGTCCGGAAGTTGAAAATATCCATTCTCAACAAGTTTATAATACTTCAGTGCTGAATTTTAAAAAATTTCAGCAAAAAGGATGGTTAATACAAGATAATGAACCTAAATTTTACATTTATGCTCAGACAATGGACGGTAGAACTCAATATGGTATTGTTGGCGCTGCTTCCATTGATGATTATTTTAATGGAATTATAAAAAAACATGAACTTACAAGAAAAGAGAAAGAAGAAGATAGAATGGTTCATGTTAGAATAAATAATGCCAATATTGAACCTGTGTTTTTTACATATCCATCCGTTCCGGAAATAGATAATATTGTTTCTGAAATAGTAACCATTCAAGATCCAGAATATGATTTTGTTTCAGAAGAAGGTTTTGGTCACCATTTTTGGGTTATTAATGATGCTAATATTAATAATAAAATTGAAGATCTTTTTGCCACAAAAGTACCATATACATATGTTGCAGATGGACATCATAGAACTGCGGCAGCGGCATTAGTAGGCAAAGAAAAAAGAGAGGCAAATCCAAACCATCAAGGAGATGAAGAATATAACTATTTTCTTGCAGTACATTTTCCGGAAAATCAATTACAAATTATAGATTATAACCGTGTTATTAAAGACTTAAATGGATTAAGTGAAAAAGAATTCATTGATGAAATTTCTAATTGCTTTATAATTGAAGAAAACTCCGATAATATTATAAAACCTCAAAAATTACATGAATTCTCAATGTATTTGGGTGGAAAATGGTATAAGCTCAAGGCAAAAGAAGGTATTTATAATGATAATGACCCTATTGGTGTATTAGATGTAACTATCTTATCACAATATGTTTTAGATGATATTCTTGGAATAAAAGACTTGAGAACTAATAAAAGAATAGATTTTGTTGGAGGAATTAGAGGATTACAGGAATTATCAAAAAGAGTTGACAGTGGTGAAATGAAAGTGGCATTTGCTTTATTTCCTGTTACAATGAAACAATTAATTGACATAGCCGATTCCGGAAATATAATGCCTCCTAAAACCACATGGTTTGAACCTAAATTAAGATCAGGGATGGTCATTCACAAACTAGAGTAGCAATAAATTACAATTACATTTATTTTAAATGCACATTGATGTATAGAATTAATAAGCCTTAAGGAGATTTTAAACTTCTAGAAATCAATAATTATAATATCTGTAAGTAATATAAATAGTAAACCAGAAGGAAATAATTTAAATATTATGGCTTCATTATTTTAAGTAAATAATGAAGCCTTTTTTGTTAAAATCGTAATTTTGTAGGATAAACAAGAATTATTCAATTATGTCTATTGCTGAAAATCTAAAAACAATAAAATCCAGTATTCCTCAAAATGTTACTTTGGTTGCTGTTTCAAAAACAAAACCCAATAGCGACATATTAGAAGCTTATCAGGAAGGTCAGAGAATATTTGGAGAAAACAAAGTTCAGGATTTAACTAAAAAATTTGAAGAATTACCTAAAGATATTGAATGGCATTTTATTGGTCATTTACAAACAAATAAAATAAAATATATTGCTCCATTTGTTTCATTAATACATGGTGTTGACTCTTTCAAACTATTAAAAGCGATAAACAAAGAAGCTAAAAAAAATGATCGAAAAATAAATTGTCTGTTACAATTTCATATTGCAGAAGAAAGTACAAAATTTGGATTTGCTTTAGAAGAAGTAGAACAGTTTTTAGCTTCAGATGAAATTGGTCAATTAAACAATATTGAAATTTGTGGAGTTATGGGTATGGCTACATATACAGATGATTCACAACAGGTAAGTAAAGAATTCAAGAGCTTAAAAGATATGTTTTTGAAACTAAAAGATCAGTATTTTAAAGAAAGTAATTCTTTTAATGAAATTTCAATGGGTATGAGCGGGGACTATAAAATTGCCATAGAACAAGGCAGTACTATGGTAAGAGTAGGAAGTTCTATTTTTGGAGCAAGAAACTACAACAATATGTAAAATATAAGGTTTTTGAACTTTTAGTGTTTAAAAAAAATTATATTTGCTGATACCAAAAAACAATTCATATGGCAAAATTAAATACTTCATATATGGGATTAAACTTGAAGAATCCCATAATTATTAGTAGTTCTGGTTTAACCAGTAGTATCGAAAAAATTTCAAAATTAGTTGAAGCCGGTGCTGGTGCAATTGTACTTAAATCTTTATTTGAGGAACAAATTAATTATGAAATTAACAATCAAATAAGTCAGGGATCAGGCTATGATTATCCTGAAGCTGTGGATTATATCACTGGATATACAAAGGATAATTCTGTAGGCGAATATATTAATTTGATAAAAGAAGCTAAAGAAAAATTTGATATTCCGGTAATAGCAAGTATTAACTGTTTTTCGGCAAATGAATGGATTGATTTTGCAAAGAAAATAGAAGCTGCAGGCGCCGACGCAATAGAATTAAATGTTCATATCGTTAATACAGATAAAAATCTAGAGGCTTCTGTTATTGAAGGACTATATTATAGTATAGCTGAAAATATTTCAAAGGCAGTTAAAATTCCTTTTGCAATAAAATTAGGTGATAACTTTGCTAATCTTGTTGCAGTTGTAAATAAATTGTATGCCCTAGGTGCTAAAGGTGTTGTTTTATTTAATCGTTTTTATCAACCGGATATTGATATAAATAAATTGAGTTTAACTTCGTCATCAGTATTTAGTACTCCATCTGATATAAGAAGAACATTACGCTGGGTTGCTATTGTATCAGATAAAGTTGATCAAATAGATGTATCTGCTTCTACAGGAAATCATGATGGAGAAGCCGTTATCAAACAGTTACTTGCAGGTGCTTCAACTGTACAATTATGTTCGACTATATATAAAAATGGTCCTGAAACAATTTCATCTATTATTAATGAATTGTCATATTGGATGGAAGAAAAAGGTTATAATTCGATATCAGATTTTAAAGGTTTAATGAGTTATAGAAAAATTTCTGATCCTACTCAATATGAAAGAGCTCAGTTTATGAAATATTTCTCATCATTAGATTAATTCTTATTAAAATATTTAAGTCAAAAGCTTTTGAATATAATATGTTCAAAAGCTTTTTTTATATTTTTTTTTACAAAACCTTTCTTAAACGAATTGTTTGTGAATTAATTTTGATATTTTTATATTTCGAAATAATTAATTATGTAAAAATGACAATTACGTAATTATATTAAATATACATTTAGAAAATATAATCCTAGCAATTACAGCTGATGTGTAGTAGATAATAATATTACTTATCAGTATAAAATTTTAACAAAATGAGAAAAACTTTTAATCAGGTTTCTAAATTATTTTTTGTTTTTGCTCTAATATCATTGTTAGTTGCATCTTGTGCTTCAGATGGTAAAAAATCTGGTAAAAGCGAAGAAGAAAAAATTATAGAATCAGTTCAGGAAGTAGATCCTCAAATGGTTGAAGATTTTAATAAATCAAAATTAATCTTTTATTCTTTACCGTCTCCTCTTGAAACAGCAATGCTTATTAAAAGATCAGGAGCCAGGTATGATGAAGAGATTTTAAATCCCATTGAGAATGTATCTAGTTATAATACCAATCTTAAGATGGCTTTAAATCTTGGTATTTATAGTGCCGATTTAAGTTATACAAGTTTATTTGATCAAACACAATCTGCCATAAAATATATGGGGTGTGCAAAAAAATTGGCTGAAGGCTTAAGTATTTTAGATGCAATTGATGAAAATACTATTAAAAAGTTAGAGGATAATATGAATAACAGGGATGCCGTTATGGAAATTATCTCTGAAACTTTTATGAGTTCAAATGCTTTTTTAAAGGAAAATGACAGAGCTGCATTATCTGTTATGGTTTTAGTTGGTGGTTGGGTTGAAGGTTTATATTTGGCAACAACTTTAACTAATGGTTCTATGGATAATAATCAAAGATTAGTTGAAAGAATTGTATATCAAAAACTTTCATTAATTACAGTTTTAAACATGTTAGAATCATATACTGATAATGATGACATTGTTTATTTGCAACAAAAAATAACAGAATTACAATCTATTTTTGAAGAAATTAAAATAGTAAATACTTCTAAGGTTGAAGCTGAAACAGATTCAGAGAACAAAGTAACTACAATTAAAGCAGATTCAGAAACACACATGTCGAAAGAAGTTTTTGATAAATTACTACAAAAAGTTGCAGAAATCAGAACAGAATTTATTTCTTAATATCTTGTAAAAGTTATATGTGTAAAAAACATTTTATTGTAAACTTAGTAAGATCTATATTTCTATTTATTTTCTTTATTAGTGTTGGAAATAATTTAAATGCTCAATGTTTAACCTTTGCAAAGAAAGTAGGTAAACCTAAACTTGGTAATTTTGTACATGATGGTAATTACAATGCCACTATTTTAGGAGCAGGAGAAACAGCAGAATTATATAAAACCTTTTTTAAGGGGCAGAAATATAGAATTGCAGTAAGTAAAATAGATAATCTACCAAATATACATTTTAGATTAGTTGATGAGAATAATAATATCTTATTTGATAATAAAGATCATGACTTCATAGATGTTTGGGATTTTTCGGTTGAAACAACTCAAACATTAGTAATAAAACTTAAAGTTTTAGATGATTATGCATCAGATGAAACAAATACAATTAAGGGATGTGTTTCGGTGTTGTTTGGTATTGAAAAAGACAAAAAATAGATAATGATTATATTACTAAATGAAAAAGCTCCATTATTTGGAGCTTTTTTCATTTAATATATATGGTTCTAAGAATTTACCAGTGTATGATTTTTTCTGTTTTATAAGGTCTTCCGGTTTACCTTCAAAGACAACAAATCCACCTTTATCTCCACCTTCAGGACCTAGATCTATAATCCAGTCCGCAGATTTAATTACATCCATGTTATGTTCGATGATTACAATAGAATGGCCTTTATCTATAAGAGCATCAAATGCAGCCTGAAGTTTTTTAATGTCGTTAAAATGTAATCCTGTTGTAGGTTCATCAAAGATAAATAATGTGGGTTCAGCTTTCTCCTTTGCTAAAAACGAAGCTAGTTTTACCCTTTGACTCTCTCCTCCTGAAAGGGTACTCGAAGATTGTCCCATTTTAACATATCCTAATCCTACATCCGAAAGAGGTTTTAATTTATTTACTATCCTTTTTGAGGTATTGTTATTAGTATCCTCCTGAAAAAACTCTATGGCTTGCTCTATAGTCATCTCTAAAATATCGTGGATATTTTTATCTCGATATTTTACCTCTAATATATCTTCTTTAAATCGTTTGCCGTTACAACTTTCACATGTCAGAACAATATCTGCCATAAATTGCATTTCAATTTTAATAGTTCCCTCTCCCTGGCATTCTTCACATCGTCCCCCATCAATATTAAAAGAAAAATGCGATGCTTTATATCCATTGATTTTAGATGCTTGTTGATCCGCCATCAATTTTCGAATTTCATCATATGCTTTTAAATACGTAGCAGGATTCGAACGCGATGATTTTCCAATTGGATTTTGATCTACAAATTCAACCTCGGTAATTTGCTCTACATCACCTTTTAATAAATCAAAAGCTCCCGTTTTATCTGCATAACCACCAAGTCGTTTTTTTATAGCAGGATAAAATATAGATTTAACAAGAGTTGATTTACCTGAACCACTTACTCCGGTAATAACGGTCATTACATTTAAAGGTACTTTTACATTAACGGCCTTTAAATTATTCTCCCTGGCTCCTAATATTTCTATATAATTATTCCAACTCCTCCTTGATTGAGGAATTTCTATCTTTTTTGTACCGAATAAATACTGATAAGTTAAGCTATCTTTTGCCTTAGCTTTCTTTTCAAGTTTTCCTTTAAAAACAATTTCACCACCTAATCTTCCAGCCCCTGGACCTATATCAACAATTTCATCGGCTGCCCTCATGATATCTTCATCATGTTCAACAACCACTACTGTATTTCCCAATTGCTGGAGTTGCTTTAAGACTTTGATTAGTAGTTCTGTGTCTTTAGAATGCAATCCAATACTTGGTTCATCTAATATATATAATGAACCTACTAATGTACTACCCAATGACGTAGCCAAATTAATGCGTTGGCTCTCACCTCCTGAAAGTGATGAAGATAAACGGTTTAAAGTTAAATAGCCTAAACCTACATCATATAAGAAACGTAGTCTGGTTGTTATTTCACGCAAGATTCGTTTACCAACACTTGTATCATGTTCATCTAATTGTAGATTGTCAAAAAATGGAATGAGCTCTGTGATAGGCATTAAAACCAAGTCAGATATACTTTTATCTCCTACTTTTACCCATGATGCTTCCTTTTTTAATCTGGTACCTCTGCAATCCGGACAAATTGTTTTACCTCTATAACGAGAAAGCATTACCCGATATTGAATTTTATATTGTTGCTCTTCTACGTGTTTAAAAAAGGTATCAATTCCATAAAAGTATTTATTTCCTTTCCATAAAAGCTCTCTTTCTTTATCGGTTAATTCATAATAAGGACGATGAACAGGAAAATTAAAATGATGGGCAGCTGCTATTAACTCTTTTTTGTACTCTCCCATTTTTTCGCCTTTCCAACATGCAACGGCATCTTCGAATACGGAAAGTGATTTATTGGGAATTACAAGATCTTCATCAATTCCGATAACACTACCAAAACCTTCGCATTTCGGACAAGCTCCAACAGGATTATTAAAAGCAAACATATGCTCAGAAGGTTCTTCAAATTCAATTCCATCTAATTCAAATTTATTTGAAAAATTAAAGCTTTCTACTTTATCCTTATTGAAAATTTTAATGGTACACTCCCCTTTTCCTTCGAAAAAAGCTGTTTCGATTGAATCTGCTAAACGAGATAAATTATCTTCTTCCTTAGACGCTGTAGCCCTATCAATTACAAGATTATAAGGAGTATCATTTATTTCAGCTTCTTCTTGAGATAAAACATCTTCTATTTTATGAAACTCATTGTTATTTTCAATTCTTACAAATCCTTGCTTTAATAATATCTCCAAATGAGCTTTTTTACTTCTATCATCCGGAATTAATATACTAGAAAGAATAATAAGTCTGGTTTTATCGTCATATTGAGTAATATGATTAACTACATCAGAAACATAATGTCGTTTGACTTCTTTTCCTGATACAGGAGAAATAGTTTTTCCAATTCTGGCAAAAAGCAATTTCAGGTAATCATAAATTTCCGTTGATGTACCAACTGTAGAACGAGGATTTCGTGTGTTTACTTTCTGCTCTATTGCTATTGCAGGAGGAATTCCTTTAATAAAATCAACATCAGGTTTATCTATTCTTCCTAAAAACTGACGTGCATATGAACTTAAACTTTCTACATATCTTCGTTGACCTTCAGCGTATAAAGTATCAAAGGCAAGAGATGATTTCCCTGAACCCGAAACTCCTGTTATAACAATGAATTTATTTCGAGGTAGTTCAATATCAATACCTTTTAAATTATGGACTCTGGCGCCTTTTATTTGTATTGTTTTTAATGCCGAATTTTTAGCCATATAGCAATCAATTAATACCACTTTAATATAAAATAAGCTTTATTACTTATTGGTATAATGCCGATGTAATAATGATTGAGCTTTTCAAGTGAAATGAAGAGACAACTCATTTTATTATACAATCGGTATAAGGTGACAAATATATTAAATAGCTAAAAAAAAGCCTTGTATATATATCATGAATATATAAACAAGGCGTACTTAATATTGTTTTTGTATATTTTAACCCTTAAACTAATATTTCCACTTGTTGGCTAATTTTACTAGAGATAACATCACTGGCACTTCTACGAGAACTCCAACTACCGTAACTAATGCAGCTGGCGATTGCAAACCAAACAATGCAATTGCAACAGCAACAGCTAATTCAAAGAAGTTACTGGCACCAATCATTGAAGCTGGCGAACAAATAGCATGAGGCAGCTTTAATTTTCTTCCTCCAAACCAGGCAATAAAAAATATAAAATAGGTTTGAATAATTAGTGGAATTGCCACTAGTAAAATAATAAATGGATTATTGATAATTGTTGAACCCTGAAATGCAAAAAGTAAAACCAATGTTAATAATAAAGATATTATTGAAACAGGTTTAAACTTTGCTAAAAAAACATCAGTGAACCATTTATTACCATATTTTTTTATTAAAACTTTATTTGTTATAAATCCTGCAAATAAAGGGATTACCACAAAAACAACTACACTTGTTACTAACGTATCATAAGGTATTTGAATGTTTGTAATTCCAAGTAACAATCCAACAATTGGAACAAACGCCACTAGTATAATAAGGTCATTAACAGATACTTGAACTAACGTGTAATTAGGATCACCATCAGTAAGGTAACTCCAAACAAAAACCATTGCAGTGCATGGAGCTGCTCCTAATAATATAGCGCCGGCAATATACTCACCGGCCAATTCAGGAGTAATAAATGCAGCATAAACTTTTGTGAAAAATATCCATGCAAAAAATGCCATTGAAAAAGGTTTAATCAACCAATTAACAACAAGTGTAAGAATCAATCCCTTTGGACGTTTACCTACATTTTTAATGCTCGAGAAATCGATCTGTAACATCATTGGGTAAATCATAAACCAAACTAATACAGCAACCGGAATATTAACATTAAATACTTCAAGTTTACTAATAGTTTGAGTTGTATCTCCAAAAATATTACCTATGATTATACCTCCTGCAATACAAAGTATAACCCACAAAGAAAGGTACTTTTCGAAAAAGCCAATTTTCTTTTTTGATTCTCCCATTATTTTTACAACAGAGGTTTAACTTCTTCTGTATAAAACTTATAAAATCCTTCTTTTATTTCATCTCGAACACGAATAAACTCACTCCAGATAAATTCTTCTGTTCCTGTTGCATGAGAAGGATCATCAAATCCTATATGTAATCTTTTCTTTACCTTACCCGTAAATGCAGGACAAGATTCATTTGCTCCACCACAAACTGTAATCACAAAATCCCATTCATCATTTAAATACTTTTGCACAGAATCAGAAGTATGACCACTAATATCAATACCTGCTTCTGCCATAGCTTTTACTGCATTTTGATTTAATTTTCCAGAAGCTTCTGTTCCTGCAGAACATACGGTAATATTTTTATCAAACGATTGTAAAAAACCATGAGCCATTTGACTTCTGCAACTATTACCTGTGCATAATACTAAAATTTTCATCTTTGTTTATTTTAATTTATTATTTACATTCTATTGTATTACTGGCATTTTCTAATGTCTTGAAGAAATCCAGAAATATATTATTCAATTCTTTTATTTTGCATGAATTAAGACAATATTTTGTTTTAACACCTTCAATTGTCCCTTTTATTAAACCAACCTCTTTTAATTCTTTAATGTGCTGATTTACTGTAGTTCTGCTTAATGGTAATTCTTCTGAAATATCTCCCGTAATACAAGACTCTTGCTGTGCCAGATATTGAAGAATTCTTAAGCGTGCAGGATGAGATAAAGCCTTAAACAATTCGGCGTTTAAAATTAAATCTTCACTAAATAAATTTGCTTTTGCTTTAACCATTATTACTTTATTTGACGCAAATATACGTCACAACACTTTATTGTGACGTATTTATACGTTAAATAAATATTAAATTACTATATATAAAGGAAATTTAATTATAGTTAATCGACTATTTTGATATTGTATTTTGAAAGAAGACCAAGTACGTTATGCTTTGAAAACATTGCATTTTTAATCGCATTTGATTCTGGATCTATATTTAGATTAACAGAGGAAGAAAAGTCTGATTTAGTAAGAGTTGTATTTTCAAAAACAGCACCAGAGAGATCACAGTTAATGAATTTTGCATTTGAAAGGTCAGTTTCAGCAAAATCAGTTTGTAGTAATCTACAGTTTTTAAAAACGGTTTTCTTTATTTTTAATTGATAAAAAGAGCTAAAATCCAGTATACATCCATCAAATGTAAATGAAATAGAAAAAGGATTACAATCAGAAAACTGATTTCCCATTAGTTTGCAGTTTATAAAGGTCACATCCCTAAAAGCTGTGTCAGTTAATTTTAAATTGGATAAATTGCAATTTTCGAATTCACAGTCACAAAAAACAAATGAATTTAGGTCAAGATCTGAAAAATCACAGTTTTTAAAACTACATTCTTCATATTCTCCTTTTTTAATCTCATTTTGATTATTAAACTGCTCAGAAGTTATATATAGACTCATTACTCTTTGGAATTATATAATAATGAGTCCAAATATATACCTATTCTTTATTTTATAAAACGTTCTCGTTTTTGTAAGTTGATTAATCCCCATAATATAGCTACAATGGAAGCTGACATAACTATTAATTTATTTTGAAAAATAATAGTGCTATAAATCATTTCACTTACATCGTCAGGCAGGTCAAATGGATTTATAAAAATATTCCATTTTGATGTGCCCAAAATTGCGTGTAAAAACCATAATCCTAATCCAACAATTACCATTAGTACAGCAGAACCGTTACCATTTTTTACCAATGTGCTGAATAAGAATCCTAATGTCCCGAAAAAAATGATTACAAAAATCAAATGAAAACTCACCTCCCAAACAGGTATTTCTACCAGTATAAAGCTATCGAGAAATGCAAAAATCAACACCATCACATAAACCATTATAAATATGATTAACAACCTCATTAACCATACCTTATAGCGATAATTAGGAATGCCAAATAATATTTCTAATATTCTTGCATCTTCATCATTTTGAATACCAAAAGTCGTTGGGAAGAAAATTAATAAAATACCCGGAAAAATAAGTTGATAATATGCATTTGATATTTCTATTGTACTATTTGAAAACATGGCAATACCTGTAATTAATAGAAAAAATAATACCGATGCTCCAAGGAAATAAATAAACTTGTTTCCAAATATTATTTTTAGATTGTATTTTATTATTTGAACTAAATTACTCATAATAAACTTTTTAAATAGTGTATTAATTATTCCTTAAAAGCCACAGGTAAGAATCTTCAAGGGACGAGGATACTAGTTGTGCATTTTCAACCGGTTTGTTTGCTGACAATACTCTTACAGTAACCTTTCCTTCTCTTCTTATATGATGAACAACTTGAAACTCTTTATTAACTCTTTCAAAATCTGAAACTAAAACATCAAATGTCCATACTTTTCCTTGAGTAAGTCTGGATAATTCTTTGGGTTCTCCCCAATATTTTAGTTCTCCTTTACGCATAATAGCTACCATATTACATGAACTGGATATGTCTTCAATAATATGAGTTGAAAAGATTACCACTCTATCCCGGCTTAATTCTACCAATAAATTTCTGAAACGTATCCTCTCTCGAGGATCTAAACCTGCAGTTGGTTCATCAACTACTAATATTCGTGGTAGATGAAGCATAATTTGTGCGATTCCAATACGTTGCTTCATACCACCCGAAAAAGAACCAATTTCTTTATCCTTATTTTCCCACATATGTACAGATTTCAGCACATATTCAACCCGTTTATGGCGTTCTTCTGTATTTTTTAGTCCTTTCAAAAGGGCCATATAATCCAGAAATTCAAATGATGTCATATTTTCATATGAGCCAAATTCCTGAGGCAGATAACCTATTAATCCTTGTAGTTCTTCTCTGTATTTATTTGTATCAAATCCATTTACAAAAATCTTCCCGTAACTCTGATCCAGAATTCCGCAGATAATTCTCATTATGGTTGTCTTTCCGGCACCGTTGGGGCCTAATAAACCAATCATACCACTTTCCATGGTTAATGATATACCTTTTAAAGCCTTAAATGGTTGTTTTTGCCTTCCTATAACAGGAATTGAGCGCACCATGATGTACCAATTTCTGCGTATAGCTGCAAAACGCCCTTTGAGTCTTTCAATATTAATATTTTCTTTTTGAAGTTTTTGACCGGTATAAAAGATACGAATTCCCAAATACCAAAAACCTGCCAATACAATTGATGTAGCTAAAGCATCAAATTTATAGGCAAATAATCCTATTGTTATCAAGGGATAAAACCAAATGATTATTTTACTTAATATGCCATTTTTAGAGAATATTTTACTCCATAAATGATTCATATCAGGCCAACTACGCAAATATTCAAAGTATGACAACAAAATGAAATACCCTGTAAATAAATATATAAACGCCCATAATCCGGATTCTAAATAAAACCAGTTCATCCAGATTATAAACCCAAATAATGGAATTTGCCAAATCAAACCTTCAAAATAAGCCTTTGAAGATTTTTGATTTCTTTCCCTCATTCCATATTCTTTAGCCATTTTCCATTCCCTTAGAAATCTATTGTCGCGATCGTAAACTTTAACTACATTCTGAAGTTTTATGGTGATTTTTTCATCGGCGTTTATTAGCGATGCATTTGCCCTTCGAAGACTGTATAAGACAAAGTACATTATTGCAGGTACTCCTACAATAAAACAAAAATATTCAACAAGTTTCCAAACTAAAGTATGATCAAATACAAATTGAACAAGTATAATTCCTAAAGCCCATAAAGCAAAGATAATACCTTTATAAACCCAGTTTAATTGCCGTATCCAACTTAGAGCATTCTCAAGTCCGAAACTAAAGGTCGGAATAAAAACAAGAGTTAGTAAAGTACTTACTAATAATCCTCCAACTACAGTTATGGCAAAAGGGGCTCCTAAACTACCTACATATTCAGATTTTCCTAGTGCTAGTGGTAGCATTGCAATAATTGTAGTAGAAGCTGTAATCAAAATCGGTCGAACTCTTGAAATGCCAGATTGTAACAATGCTCTGGAATGTCTCATTCCTTGTTTTCGTAATACATTAGAATAATCAATTAATATAATTCCATTATTAACAACAATACCTAGTAAAATAAGAAATCCTATTAATGAGTTTAGATTAAATAATGAATTACCAGTAAATATCAATCCTAAAAATGAACCAATTGCAGCCAATGGAATCGAAAATAACATTACAAACGGAGTTACAAACGATTCAAATACAGAAGCAAGAATCATTAGGATAAGAAGAAATGCTGTTCCGATTAAAAACTTGAACTCCCCAAATTGATCTTCTTCATGTATGACCTCAATAGCTGTGCCCGCTGGTAAATTTACTGAGGCAACTAAGTCATCAACATCCGCTCTTGCCTGTTCTAAAAGGTCTTTTGAGTCATTTATATCTTCACTAAAAGCATATGATATCGTAATTTCTTTTTGCTGATTTACTCTCAAAATCTCTTGACGTCCAGAAGCATAAATAATATCTGAAAAATCATTTAAAGCAACTAAACTACCTGTACTTGATTGAACATTTAATTTTTCCAGGTCTTCATATGTTTTTGAAGTATTTTCTTCCTCTTCAGCGCTTTCTGTTTTAATAACAATATCATATTCATCATTATTAATTTTCAGTACACCTCCTGAACTTACTTCATTTTTAAAAACACTGAGCTCTGATAATACATTTTGAGGTGTTACACCATACATACTCATTAAACCCGGATCAAACTCAAGATGAACTTCAGGTCTGTCAGAACTTGCACTAACTCTGGCATAATTCAAATCTTCAATATTATCTTCTAAAATATATTTGATATCCTCAGCTAACAATAGCATTTTATCAAAGTTCTCTCCTTTTATAACTATAGATTCACTTTGCTGACCAATACCAAACATACCCATAAGGTTCATACCCGGATTTGAACCAAATCCTCCACCACTTGAACCGGAAGATCCTGTACTTCCTTGCTCTAAAACTATTTCAGAATCATCATAACCATATAATTTACTTTGAATTTCAGCCTTAATTTCACCCAAAGAACGGTTAGATTCTTTTTTGTAATCCTCCTTTAGTTGTACTGTAATAGTAGCTTTTTCTTCGTATACCTGACTAATGATCTTATCTTTTTCTGCAATAGATTCAAGTCTCTTTTCAAATTCCCGTACCATTAAATCAGAACCATCAAGAGTTGAACCAGATGGTCTTTCAATATCAACGATAAACTCAGGAGTTTCAACTTCTTTACTAACCTGATAACTTACAACCAAACTAATTAAAATGGTAAGAAAGAAGACTAATACTGCGGTATTTATGGTTCTGGCAGGCAGTCTTAAAGCATTCTTTAAAAGCACCATATAAGCCTGTATTAATCTATTATGTAAAGGAAGTCTTTTTAATCGTAAATGGATTTTCTTTTTGCCAAATGAAAGGATGGCATGTGTCATCATTGGAATTAAAAGTAAGGCCACAACCAAAGATATAATCAATGTACCTACAATTGATACACTAATATTTTTAGCTACCAGCCTGAACATTATATTAGACGAAAATACGAATGGTAAGAAAACTGTAATAGTTGTTAATGTTGCAGCAAATATGGCTCTCCAAACTTCTTTTGTCCCTCTTATTACGGCTTTATCATTATCGTCTTCAATAGTAGCCATTCGGTAAATATTCTCCATAACAACAATACTGTTGTCGATCAACATTCCTACTGCTAAAGCAATTCCTATTAGAGTTAATGTATTAATTGATATGTCAAAAGCGTAGAATAAGTTGAATGCTGAAAATACAGATATAGGAATAGACAGCATCACCAATGATACTAAGGGAATATTTTTTAAGAATATCCATAATATGAAGACTGCCAAAATGCTACCAATCAGGGCTAAATTTATAATCTGATCAATATTTTCCTCCATTGTATCTGCACTGTTCGAAGTGATGGCAATTTCAATTCCTTCAGAGGTTAATTGTTGATTTAGTTCTTCAATCTGTTTTTTTACTTTAGCTGAAAGTTCAATTTGATTTACAGAGGATTCGCGTGATACACTGAGTGTAACAGACTCTTTTGAATTTACTCGACTATAACTTGTTACATCTTTATAACCAAAGTTTATTTGGGCAATATCTTTTAATAATAATGATCCCTCACTTGAAACTACTACATTTTCAATGTCACGAATGGTATTATATTCACCATCAACATTTACAAACAAATATTGGCCTTGGTCTACAACTCTGCCAGCAAAAGTTTTAGATTCTGTATTGCTTAAAATTTTTGATCTAATTTGAGAAAGAGTTAGTCCTAAAGCTTCTATCCTATCCTCATTAAGAATTATTTCAACACTTTTTTCTCGACCTCCATACACTTCAATACCGGCAACTCCGTCAATATTTTCAAGCTTGTCAACTATTTTCTCATCAGCAACAGCACGAACTCTATCAACACCTCCAGTCCCTAATACCTGAATGCTCATAAATTGATTTGTAAATTCATCCAAATCCATTTTAAGGACTGTTGCAGTATAATCATCGGGCAATAATCCTTGAGAAGCCTGAACCTTTTCTGCTAATTTTAAATAGGCATATTTAAAATCAACATCTTTATTTAAATATATAATAATTGTTCCTCTACCCGGATTAACCCTTGATTCAACTTTTTCAATTCCTTCAAGAGTTCCAACCACTCCTTCCATAGGAATAATAGCTTCTTGCTCAACATATTTGGGATCTGATTCTGTTTGTCCTGCTATTTGAACAAAAAGCATAGGAAGTTCTGTGTCCGGATATAATTCAACAGATAAGCTTTTGTAAGACACTATACCTAAAAGAGACAGTGCTACAAACAACATACTGATTAATACTTTTCGCTTTATGATAAAATCCATAATTCTTAGCTAAGAAATTTTTTTAAAGAGATATTTTTATTAATCATTTTTCAGACTTTTTCTTTTAAATAGCTCTTCAAAAATGTAATAAAGACAAGGTATTACGACTAAAGTTAATAGTGTTGATGTGATTAGTCCTCCAATTACAGCTATAGCCATAGATGACCTAATGGCTGCACTTTCTCCAAAACCAATTGTTAATGGTAGTAAACCTAAAATAGTTGTTAAACTAGTCATTAGAATGGGTCTTAATCTTGAGTTCGCAGCTTTTATAATAGCTTCTCTTAATTTAACACCCTCTCGTTTTAATTGATTAATTGCATCAACAAGGATGATAGAATCATTTACTGCAATACCGGCCAACATCACTAAACCTATATAAGCCATGATATTTAACGATTTACCAAGAATTAAGAAGGCAGCAATAGCTCCTACGCCTGCCAATGGTATGGTTAGAAGAATGGTAAAAGGATGTAACAACGATTCAAACTGGGAAGCCATTACCATGTATACCAAAATTACAGATAGGATTAAAGCAAAAGATAAACTTCCAAAAGACTCTTTTCTTTTTAATTCGTCTCCTTTAATCTGATATTTATATCCTTGAGGGAAATTTACTTGCGATAATTTGTCTTTTATTTGAACAGTCAATTTATCAATGGCTAAATCTCCTCTGATATGAGCAGTTATTCTACCTACTCTATTCTGATTATCTCTAATTACCTCTTTTGATGAATTTCCAATTGATATTTTAGCTAATTCACCTAAACGATATTCAGAATCACCATTTTCAATTACAAAATTATTCAGATTCTTTAAAGGATAATCAGGCATCTTAAGAGTAATGTCCGTAAGCTCTCCATCACTTTCAATACTTCCAGCATCTTTACCCATTAAAAATTCTTTTAATTGGCTAATTATTGTTGATGCATCAATATCAAATAAACCGGCTCTATATCTATCAATTTCAATATTAACTTCAGGAACACCAGTTTCAAAAGAACTTTTTACATTATATAAATTTTCATCTTCTTTTAGAAGGGCAAAAACTTTATCAGTCAGGCTATCCAATTCATCCAAATCTTCTCCAATTACTTCAATCATTACAGGTGCCGATTCACTTCCTAAAATCTCCTGTAGTGCTGTTTCATCCTGTATGTATTCCAATTCCAGATTAGTAATATCACTAAACATTTGGTTTAAAACAGGAATTATTTCGTTGGTTGATAAACTGGTTTCTTCGTTTAGGATTAATTTAATATAACCTGTATTTTCTCCATCAAATACACTTTCTTCTGAACTTTCAGCAGAAGATTCTGGTCCTGCGTGAGTATATACGTTTTCAATATGGTCATTAAATGACGAAAGTATCATCTGTTCCATACTCTCCAGAGTAGAAGAAGTTCGATTTAGATTGGTTCCTGAAGGAAGTGTTACTTCAATTGAGAATTCTTTTGTTTGGGCGGCAGGCATAAATTCACTTCCAATCAACGATATAGAAAAATATGCTCCAATCACTAATAAAAAAGCTAAACCAATTACTATATATCTTTTATCGATAGCTTTGATTAAGAATGCATCATATTTTTTGTAACTCCTTTCTTTGGGTACTAAAACTTCTGCTTTTTTACCCAATATAAACACACTCAAAACAGGAATTATTAGTATGGCTACAAACAATGAAGAAAGTAATGAAAATGCAACAGTCCAGGCTTGATCCTTAAATAGTTCCCCTGAAGCTCCGTGCAAATAAACTATAGGTAGAAATACCACAATAGTAGTCAATGTGGAAGCAACCAATGCACCGCCCACTTTGGCAGTTCCTTCTATTGCTGCCTTTCTTATACCAACACCTTTTTCTAACAAACTAAAAATATTTTCTACTACAATAATGGCATTATCAACCAACATACCTGCACCCAGAGCTAGTCCCCCTAATGTCATGATATTTAAAGTCAAACCATTAAAATACATTAAGTTAAAAGTGGCAACAATAGAAATAGGTATAGATATACTAACAATAAATGTTGTGCCTACTCTGCGTAAGAATACAAATAGTATGATTACTGCAAATATGATCCCTATTATAGCACTGTCTTCGACTTCAGATATTGCATCATCAATAAATTTACCTTGATTTTTTATCACTGTAAATTCATATCCTGGAAGGGCTTTTTGTATTTTAGCAAAACCTTCATTTAATGTTTCAATAGCAGAAACTGTATTGTATTTTGTTTCCTTATATATAGATAAACCAATACATCTTTTTCCATTTAGTCTTACAATATTTGTAGGATCTTCGTTTTTATATGTAATTGAAGCTACATCTTTTAAAAGTAATGGTACTTCAACACTTGTTCCATCTTCATCTTCTTGAATTGTAGTACCAACAACCAATTTTCCTAAATCTTCAGTGGATTTATAAATACTTACTCCTTTGATAGTATATTTTTGGCCAAGTTCTTCAATGGAACCACCGGATACATTTTGATTATAGCTCTCTATCTTACTTATAATTGATGAAGAGGTTATATTATGAGATTCTAAGATGTATGGATTAGTTTCAATGATAATTTCTTTGGTTTCATCACCGGATAAGCGAACATCAGCGATTCCATCTAATCGAATTAATTCGTTTCGGATATAGTTTTCAGAAATCTTTCGAAGATCATCCATATCAGTTATGGCCGGATTAGAAACAGCAGCCAACATAATTGGGGATGCATTAGGATCATTACGATATATATTTAATTCGTCTATATCTTCATTCTGACTGTAAGTAGTAAGTGCCTTTTGTAAATCAAGAAATGCTTCATCCATATCCTGATCCCAATTGTATTCCACGTCAATTTGAGCTGTACCTACCTTGCTCACAGAACTTACATTAACAACTCCACTTTGTCGAATAATTGTATTTTCAATATTTTCAACAAATTGCTTTTCTATTTCTTCCGGAGGTCTTTCTCCAGATTCAATTTCAACAACAATTTTGGGATTATTTAAATCTGGAAATAAATCTGTTCCTAAACGAGAAAAAGAAATAATACCTAATAAAACAATTCCCAATATTATCATTGCAACAGTTACCGGATAGTTAACTGAAAACTGTGCGAGTTTCTTCATACGTTAAAATTTTACTTCCATTTATCATATGGAATTCACTACCATAGTACTTTTTTTTACCAAAAACAAGCGATCTCTGCTTGCTTCATTAATATAATAGTGATGAGATTAATAGTTGTGTTCTAGACACATTTTAAGGTTTTATAGCAAATTCTAAAACACTACTTTAAAATGTTACTTGTTAAGAATCTTAATTTTAGAACGATTCTTTAATGTTTCGTATCCCTTAATAATTAACCTTTCCTCCTCATTTAAACCTGAAAGAACTTCAACCATACCGTTATTTTCCATACCTGTTGTAATTATTCTTTCATTAGCCTGGTCTCCTCTGGCAATAAAAACGGCTTTCCCATTATCTCTAACCTGAATTGCATCTTTAGGAATTACAATTACACTATCTTTACTATCAACAATAATATCTGCTTTAACAAACATCCCGGGACGTAATTTCATTTCATCATTATTGATATAAACTCTACCCTTAAATGTTCTGGAATCTTCATCAATAGCTGGTGATATTTCTTTTAATTCTCCTTTCAAAGTATCTTCTGGTAATGAATAATTTGTTATAAATGCCCCCTGATTTAACGAAACCTTGCTAATTTGACTTTCCGGTAACATTAAATCCATAATCATTTCCTTATAACTCATTATCTGAAGAATTTCTTCACCCTGACTAATCTTAACATCCTGGGAAAAATATGGAATATCAGTAATAACACCATCAAATGGAGCCTTAACTGATAATTTAGCTAAACTTAATTGCGCATTTTCATATGATTTTTCAGCAGTAACTAAAGTTTTCTGAGCATCTACTTTTTCACGCATTGTTGCCCCTCCTTTTTCATATAATGCAACTTGTTTTTCATATTCCATTTTTGAAATATCCAAGTCTATTTTTGCACCTTCAATGTTTACATCATTTTCATATTCAGGATTCTTAAGCTGTATGATTAGGTCCCCTTTTTTAATGATGTCTCCCATTTTGTATTTTTTACCGGTTCTGGGATTTCTTTGTAGATTATAATCACCTTCAGCTTCTGATAGCAATGTTGTGGCATATTCTGATTGAATGGTTCCTGTTGCGGTAAATACTTCTTGAATATTATCTTTTTTTATCTCCTGAACAGTAACAGGTACTTCAACATCAACACTAAAACTTTGATTCTGATTATTACATGCAAATAACATCGAGCTTAAGCACAATAGTATTAGATTATTATATTTCATAGGTTTAATTTTATTTTTTATTCGGACTTAATTTAGGAGATACAGATTCATCTTTTTCGAAATCGTACATCGATTGAATCTTCATATTCAATAACTCAAGTTTATAATCAATTATGGCATTGGTTAAATCATTTTTACTTTGTGTCAGCTGATTTTGAACCAAATTTAAATCCATACTTGTAAGATCTCCATTTCGATATTTTTCGAGGTTGATTTCATATGTAAGTTGTGCGTTTTCAACTGTTTTTCTTGATATCTCAACCTGAATTAATTGATTGTTAAGACTTCTATATACTTGTCTTATATTTAATTTAATATCAATAATTTCATCATCGTAATTATTTTGGCTCATTTCAAGACTGGCTTTTGTAGCTTTTAACTTGGCTTTCTTTTCTCCCCAGTCCCATAATGGAACCGTTAATCCGAAGGAAATCCCCTGACTATTTGTTTGATCCTGAAATACATTAGAAACATTCTCATTTTGACCAAACAAACCTAAAGATACACTTAACTCTCCTTTAAACTCATTTTCTGCATTTGTTTGAATCAAATCGAATTGGCCTTCTTCAATTTCTATTTCTCTTTGACGTATTTCCATACGACTTTTTAAACCATTATCAATAGCTTTTTTTAAATCTATATCTATTGGTGTAATAGATATATCAGCCAAAACCATTATCATTTCGTCAAGTGGAATTCCAAGCATTTGTTTAAAGTTATCCTTGTTATTTTCAAAGCTGACTTCTGCGTTTTGCATGGTAGATTTACTTGATAATAAGTCTAATTCGGATTGATATAATTCTTCTCTTGCTACTAAACCTCCTTCTACCTTGTTTTTAATAATCTCATGACTCTTTACCCTGTTTTCATATTCTTCTTTGGCAACATGATATTCCATCTGTGACTGATAAACCTGATAAAAAGCCTGTGTAACATTATTTTCAACAGTTAACATTTGTAATGCATAATTTAAAGAAGAATTCTCATATGCCAACTCAAGTGACTTTAACTCTTGTTTAGTTCTGTTATAAGTAAACAGTGGCTGATCCAATTGTAAACTTAAACTATTTGTAAAACCATCAAAACCAGATGTCCCCGTATTACTTGTACTTGAATTTTCTACATAACTAAATGTATTATTTAAGGAAATTGAACCATCAGTTAGCAATATAGGTTGTGTTATATTTAAATTTCCCAGGCTAGTATAGTCTTCTACGGTATACCATTGAGAAAGCTGACTGTTAAACTCTCTCGTTTTAGAATATTCAATTGGTGTAAAATTTAAACTGAAATTTGACTTTAATGCTGCCCTTGAGGCTTTTAAGTTTTGCTCACTTTGTTCTAAAGATAACCTTACCTCTTTCATTCTAGGACTTGAAGTAAAAGCTTGCTCTAATGCCTGTTGTAGTGACATAACACGCTGACTTGTTGCATGGAATGACAAAAGCAGTAAAGAGAGAAAGAAATATATTCTTAAAAATTTAATGTTCATTTCTATATTAGATATTAGGATTTAATAATTGATAGTTTAATAGAATTTCTTCGTTAAATGTATGTATTATATTGACGGTTATTACAAATGATGCAACCATTTAGTTATATATTGAAAATAAGAATATTGTATATATTCTTTTATCTTTTGTCTAAAATCTAATGATTTATTGTTAAAGTTTAACCCATTTAATAGCATCAGCTATAACCACACGACGTTCACTTTTATCAGACAGTTCAACAACAGCTTCACCATCTGAGAAATAAAACTCTCCTAAAAGTGCCCATTCTTCAGAATCATTTTCGATCTCAATATCAACTTCATCTTCACCATCATCATGATAGACCGTATACAACTGACTACCTTTCTGTGTATTTTCTCTACCTGGCCTTCCAAAAGCTCCCATTCTTCTTGAAGGAATCATAGCATAAACATTATATCTGCCACTCTCTGGTAATTGAGCAACAAATTTTGCTTTTGCATTGCCATCTCCAGATTCTTTATATACATATGACTTTGTATATTTACCAAAAAAAGAACTGTTCAATACGGGTGTCCATCGATCAGCAGGATTCCATGGATACATCGTTTTATATTCAAATTCACTTTCATCAACATTGTTTTCATTCCATTCAAGAACATAATCTCTTAAGGTTTTTCTTCCCTTGGTGTTCACAACAGAAAATCCTTCATCTTCATTATCAACTACGATTTCGCCTTTTCTAACTAATTTAATATCATGATCAATAATTTTAACTCCTGAAAAAGCTTCTAAACCTTTAGGTGCTTCAGTAAAATCTGCTAACGAAATTCTCATGTCTGATGGTACATTCTGTGACAAATAGGTATGTAAAGACATTCTTCGAGGTGCATTGCTTATTATAATACCAATTTTTGCGTTTTTCCCTTTAGGTATAAAAAACAAATCTTCGAATGTAGCAGTCATTCCACCACTTCCACCAGGAGGTGGTCCTGGAGGGCCTCCACCTGGTCCTCCTCCTCTGTTACCTCTACCACCACCGAATACTGAGGCCTTAATTAATCCATCAGCTTCACCCTGATTGGCAACTTCAATACTAATGAAATAACTTTTTTTATTATCATTGGTAAATTCATAGACGTTTGTGTTGCCAAAAAGAAATGCTGGTAAATTAATATTTGTTGGAATTTCATTATTCTGGTCTTCCTCTCCAATAACCTTATTAAAAGCACTTTCAGGTATTATTTGTCCTATATTTTTCTTTAATAAACTATCTATGAAACTACTAAAATTATCTACTCCGATTTTTTGTTGAGCCAGTGCAAACTTTCTATTTCCAATACTCAGCATTAAATCTCCAATACTAACTTTAAGATTTTCTTCATCTGCTAATTCAACAAGTTTCTTTTTATTCTTTTTTAAGAATAATATTGATTTATCATTTCCTGATAAGTCGCCAAATCTATTAAATGAACTGTTGATGTGAGATACCATATATGATTCAATACTCATATTTAAAAAAGGTAAATCTTTTTCATCAATAGCAAAGGAGTAATTATAAAATAAAGGAAATAGCGAATAGGGGCTCCAGCTACTCAATGATCTCCCTACGTCATTGCGAAATCCAAAGAATCCTCCACGTCCACTCGGTTGACTGAAAGTGTTTCCAATAAGATTAACAAATAAATTAGACTCCATTTCTTTAGGTAGTAACTCTCTATTATCTCTTTTGGCTCTATCCTTTTCTCTTTTTGAAGAACTAGCAAGGTTAAATTGATAAATACCGGCACCTGCTTCTGGAACAAATACAAATTCAGGCTGTGTGTTTTCATTACTTAAAGACCATCCTCTAAAATAACTTTTAAAATGAACCGGAACTTCAACAAAGGTGAGTCGCTTATATGGATATTTTAAACCAAGATTCCTCTCGTAATCATTTTTTAATGTTTTTATTAAAGAGGGTAAGGTATCAGAAATATTTTCAAAATATTTTTCATAGAAAGTATTCTCTTGTTTAATTAAAATGCCAAATTTAACTGAATCCACATCAAGTGTTTTTGATATAAAATCACCCCCGACAATACTTAATTTGGCATATTTAGCATCGCCTTCAAATACACTCCAATCACTACTGCTATGTTGATTACCTTGAGTTAAATAAATTAAACCACTATTACCCTTTACTTTTATTTCACTAGTAAAGAAATTACTAATTCTAAATGCATTTCTTTCTGCTACTATCGGATACCAAAATGACTCCTTGGTTAATAATAAATACTGATTTGAAGCAAATACAGATTTTTTTGCTGCTAGTAATGGATCTAAGCGCTGTAGTGTTTGCCTTTTTTCTGTATCTATATTAAAATAGGATAACTCATCATTTGGAGTACCAATATAATTTAATTGAATTACAGCTGTATCGTTGTTAATATTACTTGAAGAAATAGAAATTATACTTAAATTTCTGGAAACATCAACAGCTTCTCCATCAATCATGGCGTTAATAACATTTATTCCTGAATTGAAATAGAATTGTAGCTCCTTAGGCCATTTATTATTTGTATTCGTATTACATACGGTAAATTTCTGTATACCTTTTATTTGGTTTCCATCATGCTCCAGTTCAATATCATAGTGAACAATTTTGTATCCAGCATCAATAGGGAGAGTTTCTTCAATTTCTTTTTGTTTGGCAATTCTATTTTCAATATTATTTTCTGAAACAATAAAGAAAACAAAGCTACCAATAGAAATAATTAATAAAAATGTAGCAGGTATTAGAATTAATTTCCTTCCAATCCGTGTTTGAGATAATCTGGGTAATTTATAAATAGTGAATAAGGTTAAACTTATTCCTAAAAGTAAGTAGCCTCCTCTAATAAATAACAATTGACTGATATTCCCTAACCCAACATATGAAGAATAAGCCATTGGTGTGTAAAATCCAAGAAAATCCCATGCTCCATAATGATCTCCTTGCAAATAAAATAATTCAAATGCAATAAAACCTAATATTAAAATAAATGTAATGGCTTGATTCCTTACGAATTGCATTACTAGAAAAGAAAGACCTAAGACAAAAATAAGAGTAGGTAATGATATAACTAAAGGATACAGTATATAAGTTATTAAACTAAAACCTGCATCTGGACTAATAAAGTTCATTATAAATGTAAATAATAGAACTAATAGATTTAGTCCTCCAAATACATATAATATACCTAACGTCTTACCTACTACATATTGAAAGTTAGACATATCTCTTACATATATAACCTCAGTAGTATCCAATTTTTTATCTCGACTCAAAAAATCAGATGAAAGAAAAACAGCAATTATTGACTGTACAATATTCAATATGTACAGATTCATATAGGGTAACCCACCGGCTAGCATTCTTCCAGACCAGCCAGCTTGTCCAACCTCTGTAGCTGCGACAATATTAAAAAATATAATTATTGCTAAAACAATCCCAGAAAAAATTCTAAAAAACCAACTTCTAAGTAAGGTTTTCACTTCAAATTTTGCGACTGTAGAAATAGGGTTATTTTGAGTCATTGTTGTTTAAACTTTTGCGATTCATATTCCATAAAATACACATAGGCGTGCTCTAAATTAGGTTGAATTAATTCCCCATTAAAACCATTTTCAACAGGAGATATCAATTCTATTTCGTAACCATTTGCACCTGGTATTGTAGTAATAACAGGAAATTTTTCTTTAAAACTTTCCAATTCATCAAAGCTCACTTTTGTCTTCCATACTTTCCCTTCTGATAGTTTTAAAAAGTCATTTGGAGAACCGGTAAACTGAATTTTACCTTCGTTTAATAAGGCCATTTGATTACAAGTACTGGAAATATCACCAACAATATGGGTAGAAAGAATTATTATCACATCCTTTTGACTTAAATCAGCTAAAATATTTCTAAAACGAATTCTTTCTTCCGGATCTAAGCCTGTTGTAGGTTCATCCACTATAACTATTTTAGGATCTCCAACAATTGCTTGAGCAATACCTAATCGTCTCTTCATACCACCGGAAAGTTTCCCTGCATAACGATTTCGAACTTCAAATAAACCAACTTGTTCTAGTAGCCTTTCTACTTCATCTTTACGTTCTTTTCTGCTATTTATCCCAGCTAAAGATGCAGCGTAATCAAGGAATTCATAAGTTTTTAGTTTTGCAAAAAATCTAAAATCCTGGGGTAAATACCCCATCATAGCTCTGATTTGTTTTCTGTTTTTGTCTAACTCTAATCCATTTACTTTAATTACACCGTTTGTAGGTTCCAATAAGGTAACTAAGATTTTCATTAAAGTAGATTTACCAGCTCCATTAGGGCCTAATAATCCAAACATTCCAGAGTCAATATTAAATGAGACATTATTTAATGCCTGATGTTTGTTTTTATAAACCTTGTTTAGGTTTTGAATTTTAATATCCAATTTTATACGTTTTAGATTTAGGTTGTTATAATATTTGCTATGAAGGTAGAAATGAAATATTATAGTAATCTATTGACAATAATTGCCTTTTATTATTTATTAATTAATTCTATTAAACAGTGTTATTAATTTCCATATATTATAAAAACCCGCCTTAAAAAAGACAGGTTATATCTATACTAATTTTATTTATTCAAGAACTTCTAGCTCATTTTGATCTGAATCAGGTTTCATTTTTCCCCTTCCTTTTTTATGATCCGTTCTTTCTCCACATTTACACTTATCATTCATTGTTCTATTATCCTTGTGCATTTTATGGCCTCTTCGCCCCATAAAACCATGTTTCCCAGGTTTGGCATCAAAAATTACTTTTTGTTCATCATTTAATATATTACGTATCTTTTGTTTTTGTGCAAATTTGTTTTTTTCTAATTGAGTTTTAATGTCTCCTATTTCTTCTATTAACTTGTTTACACTTTTTATGTCAACATTATCACCAACAGACTTTGCATGCAGTTCAGCTTCTTTTATTTGAAGACTATTTTTTAATGGTGTATTGTACTTAATGAATTCTAATTTAAAACTCTTTACTTGTTCTTTTTGACTTTCAGTTAGATTTAGTGCATTGTGCTCAAAATCTCCTCTGTTTCTATTTTCAGGCATTTGACCCCAAGAATAAATTCCTGTAGAAACTATCAATACAGATAGTACTACTACTTTTTTTAAATAATTACATTTTTTCATTTCTACCTTCTTTATTATTTAATTTTAAAATACTAATTATCCATACCTTAAAACGGTTAAAACTTTAGTAGTTAAAAAGTGATCACGTTCAATTGCAATAAATATTTATTGTTATTTTTTACATTTAAATTATGGACTTAACAATGATTCTATCTAATAAAACGGCTAGTTGTTTTTCTTTTTATCACGAGCCCATCTGTTAAAGTGATTCATCATTCTTTTATGAACAGTATCAAATTTCATTTTTTGATTTTCATCACATACATCTCTTAATTTATTAAAATGTATGAAGGTTTTCTTTTCTAAAAGAGCCTTTTTATTACCCATTGCTTTAAAAATGGAATCATTTCTATTTTTATCTTCAGGAGATATATTTCTTCTTAATTCATCAATATCTCTATTAATGATAAACACAGTATCAAAATATTCTTTTCTTAACTTCTCAAACTCATCTTTTTGTTTATCTGTCAGATTAAGTTCTTCGAAAAGAATTTTCATTCCTCTATCTCTATGTTTTTTATCTTCTATTTTATTTTGTTCTATTTTTGGTGGGAATGGTGGTTTTTCCCACCATAGGCGCCACGAAATGATATTTAAAACTATTAATAGAGCAATAATTATATGGTAATATTTTTTATTCATTTTAGTTTACACTTTTTGATATTAAATCTTCATTTAAAATAAAGTCATCAGACGCATAGGCATAATCAGTAGTTAATAGTTCAATATCATCACTATCTGTATTTTCTTGCTGTTGATTTCTGAAGAAATAAAAGTTAAAAACATTAACGAGTAACAAAAGGACAAATGCAGGTTTTAAAATGTAAGTAGACAGACTAAATTTTGGTCTAACCTCAATTTGTTCCACTTTCCCCATTACTCTGGTTGTAAAAAATGGACTGGTATTAATTCTTTCTGTATTAATTCTACTTTCAAGAATTTTGTCAATTTCGTTATCTATTTTATCTCTTTTCATAAAAAGCTCCTCCCTTTCCTTCTGTTATTATTTAGACGACACTTATTTTTTAATCCTTTGCAATAAATTAAAAATATTCTGCAATTCTTTTTTCTAAGATTTTTCTCAATTTCTTTTTAGCTCTGTTTACTAATGATTCTACACTTTTAACTGAAGTTTCTAAAATATCAGCTGTAGTTTTTTGATCTAAACCTTCTATTTGTGTTAAAACAAAAGCTTCTTTTTGCCTTGATGACAACTTTTCTATAGCTTCATATAAAAGCTCTTTTCTTTGTTGCTGTATTAATAAATCATCCGCATTTTGAGAATTTGTACTCCAATTTAAATTATTATTATTGTCTTCTAAGTAATCAACTTTTCCATTTCCACGTTTTACTCTTTTTTTATTTCTCAAAAAATCAATTGATTTATTTGATGCAATTCTATATATCCATGTAGATAATGAAGATTGTTTTTTAAATGATGAAATCGATTTATAAAGTTCAATAAATACTTCTTGTGCAATATCTTCTGCATCATTAATGTTATAAACATACGAATAACATATGTTTATAACCCTGTCTTTAAAAGCATTAACTACCAATTCAAACGTGGTATAATTTCCTTCTATCAGGCTATCAATATTTATCTTTTCCTCTACTTGAATCACTTAAATATTCTCTTATAGTAAAGATAGACGATAAGTTGTAAGTAATCCTTCGCTTTTTTTAAAAAGAATTTAAAATTTAATCTTACGATTAATAAATGACATATTTTATGTATTTATGTATAATAAACTAATTAAATCACAAATGAAGCTTCTCCTAGTATTATTTATTATTTTATTTAATATTACTAATATATGTGCTCAAGAAATAAAACAAATATTACTTCTCAACTCTTATCATCCTGGTTTTGAATGGACTGACGACTTAACCAAAGGTGTAATTGATGGTATTGGTGATTTAAGTTCAAATAGAGTTTTTGTAGAGTACATGGACTTAAAAAGATTCCCTAATCAAGATTATATAAATGAACTTAAAAAATTATATATCAAGAAATATACAAATATTAAGCTTGATGGAATTATTTGTGCAGATAATTATGCTTTTGAGTATTTTCTAAATAAAGGAGATAGTATTTGGGATAAAGCACTCCCTGTTTCTGTATGTGGTGTAAATAATATTGATGACTTTACTTATGATAAAAATAGAATTAAAGTTGTTAAGGAAGAATTAGACATAAAAAACACCTTGAACAATGCTTTTCTTTTAAATCCTAATACGGATACACTTATCGTTATTTCGGATCAGACTCTTTCTGGTGATATATTTCTATCGCAATTTATAAAGGGATTACATGAATTTGATTCTAAATTTCCATATATAATTCTTGATGGGTCTGATTATGAAAATATTAGAAATAGCTTATCTAAAATTCACAAAGAGAATAAAATTATTATTCTTCTCAGTTTATATTCTAATAAATACGATGTCCCAATAGAGATGAAATATCTGGGTATGGATTTATTAAAAGATGTTGATATTCCTATTTATAGTTTTTGGGAATTTTTACTGGGTGATTTTATTGTTGGTGGAAATCTGATTAGTTCTTATTATCAAGGATATGATGCAGCAAAATTATTAGCTATTAGACTTGAAAATCCTAAAGATTTAGAACCTGATTTTATGCCATGTACGCATAATTATATCTATGATTATAATCTAATAAAGAAATTTGATCTTAATTATAAACAACTACCTAAAAGCACTACCTACATTAATAAAACAGTTCCTTTTTATATTAAACACAAAAAGAAATTAATTTTTTACGGTTTAATACTTTCAATTCTCATAATTTTAAACCTTTTATTAATTACAAATTCTATTCGCAGAAGAAGAATTGAAGGGCGGCTTACAGAAAGTGAAAAAAGATTAGAGTTGGCATTAGAAAGTGCGAATGAGGGATTTTGGGATATCACACTTATAAATAACCAAGTAGTAATTAATAAAAAATTTTCTGATTTGTTGGGATATAGCTCTCCTGATGAAATTAGCATAGGTATTAATAATTGGCAGAATCTTATCTATAAAAAAGATTTAAAGAAAATTTATAAAAATTGGAAAAGGTATCAATCAGGTAAAATTCCATTATTCAAATCAGAAGCAAGGATTTACTTGAAGAACAAGCATTTAAAATGGTTTTCTATTCACGGTAAAATTACAGAAACTGATTCAAAAAATAATCCAATAAGACTAACCGGAGTTTTAATGGATATATCTGAACAAAAGAAAATTGAAATAAAATTAAAGAAAGCCAAAGAAAAGGCCGAAGAAAGCGACAAATTAAAATCCAGATTTTTGGCAAATATGAGTCATGAAATAAGAACTCCAATGAATGCTATATTAGGCTTTTCTGACATCTTATTAGATCAAGATTTGGAGTCGTTTGAACAATCCGGGTATTTGGATCAAATTAAAACATCAGGAGAAAATTTATTAAATATTATAAATGATATTGTTGATATATCAAAAATCGAATCTGATCAATTACATATAAGAAATGAAAGGTTTGAATTGAATCAAGTTTTAAAACATATATCCTACTCTGTAGATGCATTAATAAAATCAAAAAATAAAAATATCTCATTTAAGATAATTAATAGTTATTCGGAACTCTGGATTAATTCTGATCCTTTTAGGATTGAGCAGGTATTGTTAAACCTTTTATCCAATGCTGTAAAATTTACAAATAAAGGTGAAATAAAACTTGAGTTGGACATAGTGAAGGATAATATTTTAATTATTAAGGTTATTGATACAGGAGAAGGTATAACACCAGAAGATATAAATATAATTTTTGAAAGATTTAGACAAGCAGAAAGAACTACAAAAATAAATGCTGGTACTGGTTTAGGGTTATCCATTACCAAAAGTTTAATTGAATTAATGGGAGGTTTTATAACCGTTAAATCCAAATTAAATGAAGGTTCTGTTTTTACAATTTCACTTCCGGTAGTGGATGCAAATAACATTTAGTATATTTGCATTCTTTGAATAGAATATTTTCAACTATGCATTTATTTTTCGACGAAAATTTTTCTGATAATAATCCGGTGTTAAATCAGGATGAATCCAAACACTGTGTAAGAGTGTTAAGGCATACAACAGGTGATACCATATCTATCTTAAATGGTAAAGGTTCTGTATATGCAGCAGAAATTAATGATGCCAATCCAAAATCCTGTAAACTTTCAATTGTAGATCATAAAATTGAGGAAAGAAGACCATTTAATTTGCACATTGCTGTTGCTCCAACAAAAAATATTGATCGTCTTGAGTGGTTTTTAGAAAAAGCAACAGAAATTGGTATAGAACAAATAACGCCTTTAATTTGTGACCATTCAGAAAGAAAAGTAATAAAACCGGAGCGTTTGGAAAAAGTGTTAATTGCAGCAACTAAGCAATCGTTAAAAGCATATAAACCTACATTAAATCCTTTAACAAAATTCGATACTTTTATTAAAAATCAAAAAATCACAGATACAGACAAATTTATTGCACATTGTTATGATTCACCTAAGACTCTATTAAAAGAATGCTACAGTCAAAACTCAAATTCAATTATATTAATTGGTCCTGAAGGTGATTTTTCTGAAAGAGAAGTAAAAGAAGCAATAAATAATAATTTTAAAGAAATATCATTGGGGAAATCACGTTTAAGAACAGAAACAGCAGCCCTTATGGCATGTGCTACGGTAAATTTAATAAACCTAATTGATTAATGTAGCTGTAAAAAAATCTATGATTAGAAAACGTCAAAGACAGGGTCTTCGTAATTTTTGAACCACGAAAAATATATGTTGTAAATAAAACTAATTCAAAAATAAGAGAAACAGAGTATTTGGCGTTTTCTAGCTAAGACTAGATATATTCAGATAAAGTTTGATGGCTTAGAAATTCTTTAAATTTACATGCTAAAATCTCAGCAACATTTCCCATAATACATTTATCAAAAGGGCAATCTTTTTTATCTCCGGGACATCCTTGAACCTCTACTGGTCCTTCTATAACTTCATATAAATCTAGTAACGTTATTTCCGAGGGGTCTTTTTTTAATATAAAACCACCACTTGGGCCTCTGTTGGATGATACAAAGTTTTCTTTAGCCAATCGTTGAAAAACTTTTGCTACATGATGTCTTGAACTATTAATTTGTTCAGATATTTGATTTACATTAAGCTTATGTTCTGTTTTAGCTATTAAAACCATTCCATGCAATGCAATTGAAGCAGCCTCTGAAAGTGTAATGATTTTTGACATAGGTTAGTTTTAATAAAATGATTATTCTTTTAATTTGCAGTAATGTACATTAAAAAAATGTATCCTCCGAATTAAAAAATCATTTTTTAATTAAAATTATATTAAATAGACAAAAATACCACAGTGTAATAACTGCGGTATCTTTGGTATTTAATATTTAAAGTAATTCTTATTTACTTTCTTCAATTAATGTTTTAGTTGGTAAATCACATACTTCAGTAGGACCAAAATATTGAATTGGACCTGGATATACATATTTAGTATTTAATCCCCAATCATCTCTTTTAGCTGCATAAGCTTTAAATGGAGCTCCATCTAATCTTACAAGAGCTTTTTGAATTACTGGTTTCATTTCACCATGACGACGTTCCATGTTCATCATCATAGTAACAGGTACACCACCTGCAATCCATTGTTCTGCCGGAGCAGTTAAATTTCTTACAGAAGACATATACCCTGATTTACCTTCTGCAATAAGAACAGAAGCAGTGTATCCTAAAGAGTAGCAATAATCTGCATCAAAGTTTGAAGGAGCAGCACAACGACCTTCATATCCGAAGAAATGAACTTGAGTAGAGAATTTACCTGAGAAAGAACCTTCTTTCTTCATTTTCTTTAATTTAGCTTTAACCATATCAGCTAAAAGCTTTTCTGTTTCAATAAGAGATACTTGAACGTTACCATGAGGATCGCGATCAAGCATTAACTGATTTGCAATACTATTTGGTAAACTCTTGAATACCTCTGCCATTTCTGCTGACAATTTAGCACCCAAGTAGTCTCTCTTTTCTTTATTTGTTTCAATTGCATTAACCTCTGCTTCGTTATGAGCTAATAGGTCGTTTAATTCTGCAATAAGCTTTTTCATTGCAGGTATAAACTCAATTAATCCTTCAGGAATAAGAACAGTACCGAAGTTTTCTCCATTAGCTGCACGTGCAGCAACTTTATCTGCAATATAAGTAACAACTTCGTCTAAAGTCATGTTGTTAGCTTCAACTTCTTCTGAAATAATTGCAACGTTTGGTTGAGTTTGTAAAGCACACTCTAAAGCAATATGAGAAGCTGAACGTCCCATCAATTTAATAAAGTGCCAGTATTTTTTAGCAGAATTAGCATCACGTTGAATGTTACCAATTAATTCACTGTAAACTTTACATGCAGTATCAAAACCAAATGAAGTTTCAATCATTTCGTTTTTAAGGTCACCGTCAATTGTTTTAGGACAACCAATTACTTGCACACCTGCTTTTTTAGCTAAATAATACTCAGCTAAAACACACGCATTTGTATTTGAATCATCCCCACCAATAATAACAAGGGCATCGATTCCTAATGCTTTACAATTAGCTAATCCTTTATCGAACTGCTCAGTTTCTTCTAATTTAGTTCTACCAGAGCCAATAATATCGAATCCACCTGTATTTCTATAGTGGTCGATGATTTCATCTGTTAGTTCTTTGTATTCGTTATCAACTAATCCTCCAGGACCACCTAAAAATCCGTAAACTTTATTAGCAGGATTTAATTTTTTTAATCCGTCGTAGATTCCTGAAATTACATTATGTCCTCCCGGAGCTTGACCACCTGAAAGAATTAAACCAACACTAATAGCTTCTGCTGTAGCTGTTGATTCACCTTCTTCAAAGGTTAAAACAGGCATTCCATAAGTATTAGGGAAAAGTTTTTCAATGTCAGCTTGATCAGCTACAGATTCAGTGTTTTTTCCTTCTACAATCTTTACAGACCCTTTAAGTGCTGCTGGTAATTTTGGAGAGTAACTCTCTCTTGCGATTTGAAGTGGACTTTTAATCATCTTATCCAAATATTAATATAGTTTTTAGAAAAATTATCCTGTATAAAACTTAAAATATCAGACACTATATCTTCTTTAGAATTGAATATATAATGCGAAAATTTAAAGAGCTGCAAAATTGTCTATATTTTTTCAATTTCGAAAAAAAATACCCGATTTATTTACGAATTAACACTAATTTAAACTCATTATCTCTTAAAACTAACATCCTTAGGAACAAACATTTGATTTCGGGTAGGTACGTTTTAATTAAATTATAATTTGTTTTTTTTAATCCAATGGTTTTGGTTATATTTAATTATCTCATTTACAAATGATTTTAAGACATATTGTTTTAAAATATATTTCAATTAGCTAATTCCAAAATCCAAGCAAATGAATAAGAAATTAACGATTGCTATTTTAACAGGAGGTGGTGATGTTCCTGGATTAAATCCTGCCATTAGAGCAATAACATTAAGAGCAATTAGAGAAGGTTTTAATGTAATAGGTATTAAGAATGGATGGAAAGGTGTTATAAGCATTGATAGATCCAAACCTATTGAAGAGCAAACCTATTGTTTTCCTCTCTATGAATCAACCGTAAATAGAATAGGCCGCACAGGAGGTACTTTTTTGCATTCTAGTAGAACTAAGGCCACTAAAGTTGCACAAAAAGATATTCCAGATCATCTTAAACATATATATAAAGATGAGTATTCAGATTTGACAGATGAAGCGGTTGCAAATTTAAAATATATAGGAATTGATTATTTAATACCGATTGGTGGAGATGATACCTTAAGTTATGCTGTTCGGTTACATAAAGAAGGTATTAAAGTTATAGGGATTCCAAAAACAATGGACGGAGATGTGCCAGGAACAGAATATTGTATAGGTTTTAGTACATGTGTTACAAGAACTATTGAATTAACGCATGAACTACGAACATGTGCTGGGTCTCATGAGCGTTTTTTGGTACTTGAGGTATTTGGAAGAAATGCTGGTTTTTCTGCCCTTTTACCAACTATTGGTGGAGCAGCGGATAGGTGTGTTATACCTGAATTTTCAATAAATACAGAACATTTGACTGAATTAATGGTCGAAGATAGGAGAAATAATCCTAGTAATTATTCTGTTGTTCTGGTATCTGAAGGAGCAACTTTTGATGGATTAGATATAATATACTCAGATGCAGAAACAGATGCTTTTGGTCATAAAAAATTGGGCGGTATTGGGGAACAAATTGGAAGAGAGTTAAAAAGGCATTCTTCTAAATTTAATAATGGTAGAGAGATAAATATTATCAATCAAAAGCTTGGATATTTAGTGAGATCAGGACAACCTGATGCTTTGGATTCAATTATCCCAACAACTTATGGAAATATGGCCATGGATCTGATAATCAAAGGAGAATCAGGACATATGGTATGCGTTAAAAATGGTAAATTTGATTATGTCTCCATTGAAGCTGTAAAAAAGGATCAAAAGGGAGAAAGTATAAAAAAAGTAAATGTGGCTAAATTTTATGATACACACAGGTATAGGCCAATCTTTCATAATCTTATTGGTGATCCCATGATGTTTTTAACAACAGATTATTCATAAATAGCTGCCCGGGATGGTTTCCCGGGCTTTTTTATGCCATATATTGGTTTTAGTATTCTTAATTATATCTTTGCGGTAAATAGTAATATTTATGCCAAAGTTTTCGATTATAATTCCCGTTTTTAATCGCCCACAAGAAATAGATGAATTACTTCATAGTTTAACTGAAGTTAAATATTCAAATTTTGAAGTGATTATTGTAGAAGATGGATCTCATCTTTTAGCGGAAGATATCTGTAATAGTTATTCGTCAAAACTCAAAATAAATTATATATTTCAAAAAAATAGTGGTCCTGGTCCCGCTCGAAATAAAGGAGCCCAAATGGCCACCGGAGAAATTTTAGTATTTTTTGATTCAGATTGCTTGATTCCCAAGGCATATTTTGAACACGTTAATAATTACTTTGTCAATGCTGATTGTTATGGTGGTCCTGATAGGGCACATCAATCTTTTAATTTTATTCAAAAGGCCATTAATTACTCCATGACATCAACATTAACTACTGGAGGAATCAGAGGAGGCAAAAAGAAAATGGATAAATTTTACCCAAGAAGTTATAATCTTGGCATTAAAAAAGGGGTTTTTGAAAAATTAAATGGATTTGAAAAACTACGATTTGGAGAAGATCTTGATTTTAGTATGAGAATCCAGGAGAATGGATTTAAGACCATGTTAATTGAAGAAGCATGGGTTTATCATAAACGTAGAAATAACTTTAAATCCTTTTTTAAGCAGGTATATAATTCTGGTATTGCGCGAATTAATTTAAATCACAGACATCCGGGAACTATGAAATTGGTTCATTGGTTGCCATCTATTTTTACATTAGGTAATTTAATTGGAATTATCATATCGATTTTTGTCCCTAAGTTTATTTATTTTTTACTTTTTCCATCAATTGCATTCTTAATAGATGCTTTAATTAAAACCAAAGAATTAATTCCTTCAATATTGGCAATAATAACCTCATATACCCAACTGTTTGGATATGGATCAGGTTTATTAATTGCATATATTAAACGTTCCATATTAAAAAAGGAAGAGTTTTCCGCATTCAATAAAAATTTCTACAAATAAATTTACTGACTCATATTCTTTGAGTAATTTATTAAAAGATCAATACATGAAGATGAAGGAGACAGATTTTCGTTTGAAAAAACAGTATCTGGAAGTTTTTCAATTAATTTCATCATAGCAATACAATAATCTTCAAAATTATCATCTAAAAGGGTGTAATTAAAGTCCATAGGCATATATTTATTATACCCTAAAAACGACAAACTTTTTTATATATTGTATATCTAATATGTTAATGTTATATTTTTTTCCTCCACCATAGATCTAATATTGATAATTGCATATCTCATGCGTCCGAGTGCTGTATTGATACTAACCCCGGTTTCTTCAGCAATTTCTTTAAAGCTTAATCCCATATAATGACGCATTTTTACTACTTCTTTTTGATTTTCAGGTAAAAATTCCACCAACTCTCCTACTTCTTTCAAAATTTGGGAAAACACCAATTGCTCTTCAATTGTAGTATCAGAAAATTTTGGGGAATTTAATAAATCATAATCATTAGCATCATTAGATACAGTTTGAAGGTTTTTTTGTTTTCTGTAATAATCAATTATCAAATTATGAGCAATTCTCATAACCCATGATGAAAATTTACCACTTTCTGTATATTTTCCTCTCTTCAGATTAGTAATGACTTTTATAAATGTATCTTGAAATAAATCTTCGGCAAGTTCTTGATTCTTAACCATCATTAGAATATAAGAATATATTCTATTTTTATGCCTTTCTATTAAGATTTTTAAGCACTCTTCTTTCCCCTCAATGAAATAATTAATTAGTTCATTTTCAGAAAGTAAAATCAACTTATCCATGTTTGTAACTTTTAATTATAAAGCGTAAACATTTAATCTATAGGCAAAAATTTTGAATGATTAATATATATTTTAATTTTCAGTATGCAAAAAAACAAAAAATAATATGAATTCCAATAAAATGGATGTTTTTTTCAATCTAAATAACAATGTTTGAAATAACAATAATTGTATTAATTATAATAGGACTTTTAAATTACGACTAAGTTTTGTTGATTTTAAGTAAAATATTATTGTAATTTTCAAGAAATAAACTAAAACTATTTATAACCCCCTAAAATTTTATTTTTTTCAAAAATTATATGTTTTATTTCTAGCGTACCCCGTTTAATTTTTTTTATAATTGCAGATAACTATTGTTTTTTACCAATACCCCCTTTTTTGTTGTAATTACAATTGGTAAGTAAAAGGTTGGTTTAAATATTAATTTGTAATTAATTATTGCAATTAAATTTTAAATAGCTACTTTTACGTCAAAATTAACGTTGAATCAAAAATAAAATATATCCAAAAGACAAATATTTATGTGTGGATTTGCAGTTTATACAGGCAGTGATATGATGGACAAACTTTTGTTTGCCAGCGAGTTTAAGAAAATAGAATACCGTGGCCCAGACAACTCAAGCATTAGAGATTTTGGTGAAAATGGTTGGATGGGTTTTCATAGATTAAGTATTATGGACGTTTCCAGTAATGGAAATCAACCTTTAACATATAAGAACATCAATTTAGTTTGTAACGGAGAAGTTTATAATTTCCAACAACTAAGAAGACAGTATGAGCATTCATTTGAATTTCAATCTTCAAGTGATTGTGAAGTTATTATTCCTTTGTTTTTAGATAAAGGTATTGAAGAAACTGCAAAATCTTTAGATGCTGAATACGTATTTGTTATTTATGATTCAGTTGCAAAAAAATATTTCGCAGCTAGAGATCCAATCGGAATTCGTCCTTTATTTTATGGGTACTCAGCTAGTGGACAAATTATGTTTGCTAGTGAGATGAAATCTTTACATGCAGTATGTGAAGAGGTTAAGCCATTCCCTCCAGGACATTACTTTGATGGAGAAGGTTTCCACTGTTATAAAGATATTTCAAAGGTTGAAAAAGTAGTTTATGATGATTTAGATGGAATCTTTAAAAATATCAATGAAAAATTAACTACTGCAATTGAAAAAAGACTACAAGCTGATGTACCTGTTGGATTTCTTTGTAGTGGAGGTTTAGACTCAAGTTTAGTGTGTGCAGTAGCTGCTAAAATGTTAGATAAGCCAATTAAAACATTTGCTGTTGGTATTGAAGATGATCCAATTGATACTAAATATGCAAAAATTGTTGCAGATTATCTAGGTGCAGAACATACTGAAGTACTATTTACAAAACAACAAATTTTTGATACTTTAAGTTCATTAATATATAATACAGAGACGTGGGATATTACAACTATTAGAGCATCAATGGGTATGTATCTTATCTGTAAATATATAAGTGAAAATACTGATGTTAAAGTATTGATGACTGGTGAAATTGCGGATGAGATATTAGGTTATAAATATACAGATTTTGCTCCTAGTCCAGAGGAATTCCAAAAGGAGGCAGAAAAGCGTATCAGAGAAATATACATGTATGATGTATTAAGAGCTGATAGATGTATTTCATCATGTGGTTTAGAAGCTCGTGTGCCTTTTGGTGATCTTGATTTTGTAGATTACATTATGAGTATTGATCCAGCCAAAAAGATGAATACTTATGGCGAAGGAAAATATTTATTACGTGCAGCTTTTGAAGGTGATTATTTACCTAAAGAAATTCTTCACCGTGATAAAGCAGCATTCTCTGATGCTGTAGGTCACAGTTCTGTAGACTACTTAAAGGCATATGCAGAAGAAATGTATACAGATGAAGATTTAGCTGCTGCTAAGGATAAATACCCATATTGTCCTCCATTTACAAAAGAATCTTTGATGTACAGAGATATTTTTGAAAAACATTTCCCTGGAAGAGCAGGAGTTATTAAAGATTTCTGGATGCCTAATAAAGAATGGGAAAACTGTGATGTAGATGATCCAAGTGCACGTGTATTACCAAACTATGGTGCTAGTGGAGTATAATTAGAAGAATATTAAATATAAAAGGGGTGATTTCAATATTGATTTCACCCCTTTCTTATTTTAATCTAAGACAGATTAATATTAGTCTTAGATTTTTAATTTTTAAATATTAAGTTAGTTCCATCTGAATCAATTATAATTTCTTCATCTTTATTAACCTCGTCGGATAAAATCCGTTTTGATAATTCATTAAGGATATTTTTTTGTACTACTCTTTTGATTGGTCTGGCCCCAAACAAAGGATCAAATCCAATATTTGCAATATATTCAATAGCATCATCTGTAATCTCTATATTTACCATTTTAGAATTTAATACCTTTTTAATTGAGTCAATCTGTAGTTTAACAATTTCTTTAATTTCCTTATGTGTTAAAGGTGTAAACATTATAATATCATCAATTCTATTTAAAAACTCCGGACGAATTGATTGTCTTAGTAAATGAAAAACTTCAGTTTTTGATTTTTCTGTAGCTTTTGGGATATCCTCTTCTATAACACCATCAAAATTACGTTGAATAATATCAGATCCAGCATTTGAAGTCATAATAATAATAGTGTTTTTAAAGTCAACCACACGACCTTTATTATCAGTTAAACGACCATCGTCTAAAACTTGTAATAAGACATTAAAAACATCAGGATGTGCTTTTTCTATCTCATCCAATAATACAACAGAATAAGGTTTTCTTCTAACAGATTCTGTTAGCTGTCCGCCTTCATCATATCCTACATATCCCGGAGGTGCTCCGATCAATCTGGATACAGAGTGTCTCTCCTGAAATTCAGACATATCAATCCTGGTCATTTTATTTTCATCATCAAACAAGAATGAAGCAAGTGTTTTTGCTAATTCGGTTTTTCCTACTCCTGACATACCCAAGAATATGAAAGAACCAACTGGTCTTTTTTCATCTTGTAATCCTGCCCTACTTCTTCTTATGGCGTCAGATACTGCTTCAATAGCATCGTTTTGGCCAACAACTCGTTTATGCAACTCTTCTTCTAGAGTAAGTAATTTTTCCTTTTCACTTTTTAGCATTTTTGTAACAGGTATGCCTGTCCACCTACTAATAACTCCTGCAACATCTTCAGAATCCACTTCTTCTTTAAGCATTGGATTTTCAGATTGTTTTTGACTTAATACTTCTTTTAACTGAACAATTCTTTCTTCAGCATCTTTTAATTTACCATACCGTAATTCAGCAACAATTTCAAATTGCCCCTCTCGTTCAGCTTTTTCTGCCTGAAATTTATACTCCTCAATGTTTGATTTAATGCTTTGAATTTGATCAACAATATTTTTCTCTTCTTGCCATTTTGCTCTTAAAGTTGATCGTTCATCCTTAAGTTGTGCTAGTTCTGCATTTAAAGTTTCTAGTTTAAATTTATCTCCTTCTCTTTTAATTGCCTCCCTTTCTATTTCAAGCTGGCTTACTTTACGATCTAACTCATCAATATCCTCAGGAACAGAGTTTATTTCAAGTCTCAACTTAGCTGCAGCTTCATCAATTAAGTCAATCGCCTTATCTGGTAAAAATCGATCTGAAATATATTTATTTGACAAGTTTACTGCAGCAATAATAGCATCATCCTTAATTCTTACCTTATGGTGATTTTCATAGCGTTCTTTTAATCCTCTTAAAATAGATATTGCACTAATAATATCTGGTTCGTCAACACGTACAATCTGGAATCGACGTTCTAAAGCTTTATCTTTTTCAAAATACTTTTGATATTCATTTAATGTAGTTGCACCTACAGCACGCAATTCTCCTCTTGCAAGAGCTGGTTTTAATATATTGGCAGCATCCATTGCTCCCTCTCCTTTTCCTGCACCAACTAAAGTATGAATCTCATCAATAAATAAAATGATATCGCCATTACTATTGATTACTTCCTTAACAACTGCTTTTAATCTCTCTTCAAATTCACCTTTGTATTTTGCTCCGGCAACTAATGCTCCCATATCAAGAGAATAAATCATTTTTGATTTTAGATTCTCAGGAACGTCACCGTTTACAATTCTTATGGCAATTCCTTCTCCTATTGCAGTTTTACCCACACCCGGTTCACCTATTAAAATTGGATTATTCTTGGTTCTTCGCGACAAAATTTGAAGCACCCTTCTTATCTCTTCATCACGGCCTATTACAGGATCTAATTTCCCATTCCTTGCTTGTTCATTTAAATTAATAGCAAATCTATTAAGTGCATTAAAGTTATCCTCTGCTGTTTGAGAATCAACGGTAGCACCTTTTCTTAATTCATTTATTGCTATTTTTAAATCCTTTTCTGTTACACCTGCATCTTTAAGCATGGAAGAAACAGAATCTTTAACTGCTAATAATCCTAAAAGCAGATGTTCAATTGAAACGTATTGGTCATTAAACTCCTTTAGATATGATTTAGCTTTTTGTAAAACTTCATTTGAGGTTCTTGATAAATATGGTTCTCCACCCGAAACTTTTGGATATGATTCAATAATAGCATCAAGTGTATTATTAATGTTGTTAACATTTAGTTTACTAAATAAAAAGGAAATAATATTTTCTTCAACTTCAACAATACCTTTCAATATGTGACCAGGCTCTATTGCCTGATGCCCTTTTGAAGAAGCTATATTTACAGCTTGCTGAATAGCTTCTTGTGATTTGATTGTATATTCCTTAAAATTCATAATTACATTATTAATGATTGTATTTACCTTATAGCAAATTTGTTTCCATCACGTTTTTAATGTCATAATGACATCTTTGTAATGTTTATTATGTCAATTTAACATAAACTGAAAGTAAATACTGAAATAAAATCATTTAACTTTTTTTTACATTATTATTTTTAATGGTAATAGTAATTTATATATTTGACGTTACATTTAACTATTAATTTATAACTAAATAAAAATTAACATGAAGAATTTAGTTTTAAGTATCATATTTGCTATCCTCTTATTGGCTTGTGCAACTAAAAGTTCAAAGAAGGATAATGAAAAAAATTGTTGCAATGAAACTAAAGAAACAACGGCCTGTTGTTCTGGAAATGCAGATATTACATCTTCAATTTTATCTGATACTATGATTGTCACTGTGGATCAATTATTAGCAAATCCGGATAGGTATATTGATAAAAAAATTGAATTACAGGGTTTAGTAATGCATACTTGTAAAAAAACAGGTAAAAAGATGTTTTTAAAAGGTACTGATGATTCAACACTGATTAGAATAGAAGCGAATGAAAATATTAGTAAGTTTGAACCTTCATTAGAAGGAGAAACAATAATTGCCTCTGGTATATTGGGTGTTTTTATTCAACAACATGAAGAACATAAAGATGGTGAATCATGTACTTCAGAGGAAAACGCCAAAGGCTACGTTCTGGCTTGTGAAAATTTTAAAAAAATATAAATCAATTTTTAAGCCGACATTAGTCGGCTTTTTTGTTCCTATTCATGAAATTAAGAAAGCTTAATCGAATAATTCATCGTGATTTAGGTTATTTTTTTACTGGAATGGTAATTATCTATGCTTTAAGTGGAATAGCACTAAATCATAAGCACGATTGGAACCCTAATTACATTATAAATACTAAATCATTTCAATATCATTTACCTTCTGATTCTGTTTTAAAGATAGATAATACAATAAGTGATTTAATCATTAATGCAGGAGTTGAAGAAGGCTATAAAAAGCACTATTTTCCTCATAATAATGTGATAAAAATATTTTTATCCAAAGGATCAACAATAACATATAATCAGGAAACAGGTTTGGTTTTTCTTGAAGAAATAAAACAAAGGCCAATATTTTACTCTATTAATTTTTTACATTTTAATCCAGGGCGAGTATGGAAATACTTCTCTGATTTTTTTGCCTTAAGTTTAATAATCATCACTGTCAGTGGGTTGATTTTAATAAGGGGTAAAAATGGATTTAGATGGAGAGGTTTTATATTAATGTCAGTTGGTTTAATTACTCCTATTATCCTATACTTTTTATATTAACGCTTAAAAATTGAGTATATTTGATATACTTTGAAAATATTACTAAAAGGCATATTATCAGAATCTAAGAATAGATATCTTATAAAGTCACTATGTGTGTCTTTAGTTTTTTATTTTAATATTTTTAATGTTATTTCTCAAAAAACAACTAATGATACTATAAAAAGTACAAACACTTCTATTCATCAACTTTTAGAAAATAATAAAGATAGTAGTCTTGTATATAAGAAACTATATGAATGGCTTGTTGTATCCAAAGATTCTAACATTTCAGCAAATGAACTTCTTTTATCCATAGAAGATGAATATCTAAAATTCAATCAAAAAGTTATAAGTTCAATTAACATTAAGCAAGTTTCACCTTTTGCAAGAAATATTCTTGATACGATTGATTTCTCAACCAATAAATTAGAAAAAACCTTAAGGAAACTAAGATTTCAAACAAAAAAAAGTATAATTACGAATACTCTTACATTTAAAAACGGAGAATTAGTAAACCTTCAAAGCATAAAGGAGAGTGAACGAATGCTGCGGTCATTAAATTTTATTACTGATGCTCTAATTGTAATTGAACCAGCAAATATTGATACTTCTTTAGTTGATATTTTAGTTATAACACAAGATTCATATCCTTATGGAGTTTCTGGTACAATATCACCTAAAAAAGTACGAGCAGGTTTTTTTAGTAAAAACGTTTTGGGTTATGGATTAGAAATGAATCATTTAATTGATAGCAGGCCAACTGAAAAAAACAATTTTGGCTATCATGAAAATATTAACTGGGAAAATATTTATGGTTCATATATTTCTTTTAATACAGAAGTTAACAACACGGCAAATAACAATTTCCTTAGTATTGGATTAAATAAGGATTTTATCACTCCAGAAACAAAATATGCTGGTGGTATTAAATTAAAAAGGAATCTTAAAATCCCAATAGATTCAGGATATGTGGATCAAATTTATAATAATTACGATTATTTAAATAGAGATATATGGATAGGAAGAACGTTTTTAATTAACTCCCCCAACTACTTTAATAGGTCTACTATAGGTGTTTTAGGCCAAATTATTATAAATAATTTTACAAACCTTCCTGATTCATTGAAAAATGAAGCTTACTATACACCAAATTATTACTTTTTCACTGGTCTTTCATTTAATAAACGAAATTATTATAAAAACACTTTAATTTATAATTACGGACGGATTGAAGATGTTCCTTATGGTTTTTTATCGTCATTTACATTTGGAATAAATACTAATGAAAAAAAGAATCGAATTTACTTAGGCGGACATTTTTCTGCTGGTTCTGCAATAGTACCAAATAAAGGTTATATATATTTTAGTACAGATATCAATTCGTTTTTCTATAACTCAAACCCAGAGAGGACTATAATGAGATTTAGCACCAGATATATATCTTCATTAAGAAAAGTTGGTAATTATCAATTTAGATATTTTGTATCCTCATATTATACCCGGGCGATGCATTTAGATCACTCTCAATATTTTTATTTAACACAATCATCACCAGGAATTTCATCTTATAGAAGCCAAGATCTAAGAGGAACACAGAAGTTGGTATTAAATTCAGAGAGTGTACTATTTACTCCAAATGACATATGGGGTTTTAAAGTCGTTCCTTTTAGTTTTGCAGATATCGGATGGATTAGTAAAAATGAAGTACTGTTAAAAACAAAACCATATTACTCTGTAGGTATCGGAATCCGAATTAGAAATGATCATTTAGTATTTAATACAATACAGATGCAATTAGCTTATTTTCCAAGGATACCATTAGGTGGTACTACTTTTGATTTTAGATTATCAGGTGAAAGTGTTGGTGATTTTCGGTCTTTTGATATTAAAAAGCCTTATTCTGATAGATTTGAATAAAATAATTCAACTATTATTTCAATGAAAATTAAATAACACGCTCTTATCGAGGATGTAAAATAAACACTGTCTGTAAGCAACAAATTATTAATATTGTGACTTATGGCAGAAAAGAAAAAAGAATCCCCAGAATATATTGCAATGCGGGATTTAGCTCTTAGTCAATTAAAGAGCGGAAAATCATTAACAGGAGAAGGAGGCGTTTTTGCACCCATTATTAAAGAGTTTCTAGAAAGTGCTCTTTCCGCAGAGATGGAGTGTCATTTAGATGAAGAAGAACGTAGTATTGGGAATAAACGCAATGGCAAAAGCTCCAAAACCTTAAAAACTTCATCTGGAGAAATAACTATTGAAACACCACAAGATCGGCATAGTAGCTTTGAACCCCAGATAGTTAAAAAGCGAGAAACCATATTGGCAGATAACCTTGCACCACAGATTATCGGACTTTATGGTCGAGGAATGAGTTTGCGCGATATTTCCATCCACATACAAGAGATGTATGATGTTGAAATATCAGCAACAACACTAAGTGGGATTACAGACAGAGTTATCCCACAAGTAAAAGAATGGCAAAATAGGCCGCTGGATGAAGTCTATCCAATTGTTTGGATGGATGCTATGCATTATAAAGTAAGGGATGGTGGGAAAGTTATCTCCAGAGCAGTTTACAATATATTAGCAATTAATAAAGAAGGTCGCAAAGAACTTATCGGTATGTATATTTCCGAAAGTGAAGGGGCAAACTTCTGGTTATCTGTGTTAACTGATTTAAAAAGCCGTGGGGTAAAAGATATACTTATAGCATGTACTGATAATCTTAAAGGTTTTTCAGATGCCATACTAAGCATTTATCCCGAAACGGAAATACAAAAATGTGTAATCCATCAAATTAGAAATTCACTGAAGTATGTTGCCTCAAAAGATCAAAAAGCGTTCATGAAAGATCTTAAAAAGGTTTATCAATCAGCAACAAAGAGTCAAGCCGAGATGGAACTTCTTAACCTTGAAGAAGCATGGGGTAAAAAGTATCCTATAGTCATAAAATCATGGCATGAGAACTGGGAAGAATTAACAACGTATTTTGAATATGATGAGCATATTAGAAAGATAATTTACACAACTAATGCTGTGGAAGGTTTTCATCGTCAAATTCGTAAAGTAACTAAAACTAAAGGAGCATTTCCTAGTGATATGGCATTAATGAAATTGATCTACCTGGCTACTGAAAATATCTCTAAAAAATGGACTCAGCCTGTTCGTAATTGGGGATTAACCATTCAGCAGTTTTGCATAAAATTTGGAGATCGTATGAAAATTGATTTGTAATCAACCAACTCAAAAAAGCAAAAGTAGGTAGATTACAGAACCCGTCAAGGGTATATGAATGGCTTCGTTCCTCAGCCACCCTTGACAGAACCTGAAATCTTCTCAATAAAGCTTTTGAGAATTGGTTTTAAGAAAAAAGATAATTTAATTTGAATAATCTAAATCAATCAGACAGAGTTACACTTACATATCCCTCTTATAAGAAGAAACGTGTTATTGTATGTTTTAAGAAGTAAAAAATTATTTCCTAATTCTTATTGGATAAGCAGGTCGTACTGGATCTTTAGGTGGGTTTTCTTCTAATTGTTTCATAATAATTTCAATGGCTTTTTCTAATTGAGGATCCTGGCCTTTTATAATATTTTTTGGCCATTGTTCAACTTCGATATCAGGTTCTACACCAACATTTTCTACTCCAAAACCTTCCTCTTCTGTCCAAAACGCTAAATTAGGTGCTGTTACAACTCCTCCATCAATAAATTCAGGATATCCGGTTATACCAACTAATCCTCCCCATGTTCGTGTTCCAACAATAGTTCCTAATTGAAACTTTCGGAACATCCAAGGTAAATAATCTCCCCCTGATCCTGCTCCTTCATTTATTAGCATTACTTTAGGACCTTGAATAGATGCATTAGGAGCTTTCAGATCTTTTCCATATCTAAAATTCCAGTGAGATTGATATGGTCGTTTTAAAATATCAATATAATAATCTGCTAATTGACCTCCCCCATTATATCTTTCATCAATAATAATTGCCTTTTTATTTACTTGAGGAAAGAAATAACGTTTAAAATAGTCATGTCCTTCAACTGTTGTGTTTGGAACATAAACATAAGCTACCTGACCATTAGTAAGTTTGTCAACTTTTTTAAGGTTTGATTCTACCCAATCGCGTCTTCGTAATGAATACTCATTTTTTAAGGGTACAACACTAACTGTTTTTGGATTACTACCATCAGCATTCTTACTTATCTCTATTTCAACTATTTTATCTGCTTTATTCTCAAAAAAACTAAAAAAATTATCTGATGCAAATACAGGTTTATTATTGATAGAAATTATAAAATCGCCTTCATTAACATTAACGCCTGGTTCGGTGAGTGGAGATCTTAAATCGGGGGTCCAGTTTAGTCCACCATATATTTTTTTAATTTGGTACCTATTATTAACTATATTATAATCAGCACCCAATAATCCTACTGAAACTTTTGGTGGTATCTGGTATTTATCTCCTCTGTTTGCAAAACGATGATGACCAACAGATAATTCACTAAACATCCATTGCATAACTCTATATAAATCACTTCTACATGAAATATCTTTTAAAAATACTGAGTATTTTTCTTTCATAGCATTCCAATCGCAACCATGCATGCCTGGATCATAAAAATAATCTCTATTAACTCTCCATGCCTCATTAAAAATATTACTCCACTCCTGTGTAGGATTAATTTTAATTTCTATCTGTTCTGTTTTAAGATTGTCTTTTTCTGGTTTTACACCCACCTCTGCAATACCATAATTATCTTTATTTTTATAAATGATTTTTTTCTTATCAGAGGATAATTCAAAGAAGTTAACTTCCATTAATTCTTTTTCTTCTTTATCTTTTAATGTATAGATCATAAGCGGATCAGGATCTCCATACTTTTTATTTAATTTTTCTACCAGATATAAAAGTTTACCTTCCTCTGAACACTTTAGGTTGTAATAAGCTTTTGGCTTAAGAGGTAATGAAATTATTCTTTCATTAAAACCATCCCAATCTATTTCAATATTAACATTTTCTTCATTTTTCTTTTCTTTATCATCCTTTTCAGACTCTAAATTCTTTTCAGACTCAATATCATTTTCTTTTGCAATGGGGGATTTTATATCATTTTTTAGTGTTACTAAATATATTGAATTGGTCATTTTCATATCAATACTTGATTGATCAAAACCATTTAAAACAGGACCTGCATCTGTAGATGCTAACATGTAAAGATACTTTCCACTAGGATCAAATATGACTTCAGATACAGAAGATAAACCATCAGATAAAGGATAAGATTTGCTTTCTTCTAATGAATAGATAAAAGCTTTTTGATAATTTGTTTCAATAAATTTAATATAAGTTATCCATTTAGAATCAGGAGACCAGGAACTAAAGAGATCATAAGTAGGTCCACCAACATAAATTGGGTTGGTTGCAATTTTTTTTAGTTCAGATGTTTCTATATTAAATAAATAAAAATTACGGCCATTATCAACAAAACACATTTTTTTACTGTTAGGTGCCCAATGGATATGATTATAAAATCCTGTGCCATTAATATTTATCTTTTTTACACTTCCCTTTTTTAAATCTTTTAGATGTAATTGATATTCTCCGGATTCATCTGAAAAATAAGCTATTGTTTTTGTATCAGGAGACCATGCAGGAGATTTTTCATGTATACCCGGTGTTTGTGTTAAATTTGACATATCTCCCTTTTCTGCAGGAAGCGTTATAATATCTCCTCTAAAATCAAAAACAGCTCTTACTCCTGAAGGAGAAATATCTACACTCCTGATATATTTATTTCCTGAAACATATCTGGATCTTAATTCTAATAAATCAGTACTTATGGAAATTTGTAGTTTTCTACTTTTTTCTCCTATCCTATCAAAGACATGCAATGTACCTGCTTGTTCAAATAAAACTCTGTTTTTAATACATGCAATATTTAGTACAGGATAATCATCAAAAAAAGTATGTTGAGTAATTTTTTTATTAATCGTATTATAAGAGTATATATTAAACTCGCCATTACGATCACTAAGAAAATATATATCATTTAAAATCCATTGAGGATTATAATCATTACACCCGCCTTCTGGTTTAGGTATTACTTCTACATCATGATTTGCTACATTATAAATCCATAGTTTAGATTGAGTACCACCACGATAATTTTTCCATTGATGAAAAACTTCCATTACTGGGGAATAAACTATATAATTTCCATCGGGAGAATAACTTGATGTAAATGCAGTTGGTATTGGCAGTTCAATAGGATTTCCTCCCTCTATAGAAACAGAATATAACTTAGCATATCTATTGGTAAAAACATTTCTTTGCGAGTTAAATAAAATTGATTTTCCATCTGGAGTAAAACCTCTAACTATATCTTTATATGGATGCCAAGTCAAACGTTTGGGAATACCTCCGGTGGAAGGGATGATAAAAACATCCATATTGCCATCATATTCAGCACTAAAGGCTATAAATTTTGCGTCAGGTGAAAAAAAAGGATGAGACTCAACTCCTTCATCAATTGTTAAACGTCGTGGATTGTTACCTTCGGAATCAGCAATCCATAAATCTTCAGCATATATAAATGCGATATTATTTTCAGAAATTGCAGGACTATGCATCAATTTGGTTTCTACCTGGTTTTGAGCATAATTGTTAAAAGATAAGGCAAGTAATAATAATATAACAATAGAAAAAGACTTTTTCATGGCACTGGATTTAGTTATTTTATTGTTAGTCCAATGCCATTAAATGTAATTAAACATTATATCAATGTCAATCCTTTAATTATAGCCACTTAGATAATATTGATGGAAAATCTAAGTACATGACAAAACTTTATAACATTCACATAAATCATTGTTGTTAATTGGATTACTTAATGCATGAGCAATTCTGATTAAACCATATTTAAAGAAACTATAAGCCCTTCTACCATGTTTTTTCACCCTGATCGGCTTAATGTTCTCATGTTTGTCAATCCCTGCTAAATATACCCAAACAAAAGCAATTGATACAACAGCCAAAAGTTTAGCAATGCGTTCCAAGTCTGTCAAATGGGTATCTTCAAGGTTAAAGCCACTGGATTTCATGGCTCTAAACATGGTTTCGATCTGCCATCGCTCTTTATAATTAATCAAAGCCTGATCATATTGATTAAACGAAGCGATAATGGTAAATTCTACTTTGCCAGTGATTTTATTAAAGGATTTTGCTCCAGATAAGTATACTAGATTCTTACCTAGATAATAGAGTTTATCACAATGTTTGTAAGACCCAATTTTCATATTATTGAACAGCCAAAAGGCCTTTATAGGAGTTTTGCCATGACGATGCACCATCATATTGTTCCGGATGCGAATGTAAAATGGAATATTTTGACGAATAAGATTTTCAAACCATTCTTCGCCTATAAATTCCCTATCCGCCATAAAAGCTTTAATATTTTGGGTACCAAAGAACTGAACATATGTGTCCAACACCTCTTTTCGCTCCAAGGCATTGGAATTACCTCTTTTTGGAAGGAGTTTCCATATCAACGGAATAGAAACTCCTTTGTAACAAACGCTCAGCATCAGTATGTTGATATCGGTTTTGCCAAACTTCCAATTGGTTCTGTCCATGCTAAGCATATAAGGAGGCTCATCTGGCAATAAACTATAAATTAAACGTGTAAATATCAGTGGGTCAAAGGAAAATTCAGAAAAGAACCGTTGCACTCGCCGTAGGCTTGATTCATGCTCTACACTAGAACTAAAACCTTGAGCAAGTTTTACATATGAAACGGTTTGGAATTTTATCATGCTATTGATAATAATGAGCAAGCATTTAATCCTTGCCTTGTGCCAATTGGTTGTTGCCTTGAACAACTCAAATAATTGAGTATTTTTACTGTCTACCTTGGTATTCGTATGCATTACAAAATGATGTGAGAATCTTTTGTAAGATACTGAATATTAAGGTTTTAAGCAAGGAAATTGCGTGCTTATTTTGCTGATTTTCAATTATTTATAGTTTTGTCATGTACTAAAATGGAAAATATATAACCATATAAATTTTTCTTTTAATGTATTTCAATAACTAAACCGTCGTATGCTAAATGTATGTTTTTAGGTAATTGAGGATCCTCCTCTGTGTATAATCCCAGTTGATGAGAGATATGTGTTACAAAGCCAAGTTGGGGATTTACTTTTTGAATAACTTCTACAGCTTCGTTCAAACAATAATGTGAAACATGAGGCTCTTTTCTGACACCATTAACAACGACAACTCTTGATCCTTTAACTTTTTCCAATTCACTATCTGATATATAATTAAAATCAGTTAAATATGTAAAATCAGCTATTCTATAACCTAAAACAGGTAAGTGTAAATGTTTACCTCTAATTGGAATTATGTTTATATCATTAATAAAAAATGGTTCTTCAGTTATAGTATTTAAATCTATTTTAGGAACACCTGGATAAGGTTTTTCAGCAAAAGCATAACTAAACTCAGTTATTAGTGCATTTATAACTCTGTTTTCAGCAAATACATCAACATGCCTTTTATTAACCCAATTGAATGCTCTTACATCATCTAAACCTGCAATATGATCTTTATGCTCATGGGTAAATAAAATACCGTCTAACTTTCTTACATTTGCTCTAAGCATTTGTTGTCTGAAATCAGGTCCGGTATCAATAACCAGCGTATTATTTTCTATTTCGATTAATACAGAAGAACGTAAGCGTTTATCTTTTTCATCTGTTGATTTGCAAACCTTACAATCACATGCTATTACAGGTACACCCTGAGAAGTTCCGGTTCCTAAAAAAGTAATTTTCAATATTCACTTATTTTAATTCGTCAATCAAAGATACAAAATCACTACTAATGTGATTTAAAATTATAATATTTACAATAAAACTGCAGTTTTGAAATGACAAAGATTGTAATCGCTCCTGATAAATTTAAAGGTTCTCTAACAGGTATAGAATTTTGTACTGAAGTAGAGAAAGCTCTGAAACAATATTGTAACGTTTTAGATATTATTAAATTACCATTGGCTGATGGTGGTGATGGAACGGTAGACGTTTTAAATTACTACATGAAAGGGGAATTAATTAGTGTTGAAGTTCATGATCCTTTGGGTAAACGCATAAATGCTAAGTATTTTTATTCAAAATCAAAAGAAGTTGCTTTTATTGAAATGGCTGAAGCTTCCGGTTTGAAATTATTAAAAAAGGAGGAGATAAATCCATTAGAAACATCAACATTTGGTACCGGTGAATTAATTCTGAATGCTATAAATCAAGGTGCAAAGCAAATCATTCTAGGAATTGGAGGAAGTGCTACAAATGATTGTGGAATGGGTATGGCTCGAGCCTTAGGTTATCGTTTTTATGATAACTCAGATAATGAGTTAAAAGGGATAGGTTCTGATTTAAATATTCTTTCTCATATTAATTGCTCTGATATTCATCCAGAATTAAAAAACATTAAGTTTTCGGTAGCATGTGATGTGGATAATCCATTATATGGAACTAAAGGTGCTGCATATATTTATGCGCCTCAAAAGGGAGCTGATCCAATTATGGTAAAGCAACTTGATGAAGGATTAAAAAATTTCAATCGGTTATCAAAAAGATACTTTTCTATTGATTTTCAAGAACTAAAAGGTTCTGGTGCTGCAGGAGGTTTAGGTGCAGGGGCTGTATTGTTTTTAAATGCTGAATTAAAATCCGGAATTGATTTAATAATGAGTATTTCAGATTTTAAAAAGCATATTTTGGGAGCCGATTGGATTATAACTGGCGAAGGAAAAATGGATTTACAAACTTTATCTGGCAAGGTAATTTCGGGTATACTGAGGTCTGTTTCAAATCAAAAACTAGCAGTGTTTTGTGGAAGTAATGAAATTGAAGCTTCAGTATTAAAACAATATAATATAGAGTATATCAATGAAATAATAAGATATGCGAAAAATATGGATGATTCAGTCCTGAATGCTTCAAATTATATTAGAGAAGCTGTACGTGATTTTTGTAAAACGATCAATGGATAGTTTTTATGAAATTACAGTCTGAATAATCATCCAAAACACTCCACTCCTAAAATAAATACTCTTCATTTTTACACTTATACATTTTTAATAAAACACATATCAATCTTATAATAGAAATCAATAAACATTTTCAATTAATATTGGTTACTACTTGTAAATATTATGAGAGAGCATTGTTATGAGCGCTATTGAGGAGAAACTGAATATTTATCTTGATCTTGGAATACCCAAAGAGGTGGCTGAGTTTAAGATGAGAATTCAGCAGATTTTAAATCAAAACAAAGAGAAAAAAGACCAACATAAGAAAAAAGGTAAATTATTAGTTCATGAAAGAATTGATCTATTGATTGATGAAAATTCTCCGTTTTTGGAATTATCTCAATTGGCAGCTTATGATCAATACAATAATAATTTTCCATCAGCAGGAATAATTACAGGAATAGGATATATTCATGGACGAGAAACAATGATCATTGCTAATGATGCTACTGCAAAAGGTGGAACGTATATTGAGGAAACCATAAAAAAGCATATTAGAGCACAGGAAATTGCCTATGAAAATAATTTAGGTTGTGTTTACCTGGTAGATTCAGGAGGAATTTTTTTACCCGAACAAGCTAATGTATTCCCGGATAAAAATGATTTTGGACGGATTTTTTATAATCAAGCCAGATTATCAGCACAAGGTATTCCTCAAATTAGTATTGTAATGGGTTCTTGTACAGCAGGTGGTGCTTATATACCAGCTATGAGTGACGAAACCATAATAGTAAAAAATCAAGGGACTATATTTTTAGGTGGACCACCATTGGTTAAGGCTGCTACCGGAGAGGAAGTTAGCGCTGAAGAACTTGGAGGTGGAGAAATGCACACTTCACAATCAGGAGTGGCTGATCATTTGGCTGAAGATGACCATCATGCCATTGAAATATGTCGTAATATTTTTCAATATCTACCTGAAAATATAAAGAAAAGAGACTGTAGTGATTTTAAAATAACATATAATGTTTCTCCAACAGAGATATATAACGAAATTCCGGAAGCTGGAAAGTACAATAAGGATGTCAGAAAGCTTATTCAACTGATTGTAGATGAAAATAGTTATACAGAATTTAAGCCTGATTATGGAAATACATTAGTTACAAGTTTTGCCTCAATTAATGGTTTTAAAGTTGGTATTTTAGCTAATAATGGCATTTTGTTTTCAGAATCATCTCAAAAAGGAGCACATTTTATCCAACTATGTAATCAACGCGAAATACCTATGGTGTTTTTGCAAAACATTACAGGGTTTATGGTCGGAAAAGATTATGAACGTATGGGTATAGCAAAAGATGGAGCTAAAATGGTTAATGCACTGGCAAATAGCAAAGTGCCATTTTTCACCATTATTATTGGAGGAAGTTATGGGGCTGGTAATTATGCAATGGGCGGTCGGGCTTTTGGTCCTCGCCTTCTTTTTTCCTGGCCATCAGCGAGCATTTCAGTAATGGGCCCACAGCAAGCTGCAGATGTACTTACTACTATTAAAAAAGATCAGGATCTTAAAAAAGGTACTAAAAGTAACGATAGTGACATTGAAGTAATGCGACAAAAGATCATGGAGGGATTTAAAAAGGAAGCATCCCCTTATTTTGCTACCAGTAGAATTTGGGATGATGGAATCATTGATCCTGCTGATACCAGAATGGTGTTATCGATTGGTTTAAAAATGGCACAAAACCAACCAAATCAAAAAGGTGATTACGGAGTTTTCAGAATGTAATTACATATTGATATAATATACTGATAATACACATATTGACATTTAATTTTATCTATGTAAAAAATCAATAATGAAGACAATAAATTTTTCAATAATAGATCAAATTGCATATCTGGAATTAAATAGACCGGAAAAAAGAAACGCTCTTAATAAAGAAATGATCAAAGAGATTATTTCTACGCTTAAGGAAATCAAAGGTAACAGAACCTTTAAGGTATTGGTTATTCACGGTAGTGAAAATAATTTTTGTTCCGGGGCAGATCTTGAATGGATGAAGCATGGCATTACTCAAACCAAAAGCGAAAATATCAATGATGCAAAACTATTTAATAGTTTGTACGAAAATATATACACCTTCCCTACCCCTGTTGTTTGTGAAGTTCAGAAATCAGCATTTGGTGGAGCTGTAGGAATTATCGCTTGTAGTGATATTGTTATTAGCGAGAAAGACTCCATGTTTGGATTTCCTGAGGTACAGCTAGGTTTGATTCCAGCTACCATTTCTCCATATATTCTGAAAAAAATGGGAAGCAGCAATACAAGGAAAAGGCTTTTATTACCACAACCATTTACAGCCCAGGAGGCTTTAAATGAAGGATTAATCCATTTTATATCAGATAAGAATAACATTAGAGAAGATACAATTAGAATCGCTAAAAATATAGCAAAAGGCGCTCCGAATGCTTTAATCCAAACTAAAGCATTACTACAAAGTTTAGAAGACAGTAGTAATGATGAAGAAACAACCTTTTTGTATTGTGCCAGAATTATCGCTGGAGCCAGAATATCAAAAGAGGGGCAAGAAGGAGTTACTGCATTTTTAGAAAAAAGAAAACCAGTGTGGAATCATGAATAATTTACTTCGTCAATTCAAGAGAATTTTAATAGCTAACAGAGGTGAAATTGCGGTAAGAATAATAAATACTGCAAAAAAAATGGGTATTGAAACAGTTGCTATTTATACAAAACCTGAAGAAAAAGCATTGCACGTAGTTAATGCTGATATAAAAGTGCTTATGCATGGTCAAACATTGCAAGATACATATTTAAATAAATCATTAATAATAAATATTGCTAAACAGTATTTTGCTGACGCCATACATCCCGGCTATGGTTTCTTATCAGAAAATGGTGATTTTGTTCAATTATGTGAAGAAAATCAAATTACATTTATTGGACCATCATCAAATATTATAAAAATGATGGGGAATAAAGAAGAGGCAAATAAAACAGCATTACAAAATGGAGTTCCCTTATTAAAAAAAATTAAAGGTGATGTTGATTCCATGATAAATGAAGCAGCTCAACTTGAATACCCATTAATTGTTAAAGCAGCTGCTGGAGGTGGTGGTAAAGGAATGCGTGTTGTTCATCATCAAAATGAGTTAAAAGAAGCAATTATAAAAGCTTCCGCTGAAGCGAAAAGGTACTTTGATAATGAATCTGTTTATGTTGAACAATACATTAAAAATCCCCGTCACATAGAAGTTCAGATACTAGGCGATAATTATGGAAATGTTATTCATCTATTTGAAAGAGATTGTTCTATTCAGAGACGTCATCAAAAAATAGTGGAAGAAGCCCCTGCTCCTAATCTTCCTTCACATATAAGAGATGTTATTATTGAGGATGCATTAAAAATTGCCAATAATATAGGTTACACTAACGCTGGTACTATTGAATTCCTGCTTACTCCATCAATGAAACATTATTTTCTTGAGATGAATACTCGTATACAGGTTGAACATACAGTAACAGAAGAAATAACCGGGATTGATATTGTTGAACAACAGTTTATAATTGCTATGGGAAATAAACTCAATATTAATCAGAAAGATGTTAAAACTAATGGTCATGCCATAGAAGTCAGATTATATGCTGAGGATTCCTTTAATGATTATTTACCTTCTCATGGAATAATAGAAGGTTTATTTATTCCGAATATACCAAATATTAGAGTTGATAATGGAATATGTAATTATGAAGAAATTCAAACGCATTTTGATTCATTGCTAAAAAAAGTAACAGCACACGCGCCTTCTCGAGAAGAATCTATACGGAATCTTGATCACTTTCTAAAAGAATATGTTCTTTTTGGTATTGAAACTAATAGAGATACCCTCTTATCCATATTAAATAACAATGATTTTAAAGAAGGAATTTATTCAACTTCATTTTTATCAGATCATTTAAATCAATTTCAGAATAGGCAAAAAATATCTTTAAATGAATTAAAGATATTTTCATCTGCATATATTATAATTAAATATTACTCACACAACGTAAATAATAATATAGGGTATTGGCGTAATAATCCAATTCATAAACTTCTAATAGAAGATTCGAGCATAGAAATAAATATTATCAAAAATATTTTAGATGAATTTGTATTTCAATTAAATAATAAGGACATAATTAATTTAAAGGTCACTTCTTTAAACGAAAACCATCTTTGCTTTTGGTATAATAACAATAAGTACAAAATTAATTATTTAAGAGGTTTAGATAGAACTATTTATATCCAATACGAGGGAAAGAAAATGGCAATTCACAATAAACCACTAAAAGTCAAAAAGGATTCTAAACAAACCTCTTTAAATCAAAAGATACTAGAGTCTCCTACACCTGGTAACATTATCGATATTATAGTAAAAGAAGGTCAAAATATTAAAAAAGGAGATCCTTTAATGATATTAGAAGCTATGAAGATAGAAAATACTCTCACAGCATGGAAGGACGGCAAGATTGCTAAAATTTCTGTTCAAACAGGACAACACGTTAGTTTAAAACAGCAATTATTAGAAACATATTGAATATCAAATAAAAACAAACTAAATTTATTTTAAAAAAAAATTAAATATGACACCATTTTACGACCAGGGAAAAGATATTTATAGAAAAAAGGTAAGAGAATTTGCTGAAAAAGAAATAAAACCACTAGCTGCAGAACTCGATGAAAAAGAAATTTTTTCAGTGGAAATAGCTAAAAAAATGGGTGAAGCAGGTTTATATGGTATTGATATACCTAAAAAATATGGAGGTCAGGGATTAGACACAATATCTTATATTATAGCAGTAGAAGAATTGGCACGAGTCGATGGATCTCAGGCAGTTACTATGGCTGCGCATAATTCTTTAGGGGTTGCTCCTATTTATAGCTTTGGTTCTGATGCACAAAAAAAAAGTTTGTTGCCTGATTTATTAAATGGTAAAAAACTATGGGCATTTGGTTTAACTGAAGAAAATGCAGGGTCAGATGCAAGAGGTGTAGATACATTAGCTGTAAAGAATAACGAAGGTTGGGAAATATCAGGTAGTAAAAGATATATTACGAATGGTAGTAATGAATTAATGGCGGGTATTACTGTTTTAGCTCAAACTGGTGTTAAGGATAACAAACCTTCTTATTCTACTTTTATCTTAGATCGGAATACACCTGGTTTTTCAACACAAAGAACTTTAGGTAAAATGATGTGGAGAGCATCCGATACAGCAGAAATAAAGTTAGAAAAATGTCAGGTTTCTGATAAAGATATACTAGGAACAAAAGATAAAGGATTATCTCAGATGCTAAAAACATTGGATTCAGGGCGCTTGTCTATTGCTGCAATGGGTTTAGGATTAGCACAGGGAGCCATGGAAATGGCCATAGAATATGCTAAAACAAGAAAACAATTTGGTAAAGCTATATCGTCATTTCAAGCTATTCAATTTAAATTAGCAGATATGGATTTAAAGGTAGAGTTAGCTCGAAATTTGCTTTATAAAGCTTGTTGGCTTAAAGATAATAATCAACCATATAGTAAAGAGGCAGCTATGGCTAAATTGTATTGCAGCGAAATAGCAGGTGAGGTATCTGATGAAGCTGTTCAAATATTTGGAGGTGCGGGATTATTTAAATCCAAAGATATTGAACGGTTTTACAGGGATCATAGAATACTTAGAATTGGAGAAGGAACCAGTGAAATACTAAAAATGGTTATCTCAAGAAACATAGGTATTTAATATGACCATATTCTGACTTGATTAGTATATATTTTTAAATATCACATTGATTTCAAATAACTAAAAAGTATAAATATTATAATTTGATTGAAAATTTTCTATTCTAATATAGAGAATATCACCAATCTTTTCTTTTTTTGTTTTATGGAAGATAGAAAAAAAGATCATATACAATTGGCTTTTCAGGCTACAGTTAATCACAATGAAAAAGATGATAGGTTTATTTATGAACCTATGCTATCTTCTCATTCTGATTTTTCCTTTTCTACATTTGATTTTCTTGGAAAAAAAATGAATTATCCTTTTTGGATATCTTCCATGACTGGTGGTACAGAAATGGCAGGTAAAATTAATAGATTACTTGCCTCTGCTGCTGGTAAATATGGATTAGGAATGGGACTTGGATCTTGTAGGTCTTTACTTGAGAATGACGAATATTTCAATGATTTTAATGTCCGACAATATATTGGAAATAATCAACCTTTATTTTCAAATTTTGGAATTTCTCAGATAGAAAAAATGATAGAAGATAAATCTATTGACAAAATAGAACAACTTAGAGTTAAGTTAAACGCTGACGGAACTATCATCCATATAAATCCTTTACAGGAAGCATTTCAACCAGAAGGAGATCGACTTAAAAGACCTCCTATTGAAACCGTTATGGAGCTTTTAGAATCCATTAAATCTCCAATAATAATTAAAGAAGTTGGTCAGGGAATGGGTTATAATAGTATCAAATCTATATTACAATTAGACATTGCAGCATTTGAATTTGGTGCCTGGGGAGGAACTAATTTTACGCGTTTAGAAAGTCTTAGATATACAAAGGCTAGTAAAGCATTTGATGGATTTGCTAATATTGGTCATGACGCAAAAGAAATGACCTTAATGGTAAATCAAATTGTTGAGGAAATTGATGTTAAGTGTAAACAAATAATTATTTCAGGCGGGATTCAGTCCCTTTTAGATGGATATTATTTACATAAGATCTGTAAATTACCGAGCATTATAGGTATGGGTTCTTTATTTCTTGAAAATGCTTTAAAAGGAGAAGAAAATCTGGATGTATTTGTCAATGAAATGATTGAAAAATGGAAATTAGCAGAATCATTTTTAAAAATTAAAATGTAAGAACCTACAAAATACTGTTTAAAGAAATAAATTCAACATTTTTCAATTTTGTGTGTTCCTTGAAATATAATTTATATGTTATGATTTCAGGATTTTCAAAATTAAATACAAAGGAAAAAATAGATATAATAATTAAGCAAGCAGATTTATCCTCAAAAGCATTAGATACATTACTATCGCACCATCACAATAAGCTTCAGGAAACTTATAATCAATTTTCAGAAAACACAATAAGTAATTTCTTTTTACCATTTAATATTGCACCCAATTTTTTAATTAATGGAAAAGAATATTTTGTTCCAATGGCTATTGAAGAGAGTTCGGTTGTAGCTGCAGCTTCTAAAGCTGCTAGTTTTTGGTATAAGCATGGAGGATTTGAAGCCAAAATAATTGATACAGTTAAGGTTGGTCAGTTATTCTTTTCAACTAAAGAATCTCTTGAATTTATAAATTCACATATTGAGGAAATCACATCAAGGTTAATTTCAGCAACAGATGAGCTCACTATCAGTATGAAAAAAAGAGGTGGAGGAATTAAGGATATAGTACTTCAAAAAATTGAAAAAACACCTGATATCTACTGTTTTTATGTAAGCTTTGAAACCAAAGATTCGATGGGTGCTAATTTTATTAATTCCTGCTTGGAAACAATGGGAGAAGCTTTAGTTCAATATTTTGATGGATGTAATAAAAATGCCGAAATTATAATGGCCATATTGTCAAATTATACTCCACAGTGTATTGTTGAATGTAATGTATCTTGCAATATAAATGAATTAAAATATTGGTCAGGCAACTTAACTCCTCAGGAATTTGCAAATAAGTTCAAACAGGCTGTTGATATAGCAAAATACAATATATCCAGGGCTGTGACTCACAATAAGGGGATCATGAATGGAATTGATGCTGTTGTTGTTGCAACAGGTAATGATTATAGAGCTATAGAAGCTAATATACATGCATATGCTGCTAAAGATGGAACTTATTCCTCATTATCAGAAGTTAATACAGAGAACGATATTTTTTCTTATAATTTAAAAGTTCCTTTAACTATAGGTACTGTAGGTGGATTAACAAAATCTCACCCTATGGCTGCACTATCTATGGAAATATTGGGTAATCCTAATGCAATTGAATTAATGGGAGTTATTGCATCAACTGGATTAGCTAACAATTTTTCTGCTGTAGCCTCGTTAATTACCACAGGAATTCAAAAAGGACATATGAAAATGCACTTATCTAATATTCTTTTAACATTGAACGCTTCAGATATGGAAAAATTCAAAACAATTGATTATTTTAGTAATAAGACTGTCAGTTATAGTGCTGTTCAAGCCTTTTTAAATGAACATAGAAAAAATAAAAATCTTAAATAATTAGAATTACAAAACCTTTATTAAAAAATGATTGAAAAGAAAACTCCCCCTATTTTCTTTACTGAATCTCATGGAAAAATAATGATATCCGGTGAATATGCAGCAATGTATGGAGCTAATGTTTTAGCTATACCTTTAAAAGTTGGGCAGTCCTTAAAAGTATATGAAAAAGATACTGGCTCTCTTGATTGGGAAGCTTATAAAATGGATGAATTATGGAATACAGTTTCCTTCCCTGATAAATTTGATGGAAAACTACACATTGGAAATAGGACAAATGCAGGATTTGCTGTTGTTATACATAAGGTATTACGAATGGCATTAAATTTAAGTGATATTAAATTAGAAGACATATTAACCAAAAGATTTGAAACTAATATAAATTTCAACCCTGAACTTGGTTTAGGATCCAGTTCTACATTAATAGTTAATTTAGCTCGATATTTTAATGTAGATCCATTTGAATTAAATGCTTTAAGTTTTAAAGGTTCAGGTTATGATATTGCGGCTTCAATGAGTGATCTTCCTGTTTTATATAACAAGAATGTGAAAAATCCAGAGTATGTAGAATTAAAGTTTAAACCATCATTTCATGAAAACCTTTATTTTGTTTACTCTGGCAATAAGGTTAGTTCCTTAAAAGCTATTGATAAAATTAGTAGAAAAGATATTACTAATCAGCAATTAAGTAAAATATCTGCTCTTACAACAAGTATGGCTTTGTGTAATAATATTGAAGATTTTATGGAATTAATAAATGAACATGAAAAAATCATTTCAAAAATATTACATATTCCAACATTAAATAATAAACAATTTTATGACTTCGAAGGTTCTATTAAATCATTGGGAGCCTGGGGTGGTGATATGATGTTAGTTGCCACTACTAATCCTGATCATTATGTTGAAAGATATTTTAACCGTCGAGGCCATGATATAATATACAAATATGCTGATCTGGCTCTTGACATAGATTAGTTATAAGTGGAATATAAAAAAGAAGAAGGACAAGTTCTTAGCCAAAGTCCTTCAAACATAGCAATAGTAAAATATTGGGGTAAACGAGAAGTACAATTACCGATAAACCCATCAATTAGCTTTAGCTTAAAGAAATGTTTTACTAATACAAGCATTAAATATTCATTAAATAAAAAGCCGGATGATTATTCATTTAGCTTTTTATTTGAGAATAAAATAAATGAAAAGTTTGAATTAAAGCTTAACGATTTTTTTAATAGAATTCAGCATATTCTTCCTTGGCTGAAAGATTTTCATTTAAATATAGAAAGCTCAAATACATTTCCTCATTCATCAGGGATTGCATCATCAGCAAGTAGTTATAGTGCCCTGGCTAATTCTTTAGCTAATATTCATCAACAAATTACAGGAGTATCACTTTCTGCTCATGTTGTATCTGAAATTGCTCGCTTAGGTTCAGGAAGTGCATGCAGATCTACTCAAAAAGGATGGAACTTATGGGGTAATACAAATCATCATGAAAGTAGTGATAAATATGCGGTCGACATTAATAAAGAAGTTAATCCTGTATTTGATTACATTCAGGATACAATACTGATTGTTAGTAATAAACAAAAGCAAATAAGTAGTACCGTTGGACATCAATTAATGAATAATCATCCATATAAAGATGCCAGAATTCATCAAGCCAATAGTAATACAAACAAATTACTTGAAGCGTTAAAAGTGGGTGATTGGGATTTATTTATTCAGATATCAGAATCGGAAGCACTAAGTCTCCACGGATTAATGATGAGTTCAACACCAGGTTATACTCTCCTTTTACCTGAATCATTAGAAATAATAAATAAAATAAGGGAATTTAGAGATTACACTAAAATTCCTGTTGGGTTTACTGTTGATGCAGGACCAAATATTCATGTTCTTTATCCGTTAACGAACAAAAGAGACGTTTTAGAGTTTATTGGTACAGAATTAAGTAAACATTGTTTTAATAAACAATACATAAAGGATGAAATTTCCTGATAGACTTAATTAAATCGTATTTATTAATTCATTATTTATTAGCAACAAATTGTTATGCCGTTGAATAAATTAAACCATATCTTTTATTCAAAAATATTATTATTTGGAGAGTATTCTTTACTATTAGATTCTAATGGATTGTCTATCCCCTATTCTCACTTTAATGGTAGATTAACCTTTATTCATAAAGAAAGTTACACCGATCTTGAGTATGCTAAGAAATCCAATAAACAACTTATTGAATACTGTGATTTTATTGAAAAAAATTATCCAAATTACATTGACATCAATGCTTTTACTCAAGATTTAAATAGAGGGTTGTTTTTTGAATCATCAATACCAGAAGGATATGGATTAGGAAGTAGCGGAGCTTTGGTTGCGTCTATTTACTACATGTATGGTAAAAATAAAATTGGGTCTAAAACAGCTTTATCAAAAGAAAAAACACAAAAACTTAAAAAAATATTTTCAGCACTTGAATCTTATTTTCATGGAAAAAGCTCAGGTATAGATCCTTTAATCTGTTATATGAGTCATCCCCTATTCATCAAAAATCAAAAGGAAATATCATCAATTGGCATCTCTCGTAAAAATATAGAAAGAGATGATGCAATATTTATTATTAACACAAAAAAAACTGGGAAAACAGCTCCATTAGTAGATCTTTTTTTGAAAAAATGTATTAATCCTGATTATTTAAGTAAGATTAAGAATCAATTAATTCCAACCACTAATCATTGTGTACAATCATTATTAAAAGGAGATTTACCTTCATTTTACAGTGATTTAAAATATATATCAAAATTTCAACTGCAATACTTTAAAGAAATGATTCCGACAGATTTTATTAAGTATTGGGAAGAAGGTTTAGAAAAAAATGAATATATATTAAAGCTATGTGGATCAGGAGGAGGTGGTTATCTTTTGGGATTTACAAGAAATTATAATGCAGTACGAAATTCACTTTTACATAAAGGTCTGGAGGTTATTACAGTATATCAGGAATAACAACTTATTTCAATAATAATAGATTGTATTGCAAAAAAGCTTTGTATTTTTGCAATTGCTTTTGCATATCACTAATTATTGAGAGAGTTCATGGCATTAATCCAACAAAATCAGGATCCAAATTTTAAATATTTTAACGAGTCAATAGACTCTATATCTTTACCTAAAAAGTTTACGTACCCATTTTATTATGAACCCCATGAACTTAGTTTAATTGCAGCTAAAGAATTACAGAACCATTTATTAACACAAAACAACTGGTCTCATGATTTTGGCATTGATCACCATGTCGAAGGAACTAATATTGGTAAAATGTTTGGTGTTTTAGTAGTACAAAATAATCAAAATGAGATTGGTTATTTGTGTGCTTTTAGCGGAAAATTGGCAGGGACTAATATTCTACCGGGGTTTGTTCCTCCTATATATGATTTATTAGATGAAAACGGTTTTTTTAAACCAGAAGAAGATCAGATTAGTTTAATCAATCAAAAAATAAGTGAATTAGAGTCCTCGGAAACACTTAAGCAATTAAACCTTAGTTATTCTGATAATATTGAGATTGCAGAAAGAGAACTTAGTACTTTCAGAACTTTTATGAAAGTAGAAAAGAATATTCGAAAAGAGAAAAGAAATAAACTGGAAGATAAATTATCACCTCAGGATTTCGAGAACCTAAAAGAATTACTAAAGCAGGAGAGTTTAAAGCAACAATATGACTTTAAGCAATTAAAAAAGCATTGGGAAAATAAGATTCAAAAAAGTAAAAAAGAACTTGATTCTTTTAAATTACAAATTACTGATTTTAAGGAGGAACGAAAAAGACGTTCGGCAGCTCTACAACAACGATTATTTGATCAATATCAGTTTCTTAACTATAGCAAAGAAACAATGAGTGTCTGCGATATTTTTGCTCCTACAAATCAAAAAGTTCCACCTGCTGGTGCTGGTGATTGTGCGGCTCCAAAATTATTACAGTATGCATATCAAAACGATTATAAACCCATTGCTTTAGCTGAGTTTTGGTGGGGACAAAGTCCAAAATCAGAAATTAGGAAACATGGATGTTTTTACCCCTCTTGTAAAAGTAAATGCCAACCTATTTTAGGTCATATGTTAAAAGGACTTGATGTAGATAAAAATCCTATTAAGCATCCTACAATTAATGAAAATGAACTAGAAATAATTTATGAAGATGAAGTTATTATAGTAGTCAATAAACCTAATGAGTTTTTATCAGTCCCGGGAAAAGAAACAGAGGATTCTGTTTATCTCAGAATAAAGAATAAATATCCCGATGCCACAGGGCCATTACTTGTACACAGGCTTGATATGTCAACTTCGGGTTTAATTCTGATTGCAAAAGATAAGGATATTCATAAGGATCTACAAAGACAATTTTTAGAGAGAAGTGTACAAAAAAGGTATGTTGCTTTACTGGATGGAAATATTATTGAAAATTCAGGGTATATTGAATTACCATTAAGAGTTGACCTGGACGACAGACCCCGTCAGTTAGTTTGTTATGAATATGGCAAACATGCTAAAACAAAATATAAAGTAATAGAGCGAGTTGATGGAAAAACAAGAGTACATTTTTTCCCTATAACAGGAAGAACGCATCAATTAAGAGTTCATTCAGCCCATGAAAAAGGCCTAAATACACCTATCATTGGTGATGATTTATATGGAATAAAATCTACCAGACTTCATTTACATGCGGAATATTTAGAATTTACTCACCCCCAAACAGAAGAAAGAATAAAAGTACAGGTCAAAGCTGAATTTTAAAATTAGCTTTGATATTCAAATAATTACGAGTTAAATTCTTTAATGGGTTGAATTAAAGCTTCTTTTGTAACTTCCATTAATTCTCTAATGTCTCCCTTATATTTTAGCGTATCTATGCACGGATTAATAGTTATGCTTACCTTTCCGGGGCGAACATTAAAAGTTCCTCCTCCATACACTTTATAAGTATCTTTTATTGTAACAGGTAAAATTGGCAGATCTAATTCTTCTGCAATTTTAAAAGCGCCACTTTTAAATCTGCGAACCGTATTACTTCCACTTCTTGTTCCTTCCGGAAAGACAACAACAGATGTTCCATCAACTAGCTTCTCTTTAGCTTCTTTAATGGATTCATATGCAGCCTTAGGAGAAGATCTGTCAATGAAAATATGACCTACTTTTGCACTGGCAGGACCAATTCCAAAAGCGTGACGAAGCTCCTTTTTCATGATCCATCTAAAATCAATTCCAAGAAAACCATATAAAGCAAAAATATCGTATGCACTTTGGTGGTTAGCTACAATAACGTATGATTGCCCTTTTTTAATATTTTCTTTTCCATACACTTTTACCCTCATAGGAGTAAAAAATGCAACTGTTTTAGCCCACATAACACCACTTAGACTTCCGACTCTTGGAGTTATCAGAATGGCTAAAATAGCAGCTCCTAAAGAAAAAATAATACTTGCAACAGCAAATACCGGAATAAATATTAACCATTTGTAGATCTGGTAAAAGAAATTTCCTACAACTTTCATTATAAATACGTAATAAATATTTAAGTAACCAACATTCAATAAAGCACTCAGCTTACTGAACTAAAACCCTTTTTTTGCTAATTAGTTTTCTAAATCACCTAAAATTTTAAGTGCCTCTTCCCTACTATTTCCGCAAAATTCTATTTCTGCCATAAATCCTCCACATACTGCAGGTCTTTCTTTCTTTCCAAATAGTTCACATTTATTATCTTCTGTTAAATGCAAACATCTTTCTCCTGCTTTTTTACCGTTGGGCATTTTAGGCATTGAAGAAGAAATTGAAGGGGCTATACAACATGCAGCACATCCTACTCGACATTCCATTTTTTTTGTCCCAAAAATATAGAAAAGTTATGAAATCAAGTTTAATTTTTAATCTAAGTGTTTATTTTGCAGTTTAACATTATTATTTAAAATGAAATTTAACTCAAAATTAGTAAAAGGTAAGCTCATTAAGAGGTACAAAAGATTTTTGACAGATGTAGAATTAGAAAATGGTGAAGTTGTAATTGCTCATTGTACCAATTCAGGTAGTATGAAAACTTGTATTGAAGAAGGAGCTCCTGTTTATCTAACACCTCATAATGATCCTAAAAGAAAAACAAAATTTACCTGGGAAATGATTTATATAAATAATCATTGGATAGGGATAAATACAAGTGTTCCAAATATATTGGTTTATGAGGCCGTAAGAGATAAAATAATACCTCAATTAAATATGTATACTGATGTAAAACGTGAAGTTAAATTTGGCGACAGTAGATTTGATGTTTATGCTGAAAATAATAATGAGAAGTGTTTTATAGAAGTTAAAAACGTAACTCTTCGCGATGGAAATAAAGCAACCTTTCCGGATGCGGTAACTACAAGAGGTTTAAAGCATTTAAAGACACTGATAGATGTAAAAAAAGCAGGAATCAGAGCAGTTATGTTCTACGTTATCCAAAGACAGGATATTGAAAGCTTTTCACCTGCAAAAGACATAGATCCCAACTATGCAAAAGGCTTAAAAGAAGCTTATGAAAATGGAGTTGAAATAATTCCTTACATGGCAAATGTAACACCTGAAGGAATAGAGTTATTAAAAGAAGTTCCTTTTGAATTATAATATTTAAAGCATTAAAATAATCAGATGTAGTTACATTTCTTAATATAACTACATCTAATTATTATATGTTTTTATGAAAACAAATCGCGGATATCATTTGCCTCAAGAGTTTTCATAATATTCTCATCAGTTTGAACGATATCGCCGGCGATTTTTTTCTTTTTATTCTGAAGATTTAAAATTTTCTCTTCAACAGTATCCTTACAAATCATTCTATAGGCAAAAACCTTTTTATCCTGACCAATCCTATAGCATCTGTCAATAGCTTGGTTTTCAACTGCTGGATTCCACCATGGATCCATGATATATACATAATCAGCAGCTGTAAGATTTAAACCTGTTCCTCCTGCTTTCAAGCTTATCAGAAATACTCTTAATTCATCATTATTCTGAAAGTTCTCAACAGACTTTTCCCTTTGAATGGTTGTACTTTTGCCATCTAAATACTCAAATTCAATATTTCGTTTGTTTAACTCATTTTTAATTAAACCCAGCATTTTTACAAACTGAGAGAAGATTAAAATTTTATGTTTAGATGTTTTATCTGTAATATGTTGGATGATCTCTTTGATCTTAATAGATTCTGCTGTATCAATATTATCATCATTCAGTAATACGGGAGAATCGCATATTTGACGTAATCTTGTTAAAGCTTCAAGAACCATCATTTTGGATTTTCCTACCCCCTGCTCTTCTATATTTCCCAATAACTTATTTCTAAATTCATTACGATAGGCATCATAAACTTTACGTTGTTCATGATCCATTTCACAATAAATTACACCCTCTGTTTTATCAGGAAGTTCTTTTGCTACACGTTCTTTTGTTCTTCTTAAAATAAAAGGATTGATTAATCGCTGCAATTCTGCAGCAATATTTTCATCTCCATCTTTATCAATTTTATTTGAAAAATTCTCTTTAAACGCAGATACACCACCAAAAATTCCTCTGTTTACAAAACTCATTTGGGCAAATAAGTCGAACGTACTATTTTCTATTGGCGTACCGGAAAGTGCTATTCTATTTTTAGCATTAATTAAATTTGCAGCTTTAAATCTTCTTGATGCGGGGTTTTTAATAGCTTGAGATTCATCTAAAATCAAGTAATTAAATTGATAATTAGATAAAATCTCTATATCTCTTAACAGTACTCCATAAGTTGTAAAAATAATATCAAAAGCGTCAAATGCATCTGTATTTAAAGCTCTGCTTGGTCCGTAATGGTAATATGCGCTTATATTAGGAGCAAACTTTTCAATTTCCTTTTGCCAGTTAAATAACAGTGTAGTTGGAACAATGATTATGTTAGTTGTTTGATCCTTACTTAAAATATGTTGTACAAACGTTAGAATTTGTAATGTCTTACCCAATCCCATATCATCAGCAAGGATACCTCCCCAGCGCATTTCATCCAAAAAGTTAAGCCAATTAAGTCCTTCTTTCTGATAAGGTCTTAATTCTGCAGTAATCTCATTTGGCACATCTGTTTTAGCAATTTCTTTAAATTCAGCTAACCTTCTCCTTTTTTCTGCTATCTCATTAATAATATCTACATTATCAATATTATCAAACAGCTCATCTATGATCGAAAACTTAAGTTTTGATACAGTAAGTTTTCCATCTTTTAACTCACCATGCCTAAAATATTTCTCAAGTTTGTGTATCCATTCAGAAGGAAGTAGTCCAACCTTTCCGTTAGCCAGTTGAATGTATTTTTGCTTATTTAATATGGCCTTTTTAATATCTTTTAATGCAATTACATCATCCCCAAATGTTACTTTAACATCTACCTCAAACCAATCCTGTCCACTCGTTACTGCTGCAGTAACTTTACCTTGATGTGGAGAATAATTGAAGTTCTTAAGCTCTTTTAAACCAAAAACCTCTACTTCAAGGTGTTGCATTTTGTCAAAAAAGTCATAAAACCACATATTTCTGGTAAACTCATCATAATGAAGATAAAATACCTTATCTTCTTTCTGATCATCAAAATGAGGATGTAATGCAGCTATAGATTCAACAAAATCTTCTTCTAATTCAAAATTTCGCACATATTCTGTAATTGCATCATCATCTTGATGAACCAGAACATTACCTGAATGATTTAAAGCAACCGAAACACCATTATGATATTCAACCTGTGGTGTTATGATTAAATAATCATATTGTTCAGAAAGATATATTTGTTTTGATCTGAAATCCAATTCCATAGATTCAACATCACTACTCCAATCTCCAAAATCTATTTCAAAATTTTTTGATAATGGTAAAACAACATCAGCAATAAATTTCCATTTATACTTCTTTACCATTTTTATATTTTCCTGACCTTCTTCAATATATTTAGCTATAGAATAATTTGCCGGTAAATATATAATACCATCAAAATTATACACATGCGATTTTTTGTAAAGAGACTTTATCTCAGAAGGTTTTAATTGCTGATCCCCAATTTTTACATTTAATTCTAGTCCAACAAAGGTGCTATCTTCATAGGTATGATATTTAGCATCAATAAGTTGATTTGATATTTGGGTAGGAATTAAATCTGATTTTTTTAACTTAAAATCACTTTGTTCTCTGATAAATACAAATCTTTCTTTAGCTAATAATTGTATCAGCTTCTTTTTAAGTATAAATGATTTCTTCTCAGAGTTATCATCATGATCTAACTCTTTAATCAGATCTAATGCATTTCTTTGATTCTCTGATAAAATTATAGGAGTTTCAAGTTCTTCATATCGTTTAAAACCTGATGTTAACTGTCTTTTATTTTTACCTGGTTTTGCAGTGATTGCATAAATTTCAAATTGTGGATCTTCATTAATAAAATCAAATTCATCATAATCCAAGTCATCAATATCTCCTCCAAAATCAATTACAAATCCTAAAACTTTTTGGTCTGTTGCTCTTGGTATATTATCCAGTTCCAGTGCTTCAGAATTCTGCTTCTCTATAAATTTTAAAAAATTAATCTCTTTTGTTGGTTCAATAGGTATTAAACCTTTCTGATCTGGCAAAAAAGCAACACTTAGACCATAATCGGCATAAAAAACATGTTTGAAATAAGCCGAAAAATCATCATCTTCATAAAAACCAAATTCATTAAGGGTTTGATTTTCTATATCCCCTAAACCATTATGAAAAGCAATATATAATAGATCAGGAGTTTTAGATTGAGCGATAGTCAGCAAACAAAATGTTTCAAGTTTATTAAGTTTTGGAGTGCCGGCCTTTGTTTCTGATGAAATATAAACTTTACCATTAGTGTATCTTATTACTACATTGGTATTATTTCTATACTCATCTAACAATTCAAATACAATCTGCTGATGATTGATCTGTACATCCTTTATTTTAATACTTCTGGATGAATATTTTATATCATTAAGAACACTGTATGATGAATATCTATTAATAAGGTCAGTATCAATAAATCTATAATCTTCCAACAAAAAACCTAAAGGAGTTCTCAGGGTTTTGTTTGGAGCAACTTTATTCTGAACTTCAATAGGAAGAGCATCATCACCAGCATCCATTATATATAATAACGAGGCTACAGAATGTTTACATATGGTACCCCACTCAAACGGACAAGTACATTTAGCACTAAGTTCTCCTCTATTTAAGTCCTTAATTATAACAGTATACCTTTGAGAACCTTGAACTGCAAAGTGCCAGGCATCCGAAGCATCATTTTTATATGTTAGATTTACTGCACCTTCATCATATAAATCTTTACCCTTCTCTATTACCTTTTCAGTAGCTCTAAATTGTATGAACCTCTCTATATAATCTTTCTTACTATGCTCTGGCATGATAATTTGACTTTTTTTAAATAGCCCGCAAAAATACAAAGAGTATTTAAGGAAGTAAAATATTTTTCAGGATATAGTATCGTAAAATAAAGGTCACATTTTTTTTAATTTAGTTTTCAACAAATTATAGCATGAAAATTTATTAATTAAAAAAGGCTCAAAATAAATTTGAGCCTTTTTTAATTAATTATTTTCGTTTTATTTCAACCTCCTTCAATGCAGAAGCAATCTCTTCTGACACTCCCAACTTCCCATTTATTAGAGAAGTGGTTGTAATAACACCTTTTAAACACACTTTTTCATCAGGAAGACGGTAAATATCCTGATAAAACATGTATTTAATACCATGATGCTCCGCCCTTAACCTTACTACAAATTTATCATTGCTTTGTAATGGTGTTTTGTAGGATAAATCAGCTCTTGCAACAACTGCAACAACTCCATTATCAAATAATTTTTTAAAATTTAAACCTATTGCATCTAAAAACTCATGACGAGTATGTTCAAGGTAGTTTTGATAGACTGAATTATTTACGATTCCCTGAAGATCACATTCGTAATCACGAACCTTAAATTCTAATTCAAAATCATATTGTTGTGCCATATATTATTTCTTTAATAGCTTTTTAATTAGGTTTATAAACTCTGTTATATCTTCATCTTGTGTATCAAAGGATGTCATCCATCGCACTTCGTTTTTACTTTCATCCCATGTATAAAAGAAAAACTCCTTTTGTAACGGTTCAATTATTTCTTCAGGAACGACAGCAAATACTCCATTGCTTTCAACTTTTTGAGTTATAGTAATCTCCTCGATTTGATCAAGTGCAATAGCTAATTTCTGTGCCATTTTATTCGAATGCGATGCATTTCGCTTCCATAAATCATTATTTAAAATAGCCAAAAACTGAGCTGCAGTATAACGCATTTTGGAATTTAGTTGAGCTGTTTGTTTACGAATGTATTTTACGGCCTTAGTGTTACAATTAAAAAACAATACTGCTTCACCAAACATTAATCCGTTTTTTGTACCTCCAAAAGATAAAACATCCACTCCTGCATCAACTGTCATTTCCTTAAAAGAACAATCCAAAGAAACAGCAGCATTAGCAATTCTGGCCCCATCCATATGTAAATACATATTATGGGAATGTGCATATTCAGCTATTTCTTTAATTTCATTAATTGTATATACAGTGCCCAACTCTGTTACCTGGGTAATACTAATTATTTTGGGTTGTGAATGATGTTCAAATCCAAAACCATGCATGTATTTTTTAATACCATCAATAGTTAATTTACCATCTGTTGTTGGTACAGGTAATAATTTACATCCACTGTGTTTTTCGGGTGCTCCACATTCATCAACATTAATATGAGCAGTTTCCGGACAAATCACAGAATTAAAAGAATGTGTTAAAGCCTGTATTGCAGTAACATTAGCTCCTGTGCCATTATATACAAAAAACACATCAGTGTTTGAGCCAAATATTTCCCTAAACTTATTAATAGCAGACTGCGTGTATTCATCATCGCCATAACCTACAGCATGGCCTACATTTGCTTTAACTATAGCTTCTATAACTTCGGGATGAACTCCTGAATTATTATCACTTGCAAATCCTCTGATATGTGACATATAATAACTTTTGATTTTAACAGCACGAATTTGCAAAGATTATTTGAAACAAAAAAAACGATGCAATTGCATCGTTTTTTACTATTGTCATATTATTCTCTTAATTTATTTTGAAGTAATCCAAGACACAATCTCATCACTATCTGGTTTAACTCTGGAATATAACACTTTTACCAAATGACCATTTTCATCAACTAAATACTTCTGAAAATTCCATTTCACTTTACTATCCTCTAACCCATTTTTATCTTTTTGAGTTAACCATTGATAGATGGGTGCCATATCATCCCCCTTAACTGATATTTTCGCCATCATAGGAAATGTTACCCCATAATTCACAGTACAAAATTCTCTGATTTCATCTGCTGATCCAGGTTCCTGACGCATAAAGTTATTCGCTGGAAAACCTATTATAACAAAATCATCACCACCGTATTTCTTATAAATAGCTTCCAATTGCTCATATTGTGGTGTAAATCCACATTTTGATGCAGTATTTACAATCAAGACCTTTTTCCCCTTTAACTGCTCAAAAGAAAAATCTTCACCCTCTAAAGTTTTAACCGAATATTTATAAAAATCAGATTGGGCCTTTAATTGTAATGCAGTAATCAATAGAATTGATAATACAAGAATCTTTTTCATTTTACTCATTTTTGTTTTACTACTATAAACAATACTTAAACATTAAAGTTTAATCAAGTTTATTATGTATTAATTTATCCATAATATGAACAGCAGCAGCAACAAACTTTGGACATATATTTATAAAAACTCCTTCTACCTTAGCTTTTTCTTTCTGTTTTGGATCCGAAATATCACATTTAATTAATTCATTGCATTGATCGGATCCAAAATCTGCTTTAAATTCATTAATAAAACAGTTTGCCTTTTTATAAAATTCGCTTTTGATCTCTATACTGGCATTCTCAGTATAGCCTTTTTTAATACCTAAAGCCATTAATGCCCCTGAAACTGCACCACATGTCTTCCCTTGCTGTGCAATTCCTCCACCAAAAGAAGAACCTACCAATTGCAAAATATTAGGATCTACCTGATCACCAGCAAGAGCTACAAGAGTTGATTGCGCGCAATTTGTTTTAGTAAACATTTCTAAAGCCAATTCTTTTCTATTCATATACAATTCTAATTTTTCAATAAACAAATTTACACTTATTGAATTTGTATTTCAACTCTCTATGTATTTTAAAGTCAATAGTATAAATGTATATTTTGTATTTATTCTTTTTTAACCAATGAAAATTATTATACACTTGCAATGAAACAAAAATAAAGTTTAACCTGTTTAAAGCTTGTCAATATTAATCGAACATCATTGAATTTAGGGGGTCGAAGTACTAAAATAACACTTTTTAAACTTAATTATAACTTACTAACTAGGGCTGGGTGTTATTTTTAGTATTTTTACATTGATTAAAAGATGAAGATCGATTAATTATTCAATCGAAATCAGTATTAAATCTAAAAATTTATAATTATGGCTACATTTCACTGGCAAGATCAAGAAAGAGATTGGAAATTTTACTATGATGAAGGTAAATCATACTTAAATACATGTAAAAAATTAATCGTTAACCGTGGACCTTTTGACAATGAGTTTCTTTATAACTTATCTGTTTTAGCAGGTGAGCGTTTAGTATTAGGAATGTTATTGAGTCATGATTATATTCCTGCGTCAACCTCTCTTTCAGGAATGTTACAAGAAGGTAAAGAATTTTACACACTTAACGATGAGTTAAAAGAAGGAAGTCGTTTTCTAAATAAATTTCAAACATTTTGTTCTTTAGAAGTTGTTCCTTTTATTGCTCCTGAGGATGCAGAAATGGAAAAAATTGTAAATTTCATTATTGTAATTGAAGAATTCTGTGATGCAAATTTAAGTAAGGAGGCTGTTCTGGTATAAATACATTACTACATTTGTATTTTTATAAAAAGTAATAATGAATTTATTAGATATTGCTGATTATACAGGCACATTTGCCTTTGCAATAAGTGGAACTTTATCCGCCTCCGAAAAAAAACTAGATTTATTTGGTGCCTCTTTTATTGGCTTTATAACAGCCATTGGAGGAGGTACAATTAGAGATGTTTTGATGGGTAACACACCCGTAACATGGATTAAATCAACCGATTATTTTCTCTTAATATTTAGTGCAATAATCTTTACTTTTTTATTTTATAAAAAGATTATCAAATTAAAGCACACTTTATTTCTTTTTGATACAATTGGAATTGGAGTGTTTACAATTATAGGTATTGATAAAGCACTTATAGGAGGATTATCAGCACCTATTTGTATGATAATGGGATTGTCATCAGCAGTTGTAGGTGGTGTAATTAGAGATACTTTATGCAACGATGTCCCACTTATTTTTCATAAAGAAATATATGCAACTGCATGTTTAATTGGTGGAACAATCTATTTATTATTAAACTATTTCAATGCCAACCTTTATTTATCTCAAATTGCCACTATTAGTTCTATAATCCTAATACGCTTAATAGCAATAAAATACAATTTAAGCCTACCTAAAATAACAATAGCTCAAAAATAAAGTTCATTTGTTATGTCGAAAATTTTAAGATTTTCCTAACATTATTAATTTATTACCGTATATTATTATCAGCGCCCAAATAATAAAATATATTAAATGAATTTGTAAATATTAAGGACTATCAAAAGCATACTTGAATAGTTATTCTGAGGTCCTTATAATTAATGTTTTACGATACAAATGAAATTGATATGAAAAATATTATTCTGACTGAGGAAACAAGAACTACACCTGAAATTAAATTAGATTCAGTAAACGGTGTTATTTCTTTTAAGGGTAAAATAATTACAGTTGATTGTGAATCCTTGTTTAAACCATTATTCGACTGGTTAAATTTATATGTAAGTCATCCTGCATCTAAAACAGATATCCAAATTCATCTGGATTATTTTAATACACTAGGTACTAAATATCTAACTACATTTTTAAAGAAAGTAGAGAAACAATTATCTCCTACTAATGAAGCAAAAATATATTGGTTTTATGATATGGATGATGAAGATATGTTGGAAATTGCAGAAGACTTTCAGACTGTAATTAATCTTCCTTTTGAGATGATTGAGACTAATTAATTCATATAAATTTATAATAATAAAAATACCCGGCAGTATTTCTACCGGATATCATTTTATATATTTTCAATAGCTTACTGAAAGTAAGACTATATTGTATTCAGAATTGATTTTAACTAATCCGTTTTTAACCTTTATTGTTTGATTTGAATAGAAGTCTTTTACTTCTTCTCCATTGTCAAATACATCTGTGACTTTTAAAATTTTTTCGCCTTTATTTAAATCTAAACCAATAACAACTTTATTGGAGTAATTCTCCGAATTATAAGTTCGCATAAAAACATATGGTTCTTTACTAATCTGTTTATGAACACCTGCTCCAACGGAAGGATTTGCAGCTCTAAACTTACCTAACTTTTGGTAATGCAATAATAAATCCTTTGCATAAACCTGGTTTACTTCTTTATTTGATTCTATTTCATTCCAATTCATAAATGAACGTAATGTTGCATCACCTTCAGTTCCTTCAATCGTTAAATTACGATTGCTTTCATCTCCATAATATATTTGAGTAGCGCCCGGACATAATAATAACATATTGGCTGCTTTATATGCTTTTTTTCTTGACTTATCATATGGAGAACCATCATCATGAGAGGTTAAGTAATTTAAAACAGACTTATTTTTTAATTCATTATTTAAAATTGTAGAGTATTTTGAAAATACAGACTCGTAATCGTTATTAGCGTCCGACTTAAGTTCAAAATTTATTAAGGCATCCATCCCATTAGCAAAATAATCTACCTTAACACCTCCGTTGTCAAAATTTCTTCCAGTTGAAATTCCATAATTATAAACCTCACCCACTGTATAAAAATCATTATTATCTAATACTTTATCCGGATTGTTTTGCTTCCATTCTTTAAAGGCTACAGATGCTACATTATTAAGTTCACCCCATATTGAGGCTTCTGTATGTTTAGCTGTATCTATTCTATAACCATCAATGCCATATTTCTTTACAAAATCAACAAGCCATTTCATAATATAGAACCTTGGAGCGCGTGGATATCCTGTTGTTGCAAAAAATGAATTTAATTCTTCCATTTCCTGCTCTAATCGACCTTCTTTTTCCCATTTTTCAAGTAAAACATCAGGTAAATTTACCTCCTCATTACTTTCTGTTTTAACATCAGGTAAATTATCTACTAAAGTACAGGATACCGTATTTTCATATGTGTCATAAGTACATTTAGGACTGGTTCTTACCCATTCTTCATTATATACAGGATCTATTGGTGTTACAGGACCGGTGTGGTTTATAACCACATCCATTACTATTCGAATTCCATTTTTATGTGCGGTATTCACTAGCTCGGCAAATTCTTCTTCAGTTCCCCAATTTGGATCAATACTAGTCCAGTCTTTAGCCCAATAGCCATGATAGGCATAAGTATTTCCTGTTCCTTCATCAACTGAACCATGAATTTGTTCAGCAATTGGGGAAAACCATAATGCATTTACTCCAAGTTTAGTAAAATAACCTTCTTTTATTTTCTTTGTGATTCCTTTAAAATCTCCCCCCATAAAACCTCTTAAAGGGCCGGTTTCTTTTATTCTATCAAAGTTTACATCATTGGTAGAATCTCCATTGCAAAATCTGTCAGTTAACAGGAAATAAACATTAGCATTCTCCCATAAAAATGGAGTTGCTTCTTTTACGACATCTTTAGATTTATTCTGACAGCAAATTGAAATTAATGCTAATACAGCTAGCGGTAAAATTCTTTTAAACATAGGTAAGTATTTTGATTTTAAGTGATTTTTCGATTCAAAGATAGTAATATCAATCACCCATCAAAATACGTAAACACTAGTCATAGCAAGGCTTTTAAACGGTTTGTCAGATTGCAACCGTTTGCGCTATGTGTAATTTTTTTTTATTTTTTTTAATGGATTACCTGAATTTTTTTAGTGATGGTAATATTTCCTGATGTTATTTGAATAAAATATAAACCATTATTAAGATTATTTACATACATTTTTGCATCTCCAAATGAAAATATGGTTTTAACCTTCTCTCCTGTAATATTATATATTTCAATTATCTTATATGAAGAATCTGGAACTTCAATATAAATTTTATTATTTGCCGGATTAGGAAATACTTTTACCTGTTTTGCGTATTCATCCTCTATTCCACTTTTATCTTCAACATAAAACGACTGAGGTGCTTCAGCGCTTGCATATTGATCATTTCCTTCTTGATAAGCCCTAATTGTTACATTACCAGCTTCAACCAAAGATACAACTCCATCGTTAATAGTAACATTCCCCTCTGTAACTTCATATGAAACGTTCAAACCAGAACTAGCAGTAGCTACTAACTCAAATGGTTCATCACCCATTACTTTATCTGCAATAGGAGTAAAATCTATTGTTTGTTCATATTTGCTTATTGTACCTGTTATTATATTCGAAAATGAAGGTGCGTAAGTTTTATCTCCAACTTGAATTGCCTGAATTGCATAATCCCCTGAAGTATTAAAATTTACCTGGTTATTTATAATTTCAGCATCTCCTTTTAAAATAATATATTCAACAGGTATGTTAGTACTGGATGTTGAAGATAAATTAACAACAGATCCAATTAAGTAATCGCCAATCGACTCTAAAGAGATTGTTTGATTGATTTTATCATTTTCAATCTTTAATCGTACCATAACCGGATCGTGATCTGATATTGAAACCGATTCTATATATTCGTTATTCATTAGAGCTTCGTATTCATCAAATAATTCATTAGAAATACTAATGTGGTCAATACCTTCCCCAGCTGCTTCCATGTAGTATAAATTTTCATTGGAAAACCATCCGTCATAAGGACTACCAATATCCGTATCATCATTATAGTCTCCTAACATAATGATGTTTTCCTCACTCCAGTTTGTATTTAAAGCGTTTAATAAATAATCCGCATCATATTCTCTTCTTAGTTCACTATCACTGCAGCATTTAGCATGTATATTTACAAAATCAATTATTTCATTACTACCATTTACAGATACTATTGCTTGCATAAAATAAGGTAATCTGCCACTACTCCAAAACGTAGCCGGATTACCTTCATAGCCTTCAATATTAGTTGTGGAATAACCCGAATAAACATCTGTAAACATAGGGTATTGTTCAAGAGAGGCAACAGTTTCTGTATTTAAAATAAATGCTACACATTGAGAAGGATAATCTGTAGTTGGATTTTTAAAATACAAGCTATAATAATCAGATACAAATCCTATATATTTATTTGAATATGTATCTTCATTTAGTTTTTCTATCAATTTTTCCAGGTAATATCCATTCACATCATCATTAACAACTTCTTGCAAGGCATAAATATCTGCATCCAGGGATAGCATTGTCGTACTTACAGATGATAATTGCTGATCAAAAGTTGAAGCATTATATGATTTTTGTGGTGCTCCAAACCATTGTAAATTCCATGTAACAATATCAAGTGTTTCGTTTTTATCTAATACAGAAGCATCAACTTGTGAATTAGAACTCTTAAAAATTAATAGAGTAAACAATGCTATTACAGTGGTTCGTAATCTAAAAACAGATGAAATCATTTCTTGCTTCTTTATAAAATTTAATATCAATCAAGGGGTGGATTTATCCTATTCAAAAGGCTGAAAGCCTGAAATATCTTATCTAAAAAATAACACATCAAAAATACAAAGATAATAACATAATACCTTAACTTAAATGTTATTTAAATCATAATATATAAAAATTTAATTTTAATTATTATGACAGTAAACACCTTTAAAACAATATTATAAATATGTAATACCTGTATTTTAGTGTTTTATTAACATATATTTTTCAGATCAAAACCGTCCAATTGGTCGAAGTATTTAAATTTTATTTCATACTATAAATACATTTTTTTTTACGATTTACTATTGCTATTACGACAAAAGTCGTATAACTTTGTACGACAAGGGTCGTATTAAAATAATTATAGTAATATGGAAAAGATAACACCAACAACAGCTGAACTAGAAGTTTTAAATATTCTTTGGGAGAAAGAACCTTTAACTGTTAAAGAAATCCATGAATTAATTACAGAAAGTAAGAATGTTGGATACACTACAACTTTAAAAATAATGCAAAAAATGACAGCAAAGGGTCTTCTTTATCGTGAAGCTAACGGGAAAAGTCATTTATATTATTCTACATACAAACAAGAAGAAACCAGAAGCAGATTGCTAGATCGCTTTATTGACTCCACATTTCGTGGTTCAGCATCATCTTTAGTAATGCAACTTTTAGGAAATAATAAAACATCAAAAGAGGAACTCAATGAAATAAAAAAAATTATTGAAGAAATGGAAAACGAATCTAAATCTTAAATTATGAAACCTATACAAAGTATTTTTTCTCCGGAAATAACAGAAGCTCTGGGCTGGACAATAGTTCATTCATTATGGCAAGGAACCATTTTATTAATAACTCTATTAATTCTTCTTAGTATATTAAAAAAATATAGTTCGCAGGTTAGATATTTTATTTCCTTCACAATATTGGTCATAATGTTAGGTTGGTCGACTTCAACATTTATTAAATCATATCAATATGCCAAGGAAAAACAAATTGTAAAATATGAACTTCTAAAAAATCCGCATTACATTAAAGATATTGTAAAACAAAGCAATAGCAATGCTACCAATGTAACATCAGAGGATTTTAACCTTAAACTAATAAGGGTTAGAGCATGGTTTCAAAGAAATTTCCCTCTATTTTTATCATTCTGGTTAATCGGAATAGCTTTATTTACAGTAAGATTATTAGGAGGATTGGCTTATAACAGACGATTAAAAGGACTACAATTACTTCCTTTCGAAGAAAAGTGGATTGAAAAAATAATAGAGTTTTCAAATGACCTGGGAATTAACAAGGTAATTAAAGCCTACCAATCACCTCATACAAAATCACCTATAACATTAGGCTATTTAAAACCCATTATATTATTTCCTGTTAAGGCATTTACCGGCTTAACGGAAAAAGAAATTGAAGCTATTATAGCACACGAACTAGCACACATTATCAGAAATGATTATTTATTTAATATTATTCAATCATTTATTGAGATTCTGTTTTTTTATCATCCAGCAATTTGGACTATTTCAAAATTCATTAGAGATGAAAGAGAACACAGTTGCGATGAGATTGCTATTCAGTTAACAAAAGATAAAGTTACTTATGCCAAAGCTTTAACAAATGCTCAGATTTTTAGTGAATCTGAAGAAACATTATTAATGGCATTTGGAAAGAAGCACAGCAATTTACTTGAAAGAATCAAACGAATTCAAAAATTAAATCTTATGAAATCAAATATCGCAGAGCGCATTATTGCTGCATTTATAATTGTCAGCAGTATTTTTTTAGTTTCTTTTTCTGTAAATAATCAAGCTATTTATAATAATCCTGACGACAATACAGCATATACTACAATCAATGATTCTATTAAGATTATTGTACAAGATGTGTCAACTATACCTACTAAACATGAAAGAGATAGTTTAATGAAAGTTGTTGAAACTAACCTGAAATTCGCAAAAGAAAAACAAGCTAACATAGGCAAAGAAGTTGAACAAGCAATTGAAATAGCTTTATCTGAAAATAATAAAGCATTGTCTCAGGAAATGATTAAAGAAATTAAAATTAGTCTTGATGAAATCAACTTAAGTGAGGTTATGAAAAATGCTCGAATTGAAGTTGAAGCTGCTCTTGAAGAAATAGACATGGATTCTATAAAATTAGAAATCAAGTTGGGATTACAGGAGGTTCGAAAGGAATTAGCTAAAGAAATGGAAATACATGAGTTATATTTGGATAGCATTGGTGACTCAGCAAATATGGAACGTATAGGATTAGAGGCTGCTAAAACAGGTATTGAAATTGCATCCGGAGTATTGGAAAATATGAATATTGAAGAAATTATACAGACATCGTTGAATGCCGCTAAAATAGCTATAGAATCCGCAAATATTGAAATTGAAAATCTTAACCTTGATTCTTTGTTAAATGCAGAGCTTGATGATATCGATATAGAATTAGATAAAGAAAATCTTACAAAAGATAAGGAGGAATTAAAAAAAGAAATAGAGGAACTAAAGAGTGAAATGAAAAAACTAAAGAAAGAATTAAAAGAGGCAAATGACCAGTAGTATTAAAACCCTTAGCCTCTAATGTTTGACGTGCAAGCAACCCACCTAACATTAGAGGCTAAATTTTCTGTACTAGTTTTCTTATGAATTATTCGCAACAAGAATGCTATTTTAACAACTTAATTGCCTCAACAACTGTCATCTTTTCCTGAATATTTCTAGTTTTGGCCAGTTGATTACAAACTGAAATAATGCCATTCTCAAGTGCATCCTGACCGTTAAAAATCTCTGCACTCATACAGTCTACCGTGCAGGCAATGATTCCTGCATCACTTAATGATTCAAGACTTTTTACACCGGCATTATTTTTACCAATTCCGGCATCATTAAAGAACACTGCTTTAACCCCATGTTTTTGGGCATAATGTCCAGCACTCACTCCTCCATGCGAACCACACACTACAATATCTCCTGAGTTGTTCTCATTTAAGAAGGTGATACTATCTGTAACGGTAACATTCACTCCATCAATTTGTGTTTGCGATTGTATTTTCAATTCAGGCTTACTTTCACCATCTTTTGCTTCATTTTTCTTTAGAGAAGAATCTAAACTCTCACTTTTTTCAGTCAATGAAGTCTTTTTTATAATTGGATTTATTTTGGTAATAGCCTCTTTCACAGAATCACCAATATGGATTCCGGTTGATTCAGCTTGGGGACTCATATGACTTATAATTCCACACTCCCATGTATCTTGAGAAATACCAATCTCAGCACTATTTTGATCAACAGCACAGGCCAGAATATTCTCAGCATTATAATGCATTAGACCTCTTATTCCTGCCTGATTTTTTCCTACACCAGCACTATTTAGAAAAACAGCTTTTACATTACAGCTTTTCACCTGTATGGCAAGAGCCCTATTGCCTCCGCAATGAGATCCACAAACTAAAATAGGACTTGTGTTGTCAGGTTGTAAATCACCTAAACTATCTAGTAGTACGACACCTTTTGGTAACTTCATTTTTTAATGGGAATAAAGCAAAAATATAAAGACAAAAGTCACCAATGACCAATTTCTAAATACTAATGCAAATCAAAAATTAAACTAATATTTGTATGTAACTAAAGCACAAAGTTGTAGCAACAGTTATTCAGACTGAAACTACAACTTTGTGTAAATTACAAGGGACATTGCGCCTTGTTGTGATGTAAAAGACTTTGAGTCTTTATATATTTTTTAATCCTTTACTCATGCTATCATGATAAAAGTTTACCAACAATCTATTGCCCTATCGACCTCTTATCCTTTCACCTACTTAGATGCCAGTTCAGCACAAGCAATATCTGTTCCCTTTTGGTAAGCCTTTATATTTCCTTCAACAAACTTTTTTGGAACACTTTCTCTCACTACCTGAATCATATCATCATGAGAATAACCTCTTAATTCAGCATAGTAACCCAACATTACAACATTCATCATTTTACTAATATCGAAATCCGGATTCTTATGCTCATCTGGATCAACAATAAATGTCTTCTTCCCTGATTTCTTTATGATTTCAGTTTTACATTCAGGCATGTCTTTTTCCAGTCTGGTATTTACGCTGGAAGTAGATAACTCAAAAGTACTTGTTAAAACGATACCATCATCTTTCAGGCAATGCAAATACCTGAGTGTTTCCGTTTGCTCAAAAGATATAAGGTAATCCACATCACCAGATTTTATAAAGGGAGATAGAACCGGCTTGTTTGAATACCTAAAATGACTTTCTACTCCTCCTCCACGTTGTCCTAGTCCAATTACATCAGATATTTTTAACTCATAACCAAGATTCATGTAATATTTACTTAAGAGGTTACTGAAAAGAAGTATTCCTTGTCCTCCTAAACCAGCTATGATAATATTTTTTCCTGTATCCTGCATATTTATGATTTTATAGCGTCAAACTTACATGCCGTAGAACATAATCCACAGCCTACACAAAGATCCTCATTAATAACTATATCAACCTTTCCGTCCTTTGTCTTTTTACTCTCTATAGCTAAACATCCAAGATTTATACATTTTCTACATTTAGTACACTTATCCTGATCGATATAACTTGGCGTGTTTTTAGGAAGTTTGAACTTTGTAACACATGGCTTTTTAACAATCACAACAGAATTAGTTTTTGCATTTACTGCACTGGTGATTGCTTTTTCCAGGTTATCGTATTCGTATGCATCAACTGTAACAATATCTTTTACGCCAATAGCCTCGCATACTTTAGAAATTTCAAGTTTATTTTCAGGTTTGTAATTAAACCCAAAGTCGCTTGATGCTACATGCTGACCACCAGTCATTGCAAGACAGCTATTGTCAACAATAATTACCGTTGATTGACTATCATTGAATATCAGGTTCATCAACCCATTGATTCCTGTGGCCCAAAAACCACCATCACCAATCATGGCCACAAAATTTTCTTTGTGATCTGTAGCTACGTTATAACCATGAGATAGCGCAATACTTGAACCCATACATTTTTGTAACGAATAGGATTCCATATGAGGAAAGCAACCTATCAGTCCACAGGTAACATCAGCAGCCGCCTTAATTTTATGTTTCTTTAAAATATTCGCAACAAAGAGGTGTGAACATCCGGCACAACTAACAGGTAATCTAAAAGGAATGCCTTCCATAACACTTCTTTTTTCTGCGTCAGGAACCAGTCTTTCCTCAATAATATCCGGAGTAAAACGCATCATTTCAGGGAATTTTGGAAATAATTCTTTCCCTATAACTGAAATCCCTAAATCTTTGATATTCTTTTCCAATAAATCATGACCGTCTTCAATCACATAGAGTTCATCCACATGTTCTGCAAGTTCACGAATCTTCTTTTCCGGAAGTGGCATTACAAGGCCTAATTTCAAAAATGATGCTTCAGGTAAAACTTCTTTAGCATAATAGTAAGGTGTACCAGCTGTAATTACCCCAATCTTTTTACCATTCAACTCTAGCCTGTTGAAATCAAAATCATTGCTATCCAAAGCAAGGCGCTTCATATGAGCTGGAAAATCATTAAAACATTTGGTTAATTTTGGATGTTCCGAACCTTCTGCATTCATCATCATGGTTGTCATGATAACTTTACTGAAACTTACCGGATATTTAACTCTGCATTTTGCTTCGTATGTGATATCTTCATCAATGATAACTTTACTGGTTGTTTTGCATATCACTGATGTAATTTTAAATATAACAGGGGTAGAGTATTCTTCACTAACTTCAAAGGCTTTAACCATTAAATCCTTTGCTTCCTGACTGTCACTTGGCTCAAATACGGGGATATTGAACATATTTCCATAATGACGAACATCATTATAGTCATCACCCGCAGTACGACCAACATCATCACCAACTACTATTACCAGCCCACCGTTAATTTGACTCCCAGCAGCACCACCCAGTGCATCTGCAGCAACATGTAAACCTACAGTTTTCATTATTGCTATACTACGATATCCTGCAAATGAAGCTCCAATGGCTACTTCTAGTCCCACTTTTTCATTAGTTGACCATTCACAATATATCTCTGGGTAATAATGATTAGTGTAATCCATTACTTCCGTTGAAGGTGTACCCGGGAATCCGGAAGCGACCTTTACTCCTGCCTCAAAGGCTCCTCTGGCAACAGCTTCGTTACCATTCATCATTTTCATTACGGCAAACTTATTTCCTATCTCCATATTCAAAAAGTGACTTCTCTCATCACTATTATGTGATTTTTATCATTATTTCGCGAAACCTGCAAAAATAGATAAATTCTCAAGCCCTGCAAATTTGCCTTCAATTTTATTTAAAAAAGACAGGATTTTTATCATGGATTTATAAAATATTTGTTGTTGAGATAAAATTAATACACAATTTTCATTTTTTATAAGTATTCATATTCATCAAACATTGCAGCCTGACCTATTCTGTTATTTTCTTCATCATATACATTCCAAAGAATTACATTTTTTATTTCAAACCTTTTTCCTGTTTTAGAAATTCGGATACCTGAATAATCTTTTGAATAACCATTCTCTGTAACTTCAGCAATAAATTTTTCTCTTTGACCTCTCTCGTCACTTTCTGCAGAATATTTGGAAGGCATATTGGTTATTTCTTCCCAAGACATTTCAAAAAGGTTAAGTGCAGTTTGATTTGCATAGTTAAATATTGGGTCTTCTGATCCATTATGAGCCAATAGTACATAATCAGAATTGAAAGCTTGTTTGGCTTGTTCTTCCAAGCTCAACGAAAAGTCAACAATCTCAATATTCGACAACTTTTTTAAACTACTTGTAATTAAATATATATAATCTTTTAAGTAACCATTTTCGTTACTTGGTATTTCTGTCTTGCTCATTAATTAGTTTTTGTATAATATTAATAATCACTTAATGCCAATTAATATTCTTGAATATTTATTATATGTTATATGGCTTACTCATTTAACATTAACGATGCACCTGAAATAGAGTATAGTTTGCCTTTAGTTGCTCAGAGAAAATATACACTTAACGTACAAGGTCATTGCTTTTGTTTGATTGTAAAAGTAACTTTTTATAAAACAGAAGCAAAAGCAATGACAAGAGCGAAAAGGGGAAAAGGCAACTAATGCAAAAACTCCATGAGCTATATTTTATTGATTGTGTGTTACCTGCATAAGCTTATTGAGCACAAAAACAATGTATGACAAAATCATAAAATTAAAAGTTAAGACATAAAAAATAACATTTATAGTACTAATGCCTACACCCTATTGATGAACTTTCTCTATACTCCAAAGCATGCTAGTTTGGTGTATAATCCAATAGTTTATAATATTTCAGCGAATACTACATTAAATAGAAATAAAGCAGGTAGGAGGAAAAATGGATACAGTTAATTAGAGCATTGAATTTTAAAAAATAGTAGGAAAAGGAAATAGAAGCATACAATAGAGAACAAGCAGAAAGATATTCTCAACATTCTAACTCAGGTTAGCAAAAAAAGAGTGCAAATAATAATACTTGCACCCTTTCCAATATTAATGTATAAAAGCAAAATTAAATAATGACTATTTGAATTCCTTTTTGAGTTTTTCTGCCCAATTTGTAATTCTTTCTTCTGTTAAAGCAGCTTGATTTTCAATATCAAGAGCAAGTCCAACAAATTGTTCTCCACGCTGAGCCTTTGATGATTCAAATTCATATCCATTAGTGGAAGTAAAACCAACAATCTTCCCTCCTCTTTTTTCAATGAATTCAGCCATTAGTCCTATTCCATCCACAAAGTTTTCCGGATAACTCTTTTGATCACCTCCTCCAAATAAAGCAAATGATTTTCCCTTAAATGAATCGTCTTCAATGGCAGGTAAAAACTCATCCCAATAATTAGGAAGTTCGCCATCAAACCATGTTGGAACGGCTAATATGTAATTCTTATATTTATTAAAGTCTTCCTGAGAAATTTCTTCAACATTCTTTTCCTCTATATTTTCTTCACCAAGAGCCTTTTTAATCTTATTAACTTGCTGTTTTGTTTTTACAGTATTAAAGCTGTAAAATAGACCTATCTTGTTCATAATAATATTCTTTAATAATTAAAATGCTAAAAGTTCTTTTACTGCCTTTGAAATTTTTTCTGTATCAGGTAAAATAGCTTTTTCTAAGATTCTATTAAATCCAACTGGCGTAAACTCTGAACCCACACGTTTGATAGGAGCGTCTAGATATTTAAATGCCAGGTCAGAAATAGTTGCAGCTACTTCACCACCAAAACCTCCAAATACCTTATCTTCATGAACAACAAGAACTTTTGATGTCTTTTTTATAGATTCAAGAATAGTATCTGTATCTAAAGGAACTAATGAACGTAAATCAATTACTTCAATTTCAGCTAAACCTTCTTTTGAAACTTCTTCTGCCACATCAACACACATATGTGTAGTGTTACCATAGGTAATAATAGTTAAATCAGCACCTTCTCTTCTTATACGTGCTTTACCAAATGGAACTTCAAATTCATCAGGTATAGGAGTAGCTGCTTTTGGTGAGTTATATAATGCCTTTGGCTCTAAAAACAGTGTCATACCTTCAGAACGAAGAGATGTTCTTAAAAGACCAGCAGCATCGTCAGCATAAGAAGGGTAAACAATTCTTACACCCGGTAATGTACAAAGCGCACCTTCAATATTTTGAGAGTGATATAATCCACCACCAATATAACCTCCTGAAGCTAAGCGAACTGTTACGTTTGGAGAAAATTGACCTTTTGTACGCCAATACTCGTGAGTAGTCTCAACAAACTGCTCCATAGCCGGCCAAAAGTAATCTGCAAACTCTGCTCCTTCAACTACAACACGGATATTTTTATTATAACGTGACATTCCGTTTGCTGTACCCATGATGTAATCTTCTGCAATAGGACCATTGAATACTCTCTTATGGCCAAATTCCTGTTGCATACCTTTAGATACATTAAAAATACCCCCTTTATCCTTATTGGCCATATCCTGACCCCAGATAAATGTGTCTGGATTTCTTCTGAATTCCTCTTTTAAAGTTCCATTTAAACCTTCAATTAGCTTTTTAGGTTCAGAGGTTTCTGAGTGCAAGCCATCAGGAAATTTTTGTGGAATATATGCAGGTGGATAAACAAAATCATGTACACTTTCCGGTTTTGGATCCGGAGCACTCATTCCTGCTTTATGTGCTTTTTTAACTTCGGCCTTAACTTGATCATCAATGCCATTTAACTCATCCTCAGTAGCTCTTTCGTATCTAACTAACAACCTACGAAACTTAGCAATAGGATCATAGTCCTGTACATAATTAAGCTCAGCATTATCTCGGTACAACTCATGTCTGTCTGAGTTTGAATGAGAGTGTATGCGTACACAATTTGCATGAACAATTACAGGTTTCTGATTCTCTTCAGCCCATTTTACGGCTTCGGTCATGGTATTCATAGAATCAAAAACATCTTTACCATTACAGTAAAGGATTCGAAGGTTTTTAAGTCCCTCAAAGTTTTTAGCTACCTTTCGGTTTGCTTGCTGATCTTTTTTAGGAACAGAAATTCCATACCCATTATCCTGAAATACAAAAACTACAGGCAGTTGCTCTTTAGAAGCACCATTTATCGCCTCATAAACATAACCTTCTGAAACTGAAGATTCTCCTTGAGAACTTATGGCAACTCCCTTTGCTCCATATGTTTTAATTCCTCTGGCAATACCTGCAGCATGCAAAGTGTGATTTCCTGTACAAGAAGAAACATTATGTATATTCCATTCTGGTTTAGCAAAGTGGTTGGACATATGGCGTCCACCTCCTGCTACATCAGTATCTTTTGAAATTCCATTGAAAATAATTTCTTCTGGAGTTAAACCTGCTGAAAGACATGTTTGTAGATCTCTATAATATGGAAATAAATGATCTTTACTTCTATCAAAGACCTGTCCGATAGCTAATTGAATGGCATCATGACCTGCTGCCGGAGCATGATATGACCAGCCAATTGCTTGTTTCAGATAATTTGGAGCTCTATCATCTAGGCTTCTTCCTAATTTTAAAAGGTGATACCATTTTAATAAAGTTTCCTTATCTGTTGATTTGATTTTATATAATTGTTGAACTTCTGAATTCATAACTACTATTTTTTTTCGATTATGCTTGATATTAAATAGATCTATTGATATCAAAAGCCTCCAGATAATCTCCTACTCTACGTACAAAATTTCCTCCTAAAGCTCCATCAACAATTCTATGGTCGTATGAAATAGATAAGAACATTTTATGTCTGATTCCAATAACATCACCAGTTGGGGTTTCTATAACAGCAGGTTTCTTTTCAATTGAACCTGTTGCTAAAATTGCAACCTGTGGTTGGTTAATTATAGGAGTTCCAATGATATTTTTAAATGAACCAAAATTTGTAATGGTAAATGTTCCACCCTGAATATCATCTGGTGACAATTTATTATTACGAGCTAATCCTGCTAATCGATTTACATCAGCAGCAAGTCCTGGTAAGTTTTTATGATCAGCCTGCTTAATTACCGGTACAATTAAGTTACCACTTGGTAATGCCACAGCCATACCAATATTTACGTTTTTACGATAAATAATTTTATCGCCATCAACAGAAGCATTGATACCAGGGAAATCACGAAGAGCTTTTGCTACAGCCTCAAAGAATATAGGAGTAAATGTTACTTTTTCACCATATTTCTTTTCAAACTCAACTTTGTTCTTGTTTCTCCATAATACAATATTAGTCATATCAACTTCCACAACAGCTGTTACGTGAGGAGAAACCTGTTTTGACATTACCATATGGTCAGCTATAAGTTTTCTCATTCTGTCCATTTCAACAATATCATCTTCGGCACCAATTGAAACAGGTGGTTTTGGGTGAGATGCTACAGGCGCAGGAGCTGGCGTAGGTTTAGGCTGTTCTGACTTAACAGGTTCAGCAGGTTTTTCTGTGCTAACTTGTGATTGTCCTTTATTTTTCAAATAACTTAAGACATCATCCTTAGTTACTCTATTATCTTTACCCGATCCTTTAATAGAATCCAGTTCATCAATACTTATACCTTCCTCTTTAGCAATACTTTTAACTAAAGGTGAGTAAAAACGATCAGACTTTGAAAAATCAGTTTCTGTTTGTGAAGAATGTTCTTCAATAACTTCGTTTACTGATTCTTCAGCTTTTGCCTCTCCTGAAGCTAAAGGTGCAGACTCTTCTACGTCCTCTCCCTCCAGTGCAATGACTGCAACAACCTCACCTACAGGTACTAATGCATCCACTTCGAATAAGATTTCTTTTACTGTACCTGCAACCGGTGATGGAATTTCTGAATCCACCTTATCTGTTGCAATCTCAAGTAAAACATCATCTTCTTCAATCTTATCTCCTACAGATACAAACCATTTAGTGACAGTTGCCTCTTCCACGCTTTCGCCCATTTTAGGCATAAGGATTTCAAATCTTGACATATTTGTAGTGTTTACCGCTAATTATATTTTATAGCTATTACTAATAAATTATTTCTCTTTTTGAATCATAAGAATCATAAGAACTCAGTGTGTATGAGGTTAATTTACATCACTTTAAAACCTCTTAATTTTATATGATTTCAATTTGAGTTTCGTTTAATAAACAACAATCATTAAAAATGGTTCTAAATAAAATATAGTTTTGCTAAAACTTTACTATTATCTTAGCAACAAAAAATAATTAAACAATCAATTTTAATGAAACACTTAAATTTCAAAAATGCAATAGGTAGTGCATTAATCCTCTTTGTAGCATGTTCCCCCGCACACAATAAGGATGCAAAACAAATACCTGATTTATCTGTAGAACAATTAACAAAAGAAGTAAAACCAGGTGATAATTTTTATGCTTATTCAAATACTACCTGGATGAAAAATAATCCTTTACCTGATGATAAAAGTAGGTATGGTAGTTTTGATTTACTTGCAGAGAGTAATAAAGAAAAATTAAAAATAATTTTTGATGAAGCTCAAAATAATGCAACACCAAATAGTGTAGCTAAAAAAATTGGAGACTTCTATAACTCAGGAATGGATAGTTTATCCGTTGAAAAAGAAGGATTAATAAACTTAAATCCAATTTTGGATAAAATTAAAAATATTCAGAATACGGATGATTTAGCGTATACTATTGGTTATTTACATACATATCAACTTTATCCTTTCTTTTATATTTATGCAGGTGCTGATGACAAAAACAGTTCAATGAATATAGCCCATATGGGGCATACAGGTATAGGTTTACCTGACAGGGACTATTATTTACAAAAAGATGAAGAGTCTGTAAAAGTTCAAAAGGCTTATCGTACATATCTTAGCAAAGTATTATCCTTTGCAGGAGAAGATGAAGCAACTGCAATTGATTTTGCAAAGAAGATTTATGACCTTGAATATTTAATGGCAGAAACCTTCTATACAAGAATACAAAACAGAGATCCAAATCTTACCTATAATAAAATTAAAGGATCAGAGCTAACAACTAAATATCCGGGTTTTAATTGGGATAATTATTTTAAAGCTCTTCCAATTGGTATTCCAGAAGAAATCAATATTAGTCAGGTTCCATATTTTAACGAGCTAGATAATATTTTAACAAGTCAGGATATTAGTGTAGTTAAAAAATATCTTGAGACCTATGTTATTCGTAATATGAGTTCTTACCTTGGATCTGCATATGTAAATGCAAGCTTTGAATTATATGGAAAAACAATTCAAGGAACTCAAACAATGCAACCTAGATGGAAAAGAGTTCAAGGTACAACCAACGGTGCTTTAGGTGAAGCTATTGGACAATTATTTGTTGAAAAATATTTTCCTGCAAGAGCAAAAGATAGAATGGAAAAGCTGGTTGAAAATTTAAGAATTGGCTTTAAACAAAGAATTGAGAATTTAGATTGGATGAGTGATGAAACTAAAGCTGCTGCGGAAGAAAAGCTTGCTGCTATCACTGTAAAAATTGGATATCCAAACAAATGGAGAGACTATTCCAAACTAGAAGTAGTTGCTGATTCTTATGTGAAAAATGTTTTAGCTTCAAATCAATTTGATTTCAATTATAATATTGAAAAGGTTGGAAAACCAGTTGACAAAGAAGAGTGGCATATGAATGCTCAGACAGTTAATGCATACTACAATCCTTCTGTTAATGAGATTGTTTTTCCTGCTGCAATTCTTCAACCGCCATTCTTTTATTTAGACGGCGATGATGCTGTTAATTATGGAGCTATAGGTGTTGTGATTGGACACGAGCTTACGCATGGCTTCGATGATCAGGGGGCCAAATATGATAAAGATGGAAATCTAAATGCTTGGTGGACTGAGGAAGATACAGAGAAATTTAATGCTCGCACAAAAGTGTTAGCTGATGAGTTTAATAATTTTGTTGTTCTAGATACATTAAAGGCAAACGGTGAATTTACTTTGGGTGAAAATATTGCTGACTTAGGAGGTTTAAATATTTCTTATACAGCATATTTAAATGCAACACAAGATCAGGAGAATTTACCTGAAATTGGTGGTTTAACTGACAAACAGAGATTTTATTTAGCATACGCTAACCTGTGGGCTCAAAATATACGAGATAAAGAAATCATCAGAAGAACGAAAACAGACCCTCACTCATTGGGTAAATTCAGAGTTAATGGACCGCTTCCAAATATTCAGGAATTTTATGATGCCTTTGGCATTGATGAAAATGCAGAAATGTACATCAAACCCGAGGATAGAGCTATTATTTGGTAGTATCAATAATAAAGAAAAAGAAAAAGCTGTTCTAAATTTAGAACAGCTTTTTTTATACAAAAAAGCAGACCATTTAAAATTGATCTGCTTATGATTTTTTATTTTATTCCTCTATTATTGGATATACAACAGAACTATATTCATTAACAGTAGCATAAGGGATGCTACAATCGTAAGTTGCATTAATAGCTTTAATAAACTCATTGGCAATAATTGCGGAACCTCGTCCTGTAGCATGAATTCCATCTAAAGAAAAGATACCACCAGAGACAAAAGTTGTATTATATACATTTCCATCTATAACAAAACCTGTGGTATTTGCCTGTTCCATTATAGAATTAAGATCAACTAATGCCAATTCATATTGAGAAGCTATAGCTTCAATCGTATTGTTATATTCGACTGTAGCGCTTTTAATTGCTTCAACTTCTTCTAAATCCAACACGTATTCGTCAGGTAAAGGTAGCTCTGTAGATTGACCATAACCTAATTGTAGTAAAGTACTTGCAGATAACAGAACTTTTTCCCCTTCAACCAATTGACGCATACCACCTGTAACTTCATCATCCTCAATTACCAATGGAAGAAAACCATCAGCTAAAATATAGTTAAAATATGGAATTGTTTCAATATTTGGGATATTTCCAATAGCACCTTTAGCTCCATTAGCAAATAATCCAGAGGCAATAATTGACATATATTGAGAATATGATGCTGATGGAGTAATCTCATCACTTTCTCCTCCGGCTAAGGCATAAGTTAATACATCATTATTTCCTATCCATAACGAAACAAACGTAGGATTTTGAGATACAGCATCAGCAATTATACTGGTTTCTGTACTACTGGCAAATCGTCCAAAAAAAGGATTAGCCTGAGAGTAATATTTTAATGGGTTTGCTTCAACTGCGGTAGCCAATAGGTGATATGACTTTGCACCAGGAACTCCTAAATTTTGAATAGGATTACTTTCATCATAAACCCTCTCGGCGAAAATATTCAAATCTCCATCACCAGGTACGGGTAATAATAAGTTGTTAATTATTTGAAGTGTATAATATCCATTACCTGCGCTTCCAACACTACCATCTGATTGAACAAGAGGCTGAACAAATCCCTCACTGCCGACATACTCAAGCTGTTTACCCAAAATATAGCTAAAACTATTCATCTGACCAGATTCTCCTAGAGCTCCATCGGTATAACCCGCAGTATAAGAATCTCCTACTGCAACAAAATTTGAAAAATCCACTTCTCCACTTGAAGTTTTATAATCCTCATACTCTAATTCACATTGAGTAAATAATACAATGCTTAATACTAGTGCTATATATTTTATTTTATGCATATTATTTATGTTCTATAAATCAATTAAAATGAATAAGTAAATCCAATTCCCGGTAAGAGACCTTTGCTGTTATATGTTCCATAAAAATTAGCAGGATCGTAACCTGTTTCTCTTTTTATACCATGTATATAAAGTAATGAAGCATCTACACTCAGTTTAGGACTAATATTATAAGTTCCACCCATTGAAAGTCCTACTTTATTCATACCAGGAGTTTCCGGATTTAAATAACCATCTGAAATGGGAGTTTCATCATAATAAACACCAGCTCTCAAAATTAATCTGGTGGTATAATTATATTCAGCACCTAATCTGTAAATCAAAGTATTTTTATATTCTCTTGGATTTTCCGAGTCTGCAAGTTGTTCTGTATTTGTTTCGAAATCAAAAAATAAATTATCGTACGCACTCCAAAAAACATATTGTAAATCACAAGCTAGTGTTAGTTTTTCATTTAATTTTAAACCTGCTCCAAATGTTAAGTTTGCAGGTAAAGGAAGCTCGGCATCAAACTTATTATTTTCAGGAAAGCTTGCAGACAAAGAAGTTGGTACATTAAAAGTAGCATCCCCATCTTTCATTTTCATAGTAACTTTTGAACGATAATTTAATCCTAACGATATCGCATCATTCAAATCGTAGTATATTCCTGTATTAAACCCAACAGAAGTTGTTGATCCTTTTAAATTAACACTTCCTTCTTCATTAGCATCTTCTACAGGTAAACCTCTATTAAGATCTACAGCACCGTATGTGATCATTGCACCAATACCAAATCCTAATTTATCATTTATTTTATATGATAATGTGGGTTGTACAACAATTGCTTGTAGAGAGATATCCTGAATCAGATATCTTCCATCCCAATCCTTATTCCATGCGAGAGAGTTTCCAAACGGAGTAGTAATTCCAATACTTGCAACAAACCTATTGTTTAATTTTGTAGCTCCATAAAAATAAAAAGGAGTTCCAACTGGATTATTTGTACTTGTTTGATAAGTTGAGTTTTGTTTAGAAAAAGCCACTTCAGACATAACCAATACCCCACCTAAAGAGAAATCGTATTTATTCTCCATCAATCCTAATGCTCCCGGATTAAAATGCACTGATGAAGCACCCAATCTTAAAGCTGTTCCGGTATGCCCCATTGCAATATTTTTATGACTCTGAGCATTTACCTGATAACCTTCTGCTTTTGAATTAAAAAACAAACCTAGAAAGGCTAACATAATAATGATTTTTTTCATTCTTAATATTTTAATTTTAAAAAAGGGGGCATGGAACATACAAACATTATTCATTAATAAAACTATGTATTTATCAGTTTTTATAATGAATTTAAATAAATACAACATATGAACTATATGGTCAAACGTACTATATTTATATATATCACAATATCAACATATTATGATGTACTACTAAATATTTAAACATATTAGTTTTATGGTTTAAATATTTTTACAATTATTACATTTGAAAACTCATTTTTAATATATTTGGTTTTTTATTCAATATTTAACCATTATGAAATCTATCTTATTTACTCTAAACAGTAAATCTTTTTCCCGTTCTGCATATTGGAAAAAGAGCGTTTGGATAAAAGTTCTAATTATCTTTTTTGTCATTTATTTCTCCATTGCTTTTTTAGCACTAGGTTTTGGCTTACCTACAATACTTGACAAACAGTTTCCCGGAATAAATCATATTGATTTATTTAATGAGTTTTTTTGGGGATATTTATTAATGAGTGCATTGTTAAGACAACTAATGCAAGAAATTCCTGTAGTGGATATTATCCCTCTTTTAACCTTACCGATTAAAAAGAAAAAAATATCACGTTTTGTTGTAAACAAGTCTTTTTTTAGCTTTTTTAATCTACTGCCCTGGTATATTATACTGCCATTTATGTTTAAAGAATTTCCTAATCAACACGGTACTCTAAGTATTTTAGGCTGGTTCTTTAGTATCCTGGGCCTTGTATTAATTGATCATTTGGTGGCTATACTTGTAAAACGATCTGCGCCTTCCCGACAACAATTAATCATGCTATTGTATGTAATTGGAATTGCAGTTTTTGTTATTTCATTCTATGAAATATTACCTGTATCAAAATGGTTTGCTGCTTATCTGTCGATGGTGTTAAGTTATCCTATACTTGGATTAATACCTTTGATGGTTTGTATTCCTCTTTATTTCCTGAATATTAAGAGTATTAATGAAAATCTTTACCTGGATTCAGGTATACTCCCTACAGAAAAGAAACAAAATACGTATGACTTTTCATGGACATCGAAATTAGGAAATATTGGTACTTATTTAGGGCTTGAATTAAAAATGGTAACTCGTAACAAAAGAGCTAAAACAGCGTTGTTTAGTGTTTTCTTTTTGCTGTTTTATGGTTTTATTATTTATAGAAATCCTAAGATAGATGAAATGGACTTCTTACTGGTAATTGCAGGATTAATTATAACCGGAGGATTTAGTATAAGTTACGGACAATTTACACCTGCCTGGCACTCTCAGTATTTTCCATTTTTAATGACTAGAAATGTAGGTATGAAGGACATGCTTAATACACAGTATTTTTTGTTTATGGTAACTACAATTATTGCTTTAATTTTTTCTTCAATTTATATAATTTATGGAGCGAAAATAATAATGGTAAATACAGCAATAGCCATATTTAATATTGGATTTACGAGTCATTTGGTTTTGTGGATGGGTTCTTTTAGTTCGAAACCCATTGATCTTTCACAAAGTTCGTTTATGAATTATCAGGGCATCGGTGCATCTCAGTGGATTACTGGTCTGGTTATTATTTTAGGTCCTCTTTTATTTTTCTTTTTGATTAAATATTTATTTAGTGCCTCAATAGCTTACTTATGCTATGCAATTATTGGCATTTTAGGTATTATCTTTCATAATTCAATTATGACTAGTATTCTTAAAAGATATAGCGAGAATAAACACAGAATGCTTTACGATTACAAACAATAAAAACTTAAACTATGATAACTCTTAAAAATATTGTAAAAAAATATGGTTCCACTACTGTTTTAGATGTAGAAGAACTACAAATAAATAAAGGTGAGATTTTTGGCCTGGTTGGGAACAATGGAGCTGGAAAAACCACTATGTTTTCTGCTTTGCTTGATTTAGTCAGACTATCGGAAGGTTTTATAGAAAACAATCAAATACCGGTTCATGAATCTGAGGATTGGAAAGTTTTTACTTCAGCCTATTTAGATGAAAAGTTTTTGATAGGATACCTGACTCCTATGGAGTATTTTGAAATGATTGGGCAACTTAAAAATATTTCTAAAGATGAAATCATGGAATTCATTAACAGATTCTCTGAGTTTTTCAATGGCGAATTAGACGGAAAACAAAAATATATACGTAGTTATTCTAAAGGAAATCAGCAAAAGATTGGCGTTATAGGAGCATTAATTGGAAATCCACAAATTGTTATTTTAGATGAACCATTTAGTAACTTGGATCCTACATCTCAATATCGCTTGAGAAATATTATAAAAGAATTCTCAGAAGAAAATAATAGTACAGTGTTAATTTCAAGTCATGATTTAAACCATGTTGCTGAGTTATGTACACGTATCGTAATTCTTGAAAAAGGAAAGATTGTAGATGATGTTAAAACATCAGGTGAAACAATGGCTAAATTGGAAAGTTATTTTTCAGTATAAGTAAGAACTTAAAACATTAGCCCTCCTGTTTAGTTTTTTATATAAACAGGAGGGCTTTTATATTATATAAGAAGAAATAATAATTAAAACCCTACTCTACTTTTAACTTCTCTTATTTCATACGAAAGATTCCCTTTTATTACAGATGATGCATATTCAAACAATGAAGATGTTTTTGAACTGGTTAATTCCGAATATTTAGCATGATTATCATAATCAACAAGTAGAAATTTATCTACTAACTCTATTCCCTTGGGAAGGTTAGCTATATTTCCAATAGTTAATACCCCGGAATTATTAATATATCCGGCACATAACACATTTATAGTTACTTCGCTACCTTTATTCATATTTTTAGCTAAATACTCAATATCCAAAAAATCTAATGCTTCGGCACTAAAACTCATTTCTCCTGAAATCATAAATGAAACAGGATAAATTTCTATTGTATTAAAATTTTGTACATTTTCCGGCACTTTAACCAGGTATAATCCTTTAGATTGTTTTGTATCTTTAATTTTAAGAAATGCATTGGTTTCTTTTTCACCTTGAAGAGATTTTATAGGTATGATCATATTTTGATTGTTAAATTTTATATTGTTTTTAATTCACTATTAATCTTTTACAGATGTTTTAATATAATTTATACCTAAATCACATTAACCACCATCGACTAACAGCTAAAACTTAGTATATAAAAATAGTCATACTTTTTATCCATTAACAAAACTGTTTGCTGTTTTACAACAGTAACAAAATAAGTAAATGTATCCCCCTTTATGGTTATTGGGAACCTCTTCCCTTTCAGAATTTTATTTCAATGAAAAAGCAATTGGAATTGTATATAAAGTTTTAACAAGCTTTCCTCTTTGTTTACCGGCTTTCCATTTGGGCATTGATTTTACAATTCTTATTGCTTCTGCATCTAATTCCGGACTAATACTCCTCACTACTTTTATATCTATAATTGAACCATCTGTATCAACTGAAAAACTAATATAAACTCTTCCTTCTATACTATTTTCAGCGGCAACTTTAGGATATATAATATTTTCTGATATATATTTTTTCAACATATCTTCACCTCCAGGAAATTCGGGCATTTCTTCCACTGTAAAGAAAACAGGTGCAGCATCAGCCTCTTCCTCTTCATAGTATTCCAAATCAACCTCCAAATCCTCACACACTTCAACTTCATCGTCAATAATATTTAATTCTCCTATTGCAAAGTCACTTACTCCCTGAGGCATAGGATTTGGCTGAACTATTGTTTCCAGTTTTCCATCTGAATTTGACATAACAGAGTCAACGGCAATAAAAGAAGTATATTGAGTTAAAAGATTATACTTTAAACCGAGTGCAATAATTTCATTTTTCTTATCCTCATTATACCCTAAGCTGTTATAATCAGAAAGCAGACTTAGCTTTTCCCTTGCCCATAAATACTTTAATCCCTGATCAAATTTTGCATTAACAGAACTGAATTTTAACTGTTTTGATATAATTTTGTCTCCATTTTCGCCCTCTATAATTAGTTCACCATTTCCTGCTCCTTTATATTTTCCTGTAATCACAATTGGTCTATCAGCAAAAAGGTCTGGTACTTTTTGCGGTAGTACATCATAAACTTCAATACCTTTAAAATGATATTTAATATTGGTAAAAACTGGGTTAGATATGTAATTGATAAATTTATTGGCAAGTACTTCTGCTCTACTCTTGTTTTCAGCAACAAATGATTCTCCATAACCTACTCTTGCCATTCCTTCAATAATGAAGCGATTTACACTAGTACCAATTCCAAAAGAAAAAAAGTTTGCTTCACCTAAGTTTGCTCGTATATAATCGAAAGTCTCTTTTTCAACTGTTACATATCCATCAGTCAGAATAACAAATGATCTGGAGAAATCCTCCTTAGAGTTTAAATTCATAGCTGATTTAAGTGCCTCTAATAATTCTGTACTTCCGCCACCGGTATGCGAATCCATATAATTAATAGCCTGAATAATATTTTCTTTTGTAGCGGGAATAGATTGAGGTGAATACATATTGGATCCTCCAGCAAAAAACACGATGTTAAACAAATCGTTTGCATCTAACTTTTCAAGTACCTCCTTCATAATCATTTTTGAAATTTCTAAAGGAAATCCATGCATAGATCCGGAAATATCAACAATAAATACATACTCGCGTTTTGGCATTTCCTTGCTCATAACCCTTGTTGGAGGCTCTGTCAGTGCTAGAAAATACTTTTCTCCTTGAGTGTCTTCATATATAAGTACTCCTGATTCTACATTATTTCCTGCAAGTTTATATCTGCAGATAAAATCACGATTACCCCCATATTCATCGTCAAGAACCAAAACAGCATTATTTTTGCTCTGAAAATTTATTTCACATTTGTGTGTAGCACAACTTATCTCTTGTATTGGCATTCCTGCAGTTAAATTTACCGTAATATTAAGTTTTGAGACAGGTTTTATACCACTATGCAAAAATGGATTCAAAACAGTATTGGCACCCTCCTCTTTATTACCTTTTTTATTCACATAATGAGGACCAACAACTGTTGGATATATAAATTCGTAAATCTTATCTGTAGATAGCAATGATTCTACGTAAGTCATTAATACCTCTACTGTAGCTCCAGGTGTAATATTAGCCACCTTCATTTTAAATACATTAGGTTTATCTTCTTCAAGCAAAGAAACAGTTTTACCTTTTTTCTTTGCTTGATTATAAAGCTTGTGCGCCAGTTCTTTCTCTTGAATTTCTGCCTTTATAATCCTGTCATTAACTTTCATGACCATGTTATAAACTGCAGCCCTTGTTGATGCAGGAAAAACATAGATAGCTTCAATGGTACTTTGTCCGGTATTGGTATAAACTTGTTTTACATTTACGTTAGCAATAACACCAGAAATATCTACTGTTACATCTGTTGATTTTAAAGGCAATTGAGCTACTTCATCATTATCCTGAAGAACCACAAAATAAGGTAAAGAATTTACATTTGGTTTATTATCGTCTGCAAAAACATGAATACTAAATACTACAGGAACAACGATGATTAATAATCTTTTTAAGAAATTCTGCTTTTTCATAATCGTATAGGTTTTAATATTTAATTTGAATGGCATGTCTTTTTCAAATCAACATCAATACCGCATATTTTACGAAACAACTTCACAAAGAAACTAATTGAAGCATATAGAATTGATTACCAGAATATTAAACTAATAAAAAACTAAAGATAAATAATTATTTTAATAATTTCCTATAAATGACCATACTATTTAAATTCGCCCGATAGGGCGATAATGTATTGCATTTTTTGAAGAATTAATGGTGTTCAATAGAGTCCCACCAGGGATGAACTATCAATTAATACTAATTTAAAAATCTATCGAAAGTATAAGTAAACTAAGAAATAATTTTCGTTTTTAACCAGATAAAACTTTTAATTAAGGAAAAGGCTATTAAACCAATTATTAATCCTATTGTTAGCTCAGCTATTATATTAGGTATAGCCTGAAACCATTCCTGAATTTGATGAATGTTATGAGCAAATATTCCACCTGCCACAACAAGCATAGCAATTGTTCCAATAATTGCTAACATCTTAATAATCAAAGGAAGTGATCTAACTAAAAGAAGCCCAATCTGTTTTAAAAATTTTTTATGATACTCTTCACCTTTTTCAACCAATTTATAACCCATATCATCTAAACGTACAATAAGAGCTACAATACCATATACTCCAATTGTTGTAGCAATAGCAACTACTATTAAAACGGGAATTTGAATACTTAAAGGTTCATTTGCCACAGTACTTAATCCAATGATTATAATTTCTAAGGAAAGAATAAAATCCGTAGTAATTGCAGATTTAATTTTTCGTTTTTCTTGAATTATGATTTCTTCTTTAGTAATTACAACACTTGTTTTCGCTTGCTTATTTTTATCACTATGGCGATGAAAAATATACTCATATATTTTTTCAGCCCCTTCATAAGCCAAATAGAATCCTCCAAATAATAAAATTGGAGTTACTGCCTGAGGAGCAAATGTGCTTAAAAGAATAATAATAGGAAGTATAATCATTTTATTAAGGAAAGAACCCTTTGTAATAGCCCAAATTACAGGCAATTCCCTTGATGAAATAAATCCTGTTGCTTTTTCGGCATTAACAGCCAAGTCATCCCCTAATATTCCAGCAGTTTTTTTTGTCGCAATTTTACTAATAGCTGCCAGATCATCCATCAACGTGGCAATATCATCAAAGAGTGCAAAAAATCCTGAAGCCATAGTTTATGATTATTTGTTTTTGATTTAGTGTTTGTAAAAGTAATTAATTAAATGAGGAAATGGTTTGAAAAGGACACAGGTTTTTCTGAAATAATGATACGAAAAAAGGTTGATATTTTTACAAACAAAAAATCCACCCTTTTTTAGAGTGGATATCGAGTTTTTTTGTGGAGCTGGAGGGTTTCGAACCCTCGTCCAGTCAAGGAAGCCATATGCTTTCTACATGCTTAGCTTTGACTTGATTTTCGTGCAAAAGCTGGATCAAAGCCACCGACTTTTACCTTATCTTCTAAAATTTAAACCTTAACACGAAGTAAATTAAGATCGATTCCCGATTTACTTGCACCTCCGGTTCGGATTGCCTCAGGACTTAGCTTCCGGGAGATGTCTTGTTCCAGTATCTTATACCGGAATAAAGCTAATCTACTATACTTCGATTAAGCTGCAAGAGCGTAGTTATTTTCGCCAATTAAAAAGTTGAAACCCGAGATTAAAGAGCCGGAATTCCTGAGCTCTGCATGCTTACATACCACTTTCACTCGCTGTCAAATCCAAGTCAGCCCCTAAATGGTAATGTGAGTTTGCAAATGTATAAAAAATTGGATTAAATCCTAGTTCGTTAACATAAATACCAATATAAAGTTACACACAAAATAAAGGTTTGTCCATGAAGATTGCTGGATATTAGGTACAAGAGCAAAAGGAACATGGATAAAGGAATATGAAGATTTTTATAGTCCCGAAATTTTATAACTAAATAAACTTCCCCTTTGTCATAGAGATCAAAAGGGAAGTATTATGTATAGAAGCCTGTTTTCAACTATAATTCAACTGGTATTTATTTTTCTCTGGAAAAAGGCCAGCCTGCAATTCCCCCCTCTATTACCTTTACATTTTTATAACCTAGTGCTTGTAAAAGAACAGCAGCTTCGTAACCTCGTAAAGAAATTTTACAATAAGTAACGATCTCTGTATTTTTATCCTCCGGTAATTCATTTACACGTTTACGAAGTGCTCCAAGAGGTATTAAAGTTTCACCAATACCTAATCGCATTTGCTCATATTCATCAGCTCCTCTCACATCTAAAACAAAGATTTTCTCATCTTTATCAATACGTTCTTTAAGTTCTAATGAAGATATACCATTAAATATACCGTTCATTTTATTTTGCATGATATGAGCAGTGGCAATACTATGATCTATCGCCAAAGAAAATGGTGGTGCATAGGGAAAGTCTGCGTTGATCATATCTTCAACAGTTAAGTTTCCTTTAATAGCTGTAGCCCAAATTGCCAGTTGCTTACTAACATCTCCGGGACCTATACATTGTGCGCCTAAAATCTTTCCTGTTTTTGCTTCAACAACCAGTTTTGTTATTAAAAGCTTTCCATCCATAAATCCTGGTTTGTCAGGACTTGCATTAACAACTTTTATAAAATCAATATTTTCCTTTTGAGCTACCGTTTCTGATAATCCAGTAATACCAATTCCATAATCGAATAGTTTACAGATACCGGTTTGCTGAGTTCCCGGAAATTTTGCCACATTACCTTCAATCACATTTTGTCCTACTGCTCTACCCTCAAGATTTGCTAAATCACCATAAGGAGCTAATACATTTTTACCTGTAATAATATTTTTAATCTCACAACAGTCACCAGCAGCATAAATATCCGGATCAGAAGTCTGCATATATTCATTTACAGTAATTCCTCCTAAAGAACCTATATCTACCCCTGCATCCATAGCTAACTTAACATTAGGCTTTACTCCAATTGCCACAACAGCTAACTCACATGGAATTTCTGTACCGTTTTGCAATTTAACTCCTGTTAGTTTTCCATTCTCACCTAAAAACTCAGACACACCATTTTTAGTAATCACATTAGCTTTTGTTTTCAGGTAATTTTCAACCAACTTAGCTATTTTCCAATCTAAAAATGTCAACAACTGAGGTAAAAGTTCAATCATAGTAAGCTCAATTCCTGCCAGGTTTAGGGCTTCTAATGTTTCAATACCTATAAGCCCCCCACCTATTACAACTGCTTTCTTCACTTTACCTTCATCTCTGATTTTACGCAAATAATCTGCATCCTGCATAGATTGTAAGGTTGTAATACCATCTAACTCAGTGCCTGGAATTGGAGGCATATTTGGAGTTGCCCCAGTTGTAATAACCAGTTTGTCATATTCTTGAATACCTTTCTCTCCACTTACAACATTGACATATTCTATTTTCTTATTAGCACGATCAATTTTGGTTACTTCCGTATTAACATTAGCTTTAATTCCTTTTGCATTCCAATAAAACTTCGGGTCTCTGACTACACCTGTTGGAGTGCAAAGTAATTTATTTCTATCATCGAAAAATCCACCAACATAATACGGATAACCACAAGAAGCCATTGAAAGATCTTCACCTTTTTGAAATAATATAATTTCAGCAAATTCATCCATGCGTCTGGCTTTAGCCGCTGCTTTGGGGCCTGCTGCAGAACCTCCTATAATTACAATTTTCTTACTCATTTTATTATTTGTATTTAGATGCTAATAATCATTCCTGTTTTTACCTGCTCTATTTTAAATTCGTTATAAAAGGCTGCTAATGCAGGAAGTGCAGTACAGTGTGATGGATATAAATATTTAATATTTTGTTCTTTTAAATATTCAATGGTTTTTTGTGTTTGTAAATTGTTATGCTTAAGATGAAATCCACCTATTACACCTAAAACTTTTGAAACTCCAGTAACCTCTTTGGCATATTCGATTATATTACAAATGCCAGAATGAGAACACCCTGTAACAATTATTAATTGACCATCCTGAATTATAGCAATAGCAGAATCATCAGGTACAAAATCAGGTTGTCTATCTTCATTTTCAAAGGGAGTAGTTTTAGCTTCAAAATCATTTGTTCGTGGTATGCCACCAAGAAAAACTACATTTTCATTTATAGAGTATGGCGTATCTGAAATTTTTAGATCAAAATTGTTTTCTATTTCAGTTTTGCTCAATGTTAAACCAATATCCTGATTACCACCAGCTCTAAAACGTTTTATAAAAGACATTGAGTGGGTTATTAGTTTTTTTTGTTTGATAAACTCTAAACCACCACCATGATCCCAGTGACCATGACTCAATACTATTGCATCAACGTCTTTGTCAATATCAATTCCCAGTTTTTTTGCATTTTTCTTAAAAACATCACTGTGTCCGGTATCTAATAATATTTTGGTTTGATTTACATTTATCAAATAGGATAATCCATGTTCTGCTAACAATGAACCACCTGCTGTATTTTCTGATAAAACGGTTAATTCCATTTATTATATTCTTATACTTAATACTCTATTCCTTTTCTTGCTTCAATTCCTTTATTATAATAGTGCTTAATCTCTACCATATCTGTAACTAAATCTGCTATTTCAATCAGTTCTTTAGGAGCTTTTCGACCAGTAATAATTATTTCTGTTTTATCAGGTTTATTTGTAATAATCTTTATGACTTCACCTACTGAAAATAATTTATAATAAAGTGCAATATTCACTTCATCTAAAACAACAATATCGTAATCTCCACTGTAAATAATTTGCTCCACCTCCTTCAAGCCTGTTCTTGCTGCATTTATGTCCTCAACTGTAGGCTTCTTTTTTATAAAACAATCTAAACCATATTGCTTTAATGTTATGTATGGTACCGCTCTATTTATAACTTCTATTTCAGAATATAATTTACCTTTAACAAATTGAGCAAAAAACACTTTAAGACCAGCTCCAACTGCACGCAAAGATAATCCCAAAGCAGCAGTAGTTTTCCCTTTTCCATTTCCGGTGTATATTTGAATACAACCTTTATTCATATCTCTATAATTAGATATGTCAAACGAAAAATAATCGCATACATGCGATTATTTATTAAAGTATCTATGATCTTCCTCGACCAAATGCTCTTCCTAAACCTTTTCCTAATCCTCGACCTCTGCTAAATCCTCTTCTTGAGTTTCTTGTTTCAAGATCTAAATCATTGTCGGTTTGTCTTTTATTATCAGGATTACATCTTCCCATGCCTCTACCTGTTTTAGCACCTTGTCCATCCGGACCAGTTCTGTCATATCGTGGCATAATTACATAAGTTTAATAAATGAGAATATTCTCATTACAAATATAATTACTTTATCAGAAAAGTAAAATGAAACAACAAATTAATTTAAATATCTATACAAATGGATAATTACTTTAATGTAGTTTATATAAGTTTATAAATAATTATAAGAGATAAAATAATAATTTTAATATAGTTTATTAAAAATTATTCCTAATCTATTTTTATACATTTGTAGCCTATAATATTGATATATGAATTCTTTTACATTAAAACTTCTTGTCCCTTTTGCTGGTCTCTTCTCTTTTATTCTGGTATTTTTATCTGTACCTTCAATTTTAAGAGTGGCACAATCCAAAAATCTTTATGATGAACCCAACAAAAGAACAGTGCATAAAACAAAGATCCCTACTTTGGGTGGACTAGCAATTTTTTTAAGTTTTCTATTTACATATTCGATATTTGCAGAGTGGTATAGCTTTACTCAAATACCATTTTTAATTCCTTCTCTATTAATTATTTTTTCAATTGGGATAAAAGATGATATAATGGTTACAGCACCAATGGTTAAGCTTTTTGGACAAATATTATCTGCTTTTGTTATAATTGGATGGGGCCATTTGCAAATTACATCATTACATGGATTTTTAGGGTTAAATCTTAGTGATCTGGTTGGTTTTTTATTAACCCTATTCTTGTTTATTTTTATTATAAATGGTTTTAACCTTATTGACGGAATTGATGGATTAGCTGCCATAACAGGTATAATTTCAATATTTTCATTCTCCATTTGGTTTTTTATTAACGGCAGTTATCATATACCAGTATTTGCAGCTGCATTAATTGGAGCTCTTTTAGGTTTTTCCTACTTTAATATTTTTTCAAAGAATCAAAAAATATTTATGGGCGATACAGGATCTTTATTAATAGGATTTTTATTGGCAGTTACTGCTGTAGAGTTTTTAGAATTTAACAAACCTGAAAATGCTGTAAATTTAGAATGTACAATGAATTCAGCTCCGGCTGTTGCTATTGGTATTTTAATTGTCCCTATAATTGATACTTTAAGAATTTTTGTATACAGGGTTTCAAGAGGCAACTCCCCCTTTACTGCAGATAAAAACCATATTCATCACCGCATGTTAACACTTGGTTTTACACACCTGCAAATTACATTGATTATAGCAGCAGTGAACATATTTTTCGTTGTATTTTCTTATTTCTTAAGAAACTTTGGCGTTGTAAAACTTACTATCATAAATTTAATCTTAGGTCTTTTCTTCTCTTATTTACCTGCTATATTCATTTACAGAAAAAAACAACATATGTATAAAAATAAAGCACAACAATAAATGTATAATGTTTGAAAAGTCATTAATAGGTGAAAGTGCAGCTTTAGCAACTGCAATTTGCTGGACTATCACCGCTTTAGCATTTGAATCTGCCGGGAAAAAAGTTGGTTCTCTACCAGTTAATGTAATCAGGTTATTTTTTGCGTTTTTTATTTTAGGAATATTTTCGTATTTCCGTAATGGTCTTTTCTTTGCTACTAATGCAAGTATAGATGCATGGATTTGGCTTTCCATAAGTGGTTTAATAGGATTTGTCATTGGTGATTTATTACTTTTTCAGGCATTTGTCATAATTGGTGCCAGGATTTCGATGTTAATAATGGCACTCACACCTCCTATTGCTGCTTTCTTTGGTTGGTTGATATTAAACGAACAAATGTCAGCCATTAATTTTCTGGGAATGACAGTAACCATAGTCGGAATCGCTCTTGTTATTCTGGCTAAAGAACCTGAGCAAAAAGCAATTAAAATACGATATCCTGTAAAAGGTATTTTATTAGCATTTGGAGGAGCTGTTGGACAAGGGCTTGGTTTGGTTTTTTCAAAATTAGGTATGAAAGATTATGATCCTTTTTTATCTACACAGATTAGAATTCTTGCTGGTATTATTGGATTTTCAATACTATTTTTTATTCTAAAAAAATGGAAAAACTTATTTGATGCATTTAAAAACAGAAAAGCCATCATTGGAATTAGTATTGGTTCTGTTTTCGGGCCATTCCTTGGTGTGTCACTATCTCTTTTATCTATACAACACACAACAACCGGCATAGCATCAACAATAATGGCTATAGTTCCTGTTTTAATTATAATTCCATCAATTATAGTATTTAAAGAAAAAATTATATTAAAAGAATTCATTGGAGCCCTTATTGCCTTTCTTGGAGTTGTGTTGTTCTTTATTTTTTAGTGATACATTTTATTTAAAAGTATATTTAAATCTTACTCCTGTTATTTGTCCAACGTAAGGTGCAAAAGCCAGTTTATTATCTTTTTTATCAATTTTATGTAGGTCAGGTAATAGGATACCAACTGCGGCTCCAACTCCAAATCCCATTAAAATATCGGTTGGAAAATGTTTCATTGCTCTAAATCTGTAATAGCCAACTAATGCAGGTGGAATACTTGCTGCTCCATATAACAAATATTTTTTATTCCCTATTTCGGGATGAAGATCTGAATAAACTTTGGCCGCAAAAAAACTTCCACATGCAGCAGTTGAAACATGACCACTAAAAAACGAATTTCGGGTGCCTTTTTGAGTTCTTGCTTCAATAGGGGCATCAGGATTATAAGCTATTGGACGCGTTCTGTTAATCGACATTGCTGTCCCTATATAAATAGAACTATTAAAGGCATGAAGTTCCAAGTACATTAATAAAATATCCATCCACTCTTGTCGTACTTTTTTATCAAGCCCAATAATTCCAGGAATAAAAACAGAAACATTCAAGAATATATCTGATAAGTTATGAGCCTTGTCTTTTAATGATACACTCTGTTTTGTAGCAACTCTATCAAACCACCATATATCACTTCGGTCTAAATTTAACACCTGATTTTCAGATAAGCCGTTTTGCTCACTCAAATAACTAAATCCATAGCCCGTATTAAAACCATATGAAACAATAGTTAAAGGTATTTCTATAGTTTTATTTACATGATATGTAGAAGTATCATCTATTTTCCTTTTCTGAGCAGTTGAGTTAAAAAATATGCACAAAAGAAATGTTATTAAAAATATATTATTCATTAAGGAAGGTATTTCAAATCATTAAAAAATCATTTATAGCAATCATAAAAAAGCCGGTATTCTATAACTATAAAATACCGACTTATGTTTCATTCTATAATCGTCTATTTTTTCTTCTTTCCAAAGTTTTTCAAGAAATCATTAACGGATTTTTGTACATTTTCATCTTTTAAAACTTCCTTAATTACCTTTTCTGCCTCTTTTCCAACCTCTTTTTGTACTTGCTTTGATGCTTCTGAAAGATCTAAACTCATTTTAGGATCTTTAGCTGTTCCCTTAATAATAACATCAACTATATAGTCAGAACCAGAATCAGTATAACTATCACTTAAGAACCCCAGGGCTCCTGCCACATCTTTTCTTGATACAGGTGTTTTTACAACGTAATTTAATGATTGATCAAATCCTTGTTCCCCATACACAGTCAATTTCTTGTCAAATACAGTTGGACTAAAAGGTTTTACAATGATTTTTCCATCCTGCATAATAAAGTTTATATCAATATTCTTTGCCTTCAGTTTCTTATATTGATCGTTATTAAGGAGTTTTGCCATACCGTTCAATACTTTTGAGTTAGAAACTTCAATAAATGGGGATATAATCTCCCCTCCACCTGTAATGGATGAAATAACAGGAGACATTTCGTTATCAATCAAACTATTATAATGCAAGGATGCAGATATTGTACCTTTTGAGTTTTTTGCAATAGGCATCAATGAATCTATCACAGAAAAAGAGTTAGCTGTTTTAGTAATATCAATATTTGTAGCACTAAATGTAAAATCAGCAAATGGCTTATTTATATTTTGAGTATTATACTCCCCTCCCATAATGATACTACCATTAAGTAAATTCATTTCCATGCCATTTAAATAAACAACACCATCTTTAATCGTAATTTTTCCTTTAGTATCATTAATTACCAATTTATCATATAGCAATTGGTCTATTGACGAAATAAATACAAAATCAATATTTTTGGGGATTTCGATAGTTTCCAGCGAAGTAGAATCCTCTACCATACTACTATCTTGTTCGGTTTCATCAATAATAAATTCATTAACATCAATAAGATTTGATTGATGAGTTAAAGTACCTTTTATCGTTTCTTCTTTAAATATATAAGGAAGATAATTTTCTATTTTCCCTTTCAAATTAAAGTCTGATTTACCTATAATACAATTGAATTCATCAAGGATAATCGCTTTTGGAGAAAAGCTTAAAATTCCCAAAGGAATATCAACTGCCTGAGGAAGATCATTACTTGAATAGTAAAAGTTATTTAATGATACTTTTCCATCAGACTTGATGTCTTCATAAGCCTCTACTTCAATTGTTTTCATATTTCCGTCAACGGTAATATCAGCATCTACAATTCCTTTAATATCAAAACTATCCAATGGAATTGCATCTTTTAAAGAGGTAAGATTTATTTTTCCTTGTAAGTCTCCTTTAAATTGAGCATTGCTTATTGGCGTTTTAACAATTAACGATGCATCAAAAGGGTTTTCATCCAACTTAAAGTGAAATTTGTTTATTTTGCTAACTGTATTATCTGGAGAACCACCCTGATTATCAACCTCAATATTAATGTTAATATCATGAATTGACTTTGGCAGGTCTGGATATTGAACAAAACCGTCATCCACTTTTAAAGTAATATTAAATGCAGGTAAGTTTTCTGAATCTCTATAAACTCCTTTTGCAGTTGATTGTAATGTCAAATTACCTTTTGTATCTATCCCCTCAATATAGTTATTATAAGCTTCTGGTATTAAATCAAAAATTGCCTTAAAATCAGTTCTTTTTGTATTTAATTTTAAATCTAAATCATAACCTTCATCCAATATAGCAACAGTTCCATCGAACCCAAGATTTAAACGATTAAGAAGTAAATCATTCTCTTCGAACGTAAATAGCATTTTATCCAAATCAGCTAATAATTTAGCTGATAACGATGCAGATAAACCATTCAAATACTTTGTATTTTCCATCGTAACATCAATACTTTCTATTGATGTATTTAAATTTATATCTGTAGAAGAAGCACTAAAATCGCCGGAGAGATCCAAATTAAGGTTTGTAACTGAAGCTTGAATATCAGATGTAGCATCGCTGTATTTTATTATACCATTCCTTATCTCAAACTGCTGTAATGTAATTCCGAAATTTGTAGATGATGTATCTGTAGTTTCTTCCTGAATTTCTTCGGAAGTAGACTGTACAATATCCCAATTTACTGTTGAGTCAGCCAAAATTTTAGCAGAAACCATTGGGTGATCTAATAGTATAGTTTCAACTTCCAACTGATCACCTTTTATTGCTGACATAAGATCTACAGAAACCAGTAATGAATTTAATGACAAGAGGGTGTCTTTTTCAAATTGTTGTGCACCAACCACACTAAATCCTGTCATATTTACAGATAAGCTTGGAAAGTTCTTAAACAACGACAAAGAAAATTCATCCCAGTTTACATTTGCATTTAATTGATTATTAATTTCTTGTTTAGCAATTTTCTCAATTTTACCTTTTAATAAAACAGGTGTAAGTATGATTAATATCAAAAAAACACCAAGTACTATAGCTATAATCTTAAAAAACTTCTTCATCTCTAGATTTCTTTTTGATTTTATTAGGCCTAATAATTAACTATGAGGATTTCAATGCTATAAACAAAGATCCTGCCCTAAATGGTATTTATTCCATGTAACTGTTAAATATGAAATAATATATAAGTTACAACAATTATCAGTTATCAAGGTTTAAACTAATTTTAAACTGCCAATTATTAAATTCAAACTGTTCAAATCCTGCAAAAACACCTATGTTCATCATTAAAAATATCTGACTAATTCCATAACCTATTTCATTATAGTTTTTTAAATTCGGTTGAGTTAAATGATGAAGATAAATATTTTCATTCCATAGTTTATCTTGTAAAAATGGAATGTTTTTTACTATTAAATAAGGAGTTGAATAGCTCATATGTCCTTCAATAAACCATTTGTTAGTACTATATTTATAATCATTCAATAAATTATAATTCCTTTTCCAGTCTTTAAAAGATATTGGTATCTCACTTGTATTAAAATGTATAAAGTTTGAAAAATGCATATTTGAATGGTTTGCATAATAACCTCCGTGTATATCATAATTAAATGCATACATAAAACTCCACTCAAATTCCTGATTAATACTCAATTCTATTAAATCATAATCCGATTCTGAATCCAAAATTCTTTTAATTCCCTTTTCATAAGCCAGAGTAAAAGTTGGGTATTTTGATTCAATCATCCTTTTACGGCCCTTATCAATTCGATAATAATACTTTGGAGTATATTGTAAACTGGTTCTTAATTGAAAACCCTTTTTACTTTGAAAAACATCGCTTGAAAAACCATTATCTATGATATTATTATCCTCATAATCTTTTTGTTGATTTCCTAAAGAAAAATTAGTTGAATTTTCAAGTTTATCTATATCCTGATATTTTAGTTCTGCACTTAAAATAAATGCATTCGCAAGGTCAGTTTTAGCTTCAAAACTGATAAAATCATCCTGAAACAATCTCATATAGTTTTCCTTAAAAATTAGAGAAGAAACTATATTAGGAAAATTAGCTATTCCACTAAATTCATTAAAATCTTTACTCCACTGTCCTGTTTTTAATGTAAAAACTGTATGCTTTATATTATCATAATTCAAGCGAGCATAAAGATTCCAATTAAATGTTTTTCTATTAAATGCATATTTGAAATCAGGTCTTAGGTATAGCAGGCTTTTTTTCTCATTCATAAAATAATACCTGAAATTAAAACGCTGCTGAAATACAAATCCATCTACTGCATTAAAAGAAAATGATTCCTTATCTATAATTCCATAATGACGCAAGGTTATTCGCGGAACACTATCTGATATAACATACTTTTTCCCTCCAATAATATTTCCAATTAAACTAAGTGATTCACTCTTATCTTCTTCCACCTTTGCTGTATCTTGCTTTATACCAGAAAGAGCAAGTGTTAACGAATCTCTGATCCCCAGACTTTCTACCTCTTTCTTACTTAAAGGAATAGGTCTAATTTTATTCCAGTCAACACTATCTGCAGGAATTGTATCTCTAATTATTTTATATGTATCATCCAGTGATTCTAATTCAAGGCCTTTTCCCATCTGTTCTATACTTTCATTCTCCTTCTCCATCAACCTGGACAGCTTCAGCATTTCCCTGTTATTTAAATCATCTTTTTTTAGAAGTTCCTCTATCTTTTGCTGATTTTTATTTAATGACACTTTACTTTCTTCCTGCACTAATTCTTCAATTTCTTCCTCTTCAGCATAGGCCTCTTTCAGAGAACTCGGAACGGGTAAGTCTTCATCCAACTCAACTTCCTCATATTTAACAGAACCACCATAATTTGCAGTAGCATTAAACCCAAAAGTTTTTACATCTACTTCAAATTGGTGACTAACTGGAAGCCATGCTTTTCCAATTACTTCTTCCTGAACTTGTTTTATCCGTATTTTTCCAAAAAACTGTTCATTCACAAGATCTACAGAATGAATATTCCATAAATTATCCACGATATATATGTAACCATCAAACAGTTTTTGATTTTTTCTTTTCGGTGTAACTTTAATCTTATTAATGTAATATTCTCCTTCTTGAAAGAAACCTTCATAACGATATTTATAGAAAGAAAAAGCACGTCGTGATATCGGAGAAATAGCTATTTCGCTATCTGAATTGTAAAAGCTATAATTTAAATATCCCAATACTTCATCCTCACTATCATTAGGAATAGTAGATTGCTTTGAGATGATATGATGCTCATATTTATTAGGGGCATTAAATATTATTTCATTAATCGATTCAGCAACATAGGTTTTTCCTTGTTCTACTCCCTCTTCTCTTAATTGCTTTCTGAATAATGCAGGTATTTTATTCATATCAAAACCACCTTTCAAGTAAACACTTGCTTTATAATGTTTTACCTGACGCAAAAAGTAAGGTGCAAGGCTTATAGATTTACGAATAATTCCATAGGCGGGGTCTTCTTTCCCGGAAAAAACTCTAACTTCCTTAATTTTATAGTCTTGGGGTTTTAAAACAATATCCTTTATTATATCGCTGTTTTCTACTGTTATTTTTTCTACTATTTTAGAAAAACCTAAAGCCTGAAAAGAAACTCTGTAAGTACCTGGTGTTAAACTTAAACTATATTCACCTTCAAGGTTAGTAGTTGTTCCTGTTGTTAATTCTTTAATAAATATAGATGCAAATGGAATACTCTCTCCGTCTGATGATTTAACAACACCACTCACAACCTGCGAATAGGTGTAATTACTAGATAACAATAAAACAACAAGAATAATAAAAGTAATGGTAGTCTTTGGTTTATACATATATTATTTTCTCATATAGTTCCTCAATAATCCTCAAATCTATAAAATATAAAAATACTATACGCATGACTTTTATGAATTAACATATAACGATTTAAACTTTATTTAATTTTTACGCTGTTCACAATGTGACAATTGTCAGCTTTTTGTTATTTTTGCATCCAATTTTTAAATTATTAATATATGCCATCAATATCAAAAAGAGGCGTAGATATGCCGCCCTCACCAATTCGAAAACTTGTTCCAATTGCTGATGAAGCAAAAGCAAGAGGAGTTAAAGTTTATCATTTAAATATCGGACAACCTGATATTCATACTCCTGAGGTCGCCATCAACGCTGTAAAAGATATTGATCGAAATATACTTGAATACAGCCACTCTGCTGGTTTGTTGGAGTACAGACAAAAACTCACAAAATATTATAAACGATTTGGTATTGACCTTAATACTGATGAGATAATGGTAACAACAGGAGGATCAGAGGCTTTTATGTTTGCTTTTTTCTGTTGCTTTAATCCTGGTGATGAAATTATTATTCCTGAACCTTTTTATGCAAACTACAGTGGTTTTGCTACAGCTACGGGTATAAACATTAAACCAATCACTTCAAAATTTGAAGATGGTTTTGCATTACCTCCTATTGAGGAATTTGAAAAATTGATAACTTCCAAAACCAAAGGAATATTTATTTGTAATCCTAACAATCCAACAGGATATTTATATTCTCAAGAAGAACTAAATCAGTTGAGAGAAATTGTACTTAAAAATGATTTATACTTATTGTCTGATGAAGTTTATAGAGAATTTTGTTACGATGATTACAACCATATATCTGCACTTAAACTTGACGGACTTGAAGATAATGTAGTGTTAATTGATTCTGTTAGTAAGAGATATAGTGAGTGTGGTATTAGAATAGGTGCTTTAGTAAGTAGAAACAAGCAAGTAATAGATTCTGCTATGAAATTTGCTCAAGCTCGGCTAAGTCCTCCATTATTAGGCCAAATAGCAGCTTGTGCATCTTTAGATGCTGCTGATGATTACTCTGATATGGTATACCAAGAGTATTTAGGCAGAAGAAATGTTCTTGTAGAAGGCTTAAATAAAATACCAGGAGTTCGTTCTTTGGTACCTAAGGGAGCCTTTTATACTATGACTAAATTACCGGTAGAAGATTCTGATCATTTTTGTCAATGGATTTTAGGCGAGTTTCAATATGAAAACCAAACAGTAATGATGGCCCCAGGATCTGGATTTTATAGCAGCCGTTACTTAGGTAAAGATGAAGTACGTATTGCCTATGTATTAAACGAAGAAGATCTTAAAAAAGCACTTATTGTTATTGAAAAGGCACTAGAGGCTTATCCTGGAAAAAAAACAATATAAAATATAGAAGCTAAGAGTCAAAAGCTCTTAGCTTTTTCTTTCTATCAATTTCTCTACATTTCATTTTTATACGCCACTCTGAATCTTCTCTAAATTATTTACTTTCCTTCAAATCCGTAATAATATAGATTCTTAAAAATGAACATAGACAAATAAAATCCAAATATTAAAGTTTTAATACCAAACTCATAGATTTTGATGCGTTATAAACTAATATATGTATAACTTTTTACATTATATTTGGGAACTAGAATATTCCGGTTTACAAAACTTAATAAAAGTATTTCATTTATTTTGAATCTTAATTTATACATAGCCAACAAAATTCGAAAAGGAGAAGTAACTGGCAAAAAATTAGCCGGTCCAGTTATTAAAGTTGCCACATTAGGTATTATTATAGGGATGGTCGTTATGATCTTATCCATGGCAATTGGTACTGGATTTAAAAAAGAAATAAGAAATAAAATTATTGGTTTCAGTTCTCATATTCAAGTCATTAATTATGATTATAATTCTTCTTTTGAGACTAATCCAATAGATAGAGATTCAATATTTGTAAGCCAGCTAAAAGTACTACCTGGTGTCAAAAAAGTTCAGGAATTTGCCACAAAACCAGGATTGTTAAAAACTAAGGAAAATATTCAAGGAATTATTATTAAGGGAATTGGTAAGGATTATGACTGGAGTTACTTCGACAATATTATCGTAGATGGAACTAAACCGGAATTAAATTCAGATAAAACATCAAATGATATTATAATATCAAAAACTTTAGCCCAATTATTAAATTTAAAGGTTGGAGATAAAGTACCAACATATTTTTTCCAGGATAAAATCAGGGCCCGAAACTTTAGAATATCCTCAATATACGACTCTCATTTACCTGAATTTGATAAATTATATATTTTTGCTGATATCCGACATATTATCAAACTTAATAACTGGGAAGATAATCAAATAACAGGCTATGAAGTTACTTTAGAGAGTTTTGATCAGATGTATTCTGCAGCTCGAGATATTGAGATTTTGGCTGCTGCACATATTTCACCGGACGGAGGACTGCTAAGAACTACCACTATAGCTCAACAACAACCTCAAATACTTGGTTGGTTAGATATGTTGGACATGAATGTAACCGTTATTTTAATACTTATTATTTTGGTAGCAGGCTTTAATATGATATCTGGCCTTCTAATTATTATTTTAGAACGAACTGCCATGATTGGTATTTTAAAAGCTTTAGGTAAGCAAAACTGGAATATCAGAAAAGTATTTTTATACCTGGCTTCCTTTATAATAATAAAAGGAATAATTTGGGGAAACATTATTGGGATTGTTATTTATTTTATACAGATTAAATTTGGGATATTAAGCCTTAATCCTGACAACTATTATTTAGATACTGTTCCAATGTATTTAAATCCACTACATCTTTTATACCTTAATATTGCTACAATTATTATGTCCTATTTAATGATGATTGGTCCTTCATATTTAATCACTAAAATTACTCCTGTAGAAGCTATACGCTTTGATTAAATTAATTCACTTTGTTTTCCTTGTAAATATATTTTTACAATCACCAGTACAATATAATAATGGTAATTGATAGTATACATCTAATTATATTTAAAAGGAAATAGATTAATTGTTTTATAACTCACTACTTTCCATAGAAAGTACGCAACCAAATCATAATATTTATATCTAAAAGGTAAATAGATAAAAATATTACCTAAACATCAAAATTATGAATATCAATAAAGCTGTAGCTCTAATAGTGAGTATTTTTATATTAACCTCATGTTCAGATATAGTTGAACCGGATGGAAAATGGGATGACATAATAAAACTATCAACAAAAAATGTTGACTTCACAGCAAAAACTGATTCAGTATTAATAACAACTAAAGGAAATTGGTGGTGGATTGATGGAATTATATTTGAAGACAGCACTTATAGTTATTATCAACAAGATGATATCAATTTGGAATCTGATTCTTATTTAATTAAGGAAAAAGATTTTATCGTAGAGAGACAAAATAAGAATACTCTTTTCGTAAAAATATATGGGAATAATACAGGAAACAAAAGAATAATGTATATCTCACTTGAAGCTGGAGATTATTTTGACCATGTAACCATTAATCAAGATGCCAATTGAATTTGCAGTTTAATTTCCATTAAACCAATTTAAATCTTGAGTCTGTTAGTTTATATATGTCCTTCTCCGTACACACGTTGACCGTTTATGAACAAAAAGGTTTAGAATATAAAATTGTATATTTCTTTAACAAGAATTTAACCTATAATGTATCTATCACATTACCTGTATCTTAGCTAATACGAGATAAAAATAACAACTTACTAATTTATTAATGGCATGATTATTATATATAGTAAAGTGTATTTATACAAAAGGTTTAAATTAAAGACAAGACAATAAAGAAATGCCAGAAACGTTTGGCATTTCTTTTTTTATTTCCTTTATAATTTTAATAATTATTATGGAATCCATTGAATCTTTTTTAAGTATAAATTAGTATATTAACAATGAAAGGGAACTAGCTTATGTATACTAATTTTATCAATATACTTCGAGATGAATTAAAGGGTAAATTACCCGGAGAAAAAGCACATTTAAAAATGTCTCCAAATGTGAGATTTACAGGACTTATTGAACCTAATAAAAACGAAACCAGAGAAAGTGCTGTATTAATACTATTTTACCCCAAAAACAACAGTTTATATATACCATTTATACAAAGACCTACATATAAAGGTGCTCACAGTGGTCAAATAAGCTTACCAGGAGGAAAAGTAGAGCAAGGTGAATTAGATTTTAGTCATACAGCATTAAGAGAAACATATGAAGAAATAGGTGTTAATACTGAAGACATTGAGATTATAGGTCAGTTAAGTACTATATTTATACCCAATAGTAATTTTAATGTATCACCATATATTGGTTATATTAATTATACTCCTGATTTTAAACCAGATTCTTATGAAGTTGAGTCTATTATTGAAGCTCCTTTATCACAAATGGTTAATCCAAAAAGTATAGATTTCTTTGAAAAAAATAAAAACGGAATAATTATTAAAGCACCTTTCTATAATATTTATGGGCATACAATATGGGGAGCTACAGCTATGATAATCAGTGAATTAATAGAAATTATAACATCCTCAAAAAAATCCCCTACTCCATTAGATTTTTATAATGTTCATAACGCTCAAGAATCTCATTAACGTATAAATAAGGTTCCTCTCCTCTACAGTAACCAAATTCTACAACGGGATCATTAAAGTATTTTGGGTTAGATTTATTTAAAAGGTAGTAATCTACATTACCTTCCCAAATTTTAGGATTTTTGCCATTTTTTTCGGCTAATTTCATAGCATCTAACACATGTCCAATTCCTACATTATAAGATGCTAATACAAATTTTAAGCGTTCTTCAGGATCATCAATCCTCAAAGCCATTCTTTTATCCAGCCATTTTAAAAATTTAATACCACCTCTGATATTTTCCTGTGGCGAAGTAACATTATGAACGCCAAATGTTTTTGCAGTCTCAGGCATGAGTTGCATTAATCCTTGCGCTCCTGCCCAACTTTTAATTTCAGGTAAAAACCTTGATTCCTGGTAAATAAGCGAAGCTATTAATTTCCAGTCCCAATCAATGTTTTCACATTCCTTTTTAATGATATCATCATATTTTGAAACTAAACCTCCTTTTAATGAATTATATCCAGCATCTACAATGTGAGTGGATCTTCTATTAAGGAAATACTTTTTAAATATGATATTATATTTTGCAGATTTTTTAAATCTAATTAACCAGTTATTTACAACTTGTAGTAAATCAGTAGATTTCTTTCTTACTCCCCAGGCTAATTTTTGAGGAAAACTGATAGGAGTTTCGATATCAATATTGTCATAATAATTTTGATTTACCCTTGCTAATATTTCATCACATATAGTATATAAAATTTCTCCTTCCGCCACTAATCCAATTAATTGTTCAGCTTCATAATCAGGAATCTCAACTACGTTAATTGTATCTCCAATTTCATCAGAAAGATTATTTAAACGAGTAACATACGACGAACCTTTTTGTACATAAATAGTTTTACCAGCTAACTCTAATTGATTTCGAATTAATGTATTAAATTCAGATTGATTTCGTTTTGATTTATCTTTTTCTTCAATTCTTTGAACCAAAACCTGTCTGGAATAAGTATGGGGCTCAGTAAACTGAATCTTCTTACTCCTTTCTCTTGTAACAGCAAGATTTTGGGCTATTAAATCGACTTTACCTTGTCTTAAATCGCTAATATTTCTTTCTACATCATTACTTACAATAACTTCTAATTTAATTCCTAAATTATTGCAGAATTCATTCAACAATTCAAGTTGATACCCCATGGGAGTACCTTTATAAATAAAATAATTTGTAGAATTATAGTCAGTAACAACAATGAGCTTGCCTCTTTCTTTTATTTCCTTTAAGTCAAAAGTAACTTCTTCATCTACAACATTAGTTTTTACCTTATTACCAGAAGGTGCACAACCAACCATAATTATTAGTAAAAGCCAAACAAATCGTTCTATACCTCTCATAAGTAAGAATTTAACTTTAGCCCACAAAGATATATCATTTATGCATTAGTGCAAAAGTTAATTGACGAGTAGTATGTTTAATAATGATAAAGCTAATTATAAAAATTCCATGAAACACCCCATTTTACGCGCATAGGAGCATGTGGATAACCTAATGTCAAGAAATAATTTCTATCCATTAAACTTTGATTAAAATGATCTAACTTAATGAAAATTCTAGCTCTTTTTAAGTGAATATTTACAAATGCATCTAAAAATGGATAGTTACCAACCTTAATTAAATTTTGATTATAAAATTGCCCGGTTGCTGGCATATAACCAGGTGTATAATACTCTGTATGGTATCTGGCATCTACTCCTGCCTGTATCTGTAAAACTCTTTTAGCTAAGTAAAAATTAAAATAAGTTGAACTATATCCTGAAAATTCAGGCAAAGGTAAATAAGCTTGATTACTTGTAAACTGGTATGCTAACTTATTGTCACTATGTAAGGGGCCAAATGTAAAGTCTTTTTTTAGTGTAACTTGAAATGCACTTATTACTTCGGATGTTTGATCTGGTAATGCCTCACTATTCCAGTACATATAATCCGTAAATACTTTTGACTCCCAGGATAATTTTAACCTTCGGGTTGGAATCTTTAGACCGACTTCTATGTTTACTAATTTTTCTTGTTTAAAACTTTTATCCCACTTAAAATGATTTGAATAGTAATTTTCCTGAAGTAATTCAGGACTCTTTAATAAAATTCTTCCTCTACCATAAATTCCGGCAGTATCCTTAAAAATACGATATAACGAATTAATATTACCTTTTAAATCTATATCTCCTAATCTATATCCTTGTACATATATCTTTCCTCCCAGATTCCACCATAGATTTTCGCCCAGGTTTTTAAATATCTGTCCTCCTACATATGTGGTAACCAAAGTTGTATCGTTGTGACGATAATAAACATTGTAATCATCATCATCATCTTCATCTTGTTCTATTAACGGCTGCCTTTGAAATTTATAATACTTTACTTCATTTGCCAGGAAAGCCCTGACTCCAAATTTTAACAAAGAGTTAGCCTCTTCATTAAATTTAATTTGAAATGTGTTTTTTAAAAAAGAATATGATGTAGAATCTCTTGTTTGTAAAGAGTCCGCATAAATATTATCATATAACGGAATATAACCTTCATCATCCAAATAACTATCAAGTTCATCAATTTTATAAACTCTTTTATAATTACCTGCATGCAAAGTATGATAAACAGTGCTAACAGGTAATTCATATTCTTCTATATTAGATTCAATAGAATCATTTGTTTGTTTATTTAGATTAATCTTTCCTATACCGAGAGAATGATTATAAAAAACCTGAAAATTATTTATCTTATTTGTTGCAGACAGGTATTTAACAGGAAAATCTTCTGCTCGGGAGTATTCTTTTCTTTTTTCAGCATCTGTTATTAATTCATGATCATCATCTAATAAACCTCCATTTTCAAGATGCTCTATACTATTATAGGTAATTACAGCATGCATGGAATACTTTGGACTATGATAACTTGAATACAAGTTAAAATTTCTGTTATCAACTTTTTGGGCTTCATACAGTCCAATTGTTGAGACTAAATTGTATCGAATACCTAAGTTCCAATCCTTATTAATATTTTGAGTAAAAAAACCAGTAAAATTTTCTTCTGACCTACGGCTTGGTCCAGCATTAATATACGTAAGGTTAGTATAAGGAACCTTTGTATTAAAATATTTTATATCCTCAGGCTGTACAAATTGATTTTGTAGTGAATTCAGAAATATAAATTCATTGAATTCTGTTTTATACGATAATAAATTAGAAGTATATGCACTTCCTTTGTTTCCTAAATCTATATTTGAAAAACTATTTTTATAAATAGGATCATAATTTTGAAAACCTGATGTAATAGTATCAACTACTACAGTATCTATTAGAGTATAGTCATCTTTCATTTTCCACGACCATAATCTATTATGTAAATCTATTTTTGTATCTTTTTTTAACTGATCACGTTTCGAATCTCTATCCATACGAGACATATTCTCTGGTCTGTTTTGACCTCCGGGTTGAGCTGCAACAAATGAGCTTATAAATAAGCAAAAGATTAAATATTGTAATTTTGTTTTCATCATCGGCAAAGATAGAAAAAATTGTTTCGGACAAATATTAAAAATGGTCTCATCCCATAATCAATTATCATACCTTCTTATTGTTTTTTTTACATCTATAGTATATAAATATCTTTTTATGCCTTTTCTTGCCTAATCACATAAAACATATTTAATGAATTAAGCAAAATGATATTTATCTCTGATAATAATGTATTATATTCAAATATAGATTATTAATATCCCTACAACATACATTAACTTAAAGGAGGAAAAGTATGAAGAAATTAATTCTATTTAGTTTACTAATTATATTAGGAAAATTAAGTAATGCTCAAAATGTACAACTTCATTATGATTTTGGTGAAAATCGTAAAATGTTTACCACAACGTTTGAAATGTTTAAGCCTGATAAAATTGGAAGTACATTCTTTTTTATTGATTTGGATTATGGAACTGACGAAAGAGGAGTAAATAATGGTGTTTCTCTGGCATACATGGAAATAGCACGTAGTTTTAAATTTTCAGAAACGGCAAAACTTGAACCCAGAATTGAATTTAACACCGGAACTGTAACAGGATTCCCAATAGAAAATGCATACTTAGTAGGAGTTCAATACACCTTTAATAATGCTGATTATTCTAAAGTATTAACATTACAAGCGAACTTTAAACATATCCAGGATAAACAAGATGCTTCATTTCAATTAACAGGTGTATGGGGAATTCATTTTATGGATAGAAAATGGTCTTTTACAGGTTTTGCTGATTTCTGGAGAGAAGATAGTGATTTCAATTATGACGGAAAAGCAGATGCTGAATATATATTTTTAACTGAACCACAATTATGGTTTAATGCTTCAGAGAAGTTCTCTTTTGGAACTGAAATTGAAATTAGCAACAACTTTGCAGTCAATGATGGTTTTATGGTTAATCCAACTCTAGCTGCTAAATGGACATTCTAAAACCTAATACTATGTTAGAAAAATTCTTCAAATTAAAAGAAAATAATACTACAGTTAAAACAGAAGTAATTGCTGGTATTACCACATTTATGACAATGGCCTATATTTTGGCAGTTAATCCTGATATACTTTCTAAAACAGGAATGGATATCAATGCTGTTTTTTCAGCCACTGCAATATCTGCAATTGTAGGAACTCTTGTAATGGCACTTTGGGCTAAATTACCATTTGCATTAGCTCCTGGAATGGGATTAAATGCATTTTTTGCGTTTTCTGTATGTATTGGAATGAAATGCAGCTGGCAATTTGCTCTTACCGCTGTGTTTTTAGAGGGATTTATTTTTATCCTTCTTACTAAATTTAATATCCGTGAGCTAATAGTAAACTCAATACCAACAAATATGAAACATGGTATTTCTGCAGGTATTGGGTTGTTTATTGCATTTATAGGAATGCAACATGCCGGATTAATTGTAAATGACGAGGTTGTTCTTGTGAAATTAGGAACAATGAAAGAACCTACTGTTTTAGTAATGTCGTTTGGATTAGTTATCATTGGCGTGCTGCTTGCTTTAAAAATTAAGGGAGCATTACTTATAGGAATATTTGCTTCCACACTATTAGGAATTCCTTTAGGCGTAACAAAACTCCCTGACACTTCTCTTATTTCAGCTCCTCCAAGTATTAGTTCTATTGCTTTACAATTTGATTTTCAGGAAGTTTTTTCAATGAAAATGTTAGTAGTTCTGTTTACCTTCTTATTTGTAGATATGTTTGATACGGTAGGAACTTTAATTGGTGTTTCTTCTAAAGCAAACATGTTAGACAAGGATGGTAAATTACCTAAAGTAAAACAGGCTCTTTTTGCCGATGCAATAGGAACTACAGTAGGTGCAGCACTAGGAACATCAACAGTAACAACTTATGTTGAAAGTGCTTCCGGTGTTGCAGAAGGGGGTAGAACAGGTTTAACCTCTCTTACTGTTGCTGGCATGTTCTTTATTGCCTTATTCCTTTCACCTTTATTTTTAATGGTACCGGATGCAGCTACAGCTCCGGCATTGATAATTGTTGGTTCCTTTATGCTATCCCCTATTTTAAAGGTCGATTTAGAAGATTATACAGAATCAATACCTGTATTTTTGACGATTATAATGATGCCCCTAGCTTATAGTATTGCCGAAGGTATTGTATTTGGTATGTTATCATATGTAATTCTAAAATTATTATCCGGACGATATAAAGAAATTTCTCTGGTAAGTTATTTTCTTGCGGTTCTTTTTATACTGAAATTTTTGATGTAAAATACACAAGTGCATTCAGTTATAACAATTCAGTAAATTACCTGAAAAATATTTTAAATGTAAATCAAAAAACGCCACTACAATTTGTAGTGGCGTTTTTTGATTATTCATTATTTATTGTGTTGCTTTGTTCCCTTGGTCAACAAATTTCTCTTATATATTGTTAGCCTTTATAATTTATATTTTTATATACATACATTTTAATGAAAGACCTTACTACAGGAAATGAAGCAAAACTCATTTTTAACTTTGCACTGCCGATGGTGCTTGGTAATTTGTTTCAGCAATTATATAATGTAATTGACAGTATTATTGTAGGTCGATTTTTAGGAGATGAAGCCTTAGCTGCTGTTGGAGCCTCTTTTCCTATATTTTATACACTTATAGCCTTTGTAATAGGTATAGGAAGTGGTGCGACAATAGTTATCTCTCAATATTTCGGTGCAAAAAAAATGCCGGAAGTTAAGAAGGCAATAACCACCATTTACATCTTTCTGATATTTGCTAGTTTTATAACCATGTTTGTGGGAATATTCTACAATGAAGAAATATTTCGTTTGCTTAATGTAGGAGAAAATGTATTACCTCAATCAGTTGAGTATTTCACTGTTTATATGACCGGCATGATTGCCTTTTTTGGATTCAATGGGACAACTTCAATACTTAGAGGATTAGGAGACTCAAAAACACCCTTACGTTTCTTAATTTTTGCAACTATTACCAATATAGTTTTGGATATTTTGTTTGTTGTTGTATTTAAATGGGGTATTAAAGGAGTAGCTTTTGCTACCGTTGTTTCTCAATTTATAGCATTTGGACGAGCTATTGTTTATATACAAAAGCAACAACATATCATCTCATTTAATTTAAAAAAATGGGTATTTGACACAAAAATTTTCAGGCAAAATATAAAAATTGGGTTACCTACAGCATTTCAGCAGTCTTTTGTTGCACTTGGCATTATGGCTTTAATTAGAATTGTAAATAATTTTGATTCTGATGTATTAGCGGCTTTTACTGCTGCAGGTAGAATTGATTCATTAGCCGCTCTCCCTGCCTTAAATTTAGCATCTGCACTATCAGCTTTTGTGGGTCAAAATTTAGGAGCCAATAGAATTGACAGGATCAAAAAAGGTGTATGGGCATCATTATTTATGGCATGGTCAATTTCTTTTATAGTTATGGTAGTTGCTTACTTATTCTCTGAGAATCTAATGAAATTATTTTCAGAAAGTGAGAATGTAATTATGCATGGTAAAAATTACTTAGTTATCGTAAGTTCCTTTTACCTCATTTTTTCTACTATGTTTATTTTACATGGTGTATTAAGAGGTGCAGGGGCAACATTAATTCCAATGTTTATTTCACTAATGAGTCTATGGTTAATTAGAATTCCTTTAGCAGTAGTATTTTCCGAACATTTTGGTGTTAACGGAATTTGGTGGGCAATACCTGCAGGATGGTGTACAGGAATGATTGGATCTTTAATTTATTATTTAAGTGGTAGATGGAAAAATAAAGGTGTCATAAAACAAGGGTAAAGATTAAAATACAAAAGGATAATGATTCAAATTAAATCATTACCCTTTTACTCGTTATCATTTTCACAAAAAGGCATTAAGCAAAAACTAAAACATTATTATCTACTGTAATACAAAATTAATAGGTACAGAATACCTAACTCTTACTGGTTTTCCTCTTTGTTTACCTGGAGAAAATGCTGGTAATTCAGAAACTACTCTTATGGCTTCTTTATCAAGAGCAGAATATACGCCTCTGGTTACTTCTACATTTGTAACTCTTCCTTTAGGTGAAACAACAAAAGTTACATATACCCTACCTTGAATACCATTTTCTGCCGCTATTACCGGATATCTTATTGCTGTAGTAATATACCTCATTAGCTCCTTTTGACCTTCTATTGGTGTATTACAGATATTAGGTCGAAAAATTGGCATTTCTTCTACAACCATAAATATTGGAGCTTCTGTAATCTCTTCTTCTTCCAAATCCACGTTTAATTCTTCAACGACCTCTACTATTTCATCCTGATCAGTTTCTGTATCCAGAATTTCAAGTTCTTCTTCTATTTCAATATCATTTTCTACAATATTTATAACGTCATAAGTCCTAATGGGTGCAGGTGGTGGAGGTGCAACAGTTTCTTCCTGACGGGTAATAGGAACCATTTCCTCTTCAGTAATTTCTACAACATCTGTTAAAATTACATCTGAAGATTTTTCTTTAAAATTTAATTCCATTGAAAATAAAACGATAGCAAAACTCAGCACTAAACCTAATTCAAAGAATAATGATTTTTTTTGCTCTAAATCTGCGTGTATGGTTTTTCGGGCTTTCATCTGTAAGTAGTTTAATTTATATCAGATGTAACACCCAAAATCTATAATTAAGATTAATCAGGGTGTTATAATACTCTTGAAATACATAAAAATTATTTTATTCTTCACCTGTATTACTTGGATTTACCCTAATTTTGTTGGTAGAAACAACCACGTAAACAGGTTACCTAAGCTCTTTCTCCATAATAGAATATCTATTTTTTGTTTATACGTAATTTAAGAAAAAAAGTTATAAAAAACTCAATCTAAAACACTAAAAAACAATGTTATATTAATCCTTTTTTAAGAATGGATCTGCATTGGTTTTTATTGACAAAATATTGAGATAAATTTGTGACATTTTAATTTAAAAAGGTTTTATGAGCTACAAACACCTTCGTTCAAAACTTAAAAGTTCAAATACAAATAAATTAGATCAAATTTTTAATGCTTTTGAAGCAGAAGGACGTGCATTAAAAGAGCAAAACAATCCTAATATCCATCATCCAACATCAGATTATAATCAAGAAATAGATGACATTAAAAGATTAGATCATAAATTAGGTTTAACTTTTGAAAGATTAAACCAACATCAACGTCATGCCGTTTTTTATCCTTCAAAAAACACTATACTTTCCGCTATGGTTGGAAGTGGAAAAACAACTGTTTTAATTGCTAAAGTATTTTACCTCCATTTTGTAAAAAATATTCCTTTTGATAAGATGGTTGTACTTACGTTTACAAATAAGGCCGCCAGAGAAATAAAAGAACGTATTACAAGTTATCTGGGAGATAAAGCTACTCAAATCAACGAACAGCTAAGATATTTTGGAACTTTTCATTCCATTGCAAGACAAATTTTGAATGAACATCCCTATTTGATTGATCTTGGATTTAAACCTGGTTTTCAGGTTATGGACGAACAAGAAAAACAAGAATTTTTAGAACGTTTAATCATTCAAAATAATTTATCCATTAAATATATTAACCAACTAAATAAACGATGGAAAAAATACAATGAAACAAATGAAATCATCATGGGTAACATGAAATCCGAAGATGATTTTGAAGAATTAGTAAATCTTGCAGAAAAAGAAAAACGGACCATCAACAGTATGGATTTTGATGATTTAATTGGTTTATGTAATAAAACATTAAGTCAAAATCTTTTTAATGCTCCGGATTGGATTATCATTGATGAGTTTCAGGATTGTAATGAAGATCAACTCTCTTTAATAGAGAATATTAAAGGAGTTGATTCAAGTTTATTTGTTGTAGGTGATCAAAATCAAAGTATTTATGGTTGGCGAGGAAGTAAAGAAAACCTATTTCAGGAAGTTCAATTAAAATGGAATGCAACCTGGTTGGAACTTCCACAAAATTACAGGAGTACCGAAAATATATTGTCTGCAGCAGAAAGTCTTTTGTATGATAATAATGGATCGCTGATAGCTACACGTCATACTGGACAACCCATAGATTTAATCCGTCATTTTGATGACCAACAAGAAGCATTTTATTTAAAAGAACAGTTACAAACCTCTCAAAAAGAAAATGTTTCGTTAGATAACATAGCAATTCTGTTTAGAACACATCAACAAATTAAAATTGTTGAGACCATATTTAAACAATCAAACATTCCATATCAATTAGGCAAAAAGGATGATTTGCATGACAAACCAATATTAGTATTCTTTCTAAAAGTTCTAAAGGTCTGTATTAATCCCAATGATGATGATGCCAGTCTGGGACTGATATTTGATCCAACTTTTGGAGCAATGAAACATAATAAAAGTATTATTCAGGCATTAAATAACAGAGATCAAAACACTACTGCATTAAATGTAATTTTTCAACAGATTAGTAAAAGAAAAAATCCTTCTGTGGAGCATATTACTTTATTACAGCAAATAGATAAGTTCACTAAGGAATTTATCAACTCTTCAAAAACTAATATAAATGAGTTATTAGATTTCTTGAATCTTAGAAATATATTAAAACCAACCTCTATTCACCACCAGGATTATGTGACCGCCATAAGTCATGCTTGGGAACAATTACTAATATTTATGAAGGCCCAAAGTTGGTTAGATTCCATATCAGCGTTAAAAGTTGCTGTAGGACAAGTAGTATTGGAAAGCTCTTTTTATATCAATGGCAGAATTAAGGAAAAAGGAAATGGTGTTCATTTATTAACTATACATGCATCAAAAGGTCTGGAGTTTGATCGTGTTTATATTGCCGGAGCTAATACTGGCATTATTCCACTATCTCAACACCAAAAAGGAAGTCAGAATTTAAAGGAAGAAAAACGCTTGCTATTTGTGGCTATGACCAGGGGTAAAAACAATGTGGAAATTGGTTGGCACTCACAACCATCTACACGAAATACAGAAGCAGAACCTTCCTATTTTTTGAATGTGATACCTGATTCTTTATTAAACAGGAAAACAACTGGAGACCAGAAAAAAACAACTGCTAACAATCAAATATCTGATGAATGGCAAATTGGTGATTCTGTAAGGCACAAAAAATATGGAACAGGTGTTATTTCAGAAATAACAGAAACAGAACTAATATGCTCATTCAAATCCGTTGGCGAGAAATCATTCTCAATGGCTTTTGCTAAGGTTTTGTTGGTTAAAATTGAATCATGAAAAGGGTATTCACCCTATGCTAATTGCTTCTCAATATATTGAATCGTACAATAATAGAATAACCCATTACAAATGAAAAAGGCTGTCTCAAATAAAACAGCCTCCCAAAAAGTAAAATTTTAATCTATCACCAATCCACAATTCTATTATAAATATTTTTCAAGTTCTTTTTTTAAAGAGCCATTATCCATATGGCTCAAATTCCCATTAATAACTTTACTGTCCTTACTAACCAGTACATAATGAGGAATTCCTGAAACATTGAACTTACTGCTCAAATAATTCCATTGGTCTGTAGAAACACGATAATGTTCACCCTTAATATCAGGAATCATATTTTTCCATGTGTTTTCAGGCGAGCTTTGATTTGTGATATAAACAAAAACAACATTTTCATCTTTCATCTCTTCTTTTAATGTTTTAATGCGTTCAATTCCTGAGCGACAAGGGCTACACCAAGTTGCCCAAAAATCAACATAGACTACTTTTCCTTTATATTTTTCAACTATTGAATCAAATACCTTATCTGCTTCACCATTAGGTGTATCATTAACATGATATCCACTTTTATTTTTATTTTCTTCAATTTTTTGTAAGGTTTTATTATTACATATTCTAATATATTCAACAATAAAAGGTGTTGTAATATCCTTTTGAATCATATTTAATTCATCTTCAGAAACAGGAGTAACATTACTATCGATATCGCGGCATTTGTCTTGTGAATACATCACATCTGTAACAAATCCAGGTTGAACACCGAAAATATCTTTTAAACTCTTATGATAAGTATGATTTCTTAATTCACTCATTGCCGGATTCAATGACTCAGAATATTTTTTATAAAATTCAGAAATAGAAGTCTCATATTCTTTATTAATTTCAGTCATCTGTTTCCATGCATCATTCTTCTCCAATTTCTTACATGCTATTAAAAATGCTTGCACTTCTTTTGGAAATTCTACACCTTGATTAAGTAGGCTGTCACCTATTTCAGTTAATGATAATGCTCTATTTGGAAATGCTTTTTGTAATTCTGTTATTTGGTTTTGATATTTATTTCTAAATTCATAATCAAACCATCTATCAGAAACTGTGATCTCAGGATCTTGAGCTAGTTTTTCCATCTCTTTAATTTTAGATATAGTAAGCTTTTCATCTTCACTTAACGAATATCCAGCTTTTTCTAATACTTGAACAATGTTTAAATTAGCGTATGAAAGATTATTATCATAAAGAATATCCATATATTTAAAACGATTAATAAATGTATTATAACCTCCACTAACTACAGCTAATAAATCACTTGCAAATTCATCGTTTATAAAATCATAATAATCATCGGGTAAAGAAGGAGTTTCTACAGGAAGTCTATGTTGGGAACGCGGAATATTATACTTTCTTCGATAGGCACTTTTAAAGTTCCATTCGTATTCAATGATATTAGATGCACAAACATATTGTAAATTATATTTTTTTATCTGCCATGCTTTTTTACCAATCCTTCCACTTTGAAAAACAGAATCCAGTTGATCTATTGTAGCGTTTTGCTTTTGAAAACACCATTCCTTATATGTCTCTGGTGTCATATCCAAAATTTTATCCATAATCTCATTGTAGTTCGTTCCTGAAAGGTTCCAAATTCTATCTAAATCTGTATTAATTTTGGCTGATTCTCCCATATAAAGAGGCATTTCTTTTGTTCCTTGTCCAATCAATTGAAATACTTCTTTACCTGGTTCAAGATAAATAGATCCATTGTAGATATCAGACCTCACAAAACAAAGCACTGGATAATAAACCGGTAATTTTGTAGAAAAATGTCCATTTGCAGATATTTCAATCAGGTACGAATTCTGATTTCCTGTTAAAATATCATTAATATGAATCATCATGGTTTTAGCGCCTACCCTGGATGTATAACCTTTTATATAACCACTATATGTAGCAGAATCTAATTTAAATATGGGAGCTTGATATGGTTCATCTGTTTCAAACGGACCAGTTAATTGTTCTTCTTTTTTTGTACAACTTACATAATTATATTCCTGAGTTCCAAGTTGATAATTACCTTTTTTATCAAACTGAATTTTTAATTCTATAGAAGCTGATTCATTAGTAATTTTAATGATGCCAGTTCGTTTTTTAAATGTTGCACTTTCACATTGCCATACTTTACTTTTATAAACAACATAATCATTATAAATACCGGCTTCCCACGTACCTGTTTTTTTATTAAACCAGTTACCTATTACCGCTTCTGGTATAATAGATGATTTTAAAGGTTGAGTGCAAATATCATATATATGCCAATTACCACCGTCGTTGGCTTCTCCATAATCAATATGGGTTACACTTTTATCTATTGGAGGGAACGTTAAGGTATAATTTATCTTCCCTGATTCTTTTGTAGAATTACTCTTATTTAAAGTAATACCTTTAGATGAAGTAACAAATAATTTTTCATCCCCAGGAATCGCTTGTATATATGTTTCTTTTGGTATTGAAAACCAACTGCCAGCTTTGGCCGCATAGGTAAAATTTAAAATAGTGCAACTATCCCTTAATTCCAACTTATCCAGAGTTAAGCCTGCTGCCGAACTCATTTCATATTCAGGTTTTGTGATAGTAATAAGGGATTGTGATTTCTTTAAGTTTTGACTAGTGATATTTAAATTGAAAACGAAAAGAGATAGAATAATAAAACAGATTTTTTCCATAATTTATAGATTATGTTTGATAAATATTAATTAAAAAGATCTCAAGATCTATATTTATACAACTAAACGTTAATCTTAATAATTTATTATTCAATCTTAAAATAAATTTCAATACAAAGATTACAGACTATTATTTTGATATTAAAAATTGGATTTTGCTAGTTGATATATATACATAATGTATTCTTAATAATTTTTTACACAATACATATACCAATTGATGTTCAACTTAAAATAGCGCAAGAATGGCAGTCTAATTGTCAGTTTTTCTTATATACACAATATTATTACTTTTCATATAATACCTGGAAAGAATATTATCCTTTAGATAAGGATGAAGTTATTAATCCTTGAGAAAGGATTAACATATAATTTTAAACAAATGGAAATAAACAATATTTTATTAAACATATAAGGTCTCCTCCCTATGCTATATGATCACGTCCTTTCAGGGCTCTATTTATACGAATAAGAAATTCCATGTCCTGAAGGGGCATAGTCATTCAGTAAAGGGTGTAGGCCCTTTGGTATTTATAATCAAAAATCATTATTATTCCTTCTCCCCTCCCATCATACGACGTATTTTTAACTCCTTACGATAGTCTATTTCCTCTCCTGCTCTAAAAGTAAGGGTATAATGTTCCGGTACATCCACAATAATATTCAACTCGGTTTTTACTCCTTTTAAAACCGTTTCATTGTTAGCTATTTTAAGAATTCCTGTAGGAAAATATAAATTAAGTGCTTCAGCAGATTGTTCCACCTTGATTACTTCTTTTAGGAACTTTCCTCCAAATCGATCTTCCTTTTGAAAACGATCTAATAACACAGGCCATTGTGTTTTAACATCTTCCCATTTCATTTTAGGTAAAGAAGTCTCTTGTTGTCTATCGAGACGTTCACCAATTATTCCAGACATTGGCGATGGTAATTCCTTATAAAAATTACGAAGTGCCCAAAGAATTAAGCTCTTATCAACACGATGATCTCCAACGCAAACCGGACATCCATTTTTACAACTACAATTCTTTACAAAGATTCCTGCACTTTGAATGATCTGATCCAGGTATTCAAAAACCTTTTCTGAAAAACCTAATCCTCCAGGATAACTATCATAAAGAACAACAGCATACTTGGTTCGCTTTGTTTCTTCGTCCACAAATGAAAAAATTTCACCTCCTAAATCGCTCTCCGTGGCCATTACACGCATAGATGCTGCTGCTTTAATACAATGTACCAATCCTTCACTATAATCAAATCTTGGAACCTTAGCGGCAGGAGTTTCTGGTTCTAAAGACGGGGCTTTACCTGTAGCTACAAATGTTCTGACTACATTTTCAGGAATTTCTATCCAGCAAGCCTCTGTTTCCATTTGAGTTTTCAGAATCTCTGATAAGTCTGTATATCCAAGATTTTGATGTGTATTGAACTCAATCATCTTAAATCCTGATATTAAAACAGTAACCCTAACATCTCCAAAGAAGCGATTGATACGTTGCTCTTTTTCGTGTTCATGTTCTACCAATATGGAAATATTACCAGGCTTATGAGGTTCAGTATAATAATTTGAAAATACTTCTTTTACAGAAGCTGTTTTACTTTCTAAATCCAGATCAAGCGATTTATATTGAACACTATCATGAAGATATATAGCACCTGGATAAAACTCTTTCTTGGCCTGAACTAAATCTACAATTGTTATGGTTTCTTCTTTTTCTACATCAACAACTTTAATGGTATCTCCGGTAATGTTTCTTAAACTTATTTCATGTGCAGGAGAGATATCTCCACTCCATTGATAAGTACTGTTTTGTTCTATTAATTCGCCTTCTTTAATCAATAAAGGAATAATTTCTCCTAAATCAGGAAAAGAAGCAACATCATCAATATTTAACGGTAACTCTGCCGATGCCGCACGGATATGCGATAGTTGAATATAAAGATTGTCCTTATCAATGATGGCATTTTCTGATTCAGCATTTAAAAGCCAATCCGGATTTTTACCCACAAACTGATCCAACGGTTTTTCTTTAAGCATTACAATAGCATGAGCTTCTGAACCACTTCGTCCTGCCCTACCCAATTGTTGCCAAAAACTGGCTCTGGTTCCCGGAAAACCTCCCATAATTACAGCATCCAGCGTTCCTATATCAATACCTAACTCCAGGGCATTTGTAGAAACAACTCCCAGTAGATTACCATCAACCAAATCTTTTTCAATACGCGCTCTTTCAATTGGCGTATATCCTCCACGGTATGCAGATATCTTATCGGCCATATTAATGCCGTATTGCATTGGATCCGATGCCAATATATCACGACTTTCTTTAGTAACAACCTCAGATTCTCTTCTCGACTGGCAAAAGGTTATGGATCTTACACCAGAGAATATCAACTCCGGAAGTATCACTTTCAATTCTTCACTTACCGCTTTTTTACGTTGTGCTTCTTCCAAATATTCCGGCTGAAAGAAATGGATATGCTTTGCCGGAGCTGGAGAACCATCATTTTCTACAATTTCAAATGGTGTGTGACAAACATTCTCTGCCAGTTCCTGAGGATTGGCTATAGTTGCTGAACTACATAAAAAACGAGGCTTATTTCCATGATAATCACATATTCTTAGCAATCGTCGGAATACATTGGAAACATGCGAACCAAAGGCTCCTCTGTAGGCATGCAATTCATCAATAACTATGGTATCCAGGTTTGCAAAAATATGAGCAAAACCATACTTATTATGATTAGGCAAAAATCCGGCATTAAGCATATCCGGATTAGTCAAAATGATATTAGCTTGCTCACGTATTCTACTACGCTCATTTGGCGAAGTATCTCCATCATATACACCTGCCTGAATTCTGTTTTCTCCAAAAAAAGCAACAAATTCCTTTATGTTTCGATACTGATCTTTGGTTAAGGCTTTTGTAGGATAAATAAATATAGCTCTGCGTGCTGGATTATCTAATATTCGTTGCACTACCGGAAGATAAAACGAAAGTGATTTACCACTGGCTGTTCCTGTAGTAATCACAACACTTTTCCCTGCTCTAGCCTTTCCAAACATTTCAGCCTGATGCGAATAAAGCTTATTATACCCGTTTTGTTTCATCCAGTTTTGTAGTTCAGGATGTAATTGATCCGGTGCCTCAACAAACTGTGCTTTACGTTCGTTAATGCTTCGGGTAGCAATAATTCGTTCATTATGTTTTGAAATAATCCTGGATACAGCCTTACTCATCATTTATCTTTTTAACAGGAGTACAAAAATATATTTTAATTGATGAAGAAGGAATGAATGATGGTTTTATTTCTGAAATGAAATTTATACTTCTGTAAGCGCGGATATTTATCCGTGCAATAGCTTTAAATAAGATAATGACAAATCCCCCCTAAATCCAATGAATGTAAGATTTTGCAAAAAGATTTTAGGATTTGCAATCCGGTGATAATAATTCAAGATATTAGGTTAAAAACCGGAATGCAATTCCTTCCATATAAAACAATGAGCTACAGTTTAATAATCACGCCTCTTATATTTTTATTCTCGGACTAGTTATTGCACGGATTACACTTCGCTAAATCCTCACTTACGGGGAATTTATATTAGTTTATGTTATTAGGTGATTATTTATAATAACCGGAAATTACTTCCCTATTTTCTTGATAAAATACTCTCCTTTTCCGTATTCATTTGTTTCAGAAGAATACAGTACAATAGAAATCTTATCATATCCATCAACCAATTGTTCCGAATTAAAAGTAGGAAAAGGATCAAGTGGCTTTAGTACTTGAATTATATATGCAAACATATAATGGCCATCGCGTGTGTACTCCCTTATTTTGTCTATAGTTACAATTTTTGATTCTGTTCCGTTAACTTTTACTGTAAGTTCTTCTTCGGTTATTTTGTTTGGTGCAATATTAATAGTATCTGATTTTGTTTCTTTGGATAAATTGTGCGCTTTGGTTAAACTCATCGGTCGGAAATATATTTCATAGGAGTTAAAGGGACCACGTTTGGGTTCAAAACCACTTATTCCGTATATCTCCATTCGATCATACTGTGGATTAATTTCTAAATCCTTATAAACAGGAATATTCCATGCCCAATATTCAAGTTTTGTTTTACCATAGTCTACTTCCTTAATGGAATACAAACAATAATAGGTTCCTGGCTCCACTTCCATAGAAAAATATCCGGTACTGTCAGTAAATGTTTCATGACTGTTTTCGAATATTTTATCCTTATTCTTTAATTCCAGCGAATCGATATTCTGCTTTAACCACACAGAAACACTATCCACCGTATTATTATTAAAATCGGTAACGTGACCGTAAATTCGAACTTTGTTTTGGCTTATAAGTGGTTTGGAAGACATCATTATTAAAACAATGATGATGTTTAGCTTATTCATAATTAGGTTTGATAGTTTTAGTTATGATTCATGATATAATCATTTAACTCTTTGAATCGTTCAGATTTGGAACTACCTTTAAGTGTAATATCAGGAGCTGTACCAAATTCATCATTTGAACTACCATCAGGATTAAGACCCATAATAGCGGGATATCGAACAACAATACCACTAATAGGCAATGCAAATATAAAAGGATCTGAACCTATTCCATCACCTCCGGTTGTTTCGCCAACAACGGTTGCAAACCCGGTAACTTTGCAGAAATTTACAAATGCTTCTGTAGAAGAATAATTATTATGATCTACGAGTAGGTATATATTTCCTTTATAATTAACCGATTTTTTATCTGGTTTGATATTAAAATCCGAAGTTGAAAAAGCATAGTTATCATGCATTACTTCTGGCGGTAGTTTTGTATATTGTATGCTGTCTAAATGATATTCTTCACCATCTTTATCAGCTTTTTTAAAATTATACAGTTTAGGTGTATCCTTATATGCAAAATTTAGTTTGTATGTAATGGTACTATCTGATAAAAACGGAACAAGTACATGTTGCCAATATCCGCTAAAACCACCTCCGTTACCTTGTATATCGATAATAAGATTTTTATAGCCATCTAATTGATTATAAAAATCTAGAATGACATCTTTATCCGTTTTTTGGAGTTCAAAATCAAATGATTTAATTTTTATAACCGCAATACTACTATCTTCATTAAATTCACAACGAACATTAGGATCTTCTTTTGAATTTAAATCTGTTTTTACTTTTGGAGGATGAAGTTCTTTATATAAAGCCTGCCAATATGAGTAGTTTTCCTTAGCTACGTTTTTTCGCAATTCTCTGGTATAACCTTTAAAAGCACCAAAAGTCAACATATTAGCAAACCTATAGGCATGTAAATAATATTTGTATGCTCTTGTGGGATAAATATCTGCGTGCACTGAATTTAAATCACGCATAATACTGTCAATTTGTGCCAAATACTCTTTATTATTACTGGTATGGGCAATTTTATCCTGATAAAGCTGGTAGTTATCTAACCAATCCACACCATGTCGTCGTTCATTTACTCCAAAATAAGGAAAGACATCTTTTAGTTGAATATATAAACTATCAAATTCGGCTAGTTTTTGATCTGTTGTTAATTCTTTAACGATTTTTTCTTTTGCATTGATAGTGGTATTTACAGAAATCATCAATGTAAACAATACAATAATTTTATTCATAATTTATTTATTAGGTTTTTATATAGTTAAAAAACTACAAGTTGGAGTTATTATTGTTCCAAATATAATAAAACAGATATAAACAATAACTATTTAATGTATTATAAAACCTTACCCATAATTTTATCAAAACGGCTATCCATACATACGCTTAAATCTGTAGTTATAAATTTTCCATTGTAAAACAAACTAAAAATGGTGGCCGGAGACGGACAAGTCTGTGCTTGCTCCATACTTTCCAACTTAATAATCTTCAATGGTAATTTCCTTTTTTCGGCGGTTTCGATAAGAGATGTTTTTACATGATATTCAGAAAAAGGACAGCGATTAGAGTAGTATACTACTATACCCTCATTATCAATACAGCCTTCATTTTTCACAGACTCATTAAACTCAGGATTTTTGGCCTTTGCATTTATCTTTTTAACAAGCAAACTGAAGCCCATTGATAGTTGTTCAACAACTTCAAAACCTTGTTTTAAAAGCCATTTGGTATCACTCATAAAGTGGAACTTTTTTGCACCCACCACAGTTACCAATCCATCTTTGCTTTGCGTTCTGGCATCTTCCATGGCTAATTGCAATAACTCTTTTCCATAGCCTTTACCTTTATATCGACCAGATACCCAAAAACAATTTATTAAAAGATAATTTTGAGCATGTACAGGTACCCATCCCTTTTCGGCAGGGCCATATTCAATAAACACTTTAGCTCTGGCATCAATTCTTCGAACGATATAACCGTTGTCAAATTCTTTACGAAGCCAGTCCTTTTTCAATTCGTAACTCTTTTTACATTTCTTATCTGAGATGGCGCAACAAATATGTTCGCTATCAATATTCGATTTATTAAGGGTAATTATTTTCTCCATGCTCTAATTGTTTTTCCAACGGTCTAAACGTTTCATTCCTCTGGTAAATAGCCACGATAAAATTCGGTTATGTCCTTTCTCTATCATTATCTTTCTGCACGATTCCTGAAATTCATCCACTGTACCAATAAATGTAAATTGTCCATCCTGATAGCAGTAACTGCAATAAGTGGTATTTTTAGAAGCATCCGAATTGGTTCCTCCGCCTTGAGGATCTTTATTCATAGGCATTCCACAACTTTGGCAAATTTTGTTTTGCTTACTCATAATTTGAATTATTTAATGGGTATATATATTTCTGTTAATAAATCGTTTTCTGCAACTTTATCAGGATGATTAATATATTTCTCATACGAAACACTATTTCTGAGGGTGTAATTGGATTGCGGTAACCATTGAAAATAAATAGCCTGATATAGATTATTTAAACCAGAATAAGAACCTTTTAGGGTAAACATGGCAAATTTACCTCCATTAATTTTATAAATACCAAACTCTCCTTTGGGTTTTATTGATATTTCTGTTGAAATACAAGCGTAAAATCTACACTGCTCTTCTTTAGTAATATTCGGATCATCAAAACTTAATCCTATAAATTCACTGTTTCTGCTCATCAGGTTTTGTTGTTTGGCATACTCTCCTAATTTTTGCCAGGCTATTTGATAATCTTTAGCTGAGCCATATTTAGCAACAATACGGATGTAGACTAATGTTTTTTCGTCAACATCAATTATTTGTGGATTCAATTCAATTTGTTGGTGACTTGAATGAGAAATTCCCTTTGAAAAATACGTTTGAAAATTTTTAAATGCAGTAGGACTAATGCCAAAATGCCTTTTAAATGCCTTTGATAACGAATGTTGTGATTGATAACCTGTGTTATATGCAATTTCAGCTAAAGTATCATTTGTAAGCTGTAATTTTTGTGCTGCATTTTCGATACGTAACCGCGTAATGTATGCTCCCACTGATTCTCCTACAAAGGCCTTAAAAATTCTGTGAAAATGAAACTCTGAAATAGCTGTATAATCAGCAATGGTTTTTAAATCGATAGAATTATTTAGGTTTTGATTGATATAATCAATGGCCAGATTTACAGATTTACTGTATTCATTTGTAGTTTCCTCTTTCATCTGTTTACATTTTATTTTTTAAGGTCAGATGGAACTCCCAAAATACAATCATCTTCTTGTGTAGGAAATTCTCTTATGGTTCGTTTCATTTCAAAAATTGTATTTAACAAATGTATAGTTTTTTCGAATTTTTGAACTTGTCCGTTCTTGCTAATTTTTAAAAATGATCTCTAAGTGGTTTATTCCTTAAACAAGAAAATAAATACATTATATTAAACATCAATTCTTTAATAATTACACCTTTTTAATTACGAATAAACGAACCTCTCCATGTTTCAAAATCCATTGAATTAATACCGTTGTATACTATCAATAAATAGAGGAATCATCCCTATCCCACTCCTATCAAATAAATAAAACCATGTTTAATGGTATTGACCTTTTCCTGAATAGTATATAACTTGAATAGTCAGAAATTAAAATTTAGTTATATGGCAATCTACATGGTTCAAAATACATTTCCGAGAGAATCCGTTTCCTCCATTGTAAATTCCATTTCCAAACTTATAGTAAAGCAAAATCTCTCAGAATTTAAATTTCTCACACACTGGATTGATAATCATAAGAATTCAACGTACTTCTTATTTGAATCTCCTAATAAAAATAAGGTACGTTTATTTCTTAATTTAATATTCGAAGTAAACCAAGAAATAATTGAAGTAAGTTCTCATCTTACTGATTTTTATATAAATCAATCAAAAGAAAATTCCTCTGTAACAATCAACAATGAATCCAATGATAGTAAATTATCGATAAAGGTAATTGTTGCCTATTATCATAATAATATCCCCATTTTCGACAATAATGAAGATAGTAATATCGCTTCATACACTTTAAATGATCAATTCCGCATAGTTAAAAATATAGTTAAAAAGAACAATGGTGATTTTATTGAACATCAAGAAAATAGTTTTGTTTGTTTTTATCCTACTGTAACTAATGCTATTAAATGCGCCCTTGAAATAAGAAAGTTTTTACTATCTCTTTCAAAACATGACAACATTAATTCTCAAATAAAAATTGGTATAAGTGTTGGCCCTCAAATATTAATTAATAAGGAGTTTTCAAATGATATAATCAATAAAGTTAAGTATTTATGTTGTTTCTCTAATCAAAACCAATTAGTAGTTTCCAGTAGAATAACAGTATTATTTAAAAATGAAGGGTATGTACTTAATGAAAATATTGATGGTATTAAAATATTAAGTTTATTGGAAGAAGACTTTGTTACACATATGATGAGTATTTTAAATCAAAAACTAAATGTTCATAACTATAGTATTAATGAACTTGCTCAGGATTTGGGTGTTAGTAAATCAAAATTATACAGAACACTTGTTTCTTTAACTAATTTATCTCCTCAAGAGTTTATAAAAGAATATAAATTAATTAAGGCATTAAATTTAATTGAAAAAAAATCAAAGAATTTAGCTGAAATAGCATACGAAACTGGTTTTGGGAGCCCTTCTTATTTTTCAAAGTGTTTTAAAAAGCGGTATTCTATAATTCCTTCTGAAATTTATGGTAAAATTGAAGAAAGAAGCGAATAACAAAGAACCTTTTAATTGAGAGACCATATTACAAGCTGCCTATAACTTTTAATTTATATTGGTAAACAGAAGCTTTATAACTATAAATTAAGTATTAATTCCTTAAATAGGAAACCTCCTTTTGCGTTATAATTTTCAACTTAAATCTCAATGTTCTGACCTCTAATTACAAGTATTTGAATCATAATTTATAGTCCTTCCTTTTCTTAAATCTTAAATTGTAACATAAAAAGACTCGTAGGTCTTTTTTATATTTTAACTTAAAATTCAATTATTATGAAAATAGCAAAAGAAGATGTGCCTGTAAGAATTGATTCACCTGCAGCAGTAGCACGTCAGAAAAGAGATTTTGGAGATGCAACGGGATATGGCAAAATGGCTGGAGAATTTTTTACCCTATCAAAAGGAACCGATATTTCTCCTTTATTGGAGGGTTTAGAAGATAATATGTGTCAATCGCCACATTGGGGTTATGTATTGAACGGTAATATCACTGTGAGATATACAAACAAAACAGAAGAAAATAATGTAACTGGTGATTTATTTTATTGGCCTCCTGGACATACTGTAATTGCTAACGAAGATTCAAATATTATTTTATTTAGTCCTCAGGATGAACACTGTCATGTTGTAGATCATATTATGGATAAGATGGGGGTTCACCATGAATAAATAATCTGTAATATTATAATAAGCCATAAAAACAAAGCTGTCTCAAATGCTAGAATACCTAACATTTGAAACAGCTTTGATATTTTTTAAATCCGGATTATGCTTTAAAAAATTGTGGGTTAAATTCTTATTGAATTATTTTTACTCTATTTTCATCTCTCTTCTTAACGGCTGGCTTTTCATCAGCATAACCTAATGAAACATTAATTACCACCTCAAAACCTTCCGGAATTTCTAATCTATCTAAAATATCTCTATTTTCAGGTAAATTCAAAACGGAGACAAGTGAACCTATTGGACAAGTTGCTAAGTCTATTGCATGGGCACTGAGTAAAATATTTTGCAACATAATACCACAATCCAGTGTACTGGTCCCAATATTTACATCCCGGGCAATTACAATTAACGTAGGTGAATTATGGAAAATACTAAATCCAGGTTCTTTATATCTTGAGGCACTACCTTTAAACTCTTTTCCTTGAGCATAATTTAAAAACCGCTGGTTTATTTCATCCAACAGATCTTTATTTTGAATAGCTCTTACCTGCCATGGTTGTCTGTTTAGTGCACTTGGAGCATAAATTGCACATTTTAAGATAGTGTCTAATTTTTCTTTAGAGACTTGTTCTTCAGTGTATTTTCTGATTGCTCTACGGGTAAGTATATTGTCAACGATTACATTACTTTTTGATAATGGTATAATATCTTTTTTTACTGAAGATTCATTACAAGAATAAATAGAGGTAATAATGATAATTACTGATAGAAGTCTTTGCATAAGTATAGTTTTATAGATAATAAAATTCCATTTAAATATATTGGTTACCTTTTATTCCACAAACCATTTAATAAAAAAGTTCAATAATTGCATTTAATAGGAATGAAGCTTTATGTATGTAATTATTGTAGTTCATTCTTTATAAATTATGGAACTTATTTTTAAAATATTTTCTCTCAAGCCGAGAAGGCTCTTACTTTTCCCGACAGTCGGAAAAGTAAGCAAAAGGTCCGCCGGCTTAACCTGCCTCTCTCAAAAAGTCTACTGAAATTTTATCTAAATCACTGAAACTTGACTTTCGTTCCTCAAGTCTTCAAACAACAGTAATTTTACGATTAAATTTCTTTGCTTTTTGGTTCACCAGCTAATGCCGGGAGAACCATTCAAGATTAAACACTATTTTTCAATAAAAAGATAATAAACTCCTTCCTAAAGATTTCCTTTATAATATTTCTCAATTTATATTATTTTACATTTAGTCTTAAACAAAATCATCTATTCTCCCTTTCGCCTTATCGTTTATTCTTCATTGTCTTTTACCAATATTTCACTAAAAACAGAAAACAATTCACTATGTTCTGTGCTCTATGCTATATGCTCCAATCAAAGGCCATAATATTATACATCAAAACCAATATTTCATAAACATTTTCTTTTTATGATCGTTAACTTTGTAGATATGCTTAGAAAACTAACACATATTATTGTAATGATGTTACTGTTGATATCAACAACAGGGATAACTCTTTCTATGCATTATTGTGGAGGCAAACTAGTTTCAACCTCTATTCTTACTGAAGCAAAATCATGTTGTGGAGAAGATTGCGGATGTTGTGAGAATAAAACACATCATTATGAAGTTAAAGATAACTTTGTGAGCTCCGACATCATTCAAAAAATCAATATTGCTCAACTTGATATACTAATACCTGTATATTTTGTATTAGATTTTAATTTCTTAAATACGGAAGAAAAATCATTCTATGTTGTAGAAGACACTTCTCCCCCTCCTATAATACAAACGAGGTTGGCTTTACTCCAAACATATCTTTGTTAGACATCATTTATTTTTATTAGACAAGAGATAAGAGACTATTTGAAGCTTGTAAAAACAACTCTAATGGGAACTTAATAAATAAGTAGTATTTGAACAATACTCCTTGCTACATTCTCCTTGCTCTATGCTACTTAAATACTGAAGATTTACTACTTGAATTAAACTAAATGATCGTTCTAGTAGATCTGTATTTTAAATAAATACATGTTTCGTAACAACATAAGATATGCTTAATAAAATCATAAAATTCTTTTTAGAGAATAAACTGGTTACATTTTTGGTGTTACTGGTTTTTATCAGCTGGGGAATAATCACGTCTCCATTTGGCTGGGATACGGGCATTTTACCAAGTGATCCAGTGCCTGTTGATGCAATACCTGACATTGGTGAGAATCAACAAATTGTATATACCGAATGGCCCGGTCGCTCACCTCAGGATATTGAAGACCAGATTTCCTACCCTTTAACCACTTCATTGTTGGGTATACCCGGGGTAAAAACCATTCGCAGTAACTCCATCTTTGGATTATCAAGCATATATATCATTTTTGATGAAGATGTAGAGTTTTACTGGAGTAGAACCCGGATTCTTGAAAAACTAAATTCTTTACAGGCAGGAACTTTACCTTCAGACGTATCTCCAGCGCTTGGGCCTGATGCAACAGCACTGGGGCAAATCTATTGGTATACCCTGGAAGGACGTGATGCAGAAGGTAATCCTGCCGGGGGATGGGATCCGCATGAACTCAGAACCATACAGGATTTCTATGTTCGTTACTCATTAACATCCGCTCAGGGAGTGGCAGAGGTGGCTTCTATCGGTGGTTTTGTAAAAGAATATCAGGTTGATATTGACCCCAATGCCATGAAGGCGCACAATGTTACTATTGCTCAAATCATGTCGGCTGTAAAAAACAGCAACCTCGATATTGGCGCACGTACAATCGAATTTAACAGGGCAGAATATCTGGTTCGTGCTCTGGGCTACATAAAAAATCTGGAAGATCTGGAAAAGAGTGTTGTTGCTGTGCGTAATAATGTGCCTATCCGTTTGAAAGATGTGGCAAAAATTAATTTTGGACCTGCGACCAGAAGAGGTGGATTGGATAAAGGTGGTGCAGAAGCCGTAGGTGGAGTTGTGGTGGCTCGTTATGGTGCGAACCCACTTAAGACCATCGAAAATATGAAGGCTAAGATTGCAGAGATAGAACCAGGTTTACCTTCTAAAACATTGGCCGATGGTACAGTATCTAAAGTTACCATTGTACCGTTTTATGACCGTACAGGATTGATTAAAGAAACCTTGGGTACTCTGGAAGAGGCCATCTCACTTGAATTGTTAATTAGTATTCTGGTGGTGATTGTGTTAGTATTTAACCTGCGAGCCTCTTTTCTTATCTCCAGTCTTCTGCCTATAGGTGTACTGATCACTTTTATCTCCATGAAACAGTTTGGGGTTGATGCTAATATTGTGGCCCTTTCTGGTATTGCAATTGCTATTGGTGTGATGGTTGATGTAGGTGTGGTTTTTGTTGAAAATATTATACGGCATATTGAACTACCAGAAAATAAAGGGGCTAAAGGAAAAGCGTTGCTTGCTGTGGTGTATACAGGAACTACCGAGGTTGCAGGAGCTGTTATTACTGCATTATCAACTACTATTATCAGTTTCTTACCTGTTTTTGCAATGGAAGCTGCCGAAGGAAAACTGTTTAAGCCTCTGGCTTTCACAAAAACCTTTACCATGATTTCGGCATTATTAATTGGTTTGATCATAATACCGACCTTGGCGCACTTAATTTTCTCCGTCAAGATTGATAAAAAGCGCTACCAGCGATTGGGTAATATTATTCTGGTTGTAGCAGGAGTTGTTCTTTCAATCGCTTCTGGAAATTATATAGCTCTGGCTATTTCTGCATTTGGTATCAATGGTTTATTCGCATACAGATGGAAAGAGCACCAGAAGAACTGGATTAATCTAATAAATATTGCTATTACCATTGTAGTTGTTGTTTTCTTTTTAACAAAGGCATGGATGCCTCTTGGGGCACAAACTAGTATGTTTGCCAATTTCTTGTTTGTAATAGCTATCGTTACAACAGTTTTAGGAAGTATGTCGTTGGTTGTAGTGTTTTATAAGCGCATATTACAATGGTGTCTGGATAACAAATGGACTTTTTTAGCTGTACCTATATTTGTTGTTTTGTTTGGAATAACAAGTTGGCAAGGCTTTGATAAGCTGTTTGGTTTTTTACCTCAATTCATAAAAAACACTGATTCATATGCTTATCTGGATAAGAAACTACCGGGTATAGGAAAAGAGTTTATGCCATCGTTAGATGAAGGTTCGTTTTTGTTAATGCCAACAACAATGCCTCACTCTGGTATCGAAGAAAACCTTGAAGTTATTCGTATTCTGGATAAACAGCTCAACGCTATACCAGAAGTTGAAACAGTGGTTGGTAAATGGGGACGCGTAAATTCAGCCTTAGACCCTGCTCCTACTTCTATGTATGAGAATGTAATCAATTATAAACCGGAATACATACTGAATGAAAAAGGGCATCGCATGCGATTTAAAACAAACAAAGAAGGTGCCTTTATATTGAAAGATGGTTCTACATACAACCCAAAGGAAGAAGCATTTCGTTTGATTGATAGGGAGAATTTAACGATAGACAATAACGGTGAATACTTCAGGCAATGGCGCGAAGAAATTAAAACACCGGATGATATCTGGCAAGATATAATTGATAAAAGCAATATACCTGGTTTAACCTCTGCACCAAAGTTGCAGCCTATTTCAACACGATTAGTGATGTTACAAACAGGTATGCGTGCTCCAATGGGTATTAAGGTGTATGGCCCCGACCTTGAAAGCATTGAAAAAGTTGGCTTTGAACTTGAAAAACAATTAAAGAATGTAGAAGGTGTACAGGGTATGTCTGTTTTTGCCGACCGAGTTGTTGGTAAGCCCTACCTTGAAATGGAAATTAACAGAGATGCCATTGCGCGTTATGGTTTAAGTGTAAAGAACCTACAGGCTGTTATTGGTAGTGCCATTGGAGGTATGCCACTTACTACAACTGTTGAAGGTAGGGAGCGTTTTCCTGTGAGACTGCGTTACGCTCGTGAATTCAGGGACAATCCTGATGATCTGAAGCGCATTTTGATTCCAACGCCTTCAGGAGCCCAAATTCCTTTAGGAGAATTAGTGACCTTACATTATGAGAGAGGTCCTCAGATGATTAAAAGTGAGGATACCTTTTTGGTGGGATATGTAATTTTTGATAAGAAGGAAGGTTTTGCAGAAGTGGATGTGGTTGAAAATGCACAGAAGTACTTAAAGGAACAAATGAATACTGGAGCGTTTTCTCTTCCTGCCGGGGTGAGTTATAAGTTTACCGGTAATTATGAAAATCAGATACGTGCTACCAAGCGCCTGCTTATTGTAATACCCATATCCCTAATCATCATCTTCCTAATATTGTACTTGCAGTTTAGGTCGGTTGTTTCAACCAGTTTGATTTTCTCAGGTATTATTGTGGCTTTATCAGGTGGCTTTATTATGCTTTGGTTGTATGGTCAGCCTTGGTTTATGGATGGTTCTGTTGCAGGAATCAATTTACGCAATCTGTTCCAGGTTAATACCATCAACCTGAGTGTTGCGGTTTGGGTTGGGTTTATTGCCTTGTTTGGAGTTGCCACTGACGATGGTGTTTTAATCAGTACATATATTAAACAACTTCAGGAAAAAAGAAAGCCAAAATCGATTAAAGAAGTCAGGGCTTTAGTTTTGGAAGCAGGCTCAAAACGTGTACGCCCGGCCATAATGACTACAGCAACAACCATAATTGCACTATTGCCGGTATTAACATCTACTGGTAAAGGTTCTGATATAATGGTTCCTATGGCCATCCCTTTATTTGGTGGTATGACCATTGAAGTCTTAACCATGTTTGTAGTTCCGGTGCTTTATAGCATGTGGCAGGAACGTAAGGTTTCAAAGTTAGAAGGCGAAAAGGATAAAGGTTAAAGGTAATTAAAATTATGATTTGTCAGTGTGCAAAGTACCTGACGCTATCATATAAAAAATCATCCAATTAAAGAATGAAGTAAAGGTAAAATAATGAAACGATTACTATATATATTATTGATTTTCCTATCATGGAATTGGTTACATGCTCAGGATCCACTCGAAAGTTACCTGAAAACTGCAGCAGAAAACAATCCTGGATTAAAGGCTAAGTTTAACGATTACCTGGCAGCATTAGAGAAGGTTCCACAAGTCGGTTCATTACCCGACCCGCAATTGGCTTTTGCTTATTTTATACAACCTATTGAAACCCGAAACGGTCCTCAGGATTTCAGAATTTCAGCCACTCAAATGTTTCCCTGGTTTGGAACATTAAAGGCAAAAGAAAATGCCAGTATAGAGCAAGCCAAAGCCTTGTATGAGGTATTTGAAGAAAACAAGTCGAAACTGTTTAATGAGGTAAAGGCTAATTGGTACAACCTTTATTTCAACAATAAGGCTACTGCTATCACCATGGAAAACATCGAGATATTGAATACATTTAAAAAGTTGGCCATCGTAAAGGTCGAAGCAGATCAGGTATCTGCTGTTGACCAATATAGGATTGAGATGGAGATTAATGATTTGGAAAATCAACTGGCACTTTTAAGGGATAAGCAACAAGTGCTTAAGGTCTCTTTCAATAATCTACTTAATTCAGAGGATAATGAGGTTATTGCTTTTCCCAATGAATTGTGGTCAACAGATATTCTGTATACTAAGGATGCTGTTTTGGATTCTATTCAATTAAAGAATCACCAACTCTTAAGTATCGATATTCAAAAGAGCGCATTGGCATTTAAGAAACAAGTGGCTAAAAAACAAGGAGCTCCAACATTTAGTCTCGGCATTGACTATGTTTCAATTGGAAAAGGAGATAATAATTTATCCGGCAAGAATGCTATCGCATTTCCAAAGGTAGGTTTATCGATCCCTTTGTATCGAAATAAATACAAAAGCATGGTTCAGGAAGTAATATATCAAGAGACAGCCAAGGAGTATGAGCGCGTAGATAAAGTAAATGTTCTTGAAACTGTATTTGAGAATGCCTGGAAAGATTACAGGGATGCCCATCGTAGAATAGAATTATTTGATAAGCAGTTAACCATCGCTAAAAAATCCCTTAAAATATTAGAAACAGAATATGCCTATGCCAATAAGAATTTTGAAGAAATTTTACGAATGGAAAGGCGCATGTTAAAATACAATCTCGAATTAGAAAAAGCACGCACTGATAAACAGGCAGCCGTTGCTTTTATCCATTATTTAATGGGTAAATAACGAAATTATTCATCAAGTGGTAACGTTATAATTACAGAGAAATGAAAACAATATTTCAAAATATAAAAAACAATTACAAATTAGTACTTGGGGTATTGATAGTTGGATTGGTTATCGGATGGATGATATCACCATCAGGTAATTCAAATAATGTAGTAGATGAACATGCAGGTCATAATCATGAAGAAGAAGCTACAGTCTGGACCTGTTCCATGCATCCGCAAATAAAGCAGGATAAGCCGGGCTTATGTCCAATATGTGCTATGGATTTAATTCCTCTATCATCAATGAAAGGGGGAGAGCATACAGACCCGAATGAAATTGTAATGAGTGAATCTGCTGCAAAACTGGCAGATATTCAAACAACAAAAGTAGTTCTTGGTGAGCCAAGCAAGTCTATATATATGCAAGGAAAGTTAAATATAGATGAAAGACGAATTGCTGAACTAACCGCTCGTTTTGGAGGACGCATAGAAGAGCTTTTTGTCAACTTTACAGGACAGGAAGTTCGTAAAGGGCAGAAGTTAGCCACTATTTACTCTCCAAATTTAGTTAGTGCACAACGTGAGTTAATAGAGGCTTCTGAATTCAAAAAAGATAATCCTTCGTTATATAAAGCCGCAAGAGCTAAACTAAAAGCTTGGGACTTATCCGAAAGTCAAATTGTTGATATTGAACAATCCGGAGAGCCTAAAGTCAATTTTGATGTTCTTTCGCCAATAACCGGAACGGTGATTATGCGTCATGTAGCGATAGGAGACTATGTAAAGGAAGGAACTGCCTTATTTAAAGTGGCTGATTTAACCAAGTTGTGGGCTTTGTTTGATGCTTATGAAACAGATTTGCCGTGGATAAAAGTGGGTGATAAGATAAACTTTACTTTACAGGCATTACCCGGTGAGGAATTTAAAACAAAGGTAACCTATGTTGACCCTTTCATTGATTCCAAAACAAGAGTAGCTAAAGTACGTGCAGAGATTAATAATAAAGATTTACGCTTAAAACCAGAAATGTTTACCAATGGATTGCTGCAATCTAAAATAGCAGAAGGTCAAACAGCATTAATTATTCCTAAGTCTGCTGTATTATGGACGGGTAAAAGAGCGGTGGTTTATACTAAAGTTCAGGAGCGAGAATCTCCAACCTTCCTGTATCGTGAAATAGTATTGGGACCGGAAGCAGGACCTTTTTATGTTGTAGAGGAAGGCCTGGAGCCAGGCGAGGAAATAGCCACCAATGGCGTATTCAAGATTGATGCTGCAGCTCAATTGATGGGATTGCCAAGTATGATGAATCAAGTGGCAGATAATGAATCCTCAGGGCATCATCATGGTGAAATGAATATGAATGATCAGGCAGAAGGTAATATGGAGCATGCAATGTTTAATGTATCCGGTAATTGTGGCATGTGTAAAGAAACCATTGAAACAGCAGCTATGTCGCTTGACGGGGTACTTAAAGCAGACTGGGATCAGGAAACACATATGATTCATGTAAATTATAATGCAGACAAGGTAAAACTATCGGATATACATAAGGCAATCGCAAAATCAGGTTATGATACAGAATTAGAAAAAGCTCCTGATGATGTTTACCAAAATCTTCCAGCATGTTGTCACTATACCAGAACAGCTGCGTCTGCAACAGAGAAGAAAGTAAAAGATTCCATGTTTAAAGTATACGGCAATTGTGGCATGTGCAAAGATCGTATTGAGGAAGCTGCTAAAAGTGTATCCGGAGTTGAATCTGCTGAATGGAATGAGGACAGTAAAATGTTACGTATTATTTATATGCAGGATAAAACATCACTTGATAAAATACATAAAGCTATTGCAAAAGTTGGGCATGATACGGATATAGAAAAAGCTCCGGACGACGTATATGAAAATTTACCGGCATGTTGCTTATATAGAGAATAACACTAAAGAATTATAACATTTAAATTTTACAATTATGAAAACAAAAGCATTTTATCTAACAATTACAATTGTTCTTTTAAGTTTAACAACTGTGTTTGGACAATCAAAAACAGAAAAGTTTAAAGTTTACGGTAGCTGTGGTATGTGCAAAACACGTATTGAAAAAACAGCTAAGTCTGTTGATAGTGTATCGAAAGCCGAATGGGATAAGAAAACTCAAATACTTGAACTTACTTTCGATGAATCTAAGACAAGTGTAGATCAAGTCCAGATTTCATTGGCAAAAGTTGGACATGATACAGATAAGCATAAGGCAAAGGATGAAACTTACAATGCTTTACCAGGATGCTGTAAATATGAACGACCTACAAAAACAACAAAGGAATAAATAATAAAAAGTACTCCCGGTTTGAAATTTCAACCCGGGAGTTTTTTTATAAGACATATTATTAGCATCCAATCAATTAAATTATAACAATTAGTATATTATTTATCTTCAAATTATTAATTCTAATCATATTCATCTGTTTTCTAATTAAATTTAATAATACAATTCCTACATATATGTAGAATATTCTCATTACAAAAACAAATATGTAGATCCTCTCCATAATTATCTATTGATAATCAATACAATAAAAGATTGGTATGTTTTTTATTACTAAACTTTACATGAAGAACCCATTTTATATAGATAGCAATTTTGAAATTAAAAAATTCGGAAAGTGTTTTCTTAATGAAAGAAGAATAGAATTGCTTAAAGCTATTAAACGTAAAGGTTCAACCAGGGCTGCTTCAGCAGATATTAAAATGTCGTACCAACAAGCATGGCATTTTATAAAAGAAATGAATGAAATTTCACCTTTGCCTCTGGTTATTAATAAACGCGGAGGAAATAATGGCGGAGGAACTGAGCTTACTAAGTTTGGAGAAAAGACTATAGTTGAATTCGAAAAACTCAAAAGCCAACAGGCAGAAAATAATTTAGAATTGTCAAAGGATTTATGGGTTTGTTTTTTTTGAAATCCGTGATACATTAAATTGAATAACGAAAAAATAAATAATATGGGAACTATTGAATTTCATCCTATCGGGTATATTAAAACCCCTCACAAAACATTAGAAAACATGCCAATTCAACCAGCAGGAGCAAAAACAGTTAAAGGAAAGATTGAAATTCTTCCAGAGTACATGGAAGGATTGCTGGATATAGAAGGCTTTTCACATATTACCTTGTTTTATCATTTACATAAAGTGAAAGAATACAAATTAAAAGTAACCCCATTTATGGATACTAAACAGCACGGAATATTTGCTTGTAAATCTCCTACTCGTCCAAATGCATTGGGAATGTCAACAGTTAAACTTTTAGCTGTAGAAGGTAACACCTTATATGTGGAAGAAGTTGATATGCTTGATGGTACTCCTTTAATTGATATAAAACCATACTGGCCACAATATGACAGTAGAGAAAATGTTAGAGTTGGTTGGCTTGAAAACCAAACACCAGAATTGTCAGCTGAAGTTATGTCTTCGGATGCGAGGTTTATGTAATTTTTTTTAGTTACGTGATTCAAAGAATAGAATAACGAAAATTAAAATTTTCTCTAGTTCTTAATTATTTCACCCTCACAAAAAATATAATAATTAGTATCCTTTAATTTGTTTTAGAAGAATTGAAAGAAATCAATTCTTCTAAAATGATTAATTTATTTAAAATTTTGTGGCTTGTATTTAGTTGTTTAACTTCCTGATTGAGAAATATTAGTTAATTCAACGATTTCATCATTATCTACATCCTCTTCTTTAACAACACCAATTCCAGGTGCATAATATTTGTTTTCCAGAACATCCGGTTCCAAAGCATTCCAATCTTCTGTTTTAATACAATTTGTAAATGTACCAAAAGGCGTAATTACAGTTACTCCTAATTCAACTACTCTTCCCCAGTCTTCAGCCTCGTTATAATAATATTCTTGTCGATAAGGAATACCTAATATGGGATTTGCCGGCATAATAATTCCAGGGTAAGCACCATCTACACCTGCTTCCCATGATCCATCAGTACTTTCTAATTTACCATCTTCCCACTCTTCACTGTATTCTCCCATATACCAAACATTTCCATCATTATCTTGCGCATACCAATCATTTGTATTTTCAATTAAATCACCATCTAATTCAACTCTGTCATTCACCACAATACATGTAACACCCATTATTTGTTTTGTTTGATTTGTAACAGTTACCGTTATTATTTCTGTTCCATCTTCAGTTTCTGCCTCATAAGTATATACTTCACCAATATTGAGTGGAAAATACTCATGGTCTACTTCATCTTTAAAGTTATCAGGATTAATAACAGGTGTATAAAATTCATCAAATAATCCTTTACAATCATCATCGTCCTCACATGAATAGGTAAAGAAAAAAATGATGCCTATTAAAAATAAGAAACCAACCTTTTTCATAATGCAATAGATTTTAAATATTGAAGTTGTTTTTGAAATAATAAAAAAAAAGTTAATAATTCATTAACTACATGAGATCTAAAGGATAGAACATTTAAAATATAAAAAGTTAGATCAATTAACTGTAAATGGCAAGTAATGTCATATTACTATCACAAAAACAAATATTTTTAACTTAAAAGTCTATTGGATAGAATTTTCAATCCAATAGACTTTTAATTAAATAATAAAACATGAAATTGTATTAATAATATAGGTTTTGTATACATACTTTATATTACGCGTATGTTTATAAAGTAAATAAATGTTTCTCCGAATGAGTATAGTAATATAAATAAGGGATTTATAATAAATAAAAACTCCCGATTGAATAATCAACCGGGAGTTTCTGTGCCCAAGGCGGGACTTGAACCCGCACGTCCGTAGGACACATGGCCCTCAAACTAGTAGAAAGCATTTAAGACCGTAGATAACAAGAACGGTCTTTTTTGTATCCGCTTCTTTTACTAGCCTTTACACGCCTTTACTATCCTTTACTATTATTTGGGAGAAAGTAGAATTACGAGAAATACAATATTTGTTTCCGAATTGTTTCCGAATAATTCACTCGACTGCGAAAGCACAAATTTTAGTAATTATGGCGAATGCTACAGTGAGTATCTATTTAGACAGCTCGTACACAAAAAAAGATGGTACGTCTCGTTTTTACATCAGGGTAACTTTAAACCGAAAGGTAAAAAAGATTCCATTGAATCTTTATATCAATCCTGATTATTATAATCCAAGTACGAAAAGGATTAAAGAAGTTAAGGAGGTTCCGGATGCAAAGAAGAATAACCTCTATTTAAAAGAAAAGGAAGGTGAAGTTGAGCAAATCATTATTGAATTAGAGCGAAGAAAGCAACCAGTTACCTTCACCAACATCTTAAATATTTATGAGAATAAAGAAGTCAATGGCAGCTTTATTGAATATGCAAGAGCACGTTTAGAAAGTGAAAGGAATATCCTAAAAAAGAATTCGTTTCAAGGTCTGGCTTGGGCAATCGACAAATTAGAAAGACACTTTCCTAAAGTAACTCTTTACGAAATTGATGAAGATTGGCTTGAAAACTACCGTAATATTCTCATTGAAGAACTGGGTAACAAGCAAAACACTATTTACGGTGATTTCTCAATGATTAGAAAATACATAACCGTAGCTCATAAGAAGTCAATCATCAAAACGAATCCATTCCACAATTTCTCCTTCGAAAAAGAGGATGGCAAAAAAGAACATCTTACTCTTGATGAACTTGACAAACTACATAAATTCTATAACAATAAGAGTTTCCTTGAATTAACCAGTCACGATGGCAGGGGCAAAACCTATTTAACCGGGCTTAAGTATCAGGAAACCCTTCAGCATATATTGATTAGTTGCTATACCGGGTTAAGACTTTCTGACCTAAAAGATTTGAGATATAAACATATCGAAAATGGCATGATAATAATGCCAATGGGAAAAAGCCGGAAGAACAAAGAAAAGATGTTACGCATTCCCATTACCAAGAGGTTAAAATCTGTTTTGGATTTGGAAGGTGATAAAAAACCAAACGACAAAATATATCAGGGCTTTGTAAGGAACAGTTCTGATATTAATCCGATGCTTAGGCATATAATGACGGAAGTGGGTATTAATAAATACCTCACCTTCCACTCTACCCGACACACTTTTGCCGTGAGTGCATTAACTCTGGGAATGTCTATCGAAACGGTATCAGATATTATGGGGCACAGTGATTTGAAAACCACTCAAATTTATGCCAAGGTGATTGATGATAAGCGCATCGAAGAAATGTCGAAATGGAACAAACTTAATAAGCTCGGCGAAGATGAAAATTATAATCAGGCGGTTTGTCCTGAATGTGATAATCCGGTAATCACATTCGAAAAAGGTGTAATAAGGCTTAATAAACTGAATCTGGAGTGTCCATACTGTTCAAAGCAGTTTTCATATAAAGTAGCCAACTAAAATCTTATCATTTGAAATCATATGCGACCAATTTCCAATAATCCGAAATCGCATTTACAATTTCTTTGCAGGTTTTTAACTAATCAATAACAAAATATTAATAGGAAAGCTTAATGGTTGCATATGATTTCATTGAAAAAATAGGAAAGATAAAAATTAATTACAGGAGAAAATGCCTTGGAGTACTTGAAGAGTTTACATCTGAGGCAGCATACAATGACAAGTTAGATAAATATTTTCGAGAGTTCCGTAAAGAAATAATCAATTTACCATTTCTGATTAATACCCGGCAATCGAGAAAAACAATTTTGAATAATCTACATGATGAGTTTCTTTTAACAAAAGAATTACTGAATGGACAGGTAAACAGAACGCTAAAAGAAAACTATGATTGCATATTCAAAAGGAAGTGTTGCTTCAAGTATGTTTACCCAAGATTCTTAAAGAAACGATACCTCACAAAAGTTAGAAGTGCTTATCAAAAATTACACCTCGTATGTTTGCTTCATAATAACAAAATTGAGGAAGCATTGGAGATGTTAAAATCAATCGCATTGAACGATGGTATCGAACTTAAAACAATTGAGGAAGCATCTGTTGAACGCATTAAAACCAATTTGTCAAGTCCTGAATTAGCATTCCTTTCTATTCATATCATGAAAAAGATTGCACATGACAAGGATTTTAACAGAACTCTTTTCTCTAACATAATAGCGGACCATTTCTCCACCAAGAAAGCTGAAGCACCAAAAGCAAGTCAGATACGAAAACAGTTCACTGAAGCAAATGATAATGTAAAAAAGAATGTTGGAAAGCTCCTTACTGAACTATCTGCGACTTGTATGTCAGAACATTCGTAATATTTTTTTCGAAAAAATTATTTCACCTAACCACTGATTAACTGCTACTTATCACAGGGGGACAAAGGGGGATATCCCCCATTATCCCTTTTTTGGCTTTTGAAGCAAATGTATGTTCGCCTACAAGTTCACGAATAGATAAAACATACATTTTTATGACTAAAGACGATTTAAACAACCTTGTAACGATTGCTGATTTAAAATGCTTTTCTAATAAAATCATCGGCGAATTAAGAAGGTTGCTGGAAAAGGAAAAACCTGAATTTTATAGTCCTACTCAGTTTAGTAAAAAGACAGGTATGCCCTACACTACTGTAATTCATTATTGTAAAAACAACTTGCTAAAAGCTCATCAGGCACATAAGGGAGGTGCATGGCATATTGCAGCCAGTGAAATCGAACGCCTCAAAGAAGAAGCAGAAGACAATCAGTTAAATATCAGATAATGGAGAAAAAAGAAAAAATAATAGCCCAAAGTAAAATTGATTTAGCTAAAGCATATAACGTGAGTTACAAAACCTTTAACAGTTGGCTTGAACCATTGCATGAAGAACTGGGAGAATATCGAGGGAAAGTATACACCCCAAAGCAAGTAAGTATTATTTATGAAAAATTAGGTCGTCCCAGTTAAATATTGAAGTTATGGTAGTTTACCTCTCCGGAATCAATTACGAAACTAACAAGCAAGAGTTAGAAAGATTAAAAGCCAACTTGTTTGATTTGGGCTGCACAATTATAACTCCAGAAGTCAAAGAACTGGATAAGCTTATCTGGTCTGAGAATGTAAGGCTTCGATTAAGCTTTCTGCAAAGTAGCAGTACAATTTATATGCTGCCTAATTGGAAAGAAAGCGCAATGGCCAGAATAGAGTTAACGGCAGCGATGAATGAGAAAATGCCACTCTGCTTTTCTCCCAACGATATTCGAGAATTAATAACCACCCTTGATAGATAGTATATGGTTACGGTGGAGTTGAACAAGGGCAGCTCCACCTTTTCTATACTTTTAAAAACGATTTATATGTCAGTAATATCATTACCTTCTAATACAGTCTCCAAGCTTTTTTACTTCGATAACAGAGTAAGAAGTTTTTACGAAAAACATGGTTTCAATTCTGTTCCTTTTGATGGACAAAAGGTGCAGGAAATGATTGATGCCTCACACCAAGAGCTAACAGAATTATTCCTTAAAATATGGGGTTCATCTATGGGCTATCACCTTTTGGATAAGTTTTACAGTTACCGGGGTAATATCTATGAGTTCTTTATGTGCTTAGATAGTACGAATAGAGAAATGTTCACAGGTAAAGACTGGTAAATGATGGATGCAAATTATATAATAGAACAGATTAATGGTGATATTCACGGCGTTATCTCCAATTTTATTGAACTGAAAAAATCCGGAACCAGTTTTACTGCTTGCTGTCCCTTTCACAATGAAAAAACGCCTTCTTTTAGTGTGAATCCGGCAAAGGGCATCTTCAAATGTTTTGGGTGTGATAAAGGTGGTGATGCTATTGAGTTTATTAAAGAACATGAAGGTGTTGACTTTAAAGAAGCCGTTGAAATTGGTGCTAAGAAACTGAACTTGGATTTTGAATGGAAGAAAAGCTCCAACTTCGACCAAGCCAAATTCAGGCATATTGAAAGTTTGCAGGTAGCCTGTAATATAGTAGAGCGTTTCTTTACAGAAAACCTATCCAACCCGGAAGCAAAAAAGTACATTGAACAACGTAATCTGGTAACTCTTGATAATGATAGTTTAAGTATGGGGTATGCTCCAAATGGTAATGGACTACTGGCTTATGCCCGAAAGAATGGAGTGAAAACGGAAATACTGGAAGAGATTGGTGTTTTAAAAAGTAACGATAAGGGTGTTTATGACTTCTTTCGTAATCGGTTGATATTTCCCATCTCTAATTCCAGAGGTCAAACTATCGCATTTGCCGGGCGTGATTTGAGCGATAACTCAAAAGTAAAATACCTGAACACACCGGAGAGCTGCATCTATGTAAAAGGAAATGAATTGTATGCTTTAAATGCTGCAAGATTTACCATTAAATCAGAAGGCCGGGCATATGTAGTCGAGGGTTATCCTGATGTATTACGAATGCATTCCGTTGGTATTACCAACACCATCGCAACGTGTGGAACTGCATTAACGGCTGCGCAAGCAAAATTATTAAGGAGGTACACCAATAAAGTAACACTAATTTACGATGGTGATAGTGCCGGGTTAAGAGCTACCGACCGGAATGCTGAAATATTGATTAAAAACCAGTTTCATGTTTCGGTTATTATTCTGCCGGAGAAGCAAGACCCGGACACACTTTTTACCTCAAAAGAGATATTTCTTCAGTACAACGAGAAGCAAACCGATTATGTCATTTTTAAAACGGCACGATATGCTAAAAAGTCCACCTCAGACCCGGTATTTAAATCGGAAGCCATTAAGCGCATATCGAAGCTGATTGCCAATTACGATAAAAGCAAACAGGAGGTTTATATAGAGTTTTGTGCCGAACACATTAAACCCAAGAAAGCATGGCAGGATGCCCTTAAAGAACTCAACAAAGACGAACCTCAGAATAATCAACGTTACACCATACCAAAACACGTTAGTTTAAATGATTTCAATCGTTGGGGCTTTTATGTGGAAGATAACTGCTATGTCTTCCGGAATAAGAAAGGCGATGACTTTGTAACGCATTCCAATTTCGTAATGTCTCCCCTGTTCCATATTGAAAGTACCATTAATGCCAAACGATTATATGAGATAAAGAACAGGCACAACCTGACCAAGATTGTTGAGCTGCCTCAAAGGGATTTGGTCAGCATAACCAACTTTAAACTACAAATTGAATCTTTGGGTAATTTCTTGTGGACTGGCGGAGAAAGCGAACTTAATAAACTCAAGGCTTGGTTGTACGAAAAGACAAAAAGCTGTAAAGAGATTACTCAATTGGGTTGGCAGCGTGAAGGTTTCTTTTGTTGGGGAAATGGCATTTTCAATGGTGATGAGTTTATAAAAGCCGACCGCTACGGCATTGTACAACACACAGACCGCTATTATTACATCCCTGCCTGTTCAGAGATTTATTCAGATGATGATACCCTGTTTGAGTTTGAACGCCACTTCATTCATAACGAAGGTAATGTCACTCTTTATGAATACGCTCAAAAATACACGGCTGTATTTGGTGATAATGGTATAGTAACTTTGGCTTTTTACTTTGCTTGTCTGTTTATGGATGTGGTGGCCAAACGCTTTGATAAGTTTCCTATCCTGAACATGTATGGCCAGAAAGGTTCTGGTAAAAACACCTGTGCCGAAAGCATCTTGTATATGTTTGGTAAGAAAGGAAAAGTTCCAAACCTGCATAACTCCAGTAAACCATCCATTGCAGACCATGTGGCTACAAGTGCCAACGCTGTTTGTGTTCTGGATGAATACAGGAATGACCTTGAAATGGAAAAACGTGAACTACTTAAAGGATTCTGGGACAAAACCGGACGTACCCGGATGAACATGGACAAGGATAAGAAGAAAGAAACCTCAAAAGTAAATCAGGGAATTATTGTCTGTGGTCAGCAAATCGCCACAGCCGATATAGCTTTATTCAGTCGTTTTGTAGCGTTGGGGTTTTCAAAAACAGTATTCTCACAGGAAGAAGAACAAGCCTTTCACGAACTGGAAAAAATAAACAAGCAGGGTTTAACGCAAATCACTCATCAATTACTCAAGCACCGGGAAGCATTTTCTAAACATTACAACCAAACGGTAAGTGCAATTAGTGAGAAGTTTCGGGAACAACTAGGAGACACTTCCATTGAAACCCGGATATTTAACAACTGGCTCACCATTGCTTCGGCTTATGCTACCGTTGCAAAAATTGTAGAGCTGCCGTTTAATTACGATGAAATCATTCGGCTATTTGTTAAAATGATGACCACCCAAAACAAAGAAACAGCACGTAACGATGATTTGGGTGTGTTCTGGAAGACCGTTCAATACCTTATCAGCTCTAATATGCTATTTGAAGGTGGCGATTATAAGGTGATGTATATGGATAGAATAAACCGAACCTTTAAGCAAAATGGCGAATGGCAGAAAAGTGAAATTGTACTTCCAGAACCACAGGATATTCTATTATTATCAGTTAGCCGGGTGTTTGGATTGTATAAGTCTCAGGCATTACGGGAAGGTGATAAACCACTCCCGGAAGCAACGGTGGAATACTACCTTAAAAATAGTCCATCTTTTATTTGTGATACCAAGAAGGTAAGCTTCAAAAAGATTGATGCTAAAAGCGGAATGCAGGAATACGATGAAAACGGAAACAAGAAGTTTACCAGTACCACCGCTTTTGTATTCTATCTCGACCAACTTAATCTTAATCTGGAAAGTGCAAAAAGGCAATAATAGTACATTCAATCTTATAGGCAAAACGAGGGTTTCTTCTGGAGAAGCTCTCGTTTTTTTATTGGATGAAATTGAAAAGCAGTTGGAACATATTCTTAATACACAAAATCTTCTTACAAATTCAGTTACTTAGGTAACTTATAATACTTAGAACAGGATTATTTATTAAATACTAAAGAGTTATAGCATTTTCATTCGTTTTATCAGGTTACTTGACATTACTTAGGTTACTTGATAACTCTTGTTTTTTTATACATCGTTACTAAGAAAGTACTTAGGTACTTAGAGGAAAAAGAAGTTATTTTCTCTATTAATCAACTGATTAAGTGATGAATACTCTTTTGTAAGTAAGTTAAGTAACAAAAGCAACCACATTAGTATGTATGATTAGTTGAATTTCAAACAATTGGAATTACATAAAATTTTATCCTCAATCATTTAAAAAACACACTCCTATTTTGTATATATTTGACCTAATTAGGACAAGAACTAAAAAGGTCACATTATGCTTGGGGAAAAGCTAAGAGAACTTAGAGAAAGTAGAGGATTGGTTCAACGCGAAGTAGCAACAGTATTAAGCGTTGATACTGCCTATATCAGTAAGATAGAAAGCAGTGAAAAACCATTGAGCCGAGATTCTTTAAAAAAGTTATCAGAGTTTTTTGATTATCCGGAAAACGATTTAATTACTCTATGGCTTTCTGAAAAAGTTTATAAAATAGTTTGTGAGGAGGATTTAGCAATTGATTCATTGAATCATACGATTAACAGGATTAAGAAGGAACGTAATATATGAAATTCGAGAAGATAAAATTGCCTCGATTGGAACAGCTACTAATGGGTGTAGCTGATGATTTAAGAGGTAAAATGGATGCAGCGGAATACAAGGAGTATATTTTTGGGATGCTATTTCTTAAAAGGATGTCTGATGTATTTGACCAAAAACGTGAACAACTTAAAAAGAATGATTACAAGCATTTAGATGCTGATACATTAAATGAAATATTAGAAGATAAGCTTACTTATGGAGAAACGTTCTTTGTGCCAAAGAGAGCTCGATGGCACGAGGGATTTGTAGATGAAAATGAGATTCAGCAACCACCAATCAAACATCTTCAAAGTAATATTGGCCAAATGCTTAATAAAGCATTAGATGCCATTGAAGAAGCAAACCCTGATACCTTGGCAGGTATCTTTAAGGGGCGTATAAACTTTAATAAAGAGGTTGATGGAAAGCAGATTGTTAAAAATGCCGACTTAAAAAAGATAATTGATAAGTTCAACGAGTTTCCTGCCCTTGTGAATGAAAACTTTGAATTTCCTGACTTACTGGGTGCTGCTTATGAATATCTTTTAAAGCATTTTGCCGATGAAAGTGGTAAAAAAGGAGGTCAGTTTTATACCCCAAATCAGGTTGTTCGTCTTCTTGTTCAGCTTATCAAACCGGAAGAAGGAATGTCCATATATGACCCAACAGTGGGTTCGGGCGGTATGCTTATTCAATCACAACAATACGTTGAAGAGCAAGGGCAAAATGCGCAGGATATTGAATTGCATGGACAAGAAAATGACCCAACTGTTGTTGCAATCTGTAAAATGAATATCATCCTTCATAATATTACTAAGTACAATATTGAATATGGCGATACACTGGAGGAGCCTCTGAACGAGAAAGATGGACAGATAATGCAGTTCGACCGAGTTATTGCAAATCCTCCATTTTCACAGAATTATGATAGAGCAACCATGCAATATCAATCTCGTTTTGGCTATGGTTTTGCACCTGAAACGGGTAAAAAGGGAGACTTGATGTTTGTTCAACACATGCTTGCTAGTTGTAAAAAAACAGGCAAAGTAGTGGTCGTAATGCCTCACGGTGTTTTATTTAGAGGTGGAAAGGAAAAAGAAATTCGTGAAGCAATGCTTCGAGCCGATGTATTGGAAGGAATAATCAGTTTACCACCACAATTATTCTACGGAACAGGTATACCTGCCTGTATTATGGTTTTCAATAAAAACAAACCGGATGAATTGAAAGACAAAGTTTTTATTGTTAATGCAGATAAAGATTATGCAGAAGGTAAAAAACAAAATACCTTAAGGCCGGAGGACGTCGAAAAAATAGATTTTGTTTTTACCAATAAGATTGAAGAAAAGAACTATTCTAAACTTATAGATATTTATAAGCAAGAAGATGAAGGAATTGTAAGCATTGAAGACAATGATTGGACATTAAATATTCGTAGATATGTAGACAATACACCTCCACCAGAACCTGAAAATGTAAAAGCTCACTTGATTGGAGGTATACCTATTCCTGAAATAGATACAATTCAAGATTTACTATGTCCGAAATTTAATTTTGAGAGCAGTCAGTTTTTTAAAGAGAAAGATGAATACTTTAAACTTTTCAATATTGAAGAGAAATCTGAAATAAAAGAGACAATTGATTCGGATAAAAATATTGAATCTACCCTTGTACAATTAGGTTTACATCTCGCTGATTGGTGGCAGTTAGCAAAAGAAGATTTCTCTAAACTTGCCCCCAATGGCAATGATTCCCGGGCAAACTTACCTTCCGTGCGTTCCAAACTATTAAATTCTATTAAGGATAAATTTGTACCTGTAGGAGTATTGGATAAATTTCAGGTTGCTGGTGTGTTCGTTAACTGGTGGGATAATATAAAGTACGACCTAAAAACTATTATGCAGAACGGATGGGATGCTGGGTTAATTCCTGATGACTATTTAATAGCCGAATACTTCACAAAGGAAAAAGTTGAGATTGAAAAGATTGAGATGCAAAAAGCAGAGTATGAAACAACTTTAGAAGAAGCAGTTGAAGAAGCCTTAAATCTTATCGAATTTGAACCAGACGAAGAGGAAGGAGAAGTTAAACTTACGCCTAAATTAGCTAAGGATGAATTAAAAACTCAAATTGAATATTATATCCTAGAAAAAAACACACCCAATAAAGCAAAACCATTTCAGGATGCTGAAATAAGAATTAAAGAGTTGGAAGCCTGTATTACAAGTTGTAAAAACTCATTAAAAGAGAAAAAAGCATTACTAGAGTTAAAACTTATATTAAAGCGATATGGTGCGGATGATGAAAAAACAGAATGTAAAACTTTACTTAATAGGACTAATAACGAATTAGTCAAATTAAACACAGAAATAGAGGCACTTATTGTGGATTTCAAAACTAATTTAAAGGATAGTTCGACATTTGCTAAAATCAAAACATCGACAACTGCATTGGAAAAAGCCTTAAAGAAAGATAAAGAAGAAAGTGCCATATTGAAGCTGGCTAAGTTATTAGAAGCAAAGAAAAAGTTTAAGGATATTACAAAACCATATAACAGTCGATTAAAAGACCAAACCATATTACAAACTAAACTCGATAGTTTAGATACCTTATTGAAAGAGATTGGAGGTATTATTACGAAAGAAGAAGCTCAAAAATTAATATTGAAAAAACACTTCGATATTATCAATAATCAACTTCAACGTTATTTAAATGCAGAAAAAAGAGCATTAATTGCTGCTCATGAAAATTTGTTTAATAAGTATTTCATTTCTGTTGACGATTTGGAAAAATACCGCACAAATACACTTAATGAATTAAATGATTTTCTAACTAAATTAAACTACTTAAGTTAATGGAACACTGGGAAGAAAGTATATTGTTAGAGAAGTTAATTCAAGAGGATTTCATTAAATTAGATAGAGGGCGAGTTATTTCTTCAAATGATTTAATAGAACATCCAGGTTCACATCCTGTATATTCTTCATCAGCTCAAAACAATGGATTATTTGGAACATTTGATTTGTATGATTTTGATGAAGAACTCATAACATGGTCAGTTGATGGGGGTGGATATTTCTTTTATCGCCCCAGACACAAGTTTTCTGTCACAAATGTTTCAGGCATTCTCCGAATATTAAAAAAACAGAAATTAGATTATAAATTCCTGTACTATATATTAGATTATCAACATAGAAATCAAATCTTTGACTACGTTGACAAAGCCCATCCTTCAGTTATAAAAAAGAGGTACTACATACCAAAAATAGAGTTTGACGAGCAAATCAAAATTGCTTCTATTTTATCCAAAGTCGATGAATCAATTAATCAAACTGAACAACTTATAGCTAAATATAATCAAATAAAGACTGGCTTAATGCAAGATCTTTTAACCAAAGGCATTGATAAAAAAGGAAATATCAGAAATGAGGAAACTCATGAATTTAAAGATAGTCCTTTGGGGAAAATACCCACTGATTGGGATTGTATTAACATTGAACAAATTAAGACTTTTGTAACAAGTGGTTCTAGAGGTTGGGCAAAATACTATTCTGTGGAGGGAAGCAAGTTTATACGTATTACAAATCTTAAAAGGAACCAAATAGAAATAGATTGTACAGACCTCCAGTTTGTAGACTTACCAAAAACAATAGAAGGAACTCGCTCAAAATTGGAGAAGGGTGATTTATTAATTTCAATTACTGCTGACCTAGGAATAATTGGTGTTGTTCCTGATAATTTTGGTGAGGCCTATATTAATCAGCACATTGCCTTAGTTCGTTTAGATAAAAGTGAAGTAAACCCTAGTTTCATAGGATATTTTCTTGCTTCCCAAAACGGTCAAGCAATGTTTAGTTTATTAAATGATGGTGGAGCAAAAGCGGGGTTAAATCTGAATACTATCAATAGTTTATGGGTAATTAAACCCGAATTAGACGAACAAAACTTAATTGCAGATAAAATTGAAGGTATCAAAAGTACAATAGTTGATACACACAATCAATTAAATAAATTAAAGTCCTTAAAATTAGGTTTGATGCAAGACCTTTTAAGTGGTAAAATTAGAGTGTAATAGTAAAAGTCAGCTAATTAATCATATTCCTATGAAAATTAAAAATATCCAACAATATAGAACCTATTATAAGAATGAGATAAGAGACCTACCTACTAGAGATGAGAATTTTATTGGTACTTACTATAGAGAAAAGGCTAATAGTAAAAAGAAATTTGGTTGGTTTGATATTTATCATGGGGATAAAGAAGGGTATGGAAAAACTGAAGATGGAATAGGTAATTTCCTTCAAAGCTTCTTGGATATGGCTAAGGATGGTCAGGCAGTGTATGAATTTCTTCAAAATGCGGTGGATGCCGGAAGTTCTCACTTTACAATGATTTGGGGAGAAGATGAGATTGACGGCAATAAATATGTTTTAGTTGCTAATAATGGAGAAATGTTTGACTTTAATAGTGTTCGCTCCATTTTAAATGTTGGGTCTTCAACTAAGAATAGTAATAGTCAAAACATCGGTAAGTTTGGCATTGGTTTTAAACTAGCTCACCGTTTAGTAGGCAAAGACAATGGTTTAGATGAATTAATAAATCAGAATTCGGGTCCAATATTATTTAGTTGGAAAAACAGAGAGTTGCAACAATTAGGTAATGGCGAAATTATTGAGCCTGCCGACATTCAAATTATAGAAGAAAGTGAAGACAAGCATGTAATACAAGATTCAAACCCTTGGTTGTTTAAAATTCTTATTACTTGCTTTCCATGCCTTCCGGAAAATGATTTAATACAAGAAAGAATTAAATTTATTGGAGGTGCAGAAATAAATGAGCCTACTTTTAAGAAAAAGGAATATGAAGTTCTAGCGAGATGGGTCAATAAATATTCTGATATTTTAACACCAGAAACCTACAAGGAAGGCTCGCTATTCTTTATAAAGTTAGGTAAAGGTAAGGAAGCTGATTTAGCAGATGAAAACCTTGCTGAAGGTGTAAAGTTTTCAATGGCGATATTACACGAAACGGCCGAAGACAAAGAAAATAAAAACACCATTCTAAAAACAGTTCAGCTCAATCGAGAAAACAAAATAACATTACCTGAACTACACTATCTATTCTTTAATATTTCAAAAAAAGATAATCTAAGTGATTATTTATTTGTACGTTTTGGAATTGAAAATGAAGAAGAACTTACTCAAGAACAAAGAAATAAAGTTGAATCAGAAGCTGATATCGAAGTTTTATTTGGCTTTAGAGAATATGATAAAATAGACGACTTTTTTAAAGGTGCTCCAAATTTATACTTGTATTTCCCTTTAAGTGAAGAAGTTCATAATTTCAATTTCATTCTACATTCTAATGCCTTTTATAAAGCTAGTTCTCGAACTTTCTTACATAAAGGAACAGCTGGTGAGGATGGCATTAATGAGCGCTTGTTACGAAAAATTAGTGAACGCACGGGGAATGAACTCAAAAGATTGTTTGAATCATCAGACCTGAAGGACAATAAAGATTTCTTAAACTTATATGCTGCACTATTAACGTCAAAAGAGAGTCAAAATCAAGACAGGTTATGGATTCAAGAACCATTCATTAATGAATTAAATAAGGTCCTGAAAAAACATATTCCAATAAAGGATTCCAATTCTGATAGAGGTTTCTCAATTGAAAGCAGCTCACAATCTGTGTATATTAAGAAGACAGAAATTGACATTGAAAACTGGGGGTTAAACAATACGAAATGGTTTTACTGGGGAAAAGAATCGGATAATTCGCTTTGGTATAGCGCAACAGCAAAATTAGATGTAAAATCTTTTGACATTTTTAATTTGCTGGGTATAACAGGTATTTCCGATAAGGTTAATACTTGGATTAACAAGGATAGTGCTCGAATAAAAACAATAATTACAGAACTTGATACGATTATTGATAGAAATCAAGTCACCGATGCTTTTATCAACAATCTTAAAAAGCTTAAAATTCTTGAATTTAATAATGGTGAGTTTATTTCCCTTGAAGAGCTAGACAGCAAACAATCAGACGGGTATTTTATAGTCCACAACAAATTAAGTGACATCAAAGATTTACTTATTAAGTGTGACTTTAAAGTAAGTATATTAAATTTTAATGAATATTCGTTTATTCGCAATTATAGCTCTAGATTGAGTAATTCGTCTCAGCTAAGAAGTCATGAAAAGTTAGTTGAAATATTTAGTGACAATATTTCCCTTGATAAGGCTAGTTCTTTGTCAAAAGAAGAGAAAATGCATATTTTTAAAGCATTTCGCGATTTAAACGACCAAGACAAGATAGTTCGTATCAAACAATTAAAACTATTTAGAAATGGATTTGGTGAACTATGTTATACCAAAAATTTACTAAAAGAAACTTCGGTAAGTTGGCTTCAAGACTATGTAATACACACAAATGAAATTCATCCAGATTTAAATACTTATTTAGTTGCAGAGAGCAAAGAGTTTTACGAATTTATTATTTATCCTAATTGGGAACGAATTGCCAAGCGAATAACGCAAGCAGATAATCTAAGTAAGAAATCTATTTTAGATAGAGTTGTATCTTTATTCGAGGAATATAAGTCCTACACAAAATCGGACTTAATACTTTTGGGAAAATACAATAAGTGGTTTACTAACGGCCAATACATTGAAAGCAAAAACATCTACTTCAATGATATTTTAAAACCATACAATTCAGATAAGTATATCGAACTACAAAAAGCATTATTAAAGTTCATTGATGTACAGCTACCTGACCAATATTTTTTAGATTATTGTGATTCGGAGGTCTTTGGTTTTTCACCTTCTAAAATTCAATTCAAATTTAAAGAAAAAATTATTTCTACCGGAGAAATTAAAACCCTAGCGGAATTTAGTATCCTTGGCTCATATGGGATATTTAATACCAACCTGATAAACGTAAAGGAAGATGGCACATTTGAAATACTAAATGAAGAAGGTAAGACGATGTATTATTCATCTTCAACTTTAATTAATGCTTATATCCAATCCTATCATAAAAGCAGCCTACATCCTCTTCCTTCAAATTTAGCTGATATTAAAGATGCTATAGATAATCGTGGTGAAAAGTTATACAATCAATTTATTGACCAATTACTAATTGACAATGAAACTCAAGTTTTAGGATTAATTAATGCACTACTTGCAAAAACAGAAGTACATCATATTCTTTTCAGCAAAATACCAGATTTTGAGTTCGATTGTTCGTGGGAAAATGAAGAGCTGAATAAGACATATGTTGGTTTTCTAAAAAGCTTACTATCAAACGACAATATTGAGATTCAAAGCATTAACAGCAAGGTTGTTTTTAATACTAACAACCAATTAGTTTATCTAAAAGAAATAGACGAAGCTAATGATTCAATAAAACTAACAAGGGATGACAAAGCAATTACAATATCTCGAACTAATCTATTGCAATTAAAGAGTGATACTGGCATAAAAGCTATACAGGATTTCGCAAATAGATGTGTTCAATCGGAGCTAATTACTTCCAAGGAATCTGATAAGCTTTTTAAGTTAACTGATTCAGGAATCACAGATGAACTGTTTGCCAAGTTTAATGAAACGATAGAGAAACATCAATTAATTAATGTTGACCAGATTTTATTTGTGGTACTATCCGGTAAAGTTGAAGAAACGCAGATTAAAACATATAAAATTCTAACACAAAAAGATGAATGGCAAAGTCTTGAAGGAAATTGGCTATTCCCCACTGAACATGCAATTGAGATATTTGATGCGAATTATATCTTACACAATAATTATTGCGGAATACAAGAGCTATTGCAGTTAAATGACCTCGAAACTTTTATCTATGGTGAAAAGTCCAACGAGGGAGAATATGGTATGGATAGTTTCTTTTCAGATTTTTTATTTCAGAAAGCATGCTCATCTGCCATTTTTGTAGAAAATGGAAAGCCCTTAAGTATTCTGAAACACTTATATCAAAGCTGGAAAAAAACACGCACGGATAATAGAATTAGCAAAGAAAATGAAGATTGGAAGACCTCTCTTGGTTTTAGCCCGAAGCTAAAAGTTGTTGGTAACCTGATTGTAGAGGATGAATACGTTGGAGATGAAATATCCAGTTGGATTCAGGATGACTTGTCCATTAAGACAGAATTCTTAAAGAGCATTGGCTTTAACATAGGTAATTCGAATATAATTCAATTACGCAATTCTATTATTAGCCAAAAGCAATTAGCTCCAGAAATAAATATTTTCAATATTGAAACAGAACTATTAACCAACACTTTAATTGGTTTAGCTGATGGTTTCAAGACTAATAGTACTGTTACACATTTTCTAATAAATGATAACACTCACCAAATAATTGAAGAAATAGTTTTACACCTAATTGGAAAAGTCAATGTTGACATTCCTCTTCCTTATTACCTATCAAGTAACAATTTGGCTATCCTAGGTGAAGAAGTAAATGAGTCATACTATTTAGACCCGGAAATACATCAATTATTAATTGAAGGTTCTAACTCCGCTTCCTTAGATGTTTTATATAGTCATGTTCCAATAATCTATTATTCCGAAGACATAGAAGAATATATTGTGCAGAATTACTCTGAGTTTGAACTTGATTCAATATTTGTGAAATCAGAGGAAGGACAAGAACATTCTGAACCGTTTTATAATAAATGGTCGGAAAATAAAAACATCAAATTAATTAGGTGCGGTAGTATTGATTACAATATAATTGCTAACCACAAAGAATCAAAAATAGACCTAGGAATAATTAGCCAAGGTAATTACTATATAACTTCTGATGAAGATTCTATTGTGGTGTATTATCAAAGAAATTTATCACTGGAGTTGCTTTCTGAAGAAATTGAAAATAACGAAAGTGGCAACGAAGATGTCTCCTCCGAACTGCAAGAACTAATATCAGAAAGGAATAGAACTTTAGCAGCATTTTATAATGCTTTAACTTCAAGTGGCAGAGATGATTTTGACAATGAAATAGCTAATAGCTTCATGAACACCTTGAAGCAAAAAAATATTGAGGATGAAAGAGAAACTCTTTTAAACACTCTTAGTGAGGAGCAAAAATATTCATACAACTGGTTTGTAACTTACTTAAAATACCTTCTTTCTTTTGAACAATTAGCGGAAACAACTGCTCAGAAATCAATTACATTTCAAAAAATTAAAGCCTTTCAAATTGACAATAAGGTATCTGACAAGTATTTCTTACTCGAAGGTGCAAACAACCTAATACCTGTTAATATTGAGGCATTTGAGGATTTTAGCATATCTCTTGTTTTTAAAACCAACTCTAAAGAAAAGATTAAAGTTGAAGGGGTATCTAAAAAAGGCCAAGACCTTTTAGTTTATTGCCCAAAAGGAATTGAGACAAGGATTAAGAATAATTTCAATCAGGTTGTAAATATTAAAATCAACTTTACACCTGTACTAGACTTGCTGCAAAGACTTTATAGTGCTTTTACAAATAAGGATTACATAACAGAATGGGATGATATTCTTGATGTTACCCAATCGGTTAATTTCCTATATGGCCCTCCGGGAACAGGTAAGACAACTACCATTAGCAATAGAATAATTGAAGTACATGCAGAAAATCCTGTTTTAAAATGTTTAGTCCTTACTCCCACCAATAAAGCCGGGGACGTACTTGCAAAAAAGATAGTTGATAATTCTAATGTAGTGTCTGTAATTCGTTTAGGTAGTGCCACTTCTCCAGAGCTGGAAGCAATTGATGATGAAATATATCAAAGTGACCTAAACGATTTGAGATTAGATGGAGCTAATGTTATAATTTCATCAATACACCGCTTACCATATTATCAAGTCAATAAAGAAGATGGTGGGTCGTTTAAGCTATTCAGTTCTGAAATAAATTGGGATTTTATAATATTTGATGAAGCATCCATGATAAACTTGCCTTATCAAGTTTTTGCTCTGATGGCATTTAAAGAGTCATGTCCAGAAGCTAAAATTATAATAGCTGGAGACCCTAAACAAATACCTCCTGTTGTAGATGCATCAGATAAAGAAATCGAAAACCTTGATATTGAAGATGAAAACATCTACAAAATGTTTGGCATAAGCGACATTAGTACTGTTGAGCAAGATAAGAGAAAAATTGATATTGTAGATAAATTAACAACTCAGTATAGAAGTGTTCAGGAGATAGGTCAAATATTTAGTGAATTTTCATATCAAAATTTATTAAAGCATCATAGGCAAAATGGTTGTTCACGTAAAGCATTACCTGAACAGTTTTTGCAGTCATTAAAAAATCCAGTCTCATTTATCGATATTCCAATTGACATTGATAATTCGGTAACAAATCCGAGAAAACTGCTTTATAGCTCATATCATGTTCATGCAGGGATATTAGCTTCAGAATTAATCAAATACCTTGACAACTGTATTCAAGACGATTCTCAATATAATATCGGGATTATAAGTCCATATAAAGCTCAAGCATTATTGGTAAACAAACTCATTACTTCAATGAATTTATCACCAAATCTGAATGTTCATTGCGACACTGTTCACGGTTTTCAAGGTGATGAATGTGATATAATTGTATTCATTGTAAATCCCAACAATTTATATTATTCCGGTCATCGTAAATCTCTATTAAGCAAAGAGTATATATATAATGTAGCAATTAGTAGAGCTCAGGATTATTTATGGATAATGAATCCATATCAATCAATCGGTAATAATCCCCATATCAATAGTATTAGCAGTATTCATAAAGGTAATGGTGGCAGCAATAAAATTATTACTTCAAATGACATTGAAGAGGAAATATTTAAAGATGAATCCTTTATTGTCAAAAATAGCTATATAACAGGACATGATAGTATTAATGTATTTGGCTCTGTTGAAATGAAATATTTTATTAAAGCAAGCGAAACTGCTATTGACATTCAACTCTTTAACCAAAACTAATGAAAAAGAACCCCAGATATAACCTAAAACATTTATCAGTACGTATTCCTTGGCACGATAAGTCTTGGGATGGTAGTATTTGTGATAATCCCAATGCTAATGGGGCTTGTTTAGTATTAAAAAATTGTGCGCTTAACAGAAATGACGAACAAGAAATTCAACTAGCAGGACAATCACTTGACAATTTAAATGAATCACAATTTCCTGTTTGCATTGGAGAAAGAGGGACTTTTATGGCTCCTTTTTCGATTCAAAGAACACTACATCATCCATATGTCGAAAGTTCACCTTCAACACATGGACATTTAAAGAACACAAGAATTACTCAGCCCTCATTTTCAGCAGCGGCAGTTCCATATCATTGGATGCTAAAAGAGAATGCATCAATACATTCGAACCTATATGAGCTAGATTATGACGAAGCTAGAGAGCCAATTCTGACTGATTCAAAAGGAAATCAATGGGGTAATGATTGGGTGCAAGAAATTAAGAATCAGAAGTCATTATTGAATTGTTTTTTTGAACATCTTCAGGCTGAAACTTCTTTAATATTCTTTTATGCGAAGCAAGTGCCATTCGTTGAAGATTCAGGTAGAGTTTTAGCAGGGGTTGGAAAAATAAAAAAGATTATTCCTTCAGAACCTTATAAAGGAAGTAATAATCGTTTTGGAGCAGCTTATTGGGAGCATATGGTATTGCACTCGATTCGTCCTAATAATAAAGAAGGTTTTCTACTTCCATATCATGATGCAGTAGAATATCAGAACGAACACCCAGATTTTAACATTGCGGATTTGGCTGTAATTGTTCCCAATGATAAAAGATTTGAATTCTCATATGGAACAGAGCATGTTAGCAATGATAGTGCTATTCGAGTTTTACTAGAGTGCATTAAGTCACTTGAAAAAGCTGAGGAGTTGGGTATTGGAGAAAATAATCAGCAGACTATTCAATGGATTCATAATGAAATAGCTCAATTAGAAAAATTAAGAGGGGCTTATCCGGGTATGGGCTCAGCACTTTGTGCTTTCGGTATTGAGAAAGGTCATTTTGTTGCAGCAGAAATCATAAATAGAATACAGGATGATGATGAAAACCCTTGGCTATTGTTTGAAAAAGCATTAGAAAATCCCGAAGGTATTTTATCTAATGCTGTAAATTCTTTAATTCCATTCAATACAAAAAAGTTATACTTGCGTTTAAAAGGCAAATCTATATCCACTAGAATTGCATTTCTTCATCTACTAAGTCGTTTTGATTTAAGTATTGAGCAAGCCACATCACTTTTTATTGAAGAAGAGCGAGAAGCAATAGGTATTTCAAGAAATGAAGATGAATATCTTGAAAATCCTTATTTGATATTTGAAGATTTACGTCATACATTAATTCCGATAGCTTTAGGCACAATTGATTTAGGTTTATATATTAAGAAAACTTCTAAAGACCTTTTACCTGATGGCTTAAAGTATGATGACCCTTTTGAATTACATAGAATCAGGGCTTTAACAATTCAACAATTAGAATGGGCTTCGCTTCATGGTCATACTCTATTACCAAGAAAGGAGATAATAAAACAAATAAGAGCATTATCTCTTAGCCCGGAATGTCCTATAAACAGTGATTATTTTGAACTTGCAGAAGAATGCTTCGATGGTTGTATCGTTTTAGAGGAAATGAAAAACGGAGAAACAGCCTATCAACTAAGCAGGTTATCTAAGGCCAGAAGTATTATTAATCAAAAGATTACTGATAGAGTAAATGGTAAAAGATTACCGCTAGAGGAAAATTGGAGAAGTCTTTTAGATGAAGCATTAAAACCCTTTACCAAAGGAAAGCCTGATACACAAGAACTAAAAGCAAGAGATGAGAAAGCTGCCTCCCTACAAGAAATAGCTGAAAGTCGCTTTTCTGTTTTAATTGGACCAGCAGGAACAGGAAAAACTACTCTGCTTACCGTTTTAGCAAGTCATGAGGAAGTTGAGAACAATGGCGTATTACTCTTAGCTCCTACTGGGAAAGCAAGAGTAAGAATGGAAGAAGTTGCTAAGAATATTAAAGTAACTGCTAAAACCTTAGCTCAGTTTCTTTCTGCATATGATAGATATAATGGTGAAATACAACAGTATGTCTTCTCGGATAAATATTGTGATGAAAAATATGACACGGTAATTCTTGATGAAGCTTCAATGCTTACGGAAGAAATGCTTGCCACAAGCCTTGATTGTATAAAAGGAGTTAAACGATTTATTTTAGTTGGTGACCATCGACAGTTACCGCCAATCGGTGCAGGAAGACCATTTGTTGATATTATTCAATATTTAAAACCCGAAAACATTGAAAATTCATTCCCAAGGGTAGGTAAAGGTTATGCTGAACTCACCATTAAAAGAAGACAAGGTGGTTCAAAAAGAGAAGATTTACAACTTGCAGAGTGGTTTAGTGGAGAAGCCTTAGAACCCGGAGCTGATAGTATAATAAATCAAATTTTAACCAAACCAAACTCAGATTACTTACGAATTGAACATTGGGAAAATGAATCTGATTTTGAAAGTCTATTTGAACAAGTATTGGTTAATGAATTGAAACTAGATTCAATAGAGGATATTCAAAATTTTAATAAGTCACTAGGTTCTAATGATGGCAGATATTTTAACAATAGTTCTGATGCAAATTATTTTGGTATAAATCCATCTGTCAATAACATTGAGGACTGGCAGATACTTTCTCCAATTAGGGAAAAACAGTTTGGCATTAAAGCAATCAACAGAAAAATTCACAAGTTATTTAGGTCGAACAAAGTTGACTATGCGATTAATGGTATAACCAAAAGTTTTAAGAAAGATGGAAAAACTATTGAATACAAGGAAAAAAAGATTCCTAAACCTATCGGTCTTGAGCAGATTGTATATGGAGATAAAGTATTAAATCTATCCAATCATAAACGAACTAATGTTCATCCTAAAGAAGGTTCTATAGATTATATTGCGAATGGTGAAATAGGTATTGTCACTGGACAATTCAAGAGAAAGAATGCAAAGTATAAAGGACAGCCTAAATTTGTTGAAATTGAATTTTCTTCACAAAAGGGATTTGCCTATACATTTACTTCTAGTGATTTTAAAGAAGAAGCAGATTCTCCTTTAGAGCTAGCATATGCCCTGACTGTACATAAAGCACAAGGCAGCGAGTTTGGAAAAGTATTTTTAGTAGTACCAAATCCTTGCTTTTTGCTTTCAAGAGAAATGCTTTATACTTCTCTCACTCGACAAAAAGATAAAGTAATTATTCTCTTTCAAGGAAGTGTTTTTGATATAAAGGAATTGGCATCACCATTAAAATCAGACACTCTTAGGCGAATTACAAACTTGTTTGAAAAACCAGAATTAATTGAGATAGATGGTAATTATTTAGAAAAAAACTTGATTCATCAAGCTAGCGATGGAAAAATGCTTCGTTCTAAAAGTGAACTATTAATTTACCAGAGGTTGTTGGATAATAGCCTCAATCCATTATATGAAAAGAAATTAATAATAAAAGAGGTTGAAAAGCTTCCTGATTTTACAATTGAAAATGAAGATTCAGGAGAAATATATTATTGGGAACATTGCGGTATGCTTTTCGACGAAGAATACAAACAACGTTGGGAAGAAAAATACAAATGGTATATTGAAAATAAAATACTTCCATACGAACAAGGCGGAGGTGAAAACGGCACTTTAATCATAACAGAGGATAAAGCATTTGAGGTAGAGGACGGTAGTATTAGAGGTGCAATATCAGTAAAAGAGATTGACGAAATAATAAGTAAAGTTTTTAAGAGATAGCATATGATACTTAGTAATGACAACAGATACCGTGGTAATTTGGGCTCTTCCCTCAAATTAGATGAGTATAGCCATGTTGAAAAACCGTTTATGGAACAACTAATCTCATTAGGTTGGGATAAGGATATTAATGAGGTTATAGAGCTAAAAATGCAGCAAACACCGGAACAGAGTTTTCGAACCTCTTTTGCCGAAGTGATATTGCAACCAAAACTGCGTTCAGCCCTCACTAAAATAAATCCATTTCTTACAGATGGTCAATTAGATGAAGTTGTTCGTAAAATCTCTACCTTCGATAAAAACAGTTTAATTGAAAATAATGAAAAAGTACTTCATTATTTATTGGAAAATACAACTGTTTCAAAAAATGAACAAACAGGAGAATTAAGCCCAACAGTAAGGTATATTGACTTTGATAATCTTGAAAACAATATTTTCACAGCTATCTCTCAGTTCAAAGTTAATGTTACTGGTACAGACCATCATATAATTCCAGATATCGTTTTATTTGTAAACGGTTTGCCTTTAGTTGTTGTCGAGGCAAAATCCTCAAAAGTTAAGGAACCTATTCCTGAAGCTATCGACCAAATATTACGCTATTCTGAGCAACGTGGTGATACAGGAGAGGGAAATAGAATGCTATTTTTCTATAATCAGTTTCTTATTACGACTTGCCGTACAGAAGCGAAATTTGGAACAATAACAACCCATATAGAAAAACATTTTTACCGTTGGACAGACCCTTACCCTTTAACAGTTAACGATTTAAAACATGGAAAATCATCTCCTAATGACCAACAACGTTTAGTTGCAGGAATGTTGTCTCCACGTAATCTTTTAGATATAATAAGGGTTTTCACTGTATTTAAAACCGATGATAAAGGAAAGAAGATAAAAGTAGTAGGTAGGTATCAGCAATTTCGTGCTGTTAAAATTGCTACTCAACGCCTTATTGATGGGAAAAACCAATATGAAAGAGGTGGTATAATTTGGCATACACAAGGTTCAGGTAAGTCACTTACCATGATGTTTATGGTTCGTGAGATGAAACTTCGCCCAGAATTACTTTCTTGGAAGATAGTATTCGTAACTGACCGTACTCAATTAGAAGAACAATTGGCTGAAACAGGTCAAAGTATTGGATTTACTATCAAGGTTGCAAATTTCATCAATCCAAAACCAACACCTAATGGTCAAAGCCTAAAGGAATTATTAAGCAATGATAATTCTGACATGGTAATGGCAATGATTCATAAATTTCAGGAAAATGGAGACCTCTCTGGCTTAGAGATATTTCCTGAGCTTAACAAAAGCCCAAACATTTTAATTATGACCGATGAAGCACATAGGTCGCAATATTCACTTTTAGCTGCAAATTTAGATAAGGCGATGCCTTATGCTACTTCCATAGGGTTTACAGGAACACCTACTGGTAAAACAGAAAAGAAATATAAAGATTACATTGATAGTTATACAATGCGTCAGGCAATTGATGATGGAGTTACATTAGAAATTGTTTACGAAGGTTTTACTCACAATGCTGAAGTAGAAGATAAGAAGGGAATGGATGATAAATTTGCTGACGTTTTTAGTGAATATCAACTGACAGAACGTCTTCAGATTCTTGGCTTCGGGTCTCGTGATGCCTACCTTGATAACATTAATACCATTAAGGAGAAAGCCCAAAGCATGGTTAATCACTATGTTGAACAAATTTTTACAGGAGGTTTTAAGGCTCAGATTGTCGCAAATTCGCGAGAGGCCGCAGTTCGCTATAAAGGAGCTATTGATGAAGCAATGAATAACAAAATTGCTGAGCTTGAAAATAACAATATAATGAAATTAAGTGCTGAGCAAATCCAGCAGTTAAAAGATTTGGAGGCTGCTGTTGTTATCTCAGGTAATCACAATGATAAACTACACATTAAAGCTTATACCAATTCAGACTATCATACTAAAAGTATAAAAAGGTTCAAGCTTCCATTCGGAAAGGTTGATGAAGAAGATAAAAACATTAATGGTAATGTAGGAATCATCATTGTTAACAATATGTTACTCACTGGCTTTGACGCACCAATAGAACAAGTAATGTATTTAGACAGGGTTATAGTTGCTCATAATCTATTACAAACTATTGCGAGAGTTAACCGGGTTGGTCCAAATGGGAAAGACAAAGGTTTTGTTGTTGATTATGTTGGTGTTGGGCATCATTTAAAAAGAGCAATCGAGTTTTATGATGGAAAAGAGGCAGCCGTTGACTCTGACCAGATAGATAAAATTCTTAGCTGTATTACAAACGATGAAGCGGAGCTAAATGAATTAATAAAAGCACACAAAGACATTTGGGAATTCATAAAAAAACAAGGGTTAGATGATTTAACTGATTCAGATGCTTTCTTCGATGTGTTTTATGATGAAGACATTCGATTTGAATATATTCAATTGTATAAAAAGTTAACTTCATGCTTCAATAATGTTTTACCTCGAAAAGAAGCCTTAGACTTTTTATCAGACTGGAAATCTTTTACAGAAATAAATGCCTTAGCCAATAAGCATTTTAGGGATGGTCGTTTCAGTATGAAAGGTATTCCTCCTAAATTGAGACGTATTGCAGATGAGTTTCTTATCTCAAAAGGAATAGACCAAACTGTAAAACCTATTTCTATCATAGCAGATGACTTTCAGAAAGACGTAAAATCAAGGAAAAGAGAAAAAACAAAAGCAGCAGAGGTTGAACATGCAATTCGCCACTTCATTGATGTCAATATTGATGAAGACCCTGAATTGTTTGCTTCATTTGCAGAAGCGCTTGAAGAAATATTAAAAAACTTTAAGGGTAACTGGAAAGCCATATTCGAAGAACTAGAAAAATTACGAGAGAAAATTAAAAACCGGGAGAAAGAGGAGACATTTGGCTTAGACCGAAAAAAGCAAATGCCATTCTTTAGAATCTTTAAAGCTGAGTTATTTGACAACAAAGATTTAAGCGAAGATGAAATTGCTCAAAACGTTAACCTTACACAACACGTTTTTAATTTAGTTTCTACTGAGATTCGTTTGACAGGATTTTGGGACAGTACTCCTGCTCAATTAAAATTAAAAGCTGAAATCCAAAAATTGCTTTTATCTCCTGAATTTAAAACTATACCTAAAATAATAGCCAAACGAAATGAGTTAATCTCAAGAATTATGGAATTAGCTAAGACAAATCATTTTAGGATAATTCAAGACTAATGCAGTTCGAATACGAAGTAAAATATAGCAAAAGGAAAACGCTGAACATTTCAGTTGAAAGAGATAGACGTATTATTGTACGTGCTCCAGAAAATCTTCCATTAAAGAAGATTGATGAAATAGTTCAATCTAAGCGGTTTTGGTTGAAGGAAAAGCTTAATCATTCCCAGAAATATCCGATTGTAGCTGAATCTAAGGAATTCATATCTGGAGAAACTTTGATGTATTTAGGTAGAAATTATCAACTATTGGTAGTTGAAGAACCGATTAAAGGTGTAGAATTCAATCAACGTTTCCGTATTTCCAAACAGAATCAATCTAATGCAAATGCTTTATTTAAAGAATGGTATTTAGCACAAGCATTAAAAAAGATTAAACCTTTAGCTACACATTATTCTAAAAATTTAGGTGTAACTTACAATCAGCTAAAAACTTCTGAAATGAAGTACCGTTGGGGGTCATGTACACCAGCTAATAATATAATTTTTAACTGGAGGATAATTAAAGCTCCAATGTACGTATTGGAATATCTTGTTGTTCATGAGTTGGTTCATTTATTAGAAACAAATCATACATCTCGCTTCTGGAATATACTTTCAGTGCAAGTTCCACACTATAATAAAGCAAAGGAATGGTTGAAAAAAAACGGACATTTATTGGAAGTAGACTTTTAAAATTAATAATCTGGTAGTAACTGGAATATGGTGTAATCCTCAAAAGTATTGTTTCTTTCCTACCTCGAAAGTCTAAAGAATTAGGAAATGGATACAATACTATTGAGATTAAAAATTAAATTCATTATCTCTTATCAAGGGTATAATTGCATAAGTATGACCAAAAACGTTCAGGGTTATTTCATTTACCAATTTCAATTCTTCAAATAGTCGTAACTTTTAATAAAAAATACTACTATGGAAGAGGGCAAACTTTATACTGAGCTTAAACAGTTGAGATATTTATTAGCAAAAATTGTAGGTACACAAGACCTGCCCAAAAGAGAACAATTCTCAAAGGAAGCAGTTAAAAAAGCAGCTTCAGATTTTCGTAAGTTGCAAACGGAAAGAGGTGAATGGATTCCTGAACATGATATTTCTAAAATTATTCGCAAGGCTGGATATCGTGCCGGAAGATTTATCATTGAAAAATTCAATTTTAAGAACTACTATATACGTGGACAACAATACTTTTTTAGTAGAAAAGATTTAATTGAACTCAATAAAGAGCTTAAAGCACGAAAAATCAATTTAGGAAAGTATATGGAGCTTGAAGAAGACAAGGATAAGTTCCATAAATATCTTGACGAATTAAAACAAGGCAAAAAAAGACGACCACGATATAAAATTCCAGACCAACTTAAGGATATAGAAAGTCAGCCATATAATCACCCTCCAAAAGAAAAAGTATTAGCACACATTGATGTACTTATGGAAGAGTTTAACAACGATAAGTTGATTGAATACATTGATATTTTTAATGACAACTACGCCATGTATAAACAGATTTATTACTTCGACCGTTATGTAGACCCCGATATCAAGAAAAAATGTAATAGATGGTGTTTTGAATTTAATTATGCTCAAACCGCTTTGAGAGAAATTCGAAAAATTCGTAGTCAGGTAATTTATTAAGAATAAGACATTTTTTCTATCTTAGCAACACTATCTATCAAGGGTATAATTGAATAAATTATGCCCAATATTTTTAAATATATCTTACAAATAAGCCTTCATCATGGGCTTATTCTTGCTTGTACCTGTTACATTAGTCCGATAAGTTCACAAAGTACCCTACAAAATTGGCAAAGCTTTAGAAAGTACGTTTCAAATACTCGAATTATACTCGAATTCAGTTCAGTTATTCAAAAAAGCAATAAAAAGGAAGTAAATGTAGTATTAAAGCGGTTAATGAACCTGTTTTTTCGTGCATTGAGAATGTGTTCAGCTGATAATTTCAACCATAAATCAAAACTATGAAGCTACGCAGAACTATTTTAAAACAGGAGCTTGCGGTTAAATTATACCCAGACAGTGTAAATTCGGAATCTGCAATGCAGTTGCTTCGTAAAGAAATTAGAAGAACTCCTGCATTAAATCATAAACTGTATAAACACTGCCCCAAAAGTAATACCCCATATTTTACACATAAGCAACTAGAAGTGTTGCTTGAACATTATTGTATTAATGCAGATGAATTTGAAATGCTTTGAAATGCTTTGAAATACTTAGCAAATTCAGTAGAAATATAAAACAATCAGCATCTGTACAGATATTATTAACTGTTAACAAAATTGAGTAAATTGGCGATGTATTTTAATCATGTGTATACCTTCAGAACTATTATTGAATAGCTTACAAATCTTAAATGACAAAAGAACAAAAACAACGAATAAAAGAGCTTGAATGCGAATTTGAAATTATTGACGAGATTAAGATTGAATATATATACTCCGAAGTATATAATATAAATCGAGTTAGTAAGAAGCAAGTAATATTTGGTAATGTAGATCCTGAAGATAATCCTGATTTCAAGATTGAAATCAAAGAAACAGAGTCAAATAATATTAGTACGCATTATTTCTACAAAGAAAACGATATTCATTTTTATGAAGAATTAAACAGAAACTACAAAAGCTATACAGGGAAACTTTTAAAAGTTATTAGGTACAAAATTTGCTTTAAAAAACCATTTTATTCCTATGATAAAAAATTTACTCCCCCTATTGTAAAGAAAGATATTAATTGGCAAAAAATTAAAGAACAGATATCATTTATAGGTCCATATTTTGAATGGGAAGATCCAAATCTTGAAGTCGGTATATTATTTATAATAAGTGACATCAACAAAACAGTAAACGGCGGCTTTGTTGATGAGAAGATTTATTCGGAAAATTTAATGTATCCACACATCATGGAACCCCATGACGAATATGTAATTGCAGGACTCAGGAGTACGATTTTTGAAATGAGAAGAAGAAAAATACCAGTAAAACATATAACTTATTGTACCTTCAATTATAGAGTCTCAGAGTGCAATTTATTAAAAAGTCCTTATGGGTATTCATGCTCTTCGTATGATTTGACCATAAAGTCAGACTCTAATCAATTACTGAAAAGAAAAATTACAGCCACAGAATACCAATATATATTTAGAAGTTCTCCAAAAAATCGGGAATTAATTATAGGTAATCTTGTTGAAATGATAAAGTTCAATGTAATTTTTGATTGGCATTTTTTTAAATATACTGAAAAAAAACTTGATGGAAGCCAAATAATAACGGAAGATTGCAAGTACCCGAGCTCTATTCCTATTTTGGAAATGGACAAAGGGAAAAAGATAATTACTAATTCAGTTCAGAGTGATTTTATATTTAAAAATGGACGAGAACCATATTATTATCTTCAAGAGCATATAATAAAAACTTTTGAATTGATTAATAGGAATGAAGTAGGTGGTTTCATTAAGATCTAAGAACTTGAGTTTTTTATTGAAATCATGTTTTTTCATTTCATTCTGTCACATTTTGTTTAATTACATTCTGCTACGTTACGAATCGATAGTCTCGAAATTATAGAGTTATATGTTTGCTCCCACTATGGAAGCAAGCACAAAAAAAGTATTAGGCACATTAGCAGTTGCAGCAGCCGTTGGCGGTGGTTTTTACCTGATTAAAAAAGGCAAGAAACTTTTGTCCGGTGCAAAAATGAACTTTGCACTCCTTGGTTTTCGTATTCATAAACTGGATTTTCAAGAGGTTCAGTTTGCTGTAAAACTTCGCTGCTACAATCCTACAAAAGCTCCTATCACTTTAGCTGTTAACCAAGTTGTAGCCAAATACAAAGGTTCGGCAATCGCTTACTCCACCCCTGACATTAAAGGTCTGACCATTCCGGCAGGTAAATCTCAAGAACCGGAAATCTTATTTCAAGTGCCTTACCTGAATCTAATGGGTAAAGGCTTGACTATGGCTGCACTTCAAAATACGCAACAGCTTAAAGCCGATATGACCTTTACGCTAACCATCAGCGTGAACGGGGAAACTATTACCACTACGCAAAATTTAACAGACGATAATATGAGCGGATTAGCATTGGGAGAATTGGGTATTGTTTCCGGCCCACGTAATACAAAAGACGGTCGCAAATACAATCACCTCATAAAAAAAGCATCCGGCAAAGATGTATTTGTAAAGAACGGTAATGTTCTGGAAACTGTTGAAAGTTGTATTGACTTGGTTGCCGAACACTACCTCGAAGTTGAAGAACTGGCTAAGATGCTACAAGGCGATTCACTGAAAAGCACCTGCCGGAACATCTTTGATTTTTCCTATTCCTACCTGCAATATCACAAAGATAAAAATGGAACGGAACAACTCCGTACCCCTGCCCGAAGTTGGCTCGATGGGCAAATCAGGTTCAAGCAACAGGGCAAAAAATCATCCGGTATTGATTGCGATGATTACAGCATTTTTGTGGGTTCTATCCTAAAATGTCTGGGTATTCCATTCAAATTCAGAATTACCAAATACGATGGTAAAAGGAACTTTCAGCACATCTATGTTTTTGTTCCTGCCATAGGAGATAGCGAAGATGAAATCATTATCGACCCGGTACTTTCCAAATTTGACTACCAGAAACCATACAGCTTTGAAAAGTCTGACTTTAATATGTCACCACTTCAAATGGTTGCAGGTGTTCATGGTGTTGATGGGCTGACTGGTTCTACTTCGTTGGGCTTACCCATTTACGCTTTATCAGGAATAGATTATGCCGGGGGAAGCATGGCAAATGATGATGCAGACCTTATGGCTATTGTTTCCGGTATTGACTTTGAAGATACGGTAAACGGTTTAGGAGAACCGGATACAGCCACATTAAACTACCTCAAACGTACCCGTAACTTCTTGCTTAAAAACAAGGAGAATAAAGGCAAGATGGCTCACATACAGAACCCTGACCAGTTCATTAGTATGCTTGACCAAGCCATTAAGTTCTGGCACACTCCACAGCGAGAAAAAGTACTGGATAAACTGGCGAATATTGAAGAAGCTCTTGCCGAAAAAGGACTGATTAAATATGATGTTGATGCCATTGAAGGGCTGATGGAGTTTGACGATTTAGAAAATGAAATGGATGGTCTGGGCAGAAGAAAACGCAGAGGTCGCTTTTGGAGAGCTATTAAACGTGTAGGCAAGAAAATTGGTAAGGTAGCTAAGAAAGTGGTTAAAGCGGTTGTTCGGTTTAATCCCTTGTCAATAGCTATTCGCAACGGATTATTGGCAGCCTTACGCCTGAATATGTTTGGTATTGCCAAGAAACTACAATACGCCTATTTACCGGATAACCTTGCAGCTAAACACAATATTGATGCTAAGAAATTAAAGGACTTAAAGAAACGCCACAATCGGGTTCGCAAGCTCTTTAAAGGATTACAGGGAAAAGAAAAGAACCTGAGAAAAGCCATTCTGAAAGGCGCAAAACAAAAGAGTTCTGACTTCTCCTTAAAAGGTATGGATGGATTATTAGCCGATTTACAAGGTTTGGAATCCATTGGAGAATTGGCAGAACTGGGACAAATGGGTGCAGTTGCTACAGCAGCATCGGTTGGTGCAGCTACCGGAGTTCTGGCCAAAATCAAAAGTTGGCTCAAACCCGTAAAAAACATCTTTACCAAAATCAAAAACAAGGTTGCTCCAAACAGACAAGCAGCTCCACAGCCAACGGACACGCAATCATACAATATGCAGGATATGGTGCAACCATTAACACCAGTGGCACCCATCAGTCCTGCGAACATTAATGTACCACAAGTAACCACTCCAATTACCCCGGTTGCGCCAATGCAAAAATCAGCAAGTGTATCTGCTACGGTTAATCCGAAGAAAGGCATGAGCAAAGGAGCTAAAATCGGAATAGGTCTGGGAGTGGCTGCATTAATTGGAACCGGAGTTTATTTTATGTTCCGCAAGGATGATGAGCCAAAGAGCAAGTCAACTCCTAAGAAATCCACAGAGAAGAAATCATTGGGAAGCATCTCGCTTCAATAACAAATGCAATTCAATAAATAAAAATTAGAAACATGGCAGTTAAAAAAACTACGAGTCAAACTCGTGCAAGAACAAGGTCAACCGCCACAAAGATTGACTTTATGAAAGCCACCAACAACATAGGCAAGCCTATTGCTGCCGTAGCAGGGTTTGCTGTTGGTAAGTATGCACTTAAAAAACTTGAAAAGAGTCCAACGGTAAGCGGACTTCTGGGTTCTGATATGAAAACCTACATCGTTCCGGCAGCGGTTACAATGGGTGGTTTGGTTGCTACACAGTTTACAAAAAATGAATATGTCAAAATTGGTTTGGTAGGTGCAGCAGGTGCAGGTGTTGAATCCATCGTTAAGAAAGCCACAGGTAAAACCATCCTTCAAGGACTGGAAGGTTTAATGGGTGATGAATACACCGATTACGAGGAAGTAGATGGACTACAGGCATTGAACCCGGTTACTCAAGCTCTTCCGGCAGCAGACATTGACATCGAAAGAGAAATCCAAGCTTCGGTTTCTGGTGCAGCAACTGATTTTAGCATGAGCGATGAACCAATGGGCAGCGCAGCAAGAGATTATTCCATGTCAGATGAGCCAATCGGTTCGGATGATGACGAGGAAGAAGCAGTTGGTAAGATAACCAACCTTGACCCGGACAGCATGGACTACGACATCTTTTCGGGCGATATGATGGAATCCTAGTTCCACCAACCTTTGAAGCAATTTGAACTAATCAATTTTTAATAACACAAAAGAGAGTAAAATCATGGCAGAAATTAACGAGCAAAATGATTTGTATCCTTCAATGGAAGAGGTTGAAGGTTTAGAGGAAGCGATTCTTGATAAAGAAGAAGACGCATTAGAAAAAGAGGAAGACCAAGATGATGCGGTCGAAGGCATTGGCGACTTAGGGCGTTCACGCCGTAGAAGCAGGCGCAGAGCCAGACGTTCACGCAGACGTAGCAGTCGCAAACGTTCTGTCCGCAGGTCGTACAATGCTGGTGCAAGAAGTGTTGCTGTAAAAACTGGTTTAACCAGAAACCTGACTTCAAAAGGTCAGTTTGAGCTTCGCAGACAGCAATTGCCACCGGAGATTCAAAAGGCATTGAAAGATGCACGTATGCAAACCGTTGATGCAGCTATCTACACGGTAAAGAGCATTAAGGATAAGTCCGATATTGATTTGATGGAAGCATCAGACGATAAGAAATCAGGACGTACCAACCTGAATCGTGCGCAATTGGATAGCGGAAAGTACTTCTTGTTAACTGACATTGTTCTGGAGTATGCTCATGGAGCTTCGGAGGAAGATATTGACCCGGCAGATTTTGCCTTTGGTCAGTTTGCATTACCACCGCAAATCCTTAACGGTACGTTTGAAATGACCTTGGGAACTAAGGTAATTATGCCTGAAATCTCATGTGCTGTATTCGATGATACCGATACGACCAAGCGCAAGTTCCAATACAAACTGGCGAATCCAAAATGGTTAAAACCATCAATGGACATCACGCCAAAGCTGAACATGCCTAAAGCAATCAATAATGGCGATAAGGTGTTTAACCCTGCCGTTAAAGTAACGCTACTGGGTACTATCACAGAGAAAGCATAGTAACTGAGTTTGTTCATAATCGCAAAGGGGGCGGTATTCCTGCCGTTCCCTTTCTTTCCTAATTAATTACGAATGGAAGCACAAGAGAATATTAAGAAACTACAGGTTGTAAAGTTTGAGGTTAAGAAAGGTCAAACCTTTGAGTTTAACGGCAATACCAAAACAGAGCATGACCGCATTAAGGGCATCTTTCTTCGTTTGTCAAACCAACAAGCTTTGCCGGGTGCAACTTTAAGGGTTTGGATTGATGATACAGAAATCATTCCGGACGATACCGAAGTGGCTCTTTTACACCATAACGATGATATGAGTATTCAGGATGTTGCCTTTCCGGTAGATGAGAAAGCCAAGAACAGCCCGGTACGAATTATCTACAAAGACAACAGCGAAAACCTTGCAGTAAGCGATAGCTACGATGTTCGTGTGTATCTGTTAGCCGAAGTGAATAAGTAAAATTTATCACCCCCATCGAGATGAAACGAGCCACGATAATATCAACCGAAACACCGGAATTATTCTTTTGGCGAGTTCCATGTGGCAATTGAAAGACAAACACATTCACATGAAAAGATACTTTGTTATATCCCACCAATCGAAAGATAATAGTCACATTAACGTTCAGGACTTGCTACCTGCATCTTGTAAGTTAATTACCGGAATTGCTGTAAATGCTACCGCAAAGCAGGATGGTCAGTTAGAGGATGTAACCGAGTTATTGTCATTCCCAAAGCAACTGATAACTGATTTACTGGCACAGGACAGCATTATTGATTTGTTTTATTCCTACTTGCGCACACGTTCAAGTGAGGAAGATAGCCGGGCATATTTTGTAAGTGATATGCTACCTGAAATCACATGGATATTAAGTGAGAACATCAAGTACACTTGCCTGAATGATTTAGAACAGGAAGAACTGGAGCAAAACATTACTGACACATTCAATAACGAATTTACGGATTACCTCTATGGTGAAGTTGGTTTGTATGAGAAAGGTAAATACCTAAACAATCTTGAATTTGCCGATTTGATTGCCCAACACACTTTGATGTTCGCCTATAAAAAACGTGAAGATGTGTTTTTGCATATCAAGCAGGAATTTAAACGTCCGGAACCATACGAATGTGGCAATATCAGTTTGCTTGTAAACGGCAACAGCTTCTTACTTCGTGATTACATGGTGACAGCTAACCGAAAGGTACGTCACATGATAAAAGAGATTATCCCCTTCCATGAACCATTGGAAGTGAACAGCAATATCCATACGGTTTTCAAGAGTAATAAGAACAGTGATAACAACACTTTAACCCTTAGAATTTACATTGAATATGAACACGAGTGAGTTATTACATACCATCGCTAAAGACCGTATTGCCGGAATGCGAACCATTGACAGTTACCAGTTAAAACCAACGGTCATTCGTGTTACTGAAGCCAATCAGACATTGGATTTAAAGAATGATATGTGGATTCTGAACACCAAAGGATTGCCCGGAAGCATCGAAGAAATGGAACTGGTAAGCTCTGACAATGTATTCACCGCAACACCCGAAGAATACGAGTTCATGGACGAATACCGCTATCAGGTTTTTACCGATTACATCGACATTAAAACCAATACAGAGAGCTTTAAGCCTTATCACTTAGAGTTTGTAAAGATTATCCCACACCGAAATTAATAATGATATGTTGGACTTTAGAGAGCAAATACAGAGTATATACGATTTTATCAAGCGTTCAGAGGAACAGCAAAAGTACCCTTACGCTTACGAGATTTATCTTTTAACCGGAGTTGATGAAACGGCATTAACATCAAGAACATCCGGTACTTCATCCTTTAATCAGGATATTGAGAATGCCGTTGAGAAAGCAAAACAGGCACACGGAACATTGAAAGTTTATGTATTTGGTGGTAAAAGCCCCAATGCAAGAAGATTAAACACTTACACAGTTAACGTGAGTGGCTTGATGAACCCACCAAAACCACCCATTGAAAAAGCAGACATTCAGATTCTTGTCAAAGAAGAAGTAAAGAAGATGAATGAAGAGAACAGTACTCCTAGCATAGGGCTTGGTGGTTTACTGGGACTGGTAAAAGATGAAAATGCCAGAAATGACATTGAAGGTTTGTTTGGTTTGTTCAATGCTTTATCCGGTAACAACAAGGAGGTTGAGCGAATAGGTTACCAAAAACAGTTGGATGACTTCAAGTTTGAGACACGCTACAATATGCTTCAGGAGAAGTATGAGAAGCTAAGTAATGAAAACACCGAGCTTCGTGTGGAACGTGACCAGTTCAACAATGAAAACCAAGAGCTGAAACGTGAAAAAACAGATTTAGAGCAACGATTGGCAGGTTATGCACCCAACGAATTGATGAAACGTGTTGCCATAGGTGTGGTATCCGGCATAGGTACAAAAATATTGAGCAACAGCCCTAAGACAGCTGAGCTATTTGGCTTATCACCGGAGGAACTTAAAGGAGCTTTAGGTCTGGTAGAAGACTATTCAGAAGAATCACAATCTATCCCTGAAACCAATGTTGAAATTAACGAAGTAGGCTCTCCACAAACACCCGAAGAAAAGCAAAAGGCAACCATCATTAAGAACCTTTCAGATGCCCTGTCAACATGGGAACTGGAAGATGTAGCCAAGATTGCCAATATCGTTGGCTTATGCCTTGACCGGGCTGAACTCATCAACAAAACACTCATGTTCCTGAATCAATCCATGCAAGGTGTTCAGGAGGAATCAACCGAAATAGAGCAAGAATAACATTAAAGCATACGATTATGAGAAAATTCAAAATAGGAATCACCATCGAGGCTGAAAAGCCGGAGAAAGTAAAGGAAGTAGGCAACCTGATTCAAAATGCAGTCAATAAGGTTGAGCAGGAAGATATTATCAAGCTACTGACCAAGGTAGCAAAGAATCCAAGCATAGTTAAAAAGGCACTAAGGTTTATCTAATGGATTTAAGTACAGCAAATAAAGCAGCATTAATCAGTTCGGGAATACGAATCGGTGTTCCGGTACTGGCCATTGGTGTGGGTATTTACGCCATTCGCAAGATGTTTAAGCGTAATCCGGATGGAACATCATCAACGGTTGCGCCATCATTAAAGGATATGGTACTCCAAAAGGAAAACCTGACGATCACGCCTTCCGATGCAGCTTTGTTTGCCAATACACTCTATGGTGCAATGCTTGATTTTGGTACGGATGAAAAGACCATTTACAGCACCATTGATAAAATCCAGACCAAGGACGATATGCTACTGGTAATAAAAGCCTTTGGTATGAAGATGTATCTCTGGGGAACTCGTGCAGCCTTCCTTGGTCAGAACTACAACCTGATTGGTTGGCTACGCTTTGAGTTAGGCGATAAAGAGATTGCTAAAATCAAGCCCAAATTCGATAGTTGGGGCATTCCTCTCTAAACACCAATACAACTATGGATATGAAGCAAAAGAAGATATTATTTATTTCGGGAGGGGTGTTAACCACCGGGGCAATAGTTACAAGTGTTTTACTGATTCGCAGAAGAAACAGGCGAAAACGTGGACTATTGCCCCCAAGTGGTTCTGATACACGTCCAGCAAACATTCTGACTACAAACAACAATACGTTGCCACCGAACTTTCAAAACTGGAACGGTGGAAACAACTACTTGTCCAATGCACCAAGGGGAATCCGCAATAACAATCCGGGCAACCTGATTTACACCAAAATAAAATGGAACGGCAAACTACCCAAGGAGCAGAATAAAGACAGACGGTTTGAAATGTTTATTGCTCCGGTTTATGGTGTCCGTGCCATGATTAAAGACCTCAAGCATGATATTGAAAAGGGCAAGAATACAGTTCCGGCTCTTATCGAGGAATACGCACCCAAATTCGAGAACAATACAGCAGCTTATATCAACACAGTTTGCAAGGATTTAAAGGTGAGCAAAACAGCTAAACTTTTGCCTACCAAGAATACGCTTCGCCTTTTAGTTCTATCCATTGCAAGGGTTGAAAATGGAGGCAATTATGTCAGCAACGAACTGTTTGACAGGGCTTATTCAATGATTTGATTTAAAGACACAAGTATCAAGATATAAGACACAAGAATACGCATCATGTAAATCATCTTGATACTAAAATCTTAATACTTGATACTAAAAAAATAACATATGGGAACAATCAAAATGTTTAGGGGAACAACCCCACCGCTATTGAAAAAAGGCGAATGGGCTTCGGATGGTCATTACGCTTATTTGGGTATGGAACACGGTCAGTACAAAGTGTTTCAGGGTGTATTTGACATGAGTAAAGACCAAGAAATTACCGGGTTTGAATATGACCTTGATGAAAAAGCAATTATCATTCCTTCAGGTACGCCTTTCTCAAAACTTCAACGCCTATTTGATACACTACCCAAAGCATTGAAATACCATACCAATGAAAAAGCCAGTATCGACATCATGTTTGAAGATGGTATTTTCATCAACGACTTGGGAACGTTCTTGGTACTTCGTGATTTCTCCTACCAAATCAACATTAAGTCACTTAGCAATAAGGTTGATGGTTCGTTAGGAACGTATGTGAAACCAGTCATTTTTCAAAGTGACAGAGCTATTGAAATTTATAATAGTGCCGTGAACTTCTCCGATATTCGATTTGAATATGCTGATGCTTCAAACGGTGCAATTGCTTACCTGAACAGCACCACCAATATTGATGATTGTTGCTTTGATGCCAAGGTAAACCAGTCATGTGTGTTTGACCGGGGATATAACAAGATTGTATTTTCTGATACTTATTTCAAAATGAACCGAGATGTGGAAGATTCCATTCTGGATAAAGCATCGGTGGGTTCGTTTGTGAATATCGCTAGAAGTAAATCCGCACCGGATTTCAGACCCAAAACCATTGTAAGTTCATTAAGTGGTGGGATGATTATTGCCGGGAATGTAGAAGACTTGCTTATTTCAGAGAAAAGCCCGGTCTATATGCCTAATGGTGGTGTGGAAATTCATGGTGGCTTTGTTACTCGTCCTGATGGTAACATAGACATTGCGGTTCCAACCAAGTTTTCACAGTTGGAAAATGATATGAACCTGACTAGCGATTTTGAGCAGTTGGAGAATAAGCCTATTACTATCACTCAGGAACAAATAACAGCCATTGAAGCCAATAACCGCAAGAACTCTTATCCACAGGAAGATGCAGAGAAGTTGGCAGGTATTGAGGAAAACGCCACAGTCGGAGCAGATTGGGAATCGAATGTACAAAACAAGCCTGTTACCATTACTCCGGAACAATCGGCAGCTATTGAAGCCAACACACAGAAACGAAGCTATCCGCAAACCGATGAAGATAAACTGGCAGGTATTGAAGAAAACGCTACTGTTGGAGCAGACTGGGAAAGCAATGTACAGAATAAACCTGTAACCATTTCTCCGCAGCAAGCAGCCGATATTGAAGCCAACAACAATAAGCGTAGCTACCCACAAGCGGAAGAAGATAAATTGGCAGGTATTGAAGAGAATGCCACTTCTGGAGCAGACTGGGAAACCAACGTACAAAATAAACCTGTAACGATTACACCTGAACAAGCAGCAGCCATTGAAGCCAATGCCGAAAAGCGCAGCTACCCACAAGTGGATGAAGATAAACTGGCAGGTATTGAAGAGAATGCTACTGTTGGCGCGGATTGGGAAACGAATGTGCAGAACAAACCTGTTACCATTTCTCCGGAACAAGCCGAAGCAATTGAAGCTAATACACAAAAGCGTAGCTATCCACAAGTCGATGAAGATAAGCTTACAGGGATTGAAGAAAATGCAACCGTTGGTGCAGACTGGGAAACCAATGTACAGAATAAGCCTGTAACGATTTCTCCGGAACAAGCAGTAGCAATCGAAGCCAACACCCAAAAGGTAAGCTACCCACAGGTAGATGCCGATAAGTTGGCAGGGATTGAAGAAAACGCCACTATTGGCGCAGACTGGGAAACTAATGTACAAAACAAACCTGTTACCATATCACCGGAACAGGCAGCAGCTATCGAAACCAATAGCCAAAAGAACAGCTACCCACAGGTGGATGCTGATAAGTTAGCAGGAATCGAGGAAAACGCCACAGTTGGTGCTGATTGGGAGACTAATTTACAGAACAAACCTGTAACCATTACACCGGAGCAGTCGGCAGCCATTGAAGCCAATACTCAAAAGGTAAGCTATCCACAAGCCGATGCCGATAAGTTGGCAGGGATTGAGGAAAATGCAACTGCCGGAGCTGATTGGGAAACCAATGTGCAGAATAAACCTGTTACCATTTCACCGGAACAAGCAGCAGCAATTGAAGCCAATACGCAAAAGCGCAGCTATCCACAGCTTGATGAAGATAAACTGTCAGGTATTGAAGAAAATGCCACCGTTGGTGCTGACTGGGATACTAATCTTCAAAACATACCGGACTTCTTGAAAAAGTTCCTACAGGTATATGCTGATTCCGGAATCTTCTCTGGTGAGGATTGGGAAGCAAGACTGGCTGAGATATTGAACTTCCAAATCAACTTCATGAAAAACTTTGTGGATGCAGATGTAGAAAGCCTTTCGGTTGATGTGGCCGGGAATAACCTGAAGTTGAGATTTACAAATGAAACTGATAAAACCATTACACTCCAATAATTATGAAAGCATTAGTATTAGGAAGTTTATTCACAGCTTTTATTTCATTAGTGGTATATCTCACTTCAATAATAGCTGTTCATGGCATACGAAAGTCAATTTCTGATAGCAATTACTTTTTGCAAAAGCCTTACAAGCTTGTATTCGAAATAGTAATGTGGATTTGTGGTTTAGCCATAATCATTACCGGAATCTTCATTAAAGGAAATCCTGATTGGATGGTGATAGCCGGAGGTTCTGGGATATTTATGGTTGGTGTATTTTCTGATTTCAAGCGAAACCTGATAATCCGCATAGCACATTACTTCTTTGCCATTGGCGGTTTTACGCTTCTTGGATTAAGTTACCATTTCAGTTTCGGGTATATCAATTATACAATCCTGATTGGTATATCTGCACTATTTGCGAGTGCCTTTGCAGATAAGCGTATTTGGTGCTTAGAACTCACTTTATCGGCAGAGATATTTATTGGTCTTTTCTATTTAGCTCATTCAATCATGTAAAAATTAATGGATAAGAAAGGCTACATATCAAGGATTCGTGAGGATTTGCTTAATGGTCGTAAGCACTCTAAAACCACTATTGAAAGTATTGCCAAATGCTTCGGCATAACCAATAAAAACTTTGTTAAAGAATACACCGAACTGGCAATAGTCCTGAATGCACGAGAGATAGCACACGACAATTCGCTGACCACTTACGAGAAATACCTTGATATTGTAGCCCTTTACCAGTCTCAGGTTAACCTGTCAATGCGTACAAGCATGAGCGTATTGATGCAGCAGTATTCAACTCCTGCACCCATTTCGTTTTTGGCATCTAGTTATGTAAGAAATTCCAATGCTGATTCCTTGTATTTAGAGCCATCAGCAGGTAATGGATTATTGACCATCGCTTTGCCTTACCATCAAACTTACGTCAACGAATTGGATGATGTCAGGTTAGACAACCTTAAAGAACAACCCTTTGCCAAGGTAAGCAGTTGGAATGCGGTAAAACCACCCTTTGCTTACGATAGAAAATTCGATGGTGTAATAACCAATCCACCATTCGGTTCACTTTCTCAACCTGAACTATTTGGGAAGTTTAAAATCAAACGATTGGAACACGCAATGGCTTTAAATGCCTTGCGTTGCATGAAGGATGATGGAAAGGCTGCCATTATCATTGGTGGTCATACCTCATGGGATAAGCATGGCCGGGTATCAGCCGGACAAAACAGAATCTTCCTGAACTACCTGTATCACTTTTACAATGTCGAAGATATAATTCCCATCAATGGCAAGAAGCTTTATTCTCGTCAGGGTACATCATTCAACACCCGGTTAATACTGATTGATGGAGCAAAATTTAAACCCGAAGGTGCAGCTCCACTAAAGAATAAACTCCACAGCACAATGGTAAATAGCCATGAAGAACTTTGGGACAGAGTCTGGTTAGAGAACCCCAAAAACAATACGAATAATAAACATTTGAGCTTAGTAAAGTTGAGAGCTAAAGCCATTCTTCTAAAACAAAAGCAGCATGAAGTCCGAAATTAAATTCCAAAAAAAAAGCATATCTATAAAGTTCAGTCGAAAACCACAGGAACATATTGTCTCCCGGTTAATCGAATTGGGCTTTTCAACCAAGGATAACAAGTGTTTTATCCGCACTCAAAAACTGGCTCAGAACGAACATGAGTACCTGCAAGGAATGTTGGGTACGAAAGGTCTGGGAATGGCATACATCCCGGCTGCCGAAAAAGGTTTTATTCTTGATACAACGGTTCCTGATTCAATGGGACATGAAATGCACATCGCCATTCGTAAAGTCAAGAAAAGTATTGGAATGCCATTATTTGACTACGTTGCTGAAAAGCTCGATTACCAGAACGATGAACTGGTAAAAGCTCTTTCAGCCGAACAAGTGGATGCCGTTTCATTAGCTATCTACAACATAGAAAAACGTGGTCAGGGTATAATCGTTGGTGACCAGACCGGAATAGGAAAAGGACGAACGGCAGCAGCTTTAATCCGCTATGGAGTAAAGCAAGGGATGCAACCCGTATTCCTGTCTGAAAAGCCGAACCTGTTTACTGATTTGTACCGGGATTTATCAGATATTGGAAGCTCCGCACTTGTGCCATTTATTGTCAATACCAAGGAGAGCAAAACCCATATCAAGGATAAAAGCGGTGAGATTGTTTATACGGCTCCTGAAAAGCCAACTCAGGAACGCATTATTAAAAGCCAACAAGTACCGGGCAATTACAACTTTGTGTGTGCTACCTATTCTCAATTCAATCAACCTAAGAAACCTGCAAAGCAATTGTTTTTAAGTGCTACCAGTAATGGCAGTATCATCATAATGGATGAAGCGCACAATGCTTCCGGCAGTTCCAATACCGGGGAGTTTATGCAAGGTGTACTTCGTCAGACCAAAGGTGTTTGTTTCCTGTCTGCAACCTTTGCCAAGCGACCTGATAATATGCCCATATATGCGCAGAAAACATCCATGAGTGATGCCAATATGAGCAAAGAAGATTTGGTGGAAGCCATTTCAAAAGGCGGTGTGGCATTACAAGAGATTCTGGCAGCTCAATTGGTTTCAGAAGGTCAGATGATAAGGCGTGAACGTTCTTTTGAAGGTGTGGAAGTCAACTATATTGAATTAAAAGAAAAAGCAAAGGAACAAGCTGATATTGCCGATAAGATAACAGCCATTATTCGTGATATAATCGGCTTTCAGGAAAAGTATATCAACAAACAGGTTGAGCAGCTCGATAAGGTTGCAGCAGCAGAAAGTAAGGAGGTTGAAACCCGGAAGGGAACGGAGAAAGCCGGAGTTGATAATATACCATACTTCTCAAAGGTTTTTAATGTCATTAACCAATTGCTGTTTAGTATCAATGCTTCCGATGTTGCTGAACATGCCATCCAGAGATTGAAGGACGGCAAAAAGCCTATCATTGCTTTTGCATCCACAATGGGAAGTTTTCTGGAGGGTATGGCCAAACCGGATGATATAATCAACGCAGATTTCTCAACCGTTCTGGAGAAAGGTCTGGATTCAGTTCTTCGCTATACCGAAAAAGATATTGACGGCCAATCGGAAGGTAAAGCTTTCAATATTGCTGACTTATCAGAAGAGGCTCAGTTTGCTTATCGTGATATTATCAGGCGCATTGAAAAGGCTTCCACCGGAATCACCATTAGCCCCCTGGATTTAATTATCCAAAAAATCAAAGAAGCTGGCTATACCGTTGGTGAAGTTACAGGACGTAAACTTTGTGTTCAGTATAACTCAACCAATGCACGGAATACCACAGCCTTGGTGATGAGCCGTAAAAAGGAAAACACCGCAGACCTGTTCCGTAGATTCAACGACAATGAAATTGATTGCTTACTGATTAACCAGAGTGGTTCTACCGGAGCTTCGGCTCATGCCATTGTCACCGATAAAGTACCTGCCGAACAGGTAAAGCAGCGTGTGATGGTGATACTCCAACCGGAACTAAATATCAATACCGAGATTCAAAAGCGTGGTCGTATTAACCGAACCGGGCAGATAATGAAACCGATTTACGATTACATTATTTCATCCATTCCGGCACAAAAGAGGTTTATGATGATGCTTAAAAAGAAGCTGAAATCATTGGATGCCAATACCACTTCCAACCAGAAAAGCAGCAAGTCACAACTGGAATCAGATGACTTCCTGAATAAATACGGAGATAAGGTGGTTCGTCAGTACATGTTGGAGAATCCGGAATTAAACAAAGCTTTGGATAATCCTCTGAAATTTGAAGGTAAAGAAAGCGATGAAACACCATCGGAAGGTGATGCTTCCAAAGTAACCGGGCGTGTGGCAGTATTATCGGTTAAGGAACAGGAGAAATTCTACAATGAGGTGATTGAACGCTACAATGACTATGTAGAGTACCTCAAGCAAGCCGATGAATACGACCTTGAAGTTGAAATCCTGAACCTGAAAGCAGAAACTCTGGATAAGCGAGTAGTGATTGCCGGAAAAGGAGGACGTTCTGTTTTTGGTAATGATACTTTCTTAGAAAAGTGTGAATGTAATGTGCTAAAGAAACCATACGGCAAACCGGAACTGGAGAAGCTAATTAAAAAGCACCTGAATGGTAAATACCCGGACAATATTTCAGAAGACACTATTGCAGCGCATGAAAAGCATGTGCAAAGCAAACTCGTAGAGGATTTAAAGGAAGTTGAAACAAAATACAAAGAACTTATTGCTGACATTCCTAATGAAAAAGCATTTCAGAAAATACCTGTATTTGACAAGGCAGCTCAAAATGAGTACATGAGTGAACGAACCGAGGAACTGGAAGATGCCAAACAGGAAAAGATTACTCAGGTTAAAACGCAAAGCCAGAACAGAAAGAACTACCTGAATGCTTTCTTCAAGTTCTTTAAAATTGGGCATGGATATTTCTATCCGGCATTAAGTTTTGAGAATGAAAGCAGCGACAATTCATACTGTATCTTCCTTGGATTTGATATTAACCCCAAAAGGAACAACCCTTATGCACCATCGGCTGTAAAACTTCGCTTCGCCATTTCTGATAGTCGTAAGTATATCGTACTACCTGCATCGGGCGATACAGCCAAAGAAATTGAGCGTATTCAGGCTCGTAGTTTTCAGTTAAGCACTCCGCAAAAGGAAAGCCTGATTGGTAAATGGGATGAAGCCATTAAAAACTTTACTCAGGACAGACAAGTGCGATACATCGTTACCGGGAATATTCTGCAAGGTTCAGCTGACTTCTCCGGCAAATTAGTGAGCTATACAACTAAAGGAAGAGGTGTTCAAAAAGGAATTCTAATGTCTGAAGCATGGTCACCGGATGAAGCCGAAAAGAATTCCAATAGTTATGTGGTTGCACCGATAGCCAAGCTACAAAAGCACATCATGAGCTTGCGTAGTGGAGCTACCATCAGCACCGAAAACAAGATTAGTATTGTTCGCCATTACGATGACACCTTCAAGGTTATCATGCCTAAAACCAAGAGTCATATTCCTATTTATACGGATAAGGAAGTAGTGAAGCTATTGGAGAATAGTCGGGATGGTTTTGAAATGGTATCGGGCAATATGAAAGCTTCGGTATCAGAAAAGAAAATGCCCAAACTATTAAATCTGCTTGGAGAACGATTCAGCCTATCGGTAAAAGTTCCCCGGAATTACTTTGAAGAATATCTGGAGAAAGGCACAAAGCGTAATGATAACGCTGATAGTCTGACCAAAGAAGCGATGGAGATGTTTGAGCAGGATAAAAAACAGTTCCCTCAAAGGTTAGCGAAGCAGAAAAAAGCTACTACCAAAGCTAAGACCATCAATATCGACCAAGGCAAAAAACTAAAACTGGTGAAGCTCCGGGCAAAAGCTATTCTGATAAAGCAAAAGCAACTTAAAGCCGTGGCAGGGCTGTAAATCAATTCTACAACAATAAAATACTAATGATATGAAGCTTACAATAAAAAACTACAAGGAAGCAACCAAGGATATTGACTTTTCACAATTGCCGGAAGCAGCTCGTGAAGCACACAAAGAGTTCGATGCTTTTTCTGACTTTTACAGTGATGATAAAGACATCAAGGAAATGCTAGATAATCATTTTAAGATTGTTGAGCCGTACATCAACGTAAAGCGTTTTCCTGAGTTACCTTTCGACCATCCATTGAATATTCTGGATAAGGAATCCGGACAATACAAAGAAGCTTTAAAGGAATACCGGGATAGCAAGAAAAAACCGAAAGCAACTACGAAAACAAGCAGCAAGAAATCTGCAACAAAGCAGACTTCTTCTGCAAAGAAAGCGACCTCAAAAACGGTAAAACGAAAGCCCAATGAAGTGCCTTTAATGCCTTTGGAGGTAAAGATAATCAAGCGTTATCTGAATATGCATGGTAAGAAAGTAACCGAACGTCAGGTTTCCTTGCTCTATAAAGTGATTCAGAAAGCAGCCACAGAAAAGACCATTCGCCAATCCAGTAAGTATGCCGAAGAAATCAAAAAGATTGGTAACGACCTTGCCCGGACTTATAAGGAAATGGGTAGCTCATGTACCTTTGAAGTGCCGAATTCCATGTATTCCAAGCTGAAAAATATTGTAGATAGCTATGGTGTAACTCCTGCTGTATCCTTAATAAAACGTTTCATCAACCTATACGGTAATATCACAATTGATAAGGCTAAACGACTACTCACAAGTATTAAGAATGCCAAAAAGAATGGTAAAGTTTCAAGTTCAGACCGGGCTTATGACCGCATTAACCAAGTGCAAAAGCATCTTGAAGATTATCTGGATAGTGATAAATTACTGGTAACCAATATTCAATTAAACGGATTAAAAGGTGTTGCCGGATTGGGAAAGTAAATGCCACTACCTCAATGCCCAAAAGTAGTGGCTCTCAACCAAGGGCAACAAGAACTGTAAACGCAGCACCCAATCAAGTAGTATCAGCCAATCAGTTGGCCAAGATGAAATTTTCTACACTTTCTCTGACTGGGAAGTTCGGTAAATTACTAGGCAAGCCATACAAACCATTCTACCTGATGATTTACGGACAAAGGTTTCATGGCAAAAGCTCCGTAGCTTTATTGTTGGCCGATTTACTGGTCAAATGTGGATTGAAAGTACTGTATGTTTCCAATGAGGAAGGTGTAAAAGGCTCTCTTCAAGAAAAGCTTTTACGATTAAGAATCAGTAATCCAATTGATTTTGTGGAAAACTACGACACAAGCCAGTTTAAAGGCTACGATGCCGTTTTCTTGGACAGTACTCAAACCGTAGGCATGAAACCGGATGAGTTTAAAGCCCTTAAAAAGCGATTCCCCAATACTTCATTTATTCTGGTTTTTAAAGCCAATCGAGATGGAACATCTAAAGGCGGAACGGACTGGGAACACGATGTGGATGCCATTATGCACATTGAAAACCAGAGTGCAACAATGGAGAAAAATCGCTTTCCGGGAGGTAGTAATGAAACCATTAAAATCTTTTAGACATGGAGGAAATGACAATAAAATTCTACTGGATTGTGATAGCGGGGTTAAGCTCTTTAATGGTTGGTGTGGTATCATTTATCATCCGCAATGCTATTTCAAAAAATGCGACAAAGGAAACCGTGGAAGCTAAGACAGATTTACTGGAGAAAGATATTAAGCACCTCACAAAAGAACTAGAAGGTGCAGAAAACAAGTTTGCCATACTGCATAAACGTGTTTCTGATTTAAGAGATAGCTCCAAGGAGATTTATGTGAGTAAGGAACTGTTTCATCAGACCATCAAGCAACTCAATGACAAGCTTGATACCATCTTAAAATTTGTGGAACGATGAAAAAGATATTTGGAAAACTAACCAATGCCGGAGTTGCTGAAACGTTGAAGATTGGCACAAAACTCATAGATGAGATATTTACCACACAGGAAGAAAAGCTTCAAGGCAAAATGGAGCTTTTTAAAATGGCTGTTGCCGACCGGGATTCTGCTCGTGACATGTATGCACAGGATAGTTGGCTGCAAAAAGTGTTTGCGCTATTCTTCCTATTGGCTTGGTGTGCCTTAACCATTTTGATGCTTAACTACTTCGTGTTCCAGACCATTGAATTACAAGACTGGCAAATTGCCTTTGTAAGTAGCATAAATGGCGGTATCTCCACCAAACTCAGTACCATTATCGACTTCCTTTTTGGTGGCGCAATTTCCGGGGTAAACAATGTAAAACTTAAAACCAAACGTAAGAATGAAGACATTTGATGAACTCTTTGATGGAGTAATAAAGCACGAAGGCTACTACGCCAATGTAAGCGGAGACAGAGGCGGTGAAACATATATGGGTGTAGCCAGAAACCTGCATCCAAACTGGGAAGGTTGGCAAATTATTGATGGTTACAAACTGACTTTTTGTGATTTAAAAAGAAATGCCAAGATTGACATTCCGGAACTAACCACAATGGTTAAAGAGTTCTACAAAAGAACATTCTACAATAAATACAAAATCGGAAGCATTAACTCCGGCTCGTTACAAGAAATCATTTTTGACTGGTGTGTAAATAGTGGTTATTGGGGGAGTTGTGGTGTTCAAAAAGTATTGAACCGCTTCTTTGATTGTGACCTAAAATTGGATGGAATTATCGGTAAAAACACTATTAAGGCAATTAACTCATGCCCACCAGAGATGCTGTTTAATGCCATTAAAACTGCACGGATTCATTATTACAACACGATTGCTCAAAGAGGCCAGAACCATAAATTTTTAAAGGGGTGGTTGAGAAGAATTGAAGCTATTCAATTCTTCCAATCATAACCACTTCTAATATAAATTCAAATAGGACAGCAGCTGTTTCCACGCCGACTTTTTTGCCTTACTTGTTTTATGAAATTTATCTTTATTGGATTTATCAAACCTACGATTCGATTCAATTCGATTCTTTGACCATTTTTCGGCCCAAACAATCTCATTATTTTTAATCCAATAGTGAGATTGACAATCAAAATTCCAATTTCCAATTGATGGATATAGGGTAATACTTTCTCCATTATAAATTAATTCCCAATCGTGCGGTGTAATTGGAGTAACAACCTCATTGCCACAGCCGCACATGCATTTATGCACGGCTGTGTTGTATTGAGTTGTAATATACACAACATTTTCTTTAAGAAAATTAGGAATTGTTTCAACAAACTTAAATTTCGCCTTTTTCCTCATTGTTCAAGTAAGAATTATTAATTGAGTATATAGAATGAAACTCTTGTTCCAAATCTTGATAAAACCCAGACATTTTTTTCCATTTTAGTACAGCAAGAACCGCATTCAAAGAATTAAGTTCTGCAATTTGAATATTGGTCACATAATCATTATCAATACCCTCACTTGATGGAATATATTTATCTAAGTGGCTATTATTTTGCATATTGGCTGAAGTTACTCTAACTTGACCAATAAGCTTATCGTCAATTACATTAACGCCTAAGCCCACATCAATAAGAGACACTTTATGTACAATCAAATAATTAATCAGTGATTTTCTTACCTGATTATTATCAATACAGACAAAAACAAAATCAAAGCTAGATAGCTCGTCAAAATTACCTTCATGCAGATAGTAGTTATGGCTAACTATACCTTTACGCATTAAAGAATACTTATTCTGGTAGTAATCAACTTTACTAGGTTGATTTTCTAAATCCACTAAACTAGCTGCACCCGGAGACCGAAATGCATTGTGATTTAGAAAAACATCTCCATCATAAATATGAATCTCTCGAACGTTTGTTTTTGAAACCAAATCCAAAATATAAGCTCCTGTTCCTCCTAAACCTGCAATGGCAATTTTCTGAGATGATAGTTTGTCATTAATGAAGTCAATGTTGGCTCTACTAGAATTAGTATCCAAATAGAGAAACTTACTTTCAAGTTCATTATCAACAATTGGCAAAAAAGGTTTCTCTGTTACACTATCATTGATTGATTTTGCTGGTGCAGAAATAATCTCTGCATACCTATTTACCTTCTCATAAAAATTTAAATATCCATTAGGAGGTTTATTCGAAAAAGAGAAGTTAGCCTGTATTGAATTTCCAAATAAAGTTCTGTTAGTTCTGTGCCTAATTTGCTCAATTGGATTACCATTTTTATTACAAGGGTACTCGCCACTAAATAATATAACATGGTTATTGGGTTTAGTAGTTGATGTACCACTCATTGTTAATGGTGAAATTAGAACACCAAAACTTACCTCTCTTTTAGAATTCACATAAGGTATATGGTGGGCAAATAAATGCCCACCGTTAACTTCAATTTTATAACCTTCGTCTCTAAGACGTTTTAGGTCTGCATTACGACTTATCAGTTGCTGTGACATTGAAAATCATTTTATGTTTGACTTTTACTACATCACCAGAAACCATAGAACCTTGAGGTTTATCATTATTACCTCTAGTATAAGTCACGGTGTAAACAGTTCTACCATTGTTTTGGATTGTACCAAATGCAAGTTCTACAACTTGCTCAAATGAAATGGTCTTATCGTTCCATTCTTTTTCACGACCATTTACAATTAGTATATATGAATCTTTCATATTCAAATTATTTAAATCTATTTATAAAATGTGCTTAATTCTATTCCCCTCACCAGAATAGAGGATTTTATTGAGGATAAAATAGCTCCAATATTTACCATTAAGCCATTAGTAAACTGAACAGTTAAATAACCTGAATTTGTATTTTCTTTGGAAAGGTCTTATCTTTGAAGTCTCACGTAAAAAGAAAGACATACTTTCTGATAAAAAATACAGCTCAGTTTTCAACTGGGCTTTTTTATTTCTTACAATATCTATATTTCCATAGTTAATTTTTAAGTTGAATATCTGATTTAATTTTAATGTTATTTTGAACAAAGTTATTAGCTTCTAAACCAGCAGTAATAGAGTCATATACTTTAGTTTTATTTTTAGTATCCTTTATTGTTATAATCAAGCAAAATTCCGTATTCAAATTTTCTTTAGTCTTTTCAATATGGTCCCTATAAAGACCTTCTATTTTCAAAAACCATCTTTTGGGATACTCGATATATTTGATTTTATTGCTTTCGGTTATTTCATCTAGATTAATAGACCATTTTTTGACTGGTTGATATTTCTGATGGTAACTTTTCAAAATTCTTTCGCCGCTGAATTCAGCGTTTTTTTTCATTTCAGTTTTACTATATATCCCGGGTGCCAAAAGATTTTTACTCATCTCATCTTTACCGATAGAGTTACGAACAGTTTTACCAGACCTCTCCACTTTTTCATTATATGTTCCAAAGTAAACATCAATATTTGATTGACAATATTCATCCCCCTGAGAAGAAGCCAAATCAGGTGCACTTACAAGAGTAGCAGTTATTTCTCCATAATAATAATTCCCTTCTATCATATCGTCAGGATAAGGAAAATCTAATATTTCGATAAATCTTCCCTTTTCAAGAGTGTCCCTTATTACAAGCGTAATTTCGTTCTCAGAATTGTATAAAATATCATTAACATTAGATGGTACTCCAAAACCCATCTGCTTCAATCGCTCATCAAATTCATATCCTATTGATGGGTACTTTGCAGAATGTATCATCAAGGCTTTTAATAATATGGGATCGAAACCTTCAGCAATTTCATTATGTAGGCCAGCAATTATTGATGTTACTCGTGGTGTTGAAAAACTGGTTCCTGCTTTAGGCTGAATTTCGTCATTCTCATTTATTGTATTTACTCCAGAAAAGGTACTGCTACCATCTTCATTTAATCCTGCATTCCCTCCATAATGAGTAAGCTCTGGTTTTACTAAATTAAAAGGGCCAAGACCAACTCTACTAAATGGAGACGGTTCGTGTTCTTTTGATAAATCATTTTCACTTTGTTTGTGTGCGATAGAACCAACAGCAAGTGCCCTAACTGAATCAGCAGATTCTTGAATTTTTCCTTTTGCTTTAGTTATAATAAAATTCTTACAATTGCCGATTGAAGTACAAATAATAACGTTGTACTCGTCTTGGAGAAAATCTAACGCAACTCCAAAATCGGAAATCTTATGAGAATCAATTTCTTTACTCCACCCTACGCAAAGATTCCAAATTTTAATTTCAGGATTATTTCTAATTGCCTCACTTATATTTTCTCTTAAGTCGAACTCTGTTACTGTATTAAGCAAGTCCTGCTTTGGAACAATTGTTGCATCAAATAGAAAACACCCCTGAGAATTGGTGTAGTTCTTTTTCTCTAGCTTATCTCCATAGACCATTACACTTGCCACAGCTGTTCCATGACCAGTATCTATATCATCTTCAATATAGTTAGTATGCTTATCTTCTAATAACCAAGGCGAAAGGTACTTGTTTCTTGAAATTCCAGAGTCAAGTACACCTACAGTTGGATAATTCTTGTGCTTTTCAGGTTCTAATAACTCAACAAACTCTTCATTCTCTTCTGACTCAACATCAAAAGTTATACTATATGTTGGCATATCTTCAATCGAACTTAAGCCTTCGAACTCTTGTAAAACTGGCATCAATTCTTCTTTAAAAGGTATTTTATACACAATTAAATCATCAGAATACTTTGTACTCTGAACATCTATATTACCATCTTTACACCTCTTCAAAAAAGCTCTATGAACAGTTCTATTCAACTCGAAATCCTGATAATCTATTAGTTTAACCTTAAGAATATCATTATTTTGAACATATACCTTGGGTTTAAATAAATTGGTTTCTATTATAGACGCTAGGCCATGACTATTTTTCTGAATATCTAATAAATTTTCTTCAATAGCACGCAGGTCATTCTTATCATCAATCTTAATTAGCAGTGATGATTCGTCATAATATCCTATTAGATTATTCTTATTGTTTACATCCACCATTTTACGAATCGAAGAGCGATGAGCTTTAGCGGTTGTCCGTTCATCCAACTTAAATTCCAATGCGACAGGAATAAATATATTATGAGCTAACCTATTATCTAATTCACTATTCACATCGCCTAGTGTTCTTCGTATCATTCCTGCCCTTTTTTCAAAAGGGACATTTAACATCCATGCAGGCTCATTACCACCTCCACCTTCGGTTAAAGAATCATCAATTTCTTTACGCTTTTCCACAATTTTGATGGGTAAATACTTCTTGCTATCCATTATTCTTTTTCTTTAAATTTTGCAATTATTTCTTTAACCTTTCGTAAAGACATACCTGTATATTCAGTTATTTCAACCTGAGTAATTAGATTTTCATTAAAAAAATATATTAACTCCTCATCCGAAACTTTGCCATGATTCTTATACTTAAAAGCCTCCTTTAAAAATTCTATATACTTTACAGTGCTTTCTTTATTTATAATAGAACTAGTAATTGCATTAGTGCAAACTGTTTTTATCTCAGAAGGTGAACTTGCAGACAAAACAGCTAATAGTTTTTCATTTCGCTTTTTATCTTTTCGAAAGTCTAAAGTAAAATTCTCAGTAAATGAATCAATTAATCCTTCTGTAAATTCAGTTGAAGTTGGTCTGATAACTTCAATTACTGTGTCAAATCGTCTCCATACTGCACTGTCCAAAATATTACTGTGATTAGTTGCAGTAATCAGAACATTACTAAATTGATCAATACTCTGCAAAAGACTATTTATAACACGTTTTAATTCACCATGTTCATGTTCATCATCTCTAGCTTTTGCAATAGCATCAAACTCATCAATGAAGAGAATACATGGTTTATTATTCGCAAAATCAAACACTTTTCTTATATTCTTTGCCGTACTACCTAATAAGGAAGATACCAATGAATCTAATCGAGCTGTAACCAAAGGGAGGCCTGTTTCTTTAGCTATATAATTAGCCAAAGTTGTTTTTCCACACCCCGGAGGTCCATATAACATTAAAGAAAGATTAGTTTGCACTCCCGCTTTTTCTAATTCTTCTTTATTTTTCACCTTTTTAATAAAGGTAGTTAAAGCTTCCTCAATGGATTTATCTATAATAATTTTTGAGTTTTGATATGGATTGTCAACCTCGACCATACTTATTCTCGATTCGTTATCGACAGGGGCTTGGGCTGTTATTTCATCCAAAGTAGCCATACTCGCGAAAGAATCGGAATTTAAAGACAATGTTCTTTTTAATCTATCTGCAAACTGAACTTCACCTTCCTTGTTAAGTTTCTTAATTAAAAGGTCTGTATATTGAGAAACCTTCTTTGGGTCTTTCTTAAGTCCAGCTTCTATTATTTTAATTATCTCAGTGTGCATATTGCAAATATTTTATACAAATATACAATATAATGTTCTACACACAAAGCTTTTTGTTCTATTTATATCGTTTTTTGTTCCACTGTAAACACTTATCGTTCTCTATGGTCTATATTTCAATAAGTTGCTATTAAACAAAAAAACTCCCGGCTGAATAAATCAACCGGGAGTTTCTTTTTTGTGCCCAGAACAAGACTCGAACTTGCACGCTCTAAAACGAGCATTGGCCCCTCAAGCCAACGTGTCTACCAATTTCACCATCTGGGCTGGTATCTGATTCCAAATTTATAAATCTGTAGAATGTTTCCGAATTGTTTCCGAAAAATTTTTCTACATTTGAGCTACGTTCTTTTATAACTCTTTATTAATCAGCTTTAGCAGTCCTTTGTAGCTAAAGTTTAGTAAATGCCCCTCAACCATGCCTGTCTACCAATTTCAGCACTTGGGCTTAAATGAAAAAAGAGCGACTTATATCATCACCCTTTATGTCTTTTTTTAATGAGCGAAAAACGGGGCTTACCGATTAATAATTTCTAATTCATACTTCATAAGAAATTCTATTTCGGCATAGACTTCTCGCCTGTTTTTCTCTGTGAGCGAAAAACGGGGCTCGAACCCGCGACCCCGACCTTGGCAAGGTCGTGCTCTACCAACTGAGCTATTTTCGCGTTAGCGAGTGCAAAAATATAAAAATATTCTATCCTTGTATATTCTTGAACATAAATTTTTATTTTTTTCATTTTTTCTATTTCAATACAATTTTATAATAACATTTTCTATTAATTTGCGTAGAATGTGGCATTACTAAATATAATTCTAAAGAATGGCTAATATTTTTGCAACTTTATTCGGAAGTAAATTTCCCAATACTGAGAAATATGAGAATGAACTCAAAAATCTTAAAGGAGATTTTGAGCGCTTTAACAATATACAAGAATCAGAAGATTTAAAAAGATATTATGAACTGGATACATTAGTTCATTCAGGAGATTTTAAACAAAAAATAATTAAGCTTAAAAAAGAGAAGTTTAAAGATACTGAAGCTTATCAGCAATTTAAAAAATATAAAGAACACAAACGCTCAGCAAATGTTAAGCGTTATTTTAAAATGATAAGTAAAGGTAAAACGGAGGAAGCTAATGAGCTTAAAAACTCGCCTGAAATTCAAAAATTCTTAAAATTAGAGACTTACATTAACTCACAAGATTTTTCTAATGTAAAAACTGAAATGAATGATAAAAACAGATTTAAAAAATCTAAAGAATTTCAGTTAATAGAAGAGCATAAAGCTTTATCGAAAAGTGAAGATATTGTATGGTACAATAAAATCAAGGATAAAAATTCTTTTAAAGAACTTGACAAATGGAACTTAACATTTGAAGACGATTTTAATGGAACAAAACTTGACAATTCTAAATGGATAACAGGCTATTTTTGGGGTAAAGCTTTGTTGAATGATACATACGTTCAGGCCAATGAAAAACAATTTTTTACGGATTCAAATATTGAATTACGTGATAGTTGTGCAAGAATCATTACAAAAAGTCAAAGTTGTAAAGGTAAAGTATGGAATCCAGCAATGGGGTTTGCTCCTCAAAAGTTTGATTTTACATCTGGATTAATAAGTACCGGGCAAAGTTTCAGACAGCAATATGGTAGATTTGAAGCTAAAATTAAATACAGTCATACTGCACCAGTAAACCATACATTTTGGTTGTTAGCAGAGAAAATTACACCTCAGGTTAATATTTTAAAAACACCTGATAACGAAAAAAATAAAATTGAAGCCGGAAACTTTTGGACTAACGGTAATGGACTAAGTCAAAAAGTTGAAAAACTAAAAATACCAGGATCTTCTGAGCAGTTTTACATATACACTTTAGAATGGTCAAAAAATAAAATGGAATGGAAAATTAATGGAGTAACTGTGCATACTCAAACAGAGAACATTCCACAAACTCCAATGTATGTATCTTTAAGTTCACATTTATTGGATGAACCAAAAGCAGAAAATCTTCCTATTTCAATGGATATTGATTGGGTAAGATGCTATCAGCTTAATTAACACAGCACATACAATTAACACACAATTTTATAGAAAGGCTTGTCTTAAACGTTTAGACAGCCTTTTTTTGTGCGATTATTTTATATTTTTGCAAAAAATTAAACAATGGCAGGTACTGTATATTTAATACCTAATACATTAGGTGACACTTCTGTAAATAGTGTTATTCCATCGGAAGTATGCATTCTAATAAAGCAAATAAAGCACTTTATAGTAGAAGATATAAGAACAACACGACGATACCTTAAAAAGGTTGATAAATCAATTGATATTGACGAACTCACTTTTTTTGTTCTAAATAAGCATACAACTCCACAGCAAAAAAGCAGCTTTTTAAACGTAGTAAAAAAAGGAGCAAACGTTGGTATTGTTTCAGAAGCTGGTTGTCCAGGTGTTGCAGATCCTGGAGCAGAAATTGTTGCTATGGCACATCAGTCAAATATAAAAGTTGTTCCTTTAGTTGGTCCATCCTCTATCCTATTGTCTTTAATGGCGTCAGGGATGAACGGTCAAAGTTTTGCTTTTCATGGATATATTCCGATTAAGGCCGGCGACAGGGCTAAAGCAATAAAACACCTTGAAGGTATTTCGATAAGAGAAAAACAAACACAAATATTTATTGAAGCTCCATATAGAAATAATCATCTTTTAAAAGATATTATCACCAATTGCAATCCTAAAACCAAGGTTTGTGTTGCCTGCAATATTACTTTAGAAACAGAGTTTATTAAAACAAAAACTGTTGCCCAATGGAAAGGAAAACTACCCGAACTACATAAAAAACCTACTATATTTTTAATTCAAGGGTAAATTTACAATATACATAAATAAGAAAAACAGGCTTCTATTTCTAGTAGCCTGTTTTTTGACATTAGTTTAAATTAATCATTATTATTAAACTCACCTTCAGGATCAAAGCTCCAAACATCATTAAATGAATAACTTCCATTTCCTCCTGTTGCAATATATCCAATATCGTTTATAGTAAAAGCAATTGCTCCACCCCTGGACATTCCTTCAAAATCACATTTCCTCTTCCAGTAGTCAGTTGTAGGTTCCCATTCCCAAACATCTGAACTTCCGTTACCTGTAGCTAAATACGCTTTTCCTCCCATAGTAAATGCAACTCCATCATATCTTTGAATATTATTATCATAACTATCATCAAAACTACTACCTGTATAATCAGAAATATGGTTTAATTCAACCCATTCATCATTTAACGTATCGTAACGATAAAAGTCATCCAGAGCTCCATTATAATAACCACTAATCAAATAAGCATTTCCATCTAAAGTAAAAGTCATTGCCATAGATCTTTTCATTTTAACAGAACTGATTGATTCCCATTTATCTGTTGATGGATCAAACGAAAAAAAATCATTTCTATATCCGTCTTCATCTTCACCAGTACCTACATAACCTTTACCATCCACATAAAATGCAACTGCATCTTTACGCGCTGTACCAGGAAATGCTGCAGTTAACTCTTCCCAACCTATTCCCGGAGTATACTTGTAAAAATCACCAAGCAAAGCATTATTTAAATCTTTTCCCAAACCTACATACCCAGATGTTTCTGTAGCAAACGCAACTGATCTGTTTCTTCCTACTCCTGGGAAATCATCTATTTGAGTCCACTGAAATGAATCTCCATCAATTGTTAATTCCCAAAAATCTTTTAATATTTCTTGGGTGTCATAGTCATAACCAGTACCAATATAAACCTTATTATTAATTATAAATGTAACTGCATTAGATCTATTAGGCCACAATGATGCTTCCATTTCAACCCAATTTCCTTTATATTCAGTATCATCATCAGTGCAATTATGAAATAAGACACTTAATGTGCTTAGTGCAATAAATAGTTTAAAAATTTTTCTCATTGTTTGAATAAATAAAAAAGTAAATATAATAGTTTTGCATAACGCAATGCTTATATTAACAAATATTTAACTTATTCAACCTATATTTCTATTAAACAATATGTACTATAATAATATTTTCTTTACATTTAAATTACAAATTAATACATTGTATAACAATATTTTACTTGTGCTATGTATTTTTATTAAACATAAAAAAGACCATCTATATTAGATGGTCTTTTAACATATGATAATAATTGTATATTTTATTCCTGAAATTTCGGCAAACTTATGTAAAATTCAGCCCCACCACCTGGAGCATTCTTCACAGAAACCTCTCCATTATGAACATTAACCGCATGTTTAACTATAGCTAAACCTAAACCTGTACCTCCCATTTTTCTTGAACGACCAGAATCAATGCGATAAAAACGCTCAAAAATACGAGATATATGTTCTTCCGGAATTCCTACTCCATTATCAGAAATAGAAAAGTGATAAAATTCCGGATCTTCATGATACTGATCAATCTTGATTATGATATTCTCCCCTGCATAGTTTAAAGAATTCTCTATCAAATTCTGAAATATCGACATAATTAAAGAAGGATTAGCTTTGATCGCAATATCGTCTTTAATATTTACCTTAATTTTGGTTCCTTGTTTTTGAATTTGATCCTGTAAATTTTCAACAACATCATTAACTACATTCAACACCTCCACTTTCTCAAATTCATAGTTATCCGAAGCTTCTTCAATTTTATTTAGTACAACAATATCTTCTATTAAGTTTGTTAATCTAAATGATTGTTGATAAGCTTTTTCTATAAAATACTTTTTCTTTTCTTCATCAATTTCAGGATTATTTAAAATTGTTTCTAAATACCCTCTGACTGAAGAAACTGGAGTTTTTAATTCATGAGCAATATTCGAAGTCATTTGCTGCTTTAACAACCTACGCTTTTCAAGTTTCGTAATATCATTAATTAATATCTCAAAGCTTCTATCCTGAAAAACAATACATTTAATTTCAAAATAGTACCCACTTTTCTCAATGGTTAATTCTTTCTTTGGAAGCGCATTAGGATTAATTATTTCCTTCTTCTTATCAACATGTTTCTTTAAAAACTTTTGAAGTTCTTTTAACTCTTTAACATCAAAAACATGCTCCGGATTTATTGATGATTTCTCTGCCAATAAATTCAGATACTGCACAAAACATGTATTAGTTAAGATAACAGATTTATCGGCACTAAAGAATCCAACACCTTCATTAAGAACCAATAAATGCTTAATAAGCTTTTCTTTCTCCAAACTTAATGCATCTTTTGTCTCAGTAAGCTTTTTATACATAGATATAATTTGCTTACTTATTACACCTAATTCATTTTGTGGAAACTCATAATCACCAATAACTTGCTTATTCTGCCTTACCTGAACTGCAAAATCCTTTAATTTGGTGATACTCTCACTCATTTTCTTTGTTACAATCGATAAAATTATCCATGAAACAATAAACAAGAATCCTATAAATATTAAAAACAGAGGTTCTGCTTTTAAGAAATTCTGAATTTTAATATCATATACAACAGCTGTTCTGATAAAATAATTGTTGTAATTATGCGCATAATAGTAAAAATCCTGACCAGTAGTTGCTGATTTCCGAATATTAGAACCTACTCCATTATCTGCATATTTAGCTTTTTGAATTTCAGGACGCTTCAAATGATTCTCCATAGATTGAAAATCATCAACAAAGTTATCAAAAAGTACTTTTCCTTTAGTATCAATAACTGTTACCCTGGTTTCTTCACTAGGAACAACCTTTAATAAGGAATCAATTAACAGCACCTTACCTTTTTCTATAATTTCATTATCTCTTATAAAATTATCAGTAAGATCTGATATAATATCTAATTTACTCTCCAATTGAGCTATCCTATATTGCTTTTCTCTTTGATACTGAAATGCAATAAATGATGCTGTAATTACAAATATGATTGAAAAATAGTAAACAAATAGTTTTCTTTTGTAATTAAAATTAAATGACATAGACCAGGTTTATTTTAATTATTAAACTTCAAAATAATATCCCAAACCGGGTCGGTTTTTGAGATATTCTCCATAATGTTTTATTTTTTTTCTTAATCGTGTAATATTAACATCAACAGTGCGATCTGATACAACTACATCATCTCCCCATATTTTTGATAATATTTCTTCACGAGAAAAAACCTTCTTTTGATTTTCAAAGAACAGTTTTAATATTTCGAACTCTTTTCGAGTTAGTTCTACACGGTCATCAATAATGGTAAGATCCTTTTTATCCAGATCCAATACCATATTTTCTACCTTTATAATGCTGTTATCTTCAGAAGTTACAACTCGACTATTTCTTCTTAATACAACCTTAACCCGGGCAATTAACTCTTTTAACGAATAAGGCTTTGATATATAATCGTCAGCACCCAGATTAAATCCTGTTAATAAATCATTTTCTGTTCCTTTGGCGGTAAGAAAAATTACAGGAACTTCGATACTTAATTCTTTACGAATAGTATCAATTAGTTTAAATCCTGACATCTTCCCCATCATAACATCCAGCAATAACAGATCAAATGATTCAAGGTCTTTTTGTAATGCTTCTTCTGCAGAAAAAGCTACTTCTGTTTCATAACCTTCACTTTCGAGGTTAAACTGTAATATTTCACATAGGTCTTCCTCGTCATCAACAATTAATATTCGTTTACTTTCCTGTGTCATTTCATTTTGGAGTTTGCACGAATATACGAGAAATTCCAAAACTTTTAATCCTCCTCTATATTCTGATGACGGATATCTCTACCTTCCTGCGCAAATATCGATGCTTCGGCGATGTGACCTGCATGATCGCCAATACGTTCAATTTTTGAGATAATACTTTTGAAATTAATCAGATTAAGTAGTATCTCACGAGCTTCACTCTGTAGCTTTGTCTTTTTGATACCTTTCTTCATTAATTTTTTATTCATCTCATCAAGTACTTCATCATTTTTGATGGTCCATATAGCTGAATCTCTATCATCATTGATAAAAGATAATAGTGCTTTTTCAACCATGCTGGTACTTGAAGTAATCATATTATAAATTACATCCGATAATTCTTCATATAATTTTGAATCCTCTATTTTACGGATATAGTAAATAACAGTCTCTACCAAATCTCCAATTCGTTCCATATTAATTACAATTCTGTAACAAGCCATTAAACGTCGTAACTCAGACGCTACAGGATGATGAAGAACGATTGTACTGATTATTTTTTCACTTATTTTTACCTCGAATTTATTTAACTGTTTCTCTGTTGATTTGATCTTTTTTATTTCAACATCAGAAATATTATTATTTCCTTTTTGAGCAATTAATTCCAATTCGCCCAATTGTTTCATCATCAAATCACAGTATTGTTTAAATGTATTTTCTATATCTTGAATTGCCTTTTCTTTTTGTAACATCTATTGTGTATTAAGGGGTTTAACATTAAGGATTAATTGAAGTATTAATCAACCAAACTTACCAGTTAAGTACTCATCTGTTTTCTTGTCGCGAGGATTGGTAAACATCATTTTTGTTTTACCATACTCCACTAAATCACCCAAATACATAAACATAGAATACTCTGAAATACGTGCTGCCTGCGACATATTATGCGTAACTAAAACAATGGTATAGTTCTCTTTCAGTTTTACCAAAAGATCCTCCACTTTAGAAGTAGCGATAGGATCCAGTGCAGAAGTTGGCTCATCTAATAAGATAACTTCCGGCTGAAATGCGATTGAACGTGCAATACATAAACGTTGCTGTTGACCTCCGGATAAAAACGTACCTTTTTTATGTAAAGAGTCTTTTACTTCATCCCATAAAGCAACATCAGTAAGCGATCTTTCAACAATATCATCCTTTTGGCTTTTCTTAATACGAATTCCATTTAATTTATAACCGGCAATAACATTATCATATATACTCATTGTAGGAAATGGATTTGGACGTTGAAATACCATTCCTATTTTACGTCGTAACTGGATAGTATCCATCTTCATGATATTATCACCATTCAAATAAATATTACCTTCGGTTCTGATATCAGGATAAAGTTCATGCATTCGATTAATAGCTCTAAGCATAGTACTCTTACCACATCCAGAAGGTCCCATAATTGCAGTAATTGTATTTTTCTTAACAGTTACATTTACTTTCTTTACAGCATATTTATCTGCCTTATTATAAGCAATAGATAAATCTTCTACCTTAAGAACCGGGTTTTCTATGATATCTATATTTTTATTCATTTGCTTCTTTATATATAATAGTAAGTTATAAGTTCATGGTTTAAGTCACAAGTTAAACCTTTGAAGTCACCTTATTTTCCTTCAGCCATCTATTAATTTATAGTCTTATAATACTTACACTCATTTATTTATTACAGCATTACCTTTTAGCTGAAATCCTTTTAGAAATAATATTCAGAGTTAAAACAAATCCCATTAAAAATAATGATGAACTCCAAATTAAGTCAACCATATTAGGATCATTATAAAAATCCCAAATTAACAATGGCACTGCACTTGTTGGCGCAGTAACATCCCAGTTAATCATTGGATTACCTAATGTAGTAAGCATCAAAGGTGCAGTTTCTCCAAGTATTCTTGAAATAGCTAATAAAATACCAGTTGATAACCCACTAATTCCTGATGGAATCAAAACCTTTATAATTACTTTATAATAAGGTACACCTAAAGCTAAACCCGCTTCTTTCAAAGTGCCGGGAATCATCTTCATGGTTTCTTCTGTTGCTCTGATTATTAGAGGTAACATCATAATCGCTAATGCCACACTACCTGCTAATGCAGAGTATCCTTGTGTAACATTTTTTACTACCCATAAATAAGATATTAAACCTAAAACTATTGAAGGCACCCCTTGTAATATATCTGATAAACTACGTATTAAATTTGCATATCTTTTTCCTTGATTTTCATACAGAAATAACCCAATTAAAATCCCTAAAGGAATAGCTATTGCTGCAGACATAACAACAATTAGAAGTGTTCCTAATATACCATTCACAATTCCTCCCGGTATAACTTCACCATTAGCAACTGCTGTCATTGCCTCGAAAGTACTAGGTGTAATTTCTGTAAAAAAAGACAAGTTAATCTGTCTTATTCCGCTCCAAACTAATTTCCCTATGATTAAAACAATTGGAGAAATTGTTATAATTGATACGGCTATAACACCCCATAAAAACGCTTTATCCTTATATGTTCGGAAAGCATTATTCTTTGTCAATTCTATTGGTGTATTCACATTTTCCATAATGATTACAACATTTAGGATAATTTCTTAATTACTAATTTACCAATGGCATTTACAATTCCTGTTATTACAAAAAGTAATAATCCAATTGCAACTAAGGCGCTCATTTTTAACCCATCTGCCTCACCAAACTGATTGGCTATCACACTGGCCATACTGTTACCTGTACTAAATAAACCAGTAGGAATTATGTTTGCATTTCCAATAAGCATAGTTACTGCCATGGTTTCTCCCAGAGCTCTACCAAATGCAAGAATAAAACTGGCAATGATTCCTGAACGAGCACTAGGTAATATCACGTTAAATATTACCTCCATACGAGTAGCACCCAAAGCATAAGCTGCTTCTTTTAGCTCGTTTGGGACCATCGCTATAATTTCTGCACTAAGAGACGTTGCATAAGGAATAATCATAATGGCTAGTATTAACCCGGAAGTAAATATTCCATATCCTTGTGGATCAATTCCTAATGATACAATAAATGGTCGCAGAGTATAAAAACCCCATAATCCATAAACAATAGATGGAACTCCTGCTAAAAGATCAACCATTGAGCTTAATACAGTTGAGAATGAGGATTTCTTAAAGTATTCAGAAATAAACAATGCTGTTGAAAAGGCCATTGGCAAACATATAATCAAAGCTAATATTGAAGTACTTAAGGTTCCGGCAATAAATGGTAATGCACCATAACTTTCTTTACCTTCTGTAGGATTCCAATCAGTTGATATAATAAATTTTAACCCAAATTTCTCAAATACCGGAATGGCATCTCCCAACAATGAAAAGATCATACCGGCAGACACCAATAATATTACAAGAGATGATAATAATAGTACGTATTTTGTTATGGTATCGCTTTTCATTTTCAATTTGTTTCAATTGTAGTTCTTAATCTATTAACTTGTTATTTGGTTCAGATATAAACAAATTAATTAAGAACATTATTGATTTATCCACATACAAATGTGACGACTTAAACTATTAAAAGAAAAAAATCAGGCTCACAAGAACCTGATTTTATAATTATATTACCAAGCCAGGCAATTATATTTTAAATATTATTATTTCAATAATGCCTCACCATTATATGTAACAGAACGAAGAATTGCTTTTGCCTGTACAACAGCCTTTTCCGGAAGTGGTGCATAATTTACTTTAGAAGCTACCGATTGTGCATCTGCACTAATCAACCAATCTAAAAATTCTAATGTACCCTGAGCTTGTCCTTTTGTACGACCATCATAAGCTTGATCTCTATAAAGAATTAACCATGTAAATCCACTAATTGGATAAGCATTCGCATCATCAGAATTAGTTAACATTACACGAGTATCTTCTGGCATAGCTCCTTGAGCTGCTGCACTAATTGATTGGATAGAAGGCTCAATGTAGTTTCCTGCAGCATTCTTTAATAATGCATATGAAATTTTCTGTGCAAAAGCGTATTCACTTCCTACGTAACCAATTGCTCCAGGTGTTGATTTAATAGTTCCTGCAACTCCAGGATTACCTTTAGCGCCAATTCCAACAGGCCATTGTAATGATTTTCCTTTACCTACAGCATCAGCCCATTTAGAACTAATTTTAGTCATGAAATCACTAAAAATATAAGTTGTTCCACTACCATCTGATCTGTGAACAAATGTAATTTCCTGATCAGGTAAACTTAAACCTTCATTATTAGCTTTGATTTTTGGGTCATTCCATTTTGTAATATCACCCATGAAAATTCCCTCTAATAATTCATTAGTTAATTTTAAACCTTCAACTCCTTCAAGGTTATAAGCAATAACTACAGCTCCTAAACAAGTAGGAATATGTACAATCTCTGCAGGCATATCAGCCATTTTTTCATCTGATAAAAATGCATCCGTTGCACCAAAATCTACTACTTTGTCTTTAAGACTTTTGATTCCACCACCAGAACCAATTCCTCCATATGTTACAAGTACACCTTTTTCTTTAATATAGTTTTTGATTACCATATTATAGTATGGCATTGGGAATGTTGCCCCTGCAGCTGCAATACTTACTGCTTTGCCTGAACCATCAGCTGCACCTTTTTTACCATTTGAACATGCGCCAAACATGGCTGCAATTAATAGTACTACTAGTAAATTTTTCATACGTTTTTACTTTAATTTTCGTACGGAACTCACATAGTCATTCGACTATGATTGTTTCATCTCTTTTTATTATTTAGGTATAGTAATTAGAATTTATTGTTATTATTTTACTTAAATCAGTCTTATCTTATTATTTATTATCCTACTTTTTCAAGTGAACAAATATATTCTGGACTTATTACACATGAGTTAAAAGAGTGTTACAAAACTGTTACATCTTAATCGAAACCTGTGCTTTTAAGCCTATTTTAACACAATCCTTATCATAGTCTTACAACCATACCTTACATTTTGATTAACAAAAAACTAAATCCAGATCAAAGGGCAAAGTTTTTTGTTTATCATATATTCTATTCCAGTTTAAAACTGGAACTCCATCTGTAATCTAGTAATAATCTGATTTTGGTCTGTAAGCTTATCACGGAAAGTTACATCTCCCTGAAATTTAAAATTATGACCAATAATGTATTTACTTATAGCAAAAGTATAGTCCGTAATTTCTGTATTATATAGTGTCTCATTGGGCTTAGTAAAGGAATAACGTCCTGATAATTCCCAGTTGTTTTTGAAAACATATCCTGTTTGTACATTTGCACCATATCCAGTGTAATATGCATCTACTATATTTCCATTATTGTCGTATACAAATTCGTTATCATCAGTTACCGATCTGGTACCTCCTTCAACCATTAAAGAGTAACCTCGATATTTAAGAACAAAGTCTCCACCTATATTTAATAAATCAGCTTCGCCTCCAATTACACTTCCAACTTGTCCTCTATCTTTATATGCATCCTTATTATGATTAGCATATAAAGCAAATGCCATCTTTGCAGTCTCCTCTCGACTTAAGTCTCCTGACTTATAATGACCTTTTGATTTAAATTCTCCCATAGGAAGAACCTCAAGTTTCCCTGTTAAACTAACTCCTGGAGCAAAATCATTATTCTTAATACCATCTCCTGAAGTTACAGCCCAACGATCATAAACTAGAACATTACCTAATTTGAATTTATGGTGAACTTGGATACCTGCATCCCTATCTAGAGTATAATAATCATTAAAAATCGATCTATCAGCCATCTGTAAATTAGCAGACGATACAAGGCGTTCTCTGTTACCAGGTAATTTTCCCTGACCAAACCAAAATTCAAAATTATTCATTTTATATTTGAATAAGGCATCTCTAACATAGCCGCTAGCTAGATCATACTCAATTTTATATACAAGGTTTTTATTTAAAAAATACCCGTCAAATTTTAAACGAGCTCTCTTTATAAAAGCTTTGTTTTCAAAAGTAGCTTCTGGAGAAGAATGATAATTACCATTTTCATCAGTATATGAAGAACTTAAATTATTTTTAAATTCCCATCTAGTTTGAATTCTCGTAGCGAGTTTTAAAGAAAATAAATCATTTTCAGTTTTTAATTGAATTCCTTTTCCAACCTTTGCATAAATATCAGTTTGTGCTTTAATGCTAGTAACACATAACGATGTCATAAATACAAATAAAAATACAATCTTTTTCATTTTCCTGTGTTTAGTTTTTTTAGCATTTCCTCCCAAGAAATGTTTTTATTAAAATTTTAAATTTTCCTTATTATTATTTTTCCCGTTGCAAACATATGCATGTGGAGTTACAGCATGGTTAAGGAGATGTTACATTCCTGTTACATTTTTATTAATTCGTAGGATTTTTCTTATTTTGCAGCAAATTACAACTGAAATAATGAACAGTCAAGTAAAAACTTTAACAATACATAAATCTGGATATCTAATTGACGATAAAGGCATTAAACAAACTCCACCTACTGATTGGACTTTTCTTCCTGCGGGAGATGCCGGTGTAACAAGAAAAGTAACATCCCAAAAAATTTATTGGAAAGTTGTATTTAAAAAAGGTCGCAGAATAATGTCAAAGGGAGTCTGGGCTCCAAAACAAATTATCGACTGGGCAATTAAAGAAGTTAACACAACACGTAGTACAGAAGAATACGAAAAAAAAAGACGCTATCAATTAAATAAAAGACAAGAGAAACAAGATCTTTACGAAACTGAATTTAACCAGGCTGTAATTTCCTTTTTGGATTTTCATCCTAAATACAAAGCTATTGCAGAGACATTAGCCATTTTAGTTACAAAACATGCCATTCCTATTGGTAGTGGAACTGTTGCCCGCACGTCAATGATCCCTATTGAAGAAAGAGCATCTAAAGCTGTAATTGCCTGGATGCGTCATCAAACTACCCAATATGACAATATGCATATTGCCCGTATTAAAGGGGAAAGAAGAAATGTACGAAGAAATCTGGCCGGAGAATCAACTAAAGTACTAAACTACTATAGAAAAGGAGAAAATATACCCTTTAATTGTCCATTGAAAGATGCAATCACCAAAACAATAAGTAAACAATCTTTAGCAACTAAAAATTAAACTACAAATAATATTAATTGAGCCTAGTTTAAGGTTTATTCAAAATTTCCTGAAATTTTAAACTCTTTAGTTTCAGAAAATCTTATTGATAGATTTTCTTTATTAAAACATATAATCAACAACTCTAAACTCCCCTACTCCTCACAAGATACTGATAATAAAAACTAAACAATCATATCTATTATTGTAAAAGTTAATAATATTAACTAATTTAAATTCTCATTAAGTAATAGGTTTTGGAATAAATAAGGATTATTCGATAGTTAATATCTGTGGAATAATCTTTCATTCTTATGTAACTGGTCTTGTTAATAAATACACATCAAGTGTTATTAACTGACGAGTTTCATAATATGTTGTTATGTAAATTTTAACACATTATAATAAAACAACCCAAAACCAATAATTATGAAAAAATTTCAATCTTCAAATGAAAAGAAAACTCTAACTGAAACTATAAATTCATCCATTAAGATTAAGGTTAACCTGGCCATTGTTTCTATTCTTCTTTTATTTACGATAGTTTTATCTTTTACATTTTACATCACTCTCAGCAAAGAAATTGAAAAGACTACTGCAGAAAATATGCAAAGCCAACTTAATGACTTAGAAACTATACTAAAATCAGAAGTCAAGGCTAAACAACACAATGCTCAATTGGCCATTAAATTTGCTGACAACATACTCAACAACGAAGGTGAAATTATTGAAACGGATAAAACTATTGTTATAAATGGAGTAAATCAGATTACTAACGAAGCAAAACAGTATACGATTTCAAAATGGGAGCTTGCCGGAAGTACTATGTATGCAGATAATCGCTTAGTAGATTATATTCAGGAACAAACAAATGAAACTGCTACGATTTTTCAAAAGATAGATGATGGTTATATACGTATAGCCACTAATGTGATTAAAGAAGATGGTACACGAGCCATCGGAACCTACATTCCAAATAATTCGGAAGTAATCAAAATCATTGAAACTGGCGAAACTTATTATGGGCGCGCTTTTGTTGTAAACGATTGGTATCGTACAGCATATAAACCCATATTTATAAATGGAGCTATAAAGGGAATATTATATGTTGGTACAAAGGAAAAAAATTATGCTTTTCTAAAAAAGGTATTTTCAAACAAAAAATTCTTTGATAACGGATATCCGTTTCTTATTGATGAAACAGGAAACTTCATCATACATCCAGAAAAAGAAAAAGAGAATTTTAATGATGCCCAGTTTTTCAAACAACTCACTTTAAAAAACGGCGAAATAGGTAGAAATGAATATATATGGCCGGAGACTGATAAAGGACAAAATAAAGTTCAGTTTTATAAATACTTTTCACCATACAAAAGTTTTATTTCTACTTCAGTCTATAAGAATGATATGTATGCCGGATTAAATAAACTTTTAGTGATATCTATTCTTTTAATATTTGCTTCGGCCCTTTTATTATTCTTTTCGATGAGTAAATTCCTTGCTCCTATTATAAACCAATTAAAATTAATGGCCAATAATGCTGAAGCTGTTGCAAATGGCAACTTATCTCTAAACATATCCTCAAACAGAAGTGATGAATTAGGCAAACTTGCATCCTCTTTAAATAGTATGATTATAAAACTCAAAGAAGTTGTAAATGAAATAGCTTCAGGAGCACATCAACTAAATTCTTCCGGACTACAATTTGACAGTACGTCTCAAGATATATCGCAAGGAGCAAATGAACAAGCGTCCTCTGTAGAAGAAGTCTCTTCAACTATGGAAGAAATTTCCTCCAGCATTACACAAAACACTGAAAATGCCAGAAAAACACAGAAAATATCTGAAATGGTAGTTACTGAAATTCTAAATGTGAATAAAAAAGCAATAAGTGCTAGTACCATAAGTAAAATAATCCATGAAAAAATTCATGCCATAAATGGCATAGCAAATCAAACGAATATACTTTCATTAAATACAGCTATAGAAGCTGCTAAAGCAGGAGAACATGGTAGAGGATTTGCTGTTGTTGCAGAACAAGTAAGAAGGCTGGCTGAGGATAGCAGAAATGCTGCCAGTGAAATTATTAAATTAGTAAATGAATGTGTTGAGATAACGGAAAGTGCAGGTTTAAGTCTGCAAAATCTAATTCCGAATATAGAAAAAACAAGTTCATTGGTACAAGCTATAACTATTGCTGGTCAAGAGTTAGAAACTGGAGTAAATCAAATCAACAGTTCATTACAACAAATCAACGTAGCTACCGTTCAAAATGCCGCAGGTAGTGAACAATTAGCTTCTGGGGCTAAAGAATTATCAAGTCAATCAATTCATCTAATGAATTTAATCTCATACTTTAAGTTTGACAGTAAGCATATAAAAACGCCTAAAGAGGTATCAGCTATTGATATTATGGAAATTCCACGAAAATCATTTATTACAGTAAATAACAACATAAAAAATAACCCTAAGTCGAAAAACCTCGAACAGAATATAAAAATTAAAAATACAGATTATGAATCCTTTTAAAATCTTCTACAGAAAGGAATCTGTCGTAATTCATTGATCACAAAAACACTTTGATAAAAATTGAATTTTTGTTTTGATTTTTTAAAAGGCTTTACATTACAAAAGTTTTTTTTTAAATTAAAGATATGTTTTCCTATAAAAATTCTAGCCATGAAAAAAACAGCATTAATAATCTCAGTATTTATAGTTGGTATTATTCTATTTTCCAGCTGTAAACACGAACCACACATTGGTCTATTAGTTGACACCTTAGAAAGGGAAAGGTGGAATAAAGATATGACCATCTTTGAAAAAGATATAAAAGAATTAGGCGGTATTTGCTCCATCGCTGTTGCAGAAACAGATCCTGACAAACAATTTGAACAAGCAAAGGAAATGATTGCAAACGGAGTGGAGGTTCTTGTTGTAATTGCTTCCAATCAAATTAAGGCAGGAGATATAGTTACATATGCGCACAAACACCATGTTCCTGTAATTGCTTATGATCGACTCATTAAAGATTGTAATCTTGATTATTACATTTCTACTGACAACATTGCAGTGGGAGAACTTCAAGCTTCATATTTGACTAAAATAAAACCAGCAGGTAAATACGGTATTATTGGTGGATCTAAAGTAGATAATAATGCTTATTTATTAAGCATAGGTCAAATCAATATTCTACAACCACTAATTGATAAAGGAGATATTGAAATTGTATTTAATCAATTCTCAAATTCATGGGCATTACATGAAGGTTATGAAGTCACCAACAATTATTTAAATAGTGAAGATTATACAGGATTAGATGCAATAATTGCGGGAAATGATGCCCTTGCTACAGGTGCAATTAGTGCTTTAAAAGAACACAATATGGCAGGAACAGTACTTGTTGCAGGACAAGATGCAGATATTCAGGCCATAAGAAATATTGTTGGAGGAAACCAAACAATGACTATTTATAAACCTATTGAATCAATGGCTTTTGCAGCTGCTGATGCAGCCATTAAAATTTCAGATGGAATAGCACCATCAAATATGAATATTACAGTAAACAACGGAAAAAGACTAGTTCCTGCTATTTTATTAAAAGCACAAATTGTTCATAAACAAAATATTGATCTTACTGTAATTTCAGAAGGATTTATCAATCAACAAGAATTAGAAAAAAACGGAAAATAATTCTTGAAATTCAGGTATAATTTAAAAAATTGGGTTAACACTATATTTTATAGGTAAGTAGCAAACGATAGTAATTTGTTTGAATGATAGGAAGTATAAAGAAGGATTGTATATTTTTTGGGATGTACGTTGCTACTTACCTTCTTATATTTACTATTTTCGTGATAAAATAGTAAATATGTCACAACTCAAAATATATCGAGCTTCTGCAGGCTCAGGTAAAACCTTTACCCTTACAAAAGAATTTCTTTTTTTACTTTTTAAAAATCCCACCAATTACATAAACACACTGGCAGTTACTTTCACCAATAAAGCTACTGGTGAAATGAAAAGCCGTATTCTTGAAAAACTATATCAAATTTCAGTTCATCAAACTAACGATTATATTGATGATTTAAAGAAGGAATTTAAACTAACTGAAAAACAAGTAAGACAAAGAGCCTCTGTATTACTGAGCTATTTACTACATGATTTCTCAAATTTTTCAGTTAGTACTATTGATAGCTTTTTTCAAAAGATTATCAGATCATTTGCCCGAGAAGCAGGATTAGAGAGCGGTTTTAAAATTGAATTAAACGGGCCCAAAGTACTTCAAAAAGCAATCGATCATTTATTACTTAAGATTGATTTACCCGAATACAACCATTTAAAAAATTGGCTTGTTCAGTTTGCTGAACAAAAATTAAATCAGGGAAAAAACTGGAATCTCACTAATGATTTAAACAAACTTGGTTCTGAGATTTTTAATGAGTTATTTCAATTGGAAAGTAGAGATATACTTGTTAACCTTAGTGATAAACAATGGATGCAAGATTATTTGGATCAAATAATAAGTATTAAAAATGATTTTGAGAAGAGAATAACAGAAATTGGTGAAGAAGGAAGTAATGCTATAAGCAAGGCAGGTTTAAAATATGATGATTTTACAGGTAAAAGCAGAACCCCGGTTAAATATTTTGAGAAATTAAAAGCGATTGATAAACTTGAACCAGGAAGTACACTTTTAAAAATTATAGATGAACCTGAAAAATGGATAAGAAAAGATAACCCGCCTAATGTAAATGATAATATTAATGGATTATATCCATTATTAAATATGCTAATAAAAAAGGCTTTAGATATCATTGAGAAGAATTTGGAATTATACAATAGTGCAACTGTTATTATCCAAAACTTTTATGCTCTAGGTATTATTGCAGATATAGCAAAAGAAGTTCAAACAATTTGTAGAGAAGAAAATATATTTTTAATAGCTGATTCGTCACATTTCTTAAATAGAATTATAGATCAGAATGATGCACCATTTATTTATGAAAAGATTGGAAGTAAATTTCAAAATTTTATGATTGATGAGTTTCAGGACACTTCTAAACTACAATGGTTAAACTTTAAACCATTAATTGACAATTCCTTATCGAGTGATGAAACAAGCTTAATTGTTGGTGATGTTAAACAATCTATTTACAGATGGAGAAATTCTGACTGGAATCTATTAAATAATCAAATTACTCAAGATTTTAAACAACATGGTAATCAGGAAAAAACGTTAAATCATAATTGGCGAAGTTTTTCCAACATTATTAAGTTCAACAATTCTGTTTTTACACAGGCTGCTAATTTAATACAGGCTGATTTTAATAATAATTTAGCCACCTATATTCAGGATAAAAGCATTCAGGAAGTCCTTAAAAGCAAAATATCTAGCGCATATGCAGATGTACATCAGCAAATACCTGATAATAAACCTGATAATAAAGGATATATTTATTCGAGGTTTATAGAACCAGACAAAGATCAGGATTACAATGAAATTATGCTTCAGGAAACGGTTGATAACATTGAAAATCTCATCTCAAAAGGATATTCACATAGCGATATTTGTATATTAGTTCGTAAAAAAGGAGAAGGAGAAACTATTGCCAACGCGTTATTATCTGGTACCTATTCTCAAAACGGATCAATTATTCCTGTTGTTTCCAATGAATCATTATTCCTTTCCGGATCTTCTGCTATTAATTTTATTATGGCTCAGGTGAAATACCTTCAGAATCCCGAAAATCTAATTCTTAAGGCTGACATGGTCTTAAATAATAAACTCCTGGAAGCCGAATTAAAAGAGAACTTAATTGAAATAGGGAATTATTTTGATTTTTCTGCATCAAATAAATTTAATGACACAAATTATGAATGGATAGATGTTTTACTTAGCAAACGACAAAAACCTCTATTTGAACTAATTGAATATTTAGCCAATCAGTTACCTGAACAAATTAAAAAAGAACAAGGTATTTTTATTCAATCATTCATCAATAGCACGAATCAATTCATAAAAGATCATTTTCCTGATTTAACAGCATTTATTGAATGGTGGAATGACAAAGGTCAAACTGAAGCAATTTCAGTTCCTGATGACCAGGATGCCATAAAAATCATGACAGTTCACAAATCTAAGGGTTTAGAGTTTAAAGCAGTTTTGATTCCTTATTGTAACTGGAAGCTTGATGCAGAAATCACCAGTAATATCATTTGGTGCCAACCCAAACAACCACCTTTTGATGCGGTAAAGTTATTACCCGTTACATATACTTCAAAACTTAAAAATACAATATTTAAAAATGAATATTTTGAAGAACAACTATATCAGTTCGTTGATAGTATTAATTTATTATATGTAGCATTTACCAGAAGTTGCGAAGTATTAATAACATTTGGTCCTACTCCATCAAAATCTAATAAAGAGGGTTTAAAAACAGTTTCTGATTTACTTTATAATACATTTTCAAAATATCCTATAGATGAAATTCAAAATGGATTTATTGACATAAAGTCCGGCTGGAATGATGAAACCAATACTTTTTGTTTTGGAGATATTCCGATTAAAGGAAAAGACATTGTGGATAGTAAAACGATTGAAAGTGAAGTATTAAAACCTTTTACTAATAACATATTAAACAACAACAGAATTGCGATAAAAACTGATAGTTCTGAATTTTTCTCTAAAGATATCAAAAAGAGCAGGATTAATTATGGAAATATAATGCATGAGGCTTTTGAATACATTATTTCTGAGCAAGATATAGATAATGCATTAGGTAGATTAATGTTTGAAGGAAAAATATCAGAAATTGAGAAGCTTAATTTAAACAATGAAATAAAAAAGTTGATTTCGCAGGATCAAACCAAACATTGGTACGATCAGTCAAATAAAATCAAAACAGAAAATACAATTATATCAATACAAGGAACATACAGACCTGACAGAGTAGTTTATATGGATAATTGCATACATGTGATAGATTATAAATTTGGTGAGAATAAGGATAAAAAATACGAAAATCAGATATTACAATATATACGACAGATTAAACAAATTGAGAACAAACAGATACTAGGCTTTATATGGTATGTTACGCTAGGGAAAATTGTCAAAGTAATGCCAAATGAAATTCAAGGTAAATTATTTTAAAAAAGTCACATCTGTCCTAAATGCAAAATAGAATCTAAATCTTTAGTTGGTTCTATATGGGCCTCAGCCAATGAACTAAAAAACAAGGTTAGTTTGACGGTTAAAAATCGTTTTTGTTTGAACGAAGTGAGTTTAAACGATTTCAGTCAAATGACCGTAGTTTTGTGAGTGAGATGGGTGTAGCCTTGAATTATTGCGATAAGTGAGGGCAGAATCAAGTTTACTTGAGTTATGCCGAACGCAGCAATAATCATAAAATAAGTTTTTTCCTTTCTTTTTTGGATCAAGCCAAAAAAGAAAGTCTGGTCTGGGTGAAACGCCAGTTAGAAAAATATCTTGGACAGCTTTGTAAAAAAGTATTGATTTTATTTTATTTACTGAATAAAAAACGTAATTTTGCGCCCGATTGTATAATCTGCATGTAATCTCTTATTGAACAGGTAGTTCACGTAATATTGCATGTATTTGTTAAATGCAAAACATTTTATAAAATGGATTTAATTAAAATTGCAGAAGAAGCATTTAAAACTGATTCAGTAGAAGTTCCTTCTTTTGGAGCAGGTGACACTATCTCAGTATCTTACAAGATTAAAGAGGGAAACAAGGAACGTATCCAGGTTTTTAGAGGTGTTGTAATTCAAATTAAAGGTGCAGGTACAGCTAAAATGGTAACTGTTAGAAAAATGTCTGGAAACCAAGGTGTTGAAAGAATTTTTCCATTAAACTCACCTTTCATTGAAAAAATCGAAGTTGTTCGTCACGGTAAAGTACGTAGAAAACGTATTTACTATCTACGAGGACTTACTGGTAAAAAAGCCAGAATCAAAGAGAGAAGAATCTAAGAAAACTCTCCATAAAAGAAAATCCCCGATCATTAAGATCGGGGATTTTTTTTGCTTTCTAATTTAGGATCGAAGGCTCAATAGTTATTGACAGTTTCATTCTGCTTATTTTATTATTTTCTTAAGAAATTCATACTCATATTCAAAATTTGGAGTAAAAACTCCTTTCCCTAGTTGTTTTTCTAATTCTTCTTTTTTCCAAAAACGTCCTTCTTCAACCTCTTCCCCATCTGGTTTTAGTAACTCATTTGTTACAGTAATAAAACCTAAAACCAATTCTTTTTCAATATCACTTTCCCACACATATTGTTTAAATGGTTTTACGTTAAACTTATTCAAACCAATTTCCTCATGAGCTTCTCTTTGTAAGGATAACTCGATTGATTCACCTGCTGCTACATGCCCCCCAACTGCAGTGTCCCATTTATTTGGCTGTACCAATTTATGAGCAGGTCGTTTTTGTAAATAAAGTTCTCCTTTATCATTTAAAACATGCATATGTACCACAGGGTGCAATATTTTTGATCCATTATGAGCTATACTTCGAGGCATCTTTCCTATTACTTTTCCTTCATCATCAACTATTGGTACCCATTCTTCCTGACTATATTTTTTCTGCTTAATTTTCTTATTGTACAATTCAAAAACAAAATATACTCCGAATAACACATAAAAACCCGGACCGCTAATTATAACCCAAGCTTCCTTTGACATATATACAGCAGTAAAAAATACCATGACAGTATGAAAAGAGAAAATCCAAAATAAAGCCTTTATACTTCTAGTAAACTCATATTGTTGCCAGGGATTTATTTCTATTCCTTTCATATATCTCCCACTCATTGCCATCATTAAATTTTGTTTACCATAGGCCGAAAAACCCAACAATACACAAAAAATAATACCTATTACTCCCGGTTTTAGCTTAAAAAACAAATCATTCTCTAAAATTATTGATATCACCCCCATTGCAACCAACAATCCAACATCAAATAATATAAATTTATCAGGCTTTTGTTTCTTTATTAAACTGATTACGATTTCAACCAATCCAAAACTAATTGCCACAATTAATCCAACCTCTGTCCCCCAAATGCTATCTGCTAAAACAAAAATGATTAATGGTGCCAACCCGGGTAGCAACTTCTTTATTAACTCTAACTGATTCATGTGTTTTTATTGATGGAAATAAAAAAGGTGAATTTTTTTAAAATTCACCTTTAGTCTTTATATAAATACAAAATTATAATTCTCTATCGATATACATTTGATGTTGCATCGGATTTTTTTCAATACTAATTCCTGTTTCCTTTAAATTAGGAGACAAAATACTTTTCTTTAATGATTCCTGAGCAATATCTGTTCCCCATATTAAATCTAATGCTGTTGATGTTAAAACATCATTTTCATCACCCAATTGATATGTATAATCATCTTGCATTTCATAATCAGGAATAAGTCCCTGACTATAGTCAATTGAATTTGTTTTATTCTCTGCTCTTAATATAATAGGTTGAATAGCCCAATTAAGCCCTTCATCATCTTCAATAGTAACAGATGCATAGTACTTACCATGGGTTTGTTTTCCTATCTGAATTACATCAATATAAGGCATTAATGAATACATAACCATTTCACTAGCAGAGGCTGTACCACTGGTTGTTAATACATATAATCTACTTAAATTCAAATTAGTATCATAAGTTTCAAAATTATCAACAAACCAATCAGAATCTTCTGAATACTCCTGTAATATAGCTTCTGTAAAAATATCATTGTAGCTTGATCTAATAAATAAACCGCCTGCTAATGATGCTGATCCAATCATGCCTGCCATTAATTTTGCAGTTGCTACAGAACCTCCTCCATTGTAACGTAAATCAAGTATTAAATCAGTTATTCCTTCAGATTTAAAATTAGCAAATACGCTTTTTAATTCATCATTATAATCGCTTATGAAAGAAGTATATGCCAAATAACCAACTTTATTACCATTGTTTTCAAAAACTGTATTTACTAATATTGGATCAACCTGAATTTCTTCAGCAACTAAATTATAACTAGGAGATAAATCATAAATTTCTCCATCAATGTATTCACCTAATCCTACGGTAGCTGTTTCTGCATAGTAAAAGTCTGAATAATTATCAAGAGTCAGGTCTTCACCATCATATTTAACAATCATATCCCCCCTCTTGAGTCCTGCTACATCTGCTGGACTATCAGGCTCAACATATTCGATAAATGCAACTAAATCATTGTTATTATTTTCATATGCATAATAGAAGGCTATTGAATACCCCATTTCTAATCTAACACCTGAAAAGTATTCTGTTAAAGCTTCAGCATCATCAGTAATAAATGACCACTTATCGATATCATCGTACAATAAATCATAAAAATATTCTTCAGAATCTTCTTGCTTTGCAGGGTCTAATCCAGGCATTTCATCATTCCATAAATAATACACATCCATATTATCTTTTATGAAATTATTTACAACAATTGTATCATTATTTTCTTCTGCATCTCCATCATCTGATTCACAGGATGAGATACCTAATAACAGCAATAATAGAAATACAAATAAATTACTTTTCAAAAACTCCATATTTTCAAATTTTGATCCTAAAAATAATAAAACATTCTTGTTTACCTTATAAAAAAGAAAAGGTTGCCTATTCAGACAACCTTTATATAATTTTTGACTACATATTTCTTACAAAGAAGACAGGTAATCATTTACATTTTTCTCAATTCTTCCTGCTACATCATCAACATCAGCCTTCTGAAATTTATCTCCGGTTATTTGCTCAAATAACTCAATATAACGCTCAGAAACAGACTCTACGTATTCTTCAGTCATCTCAGGAACTTGTTGTCCTTCTTTTCCCTGAAATCCGTTTTCAATTAACCATTGACGAACAAACTCTTTTGATAACTGCTTTTGCTTCTCTCCCTTATCTAATCTTTCCTGATATCCTTCAGTGTAGAAATAACGAGATGAATCCGGTGTGTGAATTTCATCAATTAAATAAATTTTTCCATCTTTTTTACCAAACTCATATTTAGTATCAACCAAAATAAGACCTTTTTCGGCAGCCATTTCTGTTCCTCGTTGGAATAATTCATAAGTATATTTTTCCAACATTGCATAGTCCTCTTCAGAAACTAAACCATGCTTGATAATATCTTCACGTGAAATATCTTCATCATGACCAACATCTTCTTTAGTTGTTGGAGTAATGATTGGCTTTTCAAACTTTTGATTTTCAACCATACCTTCTGGTAGCGGCACACCACATAAACTTCTTTTTCCTGCGCTATATTCTCTCCATGCATGTCCTGTTAAATAGCCACGAATAACCATTTCTACCTTAAAAGGCTCACACATATGACCTACAGTTACCATTGGATCTGGAGTAGCAATTTTCCAGTTTGGAACAATATCAGAAGTAGCATCCAAAAACTTTTCAGCAATCTGATTCAAAACCTGACCTTTAAACGGAACTCCTTCAGGTAATACTACATCGAAAGCAGAAATTCTGTCTGATACAACCATAACTAGATATTGGTCGTCGATATTGTAAACATCCCTAACTTTTCCAACATAATGCCCTTTTTGATTTGGGAACTGAAAATTGTTTTGAACAATTGCTTTACTCATTTTTCGATTATTATATTATTAAACTTAATGATTCTTAAATAATTACATTTAAAATGTACAGTACTAAATAAACAAACAAATAACTACTTTAAAAGTTTATCCATTGCTGCTGCTTCTTTTTTCATTTCAAGACGCAAATATATATTCTTTAAATATTTTATGTATTTTTTTTCGGAAGGATATTTTGAATGTAATGCCTCATATTCATTTTTAGCAATCCTGTAATTTGAAGAGATCTTTTTTAATTCTCTCTTTAAGTAGACATAAGCAGTGTAATTTTTATCTTTATTATACTTTGTCATTTCACTTTTATACCAATTTTCAGCAAAATTATAATAATACTCCCCTCTATATTCTTTGGCTTTATAATATTCAGGATTATTCTTTACTAATTCATTACAATATTGTATAGCCTCTTTCTTTCTTCCTATTGTTTCCAGGGCTTTGACATACTCCATAGATTGTAATTCAGTAGGATTTTTTAAATTCTTAAATGAAGTAATAATTTCTTCCTGATTCCCTTTTTTAACAGCATTATCAAATACTTTATAATTTAAATACTCCTCTTCTCCATTATCTTTTAAATACGAAGTGTATTTATTTAATATTTCAGATAAATTAGTTTTAGCTGTTTTTTCTGTAGTTTCTATTATGCCTTTAACCGCAATTAATGATACCGAATCTTTTAAAGCACTTTGATATTTATTAATAGCAGCTTCATAATTACCCATTTTTACCGCACTACTAGCTGAGTTAATAAATAAATTATATGGAACCTTAATATTTTCTTGATTATATTTTTCTATTAAAGAGTTATATTTTTCGTAAGCTAATTCATAATTCTGATTATTATACTCTTTTTCAGCATCTATTTGGGCTGTTTGCAATTGTTTTAATGGATTACAACCAAATAGAATTAAACTTATTATAGTTAAATAAAATATACTGTTTCTTACCTTCATAATGCTTATGTGTTGTGTTTCTTTTAATTATGGATTTTTATCCTCAAACCATACAATAATACTAATAAAAACATATTATTGTCTTTATGGCAAAGATAAAAAAAAGCATATTGAAAGCCAGCACTTTTAGCATTTCCGTTAATTTTTTTTGATCATAAATGATGATAATATAAAATTTAATTCTATTTTTGCATCCGCATTTGAAAAGACAAATGTTTGAATACGGGTTTAGCTCAGTTGGTAGAGCACTGGTCTCCAAAACCAGGTGTCAGGAGTTCGAGTCTCTTAACCCGTGCACAGCCCGACTCTTTAGTCGGGCTTTTTTTATTTTATAACTTTGGAGAGGTGACAGAGTGGCCGATTGTGCACGCCTGGAAAGCGTGTGTACCAGTGATGGTACCGCGGGTTCGAATCCCGCCCTCTCCGCATACGCCCGTCGAAGCAGTTCTCTGCGAAGTCGGGCTTTTTTATTTTATCTAATTCTTATTTTCAAAAGATATAACCTGTTGAGGCTACAACGGAGAAACTCCTCATATTTTCTCACTAATACAGATCGTTGTGAATGCGGACTTTTTTAGTTTGTATAATCAGAACAGCCTTTTAAGCACTTCCTTTTCATAATTATTCCCCTTATAATTTAAGATCGACTTTTGTACCTATTCCAATATTATTTATTTACCTATAAAAAAGTAAACATTCTGTCAAGAAATGGACTATTTTAATATCACAATTATTGCTTAAGTCCACAGGTAAAAAAGGGAATTAACATAGGAACTCGCTTTTTATATCGAAGGTACTGGTCTCCAAATTCAGCAATTAGCTTCTTCTCTTCTAATTTTGTTCCTACAACCAAATAAACAGAAATTACACAAGCAATAACTAAAACCATTAATGTTGGACAGATAATAAAATAGCCCCAAACAATTAACAGAGAAGCAAAATAAAGAGGATGCCGCACATATTGGTTAAGCCCGGAAACATTCAACTTCCCTCTTTTCAAACCAACATTGTCATCCTGAAAGTCGAGCCCAACAAACTCTTTACTACTGTAATTACGAAATGCCAACAACCCCAAAACCATACCAACTAACATAACTCCTCCTCCCAATACACTCACCAATACCCCATTATTAAATAGAATAATTGATGAGATACTTTTTTGAAATAAGTGAATCGGAATCAATAATAACAGGGCTATTAGATTGTAAAAAATCCTGTAATAAGGGTAATACGAAGGAAATCTGCTCTTAAAATATCTTTTTACTCCACTACCTGCCAACATACTATGTAGGGCAAAATACAATCCCCAAATGAGTGTTAGAATGAAATATTCCATAAAACATTGTTATTTAACGAGAAACACGCATTAGAACTCTTTTAATATATCAAGCTTATTTTAATATAAATAAATCAGCACTGTCCTATTTATAGTTATTAACTGGTTCTCCCAGACATGACTTCATTTTTTGTCATTATTTATGCAAGATCCTAATTAAGTTTACACCTATTTTTCTTCAATAGTTCCATCCGCATAGATGGCAAATCTGTCTTTAATTTTATCCCATACTTGTTCCTTCATTGGCCAGGGCCATCCTCCAAACAGTGTTTCTTGATAGTCAGTAATTGTATCTCTGATTTCCTGCTCTGTATTCATTACAAAAGGGCCGTATTGCACAACGTTTTCTCCTATTGATTTTCCTTGCAGTAACAAAAGAAATGCATCTTCGCTACCATTTATAATGATTGTTTCTTTCTTTGAATTTAAAGTAATTTGGCTTTGATCTTTTATGGTTTGATTACCTATTGATATTGTTTTGCCTTTATAAAAATACAAATTCCTATTCACCAACTCTGCCGTATTGGGAATTGTCCATGTTGATCCAGCCTCCATTTTAATAGTATAAACGGCTACTTCGTTTTGGGGATCTGCGGCCCATGAATCCGGTGCAGGCTCAGGTGCCTTAATCTCATTCAGAGTTCCAATAATTATTGAAACTTCCGTTGCCTTACCGTTTAAATCCTCTACCTTAACAACCGGAACATTTTCTTTCCAAATCATTTTATAATGAGGTTCAGCAAATTTACTTTTTGAGGGCAAGTTTAGCCAAATCTGAAAAAGCTCGAATGGATTATCTTTATCTGAGTTAAGTAAAGGAAACATCTCGGAATGTTGAATTCCTTTACCTGCAGTCAACCATTGAACATCTCCATCTCTAAATCGTCCTGCACCACCATATGAATCACTATGATCAACCACTCCTTTCACTGAAATTGTAATTGTTTCAAAACCTCTATGTGGATGGTAAGGAAAGCCGGGTACCATACTCCCATGATACATTCTGAATCCATTTTTAGAAATAAAATCCTGACCAATATTTCTACCTATTAACTGTTCCGAATCTAATCCCATATTTTCATTTCCTTTAGGATACTCATCTTTGTGATAAGTACAAAATAAAAATGGATCTTGTGCTTTCCATGGCGAACCTAACGCTTCTACGCTTAGTATTGAAGAATTATCCATAACATATAATATTGTTTTTATTTAATCATATATAATGTGTAAAACACATAATTATCAGAGGAAATAAATTTCACTTCCTTTTTCTTAATAATATTTTACATACTATTAAAGTATATGATTTAAACACATAAAGCAGGAGGAAGTTTAAAATCCTCCATTTTAAAACAATTAAAGTCTTTCAACCAGTGCTTTTGATTTGAATAATAGAAAAAGTAGTTACAAATGCTGTAATATTGTCGGATCCTTTATTTCCTTATCTTTTGCTAACAATAAAACTTTTGAGAGTATCTTTTCAGTTTTAGAATCATCATCAATAAATGGAAGAAAAATACGTCCTCTATGCTGTGAATGGACCGGCAATATTGAAAGTGATAAAACACCTACTATTTAACAAACTCCACTTGTCAGATGAACAGAGTAATTTCCAAGTTCACCAGTAATCTTTACATGATTTTCAGTGTAAGACTCATTCTCTAATATACCCTGGTATTCCATTATTAAAAATATAAACTGAAATTGTGCTCCATAGTATAATAACTTAAATAAATAATAATATCAGACTTCCTGGTATATGAAATAGTTTAAAAATTACTCCTGTCCAGAAAAACAGATACCAAACAATCTTCATCCTTTTAACAAATAGATTGTTTTTCAAGACCTTAAGCCTCAACATTTGATCAATTAAAACTACAATTAAGCCCAATGATATTAAAGTAAAACCAGGTAATATTGGAAGATGTAGCACCTGCAATATAACACATGTTATAATCAATATATCTCCTACCCTGATTAGTTTTCGTTTATGGTTTTCCAATACTTTTGTTGTTAATAATAATAACGCAAATCCTAAGAGGTTCAGAACAACATATATTCCATTAAACCCGGATTATGTATTAGAACTTCGTAATCTCCCGATAGCTATACATTCCCGTTAACTTAAGAAATGATGTTTGTAAGTAAGTATTTAAGAGAGTGTTACGTTTTTGAGTATGGAGCCATTTCCCCAATTAGGAAATGTATAAGTTTTTTCTCCATATTTGTATAATTCTAATTTTGAACAAAAAGGCAGTAAAAGATTATTTAAAAATCTGATACTGCCTTTGCTGTAAAGGTAAAATTTTTCTTGGAGAAAAATGCTTTATTTAAAAAGGACTTTACAGAGGTTATCAAAAATTTAACAGGAATTGAAAAGTGCCTTACAGAACTCTTTTCACAAGAACAATTAAACGTCATAGCAAAACGACATGGCTTTATAAAAAGAAATAGGAATTTAACAGCAAGTTCTTTCTTAGCATCATTAGTTTTTGGCAATGAGAGTTGTGATAAAAGTAGTTTGCTTGGACTAAAGCTCGACTTGCACAATAATGCCAATATTAACATTTCCAGAGAAGCCTTACATAAGAAGTTTACACCAGAGGCCGTTTGTTTTATGCAGGAGGTATTGTCTAAAATATTGACAATGGGCATTTCTGAGAGTGTTGACACAAAACTAACTGAGGATCTTCCATTTAGTGGTGTATTTATAAAGGATTCAACAAAATTCACTATCCCTCAATGTTTTAATAAAGACTATCCTTCATACGGAAGCTTTGGCAAAAACGGTGCTCTAATGAACATACAGTATGAACTTGAGTTGCTATCAGGTAAAAGCTGCTCCCTTGAACTTACAAAAGCAACAAGAAATGACCAGCAAGATAGTAAAGAAACTTTGCCAAATATCGTTGCAGAAGGTCTGTACATAAGAGATCTTGGATATATAACAACTAGTTACTTAAAGGATTTTGAAAACAATGGCGCTTATTATTTTAACAGATTGCCTAAAGTTGGAGTATATGAAGACAATGAAAAAGAATGCAAAGCAATTTGCTGGAAGAAAATCAAAAAGCATTTTGATACATGTGATGCCACAAATTTGGAGCTAGAGGTTTACATTGGCAAAAAAGATATGATCAAAACTCACCTTATTATTGTACCTGTACCAGAAGAGGTTGCCAAAGAAAGGATACGAAAAGCAAAGCAGAGTGGGAAAAGAGAAAAAGGGTATTCGATTTCAGAAGAATACAAGATCAAGGCTCATTTTAACATTTTCATCACTAATGTTCCCATATCAGTTTTACCTGCTGAAAAGCTGATTGCCACATATCGATTACGATGGCAAATAGAACTTCTATTCAAGGCATGGAAATCTCATTTAGATATCCATAAAAGCAAGCCAATGAAACTGGAACGATTTAAATGTCAGTTAATTGGGAATTTAATTTGGATGCTAATTACTTCTAATATGTTCCAGATAGCAAATCAAATAATTAAAACGATGAATAGCAGAAATGCTTGTAGTCCTTTAAAATTCTTTAAATTCTGCAAGTATCTAAAACAAGAGTTGAGGGACATTCTCTCAATTCCAGACATATTTACAAATTGGTATAATGACAAATTTATCAATATTATAGACTTCTTCATAATAGAAAAAAGGCTAGGTAAAATGACCCATCCTGAAATCATACACAGTGTTTTTCAATGCTAAAGTTAACGGGAATGGATAGCTATCGGGATGAAAGTGCAATAATACAGGGCTTTACTGAAACGAGGCATAGCATCGTTCTGGTGAGTTGAAGTGAAGTAACGAAGTGTCTTGTTTTGAAGTGATTTCAATGTGTAATAGATTTTCTAATGCATATTGCGGATTAAATAGCTTACCAATTATAACATTATCATCATTTGCTAACTTGATATATATTCCAATTGCAGTAAAAACAACCAAGATAATTATTGATAAGTAACCGAGTATCTTATTTGAATTCATATGTTTTTAATGTTTAAATATCTTTTGTAATTAGTTTTATTACATTTTCGGTTGACATCAAAACAGAGGTTGATTCTCGGACCAATTTTGTTTATCAGAGTAATCTACACAGAGCTTATAGACTTTCAAGATGGTGTAAAGTTTGTTCTTTATAATTTCTACCAATAGTAAATTGTCGGTCATCTATTTTAATATATGACGATGTGCAGTGGTCAATTTGGGTGATATTAATAATGAAAGAACGGTGAATACGAATAAATGTATCTTTGGGCAATTCCTTTTCCATACTGGATAATAATTCGTAGCAGACGATACTATTCGTTGCTGTTTTAATTTTATTATAATTATCCAAACCTTCAATATAGAGTATAGTTTCCGCAGGAATATTATAATGTTTTTTATCTGCCTTTAGGAGCAATATTTTTTCACGTTATTTATAATTCAAAAGCTGAATATACTTCATTCATCGTCAAATGTTTCATATTTACATTAAAAAGTTATCTGCAATAGATATAAAAACACTATTTGGAACATGGAGAAGGGAAAATGGAAAAAGAAGGTGGTTAAAAGTTAGCATACAAACTGCGATCTTGCACCAGTGCAAGGGAATCAAACTTGCAAATTTTGAGGTATTTATAGCAAATCCATATACCCTCCTATGATATGACCAGGATATGACGTCGTACTTACGATGGTTTGTTTATGGATATTCTATGGTCTTTCTTCGGTTCCTTAGAAGCAATGCCTACACAAAGAACAATCAAAGAATATGCATCAACAACACAACCTCAATACAAACACAATACAAAGAAATAGCAATGACTACGCAAAGGATTAGCAATGGTTATGCATAGAGATAGCATAGAGATAGCAAAGGAATGCAAAGACTTAGCAAAGAAAAGTCAATAAAGAACCCCAAATCACTCAAACCTGGAATATTTTTGGCCAAAAACGTGATTTTGCGGAATATTTTTGTCGTTTTTTGCGATTTTCCAGAATATCAGCCCTTTTTTTAACTTTTAGAGTACAAAAGAGATTTGACCACAAATCATTTAAACCTCATAAACAACTAGTTACACCCCGAAAAAGTTACAGTAAAATTACAGTATTTTTTTTGACGCATATTTTACAATACTTTGGAAAAAAGGAACATGGAAAACGGAGAAAGGATCAGGGAGAAAAATTAAAGGTCTACGATTGAATGATAATCATTTTAAGGTTATTACAGGATGAACACAGAAGAGAAAATTTCTAAGCTTTTAATCGGGTTCATCCTGTCTGATATAAATGGATATATTTAATTGAGGTCTTACTTAATGAAAGGATCAATATTACTCAGTAATAGCTTTATACTTAAAAACTTTAAATATCACCTTACCGTTGCCCATTGAGCATAAACCAATTCGTAAGCTCATAAATCCACTTAATACATTATGATGATATGCTGTGGATTCAAATGAATTTTCAATTTTAGTCCAGTTTTTTCCATCTAAACTATAGTACATATCAACTGTGTTATTAATATTCTTTAAGCGAAGAAAAACGTGTCTTTTTAAAACATTGGGCTCTGTTGGAAATTGCCAACCTCTTAAATTTGCCAGTACATTGTCTTTATCTGCTAATATCCCTGAGAATGCTCTTTCGTTATAAAATAAAACCATTCCACCAATTGCATCTCCTTCAATTTCCAGCTCTACATCAGCTGTATAAGAATGATTCTGAGGTACACATAACATTGGAGAACAATTGGCCACTGAGTTACCTTTACTTTCAACAACCAGGCTATTTCCTGTAAGCTCTATCCTATTGGCATCAAAACCTCCAAAGAATTTCCAAAACTCACTCAATGATTTTCCGGTAAAAGAATCATTTAAAGAAAACAAGTTTTTATTATCAGTATTTTCAATGGGTAAGGTTATTTTTTTAGCAATATCAATATTCTCCGGTATCTTATACCATCCGTCTTTAGTCCATTCTACAGGAGTTAGCATCGTTTGACGTCCCATATTATAGAATCCATTTTCATAGCCATGAAAAAGTAAAAACCAATTACCATCTTTATCATCAAATACGGTTCCGTGACCAACAGACCACCATTTGTCCTGAGGAGACTGAGCCCTTAAAATTGGATTATAAGGTGAGTTTTCCCATGGTCCTAACGGAGATTTTGAACGTGCCGAAACAACCATATGTCCGGTAGCCGGACCAGCAGTTCCTCCTTCAGCAACTGTCAGGTAATAATAATCTCCACGTTTAAATAACTTAGGGCCTTCCATGCAAAAACACTCAATAGACCAATCGCGGGGAATTTCCCATCCATCATAACTATGTTTAACTTTTCCGGCAATGGAAAGTCCATCATTTGAAAGAGGCACATAACTACCACTACTAAAATACAAGTATCGATTTCCATTATCATCAACTACATGCCCGGGATCAATCATTGTAATATCCAATTTAATCGGGTCACTCCATGGTCCAGATATTTGATCGGCCCATACTACATAATTGGTATTATCTGCAGGAAAATAGATGTAATATTTATCACCGTATTTTACCAAATCGGGTGCCCATACTGATCCTACATTTTTAAATAGAGCATTGGTTACAGGTTCCCAATTCATTAAATCAGTAGAATGCCAGATTAAAAGTCCGGGATAATAAAGAAATGACGAATGTACCATATAGTAATCATCTCCATCGCGTAAAATGCTTGGATCAGGATAATCACCGGTAAATAATGGATTAGTAAAATCATCAGAACTATTATTTTGACTTTTTGCTGTAGATAAAACAAAAATCAGAAGAATAACTAACAGAGATTTCAAGTTCATAATGCTTTGATTTATAATTTAATTAAGTTTATAAGAATTACATCATTCTCACGAATCGGAAGTTCTCGTACAAAAGTATTTGTTGAGTCTATTTTAATAAGTTCTTTCACATCTGGTAAGCCATTGCTATAACTTTTTAAGAATTCAACTTGCCTTTTTGTTAGTTGTTCCGGACTGCCCATTTGATAATATAATGTATATGGATCATTATGCTTATATCCTACTTTGTAAATCTCTAATTGGTAGTTTCCTTCTGAAATATTTGATAATTTTAGTTCAACTGTTCCTTTATTTTTAGAAGGTAAATCTTTATTAAAATAATCCTGGTTATTAATAGAATCTTCAGGAAGTGTATATGTATAATCCCACAAAAGCAATTGAAAATCTCCTTGCTTACTTTTGCATGCCCACGATTTCTTGTCCGAATTATTCAATTCCATATCGCCCAATTTATTCATAAAAGAATAAGCATGGTATGCAGGCTTTTTAATGCCCTGAGTATTCATTAATCCAAATCCACCATGAAAAGGAGTAAACCTTGGTCCTGCCTCTTCAAAAATATCAGTGAACACCCAATACGACATTGAATTAGCAGCATTCCCAACTTGCTTAATCTTATTTAGGATATAGGCTGCTTCATGGTAACTATCATGAATTGGATCTGCCGGCGTATAAGAAGAACTCCACTCAGTATAATGTAATTCCAGATTGGGTTTTGCAGATTCTTTTATTTCTTTACGTGACTGTATTACATCCTCACTTACACTCCATTCGTTTGAACTTAATCGTGTACCCGTTCCTCCAAATTCATCTAAAAAGCCTGCATCTACACCATAAGAATGAGTACTAATAAAATCAATAGGTACATTATTCTCATTACAATAGGCAATCATTTCCGGCTCCCACGAAGCACCTGCCGTTGCAGGTCCTCCAACCTTGTAATCAGGATTTACATTTTTAACGGCAGAAGCAGCATATTTATATAGTTTAAAATAATCATCCTGTGTACCAGTCCAAAAACCTGGTGAGAGATTTGGCTCATTCCATACCTCAAAATACCATGTCTTTACTTCTTCTTCACCATATCTTTCCGTAAAGTGAGACACCAGGTTCTTAATCAGATCTTCCCACCTTTCATAGTCATTAGGAGGAGTCACATTTCCTCGCCACCAAAATATAGTTTCAGGACCACTAGCCAATGCAGAGGGCATAAAACCTAATTCCACAAAAGGCTTCATCCCTAGTTCCAAAATATAATCATATAATACATCAACATACTGATAATTATACATGGCCTTTCCGTTTCTATCAACCTTATATATAGCCATATCATCAGTCAGCAAACCATGCATACGAATGTATTTAAAGTCACAGTCCTGTTTCACTTCTTTTAGTTGCTTCTGCCAATCTGCTCGTAAACTTTCATTAGCACGTCCGGCACCAATACACTCCTTAAACATGGTATTCATTGGACCTTTTACCATGGAGAAATCGATTGAAATAATTCGGGATTCCTGTTTTAATTTAGATTTTGTTTTTGCTTCTATATGAACAAAAAAGGATAAAAAAGTAAGAATAAAATAAAATGTAGATTTTTTCATTATAACCATTTTGTAGTTTTGGTTACAATGATAAAATATTACTTATATCCGGCTTTTACAAAAAATGAAAATTCTTTTACAAAAACTGTCAGGCCTGATTATCACGATATTCAGAAGGATTCATTTGCTCTTCTGCTTTGAATACCCTATTAAAATGACTTTGACTATTAAAGCCTACTTTATATGCAATTTCACCAATATTTAGGTCTGTTTTTGTTAACAATCGCTGCGCTTCCTGTATTCTAATGCGATTTATATAAGTTTTAAAATTGCAATTAAATTTTTCGTTAATCAGGTTGGTAATTTTACGTTGATGAACTCCAGTTTCTTTTGCAACCTGTTCAAGATTTAATTCATTGGCATGAAAATGCTGATTGATATATTCAATACATTTCTGATCCCATTTGTTTTCTTCATCAATGATTTCAACCGGTTTATATATTACAGTTAACTGTGAAGATTGTTTTTTTCGGTATTTTACCCAATAAATAACAACAAATAATAACACGATAAGACCTATATACCCTATAAATAAGTATGCATATAATCGTTTGTTATTTCTGGAAAAATATAAGGAGTATACTAATAATGATTTTTCCTCTGATATATCAGGAGTATAAGCAGTACTAATATTTATATGAAGTATCTGGTTTAAATCGGGAAAAACATCTGATTTATTTGCTATTTGATGCATATCCTCCCACCATTCGGGATGCTTTAGATCATTGAACGGTATCTGAAATATTTTCTTTCTTTTACTTATGCTTAGATAAGAATGAAACAGGGTTTCATCCTTTTCGTTTAATTTTTTTTCTTCATCTAAAGGTGAATAAATAGCTACGCCTAGTCTGTTTATATTTTCACTCTTTACTGTTAAGCATAATTGATTGTAGTTGGATAGATCTATAAATTTTTCTAATGAAGATGTAAATTTAATACCGGCATATGGACTTACAAATCCTTCTTTCAAATGAAAACTATAAATGAGTAAAGAATCGGAAACAGATTGCTCTAATACCTCTGTGTTTCCTCCATCTATAACATCAGTATATCCTTCAATATTGTATGATTTAGAATTAGGGAAGATGAATTCATCCTTAATACCAGAATAATACCAAATAATAGAAATAACAATTTGAGATGCTAAAATAAATGGCCATAAAAAGTATTTTGAACTACATATTTTAAGAACCATTTTATCTGCCATTTTTACACCGTTGAGTTTTAGAATAAGTGGTGTAAATATAAATAAAATAAAAAAGACCATCCATAATATAGACGGTCTTTAAAATTCATAAGCTACAACCCGCTTTATTTTGTTTCATAATACTTTTTCAATACAAAAAAGGCTTTTTTCTTATATCCTTTTTCTGATATCAACCCTTTTCTGTTCCATCCATCCTGTATTTCAGGTAATTGTCGTAGTGGAGATTGAAAATCTACCAGAATCCAGGGCGTCATACCTGCAAGACCATCAATTTTATCAAACATAGCAATACTCTCTTTATACAAGTATTCCTGAAATTCTTCACTCCAACGAGTTAAACTATCGCCATGAAATCCCTGCAAGGCACCCCCGCCAAACTCTGTTACAATAATTGGTTTCTCCAAACCAGCTTTAAAAGATTTATTTCTGCACTCTTCAGGAAAACCTCCGTACCAACCTAAATATTCATTAAAACTGATAATATCCAATTTTTCCATTAAAGGATCATTGTATGTATAAACACTATCAGGGGCACCATCTATTTCCTGATCTTTTTTACAAGCAGCAGATATTAATCGTGTATTATCAATAGACCTAATGTAATCAGCCAGTTCTGACAAGAATTTCGTTCTGTCTTCTGTTGGAGCAGTTTCATTAGCTACCGACCAGATTATAGAACTGGCTCTGTTAAAATCACGATTAATCATTTCAGTATACTGAGCCTTTGCTTTTTTAAGTACTTCAGGATTTCCCCATTGAATTCCCCAATATAATGGCAACTCTTCCCAAAGTAAAATTCCCATTTTATCAGCTAATCTTACAATTTTTTCCTGGTGAGGATAATGGGCTAAACGTAGAAAGTTACATCCCAACTCCTGTGCCCAACCCAGTACTAATTTTGCATCTTCTATATTATTAGCACGGTCTTTACGTAAAGGATTTTCATCATGTAAACAGATTCCCTTTAAAAAGATTGCTTTTCCATTCAATAAAATCTGCTTTCCTTTTGTTTCTATCGTTCTGAATCCAATTTCATCACTGATTTTATCGTTACCAGCCTTGAATATAACTGTATACAACTTTGGATTTTCAGGAGACCATAACTGCAACTTTTTAACATCGATAGTAAATTCAGTATCTCCATCCTGATTTAAAGTAATCTCTTTATTAACATTTAATTCTGGGATGACAATACTTGCTTTTTCTGGCAATTCTGATCCTGTAATCTGAATTTTACCCTTTATTTTTTTTGTTTTAAGATTAAGGGTTGATTTATCAAGGGATATAAAATAGTTATTAATAAAAGTTTTAGATACTTCAATTAGTTTTACATCACGGGTTATTCCACCATGATTAAACCAATCTGTTACTTTTGCTGGTATATAATCTGCTTCACGAGAGTTGTTTACTCCTATAATCAGATAATTATTCTTTTCCTTTAATAAATCTGTAACCTCAAAAGAGAATGGAGTAAACCCACCTTCATGTTTGCCTAATATTTTGCCATTAAAAGATACTGTAGTTTTATAATTTGCCGCACCTACATATACAAAATAGCGCTTATCTGCAGATATATCCTCTTTATCAAAAGTTTTTCTGTACCAGATAGAACCTTCAAAATAATTCAACTCCGGCTTTTGAATATTCCAACTTCCCGGAACCCACAAGGTTTTTCCTGCAGAGAATCCATATTCAACACGATCTGATTTTTCCTTCGGTATAAAATTTTTATATACGGGCATCCCTCCCATTCCTCCTGTTTCATATGCATCTATAACATATTTCCATTTACCATTTAAACTTGTGCATTTTCGGTTTTGGGTATTAGAAATAAAGATATTTTGCGCCTGGGTATAGCTAATTGTTAAACATATACCTAGTACAAAAAGTAGTATTCGTTTATGTGCAATCATAATAGATTTAAATTATTTAATTCATAGATTTTTAAAATTACTCCTAATAAATAAATTATATAAGGACTTGAAAAATGACAATGCAATTTTTACACTATAATCCCCCTTTTTATTTTTTTATCCTCATTTTTTCATTTACTGTTTGGCTGAATCTTTTTCTTTCTTTTTATATACAGAAGGAGCTCCCAAAAGAGCTCCGGTAGAAATTAAAATAGTTTGTATATATAAACAATAGTTCGATAAGCTTTTATAACAATCAGATTTACAAATATTTGCACCTTGCATCACAAAGTGTCTAATAACTGATTTTACGCACCTTGTAAATAAGTCTAAAATCTATTATCTAAAATCTAACGATCTATTGTATAAATGAAATTCATAATATAAGAGTAAGACTACTAATAATCATTATTTAACTTAATGACTATTCTGCAGTTTGTTTTACAATAAAGTCTACAGCTGTATGTGCTGCGGTTAATATATCCTGGTCGAAAAGATGTGTTTCACCTTCCATAATATGCAGCGTACTGTTTTTATAAACCTGATCGTATTTTTCACTGTAAGAATAAGGAACAACCTGATCTGCTCTACCATGAATCAAACATACAGGACCTTCATAGTTAGCCGCATTCTCGTAAATATTTAATATTTGACAAGTTGAAAGGTATTCGCGCCCTACAGTATGATTAAATACAGAAATACTTTCTGGAATATTGTTTGGATCAAACTTTACACCCATCATCATTCCGGCATTTGTTTGATCTTCCATTACTGCTGCAGGTGCTAAAAGAACTACACTTTTAATAGCTTCCTTTAATTCGCCACCAACCAATGAAGTAACTACTCCACCTTGTGAGTGACCTAATAAACTGATATTAGATACAAAATCCAATGTTTTGCAATACTCATATACAGCCAATGCATCTTTTACTTCTAAAGGTACTGTCATATCCTTAAAAGCCCCATCACTCTCGCCATGACCGTTAAAATCAAAACGAATAGATGCAATTCCTTTTTGCTGTAATTCGTTGGCTAACTCACTGATAATCGGAAAGTCTTTATTTGAAAATACGCCATGCATTAAAATTACTAATGGACAAGCTTCGCCATTTTTTAATTCAGGAACTTGTAATACGGCATGTAATTTACCTACAGCTCCGTCAATTTCTAGTGCTTTTGATGGAGCAGCTTTTATTGCATTACTATCAGTACGTTGCTTTGTGGTATTACTACATGCTACTGATAAAGAGATAATACACATCAGTACTACCGATTTTAATATTAGGTTCATATGTTTTAATTTGCTTTTAATTGCCATATAAAACTCGCCAATTTAGTCATCCTTGTGTATAAAAACACTTTGAATACGTGAATCTTACTATTCTCATGGCTCGTTTCTGTTTAAAATTTATTTATAATGCTTTTGTAAAATGAAACAAAGCCTTACTAATATATAAGGCTTTGTAGAAACTCAAATGTTAACCTAAAAACAGGTCATTAGAAAATTATTATTTTAGATTTTCTTTAAAGAAAGACTCTAATTTATCGAATGGAATAATATCTTTTTTATCGTAAAGGTCAGTATGTACTGCTCCAGGGATAATCATTAATTCTTTAGGCTCGTTTGCTGCTTTGTAAGCATCTTCACTAAAGTAACGAGAGTGTGCATTTTCTCCTGCAATAATTAAAATAGGACGAGGAGAAATTTCATTGATATACGTTAATAATGGCATGTTCATGAAAGATAATGCATTAGTGGCAGTCCAAGAACCATTTGAGTTGATAGAACGCTCATGAAAACCTCTTTCTGTTTTGTAATAGTTTACATATCCTTTTACAAATTCAGGTTCGTCACCAGTTAATTGTTCTGGTTCAGGTAATCCTTGGGTTCCATATGCCGGGCTTCCTGCTTCTGCATCTTTCCAACGTTGCTGACCTAATTGCTCTAACATTTGTGAACGTTGCTCTGGTGTCATGCTATCAAAGTAACCTTTGGCAGTAACACGAGACATATCGTACATACTTGCCACAGCAATAGCTTTAACACGTTTATCTGCAGCTGTTGCATTTAGTCCCATACCACCAAAACCACAGATACCCATGATACCAACTCTTTCTCTGTTTACAAATGGTTGTAAACCAAGAAAATCAATTGCAGCGCTAAAATCTTCTGTATTGATGTCAGGAGATGCTACATTACGAGGTTCGCCACCACTTTCGCCTGTATATGAAGGGTCGAATGCTACTACAGCAAATCCTCTTTGAGCAAATTCATTGGCATATAAACCTGATGATTGTTCTTTTACCGCTCCGTAAGGTCCACTAATTGCAAGTGCAGGAAGAGGTTCTGTACCTCTGTCTTTTGGTAAATATAAATCACCAACTAACGTTATACCATAACGGTTTTTGAAAGATACTTTTTCACGAGTCACTTTATCACTCAATTCAAAAGTATAATGTTCTTCTGTTTCTGTATTTTTCATATTTTCTTTCTCTTTTGTTGTGTTCGTGTTTGTACAAGACTGGGTTACTAACATAAATAACCCTGCTAGTATAATAGTTACAGTTTTTAATCTGTTCATGTGTAATTGTGCTATGTTTATTATTTATTTTTTAAGATAGGTGTGCTGTGCTTATTATAATGCAAGAGATGCTATTGCGTGCACAGTGCAAATTGATGGAAGTTGGAAACCAGAAGAAATAATAATTATTTTACTTCTGACTTCCTGAATTCATTTTTGCTCATAACGCAATGTAATCCCAAGTAGGTTAGTGCATTATATTAAATTACTGAAATATTATAATTTATTGTATTCTTCGTCAGTTACCGGTTCGTGCCACACTGTTGTAGAACCTTCAACTGGTACAGACATTGCTACGTGCGCAAACCAACTGTCTTTTGTTGCTCCGTGCCAGTGATTAACTCCAGCCGGAATATTTACCACATCTCCAGGGTTTAATAATTGAGCTGTTTTTCCTTCTTCCTGATACCAACCTGTACCGGCAGTACATAGTAAAATTTGGCCACCACCCTCGTGAATATGCCAGTTATTACGACATCCTGGTTCAAAAGTCACATTAAAAGTTGGTACTCCTTCTAAAGTTAATAAAGCAAGGTAACTTTGTCCTGTAAAGTACTCAGCGTAAGCATCATTTTTCTGTCCTAATGGAAATATTTGTTTGAATTCACTCATTTTTATTTTCTCCTTTATTTTATGTTATTTAAAGATTTATGCCTGTGATAAGTAAAAAACTTCGAGAACAAGGCTTGACTCTATAGTAAAACAAGGAGTTTACTTTCGTAAATGACTGTTTTCTAAAGAGGCGTAACGCTGTTATCGGAGTTTTCTTATTATCACATATTATTTTTCTGGAATTACTTCGTTGATACAGCTAATGGCATTTAAGGTTCTTGGGAATCCCATATAAGGCAAACACTGAGTTATAGCAACAAGTAAAGTCGTTTTATCGTTACCTACATTTAAATTACCAAATACATGCGATTTTACCTGACTCTCACAACCTCCTAATGCACTCAATATACATAAGGTTAATAACTCTCGTGTTTTTATATCAAGGCATTTTCTAGTATAAACATCTCCAAAACAAAAAGCCGATAAGTAATTTTGAATGTGCTTTTGATTTTCCGGAGCATTTTGATGCATCTTGTCAATAACATCTCCAAAAATATCTTTCTGCACTTTAAGGCCATCATCAAACCTTGTTTCTTCCGAAACTGTTTTCTGACTATCTACAGGAAGTGTTATGTTTTGTGCTTTAAATACCTCGTTAACCTTTTGTATGGCATTTAATGTTTTTGGGAAACCTAAATAAGGTACACATTGATATATAGCTTCTTTAATAGCAACAGGTGATACTCCTATATTTAAGGCAGCAAATACATGTGCCTGAAGTTGATCCAGTGTTTGGTTAGTTGTTAGTACTACTAAAGTAATTAGTTCTCGTAATTTATCAGATAGCTCCCCATGATAAAATACTTCTCCAAAAATAAAATGATTTAACATTTCTTGTAAATCAGGATCCGTTTCTGCCAGAGGACCAACATGATTACCAAATAATTCTTCAAATTTATTTTTGCTTAATTCTATTCGGTTCATATTATATGTTGTTTTTATATTATTTAGTATAGAATCTTAGTCAGATTTCTATGATACAAATATGAGGAGATTCTTACATATAAATTTACCAAAATAACGGATAGAGTTACCCTAATTACGGAAAGTTATTTTTTTTGGTAATAAAATGCTTAAAATGGGAGAAATAGATTAATCAGATGCAATATATACGTATTATAAAGCACCTGATTAAATTTAGTATATAATATTATTATTCAATCAATTAAGACAATACCATATAATTTAAAGCTTGATAATTAAACCAAATTACATTTCGTAACCTGGTTCTTTATACAGTATATCTTTATTACCCATAATATCATTAGGATAAACTTTATTTTTCCATTCCTCAAACGTAAAATCTTCTATGGAAACAGAAAAAGATTCTTCACCATATCCAATTACTCTTTGAGCTGTTTTAACCAGTTCTTTGGCTAGTTCCTGTTTTTGCTCTTCTGTTTTTCCTTCTAACAACTTTATTTGAAAATGTGGCATATTTAATGGATTATAAAATATTCGACTTTAAATCAGAACTATCCTAATTATTCTTGTTAACTGGCGTTTCACCCAGACCCGACTTCATTTATTTCACGATTGTATATTTTTAATGGTATTCATGATTTTCGCTTTGCTACAATTCTTGTTTTGATACAAGAAACGAATACTCTGATATAAAAAATATTTATGCAACATTCTCATTATGTCTTGGGTCATGTACTATATGGCCTAATCGATAAGTAATTCCTGAGTTAATGATGCTATAAATTGTCCTTAATAGTTTATTTGCTATGTTATTCATAATTAAAAAATATGGTTTTCCTTCTAACTTCTTTCGCTCGTAATATAAACGATATTCTGGGTTTCTACTTTTAGCAACTACAGCACACATATAAAGCAATGTTTTAAGCTCCTTATCGGCCATATTGCTTACTTGTGATTTCTTTACCATCTTACCACTAGCATTTGGAAATGGACATACCCCTGCATAGGAAGATGCTTTTCTTGCTGTATTGATTTCTTTAAAGTTCCCAGTTTTAACAATCAACTCACAAGCTGTTACTTGACCAATACCTATAATGCCTGTTATCAAATGATAGTTTGTACTCAAGTCTATGTTCCCATCAATTATAAGCTGAATCTCTTCCTCTAAAGCATCTATTGATTGCTTTAAATTTTTTACCATATTATTTGCTATTTGATGAGCTAAAATAGAATTATAGGGCATGGATGGCTTTGTTTTTTCATGTGTCAATAACATCTTTCTCTCCTTTACTAGTTGACCTCTTAACCTAAATAATTCTTTTAACTCCCTCATTTCTTCAACGGGATAAACTGTACTTGTTAATTTATCACCAAAACGCTCTCCATATTCACGTATACGAGATGCATCCACCTTATCTGTTTTTCCCTTTTGTAAACCCAGACTATGTCTGATTTCATATCCGCCTGCTAATGCTATTGGTACATTTAAGCAATTATAGAGAAATAATAATAACTCACCATATACACCTGTATACTCTGCACATAGAAGAGCTCCTTTAGGAAGTCCTTCCAAGAAGGATACAATTCCGTTCAAATTATTCTTTATAATCTTATGAACAAGAATATTACCTTCCTTTCTAAAACTTACATCAAACTTTTTCTGTGATAAATCAATTCCATAAATTAGTGCCATGTTTAATAATTTATGAGGCTCCAGGTTGAGTGGCTATTTCCGTAATAATGGGTTCTTCCCTAAATACTCTCTGGCTTTAACTCAGTAAATATGCTGTCCTTAATTCGTTTCGTAGATTTTATCTTAAGCAAAGAATAAGTTTACGCAGCATATGGAGTCTCTTTGTTACTTCCATAAATTAGACATTTACAACTTAATGCTAATATAACGGAAGCAAAGAAAATCAAGGCTGCACCCACTTCTCTCAAAAAACTACGGTTATTAGACTGAAATCGTTTAAACTCACTGCGTTCAAACAAAAACGATTTTTAACCGTCAAACTAACCTTGTTTTTTGGTTCACTGACTGAGGCCAATATAGAACCTGCTAAAGAATTGAAATCTTTTTTTATTTAGGACAGATATAACTTTAAATAATAAAATAAGAAACAGATGTTTGACCTGTATCTTATCTATAAATTATTCTGGTTTTATTCAGCTAGCGATAATGTAACTGTTACATCACCAGCCCCTAAAGCTTCTTTTAATTCTGAGGCTGTAATATTATCAATTTTACCAAGTCGGGTAAAACTCCAGCTATTAGGTGCATAATAAATTACAAACGCACTTCCCTGATATAAAATTAAATCTCCGGCCTCTGTAGTAATAGATTCATCATTTCGCGGAAAATCTCTCCCGAAAGAACCTACTTTTTCCATATTACCATAATCGCTCATATCAATGGTAATTGGAGCTTCAGCCAATGCCTCCTTTAATGCCTCGGTTGATGAATTATCTACTAATGTGGCAGTTAATACTCTATCTCCTATTGTAATATTCATTTTATTTGTTGTTATTGTATTGTCTGATGTATCATTATTATCACTGGTATTTTCTTCATCTGTAATACCTGAATTTGTTGTGTTATCTAAGTCATCCTCGTGTTCATTCTCTCCGGAACATGCTCCACAAGCCATAAAGAATACAAAGGCACACATTAAAAAAATCTTATTCTTCATATGGTTTTAATTTAATTATTTGTCTGGTAAAACTTTTTACTGGCTTATTTCACCTTAATTAATAGTTTTTTTCTACAATTAGATTTGATTGATTTCTTACTTAAATAACTTTTGTGAAAAAACACTTAAGTAATTACGCCAGTTATTCCAGGTATGTCCTCCATCAGTTTCTAAATACTCATATTTAAAGCCTTTTTCATCCAGATTCTTCCTGAAGTTCTGCATGCCCTTGTAAATCAACACATCATTGCTTCCTATGCCAATCCAGTATAATTTAAATCCATTTTCTTTTTGTTGATCTAGCTTTTCATCTACATCTTTATAGATATAAGACGTAGGTGTTGGACCTGGACGTACACCTATAGCTGCAGAAAACAATCCAATATAATCAAAGGTATTTGGGTAATTCATTGAAATATAAGCCGTGTGATATCCTCCCATGGATAAGCCTGCAATAGCACGACCTTCTTTTTTATTGATAGTACGATAGTTACTTTCCACAAAATCCATTACATCCTGAAAGGTTTCTTCAAATTTACCGTCCATGGTATGAGGTAACATAAAATTTGGTCGTTCAAGACCATTACTGCCTTTACCCGGAGCAGCTTCCTGTACCACATTACCATTAGTCATCACTACAATGGCAGGAACCATTTTTCCCTGACTGATTAAATTATCAAATATTTGTGCTGAACGCCCAGTTCCTAACCATGCTTCTTCGTCACCTCCTACGCCATGTAATAAGTATAAAACAGGATATTTATCCTTATTATTCTCATATCCGGCAGGTGTGTATACCGTTAGTCTGCGGTTTTTATCATTTCCTTTTGATTCGTACCATCTATATGATACGGTACCATGAGGAACCTTTTGAACTTTGTATAAATCGGCAATTCCATCTTCAATAATAAAGATATTAGAAACATTGGCCACATCTCTAATCACATGGGCATTGCCCGGATCAATAGTTCTAACACTATCTACATCAAAATGATATCGATATAATTCAGAAGGAAGAACCGGTGTAGTAAATGACCAAACCCCATGATCGCCTTTTTGCATTTCGTATGAAATATTTGTAAAGGCTTTTTCGCTATTTAGATTACCTGTAACAAGAACTTTTTTTGCAGTTGGTGCTTTTAAACTAAAAGTAACTGTATGGTCAGCATTAACTACAGGAGATACAATACCTTTGGGTTGAAAAATATCTTGCTGAGCATTGAGAGAGAAATAGAATAAACCGGAAATTAATAGTACTATGATGCGTTTCATATGTATAATTTTGATTTTTATTACTTGTGTAGACTAGATTGGGTGTAGTAAAAAGAACCTCAGATATCATAGTTTAATACCTGAGATTCAATTATAATGTATCGGGATTAACTATTTCAACTTTCCTCCGTAAACAGGGAACATGCTGGCTTCGCCATAATCTTTGATTTGTTCCATATTGTATAATACTTCCATATCCTCTTTCGAGATTTCGAAATCAAGGTCTGCATTGTTTTTCATATGATCAGGATTAGCTGTTTTGGGTAGTGGAAGTAAACCTAGTTCAATACAGTAGCGAATAGATAACTGAGGCACTGAAACACCATATTTTTCAGCCATTTTAGTAACTGATTCATTTTTCATTAATTCACCATGAGCAACAGGAGAATAGGCTTCAACAAGCATATCCTGACCTTTACAATAATCTATTAATTCTTTAGGCGTATTACTAATATGCGCTAATATTTGATTTACCATTGGTTTAACTGTACAATTCTCCAGAATATTTTCTACATCCTCTTTCTGGAAGTTTGATAAACCAATAGCTTTTAATTTACCTGCTTTATAAGCCTCTTCTAAAGCTTTCCATGCTTCCCGGTTTCCTGCAGCAAATGAATCTTCTTCGTGAAACTCCATCCATGGTTTTGGACTATGAATAATCATCATATCAATATAATCCAAACCCATTGTTGTAAGAGATCCATCAATGGCAGCTACTGCTTCATCATATGATTTTACCTCTGCAGCCAATTTTGTGGTTACAAACAATTCTTCTCTGACCACACCACAGGTTCTAATCCCTTCACCAACACCTCTTTCATTTTGGTAAGCCTGAGCTGTATCAATATGTCGGTAACCTAAACCCACAGCATCTTTAACTGCTTGTGCTGCATCTGCATCACTAATAAACCAGGTTCCTAATCCTAACTTTGGAATTTCTAATCCGTTTGATAATTTATATGTTTCTTTTAAAATCATAATAATTTATTTTAAATGTTCAATAATTAAAATGTAGCAGCGTCAATAACATATCTGTAACGCGCTTTTTTATTTTCTACATTTTTCCATGCTTCATTGATTTCTTCTGCAGAAATCATTTTTATTTCCGGCTTCACACCATTATCGGCACAATAATGAATCACTTCCTGAGTTTCTGGAATACCACCAATTAACGATGCATTAAAATTAACACGAGTAGAAGCAAGAGCAATATTGCTCAAGTTAATAGCAAACCCCTCAGGCATTCCTACATAAGTAAAATTTCCGTATGGTTTAACACATGAGATATATGGTGCCACATTAAACTGATATGGAATGGTACATATCATGTAATCCAGTTTTTTAGCATAAGCACCCATGCTACTAAACTTTTCATCTACTACAATAACCTCTTTTACTCCCCATGATTTAATATCATCAACTTTATCAGGAGAGGTTGTAAAAGCATATACTTCTGCACCTTTTGACACCGCCAGTTTCACTGCCAAATGGCCTAATCCGCCAATTCCGGCCACTCCCACCTTATCTCCTATTTTAAAATCTTCTTTCATTAAAGGCGAATATGTTGTTATACCAGCACACAATAATGGCGCTGCTTCCTGAAGAGTTATATGATCCGGAATATGAACAGCGAAATGATCTCTGACAACAATGCTAGTAGAATAACCTCCCTGCGTTATTCCTGTCGGTGATTTCTTATCCGGATAACCGTAGGTAAATAATGTTTCTCCTTTTTCACAATAATGCTCATCTCCGTGCGTACAACTATCACAAGTCATACAACTATCCACCATACAGCCTACTCCGGCACGATCGCCAATCTTGAATTTGGTTACATTTTTACCAACTGCAGCTACAATACCAACTATTTCGTGACCAGGAATCTGAGGATATTGTTGTGCTCCCCAGTGACCTTTCATCTGGTGAATATCAGAATGGCAAATACTTGCATATTTAACTTCAATTAAAACATCATTATCTCCTACCGGACGTCGTTCAAATTCCCATGGCTTAAGCTCACCAGAAGTATCAAAAGCAGCATAGCCTTTCGATTTAATATTTTGTCCCATATTATTTGAATTAATAGTGCCAGCAAAAGCCGACATCGGATTACTTAATAAAATAGAAGCTCCTGCACCTGCTATGGCACTTTTCTGAAGAAAGTCTCTTCTTGATTGTTTTTTATTAATTCTATTTTCACTCATAATGAATCATTTAAGTTATTAAAAATTAAACCCACTAATCATTAGGTTATTATTAACCAGTTCATTATATAGATTCGCCTATATTTTTAGTTTCTACTGAAATATTACATCTGTTCGATTCCCATTCTTCATTACTTCACTCATTTATCGATTTCTTACTTTCACGAACTGAGGGACTATAGTACTTATCACATTTTTAATTTGAATATTTACTAGCAATGCCACAAAAATCATTGTAGCACCAACCACGCATACACCATTCCAACCATACATATCCCATGTAACTGAACCTATGGCAGAACCAACGGCTCCTCCAATAAAGTTAGCAACAATATAAATGGTATTCAATCTGCTCCTTTCTGTTGTATTCAAGCTAATAATTACAGTTTGATTAGATACCATTGTTCCTTGTACACCAAAGTCTAATGCAACTATTGCTACTATAATAATTCCAACATTTAAAATGGAAAGACCTAATAAAGAGTAGGATATTAATGCCAGAAAAATACAAGCTAAAATAATATGACTCGATTTTACCTTATCATTTAACCCGCCAATAAAACGTGTACCTATAGCTCCAAAGGCACCAACTAAGCCGAACATTCCAATTTGGTTACTGTTCATACCAAACAGTGGACTTTCAAGCAAGAATGTGATTGTAGTCCAAAAAACACTAAATGCACCAAACATCATGGCCCCTGTAAACGCTGCCTTTCTTAGTTTTTTATATTTAATGGTTATGGTTAGAAGTGATTTTAAAAGTTGGCCATAAGATAATTTTTCATCTGAAATAGTTTGTGGAAGTTTGAAGTAAAGGATAACTCCTAACACAGACATCATTAAGGCAGCAAGAACAAACATGTATCTCCAACCAAACCAAAACCCTATGGAACCAGAAACAGTTCGAGCCATTAATATTCCAATTAGCATTGTACTTGCTATAGTACCTATAACTTTACCCCTTTTTTCGGGTTCTGATAGTTGTGCAGCCAACGGTACTATTAATTGAGGTATTCCTGTTGTTAAGCCAACCGTAAAACAAAAAATATATAAAAGGTGAACATTAGGTGCAACCGCAACACCCAAAAGTGATATTGTTACTAAAGATATTAATATCAATATTATTTTTCGTTTTATGATGATATCTCCTAAAGGGACAAATAAAAATATACCTAAAGCATAGCCCAATTGAGTATATGTCGACAATAAACCTACCTCCTTGAAAGATATTTTGAACGTTTCTGCAATTTCAGCAAGTAAAGGCTGATTATAATAAAGGTTTGCAACAGATACTCCTGCAGCTAAAGCAAATAACAAGACAAGCCCTTTGGTTAATTGAGGTACTCTGTTTCTTTCCATATCAGGGAACTAAATTTTAGTCTTTATAATGTTTTCAATAACCTTTGCAGGAATGCCCGCAACAACTGTATTTGCCTGAACATCTTTAGTTACCACAGATCCTTCTGCAACAATAGCATTCTCTCCTACTGTTATTCCGGGTAAAATTGTGGCACCTGCACCAATAGTTACATTCTGTTTAATAACAATAGGTCTGGCTGCCAAAGCTCTTCTTTTCGATGGTTTTACAGGATGTTCCTCTGTAACAATACTTACTTTAGGTCCGATCAATACATTATCTTCTATAGTAATGGTTCCCATATCCAGCAATGAGCATGCATGATCAATAGTTACATTTTTTCCAATCCTGGTAAAGAGACCAATATTTACATAAACAGGAGGCTTTATTGTTGAACTTTCGTCAAGGGTGTTTCCTGTTAAATTACTCCATTGCTTGCGAACAGAATCAAGGTTTGTAGTTGCATTAAGGCCAATAAGCAACTTATTGGTACGAAAGGCAGCTTCTGAAATTTGACTATGGCCAGGATCGCTATATTTTATCACTTCACCACTTTGTAATCTTTGAAATACATTTTTATCCATTACTTATTTGAGGAGTATCAATTTTTAATAAAAATTTGTAAACCTATTTGACTAATAAAATATTTAAACTTTAAATATTTCGGACAACCTTAGCTGGAACACCTGCAACAATTGTATTGGGTGGTACATCTTTGTTAACAATTGCACCTGCCGCCACTATAGAGTTTTCACCAACTGTAACTCCAGGTAAAACAGTTACTGCTGCCCCTAACCAGGCATTCTTTTTAATAACAATGGGTTTTACTTCCATTGCTTTTCTATTATTAGGATCAATGGGATGACTTTCCGTTATTAAATTAGCTTTAGGTCCAATCAGTACATCATCTTCTATGGTAATGGTGCCCAAAGCTAACATGGTGCACGCATGGTTGATATAAATGTTTTTACCTAGTGTTACAAATTCGGCATGATTAACCATTAGCGGTATTTGTATATAACTGGTAGCATCCATCTCTTTTCCTGATAAATCACCCCATATTTTACGCAGTATATCAGGGTCTGACGTATTATTATATTTAACCAGTAACTCAGTGGTACGTAGTCCGGATTCACTTACTTGTGTAAACTGAGGATCACTAAAAGGAACCTGTTCCCCTGCTTGCATTCTTTCGAAAACATTATTACTCATACCTCTATTTTTCAATTATTTTGCATTCTCAAATACTGTAGTAAGCATTTCTTTGGTGTAAAGTGCTTCAGCACCCAACATTTTTGCTCCTGCATATAGTTTTTCTACCATCATTTCAACTCCTTCTTCAGGAATATTACCCTCCTTAAGGGTTACTGGGGCTCCAATTTTGCTATACCACTTTTTAAGCGCTTCAATACCTTCTTCTGCAGTATCTTTATTAAAAATTTCTTTTGCAAAACGAGCAAAACGTTCAGGTAATAACTTCTTTTGCCATTTCATCCAGGCAGGAACAACTATTGACAACCCCGCACCATGCGCAATATTATATTCTGCAGACATGGTATGCTCAATGAAGTGTGTATCGAACCGATTGTTTTCAACTCCGCAATTGGTTGTAAAATTTAGTGCATTGGTGGCTGCCCATGCAAATTCGCCACGAGCTTCATAATTACCCGCATCTTCCAACAACACTTCAGTGGTACGAATCACTGTTTTTAGGATATTTTCCACATATCCCGCAATATATTCAGGTAAATAAGTAGCAGTTAGGTACATATCTAAACTGTGCGCAAAAATATCAGCTGCAGAATAAGCTAAATACTCTTTGGTAACTGTAGCTTGTAATTCAGGATTAACCACAGATACTGTTGGAAAAGTAGCTGTACTCCTGATACTCATTTTTTGCTTAGTATCTTCTTTTGTTACAACAGCATAATTGTTCATTTCACTACCTGATGCAGCAAGCGTCATTACTGAAAATATTTTTAAAGCTTCTGTTGATTGAGCCTTATAAGTAAAGAAATCCCATACATCGCCTTCATAAACAGCCCCTGCTGCAATAGCTTTTGAAGAATCTAATACAGATGCACCACCAATTCCAAGTATAGCATCCACATTTTTACGCTTAGCCAACTCAATACCTTCGTAAACTTTACTCAAAACCGGATTACTGATTACACCGCCCAACTCTTCATATGTTATACCTTTTTCATCCAGAGATTTAGTGACTTTACCAAACAAACCACTTTTTTTAATACGCTCTGAACCATAAACAATCAGTACATTTTTAAGACCATACTCTGCAATGTATTGTCCCATTTGTTCTTCTTTTCCTTTACCGAACTCAATTCGGGTAGGGTTATAATATGTAAAATCTTTCATTATTTTTTTATTTTTTGGCTAATCTCAACTCGCATTTCCTCATTCATCTTACATGAGTTATACTTTACTTAGCCCTTTTTACTTTTTTAATTCTTCAATCCAATTGATCACTTTCCCGTTATTTGGGCTGACTAAACTTCCATTTAAGGTTAACCCTTTTATAATTTTAGCTGAAGGGCAATATTTAGAAAAATCTCTTAAGCTATTCCCAATACCTCCACCTCCATGTGTACAAAACGGAATGATGGTTTTTCCTGCAAAATTATGATTAGTTAAAAAGGTTAATACCGGCGCTGGAAATGTATTACACCAATTGGGATAACCAATAAAAATGGTATCGTAAGAGGCTATTGTATCCAAATCTTCCATTAGCTCAGGTCTTTCATTATCACGAAGCTCCTGTCTGGCTCTGTTTACCACATCCCGGTAAACTGAAGAATAGGCTTCTTGGGCACAAACTTCAAAGATATTTCCTCCCAAATAATAATGAATTTGTTTTGCTACTATGGCTGTGTTACCGCTCCATGAAAAATAAGCGACCAATATATTATCAGATTCTTCCAAAACCATTTTCTTTTGAAGTATTACACTTTAAAATATGTTCTAAAAAATTTAACCAAAAAAAAACATTTACTCTGCTAAAACACTAGCATATTGCTCATCAGTAACTTTATCGCCCCAGTCAACATTTTGTCCATCTTTATAATTTGTTAAAGCAATATGCACGAACTCACTGTTAGCGGCAGCTCCATGCCAGTGATTTACATGAGGAGGAATATTAACCACATCACCTTTTGATATTTTTTGAACCGGTTCACCTTCTGCTTTATAAAACCCCTCTCCTGCAAGTACCAATAAAACCTGGCCTTTAGGGTGTGTGTGCCAATTTGTACGAGATTTTGCATCAAAAATGACATTGGCAATTGAATATTCATTGTTCTCATCATTCTTTAACATCATATTTACACCCACTTTCCCGGTAAAGAATTTATTCAGGAAATCTCCCTTTGCAGGATTCTGTGTAAATATTGGATCAATAGTACTTACTGCTTCAGTAAGTTTCGCTACATCGTGCGATTTTTCGGATGGTTGATTACAAGAATATGCTACTAATAATATACTTAATATGAATATGCTATTTAATAATTTCTTCATGATATATCGTTTTTATTTGTTTTCGTTTACTCTTTTTAAAAGACCTTTTAAAATTTCGCGTCCCTCATTTGCTTCTTTTACACCTACTGATTTTTCAATAATATTAAACATATCATTATACTGACCTTCAGTGATGCCCACGTTCATTCCAAAAAACAGATGTGCCCCTAATTGGGATTCAACCCCTGACATACTGGCTAAGGCTGCATTAGTTACCAATTCTCTTTGATGATAAGTAAGCACATCACTTTCAAATATATCGGCAAATAAATGTTCCTTTAAAAATGCATCAATTCGTGGTGAAAACTCACCAAAACCTGGTGCTGGTTTTGCCTGAGGCATATTAGTTAACTCCTCTAATACTTTTCTTCCTCTTTCATAGCGATCGCCTTCATTACTATGCATTTTAATTTCCTTTCCCTGCTTATCAGAAATGCCTTTACTCTTTCTTTCATCAAGTACTTTCCTAAATGTATTGATACCATTTAAGCTTCGTGGAAAACCACAGTATGCATAAAGCTGCACAAGCGCTTCTTTAATTTCATTGATACTTACTCCAGCATCAAGCCCCTCGTTTAAAGCCTCTGTTAATTCCGGAATTTTTCCCTGAGCTGTGTAACTTGAAATAGCTACTAAACTTTTTTGATGTTCATCTAATTTTTGTTTGGCTGCTTTACTATTTTTTGCTTCAGAATGCACTGAAATACAAAAAACGGCAATTATTATAGTTATTATACTTATTTTCATATGATTATAGTTTTATTTATACCGTTTTAATTACTTTGCATGGATTTCCTACTGCGACAGAACGAGCAGGAATGCTTTTGGTAACGACACTACCTGCTCCAATGGTACATCCTTCGCCAATGGACACTCCTGGAAGAATAACAGAACCACCTCCAATCCAGACATTATTACCAATTTCAATTTTACTGCATGAAGATTGTCCTTCTACCCTTTTTTCAGGATCTGTTGGATGAATAGCGGTATACATCTGAACATTTGGACCTATAAAGGCATGGTCGCCAATGATAATTTCGCCAAAAGGCTGAAATGCACAATTGAAATTTATAAATACCTTTTTTCCGAATTGAATTTTATTGCCACCATAATTGCAATGAAATGGCGGATTGATTTGAACATCCTCAAACTTACGCTCAAAAAGTTTTTCTAAATAGCTAATATACCCGGTAGTATTAAATTTAAGAGTCAACGCTGAAGCTTCCTTCCGCATATTAACAAACTGAGGCGCAAAAGCATCATAGGTTACTTCCGGGAATTTGTTATTGTGTTTGTGATCCTCCATAACCTTAATCTACAACTTCAAATAATGCATCTGATTTATCACAACTTGCGGTAAATAACTTCATATCCCCATCAATTTCACCTAATTTTATTAATCCGCTTGCATATCCAAAGCTTTTATAAAATATTGCTAAATTCCCCCAGGGCGAGTAATAAGTAATATCTCCTACTTCGGCACTGCATCCTGATGGTGACCCACTTGTACTTAATCGTTGACTCAAATCACTCACCTTTTCAGTACTGGCATAATCATTTAAGCTTAATGTTAAAGGGAATAAAGAGGCAAAATCATTTGCTGCGTCACTTTCATTTAAAGTGGCATTAAATACTTTACCATCAATTGTTATTTTAATCTTCATTATATTTTGTTTTTCTTTTTGAGTTTGCTTTTCAACCTGTTTTGAAATATCGAAAGTAGTTACCAGAACAATGCAAAAGTCATAATGAGTTTAACACACCACCAATACACAACATGTTTATTATTAGACTCATATAAATTTACTACTATTCTTTTATTATTTTCTTAATCATCACAGGTTTATTTTTATTATGAATCTGCAATAAATAGATACCTGAATTTAAACCTCTAATATCTATTTTGTCATCTTTGGTATTTAAGATTTCCCTTCCATGGGCATCCAATAAAGCTATGGATTCATATTCGCCTGATACTTCGAATACATCTTTAACCGGATTAGGATAAACTAGATAAGGTTCAATACTATCTTCTATTTTTCCAATGCCTGTAGGTTCATCAATAAGTTCCAATGTTATACTTACATCTCCAGTGCCTAAAATGTGTTTTAATTCATCCTGAGTTACATTATCTATTTTCCCAAGTCTGGTAAAATTCCAGGAATTAGGCGCATAATAAATAACCAATGCACTTCCCTGATACAAAATAATATCTCCTGGTTCTGTAGTTATTTGTTCATCGTTTCGAGGTAAAGTACTTCCTATTGAGCCCACTTTCTCCATACTACCATAATCCCTCATATCAATGGTTAAAGAGCCATCTTGTAATAGTTCTATTAATGCTTCAACTGAAGAGTTATCAACCAGAGTAGCAGTAAGCTCTTGCGTTTGATTGACCGTAATTTTAATTTTTGTTCCCTGACAATAGGAATTTGCAGCCAAAATGTAAAAAGCGGTAATAAAAAGAAGTATTCTTATGGATTGCATATAACTTGATGATAAGTTGAACCTTGTTTTAATGAAACAATTCAAATATCATCATAAACATTAAAATATATTTACCAATATTACGGAGGCAGTTACCCATATTACGGAACATGTCATAATACATCCCTACAAATCGAATTTTAATGGAATATATTATCGAATTACATCAAATGTATAACACTAATAATTATCACATTTATAAATTATTGAAGGACAAAACAGAAATGTGTAACACACTTCTAATTAAGCATATTTAATTGGAGCTTTTTATAGGTTAAACTACGCCAAACCCATTCTACAGGACCAAATTTGAAATATCTTAACCAAATATTACTCCCCCATACTTGAATTGAAAATAGAACGAAAGCAAATATTGTCCATGCTAATGGACCAAGTTGTTGCATAAAGCCTAAACCAATACCGTAAAAAACTATATGGGCTACCAGGCTATGCATGATGTAATTACTAAATGCGGTTCGTCCTACAGCACAAACTGGATTTAACAGTCTTTGAACTCTGACATTTTCATATAAAAGTGCAATTATAATCATATACACTAATGCCAAAGGAAAAACACTAAATGCATATACGATGGTGTAATATAAACCTTTAGTTTGCAATGAATAATAGGCAGAAGAGTCTTCAAAGTAGGTAATTAATATATAATTTAGAGGTACAAAAAATATAATACCTAATATACTTACCCAAAATGTTATTTTTTTGTGTTTCAGAACTTTCACATAAAAATTTGTCTTACCTATAACAAAACCTATTAACATAGCCCCCAACACTTTAGGTATACGACTCACAAAAAACAGATAAGCAAAACGATAAGGTGCATCTCCAAAGGTTATGGCAACATTGGTAAAAATACTTTTACTTTCTTTAAGCACGCTGGTCCTGCTGGTATCCTGGTCAATCCACCCATTTAACTGGTATATCTTTTCTCCGGCCCTGGTTAAATATTCGGATGGAAGATTAAGCCATGAAAAATTCATTTTTAAGAGGTAGAGCAATATGGGTGAAAGCAAAAGTAGTATACCGGTAATAAGCAATGATCTGTTAGATAAATTGCGTAATGCAATCAGGACAAAGCCTACAAGTCCATACAAAAATACAATATCTCCCTCCCAGATAAAAAACAAATGAACTCCGCCTAACAAAAGCATAAACGATAGACGACGCCTTATAAATTGGGCAGTAGAAGCATCATCTTTCTTTGATTTTTTTATCTGTAAAGCAATTCCCCATCCAAAAAGTATACTAAAAATGGAGTAAAATTTACCCTCTATAAAAATATGCTGAAGTTGATGTACCCAATGATCTATTTCCGGAAAAACAAAACTGCCATTGTAGCCCGGAGTATATAAACTAAACCATCGAAGATTAGCTATTAAAATAAAAAAAATAGCCAGCCCTCTTAACAAATCCATATAATCTATTCGATTCTTTGCCATAACCGGCGCTAATTCATTCTCCTCAGCTCTAAATGTCCTCATCGAGTGTTTGCCTTTTATAAATTTTATATAGCTAATGTTTAAACCAATTTTTCTTTTGCGAATTAAAAGGCTTGAATTAAACCATTAGCTATATTACAAATAAATACTATTAAAACTTGAAATAATTACCTCCATTACAGATGCTCATACCTAAATTCCGTATTTACAAACTACTCATGTAAAAATTAAACTTAACCTGTTTTGTTTTTTACATTAAAAATGCAAATACTTAAATATCTTTTTTGTTTGTATTACTTCTTGTCACGAGTGTTACTCCAGTAATAACCAAGACAATTGCAATTAGTTTATTAATAGAAAACAATTCCTGTCCTCCTATTACTGCTAAAACAGATGTAAACACTGGTAAAAAATTCATATAGGTACTTACTGTTGTTGCTTTTAAATTTCGTAATGAAATAATGAGAAGGAAATAAACTAGTGTGGCATCAAATATTAAAATAGTTAATAATTGAATTACAGGCATTATTGTTACGCTGGATGTATAAATTTTTTGCTCTAGCAATTCAGAAAAACCAAACGGGATTAACATTATAGCTGTAAACAAAAACATCCATTTCAGTATTGTTATGGAGGAATATTTTTGACTTACTTCGCGAGTTATCATTAAATAGATTCCATAACTCGACATGCTTATAAAGGCAATGGTAATACCTAAAACATTATTCGAACCTGTTGCATTTCCTGTTTTCCCTTGCAGAATAATAACAATAGCTCCTATAACACTTAATAAAATACCAATAGACTTGTTTTGGGTAATCTTTTCCTTTAAAAAGAAAAAAGATAAGATTAACACAACAACAGGCACCATTGCCATAATGAGTGAAAAGTTAACTGGTGTAGTAAATCGTAATGCCAGGGCAAAGGCAAACTGAGAAACGATAAAACCTAATACACCTCCAATGGCCAATACCAGAAGGTCTTTTCGTTCAACCTTTTCCTTTTTGAAAAACAAACTTAAAAACCAAAGCACCATTGCGCCATATATTAAACGAGTTAATGTATAACCCATTGGTGTCATCCAGGTGCCTACCAAAGCATTTGTAAGCAGTATATTTGATGCAAAAATAATGCATGACACAATAATGGAAATGTGTCCTTTTTTTTGATTAATACCCATAAAATAATAATGATTAAAAAAATTTATTTGCACGGATGTGCTTTAATATGAATCAACCTGATCATTGAATATTAATCAGGTTGATTCATGAAAATATTGGTAAGCTTATTTTGTTAGGGGTATTCTTCTAGGCTTTGGCTGATTGCTCGATTGCTGTATACAATTCAAACAGCTTCACCTCACTTTCGAAAGTTGGTGCATTACGGGTATTGTTCCTAATATCACCGGCTAATAAAGAATACACCTTAGCCACATTACGTGCTATCGAATTATCAGGTAAACCTTTATACATTTCAGCAGGAGGAGTTAAGGTTTTTAATTCTGTTTCATCACCTTTTGCACCTTTGATTGTCAATTGCATCATTTGTCCATGTCCATTATCCGCAGTTACCTGAATATCCCCCTCGGTTCCATTAATTTCCCAAAGTAAATTGGTTCCTTTTGATAGTCCTCCTCTATAGTGAACAGATGCTGCCGCTCCACTTTCCAATTGTCCGATGACCAAAATCTGATCTTCTGCATTTTTAGGTTTTTCTTCCCCTGTATCCACAACTTTAACCGTAGTATAATTATTATACATATTTGCTTTTACAGATTTAAATTCACCTAAAACACTTGTTAAACCAGCTAAAGTATGACCTAGTGGAATCGTTAGCATATTGGCTCCATTGACATTATCAAACAAGTAATAAAGATCTTCTACTGTTTCATTAGCCCAGTTCCAACCTGAACCAATTAATATAGTAGATAAAACTTTACCTACATATCCCTCGTCAATTAATTGCTTTAAGTATAATACTTCCGGTGCATTGACCATTTGTGTACCGGCCACAGCAACTACGCCTGCTTTTTCCGCCAGAGCAGCTAATTCTTTTGTTTCTTCCAAACCATTTCCAAGTGGATGTTCGCAATACACATGCTTACCAGCTTCAAGAGCAGCTTTAACCAATTCAAAATGGTGAGGCACTTTAACTGTTACCACTACCAAGTCGATTTCTGGTGATGCAATCAATGCTTGTGGATTTTCGAAAGCTAAAGGTAAGTTCAGTGCCTCAGCTGTTGCTTTGGCACTCTCTAATGAACGGTTTGCAACACCAACAATTTCGAAATCCTCAGTTAATGATTTTAATGCCGGTATATGCGCTGTTGCGGCCCAATGGCTATCCGGATTTAAACCTATAAAACCTACTCGTATTTTTTTCATATTCATTATTATTAAAAAATTCTTATTGTTACTATATATTTTATAGTTATAAAACTAAGTATAGTTTTATCTTTGTGCAAGAACGGTCAAAAAAGATAGTAACTGATGTATTGTATAGAAAACGAAACATTCCCATGCGGAACAAGCCTGACTATGAGATACATAGGAGGCAAATGGAAAGCTGTAATTTTAATTCAGCTAATTGAAAAAAAACGATATAATGAGTTACGTAAGTTGCTCCCTATGGTTACTGAACGAACTATTAGTTTGCAATTAAAGCAACTTGAAGAAGATGGTCTTATTTCGCGCAATGTTTACACCTCAAAACCTCCACTAAAGGTTGAATATGCTTTAACAGAATTTGGTAAAACTTTAATTCCTTTATTAGAAGCAATGGCTAAATGGGGCGTAGAAACTGCTCAAAGTAATGAAAAAGTAACGCAGGTATAATTCAAGATTAAAATAAGAAGTAGAGAGGTAGCTCAATTAAAAATGCAGTGAATTTTGACACTTTCACTTTAATAAATGTTATCAATCCAATGAAAGTGTCACTTTCACCTTACCTTTTCCAAGTATTTCTATCAGCTTTTCTTTCGTTATGTTATTGATTTTCCCAAGCCGGGTAAAATTATAACTATTATTCTCATAATAAATCACTAACATACAACCACGATATAATATCAGATCGCCCGGTTCAGCTGCAATTACTTTATCATTTTTAGGTAAGAATCTTTTAAGAAAACCCACCTTTTCCATATTACCATAATCGCGCATTTTAATACTTATGGATTTTTTGGCTAACCTCTTTTTTAAAGCTACCGCTGATGAATTTTCTGCTAATAAAACAGATAACCTTGTGTCTCCAATAGTTAATATCATAATTCTATATGTTCTCTAAAAATATGCAATTCTGACTATTCTAATTTATTAAATGATTTATCTAACCATTTGCCATGATAAAGCCTTACAAGAAAAATAGCCCCTCTAAAACATAACTCAACACACATGGCAATCCACACCCCTTTTAAGCCCATTATTGGAGCTAACACAGCTGCCAGAGTTAAACGCACCAACCATATACTTCCAAAATTCATGATGCTGGGCATAAAAGTATCTCCTACCCCAACAAAAACACCATAAGCGACTATAGATGCAGCAAACATAGGTTCTGCAAAAGCTTCAATTCTAAGGGCCATTACACCTAATGATAAGATTTCAGGATCTGGTGTCATAAAACCCATGATCAGGGGAGCTGCAACATACATAATCACCCCCATAAAACTCATGACAATCATTCCCAGGTACACCGTTATATAGGCAAAACGCTTGGCCAGAGTTTTCTGTCGAGCTCCAAAACTTTGACCCACAAGTGTAGTTGCTGCTTCTGCAATTCCATACCCCGGCATATAACAAAGACTCTCTGCTGTAATGGCAAAAGAATTAGCGGCGATGGATGCCACTCCCAACGGAGCAACAATTACTGTTGATAATATTTGAGCTCCCATAATTACCGAATGTTCCAAGGTCATTGGAGCGCTAATTTTAAAAGCCTTTCTCAAAATTCTTGCCTCCGGTTTAAAACTCCCCTTCTCTTGCGTTAGTCTTAAATTTTTATCTTTAGTAAACAAATACCACAAAAGAATCATAGCAGTAACTAAATAAGCTAAAGCGGTTCCCAGCGCTGCTCCTACAACCCCAAGATCTGCTCCAGGAATGTAAAAATCAAATCCCATTACATGTAGCTCTCGGGAAGGGAAAATAAGCATAAAGTTGAATATCACATCCAAGCCACACATTAGTACATTTAATACACTTGGAACATGCATATTACCACTACTTCGCAACATGCCACCTGCCAAAAAATTAAGCATCAGAGCCGGTAATGAAAGAATAAATATCAAAAAATACCTTGAGGCATCTTCAACTATAGAAACGTCACCGCCCAACCAATAAGGCAATCGCGGACTTACAACCGCTCCTATAATAACTAATATAAAACTAAACAATACAGACGATACTAATGACTGACGTAAAACAGCCCGGGCACCTTTTTTATCTCCTGCTCCAATAAGATGGGCAACCTGTACAGAAAAACCCGCTGCTACAGTCGTGCAAATACCCCAAAACAACCAGGTAGATGTAATCACGAGACCTATTGAAGCCGAAGCATGTGCGCCTAAACTCCCAACCATTGATGCATCAATATACTGCATGATCATGGATGACAGTTGAGCAATAATGGTAGGTATACTTAGCAATACAACTAAGTGTAATTGTTGCTTGAAAGTCATTGCCTGCTTATTTTGAATAAGCGACAACAGGTATTCACTTTTTTTCAATGGCTATCTTATCCGAAAGTTTTTACATCATATTATTTTTCTGCCAGGATCTTTTTCATCGCTTTTTCAGTTCTTCTCAACCCCTCTTTCAAGGTTTCTCTGGGACAAGCAATATTTAAACGCATAAAACCTTCTCCTGCCTTGCCATAAATAACACCTTCATTTAATCTGATATTTTCAGCTTCTATCATTTTATCCAACAATTCTTCTGATGCCATATTTAAAACAGAACAATCAATCCACATTAAGTAAGTAGCTTCAAGAGGTAGAATAGGAAATGCAGGTAAGTTTTCTTCAAAAAACTCTTTTACTAATAGATAGTTTTCCCACAAATATTTTTTCAAATCATCTAACCATTGTTCTGAATCGGGATTCGTATAAGCAGAAATTAAAGCAGTAACAGCAAACGGACTAATATCACATACTTCATTAATATTAATGGCTTTATCAATTTTTTGCCTGATATCAGGGTTATAAACAATAATATTTGCCACCTGTAAACCTGCTAAATTAAATGTTTTGCTAGGAGCAATACAGATTGCTGAATTCTCCAGAAACTCCTGACCTAAAGAACCAAATGGAGTATGGGTATGTCCTTTATGTACCAAATCACAATGAATTTCATCAGATATGACAAAAACATTATTTCTAAAACATATCTCGCCTACCCTTTTTAATTCATCCTTTGTCCATGCTCTTCCTGCAGGATTATGCGGATTACACAGTAACAAAACCTTTGCTTTTGGATCTGCAGCTTTCTTGTCTAAATCATCCAAATCAATAGAATAAGTACCTTCAGAATAAACTAAATCGTTCGAAACACTTTCGCACTGATTATTACGAATGGATGAAAAGAAACAATTATAAACAGGTTCCTGAACAATTACTTTATCACCAGGCTCAGTCATGGCCAGAATAATTGCAGAAACAGCAGGAACTACACCAATGGTATATATCATCCAATCCCTTTCAATTTTGAATTGATGTCTCCTGCTAAACCAATCAATTACTGCATTATAATATACATCCGGAACGTTGGCATATCCAAACACACCATGCTGCACTCTTTGAACCAGTGCATCTATAATTGGAGGTGCTGTTTTAAAATCCATATCTGCAACCCACATTGGTAATACCTCATTGTTTGGATTCGTATCCCATTTATAGGAATTACTTCCTTTACGGTTTATTATTTCGTTGAAATTATATTTCATATTTAAAGTCATTAGTTGAAAGTATCAAGTTGAAAGTTTTTAAAGTAAAATGTTATAAACACTATTTAGGATTAATCATTGACTTACTTGTTCCCTTCTCCCTTTTCCATTTTCCTTACTTCACTCTATGCTCTATGCTCATAGCCATAACCTTGTCACCTTGAACCCTTCTACCTTGTTACCTTTTACCTTCTAAACATTCACCTCATTTTTTACTTTAATCAAGCAATCACCAGGCTTTTTACAGTTTTCATCAATGATGATTTCAGCAATATTATCTGCTATAATTTCTCCACTTCTTGGATTTTTTACACTTGTAATTGAACCTTTAATATCAGCTCTTAAAGTACTGTATTCAAAAGCTAAATCAGCATCTTCTTTCATCTGACAGTTTTCCATTACAAGGTTTTGTGCATAACACAATGGTTGTGTACCAGTGATAATGCAATTGACTAAACGTAAGTTTTTTGAGTGCCATCCTAAATATTCACCTTCAATAACAGAATCGTAAACAGTCACATTTTCTGTATTCCAAAATGCATCTTTAGTTTTTAGATGTGAATTACGTATTTCAACATTTTTAGTGTATTGAAAACTGTAATTTCCTTGTAATGAAAGATTGTCTACTTTAATATATTCGCAATTTTTAAAAATATAGTCCCCATTTTGAACTTCTACATCTTTAAATTCAATGTTTTTACACCACCATGTACATTCTTGAGCATCGGTCAATTTTACATTTTCAACATACAATCCATCAATTTCACGAAACATCTTAGGCGCTTCAACACGAGTGTTCATCATACGTAAATCATCACAATACCAAATTGCAGCTCTACCTCCTTCTGTAAATAATGAATCTTCTATTACAGAATGATCATTATGCCAAAAAGGATATTTCCCCATAAAAACACAATTAACCGCATGTATGTTGTTTGATTCTTTTAATGCCGATTCTCCGGTATAAATCTTTACATTTTTTAGTTGTAAGTTATTTGATGCAAATAATGGTCTCTCTCCCTCAAAAGACTTGTTTTCTACTATATTCATTTGAATCTGTGTTTTTGTTAAATTTTTCAGAATACAAATATGAAGGAGTCATATAAAATAAATTGACCATAATTACGGTAGTGTTTACCATTTTTACGGAATCCGTTTTTATAAACTGGCATTTCACCCAGACCCGACTTCCATTTTTTGCTAACTAACTGAGGTCTACATAGAACATACTAAAGAAATAGAATCTTTGATCTGACAGATATAAAATTATATATTAAACATACCAATCAAGGATTAAAAACGAACACAGAGACGCCAAGACTCAGAGTTTATTAATTTTTTAAAATCGATAAGGATTTACCTCTGTGGACTCTTTTCTTCCTATTAATAAAGATACTTTACCATTGTCATTCTTCATTAAAATGCTGTTTATAGCAACCAGGCATATAAAAAACTCTTTGTCTTTGTGTCCCTGTGTTTATTTTTTTTTCAACTCTTAATTCATATTAAACAATAATGTTTTATCCCCCTATAAAAGCATCCACATACCACAATTACGGATATACTTACCCATATTCCGGAATGTAAACACCAAGAGTAACACACTAAAGAATAGTTCATTATGTTTGCATTAGGATTAACAAATATCCAATCAACAAAATCGCTTTAAAGATAATTTTGCTTGTTATCAGGCAACAATACAAAATATTATGAATTTAGATTTTACTTATCACAACCCGACAGTTATCCATTTTGGAAAAGAAGCACTAAGCAATTTAAAAGCTGAATTAGCTAATTACGGAGATACTGTAATGTTAGCTTATGGTAAAGGTTCAATAAAAAAGATTGGACTTTATGATCAGGTTGTTTCTATTTTAAAGGAATGTGGAAAAAACATTGTTGAAGTAACAGGTATTATGGCTAATCCTACATGGGAAAAAGTAAAGGAAGGAGCCAAAATTGTGAAAGACAATAATGTTGATTTAATTCTTGCTGTTGGTGGAGGATCTGTGATCGACTGTTCTAAAGCTATCTCGGTTTCTGCATACTCTGAAGAGGATGCATGGACCAAATACTGGTTGCAGTTTAAACCTGTGGATAATAAAATTGTTCCCGTTGCATCTATCCTGACTTTAGCAGGAACAGGATCTGAAATGAATGGTGGTTCTGTTATTACCAATGATGATATGAAGCTTAAGATGGGGCGTGTATTCCCTCCTAATGTGTATCCTAAGTTCTCTATCTTAAATCCGGAATATACTTTCTCGTTACCAAAATATCAGATGGTAAGTGGTATTTTTGATATGATGTCGCACTTGATGGAGGCATATTTTTCAGGAGAAGACGATACGACTTCAGATTATATCGTGGAAGGCGTACTTCGTTCAATAATTCACAGCGCTAAAATTGCTATTGAAAATCCGGAAGATTACGAGTCGAGAAGTAACTTAATGTGGAGTGCCACTCTTGCTATGAATCCATTAATGGGATTAAGTAAACCACAGGATTGGCAGGTACACATGATTGAACATCAGATTGGTGCATATACAGACTGTACTCATGGAATGGGATTGGCTGCTGTATCACTTCCTTATTACCGCTTTATTTACAAAAACGGATTAGATAAGTTTGTTCGATTTGCAACTCAGGTTTGGAGTATTAATGAGGAAGGAAAAACAAAAGAAGAAATTGCTCTTGCAGGAATTGATGCATTAGAAGCTTTTGTGAAGAAATGTGGTATTGTTATCAATTTAAAAGAGCTTGGAGCTACAGAAGAAATGTTACCTGCCATTGCTGAATCTACAGTTATTTTGGGAGCATATAAAAAATTAACTTCTGATGATATTCTTGAAATATTAAAAGTTGCTTACACCGCTTAATAAATCCACATTATAAAAATCCCCCGTAATGAATAGGTATAATTTACCTATTTGAGAGTTGTAGTTTTTGATATTTTAAATCTCAAACAACAACTCTTTTGTTATTAATGTCAATCAAGGGTTGAAAGTAATGGTTTAAAAGTCTGAAAGCCTTATACATCATAACTTGGGGTATCACCCCAAGGCCTTGAGCGAGATGCCCATTCAGGCTGTAAGTCTGAAACATCAACCATAAGTCTCAGACTTACAGCCTGATATTTACATATCGACTAATACAAGGGGCGATGCCCCTTGTTGTGATGTTTCCGGCTTTCAACCTTTTGAATAGGATAAATCCAACACTTGATTCGCATTATTACTTAACTTGAATAAAATCTGCAATAAAATAAATTATAATGCCAACTCCGATTACATTAAAAGTAGATAATTTTATAATACCAGCAACATTAAACGATACCGTTGCTGCCAAAGATTTTAAAACAAGATTACCTTTTGTTGTTTCGGGATATCGATCAACATTTGACTATTGCTGTTCTGCTGAAGGTGGAGAATATGATCCTGACGAAATACAATCTGGATGGAAAAACGGAGATATAAGTTTAGGTGGCGGTTGGTTCGCTATATTATTTGAAGGTGAAGAACAATCTTCAAGTTATACAGATATGATGATTATAGCTCATATTGATGATGAAAATTTACATTTGGTAAAGAGTTTACCCGAAAATGTAACTTTTACAGTTGACTTTGCTTAGTTTATTACATTAAATCCTAACAATCTACAAGTTACTCTACTTCAACTCAGTCAAAACATCTGATTTACAATTTTAGAAATTCTAAATTGATTCCCTGTAATCACTTGGTGATATTTCAAAATGATCTTTAAAACACTTGGTAAAGTATGATGGTGTTGAAAATCCAACTTTATAAGCAACCTCAGCAATAGTACTATCTGTATTTTTAAGCAATGTCAATGATTGCTTCAATTTGGTTTGTGTAACAAATTCGCTTACAGATAAACCTGTTATCTTTTTGATCTTTCTGTATAAATGTACCCTTGACAGACCAACAAGATTGCTTAATTCTTCAACATTAACTTTAGAATCGAATTTATTATCAATAATGATATTGCTTATTTTTGAAAGGAAATTCTTATCCATTCGACTCATTCCTTTCTCCTCTTTAGTTAATTTTATAGGCTCCTGATATTTCTCTCTCATTTTCGCCTGAGCCTCTATTAATTTTTTAACTCTTAACTGCAGATGCTCTTTATTAAAAGGTTTTGCGATATAACTATCAGCTCCTTCTTCCAAACCTTCAAGTAAATGCTCCATTGAAGACTTTGCTGTTAATAAAATAACTGGTATATGACAATATCTGAGGTCGCTCTTAACCTTACGGGTGAGTTCTAATCCATCCATTACAGGCATCATAACATCAGAAATGATTATATCCGGTCCTTCTGTTTCCACTAATTTCATTCCTTCATTTCCATTTTTAGCCTCTACAATGGAATATAATGATGGCGAAAAACATGATCTGATATATTTTCTGATATCAGGTTCGTCTTCGACAATAAGTAATAAAGGTTTTTCACTCTCTGTAATACCAGTTTCTAATTCTGTTGCTGTATCTTCTTTAATCTCCTCTATTTTCTCAAATTCAGTGAAATCAGGCATTACAGAATGCTCTTTCATCCTTGCATCTGACAGTATATCATCCTGAGTAAAATGATTTCTACCTAACGGTAATAATATCTTAAAGCAAGTCCCCTCTCCTAATTTACTTTCTACAGTAATTTTTCCCTTATGCAATAAAACCAGCTCTTTTGTTAAGGACAAACCAATTCCTGTTCCTTTATATGAAACAGTGGAATCTGCCTGATAAAAACGATCAAATATTTTTTCTACTTCATGCTGAGGGATTCCTTCACCATTATCTTTCACCTCAATTTGTGCATACTCCTCATTTTCATCTATACACAAGCGATCTAAAGTAATTTCAATCCTTCCTCCTTTTGCTGTATACTTAAAAGCATTTGACATTAAATTAAACATCACTTTATCCATTTTATCCCAATCAAACCAAAGCGATAGTTTTGCACTTTTATTGACAACCTCAACATCAATTTGTTTTTCTGTAGATAAATTAAGAAATGCTTCTTCTATACTATGCATAAACTCATCCAAATTATAATGGCCAACCTTTAATTTCATTTTAGCTGTTTCAATTTTTCTAAAATCCATTATTTGGTCTACTAATCTTAATAAGCGTAGAGAGTTACTGTAGATCGTACTTAATTCTTTATTTAAGACATCATCTGTTTTATTTGTCTTAATTATATTTTCCAGAGGACCAACAATTAATGTTAATGGAGTTCTGAACTCATGAGAAATATTCGTATAAAATTGCATTCTGGCTTGAGTAGCCTCTGTAAGTTGCTCTGACATACGTTTAAGTTCATCATTTTGAATGGATATCGCTTCTTTCTGTTCTTCAAGACTTTGATTTGCAATTTTTTTGTTTTTGTAAGCTATAAAAAGTAGAAATATAAGAACAACAACTAATGCTAAAGAAAACAAGGTAATAAATAATAATATCTGCTGCTTTTTAAATCTTCCACCAAGCAGATCCAGCATCCCTTTAGATCGGGCAATATCATTCTGCAGGTTTTCAATGTTATTATATTGTAATCGGGTTATCTTAACATTTCTATCATCAATTAAGGTTGTTGGTAACAGGTTTACTTTTTTAAAAGGAGTTCCTGATAATATTTTAGAAGCCACTACGATAGCCTCTTTTCCTCCGGTAGGATAAATTAAGGTAGCATCAATAATATGGTTTTCCACCAATTCTACTCCACCTCCAACACTTGGAGAACCATCAACTCCAATGATTTGAATTTTACGATTCGAAAACTTTTCTGAAATAACTTCCCTGGCAGCAGCAGCTAAAAAATCGGTATGAGCAAATATGGCATCTATATCAGGATTTTTCTGTAAGAAATAAGGTAAACTATCCAGAACAATTTGATTATTCCAGTTTGAATAAATTCTATCAACAATGGATATTCCTGTATTCTGAAATAAAGCACTTTCAAAGCCATTCATTCTCTCTTTGGCAGGAGAAGAGCTCAATGCTCCTAATATTTCAAGTACATTACCATGTTTGTTTAATTTATCGGAGATATACATTCCTGCTGTATAACCAATCTGATAATTATCACCACCTACATAGGCCGTAAAATTCCCGGAATCTATCTTTCGATCAATTAAAACAACAGGTATTCCTTTATTAAACAAATCCTCAACTACGGGTTGAACGGTTTCTATTTCGATGGGAGCAATAATTAATAAGTCAATCCCTTCTTTTACTAACTCATTAATTTGTTTAATCTGAAGTAGTGCGTTATCTTTTGCATACTTGGTTATTAATTCAATGGTAGGATGAAACATTAATTCCTGCTGCATCTCCTTTTCCATTTGATTTCGCCAATCACCACCTGAACATTGGGAAAAACCAATTCTATGTATTTTTTGAGCAAATGACGTTAATGAAAGCAATATCACTATTATAACAAGGATAAACTTTTTCCCCATAGAAAGTTATTTACAGAATTTGTTATAAATATAAGTAAATGCAGTAAGAAAAGCGCTTACTGCATTGAATATAAGGAGTACTTTAGGTTTTTATAATTGTTTTCAAGGCAAACACAGTTTTATTTGATAGTATTTTTGCTCTGCAGAAAGGGCTTTACTGATTTGAAAAATGTTTTTCAACTGAAATTTTTTCTGCATCATGTAAATCAGCTCTCCTCCTTTATTCAAGGAGGAGTACGGTGAGGTACGAACCGGGAGGTGGTTTTAGAATTATTCAAAGTAAGCGCGGATCTGTGATCCGGGCTAATCATATAATATTATTACAATAAATGTTTTTATCTAACCAATATTATCGCTTCGTATTATATGGTAGGATTTATAATCCGGTATCATTAATTAACTCTAGCCCAATAGACTACATGTTATTACTGCCCGGAATACAATTCCTTATTTACCGTCTTACAAAATAAACCATTTAATTTTGCAATTTATGAGATTGATTTACAGCTTAATTATTGCACGGAAATCATTTCCGCGCTAGCTGGTAGGTTGTAGACCTATTTGTAAAATCACTAATACCACTGTAAATAAGTATTAAAACCACCTCCCCTCTCCTACGTCGAGGTACTCCTCCTTTGAAAGGAGGAGAGCTGATTTCCGTAACTTATAAAATTATATTACTGAGAAATTTATTTCAATTCAATACAATACGCTCCCTTCTCCTTGTTCCCTTCTCCTTTCTCCTGTAAAAACATCTCATCACCCTATGCCCTTTGCACTACGCTCTAAACCCTTCGTCTTAACCAGTCTCTACTCCACATTGAAAATCGCTGCAGATTCCAGTTCTACAGATCCTAAGCTTGAAAAAAGCGACAACTTATTAAAAGCTGAATCGGGAAATAGAATATTAGTCATTGCTAGTTTTCCTTCATCTACAAATACTTCTACCGATGAAGCATCAATAATGATTTTCATTTTGATTTCATCACCAATCGAATAAGGAGCTACATCTTCACTTAAATAATTTGAATCTTTAAATTGAGTATTAATCTTTGTTCTATCGATAAATACTTGTTTCGATAACATATTATAACCAATCTTTAACTCTTCTTCTGCGTCATTTTTTAAAAGCAAACCAAAGGCTGTTGTATGGCCGTTTAATGATCCATCCAACGGTTTAAAAACAAAATTTAATTCACAGGAACTTAAATCCAGATCGATATTATTAATGTCTGACATGCCAGAAAACAACATCTTATTAATCTGCATTTTTAATATTTTCGAGTCTTCAAACTCCTTAACAGGTAATGTTGTGATTTGATATTGACCACCTTCATTTATTAGTTTTATTTCACGAGGTAAAGTCATGGCACTTCTCCATGATTCTGTTGGAACGGTTTGTGCATAAATCCAGTTACTCATCCATCCAATAAATAACCTGCGACCATCTTCTTTTGGAATATCCGACCATGTTACACCAGCATAATTATCTTTTCCATAATCCAGCCAATCGCTGTCATTCTTTTCCGGAATAAACGTTTTCCCATCAAAATCACCTACAAAATATTGAGTTGCCGAGCCACCATTGGGACCACCGGGATTGATACTTACCAACATGATCCATTTAGTGTCATTAGTACCCTCAACATTAATTGGAAATAAATCCGGACATTCCCAAACACCTCCATGAGCACCTATTCCCATACCAAAATCGCTTTCAAAAGTCCATGACTTCAAATCCTTAGAGGAATATAATTTTACTATGTCTCCTCCTGATAATATCATTACCCATTGCTTTGATTCCTCATGCCAGATTACCTTTGGATCCCGAAAATCTCTAATACCAGAATTTGGTAAAACAGGATTGTTTTTATACTTCTTCCATGTTCTTCCTTTATCTAAACTATAAGCAAGTGCCTGATATTGATAATTATTTTTTCCGGCTCTTTCTCCATCCATATTATGATAGGTATAGATAGCCACCATGGCTGGATTATCTTTTGATCCAAATCCTGTTGTATTTTCCCAGTCAATTACAGCACTCCCTGAAAAAATATATCCAAGTGAATCGGGATATAAAGCTATTGGAAGATGATCCCAATGAACTAAATCATTGCTTACAGCATGTCCCCAATGCATCGGACCCCAAACCGTACTATCAGGATAATACTGATAAAACAAATGATATTCTCCCTCATAATAAACCATTCCATTGGGATCATTCATCCAATTAGCCTGAGGAGTAAAATGAAATTGAGGTCGAAACTTTTCCTTTCCTATAGTCTCAATGGAAGTTTCAGTATTTTTACAACTCATTTGTAAAAAAACAATTAAAAAGGCAGCTATTGCATAAGCTATTTTATTTCTTTTTATCATTCTATCGCAATTTTATCTTTTACTTAAATTCAATAGATCGTTAAACATTAGATTATAGATAATAGACTGATTTATATGGTGCTAAATACAGCTTATCAGGCAATCTCAATAATTTCATCTCTTATCTACTAATTAGTACATTATGTCAATCAAGAATTAAAAATGAACACAAAGACACTGAGACACTGAGTTTTTTTATTTTTTATTATGGAATTCATTAAATCCGCAAGGATTTAACTCTGTGAACTCTTTGTAATTCCAAAACAATGGTGTTTAAAAACTTCTCTTATTCAATATTATACAATATATATGTATGAAAAATATAAAATAAACTCTGTGCCTTTGAGACTCTGTGTTATTCTTTTTTTCAACTCATGATTCGAATACATTACTAAAGCTTAACGAACTATTTAAAACAACACTATCTATATAACCTGAATTCTTAAAATTTATCGAATTCAGGTTATTAAACTAAAACTTCATTAACAGAAAGACTATGGAATCATATATTACACTTCGTTATATTCTAGTGTATCATTATTTTCTTAACGATATTACTATTTTCTGTTTCTACTTTAATAATATATAATCCGCTACATAAGGATTGTGAATCATCCATAGTTAATTCACTTCCTACATTCTCAACAGTCTTAATGAATTTCAGGTTACCCTGGATATCATAGATACTAACTGTTACAGCTCCTGACTCCAATCCTTTTACTATTAATACATTTGATGGATCAACAAAGATCTTGGCATTATCTATCTCCATAGATTTAACACTTGTTGGTGTACAACTAATACACTCACATGATTCCCAGCTAATAGTTGGTAAAACGATATCTTCTGTAACTTCGAACCAATGCACATTTGTTTGAGTACCGTCCCATGGATTTGTAAAACACGATCCTTCTCCTGTTACTTCTGCACCTGATGTTTCATCACGAAATTCACAGTTCCATCCAACTACTCCTCCGTTAACTTCGAAACGATAATCAATCCAGCCTTCTTTTTGAACTGTTGTTGACCAGATATTTGTGCCGGGTTCATTTGTTAATGTAAGTGCTCCATTCCAACCATTAATGCCTCCTCCCATTACAACAGCATCATAATCCAAACCTGAATAAGATGTCATATCTATTGAAATTGTAACATTATAAGGTTGTGCATTTACTAAATGACTTACAACTATTAATACAAGGGTAAATAATAGATTTTTCATTTTTTTACTTTTTAAAAATTAAACATAGATATTGATGTTAGCTAACTAATTTGTTTTGATATTCTTATCATGTCAATCAAATGTTAAAAATGAACACTGAGGCACTGAGACACAGAGTTTTTTTATTAAATTCATTAAATCCGCAAGGATTTACCCCTGTGAACTCTTTGTAATTTCATAATAATGGTGTTTAATTACTTCTCTTTTTCTAATTTTTGCAATTTATATGAGTTACATATAAAATACTCTCTGCGCCTTTGTGTCTCTGCGTTATTCTTTTTTTTCAACTATTGATTTGCATTTATCATTAATCTCCTATTTCGTATACAGAGAGATTTGAAACGTCGATTGTACCATCATCTACAAAAATGGTCCATGGATTCTTATCCATTTTGTAAATACGGTTGGTAAAGGCTACGTTATCATTAACATAAACCACACAAATTGACTTTTCAATGACAATCTTTATATCGAAAACCTTATCATCCGGAATAATAAGGGGAGTAAAATTTAATTCAGTTGTATATGAACCTGTTGAGTAATTTGACTCCTTATTCATAAACAGACAGGGCATTGACCACCTGTTAGCAGATGTAAGATCAAAAGCCACAGAATATACTTCGGACATATCATCACATGCACCAAAAGAAAATCCAAAACTTGAAGATTGAGATGCATCAATGGTTAATTCAATCTTTACAGGAACTGTATTTCTATTAAATAATGCATATGATCTCTCATTCTGATAATTTAGAACATACGAACTCTCATCACCTGTTACATCTCCCTGAGACTTTAACATTGAATATTCAGTCAGCGTGTTAAATTTATTATCCACTGCTTCGGGTATCATTGGATATAACTTTCCGCTTGGTTGCTGAACCAGTTTATGGGTAATTAAACTTCCGGCCCAATCCAATTCGTTATTACCATTTACTTCCTGGCCTGTTGAACACCATCCTGAGATATAACGATCTGTGCCATTTGAAGCCGTTTTTCCTGCATAGAAATACAATCCGTCTATTGTTTCATGATGACCACTTACATCTTCACAACGTACCCAAGGACCATCAGGACTGTCAGATACTCTGTAAAATGTTTTTCTGTGTTCATCCCTATTAATGCGTGAAAATACCAAATACCATTTATTACCCATTTTAAAAATATCAGGGCATTCCAATATTTCAGCATCCGAATTAAAGTCTGTTAATGATGTTATTAAATCCCAGTTTTCAAGATCTGAAGATAAATATCGAACCAATACACCTTTTCCATCCTTTATCGAGGTAACTAACATTACATAGGCAGATCTGGTTGGATCGTAATACACGCATGGATCACGGAAATTATTTTTATCGTATCCATCCGGAGCTTCAAATGTAAATGAAGGAACTTTGGTGAATGTCTTCATATCATTTGAAGTAGCCAGCATTATCTTCTCAGCAGGATATAAACTTCCATTGTGTCCGGTATAAAAACCATATAGCTTGCCTGCTTCATTTTTTATAAAGCTCCCGGTTCCTAAATACGCTTCTTGTGAATTGGCAGTTTCTGTAGGTATTGCCTCTGAAAATCCGGTAAAAGTGCTATAATCACTTGTTGCTATACTATAAATTGGGTGTTCAGTAGTTGCTCCGTTTCGCCAATCCTGCAAATAATACAAGTAGTATTTATTATCATCCGAATTATAATAAGGCATTGGATCTCCAACATACCCACTCTGAGGTTTATAAAATGTTGAATAAGCACCACTCTCAACAACTGACCTACATGTTGTTGTTGTGTCTACAACTATCGGAACCTCCTCTGTAACATCTTTCTCATCCTTAGAACAACTTGTGTTTAAGAATAGAATAAACTGCATTAATAATAGTGGTAGAATCTTCATAATTTCTGTTTTTTTAGCGAACGGGAAAATCCCGTCCGCATATTTCAATTATTACTCTATTGGATGAGCTTTTACTTCATCCCAATACATTGTCTGTGTTTCAAAACCTGTTTCAGGAGTATGTGGCATAACAAGAATATTATTAATCACAGCAGTACGACTCTCTGGAATTACAAAGGTTAGCTCTTGCCATTCACCAATATGATCAGCTGAATAATCTGCATGCAACCAATCCTTGTTAAGTTCACCTGCTTCTTGTATTTCAAGCTGTACATCTCCAGCAACATCTTTTAATACCATAACTGTTATACTTCCATAAATGGCTGGATCAACATTTACCTGATTCGCATTCCACAACACACCACTTGTCCATGGTCTTCCACCCGCATCAGTTCCATCGTTTGTTCGAAGAAGCGATACACAAGTCGATGTTGTATTAATACCATCTGTAACAGGATTTACGGTTCCATTGTTAACTGAACTTGCAATAGATTCCCATGTTGGAGATACATCTTCACCATTGTAAAGAACAAGAATAGGCGTAGGTTCATCTCCGAGAATGACTGTAACTTCATAATTAAATACAGAACTTAGATAATCAAGTGAATATGTTACAGGACTGGTAAAATCAACTGAGGTTCCAGCTTCTGGGGCCATAGTCGCACCATCTGTATATTCTACAATTGGAATTAATGAGGTAACATCTGTACCTACAGGCAAATAGATTACAATGGTTTTATTTTGCTCATCGATTGTGGCCTCTACTGATCCTATTTTAAAACTTGAGATCTTAGCCCTGGCAACATCAACATTTACAGTATATTTTTGATATAAATCTGAATTGGTTACAGTATAGGTTACATCCAATAAATTTCCATTTGCATCAGCAAAATCAATAGTCTCACCGCTACCTGGTGTTATTTCTGCACTACTTGCAATAGTTATATCCGGAGTTAAACCTGTCAGATCTGAACCCGAAGGAAGAATTACTGAAATAGTTGAGTTCTCTTCATTTATTGTACCCTCTACTCCATTCACAACAAAGGAATGGATACTTGTATCTCCTGAAAAATCAAGGCTTTCTTTGGCATCCTCTTCGCAAGAATATAAAGCTACTGATAACAGGATAATGATAAATTTATAAATATTTGTCTTCATAACATTCTTCATAATTAAAATCCATAATTTTGCTCATAACTACCTTTACTATAATTAATTTGCTGAATAGGGACAGGTACATACTCATTCTTGTTCTTTTCAAATTCAGCTCCTTGATAATAAGTATGGTCAGTAGCTTCGCCTAAATAGTATGCATTCATTACTTCATCAGCGATACCCCAACGAACCAGATCAAAGAATCTACTGCCTTCCATAGCAAGTTCAAGACGACGCTCCCACCTCAACGCTTGTCTGGCATAGTCCTGAGTCCATACACAATTCACTCCATCCTGATAAGTTTGTATGTCAAGATTAGTTGCAAAACTGATTAATGAAGTACTTACTTTTGCTCTTGTTCGAACCTGGTTTATTAAAGGCAGTGCATCAGTAAAATTCCCCATTTCAATCAACGCTTCGGCTCTCATCAATAACACATCTGCATAACGAATGATAATGTTATTTTTAGAGTTGGCATACCAGGGACCTGTTTTAACATAGTAGTCACTTGCAGGATCAACATTTTCTTTTAACGATGAAAAATAACCATACATATTAGGATTACGAGATTGGTTTTCTTCGTAATTGATATCAGTGTATTTATATGGTTTCCCGGCAATAGCAACTGTATGAAATAGTCTAGGATCGACTTTATCTGTACTCTCAGTGTAATTTGCATCATTGAAAGTATCAAACAATGGTAAACCATTTGATGTTTTAAAGGCATTTACCAGGTTCTGACTTGGCTTATTAAAATCTCCACCCGGAGTCGGTGTGGTAAGCGCATTACCCATGTTTAATCTTCCATAAGTTGTTCCATCATCTTGCGAATATTGAACTGCAAATAAAGATTCTGCACCATTTTCATATTCTCCTGGTAAAAAGTTGTAAGCGAAATCATTTTCCAATTTATAAGGAGATGTCATCACATAGGCTGTTAAATCCAATACCTTTTGTAAATCATCCTGATCTATTGAAACCACATTATGCATCTCATCCTGTCTGTAAGCTTTGTATAGATATACTTTAGCAAGGTATGCTGCAGCTGCATATTTGTTAGCACGGCCTACTTCATCCTGTTCTTCAGGTAAGTTATTGTAGGCATATTCAAAGTCATCAGCTATTTTTTGCCATAACTCATCATTTGTATAAGCAACATTTGAAAGGCTTGAAATATCTTCAGCAGACATAGTCTCTTCTACAAATGGTACCATTTTAAATATGATCTTCTGAATAAAGTGCATATGTCCTCTTAGAAAACGCATTTCTCCTGTTCTAACTTTCTTGTTAGACATATCATCTTCACTGATTTTATTGAGCAGACTCAATGCAAAATTAGCTCTGGAAATAGCCACATAATTCCTGTACCAAAATACATCTGTATACCAGGTTTCGTTTCCTATTGAAGGTGATGAAATTTCAAGAAAGTGCAAAAAGTCACCGTCATTTTGATCATTACCCCCCTTATATGCATCATCAGATCTAACATTACCATAGTTCCATAAACTTAATGGACGGTTGATTTCATCATTCCCTATAGCTGCATAAGCAGATATAACTTCATTCTCTATTTGCTCTGCACCGGTAAGGTTATCTTCTGTCAATGTTCCGTAAGATGGAACTTCTAAAAAGTCATCACACGATACCAGATATAAAGCAATTAGTGATATGAAAAATATTTTATATGTTTTCATGATTTTTGATTTTTGATTTAGTTCTTAAAATGATATGTTCATACCAACTGTAAAAGATGTTGAAATTGGATAAGCCAAAGCAGGGTTTTCCGGATCCAATCCTGTAAAATCTTTACTTTTTATAGTCATCAAATTTTGACCGCTAACATAAAGTCTGGCTTTCGACAATTTCATTTTTGATAACAAATCTTTTGGTAACGAATATCCTAGCTGAATAAGTCTCAATTTTAAGTAAGAACCATTCTCTACATAATATGAGGAAGTTCGTTTTTCATTGTTTAAATCACTGTACGAAAGCGCAGGTATATCTGAACCTGTGTTTGTAGGACTCCAGGCATCTAAAACTCTTACTCCCTTATTTGATCCTAACTCATCTACAGCCCAGAAATCTGTAAAACGCTTTACCGAGTTATAAACATCAATACCATAAACTCCCTGCAAAAATGCAGTCATATCAAAGCCTTTCCACCCCAATGCAATATTCAATCCGTATTCAAAATCAGGATGTGGTGTTCCTATCCATGCTCTGTCATTTTCATCAATTACCTCATCATCATTCATGTTTTTATATTTGATTCGGCCTAGTCCTTTTCCTGTTTGTTCAACATAGCTATCTACCTCATCTTGCGATTGAAATAATCCATCAGCAACATAACCATAAAAAGAATTGAGAGGTCTGCCTAAAATATTATCGGTAGTTCCGTTACCACCATAACTATTCACAACACTTTCAGGTAGTTTTGTAATTTTATTTCTATACCCGGATACATTGGCCATAATATCATACGAAAAACCATTGGCTGTTTCATTCCTGTATCCAAGAGATATTTCCAAACCTTTATTCTCCATGGAAGCACCATTAACCCAGTGGTCTCCACCTTCACCGATCGCTCCAAGATATGGAGGTTTCACTAAGATATCTTCAGTGTTTTTTAAATACGCTTCAATACTTCCGTATAGAGCTTGATTATAAAATCCAAAGTCAAGACCAATGTTTGTTTGAGTCGTAGTTTCCCACTTTATTTCGTCGTTAGCTCTTTGAGTCAGAGAATAACCTGATGGTAATATTCCGGAGTTAGAACCTGTAATATCGTAAGCCGTTCCTGTATTAATACCTGCTCCTGTTTCGCCAATATAATTCGCATAAATCAATGTTCTATTGGCATAGTTATCTATTTCCTGGTTACCAGTTTGTCCCCAACCCACTCTAAGTTTCAGGTTTGAAATGATTCCTTGTGTTCCAGCCATAAAACCTTCCTGGTCAATACGCCATCCGGCAGAAAAAGCTGGAAACGTTGCATATCGGTTGTCCTTACCAAATCTTGAAGAACCATCACGACGCAAGGTTACTGAGGCCAGATATTTATCAGCAAAACCGTAATCAATCTTTCCAAAAAATGAGTTTAATGTATATCCTGTTGATCCACCTGTAGCATACATTTCTCCCACACCTGCATCAGGCCACATGTAATCAGGATCTTCAACCTCGTATGTTCTTCTTTCTGCAGAAAAGTTAATATCTGAATTATCAATCATTTCAGTACCCACTAAAAATGAGAACCTGTTTTTACTAAGTTGAACCACATAGTTTGCAGTGTTGGTCCAGTTCCATTTTGTTGAATGGCTTTGTATCATTTTTGAAGATGTAAGGTCTGAACCTAATCTTCCGGTAAAACTATAGGTAAGTGCACGTTGATAATAATTAGAATAATCAAGACCAAAACTACTTTTGATATGCAGATTTTTAATGGGCTGGATATCAATGTAAGCATTACCAAATAAGCGCCAGTAGTTATACGGATTATCTTTATTCGCATCCAGAATTCTGGCAGGATTATCTCTGTCTCTCATACCTGATGTTACACTTCCCCAATCTCCATCAACAGTTTTTACAGGCATTACAGGAAGTGATAAAATTGATAAATCAAGCACACCTCCAGGAGTTTGTAACTCAGATGTATTATTGATAGTAAGATTCTCTCCTACAGTAATTAAGTCTCCCAATATTTTTCTACTGGTATTAATACGAGAAGAAAAACGTTTAAAGTAAGTCTCATTAACGGTACCTTTATTGTCGTAATATCCCAACGAAAAGAAATTATTTGACTTATCAGTACCGTTACTGATTGACAAATTGTATGATTGGGCAAATCCGGGACGGGTTATTTCGTTAAACCAGTCTGTGTCTGAGGTCAACATGGTATTTGTACCATCTCTTGCATCAATATATTTAGGCAACATCATGCCGTTTAAAACAGCATTACCATTATTATCATAGTCATAATCATATACATATCCAATCTGGTTGTTATTAGGATCAACACCACTGTTGATCATGGCCTGCCATTGCGCCTGTCCAAATTGTTTTGTATTCAGCATATCGATAATCTCTCCATACTGAGAAAAGGTTTGAAACGTGTCGAAATTAACACGGGTTTTTCCTTCTTTACCTTGTTTTGTTGTAATGATAATAACTCCATTACCTGCTCTTGAGCCATAAATACTGGCAGCAGAAGCATCTCTAAGTACCTGTATACTTTTAATATCCGAAGGATTCAGTTCATGCATGCCACCTTTGGTAGGCACTCCATCAATTACATACAAAGGATCATTGTTATTTAATGTACCAATACCCCTGATTCTAACTGTTGATGATCCACTAGGATTACCATCACCACTAATATTAACACCAGGGATTCGACCTTGCATGGCTTTAATAGGATTATTTTCCCCTTGCTTCATGATCTCGTCAACCTCAACGATTGATACAGCTCCCGTTAAATCAGCAATTTTTTCAGAGGTATATCCGGTAACAACTACTTCATCCAAACCCACTAAATCACTTTTCATATCAACATTGATAATTAATTCATTACCAACAGTGATGATCTGGGTAACCATTCCAATAAATGAAAATTCAAGTTGGGCATCAGAATTTACCTTAATAGAGAAATTTCCGTTAATATCAGTTATTGTTCCATTTGTTGTTCCAACTTCTACCACCGTAACTCCCGGAATTGCATTATTTGTCCCGGCTTCAGTCACGCTTCCTGTTATATTTTTCTCCTGCGCCATGGCAAGAGTAGAAATAAAAGCTATTAGAAACACAGCAAAAAGTTTCTTAAGCCAATTAATTAAACAATCAGATTTTTTCATTTTTCTTCATTTAATTGCATCTCTTTTCTTAATCGTCCACTGTAATGCCATCAAAAACCTCTACAAACGGACTCTTAATGTCAATCAAGGTTGGAAGTAATGGTTTAAAAGGCTGAATTGAAAATCGACGAAGTCAAAGCCTGCAATATCACAACAAGGGGTATCACCTTCTAGTGTTCGAAAAAACACTCTTAACAGTAATCAACTGTGTACCTCGGGAATAAACTCTCCTCCTTATTCAAGGAGGAGTACGGCGAGGTACGAGTCGGGAGGTGGTTTTCAATATTTAGATCCTACTATTATGGACATTCCAACTCCAATGGTATGAAACCACCTCCCCTCTCCTTTGTCGAGGTACTCCTCCTTCTTAAGGAGGAGAGTCGATTTACAGCTTATAAATTACTCTTAATGACAACATCAATATCTTTTCGTACACTCAAGTGTATCGCCTAAAGTTGTGATATATAAGGCTTTCAACCTTTCGTATCCGATAAATCCAACTTTAATTCGCATTATTATATGAAAACAAAATGCTTTTTTTAGTTAACAATTGATTTTATCGCAAATTTTATCCAAATCATATGCAGGAGTAGCTCCTTTTTTAGTGCATACAAACGCTGATACATTTACAGCCATTTGATGTATTTCAGACAGTGGTTTATTTTGTAACTTCCCTATAATTATTACACCGGTAAAAGAATCTCCTGCTCCAACAGTATCAGCTACTTCTACTTTTGGTGTTTCTAAATACGATTGTTCATTAGTTGTAAATAAGTAACTACCTTTTTCACCACATGTAAGTGCTAACATCTCTAATTTGTAATGATCAATAAGAAATTGACATTTTTCAGCATCAGATCCCTCCCAACCAAACATATCTGAAAGAATGACCAACTCCTCATCATTTATTTTTAGTACATTACAAAGTACAAGCGATTTATTTATGATCTCCTTATTATAAAAGTGTTGTCTTAAATTGATATCAAATACTTTAAGACACTTTTTTGAAGTATAATTGATCGCTTCTTCAATTGCCTTTCTCGATACTTCATTTCGTTGTGCCAATGAACCAAAACAAATGGCATCAGCCTTATTCAATTCCTTTTTAGCATCATCAGAAAGTTCAATCATATCCCATGCAACATTTTCTACAATATCATAGGTGGGAATACCATTATCATTAAGTGATACAGCAACAGTTCCTGTAGGAAAATCAACTCTGGATATTAATGAATCAATATTTAGTTTTTCAATATTTTCACATATCTCATTCCCCAGAGCATCATTACCTACTGCACTTAAAATGGCGCCTTTTGCTCCCATTTGCTGCGCATGGTATGCAAAGTTTGCAGGTGCTCCTCCAAGTTGCTTTCCATCGGGTAACATATCCCATAAAAGCTCTCCCATTCCAATTACATAAAATTTCTTATCCATTTTATTGTATTTAAATTTCTTTTCAATCAGTTTAATTTAAAGCCAGGTCTACTTCCAGCTGCTCCAGTGTTTTACCCTTTGTTTCCGGTATGTATATCAGGATAAAAATGAAGGCGATAAGACTAAAAATTCCAAAGAAGCCAAAAGTGTATACTCCTCCTAAGTTATTCAGCATCCAAGGGAAAAACTGTACTGTTAAAAATGTACATACCCAACTTATTCCTGTGGAAAAAGACATGGCTAGTCCTCTTATTCTATTTGGGTATATTTCTGAAGTAACTACCCACATAACCGGAGCTAAAGAAGCTGCAAAAAATGCAATATAACCTAACAATGATAGCAGAATACCTAAACTTCCGGTTGTTTCAAAAGTGAATGAATACACCATATAACTAAGAGAAATCGTCATTCCAACAGTTCCCCATAACAGAAGTACTTTACGCCCCTTTCTGTCTACTAACCAAAGGGCCACAATAGTAGCAACCAAGTTAACCACTCCGACTAAAACGGATTGTAACAGCGCCTGGTCGCTACCTACATTGGCCTGACTAAAAATTGTTGGTGCATAACTAATTACAGCATTAATTCCTGTTATTTGCTGAAATGCAGCCAACAAACTCCCCAACAAAACAACTTTTGCTACTTTTCCTTTAAACAGTTCCTTAAATTTTACCTTACTGTTATTTCCTGTTTTTCGTAGAGCACTGCTAATATTGTCAAACTCAGTTTGAGCATTTTCCTTACCTACCAATCGGGTTAATATATTCAATGATTCTGTATGTCTTCCTTCTTTAGCTAACCAGCGAGGGCTTTCAGGGAAAGAGGTCAATAACAATACAAGAAAAATTAATCCAAACACCACCGGAACTGCCATCATAATTCTCCATCCATTAGCTACATCAACAAAACCAAAGTCAATAACATAAGCCAGTAATATTCCTATTACAATAGCAAATTGATTATTGGCAACTAACATGCCCCTCATATTAGCAGGTGCAATTTCAGAAATGTATGTAGGAGCTAAAACAGAAACAGCCCCAACCCCTAAACCTGCAACAAACCTACTTGCAATAAAAAGTTCTATTGAATCGGCAAGTGAACAACCTAATGATGAAATAATAAATAGTATAGCAGCAAGAATCATCATTGGCTTCCTACCATATTTATCACTCAACGAACCAATAGCCAATGCTCCAATTAAACATCCTATCATTATGGATCCAACTGCAGCACCTAAGCTGACATCACTTAAAACAAAATAATCTTGTATAAAAGAAACCGCTCCTGAAATTCCAGCCATATTTAAGCCGAAGATTAATCCACTTAATACAGCAATAAATGTTATCCAATATAAATACTTGTTATTTCTCATTTCTAACTTTTAAAGAGTTTACACTTTATTGTTTTTGAGTATTAAAAACTCTTAACAAATGTAAATTGAGAAACAAAATTCGTGTTGCAACTATGATACATTTCATATCAACAATAGTACATGCAGGCCTTTATTTTAAAGGAGTATAACGCATGTTACATGAATAGCATTTATGTTACATAAGTGTGAAAGTTGATTTAAGTTAATAATAACCTTACGTAGGATATTTTAACGAAGTAGTGAAGGATTTTTTAAAGATTTTGGGAAATATGGACAGCACAATAATTGAAGATCGAATGAAAAGATGGATTGAATTAATAAAGTAAAAACTGGTGCTTGTTCAGAAAAGTACTTTTGCAATTACTTTATTGCTATACCTGTTTATAAACAAAAGAGCCACAACTTTTGAGTTGTAGCTCTGGGATATTGTTTATGGTTTGTTGTTGGATTACGCAATACTAAAACCATGCCGACTGAAAGGAGCTTAGTTATTGTGCCTAGTGCTTCTTTTCAATTTACAATCTTCTTGAATTTTCATCTCCTCCATTTAAGTACATTAAGAGGTCAATTGTGCGATATTTAGTCATTTGATATCCAATTTTATCTTCCAAAGACTTATGAATTGTTGAATATTCAATTCTATTAATAACAGTATCACAAAATGCTAAATAATCAATATATGATTTTGTATTTTCTACTCTATATTTGTGAGGTTCTTCACTTTTAAGGTATCTATAAATTCTACTATCCCATATTGCAAATCTATTTGGATTAATAAAATGTAGCAGTTTTGATGTTCCGACCAGAGAGTTATTAAAACATTTCTTCAGTGTATTCAACTCCTTGTCATTAGGTCTAACACCCTTTTTAGCTAAGTTTAAAATATTAAGAGCATTATCAAATTCTTTAGATTTAAAATTAAAAATTGTTGGCATCCAACCATATGTAAAATTTATTCCAATTATCAAATTATGAATTGATAAAACATCAATGTCTTCAAAATACTTTATGAATTCAACGTATGATATTAAGTCTGAACTCTCTCTATCAATGGTAATCTTTTTTTCGTCTATTTCTAACTTATTTATGGTAACATTATCTATCAATTCTGTAAGCATTAATATGTATATTTAGTTTTGGGAATACAATAGGAAAAATATTGAGTGTAAGAATAGTAGCCGACTGCGTGGCACTTTCCTGTCAAATTACAGAGAAGTTAAAGCAGGCTACACCACTTAAATTTACTGGTATCTCGGCTATTATTTTTATACATTATGGGCTAGGTTTATTTCAATATTTTATTAACTTCTTTTTTAATTTCTTTTAGTAACTTATTTGAAAATATTTCTATTTGCTGCTTGAATGCGTATTGAATTGATTCCTTAGTTTCTTTAGAGCACTTCTCTTGATTATATATGTCTAAACCAGAGTTTGCAATAATAGCGATTATCTGATTTTTCAGCTTATTATCTATTTCCGTTTTATTTATTGAGCCTATCGTAAATAGAAATTCATTCAGTTCGTACCTTGATAGTTTTCCATGCTTTTCCATATTACTTAACAAAAATGAATGATAGCGTAAATACCCAATTGTCTTTTTACCATTTTTTAACCATTCAAGAAAATGATTTCTATTGTAAAAATCCACTTTAAATATTTCAGTATTAAGTGCTTTAATGGAGCAAGAGTATGCTTTGGTCATATACTCTTGAAAAACATCTTCTTGTTGATATGATGTCAGTGTTTTTGAACCATAAATATTAGCTAAGGATTCTGAAACATTGAATGTATAGTATTCACATACATTTACATTGTTTAATTCAATGGATTTATTCAATATTTCAAAATACAACTCTGGTAAATCACGAGTAACATAAAACCAATATTGGTTTTATGTATCAAATCTATAATTTATTTTACTTCTGTCTTTATTTAATAGATTATATGGAGTTGTGGGTAATTGCTCATCTGAATAATTAATCGATGCAATGTGCTTGTTAAATAACAAATTAATACTATTAAGAATATCTTTTTGAACGTTAAAAAAACGATTGTTTTCGATAATTAGTCTAAACAAATCTTTTAATTGTTTATCTATAGGGTTATTCCGAAAATGTAATATTTGCTTATCGACAATATGAAAATGTGTTTTTTGTAATAATGCTATTAAAACTTTTACAGTGATATAATCAAGCATATCTACAGAACGTTCCTTGAAATGGTCACAAATATAACTGAAAGCAAAAATATGTGAACTTGTTTTTTGTGGATTATCATTATTATCTATAGTTGCAATTAGCCTTTCATATGCTCCATTTAAAATTATTTGAGCAAGGCTCCAATCGTTTTCTTTAATCGCATTTACACCTATTTCTTTTAGCATAACAATTTTATTTTTTTCCATTAGCTCATAGAAGTCCATAATGTTATCGGATTCAGGTGGCTCATATAAAACTGAAATATCATTTTCTTTAATGCCTTCTAATAAACTTGTTATTCTATTGTTTGAATTATTGTAATCCAAGGACAGAATTAATAGAGGGAATTGGGCAATTATGTAAATGAAAGTAGTAATACTTGATATGTATAATATGGTTATACTTGAGCTTGGAGACAAAGCTTTGAATGAAATTATGGATAATGATAAGAAGATAAATGCGCCAGCAAATATTGAAAAGATATATTTAATCCATGGGTTACTTAGTATAAAATCAAATGAATTTCTTCTAATTGCCTTTAAAGTAGAACTATAAGCCACAAGTAATATCGTAAGTATAATACTAGATGAACCTATTATTGATGACCATAATACATAAAGTACAGATATTGGGTTATCTATTGAAGACATGTTAAATAAATCTGGGATTATTCCAATATCAAAGATTGATATTATCAGAAAGACAAATATAAAACTAGCAATAATTTTATAATCGAAAAGCTTTTGTATGGTATTACTGAGTTCTTTCATTTCTTTTTACCTTGCCCATAACATTTCGGATAAAATACGTAGCCGATTGCGTACCTCTTTCCTTGCAAACTACAAATAAGTTGGAGCGAAATACAAACCTCAATTTACCACTATATCTAGGTTATGAAATTTATTAAGTGTTGCCTACAGTTATTCTTCAATCACTATAACTTTACCCTCGTAATAATTATCAGAAATATTCTTCCGAGAATACTGTCTTACTGCCTCCAATGCATCTGATGACCAAGAGCCATTAATCACAGCTCCTGATACCGCTCCTAAAACAGGAATTAGTTGAGCCGCTTTTCTTTTTGTCACATTAACTCCTAATTTTTTTAAAAAAGCACGGATTGCAAAAATTATATTTGGTAATGAGCCTTTTGTTGCCTGTCCCATACTTTTCCAAGTCTGTTTGTTTATTATATTAGATGCAACTTTTAGTGTTGCTATTGCACTTGTTTTTCCCTCAAGAGTAGTTTCCGAACCTGCAGAAATAGCTTTTAAAATCTCAATTTGCACATTCTCTTCTGTAATATCTAATTGATATGTTAAAGCAATTTGATTAGCAAACCCAAGTATAAGACCAAACGAAGCGGGAATATCTATTGCAAGTAAGGCAAATCCACCCAAACCAGTAGCTCCTCCTTCTGCACTCAATGCACCAATACCAGCTGTGACATAATTTTTTGCTTTAACATCTTGCTCTTTTATCCAAGTCTCAAAGTCTTCTTCCTTTAATTCTTGAATATCAATTATATTTCCTGTCCTTTTTTTCAAAGCACTCGCAATAAAATTATTGGAACCTTTAAAAACACCTTCAAATAACGGTGTTGCTTTGTTTATAAATGGTTTTAATAAAAATTCGATTGGCTTTGTTATGAATCCTGTACCTCTTTGGATTACATTGGGCACTTTTCCACTTTTCAAAATCGGCATTAATTTCTTCTCTAAATTGCTTCATTATACTAATTCTTATTGGTTATGGATTATAATTACAGGCAACTCATTTCTAAACGCATCCAAATTCAGTAATCGTCATTAATTCTAATTTAACACCCATATTGATATCGCAACCGTCATTAATCTACTCTTATTTCGTTCGTAGTACGTTATTTGAAATAACTAATAAAGGAATGTACTCCAAAACTATTCAAATGTTTCACTTAATGGGTAAAATATTATTTTAAATAGACGAAAAGCGAAGAAAAGTTAATGAATAATTAATAATTAGTGATGAGTAATTAATTGGTTGTTACACGAAGTACTAGGTTTAGGTATAGTTTTGGGTAATTATTTTAAGTATTACTTATTAGTTTACTTTTCAGCCATATCACGGAAAAGAGTAACAATAATAAATCGTACAAAAACACATATTTAACTGATTTACACACCTCCCTGCAACTTTGCGAGATGAAATTTCTTTTAAGAAATATCGTCCTACAACTTTGCGAGATGAAATTTCTTTTAAGAAATATCGTCCTGCAACTTTGCGAGATGAAATTTCCGCTAAGAAATATGGCCCTGCAACTTTGCGGGATGAGATTTCTGATAAGAAATATGGCCCTGCAACTTTGCGAGACGAGATTTCTGATAAGAAATATAGCCCTGCAGTTTTGCGAGACGAGATTTCTGCTAAGAAATATAGCCCTGCAACTTTGCGAGATGAGATTTCTGCTAAGAAATATGGCCCTGCAGTTTTGCGAGACGAGATTTCTGCTAAGAAATATAGCCCTGCAATTTTGCGGGATGAGATTTCTGTTAAGAAATATGCCCCTGCAGTTTCACGAGACCAGATTTCTGCTAAGAAATATAGCCCTGTAATTTCGCGAGATGAGAATTCTGATAATACTGTTATTCCACAACTCAAATGTTCCCTTTGAAATCAAGTTTGCGGGTAAGCCTGCCGAGGAACAGATGGCCTTGGTGGACGTTAATTCTCAATTATTATATTATTAACCGATTGAAACAATATTCGTTTTATTCTTTTTGCATTGCCCCAAAAGAACCAAAAAGTCTAGTCCAATTTATCCTTCAACCCACATCCTTGACGAATTTTTCCTTTCACACATCCCAATATCACCAGCATTCGTCTGCGTCTCGCCAACACCGGCCAGGGCCAATTGAACCGGCCTACGCACATATTCCATATTTCATATGAAAATATCTTTTAATTAAAACACTCCTTACCTCTGTAAGTATGGAGCAAACGGCATCAGCTGGTGAACCATAAAACAAGGTTGGATTGACGGTTAAGAATCGTTTTTGTCTGAGCGCAGCGAGTTTAAACGATTTCAGTCAAACGACCGTAGTTTTATGAGTGAAGCAGGTGCAGCCTTGATCTTCTTTGTTTCATTTCTTGTATCAAGACAAGAATTGAAAATCGTGAATACCTACTTTTAATTAATTCTATGAACAAATGAAAAGCCCAGCGGCTTGAGCGAAAATTTATTTTAACAACTGTTTTCTCAGATTAAAAAAATATTGTTTTTGTTTTATTGTAAGTTTTATTCTTTTTTTTAAAAGATTGTTGCTTCGCTCGGCATAGTTCAAGTAAACTTGACTCTGCACTCTCTTATCGCAATAATTGGCATTGCCCCAAAAGAACCAAAAAGTCTAGTCCAATTTATCCTTCAACCCACATCCTTGACGAATTTTTCCTTTCACTCATCCCAATATCACCCGCATTCGTCTGCGTCTCGCCATCGCCAGCCCGGGCCAATTGAACCGGCCTACGCACTTTGTCTATATTTCATATAAAATCAGCTTTTAATTAAAACACTTCTTACTTCTGTAAGTATGGAATTAACGGCATCAGCTGATGAACCATAAAACAAGGTTGGATTGACGGTTAAGAATCGTTTTTGTTTGAGCGCAGCGAGTTTAAACGATTTCAGTTAAGCAACCGTAGTTTTATGAGAGAGGCAGGTGCAGCCTTGATCTTTTTGCTTCGTTTTTAGATCAAGCTAAAAATGAAGAGCCCAGCGGCTTGAGCGAAAAGTATCCTTTTAATTAAAACATCTGCCTTCTATAATCAAGAATACGGGCTCAAGCCCAATTCAATTAACTTCGTTGATCTGACGATTCAGCCCCAGGCATCACCTGGGGTTATCGTTATTATGCAAAACAACGTCCTGTAAGGACAGCTAATTTCTATTTTACTTGCCCTTTCAGGGCGCTGTAATTACCGGGTACATCCATACCCAACGCGTCACTACGTTTGCATTGGGCTGAATTAATTTGCCCCTTCAGGGCGGTATTAAAATCATAGGTTGTTAATTTATAAAACACCAAATCCCCTTTGCGACAAATTAGAATCCAATTACTCAATATCATCAAACTGATAAAGGAAAAACTTATAATGTTTTTATATATTTATAAGCTATATTATATAAAGTTTATTGTATGTTACTCAGAATTTGGCTTTCATTTTTTATTTTACTAATCTCTTCATTTTCCTTTGCAAGTAAAAAATACACTATTGGTTTTTCTCAGTGTGGGCAAAGAGATAACTGGCGACTAAAAATGGAAGCAGAGATGGAAAGAGAATTGCTATATCATCCGGATCTTTCCATTATTATAAAACAAGCATTAGATGATAGTAATACACAATTAGAACAGATTGATGAGCTTTTGAATCAAGACATTGACCTTTTAATTGTTTCTCCCAATGAAATAAATCCTATACAAAAAGCAATTGAAAAAGTTTATAAAAAAGGAATACCGGTTATTCTAATTGATCGTAGAACTGATTCTGAAAACTATACCGCATATATTGGTGGGGATAATTATGAGATAGGAAAATTCGCAGCTGAATATATAGGCGGAAAACTAAATTACAAAGGTAACATATTGGAAATACAGGGGGCAATGACTACCTCGGCAGCCGTAGAAAGAAGCAAAGGTTTCAATGATGCTTTGGCCAACTATTCAGAACTAAATAATGTTTACAAAATCCATTCTTTTTGGAATGAAAATATACTTACTGACAGTCTGCCTTCTGGATTCAATCAACACCCGGATATCAAAGCAATATTTGCTTTCAATGATGATCTTGCATCTGACGCAGTTGATGTACTCAACAAACATACAAATTCCTCTGAGTTAGTGGTAGTTGGTGTTGATGGTTTAGCAACACCCAAAGGAGGTATTTCAATGGTTGAAAACGGAACGATAACTGCCTCAATAATATACCCAACCGGAGGAAAAGAAGCTATACAAATCGCATCTAAAATACTTCATGATAAACCTTTTAATAAAAACAATCTTCTACCAACTGTTCTTATTGATAAAACAAATGTAAAGACAACCCGGCTTCAATATAATTACATCGAGACACTCCAACAAGATATTGACAGGTCAAAGAATATGCTTGAAAAATTGACGGAACAATATCAATCACAACATATGTTGTTATTAATTGCCGTATCGTTACTTCTAATTGTCATTCTTCTTACTGCATTACTTTTTAGAGCTTTCAGACATAAAAATATCGCCAATCTAAATCTTGAGAGGCAAAAAGAAGCTATTTCGAAACAGAATATTGAACTAAAGCGAGTTTCTGACCAATTAGATGAAGCAACTAAGGCTAAACTTAAGTTTTTTACAAATATTTCGCATGAGTTCAGAACTCCTTTAACCCTTCTTTTAGGTCCTGTCTATGATATGGAAAAAGATGCAGACCTTAATGAAAAGAATAAGTGGAGACTGAATTTAATTCATAAAAATGCAAAAAGGCTCTTAAAGCTAATCAACCAGTTAATGGATTTCAGAAAAATAGAGATGGAAAAAATGGGATTATTAGCAAGCAAATATGATCTTGCAGAATTTCTTCAATCTATTAAGAATGACTTTATAAGCTTGGCATCAAACAAAAATATTAACCTTTGCTTTAATACTGATGTTGAGAATATACCGGTTTGGTTTGATAAAAGTCACATGGATAAAGTATTTTTCAACCTGTTATCGAATGCACTGAAATTTACGGATCAGGAAGGTACTATAAACATACACTTAAGCCAGGTTACACATACATTTGGAGATACAGAAAAAGAGTGTGCTAAAATTGTTGTTGAAGATAATGGAAGAGGAATATCTAAGGAACACTTAAACAGGATTTTTGATCGTTTTTATCAAATAGAACAAAGTGAAAACCGTTTAGAAGGTACAGGAATTGGACTTTCATTAACAAAGGGATTAATTGAAATTCATAAAGGAGCAATTGAAGTATGGAGTGAAAAAGGTAAAGGAACCCGTTTTAGTATTTACCTGCAACTGGGGAATGAACATTTCGGATCAGATGAAATCAACCAGTCGCAAACAGAGAAAGGTTTGATGAATGATCTTATAAAAACAGAAACTGATCTTGCTGTAAATGATTCTTACTCTGAAAAGAAGGTTGTTAACGAAAACATTAACAAACCTGTTTTATTGCTTGTTGAAGATAATGAAGAATTAAGAAATTATATTAAGCAAAGTCTTATTCAGAATTATATTATTGTAGAAGCCGGGAATGGTAAAGAAGCACTAGCATTAATTGAAGAAAACGAGTTGGATTTAATTATTACCGATGTTATGATGCCCGAAATGGATGGACTTGAATTTACCCAAATTGTAAAATCTAAGGTTGAAACCTGCCATATCCCAGTTATCATGCTTACAGCAAAATCATCTGAAAAACAAGTTATTGAAGGTATTGAACAAGGAGCTGATGATTATATTACCAAACCATTTAGCGCAAATTATCTTTATGCAAAGATCCATCAACTCATTGAAAACAAAAATAATATAAGAAAATACTTTAAAGAATTAGGGGCAAATATGCCGAGTAAAGGACTCTCGAAACTAGACAATCGTTTCATCAAAAATATTGATCATTTAATTATAGAAAATTTGAACAACGAGCAGTTTGGGGTTGAGTTCTTAGGTGAAAAAATCGGTATGTCACGGGTACAGCTATACCGAAAAATTAAACAAATGACAGAACTATCCCCTAATGATTATATAAAATCTATACGACTTAAAAATGCAATAAAATTGATGACTGAAGAAAATTTCACCATTTCAGAAGCAGCTTTTAAAACGGGTTTTAGTACACCTTCCTACTTTTCGAAATGCTTTAAAGATATTTATAAACAAACCCCAAGGGAGTATTTAAATGAGATAAACCAAAAGTAATATGAATCAATTGTTGGATTTATCCTATTCAAAAGGCTGAAGGCCTGATACATCATAACTTGGGGTATCACCCCAAGGCTTTGAGCTAAATGCCTATTCAGGCTGTAAGTCTGAAACATCAACTATAAGTTTCAGACTTACAGCCTGAGATTTACATATCGACTAATACAAGGGGCGATGCCCCTTGTTGTGATGTATCAGGCTTTCACCCTATTAAACCATTACTTCCACCCCTTGCTTGACATTAAAAGTAATTAATTTGCATACGAAAAGAGGGTGTCCTCTACTCGGAAAAAACACCCTCTTTTACTTGACCAATTTGCTATACGATCATTATGATAAAATCTTCCTAATTATTCCAAATAGATTTTAATTCATACAAAGTAGCTTTGTTGATTGCTATTCCACCATTCTTTGCAAATGCATTAATGGTACAGAAATCTTCTTTAGGAAAAACAAGGCTTGTCATTACCTTTTCGCCATTGTTCACAAATATTTCTATAGATGACCAATCTACAATAACTCGAAAATTCAATGTACTTTTTGCTTGATATGGCGCATATTGTAGTCCGTTAAAATCCTCAGAGAAATCTGAGACACCAGAATTATCTCTGTTAATGATCAATTCCTGTTTAGTTGAGTTATAGGAAACAATAAATTCCTCACCATCCTCATTTTGTAACGAAAATCCATATTCTGAAACACTATTAAGTTCTGAATGATTAATCGTTTCAAATTCAAGTATAAATTCAGATGGTAACTTTATTTCTTGAAATACTTTTTCAGAGCCTAAAACCATTAATTGCTCCTTAGTTTTTATTTCTTTTCTGAGTGTTTCAAATTCATTTACCGGGATAGATGTTACAATAAAATCCTCACCTTCACTTTTAAGTTTTAATTCTCTGGTAACAGTCATTGCAGAACGCCATCTTTCGGTTGGAACTTTAGTTGCATACTGCCAGTTACTCATCCAGCCAATAAATAAAGTTCTTCCATCTTCCTCCGGAATATCTGACCAGGTAACCCCGGCGTAGTTATCCTTTCCATAATCGAGCCAATAAAGGTTCTTATTTTCATTACTAAATTTATGACCATCAAAGTTCCCCACAAAGTATTGCGTACCTGAACCACCATTAGGAGCTCCCGGATTGATACTAACAAAAAGCACCCATTTTTCCTCTCCTGAAACTTCATCCACTACAGGAAATAAATCGGGACATTCCCACACTCCTCCATATGCTCCCAGCTCAGGTTGAAAATCACTTTCATGTTGCCAGTTTTTTAAATCTTTGGAAGAATAAAAACTAATACGGTCTTTAACAGCTAGACTCATGATCCACTTTTGCTGTGGTTGATACCAACGTACTTTAGGATCACGAAAATCTTTGATGCCAGGATTTATTAACACAGAATTGTTTTCATATTTAGTCCACGTTCGCCCTTTGTCATTACTGTAGGCAATCCCCTGAGTCTGATAATCATTTGCACCTTCCATCTCACCAACCCTATCATTATAAGTAAATACAGCAACCAATGGAGGAACTCCATCCTTACCAAAACCAGAGGTATTTTTCCAATCTACCACAGCGCTACCAGAATAGATGTATCCCAAACTATCAGGATATAAAGCAATTGGCAAATGTTCCCAGTGTACAAGATCCTTGCTAATAGCGTGTCCCCAATGCATGGGTCCCCAAACATTACTATCCGGGTAGTATTGGTAAAATAAATGGTATTCTCCTTCATAATAAAACATACCATTCGGGTCATTCATCCACATACTATCAGGAGTAAAATGGATTTGCGGTCTGTACTTTTCTGTATAACGAGTTACACTTTCTATTGTTGAATCCGTCTTATTAGTCTTGGATTTACATCCAAATGCCATAATTACCAGAAATATTATAACTATTGCTCTCATACCTTTAATTTTTTTATCCCATAAACCCTATTAATCTTCGGTAAGAAGAAATACACCACTATCAAATTGATCGGATATTTGTAGCTCAACACCAACATTCATTAAATATTCCCCTTTAAATGTTTTACCATTTCCCCAAAAACGATTTTTACCATTTTCATTGATCTCTTTAATTGTATAATCTTTTAATGGATCAAGTCCGTTTAACTTAATTGTAGGAAATAATCCTCTTGAATGAGGCTCTATGCTAAAGGCAAATAATGCAGCTGTCTTTTTGTCCGTAGAAACATATAATTGCGATGCCCAACCTCCTTCATCATAGGGTGATATTAAGCGATAAAGATCTCCCTCTGTTACTAATGGACGTATATATTGTTTGTAATTATTGATTGCGTCTATAGCAAAAATTCGTTCTTCTCCCTTAATATCTTTGGGCTGAAGTTCCATTCCTAAACGACCAGTCATGGCTACATCAAATCTGAATTTAAGCGGAGTAACCCTTCCTGTCTGGTGATTAGGACTCGTAGATACATGAGAAGCTGATGCTACTGGCGGGTAAATCAAGTTAGTACCATACTGAATAAATATTCTTGATAAAGGATCCGTATTATCAGAAGCCCAGAATTCATTGTGATATTTTAGTGCACCATAATCTAAACGTCCACCACCTGAAGCACAATCCTGAATCACAAAATTTGGATATTTTGCACGGATACGCTCATAAACAGAATAAAGCCCCTTGGTATATGATACCCAAAAATGGGTTTGTTCTGAATCTGGCAAATAGGTTGAACCAACTTGTTCTACATGGCGGTTGGCATCCCATTTAATGTATTCTATTTTAGGATGAGTAGTTAAAAGACTGTCAACCATATTGTAAATAAAATCCTGAACCTTTGGATTAGAAAGATCGAGTAATAGTTGATGTCTCCATGTAATTTTATCCCTTCCCGGACTTTGAACAATCCATTCCGGATGCTTCTCAGCTAGTTCGCTTGCTGGATTAACCATTTCTGGTTCTATCCACAAACCAAATTTTATTCCTTTAGAATTAGCATGTTTAATCAAATAGTCTAGTCCACGAGGTAATTTTTTGGTATTAGTCTGCCAATCCCCCAATCCTGCGTTATCATCGTTGCGAGGATATTTATTGCCGAACCATCCATCGTCAAGTACAAACATCTCCACTCCTATTTTCGCAGCCTCATCCATCATACCAGTAAGCGTTTTCTCATCAAATGAAAAATAAGCTCCTTCCCAACTGTTCAATACTATGTCGTGGGATTCATATCCACCTGTCATACCATATTTTCTTCCCCAACGATGAAGGTTACGTGATACTTTTCCCTGACCTTCATTACTGAATGTATAAATCATTTCAGGAGTGGTAAATGTTTCTTCTGGCTTTAAATTCCATTCAGCTAGAAAGGGATTGATGCCAGAAAGTACATTCAGGTTTTTCCATTCATCAATTTGAAAAGACAGACGATAATTACCCGACCAGGCCAAAGCTCCGCCATAACATTCTCCTTCATTTTCAAGTACCGGATGATCAAGGCTTAATATAAATGATGCATTCTCACCTTGGGTTGTACGTACTCCTTTCTTTGATTCAATAACTTTAATTCCATTTTCAACTTTCTCTTCCACCTTTTGCATTTCTCCGGCCCACGGACCATAAAAGTGTGTCAGATAATAACTTTCTGAATTCACTTTCAGGAAGGAAGAATAAAATCTTTTAAGCGTGATTGCTTTTGGTTGGTGATTAATAATTTTTACCCATTGAGTAATAACATCTTCTGCAATATAGGCTTTTGTATGCAACTCAACTTCCAACGCATAAACTTTATCTTTTAATTTGATGATTAAATGAGAAATACCTTCTTCAGATTTATCTATGTCATGTCCCACATAAGCCAATTCTGTATTAAGGCTTCCATCTGATTGGATAGCTGCAAATGCCGGTTCATTTATATTTCCTAATCCCATAGTAGGATAAGCCTCGTAACTTAAGTCTCTGTCCGTATCAAGTTTACGATAAGATTGTTGATGGTGAAAAGGTTGTATATCTTCAATTCTTTTACCATAATATTGAAATACCAATCTATTATTCTTATCAACCGAATAAACTAAAGATGTTTCTTTTGTATGAATGGGAATAACAGCTTTATTTTGACTGAATACAGCACTGGTAAATGTCAGCAAAACCAACATCGCATTGCTAATCCATATTCTCTTTATATTTTTGTTTTTTATTGTCTCCATAACTATTTATTTAAGACTCTTATAATCCAGTCTGATTTCCATTTAATAATTTCACATGACCATTTTCTGCAAAAAGATTCAGGTGTTTAATTCCATCTGGTAATGCACATTTTTTAGTCATTGAAATAAATCCGTCAATGGCAAATATCTCCACTGATGCGTGATCGATGATTATTTTAAGATCGAGTGTAGATTTATCAATAGCATAAAAAGCGTAATCAATGTCGGTGTATTCTTCTGAGACTTTATTCTTATCTTCTTTTCTAACAAAGAAATAACGTCTTACACTATTATAACCAATAATGGTCTTTTCATTTTGATGATTTATTATTTCAATCCCAAACACTTCGGCTAAATCCAAATAAGTCCGGTTGTTTACATCAAAAGTCAGGTTTAATGCTATTGGTAACTCCAAATTTTTACCAAGAACGAATTGATCTTTAATATTCTGTGGTTGAAAAGGTAACTTTGTATTATTCTGTGTTTCATTATACTCTACTGGCACAGATTTTAGGTAATAATCATTGAATTTGTTTATTAAAGTCAGTTTTCTTGGTAAAGTATATGACTCTGGCATCCCATTATTATTAATAGAATTCCCATATTTACTATTGTTTATCCATCCAAGATAATAGCTGGGTTCTCCCTTTTCATAATAGTTTGTTACACCAACCCCTGCAAAGTTATCACTTCCATTATCCACCCATTTAGGTTTATGTGTGATTGGTGCAAATTCAAAACCATTAAACTCTCCTACAAAATATTGAGTTCCACTTCCGTTATTTGGAGCACCTTCAGTTGTGCTAACAAAAAGAACCCAAAATTTATTGTTTGAGTTATCAACTCCTATTTGAAAAAACTCAAGGTCTGTCCATTCTCCTTTTTTCTCATCAACTTCATTTCCAAATTCATTAAAGTACTCCCAGTTTAACAAATCATCAGAGTAATAAAACTGAACCTGATAACCTGATAATACCAACATTACCCATCGCTGCATTTCTTCATGCCAAATCACTTTTACATCTTTAATGTCTGAGTTGGTGTTATAAAGTTGAATCTCGTATTCTGGTTTCTTTAACCAACTATTACCGTCATCAGTGCTAATTGCTAAATTGATAGACTTAAAATTACGGTTATTTGATTCCGCCTTACTACTGGTGTTAGTGTAGAATCCAATAAAAGGAGGATTATCTGATGCCAGACCACTTTGATTATTTTGGTCAACCACAACACTCCAAACTTCAATTGAGCCAAGCGAATCCAGTTCATTGGTTTTTGTTGCTTGATGCCAGTTTTCTAAATCCTTACTAATTGCATGCTTACAATGAATTAATTGGTCATTTTCTTTTGCCTGATAGAATAGGTGATATTCTCCATTATACAAGAATAGTTCCTTTGGAGCTCCCAACTGCATCTCTTGTGATACAAAGTGAATTCCATGTGATTTGGTTTTAGAATCCATCTTGCAACCCTGTAACGATAACAGTATTGATATAAAAGGTATAACAAAAAATGCCTTCATTGTAAATAATTTAGGTTGTACTTCAATTTCTATTTGGACAAAAGGAGATTGAAACCGGAGTGAATATTTAAAAATTCACTCCGAAAATTAATTCCTTAATTAGAGTTATATGCGAATCAAGTGTTGGATTTATCCTATTCAAAAGTTATACATCATAACTTGGGGCATCACCCCAAGGCCTTAAGCGAAATGCCCATTCGACTAATACAAGGGGCGATGCCTTCTAGTGTTAGAAAAGATACTCTTAATCGTAATTGACTGTGTACCTCGGGAATCAACTCTCCTCCTTATTCAAGGAGGAGTACGGCGAGGTACGAGTCGGGAGGTGGTTTTCAATATTTAGATCTTATTAGTATTGAACTTCCAACTCCAAAGGTATAAAACCACCTCCCCTCTCCTTTGTCGAGGTACTCCTCCTTCTTAAGGAGGAGAGCCGATTTTCAGCTTACAAATTACTCTTAATGAGAACATCAATATCTTTTCGAACACTCAAGGGGCGATGCCCCTTGTTGTGATATATCAGGCTTTCAGCCTATTAAACCATTACTTTCTAACCTTGATTGACATATTAAAGGATCTAGTATCCAACGTTTTGCTCATACAATTTTTTTGTAAAATCTATCTCACGTTGTGGAATAGGATAATATTCATCTCTGCCTGCTGTAAACTGAGCTTTATTCAAGAAATCTTTTCTGGTTTTTTCCTTTTCCAAATAGGCATTTAATGTAGGTTCTGCAATACCCCAACGTACCAGATCAAAGAAACGAGGACTTTCCATTGCAAATTCTAATCTTCTTTCCCATTGTAAAGCTATGCGTGCATTTTCCTGTGTCCATGAAAGGTTTGCTCCATCATACTCACTAATCAGATAATTAGAAGGATTTGTCCCATCTGCCAACTTCGTTCTTCCTGTACTCTCAGATGCTCTTTTACGGATTTGATTGATTAAAGACATTGCATTGGCTTGTTCTCCAAGTTCAATATAAGCTTCTGCCTGCATTAAAAGTACATCAGCATATCGAATAATATCAATATTTTTAGAAACACCCATAAACGGACCTTGCTTCTTATAGCAAGAACAATCAGCAGCCTGTTGTTCTTTCATGCTTTGAAAGTAACCATATACTCCAGGCTCTCTAATCCAACTATTATCAAAAATATAAGCTTCCTCGTTCCTATATTTATAAGGGTGTCCGTTCATACCTACAGTATGATCAATTCGTGGATCAACAGTTACTCCTGTAGGCGTAATATCTTCAGCACTTAATTCCACATCATTAAAAGTGTCAAATTTTGGCAATCCACTTTCATCTGTAGCAAAAGCATTTACCATATTTTGACTTGCCTGGTGAAATCCACAACAACCATACTGAGGAGCTCCGTGAGGATAGTTTAATCCATTTTCGAAATTCAAACGTCCGGCAGTAGTACCATCACTTATAGAAAATTGAATGGCGAAAACTGATTCCGGGCCGTTATCATATCCATCAAGAAAGTTCTCTGCAAAATCTGGCTGTAAAGAATATTTACCTGAGTTAATAACCATTTGTGTTAAGTCAACAACTTCTTGTAAACGAGTTGCATTGATATTTACAACCTGGTTATTATCATCTTGCTCATAAGCCTGATATAGTCTCAATTTAGCCAGATATGCAGCAGCTGCAAATTTGTTTGCTCTACCTATTTCTGATTGATCTTCTGGAAGATTATCCACGCCATATTGAAAATCCTTAGCAATTACATTCCAAAGTTCATCATTGGTATACTCTCTGTTTGATGTTTGTATGATTTCATCGTTGGATAGATTCTCATCAATATAAGGGATATACTTAAACAGAATTTTTAGCATAAAATGACTGTGTCCTCTTAAAAAGCGAGCTTCTGCAATACGGGTTGTTCTATCTTCATATTCATCGTCCGTAAGTTGATTCAACATTCTTAAAGCTGAATTAGCTCTTGAAATAGCTGAATAATAGTTTTCCCAAGTATAAGGAAGACCGGCTAACCAGCTTTGCTCAGGTTGCGTAATATTATACTGCTCATAAAAGTTAAATGGCTCAACATCACCTGTTCCTCCACCACCTTTATAGGCATCATCAGAACGAACACTTCCGTAAACCCACATGCTGGCAATAGGGCCAATCATATCATTATTACCAATGGCAGCATAAGCTGCAGTTACCAAACCTTCAGCACTTTCTACAGATGGAGATCCTGCTTCAATAAAACCCTGTGGTTCAACTTCAAGATAGTCCTTACAAGAATATAATAAGACTACTAATATTATAGCAAACCAATTTTTATATATGTATTTCATAATTTTCATTTTTAATCTTTATAATACGATGTTTACTCCAAATGAGAATGATCTTGGAATTGGAATAGTATTTATATTAGTTCTTTCTGGATCCGGCCCTTGAAATTCTTTACTCTTGATGATAAACAGGTTTTCTGTCATGAAATATACACGAAGATTTTCAAAGCCTAACTTCTCTGATACTAATGAAGTAAGGTTATAACCTATTTGCAGATTTCTTAATTTGAAGTAAGATGAATTTACATTATAATAATCTGATGGTCTTACTTCATTATTGTTGTCTGATAAACTTAATGCAGGAATAGATGTGTTTGTATTTTGAGGTGTCCATGCTTTAAATACGCCTGGTCCAACATTATCCCTACTTCTTACAAAATTATTCACGTTTATATAATAATCATAACCTGTTTTACCAGCAACACCAGAACCAAATAAGGATAAATCAAAGTTCTTATAGTTAACCGCAACTCGCAAGCCATATTCAAGATCGGGAAGTGTTGTTCCAAGAAAATCCTGATCAAGCGCATCGATTTTACCGTCATTGTTTAAATCTTTATATCTGATTCTTCCCGGAGCTGCTCCTACTTGTGTTGCATGATCTTCTACTTCTGCATCATTCTGAAAAATACCATCAGTTACATAACCGAATATTGAACGACTTGAATGGCCAATAATTGTTTTTTCAGCATTTCCGGCATAGGCTGTTCTAACTTCTTCCGGAAGTTTTGTAATCTTATCTTTGAAGTGACTTAAAGTAGTTGATACTTCATATGAAAAATCCTCATTAATATCTTTACGATAACTCAACGCAAACTCCCATCCGTTATTCTTTTGAGTCGCCCCGTTCAGGAATTGTTTTTGTCCTTCACCTAAAGCTGATGCAACTGGTGGTTGAATAAGAATATCTGAAGTTGTTCTGGTGAAATAATCAAAAGCACCCATTAACTGGCTATTGAAAAATCCAAAATCAATACCAATATTTAGTTCTTCTGTAGTTTCCCACTTCAACGCAGGATTTGCTGCCTGTACAGAAACAAAACCAGATGTAAGATTACCTGAATCAGAACCATCCAACGCATAAGCTGAACCAACATTCCAGAATTGGTCGAAAAATGAATTGTGTTCAATAGATGAAATCTGATCTGCAGTAGCACCATAACGAGGTTCGAATAAAGCAAGACTGGCATACTCACCTACATCCTGATTACCTACTCGTCCAGCTCCAAGTCTTAATTTAAGATTGCTTAATTTCTTAATCGATTTAAAGAATGCTTCCTCGCTTAGTCGCCATCCTAAAGTAGCAGCTGGAAATAAACCATATCGATTATCTTTACCAAATCGAGAGGATCCGTCTCTACGTAGAGTAAAAGAAGCAAGATATCTACCTGCATAACCATAATCTATTTTTCCAAACTGAGAAAAAAGTCTGCTTCCAGATGCAGTTCCATAACTATTACCATTGCTTGTTCCGGAACTTAATACAAAGAAGTCCTCTGTTTGAGTAGAAAAACCTTCTTTATAACCTGTCATATCCTTAAAATTGTCGCTAACAGATTCAACTCCCAGTAAGAATCCAAAATCACTATTACCTTTCTTTAACTTATAGTTTGCAGTATTCGACCAGGTTACACTGGTAAAGTCACTGTTATACATCGTTAAACTATTAACTGATCGTGAAATGAATCCATTCTCAAATGCTGGTTCTATATCTTTATCTTTTACCATTGAGTAATCAATTCCTACGTTAGTTCTCAAAATTAAATTTGGAATAAGCTCCAATTCAGCAAAAACATTTCCAAATAGATAGGAACGATTAGTGTTGTCAAATCGATTTATATATTGCATAAATACAGGATTGTTTCTATCTGAATAACCTGAACCTAACGGGCCGGCGTATTCACCAGTAGAGGTATAAACAGGTATAGTTGGAGGTGAAGAAATAGCTAAGGCAGGAGTTGGTACACTACCCAAGTCTGGTGTTTCAAGAGTTTCGTTCGAAGAAACAACCTGAGTATTAATTCCCACTTTTAACTTTTCATTAAACATGCTAGTTTGTGCATTTAAACGAGCTGTAATCCTGTCGTAATTGGTATATTTTAACATACCCGTATTTTTAAGGTAGCCCAGATTCAATAGTACAGACGATGTTTCATTACCTCCAGAAATCGTCAGGTCGTTATTGATTACATAACCTGTTTCGTAGGTTTCATCCTGCCAATCAGTATCTCCTGCAGGTACATTAGTATCACCTCCTACATAAGGTTGAACTGTTACACTGTTTAATACCGGATTATCAAAATTATTATTCCAGTCAAAATTGTATATCTCGCCATAACCCGCAGACGGATCTACTCGGTCATTCACTGAAGCCTGCCACAATGCTCTTCCTCGCTGAACAGCATTGGCCATTTTAAAACGTTGTGGTTTTTCTGATTGGATGGAAACATTAGAATTAAACTGTACAGTCACTTTTCCATCCTGTTTTGCTCCATTTTTAGTAGTAACGATTACTACACCATTTGAGGCTCTTGCACCATAAATAGAAGAAGCAGAAGCATCTTTTAATACCTGAACTGAAGAAATTGAACTTGGACTCAGGTTTTGAAATACCTCTGGTCTTTTTGTTGGAACTCCATCTATAATAAATAAAGGATTATTATCACCTAATGTATTTTCCCCACGAATAAGAACTCTGGTATCAGCCCCTGAAGGAGATCCTGATTTCTCAATATACATTCCTGGAACTCTTCCCTGTAAAGCCACTACAGGACTTCCGGAACTCAAACTGACATCAGACACAGATTCCATCTTAACAACCTCAACAGCACCTGTTAAATCAGCCTTTTTTAACACCCCATATCCTACTGCTACAACTTCCTCCAGACCAATATTTTCTTGCTCAAGTATTACATCTATTATACTCTTCCCCTGAACTTGAATTTCCTGACTTACCATTCCAATAAATGATATTGACAAGATTGCATCTTCTGGAACGTCAATGCTATAAGCACCATCCAGATCAGTTATAGTCCCATTATTTGTTCCTTTTTCCAGAATAGTTACTCCGGGTATACCTAAACCGTCTGTCCCGGTAACCTTACCATTAACTGTTTTTTCCTGTGCATTGGCTCCTATTGTAAAAACAAATAGAAACATGGACAGAAATATGCCAGTTAGTATTTTCCAATTGTCTGATTTTTTCATAGCATAAATTTGTTTATAAATTAGTAAAAATTGATTTAATTTGCTCTATGTCATAAGCAGGAGTTGCACCTTCTTTTGAAGCTACATAAGCCCCTGTAGCTGAAGCAAAATACAAAGCCTCTATTGGGTCGTTATCTTGTAAATAAGAAGAAATAAAACCGGCCAAAAAAGCATCACCTGCTCCAACCGAATCTATTGTTTCTACTTGATATCCACTATGTTTATGAAATTCACCTTTATCTAATAATACAGAACCTTCGGGTCCTTTGGTCATACAAATAGTATCTACCCCTGACTTCTCTTCAAACCAGTTCATCAAGCTTTCTTCGCTTTTATCTGTCAGATTATACCATTTTCCTATTTCCCTCATTTCATCATCATTGAGTTTTATAAAGTTAGCCCTGGCAATTAAAGGTTCTACTATCTCTTGTTTATCGTAAGGAGGACGTAGATTTACATCAATAATTTTAAAGTCTACCCTGTCAATGCATTTCATAATAGTGTCGCACGTAACAGAATTTCTTGAAGCCAAAGAGCCATATATTAATACATCTGATTCATTGGCAACCTTTTCCAACTCTGGTGTAAATTCAATAGCATCCCAAGCTACAGGCTCACATATCGTATAACTAGCCTGGTCTTTGTTATCCAGATTAACTAATACTTCACTGGTTGGTAGTTGATCATCTATTTGAATTAAATCTGTAGATAAACCCGATTCTTCCAAAAAATCTATCAACTTTTGTCCTTGTTCATCATTTCCAACTCTGCTTGCTATTTGAACATTTAATCCTATGTTCTTCAGATGCAAAGCCACATTCATTGGCGCCCCTCCTGGTTTGGCTCCTGTAGGAAGCATATCCCACAGCACCTCTCCTATGCATAATATTTTTTTCTCCTTAGATTTCATCTGTTTATTTTCTATATAGTTTGAGTTTCAACTGATTTTTGATTTCTGTTTTGTAATTCTTGTTGAATTTCCTCCAGACTTTTACCTTTGGTTTCAGGCATAACTTTCCAAGCAAAAAAGAAGTGCAATACCATCATCAATGCAAAGAATGCAAATGAGAAACCTCCTCCAATACCCGGCATTTCTGCTACGATCGGGAATCCCCAGATTAATGCAGCTGCCATAATCCAGTGCGTAAAACTTCCTAGTGCCTGACCTTTAGATCGTATCTTGTTTGGAAATATTTCGGAAATAAATACCCATAAAACAGCTCCTTGTGAAAAGGCAAAAAAGGCAATGAATCCCATTAAATAAATCATAACTCCATAACCTCCAAACTCAGTGAAATTGTTTGTATAAAATGCTTTAGCCAGCATACTTAAAAAGAAAACCATTCCAACAGAACCGACCATTAATAACGTTCTTCTTCCATATCGATCAATTAAGAACAGAGCAAGGAATGTAAAGGTCAAATTTGTTAAACCTATAGATATAGATTGAAGCAAAGCAGAATCTGTAGCAAATCCAGCCATTTCAAATACTCGAGGAGCATAGATCATTATGGCATTGATACCTGCTAATTGATTAAATGCAGCAATAAGAATAGTAAGTATGATAGGAAAACGATTTTCTTTTACGAAAAGTTTACCATGTTCCAAATGCATTTCTGCTTCAATAGCCTCAACTACTGAGTTTAACTCTCCATGTGGATCCTTAGCTCCAATACTTTCAAATACCTGAAGTGCTTCTGCCTTACGGTTTTTATTAACTAACCAACGAGGACTTTCAGGAACTGAAAATAATAATATGAAAAATATAATTGCAGGAATGGCTTCTACTCCAATCATAATACGCCAGGTTTCTCCTGCAAAGGCTTGCGAAATTACATAGTTAATTACGTAGGCCAGAAAAATTGAAAACACCACTAAAAATTGGTTTAACAGAACTAACTTACCTCGTTTACTAGCAGGTGAAATTTCGGCTATAAACATAGGAGTAACTACAGTGGTACTACCAAGGAATATACCTGTTATAAAACGAAAAAACATCAGAATATACCAGCTTTGGGCAAGTGCACTTCCTATAGCAGATAGCGCAAACATACCTGATAAGAATATAAGAGAACGCTTTCTCCCATATTTTTCTGCTGGCTTCCCTATTATAACAGTACCTATTATAGTACCAATAATGGCAATTGCCACTGTAAATCCAAGGCTCGAATCAGACAGATTAAATAATTCCTGAATCTGAGCTGTTGGACCGGACATCATCGCAATATCATACCCAAATAAAAAACCGCCCATTGCGATAAGTAGAGATAACCTAAAAATATTGTACTGTTTCATTTTTGATAAATTTGTAACGTTATATTCTGCTTCAATTGCAATCGAAATATTTACATTATCAAATTTATGGAAGGATCAACAGATTCATTAACAACCAGGTTTCAATAACTATTACTTTTGATACACTGTATTAAAAACTATCACATTTGTTACACAAATATCAAATTTGATTCACTATTGTTACATGATGAATTGCACTCACAATAAAGATTTTGACTGGTATAACCGCTTTGGTTACCAATATTACTTGATTACTTACCTTTATTACGGAATCTGCGTAAGGAATGTAATAACATAACAATTAGTTAAGTAAATTTGTATTGCAGATTAAACTATACAGTTATGAGTGATATTATTAAAATAAACAGCGTAACGGAATATAATAATATGGCTGGTCAGGAAACGCTCCATCCATTAGTTAGCGTTATCGATTTCGCAAAAATGAAACCTTTTGCCTTCAAAAAAACACAAATAAACTTATATGCTATATTTCTGAAAGATATAAAATGCGGAAATATCACTTATGGTATTAATAATTACGATTACGAAGAAGGTACACTTATATTTATTTCACCGGGTCAGGTTTATGGAATTGATAGTGCAGGTGAAAAAAGACAAGCTGCTGGAAATGCTATTGTATTTCATCCTGATTTAATACGAGGCACATCGCTGGGTAAACATATTGATGAATATACATTCTTTTCTTACGAAGTTAATGAAGCTCTGCATTTATCTACAAGAGAACGAAGTGTGATAAATGAATGTTTTAACAATATCAAATATGAATTGGAGCACGCAATAGATACCCATAGCAAAACGTTAATTGTATCTTACATTGAGTTGTTTTTAAATTATTCAAAACGATATTATGAGCGACAGTTTGTTACCCGCAGTCATGTAAATAAAGATATACTGGCTCGTTTTGAGAATGTTCTAAAAGATTATTTCGCATCAGAACAGCCACTTATATCTGGTTTGCCATCGGTAAAGTATTGTGCCGAAAAGCTGTTTATTTCTTCTAACTATCTGGGTGATCTTTTGAAAAAAGAAACTGGTAAATCTGCACAAGAACATATTCAATTAAAAATGATTGAAGTTGCCAAAGAAAAGATTTTTGATACTGAAAAATCAATAAGTGAAATAGCCTATGAATTAGGCTTTAAACATCCTCAGCATTTTACACGAATGTTTAAGAAAAGTGTCGGTATATCCCCTAGTGAGTATCGTAATTTAAATTAAAAACTATCCAAAAAAAATGTACATATTTCACCAATAAATACAATAAGTAAACATTTATACAAATTATTTGTACTAGTATCTTATAGCATATGTTTAATTGAAAATCTATTTTTGTCCAAAGCTTTTTTTAAGCTTTGGTTGATTATATTTTGGTTTATAAAATAAATTTAAATTATGGCATTTTTTTCATTCGGTAAAACAGTAGAAGGGTTTGATTACAAAGTTTTAAATGAGAGGGAAGTTCGAGGTATTTCGGGTATATTATTTTTTATGGGTATAATTGCCTTTATTCAGGCATTCATTCTAAAAAACTACGCAATATTACCTTATATTTCAGGTATAATGCTATTTCATTTTTTAGTATCAATATTGGTTAATCCTAATTTTTCACCAGTTACTTTATTATCCAAATTATTCACAAGAAAACAAACACCAATATATATTGGTGCTGTGCAAAAACGTTTTGCATGGTCATTAGGTAGTGCACTTTCTCTTACAATATTTGTATTTTCTATACTCCTGTATTCGACTGGTGATGTTTCATATTTTCAACCAGTTTGCGTACTATGTTTAATTTGTTTGCTTTTAATGTTTTTAGAAACAGCTTTTGCTATTTGTGTTGGATGCAAACTATATTTTTTAGCTATACGCATTAAGTTGATTAAAGCTCCTGAAGTACGTCCAAACTGCATGGGGGATTCATGTCAAGTATAAATATTTGCAATAAATACACATTAGCTTTAATAAATAAAAATATATGTCAACAGCAATTCAAGACCTGTACCCTGATGATGTAGCCCATTGTTACGGGTGTGGAAAAAACAATCCTCATGGACATCAATTAAAAACTTACCTTGAAGAAAACGAAACAGTATCTCACTTTACACCTGAATCAAAATATACAGCTATTCCAGGTGCTGTTTACGGAGGTTTAATAGCATCATTGTTAGATTGTCATGGAACAGGTTCTGCAGCGGCATTTATTTGCAAAGAACAAAATATTCCACTGGAAACACCATTAGAAGTTCGTTGTATGACAGCTTCTTTAAAAATTGATTACAGACAGATGACTCCCATGGGAGTTGAACTTGAAATCAGAGGTAAACTCAAAAGTATTTCAGGAAGAAAAGTTGTAGTTGATATGACATTAAGTGCCAATGGACAAGTTTGTGTTACGGGAGAAATACTTGCCATACAAATGAAGAAATAACACCCATAAAATTAAATAATTACTAATCGCATAAACACATTATTTATTATTTAGAATAATAGGCATATATACTAACTTGACTATTTTGTGCTATCATTTTGATGTATTTATCCACCTATACTGCTTGTTTTTTCATCTATATTTGAGTCTTTCAATTCATATTTTCTAATGAATATTATAATTATAGAATCAAGTTTTTATAACATATATTCAATGTAGAAAATAATAATTGATACTCAAATTGGAATTAATTAATAAGTAACAAATATGAACACAAATCCTAGAAGAATTATTACTGTATCCCTATTTTTGATAGGTACTTTAATGGCTAGTGCTGTTGCACCAAAGAAGAAGAATTCTACAGCTCAAGAAACAGATTCAAATTCATCAGAAAAGATTGTTTACAGATGGGAAGCTAAAGGCAATCCAATAGTAACACATAAATACACTTGTGATCCTGCAGCTCTTGTATATAATGATACCTTATTTATTTTCTCCGGAGAAGATGCTGCCGGAGGACAAAAGTGGTATAATATTGAAAAATGGTGTTGCTTTGCAACGACTGACATGAAGCACTTCTGGGAATATAAAATGCCACTTAGAGCAACAGATTTTGCCTGGGGAGAAACAAATGCAGCCTGGGCAAGTCAGGTTATTGAGAGAAACGGTAAATTTTATTGGTATAACAGCTCTCAAACTACAGGAATTGGAGTTGCTGTTTCAGACAGACCAGAAGGGCCTTATAAAGATGCTCTTGGCCATGCATTAGTTATAAACGAAGACAGTAAAGGTAAAGAGCATAGCTGGCGTACTATTGATCCAACAGTATATATTGATAACAACGACCAGGCTTGGTTATTATGGGGTAACGGAGCATGTTGGGTTGTTAAACTAAATGAGGACATGGTTTCGTACGATGAAGAATATGGTGTGAAAGAGATTAAAATTAATGGAGAAATGGAATTCCCATTCACAGAAGCACCCTGGCTACATGAAAAAGATGGTCGTTATTACTTATCGTTTGCTGTTGGTTTTCCTGAAAGAATAGCCTATGCTGTAAGTGAAAAAGTAGACGGACCATATGAATACAAAGGTATTATCAATGAAATTGCAGGAAATAGTAATACCAATCATCAATCAATCATAGAGTATAAAGGAAACTGGTATTTCATATATCATAACGGAGGGATACAAACAGACGGAGGAAGCTTTAGTCGAAGTATATGTATAGACAAATTAGAATTTGATAAAAAAGGCATGTACAAGCCAATCCTGATGACAACCAAAGGAGTTGAAGCAATAAAATAAAAGTTTCATGTAAAGATAATTTCACTGAGTTTGATATGGATTTTGAATATTAACTACTTATTAAGTATATATGTATTTATTAATCTATATCAAACTTATTTACATTATGAATTGAACTTCATTATTCACTCAAAATGGTACTTCTCTTCGAGGGAATAGGCAGTAAAATAACCTAGTGCATTATTAGAAATATTGCTGGTTGGATTTGCCGGTGTAGAAGCAACTATGGCAGCTAAATCCGACTGATCAATAATACCTTCTGCCTGACTAATATAATCATAAAAAGGTTGATCAATACTCAACAAATCCACTCTGTAAAGATTATTTGTAGTAGTATCGGTATCTGTCCAAATGGAAAAAACAGTATATAAACCATCAAAATAATTGTCTGCATAATTTGAAAGATAACTACCTCCTCCATTTAATAACTCTGGGCCTCTATACACCCTAACATAGTAAAAATTAGCTACATCTACAGGATCTTTAATCTGACAATTCATCATATTATAAACACGTGTATGCCAATTTTCTTTTGAAATCCAAACAGAGTCAATTGGTACGGGTATAGGCATTGTTGATGAAGCATTATATGTTTTATTATCAATTTGAACCGACAGATCATAGGTATAACCAGGAACTCCGGCAAAAACACTAATATATTCACCTTTATTTATTTCTCTCAGAAGGTATTCATTTTCATGATCATCTGTTATAGTAACTATAGCCCCTGAAATGGTCGGAGTTGCTAATGGACTAAAATAATCGGACGTTTCAGAAACGCTGACTCTAACCGTATCATATTTATTACTTATACTACCGGTTATTACAACTTGTGGATTAGTCTTATTAAGATTGATATCTACAACTTCTTCGCATGAAGTAAGAGCCGTAATGGCCATCACTAATGCAAAAAATGAGTTACCTATATGTAAACTTTTATTTATCATCAGAACTTAAAATTATATGTTATAGAAGGAACCATCCTGAATAATGAAAGTTGCACAGCCTGCATTAATTCAGGGTTATTATCATTTTCTCTGAAATAAATGGAATAGGCATTTTTCCTGGCATAAGCGTTATATATTGAGAAATTCCAACTACTCTCTCTGTTTTTCTTAAGTTTTTTAGTGTAGGTTAAACTTAAATCTAATCTATGATAATCGGGCATTCTGTATCCATTCCTTTCAGTGTAATAAGGAACCTGATGATCATGATCTGTAATTGGCCAGGATATAGTATATCTGCCACTTGGAAAAGTTACTGCATTACCTGTATTGAAAACCCAGGTAGCTCCTAAATCCCATTTTTCATTTAGTTTTACGATTCCAACAACAGAAATATTGTGTTTTTGATCATATCTGGCAGGAAATTCTCTTCCGTAATTAATTTCATCAAATTGATGGGCTGTTTTGCTTAATGTATACCCTATCCAACCTGTTATTGGTCCATTGTTTTTACGAACTAAAAACTCTGCTCCATAAGAATATCCTGAACCTAAAAGAATCTGGGATTCCACATCAGGATTTAACATTAAATCTGCACCATTCTTATAATCTATAATATTTTGCTTGTCTTTAAAGTAAACCTCTAAAGATGTTTCAATTGCATTATTTTTAAAGTTTCTGAAATACCCCATTGCCACCTGATTTGAAATCTGTGGTTTTATATTGTTTGACGTGGGTAACCAAATATCATTTGGCGTTCCAGACGTTGTATTAGAAAGCAGATGAACATATTGACTTAGACGAGTATAGGATAATTTAAGAGAAGATTCAGGCGTTAAGAGATAGGTCCCAGAAATTCTTGGTTCAAAATTAATATAAGTATCTTTTATACTGCTACCTTCTACAATTATTGAATCAACTCTGTCGCCATCAGAGTTATAGCTATAGAAAGTTCCCGGACCAATTATAGAAAATGTAGATAATCTCATACCTGCATTTAAAGTAAATTGTGATCCTATTTTATGTTTTACAGAAAGGTAAATTCCGTTTTCAAGGGCATGACGTTCGTTAAGAATACGATTATTAACCGTAGAATCCCGAGATTCAAGACTTCCTGGTTTAAAAGTATGATAAACAGAATTTAAACCAAATTTTAGAGAAGTTTCAGAGGATAAAAAGTATTGAAAATTGAATTTCAATTCCATATCTCTTATACCAGAAGAAATATCGATATGTTGATCACTGGACGAGCCTTCTAATGTATTGACATAATCGTAGTTACTATATATTAAAGATAAATTGGAAAATAACTTATCTGAAAATAAATGATTCCATCGTAATGTAGTTGTGTAGTTTCCCCAATTTAGTCCAAACCGATCATCAAACTTAAAAACATCTCTACCAAAATAGCCAGATACAAACACATGGTTTTTAGTATTTAACTTATAATTGGCCTTCAAATTTAAATCGTAAAAATATAAAGTAGTTCCATCAACCGTTGAATCATTTGATAGCCCGAGGAATATATCAGCATAGGTTCTTCTACCTGTAACAATAAATGAACCTTTGTCTTTTACAATTGGACCTTCAAAACTTAAACGAGAAGAGATTAATCCTAGTCCACCGGAAACTTTATACTTTTTATAATCACCATCATTCATTCTAACATCCACTACAGAGGACAGTCTTCCTCCGTATTCAGCAGGTATTCCTCCCTTATACACTTTAGTATCTTTAATGGCATCGGAATTAAAAATAGAAAAGAAACCCAATAAGTGCGAAGGATTGTATACTGGAGCTTCATCCAGTAGTACCAGGTTTTGATCGGCACCTCCACCTCTGACATGAAAACCACTTGATCCCTCTCCTGCTGATTTTATACCAGGTAACAATTGCAGCGTTTTAAGTACATCCTGTTCACCAAAAAGTACAGGTATTTTCTTTATTTCTTTACTATTCAACCTTGACACACTCATCTCGGTTGAATACACATTATGGTTTCTTTGACTACTGACAACTACTTCATCAACACTAAATGATTGTACTTCTAAATCAATATTTTGAGCAATATCTCTAGTACAGGATTGTTTCAAAGACTGCGTCTGATAACCAATCATACTGTAATTAATAGTGTAATCACCTTCAGGTATTGTAATGGAATAAAAACCGTATGAATTTGTACTTGTCCCCTTATTTAATTCGGATATATACACATTAGCTCCTATTAAAGTCTCGCCGGAAAGTGCATCCCGAACATTACCGCTAATAGTAATTTTATTTTGAGCAGAAACTAAACAAGTGATAATAGAGCATAGACTAAATAGAAGAATGCGCATAGGCAAGTTATATTATGATATAGACGTGAATTTTCTTAATGTAATATTTAAAATAAAGTATTAATCAATCTCTTGCCACCATTTTTTAAAGGTTTGGGCTGTATCATTAACATATACAACCTCACCTATTTTAGGTGTAAGCGTTTTAATTCCATACGCTATATGATTTTCTGTTACTTTGTTTAATGGTTCATTCCAGGCATGATTAGCCAAAGCAAATCTTGAATGATGCACCGGTAATATACTTTTTGTTTGAAGTTCTTTAGCCGCATCAAAAACCTGATCAGGCAATATATGTATTAAATTCCAGTTTTGATCATATTGTCCTTGCTCAAGAATAGCAAGATCAAACGGACCGTATTTTTTCCCTATTTCTGTATAAAACGCATCATAACCACTATCTCCACCAATATACACATTAAAATCAGGTGTTTGCAGGGCAAAAGAAACCCATAAAGTTTGATTTCCTTTAACCCCTCGGCCAGAATAATGACGTGCAGGAGTAGCTGTTATTTGCCAATCTTTTGCTATGTCAACACCTTCATACCAATCCAGTTCTATGATTCTGTTATTGTCATATCCCCAGTACTCAAAATGTTGCCCAACACCTAATCCACATATTACCTGATTTACTTTATGTTTTAAATCCAATACAGTTTGATAGTCAAGATGATCCCAATGGTCATGGGTAATTATCAGATAATCAATTACAGGAAAATCATCGACAGAATACTTACTGGTTCCTTTAAAGGCTTTATTTATAAACGAAAAAGGAGATGCATAATCGCTCAATACAGGATCAATTAAAAAGGTTTTACCTTTAATTTTCATGAAATAGGATGAATGACCAAACCATATTAAAACGTCTTCATTTGATTTTAAATCATTTAAATTTGTTTTTACAACGGGTAATTCATGATTCGGTGAAAGGTCTATTTTCTTTCTAAACATGAAGTCCATCATCAACTGAAACCTGTTTTTATCTGCAGTAACAACTGGTGTATTATGGATATTTTTAAATTCACCATCTCTGTAATTTGGTGAGTTTTTTATTCGCTCTAATCTTTCTCCTTTTGATAACTGTCCAAATTTTGCTTGCTTCAATATCAACATACCACTTATTGTTATTAATAAAACTACTGCTAATAAAATTCTAAATGTTTTTCGCATGTGTTATATACTCTTTAATGGTCACACCTGTTAACTATCTTTAATCTCCCTCTTTTTGTGACACTACAGAGGTAACTTATATCTTCGTGATGAAATATCACTTTTATACTCTCCTATGTTAGCTGCATCTGTATTTATAAAAAAGCATCGACCATTAAATGAAGTGTAATTAGGAAAAAGAAACGATAAAATAGCCTATTCATTAATGATCGATACTTTATTGTTACTACTATAGATGCAAAAACAAATTTGTTTTTGACCATACAAAAATTATAATGATTTTTGTATACTACCCTATCTGATTTACGGATTTACTTACCTCAATTACGGATTTAAATAAGAGTAAAATTTTGGAAGTATTATTATGGGTCAGAATCCGTAATAAAGGTAGTTTTATCAGTAAGACAGATAATATGTCTTTTATAAATAATCGACAATTTTGCAGCTTAAAACACATTATATGATTAAAAGCTCTTATAAGCTAAAAAATAGTAGCTTAATATTGTTGGGAATTCTAGGTGCCTTTATGGGTATTACATCTCTTTCAACAGATATCTATTTGCCGGCAATGCCACAGATGGAGATTGATTTACAAGGAGATGTAGAACTTACCATAACAGGCTTTTTAATTGGATTTTCAATAGCTCAACTTATCTGGGGACCTATTAGTGATCGCTTAGGTAGATTACTACCATTAACTATTGGTATCGTTTTATTTATAATAGGATGCATTGGTTGTGCTATGTCTCATAATATTGCAGAAATATTATTTTGGCGTATGGTTCAGGCTGTGGGTGCTTGTACCGGTCCTATGCTATCACGAGCTATGGTCAGAGATATGCATAACAGAACCAAAGCGGCTGAAATGTTATCTACCTTGATGATTATTATGGCATTAGCTCCTATTATTGGACCCTTATTAGGCGGACAAATACTAAAAATATCATCGTGGCATACCATATTTTGGTTGTTAACCGCATTTGGCGTAATTATGCTGGCTTCCATAATTCTACTGCCGGAAACATTACCCAAAGAAAAGCGACCTAATGCCTCCATAGGTAAAGCCTTTGCCAATTATAAAGTATTGTTGACACACCGCCGTTTTATGATGTATACATTATGCGTTACTTTTTATTATGTGGGTATTTACGCGTTTGTCACAGGATCACCACATGTTTATATTACTTATTTTGGCGTGAAACCTGAAAATTATGGGTGGTTTTTTGCTGTTAATACTGCAGGAATTATGGCATTAAGTATTTTGAATCGTAAGCTAGTACGTCGTTTTAGTCTTAAACGTTTGTTACGTACTTCAACAATCATTGCAATGATATCCGGAATTGTATTAATCATTATGGTTAAAATGAATATGGGAGGTATTATGGGAATTGCAGTACCCATATTTTTCTTTTTCTCTATGAATGGAATTGTATCGGCTTCGGCCAATGCCGCAGCGCTTGATGACGTACCGGAAATGGCAGGAGCAGCATCTGCATTAATTGGCTCCCTGCAATATGGTAGTGGCGTACTTTCTTCTGTTTTACTTGCCTTGTTTAATGATGGTACCCCATGGCCCATGAGTTGGGTTATTGGTTTATTTGGTATTTTATCAGCTTTAATGGTTATTATTCAACCAGCAAAAATTAAGCAGAAGTTACAAACACGTTAGCGTAAAATAATATAATTGGGATGATTTACTTTCAATAATGTATTTATCCATTATTTAGACTAAATCATCCATTTTTATAGCATCTCAGCATATTTATATTAGTCATCGTTAAATGAGTAAAGCTTTTGGAGGCTTTAATATTCTTAAAATCTAAAATATGACTAATAAAATTTTTATTCTCTCTACTGTATTTCTATGTTTTGTACTGCAGATATTCGGTCAATCAAAAATTGAGCAAACCCTTGATGGAACATGGAATTTTGCGTTGGATTCTTTAAATATTGGACAGGATAACAACTGGAAAAATGGTATTCCTGAGGATATTGTTACAAAGGTAACTGTTCCCCATACATGGAATCTTGACAAAGAAAGTGAAGAGTATGCAGGATGGGCTTGGTACGAAAAAGAATTTACAACAGAAAAAGAATGGAAAAACAAGGTTATCCGATTAAAATTTGGAGCAGTTTACCATGATGCAATTGTTTATATAAATGGGAAAAAGATTGGCGAAAATACCAACGCCGGTTATACTTCTTTTTCTTTCGATGTTTCAAAATACATAAGCTTTAAGCAGAAAAATAAAATTGTTGTAGCTGTAAATAATGAATTTTCTAAAACCAACTTTCCATATTACAAAGCCTTCGATTGGGTAAATGATGGTGGTATTACCAGATCTGTAAATTTGATTATTACTGGTAAGCCATCTTTACAATATATACATGTAAAACCAGAAATAAACCTAAATGATAGTACTGGTAATACTAAGGTAGCTATCAAGTTATGGGAAAAGAATATTTCTAATGCAGCGTTTGCCTTTACTATCAAAGATAAATCTTCAGGATCAGTGATCTTATCTGAAACAAAAAAACTAACTGCTACAAATGGTGTTTTTCAAACTTCATTTAAGCTGGGAAAAATAAAACCATGGCATTTTGATTCACCTAATCTATATGATTTACAGACTACTGTTGTTAAAAAAGAAATTACAACTGATGAAAAGTGTGTTTCATTTGGCTTCAGAGATATTAAAATAAAAGACGAACATCTTTATTTAAATGGAGAAATTGTTCGCTTACCTGGTATTGAATATATGCCCGGAAGCAGCACCAAATATGGCATAACAGAACCTCGTAGCTATATGGATTCTATTGTTCGTACCATGAAGGATTTAAATGTTTGTATTACTCGTTTTCACTGGCCTCAGGATGAATATATGCTAAGCTTGATGGATAAATACGGAATATTGGTTCAGGAAGAATTACCCTGGTGGCAAAGACCAGCAAAATTGAGTCCTGAATTGATTCAATCAGCTAAAAAGCAGTTAAAAGGTTTTATTGAAGACCATTATAATCACCCAAGTATATTTTCATGGGGCGTTAGTAATGAGGTAAATGGAGATACTGATAAAGATACCTATCTGGAACTTAAAAAGTTTGTAAAAAATCTGGACTCATCAAGATTTACTACAGTTGTATCGAACAGAATCTGGCAAAAGAAGAAAGATGATGAAACGCTGTTATTCGATATGCCAACCTGGAATGAATATATCGGAACCTGGCATGGTAAAGATAGAAACGAACTTCCGGGAAAATTAGATACGTTGAAAATGACACTTGGAAACAGACCAGTTTTAATAACTGAAAATGGACTTTGTGAACCAGCTAATACAGGTGGTGATGCACGAAGAATTGACGATATGCTTTTCCATATAAAAGAGTGGCAAAAGAAACCATTTGTAATGGGATATATTTATTTCTGTTTAAGCGATTACAGGACTCATATGGGTGAGGAAGGTTTTGGTAAGTATAAAATTCGACGACATGGAATTACGGATGTAAATTTAAATCCCAAACCATCATATGCTGTATTTAAGCAAATAGCTTCTCCAATTAATATTACTAAAGTGGAAAGAATTAGTAATACTGATGCTTTAATTCAAATTCAGGTTAAAAATGATATTCCAGCATACAATCTTAAAGGATATATTATTAAGTATACCAATAATAAAAATATAGTTGTTGAAATTAATCTTCCAATGCTAAAACCCGGAGATACGTATTCAACCAGCTTAATAAATGTAAATCCTCAATTCAAATTTAAAATATTGAGACCGGGTGGTTTTACTGTTATTGAATATTGAATTATTCACTGATAACCTGATTGTTGAAATTTGATGCATTCAGGTTGAAATGTTTGCAAAAAAAAAGAGTGTTGATATTACTACTTCAACGCTCTTTTTCATTTGAGATCTATTGTAAATAGATCATATAAAACATACAACTTATAACCTTTTCACTGATGCAAGATTATATTTTTAAAGTATTTACATAATAACGACTATACCTTTCTCTGGTGTGAGATTGTATCTCCTACCTTTTAACCTCTATATTCTGTAGCCGTTTAACATACATAACTTAGGCATCCTTTACCTCTGCTTTTTTATTCTTTCTCTGTTGAGCGTAGTAACCCATTATGCCCATAAAACCACCCATAAATCCACTAATAGTTCCGGTTATACCATGTCCTATTGCATGATCCATTAAGGTATCTGGTACCGGAGTTGTAAAATAATTCATAATAAAACTCATTATAAACCCCATTAACGCTCCAATAATTCCTTGTTTTAAAAAAGTATTCATAGATTGTTTTTTTTAGTTATTGCAAAGTGATTGATATAAAGGGGATACCTATCCCCTAATGAATTATATATTCTTTCTACTTTTGATAAAAAAGTAAATTAAAGACACAGCTGCCAAAGTAATTCCAACAACAATAAAGCTGGATTTAAGGCCAACCCATTGTTGTACCGGTTGAATAATCATAGGCGAAAAAAACATTCCTAAAAATGTTGCTGTAGTTAATAAACCAATGTATTTCCCCCTGACTTGTACTGGTACTAAACTCATTACCCACAAGTTGCCGTTTGGAATAAGTAATCCCAGGCCTAAACCACTAATTAAAACTCCTGTAATTACCTGCCAGTAGGTTTCGCTAAAACCAATAATGGAAAATCCTATTGCCATAGGAAAAAAACCTAAACTATAAATGGCAATGTAATTGAGTTTCATTTTTACTCTTTTGTATAGAAAAGATGCAATAGCCTGAGCAAAAGGTAAGCACCCTACTGCTAAACCAACTTTGTTACCATTTATTCCTTCTAATTTTTGTAAAAAGAAGGGTAATTGTACCGGAATAAGGTAAAAACTAACTGTGGTTATAAAAGCACTTATTAATGCCAGCCATACCCATGGGGAAACTTTAGCAGATTCCTGTGATGCTGCTGTGCTTTTTTCTTTGCTAATGTTGGGTTCATGCAAAGTAAATGGTGACAATATTAGTATTAAGGCAGAAAAGCCATATACTAAAAAAGTCAATCGCCAGTTAATATCTGTCAGAATTCCTGCAGACGTTATAAAAATCAGTCCCCCTAGTGCTACAAATGCACCTTGTAAACCCATAAAGTGCTCTCGTTTGGATCCTGTAAAATAGTCTCCGATTAAAGTAGTAGAAACCGTCATAATCCCTGCAACACCTAATCCAAACACAATACGGCCTGCTAGTATAGCATACAATCCACCTAACCAATAACCCGAAGTTCCTGCCAGTAAATATATCAGTAACGAAATATTTAAAACCTTTAGTCGGCCGACTATATCAAGTAATCTGCCTGCTAAAGGAGCTATAATTGCTATTGTTAATGCAGGTAACGTTAACATCATCTTTGTTAATATTTCAACATTCTCTACATTTTTAAAAGCCTGGCTTATTAAAGGTAAAGAAGGTGCAATAATAGCATTGGCCAAAATGGTTAACATACTAGCCAATAACAATGTTAACTCTAACATTTTTGTATTTCTCACCCCTGTTTCGTTTGTTATTAAATTCATGTCCATCCTCTTAATAAATACAAAATCTAAATCTGCTAACCAAAGTGCAAGCCTTATAGAATAGTACTTATAAAAATCCCCCATTGATTGTCATCAATTTTCATTGGCCCAAATCCATACCAATCGTAGTTTAATCCACATCCAAATGAAAATGCTTTATAACTTACACCAAGGCGGCTGTATAAATGACTACGGTCGTGTTCTCCAATTAAAGTATTTTGGCTATACATTCCCTGAACCTTAGTATATAACGACCAGGCTCCTTTTATGGTAGGACGATATTCAGCCATGGCTATTGTTTCAAAATTTTTAGTTTCTGTAAGATGGAATCCAGTATTCACCATTCCCATAAAGTCTTTGGTATGATAGCCATACTGAGCACCTGCAAATGGTCTGAATCCCCAATGAGAATTTACTATTGCACCCGAAAGGATACTAATGTTCTTGTAAATTTTATATTTAAACATTGCAAGGTTAATAGACTCTCTTAAATAAGCATCATTATCATAATTGGCTCTGATATATGATAATGCAAAGTACCCAAGCTTGTTGCTACTTTTAAAGTTTTTGTCAAGAACTAATTGAGATGTATATCCATCACTTCCTAAAAATATTTCTAAAGGAATTGGTGCTGATTGATGTGGAGGACCATCTTGTGGAGCTTGTGCTTTAATGGCACTGAATGTGGTTGCTACTGTTAGCAACATTACTGCTAATATTTGTTTCATTTTAATTTCTTTTTAATTGGCATATTTAGTACTCTGGAGCTTCGCCCAGACCCGACTTCCTTTTTTAGCTTGATCCAAAAAAGGAAGAAAAAAAGATCAAGGCTGCACCCATCTCTCTCAAAAAACTACGGTTATTTGACTGAAATCGTTTAAACTCACTACGTTCAGACAAAAACGATTTTTAACCGTCAAACTAACCTTGTTTTTTGGTTCACTGGCTAAAGCCAATGTAGAACCTGCTAAAGAATTAATATCTTTTGTTTATTTAGGACAGATACGAATTGTTATAAATCATAACTATCCATAATACTTTTGATTTCCGGCACTTCGCCTTCTAGTGTTCGGAAAGATGTAAATAGGTTAAGTAACATGTATCTATCTATTAACCCCAGCGGGGTTATATGTTTATAGAAATACGCTACGGGAATAAATCGACTCCAGCGGAGTCGAACATCCTTTAGTGTATCTTTGCACATGTGACTCCGCTGGAGTCAATTAAGCTATTATTGAACTTTTCTATAAATATGTGATGCCTCTGGCATCATTTTAACAGACTGTAAATGTTGATTGGGTAAAGGCATATCATGCCCGATAAAACTTATAACCATAACTTACAAAAAGTACAGTATGGTATAAGCAGAGTAGATCTGAACCTGCATAAAATGCAGGTTCTTATAACAGGGGTAAAATCTATCTTGTAATATAATTAGAACGCTAAAGCTTCTTCTTTTGCTTTCTCTTTAGCTCCGCTAAGAAGAGCTTCAGTATCTTCTGTGATAATATCAAGACGATCAGTTGCTATAGTAGTATAATCTGTAATACCCATAAAACCAAAGATATTACGTAAGTATTTATCAGCCATTTCAAGAGATTCCATTGGCTCAGCTGAATAATCTCCACCTCTTGTAATGATATTTACAGCTTTTTTATTTTTTAATAAACCTACAGGACCATGCTCTGTGTAAGCAAAAGTAATACCGCTGATTGCAACATAATCTACATATGCCTTTAAAATAGCAGGAAGACCTAAATTCCAGATAGGCTCTGCAATAACATATTTATCTGCCTCAGCAAATTGGTATGCATATTTTAATACAGGATGATCCTTATCTTCTTTCATAACTGCTTCACGCAATTCATTCATCTTACCTTTTGGTAAAAATTGCAATCCTGCATCATACAAATCAAGTTCTATAACCTCATCATTAGGATTATTAGCTTTATAATTTTCAATAAAACTATCCGAAATTTGAAAAGTCCTTGACTCTCCATCTGCCTTTGCATTGGCCTTTACATACAACAACTTGCTCATATTCTATTTATTTAAACATTTATTTAAACAATAAACACTCTCCTCTTCCCAATCATAATCAGTCTTGTTATTCAGATATAACTTCTCCATTTAAAACCATACATTCAAGGCTTTATTACCTCCAGATAATAGTGCACTTACTGATTAATCGATATCGAATTGTTGGAAGATTGTATTACAAATGTATTGATGGCAGATTACAATTCCTTTTACAAATGTTAAAAAACAAAACTGTACAAAATATTTCTTTTAACTGGCGTTTCACCCAGACCCGACTTCCTTTTTTAGCTTGATCCAAAAAAGGAAGGAAAAAAGATCAAGGCTGCACCCATCTCACTCAAAAAACTACGGCTATTTGACTGAAATCGTTTAAACTCTCTTCGTTCAAACAAAAACGATTTTTAACCGTCGAACTAACCTTGTTTTTTGGTTCACTGGCTGAGGCCAATGCAGAACCAACTAAAGAATGAAAATATTTTTTATTTAGGACAGACATGGTTAAAAAATTACTTTTTCGATCTGATACGACTTAATGACACTTGAGAAATACCAAGAAATCCAGCTGTATCTCCTAAACTAATTCGTTGTTGCAGATGCCCATACTCCTTTAAAAACTTCTCATATCGGGCTGTTGCATCAAGATATAGCAAACCTTTTAAATTTGAGATGGCTGTGTAGGCCACAGTAGATACAAATTTACGGGCAAAGCTTTCAAAAGAGTGATGTTGATTACATAAACGTTCAAAGTCGTCATATTGAAGATAATTAATTGTTGTATCCTCTAATGCAACTGTAGAATAGTCTGCAGGTAAATTATTGAAAAAACTGTCTGTAGCAATAAAAAACTGATTCTCTTCAAAGAACCTGAATACAAACTGACTTCCTTTATGATAGTAAAAATGCTTTACCAAACCTGATTCTACAAAAAACAAATGCCTGCAAACATGACCAATATTATGTATCAGCTCTCCTTTCTCATAAGTTTTTGTACGGACACATTTTATTAATTCTTCTGATGCCTCTTTTGATATAGGAGAAATGGATTCAACTGCCTTCAAAAACTTCTTCATTATATTTCTTCTTGTTGGTTTAACCAGGGTAATTTCTTAGAACTTTGTTTGTTTAGTAAAACTATAACAATAGATCGTAGATTTAAGACAAAAGACATAAGATTGATTTAAAAGATGCATATTGTCAATATTTTACATCCTAATAACACCAACATATAGCTAACAATCAATACATTACAAAAAATCAACAAAGTATTGTATACAAAAGTCAAATTTAAAACTAAATCATGAACTAATCTATCAATATATGACCCGTATTACGGATTCACTTACCTATATTACGGATTCTTTTATAAAAAGAAGAATTGTAAAACATAGTTGCTTATTTTTGGTCGTTGAATCTCTAAAACTATCTACATGCGTGACATTAAAAATTTAAGCATGGGCTTAGGAGATCAACAGTTTTCAAAACCATTATATTACCACCTTGATTATACTAGTTTTAATGAACTATTTAACTTGTATTATCCCCGTTTATGTGCTTATGTATACGAAATTACAAAAAACACTACTGCCTCTGAAGATATAGTTCAGGAAGTTTTTATTAAACTTTGGAAAGGCAGAAATGATTTTAACATAAAAGGTGACATATTTAATTATCTATTAAAGGCCTGTAAAAATGCTTCACTTAATTTTATGCGAAGTGAAACTTCCAGACGTAAAACTTTAGAGGAAATTCCTGACAAGGAAACTGTAGATAGCCAAGATCTTATAGAAGAACAAGAATTTATTGATTTTGTACAACAATGCATTGATCTTCTACCCCAACGGAGTAAACAAGTATTTTTAATGAGCAGATTTGAAGGCTTAAAACACCAAGAAATTGCAGAAAGCCTGGGTACTTCAATAAAAACCATCAAGAATCAGATTTGGAAATCTCTTCAGTATTTAAAGTCTTGCCTTGAAGAAAAAGAAGCTATTTAATTTTTTTTTTAATTTATTTCATTTCTCAATAGGACCATTTGTATTTAGCTGTGTCTTTCTATAAAAGAAAATTAAATGAGTCTTGATAATAAGATAAAAGCACAATTAATTGACCAGCTTTCAGGTGAGCAGAAATCCTTTGATGAATTAAATGAATGGAGGAACCAATCATCTGAAAACAAGAAAGAGCACTCTGATTTTCAGAAAATCTGGAAAACTGTTGATTTTATCTCTGATATGCAAAAGTTTGATTCAAAACAAGCATGGAGAAAAGTCGGGGCTACAATTCTAAAAGAACAAAAAAGAAAAGTCAACTATCAAAAAGCCATCTATGCTATTTCAGGAATGGCAGCTTCTCTCCTTTTAGTGTTATGTTTATCTATTTTTAATCCTTCAAATGTTGATCAACAAAAACCCATATCTCTTTGTACTAAAAACGGAAGCAAAGCTGAAATCACCCTTCCAGATGGAACTGAAGTAACTTTAAATTCAGGTAGTTCAATTACATACAAATCTAATCAATCAAGTAAAACAAGAGATGTTTCCTTCTCTGGAGAGGCTTTTTTTAAAGTTGCCAAAAGTAAAATTCCTTTTGTGGTTCAAACTTCTGGAGGAATGAAATTAAAGGTTCTTGGAACCCAATTCAATCTCTCTACATATGCAGAAAATGATCATATAGAAACTACGTTACTCGAAGGTAAAGTTGAATTATCCAGTCCTAATGGTAAAAATTTAATACTTGAACCGGGACAAATGGGATCTTATGATCAATCTACACAGAATTTAACCTATAAAAAAGGGACTCCTTCTCATGAAATCGGTTGGCTAAGTAACAAAATATATCTGAATAACACCTCATTAGAAAGTTTGGTTAATAAACTTGAGCGTCAGTTTAATGTTCAGATTCAGTTAACCCCAATCAATATAGGTAGTGATATACACTATACAGGAGTTTTAAAGGAAAAAACAATTACAGACATTTTAGATGCATTAACTCAACTAAGTAATATTAAATACAAAGTAAAAGGAACAGAAATTATTATATCAGCTAATTAAAATTGCGGAAGGCTTTACCCCCCTCCCGCAATTGTCATAATCAAAAAGTCTAATGCAGCAACATTAGACTAAGTCTATTAATTAAAACATTTCAAATTTATGAAAAAGAAACATGATTTGAAGAACTCTCTTAACCGGTTCTTTAAGGGGATTGCACTGAAAGCAAAGCTATCATGCTTAATCTTACTGATGTTAGGCTGGCATATTACAGTACATGCCAGTTTAAAAAACCAAATTACAAACCTCAACTTAAAAGGAAAAACGATCAAAGAAGCACTTCTGGAAATTGAGGAAAACAGTGAATTCAGATTTATTTATGAAAATGAAAAATTAGACCTGAATAAAACAGTAAACATAGATGTAATTGATGAATCAATAGAAGAAATTCTACAACAGATTTTCTCTAAAGAATCTATTGACTTCTCTATTACAAAAAACAACCTGATTCTTATTAAACCAACTCAGGCCACTCAGGTTCAAGAAACAATTACTGTTAATGGTAAAGTTTCAGACTCTTCCGGGGCCCCACTACCTGGTGTAACAGTTATTATAAAGGGATCTACTGTAGGAACAATTACTGATATGGATGGTAATTACACAATAAGTAAAGTTCCTTCTGATGCAGTGTTACAATTTTCTTTTATTGGGATGACTCCTCAGGATATACCATTAGATGGTAAAACAAGCATTAATGTCACCTTAACAGAAGATGCTATCGGATTAGAAGAAGTTGTAGCTGTTGGTTATGGTATCCAGAAAAAAGCGACTTTATCAGGTTCTGTTGCCAATGTTACAGGAGAAGATTTGATCAAAACACCAGCTACTAATGTTAGTCAAGGAATAGCTGGTCGTTTACCTGGTGTTGTGGCATTATCTGAAGGTGGAGAACCTGGTTATGATGGTACAACAATCAGAATCAGGGGTGTTAATACATTTGGTAATGCTGACCCTCTTATTGTGGTAGATGGTGTTCCTGGCCGTTCATTAGATCGAATCGACCCAAGTACAATTGAAAGTATGTCGGTACTTAAAGATGCATCTGCCGCGATATATGGAGCTCAGGCAGCAAATGGTGTTATTATTATTACAACAAAAAGAGGTTCTGTAGGAAAACCAACTGTTAATATATCATACAATCAAGGATATTCCAGACCAACTGTGATACCTGAAATGGCTAATGCTGCAGAATATGGTACATTATTAAATGAAATTGATTATTACGCTGGTAGACCAAACAGATATACTGATGAGGAGATTCAGAAATACAGTGATGGTTCTGATCCTTGGAGATATCCAAACACAGATTGGTTTGATGAAACCTTAAAACCATGGTCTGCAACCTCTTTTGGAAATGTGTCTATAGATGGAGGTAGCGAAAACTTTAAATACTTTGTTAGTGTATCAGAAAAGTCTCAAGATGCTTTTTACAGACATAGTGCTGCTAATTATAATCAGTATGATTTAAAATCAAACCTGGATCTAACCATCAACAAATATCTAAATTTATATGTAAATACTACAGGTCGTTTAGAAGACCGTAACTATCCTACTCGTTCTGCAGAAAACATATTTAGAATGCTAATGCGTTCAAAACCAAACTCACCTGCTTACTGGCCAAATGGATTACCAGGACCTGATATCGAATACGGAGATAACCCTGTTGTTATTTGTACTGACGCAACCGGCTACAACCGCGATAAAAGATACATTTTTAATTCAGACTTTGGTATGAACTTAAAAATTCCAGGTGTAGAAGGTTTAACATTTAAAGCTAATGCTTCAATTGATAAAACCATCAAATTTCAAAAACAGTGGTATACGCCTTGGTATCTGTACTCATGGGACGGTAACTCTTACGATGAAAACGGTGAACCTTTGTTAGTTGAAGGAAAAAAAGGATATGATGATCCTCGCCTGTCTGAACTATATGACGATTCTCAAAGAATATTGCTTAGCGGAGTTCTAAACTATTCCAAAACATTTGACAATCACACCGTTAATATCATGGCTGGTGCTGAAAGAATTTCAAATGAAGGTGATAATTTCAATGCATACAGAAGATATTTTCTTTCTACTGCCATTGATCAATTATTTGCCGGTGGTCAAGATGAAATAAATAACGGTGGTTCAGGTTTCAAAGAAGCTCGTTTAAATTATTTTGGCCGCTTAAACTATTCTTTTAAAGATAAATATCTGGCTGAATTTCTATGGAGATACCAAGGCTCATACATATTTGAAAAAGAAAACCGATTTGGTTTCTTCCCTGGTGTATCTTTAGGTTATGTGATTTCAGAAGAAAACTTTTGGAAAAACAATATTTCTTTTATTGACTTTGCTAAAATACGCGCTTCATGGGGTCAAACAGGAAATGATAGAATTGACCCTTTCCAATACCTTGCTGCTTATTCGTTTGAAAACTGGGGAGAAACTTCTTTACAATTCATTTCAAACGGAGGCAACACATTGTCACAAGCGTTAGAAGAAGGTACTGCTCCTAACTCAGGTGTTACATGGGAAACTGCTACTCAAAAAAATATTGGTGTAGATTTATATATGCTTAACAGCACGATTCAATTAACCGTTGATTACTTTCATAATAAGCGAAAAGATATTTTATGGGAAAAAAGTGGTAATGTACCATATACTTCCGGATTAGCAGGAAGACTTCCTAAAGAGAATATCGGAAGAATGAAGAACCAAGGTATTGATTTCAGTATTAATTATCGTAAAAATTTTAACGATCTTGGTTTTAATGTAGGATTCAATGGTGTATATTCTAAAAATAAAATTCTTTACTGGTCCGAAACACCTGGAAGACCAAAATATCAACAATCTACAGGAAGACCTGTTGATGCTGAATTATATTACCATGCTATCGGTATTTTTCAAAACCAAACTGAAATTGATAATACTCCACACTGGGCAAATGCTCGTCCGGGAGATATTATTTTTGAAGATCATGATGAAAACGGTATAATTGATGATAATGACCGTATTCGCTACGATAAGAGTAGAACCCCTACATTTACCGGAGGATTAAATTTCATGCTGGACTATCATAATTTTGACTTTACAGCTCTTTTCCAAGGAGCAACAGGAGGTGTTTTTTACCAAACAACAGAATCCGGAGACTTTGGTAATTATTTAAAAAGCTTTTATGACGATCGTTGGACAGAAGATAATCCTAGTAATAAACACCCTCGCACCTACAATAGAAATGCCGAATACTGGATTAATCAAAGAAATACCTATTGGTTACATAAAACAGACTATATCCGTTTAAAAACACTCGAGTTAGGTTATACTTTACCTAAATCACTTACTCAACGTTATTTAATTAACAACCTTCGTATCTATGTCAGTGCATTTAATCTGTTAACCTATAGTCCTGATATGGATGACTACGATCCTGAAAACACAAATGGTTCCGGATATAATTATCCTTTAAATAAGGTTATTAACATTGGTGCAAGTGTTACTTTTTAAATTGAAAAAATCATGAAAAAATTAGAAATATTTATTCTGCTCATAGTCATTACATTTACTTCTTGTAACAATGATTTTTTAGAAGTAGATCCTGTCGACCAATACTCCGATGCAGCAGTTTGGTCAGATGCAAACTTAATATCTGCATATGTAAACAACATTTATGTATCTCAACAATATGGATTTCAACTTGAAATATTAGCTTCCTTAAGTGATATTTCCATGACTAAAAGAGCCGGAGTTGTTGATGTTCTAAATAGTGCCATAAATGATAGTTATTTAAGTATACTTGCTCCAGATGCAGGTGTAGATAGTTACAGAAATGTTACATGGAATAATCTTTATGAAAATATCCGTGCTTGTAATGTCTTTTTTAACAATATGGAAAACTCTGATATCTCAGGTGATGACATTGATGTTCTGAAAGGAGAAGTATATTTTATGAGAGCATATTTTTATTCATGGCTGATGAATTTTTTTGGAGGAGTTCCTCTTATAGATAGCGCATATGCCCTTGATGATGATTTTACAATTGCCAGAAGTACTTTTGAAGAAACTGTAAATTTTATTGTATCTGACTGCGATAATGCTGTAAATTATTTACCTCTGGAAGGAGACAAAGCCAGAGCCACAAAAGGCGCTGCTCTAACTCTAAAATCAAGAGTTCTGCTTTATGCAGCCAGTGATCTTTTTAATTCTCAAGGTTCATGGACTTCAGGTTATGATAATCCGGAACTAATTAGTTATACTAGTGGTGACAGAACATCAAGATGGCAAGCTGCTAAAAATGCAGCAAAAGCAGTGATGGATTTAAACTTATATAGTTTATATGGTGGTACAAGTGAAAAATCAGTTGAAGAAGCTACTCAAAATTACATCAACTTATTTTTAAATCATGGTAATGAAGAAGATATTTTCCTTTGTTACTATGACAATATACACAGAACTGACTGGCAGACTCCTGATCCTGGTAAATTCTATGGTCCAAATGGTTATCACTGCTGGGGTAATCACACTCCTACACAACAATTTGTAGATGCTTTTGAAATGATAGATGGATCAAACTTCGACTGGGACAATCCGGATATGGCTGCAGCACCTTATGAAAACCGAGATCCTCGTTTTTATGCAAATATCCTTTATGATGGAGCAAAGTGGAGAGAACGTCCTGATGATGTGATTGCTTCTGACCCGGATGGTATCATTCAAACCGGATATTATTTAAATGAAGCAGGCGAAGTAGAAACTGCCGGATTAGATACACGTCAGGGAATTGATGATTGGAATGGAACTTATACTGGTTATTATATCCGTAAATTTATTGATCCGGAACTTAATCATCAATATGACATACAAAGACTACCATGGAGGCAAATGAGATATGCTGAAGTTCTTCTTAATTATGCTGAAGCATGTATTGCGTTGGGTGAAGAGGATGAAGCCAGAACTTACATCAATCAGGTACGAAACCGGGCTGGAATGCCTGATATACCATCTAGTGTAACTGGTGATGAATTAACAGAACGCTATCGTAACGAACGAGAAATTGAACTATGTTATGAACAACAACGCTATTTTGATATCAGAAGATGGATGATTGCTCCTGATGTAATTGTTAATGCTCAAGGAATAAGAATAGAATATCCTTATGACGGTGGAAATCCAACTTATAATGTTATTGAAGTTGAAAACCGAGAATGGAAAGATAATAAATCATATTTTTTACCTATCCTAAAAGATGAATTAAACAGAAACACCTTGTTAATTCAGAACCCTGGGTATTAACCTGTGTTCGACATAAAATTTTCAATCGAATCCGTTCTGAATTCTATAATTTTAATCGAACTCAGATTATTAATTAAAAACCTTCTCACAGCTTCCTTACTGGTTAAAGTACATAGTATTCAGTAAGGAAGCTTTTTGTCTTCTTCAATATTCATCGATTCTAAACATTACTCTTTAGTGGATTTTCATAAATTTGACAACCTCATAACAAGACATTTGAACAATGATTATTAAAAGATTAAGCATACTAAGCACTATCCTATTTCTGATCTGGATAAACATTTTTTCTCAAAAATCACAAATTGTTTATCTCTCAGGAAAAGATGCTGACCATACGGTACAATGGGACTTCTTTTGTACTGATGGAAATAACAGCGGAAAATGGACAAAAATTCCTGTACCATCAAACTGGGAATTACAGGGATTTGGAACCTATAATTATGGTCATGACTGGGCCAATAAAGAAATTAAACTAGGTAAAGAGCATGGTCTTTACAAGCATCAGTTTGATGTACCTGTTGAGTGGAAAGGTAAAACCATCAATGTTGTTTTTGAAGGATCAATGACCGACACCAAAGTAAAAGTGAACGGTGTTTCTGCCGGAGCTATGCACCAGGGAGGTTTTTACCGTTTTAAATACAATATTTCTAAGCTTTTAAAATACGGTGAAACTAACCTATTAGAAGTAGATGTTGCCAAGCATTCAGAAAATGAATCTATCAACCGTGCAGAACGTCAGGCTGACTTCTGGATATTCGGAGGAATATACCGACCTGTATTTCTTGAGGTCTTACCCGAAGTACACATGTCAAGAGCTGCCATTGATCCCAAAGCTGACGGATCATATAAAGTAATGCTCAACCTGAACAATACCAAAGCCAAATACAAAACCACCATTGAGTTATTCGATTTAGCAGGAAACAAAATTGGTAATACCATCGAATCTGACTTAAAAAAAGGAAACAAAGAGGTATGGGTTTCCGGCAAATTTGAAGGGATTAAAGCCTGGAATGCAGAGTGGCCTACCCTTTACGATATGAAAATATCTCTAAAAAAAGGAAATACTGTACTGCATGAAATAACAGAAAGAATTGGTTTTAGAACCGTTGAACTACGTAAACACGATGGTTTTTATATCAATGGCGAAAAGGTGGTATTTAAAGGTGCTAACCGACATTCATTCTGGCCTGAAACAGGACGTACTTTGAGCGATAAACACCATATCATGGACATTAAACTCATGCAGGAAATGAATATGAATGCAGTACGAAGTTGCCATTATCCACCGGATAAAAGATTCCTTGCTTTATGCGATTCTATGGGTCTTTTTGTATTGGATGAAGTAACAGGCTGGCAACAAGGTTATGATACTGTTGTTGGCCCTAAATTGATTAAGGAAACCATTCTTAAGGATGAAAACCATCCGAGTGTGGTTATTCTGGATCATGGTAACGAAGGTGGATGGGATTTTAGAAACGAAAAGACTTTTTACGAATACGATATTCAAAAACGACCTGTAATTTATCCGTGGTTGCTACGTAATGGTGTAGATACGCATCACTACCCGGAATTTGAATATGCTATTAACCGCTATATTTTTGGTAACGATCCTTTTATGCCAACTGAATTCCTTCATGGATTATATGATGGTGGTGCTGGTGCCGGACTGGAAGATTACTGGAGAAATTACCAGACTTCTCCCCTACATGCCGGAGGATTTATTTGGGCGTTGGTTGACGAAGCCATTTTACGTACCGATAAGGAAGGTGTGGTTTATGATGGAGATGGAAACCATGCTCCGGATGGAATTTTAGGACCTCATCGCGAAAAAGAAGGCAGTTTTTATACCATTAAAGAAATCTGGTCTCCGGTACAAGTTGAACCTGTTTCCATAACCAAATACTGGAATGGCAGATTGTTTTTAAGCAATAAATACATCTACACCAATTTAAAACAGTGTTCTTTTACATGGGAAGCTGTTAAAACTGCTTTTGGTACAGACAACGAAAAAGTGATTCAGTCGGGTAAAGTTACTTGTTCTGAGGCCAATCCTGGTGAAACAGCTAAAGTTGATATCAATTATGGCAATTCATTTCAAAATGCGGACTTATTCCGATTTACAGCTATTGATCCTAATGGAAAAGAATTATATACATGGACCTGGCCTTTGATTCAACCTAAAGATAAGGCTGCTGAAATTTTAACCAAGATAAGCACTGAAACTTCTGATATTAAAGTAAAAGAAAACAACAAAAGCGTTGTTGCATCAGTAAATAACCTTACTATTGAATTTAGCAAGAAAGATGGTACCCTATTATCGGTTAAAAACAGCAAAGGCGATATTTCATTTACAGGTGGACCAATGCCTGCAGGTGTTGAAAGAAAAATAACCGGTACTAAATGGGAAAGATTAAAAGACGGAACTTTTCAATTCGTAATTACTAACGATGGATATCCTCGTACAATGACATGGACATTGGACAAAAGTGGCTTATTAAAACTGGAAGCAAGCCCCTTGCGGGATGGCGTTTTCGATGTGGATTTTGTGGGTATATCATTTAATTATCCGGAAGAAAATTGTACCGGCATTAAATATATGGGACAAGGACCATATCGTGTTTGGAAAAACCGTTTAAAAGGAAGTGAAATGGGCGTTTGGGAAAAGGCTTATAACAATACAATAACTGGTGAGAGTTTTGGCAATATGGAATATCCAGAGTTTAAGGGATACCATGGTAAGTTATTCTGGGCAACACTTGAAACAACAGAAAGCCCAATTACCATTATATCAGAAACACCAAATTTATACTTTCAATTATTTAAACCCGGAAAACCACAACAAGTAGCCAGAGGTACTTATCCTGCCCTCCCTGAAGGTGATATCTCATTTTTATATGAAATACCGGCCATTGGAACCAAGTTTTTTAATATTGATCGGCTGGGACCAACAAGTAAAAAAGGAATGTACTTTGAACGTTGGGGTGATGATTATTATCCTATCGTGTTGTGGTTTGATTTTAGAAGTAAATAATCCTATACTTTATATCTACTATCCATAAACCCAGGCTGCTTTTTAAAGGCAGCCTGGGTTTTTATAATGACAATGGTGTATTCTTATTAATGTTTAGTTCTTATATTACCACGGTCACTTGCAAGTTGTCGTTGCAGATTTCGAAGAGCGTCAGTGTCCGATAGGACATGACGGTCAAGAAAAGAGCGGAGACAACGCACACCATTGCACGCGCAATGCAATTTGCAAATTGTTAACGGCTGTTTTTTATTTTAATTAATATCAAGTTTAAAGCTGTTTGTATTTAACGTCATCTTAAAAATATCCGCTTTTTTGTATTTATTTTCAACTATTTGAACAATCTGATTTTCTTTATCTTCTTCCATCATACTTCCAATGTAAATTACTTCAACGGCTTCTTGGGCAAATGAAACAAATTTGTGGTCACTTCCTTTAAAATCGATAGGTCCAAAGGAAATTCTAATTTCCTTTTCATATTCCCATAAATTTGATTTTGTTCTTAACCAATTAATAATTGCTTTGAATCCGTCTTCGTAGTAATCCATAGCGTGAAGCTCTTTTGTGTATTTAACCTTAAGTAAAGCAGTCTCCTTATAAGGATTAACCTTTAAACTGCGGTATAATTTTTCAAGATTGAAACCAATACAAATTCCTTTATGAGAATCTGCATATTGTGACCACATTAAAAGATTCTGGTGGTCTTCTGTGAAACATGTTATTCCCTTTCCTTGTCTTTCTCCATTGATAAAATCAGTTCTAAACATTTTAATCAAACCACTTTTGGAGTTTTTAATTGTAGAGTTAATTTTTTTTCTTCTATCTTCTCTACTTAAATTAGGATAGTATTTGTTAATCAAGTCTTTTATATAGTCATCAGGCATTTTATCAAAGTTAATCAAGCCTGGATAACAATCATATGGGTCATTGAATTTTGCAGGATTTTTAATAAGAAGGTTATTGTTTGTTAGAAGCTTTTGTCCTCCATCAAAATCGACGTACTTATACAACACAGGTACATTGTTAATTGTATTTTCCATTTCTTTTCGTAGTTCTACTTTAAACATGTAAGTTACTTTTCAAAATTGCCGTTAAGTTAATTATAAACGTACCTTTTAAATCATACCCGTCATTACCTACGTTTATATTTTATTTAGAGCCTATGTTTTTTACGTTATTTATAATTCAAAGGTTGAATATACTTCATTCATTGTCAAATACTTCATGATTTATTTTAAAAAGTTATCTGCAATTGGTAAAAAAAACAAATACGGAACATGCAGAAAGGAAAAGGGAAAAAGAAGGTGGTTGAAAATTAGCATACAAGCTACAATCTTGCACTAGTCCAGAGTGATGTAAAAACCAATTAGTATTTACAATACAAATGCTATAATATATATCACCAAACTTTAGGTTAAAAACACTAACGTTTGTGTTTGAGACATAAAGATTTTACTTAGAGATACGAACGTTAAGGTTTAAAGTATGAACGTTGCTATATAAAACATGAACTTTAATATAAAAAGCATCAATGTTGATGTAAAAAGTATGAACGTTGAATGTTGAAATAGAAACACTGATATAAAAAACATCAAGCTTGTCAGTTTTTATGACAAGGTTTAATGAAATTTATGCAACGTTTATGCAATTTGAATCAGCTTATAACGGAAAAACAGCATGAAGCTTAAGATTTTAAGAAAAAGCCGAGATATAAAACCCAAAATTTCCATAAAAAAGTATCTATGTTGATATAAAAAGTAGGAACGTTGATATAAAAAGTATCAAACTTGTCAGTTTTTATGACAAGTTTTAGGTTGAAAGTAGAAACATTTAGTGTTCAAACATCAACGTTTGTGTTTGAAACATCAACATTATAGTAAAAAGTATGGAACTTGATGTAAAGAGATATGAATGTTTTAATATTTTCCATCATAGCTTATATAAAAAGTTTCGTAGCTTAAAAAAAGCATGGCAACTGATGAATAAAACATGGAGCATCAATAAAAAAATACGGAAGCTTATAAAACAGAGTATGGAGCCTGATGAAAAAAATACGGGAGTTCTTTAAAAAAGTACGGAAGGCCAGCGAAAAAGTGCGGAGCGTTCAACTTTTTTTATCACGGCTCATACAAAGTTGTATCAAGCTTGTCAGTTTTTCTGACAAGCCCTAGATTAAGCGCAGCACTTAAACTAATAATTGTTCAGCATAGCATCTCGCTATGTTGTTTAAAAAAGGTCTCTGGCCTTGTTATCAACAAAAATATTGTTCAACAATTTTTGTAGTGTATTTTTATTAAAAGGCCGGAGGCCTATATGATTACAGCTAAGCGAGACACTTCGCTGAGCTTTTGGGAAACTGCATATTATAAAATATTTTTCAAATCTTGCATTCCTACAATTGCCATGATTTCAACTATTTCTCCATTAATTCTGTAATATATACTATCAGAGCCACAAGCACACCTTCTATACCCCATTTTTATATAATCTATTGATTCAAATGCATATGGTCTTTGGGCAATTATGTCAAAATACTCAAAAAATGATTCGAAATATTTGTCTGCTTGAGTAATTCCAAATTTCTTTACTCCATAATGATGGATACGTATCAAATCTTCTTTGGCAGTATTACTTAATTTATATTCCGTCATTAAGCAAAGACTTTGATTGTTTTAGAATTTCCTCTTTGCTATCATTAGTAAATCCACTTCTTTCTGATTTTTCAAGTTTTGCCCGAATCCAATCAACCTGTGCTTGTTGTTTTCTGGCTTGTCTTATTAAATCATTAACAAGTTCACTTTTACTTGAATATTCTTCACTGTCAACCTGAGCTTTTAGCCATTCATCATTTGGTTTCGAAAACGATATACTTTGTCTTGGCATAATATTTACTTTTTGATGTAAAATTACACCAAATATGAATCCCTTACAAGTCTTTTTTGTATAGTTTGCAACAGTGATTATAAGAATATTAACCGATTGTGTTACACTTCCTTTTGTAAAGCGTAGCATTTAATCGTGTAATCGTTCGGCATAGCGTCTCGCTATGTTGTTTAAAAAATGCCTCTGGCCTTGTTATCAACAAAAATATTGTTCAACAATTTTAGTAGTGCATTTTTTATTAAAAGGCCGGATGCCAGAATGATTACAGCGAAGCGAGACGCTTCGCTGAGCTTTTGGGATGCAATCTTACACCAGAATTATACTACTTATCAAGCCAATCTTTAAATGCAGCAGCTTTGGCTCTACTGATAATTATGTTCTCACATAAACCATTTTTTAATTTCACAGATAATTTTCCCTGAAAGTATAACTCAAAATTATCAAAAGCCTCCTTATTAATAATCGTATTCCTGCTTGTTCTAAAAAAATCTGAAGGATTTAACTCTGTTTCGATACTCTCCAATGATTTATTGATATTATAAAATGTTTTATCAAAGGAAACAACATAAGTAATTTTGTTTTCAAAAATATAATAAGCAATATCACAAACTTTCAACAAAAAATATTTATGCTTTCTATTTACCAGAAATCCGTTTCTATAAGAATTTGTTCTTAAAACAGGTTCTTTATATAAAATCGCATAATCATTATGCTTATTATTTCTTACTATTTTTAACATCATTATATTTTTTAAATCGTATTAGTCTTTCAATAGATCGTTAGATTTTAGATAATAGATTTTAGACTTATTTACAAGGTGCTTAAAATTAGTTATTTAGACACTTTATATTGTAAAATGTAAATATCTGTAAATCTGATGTTTATAAAACCTTACCGAACTATTGGTCTTAGATATCAAATTATTATTTCATTATTACAATATAGTCTTGCTTAGATTTAACATTTAATCAGATTTAGATAAAGGAAAGAGGGTACTGCAAAAATATGTATGGCATTATTGATATCCTTTTACAAATGTTAAAAACCGGTTTTTATCAATTCTATTGATTAACTTAGGTTCTTAATTGATAATATTGACATCATTTTAATAATTGGTTTTATACTAAACCTTTCATCTAACATCATAACAATTCCTTTTTATTTAACAATCGACAAAATATCACGATACAAAGATTCATCAGAAATAGGAAACCTGGAATACCTAAATTACTGTTTTACCTACCTCAACTACAGAACCTCCTTTATAACAGTATTTTTGTATGATTTTGTTATTTATATTTGAATCAGTAATTATAAAATGGATACGTAATGAAGAATACCTTTAAAGTTGATTCTATATCAGAATATAATGACAGAGTTGGGCAAGAAACATTTCATCCGTTAATAAGCATTGTGGATCTTTCGAAGTTAACGCCGTCAGATCCTGAATTACTTAAAACAATATCACATTTTAAATTACAAATGAATGTTTATGCCATATTTATTAAAGACTCTAAATGTGGTAACATTTCATATGGAATTAGTAATTATGATTATAAAGAAGGGACATTGATTTTTGTTTCTCCAGGACAGGTTTTTGGTTTAGATAATAACGAAGAGTTTCAAAATTCAAGCGGAACGGCAATATTATTCCACCCTGATTTAATTTATGGTTCACCATTAGCAAAACATATGGATGACTATTCGTTTTTTTCTTACGATGTTAATGAAGCACTTCATATATCAAAAAGAGAACGAAATTTATTAAATGAGTGTATTAATCATATCAATTATGAGCTCCAAAATAACATTGATAATCATAGTAATACTATTATTGTATCATATCTGGAGTTATTTTTAAATTATTGTAACAGGTTTTACGAACGTCAGTTTATTACACGAAGTAAAGCAAACAAAGATGTTTTAGCTCGTTTTGAAAAATTATTAAAAGATTATTTTACTTCAGAACAAACGCTTCTTACCGGTTTACCTACAGTAAACTATCTGGCAAACAAACTTTGTATATCACCCAATTATTTAGGTGATTTATTGCGTAAAGTAACAGGTAAATCAGCAATAGAACACATTCAGCTTAAAATCGTTGATGTGGCAAAAGAAAAGATATTCGATAATAGAAAATCGATTAGTGAAATAGCTTATGAATTAGGCTTTAAACATCCGCAGCACTTTACCCGAATGTTTAAAAAGAGTATTGGCGTTTCTCCTACAGAATATAGAAACTTAAACTAAATATCAGATACAGTTATATAGTGTTTTTCCGATAAGCAAGTGATTATTATTGTACCTCTTGCTTATTTTTTTGTATATAAATGTAGCACAAAATGAATCATACATTATTAACCAAAGCTCTTTAACAAAACAAAAGCCGACTTTAAAATAAAGCCAGCTTTTGAATATGAATCTATTTGTTAATAGAAATTAGCCGAATACTATATATTATTCTTCAATTATAAGTTCTAAGCTTTCTGATGTATGGGCACTGAAATAACCCAATGTGGCATTTTGTATATTTGTTATCGGATTTGTTGGTGTTGCAGACATTCCATTGTCCTGGTCAAGGTCTCTCAAATATTCAAATACGTCTTCTGTAATACCACGCATTTCAACAGTTACAACATCGCCAACATTCAATTCTCGATCGTGAGTGTGAAGCTCCCAATCGAGGTACTCTCCATCTGAATATTCATCTGACATAGGAAAACTTCTTACTTGCTCACCATTAACATACTCCACGAAGAAATAATAATTATCAACTTCTATCGGATCCTGGAAGTATACAAATACATTATAGATAGAATCCGCATCCACATCACTCCAAATTGAAGCCTCTTCTTTTTCAATTGAAATAGAATCAAGCATAACCTGATTAGGAATTGTACATACCGAGCTAAATATTTCATTATCTAATTCAACAGATAAAGAATAGGTTCTACCCTCTTGCCCAATAAATCCATCTTTTGAAAAATAGCCTGCAGATAATTCGTCAAGTACATCACTATTTCCAAAGTCGTCAGTTAAAGTTACACGGGCTCCCTGAACTCCTGGAAATTCATTGGTTTCATCAAAATTAATGATTGAAGTAATTGATATTAGCGGAGCTTCAGCCGTTGAAACATTAGCTTCTATTACATATTGATTGTCAAAATCGTTAAAATCAATATCAATAGTTTCCGTACAACTATAAAGTAGTAAGAACGAAATACTTGCTGCTAAAAACTTTAAATATATTTGCATGTCTTTAAAATTTAAAATTGTAAGTAATTGATGGCATAAATGTGAACAGGAATGTTTTAGTTGCTTCAGTGCGTGAAGGATCATCTTCTGCCACATCAAAATCAATCAGAAAAGCATTTTTACGACCATAGGCGTTATATATACCAAAGTTCAAACTGCTTTCATATTTTTCAGTTTTCTTTAATTGACAAGTAGCACCAATATCCAACCTATGATAATCAGGCATTCTGTAGCCGTTACGTTCGGTATAGTAAAAAGCAACATCTTTATTAACCTTGTATTTTGCAGTAGGAAAAGTAACTGCATTACCGGTATTGAACACCCAATTGGCAGACAGGTCCCATTTGGGTGATAATTTATACATGGCTACAACAGATATATCATGCGTGGCATCCTGCCTGGCATCATACCATTTTCCATTGTTTACTTCATCAATTTGTTTCTCTGTTTTGGATAATGTATACGATACCCATCCACTCATTTTTCCACTTGTCTTTTTCAACATTAACTCCAAACCATATGCGCGACCTTTTCCATATAGAAATTCTCCTTCAATAAGCTCATTTCCAAAAATATTGGCACCATCCCGCAAATCAATTTGATTTTGCATCCATTTATAGTATAATTCTCCTGAAAACTGGAACTTGTCCTCTTTAAAATTCTTAAAGTAACCTCCTGAAATCTGATCACTTATTTCCGTTTTAACATTCTGACTGGATGGCACCCACATATCTGTAGGCATTGATGTAGTGGAGTTTTGAATTAAATGAAGATTTTGTGTATTTCGGGTATATGAAAATTTAAGTGAGTTTTTATCATTAATAACATAAGCTATGTTAAAGCGAGGTTCTAAGTATAAATACCCTTTAACATTTTCACCGGACGAATAATGTGTTGTATCTGTAACTATACCATTTTCGTTATAAGAATAAAAGTCTCCTTCACCAACAAGGTTAAAACCATTAGCCCTTAAACCTGCAACAACAGTTAAACGACTGTTAATTTTCCATTCATCACTTAAATAAACGCCATAATCCCAATAATAACGATCCTGCAGGTCTTCAGGATGGAGTGTTGAATCATCATCTACTTCTACCTGTCCGGGAATCATAGTACCTCTGGTTCCGAACAAACCAAATGAAAGCGTGTTTTTGCTATTCAGGAAATACATAAAATCCTGTTTCAGGTTAATGTTATTTATTTCTGATCGCAAGCCCATTTGCAAATTCCCGAAATTTGCACTCATTTTGTACATGTATTCAGAATATATAAATGTTGAATTACTGAATAGTTTACTTCCCCAAACATGATTCCATCGTACAGTTCCGGTTTGATTTCCCCAGTCCATACCAAACACATCATCTGAACTCATCACATCCCTTCCAAAATAACCTGATACAAAAATTCGGTTGTTATCGTTAAGTTTATAATTAGCTTTCAGATTTAAATCATAGAAATACAGCTCATTACTATTTATATCTTCATCCGGAGAGATTTTCATAAAAAGATCAGCATACGTTCTTCGACCTGCCACAAAAAAAGAACCTTTATCTTTTACAATAGGTCCTTCCACATTTAATTTGGAATATAATAAACCAATGCCTCCTCCTACATGATAATCCCGGTTGTTTCCCTCTTTCATCTTTATGTCCATAACAGATGATAAACGTCCACCATATTCTGCAGGAGCGGTACCTTTATACATTGTAAGGTCTTTAATGGCATCACTGTTAAAAGTAGAGAAAAAGCCCATCATATGGCTTGAATTGTAGACTGTAGCCTCGTCAAGAAGTATCATATTCTGGGAGTTGTTACCTCCACGAACAAACATTCCTCCACTTCCATCGCCAGTGGTTTTAACTCCGGGTGTGAGAGTAAGTGTTCGTACAACATCCTGTTCCCCTAATAATACAGGTAATGATTCTACATCTTTTGGATTTAGCTTTTCAACACCCATTTTAGCTGAAGTAACATTGGAATTTTTCTTTTTGGAAGAAACTACAACTTCTGATAACTGCTTATTATTGGGATGTAAATCTACATCAATACGTAGATCAGACGTCATGTGTATTTCCTGTACATAGTTTTCATATCCCATAAAACTAACAATCAAAGTGTAATGATCATCAGGAGCAGAAATTGAATAAAAACCATAGGCATTGGTTATAGTACCTAATGTTGGTTTTTCCTTCAGATATACAGTTGCTCCAATAAGTGTTTCTCCATTTTCTGAATCACTTATACTTCCACTGATGCTAAACTTATTTTGTGCCCTTACTGTAAACATACTACCCAGCAGCAAGACACAGATTAACAAAATTCTATTCATATGATTATAATTTATTTTTATAAACCATATGTAACTCGCCAGTTTTAATCATGCTCATGTGTGTGATACACTTCACTTGGCTCGTTTCATATAATATACCTCCATTTAGTTCTGTGCAAATATTATCAGAACCAAACAGACATATATACCTGTTTTACTGAATGAGCTACCCGTTTTACAGTTTCGTGGATAATTATAGGGATAATAGCAGAGAGCGGAGAGCATGGAGTGGAGGGCGTTGGTGCAAATGGATCAGAGTATTGGAAGAAGAAGATTCTATATTGACAAAAACAAAAAAGGATAAACAATAGAGTTTCAACTCCCATCATTTATCCTTTATCTTGTTTTTATACTTTAGCTTTTAATCATACAACCCTTTCTTTGCCGCTTCCTTTGCATCAGGATCACGTTGAAACAGATCATTTAATGATTTAAACGTAACAGTTTGTTTTGGAGCAAACTCAGATGTATTCATATAATCTACAATACTATTTAACAAAGCTTTTGCTGTAATACGGTTATCCAGATTTGAATGTAAATCAATACCACTAAATACTAACTTACCTTTACCAACATTAACTTCGAACAAGTTTGACAAATCACGATTTTTAAAGAAATTATCAACTACTGTAACAACAGGATCAACAACAATTTTATCAACCTCTAACGACTTTGAGTTTTTACATAAATCCCACCACTGCCAGTTTGTATGATATTCGGTAGGGAATTCATTAAATAATGGATGTTGATCTTTTATTAATAATCCCATACTACCTGGCTGATTCGGGAAATGGACCGGACTCCAGAAAACAGGCACAAATTTTCCTTCAATACCATTTATTTCTTTTAACTCAGGAGTAAATAAAACTTTTCTTCCATCATTTAGTGCTTTCTCTGCTAAATTCCATTTTGTTGTCACTATCACATCTTTTTTATCTATTACTGGTTCCTTAGGATAAACCCATACAGACCATGAATTATGATAATTTGTTCCCTTTAAACTTAAGGTAATGTCTAACTTTTGAGGTTCCTTAATCTCTTTTAAATCATATTCAAAAGTTCCAACTTCTGCATAGCTGCCTTGTTTAATCATTTTTGATTCAAGGCTACCTGATTTTAAAACTGATCCCTTTTGTGTTATACTCCAATTAAAAGTTGGTGTATCTAAATCTTTCCAATAATTAGCTACCTCTGCTTTAGCAGTAAATACTTCATTGTTTGTATAAACTGCCTTTTCAAATTTAATTAACGGAACAAGATCATTACAAAAAGTCTTAAACTCCTCTCCTGTTACAATTCCTTTTGAATCCCAGAATGCATCAAGCATACCTACCAAAGCAGTTCCTTGTCCGGGAAAATCATGTAAATCTAATAATTGAAAACCACTGATTCCAGGTGTTTTTAAAGCACGTTCTACTTCTTCTTTATATAGTATTTTAGCTAATTGACCTGAAGCTTTTAAATAATCTTCAGCTTTATCTAATCTGCCTTTCTTTTCTAAGTCTATTTTAATCGCTTCAAAGTTCTTGGGAGCCAATACCCCTGTATATTTTTCAATTTCTTTTAAGTTAGGATAAACAGAATATTGACCAATTTCATGAGTAATTAAAGGAATATCCAAAAACTCAATACTTGCACGATAGTCCTTATCAAAACTTGGTGCATAATCATCAAATACACCTTGTCCTCTTACCCATCCATCTTTTGTCCATTGAGTAATCCAATATTGATCTACAGAATCAGGTTCCTCAGAATGAGGTTTCTGGAATGTAAATGCTGTTGTTGTATAAAGATGTCTTGGATCTTCTTTCTGTAATTTCTTTACAAAAGATGTTAGTAATTCATAATCACCTTCCAGTTCATTACCCATTGCCATCATACAAAACGAAGGATGATTTCCATAATTGCTAATCATTCTATGTCCCTCACGTTCCATCCATGTAACCATTTCTGGTTCCTGTCCATATTTTAGCGACCAGTTAGGCATCTCAACTTGCAAATAAAATCCTAAACTATCTGCTACCTGAAAAGCATCTTCAGGAGGACACCATGAATTAATAATACCGGAATACCTTTCCCAACAGAATTGTATTCAATTTCTCCAAGTTTTGTTTTTATTATTTTAGGTTCCATTTCTACCTTTACTCAGTTGTAATTTTTTCCAACTTCAAAAATATAATTACGGGGCTGGATGCGGACTCCATTCCATTCTGCCTATACCAAGTAGATGCGGAATATAAAAACACCAAACAACTTCAGGTCAGCTATTAATTATCATTTGCTGTTGGAAAGAAAAGTTACTTTCTTTTCTTTTGTAAAATAAGTACATACCAAAATCATACCCTATTTTATAAGAACTATAATTATTATTCGTAGTATTCAAATTAGTCACATTTATTAATCCCAAATTTAAAAGTATTCTCCAGTTCGTTTCAGACAACTTCTCATCAAAAGTAATTATTGGTCTTTTTCGTAACTTGTTAGAACTAAAATCGTAGTTTGTCTGTCTTATTTGTTTAAAACTTTCTAATTTTTCAGGAAGTTTACAATACTGCTTAAGAAAATCCAAACAAGCTTCATCATCGATTCCAACTCCTTCCCTCCCCCAACCACCGCTATGCTTAGCAATTATTCTCTCATCTGGAGTAATTACAATAAAATTAGGAACTCCTGGACCAGACCCATATAATCTTTTTAACTTCATTCCCGGCTTTGATAGTATATCACAAATAATTAATGTATAATTTTCTTTGAGAAATCGGCTGATTTCATTGTCAGTCCCAAAAAGCTTCTTGTAATATTTACAGGGGCCACAATAACTTGCTGTAAAGAATAATAAAATAGGTTTACCTTTTTCTTTTGCTTCTGATAAAGCTAATCTATATGAATTTTGCGCATACTGAGCATAAATTGCCACTTCACTTAACTTATAATAATCTTGCTCAAGACTAATGGTATCATTATTATTAAGATCACTGTAAGCTATGGTTTTATTCTTATAGTTAAGGTGCATAAAAACAATACTGTCATTAAGAACCAAAGTGTCTTCTGAAAAGGTTAAAGTAAAATCACCATTTATATCCGTAATACAACCAATATAGTTTGTCTTAAAACAAATATTTGCATATTGTATTGGTTGATTTTTGTTATCAATTAATTTTCCCGAAAAATAATTCTGTGAGAATATGCTATTGGTTAATAAAATGAATGTAAAGTAGAAAAGTAATCTTTTGAAATTGTTCATAGTTTGGTTTTATATAATTGCGCATTACTTATAAGGATTTTATCCTTACCAGGAGCAATATTTTTTCACGTTATTTGTAATTTAAGGGTTGAATATACATCATTTATCGCCAAATGTTTCATGTTTACATTAAAAAGTTATCTACAATTGGTGAAAAGAATAGTTATACGGAACAAGGAGAAATATAAAGGGTAAAAGGTGGAAAGGTTATAAGGTAAAGGGTAGTATGGAATAACGAGAAAGAAAAAGGGGAAAAAGTATAAAACTTGTAATTAAAGTACAAGATGCAATCTTGCATCAGCGTGAGCAATTATTTCTTTTACTATTGATTCAAATTCTATTTTATAATACTGTTTCATTACTTTGTAAAATCAGCTTTGAGTAATTTTCCAGTCTTAAAATCAAGTTTACAAACGAAACAGCCAAAGTTCCATAATTTATTGTTCTTGGAATCCATAAACTCAACGTAAAAATCAGAAGTTGTTGTAGTTGGATGTTCTGCTGTCCAAATCAAGTTACCGTTAATGTCAAATGCTTTACAGTTATTAAATTGTCGATATTTTGGAACAGTTTCATCAAATTTAAAAATCACAACGGCTAAATTATTAATAATTCTTGCGTCTCTGATTTGATAGTCCAGTTCTAAATCTTGACCATCTATCTTTAGATTCTTATTTTCAAATTCAATGTTTCTTATTGTGATTCGGTTTTCTCAAATGCCCTAACGGGAATGGTAAACAAAGTTGCGCAATTTATAGCACTTTCATTTTCCAACCGTTCCATTGTTAATTTATAAAATACGACCCAAAAGGCCGCAGCCCGCGCACTTTAATTATCGTTGTGAATAGTTTTTATTCATCAGGTTGCACCCAGTCAGCTCCGTCTACATAAAAAAGATATTGAATATAGTCAGTTGTAACCTTATTCTCATCTATTGGGATTCCTCCAAATAATTGAGCCAGACTAAAATTATCTAATCCTCTGTTTGATAAATTATAAGGTGAATCATTGCTGTTAAGTTTGAATAAATTGATTGTGTTTCTATCAGATACACGTTTAAAATCTTCAATCCCTCTTATGTACCCTAAAAATATATTGTCACTACTGTATGATAATTTAGAAAAAGCACCATCATCAGCTAAATAAGTCGGTAATCCCTGACTTGGTACTGTAAGTTTCGAATCAGTATAGAGCGCAACTAAAGAAATTAAATTGCCATTTAAAATCCTTGATTCCTTTATTCTTCCTGCTAAAGTCCTTTCAATTCCCTGCAAAGTATGATACAAACCAAAACAGCCATATATTTTTTTTGTTGTCCAATCATTCTGTGTGTAATATCTTCGAAAGTTCTCATACATAAACTCATCTCTTGATTTAATTTTGTCAAGATTTGAACAGTTAAATTCAATATTTGCTAATAATAAACTGTCTTGCAACGAAAATGATGCAGTCTTAAATATTTCAGGCAATCTTGTAGAAACCCAAGTTAGTAAAGAATCTTTATCTTTTGGGATTTCTGTTGAATAAGTTACAGGTAGTTTTTCTGTTAGAAGTCGATTTAACAGAGTAAAATCATTCAGTCGATTTAGTCCAAAAACTTCGAATTTCTTTTTATCATTTAATTGTCGGTAATATTCGTTAAGGCTTCCCCATTTCTGTCCTCTATATTCAGAACTGTTTGTGCCAATCCAAACAACCCATTTGTCGAGTATCGTTTTAAGTTGTAAATCAGTAGAATCTTTAAGATATTGATTGATATAGTATGCTTGTGATATATCCATTTCAGCTATATAAGTCGTAACATTATTATTCTGATTTAAATATTTGAATGTTGAAACATCAATAACTGGAGAAGTTCCGAGTTCGTGTATCTCTCCAACTAAATAAAGTTGATTTTGAGAAAAATCATTGTCGAACTTCAATGGAATTGTTTCTTTAATCAGTTCTGAGACTAACTTATTTCTGTTTAAATAGTCAACATATTTATTTCCTGCTAAATATTCTCTTAGTCGGAAGCCTAAATAAACGAAAACGATTAATCCAATTATTAATAGAACTACTTTTCCTATTATTTTCAGTATTTTCATTTGCAGTATGTCTTTAATGGCTAACGTGTAAAACATAATTACGTAGGGCACTTTTGAAAAGAATATCTTTCCAGCCACTACTGAGCCAAAGCTTTTTTTTGAGGTATACCTTTTTTCAAATATAGCTCAAACAAAAGATTTGGCGGTGCTCATACACTCTACAGACTTTTCAAAACCGTACAACCGCCCTATGAATTATGTTTTGTGTGTGTGCCCTGCATGAGCAGCAGTGCACCCACACCCGAAGTTCCTGAAAAAGTTTAAAAATACAAATCTTTTGTGATAAACATCGGGTGTGGGTATAAAATTTATCCATAGGGTGAAAGTCCTGAGTGGACGGAGGTAACGCTTCGAACCATTAGCAAGTGACAAGCTGGTTACCGGTGACGGTAGCAGTGAAGGAAGTCAAACGGCAAACTCCGGTACTGACGGACAGAAACCGCATACGAGGCATTATAAACCGGATGAGCAAACACACCATTGTGACGTCCAAACATCAAGGAGATGAGTGTTTATTATGTAGATGCGGCAGTAATTGGAGGAAGGATAAAGCTCTTACCAGGGGAGAGCTCTGTAATCACGTGTTGATAGATCAGAGCAGTCAGCAGACGCCATAGTAGCTTAAGAATACGAGCCGGCTTTACGAATACCACGCTAAAGCAGGAGGACTCACAGATAAGTGAAGGGCTGAACTTTACATCGCTACTCATCTTTGACGGAGGTAAAAGGATTTTGAGCCTTTCCAGCCCCAAAGAGTCGTAGCAGGGAATGGAAATAAGTATTATGAAGAAAAGAAAAAGAGACACATCGAATTTAATTGAACGAGTATTACATCCTGCAAACCTAACACAGGCTTGCATTGAAGTAGTACGAAATAAAGGTGCAGGAGGTGTAGATGGAATGAAAGTCACAGAACTTAAAGACCATTTGGATAAACACCGAAATGAATTGGTTGAGAACATCATGAATTACAAATATTTACCACAACCGATACGTGGAAAGGAAATACCCAAAGCAGGAGGTAAAACCAGACTCTTAGGTATTCCTACCGCTATTGACCGTATGCTGCAACAGGCAGTATCCAGAGTGGTAATGATGCATTATGAAGCAGATTTTTCAACCTATAGTTACGGTTTTCGTCCTGCACGTAATACGCAACAAGCAGTAGGTAAAGCCCTTTCTTATATTAATTCGGACTATCAGCATATTGTTGAAATTGACCTGAAAGAATTCTTTGACAGGGTTGACCATACCTTGCTGTTGCAATTGCTGTATCGTAAAATTAAATGCAAACATACTATGTGTTTGATACGTCGATGGCTTAGAGCACCACTTTTAAAGGATGGTAAATTACATAAGCGACGTAAAGGAGTACCACAAGGAAGCCCCATTAGTCCGTTGCTATCAAATATTGTTCTTCATGAATTGGATTTGAAAATGGAACAATTAGACTTACGCTTTGTACGCTATGCCGACGATTTCAGTATCTACTGTAAAACAAAAGCAGAAGCAAGAAAAGCTGGTAACACTATTTATGTATTTCTTAGGGATAAACTTAAACTCCCTATCAACAGGGATAAAAGTGGTATCCGCCGTCCGGTTAACTTTCAAATCCTTGGATTTGCTTTTGTTCCCATTTATAAAAAGGGAATTAAAGGCAAATACCAATTGATAGTTGCTGAAAAGAGATGGAAGAGCTTTAAGGCAAAGCTTAAAGAAGTAACCCGCAAAACTACTCCCATGAGTTTTGATGAACGCATTCAAAAGTTATTAGAAATTCAACGAGGTTGGATCAACTACTTTAAACATGCAAATATCATTACGAAACTGGAGAAGCTTGATGGTTGGCTTCGTAATCGACTCAGATATTGTATCTGGCATCATTGGAAAAAGCCTGAACGTAAAAGAAAGAATCTAATTCGTTTGGGTGTCGACCTTGATCATGCTTTCGCATGGAGTCGAAGTCGTATGGGAGGTTGGGCTATTGCTCAGAGTCCTATTTTAGGAACCACTATCACGATTGAACGATTAGAAAAACGTGGGTACATCAGCTTATCCTCCATGTATAACCAAATGACCAGTAAACTTTTTCATAAAACCAACAGTCTTTTCCCCATGATGTAGAGAACCGCCGTATACGAGACCCGTACGTACGGTGGTGAGAGGTCCTCCGGTAGGCTTTTAGCCTATCGGCGATCTACTCAATTGCCTACTGGCCTTTATATTTTGTCAAATTCTTTTATAAATGGTTCTATAAATTTTTCATTCTTCGAATAAACTGCAAAAACAATCTTCTTAAACTTATTTGCAAAATTAGTCTTTATAATATCTCCAAAATATTTAGCTATTTCTTTAGGTTCATTTTGAAAAACGCCACACCCCCAAGCCCCTAAAACAATTGTTCTATGGTTATTTTCAAGTGAAATTGCTAATACTTTGTTTATCCTTCGCTTCATTACATTCTCAACTTCACTTAATTTCTCTGACTCTTTATTTTTCACAACTCCTTTATTTACAGCTGGAGCTGTTATTATTGCGCAGTATTCTTTATTGTTTAAATTCTTACCTTCTTCATCTTTTATTATTGGAACAAACGGACTATAAATCATATAGTCTGTATACATACATGTTTTTGTATTTCTATTTGTCTCATAATACCCATTTGTCTTGATTTGACAATTATAGAGTCCTGTTGCCCTTGCAATACTCTCTTCTTGGGCTTGACTTCCTCCAAGAAATCCTCCTCCTGGATTTTTTGCTGATGCAAAGTTTAAACAAACTACATCTTTATTTCCTTCCGCAATCAATTCTCTTACAGCTTCTAAAGTAGGTTGATTTTTTACTTTAATTTCAGTTTCTCCCTTTATGTTTTCAACTGATAAATTTTCTATTAATTTGTCTGTCTCTTCAGGTGTATAAACTTTTGTTAAATTTTCTGCCTTTTCTTGTAAATTGGATATATTAATTTGTTCGCCATTTGAAGTATAAAAAAATCCCTTCTTTAAGATATCTAATGTATCTTCCGCTATTTGTTTTCTTATTTCTCTATTATTCATTCTAAAAATTTGTCAATTCAATATTAGGTTGTTACGGTCTTGTTTTTAGGCTTGTAGGCAACTTATTATATACACACCTTTAAAAATATATCCGTCATTAACTACGTTTATAATACCATTTTGGAATTATATTCGTAATTAACCTACGTTTATTTTTCCTATAGGAGCAATATTTTTTCACGTTATTTATAATTATCAGGTTGAATATACTCCATTCATCTTCAAATGTTTCATGTTTACTCTAAAAGTTATTTGCCATTGGTAAAATAACAAATAAGGAACATACAGAAGGGAGAAGGGAAAAAGGAAGTTGGTTGCAGCTTTGCATACAAGCTGCATTCTTGCACCCACATATGGGTTCGACATTTATTATAAAAATGCATTACAATAAAAAACCAACGTTTAGGTTTAAACCTTGATCGTTTGTGTTTGAAATATAATTATTATAGTAAAAAGTACGTAGCTTGATGTAAAGAGATATGAAGGTTTTTATATTTTCTATCATAGCTTATATAAAAAGTCTCTTAATTTTTTAAAAAAACATGGCAACTTATTAAAAAAACATAGAGCATCAATAAAAAAATACGGAAGCTTATGAAAAAGAGTATGGAGCCTGATGAAAAAAATATGGAAGATCTCAAAAAAAGTACGGAAGGCCAACGAAAAAGTACGGAGCATTCAACTTTTTTCATCTCGGCTCATGCAAAGTTGAATCAAGCTTGTCAGTTTTTTCTGACAAGCTCCAATGATTTTCAGAGAATGCTGAAACAAATTCATTGGAGCTCCACTAAAAAAGTGGCATGCTCCATATATTTTTATCGGTACACTGATATTTAAAATGAAACACTCCAATGAAAAAGTGAGAGCTTCCATGAAATAAGTGAGATGCTCCGAATTTTTTATTGAATGCCCCGTGAAATTTACAGGAAACTTGTCAGGTTTTGCATCAAGGTTTATATAAAAACTGACAAGCTTGCTACTTTAAACCTCAACGTTGATGTTTAAAATAAAACTTTACGTTTGATGATGTAACATTGTAGTTTTTGCATCAGGATCAGCTGGTACTAGATGCAATCTTGCACCTGCGTAAGATATTTATAGCAAATTCTTATGGTCTTCTATGGTATGACCAGGATATGACGTCGTACTTACGATGATTTGTTTATGCAAATTTTATGGTCTTTCTTCGGTTCCTTAGAAGCAATGAATAACCAAAGAACAATCAAAGAATATGCATCGACAACACAACCACAATACGACCACAATACAAAGAAATAGCAATGACTATGCGAAGGATTAGCAATGACTATGCATAGAAATAGCAAAGCCTTAGCAAAGAAATGCAAAGACATAGCAAAGAAATGCAAAGACATAGCAAAGAAAAGTCAAAAAAGAACCCAAAATCACTCAAACCTGGAATATTTTTAGCCAAAAACGTGATTTTGCGGAATATTTATCCGTTTTTTTGCGATTTTCCGGAATATCGGCCCTTTTTTTAATATTTAGGGCCCAAATCAGATTTACCCACAAATTCTTTATATCTAATAAACAATCAGTTACAAGCAAAAAAAGTTACAGTAAAATTACAGTAATTTTTGTAATGAATATTTTACAATACTTTAGTAATAACAAAAGAAGGTAACAAGGTATAAAGGTTGAATGGTAAAAGGAGATTTACAGCTATGAAAAAGGAACAACGAGAAGGGAACAGGGAGAAGAGAACAGGGAGAAGGGAGTACGAAAACTGAAAGAGCAATAAATTGCTTAGAGCATAGAGCTTGAGTGTTCGAAAAGATGTAAATAACATGTATTCATCTATTAATCCCAGAGGGGTTAGATGTTTATAGAAATACGTTATGGACATAAATCGACTCCAGAGGTGTCGAACCACAATCTGAATATCTTTGTACATGTGACTCCGCTGGAGTCAATTTAACTATCGTTGGTCTATTCTATAAATATGTGATGCCTCTGGCATCATTTAAATAAACTGCAATTGAATTACATTATTTTTCGAACACTGCTCGATTACAACACACCAGCTATTTTCTACTAAGAAATCAGGTCTAAAGGCCCTTGGGAGTGATTATATGTATTAGACTCAAGTTTAATTTAGCGTTGCAATATGATGAGCAAAATAAAAATGCATGTACAATTTTAAGTTGCCTTTTCAAGGCGCTTATATTCTTTATTTAATGAGAACCCGAGGCGTTGCCATCGGGCTGAATTGAATAAGGCCTTCAGCCTTAATTGGTGTACCCTCATTTTATTGACTGCCTGAAAGGCAAGCTTATTTCAGCCCAAGGCATCGCCTTGGGTTTAATTATAATATGCACTTTGGAGCTGAAGGCGCAGTTTAACTTATAGCACTTTTATATGCCCTGTCTGATAATGTATTTAACTTTTCATAAAATATAATCATATAGAAAATATTAAGAATAGAAATTCATTCTATATTCTGATTTTTTTTATTTTAACTATACTCTTCTGCAGTAGCTTGAGGCGCGTAGCCCTAATTTCTTAGTAAAAATAGATTTTGTAAATAAACATAGGGGCGTTAGCCCTGTTATCTTAAGATTTTAATATGAACAATACCTATACCCAACTTTTCGTTCAATATGTTTTTGCCGTTCAAGGTAGAGAAAACTTAATAAAAGAAGAATTCAGAAACGAATTAGAAAAAATAATATGCGGACTTGCAACAAAGCATAAATCGCAACCTCCTGCTGTTTTCTGTAATCCGGATCATACACATATTTTTGTTGGGATACATCCAACAATATCAATATCTAAGCTTTGTTAAAAAAGCGGTAGCAAATTAAATACAACCGCTTTTCCACATACAAACTTTAATTGAAAAACTATTTAATTTTAAAAACCTGACGGCCTGTAACTTTAAAGCTTCCTTTAATGACTTCTGTTGATGATGCATCGTTATCACCATTAAAACCAGGTTGTTCACCTCCTACATAAACATCAAATGTACCTGGTTCTATTACCCTTTGTGATTTTTTGTCTATCATGGATAGTTGTCTTGGTGTTAATGTAAATTCTACAGTTTTACTTTCTCCTGCTTTAAGATAAATTCGTTTAAAACCTTCTAGTTGTCTTATTGGTCTTGAAGTAGTACCCTTTTTATCTGTAATATAAAGTTGAACCACTTCATCTCCGGCAAGTTTACCTGTATTGGTTACATTGACTGACACAATAATACTATCTCCTGCTTTTACACTTGAAGGAAGCTTTATATCGGAGTAAGCAAACATTGTATAACTTAATCCATAACCAAAAGGATACAAAGGTTCACCTTTATAATATCGATAAGTTCTACCTTCCATATCGTAATTTTGGAAATCGGGCAATTCACTCAACGATTGATAATAAGTAATTGGTAAACGTCCGGCAGGATTATAATCTCCCCATAGAACATCTGCTAAAGCATTACCTCCTTCTTCTCCCGGATAACCTACATTTACAATGGCATCAATATTTTCTTTTGCCCAATTAATTGCCAATGCACTACCTGCATTAATAACCAATATCACAGGCTTACCAGCTTCCTTAACAGCTTTAATTAATTCCTCCTGTTCTTTGGGTAGTGAAATATCCTTACGATCTCCTCCCTCTCCTTCAAGGCGTTGTGATAATCCAACAACAACAACTGCAACATCAGCTTCTTTTGTAACTTTTATTGCTTCATCAATTAAGTTTTTATCAGGTCTGGCCCATAATAAACTTGCCTGAGCATTGGTTTCATCAGTATAAAATTCTATCTCAACAGGATACTTCTTCCCACCCTCAAGTTCAAACCTATCTGTAGCATATTTTGAATGATGGATTGATCCTCTGCCATTTGTAATAACTTTTCCTTCTATTTTAATAGTCATTCCTCGCTTAGCTAATAACCCAAGCTCATAAGTACCATTTGCCGGAGGCACAATAAAACCTTTCCATCGAACAGAAAAAGTATCAATTAATTCCTTTGAAACCGGAGCATATTGCCACGAAAAATCAATTTTATCATCAACTCGGGTAAATGCAGGTTTGCCTGAACATTGAGTATTATTAAAGTATGAACCTTCTAATCCCTGACGACCATCTTCTGTTTGCAAATATATTGATGGAATAGGTTTCAGATTTAATTTTTCCTCATTCAAATGTGAACCTTCAGCATAAAACACTTCGATTTCTGGTTCAACCTTATTTTTAATTCCTTTTAAAAAGGTAACAGGATTTTTAGGTGTACCATGATAATTACCTACTAATGATTCCCAATTATCTGCATTAGGCCCGATAACTGCTATTTTTTTTATCTGATCTTTAGAAAGAGGAAGTATATTATTACTATTCTTTAATAACACAATACTTTCTTGAGCTGCTTTTCTTGCCAGGCTGGTATTTTCATCAGAACACACAATTCCAAATGGAATTTTTGAAAATGGTACTACATCCTCCGGATCAAACATTCCCATTTTAAAACGAGCCATTAATATTCTGCGTAAGGCAATATCAATTTGATCTTCGGTAATAAATCCTTTTTCAACAGCCTCTCCTAAACTCTTATAATAACTACCGCAATTTAAATCACAACCTCCTTTCACACCAATTGCAGCAGCTTCGGACTTACTATTTGCAATATGGTGTCCTGTTTCTATATCTCGAACGGCCCCACAATCTGAAACCACATATCCTTCAAATCCCCAGGTATCGCGTAATAATTGATTTAATAAAAAATCGTGTCCACTACAAGACTCGCCTCTAAAGCGATTATATGCTCCCATTACAGAATACACTTTTGCATCCTTTATGGTTTTATAAAAGGCTGGCAAATAAGTTTCATATAAATCTTTGTCGCTCACATCAATATCAAAAGAGTGTCGTAATTTTTCAGGACCTGAATGAACTGCAAAATGCTTGGATGTGGCAATAGTTTTGAAATATTTAGGATCATCTCCTTGTAAGCCTACAATAAATTCCGTAGCCAACTCTCCTGTTAAATATGGGTCCTCACCATAAGTTTCATGACCTCTTCCCCATCTTGGATCCCTGAAAATATTAATATTAGGAGACCAAAAATCCAGTCCGGTATAAATAACTCTTTTATTTTGACGTAAAAATTCATGATGCTTAGCTCGTGCCTCGTCAGAAATAACAGTACCAATCTCCTCCAATAACTGCTTGTTAAACGAAGCTGCTACAGTTATCGACTGTGGAAATACAGTTGCATAGCCTGCACGTGCAACACCATGTAAACATTCATTCCACCAATTATACTCTGGAATTTGCAAGCGGGGTATTGCTTTTGATTCGTTAGTCATTTGACTAATCTTTTCTTTCAGCGTCATTTGATCCATCAATATATCCACCCTTTCTTCAAAAGGAAGATGATAATCCAAATAGCTAAAATCTACTTTTTTTTCCTGTGCAATACAAAATATATTGTTTAAGAAAAGAAAAGCCAGCAAGTAATAAACTGTAATTGTTTTTAATCGTGAAAACATAGGTTGAATTAATAGTTATTATTTATATGTACAGATAAAATATCCTTGATACTTAGGATTGAATGACATACAAATCTAATACTCATTAACAAAGTAAACGGATGACAAATAACCAAAATACAGGGGGTATATTCGTAATGTAGTTCAATTTGTATTTTTACATCATAACTTAAAGCAAATAATAATATACCTCGTTCTCCTTTTAACGATTTATAATTATCATTTATATTTGAAGGATGCTCAATATACAATCAGTTTTATAAATTGTTATGTACAAATAACCACATTCGAACTGTTTTATGTTTGAATAAATAAAACTTGATAAAATTTTACTATTACAGATCTGCCGTAGTACACATACAATCTATATTTCTCGCAGTTTTTCATAATAAGTCGAATTTACATTCATAATTTTCAATACTATACACTTAAAATCAATAAGTAAAACAGTAAGAAATTTTAGTGCTCAAAAAAATTTTACTTGCTTGATAGACACCCCAGTTTTTATTGACTTTCTTTCGTAAAAGAGTTAAATTTAATTAACATTTTTCATAATCAAAGGATTTAAACATCATTGACTTTTAGTCCCTTAGGCTCAATTCTTTTACTCTTTAGCCTCTACCCCAAAAACCATTTTATCAACTATTAAAAAATTATGGTATGAAAAGGTTTTTACTTTTAATTTTATCAATAGTCCTGTCCTTTCATGTGTTTGGAAAAGAAATAACAGTTGAACAGGCAAAACAGTTTGCAGAAAACTATCTACTTAACCCAACTCGTTCTGGTCTTAAAAGCACTTCTAACATTAAATTAACAGATGTTGGTGATATATTCAATAGAATGCCCACTCATACATTAAATTTTAAAAGTGCTTCTGATAAAAACAGAGATATTTATGTTTTTAATATAGGTGATAAAAATGGATTTATTATCATTTCTGGCGACGATGCCGCCATCCCAATCCTGGGATATTCATATACCGGTTCCATAAGTGCTGATAATTCTCCACAAAATGTAATCAAATGGCTAGAAGGGTACAAACAACAAATTCGCTATATTAAAACAAATGCTATTCAACAAACCGATGAAATTAAGTCACAATGGGAAGGTTCCGTCAACAATCTAAAATCAACACAAAGCACTAGCGTCGTTACTCCTCTCTTAACTACACAATGGAACCAGGCACCACATGTAAATGATAAATGTCCTTACGATAATACTTACCAGGAATTAACCGTTACAGGGTGCCCGGCAACTGCAATGGCACAAATAATGAAATACTGGAATTATCCAAATAAAGGAATTGGTTTTCATACTTATCAGCACGATAAATATGGATCGCTTTCTGCAAATTTTGGAAATACTACCTACAATTGGGCTGCCATGCCAAACCTTGTAAATAGTACAAATGATGCAGTTGCAACACTTATGTATCATTGTGGTGTAGCAGTAGAAATGAATTATAATGTTGCTTCAGAAGGTGGTAGCGGTAGTTATGTTATTAAAGATCCATATAATCGCTATTCTGACAATCAAACTTGTCAAAATGCCTTTGTACAATATTTTGGATATTCGCCAAGTATCGAGGGGCTGTTTCGTGAAAGTTATACTGATGAAGTTTGGATCAGCAAATTAAAACAAGAACTTGATGCAGGCAGACCAATACAATATGCTGGTTATGGTCAGGGCGGACACACCTTTGTTTGTGATGGATACGATGCTAATGATTACTTCCATATGAATTGGGGTTGGGGTGGTTATTATGATGGTTATTTTTTAATTGATGCCCTTAATCCTGGAGAAGGGGGAATTGGATCCGGAGCAGGTACCTATAACGACGGCCAACAGGCTTTAATAGGAATAAAACCTGCAGAAGAAGGAGAAGAAGGAGGCAATACCTCTGAAGAGTTTGGGTTAACCTTATATAGTGATGTGGTATCCAATTATTATACTATTGGATACGGAGATGGATTTACAATTAGCACAAGTATAATAAATGATGGTACATCTGACTTTACAGGAGATGTTTGTGCTGCTATATTTGACAAGAGCAATACATTTATTGAATATGTTTATACCTTTGAAAATGTGACTTTAGAATCAGGCTATTACTATGAGGTTACCTTCCCAACAGGTGGAAATCTTGAAATGCTTCCGGGTAATTATAACATCTACGTTTTCTCCAGAATTGGCGATAATGACTGGAGTATTATTTCTGAAAGTTATGATTCCTATTCGTATAACTATGCAGTACAAATAAGTGTTGAAAATAACCAGGATATTGCACTATATACTCCTATTGCTATTAATAGCGAAAATATAATTACGAATGAACCATTAGATATTAGTGTGGATATTGTAAATTATGGATATTACTATTTTGAAGGAATTGTTGATATAAATCTGTTTAATCTAAATGGAGAACATGAGTTGACAATAGATCAAGAATCTACAACAATATCCTCTGGCTATTATAACACATATAATTTTAGCACAAGTAATTTAAATGTTGTCCCGGGTACATATTTGTTAGCAGTATTTCATCAACCAACAGATGGTGATTTTATACTAACCGGTTCAACAGTTGGAGCTCCGAATCCAATTAAAATAATTGTACAGTCTGCCCCATATGAAGAAGATATTTATGAAATGAATGATGATGTAGAACATTCATACTCATTAACACCTTCTTACACCAATAACACTAGTAATATTACAACTCCAAATTCAAACTTTCATGTAGGAAGTGATTGGGATTTCTACTCAATAAATCTTGAAGATGGATATAATTATGAAATCGACATAAGACTACATGACGCTTATAACAGTGGAGATGGTAATAATTATACTGTTGATGCCTTATTCCTTTATTCTTTTGATGGAGAAACCTGGACCGGTACATTCGATGATGTAATGCCTTCAACAATTACAACAGAGGGAAATAATACCCTTTACTGTGTTACATCCCCATATTTCCTTGGTGAAACCGGAACATACCTTCTTGACATAGATATAAACAGATCTAGCAGTACTGCTGTAGATGAGTCAAACGAACTCTCTGCTTTGTTTGTAACTCCAAATCCTTGTAGTAACTATATTGAAATATCAAGTCCTGTAGCCATTGAAAAGTATTCGATTTACGATATTAGTGGAAAAGTTCTGTTGAAGAATACTTATAGTAATAATATTATTGATGTATCATCATTATCACAAGGAATATATTTCATTAAAATAGAAACAAGTAATAAAAACTATATTAGAAAATTCATAAAAGAATAAAATGTGCCATGAAAAATATATTAGTTATAATTATTGCATTATTAGTTTCAATGTGTAGTTCAAATAAACAGATTCCACAAAATACAAATATGCAAGCTCCATTAATCATTTATAAAACAACAAAAGATTATTCTAATAATATTCCTATTGTTTTAAATGAATCCAAGGATAGAGTCATTTCATATCCTTCTATGTCTGATGTATTTATTAATGGAGAATATGCTAAACCTACTAATTTAACAAATGGATTTTTGCTTGATAATTTTGGTTTATCGGCAAATAGTGTGTTTACATCTTTTACTTTTGAGGATTATTCTAAACTTGAAAAAGTTCCAACTATTAAGGAACTGATGAATAATATTATAGATTTTGATCCATTTACAGAAATGTACAATTGTGGTAAAAGAGTTGACTTTGGAACTACGAATGAGTTGAACAATTTAATTAAGAATGACCTTAAAAATAGCAGGAAAATAAAATAAAGAAAATTACAATTAATTGTATGCCTTATATATGTATTAACATTATTAATTAGCAAATTATTAATGTTAATACATTTCATTACAAATCATTATCCATACCCTCATTATCATCACAATTTAACTACTTTCTTTGTAATCCTCTTCTCGCCATTTGATATTTGCAACAGATATAACCCATTGGGTAAGTCTCCAAGTGAAATTTCAATGTTATACATTCCGGCTGGTTTATGATCCATTAGTATGGTTTTTAATCTTACACCGTTTTGATTCATCAGAATTAATTCTACGTTAGAAGATACTGGTATTGAATAAAAAATGTATATATCAGAGGTAGTTGGATTTGGATAATAGTCCATTGTTAAATCAAGAGAATGTTCAATTGAATTATCAGAAAGAGGATTAGGAGTAAGTGCAGGATAAAGATTAAATTGCGTTCCATCTGTACAATCAGCAACAATATAAGCTCCATTTGAACCGTCAACTATCGGTCTGTCAAAATTTATATCACCATAATATACATTGTTTTTCAATAGACTCCCTGCTGCTGACCAATTATATGATTCAATAACTTCATTATACACTAAATCGTTTTCGTCTACTTCACCTTCATAAATAGAACTACCTCCAACCCAAAAACAATCAACATTATTAAATTGAAAACTACCAAATGTACCAGATGCTGAATTACTATTTCTTATCTGTCTCGATTGAATATAAATAGCCTTATTACTATCGTGACCTATTTTAGTAAAATAATTTTCATTGATGGAGTATGTGATATTTGACGAATTAATGGTTCCGCTTGTTTCATGATAAAAATCACCTAATGCAATTCCATGTTCATTTACAACATCCTGATATCCATTATTTGTGATATTAACCGTTAGTAAATCACTATCAATCGTAGTAGTTCCAGATATTTCCCTTCCCCATTCAATTCTATCATTTTGAGGTCTTGTATCACTTTGTATCCTAAGATCCATTTGATTAGTAATGACAGAAGTAAAATCCATGGCATGAGACAGTTTAAAATCATCACTAGTTCCATCTACAAAACCATCAATGGCGTAAAAAACAAACTCTATAATATCTCCATTTGCAAAGATTAATACCATTTTATCATCTGGATCAGCTGAATATGCCCAGTAATCGTAATTTGAAGTATTCTGCGTTAATGTTCCTGTAATAGTTGTATACCCTGTTACCTCACTTGCATACCACACTGCATCAACCGATAACGAAATTAGTTCTTCCGACTGTTTTATAATTTCTTCAGGACCAACGAATAATTGTTTCAGAATGTCAGATTCCGTCTGTGAAAAACCAGAAGTTGGCAATACCATAAATACCATTAAAAGAAACTGTGCAGATCTTTTCATAGATATATAAATAATAAGATTACCCTTTACAACATGGACATTTACTTTAACAAATAAGATACTCTTCACATAGTAACAACACCTATATCAAACAAACTACTCTTAGTGTTATTTGATTAGGTCGTACTATTCAAAAATTATTGATTATCCTATTGGGGTTAAATAAAAAGAAACTTAAACATCAATTGACATTTAATAAAGATCAACAAACAGTGGTATTCAAAGAATAACAAAACACAAACAATCAATTTACAACTTTTCTAAAATTTTGTCAACTTGTAAATAATTGAACTCAATGCTTAATCTGGAATGTATACTTATTTATCAGAGGTAATTATTTGGAAAACAAGTAGGAATGTAGATGGTATTTAGGTTTTTATTCAATCTATGTAATATTCATCTCTCAACTATTTACTTGGGTATATGAAAATTGTTCAACCCAAGTTTTTTTATAGTTTATTATCAAAAAATATTAATGATCAAGGATTTTTATATTTTTCAAACTACTAATATTGAATGTTTTTATAGCACCATGAACTGTATGAAAACAGAAATCTGAAGGATTATTAGTAGATTCATTTTCAATATTGTAGCTTATAATTTTACCTTTAAAAGAAAAATCATCATCATCGTCTATTTCTCCTAGTACTATTTCAACTTCTTTATTAAGTATTTTATCTAACTCTTCTGTTGTATATTTTAGCATAACTTAATTTATTGTCTGGTTTTTCTTCACTATGTTAAAATACAAATTATTTGTTAACCGATCAAAATAAGTGGGTTACCTTAATAAATAATAGCATATTCAATAAACAACCATAATTCTTACCATATTGGTTTAAATTGCAATAAATAAACATCTATCACATATTTATATTAAACCATTTCAATCTTTCTTGTAATCTACCTATATATTTTAGTCCTTGAATTTCAGATTATTTACAATATTATTTATATCAATAACACAAGCCATTCTTATTGACAGATACTTAAAATCGTTCAGACCTTGCTGGAGCATCAATTCATAATTGACCATTGTTTCAAATTTACTCTGAAACTGAAGTCTGATTACCATTGGGCGATCTCCATTATTTTTATACCCAATAAAACCACCTAAAGAATTTTTAATATCAAATTTTGGCAATAAAATATCTGATCCAATACCATATAAAAAAGCATCATTTTGAAATTGCCCAACTCCATGCATCTGCCAACAATAGAATCCTATCATGGCATAGGGTTTAAAATATTTTATATCGTAGTGATTAAGAGCAATACTTTTTCCAAAAGACAAATCAAAAAAATACCCTGAAGAATCAGTATATCTGGCATTTTTTAAATTCCTTCCAGATGCTGTCTTTAAATTTAAAGTAAGTAATACATCAGGAAATCCACTTCTATCCTTTACTATTTGAAAGTAGGTACAAAGATATATGTCTCCTCCAGCAACTCCTTCCCCATTGTATGATCTGGCCTTTCTTACATCCCTTGTAATTGTATCCATTTTGAAATGTTCTATTGGAACAACATAAAGTTTAATACCTATTTTATTATTATAAAAAGGAGAAAAGCCTTCCAGATAAATATTCTCTGTCTGATCACCTAAACCAGAATGCTTTTCCAGTGCAAATTTTAGATATGCTTTATCCTTAAAACTTCCATTATTTATTTCGGGTACAGGTAATGCATTAGGCCCCATAAAAGCTGGTGACGTTATAATATAATCAGACCAATGAGTTACTCCATCCCAGTTATGTTTTATATTCCACCAATTATAATCCTGAGAAAAACATAATTTGCTTACTAAAAGGCAAAGTAGAATAATATTAATTCTTAGTATATATTTTTCTGTAATCATAGGTTTATTGTAAGTTCATAAGCCTTTTCATGTTAATCTTTATTTATCTTAGAATAAAGGTTATATATGAAGTTCTATTTACCTGATAGAATTACAATTAAATATACTAGGTTTATATATAAAAGTCCATTATTAACTCACAAGAAGTACTGTAAACGTGATTGAATAAAAATGATATGATGTAGTGCCTAAAATTTCAAATGGTTATTTCCTTTTAATATCTTATCTGTACTAATTAAAAAGAATATTTCAATTCTTTTTCAGATTATACATTGGCCTATGTCAGTGAACCAAAAAACAAGACTAGATTGACAATAAAAATCGTTTTTGTTTGAACCCAGCTCTGTTTTAACATAAATTACAAAAGAGAAGTAATCAGCTTTCTAAATAGTACCTTGCTTACTATAAAAAACAAAATTGCATAAAAAAAGGAACCCATAACGGATTCCTTTGTATACGATAAATATATTGTGTTGAATAATTATAATCTATTCCATACAAGTCTCTGCACTAGCAGCTTTATCAACAACAGCTCTGTATTCTTTAGGTGTTAAATCCTTGAAAAAGTAATTTACAGGATCAACTTCTTTACCATTAACATGTACTTCATAATGAAGATGTGGACCTGCACTTAAACCACTATTTCCAACATGACCAATTACCTGACCTCTTTTTACTTTCATTCCTTTTTTAACTTCAAACTTACTCATGTGAGCATATAAAGTTGATAATCCATAACCATGATCAATTTCTACAACACGACCAAAGCTATCTGAAACTCTAGCACTAGTTACAACCCCGTCTGCTGCCGCAAATATTTTTGTTCCTACATTTGCTATAAAATCAATACCTTCATGCTGTCTCCATCTCTTTAATATCGGATGAAATCGACGTGGAGCAAAACCTGAACCAATATATTTTAAATCCCAATTAGCAATAGGAATAATAGCTGGTAAATGTTGAAGCTTCTCAGAATTTTTAACTGCCTTACTAAATAATTCAGAATACGATGATTTCTGAACATTCATTTTAGCAACTATATTATCAAGCTTTTTATACGATTCAATTATTTCTGAAGGAATGTTTGAATTCAACATCTCTTCATAAGTATTTGTACCCCCTGTACCTGCAATCCTTTGTGTAGAATCCAATGGTGTCGCACCAAGCATAGTTCTATACAAACTATCATCCAGAACTGCTAAATCATTCAATGCTTTATCTGCCTCATTTAACCTTTCTATGAAAATCTCCTGACGCGATTTCATATCTTTTATTTGTTGAGCTTGAACTTTTTCCTTTGGTGTAGAATAAAAAATAGCGACTGTAATAAAACATCCAATTCCTATTATACTACCACCAATACCATAAGGAACTAATTTTTTAAGTTTTGATTTTAAGCTATTCTCAACAGGGATATAACTCAGAGATTCTGGATCGTATATGTATTTATTGTTAGCCATGATTTGATTATTTTACTTGTGTTGTGCTAAGGTATTCATTACAATCTTACTGAATGTTAAAATAGATTCTCATTCAATTTTCATTCAAATTATCTCTAACATTTTAGATCTATGGTAATTATTACGACCTTAATATTAAAATGTTTCAATATGATAAATGTTAAATGAAAATTTGAAGCGTAAAAATAGAATTTATATTCAATACCACAAATAAATTATCTCATATAAATTCAATACACAAGCACATATTTAATCTACACAAATCATAATATTAATCAAACCATAACACCATTTAATCATATAAATACAACCTTTTTTATATTGCAACATCCTGTGTAAACTTTCCAATAATAAAAATTATCTGTTTCTTAAATCTATTCAGAATCATAAAACATTCTCCCAAAAATACATTCTTGGATTACAATCTTTAAATCCTGATTTTAAATATAACTTCATTGCTTTTTCATTGTCTTTACGAACTTCTAATGTTACCTTACCATAATTATTATTTCGACAATATTCTGATATAGAATTCAACATTTCGAAACCTGCACCTTTTCTTCTGTAGTCTGGCGTTACAACAAAGTCATGAATATTTAATAGCTGTTTTGCCTTAAAAGTTGAAAAACCAACAAAACAGTTAGCTAATGCTACATATCTTTCTTTACTTTTTAATAAAAATCCTATATAATTATTTTGTTTTTTTAATCCCTCAATAATTTTATTTCCTAAGTCCAAAGGAAGTTCTGCATTAAGCCCCATATCATCTAACATATAATCATTCATCAGGTCTAATAACGCATTTGTATGCTTTGGGTTATTAACGTCTATAATCTCAAAAGAATAATTTATTTTTTCCATTTTAATCCTTCTTTAGTAAAACTAACATCACACCATTTTCCCTCTATATATTCTCTAAGTTCATTGAAACCTGCATCATGGAGCATTTTTGCTACTTCAACATACGAAGATTGTAATTTATCTGGGAAATGGGCATCACTATTAATTGTTATTGGTATATCAAACTTTTTTAACAATGGGAATATTTCTGGTCCGGGAAATAATAAACCATTCCTTTCATATGATTTAGTATTAATCTCTACTATTATTCCTTTCTCTTTAATCAATTCAAGTACTGACTCAACTTCCGATATGTACCAATGGTCAGATTCATCAAATAATGGTTCTGTAACATTATGCATTTTAATTTTATCAAAATGCCCAATTATTTCAAAGTCCTGAGTTTTGATCATATCTCTTGTCAACTCATAAAATCGTTTAACGGCTGCTTTAATATCGTTATTAAAAATATCATCTAAGCCTTCCTTAAATTCATCAAAGCTTCCATCTATACCCCAAAAATTTCCATTACTTAATCTATCTATAAAATGAATACTTCCTATTCTATAGTCTAAATCAATTTTTTCAAGTACTTGCTTGTTAAATCCACCTATTTCAGGAATATAATCTAGTTCTAATGATTTTAAAATAGTTATTTTACTTGAGTAACTTTCTTTTAAGTCTTCAACTTCTTTATCGTAACTTTCAAGTAAATTCTCTTTCATTGTCCAGAAACAATCAAAAGGAACAGGAGCATGAGATGATATACCTATTACAGGCATATTAAATTCAATCGCTTTCAAAATATATTCCTCTATCTTTCCATTACCATCGCAATAATTACAATGCCCGTGATAGTTGGTCCATGCCATAAATATTTAGTTTAACAGTTTTGCACCATAAAAATCAAACAATTTTAAATAAAATCAAATCCATGGCTTATAAATAATCTATAAAATGTAGTATTTGAGGAAAATTTATCAATTGTATAATTCTTATCGATTAAAAAGTAAGTTTCAATACTTCAAAATATCAATACATTAATTAAATTTGCGCTCGTTTTTATAATTACAGAATATGAGCTTAATTCAAGAGATACAAAAAAGAAGAACATTTGCCATAATTAGTCACCCCGATGCAGGGAAAACTACACTGACTGAAAAATTACTTTTGTTTGGTGGAGCTATACATGTTGCAGGAGCGGTAAAATCTAATAAAATTAAAAAAACTGCAACATCTGACTTTATGGAGATAGAAAAACAACGTGGTATCTCTGTTGCAACTTCAGTGATGGGGTTTGAATATAAGCACCATAAAGTAAACATATTAGATACTCCTGGTCACCAGGATTTTGCGGAAGATACATTTAGAACATTAACAGCAGTAGACAGTGTAATCATTGTAGTTGATGCTGCTAAGGGAGTTGAGGCACAAACTAGAAAACTAATGGAAGTTTGTAGAATGAGAAAAACTCCTGTAATGGTTTTTATTAATAAAATGGACCGCCCTAGTAAGGATGCTTTTGACCTTTTAGACGAACTTGAAGAGGAATTAAAGATTGGAGTCAGACCTTTGAGTTGGCCTATTGGAAATGGACCTTCATTTCAAGGTGTTTATAATATTTGGGAACAAAATTTAAATTTGTTTGAAGCCAGTAAACAAACTGTTCAGGCAAGTATTGCATTTTCAGATGTAAATAGCCCTGAATTAGAAAATCATATTGGTGAAGATGCATCAGAAGTTTTAAGAGAAGAAATAGAATTAGTTGAAGGTGTATATCCAGAGTTTGAAATTTCAGAATATTTAAAAGGAGAATTAGCTCCAGTCTTTTTTGGTAGTGCTTTAAATAACTTTGGTGTAAACGAACTATTAGATTGCTTCCTGGAAATTGCACCACATCCACAACCATCAGAAACTATTCAACGTGCAGTTTCGCCGGATGAAGAAAAATTTAGCGGGTTTATATTTAAAATCCATGCCAACATGGATCCTAATCATAGAAACAGAATTGCTTTCGTAAAAATATGCTCAGGCAAATTCGAGAGAAATAAAAACTATTTACACGTTCGTCAGGGTAAAAAATATAAATTCTCGAGTCCAACGGCATTTATGGCAGAGAAAAAATCAATCATTGAGGAAGCATATCCCGGAGACATTGTAGGATTACCGGATTCCGGTAACTTTATTATTGGTGATACCATTAGCGAAGGTGAGAAAATTAATTTTAAAGGTTTACCAAGTTTCTCTCCTGAGTTATTTAGATATATTGAAAATGCAGATCCTATGAAGTCTAAACAGCTGGCAAAAGGAATTGACCAGTTAATGGATGAAGGTGTAGCACAGTTGTTTACCAGTCAATTTAATGGACGCAAAATTATTGGAACTGTAGGTGCTCTACAATTTGAAGTTATAGAATACAGATTAGAACATGAGTATAATGCCAAATGTAGATACGAACCAATTAACTTATATAAAGCTTGTTGGATAAAGTCAGACAACGCTGAGCAATTAGCTGATTTTAAAAGACGTAAAAATCAGTATATGGCAAAAGACAAACAAGGCAGAGATGTATTCCTTGCTGATTCGTCTTATATGTTACAACTAGCACAACAAAATTTTGAAGATATTAATTTTCATTTTACTAGTGAATTTTAATTTTTATCATAAATTATAGATTTAAATCGAACATTTTTTTGAAATTTAGGTATACTTAATATCTAAATTTCAAATCAATGGATGTATTCAATCAATATTTAAAACAAGGTTTCCAGCATTCAAAGGAATTTGTTGTAAAAAAAGAAGAACTTGCTTCTAATTTAAAAACAGGTGATATTGAATATATTGCAACTCCATCGCTTATTATATTCATGGAAAAAGTCATTTGTGAATTAATACATGAGCGAATTCCTGAAATGTATACTTCAGTTAGTGCTGAAATTAACATAAAACACCTTCTCCCTATTGGTATTAATGAAAAAGTATCATGTTCTGTTCACCTAAAATTTATAGAAGGAGAAAAATTATTTTTTGATTTCGCTTTTTTTAAGGATAACAAAGACATTATAGCAATTGGAGCCCACGAACGCTTTATAGTAAAAAAGGATGAATTTCCAGATTAATATTTATTAATAACTGATGGTCTTTAATTTCTTATTTACGGCCAATTGTCTTCTTATAATTAAGCGAGCATCCATTGTATCTTTTTTTGTAGAAATAACATCTATTAATTGATCGAGCGAATTAAAAGAATCATTGACATCGACCCATCCATAACCAATATAAATACCCTCCTTAATAACTATTACCGAATTTTCCCCTGAAGATCGTCCGATATCTTTTATAATTAAATTGGGCTGAAAAAAATTAATATTATCAATAAATTTTTGCGCGCGTAAATTATATATATCATAAGCTTCAGCTTCTATACAAGCACCTTTACAAAGCTTTATTTGATATTGAAAACAACTTCCTGAAGAATCGCTTAATCCACATAATTTTTGACATAATTCATAAGCTTCTATTTGCTTATACAAATATTCCTTACCTTCTGCCAATGATTCAAAAGAATACAATGGAGTTGTTTTTCCATCATTCTTTAAAATATGAAAACGTATATATCCTTTTCTATCTTTAAAACTATACAATCCATAGTTTACTTTACTCTTACGCTGAGCCTTATTATAAATTGGTTTATTTAATTTAATTTCTTCAGACTCTTTAAGTAATGCTATCAACTCACTTCCGGTAATATTAAACTCTACATTAGCGATTTCATTTTTCATTCGTTTTGCCTTTTGAGTTTTGACATTATTCAGATGTGATAATACTCTTTTTTTTATATTCTTACTTTTACCTATATATATTAAATCATTTTTCTCATTATAAAAATAATAGACCCCGGTATCCTCTGGTAATTTCGTTAAAATATCATTATTAAAATTAGGATTTAAACCTTCTGATGAGAAATAATTATCACTTCCTTTTGGCCATATCAATCCTTTGTTCTTCTTAATTAATATCTCAAATAATTTTACGGTTGCATAGGCGTCTCCAGAAGCCCTATGCCTTGCATTATTTTCAATTCCATAATTTTGACTTATATTTCCCAAACTGTATGATTGTAACCCTGGCAGTAATTTCCGACTCAGTTTCACTGTACATAACGTATCTCTTTTAAATTCAAACCCCAGAGATTTAAATTCTGCTTGTATAAAACCATAATCAAAAGAGGAATTATGAGCCACAAAAACACAATCATTGGTAATCTCTACTATTTTTTTTGCTATTTCATAAAATTTTGGTGAATTCGATACCATCTCATTGGTTATTCCAGTAAGCTGCGAAATATAATATGGAATTATCTGTTCTGGATTTATAAGAGTAATGAATTCATCAATTACTTTCTTACCATCATGAACATATATTGCTATTTCTGTAATTTTACCATTTTTAAAATTACCACCCGTTGTTTCAATATCTATTATTGCATACATTCTTTCTAACTTTCTGGTAATGTGCAAAGAAAAACATTTGAAAAATTCTAAGCAAAAATTACATAAAAAATACCTTGCAAAAAAACATCAAAACCCTTGATTTTTCTTGGCTAGAAGAAAAAAATAAACTATTTTTGTTATACAAGATTGGTTAAAAGAAACCGCATCAGTTTATTTAGATTGTTAAACTCAACACTACAATAGAACCGAGTAAAGTTATGTAGTTTTAGGGCGGGCCTCACCTTCGGGTTATCATTTTTGATACGGAGGATTACCGAGGATTACAAACACTCAAATCCTGTATACAGGAGTTTAAATAGTCCATGATTGATGCGGCCAATATAAGAAGAGCTTCTAATTTATTAGAAGCTCTTTTCTTTTATAAATCTTTAAGTAGAATATTATCTGTAGACGTTGAACGAATTTCTTTAAAACGCTCCACAACTTTTTTTACTTTAATTAAATCTTCTGTTTCCTCAAAGTGAAGATTCTTACTACCTTTTGTTTCCAACATGTTTAACACCATTGATATAGTTAATTTATTTATATCCAATGCTGGCTGAAAGGACGTTTCGCCCTCTTTGTCATTAACAACTTCTATTAATACTTTACACTTTACTAAATCAAATAATATTTCGTTAATTAACCTTATGGGTAATTTTAAACATACAGACAATTTTAACGAGTTTACAGGATCACTTCCTTTTTCAAATCGCTTAATTACTTCATAGCAAATTAATAGTGCAACAACCCTTTTATACTCTACACTTACATTCTTTGTATCGGTCTCAAACTCAAAACTATTTACATTTTGAACAGCAAAAGATATTTCAGCTCCAAACATTACAATTAACCAACTTGTTTGCATCCAAAATAAAAACAACGGTAAAGCAGCAAAACTTCCGTAAATAGCATTGTATCTGGATACACCTACCATAAAATTTATAAAATAGTATTGCAGTATTTGAAATAATATTCCAGCAACAACCCCTCCTACCAGCGCTGATAAAAAATCAACCTTTGTATTGGGCATTATAGATATTAACATTGTAAATGCAAAACAAATTATTACATAAGGCATATACATAGACAACATTCTGCCAACATAGCTAAACGCCTCATAATTATTAAATTTAGCAGATACAAATACGATCATACTACTACTAGAAACTAAGAATAGGAAAGCCACTACCATTAAGGCCAGGTAATCAGTAAATTTACGGGCAAAACTACGTGATCTTTTTACCTCCCATATGTCATTAAAACTTTGTTCTATATTACCTAATACCTGCATTACAGACCAAAATAATATAACAAGACCTACTCCTATAATAACACCATTTTTTGTGCTCTTGACATATTTTTCTGCTAGATCAAGAATATACTTTAGAACTTCTTCCTGTCCGGCCATTTGTTGGGTTAATTCCAATTTTAAAGTTTCATCAAATCCAAAACCTAAAGCTATTCCATAAAGCAAAGCCACTAATGGAACTACAGACATTAATGAATAAAAAGTTAAAGCTGAAGCTTTTTGTTGACACTTGTCATATATGAAGCCTTTAATAGCCAAATATAAAATACGTAAGGTATTAACTATAATGACATGAGGACGTGAAAGCTGAAATTTCTGAATACGCCAAATATCCTCTGTTAGATATTTAATAGCTTTAGAAATAATCTCTTTCATACATTATTAGTTGAAAGTTAAAAGTTGAAAGTGCATTATATAATAATGCAAATTATAAGAAAAATAGCAAGTCGATAAGCCGGGTTCTGTCATTTATTATTTAATAAACGGTCTATCATTTGTCTTGTTGCACAGTCACCTATACACTCAAGCAACCTACCCCTCACGACTGTATAAACATCAAAACGAGCAGTTCTGTATCCGAAGAAATCGTGATATATTTGGTCTTGCAATCCATGAGATACACGGCTATCTATGTTACCATAAATACCGGTGAGCTCTTACCTCACCTTTTCACCCTTACCTATAAAAGGCGGTAATTTTCTGTTGCATTACTATACCCTCACAGGTATCTTCCCGTTAGGAAGCATGGTGCCCTATATTGCCCGGACTTTCCTCCATAAATGGCGATAGACTGACTTGCTATTAAATGCAAATATAAATGTTTTATTCAATTTGATAAGGTAAATACGCATCTAATTCTGTTACAAAAGCGTTTTTAAAGCCTTTAGCTTTAATATTACTTAATTGAGATACAGCATCTTCATATTTATATTTTCCAATTGTATATCTATAGATTTTATCTTTTAAATAAAATTCCATTATATCATCTTCATTCAATCCCTTAAAGTGACTTAAATAAACAGGAAATCTAAAAGCACTTAGCTGTATAGTATATGATTTATTAGGATCTGGGATAAATTTCTTTGAACTAGAATAGGTGTTATCTCCTTTAAGTTTATACTTACTTGTGTTTACTATAAAAGCTTGCGAATATCCTAAGTCTCTATAATACACTAATTCATTTTCTGCTTGCTTATATGTAGGATAACTACCTACACAATATTTCATAAAACCATCGGCACAATTAAACTCACGTGCCTCCTGTACATTATTAAAAAAACCAGGTTCACCTGCTGGATATTTTAATGCTATAATTTGTATTGCATAATCCGGTTTTTTAGATAACTCAAATACACTAATTATCTTCTTTGAAGTTCGCAATGGACCTAATTTATCTACTTTATTTTGTCCATAAACAGAACTAAATAATAAAGTAAGTACAGCTATAAATAGAATGTATGTTGATTTCATTTTAATTAATTTTTGATATTCAAAACTTATTTCTTCACCCTCCATACTACCACTTCTATTCTTCTATTCTTAAGTTGTTCTTTATTTGAACAAAGAACTCCTCTTTTACATTTATTTACTATATATCTTTCACCATACCCCCTAGGAATTGTTGATTCTCCATCAACTCCTTTCTTCATCAACATTCCTTCAACTTTTTCACCCATTCTCTGTGAATTAAACAGATTATCAAGTTTACTACCTCTAGCATCGGTATGAGAATTTAATTTAACAACGATCTGAGGATTACTTTGTAGATATGTAGCTAATCTATCTAATGTCTTTTTACTTTCCTCTGTTAGTTCCATTCCTACATAATAAAGCACCATCCCACTTATATCATCTAATACTTCATCATTAAATATTGGTGTTAATGATAACCCATTCGAGTTCAAATCTGCTAACTCCATAATATTTAATATCATTCTTTTCGAATTAAACTCACCATCTTTGGAGAAAACAAGTTCAAACTCCTGCCCTTCTTTTCTATATTCGTCTGGAATAACAATATTAAACACTCCTTTATCATCAGAAATACCAGAAGCTATAACTTTACCGGTAACATCATCTATAATATCAACTTTGACACCTTTTGCTGCCAGATTATTATAAGTAGACTTTACTTTTGCTGAAAACACTCCGGGATAAGCAGATAAATCAACTTTTGTTTCTTCTTGTACTATAGGTTTTTCCTCTGGTAAATCTTGCAACACAATTTCATCTCCTTTTTCAGGTAATTCTATCTCAGCTATTGGTTCTTCTTCTTGTCCTATGAACTCAACTGTAAATATTACATCATCACCTGTTTCAGTACGACTACTAGAAAGAAAACCTTTCTCTGCATTCTTAGGATTCACTACATAAGCAAAATCATCTGCTACTGAATTAAATGGCATTAACATATTATTTACATTTTTCCATGAACCATCTATATAATCAGCTCTGAAAATATCTAATCCTCCAAATCCATAATGACCATCACTTGAAAAATATAGTACATTATCTTTACTTACAAACGGAAACACTTCATCTCCATAGGTATTTACTTCTGGGCCTAAATTTTTAACTTTCCCATACATACCCCCTCTTAAACGTTCAACGCGATATATATCTTTTCCACCTTTTCCGCCTTCCATATTTGATACGAAATATAAAAATTTGTCATCTGGAGATACTGCAGGGTGACCATAATCATAGTTGTCATTAATAAAAGGTAATTCTATTTCTTTTCCCCAATCATTACCTTCATAATTAACCTTAAATAACTTTAGACGACTTTGACCACCTTTTACTCTAACTACTTTTGTAAAGTACATAGTTCTAAAGTCTGAAGTAAATGAAATAGCACCAATATGATATGGAGATACTAAACTTTTTGAGAATAAACGTCCGTCTTGAATTTCATCATTGACTAAGTCAGAATAATATAAATTAAGAAACGATTTACCTTGCCTATCTACATTTTTAGATCCTTCCTCTGAAGCTGAAGAATAAACAACGCCATTCTTATAGTATTGTATACCAAAAGATTGTCCGGAAGTAAAAATTGGAGACGGGTTAACACGATAAGGTTCATTATCAATGTGAGCAGCAGCCCATTCACATGATTTAATTAATTCATTAACCTGAACTGGATTAGCACCTGCTTTTAAAGCTTTTTCATACCAAAAAATAGCACCTCTATCTTCTTTTGCATATAAGCCTGATCTATGATAAACCTGAGCATAAATTAAATAATCTTCTTTTGTAGATAACTTATCTTCAACTTCAATTAATGTTGTTAAAGCACGTTCTATATTATTCAGTTCATAATAACATTTACCCACTTTAATTAAAACATCACTATCTAGTTTTTCCCCATCGTTTTGAGCTTCCAAGTATAATTGTAATGCTTGATAGTATTCAGCTTTTTTGAAATAGTTATTTCCTTTATTAACTAACTTACTTTGTCCATAAACATTAAATGTTCCTAAACAAAGAGCAATGGAAAAAACTATGTATTGTGCAATCTTCTTCATAATTAAAGATATTATAGCTATGATTAAGTTATCTACTTTAAAAAGCCCCGTCATTATTGACAAAACCCTTTTTTAACTCCAAAAAAAAATTATTCTGTTAATAATATCTACTCTATTTTACAATAATAAATAAAATTTTAACATAATTCTAAAAATATCTTATTGAACGCATTCCTGCTCGCTTGTTAAAGGTAAAATCAAACTGTATACCTATTTCATGAGAACCAATTTTAGCATATTGGTTAAGCGAGCTAATCGAATAATCAAAAGAATATCTAAAGGTATAAGGTGATTTAGGATTTGGTTTAAATTCTGCAAGAAAAACAACATCTGATATAGAACGATAAGATAAACCTAACCATAAAGTTTCCATCAATAACACATTCCCTGATACATCAAATTGCAAAGGTGCTCCATATACCTCTCTAAATAATAATGTAGGTTTTACTTTTACATCTCCCCAGTCGAAAACATAACCTCCATAAAGATACATGGTCATATTTTTGAAATCCAGGGTATTCTTAAATGCCTGGTTGTCTTCATCAAAATTATTTGAAAACATTTTTGGCACAGAAAAACCAACAAAATAGTCTTCTTCAAAAAGATAGGCACCAAAACCAACATTAAATCCAATTTTAGATTGTTTTCCATCAAAAACCGGATCTCCATATTGATCTGTTACAGCTTTTGTTCCATCATAAACAATTGAACTTGCACCTAACTGTAAACCTAAAGAAAGAAATCTTCTTCTATCAATTTCAAGCTTATAAGATGCAGCGACCATTGCATCTGTAGTTCTTGAAAAACCAATCATATCATTCATAATAGATACTCCGACTCCTAAGTTAGTATCTTCAATAGGACCATGAACATTCAAGGACTGGTTCATTGGGGCACCTTCTAATCCGATCCATTGGTTACGGTTAATTAACAAACCACTTATAACATCTCTTGTCCCATTATATGCAGGATTCAATAAACCCTGGTTAGCAATATAATGGTTATACTGAGCCACGTCTTGTCCGTAGCTAATTGTCGAAAAACAAATCCCGACAATTAACCCAAACAATATTTTATGTATCTGACAATATCTCATACTATAAATTTTCTTAGTTAAGATTTAAGTTAGAATGCTTAAACTACCTTCTTAATTCTATATATCCGCTATATTCTTTTTTAGTAACAGATTCGCCTTCGTTAATTTCTACAGTAAATACATAGAAATATGTACCATTAGGTAAATCACTACCGATCGAAACCATATTAGAAGTTGTTGAAGTACCATCCCACCAATTTTCATCATCGCCATATGTAACACCTTTTGATCGATATACTAAGACTCCCCATCTATTAAATACTTCTAACTTTGATTTAGTCGCATTTAAACCTCCTTCCTCAGGTGAGATTTTAAAGTACTGATTATAATTATCTCCATTCGGTGAAAAAGCATTTGGAATTAAAAATGAACGATTATCATCAACAGATTCATTTCCAACATATACTGTTATATAAGCAGTATCTATTCTATCTTCAAACTCTGTATTTTCTATCACATATCTTATTTGATATTTACCATAGAATCCAGGAGTTTTTTTATACGACAACCACCCTAGTCCATTATCATCAAATTTAAATATACCTACAAAACTATCACTAATTGAATCCACTTGTTGATTGTCTTCGTCAATTAAATAAAATGTAAGATTAGTTTCTGATCCAAAATCTTCGAAGTATTTATCAATAAAATTATCCCCATCAAATTCTCCCAAAAGGTCATTCGGATAAGGTGTAGATTGAGGTTCATCTAAGTCATCTATATATATTAATTGATCATTCGCTCTTACATTAAATGTATCGGATAGAGCGTTTGTCTCAACATTAAAAATATCATCTACAGCAATTAACTCGCCATAATCTTTATGATCAAAGTAATAGGATTCATTAAATCGATTACTACAATAAGGAGCATCAGTACTTTGAGCTATAATAATATAATTACCCTCTTCTTCAATCGGATTGAAACACACACTATTACCAATTTGATCAGTAGTAACATTTATAACATCAATATAATTTTCTAAATCTTCCTCTTTATACAAGTAGTAATCTACACCTTCTTCTGCAACATCAATACATAAAGCATCATCTACAACACACCCCTCATAGTTAATTTCTTCATTATCATTAGTACAATCTACCAAACGATTTTCCGTATCAGGACCATCTACTCCTGTAATTTCTATTGCTCCAGATGATAAAGATCTATCACATGATTGACTAACAGATTTTGCTATAATATTATAAGTACCTTCTGTATAAAATCCATCAAAATATTCATCTATTATTTCTCCGGATCCATAAATAACATCTAATGGTTGATCATGGTTATCTTCGTAAACTAACCAATAATAAACTTCAGCAGTTGGATTTTGAATACCAAAAGTAACACCATCTTCACCATTACAATATTTATCATTATAATCAAGGATTGTGAATTCAGAAGGTGCTGGTAAATAATATATTTGAACAATACCCATAGATAAATCACATGATCCTTCTGCTAAGGCGTAAACCTCATATAATTCCTCAGTACCACCTGAATATGGAATTTCCCATGATACCTCACCACCTTCCTCACCAGTAATTATACCACCTTCCTGACTATCTGATGAATTAACAAGCATATAATCACGACCAACTTCAAATCCATCTAAATAAATTCTTGCTGATTCACTTTCACATACATTTTCACTATCAGTTTTTACATCATGTTCTTCTGGACTAGCAGAGGTAGTAATAACAATCTCGGTTTCATTTTGAAGATCGCATTCGGAAGCACTAGATTTTGCAATTACATAATATGATCCTTCAGGATATAATCCATCAAAGTAATTGGTTTCTTCAGTTCCATTTCCATATAATACACCTAAAGCTGTAGTAATATCATTTACATCTACTAACCAGTAATATACATTTGCTTCTGAATTTTCAACACCTATAGCAACACCTCCATCGCTCTCACAGTAGGTACCATCATTATCTATAACAATATTAAATTCAGAAGGACCTGACAATGTTTTAATCGATACAGTACCCATTGATAAATCACATCCTAAATCATCAATAGCAATAATCTCATATACTTCAGAAGTACCAATATCTGAAACCAACCATGTTATTTCCTCTCCTGCTTCACTAGTTATTGTTTCTTGAATAGCACCGGTGGAATCTTCTATTCTATATTCCCTTCCTGGTTCTGAATCTTCTAGACCAACATTAGTTCCTTCTGATCCACATACTATTTCATTTTCTGCAAAAACATTATGCAAGGTTGGTGAAGGATTCATACTTATTACAAAGTTATCTAATGTATAACTTTCACATCCAGTGTTATTATTTCTTGCGACAATATTATATTCTCCTTCTTCAATATTGTCGAAAGATATATCTCCTCCATTACCATCTTCATATCCATGAGTTTTACCATCAATATCTTTTAATTGATATCCTACTTCTAATTCTGAATTATGAATTGTAATCGAAATTCCATTTTCTCCTTCACAATACGTAGTATTAGATATTTCATATTCCGGAATAGTTGGAGCTTCTTTAAATTCAATTTCTATTGAACCCATAGATAAATCACATCCACCATCGGCAATTGCATATATTTCATAAATTTCTGAAGTACCAATATCACTTACAGACCAAGTTATAGCTTCACCTGCTTCACTAGTTATTGTTTCCAGGATTGTTCCTGTAGAATCTTCAATACGATATTCCCTTCCGGCTTCAGAATCTTCAATACCAACATTAGTTCCTTCTGATCCACATACATTTGTTTCATCAGCATATACAATATGTTCTGTTGGTAGAGGAATCATTGTTAAAGTAACAGTTGATCCACCATTTATATTAATTTCACAAGCATCACCACCTCTTGAAGCCACAAAACTATAAGTTCCTTCACTATAAGTACCTAGTGATAATTCGCCTGATCCTGATGGATCTTCATCCACAACTTCGCCAATAACACTATTTGTGGATTCATCAATTACTTGATAAACAACTTCTCCTTCATGATCCGTTAACCTAAGTTCTACACCTTCTGAATCCTGACAATATGTATTAGAATCATATTCTACTGTTTGATCAATAGGAGTTGTACTTAAATTAGTAATCACAACTCCATTCATACTTGAAGTACACCCTTTATCTGTAGTAGCAATAACAGTATATGATCCTATCTCTGTAAATCGACCAAAATCTATGGTATCTGTTAATGCTCCGCCAACGGCAGCAGACGATAATGCATTTCTTAAACCAGAACCATCATCAAATTGTAACATATATGAAACTCCTTCCTCTGAGTTATCCAGAGATATTAAAGCTCCTTCATTAACATCACAATATTCTCCAGACCCAATCATTTTATATGCTTCCGGTAGTGGATTAACATTTAAAACTACTCTATTAGCCATCTCTAAAGTACAATTAGAAGAAACTCCCATAACGAAATATTCACCTTCTTCGCCAACTGCACTAAAACTAATTGCAGACCCATCCCCAATTATTGTTTCTTTAATTTCACCTGTTGAGGATCCTTCCGAATCTGCTAACCATAATTCATAACTAACACCTGCTTCTGTATCATCCAAACCAAATACAACTCCAGGATCACCATTACAGATTTCACCAGAACCTGTAACAATTTGTTTTGAAACAACACCTGTAATATCAATAAATACAGAGTTATTAAGATAAACAGTACAACCATCAAGATTTGCTAATGCTGTATATTCTGCATTATCTTTATCCACTATCGGATCAAAGCTTATATCATTACCATCTCCAATGATAGATGGAAGTCCTGCATCGTAATAATCTGAATCTACTTTTTTAACTAATGTATATTCTACTCCTGATTCTGATAATATTATTGTAACAATCGAACCATCATCACAACCTGTACCTGTATAAGTTTCTGAAATAATAGTAGTTGCATCTGGCAATGGTTTTTCAGTAATTAAAAATGTTCCATTCATTACAGAACTACATCCAGTAAGACCATCAGTTCTCTGAGCAACTATCTCATAATTACCGGCATTAGAAATTTCAACATCTAAAACACCTCCAGTTCCAGTTAAGGCATCACCATATGTATTATCATCTAAGTTATGCCATCTATACTCTACATCAGATTCCGATCCAGCCATATGAATATATGTTGACGAACCTGAACAATAATCACCATCACTGGTTAAATCAAAAACTGTAGGTAATACATCCACGATAACTTCTACAGTATTATTCATAGCTATAGAACATCCTACATCTGAAACCGTTGCTTCAATACTGTATGTACCTGCAGAATATATACCATCAAACACTAATGGAGTACCAGCAGCATCAGTACCAATCTTAGTTTCTACTAATGTACCATCTTGATATAAATCATACTGAATATTCTCTTGTTGATTATCTAAACTGATTGTTACACCACTCTCATCTTCACAATAATGTCCTGAGTTAGTAGCTACAATGTTATATTTATTGGGTAAATCAACTGCACTAACAATAACATTTCCATTCATTGGATATTGACATCCAGTGGCAGATTCGACACGTACCGTATAATTGCCCTCTGTTAAAACAGTTCCAAACGAAATAACACCTCCAGTACCTGCAACAGAAATACCAGTATCAACATCACCAAGAAATAATTTATAAGACACATCTGACCCTAAAGATCCATCAAGTTCAATCTCAATACCAGTAGGTGAGTCAATATTGCAATATCTACCATCTGTAGGATCTGTTTTTCCTACTACATAAACATTAAATGCTTGGTTTGAACCATCATCTTTTATTTCAAATGTCTCAGTAAACAATGCGCTACATTCTGTCATTATGTTTACTGCTTCTATTGTATAAATACCTATTACAGTTTGAACTCCAAAATCAATAGAAGTTCCTGTTCCAGATATTTTATTTATTTCTACTCCATTTAAATAAAGTACATAATCAATTCCAATTTCAGAACCATCTAATGTTATATCATATCCTGCACCACCATTACAACCTGTAACTTCCCCTGTTGGATCCATATTAAATGAAGTACTTGGTAAAGGGTTTTCTGTAATTGTAACATGATTACTCATTTCAACATCACTACCAACTACAGCACCATAAGAACCAACTACCTTATATTCTTCAGTTCCTGGAACACCATCCCATCTAACAGGAATTGAACCATCATATTCAATAGGACTTCCATAAGATGCATTATCTGAAACTTGCACAAGAGTATAAGTAACCCCGTTTTGAGGTGTACCACCTAAGTAAACACTTAAACCACCATCTCCAGCACAATAAGCTTTATCTTTGTCATTAGTTAACACTTCCAAAGATGTAATGCCATCAAAAACTTCAACTGTTGTTGATACAACTGAATAACAACCTGTTGCATCGGCAATAACTTTTACACTAACATCATCATTATTACCTAATGCATTTGATGTATAAATATTAGCACCTTCAGGTCCTTGCATAGACGTTGCATTTACAAAAAACTCATATGAATCTCCTCCACCTGCAGTAAAGGTTAATTGTGTACCCTCAACAATTGGTAAGGAAGGAGTAACATTAAGCGTTGCTATAGGCAATGAATTAACAGTTATAGCTGGAATTGATGATTCTGAATAACAACCTGTTGAACCATAAATACCTCTACCTGTTACAATATCACCATCAGCAAGCGTTGTGGTAACATATGTTGAATTATTTTCACCTAAAATCAAGGTACCATTTAAATACCATTCAAATGTATTACCTCCAGAAATTTTAAAAGTAACTTCTTCTCCAGAACAAATTGTATTATCATCATCAGTTGAAGAAACAGAAACATTTGGAATAGGATTTACAATTATCGGCAAGCTTGAAGCACTTGCAGTACAACCATATTCATTTTTTACTTCAACTCTAACAATATCATTATTTTCTAAATCCGGTGTTGTATATGTATTTTCAGATCCAGGTCCCTGCATTGAAGTTTCAACACTTGACGATGTTACAAAGAATTCATAGTCAACTCCTCCAGTTGCAGTAAAATTAACATCATGCTGATTACAAATTGTTGTAGGATCTGCACTAAGTGTGGCAACTGGTTTACTTATAGTTATATCAATTGGATCGCTAGTTACTTGACAATTATTATCATTAAAAACTTGAGCAGTAACAGTAAAATCATTAGTTGAGTAATAACTAAATGTATTTGTAGTACTTATTGCTTGCTCAATATTTCCATCTACCAAAAATTGATATTTTAACGTTCCGGTTCCTGTGGCATTAACAGTGAAGTTAACAGTTTCATTTTCACAGACTATCGATTTATCATCATCTTCTTTAAATTCATCAATTTCCGGCAGATCGTAAACTGTTATTGTAATGTCACTTGATGGGCCACTACAACTACCTGCAAATGCTTCTACAGAAATAACATCTCCATTAATTAATGCATCTGAAGAATATAGATTACTGATACCATCCTGTAAAACATCAGTACCATTTTTTGTAAATATATATCTTTCAAATCCAGGTTCTGCTGAAAATTCAACATTATCAGTTGAACAAATCACATTGCCTCCCGCACTGGTAATAAACAAGTCTGGAGCAGGATTTGTAACAATCTCAATTGTAATATCTGTAGAACTTTCTGTACAAAGGCTTGTATTGTCAAGAATTATAACATAAACCTGATCGCCATTTTTTAATTCATCATTTGAATATGTATCAGACGATGTATTTTGTACACTTTGATCACCAGTTATACTATTTACAACATGAAAATCATAAGTATAATCACCAGATCCTTCAGTTGCTACAGCAGTAAAAGTAACTTCGGTTGCTGCACAAAACTTTGTTATTCCAGCTGTTGGGGCTGAAACTTCTATACTTGCATTTAATCTATTTACCTCGATATCTGTACTTGCAGTATTCTGACATCCATTTGCATCTTCTATAAGTAACGTATATGTACCAGCTCCCGAAGAAGGAATATCAGAAAGTGTAGGATTCTGAATTGAGCTTGTAAATCCTTCAGGACCAGACCAATTATAACTTATCATTCCATCTGATCCACCAAACAAATTAATTGTTTTACCTTCACAAACAGGGCCGTCATTACCTACTGTTACAACAGGTAAATCATATATATTAACAAGAATTGTAGTTTCACTACTACCACATCCAATATTATCCTCTACTGAAACTCCATATGTTCCTGCATCAGAAAGAGCTGCTGAGTTTATTGTTAATGTACTTGCATTTTCACCACTTATTACAACACCTTCTTTTGTCCAAACATAATTAACATAATTACCACTTCCTCCTGAAGCTGTAGCTGTTAATATTAAATCCTCATTTAAACAAACCTTATCATTATAACTTAAACTTACAGTAGGTAATTCAGCTACTACAACAGTAGTCATATCTGTACCAGAACTACTACAACCATTATTATCAGTAACAGTTACATAATAATCACCTGCATCACTTGATGTAGAGGTAGCTATTGTTGCATCTTTGGTACTAAAAGTATTTGGTCCAGTCCAAGAGAATGAAGTATAAACTCCTGATCCTCCAGCTGGTGTCGAGGACAAGTTAATAGTACTTCCTTCACAAACAGGGCTATTACTTGCTGCGGTTATAGTTGGGTTTGGATTTATAACCACTTCTGTTGTTATTGAATTTTCACATCCATTTCCATCAACTATATATAATGTATAAGTTCCTGCCCCACTCAAGGAAATATTTGTGATGGCAGTATTTTGTTCAGTACTACTAAATCCATCTGGCCCGCTCCATGTATAACTGGTCATACCATCTGAACCTCCAGTTAAGTTAATAGTTGATCCTTCACAAACAGGTCCATCATTTCCTGCACTTACTACAGGAAGTGAATTTATTGTAACAACAATTGTTGTCTCGTCACTTATACAACCAGACTCATCTTCTATACTTACTCCATAGGTTGCAGCATCTGTTAACGTTGCAGAAGTAATTGTTAATATATTACTATTCTCTCCACTTATTACAACTCCATCTTTTGTCCACACATAATTAACATAATTACCACTTCCTCCAGAACCTAAAGCTGTTAATACTAAATCAGTATTCAAACAAACAGGATTATTATAACTTAAACTTGCTGTAGGACGCTCTGTAACTACAACAGTTGTAAGGTCTGTGCCCAAACTGCTACATCCATTATTATCCGTGACTGTTACATAATAATCACCTGCATCACTTAATACTGATGTAGCAATTGTTGCGTCTTGTGTACTAAAATTATTTGGTCCACTCCATGAGAAAGTAGAATAAACACCAGATCCTCCTGATGGTGTAGATGTTAAATTAATAGAACTTCCTACACATACAGGACTATTGCTTGAGGCTGTAATTGTTGGATTTGCATTTATCACGACTTCGGTTGTAGTTGAATTTTCACATCCATTACCATCCGTGATATTCAATGTATATGTTCCTGCCCCAGCCAAGGTAATATTTGTAATTTCAGGATTTTGTTCAGTACTACTAAATCCACCTGGTCCACTCCAGGTATAACTTGTCATACCATTTGAACCTCCACTTAAATTAATAGTGGCCCCTTCACATACAGGTCCATCATTAGTTGCGCTTACTACTGGTAACGAATTTATTGTTACCGGGATTGTAGTTTCATCACTAATACATCCAGAATTATCTTCTATACTTACTCCATATGTTGCAGCATCAGTTAAGGTAGCTGATGTTATAGTTAAAGTACTTCCACTTTCACCACTAATTACAACTCCATCTTTTGTCCATACATAATTAACATAAGTACCACTACCTCCTGAACCTGTAGCCGTCAATATCAAATCAGTATTTAGACAAACGGGGCTATTATAACTTAAACTTGCAGTTGGCCGTTCTGTAACAACAACTGTTGTCATATCACTTCCTGAACTACTACATCCATTATTATCAGTAACTGTTACATAATAATCTCCTGCATCACTTAACGTTGAAGTAGCTATTGTCGCATTTTGAACGCTAAAGTTATTTGGTCCTGTCCATGAAAAAGAAGAATAAACACCTGATCCTCCAGTAGGTGATGATGTCAAATCAATGGAACTCCCTGCACAAACAGGACTATTGCTTGACGCTGTAATTGTTGGATTAGAATTTACTACTACATCAGTTGTTGTGGAATTTTCACATCCATTTCCATCCACAATATTTAATGTATATGTACCTGCTCCACTTAAGGTAATATTTGTAATTCCAGGATTCTGTTCTGCACTACTAAATCCATCAGGCCCACTCCATGTATAACTTACCATACCAGCTGTTCCACCACTTAAATTAATGGTTGCTCCTTCACAAACAGGTCCATCATTACCTGCTGTTACTACTGGTAGAGAATTTATTGTTACCGGGATTGTAGTTTCATCACTTATACATCCGGAATCATCTTCTATACTTACTCCATATGTTGCTGCATCTGTTATTGTTGCTGATGATATAGTTAAAGTGCTTGCACTCTCACCACTTATTACAACTCCATCTTTTGTCCATACATAGTTAACATAAGTACCACTACCTCCGGAACCTGTAGCTGTTAATATTAAATCAGTATTCAGACAAACCGGGTTATTAAAACTTAAACTTGCAGTTGGACGTACTGTAACAACTACAGTTGTCATATCAGTACCAGAACTACTACATCCATTATTATCAGTTACTGACACATAGTAATCTCCTGCATCACTTAAAACTGATGTAGCTATTGTCGCATTTTGAACGCTAAAGTTATTTGGACCTGTCCATGAAAAAGAAGAATATACACCAGATCCTCCTACAGGTGTAGACGTCAAATTAATTGTACTTCCTTCACAAATTGGACTATTACTTGATGCTGTTATTGTAGGATTTGAATTTACAACTATATCCGTTGTTGTTGAATTTCCACATCCATTTCCATCCACAATATTTAATGTGTATGTACCTGCTCCACTTAAGGTAATATTTGTAATTTCAGGATTTTGTTCAGTACTACTAAATCCATCAGGTCCACTCCAGGTATAACTTACCATACCTGCAGTTCCTCCACTTAAATTAATGGTTGTTCCTTCACATACAGGTCCATCATTACCTGCAGTTACTACTGGGAGAGAATTTATTGTTACCGGGATTGTAGTTTCATCACTAATACATCCTGAATCATCTTCTATACTTACTCCATATGTTGCTGCATCTGTTAATGTTGCTGATGTTATAGTTAAAGTACTTCCACTTTCACCACTAATTACAACTCCATCTTTCGTCCATACATAATTAACATAAGTACCACTACCTCCAGAACCTGTAGCTGTCAATACCAAATCAGTATTTAAACAAACTGGATTATTATAACTTAAACTTGCTGTCGGACGTTCCGTAACAACTACAGTTGTCATATCAGTACCAGAACTACTACATCCATTATTATCAGTTACTGTTACATAATAATCTCCTGCATCAATTAACGTTGAAGTAGCTATTGTAGCATTTTGACTATTAAAAGTATTTGGACCTGTCCATGAGTAAGAAGCATAAACTCCAGATCCTCCAGCAGGTGTGGATGTCAAATTAATAGGACTACCTTCACAAATTGGACTATTACTTGATGCAGTAATTGTTGGATTGGAATTTACAACTATATCAGTTGTTGTTGAATTTTCACATCCATTTCCATCCACAATATTTAATGTATATGTACCTGCTCCGCTTAAAGTAATATTTGTAATTTCAGGATTTTGTTCTGTACTACTGAATCCATTTGGCCCACTCCACGTATAACTTACCATACCATCAGATCCACCACTTAAGTTAATAGTAGATCCTTCACATCCCGGTCCATCATTACTTGCACTTACAACTGGTAATGAATTAACTGTAACAACTGCTTCATTATCCATCCATACCCAACATGTTGATGCAGCCTCTGTAGACTCATTAAAAGCTTTAACCGTATACGAACCAGCTGAACTTACATTAAAAGTTATAGAACTTCCTGTACCAGCAGTTGGATATGGTGACAACTTAGAACCTTCATAATAAAGATTATAAAACATATCACTTTCCGAAGTTGGTAAAGTAATTGTCGTTTGACTTCCAGAGCATATAACTGCTGACTGTGCAAAATCATAAACTTGTGGAGTTTTATAAACTCTTACATAATCATAATTGCCGCAACACTCACCAACTCCATCATATTGAGTATATGAAAAAACAACAGGGTCTCCGTAAAATTCTTCGGTAATAATATTAGGATCGAAAGATACACCATTATTAGGAGCAGTACCTATTGAAGAAACCCAATCTGGATGCTCCACATAATCACCACTCAATTCACTTCCTGTATATATTGTCCATATAATAGATGTTGTTGTCGCTTCAATATCTTCTGCATCAACATATACCTCAATAGTTCCATCAGTAGAGCACATTTCTTCGGGTAAAGAACTAATTTGATCTCTTCCCCCTTTTAAAATAGGTATACCATAATATTTTACCCTTTCAACTATAGAAGCATCTGGCCCAGGTTTTTCAACCTCTTGAGCTAAGACTGCCCCTCCAATAGATAAAAACCCTGTTAGAGTAAGAATTAAGACCAATACTAATCTCAACTCAACAAAAATTCTTCGGTTTAAGTTTTTCATCATAATCACAATATATAATGACTCCTGGTTTACACGGTCATGGTTTATATAAAAAACTAAATATCATCAAGGTCCCAATTTGACGATACATTACACTATTAATCAATAACTTATATCAACAAATGACAAATATTATTCTTCAAAACACAATTATAAAATCATCACACAACCTGAAAAATAATATCAATATTATATTAAATACACTTTTTCTTAAACGTTTGTACGAAGCAATAACATATTGGTTACATTACAAACACTGCCTACCTGCTATTTTTATTAACCAACTAATTTATTACACTAAACTCTCAATATTCAAGGTTAACAAACAATCTATATAGCATTTTAAATTATTTTCACTATTCTCATTAATTCTTTTCAACTAACCCCAAAAGTGATAAAACTTCTGGATTATCTTCTAAAGCGATCCTAGCAACCTTTAAATAACTACTAACCCAATGTTGAACCTTTACAGTTTCTTTTTTTACTTTATCATTCAACATCCTTACAACAGCAGTTATCCTAACACATCTATCAGAAAGGTCATTCAAATCATTTAAATGACCTTTTAAATCAGTTATATTTTTCATAGTAACTCCATATTTAACCATTGCATCCATATACTCTGAGCTACTTTTTAAGTTATTCACAAAAACAGAAACTTGCATAAACCATTTATCATAGGTTCTCGCCCTCACGCCTGTTAACAACAAAGATTCCTGAGCTTCAATATTGTCCACAAAAGCAATTCTTGCCAACTTAAGGAATCTCATATATATTTTATGTACATCCTTTTGTTTCTTCTTCTTTTCCGCATGGCAATTTCTTTTCAAGGTAGATTTCTCTTGAGCCTCTAAATACAAAACCTTTAAGTTCTCCCACAATCTTCTCCCTTCATTAAGTTTAGATTGACTATATCCATAACTACTCACTGCATTACGTATTTCTGTTTCTCGAATACTATAAGCAGTAATCTCATCCAATTTATACAGATAATCTTTCCTTGTAAATTTAGTATAATGCATATATTTCTATAATCTTAATTTTTATCAATTATATATAATATAACAAATATCATGTAAATGTTAATATTATATTTTAATAATCAAAATAATATTATATATATTTTAAATTTAGCCTTTCTTTTTTTTAATTGTAAGCAGTATTATAATTATAGATTATAGCAATTATATAATATATAATTGAATATAAATTTTATATATATTCATTAAATATTTTTATTATATCATTTATAATTAGATCAAAGCAATCTAATTTTAGATATTAATAATATAGTTTTATATTGATATAATTAATTATTATAATAAAAAAAAGCCCGGATTTAAATCAAAATTTAAATCCGGGCTTTAAAAAATATTTTACAACCTCTATAAAATCAAAGTATAATTAGTAAGTAAATTCACTTTACAAATTCTATCACATCATCTGCTATCTACTTAAAATCCTTATCTCATACATATATATTACAACAATCTTACATAAACACTTCTTATCCTTTTAATTTGATAATACAAACAGATAAAAAAATACTATAAGACCTAAAAACTTATATTATCACCATCGTAGCACCGTATCCGTATTCTTTAAATGAAGCATCTTGATATGAATGCCATTTATATTTTCTATCCAACACTTTTCTAATTTCGTTTTTTAATACTCCATTACCTACTCCATGGATAAATACAATTTTCTTCTGTTTATTGTTTTTATTTGCCTCCATTATCTCATAAAACTTCTGCATCTGAATATCTAACATTTCTTTATTAGATAAACCTCTAACATCATCCAGTAACTCATGTATATGAAGATCTACTTCAAATATTCCATTATTTTCTTTTTTCTTATCCTTTTTGGTCTTTACAAAAGATTCTTTCTCCTTTAAAACATTTTTAAAAGTTTGCTTTGTTAATGCTTCTATTTTCTCCTCTACTATTCCTTTTAGTAAAAAACTCAAATATGCCTTTTCTTGAAAATATTCATTAGTAATATAACTACCCTCTTTTAATAGCTTGGCTCCATTAAACTTGATTTCATGCTTTATTAAATCTCGATGTTTATAAGTTACATTCTTCCTATACATAAAAAGATCTGAAACATATTTTACACCATCAATCTCACTTACAACAAACTCACCTAGTTCTATTTTTGTATTTGGTTCAATAACACCATTAAATTTATTATTTATTCCATCTTCAACTAGTTCACCTATCGTATAGAAAACATAAAAATTAGAATCATTTATTAAATAAAGCGTAACATTAGTGGGCATCACTTTGCTTCTTAAAAAAGCAAGTAATATTTTAGGATTACCTTCTTCTTCTACTTCATCTACTACCTCTACTTCATTTTCATCTTCCGGTAAACCTTCATCACGTTTATCTGACACTTTTTTTTCAACCAAAACAACCTCTGAAATCAGCGATGGAACTTCAAAACCTTCATTATCTAACACATAAACCATCTTCCCACCTTCAATCCTACTTACTATTCCTCCACCAACTTCATTTAAAAAACGTACTTTATCTCCTATTCCAATTGCCATTTTTCCTTATCATTAATATTTTTTGAGATCATGAAATTATAAAAATAGTTCTGCTATTTCTCATAAATGTTAATTATTTTTGCGCTCTAAGTTTATTACCTATTAAAACATAAGCACATAGAATATTAATCATGAATAAACCGAATATAAGCATTCAAGACTACTCATACTATTTACCACAAGAGAAAATTGCAAAATATCCACTAGAAAAAAGGGAAGATTCTAAATTATTAATATTCAACAAAGAGATTAAGGAAAGTAGCTTTAGCAATATATCTAATTACATACCAAGTAAAAGCCTAGTTGTATTTAATAACACAAAAGTTATTCAAGCTCGTATTCAATTCAAAAAATCAACCGGTGCAAATATTGAAGTCTTTTGCCTGGAACCTTATACACCTACAGATTTAAATTTGGTATTTCAAACAAAAAAATCATGTTCATGGAAATGCATTGTAGGTAATTCTAAAAAATGGAAGAATGGTTCTTTATCTAAATCCATCATGCTCAATAATCAGAGCATTACAATTCACATTGAACGTTCAAAAATCATTGATGATGCTCAGATCATTAATTTCACCTGGAATAATGAACAGATTACCTTTGGAGAGATACTTGAACAGATTGGAAATATACCGATCCCTCCATATTTAAACAGGGATACAGAAGATATTGATTTAGCCAGATACCAAACAGTATATTCAAACCATAAGGGTTCCGTTGCTGCACCTACAGCTGGATTGCATTTCACAGAGGATATCCTTAGTAAACTTAACAAAAACAACATTGAAACAACAAATATCACACTTCACGTTGGAGCTGGAACATTTAAACCTGTAAAAACGGAAAAAGTATCAGATCACGAAATGCATATTGAACATTTCTTTGTTGAAGAAAAAACAATTGATCTGTTAATTAAATACGAAAATAACATCACAAGTACAGGAACCACTACCGTAAGAACATTAGAAAGTCTTTATTGGCTTGGAGTAAAACTACTTGAAGGCATTAATGAATTTTCCGTTTCTCAATGGGACCCATACAACCTTCCATCCCATTATAGTTCAAAAGAAGCTTTACTTAAATTAAAAAATTTCTTAAAAGAAAAAGGAACCTCAGTTTTACAAAGCAATACAGGTATCATGATTGCACCAGGATATGATTTTAAAATAGTTAACAGATTAATAACCAACTTTCATCAGCCTAATAGTACATTACTATTATTAATTTCTGCATTCACAAAGAATAACAATTGGAAAAAAATCTACAACTACGCTCTTGAAAACAATTTTAGATTTTTAAGTTATGGAGATAGCTCTTTATTATTTAGACAATAGGTCTGCAATATTAACAATGCAGACCCTTAACCCTATTTTTTCTCTTTCTTCAGTTCTTCTTCTAAAATCTCCTCAAGATCAGCATAACAAGAACCACATATTGTTGCAGCATTAGTCTCATCTTGAACATCATCCATTGTTTTCAGTCCCTTTTCATGAATTAGTCTGACTAACTCTCCTTTTCTTAGCATCATATGTTTACATACAAAATCTCTATCCTCAAACATAATATCCTTTTTTAATTAACATTTACTATTTAATAATTTACATGTCCCTCATTATATAAACAACCTAAAGTATTCAATGTTTCAATAACCTAAAATATATAGGAATGTTCATTCCGTTAATGAGGTTAAAATAAAAAGTTAAAGAAGAGTTAAAGTTTAGAATTCTCCATAAATCCACACCTTTAGTTAACATTATTTAACACTTCGACTTACTTGACCATATTTTAAAAAGCTAATTTTGGAATCCTCATAAAGTAGAATTAAAATATTAACAAGTAATTATAAAACCCATGGAGCAATCTGTAGATATAAGAGAGTTAAACGAAAGAATTAAGAGCGAAAGTTCTTTTGTAGACCTTCTAACCATAGAAATGAATAAAGTTATCGTAGGTCAAAAACATCTAGTTGAAGGCCTGCTTATTGGATTATTAAGTGATGGACACATTTTATTGGAAGGAGTTCCTGGTCTAGCAAAAACGTTAGCCATTAACACACTTGCAACTATTGTAGATGCAGACTTTAGTAGAATTCAGTTTACACCTGACTTATTACCAGCCGACCTTTTAGGTACAATGATTTACAGTCAAAAAAACGAAGAATTTATCATTAAAAAAGGTCCAATTTTCACTCATTTTGTATTAGCCGATGAGATAAACCGTGCTCCGGCAAAAGTTCAAAGTGCTTTATTAGAAGCCATGCAGGAACGCCAGGTAACAATTGGTGAAACTACACATAAATTAGACGAGCCATTTTTAGTTATGGCTACACAAAACCCAATTGAGCAAGAAGGTACTTATCCTCTACCAGAAGCACAAGTTGACCGTTTCATGCTTAAACTTGTAATTGATTATCCTCAAAAAGAGGAAGAACAAATGATTATTAGACATAACCTGGCTCAATCATTCCCTAAAGCATCATCCATATTAAAACCTGATGATATTATTCGTGCCAGAAAGGTTGTAAAAGATGTTTACATGGATGAAAAAATCGAGAAATACATTGTAGATATTGTATTTGCAACAAGATACCCAGAACAATACAATCTTGATAAATATAAAGAAATGATATCTTATGGTTGTTCTCCTCGTGCAAGTATTAGTTTATCTATGGCTGCTAAAGCTTATGCATTTATAAAAAGAAGAGGATATGTAATTCCAGAAGATGTGAGAGCTGTATGTCATGATGTATTGCGTCACAGAATTGGTTTATCATACGAAGCCGAAGCAAACAATGTAACTTCTGTTGAAGTAATTAACGATGTACTAAATACAGTTGAGGTACCATAGTCTTTTATTACCGTTAAGCAGGATTAAATCCTATTAATTAACCATATAAATAAAAGATAAATGGAAACAACGGATCTGTTAAAAAAAGTCCGTCAGATTGAAATAAAAACGCGAGGGCTTTCAAGTAATATTTTTGCAGGTGAATATCATTCTGCCTTTAAAGGCAGAGGTATGACTTTTAGTGAGGTTAGAGAATACCAATATGGGGATGACATCAGAAACATTGACTGGAATGTTACTGCTCGATTTAACCATCCTTATGTAAAAGTATTTGAAGAGGAAAGAGAATTAACTGTAATGTTATTAATTGATGTTTCCGGATCACGCGAATTTGGTACATCATTTAAATACAAAAAAAACGTTATTACAGAAATAGCTGCTGTACTTGCATTTTCTGCAATTCAGAATAACGATAAAATTGGCGTTATATTTTTCTCAGATAAAATCGAAAAATTTATTTCACCTCAAAAAGGAAGAAAACACATTTTACACATCATTCGTCAACTAATTTCTTTTACTCCTGAAAACAGGACTACCAACATCGGTGAAGCTTTAAGATATTTGACAAATGCGATTAAAAAGCGTTGCACAACCTTTATTATATCTGATTTTATGGATGACAATTTTGAAAATCCATTAAAAATTGCAAATCAAAAACATGATGTAGTCGCCCTTAAAGTTTACGATGAAAGAGAAACTGAAATGCCTTCTATTGGTTTAATTAAACTCAAGGATGCAGAAAGTGATAATTATTCGTGGATAGACACATCAAATAAAAAGGTAAGAGATGCTTTTAAACGTCATTGGATTGAAAATGATGAATACACAAAATCAATATTTACAAAATGTGGTATTGATAATGCATCCATCAGAACTGATGAAGATTATGTAAAGGCCCTAATGTACTTATTTAAAAAACGAATATAATGAACTCAATTACTATTGATTTCTATAAATATTTTAAATCGAATTTGAAACCTGTATTGATTGCAATATGTGCATTTATTTTTAGTAGTGTTTCGCTTGTTGCTCAAAACATTAATGCATCTGCAACTCTTGATTCAACAACTATTTTAATTGGAGGACAAATTGATTTAAAGATTGAAGTTAGTCAACCTACAGGGGTTAAGATTAATTTCCCTATTTTTAACGATACTATCACAAAAAACATTGAAATTGTAGAAAAAGGAGAAATAGATAGTATAAAACTTGATAATGACAGGCTTGTATTATCTCAACTATACAGAATAACATCCTTTGATAGTGGTTTACACTATGTTCCTCCTATTAAGTTTGAAGTTTTTGATGGAGAATTAAAAAGGACTGTTGATACAGATCCATTAAGTTTAAATGTAATTAATCCTTTTAAAGATGTAAATCCTGAAAAAGGTGTTACAGACATTAAAGGTGTGCAAGATGCCCCTTTTAAACTATCTGAAATTTTAGAATTAATACTTCTCGGCATTGCCATTTTAGCTGTAATTGCCTTTGCTGTATGGTTATACTTTTATTATAAAAAGAAAAAACAAGGTACTAAAGGTTTATTTATTAAGTCTAAACCTGATGAACCGGCCCATGTTATTGCAATAAGAGAATTAGATAAAATTAAAGCATCAAAATTATGGGAAAATAATAAAATTAAGGAATTCTACACCAGCGTGTCTAATACACTTAGAGAGTATATTGAAAACAGATATGAAATTCCGGCTTTAGAACAAACTTCTATTGAAATTTTAAATGATTTAAAAAAGTCAGGAAGTTTAGATAAAGACGTTTTCGTTCATTTAAATCAGATTCTGGAGCTTTCAGACTTAGTTAAATTTGCAAAATTTGAACCACTGCCGGATGAACATGCAATGACTATAACAAATGCTTATTTCTTCGTTGAAAAAACCAAAGTAAATATTATCAAGTCATTAGAAGAAGAAAAAGAAGTAATGTTAGACAAAGATAAAAGTTCTAACGAGTAAGAATCTGCATTAACTAACAATGCATAATGTGTTAAAAAATGAGTAGCATAACCTTTTTACATCCAAATTTCTTTTATTTATTATTGGTCATTATACCAATGATTGCTTGGTATATTTGGAAACAAAAAAGCGCACAAGCTTCTTTGCAAATATCATCACTTAAAGGCTTTGAAAAAGCCCCGGTTTCATGGAAAGTATACTTAAGACATTTACCGATTGCTTTAAGATCTATTGCTATTATTTTCATTGTTATTGTTTTAGCAAGACCTCAATCAACTAATAGTTCAAGAGATGTCGTTACTGAAGGAATTGATATTGTAATGACACTGGATATATCATCTAGTATGCAGGCTTTGGATTTTAAACCTAATAGACTTGAAGCTGCAAAAGATGTTGCTACCGAATTTATGTCTGCAAGAGAAAATGATAAAATTGGATTAGTGATTTTTGCAGGAGAAAGTTTCACTCAATGTCCTCTAACAACAGATAAAGCCGTTTTAGTAAATCTAACACATGATATTAAAACTCGCATGGTTGAAGATGGTACTGCAATTGGCCTAGGTTTGGCAACTGCTGTAAACAGAATAAAAGATAGTAAAGCAAAATCAAAAGTTATAATTCTACTAACTGATGGTGTTAATAACCGTGGAGAAGTTGCTCCATTAACTGCAGCAGAGATTGCAAAAACATTTGGAATCAGAGTATATACAATTGGTGTTGGATCCAAAGGAGTAGCACAAATTCCTGTTCAAACACCGTATGGTACACGCTACGTTGAGGAAGAAGTAAAAATTGACGAGGCAATGATGAAAGAAATTGCAGAGACTACAGGTGGGCAATATTTTAGAGCTGTTGATAAAAACAGCCTAAAACAAATATACGAAGAGATTGACCAAATGGAAAAGACAAAAATTGAGGTAAAAGAATACACTAAGCGTTCTGAGGAATATCTTATTTTTGCCATTCTAGCCACTCTTTTCATAATTGCGGAAGTATTTATTAAGTCTACAGTGCTTAGAAATCTTCCATAGTATAATCAAATTATATTCGAAACCATGTTTAGATTTGAAAATCCAGAATATCTATATTTACTAATCATAGTGCCAGTATTAGCTTTTCTTAGTTTAATTATTGGGAAAAGAAGAAAGAAAGCACTTCAAAGATTTGGTAATCCAGAGTTACTTGAATCTCTAATGCCAAGTGCATCTAAAATCAGGCCTATTGTAAAGTTCTATCTTATGCTGGTAGTAATAGTCTTTTTAATTCTTACTATGGCAGGACCTCAGTTTGGATCAAAGTTAGAAACAGTTAAACGTAAAGGCATCGAAATAATGATTGCTCTTGACGTTTCAAACAGTATGAATGCACAAGATATACAACCAAGTAGATTAGACAGAGCAAAGAGAGCTATTTATCAATTGGTTGACAAATTGCAAAATGATAAGGTTGGATTAATAGTTTTTGCTGGACAAGCATATACACAACTACCTATTACAACTGATTATCCTTCAGCAAAAATGTTTATTTCTACTATTAACACAGGCATCATACCTACACAAGGAACTGCAATTGGTGCAGCTATTGAACGAGGAATAAAATCTTTTAGTTCACAGGAAGATGTTAACAGAGCAATTATAGTGATTACTGATGGTGAAAACCATGAAGATGACGCTGTTGCTGCAGCAAAGGCAGCTGTTGAAAAAGGAATTAAAGTATATACAGTGGGTATGGGATTACCGAAGGGATCTCCAATTCCTATTCCGGGAAGTAAGACTAATAACTTCATGAAGGATCGCGAAGGTAACGTTGTGATTTCAAAACTAAATGAAGAAATGCTAATTGAAATTGCAAAAAATGGTGATGGTGAATTTATTTCTGCTAATAATATTAGAAAAGGAATTAATGATTTGGTAGATCATTTATCGAAATTAGAAAAGACTGAGATGGATGCAAAAATTTATACAGATTATGATCATCAATTTCAATATGTAGCATTATTAGCATTGCTATTTCTATTAATTGATTTCATTATTCTTGAGAGAAAAAATAAATATTTTAAAGACATCAATCTTTTTGAGGAAAATAAGGAGGACGCAAAATGAGATTTATATTATCAACATTAATACTATTTATTGGCGTTACTGTTATTTCTGCACAAAAGGAACGCAAGTTTATTCGTAATGGAAACAAAGAATTTTCTAATGAAAAATATATTGAATCCGAAATTGAATATAAAAAAGCATTAGATAATCTTAAAGAAGGGCAAACTTCTTTTGAAGCTGAATTTAATTTAGGTGATGCTTATTATAAGCAAGAGAAATATGAAGAAGCATTAAACCAATTTAAAAGTATTAACCAGGAGAATTTATCTAAGGAACAAAAAGCGATTATAAACCATAACATAGGAAATACATATCTTGCCAAAAAAGATATTGATAATGCAATAAATTCATACAAAACTGCATTAAAGAACAATCCTTTGGATGACGAAACTCGATACAACTTAATTGTTGCACAAAAAATGAAGCAACAGCAAGAACAGGATAAACAAAATCAAGACCAAAATAAAGATAAGCAAAATCAGGATCAGGATCAGCAGAATAAAGACAAACAAAACCAAGATCAGAAACAAGATTCTGACGGTGATGGAATTCCTGACGAGAAGGAGCAACAAGATAACCAAGGCAAACAAAATCCTAATCAGGACACAGATAAGGATGGTACACCAGACTACAAAGATCAGGACTCTGATAATGATGGAAAACCAGATAAAGAAGAAGCTGGAGAAAATCCTAACGAACCTAAGGATACCGACGGTGATGGAACTCCAGATTACAGAGATACTGATTCTAATAACGACGGAACACCTGATAGTCAAGACAGCAAGCAGCAAAACGATAATATATCAAAAGAAGATGCTCAACGTATCTTAAATGCTCTTAATCAAGATGAACAGGAATTACAGGAAAAAATGAAAAAAATAAAAGGTAACCCTGCTGGAAACATTGAAAAGAACTGGTAATTATAAGTTAGTATATTATGTTACTTTTGTGGCTGAATAAAATAAATGATAGAAAAATGAAACGCTCTATATTATTCACTTTATTAATTGCAATTTATTCCTCTACCCTATTTGCGCAGGATGTTGAGTTTAAAGCTCAAGCTAAAAGTGCAGTTCTTTCAGGTGAAAAATTTCAATTAATCTACAGTGTTAATGAAGAAGGTGAAGATTTAAGATTACCTCAGTTAAATGATTTTACAGTACTTATGGGACCTAGCATTATGACTAGTTCAAGTACTCAAATCATAAACGGAAAAATTACCAGAAGCAAAGAGTACACTTATACCTACATATTAAAATGTGATAAACCTGGTAAATACACATTATCACCGGCGCAGATATCCGTAGATGGGAAAAAATATGAAAGCAATAGTTTAAATATAGAGGTTGTAAAAAATGAAGGAGGTGCTAAAACACAAAGCAACCAAAATCAAGAGAGCGCCAGCAGTAATTCCTTTTCAAAGGATGATCTTTTTATAAAAGTAACCAATAATAAATCAAGTATTTATCAAGGTGAACCACTGGTTTTAACTACAAAAATATATACTAGAATAAACCTGGATAACATATCAGATATTAAACATCCGGATTATAGAAACTTTATTGTTCAGGATATTGAAGATGGAAATAATATTCAATGGACCTATGAATTTGTAAACAATAAGCAATACAGAGTTGGTACTCTAGAAAGAAAGGTTTTATACGCTCAAAAAAGTGGAGCTCAAACAATAGATGCTACAGAAATAGAGTTTTTAATAAAACAGAGGATTAGCAGAAGATCAACTAGTATTTTTGATGATTTCTTTGATAATAATTACCGAATGGTAAAAAAACGAGTATCATCAAAACCTATTAAAATAAATGTTAAGCCTTTTCCTTCTCCAAAACCATCAACTTTCTTAGGAGCTGTAGGAAACCTTAACATGAAAGTTACCTGTTCCCAGAATAAAGCTAAAGTAAACGATGGAATTACTATAAAAGCAGTAATATCTGGTACTGGTAATCATAAATTGATGTCTGTTCCTGAATTCAATTTTTCAAAAGACTTTGACACATTTGATCCTACGACAAAAAACAATTTCACAAACACCGTTTCTGGTATGAAAGGATCAAAAACCTTTGAATATTTAATCATACCGAGATATTCAGGAAATTATACTATTGATCCATTAGTTTTTACATATTTCAATCCTCAAAAAGGAGAGTATATTACACTTAAATCAGATCCAATTACTATTGAAGTTGAAAAAGGTAGTGAAGACACAACTGGATCAACGTATGTTCCATCAAGTGTAAATAGAGAAGATGTACAATTTATTGGAAAGGATATCCGATTTATTAAAACAGAAAATCTAAGCTTAAAAGATAAGGGCACTTTCTTATTTGGCTCTTTATTATTTTATCTTGGATACATCATCCCAATTCTTATTTTTATCATTGCATATTTTATCAATAAAAAGAAAATGCATGAAAATGCTAATATACACTTAGTAAAAAATAAGAAAGCCAATAAAATGGCTACAAAACGCTTAAAAAAATCATCTGTTTATCTTAAAGAGAATAATCACGAGGCATTTTATGAGGAGGTATTAAAAGCTCTTTATAGCTATTTAAGTGATAAACTTTTCTTGCCAATAAGTGAATTAAGTAAGGAAAAAGCTGTTGAGTTAATTACAAAACGAGGTGTATCCGAAGAAGTAAAAAATGAACTTTTAGAAGTTTTAGATACATGTGAATTTGCTCGTTTTTCTCCTTCAAGTGGGGAGTCAGCACAAATGGACAACTTATACAATAAGGCATTGAATAATATTAGCAAACTTGATAATCAGTTAAAGAAGTAACTTAAGAATAAAGTTATTTAAGCAGTATTAAATTGAAATATGATGAAGCGATTAATATTTACCCTGATAGCTGTAACAATTGTTATTAATTGTGCTTTTGCTAAAAAAGATACGAGGTTTGAAAAAGCAAATGAATTCTTCCAAAACCAAAATTATACGGAAGCAATTAGTACATATGAAGAAATACTAAACTCTGGTGTTGAAAGTGGTGAAATATACTTTAACCTTGGTAATGCATACTACAAATCTGGAAACTTACCTAAGGCTATTTTAAATTACGAAAGAGCTAAACTTATTTTACCGCATGATAAAGATATAGCTTATAATTTAGAGATGGCAAATTCTCAAATTACAGATAAACTAGAAACAGTAGGCGAATTCTTCTTAATTTCTTGGTTTAAAAACTTTAGAAACAAAACAAAATCAGATACCTGGGCTATAATCTCAATGGTTTCTTTTGCTTTAGGGCTACTATTGATAGGATTTTTTCTTTACTCTAAGTCAAGAACGTTTAAACAGATCTCATTTTATATTGGAATATTTCTTATTACAATATGCATCATATCCTTTAGCTTTTCAGCAAAACAGAAGAAGATGTTAACCCAAAGAAATAGTGCAATCATATTTGAACCTTCAGTAACAATTAAAAGTTCACCTTCAGTTAGTGGAACTGAGTTATATATTTTACATGAAGGAACAAAAGTGAAAATTCTTGAGTCTGTAGGTAATTGGTATAGAATTCAAATAAGTGATGGAAACGATGGATGGCTCCCTATTTCAACTGTGGAAATCATATAAGTTATATAAAACAAAAAAAGGTGATTCAAATTTGAATCACCTTTTTTTGTTTTATATATTTTATTAATCTTCAGCAGTATACAGATCAAATATTTTATCTAATTTCATTAATTTAAGAAGACTCATTACATCTGTTTGAACATTACTTAAGAAAAAACTAACGTTATTTTGTCGTGCTGTTTTTAATGCAGAAATAATAACTCCAATACCAGTACTATCAATAAATTTAATATTCGATAAATCCAAAACGATACTTTCCTTACTTTCTGATACTATTTTAGTTAATTCTATTTTAACTCCTTCAGCTGATGCAGCAGTTAATCTATCCGCTTGATTAATGCTTACAATTATAGCCTCTTTATTGTTTCTTACTTCTAACATGAGATATTTAAGGTTTAATAGGTACTTATTACTTGAGAAAGCTCTTTTACTGCTTCATCGCAAACATTATTAAATTTCTCTATTAATTTTTTTAATTCTGAAATATTAGCATTTTCCTTCACCCATTTGATTCTATCTTCCGGGTAACCTTCGAAATTTTTATTTAAGGTAACTATTTCTTCTTTTTGTGCATCAGTAATAGCAGCCTTTTCTTCGAGTTCATTAATACGTAATTGTTTGGCTAAAAGCTCAAGATTCTTTAGGTCTATATTTCCTAATTCCTGCATTCCCATCGAAACTACTGATGATTTAGCTTTATGAGCAACTGCAGCAATTTTAAGCCAATCTTTTTCTTTCATATATTGATCAAATCCTTCCGTGAATTCCGGCATCTGATCTAAAAAGATTTCAACCAATTCTTTAATAATGCTTGTATCTCCATCAGCAATACCCTCTAAATAAGTCAGATCTATATATTTATTTTTATCTTCCATAAAGACTGGTCTTCGTAATATAATAAAATATAATACAAATCTACTTTTTTTTATCAAATTACCATATTATCAAACTAAATTTTAGAGATAAAAGAATCCTAATAAAATTTTCAGATTATTAAGAATCACCTATAAAAGAGAATATAAATCATATTTGTCAAATTCCATATTTCATACATTTGTATAACACTTTATCACAATAAAATTAGCCTAATGAAGTATCATATAATATATTTTATCTCATATATAAAATTATAATTATAACTGCTATTGGGTAATTTTGAATCTAATATAATAACAAAATGAAAAGAACAGTTTTTTTTGACATTCATGAAAAATCAGGAGCTAAAATCGTGCCCTTTGCAGGATATGAAATGCCAATTGAATATACAGGTATTACTAACGAACATTTACAAGTGAGAAATTCAGTTGGAGTTTTTGATGTATCACACATGGGTGAATTTTGGGTTAAAGGCCCTAAAGCTTTAGATTTTATCCAAAAAGTAACTTCCAATGATGCTTCAATATTAGATGTAGGTAAAGCTCAATATAGTTGTTTCCCTAATGGGAAAGGAGGTATTGTTGATGATTTACTCGTTTATAAATATGAAGATGAAAAATATATGTTAGTAGTTAATGCTGCAAACATTGAAAAGGACTGGAATTGGTGCTCTTCAAATAACACTATGGGTGCAGAACTGGAAAATGCATCTGATCAAATATCTCAACTTGCCATCCAAGGCCCTGACGCGATTAAAGTACTTCAAACATTAACAGATGTAAATTTAGCTAATATTCCTTACTACAGTTTTACTACAGGGAAATTTGCAGGAATTGAAAATGTTATTATTTCAAATACGGGTTATACTGGAGCTGGTGGATTTGAACTATATATGTATAATGAAGATGCTGTATGTATTTGGGAAGAATTATTTAAAGTAGGAAAGGAATTTAACATTGCCCCAATTGGATTAGGCGCAAGAGATACATTACGATTAGAAAAAGGATATTGTTTATATGGAAATGATATTGATGATACTACCTCGCCTATAGAGGCTGGTTTAGGTTGGATTACTAAGTTCAATGATTCTAAAGATTTTATAGACAAAGAACTTCTTTTAAATCAAAAATCAAATGGAGTAGATAAGAGATTAAAAGGATTTAAAATGATTGATAAAGGTATTCCTCGTCATGATTATGAAATACTGGATCAAAATGATAATATAATCGGAACAGTTACTTCCGGAACCCACTCTCCTATCTTAAAATATGGGATTGGTATGGGTTATATTAAAAGCGAATTCAGTAAAATTGGTTCTACAGTTTACATTAAGGTCAGAAATAGAAAATTAAAGGCTGAAATAACAAAACTTCCGTTTGTTTAAAAACTGTATAAATATACATAAAATCAAACCTAATTCTCTTTTTGAAAATCTTTAAAATGATTTTTATCAACAATTAAAGAATTTTTTCATGATTTAAATTAGCTTTTTATTTTTCAGAACAAAATACACATATCACTGATATTCTGACCTCTACACCCAATAATGATATCTTAAGGTACATTTTAATATAACATTTTATTATAGTATATAACTATGTTTTATTATAAATTGTGGCTATTAGTGACATATTTTTCTAATTTTGCGCTAGAAATCAAATCAAGAAGTAAAGAGATTTATAAAATTGTATTTTTATAAATATTGAACCTATAGAATTTGATTTTTGTGATTTATAAAAAGTATTAACCATTATCGATACTATTAGATTTAGCAAATGGCTATCTAAGTGTAAAAACAAAATTATTTAACGCATGAAAAAGCATAATTTTTACGCCGGACCATCAATTTTACCGGAATACACAATTAAAAATACAGCTGAAGCTGTTTTAGATTTCGCAGGAACAGGATTATCTGTTATGGAAATTTCCCATAGATCCAAAGAATTCGTAGCGGTAATGGATGAAGCCATAGCACTTGTTAAAGAATTATTAGATCTTCCTGCTGGATACCAAGTAATCTTTGTAGGTGGTGGTGCAAGTACTCAATTTTGCATGGCTCCTTACAACTTATTAAAAACTAAAGCTGCTTATTTAAATACAGGAGCATGGGCAACAAAAGCTCAAAAAGAAGCTAAACTATTTGGTGAGGTTGTTGAGGTTGCTTCTTCTAAAGATAAAAACTATACTTATATACCTAAGAATTTTGAAGTACCAGCAGATGCTGATTATTTACACATTACTTCTAATAATACTATCTATGGTACAGAAATTAAAACTGATTTAGATTTAGGTGTAAGATTGGTAGCTGATATGTCATCTGATATTTTCTCACGTCCAATTGATGTATCAAAATATGATATTATTTATGCTGGAGCTCAGAAAAACCTTGCTCCTTCAGGCGTTACAATTGCTATTGTTAACGAAAATGCTTTAGGAAAAGTAAACAGAGCTATTCCAACAATGTTAGACTACAGAACTCACATTGATAAAGAATCAATGTTTAATACACCTCCTGTATTACCAGTATTCTCAGCTCTTCAAACTTTAAAATGGTTAAAAGACCAAGGTGGAGTTGCTGCTATGCAAAAGAAAAACATTGAGAAAGCAGCTTTACTTTATGATGAAATTGACAGTAATAAATTCTTTAAAGGTACTGTAGAAGCAGAAGAAGATCGTTCTTTAATGAATATTTGTTTTGTTATGAACGATGAATATGCTGAGCTTGAAAAAGACTTTATGGAATTAGCTACATCAAAAGGGTGTATTGGTATCAAAGGTCACCGTTCTGTTGGTGGATTCCGTGCTTCTACTTACAATGCTCTTCCTAAAGAAAGTGTTGAAGTATTAGTTGCAGCAATGAAAGAATTTGCAGCAAAACACTAATAAAATAAATTACAATAATATTACCGAAGTCTCCACGAGACTTCGGATATTCATTTCTAATAACTCAAAAATCAATTCTCAATATTATGACTAAAGTTCTTGTTGCTACAGAGAAGCCTTTTGCAAAAGCTGCTGTAGATCAAATTGAAGCAATAGTTAAAGAAGCAGGTTTTGAATTTGCTTTACTTGAAAAATATACAGACAAAGCTGATCTTTTAGATGCAGTTAAAGATGCGTCTGCCCTTATTGTACGTTCTGATAAAGTTACTGCCGAAGTAGTTGAAGCAGCTAAAGAATTAAAGATTGTTGTTAGAGCCGGTGCTGGTTATGACAACCTTGACCTTGAAGCTTGTTCTGCTGCAAATGTTGTAGCTATGAACACACCTGGTCAAAATTCAAATGCTGTTGCTGAATTAGCATTTGGAATGATGATTTTTATGGCACGTAATGCATATAACGGAAGTGCTGGTACTGAATTAAGAGGTAAAAAAATTGGTATCCACGCATACGGAAACGTTGGCTTATATGTGGCTAAAATTGCCCAAGGAATGGGAATGGAAGTTTTAGCTTACGATCCATTTGTTAGCGCAGATAAGATGAAAGCTGATGGAGTAACTCCAGTTGATTCTGTAGAAGAATTATACTCTACTTGTCAATATGTATCTTTACATATTCCGGCAAACGATAAAACTAAAGAATCAATTAACTTTGATTTACTTTCTAAAATGCCAGCAAATGCAGTATTAGTTAACACTGCTCGTAAAGAAGTTATTCATGAAGCAGACATGATTAAATTAATGAATGAGAGAGCTGACTTTTCATATATTTCTGATATTGCACCAGATAATAAAGATGACTTTTCTACATTTGAAGGAAGATACTTCTTTACTCCTAAAAAGATGGGTGCTCAAACTGCTGAAGCAAACATTAATGCTGGAGTTGCAGCTGCAAATCAAATTGCTGATTTCATCAAAAATGGAAACACTACATTCCAGGTTAACAAATAGAAGACAGTTAACAAGGATATTATAATATTTTAAGGTTACCTACAACGGGTAACCTTTTTTTTTGATCTATTATATTTCTTAATATTTCGAAAAATAAAAAAGCCTGAAAATATCTATTCCCAGGCTTTAAATTTCTTTGATATCATTTCACTTTCAATTAAAGGAATATATCTTTTTCTTTAGTGAAGTATATTTTTCCGATAATCCTTGTATTGAATAATCAGGATTTCTTTTTAATGTCTTATTCGGGATAATAACATTAAAAGAATCTTTACTTTCCTTTTTCTCCTGAAGCTCTTCATATGTTACACTCACAACCTTGCCCCTACTATAGAACTGACTTGAATAACTTTTCTTACCTAAATAATACAACGGCTTATTCATTTCACCTTGCGATTCGATCAAATACTTATCTGTATTAGTATATTTTTCAAAATTATTATTGATTAATCCTAAAACTAATGCCAAACAAGCTAACACAGGTAAAATTAAACTAATAATAATATTCGATTTCTTTCTTTTTATATCATCCCAAAATACCACTACTAATAATGCTATTGGAGGCATTACTGGTAAAACGTATGTATGTATTAAACTTTTTGAAACAGTAAAAAACAACGGTGTCCAAATCAGCCATGCAGCTAAAAAGAAAATCCATTTATTTTTAATAGCATCTTTTCTATTTTTCCACAACTTGCCAATTACAACCTGAATCCAAGGTAAAGCCATTCCAAGTAAAAATAACCAAACTATCCCTAATGGTTGTTGCTTTGGAAAACCATATTTATCCCCTTTCCAGCTTGAATCAAAAAAACGTTTAAAATGCTCACCAATTATAAAGTAATCAATAAACCCTTCAGTTTTTCTTTCCGCTAAAATATACCATGGAACAGCTATAATGGCCATTAGTAAAATACCTAATAACCATGGTAGTTTTAGAAATAAATTTTTCCACTCTTTAAACCACAACACCCAAATAAAAATTGGAGGAGCAGTTAGTATAATAATTATAGGACCTTTAGCTAACAACCCTAACCCAAAACCAATAAACATAAGGTAACCCCAAACATTAACTTTAGAATCATTAATCTGCTTCCAAAAACCAATCATTACTAATGTCACTGCCAGCAATAAACTTGTATCGGTTGAAACTACGCCTGCATGTAATAAAAACTGAGGTAAAGTAAACATCACAAAAGCAGAAATAAGCACAGACATACCTTTTTCTTTAACGGCTTTGGAAATAATAAAAACTATCAGTAAACATAATAAGAATGCAGGAAATCGTACAGCAAACTCATTCACACCAAAAACCTTCATACTTAGGGCAGACAACCATGTATTCAAAGGTGGTTTTGCCCAAAAAGGAACTCCGTAATCTATTTGGGGGGTAATCCAATCATTAGTTTCATACATTATTCTAGCTATTTCAGCATACCTCGCTTCCGTCTTATCCATTAATGGTAAAATAGCATTTAACAATAGTCTTAATAATAAAATTCCAATTAAGCTATTACGAAAGAACTTCTTATTATTTATTAATTCAGCAAGCTTCATTTTTTATATTTCTTATTTATTTTATATAAATCGTACCACAACTTTAGCGAATAAGAAAATTTCACTTTTGACTCATCTTTATCTATCCAGGATTTTAAAGGAACCTCACGAGCTATTTTTTTCATCTTTTTACCTTTATACAAGTATTTTATTCTAAAAAAAATCTCTACATCAAATAACCATTTTGAAATAAACTTATCTTTAAAAATTACACCACCTAAATCCCTTGTGAATATTTTGCATCCACATTGTGTATCATAAACATTCAATCCAAGAATAATTGAAATCATTGTTGCAATGCCTCTACCAATAATATGACGATATAACTTTCTATCTATCCTATTATCAATTTTTTGAATTCTTGAAGCAAAAGCAAAAACAATTTTTTTCTTTACCCTTTTGCTAACCTTGATGCATTCTTTTAATGAAGTTGCTAAGTCTGAGTCTAAAAAAGCAATTTTTTCAAATTCAAGGTTATTATCATAACAATATAATACCCCGCTTCTTACAGCTGCGGCTTTACCTCCATTTTTTTCATTTCTATTTATGAAAACACGATCAGGAGAAGTCTGTCTTATTTCTTCTAATAATTTGATTGTATGATCTTGTGAACCATCATCTGAAAACACAATCTTACACAACTTTGTTTCTTTTAAGAATTTAATATATTCATTTTTAGGAAGTCTATTATATTCATTATAACAAGGAACAACAATCGCTATATTTCCATCCATTACATTAATTTATTATCGGAATCGTTTTTACTATTTCGAAGATGCAAAAGTAGTAAATCATTTTAATTACATTTATTATTAAGTTAACATAGAAAAATCAATATGACATATATTCAAAGGCACTTCTATATGAACCTATTTCATTTACATAATCAAGAAATTCGCTATAAAATTTATTTTGCCCCACAGTAGCACTGTCCCCTATAATTACCAGCTTTTTTCGTGCTCTTGTAATAGCAACATTCATTCTTCTGATATCACTTAAAAATCCAATTTCCCCCTTTTCATTACTTCTAACCAAACTTATATATATAACGTCTCTTTCCTGGCCTTGAAATGAATCAATTGTATTTACTACAATATGGGCTTGAGCTTTTTGATATTCTTTTCCAATCCCATCCAACTCTTCTGTTAAAAGATTAACTTGAGCTTTGTAAGGAGAAACAATACCTATAGACATATTTGAAACTGTATTAAATTCCAACAACGATAAATACTCACGCAGATGTTTTTGCAGTAGCTCACATTCTTCCTTATTGTACGAACTTTTTGTTTCTGAATCAACCTGTTCAAAGTATCCACACCCGGCAGTATCTATAAATTCAACACTTAAATCTTCGCTAAATAACTTCCAATTTTCTACTTCGCTATTTGCAATCAAATTATTGTTATAAAAAAACTTACTTGAAAAATTCATTATATCAGAATTCATCCTATACTGTTCCTGTAACATGACAGCCAGATTATTCCTTTTAATCGCTTTCTCAAATAAGGTTTCTTCTAATCCCTCTTTAGCTGCATTATATGATTTTATTGTTGGAGGCAATTGACAGTGATCTCCTGCAAATACAATTCTATTTGCCTTTGTTATAGGAATCCACGTGGCTGGTTCTAAACCTTGTGCAGCTTCATCAATAAATACGGTTTGAAAACGTCTATCACGTATTTGATAGTTCGATGCTCCAACCATTGTACTGGCAATGACATGTGCATTTGAAAGAATATCATTTATTATATAATATTCCAGATGCTCAGCTTCTTTTTTTAATTGACTAGATTCCTTTAAAAGTAATCTACGTTGCTGTTTCTCCTCATAGCCAAAATTTCTTTTGTATTTCATGGCTGTTTGGTAGTATTCTTCAGCCTGCTTTTTTAAAGCTCTTAAATCTTTATAATTATTATGATGAGCAATTCTTGCATCTAAAGTTTTCTTAAGAACTTCTTCCGTAACCCTTGCAGGGTGACCCACTCTAACCACATCTAATTGTTTCTCACTTAACTTCTCAACCAATAAATCTACTGCAGCATTACTTGGTGCACAAACTAAAACCTGATTCTCTACCTTAATCGTATTAAATATACTTTCAACAAGTGTAGTTGTTTTGCCAGTTCCTGGTGGTCCATGTATAATGGCAACATCTTTTGCTCTATTAATTAAGTTAATCGCATTATTTTGACTGATATTTAGTTCAGGAAAATTAATTTCTTCCTTTTCTTCTAATTCCCCCTGCACATCCCCAAGAAGTACATTTTTAATATGAACTAATCTATCATCCTGAGGTTGTAAAACTATTTTTAACGCGCGCTCCATTTCTAAGTAGGAATTTTCATCGAAAAGTAGCTGTACTCCAACATTCCCATCCCTTAACCAATCTGGTTCAGCATCAACATTAAGGGTTATAACCATTTCATTATCTCTAACCTGATTAACAACCCCATTGACAGCATGTTTCTGCTCATTATTACGACCTGCATTCGAGAATAACGACACTAATTTTCCGGACTGAAACAAATGTGAATGAATATGTTCCTGTCCTCTTTTAACTTTGATAAGCAACCTCTCTCCTGAATCAAATTTTGTACGGTCAATTATTAATGGATACCAACAAACACCCTCCTTTCTTCTCTCAGCCACAGAGGTATTTGCCATTTTACGCTTATATTGAACAAGATCCTCCTCCTTTTCTTGCAATAAAAGACTATACACTTTATTTAATTCGCTATCTACTCTATTCATCAATAAAAAATTTCAACGAATATACATGAATTGAATTATGATATAATATTTATTCACATATAATTAAACTTATAAAAATGTAATTCGTTAACTTTAACGTAAGCTAAATCGTTGCTCTTTAAAATTTATAAATATTATAAATAAGATTTCTATCTAGCATTTTTAATCAACACATAATCCTGTATATCTACTACTTAAATCATATCATCTAAAACCAACTTTTAGTCATTTTAGCATCAACAATACAAATCAACTAAATGTTAAAAGTTTTGGTAATTAAAAAATGTTTTATACTTTCGTGTTCGTTAACGGTATTTAAAAAAGGTAATTTTATTAAATAAATGTTATTTAATAATTAATAATCACTTGATTTAAATATATGATTTTACTGATTATTAATAGATTGTAAAAAGCAATCATAATAAAAAGTTAAAAGAATTATTATAAAAAAGGTAGAAGAACAAATAAAGTTAACAACAAAAAAGGTTCCGTTAAGGTTACCGAACTTATTTAAATAAGCATAATATCAAATTTAATTTTTAATAAAATAAACAATGGCTAAAAAAGTAGTAACCTTTGGAGAAATCATGCTCCGTTTTGCAACTCCTGAGTATCAACGTTTTTCTCAAGCAACATCGTATAAAGCTTCATTCGGTGGTGGAGAAGCGAACGTAGCAGTTTCATTGGCAAACTATGGTATCGATGTATCATTTGTAACTCGTTTACCAAAAAATGATATCGGAAAAGCTTGTAAAATGGATCTACTTAAGCATTCAGTAAATGTAGATAACATTGTATACGGCGGAGACAGATTAGGTACTTATTATTTAGAAACAGGTGCTGTAGCTCGTGCAAGTAAGGTTGTTTACGATAGAGCTTTCTCTGCTTTTTCTGAAATTAAGCCAGGTATGGTTAACTGGGAAGAAGTATTAAAAGATGCTGATTTCTTCCATTGGACAGGTATTACTCCTGCTGTTTCACAAGGAGCTGCAGATGCTTGTCTTGAAGCAATTAAAGTTGCTAACAAGTTAGGTGTAACAGTTTCTACTGACCTTAACTACCGCAAAAACTTATGGAAATATGGTAAAACTGCTTCTGAAGTAATGCCAGAATTAGTTGCTGGTTGCGATATTGTATTAGGAAATGAGGAAGATGCTGAAATGGTTTTAGGTATTAAACCTGAAGGTGTTGACATCACTGGTGGACATGTTGATGCTGAAGCATACAGAAGTGTTTCTCAACAAATTATGACTCAATTCCCACGCGTTAAAAAAGTAATTACAACTTTACGTGGTTCTGTAAATGCAAATCACAATACTTGGTCTGGAGTTTTATTTGACGGTAAAGAATTATTTAAAGCTGCTGATTATGATATCACTCACATTGTTGACCGTGTAGGTGGTGGTGATTCATTTATGGGTGGTTTAATTTATGGTTTACTTACTTACGTAGGTGATGATCAAAAAGCAATCGAATTTGCTACTGCTGCATCATGTTTAAAACATACTATTCATGGAGATTACAACCTTGCTACAGTTGAAGAGGTTGAAAAACTTATGGGTGGAGATGCTTCTGGTAGAGTATCAAGATAAATTTTAATATAAAGTGATTCAGAAACAATTTTGCTGCATACAACATCCAAATATATAATGTGTCGTAAATAAAGTTTTTGAAGAATTATTTAGTTTTTGAATAGATAGTAAACGTACTATCGCAACAAACATACAATCGTATGTAATGCTTAATTGTTTTTGAACACTTTGTAAAACATTTTTGGATTTATAGGGATGATAGATTGTAAGAAACATTTATGGGGGAAGTTTTCCGGGCACAAAAAACTTTTTCATCAACACCTCTGGATTAGCTTCTTCAATCTATCATCAGTTTTATTAAACAGATAACAAATAAATATAATGGCAAAATATTCAAAACTAGAGGTATTTCAAGCTATGAAAGAAACAGGAGTTGTTCCTGTATTTTTTCATAAAGACATTGAAGTTTGTAAAGCGGTTCTAAAATCATGTTATGATGGCGGTATCCGCGTTTTTGAGTTTGTAAACAGAGGTGATTTTGCACACGAAGTTTTCGGCGAATTAAATAAATACGCTATTGAAAATCTTCCTGGAATGATTTTAGGAGCAGGATCATTAGTTGAAGAAGCAACTACTGCTTTATATATTCAATTAGGCGCAAATTTCATTGTTTCTCCGTTATTAAACGAGAACATGGCTAAAATTTGTAACCGTAGAAAAGTGATGTGGTCACCAGGATGTGGAACAATCTCAGAAATTAACAAAGCTCAGGAATTAGGTTCTGATCTTGTTAAGTGTTTCCCGGCTTCTGAAGTTGGTGGACCTTCATTTGTAAAAGCTGTTAAAGCACCAATGCCTTGGACTGACATTATGCCTACAGGTGGTGTTGATACTTCTAAAGAAAACTTAGAAAAATGGTTTGCTGCTGGTGTAACTTGTGTTGGAATGGGTTCTGCATTATTCCCAAAAGAAGTTATGGCAAACAAAGATTGGAATGCATTAACTGAAGTTGTTAAAGAATTAATGACTAACATCGAATCTGCAAGAAAATAATTTCAATCATATAAAATACAAAGTATAAAGATAAATACGCTATTTGATTAAAAAGTCTTTATACTTTGTATTCTTTACTTAAAATCACAATGATCCCCTTAAATTTAAAAGATAAAGTTGCAGTAGTTACAGGAGGCGGTGGCGTTTTATGTTCTACAATGGCAAAAAGTCTGGCATCGCAAGGTGTTAAAACAGCAATATTAGATCTAAACTTAGAAGCTGCACAAAAGGTAGCCTCTGAAATTAAAGAGCTTTATGGTTCTGAATCTATAGGAATATCTGCAAATGTTTTAGATAAAGAATCTTTGAATTCAGCTAAGCAAGTTATTAATGAAAAATTAGGTTCCATCGACTATTTAGTTAATGGTGCAGGTGGTAATGCAGCTAGTGCAACCACAAAAGCTGAATTTATTACAGATGATTATTTAAACAGTTTAGAGGATACCTTTTTTGGATTAGAAATGGAAGGTTTTGATAAAGTTTTTGCTTTAAACTTTCAAGGTACTTTACTCCCTACAATGGTATTTGCTAAAGATATGATTGATAACAAAGCTGGATCAATCATTAACGTCTCGTCAATGAACTCCTACACTCCATTGACAAAAATCCCAGCTTATTCAGCAGCAAAAGCAGCTATTAATAATTTCACACAATGGTTAGCTGTTCATTTTGCAAAAACAGGTATTAGAGTAAACGCTATTGCACCTGGCTTCCTTCTTACAAATCAAAACCGCTTTTTATTAATAGATGAAAAATCAGGAGAAGCAACTCCTCGCGGTGAAAAAATTATTAGAAATACCCCAATGGAGAGATATGGTGAACCAGAAGAATTAACTGGTACCTTACTTTATTTATTATCTGATTGGGCAAATTTTGTTACAGGAGTAGTAATTCCTATTGATGGTGGATTTAGTGCATACTCTGGAGTATAAAACTATAATTCATAATCAATTATAAAAAATATAGATTATATTGGTCGAAATTTTTAATATATCAGAATTAAAATTGGAATATTAAAACCAATAAAATTAAAAAATTAAGTGCTTTTTAATTAAAAGTATAAACGATGGCTATAGAACAAACATGGCGCTGGTATGGTCCAAACGACCGCATTACGCTTAACGACATAAAACAAACAGGTGCAACAGGTATTGTTACAGCACTACATCATATTCCAAATGGGGAAGTATGGACTAAAGAAGAAATTATTAGTCGAAAAAATATGATTGAAGATCATGGTCTATCATGGTCTGTTGTTGAAAGTGTTCCTGTTCATGAAGACATAAAAAAACAAACAGGAAACTGGGAGTTATATATTAAAAACTACCAGGAGTCAATAAAGAATTTGGGTGAATGTGGAATAGAAACTGTTTGTTATAATTTCATGCCTGTTCTAGACTGGTCTCGTACTAACCTAAACTCTCAAGCAAAAGAAGGTTCTTTTGCATTAATATATCAACAAAAAGTTTTTGCTGCATTTGACATATATATCTTAAAAAGAGACAATGCTGAAAAAGACTATACAGATAAAATACAAAAAGAAGCAAAAGAATACTTTGAAAGTCTGGACAATAAAGGTATTGAAGAATTGACAAATACTGTTATTAAAGGCTTACCTGGAGCAGAAGAAAGTTATACTTTAGAGCAGTTTCAATCTGTTTTAGATGCATATAAAGATATCGATGATAAAACATTAAAGAAACATCTTTTTGATTTTCTTAATGCAATAATTCCTATTGCAGAACAATCTGGTGTAAGAATGGCAATACATCCGGATGATCCACCATGGGGACTTCTTGGTCTTCCTAGAGTTGTTAGTACTATTGATGATGCAAAGGATATCATTACCACAGTAAACTCTATATCAAATGGTGTAACATTATGTACAGGGTCTTGGGGCGCAGGATATTTCAATGATTTATCTGTTATGGCAAAAGAACTTGCTCCAAGAATTAATTTTGCTCATTTAAGAAATGTAAGTCGGGATACAGACCACAACTTTAGTGAAGATATGCTTTTTGATGGCGATGTTGATATTTATTCTGTACTGAAAACTATTATAGAAGAAGAAGATCGTAGAATAAAAGAAGGTCGAAAAGATACTTCAATACCCGTAAGACCCGATCATGGTCATCAAATGTTAGGAGATATTGGCCATCCCAATAATCCTGGATATTCACTATATGGCAGAATGAAAGGTTTAGCTGAAATTAGAGGATTAGAATTAGGAATTAGAAGGAGTTTAAGTAATTAATATATAAATCTAAAATAAAAGTTAATGTCGACTAATCAAATTAAAGAAAACATGACGAAATACAGATGGGCCATCTGTTCGTTATTATTTTTTGCCACGACGATCAACTACATGGACCGTCAGGTATTATCGCTTACGTGGAAGGATTTTATTGCTCCGGAGTTTCACTGGTCAAACGGTGACTACGGAAATATTACTGCATGGTTCTCTGTATTTTACGCTATCGGACTATTAGTTGCCGGTAGATTTGTAGACAAGATGGGAACTAAAAAAGGTTTTTTATGGGCTATTGGAGTATGGTCTGTTGGTGCTGTATTACACGCATTTTGTGGAATTGCTACTTCTGGAATTGTTGCAGGAAAATGGTTTGTAGGATTTCATGGTGCAAAAGAAGCTATTGAAACTGTTGAAAACATTTCAAGAGTGATGAACGTAAGTGTTGTTCTATTTATTTTTGCACGATTTGTATTAGCTATTGGTGAAGCAGGTAACTTCCCTGCTGCAATTAAAACAACAGCTGAGTATTTCCCTAAAAAAGACAGAGCTTATGCAACTAGTATTTTTAATGCTGGAGCTACTGTTGGTGCATTAGGAGCTCCATTAACAATTCCTTTAATCGCATCGCATTTTGGATGGGAAATGGCATTTATCATTATTGGTGCTTTAGGTTTCGTTTGGATGGGATTCTGGGAATTCATGTACAAAAAACCAAGTGATCATCCTAAAGTAAACGAAGCTGAATTAGCCTATATTAATCAGGATCATGATGAAAATGATACTACTGCTAAAGAGGCAGATTCTATTCAGATTCCATTCTTAAAAATATTTTCATACAAACAGGCATGGTCTTTTATTGCAGGTAAATTTATGACTGATGGTGTTTGGTGGTTTTATTTATTCTGGACCCCTGCATATTTAAGTGATGTTTACGGATTAGCTTCAGATACAACAATGGCGCAGGTATTACTATTTTCTTTATATGCAATTACTTTATTGTCTATCATTGGAGGATACTTACCTACTTATTTTGTTGACAAAAAAGGAATGAACCCTTATGCTGGTCGTATGAAATCAATGCTTATTTTTGCATTTTTCCCATTATTGGCATTGTTCGCTCAGCCATTAGGTCATCATTCATATTGGTTCCCAGTAATCATTATTGGTATTGCAGGAGCTGCTCACCAGGCATGGTCAGCAAATATCTTCTCTACAATTGGTGATATGTTCCCTAAATCAGCCATTGCTACAATTACAGGTATTGGCGGTATGGCAGGAGGATTAGGATCTTTCTGTATCAACAAAGGTTCAGGTATGTTATTTGACTTTGCTGATAAAACAGACATGAAATTTATGGGATTTCAAGGTATTGAAGCTGGATATTTTATTATTTTCTCTATTTGTGCTGTAGCATATTTAATTGGATGGGCAATTATGAAAGTACTTGTTCCTCATTATAAACCAGTTTCACACTAATAAATACAATATTTCTTTTTATATAGCCTGATTTAATTTTAAATCAGGCTATCTTTTATAATAATACTATGCCAAGTAAAACAGTTAGGATAAAAGATATTGCACAAAAAGCTGGAGTTTCAATTGGAACAGTTGATCGTGTTTTACACGATAGAGGTGAAGTAAAGGCCGAAACAAAAGAAAAAGTTCTGGCTATTGCAAAAAAATTAAACTACCAACCAAATATTGCGGCCCGTGCATTAAAATCGCCAACTTCATATAAAATTGCTGTTTTACTTCCACTTAGCACTGGTAATAATTTATTTTGGGAAGAACACCCTAAAGGAATTGAACTAGGCCAGGAATCTACTACTCCATTTATTACTAATGTAAAGTATTTTAACTATGAAATGCATAGTGCAGAAGATTTTACACAACAAGCTAATGAACTAATTTCCTGGAAACCAGATGGAGTCATTATTGCTCCTATTTTAAAAAATGAAACTGTTGATCTTAGTCATAGATTAGATAAACTATCAATTCCGTATACCTATATAGACACTAATATTGAAGATACAAATGCCTTAACTTTTATTGGAGAAAATGCAAGAAAAGGTGGCCGTGTTGCTGCAAGTATTATGGATGTTGGTGTTGAAAAGGATAAGGATATACTTATTGTAAATATAGCTAAAGACATTGATAATTTAATTCATTTGAATTTGCGAAACCAAGGTTTTATGGGCTATTTTATGGATCCCGGTAAAAGAAATAAAGGTTTAAAAATTACAGTTGAAGTTCCTAGTGGAGACAAAAAGGGTATTTATGAAACATTAGATCGAGTATTTAATAATAACCTTAATATAGGAGGAATTATGGTATCAAGTGCCCGTACTTTTGTAATTGCAGAATACTTAAAAGAACGTAATCTTGAACATTTATTCTTGGTTGGATATGAAGTGTATGAAAAAAACAGTCAGTTTTTAAAGGAAGGAATTATTAATTTCTTAATTAGTCAAAGACCTATTGACCAAGCTGAAAAAACATTTAAACGCTTGTTTAACTATTTAGCACACAATACCACACCAGAAAAAATTGAATATCAACCTATAGATATTATTAATATTGAGAATTTAGAAAGTTAACAACCAAGTTTCTATTTTTTATTACTTTCTATAACTTAATTTCAAAAAGAACTCGAATTCCAAAATCCGGTACGCCTTGGATCGATTTTGGAGTCACTCTCCAAATACCTTCAACTCTAAAAAACCTAAAAACATTTTCCAAACCTGCACCTACTTCAAGATAAGTACCATTTGCACTACTAGCACCTATTGGCATTTCTATACCACCTAATTGTTTTTCATTTAAACTACCAATCATCGCTTTTGCTGATACGACTTCTCTTAGACCAAGTCTTTTTAAAAGAGGAATTCGATTCAAGAAAAAGCCATTCAAATGATAATCTAAATAAGTGTGAACATATTGATCATGTATAAATTCTAAATAATTAATTAAGTTAAAATCATACCTATAGTACCCATATGTTTCATTACCCCTGGGTATTTCAAGCATTGTATATGGTAATTTTCCAAATATTTTACCAGCTTCAAAAGCGTAATTAAATATTGTTTGACCGAAATACTTACTTGCTTTTACTGTTGCATGAATTTTTCCATACCAATTATTAATATTATTATAATCAACTTGTCCTAGATTGGCCGATAAGTTAATTATAGGATAATCTGTAGATACGTAAAACCGCATAAATCCATCATCAATAACAGATTCTTTCCATGACAACCTTAAATTAATACCAGCTTCAATTGCTTGTATATAATCTACCTGACTTCCCTCCATTATAAATGGATAAAATTCAGGAGAATGTTGCTTCTTATAATCAATATTAAATCGAGTACTTAACCCGGTACGCCATTCATTCTCATATTCAAAATGAACTCCTTGCTGACGATATAACTCATCAAATTTATCACGTGATAATATACTTGATACCAAATTAGTTTCAGATGGACTTAACATATTTTCATACAAATATAAAATCTTACGATTCTCCCCCATCCTTATATATCTATCATCATATTCCAGCTTTAGAACCTTTCTTTTGACATTATTAAAACGATATCCTACTCCTCCTCTACCCGTAAGCATATTTGTTTCTGTTCCATATCCTAATCCACCATAAAACATCAGATTCTCACTAATTTCAGAACTTGTTCTTCCACCAAAATAAAATCTATATCCTTCAATTTCGTTTGACTGAATAAAATCAGTATATGGCCCCAATTCAAATTTTCCAACATCCAAATAACCATTCAGTCCCATCTCTACCAATTCGTTGGCTAATTTGACGGTTTTAATTTGATTAACGCTATCTATTATTGCATATTTATTTAGATCGTCTTCCGACAATTTCTTATGACGATATTTTTCCCAATAATCATCAGATCTTTTGCGATAATTCAAGTCCTTTACTGATTCATAACTAATATTTTTTACAGATAAGTGAACTTCCTGGGGAGGATTAATTTTTACATTATCATATGACGAACTTTCCGAAAATATCAACTCTAACCTCTGTTTTGTGCTATCTCCTGATATGGGTAAATAATCAAATTCAGCCGAGAGTTTATTACTTTTAAAAAACACTACACTATCATCTATAATTTGATATTCACTTCTAACCTTCATATTTTTTATGAAGTTTAATTGATTACCCCCAGAAAGTTTGGCATCAATTTCCTGTATGGCAAATCTTTTATTATCAATAATCATATAACCCTCAAAGACATTTTCACCCTTTCTTTTGGGGTAAAATAAAACTTTATAGTTTTTTGTATCTTCTACCATTACACTATCCACCAGATAGTAACGATAATAGAACCATCCATTATTAGCCAAAGGACTTACAAAATTTTGTTCGTAATATTTAATATAATTTTGATAAAAATTATGGCTAACATTTAATCCACTTGTATAACCACTAAATTCGTAACTATTTAACACTCCTAGTCCCGATGTTTTATCTGCTAAAACGGTTGATTTTTCTCTAGATGGTTGACGTTGATATTCATTATAAACTAATTGCTCCGAAAAATATACTGGTAAATAAAAATTACCATTATCTGATTTCTGAAACAAGTTTTTATGATTTTTGAAAACATTAGACTTCATTAAAGATCGTTCTACATTATTTAAAACATAATCCCACTTTGAATATTTTTCATATGAATAACGATCGTACTTCTCTGGGTTATTATTATTTTTTTGTTCAATTGCATTCTTAATAATCCACCTAATTTGATAATCATTAGGCTTAACTTTTACCTCATTTATAGCAACAACTTCCGGTTCTAATTTAATAGCAATGTCTTTTTTAATTCGATTTGCTTTAATGGTTTGTTTATAGTAACCTATAGCTGAAAATACAATTGAATCTCCTTCAAAATCAAGTTTAAAATATCCTGTAGTATCTGAAATAGTTCCTAACGTTGTTCCTTTTATATACACATTGGTAAAAGGAATAGGTTCTCCTGTTTTAGAATCTTTTATGGTTCCGGTTAATGATTTGTCCTGACTAAATAATACTACATTAATAATAGTAAATAAAAATATCAGAATATATAATTTCCTCATGTTTTACTTTTAGTTATATCTATAAAAGCATTATAAAAACAATACAAAACAAGTAATGTTTATTAAACGTTACACTATATGTTTATTTAAAAAATATCAACATAAATTAGGACAAAGCAAATACAAATAACACTTAATAATTTATATTTTTAAGTGAATAATATTTATTTAAAGTTAAAGTGTATTATTTCCCTGTCAAGAAAATAAATACCATTAGGAAATATATCATTACATTAAAGACTTATGACTCGAGCATATAAATTTGATATTCCAAATTTAAACCCACGAGGATAATTAAATTTATTAAAGAGTTAGACCTGTTCGTGGATAATAAAATTGATCAGATAAAAACTCAAGTGCTTTAAACATTTATTAAATCGATACTCCATGATATTAATCATATTTTACCCTGTATTTTCATAGGGTTATTTTCAATATTTTGTATATTCGCGCTGCAAATACCTAAATAAATACCACCTATGTCACTATTAATGTACATTACATTAGCAGCGATGATATGTCTTGTCATTTGGTTAATGAATCGCATTTTCATGCTCAAATCACAAGTCATAACATTAAAAGAAAAAGAAGCTGCTATTGTTGAAACTGATGTTTCAACGATCCAATTCAGTGAAGATAAACATGCTGAAATGGAAAGGCTCTCAATTGTAGCCAAACAAACGGATAATGCAATCATGATTATGGATCAGAAGGGCAATATTCAATGGATAAATGATGGTTTTACTCGTATGTATGAATATACACTTGAGCAATTCATTAATATCCGGGGAAACAATATTATTCAAACAAGCTTTAATCCCATGGTTAAAAGGTGTATTGAGCAATGTGTAACAACTAAAAAACCTAGTTACTACGAAGCAATAAACACCACTCCCTCAGGTAAAGAAATTTGGACTCACACTTCTTTAACACCGGTATTAGATGATAATGGAGAAATTATCCATTTAGTCACAATTGATTCTGACATATCCAAAAGAAAAGAAGCCGGAGATGCATTGATTCAACGCATTGATATATTAACGAATAAAATTACCGAGCTTTCTCAACAGCAAAAAGAAATGATGCTTTTTACCGAAAGACTGATGGATGAAGTTGTTAGATCTAACGAAAAAATTAAAGAAACAGATCGCATTGTAAAGTTTATTCAGGATATCTCTGATAAAATTAAAATTATGGGGATTAATGCTTCTATAGAAGCTCAGTATGTCGGAGACAAAGGAAGTGGTTTTAAAGTGATATCCAGTGAAATTGTTCAAATGTCAGACACTACAAAAGAATACTCAAGAGAGATATCAAACATTGTAAAACATATTCAGGATTCATCAGAGCAGCTTAGCAATGATAAGGAATTAGTAGAACATGCAGCAATAAAATATCAAAAAGCTGTTGATTCTTTAAAATATGAGGTCAACCTAGTTGAATCAGTTGTTGAGAGATTAAATTAATTGTATTTCAGTTAATTAATCAGGGTCTGTATTTATTCTTAAATACAGACCTTTTTTTATATAATTCATTTACAGCCATTAGACTTTTATACTAAAAAATACTTATTTGCTAATTTATATACTCTTTAAAACATTTCATTCTAACTGACGTAATTGGTACACTAAACAAACAAAACACATTTAGAATGAAAATAATTTTACGCAATTTTATTTTACTAGGGATTATAATTTTATCCTCACCTATTTTATTACATTCTCAGGCCATTGATTTGGGAATATATTCGTGGTCTGCTCCAAGAAGTAAGGGTGCTTTAACAGACAATGAAACTGTTAAAATCGCAATTAAAAATTATGGAACAGAAGCAGTATCTTCATTTACTATTGGTTTTTCTCAGGACGGAGGAAATACTTTTAAAGAAGAAACCGTTAATTATACTATTGCAAGTAATGGTATATATCTATATACCTTTACTAGTAATACAGCAGTGGTTGGAACAGATGGAGCAACCTATGAAATATTAGCTAAAGTAAATATTGATGGTGATGAAAATGCTTCAAACGATGAATACACTGAAACGGTTATTAATTATGTAATTGGTGATGTAGATGACGAACCATTTCTAATTACATCTTTCCCGTACACAGCTAGTGGAGAGTATGTAATGTACACAAACAATTACGGACCTAATTACAATATTTCTAATTACATGCAGACCGAGGATATTGTTTTTGCCTTTACTACCACTGAAACACAAATGTATGTAGATGCATCGGTTACTGCAGCATACGCCGGCTCATTTTCACCAAGGCCAGGAATTGCCTTAACCAGAGAAAAACCAAGTGCTTTTGACCGATATGATCCGGATACTGAGGCTGGTGTTGGAACAGGAGATTGGATTGCCAGCTTTGAAAATGCTTATTGTTATTATGCACAAACATATTACCTGGTAATCGATAAATGGACAGCTTATCAGTGTACTTACGATTTAACTGTAAATCTATTGCGTCAACATGATTTTAAGTATTTCAAGTTTGAATCATTAAGTGTATCAGGAGAAATTGATTATACCAATAGAATTGTTACCCTTACTGTACCACAAGAAACTGATGTTACTTCTTTAGTTCCTACTTTTAACTTACCTCCATATACCGAAGTACTTGTGAATGATGTAACTCAGGAAAGTGGTGTAACTTCTGTTGATTTTACAAATGATGTAACTTATACTATTAACCAAACTATAACTCCAAAAACAACTCAAACCTGGACCGTTAAAGTTGTAAAAAGTACAGCTACAGGCATTGTAAATGAGAAATTAGAGGCTATTCAAATTGCACCAAATCCTGCAAATGAATACATCAAATTAATTAACAATAACTTCGATACTATTGATATTAGTATCCTAAATACATCCGGAAAAATCGTATTAAAAGAATCAAATCTGGATACAGATTGTAATATATCTGTATCAGATCTTCAATCAGGTATTTATTTTATACAGATAAATTCAAACGAAGGTCAAACTATTAAGAAGTTCATTAAAAAATAAATAAAAAAGTCCTTGAGAAAATTCTCAAGGACTTTATATTTTCTATACACTACTGACTGTCAATAACGTCTATAAATCGGTTCTGTTCCTCTTTTGGTTTCAATTACCAAAACTCCATTCTTTGCTTCTTCTCCGTATAGCTCTATTGCCTTTTTTCCTTTAATAACCCTTATTGATTTAATGTTATAGTATTCCAAAGTAGCTAAGCCTGTAACTTTTTTCTTATCTAATACAAATAATGGTGCTCTGTCATTTACATAAAAAGGCTTTATCCGTTTTGCAATTTCACGGTTTTCATCACTAATATAAAAATGAACTGGAATAGTAACTTTAGTATTTACTTTTTCTCCATTCAAAACTCCAGCCTTCCATTTATCCAATAGTGATATAACTCGTAATGCTTCCTTGTCAATACTTTCATAAAGTCCTTTTTCCAACTCTACATTAGCAATTTCACCATCTTTCGTTACTACAAACGACACTAAAACTTTCCCTTCAATTTCCTTAGCTAAAGCATCTACCGGATATTTTATTTGTTTTGAAAGAAACTTTTGGATGTTATTTCCTGACTTTTTAAAAACAGGTACTTGATCAACAGTCTGATAAATACTGTCTGTAGCCACAGCATTATTATGATTACTCAATTCAGTTGCACTTACTGGAATAAAAAACCCACCAATAAATATCAAAAATATGTAAATTAATTGTTGAACTTTAGTTTTCATAGCATATTGATTTAAAGTTGATTTTTCAATAGTACTACAACAAATATTATGCCCAACCACAAAGAACCTTAACGGTTATTCCTCAACTTATCAATATTCATCATAGCTTTTCGAATATCTTCTAAAGATTTTCTCTTACTATCCATTGAATCATATTCTTCTTCAGATTTTGTTTTGTTATTGGAAGAAGACTTTCCCTCAATATCTTTCACATTTGAACCTGCTTTTTTTGCAGATTTACTTTTACTAGATGAATCCTCTTCAAAAGAAACAAAATTTAAACTATCCAGTAACTCCATAAAAAAGTCTGCCCTGCTAGCCTCTACTTTAACTTTAAAACTCCTCATTATACTTAAAAATTTTTACCTAATCTCCCCTTTCCGCTTTTACTAACAAAAAGAATATTTGTTACATATTTATATGTATTATTTACTGGATTATTAAAAAATTATCAGCATCCTGATAAGCAGGAAATTTTTCACGAAACAATTGTTGTTTTTTAAGATCAATGGTAATCAATTTAAATTCTTCCTGTTCATTAAGCATACTCAACACCTCTACACCTTTATAATCAATCACTTTTGATCCTCCATTATACAACAACTTTCCACCTTCTCCTATTCTATTTACACCAATGGTATAACTCTGATTTTCTATTGCTCTTGCAGGTAATAGTATATCCCACACATTCTGCCTTGAACCTGGCCAATTCGCCATATATATTAACAAATCATAATCATTCCTATTCCTACTCCATACAGGAAACCTTAAATCATAACACACTTGAGGCAAAATCCTAACTCCTTTATAAGAAATAACTATCCTTTCAGTTCCTTTTGTATAATATTTATCCTCTCTCCCCATCCTAAAAAGATGACGTTTATTGTAAGATATTAACTCGCCATCAGGATTTATGAACAATGCAGAATTATATACTTTTGAACCACTTTTTATAGCTAAAGACCCAAGAAATGCAGTATTTTTATTTTTTGCCCATTCCTTTAACCATCTAATTTCATCTCCATCAATTTCTAAAGCATTCTTTCTAACATTCATTGAAAATCCAGTCAAAAACATCTCTGGAAGTACAATCAAATCGACAGAATCTTCTATTTTATTAAATATTGCTTCAAGATGGATTTGATTTTCCCTAATATTTTCCCAAACAATATCATATTGAACAATGGCTATAGTTAATGTCATATCTTTCATTTTTTAGCTTTTTGTTTTAAGAACTTTTTAAATTCTCGACATACAACATTTTTCCCTTTTCCTATTTGCATTTTAAACATTATAAATATGCAACTATTAAATTTATATACTTTTTATTATTCAACTAACAAAAATTCCCGAGAACCAAACCCTGTCCAACGACCAATTCCTCCCTCAATATTAGAACTTGTACTTTTATTAATAAAAGAAAATGGATTAGTACTATTCATCTGATCTATATAAATATCATATAATATGTTATAAGAATTAACATCTAATGAAGATATACGAATATTAACGGTATCTGTTCTATAAAATTCATATACCGGCAAATTCCTTGCTGTATCCAGTTCATTAAGGTTTAAAGGATCAGGTTCTGCTATTCTGTATATATACTTTTCAATCATATCTCCATTATTATTAAGATCATTAAATAATGGAAAAGCTGAAGAATGGTAATTTCGATTTACATTTTTAATGAAGATCTCAGTATAATAATAGTTTAGTTCATCAACATCATCTTTAATATTAGCTACAAAATTCATTGTTGTATCCGACAATACATTAATACTAATATCTTTAATTTCGGGTACTAATGGAATTGTTGTTGAACTTGTTACAACCTCATCATCAACTTCTATTTTTAAACTATATTCAACTCCTACTTCTCCTTTAATAGAAACTGTTTTATAAACAAATGGGGGAAAAAATTCATCTTTCCGGAATAATGTAAGAATTTCAGATTCTCCTTTAGAGGATGTCACTGTTACTTTTGCATAATTTAAAAATGTATTCCTTATTGATGCTGAATCATAATTAGTTAAAAAGGGTGAACTTTTTGTTAATATTACATTTGCATAGTCATTATTAGAAATCCATCCATCAACAACTATTTTTGATGTATATAATGGTTGTTCTATTTCAATATCTTTCGTACATGAAATTATACTAATCGCAAACAACATATATATCATTAACTTTATCATAAACACTATTTAGTTAGAGTTTCGTTTTATATACTAAAATTTAACTTTCCAACTTAAGGAAGGTAAAATAGGAAATAACGAAACCTGTTTTGCCTTAACACTTAACTCATAATTCTCTACTCCATCCTCAACATCATAGTAAATAAAATATGGATTACTTCTATTTAATACGTTAATTATGGAGAAATTTAATATGGATTCTTTTATTTTTTTTGTCCTGAAACTATAATTAATGGATAAATCCATTCTATGATATAGTGGCATTCGATAATTATTTATCCCATCATAATCATTTGCTATATTACCCATCATCCAATAACGTCCTACAGGCAGAGTAGCCTTATTTCCAGTAGCTAAAATAAAAACTCCTCCAACATCAATTCTATTATTAATTTTATAACTGCATAAAAAATTAATATCATGTCTTCTATCGTATTTTGCATCATGCCATTTCCCATTATTTAATGCATCAAAACGCTGTTTAACCCATCCTAAAGTATAAGACAAATTAGTATTAAAGTTTTCAGAATTATACTTAATAAAAAACTCTGAACCATAAGCAACACTTTCACCTATAAAGAAACTATCTTCAAAATCATCTATTTCTTCACCTTTCATATTTAAATTCAGTACTAATTGATTATGCTGAATTCTACCATAACCTTCAATACCGTATTCTAACTCATTTGAAAAATTAGATTTAAAATAACCCAATGTAACTTGTGTTGAGTTTTCTGCAGGAACTTTATCTGTTGCAGGCATCCAAACATCTGAAGGCAGAGGAATAGAAGCAATTGAGGTAAGATGAATGTTTTGAGTAAGGTAATTACAAGAAGCTTTCAATGAAGCATAGTCAGATAATTCATAATTTAAGGTAATCATTCCTTTACCTAACAATCTATTTTTATCAGAACTATAATCGGTATCATTAGAAAAACCACTTGCATTCTTTTTTACCTGTTCATATAATTGTGCAGAACAACCAATATACATTTCTAATCGAGGTAATAATTTAAATTCATCACTCAAATAGAGTTCAAAAATACGATGTATATATTCACTGTTTAATTTATCATTATTTGTATTCAAGGATACATCCAAATTTTGAGGCATTATGTTACGTCGCAATGCAGATGCTCCAAACCTGATAGAATTACCATTTATTTCATATAAAAATTCAGTATTCAATTTTATCTGTTTATAATCTGTTGTAAAACTTAAATCCTGATCTGCAATTCCTAAATTTAAATCGGATGAATATCCAGAATAAGAGAAATTACTTTGCATCAAAATATTTGAATTAAACATTGATTTAAACTGTAAAGATATACCTTCATTACCCCAGCTATTATCAATATATATCTGATTATCTACCTTTTTATAATTAAAGTAATCTCCCCCTTTATACCATGACATTTTAAGGGAGAAGTTATCACCTTTGTACTTTACTTTTCCATTAAAATCATAAAAATTAAACTTATTAGATGTAAAATAATTCTCCTGATCTTCAATAAATAAATTAGCAACACTTTGTATTCCTTCAATATAACTACGTCGAAAACCGATAGTGGTGAACCACTTTTTATTCGCAGAATTACCTTGATAACTAACATTTGAATTTATGTTACCAATATTAAGAGCCCAATTGTAATTTCCTTGTTTCTGATCAATTGAGTTAACTATGATAGACGAGGCCAAACGCGATGAATATCGCATCGGAGCATTACCTTTATAAAAAGAAACATTGTCCACTAAAAATGGATTAAAAACAGAATATATTCCCATAAGATGAGAAGGATTCATTAATTCAATACCATCAAATACTACATAATTTTGTCCCGGTGAACCACCCCTTACATAAATACCAGAATTACCTTCATTTACGGATTGAATTCCTGGCAACAATTGTAAGGTCCTGATTAAATCAGGCTCTCCCATAAGTGTTGGTGTTGCTAATACTTCTTTTTGTTTAATTAATATTTTACCTGGTATATTTCCTTTTACTAATGAGTTTTGATTAGCTTTAACTGTTATCTCGTTTTTTAGATATTGTTTTTCTTTTAAGTATACTTTTACGAACTTATTTTTAGAAAAATTAATTAGAACTGTATCTATTTCAAAAGAAGTATGAAAAAAAATTAACTTAACATATTCATCCTTTTCCACTAACAATTCAAATTTACCGTCGTAATCACTAATTGTACCTTTTGTACTTCCGTCAAGGATAATATTAACATTTGGAATAGCTTCATTTAATGTTAAATCCATAACCACCCCTTTAATCTTCACGCCAGAGTTTTGAGCTAATATAGCAACGCTTAGCAACAACAATATTACAACAATTATGGTTCTGAATACATTCATCCTTTTATAAAAAATATAAGGTGCAAAGTACAACATATTAAATTTCTCTCGCAACACACTAAAACATATTTATTTACAAAATCGAACATTACACCTATTTGTTTAATTTATTTAATTGAACATAACAAATAAACCTTTCTTAACAATCTCCGTAGGAGATAATCGCAGAATGAACATATTTTATTTGAACTAAAAACACACATTTAAATTCAGAAAAGAATGAAAAAATTATTTAAACTTAACATTTGGATTGCAGCATTAACTCTTTTGGTTTTTGCAAGCTGTGAAGACGAAAAAGTCACAGATACTGATGGTGATGTTAAATCTGAACTTGAAGCTGAATATTCAACAAATACCCCAGAAGAATCTAAACAAGATGTTGAAGATGCTGCAGTTGAATTAGTTTCTCAAATTGACGCACTAGAAGATGAAGAAGCAATTGATGTAATGATTGAAATGATGGGCATATTTGGAGGTTCAGAATCTCCATCTTCAAGTCAATTTAATATTCCATTAAAAGCAGCACAAATTTTATCTGATGATTCAAAAAATACTGCTGAAGTATATAACTTATTAAAAGCTACTACTGAAGAAGGTTTAGCTCTTAGCGATTCTTTTGCTGCACAAACAGCAACATATACTTATAATTTCGAAACATCAGATTTTGACAAATCAGAAAACTCTGATGCAATTGTTTTTCTTTTCCCGGGAAAAGAAAGTGATGTTACAAATACTGCAGAAATCTGGATTGGAGATTTTACTGTAACAGAAATTACAGAACCAAGAGAAGATTTTGATTTACCTGCAGGAACAATTGAATTCCCAACAGGATTAAAAGCCACTCTTAAATACAATGACAATACATTAATGAGCTATAATCTTGCTGCAAGTTATTTAACTGATGGAACTCCTACTTCTTTAGAAAACACTTTAGAAATTGGAACTTTCTCTTTCAATCAGATTTTAAATCACACGCAATATGAAAGTGCAAGCTTTGATTTTAGCTTTAAAAACGGAGATGATATTTTAATCGCGTTTGGTGCTGAAATTAACGGAGACTGGTCTGAAAGTAATATCGACGATAATACTTATGAAGAATCAGATACATACACATGGACTGATTATGTTTATAATGAAACTACAGGACAATGGGAGGCTGTTGAATATACAGAAACTGATACATGGACAGAAACTGATGTTGAAGAAATCATAAACAATGGTAATGCTTACATACAGTTTATGAAGTTAAAAGCTGTTGGTCAGGTTGATATTCAAACTATTGTAAATGGTGAACAACAATTTGATGCAGATCATGAAGATGAGCGTGATCAATGGGGTGATTATCCTGATGCAACTAAAAAACTTGAAGCAGAAAACTTAGTTTCATTATTCAGTGAAAATGCACAATTTGTATTAATCTATACTGATAATAACACAATGATTGCATCTTTAGAGCCTTATGTTGTATCTGAAACAGACAGTTACACATGGGATGGTGTTACTTATACTGAAAATGATTACTACATGGATGTAAGAATGGTATTTAGTGATGAATCAAGAGTATCTATGGAAACTTATGTAGAAACTGAGTTAACTGGATTCTTTGACGCATTAAATGACTTTATTTTAAAATTAAACACTGATTATGGCTCTGAATTTAACGAGATAAGTGTCAATGATGACTCTATGTAATCTGTAAGTAAGAATAAAATACTTTAATTATATTATTTAAGGAGTTTCAGAAAATGGAACTCCTTTTTTTTATTTAAAAAAACAGCAATAATTCACTTAATAAATATCCCAAATAATTTCCAATAGCATAACCAATAACACCAACAGTAATTCCAGGAATAATAACTTCTTTATTTTTTATTGACCCTGCAATAACAGGAACAAATGGAGGACTGCATATTAAAGAAACCGAAGTAACTAAAACTGTATCTGCATCAACTTTAAATATTTTTGAAAGCAATACATGAAGAATTGTTGATCCAAAAACAGCAAAACCTACATAGTAGAAAATATGAGTGTCGATTTGAATTAATTGAGATAACTCAAGTTTAGAAGCAACAACAACACTAAATACCAATATAAAATACATCCCTAAATTGAAAGTTTTAGGTATTGAATTTACTTTTTTATTAAATGAAAGTATTATAGCTAAGGTGGTAATAGACAATATAAAAACAGCCATCTTTGACCTTTCCGCAACCAAATACATCACTAAACCTCCTGTTAAAACTATCACAACAGTTATGCCTAGTGCAGTTAACAATGACAATCGATTTTCTTTCTTTAAAATACCATCAAATAATTCTTTGACTTCTATTTTTTGAGTATCCTCAGAAATATCACTTTTTTTAAATTTTGGTAATATTAATTCAAACAACTTCTTACCAAACATCATTAAAACAAACAAATGAATTGTTGAGAAAAACATATCATATGTATGTACAGAAATATAAGTTTCAGGATCAACATCTAAAGCCATTTTTAAAGCTGCTAAATTGGGTGTTCCTCCTGTATATACGCCACATAACAATCCAGAAACCTTGTGAAAATCACTATCGTTTGTGTCAAATAAAAAATATCCGATAATAACTACAATAACAATACTAATTATAGCTGCTACAAGTGATAATAATGTTTTTGAGGCTAATAATATTACTTTTTTTAAATCACTTGAATATAACAACAGGGGAATAGCCAAAGGAATACATACAGACATAATAATCTCTTGAACATTCTCAATAGAATTTCCTCTTACTATACCTGATGAAACTAGTATTATGCCAGTAATATATGCTAATAGAACAGCTCCAATCTTTTCAAAGAATACATATTTATAACAAAGCCATTGTATTATAAAGGGAGATAAAAAATAAATAATAACTATTAATGCATTATACATATTTTAATTTTAATGATCTAAAATCAGTTGAGTTAATGTTTTATCCATCTGTTCTCTAACTAACTTAGTCTCTATTAAATAGTTATTAGCAATATAACAAAAAGCACTATATTTTCCATGATTGCCAATAAAGTAACCACAATATCCTAAAACACCCTCCATTGAACCACTCTTCCCAAAAACTCTATTTTTTAAATCATTATTTTTAAATACTGATTTTAATGTGCCAGTTTTTCCTCCAATTGCTAAAGAGGATTTGAATACATCAAAATACAGACTATGATTTTTCATCCAGGATAAAAGATCAACCATTCCCTTTGTTGTAATAAGGTTTTTAGGGGTTAATCCACTACCATCTTTAATTCTAAAATTATTTTTAAAATCAATTTTATCATCCCAAAAGTCTTTAACAACTTGCACTCCCAAATCCCACGAATATATATTTTTAAACTCCTTGGCCAGGGTTAATAATATCATGTCAGCAAATAAATTATTGCTTTTATGGTTTACAATCTTAATAATTTCAGAAAATTTTGGTGAAATATAAGTGTAGACACACAAGTCATTTTTTAAAGAATTATCAGAAATGGTTTCATGATTAATACTAATATCATTTGTTTCCAGGTAGTTTGTTAATTCATTAATAAAGGTCGATTTAGGATCTGGCATTGCTGCCTTTATTTTAAAACCTGTTCTGTTTGATGGTATTGAGCCTTCTATCCACCAATCTTCAATTTCCGGTAAACCATAAACATATGCACTATCTTTATTATGATTGGCTGCAATTACCTTACAATCCATTTTATAAGGAGAAATATCAGGCTGAATAGATACGACATCACACAATCTACCTGTTTCTTTTGAAGATAATATGACATTAACTGTATTATCCCTCCAGTTAAACTCTTGTGGATATGCACCATAATAGTTACCTATATCCTCCCAAAGTCTTGGTGAGGAATATGGAAGGGCAAGAGACTTAATTAATATCTTACCTTTAATTTTTAGGATACCATTACCCTGTAACCATTGTTGAATCTTACTAAATAATACTTCGGGATTAGTATCTTTAAAATATTTTGAACCCAATGTTGGATCCCCTCCTGGCTCTACTATTAAATCACCATTTAGTTGTCCATTAAAAAGGTCTCCTTTACAAATAAATCTTGTTTTATAACAATAATCCGGTCCTAGTAACTGCAGTGCTGTAGATGTCGTTATAATCTTTGTTAATGAAGCAGGTATTAATCTTTGATGTGAATGATAATTAATAACATCTGTATTAGTATTGATTGCTTTTATTTTTAATGATACACTTGCACCATTATCTTCAATATTATACTGACTATATATTAGTAATGAATTATATAAACTCAATAAAATGACTATATAAATTTTCATTCAACTCCTCCTACTTGAATCTTTAATTCTTCAACTACTTTTAATCGCTGTTTCATATATACTGAATATAATGACAATCTCTTTTTTTCAATTTTTGCTTGTCCCCCCGATAAATCTGATATAACTGATAATCCTTCATTTATCCAATATTCAGATGATTCATAATCGCCTTGTACTTCTGAAGCTAGAGCCAGATTATAGGCTGCTCTTGCCTTTACCTTTTTTTGTGAATGCTCAAATACATATTTCCACAGCTTAATAGCTTCTCCCCAATTATTATTTCTAATATATTCAGTAGCTTGAAGAAAATATAAATTTCCTGAATTATAGAAAATTCTTTTTTCTGTTTCCCAAAATGGAGCAATATCATCTGCAATCTTTTGTCCCATATAATTTGCTAAATCTTCAAGAGAATTTCTTAGTGATGGCAAATTTTGAGCTATATAAGTTAAACCACTTCCATAAACACTCCATGAAATTGTATCTTTTCCTAATTCTTTTAATATGATAGAATGGTTTAAGTTATTATAAGCACGGTAAAGCAATGCTGAACTGGCATCTAAATAACCATACATATTTCCATCAAACATATTTTCAACTTTTATATTGGTTTGATACAAATAACCTTCTATAGAAATGACAGCTTCTGCATTATACTTCTTACATAGATTATCAATTAAATTCCATGATATAAATGTACTATCAGACAAACCTGCTCTACGAAGCGAAACTTCATGAACATAAACGGTGTCAAAAAAGTTTCTATGATCCAATTCATTCTTTAACCCATCCAAAACAACTTTAGGAAAATCATCTTTCCATATTGTATCTATAGAATATGATTCCGAAGGTAAGGAAATACTATGAACTCCTTTATTCCTGTATGCTAACGAATTATCTACTAAAACCACAGACTTTATCTCTGGTTGAAAAGAATATTTAGCAGGTTGTAAAGTATCAATGCTTAACTGCTCATAAGAGGAACAAGAAATTAAGAATAGAGACAATATTAGTATAAATAAACTTACAGCTTTCATAGGTAGTCTTTACATAACACTAAAGTATAATTTGTATTTTATATTTCTTAAAACAAATGTAATATGAGGTTTTCAAATACAAATTATACAACAAAAATCCTAAATGATAAACAAGTACACTTTTTTATTATCAAATATCTTGCCGTTACCTATTTAGACATTTCTAAAATTTGAGTGACCGCCTCATTATTTAGCCTTTTGAAATAACCAATCGGACCAAATTTACATGCCTTATCTCCCATTTCTTTAAAATGTGTATCTGGAATATCAACTTCTATAAGTTTTGCTGGCATATCCAATGAACTAAAAAAAGTACGTATAGCTTCAATCGTTTTGTTAGCTGCAGTTAATTCATCATTTTCATCAATGCCAAATACATTTTTTCCTAAGCGAGCGAACTTAAATGCATTCTTATCATTCAGAACATATTTCATCCAATTGGGAAAAATAATAGCTAAACCAGCTCCATGCGTTAAATCATAAATAGCACTTACTTCATGTTCAATTCCATGCGTGGCCCAGTCTCCCATCATTTTGCCAGTTGAGGTCAATCCATTTAGTGCAATACTTGAAGCCCACATCAAATTAGCTCTCGCTTCATAATTTTCCGGATCTTTTAATGCTATTGGACCATACTTTATACAAGTCTTTATTATTGACTCTGCAATATTATCCTGAACATCTGTTCCGGCATCAGGAGTAAAATATTGTTCAAAAATATGACTTATTATATCAACTGTACCTGCGGCTGTTTGCCATTTATTTACAGAATAAGTATAGGTGGGATCTAACATCGAAACTTTAGGACGTAATAAATCGCTTCCCATTGCAAGCTTTTCCTGTGTATCATCATTTGATATTACTGCATTTCCGTTCATCTCAGAACCTGTTGCCGCAAGAGTTAAAGCACATCCAATAGGTAATGGATCTTCGACAGTTGCTTTTCTTAAACAGAAATCCCAGGCATCCCCATTATAATTAACACCTGCAGCCATTGCCTTAGATGCATCAATAACGCTACCTCCTCCTAAAGCAAGAATAAATCCTAAATTATTATCCCTACAAAGCTTTATTCCTTCACGTACACTAGATATTCTTGGATTAGGTTGGATTCCGCTAAGTTCCTTATAAACTACATCTTTTTCATCAAAAAGAGTTTTTACCTTTGATAATAAACCACTTTTTATAACTGAACCTTTTCCATACGTAATTAATACTCGGTTTGAATATTTAATTACCTCATCTACAAGATTATTAACTTGATTTTTACCAAATACTATTTTTGTACCGGCTTGATATATGAAATTTTTCATTACTAATATTATGTTTTATTGAAGCTATAATAAGAATAACACCAATATTACAAAATAGATTTAATGAAAACAAAAAAGGGTATCCCATTAAGAATACCCTTGTAATATTTTTTCTAATAATATGAATATTACATATTCATACCACCGCATACATTAATAACCTGTCCAGTTACATAAGCAGATAAGTCTGAACCTAAATATACACATGTATTAGCTACATCTTCAGGAGTACCTCCACGCTTTAATGGAATTTTATTTTCCCATTCTTTTTTAACGTTTTCAGGCAAAACACCTGTCATTTCTGTAATAATGAATCCAGGAGCAATTGCATTGTGACGAATTCCTCTTGTTCCCATTTCTTTAGCTGCAGACTTAGTAAAACCAATAATACCTGATTTAGATGCTGAATAGTTACATTGATTTGCATTACCAGAAACACCTACTACTGAACTCATGTTAATAACGCTACCTCCAGCTTGTTTCCACATAATTGGTTGAACAGCTTGTGTAAAGTTAAACACTGATTTCAGGTTTACATTGATTACAAGATCCCATTGCTCTTCAGTCATTCTTTTAAGAGCACCATCTTTAGTAATACCTGCATTATTTACTAATATATCAACTCTACCAAAATCTTCAACAATTTGGCTAACTACCTTTTTAGTATCTTCGTAGTTACTAGCATCAGATGCATATGCTTTTGCTTTTATACCTAGAGCGTTTAATTCCTTCTCTGTTTCTTGAACAGATTCATTAATTGCTAAATCAGTAAAAGCAATATTACAACCATTTTTAGCATAAGTAATAGCAATTTCTTTACCAATACCTCTTCCAGCACCAGTGATTATTGCTGTTTTTCCTTCTAATAATTTCATTTTTATTATTATTTATATTAGAACTTAAAATCTAAAATATTTGACGCGCAAATGTAACAATTTATATGGAAATATTGAGTTTTATCATAAAATACTAGTAATCAAATATTAATAAAACCCAAAACCACTAATTATCAAGATATAAGTACATATAAAATAGTTAAAAGCACCAAGTTTAAAGTTATATAGTTGGCATTATAGATGATCGAATATAATTTCTTATTGGCACCTATTACTTTCAGCCTTTCTTTTACCTTCAACCTTGAAACCACATTACCTTTATTCCTTATGTAAATTTCAATTATACATTGCTTGCATAATAGCTCTCATAGCTTCGCCTGCTTTCATTTTAATATGAAAATCAGTAATCTTATTTGTAAAATTTGATTTATCAGGATTAATTTCAATAATAGTAGCGCCATTTTGTTTTGCCACTACCGGAACCTGACATGCAGGCATAACTTCTCCGGTTGATCCTAAAATAATTACAACATCAGCCTTTTGTGCTGCGTCAAAACTATTTTGATAGGCTTCAGGTGGAATACCTTCTCCAAAGAAAATAAAATCAGGTTTTAATAAACCACCACACTTCTCACATTTGGGAGGAATGACTTTAAGTTCTACATCTTTTGCATCATAAAATGCATGACAATCTAAACATTTTAGTTTTTGAGAATTACCATGAAACTCGAAGACTCTTTTACTTCCTGCCACATAATGTAAATTATCAATATTTTGTGTAATTACAGCTTTAACAATACCACTCTTTTCCAATTTCGCAAGCACTAAATGAGCATCATTAGGCTTAGCCTCTGTAAAAAAATCATAAAATATTTCCCGTATCGCTTCCCAGGATCTGGCAGGCTCACTATAAAAATAACTCAAATCCAACAGGTGTGGATCATACCTGTTCCATATTCCTGACTCCCCTCTAAATGGAGGAATACCTGACTCCACACTAATTCCTGCACCTGAAAAAGCAATACAATACTTTGAAGCTTTTATTATTTCTGCAACTTTATTTATCATGATTCACCCGATAACTTATAATATAATAGGTTGAATTATCCTTTTCTTTCCACAAATTCAAGCATAAAATTAATTAAATAAAACTTACTTATATAGACTATTCAATATAAAAATCTTCTATTATTTTAATTTACTATATTCACTGAAAATTTCCGCCCATGAACCTGTTGTTAATATCAATAGCGCCTGTATTTATAATTTTAATATATATTTATTATCGCGATAAATATGAAAAAGAACCTTTACAATTATTAATTAAAGGCTTAATTGCAGGCATGACAATTGTTATTCCGGTTGTTATATGCGAACATTACATCAGTTCATTATTACCTGTACTTTTCACTAATAAAATCACGTATGCATTTGGAAATGCTTTTATTGTAGCTGCGTTGTGTGAAGAACTTTTTAAACTAATTGCGGTATATCTTTTAATCTGGAAAAATCCCAATTTTAATGAACGCTTTGATGGTATTGTTTATTCGGTATTTGTTTCATTAGGCTTTGCATTGGTTGAAAACATTATGTATGTATTTAGTAATGGATTTGAAACTGGAATTTCAAGAGCTTTTACTGCAGTTCCAGCACATGCAATGTTTGCTATTATGATGGGATATTATTTAGGTTTGGCAAAATTTATTACTCCAAAGAGAACTAGTTATTTTATACTTGCTTTTGTAGTTCCTTTCCTTTTTCATGGTATATATGATTTCATATTAATGGCTCAGGTAGGATGGTTATTATTATTATTTTTCCCATTCTTAATTTACATGATGTATCGTACAAACATCAGAATGAAGGAGCATGAAATTAACTCTGTTTTTAAAATATAATTCAATGTTTGATTTTAGAAATGAAGTAAAATATACAACAGCAAGAAGTTCCGGCCCTGGAGGTCAAAATGTTAATAAGGTAAACACGAAAGTAACAATTATTTTAGACATTGAGGAATCAGCAATTTTGTCTGAAGTTCAAAAAGCTATTGTTTTTGATAAGTTAAAATCAAGAATTAATAAAGATGGAATATTATCATTAAATTGTGATAAAACAAGATCTCAACTAAAGAATAAAGAATTTGCATTGGAACACCTAAACTCTTTAATTAACATCACTTTAAAACCAAACAAAAAGCGCATAAAAACCAAACCCACTAAAGCATCCAAACTTAAAAGGTTACAAAACAAAAAAATATTGTCTGATAAAAAAGCAAACAGAAGACGATTAGACCACTGAATATATAAAACTAGACTTCACCCAAATACAAACTATTACTCATATCCTCTTCATCAAGACTACGAAAGGCAATCCATACTGATACTTTTTCATCATATATATCAACATCCCATAAGTAACTATTTTTATATTTTGAAACACCGGTAAATTGATACTCCGCATAATTGGTACACTTATCTAATAAAATTACCACTAAAGTATCTAATGATCCATCTTTGTATTCATCCCACTCAAAAAATAACCCATTATCTTTTCGTTTAACGGCACAAACTTTAGGAAGATCAAGATTACCAACACTCAAGCACACTTTATTGTAATCTATTTCCTGATCAGGATAAGTATCTCCTTTAATTGCATTTTTCATATTAAATGATTGAGCAGTATGATATGGTGAACGACCAACAGTAACATGTGAAAAGGTAATTTTGACTAAATTTTTAAAGGGTTGTAAAAATTTAGTTACCAAACTCAAACGTTGTCTTTGTCGTAATTTGGCAGGAGAAGGTTTATCTTTGCGTACATCAGGTAGAGATCTGACATAATCCTTACCATACATTGAATAAAATACAACACTGCCTACTTTTCCGGAAACTGATCCATTTGCTCCATTTTTAACTTTACCCATAACTGTTATAAGATTAGATTAAACATTGGTTTGATACGTACCTGATAAGTAACAAATAAGCACCTGGTACTGTATAACTATGTAATTAAATTATAAATTTTTTGGAACAAATTCAAATTATATTCGATTTTAACCGAAGAAAAACCGAAGAAAGTCCGAAGAATATTCCTAGTGTATCCACTTAATTTCAGTATCCATTCCTTTGCTACCCCATCTATGCTCCAATCAGTAGGTGCAGATTTAGTATAAGGTAATCCGGAAAATAAGCTAGCTTTAAATCACATAAAAGAGTCTCAATTTAAAAAGTTGTAGCTCTTTTTTGTGTTATGGTAGAAATTGTATTCAGACTGAAGTAACATTGTAAGTGTACGTATTGTAAATTTCTTGTTAGGAAATTACTTTTACATATTTCCAATAACTAGTGAAGCCAAAACCCAGCACATACATAGAAGTACTATATTTGATTTTTTATAGTTTATATTTTTAACCGTATTTCAAATTCTACGATCATGCTAAAATGTTATCTTAATTTAAGGCTAAAATACTTGTCATATTTTGCCATGATATAATAGCTTGAACTTTTTACTTTTTTATTTTATTATTTTAGTACCTAAATTTCATGTTTTTTTATTGTTTATACTTTTTGATTATTTATATTTGCCTCTACCAACATACAACCACAAATACATCCACCTTTATATTTAAATTCCCCCATTTATATAATCATACGTGTTTTACCTTTGGGACAAAATCAAGTATATAAATTTGGCAAGGAATTTTTATTTGATTCATTGTTAACATTAGCATTCATAAACTTAAATAATAACAATGATTTAACTATTATCAATGAAATAATTTAGCAATAAGTCATAATCAAATTTTCAGAGCCCCCATATTGAGACAAAACAAAGTATAACAACAGCCTCATTAAAAATGAACAACGAATTAAAAAAGGACCTTAAAGATCAATTAAAATTAATTCAAAAACTAACCCAATGCAATGTTGCCCTCTTTATATACTCCATTGATGATACAGTTTTATCTACTGAGAAAGAAAGCACTTCAATAAAACAACATATTATAAATGCTGTAAATTCTCATACCATTAGTTCTTCAATTTCTAAAGCTAAGTCTTTAGTAACGTTAGAATACAATGAGTATAAAAACATAGAACTTCTTTCTTTATACAAGAAAATAAATGTATTTCCAATTATTTCTGAAGGGATCAAATACGGTAGTGTAATCACACTATTTAATACTGACAAGATCGAATCGAATACAGAATATTTAGAAATTGCATGTAAAAATGTAACATCCCTTTTCACGCAACAGAAAGTCATTAAAAATAGTCAAGCTTCAGAATTTCTTCTATCTACTATTCATGGTGTTCCTTGGTCTTTGGAATTTGAAACTGGTAAATTTACTTATGTAGGTCCTCAAAGTGAGAAAATATTATGTTGCAGTTCTGAAAAAATTAAAACAATAGACGATTGGCTTAATATAATTCATCCTGATGATCGAGAAAGTTCATTAAATTTTTGTCTTAAACAATCTCAAGATGGGAATGATCATGTTTTTAGCTATCGAATAATTAAAAAAGATGGCAGTATTTCCTGTATCAGAGACATAGTTAAGGTTATTCAAAAAAATGGAATAACAAAGGAACTATATGGTTTTATGATTGATATTACTGATATAAAAGTTAAGGAACAAGAATTATCAAATGTAAATAATCAACTCAAATATATTCTAAATCACACTAATACTACATTAAATATTGTTGATGAAAATCAAAATATAATATTTCATAGTAATGAAAAAGCATCATCTATTAAACAGAAATGCTATGAATATTTTTGTAATGAAAAAGAACAGTGTAAAGATTGTCCAGCTTTACAGGACTTTAATAAATCTGTTACATTTTATAGAAACCTGAATGATTCTTCATTTCAAGTTACAGCCTTTCCCATTACTACAAAAAATGGAAAAACACACATTGGTGAGGTTCGAGTCGATTTAACCGAAAGGATGAAGAAGGAGAAGCAGATTAATAATTTGAAGGATAAAATTGAGTTTTTATTAACTGCCGGAAAAATTTCATTTATTGAATACAACTTTAAAACCGATATTTTTGATTGCAACCAGGTTTTTAATGAAATAACTGGATATAATTTTAACAGCACACCACTTGATTTAAATTGGCTGACTTCGCGGATACACCCAAATAACATAAACTTATTTAAATCAGAATTAAATAAGGTAATCAAAAAACACAAAGATATTTTAGAATTAGAATTTCGATTTCTTACAGCTGAAAACAAGTATTTATGGTTTCATTTCCATGGACAGATGGACTCAAATGAAGATTCTAAAATTGTTGGAATCTTATTAGATATTACTAATAACAAAAGGTTATTAAACGAACTTATTGATGCTAAAAATAAAAGTCATTATGCAAATGAGTTAAAATCACAATTTTTAGCAAACATGTCTCATGAAATAAGAACTCCCATGAATGCAATTCTAGGATTTACAAGTTTATTAAAGAATCGCATTAAAGAGGCACCTTATAACAATTATATTACATCTATTGAATCCAGCGGTAAAACATTATTAGAATTAATTAACGATTTACTAGACCTTGAGAAAATTAATTCTGGTAAAATTGAATTAAAAAAAGATAAAGTAAACCTTGAGTATTTGATTGACGAGGTATATCAAACTTTTATATTATTTGCTACAAATAAAGGAATATCACTAGAGATCATTAAACAAACATGGGTACCGAGTGATGTATATATTGATTCATTAAAGGTTAAGCAAATACTTATTAATTTGATTAATAACGCCATAAAATTCACTGAAAAAGGAGATGTAAAAATAGAGTATTCCTTTCTTCAAAATAATGTGAATAACGATGGAGTTCTAAATATTTCAGTTATTGACTCCGGAATTGGAATACCTCAGGAAAAACAGAAATTAATTTTTGAACCGTTCATTCAAGAAGATCAAAAAAGCACTAAACTACATGAAGGAACTGGATTAGGACTGTCAATTGTACAGAAAATAATCACTTTAATGGGAGGAACAATTGTTCTTGAAAGCACTCCTGGTATTGGAAGTAAATTTAGTATATCTATACCTGAAGTAGGTTTTACATCGAATCTTGACTCATCTTTAGCTACAGATAATAACATACAAAAAACAACTCCATCTCTTAATATAGAAAACACATCAAATAAATTAAAAATCAATAGTTTTACAGAAGAAGAAAAAGAAATAATTCTAATAAAATTTGAAAATATTCTAATTCCTTTATGGAAACAATTATCTGAAATGCTATCACTTACTAACCTAAATATATTTGTTAAAGAAATTTCCGAAATAACTAATATTATATCGTGGAGTGAACTAGAAAACTACAATAGGAATTTGAAAGCAAACGTTAAATCTTTTGACTTTGAACAATTACCTAATCAAATTAAAATATTTAAAAATTATATAGATTACATTCATAACCAAATTATAAAATAATATCGTATTAAACTTAGATTTTAAAAACCAGTATTTAACAACATGACCCAGTATCTATATTTTAACCAGAAAAGATTAATAACATTAATAATTCTATTTATATCAATTTATACGACTAGTAATGCAAAAGACCATGAACATGTATTAGTTATTCATTCGTATAATTATAGCTTCCCAACAACAAATCCTTTCTTAAACGGATTAAATTCTGTATTTGATACAATTAATGTAAAATCAGATATTGAATTTTTAGATTGGAAAAAACTACCTACCGAAGAAAATAAAATTAATTTCTATAACTATATAAAACACAAACTTAAATCTATTGAACCTTATAATGCTATCATTACCAGTGATGACAAGGCATTAGAATTTGTATTAGATCATCAAAAAGAGTTATTTCCTAATATTCCAATTGTATTTTCAGGAGTTAACAACCACGAATTAGCATTGGATCAAAATAATAATGAATGGGTTACAGGTATAATGGAACCTATATTTATAAAGGAAAATATAGAATTAATTAAACAACTATATCCAAATTCGAATAATATATATTATATAGTTGACAATACAATTTCAGGAAAAAGTGACCTTGCGAAATTTTTTAAAAATATTATTAATTACCCTGAATTAAACTTTAATAAAATTAATTTAAAGGAATATACATTTGAGGAATTCAAAAGAATATTAACACAAATACCTTCAACAGATCCTGTTATTTTAATATCAGCATACCAAGATAAAAATGGAAATACAATGAGCTTTGAAGAAAGTCTGGATATTATTACAAACAATCTTAATGCTCCACTATTTCATTTATATGAGCATGGTATAGGTAAAGGAATTATAGGTGGAAACTTTGTATCAAAATACGACTTAGGAAAACAAACAGCCACAATAATAAATCAAATTTTTAAAGGTAGATTGGTTAGTAAAATTGATGTTCAAGATAATAGTATGAATAATTACATTTTTGATTATTCAGAGTTACAGAAAAGACAAATCAATATTTATGATTTACCTCCAAACTCAACAATAATCAATAAACCAAAATCATTTTATGAAATTAACAAGAAAGCCATTTGGCTCTATACTCTATTTTTTATAATACAAACAATACTTATTATTTATCTATATAGAAGCAACATCAAAAGAAAGAAGATACAAACTGAGCTTAGAAATAAAGTATACGACAATTATAAATTAAGTCAAAAATTTAGAGATCTTAACGATACATTACATCAAAAAAACAATGAACTCTTAACTATAGAAGAAGAACTTAGGGCTAATAACGAGGAATTATATGAAACAAATGAGAAAATAGCTGAAAGTGAAGAAAAATACAGATTACTCTTTAATAATTTAAATGAGGCCTATGCTCTACACGAGGTAATATTCGACGACAATAATGAACCGATAGATTTCATTTTTAGAGATGCCAATCCAAAACTTTTAACAGACTTTAATGTACAATATGATGATATTATTAATCAATCAGTTAAAAAAGTTTTCCCAAACACCGAAGATAACTGGTTTAAGAAATGTGGTTCTGTTGCAAAACACGGAAAACCAATTAGGTTCAGAGAATATGCAGGTGAGGTAAATAAATATTATGAAACAACCGTATTTTCTCCAAAACCAAATTATTTTGCTGCGGTATTTGTGGATGTTACTCAAGAAACAATATCATCTATAGAACTAAAAAATGCATACGAAAAAGTAAAAATAAAGGAAAGCACATTTAAAAAGATGTTTAACAGCGCTCCTGTTGTAATGGTAATTCTTAATAAAAATTCTAAAATTTTAGATATAAATAAAACAGGATTAGAGTTACTAAAAAAAGATGCATCTAAAGCTCTGGGACTAAGAGGGGGAGATTTTTTAAATTGCATTAACGCATCTCTTAATAAACAAGGATGCGGCAATTCAAAACATTGTAGCTCTTGTGTTTTAAATAATGCAGTTAATGATTCAATATTATTAAAAAAGCATACAAACAAATCTGATTTCAAGATTAATGTTTATAATGAAAATAACTCAGTTAAAACATTAAATTTCCATATTTCAACAGCAGTTCTTCCTGATAATGATGAAGAAAAAATATTGGTATGTATGGAAAATGTTACTTCACTAAAGGAAAATGAACTTCAACTAAAAAATCGAAATACTGAGATAAAACAATTATTAAACTCTGCCAAACAAATATTAACGATTAATGATTTTGACAAAACAATAGATAACATATTTAACTATTGTCTAAAACTTACTAACTCAAATTCAGGTTTTATTGGAATAAAAAATGGCGAACACACTGATATCACATTAAAAAATGCCAATGGTAAAAAGGTGTATTTAACTCTACCAATTTCTAAATCAAAAAATGATCCACTAAATTCTGTTTATGAAAAAAAAGAAGTCTATATAGATAACAATTTTGATAATAATCTTTTAGGTCAAAGTCATATAAACATTAAAAATATAATAATTACACCCATCATTATAAAAAATAAACCTGTAGGGATCATAGCTCTTTCTAACAAGAACAAAAATTATAATATTGGTGATATTAATATCTTATCTGCATTTACAGAACTTGCTGCCTTAAGTTTAAATAATACACGTTCGAACCAACTTATTGAAGAAAGTGAGCAAAAATTCAGAAAAACCTACTTCACTAGTCCTGATGCAATTTCAATAAACTCGCTCGACGGTACTTTTATTAATATTAATAAAAGTTTTACTGAAATGTTCGGTTATACTGAAGAAGAAATTATTGGAAAAAAATCAACGGATTTGAATTTGTGGATTAACTTAAAAGATCGTGAATACATATTTAATAAATTAAAACCAGACGTAAAGATCAATAATTACGAAACTCAATTTAAAACAAAAGACAATTTAATCATAACAGCCTTATTATCTGCCTCAATTATTAAAATAAATAATACATCTCATTTACTTGTGATATGTAGAGATATATCTCACCTCAAACAACAAAGCTACTACTTAAACAAAGCGCAAGAAATAGGTAACATTGGTTCCTGGAGCTATAATGTAAAAAAGAAAACTTTTAACTGGTCTGATCAATGTTACAAAATATTCGAATTAGATAAGCAGTATACATTAAATTTTGATAATATGTTAAGCCTTGTCCATCCGGATGATAAAAGCATGTATATTGACAAATGGCAAAATTGTTTATTTGGAGAACCGTATACCATGGATTTTAGGGTAGTTATTAACGGAAAAACAAAATGGTTATATCAAAAGGTAGATATAGAATTTACATCTAACAATGAAGTTTCCAGAATTATTGGTGTAAAAATGGATATTACGCAAAGAAAGGATTATGAATGGCAAATAACTCAAATTAACAAACGTTTTAAAGGACTTGAAGACATTGTTACTTATAAGGCCAATTCTATTCCTGATTTATTAGATCACACATTATCAAAGGTTATTTCATATACTAATAGTGAAATTGGAGCTGTTTATCATTATGATGAATATAAAAACATATTTTATTTAAATAATTGGACAAATGAATATAATCTAACTGTTGATAATACTAATATTAACTGTTTAAATCAAGCTGTACAAAGTAAAAAAGCAGTAATTATAAATGATACGAATAGTCATTACGATTTTTTAAATACCGATATTAAAGGGAAAGACAACCTAAAATCTTTAACTATTCCAATACTTGCAAATGGTAAAGTTGTTGCTGTTTTTTGGGTGGCAAACACAAATCATGAATACCATGATTTTCATGCCAAACAAGTAATGCTTCTTTTAGAAACAACATGGATTATAGTGGAGAAACAACGTTTACAAGAAAAACTTTAAAACAATTTATAAAACTAAAAAAGGTTGCTCATTATATTTGAACAACCTTTAATATATTTTATTCACAAATGAACTTTCTTATCTAACTTGTAGTTCATGTAGTTTACTATAGGTACCTCCATTAGCAACTAATTCTTCATGAGTTCCTTTTTCAACAATTTCACCCTCATTAAAAACACATATAAGATCTGCATTTCTAACAGTTGATAAACGATGGGCAATAACAATAGAAGTACGTGAACTCATTAAATTTTCAAGTGCTTCCTGAACCAGTTTTTCTGATTCTGTATCTAATGCAGACGTTGCCTCATCCAGAATCAGAATATCAGGATTTTTAAGAATTGCTCTTGCAATACTAATTCGTTGTCTTTGACCACCAGAGAGTTTACTTCCCCTATCTCCTACTAAAGTCTGATATCCATTTTCTGATTCCATTATAAAATCATGAGCATTGGCCACTTTAGCAGCTTTCTCAACCTGTTCTTGAGTTGCATTTTCAACTCCAAAAGCAATATTATTTAAAAATGTGTCATTAAACAAAATAGCTTCCTGATTTACATTGCCCATTAATCCTCTTAAATCATGAACTTTAATATCTTTTATATTATGTCCATCAATTAAAATACTCCCCTCCTGAACATCATGAAATCGAGGTAATAAATCTACAAAAGTTGTTTTACCAGATCCTGATTGTCCTACAAGTGCAACCATTTTTCCCTTTTCAATATCAAGAGAAACATCCTTTAAAACCATCTTTTCATTATAGCCAAATGTTACATTCTTATATTCTATTTTATGATCAAAACGTCTCTTTTCTATTTTACCATCCTGCTCTAATATTTTATTATCTGCTAATAAAATTTTATCTATACGCTCCATAGCAGCCAGTCCTTTTTGAATATTGAAGAACCCTGTTGAAAATTGCTTTGCCGGATTTATTATTTGATAGAAAATCCCTATATATGCCATAAAAGTAGCACCCCCAAAGGAGGTATCTTCAGAGGTTACAATATAGGCTCCATACCACACTAAGATTACAATTACAACAGTACCTAAAAATTCACTTAAAGGATGTGCCATTTGATATCTTCGGCGAACTTTATTCATGATTAAACGATAATTTTCAGTTTCAATTTCAAATCGTTTAGTCATTCTCTTCTCAGCATTAAAGGCTTTAATAATTCTTAATCCCCCTATTGATTCATCCAAAACGCCTAATATACTTCCCATTAATGACTGAGAAACTTTAGACTTTCTTTTTAATGATTTTCCTGTTTTACCAATAATCCAGCCTGCTATAGGTAACATTACAAATACAAATATTGTTAGTTGATAACTCATTACAAACATAGCTGCAACAGAAACAATAATTATAATAGGATTCTTAAGCAACATATTTATGGATGACATTATTGAGTTTTCAACTTCTGTAACATCTCCTGTTGCTCTTGATAAAACATCGCCTTTTTTTTCCTCTGAATAAAATCCTAAAGGAAGAGACATTAATTTATTAAAAATCTGAAGTCTTATATCTTTTACAACATTATTTCTTATGGCCACCATTTGATGTGCGGCCAAATAGGTAAATCCAACTTTTAAAAATGTCGTAAATAAGATAAGTATACCTATAAATGGCATAATTGCCACAATACCATACTCCAACTTTATTTGAGTAATGTAAAAATACAGATTATTTTCTAAAGCCTCTTTTGTAAGAGCCCAAGGTACAAGATTCATAACTTCATGTGATTTTTGAAACAACACATTAAGCATAGGAATCATAAATAACATGGCTATCACTGAAAATAAAGCAGAAAGCAAGTTAAATAGAACACTTAATATTAAATAGTGCTTATACGGTGGTACAAAGCGCTTTAAAACCTTAAAAAAATCTTTCATTTATAATAATTATCTTACATCTCTAAACTTAATTATTCAGAGAATTACGAACACAAAAAAAGTCAGCTGCAAATGTAGTTTTATGCAAGCTGACTTCAAAAATTTTTATGTTGAAATGGTTACATTCCGGTATAAGATTGTGGAGATATAGAACGAAGTTCGTCTTTGATCTCATCAGAAACATCTAAACTAGAAATAAATTCTGCTATTGTTTTAGCATTAATACCCTCATTTGTACGAGTTAATGCTTTAAGTGCTTCGTAAGGATTTGGATACGCTTCTCTTCTTAGTATAGTTTGAATAGCTTCTGCTACCACTGCCCAGTTTGCTTCTAAATCTTTTTCAATAGATTGTTGGTTAAGTAATAATTTACTTAATCCTTTTTGTAAAGATTTAATAGATATTACTGTATGCGCAATAGGTACACCAATATTTCTTAATACAGTAGAATCAGTTAAATCCCTTTGTAATCTTGACACAGGAAGTTTTGCCGAAAGATGTTCAAGAATTGCATTGGCAATTCCAAGATTTCCTTCTGCATTTTCAAAGTCAATTGGATTTACTTTATGAGGCATAGCACTTGAACCCACCTCACCTTTTTTAATCTTCTGCTTAAAATATTCCATCATCACATAGGTCCAGAAATCACGGGATAAATCAAGCATAATTGTATTGATACGCTTAATATTATCAAAAATAGCACCTAAGTTGTCATAGTTAGATATTTGAGTAGTATACTGTTCTCTATCTAATTTTAATACATCATTTACAAAATGGTTACCAAATTCAACCCAATCAATTTCTGGATAAGCCACCTTATGTGCATTAAAATTACCTGTAGCTCCACCAAATTTTGCAGAACAAGGAATTCCTTTTAACAAAGAAAGTTGAGTTTTTAGACGTGTTACAAAAACCATCATTTCTTTACCTAATCTTGTTGGAGAAGCAGGTTGTCCATGAGTTTTTGCCAACATTGAAACATCTTTCCACTCTGTGGCCAAATCTTCTAGTTGACTAATTAACTCCTCTAACAAAGGATAATAAATATCATTAACAGCATCTCTTAAAGAATAAGGTATTGCTGTGTTATTAATATCTTGAGATGTTAGACCAAAATGGATAAACTCTTTATATTTTTCAAGTTTTAAAACATCAAACTTTTCTTTAATGAAATATTCAACTGCTTTAACATCGTGATTAGTTACCCCCTCAATTTCTTTAATTCTTTCTGCATCTTCTAATTGAAACTCTTTATATATTTTTCTTAAATCTTCATATAAAGATTTATCAAAATCAGCCAATTGAGGCAATGGCTTCTCACATAGAGTAATAAAGTATTCAATCTCAACAAGAACTCGATAACGGATTAATGCGTATTCTGAGAAATAAAGAGCTAATCCATCAACTTTACTTCTGTATCTACCGTCAACCGGAGAAATAGCGGTTAATAACTGAATGTCCATCATTAATTTTAATTTTTAAAAATAACAAAATTAACACTTTTTTATTAGATAGTAAATTATCAAATACCTCTTTTAAACTAAGTATCTTAATGATTAGCTATATTTCGTATCATTACTATATAATTTTTGATATTATTGTAGTGAATAAATAATTCAATTATGACATTTTCAAAAGGATTTCAATTAGGGATTAAGAGTTATTCAAATGCTTTTCATTTTATAAAAAAGCATAAACTATCATGGTATTTTATATTCCCTTTAATTTTAAATGTTCTGTTATTTATTTTAGGTTATCAATCCATACTTTCTTTAGGATCCTCTTTATCGACCTATACAACAGATTTACTTAATATAGATTCATGGAATTTCTGGGGTTCAGGAATCCTGGCTTCGGTAATTTTATTCTTTATAAATTTTGTGTTAAAACTATTATTTATAGTTGTATTTGCATACATAGGTGGTTATATAGTTATTATTCTATTATCACCTGTATTTGCTTTTTTATCAGAGAAAGTTGAAAATATTCTTACCGGAAATGAATATCCTTTCCACTTTAATCAATTCATTAAAGATATTTGGCGAGGTATAAAGTTGGCAACAAGAAATTTCTTAATTGAAATACTGATTACAATATTATTATTCGTTATTAGTTTTATACCTATTGTTGGAATTTTCACAAGTATTCCTCTTTTTATTATTTCAGCCTATTTTTATGGTTTTTCATTTATTGATTTTTCATTAGAAAGAAAACAAATGAATATTAAAGAAAGTGTAGCCTTTATCAAAACAAACAAAGGTTTAGCTATTGGTAATGGAGTTATCTTTTCTTTAACATTACTCATTCCTTATATTGGTGTACTTTTATCTGGTTTTATTTCAATTATATCCTTGGTTGCAGCAACAATAGCCACGACGGAAACTCTAGTGAAAAAATTCAAGGAATAATTTCTTATAAAACATCTTGTATTTAACAATGAATAATTAAATTTATGCATAACAATATAAAAGATTTCACAAATGGGATAATCATGAAAACTGTTTTCATAGTTTAATCTTTACGAGAACTAAATAGTGCATGAGAGTTTCATTGTTAAACTAGATAAAATTCAAACACATGAACAAATATTATATTATTAGTTTATTATTCTCTTTGATTTCAATTAATATCATGTCTCAAAATGATAGCATCATCGATCAACCTGTAATATATAAATTTGATATAAAACGAGAAATCGGCAGTACCTCATGGGTTCATACACAAAGTGCTTTTCAAGAAGCTGAAAATTTAAAAGCAAATGCGATTATTCTACATTTAAACACCTATGGTGGACAGGTTGTATTTGCAGATTCAATCAGAACTAAAATTCTTAACAGTAAAACTCCTGTATATGTATTTATTGATAATAATGCAGCATCAGCTGGTGCTTTAATATCGATTGCCTGTGATAGTATTTATATGCGACCGGGAGCAAATATTGGAGCAGCTACTGTTGTTAATCAATCTGGTGAAAAAATGCCGGATAAATACCAAAGTTATATGCGCTCTACTATTAGAGCAACGGCCGAAGCTCATGGAAAAGATACCATTATCAATAAAGGAGACACCACTCTTGTATGGAAAAGAGATCCACATATTGCAGAAGCTATGGTTGATGAAAGTATATATATTGAAGGAATTATTGATACTGGTAAAATATTAACCTTTACCACACTTGAAGCAATAAAACATGGTTATTGTGAAGCTCAGGCTGAAAACATTAAAGAAGTAATAGAAAAAATTGGTTACACGGAATATCAATTGTTATCATACAAACCTACATTTTATAGTGGATTAAAGGGTTTTTTAACTAACCCAATCTTTCACGGAATATTAATTCTGGTTATTATTGGCGGTTTATATTTTGAGTTACAGTCTCCTGGTATTGGTTTTCCATTACTTGCATCTACAATAGCAGCTGTTTTATATTTCGCCCCGCTTTACATAGATGGATTAGCTGCAAATTGGGAAATTATCATTTTCATTATTGGCATTATATTAATTATGCTTGAAATTTTTGTTGTTCCTGGATTTGGTATAACAGGTATATCCGGAATAATATTGGTATTTGCAGGACTTACCTTAAGTCTTGTTGATAATGTTGTATTTGACTTTTCAAATGTTCCTGCAAAAGAAATGATAATGTCATTAATCATCGTTTCTGCCGGCACGTTTTTATCGTTTATTATTGGTATTCCGATAAGTCAGAAATTATTCACGTCAGGTCCATTAGCAAAAGTTGCATTACAGACCAGTCAAAAGATAGAAGAAGGATACCTTGGTGTAGATTCAGAATTAATAAATCTTACAGGATGCGAAGGCATTGCACAAACCACACTTAGACCTTCAGGGAAGGTAATTATTGATGATGAAACCTACGATGCCGTATCTGAAATAGGAATGATCGACAAAGGAGAAAAAATTAAAGTTACACATTATTCTTCAGGTCAATTATACGTAATTAAAATTTAAGTTGTAAATTAAAAACATTGATTATAATTGATAAAAATCATATAAAAAACTAAACTTTTTCATCAATATTATAGTACAAATTATAGAGTTTGATTAAATTAATACAATAGATAATAATATAGTTTTATTAATCATTTAGGAGGGCAATGTTATGAAAGAGAAGAATATTAAACTATCAAATCAAAAAACACCTTCATATGAAGATTTTGAGGTAAAAAGCAGCGAAAAACCAACTTTAGCTAAAAGAAAGAAAAACTCTGTTATTGAAGAAGAATTAGCTGATGATTTTGGTGAAGTTTTAGGTGATGGTTTTCATGGGTTAGATGATGATTATTACTTTGATGAAGAAGATTTATACTAAATTTTAAAACAAATTATTATTTAAATTTTTATGCAATTTTTATTGATAAATAATAGAATAAAATAAATTTTTTACTTAAAATTATAGCATAAAATATTTCGAAAGAATAGAAACAAAAGAAGATTTTAAATTACAGTAATTGAATTAACAAAACGCCTATTTCAGGCTAGATTTTAATATATTAACCGAGGCTATACAAAAGCCTTATAAGTTTAAGTGTTTATTAAATTTTAGTGCTTAGTAATTATGAAATCAAAACATGACCAGCATAAGAAGAACAAGCGTTCTGCTTATGATGACGTTGATGAAAGAAAAGGACTTAAAGCAGTTAAGTCCAAAACCGGAAAATCAAAAAAGATATCCATTTATGACGAACTCGATGAGGATATGGATTTTGACATAAATGATTTTTCTGTAAACAGTCCGGATTTTGAGGATGATAATTATTATGATGACGAGGATGATTATTAATAATCAATAAACCTTGCTTCTTTTTCAAAACAAAAAAATAGGCTTTGTTTTAATAAAAACAAAGCCTTAAATATTTTTGTACATTCTTAAATTGACAAATTGCTATCTTTTAAAAATTAGTACATAAAATGATATCGTAATTCTACTTAATAAAGAAATCCATCATTTTTTCTTTTTCAAGAAAAACCTCAAAATGATCACCTATTTTAACTGGTCCAACTCCTGCAGGTGTACCTGTATAAATTAAATCTCCAATTTTCAAGGTAAAAAACTTTGATACATATTCAATTATTTCATCGACCTTAAATAACATATCTCCTGTATACCCTACTTGTCGTTCTTCTCCGTTCACCAACAATTTAAAATTGATATTTTGAATATCTTTAAATTTCTTTTTGTCAATAAATTTCTTTGAAATTCCCGCTGAGTGATCAAAAGCTTTTGCTCGTTCCCATGGCAACCCTTTTTCCTTGAGTTTAGCTTGTAAATCCCTGGCTGTAAAATCAATCCCCATACCTATTTCGTTATAATATCTATATGCAAATTGTTTACCAATATTTTTACCCAGGCGATTAATTTTAACCACTAGCTCGGTTTCATAATGAAAATCTTCAGCAAAATCAGGAATAAAAAAAGGATCATTATTTCTTAATAAAGCAGTATCTGGTTTTAAGAAAATAACTGGTTCTTCAGGAACTTCATTAGACAATTCCTTTGCATGTTTTGCATAATTTCTACCAATGCATATAATTTTCATATATGTTTACTTTTCTTTCTTTATCATATTGAACCCTTAAAAAATCTCCTTCCTATGTATTGTAACAGGTATGTGCAGGAGTTTTACTTATGCTCAATTTTTATGTAAATAATTCGTATCAAAATAAATTGTAGATATTAACAGATTAACTATTATATTTAAAATTCATCTTGTATCTGTTAATATTATAATCTTACTTTAAAAAATTTAGATCTAATAATACTACTATTTGTTAATAAATCCTCTTAATTTAATCGTAGTGAAAATTTTCTTTGTGTATAATGGAAAATCGCCCTGCATTATCCATCCGTAATAACCAGGATCTGAAACAAGAACATCTTTTACTTTACGACCTTTATGTTTACCAAAATTAATACATTCGTCACCATCTGAATCAAAAACTAACCTTCCTGCAAAATCAGCATGTTTTGTATGAGCTGAATATTCAGACAAAAAGTCAATATCATTTTTTAAATCAGTATAACGATCTAACTGAGCAAGTAACACTTCATAAGTTGCTCTGGTATCAGCTTCAGCACTGTGCGCATCAACTAAATCCTTGTCACAGTAGAATTTATACGCCGCTTCTAAGGTTCGTTTTTCTTTCTTATGAAAGATAGTTTGGACATCAATAAACTTTCTTTTTTTCATATCAATATCCACGTCAGCCCTCATAAACTCTTCTGCCAATAATGGAATATCAAATTTATTGGAATTATAGCCTCCTAAATCACAACCTTCAATAAACTTAGCAAACTTTTTACCTATTTCTTTAAATGTGGGACTATCCTTAACATCTTCATCATAAATACCATGAATTTCAGATGTTTTTTTGGGGATGTGCATTTCAGGATTAATTAGATAACGTTGTGTTTCTTCTGAACCATCCAAGTTTATCTTAATAGCTGCCAATTCTACAATTCTGTCTGTTGCTACATTAATACCTGTTGTTTCTAGATCAAGAAACACTATTGGATTTTTTAAATTAAGTTTCATTAATACTTAAGTTGATTTCAATTTTATTCAAATATTAACCACAAACATAATAGTAAAATACATATTTGCATATAATGATTTAATATTTTTTCAAATAACAAATTACTGCTAACAAGTATTTATTCACTATCTTCTTGTTTAGGTATAACAAACTCCTTAAAAATAGGATCTGATGAATAAACCATTTCTGGAACAGAAAGACGTGTTTGATAAACTTCTATATCATTATCTTTAAACATAAGTTTATAGTTTCCTGGAGTTAAAGCCATAACAAACTTTGCTGAATCGTTAGATAAATGATATATTCCTATAACTTTATTTGATACAGAATCTCTTATTTCAGCTTGTAAATCAAAGTTTGGAACAATTAATCCAGTATCTGTTTTAAGAACAGTTTTGCATCGTAAAATTAAATTATCCGGAGTTTCTGTTTTAAATAATACTTTATAAATATCCCTTTCTCCATATCCTTCCGGTCTAATAGCTGAAACATAAGCATAACGTTTACCCCTCGGCATAGATATGGTATAATTATCAAAAACATCATTAATAGGATAACCAAGATTTACAGGACTCCCCCACTCCTTTTTCTCCTCATTCCAATCCGAATAAAAAAGATCATATCCTCCCATAGAATATTGATTATCTGAAGAAAAATAAAGTCTTTTACCATTATTCGATAGAACGGGGAAATTTTCATCATAATCAGTATTAACATTTCCGGGAATAGGACGAGCTTCAGCAAACTCTTTATTTGGAAGTCTTATAGAATAATATATATCTGTATTTCCTTTTTCATTTTCACTAACAAAAAACAATGTATCCCTTGACTCTGATACCCAAGCTCCGTATTCTCCACCTTTCATATCTATTGGATGACCAAAATCCTTTAAATATGAAAATCGCCCTTTCTCATTTTTTACTGAAAATCCTAATTTATCACTCCCCTGTCTGTTATGAAATACAAACAGAGAAGTTCCATCCGGAGAACATCCCGCTACAATTTCATCATATTCGGAATTAATATAGTAACCAAAATTTCTACTCTTAATCCATAAATTATTCTCTCTTTCTGAATTACATATATTATAATAATTAATACCTATTTTAGATAAATACCTTTTATTACTTGAAAATATTAATTGTTCTTCATTTCGGGTTACAAATGGACTAAGTTCGCTTTTATTTGTATTAATAGACTTACCCAGATTTATAAATTCCACATCATCAGGTTTAGATGTATAAGCCATAGCATTTAAAATCCATTGCAAAAACTTATCTGAGTCTTTATATAATTCGGATTCCTTTTCCTGATGTAATTTCACCCATTCGAATTCCTTTTTGGCATCATTAAATTTTAATAGATAAAATAATACTTGAGCATGTTTAAATACAGATTCTGAGTTTCTGTTAATCTCCAACAATCTATTAGTATATTCAAGCGCTTCACTCTTATCAACACTTGATTTCAAATAACTATCTATAATATTATTTAGAAGATCAATATTTTGCTTATCTCTCTTTAATTCCCTTTTATATGCACGAATGGCCCTATCATAGGTACCTACTTTAAAATAATAATCCCCACTTTTTGGTTTATTTTCACCTAACATTGTAACATGGAAGGTGAATAGATTTAAACAAATTATTATAAATATTTTAGCATTCATATAAAGTACCTTAAAAGATAATATAATTAATTTCATTACAGCTAACTAAGATACAATAGATGTATACAATTACAACATCATGTTTAATTTTAGTCTGAACATTTTGATAGATAGAATGTTTTCTTACAGTAATTATTACAGTTAAATCACTAATATATAAAACAATATAACACAATATAGTTTTATAAATCAATAAAAATTTATTAATATGATACGTACACGTTTATTCAAATTTACTACTATCTTATTAACCTCATTGGTTAGTACATTTCTACATGCAACTGCAATAGATAATCCAAAGTCAACATCGGATAAGAACACCGTTATCCATGTATTTGAAGATTTGCCATATGCTTACAATGCTCTTGAACCATATATTGATGCAAAAACAATGGAATTGCATTACTCTAAACACCACAAAGGTTATTACACTAAATTTCTTAATGCGATTAAAAGTTATGGGTTAGAGCAAACTCCCATTGAGATAATATTTTCAAATATTAACAAGTATAATGATGCTGTTAAAAACAACGGAGGAGGATATTACAATCACACCTTATTTTGGAAAACCTTAAGTCCTAAAGGAGGACAGCCTAATGCTGATTTATTAAAAGATATTGAAAGTACATTTGGCTCATTTGAAAACTTTAAGGCAGAGTTTTCAAAAGCAGCAAAAACACAATTCGGAAGTGGATGGGCATGGTTAGTAATTAATCCTGACAATAAGCTTGAAATTGGAAACACTCCAAATCAGGATAATCCTTTAATGCCAGACAGTGATATAAAAGGTATTCCCTTAATTGCTTTTGACGTATGGGAACATGCTTATTATTTAAACTACCAAAATAAAAGAGGGGATTACATTAACGCTTTTTGGAATATTATCAATTGGAATGAGATAAATAAGAGATATAAAAACGCAAAACAATAACCACATCATACTGTCTAACTGCAACTTAAGTTATTCAAAAATATTTATCACTGTTATATTTAAAAAAGAGCTATAACTTGATTTTTTATATGAATATGTACTATATTGCCATCATTAATTATTTAAATAAACATCCTATAAAAATATAATGGATATTAACAAAATTGTTGTGGGCAGCCAGGAATGGTGTGCTTTACCTGAATTAAATATAAAAGCAATAAAAATTCGTGTTGATTCGGGAGCTAAAACATCTGCATTACATGCAGTCAATATTGTTCCTTTTAAAAAAGAAGGAAATTTATGGGTTAGTTACGATGTTCATCCCATACAAAATAATGGAACAACAACAATTCATTGTGAATCACCTGTAATTGATAAAAGAAAAGTAAAAAGCACTAGTGGTATTGTAGAAGTGCGTTATGTAATTAAAACCTTTCTTTCTATAGGTCAATCAACATGGGAAATTGAAGTTACCCTTACTAATAGAGATTCTATGGGTTATAGAATGTTATTAGGAAGGCAAGCTATGTCAGGTAAAATCCTTGTGGATCCGGAAGCTTCTTTTCTTTTAGGAGAAATAACTTCGGAGGAATTAATGCAATTTTACACGCCACATTTTACAAAACCTTCGGGACTAAAAATTGGCTTATTAGCCAGCAATCCAGACTTATATAGCAACAGGAGAATTATTGAAGCAGGGGAAGAAAAAGGTCATAAAATGGAATTTCTTAATATTAAAGATTGCTATATTAAGCTTGATGGTAAACATCCCGAAATGCATTATCGAGGTGGTCGTATACTTAATGGCTTTGATGCAATAATTCCAAGAATTCGTCCTAGTTTAACATTTTATGGTTGTGCTTTAACTCGTCATTTTGAAGCGATGGGGGTTTATACGCAAAACTCAGCTTCTTCGATCACACAATCAAGAGATAAACTTTATGCTTTGCAATTATTAATTAATAATGGATTACCGATTCCAACAACAGGATTTGCTAATTCTCCATTAGATACTGACGACCTAATTAAAATGGTTGGGGGTGCACCTTTAATTGTAAAACTACTTGAAGGAACGCAAGGCAAAGGTGTTGTTTTAGCGGAAACAAAAAAAGCTGCAGAAAGTCTTATCAATGCATTTAAAAGTTTGCGTGCAAATATCCTTGTTCAGGAGTTTATAAAAGAAGCTGATGGCAAAGATATTAGATGTTTTGTCGTAAATGGAAAAGTAGTTGAAAGCATGATGCGAATAGCAGCTCCGGGTGAATTTAGAGCCAACATCCATATGGGAGGATCCGCCAGAGCAATAAAGATTACCCCAGAAGAAAGAAGAATTGCTATACTAGCTGCAAAAACCATGAACTTAAAAGTAGCTGGAGTTGATATTATTAGAGGCCAGAATGGCCCATTATTACTGGAAGTAAACTCATCACCTGGCCTAGAAGGTATTGAAGGTGTTTCAAACAAAAACATTGCAGGTATGATGATTAGTGCAATTGAAAAAGATTTAAAAAGAAAAAAGTGACCTAAAGGTCACTTTTTTTTTACTTTTTAATATGCTTCAAATTAAACATGCTTATACATACCTAGCTGATCTAAAGTAAAGCTATGAATAAACTCAGCACGAGCATGATTCTCTGACTTACCCATATTAATAAATATTTCAGTTGAATTTTTAAAAGAATCATCTCTTTGAGTATCTAACAATAGTAAGTATCCCATAACAATATGCCCAGCCATTTCTACTAAACGGCGTGCATGAAAGTCTACGTATTCATTATCTTTTACTTCAACTACAGTTTTTACTGCATGAACGTATTCCTCTGTCATTCCAATTAAAGTACGCCTGTACCCATGTAATTCCGGACGTAACTCCATTGCTTCATACTCTCTTATTCTATCTACATAACCGCCTGTCGTTACCCCTCTTATTGCTGCAACAACTTGCAACTGCGTAGTTCCTTCATAAATAGATGTAATACGTGCATCACGATAGATACGTTCAATTGGATAATCCTTCATAAAACCAGATCCACCATGAATTTGTAGTGAATCATAAGCTAACTGATTACTATACTCACTACTCATACCTTTCAATAATGGAGTAAAGAAGTCTGCCATTTTTTGATACCTCTTCATTTCCTGGCGTTCTTCAGGTTCTAACTTACGCTCTTCACTGATGTGCATGTAAGTTTTATAGATATCCACCATTCTTGATGTTTCATAAAGTAAAGTACGAGAGGCATCTAATTTTGCCTTCATAGTAGAAAGCATTTCGTACACGGCAGGAAATTGAATAATAGCCTTACCAAACTGCTGACGTTCTTTAGCATATTCAATAGCCTCTCTATAAGCTGATTCAGAAACACCTACAGATTGAGCACCAATACCTAAACGAGCCCCATTCATTAATGCCATTACATATTTAATTAATCCCATTTTTCTGGAACCAACTAATTCAGCAGGAGCGTTTTTAAATACTAATTCACATGTAGGAGAACCTTTAATACCCATTTTATTTTCAATACGACGAACAATAACAGCCTTATTATTTCTGTCATAAATAAACATAGATAATCCTCTACCATCTTGTGTTCCTTCTTCTGAACGAGCAAGCACCAATGAAATATGTCCATCACCATTTGTGATAAAACGTTTCACACCATTAAGATACCATTGACCGTCTTCTTCATTATAAGTAGCTTTTAACTGAACAGCCTGCAAATCTGAACCAGCATCTGGCTCGGTCAAATCCATTGCTGCTGTTTCACCGTTAGAAATACGTGGTAAATATTTTTTCTTTTGCTCTTCATCAGCAAATTCATTAATAGTTTCTGCACAATCTTGAAGTCCCCAAATATTAACAAAACCAGCATCTGCCCTTGAAACGATATCTGCAGCCATAATATACGGTACAATAGGAAAATTCAATCCTTCGTATTTACGGGGTAAAGTTATCCCCATTAAGCCAGCTTCAACCAAGGCATCCAGATTTTCCTGAGTTCCTTTGGCGTAAACTACTTCGTTGTCAACAATTTTAGGACCTTCCTGATCAACACTTTCTGCATTTGGACCTACAATATCGCCACATATTTCACCAACAATTTCCAATACCTTTTCATAACTATCCATGGCATCTTCAAAATCCATTGGTGCATAATCAAATTGGTCTTTATCTGCAAAATTACGCTCCTTTAATTTTACAATCTTTTCCATTAACGGGTGAGTTAAATGGAATTTTAAGTCTGGGTTATCTGTAAAAAAATTAGCCATTGTCTTAATTTTAGATAATAGATATAGATCATAGATTCCTGAGAAATTTCTCTAGGCTATAATCTCATCTATTTAGTGTTCTTTTTATACAATTTAATCAGTTTAGGAATGATGTCGCTCACATCACCATTAATCACATAATCAGCAATTTTATTTATCGGAGCATTAGAATCATTATTAATAGCTATTACCATTGATGATTCCTCCATTCCCGCCGTATGCTGAATCTGCCCGGATATACCACAAGCAATATAAAGTTTAGGACGAACGGTTACTCCTGTTTGACCTATCTGACGCTCATGTTCAGCAAATCCTGCATCAACAGCTGCTCTTGAAGCACCTACTTCTGCTCCTAATACTTCTGCTAATTGATATAACTGATCAAATCCTTCCTTAGAACCCATACCATAACCACCGGCTACAATTATTGAAGAATTTTTAATATTTACTTTTGATTTTTCCATATGACGTTCCAAAACCTTTACCAATAAATCTTCCGGTTTAAGGATTTTATTAACGTCTATATTTTTTACTTTTCCTTTATGGCTTTCACTAAATACTTCTTTTTTCATTACCCCTTCACGGACAGTTGCCATTTGAGGTCTACAATCAGGATTTATAATAGTAGCCACAATATTACCACCAAATGCAGGACGAATTTGATATAATAAATCTTTATATTCTTTACCTGCCTTTTTATCTGAATGATCACCTATCTCAAGAGAAGTACAATCTGCCGTCAATCCACTTTGAAGAGCTGATGAAACACGAGGACCAAGATCTCTTCCAAATGTTGATGCTCCAAGTAAACAAACTTCTGGTTTTTCTTCTTTAAATAAATGAACTATTATAGAAGTAAATGGTAATGTTGTATACACCTCTAACCGTTTATCATCACCCACATAAACAACATCTACACCATAAGGATATACTTGTTTTTCAATTCCTTTTATATTGTGACCTAAAACAAGAGCCTCCAGCCTGCAGTTTAGATCATTAGCAAGAGAACGCCCCTTAGTAAGCAATTCTAAACTTACATCTGCGACTTTGCCATCTTCTATTTCGCAAATTACAAATACGTTACCCATTTTATTATTTTCAAGATCAATTGACCATCAATAAGATTTATTAGAATTAAAACTTAATTAAAGGTCTTTGATTTATTTAACAAAGTTTTAATTAACCGATTGTGTGATTTTCAATAAGTTCAACAATCAACTCTTCCAATTCAGATTCGTCATTAGATAAACGTTTTGATTCCTTAGCCTGGAATACAACATTTTCAATTTTCTTAACCTTTGTTGGAGAACCATTTAATCCTAACCATTTTAAATCTGTTTCAATGTCGTTTACACTCCATTCTTTAATTTTTAAATAAGGACGGTCTTCGATTATATTAATATAATCTTCACTTTGTTCTTGAATTTCAGTAACTGTTTTTGCATGCTTATATTTCATAACCCTTTTGGCATTCCTGGGTCTACAATCAGGTGCTGATGCATTTACTGTTATAACACAAGGGAAAGTTGTAGATACTAATTCCACACCTCTCTCTAAACGTCTTTTAATTTTAGCCTCACCTTTAATTTTCATTCCCAGTTCTTCAGCTAACTTGGCATGCGGAACACCATATTTATCATCCTCAGCAACTATACCTTCTTCAACTGAAATGATTTCTTCAGCATAAGTAACCTGAGGTAAGTTTAATTTTTCAGCTACTTGAGGGCCGACTTGAGCAGTATCTCCATCTATCGCTTGACGCCCGGCAATTATAATATCGAAATCCTTTATTTTTTTAATTGCACATGAAATAGCATATGAAGTAGCCAATGTATCAGAACCAGCAAATGCTCTATCTGTTAACAAAAAGCCTTTATCCGCACCACGATATAACCCCTCCCTGATGATATCTGCAGCACGACCAGGTCCCATAGTTAAAATAGTTATTTCCGTATCCGAAAATCTATCTTTTAACCTTAAAGCTTGTTCCAATGCATTTAAATCTTCAGGGTTGAAAATAGCCGGAAGTGCAGCACGGTTAACTGTTCCATCTGCCTTCATTGCATCTTTTCCAACATTTCTGGTGTCGGGAACCTGCTTGGCTAGGACGATAATTTTTAATCCCATATTTTATCTGATTTTAAGAGTAAGAATTTTTTTCAATGGGTAACAAATTTAAAAAATCCATTGAATTAGACAATTTATGAACATAACTTTTTAAAATATTATAAAACACAAGCTATGTTTTAGTCTCCGTTAAATTTAAACACAGAATACCAATAAATCAACAGCTTTAGGTATAAATTAAGACAGAGCTACCCTAAATATTTTTGTAAACTGGTGCTTCGCCCAGACGTGATGTGTGTAATGTTAATTAATTTGTATTTAATTGACTTATAATATATTTACAGAGTATTACAGAAGGTTTGTAAATATAGAAAAAAGTATGATTTTGGTCTGTTATTATGATTTTGTGTAACAAAAATATGGTATTAATCCTATGGAATATCACCGATTTAAGATGCGAACTCAGGCTAACAAGGATGGATTGTATCCTGTCATGTTAGTTCTAACAAAAAATAGAAAAAGAGCATTTGTTTCCTTGGGAATTGCTGCGACAATAGACTCATGGGACGAAACCCAACAGCAGTTTATTATTTTGGAGGGACGCAGTAAGGCAGTAAAGGAGGAAACTGAACAACGGAAAAAAGATAATGCATTAATCGAAAAGTTTAACCAACGAGCAATAGCAGTTACATCGAAATTTGATGATAAAAAGATAGATTGGACATTTAATCAATTCAAAGATGCATTTTTTCAGAAAATATGACAGGGTAAATTCTATTCTTATTTATACTCTTATGCTCAGACATTGAGAGAGACTAATCATATCGGTAATACAATTTGTTACGAGCGTTTAATGAATATACTTTCATTATTTGACAAAAAGATTCAAGAACGTGTTTTGGAGAGATTGATATTAGATATGTAAAACGTTTTGACAATTACCTTCAGAAGCAGGGTAATAGTGGCAACACTAGAAAATTTAATTTTAAAACTTTACGCTCAATATTAAATAAAGCAATCCAGAATGGTGAAGCTTCTAAAGCTACTTATCCATTCGGTAAAGAAGGTTTTCAAATCTCTAAGTTGGAAGAGGAAACCCCCAAGCGTTATTTACCGAATGAGTATTTAAGTTTATTAAAGAACTCATGTTCGTTAAGGCCAGTTAATGAATATGCAAGAGAACTGTTCCTTTTCTCCTATTACTGTTATGGAATTTCTTTTGTGGATATGGCACATCTAAAAACTAAGAATATTTTTACACTCAACGGAGGACGTTATATTGTTTATAAGCGGCAAAAAACTAAAACTCAACCGAAGGTTATGCCAATTCAAATCAAAATAACTGATGAGATCAAAGATTAATCGTCTCTCTGAGAATGTTTCGAACACCAATTTGCGATTATTTATTGCCAATTGTTACGATTGATCATACTGGGGAAAAGTTATATATGCATGTAAAGAATAAAAGCAAGCGTTATAATAATTACTTAAAAGATTTAGGGAAAGAGCTTGAGTTTGAATTTAATTTAACCTAATATGTATCAAGGCATACAATGACAATGCAATTGCAAAGTAATACTATACCCAGAGAAGTGATTAGCCAAATACTGGGACATAGTGATTTAAAAACAACTAATACTTATTTAGATAGTTTGGATAGCAGTGTTATTGATGAAGCAACTAAAGTGCTATAAACTATAAACCATAATATTAATTATCTATCTTTTATTGTCTTTATTTATAGACCATCCAGGAAACTTACAATGCCTTCCAACATACCTTTTTTTTATGGATGAATCAGTCATTTTTATTTTTTGTTTTAAATATGTTTGATGTACTTGCTTTTTTAGAAGTACTTTGGCTAGTTTGCCCAAATCGTTTAGCAACTCACGTTCAGGAGACATTTTCTGTTCCCTTTTCGTTGGGTTACTGTATTGATGCAATCGTTTTATTGTAACCTTATATTCATCCTGTAAATTCTGAAATTCACTTGCAGTTCCTCCAGTATCAGGATGTAGTTACTTTGCCAATTTCCGGTAACGAAGCTTGGCTTGTTCCAAATTGGTAATACCATTGAAATACATCATAGCTCCTCAAATTCTTCTGGTGATATACTAAAGTGTTCCAGGATTAAAAGAAGCTGTTGTTTGTTGTAATAATGACATCATGTACGCCCTGCATTCGCAATTTGTTCTTTTAATTCAGCGCATATTTCAATTTCAAGCCTGAGTTGCTGCATTGCAGAATTAATAGAAATACTATTAGGATACAACTTCTTTACAATGTCTTGTTTCAATATTGTTCTAGGTACTATCATATTATAAGTTTTTTGCTGGAAATGAATATTTTTTGAGCAAAGAATTTATTCCGATAGGAATACAATGGAATAACTTTGGTTTTACTGCAAATAAACCAAAGCAAATACCAATAAATCAAAATACACAAAGGGTCAATAAACTCGATAAGCCTCTGAAAGAGGCTTATTCTAAGTGGCATATGTGATATTTTAGGCACAATTCATATTGTTATACCCTTTGGTAATTTGATTTGTAAAGATAAAAATAATTTAGTACGTTAAATGGATAACTTACTTCAAAAGATAGTGTGATTGATTTATCCTTAAATATTGTAACACATAATTATTTTATCATCTAAGATTTGATACGTCAGTAATTCGAAAAAACTATGGTAAAGACAACGAAAAATGTAGCTACAAAATCTTTGAAGACCTTGCTTATGTTCTCATTAAGTTTACCATAGTATGGATTTTTATATCAATTACAAATTAACCTTTTGACCTAAGTACATGACAAAACTTTATAACATTCACATAAATCATTGTTGTTAATTGGATTACTTAATGCATGAGCAATTCTGATTAAACCATATTTAAAGAAACTATAAGCCCTTCTACCATGTTTTTTCACCCTGATCGGCTTAATGTTCTCATGTTTGTCAATCCCTGCTAAATATACCCAAACAAAAGCAATTGATACAACAGCCAAAAGTTTAGCAATGCGTTCCAAGTCTGTCAAATGGGTATCTTCAAGGTTAAAGCCACTGGATTTCATGGCTCTAAACATGGTTTCGATCTGCCATCGCTCTTTATAATTAATCAAAGCCTGATCATATTGATTAAACGAAGCGATAATGGTAAATTCTACTTTGCCAGTGATTTTATTAAAGGATTTTGCTCCAGATAAGTATACTAGATTCTTACCTAGATAATAGAGTTTATCACAATGTTTGTAAGACCCAATTTTCATATTATTGAACAGCCAAAAGGCCTTTATAGGAGTTTTGCCATGACGATGCACCATCATATTGTTCCGGATGCGAATGTAAAATGGAATATTTTGACGAATAAGATTTTCAAACCATTCTTCGCCTATAAATTCCCTATCCGCCATAAAAGCTTTAATATTTTGGGTACCAAAGAACTGAACATATGTGTCCAACACCTCTTTTCGCTCCAAGGCATTGGAATTACCTCTTTTTGGAAGGAGTTTCCATATCAACGGAATAGAAACTCCTTTGTAACAAACGCTCAGCATCAGTATGTTGATATCGGTTTTGCCAAACTTCCAATTGGTTCTGTCCATGCTAAGCATATAAGGAGGCTCATCTGGCAATAAACTATAAATTAAACGTGTAAATATCAGTGGGTCAAAGGAAAATTCAGAAAAGAACCGTTGCACTCGCCGTAGGCTTGATTCATGCTCTACACTAGAACTAAAACCTTGAGCAAGTTTTACATATGAAACGGTTTGGAATTTTATCATGCTATTGATAATAATGAGCAAGCATTTAATCCTTGCCTTGTGCCAATTGGTTGTTGCCTTGAACAACTCAAATAATTGAGTATTTTTACTGTCTACCTTGGTATTCGTATGCATTACAAAATGATGTGAGAATCTTTTGTAAGATACTGAATATTAAGGTTTTAAGCAAGGAGATTGCGTGCTTATTTTGCTGATTTTCAATTATTTATAGTTTTGTCATGTACTAAACCTTTTGACTATTGTTTTACAACTTTAACTGTAGTATTTATCTCTTTACTTTCCAGGTTAATAAAATAAATACCTTTAGGTAAGGCTGATAGATCGATATTTTCGGTTTTGCTAACTTCTATTCCTTCTAGTGTTGAAACCTTTAAAATAGTTCCTCTGATATCTGTCACTTTAACCAATACATTGCTTGATATTTTCTGTGCTGACATTAAGTAAACTGTTCTTGCGGTAGGATTAGGATATAAAGAAAAACTAGCAGCATCACTTTGCTTTTTAATATCGGTGGTGACGTTCACTTCCACATTAAATTGATCATTCACACTTAACCTACCATCATTTGCAGATAAGGTAATAATAGCACTACCGATTCCTACTTCGATAATAGTTAAGGTCGTTTCGTCAATATATACAGTAACTACGGATTCGTTAGAGCTTTCAGCTGTATACATTAAAGCATCATCATCTGGATCACTAAATATATTGAAAATATCTATTGAATAGCTGGCAAAACCAGATTCAAGTGATTTATCTTCAATGTTATTTAGTAAATCAGGTGGATTATTTATTATTTCGAAACTTGTTTCTAAGACTCTAGTTCCTAATAATCCACTAGAATACTTATGGAATTCGGACATGTCAATGCCTAGAGAATATATACCATTGTTTAATTTTAGTTTTTCAATGTTATATAAGGTAATGATTGAATCATTTATTATTTCAATCGTTAGGTCTTTTATATCTATATCCAACCCGTTGTTTTTTAAAGAAATTGCATCCCTGTTAACTTGCGTTTCAGAAATATCATCATAAAAAACAAAACTTACAGAGTCGGGATTACATGTAACATCAACCCATTCTCCTAACAACTCAGCTTGATCTAGAAAAATATCAATACTTGTTTCGGAATAATTACTATTTTCATCTATGCTCCTGGCTGTAAGCTGTATTGATCCAATATAATATAAATCTACTGGTACAGATACTGGTCCAGATGTCTCGAAAACAGTATCTTTTAACAATCTGTTATCTTTAGCTACCTTTTCATATAATTCTATTCTAATGTTACTTTCAGGAATATGCATTAAAATATTAGCATCTGATTCAGATGTAACTCCATCAGAATTTGAATACCCTAAATCCGGTGATATACGCAGATTAGATACAGACTGAGGAGGAGTACGGTCTACTGTCCAACTATATTCCAGATTTGTTTCATTCAGTTGATTTTGCCCTAAATCATGTATGGTACTGTTACTTACTTTGAGAGTATACGTACCTTCATAGTAAGTTAACATACGCAATTTTGATAGATTGTATGTAGATGGAGAAACAGAATCTAAATCAATAGCGCTTAAAGGCTGTCTTGTTCCATCTTTCCACAATTCAATGTCATTAAGGTCAAAACCTAGAATCGGTTCAGAGAATTCAATAGCAATACCTGTGACATGCTGTGAATCAACTCCTCTATCAAGTTTCTTTTCAAATTGAACCAATTCAGGGTTAGTAGTATCTATGAACCAATCGATTGCGTCTTCAAATAAACCTGCAACACCTTCACTGGATCTAATACCAGGTAAATCAATAATCAGACTATTTTCTCCTTCGAGCATATAGGGTTGTAGCCCGGAAATATGGAATAGACTTTGAGTTTCATCTCTTGGTGAGATTAATAACGGTAACGAAGTCGTATCTCCATCATGGGCTAAACTAAACCTTTCCGATACCAGCGTTTCAACATCAATTGATCGGTTAAATTTAATCAATAGTGTATCAAAGAGGCTACCTATATTATTATAAGGTAAACCTACTACTGACTCTATTGCCGGAACATTAGGAACCTGCGTCCAGGAAGCTTGTTTGCCCATCAATCCTGATCTACCTAATGGGTTTAAGATATTATTCGTATTAACTGTTAATGCATAAAATCCATCCCCTATCGCAACTGTACTTATGTCCAACTCATATATAGTTTCATCTACTTTAGTGATCTTTACATTATCGTTCATAATGTTGTCGCCACCTTGATAACGAAGGACCATATCGTCTATACTAAAAGAGCTTTCATCAATAGGTTCATTAAATTCTACTTGTAGGCTTGACAATGGATAAGATATCATACTTGTAGGAACTCCATGAATTTCCAATACCTCAACAGGTGTTGGATCTTTTTCTTTCCAGGCTATTGTATAGGTTTGCGGTTGCCCATCCATGAACTCATCAATAAAGTGGAACTTGTTCTCGTAGACAGGTTCTTTATCATCCGGAAGAGTAACATGTGTTAACCATCCATTTTTAATTGGTATTTCCTGTCCATCCAAGTTACGGGTAATCTTTTCTAATTCAAAATTCCCTTCGCCTGGGTCATTTAGCTTAATATAGTGCCATCCTGTAAAAGATGGGGTAATCGTAAGTTCATTGGTAAGAGTTGGAACCCTGATTACTCCGTTGAATGCACCATTTGAAGCTTCAAATACATCCAGAACTTCATTGCCCTGAGATAGATATATGGCATCTGGAGTTTCATTAATATCCTGTATTTCATTTACAAGGAAGTCATTAATACTATCATTTTTATCTCCATAAACATCCACACTTTTTATCAACTCATGCAATGTAGCACCATTGATTAAACTGAGATCAGGATTACCTCTACTATCCAAATGAGTTACTCTGGTCTCGTAATTGATAAAATGACCTAATAAATCACAGGTCATCCACCATTGACCAATCTTTGTGGATAAAGAATCAATCTGGCCGAAACTAATGTTGTTCAGACCGAGATTGACTGAATCTCCCTGTAGACTTGAACCAATCAATTCAAAGTGTATCGAGAGCCCTTTCTCATTTTCTATGATCTCAGGTTGGGCAGACTCAACAAGTACATTTTTAGCGGTTCCGTACCCATCATTTTCAATCATTAAGGCCAGTTCTGCTGGAATAGAAGGTTCAATTCCCTCTGTTAAAGGATCATCTCCAAGAACAGTACGTTGCATAAAATAATGTAAATGCATATCCGGACTTGGATGCACCTCTAGTGTTACTGGGAATAACTCTCTGGTCACAGTCGTGCCAGTAAAAGGATCTAAGTATGAGAAACTACCGCCAAAAGAATAACTGTGAGCTATTTTAGGAGCAGCAGATTTTTCAGGGATAAATAAAATGGTTGCACTACCTTTTGCACCAGCGTTTAATACACCATCACCTTCAATTCCTGTTAACATATCTAAGGCCTTGGTTTCTATATGAAATAAATCATTTGATGGTTCTCCCTGTTCGTTTCGAATATCCAGGTTTAATTCTACCTCCAGCATAGGATCTGCAAAGTGCCCGTTTGTAATGGTTAATGTTCCCTCAAAAGCTTCACGGGTCATAGTTACCTTTTGCTTGATAGATATGGATACTGACGCACATACCGACTCTTCACCTTCTTCAATGTATTCTTTAGCATCGTATATGGCTTCATTATACATTTCCCCCAAAGAAGAATAACCTCTTTTTTCAGCGTACCGCATGGCAGAGTCCTGTTTTTCTATCGAGTTTTCAAGAATAATGTTGTCTATTATATCTGGATTCTGAATATCTGGTGAATAAACATTATTCTTCCATGCTAAGTTTGTTTTGTTCCAACGTGATGTAAAGGCATCAATTTCATAATCAACAATATCTTTTCCTTGCATTTCATTTTTAATATTGGCAATGTCTGATTGGGGAATAACCAATCTATTATTAATAAATGTATCTACCAAAGAAGCAAATTCCACAAAGCTTTGCTTTTGCTGCCAATCAAAAGTCCCTCCAACGAATTCATCCATCCATTCCTGAATTCCTTGAGAAGCATAATCAACGTTAAGCAGGTCTTCATAAGACTGCTCTAGTATAGGAGGAATTTTACCTCCTTGGGTATCTGTATCGCTTGCACTCTTTAAAGTTTCTTGGCTTTCAGAAACAAGAGTAGAATTTTTGTAACAAGTGTTTAATGCTCCACCAAAACTGACAATGCAACCGCCCCCAGATGCTGTTTCAAGAAATGTTCCCCCACAGATTACTATTTCAAGAAATGTTACGCCATCTTGGTCAAGAAATGATTGTAAACAACCAACTGTGTTGAATGCATAACTTAATCCTGGAATACAACTACCAGTAGCTATGAACATAGATGTCAAACACGGATCACAAGCCTGTATCATTTTAGAAGCAGCAACAGCAACTAATGCAGTACCTACAACGGCAGCGACAATAACAGGATGCGGCCTGCTTGGTTCATATGTATATTCTAGACTGTCTCCGGAACCAGAACTTCCGCCTCCATTCGAATCGCTAGAATTATTATACCACCCTGAATAGTCCCTAGGATTATAGGTACCTATTCCTGTATTTGTAATTTCTTCTTCATTTTCACCACAGTCTCTATTTCTAAAGGTATAACCAACTTTATTCCTATGCCATCTTTTATCTTTCCCACAATGCCACCCATAAATTGTCGTCAAATATTCTTTGCATTTTAATTCTGAATCAGAACTTATAGCATAGGTAGACTTCAATCTACTCTCTGCATCGATCGGTGTTCCATAGTTATCCAGACTATAGGCACTTTTAAGGTTTAAAAAAGCATCTTTGCGCCTCATAACCACCGGTACTTGTATGGCTTGTTGTGCCATTAAGTCCATAACTTCATAGTTGGTTACGAACTCGTATTCCGGATCTTCAGGGAATTCCAAAGTTACATCTTCGGCCGTTATTAACCCTTTATTTGTAACAGTAACTAAAAACGGATAGGTTTCTGTTTCATATAGAGGAGGCATTTCTTTGGGCATTTCAATAACGACCACAGGAACAGGAACATTAGTTTCGTATTCCATCACCAGCTCTACTTCATATTCATCTTCAATCTCTGTTGGAACAACTTCCCAAGTATAGCTAATGGCCTGGAACGAAATATAAACTTCATGTTCATTAACAATCCCGGGTTTAATCTCTAATATGTTTTGGTAACCCTCGTGTTGTTCTGATTCAACAGTAATTCTATATGATCCTTCTGCTATTCTGTCCAACTCAAATAAGCCATCTGAATTTGTAAACCCTTCGGCTACAATTTTTCCTGAAAATGGATGACGGATAGTAATATGCGCATCTTTAACATGCGGTGTGCCCTCTGCGTAATATGAATATTCATCGAGTACATCAACCGTTAAGCTTCCTTTAGCTTCTGAAACAGCTTCTATTCTATAAGGTATGGAAACACCATGGCCATTGCCAATATTGATCGCAATATTGCCGGATATAGGGGTGTTTAAAGGGATTTCTTCCCCTGGAACAAATTCCAGTAATAAAGTCATTTGCTCTCCAGGTGATAGACTCTCAATGGTGTCATTGGAAACCAACCTTAACCAGTCAACGTCTGGTAATTCGGGTGTCATTTTACCTGTTTCGCCTGCTCCATCATTATATAAAATAACTTCATACGATTTAACATACCCTTTAGTAATATTGGTTTGTATCGATGTGGGTACGGTTTTTAGATGACCTGATGGGTTCTGACAGAAATAATATACTTTGAAGGTTTCGGATATACCTTCATTGGTATTTACTACAACATCAAAAGCTTCATAATCGAATCCATCTGTCAGTTCAGCTCCTTCAATGCTGTAATTAAAAGATAGTTTTTCGGAGCCCGGTAGTTCGTCAATAGTATTTACATTGAGGTTTAACCCTTTAGGTAAGTTTACTGGGTTAAACGTTAAGTTCGTTAATGGGATACTACTCAGGTTCTCAAATTCTATGGATCCGTTCTGTGCTATGCCTCGTTTAACATCCCATATCACGTGTTTGTTGCTTGTTCTGCGTATTCCCAAAATATCAAACTCATCGTGCACTTCAATTAAACCCTGTTGCGGATAACAGGCACCGACCATATAATGGCCCGCTTCGCTGGTATAGGGATTAAATGTTGTTCTGTAGTTTCCGTTTTCATCCGTTATCACACGCAAAGACCTTTGGGTTCCATTGTTAAGGATATACACATCCAAAGCAGCATAAGCTGCCAGTGTACCGTCAATGAATCGGGCTTCACCATAAATTTCAACGGGAGCTACCTCATTTAATATATCTATATCTACAGAGGCCGTACCGGTATAGCTTGGCATCAAGGTAATTGGAGTATAGCTATATTGATTATTGTTATACAATATTTCTGTAACTTCTCTGTATGGATTTATCTCTGCTAATATATAGTATTTACCCGTTCTTTCCGGCATGGAAGCATCAGTTTGAACAGTAAGTGTATCTCCAACTGCTAATGCATCATCTAAAAATAGTTCACTTAACAACAGATCATTGTTGTCGATGCTAGTATTCTTTGATAAATAAACATATAGTCTGGTTCCGTCTGGTACCTCCAGTAAACCAATATTTGTAACACTAACAGAGATTTGTGCGGATTGAGAAACGATAGCGGTATCACTTTCAATAGTAACATCGGTAATATGTAGATCAGGTGTATTTTCGTCAGTTACGATAATCCATGCAGAACCTGGAGAATACCCTTCGCTAGCTACCATTACGGTAACCACCTGTTCTCCGTCTTTTATCCCATCATCTTTGGTTACAACATCAATCACTACCTTTTCGTTACCTACAGGAATCGTAACAGATTCAGGTAATTCTACTTCCGAAGTATCTTTACATGAAAGATAAACAGTTAGTGCTTCGGTCGTTGTTGTATTACGGGTGATTTCCAAAGAACTTTTATTTACAATGCCTTCGGTTAATGAGGATGATTTAAAACTACAGCTTAGTGTCGGTCCATCATTATCTGCAATTACAATGGTATCACTTACTGTACCACCTTCCTGGTTAGTGGTACTACAATTGCAGGAGTTGATATAGATGGAAGCTGTAATGACCACAGACCTGAAATTATCAACTATGGTATTGTCATAAGCACCGAAATTTATTCTTTTCTCCTGATCATCGGGATCAAACTGAACCATTGAAGGAATAAAAAGCGTATTCTCCTGATCGGCTTGTAGCTGAACTTTTATGGTTTCACCATTATTTTCAGTTCTACGGATAACAGCCCAGGCTGCGAATAACCCTGAAGATTCTGAAATGGTATCTGTTAGTATTTCCAGTTCTATCTCAGGAATATCATTGTCGTATATTGTAATAGTATCTCTCCCAGCATTATATCCTGCTTTGGTAGCTGAAACAATAATGTGATCGATCAATTCAGGATAACTATCCTCTATAATAACAATAGGAAATACAGAGGATGTCTCGCTAGCTCGTATGGTATCTGTTTCCTGTATGGAGAATTGTGATGAATTATCAGAGGATATATTAACAATCAGTTCTTCAGATGTAACCAGATCACGATTTAAAGTGGCCATAATTGTATCGCCTTCTGTTGCATTTTCTTCACTTAAAGTCAGCGACAAGGATGGGATTTCGTTATCCAGTATATTAATTAATATTTCTTCATTGTTGAATCCTGGTGCAGATGCCGTTAAAACTACTTGCCTGTTGCCATCAACAATACTATTGTCATTTAGCGTAATGTAAAACGAAGAAGATGCACTTCCTGCAGGAATAGTAACATTTTGAGGTATATTGATTGTTGATTGGTCGGATAGAGTAAAAGTAACCTGAAGATTTGCATCCCGGTTACCACTTCTTGTAACCAAACACCAAATAGATCCATAATATAATTCTTCGAACGACAGTGCAGGAAAGGTAAAAGACATCGAATTATTGATAGATATAGTATGTTCTGATATACCTGTATTATTATTTAATGCATCCAGCCTTTCAAATAAATCTTCATGTGGAATTAATTCTATAATGGGAGTTACATTACCATTGAATGGGATATCTCCGGGAATCTTAAAAGTATTCTCATGTTGAACACTATCGTTAACAGCTAAAATCTGATTATTTTGAAAGATTCTATTAAAATAATATAAATCACCTGTTTCAGAACGTAGAGCAACTCTCTCATTCCATCCTCCATAAGCTTGAACATCACCAATGTTTTTTACAGTCCAGCTAATCTGTATTGAATCACCGGGTTGATAGTTACTTTGGTCAGCAATTACATTGAAAGCTATAATATCCGGAGTTGCTTTCATTGTAACAGTTACTGTATCAAAAGCAGTACAACCATCTTTTATTACTTTAACTATATAACTTGTGTCCTTATAAGTTGTAACATCTATATATTGTTGTTCTTCTCCTGTACTCCATAAATAGAAGTCTCCCCCGAATGCATATAATCCAATGGTTTGCCCCGGGAATATAGTAGTATCACCGGATACCTCGATTGGAGGTGTGTAATCTGTTACTTCAATCGCTTGTTGTTGACGGGTGATATTTCCATTACCATCATTAAAATTCCAGGTTATCGTATATTCTCCTACTTCATTGTAAATCAAAGGATCATGTGTTGTGGCTTTAATTACTCCCATACAGGCATCGTTAGCTTGCGGAATTTCAGATACCTCAACAACACATCGATTACTTAATAAAGGTAAAGTATCCAGCTGTATAATAGGGGACGTAGTATCGATAACAGATATTAACTGGGTTTGTGTAATGCTATTTCCTAAATTATCCTCATATTCCCAGACTATCTGATGATTTCCAATTGTGCTGTACGACAAAGGATCATATGTTGTAGCAACGATATCATCGCCAAAATAACCAACCGCACCTGGATATGTGCTTATTTCAAGCGAACATTCTCCGGTTAAAACAGGCAACGGATAGACTGTTGGAATTGGAAAAGCTTGCTCGATAACCAAGGTAGCAGCTCCTCCCAATGCGAACACATCATGCCCTGCAAATAGCGTATCAACCAGGCTTTCTACCAACCTTGCTTCACTTGCATCCCAGATTTTAAGACTATACGAATTACCTGTAGTATATCCATCAATAACAGATGGCGTTATATTATCATCTTTTGATGCCTCTACAGCGATATAATCCCCTGTTGTATAGGGTTTACTTAACTTTGTCAGGCCTACACATAAATCGCCATCGAAAATGGCCACTTCATCATTTACATTCAACTGAACTTCTAATTGGGCTCCGGGTGTAATATAAAAGTTCATATGGTCAATACCGTTCCCATCCCATACTTTAGTAAAGTGTGTTTGAGCAGAGACTCCCGATATCAGAATATGTAGAATTATAGCGATGAATATATATAACTTCTTCATAGTTATTGTTTGATTACTTTAAACACCTGGTTTACTTTTTGATCGTTAGAATATATGTTTATCAGATATACACCCAATGGTATCATATCTCCATTAAGGGTTTCGGTATTCCATTCAATGGTTTGTTGTCCTGATAACATATAGTATTCAGACATATAAATTGACTTGCCTGCTATATTGCTGACTTTTACAAACAAAGTCATTTCATGCGGTAGTTGACATTCCAGATAAATATGATCTTTAAATGGGTTTGGATAAGCTCTGAAACGATATTCGGTATTTGATATCATAACATTTGTTGATATTTCTGCCAGGTTTAACATGACACTACCTTCCGGTTCAAAACCTGATATATCGATTGGTGTAGGCTCAAAATTGTTGATGACCAGCTCTTTGGAGTTGCACCACACTTTAAGGGTGATTTTATTACCGGCCACAAAACCATCAATTTCTTCTGTAGCCGGATCGTCAGCAGAAGCAATTAGCGAAATATATTCTTCATCCAGATGGCTTACTACCGAAACGCCCACACACCTGTCTTGATCATAAACCGCAATTTCATCACCAGGATAGAAAAGCCTACCTTCTGCACAACTATTTTTCACATATATGTTCATATGATTATACCCGTTACCTTTCCAAATAGTATGATAAAATTTAGGAGTTACTTCCTCTACAGTACTTTTCAATTGAGTAGTCATTGGAATTACTTCAACTCCATCACTAATAGTAAGTGTATCGGCATTATCTACATACACCTTATACCCTTCGCCGGGAACCAGATAGGTTATTCTATCGTTCCAGATATCTGTTCCCGGGATCCTTTCTATAGCTTTACCGGATTCATTCTGTACTTTTACCAGGTTGCCACTGGCTATCAGACTATCCAAAGCACCTAAGGAACTTTGTGCTGAAACAGCCGGATATGAAATGATATTCCAACCTATTGACAGAGGAATATCAAGCGGCAATTCAATATTGTGACCATAGGTTCTTAATAAGGTATCTGTATTAACGTTAATCCGATATCCTTCGGTAGTTTGCCAATCGCCAATGTTATTTGTCCAGGAGTCTAATCCAGGCATTACCTCTATAGCAGCACCAGACTCATCCTGAACTTTAACTAACTTATCATTATCAATTAATGCCTGAACAATAACTTGTAGGTTATTATTGTTAGGATTCACACTTAAGGAAAACAGGTTCCACCCTTCCTTAAATTCTATGGTTTGAGGTATAGTATCGGTTACAATGGTATCGCAAAAAGCCGAGCTCCACATTCCTATTTGATCTTTAAACTGAACTGCTATTATATGTTCACCGGGAACCAACAGAGGTGCCGGGATAGATACATTTAATAATAAAGGATTGTCTGTATTATCACTTAATGAATAATTCTGAACCAGATTGGCATCGTTATCATATATAATTCGATATGCTACAATTGCATTATCATTATCTTCAGGGTTATAATCATAGAGTTTATAAAAAAGATGACTCATTACACTACTAGACTGGCCCTGGTCATCAGAAAAGTAACAATTGAAAGTATGAACACCACTATTAATGTTTGAAAGGTTTATCTGGCTCAGGAAAGTGTATGTATTACCAGAATCAATGTCTGTTTTATAACGATTCTCTGTATCGTTATCGAACCAATAGGTTAACTGGCTTAAATTAGCATCAGAAGCCTGTGGAATACCTTCAACTTTATAAAAATAATGTGTAAGTATGCTTGTCCATTGACCCTGATCATCCTTAAACCTGATATTTAAATGATGGACCCCGGTTGATATGGTATCCAGATTTAATGATTCACTCAAAGTAAATGTGTTTGAGGATGAAATGGACTGAGTATGTTTTGTACCAGAATTATCCAGCCAATATTCTATCTGGCTCAGATTAGCATCAGAAGCCTGTGGAATACCTTCTATTTTATAAAAATAATGTGTTTGTATGCTTGTCCATTGATCCTGATCATCCTTAAACCTGATATTTAAATGATGGACTCCGGTTGATATGGTATCCAGATATAATGATTCGCTCAAAGTAAATGTGTTTGAGGATGAAATGGACTGAGTATGTTTTGTTTCTGAATTATCCAGCCAATATTCCACTTGGCTCAGATTAGCATCTGCTGCCTGTGGAATACCTTCTATTTTATAAAAATAATGTGTTTGTATGCTTGTCCATTGATCCTGATCATCCTTAAACCTGATATTTAAATGATGGACTCCGGTTGATATGGTATCCAGATATAATGATTCGCTCAAAGTAAATGTGTTTGAGGATGAAATGGACTGAGTATGTTTTGTTTCTGAATTATCCAACCAATATTCCACTTGGCTCAGATTAGCATCTGCTGCCTGTGGAATACCTTCTATTTTATAAAAATAATGTGTTTGTATGCTTGTCCATTGATCCTGATCGTCTTTAAACCTGATATTTAAATGATGGACTCCGGTTGATATGGTATCCAGATATAATGATTCACTCAAAGTAAAAGTGTTTGAGGATGAAATGGACTGAGTATGTTTTGTACCTGAATTATCCAGCCAATATTCTACCTGACTCAGATTAGCATCTGCTGCCTGTGGAATACCTTCTATTTTATAAAAATAATGCGTAAGTACCGATGACCACATCCCCTCTTTATCCTGAAAACGATAATTTAAAGTATGCACACCTACATTTAGTACAGAAGCATCAAGATTTGATACAATGTTAATTACAGAATCATTATTGGTTATAATGCTATTTAAGGATGATATATCATTATCAAACCAATAAACATAACCACTAATCCCATTACTGCTTATTTCCTCATTCTGACCATTTGCACAAAAGCAATACAGAAAAGAAAACAATATTATGAGCCCAATTCTCTTCATAGCTTACTGTTTATCTTTCCTGAGAACTAACCTGCACTTCAATATTTAAAATTCCGGAGTCATCAATCTTATTATTGATAGATTTAAAATTTATATGAGGATTTTGAGGAACGTATTTTAGAGGGTACTCCGTACCAAAAACACCCATATCTGTGCCATCGGTTCCAGCATTTTTTCCTAAACATTCTTCAGCCAAAGTATAATCGTAGGAAGTAGTATAACTGTAAGAAGAAGAGGAACTTGTACTTACATCTGCATTAACAAAAATTGTACTTATAGCTTGCCCTACAATATTATTTTCACCATCATTACCATTTACCGGGAAAGTAACATTATATTGAAAAAGATTATTATTCCATACGTTATTGGCAATATCAAGGGCATTAAATGGATTATAATCTAATATTATATTATTCTCAAAAGCACAATTAGATACAGAATTAAAAACCTTATAGTGACTATTATATGAATAATAGAATAACATGATACAATTACGAAAGACAGCACCTGAGAAATTGTTAACATAGCTTCCAAATATACAATGTGCAACATCAACTGAATTGGCATATCCACCATAAATCACTCCGTTAACTACACTTTCATAAATTTTGATATTCGTTGATTCTGTATTAGCGCTACCGTTATATGATAAATACAGATAACTGGTTATTCTACATCGTTTTATAGTATAATTATTTATTGTTTGGTTTGATGTACTAGTTCCAAAAGTTACATAACCTGTAATATTAAGTCCTGTTACCATACCGCCATCGGCACCTGTACATATTCTCAAATTACCAATTAAATTAGAGATAGATGTTGCTTTACAGGAATCGGGATAGTAGCCAACACCAAATATGGTTAACTTTTTATCTATGGTTACAGTACCAATTGAAAAACCACCACCAGGTACATAGATAGTATCGTTATCAACTGAATTGGTTATAACCTCTCCAAATGATTCATACAAATTAATTTCACCTTCGTGATGCAAGGCAAAATAAGGTTGCGCATAGTTAGCTACACAAGTAACTACTAATATAAAAACTAAGTATATCTTTTTCATAACTAGAGGTTTATTAAAGTATATTTCAAATTGTTATGCAGCTGTTAGTATCCCGGATTTTGTGTTAAATAAGGGTTGCTAATCATTGCGCTAAACGGTATGGGTAGTAACAGGTTATATTGTTGTATCTGTAATTTATCAATTGCTTGTCCAAATCGTTTTAATGTAAGAAACCAGGTTCCTTCGATTGCAAGCTCTGTTTCCCAATTACTTAATAATTCTTCTGTTGATAATGGATCAGCTAAAGGTGTTTCTGACCTTCTTTCTTTTAATTGATTAATAATAACTTCTGCTTCAGAAATATTACCGAGTCGAAATAATGATTCTGCCCTTAACAATAGTACCTCGGTGTAACGAATAAAGGGTACATAATTTCCCTTGGTAAAAAAAGTATTAAAATCACTGAAATCACCTTTTTCAAAACCTAATATGGTCTCAGAAGAGACGGAAATAAAGGCATCTGCAACACTGGCTACCAAACTAAATTGAGCTGAGTTAATAATCTGGTCCGTTATATTTGCTGCTTCCGTCCATTCTTCTTGTTGTATATACACACGAGCCAGCAATCCCATTGTAAAATAATCAGATATTTGTGATTCTGAAGTATAAGACAAAACGCTTTGTGCTGTTTGTAAATCATCTTCTATCAATGCATAAACTTCTTCAACTGTGTTTTGAGACACTGGTTCTAGTGGATCAACAGGTTCTATTAGAAGAGGTACGTCACCATATAAATTTACTAAATGGTAGTAAATATATGCTCTTATGGATTTTGCCATAGCAATAAGCAGTATACGGTTGCTTTCATCCATATCAATTGCCTTAACACTACTTATAATAACATTGGCCTGATCGATAATTTCGTAAGCATTGTTCCATAATAACGCAATGTTTGAATCGGTAGAATATAAATATTTTGCACTGATATTATCCCATGAGGTACTTGGTGCTGATGCTGTTCCGGTAAAAACGCCATCGAAAATATATTCCATGCTGGCAAAATCATTCATGTTGTTCTGACATACAGTCAATGCATCGCCAACTTCCTGCTCTGTCTGAATTAATGTTATACTACTTGTGTATTCTCCTATTGTTATTGTTTTATCAATAGTTTGATCTGTTGATATGGTTATATTATCGTGGTAAACTCTGTCATCACTATCAACTATCCCATCTCCATTTACATCTGTATATTTCAACCCTCCTACTGTAGCTCCAGCCTGTTGTGGACCACTGTCTACCTCAGCCTGTGTTTGATAAACACCAGCAATCAGGTAACCATTTACAACATTGCTTAAATTATCTTTTTCAACTACTAAAAAGTAATCTCCAGGTGTTATATTATAGGCTTTAACAAAGCCAACAGCATCGGTAATTATGATATATTCAGGAGTATTACTATCAAAGGAAGACTGGCTTGCATAAAGTTTTATGGTGGCATTAGCAGCGGGACTCATAGAAGGATTTTCAGGAGTCCATGATGTAGCATCTTTAACGGTAAATTCAGCTGATAATATGGCGATTACCTCCAAATCAAAGGTGTAAGTTCTAGTTCGTCCATTATCCGCTGTAGCGATAACTGAAATAGAATAAAAACCTGCGGCGGCACTTTCTGTCGCCTCAATATTGATGTTGGTTGCAAAATCGGGATTACCTTCTGTTGTTTCAAACGTAACATTTACACCATCAGGAACACCTGAAACAGACAAGGCAACATTTTGTTGATCACCGCTTATCCAATGCAGATTTATAGGTAATGTCATTGATTCACCAATATTGCATTCTATATCCTTAATCCCGGTAATAATAAAATTAAAGTCGGTATCATATGCCTTTGCTGCATAAAGTGCGTAAGGAACTGCAAGCATCTGTGAAATTCCAATCTCCTGGTAACCATTCCCGTCATTAATATCAATTTCTATTTTTGAAAAGAATAGGCTTGATCCCCAATTTATAGTCGAAAAGTCACCCTGCGAAGCTGTTCCTTTACCAATTTGAATATTAATCAGACCAAATTGATTAGTAGATACATCATGAGTTTCAATATATTCAACTGCTCCGTCAACACTTCCGCTAATAATACTAATCTGCAACGAAACATCCTGTTCCGATAAAACGTTGCCGTTTAAGTCTCTTGCGACAGCCTGATAGCTGATGGCTTGTGGTGTTTGTGAGCGGATTACTGATATGGATAATAACAATGTAATCGTAAGTAAAAATACTTTCATAGCTAATGATTTAATGAGGTTACTATTTTGTTTTAACTATTTTATCGGTTTTCACGGTTTTACCTTGGGCATTTAGCACTTTAATTATATATATCCCGGAAGGTAGTCCCTCTATATTAATTTCTTTTTTGCCTGATTCTAATTGCTTAACATCTAATAAACTACCAGATATATCAAATATCTTCAACAGGGTTCTGTTTTCGTTCGTAAAAGAATATGTTATCCAAATCTTATCCTTACAGGGATTAGGATAAATCTGAATTTCCTCATTTACAGGATCTGGTTGTATATCTGTTGAGATAATAGTTCGAACCTGATTAAACCCTTGGGTTAAAATGCTGTTTTCGTTTGTGGCAGTCTCATAGAGCGGTTCTCCTGCTGTCCATGTGAGTTGGATATTTGTACCGGTTGAATGTCCTCCGAAACAAGAGTAAACTTCAGGATATAAAACCTGTGAAAATCCCAAACTCGAGAATAATACAAGGTAAAATAGTAATAGTGTTTTTTTCATTGTTCATAGTATTATACAGATTTATAATACCAGAAAGACCATACTTTCACCGCGGAACATAGAATTTTTCCAAATATCGTATATAAGAAATTGTAGGTAGGTAAAGTGTAAAAATCTTGTCTGGATTATACAATAACCAACCTTTTATCTTTAAAGTCAATTTTTTTTGACGAAATATCAATTATTACAATCTAAGATTGTAATAATTTCTTTAGCCTACTACATTCTATAATTGTGTAAACTTTGTAAACTTCCCATCTTAAACAATTGATATTCCATGGATTAATAGTTTGTTTTATCCACAAACTAAAGTAAACCAGTTTACAACACTCAATACTTTGTAAGCATAAAAACGGATACCCAATAGTATCCCAATTAAAAAGAAAACTCCCGATTATAACAACCGAGAGTTGTTCATTTTTTTTAAGCCTTATAAGGCTTTTCTTTAGTTAATCGCTTCATCCAAAGCTTTACCAGGTTTAAACTTGGCTACTTTTTTAGCTGCAATTTGGATTTCGTTACCAGTTTGAGGGTTTCGCCCAGACGTGACTTCATTTTTTAGTTCACAAGGTCTGTTTCTCTATTGTGTTCATGATTTTCGCTTCGCTACAATTGTCTTACCACAAAAAACAGAACCAAAAAAAGGCAAGGCGGCACCCACTTCTCTTAAAAAACTACGGTTATTTGACTGAAATCGTTTAAACTCACTGCGTTCAAACAAAAACAATTTTTAACCGTCAAACTAACCTTGTTTTTGGGTTCACTGGCTGAGGCCGATGTAAAACCTTCTATAGATTAGAAATCTTTTTGTTATTTAGGACAGACGCGAAAAAAAGATGACATTCGATATCAACCAACCACTAAACCATAAATTGCAGATAAAAACATTCAGTTCATCGATTACAATTTTTTAGTTGCAAATATTAATGAACGTTTGTATTCGATCTCATAAAAGTGAGATGCTTTTACATACTACATTTAACACACGTATTTATGACTAGGAAATTAATTTTACTGACCTTGATACTATTGTTGTATCAAAAAGTCTCAGCTCAGGATTACAAATTTCAGGCATTGTTTATCTACAACATTGTGCAAAGAATTGAGTGGCCAAGCATTGAAAAAGAATTTGTAATAGGAGTTATCGGATCTAAAGAAATGGAGAAAGAATTATCCTCTATTGCTCAAACCAAAACAATGAATGGTCACAAAATAAGAATTAAGCAACTTACACCTTATGAATTTCAAACCAAGGATGTTCACTTAGTTTATTTAGCTCGACCACAATCTACTAAAATTGCACAAATAACAAATACAATAAAAGACAAACCCATTTTACTTGTAAGCGATAAAAAAGGCCTTCATGGAGGACATATAAATTTTTTAGATTTACCAGGAAAAATAGAATTTGAAATCTACCCCTCCTTAATAAAATCTCATAATCTGAAAGTGGCCAATTCTTTATTAAACCTTGGCATTGTAAAAAAATAAATAAGAGTTCAGATATATTCGAGAGTGTTCACATAGTATTAAAAACATCCCTTTAACACTATTATATCTATTAAAAGAAAGAGAAGTGTTAAAAGATCATTTTAATAAATTATAAACAAATGAAGAAAATAAATTATAAATCCATACTGTTAATTGTACTTACTACTTTTATATATAACAATGTATTTGCACAACAAAAAACTAATGAAATTAATGTAAATAATATAACTGTTGAACAAATTCGTTCCTTTACTAAAGAAGATTTATTACAATTATCTTTTGAGGATCTTATTGCTCTGGTAAAAAAGTTTAAATTATCCTCTATTGAGGAACTTTATGCTATGATTTTAAATCCAACTCAATCAACAGCATCTAAAATGGAAGAAGATGTATTTAATGCTCCTCTTGCAACTACAGTAATTACTTCAGATGAATTAGAAAAGTCTGGTGCAAGATCAATACCAGAAGCACTAAAATTAGCACCCGGATTGATCGTAAGAGAAAAAACAAATGGCAATTATGATGTACACATCAGAGGTAATGATTATATCTCTCCGGGGACAGATTTTACAAATACAGTAAATTCCACAACCTTGGTTATGATTGACAATCGTCCAGTATATAATAACTTTTTAGGAGCCACATTTTGGGAAAACCTGCCTTTATCTGTTAATGATATCGAGAAAATTGAAATAATATATGGTCCCTCAGCTGCTTTATATGGACCTAATGCAGTTTCCGGGGTTATCCATTTAATAACAAAACAACCAAGCAAAGAAGGTGTAAGCTCTGATATTGACATTCAGGCAGGAACAAATAATACACGAATTGCAAATGGATCATTTGGCTACAAGAAAGGTAAATTTACAGTTGGAGTATCCGCAAATTACAACGAATCAGATCGCTTTCAAGATTCATACTATATACCAATGAACCAAGGATATATTGAAGGTTCTGAAGTAGGTGAATTTAACTCTGAAGTAGATGGAAATTTCGAGGCTTCAGAATTTAATGATGATTTTTCCAAGGCAAAACAACAAGGTGCATTAAACCTGGATTTATGTTTTACTCCTACTGAAAAGATAAACCTAAGATATAAAGGATCATATCAATCATCTACTGTACAAACTGCCTATATGGATATTGGTTCAATTTTATCTACAAGAGAATCTAATTCATTTAGCAATAGTCTTAATATTAATGCAGGTAAATTAAATGGACATTTTTCAGTAATCAATGGTAAATTAAATGCCGTACAGGGTTCTCCAGGATATGAATATGATTACACAGAGATTAATGGTAAAATATCATATAATTTAAAATACAAAAATTTAATAATACTTCCTGGTATTAACACAAATTACGCGAAATATTCTGACGAGGAATACGTAAATATTGAAAACCATGAAGGCTTATTAAATGGATCGGCTGAATTAGGAACTGTACAAGGAAGTTTAAGATTGGATTATACGGCCTTTAATAAATTAAGAATTGTAGGTGCATGGTTACAAGGTTATTTTTATAAGCCAGAAAGAGCCTATTATTCTTATCAATTTGCTTCTTCATATAAATTAAAAGAAAATACACTTATACGACTTGTAGCATCTAAATCAAACTCAAGCCCGTTTGTTTTAAATACATATATGAACAAAATCACTTCAGAACCTTTGAATATGGAAAATCAGGATGGCACAGAACCAAGTATGATGATTACGCAAAAAGTAGGTAACGAGGATCTGGCGCCTAAAGAGATGCAAATGATCGAATTTGGAATTAGACAAAAATTATTGAAGAATATCCAAGCTGATTTATCAGTATTTTATAACATTACAAAAAACTATTCTCAGTTAGAAAAAGAAACATATACTCAACAAAATGGTACCGAAGCCGATCCTTCAACTTCACAGATCATTACAGAGTCCATGCAAAATCTGGATCTTAAATCAGATCAACTTGGAATATCGGCAAGTATAAAGTATGTAATTAATGAAAAACTTAATTCTTCACTGTTTGCAACCTATCAACATACAAATTTAGAGGACTACAAAGTTACAGATGCCGTATTATACGAAGAGTTGACAGGAACTGCTATAGATCAAACTACTATTACTGAAAATCCAGAATACATTTCAATCGATCACAACTACACACCTAGTTTTTATGGTGGTGGATCTGTCAATTTCAGTCCGTCTAAAAAATGGAATCTTAATACTACATTTTATGGATATAGTAAACAAGAATCATTTTATACTACAAATCAAAGTTTCTACAAAGTAACAATTGATCCTAAAATTTCATTAAATTTTAAAGCTTCTTATCAATTAAAAGATTGGATCTCAGTATATGTCAATGCCAGAAATGCATTAAATAATACAAAAAATGAATTTATGTACACCGATAAAACAGGAGGTATTTACCTTGCTGGGATAAATATTAATCTATAGTACCTTATCATATATTAAAAAAAAGAGTCTGAATTGTAATCAATTCAGACTCTTTTTATATTCAAATAAATGGTATTGTCATTAACACAACAATAGTTACTTCAAATAATTTCTATTTTAAAAAATTATTATCTAAATAATCTTGAAATTGGTTTTTATATTGATCACTTACAGGAATAAATGTTTTATTATCAAAAATAATCCTTCCTCTTTCAACAACAGTAATCTTATTTAAATTAACAATGAATGATCTATGCACACGCATAAAAACATCCTGTGGAAGATATTCCAATATCTTCTTTATCCCCATTAATGACATTATGGGATTTTGTGTTTCAAGATGAATCCGAATATAATCCCGCATTCCTTCTATATACTTTATATCATTAAAGTTTATTCGCACTAATTTATACTCTGATTTAATAAAAAGAAATTGCTCATTCTTGCTAAGTGTTTCCTTAGTATCATTATTTGTAAAGTACCTTTCTCTTACCTTGTCTGCTGAGGATAAAAAATCAGCATATCCTATGGGCTTTACTAAATAGTCAGCAGCATCAACTTTAAATCCTTCATAAGCATATCCCTGATACGCTGTTGTAAATATAACTTTAGGTGGAGTATTTAAGGATTTAACAAGATCTATACCTGTAAAATCAGGCATATTTATATCTACAAACATTAAATCCACTTCGTTTTCATGTATAAATTCTATAGCCTTTAAAGCACTAGTAAATTCACCAATTAATTGTAAATAAGGGGTTTTATCAATATACCCTTTCATTTGCCTTAGAGCTAGCGGCTCATCATCTATTGCAATGCAACGTATCATATCGGAATATTTAATTTTACAACAAAGATTTTATCATTTGTTTCTTCAACTAATAGTTCATAATCTGATCCAAAAATCAGATCTAATCTATTTTTAGAATTTGTCAAACCAACTCCTGAATTCTCATTTGATTTTTTTCGATCAAAAACCTTATTTGATACTTCAAACTCTAATCTATTACCTTTTAAGGTAAATTGAATATTTACAAAGGAAGGTTCTTCATAACTGATACCATGTTTAAATGCATTCTCGATAAAAGAAATTGTTAATAGTGGTGGAATTTTAATCAAAGGAACTTTTTCGGGTAGTGTTAAATTGATTGTTACCTGATCTGTAAATCTCAATCTCATTAAATCAATATAACTTCTTATAAAATCAAATTCCTTATGTAAAAAAACTTCTTTATCCTGCGCATTATAAAGCATATAACTCATCATTCTGGACAATCTGATAATTGAATCTTTTGCTTCATCCACACTTATATCAACCAACGAATGAATATTATTAAGAGTATTCATGAAAAAATGAGGACTGATTTGATTCCTTAGAAAAGCCATTTTATTTTCTATATTTTCTTTTTCCAGGATGGCTTTATTTTTTTCGGCATTAATCCATTTATTTGAAAAAACTAAACCTGTATCAAATCCTAGAATCAATAGTGACATTATTAGCAAATTACCAAACGGAGTGAATAATAATTTGGGTCCATGTATTGATTTAATTTGATCTGCATGTTCAAAATCAGGTTTAAACATTGGACGCTCCATTCTGGGAGGTATAGGTTGAAATTCAGATTCTTCAGGCTTTTTATTAAAACCAACATCATTATTCATGTATATTGTTGATATAAAGCCAACAACCATTAAACCTAATACGACACCATATAATAACTTTTGCTTCTTAAATAATAGATATGGCAATAACAGAAACCTATTTATAAGAAACATTATAAACACAATGGCATATTCTTTCCAGATATTAAAAATATGATCCTTTATTTCATAATCAAAATTACCAGATAGTACAGGCATCAAAAAAACAAGTAACCACATAAATATGATGATTACCACTTGAACTTTACCAGATTTATTATTGATAGTTGATCTTTTTAGTTTCATTAAGATAATTACTATGTTTAATTAATTACTATATTATTTATCAGGTTGTAAATAATAATTAATAATCATACAAAATAAACCAAACTCGAGTTAACTTTTACTATACAATCGACATTTCGATAATATTTATCGACAAAGTAAATACTCAATTACACCAAGAAACTTTATTGCTATCTAAAATCAACCATTTAGGGTAATTATTGTTATACGATTATAAACGATTTTAATATGAAAAGTTTAATAATAATCACAACAAGTATAGTGTATCTATTTATTACCAATATCATGGCAGCACAAGAAATAAAATTTAATCCTTTAACAAAGGAAGAAAAGCACGTAATAATTAACAAAGGAACAGAGATTCCTTTTACAGGAAAATATAACACCAACAAAAAAGAAGGGGTTTATGTATGTAAACAATGTAATGCTCCTTTATACAGAAGTAGCGATAAATTTAACTCAGGATGCGGATGGCCTAGCTTTGATGATGAAATAGAAGGAGCAATTAAAAGAATCCCTGATAAGGATGGGCATAGAATTGAAATTATTTGCAATAATTGTAATGGGCATCTTGGACATGTATTTCTAGGCGAAGGTTTTACTGAAAAAAACGTAAGACATTGTGTCAACTCTATATCTTTAGTTTTTTTCCCAAAAGATTCTATACCTCCACAAACAATAAAATATTAAAAAATGCTTTCAATGTTTTTTGAATAATAAAATCGGACTATTTTTGCATTCTAAATCTTAACAAAATATACTTATTTAATTTAGGCAAGGTTATTGATAAGTAAGTGTGTCTAAAAAATAAAATTTACCAGTTTAATATGTTTAAAATAGGGACTCATTTTAATTATTCAATTAAATTACTCTTAATCAACTTATTTATTTTTACTGCATACATTTGTGTAAATGCACAAAGTGTCCAACATAGTAAGTTGGACACTATCTATTCTACATCAAAAATATACTTTGATAATGATGTATATTGGAATACAAAAAAATGGGAGTTAACTAAATTAAACTACAAATTTTTCATTATTGACTCCACAGAATACTATAAAAATCAAACTGTAACATTAATTCCTTACCAAAGAAAATATAAGGAATTTGCAATGAGTTTAAAGTACTATCCTGATACTAAATTAAAAGTAAATTACACGCCTTCTTTAGTAAAGACACAGTTATTATATAGTCCTATTGGATATCTATCCAGATTAACATCAGGAGCTGAGTCAAAAATAACTATACCTGAACCATTCAACTTTAAAAAGGAAAACGAACGTCTTTTTATTGAAGATCCAGACATGGTAAAACACGTCTGGAAAACTATTCCAGAACCCCACCGATTAATTACAGACAGACGACATTTAAACAAAAGATCAGCGGAAGAAGGTTTAAAAGGTTTACTTTCAAATGACATTAAATATCCAGATAAATTAAAAAAGAAAGTTAAGGCTACAGGTCCTTGGACATACACTGGAACAGAAAGTGTACAATTTTCTCAAGCATTTTTAGAGAATTGGACTAAAGGTGGAGAAAACTCTATTTCTTTATTAAGTGACCTTCTAGTAAATGCAAATTATAAAAAAAATAAAATTGAATGGGAGAACTACATCCGACATCAAGTCGGAATACTTAGTTCTGAAAGTTATGCAACTCAGATTAATACAGATGAAATAGAGGCAAATAGTAAATATGGATTACAAGCATCTAAAAGATGGTATTATTCTGCATTATTTAACTTTAAATCCCAATTCTTTAATGGATACAGCGATAAAACAAGAGAAGAAATAATTTCTGGATTTATGTCTCCAGCATATTTTACATATGCTATTGGTATGGATTACAAAAAAGATAAAGTTTTTACCTTATTATTATCTCCTTTTACTGCTAAATTAACTTATGTAATGGATACAGTTAAAGTAGATCAAACAAATTATAGCATTAACGAAAACAAAAGAAGTTCGTTTAGTAATGGTGCCTCCATTGTTAATAATATAAATTGGACAATAAATACGGAATTAAGCTTAGTTTCGAATCTTAATGCATACATAAGTTACTTTACAAAAGAATCTCTTAAACAAATAGATTGGGAATTAATCTTTAATATGAGAGTAAACAGATTTCTTTCAACACGTATTAATACTCAGTTGAGATACTTTACAAATGAGTCTGATAACATTCAGCTAAAAGAAAATTTTACAATTAGTTTTAATTACAAATTCTAGGCTTTCGTCAAATTATTTAAGCAATTCGTAAATCTTAACATTCTTTAACTACTATAATTTTGCAAGGTACAAATAAGATTATACATTTGTATTACGATTAGATAACAAGCTCGGATAGAGCGCTTTAAAATATTTAAGAACTTAAATTTTCTCATAGTTTAGGGTTAGGTTTGGTTAAAGATTGAAAGCTACTATAGTTATATAGTAGCTTTCTTCTTTTATAATTATACTACTTTTACAAAGAATACACCAACTGTTTTAAATTAATAACAGACATCATTATGCTACTTAAAATATATCCAGACAATCCAAACCTTGATGCCATCAGATTTGTCGTCGAGGAAATGAGAAAGGGTGCTGTTGTTATATATCCTACAGACACAGTATATGGTATAGGGTGTGATATTAATAACTCTAAAGCAGTTGAAAGAGTAGCAAGAATAAAAAATATTAATTTAAAGAAAGACCACCTTTCTTTTATTTGTTATGATCTCAGTCACATTTCTGATTATACAAAAGCCCTGGATAACAATACATTTAAAGTAATGAAACGTAATTTACCTGGTCCTTTTACATTTATTTTAAATGCCAACTCTAATGTTCCAAAACTCTTTAAAAACAATAAAAAAACAGTTGGAATAAGAGTCCCTGATAATAACATTATTCGTGAGTTAACACATGAGTTAGGATATCCAATTCTAAGCACATCTGTTATTGACGAAGACGATATCATTGAATACACTACAGATCCAGAATTAATCTACGAAAAATATCATAAAGTTGTTGATATTATCATTGATGGAGGATACGGTGACAATAATCCTTCAACCATTGTTAATTGTACTAATGGTGATTTTGAAATTTTGCGTCAAGGAAAAGGAGAACTAGAGCTTTAATGCAAAAACAGAGAAAACAGATCGTTAAAGTTATATTTTCATTAGCGTCAATTTTTAATCTAAACCATATTGCTTTTTCAAAACAAAATTAAAATTATAAACCGCCACTCTTTTTTTTTTGCAAACTACAATATTAAACAACTTAAATTTACAGGATAAACAAACTTTTATCCAAGGCGAAGACAGTAAGAAAAATAAATAATATCTATTTATAGTATTTTGATCTATTAAACCAGAATACTAACAAGATTGATAGTCCATATTAAATACGCACTCATATATGATAAGTTTTGAGGCATAAGTAATATGAACTATAAATAATTAATCTACCATAAAAAATATAAACAAAGGCACAATAGATTGAATGAATTATAAATTTCCAGAATCCTTAAAATTATTTTGTCTGAAATTCATCAATCTCATACGAAGGAGACATAATGCTTAAATATTTTAATGCTTTTATTCCATGGTTTTTAATTCCATGCTTAGCATGAGAAGGAATAAAAATACAGTCTCCAGGTTTAACGACCTCATCTTCACTATCGACAGTCATAATACCTGAACCTTCTAAAATATAACAAACCTGTTCTGATTCATGAGCATGAACATATTGATAACCTTTAGGTTCCACTTCAGAAAATGCAACAGTTAAGTTATTTGCATCGGAATTTAACTTTGATATTAAAAGAAATGATTCAATATTTTCTCCTTTAAAATTTGACACGTTTTCTTTTCTATAGATTTTCATGGCATATAGATTTTTAAATAAGAAGTTAAGAATAATAGATTAAATTTGGCTAAAATATCTGATAACCTTTTACTAAGTATTATTATATATTTAATTTCATGTTTATTATTAAACATGAATTAACTCTTAAGTTTATTGTACGTTTAATCCAAAAACAAGAGATAAATTAACGAAAATCTAGTTCTAAAACAAATATATTAGTGTGATAGCAACAACATAATTAATTTCGCCAAAAGTACGGAGAAAACAACAACACTACAGTAAATATCTCTAATCTTCCAATTAACATTAAGATAGCTAAAAACCACTTACCAAAGTCAGGTATATGAGCAAAATTTGCAGCAGGTCCTACCTCTCCTAATCCTGGTCCAATATTACCAATACAAGTTGCAACAGCACCTATTGAGGTATCTAAATCATACCCCATTATTGACATTATTACCATACTAATACCAACAATTAGCATATAAATAACAATAAAAGCCAATACATTTGTAACTACAGTTGGAGAAACAGCCTTTGAATTATATCGAACAGGAATCACCGCATTAGGATGAATTAATCTTCTTAATTCATAGTATGCGTTTTTCAATAAAATAACAATACGCATTACCTTAATGCCGCCACCTGTGGATCCAGCACTACCTCCAATAAACATAAGCATAAACATTACAATAGCTAATGTTGGAACCCAAACCAAGTAGTCGGCTGTGGCGTATCCTGTAGTCGTGATCATAGACACTACTTGGAATAAGGAATCTCTAAAGGACTCCTCGACCGACATTGCATCTTCTGAAAAATATATAACTACTGCAACTAACAATGTTGTAAAGAGAACAAATCCTGTATAATATTTGAATTCTTCATCTTTAATAATTCTTTTAAAATTGCCATTAAAAGCACTATACGATAAAGTAAAATTAACTCCTGCAACAAACATAAAAGCAATAATCACATATTGTATAAAAGGAGAATCGTAATAGGCAACACTTGCTTGTTTTGTAGAATAACCACCTGTTGCCATAGTGGTAAATGAATGACAAACTGCATCAAAGAAGGTCATACCACCAATCCATAGCAGCACTATCTCTACACATGTATAAACAACATATATAACCCATAACCGTTTAGCAGTATCGGCAATTCGAGGATGTAGTTTATCCGGTACTGGCCCAGGGACTTCTGCAACAAACAATTGCATCCCTCCTACTCCTAGGACCGGTAAAATTGCTAGTGATAAAACAATTATTCCCATACCTCCTAACCACTGAATAATACTTCGCCAAAACAAAATACCATGAGGTAAAGCTTCTATATCTTCAAGAATTGAAGAACCTGTCGTTGTAAATCCCGACATAGTTTCAAAAAAAGCATCTGTAAATGAAGGAATGGATTTACTAAGCCAGAATGGTAACAATCCAAAAAATGAAAATACTAACCACACAAGGGTAACTATTACATAACCTTCTCTTTTACCTATAGATCGAGGAATTTTGAAATTAGTAAGAAAGAGTAGACCTCCTGTTGAAATACAAATCAGAGAGGACCACAAAAAATAAGGTAGATCATATTCACCATATATTGCTGAAACTCCAGCTGTCAATAACATAAATATAGCTTCTACAATTAGCAAAAGCCCCATAACCAACAATACGACGCGAATATTAAGCATGAATAATTACGTTTTAAAATAAGCTTAATTAAACATTTTCTCAATTTTTCTTATCCCGGAAGGCATTGCAAAAACAACCACTTTATCATTAGGTATAATCTGAGTATTACCTGTAACAATAATGGCTTGATTATTCCTGATAATTCCACCTACATTTACATCTTTTGGTAACTTAAGTTCACTCAATCTACCTTTAGTAATTTTAGAACCCTCACTTGCTACTAATTCTAAAACTTCAGCTTCAGAAGCCGTCAAACATTTTACATGAGAAACTCTTGCTTTTACTGTATATCGATAAATATAACTCGCAGCAATTAACTTTTTATTAATTAAAGTTCCGATCCCAATATTCTCAGCAAGATCAATATAATCCATGTTCTCAACTTCAGCGACAGTCTTTTTTACACCCATTTTTTTTGCCAACTGACAAGCTAAGATATTAACTTCAGAATTAGCTGTTACAGCAACAAAAGCATCCATTTTCTGAATACCTTCATCTTTTAACAATTCCAAGTTTCGACCATCTCCATTAATTACAAGAGTATTTTCTAACGTATCTGCTAATTTGCTACTTTTCTCCTTATCAATTTCAATTAACTTTACACTGTAAAAATCTTCTAACCGTTGAGCAACTTTTTTACCAATACGACTTCCCCCTAGTATCATTACATTTTTCACATCAAAATGCTCTTTCCCACTATCCGCCATTACTTGGGCTGTTCCTTCGGGTGTAGTAATTATATAAGCTAAATCATTATGCTTAAATGTTTCATTACCTCTGGGAATAATTGTATAACCATCTCTATTTATGGCTACAGTGTTATATAATTTTTGATCGTGTTTTTCTGCAACTTCAGCTAATGTTTTATTCACAATAGGAGCATTATCCCTAATTTTCAGAGCATATAAAATTAATTTGCCATCTGAAAAATCTATTTGTTGTCTAATTCCAACACGTTTTAAGGATGTACGAATTTCTTTAGCCGCTAATTGTTCTGGATAAATTAACTGATCTACTCCTAACTGTTTGAAAAACTCTTTGTTTTCAGGCAATAAGTATTCATAATTATTTATTCTGGCAATAGTAACCTTAGCACCTAATTTTTTAGCTAATATTGCAGACATTATACTTAATTCTTCGTAGGGAGGAACTGCAATAAATAAATCACAAGAGTCTACATTTGCTTGTTTTAAATCATCTATAGATGACACAGAACCTACAATTGTCATTAAATCAAAATGGGCATCAATTTGACGCAATCTCTCTTCATTATCATCAATTAAAATAACATCATGATTAGCGTTACACATCATTTTAGCCACATGTGTACCTACTTCTCCAGCTCCTGCAATAATTATTCTCATTTTTCTTATTAATTCAAAATAATATTCAATAATAACTAAACCTGAAAATCGCAGTAAAAATAAAAGATAATATTAAAAACAAACCAAAGCAAATGAATTATTTATCAACTTGTGGACAACAACACTGATTTTCACAGTCCTAAACAACATGCTCCATCCAAAGATACAAAGTCAACCTGACCATCTCTATATTGATAATATTCAACCCATTGAGACAATTCCCTTTCCGTAAAAGAGGAATCAAATACCATTTTAATTCCTTTAAAATAATTAGTGATATTATTAATAAAAGATTTAGAAACACCATCAGTTAAAATAACAACATCTAACTCTTGCATTATATTATCAAACAAATTAATATTTATATCCCCATTTATTACTATCCCTTTAATATCAGAGCAACAAATAGGTATAACTTTTTCATTTATATTTTTTTTTGATAAAATATTACTCCTCAACATTTTTCTCCATACGGGTATTATTGATCTTTCCTGAATGTTGTTTGAAATATCATTATCTAAATAACAAAAAGAAGAATCCCTAGTAATAAATGAAATAGCAGACTTATTTCTAATTTCATGTATTACTAGATAAGATTTTGAATAATTAATATATGTAGAAGTAAGGTTTACAATCATAAAAACCAGGAATAAACATATTGCACTTATAAATATCAGACTCTTTTTTATCTCTCGATGGAGAACAAATAGAATAAGACCTAAATACAACAACACTAGTTCAGTAACACTAAGTTGAACACCTGAAAACTTTGCTAAATAAAACCCATTAATCCAATCTGCTATATCTATTATCCATAGAACTCCATCATTTAATGAGCTAATTATTAAATTTGAAATAAATGAATCTACAGGAAGAATCAATATAACTATACCACCCACAAGTACAAATGGAACTAATGGGACTATTAAAATATTGGAAATCAAAAACCAGATAGGAAAGAATCCAAATGTATGCAATACTAAAGGAGCTGTGCCTATTTGCGCTGATACAGACAAGGCTACTAAGGACCATATTATTTTATTCCAGGGTTTATTAAAATTAATTAAACCATTTATTACTGGAAAGAAATAAACAATTGAAAAAACCGCAAAGAAGCTTAACCAAAATCCTATATTACTAAAAGCATCCGGTGTAATAATCAAAATTACAAAAGCCGCAATTGCCAGGGAATGATAAATATTATAGGATGAATTACTTTTTATTTGACTAATCAGAAAAACAGAAAACATAATTGTTGCCCTAAAAACAGAAGGAGTCATTCCTGTAAGAGCAGCATAAAACCATAAAAAGGATAATATAAAAAGTAGTTTAAATTTCTGAAGTTTTTTTGATTTAAAACCTGCAAACAGAAATAAAAGTAACATATAGATTATTCCTACATGCATACCTGAAATAGAAATAATATGCATTAGTCCTGCTCCTGAAAAATCTGCTTTAATATTATTATCTAAAAATGATTTATCTCCCAACAACAACGCTATAAGAAGGCTACTAACCTCATCATCCAAATTATTATTGCTAATTTTATTTTTACACAATTTTTGAATTAAATAAAAATTCCGATTCAAAGAAAATTCTCTTTCTACATGTATATATTTAGTATCATCTAAATAAAATTGTCCGATGATATGATGTTTAGTAAGATATTTGGCATAATCAAAAGCGTATGGATTACGCTCTGATTTAATTCTTTTCAATGATGAACAGAAAACAATTTTATCACCAGGCAGCAAATAACATTCATTATCCTTCTTTTTTATATATGCAATAGCTTTAAAATACCTTTCGTTTTGAGACTTTCTTTTCTTAACAAGCAATTCTACTTTTTGTAATTCATTCTTCTCTTGATAAACATCTATTACTTTGGCTTTATAATCATTTGCCTTGTCATATTGTATCGTATCATTCAAATAAAGCGATGAACTTGTCCAACCTACAAGAATTAATATTAAATTGATTACAACTCCAATAATCCAACGTTGTGAATATCTTCTTTCGAATTTAAAAAAGATATAAACTACAGCAATTACTACTAAAGAAAGCAGAATCAATAAAAAGCTTGATGATAAAGTATAAAATAAGGAAAGAAACCGCCCTAATAATATAGGTACAAGGAGCCTCGCAAATGGATAGGCTCCATAATGATATTTTTGCATAAAGATTAGGTTTGGGTGTTAAAATAAGAAGAATTAATCTTCTTCAAAGAATTCTTTGATTGCTCCCAGGTAGTAATCATTCCACCCTTCGCAAATATCCTCAAAATCTTCTTCAGGAATATTAGTATGATTAAGCTCTACCTGACAATGATTTTTTTGCTCGAATATTTTAATTGTTACTACAGATGGCTCTTCCTGTTCTCCAAAATACCACTGTTGAACTACTTTTTTATTTGTTTCAAATTCCAGATTTTTACCAACTATATCTCCTTCCCATAATGAAAATTCACTGTCTGGTTCTGTACTCATTTGAGCAGGATACCCTGACCACAATTCAATAGTAAATGGATTCGTTAATGCGGCATAAATATCCTCTGCCTCTGCCTTAATTTTTAATCGAGTCTTATAATCTTTATAACTCATTATCTTATAATAATATTAATATCTATTTATTCTCATTACAAATATATAAAAAAAGCTACCTCTTAAATGAGATAGCTTTAGATGATATCATTAATTACAATGATTGGGTAAACTGTCGATGATGATATCCAAATTTATTTTATTCCTAATTTCCTTTTTAGTTCTTTTGGCAATACATTTTTATTAATCATGATATTCATTGACTTTAACAACACAAATGACTCTGAAACATAAAAATACCCATCATATTTATTGTTTGTGTTCCATGAATTTTTCACTTTATAATAAATGTTTCCTTCCTGATCTTTTACCAAGCCTGTTATATGCATACCATGATCATCTGTAGTCAGATAATTATCAAATTGTTCTTGACGCATTTCTGGTGTAATTACTTTTTCTTTAACAGGTCCATCAAAACTATACATTTGTTTTTCTCTTTCGGACTTACTCATCTTTTCCCACTTTTCTCTTTCCGAATCTGATAGTTCTTCAATATCACTTTCAGGTACTATTGCTACTCCATTTCTAAAAGAAAATCCTTTTTCACTAACATCCGAAGCCCAGCCAAATGTATGACCTTCTTTTAAAGAAGCTCTCATCACTTCTTTAAAATCTTCAAGCGTCACGTTATATACTTCTCCCCATACCCAGTTATCAGGTACTTCAAAAATAAATTTACTATAGTATGGATGATGATTGAATGAAGTAAGAATGATATAATCATCAGGATCAATACCTAAATACTCCTTAGAGAAGGATTTTGGTGTATATTCTTTTTCTTCATAGGTGAATTTTTCAGGATATTGCCCTAAATATGCATCTAATATTCCGTTAAAACCTTTATGCCAAACAGGAGTTAATCTTTTATTCTTATTAGTTATTACTGCATCAACATAAGCTTTAAGCAAGGCATCCATTTCACCATGAGTATGCTTATCTTCTCCATATTGCAAACCTGCATAAGCAGATTCAGGAACTAAACCATAATTTCGCCATGTATATAAAACATCTTCAAAAGAACCTCCTGCTCCAAAATTTAAAGATCCATGTAAACGAACGTATTTTGTTGCTTTATCCGAATAACAATTTCTCACAACAAACATTTCTGACAGGTCAACAGTCTTTTTTCCTGCCTTTAAAATTTCTGCTTCTAAAAAAGATAATCCTGAAAAACTCCAACAAGTTCCAGAACGATATTGATCTTTTACTGAAGTAACATCTATATCATATATAGATTCGAATTGATAACCTTTATCTTCATCTTGTGCTTTGATATTACTATTTGTAAAGCCAACTAATAATATTAAAACCAAAATCTCTTTAAAATTCCTCATCCCAAATTTTGATTATTACCATTAAAGGCAACAAAGAAAATAAATATCAAAAAACAAAATAATGATAAATTACAGGTTTAATTTCCTGTTTAAAAATCATGTGTATGTATAACTTTTGAAGATTTTAAAATTTTACGCAATTCAGTACGTTTAATTTTATTGTTTTCTGAAAAAGGAAATTGATTAATTACACTTATTTTTCTAGGGCGTTCAAATTTACCTAAAGCGTTAAATGCAGATAAAAAACTTTCTATCACATAAGGAGCACTTTCTTCAATAACTAAAACAATTTCTTCTCCTAGTTTTTCATTTGGAATTGAAGAAATAAAAAAAACACCTTTAATTAAAAGGGAAATTTTCTTTTCAATCTCTTCTGGAACGATTTTAATTCCACCTGAATTTATTATATTATCATAACGACCTAACCACGTAAATTCCTTTTTTGATTTTAAATCAACAATATCATTTGTTATAAGTTTTGAGTCTGCAATATCTTTCGCATCAATTACCAAACAGTCTCTGTTATCTTTTTCAAAAGACACATTAGGCATTGCCTTGAAAACCTCATCTCCAAGTTTTCTAATTGCTACATGCGACACTGTTTCTGTCATACCATAAGTTTCATAACATATGGTTTTGGCACTTTTTATCTGCTCTGTAAGCTCACTAGAAACAACACCTCCTCCGATTATTATATTTCTAACTTTATTTCCTGAAATAATTTCTTGAAGAGAATTACTTACCTGAAGGGGAACCATAGCAGCAAATTCAATTTTCTCATTTATAGCCTTGAGTGGATTACCTGTCGGTTCTGAAAGTACCAAATTAAAACCTCCTACAAAAGCTCTAACAATCATCATTTTTCCTGCGATATAATTGGCAGATAAACATAACAATGCTGTATGATCACTTTGCAAATTAAAGAATTCAATAGTCTTCATTGCTGAAGCTATCATGTAATTCTTTTTTAAATTAATGGTTTTAGGTTTTCCTGTAGAGCCTGAGGTATGGGCTTTAATCTCATCAGAATCATCCAACCACTCTAGAATAAAATTGTATATAGATTTCAACCACTCTGGTGTGGACTTGTCTTCAATACTATCTAAACAAAACTTGATTAGATCGTCTCCGAAGTAACTCTTACCATTTAATTTTATTGTATTATAAAATTCATCCATTTACAATCTCTTTCAAATTATTCTTAGGAAACTTGATAACCTTAAATCCTCTTATATTTAATCGTGCTATATCTATTTAAACAACCTCATTCTTACAATGGCAAACTTCCCCAATCTTGATTTTGTTTATAACACAAATGTCCTTTTTTAACAAATAAAGGAGAGTCAATATTATTAGAGAAAACTTTTCCTGTACCCAACCCTTGTGGCATATCTGTATTAAATGTTGACGTCCATTGTGCTATTGCATTTAATCCAACATTTCCCTCTAACGCAGAAGTTGCCCACCATCTAATATTCAATTCCTCAGCAATGTTAATCCATTCTTCCGAAGCCTTAAAACCACCAACCAACGAGGGCTTTAAAATAATATAAGCAGGATTTATTTGTTCCAGCATCGCCTTCTTTTGGTCCACATCATTAACTCCTATAAGTTCCTCATCTAATGCAACAGGTAATGGAGACTTTTCACAAATCTCTGCCATCTGTTTCCATTGATTAGCTTTTATAGGTTGCTCAATAGAATGAATATCCAATTTATATAATTGTTCCATCTTATTAAGAGCTTCGTGAGGAGAAAAGGCTCCGTTAGCATCAACACGAATTTCTATTTCTTTTGCGGAATAGGTATTTCGAATTTCTTTTATTAAAGCTATTTCTTTATCAAAATCTATAGCTCCAATCTTAATCTTAATACAATTAAAACCTTCTTTTAATTTATTGGATAACTGAGATTTCATATAACCTATATCCCCCATCCATATTAATCCATTAATTGGAATATTTTTATTACCCCAATAAAATTCAGTATTAAAAATCTGCTTTCTTCCTTTATTTTTTAAATCTAGTAAAGCCATTTCAACTGCAAAACGTATGGATGGCCAATCTTTTAATTCATGATAATATTCAGACTGATAGAGATTAATATTATTGCAAACCTCTTCTAGTTTATCTAAATAGTCAGGTCTATCATCTATACTTAACTTTGGAAGGATAGAGCATTCACCAACTCCAATAATATCAGGATTTTCTTTTTCAAATATCTGAATATACCAACTGGATTTTTCTTTCAGGACTCCTCTTGATGTACCTCCTGGAATAATAAATTTTAAAGTATGCGGAATATAATTTGCTTGTAACATTTAATTAGGCAGAAATATTAAAGGTAAACCTACTAGTAATACAAAAAAGAAGGTAGCAATTGCTAGTTTTTTTAAATACGGATATAATTGCATTGGATCTGTATTTTTATAAACAAACAACAAATCCTTAATAAGTAATCCATATACAATAATAAATATCCATTGGTACCACTTATGGAAATTAAAAGCAGCAAAAACGATCATTAAAAACATGGCAGTAACATTCAATAACACATGATACTTCTTTCCCCAATCACTACCTTTTTTTACAATTAAAGTGTTTTTACCTGTTTTAGCATCACTCTCCACATCTCTAAGATTATTCAAATTAAGTACTCCAACACTAAATAAGCCTAATGAAGATGCAGGTAAAATAATCCAAAAATCCACCGTCCCTGTATGTAAAAAATAGGTTCCAATAACTCCGGCTAAACCAAAGAATATAAAAACAAAAATATCGCCTAAACCTTTGTAACCATATGGATTTTTACCTACTGTATATTTTATTGCTGCAGCAATAGCTCCAAGTCCCAATAAAAACAATAAAATTGTTTCAAATCCTAAAGACTTAAAATTACCAAAATAAATAAGGAAAATCCCTGAAAGTAAAGAAAGCAAAGAAAATACAACAACTGTATTTCGCATCGCCTTCAACGATATTTTTCCAGACGCCACCATTCTTTCAGGACCAACTCTTTCTTCATTATCTGCACCAGAAACGGCATCTCCATAATCATTCGCAACGTTAGAAAGTATTTGTAGAAATACTGTGGTAACCACAGCAAATATTCCAACAAGATGATTATAGTGTTTACTATATATTGCCAAAACATTACCCATCAGAACCGTTGATACTGCCAAGGGTAATGTTCGTAGCCTAAAAGATAAAATATAAGGTTTAATATTTAACATACGCTTAATTTATAAGCGCCAAAGATATTAAAACGACTCAAAACCTTTTTCAAAATCTTTATCTAAAATTTTAATATCATTAAACGATGCTTGTTTTTTCGTATTAACAGAAGGCTTATCATCCCTTTTTACATCTGATTTATTACTATCTAATGTATTATTCTCTTTAATTAGACTTTTTTTCTTGTGTTCACTTATTGATCTTTTAATATCCTCATCATTAAGTTTAAAATACCTAACAAGATCTTTTAAATGATCGGCTTGAGATGATAATTCTTCGGCACTGGCAGCTAACTCTTCACTTGCAGAGGCATTTTGTTGTGTTAAATTATTAAGTTCCTGAATGACTGTATTAACTTGTTCAGCACCTTTTAATTGTTCTTCACTTGACACCGATATTTCTTGTACTAAATTGGTAGTTTTCTCAATTTCCGGTGCCATTTCTCCCACTCTTTCTCCTGCAGATTTTACAACTTCAAACCCCTCTCTTGATAATTTTAAAATTTCATTTGCTGCATTTTTACTTACTTCAGCAAGTTTCCTAACTTCTTCAGCTACAACAGCAAAACCTCTACCTTGAGTTCCGGCTCTAGCAGCTTCAACAGCAGCATTTAAACTTAAGATGTTGGTTTGAAATGCAATATCTTCTATAACTTTTATTTTATTTGCAATATCACTAGTAACTTCAATTGATTTATGTGTACTATCGTAAACACCTTGCATTGTACCATGAGCTTTTGAGGAAATACTCTCCGTGTTTTTAGCATTCTGAGAATTCATCTCTATATTGCTTACCATTTCTTCCATAGTAGACGACACCTCTTCAACAGAAGCAGCTTGCTCTGTTGCACCTTGGGATATTTGCTGAGAAGTTGAACTAACCTGATGGCCAGCCGAAGCAATATTGCCTGATCCTGTAATTATTTCAGAAACAACTCCTTTTAATTTAGCAACCATATTATCTAATGCCTTAGCCATTTGGCCAACTTCATCTTTCTGATTAAGATTTACATTCACCGTTAAATCACCCTCTGATACCTTTTGTGCAAAATCTACAACTTTTTCTATAGGTTTACTTATAGAACGAGCCATAAATCTATTAAATAAAATGAATACAACTATACCAACCAACAACACACTTAACATTAAGGCTATAGAAGAATACACAATCTCATGAATGTCACTCACATAATAGGTTACAACTACAAAAGACTCTATAGCTTGTATATATTCATAATAAAGCTCTTTTTCTTTTCCTTCAAAATTGTAATAAAAACTACCATTAGGGCTTTCTAATGCACTCTTCTGAATTTTTTGAAAGAATTCCTCATTTGAATAATTAACGCCTTCACCTGTTGGATGAATTAACATTTCGCCATCCTTACCAATTAATAACGGATATCCTGTTTCTAAGTACTTTTTCTTTGCAAAAATATCTTTAATCTTTGATAAATCTTTTTCTTTTAAACCTACATACAATATCCCTTCTACTTCTCCATCGATAAAAATTGGTTCATAAACTGTTAAATACCAATCATCAACAACAAACGCTCTTCCCGTATAAGTTTCACCTTTTAGTACTTTGTTTATAACTGGAGATTCATTGGGAATATAAGTATTCACGCCTCGTTGGCCTTCTTTATTTACCACATTTGTTGATATCCGCAAAAATCCCTGAGGAATTTTCTGAAAAACAGTAGCTGTGCCATTTAAAATATCACCAACTTCTTCAACAAAACCGTAATGATGATATAACAATTGATCACCCCAACGAAATTCAGGGATACTTACTTCAATTTTTTCATGAGTTATTTGATTTACAGCAAGAATTTGAGATTTATCATTCTGATTTATATCTATATCATTCTGATAAAATAACTTATTAGCAATACCTATTCCAGATTTAACAAAATCTTGTTTTGTTTCAATCTGAAGTTCTATCATTTTTTTTAGATTTTGAGTTTCTTCAATACCAAGATAATCCATCGACTCCATTAATGTTTTATACTCAGTATAAACTGCAAATGATCCTAGCGTAGAAATTATGAGAACAACAATAGATCCAAGAACTAAATTAAGTCTCCTCCCAATTTTAATATTTTTCAATGACCAATCCCTTTTCATGACGTAATAATTAACAATATGTAATATACGTTTAGGATTAGATTACTATTATTAAATGTTGCTCACTAGAAATGAATACGTCTATTCAAAAGGAAAGTTCTCTGTAACAGTAAAATTAAGGCATTGGAATCATAAAGTCATTTATTCAAAGACGTGAAAAAACAAAAATAATAGCTCCTCTTGTGTTAAATAAAGGAGCTATTCTATTTTTTCATTACGGAAACTTTGGAAATTGTCCAAAATCAGGGTCACGCTTCTCCAAAAAGGCATTTTTACCTTCTTGAGCCTCTTCCATTAAATAATACATTAATGTAGCATCTCCTGCCATTTCCATTATACCATGTTGACCGTCCAACTCAGCATTTAATCCTCTTTTTATCATGCGTAAGGCTAATGGACTACGTTTCATAATAGTTTTACACCAGGCTACTGTTGTATCTTCAAGTTCTTCTAAAGGAACAACCTTATTTACCATACCCATTCGTTCTGCCTCTTCAGCAGTATATTGTTCACATAGGAACCATATTTCTCTAGCCTTCTTTTGTCCTACCTGACGTGCCAAATATGAAGATCCAAAACCTGCATCAAAACTACCAACTTTAGGACCTGTTTGACCAAATCTTGCATTTTCCGATGCAATAGTTAAATCACATACAACATGTAAAACATGACCTCCTCCAATGGCATATCCATTTACCATTGCAATAACAGGCTTAGGCAATGATCTGATTTTTTTATGAAGATCTAAAACATTAAGGCGTGGCACACCATTTTCATCTATATATCCACCAACTCCTTTTACCTTCTGGTCACCCCCTGAACAAAAAGCCTTATCTCCTTCTCCTGTTAATACAACTACATTTATATCCTGACGCTCTCTACAAATTTCAAATGCATTAAGCATTTCCATATTTGTTTCAGGTCTGAATGCATTATAAACATGAGGTCTGTTTATAGTTACCTTTGCTATACCTTCAAAAAATTCAAATTTAATATCGGTATATTCTTTTATGGTTTCCCAATTGTACTTACTCATATTGTATATTTTAATAATATTCTAATGTTAATTACTTGATTTAAGATACTTAAAATAATCTCTTAGCAATACTCCATTTTGGTCATTGGGAGTAAAAACCTCAAGAATCCCTGGTTGTTCATTATTTTCTAACAATTCAGTAAAACATCGATTTAATTCAGTTTCTCCTTTGCAAGAAATATATCTCATATTAAATGCTTTAGCTATATATTTAGCTGATTGCTGGTGTTTTGCTTCAAAAAACTCTTCTATTTCTTCAGTTTCTGCTGGGCCAGGAATAAACCTAAAGATTCCACCTCCACTATTATTGATTAAAACGATTTTAAAATCAGGTTTCAGATACTTATTCCATAAACCATTTGAATCATAAAAGAAAGACAAATCTCCAATAATAAGTATCGTTGTTTCATTAGTAACATAGGCTGATCCCACTGCTGTACTTATAGAACCATCAATGCCACTTGTCCCTCTATTTGAAAACGAATTCACTTTTATTTCATCCTGAAATAATTGGGCATATCTAACAGGTGTACTATTAGCTAAATGCAGATTACTATTTTGTGGTAAGTGAGTAAAAACATGATTCATCACTTTTAAATCACTCCATCCTACCTGTTTAATATACTCGTTATGCTTTTGTTTAGCTTTACTCCTATTGTTAATCCACAATTCCTGATAAGAACTATCATTATTTTTAAGTTTATCAGATAATTGCTCAAAGAATTCTACAGGATTCATTTTTATATGCATTGACAAACATTGAAAAGTATCAATAATATTATCATTCAGTGAAATATGCCAATGTTCTTTAGGTGAATTTCCTCTTAAAAACTTTTTAATATGCTTACTTACAATCTGACCGCCAAAGGATATTAACAATTCCGGTGCATAATCAGAAAAATCATCGTTACTTATGCATGATAATTGTCTATCAATGCATCCCTGTATGTTATCACCAAATATATTCGAAGTTGACTCATTTAAAATAACAGTATTAGATAAATGCGAAACCTGATTTAACAGAGTATTCAACTTTGCATTATATGCATTAACCCCACAAACGATCATTACTGATTTTGCATTATTCCACACATCAAGAATCATTTCTTTTTGTGATTCAGAAATAACTCTGTCAGGCTCCATCAAACTAATTGAGCCACCACTAGCTACTTCTCTTTTCTCCTTATTATACAGTGGTTCTCTTAAAGGAATATTTATATGAACAGGCCCTGCGACGCTATTTGTAGCTTTGAAAAATGCTTCAGAAATAATCCTCTTCGCATACCATAAATCATCCTCATGAACTAAATTTACAGGTAAATTAGCTTCATATTTAATATAATTATTGTAAATACCCTTTTGGTTGATGGTTTGCCCATCTGCCTGTCCAACCCATTCTTCAGGTCTGTCTGCAGTCATAACAACTAATGGTATTTCCTGATAAAATGCTTCCACAATAGCAGGAGCATAATTTAATGCTGCCGAACCACTAGTACAAACAATACCAACAGGTCTTTTTAATTGTTGAGCCATTCCTAAGGCAAAAAATCCAGCACTGCGTTCATCAACAACAGTAAAACATTTAATTTCAGGTGTTTTATTAAAGGATAAAATTAAAGGGGCGTTCCTTGATCCTGGCGATATAACAATTTCTTTTAGCCCCTTAGCTATACATTGTTCAACAAGAATCTGAACATTTTTTTTATCCGATATCATAAGTTGTTATTATTTTATTTTTTTAGTTTCCTGTATTACATCTAATAATGTTCCGGCCTTCAATTCTGTTTCATGCCATTCTTTTTCTGAGTCTGAATCTTCCGTTATTCCTCCCCCCAAATAGATATCAACTCCACTATTTACAAACTTCATACTTCTAATATTTACATACAAACTCAATTCATCTTTATTTACTCTACCTATAAAGCCTGAATAATATGTCCTATCATGCTTTTCTACATTATAAATTACATCCATAGAGCTATTTTTTGGTAAGCCACAAACTGCTGGGGTTGGATGTAAATCTAAAATAAAATCACTAATACTGGATTTTATATTACTTACATGAAAGTTATAAGTAGTTTTTAAATGGGAAATTTTACCGGCTTTTACTTCAAGAGGCCCTTCAACCTGATAATCATTAATATTATACCTATCAAATAAAGATTCCATGTAATCAGAAACAAACTGTTGCTCATCAATTTCTTTCTTATTCCAGCTTAGATGGTTATCTTCATATTTTCTTGTACCCGCAAGTGAAACTGTATGAACATTATCATTCTTAATTTTCAACAGTAATTCAGGTGTAGCTCCCAACCACATACCCGAAATGGGAGTATAATACATAAACAAACATGCATTAGAATACATTAAGCTTAATCTATAATAATATTCGGCAGCATTTTGTTCTAGTATGGAATCGATATGTTTTACTCTTGATAAAATAGCTTTCTGTATTGCTCCCTGTTTTATTTGAGAATACAAATTTTTAAATTGTTCTGAATAACTGTTATAATCAGAATAAAAATTGGTTGGAGAAGATATTTCATCTCTTCCTTGTATATTTTCAATTTGATTATACACTTCACTATCAACTGATTCTTCAACAGTAAATGTATTTTCAATAAAAACTGCCTGATTATTTTCAAAACTAAAAGGAGCAATTATAAAACCATCCCTCTGTACAAAATCGGCTAATTCCCTCTTATCAAAAGTATAAATATTTTCACCTATCATTAAAACATCAGCTTTGTCCCCTGGTTGCCGGGTTATGCAAAATGATATTTTATTTTTAATACAATAAGCTAATATCTCTTTCTGACTATACCTCTGCACAATAATCTTTTTGTTCTTAGTATTATTAGCTTTCTACTTCGTAATAAAGTGTATAATAATTCAATCCTTTTTGCTGATCATATCCTCTTTCAACGTAATCTCTTCTACCATGAATATATACGTGGAAATTCTTATCTAATTTTAAGATTGATTTAAAAGTTGATTTTTGACCTTTCACTGCACTTTTTGAAATATCAAATTCCTCTTTTAAAGGGATGCTATTTTCTTGCAGAAAGTTTTCTTTATAATCTTTAAAAGCATCAATAATTTCAGGCTGCTCCATTACTTCATGCTCAAAATTAGCCTCATTGAAATTGTCTTTTTTATTAAAGAATTCCATCGATCTGTTAAGCATATCAATTTGATCAGCTCTGGCTACATCATTTTCTTTATTATATACATCATCAACAAAGCCCCTACACATTTCCATATAATTACGGGTAAAATAGTAATTATCCTCCCTAGGCTGAAGTCCTAAGAAGTCATCTACCCAAAAACGTGCTTCATTACCTTTATTAATATTATCAACAGAACAAATCTTATAGCCTTCTTCTTGTTCGGTATTAAATATTAAACATCCCTTATCTAGCTTCTTAATATTTATTCCTTCCTGTGTTCCAAGTTCAAAATTCTGTTCTTTTAAATATACTTTCAAGAAGGTTTCTTTATTTTCAGATTTAAAAATCCCAATTGCATTTACCAACTCTCCATCTACAACAACATTATTAAATAATGCCATATAGAATTCTCCACCTCTGATTTTAGGATGATTGGAATTTTCATATAACCACTCCGCAATCTGAATGGATGATTGATAAAAATCTCCTTCTCCAATAAAAAGGTTATTGATATTAACGTATACCAAATTTTTTTCTATTTCCTCTTCATGATAGAAGTTATAATAAGAATCATCTTTAAATGGTTTAAAGAAATATTGCAGTAAAACGTCTGTAACCATCTCTTCATCCTGAAGCCTCATAGTGTTTTTAGAAAACCTCATAGGTTCAGCTTCTGCCCTAGCTCCTATTTGATGAACAACCATATTTTCAATGGATGCTTGCGAGAAATCAATCATTTTTTATATTATTTATCTTAACAGCCTACAAATATAACAATATGAATTTACCACGAACATGTGAACTTCTATAATTTTTAGTTCTAAAAATTAATAATTACCAATTTTATTTGCATCCTTTTATTTTTTACTACCAACTGAAAATCCGGAAATATTAATACCTATTAGAAATTCGTGATAATTTGAATGAAAGCTTAGTAACCTGGAAAATCTATACCCAATACTTACAGGATATAAAAATCTAAAAATATGAGCTTCCCCTAATATTTCTGTTCCAACGGACTTATATGTATTTGAAAAAGTTGTTTTATTTCCTGTTTCAACAGAATAATAATTCAAAGAACTTTGTGAGTAATCAAAAAAAACGTTTGTTGTTATTCTTTTTAAATAAAACAATCCAGGTAATGATAAATCAGGATTCCATAAAGGAAACATATAATTGGTTTTTAAAGAATATAGTTGATCGTTAGTATAATTATAGTACCCTCGTGCAAAATTGTAATAGTTGCCAAACCGATAATAATTACGATAAATATTCTGTGAAGAATAACTATACTCTTCACCTTTCCATTTATATTGAAATTCGTTGTCTATTTTAATTGAATGATATTTAAATAGACCAGGACAATAAAACCGACTTCTTGCACCAAGAACTTTTCCAATATTTATACCATCAAATGGTGTACTCTGAAAACTTACTTCAAACACCTGTCCCCAACGATAATTTACATCACGTTCCGATTTCATAAGTAAATTATGGTAATATAAGGAATATTCAAGTGTTGAATAAGTTATGTCACTTACACCAAAATACCCTGAATTGCCAACTTGCACAAAATTATCATCTTGATAAGAAACAGGAATTGCCATGGTATTGTAGCCTGTTAATTTATAAAAATTGTAATTTAATGAGGGCTGAAAATATCGATGATATTTATTATGAGTAAGTTTTAATGGAAGGTTTATTCCAAACTCTATTTTTGTTTGTTTTTGCTTAGGATTCTCATAAACATATATCGTATCAATACCTGAAGTATAATAGCCATCTTCAACCCTATCATCTCCATATTTAACATCTAATTCAATTACAGGATACCAACCTCTATATTGAAAATTAAGATGATATTTTTCAAGACTTTTCTGCGAGTCAAAATTATATCCCAAAGAAGTAATAGCTGTTCCTAATATATTTTGAGATAAAACAGATAGCCCAGAACTAACTGATTCTTCATTTACATCAATATTTGCAGGTGCCCAACTATGAAAATTGAATAGATGTTTAAATTTAGAATACTTAGTAACCTCATAATCAGACACTGTATCAATTACACTAAAATCAATAATCTGCTTCTCCTGACTGGATATCTTTTCGTATAATTTATTTGAATTATTCTTTACGTATTTAAGTGGTCTATTGATAACATCTTCTAAGGAAACTTGTCCAATTTTATACCCATCAGAAGTATACGTACTGTAATAAAATCGTTCATTTTCTGAATCAAAAACAGCTCCTGTAGATCCAAATTTACTTTGAGTTAATTGTTTAATACTCTTTGTTTCTGTTTTCACAGAATAAATTTCCTCAATTCCACTAAACCCTGCAGTAAATAATATTGTATGATCATCTTTCCATTTGGGTAGGGATATATTATCATACGTTACATTAGTTACATCAGTCCAATTTTCTGTAATTAAATTATATACAACAATCCTCTTCCCTTTGTCTGATAATAAAACACAGGCTATTTTATCATTATTAGGACTCCATATTGGAGTTACATAAAAAGAATTTTCATCGTAAGATATTGATTTTATTTCCCTTCCAGTTTTCCTATTTATAATCGAAAGAGAATAGTCATTTTTTACACTAGCGTTAACTGCTACAATTAAATTTCCATCTGAACTAATTGACGGTGAAAAATATCGTGATTTTTTAGTAATAACAGATTGTTTTAAGTTTTTTAGATCAAAGCATTTAATAATTGACCATCCTCTATTTTCCCAACGTTTATCACTTACATACTCGGTCCAGCACAAAATATTCTTATTATAAGAAAAAGGTTCTTCATTTCGTTTTCCTGGAGTAACTATTATTTTATAATTTCCTTCAGAATCAATCTGCACAAACCTATCGATTTCACCAGGTCCTGAAATTTCAGCAATTATGCTCCCATCCTCTTTTAAAACAGGATATTTAAAATTAATATACTCATCATTACCTTTTGTTATTATATTAATGGGAGTCTTTTGGGATAAGCAATCTTGTTTGTACCAGCTTTTATTCAAATGAGAAAATACTTCATTATAAAGTCGATCCTTACTAATATAATTTTGTTTCTTTTTTTTTGATAAAAATGGTAATATAACAGAAGTATTACTTATTAAATCATAAAACTTATCACTCCAAATATTTAATCCATATTTTGCTCTTGCTCCAGCAACTAATTGATACCCCATTTCGTAATAATTAGGAGTAAAATCTTTATATGATCCAAAATACGCCTTATCATAAGAGTAAATCTCCTTATCCATTACCTGTGCTCTAATCTGCTGTTCAAACCATGGAGAACGACCTCTTCCTGTTTGTGATAAGGCAGTTTCTGTAACCACAGCGTCTCCCTCTAAAAACCACATTGGCATATACAATCCTAAAACACCTCCTACAGCCTGTTCACCAAATATATAACTCAACATCTTCACAAATCCTTTATTTAACCTATCGATTTGAACTACATGTCTTGACTCATGCAAAGCTAACTGCTGCAACCACTCTTGTGGATAAATCTTTTGATTAGGTGTTGGAAATAATTCAATACGCTTGGGTGCCCATGATACAAAGCCATTAGAATATGTTGTTTCCGGATGTATTAAAACACTAATTTTATTGAATTTATGCTCTAATGAATTACCTACATGTTGATATATAGTTTCGAATATTTTAGCTAAATATTGTGCTTTTTCAGTATACCTTTCCGGAAAGATTATATTGAAATTTTCTGTTTTTATACTATTCCATCGTAAAGATGCAGGATCTTCACCCGATGTATAATATTGAGAAAAAAGTAAAAAAGGGAATAAGCAAGAAATAATTAGGATGATAATCTTTAATTTCATTAACACAATAATTTTAGAAACATAAATTTAGTTTAAATAATTAAAGCCATATCATCTAATTCATTTTTCGAACAAAACTTAAACCAAAAATTGTATTTTTAAACAACAAATAAAAATTTTCATTGGAAAATAAATTTGCATTTACATTTTAGACGAAAATTGGGATATTAATTTTTCTTGAAAGTCCCATATGACAATTAAAAGAAAATATAATCAAATGAATAAAATTATTATATATCAAGTCTTCACTCGTTTATTTGGAAACACAAATCAAAATAATATTAAAAACGGAACTATAAACAATAATGGTTGCGGAAAGCTGAATGATTTTACCCCTGAAGCATTAAATAAAATCAAAGACTTAGGAATATCTCATATTTGGTATACTGGTATTATTGAACATGCCACAACAACTGATTATACTGATTATAATATTGCGAAAGATTTTAATGAGGTAGTTAAAGGAAATGCAGGCTCTCCTTATGCAATAAAAGACTATTATGATATTTGTCCGGATTTAGCTGAAGACATAAACAACAGGATTGAAGAATTTAATTCTCTTATTGAAAGAACACATAGTGCAGGTTTAAAAGTCATAATTGATTTTGTTCCTAATCATTTGGCTCGTCATTATATTTCTGATAGCAAACCTGATAACATTGTTGATTTTGGTAGTGAAGATGACACAAATCAAGCCTTCAATATCAATAATAATTTTTACTATTTACCAGGAGAGTCCTTTGATGGACCTGTTACAGCTAAAGACAATATTCATCTTGAAGAATATCCGGCTAAAGTAACAGGGAATGATTGTATATCTTCTAAACCCAGTATTAATGATTGGTATGAAACTGTAAAGCTTAATTATGGTATAAATATATTTGATGGAACAAAACATTTTGATCCTATTCCTAATACATGGAATAAAATGTTAGAAGTTTTACTGTATTGGGCTGCTAAAAAAATAGATGGATTCAGATGCGACATGGCAGAAATGGTTCCTGTTGAATTTTGGCATTGGGTTATTCCTAAAATAAAAAAAGCGTTCCCTAATATTATTTTTATAGCAGAAGTCTATAATCCTGACCTTTATCGTCAATTTATAACATTTGGAGGATTTGATTTTTTATATGACAAAGTAGGCTTATATGACACATTAAAGTCTATTATCCAGGGACACAAACAACCTTCTGCTATAACAAAAGCCTGGGATGTATTAAATGGCATACATCAGCATATGTTATTCTTTTTAGAAAACCATGATGAACAACGTATCGCATCTCCTTTCTTTGCAGGTAATGCAGAGAAAGCAATTCCTGCAATGATTTTATCTGGTTCTATGTATTCTAATCCGTTAATGATATATTTTGGTCAAGAATTAGGAGAAGAAGGTATGGATGAAGAAGGTTTTAGTGGAAAAGATGGTAGGACAACTATATTTGATTATTGGGGAATTAAACTCTATCAGGATTGGGTCAACAATAAAAAATTTGATGGCGAAAAATTAAGTACTGAAGCAAAGGAACTAAGGAGTTGGTATAAAAACTTCTTAAACATTTTACTTAATAACGATACTTTAAAGTCGGGAAAATTTTATGATTTAATGTGGGCAAATGAAGATAATCACAACTTTGATTCTTCAAAATTATATGCTTTTCTAAGATACCATAAAAATGAGATTATTTTAGTAGTCGTCAATTTTAGCAACGAAAAAATTAAGAGCCGTATTAAAATTCCTCCACATGCTTTTTTTACAATGGGTGTTGAAAGCACAAGATTTTTTAACGGTGTTGATATTTTAGGAGGAAAGAACAAAATTAATTTTCCAAAAGAAGTAGCTGAAACAAATGGTTTAGGTGTTAAAATTAAACCTTATTCTGGTAGAATTTTCGAATTAGAATAATTGAAATCATACAGTTGCAATTTTTATACATTCTAAATTGAATATCAACAAATTAATACTCTTTATAATTAGCCTAAAATGTGGTAAATTATATAGGTAATTTGTTAATCAAAATTTAGGAGGAAATCTGTTATGTCAAAAGTTGATTTATCGTTAAATATTAGTTTAGATGATTCTGAATTTATCCAAGTAGGCGATTTTATTTACACTACTCATGAGTCTCTAAAAAGAGAGCAACCATATATTCATTTTATTGGCACAAATTGTCTTTCAACACTAAAAAAATATGAAGGACGATTGACACCAAAAGTTATAGACGAATGGCTTTTAATATCAAGAGCTTTAGATGATATATCGTGCTTTGAAAACCGTTGGAATGATGACTTAATTCTTGAAGAACTTATTAAAGGAGTTGAACATCCAGTATCGTGGTATGCAAAACATTGCTCAGTAGCTTAACAAACACATTTTAAATATTAGAAGTCATTAGTCACAAACTTTTGGCTTCTAAAATATTAAATCAAAGGGATTACATTGGCTCTGTTCCTACAGGACCTTTATTTAAATTTATCACTGTTATTTCTGGAGGCATACCAATTCGTGCTGGCATTCCTAAAAATCCAAGCCCCCTGTTAACATACATAAATTGATTTTTATGTTGATATAATCCATCCCACTTTTTGAACTTGTATTTTGCCGGACTCCATTTAAATCCTTTCCAATCTATGCCAAATTGCATACCATGCGTATGACCAGCTAAAGTCAGATCAAAATTTGTTTTATCAATAACTTCAGCATCCCAATGATCAGGATCATGTGATAAAAGAATTTTAAATGGGAAATTTTCAGTTCCTCTCATGGCCTTACCTAAATCTCCATATCTTGGAAATGGATCATGACCCCAATTCTCAACTCCTGTTACAGCTATTTCTTCTCCATTTTTTTCTACAGAAATAGATTGATCCCTTAATAACTTGAATCCAAAATCTTTGTGAGCATTAACAATTCCATCAAAATTTTTCTTCTTCTCTTCTGGTGTTTCCCAATCAGTATAATCCCCATAATCGTGATTACCTAAAATTGAATACTTACCATATTTAGCATGAATTTTTGTAAATACTTTATCCCAACCAAATGTTTCTTCTTTAAAATTATTTACCAAATCACCTGTAAAGAAAATTATATCTGCTTTCTCTTGATTAATAATATCAATAATACCTTCTAATTTATGATAATTACTAGCGAAGGATCCTAAATGTATATCTGAAATATGAACTATTTTAAATCCATCAAAAGCTGAGGGTAAATTAGGGAAACTTAAATTTTGATGACGAGTAAAAAAATTAAATCGACCTTTATGCATTCCGAATATAAATGAAATAAAGGGTGCTGTGGCAAAAATAATCCCTAACTGATTAATAAACCTTTTCCTTGATATTTTTGGGTATTTAATTGTTGTTTGTTCCTTCGAATACTTTTTATTTCGCCAAATTTGAGTAATTGAAGAAAGTATTAAAAACATCAAATAATAAAAGAGATAAAAAGTTTTAGGCAAATATATCAATATACACAAGGTATTAGCTGCCATAAACCAGAGGTAAAACAAAGGAGAAGAAGCCCCTCTTATATGAGAAGTTAAATAATAATAAGAAGCAATCTCAAAAATAGGAATAATAATAAATAAGAAGTAACCAATCCACTTTAAAACCTTACTCTTAGGTTTTTCAACTTCACGTTTCCAAACTACAAATCCTAAAAAATCTACTATTACAACAAATATTGTAATAAAGATAAATGCACTAAAAGTTAATTTCATGTGCCTAAAAATTTATTTTTTAATTGCTACATGAAACTGATCATCATAGTAATATATTGACTATCATAAATCTGCGTGAAAATTCTAAATATATCCAAGAATCCTCACAACTAGTTCCATATCAACAAACAAACCACCCCACCATCATTTCAATTATTGATAGTTTCTTTTTTAGTCTTGCAATATTACGTATCTTTATTGAAAAAGTTATATTAATAAAGGTTAAATCATTACATAGTATTTTATACTATCGTAATATCTAACAGACATTTAGTCTTTTTATTAATTTATTATCAAAAAAATAATTTAGCAATCATATACATTATTAAAAAAATAGTATTTCTTTGCTACGTTAAACTATTATTCAAAAACAAATTATTTGAACTAAAAAATGGGAAAAGTTTTAATTATCGGTGCTGGAGGAGTAGGCACTGTGGTAGCCACTAAAATGGCTGGATTACCAGAGGTTTTTACTGAAATTATGTTAGCTAGTCGTACAAAGAGTAAATGCGATGCTATTGCTGATAAAATTGGTAACAACCGAGTTAAAACTGCTCAAGTGGACGCTGATAACGTTCCTGAATTAGTTGCCTTAATCAAGTCATTTGGTCCTGACATTGTTGTAAATGTAGCTCTGCCTTATCAAGACTTACATATTATGGAAGCATGCTTAGAAACAGGTGTGGCATATCTTGACACAGCAAACTATGAACCATTAGATGAGGCTAAGTATGAGTACAAATTACAATGGGCTTTTCATGACAAATTTAAAGAAGCTGGCGTTACTGCTATTTTAGGATGTGGATTTGACCCTGGTGTAACAAGTATTTTTACTGCGCACGCAGCTAAACATCATTTCGATGAAATACAATATTTAGATATTGTTGATTGTAATGGTGGTGACCATGGTAAAGCTTTTGCAACTAACTTTAATCCTGAAATCAATATTAGAGAGGTTACTCAAAAAGGTAAATTTTGGGAAAATGGAAAATGGGTTGAAACAGAACCTCATGAAATACATAAACCTTTGAATTACCCTAATATTGGTGATCGTGAATCATACTTAATTTATCATGAGGAATTAGAGTCTCTTGTTAAAAATTTCCCAACCATTAAACGAGCTCGTTTTTGGATGACTTTTGGACAAGAATATTTAACACACCTAAGAGTAATCCAAAATATTGGAATGGCAGGAATTGAACCTATCATGTATGAAGGTAAGGAAATTGTACCAATTCAATTTTTAAAAGCTGTATTACCAAATCCAGGAGATTTAGGCGAAAATTACACAGGTGAAACTTCTATTGGATGTAGAATAAAAGGTTTAAAAGACGGAAAAGAAAAAACTTATTATATCTACAACAACTGTAGTCACCAGGCTGCATTTGAAGAAACCGGAGCGCAAGGTGTAAGTTATACAACAGGCGTGCCTGCAACAATTGGTGCAATGATGTATCTTCAAGGATCATGGAAAAAAGCAGGCGTATATAATGTTGAGGAGTTTAATCCGGATCCATTTATGGAAAAACTAAATCAATTAGGTTTACCATGGATAGAAAAGCATGATGTTGATTTGGAGTTATAAATAACAGAAACAATATTTTTATCATAATCAAGGGTTTCATAATTAATTATGAAACCCTACTTATATCAATAAAATCATAATTCTCATTAATATGTCAATAGATTTCTCAAAAATTCCCTCTCCTTGTTATGTATTAGATGAAAATATCTTACGAAAAAATCTTGAACTAATTAAATCAGTTAAAGACAAGGCTAATGTGGAAATAATTTTGGCATTTAAATCATTTGCAATGTGGGGAGCATTCCCTATTATAAGAGAATATATTCCTACAGCAACAGCCAGCTCTGTTAACGAAGCACAATTGGCATATGAAGAAATGGGAAGTAAGGCTCATACATATGCACCTGCATACACAGATAGTGATTTTGATACAATTATGAGCTATAGCTCACATATAACTTTTAATTCATTAAACCAGTATCATAGATTTAAAGATAAGGTTCTTCGACAACCAGATAAGATTTCAATGGGATTAAGAATTAATCCTGAATTTTCTAGTGTAGAGACAGATTTATACAATCCTTGTTCACCGGGAACAAGACTTGGTATAGCTATCGAAGATATGCCTGACCTGTTACCAGAACATATTGAGGGATTACATTTTCATACTTTATGTGAATCAAAGTCTTTTGATTTAGAAAACACATTGAAAGCTGTAGAAAATAAGTTTGGTAAATATCTTAATCAAATTAAATGGCTTAATATGGGTGGTGGCCACTTAATGACTCACAAAGATTATGATATTGAACATTTAATTACTACGCTTAAGGCATTTAAAGAAAAATGGAATATACATTTAATACTGGAACCTGGTAGTGCTTTTAACTGGGGAACCGGAGTTTTAGTTAGTTCTGTTGTTGATGTTGTAGAAAATAAAGGTATCAAAACAGCAATACTTGATGTATCTTTTGCAGCACATATGCCTGATTGCTTAGAAATGCCATATCAACCAGGTATTGTAAATGCTAAACCTGAAGCAACATCAGGAAAACCTACTTACAGAATGGGAGGTAATAGCTGTTTAGCTGGTGATTTTGTTGGATATTATTCTTTTGACAGAGAGTTATCTGTTGGTGATTTAATTATTTTTGAAGATATGATTCACTATACAATGGTTAAAACAACCATGTTTAATGGAGTTAATCATCCTTCAATTGGAATATGGACCAAAGATAACATGTTCAAACTACTCAGAAAATTTAATTATCAAGATTATAAAAACAGATTAGGATAATATTAGTTTTTATATATCTTTTCTTTTATCTGATCTTCAATATCTGATATTATTTCTTTTAAATCCTTTTCTTTTGGATCAACTACCGGCAAAGCTGTATAAGTAAGTTTACATCCAAAAGTTAAAGGAAAATATCCATTTTTTGTTAGTTCGTAATTTCCTTTTATCGCCATTGGTACTATTAAAGCTGATGGCGCTGTTTTAACAAGCGTTGCAATACCTGGATATTGAAAACGTCTAACTTTACCATTTTTACTTCTTGTTCCTTCAGGAAAAATACTAGCACTAAAATTTTCCTTTTGAATATGCTTTCCTAAATTAGATATTTCAACCATAGCTTGACGTCCATTTTTTCTGTCAATCAATGCTGATCCTCCTTTTCTTAAATTATATGAAATTGAAGGTATACCTTTTCCTAATTCTTTTTTTGAAACAAATTTTGGATGATGTTTACGAAATCCCCATACAATTGGAGGAATATCAAATGTACTTTGATGATTAGATACTATAATAAGAGGTCTATTTTCAGGTAAATTATCAAATCCTTCGAATTTAATTTTAGCACCAACTATTCCTAAACCATAGAGTAATAAATAGTTTAAAATATCAACAGCCTTTTTGCGAAGATAATACCCTCCTATTAATTGACAAACAACTTGAATAAGGTGAAACACCAATAAAAAAACACTAAAATATATCCAATAAATGGGTGATAATAAATAACTAAGAACTTTAACCATATTTTTAATTAATCTATGAAATATTGATGTTGATTAGTATTATTCAAGACGAACACATTGTCAATATCTCTAAAATTTGCAGCAAAGGAACAATATTTTTTAGATATACTTCAATAATACGAAGCAAAATCCTTCTTAATTCTTATTTTAGCATTTAAGAACTTAATTAAACGTATGACATAAATGATTCATTACAAGAAAATACGAATTAAACTGCAGCTCATCTTAGGGGTTTCAATATTATTTATTGTAGGCATACTAAGTTCTTTACATATTAGTACAGTCAAGAATTCTTTAATTAAAGAATATAGAGAAAAAGGTTATTATACCATATTAAAAGCCACCCAAAGTTCATTTCAATCTATATTAAAAAGAGCAATTGAAACTTCAGAAATACTAGCAGAAGATCCCACCTTAACATCTTGGTTTTTATCTGGAGAAAGAAATAATGAATTAAAAGATCTTGCATTAAAACGTTTAGATTACCTACAAAAAAATTACAATTACATTACAGTTTTTGCAGTAAATAAAACAACTCATAATTATTGGAGAGAAAATTATGATTTATTGGACAACATTTCAGTAAACGACCCTGATGATAGTTGGTTTTTTAATACAATTAAAAATAAAAATAAAACTTCTTTAAATTTTGATTTTAACAGGGAGTTAAACCAATCTGTTTTATTTATAAATGTTCTTATGGGAGATATTAATAATCCAATAGGAATTGCAGGTGTTGGAATAAATCCATCAAATCTTTCAGAAGAATTTACAATTCATAAAAAATCAGATAATTCAAAAATTTGGTTGGTAGATAATGATGGAAAAATAATAATGAGTGAAAATATAAATGAAATCAGATCTGTCCTAATTAAAGCCAATTAGGCTCCAGTTTCCTGGAGCGATTATTTTTGTGGTGTCTAATCATAAAAATACTAATTGGCTATGAAAACAAATTTAACGTTGTTTGCTCAAATCATTCAAACTTTATGTAGAAATTCTTTCAATGCGTTAACGGAAAAACATCAAACCGACAAGCACAATAAGGGTATTGACAGCTGGACACATCTGATAACGATGCTTTTTTGTCAGTTTTCAAAACTTAACTCTTTACGTGATGTTACTAATGGCTTAAAATCGGCTTCTGGTAATCTTAATCATCTTGGCTTAAAAATATCTCCATCCAAATCTTCGTTGTCTTATCAAAACCAGAATCGAGAATGGCAGCTGTTTCAGGATTATTACTTTAAACTATTGCAAAAATTAACTGCAATTGCCCAATTTAGGCAAACCCGATTTCGTATAAAATCAAAAATTCTGTTATTAGATTCTACAACAATATCCCTGTGTTTAAATCTGTTTGATTGGGCTAAATACAGAAAGAAAAAAGGAGCAATTAAGCTTCACACCTTATTGGATTTTGATGGTTGTCTGCCCGTATATATTAATCTTTCTGATGGCAAGCTTAACGATGCTAAAGCCGCTAAGGAAATAATACTTCCTGCAGACAGTGTTGTGGTTGCAGATAGAGCTTATGTTGATTTCGAAAACCTATACAGATGGCACAAAGGAAAGAGTTATTTTGTGGTTCGTTTGAAAAAATCGGTTAAGTTTTTGCACCTTGAAGAGCGAGAACTACCAGAAAATAGACATCAACATATACTTGTTGACGAATTCATTGAGTTGGAGGATACCAAAACCTTTACCAAATACCCTAAGAAACTTCGACGTGTTGTTGTTTGGGATGAAATTAATCAACAGACCATAGAGCTAATTACCAATCAATTTACTTGGACAGCAAATACCATCTCGGACTTATATAAAGCCAGATGGGAAATAGAGCAATTTTTCAAAGATATTAAGCAATTACTGAAAATCAAGTCCTTCCTTGGAACATCTCCTAATGCTGTTTTAATACAAATTTGGACAGCAATGATTACAATATTGATAATAAAATACCTCAAGGCTTCGGCCAAGCATGGCTGGTGCATGTCTAATCTTGTGGCTTTTTTAAGGTTGAATCTCTTGGTTAAATTTGATTTAAATCGATTATTGGATAATCCTTTTGAACAGGATACAAAACCAATCCCAATAAAGGCACATGTACAAGGTAAATTGTTTGAGTGGGGGGATTAATTTTCAAAAAAGATAAAAATATGTCCCAAAGCGTGATTTTTCTATTATGACCAACTAATTTGAAAAACATTTAGGACAGCTCTGAAATGAAATAAACTTTCCTATTACTCAACATCTTCCAAGAGATGTTACATCAAGAATATTAAATGACAATCGTTATAATATTATCAACAATATAAAAGTTAAAGATTCGATATTTGAAATTGCATATATCCCTATATTTTATGGTAACTATAAACTAATTACAATAGTTCCACATAACGAAATTTTTCCGGTACTGAATATTATTAAAACACACACAATATTTTATAGTATCATATTTTTAATACTCTCTTTATTTATAATTTATCTTTTATCTAAAGGAATTACAAATCCCTTGCTGAGACTAAAAAAGTTTAGTGATACAATAGCCTTAGGAAAAATAGACACTTCAATTGAAACATCTCTACTTGAAAGAAAGGATGAAATAGGTGATTTGGCCAAAGCATTCGAAAATATGAAAATCCAGATAAGAGATTACATCATTGAAATTAATACAACAAATGATAGATTAAAAGCTGATAAAAAGAAACTAAAAGAAACAAACGACAAGCTTAATAATGCATTAATTAAAGCTTCTGAGAGTGAGAAATTAACACAATCTTTTTTAGCTAATATTAGTCATGAAATCCGAACACCAATGAATAGCATTGTTGGCTTTTCTCAATTACTTGAAGAATGTGGTGCCAATTCTGATGAATATATACAATATGTAAATTTAGTGACGAAAGGTAGTGAGCAACTACTAACAATACTTGATAGTATCATCAATCTATCTAAAATTGAATCGGGTATTATGAAACCTCAATGGGAACCTATAAACATAGATACCCTATTAAAAGAAAAATATGAACTATTTTATATTACGGCACAAAATGAAGGACTTGAACTAATTCTAAACGAAAATGGACAAAAACAAAAGGTAAATATTGTTTCTGACATAGCATTTGTTCATCAAATACTAAATAACCTAATTACAAATGCAATCAAGTATACTCCTAAGGGAACTATTACATTAGGAAGTATAATTAATGATAACTACATAACTTTTTATATACAAGATACCGGAATCGGAATTCCTGAAGAAGACCAACAAATAATATTCGAGCCTTTCAGGCAAATTCATCAACAGAACCCTTCTGTAAAAAAATCAGGTGCAGGATTAGGCTTAGCCTTAGTTAATAAAATAACCTCTATTTTAAATGGAGATATAAAGTTAGAGAGCAAAATAAATATAGGAAGTACATTTTATATAAAACTACCGATAAAACCTAAATAAATTTTTGTAACATGGCTTTACAATTAAGATTATCTACATCATAATATAATACACCAGTTTTATTCATAAATGTAGTATCCTTTTGATTAAAATTTATTTTATTTCCAAAAGCATCCGAAACATTTAGCCCCATTTCCATAAAGATACACGCAGTAGCTGCAAAATCCCACAAACTACCACCCCCAATTTCATTTTTAGGTAATTTAAAATAACAGGCTGGCCTGTTTTCTAGAACCCACATAGCATTCATGACGGCTCCACCTTGCTTAAGCATTTTAAAGGTTAAATAACCACATTCTATTGCCAAATTATTTACATGCAAAGTAATATCCTTAAACTTTTCATGTTTAGTAAAACTCCTGTCATTAATAAATGTAAAATATTTATCCCCTTGTCTTTTATCATCTGTCCAAGGTTCATTATTTTTAAAAACCCCACCTCCTGCATACGCATGATAAACATCCATATTTACAGGATTACAAACTACACCAATAACAGGAGTTCCATCTTTTGTAACAAGAGCTATAGATACTGAATAACCTTGATATCCTTGAGAAAAAGGTAATGTACCATCTAATGGATCAATGCACCAGAAATAATCTTTTTCAAAACGACTTTTATCATCTGCTTTTTCTTCAGAAAGAATTCCAAAATCATATTCTTCAATAGAAGATCTTAATTCATCAAGAATTATTTCCTGACTTGTTAAATCAACTTTAGTAACAACTTGAGAAGCTTCACTTGTACCTCCTTGTGGAGCATCACTACTTTCTATTTGTTTTAACTCTACAGCCAGTTCATCAATATTATAGGATGAAATATATTTAGCTGCCTTAATTGCTGCCTTAATAGCTAATTTTGTTAATAAACTTAATTGTGTGTTACCTAGTCCCATGATTCTCCAATAATGTGTCCGAAGATAAAAAATATCTTTCGAATAAATTTATGATTTTTGTTAATTTATCTCTTGAATAATTCTTCGACACACCTTTTCACTATAATCATTTATTTTCCAATGCCCAGGACTCCAACCTTTTAAAAATCGATGAAAGTCAGCCAATGCATATGCATATAACGAACGCCATTCATTTTCTAAACTTTCAAAATCTACGTCTTCTTTTAAATTTGAAAGAGCGAGTTTTAATTCTTTAAAGTAATAATTTAGGATATCATTTTCTAATCTTTCACAATCATCTTCATACAAGCAACTTCCTATAAAATAAGCTACGTCCTTCATTCCACAACCGCCTCCAACGTATTGAAAATCTACTGCTGCAACCTTACTACCATCCCCTGAGAAACAAAAATTAGCCAATTTTGCATCTCCATGTACAAAAGTTAAATATTTTGCATTATTAAGCACCTCATCAATTTTATGAGCTGATTCTTTCAACTCTTTATCTTCTAAGACTTTTAACTCATCCGGTCTTGTATCTAAATGCCAGTATGTACCAGTAGACCATAATCCTTCTGGTTTATAATTAAAAAATGTTGCATGAAAATTCGCTAACCACTTTAAACATGTTTTTATTTGTTGCCATGAAACTGATGAAAAACGTCTATCATAACCTACACTATCCAAATCTTCTAAGACTATAAAAATTTCATCATTTTTACTTTCCATAACAAGGCATTCTGGAATTCTACAAAACTCATTACATTTATCTGCATAATTATTATACCAATGAGTTTCAACCTCGTAAGATTTAACTTTTCGATTATGGGAGAAATTTGTGTTCCAACCTCTTGGGTGATTATTTTGGCTTGGCATTTTTATATGCTTTGCAACTACACTTTTATATTTACTCCCGCCTAATTTTAACCTAACAATACTACCATAACCACTCCATAAACTTTGTATTTCCTCTTCTGCAATTATTTTATCTGCACCTGTGGCGAATAATGTTATTTCTTTAAAATGATTGTCCATAATTTCAAAAATGATCTGCAAATATAATAATAACAAATACTATATATTAAGTATCAGAGCTGTCCTAAACGTTTTTCAAATTAGTTGGTCATAATAGAAAAATCACGCTTTGGGACATATTTTTATCTTTTTTGAAAATCAATCCCCCCACTCAAACAATTTACCTTGTACATGTGCCTTTATTGGGATTGGTTTTGTATCCTGTTCAAAAGGATTATCCAATAATCGATTTAAATCAAATTTAACCAAGAGATTCAACCTTAAAAAAGCCACAAGATTAGACATGCACCAGCCATGCTTGGCCGAAGCCTTGAGGTATTTTATTATCAATATTGTAATCATTGCTGTCCAAATTTGTATTAAAACAGCATTAGGAGATGTTCCAAGGAAGGACTTGATTTTCAGTAATTGCTTAATATCTTTGAAAAATTGCTCTATTTCCCATCTGGCTTTATATAAGTCCGAGATGGTATTTGCTGTCCAAGTAAATTGATTGGTAATTAGCTCTATGGTCTGTTGATTAATTTCATCCCAAACAACAACACGTCGAAGTTTCTTAGGGTATTTGGTAAAGGTTTTGGTATCCTCCAACTCAATGAATTCGTCAACAAGTATATGTTGATGTCTATTTTCTGGTAGTTCTCGCTCTTCAAGGTGCAAAAACTTAACCGATTTTTTCAAACGAACCACAAAATAACTCTTTCCTTTGTGCCATCTGTATAGGTTTTCGAAATCAACATAAGCTCTATCTGCAACCACAACACTGTCTGCAGGAAGTATTATTTCCTTAGCGGCTTTAGCATCGTTAAGCTTGCCATCAGAAAGATTAATATATACGGGCAGACAACCATCAAAATCCAATAAGGTGTGAAGCTTAATTGCTCCTTTTTTCTTTCTGTATTTAGCCCAATCAAACAGATTTAAACACAGGGATATTGTTGTAGAATCTAATAACAGAATTTTTGATTTTATACGAAATCGGGTTTGCCTAAATTGGGCAATTGCAGTTAATTTTTGCAATAGTTTAAAGTAATAATCCTGAAACAGCTGCCATTCTCGATTCTGGTTTTGATAAGACAACGAAGATTTGGATGGAGATATTTTTAAGCCAAGATGATTAAGATTACCAGAAGCCGATTTTAAGCCATTAGTAACATCACGTAAAGAGTTAAGTTTTGAAAACTGACAAAAAAGCATCGTTATCAGATGTGTCCAGCTGTCAATACCCTTATTGTGCTTGTCGGTTTGATGTTTTTCCGTTAACGCATTGAAAGAATTTCTACATAAAGTTTGAATGATTTGAGCAAACAACGTTAAATTTGTTTTCATAGCCAATTAGTATTTTTATGATTAGACACCACAAAAATAATCGCTCCAGGAAACTGGAGCCTAATTGGCTTTAATTAGGACAGATCTGATTAAGTATATATTTTTAGAACCATCTTTTCACTTAAGTTTTAAAACATATCTTTTAAGTGATAGATATAGTTATCTTTGATTCTATTAATAATTTGGTTCTATGATACGAAGTATTGTTTTAATTGGGGCAGGTAATTTGGCCACTCAATTAGGTTATTCACTGGCGAAAAAAGGATTTAATATACGACAGGTCTATAGTTATACTATTGAAAATGCTGAAATATTAGCAGAAAAACTAAATGCATATTCAACTGATAACTTAAAAGAGATTCAGACAAATGCAGATTTATATATAATTTCGGTTAAGGATTCTGTATTAGCAAGTACTATTGATCAATTACCAAACCTAAACGGTATTGTTACTCATACCGCAGGAAGTCATAGTTTAGATATGCTTGTGAAATTTAACAACTATGGAATTATATATCCTTTTCAGACATTTACCAAAGAAAAAGAAGTTGACTTTAATTCTATTCCAATTTTAATCGAAGCCAATAATGAAGAGACAGAAAACAGGCTTATTAAATTTGGAAAAAATATTTCAAAGACTGTAATAACATGTGATTCTCAACAAAGAAAACAGATTCACCTCGCTGCAATCTTTGCTTGTAATTTTACAAATCATATGTATTCAATTGCATATGATATATTAAAAAATCACAATCTAAGGTTTGACGTTATAAAACCACTAATTCAAGAAACTGCCTTAAAAGTTGAAACTATAGAGCCAAAGGAAGCACAAACAGGACCAGCTATAAGAGGTGATAAAAACATTATTGAAGAACACATTAAAATGCTTTCTGAAAATAGTGATCTACAATCAATATATAAAACATTAAGCAATAGAATTATGAACTCCTAAAATCAAGATAAAAAAAATGCAGTGCCTTAAATCTATATTTTTAAACACTGCATTTTCTATTAATGATTCTTTTATCTATTCTTCTATAATATCCATTTCCTCAAGTAAATAACCAGCACCAGCAAATTTATCTATCAAAAACAGAACATATCTAATATCTAAAGTTATGTTACGTGATTGCTCAGGATTAAAAACCATATCACTCATAACACCTTCCCATGCTCTATCAAAATTAACACCAATTAGTTCTCCGTTGCCATTAACAACCGGACTACCAGAATTTCCTCCTGTGGTATGATTTGTTGCTAAAAAACAAACAGGAACGGTTCCGTTAACTTCATACCTGCCGTAATCCCTAGATTTATACAATTCTTTCAATTTATTTGGAACCCTATAATCATAAATATCCGGATTATCTTTTTCAATAATCCCCTCAAGAGTAGTATAATTTTTATAAACTACACCATCTCGTGGTTCAAATCCTTTAACTTGACCATATGAAACTCGTAATGTAAAATTAGCATCGGGATAAAATACTTTATCATTCTCATATTCCATTTGAGCTTTCATATATTTTTTATCCAAAACGTCTAATTTATCCTTTAAATCAAAATAGTTTTCAGAAATCTTCTCTCTATATAATTGATAAATACTCTTATATAAAACATTTGCCGGATCTTTTTCTATTATGGAGATACTCTTCTTATCAAAGTTCACAATTAACTCATGTACTTTTTCTTTATGAGTAAAGATTGACTTATTGAATACATACTTTACGTATTTATCAATATTTCCTTTAAATTTCTTTTCTATGTATTTAAACTCATCAGGCAAAAATTCCTTTGGTATTCTTTCTTTATACATACTAAGTAGCATGATAGTCATTTCTTTATCCAAAGGTGCATAATAATCTTTATAAAACTTCTTATAGTCCTTTAATATCTTATCTTTCAAATTATCTACAGAAGATTCATCAATTGATTCCTTCTTATATTCTTTTATCAGAGCATCAAGAAGTGTAGAAGATTTTGCAATTTCTGATCCGTTTCTATAAATTGTTTCGGAAATATAATTATAGTATAATTTATAATTCCCAAATTCATTATATACTTGCTTATATTCACCAAGTATATTTTTATACTCATCTTTACTCTCTGCCCATGCTTGAAATCCTTTTTCAAACATTTCCTTATTTTTTATTGCTTCGAGATTTTTAAGCCCCCTGGTCTCTCCAATCCATCTTTTCCATGAGTTAGATATACTTGCATCCTTAGCTGCATATTTTATTCTAACCTCAGGATCAGATTTATATTTCTCAATTATATCAAGCTTATTTCCTCTTAAATCTATCAATTCTGGATATACCTTTTCTGTTAACATTTTAATATGAAAAGAAGGAACATATTGTGCTGTTGAGCCTGGATATCCAAATACCATAGTAAAATCGCCTTCTTTTACTCCTTTCAATGAAATAGGAAAATGTTTTAATGGCTTATAAGGAACATTCTCGGTTGAATATTCAGCAGGCTTATTATCTTTATTTGCATAAATTCTAAAGAGGGAAAAATCACCGGTATGACGTGGCCACATCCAATTATCTGTATCACCCCCAAATTTACCAATAGCACTATTGGGAGCCCCTACTAATCTAACATCAGTAAATACTTCATTTATAAATAAAAAATACTGATTACCGTGAAAGAAAGGCTTTATCTCTGACTTATAATGTGTATCTTTTACTGCTTCTTTTTTTAGAGATACAATATTTGAATTTATTATTTTTGATTTTTCTTCATCTGACAAAGTATCTGAAACACCTTTTAAAACATCATTAGTGACATCTTTCATACTCTTCAAAAAGGTAACCTTTAAATCTTCATTAGGAAGTTCCTCCTGTTTATTCATCGCCCAAAAACCATCTGTTAAATAATCATGTGCAATTGAACTGTGTGATTGAATAGATTTGTAACCGCAATGATAGTTAGTTATCAACAATCCCTCATCAGAAATTATTTCTCCGGTACAACCTCCTCCAAAAATTACAACTGCATCTTTCATGCAAGCCTGGTTCACACTATAAATATCTTCTGCAGTGAGCTTAAAGCCCATTTGTTGCATTTCCTCAATATTATATTTTTTCAATAATATTGGAATCCACATTCCTTCCTTTGCCTCTCCTGCAATAGTAATAGTTAAAGTGAGAATAATGACAAAAATCCTCTTAAATAAGTTTATACTTCCTTTCATACGTTGAATTTTGCTTTTAAATGTCATATAGAACTCGCCAGTTTAATTATCCTATTATAGAATTACTCTTTCTCTTAGCTCGTTTTATACGATCAATAAAATTTTTAATGATCTATTTTTTAACGTGATAGATCACTAATTTGTTCTAATAAATGTTTGTGTTATTGGGGGATTAAAAATTTAGTAATTCTGTATATAACTTTTGAATAGGTAATCCTACGACATTAAAATAAGATCCTTCAATTTTTTCAATGGCCACCATACCAATCCATTCTTGAATTCCATAAGCTCCTGCCTTGTCAAAAGGTTTATATAGATCAATATAATATTCAATTTCTGAGTTAGTCAGCTCTTTAAAAAAAACCTTTGTTTCAACAGCAAAAGTTACTTTTTTTGCCTTTGACATTATAGTTACGCCTGTAATTACAGAATGATTATTTCCTGATAGTTTAGTTAGCATTTCAACAGCATGATCTTTATCTCCCGGTTTACCTAAAACCTCGTTTTTTAAACATACAATTGTATCTGCAGTGATAATTAATTTATTCGTATTTATCACTTCATCTTCATAAATTGATGCTTTCAATTTTGATAGATATTTAGCTATTTCCTGATTCTCCAGCCCATCAGGGTAAACTTCTTCAACTCCTGTTTTATTGCCTATTAAAAAATCAACTCCAATTTCACTTAATAACTGGGACCTTCGTGGTGATTTAGAGGCAAGGATAATTTCATATTCAGATAAATGCTCTGAAATCATTTAATTTTAAAATTTAAAATAGTTGACTAATAATAAAAATATATAAAATTCCCATTAACATGATTATTTTATACAATGTGCTTAGTTTATGAAAATGTTTTGATGTTTCAGCTTTAAATAAAAGGTATACTGAAATAATAAATGGTATGGTAATAAAAAGGAGGAAATAATATAAAGAATAAATATGTGAATTAATCTTATCAATTTTAAAAAACAGAGCCCAAATTGAAACAAGGGTAAATAGTGTCATTAAAAACACAAATATTTTACTATATTTTATTCCAATAACTATAGGTAAGGTTTGACATCCTTCTTCCTTATCACCCTGAATATCTTCCATATCCTTTACTATTTCTCTTATTAAAGTAGTTACAAATGCAAAAAATGCAAATCCTAAGGTCCAATACCAAGCCATAGTACATACTTCACTATCTATTATTCCTTGTCCATGAACACGCTCTAAAGCACCAAACTCAAAGGAAACAACAATAATTGCAACAAGTGCAGTTAAGCCAGCGACTATAATATTTCCAATAAATCCTTGTTTTTTAAAAGTTGTAGAATAATACCAAAGAAAAACCGGTATTAATAAAAACATAAAAGCCCATGTTTCTTTACGAACAAGATAGGATAAAAATAAACCTATAAAAACACCACAAAAAGTAAGAAGTACATGGAAAAACATCACCTCTCTACGTTTAAAATCATTCCCGACGACTACTCTATCCGGACGATTTAGCCTATCAATTTTAACATCAAAGTAATCATTTATTACATAACCCGAAGCTGCAAGAAAAACAGAGGCCAACACTAATAAACCAAATCTAAAATGCGATAATGCAGGGTCATAATTATAATGATTAAGTATTGGAATTATAAGCCCATAACGAATTAAGCATTGCAACAGAGCAATGATAAATAGATTTTTAAATCTTACCAATTGGAATAATGAAAGCATATTTGCTATTATCTGTTTCGGATTAATAATAAATTACCATGTATGATCCGTCCCCCACTTATTATGCACTCTCAAAACTTGTTCTAATACATCTCGAGCACAACCTTCACCTCCATTTTTATGACTAATGTACTTACATAAACTTTTTATTTCTTCAACTGCATCAGCAGGGCAAACAGGAACACCTACAACTTTCATAACCGGATAATCCGGCAAATCATCGCCCATATATAAAACATTCTCAGGTGAAATATTTCTTTTAGATACCCAATCATTAAAATGAACAATTTTATCAGCTGCTCCCATATATATATCCTGAACACCCAAATCTAAATAGCGCTTTTTTACAGCTTCTGTTTTTCCACCTGTAATTATTGCTACAGGAAAACCTAGTTTTATTGCTAATTGTAAAGCAAATCCATCCTTTATATTTGCTGTACGCATTGGTTCACCATTTGGATGAATTGGTATAATTTGTGCCGATAAAACTCCATCCACATCAAAAGCAAAAGCCTTTACTTTCTTTAAATCTTCCTTAAAATTACTCATGTACAATAATTAAATATAGTGCAGTTGCGAATTTACAAAAAATAAGTTACCAGCTTAAAAATACCTGCTCTATGTGAATAAATAAATAGTATCAAATCAGTAAAATCTATTTGAAAATATCATCTCTAAAACGCTGGAAATTATCGAATACATAACGGTTAGAAAACAATATAGTTAAAAACAGATTTAAAGTACACCCCGTAAATATTGCTAACATAATCATCACCTGATATTTGATAGCAATCAATGGTGGACTTCCCCCTAAAATCTGACCGGTCATCACTCCTGGCAATGTAATTAATCCAATAACTGTCATTGTTGCAATCAATGGATTTAATCCTCTTTTTACAGCTTCTGTCATAAACGGTCTTTTAGCTATTGTAGAATCACCAGCATTTGTCAATAAAAAATAATATAAGTCATTCTTTTCAGACAATCCTTTATAATAAGTTGTTAATCCTACAATGTTATGATTTAACGAATTTCCCAATACCATACCAGTAATTGGGATGAAATATCTTGCATCAAAAACGTAATCCAGTCTAATTACTACACCAAGAAAAAATGCATCAATAATTAAAATAGAAGTAAATGATGCCAGTATCATTGGGACTACAAAAGTTTTCCATTTTAAACCAATTCTATTTATTGAAGTAAATACTCCTACAATAATCATCATAAACACCCATATGGAATTGATTACTGCACTGTTCTTATCAAAAATCCACTCTAAATAAAGTGCAATCAAACCTAATTGGAGTATCATTCTGGATAAAGCAACCAAAATATTTTTTACCAACTTAATTTTGAAATAAAGAAAAAATGAAATTGGTAAAAGCATAATAACAAATCCAATAACTAAATCTATAATTCTTATATCCAGAATTTCTTTCATATTATTTTATTTAAGTTCAATAATTCTGTTCGAATTATCAATCCATGTAGAATTATGTGATGCGGATAAAATTGTTTTATTTTTTAATCCTTTTAATGTTTTCAATAATAATTGTATTGATACTTCATCTAGAGAGGAAGTTGGCTCATCCATTAATACAATAGGTTTATTAATACTAAGGCAAATAGCAATAATGACGCGTTGTTTTTGTCCGCCACTAATTTTTTGAAAATCTTTTCCTAATATTTTAGGATCTAAACCTAAATGATATAATAAGAATTCAACCTCTGACTGATTTTTATTTAATCCTAGTAATTCAATCAACTGCATCCCATTTTTAACGGGTAAATTTACATTTTGAGGTATCCAAATAATATTATTTCGAATATTTGATATCGTAATTTGTGTTAATGTTTCACCATTAATTTCTATCGATCCTTTAGTAAATGGTACATAGCCTTGGATGATTTTAAGTAAAGAAGACTTTCCCTTTCCAGACTCTCCTTTTATAGTAACAAACTCATTTGTTTTTATCTCAAAAGATAAATTCTCAAATACACTTTTGTTACCATAAAATAAAGAAATATTATCACATCTAATCATAAACTAATTTGTATACATATGGATTGAATTACTATAAATTTAATTTTATAATAAATTATTTTTATCTTTTGTGTATGTCAAAACAAATCATCTTCAACTTCACTCAATCCGATAATTTAAATTTCATATCCTGCTACAAAATGAATAAGTTAAGAACTTTCATCGGTATAAAATTAGATTTATCAGACTATCAAAAAAACATTAAAAAATTCTTTGATAAATCAACTGCATCTCAAATAAAATGGACAAGAGAAGATAACCTGCACCTTACATTTTTCTTTATAGGTAGTATTGAGTTTAAATATATAAAAGAAATCAGTAATACCTTAAGAAAAACTATTAGTAATAACAAAAGCTTTACTATACATGCAGGTAAATGTGGTTGTTTTATAAAGCGGAGAAAGAATTGTATTTTATGGTTAGATATATTAGAAAATAACGATCTACTTAACTTACAACAGCAAATTGTCGAAGCATTAATACAAACCTTACCTTTAGAATTGAATATAAAACATGAAGATTATGTTCCACATATTACCGTGGCTCGATATAATAAAAGAATAGGGATTGATGTAGAAGCCTTAAATAATTATTTAGGTGACTCGCACCATGAATTTAATGTTAATAAGGTAGCAATATTTGAAAGCAGATCTACACCCAATGGAGTGACTTACATTCCAATAGAATCAATATATTTAAAATAAAAAGAGCTGCAATTGCAGCTCCTTATTATGATCTATCTATCAATTCTTATTAGATTCCGAATAATCTGTATCCCAAACTAAACGTTAAAACATTTGTCTTTTGACCAATATCAAAATCCTTCAAATCTGAAACATCTTTTAATCCCCATTCATAACGAACATCAAATGATAATTTCCATACTGCGACACCTCCTCCGGCTTGAAATGTCCAGTTTGTTGGTTTTAAGTCATTAACATCATCATCAGAAATAAACGAAGCAACTGGCCCAGCAACTCCATATATTCTTGCTACTTTTAAATCTAATAATTGTAAATTAGCTAATAAAGGAACATCCCAAGTTTTCAAATTCATTGATTCTCCATCAATAGATGTTTGTTTTTTTGCATAATAAATTTCAGGCTGAAATGATAAGTCTCCAATAAGCTTTAGTTTACCATATGCCCCAAAAAGGAAACCAGATTTAGCTTCACTTTTCCAATCTTCTGAGGCAGGAACATCACTTAACTTGATTTTAGTGCTATTAAAACCTGTTTTTAATCCTAATTCTAATCTATTTTGTGCATTTGCATTTAATAATAATACACAAAATGCCGCTAAAAGAAATATTTTCTTCATAATTTAAAGTTTATATTCTACAACTTATTTTGTTTCTATAATGACAAGTAATAATATTATTCCACGTATAAACAAAATAAAATTAAGACTTATGTTAGTTAAAATAAAAAAATTAAACGCTAATTTCAAACTATAAATTAATCATCGTTAGCAATATTTAATAACATAACCACTACACCTCAATAAGATTCATGAATCATTAACTTCCATACACTTATGTAAGCAAAGTAAAATTATTTTTACTTTATTTGTATAAATTTTAATTAGAATCAATAATCTTTAGCCTCCCAAAAATAAACTTATACTATGAATAAATTTAATTTTATTTTACTATTTATGTTAATAGTAAAGCTCACCAATGCCCAAACAATAAAACTAGCGCCTGTAAACACGGACTTTAAATCTTTTATTGACAATAAAATTTCAACCAATTTAAAGTCAGGCACAATTCGTCAACATAGAAAAGGTTTAAACCCTTCACCATTTAAACCAAATTTTAGCAATAAAATTAAATCACTATTAAAAAGTTCTTCTATTGAATTAGAGACATCTTATGATTTACGCTTAATAGATAATGGCAACTATTTAACAAATGTAAAAAATCAAGGAAATTCAGGCACATGCTGGACTTTTGCAACATATGGGTCCATAGAATCATATCTTTTAAAAAACAACATTGGTAATTATGACTTTTCAGAACAAAATTTAGCTACTTGCCATGGTTTCGATTGGGGACCGGATGATGGTGGAAATATTGACATTTCAACGTCATATTTATCCAGGCATCTGGGTCCAATAAATGAAATTGATGATCCTTATACAGAACCTGACAATTCTGAAACATGTACAGAAAATCTGACTCCTCAATTATTTATTGAAAATGCACGTTACTTACCAGGCATTAATGAAGATGCATTTGACATGGAGCTGATAAAAGAAGCAATAGTAAATTATGGAGCTCTATATACTAATATGAACTATGATGATGATTGCTATAATAGCGATGATTATACATATTATTATGAAGGAAGTGATTATACTAATCATGCAGTATTACTTGTTGGGTGGGATGATAATAAAACAGTAACTGCTGGTAGTAGAAATACACCTTCTTCACCGGGAGCATGGATTATACGAAATAGCTGGGGTTCAGATTGGGGTGAAGATGGATTCTTTTATATATCCTATGAAGACACAAAAGCCTTAAGTACAGTAGCTTATTTCCCTTCTTCCGAACCTTACAGCGCTTCAGAAAATGTATATTTTTACGATAAATGTGGTATGGTTGGAGCCATAGGTGATGGAGAAACAACTTATGCATTAATTAAATATACTACATCAAACACTGAATTACTTGAGAAATTAGGAATAACAATTCCTTCAAATAATGCTGAAGTAAGTTTTGAAATTTATGAAAGTTTTGATGGTACTGATTTAACAGGATTTTTAGGGGAAGTTTCAACTCAATCTTGTGAATATCCAGGATTTTACACATTTGATATTAGTGAAAGTTCAATCATACTAAATAGCAATAGCGATTTCTATATCAAAGCAAAAGTAACTACACCAAACTATGATTATCCTATTGCAATCGAATACCAGTATGAAGGTTATTCTGGATCGGCAACCATTGAACAAGATAAATGTTGGGTGAGTGCGGATGCAGAATTATGGGAAGCAATTGGAATAGGAACAGATTCTGAATTTGATATTTGTATCAAAGCATATACCAACTCAAACCCAAACTCTTTAATTCCTAATTTCTCTTCGGATACTCAATATGGATCTTATCCTTTAACCATTAATTTTACTGATTTATCTAATGGAGATATTACTGGTTGGGAATGGGATTTTAATAATGATGGTATTGTAGATTCATATGAACAAAATCCGTCATTTACATATACAGAAAAAGGAACTTACTCTGTAACTCTGACTATCACTGATGATTCTGACAATAATTCTATAACTAAAAATGACTTAATTGAAGTCTATGCTCCAGAGATATGCAACGACCTTTCTACTGAATATGATATAGATTTTGAAAACACAGAAATCATGAGATTTTGGAGCATTAATGATAACAATTCAGATAATGCCACATGGACACTAGACACTGAGAATGGATTGAATTCTAGCACATGTTATAACTATTCTAGCAATTTAAATAATGCAGCAGATGATTGGCTTATTTCATCTTGTTTTGATTTATATGAAGATCAGTTCTATCAACTTAATTTTTACACAAAGGCTGAAAATAAATATTATCCAGAAAAGCTTGCCATATACTTAATACAAAATGATGATATAAATGACAATCCTCAGTTAGTTACAAATTTAGAAGACATCTCAAGCACCTCATTTAGTGGTACAACCGCTAATTTTAGTCCTATTACTAATGGCTCTTACAGAATTGCTTTTAAATGTTATAGTGATGCAAATACGCGAGGATTATACCTGGATGACATTTCCTTAAAAATGCAAACTGTTTTATCCATTAATGAGATTCAGGAAACGGACGATATTTCAGGGGACTCACCTTTCAAAGATCAAATAGTATTTACAGAAGGTATCATAACCTCAATATCTGAAAATTCAGAATATGGAACATACATTCAAGATGAAGAGAATATTTGGAGTGGTATAAAAACTAATCTTAGTAATTCATCCCTTTCTCAGGGCGACAAAATCATTGTACAAGGAATAATAAATGAATCTTCTGGTTTAACAGAAATTAATTCAATTGATGAATTGAAAGTTGTATCTTCTAATAACTCAATTAATCCAATATCGTTAGATATTGAAAACATTGATGAATCCTATGAAAGCGTTTTAGTTCAACTAACCAATGTTCATTGTTCTCAAACTTCCTTTTTAAATGAATGGAAAATATCTGATGGAACAAATGAACTAATTATAGATAATTCTTTTTACGATTACAATCCTGGGATAAATGAAAATTTCACTTCCATAACAGGTATAATTACATACAACAAGAATGATTATAGACTTTTAATAAGGAATGAAGATGATATAAAATCAACACCTACTGAGATAACTAATAGCATTAAACTTTCAGATATTAATGTATATCCAAACCCTACCAGTGATTTTATTAAAATTGAAATTAGTAATAATTCTGATTTAAATTACGTTACAACAAACATCTATAATATTGTAGGTAAGAAGATCTTCTCTAAATACATAATAAACACAGATGTAATTGATTTAGATTTATCGAGCTATAGTAATGGTATCTATTTAATTGAACTCATATCTAACAAGGGATCAAAAGTTTTTAGAATTTCAAAAGAATAATTATAAATAGAAATAGAGGATGCCCTTAGTGACATCCTCTACTTTGTTTTAAAAACTTTATATCTTACCTATAGAAATTTAGTTCTAGATGATGATAAAACTAATACTAAACTATCCAACATATCATCATTTGCGACATCCTTTTTCAGAAACATATTTCTATATTTTTCATAAACGATATCAATCTTAGGATATATTAATTTAAGCAGATTTATTCTTTCCTGAAATCCTTCTATGGTTTTCTTTTTATATTGAAGTGAAGTTCCTTTGACTCTTTTAAAACTTAATTCGGGATGAGTTTCAACAAATTTATTTTTAAACTGTGGATTTTCATTTAAAAATATATCAAGCTCTTTAATTTTTGAACAAATATTCCAGGATTGTACAGAAAAGCCTTTACCTATAATAGCTCTATTAATTGCTAAAGCCTCTTTATAATTATTGGCATACACTGCTTGTTTACATGGCACTGAAAATACAGATGAACTAAAAGGGTATCCTAATTCTTCTCTAATGAGATTATCTATAAGCCTTTCGTCTTCTTGATGCTCAACTAAACCAATTGGCATATCAATTAAAATTTTCACTGCATTTTTAATACAACTTATTGCGTCATTTATTCTTTGATATAGTTCAATTGAAATTTCATTATTCTCATTAATAACAGAAAACAACCAACCACCTCTACATCCATCAACACCAATATATATTGCCATAAATTAATTTTTCTGGCTTCTTTTTCCTGAGGTAACAAAGCATGATATATAAAATAATTAATTGGAACCTGTATTCCATGCTCATTTGCTAAATGAACTACACTGCCATTTTGATATTCTATCTCTGAAGGACGCCCGGCCCATATATCTCGAGCCATAGAAGAATTAGCAGTTGGAGCAAATGACATAGTTGCTTTTAATGTCTTATCTTTTATGATTTCTGGCAATTTAACTCCCTCAGCCTTAGCTACATTATAAATTTCATCAATCATTTGAATCATCATTTCTTTTAACTCTGGTGTCTCACATAAAACTCCATAATTAGCCTTTGTTAAGGCCCCTAAACCCCCAAGACATATCAAAAGAAATTTTTTCCACGTATCAGCCTGAATATAATCAGAAAGTTTATTTTTAATTCCGGCTTGAGTAAAAGCTACATTCATGGTTTTAGCACGATTTGATATGGTATTATCCAATTCGCCAAAAATCAAATACGGCTCTGCACTCATATGCTCAATTACACCAGGCTCTTTAATTTTACTAAATATATTGCACAAACCACCAATAACATTAACCAATGGCAATATTTCTGATAACTCTTTTGCTGCCATCACTCCATTTTGCAATGGTATTACAATTGTATCTTTTGAAATAGAACCTTTAATTTGCTCCGCTACATCTTTTACTTGCCAAGCCTTTACACCTATTAAAACAAGATCAGGCTGTTCAATCTTATCCGCAGTGTCCACAACAATGGCATTTTCTACTAAATAATCACCCTTAGGACTCAATAATTGTAACCCTTTAGTTTTTATAACATCGCCATGTTCTCCTCTGGCAACAAAAGTTACCTGATGTCCAGCTTGTGCAAGACGTGCTCCAAAATACCCACCAACTCCACCTGTTCCTATGATTGCTACATTCATTTAATTATATTTTAATTATCATGATTATACGAAACTTGCAAATTAAAATCTTACACTGTAGGTAATACTTCTTATAATGCATGAATCCTGATTAATTTTCTCTTTAAATAAAAAATCCCATTCTTAAAACAGAATAGGAAAACTAAGCAAAATAATTAGTTTTAAAAATACTATTGCCTAAATGCTGGAGCTGATAATATATTTGAATGTACTAAATTACCTGGTAAAATATCGTATAGATTTGCTCTTACCGGGCAAATATCAATTCCACCCCTACGAGTATATAAACATGCGACCATAATCTCTTCGGGAGAAAATTTATCAAACAATCTTTTATAAATCATTTCACATATCTCTTCATGAAAATGATTTTCGTCTCTGATGGAAACTAAATATTTTAAAAGAGAAAGCTTATCTATAATAAAACTTGATTTCATATAAATAAAAACGCTTCCCCAATCTGGTTGGTGGGTTATTTTACAATTACTACGAAGTAGATTAGAGCTCACTGCTAAATCAAATCTACCTTCTTCTTTTTTTCCAAATAATAAAGACTCATCTTCCTTATATAACTCAAAAGAAACCTTATCTGCTTCAGGTAAATCTTCAAGCAAATCAAAGTTACCAAATTCAAAAACGTCAGAAGTATATTGCGAATGAAAAGAAACTTCGATTTCTGTTTTAAGTAAAACCGTTAAGTCTTTTTTAATTATTGCTAGAACTATATTTATTGCCTCTTCTTTACTATCACCATATTTTCCCATATTAAAGGAGTTTAAATATAGTTTTAGAGATTTACTTTCAACGAGAAACTCACTATCACAAGAATATATCAATTTCAATATCCCTGTAACTGGCAATCCTTTTTTTGTTAAAAATCCAAGTTCATATGCATGCCAGGCATCAACACCAACAAAAGGTAATTTTGATTCTTCTATTTTATATTGTTCTCTATTTAAATACCGAGGTACAGCAACTAAAATATCTGGAGCATATTCTCGCGGATGACTAATTTGTTTACCCAGTACTTTGCCTTCAATCTCATTCATAGAACAATTTTTATTCAATGTATAATTTTATTAAACTCCTTTTTTAGAACCGAAAATATCAATATGAATACGAGGACTAAACTTCCAGCCATTTTTCACACAAGCTTTTAGCACTATAGGAGTCGACTTTATTATTTGTTCATGCGTTGCACCAAGAGGCATTAACATAATATCATTCTTCTCTATTCCTGAAAGAAAATTAATATAATCATTAACAATTTCTTCCTCATCAGAAGATTTCCCAACAACAAATTTGAGTTGTAACTCCATATGTGTAGCCTTGGTTATATCAACATAACTTTGAAGTGCATTAATATTCTTTCTAATTTCGTGATGATATTTTGATGCTCCAGTTTCTTCTTCTTTATAGTATTTTAGCTTTTCTAATGAAGGAACTGAGTTACTTAATTTGGGAGATATACTAAATAAATCAACCCACTTAGCTAATTCGTCGTCAAATAAAGTTCCGTTTGATTCTACTGTAATATGAACACCTAAGTTCTTTTTTAACTTTTGACAAAGAGAAGTAACTCCTTTTTTTTGTAACAAAGGTTCTCCTCCTGTTATTACAACATGTTGCATATTGCCAATATTATGACGAACAACTGAAACAATATCATCTACATCCCACGATTTTTTACCTTCCGGATGAAAAGATGCATAAGAAGTATCACATTGGCAAAAACTTCCATCTTCCATTTGCCAAATGCAACGTAAATTACAACTGGCTAAACGAATAAACAATGAAGGAGTACCAGCTAATTTACCTTCCCCCTGAACTGTTCCTGCAATGCCTAAACCTGTATTAGGAATATCAGTAATATCATTTCCTTTAGCATCCTTAATGATCGGAAATACGCCTTCTCCTACTAATACAATTTTTTCATTAGTAGTTCTCTCTTCCACTTTTATTTCCTCAATAATTTTATCCTCTACAAACATTATTGTCCTTATATTATCAACCCTTAGTTACTTTATGTTTATTGTAAGAAATTAAATAATAGTTTCCTATCGTCTTATATCAAACATCAGACTTCCTTCAGCCCTATTTATTTTAGTGCAGCATCTTCATATCCTGCTTCTGCAAAAGCTTTTGCTCTTAATAAACAACTATCACAAGTTCCACAAGGTTTTTCACCTCCTCGGTAACACGACCAGGTGAGTCCAAAATCTACACCTAACTCCATCCCTAATTTAATTTCTTCAGCTTTTGTTTTATTGACAAAAGGTGCATTAATTTTGATTGGCCTACCTGATTCAGCCCCCATAACTGTACCTTTATTTATGGCAGCTTCCATAGCATCAATAAATTCTTGTCGGCAGTCAACATAACCCGAATAATCTACCTGACTCACTCCTATAAAAATATCCTGCGCTTCAATACTTTCTGCATAACTTGCTGCAATTGAAAGAAAGACCATATTTCTTGCAGGTACATAAGTTACCGGAATATCAGTTCTATCCACATCTCCATCTTCAACATCAATACTTTTATCAGTTAGAGATGAACCCCCAAAATCACCTAAATTTAAGGTCACAATTTTATGAGCTGTAACTTGAGCTTTTTCTGCTATTTGTTTAGCATGATTTAATTCAGTTTCATGACGTTGCCCATAATTGAAAGATATTGCATGAACTTCATCAAATTCTTGACTTTTGGCTAAATATAATGCTACTGCTGAATCTAAACCTCCAGATAGTAATACTACTGCTTTTTTCATTCTTATATTTTTGTTGTTGGGACATTTTATAATTTATCAATATTATAAGACTAATTATAACATCAATTAATTTAAAACAGCAAAGCCTACAAAAAACCTATAAATAAAATATATAACCAATGATATGCTAATACGGAAAGCTACAAAGAAAGTAGTTAACGATAGTCATAACCCTGGTTTTTTTTATAGACAGGATGGCGTAAACGAACTGTCTTTAAATGTTCTGCAAATATAAAGATATTTCTAACGAATTATTCAAGTATAGGTTATTAATTAAAATCATTTAACTAGATTAGTAAGGAAAAGATAAATTTATCTGTTACAAATAATGCATAATTATTATCATATACTTGGGGTTACAGAACACGCTACTCTCGATCAAATAAAAAAAGCCTATCGAAAAAAAGCGATGCTTCTACATCCTGATATAAATAAGGCTGATGATGCTCATGACCAATTTATTTTACTAAATGAAGCATATGAATACCTTTTAAACATAAGCGGAAATCATACAAATACATACATAAGAGCTCAAGAACGAGCAAAAAAACAAGCTAAATATCATAGAAAGTGGGAAACAAGAGAAAGAGAAAAGGCAAGGGAAAGAGCACGTGCATATGCTCAAATGAAATATGAAGCTTATTTAAAATCGGATATTTATAAAACTACAGAAGCTATAAATCTAGTACTGGATTTACTTGGACTAATTTTTCTTTTACTTTTTGTTTTTGGAATTCCAATATTAACATTTATACAACATGGTCCAATAGGTTTAATATTAAGTGCTATAATAATACTTCCCACTTCACCAATTTGGTTCCGTTTATTAATACGATTCTTCTATATTTTAAATTTTAAAGGGATAACAAAATTTCATAATAGTAGCCTTAGATCTAAAATGATGAAAATTATCTTTTCAATTATCATTAATTTCTTCATTTTAATAAGCATCTCATTTAATACATTAATTCGATTAAGATGGATGTTGCTAATATATGCCATAACAATTGTAATCGGATATATTATTTCAAACAATTTTACAGGCAGATATCATAAATATTTAATCAGATTTGGAGCTGCTCCTTTTATTATTAACTTATTATTTTTAATTAACTATATTTTTGCATTTAATACTTCATATGAATCTTATTACTATACCTATAGCTATCATAATCCGTCACCAATAATGCCAATTATTAAACTTGAGAACAATGCATATAAAAATTTTAAAAGCATTAGAATAATATTTGATGGTGAAAGAATAATTGGCCACAGTAAAATCACATATAAATTTAAAGATGGGTGTTTTGGTTTTCGCGTTGTAAAAAAGATCATTATTGATTAAACCCTCAAAAATGTCCATTATCGGACAATAACTCATATTACACACTAACCCCCTATAAAACAGATGTTTTTTTATTACTTTTTTAACTTTTTTATCCTAAAACCCTACTAAATATCATATAATCTATATACCAAAATTTTTACATTCGTTCCCGAAAATTAATATAATAACTTAAAATGGTATATAAATGAATAAAAAGCTCATTTTATTTTTAAGCCTTTTAATGGCTGTCTGTTTTATCAATACAGAAATAAAAGCACAAAAAGACAGGTCTGATATAGAAGTTAAAGACACATGGAATGTATATGACTTATATAAATCTGACGAAGCATGGAAAGTTGCCAAAGAAAATCTAATTAAAAAAGCTGCTAAACTTGAAGACTATAAAGGAAAGTTAGGCTCTTCTTCCAAAACATTATTAGAGTTTTTAACTCTTAGTGGAGAAATAGATAAGGAAGGGAGCCGTCTGTATATATATACTTCCTTAAAATCAGATGTTGATCTAAGAAATCAAGAAAATCAAGCTTTAAAAAAAGATATCAGACAAGTATTTATTTCTTTGGGACAAAAAATGGCTTTTGTTGGCCCTGAGTTAGCTGCTATTCCTGAAGAAAATATGAAAAAATTCATCGATGAAGAAGATGGACTAAAAGTATACAAGCTTGAATTGATGGATACATACAGAATGAAGAAACATACCCTTTCTGAACCTGAGGAACTAATAATAGCAAAAGCTAGTATGACAAGTGGTACTGCAAGTTCTGTATATAGTGTATTAAGTGATGCTGAAATGCCATGGCCTAAAGCAACACTTACTGACGGAACTGAAATTGAAGTCAATAAAATAAACTATGCAAAGTATAGAGTATCACCAAACATTAAAGACCGAGAAATAGTATTTGATGCATTCTGGAATCATTACAAAAAATTTGAAGGAACTTATGGTGAATTAATGAATGGAAATATTAAAAACCATATCTTCAGAGCAGAAGCACGTAATTATGAATCAACTTTAGAAGCTGCTTTAAAAGGAAATAACATTCCCGTTGAAGTATATCACTCACTTGTTGATAATGTAAATAAAAACCTTCCCACATTCCATAGATATCTTGCTCTAAAAAAACGCATGATGGGATTAGATACGTTAAAGTACTCAGACCTTTATGCTCCAGCAGTAAAAGGTGTTGAGTTAAAATACACCTACGAAGAAGGGCAAAAACTAATACTTGAAGCATTAAAACCACTTGGAAAAGAATATACATCAACGGTTGAAAAAGCATTTAACAATCGTTGGATTGATGTTTATCCTACTAAAGGAAAAAGAAGTGGTGCTTATTCCAATGGTAGCGCGTATGACGTTCATCCTTATATTTTATTAAACTATAACGATGATTACGATGCAGTAAGTACAACTGCTCATGAATTAGGTCATACAATGCACAGTTACTTTTCAAATACAAGACAGCCGTATGCAACAGCTGATTATCCTATTTTCTTAGCCGAAGTAGCTTCAACATTTAACGAAGTATTACTGAATGACTACATGCAGAAAAAGTTAAAGGATGATGATTTACGTTTGTCATTATTAATGAATATGCTGGATGGATTTAAGGGAACATTATTCCGTCAAACTCAATTTGCAGAGTTTGAGTTAAAAATGCATGAAGCTGCGGAAGCCGGACAACCACTAACGGGAAAAGTTCTTTCTGATATGTACTATGAAATTACAAGTAAATATTATGGAAATGCCGAAGGAGTATGTGTAGTTCCTAAATATATCGAAATGGAATGGGCATATATCCCTCATTTCTACTACAACTATTACGTTTACCAATATAGTACTTCATTTGTAGCATCTCAGGCTTTAGCCGCTGAAGTTATGAAAGGTAATAAAGAAGCAACTAAGAAGTATATTGATTTTATTTCATCTGGAAGTTCTGATTGGGCCATCAACACTCTTAAAAAAGCTGGTGTTGACATGATGAGCTCTGAACCATTTGACCGCACCATTTCTAACATGAATAAGATTATGGATGAGATTGAAAAGATCTTAGATAAAAAGAAATAATGATTTTGACATAAAATTGGTATTATATAATAATATGAAAGTCGGATTGAAGAATCCGGCTTTTTTTGTTTTTATAAACTAAGTTGATTTCTAAAACAAAAAATTTCATCACTAATACATATCTACCTAAAATAAAAAATCCCCAAAGCCAAGGCTTTGAGGATTCTATTTAAATATACATATAATTACTTTTTACTTTCAACCCATTTACGAGCGTTAACAAAAGCTTCTATCCAAGGTGAAACTTCATCATTTTTACGATCTGATGGATAATGAGCCCATTGCCATGGGAAAATAGCTCTTTCTAAGTGAGGCATCATTGCTAAATGACGACCATCATTAGAGCAAATAGCTGCAGTACTAAAATCACTGCCATTTGGATTTGCTGGATACGCATCGTATGAATATTTTCCTGCAATACTATACTTATCCTCAGAATATGGAAAACTAAATTTACCCTCACCATGAGCAATCCAAACACCTAATCTACTTCCTGAAAGAGATTTCAACATTACAGAATTAGTATCTGCAATATTCATGTTTATAAAGTTGGATTCAAATTTATGTGAGTTATTATGTAGCATCACAGGTTTTTGATCATGATCAGGATAAACTAAACCTAATTCAACCATTAACTGACATCCATTACAAACTCCTAAACTCAAGGTATCCTCACGCTTATAGAATGCATCTAATGCTGCTTTCGCCTTTTCATTATATAAGAAAGCTCCAGCCCATCCTTTTGCTGATCCGAGAACATCTGAATTAGAGAATCCTCCTACAAATACTATAAAGTTCACATCTTCCAATGTTTCTCTACCAGTAATTAAGTCAGTCATGTGAACATCTTTAACATCGAATCCAGCCAAATACATTGAGTAAGCCATTTCTCTGTCTCCATTCACACCTTTCTCTCTAATAATCGCAGCTTTTACACCTGATTTTTCATTTCTGTTTAATGACAAACCATAGCTTGATAATTTACCATCAAAAGAAGTATTAAAATCAAACTGCAAAGGTTGATTTTTATAATTTTCATAACGGTCTTTAGCACAAACGTCTCCACTTTGTCTTCTATCTAACAAGTATGAAGTTTTATACCATAGATCACGCATTTCATTAATATCAAACGATAAAGTTTGCTCACCTTTTTTGATAGAAAGTTTTCTTTCTTCAACAGGTGATCCAATAATTTGGAATCCTAACTCTTTTTCTTCAAGTATAGAAGATACTTTCTCAACATCTTTTACCTGAAGTACAACTCCCGGATTTTCAGCAAATAATATTTTGATTAGATCTTCTTCTGCTATTCCAGATAAATCAGCACTAATTCCATAAGAAGTATTGGCAAAACACATCTCTAATAATGCAGTAACCATACCTCCGGCGGAAATATCATGACCTGCTAAAACCAAATCCTGTTTGATTAGATCCTGAAGAGTTTCAATTCCAACCTTAAAATAATCTGTATCTGCAATAGTTGGAGCCTCTGCACCTAATTTATTAACAACCTGAGCAAATGAACTTCCTCCTAATTTATGACTATCAAAAGACAAATCAACATACACTAGTGAAGTATCTGTATCTTTAACTAGGACTGGTTCTACAATCTTTTTCACATCACTTACCTCTGCAGCAGCAGAAATAATAACTGTTCCTGGGGAATATACGACATCACCATCTTTGTACTTCTGTGTCATTGAAAGTGAATCTTTTCCAGTTGGAATATTAATTCCTAAATCTGTTGCAAAATCACTTACTGCTTCTACAGCCTTATACAAACGAGCATCTTCTCCAGCATTCTTACAGGGCCACATCCAGTTTGCACTTAAAGACACCCCTTTAATTCCGTGTGTTAATGGAGCCCAAACTAAGTTTGTTAATGATTCTGCAATTGCAATTTTAGAACCTGCAGCAGGATCAATCATGGCAATAGCAGGAGCATGACCAACAGATGTAGCAATTCCTGTAGTTCCTGTATAATCTAATGTTGTAGCACCTAAATTATTTAATGGAATCTGAATTTCTCCAGCACACTGTTGTTTTGCAACTTTTCCGGTTACAGATCTGTCAACTTTATTTGTTAACCAATCTTTTGATGCAACAGCTTCTAATTGTAAAACATTTTTAAGGTACTCCTCTACTTTTGCAGCATCGTAAACAACTGGTGAATATGATTCTTTTATAGTAGAATCATTCATAATTGTTTTTGGAGGATTACCAAACATATCTGATAATTGCCAATTAATAGGAGCATTACCTTTTTCATCTTTGAAAACAAAGCTCATATCTCCTGTTGTTTCACCAACAACATACATTGGAGAACGCTCTCTATCAGCAACTTTCTTTAATTTTTCAATATCATCTTCATGTAATACAAGTCCCATGCGCTCTTGCGACTCATTTCCTACTATTTCTTTAGCAGATAATGTAGGGTCACCTACTGGTAATTTATCCAAGTGAATAACACCCCCTGTTTCTTCCACTAATTCTGAGAGACAGTTTAAGTGACCACCTGCACCATGATCGTGAATTAATACAATAGGATTTTCATCACATTCTGCCATTGCTCTAATAGCATTCATGGCTCTTTTTTGCATTTCTGGATTAGAACGTTGAACTGCATTTAATTCGATAGAGTTATCATATTCTCCTGTTGCTACAGAAGATACAGCTCCTCCACCCATTCCAATACGGTAGTTATCTCCACCTAGAATTACAACTTTATCACCTTTTTTTGGTGAATCCTTGATAGCATCTGATTTTTTAGCAAAACCAATACCTCCGGCCATCATTATTACCTTATCAAAAGCAAATTTCTTTTGATTTTCAAAATGTTCAAAAGTTAAAACAGAACCACAAATCATTGGTTGTCCAAACTTGTTACCAAAATCACTCGCTCCGTTTGAAGCTTTAATCAAAATTTGCTCAGGAGTTTGATATAACCATGGACGCGCCTCTGTTGCCTGCTCCCATTCTCTTCCTTCTTCTGAACGAGAATAAGAAGTCATATAAACAGCAGTACCTGCCAATGGTAAAGAAGCTTTACCTCCACCTAATCTATCTCTAATTTCACCACCAGAACCTGTTGCAGCACCATTAAAAGGCTCAACAGTTGTAGGGAAGTTATGTGTTTCAGCTTTTAGCGAAAGAACAGTATCAATTTCTTTTGTTTCAAAAAAATCTGGTTTATCCTGAGATGCCGGAGCAAACTGAACAACCTTTGGACCTTCTACAAATGCAACATTATCTTTATATGCAGAAACTAAAAAATTTGGATTTTCTTCTGATGTTCTTTTTATTAATTTAAATAAAGAACTTTCTTTTTCTTCGCCATCGATAATAAACGTACCATTAAAAATTTTATGACGACAGTGTTCAGAATTTACCTGTGAAAAACCAAAAACTTCACTATCTGTAAGTTTTCTTCCTAACTTTTTAGCTAATCCATCTAAATAAGAAACCTCATCTTCACTTAAAGCCAATCCTTCAGATTGATTATAAGCTGCTACATCATCAATTTCTACAATTGGATCTGGTTCTTTATCAATTGTAAAAATTTCTTGTCCCAAACCTTTATACAAAACCTGAAGCATTGGATCAAATTCAGCTTTTTCATCTGCAACTTCAAAATACTCTTCAATACGAGATATTCCAGCAAGTCCCATATTTTGAGTAATTTCCACTGCATTGGTACTCCATGGAGTAATCATCTCTTTACGAGGACCAACAAAAAAGCCACCTAATTCCTGAGCATCAGTTTTGGTGGCACCACTAAAAAGCCATTCAAGCTTTTTTACGTCTTCAGCTGCAAATTCAGCATCGCAACCTACTGCTAAAATCTGTTCTGATTTACCTTTAAAGAAAAGGACCATGTATTTTCCTATTTATTAGATTAATCTTTTGAGCTGCAAAAATACAATAAACAAACTAATTTCTGAAGAATGAAAACTAATTTTTAATTATGCATTCAAAATCAATGATAAAAACTGCACTATTTATGTTTACCTATTATAATAAACAAAAAAAAGGGATTACTTAAAAAGCAACCCCCTTTACTCTAAAACCAAAAAACTACCTGTACTTATAATGAACCTTTGATAGGTCACGAAGTCTTTGTGCACTTGTTTCAGCTGTGATATCACGCTGAGGGTTACCTAACATCTCATATCCCACCATAAATTTCTTAACTGTTGCAGAACGCAACAATGGAGGATAAAAATGCATATGTAAATGCCATTCCGGATGTTCTTCTCCATCAGTTGGCTTTTGATGGATTCCGGCAGAATATGGAAATGAAACTTCAAATAAGTTATCATACATTACTGTCAATTCTTTGTATGCAGCTGCAAAAGCTTCTTTCTCATCTTCTGTTAAATCAGTTAAACTGGTAACATGTCTTTTACTTACAATCATTGCTTCAAATGGCCATACAGCCCAATATGGTACTAAACCAACAAAATGATCATTTTCGAAAAGCACACGCTCCTTTTTCTCTAGTTCTGCCGCAACATAATCACCTAATAAGCTTTTTCCATTTTTATTGTAGTATTCCAACATTTTCTCCTGCTCTTTTGCAGGTTCATTAGGTACTGAGCTTGATGACCAAATTTGACCATGAGGGTGAGGATTACTACATCCCATTACACTACCCTTATTTTCAAATATTTGTACATAATTAACAAAGTCATTTTCACCTATAGATTTATATTCTTGAACCCATAAATCAACGACTTTCTTAATTTCTGACACTTCCATTTCCGGAACTGTTAAATCATGACGTGGAGAAAAGCAAATTACTTTACAAATTCCACTCTCACTTTTAGCCTGAAATAAACCATCTTCTGATTGAACACCTCCTTCAGGAGTATCATTTAATAACGCTGAGAAATCGTTAACAAACACATAAGGTTCTGTATATTTTGGATTTAAATGCCCCCCTATACGTTCGTTTCCTGGACATAAATAACATTTAGGATCATATTCAGGTCTTTTTTCTTCATTAATTTTTTCAACCTGTCCTTGCCATGGTCGTTTAGCTCTATGAGGAGAAACTAAGACCCATTCTCCTGTTAATACATTCAATCTACGATGAGGGTGATCCTCCATATTAAACTGTGCCATTTTATTCTCTTTTATATTATCAATATATAATTCTTATCGATTCATATTTACCATCAACCTACAACTAGTAGGTACTGGTAGGGACAAATGTACAATATTTTTTAATTATTTTAATACTTTCAAAAGAAATTATTAAAAATAATTAACCCATACTTAAACCAATGTATTATAACGAATTACGCTTTATAAACTTGGATTTATTTTTTACCTCACCAACCTTTTTGTTTTCTACAAAGTCAGCTAACGTTTGCCCCATAAGTTTGAAATCTGTTGATATTGTAGAAATACCTTTAGCTACAACCTCTTTTAAAGCAGAATCATTAATTGAAATAATTCCAACATCTTTACCTATTTCAAGTTTCTTTTCCCAACATCTTTTAACCAAATTAATTAACATCCTATCATTAGGCAATATAAATACATCCCCTTTTTTTATAGGTTTAGTTTTAATTTGATCATATATTGAAAATTTAAAATCAAATTCCTTACAAAAATTTTCAAATCCTGTTAAAAATCCTCTTGGTTCTTTCCCACCTGGATATGCTAAAATAATTTTTTTATAATTTTTCAATAATTCTTTAGCGGAGAATAATCCATTATATATATCCTCCTCAAATGACTGATAAATAACAGGATAACCTTCTAATTCAGGAATTTTCCTATCTATTACATATACCCTATCTGACGGTAACAAACCTATTACAGAGGAAATATTAGTAAGATTTGCGGGCATGATTACATATGCAGAATACTTACCAACACGTTCTTTAATTAATGAAGTAAAAACGTTAATATCAAAGTGATGAAAATATATATCAACCTGTGTATCATCAGGTAAATTTTCAATAAAGGCATTATATAATTCTTCCTTAAACGTATTTAATTCATCAAACAACAACAATATTTTCGATGAAACACTAATATTATCACTTTCAACAAAATACCCTTTACCTGGTACGGCTCCTAATATACCTCTTGCCTTTAACTCATTAAAAGCTAACATTACAGTATCTCTAGAAAGATTATATTCGTTCGCTATTTCATTTATCGAGGGTACCTTATCTCCTTTTTTTATTTTCCCATCTGAAATAGCATTTATAACAGATTGGATAATTTGTCTATATTTCGCCTGAGAATGTTCTGACGTGATTTTTATAATATTTTTTACCATTTTTCCTACCAGTATCTACCAGTATGCAAAAGTATACAATATTATTTAATAGCAAATATGTAAAATCCAATAATTTAGGGTAAATTGAAAGAGGAATTACCTGAACATAATCTAAAAACAATCAATAATCAGTAGATTTTTGAGGTTCGAAAAATAAATTCACCATCCGAAGTATGAGGATAAAAAGTTTCACCGTTATAAACCATTTTGCCTTTTACAAAAACAAAATCAGCCCTTCCTTTTAATTTTACATTTTGTTTTGAAGATGTGGAGGAATTAGGCATAGAACAATACAAGTTTCTATCAAAAGTAGGATTCCACAATACGATATCCGCATCTGCACCAAGATTTAATTGTCCTTTATGAGGCCATAGTCCCATTAATTTAGATGGACGGGTTGAAACTATATTAACCAAATCAAGCATAGATATATTTTTATATGTAACACCTACCGTATACAATAAACTTAAGTAATTCCTAATATAAAAATATTCATCAGGCCTGTTATAAACTAATTCTTCCTGGGGCCTTTCGTCAATAGTAAGATTATACAATGGCGGATTAATTAAGAAATTCTCACTCTTTACTAAATTCCATACTTCCTCTTCATAAATAGGATGCAAACTATACTCACTAGCAATTCCTGTAAGCAATTCATGTTCATTATATCTTATTTGAGAGTAATTACCTAAATTAAACCATAGGCGGAGACTTAGATAAAAATCTCCTCCTTGTTCAATTCCATCTTGAATTAACTCTAATTCTTCTTTGAATTTAACGTTTAGAAATAGTAATGAACTAGAATATTTTATTCCTAACTCTATAAAAACAGAAAGTAATCTAAAATGATGCTCAAGAATTACAGGATCGCTTAAAGAAATTCCATCTACATTACTTTTACAATTTTCTCTTAAATTTAAATCACAAATGATAACTAAATTATGTCGGGAAGCTTTTTTAAATATTCCATCAAAATGATTTATATTCTCATTTTGAAGCATTGAAACATTAATTAATAAAGTAGATACTCCCTCATGAATATAACTGTAATCAAAAGCATCTGCTGAACTCTTTTTTAATTCAGAAAAAGTTAAATGAAATCCAAAATCAATAAGATTGCTTTTCGATTTTTCCTTGGCTTTATAAATATTGTAGATATAATTTTTTTGATAACAATCTTCAATTGTATCAATCATTGTTGTAGTACCATTAAAGATTTGTGCCTGATTTAATTTTCTAAGTTCTTTAATATTCTTATTACTTTTAACTAAATCTAAAAAATGTCTGTTTATATCAATTGCACCTGGCATAATATACTTTCCTGAAGCATCAATAACAGGAGTTTCGTTAGTTGGTCGTTCTAAATTTAATCCCATTTGAAGTATTTTACTACCTCCTACTAAAATATCTTCAGTAATGATAGAAGAACCTTTAACAACAAAACCATTTTTTATCAATAAATAATTCATTACCAAAACAGTACTTAATGAGAATATAACAAAAAGAAAAATACTTTAGAAACAGAACACTTCATTGCATGAAGAAAGCATTACACTTAAATTTAAGGTATTAGCAAGACTTTTCAAAACATTTAACTAAATACTTACCACTTTCATTGTCAATTGTTATAATTTTGCGCCTTCATTCAAAATAATCTATTTATGTGGTGGCTCTTAGCAATAGTATCTGCTCTTTTTTTAGGAATTTATGATGTCGTAAAAAAGGTATCTGTAAATAACAATGCCGTTTTACCTGTATTATTATTTAGCTCTATAAGTGGTGCAATAGTATTTGTTCCTATTTTAATTTTATCGCAACAAGGAATAATCTCTGAAGATCACTTATTATATGTTCCTCCTGTTACGTTACTTGAACATGCTCAATTATTTTTAAAAGCAGTCATTGTTGTTACCTCATGGATATTTTCATTTTTTGCTTTAAAATATTTACCCCTTACTATTGTTGCTCCAATTAGAGCTACTGGACCACTATGGACTCTCGTTGGTGCTATTATCATATTTAAAGAACAACTTAGTACATACCAGTGGGTTGGTATTGCCATTACATTAACTTTCTTTTTCCTTTTTTCTACAGCTGGAAAAACCGAAGGAATTTCTTTTAGAAAGAATAAATGGATCTGGTTTATTATTTTAGGAACTTTATTTGGAGCCGTTAGTGGCTTGTATGATAAATTTTTATTACGAAACATAAACAGAATGGCAGTACAATGTTACTTTACTTTCTATCAAGTTGTTCTGTTCATTCCGTTGGTTATGGCTTTATGGTGGCCAATTCGTAAAAAAAGCTCTTCTTTTAAATGGAGATGGAGTATTCCTCTAATTGGTATATTTCTTCTAATTGCAGATTTCTTTTATTTCTACGCTCTTCATGATACTGAGAGTATGATATCCATTGTATCTGCATTGAGAAGAGGAAGTGTTATTGTTGCATTTGCTTTTGGAGCATATCTTTTTAAAGAAAAGAATATTAAAACTAAAAGTATTTACCTTGCCGGTATATTAGCTGGAATAGCATTTTTAATATTTGGAACTAAATAATATTAAGACTTTAAGGAGTTTTTAATAGTTTTAATATAAATTTCAATTGTTTTTATATATTGACTAGGCATTATACATTCTTAATTCAAATAATTTTATGATTATTTAATCATACTATAAAACAACTTCTTAATATTAAAATATCCATGCTTAAAACTGATCTTTCAAAGTATGATAATAGCTGGTATAATCCTGGAGGATTTTTAAAAAGAACAATTTGGTACTACGTTAATGTACTATTTTTTATCAATCCTCTCAATCCTTCATCTTTTCTTAAAAAACTACTCCTAAAGCTATTTGGAGCCTCAATCGGTAAAGGTGTAGTTATAAAACCAGGGGTAAATATTAAATATCCATGGAAATTAAAAATTGATGATTATACCTGGATTGGTGAAAATGTATGGATTGATAATCTCGATGAAGTTATAATTGGAAAAAATTGCTGTATTTCTCAAGGTGCATTACTATTATGTGGTAATCACGATTATAAAATAACAACATTTGATTTAATTATTGGCCCTATAACATTAGAAGATGGGGTTTGGATAGGAGCTCAATCGACAGTTACACTTAATTCAATTTGCAGATCACATTCTGTATTATCAGCTCATTCTATTTTTTCTGGTATAATGGAATCGTACTCCATCTATCAAGGTAAACCAGCCCAAAAAGTCAGATCAAGAAATATTACAAAATAAAAAAAGCCACTGCAAAACGTTTATACAGTGACTTTCAATCTTTAACCAAACCTAACCCTAAACTATGAGTTAATACAAAGATACAAATATTTATATACTTTACAAGTTTTATATAAAAATATTTTTCTATTTATCTAAGTCACCATCTTTATATAACTGATAAGCAGCTTGGTAATAAGCTACAGTTTCTTTAAAAAAATCTTCATCATTTTTAATCTTCAAAAGATTATTTTCAATAGAATCCCATTGAAAAAGTGAGTTATTTTTTTGAGTTTCTAAAACAAAAAACCTGTCACCTTTCAATAATCCTAATTTTCGATGATTTGCAATAAAGGCTCTTTCATCTTCACTCTTCATTGTATTAATATCACGACCAAATAATTTTGTTTTATAGGTCCAATTCAGATAACCAAATAAAGTAGGAAAAATATCAATTTGAGAAGATAATTTATTTATTTCGTATGGTTTAGTATTTTCTAAGTTATAGATAAATGCTGGTATATGGTGACTATTTATATTTAATTCTGTTCTACCTGCACTATAAGCACAATGGTCAGAAGCAACTACAAATACAGTATTTTTAAACCACTCTTTATCTTTTACACTCTTAAAAAAATCACCAATTGCAAAATCTGCATATGTAATAGCTCCTGTTCTACTTGTACCAGATGGTATTTTAACTTTTCCATCTGCATAAGTATATGGTGAATGGTTGGAATTAGTCATCAACATATAGAAAAATGGTTGACCTGTTTTTGAATCCTTATCTGCCTTCTTTATTACAGCATTAAAAATATCTTCATCACAAGCACCCCATGCATTTTCAAATGTTATATCCTCATCTGGAATTTGTAATCTTTGTGTAGGTAATTCTTCACGGATCCTTGTCTTCTTTGCTCTTTCCACAATATCAAAACCGCTATAACTAAAATAGCTTGCCATATTATCAAAATATCCATCTCCTCCGGTTATAAAAGTACATGAATAACCTTTTTGTTGAAATATTTCACCTACAGTATAGAAAGATTCATTATTACATCTTTTGACAATACTTCGTCCCGGAGTTGGAGGAATAGATAAACTATACGCCTCTAATCCTCTAACAGTTCTTGTCCCTGTAGCATAAAGATTAGTAAATAAAACAGATTGAGAAAGTATTTCATCAAGGTATGGTGTCATATGTTTCTTATTCCCAAATCTTTTCAAATAGGCAGCATTCATACTTTCCATTCCTATGAAAATAACATTAGGCTTTAATTCTTCCCCCTCATTTTTAGTCACACGTAATAACCCATAATCAGAAACAAACGAATCATTATCGGCCTTTACAATTCTTCTTAAATTATTAAATACTTGGTTTTCATCATACGTATTATAAAATTCATTATAATTCAATTCATTACTCTTATAAGCTGCAAAAAATGAATAAAGACCTGATTTAGCCAACTCGTTTTCATTTACATTTCCAAATATCTCAGCTTGAGTGTTTTTTATATTAAAATGAAATATTGCAACAATAATACAACAAACCACAGCCATAAACAGTCTAGATCCAAAATGATGATCTGAAGTAAAGCTTTTTTCAAAAATCGACATCCTCTTTTTTAATAGAAATGCTGCATAAGCAATTAATCCTATTGCACCAATTATTAATGGCAAAGGATAAGCTTCATTAATATTTTCAATAACCTCATATGTATATAACAAATAATCAATTGCTATAAAATTAAATCGCCTTTGATATTCTTCCCAAAAAGTAATTTCAGCTAAAAACGAAAAAGTTATAACTATCATAAAAATCCAGTACGATGTATAAGTCAATATTTTATCTGCTCGACTACCACTGAACTTTGATGGCATAATCAATAAATATATTGAATAAAAAGCCATCATATAAGATAAACTTCCAATATCATATAATAATCCTATTCCTAATATTTCAAATAAATGACTAAAAGAAAAGTCAATATTAGAAAAAGACATAACATATAATATCATTCGAATACAAAGAGCTAATGATAAATACGTTATACTAAACCCCTTTAATAATGCGAAGCGCTTTGGAAATAATTTATCTTTCATTTATTTATGTTTGTTTGCCATGGTTTTAATAACCTCTAAAAACAATTCAATTTGCTACAAATAGCTTTTTAAAGTTTTCTCCCATAGCTTATAATCACTTATATTGTTTTATAAACTTAACCTAATGCTAACAATAAAATCATTTTATTTTTTTGCGTTTGCAACATTATAATATTTTTCTTTATTAAAAAAATAGATAAATAAAAAAGCGGCTTATTTAATTATAAATAAACCGCTTCGTATTTATTATATTAATATTCTTAGTTCATCTTCTTGATATTTGCTTGTGCTGCCGCAACTCTTGCAATTGGCACTCTAAACGGAGAGCATGAAACATAATTCATACCAACAGAATCACAAAATTCAACAGAACTTGGTTCACCACCATGTTCACCACAAATTCCAACCTTTAAATCAGGTTTTACAGAACGTCCTTTTTTAGTTCCCATTTCTACTAATTGACCTACCCCTGTTTGATCAAGAACTTGGAATGGATCATTCTTTAATATCCCTTTCTCAAGGTATATAGGTAAAAATTTATTGGCATCATCACGAGAATAACCGAATGTCATTTGAGTCAAGTCATTGGTTCCAAAAGAGAAGAATTCAGCAACATCAGCAACTTGATCAGCAGTAAGTGCAGCCCGTGGAATCTCTATCATGGTTCCAAGCATATATTCAACAGAATCTCCTTTTTCTTCAAAAACCTTTTTTGCTGTTGTATGAATAATATTAGCCTGCAATTTCAATTCTTCTACAGTACCTATTAAAGGAACCATAATTTCAGGTTTGGTAATAATTCCTTTTGTTTTAAGATTTAAGGCAGCTTCAATAATAGCTCTTGCCTGCATCTCAGTGATTTCAGGATAAGTATTTCCTAAACGGCAACCTCTATGACCTAACATAGGATTAAATTCGGATAAATCAGATACTTTAGTTTTAACTTCAGCTAAGCTAATTCCCATTTCTTTAGCCATTTCTTGCTGAGCTGCTTCTGTATGAGGAACAAATTCATGCAATGGTGGATCTAATAATCGAATAGTAACTCCATAACCTTCCATTGCTTCAAGAATCCCTTCAAAATCACCTCTTTGGAAAGGTAATAATTTACCTAGAGCCGCACGTCTACCTTCTTCATCAGAAGACAAAATCATTTCACGAACGGTTTTAATTCTTTCTCCTTCAAAAAACATATGCTCTGTTCGACATAATCCAATTCCTTCTGCTCCAAATTCACGTGCAACTTTTGCATCTTTAGGAGTATCTGCATTTGTACGTACACTCATACGAGTATATTTAGATGCAAAATCCATAATTGAACCAAAATCACCGTCTAAATCAGGTTGTCGAGTTTTAACTCTCCCTGCATAAACCTCTCCTGTTGATCCATTTAAAGAAATCCAATCCCCTTCCTTATAAGCAACTCCATCAATTCGTAAAACACGTTCTTTATAATCGATTTTTAATGCTCCAGCTCCAGAAACACAACATTTTCCCATACCTCTAGCAACTACTGCAGCGTGAGAAGTCATACCTCCACGAGCTGTCAATATACCTCTAGCAACTAACATTCCCTCTAAATCTTCAGGAGAAGTTTCTATACGTACAAGAATAGTTTCCGGATACTTATTAGCTTCATCTGCAAAAAAGATAATTTGCCCTGACGCAGCACCAGGAGAAGCAGGTAAACCTTTTGCTAAAACTTGAGCCGTACCTATTGCTGCAGTATCAAAAACAGGGTGTAATAATTCATCTAACTTGTTTGGCTCAACACGCATCAAAGTTAATTTATCATCTATTATGCCTTCTCGATACAGATCCATTGCAATTTTCACCATTGCAGCACCTGTTCTTTTCCCATTTCTGGTTTGTAACAACCATAATTTTCCATCCTGAACTGTAAATTCAAGATCCTGCATATCTTTATAGTGACTTTCCAGCTTTTCCTGAACGTCATTTAGCTGTTTATATACTTCAGGCATTGCCTCTTCTAAAGAAGGATACATATCTACTCGATCCTCTTCAGTCACGGCTTGTAACTTTGCCCACCTAATTGATCCTTCTTTGGTTATTTGCTGAGGAGTTCTAATTCCTGCAACAACATCTTCTCCTTGTGCATTTATTAAATATTCCCCATTAAATAAATTTTCACCAGTAGCAGCATCTCTGGTAAAGGCAACACCTGTAGCAGATTTATCTCCCATATTACCAAATACCATTGCCTGAACATTTACTGCCGTCCCCCACTCATCAGGAATACCTTCCATTCTACGGTAAAGAATTGCTCTGTCATTATTCCAACTATTAAAAACCGCCATTATAGCACCCCATAACTGTTCCCAGGCGCTTTCCGGAAAATCATGTCCTGTTTGTTCCTTAACAGCTTGCTTAAATAACAGCACTAATTCTTTTAAATCTTCAACCTCTAATTCTGTATCTAAATCAACTCCTTTCTTCTCTTTCACCTCTTCCATAATCCTTTCGAAAGGATCTATCTCCTCTTTAGAAACTGGTTTCATACCCAACACCACATCACCATACATCTGAACAAATCTTCGGTATGAATCCCATGCAAAACGTTCATTTCCGGACTTAGCAGTAATACCCATCACTGATTCGTCATTCAAACCAAGGTTAAGAACAGTATCCATCATACCTGGCATAGAGGCCCTTGCTCCCGAACGCACTGATACTAATAAAGGGTTTGTTTTATCACCAAAAGAAGTTCCTGTTAATTCTTCGATATTTTTAATTGCAGCTTCCACCTCCGGCTTCAATAAATCTACGACTACATCTTTACCTTTTTCATTATACTCGGTACATACATCTGTAGTTATTGTGAACCCTGGAGGAACAGGTACACCGATTAGATTCATTTCGGCCAGATTAGCCCCTTTACCTCCTAAAAGATTTTTCATATCTGCCTTACCTTCTGCTTTTCCATTTCCGAAGGTATAAACTCTTTTTACAGCCATAATTAAGGAATTTTAAAGTTAGAATTTTTTGAATTTTGGGATAATTCATTTTACTATGCTAATAAAGAAACACATTTTTTTTCAGAATTAAAACAGAGAAACCTTAAAATCTAATCCTAAATCACACATTTTTGCAATAAAAAAGAGTGGCTTTAAACCACTCTTCCTTATCTCATTTTACACGCTGTATTCTTTCAATATTTTTTTCTTTTTCATTAAATAATCAACATATTGAGCCCGCTCATAAGCGTATGGTTCCTTAAGGTTATTTTTGGACAATTTACCTTTAAAATAAGAAATAGATTCATAGCCTTTATTTTTCATCCAAACAGATAAATTCTCTAGAATTGTTGTTATTTCTCTAACTCCTTTTTTATATAACACACTCACAACCTGAGCGGCATCCGCTCCTGCAAGTAATAGAGAAATAAGATCTTCTGCATCGTGAATTCCATTTGTAGCACAAAGTGAACTATGAATATTGCCAGATAATAAACCTGTATATCTAAGAGATAGCCTATTGTCGTTTTTACTACTTAGATTGTATGGCATTTTTAACTCTTCAGATTCGATATCAATATCTGGTTGAAATAATCTATTAAATAACACTACTCCATTAACACCTGTTACATCTAACTGTCTTATGAAATTTAAAGGGTTAGAATAAAATGGACTTAATTTTATACTAACAGGTATTTTAATCGCAGACTTGACTTTTTTAAGAATATCAACCTGCACTTTTTCTATATCTTGACCTGACTTACTCTCAACAGATACAGAATTATAAAAATTCAATTCGATTCCATCAACACCAGTTTGTTCAATGTACTTTGCATACTCCACCCAACTTACATCGTACACACAATTTAAGCTTGCTATCACTGGTATAGAAACAGATTCTTTTAAATCCTTTAATTTCATCAAAAAGGCTTTGGGTCCACTATGAACAATTGAAGGAAACAGGGTTATCATTTCAGCATTTCGATCGTCAAATTCATGCAAATCATCATCTAATTCCGCGGCTTCTAAATGTATCTGTTCTTCAAACAGAGATTTATATACAATAGCAGCAGCACCTGCTTCTTCCATTTTTTTTACCATATTGATGTCTGCTGTCATTTCGCAAGCACCAACAATAAGAGGATTTTTTAATTCAATCCCCATGTAAGTTGTTTTTAGATCCATCGTTATATAAAAGTTAATTGGTTATTATTCTGGTATATAACATACAACATTAAACAATTGTTTAAATAACCTTTCTAATAATGACCTGATATGATTAAATATTTAATGAGTTCTCCCTAAACCCAGAAAATAAAGATGATAATAGAATATATCTTTAATGATTACCCTTATAATAATCTAATTAATATAGATTTCTATTTAAAATTATGTTTTTCAATATAACTGTATTAAATTCACTTACAACACCTTAATGGGACATGATAATTTACACAGACATAAATTGCATACATTTTAAAATGTAGCCATCTAACATCGACTATTTTAAGTTTACGTTATATTTTCATTACCTCTATCTCTCTTTTATTGAATTTTACTTTTCAATCACTCCGTTCAAATGTGTCAATATTTTTAATTTCAAAATCTTTCCGTAACATTTTGATATATTTGCCGTATCTGAGGACTACCATACACAAATAATAGATGAACTACTATATATTAACCATATCAAAGATATACATTAGTCTTTGTTTATTGTTGTTGATAAATTGCATCAACTGCAATTCACAAACACTAATCAAAGACAGGTCTAACAGCATTGAAAAAGATAGAGATGTTGATTCTAAATTGCTTGATTCTATTAATTCTACAACTAATAGCAAAACTTTATCTGACCTCTCTTTATTAAATCAATTAAAATATGAAAAGCACGATTCGGCATCATATATTGTGATCACCAAAATTGACACCACAAAAGATGAGGGCAGATTAATTTTGAATATTCTAAAGAACTCAACTGAAATTTTTATTGACAACTTTAAAATCCTAAATAGGGAAGAAATTTCAGATACTTTAGCTGTAATTAATAAAATAAAAGCAAGACATAAACTTTGTGATGGATGTATAAAAATTGCAAAGGATTATTCAAATAATTCTGACATTAGAAAAACTCTTTTTTCAAAACCGCTTAATGTAAAAAACATTAGTGATTACTACAATATTGACTACAATTCTCTTTCAAAACTTATTGAAGAAACCAAAGAAGGAAAAAAATCTAATAAAGTAACTGTAGTAAAAGGGTATAGTCCTTTTTCAAACGAATATCAAAAGTTTATAGTTTTTGCAGATTCTGTAAAAGAAACTGAAACAAAAAAACTAAAGCCTGAAGTAGCAAACAATGACTTTAAAACTTTTGCACAAAACAATAACGTGTCAAATAGTAAAAACAATAAAGAAGATCAGCTTTACCCTCTTGATTTTATTAAAAACTTTGATAGGGAATCCTTAAAAAAGTATTGGAATATGTATCAAAATCAAGATAGAGAAATTGATATGATGGTTTCCAAATCCAATATTATTTCAGACAGTATTGAAACACCTCGAAATATTAGCATAACACTAAGCAATATTTCACACCCAAAAACCAAAGAAGTTTTATCCAATGAAAGTTCAGAGTCCGTTATTATGATTGATGATAATAAAAATCAACAACCTTTACTGAGTTCAGGAACTATAAAAAAGTCTGATGTAATAGAGAAAACAAAAGCATCTAATAACATACCATCTAGATCAATTGAAGCAGACTCTGAAATTGACAATAATACATACTATTATGTTCAAATTGCAGCTAGCAGAACTCCTATTTCAGAACCTTTACTAAATACAATATATAAAGGGCATGATTCAATTACAATAAAACAAGAAGAAGGCTGGTATAAATATCAATATGGAAAAACTACCAATTATGAACATGCACAAAACCTTGTTAAAAAATCAAATGTAGCTGGAGCTTTTGTTACTGCGTATAAGAACAATCAAAAACAAGTATTGTGGCAAGCTATAAACTCAAAAAATATATCAAGCACAGTTTCTAAATTAGTTTTTGTGATTCAAGTTTCTGCAAACTCAAAGCCTATCAATATTGAACAAAGAGCACAATTACAAAATAAGGCCGGAGGATTTGTAAGAGAGATACAAGAAGATGGTTGGTATAAATATCAGTATATAGTAGGTTCTTCTTATAAAGATGCATTATTAAAATGGAAGAAAATAGGTACAAAAACTTCATTTTTGGTGGCTTATTTTGATGGTGAAAAAATACCTATGTCAAATGCAATAAAGAAATATAACGAAAATAAAAATAAATAATTATGAAAAAACTCTTAACGAGGAACATAACTAAAATATTTATAGGTTTGGTCCTGATCATGTGTAATTCATCATGTGTCAACTTAAAAAAAACATTATTACTAAAAGAAACAACAATTACTGATTACTCATCAGAGATTGTAAATAGTAAAGACAATGATTACATTATCAATAATGGAGATCATTTATATATTAAGGTTTTTAGTACAGATCCTCAAACAAGTAGATACTTTCAAACCGATTTTCCTGAAGTAATGAATTCTTCTTATATATACATTAATTCATACAAAGTAGATAACGAAGGTTTTGTTAGTTACTCTTTCACAGGGAAAACAAAAGTTAAGGGTTTAACTATAAACGAAGCACAAGAAGCCATTAAACAAAATTTAAACGAATATTTTAAAGACGTTAATGTATACGTTAAACTAGTTAATTTTAACATTTCGATACTTGGTGAAGTTAAACAACCGGGAACATACACAATTGAAAATGATCATATCACAATACTACAAGCCTTAGGTCTAGCTGGTGGTATTACTGAATTTAGTAAAGCTAATGAAGTAGTGTTAGTTAGAAAAAGCGCCAATGGAAACATTGTAAAACACATTGACCTAACTGACAATGGTATTTTACAATCAGAGTATTTATACCTTTTACCCGATGATGTTGTATATATCGCACCTAGAAGTACTAAGTCTTTTACATTTAGCAAATTCCCATATCAAGTAATATTAGGAATTCTATCTATGACTTTTTCAATATTAGCTTTAACAACTAAATAACAACTAGTAGTTTTGAATAACAACACAAATTTAGAACAACTTATTGATCTGATTGAGGATTCTAATAAAAATACACCTGAATTTTACCTTGGTTTATTTTTTAAAGGATTAAAATACTGGCCTATTTTAATCCTGTCCTTAGTTGTATCAGTGGGTATGGCGTATTATAAAATATGCACTACACCCAAATCTTATGAGGTCAATACATCTATTTTAATTCAAAACGAAAATGAAATAAATCCCATCCCCATATTAGAATTGGGAGATATGGGAAGATCATCTGTAAAAATTAAGAATGAAATAGGAATACTTCATTCATATGAATTAATCAGCAGAGTTATATCCAAACTTAATCTTGAAGTTTCTGTTTATGAAGAAGGTAAATATTTATATAATAGAATTTATCCTTACACATCTTTCGCAATAAAATTTGATCCAACTTCACCACAACAAATCAATCATGAGTTTAGCTTAACTTTTATAACCGACTCTACAGTACATATTAAATCCACTGACCCATCAAGTATTTCATATCTATATACAGAACATAAAACATTGGGTTTAAATCAGGAATTTTACTTAGATACAATAGTCAAGATTAACCAACCTCTTGTAAGCGAATTTTATAATTTCACAATTACTAAAAACACATACACTCCTATTCCAGAAAACACAAACTATATTTTTAAGTTTGAATCATACAGCCAATTAGTTGAGAAATTTAATAAGTTTGAAGTACTTGAGGACAAATCATCCTCCATAATAAAATTAATATTAAGAACAGATAATAAATTTCTTGGTGTTACTTTTTTGAATACACTCTCACAGGAGTATTTATATAAAGGCGTTGAAAGAAAAAATAGAATTGCTGCAAACACAATAAAATTTATTGATTCACAAATATCTGACATTCATAAATCACTATTTGAATCAGAAAAAACTATTCAATCATTTATTCACTCAAAGGGTGGAGTAGACATTGACTATAAAACAAACTATATATACGAACGTTTAGGTAGCCTTGAAGAACAACTTTCTCAAATTCAGGTTCAATTTAAATATTATACATACCTAGAGGATTATTTGAAAGAGAATGAATCACTGGATGAAGTTGTTCCTCCGTCTTCTCTTGCTATAGAAAATCCATATTTAAACGAATTACTTAATCAATTAAACCAATCTTTATTTGAATACGAGGAAATAAAAAGTCGAACATATCAAGAAACTCCTTTATTAACATCAACCAGATTAAAAAGTAGTAATTTAAAAAGGACTATCATAGAAACGGTTGTTGCAGCTAAAAATAACTTAAACCATGAAAAGGCTGATTTAAACGAGAGAATATCTGAAATAAAAGAAGAACTAAACTACCTACCTAAGGATCAACAAGAATTTATTTCATTACAGCGAAAGTATAATATTAACGAAGAATTATATACTTATTTGTTAACCAAAAGGGCTGAAATGGAAATAATGAAAGCCTCAAATATTCCAACAAATGAAGTTTTAGACTTGGCTCATAATGATTTGTCAAAATTAGTAGAACCAATACCTCTGAAAATACTAATTATACATTTAGCAATAGGTATTATTGGAGCTTTTACTATTATGTTTCTTCTACTGTATTTCAATGATAAGGTATATGGAAATAAAGATATTGAGAGAATTACAAACTTCCCTATCATTGGCCATATTCTTAATAATAAATATGACTCCAATTTTATAGTAAATGAAAAACCTCAATCTTTAATTTCAGAGTCATTCAGGTCACTTAGAACTAATTATAGTTTTATGTCTGACTCTAAAAAATCAGGTAATACTATTTTAATCACGTCTAATAACATTGCTGAAGGAAAAAGTTTTATTTCATTAAACTTAGCTGCTAGCTTTGCCCAAAAAGGTAGTAAAACAGTTATTGTAGGATATGACCTTCGTAAACCAAAAATTCATGATTATCTCGATTATGAAAAAAACGACAAAGGACTATCTCTTTTTTATACTAATAATTGCAGTACTAAAGAATTAATTCATAAAACAAAACAGGAAAATTTATTTTACGTTCCTACAGGTCCAATTCCACCGAATCCATCTGAATTATTATCAAGGAAGAGTAAGAATGATGAACTTTTTTCTTATTTAAAAAATGAGTTTGATATTATTATTTTAGACACTTCTCCTCTGGGAAGAGTTTCCGACGCGTTGCTATTGTTAGACTATACAGATATCAATCTACTTATTGTTAGACACGATAAAACCAGAATACGTCATGTATCACATTTACTAAATGAAATTAACAAAAAAGACATCAAAAACTGTGGTATTGTAATTAACGACATCCAGGTTAAATCAAACAGATTTGGATATGGTCGTGGGTATGGATATGGCTACGGGTATGGTTACGGGTACGAAAAAAATTAAAGCGGTACAATAATGCACCGCTTTCAAATATTTTTTTAAAGTTATTATTTATCAAGTTCGTTTTACTAATCCTAATTCTTTAGATGAAATTTCCCTCATTTCAACCTTACGAACTTTACCTGTTACTGTTGTTGGAAATTCACAAACAAATTTCCAATATCTAGGAATCTTGTATGTAGCTATTTGACCTTTACAATACTCTTTTAATTCATCTTCAGTTACAGACGCTCCATCCTTTAAAATTACCCAAGCCATCACTTCTTCCCCATACCTTTCATCTGGCACTCCTATAACCTGAATATCTTTAATCTGATCATGGTTATGTAGGAACTCTTCAATTTCAAACGGAGAAATATTCTCACCTCCCCTAATAATTAAATCTTTAATTCTCCCAACAATTTTCACATATCCATCCTCATCCATTTCAGCTAAATCACCAGTATGCATCCAACGCCCTTCATCAATTACAGAAGCTGTAGCTTCTGGATTATTCCAATATTTTAACATTACAGAATAACCTCTGGTACATAATTCACCAGATTCACCTCTAGGAACAATTTTACCTGTTTCCGAATCAATAATTTTAATCTCTAAATGAGGATGGACTTTCCCAACTGTAGCACATCTACGGTATTCATTATCATCAACAAAAGTCTGCGTACTAACAGGAGATGTTTCTGTCATTCCATAACAAATACATACATCCTTCATATTCATTTTTTCACGTACAGCTTTCATTGCAGATTCAGGGCATGAAGCACCGGCCATAATACCTGTTCTTAAGCTAGAAAAATCATACTTTTCAAAATCCGGATGATTTAACTCTGCAATGAACATTAACGGAACACCATATAATGAAGTGCATTTTTCGTCCTGTACAATTTGCATTACTACAGCAGGATCAAATGCTTCACCTGTTAATACCATACAAGCTCCATGGGTTATTATAGCTAAATTTGCCAAAACCATACCAAAACAATGATACAAAGGAACCGGAATAGCTACTTTATCACTCTCTGTATACTTAAGTCTTTCACCGATAAAGAAACCATTATTGATTATATTATGATGTGATAATGTAGCACCTTTGGGAAATCCTGTAGTTCCGGAAGTATATTGTATATTAATAGCATCATCAAACTGTAATTCTCCTTCAATTTGAAGCAAAGTTTCAGTACTAATTTTCTTTCCTGCCTCTATTAAAGTATCCCAATCATGATCAATAACCAAAACATGTTTTAATTTTATACATGAAGACCTAACCTCAGAAAGAATATCTATATAGTTGGTCTTTCTGAATCCTTTTGACATGATAAGCAAGCTAACTTCAGATTGTTTTAAAGCATACTTTAGTTCTGCAGCCTTATATGCAGGATTAATATTAACCATAATAGCACCAACTCTGGTCGTTGCAAACTGAACCAACACCCATTCAAATCTATTTGCTGACCAAATTCCTACACGGTCTCCTTTTTTAACTCCATAACTAATAAGTCCTTTTGCTACATCTTCAACCTGGTCCCAAAATTGTCTGTATGTAGCTCTATAATTTTGATACGGGACTATTAAGGCCTCGTTATCAGGAAATTTATCTACAGTCCCTTTTAATTTTTCACTTATCGTACAACCTAATAACGGAACATCAGAGATTCCGCTCTCATATGAAAGTTTACTCACTGTTATAAATTTTAAAAGTTAAATATTATCCCCTTGCGATAGTGATAGTAGGTGATAAAGATAATTGATAATAATTAATTGTTGTAACAATTTCTGAATTTGTTTATTTTTACAATCCAAGGATTGAATCAATTATAAAAATGTGACATTTGACAATCTATTTCATAATCCCAGCCTCTCCAAAAGAAAATTACTGATATACAAAAGAAGAATTAAAATGAACCTTAATAAAGATATAAATCATTTATATCGAATATATAACCAAGATTACATAGTGAATTCACTAAAAATAAAATTACCAATTGTTTATATTATTGTTGGTTATTTCATGTTTTCAGATTTATATTTTCGTAATAACATTGAAGCTTTTTACACTAGATTACTACCAATTTTGTTGGCTATATCGTTAACTGTTATACATTCTATTAAATATACATCTGAAAAATCAAAAGTTAATCTATACAACTTATTAATATCAAGTTTATTAATAATGATGTATGGTAAGTGTTATGTCCATTTAAACGATTATTTAAATTCAAGTATTACAGGAACTGTTTTAGTTTTATTTTTAATTTCACTTGAATTAAGGGTTTGCTTATTAGGAACTATTTGTATTTATCTGATTCCTACGGTTTTGTTTTTGATTGCTCTTTTCTCATTTGCAAATCCACTAAAAGAACAATTAATAGAGATGACCAACATAATTCCTATTATCATATTTGGTTTTATTGCTAATCAAATACAAAATAAGTATAGATTTAAAAGTTTTGAAAAACAACACTTACTTGAATTAGAACAAAATAAAGTTAAGGATCTATACAGCAAATCTTTAAACCAAAATAAAATTCTACTTGAACAAAAAGAAGCTATTGAACAACAATCTAAAGATTTAGTCGAAAGTAAAAGCAAGTTAGAAATCACTAATAACGCGAAAGACAAGTTTATTTCAATTATTTCACATGATTTAAAAAACCCTTTTAACGTAATAATTGGCTTTTCTGATCTATTAATTCACAGCATCGAAAATTCTGAAATTGAAGAGATAAAAAAATATACTAATATTATAAACTCTAGCGCAAAGCAAACCTACACATTGTTTGAAAACTTATTAAATTGGGCATTACTGCAAAACAATAAAAACCACCTCTCCTTTAATAAAACTGAAATAAATAAAGTCTTAGAGGAAACAATTAATTTATTAGAACCTAATTTTATCGCAAAAAACATACAATTAAACTACACCTGCAAAGACCATTATTATCCAGAAATTGATGATATGGCAATGGCTACAGTTTTACGTAACCTAATTACAAATGCTATTAAGTATACCCATACTGGAGGAACGATTGATTTGGATTTAACATCAAATTCTGATAATATTTTTATTACTATTAAGGACAATGGTGTTGGAATGAATATTCAAACAATGAAACAACTTTTCCAAATAAATTCAAATATTCAAACTAAAGGTACTGCAAATGAAACAGGTACCGGACTTGGACTAATACTCAGCTACGAAATAATAAAAAAACATAAAGGTGAAATTGATGTACATAGCAACCTGAATCAAGGTTCAACCTTTACACTACAGGTCCCAATATATCAGTAAGCAAATTATTGTTTTTTATTTACAATAGTACGGTGAGGATAAGGTATTTCTATACCAACTGAATCAAATCGTTTTTTAACAGACTCATTCATATCGCAATATATGACAAAAGCATCATCATTGCATTTTGCCCAAACATAGGCTCTAATAGTTACAGAATACTCACCAAGGCTGATAACTCTTATTCTTACAATGGGTTCATTATTTAGTTTATCTTCTTCTGACCTATTATCAAAAACCAATGGATGATTTTCTGCCTCCTCTTGAATAATACTTTTGGCTAAATCTAAATTTGATTCATAACTAATACCAAATTCAATAAATTTTTTAATTTTCTCTTCTATAATATTACTATTAACAATAGTCTCTTCGCTAATTATAGAATTAGGTATAATTATTCTTCTATTCTCATAATTTCTAATAATTGTATGACGAAGAGTTATTTCTTCAACAACCCCTTTGTTTATAGTTCCTATTTCAATTACATCTTTAACTCTGAATGGACGAAAAATTAAGATGAAAATCCCACTTATAATATTACTAAAGGCTTTTTGAGATGCAAAACCTATGATTGCTGCAAAAATTCCTGCACTAGCAAATAAGGCCTTGGCTACAGAATTAAGAGAAGGCGTTATATAAAAAATGGCTATAATACCAATTGTATATATTATAAAAGAAATTGAATTTTTTAAAAATGAAAAATTAGTCGGATCAACATTAACTTTTAATGATTGCCGTTTTATAAAAAGATTTAATATTTTGCGAAGTATCACTGTAATTAAATATACTCCTACAACAATTGAAACAACCGTAATCCAATAATACAAATCCATTGTTATATAATATTACAAATTTTCAGAAAATTCTTCACCATAATTAATCCATCCTCTCCAGAAACTTCCGGATGCGATTGAAATCCATATATTGGCTTATTTTTATGCTTAATTATTTCTGTTGTACAAGTGTCTGATGTAGCAAGTACTTCAAAAGTATCAGGTAATTCTGAAACATAAAAAGAATGTTTTTTTACAAGTGCCACCTCATTCTTATTTATTCCGTTAAAAATAGGATCTTCCAGTTTTTCTATACGAACAATTTCTTTTTTCCCATGATATTCAGGCAATTTTTTAATCCTTCCTCTATGAGCTACAGCAATAATTTCATGTCCTAAACAAAATCCTAAAACTGGAACATCAAAATTCATTAATGCCACAAAATTTGAAGTTAAATTTAAAGGTTCATATGGATTACCTTTACCTCCGGAAAGAATAATTCCTTTTATCTGTGTTTTAGCTGATAATGTAATCGGTTGATTATGATCAAAAAACACATAATCAAAATCTTGCTCAGCTAAAAATTGACGTTTAAATTTCTTAATAAACGCACTTTGATTATCAATAATTAAAAGCATGAAAAAGAGATTTTTAAAACAATATTTCTAATTTAAATACAATTAATACCAAGGGCAACCCTTATTATAAATTAATGGCCTATTAAGTACGTAAACATAGTTATTTTATCTCTGTGAAATTGCAATAAACTACTTATTGTGATTAAATTTTTCACACCTATATATAACAAAAAAGGCATCCTTCGAAAAGGATGCCTTAAATATCTAGATTTCTAAACCTTAGAATTCCATTTTTGTTTGACGAACATAGCCGTTGTAACGCCATTTAGCATTTTCTTCAGCAGCTTTGAATAATTCTTCTGCTTCAGCAGGGAATTGTTTCATCAATGAAGTATAACGAATTTCACCTTTTAAGAAGTCTTGGAATTTAGACCAATCTGGCTCTTTAGAGTCTAATTGGAATGGGTTTTTACCTTCAGCTTCTAAATCTGGGTTAAATCTATATAGGTGGAAGTAACCGCACTCAACAGCTTTTTTCTGTTCTGTTTGTGCTTTACCCATACCTGCAGTTAAACCGTGGTTAATACATGGAGCATAAGCAATAATGATAGATGGACCATCAAATGCTTCAGCTTCACGGATTGCTTTGAATGTTTGAGCCTGGTTAGCACCCATTGCGATTTGAGCTACATATACATAACCGTAAGAAGCAGCCATCATACCTAGGTCTTTTTTACGGATTTTCTTACCTGAAGCAGCAAATTTAGCAACAGCACCTACTGGAGTAGATTTTGAAGCCTGACCACCAGTGTTAGAGTAAACCTCAGTATCAACAACTAATACATTAACATCTTGTCCAGAAGCTAATACATGGTCAAGACCACCGTAACCGATGTCATATGCCCAACCATCACCACCAATAATCCATTGAGATTGTTTAGTGATATATTGTTTAACTTTTGCTAACTCATCACAAATCTCGCAGCTACAAGCTTCGATCATTGGAGAAAGTTTTGCTGAGATTTCTTTAGTTTTCTCACCGTCTTTACGGTTTTCAATCCACTCAGTAAATAGAGCTTTCATTTCTGCAGAACAGCTGTCAGACTCTAAACCTTCTTTCATTAAACGCTCAACGCGATCACGCATTTTCTCAGCAGCGATAGCCATACCTAAACCATACTCAGCGTTATCTTCGAATAAAGAGTTAGCCCAAGCAGGACCACATCCTTTTTCGTTCATTGTATATGGAGTAGAAGGAGCAGAACCAGAGTAAATAGAAGTACATCCAGTTGCATTAGCTATCATTTGACGATTACCAAATAATTGAGAAATTAATTTCACATATGGAGTTTCACCACAACCAGAACAAGCTCCAGAGAACTCGAATAATGGAGTAGCAAATTGTGAATTCTTAACGTTAGTTTTAGTATCTACTAAACTTTGCTTAGATGCAACCTTTTCAACACAGTAATCCCAGTTATCTTGGTTGTCATACTGAGAAGCGATAGGCTTCATCTCTAAAGCTTTAGTTTTAGCAGGACATACATCTACACAGTTACCACAGTCAAGACAGTCAAGAACATCCACTTGCATACGGAATTGCATTCCTTTTAATGAAGCAGGAGCTTTCATCTCAATAGTAGCACCGTTGAAGTCTGCAGCTTCTTTTTCGTCTAATACGAATGGACGAATAGCAGCGTGAGGACAAACGTAAGCACACTGGTTACATTGGATACAGTTTTCAGGAATCCATTCTGGAACACGAGCAGCAACACCACGTTTTTCAAACTTAGATGTACCTTGATCCCAAGTACCATCTTCGCGACCTTTAAATGCTGATACTGGTAAATCATCACCAACTTGAGCATTAACTGGACGAACAACGTTATTAACGAATTCAGTACCAGCTGTTGGGTATTCTAAAGAACCTTCAAGGTTAGCCCATTCTGCAGGAACTTCTATCTTAACAACTTCACCACCTTGATCTACGGCAGCGTAGTTCATATTAACAATTTTCTCACCTTTTTTACCGTAAGATTTTACGATAAACTTCTTCATTTGCTCAACAGCTTGTTCGTAAGGAATTACACCTGTGATTTTGAAGAATGCAGATTGAAGGATTGTATTTGTACGGTTACCTAATCCAATACCAGCAGCAATATCAGTTGCATTGATAGTATATAGGCTAATGTTGTTTTTAGCTAAGTAAGCCTTAACATTATTTGGAAGGTTTTTCTTAACTTCTTCTTCTGACCAAACAGTGTTTAATAAGAAAGTACCATCCTTTTTCAAACCTTTAGTTACATCATATAGGTTCAAGTATGCCTGAACGTGACATGCAACAAAGTTTGGAGTATTTACTAAATAAGTAGAACGAATTGGATCATCACCAAAACGAAGGTGAGAACATGTAAAACCACCTGATTTTTTAGAGTCATAAGCAAAGTATGCCTGACAATATTTATCAGTGTTATCACCAATAATTTTGATAGAGTTTTTATTTGCACCTACAGTACCATCAGCACCTAAACCATAAAATTTAGCTTCGAAAGGTCCGTTAGCTAAAGCGATTTCTTCTTTTGGAGGAAGAGATGTAAATGTTACATCATCAACAATACCTACAGTAAATCCATTTTTTGGTTCTGGTAAAGCAAGGTTTTCATAGATAGAAAGAACCTGAGCAGGAGTAAAGTCTTTAGAAGAAAGACCGTAACGACCACCTACAATTACAGGAGCATTTTCTTTACCATAATATGTATCTTTTACATCTAAATATAATGGCTCACCAGTTGCACCTGGCTCTTTAGTACGATCTAGTACTGCAATTGTTTTAGCTGTTTTAGGAACTGCAGCTAAGAAGTGTTTAGCAGAGAATGGACGATACAAGTGTACTGCAACCATACCTACTTTTTCACCTTTAGCAACTAATTCATCAATACCTTCTTTAATTGCTTCACAACCTGATCCCATAGCGATAATTACACGCTCTGCGTCTTCAGCACCATAGTAATCAAATAAACCATACTTACGACCAGTGATTTTGTTAAGTTCGTTGATGTAGTGCTCAACAGTATCAGCTACATTGTCATAATATGGATTACAAGCTTCACGAGCTTGGAAATAAATATCTGGGTTTTGTGCCATACCACGAGCTACTGGGTGCTCTGGGTTAAGTGCACGATCACGAAATGCTTGAAGATCATCTTTGTCTAATAAACCTTCAAGATCTTCGATATCTAATTGTTCAATTTTTTGAATCTCATGAGAAGTACGGAAACCGTCAAAGAAGTGTACAAAAGGTACGCGAGATTTAAGAGCAGTTAAGTGAGCAACTGCAGCTAAATCCATAACTTCTTGTACTGAACCTGTAGCAAACATTGCACATCCTGTTTGACGAACAGCCATAACATCTTGGTGGTCACCAAAGATAGAAAGTGCGTGAGATGCTAATGCACGAGCCGAAACATGATAAACACCTGGAAGTAATTCACCAGCAACTTTATACATATTAGGGATCATTAATAATAATCCTTGTGATGCAGTAAATGTGTTACAAAGAGTACCAGCTTGAAGAGCTCCGTGCATAGCACCGGCAGCACCAGCTTCTGATTGCATTTCCTCAACTTTTACAGTCTCACCGAAAATGTTTTTACGTCCCACTGCAGCCCACTCATCACAATACTCTGCCATTGTAGAAGATGGCGTGATTGGATAGATAGCGGCTACCTCGCTAAACATATACGCGATATGAGCAGCAGCTTGGTTACCATCACAGGTAAGAAACTTCTTTTCTTTAGCCATTTGTTTAATATTTAAGTTTTAACTACTATTTATTTAGAATTATTCTATTCAACTGAAATTCAACTATTAAAGTCACATTTATAAACTAAATTATTTTATAACTCTAATATAAAAAACCAAACAACCATAAAGGAATTACATTTCCTTCTCCCCTCTCTATCATATCCTTTGCAACATACATTCCTTTACTTACTTTATTGTTCGATTGTTCACTTACTATAAAATTATACTTGTCGTCTACCTTAAAATCTCCTTTTTCTGAAAACGTTATATCATGAATACTACCAACCTGATTATAAAAAAACGTTTTTAACAAATTTATTTTCTCAACTGCACTTCTACTTATACAATGAATTAAATTAGGGTTATGCAAATAAATCATAGAAGGTTTCTTTTGCATATCTTCTGGCCCATCATATAATAATTTAACCAGTCTTGCTTGCCTTAAATAGTATAAATAATTCATTACCGTAGCTCTTGATGTACCTATATGTGAGCTCAACTTACTTACATTAGGTTGAAATGGCACTTCCTGAGCAATACTAAAGAGTAATTTTCTAAGTCTTGGTAAATATTTTAATTCTATCTGTCTTAAAAAACTTATATCAATTTCAAGAATTAAATTGACACTCTTCATTAAGTTTTCGGTGTAATGTTGTTCATCCAAATAAAATGGATAATATCCATATTCAAGATAATCATCAAAGTATGCCAGTGGTTTTATTTCTTTTACTATATCGGCAGCAATTTTTTGATGATTCTTTAAAATATCTTCATATGTATAAGAATTAAACTCTTTACCAGTTTTAAGTTGCAAAAATTCCCTAAACGAAAATCCTTCCAATTTATATGAATGAACCAAGTCTCTTAAATGAGGATTTTCCTCTCTTAGTCTCATTACTGTTGAGCCTGAAAATACAATCTGTAAATCAGTAAAATTCTCATAACAATATTTTAATTCTTCAGACCAACCCGGGTATTTATATACCTGGTCGAGAACCAATGTTTTGCCACCTGTTTTTCGAAACTTATCAGCAAAAGAAATAATACTGTGTTCTGAAAAATAGAGGTTATTAAGATTGACGTACAAACACGATTTATCAAGTCCATATTTAGATTTCGCAAAATCTAAGAGGAAGTTGGTTTTACCTATCCCCCTTGTTCCTTTTATTCCGATTAACCGATGATTCCAATCAATTTCATCCATTAACTTCCTTTTGATAGGAACTTTTAAGTTGTTAATCAGAAATTTATGTGTTTCAAAAAATGATTGCACGTTATCGTCTTCAATTAATGATGGACAAATGTACAATTACAAACATAAAAATTGCAATGTCGAGATTACAATTTTACACTCAAGATGTAATTTATACTTATTAAAAATAACAATCAATTAGAATATATAACTAACAGTTATTGTCTTATATTGATATCAATCCTAATTAGACGAATAATCCAAATGCACATCTCTCTATATATCAACCATTTAACCTATAACTATATTTTACATCACTATTTCATTACAAATGAATCCATAAAGCATACTTACTCTAACCGTAATAAATAGTTCTCAATATTATATATTCAAGTAATAAAAAGTCTTTTTATTACTTAATATAAACTCTTTTGAAAAGGTATTTTATTAATGTTTTTTGCTTGTGCTTATATCCGAATTTTGTCAGTATCAATACACAAACTACTTTAAAACATATTTACTTTAAATAAAATACACATAGATCAAACTTTTACAATATTAATTTCACCAATGTTTATTAGGTATAGATTGTGAATTTAAACTGTAGTTATTTGTGAAATATTTCTTTCTTCTAAAATATTATTATGTCTAGAAACTGTTTTTAATGGACACTATTTTAAAACTAGACGACAACAAATAAAAAGGGGATAATCAAAAAATATTGACTATCCCCTTTTTTATATCTTATTATGTATGGATTAACCATCATTCATAGAAATAAGAAACTCTTCATTATTTCTCGTTTTTCTCATTCTGTCTTGTAAGAAATCCATAGCTTCCATTGGATTCATATCCGCTAAATAATTTCTTAAAATCCAGATTCTATTTAAGCTATCTCTTTCAAGCAATAAGTCTTCTCTACGAGTACTTGATAACGTAACATCAACAGCAGGATATATTCTTTTATTAGATAATCTTCTATCCAATTGAAGTTCCATATTACCGGTACCTTTAAATTCTTCAAAGATTACCTCATCCATTTTAGAACCTGTTTCGGTAAGAGCCGTTGCTAAAATAGTTAAAGATCCACCATCTTCAATATTACGAGCAGCACCAAAAAAACGTTTTGGCTTATGTAAAGCATTTGCGTCTACACCTCCAGATAAAACCTTACCTGATGCAGGAGAAACAGTATTATATGCTCTAGCTAAACGCGTAATAGAATCTAACAACACCACAACATCATGACCACATTCTACCATTCTTTTTGCTTTCTCCAAAACAATGTTTGCAACTTTGACATGACGTTCTGCTGGTTCATCGAATGTAGAAGAAATAACTTCAGCATTTACACTTCTTGCCATATCAGTTACCTCCTCAGGACGTTCATCCACTAATAAAATAATCATGTAAACTTCCGGGTGATTTGCAGCAATTGCATTAGCAACTTCTTTTAATAAAACAGTTTTACCTGTTTTAGGCTGAGCTACAATTAAACCACGTTGACCTTTACCTATTGGAGCAAACATATCAACTACTCTTGTGGACATACTATCATTTCCACTTCCAGTAATTTTAAACTTCTCATTAGGAAAAATTGGTGTTAAATGATCAAATGGAACACGATCACGAACAATCTGAGGACTTCTTCCATTAATTTCCTCAACTTTAATTAATGGAAAATATTTTTCTCCCTCTTTGGGTGGGCGAATACTACCTAAAACAGTATCTCCGGTTTTAAGTCCAAATAATTTTATTTGTGATTGAGATACATAAATATCGTCAGGCGAATTTAAATAATTGTAATCTGAGGAACGTAAAAATCCATAACCATCCTGCATTATTTCTAATACACCTGATGCCGATATAATACCATCGAAATCAAAGGATTTATCGTATTGCTTATCCTGACGTCTTTGTTGCCCACTATCTTTACCTCTATTATCATACTGACGTCTCTTTCCAGTATTATCGTCACCCTGACGTTGACGCTTATTATCGTGCCCGTCTTTTGATCTTTCACGATCGTCAGACTTCTTTTTAGAACCTTCTTTAACTACTACAGCTTCAACTTCCTTATTTTCCACAGCTGTCTTCTCCTCTTTTTTGGCTGCTTCTTCAGCCTTAATTCTTTGAGCCTCTAATTTCTCTGCAATAGTTTCTGTTTTTTCTTTAACATCAACTTTTTCTTCTACAGTACTTTCGACTTTTTCTTCCTTTTTAACAGGTGTTACTTTTTGTACTTTTGTAGTAGTTCTGGCTCTTTTCGCAGGTTTTTTCTCTGTAACTTTTTCTGTTTTCTTTTTTTCAGAAGCGGCAATAGCTTGCTCATCCAGAATTTTATAAATCAAATCCTGCTTTTTAAATGAATCTATTCGCTTAATTTTCAACTCCTTCGCTATATCCTTAAGCTCAGCTAAGAGTTTTTTATTCAATTCAAGAATATCGTACATATTTTTATCCAATAAATTCTCTTGGGGAAATTAATTATTAGAAGATTAGCAACCTTCTTAATAATATTATAATTTGTTTTTAATGATTTTTAGTCCTGATACGGCTGATAATCTGACATAATAAAATGTAAGATTCACAGAAGATTTGATGCAAACTTAAGAATATTTGATTTAATCCACAAAAATATTTTAAATTATTATTTCATACTATAAATCTTGTAATAATAATTAACAAAAATACTTTACATTTAAATAGTTACATATGCTACTAACTTTCATTTTACATTAAAGAATTATACTTATACCTAAAAAAATCAGTAATTCATGTAATTCACTAATAGATTTTTTACTATTAAAAACAAATCACAACGATTTTTTGTTATATTTAATAAATACTTAAAAACTAACCAACTATTTCAAGATGAGACAACTCAAAATTACAAAACAAGTAACAAACCGGGAGACTCCGTCTTTGGATAAATATTTACATGAAATAGGAAAGGTAAAATTATTATCTGCAGAGGAAGAAGTTAAGCTAGCAAAGAGAATTAAAGAGGGTGACCAAGTTGCTCTTGAACTATTAATAAATGCCAATTTAAGATTTGTTGTATCTGTTAGTAAACAATACCAAAATCAAGGATTAAGCCTCCCGGATTTAATTAATGAAGGTAACCTGGGATTAATAAAAGCAGCACAACGATTTGATGAAACCAGAGGGTTTAAATTCATATCATATGCAGTTTGGTGGATTAGACAATCCATATTACAAGCTTTGGCTGAGCAAGCCCGTATAGTAAGATTACCTTTAAATAAAATAGGCTCAATGAATAAAGTAAATAACACTTTTGCAATTCTTGAGCAAGAATATCAAAGAGAACCAACATCCGAAGAAATCGCAGCAACATTAGATCTTGCACCCAATGAAGTAAAAGAATCATTAAGAGCTATGAACAAACATATTTCAATGGATGCACCTTTACGTAAAGATGAAGACAATAACTTATATGATACAATTCTTAGCACAGACTCTATTAGTCCTGATAATGCATTATTAAATGATTCTTTAAAAAGGGAAATTGAAAGATCATTATCTACATTATCGATTAGAGAAGCAGATATTATAAGATTATATTATGGATTAAAAGGAGAACCTCCTTATTCTCTGGAAGAAATTGGAAATCTTTTTAATTTAACCAGAGAGAGAGTTCGACAAATTAAAGAAAAAGCTATTAAAAGATTAAAACATACATACCGAAGTAAAATTTTAAGATCCTACTTAGGGTAAACACAAAAAACTATATGTATTAAAATGGGGAAATAGAGTTATGATTCTATTTCCCTCTTTTTTTCATTAATCTTTCTTAGTACTTTTGTCAACTTTAAATAGTAGAAAAATATAACTGTTAAGAATGAAACATTTAATTGCACCTTCTTTATTGGCTGCTGACTTTGCCAAAATGGAATCTCAAATTAACATTATAAATAAGAGTGAAGCCGATTGGTTGCATCTTGATATAATGGATGGTGTATTTGTACCTAATATTTCATTTGGCCTACCTGTATTAAAAAGCTTACGCCCACATATAGAAAAGCCTTTTGATGTTCACTTAATGATAGTTGAACCTGATAAATTCATTACTGATTTCAAAGATGCAGGAGCTGATTTATTAAATGTTCACTACGAAGCATGTACTCATTTGCACAGAACAATTGATGCTATAAAAAAAGAAGGAATGCAAGCTGGAGTTACTCTTAATCCTCATACTCCAGTATTTTTATTAGAAGAGATTATTACAGAAGTGGACTTGGTATTATTAATGTCAGTAAATCCAGGATTTGGAGGACAAAAATTCATTCATAACACATACAAAAAGATTACTGATCTTAAAAATCTTATTGAAAGAAAAGCCAGTAGAGCTTTAATACAAGTAGATGGAGGAGTTACCGTTGCGAATGCACAACAATTAATTAATGCTGGTGCTGATGTTTTAGTTGCAGGAAGTGCTGTTTTTAATGCTCCTAATCCAATTGAAGCCGTTTATGAATTAAAACACTTTTTACCTGAACCACCTTCAATGAATATTGTATAATTAAAAGATTACAACTTATATAAAAGATTAAAGGTTATATCTACTTATAAAATATAACCTTTAATCAATAAATATCTTATTCCTAATTAATTTTTAAATCTTTTCCCATTTACTTTTACACTTTGAAATTTCACCTCACTGTAATCAGTATCTATTTTACTTTCTTTTGCTTTTATATTAAGATTAATCAAATTAATATTACTTATTGAGTCATTACTATTCCCTCTAATTATTCCTAAGTTACTACATTCCAGATCAGAGTCTTTAATTGTGATATTTCTTACAACTGCATATGGTTGTTCCTCTGTTCCTTCTAGATTAAAAAATTGTTTCCATGGCCTTAATGTTACAAGATATCTACATCTGCCAGTAATATTTTCAACATTTATATTTTCATATACCTGGTATGTATCTGGTCTCATTTTCAAATTCAACAATGTTCTATCATGATCAATCTTACAATTTCTGATAGTTATATTTTTTGCATGAATACACTCACTACCCATAGTTAAAGTTGCATGAACAAAACCAAATGTACAATCTTCTATTAAAACGTTTTCTACAATTCCGTTTTCATATAATTTATGAGCAATAGGTCCCTTACCTCCTTTTATCGCAATACCATCGTCATTTACAGAGATATAACAACTTCTAACCACTACGTTTTTACACATATCAATATCAACACCATCTGTACTTGGAGCAGGAACAGGATTGTGTGGTGAACGAATATCACACCCTTCAATTAATACATCATTACACTGATATAAATGGGTAGTCCAAAATCCTGCATTATGCAATTTAACATCTTTAATAATAACATTATCGCAGCCCCAAATAAAAACTAAGCGTGGTCGATGAACATCAAGGTTAGTAGCTGTAAGCTTTAATGTTTTCATTGAATCTCTATAAGCCCAAAATTCTTTCCAGTATTCTAACCCATTTCCATCAATCTTACCTGTCCCTGTTATACTAAATCCATCTACATTATAGGCATTGATTAATGCTGCATAATAATAGATACTCTTTCCTTCCATTCGAGATGGTATTAAAGGGTAATTCTTAATTTCATCAGATCCTTTTATAACACCACCCTTTTCAAGTTTTAGTTTGGTATTAGGTTTAAAAAAAAGTGCTCCGGAATGAAAAACACCCTTAGGAATAACTATAGTTCCTCCCCCCTCTTCGGCAGCTTTATTAATTACTTTTTGAATGGCATTAGTACAAAGAATAGTACTATCTACTTTAACTCCATAATCAGTAATTATATAATCCTTAGAATAAGCAGAGTAACAAATTAAACATACTAATACTGTTAATACATTTTTCATTTACTTAAGATTTACTTTTGATAATTGTATGATTTTCTTTACTTCTTTTCTATAGACAGTAAAATTAGAAATCATGATTCTTATTAACCTGTAAATATTGATCAATACCTGTCATATTATAATTTAGAACATGAAATATTGTACACTTCGTTCCTTCCTGAGAATATATTCTTAAAAATATATTACAATGATATTTATTTTGTTAGAATAAAATCTTTATATATATCGGATAAATTAATATCTGTGCTACTTCCATTATGAATAACTAAACGATATTTTAACACTGTAGGATTTATTTTAGAAATAGAAACTGCATTTCTTCCGGGATATACTGCGTTTTGCATACTTTTACTTCTTCTTAAAATCCATTTATCAACAGGACTGGGATTATCTGAATGACACAATACAGTCAATCCTACAATACTATTATTTTTACCTATAGATCCAGATAAATCCATCCAAGGTCCTGCCTCTAGTGGAAGATTTGTTGGTTCTACCGTTCCTGATGAACTTACAAACTGCATATCCTTTGCCAACTTAATTCGATAGGAAAAACCACCATAGCCCTTTTCATTCTCAGAACCTCCTATTTTCATACTATCCTCAAGTGCCAAAATAAATATTTTAATATCCACAAACCTGAAGTTTTCAGTTTTTGGATAAACCGTAATTTGTGTTTTTTCCTTTATTAACGGTTTTTCAACTCCTTTTTCATCTAACCACAATGGAGACTTCCACAAAACTTTTGAATAAACATATGTAACAGAACCTTTATTTTTATTAATCCATACAGAGTCTACCTCATATCTTATGTCCTTCATATCCCATCCATCTCCAATTCGTTGATTACCTATATATAATTGATGCCAAGCCCAAAATATACCTCTATGATGAGGATGATCAACGGGATAATTCTCGGTAAGTATTTCTCCATTTAATCCATATACCGGATGGATATAATTACTTCTTGAATCCAAACCATTTAATGAGTGATTTTTTGTATGATAAAAAAGTACAGTATCATTCTCTTCTTTTACTAAAACTCCTTCTTCCTGTATTAAAGCATCTATTTGCTGAGCTTTTATCATAAAACAAGAAAAAACTAAGATCATTGTAAAAAATACCTTATTCATGAAATATAAATTTAACTCTATTGTTCATTGTTTATTACTACCAAATCTAACAATAACCAAATTCAATTTAGATTAAAAACTCTTGATCAATTATTAACATTAGTCCAATCTAGTTTTTAAATAGGTTTCCAACATTGCATCTATCCATTCCTCTGTTTCCTCATCGATGATCATACGTTCTGGTTTTTCCTGAAACCATTGAATTGTTTTTTTAATTCCGTCTGTAAAACGTGTTGTTGCAACAAAGTCTGGAACAAAAGACTTTATTTTACTATTATCAAATATAACACCAGCAGCTTTATCTCCAAGGAGTGTACCTTCCATATCTTTTCCTCCAACTTTTTTAGATAATTCACAAATTTTTTCAGATGCAATATGTATCAAATTCGGTCTGGCACCAACTGCGGCACCTACAGCGTTATATATTTGATCCCAAGTTAGAACTTCATCTGATGTAATATGAAATGGATGTCCTATAGCCTGTTGATTTCCCATTAAACCAACTAATCCTTTGGCAAAATCACTAGCATGCGTTATAGTCCATGGCGAGCATCCATCTCCATGAACAATTATTGGTTTACCTTTTTGCATTCTATCAACAACGTTATAAAATTTCCATGCGCCTATAGGAACGGGGATTACTGTATGATAAGTTAAGGATGGTCTGACAATAGTCATTGGAAAATCGTTTTCCCGATATAACCTAACTAAAAGTTCCTCTCCTGCAATTTTATCTCTTGAATATTGCCAATGCGGATTTTTTAAGGGAGAAGATTCTGTTATAAATGGATTACCAACAGGTTTTTGATAACATGATGCTGAACTAATATAAATATACTGATTAGTTATATCCTTAAAAAGTTGATAATCACGCATAACATCTTCAGCTGTAAACGCAATAAAATCAACAACTACATCAAACTCATGTCCATTTAGTACATTTTTAACATCGTTTGAATTATTAATATCAGCTATCAATGGAATTGCATCTTTTATTAACCCTTCAGGTTTTATTCCTCCTCTATTTAATAAATACAATTCCCAACCTTTATTGATAGCCAAGGCAGAACATAAATATGAAATATTTCCGGTTCCACCAATAAAAAGTGCTTTCATAAACTTAATATTTTTTCATTACTAAAAAATTAACTATTCATTAATCTAAAACACAATTAAAAAAAATAATTTGTTATAATCCAGATTTTAATTGACTCAGAATGATTTAATCGGTTTTAACTATAAATTATACTGCTATTAATATAAAACATCCTGCTTTAACGTTAATAAATATAAAAATTCTCTCATAAATGTATAACAAAGTTAAATTCTATTCGTATGCATTATCTATAACTAAAAACAGTATTTGAATTGAATCATTAGTCTTAATTAATAATGTAAGATTTATAATTTGATTCTAAAATTGATAACCTAACAAAATAAAAGAAGCGATTTGTGAAGAAGATACTTATTAGTTTATTTTTATTTGTTTCCATAATTACAGAAGCAAAAGAAATAAATTATATTCCATTTAAATATTTAGAAACTAAAGAAGGAATAGGTGCTATTAGAAGCATATATAGAGACAAAAATGATTTTATATGGATTGGATCAGAAGATAACGGTTTAATTAAATACAATTCTGAATCTGTCATATTTTTTAAAAACATCCCCAGTGATTCAACTTCTATATCAGGTAATTATGTATCAAAGATTATTGGTGACTCAAATAACAACATTTGGATAATTACAAATACCGGAATAAATAAAATGAATCTTTCATCTTCATATTTTAAAAGGTATGAAATTAAAGGTGATCCTAAAAATAAGATTATAGTTTATGATTTATTTGAAGATTCAAATAAAAGGCTATGGTTTTGTACTAATAATGGATTATACAAATTCAATAAAGATAAAGATATTATAAAACATCATTCACTAAACTTAGGTGATAATAATGTAATAACCTCAATAAAAGAAGATAAAAAAGGAAACTTGTGGTTAGCATTAATATCTCCCGCAATAATTAAATATACACCAACCACAAATCATTTGAAATCCTATAGAATTAACAACCTGTCTAATAATAACCTTAAAGAAATATTAATAGATTCTGAGGATAATATTTGGCTTGGGATATGCGGTTACAGCTTTGCATCCTTTAATACAAACAGTGAAATTTTTACGCACTACAGATTAAATAAAAATGGTAAAGGCATAAATACTTACCTAACCAATAACCTTATTGAATTTGATGATGAAAATATATTAATTGGAACAAATCAAGGAGGAATCAACGTTTTTAATAAAAACAATAAAAAATTTAATTACATCAATTCATTTCAAGGTAATGCGGGTAGTTTAACTTCGGATGGGATATTAACACTATCAATAGATAATGAAGGAATTTTATGGGCAGGCACATCAAGAGGAGGTGTTAATTACTATAACCCAAAAGAATCACGATTCAAAGTTTACAAAAAGGGAGATAATAATCCATTTTCAGAACAGGACAAATTTCTTTCAAATGGTGTTGTTGGATGTTTAATGGAGGATTGTAACGGTTTAATATGGGTAGGTACTGATGGAGGAGGTATTAATATATTAAATAGAAAAACTGATTTTTTCAAGACTTTATCAACTGCAAATTCAAGAATTAGAGCAAATACAATAAGATCTTTAACAGAAGATAGCAAGGGTAATGTTATTATCTGCTCATGGCCAAATTTATTAGATAAATATAACCCCACAACAGGGGAAATTACCCCTTTTAAACTTAAGGGGGAATACATGCTAAACCATAGCGATGGAATAATATGGGACGCTTCTTTTGATAGTCTTGATCGCTTATGGATTGCTACTAATCTTGGAGATGTTGTCATGTATGATAAAAATGGCAATCAAAAATTTTATGCCCAGTTCACTCCTGGAAATAAATTAGGCGTAAATAAAGTTTTTACATCAATTTGCAAAAAGAAGATTGTTTTAGTAGGTCCTTCAAGTGGTTTATTGTTTTGGGACGAATCAGCATTTAACTTCAAAGAAAGTAATATTAAAATACGAGATATAATTTGTTTAGATTTCAATGAAAATCAAGACCTGGCAATAGGAACAGAAAACAGTGGTGTTTATATATATAATAAGGATTTAGATTTTGTTGGACAATTTAATAAAAATCAAGGTTTATCAAGTAATACCACAAGTTCTTTAAAATTTACAGCTCAAAATGAAATTTGGGTTTCTACAAATAAAGGCTTAAACCAAATTTTAATAAATGATTCCACAATATTTACATATAATAAATCTGATGGTCTTCAAGGTAATCAATACTTCAGTCAGTCCTCTTTAAAAACTAAGGATGGAGAATTATATTTTGGAGGAACGAATGGGTTAGATTCTTTTTATCCTAATAAAATTAAAAGAAACACATACATACCTAAGATATATATCAATAATATAAATGTATACTCTAAAAAAGAGGATGTTGGAGAAAAAAGTATTAAACCATCAGGAATAGACACTATCCATCTTGATTGGCATCAAAATCATTTGGAAATAACTTTCCAAGCTCATGTTTATACTTTAAAACATAAAACTCAATATAAATATGCTCTATTGGGAACTGATGGTGGAAAATATCAAAAAGGATTTAATAACAAAGTTGTTTTCAATTATTTAAAACCGGGTAAGTACAGGTTTCATATTATGGCTTCAAATAGCGATGGAATATGGAATACTTTAGGAGATGAAAAAATTATTATAATAGAAAAACCTTTTTGGAATAAAACATGGTTTTATTTGATTGTTAGTGCTCTAATAATAGCTTTAACCTTATTTATAATACATTGGAGAGAAAGAGCTTTGAGAATAGCTAAAATTTCATTACAAAAGGAGGTAAAATCCAGAACAAAAACCATTGTAAGGCAAAATAGATTATTAGTAAAACAAAAGGAAGAATTACAAAATCACAAATACCATTTAGAATCAATGGTTGAGAGTAGAACCAAACAACTTATACTTGCAAAAGAAAAAGCCGAAAAATCTGATAGATTAAAATCTTACTTTTTAGCTAATTTAAGTCACGAGATTCGCACACCTATGAATGCGATTGTTGGTTTCTCATCATTACTAAAAGATGTAGAATTAAACAAAGAAGAACTAGAGCAATTTATTAATCAAATCATTAAAAACTCTAATGCATTATTAATGCTTATAGAAGATATTCTTGATTTTTCACAAATAGAGGCCAACCAGTTAAAAATCAAGAAAAATTCTTTCTATGTTTCTAATTTAATAGATGAAGTATATTCTTCTTTTATTATCCAAAATGATAATAAAAAACTGGAAATTAAAAAATCGAACCATTTAACAAATACAAAAATATTGTTGAACTCTGACGAGTATAGAATAAGACAAATATTAGTTAATTTAATGGGTAACGCCCTAAAATTTACTAAAGAAGGCATTATTGAAATAGGCGTTCAAATTAATACTAACAATATAGAATTTTACATTAAAGACTCTGGTATTGGAATCAATAAGGAACAACAGGAAGTAATTTTCAATCAATTTGTGAAATTAAGTAGAGATCAAATTAGTGGTAAACCAGGAATCGGATTAGGACTGGCAATATGTAAGCAATTATCGCTGTTACTAGGAGGTAATTTATCAGTAAAATCAACCCCTGGAAAAGGATCTATTTTTACTTTCTCCATACCATTAAAAAATGAGAATAAAGTTGAGTTGCAACAATTAGAATATATTAAACTGAGTTAAAGTTTCTGAGTATTAAACAAAATAAAGTATAAACATATTTCATGATTTCAAGTAATATTAACCTCAGTTCGATATAAAATTAATGGCTCAAACCGCTTATAGATAATGAGTTTTAATAAATATTTGTGAAGTCATAGCGGGCTATGTCAAGCAAATATGAAGCAGAAAATCGTTGTTTATAAGTGGCTTTCTATTAAAATACTAATCTACTGCGTTAAATTCTTTTACCATAGCCCGCTATGCTAAAAGAATTTGCCTGGTATATCAGCATTTTAATAAAATCTGAATTCTATAATTTTAATCGAGTTTGTATGTTTAAATCGTGAAGACCTAGAGGTATTAACTTTATTGTATTTACTAAAATATTAAGGTCATGAAACGGAATTTAGACAAATTAGATTTTAGCGGCCACAACATTTATGTAGGCATTGATGTGCACAAGAAGAATTGGAGTGTATGTATCTTAAGTGATAAACTTGAGCACAATCTTTTTTCACAGGATCCAGAGCCCAAAATTCTAATCAATCATTTACGCAAAAATTATCCAGGAGCTAATTATTATAGTTCATACGAGGCGGGTTTTTGCGGTTTTTGGATACATCAGGAGTTAGTTGATTCAGGAATTATTAATTCTGTAGTAAACCCATCCGATATACCAACAACTGATAAAGAAAAGAAACAAAAAAGAGATAAGATAGATAGCAGAAAAATAGCTAAAGCTTTACGAAATAAAACCATTCATGCTATTTACGTACCCAAAGAAGATATACTTGAAGATCGTCTTGTGATAAGAAATAGACAAAAGTTATTAGCAGATATAAAGAGATGTAAATGCAGAATAAAATCCCTGTTAAACTATTTTGGAAAAGAAATACCTCCAGAATTGAATTCTCCATATTGGAATAAAAAATTTAGGTTGTGGTTACGGAGTAATCTCTTTAAATACGCATCTGGAAATATATCGCTGAATTCTTTACTTAACGAACTAGAATATATTAAAAGTCAAAAGAAGATTATTGATAAGCAAATAGTATTGCTGTCTGAAACAAAATATAGTAACTTGCTTAATGTATTAAAAAGTATTTCAGGAATTGGTCTATTAGGTGCAATGACACTAATTCTTGAAATAGGAGATATGAAACGTTTTAAAACAAATGATCAACTGCATAGCTTCTGTGGATTTATTCCCAATGTTTATGCGTCTGGTGATAGAGAAAAAGTAGGGAGGATAACTAAGCGGCATAACACTTTTATACGACCTACTTTAATACAATGTGCTTGGAGAGCGGCAAAAAAAGATCCAGTATTATCAATAAAATATTTACAACTATGCAAACGAATGAAAGCAAATAAAGCAATAATTAGGATTGCAAAGAAGTTGTTGAATAGAGTAAGATATGCCTGGCTTAACGGAAAGTATGAAATAAAATACCTATAAATCTATATATTGTTTGGAGTTCCGTTCACGTGAGTTGCAGCCTTTGGTCTGTTTTTTAATCGAGTTTGCGGACTCCATTCTATAAATTAATATGATATAAACTTGCAGCTATTTTAATAATAGTCTGTTGATAGAAGTCTGATTTTATAGGAATATGAATGTTGATTAGTTTTTTCTAATCGAATACAAGATATTATTGCCTTATGATTGGTCAAGGGTGTATAAATGGCTTCGTGCCTCAGCCACCCTTGACTAATCATAACTCATACATAAATAACGCATTAGATTAAAAAAAAATAAAAAAAGAAAATACCTCTATATATTAGGATATTAACATAGAAACTGAGGTTATTAAATAATGAAATATGTTTTATATTTTCTGTATTGAATAAACAAAGATTTCAGCTTTATAATTTAAATTTTTATAAATCAACCTGACTTATATTTTAGTAAGTCAATCTGAATGGATATTTTTATAATAATCATCAACCACTTCCCTGCCTTTCTCATAGTCATCACTCGAAATAAAAATCTTAACAGCAGCAGTACCTCCTGCTGATGCATTCCAAGGAACTAAATTTCCTATAAGTTCATCTTTTAAATAAGATTCTATTTCAGCATTTTGCAACAGGGTCTTTACAATTTCTGCATCTATCGTTTTTCCAGCAAAGATCTCAACAAGGGTATGTTCATTATCTTTATTCATAATTTTTGGTTATTTAAGTTATTGCAAACATCTAAAGTTATAGAATTGTATTTGCAATTAAAACCTTTTTATGAAAGATATTTCTTGAGTAGATTATACTAATTTATAGGGATTAAATTAAGAGCACCAGGAATCTGTTCATGTCCACCTTCAAAAATTATAACTTTAATACTTTTATATTTTTTTTCTAAATGTACTTTTCGCTCCAATAACTTAGTGTGTTTTTCAGATTCAGGGTTATAACGTTTGGTCACCAAATTAATAATCACTTTTTCTGAAACCAAATCTGCATCATCTGCTGCTTTAGTCATTATTAAATCCAAATCAGAAAAATGGTACTTTAACTCACCAACTAACCTATTATACATATTTATTGAATGCGTTATAGGCACTGATCCAGTATAACCATCGTGTATACCTTCATAAATAAATAGTTGAGCGTCTTTTCTAATGTGTTTTGGAAACGTTTGATAGAGAGGAGAACGTTTTATAGCTTCCTGTTTATTAAAAACCCCATCATTTGATACCGATAACAATATATCATTGGCATATTTTTGCTTTCTTCCTACAGACTCCCAATACCATGACTCAATATCTGAGATAGGAGCCCAGGCAGAAAACGATTTTACTGGGTATTTTATATTCATATAAGAAGCAAGAGTTGCATACCCCCCACCTGAAACACCAACAATATGAACTTGCTCAGGATCTGACTTAGTATGTTTCAATGCATAGTTTATTGCATCTTCTATGTCTGAAATTACCAAACTACTACCCATGGCTTCCGGGTTACGATTTGGTCCCCGGAAGTCTGGATGAATGTAGTTCCAATCTTTATCTTGTACTTCTTTTGCCAGTGGATCTTTTTGAGAATAATCACCACTCCATGTATGAAGACTTACTATTAAAGGCTGGTGTTTCTTACTTTTACTTTTATATAAAAATGCTTTTTGTATTTTACCATCTGCAGACGATTTAATATCAACTTCCTGAAAATCCTTATTCCATTTTATAATTCTGGTATCATCAAATTTAATAACTTTTGATGTATCAGATTTCTGTTTTTGAGCATTACCTAACAATGGTATAATCAATAAATTACATAGAATAAAAAATCGGATATTAACATTAAACAATCGCTTCATGAGTATTAAAAATTTATTATTTAAAAGAATTAATCTTCAAAATTAAAATTTTTAACGTTTTCATTAATATATGGTTGTTGAAATATTGAATCACATTTGACATTACTTAAAGTAACATTTTCTACAGGAAGTTCTTCTTGAGCAAGAATTCTTGAAACAAATTGAGCCTTGTTTGCCTTAACATTGGTTAAAACAACATTTGAAATTGGAGTTAATTTTTTTTCTATTGTTGGTACAAGATTTCTCCACTGATAAAGAACATCAGTTTCAATTCCTAAAATACCTTTTCTCATTTTATCGGCCTTGATATTGCTTACATAAATGTTCTTTACAAAGCCACCTCTACGCTCATTTGTTTTAATAAATACAAGATGGAACATACTTGCACCATCTGCTACGGTACAATTATCCATATAAACATTCTCAATACCACCAGATAATTCACTTCCTATAGCTAATAACTGATGGCCATTTCTCACCTTACAATTACGTATAACTAAATTTTTTGTCGGAGTATGTAAACGCCATGCATCCTGATTTCTACCTGATTTAACAGCAATAGCATCATCTCCCTGATCAAAATGACAATCTTCAATTAGCATGTTTTGAGTCATTTCCGGATCAACTCCATCATTATTATGACCATGTGCATAAACATTTAATTTTTGAAGCACTACATTTTTACACATGTATGGGTGTATTGTCCAGAACGGACTATTAACAACTGATACTCCTTTCATTAAAACATTCTCACATCGATTAAATTGGATAAAGTGAGGGCGAAAATTAGCAGTATCATTTACCATCTGTCTTTCTTCCACAGGCTTATCATAGGATGCCAAATTATACAAATGTTTTAAACTATTCATATGTGCTTTTGGTCTTTTATACCATATTTTCCACACATCAAGCTTTGCCTTTAATGTACCTTCTCCTGTAATAGATACATTTTTACAATTATATGCATAAACTAAAGGAGAATAGTTATAACATTCCATTCCTTCCCAAGTTGTGAAAACAGCTGGTAAATAATCTTTAGGATCTTCTGAAAATAATAATGTAGCTCCTTTTTCCAAGCGAAGATTAACATTACTTTTTAAATGAATTGTTTTTGTTAACCATTCGCCTTCAGGAACAATTACATTTCCTCCTCCTACAAGGCTTGCTTGTTCTATTGCCTGCTCTAAAGCAAGAGATGTTTTCTCTTTATCTCCTATAACTGCTCCAAAATCTACAATTGAAAAATTTTCACACTCAGAAAAATCAGGTACTTGTAATACCGGCATTTCAAAAGGTGCATCCACTTTTATCTGAGAATGCTTTAATTTACTTTTGGTTTTTCCACATGAACTTACGGCCAAAACTACTAAGGCAATAAATACTAATCTAATAAATCTCATATTGTCTTCGTTTATATTTTCTATTTATTATTTCATAGATATTTTTTATCATATCTTGAAATCCAAATACATTTTAAATCCTTACAAAGATTATTAGAAGACATAAAAAACTCTTATCAGAATTAGCCAAAACCTTATCATTTCATACCAGCCCATGATAAAAAGTCAGAATACATAGGTGATTAACAACTGTATACTATATCTTATCTTTCAATATTGTTATACTACAGTAATAATTTTATAAATAGAATGATATCTATTGAAAATATTATAAGTTTATCTACTATAGGATTTGATTTATTTTATCAAAGATTCAATTTGATTCCTATCCTCAATATTCGGGAACTTATCTAATATAACTTGAGCTTGCTGTTTTGATTTCGCTGTTTTCTGATACTTCATATAAAGGTTCAGTAAAGCTATATGGTTATTACTATCCTCCGGATTGACATGAATCGCTTTTTTTAGATATTCCTCTGCCTTTTCAAAGTTTTCCTTAAAATCAAACATCATAGCAGTATTGTACATGATACGGGCATTACCGGGAGCATATCCAGATGCTTTTACCAGGTATTTCAACGATTCATCATAACGTTTCCTGTCGGATAAAAATAAAGCATACGAAAACATGGTGTTGCCATCTTCAGGGTAAAATGATAAATAATCTTTAAACATCCTCTCTGCTTTATCAAACTGTTGCTGGTTATAATATAAAATAGCAAGGTTAATTTTAACCGGATGTAACAAACTATCTTGTTTTAAAGTCCTTTCATAAAACTCACGGGCCTTGTTCATATCATTTGTATTATAATAATAATTAGCCAGATTAAACTTACCTGAAGGAAAATCAGAATTATACTCCAGCATATCTATATATTCTTGATTGGCTTTTTGATAGGCTTCTTTGTACTCATTTGGAATCTGACTGGCATCAATGGTACTCAACTTTGAAGCACTTTCTATTCTGATGGCAGCTGTTTGATCATTTAATAGTTTTAATACTACATTCAACACAGTTTCATCTGTAATGTTAAGCTGATGCAATGCATTATATCGAATATGTCCGTTTGAGTTTCCGATAGCTTCTATTAATATATCCGTGCTTCTGTCGGGGTAATATGTTCCTAAAAACTGCAAAGCTGTGGCTCTTACAATTTCAGGATATACCTCATCCTTATAGATACGTACTAAATCTTCATAGCCTTTTTCACTTCCTGATTCTGCTTCGTGAAAGGCAATTCCATACTGATATGGTCTACCTATACCATGCCATTTATTGATATATTCAATAGCCCAATCCGGCGATTTATCTGCATGACATTGGTTACAGACATTAGGTGTACCCAATGTTTTAGTTAAATCAGGTCGTGGAATACGAATACTATGATCATTTCGGTAATCCACACCCATATAAAACTGAGCAGGCATATGGCAGTTGATACATTTTGTTCCCTCTCCTACTTCAAACTTAACTCCATCATCAGCTATAACAGCCTCTCCCTGTTCTCCTGCTAATTTATGAAAATGATGTTCATAGGTATCATAATCATCTGCTCTATGACACTGGGTGCATAAACGATTATCCTCATAAAGGCGTTTGGTACTATGCACATTATGACAATCATTACACTTAACATCTCGCATATACATTTTACTCTGAGTAAAGGATGCATAAACATAATCCTCTTCTAAAATCTGACCATCAATATGATAAGCTTCTCCAGCAGGTAAATTTGGAATGGTATGATTAAAAATATCAGCATGCTGTTTGAAATCACCAATCGAAGATCTTCGAGAGTGGCATCTCACACATAAATCCACATACTCTTTATTATCTATACCACTTGTTTTAACTACCAATCCATAATTAGTATCATCACTTCTGGCATAATCTGCTTTGGTTGCCCATTTTAGGTGATTGGAAGCCGGTCCGTGACATGTTTCACAACTTACATCAATCTCACTATAAGTAGTATGATAACTATCTGTATTTATATTATATCCCTTTTTAACATTGGTAGAGTGACAATCGGCACACATGCTATTCCAGTTCTGGGCCTGGTTGGTCCAGTGCAGCCAATTGTTATATTCAATGGGTTCATCTTTATATAGCTCCGCAGCCATGTGATACCACTTATTGTCTTTGGAATCCCAGGTTATAGGCAAGGTTTGTAATCTACCTCTGTCAAACTCAATTAAGTATTGTTGTAAAGGGTAATAACCAAAAACATATTTTACTTCAAACTCCTCCTGTTTTCCGGTTTCACCATCAGTATAAACATAAAACTTACCATCTCGTTTATACATTTTATGAGTCATTCCATTGTACTCAATACTTTGATTGTTAAAGTCTCCCAAAACAGTTGAATCATTGGCATGATCCATAGCTTTATCGTGATCTGAACCCACCCAGTCGTTATATTCATTTAAATGGCATTCAATACACGTTTCTCTCCCAACATAATGAGCTTCTTGTGTATCCTCCTCATCATCGGAATATATATGAAGAATCATGTATAAAGGAATAGATACAATGGCCACCAACATGGCTATTAAACTGATGCGTTCTATTTTCTTTTGATTCTTCATTATACGTATGTTAGCTGAGATTTATCAAATATTTCCCGAGTTATTGTTTTACCCGTATCAACAAAAAGTTCATTATTTTTCACAATAATAGGATGAACATCTAACGGACGTGTTGCAGGTGATGATATTACATCTCCAAATTCATCAAACTGAGAGGCATGGCAAGGACAATTAAAACCTCCTGTTTTTGAATTTATATTTACCACACATCCCAGGTGAGTACACTTTACTGAGAAAGCAATAAAGCCACCATCATTAAACCGGCGTAAATAAAAATGATGGGTTAAAAACGGATAGGTATTGTTATTAGAATACATTTGTGCCTCTCCTACTGAGATAAGTTTTTCTTCATTACTCAGTTGTGACTTCTTACTGATTCCATTTTTAATCAGAAAAAAAGCTTCTATAGATGCAATGGCTACAACCAATCTTTTTATAAACTGACGCCTATTTATCTTCATTATATAATCTCTTTAAAATATCAGCAACATACCTTCTGCTCTCAATAACCAGGCAATCATCATCATGGTTAGATAGGATGAAAAAATAATGGTAGTCAGAGACATGATTACTTCTGTATTATTACTTTGATGCCTTTTATGGATATAAAATAAATAACCGGCTACCGGAAGACTATACAAAAGCAATGGTATGATACCTGTTGCAATCCATGAAGGCCAGCTAACCAGCCATACATCAAAATGTAAAAAATGTTCCAACAGGTAGATTAAAACAAAGGTAAAGACCAATGAAATTATGGCTGACTGAATTACGAATTTCTTACCCAATTTTGAATTAAACCAGACTCCAATATGGTGATTCTTATATTTGAAATATGGTAAATAAATCACAAAGAAACCAAAAGCTAACGGAACGACAACAGCACTAAAAACAGGATGCAGATGAAGTAACAGCTCCTGCGCTCCTAAGAAGTACCAGGGTGCTTTGGTGGGATTGGGACTTTTCAACGGGTTCGCCTCATCCAATAATGGTGCATGATAAAAAGCAGATACCAAAAATATAAAAGCAATCACTATAGATGCTACCATTACTTCCTTTAAAACCAGGTTTGGCAACACATCTACTCTTTCTTTATGATCTGTTTTTGGTAAAGCAACACCCCCGGCAGTTCGCACCAACCAAAAGTGAATACTCATCAGTACCACAAACAGTAATGGAATAACACCTGTATGAAGGTTATAAAAATTAAGTAAGGTATTGCCATTAACAACATCTCCACTTCGAACATACTGTGCTATGTACGTTCCCACAAAAGGTATATATTCTAAGATTCGTGTAATAACTGTTACGGCCCAATAGGACAATTGATCCCATGGCAAAAGGTATCCTGTAAAACTGGATAATATCACCAAAAACATCAATACCAAACCAAATATCCAGTTTTGAGCTCTCTTTTTAAAGATGGATTGTGAATAATAAACACGTAGAATGTGCAAAAAAGAAACTACAACCAACAACTTACCCGACAAGTGATGGATATTACGGATAAATTGTCCAAAGATGGAATGCGTTTGTAGTTCTACAATTGAATCGTAAGCATGTTCAACGGTTGGAATATATGAAAACCGTAATATAGTTCCTGTTACAAATAATATCACAAACAATAGAGCACTGATTCCTCCCAGTCCAAAGGTTCGTGTAAATTTAATAGCTCTTTTATCTATCCGCATGGGATGCAGATGAAGTACAAAATTTTCTATTGAGGATCGGACTCTATTTATGGGATGTTTATGTGACATAAATTTTTATAACCAATATTTAATATTATACACAAATAAACTAAATTATACTCATAAACTTTTTCATTATTGTACATAATATGTTTGTTATTGTTCATATTTTAACATTATCATCCTCTCATATAAAAAAAGGTTTGACTACATACGTTTATGCTGCCAAACCTAATTTGGAAAAATTGAATACAAGTCTAAAACTTCATGTAACTAATGAAGAGTTTTATTCTGATAATTTTAATAATATTTTGAAAACTTTACCTGGTTTATCAGCCCATTTCTTAACAGCTTCCCCAGCCTCATCAGCATTAATAATGCTGGTTACCATTTTATCAACAGGGAAAGTTTTGCGCTGTAGATATGAAATTACAGCTCTAAAATCAGATCCTGTAGCATTTCGTGATCCCATAATATCCATTTCCTTTTGAACAAATAACTTTGTTGCGAAGGATACATTATCTTTTGCATAACCAATACATACAACCCTACCTGTAAAAGCCACTTCTTCAACAGCTGCCAAATAAGTAACTGGATTACCCGCTGCTTCAATAACAACATCTGGTGGTAATTTTTTAAGCTGATCTTTCCAATCTGCATCCAATGAGTTTATTGTATAATGTGCACCTAATTCTTTAGCCACTGCTAATTTATCATTATCGATATCAACAGCAATTACTTTAGCACCTCTTAATACAGATCGAACAATTGCTCCAACACCAATCATCCCACAACCAAATACCATTACAGTATCACTATCTGTAACTCTACCTCGGTCTACTGCGTGAAACCCTACAGTTAAAGGTTCTACCAATGCTAATTCAACATCAGTTAAATTCTCAGCAACCAAGAGTTTTTTCCATGGAACACTGATAAATTCACACATAGCGCCATCTCGCTGAACTCCTAAGGTTTGGTTATATTGACATGCATACTCACGACCTCTTTTACATGAAGGACATTGACCACAATTACTGTAAGGAACAACTGTTACCAACATTCCTTTCTTAAAAGATTCAGGAACATCCTCTCCACACTCCTCAATTACAGCAGAAATTTCATGTCCTGGAATACGTGGGTATTGAACCATAGGATTCTTTCCCAAGTATGTAGTTAAATCCGATCCACAAAACCCTACATATTTTAATTTTAACAGAACCTCCCCTGATTTAACTTCAGGATTTGGAGTATCAATAACTTGAACCTTTCCTGGTTCTTCTATTACTACTGCTTTCATTACTATATTTTTATTAATCTTTTATATTTTTAATTTGTATGCTTTTATTGCATTTTCACCAAGAATAGAATCTTGCTCTTCTTTCGAAAGAGTCTTAATTTGTTTTTTGATCAGTTCAAACCACTGTTTATACTCAACACCTACTAGGCAAACAGGCCAGTCTGATCCAAACATTAACCTATCTGATCCAAAAGCTTCAATAACAGTATCAAAATAAGGCTTCAATTGATCTTCAGTCCATTGGGTAAAATCTGCTTCAGTAACCATACCTGACATTTTGCAATAAACATTATCGTTTTGGGCTAATTTTAAAATATTTTCACGCCATGGAGAAAGTTCATTTTTAGCAATCAAAGGTTTTGCAATGTGATCTAATACAAATACCTGGTTTGGATGATTCTTCACAAATTCAATAGTTTGTGGAAGATGACGCTCGAATATTAAAATATCGTATACAAGATCATACTCCATAAGCTGTGAGATACCCTTATTAAATTTCTCCCCCAGAATAAAATTATTATCAGGTTCCCCCTGAATAACATGTCTAAGCGCTACTAATTTTTCATGCGAAGCGTACTTCTCTAAATGAATTTTGAAATTATCATCAGCAATAGGTAACCACCCAACAGTTCCTTTGATAAAATCATTTTCTGATGCCATGTTTAATATCCATTCAGTTTCAACGATACTTTGACGAGCCTGTACTGTAACAACTCCATCGACACCTGAGTTATTTATTTCCCGTTCTAAGTTTCCTGGCAAGAAATCTTTCCGAATTACCTTCATTTTATCATCAATCCAATCATATTCAACCGGATCATACTTCCAAAAATGATGATGAGAATCTATAATCATGTTAATTGTTATATAAATTGATATGATGAACTAATTAATCCCTGCTGTTTCATTTCATTCCAAAATTCCTCTTCAATGGTTGTGGAAATAATGTCAACATTCTTTTTCATTGTTGAAACTTTACTTGTATTTAATGCTAAAGCAGCAACTGCTGGATGAGATAAAGCAAATTGAATACACGCATCAGACGGAGCTACCTTATGACTATCACATATTTCGTTAAACTTTTTTCGCCAATAATAAATTGATAAACCTTCTTTTGATTTAGGATCTACCTTTCGATAATCAAAAAATTCTCCTCCTGTTAAAAATCCTGCATGAAAAACAGCGGAGTTTATTACACCAACCCCATCTTTATGTAGTTGATTAATAAATTGAAGAAAATCAGGTGTATGTCTCATGATTGTGAATGAATTTGCCAACATAACCCAATCAAATTTCACATCTTCATAAAGTTCACGAATTACTTTCCAATCTTTTGAACCAATACCAACTCCTTTAACTTCACCTTTTTTCTTTAATTCAAATAATGCTTTATAGGCATCTTTTATATCCTTTAATCGATTTTCTCTATCTTCAGAATCAGAGGCGGCTTGTAAATATTCATCAGGATCATGGACAGAAACAACATTGGCCTTATATTTACCACCTAATAATTCATTTCCTTGTTTCCAGCACTCTAAAATTCCTTCGTAACTAATCTTTTGAACAGCATCATTCTTGACATTTGCCCAAACTCCGGGTTCAAAAGTAGGCTCCTGTGTTTCTAATGGAACCCTGTACCATCCTAGCTTATTGCTTATAATTATATCTTCTGGATTAATATTTAATTCATCTAAAATTTTTCCAATCATTTCTAAAGCTAAACCAGCACCATATTTCCCTGCACTATCAATAACTACCGGTTTTTCGGTATTATCAAACCAGCCTTGTACAAGTTCCTTTTTATATTCATAAGAAAGATCCTGATAAAGATTTCCTAAATAACTTGTTCCATAAACAATCGGAGGAATCTCTAATCCTGTATTTCCTAATTTGTTTTTATCAGTCAATTTCATTTCTAACACAACTTATTTCATCTTAATAATTTGATTAAAAGAGATTTGCTACTCATCATCTCAATTAAATAACACATTGTGGATATAGTTTATTTACAATTTTTGTCTTTTATCGTATCTACTTAGAAAATATCTTTTGCGTTCGATACCCAAAAATCGCAATAACTGTAAAGCATATAAATGGCAAAATAAATGACAAATTAACTGCTGCAATTCCCATAATCCGGCCCATATCGATTATATAACCTTGTAAGGGTGGCATTAAAGCTCCACCTACAATAGCCATCACCAAACCTGCGGCACCTATAGTTGCATCGTCACCAAGTCCTTCCAAAGCAATTCCATATATAGTTGGGAACATTAAAGACATGAATGCTGAAGTAGCAATCAAGAAATATAAGCCTAACATACCTTCTATAGCGATTGTCCCGGTAATAGTGATCATACCTCCTATTGCAAAAAGTGTTAACAATCGATGACTATTAATATATTTCATAAGAAATGTACTTATAAATCGACTTGATAAAAATATAGTCATTGCTATAATATTGTATCGCTGTGCAGCAGCTTTTGCTACGCCGATATTTTCAGCATATTGTATAATAAAAGTCCAGCACATAATTTGTGCTCCTACATAAAATACTTGAGCGATAACACCTTCCCGGTATTTCTTAATCTTTAATAACCTATTAATGGTATCCTTGGTACTTGTTTCATGATTAGCATTTTCTCTGGTTGGCATTTTTGCTAGTGCAATAATGACAAACATTATTATAACGACTAACCCTAAAGCCACATAAGGATTACGAATTATTGCTAAATCCTGGGTTCTAATAGCAGCTTTTTCTAATGAATTAAGAGTATTCCAAACCAATTCTCCTGCTCCATCCCTTTTTTCTGATCCCAAGGAAGATAGAATTACATTGGAAGCTACAAACATTCCCAATAATGATCCCATAGGATTAAAAGCTTGTGATAAATTTAAACGACGTGTTGATGTTTTTTCCTCACCCATCGATAGAATATATGGATTTGCTGTTGTTTCCAAAAAAGCCAACCCAAACGTCAGTATATATAATGAGCCTAAGAAAAAACCAAATACTTCGTATTTTGCTGCAGGGTAAAATAACAGTGCACCAAAAGCATATAAAGCCAATCCAACAAGTATACCTTTTTTATAGCTATACTTCTTAACAAATATTGCTGCAGGGAGAGCCATTGTTGCATATCCTCCATAAAAAGCAAATTGAACAAGGGCTGCTTTAGCATTTGTAATTTCCATAATGGTTTTAAAGGCAGCAACCATGGGATTTGTAATATCATTTGCAAATCCCCAAAGAGCAAATAAACTTGTAATTAAAATAAAGGGTAGCAATAACTTTTGTTCAACTACCGGAGTTTTTGTTCTCATAAATTGTAGATTTTTATGTTTTTTATTTAAATAGATTCTCTCAAAACTAATTCGGTCTTAATTGTTTTTATATCATTAATATTTTTACCATTTACATTATCTAAAAGCATCTTAAAAGTCTCATTTGCAATCTCATCTATAGGCTGACTCATTATAGTCTGAGGAGGTTCTAACAATGCACTAAAAGGGTCGTTAGCAATTGCTATTATTCCTAAATCCTCAGGGACTTTTATATTTTGGTTTCTACAATACTTATTAACACCTGCAGACAGTGTAAATGAATCACATAAAACAGCATCTGGTCTGTCTTTTACATTCCATAATTTTTGAATAGCTTCAAAACCATCTTGTATTTCAAATTCCTTTGGTATAACTATATTTGATATGAAATCAATATTATTATCCAGAAGTGCTTTTTGATAACCATTATTTCTATCATTAAATACACTGATATGAAGTGGCCCTGTTAAATGAGCAATTTTTTTATAGCCTTTATTCAGTAAAATGCTAACACATTCATAAGCTGCATTATGGTTATCCGCAGTAACTTTAGGTGCATTAATTTCAGTTGGAACACGATCAAAGAATACAACTGGAATTCCAAATTCTAATAAATCTTTAAAATGGTCAGTATCCATTGTTGTAAGAGATAAAGAAGCAATAACTCCAGCTACTCTATTCTGCATAATGGTTTTAACTGCATCTATTTCATATTCATAATTTTCACGAGTTTGAAACATGGATACTATAAAATTATTTTTAGCCGCCAGATCAGTAATTACACTAACAAAATTTGCAAATGTGTAATGGCTAATGTTGGGCACAATTACGGCTATTTCATTAGACTGAGTATTACGAAGATTTACAGCACTTTGATTGAGCTTATAACCATTACTTTTGGCATAAGTCACAATTTTATCTTTAGTTACTTGACTTATTCTTGGATCATCACGCAAAGCCCTTGAAACTGTAGCATGATGAATCCCTAAATCATTTGCAATATCTTTTATAGTAATCTTCTTTCTCATCTATTTGGTAACACTTTACTTTTAATTCAAATCAATTATTGTTTTATAAAAATGTATTTCACGAAAATCATGCACACGTGTGCAAATATACTTTTAATTTTACCTGGTAGAAAATTTTAATAACAAAAACTTCTAGTATTTAAACTTTTACAACAAAATGATCAGATATTAATACAAGAGTAGTTACATTGATGGAGTAACTCCTTTTTTAAGGATTATGTTACCATACTTTGCTGTTTCTCCTGTCATAACAACAGCAAAAGCATTTTTAGTCCTTTCATAAAAAGCAAACCTTTCAATTCTCAAAATTGGAGAAACATTAGGGTTGGTGAGATAAATACTTTCGAGATAGGATTCCTCTACTTTAGGATCCAAAGTATCACTTTCCACTGCTGCCATCATCATTAATGGTTGCTCCACATATTGATCTAACACGAACAATGGTAATATTGCTTCTAATAAATCCGGAATTTTAATTCCATCAGCACGAATAACCTGATGATTAAAACTTTCTGCAGGAAAATGTGCATCTGCTAGAACAATTTCATCTCCATGCCCCATTCTATATAATATTGCTAATAATTCGGGACTCATTAATGGGGATATTCCTTTTAACATGATTTTATTTTAAAATTTAATTTTCTGATTTTCTTTTAAAGGCTCTGTATTTTTTATAATACTCTTCGTATAATTTACTATTTGATGAAGGTTCAATTAATTTAGGATTATAAACAATCTGATCCCTGGCCTCCACTGGGGAATTAAATAAACCTGCACCAGAAAAAACAAACATAGATGCACCAAGTACTGTGGTTTCTTTTTGATCTATTAATTGAACCGGTATTTGACAAACATCTGCTCTAATTTGGTTCCATAAATTATTTTTGGATCCACCTCCAACGCAAATAATTTTTTCTGCTTTGAAATTACCGGCTGATTCTAAAGCCTCTAATCCTTCACGAAGGCGATAAGCTAAGCTTTCCAGAAATGCTCTGTATATTTCACTTCTTTTTGATTCTATTGTTAATCCTTTAATGGTTCCACTATTATCACTTGAACCATCATCATAAAAAGCAGGATCAACCATTATTCCTTTAGAACCCAACTCTACTGCTTCTGCTTCACTAATCATAGTTTCATAAAGTTCATCTCCCTTTAACTCAGGATAAAAATTACGAGAGAACCATTCTAAAACACCTGAACCTAACCAATTTTGTCCTATGTTAAAAACACCATTTATCGGATCAGCCTCAGTGGTTAAATTGTTTTCTAATTCAATGTTAGAAGCTGTAAAATCATTACTTCTACCCATTAGAATTTCCCAGGTACCAGAACTTAATACTGGTTGATTTAAATCTGCACCTGAACCAAATATGGCGAATTGAGTATCATGCCCTGCTAAAAATACAGGAATGTCTCTTAAAAGACCTGTTTCTTCAGATCCTTTTTCATTGACACCCCCAGCCTTTTCTCCAGGCTCAGCAATATCTCCAAATAATTTGATATCAATACCTATTACATCTAATATCTTTTTAGAGAATACTCTGTTCTTAAGATCTGTCATCATTGATGTTCCCATCATGGTTGCATCATTCTGAAACTCCCCTGTTAATTTATAGATTAACAATGATGGTATAAACAGAAAACGATATGCCTTTTCAATAACATCAGCACAGTTTTCTCTAAACCAAATCATTTTATTGATAGTATTAAAAGCATAAGGAAAAACTCCACTTAAACTATATAAATCCTTTAAAGGAATATATTTATCAATATCTTCCATGATTGGTGTAGTGCGCTGACATTGCCATGAAATTACAGGGTATAGTATGTCTCCTTGTTCATCTACAAAAGCTCCATCAACTCCGAAAGTAGTAAATGTTACACCTGCTACTCTATTCAAATCTATAGCTGAAGTAACTTTTTGAGATGCCATACATAGTTTACTCCAAAGTTTATCAATATCCCAAATCCGCCCACCTTCATAATAAGGATCTTCATCTGTTTCATTATTCAATGAATGAGATGCAATTATATTTCCGGATAAATCGATAGCTACAACACGAACATTGGTTGCTCCACAATCAAAAACAATGGCAAGATCTTTTTTATTCATTTCATTAAAATATAAAAGTACTCCCATAAATACATAATCTATTTAGCTAAATATGAAAGTACTTTTTATAAACCTCAATTCTTATTTAATTCCATATAAAGGACCATAAGTGCTACAAGCTCTGTAGTCACTTCCTTCTTTATCTTCTCCAAATGAAGCCCATGCACTAGGACGGAATATTTTACCATCATCCACATTATGCATGTTAACAGGGATTCGTAACATAGAAGCTAGAGTTATAAGATCAGCACCAATATGTCCGTAACTAATTGCACCATGGTTCGCTCCCCAATTTGCCATAACTGAATATACATCCTTAAATGCTCCTTCTCCGTTGGTTCTTGGAACGAACCAGGTTGTTGGCCATGTTGGATCTGTTCGTTTATCTAATACATCATGAATATCATCTGGAAATTCTACCGTCCATCCTTCTGCAATCTGAAGTACAGGGCCTAACCCTTTAACCATATTTAAACGACACATAGTTACTGGCATTTCTCCCTGAGTTTTAAATAATGAAGAATAACCTCCACCTCTAAAATATCCTTTATTTGCTGGTGGCCAAACTGTATTATCTAAACATTTTTGAGCTTCTTCCTCTGAAATTTCCCAATAAGGTTTCATAGCAGGATTACCTTCTACATCTTTTTGTTGTGCAGTAGCATCTAATGTTGTAGAACCAGAATTAATTAAATGAATCACACCTCCTTTTGCAGTACCTGTCAACTCTTTTCCTGTAACTCTCTTTACAGCATCCGGACTCCAATATGTTCTAACATCAGAGAATATTTGTGCAGTGTTCGTTAATAAGTGACCAAATAACATTGATACACCGTTTAAACTATCATTCTCTGTGGCAAATACAAATGCCTCTCTAATTCCATTCCAATCAAATGACGAATTTAAAATAGCTTCAGTAAAATCAGCATTTGGTTGATAATCTGTCCACTGCCTTTGCCCTTGGAAGCCTCCTAAAATAGCATTTCTTCCTAATCCTTCTTCTCTAAAACCTTTCTCAATAATCATAGGGTTACCGATCATCATATCACGACAAATCAACGTCATTTTAACAACCATTTCCCATTCAGCTTCTTTGCGAGCAGCATCAGCTTGCTTTTCCGTATCATTTAAATCCTTACCCTCTTTACAGTTTTCTTTTGTCCAGGCTAACGCTTTATTAAATTCTTCTTCGTCATAAATTCCTTCATCAATCCTACGTAGAATTTCTACAGACTCTACGAACTCTGTTCTGATTCCCAAGTAATCCTGAAAGAAATTACTATCAACCATAGAACCAGCAATTCCCATTGAACTATATCCTATAGATAGATATGACTTACCATTCATTTGGGCTACAGCTAAAGCAGATTTCACAAATCGAAGAATTTTTTCCTGAACATCATCAGGAATATTAGTATCACCAGCATCTTGTACATCGCGACCGTAAATACCAAAAGTAGGTAATCCTTTTTGAGTATATCCTGCAAGTGCAGCAGCTAAATAAACAGCTCCAGGACGTTCAGTTCCATTAAATCCCCAAACGGCTTTAGGTAATAAAGGATCGGTATCCATTACTTCTGTACCATAGCACCAACAAGGAGTAACTGTTAATGAAACACCAACACCTTCTTTTTTAAACTTGTTAGCACACATAGCAGCTTCTGCTACACCCCCAATACATGTATCTGCAATAACGCATTCTACTTTTTCACCACTTGGAAAACGTAAATTTGCTTCAATAAACTGAGCTGCCGCTTTTGCTAAATCCATTACCTGAACTTCCAACGACTCCCTTACTCCTCTTTCTCTACCATCTATTACAGGTCTGATACCAACTTTAGGTAAATCACCTATTAATCTGTTAGCCATAACTATTATATTATTCTTGTATGTTTATAAATGAGTTTAAATTTTCATTATTTAATTAAAGTAAATTATTGCAATACACCTTTAGATTAGAGATAAAAGACTGATGTACAAGATGCTAATTATCATCTCCTTAACAACACTCCACTATCTTTGTCATAAACCTAATAATCAGACATTTAATAAAAGTCTTTTGAATTATTGGTATTAACAACTCTTACCAAATTTTAATTGCTTTTTAATTTCACATTAATTAACATACAAATTTGTATCAGATTTAATTTTAAATAAATGTCTATTTAATTTATTTTTGTATCTATTTCAAACATTCAATTTATGATACCCTTAAAAAAAATTCCTGACAAAGGAGATCCATCGGATATTATACAGTTTTTTCCAAACATAAATATTGAACTTCTTTGTTGCAGATACTGGTGGCTTAACAACTGGGAATATAATGAATTATCTTATCCTTATTGGAGAATATATAATAACAAATACGAAGGAGCTGTTATTAATCATGATGGACAGACATTTGAACTAGATGAAAATAAAATAATTTTAATTCCGCCAAATACTAGTTTTTCAACCCATTTATTTGATAACTCCATCCCGAAAAATGGATATTTATTTAACGGAGATAGAATTACTTATAATTCTCATAAAGACATAAAAGGCAAATACGTTTACCACTTATTTATCCATTTTAAACTTGGAACCTTTTATGACAATATAAAACCAAGTATTTTTGTTTTTAACATTACTGAACATCTGAGAAAAAAATTAGATATAATTAAACATCATTTAATGAATGAGAATCACCATTTTGATTTTCATGTAATGCTAAATATTCAATCGTTAATTACAGATTTATTATCAGAAATAGATCAAGAAAAAAGACATGTAATAACAGCCGATTATAGAGTTTTAGATTCAGTAAATTTTATCGATAATCATTTCAATGAAGACTTATGTAATGATAAATTAGCCAAAAGAGTATCATTAGCCACTAATGCTTTTACTCGTTTATTTAAAAACGAAACAGGTATAGCACCCCAAAAATATATTCGTAAAAAGAGAATTGATGAATCTTGCATCCTTTTGCATCATACAAATTTATCCATTGATGAGATTGCGTCATCTTGTGGATTTGCAGACAGATATCATTTTTCAAGGATATTTAAGCAAACTACAAATATATCTCCTGCAATATATAGGAAGAATTTTAAGTTCGTATAAGAAATGACAAACCTAAATAGAAACAATTTGTATCCAATTTTGATAGTCATAAGGATTATATTCTATATTTAATTAATTATATCCATTACTAATCCAAACACCTTCTTATCATAAACCAAAGCCATCTAAACACTAACTGAAGCCACACCTAAGTTAACACCTTTCAAACCAAAACTTAATTTTAACATTTTTCTTTTGAACCTATTTTATAAAAAAAGCCCTTCAAGTAAAACTTGAAGGGCAATCATTATATAATTGATAAATCTATTAGGGAATCTCAACTATAATCCTGAACGTTTCCATTCAGATATATTTTTTTTACAAAATCCATTAATAACCAGGATTTTGCCAAGCGTCTTGTTCTTCTTCACTTAAATTTGAACCATCATCATGTAATAAACCATCGATCAAACTTTGAGGCATAGGACGTAATTCGTGATGTTCATCGATGTTATCTGCAGCTTCAGCATTAAATGTTTGAGCTCTTAAAACAAGAGTTTTTGTTCTACTTAGATCCATCCAACGAAGGAATTCTCCATATAATTCACGAGAACGTTCATTTAAGATAAAGTGTAACATACGATCATAGTCACTTGTTACACCAAGTTGAGCTAAAAGAGCTTCATCAACTGCTGGTAAACTTGTATATGAAGCAATCTGTAAATCTGATGCCGCAGTTGTTTCTGCTAGACCAGTTGACTCATAGTATGAACTTCTATTAGTATAAGCATCATAATCTTCATCAGCTCCTCCATTAGCAGCCTGACCACCATCAACGTGGTGAGCACGATCTTCTCCATCTGTAAATTGAGCACGAGCACGTAGAATGTTTACTACGCTAATAGCTTCATCATACTTTCCTTGTCTTACTAATGCTTCTGCTTTAATTAAATAAGTTTCTCCTGTTCTTGCTAAAAGACCATCTCTGTTACCTTGTACTTTTAGTCCAGCTCTGGATCCATCTTCATATTTACTGATAGGCACATAATAGTTGTTACCTGATACCTGTTGTACAAATTCACCATTTTGATAACACACAAATGCATTAGGAACAACAGTATTATCATTGCTTGCATCTTCATAAGTAAAAGAAGCTCTACCTAATTCCATTCCGTCAAAACGTGTATCATTTTTATCATTCATAATAAAAATAACACCTACATCTCCTTTTTCAATACCGTACTTGTTATTTGTTACAGGACTGTTTGCATTCCATTTTGTTTTAAATGCTTTCCAAAAACGAGAGTCATTTTCAAAATCATAAAGATTACAACCATACTCTGTTGTTCTTAAACGTTGGAAATCCAGACCTCCTGCTACTGTACGCTTCATATATTTCATCCATGAATATGTACATGGGAAATAACAAAATGTATGGTTTTTATAGCGTCCTTCAGTAGAAGAATCAGCATTATACTGCACTGACATTAAAATTTCATTATTGTTTTCTGCTTCACAATCCACTCCTGTCCAGTCCCATAAGTCAGCATAGTTACTAGCTAATGGTCTTGCTGTAAATACATAATCACATAAAGGAATGATTGCATCTAAATCAGCATCTTTATAACTACTATTCCAATCGTCGTTTCTCTCTGAACATCTGAACAATAAAGCTTTTGCTAGCATGTGGGCAGCCAAGGGTTTTGTCCATGTACCTTCTCCTCTCCATTCATCCTCTGGAAGTAAATCATATGCTTTTTCAAAATCTGAAATAATAAGTGACATACATTCTTCAACAGAGCTTCTTGTAAAAGTACGATTAACAGTGTTATTAGGTTCGGTATTTAAAACAACACCACCAAATTGTTCCACCATTCTCATGTAGATATAACCCCTTAAGAAGTATCCTTCTCCTAAAATACTATTTTTTGTAGTTTCACTAGAGGTAACAGCGTCTTCAGCATTTGCAATAACGATGTTAGCTTCATTAACTCCAAAGTACATATTTGTCCAAATGAAAGCTGGATCCGTATAATTAGCATTTGCACCACCTGTAATAGTAGCGGCTAAACGAGAATCATAATTATTCCACATCTCGTTAGTTAAATCTGTTCCTGTTGAAAACTCATCGGTACCATAATTTGTCATACCATAGGCCCACTCATAATCAAAAAAGAATCTTGGAGTAGCATATAAGGCAATAGCCAGTGAATTTAACCCATCTTCTGTTTCAAAATAATCTGCAGAATAAGCGGTTGTCAACTCCTCATCTAAAAAAGATTCTTTACATGAGGTGGATACCATCATTGTGGTAACCAGTAATAATAAATTAATATATATAAATTTCATTGCTTTCAAAATTTAATTTGTTACTATTCAACAATTAAAAATCAACGTTTACACCAAACACAAATCCTCTGTTATATGTTACGCTTCCTGTATCTAGATCTTTATAATCAACAGTTGAGTAAAGCATACCAAGGTTTTTCATTTGTGCATAAACTCTTAGACCTCCAATACTATATCTCTCAAGAAGTTTTTTTGGTACAGTATAACTTAATGATACAGTTCTTACTTTGATAAAACCTCCATCACGATATCCAATAACTGAATAATAAGTATCACCACCAGACTCATTATAGATAGGTTTTTGCCATTCTGCATTTGTATTAGTTGGTGTCCAGTAATCTAATTTTCTTTGGTTATAACGACCTGTTTGTGCAGTACCACCTGTCATTTTATATCCTAATCGTCCAAATGTAACTACGTTTAAGCTTAAATTCTTATACTCAAAAGTATTATTAAAACCTACAGTCCAATTAGGTCTTTTATTACCAATAATAACTTTATCTTCTTCATCGATTACATAGTCTCCATTCTGGTCAACAGGCTTAGCTTTTCCTGGTTCAAAACCATAGCTATCATCCCATTTTGCCATTTCTTCGGCATCTTCTTCCTGCCATAATCCATCACCTTCAACAGCATAAATAACACTCATTTGTTCTCCGATAAACCAACCATTGTCAATCATGTCATTCTTACCGTATGCAAGAGTTTCAATTCTGTCTTTTGTATATGCTGCATTTATATTTGATCTCCATTGAAATCCTCCAGCTTTAACATTTACTGTATTTAAACTTATATCAAAACCTCTGTTAGTAGTACCTCCAACATTTGCAAATGTAGATTTATAACCATTAAGTACCGGAATTTTCACTTGCATAATTAAGTTATCGGTAATTGACTTGTAAACATCCAATGTACCACCTATTCTTCCGTTTAAGAATGAAAAATCAAGACCAAGGTTATATTGAGTTGTTTCTTCCCATGTTAAATCATAATTAGCTAACTCATTATCATTTCCACTCATAGATGCATTGTTTACTGAGTATGCCATTTGGTTAGATTCACCTCCGAAAGGCACAAAAAAGTCTGAAATAGCACCTTTTGTTGAATATGCACTAATAGCAGAGTTTCCTGTAGTACCAGCTCCTAATCTTAATTTAAATTGATCAATCCAACCAAAATCTTTTAAAAATGTTTCTTGCTTCATTCTCCAACCTAATGCTACGGATGGGAAAAATGCCCATTTATGTCCGGCAGCCAATTGAGAAGCTCCATCCCATCTACCTGATGCAGTAACCAAGTACTTATCCTTATAGTTATAATTCACCCTACCCATATAGGACTCTAGTTGTTTTTCTGTAAGTCCTGATCCTATATAAACGTTATAAGCATCATCAGTTAAATCTAAAGATCCAAAGTTATTCCATAAGTAACTAGCTTTAGGAATATTTGATCCTTGCATGCTACTTGATTCAATATCCCACTCTGAAGCTGTATGTAAAGCTGTTAACCCTAAAGTGTGATCATTGATTTTCTTATTATAGGTTATTAAATTATCTAATGTATAAGAAAAATCCCTTTGGTTTTTAATTCTTGCAAAAGATGTACCTGTATTGGATGCTCTAACAACAGAATTCTCATTAATATAAACACCTTCTCTCCAGTATCGGAAGTCAGGACCAAAATTAGTTCTGAATTGTAAACCTTTTAATGGTTCATATATTTTTCCTAAATCAACAGTAGCATAAAAACTTCCTAATGCTCTGAAAGTTTGACGTTGTTGAGTAGATAAACCTTCCTCTCCAATAATAGTATAGACATTTTCTTCACCACCAGGGTTTAGAATGGCGTTACCGTTATCATCATAAGGAACTGCATAAGAATATATTTTTTCAGCAGCACTATAAATAGAATTAGGATTAGAACTAGAAGCAGACCCTAAAGTTGACATTCCATAATCCTGATCACTCCAAGAAGTATTAATACTTGCTCCTAACTTAAACCAATCTTTAGGCGTAAGATCTACACTTGCTTTAGTTGTATATCTTTTATACCATTGACCAATTTGAGTACCTTGCTGGTCTAAATATCCAAAAGATGCATAACCATTCATTTTTTCAGAACCTCCACTGGCACTAATAGTATGCTCCTGTGTTATAGCATTTTGAGTAACAAAATCTGTCCAGTCAGTAGATTTAACTTTTGAAGCATCCCAGCTTCCGCCAGACCATCCTTGTTCAATATTTGCCCATGCAAATTCATCATCCAAACCACCATCATAAAATATATTTTGATCGTTTTCTAATGTTGGAGCATCACCTGGTGCATATGATGTTGGATCAGCATTATACCATGCCCAACGTCTCCATGTGATATATTCGTCAGCGTTCATCATTGGATTTTTACTGTGAATATTTTCCACTGTATAGGTACCTGTATAGTTGATTGTAAATTTACCTTCTTTACCTTTTTTAGTAGTTACGATAATTACACCGTTAGCACCCCTTGATCCATAAATAGCTGTTGCTGATGCATCTTTAAGAATATCAATAGATTCAATATCCCTAGGGTTTAATGTTTCAATAGCACTTGACGACATCAAAGGAATTCCATCAACAACATATAGTGGATCACCACTTGCAGTTAACGATCTATCACCACGAATAGTAATACTACCAAGTTCTCCCGGACGTTCTGAACTAGTAATATCAACACCGGCTGCCTGACCTTGAATAGCCTCTAAAGCATTACTTACAGGTCGAACATTCAGTTCTTCAGTGCTAACTCTTGTCATCGCACCTGTAACATCACTTTTCTTTTGAACACCATAACCAACTGCTACAATTTCATCTAATCCAATTGATTCTGCTTCTAATGTTACATTAATTACTGTTTTTCCGGCTACTGGTACAACTTGCGTTTTTAAACCAATAAATGAAAAAACTAAATTTGCATTTGATGGTACATTCGATAAAACGTAATTTCCATCAACATCAGTAATACTACCATTGGTAGTTCCTTCCACTACAACTGTTGCTCCAATAACAGCCATTCCTGTGTCATCTTTAATATTACCTTTTACAGTAATATTACCTTGGGCATAGATAGAACTGTTACCTCCCCAAAGTAAACAACTTGTTAAAAATGCTATTAAAAGCACTTTAAGTTGTCCTTTACTCATTTTAAAATAGATTTCTCTCATTACTCTTTTATTAATTTTACTTTGTCGTTACTTTAGTAATCAATTATTTATAAATTCTTTACCTAACATTTACTTTCAAATCAGATTCTAATTATTTCTCCTCCCATAGACATATTTTTAATGTTATTTTCATCCATTATTTTCTCAACATTTATACAAAACATGTATTTATAACTTAATGTCTCACTTAGTTTGAATCTCATAATCAATTGTATTTTCAAATACATATTCTGTATCATTTACAGTATCTGCTTTCACGTTATTTAAATGAACACCTCTAATTGGTAGTTCTTTTTCACCAAAAGCTTTAGCTATAAATTTTACTTGTTTTGCGTGTATATTATCCAGATAAATATTTTCTATATTGGTAAGTCTTCTTTCGTAAGTTGGAACTAAATTTCTCCATTGATAAAAAATATCAGTTTCTATCCCTAAAATTCCATAATCAACATTATCTACATCAATATTATTTATGTAAATATTTTTAACATACCCCCCTCTTCTTTCATTTGTTTTTACATATAGTAGATATTTTAAATTTGCATCGTTATCTACACTACAGCTATCCATAAAAACATTTTCAACCCCCCCAGACAATTCACTTCCTATTGTTAAAAATTGATGACCATTTTTAACTTTACAACCTTTAATAACTAAATTTTTTGTAGGTGTGTTTAATCTCCAGGCATCCTGATTTCTACCTGCCTTTACTGCGATCACATCATCTTGTACATCAAAAACACACTTTTCTATTAGTATATTTTGAACCATTTCAGGATCTATTCCATCAGTGTTACGTCCACGTGAATAAACTAATACATCTCTTATAACAACATTCTTTGATAAATAGGGATGTATGGTCCAGAACGGACTATTATGAATAGTAATGCCTTGCAACAAAACATTTTCACATCTATTAAACTGAATAAACTGTGGTCTTAAGTGAGAAGTATCACTTACCATACGTCTATCTTTAACCGAGGTATTAGTAGAAGATAATTTATATAATTGCTTTAGACTCTTTAGATGAGAAGCAGATCTTGAAAACCATTTTTGCCAAACGTCCATTCTTGCTTCAACAACACCTTTACCTGAAATAGCAATATTTTTACATTGATATGCATAAATTAAGGGACTGTAATTATAGCATTCCATACCTTCCCACGTTGTTAGGACTGTAGGTAAATAATCCTTCGGGTTTTCTGAAAAGATTAGTTTAGCCCCTTCTTCTAAATAAAGATTAACATTGCTTTTAAGGTGTATTGTTCCTGTTAACCATTCTCCTTTTGGAATAAGAACAATTCCACCTCCAATATGATTGGCTTTATTAATTGCTTTTGAAATTGCCTGGGTAGTTGTTTCTAGGTTATTCTCTTGAGCACCAAAATCTGTAATAACTAATTCCTTACAATTCTCAAAATCTGGAATTGTAATTGAGTCCATTTCAAATGGGGCCTCAATTTCAATATTTATTGTCTTTATTGTATCTTCTTTCCTAGAACAAGAAAATAACATTAAAGAAACAATAGTAATATTAATTAGAATTAATTTGTACATCTTGTGTTACGTCTTTTAAACTTTTCTTAAAAAATTTTAATCAAAATTATACGACATACCACTTTTTGTCATTATCACATTTTGACATCTCTTATCAAAACATACCAAACAACAATATATACCTATTCTACTGCACTTTACAACACAACACCCAAGTTAATTACATATACTATTTTTCATGTCAGTGGATTTATTTCCATTATATCCTAAAGAAAACACTACTAAATATTTTAACATAACAACCACATACTATTTAAATAAGTTAAAATTAACCATGCTTAATTGTTATTTTTTGTAATATTTAAATAATAAAGCTAAAATTAAGAGGGAGTAGAAATGACATTCTAACATTTATTGTATTAAATTTTTCTTCTTTATTTATTGAAGGAATATCCTATTGTTAACATATTCATATTATTATAAAACGGAGTGTAAGAAATTTGTAAGCCAGATCATTTTGGCATATTAAATTAAGTATAAGCGCAAACAATTATCATGAATAATTAGCTTAAATAAAAATCAGCAAAAGAAGTCTGTTATGATTTATATCCTCTTATTTAAAAATACTTATTGAATTAGTATATTTTATAACCTTAAAGATGATAGAAATAATCACAAATACGTCAGAATGTATGTTTATTAATAATCTAAGCTTAGTTTACTATTATCCTATTTATGTGTATCTGCATATTGAGTAGGACTACAGCCAAAATGCTTAGTAAACGTTCTTGTAAAGTTAGAATGTTCTGAAAAGCCAACTTGATATGCTATTTCAGAAATATTATAATTAGTTTTTAAAAGTAATTCAGAGGCTTTTTCCATTTTTACACGAACTATAAATTCTTTTGCAGTACTTCCTGATATTGCTTTAAGTTTGCGATATAACTGTCTTGGACTTATATTAAGCATACTTGCAAGTTGATCAGGATTAAAACCTACAACATTTATATTTTCATTTATTATTTCAATTGTTTTTTTAACAAATCTATTATCAATTTCATTTTCTCCCTTATTCAATTCAGATACATTAGTTTTCGTAGCGAATTTGGTTTGAAGTTTTTGTCTATTTTCAACAATACTATTTATTTGGGCTTTTAACACTTCAACACTAAATGGTTTTGAAAAATAAAAATCAGCACCGGTTTTTAATCCTGTGATATGATCTTTTTCTGTACTTTTTGCAGTAAGCATTATAACAGGAATATGTGATGTTTTTTCATCTTTCTTAATCCTATCACAGAAAGTAATTCCATCCATTTTAGGCATCATAATATCAGATATTATGACATCAGGAATATTTTCCATGGCATACTCCAAACCTTCAAGACCATTTAATTTACTTACTACCTTATAATCTTCACCTAATTCAACTTGAAGATAAGTTTGTATATCCTCATTATCCTCAACAACTAATAGGGTTGACTTATTATTATTTTCTGTATTTTCCGTATTAGAAAAATTGCTTTCAATTTCCTTTTCCTCAAAATTCTCACTAGCAATCGACACATCATTATCAACTTCTTCAAATTTCAATGATACTACTACCTTCGTTCCTTTTTTTGGAATACTATCAACATTAATTGTTCCACCAAAAAGTTCGATAATTTTTTTTGTTAACGCCAATCCCATTCCTGAAGAACTACCATAAAAGGGTTTTGCACCTTCATTATTAAAAGGTTCAAAAATATTTTTCAAAGCTTCGGAATCTATTCCTACTCCACTATCTATTACATTTACACAAAATATCCCTCGGGTTTCACTTGATTCAATATTAATATCTATTTTTCCTCCATCGGGAGTATATTTAAAAGCATTTGATACAATATTTAAAATGATTTGCTCTAGTTTTTTCTTATCAAAATAACCAATTTGTTTTTCGACTTCAGAATCAAAGGATAATAAAATATTTCTTCGCTCCGCCATAACTTCAAAAGTCTTGACACAATCTCGAACAATGGCAACTCCATCCTGAACTGAAAATTCTGGCAAGAGCTTACTTTCCTCAAATTTTCTAAAATCTAAAATTTGATTGATTAGTTGAACTAACCTATCTACATTTTTATTAATGATAGATAAATATAAATTTCTATGATTTGCAGTCATAGATTTATTACCCAATTGCTTAAGAGGATCGGTAATAAGTGTTAGTGGTGTTCTTAATTCATGAGAAACATTCGTAAAAAATTCTATTTTATCTTTATTGATTTCTTCTTGTTTTTCTGCATTAATTCTTTCAATTAAAACATCACTTTTTAATTTTTGCTGATATGATATAATCTTATAGGCAGTAATAAAAACAAGTACTATAAAAATAAAATAAAGAACATAAGCAAGGTTTGTTGCATACCATGGTGGTAGTATAGAGACATTTAAGCTGACTGTATTGGAAAAAATATTATCAGGTGAGATGGTTTTAGCCTTAAATGTATATTCACCAAAAGGAACTTTGATAAAAGTAACATTATTTGATGTTGATTCTATCCAGTCATCGTTATATCCTTCTAGTTTATAATAAAATTTACCCCATTCTGAATTCTGAAAGTTTAATGAGGTTAACTCTATACCAAAATTATTACTAGTATACTTGAGATTAATTTCTTTTGTTTTAGAAATTACCTTATTAATAATCTCCTGACCGTTAACCTTTTCATTTGGGAAAATACGTTTTCCTGAAACATAAAAATTTTCTAATATAAGATTAGGTGCAAACTTATTAGTTCTGATAGTTCTTGGATTAAAGCTTACATAACCTTCTCTTGCTCCAAAATATATAATATTATTTATTGTATCATTAAATGAAGATCTATTCATAAAAACCCAATTTTCCGATGCATCAGAAATTGGAAAATTGGAAACACTTTGGTCATGTTTATGTATTTTTGAAATCCCTTTTTTAGTTGAAAACCAAATATTACCTTCCTTATCTTCCTCAATCGCACAAATATATTCATCAATCAAACCTTCATGTTTCGAAAATTTTTGAATTTCATTATTCGCTTTATTTATTCTATATAAACCTTCTGAAGTTCCAGCCCAAATGAATCCTTCCTGATCTTCATGCAAAGCATAAGCACACTCACCTTCAAATTGACCATCAGTTACGTGTTTAAAATCTTTAATTTGCATAGTATCTATGCAGATTACATTATCATCAAACCCTAAACGAAAAACACAATATCCTTCAGTTGCTATCCATATATTTTTTTCCCTATCTTCAATTATATCTCGTATTGGAATTTTATTGATTAACCTATGTAAATCTGATTTTTTATATTCGAAATTGTCGGAATTTATTTTGAAAACACCTTTATATACTCCTGCCCAAAAATGATTATCATATGAAGGTGTCATACAATAAACATAAGGGTCACTCATATATACCTCCGGCACATGATTATCAACTATTTTAATTGTTTTTTTATTTTTAGTATTATATACCCAAAGTCCTTTATCTTTAGTGCCAATCCATATGTTTCCATTTTTATCCTGATGGAGAGATAGAATATTTTTTAATTTGTTTTTTGATTTATAATATGGATGTTGCCACAAATATTCACCACTATTACTTTTTATTTGTATTCCATTATTATATGTACCGAACCATATTTCTTTATCCATCTTTAATATGGTAGATATTTGACATTTTGTATATCTATTATCCTTTTCAGCATATACATAATTTAATAAAAAAGGTAATCTATTAAGGTCTGCTTTATATATATTACCTTTCTCTGTTCCTATCCAAATAATATCTTGATCATCTACATAGTAACAATTTATTACTTCGTCAGGTAATGCTCCCGATTTATTTATATTTGGATAATACACTATTGTATCCTTTGATTTTGTATCATACGAAGCAAAATGATTATCTAATAAAAAATATCGTTTCCCATTAATTTCTTTATTACTATTTAAAGTGTTTGAATCTAATAACAATTGCTTCTGAACCCCTTCATACAAGCTAGTATCTTTTATAATATTAAATTTATTTGTAGAATAGTCATATTTAATATGCTTATTTTCATAGGTAAGAATCCATAATTGTTTATTAGAATCTGTAGCAATATTCTTAATTCGGTTATCTGGTATATTATTATATTGATTTGGATTATGCTTAAACACAGTGAACTTATTTCCATTATATTTAAATAAGCCATTCCAACTAGCAATCCATAAATATCCAATAGAATCTTTGGATATACCTTGAATTGGGGCATCGATATTTACATTCTCACCTATTATTCTTTCAAAAAAAAGTTCTTGAGAGTAACTAATGAAACATATTGAAGAAAATATCAAATATATAATTACACAACGTATTAACCTATTCATAAACTCACTATATACTTTTATTTCAGGTGGCAAAATATATACATTATAGAAATAATTAATGTAAATCTGTACTTAAAATTAGTAATACAGTATATTACCTTTATCATCCATAATTTACTACTTATTATTTAGGAAATTAAAAAATGTTTAGGATATTATTTTTAAAATACGCATCTCAAATAGAATAAAATTCACTAAATAAAGCTTAGCATCAAAAATAACACCAATGAACTTTATAGGTAAAAAATTATGATCATCCATAAAACAAAAAATCCTATAAATCAAAAAAGAATTATAGGATTTTTAATGTTTTAAAATATTTTATTAAGCTGGTTCTGGAATAAAAATGGATTCCAGTTCCGTTTTATATTTTGTCAAATCTGACAGTACATTATTTTTCATATTTGAGAATATTTCATCTCCTTTTGAAAATAAATCTTTATAATAGCCAATACCATCTTGTAGATTTTTTCTGAAAGTATTAAAATATTTAATATCAGGAGCTGAGAATTCATCTTTACACTCGTCAATCTTTTCCTTAAGGTAATCCACATAAATATTTAATTCTTTAATAAAGACATTAGGTCTATTTGAATTAAAAAGAGTTGTTGTTTTACCATAGATAAAATCAACCATTTCTCGTAAAGAGGATAGCTTATTAAAATATGCTAAGTTAGGTCCAGGGCACACTACGACTCCATGGTTTCCTTTAGGAACTTCGAGGTTGTGATGCTCTAAAACACTATTACCTAACCCAACACATAGACAAGCTTTTTCCATTACTTTGTCTATTTTAGCTTTTAAATCAACCGGATTTACAATTGATTCTTTTAATTCATTAATTTTCTTCTTTTGATATGCTACAGAAGCAGTACATATAGGATTCTTACCGTATTCAGTATTAAACTGAAGGAATTTCTTTAGACATGAAGCACCTGGTTTTCCTTCATCAATACGCTTTTGTTTAGCTATATCTGCTGAATTTTCTTTTATTGAATTAAACCTTACTCCAAGAGGAGAAATATCACTCAAATAAAAGTCGTCTTCTGTTCCCTCTTTTAATAAATTTAAAGTATAATCATCAACCGTTGTAGCTTCAGGAACCAGCATAAATGGAGAACCCCATCCTACTGATTGCATGTTAAAATGTTCTATAAACATTTTATGCTCATCAGCATCACCAACTCCACCTTGAACAGTATAATGAACAGGAAATTCATTTTCCAACTTTATACCTTTTTCTTTCTCTAACACATCAGAATAGGTAGAGAATAGCATCTGCGCTAACTTATCTTTGTTATCATTAAATTCTTTTAGAATAGGTCCTAAAAGGAAACCATCTGTAGCAAAGGCATGTCCACCGCAATTTAAACCTGATTCAATTCTGAATTCAGAAACCCACAAGCCTTTTTTTGCTAAAAATCGACCTTGAACCATAGCTGATCTGTAATCACTAACTTTAAGGATGATTCTTTTCTTAAGCTTTCCTAATTCATTAGGGAAAAAGTCTTTAAACTTTGACATAAATCCATATAATCTTGGATTTAATCCAGCAGACAAAACAACAGAACCATCTATGTCACTTTCAGCAAAACCTTTTAGTGCAGCATGTGCGTCGTTATATTCTATAGATAAAGGCTCATTATTAGAATCAAAATTTACCCCATCTAATTTTGTCATAATATTAACATCAATACTACCTGCTTTGATATTATTACGTAACGTTTTCTGTAATTCTATTTTTTCATTACCCTCAGCAACAAGCATATTATTATACAATTGCTTTAATTCATTGTTTTCAGGTAACAATTCAAAATATTTTGTGATTTCACTACTTTCAGTAAAATCAGATTTCTTTAATTTATCAAATTTAGCATTAACCAAATCATTCATTAAATTAAGATACTTCCTAATTATATTTGATCGTGCTTCTGAATTTGATAAATCTTCCGCCTCATATTCTAGATTATTTTCCTTACAATACATCTCACGAAGCTGTTCCATTAAATAATGATCAGTAATTGGTACAACTGAATCAATTCCATAATGAGCAACCTTCAATGGCGATTCTATTGTATATCCAGTACCCATTACGGGGATATGGAACGTATGTAAAGAATTTATTACTTCACTCATAACTATTATAAACTTTATTGGCGCGCTAAGTTAGAAATACAAACTTAGTTGTGCAGTTTTTTAAGCAAAATTAATATGATATTCCTAATTTCGACTATTTAGTTCATTAATTCGCTTAAGAAAAATAATTTCCGTAGTCGATTATTTACTAAATTACTAATTACAGTACGAACAATATCTATTTTTGAACAGTTGTTTTCTCAATTAATAATTACTTTAAATTTATGCGTTCTTTAGATCAAATATTAGTTGCCAATAAAGACTGGGTTAAGGAAAAAACCTCCATTGACAAGGATTACTTCAAGAATTTAGCATTAGGGCAATCCCCACAATATTTATGGATAGGCTGTTCTGATAGTCGTGTTCCAGCTGCTGGTTTTACACATACTGAACCCGGAGAGATATTTGTACATAGAAACATTGCTAACCAAGTAATTACAAACGACTCCAATGTAATGAGCGTTATAAAATATGCTGTTGACTATTTAAAAGTTAGACATATTGTTGTTTGTGGTCATTCAGGTTGCGGAGGTATTGCAGCTGCAGTTGATGATAATAATGATGAATATTTAGGAGACTGGCTTTCTGCAATTAAAGGCGTTTACAGAAAGAATCTACCTGACCTTGAAAAGATAGATAACGAGGAAGATCGCTTGGATCGGTAATCGGAACTTAATGTAGAAAGACAAATAGAAAAACTATCAAGAACATCTATAGTTCAAAAAGCATGGAAAACAAAACAAGATTTATTCTTACATGGATGGATGTTTAATCTAAAAACAGGTTATTTAAAAAGATTGATTGATGTAAAATCACCATATTAAAATAGAGAAACACTATTAATCATAAGAATTCTTAAGATTTAAATATTCAAAAATAAAACTAACTATAAAACAATAAAGGGGCATAAGCCCCTTTTCTTATTTAAAATTTATATGACAAACCGGCTCCAAACAATTGTTTCATTTGAACTCTTGGACCTTCTTCTACACCCTCACTATTTACATATTTAATATCATCATCATAAATAATATTAGCAGTAAATACGGCACTCAAAAATTCATTAATCTTCATATCTAAACCAAACTCCCAATCTACATCTATATTTTGAGGATTTTCAGAATAATTAGAGAATAAATCCAACCTTGTGTATCCATTTACATTTTTTACAATATTGTTCTTTTTTGCAGTTAATTTCAATGATGCACCATACTCACCCCTCATTGTTTCATCTATATCTACACCATATGCACCTTCATGCGATAATGAATCATTAGTAACAAATGTCATTTTCGATGTTAATGGTGAAATAAATAATGAAAAATTATCAGAAGGTTTATAGTCCATACCCAGAGAAAATTGCAAATATCCAGGAGCCATAAATTCAGAAACCTGAACCTCTTGAACTAAAGGATCTTTATAACCAACAGCAAACTGAGTTTTAAAATCTGCCATAGCAGTATAAAACCAATGTCCTCCATTTTCATAACCTAATTTAGTGGTAAAATGAATCCTATCTTCTGATTTAGCCACCTTATAATCTCCTTGTTTGGTTAAACCATAACCAAGATCTAATGTATTATCCCAGGCATACTTACCTTTGTTATAATTTAAAAACCCTTTAAATAAAAAAGTTCCGGCAAGTGAATTATTTCCTCCTCCCGACCAATTGGTTAATGATACTTGTGAAAAATTTAGGGATGTATTCCCTCCTACTTTCCAATTTTTAATCGAATCATTTTTCTGCTCCTGAGCAAAAATACCTATAGTACTAAAGCATAAAACTGCTACTATAAAATTTCTAATCATGTGTGAAGTTTATTTGGTTATCTATTTATTATATATATGCACATCTCTTTGTGGGAAAGGTATTGAAACCCCTTGCTTATCAAATTCTTTCTTAACCATTTCGTTCATATAAAAGTATACTTCCCAATAATCAGCACCTTTAGTCCAAACTCTTGTAGTTATATTAACAGAACTATCAGCTAACTCTCCCACTACAATAAATGGTGCCGGATCTTTAAATATTTTATCGTGACTGTCAATAACCTGTTTAATTATTGACTTCGCTTTATCTATATCATCACCATAACCAATACCGAATGAAAAATCTACTCGTCGATCAGTTTCTCGTGAATAATTAATTAAACTAGAAGTAGATAATCCTCCGTTCGGAATAAAAATAATTTTGTTATCCGGAGTTTTAAGAATAGTACTAAATATCTGTATTTCATTAACTGTTCCTTTATAACCTTGTGCTTCGATAAAGTCTCCTTTTTTAAATGGTTTTAGAATTAGTAACATCACTCCACCTGCAAAATTCTGTAACGTTCCTGATAAAGCCATACCTACAGCTAAACCAGCAGCACCCAGAATTGCAATAAAAGAGGTCATTTGAATACCAATCATTGTCATTACACTAATAGCCAGTAAAATTTTTAGTGTATAATTAAGCATCCCAACAAGGAAAGGCTGCAAAGTTTCATCAATGTGTTTAACCTGAAAAACCTTTTTAAGTGCACGTGTTACTTTTCCTATAACCCAAAAACCTATTATCAGGGTTAGAATAGCTAGCACTAGTTGTCCTCCATAAGTAATAATATACTCTTTTGAAGAGGCTAATAATTCAGTAATTTGCTCCATAATTTAAGATATTAAAGTTTAACATAGACAATACAAACAGATTAATAGATATCAACTTAAGTTCTATTTAATTTTAGAATTCAGGTTATTAAGTTTAAAAGTACAATTAAATTTATTAAATATCTATACTAATGCATTTGCAAATTACTCTGTTTTGACGATAAAAGTCAAGTAATCAACACAACAATATCTATAATAAAACTTAAAACATCTAATTAACATAAACTTTATAGAGAATGTCTTTGTATTATGCTTGTTGGAACAAATTCATTAATTTTTTCATCATTTTCTACAAAATTTGCCATTTTTTTTCCCATCAAGGCAAAATCTGTAGAAACGACAGTTATCCCATCTTTAATATATTTCTTAGTAGGAGTTTCATTATATGATATAATACCAATTTCCTCACCTATTTTTAAATTTAAATCTGAAGTTAAGTCTAAAATTTTTGCAAGAGCACGATCACTAACAGTAAAGTACATCTGGCCTTTCTCAGGATGTATATCTTCCAGTTTCAATATAATTTCGTAGTCAAGACTCTTATCTTTACAAAATTGAATAAAAGTATCTACTGTAGCTTCAGGATGATTCGTATACTCAGGATAAACAAAAAACATCTTAGAATATTTTCTTAGCTTATCTTCTACTTTTAAAAGATTATCATATACGGCCTGTCCAAAATCCTGACCTAAAAATGAACTTTTTTTCGGAACATTGATATTCCAGTCAATACATAATAACTTAGAAGGATCGATTGATGATAATGTTGATTTTACTTTATCATTATCAAAATTCATAATAATATAGTGACTGTACTTCCCTGCAGCATACCTTACAATATCTTCAAAAACTCTTGGATTATAATGATGAAAATGTACATCTACATTAATTCGACCAGGCAAAGATGACCTAAAAGCACCATAAAGAACCTCTTTATATGCCTTTAATGTATCTAAAAATAAAAAAACACTAGAAGAATTGCTTGATACATAATATCCCTTATTGGGAACTGATTCTATTAGCTTTCTACTTTTAAGTTCTGTATAAGCCTTAAATACAGTATCTCGACTTAATCCGCATTTTGCACATAACTCATTTACAGAAGGAAGATTATCTCCAACCTCTAATTTATCACTTTTAACCGCTTCTTCAAAAGCATTAACTACTTGTAAAAACTTTGGAACTGCAGAACTTTCATCTATTATAGGAATAAATTCATTCATGGTAATTAATCTAATTTTACAGCTTTTACTGTATTAATTAATATTCAGATGCCCCCATCTAAAATAAATTGTTGCTTTTTACCTCTGAAGTATATCCTAATTATTCATTTGTTAATTTCTTTGCCTCTTGCAATGAAATCCTTTTTCCATCTTTAAATGCAATAACAAAACAGTCCTTGACTTTTTGTTGTACATTATTAATTTGTTTACTAATATCGGTAAAAGTATCTGCTTCGCCAACAGCATATTTAAAATATTTACCATCTTGATATTCATAAAGATCATCAAACTTTTTATATATTGATGTTCCTTCCTTTATTTTCCTTTTGCTGCTAGCCACCTGTATTCTATACAATACATTGTCAGTGGTTTTTTTTACAATATTTTCTTTGACATCAAATTTATTTTTAGCTTCAAAAGTTTCTTTATAGTCTCTAAATGCTCTAAATATACCCGAGGCTAATAAAGCCTGACCTTCATTTGAAGTTAAATATTTTTCCTCATTAGAATTACTCAAAAAACCTAACTCTACTAACACACCTGGCATTGCAGTCTCTCTTAATACAAGAAAACCAGCTTGTTTTACTCCCCTATTTCTTCTTCCTACTCTATCACTAAATTGATGCTGAATCATATCAGCCATTTCTAAACTCTGATTCAAATAGATGTTTTGATACAATTCAAAAATAATATAAGACTCAGATAAATTAGGATCGAAATCTTCATATTTAGTTGAATAATCTTCTTCTAAAACAATTACTGAGTTCTCTTTTTTTGCAACTTCAAGATTGTCCTGAGTTCTGTGTAATCCTAGAGCAAACGTTTCCGTTCCGGTTATTTTTGGATTAGCAATATAATTTGCATGAATAGAAATAAAAAGATTTGCATCCGCTTTATTGGCAATTTGAGCTCTTTCTGAAAGAGGAACAAACACATCCTTTTTTCTGGTGTAAACAACTTCTACTTCAGGCATGTATTTTTCTATGTAGTTGCCTAATTTTAGAGCTACAGCTAACACAACATCTTTTTCTTTAGCAAATTTACCATGGGCCCCTGGGTCTTTACCTCCATGTCCCGCATCAATTACCACTTTTTTAAATTTCCCTGTACTTTGAGCAAGCAGAGGATTAAAAATAACAGCAACAAAAAGGATAAATATTAATGGGGTAATATATTTTAATGATTTTTTCATCTGCTTATTTTGTTTTATGCTCAGATGGAACTTTCAAATAAATTTAATAGTAACCTAGTGTATTAAATTACTTATTAAACTTGATTGTTTGTTTCATTCAAAATTTAAAAACTGTAATATTTTCAAATATTTCTCAAAAATAACTCTTGCACTTGAAATTACACACTTCTATCTAATAAAAATATTATAAAATTTATAATTAAAATTGATTTTAATGAAATACTGGCAAATTATTTGATATGCATCAATTCAAAAGTTTTCTTACGTAAATATTAAAGTTATTAAACTATGTTCCAGGCAATTAAAACAAAACCAGCCATTTCCACATCCCTATTCAAATTTATATTTTATTTAATATCTCAATAAAAAAGTTGATACACGGGGTAATTTTAGAAATAAAAAGTTTCTATCATCATTTTTTATTTATTTTTGTCGCAATCTTGAAATTAAAGAACAAAAGCATTGAATCATAATAAACGCCATACAAAACAAAGATTTTTCACAAAAGCGCTATTCATATTTATCATTCTGTTTTGCAGCCCTTTTAAGCATTTTTGTTTTGCTCAAAATACATCATCATTAGACACGATTCCTAGAGTTCAAAAAGATTCTATGTCCATTTCTCCTGATTCTACCTTGATAAATCCACCCAAAGAATCAAAAGGTTTAGGAATTGACGCAGATGTAGAATACACTGCAAAAGATTCCATTATAATGTCTATGGATGGTTCAAGAAAAGTATTTTTATACGGAGATGCAGAAGTAAAATACATGGACATTACACTTACAGCTGCTTGTATTGAATTAGACTTAGATAGTAGTTTAACATATGCATATGGTGTAGAGGATTCATTAGGAGTTGCAAGTGGCCTTCCTGTATTTACAGACAAGAGTGGTACTTATGAAATGAAGACCATTAAGTACAATTTTGAAAGTGAAAAGGCAATTATTGAACACGTTGTTACAGAACAGGGTGAAGGATATGTAGTTAGTGAATATGCTAAAAAAGCTCCTGATGATTCATTTTCTATTAAAGATGGTCATTATAGTACCTGTGATAATCATGACCACCCTCACTTTTATTTAAATTTAACAAAAGCAAAGGTTATTCCAGGAAAAAAAACAATCACAGGACCTGCTTATCTTGTTGTGGAAGATATTCCCTTGCCTGTAGGTATTCCTTTCGCTGTAATTCCTAACACAAGTACTTATAGTTCTGGTATTATTATGCCATCATATGGAGAAGAAAGTAGTAGAGGTTTATTTTTACGTGATGGAGGTTATTATTGGGCAGCAAGTGATTATTTTGATTTAGCAGTCACCGGGGATTTATATGCAAATGAATCCTGGGGAGCAAGAGCAGCTTCTAAATATAAATTGAATTATAAATACTCTGGAAATATAAATTTTCAATATATTGTAAATATAACAAGCGATAAAGATTTACCTGATTATGCCAAATCAAAAGATTTTTCACTGACATGGTCACATCGTCAGGATTCAAAAGCTAATCCATATCAAACATTTTCTGCAAGTGTAAATTATTCTAGTAGTTCATATGATAGAAACAACGTATCCAGCATCATCAATGTTAACACACTAGCCCAAAGTACAAAAAGATCTAGTATATCATATAGCAGAAAATTTCCAAAGGCTCCATTTAATTTTTCTGCTAACATATTAGCGTCACAAAACACTAGTGACTCAACAGTTAGTTTCACATCTCCGGATCTTACATTAACAATGAATCGTATTTTTCCTTTTAAGAGTAAGAATAAAATTGGTTCAAAAGAGTCTTGGTATGAAAAAATAAGCCTTTCATATACAGGTAATGTTAAAAACTACATAAGTACTAAAGAAAGCGAACTAAATCAAAAGAAATTCCCTCAAGAATGGTCAAACGGAGCAAAACATTCTGTACCATTATCTTTAAATCTTAAATTTCTCAAATATTTCACTGTAACTCCATCTGTAAATTATACAGAACGTTGGTATACAAAATCTATAACAAAAGAATGGGATGAGGAAAACGAAGAAATTGTTGTAAAAGATACTACCAATGGATTTAACAGAGTTTATGATTATAGTTATTCTGTAAGTACTTCAACTAAATTTTATACATTTTATACTCCCTGGAGAGCATTGTTTGGTGACAAAGTAGATAAAATTAGACATGTAATGACTCCTTCGATGAGTATGTCTGCCCGTCCGGATTTTGGTAAAGAAAAGTATGGATATTATGACTGGTTTGAATATTATGATCCAGAACTAGATTCGATTATAAATTATGAATACTCAAAATATGAAGGTTCATTATACGGAACACCAGGTAAAGGAAAATCAGGTTCATTAGGTCTTTCCCTGGGAAATACGCTTGAAATGAAAGTTAAAAGCGATAAGGATTCCACTGGTTATAAAAAAATAAAGATTCTGGAAAGTTTAAATTTTTCTACCTCACATAACTTCCTTGCCGACTCATTAAAATGGTCAAAAGTTAGCATGAGTGGAAGAACTAAAATATTTGGAACAAACATTAACTTTGGAGGAACTTTTGATCCTTATGCTCTTGATACTACTGCAACCGGAACAGTAAAACGAATCAATGCTTCCTTATGGAAGTCACAAAAGAAACTCGCTCGACTTGAGTCTGCCAACCTAAGTTTTGGTCTGTCATTTGGTTCTGAAAAATTAAAAAAATGGAGAGAAAAACGGAGTGGAACTACGGACGAGGAGTCTAGTGCCGATGAAAATACACCTCCAGACACCAATATGGATAACAACCCATTAGACAGAAGCGATAAATTACCTGATGCCTTTGCAAATAGCAGAGGGCAACAAGATTCTCAAATTGGAGAAGATGGCTATACAAAATTTGAATTTCCATGGAATTTATCATTAAACTATAGTCTTCGATTAACAAATGGTGATTTTGACAAAAATAAGATGGCTTATAAGAAAAAAATAACTTCGAGTGTAAACTTTAGTGGTGATTTTTCATTAACGCCTAAATGGAAGTTTTCTTTCTCTTCTGGTTATAGTTTTGATACTAAAGAAATTTCTCACACAAACTTAAGAGTTTCAAGAGATCTTCATTGTTGGGGAATGAGTTTCAACTTAGTACCAGTTGGTAAATATAAATCTTACTTCTTTTCAATTAGTGTAAATTCTTCTTTACTTCAAGACTTAAAATACGATAAAAGAAGTAGTGCAAGAGACAATCCTAACTTTTAGTATTTAATTATCATATTTTTATATTTATCCAAAACAAAAACATATAAAATTAATTCAATGAAAAAAGTTATTAGTACACCCAATGCTCCAGCTGCAATTGGACCATACAGCCAAGCTATTGAATCAAACGGCACATTATATATTTCAGGACAAATTCCTATTAATCCTGAAACAGGAAATATAGTTGAAGGCGGAATTAAGGAGCAAACAGAACAAGTTATGAAAAACATTGAAGCTATCTTAACTGAAGCCGGATATGATTTTAGTAATGTTGTTAAGTCTACATGCCTACTTTCTGACATGTCTAATTTTAAAGACATGAATGAAATATATGGTAAGTATTATTCTGAAAATCCACCTGCAAGAGCTGCATTTGCCGTAAAAGAACTTCCCTTAAGTGTTTTAGTTGAGATTGAAACAATAGCATCAAAATAAAAATACTTATATCGCATAAATTATAACAAAGGCTTTATTTATAATAAAGCCTTTTGTATTTTTAGGCCTTCCTAAATCTAAAGAACTACATATTTATGCGTACTAAATTATTTTTACTTCTAATAATTGTATTATCATCTTGTTCAACCAACACAAAAAAAGCAAAAGAACCTATTCCTGTTTCCCTTGAAAAATTTAGCGACGGAATACATCACTGGAATTTGTTCTCTCAAAACTTTAACTACAATAGATTTTCTATTGACAGTTTAGAAGCCATTGGACGCAATTTTGTGAAATATCAAAATGCAGATGGAGGATGGCCCAAAAATATGGATTGGCTGGCTGATATTGACATTGATTCTTTAAAACAAACTTTATCTGATTATAAATTAACCAGCACTTTTGATAATGACAATACTCACCCACAAATTGAGTTTCTATCAAAATTATATTACAACACTAACAATCCCATATTTAAAGAAAGTGCAAAAAAAGGTTTCCTGTACATTCTTAATACACAGCGTATTTCAGGAGGATGGAGAGGTTGGGATGTTGATGCCATAACTTTTAATGACAATGTAATGACCGGCATCATGCATTTATTATTAGACATAAAAGAAAATAAACCTCAATACCAATGGATATCTGATTCTTTAAAATCAAAGCTTTTGGTTGCAGAAGAAATAGCTTTAAAGTCAATTTTAAAATGTCAGATAGTTGTTGACAATCAAAAGAAAGGTTGGTGCCAACAGCACAGTCATGATACTTTTAAACCTGTTAAAGCCAGAACATATGAATTACCGTCAATAGCTTCCAAGGAAACAACTGAAATTATTAAACTTCTTATGAGGATGGCACAACCTAATGATTCCATCCACAAGGCAATAGAATCAGCAATTACGTGGCTTGAAAACTCAAAATTATACAATATTAGAGTTAAGGAAATTCCAGTTCCCAAAGGCACATATGAAGGTGTTAATTTAGAAATAGACAGAATAGTAGTTAATGATTCAACTGCACGTCCAATATGGGCTCGCTTTTATGAGATTGAAACTAACAAACCTTTTATGTGCACCAGGGCCGGCCAGAAAGTTTATTCTCTGGCAGAAGTTAATCCTGAACGCAGAGCTGGTTATGGATGGTATGGATATTGGCCTGCAGAACTATTAGCTCAAGATTATTCGATTTGGCTGAATAGTTTTAATAAGTAGTGTATAATCAATATTCAAGATTTGCAGAAAAAACTTCAGGAACAAAGCTTGTCTAGATTAAAAATATAAAAGAATATTTGTTAACTGATTTAACAGGAGACATTCTCCTGTTACTGAAGTTTTATACATTTCTATGAATACTATCTGAAATTTACAAATACATGTAATTTAAAATAAAAACAGTTACTATCATGTAAATTAAGGTCAAAGGCCAGCCTATTCTAAAGAAGTCTTTGAAAGTATACCCTCCAGGTCCATAAACCATAAGATTGGTCTGATAACCTATTGGAGTTAAAAAGTTAGCTGCTGCCGCAAACGAAACCACTAAAGCAAAAGGTAAAGGATTTAATCCTAAGGAATGCGCTGCAGTTAAAGATATTGGAAATATAATGGCAACTGCTGCTTTATTTGTTATGTATGCAGCAAGAATTGTCGTAATTAAATAAATTCCCATCAGCACTGCAATCTTTCCAAATGGGAAAAGAATAGATATCATAAAATCTGCTATCATATCAGCTACTCCGGTTTTAATCATGGCAGTTCCCAAAGCCAAAGAAAGAGCAATAATTACGGCTAAATTGTAGTCTATACTTTTAGGTAAATCTTTAGCACTTACAACACCCAAAATATTAATCACCACTAATACAACAAGTAACCCCATAAAAAGAGGAATTAAATTTAAGGCTGATAAAAATATAGCTAATAATGTTCCTCCAAATAAAGTCCAGATTTTATATCTCTCTGGTTTACGTACTTCTTTTACTTTTGAGATTAGATAAAAATCCATATCATCTGAAGACCTGGAGTTAAAATCATCACCTGCTAATAACAGAATAACATCACCTGCTTTTAATTTAATTTCTTCAAGTTTTCCTGTAATCCTTTCTCCATTTCTGTGAATAGCCAACAGTACTGAATCATACTTACTGCGAAAGTTAATATCCCTAACCATCTTTGAAATAAGAGTACTGTTATGAGAAATCACAATTTCTACAACATCTGCTCTCTTCAATCTACTCATCATCCCAACAGATGGTAAACTTAAGTTACTTGTATCTGATAATAAATTAGCAATATCTTCACTTTCACCAGCAAATCGTAAAAGGTCACCTGACTCAAGTACAAAATTCTTATCAAAAACCTGAAATGTATAATTCTTTCTTACAACTTCAGCTAAAAACAATCCTTTTGAATTACCTAAACCAGAATCTTCAATAGTCCTGCCCGCTAACTTTGAATTCTTATTAACCTTAGCCTCTACCAAATATTTTCGTTCTGATCCGGAAATGCTTTTTGTTAGAATACTACGTTTAGGAAGTAATTTATCTCCAAAGAAAAATAAGTATAAAAAACCTATCACTAACATTGGAAATCCAACCCAAAAGAAATCAAACATATGCAAAGGTTCCATGTCCGGGAATATGGTTTGATCGATCACCATACCATTAACAATAAGGTTTGTTGATGTACCTATCAAAGTAACACACCCTCCTAATATGGCAGCATAAGATAATGGTAATAATAATTTTGAAGGTGATATATTATTACGTTTACACCAATTATGAACATATGGCATCATAACTGCTACTAATGGCGTATTATTCAAAAAGGCAGAAAATCCACCAATCCATAACATAATCCGCGATAAGAATCCACGATACCCACTTTGCCGCGGAAATATTTTACTAAAGAATATTTCAATAACTGAAATTTGTCTAATTGCATCACCCAACAATAAAAGCATTATAACAACAGCAATTTGCTCATTAGCAAACCCTGCCAATAGTTCCTTTGGTGTTAAAACACCAAAAAAACCCAATACCATAACTGCAACAAAAAAGGTAAATGCTGCTCCTAAGATTTCTTTATATAATGAGACAAGAATAAAGGCCAGTACAACAAATACTAAAATTACATCAAAATGCGCCATGTAAAGTTTAATCGATTTCTATTTCACTCAACAAAACAAAAATAGAAAAATCCTACATACTATAAGATATAAATATGAATTTTGATTTAAGAAAACACCTATGTCATTATAATGACTTAGGCGGATACAAAAAAAGGCTATCTTCATAAATGGAAAATAGCCTTGGACTTTAGTATTTTAATTATATTACTTTGCTGTTATTGAACCTTCTACATATTCAAACTCAGCATCAGGTCCTGCTTTAGTGCACTGAAACTTCATTGAATAAGTTACATATGATCCACTATAAGTATCAAAAGTAATAATATAATAAACTTCAACTCCATCTACTTGTGTTACAGCATCATCAAACAATTCAGGAAGTAAACCTAATTGAATTCCATCAGAAATTGCTGCTTCGAATGTACTATATACATCTGAGTTAAATTTACCGTCTCTAATATCAAAATTCGAATAATATGATCCTGCTCCAAAATAATACTCTGCAGTACCATAACTATCAAGATATTGAGAACCATAAGTTTCACTTACATAATCAACAATCGTCTGGTAATCTGAACTTACCATTTCATATAATACTGTAGGATCAAATATCCACCCAGATGTTGTTAAAATATATTGATCAGTTTTTTCTACTGTTGATTGATACTCCTCCCAAGATCCGTTAGTGAATGTATATTGTATTGCTTTTGTTGATGTACTAACTGAGTAATATTTATATAAAACTGCAACAATATCACCGTCTTGAGCATATGGATAATTAAGTTCTAAGAACTTAGGTAAATAATCTTCAGGTTCATCTGAACTTGAGAAGTTATTATATTTACCAGGATCACCCATTGAATCATAATCATCATCTGTTAAAACATATACTTCAACTCCATCAGGAATACCTTCACTTGCTACATCCCACTGTGCTCCATCAAATTGATAAAATTCATTTACAGTTGAAGCTCCACTATCATAATATTCATAAGTTACCATAACTAAATCACCACTTTCTGCATTAGGATATACACCCAACAAAAAGTCAGGTAAATAATCTTCGGCAGGCATATTATAAGCGAAATTATTGTAATACCCCGGTTCTCCATAAGCAGTACCGAATGAATCATAATCACTTGATGATAATTCATATGAATCTGCGTCTGCTAAATCATATAAATAACTCAAACTACCTTGATAATAGTAATATGTTACATTAATAGTAGAATTAGCATCCAATGTTGCATATTTATCAGCTAATAATTCTGGTATATATTCTGCAGCAGGCATTGAACTACTAAAATTACCATAGGTTGCTCCTAATTCATCATAATCATCATCAGTTAAAGTGTAATCCAGTTGCTGTATATTAGTTAAAGGTTGTTCATCTTCAATTTTATCATATATATCTTCCATAGGATCACAACTAGCAAATAAAATAGCTAACAGGATATATATATTTAATATCTTTTTCATCTTTTCAAGTTTTAATAAAGTTTAGAATTTAATTTTTAACCCCGCAGACCATGTTGTACCAAATCCATAAAACACTTCAGATGTTAAATCATCATGACCAGATCCATCCTCAGCTTTTGAAATATACTCTGTATTAAAGATATTGTTAACATTTCCGTATAAGCTTGCATCTAAACCTGCAATATTAAATTTATAATTGAAATTCATATCTACTAAACCAACCTCTGGTAATTTCCAAGCATCAACTCCTGAATCTGTTAAAGCAGATCTGTTTTCAGGATCAAAATCAGCATAATGATTTCCATAATACACATAATCAATACCTAATTTTAATCCTTCCAAAATTTTATAATCTACAGATAAAGATCCTGTTGTTTGAGCAGAGTTTCCTACATGAACATCTTTTATGTAAGCATTCTTTTTGGCAAGTAGCTCTTGTCCATCATAAAGGGCAAAATTTACATCATCCTGATAAATATAATCTCCAACTGATATCATTCCCCTCACAGTTAATTTACTATTAGGCTTATATGTGCCTTCAAATTCGATACCCTGGTGTAACTGATTTAAACCTGCAATATTAGCTGTTCTATCTTCAAAAATTGTTTCAGAAGGATCATCAGGATCCTCAACTTCTAAAGAATAACTTAACAACAATCCTTTATCTTTCCAATTTGTTCTGTATAATGAAACTTTAGCATCAAAAACAGCTGAATTAAAAATATATCCAATTTCGGAAGTTATGATTTGCTCATATTTTACATCCTCATTTATTTCATTTGTATAATTTAAAAACACATTAGAAAAATAAGGTGTTCTTTTTATATAACCTCCATTAGCATACAAACTATGATTATTATTTAATTTATAACTAACTCCCGCTTTTACATTCCAGGGTAAAAACTCTTTCCATTCAGATTTTTGATCACCTGGCATATATTGATAATAATCAACACGTCTATAACTTTTACGAGACAATGCTGCCGATAAGAAAGAAGTAAATCTATTTTGTATGTACTCAACCTGACCAAATAATCCTGTATAAAGTACATTACCATCATTATGGTATGAGTACTTATCACCTTCTACTAGCTTTGTATTTGGATCACGTGTAATAAACGTATCATCCAAATAAAAGTCACCTCCTAATAAATCATCAATTTCACGATAGTGTTCTCCATTATAATATCTGGCATCTAAACCTAAAGTATATTTAAATGTATTGACATCTTTAATCCATGTTGATAATAATCCTACCCATTGGTGATTGTTTACTGAGTTTCCAACAATAGTTTGAGAACCTTCAACTGTAGATTCCTGATTCGCCTCAATTGCACTATCAAAATCTAATAATCCATCACCTGTTCTACCTAGTGAACCAGCTACTCGTCTACCTCCACCTGAACCAACAGAAGCATACAAAGAAGTAGTAAGATTTGTATTATCACTAATAGTCCAATAATGGTTAAGTTGAGCCTGAGGTTTATGATAGTAATTGTAACCATAACCACCTCCATATGGTTGTCCTTGTCTTATACCATAATTACTATTGTACTTTTTACCATACTTATTATGCTTATAAGTCTCTATTGTAAGTTTGGTCCCCCTTTGATTGTGCCATTGAGGAGCTCCTACAATAGTGAAAGCCAAAGTATGCTTATCATTAAATCTTTTTGCGATATTTACAAAATAACTCCATGCATCAAAGTCTGTACCCATAACATATCCATCTCCATATGTATGAGAACCTAATATCGTTAACGCCCAACCATTATCAGACATTCCCGTTGAAATAGACAACAATTGTTTTCTATATCCATCATTTCCTACAAATGATTTAAATACTCCTCCTTTTTTAGCATCAGTGGATTTAGTTAAAATATTGATGGTACCTCCAACAGACGACAAACCTAATTTAGAAGCTCCCAAACCCCTTTGAACCTGCATTGTACGAGTTACATCAGATAAACCTGCCCAGTTACTCCAGTACACCTTACCACTTTCCATATCATTAACAGGTACACCATTAATAAGAACACCCACATTATTTGAGTCAAATCCACGTACATAAACAGTCGCATCACCAAAACCGCCTCCTTCTTTTGATGTATAAATTGATGGAGTAGTTTTCAATAACTCAGGATACTCCTGACTACCTAACTTTTCAGTAATAATTTCAGCAGGTAAAGTAGAAACAGAAACTGGTGTACTTCTATCTGTTACTACTGATGCCAACACTTGAACCTCATTCAAACCAAAAGCATCTGGTTCTAAAATGATTTTTCCTAAATTTAAATCACCATCTACATTAACAGATTTTACTTGATCAACGTACCCTACATAAGTAAATACTAAGTCGCACTTTCCATCCTTTACATCTAGTTTAAAAGATCCGTCCAAAGATGTTACAGTTCCATTTGTTGTACCTTTAATTACAACTGTAGCCCCTATAAGAGGTTCTTCCGTATCAGAATCAATAATTATTCCTGATACTTTACCTTGCGCAAAAGCAGACATGGAAATGGTCATTAATAGACCAATCACATAAAGCTTTGTGAAAATTTGTTTCATTTTTAAATTGATTTAGGTGTTTCTATATTCAAATAGTTGTTTACAAAAGTAAAAAAATATCACTGCAAATATCACAAAAACCGACCGACAAGTCGGTATATTTTACCTTAAGTATCTGTTAAAATAACATTACCCCTTACATTAGGTTAACTAAACACAAATAAAGAAAACTGTAAATCAAGCATTATTAAACAAAAGAGCTCTATATAGGTAGCTCTTCTTATTTAACATAGTTACATTTGTTTTTTCAACTATAAAAAAAATATAATTTGGAGAGAAAAGTGAAATATAGCACTTTTTTACAAGGAAACCCCTTTTATTTAAGGGGTAATATGAAATATTAAACCATATTTCAATTAAAATCTACATCTTTTACTACCTAGCTGCACCATTCCAATATAAATCAAAAGCTTCCTCAAATTCAGACTTAAACTTTGCCAATGGATTAACTTGTGTTAGAAAATAATTAGCTGTAGAACGAGTAAATGCAAAATCAAAAAAAGTGATTAAATCGGTATTATAATTCTTCATCACTCCCATATTTACCTTTTGCATAATATTTTTTTGAGGACCATCTAATGTCTCTCGTACAGAAAGTGCATGTATTTTTATATACGGACTGGCTTCAAAGCTATTGATATAATGAAACTTATTTGGATTCTTTATAAACCATTTAACAATTTTTCCAAATACATCCTTTGTATAAGCATGTGGATCTTCTTCTTCAGACATTTCTGAAACACATTCGTTTTCAATTTCAAACATAAGGGATTTATATATATCAACAATTAATTGATCCTTACTTTTAAAATAATGATACAATGTACCTTTCGCAATCCCAACTTTATTAATTAATTCATTTGTTGAGGCTGAAAAACCTTTATTTACAAATAAATCAATTGCGCCACTTATAATAATATCTTTCTTTTTCATTCAAATAGGGGGAATATAAAATACTTTAATAGAAATTATTCTTTACAATACAAGAGCAACAAAAGTAATAATGTATTTATAAAAATCAGAAAATTATTTTAAATAAGATAATTTAACAAAATAATATAAACACAAAAAAGGCTAAATCTCTACAAGATTTAGCCTTTTTTAATATATAAATGTTCTTATTTATTCTACAGGTATATCTGTATTTACATTTTTACTTCCTAGCAAAGAATAATACAATAAATATGCTAAACCTAGAAATGGTACCCAATATGACGCCATGAAACCTAGATTATCTGCAACACCATTTTGTATTAAAGGTAAAATTCCTCCTCCTACTACCATAGTCATAAAAATACCTGATGCAGATGCAGTAAAGCGACCTAGTCCTTCAACAGCAAGATTAAATATTCCTCCCCACATAACTGAAGTACACAATCCAATTAATACTAAATACATGGCATTAATAGGTACTTTTGCAAATAAGAATGTTACACCACTAGTTGAACTTTGAAAAACAGGAATTGAAACAGTTGATGTAATTGGTGAAATTATAGCCATTAAAGCCAAAACCATACCAATTGCTGATGCAACAATTAACATTGTTTTACTAGATACCTTTCCTCCAATAGATGCACCCACAAAACGTCCAACAAGCATTAATAACCAATAAGTAGCCACAACTGTTCCAGCAGTACCACCATCTAAAGCTCCTGCATTAGGATCCGTCAAAAAGAAGAACATAGTTCCTGGAACACCTACTTCTACACCTACATATACACCAATACCAATGGCACCCATAATAAAATGGCGGAATGACCATGCACTATGCTTTGACTTTTCTCTAACATTGTCTCCTGTATTTAAATGAGGCTCAGGAATACTTACAAAGTAAAGAACCAAACCGGCTAAAGCAAAGATTCCCATAGCAATAAACATTACTGGGTTTACATCTTTTATGGACGTATTCTTTGTAACCTCCCCCACTAGCATACCTACTAACAATGGAACAGAAGTACCCATAAATGAATTAAAAGTAGCACCAACTTGAATTAGCTGATTTCCTTTTTTACCACCACCACCAAGTGTGTTTAACATAGGGTTTACAACAACATTTAAAATACACATTGAAAATCCAGCTACAAAAGCACCAAACAAGTATACCCAAAAGCTAGCAGCAATACCAGACATATATTGAATGCCCACACCTACAAATCCAACAACAATTCCGATTAAAGCTGTTTTTTTGTATCCAATTTTTTCTAATAGCTTACCTGCTGGGATACCCATAAAAAGATAGGCTAGGAAATTAGCAAAATTCCCTAATATCCCTTCTAAATTACTAGCCCCAAACTGAGACTTTAATACAACACCCATAGGTGCAGCCAGATTAGTAACAAATGAGATCATACCAAATAGCAGGATCATCATTACAATCGGCAAAGTAAAATTTTCTTTCTTTGTCGTTTCCATTTTGAAGTTTTAATTAGTTTTTATTTTAGTCGCGCCAAAAGAAAATAAAATATTTAAAATTTCAAAAAAATTGTATATGTTAAAAAATAGTAAGGAGAACTTTATTTCTGTTAAATATCCTCACTTTTTATTGAAAAATTCGAATATTGTCAACATATTACTTTAACAATCTGACACTTAAAAAAATATTATTTCACATAACACTTATATATAAAAAATCAAAAAAGCCACCCCAAAAAAATTGAGATGGCTTTATGATTTTTATATTATTATAATACTATATAAACTTATATACACATGTATGTTTGTAAACTTCACCAGGTTTCAAAACTGCATTAGGAAAATTATCCTTATTAGGTGAATCAGGAAATATTTGAGTTTCCAACGCAACTCCAGCCCATTTTTCAATAGGCTTACCTAGTTTTCCTTTATCTGAACTATCAAAATGACTTCCGGTATAAACTTGAATTCCCGGCTGATCAGTATAAACTTCCATTTCTCGGCCACTATCTGGATCCATTAATCTTGCTGCCAATTTTAACGAACCGTCAAAACCATCAATAACAAAATTATGATCAATCCCATCTACTAATTTAACCTGATCATCTGTAGAATGGCAAGCGTCCCCAATCTTTTTACCATCAAGAAAATCCATTGCTGTGTCTTTCACTTCTAGTATTTCACCTGTAACAGTACCAATCTTTGCATCTATAGGTGTATACTTTGAAGCATTTAATTGAAGCTCTTGGTTTTCGATTGTTCCTGATCCTGCTCCTTTTAAATTAAAATAAGCATGACTAGTTAGATTGATAATAGTTGTTTTACTAGTTTCTGCAGTGTAATCAATTACGAACTCATTATCATCTGTTAATCCATATATTACACTTACTTTAAGTTCACCTGGATAATTTTGATCTCCATCAGGGCTTATTAATGAAAGTTTATAAGATTGAACAAATTTAGGATCTACAAATGGTTCTACTTCCCAAACTCTTAGATTAAAACCCTCAACACCTCCATGTAAATGGTTAGGATCATTATTAATATCTAATTGATAAGATGCACCTTCAAGTTCAAATTTTCCTTCTACAATACGATTGGCAAAACGACCGCATAACGCACCTAAATATGCATCTCCGGCTAATGCCTCTTCAACTGTATCAAAGCCAACTACTACATCAGCAATTTCACCTTTTGTATCTGGTACTTTAATTCCAACAATCTGACCTCCTCTTGCGATGAAAGAAACCTCAATATTATTGGCATTTTTTAAAATAAACTTATCTGAAGCTTTTGTCATTTTTATTTTGTGTTTGAAAAGCATCTACTTAAAATTGATGCTTTTTAAATTATACTAACTCTTAATTATCTAATTTTTGATCCTTTTGCTGCAAAGAAAATCAAATATAAATAATACACAAATAAACAACTAACAGCTGCAATTACACCTGCGATTGACTGAATACCACCCATAATAGGCATTAAAATGGCAGCCCCAATTACAGATGTTGCAATAATACCTGAAGCAACATCGGCATGTGGACCTAAATCTTCTAACGCAAGACTATAAATTACCGGCCACATAATTGAATGGAATAATCCAGTTCCTAAGAACATCCACATACTAACGCTTCCTGAAATTACAATACTACCAGCTAACATAGCTGCTCCACCCAATGCACAAACTGAAAGAATTAAACCTGGCTTATATTTTTGTAATACAAAAATTCCTAAAAGACGACCAACCATTAATCCACCCCAGTAATATTTCAACATATCAGTTGTTGAGGTTTCAATAACTGCTCCTGTATTATTAGCAAAATCAGCAAAGAAACTAGGAATACCTATCTCAATACCCATATATACAAAAATAGCTAAAGAACCTAACCATACGTGAGTATATTGAAAAGCACTTGATTTATGCTTCACAGCACTCGATGCTTCTTCTTTTTCTTGTTCCTCTTTAATATTTGGTAACTTTAAAAAGAACATAATAAAAAGAATTACTGCAGTAGCAACACCAATACCAATAAATGGATATTGAACAATTCCTTTAATAACAGAATTTTCAAGCACTTCCCCTTCTCCTAATTCTGGAGTAACTAATAAAATTGATACAAAAATAGGTGCAATTACTGTAGCAACAGAGTTTAACGCATTTGTTAAGGTTAAACGACTTGCTGAACTTTCTTTTGGTCCCAATGCAACAACATACGGAGCAGCTGCAACCTGAAGAATTACTACACCAATAGCAAAAATTGAAACAGCACTTAAAAACCCGTAATAACCAAAACCAACTCCCGGGATACTTGCAAAGAAACCTAATGCAATCATTGCTAATCCTGTAAAAATTGAAAAACGATAACCTATTTTATTAATTAAAAACCCTACAGGGACAGATAACACATAAGCTCCGTAAAAGAATGTATTAGGCAATTGTTTCTGAACATCATTTAATCCAAAAGCATCCTTTAAGAATTCTATAGTTGAATTATTCATTGTTGTAATAAATCCAAAAAGGAAAAACAATGAAGCCATTACCACTAACGGAAATAAATATTTATTTTTACTCATTTTAAAATATATTAATAATAAAATTTAAGATCTTTCTTTAATTATAACTCAACTTGAACAGCACCTTTTGAACGAATAAATAATTTATGACAATTACCTTTTCCAAAAACTGATTCTAATGTAGAGATATAATTATCTAAAAGATCATTTGGTACAAAAGCTTGAATTGTACCTGCAAATCCTCCACCATGAACTCTCCATCCTCCTTTACCTTTCAACACTAAATCACTTAGTGCTAATCCCAATGAAACACTTTGATTTTTAACATCATGTGCTACAAAAATATTTTGATTATACATGTATGAACTAAATCCTGATTCAATTACTAGTTCTAAAAACTTATCAAATTTTCCTGCCTCTAAAGCTTCTACTTCATCAACAACTCTAGTATTATCAGCCTGGAAGTGGATAGCACGTAACAATGCTCTATCTCCAACTTTTTCTCTAATTGATGGAATACCTTTTACTACATCATCCATTGAAAGTGGACGTAAAACCTCATACCCAAGTTCTTTTGCAACATTTTTCATTTCTGAAGGTAATGCATTGTATTCCTCATCTAGTCCACCATGACTACCTCCTGTATTTGTAATTACTAAAGAATAACCTGTTTTAGCAAAATCAAAATCCAATGCTTTTACAATAGGGTTAGCTGGATCTTCAAAATCAATTGTAATAAATCCACCAACTGCACAAGCTGTCTGGTCCATTAAACCACAGAATTTTTTACATGCATGTTCTGCTTTTTGTCCTATTTTTGCATTATCTACAGGATCTAGCTTTCCATCATTAAATAGATTACTAAAAATAGCACCAATTAACACCTCAAAAGATGCAGAAGAACTTAATCCTGAACCCTCCGGTACACAACCATGAATTACAGCGTCAAAACCTCCAATTTCTAATCCTAAATCTTTAACACCTTTTGCTATTGCTTTAACAAGATTTCCTGGAGTAATTTTAAATTCTTTAATTTCAAGATCACTAAGATCAACTTCAAAAGGATCAAAACCAATTGATGTAATACGAACAGTATTAGTTCCATTAGCCGCTGCTATAGCAATATTATCTAAATTTACAGCACCTGCTAAAACTCTACCTAATTGATGATCTGTATGATTACCTCCTACCTCTGTTCTTCCAGGAGAACTTAACAAAGTAACATCATCAGTTCCGTATATATTTTTAAATTCTTTCATATACGTTACATAACGATCTGCTTGCTCCTTTAAAATAGTTTGATCTGTTCCATACAATTCTTTAAAAAATGGATTATCCCCGCCTTTAATCTTTTCAATAAGAGAACTTATAGTTGCCATAACTTTTTGATATTTTTTTAATAATTAAACTCTAAAATTATTACTACATTAACTGTTAAAGAATTTATCTAATAGTTAATTTTTATTTATGCTATGCAATTATAAGAAAAAAAAACTAAAAAATACCTACCAGTCCCTACTAGTTTATATTTTTAACAATTCATTTTTATTATAGCACTAAACATCAATCTCTTAAATCTATTTATTTTATTAATAGAACAGCTATTTTTTATATTGACAATTTTAAAAAAACGCTTCTATTTATGCATTACAACAATAATAATTAGATCCAAACTGAAATATAGATTTTAATATTTAACACGTTATTTTTTTCAATTCGTCTACAAAATTGATGTACACATCAACTATCTGAAGACTATTATTAAATCTAATCGTATATTACTACAAGCTTTTAAACTTATAGAAATATGAAAAAGGTTCTTATAGTAGACGATGCAATTGAATCGAGAATTACAATAAAAAAATTTTTATCTACATATAATTTTGAAATACTTGAAGCCAATGATGGTTTAGAAGGATGGAAATTAATCATTAAAGAAAAACCCGACCTTGTTTTATTAGACCTTTATATGCCTAATAAAGATGGATTTGAAATTTTAAAAGAAATACAAGAAGAATGGCTTGAAATACCAGTAGTTATTTTATCAGGCGATAACTCTATTAACACAATTGACTCCTGTCTAACAAGTGGTGCTTCTGCATTCATTGCCAAACCTTTGGATAAGGAAGACTTCAACAACACAATAAAAACACTATGTGCTTGATAAGCAAACTTAAAATTTCAAAAATTAGTTCACCTAATCAAATGTTAAAATAACTAAATAACACAATAAAAAATAATCTTTATCGATCACAAACAACTAAACGATATAGCTACATATCAACATATTACGAATATAAACACTACTATTTTATCAATAAACTGATAAAAATCAGTGTGTTAAAATAATGAAACTACAGTAACTTATATTATTCATATCCGTTAAGTGCCTTAATATTAAATATTAAGTAAGGTATTGAATGATGGTTAAACGATTATTGGGAGTAGCATTATTGTGTTTGTTGTTTATAAACATAAATGCTCAAACAGCAGTTGAAAAAGTAGAGGCTTCCTTTATTGCAAGTTTTATGAGATATGTAAGATGGCCTCAACAAGAATCTATGAAGACATTTACTGTAGGTATATACGGTAAAAATCATAGCATTCTAAATGAACTCAATCAAAGCATAAACGGGAAAAGCATTGGATATGCGAAAGTTAACGTAATTGAAGTTGCAGGGATAGAGGATCTAAAAAAATGTCAGGTAATTTTTATTCCTAGCGGAAAATCAGCAAAACTAAAAAGAGATTTAGAGCAGGTTGGACATAATTCGATTATGACGGTAACTGAAGAACAGCACTATACTCCTGATTATTCTATTATTAATTTTAGAATTGTTGATAATAAGCTTACTTTTCAACTAAATAATGAGATTGCACAACAAAAGAAAATAGTTGTAAGTAACAAACTTGCTCAAATGGCAAAAAACTAGGAAACGAGTAGATAATATAATTCAAAGGCGATGCATTAGTATCGCCTTTTTTTATTTTGCAAAACCAACTTTCAACAAAGAATCAAGTTCTACTCCATCCTCTGTATTTTTATAATCTATTTCTATTCTTAATGCCTTTAAACCAGACGCTCCCTTCAAATCCTCTAACTCCAGATCTTCAATTTTATTTGTAATAATTTTTTGTGAAATCAGAAATTCGATATAACGTTTATATTCCTCAATTTCTTCTGCATAGGAGTATATAATAGCTATTTTACCAATTTGGGTTACTCTTTCATTTGAATTTTTAACTAAAGCTTTATCAATTCTTTTTTTCGTTATTTCGTAACGAATATTATAAGCCCCATCCACATCAAATTTCTTTTCATCTTGTCTAAACGCAATACTTAAAGGTGAGGAATGAACTAAAATCAATTGCGATATATCTAATTTAGTTTTTAATGAACTCTGGATTTTACGAATTCTCCTGGCAATACTAATCATAACCATTAATTGCCATAATCTTAAATTTTTTAAATAGATATCATTGTAAGGAATATCTTTTACTAATGATTGACCAATATAGGCATTGAATTCAATTCCATCTGTTTTGTACTTTTCAAAATAGTGAGGATAAACACGTTGTATTTTTACCTGCTCTTTATCCAAAATATCACTGATATGTTCATTTATCAGAGTTAAACTTTCTTCAAAATCTTTTCTCTTATTATAATATACGCCAATACTGGGATCTAATTTTTCAAAATAATCTACAACTACATCATGCAATTCTATAAATCGTTCTTTTAGAATATTAAATATGGGCTCTATTTCTTTCTTTAGAAAATCTATTATCGTGATTTCATCTCCAGCTTTTAAACCTTGATTTACCGTTTCTATATACTTATTAATTTTATAACACAAATTAGAAACCATTGGAATTCTTTGTAATTCTTCCTCAACATTCAAAATATTCTCAACCATCAACAATTGATCTTTTAGATCAGCCTGTATAGCTTTATTACGTTCTATAGAAGAAGCTCTTATGTCAGAAGCACCATACAAAGGAATAACATCATTAAAAACAATCTGTTCCAGAATTTTAATATCATTATCACAATTTTCCTCATTCAATAATTCCTCAACAGTTTCTTTAAACTTCCACTCTACTGTTGGGTGAATAGCAGTAAACTCTTTTTGAATTACTGCCTTAACCTTATCATTCCATTCTAACTTTGTTCGATTAATAGCAAGAGCAAACATCGGTAAAACTTCTTTTAATCTTTTAACCTGAATCATAGTTAAATTACCAGGCTTTGAACAGGCAAACTCCAAGGCTCCAACAACCTCATCATCTATCAACAATGGAATAATTACATGACTCCTTATCCCTCTTTTCAAGTATGCCTCAACAACGATATTAGACCTAACATTTTTAAAGTCATCTGTTATTATAATTTTTTTTGAGGTATATGCTTCCTCAAATATACTTCCTGCATAATCAACACACGACAATTCTGTATAAGGTACTATACTTCTCCATATAAACTTTTTATTACTAGACGAATTAAAATCATTAATTGCAACTAATCCAATTTCCAATTCTGAGTTTTCAATCAGAGATCGTATCCACTTTCTAACTTGTTCAAAACCTGCATTTGTAACAATACTATTTCTATCTAGCAGAACTGACTTTAATTGGGAAATAACATAATCATAGGTTACATCATAATAATCTACTTTCATTAATCCTGAAAATTCAAAATTCTCTAGTGGAATCATCTCATTCCAATAATCCAAATCGTTTTCTCTATTAATTAGATTCTTTAATTCCTCAGAACTTAACTTCCTGTGATTCTTATTTGCATGAACTCGAACATACTGGCTTAACACCTCTGTAGAATAAAACTTTATTAGATTTGTTTTTTGATCAATTTGCCTAAAAGTAATAGGCTTATCTTTATATAGATCTATTTTGTAAATTTTATCCAGAATAAGTAAATAGGCATGATACAAAACTGATACTAAAAATTTATCAATATTATTAATTTCACTACTTTCTAGTTCCAGTACCTTATTTACATCAAAAAAAACATCTTTATAATATTGCGTAGAGTAGATTGGTTCCCAGGCAAAAGGAATAAAAACTGCTGAAAGATTAGTTTTATCATTGAAAGGATTTATGAGAAAAGTCAACAAACTTTGCAGCACATCCTTATTTTCTTCAAGAATTTCATAATTAGTTATTGATGAGAGAAACTGTTTATTTGCATCTAATAATTTAATAGTATTTTGAGCCATTAAATACATTGGATGATTTTTATCTTTAGCAACATTTTCAATATCATTAATTAAATATTTAAAATTTAATGACACTTTAAAAGGAACATTACTTAATGTACATTTAATATTTTCTTCAGCTTCCTTATTCATTTCACAATAACTTTAAAGCTAATTTATTGAAACTTACATCTGCTATAATAAACAAATACTCCAACTATAAATAACAGTACTTAAAATATCATTTTTTTAAGATAAAGTAAAATATAAAACCATTATTTGATTTCAATTGTTCTTAATCTATGAAACTCCTTATTAAAATATGTACTAATAAAAGTCATACTAACTCTATTATTACATATTTTTTGATTTTTATAAATTGCGAAAAAATTAAATGATGAAACAAGAAAATATAACAGCTGAAGAATTGATCTCTTTCATACATAATAGCCCTTCTAATTACCACGTTGTTTCAAACATCTCTGAAACATTAGTTAATAATAATTTTAAGGAATTAAAATTAACGGACAAATGGATTATAGAAAAAGGTCAGAAGTATTATATAACAAAAAACGGATCTGCAATTTTTGCATTTATAACTGGCAAAGAAGACTTACCCTCTAATGGAATTAAAATAATTAGTGCTCATAGTGATTCACCGGGATTTAAAATTAAACCAAATCCAGAAATTCTGGTTGAAAAAAAATTACTAAAATTAAACACGGAAGTTTATGGTGGTCCTATATTAATGTCATGGTTGGACAGACCTTTATCAATGGCAGGCAGAGTTAGTATTAAATCATCCAATCCTTTATTTCCGGAACATAAATACGTAAATTTTAAAAAACCATTATTGATAATACCCAATATAGCAATACACTTAAACAGAACAGTCAATGATGGAGTTGCTTTAAACAGGCAAAAAGATATGCTTCCTTTAATGGGAATTATCAACGAAACATTTGAAAAAGAAAATTATTTAATAAAGCTTTTGGGCAAAGAATTAAATATAGATCCAGATAACATTATCGATTTTGATCTTACTCTATACGAGTATGAAAAAGGATGTATTATGGGTATTAATGACGAGTTTATAAGCTCTCCTAAACTAGATGATTTAGCTATGGTACACGCTGGACTTAAAGCTCTTATTGAATCTAGCAACCAGGAAAACACTCAAATGCTATGTATTTTTGATAATGAAGAAGTTGGAAGTCAGACCAAACAAGGAGCTGGATCTCCAGTCCTATCAAATATACTAAAACGAATTAATTTTGCCTTAGGATACGACGAGGATGATTTTTATAGAATGATTTATAACTCATTTATGATATCTGCAGACATGGCTCATTCAATACATCCTAATCAAACAGAAAAACACGATCCTGTACTACATCCAATTATTAATGGAGGTCCGGTAATTAAAATACATGCCAACCAAAAATACACTACTGATGGTGATTCAGGTGCAGTATTTGAAACAATCTGTAAAAAAGCAGAAATCCCATTTCAGAAATTTGTTAATCGATCTGATATGGAAGGGGGTTCAACCCTTGGAAATGTTTCACTCAGTCAAATTGATTTGAGATCTGTAGATATAGGTAATCCAATGTTAGCCATGCATTCTGTAAGAGAACTTGCAGGTGTTAATGATCACACCTATGCTATTAAAGCTTTCAAAACGTTTTATGAAATTTAAAACCATATAAATATATAGTAGTGCCATAGCATTACTATATATTTTTCTTTTTAATCATTATTTACTTTATTTTCTTTTTCCCAAAACTCTGGTAAAGAGCGATAAATTGCCGATTGAATATTAGTTCTAACATCGGTTGTAATTAATCGTTTGTTATACTGATGCGGATGTATCCTATTTGATAAAAATACATAGACCAAATTATATTCCGGATCTACCCATACTAAAGTACCTGTAAAGCCTGAATGTCCGAAAGAAGATGGAGAAGCCTCCTTACAAGATGGCCCAGAAATATCTTTATCTAAGACAGGTTTATCAAAACCAATACCTCTACGATTACCTTCCTTAACAACAGATGTAAATTCTTCAATAGTTTCTGGTTGTATAAATTGAATTCCCCCATAACTACCTTTATTTAGGTACATTTGTAAAATTTTAGCCAAATCTTCTGCTGTAGAAAACACACCGGCGTGACCACCTACTCCACCCAACATTGCAGCACCAGGATCATGAACATATCCTTGAACTATCTCATTTCGCCATGCTTTATCTTCCTCTGTGGGAATTATATCCTTATCATCATACCTTCTTAATGGTTTATACAATGTTTTCCTAGAACCCAAAGGCTCATAAAAATTATGCTCAACATATTTATCTAGGGTAGTTTTATTAACTTTTTCAACAATCTCTTTTATATAGTAATATCCTAAATCACTATATCTATAGACTGGATCTTCATCTACAACAGAAGTATCAATAGCCATTTTTATAGAATCCAGATACTCATAATTCATGTACCATTTATCTGTAACCGGAACATTATATTTTCCAGAGTTTGAATGTCTGAATATGTCACTTCTATATCTTACAGATTTATTCATATATACTCGGGAATCAAGCTTAATATTATATTGACTGGAATATCTCTTGCTATAAATATCTCCTTTTAATTTATCCTTATCTATAGTTCTCATATAAAAAGGTATCCACGACTGCAATCCTGCCTGATGAATCAAAATATCCCTTAGTTTTAAACCTTGCTTATTGGTCCCAACCAACCTGGGCAAGAAATAAGACAAAGAATCATCAAGATTCATTTTGCCTTCATCAACCATTTTCATAACAGATGGAACTGATGAAACAATTTTAGTTATTGAAGCAATATCATATAAATCTGTTATTTTCACATGATTTTTCTTACTATATGTATGGTATCCAAAGGCTTTATTATATATAACATCTCCATCTTTAGCTACTAACACCTCACAACCTGGTGTAGCACGTTCACGAATTGCTTTATAAACAACCTGGTCTATCATTCTTAAAGAGTCTGTATAAGCCTTTTCAAATGATGGAATATAACCTAATCTTGTCTTATCAGTAAAATAACCAGACCCGAAATCAAAATGACCATTAATATTTTTAGCAAGAACACCTTGGGCAGCTCTACCACCAAATAAAATTTCTGCAGAAATTTCCTGAGATTCCTTTCCTCCTTCAAACGACAGCAGAATTGCTTTAAAAGGATGTCCTCTTGGTATATCAGCAAGCCTGTTACCAGAGCCAAAATGAACCAAGATTAATTTTGCCTTTTCAGATACCTGATGCAAAAAAGTATATAACTTATTAGATTTATCTTTATCAAACCAATCTCCATTAACCCCAACTATAATAGTATTAAAATTTTCTGTATCATCTTTTAATTTTAACAACCCTTCCTCATCCGGTAGACTTTCTGTATAAAAATGATCGCAATCGATATACTTTGAGATCATTTTTTGAAATGCAGAAACTTTATTAACTCCAATATGAATAGAAGCGATTTTATTATTTACATTAGTATTTAAAGGAATGATTTTATTTTTATTTTCAAGCAACACACACCCTTTACGTCGTATATTATTTACAAATATTTTTAAATCATCCTCAAGACTTCTGAAATCAGATTTAACATGATTATTAATACTCAACTGTTGATATAAAAGAACTTTTTTACAACTTTTTTCCAGAATACTTTCTGGCAACATCCTTTTATCAAATATCCTTTTTAATTTTTGATAATCTTTTTCGTAATCATTAGAGTAAATTATACCACCAAAACTTAGTATAAATTCTAGAGGAGGAGTTTCGTATTCATCTAAAACCTTTTGTAAATCATGCCAATGCAATGTTGAGAAATATTCATATTCTGTAAAGTCTGATTTTTGAGATAATACATTAAACTTTATTTCGTGCGACACTAATACTTGCTTTGGCATTTTATAAGTATTGGCAATATAATAGTCTTGTTTACCATTACCTTCAAAAGGAATTACGATTCTGGCATACGGTTCCAATAAAAAATCATTAGTTGTACTACCACTCATATGATAAAGCAATGAATAAGGTGACTTCATTGAAAAAAAACAACCATCAATCTTTAGTTTTTGAAAAATACCAGCTAGTAATCCTATTTCCTGATCATTTTTACCATTTAAAAATGCAGAACGAATCATAATATCTGATAACATAGGATTATTCACCCCAGAAAAATCATAGATATCATCCATATTGATAAGTCTGAGAGCTTTATTTTTACCTTGTTGAGACTTATTTTTATTACGTTTTAATATATCCTTATCTGAAACAAGTACAGTTTTTATTTTATTTTCAAGAGACATCTCTGAATAAACAGAATCAATCACCTCATAATTAACAGGATATTTATTTTTTGCGTCTAAATTACTTACCAAAAAGATTAACCAAATTAATCCAAATATATATTTTATCACTTTAATTTTAAACTTTATAATTTCTCACTATTTACATAGTCTCAAAATTAACGTTATTGTTTGATTTTATACCAATTTAACAAGGATACATTTAATAGTTTTTTTAAATTATTTTATTTGGTAAATACTAATACAAACACTAAATTAGCACCAAATACATATATTATTGGCATACTGACTTACACATTATGAGTGAAAATATAAGTAGTTCTCTAAATCAAGATTGGGGAAGCAAAGTGATTCTTGTAGTAGAAGATGTTGATACTAACAAGATATTTTTTGATGCTGCACTTCGTAAAACCAGTGCAAAAATCTTATGGGCAAAGGACGGTCAAGAAGCCATTGACATGTTTAAAGAAAACACCATTGATCTGGTATTAATGGATTTACAACTTCCTATACTTGATGGGTATACAGCAACAAAAGAAATAAAAAAAATAAATCAAGAAGTTCCTGTAATTGCGCAAACAGCACATGTCATGTCTGGCGAAAGAGAAAAATGCCTTGAAGCAGGTTGTGATGATTATTTAGCTAAACCAATTAGGTTACAAATCCTAATGGAAACTCTGTCTAAATATTTAAATGCTTAAAGTATAATTATTTCTATTACATACAAAAGTCTTAACTATTATAGTTAGGACTTTTTTTATTTTCAATAATTAGGAATAACCATATTTACGTTAATATAATAAAGCATTATAAACATATAGAGTTTATACAAAAAATACTGTACACTATACTCCTATTTATAGAAAAAGCCCACCTGAAAACAGGTGGGCTTTATATTGTTTGTTTGAAAAATGTATCTCGTATAAGTTTATACTAAATTACTCAGCAACTACTTCAAAGTTAACTTCTACTTTAACTTCTCTATGTAGTTTAACTGTAGCTACGTATTTACCAATTTCTTTAACTTGGTCTTCTTTAATAGAAATATGCTTACGCTCTACAGTAAAACCAGCTTTTTCTAAAGCCTCTGCAATTTGAACTGTATTTACAGAACCAAAGATTTTACCAGTTGTACTAGTTTTAGCACCAATAGTTAATGAAAGACCTTCCATTTTTTGTGCTATTTCTAGAGCTTCATTTTTAATTTTTTCCTCTTTATGAGCTCGTTGACGCTTATTCTCCTCATGTACTTTAATAGCAGAAGGAGTAGCTAAAACTGCAAGCCCTTGTGGAATAAGGTAATTTCTACCATATCCAGCCTTTACCTTTACAATATCATTTGTACTACCAAGGTTGGCTACATCATCTTTTAATATTACTTCCATTTTTTATCCTCCTGTTTTTATTTCATCAAATCAGTAACATAAGGCAACAACGCAAGGTGACGTGCTCTCTTTACTGCTGTTGCAACTTTTCTTTGATACTTTAAAGACGTACCAGTTAAACGACGAGGAAGAATTTTTCCTTGTTCATTTAAAAATTTCTTAAGAAACTCAGGATCTTTGTAATCAACATACTTAATCTTGTTTTTCTTAAAACGACAGTACTTTTTCTTTTTGATCTCTACCGATGGAGGAGTTAAATATCTGATTTCACTTTGATTTTGTGCCATGGCCTATTTCTCCTTTTTTTCTTTGATGGTTTTTCTTCTTTTCTCACTATAAGCTTCTGCGTATTTATCCATTTTAAATGTTAAAAAGCGGATAACGCGCTCATCACGACGAAAAGCAAGCTCTAGCTTGGCAATCACATCAGGTTCAACTTTAAAATCAAACAAGGTATAAAAACCTGTTGATTTCTTTTGGATTGGGTACGCTAATTTGCGTAATCCCCAGTTTTCTTCGTTTACAATTTCGCCTCCGTTCTCTGTAATAACAGTGCGGAATTTTTCAACCGCTTCCTTCATCTGAACATCAGATAAAACGGGAGTCAAAATGAAAACGGTTTCATAATGATTCAACATAATTAATATAATTAAAATATTTAATGCGGGCGCAAAAGTAGTCATTTTATTGCACTTAACAAATATTTACACCAAATAATTTAATCTCATTATGCACGTTTACTTTATTCATTTCATAAAAAAAATAGAAACCTAAAAAGATTTCTATTTTTCTATATTATTAAAATTCTAATATTCTAATAAACTTGATTTGGATTATGACCTGAAAAATACTTCATAAATTGAACTCGCTCAAATTTTTCTGAATTTTCTTTAGGTTCATGATGTACACTTCCTCTAAATTCATCAATACTTAAGTATCCACGCTTATCCATCCAAAATTCAATATTTTTAAGAATTCCAGCTATTGATCCTAAACCATCTTTATATAATTTAGAAACTACCTGTACTGTAGTTGCTCCTGCCATAAGCATTTTAATTGCCGTTTCAGCACTATGAACACCTGTACTTGCAGACAAATCACAACTTACTTTTCCAGACATGATTGAGATCCAACGTAAAGTGTTAAAGTAATCCATTTCTGAAGAATAAGGATCGCCAGCCTTTACCTCATCTGTCATTATATCAAAGTCTACATTATAAAATCTATTAAACATTGTAATAGAATCAACTCCTGAATCATCTAGTTTTTTAACCATAGCGGCTAAATTTGAAGAATATGGTGCAATTTTAATGCTTACAGGTATTGAAACATTTTCTTTTACCTTTTCTACAATAGATAAATATAATTTTTCTTGATCTTCTGCTTTTTGATCAACATTAAATGGCAACTTGAAAACATTAAGTTCTAATGCATCAACACCAGCTTTTTCAAGATGTTTAGCATAAGAAATCCACTCTCCTGACGAAGCGCAGTTTAAACTGCCAATAATTGGAATATCAATTTCTTTTTTCGCTTCTTCTATAAGAGTTGCAGTATTTTTAAGAACATTATCTTTTAACTGATAATCAAAATAATCCAAAAACTCCAGATTATTATCTTGATAACCAAGTTGTTTTTTAAGAGTTTCTTCGTGTTCTTTAATAATTTCTTCTTCAAAGATAGATTTTAGGACTACTGCGGCAGCACCACTTTCTGCAATGCGTTTTAAACCTTCAACAGAAGCTGTCAATCCACAACTTCCTACAACAATAGGGTTTTTCAACCTAAGTCCCATATATTTTGTTTCCAATAGCTTCATTTCTTTATTTCTTAATGATTAGACAATTGGTATTTATTTACTCTTTAAATATTGGTCCATTTTTAGAGCTGCTCTTCTACCATCCCCCATAGCAAGAATAACAGTAGCTCCTCCTCTTACAATATCACCACCTGCAAACATTTCTGGTATTGAAGATTGAAGTGTATCATCATTTACCTGAATCGTTCCCCACTTAGTTGTTTGTAACTCCGGCAATGAGTCAGGAACAATTGGATTTGGAGACACACCAACACTTACAACCACAGTATCAACTTCAATTATTTCTTCTGATCCTTCAATAGGAATTGGTCTACGTCTTCCACTTGCATCTGGTTCTCCAAGTTCCATCTTTTGAATTTTAACTTTATTTACCTGACCTTTTTCATTGGCATAATATTCAAGTGGATTGGATAATGTCATAAACTCTACCCCTTCTTCCTTAGCATGTTCAATCTCTTCTTGACGGGCCGGCATTTCTTCCATACTTCTACGGTATACGATCATGGCTCTTTCTGCTCCTAATCTTTTTGCAGTACGAACTGAATCCATAGCAGTATTTCCTCCTCCAACAACCATAACTTTATTCCCGCTTATAACAGGAGTATCTGTTGATTTATCTGCAGCATGCATTAAATTAATACGAGTTAAATACTCGTTTGAACTCAAGATTCCAATATAATTTTCGCCAGGAATATTCATAAACCTTGGAAGTCCGGCACCACTACCTGTGAAGAAAGCTTCATAACCTTCTTCTTTTAAGTCTTCTATAGTAGCTGTTTTTCCTACAATAAAATTAGTTTCAAATTGAACGCCCATTTTTCTTAAACTTTCAATTTCAACATCTACTATATCATTTGGTAAACGAAATTCCGGAATACCATATTTCAAAACACCTCCTATTTCATGCAGAGCCTCAAATACTGTAACATCATATCCTTTTTTTGCCATTTCACCAGCAAAAGTTAGCCCCGCAGGTCCAGAACCAATACATGCTACTTTTCTACCATTTTTTTCTTTTATTTCAGGAATAGAAATTTGACCTGACTCTCTTTCAAAATCAGCAGCAAATCTTTCTAAATAACCTATCGCTACTGGATCTTTTTTGAGTTTTTGAGTATAAAAGCAATTCGCCTCACATTGTTTTTCCTGCGGACAAACCCTTCCACATACTGCAGGAAGTGTACTTGTTTCTTTTAAAACTTTGGCAGCCTCTAAAAACTCCCCCTTCTCAATTCGTTTGATAAACTTAGGGATATTAATTTCAACCGGACAACCTGTAATGCATGTAGGATTAGCACAATCAACACAACGTACAGCTTCTTGTTGCGCCTGTTCCTTCGTTAGTCCACTATTTACCTCAACATACGACTGAATTCTTTCATGAGCGTTAACTTCGTTCATTTTAACCCTTGGAATATCAGTTCTATCTTTTGCTTTTACTTTTTTCCTTAATTCCTCACGCCATTCCTGTGCACGTTCAGACTTCAAGTAACTATTTTTATCTTCCATTTTAGGAAACTAATTTCTTTGATTATTGTAAGATATTAATGTTTATTTGATATGGTCTTTAAGATAATCCTCATCAGCTCTTTTCTCCATATCTTTATAGCCATTTAATCTGAGTAACATTTCATCAAAGTCTACTTGATGTGCATCAAATTCAGGCCCATCGACACATACAAATTTTGTTTTTCCTCCAACCGTAATTCTACATGCGCCACACATTCCTGTCCCGTCAACCATTATTGTATTTAAACTTGCCAGAGTATGTATATTGTATTTTTTAGTTGTAAGAGCTGCAAATTTCATCATAATAGCAGGTCCAATTATCATAGCTTCATCAATCTGTTCTTTATTGATAGCTTGCTCCATCCCTTCGGTTATCAACCCTTTTTGACCATATGATCCATCATCTGTCATAACAATCAGTTCATCAGAAAACTCTCTAATTTGATCTTCAAGAATAATTAGATCTTTAGTTCTTGCTGCAATAACTGTTATTACCTTATTACCGGCCTCCTTGTACGCTTGTACAATAGGTAACAATGGAGCTACACCTACACCTCCACCACATGCTAAAATAGTTCCTTTATTTTCTATGTGAGTTGCCTGTCCTAAAGGTCCTACCAAATCAGTTATATACTCACCTACTTCCAGAGAAGCCAGCTTACGAGATGAAACACCTACTTTTTGTACAACCAAAGTAATTGTACCTTTATTTCTGTCTGCCCCGGCAATAGTTAACGGGAAGCGTTCTCCCTTTTCTCCAACTTTTACAATAACAAAATGCCCAGCTCTTCTTGCCTTAGCAATCCGAGGAGCCTCAATGTCAATTTTCACAACATTCTCCGAAAAGAACTCTTTATTAATAATCTTAAACATTCCTACAAAGGGTATTCAAACTTTTTCCAAAAATACAATATGATATCCTTTTTAAATTTGCTATTTCAGTATAAAAACCAAAAATAAAATCTATTAGGATTCAAATAAACTGTACAAAAGTATGATAAAAATCAAAAAATCAATAATTGAAGGCATCCTGTTTCTAATAAATATTTAATATCTCCTACATATCAACATATTACACAAACAACATTCTCAATAATTCTATTACTAATACAATATTAGAAGGTATAGTTTAAAATATATTTTCATTCCATTTGCAAATTCCTAATTTTGTACTTTAAATAATTAAATGATGGCTAAAAAGAATAGAAAATTACGTGATGGCATTGTTTTTTCTACAAACAGTGATTATGAATACCAATATGATGATGACTCTCAAGAAGAGACTCTTCCTCCCCAGCAACAGAATCTCAGAGTTATGCTTGATAAAAAGCAAAGAAAAGGCAAAGCTGTAACATTAATCACCGGATTTATTGGAGAAGAAAGTGATTTAAAAGACTTGGGTAAAGAATTAAAATCAAAATGTGGGGTTGGTGGTTCTGTTAAAAATGAAGAGATTTTAATTCAAGGAGATTTTAGAGATAAAATACTAGACCTATTAATAAAAGCAGGATACAAAGCAAAAAAATCAGGTGGTTAATACAAAACCCCTATTTGTGGGGATAGGATTTTAAAATTTAACACCCCATTTTTGCATTGTAGATATTTCATGAAGAGGATAAAGAACATATTAGCCGTAGGATTTGCATCTTTAATGCTTTTCATCAATGTTGGTTTAACACTAACATTGAACATGGGATTGCATGTGCATTTTTTAGGCGATAATCAAATCCTTATTCATTATCACACAACAGGAGGTGCAGACAAACCACACCATAGTCAGGACGCAAGTTGTGCATCTCATTATGCATTTTCTACAACAATCACATATTTAAATAATGCTCAAGGCATTCATTTAAGCTCATCATGTTCTGAATTACACAACAAATTAGTATTACCTCAATACAAATTTCATAATAAAAAATATTACCATTGTTCACCCCTTCGGGCCCCTCCTGTATCTTAGCAAAATAAGATTCATTTCCTTAAATATTTTATAGTTATTAACTATTGGGCATTTACTAATATTTTCTCAATGGGGATTGCTATATCATAATTTTCAGGATACATATTATTGTATTCTACAATACAATTTTCATAAAAACTCAGGAGATTTTTTCAAACTCAGTGTTGGAATTGGTATACCCAGTTGTAAACGTACCAATAATTCCATCGCTATATTCAAGAATAAGACGATATGAACAAGATAATATTAAGCATACTAACTTTTTTTACAATCACATTTAATTTATTAGCAAAACCAGGAGTCCCTCCTATTCAGGGTGAAATTACCAGTGGAGATGAACCTATTCCTTTTGCAACAGTACAATTAAAATCTACTTCAATTGGAACTGCATCTGATTTAGATGGTAATTTTTTTATGACTGATATCCCGGAAGGGGAACACATCCTTGTTATTCAAGCCCTGGGTCACATAACAAAAGAAATTAAGATTAATCTTTCATACAAAAACCCTCTTAACCTAGATATAAACTTAGAAGAGGATGTTCTTGGACTTGAACAAGTTGTTGTTACGGCTGATAAAACTAAAAAAAGACGTATTGATGCTTCTAACATTGTAAACACAATGACTCCGAAGCAATTAACACAAGTTCAGGCCGTAACTTTAAGTGAGGGACTTAATTTCACGACTGGATTACGAATGGAAAATAACTGCCAAAACTGTGGAGCCAATCAATTACGAATGAATGGTATGGAAGGTTCATACTCTCAAATCCTTGTTAATGGAAGATCTATTTTTAGTGGATTAGCAAGTGTTTATGGACTTGAAATGATCCCTGCTAATATGATACAACAAATCGAAGTTGTAAAAGGAGGAGGTTCTGCACTTTATGGAAGTAATGCTATTGCAGGAACAGTTAATTTAATTACTAAAGAACCTTTAAATAACATTTTTGAAGCCAGTATCCAAAATGGACAAATTGGAATTAATGAAAATCCAAAAAATGATTTAAATATCAACATCAATACAGCAATAGTTTCTGAGGACAAAAATTCAGGATTATCACTTTATGCAACACATCGCAAAAGAGATGCATATGATGCCAACAATGATTCTTTTACTGAATTATCAGAATTAAACAACAATACATTTGGGGCAAATTTATATCACAGGATGGGATATAGAAACAAATTAACTATTGATTACTTCCATATTGAAGAAGAAAGACGAGGTGGTGATATGTTGGATGCTCTCGAACACGAATCTAATATAACAGAGTCTGCAAATCATAAAATTAACACAGGATCTGCAACTTTCACAAGATTTATAGGTGAAAACAACGGTCAGTTATCTATTTACGCATCTGCTCAAAATGTTGACAGAGGAAGTTATTATGGAGCTCGTTCTTATTCTGATGATTATGTGTTTAATTTGCCAATGGATGACCCAGAACAATTATCAGATGGTATACCTGACGTAAGTGCATATGGAGCAACAAAGGATTTATCTTATTCATATGGAGTTCAATTTAAAGGCGGAGTTGGTCGTCATTCATATATTACAGGTGTTGAAAATATAGGTAGTAATTTAGAAGATAAAAAACTAGGATATACCGATGAAGAAGGTTATCATGATGAAGTAATTATCTCTGATCAGAAAATGAACACTTTGGGTTTATTTGGTCAGTATGATTATGAATTCAATAAAATGACAATATCTGCAGGAGTTAGAATTGATAATTATAACATCGTTAATAAAGAAGACGACAGCGACGATTTAACAAACACAGTAGTTAGTCCACGATTAAATCTTTTATACAAACCCTTGAAGCAATTGCAAGTTAGAGGTAGTTTCTCTACCGGATATAGAGCTCCTCAAATATTTGATGAAGATTTACATATTGAAATAGCCGGAAATAGAAAGGTTATTCACGCAAATGGGACAAACCTAAAACAAGAAAGTAGTTATTCTTTTGTAGGATCGGCTGATTATCAAGGAAAAATAGGAAGTTCTAATTTTGAGCTATTAGGTGAATACTTTTACACAAATCTTACAGATGCTTTTGCTAATGAACAAAGTGATCCTGATGAAGATGGAACTGTAACCTACACTCGAATTAATGGAGGAAAAGCTTTTGTTAGAGGTCTTAATATTGAAGCCAGATATTTTCCTTCAGCTAACTGGGATTTTGAAATAGGTTTCACATCACAGATTAGTCAATATAATGATGAACAAGAATATGGTGATGGCAACTTCACTAAAGATTACTTAAGAACACCTAATAATTATGGATATTTTACTTTCAATGCTGATCCTTTAAAGAACTTCTCTGTTTCATTAAATGGCACATATACTGGAAGTATGAAAATTGAATACTATGGAAATGATTCAAATGGTGAAATTTTAGATACTCAAGACTTCTTTGATGTTGGTTTGAAGGGAGAATATTTCTTTAGATTTAATAAAGGTTTTGATATTGCACTTTCTTGTGGGATTAAAAATATTTTTAATTCATATCAAAACGACTTCGATTCAGGTATTAATAGAGATCCAGCATATATTTATGGACCTTCATTACCTCAAAGTGTATACTTTGGCATTCGTGTAGGAAACTTACTATAAAACAAAATAAGTCTTATTCATTTGAAGTCAGTATAATTCAATCAACATTTAACGAGTTATACTGACTTTTTTAATGCTACCACTGGGAGTTTTATAAAAAATTCTGTACCAACATTTACTTTTGAAGAAAACCATATTTCTCCATTTAGTAAATCAGTTATCTTTTTACAAATATGCAAACCTAATCCCACACCATTCAAAGGGGTTGTTCCTCCAATATTTTGAGTTTGTATATATTTATCAAATAAATCACTTTGATCTATTTCTGCTATTCCACATCCGGTATCTCTGATTGAAAAAATCAAATTATCATTTTCTCTTATCCAACTTAAAGATACACTTCCTTCTTTGGTAAATTTTAAAGCATTATATCCTACATTAATAAGTATTTGATAGAGTAAGTTATCATCTACTTCAAAGAATGAATCATATAATTTGTTCTCTAAAACTTCAACCTTAACCTTTGAATTCGAACTTAAGGCTATTAAATTATCAGCGACGTGTTTTACTATCTTATTTGCATTACATTTTGAAATAAAAACCTGAGTATGTCCAGAATTAATTTGATTAATATTAATAGCATTATTCAAAAGATTAAGTAACACTCTGGAATTTTGGTTTATTATTTTTAGATATGTTGAATGTTCTTCTTTATCAATTGTAGGATCATCCAGTAATTCAACAAATCCAAGTATTGCATTCATAGGAGTTCTAATCTCATGGCTCATTTGAGCTAAAAAACAACTCTTTTCTTCGGCATTAGATATGGCTTCTTCTCTATCTTTAAATAAAACATTACGTGCATAAGTAAGTACGGGTATTTGAAAAGCAAAGATTAAAAGTACCATTGATAAATTATCAAATATCTTCTGTCCTTTATAATTATAATCTAATATCATATGAGAATCATACAATTCAAATATGTATAAAGAAATTGTTAGAAAAACAAGCGATACAAAGTAAAATACAAACTCTTTACCAGTGGATATAAAAATAAATATAACTGCCAATGATTGTAATAACATTATACTGGGGCCCGAGCTTCCCTCGCTATTTATCCATAAGAAAACAACACTCGCTAATGAAAATAAAACAAATACCCTTCTTATTAATTTAATTTTATCAGAAATATTTGCCAGAATATACAAAACAAGAAACCCACCAATGACAATAAAATCAAATACAATTACTTTTAGCGAAATCCCTATAATTATATTAATAAAGGTAGAAATACTAACCAAAACCACCATTGAGAAAAAGACATATACAAGTAAAATATCTTGTAATGAACGATTCTGATTACCAAAAACAATTAACTTCTTGAAGATCTTTTTAAAATCCCTCTCCCCACTAATTTCCATCCCAATTCAATTACCTAATCAGTTACGATATTTACCTTTAGTACGGAAGAAATCCATTTTGGTTTCTTATAATTCATAGAAGTACTCTAGGTATTTATAATTCTAAATTTCAAACAAACAATTAATTATAGTTTAGAAACAAAAAAAGCCTGGATAAACCAGGCTCTTAAAAATATTATTATGTATTGTCTTTATATAAGTTGAATTTATGTAAGACTTATTTCTTAAAAAGACAACTCTTTAATTAATTTGATTTTTTTACAAATTGAGTAAGAATAACTATCTGTTGACCATTCACTCTTCCTTCTATCTGCTCTGGATTATCATAAACTAATCCTATATTTCTTACTGCAGTTCCTCTTTTTGCTGTAAATCCTCCGCCTTTTACATTAAGATCTTTAATCAACACAACTGTATCTCCTGTATTTAATACGGCTCCATTACTATCTTTATGTACAATGGCATCATCTGAATCTTCACCTTCCCCAGAAGCTTTAGCCCATTCTAAAACATCTTCTTCTAAATACAACATATCTAATAAATCCTGAGGCCAACCTTCTCCTTTTAAACGATTTAACATCCTCCAAGCCATTACCTGAACAGCAGAAACTGTACTCCACATACTATCATTTAAACAACGCCAGTGATTTACATCTACGTCTTCAGTACCGTCTAATTGATTTTTACATGTATTACAAACAAATATATTAGCATCAGCACCAGTAACTGGTGATGAAGTTACTTCATAAGCACTTAAATCATTTGTAGCCCCACACAATTCACAAACAGAACCACTTCTTTTTTCTAATTCTTTTTCTAAGCTCATTCTCTATTTTAATAACGTAATTTTTTGCAAAGATATTTTTATACTTATAAAGCAACAAGTTATTAACAGGAAATATAATAGCAATACTATTTATTGCTATTGTTTTTAATCCTTTTTCTTTTAGTGGATTTTTTTTCTACTGCGTATCCAAACTTACCTATTCTTTTACCTACTTCATAATAATTTCCATGAGAGTAACATATTGGTTTGGCCTTATTTAAAGCAAATGAACCTGTTTTCTCATTGATATATTCCTCATCGGCTTTAACATTAACCACTTTTGCCATAAACATATCATGAGTACCTAACTCTACAACCTCTGTTACTTTACACTCAATATTTACTGGAGACTCCTCAATTATAGGGGCACTAACAACTTTGGCTTTTCCTGGAGTCAAATGCATTTCTTTAAACTTATCAAATTGTCTACCTGATCGTACACCACACCAGTCTGTTGCATAAGCCAAATCTTTTGTTGTAAGATTTATTACAAATTCGCCTGTTTCTTTTAAAACCGAATATGAATGCCTTCCCTTACGTACAGAAATATAAAGCATTGGAGGATCAGAGCAAATAGTTCCAGTCCATGCAATAGTAATAATATTATAATTTTCAGGATTATTACCAACAGTAACCATTACAGCCGGTAAAGGGTATAACATATTTCCAGGTTTCCAGTCTACTTTTGCCATATCTATTAATTATAGAATCTCAGAAAGAATTTATAAAAATACTAAGTGTTCTCTTGTAGTTATTTTTTCACAATAGTGACATTTAAGTGCAATATCTTTTGAAACAACCAATGAAAACTTTGTTACCATAGGTTCTGTGTTTGTAATACATTTAGGATTAAAACATTTAGCTATTCCTATAATTTCATCAGGAATAACAACTTCTTTTTTCTCTACAACATCATAATCCATAATAACATTAAATCTGGCATCCGGAGCCACTAATGCTATCTTATTCAAATCTTCCTCATTGAAGAATTTATCAGCAACTTTAATAATTGCCTTTTTACCAAAACGATTACTACCTAGGTTCGTTCCAAAGGTTATCAAATTTTGACATCTATCCAGCTTAAGAATACTTATTACTCTAAACAATTTTTCAGCAGGAATATGATCTATTACTGTACCATTTTGTATGGCACTAACTCGTAATTCTTTTTTTGGAGACATATCAATATTTTTAAACTAAACCTAAAATTGAAGCAATAATAGCCATTCGCGCATAAACACCATTTTCCGCTTGTTGAAAATAATAGGCTTTAGGATTATCATCAACATCTGTATTTATCTCATTTACTCTTGGAAGTGGATGTAAAATTCTTAAATTATCCTTAGTATTTTTTAGCATTTTATTTCTAAGAATATAAATATTTTTAACCTTCTCATATTCCATATGATCAGCAAAACGTTCTTGTTGTACCCTTGTCATATAAAGAATATCAGCCTTAGATAAAATATCAGTAAATTCTTTATGCTCATAAAAAGGAATCCCTTTTGAATCTAACCAATATTTGTATTCATCGGGCATTCTTAGTTCATCAGGTGCGATAAAATTAAAAACAGGATTAAAGTGACTCATAGCTTGTAACAACGAATGCACTGTTCTTCCATATTTTAAATCACCCACCATAAAAATATTTAAATCTTCTAAAGTACCCTGAGTTTTTTTTATAGAAAAAAGATCTAAAAGCGTTTGAGTTGGATGTTGATTAGCACCATCTCCGGCATTAATAATCGGAACACTTGATTCTTCTGAAGCATAACGAGCACTACCTTCTAAAGGATGTCTCATTACAATAAGATCTGCATAATTACTTACCATTCTTATTGTATCTTTAAGTGTTTCTCCTTTAGTTGTAGATGATGAAGAGGCATCAGAAAATCCAATAATTTTTCCTCCCAGTCGGTTAATTGCTGTTTCAAAACTTAATCTCGTTCGAGTAGATGGTTCAAAGAATAGGGTTGCTACTACCTTATTCTTTAATAAATCCTGATTAGGATTTTCTTCAAACTTTGCAGCTAAATCTACAATTTGAAGAATTTCTTCTTTTGAGAAATCATTAATAGAGACTAAACTTCTGTCTTTCATTTAATTGAATTTAATTCCTAATTAATAATTGATTAAACAGTTACAATTGGAAATTTAATTTATACCTGTGATGATTGAACATGTAAACAAAATCGGAGTTTTTAGTTTCAAATAACTTTAATAAACTAAAATTTAATTCCTTAAAAATTGGACAAAAAAAAGACCTATATAAATAGGCCAACCATAAATTAAAATAATTTGTAACTAATAAAGAATAACTATTTAAATCACTATTAATCAATAATGAATTTAATCGCTGTGTTTCTTTTTTTATCCAAAAAACTTTGTTCATCTCAAAATGTAAAAGTAATACAAAATTCACAAACACTTAAAATTTTAAAACAATATATTTACACAAATTTTACACCTAAATTCCATATGCAAAGATCTTATACAAAAAGCTTAATCCTAATGCATTTTATTGTAGTGATTTATGGCTTTACCGCTATCATTGGTAAATTAATCTACATGAATGCACTACAGATGGTTTGGTACAGAATGCTTTTTGCCACAATTAGTCTTTTTTTATTTATAAAATGGAAAAAGGTTAACCTATCTATAGCAAAGAAGGATATATTAAAACTTATAGGCATAGGCCTAGTTGTTGCTATTCATTGGATTACATTTTTTGGTGCAATAAAAATCTCCAACATATCAGTTACCTTAGGAATAATGGCTTCAGGAACACTCTTTGCCAGCATATTTGAACCCATATTCTTTAAACAGAAAGTAAATTTACTGGAAACACTTTTAGGAATATTTATTGTTATTGGTCTATATTTAATATTTAGCTACGAAATTCATTTTATAAAGGGAATTATCGTTGCAATTATATCCAGTGTATTAGCAACACTTTTTACTATACTAAACAAATCGTACACACATAAGTTTCCACCAACATTAATTAGCTTTTATGAAATGAGTGGAGGTTTTTTAGGTATTACATTATACTTATTTGCTACTCAACAATTCAATACACAATTATTACAGCCTTCTTTAAGCGACATAATATATGTAATGATTCTTGGAATAATATGTACGGCCTTTGCTTTTGCAGTTAGTGTAGATGTTATGAAAGAACTTTCAGCGTATAATGTAATTTTAGCCGTAAATATGGAACCAGTATATGGTATTATTTTGGCCTACTTTATTTTTGGAGAATCAGAATATATGAGTGGAGGATTCTATTTGGGTACTATTGTAATTCTACTTTCCGTATTTTTATATCCTACAATTAAGGTCAAGGCGAAAAATAAATAATAATAGATCCGCCTGACCTTATTATATTATTATTTTATAAAATGATTTCTAACTTTTAATATTCGTTCCATACCTTCTTTAATTACAGAAAAAGGAGAACCAATATTAAGCCTCTGAAAACCTTCACCTTCAGTCCCAAATGACAAACCGTCATTTAATCCTACTTTACCAATCTCAATCATAGCCTTTTTTAGTTCACTATGTTTTAAATTCCACTTTCTAAAATCCAACCATAAAAGATAAGTTGCCTCAGGTAATACAAAACCAACTTCAGGCATATTTTTTTGTATAAAGTCGTTTACATAAAGGGCATTCTTTTCTAAATACTTTTTTAATTGATCCAACCATTCTGCTCCTTCATTATAAGCTGCAGTTAAAGCTACTCCTCCAAATAAATTTCCCATATACATTTGATAAGCACTTAACCTCTTGTCAAATCTTGTTCGTAGTTCATCATCTTCAATAACTGCATACGCTGTAGATAAACCTGCAATATTAAATGTTTTACTTGGAGCCATTGCTGTAATAATCCGACTTTTTAGTTCTGGAAAAAGATTAGCTAAAATTAAATGCTTGTTTTCAAACAAACATAAATCACTATGTATTTCATCAGATACAATCAATATATCATTCTTAATACATATTTCTACTAATCTTTCAAGTTCTTCTTTTTTCCAGGCTCTACCAACTGGATTATGAGGATTAGAAAAAATAAATATTTTTGCTTTAGGATTACTTGCCTGTTTTTCAAATAATTCGAAATCTATGGTATAATAACCTTCTTTTTCTACTAATGTATTTTTTATTAGCTCCCTATTATTTTCTTTTACAATAGAATGAAAAGGAGGATATACAGGTGTTTGAATAATCACTTGATCCCCTTCGTTCGAAAACTCATTTATAGCAATTACTAAAGAAGCTAAAACGCCAGGTATAAATTTAATCCACTTTTCTTTTATATCCCATTGGTGTTGAGAGTCTAACCAATACTTAATAGCACCAGTAAATTTACTATCTCTAATTGTGTATCCATAAATTTCATGTTGCGCACGCTCTTGAATAGCGTTTATAACTACTGGCGGAGCTTTAAAGTCCATATCTGCAACCCACAAAGGAAGCACATCTTCTGTTCCGAAGAAATGTTGACGTAACTCTAATTTAAAAGCATCTGTATTTTCTCTTTCTAATATTTCATCAAAATTATAATGAGGCATATATTTGTTTTTATTCTATTAAACAAGCTTTAAAGATCTACAAAAAAAGGCAATTGATATTAAAAATCCACTATGATTTGCATCATATATCATAGTCAATTTATAGGTATAAAAAAAGCCCGTTAAAATAACGAGCTTTCTTTTTAAAATATATTTCTTAATAATTCGTACTACCTAAATTAAATGTAATAGTCGCTGATGTTTCTTTACCTGAGGTGTCAGAACATACTATTGTTAGTTCATATACACCATCATTGACATCTGAAGGTATATCAAAAATATTATCATCAACAGCATCTTCAGCATCGGAAAGATCAATTGTTACATCATCAGGAGCCCAATCCGGATCATCAATACCCAGAGTTACTGTAGCAGAACTTTTAGATACAGAAAATACAACATCCTCTAATTCTATATCATCAGTGAATGTTCCAGTATAGTGAAAAGAACCTCCAAGTGAGAAACTCTGATCAATAGTTGGAACCGTTGTTGTAATAGTTGGTGCTTCTGTATCTTCAGGAGTCTCATCATCTTTATCTCCTTCTCCACAGGAAGAAAATAATAATGCACCAACAAATAAAAAAGAAATCATCTTTGGGAAATAGATTTTCATTTTATTAATGTTTTAGTTTAAAAAAATTTAACACACAAATATATTATTTTTTTAAACTTACAAACGAATAATAAACCCTAATTCCCTAAGGGATTTTAAATTAAAGATTATTCCAATACCAATCTATCGCTTTTCTTAATCCATCTTTAACACTGAACTCCGGACTATATCCTAACAGTTTTTTTGCTTTATCAATCGATGCTAGAGAATGAGGCACATCTCCTAATCTTTCAGGACCATATTCCACAACTACATCCTGAATTGTTTTATCATAATCTGATAAAAATTCTTTAAGATATTCAATTAATTCATTTAATGTAGTTCGTTCACCAAATGCAATATTGTATACTGTGTTAACAGCTTCAGGATTATTTGTAACTGCAGCTAACTGATTTGCTTGAACCACATTTTCTATAAAAGTAAAATCTCTTGAAAAGGAACCATCACCATTTATTGTAGGGGACTGTTTATTTACTAAAGCCTTTACAAATTTTGGAATTACAGCTGCATAGGCCCCATCAGGATCTTGTCTCATACCAAAAACATTAAAATACCGTAAGCCTATTATTTCAAGATCATAAAGTCTGGCAAATACATCAGCATACAGCTCATTAACATATTTAGTAACAGCATAAGGAGAAAGAGGTTTACCTATTACATCTTCAACTTTTGGCATTGACTCACTATCCCCATAGGTTGAAGAACTGGCGGCATACACTATCCTTTTAACACCTGCCTCTCTTGCTGCCAGTATTATATTTACAAAGCCACTAATATTAACATCATTTGAAGTTTTAGGATCTTGAATTGATCGAGGAACAGAACCTAAAGCTGCCTGATGTAAGATCACATCACATCCATAAACAGCTTTATCACAATCTTCCCTATTTCTTATATCCCCTTCTATTAATGTAAATAAGTTCTCTTTTAAAAAGGGTTCGACATTTTGCCTTTTCCCTGTCGAAAAATTATCAAGACAAACAACAGTGTTATTCTGCTTTAACAACCGTTCTATTATATTAGAGCCTATAAAACCAGCCCCACCTGTAACTAAAACTTTTTTATTTTGAAGTATGCTTTCCATAAAAAACAATTTAGGCCAATAAGTTTATATAAAAATAAACTTTTGGCCTAAGTATTTAAATTTATGATAAAACTATCAAATTACTTGGCGTAATTAATAGCTCTCGTTTCTCTAATAACAGTAATTTTTACCTGTCCAGGATATGTCATCTCTGTCTGAATCTTTTTAGCAATTTCATAGGACAGTGTTTCAGCGTCTTTATCCGTAACTTTTTCACTTCCTACAATCACACGTAATTCACGACCCGCTTGTATTGCATATGTTTTTAATACACCAGGATATGATAATGCAAGATTTTCAAGATCTTTTAAACGCTTAATATAAGAATCTACGACTTCTCTACGAGCACCAGGACGAGCACCTGAAATTGCATCGCAAACCTGAACAATTGGTGCAATCATAGTAGTCATTTCAATCTCATCATGGTGAGCTCCAATTGCATTACAAATATCTGCTTTTTCTTTATATTTTTCAGCAAGCTTCATACCCAAAATAGCATGTGGTAATTCCGGCTCCTCATCAGATACCTTACCTATATCATGCAATAATCCAGCTCTTTTAGCTTTCTTAGGATTCAATCCTACTTCACTTGCCATTACAGCACATAAATTTGCAGTTTCGCGAGAGTGTTGCAACAAGTTCTGACCATAAGAAGAACGATATTTCATTTTACCGACCAACTTAATCAATTCAGGATGCAAACCATGAATACCTAAATCAATTGCAGTTCTTTTACCTGTTTCAATAATTTCCTCTTCAACTTGCTTACGAACTTTATTTACAACTTCTTCAATTCGAGCAGGGTGAATTCTACCATCTGTAACTAATTGGTGCAATGCTAAACGAGCCACTTCTCTTCGCATTGGGTCAAATGCACTTAACACAATAGCCTCAGGAGTATCATCTACAATAATTTCAACACCTGTAGCAGCCTCTAAAGCTCTAATGTTTCTACCTTCACGACCAATAATTCGTCCTTTAATTTCATCAGAATCAATATGGAAAATTGTTACAGAATTTTCAATAGCATTTTCTGTAGCTACTCTTTGTATTGTTTGTAAAACAATTCTTTTTGATTCTTTATTAGCATTAATTTTAGCCTCATCCATTATGTCATTTACAAAGGACATAGCTTCTGTTTTTGCTTCTGCTTTTAAAGATTCTACCAACTGACTTTTAGCCTCATCAGCTGTTAATCCTGAAATCGCTTCCAATTGTTCAACCTGCTGCTTATGTAACTTATCTAAGTCACCAGATTTCTTGTCTACAATCTCTAATTGATTATCTAAATTCTCACGAATAGCATCAGTCTCTTTACGCTTACGCGTTAACTCTTCTTGTTTTTGATTAAAAACAACTTCTCTTTGCTTTAACTTATTCTCGGCACTTAATAATTTATTATTTCTTGCATTTATTTCCTTTTCATGATCAGATTTTAATTGCAAGAACTTTTCTTTTGCCTGTAAAATTTTATCTTTTTTTATTACCTCAGCCTCATTTTCAGCTTCTCTAATGATCTTATGGCTATGAGATTTTAAAATCTTACCGTATACTATCCATGTGCCCAAAATCCCAACAAGTAGGGCCACAATTCCGATTGTTATCTCCATTTCACACTTTATTTAATAAAACAAAACCGCTATCGTTCCATACAGAATCAAACACATAACTGCCTGATTGTATAAACAATGCGGATATTATTGACATATATTGATTAATTATTCTCTCTCAAGAATTTCCGATAGTTGCTGATCAAGCTCTCTAGCCATTTCAACTATTGGAGAATCATCTTGCTTCTCTTCTAACTCAAGAAGTTTAATTACAAACTGCAAAGCAGCCATTCCTAAAAAATCCTGATGATCTTTATCAGAATAGTGTTGTTTATATTGTAATACTTTATCATTGATCATTTTAGCTGCTTTTCTGATACGCTCTTCATCTTCACGCTTTATCCTTAAAGGATAATACCTGTCTGCCACATTTACTCGTATTGAAAGCTTATCGTCCATTAACAACTAAATATTATCTGTTTAAAAGAGCAATGCATTTATCAATTTCCCGCACAATTTGATTGATCCTAATTTTTGCAAAGTGAACGTCTCCACTACTTGTTTCAATCGTCTTAGAAAATTTTAATGTATTGTATTTTTCTTTTAAATCTGCAATATCTCTTGCAGACCCTTCTAATTGAGTGGTGAGTTGATCGTTTTGAGCTTTTAGCATCTCATTGTCTGACTTTACTCTTTCGTAACGTTCAACCAACCGCATTATTTTATGTTGTAAATTATTTACTATTTCTATATTTTCGTTCGTCATATTTACAAAAATGCCATACAAAGTTAATATTGCAATTAAGAAATAAAAATAAACATAAACTTTCTTTTTACCATCATATTATTTATATAAAGATACAATCTTAATATGAAGTATTTAGAAGTTAAAAAAAAGTAACATTTGAAACTAATAAATTGTAATCACGTTACATTAATAATTAAAATTTATAATGCCACTAATTAATAATATGAAAAATACTATTCTCTCATCAATTATATTTTTTCTATTTACAATAAATACTATTTCACAATCATTAAATGACAATGATTTTATATTTCCTTTAGATATAAAACCTAGCGTAAGTGGTTCATTTGCAGAACTCAGATCGAATCATTTTCATTCAGGAATTGATCTAAGTACAAATGGAAAAACAGGACTTCCAGTAAAATGTATGGCAGATGGAATTGTTTCCAGAATTAAAGTTTCGCCTGTTGGCTATGGTAATGCCATATATATTAAACATAACAATGGTTACACCACAGTTTATGGTCATTTAAGAAACTATTCAAAAAATATTGGATCAATAATTACAAAAGAACAATATAAAATTAATAGTTTTTCTATTGATTATTTCCCTACAGACTCCATTTATGTTAAACAAGGAGAAATTATAGGTTACTCTGGAAATTCTGGAAGCAGTGGTGGTCCACATCTACATTATGAGATTAGAGATACAAAAACAGAAGAGCCACTTAATCCTTTCTTTTTTCAATCAGTACTAAAAGATGACGTTCGTCCTAAATTATTAAATATTAGAATATACCCATTGAATTCTAGCAGTTCAATTAATGGTAGTAATTCTGCAAAAAACTATCCTGTTGTCTTTTATGATGGGAAATTTCATCTAAAAGGTAATCCTAAAATAAATGCATCCGGAGATATTGGTATTGGGATAGACATGCTTGATTACTTGTCTGGTTCTTGGAAAAAATGTGGAGTTTATAGTTTAACCATGAATGTAGACAATAAAACTACTTATTCATGGTCTATGGATCGTTTTTCATTTTATGAATCAAGATATATTAATAGTCATATTGATTATGCATATAAAACTGCACATGGAAAAAGGTTTCAAAGGTGTTTTAGATTACCCAATAATCAGCTAGGAATTTATAAAGAAACTATTAATGATGGCATCATTTATATGGATAGTTTAAAACAAATACAAATATTAGCTTATGATGCTGCCAACAATTTATCAGAATTGAATTTTAAAATTTTTAAAGGAGCATCGCCTAAATTTACACTTGCTCCTGAAGAAAAAAACAACAAACAATTAAAATATAACGAGGATAACAACATAAATATTGGATCTATAAGTTGCTTTATACCTAAAGGTACTTTTTATGAAAACACAGAATACCCGATCAATGAAGAAATTAAAAACAATACATCTATTTATACAATCGGTAGCAAAAGTATTCCTTTACATAAAAAAATCACAGTAAAAATTACTGTTCCAGATTCATTGTTACAATACAATAAGAATTTATGTTTAGCTAGAATTAATGGAAACAATAACCTCTATTATGCAGGAGGTTCAATTGAAAATAAAGAATTACTACTTAAGACAAAAACTTCAGGGAACTATACTTTTCATATAGATAGTATTTCACCGACAATTAAGTCTGTGAACTTTTTGAATAATAAAACATATTCAAGAGCATCGAAATTGATATTTAAAATAACAGATAATTTTTCAGGAATTAAATCATATAATGGATTTCTTAATAATCAATGGGTTCTGTTTGAATATGATGCAAAAACAAACACTTTAAGTTGTCCTTTACACAAGGTTCCTAGTTCTATAAATGGGAAATTAGATTTAACAATGAAAATAGAAGATCACTGCTCCAACGTTAAAGAATACAAAGGAAGTTTGATTCTAAGACCATAAAACATATTACTACAATTAGTTAATACAGCGTATTAAATTACGATAGAAATTTATTTTATTTTTTTATTAGCTTTAATTATAATATTCAATAAAAAACATTTCTTTTGCAAGGCTATACAAATACATATTGCAGTAGGCACAAAACATTACGGAATGACTTAGTTGTTATTTCATAATTAATTAATTTTATTTTTAATTACCAATCTGGTTTCTATTTTTATGTAAATGAAAAACACGTATTTCGATCTAATTGAACAGAGTTATTATTTTCCTCAGGAAGGTTTTGATCTTAGAGATGGATATTTAACATTCCATGGAGTTTCTTTAAAGTATTTAATTGAAAAACATGGAACACCTTTTAGATTTATATACTTACCTAAAATTGGTGATCAAATAAAAAAGACTAGAAATCTTTTTAATAGAGCGATAAATAATAATGCCTACACTGGAAAATATCATTTTTGCTATTGCACAAAATGTAATCACTTTTACCACGTAATTCAGGAGGCTCTGAAACACAATGTAAATCTTGAAACGTCATCATCTTTTGATATTGATTTAATTCTAAATCTTTATAAAAAGAAACTTATTGACAAGTCTCGTATTATTATTCATAATGGATATAAAACAGATGGATACCTGGAAAAAATAGTTAGGTTACAAGAAATGGGATTTGAAAATTCTATTGTTGTACTTGATAGTGTTAATGAACTAAGAAGATTACAAAAAGTAAATACTAAGGAAAAAATTAAAGTAGGAATTAGAATGGCTATCTATGAAGAGCCTCAATCGGCTTATCATACATCACGATTAGGTATTCCTCCTGCAGAAGTCATTCCATTTTTTAGAGAATATATTAAAGACAATGAAAGAATTGAACTTAAAATGCTTCATTTTTTTGTTGACTCAGGAATTAAGGATACTTTATATTACTGGACAGAATTTCAAAAAGCGGTTAAGCTATATACTGAATTAAAAAGTGAAAGTGAAGATTTAAATTCCTTGAACTTAGGAGGAGGATTTCCTATTCGGAACCATTTGGGTTTTGAATACAACTATGAATACATGATTAATGAAATTATTAATAACATTAAAGATGCATGTACCAAAGAAAATATTCCTGATCCTGACATTTATACCGAATTTGGGAAATACACAGTAGGTGAAGCTGGCGCAATCATATTTGAAGTTTTAGAACAGAAGCAACAAAATGATACTGAAACATGGTATTTAATTAATAACAGCTTAATGAATACAATTCCAGATGCATGGTCAATACATGAAAAATTCATTTTATTACCGGTAAATAAATGGAATAATGAATATGGCAGAGTAAACATCGGTGGTATAAGTTGTGACCACTCAGATTACTATAATTCTGAAGATTTAAATCAGGAAATATTATTACCCAAATATGATGCAGAAGAGGAAAGAAAGGAACCATTATATTTAGGATTTTTCCATACAGGAGCGTATCAAGATTCAATTAGTGGTTATGGAGGAATAAAACACTGTTTAATCCCGGCTCCTAAACACGTTATCATCGATAGAGATAATAAAGGCAACATTGTTGATTATGTATATAGAGAAGAACAATCCGTTGATGAAATGTTCCATATCTTAGGTTACAATAAATAATCTAATACTTTACAAGATATTTTAAAAGAGGCTCAGTTAATATGAGCCTCTTGTGTTTTATACACTTTTAACATTTGAAAAATTTAGCTCATTAAAAGTTAGCAAAGTACAGTAGAATCATTCATACAAGTTTACTTTGTCTTAATTTATTGTAATATTAACAATTACCCCTCCCTCAAACACACCTTATAATGTAATAAAAAAAATTATTTTTGTGATTTACTTCGAAAACAATCAACAAATTATTATATGAATATGAGTAAATTAAATTTTACATTAATCGTTTTTATTGCATTAAGTCTATTTTCCCCTATCAAGACAATTGCATGTACAAACTTTCTTATCACCAAAAATGCATCAGCAGATGGATCTACGATGATATCATATGCTGCAGATTCTCATGATTTATTTGGTGAATTGTATTACTGGAAAGGTCAAACTTGGCCGGAAGGTTCAATGCTTGATGTTTACGAATGGGATACAGGAAAATACCTAGGTCAAATTAAACAAGCAGCAAAAACATATACTGTTATTGGTAATATGAATGAAAACCAGGTTGCTATTGGTGAAACAACATTTGGTGGTAGACACGAACTGGTTGACACAACAGCAATTATTGATTACGGTAGTCTAATTTATATTGCTTTACAAAGATCAAGAACTGCACGTGAAGCGATCAAGATAATGACTGATCTAGTTGACGAATACGGTTATTACAGTTCTGGTGAATCATTTTCAATAGCAGATCCTAACGAAGTTTGGATTATGGAAATGATCGGTAAAGGTGTTGGAAACAAAGGCGCTGTTTGGGTTGCAAGAAAAATACCGGATGGAATGGTATCAGGTCATGCAAATCAAGCCAGAATAACAACATTCTCTCTTAAAGATGAAGAAAACTGTTTATTCTCAAAGGATGTTATTTCGTTTGCTAAAGAGAAAGGATATTTTGATGGAAAAAACAAGGAATTTAGCTTTGCTGATGCATATGCACCACTTGATTATGGAGCACTCCGCTTTTGCGAAGCAAGAGTTTGGTCTGGTTTTAGGATTATGAATCCGGAAGTTGAAAAGTATGAAGGTTATGTAACAGGAGAATCTTCAGAAAGATTGCCCTTATGGATTAAACCTTCCAAAAAAGTTTCTTATAGAGATTTACAAAATATCATGAGAGATCATTTTGAGGGTACATCAATGGATATGACTCAAGATGTGGGAGCCGGACCTTTCAAATTGCCATACAGATTCCGTCCATTAACATGGGAGGTTAACGACGAAGAATATTTTAATGAAAGAGCTATTGCTACTCAGCAAACCGGATTTTCGTTTGTAGCTCAAATGCGCAACTGGCTTCCTAATTCTATAGGTGGAGTACTTTGGTTCGGAGTTGACGATGCAGCTTCCACTGTTTATGTCCCTATGTATTGTGGTATAAATAAAGTTCCACATGAATATGAAGTTGGTAATGGTAATCTTATTGAATTTTCATGGACTTCAGCATTCTGGATATTTAACTGGGTATCAAATAAGGCATATTCCAGATACAGCTATATGATTGAGGATATAAAGAAATTACAAAAGGAGCTAGAGGATAAATTTGAAAATAACCAACAAGCTATTGAATTAGCTGCTCGTAATCTTTATGATTTAGATCCGCAATTAGCACAAAATTTCTTAACTGATTACAGCTTGAATCAAAGTGAGATTACTGTAAGTAGATGGAAAAAGCTTGGTGAATTTTTAATGATAAAATATTTGGATGGTAATCTGCATAAGGAAAAAGATGGTAAATTTATAAAGAATGAAAATGGAAGACCTGCACATGCAGAGTTTCCTGGTTACGATAGAGACTATTATAAAAAAGTTGTAGATGAGACTGGAGACAAACTTAAAATGAAAAAACTACCTGGTGAAGAAAAAATTTCTCATTAAAAATAAAAGGTCGTCAAAAATTGACGACCTCTCTTATTATATTTTATAACACTCTTCTATTTAGTCTTAAAGAAAGAAATCAATTCGTTAAGCTTTTTGGATTGATTCATTAATTGATCAGCACTTGCCGTCATTTCCTCACTATTTGCACTAGTTTCTTGTGTAACGTGATTCAATTCCTGAAGAGAATTTGATATTTGATTCATTGCTTGCTTTTGCTCAAAAGCACCTGAATTTATCTCATCTACCAATGAAGCTGTATTTAATACTTCTGGAGCCATTTTTCCTAATGCATCCGAAGCTTGTTCTGCCAATGATAAAGCAGAAGAAGATAATTCCTGAATTATCGATGAAAAACGTTTACTATTTTGAGCAAGAGCTTGTACTTCATTTGCAACTACAGCAAAACCTTTACCATGATCTCCTGCTCTTGCAGCCTCTACTGAAGCATTTAATGATAAAATGTTAGTTTGTTCACTTATATCATTTATTTTCCCAACATTTTCAAAAATATTATTTATAGAGATTCTTGTCTCTTCAGATTTCCTTAGGTTGTTATTTATGCCATCAGCAGCATTTGTAGAAATCTGCTTTGCAGTAATAGCATTATTACTACTTGAATCAATAAATGACATTACTTCCTCAATAGAGCTACTTATTTCTTCTGTTGCAGCTGCTTGTGTATTTGTTCCATTAGCTAACATTTGAGAAGCAGACATTAACTGTGTACTATGCGAAACAACTTCTTCTGACACACTTTTTATATTTCCCATTATTTCTGCTAACGATTCAGACATTGTTGAAATACTATTCGCAATTTTTCCAATTTCTGTGTTTTCTTTAAGAATTTTATCATCAATTTTAATATCTAAATTACCATTGGAAAAATCATGAATAACCTCTTCCAGGTTTCCAAAAGGTTTCTTTATTTGTTTTGATAAAATAATAAATGTTGAAAACAAAGCACCAAGAGCCGGAATAAACAACAAATAATTCCACGTTAACGCAAATGAAAAGGAAGTAAATGCCAAAATTAAAATTGGCAGCATAAAGTTCAGTGCAATTTTCCATACAATAGAACCTTTTCCTATATAATACGCTACAGGCACATAAGTAACAGCCGATAAAGCAAGCAATATCAGATATTGTTCATACTTATTCATAATTTGACTTTAATAATTAAATGTAACAAGTTAATCTTGCAGAATAGTCTGAGTCGTTATTGCTATAAGCGAAAGTATCAATAACACACTCTTCAGTCATTTGGGGTTGTGGTTCGTAAATACTTTTAACACTCATTTGCTCTCCTGCAAATAAAAATGATTTTGCATACAGTACTACGTGTTTTATTCGTAAAGGTTTTATTTTTCTTTCAACTTCATTATTTTGAATTGATGCAATTGATGTTAAAACCTGTGCAATCCTGGCAACTGGTAAAGCTGGATAATCTTCAAAATGACCAACACAAACATCTTTATTTATTGTTCCCAATGTTGCAGTACAACTTTCTTTACTTGTTAATAGATCAAATAACGGTATACTATCTCTATAAGGATTGAATCCTTCTACGAAAGGAGTATCTTGTTTATGCTGTTTAAACATCCTTTCAAATAGCCTATTTGATAACACTTGATACTCTACAGTTATTGTATATACCAACTTGCCACTTTTTGTCTTAAGATGTCCATTAGCTACACCTTTTTTTCGATTAAAAAGAATCGTTTTCATAAAACCAACATGATCAATTTCATCATAAGGTTTCTGATAGACTCTTTTAACAAAAGCTTTAGTTGCAAGATAATAATGCTTTTCTTTAACTGGATTAGAGTTAGCTAATGCTAATGATCCTAAAATTGCCAAATGACGACCTGCCTCTGAATAAGACATTCCTTTTTCTTCATGTGCACAATCTAATTGTTTTTGTACGTCTGCTTTCAGAACCCCTTCATCATCAATAGATAAATCCTCTAAAGCATAATAAGGTTCTGTAACTTCGATAAGACTTTTTAAATAATTCTCTAAGCAAATTTCACTTTTTTGTGTTTGCTCTCCTGCGGCTTGATTTAATGTTTGAAGCATTTTTATTAGGTTGTTTGTTTGTTACTGTTAAAAACGGGGGCTTCATCCATATTTTACATTTGGATTTATGTTAATTTATTTTCAATGACAAATTGTAATAAAAGCTTATTAAATATGTTATTTACTTTCTGGTAAATATGGTTAAATATTTTTAAAATAATATGTTCAAAAATTTAATTTTATTTTAAAAAATAGATTAAACCGCTCTATATACCTTTATACCAAATAATTAATTAAGATTATGTTTTTCAGCATATACATTAAAGAGAAATTTATTAGTCGTTCTTAATTAAAATATTCACTACTAATCATCAAGCTTAACTTCAAGAAAAAAAATTACATTCTAAGCTGAATATTATACATAAGCACTAGTATTAATTAATTTCTAATTTTGTATCACAATTCAGTTATATTTCTTGTTTTTTCAACTTTACTATCAAAAAAAGATATCAATTCAACAATAGAATATGTAATTCTTTAAACGAATTTTCACTTCTATAATAATTATTTTAACCATAAACTACAGCCATTAGACTTCTATTTTCTAACTGTTTTTATATTAAGATTATCTAGTCTAATAACAATAAAATGAAATATCTAATAACCTGAGTTTCTATGTTAATATCCTAATATATAGAGGTATTTTCTTTTTTTATTTTTTTTAATCTAATGCGTTATTTATGTATGAGTTATGATTAGTCAAGGGTGGCTGAGGCACGAAGCCATTTATACACCCTTGACCAATCATAAGGCAATAATATCTTGTATTCGATTAGAAAAAACTAATCAACATTCATATTCCTATAAAATCAGACTTCTATCAACAGACTATTATTAAAATAGCTGCAAGTTTATATCATATTAATTTATAGAATGGAGTCCGCAAACTCGATTAAAAAACAGACCAAAGGCTGCAACTCACGTGAACGGAACTCCAAACAATATATAGATTTATAGGTATTTTATTTCATACTTTCCGTTAAGCCAGGCATATCTTACTCTATTCAACAACTTCTTTGCAATCCTAATTATTGCTTTATTTGCTTTCATTCGTTTGCATAGTTGTAAATATTTTATTGATAATACTGGATCTTTTTTTGCCGCTCTCCAAGCACATTGTATTAAAGTAGGTCGTATAAAAGTGTTATGCCGCTTAGTTATCCTCCCAACTTTTTCTCTATCACCAGACGCATAAACATTGGGAATAAATCCACAGAAGCTATGCAGTTGATCATTTGTTTTAAAACGTTTCATATCTCCTATTTCAAGAATTAGTGTCATTGCACCTAATAGACCAATTCCTGAAATACTTTTTAATACATTAAGCAAGTTACTATATTTTGTTTCAGACAGCAATACTATTTGCTTATCAATAATCTTCTTTTGACTTTCAATATATTCTAGTTCGTTAAGTAAAGAATTCAGCGATATATTTCCAGATGCGTATTTAAAGAGATTACTCCGTAACCACAACCTAAATTTTTTATTCCAATATGGAGAATTCAATTCTGGAGGTATTTCTTTTCCAAAATAGTTTAACAGGGATTTTATTCTGCATTTACATCTCTTTATATCTGCTAATAACTTTTGTCTATTTCTTATCACAAGACGATCTTCAAGTATATCTTCTTTGGGTACGTAAATAGCATGAATGGTTTTATTTCGTAAAGCTCAATTCTGGAGGTATTTCTTTTCCAAAATAGTTTAACAGGGATTTTATTCTGCATTTACATCTCTTTATATCTGCTAATAACTTTTGTCTATTTCTTATCACAAGACGATCTTCAAGTATATCTTCTTTGGGTACGTAAATAGCATGAATGGTTTTATTTCGTAAAGCTTTAGCTATTTTTCTGCTATCTATCTTATCTCTTTTTTGTTTCTTTTCTTTATCAGTTGTTGGTATATCGGATGGGTTTACTACAGAATTAATAATTCCTGAATCAACTAACTCCTGATGTATCCAAAAACCGCAAAAACCCGCCTCGTATGAACTATAATAATTAGCTCCTGGATAATTTTTGCGTAAATGATTGATTAGAATTTTGGGCTCTGGATCCTGTGAAAAAAGATTGTGCTCAAGTTTATCACTTAAGATACATACACTCCAATTCTTCTTGTGCACATCAATGCCTACATAAATGTTGTGGCCGCTAAAATCTAATTTGTCTAAATTCCGTTTCATGACCTTAATATTTTAGTAAATACAATAAAGTTAATACCTCTAGGTCTTCACGATTTAAACATACAAACTCGATTAAAATTATAGAATTCAGATTGTCATAAAAATCTGATATACAAGGCAAATTTTGCAGGGCTAGCGAGCTAACTCGAAAAACTTAACGAAGTAGATCTGTTTTTTATGCAAAGCATAAGTGTTTCCGCCTATAAACAGCAACCTTCTTCCTGAAAATTAATTGAAATAGCCCGCTATTCCTTCTTAATTTTCAATCGAATCTTACTATTTATAAACGTTCTGAATCCAAAATTTTATGTCGAACTCAGGTTAATACAGAATTATGAATATATTTTTTCAGGATAAAAATTGTGCTAGTAACTTAATGCATTGAAGAATTTATTAAAGACATTCTACTTCATAAAATAAGTATCTGAGACGAATAGTTTAGAAATTTTAAAAAACACTATTCTTCATCTTCAAAACCTAAATTCCCTGAAATATTGCGATACATTTCAGCTTCATCATTTTCACCCAATCTTTCACAAACTTGAGACAAATAATAATATGAATCAGCATGATCATCTTTTAATCGTATTGCATGCTTTAAGTCATTATAAGCACCGTTATAATTCTTAAGTAAAATACGAGTTCTTCCTCGGTTATAATAGATCTTAAATGTTCTGGGCTTTAATTTAGTGGCTAAGGTATAATCTTTATCTGCTTCTTCTAAATCGTTAATTTCAACCTTAATTGAAGCACGCTTATAAATAGCATCAAAAAAATTAGGATTTAATAAAATAGCTTTATTCAAATTAGCGACTGCCGCACTTTTATCCCTGGCTTTAAGTAGACATTCATTAGCCATTAAATAGTACTCACGAGCAAACTCTTCAAGTTGTTTATTCCTTTTTCTATCCTTTCTCTCTAGTTCAGCAATCTTTTTTTTAAGCTTTGTAATAATCAACAGTTGCTTTCCTATAAATCTTAGAACTGCAGGTTTTGTAAGGTCATTTCGCTTTGATATTGCTTTACCTAGCTCATCCATAGCTAATCGAAAATCATTTTTTCTAAAAGCCTGTAATGCATTTTTATAAAAATCATCTGCCTGAGCAGAATCTAAACTTTCCTTTATTAATAATTTATTATTTGATTTGCGTGAAAAATCAACACATTCGCGTTTAACAATAACATCACGTTGACTAATATTGGATTTCATTATTATTCCTTCCAAAGAACGACAACGACTCAATGCTACATACAATTGCCCTCCTGCAAAAGCACCGCCTGAAAAGTCAATCATTACCTTATCAAATGTTAAACCTTGACTTTTATGAACCGTGATAGCCCAAGCCAACTTTAAAGGATATTGTTTAAATGATCCTATTTCTTCCTCAATGACACGATTATTCTTCTCATCATATTTATATCGCACATTTCTCCAAATCTCTTTCTCAATCAAATGAATTTCTTCATTTTCCATCCGCACATAGATACCCTCATCATTTATTTCATCAATTCTACCAAGGCTACCGTTGTACCATCTTCGTTCCTGATCATTTTTAATAAACATTATCTGGGCATTCTCTTTTAACACCAGGTTTCTGGCTGTTGGTAAAGACGACTCAGAAAATTCTCCACTTACAGTTCCTTCAAAAGAAATCTCCTCCCCCTCTAATTCTTCTAATTTATGATCATTGATATAATCTACGGTATCTCTTCGGGTAGCCAGAGTAATAAATAATTCATCAATAGGAGCATTAAACGATGGACTATATCTCTGATTTACTTTCTTTAAATCCTCCTGTTTTACTGCGTTTACACGAACCCTATCTAATAAATTAACAAATTCCGGATTATTTTGGCGATATACCTTCTTTAGCTCAATCTGAACCATAGGTAAGTTCCTAAATACTCTGGCCGAAAAGAAAAACGGTGTTTGATAAAATCTACTCAATATCCCCCACTCTTCTCTTCTTACAACTGGTTCCAACTGAAAAACATCACCAACCATCAATAATTGCTTGCCGCCAAATGGAATCTGCATGTGACCGGAGTATACACGCAAAACTCTATCAATAAAATCAAGAATATCTACCCGTAACATTGAAACCTCATCAATGATCAATAAATCAAGTTCTCTGATTAATTTTTGATGATTTTTGCGATATTTAAGGAAATCATAGATCCTTCCATCTTTAGTACTTAAATCCGGATCATCAGGTAATATAGGTCTAAAGGGGATTTTAAAAAAAGAATGAATAGTTTGCCCTCCTGCATTGATGGCAGCGATTCCTGTTGGAGCAACAACAACGTATTTTTTGTGCGTATTGGCGCAAATATATTTAAGAAAAGTACTCTTTCCAGTACCTGCTTTACCGGTTAAGAATACGGATCTATTAGTATACTGTACAAGTTTGAAGGCATCTTGAAACTCAGCATTATCAGTATCTATATGTTGAAGAAATTCATCCATTTATTACTCACTTTCCTCTTCCTCACTACTTACATTCTTCTCTCCGTAACGTTTAATGATATTATAAGCTTTATATAATCCAAGTTCACCCGCTTTACTTAAATCGAATGTACCTTCAGATTCTTGCTTCAAATATATTCTTGTCAAACCTCTGTTAAAGTATGCCTCAGCAAATTGAGAGTTTAACATTATTGCATTTGTAAACTGTCTTATTGCTCCTTCAAAATCCTTTTTAACACAGTATAATATGCCTAGGTTATAATAAGCAAATTCATATCCTGGATTAATATCAATAACTTTCTTTAAATCTCTTTCAATTAGATCATAATCCAACATCTTTTTAATAACCTTATCCTCCTTATCGTCTTTTTTAGCTTTTCCACTTGAGATTAAGTCCTCTGGTAATTTTTCTTCTTCAAAAGACTGCATTACTTCAACCATCTTAAATCGAATAGTTGCTCTGTTTAAATAGTAGAATATAAGATCCGGATTATTTCTTGATGAATGCTCTATCAAATAATTATAATCATTTAATGCACCACTGTAATTCATCACCACTCCATACATTATTGCTCTGATAAACCTTAAATCTGTATTATCCGGATTACTATTTAACTTTATAGTTGCATCCTCAATAGTTCGGAAGTAATGGAATGTTTCATTTTCTTCATCTTCTAATTCATTATTAGAAAAAACTAAAGTACGTTGAATTGTGTTTCGAGAATTATACCTTGTAACTTCTGGTTTAAAATATTTAGTATTATTAATTGTATTGTCTTCAGAAAAGAAAGTTAATCCATATACTTTCTCTAAGTCAATTGCAATATTTTTATACTGAATCTGCCCCTTCAATGATGTCAACTCATCCACATCCTTTTCTTCAACAGAAAAATCATCCAACACTACAATTTTATCGTGATTGCTAATATCTTCATCAGTTTCACTTCTTGTTTCTTTTGGTTTTTTACTACCAGAACCAGATTGAGCCATTTGTTGATTTTTCTCTGCTTTTTTACGCTCATCCTGCTGCAGTTTCATGGCCATATTCATATCCTTTGTTTGTTCAGTCTGCATATGTAAACCTCCATATGCCTGACTTCTGGCCATATATGCATCAGAATAGTTTGGATAACGCTTAATAATAATATTCAAATCTGAAATTGCATCTTTATATTCCCCAACTCTTAAATAAAGTAATGACCTATTGAATAAGGTTAGCAAATCTCCAGGATTTAAGGCCAACACTCTTGAAAAATCATCAATGGCATTATTTACATCACCAACTTCAGCTCGCAATAATCCTCTGTTTGCATAGGCCATTACATTATTAGGTTGCAACTTAAGAACCGTATTAAAGTCTTCCATTGTACCCTGAAGGTCATCCTTTTGATATCTGATTGCACCTCGTAACATATAATATACAGGTTCACTGCTATCAATATTAATTCCTGCATTAATACGATCAAGCGCTTTATCAAACTTATTAATATCATAATATATGGCAGCACTAAAACGATAAGCTTCAGCAACCAATGGATTCACAGCTATAGCCTCATCCATATCGGTAACAGCTCCAATAGTATCTTTTAAATTTAACTTAGCAATTGCCCTGTTTATATATGCTCCGTATTGTGCAGGCTCAATCTTTAATACAGATGTAAAGTCTTCAACACTATTTTCCCATTCTTTCATATCCATATGAACCAATCCCCTACTGAAATATATTCCAATATCATTTGGCTCTATATCTAAACCCTTTGAATAATCAGAAAGAGCTTCTTTATGTTTTCCCAGTCTACCTCTTATATCACCTCTGAATCTGTAAAATTCATAATAAAAAGGAATAATATTTATAGCCTTAACCATATCTAACTCAGCGCCGGTTAAATCATCAAGATTGTATTTGGCTCTGGCTCGAAAATAATATGGAAGACCTAAATATGGCTTACTTTCTATAGCCTTATTGAAAAAAGAAATTGCAAGAACATACTCTTGCTGATATAAAGCAAATCTACCAGCTTCAATTACTCTATCTGTATTAATTTGTGAAGTACCACGAAATGAAATCAGGAGGAAAAATGATACTATAAATATTTTAAACAACTTTATCATAAATTACAATTGGTAGATATACCCCTTTTATTAAGCAAACAAATATAATAAGATTACGCAATTGATATAAATACCATGCCAAAAGTTGTTATAAAAAAGAAGATTTCTTTTAATATTTGACTGTTAGATTTTAGACAGAAGACAATAGACTTATTTACAAAATGCCTAAACAATTCTTAAAAATAGCTCAAAAATACAATCAACCACCTAATTATCTATACATTTTAAACTCTCATCGAATTAAAAATAAAGAAATCAACTCAAATATAAAATCCGCAATATAACTATTAAAAAAAGCTAATTGTTTGTTGAACAAAAATAAAATTTTCAGGATTGACTTCTGTTTCTCCGTTATATCTATAAGCAGCTAAGGATCCTTTATTTGCAACACAAGCATCTAAACAACAAATATTCTTTTTAGGATTCATTTGCCCGTTTCCCATACAATAATGACCAAAAAATACTGGAGGTTCGTGATCGTTATATATTTCAAACGGAAAAAGAATTTGATGTGGTACCGTATAATCTGGTAATTTGAATTTATTACCATAGCTTAACTCATGAAATGTTTTTCCCAAAGGAGATTCCCACCACCTAATTCTAAAGTTATTTCTTCTGATATTATTTGAATCCTTAATAATCAAATCTTCAGGTAAACGAAATTCAATTCCTTTAGTAATACGATTTATGGCATTGCATAACGGATGATTGGGATCAGCCATCAGTTTAAGAGCCTTCTTTTTAAACCTTCCATCAGTACGATACTGATCAATTAAGTCAATATATTCATCATTCCAATATGCATGTACGACTCTAAATTTCTCAAAACTAAGATATACAGGTAACGTTCGTAACCATTTTACATACTTTCTTAAAAGCTCAGGTTCTCCTTTAAACTCATCCTTTACCTTGTCTATTAATTTACGACTTGATTCAGATGGTCTTCGAATAGACTTTCCGCTTTTATCTTTTGTATAATACAGAATTAAGTTTAATTCATGATTCCCCAAAACAGCATGAGCAGATCCAAACTCTACCATCCCATTTATGATTTCAAGAGCTTTTCTTGAATCCGGACCTCTGTCTATAAAATCACCAACAAAAATTGCTTTTCTATCAGAATGATTCCAAATTCCATTTATACAGGTATAGCCTAACTTTTCAAGTAATTCCTCCAATTCGTTGGCAAACCCATGAACATCTCCTATAATATCATAAAAACAATCTTCTTTAATTGTTTTTTGTCTATTTTCATTACCAAGTAACAAAATTCAATATATTTGATTTAAGCTTTGGCCAAAAATAGAAATTTTTGGTTTATTTTTTATTTCAAAATCAATAATACTACATAAAAAAATGAATAATAAAATAAATTGGGGAATAATTGGGTGTGGTGATGTAACTGAAGTTAAAAGCGGCCCGGCTTTCAACAAAGTTGAACATGCGGAGTTAACTTCGGTAATGCGTCGGGACTATGATAAGGCTAAGGATTACGCTAAACGCCATGGTGTAGAACATGTTTATGAAACTGCAGAAGAATTAATTAACTCTCCTCACGTTGATGCTGTTTATATTGCAACTCCACCTTCATCTCATGCAGAATATGCCATTATGTCGATGGCTGCAGGAAAACCTGTTTATGTGGAAAAACCAATGGGCACAACCTATGAGGAGTGTTTAAAAATGAATGAAGCCTCACAAAAATACAATATTCCTCTTTATGTTGCTTATTATCGAAGAACTCTTCCTGGATTTTTAAAAGTTAAAGAGTTACTGGAAGAAGGTGTTATCGGGACTCCTCTTTCTGTGCAAATAAGATTAACCCGTCCTGCTTTAGATTCTGAAAAGGCAGCCTCATGGAGAGTTGACAAAAATGTTGCCGGAGGAGGAATATTTTATGACCTTGCATCTCATCAGTTTGATTTTCTTGATTTCATTTTTGGACCAATTGTTAAAGCAACTGGTTTTGCAACTAATAACAATGAGTGGTATACAGTTGAAGATACTGTAACAGCAACGTTTCAATTTGAAAACGGACTTATTGGTAATGGTTTTTGGTGCTTTAACACACATAGTAATGAAGAGCAGGATGTGATGGAAATAATAGGAACAAAAGGTTCCATTATATTTAGCGGTTTTAACCATAATCCAGTAAAGCTTATTACAGAAAAAGGCACAATGGAATTCCCGTATTTAAATCCTGAAAATATTCAGTACAATTTGATCAAACAGGTTAATGATGATTTAATTAAAAGCGATAAGTGTGTAAGTACAGGTGTTACAGCAGCTCGCACAAACTGGGTTTTAGAACAAATAATCCCTTCTTAAATCAAAGTCTCTTTATTTAAAATAGTTTATTATTAACCTGATTTTTAAATTATTATTTTTATTTCAGGTTAATAATTCTTTTTCACTTATCAATAATTAAACATTATGAAAATTGAACTAATTAAAGCTGACATTACAAAACTTGAAGTTGATGCAATAGTAAATGCGGCTAATTCAAGTTTACTTGGAGGAGGCGGTGTTGATGGAGCTATTCATCGTGCAGGAGGTAAAGCGATTTTAGATGAATGTATTCTTATACGTAACAAACAAGGAACCTGCCCTGCTGGTGAAGCAGTAATTACAACAGCCGGTAATATGCCAGCAAAATACGTTATTCATACAGTAGGACCAATATTTAAGGATGGAACTCATAACGAACCTCAACTTTTAAGTAATTGCTACATAAATTCTTTAAAAATTGCTTCTGAAAACAACTGTAAAACAATTGCATTTCCTAATATATCAACAGGTGTTTATGGATATCCAAAACCAGAAGCTGCTGAAATAGCTATTAAAACAGTTCAGGGAAGCAATTTTAAAGGTATTGAAAAGATCATTTTTGTATGCTTTGATGAAGAAAACTACTCCTTGTACAAAAACCTTATAAAAGAAAGTTAATACATTTTATTCTTTACAACTTTTAAACTACGACATTAATACTAACATTTTCTTATAAAGTTGTTTTTTATTAAGTGGTTTTGAAATATAATCATCAAACCCTGAATCCCGTATTATATGTTCCTCATAGGCCATTGCAAAAGCTGTTTGAGCAATAACCGGTATATTACTGTTCTCTTGCTTCATTTCTTTTACTACTTCAAAACCATCTTTAACAGGTAATTTAATATCTAATAATACAAGATCAATTTTATCTATATTTTCTTTAAATAACACTACTGCTTCAAGACCATCTTTTGCCCAAATAATATTGACGTTGGTAATTTTTAATATCTGTTCAAGCAATAAATAATTCGACTCTTCATCTTCTACCACTAAAATCTTTTTATTTGACCAGTCCGGCAATAACTTTTCACTTACAGCTTGTACATTTTCATCTTCCACATCTTCAATGATTAATTCAGGCAACATAAAACCAAACTCTGAACCTTTCCCTACTTCAGATTCCACCCAAATTTCACCATCCAACAATTCGGTTAAATACTTTATAATTGATAAACCAAGGCCTGTACCTCGATACAAAACAGAATTATCATCTTCAATTTTCCTGAACCTATCAAATATTACATTTAGGTTCTCACGGGCAATACCAATTCCTGTATCTTTCACATAAAATACCAGACTACCATCTTTTACTTCCTTATAGCCAAACTCAATTTTTCCATCTTCAGTAAACTTTATAGCATTATCTATCAGATTTATGAATATTTGTTTTAGTCTATACGGATCTGTATATAATACAGGTTTTGTATTCAATCCATCTTTAACCGTATTCATTTGCAATTTGACTTTCTTTCCTGTAGTATTTAATTGAAACAAATAGGTATTATTAATTTCCTCAAGTAAATTATCAACATCAACATTAGATTTTGATATTGACATTTGTCCTGCTTCAATTTTCGAAAAGTCTATAATATCGCTGATAATTTGCAGTAATGAATCAGAATTAACCTTAATAATTCCTGCCATATTTTCCTTTTCCTGCTGATCCAGGTCCTGTAATGATAAACATTCAGAGAATCCTACAATAGCATTTAAAGGAGTTCTTATTTCATGACTCATATTTGCCAGAAAAGAAGTTTTTAAACGATCACTTTCTTCGGCCTTTAACTTAGCAGCTTCCAATTCTCTTGTTCGTACTTTTACTTGGTGTTCTAACCAAAGGTGTTGCTGTTCTAATTCTTTATTTTGGCTACTAACAATACGATATGCATTTGCATTATCAAGAGCAATAGCAACATAAGACGCCAATGTTTGCAATGTAACCAAATCGTTTTGAGTATAGGCATTGAGCTTATAACTTTGTACAAACATCACACCTATCTTTTTTCCTTTTACTGTTAAAGCCAAATACATTACAGACTCAGGCATTACTGAATTTGGAAAATAATAAACATCCACGTATTTGAGATAATCACTCTTAAAATCATTGCTAAAAATTACTTCCTGATGTTTATAACACCATACTGCCAAACTGTTTTGACTATCTAAAGAAATACTAAAACTTTTTACAGCATGTCCCTCTTCAAAATAACTAGGTAACTCTAAACAATCCTCCTCTTGGTTATATATAGCAATACCAAATATAGGTACATCTAAAAGTGTTTTAACGTAATCAAATATCACCCGGTTTATTTCGGTTAGACTTAATATATTAATTAACTCCTGCCCAAATTCATTAAGCACTGCAAATCTCTGTGTTTCTTTTTCTAATTGCTCTTTTTTGTCTTGAATTTCATTACGTTGATTTATAATTTCTTCTTTCTGAGCATTTAATTCTAAGTTAGCTTTGTTTAAATTTTCAGTTCGCTCTTTTACTTTTTCTTCTAAAACACTTGTTCGAATTCGATAAATATTTTGCTTAAACCTAAACAGAAATAATACTATAAATATTAAAAATAATATGACTACAATCTTAAACAATAATGTATTCCACCAGGGAGGAATCACATTAATTTGCAAAGATCTTCCGGTTTTATTCCAAACACCATCATTATTTGATGCTATTACTTTAAAAATGTATTTACCGGGATTAAGATTAGTATATGTTGCCGAATGAGAATTATTACAATAATGCCAATCTTTATCAAATCCTTCTAACCTATAGGCATACTCGTTTTTATCAGAAGATACATAGTTTAATGCACTAAAATCGATAGAAAAAACATCATCATTATGATATAAATTAACCTCATCTGCCTTATTAATATGCTTACTTAAAATTAGGTTATCATTTGCTGGTTTTACAGATTTATTCAACACTTTAAAATCAGTAAAAACAATATTAGGTGAATATGGATTTGTTACAATATCATCAGGTTTAAAGAAGGTAAATCCCTTATTTCCTCCAAAAAACACTTCGCCCTCTTTTGACGTAGTATAAACAGAAGGTACAAATTCATTATTACCTAATCCATCCTCATCTGTATAAAGGACTGACTCATTAGTTTTATAGTTAAACTTTACAATTCCAAGATTGGTACTCATCCAAAGAATTCCATTACTATCAATGGATAGTCCGTAAACTGAATTAGTAGGCAACCCCGTATTGGTATTAAATACCTGAAAAGAATCCGTTGCAGGATCATATCTGTTAAGTCCGTTTTTAGTACCCATCCATAAATAATGGTCTGAATCTTCAACAATACATTGTATCATATTATCAGAAAGACCGGTTGAGTCATTATCATTATGATAATACCTAACAAACTGATCCATTTTACTGTCATAACGATTTAAGCCAAACCTGGTACCAAACCACAATCGCCCATTAAAATCTCTAATAATACATGTTACATTATTACTACTGATAGTACTATCCTCTATTGAAAAACGATAATTTTTTATTCTCTTCCTGCTATTAATATCAAAGGCATCAATTCCTTTTCGATGACCTCCAATCCAAAGTTTACCCCTATCCACAAAAAGAGATCTGATATTATTTGTAGAAATAGAACTCTCATTATCCGGATCATGCTTAAAGTGAATACATTCACCTGTTTTTTTATTAAATAAATTTAAGCCTCCATTCATGGTTCCCACCCATAAATATCCTGGTTGTGCATCTGCAATTGTAAAAATATAATCATCGCTAATACTTGACGGATCATCAGGATCATGCTTAAAATGCATAAAAGTTTGTGTAGTCTTATCAAACTTACTTAACATTCCACCAACCTTTGTTCCTACCCATATATCACCATCAATATCTTCGTATATGGTTTTAACATTGTTATTCTGTAAACCATCTTTCTTAAAATTATCCTGAATATTTATAAACTTTTTTTTATGAGGAGAATAAAAATTAATACCCCCATCAAAAGTTCCTATCCACAGGTTATCATTATTATCTTTATAAATACATTGTGGTACATTTGAATTAATACTTTTTTTATCATATTTATCATATTTGTAAATCGTATATGATCTGTTTTCTTTGTTAAAACATAAGGTGCCAACATCCCGAATAGTGTACCAATCGGCACCTTGATAATTTATCAGTACATCTGTAACTACCCAATTATCTTTTATTCCCTCTAAAATAACCTTTGAAAAATCTATATCATCAACCGAAGGTGTTATATACCTTATAAAATCCCTTGTTATGGCCATAATACCAGCATTGTATTTTATTAATCTCAGAAAATAACCATCCTTTATACGAGTAAATGATTCTAATTCCCGATCAAATAAATCCAATCCTTTATCGGTTGCTACCCAAACATTACTGTTTTTATCAATATAAATATCATTAACACTATTCGAACTAAGTGAATTAGGATTATTTTCATCCGAATAATAACAATCTATTTTTTCGTTTTGAATATTATAAACAATAAAACCGGCATTGGTAGCCATCCACAAATTACCTTTAGAGTCTATTTTTATTTTCCGAAGGCCTGATCGAGATAACAAACACTCCTTGGTACTACTGAATCTTTTAAAAATACACTGTTCTTTATCAAACCTACATACCCCATTTGTTGTTACAATCCAAATATAACGAGAGGATTCTTCGCACATTGATATTACAAAATCATGGTTTATTGTTGTGGAATCTGCAGGATTATAGTTGTATGTATTAAAACTATACCCATCATAACTAGCAAGGCCATTATATGTGGCAAACCACATAAGGCCATCTGAATCCTGAAGAATTTGATTGACATGATCGGAAGGTAATCCATCATTTTGGGTAATATGGTCAAATATCATTCTGTTTTGGCACAAAGCATGCTTTACAGAGAATATAAAAAATAATAATATTAATGACTTTAAAATTTTCATATTTAGATTTAGTACTGAATTATTGCTTAGGCATGTTAACACAGAAAAACAAAATACGATTTATCTTTTTCTCATTTATTAACATCAACAGTATATATTTTTAATAGTGGGTAGTTGAAGATACTTAAAAATAGAATAATTTCAACAGATTTATTTACAATCCTTAGAAAATGGAGTGTATTGAATGCTATAATATCTTTGCTTGAGCAACTTCCTTTCTGGAATTATTTACTTAATAATTTGCAACTGCAAATTCGTTTCTAAATTTTTCCAGACACGATTTTGTACGTGCAATTTCATTCCTAAATTTTTCCAGATACAATTTTGCACATGCAATTTTGTTCCTAAATTTTTCCAGATACAATTTTGCACATGCAATTTTGTTCCTAGATTTTTCCAGATGCAATTTTGCACATGCAATTTCGTTCCTAATTTTTCCAGATATAATTTTGCACGTGCAATTTTATTCCTAAATTTTTCCAGACGCGATTTTGCACATGCAAAAACATTGAACCACATATAGCATGTTACATTTACATAATTCTACACCACCAATAATTTATTATGTAAAACCAACGAAGTAATCCATATATTTTCAGGATTAAAATCCTATTACTTAAAATTAAGTACGCTACAAAAACAATAATAAATATATCATATTGTTAAACTATTATTTTTTTTATTTATATTCGGCGTAATCTTAACTATTAAAAACATATAAAAAATGATCAAACCTATTAATAGTCGTTATCTGTCGACTGAAGAAGTTTACGTATTAGCAAACAACATTCAAACTTTAATTGAATCTTCTGAAATTGAAGAAAATTTTAAAACCAAACTCCTAACCTGTATTAAAAAAGAAATCCCATCATTTCAAGAGGCTCTAAACCGAAACAAAAAAAATCCATTAACAATCTCAAAAAAAGAAAAAGATACCATAAGAGATAACTATTTCTTAGGATTAAGGAGCCATATTGAATCAATGACATACCATTGGGAAGAAAGCATCAACAAAGCAGCGCACTCTGTTAGCGAAGTTATTGAAAGACATGGTCATTCGTTACACATCCTTGGATATACGGAAGAAACAGCATTGTTAAATTCACTAATTTCAGAATTACAACAAGAACCCGGCTCTACAAATATCACCACTACCGGGGCGCAAGAATGGTTAACAAAACTTAGTGAGGCTCAAATAGATTTTGAAAAAACAAAATCTGATGCAATTGATATTGATTCCCTTGAAAAACCCAGCCTTGTTAAAACTAAAAATCTTGTAATTAAAGATTTAAACGATGTTTTGAATTACATTGGTATAGAAGAAAGGTTCAATGAGACACCTGCTATTAACAACTTGATTTCTAAAATAAATCAGAACATTTCATCTGTTGTTACTATTGCAAAAGCTCGTAATACCCGCCAACATAAGGATGAATTAATTGAAGAAAGCACTGAAAAATAAATTAACTAATAATCAATAAAACTTATTTTTATATTAAAGTGATATAACAAAACCGGTCTGATATGTTTCATTAACAATCAGACTGGTTTTTCCAATTAAAACACAATATTAATTAACCTGGAAATTCATTTTTAAAATATCACTTTCTCTATAAGGTTTGCACCAAAGGAATAGGCTATTGTTGCATAAGACAGAATTGGCTTAGTAATAATTAAATGAGATTTTTTCCCTTTTGTAATACTTCCCAACTCCATTTCTACCCCCATAGCATAAGCGCCATTTAAAGTAGCTGCATTAATAACCTCTTCAGGAGTCATTTTCATTTTAATGCATCCTGTGGCCACAACAAAATTCATATTACCAGATGGTGTAGATCCGGGATTATAATCAGATGCCAGGGCCAACGGTAATCCTGCATCAATAATTTTACGTGCAGGTGTATATGGAATACTCAAAAAGAACGAACATGTAGGTAATGCGACAGGCATGGTTTCTGAATTTTTTAAAACTTCAATATCCTCATCATTCATAACTTCCAAATGATCTACTGATAGTGCTTTAAAATTTACTCCAACTTCAACACCTCCTATTGCATTAAACTGGTTCACATGAATTTTTGGTCGAATACCATATTTTTGTGCTGTGCTTAATAACTTCTCAGCATCAGATACACTGAAATAACCTTTTTCACAGAATATATCTACAAAATCAGCCAGATTTTCGGACTCTATTATTGGTAAAACCTCCTTTATTAGCATATCAATATATGCATTGGCATCACCTTTATATTCTTTTGGAATGGCATGGGCTCCTAAAAAAGTAGACTTAATAACAACCGGATATTTTTTTTGCAATCGTTTTATTACCCTAAGCATCTTTATCTCAGACTCAGCAGTTAATCCATAGCCTGATTTAATTTCTATTGCTCCGGTTCCCATTTGCATTACTTCTTTCAAACGTACTTTACTTTGTTCATACAGCTCATCTTCAGAAATATTCTGCAGTAGCTTTGCCGAGTTCAATATACCTCCTCCCCTTTCAGCTATTTGCTCGTAGCTTAATCCATTAATACGATCTACAAACTCACCTTCACGATTTCCTGCATAAACGATATGTGTATGAGAATCACACCATGCAGGCAGAACAATATGTCCTGTACAGTCGGCAACTTCATCAATATTTACTTCAGGATAAGTATCCATCTTTCCAAAATCTGCAATAAATCCGTCTTCAACCAGGAGCCATGCATTTTCTATTACAGGAAGTTCTTTCATTTGCTCTCCCTGAACATATCTAATACCTTCATCCCGTACTTGAACCAGTTGTTTTATGTTTTTATATAGAGTTTTCATAATTAATAGATCATAAGATTTTAGACTTTAGATTTGAGATAATAGATTAGAGACTATAGATATTAGACTTTAGGTATTAATCCCATGTCGAGATAAAATATATCTCTAAAGAGAGGAATATATACGTGCTGTAAATCAATTCTCCTCCTTTTCAAGGAGGAGTACCCGAGTTACGAGGGGGAGGTGGTTTTAATCCTTATCCTTTATCTTTATAAATTATCTGCATCATAAGGCTGAAAGCCTTTTAATCAATCTCCCCATCCGAGGTGATTGAGAAGAACTACAAATCTTCAATCAATTCATCATCAACTAAATTAGGCAATGTTACTTTAAGTTCAGGGGTTCTTTCCATTTCTCTTTCAATAGCAAAACGAGCCTCCTTATTTCGAGCCCAACTTCTGCGAGCAATACCATTGTTTACATCGTAAAACAACATATTTTTAATTCTCTGTTCCGTCTCTGATGTACCATCCAATACCATTCCGAATCCACCATTGATAACTTCGCCCCAGCCAACTCCTCCTCCATTATGAATAGAAACCCAGGTAGCTCCTCTGAAACTGTCACCTATTACATTTTGAATAGCCATATCGGCAGTATATTTACTTCCATCATAGATATTTGATGTTTCGCGATATGGAGAATCTGTACCACTCACATCATGATGATCACGACCAATAACAACGGGACCAATTTCACCATTAGCTACTGCTTCGTTAAATGCCAGGGCAATTTTAGCTCTACCTTCGGCATCTGCATATAAAATGCGAGCCTGTGAACCTACCACAAGACTATTCATTTTGGCATCACGAATCCATTTAATATTATCGCGCATCTGTAATTGTATTTCGTAAGGAGAGTTTTCCATAATTTTCTGTAGAATCTTTGCTGCGAATTCATCAGTCTTATCCAAATCCTCCGGTTTACCTGAAGTACAAACCCATCTAAAAGGTCCAAAACCATAATCGAAACACATTGGACCCAAAATATCCTGAACATACGATGGATATTTAAAATCTTTTCCGTTCTCAGCCATCACATCAGCTCCAGCACGTGAAGATTCAAGTAAGAATGCATTTCCGTAATCAAAGAAATAAGTTCCTTTAGCAGCATGTTTATTAATAGCAGCAGCATGTCTGCGAAGAGAGGCTTGAACCTTTTCTTTAAATAACTCAGGTTCTTCACGAATCAGCCTGTTTGATTCTTCATAACTAACATCAACGGGATAATAACCTCCCGTCCATGGAATATGTAATGATGTTTGATCAGAACCTACATGAATAAATATATCTTCCTTATCAAATCTCTCCCATACATCGACTACATTTCCTACAAACGCAATGGAAACCGTTTCATTATTTTGTTGAGCTGTTATAACTCTGCGAATCAAATCATCCATGGATTCAATTAATTCATCAACCCAACCTTGAGAATGACGTTTTTTGGCTGCTGCCGGATTTACTTCAGCACAAACAGAAATACAGCCAACAATATTTCCTGCTTTTGGTTGAGCGCCACTCATACCTCCTAAACCTGCGGTTAAAAATATTTTTCCAGCTGTAGTCTCCTCTTTGTTAAGGATTTTTCTAAAAGCATTCATTACGGTAATGGTTGTTCCATGAACAATACCCTGAGGACCAATATACATATATGAACCTGCGGTCATTTGTCCATACTGCGAAACACCTAATGCATTAAAACGCTCCCAATCATCTGGTTTTGAATAATTAGGAATAACCATTCCATTTGTTACAACAACACGAGGAGCTGCTTTTGATGAAGGGAAAAGTCCCATTGGATGCCCTGAGTACATATGCAGAGTTTGTTCTTCAGTCATTGTAGCTAAATATTGCATAGTCAAGAGATATTGCGCCCAATTTTGAAATACAGCTCCATTTCCTCCATAAGTAATCAACTCTTCCGGGTGCTGAGCCACTGCAGGATCTAAATTATTTTGAATCATCAACATAATAGCTGCAGCATGTTTGCTTTTTGCCGGATATTCCTCTATTGGTCGGGCATACAAAGGATAATCCGGCATAAACCGATACATATAAATACGCCCATACTCTTTCAGTTCTTTATCAAATTCGCTTGCTAGTTCCGAATGCCATTGTTTAGGAAAATAGCGCAAAGCATTTCGAATAGCTAATTTCTTTTCCTCTAAGCTTAATATATCCTTACGCTTTGGTGCATGATTGGCTTTGGTGTTATATTTTCTTTTCGCCGGTAATTGTTCCGGGATTCCCTGTAATATCTGTTCCTGAAAAGTCATGTTCTTTGTTTTACGGTTTAGAGTTAGATTTTAGATCATAGAATAAAACCACCTCGTCAGCTACTCGTACCTCCTATCTGCCATCCCTTCCAGATGAATGGATACAGGCTCTTGATAAGGCTATCCTTCATACACATCATATTTAAATTAACCTTCTTCATTAAAAGACTGAAAGTCTAATACATCAAAAATTGGGGGTATCGCCCCAAGAGACTTAGCGCCTTATTAATTCAGGCTGTATGTCTGATACTTTTATAATTTGTTTCAGGCTTACAGCCTGTTATTTTCATGGTGTCTAATTACAAGGGGCGATGCCCCTTGCTGCGATATATAAGGCCTTCAGCCTTTTAATCAAAATCCTCATTTTTTAAAGATGTATATAAAAAACAATCCTGAAAAGGCGGATAATGTTGTCGATAGAAAACAATTCTCTTTCGAGGGCGACACCTATGAATGCTGTAAATCAACTCTCCTCCTTTATTCAAGGAGGAGTACCCGAGGAACGAGGGGGAGGTGGTTTAAATATTATTAAACTAGAGCTCCATTCTCCGTGCTACTTTTCACTGCAGACTGAAAACTGCCTACTGCATCACCTCACCACAAAAGCCCTGTTATGAACCAATTTCACCATGGCTTGTATATCATCTTTAATTAATCTATCATCTTCAAGTTTATCAACCTTTTTACGTATGATTACAAAGTTCTCCTCTATCACCGGGGAAAATTTATTTGGCCTGCGAAATTCCATTGCCTGAGCTGCATACATCAACTCAATAGCAAATATTTTCTCCAAATTCCCTAGTATCTGATTAAACTTTCTTCCAGAAATACTTCCCATAGATACATGATCTTCCTGTCCCAATGAGGTTGGAATACTATCGGCAGATGGAGGAAAACACAATGACTTATTTTCAGTAACCAAAGCTGCAGTTGTATACTGCGGAATCATAAATCCTGAATTTAATCCACCATGAGCAGTCAATAGTCTTGGCAATCCATATTTTCCTTCCAATAATAAGTAACATCTTCTATCTGAAATATTCCCTAATTCAGCCGAAGCCAACGAACAATAATCGATTGCCATAGCTAACGGTTGTCCATGAAAATTCCCCCCTGAAATCGCCAACTCTTCAGTTAAAACAATTGGATTATCGGTCACAGAATTCATTTCTATCTCTGCAAGTTCTTTCAAGTGCTCAAATGCATTTCTACTTGCTCCATGAACCTGAGGCATACAGCGGATTGAATATGGATCCTGAATTCTTTGGCAATGTTCATGAACCTTTACATTTTCTGAGTTAGTCAACAAATATCTAATTCTTTCAGCCACTCTTAAACTACCCTTAAACGGACGAATAGTATGTATCTCTTCCCTAAAAGGAGATGCACTTCCCATTAATCCCTCAAGACTCATTGCTCCGGCCACATCTGCAAGATCAAGAAGATACTCCATTTTGTATAAACCCATGATGGTATGAGCCAAAATAAACTGGGTTCCATTAATTAAACCTAATCCCTCTTTAGCTGATAACTTTATGGGTTTAATGTTTTCTTGCTTATAATATTCTTTAGTACTTACTATTTTATCGCCAATCCATAAATCACCCTCTCCCAATAATGGCAAAAACAAATGCGACAAAGGAGCTAAATCACCCGATGCCCCAACTGATCCCTGATCAGGAACTACTGGCAAAATATCATTATTAATAAAATATAAAATACGCTGAATCACATCCAAACGTACACCTGAAAACCCCTGACATAAAGCATGAACTTTGCATATCATCATAATTTTCGAAAGTTCTTTATCGATAGGTTTTCCTACTCCCACAGCATGAGTAAGCAACAAATTCTCCTGTAATTTACTGGTTTCCTCAGGTGTAATCTGAGTATCACACAATGGACCAAATCCAGTATTTATGCCATATACAGGTTCATCAGATTGAGCCATAACTTCAACCTTGCGCCTACACTCCTGAACCTTATCAATCGCCTCCTGAACCAATACAGCCTGAAATTGACATCTGGCAATGGCGATAACTTTATGAACTGTTAGATGATCTATACCGTATTTAAACATATTACTCGATTTAATTTTAAGAACTTTAAGCGTTGAACAAATACACTCCACTCTGCTCTCTAAATACAAATTTACGAGTAGTTTTGATACGAATTAAGACTATTTTATACTACATTTGATAACTATGAGTAATCAATTGGAATTTAGACATTACAAATACTTTTTAGCTGTAGCTGAAGACTTACATTTTCGAAAGGCTGCGGAACGTTTGTTTATTTCGCAACCTGGATTAAGCAGACAAATTAAACAGATGGAAGACGAACTGGGAATCAAGTTATTTAAACGTCATAATAGAAAAGTAGAATTAACTGAGGCCGGATTGTACCTACAAAAAGAACTAAAAAATAATTTCAAACGATTAGATGATTTAGTTCATCATGCTAAATTATTAAACTCAGGGATTAATGGAAATTTAAACTTAGGTTTTGTAGGTTCTGCAATGCAAAAAGCGATACCTGATTTATTATTAAAGTTTCGATCGTCACATCCTAATGTTACTTTTAGTCTGAATGAAATGGATAATAACAAACAGGTTAGAGCCCTACTTGATCAGGAAATCGATATAGGATTCGTAAGAGTAGAGCGTGTACCCAAAGGTCTTAATATGAAACCTTTGTTTGTAGATACTTTCTCATTAGTTCTACCCAAAGATCATCCTATAAATGAATCTAATTTTAATACTCTGCTACAATTAAAAGATGAACCATTTATCTTATTCGATCCCACCTATAGTGAATCATATTACGAAAAAGTAATGCAAATATTTGATGATGCAGGTTTTTCGCCATTGGTTTCTCATTCTACAGTAAATGCCATATCAATATACAGATTGGTTGAAAACAACTTTGGAATTTCTATAGTCCCAACAATTTTAAAAGAAGGTTTTAATCTAAATGTAAAATTTATAGAGCTCAAAAAAATTAAACAGCGAACAACTCTTAAAATTATATGGAATAACGAAAACACAAATCCCATACTAAAAAACTTTTTAGATGTTACTTAAGTAGAATTCTATATTAATTTTGCACATTGATTTTACAAGATCTTTAATCCTAAAGAATAAACAATTAAAAAACATGAACAATACATTAATACAAATTAATCAAAATGGCATGGGCCATGGGGACGAACAACTTGGACTTCAACTAATAAACAATTATTTAAAATTGATAAATGCGGAAAATAACTTACCAAAGTTTATTACATTTTATAATAGTGGAGTAAAAGTTATGTGCGAAGGTTCTCCTGCTATTGAAAATTTAAAAAACCTTGAAGCTGCAGGTGTAAAACTAATTGCTTGTAAAACATGTTTGAACCACTTTAATTTGTTGGATAAATTACAAGTAGGAATTGCCGGTACTATGGTTGATATTATCGAACTTCAAAAAATGGCTGATAAAGTCATAAACCTTTAATACAATTAAACTCCCTTTTAACTATGGACTATCTAAAAATCAACCAGAATTTATGGAATAAAAAAACAGATATTCATTTTAGATCGAAATTCTATGATGTTGAAAATTTTTTAAAAGGGAAAAATTCATTAAAGCCTGTTGAACTTCAATTATTAGGAAATATTAAAGGCAAGTCTGTTCTTCATCTACAATGCCATTTTGGTATGGATACAATATCATTATCCAGATTAGGAGCTACAGTTACAGGAGTTGATTTATCGAATAAAGCTATTGATAAAGCTCAAAAATTAGCCACTGATGTAGGCACAAACACCAAATTCATTCAAAGTGATGTATATTCTTTAAAAGAAAAACTTAATCAGCAATATGATATAATATTCACTTCCTATGGAGTTATAGGTTGGTTACCCGATATGAATAAATGGGCTGATATTATTTCGTATTTCCTTAAGCCAGGAGGAAAATTCATTATGGTAGAGTTTCATCCGGTAGTATGGATGTTCAGCTATGATTTTAAATCTATTGAGTTTAATTATTTTGGAGGAGAACCTATTATTGAAGAATTAGAAGGGACATATACTGATTTAAACGAAAAATCAAATATCAAAGAAAAATCTATCTCATGGAATCACAGCCTTAGTGAAGTTATGAACGCTTTACACTCTAATAATCTGACTCTAAAATGTTTTCAGGAGTATGATTTTTCATCATACAATTGTTTTCAGGATATGGTAAAAGTTGATGAAGATAAATATCAACTAAAGGGAATTAATAATAAAATACCCATGATGTATTCTGTTGTTTACGAAAAACCAATTATTTAATTACACTTTTACAAAAAAGTGTGTATACTGCAATAAAAAAGAGCTTTCTGGAAAGAAAGCTCTTTTTTTATTAACCCTAAACTCTAATCTATGAAAAAAAATCTAATCAAATCTATTTTATACTATAACGTTCTTAAATGAAAAAGGTTTATAATAAACTCTTAAAAAATGTTATTAAAAATGGAGCGTTTTTTTTAACGCTCCAAAACTTAAACCCTAACCTAATTTATGAAAAAACACTTTTGCTCTTCGAATAAAATATTATCAAAACATATGCCAACATATAGGCTCTGCACTTCTCATTTGTATTTTTAACAAGAGTTAACAAAACATGTGTAATATCATTTTTTTATAATACATTTATTAACTTTACACAAGCAAAATTGATAAATTTAGATACAAATGAACACAACACTTAATCCCACAGATATTTTTAACCTCTAACTACACCATGTTTTACACCAAAATATCCTATATAATTACCTTCTGCCTTTTATTTTTCGGCCAATTCATAAATGGTCAAAACAAATCATTAATCTTTGATCATATAACTTTAAAGCATGGATTATCTCATGACAGAGTATTTGATATAGCAGAAGATTCTACAGGATATATATGGATTGGAACAGTTAATGGTTTAAGCAGATATGATGGGGTTAACTTTAAAACTTTTAAAAATGAGTTAGCAGATAGTACTAGTATTTCTGAAAACTTTGTAGAATGCCTCTTTGTTGACAATAGCAATAATTTATGGATTGGCACAAACAATTCGGGATTGAACAAATACAATCCTGAAACAGAATCTTTTAGTCGATACATACCTAAAATAAATGACATTAACAGTAGTGCAAATGAAACAATACATACCATTGATCAACTAAAAAATGGAAAATTAATTATCGGCACAAATGATGGTTTGTCTATTTACTCTAAAAACAACAATAGCTTTAAAAATTTCAAGAACACACCCAACAACCCCAATAGTCTCATTAGCAATAATGTCAGATGCATATACGTAGACAACGATAGCATTACATGGATTGGCACAGCAGAAGGACTTTGCCAAATGAATACTAATAAGAACAATTTCAATTATTTTTTAAATCACACATCAAACAATAACAGTTTATCAAACGATTATATTATTTCACTAACAAAAACATGCGACAGTATACTGTGGATTGGAACGACAAACGGTTTAAACTCTTACAACACCAATTCTAAACAGTTTACCAGATATTTTCATAATCCAAATAATAAAAATTCTATTGCCAATAATTATATACATTCTCTGGAAATAGACTCCGATTCAAACTTATGGGTTGGAACATCAAAAGGAATAACAAAAATTTATCATCCTAATTCCTCTCAAAAAATATTTGAACATTATTCATATAATAAAGCTTATCCAAAATCATTACATGGAAATAAAATTTCATCACTATTTTATGATTCCAACAATATTATGTGGGTAAGCACATTAAACAATGGGATTAGCAAATGTCATTTGCATAAAAACTACTTTAAAAATGAAAATCATGATCCTAAAAACCCAAACTCTTTATCATATAATATCGTACGAAGTATTTACGAAGATAAAAAAGAAAATTTATGGGCTGGAACTGATGGAGGTGGTTTAAATTTTAAAGCTAATAATCAAGAAAATTACATTAGACTATTTGATTTAAACAATGGTAAACATGCTTTTGGATCGGATCTCATTTTGGATATTTACGAAAGTAGTACTGGTGATATTTGGGTTGGAACCTGGGGTGATGGTGTATCAAAGTTTTCTGCAAAAGATGTTTCCCTTATAAAGCAAGGCATTCTTCCTTCTATTCAAAGTTTTACACATAATCCATTAGATTCAACAAGTATAAGTGGAAACATAGTACAGGAAATTACGGAAGACAGTTTTGGAAATATTTGGATTGGAACCGAAAACGGGCTAAACATTTACAATACGAAAAATCATTGCTTTAAACGAATAAAGCACATTAATGATGATTCTCACAGTTTATGTGACGATAGAGTTCAGTCTGGATGTATTATTGAAGATCACAATTTAAATCTATGGATAGGAACCTGGAATGGATTAGCTAAAATAAACTTACAAAACTTTCCATACAGAAATGGAGTTCTTAAAGATTCTACATTAAAATACACAATAAAATTTGACAACTACTATTTAAACTCCAGTGATAATGTTAACAATTCAAGTAACAGCAGAATTACAACACTTTGCTTAGATAGCATTGGAAATATTTGGATTGGAACATTTGGAAATGGTTTAAATATGCTTAACCTTTCAAATAACAAACCTATAATAACAAAATACACCGTGTATGATGGATTACCAGACGAAGTCATATACGGAATCGAAATGGGTAATAATAATGATTTATGGTTAAGCACGAATAACGGTCTTTCTCATTTTATTCCTTCCACAGAACAGTTTAATAATTTCAATAAAAACGATAATATACAAGGAAGTGAATTTTATTGGGGAGCTCATGTAAAAAGAAAGAATGGTGAAATCATTTTTGGAGGAACAAATGGATTAACCTCATTTTTTCCTGACAGCATCACGCAACATAAAACGTATTCACCTACAATTATTACCAACATGAGTATTTTTAATATACCTATAGATTTTAATGCTCCTAATTCACCAACAAATAAATCGTTAGAATACACTAATAAAGTTGAATTATCATATAAACAAAATGTAATTTCATTTTATTATACAACCATAAATTACCACTATCCTGATTTAATTAATTTTGCCTACATCCTGGAAGGTTTTGAAAAAAACTGGAATTTTGTTGATTCCAGAAGAACTGCAATATACACAAATCTTGAACCAGGAAAATACACATTTAAAGTTGCACAAGTTTCTGACCAAAATACAATTGAAGAAAACAGTATTGACTCTATAAATATAGTTATAAAATCACCCTTTTATAAAACTCAGTTTTTTCAAATTGGGATATTTATTCTTGTATTTTCATTAATCTACCTTGTATACAAATTAAAAGTCAGAAGCATTGAAAAGCATAAAATAATTCTACAAGAAAAAGTTAGTGAAAGAACCTCTGAATTAACCTATGCAAATAAACTATTACTTGAAAGAAACGAAGAAATTACCGTACAAAGAGAAAATTTAGTTAAACAGCGCGATAAAATCAGAGCACAAAACAAAGAGTTAAAAGATCATCGGTTAGGATTAGAAAAACAGGTTGAAATAAGAACAAAAGAACTTTTAATTGCAAAAGAAAAAGCTGAAGAATCAGATCGTTTAAAATCAGCCTTTTTAGCAAATATGTCGCATGAAATAAGAACACCTTTAAATGCCTTAATAGGTTTTTCAAATTTATTAACTGACAACTCAATAGAAGACCTGGAAAAGAAAAATTTTATTAGACAAATTAATAAAAATTCAGATGACTTGCTTATGCTTATCGATGATATTATTGATCTTTCTTTTATAGAATCAGCTCAACTTAAAATACACAAAGAAGAATTTGAATTAAAATCATTTATAAGAGGGATTATTGAAAATTATAAATCAGTCCCTGTAAATTCTCAACTAAAATTTATTGTCAGCAATAGTATAACATCAAATTCTATTTATATCAATTCTGATCCTTATCGATTAAGGCAAATTATTACTAACCTTATTAATAATGCATTTAAATTTACAGAGAAAGGCATTATTGAATTTGGATTTAAAATGGAATCAAACAAGGGTGTTTTCTACGTAAAGGATACTGGAATTGGAATTTCTAAAGAGAATCAAAATCTGATTTTTGATCGATTTAGAAAAATTGAAAGTAAGAATATTTCTAAGTTATACAGAGGCAATGGCTTAGGTTTAACTATATCAAAAAGGTTAGCTGAATTACTTGATGCCAACCTTTTTGTTGAATCTGAAATAAGAAAAGGCTCAACCTTTTACTTAATTCTTCCTGGTGAAACCATTAATCTAAATTGATTTTAGATTCAGACTCGTTTTTATCAATCTTTTGTTGCGAATTAATCCATGCTATTTCTACTTGTTCTCTTTCAAATTTTCTTCCATGCCATTTTTCTCGAACAAATAACCTTATATCATTTAAAATCATAATTAACGCAGGAAAAAACAATAAAATAAATAAGGTACCAAAAGCAACACCATAAACTAAAGAAATGGCCATTGGTATTAAAAACTGGGCTTGAAAACTCTTTTCCAAAATAAGAGGGTATAGACCAAAAGAGGTTGTTAAGGTAGTTAAGATAATAGGTCTTAACCTAGATTTTCCCGCCTCTACAATCGCACTTTTAACCTTATACCCTTCTTCTATAAAACTATTATATTTTGCTAAAAACACGACAGCATCATTTATAATTACACCAGTTAATGCAACTACTCCCCATAAACTTAAAATAGATAATGGCTTTCCATGAATTCCATGCCCCCAAATTGCACCCAGTATAGAAATTGGAATCATAAAAATAATGATTACAGGTTGTTCAAACGATTTAAAATTAATCATCAAAATAAACACAATCGTAAGAAAAGCTAATGGAAACAGAAACATCAAATCCTTCATATTACGTTTACTTTCTTTTTGCTGTCCCTGAGACTCAACTGAAATACCAGGATAATTAATTTTTAACTGAGGAATTACGTCTTTGAAGATGGCTGCGTTTATATCTGTTACTGATGCATCAGGATCAACCAGTTCAGCATTTACACGAATTTCTCTTTTCCCATTAAATCTATTAATATTTACCGGACCTCTTTTGAGTTCATAATCTACTAATTCAGTCAATGGAAATTCACCTTGAGATGTAATTATCTTCATATCTTCCAGTTGTCCAATTCTTTGTCTACCTTCTGGAGGATAACGTACCCATATCCTCAATTCATCCCTACCTACTTGCAATCTTTGAGCCTGACCTCCGTAAAATGCCTGACGAACCTGTCGGGCAATAGAAGATTCATTTAAACCCATCATATAAGCTTGAGGCTTTAGCTTTAAACTTATTTCTTGTTTACCCAATGCATTATTAGTTACAATATCTTTTAACTGAGGATACTCCTTCAACTTTTCCATTAGAAAATCCCTTCCATTTTCTAACTCCTCAATATTCCGGGATAAAAGACCTATAGAAATAGGATCTCCGAATCTTCCCCTTGCCCCTATTGTAAATTTTTTAGCCTCCCTTACCTGACCAATCTTTTTTCTTACTTTCTCAATAATATAATAAGAACTAATTCCTGTTTCTTCGGAGTTTCTGGGTGAAACATATACATTTCCGGCATGAGCACCACTCTCTGCACCATCAAACGCTGACCCTAAATACAAAATACTATTTTCAATAATTGGTATAGTATCCTTATATTCTTGCATTAATTCCTCATTTACTACCCATACAATACTATCAAATCGTTCCAGATAATCCATTGTTTGCTTTTCTCCTGCTCCTGGAGTAAAAGCAATGTTAATATTAAAAGAATCGAATTCCATCCTGGGAAAAAATGTCATTTTAATTTGTTGACCTTTAATTAATCCTACTGTAATTAATGTCATTGCTAAAGGAATACCTATAACTATATATCGCCACTCTACTATTAATTTTATAACACGATCATAAGCATACTCTCTTAGCCATTTAAAAAATCCCTCTGTATATTTCTTTAATCCTTTAGGATCTGCATGCAGAGCTTTTTTATTTAAAACATATTTATTTCCAATATGAGCAGGTAAAACAAGAAAGGCCTCAAAAAGCGATACTGATAAACTAAAAATAACAATCAAAGCCATTTCATACATAAACTCCATTCGACCTGTAATAAAGATTAGAGGAGAAAATGCAACAATTGTTGTTGTAACTGATGCAACAACAGCAGGAATAACTTCCATTACACCATCGACTGCAGCCCTTTTGGGACTTTTCCCTTTTTCAAAGTGCTGAAATATATTTTCACCAATTACAATACCATCATCAACCAGAATACCTACTACCAGGATCATTCCAAATAAGGAGATCATATTTATTGTAACACCCATCGCATTTACAATAATAAACATCCCCAGAAAAGAAGCTGGTATTCCCCATGCTACCCAAAGAGACAATCGCATGCTAAGCATTAAGCTTAAGATGAGAATCACCAATAATAATCCTTGTCCCCCATTTTTGTATAACAAATCCAATCTAGAATGCAATAACTCAAGAAAAGAACGGGAGTATATTAATTTTACACCATGATTTGAGTTATTAAACTTTTTAATGTAATCTCTTATATACGTATCTATATCATCTAAGTCTTCAGTAATTAATTTTCGTACACTTACGCGAATCAGAGGATTCCCATTCTCAAGAGCTTTATTAGGTATTTCAGAGAATTTAATTTTAACTGATGCTATATCTCTAATTCTAATAACTCCTCCATCTGTGTTGGCTCTTAAAATAATATTACCGATCTTATCTGGATCAGCACTTCGTGAGCGCAACCTAATCAATAACTCCTCGTCCTCTGAACGCAATTGCCCACCTGAAACATCCTGATTATTTTGAGAAATTGCATTTTGAAGATCATCAAAAGTAAACCCATAACGTAACACCTCCTCCTCACTGGCTTCAACTGATATTTCTAAATCAGGATATCCGGAAATCGACACCTGACTCATTAAACCTGAGGCAAGAAAATCCTCTTCTACTTGTTGTGCATAACTTTTAAGAGTAAGTAAATCAACATCTCCGGTAACTAAAAGATTTGCAGCCGGAGAGGTGGTTCTGGATTTAGAAACAATAGGTCGTTCTGCAGCAGAAGGTAGTGATGATATTCCATCTACAGCATTTTTCACTTCAATTAATGCCTCATCAATATCATATTTGGGTTCAATTTCTATTGTTACAGAAGTACTATTCTCAGAAGAAACAGAGTTAATCTCATAAATCCCGGGTATAGCTCTTACTGCCTCCTCAATTCTAGATGTTACTCCCTCTTCCATTTCAACCGGAGAAGCACCAGGATAATACACTCTAACTCTAAGAATATGAGATTGTCGCTCAGGGAAAAACGACTTCTTCATTGACTTTAAGCTCAACCCTCCTATTATGATAAAAATGATAAGGATTAAGTTGGCATAAAATGGAAACTTTACAAAAACCTCAACAATCTTTCTCATAGTCTATTTTATTTTAGTGTGATTGTTAGATGTTTTATTTTTCTGAGGATTTGTAGCTAGTTCATTTTCCCCTATAATATTAACCGGAGTATTCTCTTTAGCATTAATTAATGGTTCTACAACAACATTTTCCCCCTCCTCAATTCCTTTGAATATCAACGAATTTTCATTCCATTTTAATATTTCTATTTCCTCCTTCTTCAACATACCATTTTTTACAATAAACACTTCATTATAATTAAACACAGCATTTCGGGGAATCTCCATTGAATTTTCAATCTCTTGCCCAGGAAAAACAACTTTTTTATAACCACCCACAACTAATTCATTTTTATTAAAACTAGTCACTTTAACAAAAATGCTCCTTGATTGAGTATTTGCATCTATAAAATCAGCTTTACGGATTACACTACCTATCATTAAAGAATTACCATTGTCTGAATAAACCTGTATTGAATCACCAATTTCTATCCATTTACTATTAACATTCTTAACGGGTATTTCAATCTCCAATTGATCGGTTCTTATCATTTTAGCAACCTGAACACCAGCATTAACATAAGCTCCTATTTCATAACTAACAGTTGTATAAGTTCCATTAAAAGGTGCATATAAACTATGTCGTTTAAGTTTTTTTTCATCCTGAAGTATTCCATAATAATCACTTAAAAGATTTCTACTGGCTAAAAACACTTTAAATTTCTCATCATTATAATTCGGTAAATCAGGAAAATCATTATTTATATCAATATCATTAAAGAACTTTACAAATGCATTAAGATATTGAGGAAAATCAACCTTTATATCGGGTAATAAATTTGCTATTGTATTTAAAAACTCACTTTTACGAGCTTTTAATGCCAACTCTACTTCATCTTTATAAATAACACCAAGTAATTCACCTTTTTTAAAAGAGGTACCCTTTTTTAATGAAATGTTACCCTTTTCTATCTTTCCTGATGCTTCTGCTATTAATGCTACTTCATGACTAGATATAACTCTACCCTTTGCTGACAATGGAGAAACTATAGTAGAGTAATCAACTATTTCAGTCTTCACAAACCGTTTCATATCTACAGCAGGTTTTTTGGGTGCTTCCGGTTTTAAGGATATAAATAAATATGAAAGTGCTGCTGAACCTCCTAATAAAACAATAAGAGCTACTATTATAAAGGATGTTTTTCTTCTAATCATGATTTACAGGTATGCAGTTTAAGACTATTTTTATGGATGAACCACTAAAAAATAAATGATTACATGTAATATAAGAAATTCTATTTTGAAATACATTACAACTATTGGAATATGTTGTCTGTTGAAATGAAACCTACAGAAACAAAAAAAGCCGGATAAACCGGCTTTTCAATTATATGATTACTCTTAACTAGAACATTTTTTTATAACAACGTTTTCTTTTATGTTGAATATGCTCAAACGATTTCCACATTTGAATAGCAACATGATTGTTTTCTAACATACCTGTTGTTTCAACATATTTAATTCCATCACTATTTGCAGTATTCCACAGTTCATTCATTAAAAGTGAAGTTACTCCAAGCTTTTGTAATTCAGGACGCACACCAGTAAGCATTAAGTCCATTTCCTTAGGTTTATCTAAAGCTTTTTTCAAATGCCACCAACCAAAGGGTAATAATTTTCCTTTTGCTTTCTGAAGTGCTTTTGATAATGAAGGTAGAGCAACAATAAATCCAGCTAATTCATCTTCTTTATCCAACACAATCTTTACATAACGAGGATTAATCGATGGGAAAAATTTATCTATATAGTAATTAATTAACTTTCCTGGTAATTTAAATGTACCAAACAATCCTGCAAAAGCATCATTAAATACATTAAAAATCATTGCACGATATGGCTCAAGTTCACTTCTTTTATTAAAGTTCATAACCTTTAATCCATAACGTTTTTTAATCATATCAGCTACTTTAAAAGCTTTTTCAGGTAATGCATCAGGGAAAGTAATTCTGAATTCTAACCAGTCGATTTCCTTTTGGTATCCTAATTTCTCAAAGTGACCTTTGTAGTATTCAAAATGATAATCACTTGCCATACAAGGCAACCAGTCTTGCCCTTCTATCAACACTCCGGAATGATCTAAATTTGAGAAACCAAGTGGTCCCATAACTCCTATCATTCCTTTGGATTTTAAGTATTCTTCTGCTGTATAAAAAAGTGCATTTACAACTTCTGCATCATCAATAAATTCAACCCTTGTAATTCTACCTATTTTCTCTTCGATCTTATCAACCCATAAATCGTTTACTATTGCACCTATTCGCCCAACTACTTTACCATTTTTATATGCTAACCAAAATTTAGCTTCACAAAAATCAAAAGCCGGATTTTTTTCTGGTATAATAGAATTTAATTCGTCAGCTTTAATTGGTGGAACCCAAAATTTATTATTCTTATATAATTGATATGGTAATTCAACAAACTTTTTTCTTTGTGCTTGATTTAATACCTCTTCGATTTGAATACTCATTTTTACTAAATTGAAATATTTGACGAAAATACAGAAAAAAAATAAACTAGAATGTACTTTTTTATTTCCTCATTTCCCTTTTTATTAAAATCTCTGTAAATTAATATGTGCATGAGAAATGTTATTGTTTTAGTTATTTATAAAAGAGAAATTTGATATGAGTGTGATAATCCAAATAAACATATTATAATATGAGTAAAATAGGTATTTTTTATGGTCCTGAAAAAGGAAGCGTAGGTAAGGTTGCTAATATGATTTTAGATATTCTTGGTAATGACCGTGCTGATTTATTATTAGTTAAGGACTGTGATTCTAAAACTGTAAACCAGTATAACAAAATTATATTCGGCATCTCCACTATTGGTACCTCCAATTGGGATTCTGAACACACAGATACAGATTGGGATGTTTTTTTTACTCACATACCAGAAATTAATTGGAGCAATAAAACTGTTGCTATTTATGGTTTAGGTGATCATATAAATTACCCGGAACATTTTGTTGATGCCATTGGATGGTTGTACGAAAAATTAAAACCTCTGAATGCAAATATTGTAGGTTTATGTAGTAGTGATGATTATGATTTTAATGAATCTGAAGCAATAATTGACGGTAAGTTTGTGGGATTGCCCTTAGATGAAGATTACGAAAGTGAAAAAACAGAAAAAAGATTAGCAAAATGGATTAATATATTACAAAAAGAAAATGGCTATTAAAACATCAAAAGGTTCTTTTAAATAAATTAATAGAACCTTTTTTGTGTATACATACTTCTCAATATCCTATTAACGAATAGGCATTCCTTATTCTTGATTAAGAATATGATTGATACTTAGGTATTTTATCATATTGGTTCATCTACCATTAATGCAAACAACTCTTTAAAATGAAGACATCATGATGGACACAGAACATAAAACAATAATTGATAGCGAAATTATAAAATCTACTCTTCAGCATAAAAACATTACTGATTTAGGACATGCAACAATCAGAGAAGTTGTTACTATCGTCAACGAAATAGAAGAACGATCGGGAGTTAAGTTTATTCGTATGGAAATGGGAGTTCCTAGTTTACCTCCTTCCCCTATAGGGGTAAAAGGTGAAATTGAGGCATTAAATAAAGGAGTTGCCTCAAAATATCCAATGCTAGAAGGAGTTAAAACATTTAAAGAGGAAGCCAGTCGCTTTGTAAAGGCATTTATGGATATTGAAGTCGATATGGAGGCTTGTATTCCAACTACAGGTTCAATGCAAGGAAGCTTTGCCTTATTTATGGCAATTTCGCAAATATGGCCCCAAAAGGATACGATTCTTTTTATTGATCCTGGATTTCCTGTTCAAAAAGTACAATTAGATGTTTTAGGTATTAAATATGAAACTTTTGATGTTTTCCATTTTAGAGGAGCGAAACTAAAAGACAAACTGGAAAGCTATCTTTCAAAAGGAAACATCTGTGGTATTGTTTATTCTAATCCCAATAATCCAACATGGATTTGTTTTCATGAAGATGAATTAGAAATTATAGGGGCATTAGCAACAAAATATGACTCCATTGTTATAGAAGATTTAGCATATTTTGGAATGGATTTTCGTACAGATATTTCTATTCCTTTTCATCCACCATTTCAACCTACAGTTGCAAAATACACTGAAAATTATGCCTTATTAATCTCAAGTTCGAAGGTCTTTTCCTATGCAGGTCAACGACTTGGCACCATGTGTATATCAAATAAATTATTCAACTCTTATTTTGAATCATTAAAAATTAGGTTTGGAAAAGGTAATTTTGGACGTGTAATTGTAGGAAGATTATTATATTCGCTCTCCGCAGGAGCTAGTCACTCGGCACAATATGCTATTGCTGCCATGTATAAAGCCGCCTGCGATGGCAAATTTAATTTCGTAGAAGAGGTAAAAGAATATGGCATTAGGGCTAAATTAATGAAAGAGTTATTCATTAAATATGGTTTCACCATTATTTATGATAACGATATTGATACCCCTATTGCCGATGGATTTTATTTTACAATAGGATATCAGGGTTTAACTGGAGGAGAGTTACTGGAGAAATTATTGTATTATGGAATCAGTGCCATTGCACTAAAAAATACTGGCAGTGAAAAAGAAGGGTTAAGAGCTTGTGTTTCTCATACTGTACAAAGCCGATTTCCAATACTTGAAGAACGATTAAAATTGTTCTATCAAAATCTTCATTAACTACCCCAGAAAAGGAAATAGTAGTTTTTTATTTTATTAGTTTAAATATTATGAACATTAAATATTGTTGTTTTTTGTTCTAATGAAGTGTGATGTATAACATATTTTATGTATGATCCACATCATGAATAGAAACAGCATATTTATATAAATTGCGATTAAATTTAAAAGATCAAATTATGGCAAAAGCTAAAGGAGCAATAGTTGTTGACATTGAAAAATGCAAAGGATGCGGTGTATGTATTACAGCTTGCCCGGCACAAGTAATAAACTTGGCAGCCACAGTTAATGACAAAGGATACCATTATGCATTTATGGAAAATCCGGATAATTGTATTGGCTGTGCAAATTGCGGTGTTGTATGTCCAGACACATGCATTACTGTTTATCGTGCAAAACAGCCTACGGCTTAATAATAAATAAAAATATTTCTACCTACTATAAATAAGTAGTCTTTATAAAAGAAAAGATAAATTTTAGATAAATGGGAGAACTAAAATTAATGAAAGGTAATGAGGCCATAGCTGAAGCGGCTATTCGTTGCGGAACCGATGGATATTTTGGCTATCCAATTACTCCTCAAAGTGAGGTAATGGAGACCTTAATGGCCGAGCAACCATGGAAAACTACTGGTATGGTTGTTCTTCAAGCAGAAAGTGAAATCGCATCAATAAATATGGTATACGGAGGAGCCGGTTGTGGTAAAAAAGTTATGACGAGCTCTTCAAGTCCGGGAATTAGTTTAATGCAAGAAGGATTAACTTATATTGCCGGTGCAGAACTTCCTTGTGTGGTTGTAAACGTAGTTAGAGGGGGCCCTGGATTAGGAACAATTCAACCAGCACAATCAGATTACTTTCAGGCTGTAAAAGGCGGTGGGCATGGTGATTATAAACTTATTACTCTTGCTCCTGCATCTGTACAGGAAATGGCAGATTTTGTTGAATTAGCTTTTGATTTAGCTTTTAGATACAGAAATCCCGCTATGATTCTATCTGATGGTGTTATTGGGCAGATGATGGAAAAAGTTGAATTAAAACCATATAAACCAAGATTAACTGAAGAAGAAATCATTGAAAAATATGGAGATTGGGCAACTACAGGTAAAACTAAAAACAGAGATAGAAATATCATCACTTCGGTAGAACTTTCTTCTGAAAATATGGAAAACTTCAACCATAAACTTCAGGCAAAATACAAAAAGATGCAAGAAGAGGAAGTTCTGTTTGAGAAAATAATGTGCGATGATGCTGAATATCTTTTAGTTGCCTATGGATCAAGTGCTCGTATTTGTCAAAAAACAGTTGAAATTGCAAGAGCACAAGGAATTAAACTTGGATTATTACGTCCTATTACTTTATTTCCTTTCCCTGATAAAGCTATTCATGAATTAGCTAAACAAACAAAAGGTATTTTAAGTGTTGAGATGAGTGCCGGACAAATGGTAGAAGACGTAAAACTTGCCGTAAACGGTATTACTCCGGTTGAACATTATGGACGATTTGGAGGAATTATCCCATCTCCTGCAGAGGTGTTTAACGCGCTTAAAAGTAATTTTTTAGAAGGATAAGCCATGGATATTAAAGAAATTATAAAAGAAGAAAATATAGTATACAAAAAAACTTCAGTTCTTACTGAAAAAGTAATGCACTATTGTCCTGGATGTACCCATGGCGTAGTTCATAAACTTGTTGCTGAAGTTATTGATGAAATGGGACTTCAGGAAAAAACCATTGGGGTCTCTCCTGTTGGTTGTTCTGTATTTTTATACGACTATATTGATATTGACTGGCAAGAGGCTGCACACGGAAGAGCTCCTGCCTTAGCAACCGGTATAAAAAGATTAATGCCTGAAAAGGTAGTATTTACTTATCAGGGTGATGGAGATTTAGCAGCTATTGGTACTGCAGAAACTATACATGCATGTAACAGAGATGAAAACATTGTTGTTATTTTTATCAACAATGGTATCTATGGTATGACGGGAGGTCAAATGGCTCCTACTACTTTACCAGGAATGAAAGCTTCAACATGTCCTTTTGGTAGAGAACCTGGTCAGGATGGCCATCCTTTAAAAATTACAGAAATTGTAGCCCAATTACCGGGTACAGCATTTGTTACTCGTCAATCATGTCATACTCCTGCTGCTGTTCGAAAAACAAAAAAAGTACTTAAGAAAGCATTTGAAAATCAAATCAATAAAAAAGGTACTTCTTTTGTAGAAGTTGTAGCAACTTGTAATTCAGGATGGAAAATGTCACCAGTAAAAGCAAATGAATGGATGGAAGAAAATATGTTTCCTTTTTATCCATTGGGTGATATGAAAGACCTTTAAAATTAAATTACCTATTGGGTATAATATTTACTCAATGTTAAAATAAAAAAGATGACAGAAGAAATTATTATAGCCGGATTCGGAGGCCAAGGTGTACTTTCAATGGGTAAGATTCTTGCATATTCAGGTGTAATGCAGGACCTTGAAGTTTCATGGATGCCTTCTTACGGTCCTGAAATGAGAGGGGGAACAGCTAATGTTACTGTTATTTTGAGTGACAATAAAATAAGCTCTCCTATCCTACATGAATATGACACTGCAATCATTCTTAACCAACAATCAATGGACAAATTTGAGTCTCATGTAAAACCAGGTGGTATATTAATTTACGATGGTAATGGTATTACACACCATCCGAAAAGAACAGACATCACTATTTACAGAATTGATGCTACAGAAGAAGCTGCACGAATGCGTTCTGCAAAAACATTCAATATGATTGTTTTAGGTGGCTATCTAAAAGTAAATCCTGTAGTTAAAATGGAAAATGTAATTAAGGGTCTTAAAAATTCTCTTCCTGAAAGACATCATCATTTAATTCCAATGAATGAAAAAGCAATCAACAGAGGAATGGAGATTATTAATAAAGTTGAAGTAGAAGCTTAATTAATATTTATAGAAATATATTTAAAGAGGGTGTCCAAAAACGACATCCTCTTTTTGTTTGTCAAATGCTTATTGTAATGCAGAAAATAAATTGGTTTTTATTTTTCATATCTGTTTATTGTTTAATATGGTTCATTCAGTCTTGCCTACGCTACAAATATAATTACGGGGTTGGAATGCAGACTGCATCCTTTTCTACCTTTACAAAAGTTGAAGCGGGTTATAAAACACCCAAATAACTTCTGACCAGCCCTTAATTATCATTTACTGTTGGGGCGTAGTACTATTTATTTCTGACTTGAACTTGTAATATATCAGCTTGATATCGTCCTCAATTTTCTTTATTCCACATGCTTGATTGTAGAACTCTCTACTTTTTAAAAATTCTTGCATTGGTTTATTCTTGGTTGAATTGTTGCACTGTCGTTTCTTTAGCTTTGATCTAACGTTTGCTAGATGAAGCGTATGGAGATTGAACGAGGCCAACCTTTCAAAACGCCACTGAGCCAAAGTTTTTATTTATTTTTATCTTTGCCTAATTAAAGCCAAATCAAAAATTTGGCGGTGTTCCATATCCCCACTTAACTTCTTAAAAATCTCTGGCTCCATATGCTTTATACTAGCCTGTTATAGCGCGTTTATTATTCTATTTCTTATTCTTGATTCTAATCTTTTGTCAAAACAACAGTGAAAGGGTGAGTTCTTATTATATACAGTCTTTAATAAAACGTTTTTGTCCTTAAATACAATTATTATTTTCTTCTGGTAATTAAGAATTGATCTTGTAGTTAATTCAATATAATCTTCTGTCAAATTGTATTTGTTTTCATAAACTGTTTGTAATAATTCAACAATTATGTTTTTATTCCACTCTTTACTTTTGCCTCTTATTATCTTGAATTTGTAATTATATATTGTATTTATAAGAACTATTGTTCCAATAAATATTGAAGCGATTCCAATTAGAATGTAGAATAAATCATCTCCAGTTTTTACTGGATCTATTGATGCAAAATATATTAAAGCAAGTCCAGATGTCAAGAAGATTATCGTTGTTATAAAATTCAATAATGTCCTGATTATTTTTTCAAAGAAAGTTTGTTCAAAAACAACTCTATTTTCTTCTATTGACTTGACAAAATTAATTGATGGTTTCATATTCTTCAAATGCGCTACGTTTGACTAGATGAAGTGTTTGGCGATTTTACGAACTAAATCTTCCAAAACTATACTGAGCCAAATCTTTTATTTGTTTTTATCTTTTCATTTCTAAAGCCAAATCAAAGATTTGACGGTGTTCAATAACTCTACTCAATTCCTAATAACACTGACTCCATATGCTTTATTCTAGAGTGTTGAACGAAACCTGCGGTAGCTATTAAAACATAAGCTTCGTAACTTTAATAGATTAAGCATAAATATTATAGTTATGAAAAAAAAGAATTAACGCTAATCGATCAGGCACGTTCAACAGTACCCGAATTTAATGAACTATTTCTTAAACTAAAAAGAAATATAGAAATATCCGGTAAAAGCAAAAGTACTTTAACCAATTATGCCCGTTGCTTGTCAACCATGGCATTACATTTTAATTGTTCTCCCACAGAACTGGATCAGGAACAAGTGCTGGATTATCTGCAATATCTTAAATCACAAAGCAAGACTCCATCTTCAAGTTACTTTAAGCATACTGTATATGGACTTCGTTTTGCATATCGGGTGCTTGGAATTAAACAACAATCTATTTTCTTACCCAAACTTAAATTTCCCAAAAAATTACCTGTTGTATTAAGTCAAAATGAACTTAAAGTATTATTAAACGCTCCTAATCTATTAAAACACAAATTAGTCATTGCATTATTGTATGGCTGTGGACTACGAAGGTTCGAACTGCTTAATATAAAACTTCCCGACATTGACTTTGATCGCCAAATGCTTCACATACGCGAAGGTAAAGGCAAAAAAGACAGGTACGTCCCTTTAGGCAATATGTTGTGTCGTGGACTTAAAGAGTACATTGAAATCGAACATCCCTTTAAATGGCTATTTAATGGTAAATCCGATACCGGACAACTTCAACAGTTCTCAAATACCGGTGTTCAATGGATCATCAGACAAGCTCTTCTGAAAACCTCTATTAAAAAACGGGTTACTTCACATGTACTCCGCCACACCTATGCTACTCATTTACTGGAAATGGGTACTGACATTATCACCCTGAAAGAGCTTCTTGGACATACAGACATCAGAACTACCATGGTATACTTACATGTTGCCAGGCTGGATAAGCACAGGGCTTTTTGTCCTTTGGATAAACTATACCCTCCAAAACAAAAGTCATGAAGCCCCGGTTTGAAGTGGCTCAAGTTCTCGGATGTGAACACCACAGACTTCACCATATAGTTTCTAATACATGGAAACTACGGACTCTTTATGCCATTGAAGCCTGCAGAACCCATCTGATGGGAGGACATGTCGACCAATGTACCAATCCCCAATGTGGTAAAATACATATTAGTTACAACAGTTGTCGAAACAGACACTGTCCTAAATGTCAAGGTCACAAAAAGGAAATGTGGATACGTCAACGCGAAAAAGAGCTCTTAAACACTACTTATTTCCATGTGGTATTTACATTACCTTCTCAGCTCAATAAAATTGCTGTTTTTATTCCTGAAATACTCTATAATTTATTATTTAAAGCCGCATGGGAAACCATAGCTGCTTTTGCTGCCAATCCTAAGTTCTTAGGTGGTAAAACAGGTATGATAGCCATTTTGCATACCTGGGGACAAAACCTCTGGTTACATCCACATCTGCATTGTATTGTTCCTGGTGGTGGAATTACTGCTGGCGACAAATGGAAAAATGTTAAAGGAAAAGGTAAATTCCTATTCCCCGTTAAAGCTATGTCTACAGTGTTTAGAGCAAAGTTTGTAAATGAACTCAGACAGGAAATACCCAAACTAAATCAGTTGTATAAAAAGCTATTTGATCAACGATGGACAGTATATTGCAAACGCCCTTTTTATGGTCCTTCTCAAGTTATCGAATACCTGGGGAGATACACTCACAAAATAGCCATATCAAACCATCGCATCCTGAATATTGAAAATGGTAAAGTAACATTTACGGCTAAAGATTATAGAAAAGGTGGCAAAAAACACGATATAATTTTAAGCAATTCAGAATTTATCAGACGTTTTGCTATGCACATTTTACCCAAAGGTTTTGTTCGAATCAGGCATTACGGCATATTATCTTCTGCTATTAAACTTAAAGTTCATGAACTAGCTAAACAACAATTGGGAGAAATTGTAATAACTCAATATGAACCTCTTAAACACAAAAAATGTCCCTATTGCAAAACTGGTGATCTGGTTATTATTGCTCGCTTTGATATTAGAGGGCCTCCTAAAATAATAATCCCTATTGGAGCCAATTACATGATAGAATTAAAATAACATCTAATGGTGAATGGCTTTGCTTTATCTTATTTTAAAATTTAATCAAGTGAAGTCTCTATGAAATGACTTTATACATTTAGACTAGCCTCTTTTAAGCTATAAATCAAACCTATTCCTGAATTATACACTCTTTAAAACTTTAACAATACCTTCTTAAGATATATCAATCCCCATAATACAGATCGCTTTGGCCGGTTTTCGTCAACACCGCATCCAGCATCTGTTTTACAAACAGGCAGGACGCTTAGTTATTGTACATTGTACATTATTTAACTAAGCCAAGTATTACGAAAATCTATCTTTTCCCATTTTCCTTTAATGAATCTAAATATCAAAATTCCGCCTGAACCACATTCATCACCGCAAAAATGGCCTATTTTAATTACTGCTAAACTCTTGTCTTCAGAAGAAAGTGGTATAGAAATATAATTGAAATGTTTAGGAAATTTATCATCAATATGTTCGAATTTATCCTGTTTCTTTATTATAAATGAATCATTTTGTTTATTGAAATATTCCAGGTCTTGTTTAGTCAATATCGTGTCGTTCTGTTTCATTAAATATGCGTCAATCCAACAATCATTTTTATTCTCTATAAGTTCACAGACCGACCAACTATAAATTTCTGGTGAAAGTATTCTCTTTCCAAGAACTTTTTCGTTTTGTTCAATAAAGTCAATTATTTCTTTATCAGGAACAATGTCAGAATAAGTCTGGCAAAATCCAGCTGAGAAATGTAATAACATAAACATTAAAAATAAATATTTCACTCTATTCTGTTTTACTATGTACTTCTTGTATTATGTACAACGGTTTGCTGCCCGAAATCAGGCTGACCGAAACACCACTAACCTGTTTTGTTTTATTCCAGCGTGTTATAAGTTGTTACTTTCTCTGGCAGAACCTTCGCTTCAAAGTCCTATATTTTTAAATTCCTTATGACTGACAAATTTGGTCTGACAGAGTTTTTATCCAAAATTTCTAGTCCGTTGTCCTAAAACCACACGGGTCAAGTCCGAAGTCAAACTAGTCAGTCCCGATTTTTCAGTCAAACAATTAAATTATGCGCATTCAACCAAGTCCGACGGAAAATTACAATTTAAATCACGCTTGGTTTTACCTTTTTAAAATTTCTTGTCTTTATATTTTTCAAATTATTGTTTTCCAACAAAGTCCTAAGTTGTCTTTGTTTAAACCAACTAAGTCATTGAATAAAAATATTTACAAAACGATTTGATTGAGCCAAAGATGAAAGTTGATTGTAATAACTTATAACGTTACACATTAATTTACGGGGCTGATTGCGACCTGTATTCCTGTCTGGCTATACAAAAGCTAATACGGTATACAAAATTTCAAATTACTTCAGACCAGCCCTTAAATTAATGTGCTGTTGTGGTGTCGTTATATTATTCTTTTTCGATACCTATTTTATTAATATGTTCAAGCAAGGCTTTTTCTAAATTTTCACTAATATCCCAAAACTTATCATCCATTTCTTCAATATAAGTCTCAAGCTGTTCTTCTGGAAATTTATCAAATTGTTCTTGTCTTAAATCCGGTCCTTCCGGTACTCCTTGAGGAAAATATTTATCATTGAAGTCTCTTAACTGATTTGCAATGTTATGAAACCCCAGATATTCAAGGTCTTCTATTGTATCAGAATTCTTGTCTGCTCCATGGTTCACATAATGATCCCAAAGTCCATCTGTTGTAAGTGGTTCTATATTAAACCAAACTCGTTGTTCTTTGGTCAACATGTCGTAGTTCGAAAAACCTAAGTCTACTATTTTTTCCCAAACTTGTTGAGCTTCTTCTCTTGTCATTTTTTTGATTTATAGAATGGAATCAGATTCTCTGTATTTATTTGAAGTTAAATTATCTTTTGTACTTTGAATACTACATTCTTTTTATTGCAAATACAATAGTTGAATTTGGCAAAATCTTAATTTCCTTTTTTTTCTTCTTTAAGTCATTTATATTATTAGGATTCATAGTGTGTTCTGTCTTGATTAAGTATTGCCAGTTATTTAGTACTAATTCTTTTTCAACGAAGATTATTAAGTATTCTGTTCTAAGTTCGGCCTTATAAGTATAATTAATTCCGTTAATAACTAAATCACAAGATCCATCAATGGCAGATAATTCATACCATTGACCATTCTGATTAATTCCAATTCCATTTGCTAGCGCATATGTTTTATATCTAATTTCTGTTTTTCCGCTGGATGTTTGTCCGTAGTAACATTTTGTGCTTACATCATAAACTTCGTCAGAATCCTTTTCTATTTTTAAACTTCCATAACTTCCTTGAAAGTCAAGAATAGTTTCATTCCCATTTTCATTTTTTATAAAAAGTACTCCATTTGTAGTTCCTTTATAATTTCCTGATATTTCATTTTTAAAAACAGATTTAAAACCTTTTCCATTTATAAATTTTTCATTTGTCTGTCCATAGGTCATATTTATTGACAGAATACTTAGTAACAATATTATAATTGAGCTTTTAATCATCTCGTTTTCTTTAATGCACCACAACGTTGAGTATATGCAAAGTGCGCGATTGCGGGCTTCAAACCTATCAAACCGTTACGGCGTTGAAGCGGGCTACAACAGTTTAATTTACTACTGTTTCGCCTATTTTGTATATACATCCAACTGTTTTTCCTTCTTCTCCATATTTCTCAATTAGAATTTTCAGATAATCCTCAGTCTTGTTGCTGATGTTATTGTCTCTAAAATCAAACAATTCAATATGTCTATTATTCGATTTTACAAATACAAAATATCGTTTTTTCTTTTTCTTAAACTCAACATCAGTCTCACGAAGTTTTAAATTATATGTTTCCTTTTTCCATATCTTCCGTTGTCTGATTTCTATTTTATTTTCATTGAATTTAAATCTAACTTTTGATTTCTTGTCTTTTTGGTAATTCATAATCCCAGCAAAGAAAAAGGTAATTGCTCCCATTATCCACCCTTTCCAAACATATACTCTGGAGCCAGCACTTAAAATATCTGTTCCGTTGTATGCCATTATTATATTTGTCAGTAATACCATCAAACAAATGAAGCTTAGAGGAAGCAAAATCAGTCCAATCAACAAACCATTATTGGATTGGTATGTTTCAACCAGCCTTTTTCTTTTTGAGGTATAAACATTCAATCCATAAGCTTCCAATTTCTCAAATAATTCAAAAGCGTTTAATTCTTTCAGTTCAGACGTCTCATCTTTTATTTGGTAGTCTGCACTTCTTTCTTCAAGAATCTTTTGAGCTGTCTCTCTTGCTGCTAGCTGATATGAATCTGAGTTTAATATTTCTATTAAGCTATCATTAGATTTCTTTTTATAGTCTTCGTAAAACATTTAATTCAAACTTTATCTATGCAGTTGCAGTGTTTTTTTAATAGTTGGTAACGATACAAATATAATTACGGGGCTGGAATGCGGACTACATTCCTTTCTGCCTATGCAAAAGCTAATGCGGGATATAAAACTCCAAATTAATTCCTGTCCAGCCCTTAATTATCATTTGCTGTTATGTGCCGATATTTTCATAGATTTTTATTTATTGCAAGTTGTAATTCTTTTATATTTAATCCTATAGAAGAATATAATATGACTCCCTTCTTATCTATTAAATAAAATGTTGGCGCAGCATTAATACAATATTTTTTTGCAACTTCTTCTCCTGAATACAAGATTGGATATTCTATCTTTTGTTTTTTTACATAATCACTAACAAAATTAGCTTCAGCTCCTCTAAATTCAATTCCATAAACTCTTAATCCTTTGTCTAAATATGTACTGTTGATATTGTTTAATTCAGGTATACATTTTAAACACCCCCCACAATAGGGAAACCAAAATTCTATTAGAACTAAACTACTTGATAATTTCGATAATTTAATTGAATCATTGCTATTTAACAATGGCAATTCCCAGTCTTTTGCTTTTTCCCCTATTTGAACTGAAGAATTGTTTCTTAAACTTTGAATAAAATCGTCTTTTGTTAATCTTAAATAATTTTTAGGAAATTTATCTAATTTCCAAATAGAATCAGGTCGTATTGCAGTCAAATTATAGTTTGATATTGAATGAATCCAATATCCTTTATTATTAGGGTAATCTTGTCTTATTTGAGTTGGTAAAAATGATTTTTTAGATATATACATATTGTATTTATCCTTAGCTCCTTTTTTATTTACTAATTGGTCATTTAAACCTAAATAACTTCCTTTTATTAAAATATTAAAAACATAATTACTATTGCCATTGATAATTGTATCATTGAATCTTTTAATTACAACAGCGGAATCATTTATTAATTTAGGCAACAATTTTCTCATACTCCAAATAGAATATCTCATACAAAAAGAGTTTGCTACATCATGCAATTTAGGTTTGTTGATATAAATAACTCTTTCTCCTTCAATTGAAAACTGTTGTTTTCCATTGTAAATACTTGTTTTTTTATTTGCAACTAAATTACTATTGATAACTAATTGATACTTAGTTCCTATTAACGAATCTTCTGTTGTGAAGTCAAAGTAACATAGAGATGTGTCAATCACATTAATCCCCATATCTTTTTGTTTGTAATGAGTTATAGTTTGAAACTCAACTTTCGATAAGCTTTTTAAAGCATGAACTGTTTTGTCCAAAATTTCTTTATCAGTTTTTTTACAACCGTATGATAGAATTAGGACAAGGAATAATGAATTAAATATTTTTCTTTTCATTCTATTTATATTTTATTAAGCAGATTTGTTTATTGACCCATAACAATTTATAAATGCACCTTTAAAAATATAATCGTCATTAATTACGGTTATAATACCATTTTGGAATTATATACGTCATAGTATTACATTTATATTTCATTTAGGAGCCATATTTTTAACGTTAATTACAATTCAAAAGTTGAATATACTTCATTCATCGTCAAATATTTAATTTTTATATTAAAAAGTTATATACAATTGATGAAAAAATACCATTTGGAATAAGGAGAAGGAACAAGGTAAAGAGAAAAGGTAGAAAGTTGAGTACCAGGAATAATCATGTATCAGCGTGAAGAAAGCGGTATCTATAGCAAATTCTTATGGTCTATCTTCGGTTCCTTAGAAGCAATGAACAACCAATGACAAACCATAGACATACCAACCACACCCCATAGACATACCAAAGAAAACCAAAGAACAACCGAAGAGAACCGAAGACATACCAAAGAAATGTAATAAAATACCCCAAAAACGGCCAAAACCTGGAATATTATTGGCCAAAAACGTGATTTTGTGGAATATTTTTGTCGTTTTTTGCGATTTTCCGGAATATTGGCCCTTTTTTTATCCTTTGGGGTACAAAATAAACTTCACCACAAATTCTTTCCAACTCTTAATCAACATGTTACAAGCGTGAAAAGTTACAGTAAAATTACAGTAATTTTTTTATACTACTCAGGTCACTACTTTAGCATTAAACAATTACTAATTATTAATTATCAATTACTAATTGCTTAAAATACGTCGGCCGATACATGTTTAACCCGGGCTCTGTTATAACCTGATCAGTGATAGCAGAGCTTACTAAATCAAAAAGTCATGGGAACATATATAAAAGGAATCAACGGAAGATTCACAGGAAAAGTAGGAAGTACAGTAGGTAGTCAATGGAAAGGTATATCTGTTATGAAATCACTACCAGATTTTAGTAATTACAAAGCCAGTGAGAAACAATTGGCACACAGAGCCAAATTCAGACTTGCAACCAAGTTTTTACAGCCACTATACCCGGTAATACAATTAGGATTAAAAAATCAGGCCAGCTTAAAGTCCCCACAGAATATAGCGATGTCAGAATTATTGAAATATACCATTGAAGGCGAATATCCTGATTATAAGGTGAACCTTGAAAATTTGGTATTAGCTGTTGGACCATTAAAAGCAACAAACAGACCAAGTGTTGAAGCTAATGGTGAGGAAGTTGTTTTTACATGGAGGTACAATGCATCAAATGATGAACTCTTTGCAGACAATGGGGTAATTCTTGTAGCAATTGCAGAAGGCTACTATCCGGAATATTCTATTTGCAAAAATATACGTTCAGAAGGTACAGCCAGTATGTATCTGCCAGATGCTCCAGCTGGAACTGTTGTACATTGCTACATAATTTTTGCCGCTATGGACGATACAAACCGTGTTAGCAATAGTGTACATGCGGGAACTGTTACTATCCCAGAGTAGAATAAAAGTTGATGGATTAAATCAATGATTGTATTAAGGTCGTTTCTATAACAGGAACGGCCTTTTTTATCTTGGTATAATACACAGGCAATACCTGTAAATACCCGGTACAATACAAAGAGCATAGCCCTTACAGACTATTCTAATAAATGCCGGACTTTGCCCGGTTAGTATCATAAGGATAAGTTAGCTGTAAAATATAAACTGTTTGTTTTTACCACAAAGATTCTATGTAAAAATCCAAATCTGAGTGTTTATATTTTTATAAATTTGTAAAACAATAAAGGAAGTATGTTTATACTATCCTGCGTAAGGTGGCTATAAGTCGCCTTACTTTTTTTAGACGCTTTTGTTAGCTTCATAGTTAGGGTCGAACACTTGGTTTGTTTTCCATAAATTATAGATTAAACAAAGTAATTTCCGTTGCACTGCTACTCCTGCTATCATAGGCTTCTCTTTTTGTTGGTTTACACGTTCATAGAACCTTGACAATGGTTTGTTGTGCATGATGGCTGTTTGGGCCGGAAAATGCAGTACGCGTCTTATATGGGCGTTCCCTTGCTTCGATATCTTGGTCTTGCCTTTAAACTTTCCTGACTCGTTAAACTTAACATCGTACCCCGCATATGAGGTTAATTGTTTTTGGTTCAATATAGCTGCAAAACCGTTGGTTTCTCCAATGATGGTAGCTGCTGTTATCATTGCAACCCCTGGTATGGTTATTATGTTTTTAAACTTCTTATACACGGTTTTGTCTTCCTTTAACAATGTCTTTATTTCTGTCTCAATTTCCTCTATCTGGGAATTTAACATCGAAATCCTGGCTTTATACCTCCTTACGGAGTTAACGTGACCTACCGCTTGTTTCTCGGTGGCATGAAGCCTGTTCTTTGTCACTGTTCTTTCCTTCATCAACTCCTCCCTTTCCCTTGTTAAAGTTCTAATATTTAAGAATAACTCAGAAAGAGGTTCCCATTGCCTTAGCTCCCGTTCCAGTCCCATCCAGCTTAAAGATTGAGCATCCAGTTTATCTGTCTTGGATGCATAGCTTAAACTTTCACAATACTTTTTTGCCTTGGATGGAATGACCATATAAACCACGCCTTTGTTGGCTCTTAAAAAGTAAGCCAACTGCTCGTAATAAACTCCTGTAAACTCAAGCGTATAACTTAATTCTGCTTCTGTGTCTTTATGTTTGTTTGTCCATTGCATCAACTCTTTAAAGCCTTGGTAATCGTTACTAAACTTTTTTGTTCCCAAGCATTGCTTTTTAAACTGATTGTTTAGTGTACTTATGTTTGCATTAAAGCTTTCCATTGACACATCTATTCCTACATTTTGTTTTAATACCATAACGAGCTTGTTGTTAAATCTCTCCTTAATCTTTCCTCGTAAATAAATTCTGGCTTGTTCCTGTAATGTTTCGATACAGCCTTTGATTCTTTATTCAGATTTGAAGAAGTAAAAAGAATGGAGCTTATATCTTTGTGACAGTATCACTTAATGTACTTAGACACTAATCAGTCATCCATTCTTTATTATATTTTACATAGCTCTAAATTATTGTTTTTATCTTTCTGTAAACATACGAGGCACTACGACGCCAAGTTATTTATTAATGATCTGGTAATTTATTATTATTCAAGGTACAAGATGCAATCTTGCACCAGATTAGGCTGAATTAAGCTTGCCTTTCAGGCAGTTAAACCATTACTTTCAACCTTTGATTAACGTTATTATCTAATGTCTCTTATCTCTTATCTACCTTCTCATAAGTTCGGCATAGCGTCTCAGTACCTTTGTGTTCATTAAAACTCTTAATTGACATTACTATTTTAAGTTATTCAAATACATTATTTGCAGGGAGTCAATATTAAATTTTCCTTCGCCTGAAATAGAAATTTGTTTTACTTCTCCTGGTAATAGATCAAAATAATTATCAGAAAATATGACCTCCTGATCGGGAATATTTAAATAAACACCTTTTGCTAAATTATTTGAAGATATTTTTATAAGCTTCTCATTATTTCCTGATACTTCGACATTTAGTTTCACTTCAGGCAATTTCAAATCCTTGGGATATAAAAAGTAAAAAATGTTAGATGATAATACATTATCATTTTCTAGCAATTTAATATCCATCACCAATTCTGATTGACTTCTTCCTTTAGTTAATAGACTAATTTCTATTTTATCTATCAGAGTACTTGTATTTGATTTTACTGTAATCGGTATATTCAATTCTGAAATTTTATCACCTTTAAAGTCAAGCACTGAAACATTTAAGGTTCCCTCAATATCTTTTAATAAATCAGAAACTACATATAATTCGACTTTATCATCTTTTATCGGAGCACTAATTAAAATGGGCTCATACGCCTTTTTGACTGCATAATGCAATGCCTTCCATTTATGATAGTAATCTGTGCTACTCCAACTCGCGACAGGCCAACAGTCATTAATTTGCCAGTAAAGTGATCCCATACAATAAGGCATTGCCCTTCTATGGGCTTCAATTGCCATTTTAATACCTTGAGCCTGCAACATCTGACTCATATATAAAAACTGTTCAAAATCATTTGGCACCGGATAGTACCAACTCATGTATTCTTTTATCCTTAAATTACCAATTCCACTTCGTTGATGAGCAGCCATAACATCAGATTCAATATCATAATCTTCAGGAAGTGTGTATTTTTTTACAGTTTCAAAGTCAGGAAAAGATTGAAATCCATATTCACTCATAAAACGAGCTCTATACTTATCAAAATCCTCAAAATGATGCAATCCATGCCATACTCCCCAATAATGCATATCTCCACTTGTGCTTTCATAACTTGCATGTTGGTTTGCTTCGTAACCAGCCTGAGGAGATGATGGCCAATAGTCATCACCATCTGTATATCCATCAATCACTTCAGGAAGAATCTGATGAAAGATATTCATGTATGCCTCCTGAATTTCTTTTCTTTGTTCTTGAGTATATTCTTTTTTCCAACCCCATCCCTTTTCATCATCAAAATAACTCCACGCAGTATTCATCTCATTATTTCCACACCACAATGCAATACAAGGATGATTTCGTAACCTAACAACATTATCAATAGCTTCATGTTTGATAGAATTTAACATCTGTGAGTCTCCGGGATACATACTACATGCAAACATAAAATCCTGCCAAATCATAATGCCTTTTTCATCGCATTGTTTATAGAAATAATCATCCTCATAAACACCTCCACCCCATACTCTCAGCATGTTCATATTGGCATCTACAGCATCTGCAATGACTTTATCATAATCTTGCTTTGTAACACGAGGTAAGAAATTATCATTAGGTATATAATTAGCTCCTTTTGCAAAAACTTTTACTCCGTTTAATTCAAAAAGAAAAGATTCACCTTCCTTATCTTTCTCCCGAATTAATTTAAGGCTTCTTAATCCGGTAGTAATATCCTTTTTAGCCAGGGTTTGATTATCCTTTGAGACTGTAATCTTAAAATCATACAAATTAGGATTACCTAATCCATTGCACCACCATAATTTTGGATTTTCAACAGTAAAGGGAATATTAAATTTATTATTGAGAACTGAAGCTTTAACTTCTCTTTCAGCTAATATTTTATTATTTGCAACATTGATTACTTGTAATAAATAAGAATCATCATGATCAACATTTAGTTCAATTTCAGCTTCCAGTTTTGCTAATTCTTTTGTGATTGATGGTTGTTTAATAAATACTTCTTTAATCCTGACCTTATCCCACATTTTTAATTTCACAGGTCGCCATATGCCGGATGTTACAAAACGCGGCCCCCAATCCCATCCATAATGATATCCTGCTTTCCTGGTAAATACTGATACTTTTTTATCATCAAGTCCTCCATTTTCTGATTGATCATTAGATGCTGGATAAACATACTCAGATGCTTCATATAACTCTAATCCCTTTTTTATTGGAGAATAAAAGTGTATTTGTAATATGTTAGCCCCTTCTTTAATAAATGGTTTAACATCAACATTCCATGTTCGAAACATGTTATCAGATGATAAAATTTTCTTGTCATTTAAATAAACATCAGCATAGGTATCTAAACCTTCAAAACTTAGTTCAGTATTTACACAGGCTAGTTCTTCACTTGATATATTGAACTCTGTTTTATAAATCCAATCTTCCTTATCAATCCATTGCAAATCCTTTTCATTAGTCCTGTAAAATAGATCTTCTATCTGTTTATTTGCCAAAAGGTCGGTATGAATAACACCAGGAACATTTGCCTTTCCTTTTAAATCTCCGTTTGCCTGATGATACTCCCAGTTCTCATTAATAAGGCGCTCTCTTTCACTAATTTGTTCTACTGAATTACACGACATCATACTTACTATTATTAAGATCGTTGTTATTATTATAGGGGGCAGATATTTTTTCATCGAATCAATGTACTTATATTGAATATTATTGGTTTAAAAGTACAATTCTAAAGAAAAGCAACACCTATACTATTACATCAAATGGCAATAGTATTATAACAGAATAGTTTAAATAGAGCTATAAGTTATCTTAGATATCAAAAAAGAGACAAAAGATAAGAGACAAAAGATTAAAGACCACTTACAAGGTGCTTATTATTTATATAATGTGAATCAAGTATTGGATTTATCCTCCTTAACAGCTGAATTGAAAATCTCCGAAGCCAAAGCCTTATTCATCGTTACTTGGGGTAGTGCACTCTTGTGTTCGAAAAGAGTTTTTATAATAATAAAAAAAATCTGTGTTACGGGAATAAGTTCTCCTCCTTTCAAAGGAGGAGTACTTTGACGTAGGAAAGGGGAGGTGGTTTTTAGCCTTTTTTATATCTTAGTTTCTGTATAAACCTAAAAAAATGAATAATAATCGACCTGAACTAAACAAAAAGAGAAAGTTTTTAAGAAACAACTCTACTCCCGCTGAATGTGAATTATGGAATTACTTAAAAGGAAAAAGAATTTGTAATCTAAAGTTTAGAAGACAGCATTCTATAAATAACTATATTCTAGATTTTTATTGTCCGCAAATAAAATTAGCAATAGAATTAGATTGTGAATATCATATTTACAATGAGGAATATGATATATTGAGGGATGATAATCTAAACATAATGTGCATTACAACGCTTAGATATGAGAATCTTATGGTATTTGAACATCCCAATGTTATCATTGAAGATATACAGGAGTTTTATGTGAATTGGTGTAAATGTAAAAGTGTCTAAAACCACCTCCCGGTTCGTGCCTCACCGTACTCCTCCTTAGTAAGGAGGAGAGCTGATTTGCAGCTTTCAAATTATTGAAAAGCTAATAAAGATCTTTTCGAACACATAAAGGCGATGCCCCTTGTTATGATATTTCAGGATCTCAGTCTTTTAAACCAATGCGTTCAGACTTGATTGACATATATATTTTAAGACATCACAAAATCAGACAAATATTGATAATAACGATATGAGAGCAAGAATTACTATTGTACTGAATCTTAGTGCAGATGTGCAGTTCTGTGACTACAATTTTTCAAGGTACATAGGTTACATTGATAATCGCGGTGTTCAACATCTTTACCGACACCAATAACACCTGAGATGGATTTTGTGGGAGACATTAATGATGATTCTGACAGACTTACTCCAGCTGTATCACCATTAAATAATTTGAATAAATTTTGTTGTTCGTTTACATTCCAATGACAGTAACCAGGACTAAATCTATTGGTAGTATTAAGACCTTTATGTTGAGCCTCTAATCTAATAAGTGCTGAAATTTTATCTCCTATTGCTTCCACAATACAACTTCCTAAAACATCATAAACATACCCAACAACAGGATCATTATTCATTCTATCATTAATAAGGTCATTATATGTTTTTCCGGCAGTACATATAAACAATGCCAGCATTTCTGAACCATTCAACTCTCCGGCAATTGTTTTTCCTGTTTGAAAAACCTCACCATTAATTCTAAATCGACTATCAGAAACCAATCCGTCTTTAAATAGATAGACACCTTTAAAATCTTCAATTTCAATACAACTATTGATTGCTGCAGTCAGATAACTTGCAAAAGGTTCCGGAAGCTCTTGATTTGAATATCCTAATAACCTGTTAATTTCTGCATAATCTATTTTCAAATCACTAAAAGAAAATGTATATTTTTGAATCATTTGCAATAATATTGAAAAGCTATTTGTAAATTTTCCTTTGTTGGTATTTCCCCTATCAATACTAATTCGCTTGGTCCATTATAGTTTGATACTTCCTCAACCTTAAAGCTATCAAAGACACCTTGAACCATTAGTGTTTTATTATCTGTGGTATGCACAAATCCTTTATATCGATAACATCCCAAAGCATATTTATTAAGAAACTCACCTAGCTTATTAGCATTAATTTTTTGTGATGATTTTACTATATATGAAGCTATATCAGGACGACCTAATGATTCATTTCCTTTTTGTTGAAAGAATTTAGGCTTTTTAATAATATTCTTCAATTCGACTTGTGCATAAGAAGTTTCTACTAAGGTTGCATAAGGATTCAAAGTCTTTAGTTCTTTAGTTAATTCACTTAGAGTACCATTAACTAAGTCAGTTTTATTTAGAACAATTGTATCTGCACTTCTTACCTGATGTTCAAAACGTTGTTTAATTGACCTTTGATAATTTACTGCATCTACCAAGCACCATATATGTTCCAAATGAACTTTACCTCTAAGTTGAGGAGATTGAAATATCTGTCCTACACCAAGTGTATCCGACAAACCTGAAGCTTCCATTATAATTACTTCAGGTTGATGTTGCAGAATAAAAGCTTCCAATGATTCGATAAAAGAACCTAACAAGCATACACAAAACACTGATCCATTATTGATTTCAAGAATTTGATAATCATTAAAATCCTTTAAAATAGCACCATCAACATTTACAGGTGCAAACTCATTTTGAACCACTGCAATTCGTTGAGTAGAACTAAAGTTTTTTAGGAAGTGTTGCAAAAAAGTTGTTTTGCCACTTCCTAAAAAACCTGTAACCAAATGTAAGGGAATGTTCATTATCTTCTAACTTGAATTCGACATAAATTTTGGATTCAGACCGCCTATAAATAGTATGATTCAATTATAAATCATGAAAGATTAGTAGGTCTATTTTTAATATTTTCTAGTCCGAATATTTCTGCTTATAAGTGGAATTATCATAGCTTTGCATAAAAAACTGATCTACTTCGTTAAATTTTTCGAGCTAGCCTGCTAGCCCTGCAAAATTTGCCTTGTATATCAGCTTTTTATTTTAATCTGAATATAAAATTTTTAATCGAAATCAAGTTATTGCACTTTCCAATTCTTTTACAATCTCATCCTTTGGCGGGATTTGACTTATAAATTTAACTTCTCCATTAATGCACGTTGTTGGTACATTTTTAACTCCTAAGGCCATCATCATTCTAATACCATCAGCATCTTTAATTTTATGCTCAATAACCTGAACCTTATTACCAAATTCAAAAGAGGCTTGCTTCACTGCTTCTACCATATATTGGCAAGGAGCACATGATGAAGAATCCAACGTAATTATATCTACCACAACTTTATCATCTGAAAAATGCCCATCTAAATTTAATGGTTCTAAAGATGAAGTATGTTCCATTTCACGAGTTGCTTGTTGTATATACTCATCATGAACCAATTCAGATACTGCTATCAAGTTCTTTTCAGGTGTATCCATTGGTAAATCACAACCCGGAGCTAAAACAAATCCTTTTTTACCAGCCAAATCCAGACAATCTAGCGCATCTTTCTTTGAGTCCAGCTCATCTCCCAACAACAATACTCCTGTCAACTTCATATTTCCTCCAAAACTGATTCCTTTTGCTAAGGCTGCTTCTTTTACAAAATCAAGAGGAATATTTTCATCAATAGAAATGTTATCCGGTTTGCAATTGCACATCACATCTATATTTTGCTGTGCATAACCACAAACAAAAAATGAACTATACTTTTTCTTTGAACGTACAAAGTCAAATATCCTTGTTACATATGGACTAACAAACATTTCAAACGAACCCGGATCTATCTGGCTTGTCATTGGATCTACTACACCAACAACATCACAACCTGAATCAATAAGCATTTCAGTATGCTTGATACCTACCTCTGCACAGAAATTCATTAATTCACCTACGTATTCAGGATCTTCAAAAAGTTTCATAAAAATATCTGTACCTAAAAGGTGAAGTGCCAGGGTAAATGGACCGGTAATTAATCCATATAAAGCAATGTCCGGATATTTACTCCTAAGTTGCTTTGTTGCATCCAGAATAATGGGCATCCTACCTGAATTTTCATCAGGTATTTTTAAATCACTAATTGCAATACCTTCGGCCAAAGGGTGTGAAGTAACTGCAGGTGGATTATCCTTACTCCAGTTTAATTTACAGCCAAAAGTTTCAGCTTCAACCTGAAGGTCAAATGCAACAGGTATCCCATCCGGATTATATAACTCTACCGCTTTACTAACTCCATTAACAATGTGCTCTGAACTTTTTAAATATTCCTCAGCATCAACTCCTATTAACTTAGCTCCATGTACACCTACAAAAGGAACCCACGGAACTCTTTCCACTTCTTCTAAACAAAAGGCTTTCTCTAATAATTTTAATCCTTGCATAAGATAATTGGTTTTAAGCACATTTAGTATTTAAGAATTCAACAACTCCTTGTGGATCCGGAGAATAATTGTCAGCTCCAATTTTTTTACAAAAATCATTGTTAACAGGAGCTCCTCCAATAGTAACTAAAGTATCAGGTGCTGTTTCTTTAATGGCTTTTGTAATGGCTTCCATATTTGCCATTGTTGTAGTAAGTAAAGCAGACAAACCAACTATGGCACCGGGATTCTCTTTAACTGCCTCAATATATTTTTCAGGTTTTACATCAATTCCTAAATCTACTACCCTATAGCCATTTCCTTCAACCATCATAGCTACCAGATTTTTTCCAATGTCATGTAAATCTCCCTGAACAGTTCCTATTATAAAAGTTCCTTTTTGCTTAGCTTCACCAGATGCAAAAAAAGGTTTTAAGTGTTCCATTGCAGTACTCATGGCTTTTGCCGACATTAAAACCTGTGGAACGAATACTTTATTTTCTCTGAACTTAACTCCAACTTTTTCCATACCAACCATTAGTCCTGATGATAGTATTTCCTGTGGTAAAATACCATTTTCCAATGCCTGCGCAGCCAACTCATCAGCTCCATCCATATCTTTCATTTGAGGAGGAAATGGAGCAGCTTTATTTACTTTACCAAACTCAATACACTCAGCTAATTTATTAAGAATTTCTTCCATAGTTATATTTTTTACAAAACCTGATTATCTATACTTTTCAACAATTTTCAACGCTTCATCTATATCTTTTTCACTTTTCCAGTCCATCAAAATATTCAGACCATCAGCCCCTACATTATCAAGCAAAGGTTGTAACTCCTCTAATGTAACCCAACAAGGCATAATTGATTTACCTGCTGACAGGATTCGCTTATATAAATCATACCAGCAAGGGTCACCTCCCTGAGGTTCGCCGACACCCGGAGTCCATTGAATGGCATTTAGTTCATCAATTTCAAGTATGGCATCCAAATGACGTTGAGCTCCAACTCCATCTAAATGATAAAGTGTATAATCAATTTTTTGACACTGTTGACGTATATATGGCTGAACAAATCGACGATAGTCTTCTTCTGAAATCATAATTGAAATATCTGACTGCAGTTTAGAAACCTTTCCCGGACCCCAGATTGAGAAATAACAAAAAGCCATTTCATCTCCTTCGCGAATAATATCATAGATTTTATCAAACACTTCAAAATAGATATCATTTACTTTTTGAAGCTGCTCCTCCAAAGCTTCAGGAGCCATTACCATATCCATTAATATTTCCTGTGTTCCTTTAACGCTAGCTAAAATGTCAAGCCCTTCAATTAAATCCGGACAACCAACATAATAGTTGCCATTTGCTCTTTTTTTACACTCTTGTAATAAATTCTTATGTAACTGCCAGCCAGGATTATTCTCTTCAAACACAATATTTGGATCAACACCCGGTTTATGTCTGATCCATATTGTATCCTCACCTCCTTCTAATTCTGCTCCGAATAAGGCTGCTAAAGAACCTGGCCCTAACTGTGTATTTGCAACAGGTAAAATATCTGCTTTTAGAGAACTATGAGCTAACTGATAGTGAATATCATCTGCTCTCCACACAGGATCAAACCATTTTTGATTTAAGTCTTTAGGTTCTGAAGGTTTTGTAACAATTGCATGAGGATTACCATCTTTTTTAAGATGTTCCCACATACTAAGAACAATTCCTTTTTGATTCCACCAGTTAATGTAGTGTTGTTTTGATTCTGACCAGTTTGTTTTCCAGGTATTCATGGTGCAGTATATTTTATAATTTCAATAAGTTATTTAAAACACAATTTGACAATCCTTTGTAAGACTCATCAAATTTTATTACTTCAGATTTATCTATTTCTATTTCATCTGTATTTAAAACAGGATATGGATAAACAGAAATTTCAGCATTCCATTTTACCCAAACAGGCATTTGATCCAAAGGAACTTCAATGTTATTCAACCATTTGTTCCCTTCCTGTATTTCTCCAGTAAAGAAGTTAACCCACTTTCCTTCCGGTAAATAAACATCTCTTTTATTTTCGCTATTCATAACCGGAGCAATAAGAAAATCATTACCGAAATAATACTGATCATCAATATGCCAGCACATCTTATCGTCTTTATGATGGAATATCATAGCTCTTAAAACAGGATAACCAGTCTTCACTGTTATTTCACTTTGTTCCAAAATATATGGTATCAAGGCATATCTTAATTTTAACCACTTACGAACTATTGGAGCGATATTAGGATATTCGTAAGGCTCTCGTTTTGATGTTCCGTGATATCTTAAATGCGATGAGAACACTCCAAACTGAGTCCAGCGCACATAAAGATCATCTGGAATCACAGAATTCATAAAATCGGGTACTCCATGAAATCCCGGTACATCATGACTCCAAAAGCCAAAACCTGATAAACCAATATGAAGCCCTCCTTTTAATGATCCTGCTAAACCATCCCAGCTACATGCTGAGTCTCCTCCCCAATGCAAAGGATATCTTTGACAACCAGCCCATCCAGCTCGTGCCCAAACAATACCGTCTCCAGTAACCTCTTTTGTTACTTCGTAAGCAGCTTTTTGATACAATAAAGCATAGAGGTTATTAAGTTTTTCAGGAGACATTGAATGATAATCTGCATCCATATGTATATCTTCACCAAAATCGGTTTTGATACAGACAACACCCATATCCAGTAATTCTTTTAATAATCCCTTATACCATTCAACAGCTTTATCATATGTAAAATCAATTGTTCCGGCATAATCCAAAGCACTAAAATTTGAACCGCCCTGCTTTTTACTTTCTTTAAGAGCACACATGTACGAGTTTTCTTTAGCCTCATCATGTTGTTCTGCATCAGTAGCTATATAAGGCATTTGCCATAAGCTTACCTTATAGCCATTCTTGCGTAAATCTTGTATAAAGCGTTTAGGATCTGGAAAACGTTCCGGATTAAACTTCCATTCGCATAACCAATCTGTTTTAAACCAACCCGTATCCAAATGAATCACATCACAAGGATAATCTTCTTTTTGTAAACGTTTACATATCTGATCAACTTCTTTTTCAGAAAAGTAAGTCATACGACTCATCCATGTTCCAAAACTCCATTTAGGCAACATAGTAGGAAAACCTGTAATCATACGATATTGATACAGAATCTTTTCAGGATCCTCCTCACCTATTAAAAAGCAGTCAAGAATCTCATCTTCAACTAAAAACTGAACTGATCTTGTAGAATGATCTGCCATTGAGATTTTTGAAAAAGCAGATGTATGCGTAAATACACCATACATTTTACTGGACATATAGAAAGGGACATTTTTATAAGTCCTTCTGTTATTAACTCCCTGACCGTCTTGATTTTTCAACTGAAAAGTATGTCCTGAAAGATCCATTTTAGTAAACCTCTCTCCTGTTCCTACAAACTTCTCATCAGGTTCACAATGAAAAGAAATTGTTGATCTGTTCCATTGCTTATCTTTTTCTACAAATGCTAAAGCAAAAGCATCATGTCGTCTTGGAAAAAAATGGTCATAGGCACTGATCTTCAATTCCCTTTGTCCATCTGGATAAAAAGTCATATCCAATGTAGGACGTGGTGCATCCAGTAAATCACTCCAATAATCGATTTCAATTTCTTTCAAATTGATTTCAGCACGCTTTAATCCCTCAATATCACTAATAATCCATTCGGTCTTGGAAGCTTTTATTTGCAAAGGAATCCTTTTAAGTCCATCAGAAAACTGAAGCATTTCTGAATCTAAAAACAGGTGATCTTTTTCACCAACTGCAACACGAAGAACCTTTGAACCATAAGCCCTGAGGTGCATATATAACAATTTGACTTCAGCATTAACATCTGGTGTTATATCATTATCCGGCAACTGTTTATAAAAGGGTAATTCCAGTATAATATCTCCATCATTTTCATAATACTTTTCTGGAGAACCTACTTTCCACAATATTTCTGACTCTATATTTTCAGAATCAAAGTCAAGGAAATCAAATAATTGATAGTTTGTTTGTTTCATAGATATACATTCATCATAGATCGAGAACGGTAAAATAAGTATGGACTGGAATTAATGTTATCGTTATTACTACTAATTATAATTCCACCACACATAGTACTTTATCTCAATACGATAACAAATGTAATCGTTTTCATTTATTTTTTTAAGTTTTTTTGATAAAATATTTACATCTATTAACAGTTGCCTGATTTTTGTTCATGGAGGATACTTATAAATAAGGAGAGTGTAATTGAATAAAAATACTAAAACAAAAGGTTATCCAAATAGATAATGGACAACCTCTCACTCTACACTTTATACCTAGTTAAAATACCCCGTAAATGATTTTAACTTTATAAGTGTTTTATTCTTTTAAAAAGGATTGATACCAATAATAGCTGCTCTTTGGATAGCGCTGAAGCGTACTATAATCTACATAGATTAAACCAAACCTTTCTGTGTAACCAAAAACCCATTCAAAATTATCCCATCCACTCCAAACACAATATCCCTTAACTCTTGCACCATCGTTAATGGCTTCTGATAAAGCTTTAATATGTCTTTGAATATAATCAGTGCGATAAATATCATTAACCTTACCTTCTACAAGAGTATCTTCATTATTATGAAAACTTGCCCCATTCTCAGTAATAATAATCTCCGGATCGCCATATTCATTTTTAATCCGCATTAATAAATTATAGAATTCTTTTGGTCGTACAGGGCCATTATTCATAACAACAGAATCCGTATTATTCCCCATCCAGGAAACTCCAAGAGGAGAATTACTATCTGATTTTACTAAAGCTGGGGCATAGAAATTAATTCCTAAAAAATCTGGTTGATTTGACACAATTAATTTCATATCATCTTCAGAAGGTTGAAAAAAAGGATTATATTTTTGAAGAGAGTCTAATGCATTTGATGGGTAATTTCCTTTAAATACAGGATCTAAAACAATTCTATTCAGTAATTCATCCTGAAAAGAAACTAAATTTACATCCTTCTCATTATTTGGATCGAAAGGTAAACATGGAGAAAGGTTAAAAGTAATACCAATTTTACCATTCAATTTTAAATCGTGATAAAGTTTGATAGCCTCACTGCTAGCCAACAATTGATGATGTACATTATTTATCTCTTTGGCATAACGAACATTATCAGATTCTTGACTTTGTGAAGGATTCATTAAAAAATCTGCCGTAAAAAATTCAATGTAAGGTTCATTAAATGTGATAAAATGATCTACTTCCGAACCAAAATTATCAAATATTACCTTTGCATAGTTTTTATACCACTGAATAGATTCACGATTTAACCATCCTCCCATTTCCATTAATGCCTGTGGCATGTCAAAATGGTAGAGAGTAACAAAAGATTGAATTCCTGCAGCTTTTAAATCTTTTATTAGCAAATGATAATGGTCTATTGCTTTTATATTTACTTCACCTATTCCATTGGGTATAATTCTACTCCATGGAATTGAAAAACGATAGGTATTGATACCTAATTCCTTCATCAACTGAATATCTTTCAAATATTGATTACGGTCGTATTGATTAATAGCTACATTACCAGTTTGTTTTTCTCCTATAATAAACTGAGTAACACCAATTGTATTTGTATAAAAATCCCATTTACTTTCTCCCTTCCCTTCAGCTTTATAGGCTCCTTCCACCTGATAAGCAGCACTTGCTACTCCCCACATAAAGTCTTTTGGAAAATTGTTCTTATTAAAAACCTCTTCTGTTTTTGATTGGTTGCAACTTACATTAACCAGAAAAAGTATTGAAAAGCAAATTGAATGAATATATTGTATCTTCTTATTCATAATTAATTTTCATTTAAAAGATTAAAAGATTTAAGAATGCACCCCAATTTAACTTTGCACTTTGTGGGCCTATATAACTAACATTTAGTGCTGGGCCTAAGCGGAATTGTTTAAACTGCACTCCCAAACGCCAACGATGGTAACTATATTCATGTGTACCTGTCCATGCCGTTAATGCTTGAAACCTGAAATAAGGTTTTAATTTTTTCTCGTTCTGTAGATGCCATTCTAATATTGCCAAAGTACTAAATTCGCCATCTTCATCAAGTTCATAAACTGGCTGAATAATAATCCCTAATGAGGGTGAGAATTTTGTATATTGAAGCGAGGCTAAAGGTTTAAAACCTCCGAAAGCTTTTAGATTACCTCCAACTCCAACATCGAATCCTTTTACAAACTCATAATAACCAATAGTTTGTATAATATAATTATCTGGAGTATAGTTATTTCCATCAACTTCATAATCAATCAAGTTAAAGAATTTAAATGAACTACCTGGTCCCAATCTCTTATCAACAATTAATTGGTAGGTACTAGATTCTCCACCAACCATTACTTCAGCTGGTATGGGAGTTCGTTCCATTTGAGATTGGGTATTTTTATTTTGAGCCTTAAGGTTTAAAACAAAAAATATAAGTATAATATAAAATAGTAACTTCATTATTTAATAATTCATAACGCCATACCATGTTCATAACATTATCCAATTTTCATCACTCATTGAAACAAAATATCACGAATGTTAGAATCTGACGTATAGTTATAATAATCACGTTTTGATAAACACCTAATTAAATCGAGTTACAAGTCCTCTTAATTATTCTTTATTCTCTTGAATAATTCTTACCGGCCCCATTAATCCCGAAGGCTTGAGAGATGAATTTGCATTATAAAAAGGCATAGTTGTATAAGTAATCTTTTCAGCATTATCAGTTTGCATATCCCCAATTAAACGATTTACCCAAAGGTTAGTTACCTGTATTTCTACTGTATTTTCACCAGACTTTATTGCATTTGTAACATCAACTTTAAATGGTTTTTTCCATGTAATCCCACATGATTTTCCATTAATAAATACTTCTGCCAGGTTCTTTACCTCTCCCAGTTCCAAATAAAGAGAACTATTATCTTTTAATAGGTTTGATGAAATATTTATTGTTTGCTTGTAACTTGCAGTTCCAGAGAAATATTTGATACCTGAATCATCGCTTTCAGTCCAACTGTCAAGATTTTCGAAAGTAGTTTGTGACGGTGCTCCTCTACCTTGTTGAAAACTGACCTCCCATGAATCATTTAGAACAGCTAACTCCAGTTCTTTTTTTTCTGGTAATATTCTCTTTAGTTCCTTTGCTTTTCCATTAAATACCACAAATACGGCTTCATTGGGTTGTAAGGACAGAGCAATCTTAGTTCTTTCTCCTTCAATACTATAAGAAGCCTCTTCTGTTTTTCCTGTTTCAGGATGCCATATTTCTGGTAACATACCTTTAACCCTAAAATTTAGTTCAAAATTTTCTTTTCGATCACGAGTATTACTTACCCAATAAATATCTGTATTAGATAACTCTCTGTGAACAAAATTCAATTTTGAATCAAGTTTAGATTTTGAGTATTCAAAATCAGGTAACACGTCCATAGCATTTAAAGCCTCACCTGCATTCATCCCTTGAAACACTCTTCCTCTGATATTATTATCTGTATTAAAAATTTCAGTACTTAACGCGTTGAATTCTTCCTCTTTATCTAATAAACCTAAAGGATATAGAGGTTGTGTTCCAGCAACATTAGCTCCAGCCTCAACCAATTCATGTATTTTGTTTAATACAGGTAAAGTCATTTGTTTACAGCTCTTATCTAAAACCAATAGCTTATAACTTGTTCCGCCTGGAGTAGTCAATTTTCCATTTTTTACTGAAACTACATTTAACAAAGCGTCTGCGTTTATGAAATCATAATTATAGCCTTCGGGAATTTCAGGAAGTTTAGAACCAAACAACTCTGTTATATTATGATCTTCTCCATATAAATACAATACATCGGCTACAAAATTTCCTTGTTGCAAAAGGTATGAACTGCGAGATAAGTATTCTGTCCATGCATGAGCTTGACCTGCCCATGTTTCATGTCTTGTAAACCATTGGCCGAATGGACCAAGACCTAACCCAGGAACTTTATCATCAACAGGTTGATGAACCGACGTATGAATAACAAAACGATTTAACCCACTTGTTAATTCCATATCTGCTGTAGGCTTTAAATTTTCAGGACAATACGAGAAAGCACTTCCATCTAAGCCAAAGGCAGTTAAAGATTCTGCAGCTACTAAATTTTGGCCGTAAATATGAGCAACTGAAGCGGACTCACGTATATCTGCCTTATGAGTTTCCATTCCGGCACCGATTCCTCCGGGAGTCCACATAGCTGACATAGGTATTGCAGCTGTTCTTTTAACTTCCATACCATCTGCAATCAAAGCCCTTCCAACCTCATGAGATTCAGAATAACGCTTCATACCATAAGTTTTTAATATTTCAGTTAACCCATCGTAATGATATTCTGAAACCATTTCACTTAGAGTCTCACGAAAATCAAATAAGAATTTTTCGCTTGCTGTTGAGCTTTTAACTATAGTACCTGTTAAGACAGGCATCCATGGAATTATACTATAACCTCGGCGCTTAAGAAACTCCTCTGGCAAATTATCAGTCCAGTTCTGAGCCCCGGCCTCCCAACTATCAGTAATAACAAATTGCAAACCTTTCTCACCCATTAATCCTCCAGTGGCATTTTTGTATTGCTCCAGATAATTAGTAAAATACTTTTTGATCGCTTCTGGATCCAATTTATCAACTTCTAATCCTGTTGCTTCTTCTGATGCCGGATGATTTTCAATACCCAGTAGAGAATAACCAAAACGCAATATCTTCCATTCACCATTTGGAACATTCCAGGATAAAGTACCGTCAGATTTCATACTATCCGTTAGTTCTATAATATGATCTATTTCCACGACATCATTTGTTAAAGGAGTTTTATCCTTACTTAGGTTAATTACAGGTGCAAAGGCTGTTTTAGCCTCAAAACTATTGATTACATCAATGGTGTGTAGCTTTAATTCAGCAATCTCAGTCCCTGGTAATTTTTCAGGTTTTACATCCATCCCTAGTGCAGCAGCCAGGGGATTAAATTTTAAAGTAGGATTGTTAAACGTTATTCTAAAATACTTAGCTTGTGTTTCTGGTATAGACATGGTGTGTTGTAAAATAACACCAGCAGGAACATTACAAATAAATTGGAAATTAGTTCCATCGTCACTAGCATACAACTGCCTTGCATTGTCAGGTGTTCTTGGATCACCAAAAGAACCAGGATTTCCACCCCCCATTACAGTTATCGCTTTAACCATCTGTGGTTTAACAAATTCAAATTGTATCCATCCTGTGCCAGATATATGATTGGGTAATAACTCTGTTTTTCTAATATCACCATCCGTCAATTGGTCTAAAGAAAATTTCCCTCCACTTGATGTAACTTTTACTCCTAGATTTGAAAGAGAATGGTCTGAATCAGGCACTTTATAAGCAATTACTGCTACATCCTTATAGAATGATGGCAAATGATCCAAATCAACAGGCACACCAAACTCTGGTTGCTTTGGTATATTCTGAAATGGTCCGGTAATATCTGATGGTTGTGACAAATGAATCAAAGAATCACCTTCTATCACCCGAGTTTCAGTCCAAACATACTTTTTCATTCCGTCTTCAGGTTTTACCCACGGTCCACCACTTTCACTCCAACCGGGAGATGCTGCTATTGCCATTTCTAAATTAAGCGAATCGGCCAATTTTGTTGTAAAACGGAAAGCATCAATCCATTCAGGATCCATATATGTTAACCTCTTTTCTACTACTTGAGGTGTCTTTAAAGCAGCATCGAAATTCTGAAAACCTCCAATGCCAGAGCGATGCATCCACTCTAAATCCTTCTGAATACCTTCCTTGTTTATATTGCCATTCATCCAGTGCCACCACACTCTGGGTTTAGCTGTATTAGGGGGATTTTGAAAATTTTCTTTTAATTGAAATATCTGGTCTTTACCCGGATTACTACAACTTGATATGCACCATAATAACGTAAGTAATGAAATAGATAATAACCGAACAATTGGAATTCTGGCATTGAATATCTTCATATGAATTAGATTTAAAAGAAATAAATGAAATAGAGACGGGAGTTAATCCCGCCTTTAATACTTAATACCATCATTTAAAACCTATAACTTAGAGTAAGAAAATAAGCTCTAGGTGGTAAACTTAATGTTGAATAAACAGCATCAGGATCAGCTTCTAACTTTTCTTTTGTAAATCCCTGACGATCTAGAGAATTAGGAAAACCACCAGGAGCAGACCAGCCCATTACGCCATTTTGATTAAACACATTGTTAATATTTACCTGAACTTGCCATTGACTAGTAATGTTATATCCTAAATTAAGATTGGATTGATTATATGAAGGTAAATCAAAAACATTTGCCACATTAGCAGATCTTTTTCCCATGTATGAAAAATCAAGAGATGCATAAAATTTATCCGTATTATATTTAGGTGTTATACGAATGATGGCATTGGCACTGTTATCTGTTTTGTTCCCTGACAGATCAATAACAACATCATCTTCTGTTCCATTTTCCCCCACATCCCATGTTTGAAATTTTGTTGCCTCAGAATCCTGAAATGTTGCAACTGCTCTTAAACTAAAGTTATTGGTAAATTCATACATCCCTTCAATTTCGATTCCCATTGTTGTGTATTTATTATACAAAACAGGTAATACATACAATCCTTCAACACTACCATCTACCGTCCCTGAAGTTTGTTGAGGGACATTACTTAATAAGCTATAAAATGGTGTTAAAAACAAGTGAAGCTTTTCATCATTATACTTATACCCTAATTCAACCTGTTGTACTTTTTGTGCAATTGGATCTAAGTTGTCAACTGCAAATTGGTTGTCAAGTGATATAAAAATATTTAGGTCAGGAGCTTTTTCTCCTTGAGAGAAACGACCATATATAGCCTGACTTTCAGTAAATTTATAATTTATTCCTGCTGAGAATGAAAATGTATTCATTTTTTCTTTCCCATAGCTATAAACTTCAGTTATATCTGATTGATAGTTATCATAAAGAGTTAATAGATCTCCATCTGTTCCACCATCATCAACATGTTCTTCTGAAGCTAATTGATTTTTTCCTTTAATAGTAATTACTTCATAACGAACACCCCAGTCAAAATTTAGTTGTTCATTAATTTCCCATGTATGACCAAAGAACAAAGCAGTTTGATTTTGCGTTGCATCCATAAAATCAACAGGAGCACTTGATCCTGATCCTCCTATAATTCCATCTGGATTAGTAACCTGGTATGTTTGTCCGTCAAATCCTTCAAGTGTGATCGCTGTTTGTTTTGGCCTTGGAGAAGTTAATTGAGAGAATGATTCCGCTGCACCAAATGCATTTAATCTTTCCAAAACAGAGTTAGCATAGAATAGTCCAGCAGTAAAACTCATGTTTTCTATCTTTTTCGACATTATAAACTGATCAATAAACTCAGTCATTTCATTTTCCATGTAAACTATCGGATTCATTAGCAATGAATTTTCCTGAACTCCTGAACCTGGAAAATTACTCTCTATGATATCAAAATTAAATCCAGCAAAATGTCCATCAATAATATTTGGAGATTGAATTACCTTACCTAACAAGTCTCCTGTTTTTAAATCATTAAATGAGTATGTTCCAAAATTTCCTAACGTACCTGCAATAGCATGAAAAATTAGATTATCAACTGCAATTGGATATGCCACTGCTGTAGTATTCCAGGTTGAGCTTTTTAGTGAGTAACGCATTTTATTGTCAATTTTCCATCCATCGCCAAAATGATGTTCCCAGTTCAAACCTGCAGAATAATCTACAGAGTTAATTTTATCTCTTGAGTCAAAATTTAAAACTCTATCTGTTTGATTTACCTTGAAAGATGTTTGTACAGGAGGTATTAACACTGTATTAGTTTGCGATACACCTGATGCTAATTTTGGATTATCAAAATCGACTGAAGGCAAGAATTCATACCATGCATTTTTATCGTTTAAAAATTTTAAAAATAATTTTACATTACCTTTTTTATAGATTTTCGCAAGGTTAGCTTTTATTTGACCTCCTTCATTCATTGGATATCCAGGATATCTTGCTCCATCTGCCTGTCTGTAAAAACCACCAATATTATATCGTAATGATTTATTTTTAAATGGACCTCCAAAATTAAAATCAGCCCGGTAGAATGGATTTTTACCATCACCTTCCAAACCATATTTGGCACGGACTTCACCTGCAAATTCTTCACCACCTGTTTTAGATACATAGTTAAAAATACCTCCTGGAGCATTATTCCCAAGAATGGATGCTGTACCTCCACGTACTGCTTCTAATCTACCTAACGTTGCATCATTTCGTAAAAAATAATCAGGACCATAATTACCATAAGTTGCGTTGGTTACCGGTAATCCATCTTCTTGCATAGACACATAATAATATCCTGATTCTCCATCATTTGACCCAACGGATACTCCACGTGAATAAACAGTATTTCTAATCTCGCCTAAAGAAGTATTGACAAATACTCCCGGAACATTTTTTAATAGGTCACCAGCACTAGTAACGGCAATTTGATCAATATCCTTTGATTTAATGGTTGATATAGCTACTGACGCATCAATTTTTGAACGTGCATCAAACACTCCGGTAACAACCACATCTTCTAAACCAAGTACATCCTCATTTAAAATAACACTAAAAAAAGTTTTATTTCCTATTATAATATCCTGTGTTACCATTCCTACAAATGATATGGAAAGCACTCTCGTAGTCGAATTTATCTCCAGTATAAAACTACCTTTAGCATCAGTAATAGTACCATTATTAGTACCTTTTACAAGAATTGAAGCCCCTACAATAGGCTCTCCATTTTTATCCTTAATCAATCCTTTGATCTCCTTCTTATTATCCTCTTGTTGGATTTCCGGAGATACATCTTCATTTTTTGTTATTACAATCTGTCGATCGTAAATCTTATATGTATTATTTGTTCCTTCAAGAACTTTGTCCAAAATTACCTCTACAGTTTGATCTTCAACCTGTACATTAACCTGGCGATTCACATCGAGATTATTTTCGTTGTAAAGAATAATAAAATTACTGTGTTGTTCAATCATTTGAAATACATCGCTAACAGAAGCATTATAAAGTTTAAAACTAAACTTAGTCTGTTGCGAATAAGAGCTTGCAGATGCACTGCCCATAGCCATTAATACAAAAAGCATTAGCATTTTCATTTTCAGCAAAATTGTGGGTACACTTCTTCGAGAGAAGTACATCCCTTGTAGATTTTTTTTCATAATTTTGAACTGTTTAAATTAGTACTCGTAGTGATTTCACTACTTAAGTCGGTAAGTTGGCAGACTTGCCGACTTTTTAATTTATTATTGCTTGATTTTTGGGTCTATATTTTCTATCTCAACAAAGTTATTTTCAAGCTTGTATTTTAAACCTGTTACATCTGATAAAGTCTTAAGAACATACTGCAACGAATCTTTCAAATCTAATTTTCCACTAATTAGATTGTTATCTAATCCCTTTGGCACCTGATCAAAATCTACGTTATAAAAACGATGCAACTTTGAATGTACTTCCTGTAATTTTTCCTGTTTAAAACTTAACCATCCATCAACCCAGGCTATTGAAGAACTTGCTTCAGGATCATCTTCTAATCTTATTGTATTATCTTTTTTATTAAAACTTGCTTTCTGGTTAGGCACGAGAAAAGTTTCTCGCCTCAATATTTTAGATGAATTCAGATTTGTGACACTAACTTTACCTTCTAATAATGTTGTTTCTAATCGTTCATCCTGTTTATAAGCAGATAAATTAAATTTAGTTCCATAAACTTTAACTGAAATAGCTTCAGTATTAACAATAAATGCTCTGTTTGCATCATGAGTAACTTCAAAATAGGCTTCTCCTTCAAGATAAACTTCCCTTGTTTTCTTATTGAATTGAGTAGGAAAGGCTAATCTACTTCCTGCATTTATCCATATAATAGTACCATCAGATAATGAAATTTGTGATTGTTTACCATAAGGTATAACAACTTCATTCATTTTAACCTGAGTCTTTTTATCTTCGGGGTCCAGATCAATAACGTGTTCATTTTCAATTACAATCTGTTGTTCTGAGTTCAATACAATTTTTGATTCTTCTTTATCTAGATTGATAGTTGTACCATCTGCAAGAATTATTTGCGATTGATTATTGATTTTATCATTTACTGCAGTTGAAAATTCATATGTTTGATTTTTATCTTCTGAAATATAAAATATGATTACACCTCCTAAGATTAGGCTCAATATAAATATAGCAGCATAACGAGAAATCTTAGATGACAAGTTTATTATTCTGAATTTTTTATATCCAATTTGTTTTTCGAAGTTTTCAATATTCTTCCATATCTTTAGTATCTCTCCTTCATTTAAAGACTGGCTTTTATCATCCAGCAATTCGATAATTTCTTTTGCTTTTTTAATTTTGTAGTTCAATTCAGGATGAGAAGACAAAAGTATTTTATCTTGTTCACTAAAAGTGCCTTTACGTACCCATTCAATAAATTCCTTGTCCAGAATTAGTTCTTCAATCGTATATTTTATATAATCCTTTTTCACCTTTTAACTTATTATACTGTTTATAATAGGATAAAGGCAATACGACTATTTTTGTGGACACAAAAAATGAAGTTTTTTAATAAAAAATATTAAAACACAGATATAAAGATAGATAACAAAGAAACATTAACTTCAACAAGAATCTTTCGAAGTGATTTTATAGCTCTGAAAACCATTTTTCGGGCTGATCCATATTTCATACCCATTATTTCGCAAATTTCCTCGTATTCAAGCTCACAGTTAAACCTGTAATACAATATTTCTTTTTGTTTATTACTTAATTGAGATAACGCATTTTTTAATTGTATTTCAGTCTCTGAAAGCTTCTCTTTTTCAATCCATTCTTCTTCAATGGAATACGTCATTAAAACTTGCTGTGGAACATGATCAAAATCAGAATGTTTAATTTTTTTCAACTTAGTAATTTCTCTAATTATTTTCCTTTTAAGAGCTTTTAGTAGGTAGAAATAAATATTATCAGTATCTCCAAGTTTATTCCTTGTACGAATTAAATCACAAAATAGATCCTGAATAGTATCCTTTATAAAATCTTCATCTTTTGAAAATTTACGACCATATCGATAAAGAGCATTTACGTGTTGATGATAAATCTCAGAAAGAGCATAAGATTTTCCATACTTAAAATCTGACCACAGTTGATAATCATCAATAACTTTATTCATAAATATAGTTTCTTCTATCAAAGATAAAATTTTTAATAAATATGTAATAAGTTACATATTAAATTTTATACATAATAATGCATTCTAGGCAGTCGTTTATTTACCATATTGTATAAAGTAATTAATCGCAATGATTAATCACCTCTTAGACAATAATTAAAAGATTTGTTTAAATAAAAAAACTTACCTTCATTATGAATCAAAAAAAAATCTAAAAGCGAACAATGCCACTTTTAGATTTTTAAATTCATAAACCAAAAGATAAATATCTATTGATTGTTTTTTATTAATTACTTATGCTAAGAACTTCTTTCTTAAGTCTTCTACTTGCTCATCATTAATTGGGAATAATTTTCCAAGAGGAGCACCCATTACTAATGATTTAGCACTAAACTCAGCAACTTCAAGTCTATCAAAAGTTTGAAGTAATTTATCCCCTGTTACGATAAATGAATCATTTGCAACAAGTACAGAAGGAACTGATTCACTTAATAATTTTGGAATAGTATCATTACCTGTAAAATGAGTTCCGAAATCTAAACATGGAACATCTTGTAAGAAAATCCAACTTTCCGGGATAGTTCTAACATCAAATTTAACTCCTGTAGTTCCGTAAGCCATTAAATATGGAGGCTGAGTAAGAATAATAGAGTTAATATGAGGGTTCATCTCATAAATTTTTTGATGTAAAGAAACTGAACGGCTAGGTGTTTTACCTGGCTCAGCTTTACCACCTTTAATTTGTACAATATCTTCTGGCATAATATCCCAACGAGCAACATCAGGAGGAGTAATTAAGAAATCATTATCTTTCCATCTTACTGATACCGTACCATAAGAACTGATCATTAATCCCTGGTCACAAGCACGTCTTACAATATCACAAATATTTTGACGAATTTCTCTTTCTTCCGGAGGATATGAACCAGTATCATTACGATCTATATTATAAGGAATCTGATCTTGAAATTCTTTAATTTGCTCATCAGTAAGCATTACTGGCTCACCAATTGTTTTTGCATTAATGATTGTTCTTGCACAAAACTCTAAAGTTTCAAAACGAGTATAAGCATCCATCATATCAGAACCACCTAATACAGTTCCGTGGTTTTCCATGATGATAGCCATTGTTTTAGTACCTTCAAATTGAGCTGCAATTTTTACACCAAGCTCATCACTACCTGGCATACCATAAGGAGCATATCCAATCTCTCCACAAATATCTTTTGCCTGAGGAATGATGTTTGTGTTTGGAATATCTCTTACAATACTAAAAGATACTAATGCAGGTGGATGCGCGTGAATAACAGCTGTTATATCAGGACGTACATCATAAATAGCTTTGTGAAAAGGAAATTCTGAAGAAGGTTTATGATCTCCAATAATAGTTCCATCCTTTTTAACACAAATAATATCCTTTTCAGTTAAAGTTCCTTTATCAATAGCTGAAGGAGTAACCCAAATGTCGCCGTTTTCATCTTTAATAGAAATATTACCACCAGAAGTAGTAGTCATTCCATTTTTATAAATACGACTAATAACCTTTGTAATCTGCACTCTAGGGTGCATTAACTTTACATCAAGTTGTTTCATAAAATAATTTATTTCAAAAATCCAAAAGTACTAAATTATAATGCAGCTTTGTAAATATTAATGGTATCTTCTAGATTTACTTCTTTTGGATTACCACCAGTACAAACATCTGCTAAAGCATTTTTTGCCATCAATTCAAAATCTTCTTCTTTAACACCTAACTCTGCTAAACCTGAAGGAATACCTACGTCAGATGATAATTTTTTAATGGCATCAATAGCAGCTTTATTTGCTTCTTCAGTTGACATACCTGTAGTATCAACACCTAAAGCTTCTGCAACATCTCTAAATTTATCGCCACAAACAGGAGCATTAAATTCTTCTACATAAGGAAGTAAAATTGCATTACATACTCCGTGAGGTAAATCATATGTACCACCTAATTGGTGAGCCATTGAATGAACATAACCTAAACCACAATTTGAAAATGCTTGTCCTGCAATAAATTGTCCCCAAGCCATTTTTGTTCTTGCTTCAACATTTTGTCCGTCATTAACCGCATCTCTTAAACTACTACCAATTAGTTCAATAGCTTTTAAAGATAAAGTATCAGACCACTCAAAAGCTCCTGCAGTTACATAAGCTTCTACGGCATGAGTTAACGCATCCATACCTGTTGCTGCGGTTAAAGCTGCTGGCTTGTTTAGCATTAACATACTATCATTAACAGCAATGTCAACCAAACAGTTTTTATCTACCATTACCATTTTAACTTTACGCTTAGTATCAGTAATAACGTAGTTAATAGTAATTTCACTAGCAGTACCAGCAGTAGTATTGATTGCTATAATAGGAAGTGATTTCTTTTTTGAAACATGAATACCTTCATATTCTTCAATTGAACCACCATTTGTTGATAAAATACCAATTGCCTTACCACAATCCTGAGGAGATCCCCCTCCTAACGTAATAATACAATCACAGTTATTTTCTTTTAATAAAGCAAGTCCTTCGTTTACATTCTCAACACTAGGATTTTGCTTTACTCCACTATAAGTGACATAATCTAAACCAGCCCCTTTTAATACATCTTCAACTTTTTCTGCCACACCGATTTTAACTAACATATCATCGGTAACAAATAAAGCTTTACTAAAGCCTCTAGAAGCTAACTCATCTTTTAACTCTGCTAAAGCATTTGGCCCAACAAGACTAAGAGGTGGCAAATAAATTCGTCTACAAGTATCCATTTTTATAAAGTTTGTTTATATGTTTATTTTGATTGTAATTCTATTTTTTCAATATCAAATCCTTCTAAGTTGTCTGAAATCACTAATGCAGCACCTAGAGCACTTGCATTATCAATTTCTGATGTAACAACATTTTTATCAGTAAAGAATTCCTGAAGAAGTGTAACAAAGATCTGATTTCTTGCAAAACCACCAGTTACATAGAAAATCTTTGTATTATCATCTTGAGGAATAATTAATTTTAGAGATTTAATACATAACTCTGTCAGTTCAATTACCATACGAGAATATGCTTCATCAAATGAACTAAAGATTGATAAATCAACCTGAGCTACACCTTCCTCGAATTTCTCAATTCCTAATGGGAAAAACTTCAATTCTTCTCCATGTTTTTCTTTCGCATCTTTAACCAATTCCTCTTTATAAGGAATCGTTCTGAAGTATTTTGGATCAACTTTAAAGAAATCATTTAACTTATCCTTCCATACTTCATGAAAGTAGCCCATAAAAAGTCTTGAAGACTTAACCTGACGTTTTTGAGGAGTTAAGAAACATAAACAATCATTTTTTAATTGATCGCTTGTTAATGGTTCATTGTTAAATGGATTCATACTAATACACCATGTACCAGTAGAAATAAGAATGAACTCCTCTTTAGATTTTTGCAAATATGGTACTAATGAAGCAGAACTATCATGAATACCAACTCCTGTTTTAATAGTTGTTCCCGCAATATCTGCATCAAAAACAGTATCATTAGTTACAGGTTCTGGCAAGTTTACACCTTCATCTTTAATCCATGAATGATAATTCATCTGATCAAAATCCCACATGAATGTATGACAACCAATTGATGTTGGTTCTGATGTCACTTTTCCTGTTAATACATAAGATAAATATTGAGGGAAGTGAATAATATCTTTTGTTTTACTAAAAATTTCTTCTTTTTCCTTCTTCAACCAAAGTATCTGGATACCAGAATTTAATAAAAGGCCTAATGCAGGACTCGCTGTTTTACGGCAAAACTCTTCAATTCCACCGTTTTTATTAAACAAACCTTCTTGAATTTCAGGATCTACTTCCTTTAAATAGTTATATACCGGAGTTAATATTTCGCCTTTATCATCTAAAAATGCTAATGATGCTCCGTAAGTAGAAAAGTTAATGCCTTGAATATCATATTTACCTTCCTCAACGATAGTTTTTAATGTATCAACCATCCATTTTTGAATTAAGCTGATATCATCACACTCAAAACCATCTTCATCTGTTGATGTTGGAAATTTTTCTTCAAACTGATAAACAACATTAAATTGCTGATCAAAAAGCAATATTTTTTTATTTGTTTTTCCTATATCAAATACTGCTATAACTTTAACTTTATCCATCTTATTATTTATTATATCTGGTGTTTTTACTTTTTTTGAGAAGCTAATAGCTAATTAGCTTTTGACATTTTTCGTCTGTAATTTTCAACTTCCCAATTATCTATAAAATCAATTTGTTTTGCTGTCATAGGTCTTGGACCTCCAAACGAGTTACTCAAATAGCTCACCTTCATCATATCCTTAAATACATCCATTACTATTTGAGCTGATTTCTGACTTTCTTCTACTGCTACAATACCAACCCCTTTAAAAACAATAACTTTTGGGTTATAACCATTGTTATTTTTAAAAGCTTTAACCTGCGCTAATAAATCTGTACTATCAGAAACAAAAAGATATTTCGACTTACAGTACACAATATTATCAGGTGTAAATGGAATATTAACATTTACAAAGCTTTCCTCGTTTGATATAAATGCTTTTGATAAATCACTTGAATCAAAAACAGTTGCCATGCTTTGTAATTCTTCGCATGACTCAATACTTTTCTTAATATCCTCAGGAATAATTTCTTGTTGTTCTTGTGTTGATTGTGGATATTTTTTGGCTTGTTGACTTAATTTATTCTCTATTTCAGAATAAATCTTATTAATTTCATCGACTGTTTCAGCTCCAACAAAAACGCCATGATTTTCTAAAAATATGATCTGAGGTTCTTTCCCTTTTTCTGATCGATACTTTTGAAGCGCTAAATCAACTCCTTTAAATAATATATAGCCAGGATCTGTGTAAGGTACATATACAACTTCATCACCAAATAAGTCAGCTATAACTTCCTTGGAATTGTTGGCACATAATACACCATTTACCAGTGTAGGATGAGTATGCATAATAAATGCATATCTAATAATTTCATGCATACTTGCCTCAACAGATGGCCTTTTACCTTCAGGAAACAATATGGCATTATGTAGATCTTCTTTTACCTCTTGTTCTCTGGCAGTAACATCATCACTATATTTTTTAGTTGATATAACTTGCATTTTTTCACGATCCAAACATACGAATCCATCTTCCTCAATATTCCCCATTGAGGTTCCACTAGCTTTAACCCACATTTTTTCTTCATTTTTATATGAGCTATTACCACCTCCAGCTATTATATATTCAGGATTTTGACCATATTTTTGTGATAATTCAATTAGTTGATTTAGATTATTTTCCATTGATTTGACTTTTTATATATTGTAGATTTTAAGGGTATTATAATAAAAAGTATATCGATTATAAAGAAAGATGATCAGCAAATAATTACTGATCATCCCTATTTAAAACTATATTAACGCTTTGATAAAACTTCTTTTTCGTAAGCTTGTACTTCGGCGATATATTCTTCTCCCACTGGAACGCCTTCCTGTAAACAGTAGTAATCCCAAACAGCAGCAAATGGCTTAGTTTTTAACTCTTCAAGAAGAGCTAAACGCTCAAAGTTTTGTCCTTTTTCTTCGTATTCTACTAATGTTTTAGTTGGCTCTAACATAGCAATCATAAAAGCTTTTTGTGCAGCTCTGGTACCAACGATATATGCACCAATACGGTTAATAGAAGCATCAAAGAAATCAAGACCTACATTTACACGACCCATAAAGTCGTTACGTACGATCTCTGAAGCAATTAATTGTACTTCCTCATTTAATGTTACCACGTGGTCAGAATCCCAACGGATAGGACGAGTAACGTGTAATAATACTTCATCAACAAATTGAAGACATGATGAAATTTTATCACCTACAACTTCTGTTGGATGGAAGTGACCATTATCTAAACAAATTAATTTGTTGTTTTTAATAGCATATCCTAAGTAGTAATCGTGAGAACCAACAGTCATTGACTCTGCACCAATACCAAATACTTTACTTTCTACAGCATCTTTCATGTGCTCTTTAGGAAATTCCTGAGAAAATCCTTCGTCAAGAGACTTTGTTAATTGAGCACGCATTCCGTTACGATCAATCGGAGTATCTTTTGATCCATCAGGAATCCATGTATTTAATACACAAGGAGTACCTAATTGCTTACCAACTTCAGCTGCAATTTCACGAGAACGCTTAAGGTGCTCAACCCAGAATTTACGTACTTCTTCATCTTTAGAAGATAAAGTAAATCCGCTATCTGCTTTAGGGTGTGAAAAGAATGATCCGTTAAAATCCATTCCAATACCTTGTTCTTTACACCAATCAATCCATCCCTGGAATTGCTTTACAGAGATGGCATCACGATCTACCATTCCATCAGAAAAGTCACCGTATAAAGCATGAACATTTACACGCTGCTTACCAGGAAGCATAGACATTACCTTTTCTAAGTCTGTCATAATTTCTGCCGCATTACGTGCTTTTCCTGGATAGTTTCCAGTAGCCTGAATACCACCTGAAAGCTGACCATCAGGATTTTCAGTTCCTGATACATCATCAGTTTGCCAACAGTGTAAACTAATAGCTACTTCATTCATCTTTTTTAAAACTGCATCTGTATCTACTCCTAATGCAGCATATTGTTCTTTGGCTAATTCGTAAGCCTTCGTAATTAAATCTTTATTGGCCATAATTTATTTATTAAACGGATTTTGAACGAGATTTCACCTGATTTTTGGGCAGTCAATTACATGGTAAAATCTCTAATCATTATATTTATTATTAATAAGTTTTTAATTAAAAGTTGATAACAAAAGTTGAGAAGATTAATACAACAAGTCCAACAATTAGTACAGACCATGTTTTAGCTCCTACCCCTTTCCATTCTCTAAGAATTATACCCCAAACATTACTAAACGTAACATTTAATGACATTAAAATACTCCATGAGAACACCATAATTACACTACCTTCTTCAAAGAAGCTTTTACCAACTCCTAATCCAAAGAATTGAGAATACCATAAGCCTCCCGCTAAAGCACAAAACAATAAATTGTTAATAAAAACTTTAGATGGAACTGATGAATAATCACTAAGGGTTTTATTTTTTACATTCTGGTATAAGCAATAAATTGCGTTTGTTAAAAATCCACCAGCTGTCACTACAAATGTTGCAGGTAATGTTACATACAAACTTGCAGCTCCCATAGCAGTTGCTGCATCTGCAATTGGTTTTCCTGCAGCTAACCCAAGACTAAAACAAGCACTCATTAAACCAGCTAGAAGAGCAACTAACAAACCTTTTCCTAGAGCAAAATCTTTTACGGCAGCTTTTCTCTCTTCCTCAGTCATGTTTTTAGCACGCAAACTTCCTGCATAGCCAATTATAGCAATACCTGCAAGAGCAATACTTACTGCAACCAATAACATTAATCCTTTACCAGTGAAAAGATCTTGTCCTTCCATTAAAGCCGGAATAATTGTTCCAAAAGCAGAACAAGTACCTAAAGAGATAGATTGACCTAAAGCCACACCTAAATATCTCATACTTAAACCGAAAGTTAATCCTCCGATACCCCAAAGTACACCATAACCAAGGGTTTTCCATATTGCACCACCACCACTCATTAAAATTTCTCCCAATGTATGACCTTCTGGGACAGCTAAAAAGGCACCTAATAAGGGAAAGACTAACCAGGCAAAAACACCTTGAGATAACCAAAAGCTTTCCCAAGCCCAATTTTTAATTTTATTAATGGGAACATATGAACTAGATTGTCCAAAACTACCAATAGCAATAATTACTAAACCAATTATAAAATTCATACTAAGTAATTTGTAAGTTTTTTTTGTTTATTTAACGTCTGAATATAATTTTACACAAAAATAGACGGAAGTAAATATGCCATCAATACACAAATTGGCGTTTTATTTGCACTTTTTGGACCACAAATGAAAGATTTTTTCAAATACACTACAGTCAGTGAAGAAGATAAAAATTGGGGCTTATATATTAATGTAGCTGGAAAATCAACTATTCCTACTGATGTTCATTATCCTATTAAAAACCATCCCAGTGGATATTTTTTCACATGGAAAAACGGAAGGACATTAAATGAATATCAGATCAATTATATAACGGAAGGCTCAGGTACTCTAGAGAATTCACGAGGTAAATTCCCTGTTAAAGCAGGTACCTTAATGATTATTCGCAAAGATGAATGGCATAGATACAGACCTACAAAAAGTGATGGTTGGGTAGAAAACTACATAGGTTTTGATGGCTTATTTGCAAACCACTATTTACAGCAGAATCAGGTTTTACAAGGACAATCTGTTATACATTGTGGAGTACGTGAAGACATTATAGACACTTATTACAAGATTTTTGAACTCATCCAAAAAGAAGATCCGGGAAACCAACATATTGCATCAGGTTTAATCATTAAACTATTAGGATATATAGTTGCATGGCAAAAACAAAAGAACTTTTCAGGTAAACCAATTGAAAAACTAATTCAGCAGGCTCGCTTTTATATGAGAGAGCACATAGAAGATGAAATAGATTTAAAAAAGCTTGCTGAACAAAATTGTGTTGGATATTCCTATTTTAGAAAGATGTTTAAAAAATACACAGGCATATCTCCTCACCAATATCATATTGATTTAAAATTAATGCGTGCCAAGGAACTCATTTTAACAACGGACAAAAGTCTTAAAGAAATCAGCTATGAACTAAAATTTCAGTCCATCCACTATTTTAGCAGATTATTTAAAAAGAAATTAGGCATCCCACCATCTGAATTAAGATCTAGTATAAAATAATAACAGTTATAAACAAAATTTAAGTATTTTACATTTTTTAACACTATTGTGTGTGCGCACACATTTTTATATCTTACCTTTGTTTCCACAATAAAAATCATATAATTTCTTATTTCGAAAATTATAAATGTATTATGAAAGCATTAAATAATGAAACTGTTCAGGGCCGTAAGTCCTATCCTGTAAAAATTCTTCAATTTGGTGAAGGTAACTTTTTACGTGCATTTGTTGACTGGATGATTCAACAAGCAAACAACAAAATCGATTACAATGCGGGTGTTGTTGTTGTTCAGCCTTTGGCTAACGGTTTAGTTGATATGTTAAAAAAGCAAGATTGCATGTATCATGTAAGATTGCAAGGTATCAAAGATGGAAAACCGGTAGAATCAACTGAGTTGATCGAATGCGTAATGGATGCAGTTAATCCTTATGCTGAATATGCAAAATACGAAGAGTATTTCTTATCTGAAGATTTAGAGATTGTAATTTCTAACACTACAGAAGCAGGTATTAGTCGTATTGACGATGAGGACATAAACGCTTTACCTCCTAAATCATACCCAGGTAAAATGACAGCTCTTTTATATAAGAGATATAAAAAATATGAAGGTGCTGCAGATAAAGGTATAAGTGTAATTTGCTGTGAGTTAATCGACAAAAACGCAGATATTCTTAAAGAAATCGTTTTAGAATTAGCAGAACAAAATAAATTAGAAGCGGAATTCATTAACTGGTTAAATACAGCATGTTCATTTAGTAGCACATTAGTAGACCGTATTGTTCCTGGATTCCCAAAAGATAATATCAAAGAAATCCAAGCTGAAATAGGTTACGAAGATAACTTAGTTGTAATGGGTGAATACTTCCATTTATGGGCTATTGAAGCTGGTGAAAATGTTCGTAGTAAATTCCCTATGGATAATGCTGGATTAAATGTGGTTTGGTTAGACGACATGAAAGCTTTCCGTGATAAAAAGGTAAGAGTTCTTAATGGTTCTCATACAGCTTTAGTACCAGTTGGTTTATTATGTGGGCATGAAACAGTAAAAGAGGCTTTTGATGATGAAACTGTTTCTACTTATATTAAAAGTATGGTTGCTGAGGAAGTACTACCTAATATTGAAGGCGATAAAGAAAAATTAGTTGCATTTGCTGATGAAATTTTAGAGCGTTTCTTCAACCCATACATCCGTCACTTCTTAAAAGATATTTCATTAAACTCTTTATCTAAATGGGTAACAAGAGATTTCCCAACAGTTAAAGATACTTTTGCTAGTACAGGTAAATTACCTAAAAAGGTTACTTTCTCATTAGCAGCATTACTTGTATTATATAAACCAGGTAATCCAATTGGTTTTGAAGCAAAAGATACTCCTGAATTATTAGATATTATCAATTCTGTTTGGGCATCTGATGCTTCTGTTGAAGAAAAAGTGAAGTCCATTTTAAGTAATGATAAAATCTGGGGTATTAACCTTGACGAAGTTGCAGGTTTCTCTGCTGCTGTAGCAGGTTATGTTAACGATATACTAGACAACTCTATCCAAACAGCTTTGGCTGAAATACTTAAATAACATTTTTTAGGTCAGGAGAGCTTTACTAAAAATTTTAGTATAAGCTCTCTTGGTAATTCTTTAGAGAAATTTGATCTGTCTTCAACTTCTCTAATATTTATTGAATTCATAGCAATAAAAAAAACAATTATAATGAAGCATTTACATATTCAACCAGGTGACAATGTTATTGTTGCACTAGAGCCAGTGAGTGCCGGAACAAGCTTTGAGTTTGAAGGCAATACTATTACTGTTGCAACAGACATTCCTCAGGCTCATAAAATTGCCATAGCTCCTATTAAAAAGGGCGAGCTAATTTTTAAATATGGTAGTTCTATTGGAGTAGCACAAGAGGATATAGAAGTAGGTATGCACGTTCATGTTCACAATATCAAAACAGGTCTTGGTGATATACTTGATTACTGCTATGAGCCGGTAGAAACTGATGTACAAGTAACATTGGAAGAGAAATTTTTTGAAGGTTACGAACGTGCGAACGGAGAAGTAGGAATCAGAAATGAACTTTGGATTATTCCTACAGTTGGCTGTGTTAACGGCGTATCTGAGTCAATTGCCAAGAAATTCACTGAGAAATGCATGAAATCTGGTTTATTTTTCGATGAACTAGATTATTTTGACGGAATTTACACATTTCCTCACAACTACGGTTGTTCTCAAATGGGTGATGACCATGTAAATACTCGCGAAACACTTCAAAATATAGTAAGACATCCTAATGCTGGCGCCGTTCTTGTTGTTGGTCTTGGTTGCGAAAACAATCAGGTTAGTGCTTTTAAAGAAACTCTTGGTGAATATGATTCTTCAAGAATCAAGTTTATCACAACACAGGAACTAAAAGATGAAATTGTATCAGGAGTAGATGTTGTTTCGGAACTTTTTGATGTAATGAAAGAAGACCGAAGAACTAAACAACCTTTATCTAAATTAAGATTAGGACTTGAATGTGGTGGTTCAGATGGTTTTAGTGGAATTACAGCTAACCCAATGTTAGGAAGAGTATCTGATTATGTCATTCATTATGGCGGAACCAGTGTATTAACAGAGGTACCTGAAATGTTTGGTGCAGAAACAATTCTAATGAATCGTTGCGAAACCAAAGATGTATTCCAGAAGACTGTAGATATGGTTAATGACTTTAAAAACTATTATAAACGTCATAACCAGGTTATCTATGAAAATCCATCGCCAGGTAACAAAAAAGGTGGAATTACAACTCTTGAAGATAAATCATTGGGTTGTACAATGAAGGCAGGAAACAGTAAAGTTAAAGACGTTCTTAAACATACTGAACGTATTAAAACTAATGGGTTAAACTTAATCAGTGCCCCAGGTAATGACCTTGTTGCAACTACTACCTTAGGTATGTGCGGATGTCAAATGGTACTGTTCACTACCGGTCGAGGGACTCCATTTGGAGGATTTGTACCAACTGTGAAAGTGGCAACAAACTCTCAACTTGCCAATCAAAAGGAAAACTGGATTGACTTTAATGCAGGAAGACTAGTTGATGGAGTAAGCATGGATGATTTAAGTAGTGAATTTATTGATTTTATTTTGGAAGTAGCCAGTGGCAAGAAAACCAGAAACGAAATCAATGGTTACCGCGAAATAGCCATTTTTAAATCAGGAGTTACACTTTAAACAGAGTATCCAAATAGAATTATTGTATAACTTACAACAATAATAAGTAAAGTGTTATTTTTTGCTTATTATTGTTTAGAAAAATATTTACACATGAAACCATTTATGGATAAAGATTTTTTGCTATCTAACGATGTAGCAAAAACATTATATCACGAATACGCAGCTAAACTTCCTATTATTGACTATCACTGTCATATTCCTCCACAACAAATTGCTGACGATATTCAATTCGACAACTTAACAGCTATTTGGTTATACGGAGACCACTACAAGTGGCGTGCAATGCGTACTAATGGTATTCCTGAAAATGAAATTACAGGTGATGTAAGCGACTACCAAAAATTTGAAAATTGGGCTAAAACAGTACCTTATACATTACGTAACCCATTATACCACTGGACTCATTTAGAGTTAAAAAAGCCATTTGGTATTGATAAAATTTTAAACCCTTCAACTGCTAAAGAAGTTTGGGATGAGTGTAATGCAAAATTACAAACTCCTGAATTTTCATGTAAAGGTTTAATTAAACAAGCTAATGTTGAAATTATTTGTACTACTGATGATCCTGTAGATTCATTAGAGTACCATCAAAAAATTAAAGATTCAGGTTTTGAAACAAAAGTACTTCCTACATGGAGAGCTGACAAAACTATGGCTATCGATAATCTTGATGATTTTAACGCTTACATAGATACTTTAGCTGAAGTTTCTGGTGTTGAAATTAACACTTATGACGACATGTTAAAGGCTCTTCAAATCCGTCAGGATTTCTTTGCAGAAATGGGATGTAAATTATCTGACCATGGTTTAGATCGTTTCTTCTGTGATGAATATACTATAGAAGAAGTTACTGCTATTTTTGCAAAAGCAAGAAAAGGAGAAGCTTTAACTACTGAAGAAATTAACAAATATAAATCAGCTGTATTATACAAATTAGCAGTAATGGATAACGATAAAGGATGGACTCAACAATTCCATATCGGTGCTATCCGTAACAACAACACTTTTATGTATAATAAACTAGGTGCTGATACTGGTTTTGATTCAATAGGTGATGATTTAGTTGCTAAGGATTTATCTAAATTCTTAAACAGTCTTGCAACAGCAGAAAAATTAACTAAAACAATCCTTTACAACTTAAATCCTGCACATAACGAAGTTTACGCTACAATGTTAGGTAACTTCCAGGATGGTACTGTTGCTGGTAAAATCCAGTGGGGATCAGGATGGTGGTTCCTTGACCAAAAAGATGGTATGGAAAAACAAATGAATGCACTTTCTATGTTAGGTTTATTAAGTCGCTTTGTTGGTATGCTTACTGACTCAAGAAGTTTCTTAAGTTATAGCCGTCATGAGTATTTCCGTCGTATACTTTGTAATTTATTAGGGGAAGATGTTGAAAAAGGATTAATTCCTCATGACATGGATTTACTTAAAGAGTATGTTGAAAACATTTGTTACTACAACGCAAAGAACTATTTCAACTTCTAATTTCCTGAATTAAACAAATATTATATTTGTTTATACAGGTTTATATAATTCACTAGCAGATAATTGTAGCGTCAGTAACATTTTGTTACTGACGCTAATTTTACTTACCAAAATGAAGATAAGAATAGTTGATATTGCCAAAAAAGCAGGCGTCTCAGCCGGTACTGTTGACAGAATCATTCATCAAAGAGGTAAATTCTCAGAAAAAGCTTACGAAAAGGTACAAAAAGCAATAAAAGAATTAGGATACGAACCTGACATTCTAGCTAGAAACCTTGCCCTAAAAAAAGAATTACAAATTGCCTGTCTCCTGCCCGATCCTGAAGACGTAAAATACTGGACACGTCCTTTAGCCGGAATTGACAAAGCAATTGCAGAACTATCATCATTTAAGGTTAAAATCCATAAAATTACTTTTTCTTTACGTGCTTTAGATTTTCGTGAATCCTTTGATAAAGTAATTGAATTAAATCCTGATGGAGTAGTTTATGTACCCATGTTTCTTGATGAATCAGAAGTTTTTGCAAATCTACTCAATGAAAGAAATATTCCTTTTGTACAAATGAATATTCATCATGCAGAAGTAAAACCCTTATCCTTTATTGGTCAGGATCCTATTGCTGCTGGTAAAGTAGCTGCTTCTTTATGCAATCTTGCTTTTCATAATGATGATGAAATTTTAATTGTCTATGTTACTAAAGAGAAACAAGAGTATTCACATATTAATGACAGAATAGAAGGATTTATCAGATTCTTTAAAGAAAAAGATATTTCAACAGACAGAATAAAACATTTACAATTAAAGATAGACAAAGAAAACCAAGACTATAAAGAATCATTAAAGAGCTTCTTAAATAAATCACCAAATACCAAAATTATTTATGTACCAAATTCCCGCATACACTTAATAGCTGAGATATTAGAAGAAAATAATATCCAAAATATAATGTTATTGGGATTTGATACCTTAGATCAAAATATTAAATATCTTAAAAAGGGTGTAATAGATTTTTTAATTGCCCAACAATCAAAAAGTCAAGGTTATAATGCAACTATAATTCTCTTTAATTATTTATTTAGAAAAGAAAATGTAAAAAGCATGAACTATTTACCTGTAGATATCCTGAATAAAGAAAATATTAACTTTTATGAAGGTCTTCTAGACTAAAAAATAAAACAATAAATAATTTCAATAATACTATTATGAAATCGATACTTCTTACTTTAACAATCTTCTCAATTTCTATTCTAACTTCATTAGCTCAAAATAAGACTGATGCAAGTTTATTTATGAGAAGTGACTCTGTTTATACATGTGAAATACAAGAACCATCAGGTGATTTATATCGCACCATTGGGCATCATGGTCCTGCGATTGAGAATGAGTGGATGGCGTTAAGACTGTATTTTAATAATAAAGCAGCAGCAATTGATGTATATAACAAACAAACTCCAGGTTTAGAACTTAAATCTGCAAAATGGTATCCTAGCCCGGAAGAACAAAAAAACGGATTAGGAGCAGATTATTACAAAGCCGGATCAACAGTTGGTCTTGGGGGTGTTAGATTATGGGATGGTGAAAAAGTTGTTATGCTTGCCCCTGTTTCTAATAGAATTGTTCGCGTAAAAAAAGAAGGAAGTATTTCTCAAATGGAAATGTTATCAGAGGATGTTCCATATAAAGGGAAAAAAGTTGATATTTTAGTTCGAGTTACAGCATACTCTGGCATTAGAGAAATGAGAGTTGAAGCTTTTGCCTTAACTGATGATGATGTTCAATTTGTTACAGGAGTAAATTATCATAAAGGACAAAAAGTTGATAAAAAAGATAATTACGTAATATCATGGGGCTACCATCCGGAGGATGTTGCTGCAGAAAAAATAGAAGTAGGAGCAGCAATTATTATTAACCCTGATAATTATGTAGATAAATTGGATGATGGAAAACAACAATTATTTATTACTAAACCAGGTAAATACACAAGTCATTGGGTAACATCAACTATTGAAAAAGACAAAGAATTAGGAACTTTTAAGTCTTTCAAAAAATACGTAACATCAATCAAATAAATACTTTATTATAATTTTAAAAGGGCCTTATGGCCCTTTTTTTTATATCTAAATTTTAGATTAATCCATTTTACCTTTTTATTTATTCGTTTAAATATAAATTTTTCATCATATTTTTAGAGTGCTTAATCAAATACTTATCAACAAGGTGTTCATAAATTATAAACTTATATAGAAACCTAAATATATCGTGTGGCGTAACAACACAAACAAATAAAACACTAAAAACAAACTTCTTATTTTATGAAACGTTTTCACGATGTAAAAATTGGCCTACGACTGGGTTTGATGATAACCACATTCGTTGTTGTTATTTTAGGTATTCTGGGTTTTTATATTATCAACCTGGAAATGGAAACTAGTGAATTGACAACAAATGACCGCATGCAAGAACATGTTAAAGACTTGAACTTGTTAATTTCGCAAAACATTACCTCAAATCAGCAAAACGTCAAAATTGGCATTAATACTGCCGACCAATTCATTAAAAATCTTGGAGACATAAAAATAAGTTCCAACTCAATAAATTTGGAGGCAACTAATCAAGTAACCCATAAAATAAAACAGGTTAATATTTCCGAATGGATTGTACAAGGACAAACAGTTCAAAACAGTACCCGGTTTGTTGATGAAATAAAAGACCTGGTTGGTGGTACTGCTACAATTTTTCAAAAAATAGATGACGGATTTCTAAGAATATCAACAAATGTGATCGCAAAAAATGGAGAGCGAGCAGTTGGAACATACATACCAAACGCTTCACCTGTTATTAAAACCATTTTAGATGGAAATACTTATGTTGGGAGGGCTTTTGTAGTTGATGACTGGTATTTAACCGCTTATAGACCCTTGAAAATAAACGGAAACATCGAGGGTATTATTTATGTTGGAGTTAAAGAAAAGAACATGAATAAACTAAAAGCTATTTTCACAGATAAAACCTTCTTTAATTCAGGCTATCCTTATATAGTTGACAATGACGGAAATCTAATAATCCACCCACAGGACGAAGGTAAAAGTATTGCAAATGAAGATTTCTTTTTAAGTATGAAAAATTCTAAAGCAGAAAAGGGTTATATAACTTACGAATGGGATGGAAAAAAGAAATATCAGTATTTTAGACATATAGATGAAATCCAATCCTACGTTGCCGTAACAGTTTATGAAGATGAATTATTTGCCACTACCTATCATATTCGAAATATTATAATCATAGGACTTATTATTAGCATTCTGGTTTTAGGTACACTAATCTATTTTATTTCAAAAGATATTTCTGATAGCCTTAAAAAGGCAGTTAATATTTCAGAATCTATTGCTGAAGGAAATCTTAATGATAAACTCAACATTGATCAAAAGGACGAAATTGGACAATTAGCTACAGCCCTAAATAAAATGGTGGATAGCTTAAGAGAAATTGTAACCAATATAAAAACTGGAGCAGATAAAATTGGCGTAGCCAGTCAGCAATTAAGTGGTTCCTCTCAACAATTATCTCAGGGAGCAAACGAACAAGCTAGTTCTATAGAAGAAGTAAGTTCAACTATGGAAGAAATAGCTGCAAGTATACAGCAAAACTCAGATAATGCAACAGAAACTTCAAAAGTATCCGAAGAAGCAAATAACGATTCACAGAAAGTTAATGTTCATGCACAGGATGCAAATAAAGCTATGGAGATAATTTCTCAAAAAATTTCCATAATTAATGATATCGCAATGAAAACCAACATTCTTGCATTAAACGCTTCTGTTGAGGCTGCAAGAGCTGGAGAACAAGGAAGAGGATTTGCAGTTGTAGCCGGAGAAGTTAGAAAACTTGCAGAACAGAGTAAATCCGCTGCTGATGAAATTAATTCACTCACTCAAAAAGGATTAGATTTATCTAACATTACAGGTGCATTAATGGATGAAATAATACCTAAAATTAATTCGACCTCAATGCTTGTTCAAGAAATTGCAGCAGCAAGTCAGGAACAAAACAACGGGGCTACTCAAGTTAATAGTGCAATACAGCAATTAAATGATATTACACAAGAAAATGCTGCTTCTAGTGAAGAACTAGCATCTAGTGCTGAATTGCTAGCAAATCAAGCCGACCATTTAAAAGATACTATATCTTTCTTCAAATTAAACTAAATACGTTTACTTATAATAAAATTTATTTTATCCAATGGTCACTTCCATATTTGAAGTGACCATTATTTTTTGTTAGAATATATAAACTATAAAACGATTCTTCCATGATAAAAACTAATTACCATTTCTAATACAATATAATTACCTCTTTATCGTCTCATTTTATACAACTCATTTACAATTAGTTATAATACATCAACCTAAAATCAATTACATTTATTTGTATTTTTTAATTCATTTTAACTATTTTTAATAAGAGACACTTACTTACAATACCACTAATTATTGTTTTTATCAATTAAAGCGTAGGTAATTTTCTTCTATTTAAGAATATTAATATTTGATCACTCCACATTTGCACACCCCTTAATATTAATATTCATATGTTTAAAAATATTAAATTGAAAGCGTATGGAAGCCATCAAATCGACCATTGACCTAACCAAGTATGGGATAACAAAGAACAATGATATTATTTACAATCCATCTTACGAATTATTATTTAACGAAGAGATAAATCAAAATCTATCTGGATATGAAAAAGGTGTTCTAACCAAATTTGGGGCAGTAAACGTAATGACCGGAAGATTCACTGGACGTTCTCCTAAGGATAAATATATTGTATACGACGATATTACGAAAGATTCAATTTGGTGGACATCCGAACAAGCTCCCAACGATAACAGACCGTTATCATTAGAAACATGGAATACATTAAAAGAACAGGTTATAGATGATCTTTCACACAATAAGCTTTATGTAATTGATACATTTTGCGGTGCTAACAAAGATACCCAACTTAAAGTAAGATTTATAACAGAAGTTGCCTGGCAAGCTCATTTTGTAAAAAACATGTTTATCAGACCAACTGAAGAACAATTAGAATCATATGGAGAACCTGATTTTGTAGTACTTAACGCCTCTAAATTTACAAATCCTAACTGGCAGGAACAGGGAATGCATTCTGAAGTATTCACTATATTCAATTTAACTGAAAAAATGCAAATTATTGGTGGTACATGGTATGGTGGAGAAATGAAAAAAGGAATTTTTGCCATGATGAACTACTTCTTACCACTAAAAGGAATGGCAGCTATGCATTGTTCTGCAAATAAAGGTAATGATGGTGACGTTGCAATATTTTTTGGTTTATCTGGAACAGGAAAAACAACACTCTCTACTGATCCTAAAAGAGCCTTAATTGGAGATGATGAACATGGATGGGATAACGATGGAATTTTTAATTTTGAAGGTGGATGTTACGCAAAAACCATAAATCTGGATAAGGAAAGCGAGCCAGATATTTATAACGCCATAAAAAGAAATGCTTTATTAGAGAATGTAACAGTATTAGAAGATGGTTCTGTTGACTTTACTGATAAATCAGTAACAGAAAACACCAGAGTTTCTTATCCTATTTATCACATTAACAATATTGTAAAACCTATTTCAAAAGCAGGTCATGCCAACAAGGTAATATTTTTAACTGCTGATGCTTTTGGTGTAATGCCCCCCGTTTCTATATTAACTCCAGAACAAACTCAATATCATTTCCTATCAGGTTTTACAGCAAAACTAGCAGGAACCGAACTTGGAGTAACTGAACCAGTACCAACATTTTCAGCTTGTTTTGGCGAAGCATTTTTAAGTTTACACCCTACAAAATACGGTGAAGAATTAGTTAAAAAAATGAAGGCTCACAATGCACAAGCATATTTGGTTAATACAGGCTGGAACGGAACTGGAAAAAGAATTTCAATAAAAGACACCAGAGCTATTATCGATGCGATTTTGGATGGATCTATAGAAAAAGCTGAAACTAAAACAATACCAGTATTCAACCTGGCTGTTCCAACTTTTTTACATGATGTTGATCCTAATATCATGGATCCAAGAGATACCTACACAAACCCTGAGGAATGGAATAAAAAAGCCATTCACCTGGCTGAATTGTTTATTGAAAATTTTAATAAATATACAGATACTAACTTAGGTAAAGAACTACTCAAAGCAGGCCCAATAATTTAATATAAAAAAAGGAGGTTTAATTTTTAAACCTCCTTTTTTCTATTTAAATAAAAACATCATTCGTCGTTGTGTATCCGGAATCCCTATAATATTGTTAATAAAGTCCTCTTTGAACTTTAACGACCCCTTTTGAATATATCCTTTTCCCCAAGGCATTTTACATCCCCAGGAACCAGACATTTTACTTTTTAACAAGTCATTTACGACTACAATTGTATGCACACCAACTGTTAGTATTACAGATTTATAAGCTTTAGCTTCATTTAAAGATTCCTGTATATTGTCTTTTGTTAAAACAATTGATTTGGATGCTTGCTCATAAGCTAATTTGTTTATACTCGAAATAGGTGAATTTTCATTTAAATCCGCAGACTCTATTGTAACCAGATCACCAATTAATTCTTTTACTACTTCTGCTTTATTTTCTTGTGCATGTGAAATGCCTGCAAAGAGGACGAAAAATAAACAAGTAATTTTTAACTTCATATATTATAAATTATATTAATAATCAAAATCTAACTAAATATGGATTGGATTAAAATTTTAATTAAGCTATAATACAACACCACCATTCAACTTTTAATCTACAGAAACCCATGTTTAATCATTCGTTTTACGACATTCATCAACATATGTTACACATTATACAATATTTAGTTACCTACCACATGTAAGAAATTTGGGCATAAAAAAAACAGGTAGCTATTCACTACCTGTTCTCTATAAATATTTTATTAATAAAATAATTATGAAATTATTTTACAATTTCAACCAAAACTGGTTTTTGAATTTTCTTTGCAAATTCTGTTAAATAAGATTCCCACTCTTCTTTTCCGGAAAATTGCTTACTTTCACTCCAGGCAAAACCTGCATAATATTCAACCTTCCCATCAATTACATTTAAATGTAATAATACAATACTATTATCTTTTTCCTCTGAATCGATACGAGTATAACCTGCATAATATTTAGGATCAACTACAATAGCATTACCTAGTTCATTGCCAAAATATGGTGCATAGTAATCAGCAAATACAGCAGTAGAATCTACGGTCAATTCTCCATCATTTTCATGTAAGGTGATACCTGTTGTTAGAATATCTGTTCCTTCAACTGAAATAGAAAATTTAGTTAAATTAGAACCTAAGTCAATAGATACTGTTTTTTGTTCCTGCACTTTAACATCTTCAGAACCATAAGGATCATAATCCAAAATAAATTTTGTTTTTATAGGACCGTTTAACAATACATGAGAATCAGTATAGTTTACCGAAGTAACCAATTTATCATTAATCATTACTCCTGTACCTCCAGCACCAAGACTAGGACCAACATGATAATTGTCTAAACCTTCACCTCTGTCACTATGATAGAACATATGATCGCTCTCGTACCCTTTTATCCATTTATTGATAACAGAGTAATTTACCTTTTTAAGCCAGCAATCTAATCCTCCGGAGATTCCTCCTTCGGGCTTTCCTTCTTCTTTTAATTTTTTTAATGTTGGCCCATACATTCTGAATGCGACCTTATCATTCTCCCAAATGAAATCATCATAACGTTCCGGTACAAAACGTCCATACGTTTTAACTTCAGATGGTTGAATTGTAGATGTTCCTTCTTGAATAGAAAATTCTTTAGTCTCATTTGCATTTAAATCAACTTGAAATAAAATAGCCTCATAAGTACTATCTGCATCCTCATCAATAAGTTGACTAAGAATTTCATTACCTGAAGTTTTATCTACAACAATAATTTGATCAGAAGTAGAAGATAATGTTCCAAGATCTACTTTAACAGTCTCTCCCCCCCTATCAATATCTAACGGATTACTTACCGAAACTGTTAAGGATTTCTGGTTGCATGTACATGCAGTAAATGCAGCCAGAAATAAAGTTATATATGAAAATCTAAAAATCTTGTTCATAAAGAATTAGATTTCATTTTCACCTTTTACATATCCAAAGTTTGCTAAGATACCTCCATCAACGTATAATACGTGTCCGTTTACAAAGTCAGCAGCCTTAGAAGAAAGGAATAAACATGCATTACCTACATCTTCTGGCTCACCCCAACGTCCTGCAGGAGTACGAGTCATTACTAAGTCATTAAATGGGTGACCGTCTACACGGATAGGAGCAGTTTGTGAAGTAGCAATATAACCAGGACCGATTCCGTTAACCTGTACATTATATTTTGCCCACTCACAAGTCATGTTTTCTGTTAATAATTTTAATCCACCTTTAGCAGCAGCATAAGCAGATACATTTTGACGACCGTAAACACTCATCATAGAACACATGTTAATGATTTTTCCCTGACGACGCTCAATCATACCCGGAGCAATACGCTTAGCTACGATAAGCGGTGCCACTAAGTCAACATCAATTACTTGTTCAAAATCTTTAATTGGCATATCCAAAATTGGTACACGTTTGATGATACCAGCATTATTTACCAAAATATCAATAGGTCCAACTTCTTTTTCTATAATGCTAACACCTTTATCAACTTCTTCTTCACTACAAACATTAAAGTTTACAGTAAAAACATCAATACCTTCCTTTGCATATTCTTCTTTAGCTTCAGCTAATTTTTCATCACTTAAATCGTTTACACAAAGTTTAGCACCAGCTTTAGCTAACAGTTTACCGCAAGCCATACCAATACCATGAGTTCCTCCTGTTACAAGAGCTACTTTTCCTGAAAGGTCAAATAATTCGTTTATCATTTTTTGGATATTTATTTTATTATTATTCTATTTTATACACTCTATCATAATACAATCATAATGAAGTGTCAATTTAATACAATGTTTTATTTTAATTCATTTGGTTGACGAACATCCATATCGCCATAATCTAAGTTTTCACCAGCCATACCCCAAATAAAGATGTAGTTAGAAGTACCGGCAGCACTGTGAATACTCCATGCAGGAGACAATACAGCTTGCTCATTTTGCATCCAAATGTGACGTGTTTCATCAGGTTGTCCCATAAAGTGACATACAGCTTGACTTTCTGGTACTTCGAAATAAAAATAAGCTTCCATTCGACGATTGTGAGTGTGTGCAGGCATTGTATTCCAAACACTACCAGGTTTCAACTCTGTCATACCCATTTGAAGCTGACAAGTAGTAACAACTTCTTTTACAATCATTTGATTTACCTGACGCTCATTTGAAGTCTCTAACGAACCTAATTTTAATACATTAGCATCATCTAAAGTAATATGTTTAGATGGGTAAGCAGCGTGCGCAGGTGCAGAGTTAATATATAAATGAGCTGGTTTAGCTGCATCTAATGATTCAAATACAACATTTTTTTCACCTTGACCAAGGTAAAGAGCTTCTTTATATTTCAATGTGTATTCACCCGCATCAGTAGTAATTTTAGCATCACCACCAACATTAATAATACCCATTTCACGACGAGCTAAGAAATCTTCTGATTTCAATTCATCGTACGTATTTAATTCAATTGGCTTATCAGTTGGAACAGCACCACCTACGATATATCTATCATAGAAAGAATATACCAGGTTAATTTCTCCTGGAACCATTACTTTCTCAATTAAAAATTCATCACGTAATTTATCTGTTCCATAGCTTTTTACATCTTCCGGATGCGCAGCATAACGTACTTCCATACTCATAATTATACTTTTTTTAAATTAAACTTCTTATTTTATCGATTCCCGTTTTATAAATTGAACAGGTACTAATCTCTCAATATCATGAAGATCTCCATTAATTGCAGCAATCATTTCCTGAGCAGCAATTCGTCCTATTTGTCTTCCATCTTGCTCTATGGAAGATAATGAAGGATGAAGCATCTCTGCAAAAGGTTCATTTCCAAAACCCACCAAACCAAAATTTGCTGGAAAATCAGCTTTAAGTCCTTTTAATCCTTCAAAAACTCCAAATGCAGCATAATCACCAGCACAAAACACAGCATCAATCTCCTTTTCATTAATTACTTTTTGAATGGTTTCAAACCCGGCATCTCTTGTTATTATATCTTCTAAAATCAAAGCTTCATCTACTTCTCCCAAAATTTCAGCAATGGCTTTTTTATAACCTTGAATACGTTCAGCGTAAACATTAATATTTTTATTACCTGAAAAATGGGCAATTCTTTTAAATCCTGATTTTAATAAATTACTTGTTGCCAAGTATGCGCCTGTAATATTATCATTTACAACTTTAGGGCCTTTTAAGTCTTTACAAACTCTATCAAATTGTACTAAAGGAACGTTTGCATCAACAACACCTTGTAAATGATCTACTGTATTTGTTTCTACTGATAAAGAAATTATGATACCTCCTACACGGTTTCTCATCAGGGAGTTTACAGCTTTAATCTCAGAATCCAGTTCTTCATGACTTTGCATGATAAGCAAACTGTAACCTGCCGGATTTAAAATCTCTTCTACTCCACTAATGATATTACTAAAGAAATGACGATTGATCCTTGGAACAATCATTCCTATCATGTCGGACTTTCCTCTTCGTAATGAAGATGCCATTAAATTAGGCTGATATCCCATTTCCTTTGCCATCTTCTTTACTTTGTCGCGTGTAGCCTGACTAACTCGTTTATTATCAGCTAAAGCTCTGGAAATAGTGGATGGAGTAACTCCTAATTTTTTAGCAATATCATTAATTGTAACTTTCTTCATCCAATTGATTTTGCACAAAAATACAAACGATTGCGCACAAATACAAACGATTGCGCAATTTTGAATATATTTAAATATGACATTGATTTTACAGTGCTGTATTTCAACGCATTAAAAACCATAAAACATAAAAAAAGCGTAACAGAAATTTAATAATTCCTGTTACGCTTTAAAAATTTTAAAAAAATAATATTTTTTTGTTTATTCTGATTTTATTTTAACAATACCAGACTTTAATCCTTTACCATACACTTTAAGTTCAATATCTCCAGGTGAATTATTTGATTGAACTAAAACAACTAATTTACCACTAAAAGCTTTCATCGTAGGTAAATGAAACTGTTCTAACGAAGTTGCATCACCATTACAAGCAGCCCTATACTTTCCATTTCCTTTAACCTTAAAGTTCAATTGATTTGTGGCCTTTGGACATAAGTTTCCATCCTTATCAACAATAGAAGCAGTCACATAACTAATATCTTTACCATCTGCATTTATTAACGATCTATCTACAGACAATTCAATATGGTCGGGAGCTCCTGAAGTATGAATTTCTTTCTCTGCCACAGGTTTATCATTATCATCATAGGCTACAACTTTAATGGTACCTGGTTCATACTTTACATTCATCCACATCAAACGATAACGATTCTGATTAGAATCATTATTTTTTTCTTGGATTCCCTGACTTTTCCCATTGATAAACAGTTCCGCCTTTTTATAGTTTGTATAAACAAAAACAGGAGTTACTTCACCTTCTCTACCTTCCCAATTCCAGTGTGGAAGTATATGTAATGTTTCATCTTTAGTATTCCATCTACTACGATACCAGTAAAATCTGTCTTTAGGAATTCCTCCTAGATCACAAATACCAAAATAAGAACTATGCGATGGCCATTGTGTATCATAAGGCGTTGGTTCTCCTAAATAATCAAATCCGGTCCAAACAAATTCTCCAATAACCCAATCCTTGTCGTCCTGCAAAACTGCATCATCATCAGGTAAATTACTCCAGCTACAATATTCAAAATCATACGATGAACATTGTCCATCTTCATACATTTTATTTTTAGCTTTCTCTACAGGGAATTTATAAATACCTCTGGAACTAACAGTTGAAGCAGTTTCTGATCCAAGTAGAAATCCCTGAGGGAAACGATCATATGCCTCCTCATATAAATGTACCCTATAATTTAAACCTGGAATATCCATTATTGCACCAAATCCACTAGCCATTACAGCTTTAACCTGATCCATACCAACTGTCACAGGTCGTGTTGGATCTTCTCTATGGAAAATCTCCTGAAGCATTTTTGCTCTTTTTACACCTACACTTCCTCGTTGATCAGGAACCTCATTCCCACTGCTCCACATAACAATACATGGATGGTTCCTTGTGGCATGAACTAAATTAACTACGTCTTTTTCTGCCCACTCATTAAAGTAAAGATTGTAACCATTTTTCACTTTTGGTTTAGCCCATTCATCAAAACTTTCAGCTAAAAATAAAAATCCCATCTCATCACATAATTCTAATTGTTCATGCGAAGGCATATTATGAGAAGAACGAATAGCATTACAACCCATATCTTTTAATATAGTTAACTGACGTTTTAATGCCGCTTTATTAACAGCAGCTCCAAGTGGTCCCAAATCATGATGTAAACATACTCCCTTAAATTTTGTATACTCACCATTTAATTGAAATCCCTTTCCTGCCGTATAACTTATACTTCTAATCCCAAAACGAATTTCCTGAACATCTTTTAACTTACTATCCTGATACAATCTTAACTCTGCAGTATATAAAACAGGATTTTCCGGACTCCATAATTCAGGATTTTTTACAGCTATATTCTGTTCTACAGTATTACCAAAGATCTGATCATTTTTATTTTTTGCAACAACAGAACCGCTGTTATCTTTTATTACAGTTTCAACATATACATTATCTCCTGTCACTTCAGACTTAATATTAACCTTAGCAATATTATCATCAATATATGGAGTTGTAATAAATGTTCCCCATTGGTTAAAACACACTTTATCCTTTACAATAATCTGAACTTTACGATAAAGTCCCGCACCAGGATACCAGCGTGAGGACTTTTCTTTATTCTCCAAACGAACAGCAAGAGTATTATCTGATTCAGGATTAATATAATTGGATATATCAAAATAGAAATAACTATAACCATAAGGCCTGTATCCTATTTTCTCTCCATTAATAAACACTTGTGCATTACTCATTGCTCCATCAAAAACCAATAACGCTTTCTTACCTTCTTGAAGATCCTGAAGATTAAAAGTTGTTCGATACCATCCAACTCCTATATGAGGAAGGGATCCTGTTCTTCCGTATTTTTCAGTTGCTTTCTTTTCTTGATTTTGTACAATCCTTACTGTTTGCTTATCAACCTCTTTATCAAAAGGACCATATATTGCCCAATCATGAGGTACAGAAACTGTCTCCCATTTATTATCATTAAAATCTACTTTTTCTGCTCCGGAAATATCTCCTTTTTTAAACTTCCAATGATCTGACAAAGTAATAATTGAACGACTTGCGTTTTGTGCTATTACAAATACAGTAAAAAAAATAAAGATACTTAAGAATAATAACCTCCTCATATATTACAATTTTTCATTATTTACCCCTTAATATTCTTGATATATTATTATCATTTATATGATATAATAGCAAGCAAATATCTAAATATAATTAATAAAATTCATGTCTAAGAGTCTCTAAAACCTATCCATAAGTACATATTTTTTTGTTTTATTCTTTAAAAACAGTAGAAAGCAACAAGGCTCTTTCAATTAAACTATGTCTAATAATTCTTTCATTTTCAGATGGTAAAAATTCACCAACAGGTCCTAATCCATCTATTTTAGGTAAATTTTTATGAATATGACAGATATCTGCAGAACTCCAACGATGCTCATGTGTAATTCTTACATCTATTTTTTTTGCCAGTTCTAAAATATCATTATAAAAAGTTCTTGATTTTTCATTTTCTAACATAGCATTGCGCCTTATACCTCCTTCAAATTGAATTTGGTATATTTTACTTCGCTTCTGAACAGCCAAAATCTTTTTAATCTTTTGTTCAATTTCATCCAATACTTCCGGAGAATTATGTCGAACACTAATTCCTGCAGAACCATAAGCGTATCGTTTAAAAATATTACTCTTAAACTGTATATCATAAGGTGCAATGATATTATTACTATCGTTACGTGAAATATCAGCAATTGCAGCCAGAGTTTTGTTAAAATTTAAGGCTGTACTGGATACATATTCTGGATTATCTTTTTGTAATAATTTGGTTTCGAAATGATATAGAGCTGTACCAGACCTTGATAGTATTAACCCTCCTGTTTTTGAAGATCCACTTAATGATATTACTTTTTTTGCATTGTCAGCTTTTTGTTGAATGATTGTTTTTGAATATTTACCATCAATTGAAGAATCTGTAATTAATAGAATCCCAATGTTAATTTTTTTAAGGTTACGAGTAAACCTTAAAGCTTGTAATGCTGATAATAAAATTGCAATACCTCCTTTATTTTCCCACACTCCTGTTCCTTCTATATATTGTTCTTGCTCAAAATAATTTTCATGTTGAGCTAATTTCACCCTATTATCTACAGGTTGTATAACTAAATAATCAACTTCTTTATTATATGAGTTTGAAAAATACATAATGTTACCTACCTCCAATTGAGGATATATTTCCTGAGTAAATCCCAATAGACTTAATTCTGCACTGATCAAACCAGAACAATAGTTTACACCTTCCACATTACGAACATAGGTATCAGTGTCGACTAGTGTTTTTAAAAATTTTTCAGTATTCTGCTGTCTGGTTTTAATAAAGGTGCGCATCCTGGATACCTGCGATGTCTTTGATTTATCTACAGAATCAGGTTCTTTATGTATTGGATTTGTAAAGTATCTGACCGAAGCTACATCTAACATCTTATTTACAAGAGCTTCAAAATCATAACCTGCAACTTTAGCTGCTGTTGGATACGAACCTGTTTCACCTAAACTAGCCATAGAGTTGATTTCCAACAGATAAATATTATCATCTTCATCCAAACGTATATCAACACGAGCAAAATCTCTTAGATTAAGAGCCTTAAAAGCGTCTGTAGAAATTTTTTGCATCTTTTCGGCTAGTTCTTCCGGTATTTTAGCAGGACATATTTTCTTTTTAGGTTTATGTTTTTTATCATCAACGGTTTGTATAGCATCAGGATCTCCCTCTAAATCTATTTCTAATACAGGGAAAGGTTCTACTGGAGAATTCCCGATTAACCCAACACAAAACTCTCTTCCTCTGATAAACTGCTCAACTAAAGCCTGTTGCTGAAATTCAGTAACAATAAAATGAACAGCCTCCTTTAAATCCTCTTGATTATAAACCACTTTTAAACCAAATGATACACTCTCCATTTTGGGTTTAACAATTACAGGAAAAATAACGGAACTCATATCTTCGTCATGAGAATTAAAAACCCAGAAATCTGGTGTTGGCAATCCATGGTTCTTCCAAATTATTTTAGTTAAAATCTTATCCAAGGCAAGAGCATGTCCTGATGGAGAAGAACCAACATAAGGCAAACCTAACATTTCAAGCATTGATGGAATATGCGTATAGCGACTTTCTCCTTGTATTCCATAAGCCATATTAAATATCATACCCATTTGTTCTCCTTCATGAACCTGGGGCATAAAGTTTTCAAGTCTCTCTATTATCTGCTTATTTCCATCGAGAATTGCAACATTATGACCTGATTTTTCAAGGGAATGTGCAACTTTTTTAACTGTTTTTTCACTGTAAAACTCTTTGTTTTGCATACCAAAAGTATTAATCACACCCTTGATATCTTTATTATAAATTAATGCAACTTTCATTTGTTTAATATTTTATTCATAATGTCACTTCGTCTTTCCCGATTTATCAGGATAACCCGCCAAATTAAATCACCCTCATTCCTGAGAAAATAAATCTAATGGCTTGTTTCATAAACTATTTAAACTTTTGTTTTTTATTAAAATCTATTAATAAAAGTGTAGAAATTAGTTATATAAATTTACGGTACTATCTACATTTTTAAAACTATTTGATAGATAATTGTGTGAGAAATTTTCCACATTTATTCAATTAGAAGGATACTCTATTAAAAGAAAATACATAATAAGCCAGAATTGTGGAAAGACACTTATAATGGATATACTGAGCTTTTGGAATCACCCCATTTATATAAAATTCAATGTAAAATAAGAACAAAAATCAATGAGGTAAATATAGAAAAAGTTACAAGTAAATATCATGTTTAACTATTTCTATATTTAATATCCATTCTCAACTTAATTATAAATTTTATCTACAAATGTAAGTATTGAGACTTAACACTATTTGATTGAATAAGAAACAAACATTTCATTTAATAAAAAAAAATAATTTTTTTTCTTACTAAACCTATTTATATGTGTATTTGAAACAAAAAAGGCTTCCTCATAATAAATGAAAAAACCTTTAGTTACTACTAATATTTTTTACTAACTCTTACTTTGGTTGCCAATAACATCTTTTAGGTGAAACAATTTGACCATCCTTTTTTAGTTTTGTCATTGCTTTATCTACTTCCTTTCTCTCTAATCCTGTTAATTCTACTACTTTACCTGCATTTAATGGTTCTCCTGCATTTTTCATTGCAGTTAATACTTGCTCAGTCGTTTCCATGTTTATTATGTCTAATTTAATATTTAGGTATTTAATCTCCTAAATATAATATATTATTTAACACCTGATAAATTATCTTATAAGAAATGTAGGCATTTACATAAATATTGAATTTAATACTCGCGAAGTACTTATTATTGAAAATTGATATGGTAATTACTTTATAAAATAAACCAAAGCTGTCCAAAATATTTTTTTAAACTGGTTTTTCAAACAGACAAAACTTCCTTTTTTAGCTTGATCCAAAAAAGAAAGGAAAATACTTATTCTATGATTATTGCTCCGTTCGGCATAACTCAAGTAAACTTGATTCTACCCTCACTTATCGCAATAATTCAAGGGTGCACCTATCTCAATCAAAAAACTACGTTCATTTGACTGAAATCGTTTAAATACACTTAGTTCAGACAAAAACGATTTTTAACCGTGAAACTAACCTTGTTTTTTTGGTTCATTGGCTGAGAACCATATAGAATCTACTAAAGATTTACATTCTATTTTGAATTTAGGAAAAGATGTAAAAAAAACACACAACCTAAATCCAAAAAGGTTGTGTGTTTATGAATGTAAAGAAAACATTACCTATCTAATGCTATTAACCATATAACTTTATAAACAAGTGAATCTCGATCGGTACCCTAACCCCCCGTAATTGTAGAGCACCGATGAGATTCTCACATAGAATAAGTTTATGGTTTGTCTTTTTATATAATTTATTTATTATAATCAACTAATAATTTACTGAAACGATTACACTCCATACTTTTTAGAGAAAAGCAAATTAATATCTATTATATGAGTCATATCAAGTAACGCTAATATAAACAGTATAGCACCAATAACTATATAAAATATTTTTGCTCCGCTTTTTCCTATCAATCTAATTATCCTTTGCATTTTTTTACTGGTGTAAAAAAAATTCCATTCAAAATAGGCTCCGAGAATACTAAATACCCCAAAAGCAACTAAAAGAACTTGTATAAGCGTCTCTTTATTCATGTTTGGTTTTATTCTCTTTGTTTTTGTTGACAATACAAATATGTACATTATAGTCTAGTTAACAAAACTTATTTTACAAACGCACATTTTCATTTTATAAACGCAATATACCTATATCATCACAACAATTAACACCCAATCTTTTCATATATATACTAACAAGATACGTTTACAAAATAAATCCGATTACTATTAAATATTCATAAAATATTGTTGAATCATTTTTTTTGCAATAATCTTCGAAAAGTCAATTATATATATTTATAGATGTTTTTATTTAACAGTATATTATTACATAAAAAAACTTTTACCTTTCGTATCTATTGCAATTTCATTTATTAATACATACACAATCAAGGCAATTGATCGCGAAAAAACAAGAAAGCAATTAACCAAACTTTTAAAATCTATTGAAAAATGGAATATAACTACTTACGAAAAACACATGGTAACTCCTGATAATATTTTAAAATAATATTCAAATCAGAAGAAGCAGATCTAAAAAAATAATAACGGGCAAAATGATGAGGCAAGAAAAACATTGAGTACGCAATTGGATAAGGAATTTAAATTCATATGACACAAGGGAAAAGAATTTGAAATAGTTTGAAAAAATAAAATACATAGATTTTACTTACGAATTAGATGATGTGAAATTAAAAGAATACTAAGAGTAATTTTTATTCCAATCATTTCACATATAATATTATATTAGTCTTCATTATTCAATCACAAATTACAAAAATGATTCATACGATAGAGAACAAATTTTTAACTGTAAAAATACAACATAAGGGAGCTGAGATTTGCAGCTTAAAATCAAAGAAGACTAATCAGGAATTTATGTGGGATGCTAATCCTGAAATCTGGGGAAGTCATGCTCCTGTTTTATTTCCAATCATAGGAATGCTGAAAAATGGAACCTATCAATATAAAAGCAAAACTTATAGTATTCCCAAACACGGTTTCATTAGAAACAATGAAGATCTTGAGATTGAAGAAAAGTCTCATACCTCTATCACTTTAAAATATCATTATAACGAGGAATCATTAGCAATGTATCCTTTTAAATTTGTATTCTCAATTACGTTTAAACTAATTGAAAATTCACTTCTGGTTATTCACAAAGTTGATAATATTGACGAAAATGAAATGTTGTTTTCAATAGGAGGACACCCTGGTTTTAAATGTCCTTTAAAAGACAATGAATCATATACGGATTATTACATAGAGTTTGAAAAAGAAGAATTGGAAAATACCTGGACCTTAGCACCAAGTGGTTTATTAAGCGGAGATTCTGAACCTTTATTAAATAATACTACAGTTTTACCATTAAATGAAAGTTTATTTAATAACGATGCTTTAATTTTTAAAACCCTTAAATCCTCAAAAGCATCTTTAAAAAATAAACATAATAACACTAGCCTTACGGTTTCTTTTAGGGACTTTAATTATCTGGGAATTTGGGCAAAACCCAAAGCTCCATTTGTATGTATTGAACCATGGCTTGGCATAACGGATGCAGATAATACTAATGGTGATCTTGAACAAAAGGAAGGCATTTTAAAACTTGAAGCAAACAACTCATACAGTGCTACTTTTAGTATAGCAATTGACGAGTAGTTGTTAAATCAAATCAATGTGTAGTTGCATTATTAGTTCTATTTAATGTAACTACATTTTTTCCAAAACTGCACTTATAAATTAACATTCATCACTTATTAATTTAATTCTTTAACCAAACATTTATGACTTAAAATTGAAGTCATAATTTTTTAACAACATATCATAATTATGAGTATTAAAACATATAACATAAGAATTACAATACTTGGAATTTTACTTTTAGCCATTCCTAAATCATTTAATGCCCAAACACTTGCTGATCCATTATTAAATAACATCCCTAAAGACAGTCTTACATTTATGGTATATGGAAATACCAGTACTATGACTTCTGAAGTTAAAGAAAAACTCCAGAAATCTTTACCTTATGCTATAAGGGACATTCTGGATGAGTCTGAAAAATTCTGTATGTATTCACAAAAAAGAGAACTTTTCGATTCATATACCTTAAAATTCAATCTCAACAAAAACAATACAAAACTCGATCCTGATAGTATATTAAAAGTCTTTGGATTTTCTATAAAAGAAATTCAAATACCCTATATAAAACTGGATGGTGGTAATTTTAAGAAAGGATTATTTTATATGAATAATTCTGAGTTTATATTAAGAATATATACACAAATAGCCCCTATAAATGAAGATATAAGAAAAGAATACAATAAAATATCTGATAAATTAAAATATGCTAAGTATGATGAAAAAACAACATTATGGGGACAAATAGATACCTTAATGAAGAAAGATTCAATTCCTTCTGCTCTATTTTTTGAAAATCTGTTAGAAAAAGAAAAATTAAACATCTCTGGCTCTTCAAAAACAGAAACTCTTAATGTTCACTCTGTATTTGATTCAGATTTAAATCAAAGCAGTGCTTTGCTATATTTAAACGCAAAAAAAATACGTGAAATTCCTTTTCATTTTTATAATGTTTTTAAAACCGATATTTATAAGATAAATGAATTAGCAACCAAGATGGCTGGTTTTGCTGGTTATTATGAAGACATTTGGCTAAACATAAAAGTTAATGAGGAGAAATGGGATATAACAACAATTGCATCATTACCTAAAAAGCAAAAACTACATCATAAACTCGACAAGGAAATATACTCATATCTTCCTTCACAAAAAACATGTGGTATATGTATATTTAATATGGAACCTGCAGAATTAAAAAGTTCTTTTATTAATTATTTTAATTATTCGGATTATAATGACAAAAAGCACATCACCAGCAAATTTGCAATCTGGGCTTTAGATGATAAAGTTTTAAATAGTATGGGTAATGGTTTTATTACCATCATAGATGGCGAAATTGACAAACGTAGTATTCCTGATTTTAAAATGGCATTAAGAATGAAGAATAAGAATACGGCCAGTCAATTATTAAATATCTTAACTAACGAAGCAAATGCAATTACTAAAGTTAAAGAAAATTGCTATCAGGTTGTATACGATAAAATTTATGAAAAGAAAACAATCAATTTAATAATTGAAGGTGACATATGGATTTTAGGCACACAATCATTTGATGCATTAAAAGCAAAAATTAACCCAGATAGTTTTACTGATTTATATCCAAAACTAAATAATAAGTTAATTTCTCAATATTTATGTCTGGATACAAAAGTGTTTTCATCTTCCAGAATTGATTTGGAATTTATAGAAAGTGAATCAAGTTTTATTGGAAAAAATTTAATTAGGACAACAACAAACATAATTATTAAAGATTAACACCATATTATCAAACTACAGAAAATTAAAGCAAAAATGAGGTACTATAATTACTTCATTATTGCTTTTATTTTCAACACTATAGATTAAGTTTTTTTGTAATCTCACTTCTCTTTCGGGTTGAAATTACAGCCCTTAAATCATTTGTCAAAATAATATCTGAATTGGCATCAATTGCCTTTACATGATTTATATTAACCAAATATTTTTGATGTGAACGAGCAAATTGAAGTCCTTCTAGTGTATTTTCATAATACCTAAGATTTCTACTGGTAAGAATCTTCCTATCTTTAGTATAAATATTAGTATATGCTCCTTCTGCCTCTAACATGATAATATCATCTGCACTTAAATAAAAAGTATTATCACTGGTTTTTATTACTATTTTCTTTTGAAGTTCTTCTTTCTGTTTTTCTATCTCTTTTAAAGCTAAATGCTCCTTTTCTTTTGATAGTTTTAATAGTGCTTTTTCGACGGCAACACTTAACTCTCCAGGATCCAAAGGTTTTAATAAATAATCAACCGCACTTACCTTTATGGCATCTATAGCATATTTTGAATAGCTTGTGATAAAGATTACCTGAAAATCCAGTTCTGAAAATTCTTTAAGGAATTCCACACTTGTCCCATCTTCTAATTCAATATCAAAAAATGCAATATCAACTTTATTTGAATTAAAAAATAACTCAGCTTCTTTGAAGCTGGCAAATTCACCAACCACTTCTATATTTGTATACATCAGGCCAAGCATTTTTCGCAACACTTCTCGAGCGTTAAATTCATCCTCAACAATTAAAACTTTATACATAATCAAGCAATGTTAATATATAACTAACTTTTGTACCTCCTTCATTTGAATTTTCAATACTAAATGATTTTTCATCACCCAATTGAAATAATGCTAATCTAGCCTTTAAAATATCTAAAGCATGTTGTTCATCCTTATTATTTACATTTTGAAAACCTATCCCATTATCTATTACTTCGAACCTAACCTGACAACAATCTTGTCGCGACACTTTAATAGTAATAAACCCATCTTTTTTAATCCCTTTAAAACCATGATTTATTGAATTTTCGACTAAAGGCTGTAATACTAATGGTGGCACAAATGTTTTTTCTAAATTAAGCTTTTCATCAGTAACAATCTCATAACCAAATTTATCACCAAACCTCATCTTTTGTGTTTCGATATAATCTCGTAAGGCATTTAAATCCTCTTCAAGTGAAATCCTATCTACATTGGCAAAATTAAATGTTTGCCTGATCAACCTGGCAAAACGAGCCACATAAGAAGCTGTAGCCAACTGATTTTCTTTCAAAACTGAATTTTGAATTGCCGTTAATGCATTATAAACAAAATGAGGATTCATTTGCATACGTAAAACAGCATCTTTTAGTTGTCTGTTTTCTTGTTCTGCTTTCAAACTTAAGTACTTATTTCGCTGGCGGAGATAATAGAAGAATCCGACTACAATAATAGCAAAAATGATAAATACAGTCTGAGTTACAAATTGCTTGTTCTCAATTTCCAAACGTTTTTGTTTCTCTTCTTGCAAACTTAACTTTTGCTCCTGTTCGGTTTTTCTTACATGAAAAAGTTTACGTTGATTAGATAACATCTGCTGAAAATCTTTTTCCTGCATCTTTTGTAAATCATTTATTACAGAATCATACATGGCAAAATAAAATGCAGCATCCGCAATCTCTCCTTTATTTAAAAGATAAAGCATTTGATTGCGATATACCTCTAACATTTCTGCCAACTTATCTTTACGCCCATTCAATTCTAGCTGTTGATAATATTCGTCAGCTTCATGATCATTCCCTAACTCTCTGTTTAGTCGGGCTAAATTGGCAATAGCTGAATTCCACTTATGTGTAAATTTCATCTTTAGTAAAGCTGACTCTTCATAGTAATGTAAGGCTTTTTTTAAATATCCTTTACTTCCGGTGTCGTGATATAACGCTTCATAACAAACGCCTATATTATTATAAGACTCTCCTATTCCAAATTCATCATTCTGTTGTTGACTTAACTTTAATGATTTATTATTATAAAATAATGCTTTTTGAAATTGTTCCTGATCTTTATATAATACTGCTAGATTATTATAAACTCTTGATAAAGAGAGCGTATCTGTCCATCTATCATATACTTCGGTTAAATCTTCAAGATAACTAAATGCACTATCTGAATTTCCCTGAGAATAAAAAAGATGTGCAAAATATTCTTTTACTTTATGTGGATAAATTGTATCATTATTTTTTTGTGCAATTTCTTTTGCCTTAAATAACTGATCCCCTGCATTAGTAAACTCCTGCATATCGGAATAAATACTTGAAATATTTAATCGTGTTTTGACCTCCCATAAATACCCATCTTCTTTAGTAAATAAATTAACTGCAGTTCTGTATAATTTCAGTGCATTTTCAAACTCTCCCTGGATTGATTTGCCATTCCCTTTTAAAATGTATAAACGTGCACTATCGAAACGAGTACATTGTTCGGCTTTAAAATAATGATCTAAATAATTATCTATAGAGTCTGTTGGCATGTGATTAATAGAGTCAACAATCTTCTTATACTGCGTTTCATTAATTAACTGGGCATGTATAAAATTTGTACAGCATATCAAGAAGAAAAAGGCATAGTTTAAGCGTATCATAAATAATACAACAATTAAAAAATATTCAAAACAATGATTAAGTTTAAACAGATGTGCAATTTAAAAATTTAAAAGTTGTTATAAAGTAAATTAAAGGTAAATCAATACCAAATAAATAATTTAATAATCACTATATTAATTAAAATCAATTTTTACTTAATTGCCTCTTATAATTTGACTTAAAACATTAAAATATTATATGTCTTATTGCACTTATATCAATAGTTTAGAACAAGGAGAAAAAAAAGCCCTTCACAAAAATTATCATGACAACCATTATGGATTTCCGATGCATGATGATAATGAATTATTTGGAAGACTTATTATGGAAATAAATCAAGCTGGATTAAGTTGGGAAACAATTTTGAAAAAGGAAGTAAACTTTAGAAATGCATATGACAATTTTAAAATAGATAAAATTGCTGCCTATTCTGAAAAAGATCGTGAACGTCTGTTAAACGATGCTGGAATCATCCGCAATAAGTTAAAAGTAAATGCTGCAATTGAAAATGCAAAAAGTATTCAATTGATTCAGAAAGAATATGGCTCTTTTGAAAAATGGCTAGATCATCACCATCCAAAAACAAAAGAAGAATGGGTTAAGTTATTTAAAAAGTATTTTAAGTTTACCGGAGGTGAAATAGTAAATGAATTTTTAATGAGTACAGGTTATTTACCTGGATGTCATGATGAAGATTGTCCTGTTTATAACAAAATTATTGAGCAAAATCCAAAATGGAACACTTTATAGATATAACACCCCCATTATTTAGGAGGAGATAATAATAAAATATAAAAATTACATCCTTTCGGATAATATTTCACTCCCTAAATACAAAATATCAATTAAATTCCATTCCCCATTTGTGGTTAGCCAGTACCATAGATTTTGAATCTTAAAGAAGATTTTTTTCAACTTATCTAATCAAATGGTAAAAAAATACCTAAAATTAGGTATTTAAGACAAAGTAGTCTGAATATATCTTAGTTGCAATATCATAAATCATATAAAAATGAAAAATAACGCAGCTTTTAAAGTATTTAGTCTCATTTTGTTTTCTAGTGTATTAACATCTTGTTCAAACAATGATAATGAAGATGTTACTTACAAACTAGATGGAGAATTAACAGGAGGAGAAACTACTGTGTATATAAGCAACAGTCAGGCATTCGGAACTCCAGCTCCAAATCTTTCAGAAGAAAACCTGGAAAAACACCTGGAGGGAGACAAAGCATTTGAAGCTATTTTTGTTTCCAGTCCTGCGCCTACTCATGGTGGACTTGGACCTGTTTTCAATAATACCTCATGTAATGCATGCCATCCCTCTGATGGACGAGCATCTGTACCAACTGATATTAATACAATTAGCGGTTTCTTTTTTAGAATAAGTATTTCCGGTGAGGATGAAAATGGGGGTCCAAATCCTGTACCTGGATTTGGAACTCAACTTCAACATCAATCCTTGTTTGGTTACGAACCTGAAGGACTTATGCATAGGGAGTACGAGACTATTGAAGTAACATTAAGTGATGGTATTATTGTTGAATTACAAAAACCAATCTATTCTATTACAAATCCTTATATTAGTTTACCCGAAGAAATAATGATTTCTCCAAGAATTGGAATGCCTGTATTTGGCTTAGGTTTATTAGAAACCATTTCTGATGAAGATATTATCGCTAATGCTGATGAGTTTGATAGTGATCAGGATGGAATATCCGGAAAACCCAATTATGTGTGGGATCCTGTAACAGAAGGTGTTAAACTGGGGCGTTTTGGATGGAAAGCAGGGGCCCCAAGCATTTTAGCACAATCAGCAGGTGCATATAGTGGCGATATGGGATTAACAACCAGTATTCACCCAGTAGAATCTTCGTTTGGGCAAAGTAACGGTTCTACAGAAAATGGTGAAATAGAAGTATCAGACGAAGAATTAAATTCAGTTGTTTTTTATTGTCAAACATTAGCGGTACCTGCTGCAAGAAATCTAAATGATAACCAGATAATTACTGGCAGTAAGATATTCGAAAAAATAGGTTGTGCTAAATGTCATATCCCCTCTTTTAAAACGGGTGTTAACGAAAATATAGCGGAGATATCAGAGCAAACAATATATCCATATACCGACATGCTATTACACGATATGGGTGAGGCTTTAGCTGATAACAGGCCTGAGTATAAAGCCACCGGTACAGAATGGAAAACCCGTCCTTTATGGGGAATTGGTTTAACTAGTGTAACTAGCGGACATACAAGCTTTTTACATGACGGACGAGCACGAAATTTAACGGAAGCAATACTATGGCATGGTGGTGAGGCTGAGTCTGTTAAGAATGATTTCATTGACCTTTCCACATCTGAAAGAGAAGCTTTATTAGCTTTTGTAAATGCATTATAATATACAACATAGCAATAAGTTATAAATAAAAGACATAGACACAAGTTACAAACTTGCGCCAGTTTATTATACTGGTTCAAGTTTGCAATTTGGACCTTTATTTACCCATTTATTTTAAACATTCTCTCAATATTTCTTCTTTTTTCACCTTCTCTACCCCCATTATTAGGGATACACACAGTTTACCCATCTTTTGGGATTGTTGCTCATTTTAAATATCGATTGCTTTGTAATGTGATTTTACAACAACACACAGATCACGACACCAGAATCAATAATAAACATTATAAGCGATTAATATGAGAACTTGTCTTAAACTTTTAACCTGTTTGTTCATCGTTATAGGATCATCAATGAGCCTATATGCACAGAATGATTTTACCAAGTACAGATTTGGTGGTTACGGAGAAATATTATTTCAAAGAATGGATTATAGTGCTGATCGTTATAGTGATCCTACAGGTGCTCTACCAGAAAACAGAGCTTCAATAACGTTACCTCGCGTAGTCTTTACATTTGACTATAAGTTTTCAGATGATTTAATTCTGGGTTCTGAAATTGAGTTTGAATATGGAGGAACAGGTTCAGCATTAGAGTTAGAATATGAAGAGGCCGGTGAATATGAAATGGAAGTTGAAAAAGCCGGTGAAGTAGTTCTTGAGCAATTACATCTTACTAAAATATTCAATCCATATATAAGAGCTACTGTTGGTAACATGGTTATTCCTGTGGGCATAACAAACCGTCAGCATGAGTCTATTATGTATTTTGGCACAGTTCGTCCTGAAAGTGAAACTTCAATTATTCCATTAACCTGGCACGAAACCGGAATAGCACTTCATGCAAATTACAAAAGATGGAATGCTTCATTATATCTTGTAAATGGACTAGATGCAAACGGATTCTCATCTGCCTACTGGATTCGTGATGCAAAACAAGGGATATTTGAAAATGTAAAAATGACAGATCCGGCTTTTGTCTATCGTATTGAAAACAAATCTATCCGTAATCTTCGCTTGAGTGCATCTGGTTATATTGGTAACAGCACAGGAAACACTCAAAAGCCTGAAAAAATGAAAGATCTGGATGGACGAGTTACTATATTCTCAGGCGATATTGATTACAATAATTCAAAACTAATCATTCGTGCAAATGCCATATACGGTGATTTAAGTGACTCTTATGAGATTTCATTAATTAACAAAAATATCTCTCAGGATATTCAATACCAAAGAACTAATGTGGCAAAAAATGCACTAGCATACGGGGCTGAATGTGGGTATACATTCAGGGTGAATAAAACAGGATCAAAATTAATTCCTTTTATACGTTACGAATATTACAACTCAATGGAAAACACTGCCCATGATATGTTTGCTGACGCAAGGTATAAAAGAGATATTACAACTGTGGGTTTTAATTACTTCTTAAATCCTAAAGTTGCTTTTAAAGCAGACTACAGCCATCGACGAATTGCCATGGGTGACTATAACTCAGAAAACACACTAGGTCTTGCCGTGGTATATACAGGCTGGTTTCTACAAAAATAAAACATAACAACTTATAATAATTTAAACTGAATGTGTAATAATAAACCTATTAATATGAAAAATTTATACTGGATTTTTGCTGTGTGCATTTTAGCTTTCAATGCTTGTTCAAGTGATGAAGGAACTATATCGGAAGAAGACTTAGAAACTGTTGATTATTCTGAACTATTAGCAGATTACGTTGATTATACAGTTGTACCTACTTATGCTGATATGAAAGACAAGTCAAAGTTATTACTTGAGGCCGTTGAAGCCTTTAATACAAGTGGTAGTCAGACGGATATTAACTTAGCTTGTGAATACTGGAAACAAACACGTAAACCATGGGAATGTAGCGAATCCTTTTTATTTGGACCTGCAGCAAGTAAGAGTTTAGATCCATTGTTGGATTCCTGGCCATTGGATCAGGCACAATTGGATCAGGTTTTAAGTAGTAATCAAACATTAACAGCAGATTATGTAAGAGATGCTTTAGGTGCAGTTTTAAGAGGTTTCCATACTATCGAATATTTATTATTCAGAGATGGAGAAGCTCGTAATGCAACTGATGTTACTGATCGTGAAAAAGAATATCTTGTTGCTGTTTCTGAAGTGTTACGTGATGACTGTATTACCTTATGGGGATCATGGGCAGGAGTTGAAGAGGGCTCTACTGAAGCTACTATACTTGAAGAAATTGGGGTTGAATTAGATTCTCCTTATGATGATGTGATTAAAAATGCAGGTAACGCCGGTAGTGTATATCTATCACAAACCGATGCTGTTGACGAAATTTTATTGGGAATTATTGGAATTGCTGATGAAGTTGCCAATGCAAAAATTGCAGATCCATATACTAGTAAAGATGTACTTGAAGTAGAATCATGGTTTAGCTGGAACTCTTTAACTGACTTTCAGAATAATGTACGTAGTATTCAGAATTCTTATATAGGTGGATATGATGGTGGTACATCAGGTACATCAGTTTCTGATTTTGTAAAAGAGCAAGATGCAGATTTAGATACTCAGGTAAAAACATTAATTAACGATGCAATCTCTGCAATTGCAGATATACCTGAACCTTTTCGTAATAACTTAGATAACGAAGAAAAAATTACTGCAGCCATGAATGCTGTAAACGAAATAGTTGACATTATGGAAGGTGAAGTTCGCCCACTATTTGTTGACTAATTAAATGTTTGCCTTGTAAAACCTGAGGTAATTTATTCTGACATGTAATTACCTCAGGCTACTAACTTTTATCTATCACTAATTAGCAGTTCTTAAGGTGATAGCGTCGATTTTGTTGAACCCTGCAAAAACATTACAACGTGAACAAACTACTAACTTTCATATCATTATTCATCTGTTTATCATTTGTATCATGTGAACAGTCTGAAAATGATGTAATATACACACCTGGAGGAAGAGTTGCATATCCGGAAGAATTATCTGCAGGAAACTCAACGGTTTTTGTTTCTTCAAGTACAGCCTTTGACACACCCTCTAGTTGGGTTTCAGGTGAACTTGCGGACTGGTTTCTTGAAGGAGACGCTTTATATGACAATCCCAGAGTTGCAGACGGTAACTTAGTAAATGGTGGTTTAGGTCCTGTTTATTGCGGATATTCTTGTGCCAGTTGCCACAACGATGCAGGAAGAACCCAATCAACTCTATTTACGGATGGAGGAAGTGGGAAATACGGTTTTTCATCTTTCCTTACTTTTATACGAACTCCTAATGATCAGTATTTTCGTGAATATGGTCGTGTATTACATGACCAAGCAATTTACGGATACGAGCCAGAAGGGAAAGTTCGAGTGAATTATACAGAACAGGAATACTCATTTCCTGATGGTGAAACTTACAATTTAATAACTCCTCATTATGAAATCTATGACTGGTATGCAGACAGTATAGCAGTTGAAGATATCGAAATGACAGTAAGAACTCCTTTACGTCATGTTGGCTTAGGATTAATGATGGCCGTTAACCAGGATGAAATTAAAGCACTGGCAAGTACTCAATATCCTGAATATGGAATTTCGGGAGAGATTAACTGGGTAAAAGAGAGAAATCAAACTCTGATGGGACTTTCTGGTCATAAAGCACAACACGCTGACCTTACAGTTGAACTAGGATTTTACTCTGATATGGGTGTTACCAATTCACGATATCCGTTAGAAGTATCAGAAGGGCAATCACAAACCATCGGTGACGATGATGAGATAGAAATTTCTACTGAGGATATGGAAGCTGTTGATTTTTACATGCACTCTCTTGGTGTTCCTGCACGGAGATCCGTAAAAAGTGCAACAGTACAGGCCGGAGAAGAATTGTTTTATAAGGCTAAATGTCACTTATGTCATACTCCTACTCTACATACTAAAGATGAAGGTATATATCTTTTAAACGGAACTTATCTTCCATACATGAGTGGACAAACTATACATCCATATTCTGACTATTTAGTACATGATATGGGTCCTGAATTAGGAGATGATTATTCACAATATAACGCCTCTGGGGATGAATGGAGAACAACTCCATTATGGGGTGTTGGTTTGCAGGAAATTGTTAACGGGCATAGTCACTTTTTACACGATGGCAGAGCAAGAAACTTTACTGAAGCTATTATGTGGCATGGCGGTGAAGGCGATGTATCCAGACAAATGTTTGCAAACATGACTGCAGATGAGAGAGAGACTCTAATTATGTTTCTTCGATCGCTTTAATATCCAGATAAATAAAAAATAAAATAAAAACATATAACAAACTAATATCGATAGAATATGAATTTTGAGAGATTTAAAACAGAGAAAGCAGAGATAAGTGTTTCAAAATTTGAAGGAAAACTATCCGAAGAATATAATTTAATGATTACTCCATCCATCAAAGGATCTATTGATGCACAGCTAATAGCTATAAGGAGTACATTAAACGAATATTTAAAGAAAGAAAACTGTTCTTCAGATAATATCATGTTTCAAAGACTTTTTGTTAGTGATTTCACAAATCAATCTGAAGAACTTAAAAAGGTTGATCTTTTTGATTGTGATTGTGCAGTTTCCATTGTACAACAAAGTCCTCTAAATGGTAACAAGGTTGGATTATGGACATGTATCTACAAAGAAAAAGACAAGAACTACTTCATTAAAAAGAAAAATGCTAATAAGCTCGTTATTGAGCATAATGGCTATTCTCATATTTATACCACCCAAATGCATGGCAGTGATCCTGAGGCTTGTTCATATACTCAAACTACATCTATATTTGATGATTACCTTCGCATGTTGGATGGTCACGAACTAACTTTAGAAGAACATTGTATCAGAACCTGGTTCTATGTTCGCGATATTGATAATAATTATGCTGGTATGGTTAAGGCCCGTAATGAAGTTTTTGACCAATACCAAATGACTAAAGACACACATTTCATCACCAGTACAGGTATCGAAGGTCGCTATGCAAATCCTTCAATCTCAGTTTTACTTGATGCCTATGCTATTGGTGGTATTAAACCTGAGCAAATACGTTTTTTAGAAGCTCGCGAATATTTGAATCCTACTCATGAGTATGGTGTTGCTTTTGAAAGAGGTACTTCTGTTGATTACGGTGACCGCAGACAAATATTTATTTCAGGTACAGCAAGTATAGATAACAAGGGCGAAATAGTACACGTCGGTGACATAAATGGACAGATTAACAGAACATTCGAAAATATTACAGCATTACTTGGAGAAGCTGATGCTGAACTGAATGACATTAACAGTATGATTGTATATCTAAGAGATGTAGCTGATTACAATACTGTTGAGTCATACCTTCAAGAAAAATATCCTCATCTGCCATATATTATTGTGTTGGCACCTGTTTGTCGTCCGGGATGGCTAATTGAAATTGAGTGTATTGCGGTAAAAGAAATTGCTAACCAGGAATATAACTGTTTTTAAGGTGGATATTGAAATGAGATATTTATTTACAATAATATTAGCATCTGTCTTTGTGGCTATTCAGGCACAAACAGATACAACACTAAACAAGTATATTGATAACGGATTAATTTCAATTGCAGATAAAGATGGTTTAACATGGAAGACTACTAAAGGAGACTTCTTATTCAAACCATATACATTAATTCAAACCAGGGGTTTATATAACTATTATGATGACGAAGGGCTAAGTCTGGCAGAAGAAGATAATGTATTAAACTCAGGATTTGCCATTCCTTATGCAATCATTGGTTTTGCCGGAAAGGCTTTTAATAAAATTACATTCAACGTTACTTTAAATGCTGCTGCATCTGGAGCCCAAATTTTAAATCAGGCCTGGTTTGACATTAACACTAGTGATGAACTACGATTTAGAATTGGTAAGTTTAAAACTCCATTTAATCAGGCATATCTGGTTAAAAACGGACAGACTTTATTTCCATTGTTACCGTCTTCACTAAACACTAAAGTAAATGTTCCATTTGACTTAAATTCTGTAAATCCGGTGATAGCAACAGGATTTGACATTGGCGTTCAAATGCATGGGGTATTGGATAATAAATTTGGTTATCAACTTGGTATCTTTAACGGAACAGGTATTTCTGTAAATACTGCAACCAATTCTTTAAGTGATGAAACAGGAATTCCTGCATTACTTTATGCAGGACGTTTAGTTTATATGCCCTTTGGTGAAATGCCTTCTTATCAGGGTAAACCAGGGTCTTACAATGAAACATATATGCTTTTAGGTGCTTCAGGATCTTATAACATAGAAGCCAATTACGAAAGCAGCAACGATATGAGAGCAGGTCTGGAATTAGCCCTATTAACAGGTAGATGGTACATTTCTGCAGAAGCATATATGTTAAGTATGGATTTTGTTGAGCGCCAACAAACTTCACCTGTATATACATTTTGGGGTGCTTATGCTCAAGCTGGGTATTTTCTTTCTCCAAAAATTCAAGCTGCTGCACGTTTTGATTTGCTGGACCGTAACGCTATTGATGATCCGGGGTTATTGTATATGCCTGCTGTTGGTTTCAATTACTTCCTGGCTGGTCATAATTTGAAATTACAAGCTATGTATCAGCATTTAGGTAAAGCAGGACATGAATCCGTATCTGATGCCAACGATGATGATAATAGTATGACTGAGCATCAGTTATGTTTACAACTTCAGTTTGCTTTTTAAAGAAAATATTATGCAAATAAAATGGTTTTTAATATCGGTAATATGCCTGTATATCGTAGGCTGTACTCATCCTTACGAACCTGAGGTTGCTAACACATGGAATGTTCAGGTTGAAGTTTCATTTATTGATCCTGAATTTTGGCCTGAAGACCAACAAATAAGAGTGGGTTTATTTTCTGAAGAAAGCAGTCGCACTCCAATTGCAAGTGTAGCAATAAATCAACCTGATAACAGTGATTCATTTACTGTTTCAATTTCAGATGTGGAAGAAGGTGATTATACTGCACAGGTATATCTTACAGAAAATAGCATCTACAAAGTAAGCATTAGCGATTTAGGTAATTATAATGTATATGAAAATATTTCAGAACAAATAGATGCCATTCAACTAGTAACATTTAACAGGGTACAAAATCAGGTCTTTAACAATTGCATCGTTTGCCACGGAAGTTCTTCTGGAGAAATAGCTGCAGACTTAAATCTTACCTCGGGTAACAGTTATGAAAATCTGATAGGTGTTTCTTCTGTAATGAGACCAGAAATGGTAAGAGTATATGCAGGATCTTCAACATATAGCTATCTGATAAATGTACTGAATAAAGATATTGATTTTAATCATGCCGCAAGTAGTTCTGCTACTGAGTCAGATATTCAGTTAGTTAAAGATTGGATTGACGAGGGAGCGCTTAACAACTGAAATAATAAAACTTAGATTCAAAATGAAACAACCTGATAATTTCAAAATATTTCAGTGTATCACATTTGTAGTTATAGTCATATTCATGTCAAGCTGCTATTACGATGTGATAATAGAAGAAGAAGTTGAAACAACAACAAAAATTTCTTTTTCAGATGACGTAATACCTGTTTTTAATAGTTCATGTGTCTCATGCCATGATGGAATTGTGGCTTATCCAAACTTAACGTCAGCCAATGCATACCAGTCTTTAATTTCCGGCAACTATATTGATACCGAAGACGCTGCTTCAAGCACCTTAATTCAAAAATTAAATGAAGATCATCCATTTGAAGGGGCAATAACATCTGCCGAATTGCAGAAAATAATTTTATGGATAAACCAGGGAGCTTTGGATAATTAAAAGGTAGTAATATGAGAAATAATCGAATAATATGGAATAGTATTGAACACTTTAAGACGATTACAGTAATTAGTCTTATTTGTTTAGTCTATAATGTTAAGGCACAAAATAATGTATCTCATATTTGGGATGGAAGATTATTGAATCATCCAACTACTACCATGCCTGATAAAGGTCAAAATCAAATATATGTTATACATTACTTTGCTTCGTTGAGTGAGAATGGTTTTGAAGACGTGTTTGGTATTTATGGAACAGCAAACATTCAAATGGGAATTGAACATGGATTCAGTGAAAAATTCTCAGCATTCTTCTTAACTGAAAAATTAAATAAAACGCAGGAATTAGGAATACGTTATAATTTAGTTGAACAGGATTTAGAGGGTGAAAATCCGGTAGGAATGGCTCTTGCCTTTAGTACATCTATTGATGGTAGAAATGAAAAATACTTTGGTGAAAATTATTACTTCATCAACCGTGTTTTTTATACCACTCAGTTTAGTTTAACACGTCAGGTTAATCATCTGTGTGAATTTATGATCAATAATACCATAACTCATTTCAATATTGTTCCTGAAGGGTATTTTTCTACCTTCCTGGCTTTTAATCCATCAATAGCAGTAAAATTAAGCAGAAAAAAGGCTTTGTTTGCCTCAGTTGACCTTCCTCTTGGTATTGCATCTGCATCAGAAGAACATCCTGATCAACCAAATCCAGTAATAACTATTGGAGCAATTTTTAAAAGTAAAACACACAATTTCCAACTGTTTGTATCTAATGGAAATCAAATAGTACCAGGAAAGGAATATCTAAACAACCAAAAATTTGATTGGAATAACTTCTGTTTTGGGTTTAATATTAACGTTAAACCAGGGAAACATTAAAACATGGAGAAAGGAAGAAAGGAACAGGGAGAGAGGAGAATTAGCAGAGTGCGAAGTGCGAAGTGCGAAGTGAAACGAGTAATTATACTGGTTCAAGTTTGCAACTTGGACCTAAATTAAAACCTTTTTGATAGTGCAAGAGCTAGTGAGCGATTTCATCGCGTTCTATAGGTAAAATTATTCGAGATGGAATCACAAGATACAAGCTTGCAACAGCAGTGAAATTACATTAGTTAATGGTTGAATGACAATTATAAAACAAACTTATGAAGATTAAATATTTATATATAGCAATAGCTTTACTAATTTCAGTACAAGCAAAATCAGGAAATGCTGTTAAAGAGGTTGCTTTGAATAATAATTCTTTATCAGAAAAACTATTCGCCTCTTATGACAATACAGGAATTCCTGAATATTATTATTCTGATATCATGCATAAATCAGGTAGTTCCAAATTATCTAAAGCCGTTAAGCTTAGAATATATTGGGATATTTGGGGTAATTTCATCAAATTAGGATTGAACCAGAATGAGAACTTAATTAAAATTAATAACGAAAGCTTTTCTGTTAAGGATTACGAAAAATTACACTCCTTATTAAATGATCCACATTCTGGAATAAAGTATTACAAATTTGACAATTACACAGCAGAAAAATCAGAACAACAATACTATAATGTTGATGCAATGTCTGGCGCTACTGTAGTTGATGCTTCTTATGATTGTGTAAAAGGAGCAGTGAAAACTTGTTACGATTTATACAAATTCACACATGGCGATATTGTATCTACCATTGTAAAAAACACAAAATCTTCATTACAGAATATAAATAGTGAAGTCAATTTAAACAAAGTTGCTACAAAAGTTATTAATCAAGAAAAAGTTACTTCCTCATTTTTTAATACCGTAACTGATTCTGATGATAAAAATTCGGTTGCATACATAAGTTCTGCTATTGAGTTGGCCCGTCAATCCCGATTTTCAAATAAGGAATTTAATACGTGGCTTGAAACATGTTTTATCAATACCAGTAATGCAAAAGAGAAAACAATTATCTATAACTATTTAATACAAAATAGTTACAGATCAAAAGCTATTAGAAGTTATCAAGTGGAAAAGTCATATTAATTTGGGTTCGACATATATGGTATACTCAGATTAATAAAAAGAATCTCTGTTTTATATCTCACATATCGTAATTAAGAGTTATTCTGTAAAACGAATAGCTCTTAATTTTTATATAGATTTTACATGTTGTCTTACTAATTATGTCTTAATAAGAATTATCCTTAATAAGACTTTAGCAATTCTCCAATAAACAAAATAACAGTTTTCAATTTGAATGCAACTCACTCCAAAGTTTAAGAAACACACCATTGGTCCAGCCAAAACCATCTTGTAATTGATACTCTCCTCCTCCCCCTTTTCTATCCAGGTCCACAACATCGTATTTCTCCATCATTTTATTTGTTTCAAAAAACACTTTTACATTAAGATTAATCCATCGTTGTGCTATTTCTTTTGCCAATCCATCAAAACCATAATTCTGAAGTGATTTATATCCTATCCATTGTAAAGGAGCCCAACCATTAGGATAATCCCATTGCTCACCCGTATTATTTAATGTAGTAACTAATCCTCCCGACTTTAGAAATTGTTGTTTAATTACCATTATAACTTTTTGTGCTTTAACACTATCTACCACATCAAAATATAAGGGATAAAGTGCTGCCAAACTGTATGTTTTGGTTTGTTCATTTTGAATAAAATCATAATCAAAGAAGAAACTTTTATCTTCATTCCAGAGTAACTCATTAATATCGTTTTTTCTCTTTTGGGCTGCTTCGTAAAAGTATTTTGATTCTTTACCTTCATACATCTTACTTAATAGCAATTCCTGATGATATAAAAGACAATTTAAATCTATTGGAATAATGTGGCTTGTTTGTATAGTGGCTAAAGACTTTTCATCTTTAAACCAGCGACTGCTAAAATCCCATCCGGATTCTGCTGCAGCACGAATGTCCCTGTAAATTACCTCATCTTTATCTGTTGCATTTTTTGTTTCAATATCGTTTAAATAGGATTCCGGGCGAGGGGTCGACAAATCATCCCAATAGCGATTTAATATGGCATCTTTTTCTAATAATACAACTCTATTATCAGCTACCACCATACCTTTATAAGACATATTTGTATTCATCCAATATTCATATTCTTTTTGTAGTACATCTCTATACTCAATGTAAACCTGATGTTTATTTGTTTGCGGTAATTCGGAATACAACTCTATCATTAATGAAAAGAACGGAGGTTGAGAACGACTTAAATAATAAGTCCTGTTTCCATTAGGAATATGTCCATACTGCTCAATTAAATAAGCAAAATTGTCTAACATATTCTTTATTAAATCTATTCTGTTAGCTTTTGCCAATCCTAACATAGTGAAGTAGCTATCCCAATAATACACTTCTCTAAATCTACCTCCGGGAACAATGTACGGATGTTTTAATGGTATTAAAGTTGAGTTCTTTTCTTTAGTCTCAGGAAAACGGGTTAGATAGTCCCATAAATAATTAATATGATGCAGTATTGCGCTTGTATCAATAAAAACTGTATCAAAATTATTTGAGACAAACTGTTTTAAGTCAAAACCTTTTTTGCCTCTTTCTTGATTAAACTTACTTATTATTTGAGAGGGTGATTGATTATATTTTGAAGTAAAATCAACGAATTGTTTTTGATCTGAAAATATTTTTGAACGTTGAATCGTATCAAATAATTCTCCATAATCTGTAATCGAAATAACTTCCTGTGAAAAGCAACTAACTTCAGAAACTATGATAGTGCAAATAATAAATAACAGCTTTCTCATATTTTTAAGATATTAATAGCAACTAAAGTTATAGATTGCTAATAACAATCACAAAATGATGAGAAGACAAGCTAAATTAAGATATCAAAATTGAAATATTCCAATTCTTTATTTCTACAATTAAATATGATGCCTTTTTATGGCATAAATACCTCTTTTAATTTTCATACTACAACTACCCCTACTTTTGTCTGATAGTAAATACTCTTATAACAAAGGGTTAATCAAAATCTAATCTATTAATTGATTACTCTATACAAATACTAATTCCGACCGTAATAGTCCAAAAGTATTAGTACTAAATATAAAAGTAGTATTATAAAATTGGTACTATATACCCTTTGTCCTGACGCACAACAACTTTAATTTTACTTTCAGTAAAGAAAAACACAAATACTGATTTAATTATATAAAGATATTACCTAACCCTATTTACTATGAGCCCCTATACTATATCAAATATTTTCAATACACTTTTAACAGGTTTAAAAATTAACAGCAGGTTTCTAATCCCTAATCATACGGTCAACAATTTTCAGGCTATTAGAATAAGAGTAAGACCAGAGCAAAATATCAAACAGTTACCTGCTGTTAATTATGTAAAAAAATAAACTATCAATAACACATACTTACCATTATTATTAATGGTAAAAAATAGTACAACATGAAACGAGCCATGAGAATCGTGAGAACGACGAAGTCAAAAATTAGCGCAAATAAGAATAACAAAATTGATGAGTTATCACGATAAATCGGGACAGGCTATATGGCAATTAAAAGAAAATTTTAGACATATGAAAAGCATGAAATTTACTTCTAAATTAACAACCTACTTCCTTTTTATAGGAATCGTATCGGTTACTGTATTAGGACTTATTTCCTATACATCTTCACGCAAGGCTTTGGTTAACAGAACCTATGATCAATTATCATCTTTACGACAGTTAAAGAAAGTACAAGTAGAAAGATTTTTTGCTGAAACATTGAGTGATATTAATGTTTATGCGCATAACAGTGCTGTACAAATGGCTGTTCAAAGATTTGTAGGTGCCTTTAATGAGGGTGGTTTAAATAATGCTAAATACCTGGAATGGTTAGGCCTTCATGATTCAAAACTAAAAATATATGCCAAGGAATATGGTTATTATAATATTTTCTTTATTTCACCAGATGGAGATGTAGCTTATAGTGTTACTAAAGAAGATGATTTAGGGAAAAATCTACTTTCAGGTTCACTTTCAAATTCAGGTTTGGCAAAGGCTTTTAAACAAGGTAAATCTGAATATGGAATTGTTGATTTCTCTTTTTATGAAGTATCGCAGGAACCTGCTGCATTTATTTCAGGACCAGTAAGAGATGCAAACGGTTCTCTTATAGGTGTATTGGCTTATCAACTTTCTTTAGAAAACATTGACAGAATAATGCACGAACGCACAGGACTGGGTGAAACAGGTGAAACTTATATTGTTGGTGATGATTACTTATTAAGAAACGACAGTCGTTTTTTTAGTGAAGAAACAGTATTAAAACAAAGTGTTAATACAAAAAGTGCACAAGAAGCTTTATCTGGCCATTCCGGGATACACATTATTGATAGTTACAGGGACATTTCTGTATTAAGTTCATTCGATAAATTAGATATTGAAGGTTTAAACTGGGCTATTATTGCAGAAATAAACGAAGCTGAAGTTATGCAACCTGTATACAATATGCGTAATATTATTATTACAGTTGCCTTTGCTTTATTAGGATTAATAATGTTTGTAACTTATTTAATTCGTAAAGAAATACGTACAACTCTGGGTGAAGAACCTGAAGAAATTGCAAAAGTTGCTGATAGCATTGCAAATGGTAATTTAAATATCAAGTTTAATACTGATAAAGCATTAAAAGGTGTTTACCATTCAATGTTTAGTATGTCAGAAAAACTAAAAGAAATAATTGCTAACGTAATGGCAGGATCTGAAAACATTGCGGGTGCCAGTCAACAATTAAGCTCCGGTGCACAATCTATATCATCAGGTGTAAGCGAACAAGCTGCTTCGGCAGAAGAAGTATCTTCGTCAATGGAAGAAATGGCAGCTAATATCCTTCAAAATTCTGAAAATGCACTAAAAACAATGGATATTTCTGGTAAATCATCCAATTCTGCAGAACAAGTTGCATTTGCCTCTGAAGATAGTATGAATGCAGTTAAAGAAATTTACGCTAAAATAAATGTAGTAGTAGAAATAGCTGAAAAAACAGATCTTTTAGCAATTAATGCAGCAGTTGAGGCAGCTCGTGCGGGTGATCAGGGACGTGGTTTTGCTGTAGTTGCTGCGGAAGTTAGAAAGTTAGCAGAACGTAGTTCTATTGCGGCAAGTGAAATTGTTGCTTTAGCTGAAAATGGTTTAAGATTAACAGAAGAATCTAATACGAAACTAAAATCTATAGTTCCAGACATACAAGAAACATCCAGATTAGTTGAGGAAATAGTATCAGCAAGTAAAGAACAAGAAGTCGGTGTCAATCAAGTCAACACAGCCATACAACAATTAAGTATGGTTACACAACAAAATGCCTCATCATCAGAAGAAATGGCAAGTAGCTCTGAAGAGATGGCTGCTCAAGCTGAAGATTTAATGCAAATAACACAATTCTTTACAATCGAGGAAGAGAAGAGATCTTATAAAAAATCATCTTTTACAGAAGATTGGAAGCAAAAAACTAACCATTCCTATGAGATGCAAAAGAACAATAAAATCAATGGTTTCAATAAAAACTTTATGAATAGTTTAGAAAAAGAAGCGATTGAAGAAGAGTATCAAGAGATGTAGGTTTCATTTCATATTTTATATTCACTGGGCAAACGGGCTAAATAACAAAGGTATTTAGCTCGTTTTTTATTTATGATGGATGATTTATGATTTATATTACCAGATGATTTGAGTTAATGCCAGAAGAGAAACATTTTCGGTACTTTATCCCTTTACTTAAAGTGCATTTTAGTTTATACTTCTCATTTTTACCTTATTTTTGCAATTGTTTTTATGATAAGCTAATATTAACAACGGAATGAAGAAAACAAACGCAATGCGAATTCTGGATCGCAACAAGGTAAAATATAACGCTATTAAATACCAGGTAGATGAAGCTGACTTATCTGCCATTCATGTTGCAGAAAGTTTAGGTCAGGATATTGCTAAAGTTTTTAAAACATTGGTATTAGAAGGTGATAAAACCGGATTTATTGTTGCTTGTATTCCCGGTGCTGATGAAGTACACTTAAAAAAACTGGCATCTGTCAGCGGTAATAAAAAGTGTGCTATGATTCCCATGAAAAACATACTGAATATTACTGGTTACATCAGGGGTGGTTGTTCTCCTGTTGGAATGAAGAAAACCTTCCCTACTTACATACATGAAAGTGCAACTCAATTTGATACTATTTATGTTAGTGCAGGTGTTAGAGGTATGCAGGTGGAAGTTGATCCTGATGATTTAATTAAAATTACAGATGCTTCAATTGGTGATTTGGTTTAATATTCAATTTTATAAGGTAAAAATAAATTGTAACGACCAATCAAAAAAAACACAAAAAGCCACAGCTTGTATGTAAAGACTAAAAATAAGAGCTCTTCACTATAAGGAAAGAACTCTTGGCGCTCAAACAACTTTCTTTTCTTAAGGTTTTTACTTACCAAGCGAAACTAAAAGTTAAAAACACTTATCTAAAGAATTATACAACAGAAAAGTGTGGATCAGGGATTACTGCTTGTATAAAATCACTGTCGCTCTTGTAATTTTTTCCAGGCATGTGTTTCCAGAAAACTACTTTCAACGTTACTTTCCATTTCCTGAAACATCTTATATGGAACCGTAAATGTTAAAGTCTCCCGATCAACTGATGAGCGCTGTGAAATATCAAAAAATCCAATTACTCCCCGAGGAAATTCCTTTTTTGCTTCTGCATAACCAAAGAGTAAAGATTGACATGCGGCACCAAAGGGCGCAGCTACACTCTGATTGGTTCCCTTAGTAAAATCGGCCATTACAACCAATGCGGACAACTGGTCGGCATTTGCAAAAAATACTATTAACTCTGGTTTATCCTTTTCTGTAACAAGTTTCCATGATTTAAATACAACATACTCTGTAGAAACATCTGTTAAAGGTAGTGATTCAACCCATTTCCTTGCCTGTTCCGGTTTCTTGTAAAAGCGTTCTCCTTCTTCCATTATAGCTCCTGCAGGTCCCATTTGCGAAGCTATCTCCTTATCCCCTGAGGCAAGAAGTTTATCTATTGGAAACCGTCCATAACAATCTCCAAATCCAAGTCCTGTTCCTCCTCCGGGACACCCATATGATTTACGGTTGAAATATGCCAAACTACTTTTTTTACTTGTAGCTACCAACATTGAACCAACACATCCAAAACTATTTCCTTCTTTAAAGTGAAGTCCTTCTTCCGGTTTTTCATCTGTATGAATGATGGCTACCGGTTGCATTTTTAATTTTAACGCATCTATTAGTGTACTTTTCATAAAACAAACTCCTCAATTTTATATGTAACCGAAATAAAATGGTATACTAAAGTTACATCTTTTTTAAGAAAGCTATTTTACCATAACATCCTGATTCTTTGATGCACAATATTGGATTTCAATTTTTCTTAGGCCATAAAACCCCCATAGCAACACAATAAAACAGCATCCAATGTCCTGAAAATCCTCTTATTTCATTAGCTTTTAACTCTAAATATTCTGTTTGGGTCAATTCTTTAATTATTGCTCCGTGATTATTTAGTACATACTTTCCATCAATAAATGACGGATTTCCTCCTTGTCCTGTATTCATAAAAAGAAAGAAATTTAATGATGCATATACAAAGCAAAACAATGCAATAAACATAACTGGTTTAGGCATATCTTTGAATATGGCATTAAATATCATTCTAAGACTATCTCCATATTTCCGCGCCTTTTGCGAATACTTTTGATTATTTCTCAGCATTAAGATTGTTGGAAACCATACTACAAAAATTCCCAAATGTAAAGCCCACACAAAGGGAAACTGATCGCCAATATATATTCCTGATAGAGAAATTAAATGTACAATAACAGCTAATGTGAAACCTATACCTGCAATAATACAAAGTGCTTTATTCATGTTTATTTTTTATTTTATTAAATCTTATGCAATATGCAAATACGGATCTGAGATTTACTATGCAAGTTCAATTTGTGTAATCTGAGCTATTTAAAACAACCTAGATTCTAGTACCTCTTTTATTAATATGTTATTTTACGTTAGAATGATAAATTGGATTCGTAATCCCTACTTGTAAAATATAATTTCTAAGAGAAAAGCATTCCGAATATCCCAGCAAACATGCTTATAATACTTATTCCATTGATAATTATCTTTAATGTTTGATCTTGCATATATTGGGTCTTATAATATTAATTCTTTAATTTAATTTTACTCGCAGTTACTTGCTACAACCATTTATAATTTTTGGGAATCCTTTTACGATTTCAACACCACCGATCCAATGACTGAATCATGTATTGATTGCTTCTTTTTATTTCCTGTAACTGTTAACAATGAAAGCCATCCCAGACATATTTTCACTATAAATCTAATGAATGCAAAAGGAAAAATTATTTTTTTAGTTTGTTCTTTTGCTTCTCTAACTCTCAACCCCATAACTAAATGGCCAAGAGTACCTCCAAAAAGACTTACAAATAAAGGGTCGTAAATCAGAAATATAAATACAAATGGAACTGCTCTATAATAATCCGGAATATCACTAAACTCTCTTAATAGCATAGAAGTCAATACTCCAAATACAGCAATTACTAATGAGTCTACAAATATGGCTTTTACCCTTTGGCCAAGTGATCCGTAAATTATTTCTTCATTTTGTTTCATAATATATGTGATTTAGGTTAAAATTCATTTTCATTCACTTCACGACATACATATCCTTGTTTTTCAACTATATTATTCGATAAATTCATTAAAAAAACACCTCTAATTTGCCATAATATATTTGTTCCATCCTTTAAGAAAATCCATCTGGAGAAGCTTCCTTTCTTATCCCTATCTTCTGTCAATTCAAAAAAGACTGCATTATTTAGTCTTCCTCTATATTTAGATTTGCTTTCGCCATTATCCACTACATCTCTTAAAAAATTTCGCTTTGCTTTGCCACTTAAAGATTTTGTTTTAACCCAATGAATTTCACCAAGACAGTTTTTATGCTTAAGTGCATATTGATAAACCGGATTAATATTCAACTGATCCAGCAGTTTATCTTTGTTTTTAACAATTGACTTAGGAGAATTAATAATATGGTGTTTGCTAAAAATAGTTGAAAACTGAATGTGCTTTGAGTTTAAGGTATCTAACAATAAGATTTCTAAACAAGGCCTTCCATAAAACCTACCCCATTCAATTGATGCCATATTCGATATCTCTGCATGTTTGATTTGAAATTGTTTTGACAGAAGGTTAAATTGTTTTTTATATCTATGTTTGGCTTTTGCAAAAGCAATTTTGTCATCTATATAATTATCGTAGATTTTGTTTACTAAATAATGGTTGAAGCCATCTCCTTTTAATCTTGACTTATTGCTTTCAATATTATCAGGAAGTAGTTCTGCAATTAATGTTGAAATCCGGGAATTAAATATATTATTACCGTTTACAATCCATGGTAACATATATGGTTATTGCCCTGCTGAAGTAATTGACAAGGTATCTGCCCCTTTTATTATATTAATCGCAACAAAAGGATAGTCATCCGTCCAATGAGAGCCTTGAATGTAGTATAATGACGGTTTTATTTTGGAATAATTTTTTAATGTATTAATTGCAATTGAGCTAATTTCCGGTAATTCCTTTTTATAATTGTTATACTGATACCAAAGGTCTTCAGCATTATTGGTCAACCATGCCGAATCCAGATTAAACATTACCAAAGGATCATTTATTAATTCTTTATTGTTTTTTAATGAAAGTATAATAGAATCTATTATATCACAAGATATTTGCTTTAATATTGAGTCTTTTTGGTTTAGATATTTTAAATTAAAGTCTTCAGATAGTATTTGATATTCATTATTATAATGAGACCATCCCCCATAAGAGTCGGAAATTAAAATCTTTTCCCAATTATTAATCCAAGAGGTATATTGTTGCCCACAAACAATTGTGATGTTAATTATCAATGCAATAAGATAAACACAAAGTTTTTTCATTAGTTGGGTTTAGTATAAGTTACACTACAAATAACGAATTATGATATGCACTAAAATAGTCAAATAAAACAATGTTACTGTCAATTATATAAATAATTTCTGATTTACATAACTATACCTAAAAAGTCGCTTTGTTTAAATATAAACAGAAAACATTCGTCACTACATATAGTGAGTTCATCACTTAAACACAACTGTTTATAATAAAATAGTGCACTTATATAATTTCGGAGTAGAATAATTTTATTTTCACACAATCTTTACAAACAGATAACCCCATGGCTGGTCTGCTTTACTATGGGTTGTGGCTAACACTGGCAAAGTGGAAGCCATGGGGCTCTGCATATAATAACATCAAAAGTATAAATTATTATGGGAAATAAGGAAGCTTATGACCAAATGTTAGAAGAAGCAAAAGCTCTGGGATCAGACAATCTACAAAAGTCTTACATTCCGATAGACGCATTTCTGCAAGAAGCTGAAGACCTTAATAAATGGTCGCTACATGACAAAGACAAATTAATTGCTGCGGGTTTATCAGAAACCATTTTTAGTCGATTAGAGAATTGTATCGGTGCCTTAAGGGAGGCTGAGAGTATTTGGCATGAAGATGAAAAAAGAAAAAATGAAGCCAATGAACAATGGAAAGTAGAAAAACCTAATGGATTTAAATTCAGAGATGATTTACTACATTTTTTCAGATATGCTTATCGCAAAGAACCTGCATTATTAAGTAGCGTATCTGCTATAGCTGAGGGCACTGATATTCCGGATATGATTCAGGATTTAAATGATTTAGCTGTATTGGGCAGAAATAACCTGGAGCCACTTTTAAAAGTAGGATTTAAAGAAGATCAGCTGGCTACAGCAGCAGACATGTCGGCTCATTTGGCGGATTTAAGAGCTATAGTTAATGGCGATAAATATAACCCAAATGTAAACATGGAAATTAGAGATGCTATGTATACCTTATTAAAACAAAGCGTTGATGAAATAAGGGATTGCGGCAAGTTTGTTTTTTGGAAAGATTCTAAAAGACTAAAAGGTTATCGTAGCCAGTATACTAAAAACTTAAATAATAAATATAAAAATAAGTAGTTTGGGTTTGGTTAAATAAACATATATATAAATGTGTTTCCTCCCATTAGTTGTAATGCTAATGGGAGTTTTTTTTTGAATTACTTTAATACCCTACAAAAGGGCATAAATGTTTACAATCTTGCATTCAAACCTTACAATCTTGCACTCATACCTTATAATTTTGCATTCAAACCTTACAATTTGGCGTTATATAGTTATAAGTTTGGGATAAATGTTAACAAGATTCGTAAGAATATCTACAAGTTTGCCATTTGGGGCTACAAATTCAGATTAAATATTTACAATGAGGCGTTTAAACCTTACATGTTTGCCTTTAAAGTCTACATGGTTGGCTCAAATATTTACAATATTGGGTTTAAAACTTACAATTTTAAGTTTTTGAGTTATTGAGAGATCTAAACTCTATTTTAAACTTTACCACCTTTAACAAGAAGCCATACCGACAAGGCCATTTCTCCAAATATACTTGGTATTGCAACCAGAGCTAAAAAAACTGAACTATAATCATCATAATTTTCAAGTAAGAAATGTGCGCCCGTATCGGCCATATACATGACACCTGCAATGATAAGTGATATTGTAATAATCTTTGGCTTTTTAAGAATACGACCTAAAAGGATAAGATGAATTCCAAAAAAGAATAAGCCAATCAACCAAATAATATTGAAGACATCAACCTGGTTAAGTATTTCCTGTTCATTGGATAATGTTAATGCAACCGGCAAAGTAAACACTGCTACTCCCATTATTGCAGCATGCATCATTCTGAACAAAGTACTAAGTCCTGATAATATATTTTCTTTATATAATTCATATAATGCCCAGGCAATAACCACATCGAATACAACTGTAATGATAAAAGCCATAATTCCCAATCGTACCATCATATGATTCTCCTGAATAGCAACCAGAGGGTCTTTTATAATAGATTCAAGCACTAAAAAATTAGCAAATATTGCTGCAAAAAAAATGATTAGGTAACTGATACCTGTTATTATGGATAGTGTTCTTGGTTTCATGGGTTTAGCTTTTCATTAATAACTTAAACCACAACAGCTCAATTGATAGATTTGTTTATAGAAATGATATACTTGTTCTTTTGTAAAATAATTAACGAGCTTAAAAATAAAAGGTATTTTTAAAGCGTTTCCTTTATTATTTTACTTGTTTGATTAATCTCGGAGTAAATATAATCCTTTAGTTTTTTAGGCAACCGGTCTACAAAATAATTATTGGAAGGATCATTTTCGTCGTATAATATATATTCTTCCTCATCATCAAGAAGATTTGTTGCATTTGACAACTCTTTCTTAGTTTTTATTGTGTCTCCAGTTTTGGTCGTAAATAAAAACTTCATTACAATATATGTAGTTTCATCAATAGTCCTTGTTGTCGGTTTCTCATACAATTTAGCCTTTGTTATATATCCGTTCTTCACATCTCTTAAAAAGGCCCTTGTTCTTTTGGCTCCCACAATAATAAAATAAAATCCAACTAATAATATTACCAAATACATATATGTGGTGTCGGTTATAAAAGAATTGCTCAGTCCTTTTATACGATGTATTGTTGGTTTATCTTTTACATATTCAACTATAACATTATCTCCTTTTTTTAAATCACTTTTACCAAAAGATGTTCCGTATGAACTCCCTAATTCTGGATGGTGAATTTCATAATCATATGCATTAGTATATTTGTCGAAAAAAGCATAGTATATTGAATAAACATCAACAATCTTCCCCTCTGTTTTTTCTGTTTTGGAAAAAACCATAGTTATTGAAGATATATCAATATGTGAATACTCACTAAATGAGAAAATTTGTCCGAATAATAATATTACAAGACCAAAGATGGTCATATAGTCTTTTAAGAAAATATATGTCTTTAATTTATAGGGAGGTTCTATTTTTATTTGTGAACTCATATTTTACTATGTTTTAATATACTTGATTGTATTATCCAATTTATACTTTTCATTAACCCACCTGAAAGTTTTAAATATACTGAAAACAATCACTAATCGTTCTTCAATTTTTTAATTGCATATTCTGCTTCTGCTTTATGTTGATCATCCCTATATTTTGTAACCAATGAATAATATTTACATCGACCAATTTTCCTGATATTGAAATCTGTTTTGGTTCACAATTAATATTCAAAAGAGAATAATTAGAAGCACAACTTGAAAAAAGAATTACTATTACGACTAAAGTAAAGAAATGATTTTTTTGCATGGTTATAATTATCAATCAAGTATGATTTTAGTTAAATCTAGCTTTATTAAGTAAAGTCATTACTCGAAACATTTAAGTTTTTTTTAGTAAACCTTTATATTTTTAATCCCACCAAAACCACATTCTTTTTGAAGTTCGAAGAAAGTCAATTAATTCTTCCATATCAGAGTGGCCTTGGTCAATTACGTCTGGACAAAATTCATAAATTTCTTTTCCCAAATTTATATATGATTTTGGTTCAGTTATTATTATTGCTTCAATTCTGTCAAGGTCAGCAACAATTATATCAAAATCAAATTCTTTTTTCCTTTCTTTAAACCAATTAATTACATCATCTGTTGTCAAATCATAATTTGCAGGCTCTGTACCAACAAACTTAATAAGTTCCCACTGATTAGCTATTGGTGCAATTACAATATCGTAATATGAATTATAATCGTCGTCAAAATCAAGGTTAGTCAGATACAAATAATTTTTTGATTCCTTTACGGTTTGAAAATATTTATCAATTATCTCAAAAGCCATGTTTTCAGATACATTTTTAAATTTAATTCCTCCTACAATTGAGTCGTAAGGTTCAAATGCATTTGCTATTTTTTCCGATGTTTTATATCTGATTACCGAGTTTTGTTCTGGATCTTTTTCACATAATCTTGCCATTGCTGAAATAATATCCGGACTTATTTCAATCACATCTCGTGTTTCATATTTTTCTCCGTTTGAGCGCTCTTGACATCCACAGGATAAAATAAAGATTACAGTCAAGTAGACTATTATTTTCATAGTTCAGTTATAATAAAATTTTGTTAACGGACAAGTATATGCAAATGTGGGCGATTGCGGGCTTCAAACTTATCAAACCATTACTATTTTGAAGTGGGCTACTGCCCTTGATTTTAGCAGAATCCCGCCCATTTTGTATATACCGTGTTGTAAGCTGGTGTTCATTATTCAAAGTCTATCTGTTTCATGTTTTTACAAATCTATTCTTTATTCTTATCAATCCGTACTGACCTTGATTTGAAGCACGAATTTATTTTGTTTTTGTGGGAGGAGGAATCCTCAAACCGCCCTTTAAAGGCGGTACATAGGGCTTGCTTTGTAAGCTCTTTGGCAAGTTTTGGTTTGAGCAAGGCTCGTGTGACTTGCCAATGTGCTTGCAAATAGGGTTGGCAATCACAATTTCTCATTAGTCTAGAATAGATTAAACATTCACCACTTCCCATATTTCATTATTAATATCTGAAAGATAATTATCAAACCTATCTTTATGTACTGCGAAACATAACAAATGAGTAGGTCTGGAAAAGCCGACATAAGCCATTTTTAAAGACTGCTTTACTCTCTTACCTAAAGTTGTATTATCAATTTCTTGACCTAGTATTTGAGAACATAACCTTTGAGATTCATAGGATTTAGCATTTGCTCCCCTTCCATCTGATTGAAAGAAACTCTCCATGTATAAAGTCGCTGTGTGAGTTTGACCTTTTGCTGAATGTACAGTACCTATTTCAATTTCTATTTCACCATCTATATAAAGATTCGATTCTTCAACTTCAGTTATTTCTTCAATTTCAATTTCTGATTCATCATTTATAAAATTGGCAGAATTTGAAATTTGAGAATTAAATACTGATAAAAATTCAGGTAGATAGTCTTTTATAACTACGTAAGCTTCTTCTATTTTATCATTTATACATAATATGGAACAATCATATATTTTGAGTTTAAGAATCTCATAAGCTGAGGTGTGGTTTATTCTGAAATGATTAAGAAGTTTCCTTTTTGTATAATTTCTATCAAATTCATCATAGATGTTCTCTAAGCGGATTATTTTTAATAATGCATTTAATATTTGTTTTCTAACGGATTCAAGAGTCCTTTTTGACTTATCATAATATAGAAGATAATCTTTTAATACTTTGAAATCTATTTGGGTTTTCACCGAAGTGTGTGAATAAGCATCCCAATAATCCGATAGCCCAAGTCTATCAACTTCATCATTTTCTTTAATCCAAGCAACAGCCATAAATTTGTTTGGAGACGGATTAGGAATTTCATTATTAACCTGAAAATTCTTGATAATTTCAGCATATTTAGTAATAACATTTTTTATTGTGTCATTATCAAAAATTAACAAATGAGGTTTAATATTTATATCCGTTCCATCATCATTTTTAAAACGCCCTTCAATTTCATAGGATTCTATACCTAAGCTTTTTATTATTGGAGCAAGCACATTATTTATTCTATGGCTGCCATTAATTTCCAAGGTTAATTCTCGTTGATGCCAAATTTCATCAATGTGTATTGAGCCACCACTAAAAATGGACTGATTTTTATCGCCAATACGCTGAAAGATAGAAGTAGAGTTGCCGTTGGCATAGAAAATTTGCTCTAATATTTCCAGTTGGTGAACATCCATATCCTGCATCTCATCAACGAATATGTATTTAAATCTTTTCTGAAGCAAATTTATAACCTCAGGAAATTCTTTAAGTTGAATTTGTGCAAGTGTATAGGCATCATCATAATGCAGTGTGCCTTTCTGAATAACTCTGAACTTGAATAATACTAGCCATTTTTTTATTTTCTCCTTTTCCTCATCTGTAAAATCAACCCAATTTCTAGAACGTCTAGGTTTGCTAATATTTAATTCATTACCTGAGATTGTGTCAACAGGCACAAATTTATTATCCTCATATTTTAAACGATAACTATATTGAATGTTATTACTCATTATATAGTAACGACCATTTTTTTGCTCTTGTCTAGAAAAATTAGGCAAATTTCTAGGAAATAAATTCGTTACTGCATCATAATAAACCTCATTATCTATCCTGTAGGGTTTTTGTTTAAATTGGTTGGTATATAAAGGGATTGCAAGAAATGTATCAACAAAGCTTTGAATTGTACCAATAAAATTTGGGTACTGAAAAAGTTTAGGAGCATATTTCCCTAACCTTTCAGAAATCTCATCAACAGCTGCGTTTGTGTGGGAAATTACAAGCACACCGGAACCATCATTAAATGGCATTTTCCTTTCCAAAATTAGAAGTTTAGACAATAATGCTGTTGTTTTACCACTCCCAGGAACTGCTTGCAAATCCAAAGTAGAAAGATTGCTGATAAAATCTTGTCTTTCACCGTCAAATGATTGTCCTTCTTTTAATAGAACGTGCTCACTATATTCAATATCTTTTGCAGTAATCTCAATCATTACACACATACTTTAAAGCATCAACTAAATACTTAATACCTGAATCAGATTGTGATATTTCTATTTCTGCATCATTTTCTAATTCTTTCGCAAGTTCATATGCTAAATCTGTTTTCTTTAGACCTTTATTTATAAGCTTCTTTGCAAGCTCCTCTTCATATTTCTGTTCATCCACTTGCGGATGTACTTTTTTAAGTGCATTACAAAATATTTGGTTTAAAGATGAAGATTTGAATAAGGAATATTCTAAAGTCCAGTGCGGTGCAACAAATACTTTAACTTTTTGAGATTTTAACTTACTTGTAATTTCACCTATTTTATTAATAGATTTATTAGTTATATCATCCTCACTAATTTTAGAATATAAATATTTAGGGTTTCCTTTATTATCACTTAAATACTTGCCATCATCATTAGTCTCCCTAACTTTCTCAAAAGAAGGAACATCAACATCTGTTATTATTGAAACAGGTATATCTAAAGTGTTAGTACTATCCTTACGGAGAAAAATTTTAGAATAATGAGAGAAACCTATATTGCCGATATTTACAATTGAAACACCTGCTTCTGTTAAGTCTTTTTGAATAATACCCTTTAATTTAAGATGCTTTGCAAATGATGGCAAAAATATTTCTTCCGCCCAACCTTCAACTAAAACAACTCCTTTAGCAAAAAATAAATTTGCTTTTGTTACATCTAAAAATCGTTCAAGATGAACATAATCTGATGAGTCAAGTTCTGTGTATTCTGCCCCCATTGGGAAAGCAGAACTATTATTACAGATAATAAGGTTATCTAATTTGACTTTAGAACCAAGATTAGGGCTATGAGTGGTTAAAATTAACTGTATATTATCCTCTTTTTGCAAATACTCAATAATTTTCATTTGAGCTTGAGGGTGTAAATGAGCTTCTAGTTCCTCAATCAATCCAAGGCGTATTCCGTTCCAATTCTTTTTTTGGAGATGTAATAGCTCAGAGGACATAAATAATCTGTTCAATGTACCTAAGCCTGGATTAATTTCATCTTTTAATGATAATTCTAGTTTTTCAAGAATATTTTTTAAAGAACTACCGACAACACCAAATTTCGATTCCTTATCATGGCTATAAAATGCCTGAATAAATTTATCAATCTCATCCTTTAATTCTTTACCTTTTTTATTATCATCTTCAAGAGGTGTATCATCTTTCGCTTTTCCTTCAAAATATTTTTCAACGGATAAATTAAAATCCTTAAATAATTTCACGAGAATGTGTGTATCTTCTTCACCTTTAAAAGCTTCATGCCCTTGAAGAATTTGTGCTAACCGTGAATTTTTTTTGGGAATTAGTTCAGATTGCGCATCCCTTAATGGTTTAAGATAGGTAGCTTTTAAATACTCTCTTGCCTCAGCTGTTAATGGATAACCTGTGTCGTCAACTCCTGCTCTTACATCTGTGGGTATAATATACCAATCAATTGTATTTCTTGACACATCGTATATTAAACGCAAAAAAGGTTGATTACGCTTTTCTTCAACAGATTCTGTTTTTACTGTTACAGATTCCCAACCCAACCATTCCGTAAAGTTCTTAGCCTCATCGGGTACAAGCCCTCGAAATTCTATTTCGACTCTAAAACGTGCAGTGTCGTTATAAAAATCTTCATGGGCAACCTTAATCCAATCATAACTATGGGTTTTTAATACTAACTTAATAGCATCAATAATTGCAGTTTTACCAGAATCATTTTCACCAATTAAAACATTTAGTCCTTTTTTAAAAGCTAGATTTAAATCTGGTTTATCAAGTTCTATTTCATTTATTGAACCGTATTTTCTAAAATTCCAGAGCTTTAGGTTGGATATGTACATAAGTCTATATTTTTATTCCATAATAGAAATATCCCAAAACAGAAAGTATTGCGATTACAATAATTGAGACATGAAGATATCTATAAATCATATCCCTTCTTAATGGGTCTTTCATACTATCAATCTTCTCAACTTTTGAACTTATTGAATTTAACTGTGGAGCATATTCAGCTCTTGCAATTTTTGCTCTTTCCTGATGCATCTTTATATAATGTTTCGATCTATGAGCAAAGATTATAGAGGATAAATTGATTAATGAAATAATAACTGGTAAAAAGATCCCACTTATTAAATTTAGTTTAGAAAGATCGCCGAATCCGACTAAATAAATTCCAGCACTTATCGTAATAACAAAATTGCTAAATGTTTCTCTCCTTGATTCTAATTTATCAATTCTATCGTATTGTAATTGATGATACATTCTAAAGTTTTCAAATTCCTCATTTTCAGGAATGACTCTTTTTGTATTGTTTTTTTTTGTTTTTCCCATTATTATAATTCATCAATTAAAAACTAATATATAACCATATGTTATAGAGCGCTGATAAAAACAGCTCTTTTGCAAACATTGGCTTGCAGGGTTGGCTTGCAGCGGTTTGCAAATGTGCTGTTTTGTGGGCGGGATTTCTTTTGTCTTTGCGCGGGGGGAGAAAAAACAAAATAAATTCCCCTCAAACTGCACCGCCCTATCAACGGAGCACCAATCAAATCAGTCCGTTTTTTATAATATTTCAATCAACTTTCAATGTGTCGTGTCGGTTTCTTACACTTGCTTACAACTCATTAATAAGTCCACCTTTAAATTATAACCGTCATTATACTACGTTTATTGTACCTTTTTGGTGATATAAGCGTCATTAACTTACGTTTATATTTACTATGTTTTTTATTATTCCGTTATTTATAATTAATTACAAATCGAATATACTGCAATTACAGTCAAAGGTTTCAATTTTAGGGAAAAAAGTAATAGCGAAGGGCGAAGAGTAGAGTGTAATAGATAATCCTATATAAAATAGACTATTTGCATACAGCACCGAAGGTATTTCGGCGCTGGTTTATAGTTTTATAAAATAACTTAGTTTAAAATCTAGAGCTGATTACTTGTTAATTGAGACAAGCAATTCAGGAAGAATATTTTCCAATAATTCATCCGGAACATTTAAATCTCCTTCACCTACACCTAGTTTAACATGAGCCCTTGTGGCTCCATGAAAATCAGATCCTCCTGACTTTAATAAATCAAATTCTTCAATATACTTTAGGCAACGAGTCCTGTCTTCTTCTGTAAAAGAAGGATAATAACATTCCATACCATCCAATCCCCATTCTTTTAGCTGCTTAAGAAATGTATGGATTTCTGTTTCTGAATATCCTTTAAAACCAATATTTAAATGAAAGTGAGCTAAAAATGCTTTTCCTCCTGCAGCATGAATCGCATCAAATGCGTCTTTAGGTTTTATCAGTTCTCCTTCAAAATAGTTAACCTTATCCAGAAAATTTATCCAGGATTCTTTTACGTTCTTTGTATACCCTTTAGCAATTAGATATTTTGCAATGGCCTGCCTGTCCATAAAACCACCGGAGATAAATGGTCCTACAGCTTCACGATCAATTGTAACTCCCAAAGAACGCAGTTTTTCAAAAACCAAAGTAAGTTTTTCTGCTCTCTCCTTCCTAAACTGTGTGTAAATCTGCTTAAACCCTTCGCTTTCAGGATCAATTCCGATTCCTAAAATATGAAGTAATCTGTTTTCACCAAATTCAGTACTAAACTCAATCCCTTTAACAAGATTAACACCCAGTTTATCTGCTTCCTGTTGAGCCTCATCAAGTCCTGCTATAGTGTCATGATCGGTTATAGCAACTGCAGAAACACCTGCTTCTTTGGCCTGTTGAATCAACTCTTTAGGAGTAAAGGTTCCATCAGAAATAGTTGTATGTGTATGTAAATCTATCATAATATCTCCTGGTATTCTTCTTTAATGTTACAGTTCTAAATTTGGCAATACAAAAGATTTGGTGTTTGAATGCAATCTGATCCATAAACCCGGATTTGCATTTAATTGCTGCATTGCTTCATCTGTATTTGAACTCAAACTTGTATTTAGCACATTTGAATATGTTTGTACTTTAGCTGGTGCAGTATCAGCATCTACTACTGACTGAACAATCTTTTTAGCTTGTAAAATTGCGGCTGGTCCTAAAGTAAGAATATACTGAGCTGAACGACATTCCTTTTCATCATTTTCATTCACAAGACTTCCTCCTGCTTTAAACTTACTGATGTGATGCTCTAAAATGCTACTGGATATTGGAATTATTCCTGCCACATGATTATTCTTTGCTCCAGAGAAAGGTTTAATGTATGCAAGATGTGATGCCTGATTTTCTTCGGGTCCATGACCAATAAAAAATATATCCAAACCACCTAAATCTTCTAACTTAGTTAGATATTCTATTAACGAAGCTTCCAGATCTTCTGTATCAGTTCGCATTGGTGTGAAACTTTTTATCTTATTGAAAAAATCATCACCTAAAATGCGCTCAAAATCCCTTACAAAACTAAATCCATTAGCCATGCCCATAGGAGCCAATGCATCCTGTGTAAAAACATTCAGTCTGGATAGTAATTCATCCTGTTCTGTTGTTTTTGCCAACTCCCCTAATAAACGATGTAATTCCTGAGCTCCTCGCCCACCTAATAGCGCAATATTAATATCACCTTCTTTAGATGCTGCTGTAATATATAACTCATTTAACATGGCCTTACCAACTTCAGCTTCGCTTTCTAAAACGGTAGGTGTTACGCCATAATCAGTATAACTAAATTCCTGATCGCTATTTTGAGACAACCATACATTACTGTTGTCTTCATATCTTGAGAATTGTGAATTATTTGTATTCATAATAATATGTTTCTATAAGCGCCATAACTCAGGCACCTTAATATTTTAATTAACCAGTTTTTTAAATTGTAGATTGTCAGAGTATAGATAAGAAACAAGAGAATGTTATTTCTTTTATATCAAATTCGAAATATTTAATCTATATAATGAATTATTGATATAATAAGTGCAAAAATAATCGATTTAAGGGGAATGACTGTAATAATATTCATATTTCTTTATAATTAAAGTTTGAAAGGTAAAAAAAGGTTGAGGGTTGAAAGGTAGAAAGGTTAAGGGTAGTAGGATTATATGGTTGAACTCACATTGTTTTTAAGTTAGGTATATTCTGTTTAACGGATTGCAAATCCTTACTTCTTAGATAAAATGATAGATGTTTATGGGGTTAAACTATACAATCAGCTCCTTTTTATATATCTCTTGGCTAATTCATGGAAAAAGCTTTCCTTATCGGGATGTCCGTTTATTATTAATACTTTTCTCATTGTCTACACTTGACAATTATAAACTAACTAAATATATTACTTACTAATAAATTATCTATGTAAGTTATTTAGCCATATTGCTTATGTCACAATTATTAAATCACCATTATTTTTCTTTGAATTGCTTTTTGTAAAAACCTGAAAGTTTAACATTTTAATTTTAAACAAGTAATACGAGAGTGTAAATTCTGTTATCTATAATTATGTGATTAAATATTATATTTTAACACTCACAACTTTATTGATTACATGAAAAATTTGAAAAAAGAAGATATGATAATATGCTAAAGAATTGGGAAAGGTGATAATTATCTGAATATGATCTGCATGTAAGATAGTATTTGGTTAATATTAACAATTAGAGCCTGACATATAAGAGAAAAACTCCCTAAACATCAGGCTCCATAACTGTTTTTGAGATCTTAGTCTCGTTTTTTCTTTTACAACTTTACTGATTTACAGTTAATAGGTAAATATAAATCTAACGCAAAAATTATAGCAAAAACCACACTCAGCTAGTTTATAATCAATTTCTTAACACTAACTAACTCATTATTTTCGTCTAATACTTGAATAAAATAAATACCTTTTGTACCAATCTCACTAATTTGAATTGTAGTGTATTTGGAATTAATTTCCTCTGAATAAACTTCATTTGATTGAACATCAAATATTTTAAGCAAATAACCAGTTAACAAATCATAAGTTCCAAAATCAACTGTTACATATTCGGAACTTGGATTTGGATATACTTTAATTCGGTTATTAATACTTTCTTCTTCTAGTTCTAGAGGAATTGAAATATCTATAAATAGCGTATCAGTCACTTGAATGCTATCATAATAAATAGTATTTGCATATTCCTCTGCATAAAGAGCTAAGATTTCTTTTTCATTTAACGCTTTGTTATAAATCCTAACATCATCTATCTTACCATTGAAAAACCTATCTGCAGCTGTTCTATTTGTACCAATATAAGCATGTTCATCTCCGTCTACAGCTTTTTCGTATGTACCTGTAAAGGATCCAGCGTAAAGTCCATTGACATAATAATTAATATCCTGACCAGCAATCGACATTGCCATAAAATACCAGGCATCACTACAAATATTCCATTCATAGCCTCCGTCTACCTCCCAGTATATCATTCTCATTTTATCCACACCATCTCTACTATGTGTTAATAAAGTAGTTTTACCATAATTCAATCCAGGATGATTAGAATCATAAATCCTATTATATGTAGATATTGTAGAGGCATTAAACCATGCACAAATCGTTCTGTTTTCATAATCAAAATCACTAGGAAGTGATATATAATCATCAATTCCATCAAAATAATAGGCACAATTTTCGTTGTTAAAACGATCGGTAGTTAGAGTGGCCCCTACCACTTCTCCATTAAAGTTATTTCCACTGTCATCATCGGCATTTCCATTAAATAAATATTGAGCCTCCAATCCATCTGTTGGAACTTGTGAAAATAAATTACTCAGGCTAATAAAAATCAGGCTAATAGTTACGACAATTTTTTTCATTTTATATTTTTTAGTCTTATATGATAGTTCAATATATGTCATAATATTCCAAAAAATAACTTTCATTTATGTATGATTTCATTCCTAAAAAAAGGTTTTCTACGATCACAACATTGCGATAAGTTTTCCTTTGAAATATGTTATCTTTATAACAACTTAAAAATTTATACTTAAACCGGATTTAATGATATAGCAGGGGGTAGATATAAAATCCGTTATTTATAACTAGAATATACTTGATTTTTAGTCAAAGGTTTCAAATTTATATTAAAAGTTCTAAGTACATGACAAAACTTTATAACATTCACATAAATCATTGTTGTTAATTGGATTACTTAATGCATGAGCAATTCTGATTAAACCATATTTAAAGAAACTATAAGCCCTTCTACCATGTTTTTTCACCCTGATCGGCTTAATGTTCTCATGTTTGTCAATCCCTGCTAAATATACCCAAACAAAAGCAATTGATACAACAGCCAAAAGTTTAGCAATGCGTTCCAAGTCTGTCAAATGGGTATCTTCAAGGTTAAAGCCACTGGATTTCATGGCTCTAAACATGGTTTCGATCTGCCATCGCTCTTTATAATTAATCAAAGCCTGATCATATTGATTAAACGAAGCGATAATGGTAAATTCTACTTTGCCAGTGATTTTATTAAAGGATTTTGCTCCAGATAAGTATACTAGATTCTTACCTAGATAATAGAGTTTATCACAATGTTTGTAAGACCCAATTTTCATATTATTGAACAGCCAAAAGGCCTTTATAGGAGTTTTGCCATGACGATGCACCATCATATTGTTCCGGATGCGAATGTAAAATGGAATATTTTGACGAATAAGATTTTCAAACCATTCTTCGCCTATAAATTCCCTATCCGCCATAAAAGCTTTAATATTTTGGGTACCAAAGAACTGAACATATGTGTCCAACACCTCTTTTCGCTCCAAGGCATTGGAATTACCTCTTTTTGGAAGGAGTTTCCATATCAACGGAATAGAAACTCCTTTGTAACAAACGCTCAGCATCAGTATGTTGATATCGGTTTTGCCAAACTTCCAATTGGTTCTGTCCATGCTAAGCATATAAGGAGGCTCATCTGGCAATAAACTATAAATTAAACGTGTAAATATCAGTGGGTCAAAGGAAAATTCAGAAAAGAACCGTTGCACTCGCCGTAGGCTTGATTCATGCTCTACACTAGAACTAAAACCTTGAGCAAGTTTTACATATGAAACGGTTTGGAATTTTATCATGCTATTGATAATAATGAGCAAGCATTTAATCCTTGCCTTGTGCCAATTGGTTGTTGCCTTGAACAACTCAAATAATTGAGTATTTTTACTGTCTACCTTGGTATTCGTATGCATTACAAAATGATGTGAGAATCTTTTGTAAGATACTGAATATCAAGGTTTTAAGCAAGGAAATTGCGTGCTTATTTTGCTGATTTTCAATTATTTATAGTTTTGTCATGTACTAAATTAAAAGTTATAAAATTTTAAAATTATTGAAAAGTAAACCCTCCTACAATCCTCTTATATATTGATCTTTTGTTGTGGAATGAATAGATCCTTGAATTTTACTAATTACACTTATATCTTTTTGAATTGCAGAAGTAAATAAGTTTATTAACACATAACGATCAAAATCTATGCTTGTACTTGTTTTTACGCTGCTTAAATCAATAAAAAACTCATCAAAATATTGAGAACATTTATTAATAATATCCAGGTTAAGGAAATTATGGGTATTGTATATACGATGATAGTTTCCTTTTGATTTTTCTATAATATAACTGGTATTATTCAGATTGGTAATAGTGGATGTTTTACTGCAAGTATCAAGACACGAACTATCCATTTTGTTTTTATTACAACCTGTTGTCTGTTGAAACAAACACTGACGAGTAGTCATTAATACTATAGGATGATAGATACTGTAGAACAATTTAAAGTTATCGGATTTTACAATACGTTGAATCTGCAGCTTATTGATTTCATTGGAAATAAAAGCTCCAACACAATTAAACTCTTCTTTTAATGCTTTTAAACTGTACGAATTGGTTGTATTTAAACCCGGACCAGCAATCCAGGGGATACCTTTTTCATAGGCGGCATAACCTATCCCTGTATTTTCAGTCACCAGTAAAGATGGCTTTATTTTATCTATAAACTCTAGTGCTTTAAAGTAATCCTCACCTATAATCACAGCAGGAAACCATGGTATTAATTGTCTGTTCTGTTGAAAAACCTGAACCAATTCATTCCACTGCGAATCAATACGTGAAGGTAGCTTGAAATATATATTAGCATTGGTATCCTGATAGTGTACGATATCCTCTAGTGAGTCAATTATTAAAGATAGTGATGGTTTTTGTGTAGTATGTACCGTTGCTTTTAGTTTAGGAAGAGAAACAGGTTCTATTATTTCTTTGGAGTCATTTAACAAAAACAGTAATTTCTTTTTAATGGCCGTTAATTCTTTAAAAGGAATAAATAATTGATTTAAAGAAGTATCAATTTCCAGCTTTTCAATATAGTAACCTGTTTCGTTAATAGCTTTGAATCTTTTAAGAATCACATCTTTCGATAAAGCTTCAGTTCCCTTATTACTCAGGTTGACATCTGTACATACTATAAATGATTTTTCTGATGAAGTGATTGATACTTTTAATGATTGACCATAGTCGCCCGATAGCTTTATATTCAACGGTACTTTATCAATACTTAGTTCGTCTATTTTGTTTTTTACCTCTTGTTTTAACTGATCTTTTTCAGCGTAAAGCTTAAGAGCTGCCTTTTCTTTTTCGTCTTCTCCTGTTAATTGATTTTGATCAAATAAATGCTGCAAGGTTTGATCGCGCGGATTATCAATGAACATATTATTGATATCTCCACGTAAATATCCATTTGAAAAATTGCGGTTAAAGACTTTATATAATGCACTGTTATCATCTTCAAAAGTTGAGGTATAGCCTAAACTCTGAATCTTCTGTTTATAGGTATTTACAACAGTATATATATAATCGTACTTTTTTATGCGTCCTTCTATTTTTAATGAGTACACGCCTGCATCGTATAATTCTTTAATATCAGAATATACAGAATTGTCTTTTAAATTTAAAGGATAGTTATTCCCGGACTTTGTTGTTTTATACTGATCTCTGCATGGTTGACTACATCTCCCCCGGTTTCCTGAATTACCACTCTGTACAGAACTCATGTAACATATTCCAGAAAAAGAAATACATTGTGAACCGTGTACAAAAACTTCTGTTTGTACATTTAATGTCTCACAAACTCTATTTAACTCCTTGATTTCATTAAGACTTAATTCACGGCATAAATTTACACGTTCTGCTCCCAACTTTCTTAAGAACTTTAATTGTCCGCTATTATGAGTAGTTAATTGCGTCGAGGCATGAATTGGTAAGGTTTTAAAATAAGTTTTAATAAGATAAAACAATCCTAAATCCTGAATAATAACTCCATCAACATTGGTATTTACCAGTCTGTTTAATAATTGAATTAAGGCCGGTATTTCGTTTTCAACAACCAAGATATTAAGGGTGAGAAATACTTCACAGTTATGCTCATGTGCTAGTTTGACAACACCTATTAAATCATCAAAACAAATATTAGTTGCTCTGTTACGGGCATTAAACTTATCTAATCCACAATATACAGCATCTGCACCACCAATAATAGCAGCTTTAATACTATCTACATCTCCTCCTGGGGCTAATAATTCCATCTTTCTCATTACTGGTGCAAAGATAGAAGAAAATATATGGTTTGAACCAAAATGAAGAAAGCCAAGGGTTAAGGGGAACTAGCTGAGAATACAATACCGAAAGTATTTCAGTGCTTACTTATGTTTATTAATCTCTACTAGCAATAATTAGGTTAATTTAATATCATAGTTAATTGATTTCAATCATAATTGTTCCATCCTTAATGCTTAAAGGATATGTTTTAAGAGGACCAAATGGTAAATCTTCAACATCGAGCTGATCTAATAAATCTTCATCAATTTTATCAATACGAATTGCTCCGGTTTTTAAATCAAAACAAGTTCCATGATTTGAACAAGTTAATGTATCTTCTTCAACTCTGCCACTAACTAATTTAGTTTTGGCATGCGGACATATATTGCTAACTGCAAAATATTTTCCTTCAGAATGGATTATTAAAATTTCTTGTCCTTCTACTTCAATTACTTTTCTCCCTAAAGAATTACATTCTTCAACGGTGCATGCAGTTATAATTTTCATTTGTTTAAACGTCTTTTTATTTGCCAATTAGTCTATGTGCATTTAAAACCCGTAATATGCATTAGAAATTCTAATATACAATCCGGCTTAAAATATTTCTATGCTAGCATAGGTTAATCTGGTTGTGGCTAATAATATATACTATTTATTTTTTAAAGTTTTTGTAAAGTCAGGCGACAGTACCTCTTTCGCCTGATCAACATCTATATATTTGGTCAAATCCTTTAAGGATAATACCTTGAATTTATGATCTGCGAGGTATTGCATATATTCTTTAAATAGCTCTGGTGGAGTTGTTACCCAGGGGTGATCATAATCAGGTACTCCATGTAAAGTCAAAACAATAATTTTTCCTCTTTCTGCCTGATTAAAGGCCTCAATAATTTGATCTTTGTTTTCGGCATTTGTTGCCCAGCTTGGAATTAATAACGGGTGATCAATTGTAGGATCATAAGGACGACTACCTCCTGCCCTTGCAAATTGAAATCCATATTGATCTAATGTTTTTAATGCTTTTTCATTTAATCCATAACCCGGATAGGCAAATGATATGGTTTTATCTATACCTTGTTCAGAACATTTCCCTTCAATATAATCCAACTCCTCCTTAATCTTATCCTCACTAATACTATTTACATGAGCATGATTTTTGGTATGATTGGCAATTACAAAACCCATCTTATTCAAGACTCCCACTTTATCCCATGTCATATATTTGGTAGAATCACTGAATACCTTAGGAAACTCACAAATAAAAAACGTAGCATTAAATCCATACTCTTTTAACAATGGTGCCACATAGTTATACTGACTAACTACGGCATCATCAAAGGTTAGAACAACGACTTTTTTAGGTAGTCTCTTTTTTATAATTTGAGCATTTCCGTTGTTATACAAACTAATAGCGATAATTAAAAGGAGGAATTTCTTCATGATTATATGGTTTATTTGAAACGAGAAGAACTCAGTAGGCAGTCTACAGTTCTCAGTACGCAGTACTAAAGAATATTGACTGCATACTGTAGACTATGAACTGTTATAAACTCTTCACTTTAACGCCTTTAAACTCAATTGGTGAACCTTCGTATTGAAATAATATTCGCCCCTCGGTTATAGAAGCTTTTGTTGCTTCATTTACTAACACACCGTTTAAATATTGTTTTACATGATCACCTTTTGCCTCTATTTCAATAAGGTTCCACTCGCCATGTTCCTTTTCAGCATCTGCAAAGTGTTTTACGTTAACACTTCTTCCCGGTCCTATTACAGAATCGTTAACTGCTAAACTTACATTTTGTAATAAAATAAAATTACCAGTTGAATTTAATTTTATCTGGTATTGAATTCCCGAAGGCCATAAAGTATCCGGTTGACTTTCGGCTACATAGTACATTAAACCACTATTGCGTTTTTTGTTTTGATCAGGTCTTACAATCCATTTGAACTGAGCCGAAAGTTTAAAGTTTTTATAAACCTCATCACTCATTAAATATCCTTTAGTTTTCCCATCAAGAACTATAGTACCCTTTCCTGTTTCAAATAAAGAATCTGGTGCTACTACTCCTGTTTCAGGAGAAAAAGCATAACCATTAAACTTTGATTTTTTAAAGAGCTTTCCGTTTTGAGCATCTACATTTCCTAAAAACACAAATAAAGTGCATGCTAAAAATGCAGACTTAATAATATTTTTAATCATTATACTGGTTGTTTGTTTATTCATTCTTGGTAAACCACAGAGAAAACAGAGGTAATTGACAGAGATTTTTAACTCTTGATTTCTTTTATGAGGCCCATTGCTACCACAGGCGTGAGGACACGTGCGAGATTTACTATTTATCCATCATCGCTTTTATATCCTTTAAAAGATCAACAGAAGCTTCGATTTCTTCTTTTCTTATAGCTACACTTTCAATATTAAATCCAATTGGCATATCTTTTTCTTTTGCAAAATGGATAATTTCAGAAGCAATCATCTTACAAATTTCAATAGATTTTGAAAGAATATCTTTTGAGTGCTTTAAATCATTAACCAGCCACTTTGGAATATCTATTCCCAACCATTCCATAAAATGCATCGTTTTTACAGAACCACATGGAGTTAATGTAAATATTATAGGTTGTATCTCTCTATTATTCTCTAATGAGGCGTAATAATAATCAGATAAGAAATCCTTTGTGTTATTAATATTATAAACACATTGTGAAATAAAGAAACGACATCCTTTATCTATTTTATTAAATAAACGTAAATGTTCATCCCCCTTAACTGCGTGTCTTTCCGGAATCGTAACTCCACCTAATACAATATCTGATTTTACCTGATTTTTAATTTTATAAGCATTACTAAGAGAAAGTTTTGTAACCTGATCCTTAGAAGGGGATCCTACAAATACAGAACAATCAATTTTTGCAGTTTCCTGATTAATCCATTTACTAAATTCATCTTCGCTGTATTTTCCTACACTCTTATATATGACCTTAGGAACATCCAATTCTCTTAGATAAGTGTTACTGTAATAGTCCGGACTTAATGTTGGCATAAAAGGAAAAGGACGAGGAGAATCATTTCTGGAAGTTTCATCCTGAATATCATATAAAACTAAACCATCAATGTCCAAATTCTTTATTCGTTCTATTTGCTTTTGGGCAATAACGGCAATTCTATCTTTTTCGGTCTGCAATTTTGGTGGAGTTAATCCATATAATAAAATTCCTGATTCCTTTGCTAATATTTTATCCTTTAACATGCTTCTTTTAATAATATACAATGAGTAATGAAGAGTTAGTTGTTATCGACAAATTGATCTAATATTGCCTCCAGCAATGCATTTGTATCATGAAAAAACAATTCTCTTTTTAGTATTTCCTTACCTGGCATAACATATTGCTGTTCAGTTAGCTCTTCTAACTCATCTTTAAAAACGTTTACCATTCCTCCTGCTGTAACAGGAGTTGCTTCTAAATGAAATTGTAATCCTAAAACCTTATCACCAATCGAAAATGCCTGATGTTTTGTTGCTTCTGACGATGCTAATAATATAGCTCCTTCAGGCAAATCAAAAGTATCGCCATGCCAATGCAATACTACCCATCTGTTTTCAGGATCAAAATTACCCCATTTTTTATTTCCTTCTTCTGTTAAATCTATTTTAAACCAACCAATCTCCTGTTTTCCTGAAGCGTAAACTTTTGCTCCTAAAGATGCAGCAATCAATTGTGATCCTAAACAAATACCTATAACATATTTATCTGCATCAATGGCATTCTTAATAAAATTTTGTTCTTCTTTTAACCAAGTATATTTTTCATATTCATATACACCCATTGGACCTCCCATAACCACCAACATATCAAAATCATCTAACTCAGGAAAAGGATCGTTATTATAAATATGAGTATATGAAACCTCAAAATCATTCCATTCGGCCCAATCTACAATGTAACCTGGAGTTTCAAAATCTACATGTAAAAAACAATGAATTTTCATTAATTAATAGCTTTACTGATTAATAGAAATGAGAAAAACGAACACAAAAATAAGTAAAGTTCATGAAGTTCAAAGTTTATAAGGTTTGTAAAGTTGAAAGTATTCAGCAAACAGTTCTCTTTAAGAAGTTGGCTGTAGGTATATTTGCCTGTTGCCTAAAGACTGAGGACTGTGATTAAATATTTCATTTTATCACACCAAAGCCCTCATTTATTTTATTTTATCACGAAAACACCACAATTCAATAACAGTTATTCGTATTATTTAACTTTTTACTGTTATTTATTAAACTATCTTTGTTTTTAATCTTCTATCTCTTAAAACAAAAAAATATCACTGCTATAGATTTTTTCGTTTTTACATAGAATATAAATGATATTAAAATCTTTTATCAAACCTTATACACCACATTGTTCAACCTGTATCTGTAGTGATACTACAAAACTTATTTAAGATGATAAACAACTATGCTTTTTTTGATGTAGACTGTATAGAACTTACTCCTAATAAACCTAGATTTAACTGTCCTGAGAGAAGTCAAATAATTAGTGAGTACTTATTTGAAACATATGGTCTAATTTCTGCTATTGTAGCACCTCTTGTATTCACTATCCATGAAGAAGGCTGTCAACCTATGGAAGATGACAAACGTGATTTAGTTTATATTCCAAGTAGCAAGGAAAAAACAAAATGGAAAGAATCAATAGGAGAAAGATATAAGTTCTATCTTGAGAAAGGGATAAGGGATGGTCAACAAGATCCATCGGTTTTTAACAGTAACGAAAATGCAGCTGAATGCATTAAAAAATTAAAAGCTAAAGAATGGATTGTATTTGGTGTAGGACTAGATAACAAAGTAGATCATGTAGTTACAGAATTACTTAAACAGGGTAAAAAAGTAAGATTTATTCCTGAATTAATTATTAATGAAACTGCAAGTAAAGATGGCAAAGTAAATAAGGATTTATTAAATGAGTACTTTGCAAAATGGGAATCATTGGGAGCTAATGCAATGGGACTACAGGAAGTTTATCTGTTAATCAAGAAAAATAAAATGCATAAATAAAACTTAATTGAAAGTTGTAAGTCGAAAGATTAAAGTGTAAAGTTGAAGGAAGCAGGGAGAAGGGAATTATGAAATTTACAATTTTATCAGGTCTGAGACCTTAAATAAATACGACATAGCGAGACGCAATGGTGAACACCAGGACGAGTCTCTCTAAAGACTAAAAGACAATAACTATAAACAAAAAAAGTAGGTTAACCATCAATACAACACAATAAAACTAGCATCAAAACAGAAAAGATAGAAGTTGTAAATAATTGATTAATCCTACTTTTAAAACTAATAAGAAAACTCATTAAAGAGGGCTGGTTTAAACTATTTAAATCAGCCCTCTTTTTTATATATTAATTTGATTTAAGAGTCACTTCTCCATTTCTCAAGCCATCTGTAGTTGCTGTTATTTTTATATCTCCAGCTTTTTCAGTTGCTTGCACGATCAATAAACACATTCCATTAAATGCTTTACGATAATTAGCTTTAAACGGCTCCAAACTGGCTTGATAGCCATTATCAACTCCGGCAATAAAACCGTTACCTTCAACATCAAAATGAACTAAATTATCTGCATCCGGAATCATATTACCTTCCTTATCCACAATTTTAACTGTGATAAAAGAAAGGTCTGTTCCATCAGCATTAATAACATTACGATCTGCAATTAATTCTACTTCATATGGTTTGCCTGCGGTATGAATTTCTTTTTCTAAAACAACCTGTCCATCTTTGCGAGAAACGGCTTTGATTGTACCTGGTTCAAATTTCACTCTCCACATTACATGGAACTTTCCATCCTCTTTTTTACGTATTCCTAATGATTTACCATTTAAGAACAATTCAACTTCATCAGCATTGTTATAATAGGCCCAAACATCAATATCCTGCCCCTTTTCCCAATTCCAATGCGGGAAAATATGCAACATGGTTTTATCTGTCCATTCACTTTGATACAGGTAATACGCATCTTTAGGGAATCCAGCCAAATCAATAATTCCTAAATAAGAACTACGAGCTGGCCATGGATAAGGGATTGGTTCACCTAAATAATCAAAACCCGACCAGATAAACATCCCAGAAATGAAATCATTGTTTTTAACCACATTCCAGGTATCCTCATGAGTTGCTCCCCAATATGCGTAAACATGATCGTAAGCAGAAACTGTATAATCATCATTTGCACCTACCAAAGGAGCATTATATGCAGATGGCCAGATACGAACACTATCTGACGGCATATCATAATGTCCACGTGTAGATAATGCCGACATATTTTCAGAGGCAATCATTTTCTGACCAGGGTAATTCTTAGGAAAATCAAGATATTCTTTATGCTTGTAGTTAAAGCTGATTAAATCTAAAGCTCCTGATTTATAAATATTATTCTTTTCCGGATCTTGCTCTGTTAAAGCACTGGTTACTGGACGGGTTTTATCCAACTCTTTTACAATACCAGTCAACTCTTTCGTAATGGATATTCCTGTTGTGTCAAACTGTTCTCTGATCTCGTTTCCAATGCTCCAGACAATAATACTTGGGTGGTTACGATCACGTAAAACCATATCCTGTAAATCGCGAACATGCCATTCATCCCAATACAAATGGTATCCTTTTTTAGCTTTTGTTTTAGCCCACTCATCAAAGGACTCATCAATAACTAAAAATCCCATTTGATCGCAAAGATCCAATAATTCAGGAGCAGGAGGATTGTGAGCCATACGGATAGCATTACAACCCATTCCCTTTAAAATTTCAAGCTGACGTTCCATAGCTCTGGTATTAACAGCAGCTCCTAAAGCTCCCAAATCGTGATGTTGATTAACGCCGTGTATTTTTAATGGCTGACCATTTAAAAAGAAACCTTTAGCAGAGTTAAACTCAAAATATCTGATACCAAATGGAGTTTCATATTGATCAAGAAGTTCTTTATCGTTATATACACTTGTCACTGCAGTGTACATATAAGGATTTTCAATGGACCATAACTCAGGTTGATCTACTTTAAAATCATAGGCTATAACACAAAGAGAATCACTACAAGAACCCACCTTTTCATCCTGAGCTACAACCTGATTATTCTCATCATACAATTCAGTTTTTACCTTTAATTGTTGTTCTATGTTTTGATTATTTTTGATTTTAACTTCCAGGTTTACAGTTGCTGATTCTTCACTTACATCTGGAGTTGTAATATAAGTACCCCAATGATCAACATGTACCTGGTTTGTAGTTACCAACCATACATTACGATAGATTCCAGAACCGGTATACCAACGAGAGGCCGGTTGAGCATCATTATCTACTCTAACCGCCATAACATTTTCCTGATCCCCAAAATTCAAATAAGGAGTCATATCATAACGAAAAGTGATATATCCAAATGGACGTTTTCCTAAATAATGCCCGTTTAACCAAACCTCACTATTACAAAAAACACCATCAAAGTCGATATAATATTTTTGATTTTGAGGAATAGAATCAACTTTAAAGGTTTTTCTATACCATCCAATTCCTGTTGGTAAAGCTCCACCTTCTGTTGTTGATGGATTATCTTTACTAAACTCACCTTCAATACTCCAGTCGTGAGGTAGATTTAAAGCACGCCAATCCATATCATTAAAAGATACTTTTGAAGCATCAGCTGTATCTCCTAAAAAGAATTTCCAACCCTTATTAAATGACTCAACCTGTCGCGGATTATCTACTTTATGATTACAGGCTGCCAATAGTGCAACTGCTGCAATTATTAATATTTTATTTATGTGTTGATACATAATTTTTGTTTTAAGCTTTTTTACTGTTGGCTTTTTGCTTTTAGTTTAAACCACCCCGTCAGATTCTCGTTCCTCGCATCTGCCACCCCTCCTTGAAAAGGCGGGGAATTTTCAAAATGAAACCATTTCTCTATCGAAGGTAACAACCTATACGAGCTGTAAATCACTCTCCTCCTTTTTAAGGAGGAGTACCCGAAGATATGAGGGGGAGGTGGTTATTTAATTATAACTAACCACTAAAAACTAGTAAGTTAACTCACTCTTTCCTAAATCTTTCGATGTAGCCACAGCAATACCTCTTTGTTGATCGCGATTAGTAGCACAATAAAAGTGATATACTACACCGTCGTGTTTAACTACATAAGATTTATGAGCAAACCAGTTATCGTAAGGTTCTGATGGGAATACTAAATCCTTTCCATCCCACTCAGTCCAGTTTACAAGATCATAAGAACAAGCAAAACGGTTAAAAGCATCGTAATCTTTACGTGTAGGCCAGAAGGCACCGAAATAAAACATTACCCAAACATCATCAATCTTTTGGATTACAGCATCACCAGAGATTCCTTTATGGTGATTGATCACCGGATCTGTTCCAAAACGTTCCCAGTTTACCATATCATTCGATACTGCCATACCAATACGCTCTGCTCCTCTGTTTGGATTGATACTATCACCTCTTGCATTATAATACATTACAAATGGATATCCTGTTGTTCTGCTTCTATCATATAAAACCCAGGTTTTATAGATTGTACTGTTTTCCCACCAACGAGCATCTTCATCTGTAGCCATAAAAATAGGTTCTTTTTCTCTATCCCATAAGTGTACAGTAGTTGGATCTTTTTCTGTATGAGCCATACCTATTGATAACAATCCTTTTTCATAACCTCTTGAATTACCACCAAAATATGGCATCCAATATTTACCATCAAATTGTTCCAATTCATAGCTTCCTCCCCATTCCGGATCTTGTAAACTTGGGTATCCAGCCTTTTGATTGCTATCCCAATCTGTTGTATCTGTAAAAGACATTACTTTACCCATGTTATCCCAATGTAATAAATCATCACTTTGTGCTAACCAGGTTTCATATCCGCGACCATCAAAAACAAAATAGGTCATAAACCATTTATCTCCTTTTCGATATACTGTAGGACAATCCATTTTCTTTGAATCATCTTCAGGAACCATTACCAATCCATATTTAAATGGAGTTTTAACTTCCTCATAAATCTCCTGCATCTTTTCTTTTGACACAGTTTTTGGCAATTCCTTTTTACAACTTGTAAAAGCTGCAACCACTACAGCAATTATCACCAATACATTTAATGTCTTCATCACGGTATAGTTTTTATTATTTTTTTGCGTTTAATTCCCAGGGCTAACACTCCGGGTTATATTAATTACGGGTCTTCAGCCCTATTTTTATATATTTTTTTAGCTCAAGCCGCTGGGCTTTTCCTTTTTTCTACAGTCAAAAAAGGAAACAAAAAGTCCGCCGGCTACACCTGCCTCTCTCAAAAAACTACGGAACTTCCGTCGAAAGCACTGAAACTTGCCTTTCGTTCCTCAAGACTTCAAACAACAGCGCTTTTTCCGACTTCATTACCTTGTTTTTTGGTTCACCAGCTGATGCCGGAAGAACCATTCGTAAGAGATTTATTTTTATCATCCTAACAAGATATTCAAAGCTCCCCCTCTCTATGCGCTATGCCAATTCTTGTTCCTTCCTCCCTGTTCCTTTCTCCCTGTTACCTTCAACCTTTTACCTTCTTATTGTACTTTTACCCAATCAAAATATAACGGACCTTTTTCTTTAGGTGTAATTTTGATGGTATAGGTTCCTGCATTAATGGTTGTTTGAGTATCAGTTCTAAAGCTTTTCCATTTGATGTTTGCAGAAGGGAAGGTCCATGATCCATCCCACATTAAACGACCATCGGCAGCTAAAATTTCCACATCAGCATCAACCTCATGATTAGCCATATTCATAAAACGGAATTGCAAGCCATACTTGGATGCTAAACCTACTTTGAATACTAGGCCAATACTTCCATTTTTATCAGGAACGATGATGCAATCCTTTTTCATGAATTTTACCTGACGTGCATTACCCCATCTCTTTCCATCTTCGGCCTGATATCTCACAGATTTTCTGAGGTCGATGGCTTTATCCAAAGTCGATACAGGAACTGCAGCAACCACATACATATTTTGTTCTTTAGCATCTGATAATGGTAATAACTCAACAGTTTGCCCTTTTATAAATTTCTTCTGATAAAGAATATACTTAGCTTTTTCTTTAGCTACAGATTCTATGGATTTGTTAGAAGGTAAAAAATCCTTCATCCATGTTGGTAAAGATGTAATTGTGGAATCAATACCAATATAAACATCAGCATCAGCAGTCAACTTAAAAGAAGCCATCGCTTTACCCTTTTCTGCTTGAAGTTTTGAAGCTCCTCTAATCCACTCAGCACCATATAACACAGGTGGAATATATGAAAAGGCCTGTTTACTATCTGAATATTGCTTTATACCTGTATCCATCCAGGTTTCAGCTTTCCAATTACTATGATCTTCGTCTTTAACCTTTAGGTTTGTTATTAAGCTTTCTGATGCGTGAGCTGCTTTTGCTTCTGAATCCAGAGATGAGATAGCAATTGCAGAAACCACAGCCTGACCTGATTTTACTTTAGGGAAAGATACATCCAGACTACCGCCTTTTACATCTACTTCAAAGGTCTTTTTCAATAATTTATCATGACCAACTTCCTGCCAGATATCTAAATCATCAATTACTGTATTATTATTAACAGCCACATCAAAAATTCGCCATCCTTTGCAATCTAAACCTCCTCCGGTTCCGTACCATGGCTCAACAAAATACATATCCACTTTGTATTTTCCATCTTGTACAGGAAAGTGATACTTTAATTTATGACGCCCATATCTGAAAGTCTGAATTAATGGCCATTCATCTGTTCCTTCAATTGGATCATGTGTTTGACGCTGACTACCATAAAATGCAGGTAACCCAGGATAATCATCCGTCCAAGATAAAGAACCCCAAGTATCCTTACTTGTACTATGAACATCTGCCATCCAAACATTGCCTTGCTGGTCTGTATAATCACTTCCTCCACAATTCACCCTGTAAATTGTATTCCAGTCAGAACCTGAATCAATCAATGGAGTAATATCACCTTGCAATAGTTTGAAATCAGAATCCTGAGGTAAATGATGCAATACGATGTAATCTTCTGCAACTTTTTCACCATCAACATATCCTACTGCATATAAAACATTGGTTTGAACGTCTACTTGATTAAATACAAAGTGAGTTCCAATACCACCTCTTTTCTGACGGCCCAAAGAGTTTTTATTTACTCCATTGAAAAGTTCTACCTCATCACAGTTAGAATAAACTCTTATTCCATCCTTTATTCCAGGCTCTGTCCAACGATCAGGCCAGGTATGAGAAGCAATATAAACCATTGGTTCTTTTTTATTATCCACATAATTACAACGGAACATGTAAAATACATCCAGTGGCTCTCCCCATATAGAAACCGCACCTTTATAGTTAACCGGTCCTAAACGATCGATATCTCTAAATCCTTCGCCCCCTTGTGTTCTTCCAGGGTTATCATGAGAGTTAAATAACCAATGATATTGACCGCAACATTTATCCGAAGCTTTTTCTGCCAATCTGATTTTAGATTCCATTAGCAAGTTCATTCTATCTTCACTTAAAACACCTTTCGCATCAAACTCACCTTCTGAATGTAAATCGATACTTCTCCATGCACCATACTCACCGTTAAGTAATTGCTTAGATATTTCCTGATCATAAATCTCCGGTTTACCACCATAAGTACCTGACCAGTTTTGGATTACATTCCAATCAGTACCTGAACCACCATTACAAGTAGTTACCAAACGTTGAGAAGAAGTTGTCGGATCTAATTCTCTGATAATATCTGAGCACTCCTTTGCAAAATCTTCAGGAAGCGTACTTTCATTTTCCAATCCCCACAGAATAATTGAAGGACTATTTCTTCTTTCTTTTACCCAATCACGAAGAAGCGTTTTAAAGTTTTCTCTGAATTCAGGAGTATCAAACCAAATGTGAGCTGCCATTTGAGTCCACCATAAAATTCCATTTTTATCCCATGCATCATGATAACGGAAATTATGTGGCTGATGAGCATCCCTAAATGAGTTATATCCCATTGAAAGAATCTGATCAACACGAGCCTGAACCTGCTCATCAGAGAAAGCATGACTCTGACCTAAAATATGTTCGTATTCTGCAGTTCCATTTATAAAGACAGGTTCATCATTTAAATAGAATCTGTTGGTTGGATTTTCACCTTTGATATCCCATTTAATCCAACGAATTCCATAAGGAGTAGTTATTTCATCAACCAACTTATTGTCCTCATAAACTTTAGTCTCCATATGATATAAATACGGATTATCAACCGACCATAGATGAGGATCATGGACATCTTTAATTTCCTGAGCTATTGTATCAATTACACCAGGTGCAATCTCAAACTTATTGATGGCTACAGCAACTTCATTTCCCAGTTCATCTTTTAAGCTATTAACCAATTCAATATTTCTTGTTTTTGAACCGTAATTCTTAATTTCAACTTCAATATTTAAATGTGCTTTTTCTTTAGTGATATTATTGTCATTCCAAATATGGACGCCGAAAGGTTCTACCCTAACAGAATTAGTGACAATTAAATGTACAGGGCGAAAAATACCCATAGGCTGACTTCCTTCAGAAAATCCCCATTCAGGACTACATCCCCCACAAACCCATGGTAAATCTCTGATATCTGACGGATGATCTGCACGAACTGCCAGAATATTCTTTTGATCAAACTTTACGGCATCTGTAATATCCAAAGTAAATGTTGTTCTTCCTCCGGCGTGATAACCCACTTTTTGTCCGTTAACCCAAACCGTTGCGTAAGAGCCAACACCTTCAAAAAACAGAAAATATCTTTTATCGTCGGTTTTCTTTTGAACAGAAAACTCTTTACGATACCATGCATATCCATGACGATTTCCATGCATCATTCGACGATAACCACCATAATCATCCCAATTATGAGGAACATCCACACTCAACCAATCTTTAGTAGTAAACTCAGCATCTTCAAATCCATTGAAGGCGGTTTTATCTGTATCATTAGCAATGGTTAGCCAATCTTCATTCAACAAAATATCTTGTCTTATGGATTTTTTCTTAGAACAACCCGTGAATAGAATTAAACCAACAATTAATAAATATCCAATTCCTCTAAATCTTAATAAACTCATTTTATTTATTTTGATATTTTCTAGTAAAATAACCAATCTACTGCTGCACCATCAGCTGTACCACCAACACCTGCATCATGAATCATAATTTCCTCGTCTCCATCAATAAAACCAAGAATCAATACACGACCTTTTCCTAGTTTTAATTCATTGACACCAGGTTCATACATATAACTATACACATTTACCGGATATAACCCTGGCACATCAAGTGCATTTGCTATTTTTATATCTGCCTGGCCACGATCATTTGCCAGTGCATTTGTCTCAAGAGTTGGCGGCTCCAAAATGGTATAACTATTTGTATTGAAATAACCTACCAAGACTTTAACTGGCTTTTTATTTTCAAATTTCAAAACTGTACCTTCTGCTTGCTGTTGCTTATCAGAAAATTGAACTCCGGAAAGTTTTTTCAATTCATCACAAACTCCTTTTATTACAGTTTTATTATCGCTATAAACTTTTTGGCCTTTAGTTAAAGGATATCTTTTAACACCTTTATTAAGTATTTTTACCTGTACAGGATCATAAACTTTAAGTTCTTCTGTAATTTTAGCACCACCATTTGTCTTTAGTGTTTCAATATTTCTTTTAAACACTTCCAGCTCCTTTTGATAATGTGGCAATAGTTCATCCCAATGCTTATTAATCCCACCTTTTCCTGCAATAGGGACTCTACGCATTGCTGTTTGCATACTGTTTGCATATAAATAGGAATCTTTGGTTCGAGTAACTAGACTAGTATAATGCTTAAGGCTACTTGCAAGATAAACTTCTGCCTGCTCCAAATCTTTTATGTCATTAGAGTACTTGTATCTTAGAACTAACATTGCAGCATTTACTTTATCTGAAAAGCAATTAGCAATATCATTATAGCAATAAACATCGTTTTTAAGTCTCTCAAACTCCTCTTGATTTGCACCTACTTCCGATGATGCCTTTTCAATAGCCTCAATTGCTAATTTTCCATGCTTTACAACTTCCTTTATAATTTGAGGAGGAGTTTCTCCTAAGTGTTTTTCACCTTTCCATTCCTTTTCTGCATAATCAATGAGAATTTCACCAACAGGCCCATTTGATGACAAGAAGTTTTTATAAACATGATATTTAAAAGGATTCACCAACTGTCCCATGAACATACCCAATAATAAGGTCTGTCTGTTACCATCAGAAATGCCAAAGGTGCGTAATAACTTGGGCGCAATTTCACCAGTTTGTTCATAGGCTTCCAAAATATTTTTACCCTGATCTCCACATTGGTAGTAATTATCTAAAATTTCAGACCAATAGGCAACTTCCTCTTTTCTATCCCTGTGGCAATTCCATGCGTAACGAGCCCAGGTTTCATACCACATCCAATCTCTGTCAATTTGTTTTAACCTTGAGGTAGTTTTATCTGCAGTATACGGCCAATCCCAATACGAAGCCTGAGGGTAAAGATGCAATCCATTAGCACCTTGAATATTGTGCATTGCTATAACACTCTTTTGAATAAAATCAGGAGAAGAATAACGGAATGGCTCTAGATTAGCCATTATATGCACATTGGAAATATGAACAGAACCCAACTCACTCAATCCCTTTGGAATAGATTCCCAATCATCACGTGGTTCATAAGTAGTCAATGATTCTCCATTATATTTAAACATGGTATACAGATTCTTGTATATTGGAAGCGCAGCTTCCATTACCCTGGCTGCATCAGTATCATGACCTCTTAATACAATCGGAGGCTCATCTGTTCTACCTATAGCTTTTAAACCATCTTTAACTCCCGGAATAATTGTTTCTGTAAACCATTTTACATCATCATCGATAGTATGCATGGCTTCTCCAAGTGTAACTAATAATCCAACATTAGGATATTTTTCAATAAAGGCAGTGATTGACTTTTGTGTATAATCTGCTATAAGAGGCGTAATAGGACGACTACGCTCTTGTGTTTTTAAACCATGATGTTCAGCAAAAGGCTTTGATACTATAATATTATAGAACATCTGAATTACAAAGATCCCTCTTTTGTTGGCTTCTTCAGTCAAGAACTCAAATATCTCTTCATTCTTTTTGAATGTCTCATCATCAACTTCAACAGCATAAGGATAATCTTTTAATTTAACTAAGGATGCAAATGGATGACCATTCCATAAGTACAAAGAATTATATCGATTTTCAACCAACATATCCAGATACTCAATCCATAATTCTTTATCATAAAACCAAGGAAAATTTTCAGGCGTATATGGATATTCATAAACCATTCTTCCTGGTAGGAAATCAGTTTTCTGCATCCCGATACAAGTACCTCTTAAAACCATTTCCGGTTGATCAAAGAAGTTAATATCTTTAAGTAAACATCCATTCTCTTTTACCATCTTAGCTAATTCCATACAACCATATAATGAACCGGAAGCATCTCCTCCACATACTATAATTTCATTATCTTTTGTTTTGATCAGGAAACTTTCTTTTGCTTGCAGTTTTGTTTTTTCTTCAGCTGTAATAATTGAATTCTTTACTAATAGAGAATCATCAACAGATAGTAATCGAATTATAACATCTCCTTCTTTAGCATCTGAAGGATCATTTAAACTATAACCTGCTGATGATAATTCATCAATTAGCTTTGTAAGACCAAACTGTACCCTTTCATTGGATTGGTCATTCAATACTATTTTAACAGATTCTGTTCGACATGAAAGATTAAACACTAATAATATTAGCCAAATATTTTTGTAGATATATTTTTTCATAAATTCTATTAATATCAAAAAGAAATTGTCAACAATATTCCTCCTTACTCTATAAATGAAATTCAACTTAAAATCCATTAATAACCTGTTATACAATTAGATACACAACACACAAAACTTAATAAACTCTGTAACTTTTACATCTTGAGTCCTATAAGTTAACACAGTACAAATCAATAAATGTAAACGTTTTCACAAATATAGGTCATTATGATAATACTTACAAATATTAACAACTTAAAACAATTATTTAAAGATATTTCATGGATATACATCCATCTTGTAATGAATTATTTCAAAATTTATTCTTTACAGGTATAAATTGTAATATAAAAACAACTATTATCAGTTAAGGACAGAGATGTAATCGTTTACAGTATACGCTAACATATTAAGAATATCTATTGTAAAACAAAATAAAAGTCAAAAAAAGAGGCTGTTTCTATAGAACAGAAACAGCCTCCCATTAGAATGATTTAATATAAATCTCTAGTTTGAAACATTATCGGGGTTTTGAACCAAAGCTGGATTTGAATCAAGATCATAGGTTGGAATTTTAAATAGAAAATCTCGTGATGGAACAAATTCCAGAGGAGCATCTACATACATATAAATACCTTCATCATTTCCCCATTGAACATGCTTTTTCACATTTTCACCTATACGATCTGTTCTTATTTCATCATAATACAAAAGTCCTTCTCCTACAAATTCCCAACCTCGTTCTCTGTATAAAGAATCTGCAAATTGTTCACCACTTAAACCTTCAGGCAATACATCTAAGTCTGAACGATTACGAACCTTATTGATGGCATCATAAGCAGCTTCCGTAGGACCATTATTTAAATTATTTTCCACTTCAGCATAATTTAAAAGTACGTCAGCATATCTTATTACATAGGATGTTGCTTGTGGCTTTTTTAACGTTGCAGATTCGGGTGTACGATCATAGAATTTAAGGTTTCCCGGACTTGCCGTTTTCCAGCCCTGTGAACCTGGATAAAAACCTTTATCCTCAGGTACAAATGTTAATGTTCCGGTAATATTACTTGGGTTTCCCTTTTCTGTTGTATTAAAAGTTGTAAGGAAACTACCTTCTAGTCGTGCATCATCATCACTATATGATAAAAAATGAGAAATTGAAGGCCCAAAACGCCTATACATATAGCACCCTAAAGTATATTCGGTAATATTTACACCAAACATGGTATGCGTATTATTATACTCTTTATCTACACCTCCATATTGAATTTCAAAAACAGATTCCATTCCATTTTTATTGCTTGTATTCCACCAAAACCATAAGTCTTTAAAATCTGGTTCTAAATCATATTCATTTGATGCAATAACTGCTTCTAAATTATCTTTTGATTTTTGGTAATAAGAATTATCTCCGGTCATATCTCCAAGTGTCAAATACACATCACCCAGTAAGGATTGTGCTGCACCTTTTGAGGCTCTCCAAATATCAGTTGCATCATATTCCGACTTTACAGGCAAACTCTCAATAGCATCCTCTAAATCAGAAATGATATAAGCATAAGTTTCATCAAAAGTTTTTCGTGGAATTTCCAATCCACTCAAACCTTCCGTAAATGACTCTGGAATAGGAACTCCTCCATATAACCTTACCAAATTAAAATATGTGGCAGCTCTTATAAATTTAGCTTCTGCAAAAAATCGTAGTTTTAAATCTTCATCCATTTCAACATCTTCACCACGACCAATCACTAAATTACAGCGATTAATAATATCATAAGCATCATCCCAATTGGTAATCACCATTTTATCAGCATTATTCACATCATTCCATACATTCCAAAGATGAACATTATCCTTAGCATAAGCTGGAGAGCCAAATTCGGTTCTTACTTCTAAATACATAATGTATTTATAATATCCATTAAACTCTCTTTGATAACCGTCATATACACCAACCAAAGCACGCCCTAATTCATCACTATTATTATAATAATTAGTAGGAGATAAGAATGTATATGGTACTTCTTCTAAATCGGTACACTGTGAAAACAAAAGTATAGTGCAACTTAAAATTATATATCTTATTAATTTCATTTTTCTATAGTTTTAATGATTAAAATTTAGCACGAAAACCGAACAACATTGTTTTTGCATAAGGAAAGTCAACCCTACCATTTTCAGGATTATAACCACGATGATTTGCTGTACTGAAGTAGTTCTGTGCATTGATATAGAAACTCAATTCACTAATCCAGTCTACAGTATTAATCATAGATGAGAAGTCGTAACCAATTTTAATATTTTTAAGAATAAAATAATGCCAATCTCCATTAGTTCTATCAGACAAATAAATTTCCTGAGCTCCGGCACGTGGAAATGTTCCGTTTGGATTATCGGTACTCCACATTCTATCATAGGCATATTTTGTTGGCAGATAATTTCTGTTTTGTATTTGATTTTCTCCAAAAGTCAAATACCCATCATTATCGTCTTGAGCTGCAATACCAGTAGCTCCTTGTCCATAAATATCCATTGAGATATTCTTGTATGAAAAACTAGTAGATAAACCATAAAAGAAATCAGGTTCTGTTGAACCAATATTAATATAATCTTCGCTGTTTATAGTATTATCATCATTCTTATCCACATACATTTCTTCTCCCAACTGAGCAGATGCTCTTATTTCGCGGTAAGCATCCAATTGCTCCTGAGTTTTAATTATTCCAGCAGATTCACGAGCCCAAAGACTATTTACAGCCTCCCCTACAATTAAATAACTTGAGATACCTCCTGTAGATGAACTTACATTAATCTCATCTACATCGCCATATAACTCAACAATCTCATTTCTGTTTTTAGAAACATTTGCTGACACATCCCATTTAAATGCAGAATCAATAATTCTTGCATGAACAGATAGTTCAAGACCCACATTTTTTACTTCTCCAATATTTTTAAGCATACTGGAGTAACCTGACGTTGTAGGTATTGGAACATTATATAACAGGTCTGTGGTTTTACGATTATAATAATCAAAACTAACATCAAATCTATTTAAGAAGCTTAAATCAACACCTACGTTATATTGAATATTTTTTTCCCACTTTAAATCAGGATTACCAATACTTTCTGCAAAACCCAAAATAGGCACACCATCAAACACATAATAAGCAGAATTTAATGCAGGAAGAGAATTATAGTTTCCAATTTCCTGATTACCTGTAACACCATAACTGGTTCTCACTTTAAAATTAGAGATCGCATCTACATTCTCTAAAAATGATTCCTGATCAACTCTCCATCCAAAACCTATAGAAGGGAAAAATGCCCATTTATTATTTTCTCCAAAACGAGACGAACCATCATATCTTCCTGTAACAGTTAACAAATATTTATCAGAATAAGAATAAGCAGCTCTTGCCGTTCCTGAAATCAATTTATTTGAATATTTATCCGAACCCACAGATAAACTCTCAATGCTTGCATAAGACACGTCATTAGAACCTGTAGCATCATTTAAAAACCCAGATCCACTAGTTTCTAAATCTTCATAAACATACTCTTGCCATGAGTAAACAGCAGTTGCAGTTAATCTATGCTTTTCATTCCAAACATTTGAATAGGTTAAAATATTATCGGTTAACCTACTTGTTTTCCTTCTGTATGTCTGTCCACCAGTACCTGTACTACCAGAACCAATACCTCTAGTAGAAACTGATGTATAATATTCATATTGCTTCTCATTGGCAATATCAACCCCAAAATTAGTTTTAAATGTTACATTTTTAAAGGGTTTAATTACCGCATAAACATCACCTAAAATACGATCAGACGATAACTCATTTGTTACCTCATTAGCTTCAGAAACAGGATTCCATGTTCCTTCAAAATAAGAACTAATTGTAGGATCCTCAGTTGCATAATACCAGCTTCCATCAGGATTTTTCACTGGCACAGTTGGCCATCCGTAGCGGAAAATATTACCCGTTGGATTTTCACGTACATCTCTTTGAGATCTTCCTACCTGCATATGTGTTCCTACAGATAACCATGATTTAAATTCATGATCCAGATTTACACGAACAGTCAGTTTATCAAAACCGGAAGCTTCAACCATTCCTTCTTGCGAATAAAGATTACCTGATAACATATAGGTTGTTTTATCCTTACCCCCCATAAACGACAAAGCATAATTCTGTACAGTTGAAGAGTTTTTAATTATTTCATCCTGCCAATCTACATCGTACGAAGGTGCAGGATTAGATGCTGAATAAATAGGAGCTCCATTCGAATATGTATATGCCTCATTAATAAAATCAATAAAGTCTGTTCGTCCTAACATTTCTGGTACACGAGCAGGAGTGGCAATACCTAAGGATCCGGAAACCTCAAGATTATTCTGACCTTTAGCACCTTTTTTAGTTGTTATCAAAATAACACCATTTGCACCTCTTGAACCATAAATAGCAGAAGAAGAAGCATCCTTTAAAATTTCCATTGATTCAATGTCGCTAGAGCTTATATCATTCAAATTACTATTAACTAATGGAAAACCGTCTACTACAACAAGAGGTTGATTACCTGCACTAATAGATCCTATACCTCTAATACGAATTTTAGGAGAAGCACCAGGTGAAGCATCATCATTTACCACTGAAACTCCAGAAGCTCTACCTTGCAATGCTTCTATAGGGTTAGAAGTTGAAACTGCAGCTAAATCCTCTGATTTAACCTGAGTAATAGATCCTGTTAAATCACTTTTTCGCATAGTTCCGTATCCTACAGCAACCACTTCATCTAAGCTGATGGCATCGGCTTTTAAACTAACATTAATTACAGTCTGATCTCCAACAAGAATGTCCTGAGATTCCATCCCCACAAAAGAAAATACCAAAACAGAACCTTTTTGTACATTATCTATTTGATACTTCCCATTTATATCTGTAATAACACCTGTTGATGATCCTTTGACCACAATTGTTACACCAGGCAATAAATTCCCATCTTTATCTTTTACAACACCTGAAATAGTCTTTGATTCCTGAATATTTCCAATATTGTCGGGGAATAGTATAATTTTTCTATCAACTACTTGAAATTCAACATTAGTTCCTTCAAAAATATTCTCCAGAATATCTCCTATTTCTTCATCTTTAACATCAACATTAACTTTACGGGTTACATCAACTAATTTTTCATTATATACAAAATAAAATTCGCTTAACTTTTCTATTTCATTAAGTACGTTATCAACGGTTTTATTGGAAATTTCTAATGTCAATTTTGTGTTTTGCGAATAAGATGTCGATGCAGATACCTGCAAAACTCCAATAACTAGAAACAACAGGGATAATTTCATGATTCTTAGGGTTTTCATATGGGCATAAGAATCCCATACTGACAAATAATAGATTTTTTTCATAAATTTGTAGTGTAAAACGATTAATAAAAATGATTTCATTTTATCAGGGAGTCGCGCCAACGATTCCCTGTTTTTTTACTCTAAGGCGGATTTATTATTTTTTTCATTTTGTAGATTTAATTTTTCAAGCTTAATTTTAATTCTTAGATTTTTCTTTTATTGCCATAAATGAACTCATATAAATTATCTTACTTGTTAATGTGAACCATCACTTATGGACTTCAATTGTAGATTTTATATCATTCTTCATTTCTGAAGATATTTTTATTGCAATTCTTTTTTATACAGTATCACCTGTTTTTTAGAGAAACTACCATCCGATAATTTTTGGCGTTCAATAATTTTATAATCAATTGGAGATGTCATTTTTAACAGTCTCAAAACCTCCTCCAACGAGTCATTCACAAAAGTGGCTCTAAATGAATAAGCACTTAATTCAGCATCCTGAATATCAACATCAACTCCATACCAGCGAGATATTCTATGTGCAACATCTTCCATTGAATCACCATGCAAAATCATTTTTCCATTTCTCCAGGCTGTATACTCTTGTGCATTAACATCTCTTTTATCATAGGTTTCTCCTACAACTCTGATTCGTTGATTTGGATTGAGAATTATCTTTTTCTTTACTGAAGATAATTCGCATAACACACTCCCTTCCTCTAAAATCACTGTAGCATAATTAACATCCGGGTAGGCATCCACATTAAACTTTGTCCCTAAAACCTGAATATCTATCAGGTTTGTATTTACAACAAATGGATGTTTTTTATCATGATAAACTTCAAAATAAGCTTCACCTGATAACTTAACCTTTCGGTTATTCGTAAATGGGACAGGATACTCTATTGTGGAATTACCATTTAATGTTCCCATAGTTCCATCAGGAAGATTAAAAGACATTCTCATTCCTGAAGGAGAAGAAATACTAACCACCGAACTCTTTTCTGCAAGCAACTGATTTAAATTAACAAACTTAATCAGAGCAACCATTCCTGCTATCATTAATGGAATAATTATAATAGCAACAGCTTTAGAATACCATTGAAATAATTTACGGGTAAAAGATTGCCTCTGCAGACTCTCCTTTAGATTTATTTTATGATGGAGTCGATCTAATACATTAGATAAATCATTAATTTCCGAATCTTGATTCGCTTTAAAATAATCATCCCAATCTTTCCTTATATATTCTTTTAAACCATAAACATGACTTTGAGACAACAACTTTTTAAACTTTGATTGTTCCTCAATGCTTGCATTATTGTTAAGATATTTATCTATAATATTTTTATCTTCCTGATTCATCTATTCATTATTTAAATCAACTCAAATATTAAACCTTATAACACGTCTTTCTTGATTGATTTCTCATATTACAACTGCCCTATATTAGTTATATCCACAACTCCATATAATCTCATCCTATTTTTTAACTTTTTTTCATACTTACACCAAATAAATACACAAGCAACTGTATTTCAAGCATTTTGAATTTTATATATTTTAACATTTATAAATAAATGTATACAATATACAAGAATGAGATTATGAAATATGTTTAAATTGAAGTATGAGTACATCAGAGAAACTATTGGCGCACTCAGAAATTTTTATTGAATAAAAAGAGTAAGAAACAATAAACCACCTAAGGATTCATATTTAAGATTTTCGCGTAAAAACTTTAATGCTTCTGAAATATTATTATCAACAGTACCTGCTGATAAATTTAATTCTTCAGCAATTTCTTTAGAGCTTTTACCTTCTTTCCTACTTTTTACAAAGATTGATTTACGCCTTTCCGGTAATTGTTCAATAAGCTTATCTACTTCATCAAGAATAGATGCGTATTCCACACTTTCAATAGAATTATAAGACAATTCTGAAAGATCTACAACTTCTTTTACATAAGTTTGATGATAGGAATTACTGCGAAAGAATTTTAAGATATCATTATATGCAATTGTAAAAAGGTAAGATTTAAAGGATAACTCCTTTTTTAGTATATTTCTGTTTTCCCATACCTTAAAAAAAACATCCTGAACAAGTTCTTCAGCTTCTGTAGCAGATTTTAGATATCGAATGGAAAATCCATAAAGTCTTTTGGCATATTTGTTAAAAAGTATATCAAATGCCTTTAAATTTCCATTTAGCAGTTCTTCTATTAATATACGATCCTCATTATTATATGACAAAACTAATACATATTTAAGTTAGTATTCTATCGTTGTTTTAACCCGCAATATGCATTAGAAATTCTATTACACCTTGAAATTACTTCAAAACAAGACACTTCGTTGCTTCACTTCAACTCACCAGAACGATGCTATGCCTCATTTCAGTAAAGCCTTGTTTTATTGTACTTTCAATGTTCATAACGAAGTTCTAATACATAATCCGGCTTTAATGAACTCTAATCAGATATTCGCAAACAGGATTTAACAATAAGTAATTATCCAACTACAAATCTCATAAATAAGCTAATTACTACAACTGAAATCCAAGACCTTAAACAAACTAAATTAACTACAAAAACCGAATTTAATTACTTTACTATGTTACAGTGTAATTAAATCCGGTTTCATAATTTTATATTAGTTATAATAATTTCTTATCAATACAAAGCACTCATTTATTGCAGAGTAAACTTTTATCGTGCTAAAGGAATCCAAACAGTCATTTCAGACTTCCCTCTGTTATCCCATGCATAGTAAGGGATTAATCTTACTTTAACTTTTGTCGCATCTCCTGTTGAAATTTCACGATACAATTGGTTACTCCAATCTTTTTCTTTTGTAAGATTTGCTTCACCCACTAAAGTTGTAATCTTACTATCTGAAATCACAGTTTCTTCAGGTGTTAATTTTATATCTGAAGGTAATGCAATGTCAAAAATTCGGGCTCCATCAACATCCGGAGATTCCAAACAATATACAATTGGCCCTCTTTTAACTGCTACCTGGTTACGGGTTTCTTCAACTAAAGGATTTGCTTCGATTAACTTAGCTTCCATTGGTAAAATCAACTCTACAACATCACCCTTTTTCCAGCTTCTGTTTACTTCTGCATATTTTCCAGGAGTAACAACTGCATCAACAGAGTTACCATTTACCATTAATTTTGCAGAACCACACCATGAAGGGATACGCATGTACATAGAAAATGCGTTTTTAGGAACCTTATTCATTGTGATTTTAATATCGCCATCCCATGGATAATTGGTTATCTGCTCTAATTCAACTCGTGAACCATCTTTTAATTTAGTATCCAATTTGTTACCGCTATACATGTGACACCAAAGTCCTTTTTCACTTACACTGTAGGCATAATTACTAACCTCAGCAACTGTTCTGGCCACATTAGGAGGACAACAATTACATAATGTGATATATTCTTCACGATCCTTAGACCAACGTAATGTATAAGGAAGATCATTATTCACACAAAGTGGATTTGTATAGAAGAATCTCTTTCCATCCAAACTAACTGCAGATAGTACACTGTTATATAAAGTTTGCTCCATTACATCAGCATAGCGTTCTTCACCTGTAATTTGTAACATTCTCCAGTTCCAGATCATATTACCAATATTAGCACACGATTCATTATGAGCAGTGATATTAGGCAATTGATAATCTCTTCCATAAGCCTGGTGAACTTGCTGAATAGTTGGTTGATCGTAAGTAGTTCCATCAGGTGAAACGCCATCATATAAAGCACCACAAGCACCAGTAATATACATCTTACGATTAACAAGGTCTTCCCATATTAATTCCAAAGGTTTTAATAATGTAGTATCACCAGTTTCTGCAACAACATCAGCGACACCGGCATACATATAGTTTGCACGAACGGCATGACCGATAGCTTCGTGTTGCTCTCTGAAAGGAATACGATCCTGATTGTGATCACTACCGTTTTCAACCAAGTCACGAATTTCAATTAACTTTTCAGCTAGCTCTAAATAACGAGGCTCCCTGGTAGTACGATACATTTCTACAACTCCCATATAATGAGAAGGGCAAATGGCATTACGCGCTAGTTCTGCAGATGATTTTTTATAAAAGTCATATAAATAGTCCGTTGCCTTTTTTGCCAGATCAAGCATTGTAGTTTTACCAGTCACACGATAATGTATACAAGCAGCAGTCATTAAATGTCCTAAATTATACGTTTCAAAATCAAGGCGCTCAGCAAATTCTTTCTTTTGCTCAGGATGCTGACGTTGTTCAATATTAACAGGTGTATGAATATACCCATCTTCACGTTGAGCTTCACCTATGATGGCAATGATTTTATCCATTAATTTATCTAGCTCTTTATCCTTTGTTACAGCATAAACCATTGCTGCAGACTCGAACCACTTATAAAAATCACCATCATGAAACGGAGGTCCTGAATGAACACCATCTTCATGCCCTGCTGCAATCTCAAAATTTCGAAAAGAATGACTTATTTCCGGATCATTTAATATGCTCCACATAAACGGAACCATAGTCTTTTTGCAAACATCAAAACGTTCTGCCCAAAAACCGTCGGTCCACTGCACATCATCCATATCAATGTTATTCATTTTAACATAAGGACTTTGTGATGTATTTATCAAACTCTTTTCCTGTGCTTTCAGTTGGAATCCACTAAAAACACTTGCTACCACAATTAAAAAACTAGGAAGTACCCTTTTCATTATTATAATTTTTGCGTTGTCTTAAATTGATATTTACCTGATCCTAATTCAACTTTCACATATCCATTTGAAGAATCAGAATATTTGATTTTTGATTTTGAAATTTCTTTACCATTTATGTATAATCCAGACACATCAGATGTCGGTACATAAACCGAAGCTGTAGTATTAGATGGGATTGTAACGTTCTGCATAAAAGTTCCATCTTCCTTTGTTTGCCAATGGGAAGATATCTCACCATACATTGACTCTATACTTGCTTTTGCATAAGAGAGCTGTTCGGTAATCTGAGGTTTAATGACAATATGCTTATAAGCCGGCTTTTCAGGATCTATTTGAATACCTGCTACCTGAGTATACAACCAGTTACCAACAGCTCCGTAGGCATAATGATTAAAAGAATTCATACCCACATCCTGGAAAGATCCGTCTGGTTTAATGCCATCCCATCGCTCCCAAATAGTTGTTGCTCCCATAGTCACAGGATATAACCAAGAAGGATATCTTTTATTAAAAAGCAGCATATAAGCTATATCCGGATAACCGTTCTCTGATAATGCCTGACAAATTAAAGGAGTTCCTAAAAAACCAGTGGTTAAATGACCTAACTCTGTTATATTATCAGCTAATCTTTCTGCAGCCGTTTCTTTGAACTCTTCTGGCATAATACCGAATGATAAAGCTAAAATGTATGCTGTTTGCGTATTCGAACTTAAACGTCCGGTCGCTGTGACATATTCCTTTTTAAATGCTGCCTTAATTTTTGGTCGGATGGATTCATATCTTTTGGCATCTTCATCTTTACCTAAAATAGTTGCGATTTTTTGCATCAAACCAGTTGTGTAGTAATAATATGCTGTAGCAATTAAATCTTTATCAGTATGTGCTCCTGCAAAACCATAATCCGGTGCATTGTACTTGTAGCTCATATACTCAGCAAAAGCTAACCAATCTCCAAAGTGGAATCCATAATCAAATATATATCTATCACCCGAATGCTTGATCATATACTCTTCCCATGCCTTCATTGACGCATATTGATTTTCTAAAATCCGAGTGTCTCCATACGATTGATATACAGTCCAGGGAATAATTACTGCTGCATCAGACCAACCTGTTGCACCAAAGCCATCTGACCATCCCGTTCCACCTCCGTTTTCAACAACATTAGGAACTACCCATGGAACACTACCATCAGCTTTTTGATCTACAATAAAATCTTTCATCCATTTGGTATAAAATGGAGCTGCATTCATATTAAAACAAGCAGTTGAAGCAAAAACCTGAGCATCCCCAGTCCAACCTAAACGTTCATCACGTTGAGGACAATCTGTAGGAACATCAAGGAAGTTCCCTCTTAATCCCCATTGTATATTTTTCTGTAATCTGTTTACCAATGTATCTGAACATTCAAAATCTCCAATCGGATCCATATCAGAATGGATTACTTTTCCTGTGATATCCTTTAAAGTGACTTCACCTTTATAATCTGAGATTTTAATGTATCTAAAACCATGGAAAGTAAAATGAGGCTGAAATTCTTCAACACCTTCTCCTTTAAAAATATATTGATCTTTTTGTTGAGCAACTCTTAAATTGTCGATATAAAAATTTCCTTCCTGATCTAATACTTCTGCGTGTTGAATAGTTATTTTGCTTCCTTTCTCACCTTGTAGTTTAAAGTTGACCCAGCCAACCATATTTTGTCCAAAATCAAATACTAGTTCACCTTTAGGTGTAATGATTTTTTTAATTGGTTTTAATTCTTCAGTAATTCTTACAGGGACTCCTTCTGAAGCAGTCAAAATTGAATTGTCATATTCTTTTTCAATACACTTATTCCATTTACTGTCATCTAAATTTGGCTTATCCCATCCTTTTTCCTCTAATCTTGCATCATAAAGTTCTCCATCATAAATCTCAGATTTTAAGATAGCTCCTGTTGAAGCTTTCCAACTATTATCTGATCCGATAATTTCCTTTGAACCATCAGCGTATGTCACTTCCAATTGAAATAGAAGTCCCGATTTTTTACCGTACAAATTCTTATTTCCTTGCCACACCAAAGGACCGCGATACCATCCATCACCAAGAATGACACCAATGGCATTTTTCCCTTCTTGCAATTGATCTGTTACATCGTAAACTTGGTATTGAAGATTGCTATGATAACTAGTCCAGCCGGGTGTAAAGAATTCGTCACCAACTTTTTTACCATTTAAATTGATTTGGTACAAACCATGACAAGTAGCATAAATACGAGCTGATTTGATTTCTTTATTTAAAGCAATCTCTTTTCTTAATAGTGGCGAAGGATAAGGCTTGGTCTCGTCCTCTTTAATATCTGGTTCTATCCAGGATGCTTTCCAATCAGATTCACTTAACAGTCCCATTTCAAAAGAAGCAACTTCACTCCATTTTGAAACATTTCCCTTATTATCCCATACACGAACCTGCCAATATACTTTTTGACCAGAAGCTAAGGCCTTTCCTTTATAGGGAACCTGAATAGATTTATCTGAATTTACTTTTGCAGTCTTCCACAATAAAGCATTTTCATTTTTCAAATCAGAGATAGTATTAGCAGCTTTAATCTGATATGCACTTTGTAATACATTAGTAATTTGTGAGGATAGTTTCCAAAACAATCTAGGACTTAGATTTTCAAGTCCTATTGGATTTACTTTATACTCTGTACGAAGATCATTTACAATGACTTTTGACTTTGCCGATAGAACATTTACTGAACCAAGCATCATTAAAACTATAAATGTAAAGAGTGCTTTTTGAATGTATTTCAAATGCAACGGATTTGATTTCATTAGATTCCTTTTACAAGATTAAAAAACAGTATAGTATTCAGACTTTTAGACAACAACATAGAACCATCTTTTTTCAACAGTTATTATTTAAAAGTTCATAGCTTACAAAAATAGTTTATAAAAGTTAAATTTCCAATATATCGTTTACATTTTATTTATTTTGCACTATGTTATTTATCTGTTTTTCTGTTTTTTACAGAATGTAATCGTTATCATTTTCATTCAGTTATTTTCACTCATTTACACAGCATTCCATCCCATTTCTGCGTCTGATTTTAAATTGTTTACAGTAATAAAAAGAAGGTAAACAGCTTATCTTGAATAGTAGTAACAGTCAAGACTTTTTCAGTTTTATAAATCAAGAGTTTATAAAAACAAAAAAGGCTATCGATTAAGATAGCCTTCAAATTATAATGGATTATTATTCTTATTTAACAACAAAAGGAATCCAGTTTACAAAAATATTTTCTTTTGTATACTTACTAGCCTGTTTTTTTGTTAATTGTTTAGACCATGCAGTTCTTTGAGATGGCTTATATCCCGGACCTGTGCAATTATACTCTGCATAAAGTGCATTTTTTTCTGCATCAGCTTTCTTCCAATTATGCCATCCTACAGGCAAAATATGATCTCCTAATTCACAAGAGATAAAAACTGTTTTAGCATAAATACGCCATGGCCTACCTAGATAAACCTTATCTACGACTTGGTCAGCTGTTAACTTACAATTTTTAAATACAAAGCCATATTCAGATTCTTGAAACGTACTGGCTGCTGTAACGTACGAATTTGTTTTACTATTAATAGTACAATCCTCAAATAAAGCGGTTGCAGCACCAAAAATAAAATCCACAGATCCTTCTATAAAACATCTACAAAACCATTGTCTGCTACCCTCTCCTGCGGCATATACGGTATCCTGATAACCTAAAATTTTACAATCAATAATTTGGCAGCGATCTTTTTCTAAATGTAATGCTACAGCTTGTCCAACAGGACCTGAACTATTGATAATAGTTAAATTTTTAACAATACAGTCATCTGCATCAACCATTAAAGTATAAGTATAGAAAGTACTATTCCGACCTAAATCAATCTTACTGAAATAATCATCGTAAGTAATAATAGTTTTATCCGTACTTTCTCCTTTTAATGTTAATAGGTTATTCCAGGCATGTACTTTTACTTTTTCACGATATACACCATTTTTAATGTTAATGGTTATTCTTTTATCCGGAAAAGCCTTTGTTGCATTAATTGCTTCCTGAATGGTTGTAAAATCACCTGAACCATCCTGGGCAACAGTCATTTCATATTTTATTTCTGCAAAAGAAGATGTTACTACTAAAAGAAGTGTAAGTAACAGACTAAGTTTTTTTGTAATGTTTATCATTTCTGGTTGTTATTGTTTGAGAGTATTAAAAACGCTAGTGTAGTTTATTTAAGGAAAATTTCCAAATAAATCCTAATTCTTTATGCTAATTCAATTAAAACCCTATTTACTATATAACTTTCAACTTTTGACTTTCGACTATTCATCAGTGTCCGTTAAAATAAATATACAATCCAATCATAACAATAAATAAGGCAGCCCATCTTAGTAACTGTAATTTAGATCGAAATACTTTTGCAGGTGTATTAAATTCAAACTGCTTTTGAGGGGACTTATCTGTAATAGAAATCACATAAATTAATGCACTAAGAGCCAAAAATATATAAAATGATAATAATAAAAAGTGAGGCCAAAACGCATAATCCTCATTTGGGAAAATCCACAAATAAAAGACTCCTGTGCCTAAACTTATAACTGTTCCCCAAAACAAAGTTATATTGGCTGCTTTTGTTGTTGTCTTTTTCCATAAAACTCCAAATAAAAACACCACTGACATAGGAGGAGCAATAAAACCTAAAATAGCCTGAAAAACATCAAATAAGTTTAATCCTTTAATACTATCAATAGCAAGAGTTAGAATAATGGATATTATAGCTCCCATTACTGTTACTATTCTACCAACTTTTATAATTTCCTTATTTGTAGCATTGGGACGATGCTTTTTTACAAAAATATCCATTGTAAATACCGTACTCAAAGAATTTAAAGCCGAATCAATAGTACTTACAAGCGCGGCTATTAACACTGCCATTACTAAACCAGTCATACCCTGTGGGAATAATTGGGTTACCATAGTCATATATGCTTCATCAGGATTTTCCAAATCAGGAAACAAAATAAAGCAAGCCATACCTGGTATAATGAAAAGTGCAACATCTAAAATTTTAAGCCAACCAGTAAAATTAGCTCCCATTTGTCCTTGTTTAAGACTTTTTGCACCTAAAACCGACTGAACCATAGATTGGTCTGTACACCAAAACCAAACTCCCATAACAGGATACCCTAAAACAATAGCAATCCATGGATAAGTTGCATCACTAGAAGGACGTAATAAATTCCAATAATCAGCAGGTGTATTAGCCATCAACTCACCAAAACCACCTACTTTATGAATTCCTACAAGTGTTAATATCAATGATACTATTATCAACAAAAGCATTTGGAAAACATTGGTGTAGGCAATAGCTTTTAAACCTCCTGCAATTGTAAAGAATCCTGAAATTAACAGCAATATTATTACTGATAACCATAAAGGTAAATTCAGTATTTGGCCAACTAATATACCACCAGCAAACAAGGTTAATGACAACCACGAAATTAGAACGGTAACAATAGTATACCAGGCCAATATATTACGTGTAGAATCTCCAAATCTTTTACCCATAAATTCAGGCAGTGTACTTACATTGGCCCCTAAATATTTTGGTGCAAAAACGAATGCTAATAAAAAGATAAACACAAAAGCATACCAGCCAAAATTACCAGCAACAATACCTGTTGTATAACCAATAGAAGCTGATGCAATTAACATGGAAGGACCAACATTAGTTCCCCACATAGTAAAACCAATACTACTCCACTTTAATGATCGTCCTGCTAAAAATAAGGAATCATCTTTCTCTCTTTTCTTTATAAAACTTACATAATAACCTATCCCGGTTAAAACAACCAGATAGGCAATTACAACAATAAAATCTAATGGTGCTAATAGTTCGTGAATATCTTTCATTTGTGTAGATTTTTCAGTTCTTGTGGAACTTTTATAGAATAATATTTAGTTAGGAAAAGGTTCTTTCTTATTTATTTGAACATATAAGTTTTAAAAGATAACCACCTCTTAGTTTTATGTTTGCTTTAAATTAAGGGAATTATGACTTTTCTAAGAGGTGGTAGTATCAAATGAACTTAAATGGTTTACAGAATCATATCTAATCCATTTTCTTCTAGTATAGAGCTAACTTTTACGGGCATTCCTGTTTGTAATGATTTATCCATTGCCAATAAAACAGCTACGGTTCCTATACCCTCTTTTAAATCAGGATAAGCTATTGTATTATTTTCTATACTGTCAGCAAAATATTCCAGATAATTTTGGTATTCACCAGCATGGTGACTTTTACCTTCAAATCTAAAGAAATGCTTTAGTTTATGTTCCCAGGTAATAATTTGTTCTTCTCCTTCATTTGTCGTTATGGCATATCTTAAGTCCATATAATCACCCTGACTGCAACCCTCTGTTCCTCTAAGTATACAAGTCATTTCACTATCTCTGGTAACAGGTTGAACAGGACCTGAATAAACACCACTTACTCGTGCCACTCTTCCATCTTTAGCTTTAAGGATAAAGTGCATTGTATCCTCATTTTTCAAACCACCTTTTTTACCATTTGGACTTAGCATTCCATACCCCATTACTTCTTCGATATTTGGTAAATACCAACGAATAAAATCAACAGGATGACTTAAACCTCCGAATAACCATTTAAAAGAATCTTCCAATGACCATCCTTTACCTAAAAACCAACGGTGATCAGCGTGATAATGTGATTCAATGCTTACTAAATCACCTATCAAACCTTTTTCATAATCAATTCTCTGTCTTTTTGTAGGTTCAAAAAAGCGAGAGCTCTGACCAACAAAGATTCTTCGACCTGACTTTTCTGCTGTTTCAAGAAGTTCTTTGGCCTCGGCAAGATTATCCATCAAAGGCTTGGTACAAACTACATGCTTACCTGCTTCAACTGCCATTTTAATATGAGTAGCATGTAATTTATCAGGTGTATAAATTGCAATTGCATCAATATCAGGATTACTTAACATATCCTCATATTCGGTTGTATAATTATGAAAACCGAACTCTTTTTCTCTTTGTTTACACAATTCGATATTTCGATCACAAACCATTATAAGATCGATTTTATCACTTTGTAAAGCCGCAGAAACTGTACTACGACCTTCTCCTAATCCTAATATTCCTAAACGTAGCATTTTTTAATAGATTATTAGATTAAAGACGCCAGACAAAAGACTTATTCAAAAAACTCTTTAAAAGTCCCTATACACAAAACGCCAAATAATCAATATATTACAAAACTTCAACTCACTATAGTGATTAAATATTCACTAAATCTCCTCTATTTTATCAAGAAAAACCCATGTTTCTCCAGGTTCTGTTCCTTCTATTCCCTCCTGGTATTTGCTCATAATACTATTCCATTCATCAACACGAGGATTGTTTTCTACTGTTTTAGGATTTAATTCATCCAGTGTTTTATCTGATGGTATTGAAATAACCAACATTAATTGCCTTCCGGTTTTATAAACCAACAATTGCTGAAAGTCAGCGTTACAAAAGCCTTGTGCAACTTCTGGCCACACTTCAAATTGAGTATCATGATATGTTAAATATTCTTGTTGCAGAACAGTATCATTTACAAGATTTGCAGTCAATAAATAATTCTTCCATGGTTTTGGTGCACTTGAGTAACCACAATGGCGTGACTTATCAAATACATAAAAAGGATTGTTATATTGCTTAATTTTAGAGACTATGCCTGTTTTACTCATCAACTCATTAATACCTACGGTATCATTTTCTGAACCAAATAGAACAAGATGATTTTTCCACGCGTAAAGTTCCATTGGCATATCTTTTAACTCATTAGCCATAGAATCACTAAAACTTTCATTATCCAGGATAATTTCAACAGCAACCTGATTCGTTATTTTTTTTAATGAGGTGTCTTTTTTCTGTCCACAAGAGACTAATATGAGCAAAAGAACAAATCCTAACTGATATTTTAATAGTCTTAGATTATTGAAACGCATATATCGATAGTTTAATGAAATACATCCCTTTCTTTAAATCCTTTGGGATGAATACTCATCTTTTCAGGTTCTGAATCAGGTATAATATCTTTAAATTCTTCTTGGATTCCTGCATTATCGATTATCTTTTGAGCTACCTCTGAAAATTCATCCTCCCTAAATGAAATCGTATTTTCAATAACATTATCAGTTCCGTTATCCATCAAAAGATTATTCTTCACATAGTTTCTGTAAGCAACAATATCATGACATCTTTTGGTCCATAAATGCAGCCACATCCATTTGTAACTTTCGTTTTTAACTACATTATCCCTTATGGTAAGATAGGCAGAACCATCATCAGGATAAATACACCTTGGTCCATTGAAAATATAGTTTCCTTCAATTACAGATCCAGGCTGCTCTCCTAAAGAATATATAATCCCACCATCATCTAAAACCTGATGTGTATTACCAGCTCTGTTAAAACGAATACTATTATTTTTGGCTAGTGTTGAAGCTGGAATACCTGAATTTCCCCACCACCAGCCACAAGTAATGGCACCATATGGAGTCCACTCAATATCATTGTGTTCTATACTCACATTGGCTACAAAAAATGCTGTAATACCTTCTATTTGTCTAAAATCAAGACATACATTACGCAGGTAATTATTAGAGACTTTTATATTCTCGCATAGACCTTCAACTCCTTCCGGATAAATGTCTCCATCTCCAATTTTATAGTGTTGAGAATGCCCTATATTAACAGCATTACCAAGCATGTCATAAAAGAAGTTCCCCTCTACTTTACTATTTTTTACATCATTAACCATATTTATGGCTACAGCTGAGTTAATACCTTCAAAACGATTACGTATGAACTCAATTCCTTCTGCATTTTCAACATGAATAGCACCTCTTGGTACATCTGTACTATTGTACTCTGTAGTATGCCAATTACCTCCAGGGATATATTTAACCGCTAAACCTAAACTTTGTATACCAGCAAAACCATGAGATCCCGCTACTTCCATCAATTGCCAATGGTCATAAGAAAATGTAATCCTCTGGAATTGAATATTTTTAACTCTGGTATCAGTAGAAGTTCCTTTAATATGCACTAAGCCATTACTTGTTGGTGCAATTACTTCAGCCGTAGCCATATCTTCACCATCGCTGTAATAATAGATTGTTTTTGTTTTGCGATTGAAATAAAACTCTCCCGGAGAATCCAACAATTCATAGGCATTCCTGATTACAAAAGTTTTTTTATAATTAATTTTTCCTGCCCAAGCCATAGTAGTTGCAATAGCTCCATACGGTTGTTGTAATTTAACAACTGTAGTATCACCCATCTTTTTAACATCTCTTGCACAAAGAATTTTTTCAGTCCAGATATTAAATTGTACCAGCTCAATATCTTCAGGATTAGAATACTCCTTAACATCCTCAGAACTGAACTTAATTCCATCGATAGCTGATCCTTCTCCATAAGCCCATGGTTCTTTGCCTTTTATTTTAAAAGTTCCCCAGTCACCTAATCCTGGTACAGGAACATCAGTTCCTGCCATGTGCATTCTTTTGCCATTGACAAATAAGGTTCGAAGCTTAGTTTTTCTATCAAGACGTGCCTTATAGACATTACCTTCTACTTTTTGCCAACCGGTAACTTTTACACCTCCACTAATAATCGCTTTTTCATCTTTTGCTGCAGAAATGATTGTTGGCGAATACTCAGAACCTGAATCCTCCGGTTCAAAAACAATTGGATTGCTAACCTGATATGTACCGCCTTTTAATATAATATGAATACCTTCAGAAATGGAAGGATCGTTTTGTTTTCTTAAATCCCGTGCTTTTTGAACAGCCATCTGAACTGTTTGCAGTGGCTTATTTTCTGTTCCCGAATTAGAATCATTTCCCTCTGGAGATACATAAATATTTTGTGCAGTAATTAGATTACACAAACCTAAAAAAATAATAAATCCAAGTGTTTTTAGCTGGTTCATGATTGTTGAATTAGTTTGTTTTTTTAATTATTCTGCTTGAAAAACCTTTTTTAAATATGCTGCATTTGCACCATAATTAGCCACCACATTTCTTACCTGGGTAATATCTCTTGATCGCTCAATTACAAGCCATCCACTCCATCCCATCTCATCAAGTGTTTTCTTGATTTTTGGAGCATCAATCATCGGATCATTTTGCAACCATACACTATCTGTATTTGATGCATGTATCATTGCTATTCTATCTTTCCCAAGTATTTTTAATTCTTCACAGATATCTTTATTGTGTTTAATAGCGTTATCAAAATTGAAATAGCTTTTTACAGCAGGAGATCCTATTTCGTTTAAGAATTCAACTTCTGCTTTTGAATCAAAATTGGTTTCTATACCGACTACCAAACCTGAAGCTTCAGCCTTTTCTCCAATTTTTTTAAGGTTATTAATTAAAGAATCCTTACGTTCCGGGTGTTGTATTAAGTCTCCTTGAACTCCCAATGGCAAAAAGATAGTTTTAACGCCCATCATTTCTGCAGAATTAACAGCATCGTCAATAACACGATCTATGCCTTCTCTTTCTGCAAAATTTTGTGCATAAAATCCAGACATAGCAATAGAACTTATTTCTATTCCTGTAGCTGCTGATTTTTCTTTAAATTCCTTTCTCCAGATTGCACTATGAAACTTATTTTTAAAGGTTGGTCGTTTTCCTAAACCTCCTAAATCAACTTCTAATCCGTCACAACCAATTTCAACAGCGCGATCAAAGGCACTTGCTTTCTGACGCTTTAATATCATCCAATCACAAACAGCCACTTTGTATCTTGGTTCTTTGGGTGTTTCTTTTGTTTGGTTTCCATTATTACAGCATGATACTATCATTACGATTAGTAAACTAATTGCAATAAATATTTTATAGGATTTTTTTAAATACTTCATAGATTTATTTATTAGTCTAAACAAGATTTTAATTATTGGGCAATTGCACTCTCAAATTCTTTTTCCAGGACTTCAAAACTTCTGATTGCTGTTTTCGGTAGTCTTTCTCCATTATCTCCAAATACCTTCATGGCATTTTCATCTTCAACTGTAATAGCAGATTCATCTAACTCTCCATTCTTATTAAAGACTTTAGATTCATCTAACTTTAAATATTTAGCCATAAAGTGATACATTGCTGAACGTTTTGACGGACCATAATCATGATGTTCTTTAGGTAAGTGAACATTCTCTACCACAGCATTATTGTAAAAATCATAGATTCGTTTTAGATATGGAAATTCCAATTCAGGAACATTTGCAGTCCAGTCTCCTCCATCAGAAATGATCAATTGTGGTTTTGGTGCAAATACACCGGCTAATTCAACATTATTTGTTCCTCCACAACATAAGTGTATTGGATTTCCACTTTCGCAAGGACACCCTCCATAATGAATCGATGACATCATAACAGTAGGAACACTAACATCAATTCTATCATCTATTGTTGACATTAAAATTGAATGGCTTCCACCTCCTGAACCTCCGGTAATACCAATTCTTGTTGTATCAGCATATTTAAACGAGGTCAAATAATCTAATAAACGAATACTATTTAGAGCCTGGATAGTATTGGCTAAACTTTTACGGTGAGTTTTGGGATCAACTTGTAATACAGATTCTCCCCAGGCAAATAAATCATAGTTTATTGCCATAGCTCCCATTCGTGCTAAACCTGCACATCTGGTTTGAATATCTTTATTGTAGCGGCCATTTCCAAAGTGTCCATTAGGACAAAGAACCACTGGAATTTTTCCTTTAATTTTTGAAGGTCGATAAATAGAACCACATACATAAAATCCTGGTAATACTTCTAATGCAATATTTTGCACAGTATAACCATTCATTTTTCTTTTTTTGGTTAGAATTGGCTTGTTATTAGGGAAAGCTGGTAAATGATTTAAACGAATAGCTTCTTTAACGCATTGCTTTAGTTTTGCTTGACGTTGTTGCCATTCTTCTTGTGTTGAATATTTAGAAGCCAAATAATCGAGTGTTTCTTTACCTTCTTCTACAGTTCTGCGGTGATAACGAAACTCTTCAATTTTATATTTATTTGGTCCTTTATCAGGAAGAGCCATTAAATCAAAAGGAGCTAATACGTTTTTTAATGTTTCTTCTACATCTGCTCTAAAACGCCAGTTGGCATAATTCAATATTTTCCCTTCTACATCCTTGTCTGAAATACGTAGTTTTACGTTATACTCCAGCTCAATATCCTTTAATACATCCTTTAATGGACGTGCAAATTTATTGTCTGAATTCTGACCGATAGCGCATGTAAACGTTATCATAATTAGACAAAAAAATATTGTTATTTTTTTCATTTCAATATATTTAGATAAAAGATTAGAGATAAGAGACATGAGACTAAAAACTACGTATTCAAATCCTTTGTCTTTTACCTATAACCTTTATAATTACGTCACCCTTTTAGGGATTTATTTACATGACTTTAAATTTCCGGGGTTTCACCCCGGGCTATTATATTGCACCCCTTCAGGCTTTGAACTATATTTCCTGTTCCCTATTTTTTGATCTAATCTGGTTATTAATATTGGGTATCATCATCTTACCATACAACCATGATACCCTTTTACCTTAATTACCTTATTCAGGCCACTTTTCATCCTTAATCAACTTCATACGTAATTTAGATGGATCGACTTTTACATATTTCATACGTTCACGTCTCCATGTGTAAATAAAGTGAACCATTCCATCGGCAGTTTGAATAACTGCAGGATAAGAATACTGACTGATTTCAGAATCTTCCAAAACTAATGAAGCATACCACTTAACACCATCTTTACTTAAAGCAACATTTAAAGGAGTACGATGTCCTTTTGATGCATTCATTGGAGTTTTAGCATGATTGTAAATAATTAAATGACGACCATCAGCTAACGTTACAGCATCTGTTCCTGAATTATTATTTGGTAATTCTGTATCCTGTGTTAATCCCCAGGTTTTACCATTATCGTGTGAGTAAGCAGTTACAACTACACCATTTTTACTACGACAAAGGATTTGTAAAGTCCCATCTTCATGCTTTAAAATACTTGGCTGAATAATATTATGAACCTTGTATTTGTTTATAGCTTTTGTTGTTTCCCAGGTTTTACCCCAATCTTTTGTTGTTTCAAAATGCACTTCCCATCCTTTAATTTCCTTTGAAGAAGGACAAATTAATGTTCCATCATCTAACAAAATAGGCTTGTTTTTTACAGGTCCGATATATCCTTCAGGCATTTTTTCTGCCTTACTCCATGTATGACCATTATCTGATGAACGCTTAATCATTCCCCACCAATTTTGTGGTTTTGGACCTTCTTTATAAAACAATAAAAGATCACCTCCTGGTATTTGATACAAAACAGGATTCCAGGTTGGATAACGTAATGTATCATTCTGAATACCATTTGCAACATTCATTGGTTTAGACCATTTTCCATCTTTAAGATGACTTACATAAATACAAACTTCCGGATGACGTTCATATTCACCTCCAAAAAAAGCAGCAACCAAACCTTCTGGTGTTTCAGCTAAAGTTCCGGCATGACATGATGGAAAATCAGCTTTTTCATAAATAAATTGCTCTGTTATAACACCTTTCTTCCACTTATTTTTCTTGGCTTGTACACTAAAAACTACTAGTCCAAGAACTAAACTCAACGATAAAATTCTCTTTAATGACATCATATTATTTTTTATTTTTCTTTTCCTTTAGAGCCTTCACGTAATTCTTATACATTTGGTGCCAATTACGTCCGTTATTGTTAAGATATTGCTCGTTTTTAGTCTTGTAAATCTCGAAGATAGCTGAAATCTCTTTCATACTTTTAAAATCAACAGCCATTTCACGTGCCTTCTTCAAATTCCCCAATATCACTTCTTCTTCTTTGGGAGTCATATCTGTAACAATCTCTTTATATGCCTTCATTGTAAAGGCTACTTTACCAACTGTATAGCAATCTAATACCTTTTCAACCTGCTCTTTTGTTAACTCTTCTCTTAATCCATCCATTAGGTTTTCATGAACCGTTGATGGCATTGATGAATCTACAATGATCTGACGATCTAAATCTGTTAGTTTATCACCCGTTCTTGGGTTAATACCTGGCGGAACCATTGAGGCAGGATGAGAATCATGCCATTCCTTTACAGCAGTTAAATGCTTTGTAACAATCTTAATTAAGCGTTTTTCTTTAGCTTTATCATTTAGTTCCAGAGTTTTAATCCACTCAGTAGCTTTTTTTTCCTGATCAGGTAACTCTTTTGCATTTATTGATCCAACAGTAATTAAAACAACAAAGAGAACAAGATATTTTTTTAATGAATTCATAACCAATATTTTATTCAGTTATTAACTTTTGTAATTTATCAGAATGTGCTACAGTTTTTCCATCGACTAAGATTTGTAAACCTGCACCTTTGTTATACTTAGAACCGTCTTTGTCCCATATAATAGTCAGGATTTTTCCCTGATATTGAACATTATCTAAACAAAACCAATCCCATTTATCCTGAGGAACCAATGGATTAACTTCTATCTTTTCATCTGCTCTAGGTCTTAAACCAACCAATCCTGAGATAATTAAATCATTAAATGTTGAATGATTATAATAACGACTACGTTCCTGATCTCCTTTTAACCAATATCCGGTCACTTCATCCTGATACTCACCAATGTAAGGACGCCCACGATGATACTGAGATTCTACATATAATTCCATATGTTTAAAGTAATCATCTTTGGTAATCTCATTCTGATCGTAATTATTAAGCAGGTTAGCCAATCCAACCATTGTTTGCGATGTAGCAAATGGCCAAATAGCTCCATCCCACTCACACTTACAACAACCTTTTGTTCTGAATTCATCGTGACGACGTTCAGCTGTTGTTTGTCCGTAAGGTGCTAAAAAGCCCTGATCATCCATTAACTGCTTCCAGGCTACAGACTGACCATCAGTTGGAATATTAAAATACCATGGAATAAAACCAATTGCCTCACGAACATTTGCAAACTCACCATCCTCCTTTACTGTTTCATAAAACTTATTATCCTCACTCCAAAGTTTTGTTGTTATGAAACCTAACAATGTATCCGCTTTTGCTTTATATTTCTTTTCAATATCAGCTTCACCTTTCATAGCAGCCATTTTACTTATGGCAATTGCATTGGCATACATATAACTGTTAATTGTTGGACGAGCATTTTTTACGTGACGTCCGCCACTAATCTGTTCTTCCATTCCATCCTGAACATCTTTCTGCCAAAACAATCCGTTTTCTAAACGACGTTCTTTTTCCCAACGTTCATAATCAGAAACCATATCAGGCAACATATCCAACATGTATTCCTTATCCCCATCCACTAAATACTTTTGATATAAAGCATCTGCAGTCCAGTTACTAAATTTATGAAGTTTATTCATTGGTTTTCCTTCATTTCCTCTAAACCAAACATGAACATACTGATCCAGGTACTTTGAATCATGTAACCATCTTGATTCCATGATATGATGCCCCATGGCACAAGCGATCAAGTTATATTTATCGGAATAAGAACGTTGTACTAAAAACTCTGTCATTGCATAACCAACCGGAGTTTCTTTAATATGCTTTCTCAAAGTCCACCAACGATAAATAAACATCTCCTCAAAATTATCCTGAGGACATTCGAAGAATGGAACATTATCTTTCATCCATTGCCATGATTCAGCATTTGGAATAGCCTGAGCTATATTTTCATCCTCCATGCGATTAAAGTAATCCACATAGTGCTTAAAATCATCTACATTTAAAACTGCACCCTGATAGTTACTATCTTTTATATTTGAACTGCATGATGTTAATACAAAAACAACTGCAATAAAAATTATATACTTGATATTGCTCATTATCTAATTTTTTTCGACGTAAATGATTTGATGTTAAACTGCGCCTCTTTTACAGGAATTCCGGCATCTTTAAGATCATAATCCTGATCTGTAGGAGTATCTGCATCAGGGAAGCGACGAATATCTCCTGTTCTGAAAGCTACACTTGAAATTTCATGAACAGGGCGATATAATAAACGATAATTTCCTTTTTGTTTTCCATTAACAGTAACCCAATAAAATCTCTTATTAACATCAAATTTAACCTGAATTTGATATTCTACTCTTGGTTCATAGCGTGTAACACCTGAATAACGATATCCATTTCGAACTTTCAATACACTATCATTGTCAAATACTAAACGAATGGCACCTAAACCTTGAGCATTTTGAAATTCAACATGTAACTGTCCATTATCATTTTGCTGAGGTACAACTGTAAATTCAACAACAGAACTTTCTGATGAAGGAATAACTCTTTCTGCTAAAGCAAAATCATAGCGATCTTTATCTTTTATAGTTAATACTTTTTCTCCATTTACCTTTTCAATCTGTACAGGAGCCCACTGAAGACAATAAATATTCCACCAATCTAACTCTTTGTTGTCAGGTAGTTCATTAAATACCTCATTAACATCCTCAGTTACTTTATCAGCAATTGGAACAGGAACTTTTGACACCCAGATATCTTCTTTATTCATACTATAAGTCAACCACATATCATTACCATTTGGCTGACCATTACCTTCAATAATACCTCTCACATATTGAGGGCCATAAGATTTAAAGTTTCCTCCGTAACGCATTGGTGAGATTTCACCATGAACCAAAAGAAGGTTATTGTAATTTAATCCATCGTCACTTACAGAAACACCTAAAGGCCATCTGTATTCTGAAGGATTGTAAACAGTAGCATATTTTCCATCAGTAGTTTTTTGTCCCCATATTTTAGCATTTTTATTTACAAAACCTGGAGCTCTTTCCGGACGTGGCCATGTTTTACCACCGTCTTCACTAATGGCTGTTAAAGCATGTTTCCACCATCCCACAACACGGTTATCAGGTAAATGATAGTAATTAAAAGCTTTAAACTGTAAGGTCATTGGAATAATAGGATCATCACGATCAGCTTCTTCATTCCATTGTTGCATCATTAAAGGATTTGCCATTAATTCTTCACAGGCCTTTTTAAATCCTTTGTCTCTGCTTGAAGTATAAAATTTAAATTCAGTATTTTTCTTATTCCAATTATGATTGTAACGCACAAAATAGATTGGTCCCCACGTTCCATCTTTATAGATTTCGCGTACAACACGTCCAATACCATTTCCATCATTAGGACTATCGTGCTTATCAATACTGATACCATAAAATCCGGATACCAATAATCGATCATTTGATGAAACATAAAATCCCATACGCTGATGCATAATAGCGATTAAGTCTTTGGCTACTCCATCAACACCTTCTTTTGTTGTTCCATCCGGCACTTTGTATTGAGGAAAAACAACCTGTGGTTTGCTCCAATCATAACCATCTTTTGAAACACATAGATAGGATTGACTTGGTGGAATATGCTCACCAACGCTATCACTTAAATACTCCAAATAAAAAGTATCATTCCAATAAGCCAACATTGGTTGGTGATTGTAGGTCCAACCATAATCATCTGCAGCTTCAGGCATTTCACGATTAGCACGCATTACCTGAATATTATGTGTACCTACTGCAGGACTTAACATTCCATGATGATAATCGATATTTGATAATGTATTACCAACATATCGGGCAGTATCCTGTGCCTTTACACTCAGGACTCCTAACGCCAAAAATAAAAATGTATATAGTGTTGTTCGTTTCATTTTTTCCTTTTCTAAATTTGTTACCGTTAACATAGTACTAAGTTGAAAGTTGAAAGTCAAAAGTAATTATGATTACAAATTGTAATTCACTTTAAACTTTTAACTATGTACTTTATACTTTTTATGTCAATCAAGTGTTAAAAAGAACACTAAGGCACTGAGACACTGAGTTTTTTTTTATTTTTTTAATGGAATTCATTAAATCCGAAAGGATTTACTTCTTTGAACTCTTTGTAATTTTATAATAATGGTGTTTAATTACTTCTCTTTTTCTAATTTGTGCAATTAATATAAGTTATATAAAATACTCTCTGTGCCTTTGCGTCTCTGTGTTATTCTTTTTTTTACTATTAATTAAAATTATTTAGTCATCTTTAGTTTTAGGTTATTCAAAACCTCTTCTGAAGCTGTAAAGATTGTTCCATGTTTATGTCCTTTAGGGATGCTAAATTCTGACGAAACATCTTCAAAGTTTATGAAGTCTGTTGTTTTATAAACTCCATATCGGTATTCTTTATAAACGTCACAGAAGATATACCAGGCATCACCTAATTTTAATACTGTTGGACCCTCTACAAAATTTCCAGAAAAAGCTTCAGAGGCTTCACTCCATGGACCAACCGGAGTTTTACCAAAAGCTATTTTAAGATTTCGGTTGGGACGAGTATTATCTTTTAGTACAAGAACATAATCTTCTTTAGCTCTTTTTACGATAACTGCATCTATCACACTAAAACCAGGTTCGCAAAATAATTCAGGATCTGAATAAGTTTTAAAATCTTTTGTTTTAGTATAATACATACGATGGTTATTCTTCTCTTCCTCAATTCCTTTAGGAAATTTAAAAGGAATGGTAGAAGCCCATGCAACAATGTATTCCTGGTTTTCATCATCATAAAACAATTCCGGAGCCCACACATTAACTGTGGTGGTATCATATTCCATAACAGGAATAAATTGTTGCTCTGACCAGTTCATTAGATCTTTAGAACTTGCATACCCAAACCCTAAATCACCACGCCAACCTGTAGTCCAAACCAAATGAAAAGTACCATCTGGTCCTTTAACCATAGAAGGATCTCTCATTAAATGACTTGGTCCTGCTTCAGGTTTTAAAAATGTAGTATCTAAATCTGTCCACTGGAAACCATCATAACTGTATAAAAGTCTTAATCCATCGGTTGCTGGCTCATGAAAAGAAGTAAACATAAATACTTCTTTTGACTCTTTAGCCTGATTGCACCCAACAAGTGTAATCGTTAACAATAATATATAATAAGCAATTTTCTTCATAATTAAAATTCAGTTATGTAATTGATAACCTATAAATTTTAAACACAGAGACGCAAAGACACTAAGTTATTCTTTTTTCCACAACGTTTGGCGTTGCGTCTCACTACGCCTGTATTTCCCTCACCGAAGGTCTGAATTAGTCTGTCAATTAATAGTTTATTTAATTATACTTTTAAACAACTTGTAATCCCTATTACTTTATAACACGATATAGTCCATGCTCAAAATCACCCATGCACCTAATTACCATGTTACCCTGTAACCATTATTACTTCTCATCTAGAATTAATACCCAATCGTTTCCGTCTTCAGTCTCACCCGGAGCATCAAATCTTGCCACACCACTATTTGAAACTTCTTTTATCTCTTTAATCTCGCCATTACGAGGATTAAACCATGAAGCTTTTACTTTTGAAGATGAAAAATGGTCCATATTAACCGCTATCTCATCACCAACATAAGTATATATCATAGCATAACCATTACCTTTAGTTGCCACCTTGTAAGCATATTTTTCGCCATTCTCAGCTAATACCGATTGATCAGGAACTCTGCTAAAGAAATCTCTTGAAAGCATCAATTGCTTCACATATTTCATCTGTTTAGCTCCTAGCTCATTAATAGCTTGTTGCCAGTATAATTTAGCACCATAAGCCGGTTCTTTATCTTTTTCGCTATAAAACTGCATTACAGCACTATGACCATACGTATATCCAAAGGCACCAGCGAATACCGACCAGTATGCATATCTGCGAACATCATCATCATTCCAGAATGGTTGGTTTGTATCATGTAATCCTTGTGGAATTCCTTCATAAGATGGTTCTCCATCAATTGTAGGTTTTGCTGGAGTCATTTTGTAATCATCCTCCATGTAACGCCAGTTATCCTGACCATAACCTCTTTCTGTATCATCCTGATCATAACGACGGTGACCCGATTGCACCATGTTAAAATCCATCCATTTTTCGTTGTGAAACCAATCAGTAGAAGAACATCTACCACGAGGATGGAAAGTAATCAGGTGATTAGGATCTGTATCATTCAATCCATTACCAATGATATTCCATGTAGCAGTAGAATCGCTACCAAAAGTATCACCACCATTTAACCAAATAATGTTCTTTCTATCCTTATAGCGATTTGCTAACCATTTAGAGTAGGTCGTAGCTTCGCCTCTTGAAACATAACCATCTTTTACATTGTTTCCCCAAACAGGAACCATAGCCATGTATAAACCTTTTTCTGCTGCAAGATCTACTACATAATCCACATTATCCCAAAAATCGTACTGTACAGAATCTTTAAAATCGTTCCCTTCCGTAATCAATGGAAATGCTACATTATTCTTTATTAATGCAGAATCACCATAAACATTTTTGGCACCAATGGTATGTAAGACCATCACCTGTATTACATTAAATCCAAGTTCTGCTCTATTGGTAAGGTATTGATCTGCTTCTTCTCTTGTCATTTTAGAAAAAAGTAACCATCCGGTATCTCCTAACCAAAAAAATGGATCTCCACTTTCATCTTCCATAAATCTTCCGTTTTCAGAAATCTTTAATAAAGACAGCCCTTCTTTCTCTGTAGCTTTTTTCGATACACAAGCTACCATCATTAATAATGCAATAACTCCTAATGCTAATTTTTTAAACATGCCTAAACGGTTTTATTTTTTAGTTATCCATAAAATACTATTACTATCATAAGGATTAGATAAACTAACCTTAGATCCGGCTTTAATCATCTTTTTAGCTCCGGTAATTTTTCCAGTATTCAGATCCACATATCTTACAACATATGTACCTCTATATGAGGATAAATCCAGATCCACATTATTTTTTGCAGATAAATGAATGATATATTCACCCTTATTATTTGAAAGCATAGATAAATCTTCTGCATTCTTTGCATTTTCTACTGGCTTCATTGAAGATGCAGAAATCAGTAGATCTTTAGAAACTTCCTGAGGTAAAACTGGTAAAGACCCTCCTGCCATTAGAACAGCCCATCCGTAAACATTAAAACGACCTTCACTAAATATTACAGCCTTATCAGGGAAACGCATTTTATATTCAATTACATTTCTATAAATTGAATTAAATGATCTTTTACCTTTCTTCTCTAAACGTGCATGCTGACGAGGAGCTAAATTTACACCTCCTTTAGGAGCGTAGGCAGAACTATCAGGACGATAGCTCCAGTAACGAATATCAATAACATCAATTACAGAAGCTCTTTCTGGTTGATTTAAAATTTCATCCTGAACATCTTTTGTTGTACTTAAGCAAATCAATTCACTTTTTCCTGTTTCTTTTTCCCACTCTTTAATAACATCAATCCAGAATTCAACAAATTCTGTAGGCCCGGTATATTCTGCACTAATCAATTGAAGTACATTATTGTTATCTTCAAAATTATCTAAACATTGACGAATAAACTTCTCATGTAATTCTCTACGAACAGGATGGTTGATATCATAAAATTGTTCTGCAACAAAAATTCTTTTGTCGCCTGCATAAGGTGCAGGTTCAGGAAAGCCTGTATTATTGATATTATTAACAGGACGCCATGGACTATCAGACCAATGTGCACCTGCTTCTAAAATATTATGCTGAAAATAGTTATGATGAACAAGCACTTGTCCCTCCTTTGCTGCAATATCAGCAAACTGCTTTAATCGTGACCAATAGAAATAATCAAATTTTGTTAGGTCATATTTACTTAAACCATCCCATGATATTCCTTGTCCACTGCGGCCCCAAGGCTGCACAAAGAAAGGAGCCCATACATTACCGTTCATACGACGAACACGCTCATGATCCATTCTACGGCGATCATACCACAATCCGTAATTGTGTTCAATACCAACCATATTATGTTCTTTCATCCATTCTGAAGCATAAGCAAGATCATCTGTATATCCATGTCCATATCTTCCTGGAACATATCTGGTAATACAAGGATTCTCCTTCACTGCTTGATAAGGACGAGCTACACCCCTCCACCACGGAACTGTAAATCGCATTCCTGCCATTACTTTAGAACCGTATACCATCCATCCGTTTTTAATTGAAACTTCAGGAGTTTTCTCTTCTTTTTGCTTTTTTGGTTCCTTTATCTTGGTAGCTAATAATGCATCTTTTGAATCTGTTTTTATCTTTACTCTTTCCGGTGCTCTCATTACCCAACTCTTCATTGTTTCCAATGGATAATGGGCTTCTTTTGAAAGCTCTGTAGCTGATTCTGCAGTTGGACTACTAGTTGCTTCATTGGGTTTTGGACGATACTGATTTTCAAAATCTTTTTCATCCTTACCTAATCGATCTGCTAATTGTTTATAATATAAGCTTCTTGGTGATAAATGACTATTTTGCTCATGCCAATAACCATCTCCAATAAACTGAGCCCATGATGCAATACACCAATTGGTTGCTGTTGGAGGGGCAAAGCTTTCTATTCTATCTGCAGAACATTGATAAAACATAGAGTTGGCAGCACACCATCCCGAACCCTGATTATCTAAATAATGATTATTAAATGATAAACGCTGACCATCTACATTTACAATATCAAACAATAAACCAGATGCCCAACTATCTATAGCACCACTAAAATTATGTGGTAAACTTGAGTAACACTCTACAAAAGCATTTGGACCTGTAGCACAAAATCCGGTTGCAAAATCATGGTAACCATCCTCGGCATATAACCTTTGAAACAATGTTTGTTGTCCCATTGTAAAAAAAGTATTTCTTCTCCATCCTCCAATTTCAGAAACAGGAGCCAAAGAAACACAGTCTTCAACCGTCACTTTGCGGGCTGTTTCATAGGCTGCTACGGCTGATCCTGCAAAATGAGTAAATACAATTTGGCGAACCCAAACATTCTCAGCATTTTCAATGGAAATAGCAGAATGGCAATGATCTTCATCCTTAGGATTTGAAGCATCATATTCTGAAGTTAAACTGAGGTTTTCAATTCCTATATTACTAATTCTTCCTTTCCATTCATAAGGTACAACCTGACTAATTCCGTAAGTTGTATCTAAAGCTGTTGTAATTGGTGCATTAAAAAACAGTGTATCACTGTTCATTTCTGTTATGGTTCTATCCCACCATATATCTCTTTGCCCTGGTTTCCATCCAACATATCCTGTTGATTCACCACCTACTTCTCTCATCTTTAATTCATCAATCCATTTTTTAGTAGATGGACGATGAATCATAATTTTTTGTCCTACTGTAAAATCCACACTATTCTTTACAGTAATATATATTGCATTTACTGGTACATAAGCATCTTTTATGTCCGATGCATTACCTAATATTTTATTATCCTCACCTAAAACTCTAATAAATGTAAGTCTATCCTTACCTCCTGCAATAAGTTGAGTTCCATTATCACCCATTCCTTTTCCCCTAAGAACGATTCCTGATTTTTTAATTATCAGTCGCCCTTTTACTAAATATTTTCCAGCTTCAAACTGTACAGCCCCTCTAAAACCATTATCATCCATAGGAAGATTACCCACATAATCGATAGCTTTTTGAATGATTTCAGTGGCATCACCTTCAATGTTGGGTATTAGTACATCTGCATGAACTAATGGTATTTCTTTTTCTGATGCTTCATATCCGCAGTATGAAAAGTCTATAATTCGATTGCCTTTTTCATCTGAGATGTACTCTAGTTTTCCATTGCTACCAATATATACCAGTGGCTTTGGACGAGGTTTCGCCAAAATTGAAGTAGTTACCACTAATAAAGAAATGAATAATGTATATTTAATAGCATTCATCTTTTTCGTAGAAATAATTTCTTTCACAGTTCTAATCATTAGAAAAGTAATTTTAAATTTTGAAAAGAGTTTGACTTAGAATTAAGCCAAACTCTTATTTTCACAGCTTAATTGTAATATAAAGTTTACAATTTTATAAATCAAAATAAATATCTTAAAGCTCTATTCCTTTCGCTCTCATTCTTTCGTGCCATTCTTCACTAAGTTTATTCAGATCATAGCCTTGTTTTGAAAGATAGTTATTGATACGTCCTTTGTATTTTCCAAACCAACCATGCTTTTCTTTTGAAGAACCTCCATCTATAGCATGCTCTCTGGCTTCAAGTAACCAAATATGGATTTGTTCTTTTTCCTCAGGTTTTAAATCCTGAATCATATCCTGAAAAGCAGCATATGTATTTGGACATACATTGTATGTTAAACCATTCTTTACCTGATCAATTTGCTCTTCAGAAACAATCAGTTTTAATTCTGAATTAAAGGCAAAATGATGATCACGAATTTTCATTTGTTGTTCGGCTTTACGCAAATCTATTTTGGCATTTCTCAATTCCTTGTTATCAGCATAGGTTTCTCTGATTTTTGCAACATCTGCATTACGAGATTCCTCTGCATCATTTAAAAATCTATAATGATCCATAATCAGGTCACGAACTCTAATCTTTAAATCATTACAACTGAAAGTCATTACGTCTACAATTTTATCAGCTCTACCTCTGATAACTTTTGTATATTCATCTTCCTCATTACCAAAACACTTAGCACTAGAAAAAACTACAATAGTTAAAAACAATGCTGTAAATAACAATCTTATCTTCATAACTCAAAACTTCAAATTAAAAACAAAAAATCCCCGGAAAATAGATTCTTCCCGGAGATTTAAACACCATAATTAATACTCAATTAACGATACTCTATCATTTAAAGTATCATAATTATTTTTTAGATCTTGCCAATTTACTGAGTAGTTAGGGTTGATACCATTGATATACATTTCAATATTTGTATAACCATCTTTGTTGATATCTCCATTAGCATCAGAAGCATCATTTGGATTTAAACCAACTTTTTTCTCATACTCATCAGGCATTCCATCTTTATCTGTATCCACATAAGGAGTACCAGTATATTCAGGATATCCACCTACCTGACTAATATCTGTAATAATTCCGATTTTATAAGAGTCCTTTGGTAGACGGCGATATTTAAATTGAGGAACATCTTTAAAGCTAACTTTTTTAGAATACTCAATTTTACCAGTACGAACAACTCGTGCAATACGTGTATCAACAGCATCACGAACTGGCCATGTAGCACCTGCGTTGTTTAATACATACTCATGTGCATCTTTGGCTGGCATAATTGTTAAATAAGGCAGTGCAAAAGGACGAGACCAGTATACCATACTCTTATATCCTTTTAAATCATCAGATAAAAGAACTTCCTGATATGGATTATCTTTATCTGGTAAATCTTCAACTTGAACACCTCCTGCCCAGTTATCTTTAGTAACTTTTTCGTTTCCTTCTACAATGTTTCCATACACATAAGCCTTACCGTAAACACGGTGGTCAAGGTTACTTCTTCCCGATTCCGGTTTTAAAATACGGTGTCCCACAGGAGCATCTAATTTTGAAGCCGGACCTGGCTTAAAATAGTTATTAATAATATTATACTTTGCAGTATAATCTCCACCATCGATAGAACGGTGAACCCAGTTAAAAACTGTATTATTCACAAAATTAAAAACACCATTCCAACCGATAGAAGGATTCCTACCTGAGTTATTAGCCCAAAGATTACGCATAAAAGAACAGTTTTCCCCGCCCAGTGTACTTCCAAATGCATGGTTCCATGTATCTAAAGCTTCTCCAAAAATAGAGTTTTGAATAGTAATATTCACTGTAGGAAGTTTAACATCTTTTTTACCTGTTCCATCATTCCACATATGACGATAGATAGACATATTTTCATCTAATCCCCAGGTTGCAGAAATGTGATCTAACATAATGTTTCCTACCGGATTTCCACCAATAGCATCATCACGACGACCTACCCAAGTTTCACCTCTACGAAAACGCATGTGACGAATCACAACATCATGTGTGTTAATCCAAAAACTTTCGCCTGCTAAACAAACTCCATCACCAGGAGCGGTTTGTCCTGCAATAGTTACATAAGGGGCACGAACAATAATTGGTCTTTCCAATTTAATAATACCTGCTACATTGAATACAATGATACGAGCACCTCCTGTTTCACAAGCCTCACGTAAAGTTCCTGGTCCATGATCAGCCAAACTGGTTACAGTAATAACTTTACCTCCGCGACCACCAAAGCTATACATACCACCTCCTTCTGCACCTGGAAAAGATGGTATATCAGCCTGAGGTAAATCATTTGGACGGCCAGCCCAAGGAATATATGGTCTACCTTCAGCAGCTTCCTTTTCTACTATAGGTAATGCTTTTTTCCAAGCTTCATCTGATAACTCATATGTATCTTTAATTAATTTTACAGATGCCTTGTGTACATCTTCTGGAATATCAGGGTATTGTGCAAATAAACTATTTGAAAGCACCAATCCCGACAATACCATAAATGCGCATAAAACACGATTTACTTTCTTCATTTCTAAATATTTTTTTAATTCCACTATTCTGTATAAACTATACACCCTTAATAGGTGATACCCTATATAATTGTTGTTTTTTTTATGATTTTACAAATCGAACTATTTGCTTTTCATCCTCAAATTCAACTTCCACAAAATAAACACCTGATTTTAAATTTGGAAGATCAAACTCTTGCCTATACTCTCCGTTTACTAAAACCTTTGATCTATAATTCTTTAATATTTTCCCTTGAAGGTTTAACAACTTTATAGAGTTAATTGTAGCATTTTTTTTATACCCAGAAATATAAATGACATCATCTTCAACAGGGTTAGGAATAACATAAATACTATCCCCGATCAATTCAATCTCTGTTCCTATAGCAGTTGTTTCAGAATTACAATTACCTTCACTATCGGCTAAAAAAAAAGCAACAACTTCTTTTTCTTTACTATCTCCATCAGCATCTGTAACTTTAAATTTAAAATTAGCCATTCCACATGATGACGGTTGAATAGTTGCAATTCCATCTTCTATAGTAATTACACCATTAATTTCTTCTAATACGCTATAAACCGGAATATTAGTATATCCTTTGAACAGGAATGAAAGGTCGATTGCAAATGATTGATCAATTTGTTTAAAATAATGCTGTTTAGACATCCATTGTAAATACTCATCTAGTTGTGTGTAACCATCACCATCTACATCACTATTTGAATCTGAAAAATCATTTTCGGCAGAATTTGGATCCAGATTATAATACTCTTCCCACCAATCAGGAAGTCCATCTCCATCTGTATCCCAGTCTGATTCACGATTTTCTTCACCATAGTATTCATATCCTTCTGTATCACTTACTTTATCAGGCAATCCAGGCTTTCCTGAAATTGATCCTGAATATTTATATGTTCCGTTTAATGATTCATCAATAACTCTCTGATCATGAAAATCAATACATGGCTGTGTACATCCTACATCTGAAAGCACATCTTTATAAGCAGCAGTTGCTGTTTGCGTATTTACATAAGATTCGAAAAAAGGTTCATCAACGAATGTTTCCCAATCAACTTCTGCATCGTTTGAAATACGATATGTACAACCATCTTCCTGATTATTTTCATCAAAATATCCAGGCATAACATTACCATCAAAATAAGCTCTTTGAGTACCTAATCCAGTACCCTCATGGTCAATTATTAAAGCATAAAATTGATCCGTTGCCTCTCCTGGCTTATAATAGTTACCTACAAAATTTAATTCCATTGTACCTCCATCAGTTGCTCTATGCCCCCAATTATATACTACATTATTACGGATATCTAAACGACCTGCATAATATGCATTTCCATCTAATCCTCCAGCTAAACTCCAGTTTCTTCCTTCGCAATGTGCTAATAAATTATGATGGAAACTACCTACATCGCCACCAATACTTCCTGCATATCCATGCATAGTTCCTTCTGGATAGTTTGGATGCCCTGCAATATTTAAAGCTTCACTTATAAATGTTCTTTGTAACGAGATATTTTCACCTGATCTTGAACTAAATGCTTCATCAATAGTCCAACTAATTGAACAGTGATCAATAATACAATTATTACTTCCTTGCATTCCCATTCCATCTAATCCCCAATTATAATCACCAGAATCACCTCTTCTAACTCTTATATGTTGAATAATAACATCATTAGCACCACTTAATCCAAAAGGAGCATTTCTTATACATATCCCTCTGCCTGGTGCAGTTTGACCAGCCACAGTCACATAATCATCTGATAATGTTAAACGAGATCCTAACTCTATAATCCCTGACACATCAAAAACTATAGTTCTAGGACCTGTAATATCTTCTATTGCATATCTTAAACTACCTTCTCCGCTATCATCTAAGTTAGTAACATGAACCACTTTTCCATCACGACCACCTCTGGCATATCGCCCATAACCTTCTGCACCAGGAAAAGCAATCTGAACAGTTCTGAAACTCCAAACATTACCTAATGTTACAGTTCCATCTTCTTTTATTTCATCAATTCTCCAATAATAAGTTAAATGAGAATCTAAGTTACTAACGTTATATATTGTTTGTGTTTGATTTCCTTTAAACGATTCACTTGAAGTAGTTGCTGAAGATATTTCATCATAATCACTTGAAAAATAAACATTATGCGAAACTGCTTCATCATCACTAATCCAGCTTAACTCAACATCTTCTTCATCTTCTACATGTTCATTATTATCTTCAGGATATGGTTCTGTTGCCTGATCTAATAAATTTGGGGAATCTAATTCAATAGCATTAATAATAACATTTTTAATATTTGTTGAACTTCCAGCTTCTACATCAGCTTTAAACAAAACTTCTATATTTTCACCTTCTTCAACTGAAAATGTTAGATATATTATTTTAGCATCATAATTCGAAGTAACGCGTGTAGGTAATATCAAATTATCTTCTATTAATTCATCATTAACATAAATATCCATCGGACAAAATGTATTTCCATCCGGACTATCTACATTATTTAAAAATACTAATAAAGAATGCTCTCCTGCTGATAAATTACTAATGGTTAACAAAATAGCACCTCCATCATTTCCATCTTCCACAACTACACCATCACTAACTAGTTTTGCAGTAGTTACTCCCTCTTTATACCAGTTACTTTTTAAACCAGTTCCATTATCACCATATTTTGAAAGAGTAAAAGTTATTCCATTATAAGTATTACTAATTGGATCTGCATAGGTTGCCCATGCTTCGTAACCTGTTTCTAAAACTTGTGATTCACTTCTACCTGATTGATTAAAATCAATTTTAACAGACGTAGACTGTGCTTTTATTGATGAAAAAGCAACAAAGCAAAGTAAACAAGCAAGTAAATAATTTAATCTAGTATTACTATTTATAAACTTCATGAGTATTAATTATTTCCGTTTTAACAAATACTGGAAATAATTTCTATTATCTACAAATTATTTCAAGCACTGGTTAAATATTAATTGTGTTTTCTCTAGATTACTTTAGGTTAAGGATCACTTTTAAGTTAATTTACCTTTACAATGGTCAACTCGTAATCGCAGTATTTTGAATATTGTTTTCTGTTCAAGAACAAAAATCATGAATTAAATATTAATCAAAGATCATACCATTTATACATAATTAATATTATTATAATTTATTCTTTAAGAAGAAATAGAGCAATCTTTCGATTGCTCTATTTTATATCTAATAATTACAATTGACTATTGTAACCAACGTGGGTCACCTACTGTTGCACCTGTTACAGTGAAGTCACCATTAGCAGCATCTGTAAAAGTAGCTGTTACTTCAGAACCTGCTGTATCAAACAATGTTTTAGAATTCTTTTTAGTATAATCTCCATCAATTATTAATGATGCAGCATTTGAATATTCATTACTTTCAAATAAAAGAGCATTTTGTACTTGACTACTATTTGAAGTTACACAATCTGTTATTTCAGCAAATAAACAATTTGAAACTGTAACTTCTCCTTCTGTATCTAACTTTCCATACGTTGTATTGAAAATCATGTAATTTGGAGAAACATTATAAACAGTAGAGTTTGTAAGAGTTATAGTACTTTCAACTCCTGATAAACTCCATTGCGTATCACCTAAAGTAAATAATCCAGTTTCTGAAGCAGTTGCAACATTGTAAAGTGTTGAATTATTAACTACTGTATTTAACACTGCAGAACCTCTAAATGGATTACCATCACCAATTGAACAATATCCAGGAGAACTCCATAATCTTGTCTTCACAAGAGCACCACCAACATTTCCAATAATACAACCTTCAATAGTATAGTTAGCTACTGTTTGATAAGATTCGTTAGGTGCATTTAAAATATGCCAGTTATAATTATGAATTTCACAGTCTACAATAGAAATGTCACCACCTACAAATTGAGATCCCCAATTTTGGAAAATTGCAGCATCACAATCATCAGCATGAGCAGCTAATGAAATCATATTATCGATTTCACTATTACCATCAATATTAAGATACATTAATTCTAATCCACCAAATGATTCTGCCATAGTTAAACTTAACTTAACAGTAGGAATACTACTCTCGTTTCTACCTCTGATTGTAATATTTGCACTAATAGTAGCATCAGTTAAAGTATATGTATCAGTTTCTGTAGTTTCTAATACAATAATGTCTCCATCAATAGCATTTGTAATAGCTGTAGCTAATTCAGCATCACTAATAACACTCACACCACCTTCAATGTCTGTCATAAATGCATACTCTCCGATAACTCCTTCACCATTGTAAAGTTTTGCAGTATAACTTGTATTTTCAGTTAAACCTGTAATAGTAGCGTAACCGTTAGTAACATCGGTTGATGAAACTTCATATGTTTTTTCGGTTTCACCATCAGTGTATACAATACTTGTAGCTGTAGATCCTGCAGTCCAACGAATAGTTACTTCTGTTGCATTAACATCACCGTCTTGGAAATCTTCAGAAAGATCTAACAAGGTAGCTGTAAATGATAAAGTCGCCCAATCAGAATCTTCAGTTTCTAAATCATCAGCTGCAGCAGCACCTTTAACACGAGCAAAATATTCAATTCCACTATAAAGAGCTTCAGAGTAATCATATGCCATTGTTGCTACATCAATGTCCTCATCAATAACTAAAGTACCAGCTTCTGACGTACCCTTATATAATTCAAATACATAATGATCTGCATCTGTTGCAGTATTATCATTCCATGTAAATGAAGCCTCATTTGCATCAGTTAAACTAACTGCTAAAGCAGAGGGTGTATAGATGTACTTTTCCTTCTCTTCAGGATCGTCATCATCTTTACATGATACAAAAAATAAACTAGCACTCATAAATGCTACGAATAACCATAAAAGTCCATGATTTTTCTTCATTGTTTTTAATTTTAAAAGTTAGCAAATAATAATTTTAAAGTTTTACTGGAGTTATTAACTCTGAATAAATCAATAACTCCTTTATTGTTTATTAGATTTTTTTTGTTGTAATATTATTCTGACAAATAGTTAAAAGTACCATCTGAACCATAATAATCTTTCCATCCGATAGTTTGTTCCAGCCATGGATTTTGACTTAAAATACTAGCCTTTAAACCCTTGATATAATAATTTGATTGCCAGCTAATTAAATTTTCTTCTCCATTAGATATATCCATTGGATCATCTAGTTCAGCCATTACAAAATTTGCAGTATAAAAATCAGCTAAAGCATCAATTTGATTTTCAAAATCACTTGTAGAAGCATCTATATTTACACCAACATCTTCTCTTAAGATTTCTAATGGATCTTCGCTTGCAGATACATTATATTGTAAATAAAATCCATGACGAGCAGTACCATTAAGAGGATCTAAACCTAATTTTGCACAAGTGTTATTTCCTGAATTAATAGTTTGATCATCATCATAAAGCATCCAACGATGAATATCATAAAAGCGTTTTCCTTCATATGCTAATTCTACACGTCTCTCATACAAACAAGCTTCTATTGCTTCATACTTATCACTAAAAGTTCCTAAGCCATAATTATTTGCAGAAGTAATTCCTACTCTTGACCTAATTCGTGAAAGATTTTCGATACAACTTTGTGTTTGACCCAATGCAGCATAACATTCTGCTAAATCAAGTACCAATTCTGCATATCTATATTCAAATATGTCTGTACCTGATGCTGCAAAACCTTCATTATCAGCCTTAGGATCACTCATTTTACGTACGAAAACAGGACTTATATTATCATTATTTTCACTATATGATCTATTAGTACCATTTACCCATGAGTACGCCCAAACTGTATCCTCTGCAGCTTCGTAGTTCCACATTGCACCAGTAAATGAAAATGTTCTGTAAAATCTAGGATCTCTTTCTTTGAAAAATAAAAATTCGTCATAACCATTACTTACAGTAGGTCTGTCTCCATTAGCCATAGGGAACAAGTCTATCATTTCCTTAGGTACAGAGATTCCTCCTCCACCTCCCTGGCTTGTTAAACGAATGCTATTTTCCCAACTATTTTGTTCGTCTGAATCACCAGATGAAAGAAGTCTTGTAAAAATCGCTTCTGAACAAAATGAGTTATCAATAAGAAACATATCTTCCCAATCAGAAGCCGTAGATCCATATAAACCATATCCAGCTGCTGTTAACTCAGTTTCAGCTGCTGAACAAGCAGCTAAAGCAGTTTCCCATCTTGTTTTGTCTGTATCCCAATCAGGATTAAATAACGGACTTGCAAAAGTTACAAGTACACGAGCTTTATTAGCCAATGCAGCACCTGCAACCGGACGACCATAATCACTGGACGCATTTTCCCAATTTCTAGGAAGCATTTCAGCAGCCTTATCTAAATAAGAAACAATTAAGTCAACTACTTCACTTGTTGTAGCTCTAGGTAATTTAATACTCTCATCAGAATTAGTTGCATTCTGAACTTCTGTAACCAAAGGAACACCACCATAAGTGCGCATTAAGTCAAAATACTGTAAAGCAGCTAAATAATACATTTGTCCTTTTGCATATTGCATAAAAGATTCTGAAAGGTTACCCGGACCTATTTCTTCAATCTTTTCAATTACCATATGACAGAAACGAATTCTTGTATAAGGATCATTACTATTGCTACGTGTTAATTGTGACCCATAATATGCTGATCCATATGTAGCATCTTCATAAGTAGTTCCAGATTGAATCCAAGATTCAATGTTACCCCCCTGTTCTTCAGTCATATTATGATAATCATCACTCCAAGTACCTAAAACAGTTAATTTTGGCGAATTATATCCATGATAGAAATCATAGTAGATATCTGCAATCAACCACGTAGTTTGATCCTCACTTTGAAATATATCATCTGTAAATTTCCCTACAGGACCAACCTCTTCCAGAAATTTATCACTACATGAACTTGCTAATACTATTGTAAAAACAGCCATGCATATATTTAAGATTATTTTTTTCATTGGATTAATATTTTTTTATTACAACCAGCTCTACTTAAAACCTATTATTCACTTTAATCAGATTTCTCTTATATCACTGGTTGTTCTTTAATATTAAATTCTCTAATTAAATTCTATCTATTCTTTAAAAAGAAAGACTTACACTGAAAGACCAGGTTCTCAACGTTGGATAACCTGTTGTAGAGGAATCATACATATTCCTATATTTCTTAGGAAATGGATTATAAAAATCCCATAAATTATTTCCTTCTAAACCAATTGAAGCTCTACTAATATTAAGTGGAGATATAATTTTTTTAGGTATTGTATAAGCTACTTTAAGAGATCTCACAAAACATCTGAATCCAGATACCTGCCATAAATTAGACTGATACAAGTTTTCACTCATTGACGCTAAAGGATATTTTCCAGCTGTAGGATTATCATAGCTATACATATCAGACCAAAATGATTCCGGACTCCATAAACTATATGATGATCCTGGCTTATTTGCATCAACACGATCAATAAACCTAGCTTCACCCCACGACGTATTAATCTGAGTTCTAAATGATAATGATTTATAATTTATACCCAAGTTAGTTGTAAATCCAAAATCTTTATCAGCATCCACAAGTTGTACATAATCTTGCTCCTCAACAATTTTACCATTAGGCCCTAACTGACTACCATCTTCCTGCATATTACCAGCTTTATCTTCATAAGCGAGCATACCTAATTTCATATTTGAAACATCAGTTATATCAAAATACGATGGAACTTCTCCTGCTGAGTTAGCATTTGCAGATAAATAGCTCCAATAGTTATCGATATCCTGCTGAGTTCTTAAGATTCCATCTCCTCCAGATGTTTCATCCCAGGTATGAAATCCCCATGTTGCAAAGTGAGTAGAAAGTCCTTCTCTTACAGTATTTGAAGCAGGATAATTAACACCTGTATCATAATATCTTGTAACCTTATTGTATCCATGACCTAAGTTAAAACCTACACGATAACTCAAATCTTTAGTAATATTATCTGACCAACTAAGTTTAACTTCATACCCCCATGAATCAACACCTCCATAATTTTCCTCAGCATAAGAACCTCCTGCAGATATTGGAGTTCCTACTTCACTAGCTAAACTCATCAACATGTCTGTACTCTTATCATAATAAAAGTCAAAACCTACACCTAAACGACTATCTAAAACTTTAGATTCGATACCAATGTTATGCTTATAAGTTTTATCCCATTTTACATCTCTGTTTGGTGTTGCTGATGCTTCTAATGATTCACCAAGTTCTCCTCCTTCGTCTCCAAACATATAACCTTCATCATTCGAGTAACTATATGTTTGCATCCATGCCCAAGCTCGTACATTATCTTTACCTGTTAATCCAAATGAGTAACGAATTTTAAAGAAATCTATCTGAGGTATTAATGTTTGAAACCATTCTTCACTAGACATCACCCAACCAGCTGATGCTGATGGGAAAAATCCCCAATAATTTTCAGGTGCAAATTTTGTTGATGCATCATATCTGAATAAAAACTGGAATAGATATTTACTCAAATAATCATAGTTTACTCGACCTAAGTACGATAATGCTGCAGTATTATATTTTCTTGTATATGTATTATCTGTGATTGTACCAGCAGTACTACTATCTCCTAAATAAGGATAATCAGGATCTTCAAAATAGATGCGTTTAAAACTATTATAACCTTTTGATCGCTCAATAGATCCCATTGCACTAACATTATGATCTCCAAATGATTTATCGTAATTTACAAAAACATTCATTTGTGTATTCTTATAATATCTTGAATCGTACATCACAAGTGGTTGAGCTTCATTTGTAGCTATTCCTAACTCATTTCCTTTACTATAAAGGTGAGTTCCTGGATTATCTGAATCAACCTGATAAGCTAAATCATAAGCCAATTGCAATTGATCCGTTTCTGTATAACTTTGATTAATACCATAAGAACCTTTTAACTTTAATCCAGGAATAAAAGGCACCTCATATTCTAAATCAAAATTAGCACTATACGCCATTGATTCTTCAACAGATTTTGATCCTGCTTCTTCATTAGCAAAATAGTTCCATCCTGCTAAACTACCTCTTGAGTTAATCATACCAGAAGTATTTGATGTATTTGGACCTACAAATGGAGAAAACCATTCCTCTTGTCCATCTTTTTCTACACTCCATGGAATATAACGAGGCATATGCAATAGCAATCCATAATCAGCCCTTGAACCATTTGCATAATCACTTCTGATACTTGCACTTGATTTAGTATATGATTTTTGAATATCTCCTCTGTTTGCTGATAAATTAGCATTTAATTTCAAATTAGAATTTAGTTTTACACTAACATTACTTCTGAAATTCCATCTTTCAAAATCCTGACTACCTAAGTTAGCTCCTTGTTCATAGATAGAACCTCCGGCATAATAAGTAACATCATCAGTACCACCACTAACTCCAAGTGAATGACGTTGAGTAAAACTAGCAGACCAAGCTTCTTCTAACCAGTTATAATCAAGATTGCTCATTTCATATATTTCATCACGAGTAAAGAAATCTTCATCTTTACCATCCCAATCCTGCATTAAAATGTTAGCATATTGCCCATAGTCACTACCTGTTAAAGTTTTACCATGGCTAATAGCATCATTATATCCAAACTGACCTGAATAACTTATTGATGCAGAACCTTTTTTACCTCTTTTTGTAGTTACAATAATAGCCCCTTGAGAAGCTCTTGAACCATAAATAGCAGCACTCGCATCTTTTAATACAGTAATACTTTCAATTTCTGAAGGATCCAACATATTAAACTGATCTAATGTTGGTAAACCAGTTGACGGATCAAGCTGAATAACACCATCAATAACTACTAAAGGAGTTGAACTACCCCCATCCTTAGACCAACTGTAAGTTTGACGAATACTTAATGAAGCAGCTTCTCCAGGACGCTGTGACCCACCACTAACATTTAAACCAGGTAATTGTCCTCTTAAAGCTTCTGACAAGTTTGAAACTGGTAAACTTTCAATATCATCCATTTTAATAGTTTCAACAGCTCCAGTAACATTCTTTGCTTTCTGAGATCCATAACCTACTACTATTACTTCATCAAGACTAGCAACATCTTCAACTAAAGTAACATTGATTACTTTCTGACCTTTTACAGGAACTGTTAATTGATTAAAACCAATAAAAGAAAATTGTAATTCATCATTTGGTAATGCTTTGATCGTATATTTACCATCTACATCTGTAATAGTACCATTTGTAGTTCCACTAACAACAACATTAACTCCAATTAACGTTTCCCCTTCAGAATCTTTTACTACTCCTGAAATAGTCACTTTCGTATCATCCTGGGCATTCACATTTGTTATTCCGATAGACTGTAAACAAATGATAGCTAACACAAGATAAACCAAACGTAACCTTTCTGGATTTAATAACCCCTTAAGGACTATTAATAAATTAGGACTTTTTTCCATTGATTATAAATTTGATTTAATTAAATAATAAACATTCTCTATATATTTTCTTAAGGTGATATTATTCACCTTTTAATTTTTCGTTTATTCTATAGAATCTTTTAATGATAATTCACCGGTCTTTTTTAATTTCAACCAACCTTTAAAAGTTAAACGATCATCAATTATTTTCTTTTCTGTATAGAAATAACTAGCAACTAATCCTATAACAAATAATATAACATGACTGTAAACTCCAATCATATATTTATGATGCGTAAAATTGTAAGATCCAAGATCTAATAACAATTTCTCTTTTCCTTCCATACCAATTGGAGTAGAAGTTAAAAGTGCATAAGCAGTAAATAAAACACTTGCTCCAATGCCATAATACAAACCTTGTTTGTTTGCTTTCGGAACAAAAATTCCAAGTAAGAACATACCTGCAATACCACCAGAGAAAATAGCATATAATGTAAATACAATACCAAGTACACCTTTCCCTCCGGCATTCACATAAAATAAAGCAACTCCAATAGCTCCCAATCCAGCAAGCACAATAAACAATTTACTTAAACGTACTTTTGTTCTTTCTGAACTATTAGGTTTAAATCTATTGTAATAATCTTCTAAGCAAATTGCAGATAAGCAATTCAAATCTGAATCTAAACTTGATACTGCAGCAGCAATTAAAGCAGATATAATTAATCCAACTACTCCTACAGGCAATTTTGTCATAATGAAATATGGAAATACAGCATCGGTTTTTATTCCTTCAGGCAATACATCTCCATTGATTTGATAGTATGAAAACAATGCTGTACCAATAAACATAAATAATCCCCAAACCGGAACGCTTAATATTACTCCCATTAGAGAGGCCTTAACTGCTCCCTTATCAGATTTAGCCGTTAAATATCTTTGAATAATAGTTTGGTCTGTACCGTATTTTTGTATTGCATAAAAAACTCCATTTAAAGCCATTACAATGAAGGTCAGATTAACAAACTCCATATCAAAAGGACCAAACCCAATCCTGCCATTTTCCATTGCAACATTCCATATTTCAGCAGGACCTCCATCTGTCGAAAACAATAGTATACCCAGAGTGATTAATCCTCCTGCAATTAGCATGAATCCTTGTATAACATCAAGCCAAATTACAGCTTCAATACCACCAAGTACTGTTAATATAATTACAGCCACTCCAATAACCCATATCACTGTAACTGTATCTATTCCTATCATTTTACCTAATGCTAAAGAAATTAAATAGAAAACAGTACCCATTTTAGAAAAGTGGGTTAATATAAAACTGACAGAACTATAAATACGTGCAAAAAATCCAAATCGTTGTTCAAAATATTCGTATGCACTTAATTTGATTACATGTCTGAATAATGGCACTATAAAACTTACTATAAAAACCAACACAATTGGTACCATTAAACCTTGTACAAGGCGAATCCAATTGCTAGAGTAACCTTCTCCAGGATAAGCTAAAAATGTAATGCTACTGATTAATGTTGCTAAAATAGACATACCAATTGCCCATGATGGAATTGTTCCTCCGGCAGTAAAATAATTATCTGTATTCTTTTGGCGTTTAGAGAACCTTACTCCAACACCAATAGAAAGTAATAATGTTACTATAACAATTATATAATCTATAATATGTAATGAATTTGTAGTTTGCATGCTTTTATTAATATTTCTATTTCCCTACTAATATTTCTTTAGGCCAAACATAACTTCCTGGTTTGGTTGTAATAGAAAGTCTTGGATATCCGGCAACATTCATTTGAATCACTCCCGGCTGAATTTCATTGAAAGGGTATAATCTGGTTATATTTAAACTTTTAAAAATAACAGCAGCAGTAGCACCCCCTTCTATTAACATATCATCGAATTCAACCAGATCAACAATTATTTTAACTAGTTTTCCAACTGTTTCTCTAATTCTTATTGCAATATCTTTTTCGTTACTTCCAGAATGATTTATTGTTATAATAACTCTTTTTTTATCTTCTATTTGTTGAACTATTTCATTAGCCCATTTCAACATTAAAGATTTTTTAAAATCTTTTTCCCAATAAATACCTTCTGGCATATTTGAAATAAAAACATTTGAATCCTTAATACTTTGAATCAATTCATTAGTTTTAGGATAAGCACTTCCAAAAACATATAGCGTCTTTTCACCTAACTTACACTCTGATTCAATATTATTATCAAGCTTTTTAAATTCCTTGTCTAATAAAATATCAAAGAAACCAGCACCTCCTGCAGCAATTGTTTCATTATCCACAAGTTCACTCCACTTCTCCATATCCTGTTTATTAGTTACATCTCCGATAACTAATCCTAAATCGGGTATAGGTTGATCAACACTAGCTGAAGTTAAATTTTGTCTTCCTGCACCAACTAATTCAATCACAGATGATGAATGAATAGAGTATTCAGTATCCTTTACAAAAGAAGTTTCAGCTAAGGGTTTATCATCAACATAATAAATTCCACCTCTGATTAATCTTTTGAAATTAGGATTCCCTGCAATTATAATTGCCTTCTTTTTACCTGATATTTCTAACTGAGCATCCAATTCTTCTGCAATATTTCCTCTTAATACAGAATCTAATTTTTTAAATATGTATTGTGGATTTAATTCCAACAATTCTTTAGTTAATCTCTTAATTTCCTTTACTGCACAATCTGGTGAAAGAGTTCTTGTATCAGCTGCAATAATTAACAAGTCAGCTTCTTCGTCTTTTTCAACCTTGGTTTCTATAACGACATTCAAACCATGTCGCAGTCCTACTCCTCCAATCTCGGCAGCTCCAGTAAAATCATCCGCAATAACAGCTATCATATCTTTTTCTAACATTTATTATATTATCTATGAAGCTTTACTGCATATTCAATAGCAAATAGTAATGCATCACAACTAGCAATTCCTTTTCCCGCAATTTCAAAGGCAGTACCATGATCTACAGAAGTTCTGATAATTGGCAGACCTAAAGTAATATTTACTCCCTTAACGCTTTTCATTGCTTTAGTTTCTGGATCCCATATAAAACCAACAACTTTAAATGGTATATGTCCCTGATCATGATACATTGCTACACAACCGTCATACTTTCCTCCATTTGCCAATGCATATAAAGCATCAGGAGGTACAGGACCTTCAACATTCAATCCAGATTTAACAGCTTCTTCTATTGCTGGTATAATTTCTTTTTCTTCCTCATATCCAAATAATCCACCATCACTAGAATGAGGATTTAAACCAGCCACTCCAATCTTAGGATTTTGAATCCCAATCCTTTGTAACCCTTCGTTTAACAACTGAATTACTTCTATAACTCTATCTTTTTTTACTCTGTCACAAGCTTCTCGTAACGATACATGGGTACTTACATGAATAACTTTAAGTTGTTCATCAGCAAGTAACATGGCATATTTTGGAGTATTAGTGTAATGAGCATAAATTTCCGTATGTCCGGAAAAATGATGACCTGCAGCATTAATCGCACCTTTATGAATCGGTCCTGTTACTGTTCCGTCAACTTTACCTTCCAAAGCTAAATCAATAGCTTTTTTTACAGATCTAAAAGCAATATCTCCTGCATCCGCAGATACTTCTCCAAATTTAATAGCATCAGGACTTTCAACCTCTAGGTCAAAAACATCAATTGTTCCTTGTTCAAATTGAGCTTCCGAAACTTCAGAAACTGCTCTGACATTAAGATTTACTTTAGCTATTTCAACTGCTTTTTTAATAATTTCTGCATTACCAATAAGTAACGGAAAACATTGCTGATATATAGATGAATTTGAAAAAGCTTTTGCTGCAATTTCAGGTCCAATACCGGCAGGATCTCCCATTGTAATGGCTAAAACTGGTTTTATTTGATCTTGATTTTTAATCATTTTATTTAAGAATTTTCAAATCACCTAATTCTTTTTTCATTGAATCAATATATTCTTCCTCTTCAACTTTATCCATTTTATACATAGGAGGCATTACATTACTTTTACATAATCCTTGTATGGACATAAGTACTTTTAATGCAGGAATTGATTCACTTAGAATTCTGTCTTTTTGATATAAGGCACCTAAGTAATTTGTTTTTTGTTGCAATTCATCAGCTACCACTTTATCTCCTCTTAAAGCAGCATCTAATAAATCCTTATATAATTCAGGAGTAAAATTCCCTGTACTAGGGACAATTCCATCTGCCCCATTAAGCATAGCATAACTTGACTGAGCAGCCCATCCTAATAAATACGAAAAATCCTCACGATCCTTTGATAGTTCAATTGCTTTTGTCAGTCTCTCTTCATCCCTTTCTGAATCTTTTAAACCAACTATATTTTCATGTTCACTCAAGCTACCTATAACGGATAATGGTATTGAGTATTTTACGGTTGCTGGCATATTGTAAATAATCAAAGGACGATTAATTTCATCCGCCAACTGAGTGAAATATTTGAACATTTGTTCTTCGTTCATTGGATAATATGCAGGAAGAGTAGCAACCATGACATCAGCACCTAAATCAGCATATTTCTTAGCATCTTCAATTGATTCTCTAATACAGTTAGAAGAAATACCCACATATACAAGATCTTTCCCATCTACTCTTTCCACTACCGCCTTTACTAGTTCTTCTTTTTGTTGTGAAGATAAAGAAGGTGCTTCTCCTGTAGTTCCTATAATAAAAGGACTTACTCCTGCTGAAATGAATAAATCTATGATATTATTTACTCCATTAATATCTATTGAAAGATCGTCATTCAATGGTGTAATCATTGGAACAACAACTCCGCTATATTTCTTTTTCAACTCCATTTTAGTATGCTTTTTTATAAATATCAACGATATCTTCTAATTTCAATTCTTTGATATTATTATTCAGTAATCGTTTCACTTCGAAGGCTCCTTTCGCCATGCTTTCGATTGCCTCTTCAGGAATATTTATATCTGATAGTTTTTCTGGAATATTACATTCCTTCATTATTTCTTTAATTTTTGCAACACCATTTTCAGCAGTATCCTTAAGGTCTGAACCCTCTTTAGCTCCAAGCACTCTGGCAATTTGAGCAAATTTATCAACTGAAGCTTCAAGATTATACTCCATTACATATGGTAACAATAAAGCATTTGATAATCCATGAGGAACCTTAAAATCGCTTCCCAGCGGATAAGCTAATGCATGCACTGCAGCAGTATTTACAGGTCCTAAACACATGCCACCATACACACTTCCTAAAGCAAGCATCGTTCTTGCTTCGAGATCATCTCCTTCCTCGCAAGCTCTTTTAATGTAATTACCAATTAATCTAATACCCTCCAGAGCAAAAAGATCAACCATTGGATGTGAAAACTTATTTGTGAAAGCCTCTAAACAATGTGTTAATGCATCAATACCTGTTGCAGCTGTCACTGAAGATGGTACTCCAACAGACAGGCTAGGATCAATGTATGCACCATCAGGCACTAAATACGGACTAATAACACCTTTTTTACCACCATCTTTTTCATCTAAGAAAATAGCATTGGGAGAAACCTCACTTCCTGTTCCTGATGTTGTAGGCAAACATGCTAAATAGGTTGAACGACCTTTTAAAAGACCGTTTCCAATAATATCTCTGGTAGTTTGATCATTGTTAATTTGTGCAGCTAACAGTTTAGCTACATCCATTACACTTCCACCTCCTATTCCAACAACACTATCAGCACCAAAAGTTTTAGCATCATTAAGGATATTTTCAAAATCAGCAAAAGAAGGTTCATTTAACACATCCGTATTAATTACAACTTCAACTCCTGACTCTGTTAACGTTTTCAACATTTCAACCAGCAATGATTCCACAGGACTAATTGTCAATAGGTACATTTTCTTTAGTCCCAATGACAAATAATCATCAAGAAACTGCTCCAATGTTCCTTCTCCGAAAACTAATTTACCTGGCTGATATATTATTATTTTATTCATTTCTTAATTAATTTTAATTCAAACACCTTTTTATCATAAAGGCATTTCAAATTACAACCATTGCAAATGTAAACGTTTTCATAGTTTCATGCAAATAATTTTTAACGTTTTTTTTCATTTTAACATTTTTCATTGATAAAAAGAAACAATATTTCAATAAATATTTTCTTAGCAAACATACAAAACTACCATACACAAAACTTCAATTACCTATCTATCTGATTCTTACACACAATAACAACACCTTCCCCTAAGCCCCAAACAATCATTAACATTTATTTCGTTACACCTAACTATTATGTATTTATTTTAATGTAAACGATTTTAACATCATTAATAAAATAAGAAAATAAGATTTCCTTCGTTATCGCAAATTTGAATAATACACAAAAAAAGCTCGATAGATCAAAATCTACCGAGCTTTCAAATATTTAACATTAAAATTATTCTATTTTCCCTAACAAGATTTGCGTAATATTAATTTAGTATTCAAAGTCATTTGTATTGGGGATCTTTTAGGATCACTAATTCTCTGAATCAATAATTCACAGGCCCTTCTCCCTATTTCATATGCAGGTTGCCTCACTGCTGACAATGGGGGATTTAATGATATTGACCACATCATATCATCAAAACCAACAATAGCAACTTCTTCAGGAATTTTCAACTCTCTTTTATGAATTGTCTCCAAAGCACCTAAGGTAATTAGATTATTACCAGTAAATATTGCATCAGGAGGATTTGGAGAGGACAACAATTCCTCACACAATTCAACTCCACTTCGATGTTTTGAGTCACCATATTTTATCAAATCCAAATCTACAGACATCCCGTTATCTTCCAGGGCATCTCGATACCCCATTTCACGATATTTTGAGGATGGGATTTGTTTTTGTCCTGATATATATGCTATTCGTTTATACCCAGATTTTGCCAAATGATCAACTGCAGCATAAGCCCCATCTCGGTTATTCACAACTACAACATCAACATCTTTACCTATCAATCCCCTATCCACACATACTATAGGTAATCCATCATTTAAAAGTTTAATAACATTTGAATCTTTTTCATGAGCAGGAGCTGCAATTAAACCATCAATAGATTCCTGCTGCAAAATATCCAAATACATTTTTTCCTTTTTTTCATCCTGAGCGAAATTACACATGATAATTGCATAATTATTTTCATATGCAACATCCTCAACACCTCTCAAAACATCAACATAAAATGGATTTTGTATATCTGGAATTAATAAACCTATAAGATTACTAGAAGCAGATTTTGAACGCAACCTTTTTGCAACTCTACTTGGTTGATATTTTAATTCTTTAATTGCCTTTAAAACCTTTGCGCGAGTTTCTTCATTTACATTAGAACCCTTATTAATTACTCTGGAAACAGTAGCTATAGAAACTCCTGCTTTACGAGCTACATCATTAAGACTTGACATATTTTAGCCAATTTAACATTAACAAACAAAATATTAATACTGAATTATTATGTATTTTATACAATCGAAATTCATACATAATTATTATACAGAACTAACATTAAAAACCAGAAGACACATCTGATTATAGATCACGATTAACAATTCAAATAATATTCATAAAGTATCATTATGAAACTGTGTCGTTTTTGAATTAATGACAAAGTTAGACATTTTATATCAATGTAAAAACATTACGTTTACATTTTTATCAATTTAAAACAGTGTTTGATCATTTATTTTCAGTCACTTTATATAATGTAAACGTTTTCCTATTTTATTCATTTTTTATACTTTTGCAAACACTTTAACATTTACCTTTAAATAAAACAAAGCATAACTACATTTTAAATCAATACAATTATTAAAGAAATGAAAAATACACTCTTTTTATTAGCTACAATAATTTTAACATTAAATTCTTGCTCAAATCAAAACAGAAGCAATGATAAAAACCAACTTACAATCCCAACTATATCAGAAGTTGGTGTAAATGCCATAACAGAAAACATAAGTCCCATCAAAGCACCATTCCCTTTCACTCAACCTCAAATACCTATCTTTAAAAACACGTCAATTAATATAACAACAAAAGGTGCAATGTCTACAAAACTCATTACTTCGGTTGTCCAAAATTGCATCGACTCCTTAAGTAACAGTGGAGGTGGCACAGTAATAATACCTAAAGGAAAATGGAAAACCGGCAGAATTATTTTAAAAAGTGATGTAAATTTACATTTGCAAGTGGGGTGTGAATTATATTTCAGTGGGAAACTAGAAGATTATCAACCATCCGTATTCACTAGAATTGAAGGCATTGAAGTAATGTCATTAGGAGCTTGTATATATGCAAACAATGCATCCAATATTGCAATAACCGGGAAAGGAAAACTTTTTGGACCTGCAGATGGCCCTGTTAGAGAATACATTTATATAAAAGATGTAATTGAAAATGTAGTCCCTCTTGACAAACCTGTAAAAGATAGAAAATACTCAGGATTAAACGGCGAAGGCTATTTTTTACCAATGTTCATCTCTCCTATTAATTGTACTAATTTATATATCGAAGGAATCACATTAAGAAATACAGCGTTTTGGAACATCGTGCCTACTTATTGCGAAAACGTAATCATAAGAGGAATTGATGTTAATTCTGTTGGCATACCACGTGGAGATGGTATTGATATTGAATCATCAAAAAACGTACTTATCGAATACTGTAATTTAAGTTCCGGAGATGATTGCTTTACAATGAAAGCCGGACGAGGAGTTGATGGCATTAGAGTTAACAAGCCAACAGAAAACGTAGTAGTACGATACTGTCTGGCAAAAGAAGGACACGGTGGAATTACTTGTGGTAGCGAAACTGCCGGAATGATTAAAAATCTATACGTTCATGATTGTGTTTTTGAAAACACTGGTGTTGGAATCAGATTTAAAACAAGAAGACCAAGAGGTGGCGGTGGAGAAAACCTATATTACGAGAGAATACGCATGAATCTTAGATATACTGCTATAAAATGGGATATGCTTGGCAGTCCTGGTTCTGTTGGAGACTTAGCAAACAGATTACCGGCAAGAAAAATAAACGAACTTACTCCAAAATATAGTAATATAAATATTAAAGATTTAATTATTGAAAATAGCACTCATTTCCTAAAAGTAATTGGAATTCCTGAGTCTCCCGTAGAAAATTTAACCATAGACAACGTTGAGGCAAATTCTTCAAATCTCATCAACACCTGCGACCTTGATAAGTTCAAACTAATTAATTCAACAATAAATACACAAGACAGCCTGATTAATTTATGCAATAGTAAAAACGTAATTATCGAAAATACAAACATCAAAACTACTGCGCAAAACATCTATTTTAATATCGATTCTATTTCAAACAATAGTCTTAATCTTAAAAACTGTAATAAAACTAATATTAAAATCAATATCCAATAGGCCTTGATTTACACTTTTTTGCACAAATATAAGTTTCGTTTACATATCTATTTAATTGTTTTACTGTACTGTATAAATATTTTAATTTACTTTTTATGTAATCGTTTTCATGGTTTTTACATTTTTATACATTATATTTGCAAAGTAACTTTATTTTACATTTTAAAATAAGACTTAACAATCACATAACGAATAGATTTAAAACAATGAAGTTTTTTAACACACAATTAAAATTCAATAAGAATTCCATAGTAAAAAACATATTACTATTCGCTATTATCACTTTGCCTTCAATTGTTATTGCTCAATCGAGTTATAATATAATTGAATTTGGAGCAAGCAATAAAGGCGATAAAAAAGTTACTAAAATTATAAACACAACAATAGATAAGGCATTTAAATCAGGTGGAGGAACTATTTATTTTCCAGCTGGAACATATCTTACAGGACCAATCACTTTAAAAAGCAATATAACCATCTACCTTGATGCAGGAGCAACTCTTAAGTTTACTGATGATTTTGATGATTATCTTCCTATGGTTGAATCAAGATGGGAAGGCATTGATGTGACTAATTTCCACCCTTTAATTTATGCGTATAAAGCTGAGAACATAGCAATTAAAGGCCGAGGAACATTGGATGGACAAGGACGTAAATGGTGGGATTATCATCATACATTATATTCCAAACCCAAAACCTTCAAATCAAAGTGGCAAAAAGAATTTGCTAAACAAAACACAAATGTATTAATGCCTGATGAACCTTACATGATTGAACGAGGATTTTGTCGCCCTCCATTTATTCAACCTATGTATTGTAAAAACATTCTTATTGAAGGAATTACTGTAACAAACTCACCATTCTGGACAATCAATCCTGAGTTTTGTGAGAATATAAATATCGATAATGTAACAGTATTTAATCCGGATTCTCCAAACACAGATGGTATAAATCCAGAATCATGCCGTAATGTTCATATTTCAAACTGTAAAATTTCTGTTGGTGATGACTGTATTACAATTAAATCAGGAAAGGACGCTGCAGGAAGAAAGATGAATGTTCCTTGTGAAAATATTACAATTACAAACTGCACCATGCTCGATGGTCACGGAGCTGTTGTTATTGGTAGTGAAATGTCTGGAGGAATTAAGAAAATTACAATATCCAATTGCGTTTTTGAAGGTACAGACAGAGGGATTAGAATTAAATCTACAAGAGGTCGTGGTGGTGTTGTAGAAGATATTAGCGTTAATAATATCATCATGAAAGACATAAAAAAAGAAGCTATTAAATTAAATATGTTCTACGCAAAATCTGATGAAGAACCTGTTTCTGAAAGAACTCCTGCTTTTAGAAACATTCATTTTAGTAACATATCAGGAAACGCTTATCAAGCAGGATTTCTGCTAGGTTTAGAAGAATTAAAAATTAAGGATATTTCATTTAGCAACATTAGATTGGATGCAACAAAAGGTTTTACTATAGAGGATGCTGAAGATATTGATTTTTCAAATATTGTAATTAACACAACTGAAGGCTCAGTTATTTCAGCACTGGATTCTAAGCACATTGAAATTAATGGCTTAAAAACAAAAACTCCAATTGCACAAACACCAATCATTGAATTTCATGACGTTGAAAATGCATTTATCCATAATTGTAATCAATCTCGCAGAGCAGATCTATTTATAAAACTTGATGGTACTGAAACAAAAGATATTTATTTAGGTAATAACAATCTTATTCAGGTAAAGAAGGATATTAAGAAAACCAATAAAGTAATAACTGATATAATCAATATTAGTCACTAATAAGTATTTTACAATAGAGAATATGGCTGGAACTTATTTAATAAACTTAACAAAAGGCAATTTTTACAATATGAAAACCTCATATATTTTAAGTATAAATAAACAATCTACCATTATTCTGGTATTTCTACTTACTCTATTTTCAAGTTCTTGCTCTAACAACAAATCATTAAATAATAATAAACTAAAAGGAAATTACGAAACTGAATTTGATTACCAGGAATTTGTAAACCCTTCAGTAAAATATCGCTCATTCCCTTTTTACTCTATAAACGATAAACTTGAACCTGAGGAAATTAAAAGACAGGTTCGCGATTTTAAAAATGCAGGATTTGGAGGCTTCTATCTTCATAGTAGAGTTGGCTTATTAACAGAGTTTTTAAGTGATGAATGGTGGGAGAATATGGAAGCTGCCATTGATGCTGCAAATGAAGTTGGATTGGAAGCCTGTTTCTACGATGAAGATAAGTGGCCCAGCGGTTATGCCGGAGGTATTATTCCAAGAATGGGAGAAGAATACAGAGCTAAAGGTTTAGTACGTTTAGCTTTAGACACAAAACTCCCTGAAGGATGCACTACGTTAAAAGAAGATGACCAATACCGATACATCATGTATACAGCTCAAATGGGTAATTATAAATTTAATGGAACCAGTTGGGTTGATTTGATGAATCCGGAAACCGTAAAAAATTTCATCGATGTATCATACAAACCATATATCGAAAAATACACAGAAAAAACAGCTAATTACACAGTTAATTTCTTTGCTGACGAACCTCATATCTGTGCTCGATATTTTGATAAAAACACTCCTAATCTAGGTATCCTGACATATTCTCCTTTTGTTCGTGAAAGATTTAAGAACTTATACGGTTATGATATCATAGATAAGGTAAATCTTTTATTTGAAGAAAAAGATAACTGGCGAGAAGTTCGTTTACAATACTGGAGAGCTGTAGCTCAGCAATTTGAAGAAAGTTTTACAAAACAGATCTCTTCTTATTGTGCAAAAAACGGTATTAAATTTACAGGTCATTTCTTAGGAGAAGAGAGTTTAAAGAAAATACGAAACCGAATAGGAAATGCAATGTTGCATTACAGAAATATGCCACAACCAGGAATGGATCATTTGGGTTTATCTATTTCTAAAAGTATTATAACTGCTAAGAGTGTTAGTAGTGTGGCAAACCAATATGCTACTCCTCGTCGTTTAACTGAAGTATTTGGTATTAGCGGTCAAAACATGAATTTTGAAGATCGAAAATGGTTAACCGGATGGCAAACTATTTTAGGCATTAATCATATATGTCCTCACCTAACTTTATATAGTTTAAAAGGTGCACGCAAAAGAGACTACCCCCCTACATTTTCATATCACCAACCGTACTGGAATAATAATAAGGTAATTGAAGATTACATTGCCAGAGTTTCTTATGCTACTACGGTTGGTGAATACAATCCTCAGATATTGTTAATTCATCCTTTGGAAACGGCCTATGTAAAGGGTGATCATGATAAGGATTACACATCTCAATTAAATACGATATTTGAAAACCTACAATCAGCTCATTTTGACTACGATTTGGGTGATGAACAAATCATGGCAGATACGGCTAGCATAAAAGGTTCTATGATCAATATCGGATCTATGAATTATGCTCATGTAATTCTACCTGATATGATTACAATAAAAAAATCTACTCTTGAATTATTACTTGCGCTAGCTAAAAAAGGAGGAAAAATTGTAAACATTGGTAGATTTCCTCATTATGTAGATGGAAATTCTGAGAATAAAGACCTACAGAAATTAAGAGATTTTGCTCTTGATATTCAACCTGATGAAATTACAACCAAACTAGCTTCTATAATCGCACCTAATGTTTCTATCACAGGAGAAAAATCGGGCAAAATTTGGGAACAACTTAGAAAGTCTGAAAACGGTTACGTATTACAACTTGCTAATATGTCACACACTGATGCCATTCAGTTTAATTTAAAATCTGAATTCCTTAAAAACAATCCAGTTTTATGGAACCCAAGTACTGTAAAATGTTATAATTTAAATCCTAATAATGACGGATCTTTCACAATAGAATTAGCTGCATCATCAAACATTTGGATTACTACGGATAAGCTAAGCGAAAATGCACAAGTTGAGGACGATTATAAACTTCCATCCCAAAATACTACAATCGTTGAGCTTAATAAAAAATGGGAAGGTAAGCGACTTGACCCTAATGCTATAACATTAGATTTTGCTCGTTATTCAACTGATAACGGAAAAACATTTAGGGATTCAGAACCAGTAATAGGTATTTACAAAAGACTATCGGATCAAAATTATAATGGTCACTTGATTTTGGATTATCCAATTCAAGTAAAACAAATACCAGAAAACTGCAAGTTGGTTGTTGAAGATCCTTCGATATTTAATTCAATTAAATTCAATAAGAAACAAATTTCATTTAATTCTGAAGGAGAATTTTATCTAGATCATCTATTTTCAACTTGTTCGGTTACAAACCATATAAAAAATGGACAAAATAATATTCGATTTGAATTAGAATTTGAACCTGAAAATCCAGAGAGCCAATCTCAAACAGACAGATATGGTACTGAAATAGAAAGCATATATCTAATTGGCGATTTTGCTGTACAAGGAAATCAACCATCCATTTCAATGGATACACAGCGAAATAAGACAGGAGATTTTCAACTTCGCCCTGTTCATGGTTATGAGTCATTTACAATCACATCAGAGAATACTCTTTTTGATGGCAATCTTACATTAGAAGGTTATCCTTTTTATGCTGGAGGATTTGAACTAACTCAGGATTTTACTTTAGAAACCATTGATACAGATAAAGAATATTATATCAACTTCCCTAACTGCGAGTCAATTGTTACAAAAATAGAGATTAACGGACAAGAAGTTGGTACACTAACCTGGTCTCCTTTTAAAGCTGACATTACAAGCTTGTTGAAAAAAGGTACTAATCAAGTCAAGATTACTTTGACAAATTCATTACGAAACCTATTAGGTCCTCACCATCAACAAAGAGGAGAATTAACCAGAGTTGGTCCTTATAGTTTTACTGGTTCCGGAGGTTTTCCAGATCCACGAGGTGAAAATAATTGGTATGATTTAAGAATAACAAATGAACCAATGAAACTTTGGACTGATACCTATTACTTCATTCCTAATGGATTTTTAGAACCTGTTACAGTTTCTATCAGCAAGTAAACCAAAGTATTAATTATTAAAAATCAGAAAAAAAATAAATATATGAGACTTACAGTTTGCCTATTCGCAATTGCATTGCTTTTAAGTTGTAATACATCAACAAAAAAGGTTGAAAAAAAAGAGGATAAATGGAGTGTTAAAATGGCTAACTCTATTATTGAAAGATATGATACTTTAGGATATTACAATGGTCGTACCAGAATTGGTTGGTCATACGATATAGCAATGTTAGGAATGGCTATTGATAAACTAGGTGATGTTGATAAAAAATATTCTGATTATTTATCAACTTATATGGATGCAATGGTTATGGAAGATGGTTCTGTACCTCGATATCGTTTAGATAAGTTCAACATCGATTTAATTAATCCGGCTAAAGCACTTTTTACAGAATATAAAGAAACTAAGAACGAAAAATATAAAAAAGCTATTCCTCAGTTTGTGGAGCAAATGGAACAGCATCCAAAAACTCAAACAGGAGGATTCTGGCATAAGAAAATATATCCAAACCAAATGTGGTTAGATGGACTTTATATGGGGTCTCCATTTTTAGCACAATATGCCAAAGAGTTTAACGCTCCAGAATGGTTCGATGTAGTAGCAAAACAAATTACTCTTATCTACGAAAAAACTCTTGATGCAGAAACAGGTTTACTTTACCATGCCTGGGATGAAAGTAAACAACAAAAGTGGAGTAATCCTGAAACCGGACAATCACCACATTTCTGGAGTAGATCTATGGGATGGTATGTAATGGCGATTGTTGATGTTTTGGATTTCATGCCTGAAGATCATCCTCAAAGAACAGAAATCATTTCAATCTTACAAAAAACATGTGATGCTTTAATGAAAGTTCAGGATCCAAAATCAGGTGTATGGTACCAGGTATTAGATCAAGGAAATCGTGAAGGTAATTACTTAGAAGGTTCTGGAACCGCAATGTACATTTATGCGTTTGCTAAAGGTGCTAAAAACGGATATTTGGATAAATCATATTTAGATAAGGCCAACACTGCTTTTGATAATATGATTAAAGAATTTATCAAGGTTGATGAAAATGGATTAATCAGTATGGTAAATATCTGTGGAGCATGTGGTTTAGGTGGAAATCCATACAGAGATGGAACTTATGAATACTACATCAGCGAAAAAATAGTAACCAATGATTGTAAAGGTGTGGCTCCTTTTATTTTTGCAGCCATTGAACTTGATAGATAAAAGCAAAGTGGTGTAACAACAAAAAATATTTGTATATGTAGGGAATCAGCTCTCCACCTTATTCAAATATTTAGAATTTAATTATATAAAACCACCTCCACTCTCCTTTGTCGAGGTACTCCTCCTTTGTAAGGAGGAGAGTTTATTTGAATGATATAGAGATATTTGAAATCAAAAAAAAGTACTTGAAACTAGGTACTCAAAACAAACAACACATGAACTCATTTAAAAATATATTTACGGTAGCATTGTTTTCCTTTATGGTATCGTTTACATTAAAGGCTAATGTTTATAGAGATATTACAGTAGCTCAAGATGGAAGTGGCGATGTAAAAACTATTACAGAGGCAATAAATAAAATTCCTTCAGATAATTTTCAGCGTTATGTAATCTATATTAAAAACGGTGTTTACAACGAAAAAATCAGAGTCGAAAAGGATTACCTTACTATTAAAGGTGAAAGTCGTGACAATACAATTATTCAGTTTAATCAATTAAAAAACGACTGGGTTGCAAATAAAGATTTTGAAGGCCCTGCTGTTGTTAATATTCATGCTGATGATGTAATTATTGAAGACCTGACTCTTAAAAATACAATGCCTAAAGTTGGTCCAACTGCTTACGTAATCTATGGAACAGGTACAAGAACTATTATTCAAAACTGCGATATCCTTAATAATGGAGCAAATACTGTTACGCTAGTAGATGACAATACAGGTATGTACTATTTAAACAATTGTTTGATTGAAGGAACTGTTGACTTTATGAAAGCAATGGGTTGGTGCTATATCGATAACTGTCATTTTTTTCAGAAAGAAGCTATTGCCTCTTTATGGCATGCAGGCATTAACAATGCTAATCAAAAAATGGTAATCAACAATAGTACATTTGATGGTGTAGAACATTTCTTTATTGGTCGTCACCATTATGATGCACAAATGTTTGTATTGAATTGTCATTTCACTGAAAAACTAGCTAATTTACCATTATACAGAAAGACATATAAAAATAAACCAGAAAAAAATAAGCCTTATATTTTTGGTGACCGTCACTATTACTACAACTGCAAAAGAGACGGTGGTAATTATAAATGGTTAAATGATAATTTATCGGATTTTTCAAAAAAGAGTAAGGTTGAAGAAATAACTGCATCATGGACATTCGACAATCAATGGAAACCTGAAAAATCATCCATTCCTGAAATTACTGACTATAAGTTAGACGATGAAAATATAATGATCACTTTTAATCAACCAATGACAGTTCGTGGTAATGTAATTTTAGAAACTTCAACTGGTAAAAAACTTGTTTTTAGCAAAGGTAAAGGCAGACATATTTTGAGTTTTATTCCAAATCAAGCTTGTACAAAATCTGATTTAAAAGGTGGATTAAAAATTACATCAGGAGAATTGACATCAACTTCAGCAAGTTGCAAAAAACAATTATTTAAATCCTCAATAAAATAACACCCCCATACTGAGTATTAGTAGCGTTAAAGAAAAATCCGGTAGTATGAAGACTAATTTTATCAGACTAAATATATTATTTGCAGCTTTCATTGTTGTATTACTTTCTTCCTGTATTAATAAAAAGGAGGAAAATATAGAGCTTTGGTATAATAAACCAGCCAAGACATGGGAAGAAGCACTGCCAATCGGTAACGGTCGTTTGGGAGCTATGGTTTATGGAGATCCTCAGGTTGAACAGATACAGTTTAATGAGGAAACGCTTTGGAATGGATCTCCAAGAAAATATCAAAGAGACAATGCTTACAAAAGTCTTGATAAAATTCGTCAACTAATTTTTGAAGGAAAACAAGATGAAGCCGAAAAACTAGCAGCTAAAACCTTTATGGGAAGACTTGCCTACGAAGATGAATTTCCGGTTTTAAAAGCTCAATGGGTTGATAGTATCAATCACCTTGATATTGTAAAAAAAGGAGTGTTATTTTCTTATGATGATAGTAACTGGCCGGAAATGTTTATAGACTATAAAAGTGTTTGGGAACGCAAAGGCCTTCCTGACATGAATGGGGCAGTTCTGTTTCGTAAAACAATTGACATACCGACTCAATGGAAAGGTAAATCTTTAAAAATTCATTTAGGTAAGATTAAGGATCATGACTTTACTTATATCAACGGTCATTTGATTGGAACTAAAGACGAAAGTAATACGAATCGTATTTATACCATCCCAGCTAAATACCTTAAAACGGGTAAAAATGTAATTGCTGTTTTAATTAACAATTATGTTTCCACTGGAGGTTTTAATGCTGTGAGAACAGGTCCTAAAAAGATGAATATAACTCCTCTTAATCTTAAAGCAGATCCTCTTTTCATTGAAGGTAACTGGAAATATAAAGTTATCGACACAAAACCTCCTTATTACCCACAATACCAGGCAAAATACCAACCTTTTGGTGTTGTTAAAATTGAATTTGACGCTCATGATTCTATAACAAATTTCAGACGTAGTCTTGAGCTAAACAACGCATTAGCTAAAACATCTTATACCGTTGATGGAGTTCAATATAAAAGAGAATATTTAACAAGTCATCCGGATAATCTTATTGCTGTAAAATTAAGTTCTAACAAAAAGAATCAGTTAAATTTCAAAGCAAGTTTAGAGACTCTACATGCTATTCATAATATCGAAAAAATAGATGGTCATACTCTTGCTATTTCAGTAAAAGTTGAAGACGGCGAGATGAAAGGAACTGCCTATTTAAATATTTCAACCAGTGATGGAAATGTAAATATTAAGGACAATCAAATTGTAGTTTCTAATGCAAGCGAAGCGGTAATTAAATTAATAGCAGCCACCAATTATAAAGCGTACAATGATATATCCGGAAATGCCAAAGAAATTTGTGATGCTCAGTTACCTAAAATTGAATCATTACAATATGATGATATCAAAACATCTCATTTAAATGATTACAAACCCATTTTTAACCGTTTTTCAATTGATCTTGGAGATCACGAAAAAAGACAAACTCCAACTGACGAAAGAATTTTTAATATTAAAAACCAGGAAGATAAAGATTTAGCTGCCTTGTATGTTCAATATGCAAGATATTTAATGCTTTCTTCAGGAAGAGAGGGAACTAACCCTCCAAACTTACAAGGTATCTGGAATGAAGAAATATATCCAGCCTGGGGAAGTAAGTATACTACAAACATCAATTGCGAAATGAATTTCTGGCCTGTAGAGCCATTAAATATTAGTGAATGTCATAATACTCTATTTAAATTGATTGATGAAGTTGCCATTGAAGGTGCAAAAACAGCTAAAGCCTATTATAACGCTAAAGGTTGGGTTCACCATCACAATACAGATCAATGGAGAGGAACTGCTCCTATCAACAACTCAAATCATGGTATATGGGTAACAGGAGGGGCATGGCTTGATCATCACTTATGGGAGCATTATTTATATACACAGGACAAAGAATTTTTGAAGAAGAAGGCATATCCTCTGTTAAAAGGTTCTGCTGAATTCTTTGTAGACTTTTTAGTAAAAGATCCAAAAACAGGATATCTGATTAGCACACCGTCAAACTCTCCGGAACATGGAGGTTTAGTGGCAGGACCAACTATGGATCATCAGATTATTAGATCTTTATTTAAGATTGTAATTGAAAGCTCTGATATTTTAGATACTGATCATGAATTTGCTGCTGAATTAAAGGACAAGCTAGCTCAAATTGCTCCTGATCAAGTTGGAAAACATGGGCAATTACAGGAATGGATGGAAGATAAAGATGATATAAACAATCATCACAGACATATCTCGCACTTATGGGGTGTTCATCCAGGAAATGAAATTACATGGGATAACAATCCTGAATTAATGAACGCTGCTAAACAGTCATTAATATATCGTGGCGACGATGGAACAGGTTGGAGTTTAGCTTGGAAAATCAACTTTTGGGCTCGCTTTTTAGATGGTAATCATGCGAATACCATGATTAAAATGCTATTGGGTTCTGCACTCGATCCTGAAAGAAACGGAGGAGGAGGCTCCTACCCTAACTTATTTGATGCTCACCCTCCTTTCCAGATTGACGGAAATTTTGGAGGTGCAGCAGGAATAGTTGAAATGATCATGCAAAGTCACCAGGGATATATTCAATTACTACCTGCCTTACCTGATTCATGGCAAACAGGTAGTATAAAGGGATTAAAAGCCCGAGGAGGATTTGAAATTGACATGGCATGGAATGAAGGAAAATTGAATTCGTTATCAGTTTTATCTACTGCCGGAAATAAACTTCAAATTAAGTATGGTGATAAAATGATAGAGAAAGAAACCCAAGCTGGTGAAGTTTATCTGCTTAATGAGCTTTTTGAGTAATACTTAAATTAGTTAAATCACAGCTATTTATTATAAAATAATGAAGTCATCGATGATCATAACAGCACTAAATAAATTCTCAACAATTAAATTTCAGCTGCTCACCATTACAGTTCTTATATTGTGTGGTTGCTTTAATTCTAAAGCACAGACTGTAACCGGTGAGCCTGCAGGAATTCCGATTCCTCCGCAAATATATACAACAGAACCGTGGGAAGATCCTCAAATATGCGGTTTAAACAGAGACCGTTCCAGAGTGACGGCGTATTCATATTCTAACATTGAAGATGCTCTTAAGAATGATAGAGAAAAATCATTTCGTTATGTCGATTTAAACGGAGAATGGGATTTTAAATTTGCCATTAAACCAGATGATGCTCCAAAGAACTTTTATGAAACCAAAGTCTCAGGCTGGAATAAAATAAAAGTTCCTTCAAACTGGGAAATGGAAGGTTATGATATTCCTATCTATAAAAGTGCAGTATATCCGTTTCGTCCGGTGAATCCACCATATGTTCCAAGAGATTATAATGCTGTTGGTTCTTATCAACGTACTTTTTCCGTTCCTGAAAACTGGAATGGCATGAATGTAACACTTCATTTTGGAGGTGTTAGCTCTGCTTTTAAGGTTTGGGTAAACGGAAAATTCTTAGGTTATGGAGAAGACAGTTGTTTACCTTCAGAGTTTAATGTAACTCCATATCTGGTAAAAGGCGAAAATATTGTTTCTGTTCAGGTCATCAGATGGAGCGATGGAGCATATCTTGAAGATCAGGATCATTGGAGAATGAGTGGTATTCAGCGTGAAGTATATTTAATGGCTGAACCTAAGCTTCGAATTGCTGATTTTCATTACAGAACAAAGCTGGATAAAGAATATAAAGATGCTATTTTCAGCCTTCGTCCTCGTATCGAAAACCTAACCGGAGACACCGTTAAAGGCTATACTTTTAAGGCGCAATTATACGATGCTACAAAACATACTGTATTTGAAAAACCTCTTGAAAAATCAGTTATTTCTATTTTAAATGAAAGTTATCCTCGTTTGGATAATGTGATTTTTGGGATGCTGGAAACCAAAGTTAAGAATCCATTAAAATGGAGTGATGAGACACCTAATCTTTATACACTTGTCGTTTCTTTAGAAGACAGTGTTGGAAATCTTTTGGAAGCTAAAAGCTGTAAAGTTGGGTTTAGAAGCATTGAATTCAGGGAATCTGACAGCAAGCTATTGATTAATGGTAAAGCAACTTATCTATACGGTATCAACCGACACGACCATCATCCTGAAAAAGGAAAAGCTCTATCAAGAGAAGATATTGAAAGAGATGTAAAACAGATCAAGCAATTCAATTTCAATTGCATTCGTACCAGCCACTACCCTAACGATCCTTATTTCTACGATTTATGCGATGAGTACGGTATTTTAGTAATGGACGAAGCCAACCTTGAAACGCATGGTTTAGGTGGTAAGTTAAGTAACGATCCTTTCTGGACCAATGCGCATATGCAAAGAATGACCAGAATGGTGGAAAGAGATAAAAACCACCCTAGTGTAATTATCTGGAGTTTAGGAAACGAAGCCGGTAGTGGACCAAACCACGATGCTATGGCAGGATGGGTTCATAATTTTGATATTACTCGTCCTGTTCACTATGAACCTGCACAAGGTAGTCCTGGAGTTGAAGGTTATAAAGATTTAAGCAAGCGCCCGAATACAGGTAGATTACCAAATCCTATCGATCAAAATTATGTGGATATGGTGAGTCGTTTCTACCCTTCTATCCCTTTTATTTACGATCTATTGAAATTTCCTGGTGATCAAAGACCAATTCTATTTGTGGAGTATTCACACTCAATGGGTAATTCAACAGGAAACATGAAGGAACTTTGGGATATATTCCGTTCAAATCCGCGTTTTATTGGTGGTTGCATCTGGGATTTTAAAGATCAGGGCTTAACTAAGTTAGATTCTTTAGGAAATCCTTTTTATGCATACGGAGGTGATTTTGGCGAAAAGCTTCATGATAACAATTTCTGTATCAACGGTATTGTTGCTGCTGACGGAAGAGCAAAAGCTGCCATGTACGAATGTAAACATGTTTATCAGCCTATAGAATGCGAATTAATTAATGGTGATAAAGGTTTAATCAAAATAACAAACCGTCATGCTGCTTTATCTACTGATTATTACAATTGTACTTTAAAAACATTACAGGATGGAAAATTAATTAAAACAGTATCCATTCCTTCTTTTCATTTGGAAGCTGGAAAAGATACTGTAATTAATATCTCTGATTATCTTCCTAAATTAAAAGAAGGCTTTGAGTATCTGGCTAACATTGAGTTTTCTTTAAAAGAGAATCTACAATGGGCCAACAAAGGATATGTCGTAGCTTCCAATCAGTTTGAATTATCAGGATTACCCATTTTTAAAACTGAATCAAAATCTTATCCTACATTAATTATAAATGACAAGGATAACAAATACAGCATTAGTGGTAAATCATTTAGTATTGAAATTGATAAAACAAACGGAGCATTATCATCATACAAATGGAATAGCGAAGAACAAATTTTCGCTCCTCTCCTACCTAATTTCACTCGTCCGCTCACTGATAACGACAGAAAAGGCTGGAAACCTCAGAAAAAACTGAAAGAGTGGTACGAGGCTAATGCTGATCTTACAGATATAAAAATTGAGGATAAAAAAGACATTGTTACCATTACTAGTCAGTATTCAATTATTGACAGTAAAGCTGATGTAACTGTAAATTATACTATTAATGGTGATGGAGTAATTAAAGTGGCTTATCAACTTGATGTAAAAGACAGTCTTCCTAATATTCCAAAGGTTGGAATGCAGTGTGGCATTAAAAGAGACTATGATCAAATTAGTTGGTATGGTCGTGGTCTGTATGAAAACTATTTAGACAGAAGATCGGGTTTTGAGGCAGGTGTTTACACTTTGCCTATCAATGAATTCATGGAACCATACATCATGCCACAGGAAAACGGAAACAGAACGGATGTAAGATGGATGTACTTAAACAACAATCAAAATAAAGGTTTATTGGTTGTTGCAGATAGTTTATTAAGCATGAATGCATGGCCTTATACTGAGGAAAACATAAATGAGGCAAAACATACTTATGATTTAAAAGATGCCGGATATATTACATTAAATATTGATTTGATACAAATGGGTGTTGGTGGTAACGACAGTTGGTCGGATGTGGCTCAACCGATACCTCAATATCAAATACCTGCAAAGGATTATCAATATGAGTTTTACTTGTTACCGATCAAAAGTAAAACCGATCAAATTACTTCTGTGTACAGAAAAATTAAATTTTAAAATGGATCTGGATTGAAATATTTTCAATGCTGATTGCAGTGTTAACCAATTCTATCCCAAATCAAAGGGTGTTTGAACTAGAAGGTTCAAATACAAGGCGTGTGAAAAATTTAAACCGCAGTATACTAATTGTATATAAGGATTTGAATTTTGAGCAACAACGCAGTAGTTGGGCCTTATAGACAAACATTAATTGAAGAGAAAGAAAATTTATACATATGAAAACATTAATAAAGAATAAATTTTTACTGCTTTCGATGATCATTTCATTATCATCAGTAAATATTTTTTCGCAATCATCAAAAAGCAACACTGATACTGAAATCAAATATCTTTCAGGTAAAGGCTATGATGATGCTGTAGAATGGGATTTTTTCTGTACCGAAGGAAGAAATAGCGGTGAATGGACCAAAATCAAAGTTCCTTCATGTTGGGAACAACAAGGTTTTGGAGAATACAACTACGGTATTTATTTCTACGCGATGAAATCTCATCCTGCCATACCAACAGAACAAGGTAAGTACAAACATACTTTTATGGTTCCTAAGGACTGGGAAGATAAAAACGTACAAATTGTTTTTGAAGCTTCAATGACCGATACTGAAGTGAGAATTAATGGTAAAAAAGCAGGTGAAACACATCAGGGTGCTTTCTATCGCTTTAAATATGATATCACTCCTTGGTTAAAATTCGGAAAAGAGAACTTGTTGGAAGTTACTGTTAGTGAAGAATCAAAAGATATCAGTGTTAATCTGGCTGAACGCAGAGCTGATTACTGGAACTTTGGTGGAATCTTCCGTCCGGTATTTTTAGAAGTAAGACCGGCTCACAATATTGACCGTACTGCTGTAGCTGCTGAAGCCAATGGTGATTTCCTTGCCGAAGTTTTTCTTGGACATCCATTATCAAACGAATACTCAGTTAAAGCTGAGGTTTTGGACTTAAATGGTAAATCTATCGGAAAACCTGTTATTGAGAGACCTCAACCCGGATCTGAAAAGGTAGTTTTAAAATCGCATTTCGATAATGTTAAACTATGGACTGCAGAAACTCCTAATCTTTACAATGTTCGATTTACATTAATGAGAGATGGGAAGGGTGTTCACACTGTTAATGATCGTATCGGATTCCGTACCTTTGAAATCCGCAAAAAAGATGGACTTTACCTTAATGGACAAAGAATTATGATGCGTGGTGTAAATCGTCATAGTTTTTGGCCGGAAACAGGTCGTACTTTAAATAAAGAGTTAAACTATAATGATGTTCGTTTAATTAAAGAAATGAACATGAATACAGTTCGTATGTCGCACTATCCTCCTGATCCTGAATTTTTGGATGCTTGTGATGAATTAGGACTTTATGTACTAAATGAACTTGGCGGATGGCATGGAGATTACGATACTGGTATTGGAAGAAAACTTGTAAAAGAAACAGTAACTCGTGACGTAAACCACCCAAGTATTGTTTTTTGGGATAATGGTAATGAAAAAGGTTGGAATACCGAATTAGATTGCGAATTTGCAAAATGGGATCCTCAAAATCGTCCTGTAATTCACCCACAACAAGATTTAAACGGAATGGAAACCATGCATTACCGTTCATACGGTGAAACTCAAAACTATTTAAGAGGTAAAGATTTATTTATGCCAACTGAGTTTCTTCATGGATTGTATGATGGTGGACATGGTGCAGGTTTATACGATTACTGGAAAATGATGTATAACCACCCTAACTGTACCGGAGGTTTACTTTGGGTGTATGCCGATGAAGGTGTTGTTAGAACGGATCAGGATGGAAAAATAGATAATGACGGAAACCATGGTGCTGATGGTATCGTTGGACCTCATCACGAAAAAGAAGGTAGTTTCTTTACCATTAAAGAAGTTTGGTCTCCTGTTTATATCGATTTTGATGAATTACCAACAGATTTTTCCGGTGCAATTCCTGTTCAAAACAGATACGATTTTATTAATCTGAATCAGTGTAAGTTTACCTGGAAACTTAGCCAGTTTTCTGATGCTTTTGAAAAGAATGCAACTGAAAAAACAATTAAGGAAGGTAAATTCAACGGTCCGGATTTAGCAGCCCATGCAAAAGGTGAAATAAACATTCCTCTTCCAAAAGATTGGAAAAATGCTGATGCTTTATTTGTTACTGCATACGATCCAGAAGGAGAAGAAATTTATACATGGTCGTGGGACTTAGCAAAAGAAGTTACTTCTATTGAACTAACACAAGTAAATAATGAATTTAAAACTCAAGAAAGTGATGAGCAATTGACTATCTCTGTTGGTGAAAATGCATTCACTTTCTGTAAAGAAAAAGGTGAATTGTTAAACGTAAAACAAAACGGAAAAACCATTTCGTTTGGTAATGGTCCTAAGTTTACTGCGGCTCGTCGCGGAGACAGAAGTCTGGATGGCTGGGTAGCTGAAAACCTACCTAATCCACTGAATGGTATTGATAGAGTTTACAATGAATTTTCAACTGATTCAACATTGACTTATTTTGATTTTCATAAAGAAGATGGTTACTATGCTGTAAATGCAAAGTATGCCGGAGCATTGAAAAATGTATTATGGAAGATTTATCCTGATGGATTATTGGAGTTAGATTACACATATTACTATGATGGTGTAGTTGAGTTAATGGGAATCAAATTCGACTATCCTGAAGACAACATGAAGTCTATTAAATGGTTAGGAATGGGACCTTATCGTTCTTGGCAAAACCGTACTCATGGTACAGAACTGGGTATTTGGGGAAATGATTACAACGATCCAATCCCTGGAGAAAGCTTTGTTTATCCTGAGTTTAAAGGTTATTTCCGCGATTGGCAGTGGGCTAATTTCTCAACCACAGAAGGAACAATTTCTATTGCAAATAAAAGCTTTGATAACTATTTAGGAGTTTATACTCCACGTGACGGAAGAGATGCATTATTATATACTTTACCTCAAACAGGAATTTCGGTATTAGATGTAATTCCGGCAGTACGAAATAAAGTAAATGCAACGGATTTATGTGGTCCTTCATCACAAGCTCAACGTGTAAGTGGTGAAAAATCAGGAACAGTATATTTCCGTTTTCAGGCAAAGTAAAATCAATAGTCTTTGCAAGAAAACGCCAAATACTGCGTTACTCGAAGTTTTTGAAGCAGTCATTTACAACTGTAAACTCCCTGGATTCAAAAACTTCGAAAGCCTTGTCTTTGACGCTTTCTAATCAAAGACTTAATTCTCAGTAGTTATAATACTGACATTAAATAGAATATTAAATAATAGAATTAGACAATCGATTCAAATAAAAACAACTAAAGAACCAGTGAGAAAAAATTTGCAGCGAAATAATAATAAAGAAAAACTCTGTGTCTCAGCGTCTCTGTGTTCATAGTCTCTTATCTAATGTCTATAATCTGTAAAAACATGAAAAAAATATTCTGCATACTATTAATTGGAGCATTCTTTCTGGGATGTAATTCCGGATCTTCAAAGGAAGAAAAGAGTTACCCTACCTCAGAATCAGCCAAACCATGGACGCTTTGGTACTGGATGCATGGTGAAGTATCTAAAGAAGGTATAACTGCTGATCTAGAGGCCATGAAGGAAATTGGTCTGGGTGGTGCATACCTTTCTTTTATAAAAGATCTAAGAGATTCTTCATTGATAGAAAATCCGGTAAAGACATTGACTCCTGAGTGGTGGGAAATGATTAAGCATGTCATGAAAGAGAGTGATCGTTTGGATTTAAAACTTGGGATGCATTCTTGTGATGGATTTTCATGTGCTGGCGGTCCATGGATTACTCCGGATAAATCTATGCAGAAGGTTGTTTGGTCTGATACCATTGTTCAGGGAGGAAGTCAATTTAAATCAACTTTATCCATTCCTCAACATAAGGAAAATTACTATGAAGATATAGCCATATATGCTTATCCTGTTAAAAAAGGTGCTGGCGTTTCTTCATTTCAAAAGCAAGTAAAAGTAAGCTCTGATGCTACAAATAAGAACATCAATTATCTGGCTAAAAAAGGAAATAACAAACAGTTTAAAAGTAAACAAACGTGTTACATTCAATATGAATTTGAAGAGCCATTTACTTGTCGTTCTTTAATTATTCATTCGGGATGGTACAACTATCATTCTAACCGATTCTTAATTCAGGTAAGTGATGATGGCGTTCATTTTAAAGATCATTATCAAATGAAAGCACCTCGTCAGGGGTGGCAGGATGTATATGCTAATGCAACCAGTCTTATTCCTGAAGTTACAGCCAAATTTTTTCGCTTTGTTTATGATCCTACAGGAATGGATGCTGGAGCTGAAGATTTAGATGCTGCCAAGTGGAAACCGTCATTAAGAGTAAAAGGAATTGAACTTTCTTCTGATGTAAAAATCCATCAATATGAGGGTAAGTCAGGAGTTATCTGGAGAGTCGCAGAAAGAAACAAGGATACTGATTTTGCAGAAGATGAAATTATTCCTTTAGATCAGTTATTAGACCTTTCTAACAACATGACTAAAGATGGAACGCTTACCTGGAATATTCCTGAAGGTAACTGGCGTATTCTTCGTATGGGGCATACAACAACAGGAACAACAAATTACATTGGTGGAGGCGGTAAAGGCCTTGAGTGCGATAAATTGGATGCTGAAACAGTAGCTTTTCAGTTTGATCAATGGTTTGGTGAAGTCTTTCGTCAGGTTGGACCAGAATTGGCAAACAAAGTTTTAAAACGTTTTTTCATCGACAGCTGGGAATGTGGAAGTCAGAACTGGTCTCCGGTACTTCGTGAGGAGTTTATTAAAAGACGTGGTTATGATTATTATAAGTATTTGCCAGTACTAGCTGGTATTCCTTTAGAAAATGCAGAGAAATCAGAAAAAGTACTAACTGATTTACGTGAAACAATTGCAGAATTGGTTGCAGATAATTTATTTGGAACCATGCAAAGACTGGCTCACGAAAAAGATTGCCATTTTGCAGCAGAAAGTGTATCTCCAATTATGGTTTCTGATGGTATGCTACACTTTAAAAATGTGGATTCTCCAATGGGTGAATTCTGGTTCAGAAGTCCTTCGCATGATAAACCTAACGATATGATGGATGCCATTTCTGGTGCTCATGTCTATGGAAAACAAATTATACAGGCTGAAAGCTTAACTGAGATTCGTTTGGATTGGGATGAACATCCGGGAATCCTTAAGCCTGTTATTGATCGAAATTTTGCTTTGGGTATAAATAAAATATTCTTTCATGTGTTTACTCAAAATCCATGGATCGATCGAAGTCCGGGTATGACCTTAGATGTGATTGGAACCTATTTTCAACGTGATCAGACCTGGTGGAAACAAGGAAGTGCATTTATAGACTATTTAACCAACTGTCAAGCCTTGTTACAGACAGGAAAGCCTGTTACTGATATTGCAGTGTTTACAGGAGAAGAAATTCCTCGACGTTCTATACTTCCTGATCGTTTAGTTCCCGTTCTACCTGGTATTATGGGAGAAGAAAGAGTGGCCAATGAAAAGAAAAGATTGTCAGAGAATAATTATGAAGTACGTCATATTCCTCATGGAGTAACAACTCTGGAGAGTATTGCCGATCCTGAGGAGTGGATCAATCCTTTAATGGGTTACGCATACGACTCCTTTAATAAGGATGCTTTAATCAATCTTGCTTCAGTAAAAGATGGGAAGATTGTTTTACCTGGAGGTGCTGAATACAAATTATTAGTGGTTCCCGGTCAAAGAAAAATGGCTCCGGATGGTGGGGAAAGAATGAGTGTGGAGGTTGCTTCAAAACTTTTGGAACTAACTAAGCAAGGTGCAACCATTTTAATGATGGAAAAACCTTCTACAACTTATGGTTCTAATCAAGAGGATAATCAGGAGTTAAAAACAATAATCGATGAGTTATTTGCTGGTTCTCATTTACAAATGAAGGATGAAAATGGAAACAGTTACAACATTAATAAAGTTGGTAATGGTCGTGTTATTATTGGTCCTTTTGTTGCTGAATCATTTGATCAAATTGATTTACAGAAAGATTTTAAAGCTTTAAATACAGCAGGAAAGGAATTAACTTCTATTGCATGGAATCATCGTAGTTCTGCAAACGAAGAGATTTATTTCGTAGCTAATCAATTAGACGATTCTCAAAAAGTAACACTGTCCTTTAGAGAAAACCAAATGACGCCTGTTATTTATAATCCGGTAAGCAATACCAAATTCTTACCTAAAGAATATGCTGAGGTTAATGGTCGTACAGAGATCAAATATGAATTAGAATCAAATCAATCTATATTCGTGATTTTTGAAAATAAAGCTACCACTACCGAATCTCAACATGAATTTACAAAAGCACTAGATATTGAAGGAACCTGGAGTGTTCAATTTGATAAGGATTTAGGTGGTCCATCGCAAGAGGTTGTATTTAATGAGTTGACTTCATGGAGTGAAAGCAATAACGATTCAATTCGTTATTATTCAGGAACTGCAGCCTATAAAAACACATTTAACTGGGATGAAAACTTTAAAGACAAACAAGTATGGTTGAAACTATCTGACTTCGATAATATTGCCGAAGTAAAAGTTAATGGTAAACCATGTGGTATAAGCTGGACTAAGCCTTATAGAATTGATATTAGCAATGCAATAAAATCAGGCTCTAATAAATTGAAGATTGAAATTACCAATACATGGGCCAATCGACTAATGGGTGATAATCAATTACCAGAAGATCAAAGAGTAACTTATACAACGGCGCCTTATCGTTTGAAAGGTCGGGAATTATTACCTGCAGGATTGTATGGTCCGGTTACAATAGAAGTAAGTGAATAAGGGGAAAAAGGTTGAAAGGTGAAGGATTAAAGGAACATGGATAAAGGAAAAAGGAAAAAGGAATTTACAGCTTGTATAATAAAAATGAAGCAAATCAAGGCCTGAAGGGCCGTAATATGATAGCATAGGGAGAAGCCCTATGTATTAATATAAGGGAATAAGTCTATTATCTGATTATAAGAAGAAAATATAAAAAGTTAAACGAATGAAACATTTAAGTTTAGTTCTGCTGTTGGCGATAATGACTCTGGGAGTACAAGCTGAGATAAAACTATCAGCATTATTCTCAGACAATATGGTTTTACAGCAACAATCAGAAGTTACCATCTGGGGATGGTCGGATGCCAAAACTTCCATCTCTGTACAAACATCGTGGAATAACCAGACTTATACTACTAAATCTGACAAATCAGGTAAGTGGAAAGTAATGGTTAAAACACCTGAAGCTGGTGGTCCTTATGAAGTAACTATTAGCGATGGAAAAGCCATTACACTTAAGAATGTTATGATTGGTGAAGTTTGGTTATGTACAGGACAATCAAACATGGAAATGCCAATGAAAGGATTCATGGGACAACCTGTTGAAGGGTCAAATATGGATATCTTAAAATCCAAAAATGAAAATATTCGAATGATCTCAATCCCTCGAAGTTCAAAAACTGAACCTCAGGATAATTTCGAAGGTCAGTGGAAAGAAGCTTGTCCTGCAACTGTGCGTAACTTCAGTGCCACAGGGTATTATTTTGGACGATTATTGCAGGAAATGATTGATGTTCCTGTTGGATTAATAGATGTAAGTTTTGGTGGTTCATGTATTCAGGCATGGATGAGCAAAGAAACTTCTGTTGAATTCGAAGGCAAGAAAGTTCCTGAAAAAGGTGATTCTATTCCCGAAGTAAACCGTACTCCTACTGTTCTGTTCAATGGAATGCTTCATCCTGTAATTGGATACGGTATTAAAGGTTGTATCTGGTACCAGGGAGAAACAAATTATATTGAACCTGATAAGTATGAAGAGTTATTACCTACCATGGTAAATGAATGGCGTACTTTATGGGGTCAGGGAGAATTTCCTTTTTATTATGCCCAGATAGCTCCATTTGATTATTCTGTGTTTAAACCATTGGAAGATCAGGAAGAAAAACATAATTCTGCATATCTAAGAGATGCGCAACGCAAAGCTCAGGAGAAGATTCCTAATAGTGGAATGGTAGTATTATTAGACATTGGCGAAGAGACCAGTATCCACCCAATGAAAAAGAAAGTGGGAGGTGAAAGATTAGCAATGTATGCTCTTGGTGATACATATAAGATGGAAGGTTTTGGATATAAAAGTCCATCTTTTAAAGCCATGTCGGTTGATGGTAGTAATGTAGTGGTTTCATTTAACCATACACATGGTTTAACTTCTTATGGAAAAGAAATTAAATGCTTTGAAATAGCTGGAGAAGACAAACGATTTTATCCTGCAACAGTGTTTTTAAGAAGTAAATCGGTAGTACTATCATCTCCAAGAGTAAAAAAACCAGTAGCAGTACGCTATGCATTTAAGGATTTTATTGTTGGTGATTTATTTGGCACAGATGGTTTGCCTGTATCGTCATTCAGAACGGATGAATGGTAAATATTAAAAATCAAGGTTTAAATAATGAACACAAAGACGCTGAGACACAGGGTTTATATTTAACATTATGATTTTCATAATAATATTAAAATCCGTAAGGATTTAACTCTGTGTACTCTTAGTTATATTGTTTTTATACATTTTAACAATGATTTATATGTAAAGAGGAGCAATTCACATAAATAATATATTATAGAATATTTGCTGTGACTCTGTGACTCTGTGACTCTGTGTTTTATTAATTTAAATTATTTATAATAAGATATTGTATTAGTTGTTTTATGTAAAAATCCCTGGTAATAGGGTGTTTTTAAGTTTGAGAAGAGAACGTCCATAACAAGCTTTTAAAGCCTGTTATGATGTTTTCTTTGAAAAAACCTATTAAGGTTAAAGGTTAAGGGTAAAAAGGTTAAAGGGTATTATAGGAAACAATCATTAATCTTAATTTAAAAAATACCAAGGTTGAAGGCCCTACATACAATAGCCCAGTGCGTAGCGAAGCGAAACGCTGGGGCGGAAATATACATTTTGAAAATAAGGCCCAAAGGGCTGTAATCATATAACCCAAGGTATTGTAATTGGGTGTTATATTTTATCAAATGAAAAAAACATTATTTCTAATATTCATAGCCATAATAAGTTGTAATAGTTTAATCAACAGTACAAACAAAGTTGATTTGGATCAATACAATGTAGTATGGACTACTCAAAGTAAAAATTCATCGGAATCAATGCCTTGCGGAGGTGGAGATATCGGAACTAATGTTTGGGTAGAAAATGGAGAAATAATGTTCTATTTGTCAAAGAGCGGAACCTTTGACGAAAACAATACCTTTCTTAAGCTCGGAAGAGTCAGAATTCACCTCTCCCCTAACCCTTTTGAAGGAAAAACATTTAAACAAGAACTAATTCTTAAGGATGGATATATTCTGATATCCGGTTCTAAAGGAGATTTATCAGCTAATGTAAAATTATGGGTTGATGTATTTAATCCTGTTATATCAGTGGATATTAACTCTAACCAAGAAATTAGTGTTGACGCTACCTATGAAAATTGGCGTTATAGTGATAGAGAATTACGTAAAGGTGAGAGTTTTCAAAATACTTATAAATGGGCACCACCTAAAGGATTAAAAACATTGTCAGATCAGATATCTTTTAAGGATAATGGTGTTTTGTTTTATCATAGAAATAAACCTAAATCAGTCTTTGATGCAACTGTTGATCAACAAGGTCTTAATAATATTAAAACCCAACTTTATAATCCATTATATAACCTAACTTTTGGTGGCTATATGTCTGGAGATAATTTTCAATCAACAATAGCAACTAGTGGAACCTATTTAGATACTGACTTTTTAGGGTGGAAACTACAAAGTAAAAAAGCAACCAAGTCTCAATCGTTAAAGATAAGTCTGCATTCAAATCAAACCGAATCTATTGAAGACTGGCAGACTGAACTTTGGAAAACGGTAACCATAGCCAATCATTATACAACTTCAACTCACAAAAAGACTATTGAATGGTGGAACCAATATTGGGACAGAAGTTTTATTCAAATTCAATCTGATAAGGATCAAAATAGTGAGGAATGGCAAATAGGTAAAAACTACCAGTTATTTAGGTATATGTTGGGTTGTAATGCCTATGGAAATTACCCAACTAAATTTAACGGTGGTTTATTTACTGTAGATCCAGTCTTCGTTGATGCAAAAAAGAACTATACACCAGATTTTAGAAACTGGGGAGGTGGTACTTTTACAGCACAAAACCAACGTTTGGTTTACTTTCCTATGCTCAAATGCGGTGACTTTGATATGATGAAACCGCAATTTGATTTCTACTTACGAATATTAAACAACGCTATATTAAGAAGCAAAACCTATTGGGGACATGATGGTGCTTGCTTTACCGAGCAAATAGAAAACTTTGGTTTACCTAATCCAAGTGAATACGGATGGAAGCGTCCGGATTGGTACGATAAAGGTATGCAGTATAATGCGTGGCTCGAATATCAATGGGATACGGTGTTAGAGATATGTTATATGATTCTACAAACTGAGAAGTATAACAACAATGATATTACGGAGTATATTCCTCTAATAGAAAGCTGTCTGACCTTTTTCGATGAACATTACCAATATCTTGCAAAGCAAAGAGGTAGCAAAGTATATGATGCCAATAATCATTTGGTATTTTATCCGGGGTCTTCATGCGAAACTTATAAAATGACCTATAACTCAACCTCAACTATTGCTGCCTTACAAACGGTATTAAAAGAAACTATTGCTCTACCGGAGAAATACATGACTCAGGAACAAAAAGATAAATGGAGTCAGATGCTTGAACACATCCCTCCTATTAGTTTTACAGAATATGAAGGTCATAAAACCATTGCTCCGGCTAAACTATGGGAAAGAGTCAATAATGTTGAAGTTCCTCAACTATACCCTGTTTATCCTTGGGGAATTTATGGAATTGGAAAACCTGATTTAGAAGTGGCTGTAAACACATGGAAATATGATCCTGATGCCAATAAATTTCGAAGTCATATTGGCTGGAAACAGGATAATATTTTTGCAGCACGACTAGGCTTAACCGATGAAGCTGCAGAGTTAGCAAAATTAAAATTGAAAGATTCAGAAAGAAGATTCTCTGCATTCTGGGGTCCAGGTTTCGACTGGGTTCCTGATCATAACTGGGGCGGTTCTGGTATGATTGGATTACAGGAAATGTTATTACAAACCAATGGTGATAAGATTCTTCTATTCCCATCCTGGCCAAAAGATTGGGATGTACATTTTAAACTTCATGCACCAAATAACACAACTGTTGAAGCAAAGGTAAAAGATGGAAAAGTAGAGTACCTGAACATTGAACCAAAAGAAAGAGAAAAAGATATAGTGAATTATTTAAAGTAAAATAACCACCTCCCCCTCATTCCTCGGGTACTCCTCCTTGAAAAGGAGGAGAGCATCGTAGCTAGTTCCCATCCTGAATTTAAGGAGGGATGCAGAAGACGGGTTGGTATATATATCAATAAAAAGTAAATAAAAGTCATTAGTAAATATTTAACTTTTCTGAAGTTATCTAAATATCCCCAGAGGGGATACATATTTATAGATAATATGATTAGAGTATTTACACAACTCCAGCGGAGTTGCACGATAAAAGTTTAAGTATTGAAGCTAAAGAAGAATTTATCAATTGTAACAATGAAAATAATTATAAGCCCTACATCTCACTCCTACGTCACATGAAAGATGAGTGGGGAGGTGGTTTAATCAAAATAACAGTCATTCGTAAATATTTAAAAGATATAATCTGATGTCAACAAAAAAAGCAATAGGCATTTTAATAGTAGTCCTTAACCTGGTTAGTTTTTCATCCTGCATTAAGGAAAAAATAGCGGTTAAAGAGATTCTTTGCGAAAATAAAGTCAATCCTCAGGGTGTTGATGTAGAAAACATTCATTTCAGCTGGAAAATGACTTCCAAAGAAAGAAGTAAAACTCAATCTGCCTATCAGATTTTGGTGGCTTCTGATTTAAAAAATCTGAATTCGGATAATGGTGATATATGGAATACCGGCAAAGTTAAAAGTGACCAAAGCGTCCTTGTAAAGTATGATGCAGCAAAACTAACACCTGCAACCAAATACTTTTGGAAAGTAAAAGTTTGGGACGAATCCGGTAATGAATCAAGATGGAGTGGAACTGGTGACTTTGTAACAGGTTTGATTTCAGAATCAGACTGGAGTGGTGCTAAATGGATTGCTTATGATGAGTTGGATTCTGCCAATAGAATTGTTCCGGGAATTCATGCTCCGAACTACAGTAAAAAATGGAAACACAAACCTCTTGGTCAACATGTTCTTCCTATTATCAGAACGGAGTTTAATGTGGAAAAAGAAATCAAATCGGCTTATGCCTTTATTTCAGGATTAGGTCATTATGAGATGGATTTAAACGGTAATAAAGTTGGTAATCGTTTTCTGGCTCCGGGATGGACGAACTATGATGACTATTGCTTTTATAACACCTATGATATTACAGAGAACTTAAATACCGGAGCCAATGCCATTGGTGTTTGGTTAGGAAATGGCTTCTTCAACATTCCTAATTCACGATACCGTAAACTGCTTAATGCTTATGGTAATCCTAAGATGATTTGTAAGATTTTGGTTAATTATACAGATGGCAGTTCTGAAACAATTATTAGTAACGAAAATTGGAAAACAGATGCCAGTCCGATTACTTTTTCGAGTATTTATGCCGGCGAAGATTACAATGCATGTTTAGAACAAGAGGGTTGGAATAAACCTGATTTTGATGATTCTTCATGGAAGAATGTTGTTGTAACATCTGCACCAAATCATCATATCATTGCAGAGATGGATTACCCGGTTGCAATTGAAGAAACCATTGTTGTTGATACTATTTTTGAAGTAAAAACAAAACAAGGTGGGTACTTATATGATTTTGGACAAAATGCGTCCGGTATTGTAGAATTAACGGTAAAAGGAAACAAGGGCGATACTATTAAGTTATATCCTTCCGAATTAATTAATGAGGATAACAAAGCCGTTCAGGGTGCAACAGGTAAACCTTATTATTACACATACATCTTAAAAGGTAATGAAGTAGAAACATGGAAACCTCGTTTTACATTTTATGGTTTCAGATATGTTCAGGTTGAGGGAGCAAAGCCAAAGGGACAAGTAAAAGAAAACACTCCTGAAATCATCGACTTAAAACTATTACATAACAGAAACGCTTCTCCTGAAGTTGGAACTTTCAATACCTCATTTGAGTTATTCAACAAAGTAAATTCACTAATTAAATGGGCTATTAAAAGTAACCTTCAAAGTGTTGCTACCGATTGTCCTCATCGCGAAAAATTAGGTTGGTTAGAGCAAAGCTTTTTAATGGGCGGTGGAATTCATTATAATTACGATGTATATCATTTGTATTGTAAGATCATTGATGATATGATCAGCGCCCAGACTGCAGATGGACTGGTTCCTACTATTGCTCCTGAGTACACAGTATTTGATTTTGCCAATGGTGATTTTAGAGACTCTCCTGAATGGGGAAGCGCATCCGTTATTTTACCCTGGTTAATGTATAAATGGTATGGCGACAAAACGCAAATGGACAAGGCATGGCCTATGATGATTCAATATGTGGATTACCTTAAAAGTAAATCGAAAAACCATATTTTAGATTTTGGATTAGGTGATTGGTACGATTTAGGTCCTAACTCACCAGGTTATGCTCAATTAACGCCTCGATCATTAACTGCTACAGCCATATATTACTACGATGTTAAGTTATTGAGCCAAATGGCAGAGTTGACCAATAAAAAAGATGAAGCTAAATATTATGGTGTTTGGGCTAATGAAATAAAGCAAGTATTTAATTCAACATTCTTTGATTCTGAAACTAATATTTATAGCACCGGAAGCCAGACTGCCATTGCAATGCCTTTGGTAATTGGTTTAGTTGATGATACAAATAAGGATGCAGTATTTAAAACCTTAATAGAGTCTATTAATAAAGGCAACAAAGATTTAACTGCTGGTGATATAGGTTTCCATTATCTGGTTAAAGCATTACAAAATGGAGATGCTGGTGACTTGTTGTATGAAATGAATGCTCGTGATGATGTACCGGGATATGGCTTTCAATTAAAAAAAGGTGCGACTGCTTTAACAGAATCATGGCAAGCTTTAGAACGAGTTTCAAACAATCACTTGATGTTAGGCCATATTATGGAATGGTTCTATGGAGGATTAGGTGGTATTGAACAAACTGAAAATTCAATAGCTTATAAAGAAGTAAAAATTGCACCTCAGTTTGCAGGAGATATTACTTCAGCTGAAACAAGTTATGAATCACCTTATGGAACCATAAAATCAGCTTGGAATATCACAGACAATCAAACAGAATTAAATGTTTCTGTACCAGTAAACTCAACTGCTGTTATATACTTCCCTGCAGATGAAAAAGATACCATTTTAGAAGATGGTAATTCTATTGCGACTTCAAAGGATATTGAAGTTTTAGGTTACGAAAAAGGTAAAATCAAAATCAAAATTGGTTCAGGAGAATACAAATTCTCAAAGTAATAAACAAGAAGGAAAACTAGTAGCTATATAGATAATCTCTAAGAATGATAAAATTTTGAACCAACGCAGAAGTTTGCATTAATAGAGATTAACTAATTTCAAGGGGTTATCTATTCATAGATAGCCTCTTTTTTGTATATAACAACCACCACGTTTGCTACCGCAAGATTACATCTTGTGGTTTATAACTTATCTTATAAGACAATTTCTTTTAAAATTATTCGAGAAATCTATAATCCTTATTATTTTAGAACACAATGAAATCGTGCACTAGTGTTGGGAGACGCTATCCCGATCATAAAGAATTTTCTTATTCAATTTCAATATTTATATTCATAAAAAAATAATCTAATACAACTTCTTTTGTTTTATGACTACATACTACATAATTGGCATAAAACTCATCCAAATACCTGAAATTTATAACATAAACAACATCACCTAAATTAACTTTATCATTAAATTCTTTCTGCATTATTAAACGATGGCTTTTTAATTCTTCCAAAAACAAATGTTGTCGGTCTGTAACACTAATTTCATCCATCCTTTTTTTGCCTGTCATTACATCTTCACACTCCTTCGATAATATACTATCAGTAATTATATGCGATGTTATACTGTTTTTTCGAATTATAGACTTTGAAATGGTTTTAATAGTATCTACTGTTGAATACTCATAGTTATAATTGTACAATGTAGATGAGTCAATCTGTATTTCCTCTGCTACAACAGTTTTTATCCTTTTTTTAAAAGCTTTAGTCATGATTTCTTTTAATTCCAAAGTTAATTTGGTTGTATCTTCATATTCCTGAAATAAGTGTCCGGCTTCAACAATGCACTCTCTATACCTACCAAACTTATTTTGTACGGATAATTTTGTTGTCAAACTTCTTAAAACCTTATCACTAGAAAAATAATTCTTATAATAGCTAAGTACTTTATTTGTAGAAATAGTTTCTACTAATGAATAACTTAATAATTCAAATTCATCTGCATTTGAAATATTGTCCTTATTCCAATTATTAAAAAGATTCTTGAAATTTGTTTCATAATTGATAATTGAATCACCGTATTCATAAAGGGAAAAACACTTTTGTCCGTAAATATTTCCAAACATAAATAGAATGGCCACTGATTGTACAAATCTTAATTTCATTTTGCGTCTTGTAGGTTAATATTATATGTTATTTTGTTCGCAATTCCTTGCTACGGTCATTATTTCAAGCCTTTATTCATGCAACATAGCGAGATGCTATTCCAATCATAAGGACATGATCCTGAAGTAACACAAATCAATTTCTAATCATTTTTAGTATCAACCAGATTTGGTATTATCTTAAAAAACGAAACTACATATTTATTATTTTCATCAACTTGGTTTATAAGCTCTAATAAATCCTCTTTAATATATTTATGTTCCTCAGGCAAAACAATTTGAGCTATTTTTTTATCTGTCATATTAGTAAGACTTACATAACTATTTTGGTAGGTAGTATTTCTATTCATGGTAAAAATACTGATATCTTTATAGCTGTAGGTTTCAAATCTCAAACCGCTCTAAATATTGTCATATGGAAAATAATAACTGTTAACTAGATCATAGGAACTCCTATCTACATCATAACCTTCTCCTATTTTATGAAATCCAAGTATATAAGAATAGTCAGAAATATAATCCTCTCCATATACTTTTAAATACAAGGTCTCCTTATTTTTTTCAAGACTATAAATTCGATTACCTTTTGTTACTGAAAATAAAAATTCATTTTCATCTCCTGTAAAAAATTTCGGTCTTAATACTGATTTATTCCAGCCATCTGTAACAAAATATTGTTGTTGTATATTTAACGAAAAATCGAATAAGCAAATTCGTATTCCTTTTTTTCTTTTTTCATCAATATTTTTACTAATAAAATATATTCCCTCTTTGCTGATTTTAAAATCTTCAAAATTAAATATCAATGTATGATTTGATATAAATTCTCCTTTGGTAGTATATTTTATTAAAAACAGAGACTTGTTATCCACCAAATAAAGCGTATCATTATAAATATCATTATCTGTTATCTTAAAATTTTTATCAATTTTGCTTAGATCGACCTTACGAATTGGATTACCATTTATATCGAAGAGTAATAAATTACTATTATTATCCTTGGCATAAATTCTATCGTTTACAACATTCAATAAGCTCAAGTAATTAATATGCCATGACTTTTTAGGTTTTAAAAGAACCAATGATTCAATCTTAAAATTGAGGGTATCTGTATTATACAATACAGAATTACTAAGTTTTATTTCATATTTAGCTTTAGTTTTCTTGGGTATTTCAAAATAATAACGTTCTTGACTAAAGACGATACCTATTTTAAAAAGAAGAAGTAATAGTACAATAATAATTTGCTTCATGATTTTTATGTGTATGAAATTAGTTTGGTTAACATTTATTGTTTCTTTCAAACTTTTTAAATAATTAGTTTGAAGATACTTTATTTTGAGGATAAGAGTTTAATATCCAGATAAAAAGTTATTTCAAATATCCATTAACTACATATTCATTCAATTTGCGCGGATTTGCAATCCGGGAGATTTACATCATGTAAATATTTTGAATTATTTTAATTAAAAATATCTAACTCTTTTAAAGCAGTTGGTAGGATTTGCAATCCGGACTCTAATACTATTTACTATAACTACACAACAAAAAACATATACTATATGTACTTGACAACCTGCAGGCTTTTGTAAAAACAAGGTTAGCTTTTAAAAAACCGGATTACAATTATTGCGATAAATGAGAGCTGAGGCTGTTTTACAATTGCAGCTCTTATATATCATTTACAGCTTGTTTATTGCACTGAATGCAATTCAGCGCTTACCTCCGCCTTGCTCATGCTATATAGCGAGATGCTATCCCGATCATAAGGAGATACTTTCGCATTAAAAACATTTCCATTTAATTTCTATTCAACAATTTATACTAGGAGCTATAAGTTTCTACCAATAATTTTGTGTCTATTCAAGCTTAAAATCGTAATTTACTTAAACCCCAAATAAATTCTAATTGTATAGTCCAGGTTTAATTGGTTAACCTGATAATATCAAAGGTATTCTATTTGAAAATTATATTCTAAACAAAGCAAAAAAACAAAGATTATGATTTCAATTTCCAATATTTTTGAGCGTTTTGATCGCTACTATGAAAAATCGCAAAATAAAAAAGATCAGGATCCGGAAGATGAAGTTGTAAAGAAATATATGGCTGCACAGGGATTGATCGTACCGATACTATTACTTATCCTTGCAATAACTTCATGGATAATCTCAGCAAAGCTAGCTCTTGAATTTTGCATAGTCTTTTTTACAATCACGTTTATATCAAAGTTTTTTGTACACCACTTCAAAAAATTTATGGATTACGTTCTGGCTTTAAAGATTTTTATGATCGTTATTTCTTCAATTTATATTGCACGAATGGGTGGTTTGTTTACCAGCGGTGGTTTATTTTTACTGGCCATACAAGCAGTAACCAGTTCAATCATTTCAAAGAAATTTGGCCATATTTTAATCGTAGCTTCCATCTTTGGTATTTGTATGGCATTGTTACTTATTTTCGAATCTTCATTCCCAACAGATAATGTACTTACGTCATTCCAGAACAAATTAATATTTGCAGGAAATCTGTTCTTTATGACGGTATTTATAACCTTTTTTAGTCTTTATGCAATCAATATAAATATTAAAATGGAGCAACGCGAAACTCAAAGGCAGAAAGAAATAAACGATGCTAAAACCAGGTTGTATACAAACATTACTCACGAATTCCGTACACCACTAACAGTTATTCTTGGATTAGCTGATTCTGTTAAAAATAACAGCCACAATAATAATCCGGGAAAGATGAATACGATTATTAAAAACGGGAAAAAGCTGCTTCAATTGGTTGATCAAATGCTAGATCTGAGTAAACTGGAATCAGGCAGAATGTCTGTTAATAACATCAATGCCAACATCATTCCGTTTCTGAAATATGTTTTCCAGCTACAAGAGTTTTATGCTGAAGAGAAAAATATATCCATACACTTTTCATCCGAAAGCCAGGCGTACGATATTCAGTTTGATCCAGAAAAGTTAGCATCAATTGTTTCTAATCTTTTAAGCAATGCCATAAAATTCACTCCGGATGGAGGACAGATTAACATGAAGGTTTACCGTAATGATAAAAATATCTGCATAGAAATAGAGGACAATGGTATTGGAATACCCACGGAAAAACTAGAAACTATTTTTGACAGATTTTACCAGGTGGACGATAAAACCACCCGAAAAGAAAGTGGTACCGGAATTGGGCTGGCCTTAACAAAGGAATTGATACAACTGCTGGGTGGAACAATAGAAGTAAGCAGCATACAAGGATCAGGAAGCGTATTTAAGGTGAACTTACCTTACAATCCTGTTACTGATAAACAAGATATAATTGAAAACACTTTTGAAGAAGCTACACCACAGGAAGACAACTCTGAAACAGATAATTTTTTCCAACCTATTTCCAGCAATCATACACGCTTGTTGATTGTTGAGGATAATCCAGATGTTGTTGGTTACCTGAAAGCCTGCTATCAAAACCATTTTTCAATTCATATAGCAAAAGATGGAAAAGAAGGGTATGAAAAGGCAATAGAAGAAATCCCGGATATCATTATCAGTGATGTGATGATGCCGAAAATGGATGGTTTTGAATTGTGTAAAACCTTAAAAGACGACTATCGAACCAGTCATATCCCTATTATTCTTTTAACTGCAAAAGCCGATATCCCATCCAGAATCGAAGGCTTGGAAACCGGTGCTGATGCTTATATAGTGAAACCGTTTAACCAACGTGAGTTATTGGTACGAATGCAAAAACTGCTGGAATTAAGAAGAAAGTTATTTCAAAGATATACTTCAGGAAATAATTTAGAATTTTCCAGTAATCCGTTTATCCAAAAAGAAGATGAATTCGTTAAAAAACTGAATGAAATTATTCAGAATAATCTTGGCGATGAAAATTTTAACATCCAGGAACTTTGCTGTGAAATGGCCATGAGTAAATCTCAGTTATATCGAAAGTTTAGTGCACTAACAAATCAGTCAGCGGCAAAATACATTCGTAGTTTGCGAATGAAAAAAGCCATTGAACTGATGCAAACCTCCTCAATGAATATTACTGAAATTGGATATGAAGTAGGTATGAAAAGCATATCTGTTTTTAGTAAAACATTCAAAGAGGAATTCGGCTGTAGTCCTTCTGAATACGCAAATCGGAATTTAACTGCCAGCGAGTAAAATAAGATCGCAATATTTGTATATTTTGTTATTAACCACACAAATCACATTTCATTTGGGATTAATAAACAAGCTTCAGGGATAAATCAACAAACCAAAACTTGCAATTTGCCATAATTTGGGTAATAGATAACCATTAAAATTTATTGCCATGAAAACGAAATTAATTATGGCAGTGCTGGCTTCGTTTTTTTTCCTAGTCGCCTGTGAAGAAGATTATTTAACCGAAGATAGCGATCTAACCCCGATCCAAAAATTGGTTGTTATTGAAGAAGGAACCCTTGTGTCAGAAATGATGCATGTTAATGCTTTAGAAGGAAACCTATTAGGAGATCCTGATGATAGAATGATTCGTATGTATCTACCCAAAAGTTATTATGCTTGTCCTGAAAAACGTTTTCCTGTAATTTACTTCCTACATGGCATGCCAGCCTGGGGTGGTATGTTGATTGATCCGGAACCTTTTACATATTTTTATCAGTCGGCTTTTATTACCACACCGGTTGATTTTCCTGAAGAAGGATTTATTCCCTGGCTTAACAATTTAGTGGATGAAAAAGGCATGCAAGAAACCATTATAGTAATGCCTGATGCTCAAACAAGGTATGGTGTCTGTATGTATGTAAATAATCCGGTTCTGGGTAATTACGAAGACTATATCGTGAAAGAACTTGTTAAGTTTGTTGATCAGAATTATCGTACAATCCCTCATTTCAACTGGCGTGCAATAACCGGTCATTGTGCTGGTGCCATAGGTTCTTTTAATATTGCAATGAAACACCCAAAGGTATTTCGCTATGTTGCTTCCTTGTCAGCTTCGCATTTCACTGAACCTGTAGTGTTAAACTTGAGTACATATTTGGCATTTGAAGATCAAATGTGGGGATTTGAAGGTCCAATTCCATACAATCCTTTTGCTTTATACAAACATATCAACAACAATGGTTATGCTTTATCTCAAGCCTGGTTACCTAATCCGGATAATCCACCGTATTATTGCGACATACCTTTTGAATTTGTTGATGGACAACCCGTGATAATTCCGGAACAAATGGAAAAATGGAATTCTCAAAGTTTGTTTGCAATGATTCAGAAACATCGTATTGGACTAAAACAATTGAAAACTGTTTATTTTGATTGTGGTATCAATGACAAGCATAATACTTTATACAACATTATGATGCATAAAGAACTTGATGCGATGCATGTCAAACATCAGTTTGAAACATACGACAATCCAGGTACACATCTTAGTAACCTGTATGAACGCCTTGAAAAAGTTTGGGTTATGCTTTCCAATGATTTCCCGGAATATGATGACTAACAAATTGGCAAATAAGTCTTGTTTTAAATTAGCCTCTCGTATGAAACGAGAGGTATTTCCATACCTTAAAACACCGAAAAAATAAATCCTTCTGAACTATTTAACTATCTCTTTACTATCATAATGAGAATATATAGAAAGATGAATATTTTCCTCAAGTTTCATTTGGGATGAATCTACAAATATCAGGGAAAAATCGACAAGCTCCCCCCCTATAAACATCCTAATTTTGATAATGAAAGAAAGAATTGTTTAACCATAAAACTAAAGCCATGAAACTTAGGAAATTATTTTTAATATTATTTGCATTCATACTTTTTATCACAGGATGTGAAGATGATTCACAATACAGTGAATTGCCAACAAATGAACAAACAGAACCTGACTACGAGTCTGACTCAAATACTAATGCCCTCCTTCAATGGACAAATTACTTTGACGACATGGAGATTTCTTCATTAGCAGACTGTGGCGATTTTATATGGTTTACAACAGGCTCAGAAGTTTATCGATTTACAAAGCAAACTGGAAAAGCAATGCATTTTGATTTTGGAGAAATAGAATTTCCATCAAATTATAACATTACTACAATAAAATGTGATATTAATGGATTACCCTGGATTGGAGCTGAATATACCGGAACTCTAAAAATGACAGAGGAAGGAAGATGGATGTTATTACCACAAGAATGTGTTGATAATGAATTTGAAAAAGGGACTCATGAAATTCTAATATCTAAAAATGGTACTATCTGGACTTCTACAATTAATAAACTATCAAGATACCAAGAAGATGCCGTAGATCATTTTACAACAAATGGTACAATAATTTCTTTAGCAGAGGATATTGAAGAAAATATCTGGATTGGAACAGCAAAATTTTTGCGTAGCCACTATGATGGCCTTGTAAAGTACGATGGAGAACACTGGACTATTTACAATTCATCTTCAACAGGCTCCAAACCATTAGCTTTTAACTCAATAATAGTTGATAACAATGGTACTTTATGGATGGCAGGTTATAATGGCATTGATGACCCTTACACAAATTTAGTTGAATTTGACGGATTAAATTGGAACGTTTATAGTCCACCTTTCAATAATTTACCCTTTTATATTAACGAAATAGCGATTGATAGTGATGGTGTAAAATGGCTATCGACTAATAAGGGATTAGTCGCATTTAATGGTTCGGAGTGGATAACATATAACACTTCAAATTCTGAAATACCATCCAATTCAGTTCACCAAATTATAATAGATACTGAAGGAATAATATGGATTGCAACTGAGAAAGGATTGTCAGCTCTTAACAATGTTGGTAAGTCGGAATAGAGCTATCGAGTTTGCTAGTGCGGATTTAGCAAAACATAATCCGTACAATTATCAAACTATAAACCTCACATAAAAGCATTATTTATGAATATGCATCTAAATTTCGCCAGACACGATTTTGCACATGCAATTCCTTCCTAAAATTTGCCAGATACGATTTTACACCTGCATTTTTGGTCCTATATTTTTCCAGAGAGGTTTTTGCATCTTATCTAACCTTACAGCAAGTTTTCATCCTTTGTTTAATAAAATACCACTCAATTCAATTCGTTTTACATTATTACATAAATCAATAATCTTGTTTTATTAAAACGCTATAAATTGCACTCTAGTTTGAAATCAGTTAATGAATTCTAATCATTTAATAATTTCACTGCGGGAGTTCTATACTAATTTTAGTTCCTTTGTTAATTTCACTATCAATAAAAATATCTCCCTGATGCCAATCAACAAATTCTTTACAAATGATTAACCCCAGTCCTGTTCCCACTTCTTTTTGAGTTCCTTGCGTTGAAATATTTTCACCAATATTAAATAGTCTTGAAATAACATCTTTAGATATTCCAACTCCCTCATCCCTTACATAGATTTGTATTTTATGACTATTTTCATCTATAAAACGGTCAAATCCAATTTCGACATGACCTTTTTTATGTGAAAATTTAATAGCATTCGATAATAAATTTCTAATAACAGTTGAAATCATTTGCTGATCAGCATTTATCACAAAAGATTCAGAATATTTTCTATTGATGGTTAGCTCCTTACTTTTTATATTTTGGCTAAGAATATCTAAAATATTATTGCAAATAACTGACAAATCAATTTTTACAGGTTTAAATACAATGGAATTAGTTTGAGTTCTGGACCATAATAAAAGATTTTCTAAAAGATTAAAGGTTAAATCCAATCCTTTACAAATTATATTTAAAGATGATTTCAATTCAGTTTCACTATAATTATCAAAATCATTATAAATAACATTTGCTAAAGATGTAATTGAGGAAATTGGGGATCTTAAATCATGAGATATTATGGAAAAAAACTTATCCTTAGTAATATTAGCTATTCTTAATGCTTCTTCCTGTTGCATGCGTTTAGTAATATTTCTGGCAAGGGCAGTAGCACCAATTATTTCGTCATTATCATCTCTAATTGGATTGAAAAAACTCTCGTAATATTCTTTATGTACATCACCAAAAACCCGAATATTTGAATGTGATTCACCATTCAATGCTCTTGTATAATTATCCAATGCTGCTTTTCGATCTTCAATGTCTGTAATGCATTTCAGAATATTCATTCCTATTTTCACTTCATTATCATAGGCATATTTCATTACTTCATAATGTGCTGAATTAAAATACATATAGTTTAATTCCTTATCTACAGAAAGTAATATAGTATCCTTCTGACTTTCTAAACTGGATTTTAATAATATACTATATTTCTTTAATGCTAACTCATTCAGCCTCTCTTTGGTAATGTCCCTGCCAAAGCATGTAACACCTGTTATATTTTCTCCGGACTTTATAGGGGAAAACGATACTTGTATATATAAAGTATTGTTATTAATATCTTTTATATCTTCATCAATACTATAACTATCTCCATCTAAAGCTTTTTGATATCTATTTTGCCAAATCGAAGATATATTGAAAGGAAGTTTATCAATAATTGTATCACCTTCCTTCAATTCGTAGCCATAAGCTCTTTTAAAAGAGATTTTAAATGCATCATTTAAATAGAGAATTTTATAATGAGTATCTACAGCCCAAATGCTATCGGATGTATTATTTAGTATATTCTCCATATATGAAAATGATATGATTAAATAAAAAGCAATAACATTCGACATCTGTACATCATACGATTATTGCTGAAGACCTCTATATCAAACAGATTTGAAAAACAAAAGTTTAACCGTTCTATCAAAATTTTATATTCAAAGATTTAGATTAACTTCAGTAAAGGTTTTTTGATTAATATATCAGAATTGCCTAATATAAAATACCTATACTACCACAATATTAAGTCTTGAGATTTACACTTATCTAATGATGCAATTCTTTATATTAATTCCAGAATGATAAAATTCTTATATTTTATACTAAACTTTCTTTTTGAATACGATCAAATCGCAGACTAACGATTACATTAGCAAGGATTTCCGGTTCATTTTTTTACAACTTCATATTTACGAATAAGCCAGAGGACTTTTCATACGATATCGTATGATACTAAGCCAGGCAATGCTAACAATCCGTATGTAGCTCTGGTTTCATAAATATCCCTAATTTCAGACCACCAACTTGAAAAAGCAAGAGCACTGTATTAGTAAATACAGTGCTCAAATTTATAATAACTTTTATATTCCCTTCTAAAGACAATTATTTTTCTGCTTGCACAAATTCTCCATTTGCAACAATTCTTACTTCATCACTGATTATTAGTTCAGGAAATTTTCCTCCAACTTCAAAATCAGAACGTTTAATGGTTCCATCAATCTGAAAAGAGGTAGTTAGTTGTGATGACATTGGATTTGTAGTTTGTCCTCTATATAATAAATCTACTGTAACTGATTTTGTTACGCCATGAATAGTCAAATCACCAGTTAATTCATATTTATTATCTCCTACTTTTTTAATCGCTGTACTTTTAAAAGTCAGCTCAGGATATTTTTCAACATCAAAAAAGTCAGCACTTTTCAGGTGATTATTTCGAGCTTCTACCCTTGTATTAATTGAACTTGTTTTAGCAGTTAAGTTAAATACTGCATCACTAAAATCAGGTTTAGAAGATTCTACACTTACTGTAAAATCATCAAATGTTCCGCTAACATCATTAATTCCTAAGTGAGTTACTGTAAAGAACAATTGAGAGTGTGCTGCATCATTTGTCCAAACTGAAGAAATACTTGTTGTAAATGCTGAAAATGTAATTACAGCCACAATTGATAATAATAAACTTAATCTTTTCATTGTATTAATTTTTAAATGTTTTTTCTATTTTCGATATGAAACTCTCAAGTAGTTTTAATTATTACTATAGTTGTAATTGAAAAATTAAAATTTACTTTTTCGTTTCATTCTCCTTTGTTTTAATTGTTTAATACAAATATAGAACAGCAATGCACCTCACACACTTGATCTATGTTAAGAAATGGGTTTATTAATATAAATAAATTAGATTTTGTTATTGCAAATTTGTTATCTGTGACATTTGCCCTCTTCTCACAAAATCGGCTGCCTTGTTAGGCGCCCAAGCTACCGGAAAATTGCGCCTTGTAGTCTATAAATAAATCTCTTATTACAATTCTTTATATTATTACTGAAAGATTAAATCGTAATGTTTTTAGAATGCGATGAAACCGCGCACAAGCAAGGGCTTGCAAACACCTCATCGAATTTTCAAAATACGATTTTGCATTGCAAATTCATTATTTGGTTTATCCTTATAACTTTTCGTACCTACTAAAAGCCCTTTAGAATTTTCCAGATATGATTTTGAACTGCAAATTCGTTCCTAAAATTTGCCAGATACATTTTTGCACGTGCATTTTTGTTCCTAGATTTTTCCAGATACAAATTTGCACGTGCATTTTCGTTCCTAAATTTTGCCAGATACAATTTGCACATGCAATTTCCTTCCTAAAATTTGCCAGATACGATTTTGCGCATGCAATTTCCTTCCTAAATTTTGCCAGATACGATTTGCACATGCAATTTCCTTCCTAAAATTTGCCAGATACGATTTTGCGCATGCAATTTCCTTCCTAAATTTTGCCAGATACAATTTTGCGCATGCAATTTCCTTCCTAAATTTTGCCAGATACAATTTTGCACGTGCAATTCTGTTCCTAAATTTTGCCAGATACCTATTAGCATCTTACACTTTATAAAAAAATCTAAAATTTACCAAGCTGTAAATCAGCTTCTCCCCTTTGGGAAGATTGAGAGGGGCTTTTCTTTCGGTGGAGACTGAGAGGGGTTTTATCCAAATATTTTAAGAACAGCATCTTTGTAGTTCTTGCCTACTGGTAGTTTTGTGTTATTTACTTCAAGGATATTTCCTTCCAGTGAAAGAATCTCTCTAACTGAAACAATATAAGATTTATGAATTCTAATAAAATCCTCCTTTGGTAATGCATCTTCTAATTCTTTTAAAGAAGCTAATGCAGTTATTTTTTTGTTTTCAGTATGAAAAGTAACGTAAGCACGTTGTCCCTCAATATAAATAATATGATCAAAATTGATTTTATATAACTTACGATCTGCTCTAACAGTTAAATAACCATCAGAAATCTTAGTTTCATTTGGGGTAATGTCTGCAACTTGATTTCTGTTGTCTGACTTTAATTCAAACTTATCGATAACCTTATTTACAGCCTGAAAAAAACGTTCAAATGAAAATGGTTTTAGTAGGTAATCGATAGCATTAATATTAAATCCTTCAATAGCATACTCCTGATATGCTGTAGTAAATATCACATCTGGCTTTTGATCCAGACTCTTCATAAAATTAATTCCTGTAATATCAGGCATTTGAATATCGAGGAATATTAAATCAACCTTCTTTTCTTTAATCAGATCCATAGCTTTTAAAGGAGAATTAAAATCTCCAACCAACTCTAACTGTGGAATTTTAGTAATGTAATTTATGATATACTCACGAGCTAAGTGTTCGTCATCTATTACTATACATCTGATTTTCATATACTCTAAAATTAGTATTTAAACATTGTTTTTTGGGGGATTTGGAGTCTGAAGTTGGAAGATATATATTATCATTAAAAATCAATCTACTTCTGACTTCATACTCCCTGCTACATGTTATTTTCTCCTTAATCTATACCTTTAGAGACAACTCAACTTTATAAGTTTGATTTGCATCATTAATCTTAAGATGGTATTTATCCTGATATATAATATCAAGCCTGTGTTTTACATTTTTGATACCTAAACCGCTTCCCGGAATACTTTTGCCATTCTCAGGAACACTATTCTCAATAATAAATAACAATTGATTTTCAACATGCTCAATATTGATATCCACATAAGCATCTTCTATCTCTTCAATTTTACTGTATTTAAAAGCATTTTCAATAAATGGAATAAAAAGCATTGGGGCAACATCTATTGTGTCGAGGTTTGATCCTTTATCAAATTTAATATTTTGTATATGTTCTGATTTCATCTGCTGAAAAGCCATAAAATTCTCTATATACTTAATCTCCTGAACTAACAATACTTTATCTTTATTACAGTCGTAAAATACATACCTTAGCATTTCAGATAACTTTAAAACACTTTCGGGTGCATTTTGCTTTTGCATATAAGTTAAGGAGTAAATATTATTAAGAGCATTAAAAATAAAATGAGGGTTTATTTGAGCTTTTAATAATTTCAATTCAGTTTTCAACTTTTCCTCATTTAACAGCTTTTCGTTTTCTTTTAATTGAGTAGTTTGTTCCATAAGACTTACAGATGTAGCTGCAAAAAAAGCAACACTAAACTGCATCAATAACCTCATAAAAAGAAAAACAACAGGAGGATGTTCCTTTCCTTCCCCATGAAATAATTCAAATGATAAAACTTCTCCTGTAACCACTATGCATGTAATAATAAGTATAAAAGAAAAGGAAATAATAAAATATTTATTCTTTTGATGGTAATACTTTGGGAAGAAATAATATACCGCAATATTAAATATTAAAACCAGACAAATTATATTATAACTAGATATCACTAAAGCTTCAAAAGCATTAGAGAAATAATATATCATATTAAAATAGATGGCAAATAAAGCAGACCATACTACTATTTGCATCCAGTATTTTTTCCAAATATTAAATTTCACTGCTTAGTAATTTTACTAATGTTATTCAAAATAAATAGGTATAGAATAAATATACTCTAAGAAACAAAGCTATTCAATCATACTATAATTCTTAAATATATTATACAAAAGTATCCTGTTTTATTTCAAACATATTGTTTCTATAAACAACATGACATTATATCATACAATTCTTAAATTATGATTTTGGTATATAAAAACTATACGTTCGTTCATAATTTTTCAAATTTTCTAATGTGGTATATACTTTTACCTTCACTAAAAATAGAATTTAATATTATTAAAAAAATAAACGGCGAAACGAACCATGCGAAAAAGTTCTCGAATACGAGAATACTTATTTTTCTAGTGAGTTCTATATAGCAATTGAAAGAAAAAATTAAACACATGAAAAAGAAAGTATTTAGCATTTTAATTGGTCTTGCTATTATTGTTGGCGCCATTGCTCTTTCTAGTTACTTGATTAATTCAAAATCTGACCCAAGAAAAGATGAGCAAAAGCACAACACCATGAATGTAAAAGCCAGTCAGATTAAATATTCTGACATTGAAACTAATATGAAATACAGAGGACGAGTTTCAGCTTTTAATACGGTTGACCTAACAGCAGAAGTTTCCGGTCGAATCTTACAAGGCGATATTTTATTTAAAGATGGTGAGTCTTTTAGTAAGAATGATGTGATTGTAAAGATCTTTAAGCAGGATGTACAGGCAACTCAAAAAGCCAGTATTAGCAGCTTTCTTCAAACCTTAGCTCAAATTCTTCCTGATATTAAAATTGATTTCCCTAATGAATATGAAAAATGGAACAACTTTTTTATAGCAATTGATCCTGAACAATCATTACCTGAATTACCTAAAATCAATTCAAATCAAGAGAAAGTTTTCTTATCAGCTAATAACGTTCTAACCAATTATTACAATTTACAAAATCAGGAAATTGATCTTACTAAATATACAATTATAGCTCCCTTCAACGGAACATTAAAATCCGTTAATAAAGAGATTGGTTCTGCAGCTACAACTGGTTCTAATTTAGCCACTTTAATTCGCTCGGATAAATTAGAAGTAGCAGTTCCTGTATTTACTGATGATTTAAAATGGATTAACATTGGAGATACTGCAACATTAACAAATAAATATGATGAAAAAGCAGAGGTTTCTGTTTCAAGAATCTCAGGTTATGTTGATGAAGAAACTCAATCTGTAAATGTTTATCTAACTGTATATCCTTCACGTTCTATGAGTCTTTTAGAAGGTGAGTATGTTGATGTTGTATTTAAAGGTCAAACTGTTAGTGGTTTTGAAATTCCCCGTGAAGCTATTGTAAATGAATCTTATGTATATGAATTAAAAGATAAAAAATTAAACAAAATTCATGTTGATATAGTACGTTCTTTAAACGATTCATACATAATAGCAGGAGTTGATTCAGATATAACAATAGTTACTGAATCTTTAGCTTCCATTAGCTCAAATGTTGAATACATTGCAAGAAACTAAACTTCAATAGTATTTACTAAATAATTTCAGATGCTTTCTTTAATCGGATAATTAATAAACAAAACAGCATCATAAACTATCTATTGAATAAAAAATGAAACGAGCATGATGAAAGTTTTCTCTATCATGAGAATAATTGAATTTTGCGAGTTCCATGCGACTAAAAAACAAAGAATAAACGCATGAAAAAAATATTATCACAATTTGTAAAATATCCTTTTTATGGTAAAATGGTGATAGTCATCCTACTTTTAATAGGCGGATTATCATTATACAACATGAAAAAGGCAACATTCCCATTGGTTGAGTCTAAAACTATTTCTGTTTCTGTTTCTTATCCTGGGGCGACACCTAAAGAAATGGACGAAGGAATCACCTCATTAGTTGAAAACAGCTTACGAGGTATTTCCGGAATTAAAGAATTCTCATCAAAATCAAGTGAGGGATCAGCGTCAATTACCATAACCGCTCGAAATGGTTATGACATGGATGAACTTTTATCTGATGTAAAAAATACTGTTGATGGTATTTCTAACTTTCCTTCCAATGCAGAAAGACCTATTGTTTCCAAAGGACGTAGCAGAGATATGGCAATGTTTATGTCATTATCCGCAGAATCAGATAATGTACTCGACCTAAACAGAATGGCTAATAAAGTTGAAGATGACTTATTAGCAACGGGGAAAATTTCTCAGATCAGTATGTTTGGTGTTCCAAGTAACCTGGAATTAGCAGTAGAATTAAATGAAACCCAATTAAGACGTTATAATTTAACCTTAAGCGATGTACAAACTGCAATAGCTCAAAATAACTTAGATGCCTCTGGTGGTACTATTCGAAATCCCAGAGAACAAATTAAGATTATCAGCCGTCAAAAGTCAGTTGAACCTAAGGACATTGAGCAAATCATTATTAAATCAAACGATAATGGACAACCTATTAAAATAGGGGATATTGCTACTGTTAAACTACAGGTTCCTGAAGACCCAAGTAATGGATATGTAAATAAAAAGCCCAGTGTAACCTTATTGGTACAAAAGTTAAATTCTGAGGATTTAGAAAATATATCTAAAATCGTAAAAAAATATATTAAAGAATTTAACGAGACTCATGACGATTTCCACATTACAACACGTATGGACTTCCTTGACATAATTGATGGACAATTATCTATCTTAATTGAAAATGGTTTCCAGGGAGTATTTCTTGTCATCTTGTTATTGTCCTTACTCCTAAATATCAGATTAAGTTTATGGGTAGCATGGGGAATTCCTGCTTCATTTTTAGGCATGTTTATTATTGCTAGTATTACAGGTTTAACGTTAAACCTGATTAGCCTTTTTGGTATGATACTGATTGTAGGTATACTTGTGGATGATGGAGTTGTAATTGGTGAAAATGTATTTACACACTTCGAAATGGGTAAATCGCCACGACGTGCTGCAATTGAAGGAACTCTTGAAGTATTACCTGCAGTATTTACTTCGGTAGCTACAACCATGGTTGCATTTAGCCCTTTATTTTTAATTGAAGGACAAATGGAAGTAATGTACGAAATGGCATTTGTTGTTGTTATCTGTCTTGGAATGTCATTACTCGAAGGTATATTTGTTTTACCAGGTCACTTAGCTAATCCAAAAGTCTTAAAACATAACAGATCCACATCTTACTACGGAAAACTTCGCTTATATATTGATGATAAACTTGACAAATTTAAGGACAAACTTTATTCTCCTTTCTTAGATTGGATATTAACTCACCGTTGGATTGCAATGGCAACAATCACTGGTTTATTTATTATTACCATTGGAATGGTTGGCGGTGGAATCATAGGCTTTACCTTTTTCCCAGGATCCCCTTCGGATATGTTTTCAATTGACTTAGCTTTAAAACCAGGTGTTAATGAACAAATTACAAAGCAAATTTTGTTTGACATTGAGGAGAAGGCATGGGAAGCTAACAATGAATTGATGAAGGAACAAGGAGATACTATATCCTATATTTCCGCAATGAGTATTTCAATGGGTAGTTCATTCTCCGGAGCAGAAAGAGGAACCAACGCAGGTATGATTCGAGTATTCCTTAATTCATTAGAAAACACAATGGTATCTGATGAAACTATCAAAAAAGCTATCGCAGAAAAAGTTGGAGAAATACCTGAGGCTTATAAATTTGCAGTAGGTGCCTCTAATAGATTTGGAGCTCCTGTATCAATAAGTTTATTGGGATATGATGCTGATGAATTAGAGGAAGCTAAAGAAGAGCTTGAAATAGAATTGGCAAAAATGCCTTCTTTGTTTAATATTACCGACAACAGTCAGTTAGGTAGTCAGGAGTTAAGATTAACATTGAAACCACAGGCATACGCTCTTGGCTTAACTCTACAAAGCTTAATGACCGAAGTACGTCAAGGTTTTTATGGAGCTTTAGCTCAACGAATACAGGAAGGAAAAGACGAAATATGGGTCTATGTCAGATATTCTAAAGATAATCGTCAGACAATGGGTCAGTTGGAAAATATGATGATCCATACCACTCAGGGTGATTTTCCCTTAGGTACAATTGCAGATATCAGTACAGCCCGTAGTTTGAGTTCAATAAATCACTTTAACGGACGTCGTGAAGTCAGAGTAGACGCCTATCAGAAAGATCAAACACAATCTGTACCAGATCTTCTAGAGTTTATCAATACAAACATATTAAGTGAGATCATTAAAAAATATCCTGATATTACTGTGATGCAACAGGGACAGCAAAAGGACAGTAATGAACAAGCGGGTAGTATGGGCTTGTATTTTGGTCTGGCATTTTTAATCATCGTACTAATTATTATGATTTACTTCAAATCGTTCCGTCAGGGATTATTAATTATTCTTATGATTCCACTAGGTATTATTGGAGCCATATGGGGGCATGGTATCCATGGAGAACCAGTATCAATGATGAGTCTTTGGGGAATGGTTGCCTTATCAGGTGTTGTAATTAATGATGCTATTGTATTTGTATCTAAATTCAATATGAATTTGGAAAATGGAATGAAATTAATACCTGCTGTCAAAGATGCTGGTTTATCAAGGTTTAGAGCTATATTTTTAACTACAGTAACTACAACCGGAGGTTTAATGCCGTTAATATTAGAAAATAATCCAGATGCTAAAATGTTAATTCCAATGGCTATTGCATTAGCTTATGGAATCATGTTTGGAACATTTTTTATTCTTATTATTTTACCAGTACTTATTGTTTTAAATAATAAGAATATGGTATTAATCAAGAAACTGACTTCGAAAGAAGAATTTACACCAGAATCACTTGAAACTGCAGTAATCAATGCAAATATTGAGAAGACTCTGGAAATGAATATGGCAAAGAAAATTGATAGTACATCGTTTATTGATTAAATTATGATCGATTAAAATAATTGTTCGTTAAATTTTTACAATACATTCATTAATTATTAAACATAAGAGAAATAAATTACAATTTACATAACACATTATTATTAAGTGCCTTGTAAATCAGTCCTATGTCTTATGTCTTGTGTCTAAATTCTAACGATCTATTAAAAAACAATGGCAATGAAAAAAATTAAAATTCAAATATTAACTGTTTTGTTCTGCATACTCTCTATGAGTATGCAGTCTCAAAATACCCTGTCACTTTCGCAGGCAATTGAACTTGGTCTGCAAAATAATTATGATTTAAAAGTTATTCGTAATGATGAAAAAATAGCTTCAATTAATAACAATTGGGGTAATACAGGAGCGCTACCTACAATAAGTTTTAGTGCATCATTATCCGAAGATCTTAATTACAACGATGATGAAGATTACAGAAGTGAAATTATCTCACCTGAACTTGGCTTAAGCTGGGTACTTTTTGATGGTTTCAGTGCTAGAATAACCAAAAGAAGGTATGAAGAACTTGAGAGTCTTTCAAAAGGAAACACTGCTATTTTGGTGGAAAATACAATACAGGATATAATATCTGCATATAACAATTGTTTGGTGCAGCAGGAACTTGTTAATGTTTATGATAAACTTATGAGTTTATCTGAGGATAGATATAACAGGGAATTAAGCGGTAAAGAAATTGGTGTAACTACAACATACGAAAGTTTGTTGGCAAAAACTTCATGGCTTGAGGACAAATCAACTTATCTGGAACAAAAAGTTGCATTTGATAACTCAGTTAGAACACTAAATTATGTGTTGGGTATTAAAGACAATACCATGTGGGAACTAACATCTGAAATTAAAAGTGATTTACCTGATTACACTTTAGCTGATTTAAGCAACAAACTTTTATCGAACAATACAACACTAAAAAACCAATACATCAATCAAAGTTTATTAGCAAAAGAAACATCTTTAGCTAAAAGCAACTATTTTCCAACTTTAAGTTTGAATGGTGGAGTATCTCAGACAAATAGAAATATTTATTACTTAGAAAATACTCCAGATACAAAAAGTACATATTCAGATGTAACTGTTGGACTTAATTTATCATACACTATTTTTAACGGAGGACAAAGAAAAAGAAGTGTTCAAATTGCAAACATAGAGGAAGAATCTGGTATGGTTGAAATTGAACAAATGGAACACAGTCTTCAAAATCAGCTAATGCAAATATTTAGCACATACGAAGTACAAAAGGAATTAGTGATTTTAGCTAATGAACAAGAAGAAGCTGCTAAATTAAATATGGATATGGCTGAGGAAAAATTAAAAACCGGGGTAATTGACTCGTTTGACTTTAGAGATATTCAGATTAATTATTTAAATGCAGCAATACAAAAGTTAAATGCCATGTATAATGTCGTTGAGTCTCAAACTGATTTAACCCGAATCACCGGTGGAATTATAGATGAATATTAAAGTTTTATAGATCGTTAGAATTTAGATAATAGACATAAGATCGATTTAGAAGACTTTAAATATCAATGTTTTTAAATGCACGCAATCATACTTATTTTTATTTAATAATCTGAATTCAAATTAATATTCAAAGTCATTTGATTAAGAAATAAAAATAAAGGCACAAGTTACAAACTTGCGCCATATCTTGTACTGGTTCAAGTTTGCAACTTGGACCTTTGTATAATCCCATTATCTCAACTTCATTGAATTAAGATTTTGAATTTGAGAAGTAACGCAGAAGTTTGATTTTTTGATCTTACAAAAAAAGAAAGGTTGACAAATATTTGTCAACCTTTCTTTTTATATCCTTCCACATTTTTATGTTGCAATTAGTATAACAAAAACGGGTTTACTGGTCCTCAATTTGGTGTAATTGATTAAGAAGTTTGTTTCTTTCTCTCCTAACAATGAAAATTCCAATTAGCAATGCAGCAATACCAATTATTCCCATATTAAAAATATTTTAGATTTACTGAGACTTACGCCACAAATATATTCATTTTTTCATAAAAATGTAATTAAATGTGAAAAAATGTAAACATTTTTAATCTCAATCAAACAAAATATCCATTATACAATTGATTTAATGCAGCTTAACCTTTCAAAATATTCTTCATTGGATAGTTCAGATTTATTCTTTGCTTTCGTCTTGTATGTATATATAGTATTAATTGAAACATCAAGTACATTTGCTATTGTTTCATTATCCTGAATTCCTAACCTTATAAGTGCTAAGATTCTTAATTCAGTATTAAGAAGCTGACCAGATTTTAATACATACTTATTTTCAGGAAGTATAAAACTTTCAATCTTCTGAATAAAATCAGGAAATAACGATAAAAATACCTCATCAAAATTATGAAATAACTTATCTCTTTCCTTTTTCGGATTTATCTCTTTTAATACAAACTTTAATTTTTGAGGATTATTTGCAACTAATAATTTGTTTAATGATTTAGATATAGTTTCCAATTTGTTGATATAACCAGAACTAGTATTAAAAAAATGTCCAATATACTTTTCTTTAATTCTGTTAGCTTCATTTAATTGCCCGTTTAAAACTTTAAGCTCCTTATTACTCTTACTTATAGAAATCCATATTTTTCTCAAATTAAAGAGTTGACGGTATACAATAATTAAAAATATAAGTACAACAATAATTATTAGAGTAACCACCCAAACATATTTCACTGCCTTTTCCTTTTTCTTCTCTTCCATTAATAATTTGGCACCTTCTATAGTTGGAAAAATTTCAGAAACCTCTAGAATTCTCTGTTTAGATCCAAATATATTTGCATCGTTCTTTGCATGTAAGATATATTTATATGCACGTTGAATATCTCCTTGTTCAAATAAGTATTTTGCAAGAGAACGCATTGAGGTGGCTTCTTTGGTAACCGTTTTAATATCTGCAATTGAAGATTTAATCAGATGTTCCATTCCTTCTTCTCTCCTACCTTGCTCTATATTAATAAATCCAAGACAAGAGTGAATTACAGCTTGATTATGGAGGTCTGGAGATAAATTATTATATGCGTAGTTATAATAAAATGCAGAGGAATCTGGTTGCCAATTAACTAAAAACCTTAGAGCTTTAGTTAACACCGGACGAATAGTTCCTTCAACCTGATATTTATAGACAGAATCAACATAATTATTAGCTATTTTCCTGTATTGGACAGAATAAAAGTCATCCTTAATATAATCTGCTAAATCGTAATAAGCTCTTACTTTATAACTATAATAATCCTGAAGCGTTTTCTGAGAAAGTTCATTAATATCAACTTTATTTAAGGTATCGATTGCTTCTTTATAATATCCTACAGAAACCAATAAATGACCATAATCTGACAAGGTATTTGCTAATGATTCTGAATGATTAATTTTATATACTATATCTATTGCTTTTCTGTAATAGTACATTGCAGAGTCAAAAACGTAAACGGTATACTCTTCTGCAATATCTTTACAAAGATTATATTGTTCCCATTCTTTACCTAAAGTTTTATTTAATACAAGTTGCTTCTTTAATGAATCTATACGCTGTTCCTTAATTTGAACATAGTACCATTCTTTTTCAATTGTTTTATCTAATTCATTAAATAAATCTTCTAACTGAGAATAGGAATTATAGAAAGTAAATAATAATATGACTGTGAATAATTTCCTTAACATAGATTTTTATCGCTTTTGTGTAAAAATATATAAAATGAACTCTAAAATAAACTTCACTTTCTTATTATTTTAAAATCCAAAACTATTAGTTTTGAAGCGCATTAAACAATAGATCGCTAGATTATAGACACAGGATATAAGACTGATTTAGGAGATGCTCAATATCATTATTATTAACATCTCACACAACACTCTTTTTTTATCTAATAATCACATTTTTATAAACTCTAAAGAACTATTAGTTAAATAACAAAAGGAACAATAACTATGGAAGTAAAAATTGAAAATGGCTGGAAAAACCTACTTAAAGACGAATTTGAGAAAGACTATTTTAAAAATCTTGTTCAGTTTGTAAAAGAGGAATACAAGACACAGACAATTTTTCCTCCTGCAGCTAAAATATTCAATGCCTTTGATCTTTGCCCTCTGGAAAAGACCCGAGTTGTTATTTTGGGACAAGATCCTTATCACGATGTTAACCAAGCACATGGCTTATGTTTTTCTGTTAATGACGGAATAAAAATCCCTCCTTCATTAGTTAATATTTATAAGGAAATACAAAGTGATTGTGGCGTTACTCCTCCACCTAGTGGTAATCTGGAACGTTGGGCAAAACAGGGAGTTTTATTATTAAATGCAACTTTAACTGTAAGAGCACATAATGCAGGTTCACATCAGAAAAAAGGATGGGAAGAATTTACAGATAGCGTCATTAAACATTTGGCAAAAGAAAAAGAAAACGTTGTATTTTTATTATGGGGTGCATATGCCGGTAAAAAATCTTTGTTTATTGATGATTCAAAACATTATGTATTAAAATCACCACATCCCTCTCCTTTATCTGCCCACAGAGGCTTTTTAGGGAATAAGCATTTTAGTAAAACCAATGATTTTTTAATAAGTAAAGGTTTAGAACCTATTCAATGGTAAACCTGAGCCCCTTGATATATATTTCATCAAGGGGAAACAATTTATTTCTTAAAAATCTTAGAATTAAACAATTTGCTTATCTATTGATATTTCAAATTTTTTAATTTTTCTTTTAATTGCATCTCGGGAAATACACAATAACTCTGCTGCTTGTGTTTGATTAAAATCACATCTTTTTAATGCTTCCACAATTAATGCCTTTTCATTAGCCTCCAGGCATAGACTTCCGATTGTAATATCATTACTTTTAGTCTCTCCTTTCAATGGGAAATCCTCAGGTAAAAGTTCTTCTCCTTCAAAAAGAATCAACGCACGTTCAACCATATTTCTTAATTCTCGCACATTACCAGGGAAACTATATGACTGAAGTTTTTTAATCAGCTCCTTTGATATAGACGGAACATTAATATTTTTCTTCTTTGCAATAGATTGCACAAAATGATTTAACAATGGCTTTATATCCTCAGGTCTTTCTCGTAATGGTGGTATATTAATCTCAATGGTATTAATTCTATGGTACAAATCAATTCTGAATTTCTCCTGCTCTATTAACTCTTCAATATTTTTATTTGTAGCCGAGATAATTCTAACATCTACAACTATTTCCTTATTACTACCTACTCTTTTAATTTTGTTTTCCTCAATCGCCCGCAATAATTTAGCTTGTAATGAAAAAGGCATATCGGCAATTTCATCTAAAAACAAGGTTCCATTATTAGCCATTTGAAAATAACCCTTTTTATCCTCTCTGGCATCTGTAAATGCTCCTTTAACATGACCAAAAAATTCACTTTCTAACAATGTAGATGGAATGGCTGAACTATTAACCGGTGCAAAAACTTGTTCTTTTCTAGGGCTACCATAATGTATAATTCTGGAGATAATTTCTTTTCCTGTTCCATTTTCTCCTGTAACCAATACATTAACATCCTTATCCTGAGCTGCTTTTAACGCTATTTTCAGAACTCTTTTTATAGCTTCACTCTCCCCTATAAAATCCTTTTCAATCATCCCCTCAAGCTCCTTCGAGACCAAGGACCCAATATTCTCAGCATTTTCCAGCTTAGCCTGCAGTTCAACAAACTTACCTGTTCTTTCTACTGCAACCTGAATATCCATTACCTGAAATGGTTTACGAATAAAATCGGAGGCTCCCTTTCGCATAGCTTCAATAACCATATCCATGTCTCCATAACCACTAATCATAATGACTTCTGTACTTGGAAACTCCTCTTTTACTTTTTTAAGTACATCCAAACCATTCATGCCTGGTAACATTATATCCAAGATTAAAATACCCGGTTGTTCCTTTTCTAAAACTTCAAAACCTTGATTTGGAGTATTAGCTGTATAAACATTAAAATTTCCTTTTTCAAGATGATACTTAAGTTTCTCCGTGATTCTTACCTCATCATCAAGAATTAATATTTTTAAGTGATCCATATGGATATGATTATATTACTTAGTATTATTCAAATTTCCGGATACATTAACAGGTATAATTACTTTCATACTTGTTCCATCCATTACCCTGCTTTTCACCTCTATTCTTCCTTTCATCTCATTCATTAAACTATATGAAATTGATAATCCTAGACCAGTTCCTTTTCCTAATTGTTTGCTGGTTACAAAAGGTAAAAATATATCGGTTTTTTTATTTTGTGGAATTCCAATTCCATTATCTCTTACTTCAATATATACTTCCTTATTTTCAAAACCGGTTCTAATGCTAATCTCCTTTTTAAAGTTTGGATCTTTTTCAAATCTTTCTTCCACTGCATCACGTGCATTTGAAAGTAAATTATGAATCACTTGCTCAACCTTATGTGGATTTCCCAGTACCTCAGGAACCTTATAATCCAAATTTAATTGAAGATTAATATTATGATTTTGATATTGACGTTGAATCATTGAAATAGCAGACTCTACACAATCTGATACAGAGAAACTTTCAAAAACTGTTTCTTTTTGACCACTAGAAAATACTCTGATGTGATCTACTATATCTCTAACTCTAACTATATCTTCAAAAATTTCACTTACTGACTGTTTTATAAATTTTTGATCAGGATTTTCTTCCATCATTTCAAATTGAATCCCTTCTGCCGATAATGAAATATTTTGGATAGGCTGATTGATTTCGTGTGCTATTCCAGCTGCAAGCTCTCCTAATGAAGATAAGCTGGACTGATGAACAATAATTTGCTGTTGTTCTTCTTGTTTATTTAGAGCTTCCTTAATTCTAAGCTCGAGATTTTTATTTTCTACTCTTTTAAGATAGTACCTATAGTAAATTATAAATACCAATATTAATATTACAAGAATTGTAAATCCGAATGATAGGCGCCATTTCGAAAGATTTTCCTTTTCCAATCGCAGCCTGTAATTTTCATTTTTTGCCTGCAGAATATCATTTTCCTGAGTCTTCTTTTCTAAATCATGAACTACCAAAGTATTAGTAAACTCTTCTGCTTTTTGTTCCTGCGAAAGAAAATCAGAAATATCAGAATATAAAACCTGGTATTCATATGCCTTTTTATAATTCTGCTGCTCTTTATAAATTAAGGACAACTCATAATAAATAGTACGTAATACACTCTTATTATTAATAACTTCGGCTAGTCTTAAACTTTTATTAAAGCTTTTAATGGCTTCTTTATAATTTTTATGGTCCTGAGCAATCTTTGCTAAGTTTAATAATGACATTGATGACCCAAGATGATCATTTAATTCTATTTGCAGATTTAAAGCTTCCTCAAATAATTTTTTAGCCTTATCTAAGTCCTTTTTTAAATAAAGAGTTCCGGCCATCCTATTTAGAACCTCGCTAATTCCTATATTATCTTTACGAATAACAAGTTCATCATATAATAAAATAAAATACTCTAACGCAGAATCATAATCTTCCAGATATAAATAAATCTCACCTATATTTCTCCATAGAGTGGTTTTATCATCCGTCTCATCAAGTAAGACTAAAGCTTTTCTATAATTGTCTAAGGCAAGATGGTAATCGCCTAAATTTTTGTAGACATTACCAATATTTTCATATGTTTCTACAATTGAAGCCACATGTGAATTGGTATCACTAAGTAAGATTAAAAGCGACCTTTTATAGCTATCTAAAGATTTATGAAACTTATTTAAGCGATAAAAAGTAGTGGCAAGAACATTAACACCCTCCTGATCACCAATAGACTTATATGCACTTAATGATTTTTTATAATATTCAAGAAGTTCATCATAATCACTCAGAAAATAATAGCCCATCCCAAGATTTCCATAGGCTTTTGCTTCTCCTTTTTTGTCATTTAAATCCTTTGCTAAATTAAGTGCCTTCCCAGCATACATTACAGCTTTTTCTGCATCAGAAGTTAAATAGTATCTTGAAAGTTGATTATATACCTCTACCTTCTCAGGAATAGAGGCATTCTTAAGCTTCCTATGTAAATTATCAAGTACAGATTCCTCTGCACATATATCTAAGGAAATACCTATGTAAACGAGTAAAAAGAGTAGATGCTTATAATTTATCATTTATGGGAATTTTGATTCTTAAATTGAAGAATTCTCCCACTCTATCTTATGTTCAACCTAATTCTTCAAAAAGAAGACAAAATACTATTTATAAATCAACTCAACAATTTTTTCTAATCCCTCTTTATCCTCGTGATCAAAATTTGAGTAATCTCTACTATCTACATCCAATACTCCTATTACCTGATTTTCTTTATTAAAAACAGGAACAACTATTTCTGACTTAGATAGAGAACTACATGCGATATGTCCGGGAAATTTCTCAACATCTTCCACAACAATTGTTTCTTTTGAATTAACTCCAGCCCAACATACACCAGTGTCATTTTTTAACCTCAGGCATGCTAACGGACCTTGGTATGGACCAACTAATAATTCACCTTCTGATAATAAATAAAAACCTGTCCAAAAATACCCTTTCATTTTATGGTGTAATATTGCAGCAATAGTTGCCATTCTGGAAACTGGATTATTTACTGAAGTTGTCAACTCTTCGATTTGATTATATAATCTCTGGTATTTTGATAATTTTGCAGACATAATTCTATAAAAAACAAAATGCAAGATAAGTAGGTAAACTCATCCTGCATATATTATTATTACGATAAAAAATTTAATACTAAATTATGTATTCTTCATTAATGTTTACATGATTTTATTCATCTAACATATTCTGAAGTTTTTTACGTGTAAAGAATATCCTACTCTTTACAGTACCAATTGGCAAATCCAGTTCTTCTGCTATTTCTTTATACTTATAACCAGAAGTATGCATTGTAAATGGAATTCTAAACTCATCGTCAAGCTTTTCAATGCTTTGATTCATTTCGTTTACTGCTTGAACCATTTCAGGTGTTTCTGAAGAATAATTACCTTTAAAAGCTACTCTATATGCATCTTCTACTGAATCAAAAGTATTTCTTGTTTTCTGTGATCTTCTATAGTTGTTAATAAAGGTATTCTTCATAATTGTAAACACCCATGCTTTAAAATTTGTATTTGATACAAATTGCTTACGATATGTTAAAGCCTTCAATGTTGTTTCCTGCAACAAGTCATTGGCATCTTCTTCATTGGCCGTTAAACTAAGAGCAAAGTACTTTAGTTTATCTTGTAGGCTCAATAACTTCTCATTGAATTGCAATGTTGTCATGGTGTAATGTTTTGTTTGTTATAACCAGTAACCTTTTTAATGTTTAACAAATATAGTTAGTTCATAAACATCAACAAAAGATATTCACATCTTTTTTTATTTTATTTAAATCTATTCTAAACAATAAAAACCTTAAATTATTGATTTTATTACATTTGCATCAATAAAGTATTTAGTTTCTAAATTACGCATTTTTAGTTGTAGAAAATGTAAATGGTTATAAAATTACAAAAGGATAGCATAAAAAGACAGTATTTAACTGTTAAATATTTTTTATTTTTACTTAACAACCAATAATTGAGGACCTTTCTTTTTCCCCTTAATAAAAGATAATACAGAATTACCAGAGTATAGAGATTCCATTTAATAAAAAATTATAATATACCTTGAATCCTTAAATTATTCTTGAATGAACTTTAATTTACAAGAATTCAAATAAATGTAAATATTTATTCCATCTATATATTGGGCTCTAAAATTAAATACCTAAGCTTGCCTCTACACCAAATTTATAACAACAATAAATAAAAAACTTTTTCTTGAAATGCATGTTTAATATATTTAAACTCATACAACCTCAGAAATGAAATCTATCTTACATTATTGGCTTATTTTTTCTTAGCCTAATAATATTTCAACAAAATAAAATATTAATAGTTTTAATTTGCATCTAAGTTTAGCTCAATATAAAAACCTTCGTCTTTTGATTGGATAACATCTTTTAGATCAGATGTAAATGTCTCAAAAAAGCTATTCTTCACTTCAATTTTCATTTCTTCTAAATCATCCAAATAGAAAGAAAACTCTCCTTTTTCATTTGTGATTGTAGATAAAATTAATTCTGAATTTTTATAGATATTTACTATTGCATCAGGAATAAATATTTTCTTTTGAGAAGTATATATTATTCCGGTAAATAATGTAAGATCGTAGGATTTTAACTGTTCAAAAGCATATATATCATCCTGCCCTTCACCTCCATCTCTATTAGAAACGTAATAACCATTTTTATTATTTTCTAAATAAATAAAACCAAAATCGTCCTTAGAACTATTTATAGGGTATCCCATATTAAAAGAATTAGAGAATCCATCATCTACAGGCATTGCAAAAAAGACATCAAGGCCACCTAAACTTCCTTCTTTATCAGATGAATAATATAGAATATTGTCCTCACTTATATATGGGAACATCTCATTACCTGACGAATTAACCTGTGGCCCAAGGTTAATAGGAGAGCTTAATATTCCTTTATAAACATAGGAATAATATATATCTAATCCACCATATCCACCCTTCATATCGGAAACAAAAAAGAAACGTTCTTCATCATTAGTTAAAAATCCATGCATAAAAGAACAGTCCATCTCATATAAAGGTATCGGTGTTGCGTTATTATTCCACTTAGCATTATTTTTATCTACAATAAAAATATTTAAATATGCATTGGGATTATCCTTATTACTATAATTCCGTGTAACAAATGCTAAAGTATAATCTTTATTAAAGGTAATTGGTCCATCATTATACTTCGTAGTTAATTTTCGGGAAAATATTTTTGGTTTTGAAAAATTCCTTAATGTGTTAATTTTTGAAGAATATATTTTGTAAAAATACTCATTATTGCGAACATCTTTCCTTTGTGTAGCAGATACCAAACCTTTATTTGAGGAAAAAATCAATTGATCATTATAAATTGCAGGGCCAATTTCAGAATATGCGGTATTGATTGGAAGGTTATGTACTACAAAATTATTATAATCTCTTCTTAATAATTCCATTCTTCTTTTTGTAAGTGTCACTGACTTCTCATTTCCTGATAACTCATAATACTTTCTAAGATATTGATTGGATTCTTCATAATGTTCAAGCTTTTTTAATTGTTGTGACAATAATAGAAATGTTGAGAAATCAACATTAGGATAATCTAGTGCTTTTAAATACCATTCCACACTTTCTTTAATTTGCCCCATCTGTCTGTAACAATCTCCTATTCTATGAGTAACATAAAATAAGTCTTCTCCTTTTTCTATTATTTTTTTATAATGACTAATTGCTTTGTTATAGTTGAAATCAAAATAGTATTCATCTGCTTTTTTTATTTCTTTATCCTGTGCGAATAATGAATTTTGAGAAAATAGCAAAAGAAAAATACTTATATTGAATAGATAATTTCGGGTCATTAATGCTGTTTTTATCAATTAGAAATATCTTGGATTAATCACTCTTTCCTTATTAAAATTAAATTCGTAATTAATCATTACTTCATGTGTACCACTGTGGTATGAACTTAGCTGATTAGTATTTAGATCAAATGCATATCCGAATTTAATTTGGGGATTAATCTGAAACTGAACAATTCCACCAATCGACTCACCTAAACGATATACAGCTCCCAACCAAAACTTATCATAAAGAACAGTGTTTAAATTTGTATCAATACTATAAGGTGCTCCTTGTGCAACTCTTGTCATCACAGATGGTCTAAGTACAAAATTATCTGTCATATGAATAACTAATCCCATCATTCCATAATAATGACGAACTTCACTACCTGTACCATAATTTTCACTACCTTCTACAAATGAATTTTCTGTAATTCTTGGTACTGATAATCCCAAATAAAATCGCTGGGAATAGAGATATATTCCAAAACCAAAATTGGATAATGTTATTTGTTCATTTGCATTAACATAGGCATTGTCATTATTATATGTCTTATCTAATCCATTATAATCTATTGCATAATTATTAAATCCGCCATTCAAACCCAATGATAAATTCAACTTATCATTCATTTTTAAATGATATGCATAATCTATAAAAAAACTGGTTTGATTTACCGGTCCATATGAATCATATATTAAGGAAGCTCCTATTGCCATGTTTTTATATACAGGTAGATGACCTGTAAAAGTTGCGGTTGTAGGAGCACCATCAAAACCGACCCATTGTTGTCGCCCTAAAATCATTAAACTCATGACTTCTCTAGAACCGGCATATGCAGGATTTATTGCCAATGTATTAAACATGTATTGAGTAAACATTGGATCTTGCTGAGCTAAAACATTTGAAACTTTAACTCCCAAAAGATTCAACAATATAAATGCTAAGATTGTATATTTTATGTGTTCTAATACTTTATTCATAGTAATCTATCTTTTAATATAAACAGAACCTTTCAATACACCTTTTAAATTTCCTAACTTAATAACATAGAAATATAAACCTTGAGGTAATTCTGCAGAGCCAATTGCTGACTTACTTGATTTTCCATCCCATAGATTATTATAATTCTTCATATGGAAGACTTCTCCACCCCACCTGTTGTATATATATATTTCATTACCTTCAAAATCCGAGATACCCGGAATAATAAAATAATCATTAACACCATCTCCATTTGGAGAAAAAGTATCAGGAGCATCAATTCTCTCAGCACAATCATCAAAGAGATCCTGATAATTAGGGATATTATCATTATCACAATCCACTGATCCCTCCTCAAGATCTAAAACACCATCGCCATCGCTATCCTCATCTAAATAATCATAAATTCCATCATTATCAGTATCTTTAAGATCTTGCAAACATATGTCAGTAACCCCTCCTTCTAATATATCTGATATTCCATCGTTATCAGAATCTTCATCTTCATAGTCTGGTAATTCATCTCCATCAGAATCAGATTGTTGTTCTTCAATATAATCTGCAATATTGTCATTATCTGTATCAGCAACATTAATAATTATTTTAACTGTTGCTTCATCGCAACTTCCATAATCATCACAACCCACATAAGTAAAGTATTCCTCAATACAATAATTTCCATACACAGATGTATATGTAAATAATCCATTGCTATCTTCTTCAAGAAATCCTCCTAATTGATTAATTTCACTTGGTATTACTGTAATATAATCTCCATTTATATCAGAATCATTATCTAATACACTAAATGATATAATTTCACCATCATTCATAATTACAATATCATCTATACAATTTGGTGCAACATTTTTTAGATTTATGGAGATGCTAACTGTTGCAGTGGCACATAATCCATTGCTATCGCAAATTTGATATATAAAAGAATCGGAGCCTACATACCCCTCTTGTGGTATATATTTAATTTCACCAGATAATGATTCGATAGAATAATCACCATATCTTGGTTCTGTTATTAAAGAAACAGAAGTAATATCAAGATTACCATCAATATCTATATCATTAGAAACAACATCGATAATTATTTCGGCATCAGAGGTGGTAGTAACATTATCATCAACAGCTATTGGTTTATCATTAACTGGTATTATAAAAATGGATACTTGTGCAGAATTACATCCGTCATCAGAATCACATAATTGATAAATAAAACTATCATTACCATTATAATTTTCATTAGGAGTGTACATTATTTGATTATCTGAATCTATATTAACATAACCATTTAAAGGTTGCTCTGAAATTGTTATAACAAATCCGTCAGAATCAGAATCAATATCATAATCATTAGAAAGAACATCAATATCAACACTTTCATCTTCATTGGTTTCTACTTCATCATTGACTGCTATTGGCCGGTCATTAATCGCTAGTATTGTTATTGTTACTGTTGCATCATCAAAATATCCTAAATCATCATATATTCTATATCTAAAATTATCAATACCTGAAAAATTGCTTATTGGTGTATAAGTTATTTGTCCCGTACTACTATCTGTCAATAAATCACCATTTAAAGGATTACTGACAATCACTAAAGAATTAATATCAATATTATTCTGAGGGTCTGTATCATTACTTAAAACATTGATAACAACACTCTCATCTTCATTTAATTCTACTTCATCATCAATTGCATTAGGAGCCTCATTACTAATACTAATATATACATATGAAATATTACTTACCTGTTCATCTGTATCATAAAATCTAAAACTAAATTCATCATCACCTGAATAACCTTCATCAGGTATATAAGTAATAACATAATTTTCATTGTCGATAATTAATTCTCCATTTTCGGGATATGTAATATTCTCAAATGAAGAATAATCAATATTTCCATCAACATCAGTAACTAAATCAGTCATATCAATTTCGATAGAAACATCTTCAGAAGTTGATTGATTCAGATCATTGCTAACAGGTGCATCATTTTGAGAAACAACCTGTACTTCTAAACTAAATATCTTGCTCCTATCATTTGCATCTGATTGATCACTTACATATACAGGCACATATAAATATCCAGTATAATTATTTGATGGTGTAATTATATTATTACTAACAGTATAATTAAGACCTTCTAGTACCACTAATACAAAATCATTTGGATAATTATTATCCGGATCTTCAACTGTTAAATCAGTTAGAGATATAGTTAAAGCTTCATCTTCATTTGTTAATAATGTTACCTGATCTTTGATTTCAGGCCTATCATTAATAGGATTTACAGTAATCAAAAACTGATAAATCTCACTAATATTATTTTCTAATTCCTGATCATCAACTGTGATATTCACATATAATTCTCCATTATAATTCAAGGCTGGAGTAATTGTATTCCCTACTATAGAATAATTATTACCCGACACAACATCCAAGACAAATTCTGATGGGAAAATATTATCTATATCTGTAACAGATAAATCATTTAATGTTATAGTATAAGAATTATCTTCATTTATTTCAATTGTACTTTGTGTTAATATTACAGGCTGATCGTTCACAGGAGTAACCGTTATATAAACACTTGCTGAGGTACAATATCCGTCTTCATCACAAACCTGATATTCAAATTCATCATCACCAGAATAATTTTCCTCCGGAGTATAACTTATTAATCCTTCTGATTGAATTGTCACATTACCATTTTCTGGCGATGATAATATCGTTAATGTATTATAATCAAGATTATTTTGAGGATCAATGTCATTACTAATTACATTAATTGAGATACTATTATCCTCTTTAACTTCAACTATATCATCTATACCAGTTGGTGCTTCATTTGAAACAATTATTGTTACTATTCCTCTTGCACAAGCTCCATCTGTATCACAAATTTCGTATTCAAAAGAATCTGTTCCTGTGTATTTATCACTTGGAGTATATGTTATTATCCCATTATCTGAATCTAATATGGTTGATCCATTAATTACATCAGTTGTAATTTTTAATGATGATAAATCAATACCATTTTCAACATCTGAAACCAAGTTGTTGATATTAATATCTATTGCTTGATTTTCAGCTGTCGTCACTGACTGGTTATTTGCTTCAGGAGCATCATTTTGAGCTAATACTAATATATCAAGTGTAAACACACTACTTTCTGAATTTTCAGACTGTCCATCACTAACTGAAATATCTACAGATAAGATTCCAAAATAATTTAACGCAGGAGTAACTGTTGTTCCATTAAATGAATAATTTTCACCGGAATGTATAATTAAACTAAAATCATCAGCTTCATTATCTACATCGGCTATACTTATATCTTCAATAGTAATTTCAATAGGTACATCCTCATTTGTAAATAAAGTATTTATTTGAGATTCTATTATCGGAGCATCATTTATAGCATTTATTGTTACATGTAAATTAAATGTATTGCTAGTCTGATTTTCAGATCCCACATCTGAAATATATAATGGGATTGTTAAACTTCCATTAAAATTAGTTTCAGGAGTAACCTGACGTCCTGTAAAGGTATAATTACTTCCATTAAGAAGTGTCATTTCATGTTGACCTGGGTATGTATTGTCTACATCCGTAACATTTAATGCGGTATATGGAATTGTAAAAATTTCATCTTCATCATACGATAAAGATTGTTGACTATTAATAACTGGAGCATCGTTAATGGGCGATACTGTTAAAACAACATCAATACTTGCAGTTAAAGATCCGTCACTAGCAGTAAAAGTAATTGTTTCCTGACCAAACCAATCTTCATCAGGTATAACAATCGTTGCATATTTTGTGTTTCCATCAATTGAAACACCAAGTTCCGTATTTCCGGTATAGGTCCATAAAATTTGATCTATGCTATTATCAGGATCAGAAACATAACTATTTAAATTGATAACATTAAATACAGATCCCTCATTAATTGTTTGATTTGGTATATCTAATATTACTGGAGGGTCATTATCATTGACAACATTTACCTGTAAATCAAAAGTATTACTTTGAGCTAAACCATCATCTGTAACATAAACATGTACCGTGATTACACCAGTAACATTTTCATTTGGAGTGATAGCTGTACCAGTAACTATATAATCTGAACCAGACAATATATTCAATGTAAACCCTGTTGGATAATTATCATCAGGATCATAAACTATCAAGTCTGAAAGACTCAATTCCGTTAGAGTTTCTTCTGCAATAGAAACCGAATTTTGTCCTATTATTTCAGGGGCATCATTAATTGGTGTAACTTCTAATCTTACATTATCATCAACAGAAGCATTGCTTTCATCTGTTGCTACAAATGTGATTACTTCTACCCCATTCCACTCCTCATCTTTTGGAACAACATAAGCTATTCTGTTATTAATTTCAACATCAAAATAAGTAGGCGTTGGATTTAATGACCATACGATATTTTCATCAGACGTTTCAGCATCTGTAATGTAATTATCTAAATTGATCGTATTAAAACTATTACCTTCAGCTACTGTTTGATTAGGAATATCATCAATTACCGGGGCATCATTAACTCCTGTTATAGTTATTAAAACTGATACTGTATTTCCATTTGTACTTCCATCATTTGCAGTATAAGTAAAACTATCATAAGTTAACTCAGAATTATCATGTATATAAATAAAAGTTCCATTTGTATTTAGGGTTAATGTACCATTACTTACATCGCTAACTAAAACTGCAGTTATATCATCTCCATCAGCATCACTATCATTAAATAATACTGAAGATTCACCGCTTGTTAAACTTGCGGCCAAACCTCCTTCTACAACTATAATTTCATCAGATACAGCAATTGGTGAATTATCATTTATATTGATTACAGAAACTGATATATTTTGCGAATCTGTATGACCTGCACCATCAGTAACAATGATCGTTAAGTTATAAATATTATTTTCTCCATGATCTATTGGATTTTCATAATCAGGCGATGTATTAAAAGTCAATATTCCTGTGGAACTATCTATTGTAAAAAATTCGGAATCTGTTCCTGTAATTGAATATATTTCTATATCATTTGCATCTGCATCTGTAGAAGAGGCATCAATGACTGTTCCTGTGTGGTTTTCATTTACAGTGGTACTATTTGCGCTTATCTCGGGAGCATACTCATTTACTGCTAAAACAGTTACAGTCCACGATGTAGTGGCTATGTTTCCATCATTATCTGTAGCTATTATACTTACTTCATATACATTATTGACATTGGAATCTACCGGATTTTCATAATCCCTGCCTACCATACTTACCACTCCTGTAGAACTATTGATGGAAAAATCGGCAGCATCTGTTCCTCCTAGACTATAAACTACACTTCCTACCGGAGATCCTGTTATATTAGGTGTTACTGAAGTATAGGCTGTATTCTCATCAATACTTACATTTGAGATAGCATTGATCGTATAGCTTGAGGATTCTGTTACATTTAATACTGTTACTGTTACATTTTCTGAATCCGTATGTCCAGCTTCATCAGTTACTGTTATCGTTAAATTATAAACATTATTTTCTCCATTATCTATTGGATTTTCATAATCTGGTGAAGTATTAAAAGTTAATATACCTGTTGAACTGTCAATTGTAAATAATCCAGAATCGGTTCCTGATATTGAATATGTTTCTGTATCATTTGCATCTGCATCTGTAGAAGAAGCATCAATAACTGTTCCTGTGTGGTTTTCATATACACTAGTACTACTAACACTTATCACTGGAGCATATTCATTTACTGCTAAAATAGTTACTGTCCATGATGTAGTTGCTATATTTCCATCATTATCCGTAGCTGTTATACCTACCTCATAAACATTATTAATATTGGAATCTACTGGATTTTCATAATCTCTACCTACCATGCTTACAACTCCCGTAGAACTATTGATGGAAAAGTCTTCAGCATCTGTTCCTCCTAGACTATAAACTACACTTCCTACCGGAGATCCTGTTATATTTGGTGTTACTGAAGTATAGGTTGTATTTTCATCTATGGAAACATTAGAAATAGCATCAATTGTATAGCTTGAGGTTTCAGTTACATCTAATACTGTTACAGTTACACTCTCTGAATCTGTGTGTCCAACTTCATCTGTTACTGTTATTGTTATATTATATACATTATTACCTCCATTATCAGCTGGATTTTCATAATCAGGTGATGTATTGAAGGTTAATATTCCTGTTGAACTATCAATTGTAAATAATCCGGAATCTGTTCCTGATATAGAATAAGTTCCTGTATCCCCTGCATCTATATCTGCGGACGAAGCAATAATTACATTCCCTGTGTGATTTTCATTTACTGTAGTACTACTGACACTTAATACGGGGGAATTATCATTAACAGCATTAATTGTAATAGAAACAGATACTGTATTTCCATCTGTACTTCCATCATTTACCCTATATGTAAAGTTGTCATTTGTTGACTCTGAATCGTTATGTGTGTATATAAAAGTACCATTTGAATTTAATGTTAATGTACCATTACTTACATTACTAACTAAAATTGCAGTAATATCATTTCTATCCGCATCACTATCATTTGTTAATACAGAAGATGCCCCACTTGTTAAGCTAGTGGCTGTTCCTCCTTCATTTACAGTTATTGCATCAGAAACCGCTACTGGTGAATTATCATTAACATTAGATACATCTATTGTTATATTCTCAGAATCAATATGTCCTGCCCCATCTGTTACGATAATAGTTAAGTTATAACTATTATCTTCTCCATTATCCAATGGATTTTCATAATCAGGGGATGAATTAAAGGTTAATATTCCTGTTGAACTATCAATTGTAAATAATCCGGAATCTGTTCCTGAGATTGAATATGATTCGGTATCATCTGCATCATTATCTGAAGATGAAGCATCTACAACTGTTCCAATATGGTTTTCATTTACAGATGTATTACCTACACTTATTACAGGATCAAATTCATTTACTGCTAATATAGTAACTGTCCATGCAGTAGTTGCTGTGTTTCCATCATCGTCAGTAGCTGTTATACTAATCTCATAAACATTATTGCCATTTGCATCTGCCGGATTTTCATAATCTCTACCTACCATACTTACAACTCCGGTAGAACTATTAATATTAAAATCTGTGCCATCAACTCCACCTATACTATAAGTCACATTTCCGATTGGACTTCCAGTAATACTTGGAGTTACTGACGTATAAGTTGTATTCTCATCAATACTTACATTAGATATAGCATTAATTGTATAATTTGAAGCTTCTATTACATTTAGTACTGTTACTGTTACATTTTCAGAATCTGTATGACCAGCCCCATCAGTCACTGTTATTGTTATATTATATACATTATTACCTCCATTATCAGCTGGATTTTCATAATCAGGTGATGTATTGAAGGTTAATATTCCTGTTGAACTATCAATTGTAAATAACCCTGAATCAGTTCCTGATATAGAATAAGTTCCTGTATCCCCTGCATCTATATCTGCGGACGAAGCAACAATTACATTTCCAGTGTGATTTTCATTTACTGCAGTACTACTGACACTTAATACGGGGGAATTATCATTTACTGCATTAATTGTAATAGAAACAGATACTGTATTTCCATCTGTACTTCCATCATTTACCCTATATGTAAAATTATCATTAGTAGTTTCTGAATCATTGTGTGTATAAATAAATGTTCCATTTGAATTTAACGTTAATGTACCATTACTTACATTACTAACTAAAATTGCATTAATAGCATCTCCATCGGAATCACTATCATTTGTCAATACAGAAGAAGCCCCAGTTGTTAAGCTGGTGGCCGTTCCTCCTTCATTTACAGTTATTGCATCAGAAACCGCTACTGGTGAATTATCATTAACATTTTCAACAGTTACGGTTACATCTTCCGAGTCAGTATGACCTGCTCCATCTGTAACAATAATAGTTATATTATAAATATTATTGTCTCCACTGTCAGCCGGATTTTCATAATCAGGGGATGTATTGAAGGTCAATATTCCTGTTGAGCTATCTATCGTAAATAATCCGGAATCTGTTCCTGTTATTGAATATGTTTCTGTATCACTTGCATCTGCATCTGAAGAAGAAGCATCAATGACTGTTCCAATATGGTTTTCATTTACAGTGGTACTACTCACATTTATTACAGGAGCATATTCATTAACGGCTAAAACAGTTAATATCCATGATATTGTTGCTATATTTCCATCACTATCTGTTGCTGTTATACTTACCTCATAAATATTATTGACATCTGAATCAACTGGATTTTCATAATCCCTGCCTACCATAGTTACAACTCCAGTAGAACTATTTATATTAAAATCAGTTGCATCAGCTCCACCCAGACTATATAAAACACTTCCAATTGGACTTCCTGTTATATTTGGAGTAACAGAGGTATATGCCTCATTTTCATCTATCTGAACATTAGATATTGCATCAATACTAAAACTAGATGTTTCGGTAACATTTAAAACTGATATTGTTACATCCTCTGAATCTGTATGACCAATTCCATCCGTTACAGTAATCGTTAAATTATAAATATTGTTCCCGCCATTATCTACCGGATTTTCAAAATCAGGTGATGTATTAAAAGTTAATATTCCTGTAGAGCTATTAATTGTGAATAATCCAGAATCAGTTCCTGAGATAGAATAAAATTCAGTATCATCAATATCTTCGTCAGAAGAAGAAGCTTCTATAACTGTACCTTCGTGATTTTCATTAACTGAAGTATTACTAACACTTAATACAGGATAATTATCATTTACTGCATCAATTGTAATAGAAACTGAAACAATATTACCATCAATTGTGCCATCGTTGGCTGAATAAGTAAAATTATCACTAGTTGTTTCTGTGTCATCATGAGTATAACTAAAAGTTCCATCACTATTCAAAATAAGAACTCCATGGCTTACATCAGTTTGTAAAATTGCGGTTAGAACATCTCCATCTGCATCAATATCATTAGTTAATACCGAAGATGCTTCACTTATTAAAATTGTAGCTGTTCCACCTTCATTTACTGTTATTGCATCTGATATGGCTACAGGTGTATTATCATTAATATTTTCAACTGTAACTGTCCATGACATGCTTGCGGTATTGCTATCATCATCGGTAACGGTTATACTTACTTCATAGACATTATCAGTATTGGCATCTATCGGACTCTCATAATCTCGGCCTACCATACTGACTTCCCCTGTACTGCTGTCAATACTAAAGTCCCCAGCATCATTACCTCCCAAGCTATAAATCACATTTCCAATTGGGGTTCCGGTAATATTTGGAGTGACAGATGTATAAGCCACGTTTTCATTAATACTTACACTGCTGATTAAATCAATACTGAAACTTGAACTTTCTGTTACATCGTCAATAGTTACGGTCCATGACATGATTGCGGTGTTGCTATCATCATCGGTAGCGGTTATACTTACTTCATAGACATTATCCGTATTGGTATCTACCGGACTCTCATAATCTCGGCCTACCATACTGACTTCCCCTGTACTGCTATCAATACTAAAGTCACCGGCATCATTTCCTCCCAAACTATAGACCACATTACCAATTGGTGTTCCGGTAATATTGGGAGTGACAGATAAATAAGCAACGTTTTCATTAATATTTACACTGCTGATCAAATCAATACTGAAACTTGAACTTTCTGTTACATCGTCAATTGTTACTGTCCATGACATGTTTGCCGTATTGCTATCATCATCGGTAGCGGTTATACTTACTTCATAGACATTATCTGTATTAGCATCTACCGGACTCTCATAATCTCGGCCTACCATACTGACTACACCAGTACTGCTATCAATGCTAAAGTCGCCCGCATCATTACCTCCCAAACTATAAACCACATTACCAATTGGTGTTCCGGTAATATTTGGAGTGACAGATAAATAAGCCACGTTTTCATTAATATTTACATTGCTGATCAAATCAATACTGAAACTTGAACTTTCTGTTACATCGTCAATAGTTACGGTCCATGACATGCTTGCGGTGTTGCTATCATCATCTGTCGCCGTGATACTTACTTCATAGACATTATCCGTATTGGCATCTACCGGACTCTCATAATCTCGGCCTACCATACTGACTACACCAGTACTGCTATCAATACTAAAGTCACCGGCATCATTACCTCCCAAGCTATAGACCACATTACCTATAGGTGTTCCGGTAATATTTGGAGTGACAGATAAATAAGCCACGTTTTCATTAATATTTACATTGCTGATCAAATCAATACTGAAACTTGAACTTTCTGTTACATCGTCAATAGTTACGGTCCATGACATGCTTGCGGTGTTGCTATCATCATCTGTCGCCGTGATACTTACTTCATAGACATTATCCGTATTGGCATCTACCGGACTCTCATAATCTCGGCCTATCATACTGACTTCCCCTGTACTGCTATCAATACTAAAGTCACCGGCATCATTACCTCCCAAGCTGTAGACCACATTACCTATAGGTGTTCCGGTAATATTTGGAGTGACAGATAAATAAGCCACGTTTTCATTAATATTTACATTGCTGATCAAATCAATACTGAAACTTGAACTTTCTGTTACATCGTCAATAATTACTGTCCATGACATGATTGCAGTGTTGCTATCATCATCAGTAGCGGTTATACTGACTTCATAGACATTATCCGTATTGGCATCTACCGGACTCTCATAATCACGGCCTATCATACTGACTTCCCCTGTACTGCTATCAATGCTAAAGTCACCGGCATCATTTCCTCCCAAGCTATAGACCACATTACCAATTGGTGTTCCGCTAATATTGGGAGTGACAGATAAATAAGCAACGTTTTCATTAATATTTACATTGCTGATCAAATCAATACTGAAACTTGAACTTTCTGTTACATCGTCAATAGTTACGGTCCATGACATGCTTGCGGTGTTGCTATCATCATCGGTAGCGGTTATACTGACTTCATAGACATTATCGGTATTGGTATCTACCGGATTCTCATAATCTCGGCCTATCATACTGACTTCCCCTGTACTGCTATCAATGCTAAAGTTGCCAGCATCATTACCTCCCAAGCTGTAGACCACATTTCCAATTGGGGTTCCAGTAATATTTGGAGTAACAGATGTATAAGCAACGTTTTCATTAATATTTACACTGCTGATCAAATCAATACTGAAACTTGAACTTTCTGTTACATCATCAATAGTTACTGTCCATGACATACTTGCCGTATTGCTATCATCATCGGTTGCGGTTATACTGACTTCATAGACATTATCAGTATTAGCATCTATCGGACTCTCATAATCTCGGCCTACCATACTGACTTCCCCTGTACTGCTATCAATACTAAAGTCCCCAGCATCATTTCCTCCCAAGCTATAGACCACATTACCTATAGGTGTTCCGGTAATATTTGGAGTGACAGATAAATAAGAAACGTTTTCATTAATATTTACACTGCTGATCAAATCAATACTGAAACTTGAACTTTCTGTTACATCATCAATAGTTACTGTCCATGACATGATTGCGGTGTTGCTATCATCATCAGTAGCGGTTATACTTACTTCATAGATATTATCTACATTGGCATCTACCGGACTCTCATAATCACGACCTACCATACTGACTTCCCCTGTACTACTATCAATGCTAAAGTTGCCGGCATCATTACCTCCCAAGCTATAGACCACATTACCAATTGGTGTTCCGCTAATATTTGGAGTGACGGAGGTATAAGCAACGTTTTCATTGATATTTACACTGCTGATCAAATCAATACTGAAACTTGAACTTTCTGTTACATCGTCAATAATTACTGTCCATGACATGATTGCAGTGTTGCTATCATCATCAGTAGCGGTTATACTTACTTCATAGATATTATCTGCATTGGCATCTACCGGACTCTCATAATCTCGGCCGACCATACTGACTACACCTGTACTAATATCAATGCTAAAGTTGCCGGCATCATTACCTCCCAAGCTATAGACCACATTACCAATTGGTGTTCCGCTAATATTTGGAGTGACGGAGGTATAAGCAACGTTTTCATTGATATTTACACTGCTGATCAAATCAATACTGAAACTTGAACTTTCTGTTACATCGTCAATAGTTACGGTCCATGACATGATTGCCGTATTGCTATCATCATCGGTTGCGGTGATACTTACTTCATAGACATTATCCGCATTGGCATCTATCGGACTCTCATAATCTCGGCCTACCATACTGACTTCCCCTGTACTGCTATCAATACTAAAGTCCCCAGCATCATTACCTCCCAAGCTATAAATCACATTTCCAATTGGGGTTCCGCTAATATTTGGAGTAACAGATGTATAAGCAACATTTTCATTGATAATTACACTGCTGATCAAATCAATACTGAAACTTGAACTTTCTGTTACATCGTCAATAGTTACTGTCCATGACATACTTGCCGTATTGCTATCATCATCGGTAGCGGTTATACTGACTTCATAGACATTATCCGTATTGGCATCTATCGGACTCTCATAATCTCGGCCTACCATACTGACTTCCCCTGTACTGCTATCAATGCTAAAGTCGCCCGCATCATTACCTCCCAAGCTGTAGACCACATTTCCAATTGGGGTTCCGGTAATATTTGGAGTGATGGATGTATAAGCAACGTTTTCATTGATAATTACACTACTGATGGCATCTATTGTAAAATCTTGAGCAAATCCTCCATTAATAAATAGAACAAGAAAAAAATGAACTGTAAATATCTTTAAGGAAATGCTTTTCAATGACATAGCGCAATAATTTAAATTACAATAACATCAACTAATAAATTTAAACTATTGTCTATGACCCACATAGTAATTTTTGACCAACAAACACTTTTTGTGTATTAAAGAAATTAATGGAGTTATTATGTTGATTTTCAAAAAAGATCATAAGTTTGCAACTCAAAAAATTTGCTACGTTTTAAATAGGTTTTAAATGAGTCAAAAAGCACAAATTGTTACATCAAAAGATGGGTCTCATACTCTTTTTGTTCCGGATTTAAATGAACATTATCATTCTGTAAATGGAGCAATACAAGAATCATTACATGTATTTATCGAGGCGGGTTTAAATCAGATAGTGAAAAAGGATATCAATATTCTTGAGTTTGGTTTCGGAACTGGTTTAAATGCTTTTTTAACAGCAGTAAAAAGTCATAATAAAAATATTATTTTCCATACCTTAGAAAAATACCCTATAGATTTAAACATCATCAATACGTTAAATTATAAAGATGCTTTTAAAGGTAAATACAATGATATATTTATAAAAATTCATAATTGTAATTGGGAACAGCAAGAAAACATATCTGATGCTTTTTCTATAAAGAAAACTCAATGTGATTTTAAAACAATAGAATTAAAGAATCAATATGACCTTATATATTTTGATGCATTTGCTCCTGACATTCAACCTAATTTATGGACCAAGGAAATATTTGAAAAAGCATATAATGCTTTAAATTCAGGAGGAATATTAACCACATATTGTGCAAAAGGTGTCGTTCGTAGAACAATGCAGGAAGTAGGATTCAAAGTTGAAAGGCTTCCCGGTCCTCCTGGAAAAAGAGAAATGCTACGCGCAACAAAATAATTTTAACATAAAAGAGTACTATAATAAATTAGTTAAAGCAGAGTTAAAGCCTTTTTACTTGTTTGTTTTCCTAACTGTAAAAACTTATCTTCGCTCACTCTTATAAAAAGAAAAATATACAAAATGGAAAAATTAAGTTATGCTTTAGGAATGAGCATTGCCGCAAATCTTCAAAAATCAGGTGTTGCGGAAATTGATGTAGAGGCGTTTACAAAAGGTTTAAAGCACCATATTGAAGGGACTACAACAGAAATTAGTGAAGAAGAAGCTGGTAAGATTATCAATGAATATTTTGCTGAGATACAAAGCAAGCAATTTGAAGCCAATATAAAAGCAGGTAAAGACTTTTTATCTGAAAATGCTAAAAAAGAAGGTGTTGTAACTTTAGAAAGTGGACTTCAATATGAAGTTATGAATGAAGGAGACGGTGCTACACCAAAATCTACAGATCAAGTAAAGTGTCATTATCATGGAACTTTAATTGACGGAACTGTATTTGATAGTTCTGTACAAAGAGGTGAGCCAGCTGTATTTCCAGTAAACGGAGTAATTGCTGGATGGGTTGAGGCATTACAATTAATGAACGTTGGTTCTAAATGGAAATTATATGTTCCTTCAGATCTTGCATATGGTGAGCGTGGAGCTGGTCAACATATTCCTCCTCATACAACGCTTGTATTTGAAGTTGAATTATTAGGAATTGAATAATCAAACATTTAATAAAATGAAACTTAAAAATCTACTTTTAGGATTTATCGTGATTGCAATAGCTGCGGTTTCTTGTTCAAAAGTTCCTGGTGCAGGAGAAGTTGAAATGAAAAACGAAACTGACAGTGTTAGTTATGCTTTAGGTTATGTAATTGCTTCTCAAATGAAGCAACAGCTTTCTAGTCAATTTGACACATTATATGGAAAGGATCTTGCAATTGCATTAGCAAAATCAGAATTTTCTAAAACTTCTAAACAAAATTTTGAGAGAAGTTTTGACTCTATTAATTATGACGTTATGAAGGCTGCTTTTTTAAACGAAGTAGCATATGGCAAATCATATTTTGATCAAAATACTGGTAATGCATACTTACAAGCTGCTTATCAAAAAGCTCAAAATCAAAAAGCATTACAACCAGGTAAACCTGCATTCGATAACAAGAAAAAAGGAGACGAATTTCTTGCTAAAAATGGTAAAAGAGACGGTGTAGTTACTACTGAAAGTGGTTTACAATATGAAGTAATCAAAGAAGGTAAAGGTGATAAACCTGTCCCTGGGGATCAGGTTAAAGTTCATTATCATGGTACTTTAATTGATGGAACTGTATTTGATAGCTCTGTAGATAGAGGTCAACCAGCAACATTTGGAGTTACTCAAGTTATCAAAGGTTGGGTTGAAGGTCTTCAGTTAATGACTGTAGGTTCTAAATATAAATTTTATATTCCTGCAGAACTTGCTTATGGAATGAGAGGTTCAGGTCCAAAAATTGGTCCTATGGAAACTCTTGTTTTTGAAGTTGAATTACTTGGAATCGAGAAAAAGTAAAACAATAAGTAAATGATTTAATTAATCTTCATTCATTATAATATAAAGTAGATTAATCAAATACATACAATATTTTTATAAAAGAAGGTCTATGACCTTCTTTTTTTATGCTTTAATTTCTATTAAAAAATTATACCTTTGTTCCTCTTAAAATAAAGACACTTGAATTATGATTAAAGCAGAAATACATACCGAAAAAGGTGTTATGAAGGTGGAACTATATGAAAAAGAAACACCTATAACAGTTGCAAACTTTGTTAAGTTAGCTAAAGAAGGATTTTATGATGGATTAGCATTTCACCGTGTGATTCCTGACTTTGTAATTCAGGGAGGATGTCCTTTTTCAAAAGACATGAGTAATCCAAGAGTTGGTACTGGAGGCCCTGGCTATAGCATTGATTGTGAAACTGATGCTGAAAGACAATATCACGACAGAGGTGTTTTATCAATGGCTCACGCAGGAAAAAACACTGGTGGTTCTCAATTCTTTATTTGCCATAGTCGTAATAATACATCTCACTTAGATGGAGCACATACTTGTTTTGGTATTGTTTATGAAGGACTTGATGTTATTGACGATATCAGAGCTGGTGATGAGATTGAAACTATTAAAATAATTGAAGAATAACCATTTACAATAAGATAGATACATGAATTTTGAATTAACAGGAAATTTAATTGTAAAAGATGATGAACAAGCAATAAGTGCATCATTTAAAAAGAGAGAATTTGTTATTGAAGTAATTAACGAAAGAAATTCTGATTGGAATGATTACATCAAGTTTCAATTAACTCAGGACAGATGTGCTCAACTTGATCCATTTAGTCTGGGAGAACCTGTAAAAGTATCATTTAATATCAGAGGTCGTAAATGGGAAAAGGATGGAAAAGTAAATTATTTTTCTAACCTTGAAGCATGGAGACTAGAAAAAGTTCAGGCATCAGCTGATCCTGGAACACCTCCTCCATTTAATGAGGCGGAAGTACCTCCTGCTGGAGCAAATGAAGATTTACCGTTCTAATTATTAAATAACAAAGGCTACCCAATGGTAGCCTTTGCTTTTATATACTTAATACTTTTATTTCAATTGAATTAACACTACAGATTTTGATGGTAAAGCTATCTCTAACTTTCCATTTTTAGGCTTCTTAACTGTAAAATCCTTCAACATAACTTTAGGATCTTTTCCAAAATCATTATAGTCACCCATTTTATCACTAGTAATGATTTTACCAGAAACATTTGAATATTTACTTCCTCCTAAACTAATCGATAAATTTTCTGATTTGTTAGGATTCAAATTACACAATGTAATTGAAACAACTCCATCCTTAACTGAAGCTGATGCGCTGATAGCAGATATTTCCTCATCTCCAAATTTATATTCATCACAAACCAGATCAACAGGTATCATTGTTGCATCCTGATGAACCTTATACATATTAAAAACATGATATGTAGGAGTCAAAACCATTTCTTTACCTTCTGTTAAAATAATTGCTTGTAACACATTAACAACTTGAGCTATATTAGCCATTTTAACAGTTTCTGCATTATTATTGAAAATGTTTAAGTTAATTCCGGCTACCAATGCATCACGTAAAGTATTTTGCTGATATAAAAATCCAGGATTTGTACCTTCCTCAACATCATACCAGGTACCCCATTCATCAACAATTAGCCCCACTTTGTTATCAGGATCATACTTACGCATAATTTCAGCATGATTGTCAATTAACTCCTGCATACGCATGGTTTTCTTTAATGTGATAAACCATTCCTTTTCATCAAAATTTGTAGCTGGTCCTTTCTTTTGCCAATTATAAGGTAACGTGTAATAATGTAATGATAAACCTTGCATCAAATGTTGCTTATTGCTTGTTTTCTTCATCACTTGCTCAGTCCAGTTGTAATCACTTTCACTAGCACCACATGCAATTTTATATTCTGCACCTCTTGCATACGATGCATAACGACGGAAAAGATCACCATAATATTCAGGAGTCAAATCTCCTCCACATCCCCAACTTTCATTTCCAATTCCCCAAAACTTAACATTCCATGGATCTTCTCTACCATTCTCCTTTCTTAAATCAGTCATTGGACTAATATTTTCAGAAGTAATGTATTCAACCCATTCTGATGCTTCCTGAACTGTTCCAGACCCTACATTTAAACTAATGTAGGCTTCTGTACCTATTAATTCACAAAGGTCTAAAAATTCGTGAGTACCAAAACTATTATCTTCAGTTACACCACCCCAAAATACGTTTACGATGGAAGGACGATTTTCACGAGGCCCGATACCATCTTTCCAGTGATAAGTATCAGCAAAACATCCTCCCGGCCAACGTAAAACCGGAATCTGAATTTCTTTCAGTGCTTCAACTACATCTTTTCTATAGCCATTAATATTAGGAATACTAGATGTATCACCAACAAAAATACCACCATAAATACATCTTCCCAGGTGCTCTGCAAAATGCCCGTAAAGTTCTTTGTTTATTTTAGTTTTACTCTTGTCAGTATGTAAAAAAAGCGAATTGTCAACTTGTGCATTCAGATTAATAAAACCTATCAGCATAAGTAGTAGTGTAAATTTTTTCATTTCAATTATGATTTAGTTATTAATGAAACTGAATTCAATATTAATCGAATTCAGTTATTAGACTTTTCTATTTTATATTTCCTTTGATTCTAATTAAAGAAAATGAATAAGCTGGTAATTTGTATTTTGTATCAGCCAATAAGGATATACTAGACTGTATTGGTTTTGCATCTTTTGATGCAGGATCTCCTGTTAAAACATGAAGTTCTCCTTTTACTGTTTCTGAAATGTAATCTGAAAGATCAATTTTTGAATCCACCTCAACCGGCAACATATTTACCAATTTTATGATTATATCATTACTTTGAGCATCTTTAACAACAGAAACTGATACCCTTTTTGTAACATTTTCTCTGTTATTTGAAAGTTTAACTAAACTCGGTATATACTCATTACCTGAGTTCTGCCCGTATAGTTTTTGGATATAATAATCAACAGTAGGTTTAACTTCTGTATTATTAAAATATATCAAATCCGGATTCCACTGTGTGTGATGCTCTTTTGCCAATAATGGTGCAAATGATGTCATTAAAACAACATCGGCATTTCTTTCCACAGCATTTAAATAAAGAGCTTCCGACAATGCTGTTTCAACATTCATAGGACGATCAGGCAGATGAGAAGCATATTCACCTAAATACACCTTTGGTTTGCTACGGTCATATCTATCGTAATAGTCCTGATTATTGATAAACCAACCTGGAGGTTGATAGTAATGCTCATCAACAATTGGTACATCTAACTTAGTTGCCAGCTTCCAACCTTCTTCATAATCTGTTCCTCGATAAAAAGGACCTACAGTTCCAATCACAATAATCTCAGGATATTTTTCTTTAACAGCATTAAAGATCATTGTAAAACGCTCTTCAAAAATATCTGTGATTAAATCTTCATTACCAATTCCTACATATTTCAGATTAAAAGGTTTTGGATGACCTGCTTCAGTCCTAAGCTTACCCCACTTAGTATTTTTATCGCCATTTGCCCATTCTATCAGATCCAGAACATCTTGCACATAATCATCCATATCACACATCGGAATTCCACCTTGCTGACCATGACCTCCCGTTTGAGAATTTTGACAAGGAACACCTGCTGCTACAACAGGAACAGGCTCTGCACCTAAATCTTCACAAAACTGGAAATATTCAAAATATCCTAAACCAACACTTTGATGATAATTCCAAATATTACGATTGGGTTTACGGGTTTCTAATGATCCAATTGTATGTTTCCAATTGTAAATATTATCAATTCCATCACCATGAGAAACACAACCTCCAGGGAATCGAACAAATTTTGGATGAAGATCTGCAATGGTTTGAGCAAGATCAGCTCTTAAACCATTTTTACGTCCTTTAAATGTGATTTGAGGAAATAAAGAAACCATATCCACACCAACTTTACCTACTGCAGATGGTTGAATGCATAGTTTTGCATTTTCAACAGTACGGTTTACGGTGATTGTTGCAGAATACTTCTTCCATTGGCTACCTACATTTTTGATTACACAGCTTCCTAATTCCTTACCTGCATCATCAATTACAAAAACACTTAAATTTTCTTTTAATGCTCCCAATGTTTTAACGAAAACAGAGAAATCATATTTCTCACCTTCTTTAACATATATACCATCAAATCCTTCGTTAACCAGCTTAGCTCCCACTTTATTTACATCCAGTAAAGCATAATGTTTTGTATTAACATGAACCGGATTTAAGGTATCAATAGTAAACGTAATTCCATCGCCAGAAACGGACCATGCTTTATCATGAGTCCATGTTTTATCTCGTCCTTTCGTATCACTGATATTATATTCAAAGCCTCTGTTTTGAACTAACTCAGCATATAAACCACCATCAGCGGCATAATTAATATCTTCAAAGAAAATACCGATCAATTTATCACTAATGGCTTTTGATTGGTCAGGATGTAACGTAATCTCTGCTTCAACTGGTTTTAAATCCTTAAACCGAACTGGATCCTGAGAAGTTGTTTCACCTCTTTGCTGATTATGGTATTCCATCCATTGCTCGTATTTAATCAGCTTGTCAATATTTTCCCAGGAAAGCTGATGAATCATTCCTTTTTGTTTTTCTCCATCAATGACAACTTCCTTACGTAAATCTTTTCGATCACCTTCTTTTCCTTCCTCGGTACCTGAGAAATTCTTAAAATCTACAGTTGATGTTTTATAAATCTTATCATTAGTGTACCAGGTAATTATATACTTATTTTGGACTGCATCATAATGAGCTTCAATATCTTTAATCGTATTAGCATTATCTGTAACCTGAGGATATATCTGACTGGTCCAGTTTATCATATCCTTGGTATCCGCGTGAGCAAACTGACCAACCATATTATTTAAAGCCCATATGCAATGCCAGGTATTATTTTTATCCATAAACATATATGGATCAAACATTTTCTTCTGTGAACCCCATGCACCAAAATCAGAAAATAAAAACTGAAATTCAGGTCCTATAGAATGCCAATCTTTTCGATTAAGACTCCATGCGTAATGCAATCCATTACTATGATTATTTTTTGATGTTGCATAAATAAATACATAAGCAGAATCAGGTTCATTGGCCAAAATATTATTACTGAAAGCAACACTAAGGAGAAGAATAAATGAATATATCAATTTTCTCATGAGTAGATTTTTAAGGATTTATATAAACAAACATGTCAAAAATACAAAATTCAACATTTTTTAACACACAAAATAGTACTTTTTACTATCATTATTTCAAAAAATATGATACTGCTTTATTTGAAACAGTATCATACTTTATCTTTTCACTAAATCAAATTAAAAATTAACCTCTTTTACATCTCCATTCTTTAATATCACCTGTACTTTTTGATTATGTTTAGTAATATTTATTTCCTTAATTTGTCCTAATTCCTCAGTACTCAATGACTCTCCTGATTTCTTCCAGAGCATAAGCGTGATATATACTTTTGATTTTAAATCTTTACTATATATATCCTGAACTTCAATAACAGTACTCTTACTGCTTTCTGGATGTAGGCCTTCTGTAAATAGTACTTCTGTCTTTGTCCATCCTGAAACCGGAACCATAGCCAATTGATATTTACCATTATCAATAATAGTAGCTTCATAGTCGCCTACTTGTTGTTTACTCGTTTGAATAGCCTGTTCTAATTCCGGTAACGCATAATGACCAAGTCTCATTTCAACATCTTCAGAACTGATATTTCTATCTACTCTTAATATCCCATTTGCTAAAGGAATATCAATTAAATTCATTTTTATGTTTTCATTGGTTTCTAAAACAGCATCACGATAATAGGCTCCGTCTTCAAACATTTTAAAATCATATAAACGGAATACTTCCCATTTATCTTCTTTGTTTTTAAATGCATAGTTCATGGATACTTCACCATTAGCACCATCAGCCTGCCAAGGGAAAATACTGCTGTAAGATAGTTTATTGTAGTTTTCTGTAGAGCGGAATTTCTGCCAGTCATCTTTTACTTTCTCATGGCACCATGCTCTGATTTCTGAACCTCCGATAGCAGGATAATCCGTAATTAATACATTTGATCCTTCTGCAAATTTGTTGTACACTTTGTCTGTTTCGAACTCAGCCCATGGTCCATCGTTTTCAACGGCAGTCCAAAAAGGATCATCCTTAGGAACCAACAAACCTAAGAATGCTTTTCCCATCCAATACACACTTCCTCTACAGCTATATATTTGTACAGCAGGTTCAAAGGCACCATAAAAGCCTAATGTAGGAACACTGTCTTTTAAAAACTCGGGATGTTGTAAAAACTGCAAAATGGTGCTTGAAGATATTTTACGTAACCAACCTAGATTCACATCATCACCACCGTATTTACCCATAAAAGGGAATGGAGATACAGATCCAAAACGATACGAAATACTGCGACCATACATTAACATCTTACCATCCTTTGAAAACATATTTGGATAGTTGTAATTCAAATCCTGAAAGTTGTGGATAAGCTTTTCTGCAATCTCTGGGTAATTTTTCAAGCCAAAAACATCCGACCAAAGTACACTGTATAATTGAAACGCCCACATGCTGTAATAATCATAAGCCGGACTATCGTTATACCAACCATATCCGAGATATTGATCAACACTTTTATTCAGGTATTCTACCAATAGATCCTCATTAACTTTATATCCCTGATCTTTAAAAAAACTCAACACAAAAATATTGAAGAATCGCCAGTTTGAAGGCACCGTTGGTCCATCTCCGTAGCTTAACATGGTGGCTGCAAGTGCATCTTTTTGCTCTTGTGTTAATGGTTCCCAAATCACTTCAGGAGCTACAAATAATGAGATAGCCAATGCTCCGAATTCAACCAAATTTTGACTTGGCCCGCCATTCTCAGAACGAGGTACAATAAACGAAGGACTGTCTGGATTTACAAGATTAAGAATTTGATGACGATAATACTCTGCCACTGCAATTCCGTTCATTTTCAAATCGGGATTTTCCTTTAATAAAGGAGCAGCCACAAATAATGTACGACATAAACCTTCCAGTTTTTCCGTAGGAACTTGCTTTTCTTCACGTGGGTATGTTTTTCCTGATTGTTTAGGAAATTTCATCGGATCATCCAGTGTATGGATATATGAAAAGGCGCCTTGCAATAAATACTCAGCGGCATTAATCCAATGCTGACGAGTCATTCCTGTTGAAGGACTCAATTGGTAATCTGGATTTACTACTTCAAAAACATTATCCTGTTTAACTTCTTGTTCTCCTGTTTTTGTTTTTGGGCCATTACATGACTGTAATACTAAAAATAGCAACGTAAGTAATACAAAAGTTATATTTGAAATCTTCATAATGATAGATATTTATTTGAATTATTATTAATACGAATCAAGTGTTGGATTTATCCTAATCAAAAGTCTGAAAGCCTTAAATATCACAACAAGGGGCGTCGCCCCTTGTATTAGTAGATATGTAACTATCAGGCTGTAAGTCTGAAACATTAACCATAAGTTTCAGACTTACAGCCTGAATGGACATTTCGCTCAAGACCTTGGGGTGATACCCCAAGTTATGATGTATAAGGCTTTCAGCCTTTTGAACCATTACTTATAACCCTTGATTGACATTATTTTTAAAAAACACAGAGGTAAATCCTTACGGATTTCTTATTTGAATGTAAATATTATAATATTAATTAAACTCTGTGCCTCAGCGTCTTTGTGTTTATTCATTCAACATATATTGATACTAGTTACTAAAAACGTTTAGTGAATTGACATTTTGCACAATCTCTTCAACTCTAAGATCATTGATTTCCAAATTATTTATAGAAATTACCTGATCAATTGCACCATTGATATAAGTGATTAATTGGTTATCCGAATAACTTATTGTAAGGCTTAAACTCTTGTAAGGAGTAACATCCCACCAAATACCACCTGTTGATCTTGGCTTATATTTCCAGATATCGGAGTTCCCAAGCATATTAGTACTTGAATAAATGCTTTGATCATTTAATCTCACATATGGCTTCTTTGTAGTTTTATCAATACCATAAGAGAAACTTTGAGTGCTAAGTATATCTCCAAAGAAATTTGTCGTATCTAAAGTAACCTCAAACTGAATTGTAAATTCCTTTAATGTATCAAATGAAAAATGTCTTTTAACTTCGTCTTTTTGTACATCGTCATAATGTAATGCTGTTATACTTCCTGTAGTGATTTCGCTTTTCACATTAAAATCAGAACGAATACTGGTACAAAATCCAAGCGGACGTTCAATACTGACTATCCAATCGTAATAATTACCGTACATCCAGCTTAATTTAAGAGTTGATTCTCCTCTTTTTGAAATAATATAAGGTCGAACATTATTTAACTCCGAATCTTTTGTGATTGTATCTGTTAAACTTACTTCTCCATTTTCATTCAATACATATTTTACTAACTCGTAAACCTTACCGTGTTTACCGCTTACAGGCACCGAGCAATATACTTCATTGGTATTTTGATCATCGATAGCCATTCCTCCGCTGTAACATTTTTCAATGTTGGGTGATTGATGAAAATGTCCGCCAGCATTCGACAAAAAAGTCTTTTGCCAGCTTTCTCCATTCCATTTTGCATAGTAATAATCATGCGAAGATTTATCTTCATTGATTGTAACCATAGCAATAACCGGATTTTCATCTTTATCAAGTGTTACCTGCCACAACCAATCTCTTAACTCATTGGCGTCAACTACTGCATTGGGGAATGCTTGCTGATATTCGGAAGTTGCTGCAACATGATACAAATCCTCTCCTATTTTTGATAATACTTTGCCGTTGATATCTTTTAGCTCTAAAGTATTCACATCAATATAATTATAGTACAAATAGTTTGGCATTGTAGGATCAGGATGCCCGGTTGTATAGGCCATCACAATTTTATCTTTTCCGCTTGATGCATATTTAGCGTATGGACGAGAAGCCGTTGACTGAACCATTTGATAGGGTCCCCATACACATTCTGTTTTATCGTCGGTTGAAGGAATGGTAAACTTTGCTATGGTTGGATGCCAGCTGATGCCTCGCCAACAAATATAAAAATGCGTTGGATCATCGGATAAAATAAACGGCGATGGATAAGTTGTATTGTTCTCTGTAGGAATTTTAATCTCCTCACCCAATGATGTTATATCACCGGCTTTTGTGGATATACGATAATAAAAACAAGGTTCATCAGTATGTCGTGAGTAGAATATCATGACCCTGTCATCAGGTAAAACTAAAAATGTTGGATTGTTATGATCATCAGGTTGAAAATAGGATCTGATTAAAACTTCTTTCGATTCACCTGTAACAAAATCATGTTGTGTTGCTTTAATATTTCCGTGAATATCAATATATCCTATGTACGATTTATTGATACTTCCATCCTGGTTTTGATGATGAATAGCCCTTGAATCGGCAAACCAACACCAAGCTCCCTGACTGGTAACTTCGTAAGGAGTTACTACAGTTTTTTGAGTTTGTTGTTGATGTGTACAATTCGTTAAAGTTGCGGCTAGTATAAGTAAACAACTTATGAATTGTAGGTGATGAATACTTTTTGATTGACTCCTCACTTTTATTTGGTTTTTTAAATTAATCGAATGTTAAATATCATTGCTACCGCGCGTATCCTCACGCGTGGGGATTCTCTCAACCACACGTGGGGACACGTGCGGCAGCTGCAGCACAAGTTGCAAACTTGCGCCAGATCTTCTAGTGATTCAAGTTTGTAACCTGGACCATTGCTATGGGTATAAAACTACCTCCCCTCTCCTGCGTCGAGGTACTCCTCCTTTGAAAGGAGGAGAGCTGATTTACAGCTTACAAATTTTATTTAATGATAAACCATTGCTACCGTTTGTGTTCTCTCGCGTGGAGATTCTCTTAACCACACGTGGGGACACGTGCGGCAGCTGTGTTCCTTTCTCCTTGTTCCTTGTTCCTTTCTACCTTACTTCATCAAAGGCTCAATTCCTTTTAAAGTTGGAGTTACCTGAATAATACTTCCATCTTCGTTAAACTCCATTTTATCAATACAAACTTCTCTGTGGAAACCTGCCGGACGTCCCATATTAATTCCTTTTGGCAAAGTAAATCTGTGATACACTAAATACCATTCATCTTTGCCCGGAACTTGTATAGTAGAATTATGACCTGTGGCGTAAATACCATCTTCAGGTTTCTTTTCGATAACTATATTATTTTCAGGAATGGTAAACTTACCTAATGGAGATGTTGATGTAGCATAACGTAAACGGTAATTCGGACTGCGAGTATCGTCTTCACTCCACATAAAATAATAAATGCCATTGCGGAATAGAACATGTGTTCCTTCGCGGAAAGTATGATCAGGATTCAATACAGATAAGGTTTTCTCTTTAATAGAAACCATATCGTCATTCAACTCAGCTCCTACCATAAAACCATTTCCCCAATACAAATAAAATTTACCTGTTTTTGGATCCTGGAAAACATCCGGATCAATGATTTGTCCTCTTGTGATTCCCTTTGGTTTTTTATCAATTAAAGCTTTTCCACTATCCACAAACGGGCCAGCAGGATCATCGGCTATAGCAACTCCTATTGTTTGAGCTGCAGTATAGTAATAGTAGTACTTATAAGTTCCGTTTACTTCTTTTTCTATAATACATGGTGCCCAAGCATTTCTGTCAGCCCAGCTAACATCTTTCAATAAATCAAGAATAGTACCTTCATCTTTCCAATTCACTAAATCCTCAGAAGAGAAAGTTTTAAAATAAGTACCCGACCAATTATGAAATCCATCGCTTGTTGGATAGATATAATACTTATTGGTTTTATTAGAATAGATGATGTCTGGATCTGCATAAAATCCTTCTAATACAGGGTTGTGATCCTCCGAAACTTCTACAGTATATTTAACCGGAGCTTGTCCTTCAATAGTAAAGGTATATTCAACAGATCCTTTTGAAAAATCCTGAGCTCCTTTAGGTTGAAAATCAACACCTGCAAAAGTACTGAACTGAGGATCAAACTGTGTTAAATCAGCAACGCCAACTTTTATTGGAATATGAACAGTTTTAGTTTCGCCATTAAAACTAACATTTTGTGTTTTTACCATTGGTGAGGTTACTTTTACAAAATCACCTTCTACAGAAGCCCACTTTGCCATTAAGCGATTTAATTCCTTTTGTGTAATTGGCATAACACACCCATGACGAGGATGAAAATTCATACTAATATCATGATCTACCACTTCAAAATGTTTTAAATCAGCACTTTTAGTAAACTGATACTGACCACTGGTATAAACATCATACATTAATATATATTCGTCGCTGTTGTTTAGCTTAAATGTACCTGAACCTTCCACCGGATTTTTAGAACAATCTACTCTGTCGGTGTTTGGATATACATAACCTTCAGTCAATTTATCAGAGATAGCCAGCTTAATTCCAGGTTCACCTGATTCCGATTTCATAAAGAAATAGAACTTACCATCTTTTTTAATGATATCTCCATCGATACAAGCATTGTTTGTTGGATTAAAAAATAACTGTTTTGGTTCAGATTCAAGAGCTGTAAAATCTTTATTAGCATAGGCATAATAAATAATATCAGGATTATTTCCCTGCTTCATAGAAAAGTAAATCATGTATTTTTTTGCCACTTCATCATAAATAGTCTGTGGAGCCCAAACCCTATCTACATCACCAAATGTAACAGGATAAGTTTCAGGTATATTGATTATGCTATGCTCCCAATTAATTAAATCAGTTGACTTCATCAAAATCATAGCATAGTTATTCCACCCCTGATCTGTTACATATAAATCGGTAATGACCATGTAAAATGTTTTACCATCTTCGGCACGTAAAATATGAGGATCTCGAACTCCTCCGGAAGAACTTATATCTTTTGAATCAATAATAGCTTCATTATTATTTAAGGCTATATAATTATATCCATCTGTACTTACTGCATAATGAATTGATTCTTCGCCAGGACCATTACCTACAAAATAAGTAAACAGATATGCAGAGTAATCATCATTACCTGATGAACAACCTGGTAACATGATTGCTAAAAAGGCAAATACCATTGCCGCCATTGATAGTAAATAAGTTTTCTTCATATTTTTAGTTTCTATGTTTCAGATAATTATTTTCTTTATTAACCATAAAGATCCACTAAGGAGTTTCTCTAAGCTACACAAAGCTATTTTTTCAGAGTTCTTTTTGAAAAAGTGAAGCGTCTTTGTATTCATTGTGGTTTTTCTTGTTTACATCAACTAAAGAGAGTTATTCCACCTCTAGTACATAAACCATTTGAGGTTCAAAGTTGGCTGTTCCTTCGGCATCTACTTGCTCCACTCTTTGAACAAATATTTGCAAACTGCTTTTATCTTTCCATAATTCAGTATCGAACGATGGTTCCCATGATCCTACAGTAAAATCTGTTAGATCTGTGATTTTGCATTTACCGGAATCCTTTAACTTTGCCATCGAAACTTTAGCTCCTCGTTCTTCATCGCGGAATATCAGAAAATATTCAGTTCCTTTTTGGGTAGATTTTGCAACTATTTGAGGTCGTGAAATTGGAATACGCTTTGTACCTCCCCCTGAAAGCGAAAATGCTTGTTTTCTAAATCCCATATCTTTCACAATCCATTTACCATCAACCAAACTGATGATATGATATTGTGGTATATCAGAATTCTGCTCTCTCCAATAACTTGCTATTACAGGTTCACCGGCATCATTGGTTGTCATTGATGTTTGGTTAATCAGCTCACTCCTTTGAGGGATATTAGCAGCATACTCAGCACTTGCAGCATTGATTGGCAACTTGTATTTCTCACCTTTTGAATTTTCCCATGTAATGCCTCCATCTTTTGAGCGTGCATAACACATATCATGATTGGTTGACACATCCCAAGTCTCACGCCAAACCCATGAAACATGAATTACGCCTTTACTATCTAAACATGCCTGCCAATATGCGTTTCTTTGACCTTCACCATCAATCAGGTTACTCTGAATCTGACTCCATTTTTGAGTTTTAATATCGTAACTGTTTACCACTAAATTCCCTTTACCCGACTGTCCATCTCGAAACATAAAAACAAGGTTTCCGTTTGGCATTTTAAAGAACTGTGGATAGGTTACATTACTTTCATTCTGACCTGTCATTTCAGTTTTAGGTCCCAGTTCCAATGAATATGGTGCAACACTCTTAGCATAACGAAGCGGGTGACCATGATGATCCCATGATACATGTATATAACCATCGCCATCAACCATAATGCTGATGCAATTGTGGGCATCTTTTACATTTCCATCGTATTTTGATTCTTTAATAAGAAATGAATCATCTTTAATATTACGTTTTCCTAAAGCCAGTTTTCCTTCTGTAGTATAGAAGGCTATAAACTGAGTATCTGCCTGAGTTACTAATGAATTTTGTCGGAATACTACTGCATTAACAGAATTGTTTGACCATGCCTTTGTAACAGGAATAAGTTTTTGAGCGCAAGCTGTAGTTATAAATATGGTAAGTAATGATATGGATAATAAAAACCTGTTGTTCATTTTTTATTTTTTTCTGGTTAGCTATTTTAAACAAAAAAAATTTAATGAACCTGTAATTATCATTCAGGATCATTAAATTTTTATGCATTTTAATATAAAATTGTCGTAATTAAACCCATTGTTTACATTATATATCGAAAATTATTCTAAAAGTAATGTTTTGAATAGATTACACTTTGTCTTCAAGCCAGACAGGCTTTTACATGAAGGCGGTTTTGTTACCCTTTCATGACGCTTAATTACAAAACCAGAATATATACTTACTTCTTTCAGGCTTTGCTAATCTTTACAAATAACTACTAATAAAAAACATGCATTACTCCCAAAAAAAATATTTTAGAGAATAATGCATTACACAATTATTTTTCAAGAAACTTAAATAGTTCTGATGAAGCTAATAAGAATGCACCTACTCCGAAATTAGAGGTCGAATTTTCATCTACTGTTTGACCAGGAATTGCTCTTTCGCCAATAGGTTGAACATAACCTATTTTTCCATTTTCCTGTAAGGCAACTGTAGTTAAGTATTTCCATGCTTTATCTACAACTGATGTATATTCTTCTCTTGATAAAACACCATTATTCATACCCCAAAGATATCCATAGGTGAAAAATGCGGTTCCACTGGTTTCTGGTCCCGGAGCATGTTCTGGATCCAAAATACTCCGAGTCCAATATCCTTCTGCTTGTTGAACGTCTTTTAAAGTAACAGCCATTTTTTTGTAAATATCAATAAACTCGGCCTTATGTGCATAATCATCAGGCAGATCCTGAATGATCTTTGCTAATCCGGCAAAAACCCATCCATCACCTCTTGCCCAAAAGTCTTTTAAACCATTTACAGATTTATGTTTTGGATAAACATATTTTGCATCTCTGTAAAACAAACCTGTTTCCTCATCGTACATTATACTTTGAGCAAATTTAAAATACTCATATAATTTGGCTAGATATAATTCGTTCCCTGTAACATTGTAAAGCTTTGTCATAACAGGCATAACCATATACAATCCATCAGCCCACCACCAGTAATCATTGGCTTCCGTACTCATTTCATATTCCATTACTTCAATGGCACGTGCAATTTTTGAAGAATCTTTTACCTCATCTAAATTAAACAAGTCAACATACGTTTGAAAGCAGATTTGCCAGTCACCAAACAAAACATGCTCATCATCTTCACCATAATCATATTTCCATACTGACTTATCATCTGATTTGGCACCTTTCCATTCATTATGCTTAGCCCATGTCTCTGAATAAGCCTTATACTTTTCATTTTTAGTAACTTCATAAGCCGCCATATTACCCGTATGATAAGCTGCATTATCCCAAAAAGCACGTCCATGTTCAGGATTTGCATTTTGCCAATAATCATTCACTTTTACAATTGTTGACAATACATCTTGCTTACTAATTTTTGATAAGTATGATGTTTCCCCCTCGCTCTTCTTATTTTGGGGCGCACAAGCCACAAATAACAGAGTAATCCAAATTATACTTAAAATTTTAATATTACCCATCTTTTGATTTTTCTTATAAAATTAATTTATGATTGTATTCTTGCTCCAAATTATTTTACAGGACTAATTATATAACCATAGCTATAAGATTTATCCAGTAACAAATATTGTTTATGAGGATAACGGCTCCAGCTATCATCTCCACCTAAGCCTCGTTGTTTATAATCAATATTTAAATAAACCTGATTGCGAGGTGTTATATCACTTGGATGCATTTGCTTTTTTGTTAAACCTGCATCAATGTCATCTGATGAGTTATGAGCTACTTTAACACTTAATGGTTGTAAACCTTCTATTTTTAATCCTACACCGTTTTTATTAGTTAAAGTAAGCCATCTTACATCGGTTTTATTTCCATTTTCCTGCGGACGAATATAATCTACTCGCTGATCTTCAACATTACTAGAGTATATACCTAAAAAGCTGGAAGTATTTCTATCTGAATAGTTCTCCCAAGGACCACGACCATAGTATTCAAACTGATCAAACTCATTAGACAATCTCATTTGCATACCAAAACGAGGTATTTCAGGTAAACCTTCTCTTCCGGCTTCCCATTTAACTTCTACCTGAGTTTTTCCATCAGCAAAAATGGTATAAACCAAAGTATAATCACTAGTTACATCATTCAAATACAAGTTACTTGTAACTACTACTTTTCCATCTTTTTTATCAACATCTATTGATTTAACTGATCTGTTTTTACCTGCAGTACGCCAAATATTTAATTTCCAAGGCATGCCATTACCGTAATCATTATCAATAGGAGCTCTCCAAAAATCTGGTTCAGGTCCACCGTTTAATAAGTTTTGTCCGTTTACTTTATAACCAGATAACAAACCACTCCATTTATCAATTCTAACCTCAACATTATCTGCTTTAACATAAATGCGATTATCTTTTTCTTCTACACTTACTGTTCCATTAGATGACGTTGTGTTGGCAAAATATTTATTTCCTTCTAAAACAAACTGTTCACGAGCAATTTCAAATCCGGTTGGTAAAAACGGGGTTGCTTTTGTAGTATAAGCATATACATCTACAGTATATTCTTCTCCTTGTTGGGTATTAATTTTAGGAATAGGAAGTTTAACATTTTTAGTTAATCCTCCGGCTAATGATACTTTAAAAGGTTTTTCATTTACTACTTCACCATTCTTTTTCAACACCCACTTAAATGAGTAATCCTTTAAGTTATGGTATAAAAAGATATTTTGAATAGTTAAAGATCCTGATCTAATGTCATCTGAAGAAAACAAGATATCTTGATAAACTTTTTTGATTTCATTTAAGCCAGGATGTGGTGTACGATCTGCAGATACTACTCCATTGGCACAAAAGTTTTCATCGTGTGTATATTTGTAACCACCTATATCACCACCATAAGCAAAGTAATCTCTTCCTGAATCGTCAGTAGCTTTTATTCCCTGATCAACCCAGTCCCATATAAATCCACCCTGCATTTGTTTACTGGAGTTAATGATATCAAAATACTCCTGAAAATTTCCGTTACTGTTACCCATAGCGTGCGAATACTCACACATTATAAAAGGGCGTTCAACATCAGTTCTTTCCGCATACTTTTTCATAGTTTCAATACCTGGATACATAGGACAAACTATATCTGTATTGCGGTTTTGCCCCGCTTGTTCAAACTGAACCATACGAGTTGGGTCTGCTTTTTTCAACCAATCATAGATATCATAAAATACAGGTCCGTTACCACATTCATTTCCCATACTCCAAATAATAACAGAAGGGTGGTTTTTATCTCTTTCAAATAATCTCACTACTCTATCTTTGTGAGCAGGAGCCCATTCAGGACGATAAGCTGTATGTTTGTTTTTATCGAATCTGGCTTGCCACTCAGCTCCCATGGCGTGAGCTTCAATATTAGCTTCATCTACAAGAAACAAACCGTATTCATCACATAATTGATACCATAATGGATTTTGAGGATAGTGACTCATACGAACTGCATTGATATTATGCTGTTTCATTAACTTAATATCCTTAAGCATCGTTTCCTTATCAATAACATGACCAGTATAAGCATTATGCTCATGTAAGTTAACACCTCTTACTAAAACTGGCTTTCCATTTACCATTAACTGTGCATCTTTTATTTCAACAGTTCTGAAACCAATTTTACAAGATGTTGCCTCAACCAGCTTACCTTGCTCATCTTTCAATGTTAATAAAAGAGTATATAATTCAGGCGTTTCGTTGCTCCATTTCAAAGCATTTTTTACCTCTGCTTTTATATCTACTTTTTCTTCGCTATTTCCTTTTAAATCTAAACTTGAACCCGATTCAAGAACAGTTTTTCCATTTTTATCTTGTAGGATGATGCTAATATCGGCAGCTTTACTTTTTGCCTCTTTATTAGCCACATCAATTTCAACATCTAAAATTCCATTTTGATATTTGCTATCCAATCCTGCTTTAGCAAAAAAATCAGTTATTCTGATCTGATCAGTACTATATAAATAGATTCCTCTGTCAAAACCAGATAATCTCCAGAAATCCTGATCCTCTAAATACGAACCATCACTCCATCTATAAGCTTCGATAGACACATTGTTTTTCCCGGATTTTACATAAGATGTAATATCAAATTCTGTTGGACTTTTGGTATTTTGACTGTATCCTACTTTTTCTTCGTTTACCCAAACATACATAGCTGCAGCTCCACTTTCAAAGTGAATATAAACTCTACGGTTTTTCCAATTTTCAGGTAATGTAAAACTACGTTTATAACTCCCTACAGGATTGTGACTATGATCCACAAATGGTGGATTCTTTGGAAAAGGATAATTGATATTAGTATATATTGGTGTTCCATATCCATTTAATTCCCAATTGCCAGGAACCGGCATTTCTCCCCAACTTGATACATCATAATTATCTATATAAAAATCTTTTGGTCTGTCTTCTGGTTTATATACCCAGTTAAACTTCCAGATTCCATTTAATGACAAATACCATTCTGAATCTTTATAACTGTTTTTTACAGCTGCCTCTTTACTTTGATAAGGCATAAAAGTAGCCCTGGTTTTTTCTTTATTTATTCCAAATACCTGAGGATTTTCCCAGTCTGGTATATTCTCCTGACCATAAATAGTCCCACACAATACTACAACCAGTAATAACAACGCTTTCTGCATGATTTGATGCTTTTTTAATATTATTGTTTTATGAATTTATTCTGTTAAATACTTTATAACTTAAAAATAATCCCTAGCAATTTTTCCACTCTCCTCTCATCCTCTTTCAAAAGATTATAAATAGCAATCTATCCATAATCTTATGCCTGATGACACTTCTTATTTGCATTCAAATATTAAAATTTTTATTCCAATTTTGGTGTACAAATCATTCCTATATGCGGAAATATTAATCATTTTACGATTATAGACCATTATTTAACCTTTGAAAGACATATCTATTGGTTACTATTTTAATTAAAAGAATATATCATAAAACACAATTCTATTAAATAAAGAATGTAATAAGGGAGATTGAAGAGATCAATCTCCCCCTAATGAAAACATAAAGCTATCTTTTGTTATGCTGCATGTATTATCGATAGCTTTATATTTTTATTTTACAAAATCTATTCGTAACCTGGATTTTGTTTCCATTCAGCATCTTTATTTAGTTGAATTTCACTTAATGGAATAGGAAGTAATAAAATATGATCGTCTAATCCTGATATTGCACCATGAATTGTCACATCGGTATTTAGTTGCGCACGCTCAATTAGAGTACCTGTGCGCACAAGTGTCATACGACGGTTTTCTTCTGCAAACAATTCGCGAGCTCTCTCATCCAAAATAAAATCAAGATCAATTTCCGATGAACTTACCTTACCAAGTTCTGCATTACCACTCTCTTCTCTTGATGTTTTAAATGCACGATCGCGTAATACATTGATATCATTTGCTGCACCAGAAGTATTACCCTGATCTAAACGAGCCTCTGCACGTAATAGATATGTTTCACCTAAACGCATCATTGGGAAATCTTTAATACAAGTCCATCCCCAAGTATCATCAGGATCAAAAGAATCCCATTTTCTTGTATATGGGAACATCGAGGAAATTGAATCACCTTTTGCAAGAACAACAGGATCTCCGGTTTTAACATCTTTTGTTGTTACAGCATCCGGCGAATCAGCAGCTACACGAAAACCATCAGCATCAATTCCAATTGTAGCTGAATAATCAGGAGCATTATAATAGAAATGACGAGTAATATTATTTTCTGAATTACGAATATCTCCATCTTCATACAAATGATATTTCACCCAATTACTGGTGACCATACGTCCATTTCCACGACCTCCATAATTAGTAATATATTGGTTTTCTTCATCACTCCAAACAGCATAAGCCATACCTGGAACCGTGTGATATCCAGGAACCCATACACGACGATGTTGAGGTGCATTTGTAAATCCTCCAGATACATTTTTAGTATACTCTAATTCAAAAGTCCATATGGCTTCAGTATTTCCTTGAGAACGACGTTGATTTCCATATTTAAACATATCGCTATAATAATCACCTTCTTTATCTGTCAAGACACCATAACGATCCTTAATAAGTGAAAAATCCCCACTTTCGATAATATCAGTTAATACAGTTTCTGCTTTTGCAGGTTCTCCAATACGTAAATAAACCTCACCTAAACATTGCATTGCCATATGTTTATTAGCTCTACTTTCTGATACAGCATCATCAATACCTGGAAGATATTGAGCAGCATATACTAAATCTTCTACTATTTGAGCATTTACTTCATCCACAGGGGTTCGAACATAATCTGTACGAGCAGTAGATGTTGCTTCCGTTAAAAGAGGTACTGCTCCATATAAAGTAACCAAATGATTGTACATATATGCTCTAAAGAATCTAGCTTCTCCAATCTTTTCTGGATCTCCATCTTCGCCGATTGCTGCTAGTGCGTTGTTAGCATTATTAATTACAAGGTAGCATTGTGACCACATATAACTAACAGCTCCATTTTCAGGAGTTAATTCATCATATTTAAAAAATGGAATTTCTACACCTTCAACCCCTCCTGGAGAGAATACATCTGTTCCTACCTGCCAACAGCTTAACCATCCCTGACGATTACTCCATGTCCATAATTGTCCAAAACGATAATGCAAACCTTTCAATAGAGCTTCAATACCATCATCATCATTTAATGTTTCTGCTGCATAAGATGAATACGGTGTTTCATCCAAAAAATCCTCACTACACGATATAGTAGTTAAAGTTATTATCAGTATATATAATAATTTTTTCATTTTCAATACATTTAGGCGATTATAAAGTTAGGTTAACTCCAAAAACAATTGTTTTCACACTTGGATAGTTAATGTCCCAGTTATCTGAACCTCTTGTGATTTCTCTTTCTTCAGGGTCCCAACCAATCCAATCTGTAAATGTGTAAAGATTACGACCACTTAAATATATACTTAGTGCATCAACCCCTACTTTTTTAAGTAATTGTTTTGAAAAATTATAATTCAACGTTATATCCTTAATTCTTGTATAATTGTTTTTATAATAAAATCCATAACCATGTTTGTTCGAATTATTGCTTAATGATCTCCATGTATTACTCTGGTTTTCAGGAGTCCAATAACCAATTTCAGCAAAACTATTTCTACGTTGTAACTCATCAGCAGCCATACCTATATGAGCATTACTTTTCATTGCTCCTTGAACTGTTTGAATGAAAATATTTAACGATAAATTTTTATAAGTAAATGTATTTGTTAAACCTCCGGTCCATTTTGGAGATTTTTGTCCAATAATATGACGGTCATTATCATCAATTTCTCCACTATTATCTATATCTGCAAGTTTTAAATCTCCTGCATCTGCAACTGGATCCCAATTTTCTTGTGTACCTGCATTAATATCTGCTTCCTGCCAAATCCCTACCTGATCATAATCACGAACAGCATCTATTGCTTCACCAAGATACCAACCATTACCTAAATCATCCTCTCCATCACCATATAGTTCAACGATTTCTGATTTATTTGCAGTAAACACAACAGTACTACTCCATTTAAAATCAGTTTTTACCATATTTACAGAGTTCAGAGTAAGCTCAATACCTTTACCTTCTGTTTTTCCGATATTTGATATAACATTTTCGAATCCTGAAGCTGCAGGTAAGTTTCTTTCAAGTAATAAATCTGTATTATTTGTTTTATAAACATCAATAGTACCGTTGATTCTGTTATTTAATAATCCAAAGTCAATACCAATATTTAAACTTTCTTTTTTTTCCCAACTTAAATCAGAGTTTCCTAATTGACTTGCTACCATTGCAATATTAGTTGATCCTGCCATTGCAATCTGTACATCTGAAGTAGTTGTAAATGTTTTATAAGGATTTAAAGCTTCATTACCAGATGTACCATATGACAGTCTTAATTTTAAATTATTTATTGCATCAAGACCTTCGAAGAAACTCTCTCTGCTAATATTCCACCCTAAAGCCACAGAAGGAAAAGTACCATATTTTTTACCATCTGCAAATACTGAAGAACCATCGCGACGTACAGTAGCTGTGAATAAGTAACGACTATCATAAGAATAGTTTAAACGTCCCATTTGAGAATTAGCAGCGTAACGATCTGTAAAAGATGTTACAGAAGAACTTGAACCGGCCTGCATTCTATTCCACTCTAATTCATCATTTACAAAACCTGTTGCAATAGCTCTGTTTTCAGTATACATCCTCTCTTGAGCTGAATACACACCTGTTAAATCAAAATGGTGCTTTGCAAAATCACGTGAATACTTTAAAATATTTTCAATTGTATAAGCCTGCGTTTCATAGTGATGTATTGTTGCGGTACCAAGTTGATCATTTACAGATGCACCTGTATAAGAACTATTTCTAATTGGTTTATAGGAGAATCCAGCATTCAGTTCATATGATAAACCCTCTAATTTTTTTGTCATCTTACCAAAATCAAGATCTGCAAATCCATTTAAATTAATATTATATTGACGACGTTCAGGATCTGTTGTTGTTGGTAATAATGGGTTTGCCCACAATGTTTCACTATACATTGGATAAATAGTATACGAACCATCTTCATCATACATTCTACCGTAAGGGCTCATTGCCTCAGCATTTAATAAGTTTGCACGACCTCCATCCCTGTTATGATGAATAATAGCAGATGATGTACCTACTTTTAAATAACCTGTTACTTGAGCATCAATATTAGTACGAATAGAATAACGTTTATAGTTATAACCCTTGATAACTCCTTTTTGTCCCATATAATCAGCGGAAACATAATAATTTAGTTTTTCAGTTCCTCCTGAAATACTTACGTTATGATTTTGTTGAATTCCTGTTTGCGAAATTGCATCAATCCAATCAATTGTATGCCCGTTTTCATAATTTTCAACTTCATACTCATATTTAACTGGTGCAGCATACAACGCAGATCCATTAATTCTATTACCTTCTGCATAACGAGCCAACAATTCATCAGTTGAACACATTTCAGGAACATGTGCATAATCATCTAAACCGATATAAGCAGAGTACCGTACTGTTGGAGTTTCTGTTTTACCTCGTTTAGTTGTAATTAATATTACTCCGTTAGCTCCGTTCATACCATAAATTGCTACAGCAGAAGCATCTTTTAACACCTCAATAGATTTAATATCATTAGGGTTAATATCGTTCATGGATCCACCCATTTTGGTAATTGGCACACCATCTACAACTACATAAGGTTCTGTAGATGCAGTAAGAGAACCTCCTCCTCTAATCAACACAGAAGGAGCTTCTCCAGGGATTGAAGAAGTCTGACTAATATTCATACCAGATACGGCACCTTGAACAGCCTGCATAACATTAGTAACAGGAATATTCTCCAATCGATCTGATGGAACAGAGGTTACAGATCCTGTAATATCTGATTTCTTTTGTGTACCATAACCCACTACTACTACCTCATCCATTCCAATTGCGTCATCTTCCATGATTACATTAATTGAGGTTTGTCCAGCCAAAATAATTTCTTGTGATTTCATTCCTACGAATGAAAAAATAATAGTAGCCTCCTGAGGAACATTACTTAATATGTAATTCCCTTCAAAATCAGTAATTGTACCTGTTGTTGTTCCTTTAACAAGAACTGATACTCCAGGGATAGCCTCTCCTGACGAATCTTTAACTTTTCCGGAAACACTAACTGTACTTTGAGCAAATGTGTTTATCGAAAAAAGCATAACCATTGCAGACAAGGTTAATACTGAAACACATCTTTTTTTCCATGTGTCAAAATATTCCCTTAGATAATTAAAACTTGATAACTTTTTTTTCATAGTTGATTTTTAGAAGATTAATCAATCATTTTAAACTTTATAAATTTTGACCTACACAATCAGTAAATCATTTTATATACTTTTTAATATTCGTTAACACTACAAATATCTAGATCTTAAAACTATTTAAAGTTGAATGATCATTCCTAAAGGGAGAATAATTCACCTTACCCTTTAAACAAAGGGATTTAAAATATATATTGAATGATTTTTTATCTATATTGAATGATTTTTCACCTAACAACAAGACTGTTTTTTTACATTTTTCACGGTATAAAATTGAAGAGGAACAGAAATTCTAAAAACTAACTTATTAAAGAATTATCTTAATTATCGTTAAATATTTAGCCAAACCCATTACTATTTTTATTTATTTTATTCATTCTTGAGTTTGATTTAAATCAAGGAATAGTACTATTATTTCACTAGAGACATTCTTATTTAATAAACATGAAGTTAAACCTTATACAATTACTCATTATATCCTGCATATCAACAATAACTGCACAAAATATACGAGTATATCAATTGCCTATAATGGATCAATTACCTTCAAACTCTGTATTTCGACTATTTCAGGATAAAGAAGGTTATATGTGGTTTGGAACACAAGATGGTTTATGTAGATACGACGGGTATAAGATGAAAACCTTCCGATCTGATTTAAATAACTCGAAATTACTATCAAGTAATGAAATATTTGCCTTTGCTGAAGATTTTAATGGAAATATATGGATTGGAACAAATGAAGGATTAAATATACTAAATAAACAAAGCTATACTATTAAACTGCATCCTGACTCTCTGTTAAAAAGTTGTATTATATATAGTATTGTAAACTCAAGCGATAGTACAATATGGGTAGGTTTTAATAATGGAATAAGAAGGTATAATCCTGATTACAGTTTAAAGTATGATTACTCACATTATTCAGATTTATCAAACACATTACCTAACTCAAGTATAAATCAGATTTATGAAGATTCTTATCAAAATATTTGGATTTGCATGTGGAATAAAGGGCTTTATAAGTTTAATAAAGAATCTAACCAGTTTATTAAATACCCAAGCATAGGAGAATATGATAATCCTTTTAGAATATTTCAGGATTCAAATAATAACTATTGGATAGGAACCTGGGAAGAAGGGATGTATTTATTTAATCCAAACTCGTTTTCAAAAGAAACTTACAAAAAAGTAAATCAATCAAGTAAGCAAAATGACCATAATAATTCACGCTATTTTAGTTTTATACAAGATAATTACAGTCAATTTATATGGGCAATGTCATTATCCGGATTAAACACTTATAAATATAATAATATTGGGAATATAGAACCTGTAAATACTCGTAGCCTTTTTCAAAACACAAATAACATTTTTAGTGAAATTATAAAAGATAAAAACGGTAATTTATGGATTGGAGCTTTTAGTGAAGGTGTTTATAAAATTGACTTTAATAAACCAGTTATTGAAAATTTCCCTATACATCTTTTACAAGAAAAAAGTGATATAGCCCCTTCTTTTACAACTTTATGTGAAGATAAAAGTGGAGATATCTGGATAAATCAAAACAGGTTAGGGCTATTTATATACAATCCTGCAAAAAATAACATTACATATTATAACGAAATCAAAGAATTAAAAAATATTGAAGATCTAAAAGCCATTTCATATATGAGTTACATTTCCGGACTTGATGAAGTGTGGATTACCAATAACAGTAACACAAAGATTACCAAAATCAAAAAAGAAGGGAGCAACATTAAATATGTAAAAGATTTAAATCTAAGTAGCGTAACAGACAACTCAGGAATAGCAACATTATTATTTGAAGACAATCAATCAAATGTATGGATAGCAAGTGACAGAGCTCTTTTTATTCAATTATATGGCAGTAACAAAATTAATCTGGTAAAAAAAGCCTTAGGTTCAATTAATTCTATCAGTCAGGACAATAATAATACTTTATGGTTAAGCACTGAGAATAATGGTATATATAAAATCAATATTCCTCAGGATTTAGATGAAAGTAAAATAAGTAATCTTACTATTGATAATATTAAAAACAATGTATTAAAAAATCATATTCAATCATTAATTGCAGACCTTAGCGGTACTGTTTGGATTGGCAAGAAAGATGGTAGTTTGATTGCATACAATACTACAAACAAAACATTTATAAATAAAACATTCGACTGTGGATTAAAGGGAGAAGCAATTCTTGATATTATAGCAGATAAATACAACAACATTTGGATCACTACATATAAAAAAGTAATAGAATATAATCCTAAAAACAATGCTTCTATTTCGTATTCGGCATTAGATGGAATGCAAATAAACTCACATCTAATAAATTCTTTATTTAAAACTAAAGATTCGAAGTATATATATATTGGAGGTAACAGAGGGTACTCGCGATTTAGTCCTTCTGAACATTTACTTGCACCACCTGTAAAAACGGAAGTGAAAATTACAGATATAAAAATTCAGAATGAATCTATCCTTATTCCCGGAAAAATTAAAATATATAATAAAGCAGAAAACACTCTGACACTTTCTCCAACAGATAAAAACATTGAATTATATTTTTCGGCATTAGACTATTGCAATCCTGATAAAATCAGATATGCCTATAAGTTGGATGGTATTGATGATGACTGGGTGTATGTTAAGGAAGACCGACAATTCGCAGTTTACAGTCAATTGAATAAAGGGAAGTATAAATTTATGGTAAAGGCTTCTGATGCACATAATCTATGGAGTGACCATATTACTACGCTTAACATTATCAGAGAACCTGCAATCTACGAAACAACTATTGCTTATGTATTTTATATCATAGTAATTGCTATAGCTGTCTCTATTCTTATTTATATAATGATGAACAGAGTTAAGCTTAAGAATAAAATTAAAATGGCCCAGTTTGAGAAAAATAAAACTGAAGAGCTAACTCAAACGAAGTTAAAATACTTTACTAATATATCCCATGATTTATTAACTCCACTCACTATAATATCATGCCTAATTGATGACGTGGAAACAACTCTACCTAAAAAAATATCACAGTTCTCTTTAATGAGGTCAAATGTTGGCAGATTAAAAAGATTACTTCAACAAATTCTTGATTTTAGACGCGTTGAAAATGGCAAGATGCAGCTTAATATCACAAATTCAGATATTGCTTCATTTATTAATGATATCTGCTACAATCATTTTCTACCTATTTTTAATAAAAAGCAAATCAATTTTTCATTTCATTCTAATCAAAAGGAAATTAAGGCTTATTTTGATGCAGATAAGATTGATAAAGTTCTTTTCAATTTACTCTCTAATGCCTTTAAATATACTCCTGAAAACGGAGAAATCTCAATTTCATTGGAAACCTATACTGAAAATGAACATGAATACCTTACTATTAATGTTAGTGATACAGGAATTGGTATTAACCCAGAGGATATTGAAAATATATTTACACGTTTTTATACAAATAAAACAGTGAAAGCCAGTGACACTCATGGTATAGGCTTATCATTAAGTAAAGATTTAATAGAACTCCATCATGGTTGGATATCTGTTGACAGCAAAATTAAAGAGGGTACTACTTTTACTATTCATATTCCTATTGATAAAGATAGTTATTCTTCCAACGAAATATCTACCTATAATACACTTGGCATTAATGAAGAATCAGATACCAATATTGACGTTATTGAAATCAACGATAGCGATATAGTAAAAAAACAAACATCTGAAAAATTGTCAAATGTGAAGATACTTTTGGTAGATGATAATCTGGATTTATTGGAATTGATGAAACAAATTTTATCAAGAACATATCACATTTTAACTGCCACTAACGGAATTGAAGCATTAGAAAAAGTAAAATCTACAGATATTGACATCATAGTTAGTGATGTTATGATGCCAGAGATGGATGGTATAGAGCTTTGTAAAACACTTAAAGGAGATCTGGAAACAAGCCACATAGCTGTTATATTATTAACTGCAAAAAACAGTATTAATGACCGTATAGAATGTTATAATGCTGGAGCTGACGCCTATATTTCTAAACCTTTTGAAATGGCCGTATTAAATGCCAGAATTCATAATTTCATTTCGCACAAAAAGAGTAAACAAGAAGAATTTAAATCAAATGTAGAACTAACAATTTCATCATTAGAAAACCATTCTATGGATGAACAGTTTTTAAATAATGCCATCGAAATTATTGAAAAATATTTATCCGAAGCGGACTTTGATATCAATACTTTTGCAGACGAGTTAAATTTATCCAAATCCTCACTTTATAGAAAAATTAAAACAATAACAGGTTTATCACCTATCGAGTTTATTAGAAATATCAAGTTAAAACATGCTTCTGTTATGCTAAAAAATAGCACGACCTCCATTGCAGAAGTAGCTTATGCTGTTGGGTTTTCTGATCCAAAATATTTTTCATCTTGTTTTAAAGCAGAATTCAATATTACACCTAGTGAGTTTCAGAAGAATCAAAAGAATGACAAAATTTAAATACCCCTCTCAATCTGATGAAATGAACTACGCTTTATACACATATTTCATTATCAATTCCCTGCATCATAAGGCTGAAGGCCTTATACATTAAAGCTTGGGGCATCGCCCCAAGTGATTTAGTGCCTAGTAAATTCAGGCTGTAAGTCTGATATATTTAATATTTGTTTCAGACTTACAGCCTGAGATTTACATGATGACTAATACAAGGGGCGATGCCCTCTTGCTATGATATATAAGGCCTTCAGCCTTTTGTAGTTTAATTTCAACCTATCATACTGAATTTTTATGTATAAAAAGTAGCCCAAATGGGGAGAAGCTGATTCTCAGCGTAGATATAAGAATTATTCTTTTAAAACGAACTCTGCGTCATGGCTCCTTCTCCTTATAGGAGAAGGCTGGGATGAGGTATTTTAAAGAGTAAAAATGGTTTATAATTACAAAACTTCTAATTCCTAATTTCCCCTTTCTGTCGATAAATCTTTATAGTTTGTCGAATATTTATATAAAGTACTAGATATTAAACCAAAAAGCTTTTTCTTTGGAATAAATTTTGTCAAAAATCGATAAAATTAATTTTAAAAACTACATTAATGATCCAAAGAATTGCAACCAGGTTCTCCCTGATATTTTTAAGTTTAGCATTATCTTTTTTATTTTCCTGTAGAAATGAAGATGAAATTGTAAATAATGAAGATCAAGAAGAAAATACCAGTATTACAACCAATTCGGTTCAAGGTATTGTTAGAGTTAAATTGAGTGAAGTCAATACTCAAAGTCTGTCTGTATCATTAAAATCTAATCAACTATCCACTAGTATTAGTAACATTGACAGTGTACTTAACTCAATAGGAGCTACTTCTTTTAAAAGAACATTTCCTTATTGTGGAAAATTTGAAGCAAGAACTCAGGCCGAGGGATTGCATTTGTGGTACGATATAAAATACGATACTGCAACTGTATCCCTATCTAATGTATTAGGTCAATTTAAAAATCTGAACGAAGTTGAAATTACGGAGCCTATTAGATCCATTAAAAATCAAAATTCAATTTATAAAGAGCTAGGTCCCCTTCCTATAACTGGCACTTCACTAAAAAGTACTTCTGCTGATGAAGAGTCAAGTTACCCGGTTAATGATCCCTACATAAGTTACCAGTGGCATTATTATAATGATGGCACCGTTACCGATGGTATTGAAGGTTCTGATATTAACCTTTTTAATGCATGGTTAAAGCAAAAAGGTAATGAAGATGTTATTGTTGCTGTAGTTGATGGTGGAATTGATATTGACCATGAAGATCTAGTGGACAATATTTGGCATAATGATACTGAAGACAATGGAGCCAGCAATTCTGACGATGACGATAATGGTTATAATGATGATGTTTATGGATACAACTTTGTTGAAAACAGCGGTACTATTGTAGCTCATGATCATGGTACTCATGTGGCCGGAACCATTGGAGCTATGAACGACAACGGAATAGGTGTATGCGGCATTGCAGGTGGTGATGCAGAAACTCCCGGAGTCAAATTAATGTCATGTCAGGTATTTGAAACCAATAAAAATGGCGATGATATAAGTGCTGAAAATTTTGAGGAAGCCATAAAATATGCGGCTGATAACGGAGCTGTAATTTGTCAGAATAGTTGGGGTTATGATGCAACAAGTGAACTACCTGAGAGTATGAAAGAAGCCATTAACTACTTTATAAAATACGCAGGTATAGATGAAACTGGTACCCAGGTTGGTCCAATGAATGGTGGAGTAGTAATTTTTGCTGCTGGTAATGAAGAGACATCTATCAATGCCTATCCCGCAATGTACGAAAATGTAATTTCAGTAGCTGCAAGTGCTCCTGATTATACAATGGCATATTATTCCAATTTTGGAAGTTGGGTTGACATTACTGCTCCAGGGGGAACAGATTCTTATAACGACAAATTTGATACCGATTGTTATATTGCCAGCACTGTACCTGATAATGAATATGCATACATGGCAGGTACTTCAATGGCTTGTCCTCATGTATCAGGAGTAGCTGCACTTATTATTTCTGAATATGGTGGTGATGGATTTACTCCGGATATGTTAAAAGAAAGACTTTATCAAGGTGCAGTTGATTTGGATAGTTATAATACTGAATATTCAGGAATGCTTGGTGTAGGTTTGGTAAATGCTGCAGCTACTTTAGCAAATTACAATAGTACACCTCCCGAAACAGTTACAAACCTTACTGCATCTGCAAAATCTAATAAAGTAACCTTAACATGGACTGTTACATCTGATGCGGATGATGTAAAACCAACTGGTTATAAAATTTATTATTCAAAATCTTCTTTTTCTGAAGATGATGTAAGTACACAAAGTGTTTCTGTTTCCTCAGCAACTGCATTAGTAGGAATTGCGGATGTTGGAGATACAATAACATCAAAAGTAACAGGATTAGATTTCTCCAGTACATACTATTTTTCGGTTGTGGGATATGATGTTTTGGAATCTTATGGTAATTATTCAGCAAATGCATCTGCAACTACTGATCCTAATAAAGCTCCTATAATTACCACTGATGACGAAACAGGTATTGAAGTAAAGGCACATGAAACTCAATATATAGATTTTACAATCACAGAACCCGATGAAGAATCCTTTACTTGGACTTATACAGATGATTCTGGTAATTCTACAGCTTCATTAATTAGCGAAAATGTTGTTGAAATTACAGTAGATGGTTTAACTGCAAATGCTGGCACTTACACAGTTACTTTATATGCAGAGGACTCATCAGGATTAGGAACTACATACTCTTATACATATACTGTTCTTGAAAACCATACTCCAGTTGTTTCTACAATTAATGATTATTACATTGGCAATCCTGATAAATCTTATACTATTGATTTAGATGAATATTTTAGTGATGAAGATGGTGAAGATTTAGAATTTGACATATCCTATGAATCATCCTATTTAAAAGCTACTGAATCATCAAACACTTTAACAATTACTCCGGTTATTAATGGACTGTCAACAATTACAGTAACAGCTTCTGATGCCAGAGGAGAAACAGCCTCAACATCATTTCAGGTAATGATTAGAGATGATAATGAGGAAATTGATGTTTATCCAAATCCGGTTTCGGATATTTTATATTTCAGAATGGGAGAAGATATTGACGGTGAATTAAACGTTACAATTTATAACAGTAATGGTGTTTTGGTTGATGAAAGAAATACTGATATTTCAGCCTTCGCACCTGGAAGTTTAAATTTATCTGATTTATCAACAGGACAATATGAGTTAGAAATTAATTATAATGATTCAAAAATTAAAAGAAATATAGTTAAGTTATGATCATTAAAAGAATAATTACAGCATGCATAGCGCTATATGTGTGTACAAATATATTTTCGCAAGCAGGTTCATTTATTTCTATTCCATTAGACACACGATCTGTGGCAATGGGTAGTACATATATGGCAAATGATAACCATAATGCAATATATACAAACCTTGCGGCCAATAGTATCAACGATAAAACATTAGATATCAGTGTTGCATATCGTCCCTGGATTAGTGAGCTTTCGAATGATTACAATATCTATTCTTTTTCGGCATTTTACAGCCTTAGTCATAAACATAAAGTAGCGATAGGATACAGAGGATTTAATCTCCCAGAATATACTTTGTGGGATGCTAATGGTAATAATACAAGTTCCTTTTCTCCAATGGAGTATACCTTTGATTTAGGATATGCCTACAAGTTTTCTGATAACACGGCACTATCAGCCTCGTTGCATTACCTAAACTCAGAATATGGCCAGGGTTATGATGCCACTTCTATATTTTTTGATTTCGGTTTAAAAAGTAGTTTTAAAGATATTCAGTATGGTATAATGGTCAGAAATTTAGGTTCTGAACTTAAATTTGATGATGGCGAGGTTGCTTTGCCTTTAACCATTGGGGCTGGCTTAGGTTATAACAAAGAGTTTACCAATAACAATACTTTAAACTGTAACTTAGATATCTCTCATATATCAGGAGCTAATGATGTTTCTGGTATAGGCGGCGGTGCAGGATTAGAATATCAATATAAATCAATGTTATCTTTACGCACCGGATATCAGTTTATGGATGAATCGGTTGGTCTGAATTACTATTCATTAGGATGTGGAGTAAAACTAGGTGGTTTATCTTGTGATTTTGCTTACTTAATGACAGACAACTCTTTAAAAAATAATTATAGCATCTCATTTAGTTGGACATTATTTAATAATAAAACCAACAATGAAAATATAGAAGAATAAATAGAATGTGAATGGTTCTATACAGCCGGAGTACAATAAGTTATATGATGTACTCCGGTTTTTTTTGCTATATGCTATTTCTTAAAAAGCTTTGGCTCAAATTTGCAGGGACATATTTCTCATTAGAAATTTCTTGATGCAGTTTTTAAGGAGCACATTTCCTATGAGAAATTCTTTGTCGCAGGATTGCAGAGAGTAATAAAAATTTCTGGAAACCTCCTCGCAGAATTGCATGAGGATATATAAATTTTAGGAAAACGTCTCGCAAGTTTGCAAGAGCATTTATAAAAGTTAGGAAAGCTTGTCGCAAGATTGTAGGGCCGTTTATAAAAATCAGGAAAGCTTGTCGCAGAATTGCAGGGCCGTTTATAAAAATTAGGAAAGCTTGTCGCAGGATTGCAGGGAGGTATGATTTTCAACCCTTTATGCACATCACAAGGATTTTAATGCGCTAAAACACTTGTATTTTAAGGGAAAATAGCAATTAATAATAATCATATTAGACCTTTATTGAAAAATGAAAATGAGATCCCTTTCCTTCTTCTGAATCAACATTAATCTCTCCTCCTAACAGGTTTACACAAGCCTTAGCAATAGCAAGTCCCAAACCCGTTCCTCCATATACTTTCTCAGTAGTGGCACTTCCTTGCTGAAATCTTTCAAAAATAACATCCCTTTTTTCCTCAGAAATTCCAATTCCGGAATCTATAACATCAAAAAATAAATATTTATCATCACGTTTGCATAAAACCTTAATAAAGCCCTTCTCTGTAAACTTAACTGCATTACTAATTAAATTAATGAGAATTTGCTTTAACCTCATCTCATCAGTATAGACTAATAGATTAATTGCTTGAAGATCAAAAATCAATTCTATATCTGTTTTATTCTTGGTAAGTAAAAATGAATTGAAAAAATCCTGAACTTCATCTAATAAGGTCGTTAAATTAACATGTGTTTTTACAATATCAACCTGCCCTGTATCTATTTTAGATATATCAATAATATCATTAATAAGTAGTAGTAAATGCTCTCCACTATTAATAATAATATCAGCAAATCTTACCATATCTTCCCGGGTATTATCTTCATCCTTTAAAAATGAAGAAAAGCCAATAATTGCATTCATTGGCGTACGAATTTCATGACTTACATTTGCTAAAAAAGCAGATTTAAAACGATCACTTTGTTCTGCCTTTTCCTTTGCGCTAATTAATCGATTCTGTAATTCCTTTTGCTCTGTAATATCCTGTATTACACCATAAATAAAATCTATCTCTTTATTACGATTCCTCTCAACATATCCCCTCACAAAAACATAAAACAATTCACCGTTTTTCTTTATTCCCCTATGCTCATGTTCATAAAAGTTTTCATTTGGCGATAAGTTTTTTAGAATATCCATTAGATTATGATAATCTTCTGGTGGCATTAAATTTTTAAATAAATCAATATCTAATACTAGTTCATCCTTTTCATATCCAAATAATGAATATACTTCATCGCTCCACAATACAGCATTATCTCTATATGAAACTTCAAAATTCCCGATTCTGGCTATTCTCTGAGATTCTTTAAGAATTTTCTGATTTTTTAGTAAGTCTATTTCATGTTTTTTACGATCTGAAATATCTCTAACAAAACTTAACGTATATCCTTCATTATTTATCCAAATATAAAGCACATTGACATCTACCGGAATAATCTCTCCAGTCTTTTTTCGATGCCTTGCCTCAAAAGTAAAACTCCTATTTTCCTTGGAAGAAAAAAAGTTTGATAAATCTATTCTTGGATCATTTTCAACAAAATCTATATCTATATCATAAATGCTTAAGTGACGAAACTCTTCTTTTGTATACCCCAGCATATCACATGCACCTTTATTTACATACTGAAAATATAAGTCTTTCATGTCGCCCCAATAAATAGCATCAGAAGCATAATCTAAAGAATTATATAGTCTGTTAATATATGTATCTCTTGCTTTTTCTTTGGTAATATCTTTAATATACAGAATGATTACATCATTAGCTCTTGTTTCATCGGTGGATACAATTGTTATTTCAACTGGAATAGATGAACCATCTTTTCCTACAAATTCTGAATTTATAATGTTTGATTTTGATGATGTTTGTGTAAAGAATGAGGTCCAATTTTTATGATATTCTGACTCTGACAAATTTTTATCAATATCAAAAATATTTAATTTTGATAGTGTTTGAAATGAGTATCCTAAAATATCACATAAAACTTTATTGGCATATTTGATAACTCCAGAACTGTTAATCCAGGCTATACCTGATAAACTATTATATAATGTCTGATTTAATAACTGAGAGTGTACTATATCGGTAATATCTATTAGTTTTCCTGATACCAACACATACTCATTGTTTTTTGTAAAACTCCAATTAACGGTTATCTGTTTATTTTTATAACTATTAATCTGATTAGTATAATGACTGATAGTACAACCATCATTAATCAATTTTGTCCACTGAGCTTTAAATTCCTTTTGATTGATTAGATTAAATATATTGGCATTACATGAAGCGAAATCAGTTTCAATCCATAAATTTTTCCATTCATCATTTACTTTTAGAACATCACCATTAATATTAGTAATGCAGCTAATTTTTTCACTCTCATTAAAGAAAAAATCAAAAATTGTATTTTGAAAAGGGTCTGACATACAAACATTTTTATTCTTTAATGCTTTCTCATATCCTCCAATATATATCCTAAAACATAGGGAAAAGTCTATTATAACTTAGCTATGAGGGTTTGATATTATGTATAAATTGAAAATGAAAAGCACACACACTTTTACACTGTAGACTAAGTCTGTAATCCTGTATGATTTATAACTCGAAAATAAAAAATATGTTTTGTTTTTAATACATATTCTCTCTTTTACATAACAATTTAAACCAAATGAAAGAATGAGTCAAATAATTGATAATCAATTATCAAATCAATAACCTGGAAGATATAGGAAGTGTAAAGTTAGTTTAGTATGTCAATCAAGGGTTGAAAGTAATGGTTTAAAAGGCTGAAAGCCTTATATATCATAACTTGGGGTATCACGCCAAGGCCTAGAGCGAAATACCCATTCAGGCTGTAAGTCTTAAATATCAACCATAAGTTTCAGGCTTTCAGCCTGATATTTACTTCTCGACTAATACAAGGGGCGATACCCCTTGTTGTGATGTTTCGGGCTTTCAGCCTTTTGAATAGGATAAATCCAACACTTGATTCACATTTAATATAAATTTTCTAACCGATACACTTTTAATCGCAAAAATAAATACATAATTATTAGTAAACTATGGAATCTCCGTTATTGGGTTATAACGAACGTTCAATAAATACAAAAAACAGCACAACATATTGCATAATGTAATAGTAAAAAGTATATCATATACGATTAATCCATTGCATCATTTTAGTATTCATAAAATAACATTTAAGTATTTTTCGGCCTATGAATTGAAAAAGAAAAAATGCATATATATGTATAATATGTAAATAAAGGTGAGTTCTTAATTTAAAATGAATCGAAATGATCCCGTTAAAGTACACTTCGATTCTCCTATGTTTTTTAAAAAAAATAAAGGTTATTTTTTTCTAAAGCATTTCAACCACTACTTTGTGCACTGTATCCGAATTCAACACAGGGATTATATTGCCTTCAATAGCTTTGCCATCAACAGTAAGTTGTTTAACGCCTTTATTTTTCTCTCCTGTCTTAATTTGTATTTCGTAAGTTGCACCACGGAATTTACGGGTAAAGGTATAATCACTAAAATCATTAGGAATACATGGATCTACAATTAATCCATTGTAATCTGGACGAACTCCCAGAATATATTGGGTAATGGCATAAAAGTTCCATGATGCAGTTCCTGTCAACCATGAGTTTTTAGCTTCACCAGGCTTATAGGCATCTTTACCTGCCACCATTTGGGCATAAACATAAGGTTCTGTCCTGTGAAGATCGCTGATGTTTTCAAGGTAAGCAGGACAAATCTTTTTATAGTATTCCCATGCTCTGTTTCCTCTGCCAATTACTGTTTCGCCAATCATTATCCAAGGATTATTATGACAGAATATACCTGCATTTTCTTTATATCCTTTTGGGTAAGTAGATATCTCACCATATTCAATATAGTATTTTGTAAATGCAGGGTTGTTTAACACTATTCCATATTCACAATCCAAGCGTTCTTTTACAGAGTCTAATGCTTTTTCACATAAGCCTTCTTCTTTTCCGATGCCGGCCATGGTACACCAACCTTGCGATTCAATAAAGATCTTTCCTTCCTCGTTTTCGTCAGAACCAACTTTTTTCCCGTAGAAATCATAAGCACGTAAGAACCATTCTCCATCCCATCCAAAGTCTTTTACTGCCTTGATCATTTTATCCACTTCAGCATGAGCTCTTGCTGCTTCTTCTGTTTTGCCCAGTTCCTTACATAATTCCACATAATCAGTTCCATAAACCACAAACAGTCCGGCAATCATCACCGATTCTGCTTTTGAGCCTTTGGTGTTGTTCTCTGTTGTCTGGAATGATTCATTAGGATCTTTAGAGAAGCAATTCAAATTCAGACAGTCATTCCAATCGGCACGACCGATTAGTGGCAATCCATTTGGTCCCAAATTATTCACCACATGATTAAATGAAATAGTGAGGTGCTCAAACATGGTTTTAGCCAGACTCTCATCATTATCAAAAGGAACCATTTCATCCAGAATTGAGAAATCACCTGATTCTTTAATATAACTTACAGTTCCTAAAATTAACCACATTGGATCATCGTTGAAACCTCCTCCTAAAGTATGATTTCCACGTTTTGTTAGAGGCTGATACTGGTGATAACATCCTCCGTCAGGAAACTGTGTGGATGCTATATCTATAATTCGTTCGCGTGCTCTTTCCGGAATCTGGTGTACAAATCCAATCAAATCCTGGTTTGAATCACGGAATCCCATTCCTCGACCAATTCCCACCTCAAAGAAGGAAGCGGAACGCGACATATTGAAAGTCACCATACATTGGTATTGATTCCAGATGTTCACCATACGGTTCAACTCTGGCTGATCACTACATACATTAATCACGCTTAGGAGGTTGTCCCAATATTCAGCTAAATCAGTTAAAGCAGCATCTACTTTTTCAACAGTATTGAATTTCTCAATCACCTGCTTTGCCTTGGTTTTATTGATTACACCTTTACTTTCCCACTTCTCTTCTTCCGGGTTTTCAACATACCCCAATACAAAGATCAAATCTTTCGATTCACCTGGTTTAAGAGTTACTTCAATATAATGAGATGCAATTGGTGACCATCCATGAGCTTCTGTATTGGTTGGCTGTCCGTTTAATACAGCTTGTGGTTCTGACAATTCGTTATACAAGCCCACAAAGCTTTCTCTATCGGTCTCAAATCCCTGAATTGGAGTATTTACATGAAAGAATGCATAATGATTTCTACGTTCTTTATACTCGGTTTTATGATACAATGTAGATTCATCAATCTCAACCTCACCTGTTGAAAGGTTGCGCTGCAGGTTATTCTGATCATCCTCTGCATTCCATAAACACCACTCTAAAAACGAGAATAATTTGATACTTTTCTCTTTATCAGATTCGTTAGTAAGCTTTATTTTATGAACTTCAGCCCAGGTTTTTAAGGGAATAAAAAAGGTACTTTCTGCCTTTAGTCCATTTTTAACGCCTGTAACTTTAGTGTAACTCATTCCATGACGGCACTCATAACTATCCAATGGTGTTTTGGTTGGCTTCCATCCCGGATTCCAGATTGTATCTTCATCTTTGATATAATAATAACGACCGCCATTATCCATTGGAACGTTATTATATCGGTATCTTGTTAGTCTACGGAATTTTGCATCTTTATAAAATGCATATCCCCCAGCAGAGTTGGATACTAATCCAAAGAAATCTTCATTTCCTAAATAGTTAATCCATGGAAATGGTGTTTGTGGATTGGTAATTACATATTCTCTGTTATCATCATCAAAAAAACCGTATTGCATATGTTTTGTATTAATGTATTTTATACTAGTTGTTGATTTTTTTCCCAGAGCTCACACACTGGGTTATTGTATTGCGGGCCTTCAGCCCTTGATTTACATCACGTTTAATTTTTTCAAACCAGAAACCTTCTGCATTCTTTTTAAAGGCTCTATGTACCTTGTATCAATCCTTTAACCCTTAACCTTGTTACCTTTAACCATGATCCCTCCTACTTTTTAATTCTTTCGTAATCACATCCATTTTGGATTGATTTAATGGATATAGCATCATCACAAATGCTGCAACTACTGTTATTATAGAAGGCACCCAACTCATTAACATTATGATTCCCGGAATTGCACCTTGGATTGCTGCCGTGTCTTGTCCATTATAGTTGTATGCTGATAAAACAAAACCTATGATAGCCCCGGCTACACCTCCTCCAAATTTGGTTGCGAAGGAACCTGCTGAGTATATCAAGCCAGTTGCTCGACGGCCATTTATCCATTCCGAATAATCTGCAGCATCACCAAGCATAGCAAAAAATAAGGTTGGGAAAATAGCTGCTCCGAACTCAGAAACGATTCCTAATGCAAATATGGATACTACATCCTCTGAAACACAGTATACAAGCATAGCATTCACAGCTCCCGAAAACAATAAAGCGTAAATAAACAAGTTGCGTTTACCGAACATTCGGGCCAATGGGGCAGTAACCATAGCTCCTACAATGGATGCTAATGTTAAACCAACCATGTATGAGCCAGCTAGTAACTGGTTATGCATAAAATGTGAAAAATAAATAACTACAATTCCCTGTTTGATTGAATTATAGATATTAAAAAGTAATCCTATAACTAATAAAATGATCCAGGGTTTGTTAGATATTAAATCTTTGAAATCTCTCCACAAGTTCGTTTCCTGATTGGCTGCAGGTTGAATTCGTTCTTTGGTAGAAAAGAACGTCACCAATAAAAACAAAGCCAGAAATACAGATAGTAAGTATATTGAATAACTATATCCTTGCTTTTGATTAATTAATGAGAAGCTTTCGATGTTTAAATTACTTTCTCCTTTTACAAAAAAGATATAACGTTTTTCACCCTTTAACGAAAAGCTCTTACTATGCGATGGTTTATCCTCTGCATTATTAACCCAAACGAAAGTAGCTATACCATGCTCAGTTGTTAAATATGCATTAGGAACATCTTCCGGGGCAGTTACTATAACTTTATATTGATCTTCTTTAATATGGTTTACTTCAAACTGAGGATTTACATTTCCAAAGTTAGCCACCAAAAACAACAATAAGCCTTGAACTAACATACCTCCTGCAAAAGCCCCCACCATACGATACGATCCGATGGTTGTACGCTCTTTATCATCTCCAGTCATCACGGCCATTAAGGCTCCGTAAGGAATATTATTGGCAGTATAAACCAATGTAAATATAATATAGGTGGTATATGCATAAATAATTTTGCCAGAAGAACTCAGATCCGGAGCTGTAAACAATAAAGAAAGTATGGCAGCCAGTGGTATGGCAGTCCATAATATCCATGGACGGAATTTACCATATTTGGATTTGGTTCGGTCTCCTACAATACCCATGGCAATATCACTAATACCATCGCTTGATCGTGCTACCAGCATTAATATCCCTACAGCAGCGGGATCAATACCAAATACATCTGTGTAAAAAACAAATAAAAATGTTGCTACTCCTCGCCATGCTATATTTGCTGCTCCATCACCAAGGGCATAGCCTATTTTTTCAAAAACGGATATTTTGTTTGGGTGTTTTGTATTCATGTGTAAATTTTTAATGCCAATAAAATGTCGAATAATGAACACAAAGACACTGATACACAGTGTTTATTAATAATATATTTTTTATGTCTAAAATTTAATTTTTAATATAAAACTCACTATTATAAAAAATCCCATAAGTATAAAAATTTCTCTCATGGCTCATTTCATATGAATAACATTGAATACACTCTGTATCTTTGTGTCTCTGTGTTTTATTATTTTATTGTTTTCAACATTTATTTAAATTTTTAATGATTAGACGAAACTCTTAAATGAATTCGATCTTTATGCTGCACGCATTTTAAATTGTTTAATTTAATTACCAATCCAAACCGCCACATCTGCCGGTTCTAATATTTTGTCTCCTATCAAATATTTTCCATCAAAGTCCAGATTATAATCCTCTGAAGAATAATTCACTGCTATCATAAATCCATCACGGTATTCCACGAATACACCTTCCGGATAATCCATTGTTTTTAATCCATGTTCCTGATATACTTTTTTGATCAAATCCTTTTCCAGATTCCCTCCGATACTTTCAGCACCGATATACCAAACATTACCTTTACCAATCCTATTTTTCAAGCAACAAGCAGTTCCTGCATAAAACTGATCTTTATAGGATGCCAACACTTTTGCATTGGGATTCAGTTCAATCAAATCGGCCCAGCAACTCCATTTATATTCAGAATCATTCATCGTAATTGTTGCAGTTTTGCCAGATGGCATCATATCAAAAGCTGTAATTTTTCCACCAATCAGCTCATTCATCACTCCTGAGGGATTACTTTCCCATAAATGAGCATTTTTGTCCTTAGCTCCTGTTCTGGTTGATATAATCAGGTTTCCACCCATAGCAACATAGTCTTTCCATTTTTGCACCAAAGCTTCATCCACCATCTCGTAAGCCGGAACTACAATAAAATCGTAGTCAGAAAAATCTTCTTCTTCAGAAATAAATGCAACCGGAATACCCAGCGAGTGAAGAATACACTCATATTGCTGCATATGTTGCCAGGTATTCCATTGGTTGGTTTGCTTTTGTCGCTCCAAATTCCAAAGGTTATCAAACGACCACATAATGCCTGTCTTTTTTTGCTGAAGTTCTTTTGGTGTTTTGGCTTTTACATCAAGTTTTTGCTGTAATAATTTAATTTCTTTTATAAACTGAACGTATTCTTTTCCTCCTTGTGACAGACTAACACCATCAGTAGTCATAATTCCATGATGATACTGCTCTGCACCATATAAAATCTGGCGATAACGATATGTACAAGCATAAGAACAACCTCCTACAAAGCAATGCCACAACCACATACGAACCGTACCTGGCTGTAATAATGAATTATGATTGGCCCAGTTTACTTGTCCGGGTTGCAACTCCATAACTCCGGTAATACCATTGACTGATTTATAATAATCATTGGCATACATGAGCACAGAATAATCACCCAATCTGAATCCTAAGTCATCTAAATTGTGACTTCCATAATTTGGATAAGCCGTGAATGAAGCAAAGTCCATCTTTTTGCTTCGACGAGGATCTGTCTGATTTCCTTTAGCTACATAATTAGTGGTAATAAACTGAGATGGATCAATGTATTTACGTATTTCCTCAGCTTGAAAATCCAGAAACTGAGCCTGAGTATCTGCTGAAAAACGTTTAAAATCCAATAAAGCAATCGGATTAGCACCCCACCATCCAACGTTTTGCGCATTGTGGATACTAACCTCATCAAAGGATGCATAAAGTTGACTCCAAAAAGCCAAACCCCAGGCTTTATTTAATTCACCAACAGTCTTATATTTCTTCTCCAGCCATTTTTTGAATGCTTCCTGAGCTGCCGGACTATAATCTTCCTTGGCTTCAGGCTCGTTATCCAATTGCCATCCCATTATGTTTTTATTCTTACCATAATGTTTGGCCATTGCTTCTACTATCTTCTGAGTATAATCTAACACGATAGGATTAGACAGAGACATGTTTGCCCTTGTTCCATGTTCTTTTGACTGATAAAGTCCATCTTCTAAATAAATTTCAGGATGTTTGATACCTAACCATACAGGAGGACAAGGTGTTGGTGTACCTAGTATTACTTTTAAATGATGTTTCTCTGCCAAAGCAATTACTTGATCCAACCACTTAAAATCATAACTCCCTTCTGAGGGTTCCATTTGAGCCCAAGCAAATTCTGCCATATGAATAAACTCAAATCCCAAATCTGCAATGTTTTTAATGTCTCTTTCCCATTGATCAGGCGACCAATGTTCAGGATAATAATACACACCAACTGTCATCAACTCCTCCTGTGGGAAGAATCGTTGAGCAGTTAGGTGTGTAGTCATTACAAAAATTATGAAAAATACTATAGTCTTTATTCTTAACATCTTATCTCTAATTTACTCTATCGTCACTTTTTTAATTAATCTGACATCTTGTGAAGAAGCTCCTATTAACAATTCAATATCACCTTTCTCTAATACCAGTTCTTTCTGATTTACATCCCAGTAACGCAAATCATTCTTATCTATCTGAATACTTACTTGTTTTGTTTCTCCCTTTTTAATGTTTGTCCTTATAAATCCTTTTAATGCTTTAACAGGACGAGCAACAGCAGAATGAGGGTATGAAACATACACCTGTACCACCTCATCGCCATCAACCTCGCCTGTGTTTTTTATATCAAGGTTTACATGAATCCCATCATTTTCAACCTGAACATTTACATTACTGTAATCAAACTTTGTATAGCTTAAACCATATCCGAAAGGATACAACGGAGGATATTTTGGATATAAATAAGTATGGCCATTACGAATGTTATAATCCAATAACGGAGCAAGATTATCATCGCTCATAGACCAGTTTTGAACCAATCGTCCAGCAGGATTATAATCACCAACTAAAACATCAGCTAATGCATTACCTAATTCCTGACTATTATGAACGGTATGTATAATAGCTGGTAAATTATGCTGAGACCAATTAATAGCATAAGGAAAACTGCTCACTAAAACAAAAGCAATATTCTGATTTACTTCATACAATTGCTTAACCCAAGCTTCATCTTCGAGCATAATGGTTTTTCTATCGACAGATTCCTTTCCGTAACTATCCCGGGTTACTTCAGCCCAACCAGCATTTCCAGTTGGATGATTACCTCCAAAAGCCAAAATCAAATCAGCATCCTGAGCTTCTTCTTTTGCTTTTTCTATTAGTGAATCCGGAACATAAACGATTTCTGTTTTTTTACCCAACTTATCTTTTAAACCCTGCAATGGTGTAATAAAATATGGAGGTGTTCCTGAATACCAGTCCAACAAAACCTGATCAGCCAACTGACCAACGACTAATATTTTATGAATCTTTTTTGTGTTGATGGGTAAGGTTTGTTTTTCATTCTTTAAAAGCACAATAGACTTGCAGGTAACCTCTTTTACTATTTCTTTATTCTTTTCATTTAACCATGGTTCCTTTTCATTATTCAAACCAATTTTTGAATACGGATTATCTTCACTTTGATCCAGCAATCCCAGTTTTATCATCACTCTGAAAGAGCCTCTAAGCACAGCATCAATATCAGCCTCATTAATAATCCCTTTCATCAACGCGGTATCAATTGGTCCTTTATATCGATCCAAAAACTGATTGATTCCCATTTTTACAGCCATTCCTGCACCCATTTCAATGGATTCGTAATATTTATGATCAGATATCAGAAGTTTTAATGCACCGCCATCAGTACAGATAATTCCATTCTGTCCCCATTGGTCAACTGTTAGATCCTTCAATAATGGACTCACCATCATCGGAACCTGATTGACTTTATTATAAGCAGCCATGTAAGCTCTTGAACCACCTTTTTTCACACCCATTTGAAATGGATAAGCATAATACTCATGCAATAAACGCTCATCTAAATCTGATGATGATGATGTACGGGTGTTTTCATTACTATTTGCCAGAAAGTGTTTCATCAGAGAAGCAGCCTGCCAGTAATTAGGTTTATTACCCTGAAGACCTTTGATAAACGCAACAACCAACTGACCATTTAAATATGGATCTTCACCATAACATTCTTCAGTTCTTCCCCAACGAGGATCATGACTTAAATCGGCATTGGGAGCTCTCACTACCAAAGCGCCACGATTATATTTAGGCGATTGAACCATATAACGAACCTCGTATCCTTCAATCTCTCCTAAAATCCTCATGCAGGTTGTATCCCAGGTCTGCCCCATTCCATATGACTGAGGAAAAGTTGTAGTTGGAACAGGATTCTTACCTCCCCAATTTCCAGGTTCTCCCATAGCTAAGCCATGTAGACCTTCCACATGACCAGTCGCTTTTATTCCCAATCGTGGTACACAAGGATTCGTACCTAAGCAATTCACCTTCTCATCTATAGTCATTAACGACAATAGATTATCTATACGTTTTTCTGTATCTAGTTTTGTATTCTGAAACGGGTAATTCTGTGAATTAGAAAATTGAATACTAAACAGGAATGCTACAAATAAAATCCAATGCTTCATTATTCAATGATTTCTTTAATTACTAATTTCGTATTGACTCCCTCACTATTAATATTCCATTGATCCTCTTGTTTTTTAGCTATGATTTCATGTAGCTTAATTTCATCAGGTAAGCAAATCAACCCTTTAGCCTCTGTGATATTTTTACCATAGACTTTCAAATCCAACCTACTCCAATCCATATCCTTTGTTGATTGAGCCAGCTTTATATGAGGAATAATTGTACCTTCTTTAACCAACATCACAATTGGAATATCTCCAGCCGAAATCTGGTGCCATCCTCCTTCATAAGATTTTCCTGTCTGATAATCAATCCAGTTTCCTTTAGGTAAGTATACACTACGTTCTGTAACTTCCTCAAATAAAGGAGCCACCAAAATGTCTTCACCAAATAAATACTCATCATCTACCAACCATGATCCAGGATCATCAGGAAACTCAACAAAAAGTGCACGCATCATTGGCAGGCCTGTTTCTGTACATTTTTTTGCCTGTGCATAGATATATGGCATCAATTGATAGCGCATATCATCAGCTTTTCTGAAATCATTTAAAAAGCTCTTGCTATACTCCCATGGTTCTGTCGGAGGTGCACCATGACTGCGAGTATGAGAAGTCAACATTCCGAAAGGAGTCCATCTTCTGTATAAATCCTCTGGAGCTTGCAATACAAACCCACCAATATCATGACTCCAGAATGAGAAACCACTTAATCCGATAGATAATCCACCGCGTAAAGCAGCAGCCATAGCAGTATTGGTATTGGCAGGATCTCCACCCCAATGTACTGGATAACGCTGACTACCGGCCCATGTACTGCGAGCCCACATAATTTGCTCTCCTTTTACTTTTTGAGTAATCTCAGCAACTGCTTTATTATATCTTAAAGGGTAAAGGTTATGCTCATAAAAACCTGTTTTACCAGAAGCATAAATCCCATTATATGGAGCAGCTTCTCCAAAATCAACCTTTATGGCACCAACTCCAAGATCCAACAAACCTGCAATTTTACTTTGATACCATTCTACTGTTTTAGGATTCGAGAAATCCAACACTGCATCTTCGTAAGGTAGATTACCTTTTGCATTTTTAACATATAAACCTTTATCTATAATCTCACTAAACAATTCATTTTTAGGAACAAAATATGGAAGCTGCCATAAACAAGTTTCAAATCCTTGTTTTTTCAAATCGGTAATCATCTTACCTGCATTGTCGAAACGTGATTCTGAAAATTGGTAATCACAACGCCAGTCTGTTTCAAACCATCCCGTATCAAAATGAATCACATCACAAGGAATTTCATTCTTTCTTAATTCTTTAGCTACAGTCCTTCCATCCTCTTCACTAAAATACGTAATACGACTCATCCAAAATCCAAAGGACCAAAGTGGCGGCATCTGTGCTTTTCCTGTCAGATTTGTGTATTCGTTCAAAACATCTTTAGGCTCACCCAGAAACACAAATAAATCCAGGGATTCATCTCCTACCATAATAGAATTCACTCCACTGAAATATTTACCAAAATCACAGGTTATTGGCGTTGAAGTATGCATAAACATTCCATAACCTCTGCTACTCATAAAAAATGGAATGGGCTTGTACATGGTTTCATTTTGAATACCATTAGCATCATCAGTACACAAAACCACTTTTTGTCCTCTTTTATTCAACTGAGTATTAGACTCTCCACAACCAAAAATCATTTCGTTTGGAGAGAGCGTAAATGCCGCATTAAAGCTTTTGGAATAATCTGAAGCTCTGCGAACATAAGAGAAAGGCATAATTGGAGTATACGTTGATTCGGCATTATCTATATGATGATTCGTAGAAGTCAGTAATTTACCTGATACATCATAAAAAGCTACATGCCATGGAAATGGAGTAACAACCACTTTGCCGTAAGCACTTTGATAAACATGCTTTCCATCTTTAAAAGAATAGTTCCAGTTTCTCACTTTTGGAGCCTGACCATTCACTAACATTAATGAAGCATCATCAACGGTTTTATCCGGACCACTTGAAAATCTCAAACGAACAGTTCTGTCTGAAACAAAATCTATTGTAAAAGATAATTCTGGTGTTGCAGCATATTCACCTGTTGGAAACTCATTCTCAGTCACAGGTTTTAATACACCTAACATATTATTAAAAGCATAACGGGTTTTATACTCGTAACGCTTATAATTAATCATTCCTTTTGCTGCGGTTGGATCAAAAGATACCAGACTGTCAGCAAAATAATATGTGTTTTTGAAATTATAAAAATCAGCACTTATATCGATTGGTTCATTTACCAAACCAAGATTTTGTAATTGTGCATTTGCATGCGAAACACATAAAAATGATATCAAGAATAATCTGAAAGCAATAGATAACAGTAGTTTCATAGATGTAGATTTTTTTCAAAAACAAAAGTAAAACGAGATTGCTAACATGGCGTGATAGAATGATAACGATACATGCTGAAATGTAAACAACATTTTTACTCACCCAGGACTACAGCAATCTATACACTCTAACTATCAACCACTTGCTACAGCCGTTAACTTTTAAACATCAGCTAAATCTTATTAAAAAGCTTATAGATCTATACCTGTATTTATACTTTAACGTCAGAAGTTAAATTGCAAAATATTTGCAAATACGAAATCTTTACGTACCTTGTACGCAATTTATTTAAAACATATATTAATGAGCGAGAAAATAAATAATTTATCCGTTGATTTTGCCATACTTGGATATGAGGATAATCAATTGAAAGTATTGCTCATTAAAAGAGACAAAGAACCAGAAATTAATAAATGGTCACTACCTGGTTCTTATGTATATTTAGATGAAACCATTGAAAATGCAGCCAAAAGAGTTCTTCTAGAACTTACAGGTATTCATGATATTTATTTATCACAAATTGGCATTTTTAGTGAAGTTGATCGATATCCTCATCATCGTGTAGTTTCTGTTTTGTTTTGTGCGTTGGTAAAACCGGAAATGTTTAAATTACTTGCAGGTTCTCATGCTAAGGAGGTGAGTTGGCATGAACTAACTAATATTGGTCAATTACCATTTGACCACAACAAAATGCTAGATACTGCACTAAACTGGTTAAAAGTGGAAATGTGGCGTAAACCGATATTAATAAACTTATTGCCCGAAAAATTTCCTCTAAATCAAATGCAAGAATTATATCAACTGATTCTTCAAGATCCAATTGACAATCGTAACTTTAGAAAGAAAGTAATAAACCAGGGACTTGTTGAAAAACTAAATGAGAAAAGTACTGGCGGTCAACAACGACCTGCTTTTCTTTATAAACTAAAAGTTCCTTTATAAATTTTTTTACCCTTACTAGATAACGTACTATTAACGTAAATTAAAAAGTCATGTTCGAATTAACAGGAAAAGTAGCCGTAGTTACAGGCGGCGGAGGTGTTTTAGGAGGCAGCATAGCAACCAGTTTAATTGAAGCTGGAGTTAAAGTTGCTATTCTGGATATCAGAAAAGAAAACGTAGATGCTAAAGTTGAAGAGCTTAAAGCTTTAGGTGGTGAAGCTATAGGAATAGTATCAAGTGTTTTAGATATGGATGAGCTTAAACAAGCTAAAGCTCAGTTATTAGAAGAGTGGGGACATGTAGATATATTAATTAACACTGCCGGAGGTAATCTTCCTGGAGCAACACTTACTGAAGATCAAACAGTTTTCGATATGAAAATTGACGATTTTCAACGAGTTACTGACTTAAACCTAAACGGAACTGTATATCCTAGCTTAGTATTTGGAGAAGCAATGGCTGAACGTGGAGAAGGAAGTATTATTACTATTTCTTCAATGGCTACTTATTCTGCAATTACACGCGTACTTGGATATTCTGTGGCAAAAACAGGTATTAACATCTTTACTCAATGGATGGCTATGGAGATGGCAACCAAATTCAATGAGAAAGTAAGAGTTAATGCTATTGCTCCAGGTTTCTTCATCGGTGACCAGAACAGAAAAGTTTTAATAAATCCTGATGGTTCATATACAGAAAGAAGTAAAAAAGTGTTGGCACGCACACCAATGAAACGCTTTGGTGATATTAAAGAGCTTAATGGAGCTGTTCAATTCCTTTGCTCTGATGCTGCTTCATTTATTACAGGAGTTATTTTACCTGTTGATGGTGGTTTCAGTTCATTTAGTGGGGTTTAATGAAAGGTTAAAGATAACAAGGATAAAGGTTAATGGGTGATTTAATTATCTCACCATTAATCTCTGAAACCTTGATTCCATTTACCAAAACGATATATTAATTAAACATTTTAATTATGGCTTTAGAGAAAACCTGGCGTTGGTTTGGAGAGAAAGACCCAATTACATTGGATATGCTTGTCCAAATGGGTGTAGAAGGTGTTATCACAGCTCTTCATCATATTCCGAATGGAGAAGTATGGTCGGTAGAAGAGATCATGAAAGTGAAGAGTGCTATTGAAGCACGTGGTATGCGCTGGAGCGTTGTTGAAAGCTTACCTGTAACTGAAGGGATTAAGATTTGCTCTGATGATCGTCCTCGACTAATTAAAAATTATAAGGAGTCGGTTCGCAATCTAGGGAAATGTGGTATTGATACTATTTGCTACAATTTTATGCCTGTATTAGACTGGGCCAGAACTGAACTTCATTATAAATTGAATAACGGAGGAGAGTCTATGTATTTTGACTTTCCAACTTTTGTTGCTTTTGACGCATACATATTAAAGCGTCCAGGCGCTGAAAAAGATTATCCTGCAGAGATAGTTGAAAAAGCAAAAGAGGTTTATGCTCAGATGAGTGAAGAGGAAGCTGAAAAATTAGCATACAATATAATAGTTGTAACTCAAGGTTTCATAGACGGTGTTATTGATGGCAGTGTACCTGATCCAAAGGCTTTGTTTTTAGAATTCATCAAACGGTATGAAGGTTATGACAAAGCTAAAATGCGCGAAAATTTAAAAGCTTTTCTTGATGATGTAATTCCTGTTGCGGAAGAGGTTGGAGTTAACTTTGCTATACACCCTGATGATCCTCCATTCCCGGTTTTAGGTTTACCTAGAATTATAGGGCAAAAAGAAGATTATGAATGGCTTTACGAAGCTAACAAATCTCCAAACAATGGTATTACATTTTGCGCAGGTTCACTTTCTGCCAGAAAAGAAAACAATCTGTTAGATATCATTGAAACTTTTGGTGAGAGAATACATTTTGTTCACCTACGAAACACTAAGCTTTTGCCAGATGGAAGTTTCTTTGAATCAGGCCATTTAACTGGAAGCCAAAATATGGTTTCTTTAATGACCGCTTTATTAAAAGAACAAAAAAGTCGTATTTCTGCAGGTCGAAAAGATGTAAAAATGCCTGTTCGTCCTGATCATGGAATTAAAATTTTAGATGACTATAATAATGATAAATACAATCCTGGTTATCCTTTGATTGGTCGCCTAAAAGGTTTGGCTGAATTGGATGGATTAATGGCAGGTATAGAAAATTTCATTTAAGTTGTGCTTATAAATAACTCCGATAACTGCGTTACGACTCTTTTTTAAAACAGTCATTTACGAAAGTAAACTCCTTATTTTTTAAAAAGAGTCAAGCCTTGTTCTCAACATATTTATACACCACTCTTAAATAATTGATTGTTTTTTAAAAACACGGAGAAAACTTTAAAAGAAATTGTAGGTGATTCCGACTGCAATAATAGGGAAATTCGGAATAAGTTAACAAGGTGAGTTGCCCATCTCTTAATTAAGGGATGGGTTTTTTATTGCTGGCTAACCGCTTTTTCTCCCTCCTGGATTCTTTTCAAATGACAAAACAATAACTCTCCGGTCTTATCATTCCTAAGATGCATTCCATTTCCCTGGCAATACTTATAATGGGCACAATTACTACATACGCCCTTTTTAGTCCAGCTTCTGTCTCTGTACATCTGGTATTTATTAAGCCAAACTTCTTTAAAACTATCTTTATATATGTTTCCCTGAATAAAATTATCCCTTAGATTAGGGCAAGCTGAGATTGATCCATCAACCAAAACGGAAGCAACATTAACACCTGCCCGACAGAAAAAGAAATTATCCCTTACCTTACCTTCATAATCACCTAAAAATCCTTCACAACCATAATTCAATTTGATTTTTCCTTCAATTCTTACTTTCTCAATAAAATCAAACAATCTCTTGAATTCTTTAGGTTGCAGTTGCAATAAATCGTCATGCTTTGCTCTTCCTATTGGAAAAACAGTAAAAATACGCCACTCTTTAACACCTATACTTGAAAGAAACTTATAGAAATCAGACAGCTCTGTATAGTTTTTCTGGTTTACACAGGTAACAACATCATAACTAACATTAGTAATATGACTAAGTAGTTTCAATGCATTAACAGCATTATCATAACTCTTGTTATTATTTCGTAACCAATTGTGAGATTTTTTTAACCCATCCAAACTAATAGTAACAGATCTAATTCCTGCATTTACTAATCCTGTAAGCATCTTCTTATCCATCCCCATTCCATTGGAAACAACTCCCCAAGGAAATCCCCTCTTATATAACTCTTTACCAATAACGAAAATGTCTTTGCGTAAAATAGCCTCCCCTCCTGTTAAAACAATCATTGTTTTATTGGGATTTATAATTGGAGTAATATCGTCAAGTGCTTTTAAGAAATCTTCTCGAGGCATATCTCTTTGGGAAGAATCCTTTTGACAATCACTACCGCAGTGAATACAATTCAAATTGCATCGAAGTGTACATTCCCAAAGAATGTAATTCAATTCATGAAGTTTTACTTGATTTGCTTTATATCTACTATAAAGTTTAAGAGCTATCCTTTTCTTAAAGGGGATTTTTTCTACACTCATTCTTTAGTTTTAAGTGCAACATTTAGTTCTTGCTCTGTTTCTCCGGAATACCATCCTGATCCACCAGTATATTCAGAATCATTAAATTCGACTGTTGAATCTAAAGCCTCATATTCTCCATTGTCTGTACCATCAATATCATCAAATTCAATGATGAAAGATTGATCTGCAGGAAAATCTGTGTAAGAAACCTTATAGTTACCAGTTTCATCTGTATAAGTAGTGTCAGTATTGAGTACTACCCTAATGTTTTTAATATTTTCATTAGTGACTTCATCTTTTACATTTCCATTTACAATAAATGTGGCATGAGGTGTTCCATATTCTACTGGAGACTCTTTATCATCACAAGCTGTTGAAAAACCTAAAAGGGTAAGAATGACTCCTATCAGTGCATTCCATTTTTTTAGAAATAATGTGTTTAAATTTCTCATAATTATTCTATGGTTAAAAAATATTATACTAACATTTTTTTATTCTAGATGTCAGTATAATAAGTTGGTTGCGTAGATTTTTTATGAAAGTAGAATTTTTTATCATATTATTCGAACAACCTACTTCACATTATCAACTATTTAGACTTATTTAATATAAAATTAATAAACAAAGCAGTTTGACATATAGAGGTAACATATATCGTTATAGACAATATCGATTTGATATATAAACAAATTCATATCATATTTGTTATATCACATAACAAGAAAAACTTAATGTTTAACCTTAAAAACAAATGATTATGAATAATTTTCCAAATTGCTGGGGGTACCAAGAGTACAACGGAGAAACAAAAGCTGTAACAGTTGAAACTATTTACAATCGAAGAATGCCAAAAGAGCTAAGCGATGATAATAAAAATATTCAACTAGAATCTGAAACAGCTAAATAAAAATGACAGAAGTAAAGGATTATAATCCTAAAAAAACAAATTTTAATAAAACGTAAAAAGGTTGCCTCTATTAATTAAGAGACAACCTTTTTTAATATCATTTATCTAGTCAGTTTTTATTATTTATTATTTTACAATCAAACTCGTATAAACTCGATTAGAAAATTGAATTTTTATGAGATAGGAACCTGGTATTAAATTAGAAACATGAATCCTACTTCCACTCTCGTAATTTTTAATCTGCTTAATCAGGACACCTCTCATATTAAAGATTTCGATAGTAGCAATATCTTTATTGTTAGAGCTTCCATCAACAATAATATAATTAGAGAATGGATTTGGATAAACATTTAATGAAAAATTATTACCAGATTCAATTCCTAGACTTTGATCAATAGTTAAAGTTCCATTTACATAAACAAACTCATAATTATCATCACTTCCTAAAGACACATTAATTACATACTCTCCAACGGCTGAATTTTCATCTGCACTGCATGAAGTTGATGGATAAGCATCAATATCATCCTCATTATCGCCATTCACAAAGCCTAAATAACTTACGGTTAAGGCTGGATTTGCATCACCATATGTTTTGCTCTTATCATCAGCGGTTACAGTTAACGAAGCTTTATTGATAGTTAATTCTCCAGCTTCATAACTGAAACTATAATTATCAGCAGCGCCTCCACTTACAGTGATAGCAGCTGTTCCGGCTCCTGTTGTTGTTGTGGCATCACATGAAGCAGTTGGTACAGTTGTTAAAACTGATGTGCTCTCTCCATTTACAAAACCGGCATAACTTACAGTTAAAGCATGATTTGCATCTCCATAAGTTTTACTCTTATTATCTGCAGTTACGGTTAGTGTGGCTTTTTCTATTGTTAATTCACCAGCCACATAACTGAAACTATAATTATCGGCTACACCACCACTTACGGTGATAGCAGCTGTTCCAACTCCCGTTGTTGCATCTGCACTACAAGAAGCTGTTGGTGTAGTGGTTAAGACTGTTGATGTCTCACTATTAACAAAGCCGGCATAACTTACAGTTAAAGCAGGATTTGCATCGCCATACGTTTTACTCTTATTATCTGCAGTTACGGTTAGTGTGGCTTTTTCTATTGTTAATTCACCAGGCACGTAACTGAAACTATAATTATCGGCTACACCGCCACTCACCGAGATAGCAGCTGTACCGGATCCTGTTGTTGCATCTGCACTACAAGATGCAGTTGGTGCAGTAGATAAGACTTCTGATGTCTCTCTATTAACAAATCCCTCATAACTTACGGTTAAGGCAGGATTGGCATCTCCATACGTTTTACTCTTATCATCTGCAGTTACGGTTAGTGTCGCTTTTTCTATTGTTAATTCGCCAGGCACATAACTGAAACTATAATTATCGGCTACACCTCCACTTACTGTGATAGCAGCTGTTCCGGCTCCTGTTGTTGCATCTGCGTAACAAGAGGCTGTTGGTGCAGTAGATAAGACTTCTGATGTCTCACTATTAACAAAGCCGGAATAACTAATGGTTAAAGCAGGATTTGCATCTCCATATGTTTTACTCTTATCATCTGCTGTTACGGTTAGTGTCGCTTTATTGATGGCTAATTCACCAGGCACATAACTAAAACAATAATTATCAGCAACACCACCACTTACAGTTATAGCAGCGGTTCCCACTCCAGTTGTTGCATCTGCGTAACAAGAGGCTATTGGTGCAGTAGATAAGACTTCTGATGTCTCACTATTAACAAATCCTGAATAACTTACGGTTAAGGCTGGATTAGCATCGCCATGCGTTTTGCTCTTATCATCTGCAGTTACGGTTAGTGTGGCTTTATTGATGGTTAATTGCTGCTCAACATCATCAGCAGCATTATATGTTTCATTACCGGCCTGAGAAGCAGTTATCGTAGTTGATCCGGCCCCTATAATAGTAACAGTACTACCACTAATAGTTGCTACAGATGTATTTGAACTTTCATAAGTTACATCAAGACCAGATGAAGCGGTTGCTGATAAATCAAAAGAAGTATCTCCATAAGTTTTAGTTGCTAATTCCCCAAAAGTAATTGTCTGATCAGCTTTTGGTGTAGTAAAACTTATCTCTTCTCCATAAGTAGTACCAGCCTCATTTGTAGCATAAGCTCTGATATAATAAGTTGTTACTGGTATTAATCCTGTGATATTACTTGAATAATCACCTATAGTACTGACCTCACCTTCATCTGTATTATTATCAGAAATGGTTGGAGTACCTGTTGTATTCCAACAGAATCCATAAGCTGTTGGATTTGTATCACCTAAATCTGAAATTGTACCATTTGCAGTAACACTTGTTGTCATAATGGATTCTATATTAACAGTCTCAACTTCTGTATATGGATCCATTGAATAAATATATACTTTTCCATTTACAGGATAAGAGTAAGCCCCAATAACAATATCTTCATAGCCATCTCCATTAATATCTCCACCTCCACATACAGAATATCCAAAATAATTACTACTTCCTTCTCCATCCATTGTTACATCAGCTATATTATCCATTGATAATCCTCCATAATAAATATAACTACGACCAGCACTGGAATTATATTTATGAGCACCTACGATAATATCATCATAACCATCCCCATTAACATCTCCGGATCCACTTAAAGATATGCCAAAATTATTACTTGTTGCTTCTCCATCCATAATAATATCTGCAGTATTATCCATTGTTTCTCCTCCATAATAAATATAACTGCGACCTGTATTTGAATTATAACTAGAAGCACCTACAATGACATCATTATAGCCATCCCCATTAACATCTCCGGATCCAGATACTGAAATGCCAAATCTATTACTTGTTGCTTCTCCATCCATAATAATATCTGCAGTATTATCCATTGTTTCTCCTCCATAATAAATATAACTGCGACCTGTATTTGAATTATAACTAGAAGCACCTACAATGACATCATTGTAGCCATCCCCATTAACATCTCCGGATCCACTTAAAGAACTGCCAAATAAATTACTTGTTGCCTCGCCATCCATAATAATATCAGCAATATTATCCATAGTAGATCCCCCATAATAGATATAGCTCCGACCTGTATATGAATTATATCCAGAAGCACCTACAATGACATCATCATAACCATCTCCATTTACATCTCCGGATCCACTTAAAGATATGCCAAAATTATTACTTGTTGCTTCTCCATCCATAATAATATCTGAAGTATTATCCATTGTTTCTCCTCCATAATAAATATAACTGCGACCTGTATTTGAATTATATCCAGAAGCACCTACAATGACATCATTATAGCCATCCCCATTAACATCACCGGCTCCACTGACACATGATCCAAATCGATTACTTGTTGCCTCGCCATCCATAATCACATCTGCTATATTATCCATAGATGTTCCTCCATAATAAATATAACTACGACCTGTATCTGAATTATAACCATAAGCACCCACAATTACATCATCATAGCTATCGCCATTTACATCTCCAACTACACTTACAGATTTTCCAAAATAATTACTTGTTGCTTCTCCATCCATAATAATATCTGCAGTATTATCCATTGTTTCTCCTCCATAATAAATATAACTGCGACCTGTATATGAATTATATTCATAAGCACCTACAATTACATCATCATAACCATCCCCATTAATATCTCCTGTTCCACATACAGATTTGCCAAAAGTATTACTTGTTGCTTCTCCATCCATAATAATATCTGCAGTATTATCCATTGTTTCTCCTCCATAATAAATATAGCTCCGACCTGTAGATGAATTATAACTAGAAGCACCTACAATTACATCATTGTAACCATCCCCATTAACATCTCCTATTCCACTTACAGAACCAAAATAATTACTTATTGCTTCTCCATCCATAATAATATCTGCAGTATTATCCTTTGTTTCTCCTCCATAATAAATATAGCTCCGACCTGTAGATGAATTATATCCATAAGCACCTACAATGACATCATCATAACCATCCCCATTAACATCTCCTGTTCCACTTACAGATTTGCCAAAATAATTACTTGTTGCTTCTCCATCCATAATAATATCTGCAGTATTATCCATTGTTTCTCCTCCATAATAAATATAACTGCGACCTGTATTTGAATTATATCCATAAGCACCTACAATGACATCATTGTAGCCATCCCCATTAACATCTCCTACTCCACTTACAGAATTGCCAAAATAATTATTTGTTGTCTCGCCATCCATAATAACATCAGCAATATTATCCATAGTAGATCCTCCATAATAGATATAGCTGCGACCTGTAGATGAACTATAACGCAAAACACCCACAATTACATCATCATAACCATCCCCATTAACATCTCCTACACTAGATACAGACCACCCAAATCTATCTAGTGTTGTTTCACCTGTCATAATAACATCAGCTATATTATCCATAAGTGCTCCTCCATAATAGATATAACTACGACCGGTATATGAATTATATACATCTGCACCTACTATAACATCATCATAACCATCCCCATTAACATCTCCTGCTCCACTTACAGAATGGCCAAAATAATTACTTGTTGTCTCGCCATCAATAATAACATCTGCGATATTATCCATAGTGGATCCTCCATAATAGATATAGCTCCGACCTGTAGATAAATTATAACTAGAAGCACCTACAATAACATCATCATAGCCATCTCCATTTACATCTCCTACTCCACTTACAGAATTGCCAAAAAATGAACTTCCTTCAATATTTTGTTCAATGAAACTTTGCACAAGTTTTTGTGCATTCAGTTGATTGATGGATAATGTTAGTAGAAGAAACAAAAGCCATCGTTTTAAGTAAAAGCATTTCATAATATAAGGTTTGTTGTTATTGGTATTTAATAAATTCAATGTATTGTTTAATTTCTGGTATTTCATTGGGCTCTGAACCTGCATTTTCATTTCTATTTACCTGTATACTCCATTCGTACAATAATCCTTGTGTTTTGCCATATAGCAGGTTACTTTTTACCATAAAGGCATCAGGTATTATTAATTCTTGCTCTCCATAAGGCATTTTAGCATCGCCACTTAACATTACTTCGTAAATTAGTACTTCTTCTATCTCTCCGTCTATTTCCATCTTACCAGATTGGATCAGGTGTACCTTGGATGCCATTTTTGTATCGTCTTCAAACTTTTGTTTCGTGTTATCCCATCGTTGCTTATAAGTATTTGTATTTGCCGAAATTTGATCTAAAGCCGGCAAAACAGATAATGGCTCAGCAAAAGCTACATAAGGATGTAAAGTATCGGCTGTCTGGTAACCAACCAACTGTACTCCACCATTATTAAAACAATAAAACTCTTTTACTGATGGATTACTTTTATGTACTAATACCGTAGTTGGCTGGTACTTTGAAAAGACGCTTTTATTTTCAGTTGTTGGTTTGTTATACATAATTGTATCTGCTTCAACAAATAATGAATCGTGCGGCTGAATTATTTTTAACAACTCACCGTTATTAGTTATAATAGATGAACTATCAGTGATAGATAATTCATAAGTTTTTGCTGTTTTGCTCTGACCATATATTGGCCATAACTGATTGGCTTGATTACAGGAACAGAATATAAATACTATCCCTCCAAGTAAGAAATTTAACTTTTTATACATTCTACCCTATTTTTCGATAGTACAAATATAAAGACAACCAACTTTTTGGAAGAACATCCCTTATTATATTTGACCAACACCTAAATCATTAGTCTTAACGGCTATTTAAAAGCGATTTGTAAATTAATTCTGTTTCAGTTTTGGTCTGTATAAAAAACATGATCTATATTTTATACTTTTACCTTCAAATTAGAGAGGGGTAGATATCACATAGTCAAAGAAAACATTATGATCGAAAATAAGATGAATTAAGATATATAAAAACCAAGAATGGAATGATAGAATAAAATAAAAAAGGTTGCCTCTATTAATTAGAAGACAACCTTTTTTATATTTTAAAGAAATGGAATTTATTTCCAATAATTATAAAAGTGATGAACTGGACCATGACCTTCTCCTATTTTGTAATTCACTCCATTAACAATAGCTTCATTTATATAATCTTTGGCATTAATAACAGCATCGTTTAAAGGTAAACCTTTAGCTAACTGTGCAGCTATAGCAGAAGAAAGAGTACAACCAGTACCATGGGTATTTTTACTCTCTAATCGTTTTGATGATAATTTCAATACCTCATCAGTCTCCGCGTTATAAAAAACATCAATTAGTTCATCATCTGTTAAGTGACCTGCTTTAAGCAATACTGATACTTTTCTTCCATTAGATAGTGCTTTTGCTAATTTAGGTAATTCCTCCTGCCCTGTTATCTTTTGCCCCAATAGTATTTCTGCTTCGGGAATATTTGGAGTGATAACTCTTGCTTCATATAACAACTCTTCTTTTAATGTTTCTATGGCTTCATCCTGTATTAACTTATGTCCTGAAGTAGAAACCATCACCGGATCTAAAACAACATTACTTGCTTTAAAATCCACCAAACACTTCTTAATCACTTGAATAACCTCCGATGAATGTAGCATTCCAATTTTTATAGCTTCAGCCCCAATATCACTCAAAACAGCTCTTATCTGTCCATCAAGTATTGTTAAAGGAATTGGATGAACATCTGTTACTCCCACTGTATTTTGAACTGTAACGGCAGTAATTGCTGATGCAGCGTAACACCCATTGGCTGAAATAGCTTTAATATCAGCCTGAATTCCCGCTCCTCCACCAGAGTCACTACCTGCTATTGTAAGTACTGTATTATATTGCATATTAATTAGTTTATTTGAAGTGATTGAATCCTGTAGATGACAACTCTACGACTTTACCTTTGTCGGTCCAATGTATTACAGGATTTCCTTTTGTAATCGCTCCTATTTTTATCAATGGTTTATTAAACTCTTTTTCAAAATCTCTTTGAATTTGGAAAAATTCTTCAGATTTGACAGTAAGTAATAACTCATAATCCTCACCTCCTGAAGTTGCCATCTCAATTGCATTCCAGTTATTTTTTACAGATTCATTTCTTAATACCTCTGATATAGGTAAAGATTTTATTTCAACTTCAGCAGATACTTTGGACGCTTTTAATATATGTTTAAGATCGGATGAAATTCCATCTGAAATATCCATCATGGCATTTACTCCTATTTGTTGAGAAAGAAATATTCCTTCATTGATTTGGGGTTCCGGTTGATGATGCTTATTTATTAAATAATCATTTTTATCTGCATTGATACCATCCAACAAATATTGAAGTCCTCCAGCTGAATCACCTAAATTCCCTGTAACACAAATAACATCTCCCACTTTTGCATCACTTCTTTTTCGAGCCTTACCTTTTGCGCATTTTCCTATAACCGCCACATTAATGGCAAGATGTTTTAACGACTTTGTTGTATCTCCACCTAATAAAGCTGTATTATATTTTTTTGAAAGTTCGTGATAACCTTCCATAAACTGATCCAGGTATTCCACATCTAAATCTTTCGGTATGGCAAATGATAAAAACGAAGCAACAGGAATACCTCCCATTGCCGCAATATCACTTAAATTCACTGCCAAAGATTTATATCCCAATTGAAAAGGAGAAATTGAATCACGAATAAAATGAACATCCTCCATTAAAAGATCCGTAGTGATTATGTAATCTTCCTCATCATTGGCATGAATAATTGCACAATCATCGCCAATTCCCATTAAACCTTCATTTAACAAATCATTAAAATGTGGTTTAAACCGATCTATAAAACCAAACTCTCCTATTTCTTTTAATTGCATATTTTTTAATAGATATTAGATAAGAGACATTAGATAATAGACTAACATCGATTTAATTAAAACCTCTTATCACATATAAAATAACTTTTGACGTGGCACTTTTCTCTATGTAAACACAAGTATCGAGATGCAATTGGCAAATGTATTTTTATGATGATTGCTACTGAGTATTGTTGACTTTACACTGCGTACTGCTTATTACACCGGCCACTCTTCCATTCTGTAAGCACTGTCCCAAAACATCCACTCCATCTTAGTTGCATATAAATAAGCCTCAGTCATTTCTTCTTGTAACGACGTATTTTCAGCAACAGAATCGCAAATTTCAAGAGCCCTTTTTACTGCATTACCAAACTCCTCTCCTCCATAGGTATCAATCCAATTCTGGTAACGATTTTGTTCTTTTGTTTGATGTTCTAATATATAATCGCCTACTTTTTTATATATCCAAAAGCAAGGTAAAATTGCAGCAAGAGCAACTTCAACGGGATAGCATAAAAGCTTTTGTGATAAAAAACCTGTGTACAATGAACAACTTGGTGATGGTCCGGAATATTTTGTTTTAGGAGCATCTTTTAAATAAAATGCATGCAATGCAGATTCTACTGTTATCGTGTCATTTGAAAACCCCAGAAAGGCAGCTCTTTGATCTCCATTTGTCAATCGCGAAGCTATTCCTGCCAGTATTTTACCATATTCAGCCAAGTAAATAGCATCCTGATTTAAATAGAAATAGAACTTTTCCTCAGGTAAAGTTCCATTCATCAATTCATGTAAAAATGGTAATTCAAGTATTTTATTATATATAGATTCAGATGCCTTCCAGGCTTTTTCTGTCCAGGTCATTTCATTTAATATTAAGTATCAAGACAAAAGTATCAAGATTATTTACAAATCAATTTCACTAATTCTTCAGTAGCTTCTCTAGGATTTTTAGCAGAACAAATGGCAGAAACAACGGCAATACCATTGGCTCCTGCTTTAAAAATATCAATGGCATTTGATACATTAATTCCACCTATAGCAACAGCTGGATGTTTTGAAATCTCCATCACTTTTTCAACTCCTTCCAGTCCAAAAGGTTGAAAGGTGTCTGTTTTTGTTGGTGTACTAAATACCGGTGATATTCCTATATAATCTACATCCAATAGATTAGCTTCCTCTACTTGCTCCATTGTTTCTACAGATAAACCTATAATCTTATCTTTTCCCAAAATACTACGAGCAATATGATAAGGCATATCAGACTGGCCTATATGAACTCCATCGGCATCTGAAGCTAATGCAACATCTATTCTGTCATTAATAATTAGTGGTACATTATAAGATTTTAATTTATTCTTTAAGCCTGTAGCCAGATTTATAAAATCACGAGTACTGCAATCCTTTTCCCTCAACTGAACCATGGTAACACCACCTTTTACAGCTTCTTCAACAATCCATTCAATATCTCTTCCTAATGATAACGGTCGATCTGTTACCAGGTATAATTTTAAATCAAACATTATGTGTTTATTATATTACGTATTCTACAGAAGATTATTCTACAATCCTAAATGCAGCAAATTCTTCTAAGGTATATGCATCCATATTATACAATTCATCAATAAAATGCAGTTGCATAGTTCCCGGACCATTTGATTTTTCAGAAGCCTTTTCACCACAGATACCCATTGCTGCCATGGCAGAAACAGATGCACTTAAACAATTGGAATCAACAGCAGCAAAAGCAGCAACAATTGCAGTAGCAGTACAGCCCATCCCTGTAACCAGAGGCATCATTGAAGATCCATTTTTTACTTTGTAAGTGGTTTTTCCATCAGTAATAAAGTCATGTTCACCACTAATAACTACAACCGCTCCTGTTTCTGTTGCTAATTGTTTTGCTGCATCAACAGCTGAATTGGATGAAGCAGTACTGTCTACACCTTTAGTCTTTATATTATCATTAGCCAAAGCCATTATTTCAGAAGCATTTCCTCTGATAATTGATGGTTTACACTCATGAATAATTGAAGCAGCCACTTTATTGCGATAAGGAGTTGCACCAACACCAACAGGATCAAAAATTACAGGAATACCTTTTTTCACTGCAGCCTTACCGGATAAAATCATGGCCTCTACCCATTGTTGACTTAACGTACCCATATTAATTACTAATGCAGAAGCTATATTAACCATATCCTCAACTTCTTCAATGGCATGAGCCATTACCGGAGAAGCACCAATGGCTAAAAGGGCATTTGCTGTATTATTCATTACCACAAAATTGGTAATATTATGTACTAATGGTGATTTCTCGCGGATAGCATTCAAATTATCTTTTAATTGCTCTTTTTCTATCATTTTTCTTTATGCTTTTATATAAAAATGCAGTAATGGGAGTCAAATAGACTAGAAAATGAGACTATGAAAGTTACCTACGGCAGCATTACCTGCATCAGGTTCATAGGGTTTAATCTCAGCACATTTAACAGGCACCCCCACTATTGAGTTGACAAAAATAATGAGTAATTTTAAAATACACTTCTAATTACTCTATTAAATTCATTTTTCTAGTAACCTAATTCTTATAACACAATATACTATTTATAATTATCCAGAATTATTTTCATTTTTCTTTTTAAAAAGAAAATGATAGAGATAAGGAGACAAGATATTACTACCAGCATGACGAGGTATTCTTCTGTCCCATAAGGACAATATGATTTTACGAAGATCTTTATCATTTAAGGCAGAAAGCCACTTTTCTTCAAAATTTTCTACTTCTGCAATTTCAATAAACCATGAAACCGAATGAAATTGAAAATTCCATTCATCCAAAGAGTATACAATAATAAATGCACAGTAAACCGGATCATGAGGATCAGAAAATATGATACCTTGCTTATCACGAATCATCATAACTTTAAATTTATTATGCCCTTTTATAGGTATCGACATACAAGCTATACCCGATTGTATAATTATTTCAGGAACCTTCTCACTTTTCATAATGAGCTTATATAATTTTTCTTGCTTTAATTCTAATGGTTGATATAATAATTCAGCAACCCTGCTTGCAAGTTCTTCTGCAGTTCTCTCTTTTTCAATATCTAAAACAGGACAGTCTTTTATTAACTTATGAAATCTTTTATCTGTAATTTCATCACGTTCAATCAGAATCTCTCGAAGTTCTTCTTCCAATAACCTGTCCGTTTGCTTTATTCCGGTAACCCTCTCTATAACATGAAGAAGTGCATATTCTCGTTTAATTCGTCCTCTAACATAAATAAGATACCAAAGCAAGCCTGCTATAACAAAAACAGCAACAACCATTAAAGATGAAGATCCCATGTCAAAAAGAAGAAATGAGTAACTAATAATCCCTATAATTTGAATCCACGGATATAATGGTGATTTAAAAGAAGGTTTATAATGTTTAATATTTCCTTCCCGCATAAAGATTAAAGCAATGTTAGCTATTATAAAAAGCAATAATACAAGCGATGATGCTGTTTTAACAAAGGTTTTAAGGTCAAGTAAAAGAATTGCACATGACATTAACACACCGGTTAGCAATATAGATATCCATGGCGTATGAAAACGATATGATATTCTTCCAAATCCTTTAGGTATCAAATCTTCTTTACTCATTGCTAATGGATTTCTTGATGCCGAAAGTAACCCCGCATTTCCTGTTGAAATAAATGCTAACAATCCTGCAATAGTCATCAGAATCAATCCGAACCTTCCCATAATAATTTCTCCTCCTAACGATATTGGAGTTAAAGAATGGATCAATTGATCGGGAGGTATAACTGTTACAGTAATAAATACAACAAATACATATAAAATAGATACAACAGCCCAGGAGTAAAACATACCAAGCGGTAGGTTTCTTCTCGGATTCTTAACTTCACCTGCTATGGAAGCTATTTTTGTTGTACCTGAAAAAGATATAAAAATTAAACCTGCAGTGCTAAATACAGCATTGATTCCATTTGGTGTAAAAGGAATCATGTGACTATAATCTGCATGATAAAATCCATCAACAATATAAACTATAAGAGAAAGGATTAATATAACTACAATTGCAGTTTGCAACCAACCGGCAAACTTTACTCCCAAAAGATTTATTAGTGTAAAAAACAAACATACACCAATTGCAAACCACTTTATTTGCCATTCTGAAACACCTGGATTTAATATTATAATAAAGATTCCTACTGCCAATAAAGAAAAGGCAGATTTAAACGCCAATGAAAACCATCCTATTATTCCTGCCAATGTTCCCATCATTGGTCCCATACTACGGTCTGTAAAAAAGAAGATACCTCCGGTTTTAGGCATAGCAGTTACCAATTCTGCTTTTGTAAATATCGTAGGAATAATCATTAAACTTCCTATAAAATAGGATAATATCATAGAGGCCCCGGTTTGTTCATATGCAAAAGAAGGTAAAACAAAAAGTCCGGAACTAATCATCACTCCAGCAGAGATACTGATCACATCTATTAAACCAAGAGCCTTTTTTAATTTAGCACACATAAATAGGTGTATCTATATTTTATTATATAAGATACCCATATATTGGATTAAAATCAATTGAATAAAATGTAAAACCAAGCTCGCTTGAAGATCCACTCACCTATAGACTAAACAGACTTAAAACCTAATATGATTTTAATATTAATATCCGCTAACTACATAAAATAAGGATTTAATAAGTGATTTTATCTAATTGTTAAACTATATTTGAGGTAATTCATGTTATGCTACAATTTATTACAAAAAGAAATTTCCTATGTTACGTAAAAACCTATGTTCAAAAAAATCAAACATTTTCAAGCTGCTATGGCTTTTTTTAGTTGCTTTTATTTTCACTTCTTGCACAAATAAGCCACCTAAAGACAAAACACCTAAAGACCCATTTACTGAAAAAGATAAAGCTGCCTATCTATTAGTGTATTTTAAAGATCCCACTCATAGTTTACATTTTGCATTGAGTACTGACGGATATTCTTTCACCGACATTAATAATGACAATCCCATTGTTGCAGGAGATACCATTGCTACTCAAAAAGGCATTCGTGACCCACATATTACCAGAGGAGGTGATGGTGCTTTTTACATTGCAATGACAGATCTTCATTTATTTGGTAAGCAAAAAGGCTATCGCACTACGGAGTGGGAAAGAGATGCAGATAAGTACGACTGGGGAAACAATCAAGGTTTTGTTTTAATGAAGTCATATGACTTAATTAACTGGACGCATACTCAAGTCAACATGAATAAATCATTTGATGATCTAAAGGAAGTAGGATGTGCCTGGGCTCCTCAAACCATTTACGATCCTAATGCAGATAAAATGATGCTATATTTTACAATGCGTTTAGGGCATGGATTAACAAAGTTATATTACGCGTATACTGATGATAATTTTACTAAGCTAATAAGTTATCCTAAAGAATTATATGCATATCCAAATCCTGACATTCAAATACTTGATGCTGATATTATTCAAATGCCTAACGGACGTTATTGTATGACTTATGTTGCCCAGGAAAGTCCTGGAGGAATTAAAGTAGCATATTCTGATAGCATAAACAGCGGCTATAAATATGAGAAAGAAATGGTTGATACTGAACCTGGAGGTTGTGAAGCTCCTAATGTTTGGAAACGTATTGGCAAGGAAGAATGGGTTTTAATGTACGATGTATACAGTATTAATCCTCACAATTTTGGCTTCTGTAAAACCAGCGATTTCAAAACCTTTACCGATTTAGGTCATTTTAATGACGGGGAGATGAAAACGACTAATTTCTCTACACCCAAGCATGGTGCTGTAATTCAACTAACAAAAGAAGAAGCTACAAAACTGGCAGAACATTGGAATTATAAAATACAGTTCTAATGCAAAATAAGATAAAAATGAAAAAGCCTTTGAATGTGTTGATTCAAAGGCTTTCTTTTTTTATTTGAACAAATTTGTATCGTTGGTTTTAAAATGTAAATCCATTTGTGGAAATGGAATAGTAACATTGTGCTCCAAAAACTTCCTGTTAATAATCTTCCGGATATCACTTTTTACCTTATTTATCCTAAAAATATTATTACTAAAAAAAAGAACCTGAAAATCTAACGACGAATTACCAAAGTCGATTAATCGGGCTTCAATTAAATTCCTGTCAGAAATTTCTGGATGTTCCAATGCACTGTCTTCAAGAAGTTTTATTACTAAATCAACATTACTTCCATAAGCAACACCTACATTTATCTTAAAACGAGTTCTTTTTGACTGGTGACTCCAGTTTATAACTTTATTTGTAGTAATTAACGAATTAGGAATAATAATGGAAATATCATCGGTATTTAATCCCTTAGATGTCCTTAAACCAATAGCCTGAATTTTTACAATATCTCCATCTATTTCTAATATATCATCTACTCTGATTGATCTTTCTGATAGTAGGATAATTCCCGAAATAATATCATTAAATGTTTGCTGTAATCCTAAACCAATACCGACTAATAATGCTGCGGAACCGGCAATAAGAACGGTAACTTTAATGCCAATAGTTTCTAAAATCAGTCCAATGGCAATTACCCAAATCACATAAGTAATAATTTGATACAAGGCATGTGTATTTCCGGTATCAAGTTTTCTGTTCTTATAATTACGAAACAGTGCTTTTTTTATAATATACAACAGGCCTTTTGTAATTAGCCAAATGATGAGTATTGCAACTAATGTATATACTCTGATTTTATAGTCAGCAATACTTAATAACTCAAATTCTAATATTTTAGATATGGATTCCATATAATAAGGATATTATCAATGTTCTTTTTCTTCTTTGCTATTTTATGCATTTCAAAAATAAAGAATGGTATTGTATAATCAAACTATTCACTTACATACAATTCTTATTCTTACATATTTAAAATATTAATTTTATACTATTAAACTAGTATATTTGAGCAATCTTTTCTTAAACTCTAAATTATGAAAGCTTTATGCCTAAAACCATATTGATCTTTTTGTTTATAAATATATCCCTTGTATGTTATTCTCAAAAAACGCATACTAATTATGCTCAAGCGTTTACTAAGGATAAACTAACAGATAGTATAAATAACCTACTGACTCAACAATCGGATTTTAATGAGCTACATAATACGCTCAACCTTATCCGTAAATCGCGAAAAAAGTTAAATAAAAATTACATTCCTCTCCTAAAAGAGTTTGCTCTCAAATCTAATAAGGTCGCTTATCAAAGGGGTGAAATGAAAGCCTATGATTTTATTGGACTTCAATACAGGTATGATGAAAATTATGATTCTGCCTTTTATTACCATACACAATCTTTAGATTTGGCCATTGCTTTAAATGACAGCACACAAATGTTTTATAATTATAATAATTTAGGACAGGTATTTAGAATGCAGGACATAAATACTCTGGCTATTGATTATTTTCATAAAGCATTAGAAACCTCAAACACCGTAGGTAATTTGCGTTCATCATCTTATACAATGAATACAATAGGAGCCACTCTTGTTGTACAAAAGGACTATCCCAGAGCAATGAATTATTTTAAACGTTCTAATGAAATTGCTAAATATCGAAATGATAAACGTACAATGGCATACAACTACGGAAACATGGGAGAAGTATTTTTATTAACCGAGAAGCCTGATTCCGCCATGTACTATTTCGAAATTTCAAGAGACTTACTGATTGAGCTAAAATCGGATAAAGGTATGGGAGTTGCTGAACATCTTATTGGAGAAGCTCTTTTTAAATTGGGAGATTACGAAAAGGCTAAAGAAAAATTTGAACTCGCTCTTGTCTACCATATAAAGGATAATAGTCTTCGTTATCAGAGTTTATGTAATTGCTTTTTAGGCAAAATAGCTATTGCTCAGCATGATTATTTTAATGCACAAAAAACATTGGATAAAGCAAAAATGCAGGGTATTGAAACAAATTCACAAAAAAATTTAGTTGAAGTAAACAATGCCTATGTAGAGCTTTATAAAGCCCAAAACCAATGGAAACTGGTATATGAATCAATGAAACAAAGTCATAAATACCAGGAAAAGATTATAAACGAAAGTAATAACAAATCAATTCATGCACTTGAAATTAGATATGATACCAAGGAAAAAGAACAAAAAATAAACTTACTTTCAGCTGAAAATCAAATTAAAAACCAACGAATTATTCTGTTTCTTTCGCTTTCAATCATTCTACTACTAACTCTTTCTCTTATTTTATTACTCTACTATCGTTTTAAAAAGACAAATCAACAAAAACAAGAAACTCTCCGCCAACAGCTTCTTCGATCACAAATGAATCCTCATTTTCTTTTTAATGCATTAGGTAGTATTCAAAACTATATGTTTAATAATCATACGAAAAAGGCCGCCGGTTATCTTAATAATTTTGCTTCATTAACAAGAGCGATACTTGAACACTCGGCTGTTGAAACAGTTACACTTGAGGACGAAATAAAAGCACTACACAATTATATTAAACTTGAACAAATGCGGCTACAAGATAGCTTTATATATACTGTAAACTGCGACGAATTACTTGAAACAGACTTTATTTACATTCCTCCAATGTTAATTCAACCCTTTGTTGAAAATGCCATAAAGCATGGATTAAAATCTAAAGAGAGTCACGGTTCTCTCAATATTGAAATTGAAGATCATAAAGAAACTCTATTGGTAAAAATTACAGACAATGGAGAAGGATTTGATGAAACCAAAGCTCAAAACAAGGAACATAAGTCTATGGCAATGCATATTTTTAATCAACGAATAAGCTTATTAAGAAAAAGCAATTATAAAAAGGCAGGTTGCAAAATCGAAAGTGTCAAAAACCAAGGCACAACAGTACTTCTGAATATTCCTATAGTTAACTAACCATCAATTAATTGCAATTTTTAGTTTACAAAAACTCAAACTCAAAAACTAATGACCGTCTGATCTATTGACCTAATGTCCTAATTACCTCAAAAATTATCCATTACAATCTCCATCTCCTGAACATTTATTCTATTAATTGGTTTCTATCCAACATCCTAACATAAATCACATTCTAGGATAGAAATTAAATATTAATTTGACCACAATAAATCACATTAAATGAACGTACTATTGGTTTCTTTTACATCACTAATAATTAATACTTTTTTAGGAAAACTCAGAAATAACTATAAAAAAATGACATTGATGTGGTGGATACTTATACACGCATCTATTCCTATTATTATCCCATTACGTATTTGGTTAGACACTCCGAAAATATGGATTCCTTTATATATTGCCATTGCAGTTTTAGGACAAATGATCGGTTCTAAATATTTACTTAAAAACACTGATTTAAAACCAAAAGAAATAAAAACAGAACGCAAATAGATTAAATCAAGTATTAACTAAGTATCGCTTATAATTATAAGAGACTATTTTCCACTTGGCTAAAAACAATCATCTCAAATATTAATCTATTGAATGTGGAGAAATTGTAATATATTTTTGCCTTTAGAAATATTTGCTTATAATTATGCTGCTTCAACATAAAAGATTCCAAGATATAATTAATAGTCTCCACGAAGCAATTATAGTTTAATTATCAAAACATGAATACATTAATTGCTTATTGTTCGACAACAGGAAATACAAAAAAATTAGCAAATCAAATACATGACGCCTGGAATGGCAAAAATGAAATAAAGAAAATTTCTGAAGTAGTTAAAACAACCGATTACGATATGATTTTTGTAGGATTTCCAATTAACAATTTTGCTCCACCAAGAGAAGCCAGATTGTTTTTAAAGAAATTACCCAAAGAACAAAGAATAGTGCTATTTGCCACGCATGCAGTGCCTATATATTCAGATCTGAATACCAAGCAAAAAGAAAAATGTCTGAAATACGCTTCGCATTTAAATGTACTAGATTTTTATACTTGCAGAGGAGAACTTTCTGAAGACATAAGTGAGTTTCTATTAAATTCTGATAACCTGGATTTTCAATCATTTGGAAAAATGCGACCGGAAACAATAGGACATCCAACAGCAAAAGAACTTGAAGAATTAAAGCTGCGTGTAAATGTAATTCAACAACAACTATTATTTTAATTTACCCACATAAAAACTCTTCTACCCCAAGATAAACACATACTCCCAAAGAATATAAAGTACCTTTTCTATTTCCACCCCATCAAATAACAATACAATAGGAAATTTGACACATAATATAATGTAACAAATGTTGCATTCAATGATTCATATGTGTTCGACAAGCTTTTATTTCATGCTTTAACTTTGTATTCACTGTATTACAGTGATATATCATTATTAATATTCACAAAAATTTAAGCCATGAAAAAAAATATATTTAGTTTCATAGGTATTGCAGCCATTTTAACTGTAATAGGAATCATATTTATAAATGCTGGAAAAAAGGATGAAAGCAAAGAAATCATAAGCTTGTTAGAAAATGAACGTGCTACATATTGTGACAATGATTTTAATGCCTACCAAAAAAATTGGGTAAAGAGTGATGAAGTCTTATTTATGGTAGCGGGAATGGATTTTCATTATTCAGGTCAAGGATGGGATAATATCAGTAAAGACATGCAGAATCACATGAAATGGAAAATAGAAAATAATGTAAAAACGGTTGAGGATCCTGAAGATTTTAAATACAATTCTATTATTGTGGAAGGAAATATGGCATGGGTAAACATAACTCAATTCGAAAAGAACAAAGAAGTTAAAGACCAAAGATCATACGTATTAAAGCGCGTAGGGAAAGAATGGAAAATTTTTAACATCAATTTATTTCTATTTGGTTCATATTCTAAAGAAAAATATGTGATTAATACAGAAATTACCCCGGAAAAAACACATGTAAACCTTAACGATTTTCCTAAAGACATGGTATTTCCAATGATTGATGGCTGGGGAGGAATGTGCGTAGATATAAACAATGCTCCGGCAGGTACTGACTTTTCACCACTTTTGGAAGGACTGGAAAATGATCATTGTCAGGTTCCTCACTGGGGATATGTAGTTAAAGGTGCCATTAGAATGGATTATGAAGATGGAACATCTGAAGTATTTCGAGCTGGTGAAGCATTTTATATGAAACCTGGTCATACAGGGGGAGTTGAAGAAGATTTATTACTTGTAAGCTTTGGTCCTGAAGTAGGTATTAAACAATTAGTAAAGCATTTTGAAAACAAAATGGCTCAAATGAGTAATAAGTAAATAATATTCCATTTTAAAGAAAGGGATTTAAAAAATTATTACAATTTGGTGGTAAACGATTTATGTTTCTATTTGTTACCTATACAATTAATGGGTATTACAAATTAATTCACAAAATTATGCCACTATACATGGACTATCATGTTGTTCCCGGAATAACTATGGAAGATGCTAAAAAAGCCCACTTAAAGGATCTTGCGATGCAGGCTAAATACAATGTAAAATATCTTCAATATTGGGTTAATGAAGAAGCAGGAATGGTATTTTACCTCATAGAAGGACCTGATGTAGAATCTTGTATAGCTATTCACCGGGAAACAAACAGCAATACCAAATGTAATATTATTGAAGTACATGGAGGTTTATATTCTACTTTTACAACTTTAGCTCAGAGCTTTGAACAAGAAATGGTATTGAATAAGCCTGAGCAAAATAAATTGCATTACCAATATATTTTAGCACTTGACATTTTCATACCAAACATATTTCACAGAGAAATTAATTTCAATAAATTACAACCTCTTCAAAAATCAAAGGAAAAGGCTGTGGAATTCATAACCTCGTATCAAGGAATTATAATACCACAAATGCACAATGACAGTATTATTGCTACTTTTTATTCTCCGAAAAGTATTTTAAAATGTGTCAAGACTATAAAAAAAGAGTTCAGTAAAAACATAAAGAAAAATAAGAATCATGATTGGAACAGTAATTTCAAAATGGGGATAAGTATAGTACAACCAGGTACTGAAAAGGAATTGGAATTATTAAATAAAGCAATTGAACAGAGTTACAGACTTTGTAAAATTGCTAATAATGGAGAAATAATAACATCAATAACAGTATGCAAATTGAACCTGTTCTGTAATAAAAAAATTGAAAAGAATACAATAAAAATACTTAACGAGTCAGAACAAGATTTTATTAACCACCTTTTTAATGTAGTTGAAGGAAATTATTCTGATGAAAATTTTAATGTAAAAATACTGAGTCAGAAAATTGGTGTAAGCCGACCTCACTTATATAGGAAGATACGGAATATTACAGGAGTATCTCCTAATAAGTTTATACGCGATTTTCGAATGAATAAAGCCATGTTTTTAATTAAACAAAAAAAGAAAAACATAACAGAAATAGCTTTAGATGTTGGCATGAATAATCCTTCCTATTTTGCCAAATGTTTTCAACATAAATATGGAATTTTACCTTCGCGGGTTGCAATTTGATTTACATTAATTGTAGTAAACGGTTATTGCTACATTTTTTCTTGCATAAAATACAAGTCGACCCAAAATAAGTATATGAAAGCAAAGAATTGTAATAGTATTAAACTAAAAAAATTAACCTAACAAAAAGACTAATTTTATAGCCTCTGTGGAATTTATAATTATTTCCCCCTACCTTTTAAAACTAATTAATTCGGTAATAAATATAATTTAGAAAATTTATTATATATCCAATGTATACAAAACCATGAAGTATTAATAACTATATCACTAATAGTTGATACCTTCAAACAAGAATAAACCTTAAATTTTCACAGCAATTAAATCAAACTGCTTATTTTTTTTAAAATATGTTAAAAGTATATTACAAACTATTGTAGATTCAAAACAGTTACTATTTTTACGCTGATTAAAATTTAAAACAAAAATTATTAATGATTAAACAGGAAACCATAGCATGTATTTTGCTTTTTATGTTTGTTTCTTTTTTATCTGCTCCGCTTCTTACCAGCGTATCAGATTTAAAGGATCAAGTTTCCTTTTTTGAAAATATGCCAGAAGAAGAAACCACCGAAACTTGTGGTAAGAAAATGGCTGATTCAGAATTAATAATTGCATTAGATTCTACATTAAATGGATGTTTAAATCTAAGTGACAAAAATGAACTATACTATCTGTTATTTTCGTATAGTTACATGCATTTAGATGACATTTTTCAACCTCCTAAATACTCTTGTTAATTTACTCAGGAGTAATACAATTTTAAAATCAATATAAATTTTATCCCTTTGGGGATGATATTGAGTTTTATCTGTTAACAGATACTTACTTAAAGTTGCTGTATTATACTTTAATAGGTTTTACACAATTGTGCCCGGGCTATTGTGTTTCTAATCATTATTTTATAAACAAGCTGCTATGGTATTATTGTATCCAATTAACATGTAATTTCAATATTAAAATACTAAAATCATGAATATTTTTAAAACATTAAAAAATGATATACCAGCAAGTATAATAGTATTTTTTGTGGCATTACCATTATGTTTAGGTATAGCACTTGCCAGTGGGGCACCTCCATTTGCAGGTTTAATTGCAGGCGTAGTGGGAGGTATTGTAGTTGGTAGTTTAAGTGGTTCATCTTTGGGTGTTAGTGGACCCGCAGCTGGTTTAGCCGCAGTTGTTTTAGTTGCCATCTCCAACTTAGGAAGTTATGAAAACTTTTTAGTTGCCGTAGTACTGGCGGGTGTTATGCAAATTATACTTGGAATATTAAAAGCCGGTATTATTGGATATTACTTTCCTTCATCTGTTATCAAAGGTATGCTAACAGGAATTGGAATTATTATTATTCTTAAACAAATACCTTACTTTTTTGGTTATGATACCAGTTCAGATATTAACTGGTTTTTATTTGAGATGAATGGGAATAGTACACTCTCAGAACTATCAAGAACGCTCAACAACGTTTCTCCTGGAGCTACATTGGTGGCTGCATTAGGGCTAACGATATTAATTTTATGGGATAAATTTTTAGTGAAAAAATCCAATGTATTTAAATTAATACAAGGTCCTTTAGTTGCTGTAGTCATAGGTATAGTATACCAGATTATATTTACCAATCACCCTGTTTTGGGAATAAAAATGGGGCAATTAGTTAGTGTTCCGGTTCCGGATAGTATTGATTCTTTTATAGGTCAGTTTAGCTTTCCAAACTTCTCAGTATTAAATAATCCTAGTGTATGGGTCGTAGCATTTACCATGGCTTTAATTGCTAGTTTAGAAACTTTACTAAGCGTTGAGGCAACAGATAAAATTGACCCGGAGAAAAGAGTTACTCCCACCAATAAAGAATTGGTAGCGCAAGGAACAGGAAATATAATATCAGGATTAATTGGTGGTTTACCGTTAACTCAGGTAATTGTGCGTAGTTCTGCAAATATTCAATCGGGAGCAAAAAGTAAATTATCAACAATTATTCATGGATTCATTCTATTGGCATCAGTTTTATTAATTCCTAATGTATTAAATCTACTTCCGCTTTCGGTGTTATCATCAATATTATTTGTAGTTGGTTTTAAACTGGCAAAACCAAAGCTATTCGTTAATATGTATAAGGCTGGATGGAAACAATTTTTACCTTTTATTTTAACTGTAGTGTTTATCATTTTTAAGGATTTATTATGGGGAATTGGAGTAGGAATGATTGTAGGAATTTTTATTGTTCTGTACAAAAGTTATCAAAATTCACATTTCCTGCATAAAACAGAAAGTGAGGACCATAAAATTGTAAAAATCGTTTTGGCTGAAGAAGTTACCTTCTTTAATAAAGGTGCAATCATGTCGGAATTAGAGGCGGTTCCAAAAGGAGCATCCTTAGAGATTGATACGACGAATAATAAGTATCTGGATCCTGATATAGTGGAAATACTAGAAGATTACAAAGAAAAAGCTAAGGCCAGAAATATTAAAATTCATTTGATTTCTCATAAAGGAAAAATCAAGAATCCTGAAAGTTATTTACCAATATTTGATATGCAACCTGTTGCTGTTAACTAAAAAACAATACACATATGTCACATAATTTTTATAAGCAATTATTAGAAAATAATAAGAAGTGGGTAGCTGAAAAATTAGAAAATGACCCTGAATTTTTTCAACGCCTGGCACAAGGCCAGCAACCTCCATTATTGTGGATTGGATGTGCTGATAGTCGTGTCCCTGCAAATCAAATTATAGGCGCCGAACCAGGAGAAGTATTTGTTCATCGAAATATTGCAAATATGGTAGTTCATTCTGATATGAATATGTTAAGTGTATTGGATTATGCCGTTAATGTATTAAAAGTTAAACATGTTATTGTTTGCGGTCATTATGGTTGCGGTGGTATTAAAGCTGCAATGGGGAATTCAGCTTATGGTATTATAGATAATTGGATTAGACATATTAAAGATGTTTACCGTTTACATAAGAATGAGTTAGATGCGTTTGATGATGAAGATAAACGTTTTGATCGATTTGTTGAGCTTAATGTAATTGAACAGGTTTATGACCTTGCAAAAACATCAATAGTTCAGTCTGCATGGAAAAATGGACAAGATTTAACCGTGCATGGATGGGTATATGCTGTAGGTGATGGTATTGTACATGACCTGGAAGTAAACTTTAAAAATAACGACCAGCTTGACACTGTATATCAACTAGATATATAACTATAATTTAAGAAGACACCTATTCTTTTATAGAGATAGAGCGTCTTCTTGATCATAATTATAAGATTTTATCGTGTGGTTTTTTATATTAACTCCCTTTTATGTTTCTACATTGAGGGAGTTTCTTTTATATGCACTCAACAATATTTAACCCGAAATTCTTTTTATCCATTAATATGAATTACATGATTATAACGCCTAATCAGAGTAAATAAAAGTCTCCATAATCAAGGTAATTTTTGCATATTTTCAACATTTACATTCCAAGTTCCATCTTTAGGGAAACCAGGTGCTATTTCTTCTGGTCCTCCATCCCATCCTGCAGCCATCAATCCAACAGCTTCCAAAAACGATGCATTAACAGGTAAATAGGCAGGATTTTTAAGCCCTTCTTTTGGTCGTTGAACATAGCCTGTTTTATAAAAAGTTGCCTTTGGAACATTATTACAAACAATATCAACTGCTTTTTTTCTATCACCAAGTCGGGCTGCAGTTAATGCACCTCTACCCATACCCCAGCTCACAAAACTACTTAGCTTATTTCTCTCATAATTAGCTTCAAAGGTATTTCTCATGATTTGCTCATCGATTAGTGGCGTTTTAGGAAGGTATCCCAAAGCCATAAGCATCGCTGAAGTATATTCTCCTTCACGATCATACATTTTCGGATCAGATTCCAACTCTACATATTTTCCATCATGAATAGTTGGGAGTGATAACTTATCTAATATGTCATCCCATAACGAATCTCTTTTCATTTGCAACCTTTCCCTCCAGTCTTGTGCTACTTTTAAACCATAGTACCATTGGGTCAACTCAAATGTAGGATTGATCGTATTATTTTCTTCCGTGCTCTCGTTTACACTTTTAATTGGTGGACCTAAAATATATCTGTTTGTTTTAGCATCGTACCAAGCATAAGAAGCCAGAAATTTTGCTGATTCAAATACTATATCTTTATATTTTTCAAGAGTTTCAGCATCTGGTTTTGATCGATATACCAACTCACATAGATAAATTGGATTTGGATAATTCCAGATAATAAAAGGATTGATTCCTCCAGGAGTGATACGTCCATTAATTCCTGACATCTTTGGCCATCTGGCACCATCAAAGCCTTTACTTTGTGCATCCTTCATGGCTACAGGAAGAATCTTTTGGTACCATTGTAATCCATTTTCGAGGAATTCTGTATGATTCCACTGATAAAACTGTGCTGCATGAATCCAATAGACTTCTGAATTGTGTTTGCCATACCAGCTAATATTTGCCAATCCTGTTTCTTGTGGAGGAAAGGAACCGGAATAATTAACCTTCATGAGATACTGTGATAAAACTATTCTCCTTTCCAATTCTGATGCACGGGGATCTGTACTCCCATTAAAATCAACAGCCCCTCCTTTTGTCCAGTAATCTTTCCATGATGCAGCACTGGCTTTTTGAGTTTCTTCAAATGAAGGAATACTTCCTTCTACGGCTGACGAAGAAAATTCACATACCAACTCCAGGCTATCAGCACCATTGCAGTCTAAAGAAAAGTGATGTTGACCTTCATTTACAAATTTTGCATTACCCTGCCACTCTATTTTCACATAGTAAAGGCTATCATCAATTGCTCTTTGTAACAATACTTTATTTTGTTCTTGTTCTATTATTTCTGTTTTATGATGGTCCTTATGGTTCCAATCAAATTTTGGTTTGTTCTTTTTAGAAAAATCGTAAGAATAAGGGAAACGGAATGTTGGTTTTAAGTTGCCGTTTTTCAACAGATCTGATTTTATTTTAAATGCTACTAAACTCTTTCCCGGATGAGAAACTGTTTCTACTGATACAGGAGTTCCTTCGATTGTATACTGACTTGATATTAACCCTTTCCACAGATCAAGTTTTTGATTTACATCCTGAACCATTTCAGGTTTTAAAGGCTGATTATTTCCAGTTGACAGGCTAATTTGTCCCATAGCAATTGGATGTGGATTTATACGAAAATAATCTCCGGCAGGACTCTTTTGATTACTGGCATAAAGAATCGTGCGCCCATGAAAATCTGACTCCTTAGAAGCATCTTTTAATGTTAGATTATCAACATTAGGGAAAGAATGCCACGCCCATGTAGTACGTGTTTCTAATGGAATTCCATTATCGTAGTAATAATTTTCTAACGATTGCATTCCTGTAACATCGGCATTATAAGCAAAATCACCATTCCCGACAGACATAACTGCCATTGCATCTATTTCATGCAATTCAACATTATGTCGGTTAACTAAATCAAATCGATCAATAGGTTCATTATCATTTGAACTCGACTTTTCGTTTTTGCATGCCGTTTGAAACAAAGCAAAAAATAGCATTAAACTTAAAACAAGTGTAGTAAGGGATTTCATATAATTTTCTGATTTTTATTACTATGTGTAGATATATTAAAAGCAAAGATATAAAATCAATGTAGTTTATCAGATGATATGAAAAGTTTATCTATATGATATATACTACATTTGACTTGTGCGCGATTTCATCGCGTTCTAATATTAATTAAATAATTGGAAAGTAAACCACATGATGTAGTAGCTCTTCGGTAATAACATCAGTTAAAATTATAAAAAGGAAGCTTTAATACTTTAGATTTACCAGACTTACGGCTATTAATATCACTTGCAATGGCGCAAATAAAAGTGATGCAAATTGAAATAGTGCAAAAAAACAAAATAACAAATATGACATTTAAAATAATTTCAGGATTGTTCTGTCCCGGTAAATAGCCATAAATACCTAACTCCATAACAATTAGCCATAAAACTACCATAGTCCCAAAACTATAAAACCATAACGAGGACAAGATCTTTTTATATCTCGGACTTATGACTTTATTCCACCAACTTAATGATTTATTAATTCGAGTTGCAAAAGCCCAGGTTGGAATAAAAACAATGATAAATCCCAGACCTCCACCAACAAGAATTAATAATATAGCTAATAGAAGAAAAACTGTTGTTCCAAACTTAAGGTGTATATATTTTAAAGCCCACACTATAATAGCAACACTAACCAAAATTGTAAGTACACCTGTAATCAAATAATTATGAATTAAAGTAAAAGCGCCTTCCGTTCCATAAACCCAAAATCGGTGAGCTTCACCTATAGCTTCAATAAAAAATCCGTTTGTTGATTTATCACCTTGAAGTATCTCAAATATTCCATGATTTATAATACCAGACCAACCAATAAGCATTCCCATGACTGATGCTGTAAACCTTGTTTTTATATTATAATATGTCATATTAAAATTTCATTAAACAAATAACAAAACTGATTTTCTTTAGTATACTCTTTTTGAAAGAAAAAGAAATCCTACAATTGCCCACAATATAAAGGCTCTTATCAAAATGTAAATAACAAGGTCAATGCCTGAAAGGGCGGGGTCAATAATCGCTATGCTTGCAACCAGGCTTGCATGCATTAAAACTATAATTAAAAGACTACTGGTTCTATTATAAAGCCAAACCATAATGATTCTATACGCAGGCAACCACATAAAGAGTCGGGCTATCAATAAAATAAAAGGTACGGTTTTTGAAAAACTATCTTTTTCCCAAAATAGAATAAAGTGCCATCCACCCCAAATAATTCCAACAATAATACCTGTATAAAAAATACCAAAGCGATTCTGTAATTTAGGTGTTGCAAATCCAGTCCATCCAATCTCCTCAAAAAGCGCAACAAATACACCTCCAATGATACCCAATGAGAGCAAACTGGATACATTTCCATCAGAAGTAAAATTTGGATTGTAATTTTCTGAAAATAACGAAAATAGCAGGATTCCTATAATCGTTGTAAGAGGAGCTGTAAACAGCGCTATTAAATACCATTTAAAACCCTTCTTCCATTTCACCAATTTGGACAACATAAGTTGTAATCCTTTGGATTTATCACATATCAGTATTAGAAGAACACCAGCAATAAAAGGTCCTAATAATATTGTCATACCAATAGATTGTTGTAGTTCTTCTGTAGTTGGTATTCCTTCAGATCCAAACAAGAGAAAAACCATAGACCATGATATTATAAATACCAGAAGAAAGTATATTAAAACTGGATATTTAGTAATGGTTGACTTCATTGTTCTCTCTAGTAAAGTTTTGTAATTACTTACAACAATTCTAAAGTATTAACAATCTGATATATTTAGGATACGTTAATACAATATCATTATGTTGTTGTGTAATTACTCTAAAGTTAACACTTTTACAGCACATACTTATTGGGAATAATGGGCAAAAAATAATGTTCTTCACTTATTAAAACCTACGCTAATGCTTGATTTCATCGCGTTCTATTATAAATTAAGTAATTGGAAAGTAAACTACACAATGCAATCATAAGATAGATCTGAAACTTATATGTATTATCTTTTTTTTACGAGCGAAATATCAATTCTTTTCACAAACCCATATTTTTCTGGCGAAATTGGCCTTTCCACTTTTACCAACACTACAATAATCTGTTACACTCAACCCCACATTACTTATCAATTCTTCTATATCTATAGTAGATACAATCACAAGTCTATCTGATATCTCTGCTGTTGACTCAACTATATGTAAAGCAGTATCTTCAGGTACATGACTAAACAAATTGTATGGTAAATCAATAATGGCAGCATCGTACCTGGTACTAATATCTTTTATATCGGAGCGATATACATTAGTTTCATAGTTAAAGTGTGAGAGATTTTCTCGGGCTTTTCTACAGACTTTCCAGTTAATATCACAACCTTCAATGTTATTACCAGAAAAACAAGCTTCTAACATTATTGTACCCACACCACAACATGCATCTATCAATTTTGATTCTTTGTTTGACTTTGCTGCAATATTAACCAGCGCTTTGGCTATGTTTACATTAATTGAGTTACTGTACGAATAAGGCTTTTGTTTATGTTTATACCAGTCGAAACCATTTTTAATTAAAAAACCAAAGCACCAGGTATTCTCGTAATAACATAGTGCATAAGTTATCGTAGGTTTATAATAATCCGGAGTACCTTCAATACTATAACCTATATCTTTTAATTTCTCAAGTCGTTTTGAATATTCAGTTTTATCACCATCTAAAACCAGATATTCTACTTTGAATCCCTCAACACAAATGCTTTCTTCTTTAATTTTATTAATTAGGGTAGAATAATCTTCAGATTTTAAAGTAACCTCAAGTCGTTTTTTTATAAAAGCACTACTTGATGGTTCTACTTCTATGTCTGACAATAGTAGTTTGTTATTTTCTTCCTTATTAAAAAGATATCTTGATTCGAGTTTACACAACTCACTTTCATGATTGTCGTAACTAAAGAAATAGAAATACTTATTTATCTGCATGTTGGTGTTTTTGATGTATATCATTCAGTGCATTGCACTTTTTATGAATTGCTGCAAAGTTAATCACCTTTACTCAAAAACCTAATTCCAACTTGCTGATTAGTATTGCTGGTAGTGCTCGCTGGTGCACAATTTTATAACGTACAAACCTGAGCTCGAAATAACATTCGGACTCAGGTTCTTTTTATCATCTTGTATTTGGACTCCTATCTTTCCAAATTCCACATTTTATTTCATTATCTATTGAAAATCTAATGTACCAATGTAATAACCGGTAATAACGTTGTCATCTTCATCCTTACCATATATTTTTATCGTGTAGGTATCATCTTCTTTGGTAACACTTATCCTTCCCGATATAAAATCTACACCATCAGTGGATTCTGATGAATCGCTATCGTAATCGATAAAATATTTTGTATTAATAAAACTGCCTGCGCTATAATATTCATCCGAATCAAACCAATAATCACCTTCATCAATGTCATTTTCAGAGGAAGATATAATCTCTAAATAAATGGCATCTCCCTGGCCATTTATTCCTGTATAAGCACCATTTTCATCCGTTTCAACAGTAATATTATCCGAAGTCAAGATCAGATCCATTTTATAACTACCATTTGTAGGTTGGTCCGATCCATCGGATTCATCTTCACCTTCAATAATAATAATACCTTGTGTTACTTGGTAGGAGCTGTCGTTTACCTCAAAATTACCTGATAAAGAAGAATCGTAATACGAAAGTGTTCCTGTAAAATAAAAGGTCAAATCAACAGGTTCAGCATTATCATCCGCATCTATTTTATCTATAATAGTCGTATTGTCCGATGCTTCCATAAAATAGGTATCCCCATCTTTAGATATACTAAGGTCAATGTAATAGAAATAATTTATCTCGTCATATTCTCCTGTTTCTGGATCATAGTTTTTATAAAATAGTGCTTTTGTAATAATCGAAGGCCCAAAATATTCTTCTTCATTATCACTCCAATCATAATAATCAAATAGGTCTGCATATGCATAATAGTTTGCACCCCAATCATCAACAAGCAAATCCGTTTTCGATTCTGATATCATTTCGAGATAAATGCAATTTCCTTTTCCTGTTAATTCCGGTTCTCCATCTTCATTGGTGGTTACTGTTATGCCCTCGGAGTATAATGTCAGTCCAAAATTAGAATAATCATTATCCATATATACACCATCTTCATTATAGATGGCTGGACCCAGGTATTGCAAAACAGCATTGTTTGATAAGCTATAGTCAATAGAATCTTGTATGCTTATATAGTTTGTTTCAATTCCATCTCCTTTATAAAAATTCAGAGTACCACTATAAGTACAGGCAACCGTTTCATCATCACTAGTTGTACCATCAATTTCAATTGTATAAGCATCCTCATTTTTTGAAACAACTATGGTACCATCTTTAAGTAAATAATCTGCTTCAGGATCGCTATCGGTACTAACATTACAATAAAAAGCAGCTTCGCCAAACGTATTAACCGGATTAATATCGCTTGAATTATCAAAGGTGTAGGTACCTTCAGCCAAATCCGAACCATAGTCACTATATAATTCAATGATTATCCCATCGCCTGTTCCGTCAGCATCTGGTTCTCCATCAGACCACTCATCATTCTCTACTATTTTTAAACCATCTGAAAGCAGTACCAGGCGCATTTGAAAACCCTCAAATTCTGTTTCATCTTTTCCTTTTCTTGCAATGTATCCTCTCACTAAATCGAACGTGACATCACCAATTGCAACTGCACCCTCACCACTAGATCCTCCAGATCCTCCTTCTTCAGTACCATCAGTCTCACAACTTGTCATCATAACAGTGCTTAATAAACACCAAATAAATGCTAAATGAATTATTTTTTTCATCGTTTTAATAATATGTTAGATTGTTTTTTCGGCAAACAGAAATAATTCAGCAAAATTACATACAATCAACCATTCACAATTGTAAAAATCGGTCGTTTTTAGTTGTTTATATATTTCTAATGATTAGCCGTATATGCGCAGGCTGGTACGCGCTTTCTTCGCGTTATAATAAAAATTATGAAATTGAGTAGAAGCTACAAGATGAAAGCTTGCTGCAGTAAGAAGAAAAACATGAGAGAATTTTGGACTATTTTGAATATTTGAAATAAGTATAAAATCTATTTCTAATCATTTTTGCAATCTGTTGTAAAATAAACTTCAGGACTTCCTTTTGTATATATATCCAGACCTTCGGGAAGGAAAGGTAATTCCCAGACACAAACTTCAGTCAGTTCGGGCATATCACTTATATTCAACCTTTTCATCGCACTATTATGTGAGATATCCAATGTTGTTAATTTATTCCCATCACAATACAACGTGGATAATAATGTATTATAAAAAAGAGAAAGGCTTGTAATGTTGTTATTAGAACAGCGTAGACTCTTTAAACCTAAATTCTGAGAAACATCCAGGCTATTTAAGTTATTCCCAGCACAATCTAATCCAACTAAGACAGTATTTTCAGTAAGATCGAGGCTCGTTATTTGGTTAAAGGCACAATCCAATGATAACAAGGCAATATTGTTAGAAACATCCAGATTAGTTAGTTGGTTAGTAATACAATTTACTATAACTAATTTAAAACAGTCTGTAATATTCAGGTTGGTAATATTATTTTCATAGCAATATAATGTTTCCAATTCTGCATTATTTGACAAATCAAGACTTGTTATCTCATTTATTGGACAATAAAGGAACTCTAATAATGGATTAGAAGAAAGATCAAGATGTGTTAACTGATTTCTATTACAAAACAATTCCGTTATTACAATGTTATTTTTTAATTCAAGAGTATTTAAATTATTGGATCCACAACCCAGTATTTCTAATTTAGCATTACCTGAAATATCCAATGTGGTTAATGAGTTACTATTACAATATAACATTCTTAATTCTGTATTTTTAGATACATTCAGACTTGTTAAGCAATTTCTACTACAATTCAAATAGATTAGAGAGTTATTAGAAGAAAAATCCAGATTTGTCAATTGGTTGTTTGAACAATTGAATGTATCAAGATTACTAAAAGCATCTATACCTTGAATGTCTGTTATTTGTCCTGGCGTGTCATATGAACCACTAATATCAAGACTGATTACAAATTCGGCTTCAGACAGACAGATTAGACTATCTCCATTTAAGTCAATTCCTGCCTCAATCAATGCATTCAAAAAATAATCATCCTTAATTTTAACATAGGGATTAAGATCATCTTTTTGACACTGGAATAATAAAGTAATTATTAATGCAAATAATAATATTCTGAATTTTAGATTCATTACAATTAACTTTACTATTATTGATTTACTAACAAAACAAAATATTCATCAACTTTATAGCCATTATTAAAACATTGCACAAATACATTCTATAACAGATAAAAAACACAAAATTGGAAATATATCTTTTTTGTATAAAGACTATACAATTTATGTATTTAGTGATATAAAATCAAGTTATTCAAGAAGATCCTAATAAATAGAGATAGCAAATATGTTGAATATAAAAGTTAAAATTTGAAAGACTAATATTATCCCCGCAGGCTGGTGAGCGCTTTCTTCACGTTATAATAAAAATTATGAAATTGAGTAGAAGCTACAAGATGAAAGCTTGCCGCAGTAACAGGATTTACCACAAGCTATCTCTTAATGTTCACTTCATACATTTTAATCCACTGTTCAACTGATAGTTTACTACATAGTTCTCCTATTAATTCATAGGGTATTTCATCGGGTTTATTAAATCGAATACAACTCTTACCCATATCTAATTTCCGTTTCGAGTGTTTTGGATATTCTCCAACAAACCAATCATATAATTCTTTGTCAGCATAAATTCCACTATGATACAAATTCACTGATTTTTTTTGGGATGCAATACTCATAAAAGGCAAAGGTAATTCGGGGTTACAATGATAACCTGCTGGATAAATAGAATGAGGTACATAATATCCAATCATGCCATAGTTGATGCCTTCTTCAAAACCTGCAGGTAATTTATTTAGTATTACGCTCCGTAACTTTTCTATTACCTCTTTTCTGTCTTCAGGAAGTTGATTAATATATTCTTTTGGAGTAGTAGCTTCATATTTCATATACTCTATTTGATTCAAACTCGCATGAAACTCGCCCAATTAGTCATCCTAGAGTGCGAGAATATATTCTCATGAGTACTTTCATGCGATAGATTTAATTTTCCTTTAGTTAAGCCATTTTTTATGAATTGAAAAATTAGAAAACCAAACAAGAAAAATAGCAATAACCACTACCAGTATAGGCATTGTGATTGCTTGAGCTACACCATAAACTTCAATTGATTTTGTAAAGAAAACATTATGAATCATTTGAGGAATAATGGCAATTAAGGATATAATAAAAGCTATTTTTGACCATTTCTGCTTAAATATTAATCCCAATGAACCCACAAAACCAAAAATTACTGCAATGGCGAATACTATTGTTGTCCATAAAGGATACTCTGCATAAAGTTCTCTTTCGGCGACTGACAGTTTTGCCATAGCTTCATCTGAAATATAAGTATGCATTAAAAATGAAAAGATTCCCATAATATTCCATAAAAGAAATACTACTGCAACAATCCAAAACCAAACAGGTAATTGTAACTTCGTTTTTTTCATGATAGATTTTCTTTTGAGTATAACACTATCTAAGCAATAAAGTTGCCGTAAGCGACTGACTTAATTACTAATGAAAGGGTTTACTAGTATTTTAAAATACAGACTTACATTATTTACCATCTATATTAATCACTGGTGTGATTTATTTGCATTCTAAATTAAAGGTTAATTAAAACAAGATGAAATCGTACGGCAGCAAGAATTTTATATAAAAAAGTAAATGAATAAAATCACAAGATGCAATCGTGCGGTAGTCACTGTAGCAACCTATATGCTACCTTTTTCAATTCTTTTTCGCTACGTAAAATCCGTAACTGTAATAGTCCTTGTATTTTTTATATAAATCGATTTCTGCTTTATAGTCAGCAATTACTTTTTGAGCAAGTTCTGAATTATTGTTTTGTGTTAGAAAAGTCTCAAATCTTGTTTCTATGGGTTTGTAATAATTTTCTATCCAACTGTCTGGACTTAAATAAAAATAACCGGCAAGCGTATAACCATTATTTTCTAATTGCCTAATTTTTTGTGAAGCAATATCTATTTCAGGATAGGCCTCTTTCCAAAAATCTTCAATTTCTTTTGGTCGAGATTGAGTTATCCAGGTTATTTCACTCACTGCCAAATAACTACCGACTTTCAAGTAGTCTTTCCATAGTTTTATTCCCCTTTCAAATCCAATATTGTAAATTGCACCTTCAGACCAAATAAGATCAAATTCACCTTTGTTAAATGGCAAGTCGCCCATTGACTTTTCAAGCGTAATGATTTTGTCAGCCAGTCCTAGCTTTTGAGACTTTTCATTGAGTTCTTCCAAAAACTCAGAAAATAGGTCAACCGCTATTATTTGTCCATTTAAGGTTTTGGCTATGGTAACCGTCTGCCCACCTGAACCGCAGCCAATGTCGGCTATTTTCAACGCCTTGTTATCAGGTAAGTCCAAAAAACCAAGAGCTTTCAAAGTATCTTTTGTGCTCCCGGGCCCTTGTCTCTCTGTATTTTTATGTAAGTTGACTATTAATTCTAATTCTGTCACTCTTTTTTTCTTTAGGTTACATAGTAAGTTTGCTAGCTGAATAATCCAATAAGCCACAAGATGCAATCTTGCGGCAGTTAGCGGGACAATCTAGCTGAAGCTAGCTGTTTCATAATAATCTATATCAATTATTCTGCTCGAATTGTTTTACGTCGTCCAATTTTTGCTCCGATAATTGCTCCTATTATTGACAACAGAAAGCAACAGCCCCAAAAGATCCATCGGTTTACTGATATAATCTGTTCGGGAACATTATCAGGATTAATAATAGTAATTAATGTCATTTTGATGATACCCAATATACCTTGTGCATTACAAATTAACAGGGTATACCAAACACTTTCAGGATACTTCCTACAGATTAAATAACAAGCAATGGCTATCACAATACAATAAAAGGTCATTCCTGCTAATTCAAACCCGGGTATATATGTTGTAATGGAAAGAGGCAGAGAAAAAATGAAAACTAATAAAGATAATGTCCATGCCGGGACTTCAGATAAAACTGATTTTTTCACTCCTTTTTTACGATCTATAAAGATCGCAATGAAAGTGAGTACTGAAGCAATTAAATCGAAAACAACACTCGTAAACATTAAAGGAGATACGTAACTGATATTTTTTTTATTAAGGAATGCAAACGCACCATCTGTATAGATTACTCCTAATATAAACAGAAAAATACCGATAAGAATGTATCCTGATACTCTTTGTTTTCCATCACGCTTGCTTTTTTTTATTATTGAAACGTACCAAAAAAATAGGATCAGACGAAATATAATTGCTAATGATATTCCAATTAGAGCTCCCAGATTGTTTTCATTTGGTAATGATCTGGTATAAATTCCTGGCATCACTACTATCATCAAAAGTATGGAAAGCAATATTATTACGGCAGCTATTGTTGAAACCTTATTTTTTCTTTGATTTTTTTCCATATATATATTATCCGAGTTGTCCTAAAATTTTCTGTTAACTGGCGCTTCGCCCAGACCCGACTTCCTTTTTTGGCTTGATCCAAAAAAGGAAGGAAAAAAGATCAAGGCTACACCCACCTCACTCAAAAAACTACAATTATTTGACTGAAATCGTTTAAACTCGCTGCGCTTCAAACAAAAACGATTTTTAATCGTCAAACCAATCTTGTTTTTTGGTTCACTGGCTGAGGCCCATATAAAACCTCCTAAAGCCTTAAATTCTTTTTTTTATTTAAGACAGATGATATAATTTACGAATTATTCATATATGGATCAACGGTGACAATATGTGATTTAGCCCCTTCACAGGTGCGCGATTTCATCGCGTTAAAATATTAATATGGCAAATAAACAGTAAGCCAAACAATGCAATTTTTGGAAGCTATGAGGTAATTTATTATGCTCAGTTCTTTTTTAATTTGTTTTTTATGTTTTGATTTTTCACAATCTCCCTTAATTTATATCTATGATCACCAATTGATTCTTTTGGAATTATATTTGCAACTAGCTTATTCTGATAAAATAGAAACCAGTCTTTTAATTCAACAACCTTATAAGTTTTATTCCAAGACATTTCTGAACTAAATGATTCCCCAGTAATATTTATATTTTCTTCACTAATCTCATATATAACTTTTTCTTGTAGTCGAGAATGAGTTTGATAATTTTTCTTTGCTGAAAAGTAAACTGACACTGGCATTACAATTACAATAAGAACTGAAAATACAACTGGCATCCAAGGGAATTCATTACTTTCAATTATACCGGTAAAGTACATAATAGTAAATGTAAAGAGTAATAATCCCATTATATTGGCAAATAGCATTCCTCGTCTTCTATAGGTGAGAATATACATTAGTTTGATATAGTCTTTCAATTCAATTTTCGTTTCTATTCTCATATTCTTTATTTGTTGTGATTAGTTTTTATTCTGTTTTAAATGACAACATTGCATAATCAGTCTTCAGATCAATTTCAAAATGCTCTCGTTGGTGCGCGATTTCATCGCATTAAAATATTAATAAAGTACAAGAACAATAATTCATACAATGCCATCGTGTGACAGCAGCGAAACTGTAACATATGCTATTAATATAACAACTTAAAATTCAGATATTTTTTTCTTAATTCATATTCGTTTATTATATCTTGCTTGTATGCTTCGCTATGGGAAAGATTTTCATATACTTGATTCTTTATTTTTTCAGCTTCTTCTTCATTAATATTTTTATCCGCATTGTAATATGGGGCTAAATCATCTTTTACAGAATACCAATCCTTTCTATCACTATTTCGAACAACCATAAAACAAAATGCATTATAATAAGGTGAAGCTTTAGTTTGTTCCATATTCAACACTTCATTTTTCAGAGTACATCTAAACATTCGTAATTTTCCATTTACATTATGTACAAAATAAAAACGTGCTGCTATTTCTTGAATATCATTAATGTCAATATCTGGCATTCCTTTCATATTAAGAAAGTCATGATATATTTTAATAAAAGCAGTATCTTTTTTTAATTTATCATTAAAGGCTTCTTTGACTGCAATTGTGTCTGGCAAAAATTTTTCTAAATATTCTATATTTTCAGGTTTCTTTAATTGACAATAATTATCATATAAATAAAGTGAGAATGCATACATATTTTCTCCAAACTTTTTCATTTGAGTATGTTTTAAACTGTCTGGATCTACATAAAAGCCAAAACTGTCATCTTTAGGATAGAAACAAGGTTTATAAAAGTCGGTAATTTTAATATCCTCTTGCTGGCTGAAAATATTAATTGTAAGAAAAAACAATGTACTTGTTATGAATACTATTTTCTTCATGCGTTTATGTATATTTTTTATTACGGCAACTTATCAACATAATAACGAACCATAGGACGATTCTTTGATGTTCGGTCAACAATTTCAAATCCTGCTCTCTCAAATGACTTGTACAAACCTATCCAGGCAAAAGCGTCAGGTAGTTTTTCTTGAGTAGGAATTGTCGGATAGGCTTCAATGATTTTGATTCCTTGTGTTTTTGCATACCTAATAAGTCCTTTTAATAGTTCAACTGAAACCCCTTGTCGTCTGAAATCTTTAGCTATAAATGTGCAAGGAACTGACCACACTTTTTTATTGTCAATTGGTTTATGTACTCTTGATTTCTGAAGTTTAGGAAAATCGTTTCTGGGAGCAAATGCACACCATGCAATGGGTACTTCTTCGTAAAAAGCAAGAAGACCTGTTGGTTTGTTATCCATAACAAGTTGTTTCATTGCATTTTTGTTTCCATCATTGAATTTTCCTTCCTCATAGTCAGTTTTGTTTAGTCGATATAACATACACCAACAATTTCCACAAGCCCCTTTTTCTCCAAACAATTCTACAAATTTGCTCCAATTTTCTTTGGTCAATGGCTCAAATTTTAGCGCTAATAGAAAATCTGTATCAATATGCTGCTTAGTCATTTTAACTGCTCTTAATTATATGTTTGACAATCCTATTTTTTGCTACAATATATAAAAACCTTGCTGGTACTTAATTTCATCGCGTTCTAAAATAAATTAAATAATTAAAAAGGAAGCCATATAATGCAATCGTTCGGCAGCTCCAGAAGCCTACTTATTAAAACATTAACTTCAAACCAAACCCATTAGCAGTACATCCCAAAGACAAATCAAGCTTATCAGTATTTGCTTTATTAATGCCTTCATTATAGATGGCTACCGCATGTTTAGAGTGCTTTTTATATGCAACAGAAAAGGGTATTGATAAGCCAATAAATCCAGCTCCAATCCCTGCCATAGCCCATTCCGGTTCACCTCCTCCAATCATAGTTCCTAAAGGGTAACCAACTAAAAAGCCTCCTATATATCCAAAAATTTGTGCTGTACTTATATTTGATTTTGCCTTTTGCATAATTTTATATGCTTCAGGATTTACTTCTGTTATTTCTAATAACTGATTTGGAGTTAATCGAATTCCATTTTGTTCATAAACTGCAGATGAGCCTTGAGGCATCTCAATTAACTGACTTTGACTCTTCAAATTTGCATTAAAAATAAAAACAATTCCAATTATTAATAAAATCTGAATCTGTTGTTTCATAGTTCTTTTTTTACTAGTCTTTGTATGGTTGTATTTAATATTACATTTTAGATTTAGGGTTGATGAGCAGATGGCGGTAAGAAATCGTTGCGCATTTCAGAGTTCAAATCTACCAAACCGCTACACCGTTTATTAAATGTTATGTCGTTCAAATTTAGCACTTTCCGCGCAAGGCTTTTACTTCGTGTTGTGCCTCGTAATTATTCAAATTTATCCTTCATAATTAACCTAGGTTCAATTTCAGGACATATTAGCTTAAACTCTTCAATGTATATTTTTTCTACTTGAACTTTTAATTCGTCATATTCAAACTCATTGATTTGATATACGGTACCGTCATGCATGGGGATAAGAAAATCAACTTTCTTACATTCGCTATCAACGCGTAATAATGCTTTTTTATAAATATATGAAGCTGTGCTTTGAACAATATGACTAAGAGCCCAGTTATAGTTATCATCAAAAGCATACCTATAATTACCGTACTTACCTCCAATTTTATTATCCTTTTGTAGACTACTTTCGATATTCTTTTTGAAGCCCTTCAGTTTATGAAACTTATCAAAATAACGTGTAACTTTTTGGGAAAGAGTCTTATCTCCATACATGTACCTATAGAAAATTATTTTAGCTTCTTTCCTCAATTGCCCATCATTAAATACAGATTTGGCTAAATCACTATAAATATCAGTATTATATAGTTCAATTAGTTTAGAATCCTGACTCAATGATGCTAATATGCCTGCTTCAAATTGAGAATAATCAATGTATAAAATTTTTTTTCCAAATTCTGGTAAAATTATATCACGATTTGTTTTCCGAAGATTTTGCAAAGATGGCTCTCGAAGAGTTATTCTAGAGGTAATTGTTCCAAATCCAAAAAACGATGGATAACATATTTCATCCCCTCCCCAACGAGAATGGATAAACAATAAACTATCTAAATCTTGTTGATTCCTTATTAATAAATAAAATAAATTTGAAACTTCATCTTCCTTTCTGTGAGCTTTAAAAGTATAAAGGAGAGTGTTTATGAAATTAAATCCTTTCTTTTGAATATAATTTTTTTGTTCTTCCGTATTATCTGGAGAGAATATACCATATTCTAATTGAAGTTTATTTTTAACACCATAAATTGACTTTTCTAACTCAATAGAACGTTCTATTATTTTTTCCTTATCAACTCTTATACCAAGTGATTGACGCTTATATATAAGTTTATTGATATTTAATTCAATATTTTCAAACCTTTCTATTGCTATATCTTCTACTTGTGATAATTTCAGGAACAACTCTCTTAAATATCCAAGAAATATTTTAATGTTCGAATGAGTTAGTCTAAAATCTTCATTTATTATTTTATGATGTCTTAAACAACTTAAAGCTTTCCATTTATTATACTCATGGAATTCACTTCCTTCTTGAGACATCTGTTTGTCGTAACACTCCAAATCAATAATCTTAGAAATCCTTTTTCTATTAATTGATTTAAAGTGTCTAATCAAGTCACTCGTTTGAAATGTTATGTATAAAATATTTGGAGAAAGAGGTAAACTTTCACTAAAGCTGTCCAATTCATCAATATCTAATGAAAACCAATTTGATTCTATTAATACCGTTATTATTCTTTTCATTATAATGAATATAATTGTTCAAAATTCTCGATCGAAGAGCTATTCTCATCAAAACCTGGAATAAATACTAAGTCTCTATCTTTATGCTTATTTGTGAATTCTTGTGAATAAATTAAAGATTCATGAATATGTTCTTTATATATTATATCTAAATCAAATGCTCTAAGAGCAATTAATGAGATTCTATTCTGGAAATAGCCATGAGAAAACTCCTCACTAAATTTACGAGCTATTACTCTTTTGTAATTTTTATCAACAGAGCAAACATAAATTATCATTGCGGCAATTACAGCTTTATTAGTCTCATCGTTTTTTTCAATATTATCAACTGCATATTTTATTAAAGAAGGTGTGGCACATTTATGTTTTGCAAGAAGTAACCACAATTGAAAAGTTTGAAATGAATAGGTATTATATTTTGAATTAAGTAAAATCTCTATTATTTCGGATAAGAACTTTTCTTTTACTAAATCGGTAGCTAATAAATTTAACACCTTACAAAGTTGCGTTGTCATCCATGGAGCATCTTTTAAACTTCTAATAGCCTTGTTTAATGCATCCTCAAATTCAGAACCTTCACTAATTAATTCAATTTTGTTTTTCCCGAGAAATTCAAAAGTGTTTAATGCATAGTTAAGCTTTCTAGAGCTTTCTTCCGAAGCATTTAAATCCTCTGAAATATTATCAATTAATAGCTTAATGCTTAAATGGAATGCATCCTTTAGATACTTTTGATTAGATGAATTCCGTAATCTATGTATTTTATTTAACTCTAAATCAAACAGGTCGTCAAGTTTATCTCGAACTATCACTCCTTCATCTTCAATATCATTATTATCCGTTATTGTAATAATTTTTGTTTTCTGAGAGTTAACAGATAGATGACAGCGCCTTAACTCGTATTCAAATATTTGAAGAATTCTACGCGCTTCATACTTGTCCTTGCAGAATATTCGTATGTCATCCATAAACCTGAAATAGGCAAATGAATTGTTTTGCATAAATATGTCTACTTGATTCAAATAGAAAGATGCCAATAATGATGAGGCATCACTATTCTGTGGTAAACCTTCATCCTTTGTAGAAAAGTTATTAAGCATTTTGCCTAATAATTTACAGGCATGTTTTTCATTGCTAGATTCACAGACTCTTTCAATCTTTTTAATAAGCAAATCTTTGCTTATATTATCATAGAAATTCAGTAAATCTATCTCTAAAACACAATTGTATTTGAAATTATTATTAAATGTTTCATGAGCCTTTTCTGCTAATGCATATTGCATTTTCTTCCATTGTTCAACACCATTTAAAATGAGTTGTTTCTTATTAAACTTATTGTATCGTGCAGAGTAAACCGTTGGTATCATTGCAGAATCAAGTTTTTCGGCTAATACACCAACAACTCCCATATACATTATGCGGTCAATGAATGGAGAAATTAACGCTTGCCTAAGAGTGAACTTCTTTTTAGGCACATAGAAGGATTCGGCTTTTGATGCTTCATAATCTAGCGTGTCGAAATAAGTTTGAAATTGTTTAAATAAATACTCATCATCTAATAAGTCAATATATCTCAATGGGTCATGAAACCAGTCATCTATTATGTCTGTCTTAAGTCGTCTCTTTGCTAATTCAATATCTAATATTACATTGTTTATTTTGGCTTGTCGGATATCTACAACATTACCATTTACTTCTTTTTTTAAAGCTGATTGTTTTGTGTCTAGTTCAATCTTTCCAATTGATTTTAACTTTGCATTTACTTCGACGAAAGAAATTTGAGAGCATTCAATAACTTTATTCTCACAATTATCATTGGGATATCGACTTATTATACCATAGAGAATGTTTTTATCATCTATAAATATTCCAGCACCAGACATTCCATCTAATGCTTCAGTAGTTACATTGTCCTTTAGTTTAAGCCTTTTTAATTCTGCATCAGCACGCTCAAATTTAAAAGAATTTAATTCTTCTTGATTTGCTGAAAAAACTGACCATGAAAAAAAGTTTTTCTCAGAGTTTTCAAGTGAATTTGAAACAAGAATTGGCTTGAAATTCACATTTATTTCTTTAGGTATTATAATAATTAGAAAGTCATCTTCAAAGATTATAAGAGAGTCTTTTAGTGCAGTTTTTCTTATTGTTGCTAATTGCGACAACTTCCCATTTTTATTAAAATGTATACAAAGATTTGTGATTTTATCAAAAGAAAATGGTGTTTTAGAATCTTCCTGCAAAATATGCTTAGCTGTTAAGACATAGTTATACTCACAAAAATTTGGTGTTTCATATACTACACCAGAACCAAATGTATGAACTCCACAAACATATGCGGACACCTTTACTCCACACTGTTTAAGATTGTCAATAATTAATGCCATAGCTTTCTGTTGATGGTATAAGAGTAAAGTTATATTCTCGTTTTTCTTTGTCTGTTATATTTAGATAATCAATAACCTCATTATAATTGAATAAAAAATTCACTGTCTTTTTGTTAGACCTATCCATATACTTAAATATTTTTAGGAAGGCTCTTTTATTTGGGAGATTTTTCTTTTTACCATTTGCACTGATTACATAATTATTGCAATTAATTTTTTGTAGAATTGTTTCACTCAAACTTCTGTAACTACCATGATGCGGTAGTTTTATTAAATCAAAATAAAAAGAAGGTGCAGTGCCAATCAATTTATGAAGAATTTCATCTAGTCTGTTGGGAGTAACATCCCCCGGTAATAATATTTGCTTTTCTTCACACCTTATCATAATAACAATACTACTTCTATTTGGATTTGAAACATCTAGACTATCATCATTAATATGTTTATCAAGTTTGTGTAATGGTGACTCCCAATCAGATTTAAAATCGCTAGTCAAATATGCCCCTGCTGACATTGCATATGAATCCAAATCTTCTCGCGTTGGAGATAAAAAATCTAATACTAATCCATCAAATTCAATTGAGTCACTTTCTTCATTACATCCATTCCAATTTATATTATTTTCCACCAAAAGTTCTTCTAAGTCGAAAGCCTGCTTGTATGATAGATAATTATCTTTATCTTTCTTTTGTAATATTTTATTGGGAGAATTAAAAAGTACTTCTTTAAAAAAATCAGCACATTTAACTCTTGGATATTTATCAATATATTTCACCAATTCTATTATTCCTTTAATATGGTCATCATCGTGGTGGGTAACAATTAATAAATCAATCACCTGATTAGCTTGAATTATTTTGTCAACTTCACTAATAAGTGTTTTACTATCGTTTCCTCCATCAATAATTATATTCTTTGAGCTATGTTGTATTAAAATGGAATCTCCACTTCCAGCTTTCAAAAATTTTATTTTCATGTTTTATATTGTTTGCACAATTATGGTATCTGTTTAATGAGGCACAACGGCCTGCCGCATGAAGCATATGGAGATTTAACCTTACTAACTTTCAAAAATGAGCGGAGCCAAAGCGCTGTATTTGTTTTTATCTTTTTTTTAAAGCCAAATCGGCGATTTGGAGTTGGTTGCCGTAGCCACAAAACTTTCAAAACAAATCGGACTCCATATGCTTTAATGGGGTTTGTTGCCACCTGGCATTTATTAATTTAGCTCTATCATATACTCATATCCTTGAGTATTTACTAATTCATTTGAAAATGTCACTTTTTGATGTGTCTTAGTAAATCCTACTTTCTCTAAAATAGAAATTGATGTCTTATTGTATGTTAACACATTTGCATATAATTTATCAAGGCCACATTCTTCAAGCCATTTAATCAAAGTCTTCATAGCAAGTGAACAATAACCTCTATTTCGAAATCGTGTGTCAATTGCAAATTCAATTTGCCATTTATAGTTTTTATAATAGATGTCAAAAAAGCCAATTGAAGTATTTAATTGATCGTCATGTAAAATAAAGTATAATGATGTGAAGTTTTTAAAACCATTAATTACGTTTTTCAAATGCAGTTCTACTTCTTCTTGTATTTGTACTCCGGCTCCAATCATATTCATTGTTTCAGCGTCACTGTAAATACTTGACAATTCAAATGAATTTGAAATCTTGGGGGCTCGCAGCTTTAAATTTTTATTAATGGCAATTGAATACTCTTCCATGCTTAATTTGGGAAATATTTAAATACGGATAAAAAGTCTCCAATTATTAATGCTTCAATTTTCTCAGTGTCTTTATATTCTTTCCATAAGTAATTGTGCTTATCAAAACTACTAATAATTAGGTCTATATGTTCTTTCTTGTAATTTAAGCCTTTAATAATTTTGGAAAATTGTACATTTTGTTGATGCGTAAATCCTTCTATTGTGCTAATTATTAGCAAGTGAAAAATAAATATAAATTCTTCTTCCTTACTATAACCACTAGGGGTTTTTATGATATGATTAATTTCTTTCATACCAATTATTTCAATTAACTCATCATCACTAACTCCATATCTGTTCTTCAGATAAATTAGATAATTTCTAAAGTTTGATTGCATGTAATTATTATGAATAAGGTCAAATGCTTTTTCATAACCATAGCTATTCCTACAGCCTACAACTTGACTCATTACATGGTTGTCATCAATGTATTTAAGGAAGTAAAGCTGAAAAACATTATTTAAATGACGTTTTTGCTGCTCTTTTTTCTTAGACTTTTTAAAAAAGTTTGAAATCATATGTTAATCTATTATGTGTTATTAGTACAATGTTCTTTTTTGCTTGGTGGCAACGTTTGTTGTTTGTTTTGTGGCAGTCTGCGGACTGCAACTTTGTCCGCCAGGACAAAGCTTACATGCGGGAACTAAACACCCAAATTACAGCTGCCCTGCCATAAAATAACACAACCTGTTGGCTACTGGTTATTATTGTTTCTGACTAAAAGCTATATAGTATTTTTTATAATTCGTTCTATAAACCATTAATATATCTTTATTAGTAAAGTTTCTATATACATTTTCTGCATAAAACTGATTTTCAAGCCAAAAACAACTTATTATTGTATCTTTAATATTTCCGACAATATCTCTTTTTAAAATTTCAAATTCATTCATTGCCGGTATTGTAATGTTTTCATTCAGTGAATTATTACTATAAATTTTGTACGTGCTTGTATAGTTATTATTCCTTAATGAATCCATTTTTACAATTTCAATATTCTTTGCATCACAATTCTGTAATATTGCTTTTATTGAATCTTTGGAGGAAATATTTATAAAATGATTATCAATAAATATTGCGTCTACGTTATTCCATAATGGGTAATATTTCAGGCTATCGAAGTCCAATGTTTTCAATTTATTAAACTCTGTATCTAATTCTTTTTTAGTCTGGGAATAAAGAGAAATACTTAAACAGTGAAACACTAAACATAGTATAATAATATTCTTCGTCATATCTTTCTCTTGAATTAGGATTGTTCTTTTAACTTGTAGCCAACTTCTTCATAAACGCACCAATTAAAAATATATTCGTCATTAATTACATTTATATAACCATATAGGTGATATATCCGTCATAAACCTACGTTTATTTTTCCTTTGGCTTTTGTTACTTCTAAAATTCCGTTATTAGAAATAACTGTTTCAACTTTACTCAAATATTGTTCAAAGGTTACATTATTAAAATAAATAGTTATTAACAATAGTTGAAAAGGCTATGGATTGATGATGTATGATGTATGATTTATGATTAAGGGAGGTGAATTAGGTTAATAGGTTGTTAGGTTATTAGGTCGATAGATCAGTAGGCCAATAGGTCATTAGCTAAATAGTGTTATGAGCTGAGTTGTTTCAACACATTACTCATTATTAATTACCAATTACCAATTCTCTTTTTCCCTTTAAAACACTCGCTTTTCAAAGCATAACACACTGCATCAAAAACAACTAAATCATTGATTACCATACCTCCCTGCAATCTTGCGACAAGCAATTTCTCCGCAGAAATATCGTCTCGCAGTTTTGCGACAAGCAATTTCTCTGCGGAAATTTGGCCCTGCAATCTTGCGAGAAGGAATTTCTTTGCGGAAATATGTCCCTGCAAAGTTGCGACAAAGGATTTCTCTGTGGAAATGTCGTCTCGCAAAATTGCGAGAAGGTATTTCCTGAAAGAAATATGCCCCTGCAATTTTGTAAATAGAATTTTCTGTTAAAAATATGAACGAAATAATATTTTAAAATCAAAATTTTATCTCAAAACGTTATGTATTAAATTATTTATTTTATTTTTGAAATGCTTTAACAAAATCCGCTTTAAACTATAAATGAAATGATTGAAAACATTTTATGTAAAAAACTTCGCAACAACGAGTTTGTGCAATTTTTTGAAAACATACAGGAAATTGTATCTACAAACAATCCAGAAACTTTAAAAGTACAAGAACAGTACAACGCATTAAATGAACCACTTACTACATTACAGCTAACACATAAAAAGCTTAGTGGAAGTACAATAACCAGTGAACTAACTGAGATTGATAAACGCAGAGATGTTGCTTTAAGTAGTATATACAATATTATTGAAGCTTATACCAACCATTACAACTCCGATGTTTGCACAAAAGCAATTGAGCTTAAACAAGAATTGGATGTTTATGGTAAAGGAATTGTCCGTTACAGCTATCAGTACGAAACTAATGCTATTGATGATATACTTCAAAAATGGGAACTTAAAACTGAAGGTATTGCTACTTTAAATTTAACTGATTGGGTAAATGAGTTGAAAGATGCCAATTCTCTATTCAATACCCGCTTTTTAGACAGGGTAAAAGAATCGGCAGAAGACACAGATATAAGAGTAATAGAATTACGAAACACTGTGTACGAAAAATACAGTGACCTTATGGCGTTCTTAACATCATACGCAACCATTGAAAAAACAGAGATCTATACGAAGGTAATTGACCAAATCAATGCATTAATTGAACAGTACAATCGTTCTATCATAGCAAGGTTTTCAAAAAAATCAACATCTGAGGAAACTGTAGATAATGAAACCACTGAAAATATAAACATTACAACTGAGGAAAATTAATTAAACCATACAGGGATTTGTTAAAGTATAAAGCATTGCTCACAAGGCATTGCTTTTTTTGGTTTTGATTAGTAATAGCTGATAGTTTGCGTATTATATATTAAATGTTAAATGAATGTAGATCTGAGATAATGATTGTTCCATAGTTTATAGTTTAGCTATACAGTTATGGATGTAATAAAAATGTTCCAGGCTTACAGTCTGAATAAGAATGGTACTAGGCCCTTGGGGCGTTGCCCCAAGTTGCAATGTATCAGGCATTCTGCCTGAGTATACAACGGTTACTTCAGCTGTTTTAACATACAGTAATCCCTACTGATGAATATTCAGACCATGACAACTTAATTGGGCTAATAAAATACATGATTTATTTATGTCGCACAAATCATAGGCTGAAAGCCTATTACATCACAACTAGGGGTATCACCCCTAGACCTTTATCGTCATAATCTGTCAGGCTGAAGGCCTGAAACTATACCACTTAATTGCACCTATTTTGCCTACCGTAATCCCTACTGACGAATGTTAAGACCATGACAATTTAATAAGACTAAGAATTAAACATGATTTATTTATGTCGCACAAATCATAGGCTGAAATCCTATTACATCACAACTAGGGGTAACACCCCTAGTCCTTTATCGTCATGATCAGTCAGGCTAAAGGCCTGAAAATATAACACTTGTTTGCACCGATTTAACATACCGAAATCACTGCTGTAGTATACTAAGAACATGACAATTTAAGTGATAAATAGAGAAAACAAAATATACAACTTCTATATATCATAGGCTGAAAGCCTATTACATCACAACTAGGGGTAACACCCCTAGTACTTTACCGCCATGAGTTGTCAGGCTGAAGGCCTGAAACTATCCCACTTAATTGCACGAATTTAGCGTACCGTAATCCGTGCAATACAATAACTTACCATAAACAAAACCTAAAACCGTTTTTAAAAATTATATTGCACCATTGATTTAAAAAAGAATGATGTACCCGGAGTAAAATGAATTTCTTCTACAGGTTCTGATTCGTTTTGCAATCGTGATTCTGTTGCAAATTGAGTTTCATTCCATTCTGTATCAAACAGGTTTTGAATTTGAATACCAAAACTTAATTTTTTCCACTTATGACCCAAATTCAAATCAGTTACAGTATATCCTTTTGCTACAATTGAATTATCTTCATTTGCAGGGCGACTATCTAAATGACGCAGATTGATACTTCCATAAAGTCCTGATTTATGAATTATATTAATACCACTAACCAAAGTAAAGTCAGGAGCTAATGGAATATAGTCCATTCCTTTAGGTTCTTCAATAGCACGAGCATAAGTATAATTAGCATCTAAATTCCAAAATAACCATGGTAAAGGTTGGTAACGATAACTAAAATCTACACCTTGCCGACGGGTTTTTCCACTTGGTTCTACAATACCTGCATCGCCTACATACACAAATTCCTGTTCCAAATACAAGTACCAATAGGCCATGTTGAGCAACATTTTTGGTTTAGGCTTCCATATAAATCCGGCATCAAAACCATAAGCTGAAGGAAGTATTTTTTTGCCTTGTGCAGCCACAACTACACGTGTGTCGTTTGAATGAAATCCTTTTCCTGTCTTAATATATAGCTGAAGAGCCTCTGATTGATTATATAAAACATTAAATTTTGGACTGATGATAGCTTGTGTTTCTTCTTGTGTATTATATGTGGAAACCAAAGCATCATTGTATTGAAAATCGAAATAATCTACTCTAACAGATGGATTTATTGTCAGTTTATTAATTTCGATGTTTGCACCTAAATAAGCACCCAAGTTGGTTTCATTAATGGTTCCAAGTTTAACGTGATCTATAACTTCGGTTCGGTTAAGTGTGTGTGATAGTTCATTGTCCTTACTTTGGTCGTTACGAAGACTAATACCAGCCTGCCAACTACCATGGAAGTTATCTGTAGAAAATGATTTTTTATATTCACTGTTCACGCCATAAATGGTGCGATTTTCCTTTTGTTTAATTTGATCCCCGTTAATAGGATCTTCTAAATAGAATGTAAAGTTTGAATAGAGTTCAAAACCGTACTGGCTTAAGTAAACATAACTTTTTAGTGATGAACTTTCGTCAATAATTTTATCATAATTTATTAAGAGATTGGTTCGTGAGGTGTTTCCTCCTTCAGTATCATCAATAGCTCCAAACCTTGATATTAAGCCACTATCTATTGCTCTTTGCGGAATTTGTCCGGAAGCATCCCATTTACTTGTAAAGTGTGAAGCTGTAATTCCAAATTTATCATTGTTAGAAGTAGATCCTGTATATTTTCCAAAGAGATTAACCCTGTTAAAGTTCTGAGGACTTTCAAAAGGTCCATCTGTAGCTAAATATTCTGTAGCTACATAGGCGTTTTGCTTGTTATTTTCCACCAAATTGAACATACCCAATAAACGGTACGTATCAAATTGACCTGCTTCCAATTTTATGGAACTGTTATCTAGTTTTTGTTTGGTTATAAAATTTACATAACCTGCTGTATTAAAATTCCCTTTATTCTCTGAATAAGGCCCCTTTCCAAAATCAACTTTGTCAATAGTTTCTGGAATTACAAAGTGCAAATCAGCATAGCCTTGCCCGTGCGCATGTGATACCATATTTACAGGAAGTCCGTCGGCTGTTACATTAATATCGGTACCATGATCTATATCAAAGCCACGTAAAAACATCTGTTCGGCTTTACCACCACCTGCATGTTGCCCAATAAAAAGGCCTGGAACTGTTCTTAAAACATCCTGCGAAGAATTTACAGGATTGGTTTGTATATCAATATCGGTAATTAGGTGAAGCGCATTTACCTTTGGTGAAATAACTATTTCTCTTAGGTTTAACAACTTAGAACGCAATACAACTTGTATTGGTGTTTTATTATTCCTTACTACATAAAATTCACTTTGATAACTTATATGTGAAAACTGCAATGTATCTCCAAGCGATACATTATCAAAAATAAATTTCCCATGTTCGTCTGAATGCGTATGTTGATCGGTAGTTATATTTAGAATATTGACTTCTTGAATTGGTTGTTGATATTCGTCAGTCACTGTTCCTGTATGCGTCTGACTATACGTTACATTACTTATTACCAATAAAATAATTGCAGCTAATGATAATTTCATCTGTTTTTAATTTATTTTAAACGGCCACATAAAACTCTATAATAAACTTGAATTATCAAATTTACATGGTCGTTTCACTTACGGGTTATTAATTCTGCTTTATTAAAAATGAGGAATTGTGCTTTCAATAAATTGTATCAACTGATTGGCCATTGCTTTTTGCTCCTCTTTATTGGGATGACCACCTCTGTTTTTATACGGAAATATTAATGAATACACTTTATTATCTTGTAATAATTCCACTGCTTTATTAACATACCCTGGCCATTTAGATCCTGATTTTGTTGCATCCATATTACCTAAAGCACAAATAATATATGCTTGTGGATATTTTGCCCTGATATTCTTCACAAAATCAATATAAGACTGAATTATAAAATCTTCAGAAGGAGCTGTATCTCCAAATCTGGCTTTGAATTGATCATGATTATTTCTAAGAACAAGCCACGAATCATTTTGAAAAAGATTAATTACAACTACATCGGGAGTATATTTTGTAAAGTCCCATCTACTTGTTGAATCCAACGGATCAATACGAGAATATGTCTCGGGCATTATTTCAGGAAACCAACTAACTGTTACTCCAATACCTCCACGGGCAATGTAAGAAGCTTTGGCATTGAAATGTCGAGCTGTTAAAGCAGCATATGTATAATAGTTATTATAAAACTCCGGAGCTCCGGAATCTCTTGCACCTTTTTCTACATCTACTCCGTGTCCTGCAGTAATAGAGTTACCGTAGAATTCAATAGTTCGTTTTAATTCTTTACTTTTTAACAGCTTACCATTACCTTCAATTTCAAATCCATAAAATATATCTTCAGAAGTACAATTTGAAAGCTTATAGATTTCGATGGAATGTTTACCCCCAGAAAGATGATCTGCCAACTTTAGAGTGCTTTTAGTACTATCTGATTTAAATTTTAAAGCATTTGATTCATCACCATCTACTATAGCGTAATAGTAGGCTGGTTCTTTTAATGATTTCATCTTTACAGAAACAGATGTTCCTTTAAAATTAAGTTTGGCAGATGTTCCCGGCCAATACATTAATGTTGAATCTTCTGTAATTATTACTCGCCCTGAATATACAATATTGGGATTTTTGGGTTTAACAATTTGTTGCCCAAAGCATTGTATGGCCAGAGATAGAAATAGTAATGATGAAACTACCATTTTAATCATAAACGTAAATTTTATTTATTGCACAGGTTTGTTATTACTTCCTAGTATGAGCTGAAGTTGTGGACTAAGATTAAAAAAACTAATTGCAAATAACGAAATAATTTATTAATCCAACAAAATTCTTTGACATGAGAAAACAATATCAATAAAGATCTTGCCTGTATTATAAATCCTTTTCTAACCTTTATGTATGTCGCACAAATCATAGGCATAATGCCTATTACATTATAACTATGGGTAACACCCTCTAGAACTATACCGTCATGAATTATTAGGCTGAAGGCCTGAAACTATAACACTTGTTTGAACTGCTTTAACATACCGAAATCACTGCTGTTGAATATTAAGCACATGACAATTTAAGAGATAAATAGAGAAAACAAGAAATACAAATTCATATCATAGGCTGAAAGCCTATTACATCACAACTAGGGGTAACACCCCTAGTACTTTACCGTCATGAATTATCAGGCTGAAGGCCTGAAACTATCTCCAATAATATGTTGGATGATACTCCAATTTATATTCTTTAAAAAACACCTCAACTTCCTCTTTATAGGACAAACGCTTATGGTGTTCTTTCTGATTTTCAATATATCTTTTTACTACTTCAAGCTTAGAACTACTTACAGAAAATGCACCATAACCTATTTGCCATGAAAATTTAGGACATGTAGGGATATTATGCTTTACCCATTTTGAAGATTCTTTTTTAATGTTTTCAATAACTTTTGATAAAGCATAGTTCTTAGACATCCGAAACAAGATATGTACATGGTCCTCTATACAGTTAGACATAATACAAGATGAATCGTGATTTTTTAATATTCCTGTAATATATGCAAGAAGTTTCCCTTCCCAATCTAAAGAGATATAAGGGTATCTTTCTTTTGTACCAAATGTTAAATGAATGTAGATCTGAGATAATGATTGTCCCATAGTTTATTGTTTAGTTATGCGGTTGTGAATTTAATAAAAATGTTCCAGACTTACAGCCTGGACAAGAAGAGTATAAGATCCTTGGGGCGTTGCCCCAAGTTGCAATGTATCAGGCATTCTGCCTGAGCACGTAAAAGTTATTTCAGCGATTTAGCCATTGCGCATTCACTGCTGTAGAATACTAAGTACATAACAATTTAAGAGATAAACAGAGTAAACAAAAAATACAAATTCATATCATAGGCTGAAAGCCTATTGCATCACAACTAGGGGTATCACCCCTAGAACTTGACTATCATGAATTATCAGGCTGAAGGACTGAAACTCTAACACTTGTTTGCACCGGTTTAACATACCGAAATCACTGCTGTAGAATACTAAGCACATGATAATTTAAGCGATAAATAGAGAAAACTAAATATACAAGTTCTATATATCATAGGCTGAAAGCCTAAAACATCACAACTAGGGGTAACACCCCTAGTCCTTTACCGTCATGAGCAGTCAGGCTGAAGGCCTGAAACTATCTCCAATAATATGTTGGATGATACTCCAATTTATATTCTTCAAAAAACATCTCAACTTCCTCTTTATAGGACAAACGCTTATGGTGTTCTTTCTGATTTTCAACATATCTTTTTACAACTTCAAGCTTAGAACTACTTACTGAAAATGCACCATAACCTATTTGCCATGAGAATTTAGGGCATGTAGGGATATTATGCTTTACCCATTTTGAAGATTCTTTTTTAATGTTTTCAATAACTTTTGATAAAGCATAGTTCTTAGACATCCGAAACAAGATGTGTACATGGTCCTCTATACAGTTAGACATAATACAAGATGAATCATGATTTTTTAATATTCCTGTAATATATGCAAGAAGTTTCCCCTCCCAATCTAAAGAGATATAAGGGTATCTTTCTTTTGTACCAAATGTTAAATGAATGTAGATCTGAGATAATGATTGTCCCATAGTTTATTGTTTAGTTATGCGGTTGTGAATGTAATAAAAATGTTCCAGACTTACAGCCTGGACAAGAAGAGTATGAGATCCTTGGGGCGTTGCCCCAAGTTGCAATGTATCAGGCATTCTGCCTGAGCACGTAAAAGTTATTTCAGCGATTTAGGCATTGCGCAATCACTGCTGTTGAATATTAAGCACATGACAATTTAAGAGATAAATAGACAAAACAAGAAATACAAATTCATATCATAGGCTGAAAGCCTATTACATCACAACTAGGGGTAACACCCCTAGAACTTTACCATCATGAATTATCAGGCTGAAGGACTGAAACTCTAACACTTGTTTGCATCGGTTTAACCTGGCACAATCCGCATTATCAAAGTTTATTAATTCTTTAGGTACTGGTCTATATTTTTTTGATCTACAATAAATGGCTCAAATAATAGAGCATCAACATCCTTTTGTCTGTTGTTAACAGAACCATTTATTCCTTTGTCGTTATCATTTGTATAAATCTTTTCAATTAAATCAACCAAACCAAAAGCTAAATCTTTTAGTGGTTTTTGAACTGTCATATTTACTTCATTATTTTTTATTGACATTCCTAAATCAACTGAAAAATCCTGAGCTGTAATTATGGTTTCTTCCGGATTACGATTATTCTCAATAAGAACATCTTTAACTGCCAGTGCCAATGAAGTATTACATGCCAGTACTATATCTATGGGATCTGTAAAATATTTCACAACCTTTGTAAAATCATATTTAGCTACATCGTACGACCAACCTTCAACATAATCTTCAAAAATCAAATTATAATTGCTTTTAGTACTTCCATCATTATAAACTCTATAAATTCCATCTTTAACCATAATGGCATTCGCATCATTACTATCTCCATACATAAACACAATGTTCCCACTTTTTACCTTTGAAAAAGCATAATTAGCCATCATCTCGCCTACTTTATAGTAGTCAAATGATACGATATAATCTAAATCACAATTCTGAATTAATCTGTCATAAGCAATAATTGGAGTATCATTATCATTTGCCATTCTTACTATTTGAGCAGCACTATTTTGATTTGCTGCAACAACAACAAGCACATCAACATCTTGTTCTAAAAGCTCTTTGGCCTGTTCAACCTGAACTTGGGCACTACCTCCAGCATCCTTAACAATAACATCAAATCCTTTTTCTTTACTTCGTTGCTTAATATAGGCTACATCATTATTCCACCTGACTTTTTCAAGTGAATGAATTAAAAAACCAAATTTAACAGATGAAGCATCCTTTGTTGACTTACAAGAATTTAGAGAAACTAATACAATAGCTAAAAGACAATAAAATTTGATATTCATAGAGTGATTTTTTTAAAAAACTAATTTCTATTTAGGGTAAATAGCAACAAACTTACCATTATACGCAAACTACAATGATAGGTTCTGATTACATATACCTATTACCAAATTATTTAATTGTCGCTGAAGAATTGAGCCGAAAGTATAAAAAATTTTTTAGTACATGACAAAACTATAAATAATTGAAAATCAGCAAAATAAGCACGCAATCTCCTTGCTTAAAACCTTAATATTCAGTATCTTACAAAAGATTCTCACATCATTTTGTAATGCATACGAATACCAAGGTAGACAGTAAAAATACTCAATTATTTGAGTTGTTCAAGGCAACAACCAATTGGCACAAGGCAAGGATTAAATGCTTGCTCATTATTATCAATAGCATGATAAAATTCCAAACCGTTTCATATGTAAAACTTGCTCAAGGTTTTAGTTCTAGTGTAGAGCATGAATCAAGCCTACGGCGAGTGCAACGGTTCTTTTCTGAATTTTCCTTTGACCCACTGATATTTACACGTTTAATTTATAGTTTATTGCCAGATGAGCCTCCTTATATGCTTAGCATGGACAGAACCAATTGGAAGTTTGGCAAAACCGATATCAACATACTGATGCTGAGCGTTTGTTACAAAGGAGTTTCTATTCCGTTGATATGGAAACTCCTTCCAAAAAGAGGTAATTCCAATGCCTTGGAGCGAAAAGAGGTGTTGGACACATATGTTCAGTTCTTTGGTACCCAAAATATTAAAGCTTTTATGGCGGATAGGGAATTTATAGGCGAAGAATGGTTTGAAAATCTTATTCGTCAAAATATTCCATTTTACATTCGCATCCGGAACAATATGATGGTGCATCGTCATGGCAAAACTCCTATAAAGGCCTTTTGGCTGTTCAATAATATGAAAATTGGGTCTTACAAACATTGTGATAAACTCTATTATCTAGGTAAGAATCTAGTATACTTATCTGGAGCAAAATCCTTTAATAAAATCACTGGCAAAGTAGAATTTACCATTATCGCTTCGTTTAATCAATATGATCAGGCTTTGATTAATTATAAAGAGCGATGGCAGATCGAAACCATGTTTAGAGCCATGAAATCCAGTGGCTTTAACCTTGAAGATACCCATTTGACAGACTTGGAACGCATTGCTAAACTTTTGGCTGTTGTATCAATTGCTTTTGTTTGGGTATATTTAGCAGGGATTGACAAACATGAGAACATTAAGCCGATCAGGGTGAAAAAACATGGTAGAAGGGCTTATAGTTTCTTTAAATATGGTTTAATCAGAATTGCTCATGCATTAAGTAATCCAATTAACAACAATGATTTATGTGAATGTTATAAAGTTTTGTCATGTACTTAGAAAAAATTTAAATAAATAAGTAATATCCTACCCTATTATACCTTTTGTTTTGTATTAACATAGAGCTGAGAGCTTGAGTTAAGAACTTGAGTTTTCGAAAAATAGATAGGTTAATAATATCTATACGGTACACGCTTAACTTTTTTCAAATATTTCTTTAACAAAAAAGGTCTGCTCATAATATTACGAACAAACCCTTTTTTATGTATTTTTTTATGTAATCTTATTTCACCATAATACTCTTCTCTGTAGTCTTTAACCCTTCTGAACTTGCTTTTAAAATGATATTTCCGGGTTCATCTGAAGATTGAATAATAACCTGAGCTTTACCGTTAAATAATTTACGTTTCCAAGTCTCTGCCTTTGTATGAATTTGAATTATTCCTGGCTGTTTGTTAGGATTATCCCAAGTATTTTTAGGCACTAACGGTTCTCCAACTATTTTAATATTATTTATTCCTTCTTTTAGATATTCATTATTTAATAGAAATTCCACAGGATCATTATTCTTCATTAAAAGATCTGATATCTGATAACCATTTAAATATATTGTTTGTTTTTCTAACACAAATTTGTAAAACCACTTTAGCTTCTGATTTTCTGTTGGTTTTTGTTTTAATTCAAAAGAGCATAATAAAACATGCTTACCATCTAAAGAATCAACAGAAACTTCTGGTAGAGTAATTTGATTGTAATCGTCTTTGTATTTCTCAGGTTCTAAAGAAGTAGGATTTCCATTTCCTACACCAATAATTTTACCAGGTCCTTCAACTTCAAATTGAATCAAATGATCTGCTGTAGGAATTACATTTCCTTTTTTATCTTTCACTTCTACAGTTATCACCGAAACGTCGCTCCCATCCGACTTTAAAACGCCTTTACTCGCAGATAATGTAACTGATTTTGCTTCACCCGTAGTTTTAACAGATGCAGTTTGTGTCAACTTATTATCCTTATAAGCATAGGCTTTAAGTGTTCCCGGACGATAAGGAACTTTCCATTCCAGATGCCCATTAAGCTCCATAACTTTTTTGCCAAGCTTTTTACCATTTAATTCCAACTCCACTTCATCGGCATTACTGTATATCCAAACATCTATAGTATCTCCTTCTTTCCCTTCCCAGTTCCAATGAGGTAAAATATGTAATACGGGTTCATCCTGCCACCATGATTTCAAATAATACACATTATCTTTAGGAAAACCACATAAGTCCATCATCCCAAAATATGATGTAACAGAAGGCCAGGCATAAGGTGTTGGTTCACCCCTGTAATCAAAGCCTGTCCAAATAAACATTCCTGAAAGGTAATCGCGCTCAGCATAATGCTTCCATCCCATCTCTATCGAATACCAGTTTTCACGCGGAGCTCTGTCGTAGGCTGCTTTATAATGTTTTTCATCATCATCAAAATAAACACCTCGAGTTGCATAAGTAGAACCTTCTTCTGTTCCTATGGATGGCTGATTGGGAAATAACTCATGATGCCTATCTGTATCCCATTGTCCTAAGTAATTAAAGCCAACTACTTCTACAACACTTGAAGTACCATTATTACATCCTCCACTAATAGCCACATTAACCTGTCGCGATGGATCCAGATTTTGAGCAAACTTTTGCATAGTTGGCGTGATCTGTTCTCCAATTACATTGCATTCAATCCCCCATTCTTCATTTCCCAACGACCATATTATTACTGATGGATGATTGCGGTCACGTTTCATTACTCTTTCCATTTCATGAAGCGCATAATCGGTTGTTCCCATCAAACGGTTTTCATCGATAACCAAGATTCCCATCTCATCGCAATATTTTAATAGTTCTGGTGTTGGAGGATTGTGAGAACTTCGGTATGCATTGCAACCCATTTTTTTCAATTGTTGCAATCGCCATTTTATCAGTTCATCGGGTATTGCACATCCTACTCCTGCATGATCCTGATGATTATTGGTTCCTTTTAGTTTGATGTGTTCACCATTTAAAAAGAATCCTTTTTCAGCATCAAAATGAACAGTCCTGATTCCAAATGGAGTTTTATATTCATCAATAATCTTATCTCCATCCTTTATCTGCGTAACCAGTGAATATAAATAGGGATTATCAAGAGTCCAAAGTGTCGGGTTTGCTAAAGAAATACTATCCTTGTATAAATCTTTTGACATACCTTGAATTCCATATTTATCTGAATGGATTGATTTAATAAGTTCTCCATTGTTATTTAAAACCTGATGTTCTATTGAATAATTATACTTCGTCAGATCCCTGTTTTCAATCTCTGTCTCTATAACTAAACTGGCTTGAGTACCACTTACTTCTGAATATACAAAAGTCCCATCTTTAGGTATATGTAATGCAGGTGTTTTACGAAGCCAAACATGACGATAAATTCCTGCTCCCTCGTAATACCAACCTTCTTCCATTGTAACATCAGCACGAACAGCCACTACATTTTCGCCACCATAATTCAGTACATCGGTAATGTTATAGCTAAAACTCTGGTATCCGCTTGGTTCATTACCCATATAATGACCATTTACCCATATTTTGGCATCTCTTGACACTCCATCAAAATCAAGAAAAAACTGTTTACCGTAATCCTCCTTGTCAACAGTAAATGATTTACGATACCAACCGACAGAAACTTCAGGAAATCCCGGACCTACAGCTTTATAACCATGACTATGACTTCCTTTCCCATCAAAAGGCATTTCAACTGCCCAATCATGAGGTAAATCAACAGGTCGCCATGCTCTATGATCAAAATCTTTAGATGCTGCCCCATCCCCAAATCCTGCTTTTGCTAAATATGAAAAGTATCCGGTTCCTGTATTAAAATCCTTTGTTTTATCAAAAGGATGGCCAAAAGCAAAAAACCATCCTTTATCAAAACACACATTATTTCTACATTTTTGAGCAAAACCATGACTACTCAAAAATGCTATAAAAACAACTATTATTAATTTCTTCATGATTTTTCAAGATTATAGATAAGAGATAAGAGATATCAGACTTATAATTGTTTTAATTGATAATTTATTGTTTAAAGTTTGATGTCTTATCTCTATGCTTATTTCAATATAGCTCGATATCTAAGTATACTAATGATTTACAGATTTACAATAAACATCATGTAAATAATCTATTATCTAATGTCTATTATCTCTTATCTAACATTACAACGAATGCGTTATTTTGTACCATTCTTCAGTTGTAAAACTGGATGCAGGTAAATTATCTTTATTAAATAAATTTAATGAAGCAGTATTAGTCCATCCTAATCTCACATAAACAGGTTCTTTAACTTCTTTGGATGATACAATTACTTTTTCATTTTTAATCACTGCTTTTGCAGGATGCCACTTTAAATCCTTTCCTGCAACCTCAAACATTTTTATCTCTTTATCAGTACAATGTAAACCTTCGCTATAGTCAAAAGACACCTCAACCTTACTACCACTTATAGAGTAACTTTTAAATAGAGGTCCTGATAAAGGAAACTCTTTTAAACCATAAGTCATATTTAATGCAGAATAAGCAAAACGTTTACCTGCATCTACTTTGTTTCTTGGGTGAATATCGGTTGTATCACCAATATCACTTAAAATTACCATATTGGAGTTTGGTATTTTCTGTAATGCTCTTCTTTGTGCATCACGAACTTCTACACCGCTTGTTTTCAAGTAATCTTTATAAGGAGCAATTTGTGCATAATGAAAGTCAAAATTAGTTTTAAACTCTTTTCTCCAACACTTTACCATTTCTTCTAACATCATATTATAAGCATATGCATTATCAACATTCGCTTCACCTTGATACCAAATAACACCTTTAATTGCAAATGGCATTAAGGGAGCAATCATTGAATTAAAAGTATATCCGGGTTTATTTGGTGCCCATGGAAAATACGGAACTTTATTTGCTGCATCACTTAATTCATCAACAGCTTGAATTCTTTCTGTAGGAATCCAAGCTTCAACAGGTGTTCCTCCCCAGTTTGAACTTATTAAACCAACAGGTACATTAAGCATTTGATTTAATTCCCTTCCGAAGAAATAACCTATTGCACTAAAATCTTTCATCGTTTCCGGAGTACATTTAACCCATTCTCCATCAACATCAATACATCTGTAAGGTGATGTACGCCAGGTTACATGAAATAATCTAATTTCTTTATGGGTAGCATTTTTCACTTCCTCCTCACTATTTATAAAACCATAGCTTGCACACCATTCCATATTTGATTGCCCTGAACATAACCAAACCTCACCCATTAAAATATCATCAATTGTTACAGTATTTTTACCTTGAATTGTAATTTTTTGAGGATCGCCTGCCTCTGGTGTATGAAGCATAAAGCTCCAATGTCCGTTTTGGTTTACCACTGTTTTTAAGGTGTCATCAGTCCACGAAGTAGTTACTTTTACTTCTTCAAAAGGCTTACCCCACCCCCATAATTTTTCATCGGAATTTTGTTGCATTACCATGTGATCCCCAAAGATGGATGGTAATGAAACGTTAGCTTTAAGAATATTACTTGTAATAAATAGTAAAATAGAAATAAAAACAATGTTTATTCCCCTGTAAGATTTCATTTTCATGTGTTTAAATTTTGTTTTAATTATCACATGGAACTCCCAAATAAATTTGATCATCCTCCTGTATAATAATTTGGATTTTCAAATTATCATGGTCGTTTCATAAGAGTATATTTTTCAATAGAAATAATACCACATGGTTTTATCAGCTATACAATAACGATAATAAAAAATGTAGATATTTCATTAAATTATTTATTTCTGACTGATTTTGATTAACAAAAATACAAATCCTAAAACTCTAAAATATGTATTATTCATTCAGTTTATAATAGGATTATAAACCAGAATTAAATTAAAATCTGAATCAATAACTTTATATTGAATTCAGGTTATTACTTAACAAATGTACATTTAGTACTGCATTGTCGACATAATAAAATGTTTACATATTGGTGTAAAAATGTTAACTATGAAGAAACATTGTATATATCTGCATCACATACCTCTCTGCTACACAACATCGTTGTGTTAAAATATTTAAATTAAGTAATGATCAGACTATTTAATTTTAACTTTGAACTATTGATTTATGAGATTATTCTCATTTTGTAACTGAAAATAATTAAAAATAGATATATGATATTTTTTACAGAAGCAGACATTGATCGTATTATTGAAGATGATGTTCCTATGGGAGATATGACATCTTTAATGATGGATTTCTCAAATCAGAAAGGAAAAATCAAATTGATTGCCCGCAATCCGATGGTAGTATGTTGCAGTGAAGAAGCTGAACGTATTTATAAAATAGCAGGTCTTACTGTTGCTAAATATACACCTTCAGGAACATTTATTAATCCGGGTGATCCTATTATTGAGGCAGAAGGTTCTGCTGATGCCATACATTTAATATGGCGAACCGGAGGGGCTATGATTGAATTTGCGTCAGGTATAGCAACTAGAACGTACAATGTTATTACAAAAGCAAAACAGCACAATCCTAAAATATCATTAGCAGGAACTCGTAAACACCCTCCATTTTTAAAGAAAATTGCTTTAAAAGGTTTACTTTCAGGTGGAGGTGTTCCTCATAGAACCGGGTTATCTGATACCATCTTAATTTTTAAGGAACATCTGGAATTTAAGGGAGGATATGAGAATTTACCCAATACAATTACCCAAATTAAAGAGCGACAAAAAGAACGTAAAATTGTAGTAGAAGCTCATACAGTAGAACAGGCATTACTAGCAACAAAAGCTGGTGCTGATGCTATACAATTTGATAAAATGCCTGCTGAACAATTTACAGAATCTGCAAACCAATGTAAAGCAATTAATCCAGAGGTATGCGTTATTGCAGCCGGTGGAGTAAATGCAAATAATGCAGATGAGTATGCAAAGGCAGGTGCTGATGTATTAGTTACTTCTTGGATGTATTTTGGACCTCCAGCTGATGTAAAAGCCGAAATAAACTGTATTTAAGACTATCTTTACCACAGAGTAGAGGTTTTTCACAGAGGTACGCAGAGTTTTTCCTCTGTTGTTCCCTGTGATGAAGCGCAGCGCCTCTCTACCTCTGTGGTTAATCTATAATCCGAGTAAGCGCGGAAATGTTTTCCGTGCTAAATCAAGCTGTAAACCACATCATAAATTGCAAAATTAAACTGTTTATTTTTTTAAGACAATAGATGAGGAATTGTATTCCGGGCAGTAATAACAAGTAGCCTTTAGGGTAATAATTGAACATTTATACCTGATTACAATTATTGCGATAAGCGAACGCAGAAAAAAATTCATTTTGAGTATGCTATGCGGAGGAATAATCTTAAAAAAATCCTGTTTATATTCTAAAGTGCTAAACTATTTATGATGCATGGCCCACGGATTAAAAATCCGCGTATTCTCCAGGAGAGCTTATTCCTATGACGTACAACACTATACCAACATAAAACCTCTATTTGAACACTCAAGAACAGCGCCTCTTTGACCTCCGTAGTTAATACAAGCATTTACGACATTAATGTAGAATACCCCGGTAATTCCCCTACATAAATGTAGGATTAAAAATATTTATGATTTTTATAAAATACAGAATATCAGTTAACATCGTTGTTATGGCACAATTTTTCGTTATCTCAAAATGAATATCGATATAATTATTAACTCAAAAACCTAGACTATAAATTAACAATAATCATAAACTAAAATTTTTTTTACATACCGTTATCTAATTTTAGATAATGAGAATTTAAAGGGAAAAAACAGACCAGAGAAGATCATATTTATAAGTAAAACTATCAGAAGAGACAACATAACAAATTTAGAAACCTCACTATAATTAAATAATATGAATACCAAAAAAGCAACCTATATCACTTTAACTACAATTCTACTATGCACACTTTATATAAGTTTAAAAGCTCAAGGAATTAAAGAAACAAGTAGTACATCTCCATTTTTAACTATTGACAAACAAAAGATGTTTAAACCAATTGTTTCTATGGAAACTTGGGCTACCTACTCAATGGGTGAAGAAAAAAATGGAACTAAATATGCAGACAGAGGAGATGTTTCTTTTAGAAGATTTAGATTTGGAGCTTCAGGAAATCCATTTTCATGGCTTAAATACTCCTTGGAATTAAATGCTGACAGATTAGGCGAAGATCCTTATGCAGCCACAAAAGGAAGTTATAATGGAATAGGAATATGGAAAGCTTACATCACTGCAAAACTACTTAAAGACAGTGAGTTTTTAAATCTAGAAGCCGGATACTTCTGGGCTGTCATTAGTCGCGAATCAAACACAAGTCCCTGGGCAGTAGCATCTTTTGATAAAACAAGAGCCTCTTGGTTTTTAAGAAGTTTCAACACAGGAAAAGGAAATGGTATAATTAGCGGTATTGCTCTTGGTGGTATTAAAAACTACGACAATTTTGGTATCAGCTATCGAATAGGAACATATGAACCAGAAGCTTATCAAAATTCAAAATATGGTAGCAGATTATATACAGGAAGATTCATGTTTTCAGTTGGTGATCCTGAACAAAAAGCATATAAATATATGCAAACAGGTAATCATTGGAAAAAGCGAAATGGGCTAACAATAGGATTTGGTGCTGCAACCATGTCAAATGGTGCTATTGATGCTACTACTGATACATATTTTGATAAATCAAACTCCTACGGTGCTGATTTAGCTATAGATCTATCTGGATTAAGAATAGATGGTGAATACTACAAAATGAAAAGAACAATGGATGGTGCAGATGATTTTGAAGGAAAAGAAATGCGAGTTTGTTTTGCCTATAACTTTATTGTTAATAAAAAATACCTTGAACCTACAATCACATATAATAAATATGAAGGCGAAGGAAACAAAACCCTCTTTAAACATATAGGTAGAGATGAAACATTTGATATAGGTATTAACTACTATTTATCAAAATCAAAACTAAAACTTTCACTTCATTACCTAACGCAAGGAGGTAGCGCATCATCAAACCAAGGAGATTATATTGGTTTAGCATGCCAGTTTAAGCTATAAACTTTTAATAACATTCAGTTTCGACAATTCTAAATATCCTTCCCTACACATGAATATATTAAAAGGCAAAATTTCAACAATTGAAAACAAAGGTAATATCTCACTAGTAAATTGTATGATTAACAACCAGTTATTACAAGCTGTTGTTATTGGAAATAAATCAACTATGAATTACTTACTCGATGACAATAAAATTGAATTATTAATTAATGCATCTGAAATTGCCTTAGCTAAAAATATTAATGGAGTATTTAGTATTTCAAACCAGCTATTATGCAAAGTGAATTCCATTAAACAAGGAGATTTTTTCACAAGAGTTCAATTAAACCTGGAAGGTCAGATATTTTATTCACTTGTCACAACAGAATCATGTTTAAAGATGGACTTAAAGATTGGAGATCAGGTAACAGCTTTAATTAAAGCAAATGAGATTTTTCTAAAACAAAAAGATTAAACTATATGATACAAATCAATACATATAAAAATCTTTGGGCATCTACAGGTGATTATACATTGAATGCTGATATACAAATTCCAGAAGGTGAAATTGTGTCCTTTTATGGAAATTCTGGTACAGGAAAAACTACTTTGCTAAGAAGTATTGCCGGCCTGACAACACCGGATGGAGGTATTATTAAGGCAAAAGATCAAACCTGGTTTGATAAGAATAGCAGAATAGACATTCCTGCTAATAAAAGAGAAGTAGGTTTTGTTTTTCAGGATTATGGGTTATTTCCAAACATGACAGTAAAAGAGAATATTAGATTCGCCCAAACTGAAAAAGATTCTAAACATCTGATTTATTTATTGGAGATGTTTGGTTTAGGAGCACTAAAAGACAGAAAACCTGATAAACTTTCGGGAGGACAACGACAAAGAGTAGCTTTAGCCAGAGCAATTGCGAAAAAACCAGATATCCTTTTATTAGATGAGCCTTTGTCTGCACTTGATAATAAAACAAGAAGTTCTCTTCAGGATGAAATTCAAATGATAAACAAAACCTGGGGAACTACAATTATCATTGTAAGTCATGATATCTCTGAAATATTTAAGCTTTGTAAACAAGTATATCATTTTAAAGATGGTAAAGTCAAAGAAATCGGACATCCATCTAATATTTTCACTAAGAATCAAATCAGTGGTAAGGTACAGTTTATTGGTGAAGTTCTTGATTGTCAAAGCGAAGATATTATTCAAATCTTAACACTATTAGTGGGTAATACTCCTGTAAAAGTAGTTATATCAAATCCAGATGATAAGTACATTCCAGGTGAAAAGGTTTTGGTTGCCTCCAAGGCCTTTAGTCCAATAGTTGAAAAATTAGAAAAACATTAAAAGTATTAAATATGAAAATCGCAAAACCTATCACTCTCATTGCTTTAATCATAGCAATCTCATGTCATTCCGCTCTTTTTGCACAGGAGATTATGATTGCTTCGGCTGGTGGTTATAAAAAACCAGTTTCAGAAATTGCTAATAATTTTGAAAAAAGCAATCACATCCAGGTCACTAAAGTCTTTGGTAACATTCAGATGATAACAAATCAGGCAAAGCAAACTGAAGAAGTAGCCTGCATTGTCGGAGACAAAAAATTCCTGAAACGTCTTGAAAATACTGTTGAATTTACAAGTTACACCAAATTAGGTGATGGTATACTTGTATTAGCATATCGAAAAGGGATAACCATAAAAGACTTTACAGATATTTCTAAAACAGAGATACATTCGATATTTATGCCTCAGGATAAAAAAGCTATTTATGGAATTGCAGGAAAAGAAACATTAATTTCTTATGGTTTATTGGAGAAAGTAACACCAAAACTAACCCAAGTATCAACTGTACCTCAGGTAGTATCTTATTTATTAACAGAAGAAGCCGATGCAGGTATTATAAACCTTACGGAGGCGTTGTCTAATAAAGATAAAATTGGTGGGTATATCATTATTCCAAAGGATAAATATAAAGCTATAGAAATTGTAGCAGGTGTAGTGAAAGGTTTTGAAAATAACAACTCTACTAAAGAGTTTATCGAATACCTACAATGTGAAGACTCAAAAAAAACATTAGCTAAATACGGATTATAATGCTTGATACCATTTTTGAACCATCATTTTTCCTTACTCTAAAGGTTTCTCTACTAAGTATGCTTTTGCAATTACTAGTAGGGATACCTTTAGGATTATACATCTCAGGTAAAAGAAATGTGTTTAAACACTTTCTTGATATAGCAATCTCCTTACCAATGGTATTTCCTCCAATGGCATTAGGTTTCTTTTTGTTATTAATATTTGGAAAAAAAGGATTCCTGGGTAATGCAATATTAGCTTTATTCGATACCAAAATAATATTTAGCTTTTGGGGTGTATTAATTGCAGTATTTGTAGTAGGATTACCTTTTATGGTCAAAAGTGTACAATCAGCTCGCAAACAATTACCAACCTCAATTGTAGAAGCAGCATTAACTCTAGGTAAATCAAAGTTTACAATTATTTATCGTGTAATATTACCCAACATTAAACAAGGCATCTTAACCGGCCTTTTACTTGCTTTCGGCCGATCTCTCGGTGAAGTTGGTATTAGTTTGATGTTAGGTGGTAACATTATTGGAAGAACAGAAACTCTGTCATTAGCAATATACAATGCTGTTTTTGACGGGAACTATGAACTTGCGACACGTTTGTCAATCTTTTTATCAATTATTGCAACACTAGTACTTGTTATTATAAACGTTAGTACAAGTCAATTAACATGGCCTCCTATTTTAAAAGGGAAAAAGTTTTTTAAACAATCGATGATAAACAGATTTAAATTAGGCCGATTAAAAAATTACCGGTTAGCTATTAAATTCAATAAGGAATAATTTTTTAAACTAGAGATAAGAGACTTATAAATGTTTTAAATGAAAAGAAATTCGGGTAGAATAACTTTTTCTGTTTGCATATTGCTTTAGGCCACAATCTGGTATAAGGGTAATTTACAGTTTATTAACACAGTATCTTACATACTACTTTTCTTCTATCTAACAGTCTCTTATCTATAATCTTAAATCGTTATGCTTATTTCAACTTTACACTTTTTGTATTTTCTATTTTCACTTTAGGGTCTTTTGTTCCTAAAACAGAAAAGTTATTGAAAGTCCAATCATTAGCATAAGATATTTTCCCTGCATCTTCACCTGTAAAACTTACATTTTTGAAGTTGAAATTATCAATTGTACTTTCCTCTAAACCTGTCACTTTAATACAAGTTTTAGCATTGATAGCTTCAACGTTTTCAAAGTAAATATTTTTGAATTTTGGTAAACCATCCTTCGGATCTACTTTTTCTAAAAGCTTTTTCCAGTGAGCAGGCAAATCCTCATATACATAACCTTCCGGTAATAACGAATTGCTATATTTTGGATGCCAGTTTAAGTTAACAACAAAAGGATCTCTAACTCCATCCATTTTTACATTGTAGATATAAATATTTTCAATTGTTCCACCACGTTGGGAAGTACTTTTGAATCTTAAACCATACTTGGTTCCAAGCCCCTGCATATTATATATCAAAATATTTTTAATACCACCGGATGTTTCACTACCACAAGTAAACAAACCATCTCCGTGTCCGGCAATACAATCTCTGATAACAACATACTGACAAGGTTTATTAACTCTTAATCCATCAGCATCTCGTCCCGATTTCAAACAAAAATTATCATCATTACAGTTGATGTAACAATCTTCCACTAAAATCCTTTCAGAAGAATCAATATCAATTCCATCAGTACTTGGTCCACGAGCCTCAATATTATTATTAATCGTCATACCCTTAACTGTAATATATTCAGAATATAAGATATGAACAGACCAAAAGCCAGGACGATAAAGCACAAAATCCTGCAATGTAACATCTTTCGAATTTTCGATGATAATTCCTCGAGGACGTTTACAATCATAATCCACAACCCAACGTAATCCTTTAGGATCATACTCCTTGCGCATAGCACGATATTTATCCCAAAAAACTTTACCTTCACCATCAACAACTCCATCACCGATAATGGCAACATTTTGTTGATCAATAATATTAATTAAGGCAGCTGGCCATTCCATTTCAATACCTGCCACTCTCCCTGGAATTTCAGGATAATCATTTATATCCTGGCTTCCAATAATTCTAACTCCCTTGGGAATATCAAGTATTACATTTGATTTTAAAAAGATGGCTCCTGTTAGATAAATTCCAGTGCTAAAACGCACTACTCCTCCTCCATTATTGGCACATTCATCAATAGCCGACTGGATGGCTTCTGTACATAAAATAACTCCGTCACCAACAGCACCAAAGTCAGCAGGATCATAATCCACACCTCTTGAAGATGGCATAGTACGTGATCCTACATCTTTAATCCATGGACATGATGAAAAATCAGGATCAAAACTTTTTTTCTGGGCTTGGTTCGTAGTAAAAACAAAACACAAAAACCCTAACAATAAAAATATATTTCTATAGTTCATTTCCAATATTATTAAATCAATTACAATTTATATTTCTTGATAGTTATCTAATAAGAGTAAAATAATGCAGCACGTGACCCTCCATTTGGAGGCGTGCTGCATACGGGGGGATTATGATGTATCTTTTAACTTTTTATGCTAATCTCCTTCTTAATTAAGAAATATCACATTATTTAATATCTAATTTATCTTTTGAAAAACTATTCTCATAACCTTTAACTTCAGATAAATCACTACCCAATATTTTTAATGCCGTATTCATATTTTCCGGATAAGAAATATTTGATAATTCAACATCTTCAATATTTTTCAGAGTTAAAATTGGCTCCTCACTAGAAGTCAACTTTACATTTTTCAAAGTGATATTCTTCGATTCGCAAAATTCGGCTCCTAATCGGGAAGTCATATTAATATTTTCAAGATGAATACCATCAATTTTCATCTCTGGTAATCCATTAAAATACATTGATCTACGGGAATCACTTGAAATAATATCTTTAAAATAGAGATTTTTGAAACAAGGTGTTTCTTCTGTAACAGGTAATAGTTTTCTTTCCTGTTTCTTTATATTACCTAAAAGCAATTCCTCAGAAGCTGAACGTCCTCCATAATATAAATTAAAGGTCACTGCATCTGTTGCTATTCCCTGCATAGTTACATTAGAAACATAAATATTTTCAACAACTCCACCTCTACCTCTTTTACTTTTAAAACGTAGCCCTACATCAGTTCCTAAAAATCCACAATTACTAACCTTTATATTTTTCACTCCTCCAGACATTTCACTACCTACAACAAAACCGCCATGTCCCTGGTAAACAATACAATTATCTACAATTACATTTTTCGTAGGTTTGCCTCTTTTTCTTCCATCTTCATCTTTACCGGATTTAATGCAAATACCATCATCACCCACATCAAACTGGCTATTAATAACCAAAGCATTTTCACAAGATTCAAGATCTAAACCATCACCATTTTGCGCAAAGTGTGGATTACGAACCTTCACATTATCAATAATGATGTTTTTACACATCAAAGGATGAAGATTCCAACTTGGTGAGTTTGAAAAACAAACACCTTGTAACATCACATTTTCGCATTCAATTAAGCTTATCATTACAGGACGTAAGAAATCTTTCACCGACTGCCAGTCTTCTTCTGTTTTAAGATTACGTGGCACATTCATATCGCTGATGGTATCACCTTTTAATGCTTTTGGAGAAGGAAACCAGTAGTCATCCCTTTTAAACACACCTCCTCTTGCTAAAAACTTTTTCCACTGACTTGCTGTTACTTTCTGTCTTTTAACCGGGCGCCAAAAATCTCCGGAACCATCGATATAACCTTGCCCTGTAATAGCAATGTTTTTCAAATTTCGTCCTGAAATAGGTGATTGACAACGTCGCGTATCCAATCCTTCAAATATAGTTTCAACCAAAGGATAATCATCATAATCTCTGGAAAACAACAACAATGCTCCTTTTTCAAGATGTAAATTGATATTACTCTTTAATGTAATTGGTCCGGTTAACCATACACCATGCGGAACATTTAAAGTTCCTCCTCCGTTGCTATCCAATGATTCTATTGCTTTTGCAAAGGCCTCAGTATTTTTAAATGCTCCATCTCCCATTCCTCCAAATTCAGTAATATCAACGGATAAATCCGGAATAACCGGTTCATAAACTTTATCCATTTTAAAAGGAAGGTTTTCGTATAAATAATCATATTTATAATCTTCAGTTTGTTTATTACTACAACTTATGAAAAGTCCAAGCAATAAACAGAGACAAATATCTCTCAATAAATTCTTCATAATAATCTATTTCTTTTAAGCTATATAAACTCAGCTCTTATTTTCCTAATTCCAAACATCCCATTATAAAAGGACCAGTTGCTTTGGCATCATTGTCTCTGATGCGCTCATTCACGTAGTACTCAAAGCTACCATCCCTGTATGGATTGCCTCCTAAGCCAGCTACTGCGCAACATTTAGTTAAGGTTAAGGTTCCATCTTCATTTTTTACAATCAGATTATTCATTAATCCATTGTAAGCTTTTAATGCTACCTTTTTATATTTTTTATCAATATAACCTTTGTTCACAGCCTTTGCATAACCATACATATACATCGAAGATGCAGAAGCTTCCAGATAATTCCCTTCTCTATCACCCTGATCAATAACTTGGTACCACAAACCTGTTTTATCCTGGTATTTAACTAATCCTTCTGCAACCTGATTAATTATTTTTATTAATGTGGCTCTTTGAGGATGATCTTCAGGAACATAATCCAACACATCAACTAAAGCCATAAACCACCAACCAATACTACGTCCCCAAAAATTTGGCGATTGACCTGTCTCTTTATTAGCCCACTTTTGATTTTTACTCTCGTCCCAGGCATGATAGAATAATCCAGTCTTTTCATCGTAAGTATGACGTGCACATACCAAAAACTGATTGATGGCGTCATCCAACATTTCCGGATGATTAAAGGTAACAGCATATTCAGCATAGAACGGAGCTCCCATATATAGTCCATCTAACCAAACTTGATGTTGATATCTTAGTTTATGCCAAAACGCACCTTCATGAGTTCTGGGATGATGTTTTAGCTGATCAATGAGGCGATCCATAGCTAGTTTATACTTCTCATTTCCTGTTTCCTTGTAAACATCAAATAAAACCTTGCCAGGATTGATATAATCAATATTATAGGTTTCAACCTTATATTTATGAATCTCTCCTTTAGCATTAATAATAGAGTCTGCCCATTCTACAACGTAATCCAGGTATTTTTTATCATGGGTTTGTTTCCAGACTTTTAACATAGCCAAACAACCTAATCCCTGTGAATAACCAAAGTAGAGTCGTTTACCATGATCCAATTGCCAGGCTTCAGGAAATCGTTTCATTTCTGAATCTGCAAACTGAACAGCGGTTGACTGTGCTTTTAAATATGGTGTAGCTAATAATATTATAGTGATAAATAAAAGTCTCATTTTTTTACTTCATTAGGGTTAAACTCATTAAACCAACAACTACATCATTGGCTGTACTTTTAATACTAATCGATTTAAGTTCTTTAGAAGAATCTAAAGGTAAATCCACAATAATACCGGCACCTCCATCAATCTCTCTTCCATACACCTCATTAGGATCTATTCCTAAATCCTTACCTAAATCTCTACTTACAATTCCTGATTTAAAAGCAACTCTGTAAGGAGCTGGTCTATCAAGCTTAAAAGCATAATGATCAGTATATAAATCCTGCTCAATAGGAACCCAATTTTCAGGATTAACCAGATTTAAAGAATCAATAGATCCATCCACATAGGTAATTATCACTTTACCATTAGGAATATGACACTGCATGTGATTTGTACTCCCAGCCATCAACATGTAAGCATGTTGAGCTTTCCCCATTAAAGGTATTTCAACTTTATCCGGGAAATTATCCCAAAGTGTAGTAAATGCAATATTACTTTTTGTGGTATCACCTGTAGTTCGGAATGGAACTTTAAATGGTGTATATAAAACATCATTTTTAACGTTTGCTCTTAATCCTGAATCATCAATATTTACAGTATGAAGCGGATGACACCATTCGCCTATTCCCTGAGTTGGAATTTGTAATGTTGTATAAGGAGATCGCGGTGTTAAATACTCTTGCTTAAAAATATCTGAAACCGATGCATTAAAATAAGAATTCAATGAAACCATTTCGTATTCAGCACTTTGATTTACAATATTCCAATTCGTTACCTTTGATTCATATTCTACAGAATCTTTAGCATTTAAGATTTGAATTGCATTTGTCCCGAAAACAGAGTTGTTTTGTGGAATCTCAATCCATGAGCTTGTTTCTCCTCCTGCTAATTCTAATGATTTAGTATAAACTTTGTTAATAATCACTTTTCCAACAAATGGACCGTTTTGATTATTTCTGATTTTAACTTTAAGTCTATCATCTTCAACTGGATATTCTATTTCAAAAGGTTCCTTGATTTCAACATTAACTGGTTCCCACCATTTCATATCATCCTGCCCCAGCTGTACAAACAAAGTATGATTACCTGTTTTTCCTTTTAATTCACCTGATAAAGAATATGCTGATAATGTTTGGTTTAATAATATATTTTGTGGATCGTAAACCTTTTTAATTCGATTGGTAGATGCAACACTCCAAGAACTGTTGTAAACTCCAGAGTATGAATAATCAGTTTTAGTTAATTCACTTCCTCCCCAGACAATCTTGATCTCAACTTGGTCTCCACTATTACAAACAACCTGAATAAGCGGACTTCCTACATTTTCAATTAAATTCCATGCATGAGGTTTGCCATTAACTAATAATTCCTTGATCTGTGACTTTTCAGCTCTAATTCTTAAATCAATGTCACTATTTTCTTTTAACTGATTATCAATTTTATACACAGTCGAATTTCCATCTCTTTGGAACTGATATGAAACATCGGATGTTTTCAATTTAGCATGATCCCAATCTGAAGGAAACCCTGGTTGAATCACTAACCTGTTATTCAATAAATCAGGTTTGATTCCATACAATCCCTGAATAACAACACGAGAATACATTCCTACAGGGTCACCAAAGTCACGATAACACTCACCTCTTGCTTTATCGTAATAACTGATCTGACCAATATTTCCGGGACTGCTTCCCAAATACATTCCGTCTAATACTGAACTCTTAAATAATTTATAAGCCTCGTCATAGCGACCAGCTTGCCAATAAGCCAAAGCTGTATGAGCTACTTCGGCAAAAGCAACATTATTTATCGACCATGAGTAAGGAAACCAATGAGTAGTTGAAATCGTTTCATACCCCTCATCCTTTAAACCTTTAGCTTTAACAGGAATATGAGGAATTTCTGTATCAACATAATGAGTAGCTTGGTAGGACTGAAAAATATCAGCAATATCTGAATCAATAGAATGATAAACAGTCCATATTGCAGCATCTGGATGAACATTTCCAGGCCCCATAAAATCAATATATTCAGCCCAATGTCCTTTATCTGATAACCATAAATTATCATTAATAGCTCTTAAAATTTTAAGAGCCTGATCTTCATAATTTTTTGAATCAATACCAATTTTAGAAGCTATAAATGCAGCTAATTTATTAGCCCTGTAATTATACGCCGATGAATGAGTCACTGCACCACTATTGTAAAATAAAGCATCACTAGCCCAAATACTGGCATAAGCATCATATAAGCCATCATTATCAGGATCATAATTGCGCTTTTCCCACTCAATATGTCGCTCAATTACAGGCCATATTTCTTTTGCATAATCCCAATCGCCAGTCCAGTTTAAATGCCATAACAGCTCATCAATATAACATTGGTTCATATCATAATGATGCATTTTTGTATTCTGATTTGGGTTACGGCATATATATCCGTTGCTATACATCTGTGTTCCCCATATTTTCGCAGCTCTTGCAAAATGGCGTGAAGTATCCTGAGCAGGATGTGAAATAACCGGTTCCACTTCAGTAACCTGAGAGGCAGCATAGTTATCAAAATGAGTTCTGGCACGATCATGCCAACCCACACAATCACCGGTATAAGCCGCTCTCCATCCATTTAATGGCATACGCCATCCAATAGCTCCATGAACCCAACAATTATCCCAAATAGCATCAGCAGCTGTACTTAACACTCCACCTAAAGGATTCATGTATTCATCAGGAGTTTCTATTTGAACGGTATTTGCAATTTCAATTCGTTTGTCCTCTGCTTTATTAAAAATCGAAGATAAATCGTTTCCCTGAAGTCTTTTTTCTCCTTTCAATTGAATCGCAACATAAGCATCTTTATTATTCTCTAAACGTAATTTAGTTGCTAATACAGGTTTATCATCTTGAGAACTGGATTTCCAAACATCTTTTGGTGAGTCTAATTGATAAGGAGATGCAATTTTTAATTCCGCACCTTTAGGAAATATTCCTTCAATACTTCTTGGATGTTTTGTTGTTTGTCCATAATCCAATACAAAACGGTTTTTATCAATAGTGTAAATATTTCCTTTACAAGCATCAATATGTAAATCAAAACAGTCAGGTTTATCTACACCCAGATCTCCGTTTCTGGAAAAGCGTTTATTACTTGCGCCACCATACATGAAAAACAACTCGGTACCTTTGGGTAAATTACTTGATGCAATTTGAAAAATAGCACCATCAGCATCACCCATTGCAAGTACTTTAATGGTTATTACACCTTTTTCAATTAATGGATCATTTATTTCGTATACCCTTGTACCTGGGTAATAAGTTGATTTAATATTGTTAGCACTGTTAAGCCATTTACTTTTGTTCTTAACAATTAATCCTAACTGAAGATTGCCTCCCATATTTGGCATAAAAAAACCAAATTCAGGTACATCACCTGTTTCCAGACGAAATGCAGTATTGGTTCCGTATAAAGCACGAGTAAATCTCCTGTCACCATTTACAATTTCAAAACCACCATTATGTGGTTTGTAACGCAGCTCTCTCTCATTATTATCATTTGCCGGAGCTTTTAGTTGAGTAAAAGCTCCGACATAACTAACTAATAATAAACCTAATATTAAAAATCTCATTAATTTAAGTATTTGTATTTAATCCTCAAGTGTCAAAAAAGGTAATCATTTCTTCTCCTTAATCAACTACACTTTATACACATCTTTTTTGCATGATGTTTTTGTATCAAAAGGAAGAAAGCCTTATACGTCACAACTTGGGGTATAGCCCCAAGTCCATAAGCGCAATACCCATTCAGGCTGTAAGCCTGATACATTAACCATATGTTTCAGGCTTACAGCCAGAAATTTACTTGACATCTATTACAAGGGGCGATACCCCTTGTTGTGATATACCAAGCTTTCAGCCTGGTAAAGTGTGATTTATATTTTAACTATATGAGCAAATTGTGTATAAAGGGTAGCTTAAAGGAGGATAATCGATTCTCATATTGTATAAAAATATATATTCCTAAAACATCTTTTCAAACACGTAGGATTTTTACCCTTTACCTTTATACCTTTTAACCTTTTTCCTCTAACCCTAATTTATTAAGGCATTACTTTTATGTCTTCCCACATTACATCCCAAGTTCCATCTTTAGGGAAACCAGGTGTTTCAACAGTATTACCATCCCATCCGGCACACATCATCGCTACAGCTGTAAGTAAACCTCCATTTCCGGGTAGGTAAACTCTCAAACGACTGTCCTGATAATTATGACCGTTAACTAAATATGTATTTGTTCTTTTATTCATTAATAATGCTCCAACTGCTTTATCCGGCTCACCTAAACGAGCAGCACACATAGCTGTCATAGGATAGTCCCATCCCCAGGTTTTACCCCAGTTCCAGTTATCCCAAATCCAGTGTAAAGTATTTTTCATGTAATCTGGACGAACCAATTTACATTGAGGAAGAATACCCATAGCACCTAATACTGCAGGGTGATCAGAAGTAAATCTGATATCTTTATATGTATCTACAGCATCTTCAGCAGCAAGATATAAACCATCTTTTGAAGCCAGTGGAGATAATTTATCAATCAATTCATCCCACTCCATATTTCTTGGTTTACCTGCTCTCTCTCTCCATTTTTGAGCAACTTCCATTGCATAATGCCAGTAAGATAATTCGAATGGAGGATTTACTGTTTCTGATGCTCTTAATGTTTCCTGTGCCGGAATTAATCCTTTCAACACATATCTGATTTCAAGCTCATCATAAGTTGCAAAAGAAGCCATGAATTTTGCTGTTTCTTCAACCAACTTACCATATTTTTTAACCACTTCATCTGATGGATGATCACGATATACCAACTCGGCCATATATATAAAATGAGGCTGTTGCCAGATTAAAAATGATCCTGTTTTTGAAGGAGCTTCTAACGAAGAAGGATCTGTCATCTTCATCCATCTTACTCCATCAAAACCCTGACGTTTAGCAATGGATTTGGCATTAGGATATGCTGTTGCATACCAATCTAAACTGCGTTCTAATAAGTCAATATGGTTCCATAAAGCAAAATGCACAGCATGCCACCAATGCATTTCAAGATGAAACTTACCATACCAGCTATTATAAGTTAAACCTGTTTCTTGGGGAGGAACATTACCTGCACATTGAATAGCCATTAAATATTGTGATAAAACAATACGACGTTCTAATTCTGATGCTCTCTCATCTGTACATTTTGAGAAATCAATTGCGCCACCTTCTTTCCAGAATGATTGCCAGTAATTAGAAGCATTTTGTAATACATCAGCCATCATTACTGTATTATCAGATGGCTTTTCTTTTGAAAATTCACAAGTAAATTCAAACTGATCTGATTCCGGATCTAAAATAAAATAATGTGCAGCTTTTTCTTTTACAGAAGCTTTACCATTCCATTGAAGTTTTACAAAATAATAATCATTATCCAATGTTCTTTTTAAAATACAATAACCTTCACCATTTTCAACAATCTCTGTTTTATGTTTTTCAGGTGAACTCCAATCTGTAGCATCATCAGCATGATTTCCTGTAGGATAAGGAAACTTCAAATTAATATTTAACTGATCTTTTGAGATAAGAGGTGAAGATATTACAGCTTTAATTTCATCTATTTTGGGATCACATGCTGTTTTTACACTCACTGAATCTCCTTCAATTGTATATTTACTTTCTATTGTACCATCCCAAAGTTTTAATTTCTCTTGAATTTCTTTAATATCATTTTGTTCTACAGTAGAACCATCTGCTTTTGATAACTCTAATCCTACATAACCTAAATGTAAACGATGAGGATTACATCTATACCAGTTTGCTGCTTCACGAGGTCTCCCTTGTTCTTTAAACTGGGTTGCATAGACTTCATCTTTACCTCTGAAGTTATAAGTCTTTAAAGTCTCTTCGAATTTATAATTATTTGGATTTGCAAAACTATGCCATCCCCATTGAGATTGAGTTCCCAATGGTACTCCTTTTTTATATGTATCAGGAAAAGTCTGCAGACCAGTTGCATCTACAGTCATTGCAAAATTTCCATTACCAACAGATAATGAACTCAATGAATCAAACTTTGTAACCACTGGACTATTTCTATCAATCACTGCAAACCTGTTAATTTTTTCAGGAGCCTTTGTTTGACATGCAAATAATGCAAAACACAATATTCCAATCCCCAAAAGATTTTTTATCATACCATTATAGTTTTTCATGTGTTTAATCTTTCTTCTATTTGTCACATGGAACTCTCAAGAAATTTTAATCATTATACAATGTTTAATTTATTAAGATTAAAATTTACAGGGTCGTTTCATCTTATATTTTATTTAGATCCTTCGTTTATTTTGAATACAAAACCTGTTGAAGTTTCATATTTACCACCTTGCATTGCATTGAATAAATAAGCTGGTTTGCCATCTTTTAATAGTACCTGTGGTCGCTCAAAACGTCCATAACGTTTTAAATGCTTTGGAGCAGGAGGTTCCATTGTATATACTTCAGCTTCGAACCATGCAATCTTTGGTTCTGACCAATTAATTCCATCTTTAGAGGTAAAAATTAATCCTACATCATGATTAAAATATCCCATATCTCTCATTAACATTTTATATTCACCATTCTCGATGAACACATAGGCATCTTCAACCTGCTTATTTCCACCATGCAATGAAAGATCAATGATTGGATTTTCTTTATACTTTTTAAATCTACTATCTATGTTTTTAGCAATGGCTAAACCGTACTTTCTATTTCCACGGATAGATCCTTTTTCTGACTTGTAATTATGTACATTCCATGATTTGTAATACAAGTAACATTTACCATTAGATGGAAATACAACTGCAGGATTTGTTGTACAACAGTCATCCCATGCCCCCTCTTTTCCTGCCTCAAGTATTGGCTTGTCTGATCGAGTCCAGGGACCATATAAAGATGTGGCAGTAGCCAATCCTATACGTTTGGTAAATACTGTTTTATCTGAATTACCCATGTAGAATAAGTAATATTTACCGTCTTTATATTTTACATGTGGATTATGACATGTTGTTGCATCAAAAAAACCTTCCCTAGGAGCTAAAACTGTTTCAACAAATTGGTATGGACCCTCAGGTTGATCAGCAACCGCATGAGCAATTTCACTTTTATGAATCCATCCGCCCATACCATATTTTTTAGGCCATCTGGAATAAAAAACATGCACTTTACCATCCTCGCCAAAAATTGGAGCGCATCCCCAAACATAATATCCTGATGTCTCTAATATTCTTCCCTTAGCTTCCAGACGCTTACTAAAATCAGATATTTTTGCCTGTGGGTATTGGTTAATAATTTCTTTATCTGTTGATGTTTTTAGGATCGTTTGACTTGATTTGTATTCTTTTATAATTGAGTTTAAATAGACTTCTACGTTCGTATAATATTTACTTAAAGAATATAAATTACCATCAATAGCTGATTTTTCATTTAAGCCATGTTCTTTTTCCCATTCATCAGGCATTCCATCTTTATCACTATCCACATTTGGAGTACCTGTTTTTAATATAGGCCAACCACCAACTTCTTGCTGAGAATCGATAATACCTTTATTTCCACCTCCAAATGTTTCTCCACCAAAAACATTTCCTGTTGCAACTTCTTTTATAATGCGACTATCATAGCTATCTCTTTTTAAACTACAACCAGCATCTTTTAATACCTTTTCATAAGCTTGATCCGGCTTATCTTCCTTAATTTTAATGATGGCAAATGGTCTATCCATTTTTACAAATGGATCTTTAGTCCCTACTCCTAACCAATTATCTTGACTAACAGAATCATTCCCTACCATTACATTATTTGAAATAAATAGAGATGTTGATCCATCCTCAGCAGGTTCATAAAATGTAGAATTTATATTTTCATATGTGGCAGGTCCTGGTTTATAATAATTTGCCACAAAGTTTATTTTTCCTCCTCTTCCTCCACCGTAGGCAGCTTTGTAACCCCAATTAAAAACAACATTATTTGTGAAATCGACAGGTCCATATCCATCTGATGCAAACCTGGGATTACGACTACTGTGATGGGATAATAAGTTATGGTGAAAAGAAGCATTAGAACCTCCCCATATTCCACCATACCCATGAGCACCTTTAGAATGTGCTGATTTTGAAAGACTCTGCGTAACCATGCACCATTGCACTGTTACATTTTTTGAGCGGTATACAGATAAACACTCGTCTACTGACCATGAAATTGAACAATGATCGATCATTAAACTCTCTATATCCCTACCTCCCATGGCATCATCTTCTATTTTATTGATGTCTCCCATTCGGGCACGGATATAACGGATTATGACATTATTTGCATTAATATATAGAGGATATCCTTTAATACAAATACCATCACCAGGCGCAGATTGCCCGGCGATGGTAACACTATCATTATCTATAATCAACCTTGAGTTCAATTCAATTGTTCCATCAACAGAAAATAAAATAATACGAGCACCCTTCTGACTTATAGCATCACGTAAACTTCCAGATCCTGAATCATTTAAATTATTTACATAAATAACCCTACCTCCCCTTCCTCCGGTAGTATATTTCCCACAGCCTTCAGCTGTGGGAAATGATAAGGATTGACCAAAAAATTGGACATTAATTATTAATAAGAGTATGGATATACAATAACGCATCATTAATTTTTTATTGAATTTTATTTGAATAGATTAACTTAATCATCAAATAAATATTCTCCTACGTTCTTGATTCAAATATAAATTTTACCACAAATATATATATGCCCACACGTTCACATCCATACATTATTGTACATACAATATTATACATCCCCAATACCACATTGATTTACAGATCTTAACAATCATAAACATTCCTTTTTGTACATACTATCTATTAAAATAATAGTTGGTACTATTTTCCTATTTACCAAGTACTATTGTACAGAATTATATTATAATCTTAAGGATATTTATACAGTTACTTACTGTTCTTTATATTTTTGTATTTGCAACAAGGATTAGATATTGTTATTAAAAACAATTATTACGTACTTGAAACAATCATTTTGTAACCCATAAATAGAAATCTAATTGTAGTAATGAGAGTAAAAATTTTATTCATTACATTCTGTTATTTACTTCTTTCATTTTATGTAAAATGTGAGAATACCTATAGGATTCAAAACCTCACAACAAAAGATGGATTATCACAAAATACCATCAGTTCTATTGTGCAGGATAAGCAAGGGTTTCTATGGTTTGGATCATTGAATGGATTAAACAGGTATGATGGAAATGAGTTTATCAATTTACTTCCTCAATATGGTATTAAAAATACATTATCAGATAGTAGAATTAAAAATATTTACAAAGACTCCTCCGGATATTTATGGATTCGAACGAATATTAATAATATAAACTGTTATGATCCCAGACTGGAAAAGTTCATTGATATTCATCCCTGGAGTACTCAGCATGAAAACATTTTACTCACAAATAATGGAGATGTTTGGTTCTGGGGAAAAAATACAGGGTGCTTAAGAGTTATACATACATCAGAAGGTATTATTACTCATTTTTATGGATATAGAGAACTTGAAGATTATAATGTAAATTTTATTAATGAAGATAAAAATGGGGTCATTTGGATTGGAACCAATTCAAGTCTTTTTACATTTTATAAACACAAACTAACAAGAATAACAGATGACACAAATTTTCACTCTGTAATAGAATCTAAAAATCATCTATATGTTTTTACCGATAACAATAAAGTTTATAAGATAAACAAAAGCACAAAAAAGATTATTAGTACAATATCTCATCCTTTTAACAGAAATAATGGTTTTATTAATAATACAACATTATTATCTGACAATAATATACTTATAACGACCAACCATAATTCATATATTTATTATCCCCAAACAAATCAGTTTGAGTTAGCTAATAAGCTATTTGATAATAACATATTAAAAAATGCTTTTATTCAATACGACAATAAAAATCATATTTGGATTTATAATAAATCTGGTGTCATTTGGCAATATAATTCTAATAGCAACAAATTTAAATCGTATAAACTAATTCCCCCTTCAATAGTTTCAAATATTGACATGGAACGTTACTCTATTTTCCATGATTCAAGAAATATTATCTGGATAACTACTTATGGTAACGGTTTATTTGCTATCAATCAAAACACAGGTACATTAAAACACTTTATTCATGATAAAACACAACTTGATGGCCTCAGGACAAATTATTTATTATCCGTTACAGAAGATCGAAGTGGAAATATTTGGATAGGATCAGAACACTCTGGAGTTTCAAAAATAACGATTACTGAAAATCAGTATCAACCTTTTTATCCGGGAGATTTTTCTTCAAAGAATAACAATAAAATTATTCGATTGATATACGAAGACTCTAATGAAAATCTTTGGATTGGAACAAAAACAGGTAGTTTATTTATTTACGATAAACATCTCAAACTACTGGCTAAACATCAATTAAATGACGGCTTGCCATATTGTCTTACTGAGGACAATAATGGTAATAAATGGATAGGAACCAAAGGTAATGGATTGATTATCTTCAAAAATAATGAGTTTAATAGTTTTAACACTTACAATAAAGAATTATTTGCACTAAGTCCTTTAGCTATTAATATATATGCTACTTATTTGGACAATAAGGGACGTATGTGGTTAGGTACTTTTGGGCATGGATTAATTTTAGCAGATTTAGAAAATAACAAATTAGACCTTAAAGAATTTCCTTCATTATTAAAATTTCAAAACAGAATCAGAACAATTGAACAGGATAATGATAGTTTGCTTTGGTTAGGAGGAAATAATGGCATAACAGTATTTGACCCTGATCTTTTAATTGAAAACAGAGCAAAAATCAAAAATTATTACTTTGATACCCAAAATGATTCTTCATTAAATAACAATGAAGTTAAAAACATATTTAAAGATTCTAGTGGGAAATTATGGATTGGCACTTCTGGAGGAGGAGTTAATCAGGTTATTCAAGATGGTAAACTAAAAAATATAAGATTTAACCACTTCACCGCAACACAAGGACTTATAAATGATATTGTTCAAGGAATTGAAGAAGATAACAACCAAAATCTATGGATAACAACTGAATCCGGTATATCAATAATGCATCCACATTCTGGTTATTTCGAAAATTACCATTTTTCTGACCGCTGGGAAGGTGACTTATTTTGCGAATCAGCCATAGCTAAAAGTAATTCTGGCAAAATGCTATTGGGTAGTTACGATGGCTTATATAAAATCACTCCTAATGAATTAAACTATCATTTAAATAAAGAAAATGTAGTTCTTACTGAACTGAAAATAAATGGTATTAAGGCTATTCCTGGAAACAATAATACTCCCCTAAAAAAATCTATTACCAATACATCTGGTATTCAACTACATTACAATCAAAATTCTATTAATATAAAATTCTCAGTTCTAAACTTTAAATCTTCAAATGTTTACACATATATTCTTGATGGTTATGAAAAAGAATGGAACTCTTCAACTCAACACAATGAAGCCACATATAGAAATATTCCTCCTGGAGAATATACTTTTAGAGTAAAAGTAAGTAACGTTGGAGATAACTTAAATCAAAAAGAAACGAAATTACATATTCTTATTGAGCAGCCTATTTGGCGGTCAATACAAGCTATTTTATTATATGTTCTTTTATTAATTATCATATCCTTTATAATCATAAAAACCTATAAAAGAATTTCAAATTTAAATACTGCTATTAAGATCGAACAACAATTAACTGATTATAAACTTCGTTTCTTCACTAATATTTCACATGAGTTTAGAACACCACTTACTATTATAAAAGGTACAATTGAAAATCTGGTTACTAATACTAATTTGAGTGAGCCAATACAAAAGCAAATTACTTATCTTGAAAAGAGTTCAAACAGATTATTGAGGCTAATTAATCAGTTGTTGGACTATCAAAAAATTCAACATGAAGAAATTGCTCTGGAATTAGAAAATACTGAGGTCATTTCTTTTTTTAAAGAGATATATAAAAACTTTGATGAAGTTGCACAAAGAAAAAATATAACTTATCAAGTTTCATCGAATAAACAATCGTATAACCTTGTAATAGATCGTAATAAAATAGAAAAGGTTTTATATAATTTACTTTCAAATGCTTTTAAATTCATCCAGGAAAACGGTATTATAAAATTAGATATACAAATCAATGAAGAACTTAAATTATTAGAGTTTAGTATAAGTGATAATGGAGAAGGAATATCCATAAAAAATCAACAGAATTTATTTAAACGATTTAAGCAGATTAAACCTTCTGATTCAGGAACCGGAATTGGACTTAATTATTCATACGAACTTATCAAAATCCATAAAGGAAATATCAAGTATAAAGACACGCCTAATGGAGGAGCTACTTTCGTTGTAACTATTCCTATTTTAAAAGCTGAACCAAAAAACAATACAATAATAGCGCAAAAAGATCTCGTTGGAACCAATAGTGACAATGACAAAATAAAACCGCCAACCACTTTAATTAATGCTACAGCCTCAAAACCACCTATTGAAATAGATAAAAAGTATAAAAATTACCAAGTTTTAATTATTGAAGATGACCTTGATGTCTCTGATTATTTATCCGACTATTTTCAAGAATATTTTAATGTTGAAACAGCCATAGATGGCCTTGATGGATTAAAAAAATGCAGCATAATTAATCCTCATTTAATAATTTGTGATGCAATGATGCCAAATATGGATGGATATGAAGTTATTAAACGAATTAAATCTGATTTTAAAACCTGCCATATTCCAATAATAATGCTTACTGCTTATGCTGCCCCTCAATATCAATTAAAAGGTATTGAATCGGGAGCTGATTCATATATTACAAAACCATTTGATTCTAAGTATCTTCTAACTAGAGTTATTAAACTTTTAGAACAAAGAGAAATATTACATCAGAAATTCGCTAAAGAGCCAGGATTAGTAATTGAACCCAACCTTCCTGTTGATAAGGATAATGAATTTATAAAAAAAATTAACCTGATTATTGAAAAAAACCTAGATAATGCACAATTTTCTATTGATGACTTTTATGAAAATATGTCAATGGGCAGAACCTTATTTTATAAAAAGGTAAAATCATTAACCGGTTTTACCCCAAATGAATATCTTCGTGTTATCAGAATGAAAAAAGCTGCTGAATTACTTTCGAAAACAACTTTAAATGTTTCTGAAGTCGCATTTAAAGTAGGACACAATAACCCCTTTTATTTTAGTAAGTGTTTCAAAGGTCAGTTTGGAGTTTCTCCTTCAGAGTATGCCAAATCAAATACAATAAAAAAAGAATAGATATCTATTCTTTTTGGGTTTTTGGGAAAGTTATTGCAAATGTAGTTCCTTTTCCCACAGCACTATCAACATATATCTTACAATCATTTAATTTCAGAAACTCATAACAGATAATTAGGCCTAATCCTGAGCCCTTCTCATTTATTGTACCGTGAGTAGATCTTGTATTTTTTATTTGAAATAAATTTTCTTTTATGTCTTCATTCATACCTACTCCATAATCTCTGATACTTACAACAACTTCATTTTTAGTCAATTCTGCAAAAATATCAATATTACTACCTGAATGAGAAAACTTAATAGCATTATTCAAAAGATTACGTATAACTGTTTCAATCATATCCCTATCTGCATAAACATCAATATTTTCTGATACATTACAATTTACTTTGATATTTTTTACATCTAAACTTTGCTGAAACAGGGAAATATTTGAATTTATAACTTGTAGTATTGGGAAGTTTATTTTACTTGTTTGAATAGTATTTATCTGTGTTCTAGACCAATTTAACAAGTTCTGTGTGAGTTGATTCAAATTGTTTACAGAATCTGTTATTCCATTTACAAGTTTTTTTTGTTCTTTAATATCATTGTCATCTAAATGATCATTTAATAATTCTGAAAATGCACTTAAGGTTGATAAGGGATTAATTAAATCATGAGAAATAATTGAAAACAATTTATTTTTAGTTGAATTTGCTACCTCTAGTTCATTGTTTTGTACTTCAATGTACTCAAGGTTATTTTGGAGTTTTGTATTTAATTCCTTTAACTTTTCAGCTTGAAAATGAATTTCCTTTTGTTTTCTTACTAATTGATCTTCCTTTCTAATTCTTGTCTTTTTAAAATATACAGATAAATAATAAATTAAAATCAAAGTAATTAGTATACAACTTGTTTTTATATATGGTAATAAATAATCTGGAAAAGTTACCATTTTATGATCTGGAATAAAATTTAATTCCCCACCTAAAAACAATACTATGTTTACGATAAAAAGAACATGTGAAAATTTAATTTTCTTTTCATTATTAATTGAAAATGATAACATTGAAAATATCAAAAGAAGATAGTGAACTCCTGTTATAGTTCCTAAAACAAAAAATGCTAAAAAAACTAACAACAACTCTGTACCTGTAATAAAAGCATAAGTTACTAATGCATATTTCTTCTTTTTTACCCAATAAAAATAAAATGAATGGAAAAGCAAACTAGTGCCCAATGTATAAACAACAGGATTATATTCTTTATCAAACAGTATTAAATACATTAATAAATAAAGAATATGAACTGACATTGAAGAAAATAAAGAGACTCTTAATATATACTCTCTAAACTCTTTCTCTATTTTACTATATACATCTGCCAATTTTTAACACTATAAAGAATGATTAAAATTTCATCCATCAAGTTAAAAAAAATTGAGTTCTTTTAATGGAGTCTATTACTACTTTTTATGTTTTTTTACATAAGCTGTGGGTAACATTCCATATTCATCTTTAAAGTATTTGCTAAAATACCTTGGACTATTAAATCCAACCTCATATGCAATCTCAGCTATATTCATTTGACTTTTTTCCAAAAGCTGTGCTCCTCGCTTTAAACGAATGATGCGAATAAACTCAACAGGTGATTTCCCTGTAATTGCCAGCAGTTTTTTATATAAGTATACCCTACTCATACCTAATTCACTACTTAAATCTTCTACTGAAAACTTTGATTCTGCTATATTTTTTTCAACTAAGGCTACTGCTTTTTTAATTAATTTTTCATCCATAGAAGTGATTTGAATCTCACTTGGATTAATTTCTACTGTTTTTTGGAACTTCTTTTGAAACTGACTACGTTTTTCTATCAGTTTATCAATTCGTAAAAGCAACAAGTCCATGTTAAAAGGTTTGGTAATATAATCATCTGCACCAATCTCTAAACCTTTTATTTTATCCTCATCTGCGGTTCTTGCCGTTAGTAATATTATTGGAATATGAGAAGTCCTTATATCCGCTCTTAATGATTTACACAATTCAAGGCCATCAATATTGGGCATCATAACATCACTAATAATCAAATCTGGATTCACACTACTAGCTTTATCCAGACCTATCTTCCCATCCTGTGCCTCATGTACAATAAACCTTTCTTGAAGTGTTTCACGCATAAATGTTCTAAAGTCAACATTATCCTCAACCAAAAGAATAGTTGATTTTTCTTTTCCTTGTTTTATATTTTCCTCTTTAACATCTTCTGGTCGATTTTCACTTTCATTATCCACATCAATCACATTTTCATCAATGGATTGATCTAAAGGTAAACTCACTATAAATTTTGATCCAACACCTTTCTTGCTTTCCACTCTAATTGTACCATTGTGTAGCTGAACCATTTCTTTTGCCAGGTTTAATCCAATTCCACTCCCTGACACACCCAGTTTTTTATTATTTTTTGATTGGTAAAACCTAACAAAAATATTGTCTATCTCATTTTCCTCGATTCCAACTCCATTATCTTTTACATATATTTCTACTAACCTATCTTCTTCCTTTATATTTAGATTTAAAGTAACAGTTCCACCTTCTGGAGTAAACTTTAACGCATTAGACAACAAATTCATAATCACTTTTTGAAGTTTTTCCCTATCAAAATTAAACATCAAGTGATCAGTGTTCTTCTCAAATAAATAGCTTATTCCTTTCTTTTTAAACTCATCCTTGAAATGATCATTCAATTCATCCAAAAAATGAACGACATCTCCATACGACGGATTATACCTTAAACCATGCAATTCAAGTTTCCTAAAATCCAACAGCTGATTCACCAATCCCAATAAATGTTTCGCATTTCTATCTATTGTTTCCAATAAATTCTTATCTGATTCTAAATTTGTTTTTTTCAATAATCGATCTAACGGTGTAAGAATCAAAGTCAATGGAGTTCTGAATTCATGACTAACATTAGTAAGAAAACGCATTTTCATTTCATCCATTTCATGATTCCTTTTGGCCTGTATTCTTTCCTGTTCTATATCAAACTTCAATCTTTCCTTACGCAACATTGAATATCTTAAATAGACCAATATCAATAATATAATAAAGACATAAAGAGCATAGGCCCATGGTGTGGCATAAAAAGGAGGTAATACAGTAATATGTAGTGAAGCATAATTTTCATTCCATAAACCATCATTATTAGCTGCTTTTACTTTAAATGTATAATCACCTGCATTTAAATTTGTATAGGTAACAATATTGATATTATCCTGTAAAGGCATCCATGTATCATTAAATCCTTCTAACTGATATTGAAATTTAATTTTTTGAGGGATTAAAAAATCTAATGCTGAAAACCGTATAGAAAATACATTCATTGAATGTTTGAGTACAATTCGATCTGTATGAGTAATTGATTTTTGTAGAATGGCATTACTTTCTCCGGGATTAGGTTTAATACTTTTGTTATATATCTGAAAATCTGTAAAAACAACCTTAGGCAACTCCCTGTTATATTTAATATTTCGGGCTTGAAACAAGTTAAACCCATTTGGACCTCCAAATATGAGTTCATTCTTTGATGTTTTAAATGATGCCTGAGTATTAAACTCTTTTGACTGTAACCCGTCTTCTTTAGAATAATCATAGATATCGAAGCTAAATTCACTGCCCGGAGTATCTTGCTTAACTACAACTTGACTCAAACCACTTGATTTACTAACCCATATGGCTTGAAATTCATCCTCTAAAATACAATTACAAAAATCTTCAGCTATTCCATCATTTGCACTAAAATTCTTAATATAATCTGTATTTGGGTTATAAACTATTAAACCTTCGTGCGTTGCAAACCACAATAACCCTCGTGAATCCTCATAAACTGCTTTAACTGATTTGTTAATAAAAGGTGTAGATGAATCTATGTTTTTTACTAAATGGTTTTTATAACGCTTTTCGTTCATATCATAAAAAGTCACTCCTGCATCTGTAGCAATCACTAAATTTCCATTTCTTAATCTAAAAATCTGATTGACCATTTTAGACACTAAAGAAATGTTACCCCTGTTTTCCAGTGAAGTAAATTTTGAATCCTTTCGATTAAAACGAGCTACTCCACCTCCTATCATTCCTAGAAGCAGATCATCACCATCGTCAATAATTGTCCATACATTGTTATTTGGTAAACTAAACACATCAGAATTATCATGTAAATACCGTTTAAATTTTGAACCATCAAAACTTGTAATACCCCCGGTATATGTTCCAATCCATAATATATTATACTTATCTATAAACAAACTAACAATTACATTACTGCTTAATGTGTTTATATCATCAGCATCCTTTTTGTAAACCTTGTAAGTTTCATTTTTTCTATTGTAATAAATAAGTCCTCCACCATTAGTCCCTATCCATAAATTACCTTTCTTATCTTCAGTAAAACAATTTACATCATCGTATGGTAAGCTTTGGGGATCAGAAATGATATGTTTAAAATGCAGGAATTTATGCACATTTTCATGATAGTAAAAAACACCCTTTTTATAAGTACCTCCCCAAACAATTCCTTTATCATCAACATATAAAGCCGTTATTGTATTTTGGGCAATACTTTTTTCATTATCGGCCTGATTATATAAAGTTTCAACTTCACCCGAATATTTATTTACAATATTTAGACCTCCGTGATCAGTTCCAATCCATATTTTACCATAACTATCCTGTACAAGTTTAGTAACAATGTTATTTGATAATGGTATTGAATTTGAATTTACATTATAATGATTCCATTGCGAATTCTTTCTGCTATAATGATATACCCCATTATAATTTCCGTAAAACCACATATCATTTTCATTATCTACATAAAGTTCAGCTACTAAGCTATCTGGTCCCATTTTATTTTGTAAATAATGATCACTGTTTATGAGTGAATAATTTTTTGAAGAAAAAACATTTATTAAACCATTATCAAATAAATAGTAATAAGCAGAACCTTTTTGGAGGAACTTTACAATATTTTTATCGTAGTTTTCATTTACTTTAATAGGAGCCTTTAAAGTATGGTCATCCTGGTTGTATAATTCATAAAATCCTATTCTTGATCTTTTAAGCCATAAACTTTTGTTCTCATCAATATATAAACGATCCAACTGATCTTTAAGTCCATCTATTTTTAGAATTTCATCAATCTCTTTTGAAAACCGCTCCTTTTGAACATCAAAATAAACATATCCCAAACGAGTTTGAATCCATAGATTTCCGGTTTTATCTTCTTGTATTCCTTCAATATAATTATCTACAATGGAACTAGTATCAATAATGGAATGTTTATAATTTACAAATTCAGAACCATCATATCTACTCAATCCGGCCGAAGTTCCTACCCATATAAATCCTCGTGAATCTTTTAAAAAGCAGGTAACATGATTATTTACCAATCCGTCCATATTATCAATTCTTAGAAAAGAATATTGGATATTAGCTTTTGATAAAAGAGTAAAAAACAAAAGGATTATTATAGATAAATACTTTGGCATTGTAGATAATTATATTTCCGATTAATATGAAAAAAGGATAGTAAAATTACTATCCTTTTATGTGATTTATTGAACCTTAAATTTAGCTTTTTCAATGATATTATCCGAAGCATTACCGAGATAAATCATATAATTTCCCTTTTCCAGATTCCAACCGGAAATGGATTCATCATAATACTTGAGTTTATCAATTGGTATCTCAATAGTTACACTTTTACTTTCACCTGACTTCAAATAGACTTTATCAAACCCTTTTAATTCTTTAACAACCCTTTCGACCTTAGATTTTGGTTTTCCAATATATATCTGGATAACTTCGGCACCATCAACATTACCGGTATTTTTAATATCACAACTAACCTTGATCACACCAGATTCTGAATATTCTGTTTTATTCAATGTTAAACCTGAAATGTTGAAATTTGTGTAAGACAAACCATAACCAAATGCAAACTGAGGTTTAATCTTTTTTGTATCAAACCAACGATAACCAACATAAATATCTTCTTTATAATATTGATTTACACTATCTCCTGGATAAGAAAGTTCTCCAAAATGATGGGCTGCATTATCTTCTAATTTTACCGGGTAAGAAAATGGTAATTTACCTGAAGGATTAACTTTTCCGGATAATACATCTGCTAAAGCATTTCCAGCTTCACTACCGTTATACCATGATTGAATTAAACCATTTACTTTATTTAACCAAGGCATTTCAACAGCATTACCACTTACCAATACAACGCCTACTTTAGGATTTACATTTAATATCTTGTCCAAAAGTTCATCTTGTCCAAAAGGTAATTTATAATGCTTGCGATCACCACCTTCACAATCCTGATAGTGGTTTTTATTTAATCCTCCGATAAATAAGACAATATCAGCTTTTGATGCAGCTTCAATTGCTGCATTAACCAATGAATCGGCATCCAAATCTGAAGGAATTTCTCTTCCATAAGCAGAAGGTCCTGAAGCATATCCCATTGAATGAATAATAGTTGCATTCTTAAATTGCTTTTTAATTCCTTCTAAAGGTGAAATCTCGTATTTTGCTTTAAGTTCAGAAGAACCTCCACCTACAGTCATAGAGCGAGTTGCATTTTCTCCAATAACAGCAATAGTCATTTTTGTATTTGCATCAATTGGGAAAAATTTGTTTTGATTTTTTAATAAAACAATACCTTCTGTAGCTACTTTATGCGCCACTTGAGAGTGTTCTATATTATTGATTCTTCCAAACGACTTTTCAGTATTCAAATTGGTGCGCATCATCAAACGCAAAATACGACTAACTTTATCATCTAATACAGACTCATCTATTTCTCCGTCCTGAATCATCTTTTTAAATGGCTTTGCTAAGAAATAATCATCGTAAGCAAATTTAGCAGAAGCAGTTAAACCATTTGTCCAGGTTCCCATTTCAATATCCAATCCATTTAATGCAGCTTCTTTTGTATCATGAGTACCGCCCCAGTCAGTAATAACAGCGCCATCAAAAGCCCAGTCTTCCTTAAGAATTTTATTTAACAAGATTTCATTATGACAACAATGCTGACCTCGAAACTGATTGTATGCTCCCATAATTGACCAAACACCACCTTCTACAACTGCAGCTTTAAATGCTGGCAAATATATTTCATGCAAAGCTCTGTCGCTCACATTTACATTGATATGTCCTCTCCACTCTTCCTGATTATTTAAGGCATAATGCTTTACGCATGCTGCAACTCCATTTTCCTGAACTCCTTTAATATAAGGCACAACCATTACAGATGCTAAATAAGGATCTTCACCCATGTACTCAAAGTTTCGTCCATTTAATGGAGTTCGGTAAATGTTAACTCCCGGTCCTAAAAGCACATCTTTTTTTCTGTACCTGGCTTCTTCTCCTATGGCAACGCCGTATTCATAAGATAATTCAGGATTAAATGTGGCAGCTAAACAGGTTAATGCAGGGAAAGCCGTAATAGAATCATTTGTCCAGTTTGCATATCCCCAATCATCCCAATTGATCTCACCTCGTACTCCATGAGGTCCGTCGGACATCCACAATTCCGGAATTCCCAACCGTGGTACTCCGGGTGAACTAAATTTGGATTGTGCATGACACATGGCAATTTTTTCATCTAATGACAATTGCTTTATGATTTCATCTATACGCTGTTCCATTTTTGTATTTTCTGTAACCTGGGCATTTGCCAATATTACTCCAAATAAAAATATGCAAATCAATAATCTTCTCATTCTGTACATTTTATTTCAATTTAGATCTATCAAGTTCAATAGTAACATTTATATTTTTCTTTAAAAACAGAATCAATTGGTTATTTATAATATTATATTTAGCTCCTTCTATTTTTACATTCTGTGTTGTAAAATCATATCCTAAATCAATTATAACTTTCTGATTTTCTTTCGAAGTCATTTGAACCAAAGCGCTTTTATCATCCCATTTAACTTTATCCATATGAATATTACCTCGTACCAGAACACCACTTATTTCACCTGTATTCCAATCATCCGGTAAAGCTGGAAATAAAGAAATATATCCGGGACGACTATTAACTATCATGCGAGTCATTAAAGAAGGTATTCCTCCACTGATATCCATATTAAATAGATTTCCAGGATTATGAGTTGTAGCCATACTGTTAGTCCAATAAAAGCGTGACAAATATTCCAGAATTTCTGAAGCTGTTTCTTTATCGTGGATATTTACAGCTGCAAAACCAAGGTGACACATTCCAAAAGCCATTTCTCCTCCCTGTGTCTGCTTACGTACTTTCATTCGTTCATTTATTGTTTTTTGAACAGCATTTTGTAATGGTTCTGACTTCAAAATATCAGGATCCGGATTCTCATATAATCCATATAAGTGTGATGCATGTCGATGACCCTGATTATCTGTTAAACCATCCCAAAGCCATTCTTTTAAAACACCATCCCCGCTTATTTGATAATCGGGAAGATGGTTTAAAAATTCTTCCTTCTTCTTTATCTCTTTAGAACTTACACCTAAAACTTTTGCTGCACTTATCCAATTTCGTGTTAGTTCTTTTATAATCATCACATCCATTGTGGCATTAATGCAATTTTGCCAACGATGTTCCAACGGATTATTTTCAGGAGAATAAGATGGAACTACAATATATTTTCCATCATCCCCCATAGTAAGAAAATCTTCCCAAAATAATAATGCTTCATTCATAAAAGGAAATGCTCTATCCTTTAGAAATTGAAGATCCTTAGTATATAAATAATAATCATAAAAGTATGCAGCAGTCCAACCTGCTCCACCATTCCAGTATTGTAAACACCAGGTTTCATCATAGTGGTTATTATATCCATGAGTACTTGTATGTGCAGCTACATGAATCCCTCTTGCCCCATAAAGTTGCTTTGCATTGGTTTTGTAATCTTGAAGCATTCGCTCGTGATAGTCAAAATATGCCATCATTAATTCAGGCATATTGCCATTTAATAAGTTTGAAATAGCGACTTCTACATTTCCATCATGAGTAAAATCCGACGACCAGGGTGGAGTCCATGTTCCACTCCAAATCCCTTGCAGGTTAGGCGGATTAGTTCCCGTTGAACACAATATGTTATAACGTGCAGCTTCAAATTGACGTTGCATGATACCTGGACAGGTTTCTTTACGCACTTTTGCAACCAAAGTCTCAGACATCATATCTTTTTCGTCTGATGTTTGTGGTAACTGTAAATCAACCCTGTCATATAATTTCCCGTGACTATTTATCTGATTCTCTAAAAGCTGACCGTAATCTAAACTTGCTGCCTCTAATTTATTCTTTAATTTATGAATAGATTCAGTGCTACTAGTTTTATATGGTTCAATACTTGTTATAATAATTACCTCATCAGCATTTTTAACTTGAATTCTATTTCCTGCTATTTCAACTTCACCACCAGTGTTTATCACTTTTAAAAGACCATCATAACCATCCGGTGAATGAGAATGAGGTTTTCCATATTCAACATGGTAATGCATCAAGCCATCTTCAATAGATGTTGTTGAGGTTTTAATGAGTTCTTTAATCATTTGTGATTGTTCCCATGAATGAGGGAATTGGTGTAAAAAGATATCAGTATTAATTTTTGCAGATCCAATAATTTGAGTAACAACAACACCATCAGCTCTTGATGCAAATGTTTTTCGAACATAATAACCTGTTTCATCAGTCCACTCTACAATTGCCTCTGCAGTTTCATAGTTTACCATTCTGCGGTAATCTTTAACATTAGAAACAGGCATATCAATAGTTAGCTCACCTGCAGGAACATATGGATCAGTCCATTTTTTATCTCCATAACCGGCATCTTTCCATATCTTTACTCCTAATTCTGCTACCTCATTATATTTCCCTTCAAATGATAGTTTTTTTATTTCATCAAGATAAGCTGCCTGATTTGGAGGAACCACCGGAGCCTGATTGGGTAAAAACAAGAGTGCATGATTTAAAATAATTTTTTCCTCAAACGGATTACCCATAACCATTGCTCCCATTGTACCATTTCCTGTTAACAAGGCATCTTCCCATTTTGGAGCAGGTAGCCAACTTACAAATCCTTTATCAGGTTTATCCAGAAATTGCCCCGTTAACGTTAGACGAATAAAAGCAATTAAACAAATCGTAAATAACAACCTTCTTTTTCTCATATTTATAATTCTATTGAAAAATTAATCCCGACAAACAATTGCCTGTCGGGATTAAAATGATTTCCCATAAAGTTAATGGTAGGTATTATAATTCAATACTTAATTCTTCACCTACATATTTTACTTCTTTACCTTTATGCTGGTCAAAATTAAAATCAACCTTATTATCTTTTGAAGCAAATACGATATTAAAAGTTCTTTCTTTAAGCATTCCATTAAATGTACCTTCTCGTTTACCTATTGTTAATTTCCCTTCTTTATCTGACCATGAAATAGGAATTAAACTATATTCTTCTTTCTCGTAATTATAATTTAAACCTTCATCTTCATAGATTTCGAAATGTGCATCTTCTCCGGTATAAACTATTAATTTAATTGGAGCATCAAGTTTTTGGTCTGTGTATTCTATTTCTGGCCCCACAGGTAAAATAGATCCAGCTTTTACAAATAATGGCATTCTTTCGTAAGGAGCATCGGCAGTAATAGTTTGTCCACCTTCCAAATAGGTTCCATCAAAAGCATTATACCATACAGTTTCTTTTGGTAAATATACTTCTCTTTCTCTGGCTTTATATTGATATACCGGACAAACCATAATTGCAGGTCCAAACATATACTGGTCATCAATATTTTCAACTTTCTTATCCGAAGCAAAATCCATTACTAATGCTCTCATAATTGTATAATCATCAAAATAAACATGACCTGCCAATGAATATATATAAGGCATTAAACGGTAACGTAATTTATTATAGTATACTATACTTTTATAAGTTGGAGCATTCTCTCTATCTAAATTAAACACTTCACGGTAAGGATATTGACCATGAGCACGATAAAGTGGAACAAATGTTCCGAACTGATACCAACGTGTATTTAATTCCTTCCATTCTTTTAAATCCTCACTGCCTTCTTTAGCTTTTTCATATCTTTTTTCTACACAAAAACCTCCTATATCCATTGTCCAGTATGGAACTCCTGACATCGCAAAGTTCATACCTGCAGTAATCTGAGCTTTCATATCTTCCCATCTGGTACCAATATCACCACTCCATGTAGCTGTACTATAACGTTGCAATCCTGCAAAACCAGAACGAGTTAAAAGGAACACTCGTTTATTTGGATCTACACTACGTTGGCCATTGTAAATAGCATCTGCATTCATTAATGCATAAGTATTAAAATACTCAGTTGATGGCCCCATAGCCGTTGGAGTAGAAAGTTTTTTACGGTATTCTAAACTTGCATTAGATAAAATGTCAGGCTCTGAAGCATCCATCCACCATGCATCCATTCCATATTTATAAATATTATCTCTCATTTGCTCCCAGAATAACTGACGGGCATCTTCGCTATATGGATCATAAAAAGAACCAATATATCCTTTACCAATCCAGTCTCTGATACTATCTTTAATAGCTTGTTGATAAATGTAGCCTTTAGCATCCAACTCTTTGTAGTTATCTGTATTTTGATAAAACTTAGGCCATACAGAGATCATACAACGTGCATTCATAGCATGAATATCATCCATCATTTTTTGAGGATCAGGGAAACGTGATTCTTCAAATTTATGACTACCCCATTGATCTTCTTTCCAATACGACCAGTCTTGTACTATATTGTCAATTGGAATATGTCTTTTTCTAAACTCAGCTAATGTACCAACAATCTCATCCTGTGTCTTATAACGTTCTCTACTTTGCCAGAATCCATAAGCCCAACGAGGTAAAATAGATGCTTTTCCTGTTAGAGTTCTATATCCACTGATAATTTCATCCATATTTGCTCCATGGATAAAATAGTAATCCATTTCTTTACCCATTTCAGACCAAAGCGTTAACTTTTCCTGTTCTGCTTCAGGTCTTGGACTTAAAGCTTTTAAACTAATATATGAGATACCACCATCCGGTTTCCAATCTAATTTTACAGGAACTTTCTGTCCGGCCTCCAGATGCACTTTAAATTTATATGTATTTGGATTCCAAGCTGTTCTCCAACGTTCTTTTACAACCTCTTTTCCATCCACTTCAACTCGTGTATATCCTGCATAATAAAGTTTAAAGAAATAATCTCCTGTTTCTTTTGCTTGTATTTGACCTTCCCAAACAATTTCAGAACTATTAAAAGGAAAATCCTTAGGGAACTTATTTACAGTTTCTAAGTTTTCATAGTCAATTTCAGACTCTTCTCTTTCTGTAAAAACTTTACCTGATGAAGTAATATATTTAGCAGTTAATCCACCCTCTTTACCTTCGTTGTTAAATAATTTAAATTGCGATAACTCTTTGTATTCATTAGGATTACCGAAACGAGTTAATGAATAATTGTCCCAAAGCAATCCATAATGTTTATTAGAAACAACAAATGGAATAGACACCTTGGTATTATATTGATATAAAATTTCATTTTTACCCTTGTAGTTCCACTCATCACTTTGATGCTGCCCTAATCCATAAAAGGCCTCATCTTCTGGAGATTCAAAAACCTGCTCAAAAGTATATCCTGAAGTCCCTTCAACTGATATTGGTGTAAACTTCTTACTTTCTTCTTTATCCTCTTGTAAAAGAGCATTACCTTCTAAATCAAAGAATTTTACATTACCTGTTATTAACGATACAGTAGCTTTAACTTTTGAAGTAGTAATAATCACTTCATTGTTTTCTTTTACTACATCGTATTTTACATTATTATTTTTTTGCGGAACAATAATCAGACTATTTCTTTCCGAAAATTCCTTTTCCGGAGTTGCTACTACACGAATAATATCGTCAGAAACAACTTCCAATTTTACTAAAGAAGCATCTGAACTCTGCTTCTGTTCTAACTGCACCACTATTCCTTTATCAGTTTCCTGATAACCAGAATCAGAGCATGACAATAACATAGAACTAAGTAAAACACTCGTTCCAACTATTAAAAGTTGTTTTTTTAATATTTTCATATACCTAATTTTATTTTTCAATCTTTGTATAGAGCTTTCCAATTCATTTATATTTAACTCATTCGCAATACAAACTACGTTTGTATTAATGCCAGGGGTAAGTTTGTTTAGTAGATTCATTTGATTATAATTAGTAGAAGAACTCTAAAATTCAATCTTTAAATATTAATTCGCACCTTCAATAATGGCCGTAATTGAACCTGAATGAACCTGTGCTCCGGTACTTCGATTAAATAATCCAAAACCATTATTTCCTGTTGCCCCATTATCCCAAATAAATGGGACCAATCCATTTTCTATAGCTTTGGCAGTTACAGTTTTTAGATAATAATTTCTAGATTCCACGTGCTTTGTATAAGCATCTCCTGTAAGCGTAGTTCGTAAAATTGCACCATATTCACCCAGAATTACTGGAATACCATTATCAACATACTTTTCTTTAACTTTACTAAACTTATCAGACAGATAATCTTCTTGTCCATAGCTGGTCACATCAGTATATCCTGCTCCCCATTGGGTATTATAACCATCATCAGTTTTCCCACAAAATTCCCATGGTGAATAATAGTGAACTTCCAACATTAATCTATCATCTATAACATCCTCAGGCATTTTATGATATTCTAAACCAAAATCAATATCTGTATTATAAGTTTGGATGATTAAGTTTCTATAAGTATTTTTTCCTCCGGTTGCTCTTACAGCATCCACAAAAGTTTGGTTAAACGACTGTTGAACTTCAATATTTTCAGTTGAAGGGATACCATAATCAACATGCACTTCATTTGTTCCTGCAAATAATAAATGTTCATCGTAATCTCTAAAGTAGGTTGCTATTTGAATCCAAAGAGAATATTGTTCTCTATTAACTTCATCTTGTTTTTCATAAGTTGGATTATTTTCTAACCATCCACCATCCCAGTGAATATTTAAAATAGCATACATATCATTGTCTATACAATAGTCTACCACTTCTTTTACTCTTTCAAACCAGGCTTCTGACACTTCATAGTTTTCTTCAGTAACAATATAACTGTCCCATGCACATGGAATTCTAATTGAGTTAAATCCGGCATCTTTTACTGCATCTATTAAAGTTTTTGACACAATCGGATTTCCCCAACCGGTTTCTCCACCTGGCACTTCCAATGAATTACCAATATTCCATCCCACCTTCATTTTTGCAGCTAATGTTTCAGCATTACTTTCTACTCCGGAAATATCTTGTGGTATTGAAGGATTTATTCCTTCTTGAGTTACGGTTACTACTTCTGTTATATCATTTAATACATAGGTAATTTCACCTTCACGCGGAATATATGTTGTATTGGCTTCAACAACATATACTTCTGTTGAATCTTGTAATGATTTTAAGCTCTTTTTTGTAATCCAATCGCAATTAACTGAAACCTCAAAAGATTCACTTAATGAAAGATTAATATTTATTTCCCCTCCTTCTTCTGATATGTTTATTTCATTTGATTCTACAGATAAGGCATAAGCTTTTTCTTGTTGTATTGATACACTTTTTTCTATTTCACCACCAGAAATTAATAATGAAGTGATACGCTCCTCAAACAAAGGATTTTCATCTAAACTTATTACTATTGGAAAATAACCAGCTGATCCGGAAGTTGGAGAAACACGACACCATGTCTCTGATGTTTCTATTGACCAATCAACATTACTTTCTACATAAAATGTTTTGGTATTTTCTACATTTGAAACAGTTAAATTTTCCAATGAAACCGTAATTTCTGGAATAATTTCAGATCCTTCATTACTACAGGCAAATATTCCTGCAAAAAGGACTATGAAAATGAATGTTATATATACACGGTACAATTTCATTTTAAAAACAGTCTTAACATTGTCAGATTAATGCAAATGGTCAGTTTAATTATTCATTAAACTTGTTTATAAAAATTGGCTATCATAATCTTTAGCATAATTCAATAAGTTACGCATTAAAAAGAACCATGACAAAACCTAATATCATGATAGCCAATCTCATTCATGACTAAATAAATATCTGGATACACGACCAGATATTTATTCTTTTTCCCTGTTAATATCCAGGATTCTGATCTGCTTGAGAAATTCCATCGTTTCGAATAATCTCATCATAAGGAATTGGATATAAGAATTTATTCTCATCCACCTCAAAAGTTCGGTATGTATGCCAGTCCTGATAGGCAGCATCTGTTCCTGGAGGAGTACCAGTATTTGCTGGATATTCTTTATTTAAAAATTCTTTCAACATTCCACTTCGCTTCATATCAAAGAATAAATTATATTCAGCATTATTTTCATGTCGACGTTCCCAGTTACATGCAAATACTCCCACATCTACTGATGAGTAGCCTTTCGATGAATATAAATCAGTATAATAAGTTTGAGCATCAGGAACTGTTACATACTCAGAATTCATTGGAATAGCATAATCTGGTTCACTATCTGCTAAACTGTTATCAACTTCTAAATTACCCCATGCTCTATTTCGTACTTGCATAATAGCATCCCATCCTGCTGCTTCATCTGTATTTGTAGCGAAACAACATTCAGCATAATCAAGTAAAATATTAGAATACCTTAGGTAGTGCTCTACAAATGGAGCATTAATTGTTGTCCAATAATCGTTAGTTGTTCTCCAATATTTCACACTTGAAATATTAGGCATATACTCTGAACCTATTTTATAATATGGAGAACCATACTCTGTAGCTCCAATTGTTTGACCTGTCCATGGATTTGTTTCGCCTAAAGCAACCATAGAAGCCTGACGACGTTTATCTCCATTCTCAAATGAATTATAACATTCCCACGAAATAAATAAAGAACCCCATCCATTGTACTCCATTGAAGCTGTCATATAACAAGCAAACATATAATTATCCTCTGTTGGTGACCATCCACTAACACCAGACATATTACTACTGTTATCAGAATAAAGAACTACGCACCAAACATCTTCACTTGACCATCCTTTATCGATGTCATATAGTTGACTATAACAAGGAACTAATTCGTAAGTTTTACTATCTATAATTTGTTTATATATAGTTTTTGCGTCTGCATAATTATCCAAATACATTAATGATTTAGCCTGATATGCTAAACAAAAACCTTTTGTTATTCGTCCGTATTCACTATTACGAGGGGTCCAATCTAATACTCCCGCTGCATACGATAAATCTTCAATAATAAAGTTCCATGATCCACTTTCACTTTCTGGACGAGCCTTAGATGGTGTATTTGCATAAGTTTCACCTGTTTCTAACATTGGAACACGACCAAAATGAATCACTAGATTATAGTAATTATAAGCTCTAATGGCTCTTGCCTCAGCTGCTAATTGAGCTTTACCATCTTCTCCATCTGCAAATAAAGAGGCATCCATATCTTCTAAACCTGCAAGAAAAGAGTTACAACGTGAAATAGCTCTGTAATGACCTTGCCATGTAGTAAGAAACTCACTACTTGTAGCTGTCCAATCTTCTGTATTATAAGAAGCATCCCATCCTGATGCCTGAGTATCCAGAGTCGGATGATTTGCTAACATATATTGAGGTTTAAAGCCCCACAAGGACGCATCATCGTCATCTGTATTATCCTTTGTTGGATAAAATGTATCATAAAGACCAATTAAACCAGCTTCTGCATTTTCCTCACTTTCGAACATATAGTCTCCTGAAAGAATATTATAATGATCTACATCAAGAAAATCTTCATTATTACAGGAAACAAAGCCAAGGGCAAAAGCACAAATGAAAGTAATTAATATATTGTGTTTTGTTCTCATAATCATTTTTATTAATTATTATTTAAATTAAAACTGTAATTGAAGACCTGCTGTAAATGTTCTAGGATAAGGATAACGACCTGGATCATAACCTGTTTCAAGAACTCCTGCATTACCTACCTCTGGATCTCCATACTCATAACCTGTTAATGTAAATACATTCTCAGCTGATATATAAATACGAGCTTTCTCTAGTTTAACCTTTTGTATTATACTCCTAGGTAAAGAATAACCAAATTGGATGTTAGCCATTCTAAAAAAGTCTCCATCTTTAACCCAAGCACTTGATTGTTGTCTATTATAGTTAGGATCATTAATAGTTAAACGAGCGTATTTACCATTTTTATTATCTTCCGACCATGCATTATTAATGTAATCCTTTAATGTATTTTGAATACCTCCACCAGTTTTGTACAACTGACTTAGTTTCATAGCTGAGTAAGAATAAATCTTCATACCTGAAACTCCATACATATAAACCATAGCATCGAAATTCTTATAACTGGCATTTAATGTAATTCCGTAATTTAAAGTAGGGAAACCATTACCCAATACCTTTTGATCTTCACCTGAGATATAACCATCTCCATTAACATCCTTATATTTATAATCTCCAGGCTGAGCATCTCCTCCAAAAGCCTGATAAGTTGTAATTTCACCACCTGATGCAGTTGCTGCAGCACTATTAGCGTTATCAATTTCATCCTGACTTTGCCATATTCCTTCTACAACATAACCATAAAATGAACCTACAGCAGCACCATCCATTGTTACAGAGTGAGTATCCCACTGGTCTCCTGCATCTGAATTTACTTCACCATCTGCATCTAAATTAGAATATATTGGATCTCCGATTGAAATAACCTCATTTTTCAGAGTTGATCCAGTTGCAGTAACGCCTAGGTTCCAATCTCCAAAACTCTTGTTATAATTAACGCTAAGTTCTATACCACTATTTTTAATATGACCTGCATTTGTATACACAGAACTATGTCCTGTAGATGGACGCATTGTTCGATACAGTAATAAATCTTTTGAATCACGTATAAAATAATCAGCAGTAATATTTAATTTTCCATTGTATAAACCGATATCTAAACCTACATTAGTTTGTTCATTTGACTCCCACTGTAGATTTGTATCTATTTCCATAAGTTGAGCAATACCACTATATAATGTATTTTCATCAGTTGCAGAAGAGCCTCCTAACGTTCCCATATAATATGCAATACGTTTAGATGAAAGCTGTTCTACTGATAAATCAGTTGCAGGTCCAGCATTACCTGTAATACCCCAACCTAACCTAAGTTTTAAGTTACTAAATACACCTAAATCCTTAATAAAATCTTCTTCAGATAATCTCCAGGCAAACGCTGCAGATGGAAATGTTCCCCAACGGTTACCTGAACCAAAATTTGAAGAACCATCTTTTCTCATTGTACCTGTAAAAATATATCTGTCTTTAAGTGTATATAAAAGTCTTCCGTAATATGAAATATACTTGCTTTCTAGATTATATCCACCACTTCCAAGTCTACTTGTTTGATCACTTGTTAACTCTAAATCTCTGTATTCATCAGAAACAAAATCACTAGCACTGGCACTTACCCAATGCCCCCATGAGCTGCTTACTGAATTACCAGCCATTAGAGTAAGATTGTGAATATCGTTTTTTATATTATAAGTAAAATAACTCTCAATTCCTGTTTCATTATTCTGACTTTGACTTAACCAGAAGCTATTAGTTCCACTTGATGTTATTGATCGGGTATTTGCAATTGAAAAAGCACTACCATCATAAGCAGAATATTTATATGATAAGATGGTTTTGAACGACAAACCTTTTAACAGTTTTAAGTCAAGATATGCCGTACTCAACAATGTATTGTTATATGTTGGAGTATGATCTGTTTCCTTCGCAACAGCATAAGGGTTATCTTGTCCTTTAGCAATATCTCCCTCTCCTGAAATCTGTTGAAAAGCATAATACTCTCCATCTGCAGTGCGCTCGTCATAATCATGACTTATAAAATTGCCATCTCCATCAACATAATCCATTGTTGGAGTTAAAGTGGCATAATCCCGAAGATTTCCACTTCCTTGTTTCTCTGAATGTTCAAAAGATAAACTTCCACCAATTTCAATAAAGTCTTTTACTTTATGCATAACGTTGGCACGACCAGTTAAACGAGTAAAGTTCGATTCAATAACAATACCATCGTTGTTTAAATAACCTAAAGAGAAATTTGATTGTGTTTTATCATTTCCTCCTGAGGCAGAGATGGTATAATTTTGCTGAAGAGCCATATGAGTCATTGCATCTTGCCAATCTATATCATGCAACTGACCAATATAATTTGTACCGAAAGCCTGATTTGTTATACTGGCATTATCATTAGCACGCCCCTGACGAACTGAAGATGCAAACAATTCTGCATCGGCAACATCAAGTTTACCAGATAAATTTTGAACACCAAATGTTGCATTAGCATTAATTCTGGTAGATCCTTTTTCACCTTTTTTTGTTGTAATTAATATTACACCATTAGCACCTCTGGCTCCATAAATAGCAGTAGCAGAAGCATCTTTTAATACTTCCATACTTTCAACATCTGAAGGATTAATAAAATTTGCGCTAGTACCTACCTGTACACCATCAACAACATATAATGGATCTGCAGAACCATTAACTGTAGCAACACCACGAATACGAATTGTTGTATTACCTTCCGGATCTCCGGATTGTTTAGTTACCATAACCCCAGCTGCTGAACCTTGTAATCCTTGTGCCAGGTTAAGTGGATTCTTTTTTATCATTTCGTCTCCTTCTACAGAAACAACAGACCCTGAAACATCACTCTTTTTCATTGATCCATAACCAACAACAACTACTTCATCAAACTCTGAAACTTCTTCTTCAAGTGTTACATTTAAGGTTTTTTGATTGGTTATAGTAATTTCTTTACTTTTAAATCCTATAAAAGAAAAAACAAGAACATCTCCTTCTTTTACATTAAGCGTGAAATTTCCATCAAAATCTGAAATTCCTCCTGTTGTTGTTCCTTTAACCATAACATTTGTTCCTGGTATAGGTGAACTATCAGCTGCAGCAACAACAGAACCAGTAAGCGTCCATTGATCCTGAGCTTGAACTTCTGTTGTCAAGAGAAGCGACAACACAAGCCCTAAATACATTAATAGCAATTTTGGTCTTGAATGAACCAAAATTTGCATTTCATTGAATAGTTTAATTTTCATATTAAAATTAGATTTAAATAAAACTAGATTATTTAACACATCACAAATGTATATATGGATAATCTAAGCATCCTTAATAAATGTTAATAGTACAGGTTAAAATGATAATAAACATGTATAAAATGATATCAATAGAGAGTCATTTTGTTAATAAAATATTACAACAGTTCACCACTACAACCTATCTTTCAGCACATTAAGCTCAATATGCAAATTTTATAAAAAATCTTAATTTTTGTTTTCTTATCAAATTTTAAAACATAAAAAAAGCGCCTAAATGTTATAAACATACAGACGCTGTTAAACAAAAAATGCTATTAATCTAATAATATTATTCAAATACAGTTTGATCTAAATACTTATATTCCCGAAGTAAGCTCTTTAATTTAGCTACTATATTTTCAACTCCGCCTTCAATATTTGATTCTATATTAATTGGGATTACTGGATCATGAAGAGATAGCCTTAGTAAAAACCAACCATCTTCGTCTTGTGAGGAGCACTTAACTCGTATACCTTCATAATTGTTTGGTACTTTCTCCCAGTCATTAAATAAATTACTTTCCAGTTCTTCAATTAATTTTTGACCATAAGAAACAAAGTCTTCTGTTTCAATATTAATTCTTATTTCCTTACTTTCTTTTGGACGAGGGAGTTCTTTAATCAATTCTGATAAATCTTTATATTCTAATCTTAAATCTGCTAGTTTAATTAACAATTTGGCAACCAGAAATGCGCCATCATCTAAGAAATAATTTTCTTTTAATGCTGCATGTCCACTTGTTTCTATTGCTAGCCAAGATTCTGTACCTTCTTCATTTAATCGGATTGATTCATTAATAACATTTTTATACCCTCTTTTAAAACGGTGATGAACTCCATTTAAATATTCTTCAATAAACCAAGCCAACCCATCCGAAGTAATTGAATCTGTTACTATAGTACTTCCTGGATGCTCCTCTAGGATTACAGCAGATATCAATGCTATTAACTCATTTCTATTGATTGGATTTCCTTTTTTATCAACAACTGCAGAACGATCAACATCAGTATCAAATATAATTCCTAAATCAGCCTTTTCTTTAATAACAGCATCACATATAGATTGCATTGCTTCTTTATCCTCTGGATTTGGAACGTGATTGGGGAAACTACCATCAGGGTCAAGAAACTGACTTCCGGAAACATTTGCTCCAAGCTCACTTAATACTTTATCTGCAAAAAAACCTCCTGCTCCATTTCCTGCATCTACAATAATTTTTAATCCTTGTAACGGATAGATAAAATTAACACCATCTTTCACCCCTGAACGAATAGAGGCAACAAGGGTATCTGAATATACTGAAATATAGTCCAATTGGGTAACTGCTCCACCCTTTGTAGGAAATTTAAAATTGTTTTTCTCTGCAATAGAAAGAATTTCAGTAATATCCCCTTTATTTGCACCACCTTCATCAGTAAAAAACTTTAAACCATTTCTATTAAAAGGCAAATGGCTTGCTGTAATCATAACTCCGGCATCGATATCGTAATTTTCGTCTACAGTAGTCATAAACATAGCAGGAGTTGATGCAATACCGCAATCAAAAACATTTACTCCCATTTGTGATAAACCTTTTGAGAATGCATCTTTTAGTGACGTACCTGTTAAACGAGAATCCCTACCAACTGCCACAACATATTCATTTTCTTTAGATATTTTTGATCGAATCCATTGAGCAAAAGCTTTACCTAATTGCTCAACCACACTTACGGATAGATTCACAGTTTCACCCGGAATACCCTCCATTGCAACACCTCTAATATCTGAGCCATTTTGAAGTTTTTTCCAATTTACTGAATCAAGCATAATTTTAGAGTTTTAGATTTCAATATAACGTATGTATGGAATTTACAATATTATCTTCAAAAAGGAATATATTTTTAAACAAAAAGGGGAATTTAATACTCAATTAAACTCCCCTTTTTACTTTATCTCTAAAAATCTATATCATAAATTCCTTTTGCATCATTTTCAAACCACTCGACACTGGTATCAGTCATCGGGTGACTCCTAAGCCGTTCTAATATTTCATATCCTATTGTGGCTGCCTGACTTCCCATCATACTGACACGGTGAACCTGGTCAACTGTTTTAAAACTTGCAGCTAAAACACCACATTTTAAGTTATAACGTTCAATATTATCAACTATATTACCAACAACTTCAATACCATGAGATGATATATTATCCAAACGATTTACATATGGTGCAACCCAATCAGCACCAGCTCTTGCTGCAACCAAAGCTTGCTGTTGAGTAAAAATAGCTGTAGCTGTAACATTGATTCCTTTATCTTTAATCATTGGCATGGCTTTATAACCTTCTTCAGTAACTGGAATTTTAGCGAAGTAGTTATCACCTAATCCAAACATCTTTTTATATGCAACAGCCTCTCTTACCATATCTTCAGCCTTATTGCTTATCATCTGAACATGTAACATTTTATCACCAACAAGCTCAACTAATTCAGGCATTATTTGAGACATTGGTTTTTTTTCGGCTGCTAATATTGTAGGATTTGTAGTTACTCCTTCTAATGGAAAATAGTAAAACAGCTTTTTTAATTCTTCAGCATTTGCAGTGTCCGCTAAATAAATCATTTTTGATAGTTTTTAATTAATATTGCAACGCAGCTGCATTTGCTAACAATAACTCTTCCGCTTCAACACTCCACAGACCATTATTTTTAGCACATACTTCTGCGAGCATGCAATATACGGCATTATTTTTACCTATTTCCTTAAAATCTGCTATAGCTGTCAATGGCATTTCTACCTGATTATATATCAGCTTTTTACCACCTGGAATATTTGGCAAATCTAAAGTAGCATCTATCACTGCATTTAGTCCTCCAATATGTGTTACCAAACCTGCCGGATCCAAACCTTTTGACATCACATCTAAAGCTTCTTTCATATCATCTGTATTCCCACCACTGGTACCAACTACATGAGTAAAGGCGTAATGAACATTATAAAAATTTAATTGCGCTTTAAAATCTTGTTTAGACGGACCTGCAAAAAAGTTTAGACAACCATCAAATCCTAAAATAGCATCTGCCTGCTCAATTACCGGAGCCACCGGAGCAAAAACAAATACATCATTATATCCTTCATCCCCAGAAATTTCTTTTAACCCTTGCACGGGATCAGCCATCTGGCCTGTATTAATATATTTTAAATCAATTCCTTTTGATGCAGCAAATTCAACAGTATATAAGGTTGCCGCTCTATCTAAACGAGCCTGATCTATATCCGTAACAACCAGCAAGGAAGGTTTTCGATCCTCTCTATTTAAAGCATAGTTAATCGCTGCCAATCCCATAGGACCAACTCCGGCTAATAAAGCCATTTTACCTCCATCAACAATCTCCATATTATGAACATATGAACCAGGTGTTGTATGATAATTGGCATGCATAGCACCTATTACACAAGATAATGGCTCTGATAAGGAAGCAGGATAAAAACCATCTCCTTTATAGGGCAACAGACAACCCAACTCCATTACTTCATTGGGAATGATAACATAGGTAGCATCCCCTCCTATATGTTTGTATGAATATCCTGGAGCACTTAAAACCCCAACAGGACCTTCTTTATAATTCAAAGCAGGCTGAATAGAGAACTTATCTCCCTCCTTGAACTGAGAGCCCCATTTACTCCCTACTTGAACTAACTCTCCTGCAAATTCATGACCTATCATAACAGGATTTTTTGCAACATCATTGGGTACTCTTTTATGGTTAGTCCCTTGATTTGCTGCTTTGTATGATGACATACATAAACTATCACAAATTACCTTTGCTAAAATTTCATCATCTTTGATTTTAGGCAACTCAAATTCTTCTAATCTAAGATCTGCCTGTCCATATAATCGTACAGCTTTTGTTTTCATTGGTTTAAACTAATTAAAAGTTATTTAGATAAATATCAAGATAAGAGATAAGAGACTTACACCTGTTTTTTCGAAAACTAATAACTCTGGTTCAATAACTTTTTCTCTATGCTCTATGCTTAAAACCCTGTTTTACAAACTTGATTCAACCATTCCTATATTTACAAACTCTAATATTTCATTTGGACTATTTACAACCTTAATTGTATTTCCCTCTATTCCAGGTCTTCCATAACCCCAGCTAACTCCTAAAGGAACCATTCCTGCAGCTTGTGCAGTTTGAATATCTACCACAGAGTCTCCTATTAAAAGAACTTCTCCTGGATTACAATTTACTTGTTTAGCAAAATGTAAGGCCCCTTTGGGATCAGGTTTTCTGGGAAAGGCATTACTATGTCCAATTACGTTTTTAAATTGCCACTTTTTGAAATAAAAATCAACCACTACATCCGTTAAAGCCTGAGGTTTATTTGTATTAATAGCCATTGGAATTCCCTGTTCTGTCAACATATCCAAAACTTTATCAATACCACTAAAAAGTTTAGTTTTATTATGAATATTTTTTTGATAACGTTCTTTATACTTATTTAAATAAATGGTTATATCCTCACCTCTTTCCTTTGGAGGAAGGGATGCTTCTACTAACAAACGAGCACCATTCCCAATCCATTTTATATATTCTTTGACTTCATGCTCAGGAAATCCAAACTCACTAAGCATTTGATTATTTGCATCGGCGATATCCTCTATCGAATCTATTAATGTTCCATCTAAATCAAAAATAACAGCCTTAATTTCCATATAGTTTCCTTTTACCCAAGTTTAAATTATTACCTTAACATCTCCTGTCCACCTGTAACCGGAACAGCTTGCCCTGTTTCATATTCTTGCTCCATTACATAATAAACAGCTCGCATCACATCAAGTACAGTACATCCTCTGCCCGCAGGAACCTGAGCCTCGTAAAATGCTTTAACATCATCAATTGTTTTTGCCCCTTTTACTTTTCCAGCATTTAAATATTGCACAAACAATCCTTTTTCAGGATCACTCCACAACGGACCATCAAAAAAGTTTCCAGGGCAAATGGAATTCACTTTTACGCGATTAGGCATTAATTCCATTGCAAAGGATTGTGTTAATCCAATACCTCCAAACTTACCTCCTGCATAAGCAAAATTTCGGTTACTTCCTTTTAATCCTGATTTTGAATTGATTTGAATTATATCAGCGAAATATCCTTTTTTATTAGCAGTTTGTAGTTTTAATACAGGAGCCGCACTTTTTGCACAGTTAAAATAACCTGAATAATTTACCTTAGTCATAAACTCAAAAGCTTCCGGGGTCATTTCATCTAAACCTCCAGCCCTTAGAACTCCTGCATTGGAGATAAAAACATCAAAGCCTCCAAATTCACATACAGTTTCGTATATCAGGTGATCAACAGATTCCAATTCTGAAACATCAACCTTTACAAAAAACGCTTTGTTATATTTGGCAGTTTTATTCAACTCCGATGCAAACTCCTGCCCTTTTTCTTCATTTAAATCAGCAATTACTACATTACCTCCATCTTTAATCAAACTCTCAACTAATCCTCCACCAAAGCCTTGAGCTCCCCCGGTTATAATAGCCGTTTTACCAACGGCCCTACCTTCAGGTATAATAGTTTCAGCAATTGCTTGATTTGATAACAGCATGTCTGTTTCGTAAGAGGTTTCAGCCACTGCCACCATTCCTATTCCTGCTAATGAAATAACCTTGGGCAACTCAGAATTTTTATTTTTAAAAGCCTCAATCTTTTCCTTTAATTCGGCAATGGTATCTTCTGAATTTTCAGACACTGCAACTTCTACCTGAGGTTCAACACCTTCGGCATTTTTAGTTATTTTTGCAACTTTAACTTTGTCGTCAGACAATATCATTCGAAGTGCTGGTAAAATTTCAACTATTTTATTATTTATAGCCATATCTTAAATCATCTTATTTCAATCCAAAATTCTAATTTTGATATATTACGTATTAATTATTCTATAAATTTACTTATCACTGCATGACCTAACTCTACAAATGCATCAAGACTCTCACTATTTCTATCTCCATTTGCTTTTATATATCCATCCTCACCTTTTGATACTAAATATTGATGAGCGGCAACAACACATGCACCTTTATATGATAACTCTTTCAATTCATCATCCAGTGGAATACCTCCTCTTGTTTCTACAGTCATAGGAATCATATCCGGAGCATTATGCTCTGTTCCAAAAGTTACCAAAAAGCCATTATTCCAAAAGAACATTGCGTATTCCTTTAACCTGTTAATGTCATTTCTATTCGGAATAAACTCAATAGAATGAACATTACGAGCTTTTAACTCATCCAAAAGAACATTTTTATCTTGTTCAAAACGTGTATATTCTCCTTTAGGATTGTCAGCCAGTAAAGGATATGTAGGAATACCACCGGCATTTACAATGATATCTTTAATAACACCTACTTCAAGAAATGCTTTTGAATTCTCTTCGACAAAAGCCTTTTTCCCTGCTTTAAGTAGCATATTTCTAATCTCATTTTCTACTTCAGCATTACTCTCGAGGTTAGCTGAAGGTTCTGCTCCAGAATAAAGAAGTTTAAAAAACTCGAATCTTTCACTTACGGTGCTATATTTCTCAAAAACTTTAACACGAACAGCTTTGGCAACATGTCTTTCTCGAACTAAATCAATAGCATACTTCTCCAGAATTTCATCCATTGAAATATGTAAATCTGAGTTTATCTCAACAAACAACTCATTGATTTTATCTGCCATTTGCGATACTCTTTTAACAATCTCGTCTTTTATTGTTTTTACCTGAGATGCATAAGGCTCGTCCAATTTAGGAGGATAACTCAATCCCTTACCTGACAAATAAACTCTTCCCGGATTTCCCGGATCGTTTAACCTTACACCTCTTTCTTTATCCTTTAGGTTAACCCCTATAAATTCAATATTAAAAAGTGGAAATATTTTATATTTCAATGCTAAATCATTGAACTCTGCATAACCATCAGTTGAATAAAAATCATTAATTCCCAATACTTTTACATCTTCTTTTTGAGCTAACTCAAATATTTGCGGAATATCTTTAAATGCACTAAATGAATATGGTGTATGTATATGTGCATTAACATTTAAAATTTGCTTTTCACCTGAGTTGATTTTAATATCTGATCTTGATAATAATTCTGATTTTTCTGGAAGTGTAGATAGATTTTCCATTTGTGTAACTTAGATAGATTTCTTTTTAGCGAATTCATTAAAATGCAAACTTCAGCGTTACTGCTCAAATCCAAAATCCTCATTTACTATAGTAAACTGCGGTATTTGAATTTGCTTGCGCCTTGAATTTTACAATTTTAAAGAACACCATTTGGATAAAATTAACAGTCATGTTTCAGACCATAGTTTCTTTTATTAAGAAAACTCCGCTTGCTTTTTTAAGGGATTTTCAGCAGACAGAACACATTATTAACAGTAAGATCCGTTTTAAATAATAACATCCGGATACAAACAGTATGTATCCGGATATAAATCCAAAAAGTTATTAAATCCCCAGTTTTCCTCTACGAATGATTTCAGAATTCGTAAAGTTATTTTTAACTGCATGTCCCTCTAATGGAACAATTTTTTCATGAATAGCATCTATAATCCAATCCTTACCAGGGAAGAAGAATTCTTCTAACTCATAAGCTGGTGTGATCCAGTTACGAGAACCTACTACCACAGGAGGCGCATCTAATTCATCAAATGCCAACTCTGTAATTCGTTGAGCCATATCTTTTAAGAAAGAACCTCTTTCATTAGCATCACTTGTTAATATGATTCTACCTGTTTTCTTTAATGATTCAACTACAGGCTCATAGTTAAATGGCACAAGAGAACGTGCATCAATTACTTCAGCCGACATTCCATATTTTGTTTCCAATTCATCTGCTGCCTCCAATGCACGATACAACGTAGCACCAATAGAAAGAATTGTAATATCTTTTCCTTCTCTTTTAACATCTGGTTCACCAAATGGAATTTCATAATACTCTTCAGGTACACCTTCGGTATGAAATTGCTCACCTATATCATAAATTCTCTGACTTTCAAAGAATACAACCGGATCTGTTCCTTGTAATGCGGCATTCATTAATCCTTTTGCATCGTAAGGAGTTGCAGGGAAACAAACTTTTAATCCTGGGATATGAGCCACTAATGAAGACCAGTCCTGAGAGTGCTGAGCACCATATTTAGAACCCACTGAAACCCTAATTACTACAGGCATTTTAATTACATTACCTGACATTGCCTGCCACTTTGGAAGCTGATTAAACACTTCATCTCCACAACGGCCAAGGAAGTCGCAATACATAATTTCAGGAATTACCCTACCACCACACATAGCATAACCAATAGCTGTACCAATGATGGAAGCCTCTGAAATTGGAGAGTTAAATAAACGCTGATAAGGTAAAGCTTCTGTTAAACCGCGATACACAGCAAAAGCACCACCCCAATCACGGTTTTCTTCACCATAAGCTACCAAAGTAGGATCTTTATAAAAACGATCAACAATAGCTTCAAACAAACCATCGCGTAATTGATATTGCTTAATTTTTGAAAATGCTTTTCCATCCTTGTCAAAAGCAAATCTTTCTTTTTTAGCTATTTGCTTTACTCTTGGATTTTCTTCCATCGGATGATTAACCACAACCGGACGATCCTCCATTTTATCAACACTTTGATTTGAGAAAATCATATCACCAATTAATTCTGGATGTTTTACAAGATCCATTCTTGGAGATACTTCTTCATCAATTGCTAAAGTCATAGAGTATTTCATTAACTCTACAATATCAGCTTGTATTTCTTCCAGTTCTTTTTGAGTAGCAAGTCCTGCTTTAACTAATTCATCTCCATACGAAACAATACAATCTTGTTCTTCCCATGCTTCTATTTCTTCCTTAGTACGATAAGAAGAGGCATCTGAAGGTGAGTGACCACTATAACGATAAGTAAGTACATCCAATAAAACAGGACCTTTCTTATCTTTGATTAATTCCATTTTTCTCTTATATGCATCGATTACTGCTAATGGATTATAACCATCAACTCTTTCAGCATGCATACTATCTCTGTTTACACCAGCTCCAATTCGGGCTGCGATATCATAACCCATTGTTTCACCACAGGTTTGACCTCCCATTCCATACTGGTTATTCATTATATTAAAGATGATAGGTAAACCACCTTTATAGGCACCTTCCCATAATTGCTCGAACTGATCCATGGAAGCAAATGCTAATCCTTCCCATACAGGACCACAAGCCATGGAAGCATCACCAATGTTGGCTACTACAATACCATCTTTTTGATTTACTTTTTTAAACAATGCAGCACCAACTGCAATATCACCAGAACCACCAACAATAGCGTTATTGGGATATACTCCAAATGGCGTAAAAAATGCATGCATTGAACCACCTAGTCCTTTATTAAATCCGGTTTCTCTTGCAAATATTTCAGCTAATGTACCATATACTAAAAACCTTCGAGCCAGAGATTTCATGTCTCCTTTATGACCTTTAGATACAATTTTTAAAATAGTGCCATCAAAGAAATTTTTCATCATATCTTCCAAATCGTCATCAGACATTTTACTGATGGCAGACATTCCTTTAGCCAGAATTTCACCATGTGAACGGTGTGATCCGAAAATAAAATCTTCTACACCAAGATGAAAAGCCATACCTACAGCTGCAGACTCCTGACCAATCGAAAGGTGAGCAGGTCCAGGGTGATTATATGCGATTCCTTCATACTCTCCACGAATCTTAATTAAATTAAGCATGGTTTCAAATTGGCGAATCAAAGCCATATCATGATAAATACCAATTAATTGTTTTTTTGAGTAATTTATCTTTTCGTCCTCAATAGTTTTATCATATTGATTTACGGGAATTTCTTTAAATTCAATTTTCCCTGACTTTCTGACCTGCTTAGGATCAATAAATTGTGACTTTGGCATATTTTTAAGATTTTTAGATCATAGACAACAGACAAAAGATGATTTTATAAAACTTTATACAAGCTTTTTACTATCTGGACTTTTGACAATTACCTAGTTTTATTGATTTTTTTTTTACAATTACTAATTTTAGGATACTTTGATAACGACACTTTAAAAGCTCAACTTTTTAGTGCCCAAAATCAAATACAGTTTCTTTAAATATTTCGGAAACTGTTGGATGAGGAAATACAACTTCCTCTAACTCTTTAAGAGTAAGTTCTGCCTCAATGGCCATACATGCACCATATATCATTTCACTTGAAGGATTACCTAACATATGTACTCCAAGCACTTCGCCATATTTAGCACCTACAAGTACTTTGCATAATCCTGAACCACCTTCATTTTCTGCAATAAATCTTCCGGCATAAGCCATCGGTAACTTGGCAATTTTATATTCTATTCCCTTAGCTTTAGCTGCATCTTCTGTTAAACCTACACCTGCAATTTCAGGGTTGGTATAAACAACACCAGGAATAGCATTGTATCTCATCCTATCTTCACGACCATATAAGTTGTTAACAACAACTTCTCCTTCTCTACTGGCAGTATGAGCTAACAGTGAAAATCCGGTAACATCTCCTGCTGCAAAAACATTAGGAATATTAGTGCGCATCTTATCATCAACTTTGATTCCACCTCGGAATAGTTCAACACCCAGGTTTTCCAAACCAAATCCTGTAGTAACAGGTTTACGACCTACGCTAACCAGAATTTTATCTCCTGTTACTTTAGTTTCTTTACCATCTTTCTCAAAGGTTACTGTATTACCCTCAACCTTAGTTACTTTAGATGACAAGTTAAATGCGATTCCTTTCTTGGCATACATCTGACGCAGCATAGCACTCATCTCAATGTCCATTCCTCCAAGAATCTCATCAAGCATTTCTACAACAGTAACTTTTGTTCCAAGACTATTAAAGAAACTAGCGAATTCCATTCCTATTACTCCTCCTCCGATAATTACTAAGGAATCCGGCTTTTCTTTAAGTTCCAGAATCTCTCTATTAGTAAGAATCACATCATCAGGCTCGCCTAATCCTGGAATTGGAGGAATAAAAGCTTCCGAACCTGTACATATTAATAAATTTGATGCTATAATTTCTTCTTCCGAAGTTGTAATCTCTATTCCTTGTTGAGTTTTACCTTTTATATAAGCAGTATCTTTAATGGTTTTAACATTAAACATTTTCATTTTAGCTCCAACACCACCAACCAACTTTTTAACCACTTTTTGCTTGCGATTCATCATTTTGCTAAAATCAAAGCTTACATCCTTTGCATCCACTCCATATTTAGAACCACCGACTGCATTATCATATATCTTTGCACTATATAATAATGTTTTGGTTGGCATACATCCTTCATTTAAACATACTCCACCAAGTTCTTTTTTTTCAATCAGAACAACTTTTAGTCCTTTGGCTCCAGCCCTTTCTGCGGCAACATAACCACCAGGACCTCCACCTATTATTGCTAAATCATACATTGGTAACTTGTTTTTACAGGTAATTTGGAAAGGAATGTAAACCTTAAAAGCATCCCTTTCCATACCCATTTTCTAAAAACTATCTAAAACTCAATTTCTAAATTTTCCATTTCTATTGCGATCTGCTTTAAAAATCTGGTAGCCATACCTCCATCTAAAGCCTGATGATCGTATGTTAAACTTAATCCCATGTAAGGAACAAATCCATAAATACCACCACCTAAATCAGCTGGTCGAGGAACAATAGTATTGACTCCTAATATGGCAACCTGTGGTAAATTAATTACCGGAGTAAACATCTCGACACCATAATTACCCAGATTAGAAACTGTAAATGATGCAGCCTCAGAAGACAATAATTCCGGATCTACACTACCTTTTCGACAAGACTCTGCAATTTCTTTAAACTGACGAGATAATCCTGAGATTGACAAATCATCAGCATTTTTTATTACAGGCACCATCAATCCTCTGTCTGTATCAACAGCTAAACCTAAATGAACTTTATTAAAGTACTTAACACTATCACCAAGGAAATGAGCATTGGCATCAGGAAATTTCTTAAGTGCCTTAATCACTGCAAAACAAACCATATCATTAATAGTAATGTTTGCTGCACCCTCCTTAGCTTTAACCTGCTTACGCAATTCCATAATTCGTCGTGCATCTGCACCCAAATGGTGGGTTAACTGAGCTGAATTCTGCAATGAGGCATGCATTGCCTTAGCTATTAACTTACGAATATTAGGTAATTTCTTAATTTCATAATCTTCAGCATATATCGGATTAGTTACGGTAAGATCACTTGCCTTAACAGTTCCTCCCAAACCTGTTCCCAGATCAACAGCCGCAAGTCCTTCTTCTTTCATTACCTCTTTAGCTAAAGGAGTAACTTTAGGTTTTGTAGCAATATAAGCCTCAACATCTCTTTCTATAACTCTTCCTTCTGGCCCTGTTCCGACAATTGTTTGATATGCAACACCTTTATCCAATGCTAATCTTTTAGCTCTTGGAGATATTTTAACATCTGCTTCTGCAACAGATTCTTTTAATTTAACTTTTACTTCAGATTCTTTTATTACAACCTCAGATTCGACAGGTTTGCTTTCCTGCGATACATCTTTAGCTTCAGAAGATGATCCTCCCGGTCTGAATTCATCAACACTTTCACCAGGATTTCCAATTACTGCTATATTTTGCAACACCGGAACCTCGTCTCCTTCATCGCAAAAAACAGCTAGTAAAACACCATCTTCAGCTGCCTCTTCTTCAAAAGATGCTTTATCTGTTTCGTAGGCAAATAACATATCGCCTTTTTTTACTTCATCTCCTACCTGCTTAAACCATTCTGTAAAAATGCAGGATTCAACGGACTGCCCTTGGCGGGGCATTATAACAACTGTAGCCATAGAAAAAATTATTTTACTCAAACTTATATATTCCAACTTGTATTTACAAGTTAAATTTATATTTTTTTAAATTATTTTTCTTTAACACCTATCTATCTGCGTGTTACATATTTTAAAATACAATTTTATGTATTTACATGTACTTTATCTTGTAATTACATGTATTTTTAAATAACTTTATATCATGCGACAAAAACTAAATCACGAAGTGCTATTTTTAGTATAATTATCTATTATTCTATTCTACAATACACCATAGATTTCCTTAAAAGATATTTTATTACTTTTGCGGCATCCTCGTTTTGGCTTTTTTAACAAGTCTGTGAATTAGTCCACACAAACTAAACACAGAAATTACATGGAGGAATTAAAATGAACACAGAAAAAAAACCTCAACATACAATAGTATACGAAACGCTACGCAAGCATATAACAGAAGGAATATATGCAGTTGGAGATCTCTTACCTTCTGAAAATGATTTATGTGCTACCTACGGAATAACTCGTCCTACAATAAGGAAGGCATTAGATAAATTAGTTAATGAAGGATTTATCATTAAAAGAAAAGGAAAAGGAAGTATAGTAAAAGGTAAACCCAAGGGTGTTGGTATTTTGTCTTTAGGAGGTACAACATCTGCCCTTGGTAGTGAAAACTTAATTACCAAAATATTAGTAAAGCCAGAAATAAGACCGTTTGATAATGCTTTTTCATTTGATATTTCAGAACATGAAAAAGAATTTGGATGCATTTATATGGAGCGCCTACGACTTATCAACAATGATCCCGTATTTTATGATATCACAATGATACCTAATATAAACCTACCCAGGTTTACTTCCCACAATTTTGATAACAAGTCGCTATTTAATATTCTAAGAGAGAATTATCAACTGGAAGTTTTAGGTGGAGAGCAAAAAATTCAAGCCATCCTGGCAACTGAAAAGATCCAGGACTATTTTAACGTAAGTAAAGATCAGCCAATTATTCAGCTTGATAGAAAAATGGATACGAACAGACCAAATTTTTCATTCTATAGCCAGGTTTTTTGTAATGCAGATAAGTATGCACTGATCGGAACATTTTAATTTACTTATTTTAAAAACACACTCTCTAAATTATAGATGTCCTTTATGATTCTATAAAAATTTTGATAAACAAACTTTTTTGAATTATTAATATAATACAGATATCCGTATCTTAGCATCAACTTGAATTTGATTTAAAATTTAGATATCAATCTGCAATAAATGCAATACTGATTTACTGGATTAGTTTTATCACCAACGCATAATATAAAATTATATCCAGCCTGGATTTTAAGTATTCTTTGCACATAAATGATTTCTTTGAAATCATAAACTTTGTGATAATTCCAAAATCTAAATCAAGTTCTGTTTACTTGTTGTTGAAACTGCGGTTTTGTATGGGATATTTTCAAAGACTATTCAAATATATATTTAAACATGGTAAAAAAAACCATCTAAAACAGGAAGATTTTGATCCTGAAAGATATACCATGTTTAAAAGCTTATTAGATCACCCTTTAATTGGATTATATATTATTCAAGATAATCGCTTTAAATTTGTTAACAAAGGATGGTGTAATATTGCAGGATATACTCAAGAGGAAGTAGTAGATAAAATTGTCCCAATTGAAATGGTCATACCTGAAGATCAAGAAAAAGTTCGATCCAATATGATCAAAAGAGCTTCCGGTGAACTTCCTTTTATTGAATACTCATTCAGAAAACTAAGAAAAGACGGGACAATAATCACTGTAAATGCTATTGGCAATCAAGTAATATACAAAGGTAAACCTGCAATTGCCGGTACTCTAATTGATATTACCAGACAAACCAATACGGAACAGGAACTTAAAGAAAGCGAAGAAAAGTACCGAAAACTAATTGAAAACTCAATTGTAGGTGTATATATAATTCAAGACAATAAACTTAAATATGCAAATCAACATTTTTGCGATATTTTTGGTTATAATCCAGAAGAGATAATGAAAGACATAACTCCTAATGATTTAGTTTACGTTGATGATAAAGAACTTGTTCACGAAAATATTCAGAAAAGAATTTCAGGAGATAAGCAATCTATAGAATATGAATTTAGAGGTATAACAAAAAGTGGAAAAATAATAAACCTTCGGGTTCTTGGTAATAGATTAACATACAAAAACCAGCCTGCTATAATGGGAGTGTTAATTGATACAACAAAACTTAAGGAAACAGAAAACAAACTTAAAGAAAGCGAACATCTTTTCAGACTATTATTAGACTTAGCTCCATACCCAATAAGTGTAGTTGTTGATGACACAATGAAACATCTAATTGTAAACAACTCATTTTGTAAGTCATTTAAACTTCCCAAGGAAGAAATAATTGGGAAAAGTCCAGTGGAACTAAACTTCGTTCATGATATAGATTTAATTAAGTTTATTGATGATGAATTAAAAATAAAAGGACGAATAGATGACTTTGAAATAAAGTTATTCGATAAAAACAATCAAGCAAAAGATTTTTTATATTCTTGTTTACGATTTAAAGTAAATGACAATTATCTAAGATTAAATACTTTTATCGATATAACAGAAAGGAATAAAATCAAACAGGAATTAATTGAACACAAAGATAATCTTGAAAAAATAGTACTTCAACGAACTGCTGAATTGGAGGAACAGAAAATTGATTTAGAAGCCACATTAAAAAACCTTCATACAACACAAGAACAACTTATTCATAGTGAAAAGATGGCTTCACTTGGTTTACTTGCAGCTGGAATTGCTCATGAAATTAATAATCCTTTAAATTTTATTCATGGAGGAAGTATTGCTCTTGATAATTATTTTGAAGATCATCCTGATTATGATATAAAAGAAGCATCCAAATATCTTGATGCGATAAAAGAAGGGGTTAAAAGAACGGCTGATATAGTAACAAGTTTAAATCATTATACCAGAAATAATGACCAGGAAAAAGTAGCTTGTAACATCAACAACATTATCAACAACTGCTTATCTATATTAAATTCTAAATTATCAAATAAAGTTTCCATTGTAAAAAATATGTCGGAAGACCTACCCAATATTATTGGTAATGAAGGTAAGCTTCATCAGGTTTTCTTAAATATTATCCATAACTCTGTTCAGGCAATATTACCAAACGATGGAAAAATTAGTATTGAATCATGGTTTGATGATAAAAATATATTTATTAAAATTGCAGATACAGGGAAGGGAATCCCTCAAAAAGATATAAATAATGTTTTTGATCCTTTTTTCACAACCAAAGAGCCAGGAGAAGGCACTGGTTTAGGATTATCAATAACATACAATATCATTACTGAACATGACGGTTCTATATCAATAAGTTCAAAAGAAAATGAATGGACCGAAATAAATGTTGTATTTCCTATAAAGAAATAAACAATGACTGAGAAAAATTGCTACTTATTATATGTTGATGATGAATCAATTAACTTAATGTTATTTGAAAAATTATTTGGCAAAAACTACAAGGTAATTACAGCAAACTCCGGACCTAAGGCTCTAGAATTAATGCAAGAAAATCCTGAAATCAAATTGATTTTTAGCGATATGAAAATGCCTGAAATGAGTGGGATTGAATTTATAAAGCAAGCAAAACAACAGTTTAAAAACAAATGCTATTACATTATTTCAGGTTATGAGATAAATGATGAGATAGACAATGCTCTTACAACGGGTTTGATCGCAAATTACTTTAAAAAACCATTTAATATGGCTCAACTAAATCAAACTATAGAAAAAAATATGAAATCATAATGACAATAGATCTTTAGATTTTAGATAATAAACATTCCGCGTGCCGCCGAAGCTTTAGCGGAGGAGCAAAATTTATTTATATTATGCTTAAAATCAAACTACATATTTTACACTGTATATTATAACGATTTATAAATCTGACAATTACAAATATTCACCGAATTACTATATTAAAACAGAGATGCTAAAAAGTTTAGCACCTCCGTTTATATTTATTTGAATCCAGAAATTTTAAATATCAACTGTTATTATATTTCAACAGTTATAGAACCTAATAATGGACTTGATATCTCTACTGACATTTCTTTGTTAACATCTCCTCTCTTTAAGAATATCAACAATTGACCATTTATACATCTTTGTTTATTATCCTGATAATTTAACGAAACATCATTCGATGCGTTTTCCATTCCTAATAGAACTCCATCTTTAACTCTACAAGTAATTTCATTATCCGCCATTATTACCTGATTTCCATCTTCATCTAATATTTTAACCACAACCTGTCGCACATCATCATCTGTTGCTACTAAAACCTGAGCTGAAAGTTTAACCGGATATGAATTTGTAATAATAGAATCAGAAATAACTTCTTTACTTTTATTATAAGCAATAACTTTTAGTTCTCCCTGTTTGTAATTTACATCCCAGTATATAATCCCGGTTTCATCATTATATGGTTTTCTTTTTCCGATAAGTTTCCCATTTAAGAACAGCTCAGCTTCTTCACAATTTGTATAACACACTACTCTAACCTTTTCCTCTTCATTGTAATTCCATACTTGAGGAGCATCCATCGACAACCAGTCTCCATGTGGTCTATAAGTCCCTACATAAACCATTGGTTTTTCTAACCATAATGATTGACGAAAATATCCCCTTGGTTTTATATTACCTGCAAGATCTATTAATCCTGTAGTAAAACCACGAGATGGCCATGGCCCTGCTTCTCCAAGGTAATCAAAACCTGTCCAAAGAAACTGTCCAAAAATAAAATCCTTATCTCTTACTGCATGCCATGCTGGCAAATCATGTCTATTTTCACTTCCATACAATATTCGTTTTGGATATTTTTCATGATCCATATCGTATTTGTATTCTGTATAATTATAGCCAACTACATCCAGAACAAAAGGATAATCAGTAAAGTTAGACATTACAGCTCCTGCTAAAGCTGCTGTTACAGGCCTTGATGTATCTGCCTCTTTTACCACCGCAACTAATTCTTTAGCAATCTCACCAAGGCGCTTAGCATTTGGATGATCTTTTAAATACCCGTGAACATGGTGTTGACCAATTCCCTCTTCTTCTAATATAGGATGCGTATATGGGTCATTAGGGTAATCAACTTCATTTCCAATACTCCACATTATTATTGAAGGATGATTTCTATCTCTTAAAACCTGATCTTTAACATCTCTTTCACTCCATTCTCTAAAATATTGAGATGTCCCCTGATGACTTGGAACTCCTTTATTCCATCCTTCAATCCATTTATTTTTAGGATATTCCCACTCATCAAAAGCTTCATCCATAACTAAAAATCCAAGCTCATCACATAATTCATACAAGTGAGGTGCTTGAGGATTATGACTGGTTCTAATAGCATTACATCCCAAACTTTTCAATTGTTCTAAACGAGTGCGCCAGATAGACTTATAAACTGCAGCACCTAAAACACCTGCATCATGATGTAAACACACGCCCTTGAGTTTCATATTAACTCCATTAAGAGCAAAACCTTTATCCGCATTAAAATCAATAGTTCTGATTCCAACTTTTGTTTCGCTTTGATCTATAATTTTTGATTGTTTAAATACTTTAGTTTTCAGAGTATATAAATATGGTGAGTTTACACTCCAAAGTTTTGGTGATTTAAGCTGTATGGATTGTGTAATATTTGTTGTGGCATGAGCATTAGCCTTTTGATCAATTGATGAAGATGTTACTTTTTTTCCATCGGCATCATATAATTCCTGCACAACTTTTAATGAGTTAGACTCATTGGTATTATTTATCTTGGTATTCGTTTTTATTGTAGCCTGTTTACCTTTAACTTCTGATTGATAACTAACACCCCAAAGATCAATATGAGTAGGATTGGCATATACAAGATAAACATCCCTATAGATACCAGAACCAGTATACCAACGAGAATCCGCATCCTTACTATGATCTACTCTTACTGCAATAGAATTTTCTTCTCCCCATTTTACGTAAGGAGTTAATTCATACATAAAAGAGATATAACCATTAGGACGTTTCCCCAACCATTTACCATTAATAAAAACTTCACTGTTATTATAAACTCCTTCAAAATAGACATAAAGTTTTTCCCCTTTCTTGGCTTCAGGTATAGTTATGTTTTTTCTATACCAAGCAATCCCTCCTGGTAAATATCCTGTACAACTTGCTAATTCAGGACTTGCATGTTGTTTCACACTCCAATCATGAGGAAGATCAACTGCACTCCACTTACTACAGTCCATTGTCTCTCTCCCTCCATATTTCACATCTCCCAGATGAAAGTACCATTGATCATTAATCAACTGCTTTTCACCAAATCCCTGAGCAATAGTTGATATATTAAAAACTATAATTCCAACTAAAACAAAAAATAAACGATGAATCATATTCAAATTATTTATTACTACGGTCATTTAACCATTTATAATTAATACTTCTTAAACTATTGCAATTTAAGGATTGAAGAATGAAAACATCTACTAAAAATCTGTCATATACCTATAACAAATTAATCAAAAGGCCATTTAATGATTGATAATGATATTTGCACCATTAGGTATTATCCTTAGTTTGAATTCACCATTATTGCTAACCTTCTTTTCTCCAATACATGCATTTTTTTTATTATCATCATAGTAAAAACTTACTATACTACCGGAAAGCATTGGTAAATGTACCTTTAAATTTAATATTTCTTCAGTAGCATTAATTCCTGCAACATACCATTCATCGCCATTTCGTCGAGCCAAAACACAATATTTACCTGGATATCCATCAATAAAAACAGTTTCGTCCCAGGTTGTAGGAATCTTCTTCATAAAATCAATTTCAAATTCTGGTTTATCTGTTAAATTATTAGGAGTAACACCAAAGTTTTGTATTGGATTTTGAAACAAAACTGCCGTTGCTAACTCAAATGTTTCAGTTACGATACGTTTGTTTCCTCCATCATTATTTCTGTTCCTGTTTTCATTTAGTAAAACAGGTCCGAAATCCATGCTTCCTACAGAATTTCTGATAAAAGGGTGTAAACATGCATTATATGCTTCTGCATCATTCGCACTTTGTTGAAATACTAAATTTTCGGAAGCCAATACTGCCTCACTTCCTACAAAATTAGGATACATCCTCTCCCAACCTCTGGGTAAGGTGCAACCATGGAAAATGATCATAAGGCCCGCATCATTTGCATCAGATAAAATATCTTCATACAGTTGCATTGTTTCCTGCTTATCACCACCAAAGAAATCAACTTTAAGACCTTTAACACCTAAACTCTTTAACCACTGCATTTCTTTTTTGCGAATAATTGAATTATCCATCTTATTTCTGGGACTTAATGGAGCATCATTCCAAAAACCATTGGAATTATACCAAAGAAATACATCGACACCTTTTTTATGAGCATAATTAATTAAAGATGGCATACGATCGTATCCTACCTGCGTATCCCACAAAGCATCCATTAATATATATTCATAACCTAACGTTGATGCTAAATCAATAAACGTAACCTGATCGTCATAATTCATACTATTGTCTTGCCACAAAATCCAACTCCATGTAGAACGACCATATTTATATTCTTGTGATGCTTTATATTGAGGCTTAACAACATCAAAAGGAACTGTTGTTTCTACAATTGGTTTTAAATCATTCCCAACGGTAATAGTTCTCCAGGGAGTTTTTCCAGGTAGAGATATTGCCGGTTCACTAGAACCATAACCATTATTTTCATCTTTATGAGGAAAAGCAATTGTATATAAACCTTCCTTTGTTCCTTCACTTAAATGCGATGCGCAATAAGAACTATTAACCCCTGTTTCTGACACCAACACCCAACCATCATCTCCAATATGAAACAGCGAGGGAAATGTATATCCTAAACCATACTGAGAAGGTGCTCCTAGTTTATCATCAGCAATATAAACTTCTTCATAACTAGGCTTACTCCTTTTCCATCCTATTCCCGGAGTAGCCTGAGGAGTAATAAATGTTGTTGTTACAGAAGGAAAATCAAAACCAGTAATTTCTTTTTCAACTCTGCAACATACATTTTCTCCTTTAGGGAACACTGTATACCGAAAGGCAATATCATTATTACTCACACGAAAAGTAACATTTAATTTTAGTTCTGATTTATTTTGAAAAGAACAGACTACCTCTTTGGCAACATAGTGTACATTACTTGTTTTAATGGTTGGTAAAAAATAAGCCTCCTCAATTGAAGATTCTTTTTTACCAATAAAGGTAAGTTCCTTACTTAAATCACCAAGATCTGTAACCAGCCCTAAAGGAGATTCCTCCATCATTGTTTTACCATCATAAGAAACAGAATAAAACAATTTACCTGAACTAAAACTAATATCTACCTGCAATCGGTTATCCGGTCCTGAAATCTTAAAACTTTCTGCTCTTAAAACAACACTTGAAAGAACTAAAACCAATAGTAAAATTCTATATTTATTATGCATGTGTATATAGTTTTCTTTTGTAGGATAAAGCCTGCCATGAAAATAGTCTCTCAATAAAAAATCATTTATAACATTTTTATAGTGTCCATTGATCTGGCAATTCTCAAGGCAGGTTTAATGCAATCTTTACTATATAATAAATTAAAATTCAACAGGGTTAATTCCCTCAAAAGTAGGCTTCACTTCTATGATATAACCTTTATCATCAAAATTCAGTTTATCAATACAAACTTCTCTATGAAAACCACCTTTGGGTCCCATCTCTACTCCCATAGGATAAGTAAAGCGATGATATACCAAATACCATTCATCCTTTCCTGGTATTTGAACTGCTGAATTATGACCAGTAGCAAATATATTTTTTACAGAATCGCGCTGGATAACGATATTTTCTTCAGGGAAGGTTAATTTACCAAGAGGTGAATCAGAAATAGCATATCGAACTTTATACTTTGGACTGCGAGTATCATCTTCTGACCACATAAAATAATATTTACCATCACGATAAATTACATAAGTTCCTTCTCTGAATGTATCGCCAATTTTAAAAGTTTTTAGCGTTTTCTTTTTGATAGAAATCATATCATCATTCAACTCAACTCCTGCCATGTAACAGTTTCCCCAGTATAAATAACTTTTTCCTGTTTTAGGATCAGTAAATACATCAGGATCTATTTCCTGTCCATTATTGATTCCTTTAGGTTTAGAATCAATCAAGGCTTTACCACTATCTACAAAAGGTCCTGTTGGATTGTCAGCTACAGCTACGCCTATTTTTTGAGCAGCAGTAAAATAATAGAAGTATTTATATTCCCCTTTAATCTTTTTCTCAATAATACATGGTGCCCATGCATTTCTGTTTGCCCAAGTTACATCTTTATGTAAATCAATAATAATTCCTTCATCTTTCCAATCCACTAAATTATCTGATGAAAAGGTTTTAAAATAATATCCCGACCACCCATCAAAACCATCTGATGTTGGATAGATATAAAATTTCTTTGTTTTTTCTGAATATAAAATATCCGGATCTGCGTAGTAGCCTTCCAATACAGGGTTGTGATCCTCTGATAATTCTACTATATATTTCTCTTCTCCTAATCCTTCATATTTAAAACGATACTCAATTGAACCTTTTGAAAAATCCTGAGGACCCTCTGGTTCTATTGATAAACCAGGCCAATTCTTAAACATAGGATCAAAGTTTGTCATATCTGTTCCTGTTTTTACAGGCAAGTGAATGGTTTTATTTTCAGCATTTATATCAACATTTAATTTTTTTAATTCTTTGGACTGAGGCTCTATCAATAAATCATCAAAATTTCCCCATTTTGTTACTAAACTTTCAAATTCTTCTTTTGTTATAGATATAACAGTCCCATGTCGAGGATGAAAATTCATAGATATCTCTTCATCAATAACTTTAAAGTGTTTTAAATCTGAACTTTTAGTAAATTGATATCCTCCTTTAGTATACAAGTCATACATCAAAATCCATTCATCAGAATTATTTAATTTAAAAATTCCACTACCTTCTACTGGGTCAGTCTCTTCATCAACTCTATCAGTACTTACAAGCTCATATCCTTCTGTTAATTTATCAGAGATAGCCAATTTAATACCAGGTTCACCATCCTCAGATTTCATAAAAAAATGATATTTACCTTGATATTTTATGATATCTCCATCAATACAAGCATTATTAGTTGGACTATAAAATAATTGTTTAGGAGCTGCCTCAAGGGCTGTAAAATCTTTATTCGCATATACATAATAGATCTTATCCGGATCATTTCCTTGCTTCATAGAGAAGTAAATCATATACTTTCCTTGTTCCTCATCATAAATTGTTTGAGGTGCCCAAACTCTATCAACATCACTAAATTCAACACTATAAGTTTCCGGAATATTTACAACAGAGGTTTCCCAATTAATCAGATCATCTGATTTCATCAATACCATTGCAAAGTTATTCCAACCTTGTTCAGGTACATATAAATCCGTTGCTACCATATAAAATTTCCCATCAGCTCCTCTTAAAATGTGAGGATCCCGAACTCCACCAGAAGTACTTATCTTTTTAGAATCTAAAATTGGTTGGTTATGATTAAGTGCCCGAAAATTATAACCATCTGTACTAACCGCAAAACGAATTGCTTCTTCACCTGGTCCGTTTCCAATAAAGTACGTAAACAAATAAGCAGAATATTTACCATCTTTTGAATGACTCATTTTACATGAGTTAACAAGAAACATCAGTCCGATTAAAACTGTAAGCGCAAAATAACTTCTATTAATATTGTTCATTAGTGCTATGTTTGAGTATTTATATATTTATTAATTCAAAAAAAAGGGGCGAATAATTTTCGCCCCTTCAATTATCCTCTCATTTTAATTAATATCCAGGATTATTTGGTAATAAGTTATCATTAATATCAATATCACCCTGTGGAACCGGCCATAACCAAGCTTTAGTTGAATTAAATGTCCTTTCTGCAATTTTAATCTGTGAGAAAACCCATTTTGCAGGATCTGTAGGATCGCTTAATAAAGATTTATCATATCCATAAACATCATGTACCAATGATTCATCTTTCCATCTTAACATGTCTGCATAACGAGTTCCTTCCATACAAAACTCAACTCTTCTTTCATGTCTTAAGATCTCTCTAAGTTCAGATTGAGAAAGACCTGTTCCTTCAACAGATTCTATTGATGGCATTCCAACACGAGCTCTTACAGCATCAATTAAGTCATAAATTTCCTGATCTGTACTTCCTGATTCAATTAATGCCTCCGCACGCATTAAACAGATGTCTGCATATCTGAATAAAATAGTATTTAACGAACTCACATTCACATCTGCCACACCATATTCAGCATATTTTCTAGGTTTTGCTCCACATGGATATTCGGCATAACTTGCAGGAATAAAAGTTGCTTCTCCATATTTAGTACCTGGTAAAACAACTGTTGCATCTAATCTTGGATCTCTATCTGTATATGGATCCTGATCATCGTAACCTGAAGCCGGATCATCAATTGGTAATCCATTAGTCATGTAATATGAGTTAATCATAGAAGCTGTAATATTCGAAGTCTGCCATGTTCCTAGAACAAATGGTTCTGCTGGCCAGGGTTGAGGTTGTGTTTGAATATACTGAATATCAAAAATTACTTCAACATTATTTTCATTCGCTTCTGTAAATAAAGCTTCATAATCATCAAAATAACCATACTCACCCAGATCAATTACTTCTTTAGCTACTGCTGCTGCTTCACTCCATCTTTCATTAAATAGTAAAATCTTAGCTTTATATGCTAATGCAGCACCTTTTGTAGCTCTACCAGCTTCAGAACTTTCATAAGAAGTTGGAAGAACTGCAGCTGCATCATCAAGATCAGTAAGAATTTGTGTAAGAACATCACTTTTTGCTGTTCTGCTCACATAAGCTTCTGATAATGCTAATACTTCAGTAATCAATGGCACATCACCAAAATAAGTAATTAGGTCAGAATATGCATAACCCCTTAAAAACTTAACTTCTGCAACCATCTGATTTTTAATAGCATCAGTAACATCGGCATTTTCAACGTCTTGTATAAACTCATTTGCTCTTGCTATAATAGTGTAATCCTGAGTCCATTTTGCATAAGGTCCCCAACTGGTTGATGTTGTATTCCAAGAACCAATCTCATTAGACCCTTGCCATGCAGCCTGACAATAACCATTATCAGCCATAAATTCAAACTGATAAAAGTGAGTAGGTGTAGCATTTGGTTGAATGGCTGCATATACACCCATTAAAGCCATCACACATTGTGATTCATCCTGAAAAAATGTAGCTGGAGACAAACTATCTTTCGGAGTTTTGTCTATCAAGTCTTCTGCACATCCAAATAAGACAGAAGATATTAAAAATAATATAAAGATTCTATTTAGATTTTTCATGTTTCTGTTCTTTTAAAAGTTAACATTTATACCCATTGTCATTACTTTTACCTGAGGGAAAGCCTCTGCTCTGGTTTGATCTACAGTTTGTTCCGGATCGAAACCTTTAAAGTTTGTAATGGTAAAAACGTTTTGAATATTTCCATAAATTCTAACAGAACTTAAACCAACTTTTGATAAAATACTTGGATCAATAGTATAACCTAACTCAAGATTTTTTAATCGTAAGTATGAAGCATCTTGCATATAGAAAGAAGAGTGAATATTTGTTCTATATTCATCAAGAGTTAATCGAGGTAAAGTATTTGATGGATTATCTGGAGTCCATCTGTCTTTCCACCATGTTCCCATATTTGCAACACCACTAAACGGAGAAGCAATTTCATAATATAAATATCCTTCAATACCTTGAACTCCCTGGAAGAACATTCCTAAATCAAAGTTTTTCCATTCCAAATTGATATTCATTGAATAAGTAAGATCCGGGAATTGTTTACCAATAATTTTTCTATCATTATTAGCATCCACATAATTATCACCACTAATATCTTTAAACTTAATATCTCCAGGTTGTGCATCATAATTTGATACAGATACAACACCTTCTTTCAATGTATAATTTTCGCCATCATAATCAAAATCAGACAGTTGATAAATTCCATCCATTTCATATCCATAAAATGAATTAATAGCATAACCAACTTTAATTGCTTTTGGTGAGTTCAACTGCTCAGGTGCATTCATTTTTGTAATCTTATTTACAATATGAGATGCATTTAGAGTAGTTCGCAGTTTCAATCCATTTGAAAATGTTTTTCTGTATGTAAGCGAAGCTTCAAAACCTTTGTTTTGAACCTCACCCGCATTAACATAAGGAGCAGATGCTGCCATTGTTAAAGGAATTGGTCTTGTCAATAACAAATCCTTTGTTCTTTTGTCAAAGTAATCAAATGTTAAATCAATACCATTATCTAAAGTTAAATCTATACCAACGTTTAATTGCTCTGAAGTTTCCCATGTCAACTCTTTGTTAGTCATACTGGTAATTGCTACTCCTGAATACAAGGTACCCCCAACTGAATAATTTTGTCCTGAAGTTAATACATCACTACCATTATAATAGCTACCAATATTCTGACTACCTAACTGTCCCCACGAACCTCTAAGTTTTAAAGCACTTAGCCAATCAAAATCGCTCATGAAATTTTCTCTTGAAATAATCCATCCACCAGAGAAAGATGGGAAGGTTCCCCATTGATTTCCTTCTGCAAAACGAGAAGAACCATCACGACGAATATTTGCCTCTAACAAATATTTATCATTAAAAATATAGTTAATTCGTCCAAAGTAAGATTTTAATCCTAAATCTTAACTACCTGCATCGTTAGTTTGAGTTGCAGCATCTCCAAGTGATAATACTCTTTGATCATTATTAACAAAGTTTTTACGATAACCGCTTTGCCAATCCCAGGTAAACTCTTCTTCTGAATAACCTGCCAATGCAGTAATTTGATGCATTCCAATAGTTTTATTATACTTTATTAAAGCTGTTAATAATGTTTGAATATCATTATCATTGGCAACAGTTAAATCAGAAGATTCTGTTTTTGTACTTCCATCCTTATTATATAATACATTATTGGCATTAAATGAATTTCTATTTTGATCAACTACATTGTATCCATAAGTCAACTGTGCACTTAATCCATCTAATATTGTATATTCTGCTTCTACCTGACCATTAAAGTTATATCGTTTTGTTTCGGAAGTACTTCCTGCTTTAATACTTGCGTAAGGGTTTAACTCACCATTTACAGTCATGTATTGTCCATCAGCATTTTTTAAAGGATAAATAGGAGCTAAAGTTGCATACCATGTAGCATTCCAAACACTTGTAGGCTCTCCCTTTACACCAAGGTTACCTGATAATTTAGATGATAATCTTAATCTGTTATCTTTTAAAAAGTAAGCATCTATGTTAGAACGGAAATCGGTCTTTTTATAATTAGTAGCTACCATGATACCATCCTGATCTAATCTACCAACCATAAAAGCATAGTGTAACTTCTCTGTTCCACCCGACATTGTTAATCTATGGTTTTGAGTGCTTGCTGAACCATAATAAACATCGAAATAATCGATATCCGGATACATTGGATCATTACCGGCTTCATACTTGGCAAGATCGTCCAATGAATAAGTTTGTACACGGCCTGAATTTTCTGAAGCTTCCCTATGTAGAGTCACATATTCAACAGAGTTTAATACATCAGGTAATCTTGTTGGTTCCTGAACACCAAAATATCCGTTATAAGATACTTTCATTTGACCAGGAGCACCTTTTTTAGTTGTAATTAAAATTACACCGTTAGCAGCCCTGTTACCATAAATTGAAGCTGATGCAGCATCTTTTAATACTGATATAGATTTAATATCATTGGAGTTAACATCAGACATACTTCCAGGGAAACCATCAATTAATATAAGAGGTGAATTATCTCCAAAAGTACCAACACCCCTAATATCAATTACAGCATTATCATCACCTGGTTTACCTGAACTTTGTAATGCATAAACCCCTGCAACTGTACCTTGTAAGGCCAAACTGGCATTTGTTAATGGACGACTTTCCATATCAGTCATCTGTACATTACCTACTGCACCAGTTAAATTCGCTTTCTTTTTAGAACCATAACCTACAGATACAATTTCATCCAGACCTATTACATCAGATGTTAAAGCTACATTAAATACCATTTTACCAACTACAGAAAGTTCCTGTGTTTTCATTCCTATAAAAGAAACAATAATAATTGCATCTTCAGGTACATCTGAAAGAGTAAACTTACCATCCAAGTCTGTAATTGTACCAATAGTTGTCCCTTTAACAAGAACAGATGCTCCAGGAATCACTTCGCCTCTATCGTCGGAAATAACACCTGAAATACTTTTTGTTCTAACACCTTGCTGTTGTACTTCTTTATTGAACAGTAAGATTTTATCTTCAGTTACTTTTACAGCTATAGAAGTACCTTCAAAAACATCTTCTAAAAGATACTTTACTTTTTCATTTTTTACTTTAACTGTTACTTCTCTATTTAAATCGATATATTCAGAACTATATGCAATAGTAAAATCTGTATTTTGCTCAATATAGTCTAATACTTCGCTAACCTTTACTGCATTACCAGAATAGGTAATCATATCATTTTGCCCCAGCACACTTGCAGACAGTGAGACAAACGACACGAATAAAAGAATAAATGATAGTTTCATAATTCTAAAGAGTTGATGCATTTGCATTAGAGAACAATCGCCTCTAACTTTTCCATTTTTTTTTATAATTTTACAACGACTTTAAGTTATACATAAGCACCTTGCCGGGTGCTTTTTTTAACCGGAATTATGTTGCCGCATTTTTCCGGTTTTTTATTAAATAACTAAATGACTTTAGTCAATTAGCATAGGGCTTAATCAACACAGAATCTCCTCTGGACTCAATATTAATAGGTGTAATTGTTGATAAAAGTTCTAAAACACTCGATAAATCCTCTTGATTTACCGTAAAAGTTAATTCTAAATCCTCAAGGGTTTTGTCAACATTAAATTCATAATTATATCTGTTACTAAGCTTTCTTACAACATCTTTCATTGGTGTGTTATAAAAATTTAATATTCCATTTCGCCAACTACTATATCTTTCTGCTTTTACAATTGTTCTTTTAGCCCTTTCACTTTCCACATCATAAACAATTTTATCACCCGGTTTCATATATATCTTTTGTTTTGGGTGAGTTGAGGGAGACATTTCTACACTTCCTTCTTCCAACACAACTGAAGCTTTTTCTGAATCATCATAGGCTTCAACTGTAAATCTGGTTCCCAATACTTTAACACTTATTTCTTTACTCTCAACTATAAAGGGGATGTTTTTATTCTTTTTAACTTCAAAATAAGCTTGCCCATTAATTCTTAAATGTCTTTGCTGACTTCCAAAACTATTTGAATATTCAATAGTTGAACCAGAATTTAACCATACTTTAGAACTATCTGGTAATATTACTGCTGCTACTTGTCCCCTGTCTGCTAATATTTTAGTTGTTAATGATGAACCATTAATAAATTTACTAAAGTAAAAACCGCCACCGGTAATAATTAGTATCATAATGATGGCTGCATATTTATATAAACTTTTTATTCTTAATATTTTGTTCGTTCTTATAACTGAATCATTAAGCATAAAGGATTGAAAATTTATTAATCCTTTTTCCGTTTTAGGATTTATATCTTCCTTTTTTATATTTTCTTTCCATGTTTTTTTGACCTTTAGAAATTCTGCATAATGATGATCTTCCCTCAACCAATCCAACAGTTTTTTACGCTCATCTTCTGTTGCAGTATTTTCTAAATATTTTATTATTAAATCATCCATTAAGATTGTTCTTTTATAATAAGTACAATCTATTTGTTAAAACCCTACCTCAAATACGAACATTTTTTTACATTTTTTTACATGAAAAACAAAAACAAAACACTAAAAAATCCATACTTTATTATATTACAGCCTTTTATATAAATATATATAAAATATTTAATATGTGAATTTTTCTTAATTTTTGTTATAAAATAATTTTTCTATTACTTTGTATGTAGATTTGTATTTAGAAACTAAAAACATCAATTCATTAAGATCTTTATGACTGATATTGATTTTAGAAATAAATTAAAGAATGGTGACCCATCTACATTCACTTCTTTTTATCAAGAAACTTATCCCAGGTTAATAGGATATTGCAGTCTGTTTATTAAAGATTCTAAACAAATTGAGGATCTTGTTCAGGATTGTTATGAAAGTATATGGACTCAAAGAGAAAAAATAGATACTTCTAAATCTGTGGAAAGCTTTTTATTTGTTATGCTGCGTAACAAATGCTTAAACTTTCTAAAGAGTGAAAAAGCACACCATAACGTAGATTTGAATGACGATTTTGTAGTTAATGAACTACAATATCTTTATCAGTTAGATTTTACAGCAAAAGAAGGTGTTAGTATTGAAGAAGAATTAATTCAATCCTTAAAAACTGCCATTTCTGACCTGCCAGAAAAAAGAAAAAACATATTTATTCAATGTAAGATTAACGGTAGAAAACAAAAAGAAGTTGCTGAAGAATTGGGTATTACAGTTAAAGCTGTAGAAAAACATTTAAAAGCAGCCAAAGATCAACTTCGCAGAAAATTAGAACCTAAATATGTTCATTTTGCTATTTTAATTAGTTTGTTATTGAATTAATTTTAGTCTTATACTTCCTTCATCGAATCACTTCTTAACACTCTATTTGTTATGTAGTTAATATTATTACGAGTAAATTTCGTAAGGTATTACTCTTACCGTCTGTTATGAGTGCTATCTGAATGCTAAAATATAAATCGAGTTTGTATGTTTAAATCGTGAAGACCTAGAGGTATTAACTTTATTGTATTTACTAAAATATTAAGGTCATGAAACGGAATTTAGACAAATTAGATTTTAGCGGCCACAACATTTATGTAGGCATTGATGTGCACAAGAAGAATTGGAGTGTATGTATCTTAAGTGATAAACTTGAGCACAATCTTTTTTCACAGGATCCAGAGCCCAAAATTCTAATCAATCATTTACGCAAAAATTATCCAGGAGCTAATTATTATAGTTCATACGAGGCGGGTTTTTGCGGTTTTTGGATACATCAGGAGTTAGTTGATTCAGGAATTATTAATTCTGTAGTAAACCCATCCGATATACCAACAACTGATAAAGAAAAGAAACAAAAAAGAGATAAGATAGATAGCAGAAAAATAGCTAAAGCTTTACGAAATAAAACCATTCATGCTATTTACGTACCCAAAGAAGATATACTTGAAGATCGTCTTGTGATAAGAAATAGACAAAAGTTATTAGCAGATATAAAGAGATGTAAATGCAGAATAAAATCCCTGTTAAACTATTTTGGAAAAGAAATACCTCCAGAATTGAATTCTCCATATTGGAATAAAAAATTTAGGTTGTGGTTACGGAGTAATCTCTTTAAATACGCATCTGGAAATATATCGCTGAATTCTTTACTTAACGAACTAGAATATATTGAAAGTCAAAAGAAGATTATTGATAAGCAAATAGTATTGCTGTCTGAAACAAAATATAGTAACTTGCTTAATGTATTAAAAAGTATTTCAGGAATTGGTCTATTAGGTGCAATGACACTAATTCTTGAAATAGGAGATATGAAACGTTTTAAAACAAATGATCAACTGCATAGCTTCTGTGGATTTATTCCCAATGTTTATGCGTCTGGTGATAGAGAAAAAGTAGGGAGGATAACTAAGCGGCATAACACTTTTATACGACCTACTTTAATACAATGTGCTTGGAGAGCGGCAAAAAAAGATCCAGTATTATCAATAAAATATTTACAACTATGCAAACGAATGAAAGCAAATAAAGCAATAATTAGGATTGCAAAGAAGTTGTTGAATAGAGTAAGATATGCCTGGCTTAACGGAAAGTATGAAATAAAATACCTATAAATCTATATATTGTTTGGAGTTCCGTTCACGTGAGTTGCAGCCTTTGGTCTGTTTTTTAATCGAGTTTGCGGACTCCATTCTATAAATTAATATGATATAAACTTGCAGCTATTTTAATAATAGTCTGTTGATAGAAGTCTGATTTTATAGGAATATGAATGTTGATTAGTTTTTTCTAATCGAATACAAGATATTATTGCCTTATGATTGGTCAAGGGTGTATAAATGGCTTCGTGCCTCAGCCACCCTTGACTAATCATAACTCATACATAAATAACGCATTAGATTAAAAAAAAATAAAAAAAGAAAATACCTCTATATATTAGGATATTAACATAGAAACTTAGGTTATTATTTTATATATTTAATATTATATAAAAATCTACAATCTGTTTTTAATGAAAAAATCTTTTCTACTCCTTGTTTCTGTTATCTTGCTCTCATGTTCAAATCAAAAACTACAAACAAGATATAAATCTCTTAATCCTAGCGAACCCATTATTTTCAATGGGGATTATATTATCTATGACAACAAAAAAATTGACCTTGGACCGACAGCATTTTTTATTGACGGTCAACTTTCTGATAAAGATGTAGCAAATTTCAAATATGTATTTAATTCAGTAAATGAAGCTTCTCAACATTTAACTGATGGCCACGAAGATTCTCCTATGGTCTTATATATAGCTCCCTATGTTTATTGGATAGATAATCCTGATGATCCAGAAATAAGATTACCAGAAGAAATAGGCGGAACTCCCATTGGTTTAAAAATCAATTGCAATTGGTTAAAATTTCAAGGATTATCAAGCGACCCAAAGAATGTGATTCTAGCTTGTAATCGAGGTCAAACAATGGGTGCTAAAGGAAATTTTACTATGCTGGAAATTATTGGAGATGGCACATCTGCTGAGAATATAACTTTTGGAAATTATTGCAACGTTGATTTGGAGTACACATTAAAAAAGGAACTTAATCGTAAGAAAAGAGGATCTGCTATTGTTCAGGCACAATTGGCTTTTTGTCGTGGAGATAAGATCTTTGCTAAAAACTCACGATTTATAAGCCGTTTAAACTTGGTTCCTTTTTATGGTGGTAAAAGAACTCTATTTGATCATTGTCATTTTGAATCTACTGATGACGCTTTGGCCACAGAAGCTGTTTATTTAGATTGTACTTTTAATTTTTATTCTTCCAAACCCTTTGGGCATACAGAAGGAACAGGTTCCGTTTTCTTGAATTGTGATATTCAATCTTATACTCGTGGCGAACAATACTTAGTAAAAGGACGAGGTCAGATGGTTGCAGTTGATAGCAAAATGAATTCTAAACTCTCAAATTATTGGGGATGGAAAGAAAAACCTGCTCTAAAGAATAAAAACTATCACTTTAACAACCAATTGAATGGCAAAAATATATCCATAGACACACACCATCAATATGCATCCGTAGACATGACTGAAAAAAGTGTTTTAAATGCCTACAGAATTAAATATAATAATAAAGTTATATACAACACTTACAATTTACTAAAAGGAGATGATAATTGGGATCCGATGGGTATTAAGTCTGTTATTGACTCAATTAGTAAAGAATCGGACATAAAACTTTACAATATACCAGTTGAATTAACAATCTCTTCTACTCAGGATACAATAGAGACAGGTAAAGATAATTTACTATTAACAAGTCATTTATTGCTTTCCGGAGGAAAAGAAATTCAGGGTGATCAAATAAATTGGAACGTAAATAAAAAGTATAAAAATTTGGTCAAATTAAAGGATAATAAAAATGGTACGTGCCAAATTATTCCCACAAATAAAAATGATGAAACCATAGAAGTTCTTGTTGATGCCTCAACAGAATCTGGTTTAGAAGCAACTTATGTTTTAAATGTTAAGCCTAAATTTATTGAAGCTCCTGAATTTATTACAAAACCACAAATTATAATAAATAACAAGGGAATATTAAAGGCTCAATACAAACTAAAAACAAACTATAAAGACCAATCGTCAATAACATGGTACAGATGTTCTGATAGCAAAGGTGCAAATGCAATACCAGTAGCTGTTTCAAGAGAAAATAATCCTAAATACAATTATAAATTATCACAAAATGATATTGGATATTTTATAATGGTTACTGTTGAACCAAAACATATCAGATGTCATAAAGGGAAAGCTGAATATTTTATATTAAATGATAAAATTTCAGAAAAAGAAATTAATAATAAAAAAAACGTATACAGTGTTGATTTAAAATCATTACCAACTTTTATTCAGTCAAACGTTATTCCTGGTTTTTGGACTGTTGATTGCTTTAAACCTAAAGACACCAATGAATATAAAGATTGGAAAGCTGACAACAGCACTAACTCCTGGTTTTATGGAACAGGAGTTAATGGAGCTGCTAGTGACACAGGTCTTATTCAAGGGATAAAAGGTGCACGTATTCGCTATACTCCTGTTGGAGAAAAATTCAATAGTATGAAAGTGAACTTCACTGCCTGTCCGGCAAAAACAGCAGGTCAAGGATTTAGTAGTGCAAAAGCTCAATACATGGACATTTTTATTAAAATGGATAATAAGAATATGAATGGCTATGCTTTAAGACTTGTTCGAACAACAAAATACCATGACGCTATTGACTGTGTATTTGTGAAATATACTAATGGAATTGCAAGTCCCATTTCTGATCCTGTATCTACATCTTGTTATCGAACAGCATGCTTTATTACACTTGAAATAGAAAACAATTTAATAAAAGCTCATCTCGAAACTCCTTCTGAATATTATATTGAACCTGACCAACCTGAAGTAGTGCAGATTGTTGATATGGAAACAAAAATAAAACCTAATATTTATGGCGGATTTGGTCTACAACATACAGGAACAGTGCGTAGTGGAGCTACTTTAATAAAGGATTTAAGATTGGAATGGAATTTATGAATGAATGTAATTATATAATCATTCAGGATATGGGCATTTGATTTTTCAAATGCTCGTTTTTGTTTTCAATAATAAAATTACACTCTTCAATATTTAATCTATAAAATGTCATAATATCCCCCATTTGATTTAAATAAAAATAAGTAAACACTATACTAAAAAACTTTAGTCCCCTTAAATATTTAGAATAACTAAAAAACTTTAGTACATGACAAAACTATAAATAATTGAAAATCAGCAAAATAAGCACGCAATTTCCTTGCTTAAAACCTTGATATTCAGTATCTTACAAAAGATTCTCACATCATTTTGTAATGCATACGAATACCAAGGTAGACAGTAAAAATACTCAATTATTTGAGTTGTTCAAGGCAACAACCAATTGGCACAAGGCAAGGATTAAATGCTTGCTCATTATTATCAATAGCATGATAAAATTCCAAACCGTTTCATATGTAAAACTTGCTCAAGGTTTTAGTTCTAGTGTAGAGCATGAATCAAGCCTACGGCGAGTGCAACGGTTCTTTTCTGAATTTTCCTTTGACCCACTGATATTTACACGTTTAATTTATAGTTTATTGCCAGATGAGCCTCCTTATATGCTTAGCATGGACAGAACCAATTGGAAGTTTGGCAAAACCGATATCAACATACTGATGCTGAGCGTTTGTTACAAAGGAGTTTCTATTCCGTTGATATGGAAACTCCTTCCAAAAAGAGGTAATTCCAATGCCTTGGAGCGAAAAGAGGTGTTGGACACATATGTTCAGTTCTTTGGTACCCAAAATATTAAAGCTTTTATGGCGGATAGGGAATTTATAGGCGAAGAATGGTTTGAAAATCTTATTCGTCAAAATATTCCATTTTACATTCGCATCCGGAACAATATGATGGTGCATCGTCATGGCAAAACTCCTATAAAGGCCTTTTGGCTGTTCAATAATATGAAAATTGGGTCTTACAAACATTGTGATAAACTCTATTATCTAGGTAAGAATCTAGTATACTTATCTGGAGCAAAATCCTTTAATAAAATCACTGGCAAAGTAGAATTTACCATTATCGCTTCGTTTAATCAATATGATCAGGCTTTGATTAATTATAAAGAGCGATGGCAGATCGAAACCATGTTTAGAGCCATGAAATCCAGTGGCTTTAACCTTGAAGATACCCATTTGACAGACTTGGAACGCATTGCTAAACTTTTGGCTGTTGTATCAATTGCTTTTGTTTGGGTATATTTAGCAGGGATTGACAAACATGAGAACATTAAGCCGATCAGGGTGAAAAAACATGGTAGAAGGGCTTATAGTTTCTTTAAATATGGTTTAATCAGAATTGCTCATGCATTAAGTAATCCAATTAACAACAATGATTTATGTGAATGTTATAAAGTTTTGTCATGTACTTAGCTAAAAAACATAAATTAAATAGCAATAAAAAAAGGTAATTTAATAGACTTCCTATTTATTTCTTCATATATTTAATATTCTGTGCATAAGCTAATACAAATGATTTCATGCACAATATGCATTGACCTATACGATTGATTATCTACCTATAACAGAATAGTTAATCTATTGTACTTGAACTTGTATTTAAACAATAATAAAAAATATTAATACAATGGATCAGATTCAGGGCAAACTTCTTTCTCCATATCAAATAAATGGGAATACTTACGACGAAGTATTCTCATCCCCTCAAGTCCCTAGAAATCAATACAAAGCTATTTGTGAAAAATTTAACAAATACTCTTTATCTGAATTTGAGAGGATAAACAAAGAAGTTAAAGATGCTTTTTTTAATCAAGGAATTACTTTTTCAGTATATTTTGAAAATAAGAATCCTGATGAAAAAATATTCCCTTTCGATTTATTCCCCAGAATTATAGATCCAAAAGAATGGAAACATATAGAACAAGGAGTTATTCAACGAAACCATGCTGTAAATTTATTCTTGTACGATATATATCACGATAAAAAAATACTAAAAGATAATATTGTCCCTAAAGAACTAATCTTTTCGTCGAAAAACTACCTAAAAGAAATGGTAGATTTCACTCCTCCTGCAAATGTATATACTCACATCTGCGGAACAGATATTATTCGACACAGTGATGGTAAGTATTATGTATTAGAAGACAATCTTCGTTGTCCTTCAGGTGTCAGTTATGTAATATCTAACAGATTAGCTTTAAGAAAGTCGTTATATGAATTATTCGATATATTAAAAGTGAAATCGGTTCAAGAATATCCTGAGAGATTACTTGAAATGCTAAAAACAGTAAAACCTAAGGGTGTTGACTCTCCCAATATTGTTGTTGTTACACCTGGTATGTATAACTCAGCATATTACGAACATACATTTTTAGCTCAAAGAATGGGTGTTCAGTTAGTTGAAGGACGTGATTTGTTTGTTGAAAAAGACTTTGTGTATATGAAGACTATTCATGGACCAATTAAAGTGGATGTGATTTACAGGCGTGTTGACGATGATTTCTTAGATCCATTATACTTCAAAAAAGACTCTGTTTTAGGTGTTCCGGGATTAATGAATGCATACAGAAAAGGGAATGTTACACTTGCAAATGCACCAGGAACAGGTGTAGCAGATGATAAAGCTGTTTATCATTACATTCCAAAAATTATTAAGTATTACTTAAATGAAGAACCTATTTTAAATAATGTAAAGACATATCATTGCGAAAATCCTGAGGATTTAAAATATATTCTTGAAAATGTTGATAAACTAGTTGTTAAACCAGTTGATGAATCAGGTGGATACGGTATAACAATAGGAAACAAGCTCAGCCAAAATGAAATTGAACAAGTTAAACTTAAAATTAAAGCTGACCCCAGAAAATATATTGCTCAACCCATTATGAGCCTTTCTACACATACCACATTCATTGAAGATGGTGATACATTTGAACCCAGACATATTGATTTAAGAACATTTTGTTTGCTTGGCAAAAATGATGAATATGTTCTTGCTGGTGGATTAACACGCGTTGCTTTAAAAAGAGGAAATTTAATTGTGAATTCTTCCCAGGGAGGTGGCTCTAAAGACACCTGGGTAATAAAAATGAAATGATATGAGTTACATGTTATCCAGAGTTGCTAATAATTTGTATTGGATGGGAAGATATATGGAAAGACTGGAACACATATCCAGATATGTAAAAGAACTGTATTTTTCATCACTTGATGCTCCAATAGAAGAAATTGACAACAGAAAATTTGTTTTGGAATCCATATTATTTATGTGTGGCATATTTGATATGGAAGAAATTAATGAACGAAATGTATTATACAAAGTTGGCTTTGATCCTGAATATGATAATTCACTTATTAATATTGTAACAAAGGCTCGCGAAAATGCTCGAGGTGCCCGCAATGAAATATCAAGCGAACTTTGGGAAACAATAAATACTTTTTATCATTTCATGCAGAATTATTCGGTTGAAAGTTTTTTAAGTACTGGTCTTTATGACATGACTCAAAAAATATTGGATAAAACATCTCTTTTAAGAACAAAAATCTATAGCACTATTTTATACGACGAAACCTGGTCGTTAATTTTATGTGCTATGCATCTTGAAAGATCTTTGCAAATGATAAGAATACTAAATTCAAAATTAAATGATATTTATAAAATACAACAATTAGGCTACCCTGTTAATGAACTTAGTTTTGAATGGACAACTCTTTTAAGATGCTCTGAAGCCTTTGACATGAATAGAAAATATTATCGTTCTATTCCTAATCAAAACCAGGTATTAGAATTTCTTATTCTTAATATTCAAAATCCAAGATCTATACACTATAGTATTAACAGAATTGCCGATTATTTATCACAGATATCACAATCAAAAAAAACACCACCTAATTCAATTGAATTTACAATTAACAAGTTATGCGCTCATTATAAGTTTTTAACTATAGATGAATATAAAGATGATATTTATCCATTATTAAACCATACCAGAGAAGTATTACTTGGACTATGCAATGATATTGAAAAAAAATATTTATCGTATTAATGCCTGATTATATAATAAAATATGAAATAAACACAAAGTATGAAATGCCTGTTAAGAAGGCATTTATACAGATACTTACCCTACCTGTTAATAATAATTTACAACAGGTTACGGATTATTATGTAAAAAGTAATCTTAAAAAATCACAATACATTTCAAGAAACATATTTGGGTTTAAATTATTACAATACACTACGCAACGTAGTATTGATCATTTTCATTTTGAATTAAAAGCCCATATTAATGTACCACTACAAAATCCTTTTGATTTTATAACATCATCAGGAAAAGATGAATGGGATGTTATAAATTCACATGACTTTTATATTGACAAAATCATGTTTTTACGTAACACTCCCCTAACAAAATTGAATAAAGATTTTATAAGCGAAATTATTCCGTCTTCTGAAAATATTGACTTATTTACCTGGTTGCTTGAATTAAATAACAACATTCACCTTTATATTAAATATTCTCCAAATACAACATCAATTCATACAAACGCTCAGGAGGTTTACGACATAAGAAAAGGTGTATGTCAGGACTATGCTCATTTATTTATTGCTATAGCCAGATTATTTAATATTCCATGTAGGTATGTTAGTGGTTATTTAAACCAGGATAATATTCATACCAGATCAGGACAAACACATGCCTGGGTTGAAGCACTACTCCCTTTTAATGGTTGGATAGGGTTTGATCCAACAAATAATTTGCTCATAGACCATCATTATATTAAAATTGCACATGGAACAGACTACAATGACTGTAGTCCGATTACAGGGTTTATTGAAACACCTGGTAAACAGATTAATGAACATTACGTACAAGTAATAAACCAATAATTTATAATAAATTATGACATTTTGTATTGGAATAAAAAGTAAGACCGGCGTAGTAGCCTTGGCGGACACACGAATTAGTAGTGGATTAGGAGTTTCTACATCGAAGAAAGTGGCTACATATAAACAAGGCAGAAACTCCTTTTTCATCATGTCATCTGGTTTAAGATCAATCAGAGATAAGGTAAAGCACTTTTTTGACGATGAAATAGAAATTCAATTCCCTACTAAACTATATAAAGCGGCTAATACTCTGGGCGATATGATTAAAAAGGTTCGTCACCAGGATATGGAAGAATTAAAAGCCAGCAATTTAATTTTTGATGGTCATTTTATTGTCGGAGGACAATGTGAACATGATCCTAAAGCAACTTTGTTTCTTATGCTACCTGAAGGTAACTGGGTAGAAGTTTCGGATGAATCTCCTTATGCCATAATTGGAAATACAGGATTTGGAAAACCTATATTAAGAAGGTTATTACATGAAGAAATTACTTTTGATCTTGCCATTAAAGTAGCTTATCTATCATTTGATGCAACATTTAAAAATGCCAGTGATGTTGACTTTCCTGTTGACTTTGTTTTGTATAAAAACAACTCTTATGAATTAAAAGAATTTAGAAAAACCGAGGAAGATCTAAAAAACACATCTCTTGAATGGAACTCTAGATTAGTAGAGGCAGCAAATTTACTACCTCCTTTTATTCACTTTGATGATTAGTTTATAGATCATTGTCTTTTTGACAAAAGATATTCCGCGTGCCGCTGAAGCTTCAGCGGAGGAGCAAGACTTATTTTCATAATGCTTAAATAAAAAATTTTCAATAACACTAACAAAACAAAAAACACCAAGATTCGAATGCATTACTTAAGATTAACTCATTATCGTTGATGTAATCTACCTCTTTAATTTATATTTTCTTAAATCAAAAGTACATGGGTACTCAGGATCCGGCTCTATAACAGGAGGAATGTAATTAATTGTACTTCTTTTATGCATGTCGTTTTCTATTATATAATGTTGAGTGCGAGCTCTCACATTCTTTGGTGTATAAACACCTTGAGTGTGATTTTCATTATAAAAACGTGTTACCCGACGTGCTTCAGCCTCAAAGCTATTTAGAGGAAATGTTTCATATGCCAGACCTCCAGGATGATATACATGATAATTACATCCGGCAACAGCCTTCCCTGTCCAAGTATCAAACACATCAAACACTAAAGGTGTATCAACCCCAAGATTAGGGTGTAATGCAGATGGTGGTTGCCATGCCCGATAACGAATTGATGCCACATATTCACCTGATATGGATGTTTTAACCAAAGGAATACGCATTTGATTGCATAAAACTGTATATCTGTCATCCTGCATACCTCGCACTTTTATTTCCAGACGCTCTACTGATGAGTCTACAAAACGAGCAGTTCCGGTACTCGACATCTCTTCTCCTAATACATTCCACGGTTCAATACCTGTACGAAAAGTTAACTCCAACCCTTTATATTTGACTGCCCCTATATGAGGAAAACGAAATTCAAAAAATGGCTCTAACCATTGTATATCAAAATGGTAACCTGCATCATTTAATTGCTCAACAACATCAATTAAATCTTCTCGTACAAAATGATGTGTAAGATATTTATCATGTAATGCAGTTCCCCACCTGATAAGTTTTCCTTTGTACGGATTCTCCCAGAACCATGCAACCAGAATGCGTAAAAGTAATAATTGAACAATACACATTTGTTTATTAGGTGGCATATCAAAAGCCCTTAATTCAAGTATTCCCAACCGACCACTTTGCGAATCAGGAGAATAAAGTTTATCAATACAAAATTCTGCACGGTGTGTATTGCCGGTAAGATCAATTAATAAATTGCGCAAAAGTCTGTCTGTCATATAGAAAGGAAAATCAGTCTTTCCTTTATCTGGTATTTGATCAAAAGCAATTTCCAACTCATATAACATTTCAAGACGTCCTTCATCAACTCTTGGAGCCTGACTGGTTGGGCCCACAAATGCTGTTGAAAAAAGATAGGACAAGCCGGGATGATGTTGCCAAAATGTAATAAGACTACGCAACAAATCCGGACGCCTTAATAGAGGAGAATCTGCAGGAGTACTACCCCCTAATGTAATATGATTTCCTCCTCCGGTTCCTGTATGTTTGCCATCCAGCATAAATTTTTCTGCACCTAAACGACAAATTCTGGCAGAATCGAATATAACATCATAATTGTCAACTAAATCTTTCCAGTTTTTAGATGGATGAACATTAACCTCTATCACTCCCGGATCAGGGGCTACAACTAACTTCTCAATTCGATGATCATAGGGGGGTGAATATCCTTCAATTACAACCGGAACCTTTAATTCCTCTGCTGTCAGTTCTATCGAAGCTAATAAATCCAAATATTGTTCAATAAGATCTACCGGTGGTAAGAATAAATGAAGACGACCATCTCTAATTTCCGCTACCAATGCCTTTTTAATTGTAAACATTTCATAGACAGGCTCAAAATCATTAACCTCTTCTTTTTGTTGGCTAAAAGGCATAAACTTTAGCAAGTTATTTTCTTTTTCTTCTTCTTCTTCCTTTTCTTTATAGGTCTTTGGATGTAACAAGTCTTCAGGAATAGTATAATCAGGCTCCTCATGTATTCTCTGTATTACTACTTCATGATAATCAGATAGCTTTTGTTGTTTTTCCAGAGGACTTCTATCATAAGACTTTGGTCTTTTAGTTTCCGACATATAAGGAAGAGATTCTAATGGTAACCGGTAACCTGCTTGAGAATTTCCGGGAATTAAAAACATTTGATTTCCCCGAAATTTCCAATGACAGCTAATCCATCCATTCTTACTATAAGCCCAATCCAATGGTAAAACAAAGGCAACCGGATCATTTAACCCCCTATCAAGATGTTCCATCATTGTACGTCTCTCTAAAGTATCTTTAAGATCAATATTTAATGGATCAATATTTAATGGTAATCTCCGTTCTTCCCACAAATAATAAAACACATCTTCAAAGGCCGGAATGACTAAATCTTTATCGACGCCAAGCTTTAGTGTCAAAGTTTTCATAAAACTGTCTGCCACTGAAACATCATAATCATATGGCTTATAAAAATCTGCAAGTAGACATTTATTTTTCCACATGGATATTCCATCTTTACGCCAATACATTGCCATTTGCCATCTTGGAGTAGGTTCGCCGGGATACCACTTTCCCTGACCATAATGATAAAGTGGATCAAATGTAAGTTTATCACCTATGACATGAATTAATTGATGTGCCAATTCCTTTTTCTCCTGACCATCTGCGGCTGTATTCCACTGAGCTGATTCCATATCATCCATAGAAACAAAAGTAGGTTCCCCTCCCATTGTTAACCTGACATCTCCCTCATCCAGGACTTTATCAACATGAAAACCAAGCTCCATAATATCATTCCATTGCTGAGCAGAATAAGGTTTAGTAACACGAGGATCTTCATGTATACGAATAACTTCATTTAAATAACTAAATTGAACCTCACATTTATCCACTGCTCCGGTAATTGGAGATGCACTGCTGGGATCAGGAGTACAACATAGAGGAATATGTCCTTCACCTGCTAATAATCCAGAGGTAGGATCTAAACCTACCCAACCTGCTCCCGGAATATAAACTTCGCACCATGCATGTAAATCTGTAAAATCTTCCTCCGGACCAGAAGGACCATCAACAGACTTTTGATCTGATTTAAGCTGCACCAAATATCCGGATACAAAACGGGCTGCAATACCCATATGACGCAATACCTGAACCAAAACCCAGGCCGAATCACGACACGAACCTTTCTTTTTATCTAAGGTTTGTTCACAGGTATAAATACCTGTTTCTAACCTTATCGTATATTCGATATCATTATATAGCAGTTGATTAGCATGAACTAAAAAATCTACAATTTTCTCTCCCTTAAACCCATCAAGCTTTCGTATCCAATCTTTAAGTAATGGACCATCCTCTGCTATTTCGAAATAAGGACTTAGTTCTTTTTTTTCCAGATATTTATATTCAAACGGAAATTTCTCTGCATAATCTTCAACAAAAAAATCAAAAGGATTAATGACGGTCATCTCAGCAACAACCTCAACTTCAACTTTAATTTCTTGTATTTTATTATGGAAAACAATCCGGGCAAGATAATTCCCAAACGCATCCTGCTGCCAATTAATAAAATGCTCTTCTGGAGCTATTTTCATTGAATATGAAAGTATTTTAGATCGAGAATGTGGAGCTGGTTTTAACCTTATAATATGTGGAGAGGCAGATACCAAACGATCGTATTTATAATAGGTATTGTGCCGTATTGCAACTTGTATAGCCATAGTTATAAATCATTGATTTAAACCTGAGTTCAACAAAAACTGCGAATTCAGGTTATAACTAAATATACAACCTTTTTTGCAAAAAAATCTAATTTAAAATCAAAGTAAATGTTGTCTTTTCATTTGACGAATGCACTTTTAAAGTACCTCCATGTAAGCGCATGATTTGTTTCGAAAGGCTTAATCCAATACCACTTCCGTCTTCTTTTGTTGTAAAAAACGGAACAAAAATTTCATTCATAACATCCTCTGGAATTTGAGGACCATTATTTTGAATTGATATTTCTGTTTGATTTTGCTTATTAATTTTGGTTTTAATAATTATTTGCGGTTGCTCCACACCTTGTAAAGCCTCAAATCCATTCTTCACAATATTAATAACTACCTGAGCTAAAAGTTTTTCATCTGCGTCAACAACCATATCATCATCACTAATTATTAGTTTTATATCAACTTCATCACCATAAGATCCGGCTCTACTTAGGATGATATTATTTTCAAGGAATGACTTTAATTTAAACTCCTTTTTATTTGGTTTTGGTAGACGAGTTAGCTTACGATACAAATCTACAAAACGAATTAATCCTTCTCCTTGATCATTAATTACAGAAAGCCCTCTAATTGTAGCTTCAATCATATCCTCATCCAAATCTTCTTTTGAAACAGGCTTTCCTTCATTGGTAAAAAATCCTGATAAACTTTGCGATAAAGATGTAATGGGAGCAATACCATTCATTATTTCATGTGTTAATACCCTAATCAGTTTTAACCATGAATCCAATTCCTTTTCATCTAATTGTTGATCAATATCCTGAATTGTCAATAACATTAATTGCTGATTCTGACTATAGAATGGCATAGATTTAATTAACAATGTTTGCTTATGCTCTATACCCGGAACCTGAATCATTTGTTGCTCTTGCGTTTTCATTTGAATGATACGCTCAGCAACATTTGAATTAAATTTCCCAAGCTGTTTAATATGTGTCAGTTGCGACAAACCTAATAATTCTTTTAGTCCGCTATTTGCATGAACCACAAATCCTTTTTCATCGTAACTTAAAACACCAATATTTATATGTTCTATAAGTGCATGAAAATACTGATCCCTTTGTTGATTTTCAATTATTGATTTTTTTATTTTTTCATTAATACGAGCCATATTGCTGTTTAAGCGACTCAAAATAGGATCTTGATATTTACTATAAGTATTAAGACTAAAATCATCATTTAAAATCGCTTCAAAAAAGTAGTTGATCTGATCATGAATCTTATTTTGAAAGGAAACAACATTCAGAAGCATAACCAGAGTCATCACTCCTAAAACTATTGTTATAGCAGGATGAACATTATAAAAACTCCAAACTGCTGCTCCGGCAAACATAATAAGGAGAAGAAGACGTATTACTAGCTTAAGCTGATATCTTTTAGTCATAAATATATTATTATGGTTATAGGGTTAATGGTTGCAGGGTTAAAAGGTTAATGGTAAAATAAAAAGTGATTGTGGAATTGTAATTTGTAGGAAAAGACTATTTAGGATTAATCAATATTTTCCATTCTCCTTGTTACTTTTATCCTTGAAACCCTTTAACTTTTTACCTTATTTCATCCCGAATTTTTTCAACTTATTATATAACGTTTGCCTTGTAATCCCTAATTCATCTGCTGCAGCACTTACATTTCCTGGATTTTTATCCAAGGCCTGATTAATTAAATTTCTTTCCATATCCTCCAACTTTAATGAGTTAGCATCAACACTGCTACGGCTCGCTGGACGTAAAAAGAAGTCTTCCGGTTTTAATACATGATTGTCACTTAAAATCACGGCTTTTTCAATACTATGCTCTAACTCCCTAATATTCCCGGGCCAATGATATCCTAATAATTTTTCTTGTGCCTGATGATTTATTTTTATACTCGACTTATCATATTTATAAGCATATTTTTTAAGGAAAAAATCAGCCAGAGTTAAAATATCATCCCCCCTGTCTCTAAGCGGAGGAATTTCTATATGGATAGTATTGATTCTGTATAATAAATCTTCACGAAACAGGCTATCTGCAACCATCTGTTCCAGATTTTTATTTGTTGCACATACCAATCTGATATTTATAGGAATTGGTTTATTACTTCCTATTCTTGTAATTTCCCTGCTTTGTAGAGCCACTAAGAGTTTTGCTTGCAATGGAAATGAAAGATTCCCTATTTCATCTAAAAATAAAGTACCATTGTTAGAAACTTCAAATTTACCTATTCGCTCCTCCTTAGCATCAGTAAACGCTCCTTTTGCATGACCAAACAATTCACTTTCAAATAATGTTTCAGTAATTGCTCCCATATCCACACTTACCAACATTTCCTGATGTCGTTTGGACAAGCGATGAATTTCTCTGGCAATCAACTCCTTTCCTGTTCCATTTTCACCAGTAATTAATACATTAGTATCTGTTTTAGCTACTTTACGAACCATATTTAGTACGTTCATAATTTGAGGAGAATTGCCTATGATCAACTTTTCTTCTTTATTGATAGCTTTCTTCAGTTCCTTTTCCTTAAGCTTTAGTGTACTCACCTCTTGCTTTGAAATACTTAATTGCAATGCTGATTCAATTGTTGCTAACAACTTGGCGTTGTCCCATGGCTTTAGTATAAAATCAGTAGCTCCTTTTTTTAAAGCACTAACGGCTAACTCTACATCGCCATAAGCTGTAATCATTACCACAGAAGTTTCCGGATGCTTTTCTTTTATATAGTTAAGCCAATATAAACCTTCATTACCTGTATTTACACCAGCTTTAAAATTCATGTCCAATAATACAAGTTGAAAATGATTTTCATTAAATACAGAAGTAATCAGGTTTGGATTTGATAAACAAGTTACTTTATAATTCTTCATTAAAAGTATTTCAAGTGCACTTAAAATACTTTTATTATCATCAACGATTAAGATATTTCCTTTTTTAACCATAGAATTAGGATTTTAACCAAAAGTATATTAATGACATAAACAAAAAAAGTATGTGTCAAAAATTTATACATTCTAATGTAAACTTTTTTTACACCTCCCACTCAACACAAACTCATAAACACCTATATATGTGCCACATACATCAATTGGCACAATTTAAGCATCAACTAAAGAGAAAATAAAAGGTTAATCTGTTTTTTAATGATAAAAGAGTGTATGATGATAGTAATAAAGTATTTTATCATTTAACGGAACAATATAAAATATAAAATGGACAGAATAATAGAACATAAGAAAGGAATAAAACACAAGCATATTTATTGGGGCATTGGTGTTATTGTGATGGGATTTTTGGTTTACAATATGATTTTTGCTTCAAACATGTCTGTTTATCGCATTGATAAGGATAAAGTCACAATTTCTGAAGTTGAGTTTAACCAGTTCAATGATTTTATTACGGTTACCGGTAAGGTAGAACCCATATCAACTATATTCCTAGATGCAATTGAAAGTGGACGTGTTGTTGAAAGATATATTGAAGAAGGTGCTATGGTTAAAAAGGGAGATGTAATTCTTAAACTGGAAAATAACCAATTGTATCAAACAATATTAAACAGTGAGGCAGCATTAGCTGAAAAAGAAAACTACTTACGAAGCACACAAATAAGTTTTGAATCTGAATTGGTTTCTTCTAAACGAAATTTATTGGATAATGAATTTCAGTTGAAACGTACCAAAAGGACTTATGAGCAATACAAAGGCTTTTATAAAGATGGATTAATAGCTAAAGAGGAATATCTGAGGGCTCAGGAAGATTACGAATACCAACAGAAACTTTTGGAAATAAACTATTTGAAAGCAAAAAATGATTCTTTAATGCGCCTGACTTCAATGAAAACATTAAAACAGGATTTGGAGAAAATGCGTAAAAACCTATCTCTCGTTTATGATCGTCTTGAAAACCTTAATGTAAAAGCGCCAGTAGATGGTCAATTAGGGATGCTGGACGCTGAGTTAGGTCAATCTATTGGTCAGGGATCTCGCATCGGAATGATAAATGTACTAACCAATTACAAAGTAAATGCCTCAATTGATGAACATTATATTGACCGTATAGAAAGAGAATTAACCGGATCCTTTGAAAGAAATCAGGATACTTTTCAGTTACATATTAAAAAGGTTTATCCGGAAGTTCGCAATGGTACATTTGATATTGATATGGTTTTTGATGGTTTAAAACCAGAAAACATCAGAACCGGACAAAGCTACCATATCAAGCTTGAGTTAGGAGAATCAAACAATGCAATACTTATAAAACGCGGAAGCTTTTTTCAAAACACAGGTGGACAATGGATATTTGTACTTAATAAAGAAGGAACAGAAGCAATAAAACGCTATATCAAAATAGGAAAACAAAATCCAGAATATTATGAAGTCATTGAAGGATTAGAACAAGGTGAAAAAGTCATTACCTCAAGCTATGATGTTTTTGGGGATAATGATAGAATAATATTAAGGTAAAAGGTTGAGGGTTGAAAGGTAAAATGGTTAAGGTGAAAATGGTAATTAAAATATTTATATTTTTGAAATAATAACCTAATTCAATATGAGACAAAAAATTGAACGCTTCGAAGATTTAAATATTTGGCAGGATGGAGTTGATATTGCTGCTGACATTTACCATCATTTAAAAGAATGTAAAGACTTTGGTCTTAGAGATCAATTGCAAAGATCTGCTGTTTCTATTCCCTCAAACATTGCTGAAGGATTTGACCGTCAATCCAACAAGGAATTCATCAGATTTTTAAGGATTGCAAAAGGATCTTGTGGAGAATTGAGAACACAACTCATAATAGCACAAAAAGTGAATTTGATATCAGATGATTTAGATCATCTCATTCAACAATCACGTGTATTATCTGCAAAAATTCAAAAATTAATATCATACAGAGAGAGCTTAAAATAAAAAATAACGTCAAGGTAAAACCGTATTACCATACCACCCTTTACCTTGTTACCAATACTTGAATTATGATCAAAACAGAAAACTTAACAAAAATCTTTCGCACTGAAGAAATTGAAACCAGTGCTTTGAATAATGTAAACCTTAATATTGAAAAGGGTGAATTTGTAGCTATCATGGGTCCTTCCGGGTGTGGTAAATCAACCTTACTAAACATTGTTGGGTTATTGGACAATCCTTCCGGCGGTAAATACTATTTCGACGGACAAGAAGTCGGACATTTAAAAGAACGTAACAGAACTCAGCTTAGAAAAGGAAATATTGGTTTTGTATTTCAGAGTTTTAACCTTATTGATGAGTTAAATGTATATGAGAATGTTGAACTTCCTCTTATCTATTTAAAATATAAGGCTAAAGAACGCAAAGAGATGGTTGAGAAAGTGCTGGAAAGAATGAAAATCAGTCACCGTCGCAAACACTTTCCTCAGCAATTATCAGGAGGTCAGCAACAGCGTGTAGCTATTGCCAGAGCTGTAGTGGCTAATCCTAAGTTAATATTAGCCGATGAGCCTACAGGTAATCTGGATTCTAAAAACGGACTTGAGGTAATGAACCTTCTAACTGAATTAAATAAAGAAGGTACAACTATAGTAATGGTTACGCACTCTTTGCACGATTCGGAATTTGCACATAGGGTAGTTAATTTATTTGATGGTGCTGTTTTAACTGAGGAAGTAAAAAAACAGCTGGGAGAAGTTTTGATATAGGAACAAGAAGAAAGGAACAGGAAACAGGGAGATAGGAGAATGGAATATAAAATTCTATAGACTCCAGAGGAATAATCCATTTATCAATCATTAATTGTAAACACCATTCATCATGTTTATCAAACGTTTATTCAAGTCGATTTTAAAATATAAAACATCTTCGTTATTGACTCTGTTAAGTCTGGTAATATCATTCTTAGGAATTATTATTCTAAGTCTTTATATAAGCTATGAAAAGAGTTTTGATCAGTTTCATGAAAACAAAGACAATATTTATGTTTTAAAAACAAGAGTATATGACTATAATTTACCAGAAGTTTTAAAGGAGGTCATTGATAAAAACGTACCTGAGGTTGAAAGATCATTGGTTTTAAAGTTTAATGGTGAAATCAGGGTCACATCACCTCAACTTGAATCTACAAAAACGTTTTATGATGCTCAAAGTATGATGGGCTCATCTGACTTCTTTAATATTTTTAGCTTTCCGCTAATTCAAGGCGATAAAAACACTGTATTGAAAGATCCTAATACAGCTGTTATTACTCACACATTAGCTTCTAAGCTTTTTGGTAACAAACCGGCAATTGGAGAAAAGGTAACTATCGGTAGTCAAAACTATACGGTAACAGGAGTTATGAGTGATTTCCCAAAGAACAGTTCATTTACAACGGATTGTATTACGTCATTTGCAACATACATGCAAAAAGAACTAACCCTGGATGAACGATATAGCGAATGGGCTTTTCAAATAGTTGTAAAGATTAAGGACCAGATAACTGGAGCTCAACTGGATGGTAAGATTGAATCTATTCCTGACCTGGCTGAAACATTAGAGTACTTCAAATCAAAATATGGAGATGAAAATCTCTTTTATTTTAAACCATATACAGAAATTCATTATGATATATCTAATCTTGAATTAAGAACAGTAAATCCAATTATCCTTAAGGTGCTGATAATATTAGCTATTATTTTGGCTGTAATGGGAATGGTAAACTTTATCAATTTTTCTACCTCTCAAGCTCCACTAAGGTCAAAATCACTTTCTGTAACAAGAGTATTAGGAAGTAATCGATTTTCATCAATGCAACAAATCATTGCAGAAGCTATTACCATAGCATTAATAGCATTAATAATATCTTTAGCCATTTATTCAGAAGTATATAATACAATTGAATCCCTATTTAATATTGAGGGTTTAAGTCTGAATGGCAGGTATTACTTCTTATTTATATTTATTGCTTTTGCATTAATATTCGGATTAATATCAGGTATATATCCAGCGCGTTACATCTCTTCGCCTCCCCTTTCTCAAGCCATAAAAGGAACGGGTTATTTTAAAGGAAAAGGTAAGTTACTTCGTAATATATTAGTAACCCTTCAGTTTGTATTTACAATAGCATTACTGTCTTCATCATTAATGATTGAAAAACAATTAAACTATTGGAATAATTTTGATTTGGGTATTAACAAAGAAAATGTAGTTTACCTTAATACTTCAAATAAAATTGAAGAGCATGCTAATGCTTTTGCTCAAGAGTTACTAAAAGACACTTCCATCGTTGATTATACTTACTCTCAATTTATTCCTGGAAAAGTTGTTATGGGTTGGGGGCGCGAAATCGATGGACAATATATACAATTAAAAGCCTGGCCTATTGATGACCGTTTTATTGATTTCTTTAATATAGGTATTACAGAAGGTAGAGCCTTCAAGCAAAACTCTGAAGCCGATATCAATAGTTTTATCTTAAACGCAAAAGCTGTAGAAGAATTTAAATGGACAAAACCTCTGGAAAAGAATTTTTCAGGCTTTGATTTTGATGGGCCTATAATAGGAGTTGCTAAAGACTTTCATTTCTCATCATTAAAAGAGGATATTCAACCTATGTTGTTTTGGCGAACAGATACCCGAAAAGAAAAATTATTACTAAGAGTAAAACCTGGAAATTACACCCAACTTTTTAAAAGAATCACAGCGAAAGCAAAGGAATTTGACCCTGAAAACAATTTTGAAGTTCAGTTTTTAGATGATTCGTTAAATGAATTATATGCTAAAGAAAAAAACACAGCTCGCTTTATTGAGTTTGTTTCTCTTTGGTGTATGTTACTGGCCATAACAGGAGTGTTAGGCTTAGTTGTTTTTATTTCAAAAGATCGAGTGAAAGAAATTGGTATCCGTAAAGTAAACGGAGCTCAAACTGCAGAAGTTGTTTTTTTGATCAACAAAGATTTTATCAAGTGGATAGCCATCGCCTTTTGTATTGCAACACCATTAGCCTGGATAGCATTAAATAACTGGCTTCAGGATTTTGCTTATAAAACAGAGATGAGTTGGTGGATATTTGCTCTTGCCGGAATCATTTCTTTACTAATAGCCATGATAACTATTACCTGGCAAAGCTGGAAAGCGGCTACACGCAATCCTGTGGAAGCTTTGAGATACGAGTAGGAGGTAATTTATAATGAGTAATGAGTAATGAATAATGAATAATGAGTAATGAGTAATGAGTAATGAGTAATTAGTTAGCATGTATTTAAAGAAAGACGACCACTTTAATGAGTCAATCAAATTTTGAATAGGAATGGGAAATAATCAAATAGAAATTGAAGAATCAAGTAAAGGATTTCCTTATCAGCGTTTTATTCTAACGATAACAATAATGCTTTTTCTACTGTTTTTGATACTAAGCATATTGAATATTGAGCCAAAGGTGAAAGATGCTCCTGACTGGACTTTCTTTCTCCTTTTTGCGGGAATGGTATTAATTTTAGGAATTATATTTTCATTGCTTGTACCTAATACTTATCAAATAAAACTGATTAACGACAAGATTTTAATTACTTCAAAAAGAAAAGCACAGGACATTCCATTATCAAAGATTAAAAGAATTGAAGCGACAACAAATTTCTTAAATTCCGGGCTGTCAGTTCATGAATTTTATATCATCGAATTTAGGGAATCAACAAAATTTGGGAAATCTGTATGCTTTAAAACTAAGGGAAAATCTGTGTTTAAATCAGGTCATAATTTTGGAGAAAAACTTAAGACAGATTGGATTAGAAAAACGCATGCTAATAACTAAGCGTCCTGCCTGTTTGTAAAACAGATGCTGGATGCAGTGTTGACGAAAACCGGCCAAAGCGATCTGTATTATGGGGATTGATATATTTTAAGAAGGTATTGTTAAAGTTTCAACGAGTGTATAATTCAGGAATAGATTTGTTTTTTATCTTAATATAAGGCTTGCCTAAATGTATTGAGTCATTTCATAGAGACTTCACATTACTAAATTTTAAAATAGGATAAAGCAAAGCCATTCACCATTAGATGTTATTTTAATTCTATCATGTAATTGGCTCCAATAGGGATTATTATTTTAGGAGGCCCTCTAATATCAAAGCGAGCAATAATAACCAGATCACCAATTTTGCAATAGGGACATTTTTTGTGTTTAAGAGGTTCATGTTGAGTTATTACAATTTCTCCCAATTGTTGTTTAGCTAGTTCATGAACTTTAAGTTTAATAGCAGAAGATAATATGCCGTAATGCCTGATTCGAACAAAACCTTTGGGTAAAATGTGTAAACCAAAACGTCTGATAAATTCTGAATTGCTTAAAATTATATCGTGTTTTTTGCAACCTTTTCTATAATCTTTAGCCGTAAATGTTACTTTACCATTTTCAATATTCAGGATGCGATGGTTTGATATGGCTATTTTGTGAGTGTATCTCCCCAGGTATTCGATAACTTGAGAAGGACCATAAAAAGGGCGTTTGCAATATACTGTCCATCGTTGATCAAATAGCTTTTTATACAACTGATTTAGTTTGGGTATTTCCTGTCTGAGTTCATTTACAAACTTTGCTCTAAACACTGTAGACATAGCTTTAACGGGGAATAGGAATTTACCTTTTCCTTTAACATTTTTCCATTTGTCGCCAGCAGTAATTCCACCTCCTGGAACAATGCAATGCAGGTGAGGATGTAACCAAAGGTTTTGTCCCCAGGTATGCAAAATAGCTATCATACCTGTTTTAGCACCTAAGAACTTGGGATTGGCAGCAAAAGCAGCTATGGTTTCCCATGCGGCTTTAAATAATAAATTATATAGTATTTCAGGAATAAAAACAGCAATTTTATTGAGCTGAGAAGGTAATGTAAATACCACATGGAAATAAGTAGTGTTTAAGAGCTCTTTTTCGCGTTGACGTATCCACATTTCCTTTTTGTGACCTTGACATTTAGGACAGTGTCTGTTTCGACAACTGTTGTAACTAATATGTATTTTACCACATTGGGGATTATTACATTGGTCTACATGTCCTCCCATCAAATTGGTTCTGCAGGCTTCTATAGCATAAAGAGTCCGTAGTTTCCATGTATTAGAAACTATATGGTGAAGTCTGTGGTGTTCACATCCGAGAACTTGAGCCACTTCAAACCGGGGCTTCATGACTTTTGTTTTGGAGGGTATAGTTTATCCAAAGGACAAAAAGCCCTGTGCTTATCCAGCCTGGCAACATGTAAGTATACCATGGTAGTTCTGATGTCTGTATGTCCAAGAAGCTCTTTCAGGGTGATAATGTCAGTACCCATTTCCAGTAAATGAGTAGCATAGGTGTGGCGGAGTACATGTGAAGTAACCCGTTTTTTAATAGAGGTTTTCAGAAGAGCTTGTCTGATGATCCATTGAACACCGGTATTTGAGAACTGTTGAAGTTGTCCGGTATCGGATTTACCATTAAATAGCCATTTAAAGGGATGTTCGATTTCAATGTACTCTTTAAGTCCACGACACAACATATTGCCTAAAGGGACGTACCTGTCTTTTTTGCCTTTACCTTCGCGTATGTGAAGCATTTGGCGATCAAAGTCAATGTCGGGAAGTTTTATGTTAAGCAGTTCGAACCTTCGTAGTCCACAGCCATACAATAATGCAATGACTAATTTGTGTTTTAATAGATTAGGAGCGTTTAATAATACTTTAAGTTCATTTTGACTTAATACAACAGGTAATTTTTTGGGAAATTTAAGTTTGGGTAAGAAAATAGATTGTTGTTTAATTCCAAGCACCCGATATGCAAAACGAAGTCCATATACAGTATGCTTAAAGTAACTTGAAGATGGAGTCTTGCTTTGTGATTTAAGATATTGCAGATAATCCAGCACTTGTTCCTGATCCAGTTCTGTGGGAGAACAATTAAAATGTAATGCCATGGTTGACAAGCAACGGGCATAATTGGTTAAAGTACTTTTGCTTTTACCGGATATTTCTATATTTCTTTTTAGTTTAAGAAATAGTTCATTAAATTCGGGTACTGTTGAACGTGCCTGATCGATTAGCGTTAATTCTTTTTTTTCATAACTATAATATTTATGCTTAATCTATTAAAGTTACGAAGCTTATGTTTTAATAGCTACCGCAGGTTTCGTTCAACAAAAAATATAATTCATGCCGTAGTTAAGTAATTAAAAGAAAATGATTTATAAAATTGACGATATAGAAATTAAAGAAAATTATTGAAAATAATGCGGCACGCATAACATTCAAACCGTAATGAATAATTAGTAATGAGTAATGAGTAATTAGTAATGAGTAATGAGTAATTAATAATTAACAATCTATAATTGAACTGAGCCATGGGAGAAAAAGATAATATCATATTAACTAAGTCATACAACTTTGCCGTAAGAATTGTAAAAATGTATCAACATTTATCTTCTGACAATAAAGAATATGCTTATAAAGAGGCCCGTGAAACATACTATTGGCTAAGATTACTTTAATATACTGAGTACTTAAATGTTGAAGCTTTGAGATACGAGTAATTCATAACCATAATCGCATTGTAATATTATAATATAAAATGAACTTATTTAAGTTAGCCTTCCGAAGATTATTTATTAAAGGGGAACATAATACAACCCGAATTATTTCTTTAATTACAGGGTTATCGTTTGGTATTATACTTCTTTCTGAAGTCTTTTACTATTATAGTTTTGATAGTTTTTACCCTGATGCAAATCGTATTTATGTGGTTCACGAACAATTAAAAAGAGATGATTCTACAAACGAAACAAGCAACTATCCCCGAACAAGTGGCGCCATTGCCATAGGCCTAAAAGATGAAGTTCCGGGAATAGAGGCAGCTTCAAGGTTAAACTCTATAGGAACTTCTGTTTTTTATACTGAAGATTTAAAAAGTTACAAAGCAAACGTCTCCCTTTCGGATGAATATCTTTTTGATGTTTTACCTCGCCCTCTGATCTCCGGTAATCCAAAGGAGATATTGACCTCTCCTATGTGCTGTATGGTTTCGGATAAGGTTGCCAACGATATGGGTGGCGATGTAATTGATAAAACAATTGAATTAAAAAGTTATCCCAATAAGAAACTTACTATCAAGGGCGTGTTCAAAGCTTTACCTGAGAATACAAATTACAAATACGATATATTAATATCTATGGTATCTACAGGTCAGTTCACCTGGGATGGTACCAATAACTGGATTGGTAATGATCGCTATTATACTTGCGTAAAACTGGCTCCCGGAGTTAATCCTGATCAATTGAAAGATGCAGTCCGTAAAATGCAGGAAAAACATCAGGATATAGAAAGTATTGAAGAAAAACAACCCAGAATGACGTTCAAATACATGTTTATACCCATCCAGCAAATGTATGTGGATGGAGTTAAAAAGATGATTGTTATCCTTTCCATTATAGCCTCTTCTGTACTCTTAGTATCTTTGCTAAACTACATTATGCTAACTCTAAGTGCGCTAATAAAAAAAGCCAAAACTTCCGCTATTTATAAAACCTGTGGTGCACAAAGGTCGAACTTAACACAAATGATTTTTATTGATAATTTTTTACTATTTATAGTTTCATTATTAGGTGCATCATTTGTTATACTTTGGATCAGTCCCATTGTTGAATCACAAGTAGGTCATAGTTTAATTGCAGTATTGAATCCTTATGTAATCTGGCCAACTATTATTATTCTATGTATAATCGTTTTAGTAACAGGTCTGTTACCTGGATATATTTTTAGCCAAATACCTGTTACAAGAGCTTTTCAAAACTATAAGCAAAAAAGAAATAAATGGAAACTGGCCTTATTAGGTTTCCAACTTACGGGTGCATCTTTTATTTTAACAACATTGGTTATTGTTTATATGCAATACAATAAAATGCTTAACTCTAACCATGGCTACCAGGCAAAAGGCATATATTATGGTTCTACTCAAGGTATTGCATCCTCTAAAATAGCCACACTAATAGATGACATTAAAGCACTTCCTGAAGTTGAAAAGGTAGGATTGGGATATGTTTTACCAGTAGATGATATGTCTGGAAATAATATATACAGTCCGGATGGAGAGAAGGAGCTATTTAATATTGCAGACTTTTATATGATTGATGAAAATTATTTGTCAATATTAAACATCCCCATCCTTACAGGTTCAAATTTCACAACAGAAACAGCATCCGTTGGCGATGTATTAATAAGTCAAAAGTGTGCTGATCGCTTAAAAATACATAATAAATGGAACGACAATTTAGTTGGTAAATCAATATATGTAACTGAACACGGATCGGCAACAATTCAAGGTGTGTATTCTGATTTTATTATCAATTCAATATCTAATTCCGATAACAGACCTTCTGCATTTTTCTACTTTACACAAGATGAATTTATTAAAGAACAAGAAAAACGCCCTTCACTAGCCTTTAAAATCATTGTTAAAACTTATAATAATTCAGAAAATGATGTATTAGGTAAACTAACCCGATTGTTTAATAATGCTTTACCTCATAACGATGCTATTGTTAAAAGTTTAGAACAAGAACTCATAAAAAGTTACGAACCTCAACTCGGCTTTCGAAATGCAATGTTAATGGGAAATATAATTGTTTTGCTAATTAGTGTTATTGGATTAATGGGGTATACCACCAACGAAGCATTGAGAAGATCTAAAGAGTTAGCCATACGAAAAATAAATGGAGCTACTATATATGAAATTTTAAAAATATTTATACTCGACCTGGGCTATATAGTTGTACCTGCCACTTTATTGGGCTTAATACCTGCCTGGTATACATCACACAAATGGATTCAGAATTTTACATATAAAATAAACCTTCATTGGGGTATTTTTATATTCTGTAGTATAAGTATCATAGTAATTGTTATTGCAATCGCAGTCATTAATTATATCAAAATTTCTAATCAGAACCCGGTAGAAGCTTTAAAGTATGAGTAGGAGGTAATTTATAATGAGTAATTAGTAATGAATAATTAATAATCTATAATTGAACTGAGCCATGGGAGAAAAAGATAACATCATATTAACTAAGTCATACAACTTTGCTGTAAGAATTGTAAAAATGTATCAACATTTATCTTCTGATTAAAAAGAATATATATTAAGCAAACAAGTCTTAAGAAGCGGAACTTCAATTGGAGCTAATATTGAAGAAGCTATTGTAGGTATTTCTAAAGTCGATTTTAAGGCAAAAATGAGTATTGCTTATAAAGAGGCTCGCGAAACTGACTATTGGTTAAGATTATTAAAAGATACAGAGTACTTAAATGTTGAAGCTTTTAATTCAATAAGATCTGATGTTTCTGAACTTCTCAAACTACTTTATTCTATAATTAAATCTTGTGATAAAAAATAAAATTACTCATTACACATTGCTAATTATTAATTTTTTAAAATTTGGAAAGCCGCTACTCGCAATCCTGTTGAAGCTTTGAGGTATGAGTAATTTTATTGCAAAGGGATTAGGGCTAAGAGCCAAGGGATAGAGTTATTCTCTAAAAAAAACATATTCTTACTCAGGGAGTATATTTTTTTGTCCATGGAAATTATTTTTTTGCTAATGGAATCAGTGTTTTTTCAAGTAGAAAGGTAATTACACTCAATTACTTAAATAATCTCCGCTAATTATTCAGTAAAAATGCTGAAGGGATGTTCATGCATACTGCGGGGATGAATATTTACACTTATTATTTGTATAATTTCTCTGCAGGAAGGGTAAATCATGCTGCGGGACTACCTAAATGATCTGATGGAGATTGTTTTTATGCTGATTGACGACATTTTATACCTGATGGAAGGGTCATACTCACTGCAGGAAAGAATATTTACTCTAATTATCTGAATAAATTCCATGCGGGAAGGGTAAGACATACTGCGGGACTACCAAATTGAACTGATGGAAGGGTCAGATGGTCTAATAGAAGGGTACAACACATTAGAGGACCAGTAAAATCAAGTGAGTTGAATTTTAATGTATTCACTTGGGAATAAATTTTACACACTCAGTAACCAATTTTGCTTTCTCCAAACAATATTTCCTTCATGTGTAAATATATTTTACACAACACTGTTAAAATATTTTACACATACATCCCAGTAGAAAATACATAATCTACTGTCTTTGTACACTTTAAATGTTTTTGAATAAAATTGGCATACTCCGACATCAAAATATGCATTGCTAATTATGGCAAATACAAAATCAAAATTGAAAACATTTAAAATTAAAAATATGCAAACTAACCGATCAATTTTAACCTACATTACCCTTATTCTTATGTTATTTACTACTACAAACACATTTGCTTCAGTAAAAATTACAGGCACTTTAAAATCAAATGATGAATCGGCCATTCCATTTGCCAATATTGCCTTTTACAAAAATCAGCAATTAATTAATGGTTGTATTTCGGATGATCAGGGCAACTTTGAAATGACTATTGAAAATCCGGATACATATGTAATGAAGGTTTCACATATCATGTATTCACCTTATAATATAGAGGAGAAAGTTGGTGATAATGATATTAACCTTGGAATAATTCATATGGAAACCAATTCTGAAAGTTTGGAAGAAATAAAGATTGTGGCTCAGGATGTAATTCAACAAGCGGATAAGGATGTGATTATTATGAATGAAAAGTACACAAAACAAGTTTCTAATACCGAACAATTATTACAAAAACTACCTTCTGTGACAGTAAATCTAATAAATCAGGAAATTAAAGTAGGCAATAAAAACAATGTTCTATTAATGGTAGATGGTATTGCCAAAGATGAACAATACATCAGAAGCATCTCTCCTTCTAAAATTAAAAAAGTTGAAATTATTAAGAATGTAACCGGACGTTATGCCAATGAATATGACGCCATATTAAATGTAATTACTGATAAAAGCTTGTCAGGCTATTCTTTATATGCCGAAGATTTTACCTATGCATCATTCGAAGATAGTTATAACGATATTGTATTGAACAATCTTAAATTCACCTACTCTTATTTCACTTCAAAATCTAATATTTATGCAGGTTATACAAACCGTTACAATAGCTTCTATCTTCCTGAGAACATGAAGTATAATTATAACGATGATTTTTCAGTAATCAGAGATATTGATATCGCAAATAACTTATATTCTTCTTCGTTGAACAATGTTTACATGGGTGCCGATTTTAACTTAAACGCAGATCACATATTATCAGCAGAGTTAAGATATTCTTTTTCACCAGATAATAAAAACAAACAAAAAAATCTAAGCGAGATATCTACTTACCAATCTAATCAGCTATTAAATCAGTATGAACAATCGTACGAAACAAAGACTAAGAATACGAACCCATATGCATTACTTTCATATGAAGGTAAACTTGGCGAAAAAAACCATTTAAGTGCAGGAGCTACACTATATCAAAATGAAAATACTTTTACGAATACAAGTTCTACAGACAATTCAATCCTTACAGAAAATGGAAAATCAGATAAGCAATATTTAGATTTTTATGCTGAAGACAAATTAACCATTAACAACTCTGTTAGTTTGAATTTTAATTATAACTACAAATATCAAAATACCGACAATTCATATTTACTTAATAGTATACAACAACCAAACAATTCCAATTCATTACAAAAACATAATTTGGGAGCTTATGCTAATTTCACATTTAATGATAAATCCGGCATAAAAATAGGATGTGCTGTAGAAAACTTAAAACTTGAAACAGAATCTGCAAATCAAACAAGAAGTTCGCATCAAATAGTAGGTTTACCTTATCTCTCATACCATAACAACGTATCTGAAGTATTAGCATTACGCCTTAACTACAAGGTTACAACTAAAAATCCAACAATCGACAAGCTGTCTCCATACACATCAGTAACAGATGCATATACAACAACAACAGGAAATCCGCTTTTAGAACCAGCATACTTTCATAATATTTCAGGAACTATTGATTTTGCGGGTGGCGCCCTTGTATTAGAACCATATTACCGATTTGGAAATAATATCATAGGACATACAGGAATATTAGGCAATGATCATGTAGTAAACTATACTTATGATAATACAACTGACTTTGAAAAATACGGATTTAACGCCTCAGGCTGTATGTTTATAGATTTTGATAACAAAGACCAATTGTACATTTCGTTAGATGTAGAAAAATTCTGGGCGCAAAGCACATGGCAAAAAAGGAGTCACAATATTACAGATTGCCAAATCTCTGCGCAGGCTGCTTATCTATCTACCAAGTATAATACAATGATTGCAGCCGTATTACAAAAAAGCAACGTGAAACGAATTAATACCTTAGGTTACGATAACGGGAATAACGATTTTTTAGCATTGGCTATAAAAAAAGGATTGCGTAAAGACATGATTGAATTGAGCATAAATTACATTACTCCTTACGATGGAATCTTCACTACTAAAATTGGAGAATCAGAAAAAGGAACAAACTTTTCAAGAGAAAACTTTAAAGATGTTTCAATTGTTCAAAATTCATTTATGTTTCAAATCATATTTAAGCTAAACAAAAATAAAAATACGCATCTCCCAAAAAACAAAAGAAATACAGTGGATAATGATAAAATCAGCACAGGTTTAATGTAATAAGGTATTTTTATAATACTAAAGAACAAACTTCTCTTTTGATAATTTTCGAAAGGGAGGATATGTAAGTGTAACTCTGTCTGATTGATTTAGATTATTCAAATTAAATTATCTTTTTTCTTAAAACCAATTCTCAAAAGCTTTATTGAGAAGATTTCAGGTTCTGTCAAGGGTGGCTGAGGAACGAAGCCATTCATATACCCTTGACGGGTTCTGTAATCTACCTACTTTTGCTTTTTTGAGTTGGTTGATTACAAATCAATTTTCATACGATCTCCAAATTTTATGCAAAACTGCTGAATGGTTAATCCCCAATTACGAACAGGCTGAGTCCATTTTTTAGAGATATTTTCAGTAGCCAGGTAGATCAATTTCATTAATGCCATATCACTAGGAAATGCTCCTTTAGTTTTAGTTACTTTACGAATTTGACGATGAAAACCTTCCACAGCATTAGTTGTGTAAATTATCTTTCTAATATGCTCATCATATTCAAAATACGTTGTTAATTCTTCCCAGTTCTCATGCCATGATTTTATGACTATAGGATACTTTTTACCCCATGCTTCTTCAAGGTTAAGAAGTTCCATCTCGGCTTGACTCTTTGTTGCTGATTGATAAACCTTTTTAAGATCTTTCATGAACGCTTTTTGATCTTTTGAGGCAACATACTTCAGTGAATTTCTAATTTGATGGATTACACATTTTTGTATTTCCGTTTCGGGATAAATGCTTAGTATGGCATCTGAAAAACCTTTAAGATTATCAGTACATGCTATAAGTATATCTTTTACCCCACGGCTTTTTAAATCAGTTAACACAGATAACCAGAAGTTTGCCCCTTCACTTTCGGAAATATACATACCGATAAGTTCTTTGCGACCTTCTTTATTAATTGCTAATATATTGTAAACTGCTCTGGAGATAACTTTCCCACCATCCCTTACTTTATAATGCATAGCATCCATCCAAACAATTGGATAGACTTCATCCAGCGGCCTATTTTGCCATTCTTTTACTTGTGGGATAACTCTGTCTGTAATCCCACTTAGTGTTGTTGCTGATATTTCAACATCATACATCTCTTGTATGTGGATGGAAATATCGCGCAAACTCATTCCTCGACCATAAAGTCCGATAATCTGTGGTGCAAGGTTATCTGCCAATATGGTTTCTCGCTTTTTAACTATCTGGGGTTCAAAGCTACTATGCCGATCTTGTGGTGTTTCAATAGTTATTTCTCCAGATGAAGTTTTTAAGGTTTTGGAGCTTTTGCCATTGCGTTTATTCCCAATACTACGTTCTTCTTCATCTAAATGACACTCCATCTCTGCGGAAAGAGCACTTTCTAGAAACTCTTTAATAATGGGTGCAAAAACGCCTCCTTCTCCTGTTAATGATTTTCCGCTCTTTAATTGACTAAGAGCTAAATCCCGCATTGCAATATATTCTGGGGATTCTTTTTTCTTTTCTGCCATAAGTCACAATATTAATAATTTGTTGCTTACAGACAGTGTTTATTTTACATCCTCGAAAGGGAAGTTTGTGTTTAACAAAATGCTGTTTATACTCTATACCTATTCTTTCGAATAAAGACTAAACTCTGAATCCCATTACCAATACATCATCTACTTGTTCTTCTGATCCTTTCCAATTCATATAAAACTCCTGCAGAACCTTATCCTGATTACATAAGGAACCTTTTTTTGAAATAGAAAATATTAAATCTTTAAACCGTTTTTGATTTAATTTCTTTCCTTTATCTCCTCCAAACTGATCGGCATATCCATCAGTAAATAAGTAAACAATATCTCCTTTCTCAACCTTAATATCGTGACAAGTATACTGTATAGGAGTTAGTGTTGGTTCAATTCCTTTTCTGTCAGCCTTAACAACATATAATGCTCTATCTTTCTCTTTTAAAACAGCATCTTGTTCAACGTCATCAACAATAAGTAATTTACTTGTATTACGTACTATATATAAAGGATTTTTCGCTCCAGAATATTGAAGTAGAGAAGTTTTCTTATTATAAACACATAAAGCCATATCCATACCATCATTTATATGCTCATTGTTTGAGTTTAAAAAAAACGAGTTGATAACTCCTTGTAGTTGATTAAATATATCCTTCGGATTAACCATTTTTTGTTCAATGACAGCACTTTTTAAACCACCATAAGCTACCATTGAAAGAATTGCTCCGGGGACACCATGCCCAGTGCAATCCACCGCAGCCATCATTTGGTAATCATCAAATTTATTAATCCAATAAAAATCTCCACTTACAATATCTTTGGGTAAATACAATACAAAACTATCCTTGAAACTAGATTGTATTTCATTTTTTGAAGGAAGCATAGAAGTCTGAATCTTCTTAGAATAGTATATACTATCCATAATTTCCTTATTCTTAACTTCAATAGATTTCTTTTGTTGGGCTATTCGAATCCTTTTTTTATTTAACAACTCATTTTGAGTTTGTATTCGTCGGTAAGCCCTTATTGAAAAAAACAGCAAGGTTAAAATTATAATAAAACTAATGATGATTATATTAATAGTTCTATTCATATTAGACCTAAAATCAGACTCAGGAACTATCATCACCACATAAAATAATTTTTCTTCTCCTTCAGAAAAAACAGGTTGAAAACCAATCCACCAATCCTTATTACCAACTTCTAATTCAAAAGGTTCTTTAATCCTATTATGTTTTATCCAATGAGATATACCTTTATTTAAGGACTCAATTCCTAAATCCTTTGCACTTCCTAAAATATATTTTTTAATAGAATCTTCTTCATCAAACTGTTCCTTATCCGGAAAACCAATTAGATTTAAATTACTAGCTGTTACAATAAAAGCATAACTATTTGGAGTTAACTCTATTGACTTTGATATTTTATTAAAATCTTTTAATAGAATATCGTAAGCAGTAACTATAGTATCTCCATTATCAGTTATTGAATAAGTTGAAGCTGTTATTCCATATTTTTGTCTATAGTAAAACAAATATGGTTTAGTCCAAAACACTTCATTAGGTTTTTGCGTAATTGCCCCCTTAAACCAAGGCCTTTGACAAGCAGAATAGAACAATGAATCATTACTTGAACTCTCCAAATTTTCATCATTTATAAAACCATCTTTCCAACTTAGCTTCAGACGTTTAAACTGATTATTCTTATTATAAATAAGTCGATTCATCCATCCTCCATCAGTTTTGTGGAGCATATAAGAACTACCATCAGTTGAAGCAACAACAATTGAAGTAACTGTTTCAAGATAAGTAAGTATAGGACCAAAATGTTTATTATTTTCCTTATAGTTCAAAATATCTTCAGTATTATTATAATTAAGATCTGAAGTACTTAAAACTAAACGGTTAATATCATCAATATAGTTCTGAACAATATCCTTTACTTCTACGCTGGTTTCTTTAATAAATGATACAGATAAATCATCTACCGATTTATTTATATCATATAGCAACATAACTAATATACCTAACATGATAGGTATAAATGAAGTAAAAACAGCCTTTAATGTTATATGTTTAGTAAGGTTAGTGGTAAGATTGTTTATTCTCCCAGAATTCATATTTAAATAATAAGTATTGCTTTCTAATTTTTATTTTTTTTCATTGATGAATTCCATTACTGATTATATTTTACGATGGCAAAAATATATCTATCAAATTATTATTGCAATAACCTTAAAGGGGGATATTTAATACGTTATTTTTAATAATTTCAGAGCTGTCCTAATTATTTCTGTAAACTGGTGCTTCGCCCAGACCTGACTTCATTTTTTAGTTCACAAGGTTTAATTTTCAATTGCGTTCATGATTTTCGCTTCACTACAATTGTCTTACCCCAAAAAACAAAAGCAAAAAAAGGCAAGACTGCATCCACTTCTCTCAAAAAACTACGGTTATTTGACTGAAACCGTTTAAACTCACTGCGTTCAAACAGAAACAATTTTTAACCGTCAAACTAACTTTGTTTTTTGGTTCACTGGCTGAGGCCATTTTATAACCTACTAAAGAATAGATTTTTTTTTAGAACAGATGTGAATTAACTTAATAAAATTAAATTGAACTATTTTTTATAGGTCCAATTTAATTCTGATTTCAAATGCTCCACTGCATAATAAACAATCGGGCAAATTTCACAATTTTGAATCATTCCTGAAGCTCTTGATACAAAACCATCTAAATGTAAATATGGGAAAGACCTACAGACTTCCGGTCTTTCAAGATAGATGGTACACTTTTTATCCTTCTGATGCTTACACTGGATACTTTGTTCGTACATAACCTTCTCAATTTGATCTGGTTCTACAAACACGCTAAGTTCTTCTACGGAGGCAGCTGGTCTAAGGTGATGACAACAATTACCACACTCAACACAGCTAATATCTGCTGACAATTTTTCATTAATCGATTTAACTAAGTCATCAATAAATGAAAGATTGAGTGTTTTTAAATATTCAAAGAAAGCCAGGTTCTCTTGAAATTTGCTTTTAGCAGATTCCTCAATACCCTTTAAGTTTAAATCATACATCATAAATAAAAGTCGTTGCGTAAGTAAGCTTGTGCCCAACGATTCTGATGTAGTAAAGTGAAGAATGATGTACTCTAAACTTAATGGCAGAAACGTACATGATACTCTCCTATCATACGGTTCGTAATAATTGCATCAAAGATAGTAAGATAATTGAAGATGACTATTATTTATGGATATGTTTCAATTAAGGAAGTTAAAACTAAAAACTCTAACCAATAAATTTATTTTATACTACCTCTATTTCAATTTTTATAAATGTTACAGATTATAATAAAACCCACTATTCTACGATCAGAATAGTAGGTTATAAATTGATAATTTTTCATGAAAACTAATTAGCCATAATTGTGATTTTAATTACATCAGATAACTCTGGCCAATCAAAATCATCATCAAGCTTCATCACATTTCCATTTTCATCCGTCCCTCCTGCTCCTTGGTGAATACCTGCACCAGGATATTCATTGGGTTCTGTACCTGCATCCCACAAATAAATATAGCTTGTAATATCCCCACTTATAGCAGTCTTTCCATTAAACAATGCAATACCCATATCATCAAAGGCAAAAAACTCATCGTTTGATTTACCCAGCATCGAAGCAATACTTAAATAATCACCTTGCTCAGCATTAAACGAAAATGTAAATGATTCTCCTGGAAAAATAGGACCTGCACTACTGGCTCCTTCAGGCATATTTTGCACTCCTGTTGAGTAACCAGCTAAATCTAATGCATCATGTACACCAGAAGGATCTCCGGTTTCTGCCAATGTTTCCAAGCCATCTCCATAATCCGGTTGCCCTTCCGTAAATATTGGACTTTCACCTTCTTTGTGAATTACCCACACAACCGGTGCTATAGGTGAAACATAACCACTATACATTTGCAGATATGTACTTAAAGGTTCTGCATTACCTGTTTCAGCAAGATCTTCCAAACCATTTCCATAGTCCTTTTCTCCTTCGGTAAACAATGGCTTCTGCATGTCAGAATGTACCACCCATACAACAGGAGAAAGAGGTGTACCAGAAGAAGCAAGGACATTGATTGTCAAGGTAAATTTACTTGTTCCATCATAGTCCAGCATCACATTAATATTTCCCTCCACATTATTATAATTAAATCCATCCATAACATCATCCGTATTACGAACACTCTTTACAGGCATATCTTCCACGTCTCCATCCTCTCCTGAACCCGGTGCATGATTCACTTCTGTACCTGCATCCCATAAGCTAATTAGACTTGTAATATCGCCAGTTAAGGGTGTATCTCCCTCAAATAAAGCGATACCATCATCTGAAGGTGCATAAAATAAATCATTGGAAGCTCCATACATACTTGCAAAGGATAACATATGACTTTTACCTGCATGAAATTCAATAGTGAAAGAATGCCCTGGGAATGCAGGTCCAGCTTCAGATTCTCCATCCGGAATAAACTTAGCTCCGGAAGCGAAATAATCATACGCTGTTGATACATTCTCAATTTTTACAGTAAACATACCTTGAGTTGTTTCAACTTTATCATCGTCTTCACATTGTGTAAACAGCAATGCTACTCCAACCAACATTGATAATACTATACTAAACTTTTTCATAGCGATATAATTTTATAATGAATTTATAATGCTAAGGTCGTATGTAAGTATCACGTGGTGGTCACGGTATTTTCAAGTTTTTATAACCTTTTTATCACTAGTAAACGACTAAATCTCTCTACGTTAAAACTCCTTTACTTTTGTCTTCAAGCCAGACAGGCTTTTACTTTCTTCCTTCAGATGAAGAAAGTAAACAAAGAAAGCCGCCGCTGACATGAAAAAGCTAAAAATCAACGCTCTTCGCTAAAAGAAAAGAACTCACTGCGTTCAAACAGCTTTTCTTTCTAAACGCTTCGTTTGCTAATTTTCTTAACGCTTTTACATGAAGGCGGTTGAGCTACCCTAACATATCGCTAAATAAAACCTTAATAAATATTTACAATACATATATATTTTATATTCTTTCTCAGTAAGTAGTGTATTTTTATTTCTATTGTAAAAGCCAGACATATTGACTGAATACCTAGTAATAAAAAAGCTCCGGTTTATCTGTAATTAATTAAATAATACAAATAAACCGGAGCATAAATGTTTTCCACAAAAAGATATTCTATGTTTAAAACCGTTTAACTCTCATATGACAATAAGGAGTTTTATTCTTATGCTCATAATAATCCTGATGATAATCTTCAGCTTTCCAGAAAGTTGATGCCGGTTGAACTAATGTTGCTACATGAAACCCTTTATCTTCAAGTAATTTAATCAATTTCTCTGCTATATCTTTTTGCTCCACACTACGATAAAATATTTCAGACCTATATTGATCTCCTACATCAGGTCCTTGTCTGTTTACCTGTGTTGGATCATGAATTTCAAAAAACAACCTGGCAATCTCTTCATAACTAGTTTTCGACGGAGTAAAAATAACCTGTACAACTTCAGCATGATCTGTAGTATGGCTGCTTACATCCATATACGAAGGATTTATTATATGACCTCCCATATAACCGGAAACTACAGATACGACTCCTTTAGCCTTTTCGAGATAATACTCCACTCCCCAAAAACATCCTCCAGCAAAATATGCTGTATCCACATCATTCTTAACTTCTGTTTTAGCAGGAATAAACTCTAATGAAACAGAGTTTACACAATGACGAGTGTTTTTTGCGGTTAATCCTTCATTAAGAAAGACATGACCAAGATGAGCACCACAATTACGACAAGTAATTTCAGTTCTCATACCATCGCTATCAAGTGAGCGTTTGACTGCCCCGGGAATTTCATCATCAAAACTAGGCCATCCACATCCTGAATCAAATTTATCGTCTGATATATACAAATCTGCACCACACCTTTTACATACATAAATTCCTTTTTCAAAAAAATGATCATATTTCCCGGTGTATGCCCTCTCTGTTCCTTTATGCACAATAACACGTTCCTCTTGTGGTGAAAGAGGTTTAAAATACATACTATTTTTATTGTTTTTATCTGAATGTGTTTGCGCACAACTTCCTAATGTGAACAGGAACAGTAATCCTGAATAAAATAATCGTTTCATAACTTTACTGTTTAAATGATTAACTAATTGTTTGTATAAAGTACCTGTAATAGAATCACAGAATGATCACAAAACAGTTAAGGTTTTATCATTTTTAAGAAATATTGGCTACAGGAAGGTCAAATATAAAAGTGGTGCCTTTACCCAGCTGACTAAAAACTTTTATTGTGGAATTATGAAGCTCTATCATTTTTTTAGCAATGGCTAATCCAAGGCCGGTACTTTGCTGATCTTCCCTGGCCTTGTAATATCTTTGAAAAATATTGTTTAAATCTTCTTGTTTAATACCTTCACCCGAATCAGCCACCTTTACTTCTACTTTATTAGTAAGTTTTGAATCAATCTCAATATTAATGATATCTCCATCATTACAGAATTTTACAGCATTATCTATCAGATTTTGTAGAACCCGATCAATCATAGATATATCACCCTCAACAACAGGTGTTTCTTTTGCTATTACGGTATTGATACTAATTCCTTTTTTCTGAGAAATAATTCGATATTTATTAGCAATATCATACACTAACTCTGCTATAGAAAATGGTTCAAAGTTTGGTTTTACTTGTTGTGTTTGTAGTTTTGACAACTCAAAAAGATCCTCAACCAATTTTTGAAGTCGGCCACAACTTTTATAAATGGTTTCAATATATTTTATTTGATCTTCCGGTTTGATGTCATCCTTTTTCAGTAACAATGTTTCGGCATAGCCTTGGATAGAAGCTACTGGCGTTCTTAAATCGTGAGATACATTACTTATCAATTCACGACGCAAATTATCTACACCTTTCAACTCTTGAATATTTTGCTCTATAGTACTAGCCATTTCATTAAACACCAATCCTATACGATCTAATTCCCCTTCGCTTTTTACTTTTATTCTTTTTCCATGATTTCCTTTTTTAAATTCATTGATTCCGTCAATAATAGGATTCAATTTTTTTGTAAGGAACCATATTGCCAACAAACCAACCATAGCTGAAATAATCAGAATAATGATTACTGACCTGATAGAAATACCTAATATGTAACTACCTAATACAAATTGCGAAGCCGAAACATACTCCTGACTAGCTAAAACAATATAAATATATCCCGTTAATTGGTTATTATTCATCACTCTTGCAGCAGAAAAAGTTTTATACTCACCGGGATTACGAGGATCATCTCCATATATTATACTGTGTTCAGGATCATTAAGGAATTCTTTGATAGGTCTTAAATTTACTTCTTCAAGTTTTACAACCTTTTCAGGAGCCACATATTGTAATATCTTACCTTCGGAATTTAACAAGTAAACTTCTACAATAGGATTGATAACCATCATAGAATGCATAATATCTTTTACACCTTCATCACTAATCACCCCATCTCTTAAAAATGGGCTGATCATTGAAATAGTATTTTGAGCCAACTCACTATTCAATCGCTGATTTACTTCTACAGAATATTTACGCGCAGAATCTATTGATATATATAGTACTACAGCTGTAAAAACAAATAAAATCAGTAAAAATATTGTCGATATTTGTACATACAAGCGATTAAATATTTTTGGCTTATAAAATTTCATTTTTGTAGGTTTTAAATTATTTTCAATAATAAACGACTGATTTAATTGACTTACATTATATCGTATAATAAGCATGAGTATAATGCTGTCGTTAACTTTATAAACAAACTCTTTTTATTCGGATCAAGGGTTAAGAAATATTAGTTCAAAAGTCTGAAAGCCTAAAACATCACAACAAGGGGTATCACCCTCTAGTGTTCGAAACATGGAAAAGCTATCTAAAAACAAGACTCGGATCCCCACCACATATTGATATCATCATCTTGGTTATCAGTTCGTCTAACTCAATCCTAAACCTTCTGACTGCAGTCTTGTAACCTATGTTGTTAACCTTTTTATATATTAGTATTAAGATGGATAAAGTAAGAGTAATGTATAAAACATTCTTAATTCCATTTACGCTTGTGGAAACAAAGTGTGAAAAATTAAGTTCTTGCTTTATGAAACGAAAGAACACTTCTATGTCCCATCTTTTTTTGTAAATTGATATTATTTCCTGCAGAGGCAATTCTTGGCAGTTTGTTAAGAACCACAATTCCTCTTCAGAACCCTCATCTTTAGCAGTAATGATAAGGCGAAATGTTTTGCTGAGTTTTCCTTGCTTGTTATATAATCTAACGATTTTGTCTCCGGAAATATTCAGGTTGTTATACTTTTCACATTTCACCTCTTTGTTCTCCACAATCTTCATGCGTTTGGTAGGACTTATGCGCGTTACGAACAATATATTCTCTTCGTCCAAATCATTAAATACCTCCCGTTTATTGACTCCGCGATCAAAAACAAATATGCCAGATTTGTCTTTCTGGTTGATAATAACCTTGGGAATGGTTTGGTTTTCGTTTGCTTCTTCTTGTTCCGTAAATATTTCCACCTCACCTGGCAATAGATCTTCCATCGAAACGGTATATTTAACATACTTGCTTTTACGGTGCTGATTACCCATTGTTATTCCCTTTTGTAGCTTGTTAGCAGCTTCTTTTACAAGAGTTGAATCTACTCGAATTATTGAATATTTTTCCGCTTCTGATTCAGTGAACATTTCAGAGAACATCAGGTGTGAATGCTCATAAATCCTCTTAAAATATTCGGGATCCATAGCAGCAAGTCTATCTGATAATGAATTGTACTTTAATTGATTTCCCTGATCAATATTGAAAAGAAACTTGAATTTCTGAGAGTTATAGATATCTTCCAGCCCACGAAGACTTACTTTAGTACTCTCCAAGAATCCATATAACAATAAATAAAACATATTCTTGCCAAATAATTTTTTAACCTGATGATCAACATTGGTAGTATCACTCAATTTATCTAATAGCTCATCTGGGAATAACTCCAGCAAACTTTGAACTGTGATTATATTTACCATTGTCTTCTTCTTCATCATCTTTATTTGACATGACAAATTTAATCAACTACATTATACCTTGTACTTTATACTTTTCAACTACATATAGTTAAATATTAACATTTTAAGTCTTTTAATTTAGGTATTATAAAAAAGCTACTATTTCATGTTGACAACCTGTTGATATCTTCAATATTTTTTTAGTTTTTTTACTTCACAAGGTTTCGAACACAAGAGGGTATCACCCCTTGTAATTAGAACACAATACATATGAGACTGAAAGCCTGAACTAGCAAGATGATTATTCTACTTGCGACATTGCTCCAAGTTGTGGTATATAAGGCTTTCAGCCTTTTGAATTTTTCATATTCAACCCATGACAAACACTATTTAGTCTTCTCTAAACTTGTATCCTACCCCCCAGGTTGTTTGAATGTATTCTGGGTTACCCATGTCCTTTTCAATTTTGGATCTTAAGCGGTTGATGTGCGAATTAACGGTATGTTCAAATCCCTCAAACTCATATCCCCAAATTTGGTTAAGCAACTGCATTCTAGTATAAGTTTTACCAGGATTAGAAGCCAAGTGTACCAATAAATCAAACTCTTTTGGTGACAGTTCAATTCGTTGCCCTCTCATCTCAACGATTCTCATCCCTACATTTATATAGAGTTCTTCAATACGAATCTCTTTTTCATCTTCTTTCACTTCTGACACAGTATGCTCTGATCTCCTTAATACCGCCTTAATTCTGGCAATCAATTCTCTAATACCAAAAGGTTTTGATATATAGTCATCGGCTCCTATTTCAAGTCCTAATACCTTATCAATTTCCTCGCTTTTAGAAGTTATCATCAGTATCGGAGTATTGTTTTTCTCCATCCTCAACCTTTTACACACTTCAAATCCATCTAATTGAGGTAACCTAATATCAAGCAATATAAACCGGTAATGATTATTCAATGCTTTCATAAGCCCATCTTTTCCATCAAATGATTTATCAACTTCCATATCCATATCTGCTAAATGGATTGCGATTAATTCGGAAATATCCTTGTCATCTTCAATTATCAATGCCTTTTCCATAGGATTAAAATATTAGAACACACTAAAGTTAAAAGGAATTTATCACAGAAGTGTTGCAAAAAAGTAAAATTAGTTTTACATGATTTATTCATTACCAAGATAATAAGGAATTAATAATTAAGTCACAATGCAAAATTGGTAGATATACAAATCCTATATGTAGTTAATTCTTTTTACGTTTCTTTAACAGAACCTGCTTACCTACAAAAGTGTTATAAGACTATATTTGTTAGCGAGGGAATTATAAACAATACCCATCTTAATCCTTTTATAGTGATCTAATACACAGAGGGACTAATTGCTTAAGAATAATAATGATTCTTGTTATTTAATTTATGACAAACTCAATTGATTTTGTAGTGTCTTTATTTATTGTAATAGCGGGGAATAAAAGTTGAATTATGGAAAATACATTGATAAATAACACTACAAAAAGACTATTATTACTTAATCGTTACTATAAAATAACACAGTTTTATTCCTTTATAAAAAGTACTATTTATAAAGGAGGTTCAGTAATGGCAATATTTGTTTTAATTTTGCTTGGTGTAGATTTTTTCCTTTTAGATATCAATTTATTATTGAATAATTTTGTAGAGAATTATTCAGCTCAAATAGTTTTTCCTTTCTTTTTGCTTTCTGAAACGGTATTGGGTTTAGTACCTCCTGAGATATTTATTGCTTGGGCTTCAAAAGCTGCAAACCCTTGGGTATTTTTATTCCTGTTAGCCACAATGTCATATGTTGGAGGTATAATTTCTTATGTATTAGGAAATCGTTTATCTCTCATTCCTTCTGTTAAAAATTACATTGAGAATAAAGTTGCTAAGCACATTGAAAACCTACGTAAGTGGGGAGGTGTATTTGTTTTTTTAGGAGCCGTAACTCCTCTCCCTCATTCAATGGTGAGTTTAGCATCTGGTTTAATAAAATATAACTTCAAACAATACTTATTGTGGGCCTTATTCAGATATGTGCGCTTCGCTATTTATGCTGCTATTATTTTTCAGGTATTTTAATCTGAATTTAGTAAATACAACAACTTTCAATAAGCTCTGATACGATACTATTTTACAGGCAAAAAAACAAAATAACCATTAATATACTTATCTAATAATCTAACACATAGATAATATTTTTGCAACTTTAAGTCTTCATTAATGTAATTTAAATGGTCTTAAAAATGCAAATCTTTAAAACGCCCTTTGTTAAATCTATTGTTATTTCATTATTATGTACTCTAAGCGTAAACCTTTATGCTTCTAATCCAGATGCACCCTATAATTTAAGATGCTATGATAAAATAAATCCTATAGGAACTGACGCCATACCATTTTTTGGCTGGTTTATAAATGATTCAGATCCTAATGAAATACAGTCTGCTTTTCAAATCATTGTATCATCTAGTATTTCAAAACTAAACTCCAATATTGGTGATATCTGGGATAGCAAAAAAGTGATTTCCAGAAAACAAAACTATGTCTATTTCAATGGCAAGGAATTAAATTCCGGCACTCAATATTACTGGAAAGTACGAACATGGGATAAGGATGACAATGTTAGTTCATATTCCTCTATGGCCACTTTCTCTACTGGTTTATTTTCAAATACTGATTGGTCTGGTGCAAACTGGATAAAAAGAGAAACAAAAGATCAGGATGACTACACTTATTACCGGAAGCATTTCTCTGTTCCTAACAAAAAAATAAAAAGAGCTATAGTATATATTACGGCCTGTCATAGCTATGAACTATATATAAATGGGAAATTTATTGGGAAAGGTTTTAATCACCATTACCCTCAATATAGTTATTATCAAGCCTGGGATATTACTCCTTTTTTATTAAAGAACAATGAAAACCTATTAGGATGTTTAACGCATTGGTACGGAGGTGGACAAGGACGAGCTAAAGGAACTAGGGGGTTACTCGCTAAAACCATTATTGATTATGATGATTCTACTTCAACCACCATTGTTTCTGACGATAGCTGGAAACAAAATCGAGCAGAACAATGGACTCCCAATCGTCCACTAAGGAATGGAGAGGGAATTGGACGAATAGAACTGATTGATAGCCGTAAAAAAATTAAAGATTGGAATAAGATAAGTTTTGACGATACCAATTGGAATCAAGCTACTGAAATCGGTACACATCCAACAGCTCCTTGGACAGGTGTTCTAAGACCAGATCTCACCCGATTAATAGAAAAAGAAATAAAACCTAAAACTGTCACTAATCTAAAAAATAGTAAATATATTATCGATCTGGGGAAAATTTATGCGGGTAATTTTAAAATAAAATTTGAAGGTGGAGTTGCTGGTGACACTATAAAAATGTTAGGTGGTTTTGTGTTAAACGAGGACGGAACAGTATCGAAAGAAATAAATCAGAATACAAAACTTGATTCTTACTTTATTACAAATGGAGAAAGGGCAATATATAATCCAAACGTGTATCTGGGATTAAGATATCTTCAGGTTGATAATTCTCCAAATAAATTGAGTATAGATAATGTTGGTTTTATTACCAGACATTATGAGTTAAATAAAGATGATGTTTTTGAATCATCAGACACAACTCTTAATCAAGTATGGAGTTTAATGGTTCATTCATTAATGGTAGGGGCTCAAGAAGGTTTTGTGGATACACCAACAAGAGAAAAAGGAACATTTTTAGGTGACAGTTGGGCTCAAGGTGTTCCTTGTATGAGTGTTCTATATGACAGAACAATGAACCTGAAATCACTTAATGAGTTTCTGGATTCTCAGGATCAATATTGGCCTGACGGACGATTAAATGCGGTATATCCTAATGTGGATGGAGGAAGAGACATCCCTGATTTTACTCAAGTTTACTTGATTTGGGCATGGGATTATTACATGCAAACTGGTAATATTGAATTTCTTAGATCAAATTATACTCAACTAAAAAAGATTGCGGAATATGTTAATTCATATCAAAACAAAACTACCGGATTAATACAAAACTTAAAAGGTGGTAAAAATCAATATGAATATGGAATTATAGATTGGCCACAAGATATGAGGTATGGATACGATATGAAAACCTCATCAAGAACTGTAATAAACGCCTATGCTTATGAAGATTTTAAAATCATTTCAAACATTGCTGATGTTTTAGATTATGATGATGATAAAGATGAATACATGACTAAAGCAGAAAATATTAAAAAAGCGATGAATACATACTTCTTAAATGAAAACGGAGTATATATTGATGGTTTGTACAGTGATAACAATCCAAGTAATCATATATCTCAACATGCTAATGCCTTACCATTTTCTTTTGGAATAGCTTCTGATAAAAAAACAAAGCAAATCATTGAAGAAATTAAACAACGAAACATGAGTGTTGGGATGGTTTGTTTAAGATGGTTACCTGAAGCTTTAGGTAAAGCAGATGAAGGTGAGCAATTATACAATCTGTATACAAATACAAATTGGGATGGTTGGGCCAACACTTTAAGCAAAGGAGCTACAGTTACCTGGGAATCATGGAATGCATTAGAGAACAATGAAAGCCTTTCTCACCCATGGGGTGCTGTTGGTTTATTAGCAATTCAAAATTATTTCCTGGGAATAAAAGTATTATCTCCTCAAGCTGATACTGTTCAGATAAAACCATTAGATTTTGGAACTAAATTAAAGTATGCAAAAGGTACCTATAAAACAGATAAAGGGGATATTTATCTAGACTGGAAGAAAAGCGATGATAATTATACATTATCTGTAAAAGTTCCTGTGAATATTACTGCAAAAGTTTATATCCCGGCAGGTGCAAACAATACAAATTGGGTAACTATTAATAATAAAAAGACCAAAGGAACAAGAGAAGGAGATTATATTTATCTTGGAAGTATTGGTTCAGGAGAACACCTTATTGAAAGATAATTATCAAAATAACTTATAATAAGATAGCATTTACCTTATAAACATCTAATAATATTAATCGAGTTTGTATGTTTAAATCGTGAAGACCTAGAGGTATTAACTTTATTGTATTTACTAAAATATTAAGGTCATGAAACGGAATTTAGACAAATTAGATTTTAGCGGCCACAACATTTATGTAGGCATTGATGTGCACAAGAAGAATTGGAGTGTATGTATCTTAAGTGATAAACTTGAGCACAATCTTTTTTCACAGGATCCAGAGCCCAAAATTCTAATCAATCATTTACGCAAAAATTATCCAGGAGCTAATTATTATAGTTCATACGAGGCGGGTTTTTGCGGTTTTTGGATACATCAGGAGTTAGTTGATTCAGGAATTATTAATTCTGTAGTAAACCCATCCGATATACCAACAACTGATAAAGAAAAGAAACAAAAAAGAGATAAGATAGATAGCAGAAAAATAGCTAAAGCTTTACGAAATAAAACCATTCATGCTATTTACGTACCCAAAGAAGATATACTTGAAGATCGTCTTGTGATAAGAAATAGACAAAAGTTATTAGCAGATATAAAGAGATGTAAATGCAGAATAAAATCCCTGTTAAACTATTTTGGAAAAGAAATACCTCCAGAATTGAATTCTCCATATTGGAATAAAAAATTTAGGTTGTGGTTACGGAGTAATCTCTTTAAATACGCATCTGGAAATATATCGCTGAATTCTTTACTTAACGAACTAGAATATATTGAAAGTCAAAAGAAGATTATTGATAAGCAAATAGTATTGCTGTCTGAAACAAAATATAGTAACTTGCTTAATGTATTAAAAAGTATTTCAGGAATTGGTCTATTAGGTGCAATGACACTAATTCTTGAAATAGGAGATATGAAACGTTTTAAAACAAATGATCAACTGCATAGCTTCTGTGGATTTATTCCCAATGTTTATGCATCTGGTGATAGAGAAAAAGTTGGGAGGATAACTAAGCGGCATAACACTTTTATACGACCTACTTTAATACAATGTGCTTGGAGAGCGGCAAAAAAAGATCCAGTATTATCAATAAAATATTTACAACTATGCAAACGAATGAAAGCAAATAAAGCAATAATTAGGATTGCAAAGAAGTTGTTGAATAGAGTAAGATATGCCTGGCTTAATGGAAAGTATGAAATAAAATACCTATAAATCTATATATTGTTTGGAGTTCCGTTCACGTGAGTTGCAGCCTTTGGTCTGTTTTTTAATCGAGTTTGCGGACTCCATTCTATAAATTAATATGATATAAACTTGCAGCTATTTTAATAATAGTCTGTTGATAGAAGTCTGATTTTATAGGAATATGAATGTTGATTAGTTTTTTCTAATCGAATACAAGATATTATTGCCTTATGATTGGTCAAGGGTGTATAAATGACCTCGTGCCTCAGCCACCCTTGACCAATCATAACTCATACATAAATAACGTATTAGATTTAAAAAAAATAAAAAAGAAAATACCTCTATATATTAGGATATTAACATAGAAACTCAGGTTATTACATTTATTACTAATAAAATTACAAAATATATTATCTATCATTTCTGAATTTTGCAGCCAATAAATTTTAGATTATGATTCGTCAGTTGCTAATTATTTTTGGCTGTTTATATTCAGGGAAATTTTTTGTTGGAATAACAGGAGCTAAATTACCACCAAGTATTGTTGGTTTATTTCTTATGCTTTTGTTATTGATGACAGGAATAGTAAAGATAAAAGATGTTGAAGAAGTGGGTAATTTTTTTAATAAAAACATTGCTTTCTTTTTTGTACCTGCTGGTGTAGCTATCATGGCATACTTTGGTTTACTTGTATCATACTTCTGGACAATCCTGCTATCTACAGTAATAAGCATCATTTTAGTTTTAATTGTCACTGGTTGGTCTCATCAATTACTTCGCAAAAAAAGAAAGTAATTGATAACCAGGTACAAATCCAAGTCATTGAAACTCCCATTAATTAGATATTGAAATAAGATAAAAGATGAAGACTTTAATAGACAATCCTGTCTTTTTTATAATGCTAACATTGGCTGCATATTTTATTGGTCAGAAAATTCAGCAAAAGACAAAATGGGTGATTATGAATCCTATTTTATTAGCAATGTTATTGATTATTGGATTTTTAGTAATCTTTAATATAGACTATGAAACCTATCATGAAAACAGTAAGATGATAGATTTTATGCTACAACCGGCAATTGTTTGTCTTGCAATACCATTATACTATCAATTAAAAAGAATTAAACAGCAGGCCTTTGTTATACTTATCAGTTCTGTTTTAGGATCAATAACAGGTGTATTGAGTGTATTCTTAATTGCTTGGAGTATGGGAGCTCCAAAAGAGATTGTTCTATCCCTTGTTCCAAAATCCATTACAACTCCTATAGCAATGGATGTTTCTAAAGTAATTGGTGGAATTCCTTCACTTACGGCTTGTATTGTTATGTTTACAGGAATCTTCGGATCAATATTCGGATATCTGATTATGCATTATACCTGGGTTCGCAATCCTATTGCCCAGGGATTTTCCATTGGAATGGCATCCCATGTTGTAGGAACCAGCCGATCCATGGAAATCAGTAATAATTATGGCGCATTTTCAACTGTTGGGCTAATCATTAACGGCATATTCACAGCATTACTTGCACCTTATATTCTATTAGGAATGCAGTGGTTATTCCAATTTTAACGCTTCTTTTCGGTAGTTTACAGGCCTTACTTTTGTATGCTTATTAAAGTAATTAGATAAATGGCTACCGTCTGAAAAACCAAACTCATCAGCTATTGATTGAATTGAAGCAGAAGAATGGATTAATCTGTTTTTAATGTATTCGATACGATAATGGTCAATATAGTTTTTGTAACTAATTTGATAAACCTGCTTAAACCATGCACTGAAATATTGCTCTGAGATACTAAAATGCTCAGCAACTTTAGAAACCCTAAGCATTTCAGGATTGTAAATATGTTGGTGTATATAATTAATTACCTGAATATTGATATTTTCATTAAGCAACTGAGTTTTATTAATTCTTTCTAAATGTTCATGAACAGCACTCAAAATCACTTGTAACTGAAAATAAACAACTAATGAATTAGCACCATTTTCAGAATCTTTATATCGTAACATATCCTGAATTGCATTTTTCAATCGTTCCTTTTCTGTTTGATTTAATTGCAATCCCTGTTCTTTTAAATAAACATTTTTAAAAAGTGACAATGGATTAAATTTCTTTTGCTGCCATGGAAAGTTAATTGTTTGAAGATTTTTAATATACTCATTTGTAAATTTTACAAATACAAAGGTTGTATATTCCTTAACCTCAAAATAGTGGTTATCTTCAGGTGCAACAAAAAATAAATCCCCCTCGTTATAAGGCAAATAAGTTGTATTTATATGTGAAACACCTTTTCCTTTGTAAATATAAACCAGCTCATAATATGTTTGATGGTGAGGCGGATAATGAAACGTATTCGCACTTAATTCCTCTATGACCAATGGTGTATATTGCTTAAAATGCTTCATGACATAAAAGTACTGAGAAATAGCTATGATCTTTATCTTCTAACTATTTTTAACAGTGAACACGAATAAAAAATCCACTATTAATAAGAGTCTTTAAAAATGCACAAAAAAACCGGATACCCTTAACGAATACCCGGATGACTACATATGATAGGTGGTTATTAATCCCACTTATTTTTGGATGATAAAGCAATATTTCCTCCACCTGTAAATATTAATGCAACAGCTCCAAATAGGTAAAGACCTAATAATTCAACAGCCCAACCTCCATGTTCACTAAGAGTAAAAATTTGCTGTGCATGTACTAAAAATATCGCAACTAACGCATTAAAGGCAAATATTGCAGATGCAATTCTGGTTCTATAACCAACTATAATTGCAAGTGGTGCTAACACTTCACCTACTATTACACCATAAGCTATGAAACCAGGTAATCCTTTAGACTCTAAAATACCTTGAATAAAACCAATTCCTCCAGCTAGTTTGGATAGACCATGCAATAGCATTAAAGCACCAATAGATAATCTTATAATTAATAATCCTACATTAATATTCTTTGTCATACTAGATAAATGTTTTTGTTGTTTGTTGTCAATTAAACTACAATAAGATGTATTTGTTCATGGAGTATATACCTTTTAAGATTTATTAGTAATTACTTAAACGCATTAACAACCTTGATAAAACATACATTTAACTAGATTTTTTTTAGACCATCCTACAATAAGAATTGAACATCCTATATTATAAAGGGTACTATTTTTTATAATATACTTTATAACTCCAAGGTTTTAAATCTAATTTTAAACTTTGATCAAGTATAACTTCTTCTTCAATTGAAAAGTCAATGTACTTACCTGGATAAAGAGTCTCTTTAAATGCAACCTTCTGTGTATTTTTAGAAAAATTAAAGACTGCAAAAACCTTATCAATATCATTCTGTCTCACAAAACTAAACACCTGTGTTTCTGCATTATTTGGTACTTTGATCATTTTAGCGCCCCATTTGGCATGCCATAAGGCAGTATTTTCTTTCATTAAAGTAAAAAGACGTTTGTATAAATCTCCAATCGGATGTTCTTTCCATTCAATAGGGTCTTTCTCAAAGAATTCAAGTCTTTTAGTGTTTCCAGCTTCCTGTCCATTATAAATTAACGGAGCACCATCTCCTACTACAGACAAAACAATCGCAGCTTCTAAACCATCTCCAAACTGTTCCCACATGGTTCCTTCCCAGGCATTTTTGTCATGATTACTTACAAATGTCATTCGCATGCTATTTGCAGGAAATGCACATTCATTCCATGAATAATAAATATATAAGCTGTTTACATCTGCTTTACCTGTACATATTTTATGCATGGATTCATTCCAACTCCAGGCATATGTCATATCAAAAGCCTCTGCATGTAAATCTCTTGCTTCCCACTCTGCCAGCATAAATACAGGCTTAATGGCATCCAGTTCTTTTCTTACATTATTCCAGAATTTAACAGGTACAAAACCTGCCACATCACAGCGATAACCATCAACGTCTGCTTCTCTAACCCAATATAATAAAGCTTCAGTCATGTATTTTCTCAATTCAGGTTTGTTATAATCAAGGTCAATAATATCTGACCAATCCCACCATGGAGTAGGTCTAAAATGCCCCTTATAATCTTTATCATACCAATCAGGGTGTTCTTCAACTAAAACATTATCCCATGATGTATGATTGGCTACCCAATCCAGTATAACATGCATTCCTTGTTGGTGAGCAGCTTTAACAAAGTTTTTAAGATCCTGAAGAGTTCCAAACTCAGGATTTACACTATAATAGTCTTTAACTGAATATGGACTACCTAATGTTCCTTTTCTATTCTTCACTCCTATTTTATGAATAGGCATTAACCAAATAATATCAACACCAAGTTTCTTAAGTCGAGGAATTTGTTCCTGAGCTGCTTTAAAGGTACCTTCTTTGGTAAATTGCCTTGTATTAATCTGATAGATTGTTGCATTTTTGCTCCATTCAGGGTGCTTTAATTTAACGTATTCCTGAGGTTGATATAGATCTGTTACCTCACTAATTGAATCCTTTTGAGCATTTTGTTTTTGACATCCCATAGCAATAATAATGATTACCAGTAAGCATAAGATTTTTTCATCGGATTAGTTTTTATGTTTTTCTGGTGAAACATTATAGAACAAGCATCTTACTGATAATGAAGTTTTTCTTCTTGATTATTTCATACTATGTTAATTTAGGGATTTTATAATAAATTAATCGTCTGAACTAAATATTTAACTATTTAATTAAAACAGATTTTCTTACAGATAGGCTAATTAATTACATAAAAAAGCCTGTTGAATATCTCCAACAGGCCTGTATAATTCGTTATTATAGTATTGCTCTCTTACAAATGTATCCATTGCATTAATTGGGTTGCAATAATAGCTCCATAAGTACCTAATGCATAACCTAACACTGCTAATAAGACTCCCACTGGAGCCAGTGCAGTACTAAAGGCTGATGCTACTACAGGTGCAGAAGCTGCTCCTCCAACGTTAGCCTGACTACCCACTGCAACAAAAAAGAAAGGTGCTTTAATTAGCTTAGCTACCAATAATAATATTGAAACATGAACTGCCATCCATATTAAACCAATTACAAAATAATGCAAGTTTTGAAATGCTTCCAAAATATTCATCTTCATACCAATGGTAGCAACTAAAACATAGATAAATACACTTCCTAAACGTGAGGCACCTGCCCCCTCGTATTTACGTAATCCTGTAAATGATAATGCCAATCCTATTGTTGTAGCAATAACTATCAACCAAAAAAATCCTGATGCTAGTGAGTTCAGATTATATTTATTCAAAAACCCAATATATTTTTGCAATTCTGCGGAAATTACATCAGCTCCAAAATGCGCGATAGCCGTTGCTCCAAATCCAATAGCGAGAATAACAAATACATCTGTAGTAGATGGAATCTTTGCAATTTTAGCACTATAGCTTTCTACTTTCTTTTTTAATTCTTCAATTGCAGAATTATCTGCTTTTAATTTTTTATCTATTTTATCACTAATTCCTGCTCCATACAATAAAAATCCCATCCAGATATTAGCAACAATTACATCTATTATTATAAAAGTAGAAAATAGATTATCACTACAATTATAAATCTCCTTCATAGCTGTTTGATTAGCTCCACCTCCAATCCAACTGCCGGCAACGGTAGAAAGACCACGCCATATTTCTTCACCTTCAGCAGCCATTTTGATTTCAGGAAAAAATATGCTTCCGATAAAAAGAGCAATAGGAGCACCAATAACAATACCTACTGTTGCTGTCAGGAACATAATTAAAGCCTTAGGGCCAAGATTTATGATCCCCTTAAAATCAATACTAATACAAAATAGCACCAAACTGGCTGGTAATAAATACCTGGAAGACACAAAATACAAATGTGATTCTTCTCCCGAGATAAGACCTAAAGGCCAATTAAATAATCCGGGAATAAAATAGCACAGTAACAAAGCAGGCACATAAGTATAAAACTTTTGAAAAAACTTGTTTTTGCTGTTAGAAGTTATAAAAATAACAGCCAGGATAATACATAATATCCCAAATACGATTGCATCATTCTTAAATACTGGTTCCATGTGGCAATAATAGTAATTTTTATATAAAATGATCCTAACTAAAGTCATGGAATAAAAGAGATAAGAAAAAAGGAGATACTTACAATGTATATTATATTATACCAAAAATATAATCTAGCATTACACTATATATCCATTATAATAATGGTAATGGTTTACATGCATTGTAAAGCCCCCTAAAACATGTAAACACTTGATAATAATAGCTCCCTGCAATTTTGCGACAAGCAATTTCTCTGCAGAAATTTAGTCTAGCAGTTCTGCGACAAACAATTTCTCTGCAGAAATATGTCCCTGCAATTTTACGAGAGGGAATTTCTTCGCGGAAATATGTCCCTGCAAAGTTGCAACAAAGGATTTCTCTGTAGAAATATCATCTAGCAAAAATGCGAGAAGGAATTTCCTGGAAGAAATATGCCCCTGCAATTTTGCAAATAGGGTTTTCTGTTAAAAATATGAACGAAATAAGATTTAAATATTTAAATTTTTGTCGATATGAAATTTTTATTGTCAGGTAAAGTATCCAGTTCAAAAAACACTTACTCTATAAACAAAAATCCCATTCTGAATACAAATTCTATATTCAAAATGGGATAATAAATTATTAAAGAATTATTTAGTATAAACTTCTAATCTTAATTATTTTTTACTTCCTGAAATACGATATAAACCTGCACCATGAGTTGGTATTGACGGTGCAAAATCTTTGTTAGAAAATGTTCCAACATCTTCTTTTTTCCATAGATCACGAATAGTGCATTCACCATCAAATCCTAATGCATTTAAATCTACTGCAATAGATTTGGTATTATCAAGAACAGGATCTTCAGTATAAACTAAAAACTCCATTGTAACACCGTCTGGCGCATCTTTCACCTCATCATCAAAAGAGCAAAGTGCTTTAAATGAAGTATACCCTTCAGGAATATCAAATTCTATTACTGAGTTTGAATGTGTTCCTATACCGGTTTTATACGCTTTTCCATCAACTTTCAAGTTATTACCAGCTACTGATTTATTTTTTAAGACTTTTGCCCAACCACTTGTTGCACTAACCCAATCCATATCAGTTAAAGAAAGTGACTCTCCGTTTTCTTTATAAATAGTTGGATTGATCCAGTCTGCATGATCATGACTTGAATTATCTCCAGCATCTGTTACCACTAAATACAGTTTTTTTGCTCCTGAAATATTTGCCTCAACTTCTTTAGTTTTAACCGACGAACTTCTGCTAATTCTTCCTGTGTTTACAATAGCTTTTTTAAGATCTACAGTTCTAGGTGTTGGATCTTCTGTTGAAATCATAAATTCAACTGTTGTACCTCCTTTAACATCAGTAGCAGCTTTATCTAAACCTGCGAATGCTGTAAACCTCACACTATTTTCAGGAATCTCATACATAATGATAGATTGAGAATGTGTACCTATTCCGTTTTTATAGACTTTTCCTTTTACATTTAGTTCTTTACCCGAAACACTTTTATTGATACCAACTTCACCCCATCCGGCAGTAGCATATTCCCATTTTAAATCAGTCAGTTTAATCTTCTTACCTGTCGATAATTCAATTTTCGGATTAATCCAATCTGCATGATCCCATGTAATTCCATCACCACTATCATTTACAATTAAATATAGTTTAGTACTTCCTTCTGGTAATTTTACATCAATGTTTTCTCCAAAGCCATCTGTTAATTGAGAAACGGTTCCACTTCGATATAACAAATCCTTTGTTTTAACGAAACCATCACCCTCATTATTAAACAAAGCAATAAATTGATCTCCATTTTCAGGATCTTCTGCAGTCCAAACTGTTATATCATCTTTTGAATACCATTCTTTATTTTTCTTGGAATACTTATTGACATACAAAACTTCCTCATTAGTAATTATTGAATTCGTATACTCATCATTATCTGGTAAATTACCACCAAACATTAAAGGTGATTTGAACATTGACCATAAAGTCATTAATGTATACTGTTCATCTTTAGTAAAGTTAGTATAACGATTCGTCGCCCTTTCGCCTCTGATAAACTTACCTAAAGGAAGCATATCTGCATCAGGCCAGGCACCTGTTGTAATATAAGGAGCCCATTTTGCACACATTCCAAACGAATAGTTTAGCTGCGCCCAGTTATCCCAAAAATCATCGATAGTTCTCCACATATTGGCATGACCTGTAGCATGCTCGTGCTGATCAATCGGAGTCGCTCCTGGAGACATACTCAATACAATAGGATGACCTGTTTGATCTATTGCATTGCGTAACATTTCAATTTCATCAGTATGATATGGACGAGATAAATCATCAACTTTAATATAATCTACACCCCATGAAGCATATAAATCTAAAATAGAATTGTAATATTCCTGTGCTCCCTCATTTTCTCTTACAACAGTATAATTATCTTTTAACCATGTACATTCTGATTCTGTAGAGTAAATCTGGTCAGCTGTAATATTGGTACCATTAATTGGCATTTTATTAAATACAGCTTCTTTAGGAACTCCACGCATAATATGAATACCAAATTTTAATCCCAAATTATGAATATAATCAGCTAATGGTTTAAATCCTGCACCATCAACTGATGAAGGAAATCTTTTAGGAGATGGCATATACCTCCCAAATTCATCAATCACAAAATCTGTTTCATCATAGGGATTATAATGACCTGTTGTTTGGTTATCAGCATACCAGCGTATGTCAACAATAATGTATTCCCAACCCGCATCTTTTAAATGTGCTGCCATATAATCAGCATTGGCCTTTACTTCGTCTTCTACAACGGAAGGACCAAAACAGTCCCAACTATTCCAACCCATTGGTGGGGTTGCAGCCCATTTTTTAAAGCCGGTTAGTTCCTCTTCTACTGATTTCGATTTAGTTTTTACATTGCAAGCACCTAATAGAACAATAAGGCTTGCTATTAAGGTAAGATTTCTGATTTTCATAGAATTATTAAATTGTTTTATGTTTTTCGAATAAGAATTGATTAAAATACTGTTATTTTCCCAATCATTTAGATTAAAATACTGTGTTATTAAGCATCAAAAATATTAAATAATAGCTTTGGGGAGGTTCACATTTTCGTCAAATAGCTAGACAGATATTGCAATTTTTGAATCAAAGCTTTTCTAAATAGCTCAATTTCTTCCCTATGAGGATATACTTTAATTCCTAAACAAGATTTTGTAATTTGCTTATCAAATATTTTAAAAATGTAAAATATGTTTAAACAAGTACTATTAATCATACTCTTTGTGTCTACAGGATTAATTTCTGCTCAAGACATTATTAAAACTCAAAATAGTTCGTTCGCTATATATTTTATAGGTCATGGAACTTTGTACATCGATTATCAAGGAACCATTATTCACATCGATCCATGGAGTAATGTTGGAAACTATGAAAACTTGCCAGATGCGGATTATATCTTAATTACTCACCAACACAGAGATCACTTGGATGCCGGAGCAATAGCAAATATTATTAAAAGTAAAACAGTTATAATTGCACCGGAAGTTTGTAAAGATGGTTTAAGCACCTTTAATGATGTTAAATACCTTGCAAACAGCGATCAAAAATTTACTCCATGGGGTAATATAAAGGTTGTACCTGCTTATAATATTATTCATACGAGAGAACCAGGAAAACCATTTCATCCTAAAGGAGAAGGAAATGGTTATGTGTTAACTATTGATGGTACATCTGTTTACATTGCAGGTGATACTGAAAACATTCCGGAAATGAAGGAGCTTAAAAATATAGACATAGCATTTTTACCTATGAACCTCCCCTACACCATGACTCCTGAGATGACTGCTGAAGCAGCTCTAATAATTCATCCAAAAATTTTATATCCTTATCATTTTGGTGATAGTAATACGAATCAATTACTTGAACTTTTAAAAGGAAGTAATATTGAAGTGAGAGTCAGAGACATGAAGTAAGATATGAGATTTACTAAAAGGAATCTCAAATTTAAATTATAAAGATAAACTATAAATGCAAATCAAAAGTTGAAAAAAAATAACACAGAGACGCAAAGGCACAAAGTGTATTTTATATATTTTACTCATATAAATTGCACAAATATGAATAAGAGGAATAATCAAACACCATATTTTATCAAATTACAAAGAGTGCACAGAGGTAAATCCTTACGGATTTGATGAATTCCATAACAAAAAATAAAAATCTCAGTGTCTCAGTGTCTTTGTGTTCATTTTTAACTCTTGATTAACATTAAATATTATTATCCATCTTCAAATTAAATTTTCACAATTTTTTCTCCAATAACTGGTATTTTTTAACAAATACCTGTAAAACCAACATATAGACAAACTTACCCCCTATTTCTACAGTAAAATCATGTAATTTTGGCTATATCCTTAAAATCTATAGTCAAATATAACGAGTAACTATACAACAGTAAATTATTGGATACATGAAGTACATATTGGTTTTATATTTTATAGGATTGAGCATTTTTCTTCAGGCTCAAAAGACGGAGGAAGTAAAAACGACATTTCAAACAGCACATGAATGGAGACCAACGATAGATGTTAGAGCTGATGCAGCTATAATATATGGAGTCAATGGAAATCCTTCTGATACCATAAATTACTACTCATTTGAAGACAGAGTTAAATCATGGTCTGACCGTGGTTACAAGACCTACTTTATGACTGGAATTGCCTGGGGGGAATATCAGGATTATTTTACAGGCAAATGGGATGGTAAAGAACACTTTGACGAAGGACAGGTTCAAGAAAACGGTGACACCATATGGCATGGACCAATGGTTCCATATATAGTTCCTACTGATAACTTTCTGGAGTATATTAAGAAAGCTCACATTAAACGTGTAATTGATGCCGGCATTAATACGATCTTTTTAGAAGAACCGGAACTTTGGGCTTTTGCAGGTTACAGCGAAGCATTTAAACAGGAATGGAAGAATTTTTACGGATTTGATTGGAGAGCACAACACCAATCTCCTGAAAACACTTACTTATCAAATAAGCTTAAATACCATTTGTTTTACAATGCATTGAATGAAGTATTTACTTATGCAAAGGAATATGGAAAAAGTAAAGGTGTAGACGTAAAGTGTTTTGTCCCTACACATTCATTGATTAATTATACGCAATGGCAAATTGTAAGTCCGGAAGCCAGTCTGGCTTCTCTTTCTTGCGTTGATGGATACATTGCCCAGGTATGGACCGGAACTTCCAGAACTCCAAATTATTATAATGGAGTTAGAAAAGAACGAGTTTTTGAAACTGCATTTTTAGAGTATGGTTCAATGGAGTCTATGACTGCACCAACCGGACGTAAGATATTTTTCTTAACAGATCCTATTGAAGACAGACCTCGCGACTGGAGTGATTACATAAAAAATTACGAAGCTACATTTACTGCACAATTGTTATATCCTGGCATTAATAATTATGAAGTAATGCCATGGCCAACCCGTATTTACGAACGAGCATTTAAAACAAGTGCAGACAGTGACAAAATGGAAAAAATACCACGCTCATTTTCTACACAAATGCAGGTAATGATTAATGCATTAAATGACATTCCTGTATCAAATAATAAAGTAAGTGGTTCTGATGGTATTGGAGTACTTATGGCTAACTCCATGATGTTTCAACGTTTTCCTACATTCGAGAATTATAGCGATCCTCAATTATCAAGTTTTTTCGGACAAACATTACCCCTTTTAAAACGAGGTGTTCCTGTAAAAACAGTGCATATTGAAAATACTTCTTATCCTGAAACATGGAAAAATTTAAAGTTACTGATCATGTCGTACTCTAACATGAAACCTATGGATCAAAAGGCTCACGATAATATTGCTCAATGGGTTAAAGATGGAGGTTACTTAATTTACTGTGGCAGAGATGAAGATCCATATCAATCAGTAACTGAATGGTGGAACACAAACGAAAATACATTTAATACACCTTCGGAAGATCTTTTTACTAAAATGGAAATCAAAACACCTTTTAAGGAAGGTGAATACCAATATGGAAAGGGTAAAGTATGCATTGTAAGGAATGATCCCAAAGAATTTGTTTGGGATAAGGCATGCGATAAAGAATTTATAAACACAGTAAAAGAACTATATCAAGACAAGGCGAATACGGAATTAGAGTTTAAAAACAGCTTCACTTTACAAAGAGGGCCTTATGAAGTTATTTCAGTACTGGATGAAAATAGTGTAAACGAACCATATATTGCTAAAGGTAAATTAATAGATCTGTACAATCCTAAGATCCCTGTCTTGAAAGAAAAGATAATAGCACCTGGAGAACAAGCTTTTTTATACCATATTGAATCAATAAAAGACGCCCATAAACCAAAAGTTTTAGTTACTGCGGCAAGAGTTTATGATGAACTTATTAAAGACAAGCAATATTCATTTATGGTTAAAAGTCCTGCTAAAACAACTAATGTGATGCGTGTTCTTTTACCTAAAAAAGCAAAAAATATAGAAGCTAAAGATCATAAAGGAAATAATATTGAACTTAAAACAGAATGGGATAAATTCAGCAAGACATACTTTTTAAGTTTTGAAAATGATCCTGAGGGTATTAAGGTAAAAATACAATGGTAATTGAATAATTAAAGTGTTGTTCATGAGACAAATATTAAAACTTGACAATAAAACTATTTAACAACCAACATTTAAAAACATGAAGATAAATATCTTATTACCAATAATATCTACCTTAATTTTAATTGCTTGCTCAAAACCAGCTCCCGTAAAAAAAGCTGCTATCATACCAGAACCTTCAAGCCTGGAGTATTCAAAAGGTAGTTTTGATCTTAATGACCAAACTCAACTGATTATAAAGGATAATGAAGAGTTTTCGAATGAGGTTTCTTTTTTACAAACAAGTATAAAAGAATTTATTGGCAATGAATTAAAAGGAGTAGAAAATAAAAACAAAATTATCATCCTAAAATCGGATCAAATAACAACACCAGAAGCTTATAATATTGAGATTAATGAGGATGAAGTAAAACTTATTGCTGCTGACAGTAAAGGATTGTTTTATGCCATAGAAACATTCAGACAATTACTTTATGCATCCACCAATAATAATGCTTCTGCTCAAAATATTCTTTTACCTCAACTATCGATTAAAGATCAACCGAAATATAGTTGGAGAGGAATGCATTTAGATGTTTCACGTCATTTCTTTTCTATAGATTTTCTTAAAAAATATGTGGATGTATTGGCTTTATATAAAATCAATAAACTACACCTACATTTGACCGATGATCAAGGATGGCGATTGGAAATAAAAAAATATCCTTTGCTTACAGAAAAAGGTGCATGGAGAACTTTTAACGAGCAGGATTCTGTTTGTATGAAAATGGCAAAAGAGGATCCTCTATTCGCCATTGATCCAGCACATATACTTCAAAAAGATGGCAAAACATTGTATGGCGGATTTTACACACAGGATGAGATGAAAGCATTTGTAGCTTATGCTTCTGAACGTCATGTTGAAATTATTCCTGAAATAGATATGCCGGGACATATGATGGCAGCAATTAATATTTATCCAAATTTAAGTGCTACAGGTAAATCAGCATGGGGATCTGTATTCTCAACTCCCCTTAGTCCTGTTAAAGAAGATGTTTATTCATTTGTTCAGAATATTTTGGATGAAGTAATACAGATATTCCCTTCTGAGTATGTTCATATTGGAGCTGATGAAGTAGAAAAATCAAGTTGGAAGGAATCTGCTCAATGTCAACAGTTCATGAAGAAACATGGTTACACTGATGAAAAACAATTACAAAGTTATTTTGTAAAAAGAGTATCTGATTATCTAAAAGAAAAAGGCAAAAAAGTGATTGTTTGGGATGATGCTCTTGAAGGAGAATTGGACCCTTCAATAAATGTTATGTATTGGAGAAACTGGGTTGGTGGTGTTCCTGAAAAAGTAGCTGCTAATGGTAATCAAATGATAATGGTTCCTGGCGATCCTCTTTACTTTTCAAGAATGAGTACTCCTTTATATAATATTTACAATATGAATTTACTGAGTGACAAATATCCTGAAGATAAGATGAATTTGATAAAGGGTATCCAGGCTTGTGTTTGGGCAGAAAGAGTAGGTTCATATAAAGTTGTGGAAGCACTAGTATTCCCTAAACTATTGGCTCTATCAGAAAGAGCGTGGTCCGATGATGCTGTTTTAAATTGGGAAGCATTTAAAACAAAAGTAAAGGATCACACTTCAATTTTAGATGAACTAGATGTAAATTATCGTTACAATCCAACAAAGGAATTGATACCAATTATGGATGTTGATACCATAAACAAAAGAATTGGAATCACTTTTATTAGCGAAATTAGTAATCCCACTATTTATTATACAACTGATGGAACTGAGCCAACAGTAAACTCGAGCTTATACAATGGCAAATTCTATATTGAAGGAAGTGCCAATATTTGTGCAGCTGTTTTTACAGAAGCAAAACCCGAACAACCATTATTGAGAAAAGAAGTAGATTACCATTTGGCCATTGGGAAAAGTGTTACGTACAACAAGCCCTGGAACAAAGCTTATCCTGCCGGTGATGCGGGTTCATTAACTGATGGTTTAAGAGGTGGTAAAAGCTATGGAGATGGTAAATGGCAAGGATTTACTAATGACATTGATGTAATTATTGATATGGGTGAAGTTCATAACCTTAATTCAATATCAGCTAAATTCATGCAAATTACAGGTCCGGGGGTTTATATGCCAGACTACCTGGAAGTAAGTATTTCTTTGGATGGTAAAAACTACAATACAATTGATCGTGATAATAACAACATCTCTAAAGATGAAAAAGAACTAACCTTTAAAACATTTAAATGCTCACTAAATAATAGTAAAGCACGTTACATTAAGGTTGTTGCTGGCAATAAGCAAAACGCTTTTATTTTTACTGATGAAATTGTAGTTCAGTAAAATTGACAGAAAAAACTCCTCACTATTTAATAACCAATGGGAGCTAATATTTGAATTAGTATTGGCTCCCAAATGCTATTTATTTTATTATTATTTAAATGCTTATGATTTCCTTTTAGTGTTCACTTTATACTTTAACTATTTTCATTAGTAGTGTTCTTTGGCTACAATTAATTTTTACAATGTAAATACCACTGTCTAAATCAGATATATCAATTTCTTTTTGTACAGGATTTTTGACTTGTGAACATACTTTTCCAGATAATGAAATCACTGATATCATATTTATATCATTAATATTTCCTTTAAGGTACATCTTGTCATGTATTGGATTAGGCGTAATAGTAATCCATTGGTTATCTTCAGATGGGGCTATTACCGGAGTAGATCCTTGATTTAAATATCTTACAATATTATATTCTCCAGGTCCATATTCACCTATATAAAAATAGTTTCCTGCAACTTCATAATCTATTTCAGAATCGTTCAGTAAAATTTTATCACCAGTAGCATCTCCAATCGGTATATATATTTTACCAGTCATATTATCCGGGATAATCACTGTCATATTATATACACTTTCGTTTTTTTCCCAGCTGATGTCAATATCACCTCTATCTGTAGGTACTATTCCATTTACATTGGTTAATTGCTCTCCAAACCATAATGGTTTTATTTGTATCAATTCATGTTGGCATTTTAGTGCTTTCACACCTAAAACAAACTGTTGCAGACCTATTAAACCAACTGCTCCCCATGGGTGCGACATACTCTCTCCGGTATATAAAGCATCCCATGATTCCCAGGTCATTGTTCCACCTAATGCAATAATTTTAGCCCATCCATCCCATTGAGAATTTGTATATAAATCGATAAGATGTTCTCCTTCTTCAGAGTACCCAATTGCTTCAGGTAACCATCTAAGTGTAACCATTCCTACACTCATTTCTTTATCTTTAACAAGAGTTTCTACATTATTTTGATATTGATCAGGCACAATCCCCAAGGCCAAAGGCAACATATTGGCATGCTGTGAGGCATTACTACTCTGCGAATAATCGGAGTACAGTCCATCAATATATACTCCTTGTTCATCTATCAATCTATCATTAATAGCAACTTTAATATTATTTGCCTTTTCATTATACTCTTCTTGAACATCTGTTATACCAAGCACTTCGGCTATTTGTGCCATGATTGTGAAATCCTGGTAGGCATAAGCATTCATTACTGTACGTGAATCTACTGATGTATCATAACCATAGCGCATGTTTTTAGGCCAGTCAATAATACCATATTTATAAGAACTTGTACCTCCGGTTAATTTATGTATTAATCCTGTTGTAGAGTTAATATGATTACTCACATAATTAGCAACGTTAAAGATTTCATTATAGTTAGACTGTAAAAATTCAACATTACCTGTTTGCATATAATAGTCCCAAACCCAAAATAAGAACATTTGGGTATAATCCGGAATGTCTCTTCCGCCATCTACATTGGGATAAACAGCATTTAATCTACCATCAGACCAGTATTGTTTTTGCGAAGTAATAAATTCATTCAAAATTCTAAAATTCATTACTCGCTCACCCATCACTTGCATGGCTGAAGACCCAACAGACCATGAATCTCCTAAAAAGCCTCCCTTTTCTCTGGTTGGAGTATCAACAAAACTTTCCTGAGAACCAACAACAAGGGAACGTTTCATTAAGTCCCAAACTTGATTTAACATTTCATTGGAAGAACTAAAAGAAGATCGATCCGGATCTAATTCATAATGTCTAGCAACAAATTTTACGTTATCAGTATTTAATTCATTGGGAGAATTATTTACTTGTATATATCGCATACCTAAATATACCATAGGTTTAAAAACAGCTGTACCACCATTCAGGATAAAATAGTATGACATATCTGTGTTTTGGACTGTAGAGGTAGAAACATATCCATTAGATAAAGTATATCCTCCTAATATTTTAATTTGTGTTCCACTGGTTCCGCCTGAAAAATGTATTTCAGGAACACCAGCATATACTTTTCCTAAATCGATAACATAAGTCCCATTTCCTTTATTTGTAACCGATACAGGAGTTAATTCCTCTTCAATTAAGCTTGCATGATTCACCTGTAACTCTCCTGTCCAAGGACTTACAGGATGGGCACCAATTTCTGTAGCTGTGAACCATGATGAATCATCATAATCCAATGCATTCCAATTAGTAATAATTTCTCTTGAATCAATTTTATCTACATAACCAACACCCTCACTGTTTCTCTGATCCTGACCTGTTGCAAACGCTGTAACCTGTTTAATTTTCCATGTATTGTCAGAGTTAATTACTATACTTGAACCATCCACATATTTAATGATAGCTTTAAATAAAAACCCTTTTGAACTTGTAGGGCGCCCTTGACCACCGCCATACCAATGCGTTAAACATGCAAATAAATTATCCGAATTTGAATTAAGTTTATCTGTAATATCAAAAGCGTTGTAATATTGATATTGAGGGTAATGATAACCAGGTCCTTTTCCCACTAAATCACCGTTCATATAAAGTTCAAAATCATGAACCGCAGAAACAAAAACTGTAGCTTGCTCAATTTGATTACTGTTTAATGAAATCGTTTTTCGGAAATAAGTATAATCTTCATTATCACTTCCTACTCTTTTAATCCATTTCGCACCGGACCAATCGTTATTTGTTAAGAGTCCTGTTGTTAATAAGTCTACCTCAGAATAATCACTTTCAATACCAGCTGAGTCCCAAATTTTTACTTTCCAATAATATTTTGTAGCAGAGCTAAGATCATTACCTGAATAATAAATATAATTCTGCATACTGGATTCTACCTGGCCACTATTCCACAAATCAGCATCGCCCTCATTTAAAAGATCTTTTGATGAAGCAACCAAAATCTGATATGCAGATTGAATGATAGCACTATTTTCATTAATGATATTCCATCCAAAATAAGGCTTTTCTTCGGCTCCGATTAAGGACTCTTTATCACAACATTTTAAATTATAAATATGAGTTTGTGCTGAAGCTATTCCACAGCCCAATAAAAATAAATATAGAAATAAGTATTTTAGATTTTTCAAAAACTTCATAACTAATTGGTTATATGATTTTAAAGTGTAGACTTAATTCGAATGTTTTTTTTATAAATCACAGGTAATAATTATAAATCACTGTTTGATGAGCTTACCATTCACTGTATGTTTATCTGTACTAACCTGATATAAATATATTCCATTACTTAATTCGATGCCCAGGTTATTTAAATGCATGGAGACCTCCTGTTTACCAAGAGATAATTGATTGCAAATTTTTCTAGCCATTAGTTGTCCTGTATTGTTAAAAAGAGAAATAGTTACATCTGTGACCCGATCAACATATAATTCGAAATTTACCACATCAGTAAATGGATTTGGATAAGCGTTTACATATAATTTATTGATGACTTTATTTGAGTACAAGTCTGTACTGACATTAGATTCAACCATAAAAACCGAATACATTCCTTGACCATTATCGCTTCCATTATTTCCCATAAAAATCGTATCTCCTTTAGAAACGGTATTTACAAAAAGGGTTAAGTTTTTATTTAAACTTTCACTATTTACCACTTTTTGCTGGGTATCCGTGTACTTTGACAACCATTCAGGTTTATTGCTTATATCATCTTTATGAGCAACATAAACATCCATATCCTCAGGTGCAATATATATGGCTAAAGTATCTTCTGCATATAATTTAGAACCGTTTGCTGTTTTAATCCAGGTACTACCGAGTAATTCATCCGGAATTGAAATAAAGGTATAGTCACGATCTGCGTATTGTAAGTCGCCAACTTGAACATTCTCTTGAACAGACCAATATATTGCATTATCCTCATCATAGACTTTCAAATTCTGGTCTGAATTATCAGATATATATTCGGTTAACAATTCAATGTCCTGATAAGCACTAATATTATCAATTTGTAAGGTAAATGTACTACCTGATTTATCTATATCAATATATTGCATGGTTTCATCATAACTCCAACTGTCAGCATTAGAAACTATTTCTGGTTGTACAAAGCTTTTTATAAGCAAATGAAAATCCAATTCTGTGTCGCTGTTAACCTCCACTGTACCATTACTTTCATCTACAACTATATTTAATGTTGCATATTCAATACCATTACCCAAAGGTATATAGTGAGTAGTAGTATTTTCACCATCAGGGTATATTAATAAAGTAAGTTTATCTTCCTGAGAGGAATTACCATGATCGGTTACATTATTTCTTACAGATAAAGGAATAACTGAACCTGTTTTAATAAAAATTGGATATTTATCAAGAGGTGTTATATAATTTATCATTACTCCTGGTGAGTATACATTTGATTCATCCCAATAATCTATCCAGTTACCCGCCTCTGGAATTTGAACCTCTTTAATAGTAACATTATTTGTTAAGATTGACGTAAATATCTCATCTCCTAACTGATGCTGAGCTAAATTACCATCTGGGTTCTTTATAATACTTCCTCCTCCTAAATGGGCTTTTACACTATTACTAAAGAAAAACGGAACCAGTTCACTATGCAAAGTTGCATAATAACGGTAAATATCAACCGTTTCTTCATCCCAGTACCATGGAAGATGCTCTGCCACACCTCCGTTTGAGCCTCCATTAAGCATTAAAGGTGTCAATGCGCCAAATTGAGCATACCGAATTAACGATGATTTTGTTGGTACAGCACCCTGAAATCCTCCAACTTCAATTCCCGGAGCTGAATAACCATAATCAGCAGAGGTATAAAGGTCTGATAACTGACCACTGATACCTGAGAAATTACCTGAAAAATCACCCAACCAGCTAATTGGGCTCGACTCTACAGGAGCACCCAAACCTCCCTGAAAAGAATACGCTCTTGCAATAGTGATATTTTCTGTTGAATTACCAACTGCATAGTCGTACATAGATTTGTAAAAATAGTCTTTGAATTCCTGTTTGGTAATTGTGCCGATACTGGTTTTTACATTATCATTTAAATAATCAACTCCCTGATCAACCTTCCATCCTCTTATGTTATTGGCATGGAGTTCATCAAGTTTTGCACCTAACCATGCCATTGCATCAGCATTGGTAAAGTCAAGGTGTACTCCATCACCCTTCCACCAAGTATAAACCGTTCCATCATCTACAGCAAAACCATTATCTATTACATATTGATAATCCGGGCAATCTGTATTCACAAAACCTGTCATCCACATGACCACATTTACATTTTGAGACTGAAAATTATCGATCATTTCTTGCGGTGTAGGATATAGACTTAAATCCCAGCTAAAGTCATTATAGAAGGTAGACCATGGACTATCAATGATTACAGCTCCTACAGGTATATCGCGATTTAAATAATTTTCGACTATCCCTTCAATAGTTTCCTGAGTATTGATATTATCTTCCCAAACCCAGGGTTCAAAGGCCCAGGCAGGACATATTGGAGGATTAGTTTCTGTTTGTGCTACAACAGGATAAAATAGTATAGCAAGTAAAATAATAGATATTAATTTCACGGGGAATGTATTAGATTTAGAATTTAACTTTTGAATATTCTACAATTATAGTTAAATGAACCAAGTCTAAACATGGATTTTTTTAAGCAATAAATGGACTATTTTATGTTATTTAAATCCTACTTCGCTTTTATTAGTAGTAAATACTATACAGTTCTATATGTTAGTTATTATATTATAATTTAAATCTAAGGTCTATGATTCATAACTTCCTAAGCCATTAACTGGTATTTCTATTTTTATATTTTCTTTAATTGTTTTGACTAAACATAGAATCAACCATTTTTTAATCAAATCATTTTTACTTGATGCATTCGTTATGTGAAAAGAATTAAGTACATTATTTAAATCTGTGAATTCTTTTTCGAGATATGTTTTAATCTCAGTATTAAAAGAACCACAGCCTTCAAAGAATTTTTCTTCTACAGCTTTCAACTTTCCTATTCCTTTTATTATTAAATCAAGGTTTTCTGGAAATGCATAATGACAAATATCCATTCTGCTTGCTTGAGCTTCAATATCCTTAAACTTTCCCTTCTGTTGTAAATTTTCGTAAGATGCCCAATCCCATCTTAATCTTGCCAGCAATAATTTAACTAATCTAACTTTATCAGAATTTTTGTATCCTAACCACGTTTGAATCTGTTCACCTAGTTTTATGTTGTATTTACCTAACGTCTGATGTGCATCATCATCCTTAAGCCATTTCATTAATGCCCAAATATATTGCTGCCCTTTAAGGCTCCTCCCTGTTGTATCTGACTTTAAAACATTTTCTCCATGTTGAATATGGTTTGCACCTATTTTGGTTGTATCTATATTTGAATTAAGATTAGTTATTGAATCCTTTATTTTAGTTAAATGTATCTTATACTTGAAATGACATACTTCAAATCGTGTAATAAGTTCTCGGATTCTATTGACATTATCAGTCAACACACCAAGTCTTTTCTCCAGATCATTAATTTTATTAATTTCTGAATCATGAGAAGAAATCTGAATGTTTGACCAAGTATTCATAATCACTAAATTTTGTAATGATTTTAAACATTACACTACAGAACTTTTTTTACAAAACTTTGAATATATACATAGCGAATGGTCAGGTGAGACTTAATAGTCTTAAGAAGCTTAGTAATTCTGATTTATAATCAAGAATATTGAATTTTATTTTAGATTGCAATATTCTACTTTGTATTAAATTGATAATGATTTTTAATATAAAAGATAGCCTGAACCAAAAGTGGAAGACCATACACAGCCCATCCTCCTGATCGTTCAATTTCAGAATAGGCAAATGTTCCATATATTAAAAATACACACCAAAAGAGAAATACTAAGCCGGCAAAAAATTCTCTTTTCCAGGATAATATAAAGCCTATTATAAATACCAAAAGCCATATAGGGAATATAATATATGGGAAACTGAAATAATTAATTTGCTCTCCATTAAAAACCTTTGATAGCACAACAATAGCATATAAAACAGCATAATTGACAAGCAGAATACGTAGTATAAATTTCCATTGCTTTGGTTCCGAAGGTTTAATTACTGTAGAGCTTTTATACCATTCAAGAAGAAATTAAGCACCAATAACCATAACAGGCGAAAGCATCATGCTCCTCATTCCAGGTTCATAGTCACTTTGATTAAAAATAAAAAAATCATAAATCCACACACCTACGTTCCAAATCATTAGTAAAATACCAGCTATCTTCTTATTCTTCCATGATAAGACAAAGCCTACCCCAAATAGAAGAAAAAGTATTGAGGATGAAATACCGTTAATGTTCATAAAACTCAACGAACCTTGATAAAAGCCAATGATCATAACTACTAGATAAATTACAACACCTATCCCTGTAATTATTTGTAATGGTAAGGATGTATTAGATTTTGATTTCATTGTTCAGAATTTACTGTTACCATATAACTTAATAATGATATCTATATTTTTATTAACCTGAGTATATCCGTATTATATGTTTCTTCATACTAGATAAGTTAGTGATTTTTTATTAAATCAATTCATTTACATCTAATCAAATATGAAAATTTCTATATGCATTTTAATAGTCATAACCTGATTTTATCTGAATATTTTTTATCTATTACATAAAATAACCTGCATGTGTAATAGCTACTCTAAACAAACATAAAAAATTACATTAATATTACTATAATCTCCAGACACTTTACATCCTTATCACTCTTTAGTTTAGACAGATAAAACAAAAAAAGGAAGCTACTACTAACTTCCTTTTTTCTGAATACAAATATTATTAATTGCCTATATGACAAATATTTTCATAACTACAAATTAACTATTTATCTATCGATAGAATCAATTTTACCTGTAAAAGCAAGTAATTGCTGATAAGTAGGAAAACCTTCACTATCACCTCTGACCAATGTGGCCATAGCACCTACTCCATTGGCATAATCGCCTGCTTCCTGAATAGAAAGACCTTTTAAGCGACTACTTAGATATCCTGCAGCAAAACCATCACCAGCCCCTACAGTATCTTCAAGATGTTCGACAATATAACCCGGAACAAACTCACTTACTTTTCCATTTGAAACCATACATCCTTTTTTCCCTAATTTCAAAGCTATTTCACTAATACCCATAGCATGAAAAGCTTCTAATATTTCTTTTGGATCTGTTTTTCCTAACAATATCTCTGATTCGTCTATTCCAGGGAATAAAATATCTACTTGCTTACAAATTTCAAGTAATGTTTCTTTTGCATCTTCAAGTGACCACAATTTCAAACGTATATTTGGATCAAAAGATACTGTGATACCAGCTTGTTTTGCGATTCTAATAGCCTCAAATAATGTTTCTTTTGCTGTTTCACTAATGGCAGGAGTAATGCCTGTTAAATGAAGAATCTTTGCACTTTGTATGTAATCACGATCTAAATCAGCCGGTTGCAGAAAACTTGCGGCAGAATTCTTACGATAATAATAAACATTTGGGTTTACATGCTCAAACAACTCTTTAAATAAAAGCCCGGTCTGATGTTCTTTATCGACAATGATACGAGAAACATCAACACCTTCTCCTTGAACCATAAATTTTATATATCGCCCAAATTCGTCATCTCCTACTTTTGAAAACCATCCTACATTATGACCAAGTCGACTCAATGCAATGGCAACATTTGATTCTGCTCCTGCAATTGACTTGGTGAAATTATGTACGTGACGCAATGGACCTTTATCACCTGGGCTGAATAAAACCATTGATTCTCCAAATGTAATTACATCTAAATTATTTTTCATTGACAGTTTGTTTTTTAGTTTAGCGTATAAAATTAGTTAATACTAACTAAGATTTATCAAACTACTGTAATTATATAATTTGTATTTATAATATCACATAATACATAAACCTATAATAAAAATAATTTTAGGTCACTATTTTTTATGAAGGAGATATTATATTACAATTTGAAACCACTTAAAAACAAAACTAATAATCCAGTCGATTGAACTACCCATAGCGCTTAAATAAAAAAGAAATCCAGATTATTAAGATGATGGCTTATCTAATTTTATAGTTAAAAAAACTTCAATTTAAGACATATCACAGCGAATCTCAGTATAATACCAGCATATAAATTAATACAACTTTTTAAGATATAAGAATTCTATTTTAACTTGTTTCGTAAAAACCAATAGTAAGACGGGAATTTATTGACGGTAATAAAAAATTGCTATTTAATATGAATTATTATCTTTGTAACCCAATTTTTTTATAAATGGCAAACACAAGTATACCAACATTAATAATTAGTTTACGAAATTTTATTACCTGGTTAAATAAGCACATCAATTTACTGATGGGAAGTCTTTCTGGTATAGCAACAGGATCTATTGTTTTTTTTATTAACTACGAACATGGGTTTACTCCTGCTCTATATAGTTTTTTCAGACAATTTTCCTTCAATTTATTAATGGGAGGATTTAATATCAGAGTATGTGAAAAATTAACCCAACTAATAAAACCTAGAAATACTGCAATAATAGTAGCTACAATTATACCTGCCATTCAAGCATTTATTATTCTTTATTCTGTTCATTACTTTGGTAATACTCCAAAACCAGGTGCATCTACATTCTGGCAGTTTGGAACAAACATGATTATATTTTTCTTCATGGCATTGTTTTATCGTGATTCTGTAGCCATAAAGGAACGTATAAATAAATATTTCAAACGCGCATAAATTCTTATATAAAACCACCTTAGTCGGTTTAACAAGAATTTCCTTAAGATTTTCTAAAGTAACAAATAAAAAAACAGCGAAGTTATTTACCCCGCTGTTTATATAATTGATAAAACTTTTTATTGAAGAATCAATTCCTTATTACTTTGTTACTCTAAACCAATCTACATCAATCCAACCGCTATCTTTATGGTATTCATGTCGATTAATAAAGAATCCCATTTTAGCTCCAATCCATTTTCCTTCACGAGCTTTAAATGACTGTCCAATTTTTGTAAACTTTTTACCATTAAAACTATAGCTAAACTGGCAGTCATTATCGCCTTGCATGGTAACTCTTAAATAAATAGGTTTATTGTTTTTAATACTAACCTCTTCGTTCACAACTTCTGTTTTTCCTTTGTCGGCACTTTTACAAAAACCTTGTGATAAAACAACTCCGTCTTTTGTATCTTCTAAAGCCACAACACCATAATCGCGTCCCATTATTACAAATCCCGCGCGCTCACCTTTATTTTCTGGATTCGGGCGAAATGTCATTTTTACAGTAGCTGTAAACTCAGGAGCAGGAATTTTTTGAAGGAACAAATTCGAAACGTCCCATAAACTCTTATAATTATCCGGTGTTAAAACAGAGTAAAGTCTCATGTTTCCATTGGTAGCATCGTTAAAAATCCAGAATGGAGAACTATTACCGTGCCATTGCCATTGGTACCCTGTTTTAGTATCATTAAATTCATCACTTTCTGCAGGAGTCATTATTGGATAGGTTTTACCAACATTTGGTTTCTTGTATGTAAGAACAGGGTCTCCACATCCATCTTTATCCTTATCGATACCCATTACCGGCCATCCGTCTTTCCATGTCATTGGTTGTAGGTGAACAATACGACCAATTGCTCCTACATCCTGAAAATGAATAAACCAATCTTCTCCAGTTTGTGTTTCTACCCAACCACCCTGGTGTGGTCCGTTAATTTCTGTTTTACCCTGTGCTAAAACAATTTTATCTTCGTAAGGACCATAAACATTTTTTGATCTCATTACAATTTGCCATCCTGTTGGTACTCCACCTCCTGGTGAAAAAATGTAGTAATAACCATCTTTTTTATAAAATTTAGGACCTTCAATAGTAGGATGCTTGCCATGTCCGTCAAATACAATAACACTTTCTGATATGGCTTTTGTAGCATCTTTATTTAGTTCACATACTGATAAAACGCTTTTAAAAGATGCTCTACTTCCTGCTACTCCATGCACTAAATAAACACGACCATCTTCATCCCATAATGGACAAGCATCTATTAATCCTTTACCTTCTTTTACTAAGGTCAGAGGAGTCCATGGGCCTGCCGGATCTTTTGCTTTAGTCATATAAATACCATAATCAGGATCACCATAAAAAATATAAAATTCATTATTATGGTAGCGGATTGAAGGCGCCCAAATTCCATTACCATGTTGAGGTTTTGAAAATACATCAGCAGGTGGTAAACCATAAGGAACTGCAGCCCCAATTAGTTCCCAATTAACTAAATCTTTTGAGTGCAAAATCTGTAATCCCGGTATGCAATTAAAACTTGATGAAGTCATATAATAATCATCTCCTGCACGACAAACATCAGGGTCTGAATAATCAGTATATAAAATAGGATTTTTGTATGTACCATCTCCCTGATCAGCTACCCATACTTCAGAAATATAATTTGATTTGTCCTGAGCTGACATATCAGCTACTCCTATAAATATTACCATTAATAAAAGTGATAATACTCTTAAATTCATTTTTAAATGCATTATGTTTTTCATTTTGTTTAATGATTGATTTTCCAACCTTTATAAATTTCTACCATAATTTTCAAATAGAAATATATGCAAAACTAATACAAATCAACAAGGTAAAAGGGAGACAAATGATCAAATCATAGGGGGTATATTCTTAAGTAAGTATTAAAATCAATCCTTTTGATTTAATGGTTTGTAAAAAGGTAGATAAGTATATTTCATGTTCTAACAGAACCTGAAGTAATCCCAAATGTCTTACAATAATTGAATGCATTCCTGAAAATTGCCAGTATAACACTTCTTGTTGCTATAATTAGTACAATTGCAAATACTGATATTTGGTATAAATAATTGAAGTACCAATCTTGTTCGTCATTAGGTTAGACAGTTTTTTGTATCTATCATTGCTTACACAGATAGCCTGTCCTAATTTATGCAGTGATAATAAATTACCAATATTAATGTATAAACGAAATCCTGGATTATATTTTAATGTATATTCCTTACACTAGTATCTTAAATCCAAGATTTCTATAACTCTATGTTTCTAGCAAAAAAGCCTGACTCTAATTTAACCGTTGTGTATTTAATCAACTCCTAATGGTTATTTTTATTCAATAAGCTTTTCTATAATTGGTTTTTCAAAATCAACCCATTTTTTATATCCTGCCTCACTCAAATGAACTCCATCAACAGTCAATTCCTTTACCATTTGGCCATCTGAATCCACAAATTGTTTAAATAAATCAATTACCGAATAATATCCTTTAGCTTCATAAGCCCTAATAAAATCATTTACCAAAAGCACATCATCGTTAATAAAACCTCTTCGTGTAGGTAATACAGTGCGTACATATATTTTGGTATCAGGAGATTTGCGATGGATATATTTTGATATTTTAATAATATTTTTTGCTACATATTCTGCTGAAGGAACAATTTTATCATATTTGAATCGCCCATCTCCCTCTTTGTAGTGTTTATTAAAAAGATCATTTATACCAATTAAAATAAAAACGGCTTTTGGTTTAAAATATACAATTTCATCCAACCTTTTATAAACCCCATCACTTACATCACCTGCAATTCCCCTGTTATAGATATTGGGAATATTAAATTTTTCTGACCAATAACGTCCTTTTTCGGTAATACTATTTCCTATAAATACAATACCATTATAATCTAGTGGTTCATTCATAAAAACCTTAATACGTTGCTTATAATGTTTTATTGTCCAGTCGTTATGATAGCGGGATACTATTTCTTTGGTTGGATATAATGTTGCCTTTTCCTTTTCTGTAAGAGGAGAATGCTGAGCATAAATATTTATACCCAATAAAAGAAAACCAAGTGCTACAATCTTATTAATATTTTGTCTAAATGCGTTTATTTTCATTATTCCTGATTTTTAATCTCTACTCTTTTTATAAAAAGAGCCAATCAGCTCTTTTATATATACAGATATAATTATGCTTTCAAACTTACATATACAAGATTGATATTAACTGTAATTTTCACTCATAATCATGGAATAATTTCCATTTTTAACGATATAATCCATACCTATCTATTTAGAATCATAGTTTCTTCACTTCTAAAATAAGAAAGATTTTTATCACTAAAGACAATTTCAACTTTATCTAATACAACTCCCGGATCAATCATATATACCTTCAGATTATGTTTCCCTGACGTTGGAATATCAATTAAAGTTTGTTGAATTGTTACTGAACTAAGTACATTTTTTTCTTTGTTCGCGCGGATTTAACGCAGTGTAATCCGTGATATTTACATCTTATATTTACAAGCAACTATATCAATTAAAATTAATCTAACTCATTGGAACAATTAGTAGGATTTATTTTATGATTATTGCTCCATTCGGCATAGTTCAAGTGAACTTAACTCTGCTCTCATTTATCGCAATAATTGAAATCCGGTACTAAAACATACTTCTTGTTCCCTGTTCCTTTCTGCTTTATTCATTCTTTTGCTCGAGCCGCAAGGGCTTTTACTTTTCTCCTACAGCAGAGAAAAGTAAACAAAAGATGCCGCGGCTGCACCTGCCTCGCTCAAAAAAGCTACGATGCCTACGTCGAAAGCGCTGAACTTGCCTTTCGTGCCTCAAGGCTTCAAACAGCACCGCTTTTATCGACTGCTGCATCTTGTTTTTTGGCTCACCAGCTGATGCCGGGGCTCTCGGTTTCAGGAGGAGATGTGTTTTGTTTGAGATAGAACACTATGCATGACGCAAATTATCTTTTGACAAGATTAACAGGATTAACAGGATAGATTTATATGCTATAAATCTTGTTTCAGAATGAAACAAACAATCCTGTTTTATCCTGTAAATCCTGTCTTTTTTTATATAGTCTGGAATCAGAATCTTTCAATTTAAAATAGTAATCCCTCAACAACAACAGTTAGCGCGTGATCTGTGATCCGGGCTTTATATTTTAATATCTATTACTATATAGTAGGATTTGTAATCCGGTATTAAAACATACTTCCCTGTTCCTTTCTGCTTTATCCCTTCTTTTGCTCGAGCCGCAAGGGCTTTTACTTTAGCTCACTTAATTCATCTTTTGGTGTTCGTGATTTCCGCTTTGCTCCAATTCGTCCTGCAGCCGAAGAAAGTAAACAAAGAAGACCGCCGCTTGCATATTAAAGCAAAAAATAAGTGCTCTACGCTAAAAGAAAAGAACTCACCCAATTAAGAACCTTGTGGAATTTGTTACTCAAATCCCTACAAGTTCTAAATTGTGCTCAAACAGCTTTTCTTTTTTAACGCTCCGTTTACTTATTTTCTTAACACTTTAACATACTAGGCGGCACTAAAGACCCAATACAACTTTTCTTAAGTGGAGATTTCTAATGGTTTTCATAAGACCTTCTTGTCCCCTGTTCCTTTCTACCTTTTCCTTAAAATCATTGAACAGCCATGATGAATCCAAGAAGACACACGAACTAATAAGCAGTAACCTTTGGTGGGAATAATTTTATGAATAAAGCTCTAACTAAAGGAGAAACTATTAAAAGGTTTAGCGGTAAAGCTGCGATAAAATTCAATAAAACAGTTTTAGGATATATTTTTACTGCATTTAAAGAAAAACCTTCTGAAATAATTGAACCAAAAATGGACATAAGCAGAACCATACAAACTACCATTGTTGTCGAAATGCTTAAAATAACAAAAATTGTTTTTGTATCTGAACTGACTCTTGAAAACACTTGTTTCTTTGCAAATGGACCAACTATGAAATTATCCAAAATAAATGCTATAATAAAAACAAATCCTATTTCTTTTAATAAATGACTGAAAACATCTGTTGTTAAACCATTATGCAAGATAATATTATATGTAGTCATTCCTAAGACCATTCCAAAACACATCATCAATGTAAATACTTTCTTTTGCACTTTTGTTTCACCCATACCGATTAACTATATTTTATAATTTTAAAGACTGCAAAAATATAAAAAACACTTATATTGTCAACCTGGTTGACATTAAATTTAGACAAAGAATATGGATTTTGATTTAAACGGATTGACTTTAATAGACTTGATTAGTGAGAAACATGCACAATTAAGAAAAATTGTGATGCAAAAATGGGAAAAGCAATCAGAAATTCATTTATCGCAGACCGAATGGTATTTATTATCAAAAATTGACCAAAAAAGTATAACAATTTCACAAGCTGCAGCAATTATAGGAATGTCAAGACAAGCAATGCAAAAAAGTGTTATTAAATTAGAGAAACAAGGTTTTATCACTTCATCTTATAGAGAGGGTAATAAAAGAGATAAATTTCTGAACTTGACCCAAACGGGGATTGATTGTTGTCAAAAAAACAACCAATTAAAAATAAAGTTAGAAAATGAATTAGTGAAACTATTTGGGCAGAAAAAAGTTGAGAGTCTAAAAGACTTATTTAAAATAGAATGGATTATAGAATGATTAAAAAATAACGTTTGCCAATAATGTATAAATAACATAAGTGGCTCAGTAGAATGCTGAACATTTGTACATTTAATTTTAAAACTTCTATCTGCAATTTTACGTTCAACGGCCATAACTGTAGGATTAGCAAATCTTGAGTAAATAATACTCTTAGTCGGATCATCAAAAACTTCACCTACTTCTTCAATACTATCATAAGTATAAGTGGTGCTTTGTACGATTGGAGCAACTCTTGGTTCACTATTTTTTGGTGAATAGCCTGCGTGGAGGCAAAGTGTTTCGTCTTTCATGTAAATTATATATGGATGATTTTCCTTTTGTGTTTTAAAATCTGATTATTGCTTCTTATATAAGAGTTTAGTCTATAATCGTCGAGCTTAAACGACACTATAAATTTTCATATTGAGATTATTTCTTATAATGGGTTCTAAAGCGATCACTACCTCCTCGTTAAATAACTCACTCAACAAATACTCCTGCGCATTTTTATAACTATCAAAACCATGCAGGAACTGAATATCTTCAACATGATGAAGAAGTTCCATTGTCAGAGATCCCTCGATGGCTTGAAGAAATGGTGTTTTGTACCAATTATAGATATCAACAGCATGCACTCTATCTGCATCAGCTATCTTTAATGTGATTTCTAAATATGCCTTTGTCATAATATTTTGTATTTCTTATTGCTACAAAGGTCTTGTTAATACCATTCTTAAAAAATGGATACATAAGAAAACAAATGGTAGATTTAGGAAAGTTTTCTAAAAAGACTCCGATATAATAGGAATTCAATTTTCTGTGGTTATAAAAATGGAATTCAATTAACCAATTCAAACCATTTCTCCGTTACAACTCAAGAAACTGCCTTTCTGAAATCTCGTGGAGATATTTTGGTCATGCGTTTAAAGAATTTGACAAAATTAGATGCATCGGTGAATCCCAATTGGTAGGCAATTTCATTTACATTTTTATCCGAATATGATAACAGTCGTTTAGCCTCTAAGGTTATACGTTCATTAATTATTTCGAGTGGTGTTTGCTGCAAATTCCTTCTTATACAATTTGTTAGTGTTTTTGTAGATACGTTTAGCAAATCTGCATACCCACAAACTGTATGGATTTCATAGAAGCGTTCTTCCAGTAGTTTTTGAAATCGGACCAATAAAATATGAGAAGGATTATTTAGGGAAAGATCACTACTCCGATCTCTAACGCCTAAACGCTGAATGAGAATAAGAAAAAGGTGTAAAAGGACTTTAACATATTCTCTGTGAGCAAACTGATTAGGATTATTTACTTCCGTCTGCATCTGTAATACTATATTAAGTAGAGCATCCTGGTCTTTCTCCTTAAGCTTAAATAGAGGTTCTTTTTCAAATGAGTGAAAGATGTTATGCTTCATAAACACCTCTGTAAAGTTCTCACTGTAATCGATAAATGAAGCATTAAAATGAATAATAAAGCCATCCGAATAATTTTCATCAAAATGGTGGATTTGGCCCTTTGATATAAAAAACAGAGAATTATCTTCCACCTTGTATGTTTTAAAATCAACACGATGCTTCCCTATTCCTTCTTTAAACCAAATGATTTGATAATAGCTATGTGCGTGTGGCTTTTGTGTATGTAGTGCGTTTTCCTTCAAAAACTCCTTTAAACGATACACTTCAAACTGTAGTTTCTCTGGTTCGTCCTTATGTAGATGATACTTTTGAATTGGCATTTCTGACATATTCCTTTAATAATAATAGCTTTCGTACAAAATAATGAAATCAAACTCCTATTGTTTTTGAATATCCCAAACTTCATTTATTATCTTCTATAATGCAAAATTATGACATTTAATTGATTATTATGTTGTAAATCACATCTCACCTTAAAAACATGAAAGCATTATTGTTATAAAAATATGAACGTAGTGTAAATGAAAAAACAACCCGGCTGCAATACTCATCTTGAAACAGATGAAGAAATCGATAAGGTATTCTGGCCACGTTAACTATATTTCTGTAGGATGTCAACAAAAAATTTTAGAATCAAGCAAAATACTGATAAAAGCACAAGTGGTCTGATAAGAAGTGCTTTTTGCTAATTCTCCCTGTTTTTTTTTGAATAACCCACTTGTAGAAGTCGTAAAACGTTATGATTTTCTGATTATTCCACAAACGAATATTGGCAATCTTTAAACTAACTGAAACAACTATAGAAAATGAAAGCCCTGTAACCAATACATATATAAGTGATAACATTATAAGATACTTTTAGAAAAAGCTATTGACAATCCAATACCTATCAATAATGAGCCTGTTAGTCGATTAAAAAACTTTCTGAAAGAAGTTAACTGGAAGAGTGCGTTTAATTTTTGTCCAAAAATTCCATATAGGATATAACAACTAAATGTTACAAATCCCATGGTAAGAAAAATAATGAGTAATTCATTTGCTGGAGAATTATTTTGACTTATAAATTGAGGAAATAATGAAGTAAAAAAAAATATGCCCTTAGGATTACTTACAGCGATAAAAAAACCATCAAAAATCAATCGTGATTTCTTTTTATTTGAAGCAACTTTTTCTGTAAAGCTATTATTTTTAGAAACTTCTAAAGGTTCAAAAAATATCTTTACACCAAGATAAATAAGATAGAATACTCCTATCCATTTAATTATATTGAAAAGTATTGCTGATTTTAAAAGTATAATTCCAAGGCCTAATATTGATATCAACCCCATTAATAGATTTCCCATCATATTACCCAATCCACTATAGATGGTTTTAGTAATGCCATAATTTGCCCCATGATTAAGTGCTAATAGCATATTGGGACCGGGGATTATTGTTGCCAGAAAAATGATGATGAAATATGCTAAAAAATGATCAAGTATCATGCTTTAAAAATTATAATTACGAATTTTCTCTCCTACAAGAAATTAAAAAAATTTACTTTCCTAATTTTTTAGATTTATATAATAAGAGAACACTACCTGTTAAAACAATAAACAACAAGCATAAACTAAGTATTTTATAATATTCATATCGCATATGCATATGATTTAGTGTATAACTCACTGGATTTGTAAATTCTTTTGAATCCGGTATATCATTATAATGCCATTTACCAATAACGTTTCCTTGTTGCATTAAAATGAGTCCTGGATTAGATCTTATGGTTGTTTTAAGCATTGTTTCATCTGCTACCAGATAATTAAAACCAGCATCTTTACCAAATTCAAATTCCGTAATATCTTCATTTGTTGATGCTGTTAAACAGTATGTGTTAATCCCTTTATTTAACAATGATGTTTGCAGCTTTTTAATAGAATCCAAATGATTATCCCATTTACCTTGTGCAATTTGGTATGAAACTATTAAAAGAGTCGGATTTTTTTCGTTCAATACATCTTGCGTTACATCTTTACCTTGATCATTAGTAAGTACAAAATCATGAATAGGAGGTACATAACCTGCACTGATCAATTCTGATTTGCTATCTACAAATACCCATGAACTATCATTATATGGATAATTGTCCGTAGTAAACTCTTTTTGTACTCCATCCTTTATTAGAGTAAAACTAGTTTTGTATTCAGGTTGTGGAGCTCCTTCCGGAACTGTCATACCTTCATATATGTTTGCACCAATATTGTAAGGCCTAAAATCGAGAATAGGAAGATGATTTAACGAGTAATAATTTATATATAATATTCCAACAGTGAAAAATATTGTTAGAAGCAGTTCTTGTTTCTTGTAATAAGAGGAAGAAAAACTCTTTTTAAAAACAAATAAATAAATTGCTGGTATCAATAAAAACACATTTTTAAAAAAGGTTTCCCAATTAGTAAGTTTAACAGTATCTCCAAAACAACCACAATCAGTAACAGGATTTGTTAAGGCTAACAGAAATGTTAAAGGCGTAAAAATGCACATAAAAATCAAAGCAACATACGAAAAGAATTTAGTTTTAATATTCAATAACACATTTATACCCGTTATAAATTCAAGTGATGATAGAATAAAAGCAAGAGGAATTACAATGAATTCAAAACTACCTAAGTGAAAAGCTGTTAAATAGTCCTTGAATTTAATTGAACTTCCTATGGGATCTACAGCCTTTACAAAGCCTGAAAAAATAAATAATACGCCAATTATGATTCGGCTTGATGTGAAAAATATTTCTTTTACCATTTTTTATTGATTGCTTTCTTCTACCTAATAATAAATAACACTATTTCTCCTAACTCATTCGTTTACATTGGATTTATAGAAACTCTACAAAGATGTTACTTCCTTATTAAAAAATTAGTGTAAATACGAGAATCAAAATGGTACATTTGGGTAATTTAACTTTTTTGTCCTTAATTGAAACTCAATTATTATTTTTTCGAAAATTACGAGGAGACATATTTTTATGCCTTAATAAAAATCTAACAAAGTACGATGAAGTTTAATTCCCCGGGTTTATATTATATAACTCCGCAGTAATGTAGTATCTATGTGAAACGACCATTAATAGATAGCTCCCAATAAATATTTGTAATTTTTGACTTACCTTGATCAAGGTCGGCATTTGCCTTTCTAAAATCTTTATGCTTACTATCAATCCTTTCCTTTATTGAATTCCAGGATTCCTTAATAATCGATCTAACAACAGCAAATTCTGTTCGTTTGCCATCAATAGTAATTCTAACCTAAATGTTTTAGTTCTTTTGATCTTTACGATCAGTTCTTGCAATATTAGTAATTGCAAATATTTGATTTGTAGCCACGATACATAATTTTTGATTGTTGTTACTTAATCCGAATCCTTTGTTTGGCATCCAAGAACTTTACTAAAACCAATCAATATCAATCAAACAAAAAATGACTCCACCGAAATTCAAACTTACATAATCATCAACACATATGTATGTTACAACTTAAATCGTGAACATATTTTACATGATTCTTTTTGTTCCCTACTTGTTCCCTATCTTTTTTGTATCAAAAACACACAAAAAGAAAAAGACTATTTAAAATCACAAGTACTATTCAAGTTTATTTGGAAACAAAAATAAAACAATAATTCTGTTCCCGATTTGTTCACCAATTTATTGAATTATATTAGTTTATATTGCAAGAACAAAAAAGGCCAGTAAAACATCCATTTTACAGATTTTCTTTCTTTTTCTTTTTAAGTAGTCTGAATGGAGCGATAAACATCCTATCTTATAAACTGCAATATTTTAATATATTACAAAAATGAACTAAACTAAGTTACACTTCACTTATACCAGCCAATTGACTTTTGAGGTATTGATTTGTTATCTTACAACATATAGTAAAAATACAGAATATCAAATTCTTACAAAGATAAACCTACACTAAATGAAGGCTTTAGATCTAACATCAAAAAAAAGAGGATGATTAAAAACCATCCTCTTAAAACTAAATTAATTACTAAATCTATCAATAATACGAATATATATTATATATCCATTTTTTTCATTCATTTAAAATTCAACACTGTATTCTGGCACTAAATTCACATTCTTTATCAGCGCATTTACACCTGCATTTTTTGCATTTTCATCATCAAAATATATTCTGGCCTTATCAGACAACGTTGTTATATCAATAAATAAAGGTTGATTATCTAAAGAATATTCCAATCTGTTTAAACCAATCTCCCAAACGTCTCCATTAAAGTAGTTATCTGCTACGAGAGTATGATTAAAAAATACATATCCTTTATCGCCAGTATAATCAATATGCAAATACATATTATTAACTCCATCCATATAACTTTCAGGAATAATAACTTTATATCGTTTATGATTTAAATAGCTTAATTGCTGATCCTGAAGTTTAGAACTTACCAATACAGGCTCCTTAAATCCCCTATACCCGGTTAAAAAAGTAGGATATGTATATGAATCCCTCATTAACCAAGACTGATCAGTTGCAAAACAGATACGGTTAGTATTAAAATGTTCTACTTCTAATTCTGCAGCAAATGCTTTTTCTCCATCTTCAAATGGAAATTCTAACATTAATTTATTATTCCCCTTTTGTACATAACCTGTTAAATCAATAACATTAAGTTTACCTGCTTCTAAACTTTGATTTACCCAACGGCTATTCACTTGAACATTACATTCTGATTCTATATAAATCAACAATTGAGCTCGTTTAATTTCAGAAGGATTATTTAAACTAAATTCTTTTAAAAAGAAACGATGATTTAATGTATTTTTACTATCCAGTTTCTCCACAGCTGAAGTCTTTAACCAAGCTGAATTTTCTAATGGATAAACTTCTTTTACATCCAATTGAACACTCTTTTTTTCTGCTCCGACTTCTTTCATATCAAAAATATTTGCGTTGTTTGCTGCTTCATTCAATTTCAACACTGAAAATTCTGCATCTGTACCAAAGGCACGAATTGCACTTCCATCAGAATACATTCCTGAATTAGATAAGAAGAATTCCTTACCTGTATTTGTATCTAACAACCAGGAATCATTAGCTTCTTGCTTAGAAAGCACAATAATTTTTTGCTCTTTACCTGCTTTACTTTTTAAAGTAATCACACTATTTTTTCCAGGTTTTAAATCCTTAATTAGGAAAGTTTCATCCTGTTCTTTTACTTTACCCATAGTTGCAGTAACGCTCTCAATACCATCAGAATTAAAACAGAATTCGGGAGTTTCATCTCCATCTTCAATAAAAATCCATTTATTTCCTAAATGACAAAGAGGTTGAGCTGTTGCATACTTTAAGGTAAGATCCTCTAACATAAAATTAACCGGCCACATAAAAATTGCACTATCTGCAATAGTAATTGACTTAGATGGAATTTTTACTGTCTCATTCTCCAATTTAACTTCGAACTGTACTCCTTTATAAGCTTCCAGTTTGTTATTTCTATAATAATTGGAACCAAATAAAAACCCAGACTTACCATTTGATCGAACTACATATTGGAAATCAGAATCCTCTTCTGGAAATACAGGCAACATTGGAGCTAAACGATCTCCAAATTCATTTAAAAAGTAATGTAATTTTTTTACTTCATGATATGAACCATTTAATCTTCCCGACTCATTAATTGCCGCTTGAAAATCATAAGATATTATTGGATTTGCATTATAGTATCCTGTTTCAGCCTGATTCTCCTCCAGAGTAGTTAGTAATCCCAATGGATTAGTACCTCCAGTAAACATATAATATCCTGGCAAGTTACTTCCTGATGCCATTTTTGCCATAATCAGAGCCAAACCATCACGAGATCCAATTTGTAATCTGCGATGATTGGTATTCATATTACCTACACCAATTTCACATGTAAAGTATGGATAAGCTGAGTAATCAATATATTTCTCTCTGTTTTTCTGAACATTGTCTCCTACAGCATCCGTATCGCGGTATTTTTTAAATAAAAAATCTTTTTTATTTGTGTTTTTCTTCAAATGATTTGCCCAGGGTGCATCAGGATAAGCGGCCCATAAAGGGATCACTTCAAAAGGAGGTACTGACCCATTTTGCCAACCTGTAACGGTATATAATGGTACATCAAATCCACATTCCACAGCCGTTTCTTTTAACCACATGATATGTGCTTCACCACCTTTTCCTTTACGATATTCGTTTTCAAGCTGAACTCCAATAACAGGTCCACCATCTTTATACAATAATCCTTTTAATTGCAGGCCAATCTGTTGAAAGAACTTTTTAGCATAACTCTGATAAACCGGATCATTTGATCTGTCTTTAATATTTGTTTTCGTAAGTATCCAATCTGGGGTTGCACCATTCCTAACCTCAGCGTGACACCAAGGACCTACTCTGGGATAAAACCATAAGCCGTACTTATCACATAATTTAGCAAAGGCTCTTAAATCTTTATTTCCACCCCACTCAAACTGGCCTTCTATTTCCTCATGATAATTCCATAGTACATACGAGGCTACAATATTTACCCCACAAGCTTTCATTTTTAGTAAAACATCTTCCCATTGCTCCTTTGGAACTCTTGAAAAATGTACTTCTCCCATTACAGGGATAATAGGTTTTCCGTTTAAAGTCAAATAAAGACTATTTACCTCTAACTTTTTGCCTTCTGGTCCGGCATTACCCATTTTTAATTTCCCTGTCTCAACCTTATAATTTCCTGCATTAGAAGCATCAAGAAATTTTACATTTTGAGCACTGGTTGAATTAAGCACTAAAAAAGACCACAATATTGCTAAAAAAAGATATCTCATTTTTTTAATATTTTATAATAAACTGGTTTTTAAAAAATTACAGTTTCTTACTTTGCTTTATTTTTGCTTTTATTCTTATTAGGCATTAATTCGTCAGGCGTACCTTTTGTATATAGATTTACTTTTTGTCTTTCTTTCTTTTCAAATAGTTCTAATACCGTTTCCGCTTTAACTTCCTCTTTAGGATTGAAATCTGCTGAGTTCATATACTTCACAATACTTTGACGTAATTGAGCTGATGCAGGACCATTTTCAGGATCAAGATTTAACGAAGAAACAATCAATTTTCCCTGCCCAACACGTACTTCGAATAACTGTGCTAAACGTCGGTTTAAAAACCAGGTATCAATAGGTTGAACTAATGGTCTCATTTGAGTTGGGAAACTATCTATGCACATAATTTGTCTGTTAATTAAAATCTCCCACCATTGGTAATCGGTATGATATGAAGTTGGAAAATCTGCAAATACAGGATGATCCTCTTGCACAAGTATACCTGTAGTATGAGGAGGACGCATTTTAAACCACGATGTATTCCAGAATACAGGTGTAAAGTTGGCAACAACATCTTTACCATTTTCAACTTTTCCTGAAGCATCTAAAAATACCTTTCCTCCTTCTTCAAGCTTACTTAATGCTTTCTTATCTAATGATGTAGTGTAATATACATTGTCTTCTGGTACTTTTTCTTGTTTAGATGGGAACACCCAAAAATCCCAGCTATTCTTAAATTTATCAACAGATATTTCTAACTTACATTGAACCGCTTTTGTAATATCCGACAATGAAAAATCAATCTCTCCTATACTATTCAACATTCCGGTTTTAATACTTGATAACTGCAATTTATCTGAAATCAAAATGTCACCATTTAATGTTGTTATGCAATATGCAGGTTGAATATTTTCAAGATCTGTTGGTCCATAGTGAGAAATCGAAACCGGACATTTCAAACTTTCCTGGTTTGTATAAACAAATTTACTTAATTCAGCCAGAGGTACAGTTTGATTACAGAAATGACTGATTTCTTCTTTTGTTATATAACCTTTCTCCTGCCAGAAAACATTAAGCAAACCAATAATTGCTGATCCCTGCCCAGGAAAATCATTCAATCCTAAAAGTTGGAAACCATCCAAAGTAGTTGTCCTTAATTGAGCTTCAATCTCGGCTTTATAACAAAGCGCCTGTAATTTACCCGAAGCCATTAGAAAATCATGAGCCTGATCACCCATATGTTGTTCCTCTAACAACTCTTTAAACATCTCAAAGTTCTTGGCTTTATATACACCTGTATATTTGTCTATTTCAGTAAAATCAGGAAAAACGCAATACTGTCCCATTTCATGAGTAAGGTATGGACGAGATTCATCTGCTATTCTTTCTGCATAATTAAAAGTAGCATTAGGTTGTTGTTTAAATGGTAAACCACGAGGAACAGAACGTACTAGAAATTCGCTCTCAGGATTTACACTCCAACTTCTACCTATACAAGCAGCTGTGTAAATATGTCTTTTATCTTTAGCTCTCCACTCTAACAAGCTCTTATCTAAAAACGGAACATAATTTCCATAAGGCTCATTACAATATGCCCAAAGTACAAATGATGGGTGGTTACCATAAGCTTTGATAATTCGTTCCATTTCATCTAAAATATATTGATCAGTAGGACGTCCATCACCTAAAGAAGTACCGTGATTTGGCCAACTTGCAGCCTCAGGTTGTATGTAAATACCAAGTTTATCTGCAGCATTAAAAGCAGCCTCCGGAGGACAATGAGAATGGAATCGAACATGATTCATTCCACTTTCTTTACAAACTTCAAATATTTTAGCCCAGCTTTCTTCATCTGTTGGAGGGTATCCTGTTAATGGGAAAGTATTACATTCCAAGGTTCCTCTCATGAATACTGGTCGGTTGTTAATTAGTATTTTTCCATCTTTTATGGCTACTTCACGCATACCAAATGATTCTGCTTTTTCATCTGCAACAAGCTTACCTTCCTTTACTGTCACATTCATTTGATATAAATTGGGTTCAAACTCATCCCACAATTTTATATCATCTCCCATATTGTAAACAATTTCAATTACCTCTGAATCGCTATCAACCTGTACTTTTTGCTTAACATCAGGTAATAAAGAAACCATATCACTCTTAAGTTGTGCTTGCAAAATCACATTTGCTTCTATTGGTTTCCCAGTTGCATTTTTAAGATTAATTACAGCTTTTACATTTTTGCTTTCTATATTCGGATATAATTGTACATCATCAATAAATAGCTTAGATCCTGCCTGAAGGTACATATCTCCTACTATACCGTTCCAGTTACCTTGAGTATGATCTGAAACAGAATGAGAATCTGGTCCTACATTTATAGAATCAGTTCTATTGTCAACACATACAGTAATATAATTTCTTCCCGGCTTAGCAATTTTACTTAAATTAAACTCATGGGGTGTTGAAAGACTATTTTGATCACCTACCAATTCATCATTTACCCAAACACGTGTTTGCCAATGAGGTCTTTCTAAATGAAGCACAATTCTTTTTCCATCCCAATCAGAAGGTATATCTACTTCTTTACGATACCATGCAGCACCCTTATAATATTTATTAGGAGTTAACCAGAAAGGGAATTTTACATCGCCTTCTTTTCTAAATTTATCATAGTTAGGATTAAAATAAAAAGAGCTATCGTATATGGTTCCTGTCCATGGTGTTTTTAAATCAGGAGTATTACCTTTTCCATTTTCTTTCATTGCCCCGGGTAAAGTAATAGATTCAGGCAATGATTTAGAAAACCACTGTTCCTTTTGCCCTAAATCTGCAGGGTCTGTTGCAAACTGCCAATTACCTGATAAATCAATTTGTGAAGAGGGTTTTTGGCTACATGAGGCCAATAATATACAAATACAAAACGCTATAAAAGAAAATTTCATCCCAACTGTTTTAATAAAAATTCGTTACTATACCAAAAACTTAAAAGACTATATCTCAAGAACTTTAAGTATTCTTAAATTATATTAATCAAAATTATAAATTGAATGATTTTTTGTCATTATCATTTTTTGACATCTCTTATCAAAACAGACCAAACCATTCTTATTACTTTGATTGCACTCTATTCTCAAATTCAAAAATAGAACTATACAAAATGGTAAAAAATGTAAAATCGTATTAATAGATGGACAATACTATGAATAACCTGAGTTCAGGTTAAAATTTTGGATTCAGAACATTTATTGATAGTAAGATTCAACTAAAAATCATGAACGAACAGCCGGCTATTTTGGATAATTTTCAGAAAAAAGATTGCTATTGAATAGTGAATTCTTTACGCTTTACCATAAAAAACGAATCTACCAGGTTAAATTTTACGAGCTAGCACGCTAGTACTGATAGTACTTTAGGAGAGTATTTCATTAAGTTAAAAATTGGATATCATATACCATATAAAAAAAGCTGCCCCAAAAATTTTAGGGCAGCCTACATTGCTCAATTTATATAATTAAAAACCTAATCATAAATAATTGATTCCAATATTCATAAATCAGAATATTTTATAGAATTCGAAAGCAAGATTTATTTTATTAAAACCTTACTTGTTTTAAGCTCTCCATCAGCATTCGTTTTAAGTATATATATACCAGGACTTAATTCCTCACTAATTGATTTCGTATAAACACCTTCAGCTAAATAACCTAAAGATTCTTGATAAACAAGTTGTCCAAAAGAATTAAAAATGGCATAATTAACATCGGCACCCTTCTTCATATCATAACTGATATTAATTGTTTGTGCATTATCTGTCCATATATTCTGTAAAAAACCTTCTTCTGTATTATAGTCATTAATACCTGTAGTACCCCCGGTATAATTTTCTTCTTCACCCATATCTGTTGGAAGAGTACTTCCAATATGAATTTTATCCAGTAATGCTCCATATTCACGATAACCAATAGTTATTACATGTTCACCTTCTGTCCAATCTCCTGCAGCAGCAGTTATTTCTTTCCATGTCCAATCAGTATATGCTTCATCCCATGTTATTTTTGCCCATGTTCCACCATCTATTTGCATCCAAAAAGAATCTTCACTTACCGATGGAAGAAGAACGCGCCAGAACATTCTGTAATTACCTGCTTCTACATTAACAGTATATGATATTTGTCCTGTAGCCCCTGGTGCAGATGAACCACTTGTGTACCCTGATTCAATAGTTACATATTGTTCATTTGAAGCTGTTACATCATCAACTATATTCCATAATTCTCCTGCATCGCCCGATTCTGCTTCTATCCAAAGTTCTGTACTTCCATAACCTACATAATTAAAGATACCAGTATAAGAAAGATCGCTACTTCCCATTGTAAAAGTATAAATTGGATCAGTACTAATAGTTGTACCGCTACCATCCTGCCATTCTACAAATTCATATCCATCATTAATCTTTGCTTTTAAAGTAACTGTTAAACCTGCAGGATAAGAGGCTGTTCTGGTAACAAGTCCTGCATCTGCATCATTTTGAGTTACAGTTACCGTGTGATAATCATTTACGTATTGAGTGATTCCTGCAAGGTCAGTATATGTATCATCCTCACTTTGTAATTCTTCAATCACTAATCTAGCCATGTCAATTGCACCTAATTCCTGAAAGTGAACGGGGTCTGTATTTCCACTAGGATAGTTATCATATTCACCCGGATCATAAGTATTGTACATATATCCAGTACAATACTCCTGACCTAATTCTAACATCAATGGACCACTTGTTGCATCCAAATCTATCAAAGGTACATTCAATGTAGCTGCTAATTCACGGGCTGCAACAGGATAATCATGATAAGCAGGATATAATGTAGTTTCATCAGTCCAACTGTTTCTTCTTAATGTAGCAACTAATACAGGAATAGCACCTTTTGCTTGTGCTTCCTCTACAAAAAGAGTTAGATAATCATCAAAAGTGTCGAAAGGTATTGTATAACGAGTTTCATCAGATGAATTAGAATCATTAATTCCAAATTGTATAAATACATAATCACCCGATTGCAATTCATCTACAATTTGACTTTCACTGGCAGTTTCTTTCCAATATGAGTTATAAAAACTCTTAGAACTGGTTCCTCCTACTGCTCTGTTATCTACTACAACAGTACTTGAATTAAAGAAATATTGTAATACTTGCCCCCATCCTGTACGAGGATAATAACCTGAGGCATATGTTTGCACTGTTGAATCTCCAATTGTAAAGATTTTATAACTATCTCTTACTGTATAATTGATTGTATATACTTTTTCAGTTATATCATCCTCTGCTGTAACAGTAATAGTAATTACGCCACCTTCCGCATTAATAGCATCAGCACCAGACACAACAGCATTTGCATATTCATTTGCAGTTGTAGCAACAATATCTACTGCTGTAGTTTCAAAAGGCAAAACTACATCATAAGTAGTAACATCTGATGAAAAATCTGTTACCTGAATACCATCTACAGATAAATCAGAAAGAGTTGCATCAATTAAGCGATTATACACTGTCAAATTAATTGTATATGTGTTAGTAGTCGATTGATCATTAGATGTTACTTCAACGGTTACAGTTGCACTTCCTGAATTAAGATCAATAACTCCATCGACAGTTTCTGTACCATTATCTTTTATAATAAAACTAGCATCTGCTACAGTTTTTTCAGCAGTTACTACAGCCGAAGTTGTACCATAAGGCATTTCAATATCATAAGTAGTAGTACCAGAGTTAAACCCGGTAATAGTAGAACCATCTATTGCTAAATCTGAAAGTGTTGCATTTGATGCAGCATCCATTACAGATAAATTAACCGTATATGTTACAGTAGTACTTTCATCTTCAGAAGTAACTTCTACAGTTGCAGTGGCACTACCTGTAGATACATCAATGGTACCATCCTCTGCTACAACACCATCATCTTTAATAACAACCTGTGCAAAATCATTTACAGGAATTCCTTCTACTAATGCTTCTGTTGTTCCTGCAGTTAATTCAACATCGTAAGAAAGAGTACTTTCATCAAATCCATAAATTGATGAATCATCAACCTTTATATTATATAAATTAGCATTAGCAACGTATGTATCACCATCAAATGATTCTCCATCTTTTACAAGAACAAACTTATCAAATAAGGGTCCACCTTGACCTCTTAAATAAAACTCAATTACATGCTCACCAGTGGAGGAAATAGTAATTTGATTGCTTCTTAAGTTATTTGCCCAGGTCCATTCACCTTGAGGAGCATTGGGTGTCCACGTTTCCCACCTTAACAGAGAACCTGTGTCATCATTCGAAAACCAAAAACTATCAGCATCTCCATCAACAATATAGATATGCGGATAAACGCTATATGTGCCAGTTTCTAAAAAATTAACTGTATAGTAAACTGCTGCAGCATCAGTATAAGCCACAGTTTCATCTCCAATACCCGAAGCAACAGTTGGAAATTCAAGATAATTTTCATTTAAAAAATCACCTGCTCCAACAGTATTACCTGTAGTTATTGTACCACTACTTGTTCCTGATCCATCTCTTATACTTGTATAGTCAGCAGCATTAATTGCTACAATACCCGATTCATTTTGTTGATAAACAACCTGTGCATTTGCTACAGCATGAATTCCAAAAACAATCACCAATATTATCAATAATCGGAGTTGTTTCAATAATTGTAATTCTCTTTTCATGTCTATAATTTGTTTTTTATTTAGCATATGGAACTCACCATTCTAGTAGTCCTTCTAATTAATAGTAGTATACTTCAGGCTAGTTCCATATGATAAAAATTTATCTATTAATTAATAATTTTTGCACTTTAGTAACATCACCAGTTTGAAGCTTAATAATATATATACCTGAATTTACACCTGCATTACCACTTAAATTCCATGTGATATTTTGACCTCCAGCCTGCTGGTAACTATTTATCAATTCACCTATTTTTTGACCGGTAGTATTAAATACACTAAGATTTACTAACCCGGATACAGGATTATTGTATGAAATATTTACTTCAGAAGAAGCAGGATTCGGATATACATTTAATTCAGGATCTGAAACAGTAACTTCAAATAGAGCTGTGGTTTGGTCTCCTGTTTCTTCAGGACCAAGATCAGATGGTGAATAAGTATCATCAAGTGATAAAATAATTTTATCTATAATTAAATTAGGTTCTCTTAAATACACTTCCAGACTTTGATAACCTGTTGAAGTCACACTTAATGTTTTAGAAGTAACATGCAACCATGTAAACTCTTCGTATATATCATCAGTTGAGTTATCATACATATCGATCTTTTCGATTTTAACACTACCATCAAGTCCCATATGATAGGAATCGGTACTTCCAGAAAATGCATAAACTCGTGCCCACACTGAATAACTGCCAGTTGCCGGGAAGTTTACATTATATTTTAGTACAGGTGCTGTAGATTGTGCAGTACTTGCTGCACCATATGAAGTACCATCCGGAGCGATCACAATCTGGCCGGATGCTGAAGCAGTTTCATCCATTAATGCTTTTCTCCAGTAAGTTCCATTTGTTCCGGCTGTTAAATCAGTATAGTTTTCTGCTTCAATTACAATAAGATTGTCGGATTCTATAAAAGAAGTTTCCTGAGTTGTCTGTTTTTCTGAGCATGTGGCTGTTGTAATATTATCTGAATAAAGTGCCAAATCATCAAACATAGCTCCTCCAGTCTCCGAATTGGTTTGAATTTTAATACTATGTTCACCTGCAGCTAATTCATCCAAAATAATTTCAATAACATCCCAATCACTAGTAGTAGCCAATTGTAAATCTGATATTTGTAGTACGTCATCAACATAAACGTTTAATGATTCGCCCTCTGTTGGATTATTATACGTTAATGCAAAAAGATAAGAATCTGTTGCTGATACAGTAAATAGCTGACTAACATATGCATTAGCTACACCTTCAGTATTTATTACCAGACTATAAAGGTTTTCATCATCAAGCAATAGTTGTGTATTTGCATTTGTTTCACAAAAATCAATACAAGGAATTTGTTGCGTACATGCATTTAATCCTGTTTCACCACCTGTACATACTCCACATTCATCAATAGTTGCAGTCCCGTCAATAGTACCATTACAGTCTGTAACAATTCCTGTAAAAACATAATCCTGAGGTTGCATAGTAAAAGTGGTTAAATTACCATCCAAAGTAATAGCATTGATATCATCAACCCAGGAATATAGTACATTATCTCCATCCAGTCGGGCTTTTAATGTAACTGTTGCCCCTTCAGGAAAATCACCGCTAACAGTTGCCACTCCAGCCTCTGGTTTATTAAGTGAAACAGATACATTATACAAAGGAGTTAATGCTTCTGCTAATGGAGCTAATTCTTCATTCGTTTGTTTATCATATATCTCTTCTCTGATAAATCTAGCCATTGTAAGGGCTCCCATTTCCTGATAATGAGTCCAGTAATCAGAATAACCATCAGGATAATTTGTATACTCACCAGCCTCAAGTCCCATATGAATAAAATATGAAGCATAGCTGGTACCAACCTCATTATAAAAATCTAATGACTTAAGATTCAAATCTATAAATGGTACAGTATTTTCTTCTGCCACCTCTAGCATAGCTGCCCTGTAGTCAGTAAATACATTTGATGTTGAATTCATATTCATTGGACTAACCAGTACAGGGATAGCTCCAATAGCTCTACTTTCAGTAACATATTGAGTTAAATAAGTTTTATAGTCGGTTGGTGAAGTATATCTGTCCTCATTACTATAATCACGATCATTATGCCCAAATTGAATAAAAACATAATCCCCGGATACAAGTTCTGTGAGTACGCTGGCCCAGCTTCCTTCTTCAATATAGCTTCGTGAACTTCTACCTCCTTTAGCCCGGTTATGTGTACTTATTTTTGTATCATCAAAATAATATTGCAACACTTGTCCCCACCCTGTAAAAGGATATTGACTAGCATTATAATTGGCTACCGTAGAATCACCTATAGTAAAAATTCTTATGACAGAACCTTCTTCAACAGCAACAGTAACAGCCTGCGTTATACTATTATTTTCTTGATCAGTAATAACCACCTGATATTCTCCGGACTTTTCCGGACTTATACGTTCCGATGTTTCTCCTTCAATTAGATTTCCTTCATAATACCATTGATAACTCTCACCCTCAGAAGCAATTAATTCCTTATTTGAATTATTTATTCTTATAGATCTGTTACCACTGGCATATATGCTTATTGTATTCAGAACTATAAAAACTATAAATGCTAATAATCTTATTCTAATATTCATATTCAAAGTATTTTTCTTTCATATTCAACCATTTATTAAAATCTCTAATGAATTTCTTGGATTCATTCCACTCACTCACTAGCTTTCATGTTACTTACAGTTTAAATTTCATTTACCTTATTTAGGTTAAAACGACAAAAATTGGAAGCAATTCAATATTAAATTGCTTCCAATTGAATGACACTTATTTTACAAACTACTTTTTAATGAAACTTAAGCTTTTTATTTGTCCTTCTCGTTCTATCTTAAGTATATACATTCCTGAATTCAAATTACTTATGTCAATATTTAATTCAGTACTACATGCTTTCTTATTGATTAACAATGAACCTTGCATGTTATAAACACTTACAGTAGCACCATTAATGTTTGTAATATTTAATTTATCAACAGCAGGATTAGGATAAACAACCACATTATCTATTGTTTCCTCTCCAATACTTGTAGCTACTGCAACAGTTAAGTTTATAGTATATGTTCCTAATGTTGTTCCATCTTCAGCTGTAACTAAAACATATACTGTAGTAATTCCTGAATTAAGATCATTCACTCCTGTTCCACTAGTTATACTTGCTAAAGGATCATTAGTAATCGCAGAAATCTCTACTGATGTTGTACCTACTGGTAGTTCTACATCGTATGATGTCACACCAATTTCAAATCCTGTTATAGTTGTTCCGTCAATAGCCAGATCAGATAGAGTGGCATCGGTTGATGGTACATATACGGTTAAATTAATTGTGTATGTCTCGGTAGTACTTCCGTCTTCGGCTGTAACTTCTACAGTTGCTGTAGCGCTTCCACTTGTAAGATCAATAGTTCCATCTCCCGTTTCTGTTCCATTATCTTTTATTACAACACTGGCATTTTCATCTGTTTGTGTAGCACTTACTACTACTGATGTTGTTTCATATAGCATTTCAACGTCGTATGTTGTCACACCAGTTTCAAATCCTGTTATAGTTGTTCCGTCAATAGCCAGATCAGATAGAGTTGCATCTGTAGATGGTACATATACGGTTAAATTAATTGTGTATGTCTCGGTAGTACTTCCGTCTTCGGCTGTAACTTCTACAGTTGCTGTAGCGCTTCCACTTGTAAGATCAATAGTTCCATCTCCCGTTTCTGTTCCATTATCTTTTATTATAATACTGGCATTTTCATCTGTTTGTGTTGCACTTACTACTACTGATGTTGTTTCGTATGGCATTTCAACGTCGTATGTTGTCACACCTGATTCAAATCCTGTTATAGTTGTTCCGTCAATAGCCAGATCAGATAGAGTTGCATCTGTTGATGGTACATATACGGTTAAATTAATTGTGTATGTCTCGGTAGTACTTCCGTCTTCTGCTGTAACTTCAATAGTTGCTGTAGCACTTCCACTTGTAAGATCTATAGTGCCGTCTACTGTTTCCGTACCATTATCTTTTATCACAACACTGGCATTTTCATCTGTTTGTGTAGCACTTACTACTACTGATGTTGTTCCGTATGGCATTTCAACGTCGTATGATGTCACACCAGTTTCAAATCCTGTAATAGTTGTTCCATCTATTGCTAAATCAGATAGAGAGGCATCTGTTGATGGCACATATACGGTTAAATTAATTGTATAAGTCTCGGTAGTACTTCCGTCTTCTGCTGTAACTTCAATAGTTGCTGTAGCACTTCCACTTGTAAGATCAATAGTTCCATCTCCCGTTTCTGTTCCATTATCTTTTATTACAACACTGGCAAAATTATTTTCTGCTATAGCACCAACTGTTACTCCAGTTGTTCCTTCTGGTACTACAATATCATAAGTTAAAGTACTTGCATCGAAACTTGAAACAGTTGTCTCATCTACAGTTAAATCAAATAAGTTGGCACTTGCCACATAAGCTGCCCCATCAAATGAAACTCCATCTTTTACAAGAATAATTTTGTCTATTTTCATATTCATTTGTCGAGGAGCAATAGCAAATACCTGCTCTCCTGTAGTAGTAACTGTAAGCTTATCTCTTCCATCATAAGCTGTTCCATCGTTTATACTCCATTGCCATACTCCATAATTAGCCCATTCTGCCCATTGAATATCAGCGTTATCTAAGCCAAACCAAAATGATTTTTCAGACCCACTTGGACTATAACTTAGTGTGTATACACTATAATCACCTGTTTCGGTAAAGTTTACGGTATAATAAGCTGTTGGAGCTTCTGTTGTAGCTGGATTATAATCTGACTCACCAGGCATCAGAAGATATTCTTCATTAATTACTCCATCTTCTTTAACTTGGGTAGTCATAAATTCGTGATTCACTCCAGGAGTGATATGATCAAAATAAGCAGCATTAATAGATACTATTCCTGAAGAATTCTCCTGGTAAACGATGTCATATCCATAAATTTCTTCAACTGTTACTGTTACATTATAGGTTGATTCAGTTACTCCATCTTCTGCAGTTACAAGTACATCTAATGAACCAGTACCGGATGTTGTTAAATCAATTGTTCCTGTTCCACTTACTACAGCATTACCATCATTTGAAGTTGCTCCAATTTCTACAGAAGTTGTACCTCCTGAAACCATTATATCATAAGTTAATGTGGCTGCATCAAATCCTGTAATGGTTGATCCATTTAATGTAAGATCCGATAGACTGGAATCTGTACTTAGCGAGGTTACTGTAATATTAAGAGTATATGTTTGTGTTGCAGTTCCATCTTCAGAAGTAACTTCTACTGTTGCTGTAGCGCTTCCACTAGTAAGATCTATAGAACCATCTCCTGTTTCAGTACCATTATCTTTTATCACAACACTGGCAAAATTATTTTCTGCATTTGCGCCTATCACAACCCCAGTTGTTCCTTCCGCAACCATTATATCATAACTTAATGTGGCTGCATCAAATCCGGAAATCGTTGTTTCATCAATTGTTAAATCTGTAAGATCTGCATTTGCCACATAAGCTGCCCCATCAAATGAAACTCCATCTTTTACAAGAATAATTTTGTCTATTTTCATATTCATTTGTCGGGGAGCAATAGCAAATACCTGCTCTCCTGTAGAAGAAACTGTAAGTTTATCTCTTCCATCATAAGCTGTACCATCGTTCATACTCCATTGCCATACTCCATAATTAGCCCATTCTGCCCATTGGATATCAGCGTTATCTAAGCCAAACCAGAATGATTTTTCAGATCCACTTGGACTATAACTTAGTGTGTATACACTATAATCACCTGTTTCGGTAAAGTTTACGGTATAATAAGCTGTTGGAGCTTCTGTTGTAGCTGGATTATAATCTGACTCACCTGGCATTAGAAGATATTCATCATTAATTACACCATCTTCTTTAACTTGGGTAGTCATAAATTCGTGATTGACACCAGGTGTAATATGATCAAAATAAGCAGCATTAATAGATACTATTCCTGAAGCATTCTCCTGGTAAACGATGTCATATCCATAAATGGCTTCAACTGTTACTGTAACACTATAGGTTGATTCAGTCACTCCATCTTCTGCAGTTACAAGTACATCTAATGAACCAGTACCTGAAGTTGTTAAATCAATTGTCCCTGTTCCACTTACTACAGCATTACCATCATTTGATGTTGCTCCAATTTCTACAGAAGTTGTACCTCCTGAAACCATTATATCATAAGTTAATGTGGCTGCATCAAATCCAGTAATGGTGGATCCATTTAATGTAAGATCCGATAGACTGGAATCTGTACCTAGTGATGTTACAGTAATATTCAATGTATATGTTTGTGTGGCAGTTCCATCTTCCGACATAACTTCAACAGTTGCTGTAGCACTGCCACTAGTAAGATCTATAGAACCATCTCCTGTTTCAGTACCATTATCTTTTATTACAACACTGGCAAAATTGTTTTCTGCTATAGCACCAACAGTTACTCCAGTCGTTCCATCCGAAACCATTATATCATAAGTTAATGTTGCGGCATCAAATCCGGAAACAGTAGCAGCATCAATAGATAAATCATATAAATCATCACTTGCCACATATGCCGCAGGATCAAAACTCACACTCTCCTCTACAATAAATATCTTATCAATTTTTTCACCCATTTTTCTTTGTACAAGGGCAAATTCCTGTTCTCCTGTAGTACTGACTGTAAGTAACTTATCTGATTTAGAGGTTAAATTACTATGGTAAGTCCATGAACCAGCATTATTCCAGTTTTCAAACCTGGCATGTTCTCCACCACACATTACCCAAAAAGAACCATTAGCTATATTCTCATGAGCATATATTTTATAGGTTCCTGTGCTAGTGAAATTTACAGTATAAAAAGCAGCTGGAGCATCAGTTGCTGCATCAACTGTACCATCACTCATTGTGGATGCATCACCTCCATAAGTAGCAACGCTTGGCATGAGCAGGTAATCATCATTTATAACATCTGTTTCTGTTCCTTTAGCAACTACAGTAATGGTCTCTGATATTACATTTTCATCTACATCTAAATTACCATCATTTACACCAGACCTGGTACTATTAAAATAAGCCGCATTAATAGAAACAATACCAGATTCATTCTGGGTATAGACTGTTTGTGCTTTTAAAAAAGAGTTAGTTCCCAATATTATCAGAATACCTAATAACAATTGGCGTAGATTAATTAATTGTAGTGTTTTTTTCATATTTGTTTATTTAGATTTAAAGGGCTAATTTTTTCTGACTTATAATGTTTCCATAGATTTATTAAACTTTGTTATTACTTAATTTCATTTACTTGAAATCCCGTTAATTTTTATTTAATGTGAAGTTTTTACTTGAGTGTACTGAAATGTGGAATAATCCCGTTTCCAACAATAAAACGCAGACAATATTACATGTCTGTTTGTTGTTATATATCCACAAACCTTTAATACGATCAACTATCCACTAAATTAGATTTGACGCAGGGTTTAAGACAGTAAAATAATCTCTCCGAAGGTGGGTAAATAGGTTTTTTAGACAGTAATTTTATCCGCTTTATGAGTATTTTAAGGACATTATTTCTTTTGTACTGCAGCACTTAGACAATACATGCAACATTATTACAATAAAAGAAACATAAATTAACACAGTCTCTTATTCCTGTGTACGCATACGAAATGGGAATTATTAATCTAGGTTTTAATAGAATTTTAGCAGAATCTATGTTCTGTGGTAAACCAATATATTATCTGACTGTTTATTTTTGTTGCAAATAAAAACTATAGAATGGTATAATTTACTCCACAGAAGAATAACATCTTATGTATTTAACTTCTCAAAGTACTTGTAAATAATTTGATATTTTATTTACTAAAATGAATTAAACCAAATCATGCATTAAAGGAGTTTAAGAAGCAATAAAGTTTTTAATGATATTACAGATTAAACCTAATAATATTAATAAATTAAATACAAGGTTTCATATCATCATTTTGTAACCCTATTGCAGAAAAAAACCGTTTCTTTAAATAAAAAACGGCTCTATAAATTATAAATAAGGTTTTTATTAACTATTTATATTTCTTCTGATAGGATGTTGGTGTTTCTCCAAAGAAGTTTTTGAAACTTTTACTAAAATAATCCGGATCCGTATATCCAACACTATAACTAACATCTGCTATAGATATATTAGGATCTCGTAGTACCTCTGCTGCCTTTTTCATCTTTACAATACGAACAAATTCTTTGGGAGCATATCCTGATACTGCTTTCATTTTCTTAAAGAAAACCGAACGACTAAATCCCAGTTCACTAATCATATCATCAATAGTGTAATTAGGAGTTTTGAGATTTTTTTCAATCAATTCAATAACCTGAGTCATAAAATTTTGGTCATTATTTGAAACAGTAAGTTTTTCTGGTTTAAACTCTGGATCCTTACCAAACTTCTCTTTCAATTGTTTACGCTGACTAATAATATTTACGATTCGTTTTTTAAGATATTCCATATGGAATGGTTTTGTGATATAATCATCAGCTCCAGAATCAAGACCCTCCAGCTTACTATCCATATTAGATGTTGCTGTCAGTAGGATAATAGGAATATGGGAAGTTTCAAAATTATGTTTTAAATTCTTGGTTAATTCAATCCCATCAACTTTTGGCATTTTCAGGTCAGTGATTATTAAATCGGGATCTACATCTTCGGCCATTTTTATTCCCTCTTCTCCATTTATGGCAACAAAAACCGTGTACGATTTCTTTAACTTATTATATAAATACTCACGTAATTCCTTGTTATCATCAATTACAAGTAATTTATACTTGATTGCACCAGACGATTTTATATGCTGAGAAGAAGGTATTTCTTCAGTATCATCATCTTCTTCATATGAATAGAATGGTTTTCGTGGTTGTAAAACAAATTGCTCTTCTGTAACCATTCTTTCAGAATCTTCATAATGTTTTTCACCTATAGGTATTTCAACACGAAAGGTACTCCCTTCTTTTAACTGACTACTTAACCTAATAGTTCCTTTATGCAATTGAGCCAATTCCTTTGTTAACGATAAACCTATTCCTGATCCCTTAAAATTATTGTAAATACTATTATCTGAAGACACAAACCTGTTAAATATCTTATTAATATGTTCCTGACTAATTCCTTCTCCTTGATCCTGGACTTGAAAAACCAATTGCTCTGTTTGTGCATCAATATTAACATCCAGAATAATTTTTTTATTATTAGGTGTGAATTTAAAGGCATTCGACAATAAATTATTAATTATTTTATCAGTAAAACGAACATCTAACCAACCGTCATATTCTTCTACATTAGTATTAAAAATAAACTTTAATTTTTTCTTTTCGGCATAAGGTAAAAATGTAAGATAGATATCATTGAAATACGAAATTACCTCTACCTTTTTTACATGAAGTTCTAATTTTCCTTTCTGTAATCTTCTAAAGTCAATAAGTTGTTCTATTAACTCATTGAGGTTTAATACATTTCTTTTTATCAGATTTATACCAGATCTAACATCTTTTGTAAAGGTAGTAGCATTAGAAATATCATCTATAGAGTTATTTATAAGAGTTAGTGGTGTTTTAAATTCATGTGAAATACTTGTAAAGAATTTAAACTTCTCTTCTGATAATTTATTTTCATATTTAATTTCATGTCTTATTCTGTTCTCTCTTAAAACAAAATATACCAGTGCTGCAATTACAATTAAATATACAATATACGCCCAGATTGTTTTCCAAAATGGAGGTTTAATAATTATAGATAATTCACGTACATTATCAAGCCACACCCCATTACTATCTGTAGCTTTTAGCTTAAATGTGTATTTACCTGGAGGGATACCTTTATATACCGCATTTGTATTATTTATTGTTTGGTTCCAATTATTTTCAAAATTTTCTAAAATAAAGGAGTACTGGATCTTATCAGGAGATTTAAAATCCATAACTGCAAAACTAATTGTAATAAAGTTTTCATTATGTTTCAGAATCAATTCCTCAGTCTTATCGATTGATTTTTTAAGGGGACTTTTTTTCACTCCAGGTAGAATCAACTCATCATATAGTTTAAATCCGGTAAACACAATTGAATATTGCTTTTTATTTCTATTAATAGAATCCGGATTAAATCGAATATAACCATTTTGGGTACCAAAAAGAAAATCTCTATTTCTTGATTTGTATTTACATCCTTCCGTAAAAATACCGTGACCAAAGCCATCATCATAATCAACAAGTTCACTTGTAAATTTTTCAGCAGAAAATTTACCCAATCCATTATCTGTTCCTAACCACAAATTCATATGATCATCTTCCATAATGCTAAATACAATATCACTGGGCAATCCATCTTTTCTGAAATAGTGATTAAATTTTATATCACCTGAATCTGTACGCATACTATTGAGACCACCACCATATGTAGCCACCCATATTGTACCTGTTAAATCCTGATGAATATCAAAAATATCATTGTTTGACAATGAGTTAACCACACCCATATCCTTGTAAAAACGCTTAAATATCTTTCTTTTGGATATAAGATATTTAGAATCCAGGAAGTTTAATCCATTTACTGTTCCAATCCAGAGATTGTTATTACGATCCTTATATAATTTTCTAATTCTGTTATCACTTAAACTAGTAGAGTCCGAAATTTCAGTTGAGTAATTCGTAAATGTGATTTTTGATTTGGAATTTGGATTCTTAATCACACTCAGTCCACCATGATAAGTACCAATCCATATTTGTTGATATTGATCTTGTATTAAGGAATAAATATCATTAAACGGTAAACTAGTTGAATCACCTTCAATATGTTTATATAAATCAATAGGAAATTTTTTAACTGAATACTTCTCAAAATCCAGGATGTTTTTTATGTGATAAAGACCATTTCCTTTAGTTCCAACCCACAAATCATTTCCATCTGCTAAAAGAGCATAAACATTTCTTCGTGTATAATCATTTTTATTATCAAGATCATCTGGAATACAAAAAAGAGTTTTATTATTCTTATCACAACAATAAATACTGCCATATCTGGTTCCTACCCAAATTCTCTCCTTATCATCTTCTGTAATACAACGAACTTCGTTTTGAGTTCTATAAGGAGCATTTTGAACCAACTCTTTATACTGAAATTTACTTTCTTCAAGGTTTAGTTTATTTAATCCTCCTTTATAAGTTCCTATCCAAAGATTTTTAGAATTATCTTCATAAAGCATTTGGATATAATTAGAAGACAAACTGTATGTATTCTTCTTTTCAAAATAAAAATACTCGAACGATTGTTTCTTTCTATTAAACTTACACAATCCTCCTCCGTATATTCCAATCCAAATAGTACCTTTGGTATCTTCTAAAAACCTTGGCTTTTCAGGATCACCAAGAGATTCTCGTTTATGACTATTTAAATCAAAATGTTTAAACCTTTTGTTGTGCGGATCAAACATAGTTATACCTTTTAATGATGTTAACATCCAAAAGGTTCCTGTTCGGTCACAATATATCTTATAAAAATTTTTAAGGTTAGATGGCTGATAATTTGTTACCTGAAGTTCTTTGTTTACATGATAAAAACCCTTTCCTGCTGTAGAAATAACAAAGTCACCATCCGTTCCCACTTTTATATCTTTAACATCTAGTGTTGAATCTGGAATAATTTCCCATTGGGTAAAATTCCCATTTTTATATTCAAACAATCCATGAGAGTCAGTACCGAAAAGAAGATGACCTTTATTAATTTCAAAACAATTATCAAAATAATGCGATGAATCAATGATGTGATCTTGTGAATCTTTAAGTACTGAAACATCCACACTATCATTCTCTAACATTATCAAACCATTTTGAGTACCCATCCAGATTTTATTCTCCGAATCCTGATATATAAATGTTTCTTTGTTAGAGGGAGTTATTTCTCCTACATTAAAAATATCGAATTCAAAATAATCAGATCCCTTTTCTTGTTTTACCCGTATTATACCTCCTTCATCCCCTGCAATCCATACAATAGATGGTGAACTACTATATATATCAATCCTATTTTTGGCATTTAATATATCAGGAGGAAAACTTAAACTTATATTGATAAATTTCTCTTCTTGCGGATCAAATCTTAATACCTGAAAATTGTATGTTATTATCCATATATAGTTCAAACTATCTTCGAACATATAATATATTCTATTGCTCGAAAGACTACTTATGTTACCTGGCTCGTAAGTATAATTACGAACCTCTTTACCATCATATCTATTTAATCCATTTAAAGTTCCAAACCATAAATATCCATCTTCTGTTTGTATAATATTAGTGATGGAATTATTTGACAGGCCATCCTTTATAGTAATGTGTTCGAATCGATCTTGAGAAAAAACACTAACAGAAGTTAACCAAATAGTAACTATAAATATAAATTTCATCACTAGATTTCTTTGGAGATATATTCTACTAGTTATCATCATTAATTTTGTATTTTTTGACTATAACTGAATTTAAACCCAGTTATAAACTTTAAATATAAATAATAATGAGGTTAGAAACGAAATTATCGATTTAATTTAATTTGTGGAATATTGGTTTTTAAAAACCAAAGAAAAAATTATCTTTTTTTAGATAGAAGTTAATATATAATTGGCAGCAGGATTAGAATTGTAACACCAAACAAAGGAGGGGTAATTTTGTCATAATTGCAGAAGAATGTATACTTTATTAATAATTCGACATTTATTTCCTACAGCTAAAATCTCATATCAAAGAATTAAAATATTAGGATAGTAAACTTGAATTTATTTTTCGGCCAATTCTTTAATTGTAACTCTTTCAAAATTGATCACATTTTCATTCATAATTTCCTGATCTGTTACATTTTCTGAAGTTACATTTTTCAAACATACATTCTTAACATTTGAATCTTCTTGTCCCTGTATTTTTGAAATAAACTGAACATCTGTAGCATGTACATTTTCAAGTATAATATTACTTATTGGAGTTAACCTTTTTTCATATGTAGGCACCAGATCACCCCATTGATAAAGTACATCTGTTTCTATACCTAAAATTCCTTTATCGATTTTACCACATTTTACATTGCTCATGTGTATGTTATTAACAAAACCACCACGTCGCTCATTGGTTTTAATATATAACAAATGGTTTAGTTTTGCATCAACAGAAACTTCACAACTATCCATAAAAATATTTTGTACTCCTCCTGACAATTCACTTCCTATCGCCAATAACTGATGTCCATTTTTAACGAAGCAATTTTTTATTACCACATTCTTTGTTGGTGTATTAAACTCCCATGCTTCTTGATTTCTGCCTGATTTAACAGCAATTGCATCATCTCCCTGATCAAATATGCAATTTTCAATGAGCATATTTTGAGTCATTTCAGGATCAACACCATCATTATTTTTATTTTTTGCTTGTACTTTTACATCTCTGATTACAACATTCTTTGACATATATGGATGTATTACCCAAAAAGGACTATTAGTTATAGAAACACCTTCTAATAATACTTTATCACAACGGTTGAATTGTATAAATTGAGGTCGTAAATGAGCTGTATCGTTGACCATTTGTCTTTTCTCAACAGGAATAAATTCGGAAGCCATGTTGTATAATTTTTTTAAGTTATTCTTTTGTGATAAAGATCTACTAAAAAAATCTTTCCAAACATCCATTTTCGCCTTTAACTCGCCCTTACCAGTAATAGCAATATTTTCACAATTATAAGCATATATTAGCGGGGAATAATTAAAACACTCCATTCCCTCCCATGTAGTATGTACAGCAGGTAAGTAATCTTCTGGTAATTCTGAAAATAGTAAAACAGCACCTTCATCTAAATGCAAATTCACATTACTTTTAAGGTGAATTTTTCCCGTTAGCCATTCCCCTTTGGGAATTTGAACAGTGCCGCCATCTAATTCACTAGCTTTATTTATAGCTTCTGCTATAGCTTTAGTTGTTTTTGGTTTATTGCCAGGTTTGGCTCCAAAATCAATAATATTAAATTTTTTACAGGTCTTAAAATCAGGAGTTTTAATTGTAGGCATATCAAAAGGAGCATTAACCGCTAAATCTAAAGTCAATACCTTATGTATATTTTCCTTACATGAAGAAAATATTACTGAACTTAAGATAATAATGATTAAAAATGCATTCTTCATTGATATTGTTTTTATGAAGTTTAAATCAAAGACGGGCATATTAAACACCCTAAAAATCAGAATTATGCCTTACGTTTTAAATCAAGCGATTTAGTATTAATAGCATGAAGCTATTTAAAGTAGAATAACCTTAAATGCTTCATGCTTAATCACAGACTCTTTTTTACAACTATATTATTCTACTACTAACTTTTGAATAAATGAACCTGAGTTATTACTTAATTTCAATAAGTAAATTCCTTTTTTAAGAGTACTTATATCAAATTTATTTTCTCCTGTATAGTATATATCATTCTTTACCAAACTACCAGTTAAATCATAAATCATCATATCTCCACTTGTACTTATATCATTAAGTACTTTAACATACAATGTTTCTGAGGCTGGATTCGGATAAATTGTAATATTATCGGCTGACATTTCAACTGAATTATCTTCGACACCAGTAGCATATGAATCACAATCTAAAGCAACAGCAGCACTAGCTGTTTGTGATATTATTTCAAAATAATCGATATTTCCAAGACCTCCTGAAGTGGTTGCTACTAATGAAATTTCATAATTACCTGCAGTTAAACTTACATCGGTAGATTCTGTAATCCACGTAGTCCATCCTCCTGTACTTGCAAAAGTTAATGTTTCACCTTCCTGAGTTCCGTTTAAAAACAAATTACCTGGTCTGTCGCTAGATGCCGCATATCTCCAAAGAAATGTATATGATCCGTCTTCAGGTATTGTAACTGTCCAATTGACTCCTTCTCCCACTGCGTTATCAGTATTTGCATACCCTGTTCCAGTATATCCTTCATTAGAATATTCAATCCATCCTTCTGTAATAAAACCACAGAAACCTATCTCTGATAAATCAGACTGAATAAAGGTTAATAAACCTACGTTAATCGTATGTATTTCAGTTTCTGTTGAGTTACCCAAATCATCCGTAACAACAGCTTTTATTTCATAAGTTCCATATCCAGGGTTATCAACAGTTGTAGAATAAGGCTCTTCAGTTAAAGTAACTACTTCTTCATCATTAAAATAGAAAACAACACTGGCAATTGTTCCATCAGAATCGTAGGCATCAACACTTAATGGAATAGATTCTGATAGTTCATAAATTTTTTCATCTTCTGGTGAAGTGAATGTTACATGAGGATACCCTTCATCAACAGTGATAGTATGAACATCTGATTCAATTAAATTACTTTCCGCATCATTACCTGATGCAACAATACTATGTACTCCAGTTTCTAAACCTTCAATTTTTACAATATAAGGAGCTTCAGTTAAAGTAGCTAAAGTAACATCTCCATCTTTAATTGTAACATCTCCTACTATTCCAACTGTTTGAACATTGATATAAACATATCTGCCTAATTCCAGTTCATAGTTTATTACAGGATCTACTATTTGTATAAACGGATCTACATCCGGATTAATCATTGTAATATTTTGGTCAGGCTGGGCTGGCATATCTGCACCTAAATAAAAACTAGTATGCGGAGGTTGATTATAGGCAACGTTTTGCCATGTTAGTGCCAAACGATATTGAGGATCATGCAAAAGTGTATACAACCCATGAGTGGTTGTTTCTGTTGTTGTATATATTCTTAAGTATTTATTATCTGTAGTACGCCAGATAACTTCTTCTCTCCAGTCTCCTAAAATATCGCCACTTATTGAAGGAACAGCTTTTGTGCTGTTATTTGACGAACAATAATCTCCTGTTTCAAGTATCGCATTTTTATCAGTTGTAGACCATTTTTGTATTGTAGTTCCACTCAATATTTCACGTGTTAAATCACCATCCCACCAACATGCAAAATTAATTGATGGCCATTCACTACTTTCGTTGATCTCTGTACCTTCATCATTATAAAAACCTAATGAATATCTATCTGTAGCTGGAGAATATGCTTTTCCATATGCCCAAAATTCACAACCCGGATTATCATCAGTAACATCATCAGCCATTCCTCGACCTATATCTGATACTTCTCCCACATTTTTTGACCATATGATCTCCCCAGATTCTGCCTTAGCAAACCAAACAGCATCAACTAATCCTTGTGTAACTTTATTGGTTGAACTAGCAGACTCACTAGGCATAAAATACTCTAGTCCGTTCCTATCAGCATCAAAATCACCAAGATGTGTAGCATCTCCATGGTTGTTTCCTGTAGTCCAAAGTCCTTGTCCATCATCATCTACAGCCATTGCTCCATAAACAATCTCATCCTTACCATCACCATCAACATCACCAACAGATAAACTGTGTGCCCCTTGTCCGGCGTAAAGACTATAAGCATTTCCATCTTTTCCGATAAGATCATCATCAGTATTAAATAACCATCTTTGTGTTAATGTTCCATCTGCAAAATCCCACGCTGCTAAAGTAGATTTAGCATAATATCCTCGACACATTACTAAACTAGGATTTGTTCCATCAAGATAAGCAACACAAGCAAGGAATCTGTCACATCTGTTACCATAGCTATCACCCCATTCAGAAATAGTACCTCGTCCAGGCACATAGTCTACTGTAGTTATTTCTGCACCTGTTTCTCCATTAAATACAGTTAAATATTCTGGTCCTTCAAGAATGTATCCATCACTGTTTCTATAATCAGCAGCATCATCATCACTAGCAGCAGGGCCAACACTTAAATAAGCTCCAGTAGCATCCTGTGTTCCAGGAGCAGTTTTACATGCTATTTCAGCTTTACCATCACCATCAAGGTCATACACCATAAATTGAGTATAGTGTGAACCAGCCCTAATGTTAACACCAAGGCAAACACTCCATAAAAGTTCTCCATTTAATTCGTATGCCTGAAGATATACGGGATCTGTATAACCTGATTGAGAGTTATCTTTATGAGAATTTTCCATCTTGACAACAATTTCCATTTCTCCATCTCCATCTAAATCTGCAATAGAACAATCTTCAGATGCATAAGTTTCATCAGGTGCTTGTAATGGAATTTCTTTATATTGATTTTCCCATACTACGGTAGCCTCAGATATACCAACAACTCCACTATTATCTACAATCTCAAGGTAATAATAATCATCTTTGGTACCTTCTGCATCAAGGTAATTAGAAACATCTGAAATAGGACTATCATTAACTAAGGTTCCATCCCTATATATATTAAAGGCAATATCTGATGCATCAGTTGCGAACTTTCTCCAACTGACAAATACTCCATTATCTTCAGTTTTAACAGCTACCAATCCTCTATCTAATGATTCCATTATTCGTTGCGAAAAAGCTGTAAAACCAACAGTTATAAAGACCATAACAAATGCTAGTCGAAAGAACTGTAATTTTATTTTTTTGTAATTTTTAAAGGTGCACATTCTTATTTGTGTTAATAACTAATTAAAGCATACTAATAAATTCTATACTAATTAAATAGCTTGTTTTTTTAAAGGGAAAGGATAAAACAATCGGGATGGGGATAAGAACTCATTTAGGGATAAAAAGGATTAATTAAAAATTTCACTTAAAATAAAGTAAATATAGAGCAGGCATTAACACCTGCTCTACATAAAAAATCAATCAACCAAATCTATTTAAGCATTATTTTCTTAACTAAAGTTTTACCACCATTAGTAAGCTTAACAAAATAAATTCCTTTTACCATTTCACCAGAAACACTCCAGTTAATTTGTTTTTCACCAGCAGTTTGATCTTCGTTAACCAATACCTCAACTAATTCACCAGTTAAGCTATATACGCTAATGTTAACTTTACCTGTAGTAAACACATCGTATGCAACTGTTGCATTGTCTACAACCGGATTAGGAAATACATCCATAGATTCAGAAACTTCTATTTCTGAAACCGGAGTAGCACCACCTGTAGATGCTGTCTCATCTAAACCTGGATCTTCGTCTGTATAATCAGTAGATGGAGATACTGCATCATCAAGAGTTAGATAAATCTTATCTAATCTGAAATTAGGCTCTCTCATATAAACTGCAATAGTATACTCACCCGCTGCATCAAATGTAAAAGTAACCGGAGTACCACCTACATCAGTATTACTCCATCCCCATACACCATAAACATCTGCACCAATATCTGTAGCAGGATTCATTCTAACAGGTAAATCATCTGTACCATCATCTAATCCTAAATGATAAGAATCACTAGCTCCATCATCGTAAGAACAACGAGCATACCATGTGTAAGTACCTGTAGTACTAATATTAACTTTGTAGTAGATAGCAGCTCCTACAGATTTAACAACCTCCTTATCTCCATTTCCATTTTCTGCAGTTAACTTCATATAACTACTACCTAAGTAACCTGCAAAGTCTGTAGCAGTTCCCCAAGTCGCATCAGCACAAGCTCCAGAACCATCTCTTAAACTGAAGTAATGTTCTGCCTCCATTACAACAAGTCCATCTGATTCCTGAAAGATGTAATCCTGAGCGTTTACTTTTAAAGTAGTTGTACCAACAATCATTAACAAAGCAATGATTAATTTAGAAAGTAAAGAATTTTTCATAATTAAAACGTTTAATAAATAAGTTAATTTCTGTTTGTATTCTTCTTAATTTTTGTTCCGAATAACATCAGCTAAAGTAATTTTGAGCGGGTATTTTCTTCCGTAATATTGTCTTGATCAGACAGGGTAAAGTGTTTTTATGTAGGTAAAAATGTCTTTATTACAGGGCTAAAAGTGTTGCTATTGCTATTATTACGTAATATTTGTTAAAAAACATTACATAATTACAGTTTTTAAAAGATGCTTTGGTCGCAATATTCTTGAGGAAAATGCTTTTATACCTTATAATTTTTGTTTGAATTAGTTAAAATATTTTTAACCTGGACGAGTTTTAGGAGGGCCAACTAATAAAAAAACTATTTAGACATATACGTTTTATCAGATAACATTTATTTATACAATTTCTCTACCCATAGTAATATTTATTACACAATAAATAATTTGATTATGAAGATCAAGATGATTATTTATTTAAATTATTGACACGGTTTAATCTTCAATATGAGCTAAAGAATCTATTGCTCTTTAAACTACTTCAGAATAAAACGTTTCACATAATTGCTACTACTTGCCAGAACGAAGCTATGCTATGTATCAATATCAGTTTAGGAGTTTATGCGATGGATTATTTCTAAGCTCTGCATAGCTCAAGCAAACCAGACTCTACTCTAGCTTGAATCAATAATTACATTTTCAATGCTTGTAACTATGCTTTCATACTACAATTCGGGTTTAACCCGCGACTCTACAACTTACTAATATGATGTTATTTTATTCATTAGCAGTTCATGGATTTAATACAGACCTTTTTTAACAATAGCAGTGTAGCAGATTATAAGAGTATTTTACTGAGAAGAAACTCTGGTGTATTCCTAGTTGAAATCATGTTAGAAACATCAAACACACGAATCAGAAATCAAAAGTTCATTATATTTAACATTAATAGCACAAATCCCCTAATATGTATCATATTATTCTTTCATCACCTTTAGCGTTTTGCTTCTAAAACCAATAGTATTTAATAGTGTGAAATACGTTTATTTTGAGAGAGTTGAATGTAGATTTGTGATTTTGTATTTTTTTATAAATCAGCTCATTAACAGGCAAATGGTTTGTATACCAGCAACAATTCAGAGAGTTGATTATTAATAACCTAACTCGACATAAAATTTTGGATTCAGAACGCTTATAAATAGTAAGATTCGATTGAAAATTAAGAAGGAATAGCGGGCTATTTCAATTAATTTTCAGGAAGAAGGTTGCTGTTTATAGGCGGAAACACTTATGCTTTGCATAAAAAACAGATCTACTTCGTTAAATTTTTCGAGCTAGCTCGCTAGCCCTGCAAAATTTGCCTTGTATATCAGATTTTTATGACAATCTGAATTCTATAATTTTAATCGAGTTTGTATGTTTAAATCGTGAAGACCTAGAGGTATTAACTTTATTGTATTTACTAAAATATTAAGGTCATGAAACGGAATTTAGACAAATTAGATTTTAGCGGCCACAACATTTATGTAGGCATTGATGTGCACAAGAAGAATTGGAGTGTATGTATCTTAAGTGATGAACTTGAGCACAATCTTTTTTCACAGGATCCAGAGCCCAAAATTCTAATCAATCATTTACGCAAAAATTATCCAGGAGCTAATTATTATAGTTCATACGAGGCGGGTTTTTGCGGTTTTTGGATACATCAGGAGTTAGTTGATTCAGGAATTATTAATTCTGTAGTAAACCCATCCGATATACCAACAACTGATAAAGAAAAGAAACAAAAAAGAGATAAGATAGATAGCAGAAAAATTGCTAAAGCTTTACGAAATAAGACCATTCATGCTATATACGTACCCAAAGAAGATATACTTGAAGATCGTCTTGTGATAAGAAATAGACAAAAGTTATTAGCAGATATAAAGAGATGTAAATGCAGAATAAAATCCCTGTTAAACTATTTTGGAAAAGAAATACCTCCAGAATTGAATTCTCCATATTGGAATAAAAACTTTAGGTTGTGGTTACGAAGTAATCTCTTTAAATACGCATCTGGAAATATATCGCTGAATTCTTTACTTAACGAACTAGAATATATTGAAAGTCAAAAGAAGATTATTGATAAGCAAATAGTATTGCTGTCTGAAACAAAATATAGTAACTTGCTTAATGTATTAAAAAGTATTTCAGGAATTGGTCTATTAGGTGCAATGACACTAATTCTTGAAATAGGAGATATGAAACGTTTTAAAACAAATGATCAACTGCATAGCTTCTGTGGATTTATTCCCAATGTTTATGCGTCAGGTGATAGAGAAAAAGTTGGGAGGATAACTAAGCGGCATAACACTTTTATACGACCTACTTTAATACAATGTGCTTGGAGAGCGGCAAAAAAAGATCCAGTATTATCAATAAAATATTTACAACTATGCAAACGAATGAAAGCAAATAAAGCAATAATTAGGATTGCAAAGAAGTTGTTGAATAGAGTAAGATATGCCTGGCTTAATGGAAAGTATGAAATAAAATACCTATAAATCTATATATTGTTTGGAGTTCCGTTCACGTGAGTTGCAGCCTTTGGTCTGTTTTTTAATCGAGTTCCGTTCACGTGAGTTGCAGCCTTTGGTCTGTTTTTTAATCGAGTTCCGTTCACGTGAGTTGCAGCCTTTGGTCTGTTTTTTAATCGAGTTTGCGGACTCCATTCTATAAATTAATATGATATAAACTTGCAGCTATTTTAATAATAGTCTGTTGATAGAAGTCTGATTTTATAGGAATATGAATGTTGATTAGTTTTTTCTAATCGAATACAAGATATTATTGCCTTATGATTGGTCAAGGGTGTATAAATGACCTCGTGCCTCAGCCACCCTTGACCAATCATAACTCATACATAAATAACGTATTAGATTTAAAAAAATAAAAAAGAAAATACCTCTATATATTAGGATATTAACATAGAAACTCAGGTTAATAGTTAAAAAGGAATTTGGGTATAGAGCTAGGGATACTAAACTAAAATATTTTGGATAGTGCTAATATTTATTAACCGGAGTTTTAATATAATATTGGTTTTTCTTCTTTAAATTTTGACTTATAAAGTATTTAACAAATCATTGTTATAAACCTTATATAAAAAAACTACCCTGGCACACCATTGCACAGGGTAGTTTCAATAAAATCTGATTAACTAAAAGTTCATTCTTTTATTTAACCCACTATATAAAATAAAACTAATACAATTATTAGATTACAGAACCTATTTCAAGTTCTTTCTTTAAATCAGCAACACCAACATGCATTGAGTTTAATGCTAATATTTCATCTGCTAGATTCACTGCTTCCTTGCTATTTCCAAGGCCAACTTCAACAAGAGCCATCAAAAACTTAGCATCTATAGTATTTCTTTTTTGAATATCATCTTCAAATACTAATAACAATGGCAATGAAGTAGCAAAATAATCTATTCTGACTCTTTCTTCTAATTTAGCTTCGGCAAATTCTTTAATTTTCTGCAGTAAATCATTTGCTTCTGCTGTTTTACCAAGCTCTTTTAATGATAATGCTTTGTAATAAGATAATTCAGAATAAGCACTTACAGCCATATCTATAAAGTCGCCTTCTTCATTTGTACTTGCTTCAAAATAGGCTTTTGCCTCATCTGCTTTGCCCATTGATTTAAGCGCCATTCCTTTCCAGTAATTAATATGTGCTACAGCCTGTAATGGATGATATTTCTCTCCCAGGTTATCAGGTGTATCCATCGACTTTTCGAAATACTTTAAAGCAGCTTCTGCCTCTCCATTTTGAAGAGCAGCTTGACCTAACTTCAAACAAGCATAAGTATATTGTCTTAAAACCTGACCTTCACCACCTTCCCAAGGATGGAAATTACGGTTTTCCAACAGATTTAAAGCACTATCATAATCACCTGTAAAATTATAAAGCGCAGCCAATTCTACAGAAAAATCATCACGTGTTGTAATCTGATCTTTAATTGTTAATAAACTTTCCAATCGATCTTTAGGATCATCGTTTAGTTTTTTACGCAACTGATCAAATTCATAACGAACACGCATATCATTAGGAGCCAATTCAATTGCTTTAAGGAACGATTGTCTTGCTTTTTCTCCATCTTCAAAAGTATTCCAGTATGCAATACCTAAGTTACGGTATAATGTACCATAGTTACTGTTTGCATCAGCAGCCTTTTGCCATGCATTTATTGCATCCTCGTGACGTTTTAAATTGAAATAATAATTTCCCAATCCGTAAGCTGCAATAGTATTTTCTGAATCAACTTGTAAAGCCCACTCTAATACTAATTGTTCGTATGTACGTGAAGGGAAAGCATAATCATAAGAAGCAGCTTTTGTTTTATTAAGGATCTCTCCTGCTAAAGTGTTATCTCCTTTTAAGTTATATAACCAAGCCAAAACAAATTCTGTCATTATTGATTGAGCCATTGGATTTGGTACGGCACACTCAGGTATTTCATTTTTATGATGCAATTCAATCACATCAATAGCCTCCTGATAAAAACCAGCTTCAGCATAATCAAATGCAATATCAATGATTGTTTGTGCATCGTTTCTTGATGATTGAATAAAATCATCGTAGTTACCACTTAGGTTAGCCAACTCAAATTTTGCCCATTGGTCAAGACTATCCGTCTTAAATAACTCATTAAATACACTTTGAGCAGCTTCTTTATTTCCTTGATGCTTAAGAATAATAGCTTTTAATATATACGCCTTATTATTCTGACGGTTTGTATCTAATGAAGCTTCTATATGCTCAAGAGCTGTTTCATAATCAGACTTTAAACAATCTAATGTAGCCAATTGATAATATCCGGAAGCACGCCATTCATAATTCCATATTGACTTATAGAATAGTTTATAAGCTTCTTCTTTTCTACCCTGTAAAGAACATGCTAAACCACAGAAATACAAAGCCTCTCCTGATGCAGGATTTGGGTGATAAGTAGTTTGAATGTCAATAGCTGTTTTAAAGTTCTTTTCAGCTTCAGCAAATTTTCCGTTTTTAAGTTCTACACGACCGAGAGCAATGTATGATTTATAGCTTTTAGGGTCTTTTTTAATCGCCTCTTTCCAATAAGGTTCAGGATAACGGGTTGGGTGACGGTATAACTCAAGGTGTTCACCAATTAATTCCAACTCGTTAGCACTTTCAATCTCCTCCGGTTGTTTAGGCTCAAAAGCAACCTTACGGTTACGTTCTTTAGGAACCTCACGGTGATGGTATGCTATTAATTCTTTTCCTTGTTCATTAAGTACAATTAATGAAACAGAATTCTCCTGTCCTGACTGAATTTTAATGGTTTGATCTTGCCATGGCTCATCAGGAGTTACAGTTTTATTTTCAAATACTGTCTTTTCGTTTCCGATTAGAAGTACAAATTTTAAATTTTCAAATTTACGACTTGATGCAACACCTAAATCTAATTTATTTCCTTGCTGAATTTCAAGACGAATAGCCAGGTCTTTATCTGCATTTTGAACTGGTCCAAGCTTTTTAAAACTCCACCAGAACTGAGAGAATGTCTTGGTTTCGTATGGAAGTAAATATGTAAAGTCTGGTTGATTATCTGTATAAACACCTGCCATTAACTCAAAATAAGGTCCTCCCTCATCAGTTAATTCACGATCCCATGCACGTCCAAAGTCTTCACTACCCCATGTCCATTGCTTTTTACCAGGAGCAATATGACGGTTAGCCACATGGATGAAACCACCTTCTTCCTTGAAGTCATATCCTCCAAAGAAATCATATTTTGTATCACAAACCATATAACTGGTTGGAACAGGAATATTATTGTAGTTGCGTAAATCGTTTTTCCCTGGTCTTTCATGATATGGAATTCCATAATAATCATTTTCAGCATAAGGGAAACTACTTTGCGCACGAACAGCATGGTCAGCAACATAGTGTACATCAGGTGGGAAGAAACTCTGATAATCTTTATGTACCTCAACAGCTACGTTTGCCCACCATAAGAATGTTTGGGTTAATGGGGTGCGATTAAATAAGCGTCCTCGTAATTCTATTAATGCGCTATCAGGACGAATACGTATACCATGCATTCCTTTTAAGCGATACATAGGATCATATTCTGACATCCAAATAGTTTTTGCACCATCTGCTTCCTCCTCAATATATACATCAGTAGGTAAATAAGTTCCAGGACGGTGGTGTTGTGGCCAGTTAAACTCAACTCCCCCACTAATCCAAGGACCAGCTAAACCAACTAAAGCCGGCTTAATTACTTTTTGCTGATAGAAGAAATTATAATCATTATTAACTTTATCCTGCGCTTCAAATATTCTACCTCCAATTTCAGGAAGCATAACCATTTTCACAAATTCGTTTTCAAGTATAGCTGCCTGATATTCCTTATCTACTTTATGATCATATACTTTGTCAATAAAAGGAACAGGATACACTTTACCTGAAGATCCCTGATAAACACGTTTTTCAAAAAACACAGGGTTAATTTCTGACTTGCCCAGTTCATAGGTTGGAAGTACCAACTTTTCAAGTCTTGCTTTTGCTTCCATAGTATTTAATTTTTTATCTTTTTTGATATAACATTCCCATTAAAGCATCTCACAACAGACACTTCATATTGATTATTAGATAATTATATTATTTAATCTTTGATTATTTCTTTTTCGATTTCTTCAAGGGATTTACCTTTTGTTTCAGGCAATTTTTTATAGATGAATATAAAGCCTCCCAAACAAATTAAACCGTATAACCAAAATGTTCCTGCAGCACCTAAGGCACTGTTTAACAAAGGAAAGGTATAGGTTAAAAGAAAACTTGCACTCCATAATGCAATGGTAGATATTGCCATTGCAGCTCCACGTATTCTGTTAGGGAATATTTCTGATATTACTACCCAAACAATAGGAGCTAAAGACATGGCATAAGTTGCTATGGCCAATAAAACCAACAATAATAATGTCCATCCTGTAATATGGAAGAAATATGTTAATCCTACCAAAATATAGATTAATGACAATCCTATTGAACCAATAATCATTAACGCGCGTCTTCCTAAGCGATCTACTGTATATATAGCAACAAACGTAAATATTACATTGATAATTCCGGTAATCACGATATTAAACAAGATATCTGATACGCCATAACCTGCAGCTTTAAAAATCTCCTCAGCATAATTGAATATCACATTGATACCACACCATTGCTGAAAAGCAGCTAACACAATACCAATTAAAAGAACTTTTCTTATTCCAGGCTCAAATAATTCTTTGTAATCAACTTTTTTAGTTTCACCTTTTAATGACTCGTGAATATTATTGTATTCTTGTTCTGCATATTCTTGTCCTCCAATTTTTTGAAGTATGGCTTCAACTTTTGATTCATTTCCTGATTTAGCCAACCATCTTGGACTTTCAGGAACAAAAAACATTAACAAGAAAAAGATACCAGCAGGAATAGTTTCAGCCCAAAACATATAACGCCACCCCATTTGTCCATTCCATGAATTTAAAATATCAAGTTCCGTAAAATGATCTGGTATGGGTTCTGCTATTTGCCAGTTTGCTAATTGAGCTGCCAAAATACCTAATACAATTGTCAACTGGTTAAGAGATACAAATTGTCCCCGCATTGACGCCGGAGCAATCTCTGCAATATACATTGGCGACAATGTAGATGCCAGTCCAATTCCAACACCACCAATCAAACGATATATTATAAAAACTGTAAAATCATTAGCTATACCAGTACCTATAGCTGATAATGTGAACATAAATGCAGCAAAAATTAACAATCTCTTTCTCCCATATTTATCACTTAAAATTCCGGAAATAGCAGCTCCCAATAAGCAGCCTATTAAAGCACTACTCATGGCCCATCCTTGCATGGCTGGTTGATCTGCAATATGAAAAAATTGCTCATAAAATGGTTTCGCTCCTCCAATTACAACCCAATCATAACCAAATAGTAATCCTCCAAGGGCTGATACTAATGATATTGACAGAATGTAATGTGTATTAAATTTTACTTTTTGCATATGTGAAAAATTGGACTATTAAATTTATATATTTATTGTTTTTAAACTTTCTTATCTATTCAATCAGCCAATTGGCTTTATTTTATTAAACATTACAAATATCTCAATTTACCCAAAGTTATAAAATGGATGTAAATTTGGTTTTAATGGACTATCTTATTATTTTGCCTCAAAAACCAGAAAATGATAAAACCAAATGGCTTTCAAGGTGAACGTACCGTAATTATACCTGAATTAATCATTGATGAAATCCAGCACAATCCCATAAGCAAACAACTATACATAACAGATATAGGAATATACCCCAAAGCTAAAGATCATTTAAGAGAAAGAGTTAATGGCAGTAAACAGCATATTTTAATGTACTGCACTGACGGAGAAGGATGGATTTTAATAGGAAATAATCGCATTAATGTAAAAGCCAATCAATATTTTATCATTCCTGCTAATATTCCTCATACATATGGTAGCTCAAAAGATAATCCATGGACAATATATTGGATACATTTTAGTGGATTAACCGCCGATTATTTTATTGACACCATTAGTGAGGCACAAAACATTACACCATCTGAAATATCACGTATTGATGAACGATTAGATCTTTTTGAAGAGATGATACAAAACCTGGAAATGGGTTACAGTATGGAAAACATTGATTATGCCAATATTTGTTTATGGCACTTTTTAGCCTCCTTCAGATATTTAAGTCAATTCAGACAAGTTAGAAAACCCCAGGAAAGAGATTTGACTGAAAAATCAATATTTTATATGAGAAAACATCTTAAGGAAAAATTGACACTTGAAGATTTAGCACAACAAGCTAATCTATCTGTAGCCCATTATTCCATGTTATTTAAACAAAAAACAGGGCACTCCCCATTAAATTATCTGATTCAGCTAAAAATTCAGAATGCATGCAGATTACTGGACCACACTCACCTCAACATTAAAGAAATTGCACAGCAGGTTGGATATGATGATCCATATTATTTTTCGAGAATATTTAAAAAGATAATGAATATATCACCCAAAGAATACAGAAAAACATTAAAGGGGTAAGAGCACAGGGCAAGAAGCAGAGAGCATGGAGCATATAGATGAAAATATTGGAAGAGGAATGTGGCTTTAGCGATGTAAGCTATTTTAGCAAATGTTTTAAGAGTCAGTTTGGTGTAATACCTTCAAAGTATGAATAAATTTATAGATTATCAGACAACCCAAATTGATATATTTTAAACAACAATTACTCTGTCTTTATAATTTTGGTAAATTCTGTATCCCTTAAGAAATCTACCTGACAAAAACTCCTCTACTTCATCCTTTTCAATCCACTTTACATCAATATTTTCATTATCGTTTGCTCGTAATACACCTGCTTTATATTTTGCAGAAAACAAGAAATTCACAAACCTTATTTGATCTCCATTAGGATACTGTACCGTATTTCTAAGACCTGAAGTAATTGCCTTTAATTCTGGTTCATAAATCGTAATTCCTAATTCTTCCATTACCTCTTCATGTACATTTTCACTAATAGTTTCAGAAAGCTCCTTCATTCCTGCAGGTAAAGACCATTCGCCTGTATCTGTTCTTTTTGCAATAGCTATTTTATTGTCTTTTTCTATTATAACACACATTCCAATACAGAAAAGTGTTTCTTTACCAATAAAGGGTCGTAATTTTTTATAATATGGTATCGTTCTATCAGTTTCTTTTAATTCTGAGCTTATATATTCTCCAAGTGTATTTGCTTTGTTTTTTGTAAAACATATCCTGGTAATCTCTAAATTCTGATCTTTATTTATATAGTGATGCACTCCAATCAGATGCAGTTTATTTATATCACAAGGAAATAAATTTTGGGATATTGAGGTGTTAGAATTATAAAACCACCTATATCCATCCACATCTATTTCAATAACCTGAATATATCCGTTATACCCACTTTGCCTATATGTTTTAATAAAACTATACAATGGAGTTATTTTTTACTGTAAATTTAGAAAATACTATCATGTATACATGATTACATAACATAAAATCCAGAATACACATATAATTTTGGTTTCAGACCGTTTATAAATTTAAACGCAACAAATCTACCTTTGACTTGCCAATATTTTATCAACCAATTTCCCAAAACGTTTTGATGGGAACTTCATAATATTACCATAGAATTTATTTCTTATATAAGGTATTTTACATAGCAACAGTAATATCGGATTCATAATTCTAAGACCAATATTCTTTTGTGGAAAATTATACCAACCATGTTTTTTATAATATCTATGATCGGCCTGCCATACCGCTCTTAAACGCCCCCAAACATTGTCTCTAAAAATAATATGTCCTCCTACACCTAAAAAGTTATATGGTCTTACAAAATCTTTCTCAGCGTAATTTACAGATTGATTTGCCATATTATAAAGCAATTCATCTATAGCTGATGAATTAGCACTTTCATCTGTTACAATTCCAATTAAATTGGCTGTTTGTCGGGCAGTGACCATGGCTTCAAGTATCTGCTGAAGATTTGCATTTTGACTTAAGGGACCTGAAATTATATAACCGATTTGTTTACCTGCCAAAGATGGAGTATGATTCCAAAAAAAAGATCTATCATAAAAAGTTTTCCATTTGCTAGAAAGGTATCTCCCTTTTAATTCTCCTGCAAAAATTAATATATCAGCCTTACGTACCACATTGTTATAAAAATCTTTAAATCCGTCCTTATATTGGCATTGGTAATTATATCCACATTTCATACAACCCAAACAGCTTCCTTTGATTTCTATAATATTTAAATCAATAATTTCAGCCTTGGATTTAAAGGAATTAGAATACTGATCGATCATTTTGCCAAGGTTAGTATCCTTACTATAACCATCTGTTAGTATCAGCACCTTTTTTTCTGTTGATATCTTAGCGTTTATTGGTGTTGAAGAATAATTAAAATCACTATATATAATAGGTCTAAACATTTGCGGTTGGATTCTTTTTGTCTTAACATTTTCAGTTAGGTTTTTATAAAAGAAATCCAATTTAGTCCTTTCTTTTTCTTCTTTTAAATCCAACATATCAAAAGAAATCCCATCAACGTACTGCATTTTTAAATCTTCGCATACAGCTCTTATATAGTTATGTGCTGTATGATCATAATAATGGATAGATGTAGAAATTGCTGCTGTATATTTATTATTAAAATTTTTTTCAACGTTACGTTCATTTATGAGTTCAATAAATCTTATATATTGGGCAGATACAGTAAGTACCCATAAACCAAATGACCATAAAACTACATCTGCACTATTAATAGATTCAATGATATGATTAAAGTAATCACTATCGCTCTCAATTTTTTTTATGTTATGAGCTATATGAAAAATTTGAAAATGATCCTCTGAATATTTCTTTTGAAGGTACTTTACATACTGTAACGTAACACTGTATTCTCCTTTGGGACTTCCGTTTAAAACTATTATTTCCATATGCTTAATTTAAGCAATATTTTAATTTTCCGGATGATTAGAATAATAATACTTATCAAAGTTTGAAATAAAGAACACAAAGATTCTGGGACACAGAGTTAATTTAATATATGAAATCTGCAAAGATTTGCTTCTGTGTGCTCATTGTAATGTTGTTTTTGGCATTTTGAAAATAATTATGTCAGCAACTGGAGCAATTTATGTATAAAACTATATTTAAAGATCACATGGAACTTACCTGAATAGTCTTCTCTATGTGGTAGAAATTTCACTCATGGCTCGTTTCATGCAAACAAACACTGATTAACACTAAAATATCAATAAGTTAACTTCTTTTTTTATCCTGAAATTTAAATGGTAAATATATTTTAGAATATTCTTTGTGTCTACTGTGTTTCTGTGTATTTTTTTAGTTGACACAATTTTAATATCATAAAAAAACCTTAATTCCTATGTAAAATGTTAAACGATAAAACCATTACGATTTATTTCCGTAATGAATTACGCAAATTAAGTTTGTATTAATTTAATACTATACATGAAACAATTGTTGCATAAAAACATATACGACTTTTGATTGTTATTTTTTGGTAATCTATTTATAATTATTTTGTGAGCTACGTTAAGATTCTGTTTATATTTTTAATTCTTTCCAATTGTGTTTATGCTCAAAGGCATTCTAATGTTTTTGAGGCTATTTCTACAGCAGACGGATTACCTAGTTCCAAAATCTATTCCATTGCTCAGGACAATAAAGGCTTCTTATGGATGAGTACTGTTGATGGATTAGCCCGTTATGATGGAAATAATTTTAAAGTTTATCCTCATATTCCAAATGATTCAAGTTCTATCCCTGTTTCGTTAATTACAGAAATACAGCCGGTAAAAAACAACATTATTTGGTTGGCGACAAGAGGTTTAGGCATCATTAAATTTGATATAATAAAAGAAACATTTACTCATTTTACACATAAAAAAAATACACCAAACAGCCTTCCTTTTAATAATGTAGAAAAATTTTATCTTGATGAAGATTCTGTATTATGGGGAACCAATGATTTTAGAAATGGATTTTACTATAATGAAGAAAAGGGTTTTATTGTTTCAAGACTTCCTGACAAAATAATTGAGAAAAATATTGAACTCGAAAGCATTTTTGATTCCATAGGTGGGATTTATAATTTTTCAGTTGAACCTGATGATATTTGTTATGAGCAATTTGATCAGGAAAACTTAATTGTATCTGCCAGGCATAATGGAGCTTTTTTATATAACAAAACTGATAAAAGTATAATAAAGCTAACAGAAGGTCCTTTTAAAGAAGCTACTGATATTGGTTGTATTACTAAAGATAACAATTCAACAATTTGGATTGCAAAATTTAATGATGGTGCATTATTCTATAGCCCTGTAAAAAGACATTTTAAAAATTACCTTCAATTTAAAAATGAATCCATAAAAATTGATAATCTATTTGTTCGCGCATTAAACAAGGATGCTAAGGGAAATATCTGGATTGGAACGCAAACTAAAGGTTTAATAAAGTTTAACCCTCAAAATAGTTCTTTCAAAGTATATAATGAAGGTAATATTAAAAACGGGGATCTTTATTCTAATAAAGTACGTTGCATTTTTTTTGATAAAGACAGTACAATGTGGATTGGGACACAGGGCTCTTTGTCAAAATATTCACCTCAACAGGATAAGTTTATTACATATAAAGTTTATGATGACAATAAATTACAAGCTGATTCCAGAATATACTCTATTATAGAAGATGATGAGAACAATTTATGGATGGCCAATTGGGATAATGTTGTAAAGTTTAATAAAACAAACAGGCAAATCACTTACTATAGCAAAGACTTCTTTGATATGGATAACATTCAGCACATCAACCAGGACAATAAGGGTAATTTATGGATATCAGCTGAATTTGGAGGTATTGTTGTTTTTAATCCTAAAAAGGAAACTATTATTAAACGACATTGTATGGTTGATAAATGGTCAAAGCAAAATGTTTTTATGACCTTACAACAAAACGATAGTATTTTTTGGGCTGCAACATCGAATAGTTTGTATAGAATAAATGACAATAATAATACTATTAGAATAATTTCTCCAAAAGATGGATTACCAACACATAATGTTGTTGGTTTAGTTTTTGACAGTAATAAAAATCTTTGGCTTACTACAACAAGAGGTCTCGCCTTTTTGAATACAGAATCACAACATATTACATCTTATTACAAAACTGATGGATTACAATCTGATGAATTTGTGGAAGGAGCACACTATTACGACGTTAAAACAAAGGAGATATTGGTTGGAGGAATTAAAGGTTTTAATTCTTTTAAACCCGAAGAAATACATCCTGATAGTTCAAAAGCCATACCTCAGATTATTTCATTAAAAATACTTAACAAACCAATATTACCTCATATATCACACAACAATAGATCCATACTCAACAAACCAATAGAATACGCAAACCATATTACTTTACATAGCGATGATAAAGTATTTTCACTTCAAATAGCCAGTCTTAATTTTGTCAGGCCCCATAAAAATAAACTTGCATATCAATTAATTGGTTTTGATGATGAAGAAATTATCATTGACTCCCCAACACATGAGGTTACTTATACAAATTTATCTCCGGGTAAGTATACTTTTCTGGTAAAAGCTGCTAATGGTTACGGTTTCTGGAATGAAACAGCAAAAAAAATTGAAATAACCATTATTCCGGCTTTTTATCAAACCTTATGGTTTAAGTTTCTTATGGTATTTAATGTAATCGCCCTTTTATTCATGTTTTATTACAAAAGAATTAATAATATAAAACAACAGAGGGGCATTCTCGAGAAAGAAGTAGTAGACCGGACGAAGAAATTGTATGAAGCAAATACTGAACTTGAAGAAAAAAAGGAAGAGATAGAAGTTCAAAAGGAATTGCTTGAAGTTAAAAATAACGAATTGGAAGAACACAGATATGGACTTGAGCAACTTATTGAAGAAAGAACATGTGAATTAAAAGAGGCTAAAGAAAAGGCAGAAAAAGCCAATAGTCTAAAGTCGTCTTTTTTGCAAAACATGAGTCACGAAATAAGAACTCCTATGAATGCCATCATTGGTTTTTCTGATTTATTAAATGATGATAGACTAACTAAAGATGAACGAAAGAACTTTACTGATGTTATAAAAAGCAATGGACAGACCTTATTACATCTGATTAATGACATACTTGATATTTCGAGAATACAAGCTGGATCAATTGATATTGTTAAGGAAAGTTTCACTTTTTCAACTTTGTACAAAGACGTTGTTTCGGCGATTTTACTCAATGTAGATCCGGAAAAAAAGAAGACAATAAAATTTATTTACCCAGAGAGTTTTGACGACTTTGAAATTTATTCTGACTATTTCAGATGTAAACAAATTATATCAAACCTCCTGATCAATGCCTTTAAATATACTAACGAAGGTTTTGTTCATTTTGATATAGAGAATTATAATGGCTCCATCATATTTAAGGTTAAAGACTCGGGTATAGGAATTAAAAAGGATGATTTAAACCGTATTTTTGAACGTTTTGAAAAAATTTCATACAACAATAAATTTCAAGAACGTGGTGTAGGTTTGGGCTTAGCCATTTCAAAACAACTTGCTGAACTTTTGGGTGGAAATATCACTGTAAGTTCAAAATTTGGTAAAGGTTCAGAGTTTGAATTTACAATACCAAAATAAGCGGAAAAAGGTTGCATGGAAAAGAGTAAAAACCTGTAATGCTTTATTATCCTCCATGGTCCGTATGGATTTGGAAGTAATTATTATTACTCCGTTTAGTCCATCGAACCCATATTCTTTTCTGGCAAATTCGTTCCTTAGTACTCTTATTTGTCCTATGCTATCCTTATTTAAAGTTCTAAAAGTTTCAATACTTATTGTTTTATTATCAAGTATAACCAATGGTACTTTCTTTTCAAAACCAAATTACTCAAGTGTTAGGTTATCAGATACTTTATTGTTACATCCAAATAAAACAAATCCAATAATTATAAATTTAATAGTCTTCATCTTTTTTTATAAAATGCTACTCAACATTTGCAGAATGAAGCGTACGAAAATTTAACAAACCAAACTTGCCAGACCCCATAAGATCCAAAGTCTTTATTTGTTTTTATCTCATTCATATAAACAGCCAAATCAAAGATTTGGCTGTTCTCAAATATTTCTCCCAACTACCAAAAATTACAAACACCAAATGCTGTATACTAGCGTGGTGTGTGCCGTTAATTGTTCTTGAATCTACTTAATTTATTTTCTAACGAACCTTTTCCATATCCGCTCCATTTATCAATAATTTTTCCTTTGGTATCAATAAGGAAAAATGTAGGAAATCCTTGAACACCATATTTAATATAAGTCTCACTATATCTACCATTACCATCCCACAAACTTATCCAAGAAACACTATCTCTTTTTAAGGAATTTAACCAAATATCCTTTTTTGCATCTCCTGAAAAACTAATAATTTCAAGTGAATCGCTATATGTTTTATCAATTAATCTTAGCTCTTCTGCTGATTGAACACATGGGCCACAGTAAGCGGCTGTAAAATCTAAAAGAATGTATTTCCCAATCAGGTTAGATAATTTAACAGTGTCACCGTTTTTATCGAATGCCTTAAAATCATGGTATGTATCACCAATTTCAGAAATTTTCTCATCTAAAAAGATCTCGATTACTTTGGCGTATTTGCTACCTTTTAATTCAACGGACAACTCATTAAATAGTGCCCTAACAGTATCTTTGGGCATAAAATTTTTTAAATACCCTAAATTTATGATTCCTGGATATGTATTTATGTGTGACTTAACATATTCAATGCGTAAGGCATTAGTTGTGTCATCAAGTTTTCTAATTTCCCCCCATATTTCTTTTCCTTTTTCTTGTTGTACCTCAGGTGTCAATTTACAAAAATCTTGAACCAATGAATCTCTTTTAATATCGAACGCTTTTGTCAAATCGCGTAAATTATTAAAATCTTCCTGTGTCTTTGAACCAGTAATATTTACATTCCATGGAAAGTCTTTAATATCACCTTCTATCATTATTTTTTCATTACCAATCAATAAATTTGTATAAATAAATTCATTATCAATTATTGTGTTAAACCAAATTTCTTCTGGTTCAGCCTTTAAATGCCCTGTCAGTTGGAATTTACCATTAATAACTAATGTACTATCAAAGGTCTCATCGGTACTTAAGTTTCGTAGATATACAATCGTACTATCAGGAAATCCTGTTAAATTACCTGTAATTAAGTAGTCACTTTGTCTTTGACAAGAAATAATTAAAATTGACACTAAAATTAAAATCAGTTGAATTGAGTTTCTCATATTTTTAAGTTTTGATTATTTATTTATCACAATCTGAATAATATATAACACAACCTTTTATTATCAATTATTATGTTTGAAATAGGGCTGAATTTGTTTACGGGGCATAATGATACACAACGGTTTAAATAGGGGCGTTTGGCACTTTGAAACACCAAACTATCAAACCGTTGCTTATTATATTAAATGTTACCATGCTTAAATTTAGCACTATCCACCAAATGACTTATATTTTTGTTAGTCACTGTTATTGATTATCATTATTTAAACTATTCCAAGCATTAATATATTTAACACCTAATTCGTTATTAAAATATCTTTCAACCAAGAGTTCCATATCTTCAGACCAAGGGTAAAATTTTTCGAATTTGTTTAGTTCTTGATTTCTTAAGAAAACAATATAGCTTGTTATGTGTTGAAAATTTTCTCGACACGAACCTGTTTCTTCCATATTTACGTAGTCAAACATATTTTCATATTCAGGAAATTCTTTTCCCTTCATATAAAAATCGAGCACTCTTTCTCGATGCATAAAGTGATAATATTGTTGCATTAAATCTTTTGAGTCATTTACTAAAAGACTTCTAATCAGATTATACAAATCAACATCTATAGATTTTATATATTCAACTCTTTCATCTATTTCTTTTAAGTAGTCTATGAACAGTTTATTTGCTTCAACAATCTCCATATACCTTGGTCTTGCATTATAAATTGTATCCGACAGCTTTTCGTAGAGTAACGAATTTCCATTCATCTCATAGAATTCTTTGTAGAAAGTTTTTTCAAATACATTGCTTTCTCCAAATTTCAAATTAACACCTCGGGAACAACTGTCTTCAATCTTTTTAAAATCAATATCTAATTTAATTCCAGAATCTGATTTAAGGTATAAAAAAGCATTATTCGAGTAATAAATTTTGTTGCAGTTATCAGAAATAAAATTGGAAGAAAATAAATTATTTAGTTCATTCTCTTTAAAGCTAATCCACTCAGAAGTATCTATTGTTAAAAGATAATATTTATTTTCAGAAAACTTGAGTTCGAATTTATAATCACCGTCCTTTGAGATTTTAGATACATAAGGTGTTCCATTGCAAGGATTAGAATAATCAACTTCGTATAGATAAATGTTAGTCTTGTCACCGTAGTTTAATACTTTACCAGATAATGTTGTTTTATTATTCTCACAAGAAAATAGTGTAAGTACAATTATAATGGTATATAATATTTTCTTCATCTTGTTTTTATTCATTCTACTCATTAGTTGTATTCTATTTTTAATAGTAGCTAACTCATTTCCCAACGCACTCTATTTCAATAAGCGTCATTAATGCTGTTTATATCCTAATATGGGTACAATATTCAACATTAGCACTTTTACAGTTTGCGTTATTTGAAATAACTAATAACCTTACTCTATATTTTTAAAAAAGTTACGCTTTTGGAGTCAAATTTTATTTTAAATAGAATAAATGCATAATTTGATCTATGAATCATATTTTATAAGTGATTAGGTGAATTGGGATGCTTGGGTTTAAGTTTTAGTAATTATTTTAGGTATTGGTTATTAGCTTACTTTTCAGCACTTTATCGGAATAACGCAATACTCACAAACTAACAAAATATATTTAACAATCTGATTTACAAACCTCCCTGCAACTTTACGAGAAGAGATTTCTCTTAAGAAATATCGCCCTGCAGTTTTGCGAGACCAAATTTCCGCATGGAAATAAGCTCCTGCAGTTTTGCGAGAAGCAATTTCTTTGTAGAAATATGCCCCTGCAAGTTTGCGACATACAATTTCAGCTGAGAAATATGGCCATGCAGTTCTGCGACAAGGAATTTCTCTACGGAAATATGTCCCTGCAAGTTTGCGACATGCAATTTCTGCCGAGAAATATCTCTATGCAAGTTTGCAGGAGGGTTTCTCAACTTTTGAATTTGATCATGCGGTGTCACTCCCTGTCACTCTCTAAATTAGCTTGACGGATTTAATATTATTTTATAAGTATCATATACCATACATAATACTATTCCTATAAGTACTTATACAGCATCTGTATTTTTCTATTTTATGCTTTGCTACATGCTCATATTTCTAAAACAGACTGCACTTTTTTTTACAAATACTAAATAAATGTGGCAACCATGTACCCATTTGTTGGTATGACTAAAAATAGACTTGTTATATTAATGTTATTTTATAAAAGTGATAGATTAGGACAAATATGTTCATTGGAAAACTTTACTAATAGTTCAAAAATATTTACGACATCCGCTAACAAACAACCTCACAAACACCAAAACCTCACACACTTAACAATACGATCAGAAATTTATTTTTTTTTCATCCATAATAAAAGGCATATCACTATAGGCTAAAAGAGTATTTACCAGGTTAGGCTATACTCATTAAACAACAGGTCTTCATATTCCTTTTTATAAAAGAAAACTATTTAAGTAATTCACTACCTTTTGGGATTGTCATGCAGTTTATTGATACTTAGTTTTGCCTTACTATTTTAATTAATACTAAATAAATGAAGGCAGCCATTACTCTTCTGACAATTATTTGCTCTATTACTATAGCGCATGCTCAAAAGCTTACCATTCAAGGAACCATACAAGATGAAGGTGGCTATCCTTTAATAGGAGCCACTATTCACGTAAAAAACACTAGCAACGCCACTGTTACTGATATTGATGGCAAATACAAATTAACCATTAATAATGAAACGTTAACTACACTTGTTTTTTCTATGGTGGGCTGCTTAAAAAAAGAAATAGTATTTGATCAAGGAGTAAATTCACCTTTAAAATATGATGTTGTACTGAAGGCAGATCCAAACACAACGCTTGATGAAGCAACAGTAATAGCAAAGTCTAACGTTAGACTCGTTGAAGAAACCGGCTTTAATGTAGTAGCTATTGATGCCAAACCATATCATAACTCAGCTATTAACTTAACAGAGTTACTAAATCAAACTCCCGGAGTAAAAATAAAACAGGAAGGTGGTTTAGGTTCAGCTTCCGATATCACCATTAACGGGTTAAGTGGAAATCATGTTCGTGTATTTATTGATGGTATGCCAATGGATGCTATGAGTTCTTCTTTTCAGCTTAACAACCTACCTGTAAATATGGCCGAACGGATTGAAGTATACAAAGGAGTTGTTCCGGTTACCTTTGGTTCAGATGCACTAGGTGGGGCAATTAATATTGTAACTAAAAAAAGACCGGGAAGCTATATAGATGCATCTTATTCCTTTGGTTCTTTTAACACACACCTTACTTTTGTAAATGCTGGTTATACCTCAAAAAAAGGTTTCACAGCACAATTAAGTGCTTACCAAAATTACTCCGATAACAGCTATTATGTCGATGATGTAAGCGTTCTGGACTTTAACACAAACATATATACTGACCCTCAACGGGTAAAACGCTTTCACGATACCTACCATAATGAAACAGTGATATTTAAAACAGGAGTGGTAAACAAAAAATTTGCCGATCAACTGTTGTTTGGTTTCACTTTTGGAAATGAATATAAGGAAATACAACACCCGGCTTATATCAATCCTGTATATGGAGATAAACATTATACTTCCAACACTATTATGCCGTCCTTTCTATATTCAAAAGATGACCTGTTTACCGAAAAGCTGGATGTTAACTTTGCCGCAAACTTTAATTTAGGAGAAGGACATAACGTAGATACCTCCTATTGGCAATATAATTGGTTGGGACAGCGTAGAGCATCTCCTTCTAAAGGCGAGGAATCTGCTTCTGATTATAAGTATAATGACAATAACGGAACCATAAACGCAGGCATTAATTACGAACCTTTTACAGGCCACCGACTTACAATAAACAATGTAACCAACCTATTTTCACGAGAAGGAGATGACATCTTAGATACCGACGATAAAACAAATGCCCGTCCCAGAACATATAACCGAAATATTTTAGGTATTGGATTGGGCAGCGAATTTAGTGACAAAATAAATACATCTGTATTTGTTAAACGATACTCTTATTATTCTTCGGCTTATATAAATGTAAACTCTGCTAATGTCGAGAATTATCAAATGGTTTCTATGAATGGGAATAAATTGGGGTATGGATTTACACTAACCTATTTATTAAACCCTAATTTACAACTCAAAACCAACTATGAGTTAACCTCTCGTATGCCGGAAACCAAAGAAATATTTGGTCAGGTATTTTTAAGATACACGACCAATTTTGATTTAAAACCCGAATCGAGCGATAATTTTAACTTGGGTTTTCATTATAATCGACAAATAAATTCCGACAACTATTTTAGTACAGATGTTAACCTATTTTACCGCAGAACCAAGGATTTTATTAAAAGAACCCTAACCACAACTTTCGACGAGTCTTACGAAAATATTTCTATGGTAAGAACACCCGGTATCGATGCAGAACTAAGATATTCCTATAACAATCGTTTTACTTGTGGGGCAAATATTTCTTATCAAAGACCAATGAAATACGACCCTGAAAACGATCCTACACAGGTAAATGCACTTGTTCCTAACGAACCCAACTTTTTTGGAAATGCCGACGGTCAATATTTCTTTAATGATATATGGCAAAAAGAAAGTAAGTTAAGTTTAAGATATACCATCCAGTTTATATATGAATTTTTAAACGAATGGGATACCTATCAGTCAGCTGAAAAAAATCCTACACAATGGAACCATAGTTTAGGTATGGTTTACTCCTGGAAAAAAGGAAAGTACAACCTTTCCGTAGATGCTAAAAATATTTTTGATGCCAAACTATACGACAATTTTAGTCTTCAAAAACCGGGAAGAAGCTTCTCTGCCAAGTTTAGGTATTTCATTAATAAAATGTAGAGTAATTAATAATATAAATAAAGATAACATTATGAAATTTAAGAACTTATATTTCAATCTTATGGTGGCAGCTTTGCTTACAATGCTACCATTAACATCTTGTGAAGATGATGGTAATGACAATGAAAGCGAAAGCAATGTAGAGAGTAAATATATTGTAGTTGCTTCTTCTGGTGAAAACGATTATCTGGTTACAGGCAATGCTGTAGTTAAAGACAGTACCTTTGATGCGACTTCTGCCGATGCCCTGCAATCTGCAGGTAGTAGCTTTTGGACATTTGTAAATGATAAGGTAGCTTATGGTTTCTTGTACAATTCTACAGAAGCAGGGGTTACTGGCTCATACATTTTAAATAGCGATGGTACTATTAGCCAACGTAATGAACTTGGTTTGGAAGTTTCTGTGCATACCAAAGGAATAGTTGGTGACAAACTAATAGTAGCTTATTCTGACAGACTAAGAGATTTAACAACAACAAATTATGCTTATTTCTACGAAATAGATCCGGAAACAGATGCATCAACACTTTACTCAATAGATAGTAAAGATATGTTAGAGGAAGGAGAATCTGGTTACATTACTGATATTGCTGAATACGAAGGCTATATGATTGCAGGTGCACGAAGCATTAACTCTTCAAGTTTTACTTCAGATTACCTGAACAATACTTATGTTGTGGTTTTTAATTCTGACTATAGTATAAAACAAGTTATTAAAGATGAAGGAAGAACAGGTTTTGTAGCAGGACAAAAATACTCGCAAGGTTTAACAGGTCTTGAGGTTGTTGATGATGGAGATCTTTATGTGTTCTCTTCAGGACAAACCAATTATGTTGTAGCAGAATCTCTTATTATCCCATCAGGTATTCTTAAAATTAATGCCGGAGATTTTGAGTTCGATGAGGACTATTTCTATAATATAACAGAAGCATCAGGAGGTTATAATCTGTTTAGATCTTATTATATGGGCGGAACAACTTTTGTTTTATCAATGTATCCTGGAAAGGGATCAGATGCAACTTTTGGTGTTGATGCAGACCGTTTTGCAGTTGTTGATGTAGCTACAGAATCGTTTAGCTGGGTAAGCAATTTCCCAACGGCATCAGGCATTGAAGATGACCCATTTTATGTAGGCGAACCATTTATTGATTCTGACAATAATCAGCTGGTTGTTCCGGTAATTACTTCCGACAATGAAAACTACTTGTACACTATTAATCCTGAAACATCTATTGCAACCATGGGTGCTAAAGTAGTTGCTGAAGGAGTAAGTGCAATTGGTGTTCTTACAGCAGAAGAAGAGTAAAATATTAAATAAGTTTATACTAAAAATAAAACTCCGGTCGAAAATACGATCGGAGTTTTTTATTACCCTCACTCCTGCCCTCAATAAAAAGTATATTTCTACTCTTTAGCAGGTTCAACATTGGCCATAGTCAGTGAATCAGAAATCAAGATTACTGTGACAATTAAAATTTGTTTTCGATTTAGTGTAACAAGTTTAAACGATTTCCGTCAAACAATCGTGGCTTTTTATGAAAAGTGGGTATAGCCTTGAATTATTGCGAAAAGTAAGGGCAGATTCAAGGTTACTTGAGTTATGCCATACGCAGCAATAATGATAGAATCGGTTTTTCTTACCTTTTGGGGATCAAGACAACTTGGCTTTGCCTAATCAGGAAAGCAAATAAAAATTAAAATTAGCTGAATAAAAAAAGTAGTCTGGTTTGCATGAAGCGCCTTAATGTTCAAAAGGACATCTATATACTCATTTACTATAAATTGAAAGCCGTAAACCAGCTATCCTCCTAATAAAGAAGGATAACCGATTCTCATAACTTACAATACTTTACCTATACAAAACCTCATTTTTTAGCACTTAAGGGCGAAGTACCCATTTAAAGAATTATTTAAGACAGCTCTGTATTACCCTATATATTTAACCCTGAATATTTGATTAAATACATATTGCAGAAACAAGCTTTAACTAAAGCTTGTAAAATCAAAAAACTATATTATTAATGCTTGTTTGTTTTTCTTTTGTTTCTTTCTTCTATTTAGCCACATAATAAAACCTGTAACCGGTAACGAAGACGCTATTAATCCTGCTAGAAAAGTAATTATTTTACCAAATAATCCCATATAGTTACCCAAGTGCAGACTCCAGTAAACATCTTCCACTTTTTTATTCATTTTAAATTCCATGGGTAAATCTACTGCTTCACCGGTATGTTTATCGTAGGCAAGATACACTCCATCCATTGCACTTTTTATACCTATTTTATTAGACATGGTAATAATATAATAATCCCATGTATCTAACCTGAATGTTAAAAATTTCAATTGGTTTTTATCAGGATATTTAGCAAATGCGTGGTCAATAGAACTATTGATTGGTGACAATGTCATAGTTGAATCTTTTTCAGATTTAACTAGCAAACTGTTCACTTGAATGGAAGAGTCTCCTCCAAAAGTATTTTTCGTAAAGGAGGCCAAAGGTTTAAAGGCTATTAATAAACCTGTTGTAACTATAACAATACAAACTCCTAAAGAATAAAATCCCAAAACATTATGCAAATCATAATTAATTCTCTTTGCATTTGCTGTCCACTTTACAGTAAATGATGCCTTTCTATGTTTTCTATCCCATTTTTTGGGCCACCATAAAATAAGTCCCGTTAATAATGCTATTAAAAATATGATGGTTGTAATATCAATAATCCATTCTCCAATACCATGTAGCATTAAAGAATGGTGCAGGTGCGCTACAACATAAAAGAAATATATAGTAGGATCATCTTTTAATATTTCACCTGTATACTGATCTATATATACCATACGAAGGCCTTCTTCTTTGCTAAAACTATTAAACCTGACACTTCTGTCTGGATCACGATAACAAACCATGTAACTTGGTTGCATACGTTTAGGAAAAGCTTCCTTAATAATTTTAATCAATTCTTCGGTTGGTAATTTTTCTTCTTTAACCTGTTTAACATACCTGGCATCTCCGGCAGAAAGGTCAACAATTTCATCACTGAAAACAAATATAGTTCCGGTAATACACACAAAAAACACCAATGGTGCTGTTATCAATCCCAACCATAGATGGATTTTACCAATTAATTCCTTTAAAGTCATATTTTTATTTTTATTGATTGTTATTTAATTTTTCAGAAAGAGTGGGAATAACGATAGTAGCATCAAGGGATTTTGCTAACTGAAATTGTTCTGCAGCCATATCGGCTTTATTCATTTTTAAGTATAACTTACCTAAGTTTAAATAAGCATATGCACTTTTGGGGTAGTTTTGTATATTGAGTTGGAGTAATTTTTCAGCACTTTCTATTTCTTGGCGTAATAAACAATAATCAGCAATTCCTTTCACCAGTTTTTCAGAAGGAACGAGTTTAAAATGAAGGCTATCACTAACAGAATTATAGTGTTTTGTTAGAATATCAGGGTTGCCGGGTATTTCTTTCACGGGCAAACAAATTCCCTGGTAAATATATCGTAGCGCATTATAACAGGCAGGTAAAAATATGGTTCCATGATCTTCATTTGAAAAATATTCAAATTTGTATCGCAAACCTCTTTCTTTAAAGGCTCCAAGTATTCCTTCCTTATATTCAAGAATAGATTGAGAATGTCGAAACCGGTCTTTCTGCTGCTCTTGATTAAATGCCATAGATAAATACAAACACTTACCATTAAGGTTTAATGAATTCTGTTTTTTAAATGCTGATTTATACAAAGTCATATCATCCCACCAAATACTTGGATCATGAACGATATAGGCATTAAAACAACTCGGCCGTTCCTGTAAAGCATACAAGGTGAATAGTCCCCCAAATGAGTGACCATTCAGAATTCGATAATTATTTGTTCTATACTTTGAGTCAACAAAAGGTATAAGTTCATTCTCTATAAACGATAAGAAATTATCAGCTCCGCCGCTGGTTGTATGTATTTTTTTACCGGAATGGATTACAGCACTATTGGTAGGAGTTAAATCTCTTGATCGATCAGTATTGGTTATACCCACAATAATCATTTCAGGCATATAATTGTATAATCCACCTGTTAAAGCTTCTCGAACAGCAACCATAGAGAAAAAATGATAGTCAGGATCTAACAAATACAGTACAGGATATGATGATTGCACATATAAACTATCATGATACGATCTTGGCAACGAAACCCAAAGTTCCCTTTCCTCATCAAGAATTTCTGAATATAATCCAACCTTATTTCCAACTATAATATCCTGTGCCTGAATGGCTATAGAAGAAAAAACAAATGAAATTACTAATGAAATTTTTATTAATACACTTTGCATCAAAACACTTAATTTAATTGTATATATCGTTTTAAACGATATAGTTATGATTATAAATAAAGGTTTTGAAAATAGCGTAACTACTCAAATACTACAATCCCTAATCATAGTGATTTAAACAGTCATTATTCAAGGTTTATAAGTTTTTTATTTGCCCAAACCAGAATCTGACATCCTGTTTAACCTATAACCTTTCTTTTCTAATACATTGCCCATAATTATTCCAACAAATAATAATAATGGTGCAGTTGAGAGTAAGCGTGTTATTGTAAATGGCAGTCCTAAAAAACTTATTTCAAATATGGTTAATGGAATGCGAAATATTCCTGCAAATCCCAGGTATGTAAATATCACTTTTAACGATGCCCCCTTTTTGTGTAAAGTTTCGGCCATAGGAAATGCAACGAACAATCCTCCAACAGAAAAGCCAGCCAACAGCATAACCCATAAATAACCTTTAATTCCGCTTTTGTCGCCAAGATGATTAATAACCGTTTCCTTTTTTACCCAAACTTCAAACAAACCAATAAGGATAAATGCACAAGGCAATATTTTTAACATTTCAATTAATACACTCATAAAAGCATGTCCACTTTCTTCCCCTTTCGGATAATCCAGAACATAAGAAATTCCAACAAAAAGCAGGAACATTAAGAAGAGTATTATATTTATTAGTTTTGAATTCTTCATAACAGTTATTCCCCAAAAACAATTTTAAAAATTAAAGTTGCAAGAATACAAATCAATAAACAAAGTATATTTCTGGTGAGAGCTACTGAAAAACCAAGAAATCTCTTTTCCAAAGGAAAGGTAACTATACCAACATTCATTAAGGAAAGACTAAAAGCACCTAAGATATAAAGTGGGATACCAACTTTTTTTAACGCTGCGCATAATGGAAATGCAGCAAAACCAGGCATCACCGATACACTTCCCAATCCTAATGAAATACCGATACCTCTTAATCCCGAGTCACGGCCAATGTAATCCTGAATAAATTGGGGAGAAATATAAGTAACCAGCAATGCAAATCCAATCATGACAATTAGAAACAACGAAATAATGCTATTAAACTTTTTTGTAGCTCTAATTAAGGCTTCTCTGGTTTTTGCTTTACTTTTTATAAGTGATAAAATCAATAACACCGCTGTCAGAATCCATATTAGGTAATTCATTTATACAAAAGTTGAAGTTAATGGTATAAATGTAAGCAATTGATGTGATAAACTAACAGGATTACAATTGAACTAATTATTATTTAGGCACAATCCTTTTAAGTATTTCTCTTTATCGTTTTCTTCAAATACAAATTAAAATTTACCCCTAACACTATCTAACTTCTGCCAACCAAGCTTTAACAAATCATGGTTTAATGATGAATACTTTACTCTTAAATTATATGGCCTGATTAACTTTTCTACGCTTAAATACACAATCAGTTCTTTTTCTAATACATTAAAAGCAATACCATTAAAACACAATAAGTAAGTAAATCCTTCTATCGAAAAATTACTTGGCTTTGCGTTTACGATAATACATATCCGGTTTGTTTAGTAGTAATCCGGATACATTACCTAAATCATATAAAAACAAAAATAGGTATTGATACTTTTATAAATTAATAGATCTTTATGTTTGTTTTGTTGTTAAGTAACAATAACTAATTTATACATGGTCTGCAATACTAATATCTTCAGTATTAAATCCATTCTGAATCATTCTATTTATTTGATCCTGTGAAAATTGATCTTTTACAAGAATATTAGCTTTTATAGACCCAAATGAACAAATCCCAGTCTCGTAGTTTGTACGTATTTCATTTTCATCATCCCAAACTGGTTCAACAACAACAAATTCACCATATTGAAAATAACTTAATGAATTTTTTTTGAAAAGAATAGATACGGCTCTGTCTGCCTTTGTTCCTCTTTCATAAATAAACTCCTTTGTATAAATAGCTTCCATCTTAAAATATTAATATTTGAGAAACATAAATTTATATATTAAACATAGAACAAACGATTAAGTTATATTAACATTTCACTATTTTATCCTTAATATTTCTTTAAATAACTATAGCTTTTAAATACAATAAGTATATAGAATACAGCTTTAATTAAATAAATCGTATTAACATTTTTTTCTTTTTCAAATTTACAAACCCGGCATCCTAAAGTCAATACAACTTTAGTTATTGAGTGATAATTTTTCGGCATCATTTTTTAATGATGCTGCGAACAGAAATAGCATAAAAAACCGACACCAAAAAAGTGCCGGATTCATAAAACTTAAATCTAATTCTTAGGTAAAGAATTAAAGAAATAGCATCTATTACTAAAACAAGAAAAAGCTACTATCAACCATTTTGATATTAGCTTTTTTATCTTTTCACTTTGTGTGCTTTTATAGAGATTTAAGTTTAAGTCCTACAAAAGCAGGACCTAAACTTAGGAATGTAAGTTGCAGGAATGATTCAATTCTGAAATATTCCAGTCATTTACAACAGTTTAGTTTGGCATCCACTGTTAATAAACAACTTACAACTATACAAACCCCCACCTACAAATCAAGAAATGAATTAATTGTTCGTTAAAACATTGTCCATATTCACATCCAAATCGAATGTATTATGAACCTTTTCAGTTGTAATATCCTTAGCAAGAGTGAAATCTTTTGTCAATTTAATATCTAAACAAGAAGCTCCAATTTTTACAGTATATGTTCCTTTTTCTGCAACCCATGCACTTTTGTCATCAACGAATGACGCTAAATCTGAAGCCTTAAGCGTAAATTTCAAAATTTGAGATTTACCAGATGCTAATTCTATAGTCTTAGCAAAAGCTTTAAGCTCTTCAGTTGGCTTATCTACCAATTTAGCAGGAGCTGAAAGATATAACTGAGCTACTTGTTTACCAGCCACTTTACCAGTATTAGTAACTTTAACAGAAACTTCTACATTATCATTAAATTCTGTAGAACTTAATTTTAAATCAGCAAAATCAAAAGTTGTGTACGATGAACCGAAACCAAACTCATAAGATGGTTTCACATCAAAAGTATTAAAGTAACGGTAGCCTACATATATTCCTTCTTCATAAAATACCTCTTTAGAATCGTACCCAGGAGCTCCCGGGAAATTTTCTGATACCGGAGCATTGTTGTAATCAACAGGGAATGTCATTGTTAATTTTCCAGAAGGATTCGACTTTCCTGATAATACGTCAGCTACAGAATTTCCACCTTCCTGACCAGGTTGCCAAGCTAATAAAATAGCATCCACTTTATCTTTCCAGGTTGCGGTTTCAATCACACCACCAATATTTAAGATCACGATAACTTTTTTATTCACTGCATGAAATGCCTCAGCAACAGCATTAATCATTTTTACTTCATCCTGACCTAAATAGAAATCGTTATTGATTTTTCTATCGTGTTGTTCACCAGCATTTCTACCAATAGTAATAATCGCTACTTCAGAAGAATTAGCTTTCTCTGCGACTAATTCTTTGCTTAAAGGCATTTCAGGAAGACGTTGTACATCTGAAAGTAAACCTCCGTTTTTTGATCGTCTTTCCATCTCTTTTGCCTCTGCTTCTTTCACAAAAGGAACATACTTATCCTGAAGTCCTTTATCAATAGAATAACCAGCATTATTTAAGCCCTCAATCAAAGAAACACTGTAAGCCTCGTTTACATCACCACTACCTGTTCCTCCGGAAATAAAACTGTACGAAGTACCACCGAATACTGCAATTGTACCTGAAGTTTTAGTATAAGGCAATACTCCTGCTTCATTTTTCAGTAATACCATTCCTTCAGTTGCCGCACTTCTAGTTACCTGTGCATGTGCTTTTAAATCCGGTTTATTGCTGTATTTGTATTTCTTAACCGTTGGTGTATTTGAGATATACTCCAGGATTCGTCTTAAACTTGTATTAACTGCTTCTTCATCAATAGTACCTTCTTTTATAGCTTTGATTAATACTTGCTTTTGCTCTTCAGTTCCTGGCATCATTAAATCATTTCCGGCTTCAATTTGTGCTACTACATCAGATACTTTTGCAGGATCCAGAATAGATTCAAAATTTGGGTAACCGGCAAACCAGTCAGTCATTACAATACCTTTATATCCCCACTCATCTCTTAAAATAGTTGTAAGCATATCATTACTGGCAGATGCATAATGGCCATTAATTTTGTTATAAGCAGTCATTATTGTCCATGGCTTAGCTTCTTTAACAGCAATCTCAAATCCTTTCAGATAAATTTCACGCATTGCACGTTCAGTGACATGAGCATTAACCGATAAACGATTGGTTTCCTGGTTATTTGCAGCAAAATGCTTCAAAGAGGTTCCTACATCATGAGACTGAATTCCATTGATATATGAAGCTGCAATCTTTCCTGACAAAAGTGGATCTTCTGAAAAATACTCGAAGTTTCTACCGTTTAATGGATTTCTGTGGATGTTTGCAGCAGGAGCCAGTAATACATCAACCCCATACTCTTTAACTTCCTCTCCCATTGCAATTCCAACAGACTCTATTAACTCAGTATTCCATGTTGAAGCCAATGCTGTACCTACAGGAAATGCAGTGGCATAATATGTATTAGGATCGTTCTTACGCTTAGGTTGGATACGTAATCCTGCAGGACCATCTGCAAAAACTGTTTCAGGTACTTTAAGTCTTGGAATAGGAGCATTACCACCGGCAGCACCTAATACTCTTACATCAGGCTCTCCCTCTAAAGGCACTAAACCAGCATACCCAGGCATTCCAGGCCCTATTAATAATTCTGCTTTCTCCTCCGGAGTCATGGCTTTAATAATATCATCAATAGAGGCTTTACCAAATTTTGGTGCTTTTTGAGCTGCGGCAAATGATACACTCATAAAAACAGTTAAAGTTAATGCTGTTATCTGTTGCAATATAGTTCTTGTTCTTGATTTATAAGTTTTCATAACTTTGATTTTTAATTATCTGAATAAAAAAGAATTAAATGATTTAGCTTTAAGTGTAGGATGAATAGTGTTCTCACCAACTGTTAGATTTATAGTTTTTGATGATTCTTCTTCATTGTAAACTATGACAGCTACACTACCATCTGTATTTTTAAAGGCTAATAAATTATCGTTATTTGAAGTTAAATCTCCTTCCCACCAACCTAAAACATCATTTCGGTGTTTTATAGTTGGTTTACTGCTGGTATTTAACATTTGTGATCCAGGTTGAACAAAATGGCTCATGTGCTTCATTAAATAATAGTCATTGGTCCATTTAAAACTCTTGGTACTATCATTTACTGAAACAAGAGAGTTTTGCTTCCAGCCCCAACGACTTAATCCACCTTCTTTAAGAGAAATATTCCAATACAAATATGCATTTGCACCATTTAGAAAATAATGTTTCATTAAATCCCAGCCGTATTCAGCATAAGCCCAGCTATTTTCACCATTTCCACATTCATGTTCAGTCTGATAAATCTTCAGATCAGGATATCTTTTATGAATTTCAGCTACAGCTTCTTTACCTGCCCACTGTGCACCAAAACCATCAATTAAATTGGTTTCATTTTTATATACATCTGCAAAAAGAGATGTATTGGGTCTTTCCATTGTTCCAAAAAATGTTTTAACACCAAGGCTGTCCATTTTAGGAGCCAACACTTTAATAAATTTCTCTAATCCTTCAGGTGTCCAGGTACAGCTTGGGTACCACTGTGCTGAGTTAAATTCGTTTTGCGGCATTACCATGTCTATATCAATACCATATACTTTATAAGCCTCAATAAACTTTTGAAAATATAGAGCATATGCCTCAAAGTACTTTGGTTCCTGAATAAACATATCTGTTCCTTCTTTGCCTACCTGCTCTGGTTTAATACCATTTTCAACTCCTTCAATCACACCTGGCACCATATTTTCGGCGTAGTGCTTATTGTATTTCATCCACTGTGGCGGACTCCAGGGTGAAGCCCATATATTTAAATCTGAATTGTATTTCTGTGCCGATTTTATAAATGGAATCAGTGTTTCCTCATCATTGGCAATAGAGAAATTTTTCATGGCAAAATCACCATCTGTTTCAGTGTACGAATACCAATCTCTTGCAAAATCATTTGCAGCCACCGGCATTCTGCAGTAGGTGAAATTCGCACCATTTCCAGGCTCGAATAATTCCTTCATAATACTATCTCGTTGACTTTGAGAAAGCATAGATAGAGAAGTATAACCCAGTTCATTAAAACAAGCACCAAAACCATCTATGGTTTGAAGAGGATCATTTGAATAAATTTCAATCGCATTATCCTTAGCCTGTCCTGTATAAATCTGTTCTTCCTGCCAGGGGCTATTTTCTGTAGTGCTAACCCAGGTAACACTTTCCTCTGTTTTTGTTTTACATCCAAAAAGAATTGATAACACTGCCAGAGGGATAAATATTTTTTTCATATGTCTAATTTTGCTTTTGATTATCATATGGAACTCGCCAGAAAAAGAAACATGCTCTAGAGTAAGATCTTTAATCATGGCTCGTTTCATAACAAATCTTTATTTTGTGTTAGCTAATTGAAGTTTTGCAAAAAGATCTTCAAACATCAAACGGTTATCTAAATGATGATAAACCCGAATGTTTCTTCCTGAATGATTCACTTCATATAAGCCACTATCATTTATTTCAGGGGCTTGCTTGATGTCGTAAAAACTGGAAGATGGATCTGCCTCGAATGAAGATTGAAGGGCGGTTAACAGAACCAATGGATTATCTCCCATAATGTAAGTTTCACCTGTATAGTATTTAAACTGATTGGTCAACTCCATTACCTTTTCAATCTTTCCTGTTAAATATGCTCCAATTTCGCCGTGTGGTTTTACTTTTGTGATTAATTCTGCATACGACATTAAGGTTTCACGATATGCATTTCTTGGTACCTGCCACAAGTTGATATTCGATTTATTAAACATTACCTGAGCAGCTAATAAATCTATTCCGGTATTGTACTCTAAAGAAGTATATCCCGGCGGAGGAGTGGCGATATCAATATATTCAGGACCTCCAATCCAAATCAAAGTCAGTTTATCAGCAATTTCAGGTTCCATAAGATATGCACTTGCAATTTCTGACAAACCTCCACCACAAACCACATATAACGGTGTATCCGTATCAGTACGCATGGCTTCAGCCACAATTGCTTTTGCAGCTGCTGAAGCGTTTGGTGTTTCAGTATCTTTTAAACCCACATTACTACCCTGGTACACTAAAAACTTTCCATCCAAACCTAACAATTTCAAAACTTCATTGATATTTTCAACTGCATGCGTTGCCGTTTCATTAGAGGAATCAAAAGCATCACCTGGTTTTAAGTGTGAACCAATAATACCTCTGATATCTACAGAAGGTGAAAGCACATGTTGTACCAATTGGAACAAACCATCCGGGTCTCCTGCGTAATCGTTATCCAATATGACACGAATTCTTGGATATACTTTTACAGCTCCCTCTTCCTGAGCAATTCCGAAAAACGGAATTGCAAAAAGGAAGATTATCATGTATAAACTTACTTTACGTTTCATTTTTATTTCTGTTCAATGATTTGCACACCCCATGGCTCTATTGTCATGGATTGACCGGCTTGAACATTAGCTCCTTCAAGAAGTTCGGTTCCTTTTTCATATTCATAAGAGAAAGTTTGCTTCTCAGAAGAATAATTAAAGATGTATCTCAGCGTTTTTCCGTTTTTGTTAACACCTGTTTTTACGATTAGCGGAAAAGCCAATTCCTGATCTTTACCCCATAGATCAGCCTTGTTAACCTGATCTTTTAGAATTGCAGTGGCTAGTTTATCGCCTGGCATAAAACCTATGTAAGTTGCTAATCCTTTACCGAACTTATTCTGAGTAATTGCTGCATATTTCCCCCATACTGGATGATCATAGTAAGCAAGCACCTCGGCATTTTCATCAGGAGTTATTAACTCCATAAAGTATTTTATCTGTTCATTACCGGCTTCCAAACCAAAATTATCACCTTTAATAGTTACATTTTCAGGAGTAACAAATTGACTGTAATAATTACCCGTTGCTTTACTGATTATACCTGGCTGTTTTGTTGAACGAACTTTTACATCTTCGTTAGAAAATCCCGACTTAAACGTATATACTATATGTCCACCATTTTCCACATACTTATTTAAAGCTTCTAAAACCTCATCTGAAGCTGCATATAAAACAGGAACAACAACCAGTTTGTAATTTGACAACTTTTCAATTTTAGAAGGATCAACAAAATCGACTCCCACATTCATTTTATACAACGCATCGTACAACGGACGAAGAATATCGTTATAGTTTTCTGAGTTATACCAACCAAAACTAAAGTTGTTAAAAGCTGTCTGTGCTTCGTTACTTACAAAAAAGGCAACATCATTACTTTTTTGGAATCCCATCAGATGATCGTTCAATCTTTTAAAATCGGCACCAATTGTTTTAGCTTCATTATACGTTGGATTTGGTTCTAAATCATGACTTAACAAACCCTTCCAATAGGTTTCTGCGGAGTTATGAATAGAATGCCAGTGCCAGTAGGCTACCATAGAAGCTCCTGAGGCCAAATGACTAAACGCCTGTAAACGTAACTGTCCAGGATATGGAGTCCAATTGGCAAATCCCTGTGCTTCTGTTTCAATTACAAAGTAATTCTTACCGTCTTTTAAAGAACGTGTCATATCACCACCAAAAGAAATTTCAGTTCCGGTTAGATGATCCTGTGTTGGATGATAAATATCCACACCTGCAACATCCATGGCTTTAGATGCCTCAAAATGATTTACTTCAGGTTGCATGCCATAAGAGTATCCTCTCCATTCAAAATCAAAGTTTTGTGTTACAAACTGATCAGGTTTAGCATATTCGCGAACAATACCAGCCTGCCATGCAAGAAATTCAGTCACTAATGATCGCTGGAATTTTTGAAACTCAGACTTCAAGCTCGCATTAATTGTCCCATTTACAGAAGGAAACTCTTCCCATGAATTAATTCGGTTACTCCAGTAATCCAAACCGTATTTTGCATTGATAACATCCAACGATTTAAATTTATCCTTCATGTAAGCAACGAATGCCTTTTGTACATTTTCACCGGCTGTATTATAGTGCTTTGTTTCATTATCCACCTGGTAACCAATAATGGCAGGATGGTCTTTCACATGCTCCATTATCTTACGGATTACTCTCTCCGCATGAAATCGGTAATGTTCATTGGTAATATCCATATTCTGACGCACACCGTATTGGTATTTTCCACGGGGAGTAGTTGCCAGAACATCTGGATATTTATGAGCCAACCAGGCAGGTACTGCATAGGTGGGTGTACCAACAATCACTTTAATTCCGTTCTCATGCATCGCATCCAACACCCTGTCTATATGAGAAAAGTCGTACACTCCATCCTGAGGTTCAACGGTACTCCAGGTAGATTCTGCGATGCGAACAAAATTAATGTTCGCATCTTTCATCATTTGAATATCTTTTTCCAAACGATCGTATGGCATGTATTCATCATAATAGGCAACTCCGAAAAGAAGCTCATTCTGCTTATAGCTTTGTCCGTTTACTGCATGTGTAAACAATACTAAAACAACTACGAAAATTATATTTATACATTTCATATTAGAAGCTGTTAAAAGTTGAAATTAAGAGATAACTCTACTGTGAAAGGACGGATATATGATCCTGTCATTAATTTGCCATAATATAAACTTGCATCGTTGATTAACTCAGCTCCGTTAATGGTTCCTTTAGCTCCTGTTTGGTTTAAGAAGTTAACCACAGTTGCACCAAAGCTTAAGTGTTCGTTATATTGATAATTGATACCTCCGAAGTTTTCCCATCGGGGAGCAAAGTATAATGCATTGGTGATGTTTGCATACTGCTTGCTGAAGTATCTGAAGCTTGCCCAGATTCTCCATTTATCAATAGAATAACTTGGATCAATCTCCATTAACACGTTAGAAATCTCCAACACTGTTTTATCACTATAATCATAATTCTTTCCAAATGCATCGAATGAAAAGTCTTTATAAACAGGATCCTGAAGAGTAAGCAAATAGTGAAGATTAAATCCTTTGAACGGGGTAATCATCATATCTGTTGTCCAACCCAAAGTTTGAATTTTATAGAAAATAGTCGAATTGGTTGTTTCTGAAGTATTATTAGGATTTACCAAGTTATATCTTGTCAGGTAGTTGTTTTTGGTAAGATATGTAGCTTGTGAAACCAAACTAAATTTCTTGGTATTCCAGAAAACTCCTAAAGCGGCAAGCGGACTTTTACTTTTTACAGTACTCGGATAAACGTTGGATGAAAAGCTTTCTATTTTAGCATTTTCTTCAGTGTAAACGAAATTGGCTAAAGCTCCAAAATTATTGGTGATGTTATAACTTGCATTCACATTACCCGCAATATGGAAGAAGTTTTTATCTACATCTGTCAATTCAGCATCAGCTAATGTCCATCCATCAGTTCTTGCTGTTTGAGAAAAATCACCTTTTAAAATCTGATTTCTTAACATCAAACCATATTTAAGGTTTAATTTATTAGAAACTTTCCAGTTATCGGTACCATAAACCGATAGCTTATTTTCTGATCCGTTGTGATATTCTGCACTTGTGTTATAAGCGAAAAAGCCATACTCATCAGTATACGGACTAATCAATCGTTGTGGTTGATTTTCTACAGTCTGGAAAAACAGAGATCTGTTTGATACATATTTATCTACATTATAATACTGCTCCAGAATACCAAAGTTCAAATCATGATTATTAATTTTCTTGCTTAATGAGAAACGTCCCATTACTGTGGTTGTTGGAATATTAGGCGAGTTCAGGATGATTTGCATTCCTGCATTTCCCTCATAAGCTTCACCTGTACTTGCTACAGTATACCCATCAGCAGCTGATACTGAATTAATACTTAATGGAATACTATATAATAAAGATGATTTGGCAGTGTGTAAACGTGTAGAATATTTGAAATTCCACCCATTGTTTAACTTATAATTACCAAATACATCAAAAGTATGCGAAGTGTTTGTATTATCTTTTCCATCAAACTCAGCCCAATAATAATCACCGGATCTTACATCCTTTAACCTAACTTTTCCATCTCTTACAATATAAGAGTCATTACCAATTTTAAAACCGTCAATTTCACTTGCTTCTCCATTGGGACCATATTCAAACACAGCAAAATTTGTATTTAAATAAGAATCTGCATATTTATAGTATGCATTGAATTCACCTCTGTTATTATTGAAATACTTGGTAATTCCAGCTCTGAAGATTTTAGTCTGATCTACATATTTGTTAAAACCCATGTCATAAGTTGAAGGATCAAAATTCACAAATGCTCCGGCAGAATAACTCCAACCATTTTTTGAGATAGGACCTGAAACATTAACATCTCCCTGAAACCAACCGAAGTTACTTCCTGCCAACTTTCCTTTTACATGAAAATCCTTTGTTCCATTCTGAGTATAAGAGTTAACAGCAAATCCTAAATCTCCTACAGTACTTGCCAGATCTTCCATTTTTAACAAGCCTACATTTTTTAAAGAAGCACTTGGTCGCCATGTTTTATTTGGTAATTCAGGCCAAAAGAAATAAACCACTGGTAAATCATTTTCTAATATAGTTATCCCCCCCACACTGGCAGGCAAACCAATATTTACATCTCGCGGACCTGAATTGTTTGCTGCATTAAGCATTACATTACGATCACCTTCTTTTTGTTTTTGTACTTTTTCCTCGGCTTCATTCTTTTCATTCTTTACAGAATCATTCTTCGCCAAATCCTCTTCCTGTGCAAAAACGTTAAATGATAAATTCATTAACAACATTAAAACGCTAAAAAACCAGATTCTTTTCATGATTATAATTTTACTTTTATATGTCATTTGGAACTCCCCTGATAAATAATGTTATTAAACCTATCGTGACATTATTTGTTTAAATACTTTCTTAGTTCGTTTCTTGACAATTAATAATTAGTTTATGTGATGTCTGTTATTTTTTAAAAAATCAACAGTATCAAAATTATAGTCGTTTATGAAAGATCATTTTTGTATTTGGAAGTAATACATTCACATTTGTTTACAATGACTTTGTTATTTGTTCATTTATTTTTGTATTTGTTTATTTTACCTGTATTTCTACATTTTTTATAAAAATTTCGTTAAAAATACTTATCAAAACAATTAAGTTTACATGGCATGACCGGATCATAAAAAGTCAGGTATTTTTCTCAAAATTTTCTGCAACAAAGACTTTACAAATGCTTAATTTCTCATTGAACATTTACTTTTTTTATTCAAATAAGGCATCTTCTACTGTGTATTTATACAAACCTTTTACAAATGTTTTTTATTACAACAAATAGGTCTAACTTTAAATATCTGAAGAAATATATATGGCATTGAAAAAACAACACAGTACTACTTTCCTGATATTTTATTTTGTATTGATTTTATGCGGATGTTCAAACATCCCCACTAAAGAGAGGAATTCATCTTTTTCAAGTACCATTAAAATCTCAAATGAAATTTCTAATCAAAGCATAAACTGTATTGTTCAGGATAAAGAAGGATATATTTGGCTGGGAACTGAGAGAGGGCTGAATAAATATAATAGCTACTATTATTATCATTTCTTACATTTAACAAATGATAGTAACACGATCTCTAATAATCATGTAAACACACTTTTTTTTGACAAGAAAGATAATTTGTGGATAGGAACTCAAAACGGGATATGCCGTTTAGATCATCTGACCCAAAAAATTAGTACTATCCCGGTAAAAAGCAATCAGGTTTTTGTTCAACAATTTTCCATGACCAGTGATGGAACTATTTACGCGAATTTGATTGATGGAATATATAAGTATGATGCTAAGAATAATATCTTCACTTTAGCTTTAAAATTTGACATAAGTTATACTTTAAACAGTTTCTTTATTGATTCAAATGATCGATTTTGGTTGATATCAAGAAATACCATTAAATGCTATTCTAAAGATAATTTTGATATTATACGTGAAGTTTCAATTGATACATCTCCTAACCTTTTTTATGGCTATTTGCTTGAAAATGGAGAATTGTGGGCCCTTCATGATAAAGGGCAGATTCATATTTTTAATACTTTGACTAATACGGTAATACCCATACCTGATGTGATTAAAATGCATCCTGTATTATCAAAAGCTATAGTAACAAATGTATTTTACTACAAAGAAAACCAGTATTTAATATCGACATACAATAATGGAATATTCCTATACGACAAGGGATTAAACAAACTAATCTCACAAAAGAACAGTCAATTCCCTTTAACCATTCCAAATGTTACTATAAACACAATATTTAAAGATCGAAGTAATAATATATGGATAGGTACACAGGAACAGGGCGTTCATACTTATTACCACGCCAAAAATAATTTTAACATCAACAGGCATCTACAAAATTTAACCAGCAATAAATCTGTTAAAGGTTTATATCTTGATAAGAAAAACAGGCTATGGATAAGTACCATTAACGATGATTTATTTATATATGATTTAAAAACAAATCAGTACAACAAAATTGATTTAAATTACTTTTTCCCGGAAGATCCCTACTATCAGGATAAGATAATTAATATATCTGCAGACGATCAGCACATCTGGTTTATGACAGATACTAAAATATTATGTTGTACCTACGATGGAAAAACATTAAAAAGAAAAGAAACCTATGATTTTAAAAAACAACTATACCAGTTTATTTTAGATGATTATGGTAAAATATGGGTAAGTACCGATGAAGACAATATCTTTATTATTGATATTGACAAAAAAGAATACCAGTCAAAACTTATTTTCAATCCCGGAATAGGTTATAAAAGTGCAGTACTTAAACTTTCTGATGGTAATATATTGTTTGCCGCTTCAAACCAGATTCCTATGATTGTAAATCCGGTAACCTTTGAAAGCAAAGAATTTAATCCTGGTAATTATTTTGGTATAAATAAAATTTCTCCCACCTCTCTTTATGAAGATCAGAACGGGAATATATGGATTGGCGATTACAACGGATCACTATTAAGGTATGACAAGACTTTAAATCAGATAAAAAAAGTAAATCTGCAAAATGTTACCAGTATAGTTGAAGATTCTGAGCATAACTTCTGGACCGGAACCTTATTTGGATTAGGGAAATATATAATCAAAGAAGACAGAAGTAGTTTATATTATTCATATGATGGAATTGGCGGGAATCAGTTCAACGAAAATGTTTGTATGTTACCTGATAGTTCATTGGCATTTGCAGGAACACATGGATTAACGGTATTTAAACCATCGCAAATAACATTTACAGAAAAATTCCCACTGTATTTTGAAGACTTTAAAATCAATAATGAATCTTATCAAAAATTCAACAGTTTACTTTCCGGCATAAAAAGTAGTAACAACAATGTCATCAAATTAAATCACAACCAAAATACAATCAGCATTAGCTTTGCTGCTTTAGATTATAGCGTATATTCCAGAACCCGATACGATTACCAATTGCTAAATTATGATAACGATTGGATTAACGCAGGAAACAACAAAACTGCCCACTATGCCAATTTAAAACCAGGGGAATATATATTTAAAGTAAAAGCAACAAGTAATGACAACCTATTTATTAAAGGGGAAAATACATTAAAAATAAAAATCACACCACCTATATGGCTAAGATGGTACGCTATTTTATTTTATACTATAGTGGTATCTCTGACTACCTGGCTTTTTCTATTCTTATACATACGTGCCGAAAAAAGTAAAGATAATGCCCAAATAGCTATTCGCGAAAAGGAACATGAAGCTTACATAAACAACATGAACATGAGCTTTTTTTCAAATATCTCTCACGAATTCAGAACGCCTTTAACCATTATTTCTGCACCCATTACAACCCTGTATAAAAGTTTAAAAGTCCCTCCAGAAGAAAAAAAGCTGCTGGAACTTATTCAACGTAGTATTAAGCGAATGCTTAGATTGGTAAATCAGCTGATGGATTTAAGTAAACTGGAAGCTGACACTCTAAGATTGAGAGTATCAAGAATGGATATAGTTCACCAGATTCAATCCATATTAGAATTATATGTTATTTATGGAAAGGAAAAAGATATTAAAGTCAATATAAACGGACTGAAAGAATCCTTTTTTATGCTGGTTGACTTGGATAAAATTGAAAAGATATTAGGTAATTTATTATCCAATGCCCTGAAGTTTACATCACAAAATGGAGAAATATCATACAATCTTGAGTTGATAGAAAATGAAACCGCTGCAGATATATTCCCTCAGGTAAATAAATCAAAATATCAGGGTGCCTATGCTCTGTTTGAAATAGAGGATAATGGAAGCGGTATACCAGAAGATAAACTGGAAAATATATTCATACGCTACTATCAAATCGATAACAATAAAAATGCTTCATTCAATTGGGGTACCGGAATTGGTCTTTATTACACACGAAAACTTATAGAATTGCATCATGGCTTTATTAAGGCAGGAAATGCTACCTCCGGAGGTGCTAAATTTCAATTCATAATCCCTGTTGAAGATGTCGCTTACTCAACCAACGAACTTAGCACTTTTGTCTCTGATGAAGAAAAAAAATCTGAACTGACTGCCTCAAAAGCATCTCAAGATGTATTATACACCGATACTCAGGCAAAGAAACATGCAGATAGTACAAAAGATAAAATTTTAATTGTGGATGATGATATTGAGGTTTCTTATTATTTAAGAACATTGTTTGGTAAAGATTACAATGTTATTAATAAATATGATGGAGAACAGGCATACCTTTCTTTAGAAGAAATTGATCCGGTTTTAATTATTAGTGATGTGCTTATGCCGGGATTAAATGGTTATGAGTTATGCAAAAAGGTTAAGGAAAATATTTCGTATTGCCACATACCAGTTATTCTACTTACTGCAAAATCATTGCTTGAAGAAAAAGTGGAAGGTTTAGAAACCGGTGCAAATGCGTATGTTACCAAACCTTTTGAATCGGAATATTTACAGGCACTAGTTAAATCTCAGATTAAAAATAAAAAACTACTCTCAAACCTGTTAACCAACAATACAAACACAAACAATGTTAAAAAAGATATTCTTTTACCAAAGGATAAAGTATTTATGGACAAGCTTTATGAGCTGATAGAAAAAGAACTGGATAATCCGGAAATGAACGTTAGCTCCATTGCTGAAAAATTAGGTATGAGTCGCACTAAGTTTTACCAAAAAATTAAGGGGCTGACCAACGAAAACCCCAATACATTTATTAAAAAGTACAAACTAAACAGAGCTGCAGAGTTTATAAAAGCCGGAGAACACAATATATCTGAAATTGCCTATATGACGGGATTTGTGAATTTATCTCACTTCTCGGTAAGCTTTAAAAAACAATTTGGAAATAGTCCTAGTGAGTATAAGGGGTAATTTGTACATTATCCAAATACTATTAAAAAGTCTGTAAAACAAGCAATTTACAGGCATATAACTATTTTAGCATATTAATTTTTTGGTATTATATTATGCATAAGATCAAATTACGAGGAATTTAATGTTTTATATGACAGGTATATATTCCTACATCTGCGTCCTCATAAAAGCAACCATATGTCTTGCTACATCATCAATCCACGGATGAAATAACCAGAAAGGATGTACCTGCACATTAAATCTATGAACTTCTGTGTATTTACCCCAGTTCTGATACATACTAATAAGTTCATCTTGTCCTGCATGAAACCTTGGAAAATTACTATTCAGAAAAAGAATAGGTACACTATTTTCATTAGCCCAATAAATAGGTGATGCCTCTTTCCATATTTCAGGTTTCTCAATATATGATCCGCCTAACCATTCAATATCCGGTGAGTTAGGCTTGCGATCCAGATTTAATGAATTTGGAGCTAAAAAATTAATGACTCCATCAACATCAATAATAGCTTGTATATCACTTGAAAAACCATCATTTCCCATATTACCTTCAAACTTTTCAACACCGTTTGTCATCCCTATCAAAGCAGCCAATTGACCACCTGCCGAACTACCTGTTATTGCAATCCGATCAGGATCAACACTAAATTTCTGAGCATTAGCTCTCACCCATCTTATAGCTGATTTTATATTATGGATTGCAGCCGGGTATTTAGCTTCCAGTGATAATTGATATTCAACAGTTACAGTCACAAAGCCCTTATTTGCAATCAGCTGTGCTAATGGAATTTGTAGGGATTTATCCCCGGCTCTCCAACCTCCTCCATGCACTAAAATTAAAGCAGGGTATTTACCTTTTGTTTCAGGATAAAATACGTCCAGATGTAAATCGCGATCTCCATAAGGTGTATCTTTTAATGTAGTGTAAATAACATTTCGGTCGCTTAAAATACCTTTCGGCAAACTATCTTTTGCTGGAATAGCATAAGGATAATGACCTTTTATTTGTCGATGAACACGTGGTTGATTATAAGTTGTATCGGCTGGAATATTTGTTCCCTTTAAAAATTGACTATAGCCTTGTTCCAGAAATAAAAACGAGATACAAGTAAATAAAAAAAGTAATTTTTTGTTTATCATGGTATATGCACTAAAATGTAAAAAGTTCAGAAATATTACTGAACCTAAAGTTTAAGTCTTTATATGTTAGAGGGTGTGCTGGAATAAATCAACACACCCATTACTAATCTTAAATTTAATTTTAGAACTCTTATCTAGTAAGAATAACAATTTCTTTTATTAAGCTCATTAAATATATTCCTTTTCATCAAACTATAAAGGGCTATATTGAAAATAGTTTTTGGATTATAATTCTAACTCCAACGTTCCGGCAATTCTTATGGTTCGTTTCATCTGTTCAAAATAATCATCTTATATAAAAGCTCATTTAATGACCATCCTTTTCCAAAAAATAAAAAGTTTAATACAAACATTCTTTCAGACCTGACACTCACAATATATACATCTGACTTTCAATACAAACAAACCATGTTGTTAAACTTTTAACTATTTGTTTATATTAAACATATTGAAAAAACATACAGATTATTTATTTTTGCTCGCTATTACATTTAAAATAGTACATTATGGCAACAATAAGTTGGACAGAAGAATTAAGCGTAAATATTCCCTCAATTGATGAACAACATAAAAAGTTAGTCCATTTAATAAATGAATTTTATAGAAATATAAGTATCCAATCTTCTAAGGAGAGCATATTTAAACTTATAAAAGCTTTAAAAGATTATACTGTTTTTCATTTTTCAACAGAAGAGAAATACATGAAGCAATTTAATTATCCAGGATACTTAAAACATAAGAATGAACATGATCAGTTTGTTAATAAAGTTCTTGATTTTGAAGACAGGTATAAAAGTGGAAAACTTATTTTGACACTGGAAATTACTAACTTCATAAAAAACTGGGTAGCAAATCATATATGTAATACAGATAAACTATATAGTGATTTTTTAAATAAAAATGGAGTAAAATAGTTATAATATTTATGCATTAAAATACTAGCATAAAAAGCACTTCCTTTACCAGATTAGTTTTCAGACCATGTTATTCAGGAATTTCACACTTTACGAATGCTAATGCTGAACCTTTTAATCAACAAACTTAATTCAACAAGTAGAAATAATATCATTTAAAATGATATAAAAAGATCTGCAACAATAGCTTCAATACACTTTTTAATTTATGCCCTATTTTAAATCATGTAGAGCCTTATTGCAGATCTAAATTAAACATTTAGTTTATGGAAAATAAACCCCAGCATTAGGATTCGTTTATATTAAAGATTATATTTTAATTCTATTAGAATCTATTTTAGATATTTCGTAAAGTAATCACGTTTTCTTCTTTCGAAATAATTATTGTAAACGCCTAAATAATGATGCTCCTGCCCCGGTAAAACCAGTAAATCAAAATCTTTATCAGCATTAATCAATGAATCTACCATACGATATGTATTTGATGGATTAACATTAATATCAGACTCCCCTGTCACTAATAATAATTTCCCTTTTAAATTTGAAGCCAGCTCCATTGGTGACTTTACTTTAAATTGTAAATCTTCACCTATACCCTGGTAATATTCGCCCCAATTTTTGTGGTAAATGGTATTATCATAATTGCCCGATGAAGCCACAGCCACTTTATAAAAATCAGGGTAAGTACACATGGCTGTTACAGCCATAAATGCCCCACCTGAATGTCCTAGTATTCCAACCCTGGTTGAGTCAATAAATGAATATCTACGTGCTAACTGTTCTATGCCGTATTTATCATCAGCCAAAGGATAATCTCTTAGGTTTCCAAAACCATAAGATGCATATGCTTTATTTCGGATCGGTGAACTTCCTCTATGTCCAAAGCAAACCACAATAAATCCTCTTTGAGCCAATGCTGCATTATGATATTTATCCAACACTGTAAAATCTGTCCACACCGTTTCGGTAAATGGTCCAGGGTATACCTGAGATATGATTGGATATTTTTTGTTTGGATCAAAATCAAAAGGCTTCCACATTATACCATATAAATCAGTACTATTATCAGCAGCCTTAACTGTGAACTGTTCCGGTAAATTCCAACCATAATCTAATAATGGTTGAATATCCGGTTTCATCACGGTATCTACAAAATTACCATTACAGTCTCGTGCCACAATTAAAGGAGCAGTATCAATGCGAGAATAATTATCAATGATTAAATTTCCTTTTTCATGAATATAAACCTTATGATTGGCATTCTCCGGAGTTAGCAAGGTCAGATTACTGCCATTCATGTTAACCTTATATAAAAAGGCATAATTAGGATTCATCTTTTTATTCTTACCATATCCATAAAAATAAACCTGTTGATTTTCTTCATCAAATTTTGCTATTGCTCCTGCGGTCCAATCTCCGGATGAAATCGTGTTTAATAACTTTCCGTTTTTATCATACCTGTAATAATGACCCCAACCTGTTCTGTCGGACCAAAATAAAATGTCCTTACCCTTATTAAGGATTTTACAGCTAAACATCATATCATTAAAATTAGGTATGCATTTTTCATGAATGATAGTATTAACCTCTCCCTTATCATTAACCGAACACAGCTCTATTTCATCATGCGTACGTTTTAAACGGGTAAAGTAAAACAATTCACTATTGTCGCTTCTGGTAATAGGAAAAACCTCTTGTCCTTTCCAGTGTTCAACATCAATTTGTTTTATTGTTTTTGATTTTACATCACCTAAATACAAAAGGTTAGTTGAAAATTTCTCATCACCGGGAAGTGCATCCTTATAGTTTTTAACAAGCGGATAAGGTTTAAAGGCAGAATTAATTACTGTTATTTCTCTTACACCCCTGTTATCATTACGGTACACTATAAATTTGCCCTTGTCTGAAATCCATTTCAAATTAGCAAGCTGATACATAGCATCCCCATTACCATCTGTAGTCAATTGAGTCTCGGTAGAATCTTTTAAATTTCTAATAAAAAGATTATTACCATCCCCATACACTTCATACTTTTTATCAGGAGACAATCCCCATTGAACAGGGGTAAATTCTTTAATTGCCGCTTCCTCTATTTTTTTCTCCTTTGGTAGGTAGGTATAATTTTTACTGCTGGTATTCACATTAACAACCAAACCTTCTTGGTTATACCCAGGGTAAAAAGTAACATATGAAGTATCGATATTTAAGGAAAGCATTACTGAATCCACCTCCTTTTTATTGATTATTTCATTAGTACTATTTTTGGCATCGAATGATATAAATCTGGACTTTTGATCTGCAGGTGTATATGCAAAATAGCAAAGTGGTAACTGAGGGTGAAAAAATGGAACAATACTCTTTTGATCAAATTTATTTTTTAAATTTTCAGCATCGTATTTCTCAAATTTCGGATCATTTCCCTCTAACGCAAGTTTTAGAAAATCAATCAATTTTTCATTTTTATTACTCAATATAGCTTGACGTCTTATTTCATACGCCAAACTTGAATTTTGATACTTTTGATTTAGATAAACGGCAAAATAATCCAATAAAATAGTTTGACTTTGACCACTAAAATCAGCAATATTGTTAGCCATTAAAGATTGAACAAGCATGGTATCATTTAAACAAACAGCCTTAGCTACATCCATCATAACCATACACTCTTTCTTTTGAGGAAAGAATTCAATCTGATTTATTTTTTGCTTAAACGATTCAAATGTATCTGGATTTCTTTCTTTAGTAGAAAAATAACTTCCATTAAAAACCTTTCTTGTTATTTCACGAAAGTTTTCATTAATCTTACTATAAATAACAGAATCAGGAACTTCTCCTTTAAAATCCTTCCAGTTTTCAACCAGATAATTACATTCAGGACTATCAGGATAGGCAATGCGGGAACTCATAGGACTGCTTCCATATAAAAACCAGTTTTCAGCCTTAGGTTTTTCCTGTGCACTAAGCTCATGAAAATATTTATTTGCTAATTCTATTGCTTCAGAATACTCACAAAGTTCAAATTTCATTTTTATATAATCACGCATAAAAGCATGATTATAATGACCACTCTCATACTTCTTTGTCATAAGTAAGAATGGACTATCTTCATCGAGACTTAATTTTGCTTTTGCTATAAAAGCATCAGCCTCCATTCCTCCAACAAACTTATTACGCAAATTTCCATCACTATCAATAAACAAATACGTTGGATATGCAAATACCCCATATTTCTTAATGAGATCGGGACCTTCACCCTTATACATATTCATTTTTAGCGAAACAAATGAGTGATTCATAAAATCTCCCACTTTATCTTGCATAAAAACGGTTTTAGCCATTAATTTACAAGGCTTACAACCATCGATAAAACAATCGATAAAAACCAACTTATCTTGAGCTTTAGCTTGTTCTAAAGCTTCTTTAAACGAAATATGCTTAAAATCTATAGGTCTGTTTTGAGCTTCTATCTGAAGGACTCCTAGAAGTCCGACAAATAAAAGAAAAATACTTAATCTTGATAAAACCTTCATTACTCCCCTCTCTTTGTTTAAATAGTTTTATTAAAGAATTCTCTGTTCATCTTTAATAGAATCAACTCACAATTGGCTTTAAGATTATCATCTAATTGTTCTGATTCCATCATTTTTTGTAAATGATCACGAACCTCAATCAGATAAACATGTAAATAAGCAGAAACATCAGTTAAACCACCTGTAATATTGTTTGCATTTACAGTTTCCACAAGCTTTACTGCAAATTGCATCTGAATATTTAGCTCAACTGCATTTAGTTTTGCATTTGGATCAAAATCATGGAAGAATACCCTGTTGAAGTAATTAAATAAATCGCGGCATGTAAAGGCTTTATTTCCCATCTTATTTTCAGCATCAACCAATGACCAAAAAACTTCTTTACGCATCAGGTTTTGTATTACCCCAGCAGCCATATTTACGCCATTAACATTATAATAAACAAAAATTAGCTTAGCCATTTAAATATAAGTATTTAGTATGTATTTATCCAATGAAGGCCTTACTATTTTGAACGTTTAAAACCTCATGCAATACTTATTCTTTTGACCGCTTAAATACGATAGGTTAATTACACTAATGAATAAACAAAAAAGAAGCTAATAAGTGTTTCAAAACAACTTACAACTTCTTAAATATGATATTATATGTAATTAATTCTATTTCTGATATTTTAACCAGTTTGCAAGTATTTGTAGAGTCTCCTTTGATATAGCTTCTGGTAGATTAGAAATCTCTTGCTGAGTACATTCTTTACAATGTTGAAACATATGATTGTGATCAGGTAGAAGTACCGTTTTAAAGTTTTTATTACCGGCCTTTGTAAGTAATCTATCTATATTATTCAGATTTTCTTCCGGTGTAACCATAATATCCTTATCGCCATTCAATGCTAAAACAGGAATCAAAATATTTGATAAATATACTTCTGGATTGTACTGAATCATTTGACGGTACCATGGTTTAACTGCAATCTTTTTATACCTGTATATGAAATCCAGATCACGTCCATCATCCATACGCATAGCAATTAAGTTTTCTTCAGATTGTTTAGACCTCCACATAGTAAAAACACTGTCAAGAACAGGTTCTATATCTATTTCTATAGGTGTATTTTTTACTGCTTTAAACATATTTGTGTATAAACTCATATACAGATCAACATCCTGAGATTTTACATACTTACTATTTTCAAGAATAGCACGATTTTGAAGTAATAAACTTGTATATCCATCAACAGCCAGTCCTGCCAATGAAACCATAAATTTTATATCCTTATTTGAGGATGCCAACATAAAAGCAACAGCCCCTCCTTCACTATGACCTATTAAACCTATTTTATCCTTATCAATATTAGGATGATTTTTCAGTAATTCAATTTCGGCTTTAACATCCGAAACAAAATCCATTGTTGTAGCTTCTTCATAAACCCCTTCGCTTTCTCCTACTCCACGATCATCCATGCGTAACACAGCAAAACCAATTTGATTTAAGCATTTAGCAATCTCATAAAATGGTTTATGATCTCCAAAACTACCATCTCTATCTTGTTTTCCTGTACCAGAAATAATGATAACAGCAGGAAATTTTCCTTCCTTGCATGGATAAGATAATGTTCCTTTTAAACATAAAGAATCCGAATAACATTGAATCGAATCTTTACAAATATCTTTTGCATTTAAATTGATACATAGGATCAATAAACTGATGTAAATTAAAATCTTCATGGATTATATGAACTTCTATTGAATGATTTTTTTATGTAAACTAAATTCAGAATAATAACTTATAATAAAAACGCCGCATAAAATAATTTATAACGGCGCTTACTTTGTATTATATGGAAATTACTATTTTACTATAACCTTTGTTATTGCTTTATAACCTTCTACTGTTTTTGTTTCTACTATATAAATCCCTTTGTTTAAAGACGAAATGTCTAAATGAGATACATAATTGTTAGAAGCTAAAACCATTCTTCCTGCCAAACTAAAAATTGTTACAGAAACGTCATCTGAAAAATTTATATTGTCTGTGGCTGGATTTGGATAAACATATACATCAGTAGTATTAAATTTAAAATCATCTACATCGGTATAAGTTCCTTCAACACAATTAACAAATTCAGAATTTGAAGCTTCAGAAACACCTGTAGTATATTCTGCACTTACATATAATTCTACATCCAAGCCAATTTCATCTCCATATTCATCCTGACCTACAGCCATCCAGCTATAAATATTTAATGTTGTACTAGTTGTATTTGCATCAACATTTACATAATACCAAGAAGAATAATAGTAAACAACAAAACCTGTTAATTCAGAAGATGTTGAGGGTGCATCCCAAGCTACTTCCACATCATAACTTCCATCTTCATTTACTGCGCCAACACTTACCACTCTGAAATTTGAAGGAGCAATTGCACCTTCATCATTTAATGAAAGACTTGCTATATCAGAAATATTACTAACCTCATTATTTACTATTGCTACTACTGCAAAAGTATGCTCTCCACTTAATAAAGTGGATGTAGTATAAGTATTTGTGGTTATTACATCTTCAATTAAGTTATCAACAATAACCATATAGCCTGTTACATCCGAAGAGACTGATTCAGTCCAGTTTAACACTGCAGTATTTGTTTCAGCCCCCTGTTCTACAACTAAATTGGTAGGTGTGTAATCTGAAGAATAATCATTATATACATAATCAAATTCTGATAAATACACAGTTCCGCCATAAGTACTACTAGAAACTTCACTTGATATAGTACCATCTGCATTATAGCTATAGGTAATTGAAGCACCTTCAGTATATTCACCATTATAATAATAATACATGATTTCGCCAGTTAAAACACCATCTGAATAAGTATATGTTGTTTTATCAAGTATTGAACTAACGGTTTCTGATTCTACTAAATACTTAACTGTTTCCGTTAATAAACCATTTTCAAAAGTATTATCATAATGATTCCAATATGTTACTTCATCACTGGTATTCATATTTTTCATCTCTGAATACATACCATTCTCATAATTTTCAAAAACAGTATATGACAATAAAACTCCGTCCTGATCAAGACTATTTTGTCTGATAAGTTGACCTAACTCATCATATTCATAGGTATTATAACCACTTAAAACCCAAAGTTGAGTATTATAGTCTACATAATAGTTTGCAGTTTCTGTTAACATACCACTCTCATCATAACTATTAATATACATGTTATAATCATCCATCGTCATTACCTTTAATCCATCAGCATCAAAGTATTGTCTCTTTGTAGAAAATGGATCTGCAGGTTTCGTATCTCCTTCGTTGTAGCTGTATGAATCAATTTTCCCGGCTCTTGACTCAATTGTTGATTGAGCTCTTAATTCAGGTACTAACATCATCACAGCACCTAATAACATAATGGTAAATAATTTTGTCATGCTTTTTAATTTTTAGGTTATTACATTATTTCTATATTTCTTTTTTTAACTCTTCTATAATAAATGAAATTTCATCAGCTAATGCAGAAGGACTCCCGTTGTATCCTATTGATCGCCAACGTAGTTTACCCTTACTATCAATTATAATTTTTTGAGGAATCCCTGTAAATCCAAACGCTTTTACATATTGACTATAAGCATAATCACCTTTATGTGTTTCAGGATTCATCATGTCAAGCAATACTGTAAACTCGTAGTCTTTATCTTTTAAGAACTTTTGAATTTGAGTTTTATAGTTTTTATTAAATTCCATGGTAGAGATAAAGAAGAATTCTACTCCTTCATCATCTTTATAATCCTGATAAGCCATATTCATACCAGGCATTGCAGCTTTACATGGTCCACACCAGGTAGCCCAGAAATCCAGAATAAGAATTTTACCTTTTTGATCTGCCATATTTAAAGTATCGCCATCCATTGTTTCATAAGAATAAAGTTCAATGTCTTTATTAATAAATGAAGCTTTGATTTCGGCTTGGTGTTTCTCAATTTCTGAAAGAGGTTTTAATTTTTGAAAATATGCATCGAAACCCTCTTCTGAACCATTCTTTTTAATGTAAATACTTTTTAATCGATCAATCATTTCAGGTGATATAGTATTCGCAGCAATTCCCTTAAGTATAACATCTTCTACTTTATCAGACTGACCTGTTTTATCCAAAAGAGTAATGTAAAAATCTGAGAATATCGTTGAAGATCCATCAAAATAAGGTTCAACTTTTTGTACCCAGTTCAAAGCATCTTCTGTAGAACCTGTTTCATTTAATATGATGGCATAATCTAAAATTAAGTCCTTTTGTTGCTCAAGAATATTATTATACCATTCCCGATCACTATAAACTAAATCTTTTAGTGTACGTTCACGATTATATATTTCGCCCATAAGCATTTTAGCTATAGGTAATAGGTCCTTAGCTGAACGCAATTCCTTAGCATAAGGAATTTGTATCATATGCCTGAAAGATGAAAATAAATTGTAATAAGGAACTTCGTGCAGATAATCCTCAGCCAATTGATAGTTATTGTGCTTTATAATTTGATTATAAATTACACTTTGGAAATTTTTACCCAAATACAAGTCTGAATTAAAAGTGTCTATGTTTTTCCATTTTTTATAAGGAAAACGTTTAACAAATGCAGCCATAGCCTCTTCTTTTTCCTTTGGATCTGACAATCGGAAAATACGCAGTATTTCTTTATCACGAGTCACAATTCCATCCGGGAACTTTTTTTCTGAAAGTGCTTTAATTTGATTTGCTAACGGACCATTTGGTTCATACAAGTTTGCCATTTCAATGGCATGATACAAATCCATGTCAGTAGCTTGATTTGCACTATCCAGTGACAAAATTAAGTTAATATCATCCTTAATAATTTGATTACCTACAGCTTTCTTATTGATATTGATTGCTTCTGCTGCTATATAACCCACATTTTTTCGTTCTTCAGGAAAAAGTTTAAGTTCAGTGTTCATCCAGTAAAAGAAAATCTGTTTTGTATCTATTTTAGCAGAATCACAAACATAATTAGGAATAGAGTATTTCTCCATTCCCGGAGCTCTTAACAATGCCCATCCTATATATGCAGAAGGAAGATTTTCCTTGTCCTTATCAACAGTAAATTGCACATAAGTATTTGCTCCTGAGCCATTGCCAGATCCTGAATCGTATTCATCACCTGCCACAAATTTTAAAGCCACAATGCTTGCACCATCCGGAAATTGAACTGTTCCTTTCCAAAGTCCACGTTTTTGTTCTAAATCTACATCCTGAGCAATCCAATGATAATTTTGCCAATAATACGCTACTGCATCAATATTATCTTTTCCTGCCAAGTTGGTTTTACTTGCATCATAGGATATAGATAATTCTTCCCCTACAACTACCATTTCCGGATTTAACACTAGTGCTTTCTCTTGAGTTTCTTTTTTACAAGAAACACCTAAAACGAGCACACATAATACTGATATAGTGATGTTTAAAATATTTTTCATAGGTAAATATTTGCATATTGAAATCCATTATGGTTGATGATTACAAACGGCATCATCAATCACTTAGATTAATTTTTTAATTATTTTATTTATTGATTAATCAAGTCCTTCTAGCTTAACACACATATCCTTAATCTTCCCAAAACCTGCAAAAACATTAGTTGGAGCTTTAGTATCTATTACCCCATCAATCTCCTCTTTATTATTTAATTGCCCTGAAGCCCTATTAATTTTAAATTCATACAATTTTCCTTCAGTACCATTCCATGTAGCAACATAAAGCAAAGTTGCATTTACATCATCCAAAGGATAAAACCAGTCTGTATTATAAATTTTCATTGAAGTAATTACTTCATCATCAGGAAAAACATCATTAATTAAAGTTGCTACCTTTTTAGAAGCAGCATAGCTATAAGTATAAATATTTCTATCTGAAGCATACAAAAAGAAGTTTCCTAATGGACCACATGCATAATATTTTGCATCGTATATTTCAGGTAAAGAACTTAAATCATACGAATTTACTGCCAAATTATGAATAGCTTCATTTTCTACGGAATTACCATTATCATCATAAACCGTTGAGCTTTTATTAAAATCTGCACGATACAATTCTTTGCTGGTACCATCTGTAAATACAGCAAATGCATGACTGTTATAGCCCTTATCAAAGAACAACAAATCCTTATCGATATTATTCACATCAAATTTTATACTGGTTTGATCTGGAAATCCAATAATTGAGGCTTCTTCCCAAAACGAAAACTCAAGACGAACAAAACGTTTATTGATATTATCATACATGACTCCTGCCTGTGCAACAGTTGTTGCTGCACAATCATCAGAAAAATACACATATGGAGCAATATCTAACTCACCTCCTAGATTACTACTCGGAGACAAAGCTTTTGAAAACTCTACATCCCATTGTTGTGAGGCCTGGTTGTTAATATTTTGAACCTGACCATTATTAATTAACAAGGAAACATAATGACAAAAACCACCACGTCCAACAAACTGCGGATAAACTATATCCTGCTCAGCTTTAAACAATTCCTGATCCTGATTAAGCAACTTAAAATCAGTTCCGCTAAGCTGTAAAAATTGCTGATCTGTACCTACATAAACATAATCAATTACAGAACTATTTACACGAACAGCTGAAACAAAGTTTGGATCACCATTAATCTTTGAACCATTCTTTGCAGAATATACATTGTGTAACCACTTCGACTCATCTAACGTGGGAACAGCATTAGTAGTTGCAATATAGTCTAAATCACTTTGTCCATTTTCGTCGGTATGTAATACCATCCATCCAGAAACAACACTCTTCAAAATACTTACACTATATTTTACCTGCGTAACTGTATTATTTTGTCTATTAGTGATGTATAATACAACTGCATATGCATCATCATCCGGTTCTTGTGTAATTTGAACTTTAAGGTTCTTTTCTTTAGATAATTCTTCAGCATATGATTCATCTTTACTCCATGCATCTGAATATATCACCCATTTATATTCCAAATCACTCTCGTCTAATTCGTTTAATGTAAAGTTAATATCAGGATTTATTGACAAGGTATCAAATTGATCCAAGGCAAAAGACATATCAACTCCAGCAGTATCAACATATACCTCATTAATGTCCTGATAACTATAGCTTCCTTCATCTTTATAACATGAATGAAGCACTATAACTGCAATGATTATAAATAATATTTTAACTGTATTCTTCATATCTGCCACTTCTTTATTTAGAACCATAATATATCTCTTCTAATACTTCAGCCTCATCGTCAACATATATTGGCCCATTCACTTCTCGATATTCTTCATAAGCCTCATTTAATGTGATAACAAAACTTTGAATTTCAGATATTGTATACACACCTTCTTCAGGTGCAGTAGTTACTCTAGCTGTCTGAGGCCAATCTGTAAGCCCTAATACATCAATGGCAAAACGGTATTTATTTTCACTATATACGCCAAAGAAATATTCAGGCCAGTGATCTGGTTCTAAAAGAATATCTCCCCATGTAAGTGTAAAGTTCAAGTCGTCTACATACCCTTTTCCAAGATCCCCTTCATCTGTGATTTCCAAATCAATTGAAACAGCCTCTTCCTGAGTATCATCTGTGCGATAAAGTACAACAGGAAGGTAAGATATATATTCATTAGCTTCCATTACGCCATCCAAAAGCTTATAATGTGTACCTGCCACAGCCGTACTACTTTCGGATAAAACTGTTGCCTTGAAAGATCTGTCAGTATCAACAACATCACCCATTAATCTAACCTTAATTAAAAAGGTATCAACCATTAATGATGAATTTTGAAGTGCAAACGAAAAGTTTTTTTCTGATACTCTGGATTCAACAGTATTGATAACAGTACGTTCATAAAAATATACTTTACCCTCCAAACTATAATCCATTACTTCACTCTGTTCGCACGCTACCAGTGAGAGTACGAGAACTAATACGAGTATGATATTTTTTATTTTTGTATTCATCTTAACGTCCTCCATATTCAATTTCATCATCAGGTAAAGGCAATACATAATCAGGTGCTACATAGCTATAGGTTAATGAACCTCCTGATATACTTGGTACAGGAATATAATCCATGTTAAGTCGTTTGAAATAATAAAACAATTGACCCTCACACATAAATTCTTTGGCAAATTCTTTATATATCTCATCTGAAACTTCAGCTTTTGTTAAACTCTCAGAAAGTTGATCAGGAAGATTACGTTGTAGCCTAACCGTATTCAGGTAACTCACTGATTGTGCAATATCATCATCATTTAAAGCACATTCCGCTGCAATATAATATGCCTCACTGATACGCATCAAAGGCATTTTATATAAATAAGCAGTTCCGCTACCTGTAGGCTGTTTAAGCTTGGTTGAAAAACGAATATCAACATCAGTAAGAAGCTCGGTTAAATAAGTATATCTATAATCACCATAATAACCTGACTTATTTAACTCAAACAAACCTTCGTAGTTTTCATCATACATATATAAGCCATCGTCTGTTGTAAAATAACTAGTATAAAAATCTCTTAACTCTCCATCATACAATGCAAAAATTAACTCCTCACTTAATACATAATTTCTACTATCCTCACCAGCTGTAGTGATTTCTGATTCCGGAGTCCAGGTAAAATAAGATTGATTAATTACTTCCTGAGCTGCATCATAAGCATTAGTGTAATCTTGTTTATATAAATAAACACGAGCCATTAACAACTTTACAGCGTAATAATTAAACTTATAAAATCGGTCTCGCTCATATGATTCATCATCCGTTGAAGTAGTCGTATTCGTTTCTATTACAGGATCTTTAAGTAAACTTTCCTGAGCAATATTTAAATCACTTAAAGCATAATCAATGACTTCGCTAACCGAAGATAAAGCTGTAACTGTTGTTTGTAAAGTTGTTACGTATGGTACGGCATCTTCATTTGGATCAGCCAAATATGATTTTCCAAAAAGCCTTAGTAAATCAAAATGAAGAAATGCTCTTAATCCATAAGCCTCGCCTTTAATTAAATCATAATTACGACCGGTAAACATGCCTTTATCTGTTTTTTCAAGCTGCGCAATTAGTTCATTCAGGTTAGCAATGGCATTATACATATTACCCCAAATATTATCAATAATACTTACACTGGAATCATCAGTATAATCATACTGAGCAGGATAATAATAAGCATGTGATGTTTGATAGATACCTGTGTAATATTGTGCCAGAACATCTGTAAAACCAAAGGTTAACTCTCTACCATACAAAGATTCATCAGTCATTAACAAATAAACACCAGTTAATGCATCCTTAAAGCCCTGTTCCGATTCAAAATTATCATCTGCCTTTATCTCAGTTTTAGGACTTACATCTAACCATTTTTCACACGAGAATAATGGAACGATCAGTAATAAACTTAAAGTTATATAATAATACTTCTTCATAATTTCCCTCCTTAAAACCTTGTTTGAACTGAAAACGAAAATACCCTCGCTCTTGGATATGATAATCCAAACTCTTGTTTTACACTCGTTAACCTACCAATATCATTCATATTAAAAGCCACTCGCAAATATTCAACAGGACTCTTTTGCACCCATTTTGCGCGAGACAAATCATAAGCAATATTCACTGAAGAGAAAATTACTTCATTTAAATCTTCAACAAATCGGGATGTTGGTTTTGTAACTGAATTATCCGTAATGCTTTTAAATTTAGCAGGAACACCTGGTGTGTTCCATCTATCGGTAAGTACCCTTTTATCAACATTATCATTTAGCACATCTACATTTTCAACCTTATTTACTAATGTTGAGTTATAGGTTTGACCACCGAACCTGTAGGAAAATGATAAATTCAGGTCCCAACCTTTATATCTGTAATTACCACCAAAATTACCTATGAACTTAGGAGTTTCATCACCACAAACCACCTGATCTGCTGTACTCCAGTCAAAAGTATATGTTCCATCTTTTTTAACAAACACTTCCTGTCCGGTTACAGGATCAATCCCTTTGGAACGCACAGCCCAAATTGCTGTCATACTCTGCCCTTCTTCATAGCGGATTGAAGGCGTTTGTTGAGCCGCAACTTCCTCTTCAGAAGAACCTCCTTCTTCTTTAGCTGCATCCTGGGCATCATTCAATTCTTTTAATGCATCTGAAATTTTTGAGATTTTGTTTGTGTTATGACTAATATTGAAAAACAGATTTAACGAACTTCTATTAGCAGTATTTGACCAGGCTCTATAATTGAAACTCAATTCAAATCCCTTATTTTCAGTCTCTCCCAGATTTTCACGATACGAAGTAAATCCCATAGACGGAGCTAATGTAATATCCGTTAATAAGTTTGTTGTAGTAGAATTATATACATCCACACGTGCAGATAATTTATTATTAAATAGTGCTATATCAGCTCCGATATTTCTATCATAAACCTGTTGCCATTGAAGATGATCATTTGCCAATCCCAGCAATATAACCCCCATATCACCATTGTAAGTTTTATCGGTTAAATATGAGTATGTTGAAATGGCCTGATATGAATTAAAATTTTGAGAACCTGTATATCCCAGAGATGCTCTGATTTTCAACAAATCCACATATGTAATATTCTTAAAAAAATCTTCCTGATGTACATTCCAGCCAACACCAACAGACCAGAAACTACCCCATCTTTCTTTAGCTCCAAACATCGAAGAACCATTAATACGATAAGATGCATCTGCTAAGTACTTATTATCATACGAATAGTTAAAAGAACCAATACCTCCAACACTTCGAGTAGTACTTTCGCTTCCAGTTGGACTTCCTCCATCTATATATTGACTACCAAAAGAAATGTAATCCATTTTATCTGAAGGGAATCCCACTGCAGTCATACCACTGGTTTCTGAAACTGATTCCTCTAAATTGTACAATAAGTTTGTATATAAAAGATGTTTATTTTTATGAAATGAATAGGCTAATCCCACATTAACCAACAAATCAACACTTTTACCATTATTCTTTGTATACTGACCTCTTAACAGGTACTCATCTGACGTGGATGAAATATTAGCATAATCGGTATGAGATGCTGGTTTAAAAACATCTGATTCATTCTGCTTCTGAGTATATCCAAACCTACTCGTAAACTTTAAATTTTTAGCAACGTTCCACTCTCCATAAAAATTCTCAGTAATTAATGTATACTTACTTTGATCTTTACTATTGAGACTTGCATTATACAATGGATTATAAATTCCATTATCATACTCCTTTATTAAGTTACCACTCTCATTATATATTCTGTAATAAGGATTCATTAATGAGTAATCCGAAAAACTACCATAAGGAGAATTTACTGCTTTATTATTGTCAATAGTTAGTTCATTTCTAAAGAGTAATTTTTTAAACCGATAGGATAAAGTCACGTTTCCTGAAGTCGTTGTACGTGAAGAACCTTTCATAACACCGGCAATATTATTATAGGCTAGATTTGCTGAATAGCGCATGGCATCATCTCCACCATCCAGATACATACTATGTTTTTGTCCAACTCCTAACCTTAAAGGTTTAGCCATCCAATAAGTATCTACTCCTCTTACTATTTCTTTATAAAGCTCGTTGTATTCCTCTGTCAACCCAGCCTGTTCATAAGCATTAGCAGAGGTATATTTACCCGCTAATACTTCAGCCTGAAGCTTTTCTTGGGCATTAGTTAAGTTGTATGAAGTTAAATCAGGTACTGTAATATCTATACTTCCGTTGTAGCTGGCTCTCAGTTTTCCTTGTTCTGGCTGTACTGTTTCAATAATAACTACTCCATTTGCAGCCTTAGAACCATAAACCGCCTTGGCTGCTGCATCTTTTAAAAGGGTAATACTTTTAACAAGGTTCATATCCATATCATAAACCTTCTCCATGGTTGTTTCAAAACCGTTTAAGATAAAAAGAGGTTGATTGGGTGAATTTTCATATTCTCCTTCCAAATCAACATCTAAGGTCGTAGGCCCGCGCATCTGTATTTCTGGTAGTTTATTGGGATCACTGCCAAAATCAACATTCTCAACAATATTAAAAGCAGGATCTATATTTTTAAGACTAACCAAAATATTTTGATTACTAATAGCTTTTAAATCATCACTTCCATAAGTAACTGCAGATCCGGTAAATGTTTCTGTTTTACGGGTAAACATACCGTTCCCGACAACTGCTATCTCCTGTAGTTCGGCAACATCATCCTCCATAGTGACCAACAGTAAAGATTGTCCCTTATATTCCATTTCCTTGGTCTTCATCCCCATAAACGAAAACTGGAGCGTATAGGTTGTGTCATTGGGAATCTTGATATGAAACATTCCATTTTCATCTGTAACAATTCCTCTATTGGTTCCTTTGAGCCATATATTTACACCAGGAATGGGTAATTCTTTATTATCTGTAATAACCCCTGTAACATCTTTTTCTTCAATAACTTTATAATCTAGTAATGAAGTATTCGATTGACCTGGAATAAATTTGATCCCAATGATCGTTCCCTTTATTTGGTACACAAACCCACTTCCTTTAAAAACCTGATTTAATACTTTTTGCAGTTTTTCATTATCAACTTTAATCGTAATGGATTGCATCTGCAATGTGTCTTTTGAATTATACACAAAACTATAATCTGTCTGACTCTGAATTTCATCAAAAAACTGTTTTAAGTTAGCTTCTTTTAAATCCAAAGTCACTTCATCCTTATTATCCTGAGCAACAACACTTAAAGTACCCAGCAATAACAAAAAGGAACACAACACTAATTCTTTCATACCCCTTTTTAGTGTATTATAAATTATTATATCAATCTTCATTTTATAAATATTCTCTAATAGCAAGTCTCTTGTCTTCACTAATTATTAATCATTATATTTTTACCATGTAAGGAAAACTTAACATCAGTTGTAAATTCAATTGCATTTAATATATTGTCTAAACTTTCTTTTCTAGGTAGATTACCGGTATATCTTAAGTTCTTAAGCTCTTCTTTTTTAAACTGAAAATCAACATCATACCACAGCGATAAATTCTCCATAATTTCCACTAAAGACATATCATTGAAAATAAATTTGCCTATATTCCATGCTACATACGGATCAATATCTACATTAGTCAACACAACCTCCTTGCTACTTTTGCTAAAGGTGGCTAACTGGTTAGGTTTCATCTTTTGTTCCTCTAAAAAATAATCAGAAATCAAACTAACGCTACCATGTACAAGCACCACTTCAATTTTGTCCTTTTCTCTGTTTTTTACATTAAATGCTGTACCGTATTGCTTTACTTTAACCTCATCAGTTAAAACATAAAATGGTCTGTTCTTATCTTTAGCAATCTCAAAATATGCTTCTCCCTTCAATTGCACTTCCCGGGTTGAATCATTAAATGCAATTGGATATTTTAAAGAACTCTCTGAATTTAGATGTACTTTAGTTCCATCGGACAGTGTAATTCGATACTCTCCTCCTCTTGGAATTATTATCGTGTTATATTTATTTTCTGATTCTTTATCTTCAGTCTGATTATATGATATACTACCTCCTGAATTGGTTGCAATAACCTGATTATCGTATTTAATGTTAACATTTGCACTTTCTTCAAGATTGATTTCTGAACCATCATCAGATAAAAGGATCGCTTTTGACTGTCCGGGTACTACTTCTACAGCGTTATTTTTTAACAGATAATAAACCGGAGTAACCAGTGCGATCAATAATACTACAGCTGCTGCATATTTACTCCAGGTTTTCAACCAAATTTTCTTTGTATTTTGACCTGTTCTGTTAATAAAATTTTCAAATGCTTGTTCATGGTTAATCTCCTTATATGTTGAATATAATTCTGAAATATATTTTGAATTAGATACCTTTTCGAAAAATAACCTATTCTCATCAGACTCCTCAATCCATTGATCTAAGGTCTTTTTCTCTTCTTTTGAAATATCTCCAATTAGATATTTAAATATTAATGTATTTATAACCCGATGTTCCATATACCCTCCATTTAATCTATAAACAACTAACTATAGAAAAAGGGGTACATATTTTTAAAAAAATATTTAAAACAATTGGGTCAAGCAGAAATTATTTAAATAAATATGGAAACAACATCAGTAAAATACGGGGGTCTATTTGATTTTTAAGTTTTTTGATGGCTCTTTTCTTTTGTGTTTTTACTGTTTCAACAGAAAGCTCCAGTAAATCAGCAATTTCAGCATTCTTTTTCCCTTGCAAATGCAACTCAAATACTTGTTTACATCTATCAGGCAATGTATCAATCACAGCATAAATCTTACGGTAGATTTCTTGCTCATCCATTTCATTTTCAAGACTAAAAAAATCATCTGTTTCAGATTTTACTTGAGAGGCATATTTTTCTTTAACATTGATATGTTTTAAGTAATTCAAAGACTTATTACGAATAGAATTATATAGGTAACTTGTAAACGCATTTATATGATCAAAATCCAGGTCTTGTTCCCATATAGAAATGAATAAATCCTGAACAATATCTTCTGCAACACTCTGATCCTTTACATATTTTAATGCGTACAACACCAAAATACGATAGTATTGGTTATAAAGCTGTTTATATGCAACTTTATCCTTTTTCCCTAATTTCTGCAAAAAGATATGTTCCTCTTCTATTTTCATTGAATAATGTACTTACTACAATAAAATATAATCAATTTAGATCATATTATAAACAGAGTCTGATTATTTATTGTTCTTTCTTCGATCTATTTTCAAAGAATTATGGAGAAATGGAGCTTGCAAATATATATCTATATAATACTTCACAAACTTAACTCATTGATTTTTTTAAAAAAACTTTTCTATAATCCTTTAAGAATAGTTTTACAAAAAACATAGAATACTATATTTCAATACATTTAACTTCAACTAAAACTAACATTAATACAACCTGCCTGACTAATTCAGTTATTACCTTTGTAAAAAAACAAGATGTTAACACAAGATTTACATATCCATACAGTCTTTTCATCAGAAGACACCGCTGTAGTTCCTGAGCAAACCGTAGATTTGGTTGCTTTTGCCGAACATGCAAAGATAGTTGGTATTAGTGACCATTTCGAACATTTCATGCCGCACAATTATGACAAATACGTTGCTGCTGTTCGAAAGGCCGGCTTATTGGTTGGAACTGAGGTTAATGGTCACCGTAGTGTAGAGCTCGCTATTCAATATGATTTCGATTATTACGTTTACCATTGCTGGGGTAATGAAGAGCAAGATTATCCGGCTTTTGAAGTATTGAAGGCCGAAACCGGTAAGCCGATTATCTTAGCACATCCGTATGCTATTGGTACTGATTTGAGCAGAATTTCGGAAGGGAGTATTGTGGAAATTAATAACCGCTATATCTGGCGATGCGATTGGCGTAAGGAATTAGGTCCTTATATTAACAAGTTTCACTGGGTGTTCAGTTCCGATTCTCATCAACCAAACTGGCTAAACCAAAGTATTGCCCGCAGAGTAGGAGAAGAATTGAATATTAAAGAAACTATTCTTTTTCCTGAGTGTCTTTATTTTGAAAATAGTATGAAAGAGAAGGTTTATACAGATAGATAAAATTAGCAGGTTAAGTCTAATATAATTACAATATCTTAAGATATAACAAACCTATTGCAGTACTAGACTATTTAAAATTATAAAAGAGGTTGTTTCATAATAAATGATACAACCTCTTTTATATCAGTACTCATTCAAAATAGGTTAGTAAAATTAAAACACATTAAATCCTGTAATCCTAAATACAATTTTCTATACAAATAAAAATCTAAACTATGCTCCAAAAAATAAATTAACTTATTTACAATCCAGTAATATTTTTTTTATTGTTAAATCATTTTTGGACGACTCCTGGTAGAAATACAGTTTTGATTTGGTTACGAAAACTTGATACCATAGATTAGACAAATCTATAACTTTTATAATGGCCTAAAGTTTACTTATTTCTAACCATTTTATTTACTTCTTGAATATCATCTTTTAAAGAAATAGTTGAAATTGTTTTTTGATGCAAACAAACATATCTAATATTGTTTTCAACTATAAATTTCACTGCCAATCATGAAATAATATCCATATTTTACGATAAAATACAATCCTCATCTATTTATTTCTAACGATTGTTTCTCTGTTACCTAAATAAGAAGGATTTTTATCGTCAAAGACAATTTCAACTTTATCTAATACAACTCCCGGATCAATCATATATACCTTCAGATTATGTTTCCCTGACGTTTGAATATCAATTAAAGTTTGTTGAATTGTTACTGAACTAAGTACATTTTTTTGCCATTCTTTATTATGCTCATTCATCCCTGCTTTTAGTTCAGCATTCATAATAATTGGTTCATTATCATCTATGCTAATAGCAAATCGCAGTTGATAATCACTATTTACAGGTTGATTTGGTAAGCAATAAAAATATAGTTTTGATGTACCAGATGAAGTGGTTTGAAAGTCGTATGATACATAAGCCGATTCTTTTGCTTTTAATGTATCTTGTGATAAACTATTTATAGGATAACTTCCAATTGCATCACTTTCTCTTCCCAAGCCTGCAATAGTTTTCCATGTTTTATCTTTATTAGTTTTAATATCCGAATAATGCTCTGTTTCTATTGAAACCACTCCATTATCTTCTAAGAAAAGATTGGATTTCTGATCAACAAATTCTGTTTTTTGTGCTGTTACATTAAGATCAAAGCTATTATCGTTAACCTTTAATTTAACGATGGCATTTTCACTTGATGAATCAGGAAATTTACTCCAATCGACAGATAAACCAACTCTTTCTTCAGTATTGGTTGAACCTGATTCTTTTGTTAATTCGATCCAGGGAATATCATTAATAAACGACCACGATAAATCCTGAACACCAGAGTTTATAATGTCGATAAAATAAGACCTATCCGTTGCTGAATTAAATACAGGCATATTTATAGTATCAGAAACTGAACTAATTGGTAATACGCTACCTTCAATTTGAATAAATCCTGCTTTTTTATTCTCACATTGATAACTTCCTGTTTCAGGCATTGTAAATACTGGTAGTTCACGAGGATTATATGACATCATATATTTCCATTTCCCATCAGCTAAGGAGTCATTATAATAAGCGGTTGACTGTTTTATTTTATCAAAAGCCAGTTCAGCCTTATCTGCATACACATTTGCACTGTTTCTTTGCTGTTTTGCATATTCTCGACTTTTATAGGCATACAATAACTTCTTATTCATATTAGAAGCTCCAATAACTTTGTATGCTACTAATTGATAAAAGGCTTCTTTCTTTTCTTCTGGAATATTCTTTAATAACGCCTCAACTCTTTGCTCAATATCCTCATAAGCATCTATTCTTTGTTGAACTTCATCTCCATTTGTATATAATGATAACTCAGGATCTGAAATTTCAGTATTCGGATAAACTGAAGTCCAGCCCATGTGTTCCGGTTTACGAGAAAAACCTAATTGAAAGTATTTATCCAATATGCTTCCTATCTCTGTAGCATATTGCTCACCAAACTGTTCGCTTGCAAACTTTTCATAATACGAATTAAGATTTTCAGGTGTAAATTGGTCTGGATTCCAAGCCATATCAAGAAAAAAGTTCATTCCAATTTCATTTGGCTTGATATCGCCTACATTTACAATCCATACATTTTTACCATTAGTTTGGTACGCCTTATACATTTCTTCCCAAATCAAAGCTACAGGTATGGATTCTAGCCATAAATAGTCATGCGGCCTTCCCCAATATGAGATATGATAATAAACACCAGCTCCTCCAGAGCGCAATCTCTCCTTTTGATTTGAAAGTTGACGGATATAGCCGTTATTATCATCAGCCCACATAATGGTTACATCCTCTGGAATATTTGCTCCTGCTCTGTATAACTCCAAAACTTCTTTATAAGGACAAAAAATTTGAGGAATAGAGCTGGCTTTTTCTCCTTTTTTTTCCTTAAGTATTTCCCTTTGTGCATTTACTACATCTCCAAGTATTCTAACTTTGTCTTCTTTATTCTTTCCTCCCGGCATACGTCCGTCATGGATACCTCTCATACCTACAGTATATATGGCATCATAATCAGCTCCATTTTGTACTCTTTGGCTCCAGTATTCTGTAATTTTATCAGGATTAACGTCAAAATTCCATTTTCCTCTCTCACCTTCTTCTGGATTCCATCTATGCCATTCATCCACATTATTACGTAGCATTGGCTCACAGTGAGAAGAACCAACCCAAATGCCATATTTATCTGCCATTTTTATATTATCAGGGTAAGTAAAAAAAGCACGGGTACACTCATGCATGGCCGGCCAAATATAATTAGCCTTTAGGCGTAGTAATAGTTCAAATATCTTTTCATATGTTTGAGGTCCTATATCACCGGTTTCCGGTTCAAATGTTTTTGATGCCCATGGCTTAAGTCCCCAATCTTCATCATTTAAAAATATACCACGAAATTTAACTTTTGGAGCATCCTGAATATATAAATCAGAAGGAACTGTTATGGTTTCTCTTTTCTCTGGTTTAACATCATCCCACCAGTACCATGGAGAAACACCTATATATTTACTTAATTCCATTAAGGCATAAGCAGTTCCTCTTGGCTGACTACCTACGATCCATAATGCGTATTTACCCTTTTTTTTACCTGGAATAGTTTTAATAATATAGCTTTCCCAATTGGATTTTAAATAACTTGTATCAATTCCATTTACTACACATTGGGCATCAAAATTAGGATCAACACCTATAGTTCCCAACTTTATAAGAAAATCAGATTTTATGGTTTCATTAACAGAGATGTTGTTATTTGAAATTTTATTTACATCATCTTTAAAAAGATTTAATGCTGTAAAAACAAGTGAATCCTCCTTATTATCAATTGATATATTTGCTCTCACTTTTGAAGAAGCAATTATAAAATCGCGTTTAGTTTTTGCTGATAAAACAATTGAAAAAAGCGACAAACAACATGTAAGCAATAACAGTAATTTCTTATTCATTTTAGTTCAGATAACATTTAACTTCTTTGCTAAAATACTGATTACTAATCATACACAAACTGTAAAAACATCCATAGCAAACCGGACATTCGTATTAATCAATAGTAATTTAATCCATAAATTCACCTATCCGATTTCTTTCTCAAAAATCAACTAAAACCTTGTTTATTTTTAGCCTTTCAATGGGATCATTAATAATTAATGTTCTTATTTAATGTATTTCTTTTTATATGATGTAGGTGTTTCTCCAAAGAAATTTTTAAAGCTCTTACTAAAATAATCTGGATCACTAAAACCGGTTTCATAACTAACCTGAGTAATAGTAGTATCAGGATTCATTAATAACTCAGCTGCTTTCTTCATTTTCACAATACGAATAAACTCTTTAGGAGCATAACCTGATACTGATTTCATTTTCTTAAAAAAGAACGAACGGGTTACGTTCAATTCATTGATCATATCATCTATTGTGAAGTTCGGCGTTTTGATATTCTTCTCAACAGTTTCAATTACCTTTGATAAAAATTCCTGATCTTTATCTGATGTGGTTAATTTTTCCGGTTTAAAACCAGGTTCTTTACTAAACTTTTCTTTTAATTGTTTACGTTGGTTAATGATATTAACAATTCTTGTTTTTAAATATTCTAAATGAAAAGGTTTAGTTATATAATCATCCGCACCACAATCAATTCCCTCAATTTTACTATTAAGTGAAGATTTTGCAGTAAGAAGTATAATCGGAATATGTGAAGTCTCAAAATTATTTTTAAGCTGTTTTGTTAATTCAATACCATCTAATTTAGGCATCTTTACATCAGTAATTATTAAATCCGGATTTAACTCTTGTGCATGTTTAATTCCCTCTTCTCCATTTTCTGCCAAAACTATTGAATATTCTCTATGCAGTTTAGTATATAAATAATCTCTCAATTCTTTATTATCATCAATTATCAACAATTTAGATTTTACAGCATAAGTTGTTTTTACTTGTGAACTGCTTACTTCACTTTCTTCTTCTGTATCCTCATAAGCAAAAAATGGTTTTCGTTGTTGAATAGTTGATCTTTCTTCTGAATCTTCTATTTCATCATCATTATAATATGTATCCTTAATTGGAATTTCTATAGTAAAAATACTACCTTCACTTTCCTTACTAGACAATGAAATTGTTCCTTTATGCAGGTGAACCAGCTCTTTTGTTAATGACAAACCAATGCCAGATCCTTTTAAGTTTGAATACAACTCATTCTCTATAAATACAAATCTTTCGAATATTTTATCAATATACTCCTTACTAATTCCCTCTCCTTCATCAGCAATTTGAATTTTTAATTTTTCAGCACCTTCTGATATCGAAACTGTAAATTTGATTTTCTTATTAGGAGGAGTATGCTGTAATGCATTTGATATTAAATTATTAAGAATTTTATCAAGATGGCGTATATCAATAAAACCTTCTTGTTCCTGAGCATCACTATTAAATAAGAACTTAATTTTTTTCTTTTCTGCAAAAGGTAAAAATGATAAATATATATCATTCAAATATGTAATTATTTCAATTTTCCTTACCTGTAAATCTAATTTGCCGTGTTGAAGCCTTCTAAAGTCCAGTAATTGTTCAATTAAACGATTAAGGTATTCAGCATTTCTTTTTACTAAATTAATACTGTTTCTAACCTCCTTAGTAAATGATTTAGCTTTTACAATATCTTCAACTGAATTATTTATCAGAGTTAATGGCGTTTTAAACTCGTGCGATATATTGGTAAAGAATTTTAATTTTTCCTCAGATAATATATTTTCATATTTTATTTTATGCCTAACTCTAATTTCTGATATTATAAAATAGTATAAAATAACAAATATCACAAAGTAAAGGATATAAGCCCAATATGATTTCCAAAAAGGAGGGGTAATTGTAATATACAAAGTTCGTACTTCATCCATCCATTTACCCTTACTATCTGTTGCTTTTAATTTAAAAACATATTCACCTGGAGGTATCCCTTTATAAACGGCATTTGTTTTACCAATTACATTATTCCAGTTTTCATCATAATTTTCTAAAATATATGAATACAGAATCTTTTCCGGAGACTCAAAATCCATAACGGCAAAGTCTATTCCTATAGAATTCTGATTATATTTAAGTGTAATTTTATCTGTTTCGTTAATTGATTTGTGTAACGGACTATCACTGGCACCAGGAAGTTTAATCTCATTAAATAGCTTAAAAGCAGTTAATACTATAGGATAATTATTTTGTTTGTTATAAATCGAATCCGGATTAAATCTTATAATTCCATTAAAAGTTCCAAATAAAAAATCTCCATTAACAGCTCTATACTTACACCCTTCTGTAAATTCACCATGACCTAACCCAGCATTATTATCTATTAATTCGATGGTATGTTCTTTTGTAGAAAATTTTGCTAATCCGTTATCCGTACCAATCCATAAATTTAACTGTTTATCTTCTAAAATTGATAAGACTATATTACTTGGTAAACCATCTTTTCTGAAATAATGATTAAAGGTTACAGTATCTCTTTTAATATTCAAACTATTTAGCCCACCTCCATAAGTTGCTACCCAAATGGTATTATTTAAATCTTGATGAATATCGAAAATATCATTATTTGCCAGTGAATTAACCTTTGTTATATCCTTATAAAAACGTCGGAATAATTTTTTATCTGAAGCAACATATTTTGAATCAAGATAATTTAATCCATTTACTGTACCTACCCATATATTATTGTTTCTGTCTTGATATATTTTTCTTACTCGATTATCGCTAAGACTATTTGAATCTAACTCATTACTCGAATAATTTTTAAAATTTATTTTGCTATTAGAATTTCGTATAACACTTAATCCTCCATGATAGGTGCCTATCCAAATTTGCCCATATTGATCTTGATGAAGAGAAAAAATATCATCATTTGCAATACTGTTTGGGTCATCTTTACTATGAGTAAAAACATCGATTTTAAATGAATGATCTTTCTTTGTATCAAAGTCTAAAACATCCTTAATACGATAAAGGCCATTTCCTTTTGTTCCTACCCACAAATCATTTCCATCAGGAAGAATAGCATAAACATTACTTCTTATGTATTCTGATTTATTTTTTAGATCGTCAGGAATAGTAAACAATACATTATTGCTCTTATCACAACAATATATATTTCCATATTTAGTACCACACCATACTCTTTGATCAAAATCTTCAGATATACATCTTACATGGTTTTTAGAATCTAAGATGCTATTCTTTTCTAATTCATTATACTTAACAGGACTTTCTGATAAGTTAAGCTTATTAAGCCCCCCCTTAAAAGTTCCAATCCAAAGGTTATCTGATTTATCTTCAAATAAAGAGATAACGTAATTTGAAGACAAGCTGTTGGTATTGTTTTTATCATGATAGAAATACTCAAAATTTTCTAGTTTTCTGTTAAACTTAAACAAACCACCTCCATAAATACCAATCCAGACATTCCCCCATTTATCCTCTAAAATTTTTTGTTTATCATTTTCACCTAACGACTCTCTGTTTTCACTATGTAAATCAAAATGCTTTAATTTATTTTCTAGAGGATTATACATAACAATCCCTCTTAGCTGAGTTACTATCCAATAAATCCCTTTTTGATCACAAAAAACTTTATAATAATTATTTACATTTAAATATTTATGATTTTCAACACGCAGATCTTTATTAATATAAAAAAAACCGTTTCCTTCAGTTGATATTACAATATCATCATGTTTACCAGTTCTAATATCTCTTACTTTTAAAGTTGTATCTGGTAATATATTCCATGCTTTAAAACTTCCATTTTTATATTCATAAACTCCACTATTTGATGTTCCAAATAATATGTGATGTGGACTCATCTCATAATATCTATTAAAATGATGAGTGGAATCAATAATATGATTATTTGAATTTAATAATGATGACACCTCTACACTATCATTTTCCAGTACGACCAACCCTTTATCTGTACCTATCCATATTTTTCCTATTAAATCTTTAAATATAAAGGATCCCTTATTGGAAGGAAATACTTGATTATGACTAAAAAAATCAAACTGAATTTCATCTGAATTTCTTTTTTGTTTTACCCTGATAATACCTCCTTCATCAGATAAAATCCATACTGTAGATGATGAACTAGCAAAAATTTCCACGTGACTTCTACCCAGAGATATTTCTTGTGGTAATTTCGAATTTATATGAATAAATTTTTCTGTCTGAGGACTAAACCTTAACACCTGATAATCATAGGTCAACAACCAAATATAATTCAAGCTATCTTCAACCATATAGTATATTCTATCACTTGATAGGCTACTTTTATTTCCTGGTTCGTATATATAACTTCGAACTTTTTTCCCATCATAACGATTTAATCCACTTAATGTTCCAAACCACAAAAAACCATCTTGTGTTTGCTTTATTGTCCGGATAGAATTATTCGACAAACCATCATTGATTGTAAGATGATCAAACCGCTTTTGAGCGCTGACATTTAATATGTATATAGAAACAAATAATGCAAAAAATATGAATCGTAATTTTTGAGGTCTTTCGATAGATATATTAATAAACATCATTTGAAATGGAATATTTTGGTGATTTATATTTGCAATTTAAGTAAAAAAGAAGAGAATATTATGTATTATCATTCAATTCAGAGCCATCCTAAACCTATTTGTAAACTGGTGCTTCGCCCAGACCTGACTTCATTTTTTAATTCACAAGGTTTAATTGTCAATTGTGTTCATGATTTTCACTTCGCTACAATTGTCTTACCACAAAAAACAGAAACAAAAAAAGGCAAGGCTGCACCCACTTCTCTCAAAAAACTACGATTATTTGACTGAAATCGTTTAAACTTGCTGCTCTCAAACAAAAACGATTTTTAATCGTCAATCTAATCTTGTTTTTTGGCTCACTGGCTGAGGCCAATCTAGAACATGCTAAAGAATAGAAATATTCTTTTTATTTAGGACAAGGGTGTTCATTACTGTTATTCCCTCTTTTTTTATTCAACAACATTAAAGTTAATGACATTTTCATTTATATATTTTATATCTGTTGTTATTTCTGAGTTTACATTATTCAATTCTATATTTTTCACAGGAAGTTCTTTCTGTCCAAGAATTCTGGAAATAAACCTACCATGGTTTGCAGAAAGATTTTTTAAGTAGATATCTGAAATAGGGGTTAATCTTCTTTCGTATGTAGGCACTAAATTTCTCCACTGATAAAGTACATCAGTTTCTATTCCTAAAACACCTTTGCGCATTGAATCAGCCTCTACATTACTTACATATATATTTTTTACATAGCCACCTCTTCTTTCATTTGTTTTAATAAATACCAAATGAAACAAATTTGCTCCTTCCGCAACTTTACAACTATCCAGATATACATTTTCAATACCTCCTGACAATTCACTTCCAATAGCCAATAATTGGTGACCTTTTTTTACATAGCAATTTCTAATCACTAAATTCTTAGTTGGCGTATTTAACCTCCATGCATCCTGATTTCTACCAGATTTTACAGCAATTGCATCATCTCCCTGATCAAAATGACAATCTTCAATAAGCATATTTTGAGTCATCTCTGGGTCAACCCCATCATTATTATGACCATGGGCATATACATTTAATTTACGCAACACTACATTTTTACACATATATGGATGTATTGTCCAAAAAGGACTATTGTTAATAGAAACACCTTCCATTAAAACATTTTCGCAACGATTAAACTGAATAAAATGCGGACGTAAATTAGATGAATCGTTAACCATTACACGCTCTTCTACAGGCGAGTATTCAGAAAACTTATTATATAACCATTTCAAACTATTCATGTGAGCAGCTGGTCGTTTATACCAATTTTTCCAAACATCTAATTTTGCTTTTAACTTACCATTTCCTGTTATGGCAACATTTTTACACTTATATGCATAAACCAAAGGAGAATAGTTATAACATTCCATTCCTTCCCATGAGGTATGTACAGAAGGAAGATAATCCTCTGGTTTTTCTGAGAACAATAAAACAGCATCTTTCTCTAGATGTAAGTTTACATTACTTTTAAGATGTATTGTTTTGGTTAGCCATTCTCCTTTGGGGATTACCACAATTCCTCCACCTACAGAACTTGCTTTTTCAATTGCTTCTTCAATAGCAATACTTATTTTTTCTTTATTCCCCTCAACTGCTCCAAAATCTGTAATAATAAATTTATTACATTGAGAAAAATCCGGAATAGTAATCACAGGCATTTCAAAGGGTGCTTCTACCACAATGGATTCCATCTTTAATGAACTATTCTGCATTGAACATGATATAAAAATGCTTACTAAAAATAAGTATATTAAATTATTCAACTGTTTCATTATACATTATGCTTTATATATTATTAATAACAATAAGTTTTATGAAAAATATCACAACTTATGTCCCACTTTGCCATCCTCTCATTATTGATAATGAATACACTTCTTTAATCATTGAAAACAAAAGGAAGCTTTCCATTAGATAAATTACTTATACAAATTAGTATTGCAACTACACTTACTATTGATTTTGTGTAAAAATGCCCTTCAAGTCTGACTTGAAGGGCAAGTGTTTTACTATTAATTAAATCTATTAGGGAAATCTCATTAATTAACCTGAACTAATTAACTCAGATAATTTTTCAAGAATATCTATTAATATCCAGGATTTTGCCAAGCTTCTTTTTCTGCATCAGATAGATTTGAACCATCAGTATGTAACAATCCATCAATAAATGACTGAGGAATAGCTCTTAATAAGTGCTTTTCAGAAACAAATTCAGCTGAAACTTCATTAAATGTTTGAGCTCTTTTTACTAAAGTTTCTGTACGGCTAAGGTCTTCCCATCTTACCCACTCACCATTCAACTCACGAGTTCTTTCGTTAAGAATAAAGTTGATCATTCTATCCTTAGAACCACTAATTCCTAATTTTGTTAAAATAGCTTCATCTTCTGCTGGTAAGTTATCAACACTTGTAACTTGCAAGTCCGAAGCATCTGTAGTTTCTTCTATTCCAGTTGAGATATAATAACTACTTGTTTTACTAAATGCTTTATAATAAATTTGATTTACAGCATTATCGTAAAGAGAATTATTTTCAAAAGCTTCAGTACCGTCTGTGTAAGCAGCACGATCTTCACCAGCTTTCCACTGTGCACGAGCACGTAATTGGTTAACAACAGTAATCGCTTCTGAATATTTTTCCTGACGAGCTAAAGCTTCAGCTTTAATTAGGTAAGTTTCTCCTGTTCTGGCCATGATAACATCTCTATAAGAGTTACCTTTTTCTGCAGATCTGGATCCATCCTCAAATTTACTTAACCCACAAAAGATATTACAAGTTGTAGGAGTATAATTATATGTATCTAACACATATTCACCACCATCATATAAAGCAAATGCATTAGGTACATCTAAACCTGTTTCCGGATTAACGAAAGTACTAACCCCATTTTTACCTAAAACACCATTACTACCATTATCAAAACGGCTATCTGTTGGTTTATTCATAATAAATAGAATAGCAACATCTCCAATTGATGTGTTATAAGTTGTTCCATCAGGCTTTTTAGTAGAACTCTTTTTATTAGCATTATAAACAGTTCTGAATGATTTCCACATACGTGAATCGTTCACATTGTCGTAAGTGCTATAGTTATATTCAGTAGGACGACAACGTTGGAAATCAAGACCTATAAATACACCACGCTTAATCCATCCACTCCAGTTTGAGAACTGAGGGTTAAACATTGAATAAATTCTGTTTCCATAACGTCCTTGTGTTGAAGCATCTGCACTATGCTGACAAGACATTAAAATTTCAGGATTCATTTCTGCTTCACAGTCAATACCTGTCCAAGCCCATAGATCACCAAAGTTAGCTGCTAATGGTCTTGTTGCAATAGTATAATCACAAAGTGTTACAATCTTACTAAGGTCTGCATCCACATATCCTGTATTCCAAGAATCACATCTTTCAGAACAACGAAACAAAAGAGCTTTTGCTAACATATGTGAAGCTAAAGGCTTAGTCCATGTTCCTTTTCCTCTCCACTCATCTTCAGGTAATAATTCATAAGCTTTCTGTAAATCAGCGATAGCCTGTCCTAATGTTTCCTCTTCAGTAGCTCTTTCAAAGTTACGAATTACACCAGAAGCTGGTTCTGTTTGTAGAACTACAGCACCATATTGAGCAAATAGCTTATAATAGTTGTAACCTCTTAAAAAATATGCTTCTCCTAAACAAACATCTCTTGTTTCTTGATCATCTACCTTATCAGCTTTAGAAATTAATAAGTTTGCTGTTGCGATACCATAATATAACTGGTCCCAAAGATATCTTACACTAGGACAGTTTGCATTTGCTGCACCTAAAGCAGTTGTAATATCGCTTGCTCCAAATCTTGCATCATACTTATTCCAAGGCTCACTGGTTAAGTCACTACCATTAGTAAACTCATCAGTTCCGTATTGAGTAGTAGCATAAGCCCATTCGTATCCAAAATGCCAACGAATATTTCCGTATAAAGCTGTAGCTAAAGATTCTATACCTTCTGCAGTTTCAAAATACTGCGTATTATATGAGGTTGTTAATTCTTCCTCAAGAAATTCATCTCCACAAGAACTAAAACCTATTGATGTTGCAAGAGCGATGACACTCATTGCAATATATTTTATTTTATGCATTTTCATAATAATAATTTGATTTAAACTAGGATTAATTAAAAACCAACTTCAACTCCAAAAATAAATCCACGGTTAAATGTTGAACGACCAGAATCTAGGTCTAACCAATCAATTGAAGAGTAAATATCTCCTATATTATTTGCTTGCGCATATATTTTTAAGTTAGAAATTTTCATTTTGTCACACATTTTTGAAGAGAAATTATAACCTAAAGAAATATTACGCATTTTTAAGAATGATGCTTTTCTGAAACCTAATAATCCTGAGTAAGAGTCACCACCTGATTGGTTGTATATTGGTTTTTGCCATTCAGAGTTTGTATGATCTGGCGTCCAGTAATCAATTTTACGTTGTTGATACATACCTAACTGACTTTCTCCTCCAGTAGATTTCATATAACCGAAACGACCATACATTGAAACAGATAAATCAATATTTTTATAACTGAATGTATTGTTGATACCTAAAGTAAGCTTTGGCAACTTATTACCAAGTATCACACGATCGTTATTATCAATCAGATAATCAATTTCTCCATTTTCATCTGGCTGATCCACAGGCTTAACCATACCTGCTTCGAAAGTGTGGCCATTTGCGTTATATTTATCCATCAAATCCTGATCTTCTGCCTGCCATAATCCATCACAATCATAACCATAGTATAAACTAATAGACTCACCAATAAACCAACTGTTATCCACCATATCATTTTTACCATAAGCCAATGATACAATTTCATCCTTTTGATTTGCTGCATTTACAGAAAGTGACCATGTAAAATCAGTTGTTTTTACTGGAATAGCATTGATAGTAACGTCGATACCTTTATTTTTTGTTTCACCAACATTAGCATAAGTTGATGGATAACCTGTAAGTGTAGGAATAGTCATTTTCATTAACAGATCAGTAGTTCTTGAAGTATATACATCAATAGTACCACCAATTCGTCCTCTTAATAAACTAAAATCAATACCTAAGTTATATTGGGTTGTAGTTTCCCAACCTAAATCTGAATTAGCAAGAGTCACTTGATTTTTAGTATAATATGGTTCATTTGTAGCATAAGCTAAAGCATTGTCTTCTCCTCCAAATGGCACATAAAATGATTGTATTGAACCTACTGTTTGATATTCATCAACTGCAGCATTACCTGTTGCTCCAAAACCTAATCTTAATTTTAACTGTTCAAAGATATTCTGATTACTCATAAATTCTTCCTGATCAATTCTCCATCCTAAAGCAGCACTAGGGAAAAATGCCCATTTATTTCCTTCTGCTAAAACAGAAGAACCATCATAACGTCCTGAAGCTGTCAATAAATATTTATCTTTGAAATTATAATTTAAACGCCCCATATAAGATGACATCTGTGATTCAGTAAGATCAGTACTCATGTAAGCAGTATTTTCTGAATTTGTGATATCCACAGCTCCCATATTATTCCATAAATAACTTTGTTTAGGAACATTTATTTCACTCATACCTGCACCCTCCTCATTATACTTTGAAGAACTTTGAAGAAGAGTTACTCCAAAACTATGATCTGCAACCTTTTTATTATAAGTTAAGATATTATCAAGAGTATAAGAAAATTTCCTGTTTTCTTCCCACTTGGCATAACTTGTACCCCCTGCTCTTGCAAAAGAACTTGAGTCAATATATACTCCTCTGCGATAATGACGAAAGTCTGGACCGAAATTCATACGAAATTGTAATCCTTCAGCAGCAGCAAATATTTTTCCAAAATCTACAGTACCAGAAAAACTACCAATTGCTCTGAATGTTTGACGTTGGTCATTAGATTTTTCCCACTCATCCATAACAGTATATACAGTACTTTCTCCTCCAGGGTTTAATATAACATCACCATTTGAGTCATAAGGTAATGCCCATCTGAAAATAGATCTTGCAGCACCGTAAATTGCATCAGGTCCTGAACTACTTGACTGACCAGTTTGGGAGAATCCATAATCCTGTAATGCCCATGATGCATTAATAGAACCACTTAATTTAAACCAAGGTTTTGCCTCAATGTTTGTAGAAACTTTAGTACTATATCTTGTATAATTTTGACCAAGCTGAGTTCCTTCGTTATCCAAATATCCAAAAGAGATATAAGAATTCATTTTTTCAGTACCTCCACTAGCACTAATTGTATGTTCATGCGTAACACCAGTTCTGGTTACAAAATCAGTCCAGTCTGTGTCTGTCACTTTAGATCCATCCCAGGTTCCGCCACTCCATCCATTCATAACGTTTGCTAGAGCAGTTTCATCTCCTGAAAAATATGATTGATCAAAAGTTTGATCAGGTGCATCACCTCTAGGGTAAACATCCGGATTGGAGTTATAATAAGCCCAACGTCTCCATGTAATATATTCACTTGCGCTCATTACAGGAGCCTTATCCTGAATATTCTCAAAAGTAACAGTTCCTGAATAGTTGAATGTAAATGATCCATCTTTTCCTGTTTTTGTAGTAACCAAAATAACACCATTAGCTCCGCGAGATCCATAAATAGCAGTTGCAGAAGCATCCTTTAGGATATCAATAGACTCAATATCTCTAGGGTTAATCGTTTCCATACCTCCTGAAGCCAAAGGTACACCATCAACGACATACAATGGAGCATTTGATGCATTTAAAGATCTTTGTCCCCTGATATAAATATCACCAACTTCACCTGGTCTTTCATTTGATGTAATATCTACACCGGCAGCTTTACCTTGTAATGCCTGAAATGCATTAGCAACCGGTCTTGAGTTTAATTCTTCTGAATCCACACGAATCAAAGCACCTGTTACATCACTTTTCTTTTGCACACCATAACCAACAGCTACGATTTCATCCAAGCCAATTGATTCTGCTTCTAATGTTACATTAATCTGAGTTTTCCCAGCTACTGCGATAACTTGAGTTTTCATACCAATAAATGAAAAAACTAAATTTGAAGTTGATGGTACATTTGATAAAACATAGTTACCATCTACATCTGTAATAGTACCATTTGTTGTTCCTTCAACAACAACAGTAGCTCCAATCACGGCTAATCCCGTATCATCCTTAACATTACCTTTTACAGTAACATTACCTTGGGCAAAGATAGAACTGTTACCTCCCCAAAGTAAACAACTTGTTAAAAATGCTATTAAAAGCACTTTAAGTTGTTCTTTACTCATTTTAAAATAGATTTCTCTCATTACTCTTTTATTAATTTTACTTTGTCGTTACTTTAGTAATCAATTGTTTATCATTCCTTTTTATTAAATTCTTATTTCTTATCCTCCATATACCTTACTTTAATATTCCATTTTTTAAAATCATAAATCCCTATAGATGCATACTGAATATGAATACATTTGTCAATCATCTGAAATAGATTGAATTTCATAATCCATTGTATTTTCAAATAAATATTTAGTATCAAGTATAGTATCGGCTAATACATTGTTCAGATAAATACCTCTAATGGGTAATTCTTGTTCGCCAAAGGATTTAGCTATATATCTTACCTGATTTGCATGAATATCTTTCAGGTGAATATTTTTAATATCTGTAAGTTTGATTTCATAGGTTGGAACCAGATTTTTCCATTGATAAAAAATATCTGTTTCTATTTCTAAAATTCCATAATCTAGTTTAGCCAGTTTGATATTATTTACGTAAATATTATTTACATAACCACCTCTTCGTTCGTTAGTCTTTATATAGAGTAGATATTTTAGTTTAGCGCTATTATCAACACAACAACTATCCATCAATACATTTTCTATACCTCCTGATAATTCACTGCCTAAAGTCAAATATTGATGGCCGTTTTTTAGTAAACAATTTCTAATTATTAGATTTTTTGTTGGAGTATTCAATTTCCAGGCATCCTGATTCCTACCAGATTTTACAGCAATAACGTCATCATCCAGATCAAATACACATCTTTCAATTAGCATATTTTGAACCATCTCAGGATTTATCCCATCAGTATTGCGACCTCTGGTATATATATTCACATCTCTTATGACAATATTTGTAGATAAATAAGGGTGGATTGTCCAAAAGGGACTATTTTTAATAGAAATACCTTCTAATAAAATATTTTCACATCTATTAAATTGGATAAATTGAGGTCTTAGATGCGATGTATCAGTAACCATTTGCCTGTTTTCAACTGGTACATTAGTAGACGATAGTTTATATAAATGTTTTAAACTGTTCAGGTGAGCGGTAGGCCTGTAAAACCATTTTTGCCAATTATCCATTCTTGCTTCAACTAACCCTTTACCTGTAATAGCAACATTTTTACATTTATAGGCATATATTAATGGGCTATAATTATAGCATTCCATGCCCTCCCAGGAAGTATTAACAGAAGGTAAGTAATCATTAGGGTTATCTGAAAAAATAAGTTTAGCCCCCTCTTCTAAATGAAGATTTACATTACTTTTAAGATATATTCTCCCTGTTAACCATTCTCCTTTTGGAATATCAACAATAGCACCTCCTAATTCATTTGCAGTATTAACAGCCAATGCTATAGCTTTTGTTGTTTTTTCTTTATCCTCATGCTGAGCTCCAAAATCAGTAATACTTATTCTTTTACATCCTGTAAAATCAGGTGTTTTAATAGCAGGCATATCAAAAGGAGCAGAAACTACCAATTCGTTAATTTTAATGCATACATCTCCTCTGTGACAAGATCCGAGAGAAATTGTAAAACATAATAAAATATACACAATGGCTTTTTTCATTGATAAGAATATTGGAATAATTTTAAGCTAATGACCGTTTAATGAACTTACAGATATGCGTATTCGATTACTAAGATTTATTTAGAGCATGAAGCAAGTAAAGTATATCAACTTTTATTACTTCATGCTTTTAATCACAGACTCGTTATATATTTATATTATTCAACTATTAACTTTTGAATTAAAGAACCAGAGTCACTATTTAATTTTAACAAATAGATTCCTCTGTTAAGTGCACTTATATCAAATTTATTTTCTCCGGTATAATAATTATCCTGAAGAACAAGATTACCGGTTAAGTCATATATCATCATATTTCCACTAATGATAATATCATTTAGTACTTTAACATATAATGTTTGAGAAGCCGGATTTGGATATACATTAACAGTTTCTTCAGATAATAATGGAGCAGAATCAATACCTGTTGCTAATGTTTCACAATCTAAAGCAACAGCAGCACTTCCGGTTTTAGAAATAATTTCAAAATAATCTATATTTCCAAGACCTCCTGAAGTAGTTGCTACTAATGAAATTCCATAATTTCCTGCAGTTAAATTTACTTCTGCCGATTGTTCCAACCATGTAGTCCATCCTCCTGTTGCAGAGAAAGATAAAGTTTCGCCTTCTTGAATATCATTTATGAATAAATTTCCAGGTCGATCAGTTGAAGTAGCATATTTCCATAAAAATGTATATGCTCCATCTTCAGGTATTGTTATTGCCCAATTAACACCTTCTCCGGCAGCGTTATCTGTATTTGCATAACCTGTTCCTGTAAATCCTTCATTAGTACTTTCAATCCAACCTTGTGTATTAAAACCACAAAAACCAGTTTCTTCTTCCTGAATAAAAGTTAACAATCCAACATTTATTGTATGTACTTCAGTTTCTGTTGAATTACCTAAATCATCAGTTAAAACAGCTTTTACCTCGTATTTTCCGTATCCAGGGTTAGCAATAGTTGTAGAGTAAGGAGTTGCACTAGATGAAGCAACTACTTCATCATTGAAATAGAAATCTACAGAAACAATCTCACCATCCGAATCATATCCATCTACACTTAACAAAATAGACTCATCAATTTCATATACTGCTCCATCTTCGGGAGAATCAAAAAGTGTTACATGAGGATATCCTTCGTCAACAGTAATTGTAATAGCATCAGATTCTATTAAATTGCTTTCAGCATCATAACCCGTGGCTACAATAGTATGACTTCCACTTAATAGTCCTTCTAATTTAGCAATATATGGAGCTTCTGTTAAAGTAGCTAACGTTACATCACCTTCTTTAATTAAGATAGGTCCATCTAATCCAACCACTGAAGTATTTACGTAAAGTGATCTACCTAATTCCAGTTCGTAATTTACAATAGGATCTACAATTTGAATAAATGGATCTGTAACCGGATCAACCATAGTTATAGATTGTGTTGGAGGCGTTGGCATATCATCCCCAATATAAAAACTAGGGTGAGGAGGTTGATTATAACCTGTATTTTGCCATGTAAGAGCCAATCGGTATTGAGGATCCTGTACTAATGTATAAATACCTGCTGTAGTTGGTTCTGTTGTAGTATATATTCTTAAACTCTGATTGTCCGTAGTTCTCCAAATTACTTCCTCTCTCCAGTCTCCAAGTATATCACCACTAATACATGGAGTAGCTTTTGTACTGTTATTAGACAAACAATCATCTTCGGTTTCAAGAAGTACAGTTTTTGTATCAGTAGACCATTTAGTAATGGTAGTTCCACTTAAAACTTCACGTGTAAGGTCTCCATCCCACCAACTGGCAAAATTAATGGAAGGCCATTCACTGGTAACATTTAATTCATTTCCTGCATCATCATATATACCTAATGCAAATCTTGTTTCTGAAGGAGAATATGCTTTTCCATATGCCCAGAATTCACAACCCGGATTGTCTGACGTAATATCGTCAACCATTCCTCTACCTATATCTGATTTTTCATCTACATTTTTATACCATAATATATCACCACTTCCTGCATCTGCAAACCACACAGCATTAACTTCTCCCCCGGTAACTTTATTTGTACCATGAGCAGATTCACTAGGCATAAAATATTCTAGTCCTGCATGATCTGTATCAAAATCACCTAAATGAGTAGCATCACCATGGTTATTACCTGTTGACCAAAGTCCTGTTCCATCATTATCAACAGCCATTGCTCCATAAACAATTTCATCAGCCCCATCTCCATCAACATCACCAACAGATAAACTATGAGCACCCTGTCCGGCATAATATTCATATGCAACACCATCCTGACCTGTTAATGCATCATCTGTATCAAATACCCAACGTTGTACCAATTCTCCATTAGTATAATCCCAAGCTGCTAAAACAGTTCTTGTATAATATCCTCTACACATTACTAAACTTGGATTTTGACCATCAAGATAGGCTACGCAACCTAAAAATCTATCTACTCTATTTCCATAAGTATCCCCCCAATCTCCAACTACCCCTCTTCCTGGAACATATTCTACAGTTGAAAGTTCTTTTCCTGTTTTACCATCAAACAAAGTTAAATACTCGGGACCTTCAAGAATATATCCATTATCATTTCTATAATCAGCTGCATCATCGTCTGATGCTGCAGGGCCATCACTTAAAAAATTACCAGTACCATCAATTGTTCCGGGTGCTGTTTTACAAGCCATTTCAGCAAGTCCATCACCATCTAAATCGTAAACCATAAACTGAGTGTAGTGAGAACCAGCACGAATATTTACTCCAAGGTCAATAGTCCACATTAGTGTCCCATTCAATTCGTACGCCTGTAAATATTCCGGATCACTAAATCCTGATTGTGAATTATCTTTTGTTGTTTCTCCGTAAATTTTTACAACAAGTTCATATTCACCATCTCCGTCCAAATCAGCAACTGAAATATCATTAGGTTCACCACCTTCAGGTACTTGAAGAGGAATTTCTTTATATTGATTTTCCCATACTATTGCTGCCTCAGATCTTCCAACAACCCCATCTGTATTAACGATTTCAAGGTAATAATAATCATCTGTCGTACCATTCTCATCTATATAATTTGAGACATCTGAAATAGGAGTGCTATTTACTAATGTTTCACCTCTATATATATTAAATGCTATATCTGATGCATCAGTTGCAAACTTTCTCCAACTGATAAATACTTTATTGTCTTCAGTATTAACAGCCACAAGCCCTCTATCTAAAGATTCCATTAATCTTTGAGAAAAAGCCGAATAACTAACGGTAGTAAGCACTAGCAATAAAGCTAGTCTACATAACCGATAATTTATTTTTTTATAATTAACATTTAATTGACACATACTCCTTTGTGTTTGTTAATCCTATTTATAAATAGGAGATTTAAATAAAATAAGGGAAGGTATAATGGGATTTTCCTTTACACTAGTTAATTCAATTAAGTCGTAAAAAAATAGGGATTACTTGGAAAGCAGGTATAAAATACCTGCTTTCTAAATTACTAAACCATTAATATAATTAATTAAGCATTATTTTCTTAACTGATGTATATGACCCGTTTGCTAGCTTAATAAAATATATCCCTTTAACAACATCGCCGGAAACATTCCAGACAACTTGTTTTTCACCTGCTGTTTGAGTTTCATCAACTAAAACTTCAACCAATTCTCCTGTTAAGCTATATACACTAACATTTACTTTTCCAGGTGTTAATACATCATATGTAATTGTTGCATTATCTTTTACCGGATTAGGATAAACTTCCATAGATTCCGAAACTTTCATAGATTCCGAAATTGCAGTAGCACCATCAGCTGCTATCTCAGCAGGTCCTTCTGCAGCCCAGTCAATAGTGTAAGTGTCATCTGGAGTCATTACAATTTTATCTAATCTAAAACCAGGTTCTCTCATTAGAATTGTAACTTCATGAACACCTGTTTCAAGAATATAAACAGAGCCAGGACTTTTACTTGTTGTAAGGTTGTTCCATCCCCACACATCAAAATTTGCACCTCTATCCCATTCGATATAAGTATCCATTCTATCAATTGCAATTTCTCCATCCAAGGCTACAAAATATGAGTCACTCATGTCATCCGGGAAAGAGCAATGAGCGAAAAAATAATGCTCTCCTATTTGATTAAAATTGATTTTAAACGTGATTGAGGGAGCATCTGTTAAAGCAACATCACTTGTTTCATATCTTGTTGATCCTGGTGCTACCATATAACCATCACCACTAAAATTTGCAGCATCATGAGCATCATCAAAATACCATTCATCAGTTCCAGTAGCTTTAAGAGAAAAATAGTGTTCTCCTTCAATTACAATTACACCATCTTCAGGCTGTGTAAAAGTATAATCCTGAGCATTTAATTTTATACTACTTAAAGTCAAAAATGCAATTACTGTTAATAATAACTGTTTTTTAAAACGTAAAACTCTTTTCATAAGATTTAAATTTAAATGTTAATTTAACTTGAATTACCAAGTAATTTTCTGAGTCAAACATACAGTTCAGTAAACACTTTTTAACTGTAAAAATATTGATTTTACCCCCTACATTCAGACACTTATATAGTAAATATGTCCATGTGATATAAACTAAATTACTACCAGAATATACAAATCCTAAAACACTACCCTACAACCACTTACAAACACAACCCTACGCCTTTCACCCCCAATATTAAACAGTAAAATTTCAAATTCAGCAAGTTATCAACTGACAAATAGAAAAAAAACACAATCAATTAAAAGCAATTTTTATATCCTTACACTTTTTAACTAAATATGAGTGAAAATAAGTTCAATTTTTATAACTCTTAATGTTAAATTAAGAATCAAGACTACCATAAAGTGATTTTAAATTCACAAAACATATTGATCAAAAAATTAATCTACTCATTGTAGATTACAATTACCTTATAATGATAATTATATATTAACCTGAATTCTAAAATTTTAATTAAACTCAGGTTATTATTTAAAATAGACAAATAGCTTTCAACATCTTAGATAAGAAATCAAGAATTATTTAAAGACCTCGAGACTGTAATCCTTTAATATTTTATAGATATATGGCACATATATTTATTACAACTGAAAAGCCTGGTAAAAATGAATATAGTTCTTGTTAATAATAGTATTCTAGTAAGAACAAAAATGCGCTGTAATGCCAAATGTGAAATATAATTATTCTGTACAACTTATGTTTTTCTAACAGTTTAGTTATACCTAATTAATATTATCACCCAAGTATATTACTTATAAACCAATACTGATTATTAATTAACTACACCGAAAAAACAATAACTATAGATAAAACAATGTATGCATAGTCAGAGCTGTTCAAAATATTTCAATATATTGGCACTTCATCCAGACCCGACTTCGTTTTCTTTAGTTCACAAGGTCTGTTGCTCTATTGTGTTCATGATTTTGGCTTCACTACAATTGTCTTGACACAAAAAAATGAAGCAAGTAAAAGTCAAGGCTGAACCCATCTCACTCAAAAAATTACAGTTATTTGATTAAAATCGTTTAAACTCTCTGCGTTAAAACAAAAACAATTTTTAACCGTCAATCTAACCTAGTTTTTTTTTGGTTCACGGGCTAACCCTTCCTGAACCTTCTATAGAATTGAATTCTATTTTTTATTTAGGACAGATGTGATACATAGAATAAAAAGGCGATTCCAAAGATTTTAATCAACAACATATTAATAATACGAGTTCGAATAAAATTAAAGATCTCAGATTGATAGAATTACTTAATTATAATTTAACAATTTTTCTTGAATTACTTACGGGCAATAAAAGCATAAACACGTGAAATAGTTTTAAAAAAGAAAATTAGATAAGTACCGTAATTGATAAGACTCCGTTATAGATTTTTGAAAATGAAAAGATTATTTAAAACAAAAAAAGTAGGCATAATTACTACACCTACTTTTTACTAATCAATAAAACCATTATTTAAGCATCACTTTCTTTACAGTAGTACTTGAACCATTTGTAAGTTTAACAAAATAGATTCCTTTAACTAATTCTCCAGAAACACTCCAGTTAATTTGCTGTGATCCTGCCGTTTGAACTTCATCAACTAATACACTAATTAATTCACCAGTTAAACTATAAACACTTACGTTTACTTTTCCAGGTGATAATACATCATAAGTAATAGTAGCATTACCTACAATAGGGTTAGGATAAACCTCCATTGATATAGATAAGCTATTTTCATTAATTGCTGTAGCACCATCCCATGCTGTTTCTGTAACAGCCTCTGCATCATCTGTAGTATAACCACTCAATAAATAATCAGTAGCTTCAATTATAACAAATCTATCTAATCTAAAATTTGGTTCTCTTTGAGTAATTTTTAACAAATGCTCACCTTCGGCGCCTTCTGCAATTGTAAAAACAGCCTCTGCACTAGAAGATGTTAAAGTATTCCATCCCCAAAACGAATTAGCATCTCCGAAATCAGAATAAGGATTCATTCTACCACCTACTGCATTAACTTCGTCGTCCAGACCTAGCCAAAAAGAGTCACTATTTCCATCAGGAAATGAACATCGATCCATAAAAACATAATCTCCAGCTATTGGAAAATTAATTTTGTAAGTAATTACAGGTGCTTCTGATGTCGGAGTAAAAAGCGAATTTGAACCATCATCATAATAATCATTACCAGTAACAGGTGAAACCATATATCCAGCACCTAAATAATCACCAAAATCAGTTTCTGTTCCCAGACTCCAATTATACGTATCCGTTCCATCAGCTATTAGTGAATTATAATGTTCAGCCTCAATAACAAGCATTCCATCATCAGGCATAGTAAAAACATAATCCTGAGCATTTACTTTTAGTGTACTAATCGAACTTACAACCATAAACGCAATTACAGTTAACAATAGTTGTTTTTTTAAGAGTAAAATTTGTTTCATAATATTGAATTTAAAGTAATTAATTAAATACTTGTATTTCAAGCATTTTGACAAGACTAAATTACAATCCCATTAACACTTTTTAACTGTAATTTCGTTGATCTCACCCCCTATATTCAGATACTTCTATAGTAAATACGTGCATAAAAAGCAGCTTAGTACAGATGGATGGTTTTATGGAATTTTTATCGATAAAAAAAATGAAATCTTAACAAATAATTCCATAAAAAAGCCACTATCAATCATTCAGATAGTGGCTTTCATTTTTAAATCAAAGCTAACCTCTACTACAAGTTATTCATTAGTCTAACATTAATTATATTTATATTCTGCATCACAATGTTGCTTTTGTATAGATTCTATTTCTTCATTTAATATCTTAGGATTTGCCCCACTTCTTGAAGCAACGATTGCTCCGACAGCTGATGCATCATCAATCCCTTTTTGAGGTCCAAAACCTTTAAGCAAACGATCTATTACGGTTGCCAAAAATGAATCCCCTGCACCAACGGTATCTTCAACCTCAACCTTATATCCTTGATTATAATAGAAACTATCTTCTAAATAAAGTATTGCTCCATTCTCTCCTCTTGTAACACAAATCTGATTTGTATTTGTTTTTTGGGCTATAAATCGAATATTTTCTTCCATAGAATCATTCTTAAATCCCATTTCTTTGCAGATATCAACAATCTCATCATCATTTAGTTTAATTAAATCTGCCTCAGCCATTAACTCTTCCAAACCACCTTGTGTATAATGAGGAGCGCGAAGATTAACATCAAAAATTTTGAACTTTGCATACTTCAATAATGCAAGCAAAGTTGTCTTTGAAGTTTCACTTCTGGAACTAAGACTTCCATAAATAAAAGCATCTGCATTCTTCACCGCCTCAATATCTGAATCTATCAACTCTATATCATCCCAGGCACAAGGCTTTCGTATTTCATACGAAGCTGAACCATTTTTATCTAATGAAACAAGAACTTCACTGGTATTATACTTTTTACTATATTGAATATGATCTATACAGGCTGAATAAGACTTTATCTTATCTACAATCTCTTTTCCTTGTGCATCATTTCCTATTGCACTAATCACAGCAGCCTTATTTCCAAAAGATTGAATCCTAAGCGCTACATTAAAGGGAGCCCCTCCAAGTTTTTTACCCGAAGGTAGCATATCCCATAAAACTTCACCAAAACAAACTACAGACTTCATTATACTAATATTTTACTATTCATTTCCTTTACACATTCTTTCACCTTTTTAGCTCGAAGCATTTCAAGCGACGATAGGAACTGATCAACAAACCTTTGATCATTCACCATATCTCCAAATATTTTATCAATTTTCAGGAATTCAATCGGATTTTGGTGAGACATAGCTGCAACTCTGATAAGTACATTACTCATTGCATCTTCAATATCATAAGTATTACCATTCTCATCTATACCATCATTATATTTACACCAGGCTGCAACTACAAAAGCAGCTCTGTCAATATTACCATTTTGTTTTAGTTGAGCTTTAATTGTCGGTAAAATAAAAATTGGAAACTTAGCAGAACTTTCCAGACAAATTCGAGCAACCAAATCCTTAATATAAATATTCTGAAAGCGTTCTATTAAACTATTCTTATAAGCTGGAAGATCAATATCTCCAAGATTACCCAGCGTTGGTGTTGCTTCTTCATCCATAAATCCAGTAAGGAAAGTTTTAAAATCTTCATCCCGGGCAGCTTCATCAATTGTTTTATAACCATGCAAAGCACCTAACATACCAAGAACAGAGTGTCCTGCATTCAACAAACGCAATTTCATATTTTCAAAAGGCACTACATTTTCAACGAATTGAGCACCTACCATCTCCCAATCAGGTCTTCCTGCTGCAAACTTATCTTCAACCACCCACTGAATAAACGGCTCACATACAACCGGCCATTGATCTTCTACAAAAAATTCCTCTCGTAATTTATCCTTATCCGCTACTACGGTTACAGGAGTAATACGATCGACCATTGCATTAGGAAATGTCACATTCTCCTCTATCCATGAATACAGTTCTGGCTCAGCCATTTCTACATAATCCAGTAATGATTTTTTAGCAACATCACCGTTTCCCTGTATATTATCACACGATTGTATAGTACATCCTCCAACACCTCTATTCATTCTCAGTTTCATAGCTTGAGCAAGATATCCAAAAACCGTCTTTGGTGACTTTGGATTTTTCATATCTTCGACAATAACCGGATTACTAAAATCAAATTCTCCTGTACCTTCATTTAGGTTATATCCTCCTTCAGTTATTGTTAAAGATATAATCTTAATATCCGGATTAGCCATTTTTTCTATAACAGCAATAGGATTTTCAGGAGCAAAAAGAAACTCTACTATTGAACCAATAACTTTTGCTGAAAGAGATCCATCAAGCTCTTTTGTCACCAATGTATAAAGACCATCCTGATCTTTTAAGATATTATAAATACGTCTGTCATAATCCAACAATCCTACACCACATATTCCGCAATCTAACACACCGTAACGCTCCATTAATTCATTAGTATAATATGCTTCATGCGATCGGTGAAAATTTCCTACTCCGATATGCACAATACTAACTTTAACCTTATCTCTGTCATAAGAAGGTACTTTTACATTAGACGCTAATACTTTTAAATTTTCCTGATTTATTTCGATTGAATTTTTCATTTCTATATATTTTTATTTTTTCTTTCTAAATTACTTTTGAGTCATAGCTACAACTCTCTCCTGAATAGGCTCTACTTTTAAATCTTCAATATTTTCCTGTTCCACACCTTGATCACTTGCAATATTTTTATTTAATGCTTTTTCTCTCCTCAATTTCCAATAGGCAGTTACAAAATAACCGATTGTACAATAGAATGCATACTTGTGGAAAAACTCTTTATTATTTTGATATATATCTATATCGGCACTTGAAAATGCAGTTATAAATGCCAGAATCAGAATTACCAACAGACAGGCAATTGAAAAATAGTTTAACACCTTAGAAAAAACAGTAGTATCTTTTACAGGGATATATTCTTTTTTAGCTTGTTCTTCCTGCCACACTATAATATCAGCCTGAAGCTGTTTTTCTTCCTCTATTTCTACTGTATAATCTTCAGCAGCACCATTTGCTTTAGCTAACACTGTATATAAGATGACTGTAAAGAACCATGTCGGAATAAATAAGTAATAGAACGACATTATATTTAGAGCATTTAATCCAAAACCAAGAGCTAAACCTGCAATCCATGCAATAATTGCAGGCTTGCTGGTAACCATCTTTTTATAATAAGCCCAATATCTTGTTAACCCAATTTTTGGAAATAGAAAATGTTCAGCAAATACAATAGCTCCTACGGGTACAACTAACAGACCTGCATAAGTTAATAAAGGCAACATTTTTGAAAATACAAATGGGAAACAAGCCGTAATAACAGTAAATACACCTACTACTAAAGTCGTTTTTTTACGTGAATGATTTTTAAATATAGCTTGTGCTGCTAAACCTGCACGATATAAATTTGCATTTGCAGTAGTCAGACCTGCAATAATCACAATCACAAAACCTGATGCTCCTAAAGCATAATAGGCCACATCTCCCGGATCCAAAGATGACACTGGTTGTTTCAATAATACCGCAGCTCCTGCCCCCATAATACCGGCAGCAATCCATGCTATGTAATGGCCAAATAGCATACCAAAACTAGAATAAAGACCATAACTCGCTTTCTTAGCATATCTAAAGATTGCCATATCAATTAAACCAACATGTGTAATTGTATTAGCAGCCCAGGCAAAACCAATAACCTCTAACAATCCAATTCCCGATTCACCTGTATCCGTGACTCCTTTCCAGATAGATATGTCACCGATATGTATAAATTGACTAAAATCAGCAATACTGGTTGATCCTATTACAGAATGAGCCAAAGCTGGTAGCAATGCTAATGCTCCGGCCACAAAAAGAACAAACAACCATGGAGCACATATACTAGAGAAATCTGCTACAGTATTAAAACCATATATGGCTATAAATACTACAATTACTCCTACTGCTGCAACAATCAGTATAAACCAAACATTTGTTGAATACCAATTTAGCTGAGCTGGTATATCAAAAAGGAAGCGTACCGCTGATGACGAAACTGTAATCATTGCTGCAGATATAACTGTAAATATCAAAGCATTCGCCCAATTATATAGTTTTGTCATTGAATCACCTGCAATCTTATTCAGGTAAGTATATAAACTAAGTTTTGTTTTAACTGCAATTGGAGATGTTAAGAAAGTCCAGCTTAGTACAGCAAGAATATTACCAATCAACAGTCCTAACAAAATATCTCTGGTACTGGCGCCCAATGCAACAAAAGTGGCACCAATTACAAACTCTGTAGCAGCAACATGCTCGCCTGCATATAATCCTGCAAAATGTTTTCCTCCATGAAGTTTATGCTTGGCTATTGGCAACTGCTCTTCATCTATGTGGGCAAAATTTCTTATTGATTTCGTATTCATGATTGACTTCATTTAAATTTGATTTAAAAAACTGATATGGCTAACTGTAAGGCTCCAATTTCTGTTTCCGGATTCCAAAATGCGGTTGCAGTAACAGGTATTTTTTTTGAAAAAAGATTAATTTCACTATTCGCTGTCAGACCAAAATTTACAAAATTTGCCTGTTCGCTATAAAATGTTTTTTCTGTAAAAAAAGAAAATGCACCTCCTACAAAAAAGGCAATATTGCTTTTCTCTTTAGGAAATAAAGTATAGCGAAGTTCTGCATAATTAGAATAAGAATCAGTAACTGTACCATCCATTTCTGTTGCATAATCACCTCCATTACCAAATAGTATGGTAGACCAATAAAAGGTAACAGGAACTTTTTCTGATACAAAATATTCTAGTACAACATCCACAAAATTGGGAGAAGTATACTTATCATAGCTAAATATTTCAGGAGTACCTGAATTGCTATAATTATTATGATCGATAAGACTAACCTTAAAATTGTTACTTATATGATAGCTTGTATAATAAGAGAACTCTTTATACTCACCATTAAAACTTGCTCCCCCCCATAATCCTGCAACAAACTTTTTATTTAAGGACACATATTCAATACTGGAAGCCATCATTCCTCCAGGAGTAACAACACTTCCATGCCACAAGTGCATATTCTGGATTTTCAATCCTATTTTAACTCTATCGTTTAAAAAATTCGCATCCGATTCAGTTAAGCTTTGTGCATTCCCCCTTCCTTCATTAATAAACAACAGACTCATTACAATTAAACTAAAACTCAAAACCCATCCTTTGAAAAATCGAAAAACATTTCGACATCTTTTCTTCTCTTCACTAATATTTTTCATAAAACAACAATTTAGTATAATTATTTAAACGTCATTTTAACGTTTGTTGTTTCAAATATATAGTTAAATGTTAATATTTAAAAATATTTTTCTCTGTAAATAGACATTAATTAACACTAAGGGCGCTTATTAACAATCATTTTTAATAAATGTTAATTTTACAAAACCCTTATAAATTAAGACATACAAAGACAAACCATATTATAAATAACAAACGTATTTATAACGTTTATAAATTACACCTCTCAAATGAAATACTTAAAAAAATTGTAATTTATTTTTATAATTTTACCTTAACTCGTTAAATGTTAAACGTCAAAAAAACGTATTTCTCTAATGGATTTCAGGAAGTTCTCTAACATTTCTGTCGATTGCGTCATATTTAGTCTGGACAATTCAAGACTCAATGTCCTGTTAATGAAACGCAAGCTTTTTATGCATGATAACAAACACCCAATTATAGATGACTGGGTGCTTACAGGACAACATGTTTTTAAAAGTGAAAGGCTTGATGAAGCAGCAACCAGAATACTTAGGGAGTTAACAAAAATTAATTCGGCCTACAAAAAGCAATTCAGAACATTCGGAAATCCTGAAAGAATTAAAAATGATAAAGATTTATTATGGGTACAAAGCAGGGGTACAAATCCACGAACTATCTCCGTAGGTTATTACATTCTTCTTCCTGAACAAAGGGTCGTACAACAAAGTGAAGAATTTGAATGGTTTCCAGTAAACAAACTTCCTGACATGGGATTTGATCATGAGGAGATTATAAAAAAGGCTTACCAGGAACTTCAACAAAAAATAATGCTGGAACCTATTATCTTTGAATTACTACCTGATAAATTTACATTAAATGAGCTCCAAATTGCATACGAGGCTATCTTAAACATTGAAATAGACAATAGAAACTTTAGAAGGAAAGCAATTGGCAAAAAATACATTGTCCCTTTAGACGAAAAACGAGTTGGAGCATCTAAAAAACCAGCAAACTTATATATGTTTAGTAAAGATGTTTATAACAAAACTGCCTACCAAAATCATATTATAAACATCCTTTAATAATATAAAATCACTTACAATTTCATCCAAATTACTGCATAACAATTAACTAAACCTCTCCTTACAACAATATCTTTCACTCATGCACCCCATAACACCCCTATTGCAGCCCTTCAGTATTAGGGGTGCATTCACTCATATGATGGCCATTCACTCCCAACACCTTAAAAGTATTGAAAAAACTCTCTTCGTTGGTGCTTGATTTGAAATCAGCGCCATACGCACTATGTATTTTAGTCGTTACGCAATTCGTACATCACAACTAAAAATACCTTAAAATCCAACCCACAAGTAACCTTGGTGCATTCCCATTGCTTTAATCCTTTCTCATTAATTTGTTTCTAGTCTTACCTTCTTTGATACAAGTTCAATACAAGTTCGCAATTCTACACCCTTTCAATTCAGATTCTATGCAAGTTCTTCGCACTCTTAGGGCGAAAAAACTGTGTAGAGGCAGTGTTGCGCATGCGAAGAAATACGAACGTGATACGACCACAACCCGAGGCTGGTGCATAGAAAATGCGAACACAGTGCATACAATATGCAAAGGTTCTGCGAAGAACATGCGAAGAAATGCGAACAACCTGCGAAGAGATGCGAAGACTATGCGAAGAAAATCACCCCAAAGTGCCAAAAACGTAAAAATCGGAATCCAAAATGGTCATTTTTGATCAAATGTGGAATCCAAAACCATCATTTTGGGTGAAAAGTGGAATTTTGGAGCATTATGGGGGTTAAATCAAATCATAAATCTAAGAACACAAAAACATATTCTATTAATTACCAATTACTTACCACAATAAAAAGTAACAGTAAAATTACTGTTATTTTTTCGATGCACATTTCAATATACTTTAGTACTAACGATAAAGGAACAAGGAAAAAGCAGAAAGGAACAAGTTTATTAATCCTTTTTAAAAACTAAGAACTTGGAACTTTATACTTAGTACTATAACATCGGCCGATACCATTTTTAACCCTGGCTCTGTTACAATCTGATCAATTTTAACAGAGCTTACAAAAAAATGAAAAATGCATGAATTTAAAAATTTCGCCATCGGTTCACTGGGTTCTTTAGGAGTAATGGAGACTGTTGATTCTCAAATATTCTCGGCCCAGGATACTGATCCTCAAACATTGATGATCAGGTCAGCGATCACCCTGCTAGCAGGAGTTATTACTACAGTAATTTCAAAATGGATGCAACGTAATAAGGTTGAAAAAACAGACACAAAAAACAAAGAAGTTACTGCGCCCAAAGAAAAGGGTAATAAAGTGAAAAACATTTTTAAAATTAAAAACCATAAAAAATAAATAGTCATGGGAAAATATGAAAACGGAGCATTTGGAAGCTTCCACGGAAAAGTTGGTAACTTAGTAGGTAGTACATGGAAAGGTATTAGCTATATGAAAGCAAAACCCAACACAGGAAATAGAAAAGCCTCAGCAAACCAGATTAAACACAGAGCTAAATTTTTGTTTGCCACGAATTTCATTCAACCTTTATACCCCATAGTTCAAGTGGGCTTTAGAAAACTGGATGATAAAAAATCAGCTAAAAATGCAGCAATGTCTGAAGTTATGAATTATGCTATTACAGGTGAATATCCTGATTTTGGTATTAACTTCAGAAATCTCAAACTGGCAAAAGGATGCCTGCCTGTACTTAAAAAAATTAGTATTGAGCTAAATGGTGACAGGGTATTGTATAATTGGCAACAGGATACTGGTAGTGAAGATGATTTTGAAGAAGATACATTAGCCCAAGAGCGAAGTGAAGACAAGATCATACTGGTGACATTAGCTTATGGATATCCACCACGGTACACCTTACATAAATACCGACGTAAGGATCTCACTGGTGATATCGGATTACCAGATGCACCTCCGGGAACAGAAGTACATTGTTATATTGCAGCTACTTCAGTTGGTAAGGATATGAATGTGAGTAATTCCGAATACGCTGGATCGGTTATTATGCCGGAATAGTACAACAGGTTGATTGAATAAATCATTGATAGTATTAAGGTCGTTTCTATAGCAGGAACGACCTTTTTAATATAAGAACAACAACCTATGTTCAGCGCTTACACACTAAACTAATATATTCCGGGCCTTAATCCATTAATATTACATATTACAATGATTACTTGTGGCTTTATAAACTTTTGACTTTCGGCTTTTGACTTTCAACTGAGATTTTTCTTCTTTTATCTTTTTTTAACTTTTTACTATTTGACGTTTTTATTCTGTTTATATAACTTTATTATCATACTAACCAAAACCACATCGTCATGTTAGCTTTAATTCATACCATATCCGATAATATTATCATCAGAAAATCATTAAAATGGACCAACATATCTGCTGATAATAATGAAACATTTGACTGTGCAAATATTTACGCTCAAATGGAATCATTCATGAATAAAAATCTTAATAAGTTGAGTTGCAATAAAACAAAACTAAATCTTATTGAGAAATGCCTCCGTAATGTATTATCTGTTAAAAACAGCCTGGATCAAACACCCTGGTCAATTCCCAATCATTTAAATGAAAATGAGAAATCCATCTTTTTAAAAGATCTTGATTTTTATTTAATGATATCTGGCATATTACTTAAATCATGCTCTTTATTTAAAGGTTTTATTCCTAAACATCACTGTCCGCCTATAAGTATGATATTACCTTTATTTGCCAGTAATAAAAAAAGAGTTCATCAGGTAATAAGTTGTCTGAATAATAGTAAATGGAAACAAACAATTAATTTCTACATGCAAAACAGTCAATACCTGAAAGCATTAGAAGAACTTGAAACTCATTTAAAGAAGTCAAATTACAATCAGGAGATAACTCAATTACATCAAATATTGTTACATACCTTTTCTGTATTACCGGAAACTCAACTTGATGAATATTATAAGACTATTGCAATAAAGGAACTTAACAAGTATTTTAAATCATTAAAGGCTATCCCAAAACAAATTTCAAATAATGAATGGAAAGCTGTTAGATACGTTATATTAGTTTTAATTATGTATAGTGAAGATGTGGAACCTATTGTTTCAATCTACCACACCATAAGAGGATGTTTAATAAAAAACAATGATTTAAATGTAAAAGTAGAAAAACAATTCTTCAAAAAACAAATTCAACTCATTAACAAGTTAGTGCATAAAAAAGTGGAGATAAATCCTCTTGCTTTAAATATATGCACTGAGATTTTTGATGATCTTAACGTTTCGAAAACTTTGACAAAACATGGTCAAGTACAGGAATCATATATTGAATGGATCCACAACCCAAAGGTCTTTGTTAACTACCTCCAATCGGCTATAGCAAATGGCTACATAACTTTAAAGGGGAATACAGATATGAAACCAATCATTGAATTTATATCCACTTTTGTGAAAGTTAAAAAACAAAACAATTCAGGAAACTTATCTGTGGATTCACTACTCTCCTATTTTAAGAAAGCCAGTACAGGGGAATTATAGGTAAAGGAGTAAGAAACATAGACAAAACTATAGTTGAGAGCAGTGTGTAGGAGGCTTTTTCTGTTTTAATAATAAAGGCTTATAGTATCCTTTGACATAGTATAAAATACAGAAAATGTCTATAATCCATGCCCCAAGTAAAATTGGAGTAATCCCATAGCCTTAATCCTTTTTCATTAATAGTTTCGATCGTCCCTCACCTCTGCATATATACACCCAACCTGAGTTCGACATAATTTTTTGTTTTCAGACCACTTATAAAAAGTGAGGTTTAACTGAAAATTATGAAAGAATAGCGGGCTATTTTGAATAATTTTCAGGCAAAAGATCGCTATTTATAAGTGGAACATTACAATTCTTGCCAAAGCTGTTCAAAATATTTTTTTTCTGAATTAAAATTTTTTCAAAAAAAAAGTAGGGTAAAAGTTATTTCATCAGGATATACTACAAAGATGATTTAGAAATGCTTTTTCTGTTAGACTTTATTTTTTACAAGTAAGAAAAATGACATTCAAAAATGATCAGTTTTAATTCATTCAAATTAAAAGATGTATGTACAGGAATATTATATCAAATTTTGATGCTATTGATCTAAAGGGTTTAGATCAGGTTTCGTTAATGGAACGAACAGACAAAAAATTTCTTGTTTCTGCAAAAGAGATCAAAGAGATTTTAGAAGACATATGTGAGGATTATTACATTCTTGAAATTAATAGTGAACGCATGCTTCAATACAGCACGTATTATTACGATACTAGTGATGATAAGATGTATATCAATCACCACAATGGTAAACTAAATAGATTTAAAGTACGCAAACGTACCTATGTTGAAACAGATACAAGCTTTTTAGAAATTAAGTTTAAAAGTAACAAAGGTAAAACAGTAAAGAAGAGAATACCTTCATCCGGTAAAGAAAAAAGTTTTAATGATAAGGAGAAATCATTTTTAAAAGAAAACGTGCCTTTAGATCCAAACTCATTAGAGCCAAAATCTTTCAATGGCTTTAAAAGAATAACATTAACGGATAAGAACTTAACCGAACGTTGCACTATTGATTTTAACTTTCATTTTAGGAGTGGCGACAAAACCATAAAACACGATGGCTTTGCAATAATAGAATTGAAACAAGACAAGAACTCCAAATCATCAAAATTATATGATTGCTTATTTAATCGCCGTATTAAACCAACGGGATTTAGCAAATATTGTATGGGGAGGTCAATTGTCGAGAGTGGGTTGAGAAAAAATTCCTTTAAACCTAAAATGAGAGCGTTAGATAAAATCATTCAAAATTAAAATTTATTATATATGTTAGCCTTAGATTCATTTATTTTATGGATAGAACAATTTCGTTTTTTTGATATTAATTTGATCAATGTTGATGATTTTTTAAGATTAATATTTCGATTTAGTTTTAATAGTATTATTCTTCTATTCATTATCCGTTATTTATACGCTAGAACAAGCAATCGAAAAGATTTTATTTTTAGTTTTTTTGCTATTGGCATAGTCGTGTTTTTGCTTTGTTTCCTTCTTGAAAGTGTAAAGCTGGAACTGGGATTTGCATTAGGTCTATTTGCCATATTTGGTATTATTCGCTACCGAACTGATCCTATTCCTGTTAAGGAAATGACTTATTTGTTTATTGTAATTAGTGTTTCGGTTATAAACGCGCTTCTAGGTAAAAAAGTAAGTTATGCCGAAATTATTCTTACCAATCTAATTATTGTACTTAGTTTTTACATTTTGGAACGGTTCCTTAGCTTACGCAAGGAAAATACACTGGAGATATGTTACGATAAAATCGATAATATTCATCAAATGAAAGAGGACGAATTACTTAATGATTTACATGCTCGTACAGGTATTAACATTAAAAGATATCAGATAAATCAGGTTGATTTTTTACGTGATACAGCAAAAATCACCCTCTATTTTTACCCGAAGGAAAATCCCAGAACAAAATCTTATTAAGGGGTGTGAGATTACCCAGTAAATGGGAACACGCAATGTGACCACGAATAACAAAATTTACACACATGGATAAAAAGAAAATAAAAAGGGAGTTATTGGTTATTGCATTTTTACTAACATTTTGCTTATGCACCAACCTTATGATGGGACAGGAAAATGAATGGAATAGTTGGACCAATATATCGTTGACGAAAAATATAAATAAAAAATTATCCTTATCCTTTAGTCCGGAAGTACGTTTCACCGAGCAGTTTAAAGTTGATGAATATTTTTTTGAAACAGGACTCGAGTATAAGTTGTTTAAATTTCTAAATATAGGAGGTAACTATCGTTATATCGTTAATGAGAGAGAAACTAAATCTACTGAATATTTTGGTCGTTTGGCTTTAGATCTTACTGGAAAATATAGTCTGAAGAAGTTAGAATTTCAATTACGAACCAGATATTGTCAATATAATGATTTTGATGCCGATGAAGATTCAAATGACCCATATCTGCGTTATCGCCTTAAGCTGAAGTATAATATTTCAAAATTGAAAATAAAACCATCAATAGCGATGGAGTTATTTCAGCAGCTGAATGATAATGAAATAACTAAAACACGAACCACCGTTGGATTGGACTATAAAATCAACAAAACACAGAAGATTGGAGTAAAATATCTTATACAGAATTATTTGAATGAGGACTATTTAAAAAACATCCTGTCTTTAGAATACAAAATTACGTTTTAGTCTTTTAATGGTAATTAGGAAAATTCAATATTTCACTATGTCGAAGTGTTCACCAATTTTTAAATAACAGAGTAACAATTTAAATAATAGAATTATGTATAAAAATAAATGGATATATTTTATAATGATTTTTTCATTTCTTGTAATCCTGGCATCCTGTGAGAGAGATGATGATATTACAAGTGAAGATGATACCACAACTGAAGATTCTATTTCAGAAGCAGATGAGAATAATGATAGTGATTTTGAAGAATCAGATGATTATAGCTGGGATAGTTCAAGTGAAGTACAAATAACATTAAACGGAAGTTCCATTACAGTTGATGGAGATGGAGCAACTGTAAGTGGAAGTGTAGTTACAATTAGTTCGGCTGGTAATTATAATATCTCAGGTTCATTAGATGATGGACAGGTAATTGTTAATACAGAAGATGATGGCATTGTCAGATTAATAATGAATAATACAAATATAACTTGCTCAAACAGTGCTCCAATCTTTGTAGAAAATGCTGATAAAACAATTGTCATTTTAACATCAGGTACTGAAAATTATCTAACGGACGGTTCTTCATATGAATATGACAGTTCTGATGAAGATGAACCTAATGCTACCTTGTTTAGTAAAGATAATCTATCTATTTACGGCGAAGGTTCATTAATCATAGATGCCAATTACAATGATGGTATTACCAGTAAAGACGGACTGGTTATTAATAGTGGTGATATTACTGTAACGTCTGTTGACGATGGTATCAGAGGCAAGGATTTTATTATTGTAAAAGGCGGTTCAATAAGTGTTACTGCCACTGGTGATGGATTCAAATCTGATAATGATGAAGATACTTCTTGCGGATATATTTCCATTGAAACAGGAGAAATAGAAATAACGTCAACCGGAGATGCTATGCAAGCTGAAACTGATGTTCTTATTTCTTCAGGTAGTATAGATGTTAAGTCAGGTGGAGGTAGTAGTTATAATGTAAGCAGTACTACATCTTCAAAAGGAATTAAATCAGGTGTTCAGTTTATTATTGAAGGAGGAACTCTTGATATCAACTCATCAGATGATGCCTTGCATTCAAATGAAAGCATTACAATTAACGACGGAACAATAACTTTATCTTCTGGTGATGATGGTATTCATGCAGATTCTTCAATAGAAATTAATGGTGGGGACATAACAATATCAAAATCTGAGGAAGGAATTGAGTCTTCAAATATTACAGTAAATGACGGATATATTAGTGTTGTGAGTTCTGATGACGGTTTTAATTCAACTTATGGAACAACACGAGGTGGAACTGAAAGCAATGATGGTAGCGAATTAATTTTTAATGGAGGATATATTGTAGTGAGTGCTTCAGCTGATGGACTAGATAGTAATGGTAGCTTTGAAATGACAGGTGGATCAGTTGTAATTTACGGAGCAAGCTCACAAATGGAAAATGGAATAGATGTAAACGGCGATATTAATGTTGTAGGAGGCGAATTAATTGTTAGTCAACCATCAAGTTCAAGTTCTACAGAAACACCTAATACAAGTAAATCGCAATATTCAGTACTTGTATATTTTACATCTACACAATCCTCATCTAGTTTATTTCATATTCAGGATGCAGATGGAAATGACATCATAACATTTAAATCCAACAAAAGTTATTATTCAATGCTATTCTCATCATCTGAATTTAAATCAGGTTCTACATATTATATTTATACAGGTGGTAGTTATTCTGACGGAGATGAAATAAATGGGATCTATTCAGGTGGAACATATTCCGGAGGCACCCAATATAGCAGCTTTACTATATCAAGCAGAGTTACGCAGGTAGGTTCTGGTAGTTCTGGTGGTTCAAATGGTCCTGGAGGAAGATAATTTTTATAAGATAGCACAAAAGGGATTGAAAATTTTCCTTTTGTGCTTGAAATATATCAGCATACAATTTTTAAACTTAAACTTGATTAGTGATGATGTTTATAAACTAAGAAAACCATTATTAATAATGTGAATCAAGTGTTGGATTTATCCTATTCAAAAGGCTGAATTGAAAATCGACGAAGTCAAAGCCTTATACATCACAACTTGGGGTATCACCCCAAGGCCTTGAGCGGAATGCCCGTTCAGGCTGTAAGTCTGAAACATCAACCATATGTTTCAGACTTACAGCCTGAGATTAGCATATCGACTAATACAAGGGGCGATGCCCCTTGTTGTGATATTTCAGGCTTTCAGCCTTAGAAACCATTACTTTTAACTTTGATTGACATTAATAATCATTTTCCCAGATAAGTTTTTTTCTCATGGCTCGTTTCGTATTATCTTTACACGGTAATATGAAAAATAAAAAGAGTTGAGTAGAGAAGAGTTTGAAACATTATTCAAAAGGTACTTCGAAGATGTCAGAAGGTACATACTTTACCGCTCAGGAGATGGTGATGTAGCTACAGATATTGCTCAGGATACTTTTATGCGGATTTGGGAAAAACAAATAGATATTAATCCCAAAACGGTTAAAGGCTTATTGTTTAAAATAGCCGGAGACCTTTTCATTACAAGGTATCACAGAGAAAAATTAGCCTTTGATTTTTTCAATGTTTATAAACCTGATATGGAAAGCCTCACACCTGAAGAAGAACTTAATTTTCAGGAACTAAAAAATGCCTACGAGATTGCTTTAAAATCTATGCCGGAGAAACAAAGGGTAGTATTTTTAATGAGTCGTATTGATGGGCTTAAGTATAAAGAAATTGCAGAACATTTAGGATTATCAGTAAAAGCTGTTGAAAAACGCATGGGGCTTGCTCTTCAGCATATTAAAGAAAAGTTAAAACACATTATAGCAATAGTATTTTTCATTCTTTCATCCTTATCTGTTTCTGCCATAATTAAGTATTTTCAATGAGCGAGAATAACGAAAATAAGAATTTCAATAATTCATTGATGGAAAAAAGGTTTTTTGTCAACGGAAAATTTCATTGGAAAAAATCAGAAAATGAAGTTTGGTCTGAAATGACAGAAAGACTGAATAACACAGACTTTAATAAGGTCAGAAAATTGCACTTTAGTCCTGCAATGATATCAATTGCAGCATCCATCGCTGTAATTGTGGGTGTTGTTTCATTTTTGCGATTTTATAGTTCTACAGTGTATACAACATCTGGTATACATAATACAGCATACCTTCCTGATGGTTCTATGGTACATCTTAATGCCGAATCAGAATTAACATATTATCCTTATTGGTGGAAAGTTAAAAGGATTATCAAATTTGAAGGTGAAGGGTTTTTCGAAGTTCAAAAGGGTAAAGAATTTATCGTACATACTCAATACGGAGATGTTGAAGTGTTAGGAACAAGCTTTAATGTATTTGCCAGACAGGAAGCTACAAAGATAAGTTGTGTTACGGGTAGAGTTAGAGTAACTTCGAAAGAAAAGGAAAAGGTAATTTTAACTCCAAACATGAAAGCTGAAATATTTACAGATAAGGAGATAAAACTAACAGAGAATATTAATACGGAATATGACATTGCATGGCGTAAAAACAACTTTAGATTTGAATCCGTACCTTTAAAAAATGTATTTTTGGAAATAGAAAGGCAATATGGAATTAGTATTGAACTGGACTTTTCTGCTTCGGCTATTTATTCTGGTAATTTTTACAAAGAAGAAAATGTTGAAAATATATTAAATTACGTCTGTTCAGCAATGGGCTTAACGTTCAAGAAAAAGTCCGATAAAGAATATATCATTTTACAGGAATAATTAATGGAATTAAGATATCACTGGCTTATTATTTTTTTTATTTCAGCTTTACTTGCAAATGCTCAAACTGAAGAAATAAAGGTTAGTGTTGAAAATCAACCATTGTCCGAAATATTAAAATCTCTTACTGAAGAGTATAATTTTCAGCTCTCATACAATTCTTTTGAGCTTTCAAAATACAATCTGACTGTTCAAAAAAGTTTTAAAACACCTGAAAAGACAATTCTATATTTGATAAAGGATTTGCCTTTAAAAATTATTAATTCTGGCAATGTTATTATTATTGCCCAACAAAAGACAAATCCATTATTCAGACAACAAGATCAAAGATGTATTTCAGGTCAGATTCTTGAGTCAGGTTCAAATGAACCTCTTCCCCATTCCCAATTAATTGTTAACGGTCATCAAATATTTACTGATGTTTTAGGTAATTTTAATTATATCTGTAAAGATGATAGTGTTTTCCATTTACAAGTTTCCCATTTAGGTTACTTTATAATGGATACTGTTTTATTACCCGATGAAAATCATATCATTGAACTAAAACGGAATGTAAAAAAGCTCAAGGAGGTTACTGTTAAAAATAACATAATTGAAAAATCAGCTTTAATTGGTACCAGACCTGGAAATTTGAAATTAAACTATCAGATATCCAGATATCTTCCTGGACAAGGTGATAATTCTGTTTTTACTTTACTCCGACTCATGCCAGGTATTCAGGCCACAGGCGAACAGTCAAATGATCTGGTAATATGGGGTAGTTACGAAGGACAGAGTTTGATTACTTTTGATGAATTTACGCTGTTTGGTTTACGAAATTATAATGAAAATATTAATGTTGTTAATCCGTTTATTATAAAGAGTATTGAAATAGATAAAGGAGGATACGAAGCAAAATATGGCAACCGTGTTGGTGGCTTGGTTAACATTACAGGTAAAAATGGAAATCGTATAAAACCTAAATTTAGCATTAATTTGAATCCTTCAACTATCAATGGAATAGCTGAAATACCTTTGTTCCAAAAATCATCACTCATCCTTGCATACAGACAAACCTATTATAATATTTATGATTTGGATGATTTTAATGTTTTTGCCCTCTCTCATTCAAAACAAAATGTATTTAATGATCCTCAGAATCAAAACAATGTTGATCCGGATATATCGGTTTATCCGGATAAATATAACTTCAAGGATATTAATCTTAAATACACTCACGAATTAAAAAATGGGGATGTTTTTTATTTTAGCTATTATCGAGGTGGGGATATTTTTAAACTGGCAACCGAGGCCGAACTTGAAAGAACAAGGATGGAAGTAGGTGGTAATATGGATTATAATAATGATAACACCTTACTTTTTGAATTGACTTATAATAGTAAAGAAAAAAACTTACAGCAGGGGTTTTCTTCATTTTATAATAAAAGATGGAAAAACGGGAATATTTCAAAACTTATCATTTCCCATGCCGATTTTAGTAAAGATATTTCAGAAGATGTCAGTTCTTCTGATTCAAATACTCAAGATATTTTTATTTCTAAAGAAAACCGAACCACTAATAAGGCTCTTGAAAATTCTGTTCGCTCAGAAAATATTATCTATATAAACAAAGGTTATAAATTTGAATTTGGGGGCGGAATGTATTTCAACAGAACTGAAATATGGGATAATAATAATTACACCGATAAATCAAACCTGGATACAGTAAATCTCAACGAAAATTACAGAGGATATCTTTTTGCTCAGCAAAGTATACCTATAACTAAAAAATTAAAATTTGTTGCCGGATTAAGGGGAAATCTAATCTTTAACAGCCAAAAAGTTTTTGCCGAACCCAGGGCCAGCGTATCATATAATTTTACGGATGCATTAAAAATTCAAGCTTCATGGGGATTATTTAATCAGATAATGTACAAAATTGCAACAGTTGACATTGATGATAATTACACCTATTCATGGACTACAAGTAAGAATAACATTGAAGGTTTAAGTGCTACACATTGGGTATCAGGAATTAATTACAGTAAAAATAATTTTATTGCAAATATTGAAGGATACTACAAAACTACCCGTAATTTAAGTCGACGTTACTTTTCGCAAAATGAAAATAATGAGTTTATTAATAACCAATATCTGACTTATAAAGGGAATGCCAGAACATACGGTGTTGATTTGTATTTACGAAAAGATTTTGGATACAATACGATATGGGCATCTTATGCTTTAAGTAAGGCAGAAGAACAACTCTCAACAAATAATGAACCTCTTCCCGATTATTCACCTGCTCCTCATGATCAAAGACATGAATTCAAAATAGCCTCACTGATCAATATCCGAAATTTTTATATTTCAACTTGTTACATTTACGGATCTGGTATGAATATTATCAAAGATATGTTTGATAACCAAACAGGAATGGAATACAACAGGGTTGATTTTGCTGTTACTTATAATTTTCACTTGAAAAAACTAACTTGCGAAACAGGCATATCTATTTTGAATGTATTTGATACGCAAAATTTAACTCCACGAAATGTAAAAAGTATTAATATCAGTGAAGATATTTCTCCCATTAAAGTATACACTGATGCAGTTCCTTTTACACCAATATTTTTTGTGAAAGCTAAATTTTAATTAAAAACTAATTTTCTTTTATTGGTAATTGATAGAAGCAGAAATAATTATGTTTTGACTAAGCCCAGAGCTATTGTAAGTTATGGAACCCTTGCAAAATAAAGGGTAAATAAAAGTTATTTGATTAATATTAGCAAATGCATTTATTACAAACTATAACGTATTGCAATAAAAGATATGCCTAAACAAACCATCACATTTTCGTCATACCCATATTTGCAGATTACATATTCCTTTTTGACGAATTTGTGACAGATAAACATAAACTACTCGCCTATTTTTATCCTTTATTAATTAATTGTTGAAATTAAATCATAATACATGAAAAAATCTACTCTTTTAATAATATTACTAATTGCGCTTAATATTAATCTGACCATAGGTCAAACTACCAGCACAAGTGACAATATGGTAGCTCAGCCTATTCCGGATAGAACAGTTTTATTTGATTATTAAGGAGAAGGTGTTGCATATCCCATAATCTGGGGACTAGATTTGGCATGGCTCGATGCAACCAACATCCGAAGAGGAATTGAATTTATGGGAATTGATAATATGGATGTTGTCAGATCTTCATTTATGCCTACAGATCCAATTGTAGATGGTAAACTTACCGGAGATGCACTGACCAATACGAATTTACGTATTAATATTATTAACACATACCTACCTGAAAATACTGAGGTAGTACTTAATTCTGACCACCCATCTATTGATGCATCTATGGACCCTTCCAATGCCAATCAAGCTGCAAATTTGGCAAATTTGATTGACATTACCCGCCAAATGCACGTTGATGCAGGACGTAACGTAATTACGGTCTCTCCATTTAATGAACCTGACTATTCTGTTACTGGCCAAGGAACCATTGACGACTTTTATGCTGTTGTTCAGGAATTAAAAAACAACGCCAATTTTACTAATAACCCGAGTTCGATTCTAAAATAATACTAATTGATCAGACTTAATTTCCTCAACTTTAATAGCAGGTTTCTTTGGAAAAAATGAATAGGCTATTAATCCAGAAATCATGTTTGTAATGAAATTTCCAAAAGATCTGTGTCTTGAATGTTCAATTGAACAAATGTTTTTAAGTTCATCGTTAATAGTCTCAATAACAGATCTTTTTCGAAGTAATAATTTATCCTTCATTTCCATGATAACATTACGCATGTTATTTCGAATATATGTAATGAGGTGAAGTCCATCAACAAAAAGTACTTCAGTGAGTTTTTGGGAAATATATCCTTTGTCTGCATAAAGTTTACCTTTTATTTTCTCAATAAACTTTTGGCTTTTAAGAGGTTATCTATCATCTGTATTCCCTGGAGTAATAATAAAGTTTAAGATTTCGCCCTTTTCATTAATAATAAAATGAAGTTTAAATCCAAAGAAGTATCCCATAGTTGATGTACCTCTTTGAGCTAAACCATCAAAAACCTTATGCCTTGGTATTCGCTTATTCTTACATACACGAATAGGTGTAGAATCAACATAAGAGATCCCAGTACAACTGCCCAAACAACATGTTTTTAGAAATAGAGTCATTGGGAGAGCTGTTTTTTGCATCAATTCAACAAATCTATTGTATGAAACAGTTTGTGGAAATTCTTTGTTAAGATGCTCTTTTACATAGTATAAGTAAAAATGTTTAAGATTTTTGAAAGCACCAAAATGAAATAATATCATTATTGTAATCACTTCACTATTGTTCATTTTAGGCTTTTTCTTTGGCTTATTTCCTAAACTATGTTTTGAGATTGTTTTATCAAATTCAATGCAGAATTCATCGACTAAAACAAAAATTTCTGTAATTTTATCTTTACTTAAATGCATGGATTTTGCTTCTAATTACTTGTTTGTCAGACTTTTAAATTAGCAAAATCCATTTTTGTTTCAAAATATTACATGATTTTATTTTCGATTATTTCATTGATATACTGTGATTTAAGAATCGAACTGAGGTTAGTACTAAAATCAAAATCAGCCAATACTGAAACATCAGATTTTAATTTCTGTGCATTCATTCCTAATATTATTCCTAATCCCATACCTGTCAGAAGGAAGGACTTTCTCAACTTCTTGAATGAATTGCTTTTTTCTTTATTTACCCTCATATTCTTGAATTCAAATAATATTTCAACTTATTTTACTTTTTTGAAATGCGATATAAACCTACACCATGAGTAGATAATACTGGCGCAAACTCAGATCCAGAAAATGTACCGACATCTTTCTTTTGCCATAAATCTCGAATTACACATTCTCCTTCAAAACCTAATTCGGTTAAATCCAGAGCTACTTCAACACTATTGGTGATAGCAGGATCTTGAGTGTATACCAAGAATTCAATTGTAACACCATCATTAGCCTTTAATACTTCATCATCAAAAGAACAAATCGCTTTAAACGTGCTGTATCCTTCTGGAATATCAAATTCGATAATGGAATTAGAGTGCGTTCCAAATCCTTTTTTATAAACTTTACCAGCCACAGTCAATTGATTACCGTCAATTGATTTATTCTTTTGAACTTGGCCCCAACCACTTTCAGCATTAGTCCAATCTATATCAGTTAATGACAATGACTCTCCATTTTCTTTATATAGAGTAGGGTTAATCCAGTCTGCATGATCAAAATTAAAGTGATCACCCGCATCTGTTACAACTAAATAAAGCTTTTTAGCTCCTTTTATATCTGCCTCAATAGCTTTTCCCTTTGAAGACATAGTACGACTAATACGACCTGTATGAGCTATAGCTTTGTTTACATCAACAGCCCTTGGAGTTGGGTCTTGTGTAGCCAACATAAATTCTACAGTAGCGCCACCAGTTTGGCTTGTACCGCCCATATCTAAACCTGCAAAAGTCTTAAATCGAACACTATTCTCCGGAATTTGATACATAATAATTGATTGTGAATGTGTTCCAATACCTGTATCAAAGGTCTTTCCTTTAATATTAAACTGCTGACCTGAAATACTTTTATTCAAATTAACATTCCCCCATCCTGTAGTGGCATATTCCCAAGTCAAATCAGTTAATTTTATAACTTTTCCATCAGCTAATTCGACTCTTGGATCAATCCAGTTAGCATGATCCGAAGCAATACCATCACCTCCATCGTTTACAATAAGATATAATTCTGTACTTCCTTTGGGTAACTCAATATCAATTTCTTCACCAAAATTATCTGTTAATCTAGACACGGTTCCACTTCTGTATAAAAGGTTTTTAGTTTTCACAAAACCATCACCTCCATTGTTAAAAAGAGCTAAGAACTTATCTCCATTTTCCGGATCATCAGCTGTCCAGGCTGTAATATCTTCTTTAGAATACCATTCCTTATTATTCTCAGAATATTTATTCACATAAAGCACTTCTTTATTGGTTAATAAAGAATTTGTAAACTCATCGTTATCAGGCATGTTACCACCAAACATTAATGGTGATTTAAACATTGACCATAATGACATTAAGGTATACTGTTCATCTTTAGTAAACTTAGTATAGCGATTTGTTGCTCTTTCTCCACGAATAAATTTACCTAATGGAAGCATATCTGCATCAGGCCATGCCCCTTTAGTAATATATGGAGCCCAATCAGCACATACACTGAAAGAATAATTTAACTGAGCCCAGTTATCCCAAAAATCATCAATTGTTCTCCATAAGTTGGCATGATTTCTTGCATGCTCATGCTGATCTAGAGGTGTAGCACCAGGAGACATACTAAGTACAATTGGGCGACCTGTTTGATCAATAGCATTACGAAGCATTTCTATCTCTTCATCATGATAAGGACGGGATAAATCATCAACTTTAATATAATCAACACCCCATGATGCATATAAATCTAAAATAGAATTGTAATATTCCTGAGATCCTTCTTTCCCTTTAACAACTGTATAATTATCTTGTAACCAAGTACATTCATAATCTGTAGAATAAATTTGATCTGCTGTTTTATCAGAACCTAATATTGGCATTTTATTAAATACTGCTTCCTTAGGTACACCTCTCATAATATGAATCCCAAATTTCAAACCCAAATTATGTACATAATCAGCTAAAGGTTTAAATCCTGCACCATCAACAGCTGATGGAAATCTTTTAGGAGATGGCATATAACGACCGTATTCATCAAGTATAAAGTCAGTTTGGTCATATGGATTATAATGACCGCTTGTTTGATTATCTGCATACCATCGAATATCAACTATAATATATTCCCAGCCATATTCTAATAGGTGCTCTGCCATATAATCAGCATTAGCTTTTACCTCGTCTTCAACAACTGATGGACCAAAACAGTCCCAACTATTCCATCCCATTGGAGGGGTCTCTGCCCATATATGAAACTCTTTCTGCTCTGCTGTATTCTTTTTATTCTCAACTTTACATGAAAATAATAAAGCCGTAATTTTTAGTACATGACAAAACTATAAATAATTGAAAATCAGCAAAATAAGCACGCAATTTCCTTGATTAAAACCTTAATATTCAGTATCTTACAAAAGATTCTCACATCATTTTGTAATGCATACGAATACCAAGGTAGACAGTAAAAATACTCAATTATTTGAGTTGTTCAAGGCAACAACCAATTGGCACAAGGCAAGGATTAAATGCTTGCTCATTATTATCAATAGCATGATAAAATTCCAAACCGTTTCATATGTAAAACTTGCTCAAGGTTTTAGTTCTAGTGTAGAGCATGAATCAAGCCTACGGCGAGTGCAACGGTTCTTTTCTGAATTTTCCTTTGACCCACTGATATTTACACGTTTAATTTATAGTTTATTGCCAGATGAGCCTCCTTATATGCTTAGCATGGACAGAACCAATTGGAAGTTTGGCAAAACCGATATCAACATACTGATGCTGAGCGTTTGTTACAAAGGAGTTTCTATTCCGTTGATATGGAAACTCCTTCCAAAAAGAGGTAATTCCAATGCCTTGGAGCGAAAAGAGGTGTTGGACACATATGTTCAGTTCTTTGGTACCCAAAATATTAAAGCTTTTATGGCGGATAGGGAATTTATAGGCGAAGAATGGTTTGAAAATCTTATTCGTCAAAATATTCCATTTTACATTCGCATCCGGAACAATATGATGGTGCATCGTCATGGCAAAACTCCTATAAAGGCCTTTTGGCTGTTCAATAATATGAAAATTGGGTCTTACAAACATTGTGATAAACTCTATTATCTAGGTAAGAATCTAGTATACTTATCTGGAGCAAAATCCTTTAATAAAATCACTGGCAAAGTAGAATTTACCATTATCGCTTCGTTTAATCAATATGATCAGGCTTTGATTAATTATAAAGAGCGATGGCAGATCGAAACCATGTTTAGAGCCATGAAATCCAGTGGCTTTAACCTTGAAGATACCCATTTGACAGACTTGGAACGCATTGCTAAACTTTTGGCTGTTGTATCAATTGCTTTTGTTTGGGTATATTTAGCAGGGATTGACAAACATGAGAACATTAAGCCGATCAGGGTGAAAAAACATGGTAGAAGGGCTTATAGTTTCTTTAAATATGGTTTAATCAGAATTGCTCATGCATTAAGTAATCCAATTAACAACAATGATTTATGTGAATGTTATAAAGTTTTGTCATGTACTTAGGCCGTAATTAATAAAAAAAGTAAATTCAGTTTTTTCATTTTGTATTGTATTTTTTGTAAAAGCGTTCAACCAATTTATCTCAGATAATGCATCTTATAACTTTTTCAAAAATATATTTTATACAAAAATTAAGGGTTCTCGTTTTCGTCATGTAAGATTAACAAATTAGGCATTTAAAAGAATGTTAAAAAAATGACATTTTATAAATTGATTAAAAGACCACTCTTTACTCAAATGAAGGCTATACTCTCCCAACGTTTTAAATGTGGTAAACATTCCTTATTCATTGGCATTTGATATGAAACATCGCATACACAATTTCGATATTTAGGTCATTTCACAGCACATTCCTCATTACTAAAAACACCTTAAAACATAGGCTCAAAATCTACAGCCTGAGAAAGATTAAAAAGTAAAGATGTACAGCATATATGATTTTTTCTTTGATAGTTTACTTTAAGGCTTATACTGATACAAATGAAGTCTTTTATATTTTTGGAAGTGTATACTTTGGAAGTATTTCAATTTTGTGCGAAGTCTTAAAAAAATAAAAACAATAAAAGGAAGCTATTTCAAACTCCCTTTTATTGCTTTGCAAATTTTGTGAACTATATTAATTAATCACGTTTCAAATTAAACGAATAAATTTAGAATTTATTTGCAATGAGATGTTATCATATCTATAAATATATCGTTAAAGCTTTATATCTATTAAATTAAAATACAATAACACAGGTAAATCTTTATCCTACTATGTATTACTCATTATTGTGGTTTGGTTCTTTTTTTAATTACTTGAACTTGTTCTTCATTATTGAACAAAATGAGATTATTTTTCTTGTGCCTCTTTAGGTCTAATCACTAATCTATCGTAAATAAATAATGCTAAAATAGTAATAACACCAATACCTGTAATTACATACCAAATCCTATTAGGGGCGTAGTTGTCCCAAATAAATTGTGTCATTTCAGTTTCTGTCATTCCTAGTTTTTCAGAAGCAGAAGCAAAGTAATCATTTTTAGTAAACTCTTGAGTTATTTCGGGCATTGCAATTCCCCTGTTTGACATTTCAGCTTGTAACAAACTTAATTTATCAGACCATGCTTGATAAAGATTACCTGAAACAAATGTTGTTAAGAAATTTCCTAAAAAAACTGGCAGAAAATAAGTCCCCATATATAAAGCTTCTTTTCCTTTAGGAGAAATTAATGCTATAAATGAAGAAAACGTTGGATTTGTCATCATTTCACCTATAGCAAAAATCATTATACCTAATATAGTATATAAACCATTCCCTGTATAAAATGTAATCCCAATACCTATGGCGGCAATAACAAAACCTGTTATCATTGCACTTACATGGCGCATTCTTAACACAAAATAAGATACTATTAACTGAAATAATATGATAGAACCTGCATCTAAGTTAATTAACATTTCTGGATTAACAGAGTCACCTCCTCCACTCATTATACTAGCAATCCAAGGTGAAATTTGTGCAATTGAGTCATGTAGCGCTTTGGTATTTACCCAATCTTCTATAAAAGTGGGTAATGTATAGAAAAGTTGATTAAACATAGTCCAAAAACCAACCATTATAATTAACAATACAGAAAGACGACTATCTTTAACTGCTTCCCATATTTTTACTAAAGAGCTTTTAATAGCTTCTGAGATTGTTTCTGTATTTTTCTCTCTGTCCTTTTCTTTATAAAAAAGTAAAAGTATTATTAAGTTAATTGTAATTACAGTAGCTGCTTGAAGAAATATTATTTTCCAACCGAATTGAGTACGAAGGGTTGATGAAAAAGCTGGTCCAATAAACCCACCAATATTAACCATCATATAAAAAATACCGAAACCTAAAGTAGAATTAGACTCATCAGTATTTTTGGTAACAATAGCAGATGCAACTGGCTTAAACATTGCTGCACCTACAGCTACCCATAAAAACACCATAAATACCATAAAATAGGAATTTACCTCACCCATTAAATAGTATCCTGAAATTAATAGAACATATGCTATTATTAATGATAACTTATATCCTATTTTATCTGCTATCACTCCTGTAAATAACGGCAACAAATATAAAATTGCTGTTACAATTCCCATTATCTGCCCTTTTTCTGTATGAGAAAATCCTAATCCACCTTCGTCAGTTGAACCGGTTAAATAAAGTGCTAAAACTGCAAATAATCCATACCACGCCCAACGTTCAAAAAGTTCCATTATACTAGCAAGCCAAAATCCTTTATTAAAGGATTTCATAACTTCCCAAAAAGATTTTTTATCTGTACTCATTTTCTTTTAGTTTTTATTTTTTCGAATATATCAATTCTTTTTAGCTTTCTCTCATAGATTAACGCATGCTATAATACCAATGGTAAATGTTCGGAAAGATTCCTACAAATTTAAAATTTTGAAGAAACTATTAAGTGTATTTCATAACAAACAGTCTAAATTAGTATGATATCTTAATAACATTATCAATGTTACAATCTTCCATAAACAACGATAGTCCCTTGCTCTTTTTAGTTGACTTTTTTAATAAATACCTTAACTTATATATAATCAATCAAATACTCAACCATTATGAAACCAATAGTGTTTTTTTCTTTATTTATTCTGTCTTTCATCCTTCATACCTGCAATCCTGAGAAAAAAGAAATTATAGGAACCTGGATGGATATAAAAAATTCCACTTCTACAATCTTCATATTTTATAAAAATGGTTCTTATAGAAGTTTAGTTTATGAAAATGTTTCTACTAAAGGTAAGGAAGATTTGGTATTTCAGGACGGATCCATTGGTTATTACAAGTATGTAGATGATCATAAATTCAATTTATATGAGGTTGACGTTGATTTATCACCAATACTCGGAAAATCAGTAATGGATGCAGCAATTGGTATGTACCTTGATAATTTTACGAAGGCACATTCAAAACCTGATCTGGATAGCAGTAAACCTTCATTCCTTGCTAAAATTCAAGACAATGGAGAGCTTCTTCATATCTTACAGAATGATGAAATCATAATAGAACTGAAGTGGAAACACATCAAATTTGGAGATAAGAGGTAAATAAAACTTACATTACTTCTTATTGAGGCCTAATTGAAAGAAAAATTCAAGAAATTAGTTATTAAAATTCTTGAGTCCGGACATACAAACCTGAACATCTACTCAATAAACACACATAAACAGAAAATGGTATATTGTTTTGTGTTATTACATAAAAACAAGAAAGCCTGTAAAACAAACATTTTACAGTCTTTTAACTTATTTAGTATTTTAAGTAGTCGGGGTGGAGAGACGAATATCCTATCTTATAAACTGCAATATTTCAACATATTACAAAAACAAACCAAACGAAGTTACACTTAACTCACACCTGCCAATTGACTTATAATGTATTGATTTGCTGTCTTATGACACAAAGTAAAGATACAGAAAATCATTGGTTTAATCACACAAAATATATTAAAATGAATGTACCTATACTTCAGACAAATATTATTGAAAATGTCATAATATTTTTTGTACATACTATTTTTAATAATATTACTTATCTCTATACAATATATAGAAATGAAAAAATTTAAATCATTTCCTTAAATATATAATCTTACTCATTTAATCTATTGCTTTAGATTCCAAAAATAGTTTCAACCATCATCGTAAAGCATACTTCAGTAATTCTAAATCTTCTTCTAATTCTTATATTTGTAGAATTCATTGAATTCTACAAATTTTTCTATGATCAAAAAAATAAACCTACTTGTAGTATTGATTATATCCGCCTGTAATATATATTCTAATACAATAAATTATTCACCATTAACAATCAATTACAAACGATCTGAGTATAATGCACTAAGTCAGAACTGGGCTGTTGCTTTTGATAATAATGGGATTGCCTACTTTGGAAACTCAGGAGGTTTGCTTGAATTTGACGGTAAAGAATGGAATTTACATCAACACATGTCAAAATCTGCAATTAGATCATTGTATTTTGATAAAAAAAGCAATCGTCTGTATTCGGGCTGTTTTGAAGATTTTGGATATTGGGAACGCAACCAGTATGGAGAACTTAAATATACCTCATTGACAACCAATTTAGATTACACCTTTTCAGAAGAAAGAATTTGGTCTATTAAGCCTTATAAAGACGAAATTTTATTCCAGTCACTCTCTGCACTTTTCTCCTATAACATCATCACAAAAACTGTAAAATCAATCCCCTTTGATGGAGAAATCATGTTTTTAAATTCTATTAATAATAATGTTTACCTACAAGCCTACCTAAAAGATAAAAAATATGGAATTGCTATATACAACAATGAAACTTTATCCATTATAAACAATAGTCAAATAGCACAAAATGGAACAATCCGCTTTTTTACTCATTTTAATAACAAGATTATATTAGGAGATGGTAAAAGTGGTCTATACACATTACAAAACAACGAAATAAACTATTGGAACTGTCAGGCAAATCAATACCTCCCTTCAACAGACGTAAATTGTGCAGTACAAATTGATTCTTCAAGGCTTGCTATTGGTACACTTCAAAATGGTGTTTTTATTATTAATACCAAAGGTGAGATTTTGAATCATTTTAACAGACAATCGAAACTTGAAAATAATACAGTGCTTGGTATAGGTGTTGATCATGAAAAAAACCTATGGCTTGCAATGGATAATGGGATTACCTTTCTGGATCTTCATCCATCTGTGGAATATAAAATTGATCTTGAAAATGCTCCTTCAGCCATCTATTCTGTAATAAAGCATAAAGGATATTTATATGTTGGAACAAACAATGGAGTGTTATATTCAAAATTCGATAAGTCTCTAACTGATCTGGATTTTAAAGATTTAAAACCATTAACTGGTATTCCTGGGCATATATGGAAGCTAGACCTTCTGAACAACGAGCTATTATGCAGTAGCAATGATGGCATCTATTCTATAGACAAAAAGAACATTTCTCCACTATCAAAAACATCAGGGAGTACCGATTTCATAACCTATCATACAAACTCTAATGATTGGTTATTAGAATCAACCTATAACAACATAAGAGTTAGTAGAAGAGTCAATAACAAATGGCAATTTTCTCACCATATAGAAGGATTTTACGCTTCATGCCGATTCATTGAGATGGATCATACAGGATACCTTTGGTTAAGTCACGAAATTAAAGGATTAACAAGATTAAAGTTGTCTGAGGATTTAAAAAAAGTTATTGCCAGAAAAGAATTTGGCACCTCATTGGGATTACCAACAAATTTTGGATTAAATGTATTTAAATTCTCCAATCAGGTAATTGTAACTACAGGTGAAGAAATTTACACATTTGATTATCTCAATGATAAAATGGTTCCTTATCAAAAGCTGAATAGTTCTTTAGGAAGATTTAAAAAAGCAGTTAGAATTGTTAATGTAGACAATCAACATTTTTGGGCCATTACTAAAAATGAAGCTGCTTACATAGAAAATAAATTAGATTCAATTACAATTAAACAAATACTTACATTAAACGAACCTTATTCATTCCCAGACAAATATCAAAATATTTCCATAACTGATAACAATAGTGTTCTTTGTTTAGAAAATGGTGTTGCCATAATCCCAAATGATGGTATAGAGCAATCTGAACAATTGCCTTTATCTATATCGTCTGTAAGCAATGAAATTGCCGGAGTAAGTGAAAGTAATAATAAACTACCCTTAAATACTACTAACCCAATTCAAGTAAAGAATAAATACAATTCTTTTATATTTTGTATTAAGACAGTAAATTTTGGGCCTAATAAGATCAATTACCAATACCGAATTAAAAATCTGAATGACATCTGGATAGATACTAAATCCGAAAACATTCACCATATTAATAATATTCCAGCTGGCGAATACATTTATCAGGCTAAAGCAATGTATTCTAATGGTACTACATCAAATATCGTTGAATATAAATTTGAAGTACTACCAAAATGGTACGCTTCTAATCAAGGTATAATCACCATTATTATTATCCTTGTTGGTTCTATTACCTTTCTTATTCTTTTTAATAAGAGAATTATTCGACTACAGACTTCTGAAATTGAGGAAAAACATCAGGAAAAGCATAAACAGGATAAACTCACAATTGAACAATTAAAAAACGATGTATTAGAAAAAGAGTTAGAGAATTTACAAGAAAAGCTAACCATTTCAGCAAATAGTTTAGTTGAGAAAGATAAATCCATAACTAAAATTAAGGATGAATTAAACAAGATTTATAAAAAGCTCGAAGGAAGATTCCCTCAAAAAGATTACAAAAAAGTACTGGGTGTTATTGAAAGTCAAATGACCAAAAAGAGAGACATACTTGATTTTGAGCAACACTTCAAAGCTTCACAAAGTGGTTTCTACGATAAACTTAAAAAAGAATACCCGGATTTGTCCCCATCTGACCTACGATTATGTTCTTTGTTAAAAATGAATATGAATTCGAAAGAAATTTCTATGATTTTAGGAATTACTACCCGTAGTGTAGAAGTAAGCAGATATAGATTAAGAAAAAAAATGAACTTAAATCCTGAAGATAACTTATCGGATATCATAATGGGTTTTTAACGAAAAAAAAAGAGGATGTATATCATTAAGAAACATCCTCTTTTAAAACCATACTTCCCTGTGCAAATATTAGTATGATATTTTATAATTCATCATTTTTTATATTCCTTTTAAAGCTAAATTCAGACTTATTATTTTCATTATTTAATCAACCCCTTTTCTTTATATTTATTAATAAATCTGTTATCTAAAGTGTCTGAATCACCATAATATTTTCTTAATTCAGATAATTTTAAAGTTAGATTATTTACTACATCGGCATATTTGGGATCATTATAAACATTATTCATTTCTAACGAATCGCTCTGTCTATCATATAATTCCCATTCATCAATATCATAATAAAAGTGAACTAGTTTATAATCCTTTGTTACAATTCCATAGTGACGTTTAACTGAATGAAATCCGGGATATTCATAATAATGATAATACACAGCATCTCTCTGCCATGATAAAGTATCTCCTGTTAATAAAGGTATTAAACTTTCACCCTGCATATCTTCGGGAGCGTTAACCTTTGCAGCATCCAATAATGTTTGTGCAAAATCCAAATTCTGTACCATTTCATTGCAAATAGAACCAGCTTTCACCTTTTCAGGCCAACGAATAAGCAATGGCGTTTTAAACGATTCATCATAAATAAAACGTTTATCAAACCATCCATGTTCTCCTAAATAAAATCCCTGATCAGAAGTATAAACAATAATAGTATTATCTGTTAAGTTATTTTTATCCAAATAATCCAGTACTCTTCCAACATTTTCATCTACAGCTGCAATACAAGCCAAATAATCCTGCATATAACGTTGATATTTCCAACTCATAAAATCATGATCAGCCATATTCGGATAGTTCTTTTTAAAATCCTCATTAATAACACCATATACCGAATCCCAACTTTGTCTTTGTTCCTCTGTTAATCTGTCATATTTACTATTAAAAACCTTATATCCCCAGTCTGAAGATTCCTTAATACCTAAATCTTTTGCTATTTCAGGATAAATCTTATTATCCGCAGATATTGTCATATGTTTAAGCAGATTCATCTGTGCTGATTTGGCAGCACTACCTCTACCCTCATAATCATCATAAAGAGTTTCTGGTTCTGGAAATATCTTTTGTGTAAAGGATTTATAATGACGCTTTGCCGGAATCCACTCTCTATGAGGTGCTTTATGAAGATACATTAACAAAAATGGTTTTTCTTCATCTCGTTTTTTACCTAGCCAATCTAAGGTTAAATCTGTAATAACATCTGTAACATATCCCATTATTGTTTTATCTCCTTTATCGGTGATGAAATCAGGATTATAATAATCTCCCTGATCAGGAAGAATCATAAAATCATCAAAGCCTTTCGGGTTGTTACCAAAATGAAGTTTTCCAAACATAGCTGTTTGGTAACCAGAATTATGTAGCAATTGAGGAAAAGTAACATTTGTTGTATCAAAAGGAAAATTATTATCTATTTTACCATGAACATGCGTATGCTTTCCTGTTAAAATAGTAGCCCTTGATGGTCCGCAAATGGAATTTGTTACACAAGCATTAGTAAAGAGCATGCCCTGATCTGCAATCCGATCAATATTTGGTGTTTGTATTAAACGATCGTTATATGCACTAATAGCCTGATAAGAATGATCATCGGACATAATAAATACAATATTCGGACGCTTCGTTTTTGTTGAAGGCTGCTGACATGCAGAAAACAAAATCTGAAAACCGATAAATAAATATAATATAGTCTTGTATGTAGAATTTTTCTTCATATGGGTATATTTATAAGATCTGTAGTTTAGTAATTTTCCTTAATCTACTTTTAGGATGCTTGACTTTTTTGAAATCCCGTTCTCATTAAATGCCTCTATTGTAAAATAATATGGAGTATCTCTATCCAAACAACGCATTAAAAGTTCATTAGTATTATAAACCATCCATGATTGATATAATTGATCAGGAGCTATCCCCCAACGAATATTATACCCTTGTGCACCTGAAACTGATTTCCATTGTACCAAGGCATCTCTTTTGTCTTCCTTACGATTTATTCTAAAATCTTTAACAGTTGTTGGCTTCTTTCCGAATCCCAATCCAAAAACCCGGATTTCTGACAATGCAAGATTTTTACCCGGAACGCTGATATTTCTATATCTGACATACTTTGCTTTTACTGGCTGATCTAGCACAACGTATGCATTTGGTGTATCTTTAAAACTCTTACTCCTATCTACTACAGTGTTCCAGTTTATATTATCTTCAGAGACCTCAATATTATACCGATGGCGTAAACCTTCGGTTCGCGTATAAATTCCAGCCTCCTGATCATGAAAATTTAATTGAAATGCGTAAATTTTCCCGGGTTGCAACATCTCAATCTTAAGCCATTGCTTATTATCATTTGCTTCAGCAACCCAAAAAGATTTTGGACTTTCATCTGTTAAGACTTCCGAAGTAATCTGGCCTTCACTATCTCTTTGCAAAGGCATATTTATAATCTTATAATCATCATCTGTAGAGGTACTTTTAATAATTTGCATTTGTGATGAAGACACTGTTACTATTCCTTGATAAGACAACAACATCCAACCACAATGCAATCCTGCTTTTGTTGGATGATTTGGAGCAAAACGTGGATAATCACCAAATTGTGTATCAGAATGCATCAGTCCATCCTGATCAAAATATGTTGGAAACATACACAAACGACGCTCCCAGTGCGAATTTGAAGCAAGAGCCATCGTTGCAAAATGCCAATACTGACCATTAATTTGTTTCACTGTAATTCCATGTCCTGCACCATTGGTAAAACCTCCTGGTTTAAAACACATTGGATTACTCTTCATATATTCAAATGGACCAGTTGCAGTTTCACCGATATAAACTCCATCTCCATAAACATTAAACTGAGTTCCGGGAGCCGCATATTGCAAGTAGTATTTGCCATTATGCTTAGTCATTGATGCTCCTTCGATATAACCTTCCTTTAATGTAGGGTGGAAATTATTCTCCCCAAATCTTTCCCAACCATGCTTTTCCTCATCAAGATTAATCAATTCTTTTCTCAAACCTGTTTCAAGCATTCGATGATCTTTATTCAATTCCTTAACACATACAGGATTAATATTTGAGGATCCCCAATAAAGATAAGTTCGTCCATCATCATCGATAAATAACTCGGAATCCTGTATATCATTACTTATAGAAGCGGTGGGAGTCCATTCTCCACTTTTAGGATCATCAGTATATAATATACTTCCATATCCAGCAGGATCCCCTGCAAAATAGACTAAAGAGTCTTTATAATTAAAAGCAGTTGGCGCATTACATCCTTCAAAAAACCATTGTTTAGGCTTTATAAAATTCCAGTGTACTAAATCAGTTGAGTGCCAATAGCCAAAAGAACGTGTTACAAACATGTAATACGCTCCTCGAAACTCAATTACTGCAGGATCTGCACCAGATCTATAAGATATATTTCTGCTAGAATTATATACCATATAAGTGTAGTCAATATCTATCGGATTACAGTAGGTTTGCGGAACTATCTCCTGAGCTTTAACATTCATATTTATAATTATAAATAGAGCTGTTAAGATAAATTTATAGTACTTATTCATGCCTGTGATTGTTTTTATTTGCCTAGTGGAACTTGAAAAAATATCCTGATATATATTTAGAAAATCAAAAAAAAGAAATCTTTATTCTATTGAACGTAAATTAATTGCTTCTTAATCGAATTGCTTTATCAGGATAATTAGTTATTAATCCATCTATACCAATATCAATTAACCTGTTCATTTCATCTTCTTCATTTACGGTCCATTTCCAAACCTCTATTCCATAATTATGCGCCAGGTCAAGAAATTCGGTGCTTATATTTGTTCCATAGCCAACTCCAATAGCGGTTGTATTGATCACTTTTGCATAATCTATCGTTAAGGAATCTGCAGGGTTAACTAAATACAATATTGATATCCTCTCATCCAATTGTCTTCTTTTAGCAAGAACGGGATAATAAAAAGAAAAAATGATCACATCCTCATTCATTCCTAATTCATTGACTGTTTTCAAGACTTTTTCTTCAACGCCATATACTTTAATTTCAATACAAACTTTAATTTTCCCTTTAGCTAATTCCAATACTTCTCTTAATGTTGGGATCTTGGCCTTTTTGTATTTATCTCCAAATATATCTGAACACCCTACATTTATCTTTCTCAAATTTGTAAAAGTCATTTGTGAGACATCTCCTTCTGCAATACCCGAACTAGTTCTACTTACAGATTCATCATGAATTACAACTAAAGAATCATCTTTAGTTCTATGAACATCTAGTTCTATAAAATCAGCCTGACTTTTTATGGCTTTTTTAAAAGCTATCATTGTATTTTCTGGTGCTTCACCGGAAAAACCTCTGTGAGCAATTATCTTTGTCTGCGCATAAAATATTGAAGTGTTAAAAATAAACATCAATAATACTGCAATAGTCAATCTCATAACTACATTCTTTATTGAAATATACCTAAAATTAAAAACCACTATTAATCAATTAACATTTAACCAGATCTGACTAGTAACCCAAATATTAAGAATATAGAACATACTATTTTAATTAAGTATTACTGTAGATATTTGTTTTGAATGTTGTTGCAAAACAAAATCATTACAAAACATTTTAATTTCGTTAAGTTGTTCGGTCATTGGAGTAGAAGATACGCTATGATTTGCATCTTTAATTGTATACAACCAATACGGTTTATCTAAACTTTTCAGTTTATCTGAAATTGCTTTGGCGCCATAAAGCATTAAAAATCCGGGTGAATTACTGGTACAATAATGATGGGGAGCGATACCGTAAGGCACCAAATCATCATTAGTTCCATGAAAGAGCATTGTTGGTATTGCATTTTCTTTAGTTATTGATGAAGAATTTACAATTGCACCTGCAAATGATATAACCCCTGCATATTTTTTATAAGGAATTCCATACATTGATGAATTATAAACAATACTTAATACAGTTTCAGCTCCGGCACTTGATCCGCACAATATAATTTTATCGGGATCAATACTTAAATCATTCTTATGCTCTATAAGGAAATTTGTGGCGTCGTTAAGATCTGTCACAGCTGCGCCAATTGCAGCTAATTTATCCTCTACTGGACATTCACATCCAAAACCAGTGTCTGTATTTTTTCTTAGCAAACGATAATCAATTGATACGGCAACATAACCGCTCTTAGCTAAATTTGAACAAAAACTTACAGCTCGCTCATCTTTCCGGTCTCCACCCATAAAACCTCCTCCATGAACAAATAACACTACTGGATATTTATATATCTTATTTTCAATAGGAGTGTAAACATCTAGATCTAAATTTTGCCCAGCTTTTTGTGAATAGGTATAAGTATATATAGATATGGAATCATTTTCTTCAGAGAGAATATTTTCCTGTGCAGTAGCATTACTTATTAATAATAAAAGAATTAAAAAAGTATATATAAATTTCATTGTATTTTCTTTTTATATTAAAACAAAGAGCCAAAAGCCTACTAAAAATAGCAGTATACTCCTGACTCTTACCCCCATAATCATTTGTTGTTTTTTTCCCAGTTGATACTTGCACTTTTTACATCTCTTGAATTGGGACCAACCATAATTTCAAAATCTCCAGATTCCCAATCATACTCTAAGTCATAATTGTAGAATTTAAGTAGCTCTGTAGTAACCTGAAAAGCAACTTTTTTTGTTTCTCCGGCTTTTAAATCAACTATCTCAAATCCTTTAAGCTCCTTTACTGGTCGGGTAATACTACCTGCTAAATCTCTGATATACAACTGTACTATTTCTCGTCCATCTCTTTTGCCCGTATTCTTTATATTAACAGTTACAGTTAATTCTTCATTACCAGATAGCTTATCTTTTGACACTTTTACATCACCGTATTCAAACGTTGTATAGCTTAATCCAAAACCAAACGGATAAAGTGGTTCATTGGATACATCAAGATAGTTTGATTTAAATTTTTGAAACCATTTCCCTTTTTCCAAAGGACGACCAGTATTTTTATGATTATAATAAATTGGAATCTGACCTACATTTTGTGGAAATGTCATAGTTAACTTACCAGATGGGTTAACCTTTCCTAACAATACATCAGCAATAGCATCACCTGCCTCACTTCCGGCAAACCATGCATTTAAAATGGCAGGTACATTTTCTTGTTCCCAGGTTAAAGTTAAAGGACGACCAGTTAATAAAACTAATACAACAGGCTTACCTGTTTTCAACAATTCCTTCAATAGTACTTTTTGATTTTCTGGCAACCCAATATCTGATCTACTAGCACACTCTCCACTCATTTCCGAAGCTTCGCCCAATACAGCAACAATAACGTCTGATTTTTTCGCTATTGAAGTAGCTTCCTTCATCATTTCTTTATCAGAACGATTATCTCTTTCAGTATCTTTACCAAAAATGCTGATTCTGGATTCTAGTTCTGCATCAGGAACAATATTCACACCTCTTGCATACATTACAGAGCCTTTATCTCCTACTGCATTTTTTAATCCATCATAAATTGTTACTGATGAGTTATAGTCGCCGGCTACACTCCATGTCCCCTGCATATTCAAACTATTATTAGCCATAGGACCAATTAATGCTATTTTACCTGATGGATTAATTGGCAATAAATTGTTCTGATTTTTCAATAACACAAATGATTTAGTTGCAATATCCCTGGCAATAGTTCTATTCTCCTCTGTATAGATTTCATTTTTAGCTCTTTGTACATCGCAATATTTATATGGATCATCAAATAGACCCAACTTATACTTGGCCTCTAGAATTCTGCGACAAGCTTTATCAATATCTTCTTCCTTAATTGTTCCTTTTTCAATAGCTATTTTTAAAGGTTCAGCGAGTCCTTCACTCACCATGTCCATATCAATCCCGGCTTTTAATGCCAACTCCGATACTTGTTGAAAATCACCCAATCCATGAGCTACCATTTCAAGTATGGCAGTATAATCCGTAACCACAAATCCATTAAAACCCCACTGATCTCTCAACACATCGGTCATTAGCCATTTATTTGCAGATGCAGGAATACCATCTACTTCATTAAAAGATGACATAACAGAACCCACTCCTGCCTCTACTGCAGCTTTGTAAGGCTCAAAATACTCATTATACATCCTCAAACGACTCATATCTGTGGTGTTGTAATCTCTTCCGGATTCAGCAGCACCATAAAGAGCAAAGTGCTTCAGACATGCCATAATGGTATTATTAGTTGACAAATCATCACCCTGATAACCTTTCACCATAGCTTTGGCAATCTCAGCACCTAAAAAAGGATCTTCTCCACCACCTTCTGCAACTCTACCCCATCTGGGATCACGTGAAATATCTACCATTGGTGAGAAGGTCCAACAAATACCATCAGCACTTGCTTCCTGAGCCGATATACGAGCCATTGTTTTAACAGCCTCCATATCCCATGTTGCTGACAACCCCAGAGGAATTGGAAATACAGTTTGATAGCCATGTATTACGTCCATACCAAAAATAAGAGGTATACCTAATCTACTATCCTCAACAGCTACGCGCTGAACCTCTTTAATCTTTTCTGCCGACTTTAAATTAAATAATCCGCCAACCTTCCCTTGCTTTATCTTTTCGGCTATGTTGGAATTCTTAGCTTCTCCGGTGGTGATATCTCCTGCTGCCGGTAAGTTTAATTGCCCTATTTTCTCATCTAATGTCATTTTACTCATCAACGAAGTAACCTTTTCGTCCATAGCACTATTTCCATCCTGCTTTTTCACAGAACAAGCGCTAACAAATAAAACGGTTAGGAGTATATATATTATTTTACTCATTTTCCCTTTAGTTTTTTGAAATTTAAAAATCCATATTCGTCACTATTGATTTGAATAACAAACCACTTCTAAATGCAAACATTATTTCTCGATAGTAAATCCTAACCTATCTAATCCTTGTTTTACATCAGCATTTCCCATAAATAAATCCCATAATAATCCTGAACGATAATTTTCTATCATACAAACAATTGGCCCCTGATCTATAGCCAGGTAAGCTCTTGGGTACCATTCCTCTCCAATACTAAAAGCATCATATGGGCCGTATTTTCCAAATACTTTATCTCCTAAATTGAAGTATAAATTACGAGCAACCTTAATACATTCTTCGGGTGCATATGGAAAAGAAGATAATGCTGCAGTGGGTGAAATAACTCCATAATCCTGATCTGGATTGTGAGCTGTATAACCTAAATAAACAGGGTCTGCAGTTAAATCATTTCTTTCTCTGCCACCACCTTGTTCCCATTCATCATAACCTTGTATAGAATAACTGGCTGTTAGTCCCCAAAGTTTTTCTCCGTAATTGGGATAATTTTTAGGATTTTCCATGCAATATGCTCTGTTCATCATAGTATGAGCTACGTTAATATCCCAATAATCAGCATATTGATCCTTACTAATTTTAGGATTAAATCCTAAGTACGAATAATGCGCCCAAAACAATGGCCCTCCAGCAGTAGGATTTCCATTGTGTACCAGATTCAATGTATAACCATATTTTGTATTAGCACCTACAATAGCACCTTTGCGGGCCCACCCCTGGTGATATGATTCCGGATTTATTGTATAGTCTGGAGAAGAAGCTCCTATAATATAGGTAATCAGGCATTCATTATAACCTTCAAGTGGAAAGTTCATCTCCCAAGCATAATTTGGAGACCAATGCCAATAAAGCACTTTACTATCATCCTTTTCATACCAATTATATTCTATTCCTTTCCACAGGGCTTCATACCTGGCACTTAATGCCTTCTCTGTTTCATTTCCATCTTTAAAATATTCCTGTACACATATTAATCCCTGAGCTAAAAAAGAAGACTCAACCAAATCTCCGCCATTATCTTTTTCACCGAATGGAACCACCTTAGCAGTTTCACCATCAATCCAATGCGACCAGGCTCCATGAAAACGATCTGCTTTTTCAAGAAAATCAGCTATTTGCGCAAAACGATCAACAGCCTTTTCTCTTGAAATAAATCCTCTATCGCACCCCACAAGAATAGCCATTAAACCAAATCCACTTCCTCCTGTAGTCACTACACGTTCATCGTTTAAAGGATAAATTCCTGAAAGATGAATTCTTTCTCTGGCTAAACCTGAATTTAACTCAGCTCCATCCCAGAAGTATTGAAAAGTATAATATTGTATTGTATCCAATAATTGAGCATCGGATAAATCTTTATATATATCAGGCTTATCATCAGCAGTTATTACTGTTGAGTTTTGTTTATCTTTTTCCTGCAGATTACAAGCAACTAATGCAATAGTAAAAAACAGCGTAATCCATCTAATCATATTTTATCACTTTTTACTACTCAAAATCAGCCATCTTAATATAAATGAGTTCCAAGCAATCGGCAAAACCCTATATACATCTAACATTCATATGTTTTGAGGAATTATTACAAAAACTTGTTATGCATTTTATTGAATGAATCAGATAGTATATCTCATTAAATGAGATATACTTATCTAACTCTTTTTGACTATTTTGAAGCTATATTTAGTTTATGAATCTTTGCTTTAAATTACCATCCTGGATTTTGTTCCATATCTGGCGTTTCAATCAACTGCTCCTCAGGAATAGGAAATAATTCGTGCTGTCCAACCACAAATGTTAAACCTAAACTTTGCATTACAGAAGCAGCCTGACCGGTTCTTACTAGATCAAACCAACGATCATGTTCAAATGCCAATTCAAGTCTTCTTTCATTCCAGATAGCCTGGCGTTCTTCTTCCTGAGTAGAACTTTCTGAATCTTCAAGATTTACACGATTTCTGATTTTATTAAGATCCAGTAATGCATTTGGTGTATCACCCAATTCATTTAATGCTTCTGCTCTGATTAAATACACTTCACCCAAACGCATGTATCTGATGTTTTTGTCTGTATCTCCAGCACCCGCATTAGCACTTGAATAAGCTTTTTCATTATAATAAGGATTTTCAACACTAGAGCTAACTTCTCTGCCATCCCACATAGTTTCTCCGGCAAAAATAACAGTAGCATCTCTACGAATTAGGTCACCCTCATCATTAAAAGCTGTTACCAAATCTTCTGATGGCACATTAAATCCCCATCCCCAACCACTGGTACCTCTGGCACCTTGAGTTTGTGAATACTGTTGAACACCATGTGCTGTAGATTCTCCTCTAGCCTGAAACTCAAAGATAGATTCAGATCCATTCTCTGATGAAGCGTGCCATAATACAGAGTAATCTTCTACCAAATCATACTCACTAGAACTAATCACCTCATTAGCATAATCATAAGCATTTTGCCAGTCTTCCTGATACAAATATACCTTTGAAAGTAAGGCTTCTGCAGCTCCTTTTGTTGCCCTTCCTAAATCTTCATCAGCATATTCACTCTTCTCAGGAAGATTATCTACAGCAAACAATAAGTCTGCTTCAATATAATCATATACATCATCAACAGATGCTCTTAGAGTTAAATCATTTTCCTGAATAGGAATTGCTCCCCAACCTCTGATAAGATAGAAATAATTTAAAGCTCTTAAGAATTTGGCCTCTCCAATAAGTCTGTTTTTATAATCTTCATCACGTAATCCAAAGGACTCAGTATAATCTATAGCTGCAGTTGCACGACCTATGGACTTATACCAATGTCCCCACATTGCTCTTAACGATCCAGCAGTACTTGTAAATGTCAATTTATCAAACTGATCCTTATCACCTCCTGTATCTGTAGGAGAACTGCCTTTATCTGCATTATCTGAAATAATTTCAGTAACACCCAGGAACGAAAAAGCATAGTTCCAGTCGGTAAACATTCCATAAATACCGTTTACATAAACCTCTGGTTCGTATACCTCCTCACTATCTGAGGCCTCCACAACTTCTCGGGACTTTACGTCCAGAAAATCTTCACTACAACTGTTTAATAAAATTAACAGGAAGAATATATATATATAATATCTTTTCATGATTATCTGATTTTACAATTAGAATTGAATATTAACACCAACAATAAAATTACGAGTAGTAGGATATGCTGACAACTCAATTCCTGATGTTCCACTTGGACTACCATCTGAACTTATTTCAGGAGAAAAACCTGAATACTTAGTTATTAAGAATGGGTTTTGAGCAGTAAAGTATACTCTAAGATTTGATGATTTTACCAATTTATCTTTAAGAGTATATCCTAATGTGCTGTTATTAATTCTGAAAAATCCTCCGTTCTCTAAATAATAACTTGATGCATATGAATCACGTGCAGCTCCGGGATGTTTATTTGTTGATCCTTCACCTGTCCATCTTTGTTTATAAGTTTCATAAGTGATATTTTCACCACCATCAATTCGTGTTCCTTTTAGCCCGTTATAAATTTTATTGCCACCAACACCATATCCATCAATATTAAAATCAAAGTTTTTGTAATTCACTCCGATATTCATACCATAGTTAAATGTTGGAATATATGATCCAAAGAATTTCTTATCTCTATCATCAATTACGCCATCTTCATTCTGATCTTTATATCTCAAGTATCCAGGTAATGGACTCCCCACATGTGCATTTGCATCAATTTCATCCTGACTTTGCCAAACACCCTCAGCCTCATACATCCACCATGAATACAATGGCTGACCTTCCTGAAGTCGTTTAGTTATTTGTCCATTATTTAAACTACCACCAGTCTCTCCATCAAAGGCAGATTTCACATTTAGTATTTCGTTTTTGTTATAAGCGTAGTTGAAGCTTACATTATAAGACCAGTCTTCATTTATTTCATCAGACCATCCCAGCACTAATTCAACTCCGGTATTTTTTACTTCTGCACCATGAGCATAATAGTTATCAGAATATTGAGAGTCTAATGTAGGGGTTACATCTAAAATTGTATTGGTATTATTTTTATGATAATAATCGATATTACCTGTCAAACGATTATCCAATAAACTAAAATCTGTTCCAATACTCCACTCTTCTGTCACCTCCCATGATAAACCTAAAGCTGGTGTTCCAAAGGCAGCTCCATAAACTAAATCCTGAGCTGAGCCAAACACATAGTTATAACTACTACTTCCTGTTGAAGTTAATGTTTGAGAAACATTTAACGGAACATCCTGGTTACCAAGTTTACCCCAGCTTGCTCTTAACTTAAGGAAGTTGATGGCATCCATACTACTCATAAATCCTTCTTTTGATAAAGTCCAGCCTAATCCAACAGATGGGAAAGTAGCCCAATAGTCACCACTATCTTTAAAAATACTTGAACCATCACGTCTTAATGTAGCTGTGATATAATATTTACTATCAAAATCATAGGCAACTCTACCAAAATATGACATTAATGTAGTTGGCGTATAAAAAGTTTGTTCTACAGTTTTGTCATAGTCATCTGATGCCAAATCAATATTCCAGTACTGACTCTTATCCGGAACATCATATCCCAAAGCATACATGTAATTCCCTATTCCTGTTTCTTCTTTTGAACCACCAACAGTAGCTTCTACATTATGTTTGCCAATTTTTTTATTGAATGTAGCATAGTTTTCCCAAATCCATCTAAATGTTTCAATCTTTGAAAAAGACATAGAATTATAAGCATAAGTTGTTACGTCCGGATTAGCTAATTTTAACTCATCAAAATCTTCTTCTGTTCTGGTAGGATCAGAATTTAACCACGCATTTTCAATATTGTTAAAGTTACGAGCGTTCGAAAAATACTTAGTTGCTCCATAGCGTGTATTAAACTTTATATAATCAGTTATTTTTAGTTCAGCCTCTAAACCACCCTGAATAGAAACATCTTTATTTAACTGATCGTAGTTATCTACAGTAAATAATGGATTTCCAATTGAGTTTAATGATCCAATTGCATCACTAGCAGCTCCCTGATAAGTTACTACTCCTGTTGTTGTATTTACAAAAGCCTGTCCATATCTGCCATTATCGTAAAAAGTTGGAACAAGTGGCGATTGACGGTAAGCTTCATTAAATGCTCCAAACGGTTTTGGTTTTTCTTTAGAAAATGAAATGTTTAAATTCTGAGAAATTTTTAATCTATCATTAAATAACTTATAAACATTATTATTTCTAACTGTTGTTCTATTATAGGTTTGTTCATCTAAAATACCATCCTCACCATAATAATTATAACTTAGAAAATAATCTATTGATTTACTTCCACCACTAATGGAAACTGAACTATTATTAAAAACACCTAATTCAATTAATTCATCATACCAATCTGTATTGTAAGCCTGATTAGATGACAAAGACCAGGATTTACCTAAGGCACTCTGATTTTCATTAAAGTATTCAATATATTGGTTAGCATTAGCCATTTTAACCTGGTTCTATATACCTTTTATGCCTGCATAAGCATCAACCGTAACTTTAGGTTTTCCTTCTTTACCTTTTTTTGTGGTAATTAAAATAACTCCATTAGCCGCTCTAACTCCATAAATAGAATCTGATGAAGCATCCTTTAAAACATCCATTGAAATAATATCAGACGAACTGATATTCTGTATATCATCAACAGGAAATCCATCCACAATATACAATGGATCTCTACCTCCAAGTGCAGTACCTAAACCACGAACAATTACCGTTGGCGAGGAACCTGGTGAATCACTGCTAATGATATTAACACCTGCAATTTTACCCTGAATTGACTGAGTGGCATTTAATGACGGTTGTTTCATAATATCGGCTGATGAAACATTTCCGATAGCACCTGTTAGATCAGCTTTTTTCTGAGTTCCATAACCCACTACAACTACTTCATCTAAACCTGTAGTTGAATCCAACATTGTTACATTTATAATATGGGTATTATTTACTGAAATGTCCTGAGTTTGCATTCCTATAAAACTAAAAACCAATACCCCATTTGATGGAACACTTACTGTATAATCACCATTTACATCTGTAATAGTTCCATTCAAAGTCCCTTTTTCCAAAACTGATGCTCCTATTATGGGCTCTCCTGTATTATCTGTTATGCGTCCGGAAACATTTATCCTCTCTTGTGCAAAAACAGAAACTGAAAACAGCACTAATAATAAGCTTAAGATTTTAATTTTCATTCCATTTATTTTTAGTTATTAATACGGAATCAAAGATCACTCAATTGAGGTCCATAATCCAAAAAAGCTACCTTGATTAAACCTCAACACAATTCAAATCACTACAACATTTCCACATCATACAAATATACATACCTGTATTACTGCTTCTTACAACTGTTAAATTATATTTATTTTTTAATATACAAGTTAATTTTATATAATTAGAAATATAATTATGAAGACAATGTTGTAGGCTGTAGCACATTTAATCGTAGATAAATCATTTCTTGTATTTTTTTATTAATTCTTTTTTATAGAAAATAAGATAATGAATGCTATTATTTAAAATAAAGAGGTCGAATCCGCATCGAAACAATCACATCTTTACTTATATATAAAGTATAGTTATGATTTAAATTTTGTGTTTCTTATCATAGAGACGAGGAAAAATAAATGTTAGCTCCATTAAATCCGAATATGTGTTAGGACTTCCTTTTAAGAATTGAAAATGCGGTAAAACTAGGATTTGCAAAAAAGAGTCATTACACCAACAGGGTGATTAAAGTAACTCATTTTAGCACCTTGTTTTTAAGATGTTTCAATGAGAAATAGATTTGCTAATGCATATTTTGGGTTAGATTCCAGATATCAACTTAAAGTATTTTCTAGTTTATATTGATATGAAAGAAAACAAAAAAGCTTGTAAATTAATGTCTTTACAAGCTTTTATATTATCTCACATTTCTAGGCATAAATAAAACTTTTTTGTTATTTCTGAATTATAATTACTTTATAATATATGTAAACAAAGAGTTTTGCTATCATTATAAAACAATTAAAAAGAGTTCGTGAGCTATCAATCTATTACTTTTGAATACCTTTTGCTACTGTTTCTGCCAAAATTTTAATACCCTCTTCATTTGGATGAATTCCATCAGGAAATACATCTGACATTTTCGTCATTCGATTATAAACATCGATTATTGGTATGTTATTTTTTTTTGCAATTTCTTCAACTATTGGAATAACTTCTGTGCGAATGGTTGAATCGCTAATACTCCATGCTCTGCTATATGCTGGAGGTGGTGTACAAAGGTAAATTTGGGGTTTGGAGTCAAGAGTTTTCAAAGTATCAATCATCAATTGATAATCTCGTGTATAACTAAAAGCGTTCCAATTATTAGATTTTGAATCGTTTGTACTTAACATTATCACAATAATATCAGGCTCATATGCAAAGACATTATGCAGATCTTTTTGATACCAATAAGTTTTATTTCAATCAGTTTGCATGGTGGCTCCACTTTCACCACAATTCAATACATGAAAATTTTTTCCTAATATATTATTCAATTGAACAGGATAGAATGATGCTTGATTCATCCCGTTACCATTGGTAATACTGTCTCCTATACAAGCTACTTTTATTTCTCTTTGACAAGATATTAGGATTGTAGAAAGAGATACTAGAATTATTATATAAAACTTCATATTAATTATGATTTAAATTAAAAATTATATGATTTGCATTATTAAATATGTATTTATTTAAGTCTAACAAAGATCTTTTCATCTGGATTAAAATCAAATAACGCTTTATTTTCGTAATAATATAAAGGGAGTTTTTCACCCTTCTGCATTACTAAAATATGATCTGCAATAACAGGATTAACAACCATTGTTAACATATGAGAAAAAAGACTTTTATCTAAGTTGTTTTTTGGAGTTATGATCCATTTATTCCTTTTTTTATTGATTTCTAGTTCGGTATTTTTTTGTTCCATTGTGTATGCTGCAACATCTTTAAAAGTTGCCACCCATATTTTATCTTCTTTTTGTTTGACTAAATTAAGATGCTGCCATAGAATATCTGCATCATTAAAAGCATCCCACCCGTAAGTAATACCATGAATCATTGCAACCTTCCATTCATTATTTTCGATTATTCTGTCGATCATTTTTTCCAGGTTATTTTCTGTAGATTTATGCCCCATTGCATATTGTTTTGTTCGAGTTGCAACCCTTCCTTTAGAAACCATTTTACAAATAGTATCATTTTTACTATTATATGCATAACAGTAGGTTACAGGCTTTATTCCTACTTTAGCAAGAATAATACTATCATTTTGAGTAACCTCAATCGATGCCTCATCAATTGGTATTTTGGTCAGGTTTTTATGAGACCAGCCATGATTAGAAATTTCATGACCATTTTGCGCCATAATTTTTAAATTGTCCCAAGTAATCCGTGGGATCTCTTTCTGAAGTCCTTTTTCTGCCTCATTTACAGCATTACCATTAATCCAAAAGGTACCTTTAAATCCTAATTCTTCCAGTTTTGGATAAACTAATGTAAAGTGCTCTTCCAATCCATCATCAAATGTGTAACTTATTGCAGCATTTTTATTCCCATAGAACTTTGCAACTTCAAATAGTTTCTCATCCGATTGTGCATAAGTAAAATTTACCGAGATAAATAGAACATTGAATAATAATAAACTAAACCGTCCCATTTAAAAAACTTTTATATTTCATTAAACTACCAAACATCCTTCTTTTCAATAAAAGATAGCCTTGCAGCGTTAATACATTCTTACTTTTATATTTTATTTAAATGAAACAGTAGGATTTTAGCTATAAATACCCCCACCATAATAATATGATTTCCCCATTTAACTAAAATTCCTACTGTTACATACACATTAAAATTAATTACTATGATGATAAATCTAAACTTCTCCTAATTCCGAGTTCCAAGCCTCTAATCTCTGCTAATCCTTTCATTCTTCCATATAAAGAATATCCCGGATTATTGTCCTGACCAATATCGCCTAACATTTGATTACCATGATCAGGTCGTACTGGAATTGAAAAATCCTCCCTTCCTTCTGCTTTTCGTCTTTCTTCCTCTTCTACAATTGTTTTCAGCACTTCATAAATATCAACATCTCCCTCAAAAAGATAATCTTCATTGAAGTTATAATCAGTATCTCTTTTCACATTTCGTAAGTGCGCAAAATTGATTCGAGGAGCTAATTCTTTAACCATTTGAGATAAATCATTAAAGTACCCTGCTCCCCATGAACCAGTACAAAGCGTTACGCCATTTGAAATAGAATCAACATGGTTAATTATTGTCTTTGCATCTGCGATTGTGCTTACGACTCTGGGTAATCCTAGTAATCCCCATGGTGGATCATCCGGGTGAATAGCCATTCTTACTCCTACTTTTTCTGCAACTGGAATTATTGAACTCAGGAAGTCCAACAGGTGTTTGCGTAATTTTGCATCATCAATATCCTTGTAACCATCTAATACATCCTGAAACTGTTCTAATGTATAACTTTCTTCAGCACCAGGAAGTCCCTTGATAACATTATTTGTTAATGTCTCAATTTCAACAATATTCATACTAAAGAAATAGTCTTTCGCTTCTTTTATAATTTTTTCATTATAATCTTTTTCTGCTCCTTTACGTTGTAAAATATGAATATCAAATGCAGCAAATACTTTTTGGTCGTAGCGTAAAGCTAATGATCCATCCTGAAATTCACTGTTTAAGTTTGTTCTTGACCAGTCTAACACAGGCATGAAATTGTAGCATACTGTTTCAATGCCACATTGACCTAAGTTTTTAATTGACTCCTGATAGTTCTTAACGTATAACTCCCAGTTGCCAGTTTGTTTTTTAATGTCTTCGTGAACAGGAACACTTTCCACAACTGACCATTCTAAACCGGCATAAGCAACTTCTTTTTTACGTTTTTCAATCTCTTCTACAGTCCACACTTCACCATTAGGAATATGGTGTAAAGCTGTTACAATACCAGTAGCACCTGTTTGTTTTATATCTTTTAATGTGATACGATCGTTAGGACCATACCAACGCCATGTTTGTTCAATCATTGTTTTTATTTTATGGTTACAAGGTTTCATGGTTAAAATGTAGGAGGGTAATTAACTACCATACTACCATGTCACCTTACTACCTTTAATCAATAAATTATCTAATATCATGCGTGGTAGCCAATGTGCTTTTCATTTTTTCTTGATAAAAAACGAAACAAAAAATCAAGATCAATTGATCCCTTCAACCCGCGTCCTTGTTTCATTTTTGCTATCACACATGCCTTTATCACCCGCATTCAACTTCGTTCCTCCACCACTGGCCCAGGCAATTGCTCAGGCCACCGCATATGTAACCTTCGTTTGTTACATTTTTCTAAGCTGTAAATCAGCCTCTCCCCATTTGGGGAGATTAAGAGGGGCTTTTGTCTTAAACCCCACTATATGCACTAAATCCACCATCTACAGGAACAACTACTCCTGTAATAAACTTAGCCCAGTCAGACATTAAATAAAGCACTGTTCCTGATAATTCTTCAGGTTCCCCATAACGCTCCATTGGTGTATTGGTGATAATTTTATTTCCCCTGGCAGTGGCTTCACCAGTTTTTTCGTTAATCAATAAAAAGCGGTTTTGATTGGTTAACAAAAATCCGGGAGCAATTGCATTGACTCTGATGCCTGTTTTTGCAAAGTGAACTGCTAACCATTGCGTAAAATTATTAATCGCTGCTTTTGCTGCTGAATAAGCAGGTATTTTTGTTAACGGAGTATAAGAGTTCATTGAAGAAACATTGACAATAGCACCTTCTTTTTTGGTTAACATATCTTTGGCAAAAACCATTGATGGTAAAAGTGTACCCTGAAAGTTTAATGCAAAAACTTTGTCAAAACCTTCCATTTGCAAGCCAAAGAATGTAGCATCCAGATTATCCATGTATTCATCAGTAAGAAATTCAGCTTGTGTTGTTGCTGAGGCAGCATTACCTCCTGCTCCGTTAAGCAAATAATCTACGGTTCCCAACTTTTCATGGATAATTTGAAGAGCTGCTTCCAATGATTCCTTACTCAACACATTAGCTGAAATTCCAATTGAATCAGTTTTATACGCTGCAGTTATTTCATTGGATACTTTTTCAGCTGCTTCAGGATTTAAATCCAGAATAGCGGTCTTTACTCCCTGCGATGCCATGGCTTTGGCTATGGTAGAACAAAGCACACCACCGCCTCCGGTAATTACAGCTACTTTGTCTTTTAAATTTAATTCATTCATAGATCTCAATTATTATATTAAAATTTTCGCATACTTATCTTTGGGTAATTATTTTCTATTACCCAAAGAATCATATATAAAAGTAAATACATGAAGCATAATATGGATTAAAAAATTCATCACATTACTGGATTAATTAATCTTTATCGATTAATCCAGTAATATTGCTATCCGAATCAGGCAAACTATATCCTGCATTAAAACATTACATCATTAGTTGCTACGATAAGCTACTTCTAAATTTAAATCTAAAATCGATGTTTTTATTTCTTGCAATGCCATGCTTTGGCGATGGTATTATTTGATACGTGTATACCCAATGCATCACTTCGTTTGCATTGGGTTGAATTGATTTGTCCTTTGAAGGCATGTGAGAACACCTTTAACAGCAAATGATGTAAAGCACTTATAATTTTTGTTTTTATAATTAAAATTGATGGAATATAAATAAAGGCTGTCCTTTTGTATTTGGACAGCCTTTGGTATTGTTACTTTTTATTCCATTGCTCTTTTTTCTTTTTGTAAAAGTTTTGCAGTACAAAAAATGCTTTTTTCTTATTCCCGGTTTCAGATATTAAACCTTTGCGGTTCCATCCATCCTGAATATTGGGTAATAATCGTCGTGGAGAACGGAAATCAGCTAAAATCCAAGGCGACATGCCTCTTAACTGAGGAATTTCGTTGAGCATATCAATGGATGTTTCATACAGATACTTCTGGTATTCTTCTGTCCATCTGGTATCCTTATCTCCATGATATCCTTGTAGTGCTCCTGCTCCAAATTCAGAGATAAAGACAGGTTTGTTTTGCTTAATTTCCCATTTAACGCGTGTACATTTTTCCGGCAGTCCATCGTACCAGCCTACATATTCGTTAAAGCTGATGATATCCACATAATCAGCAAACTGATCATCTACTGTTAGTACATTATGCTTTCCTTTCACATTATGTTTTTCAAGTGCTGCACTAATCAAACGGGTCTCATCCAAATTTCTGGCTGTATCGGCTAATCGCTTTAAGAATTGCAGACGTTCATCACTTCGTGGTGTTTCGTTGGCCATAGACCAGATGATTACTGAAGCTCTGTTTTTATCTCGCGAAACAACTTCTTTCAATTGAGTTTCGGCCTTTTGGTATGTTGGTTCATTATCAAAAAGTACGGTCCAGTATACAGGATTTTCTTCCCAAACTAAAATACCCAATTCATCAGCCAAACGAACCATATTTTCGTTATGAGGATAATGAGCAAGACGAACAAAGTTACACCCCAGTTCTTTAGCCCATCCTAAAAGCATACGGGCATCTTCCATGCTATTGGCACGAGAACCACTGATAGGATTTTCTTCGTGTATACAAATACCTCTAAGAAAAACAGATTCTCCATTTAATAAAATATCTGTTCCATCAACTTCTATGGTTCTAAATCCTATTTGATCTGTTATCTGATCATTACCACACCTCAAGTTTACTTCATATAATTTAGGATTTTCAACATCCCAGTATTCAAGTTTTTTCACCGGTATTTCATACTCCACTCTTCCTTCTGAGTCTGTTGAAAAGCTTTTCTGAACCTTTAGCTCAGGAATAGATAAGGCTACCGTTTTATTGGCAATATCATCACCTGATAGTTGAATAAAACCATTTAGTGTACGGTTGTCTTTTTTCTTTAGTTGTACCTTATAATCTTTTATAAAAGAGGATGTTGTTTCAATCAATGCAACCTCTCTGGTAATACCTCCATAGTTATACCAATCGGTATTAACAGTTGGAACTCCATCTCTTTTACGCTTGTTATCTACTTTAACAATTAAAAAGTTACCTGTTGGCTTTACCAAATCTGTAATTTCAAACTCAAATGGAGTAAATCCACCTTCGTGACTTCCCAGCTTGTTACCATTTAAGTATACTTCTGATTGGTAGTTTACTGCTTCAAACCTTACAAATAATCGGTTGTTCTCTTTTTCTTTTTGGTAATCAAACGAACGTTTAAACCAAATGGTGCCTTCGTAATAAAACAACTTTTCATTCTGGGTATTCCAATCTCCCGGAATCAGTAAAGTGGGTGAATCATCGAAATTATATTCTACCAGGTCTGACTTATTTTCGGCTTTGGCATCAATAAAAAAAGCATTTTTGCCCGGATTTTCATGAGTATCAAAAGGCATTAAACGATAATCGTAATAACCTGTTTCGTACATATCAACAATATAATGCCATTTTCCATTTAAAGTGGTGGATTTACGATTTGTAGCATTTTGCATAAAGGTTTGTGATGACACTGAAAGTGAAAGCATACACAAACAAATGGTGTAAAAAAGTGATTTTTGAATTGACATAAATTAATTTGTTTTTTATTCTGAATTTTAGATTATAGTTGACTCTACTTATAAAGATATGAGTTTATCGAATCGAAATCTTATCTAATCATTTTGATTTTTACTTTTTGATCTTTAATCATCAAATAAAAATCACCTTCTTCCAATAATGGATTTCCTTCCTCATCATAGTAAGCTAAATCAGTATGAGGATTAATTTCAAACTGAAAAACATGTCGATCTCCTTTCTTAATAAATTTCTTGTCAAACTTTTTAAGTTCCTTTACCGGACGAGAATAAGTGCATACCGGATCTGATATAAATAGCTGAACCACCTCAGCTCCATCCATATTTCCAGTATTCTGCACATCAATTTCTACATGAATTAACTCATCGGATGTGAACTCGGTATTTGACACCTTCATTTCGCCATATTTAAATGATGTATAACTCAATCCATGACCAAATTCATACATTGGCTCACTTTGTATATCCTGATACTTACCTTGATTTGGTCGCGCACTTTGACGACGGTTATAATAAATTGGAATTTGGCCTGTTGAATAAGGGAATGTAATGGCAAGTTTTCCGGAAGGATTAACTATGCCGGTAAGCACATTAGCAACAGCTTTACCTGCAGCAATACCCGGCTGCCATGCCTCTACAATAGCACTACATTCATTTTCTATTCTACATAGTTCAATCGGGCGTCCGTTGGATAAAACAAGTACTATTTTTTTCCCGGTTTTAGAAAGCTTGAGTAATAAATCTTCTTGTATTTGAGGCAGTGCTAATGTTGATCGAGAAGCATTTTCTCCGCTCCACTCTTTCTTTTCGCCTAAGCAAAGTATTATTACATTCGCTTTTTTAGCAACAGCTAATGCTTCTGCAAAACCTGATTTGTCATCTCCTTCAAAATCACATCCCATGGCATAAAGTAAATTAGAAGACACTGATAAGTTTTCCTTCAACCCATCATAAATACTTATTACATCTTCCTCTTTTCCATGTGCCGACCATGACCCCAATTGATGCACTCTTGATTTTGCCATTGGTCCGATGACTGCAATTTTAGTATTCTTTTTTAATGGCAGAGTCTCGTCATTTTTAAGTAAAACAATAGACTCTTCCGCTAACCATTGTGCAATTGAAATATCCTCTGATTGCAAATACCTTTCTGTTTCAGGAATTTCTTCAGTATAAGGATTTTCAAATAAACCCAATTGAAATTTCAATCTCAAAACTCTCGATACTGCATCATCTATTTTATCCATTGTTACGGCACCTTCTTTTACAAGCTCGGCCAAATGATCAGTATAACAGCGATCAACCATATCCATTTCAACTCCGGCATTAAAAGCTTTTAGGGCAGCCTCCTTATTATCTGCGGCACATCCTTGAGAACGCAATTGTTTTACAGCTCCCCAATCTGAAACCACAAAACCTTTATGTTGCCATTTTTCTTTTAATATTTTGGTAAGTGTATAATGATTTGCTGATCCCGGTATTCCACTTATATCGTTAAAAGAACTCATTAAAGTAACAGCTCCGGCTTTAACCCCTGCTTCATATGGTGGTAAATATACATTCCATAACGACTGACGCGACACTTCGGAATACACATAATCCATACCAGCTTCGGAAGCACTATAACCAACATAGTGTTTTAAACACGATGCGATATGCTTTGTATCTGTAAGATCATCTCCCTGGTATCCTTTTACTGAAGCAACACCAAAAACAGCATTTGCATAAGGATCTTCGCCATAGCCTTCGGCCACGCGCCCCCATCGCCCATCACGGGCTACATCAATCATTGGCGAAAAGGTCCAGTCTACCCCCGAGGCTCTGGCTTCAACAGCTGCTACTGAACAAGCCTTTTTCACCAAATCAGGGTTCCACGAACAAGCCTGTGCCAACGATATTGGATAAATAGTTCTATAACCATGAATCACATCGTAACCAAAAAGAATCGGAATACCTAAACGCGACTCTTCAACAGCTTTTTTCTGTACTTTGTTTCGTAATGAGGGATCACTGTCAAAATAGATTAAGGAACCAATATTGTCAGGAATTTTATCGATAATCTCACCAATATTGTTAACATTATTATTTGTTCCTAAAGTATACTGATTAAGTTGTAACACTTTCTCTTCCAGAGTCATTTTTGATAATAAATCAGAAACCCTCTTCTCTACAGAAATTTGAGGATTCTTATATAAAATTTCCTTCTTGTCATTTTGATTGACACATGACAATAAAACAAAAGAAAATATTACGGAAAGAATTTTATTCATATTATAGATATTAAGCTTATTACAGATATTTTTTAAAACTGATGTACTCGACCGTTTAATTTAAATATAATTATAGATTTAACTTGCTGACTTTAATATTTTTGTTTCAACCGGGGCAGTATTAAAATCTTTTAATACCGTAATTTTCTTAGGCGATAAAACTGCAGCATGAGCAGCCTCTTGCGCAATCTTTATAATATTTTCATCAACACCTTTAGGTACAAAAGAATTACCAATTACACTTAAGCCAAATATTTTTTCAAACCAGGCACATGATGCAGTATATCTCCCATATGTAAGATTTAAATGGTAACCATCGCGATTAAATGTATCGCCCACATAGGTTATTCTTCCGTTTTGCACTGCGGTACCAGAAGGAACAACAATATCTATATTAAACTTATGGGCAGCCTTAAAAACTGCATGAACAATGGCCTTATACATGTTTAATTGATCACTTTTATAATCAGGAAATGCAGAATGAGTTGAATTTTGAGCATAGGCCCAGGTTTGGTGTAATACCAATTGCATATTATTATTGGTAGCTTTATCTTTTACATATTTTATTAATGTGGGAAGTGAAGCCTTAAATGTTTTAAACTTGCCCGATCTGCCACTTACCTGTTGTAAACTAATGTAATCCCAATCCTCATCCTGAATTGCATATTCTAACGAAATTCCAGGTTGATTATTTCTTACTCCATTTACAATTTTTCGGTATTCATATGCGGCAGAATCTTTCTCTACATTTAATTTATGTCGTTCTAAAGAGCAACCCGGAATATATAAATTCCCAATCACAACAGATATACCTTCTGCATCAGCCAGTCCGTACAAATATTGTTCTACAGCATCCTCTGAAAAACTATTACCGATGGCTAATATTTTAATGGTTTTACCTTGCTTTTCTGTATTACCATTACTCTCATTATTAATTTCATCCGATTGATCATTACCGCTGTCTTTGATTTGATTTGCGGCATACCCTAAGCTTGTAAAGCCAAGCATGGAAATAATCAATACCACGGAGATCTTTAATTTGTTGAATTGTGTCGCTCTCATTTTATCTTTATTATTCATTAACTACAATATACTTAAACATTTTATAGCTATTAATATGGTCAATTATTATATCAATTGTGCCATCAGTACCCACTTCTATTTCTTTTTCCACACCATTACCCATAATAGGTATTAGCTTTATAACAGTTCCTTCTTTAAGCCATGTTTTTATGGATGTTTTGTTTTGCGGATTATTCTCTCTGAAAAATAGAAAATATCCAGCATTATTCTTTATCGATTGAAAACCTGTCCAAGAGGTACCTGAGGGTTCTTCGCCTATTGGCAAAATTGTTCCTTCATGAAAATCAGACTGTATAGTACGGTATTTGTAAATTACATTAGAAACTTCAAATGCCTCTGCAGGAAGTCCTGTTGCCTCAAACCATGCCAACGGCTGACCAACCATAGCTATAGCAAACAGATAATCGAAACTATAATTTGATGGAGCAAATGGATCATCATCTGGATAAATTTCCTTATTTCTCCATTTATTTAAAAATTCAATCTGCAATAATTCAGGAGGAAAATAACGCGACAACATCCACACGTTTCGCAAAGTTTGATAAGGATAATAATTCCCCCAGTCGGTATACCTGTTTTCTAAAAATAAATTTCCGAAGTTACGGTATGAGAAATATCCACCACGAACACCAGCAGTTAAATCAAGATTAAAAAAAACGGCTCCGTTGGTTTCGTTTTTCACTTTGGTAAAGAACTTTTCTAAGTTTACTGCAGCCTCTTTATCTTTTATTTCAACACCATCAATTTTAAAATATGAAATGCCTGTTTCTTTGTAAATACTAATAATTACATCTGCATCGGTATTCCACGAAGCATAACTATGTGCATTACTCGGATGAAACCACAAACCCAATTCTATTCCATATTGATGCGCTTTTTTAACAACAGGATTCAGTCCGTTGGGAAATCGTTCCTTGTGTGGCAACCAATGATCCCTACTCCACTCATCCCATAAATTACCTGTTTGATGTACTGAATTAGAAGATAACCCTTGCTGCCAACCATCATCAATCTGAAAATGAGTGATACCTAATTTTTTTGCTTCTTTAAGCTCTTTAATAATAAACTTTTCACTAATTCTTCCATCTCTTCCTCTATCACCCCAGGTATTCATCATCACCATTTCATACTTATCCCTGCTGTAATTGATAGAATTTTTCAAATAGTTTCTTAATTCGAGCAAACATGAAGTTTTATCTTTTGCTAACCCCATAACAGTAGAATACCCCTGAATCCATTCTTGATTCTTAGGATTCATAGGAAAACCAGAAAAAGGGATGCTTACATTACTATTAGACACCATAAAATCAAATCCCGGGTAATTAATCTGGCTCGAGTTATTGGGCGCTTCTTTTAATATATAAAAGGAGTAATTTGTATGTAACTCACTCCCTAATAACAGATTCCCTTTTAGTTTTTCTTCCCATTTAAATGGAATAATACTTTTTTCAAAAACAAGGTTATTATGAATATCTGTTGCATCAACAAAGTTAACCGCCTGCATTTTGAAATGGCTGGCAGTTAAACCTATATAGCCTAAGTGTGATTTTGTATCAGAAATACGCTCTAAGCCATTTTCCTTTCCTGAGACTTGCTTTTCTTCGTTTGCTGATGCGTTTTTTAGTGATGAATACTTTAAATACTGATTACAAACAACAGCTGCCACATTGGGGAATAACATGAATACGCGTTTGCTTTTAAACCCTTCATATTCATTTTCAATGGTCACTTTCATATGTTGGGGCCTAAAAACATCAGCTTCAACATGTTCAACTTTAAAATCAATATTTTTAACAAAGTGACTTCCTTCTAATTTTAAATCGGGCTGAGTACCGGTAAAAGAAAACTGTACTTGCCCTTGCGTTCCTTTTGTTTTCATTTGAACCAGCGAAATATTACCCTGATTCCATAACCACTTTTGCTGAAAAACATCATTCTTAATAATCAAGGTATCCTGTTGCAATAATGCTTCACATTTTACCTGATGTTCCTGAGCTTTTAATGCTGAAAAAGTAATTGAAAGACAGACGCTGATCATCCATATAACTTTATGTATTCTAAATACATTCATAGCCTATTATTTGATTGCTTAACGTGATGATAAATTTAAACGCTGATCTTTAGTTTTTCTTACTGAATCGGTTACTAATCAAAACGCTAACCATTTTAAAATTCACGCGTTTATCCCGGTCAATATTAAACTTATAAAGTGTAAACAAGCCGAGTATTAAAATCGTAATTACTAAACTAATGGTAACAGATAGTGAATAATCCAATTGAAAACCTTCAGGAGCAATTAAAATATACGTAATCACTACCATTGTCATAAACACAGCAGGAATTAAGCTTATCCAATAATTTAATTGATTCTTTAAAAGATATACGGTGGCTGTCCATAATACCACTGTTGCCAATGCCTGGTTCGACCATCCAAAATACCTCCATATCACACCAAAGTTGATTGTTGTCAGATAAATAGCCACTAAAAACAAAGGAATTGAAATATATAATCGTCTCAAAATTTTTCCCTGTTTGAGATTAAACACATCAGCAATGGTTAACCGGGCACTTCTAAAAGCTGTATCTCCGGAAGTAATAGGAGCTGCAACAACACCAAAAATAGCCAGTATGGCGCCAACTTTACCCAGCATGGTGTTGCAAATAATATTTACCACCCAGGCTGCATTGTGTCCCTGAACAGCCATTTGCTCTCCCAATTCTTTTACACCTCCAAAAAATGCCATAGAAGCAGCAGCCCAGATTAAGGCAATAACTCCTTCGGTAATCATCGCTCCAAAAAATATCTTTTTTCCATCTCCTTCGTTTTTAACACACCGAGCCATCAATGGCGACTGTGTAGCATGAAAACCAGATATAGCACCACAAGCTATGGTAATAAACAACATTGGAAAAACAGGAAAACGATCAGGATTGGCATGCATATTTGTAAGCGTATTCCATGTGATATCCGGAATATGGTAATCACCAATAAATAATGCACCAACAATTCCTAATCCCATAATTAACAACGACAAACCAAACAGCGGATATATTTTCCCTATCAGCTTATCAATAGGCAACATGGTAGCAATAATATAATATGTAAAAATAACTACAATCCATATCTGCACATTTACAGAAGTCAACTCTGTTAATATAGTTGCCGGCCCTTTCACAAAAACAACTCCTACCAATAGTAATAAAACTACAGTGAATATGCGCATCACATATTTTGCCTTATTACCTAAATACACTCCAATAATTTCTGAAATACTTTGTCCATTATGTCTTATCGAAAGCATTCCTGATAAAAAATCATGCACTCCGCCTGCAAATACAGAACCTAACACAATCCAGAGAAATGCCACTGGTCCAAATAATGCACCTGCTATGGCACCATATATTGGTCCTAAACCTGCAATATTTAAAAACTGAATCATAAATATTTTGCGGGTACTTAATGGAACATAATCAATTCCATCGTTATTTTTTATGGCTGGTGTTTTCTTGCTACTATCAGTACCAAATGAGCGATCTACATATGATCCATATGTAAAATACCCAATGACCAGAACCAAAACTGCGATAATAAAAGTTGTCATTTTATAGATTTATTTTTTCAAGAAATTTTTTCGTTAGATTATTCACATACCTATCATCACTATTCTTAATCTTATTTATTTCTGCTACCAATTTAGGATTGTTGATCAGTTGATCCTTTTCAATCAGTTGATATATAAGATTAAGAGAGGCGACTGAGATATCCTTATAATTATATAGTTCCAGTAATTTCAGAATGATATAATCCTGAATTTTATGAGTGTTTTTAACTTCATACAACCACCAAAGTAAATCGTTTTTTTGGGAGGCTTTCCAATTTGGCATTTTACTAACTAAAGCTTCCTGTATATTCGTTTGAAATAATTTATCAGAATGAAAATATGACAGCGCAACCATTGCCACTTCCGGAAAGTCAGAATCAGTTTTATCTACAATTTTCTGATCAAACGTATCCTGATACTTACGATGTGAGGCAATAAAACGAATCGCCCATATTTCATACTTCTCATTGCCGCTATTTAAAAGTCTGCTCAAATAATCTGCATCAATCCTGTTTTCAATAATGGAAATAATCTCTTTTTGAGTTGTACCATAAACGGTATGCCATAAAGTATGACAGGTATACACAGCACCTTTAATTACCACCTCATTCAATGCAGGCTTTGTAGCTCCGGAATATCCATCAACATCAGTATTTTCACTTTCCTTTTCAGAAGGAATCACTAATTCTTCCTGCTTTAAGTTTTTAAGCACTGATGTACTATCTTTTAATACTTCATGGAGCTTTAAATAATCCTGATGCGTAAATTCTGTATGGTCTGTTTTTGTTAAAACTTCACCTTCATTTAATTGATACCCCCGATAATTGCCAACTCCATCCCAGATAATCCATATCCGAACCATTTTACAAACTCCGGAATAACAAACCGTTTTATAAAACTGACGAGCAAAGCACACCGAAGTTTTTGCTGAGTCCTGAAGTTCTATGATTTTATGATCAGAAAGAGTATCTATACTATCTTGAATGGTATGAACCATGCGATCTCCGTCCATACTTAAATAATTCATCAACTCATTTTGCTGTGCCTGAGCAAAATGAGTCGTGATTAAATAAAAAGATACTATAGTCAGCCAATACTTCATTAGTAATTCAATATTAATATACAGATCAACTAAAAATTGGTATTACTCTTTTTTATAAGGCCCCAGGGTTCTGCCTTCATTGTACTTTTGCATATTTTCAAGGTTGAACTTACCAACACCTTTTTTCATTAAAGCTTTTAAATCATCTAAATGATTCTGATAAACTCCTCTTGGTGATGTTGTGTTTTTCTTTGCCAAAGATGCCGCCATCCCAACAACTTCTCCCATCATTCCGGTTGTTCGCATTACACGCACTGTTCCTAATGCAATATGGGTAACACTAATATCTCTACCAGCCATAAATAAGTTATCTACGTCTTTTGAATACAAACATCTGTAAGGGATCGGATATAAATGAATCTTCTTATGCTTTGCTATAGACTTAAATTCCTTCTCAGGAAAGTTTTTAGTATTCTCCGGATCCGGATAATGAAGATCAATCGTCCAGCTAGTTGTTGCCGAGGCATCCGGATAGATTCTTGGTTCTGTTAAATCCTGTTCCTTTAATACAAAATCTCCAACTAATCTGCGCGACTCTCTTTTACCGGCAATATATGCCACCCAATCCAATCTACGATCTTGATACTTGGCTTTATTTGAACTCTCGTTTTTTAAGAACGACCAATTAGAAAATACAACCAATAAACCATAATCCCTAACACGTTCAAAATCCGTGATCTGATCGAAATTCATTCCGGTTTCCCAATTCCATTCGCCCATTGTAACTTGCTCCGCATTTTCCTCATTGATTTCAAGACCATACTTAAATTCTGGAAAACGCACCTGCGAATCTGCTTTTTTTGAATACCACTGAACTGATGAACCCATGGTGATTTTATCAGGTTCGTCTAATGCTGAAGGTTCGTTATAATCTGCCTTACTTTCTCTTCCCATCATATAGTCAGCTCCTGCCAAATATCCAATAGTTCCATCTCCGGTACAATCAGCAAAGTAAGTACCCTCAAAAGACAGTTCATCTGACGTTTCAATATTTTTAGCTATTACTTTATCTATTTTATTATCCTTCATTTGAACATCATATGCCCTGTAATTATTAAAAAGCGTGATATTTTTCTCAGCTAATACCATCTCCATTTTCTTATTATCCTCATAGTATGCTGCAGGCTGGGCATTGCCTTCTCTTGTTGGTCCAATCTCGTTCACCACATCACCCAGCTCAGGATACGGACCTACATTAATACGACCTCCCAGGTGAACACGAACCTCAGAACTATTATTGCCACCAAGTACAGGTCTATCGTGAATAAGAGCCACCTTTAAGCCCAAACGAGCAGCAGAAATGGATGCTGATATTCCTGCTATTCCACCACCAACAACAACCAAATCGTAAGAACCTGCAGGTTTTAAAACTTTTTGCTTTTTAAGCTTTTTGTTTCTGAATTTAGAAAGTGCTTCAATTTCATTTGGTGGAGTTTTGGATGATTTCGTAAAGTAAATGGCATCAACCCTTCCATTAAAACCTGTTAAATCATGAAGACCAACGGTAATCTCTATATCCTCAACATTAACCTTTCCGGCATATTGCCACATCCACTCTGAGCCCATAGAACCTAAAGTGATACCGGTACTTTTTTCATTAATTAATATATTAAACTTGCCTGGTCCTTCGCCTTTATACCATGGTGTTACCCAATTAAAAGTTCTTACATAAATATGATACTCCCCTTTTGAGCCCAGATCTACCGTGGTTGTAGCATCTTTTACCGGAGTGCCTATACCATGAGCCATTAAATACGATGACCCCATTAGATCCGTGAATTGTTGATCAACAACCCACCCTCCTTTTTCTTTAAAACTTTCAGCTTCAATAAATTTATCGGAAGCATAACCCAAGGAGTAACAAAATAACATTAAATAAATTATCAACTTTTTCATATGTATATTTTTTCTTTTAATTACCATATGGAACTCGCCGAAAAAACAATCATTCTCATGTGTGAGAAAAAATTTCTCATGGCTCGTTTCATATGTCTCACTTTGTTTCTATCGTTTATATTCTATTTTACCAATTGAACTAACTATCTACTAATACTTATACTTTACCGGAGAAATCAAAAATGTAAATTCCTTATTACTGTATGGCACCAGGTATTCATTTCGAGGTGTGGCAGACCAGCTATTAACACATCCTAACCCCATTTGCACCTTATCTATACAGATGGTTACAAAGTCTCTTTTATGCACCTCTGAAAAATGTCGTTGATTTTTATATTTACCATCATCCAGATCCTCCAAAGTATAATTCAATGCTGACATGGATAAGGTACTATCTGATGTAAACTGAAGTCCTTTCCCTGAATGATCCAATTGATTCCACCAGCGAATATCTGTTTTTGTTCCCGTTTCCTGTGGTCGGATATAATTGAACGCCTGATCTTCAACTTTTTGTTTGTACAAACCAATAAATTCAGATGCCTTTCTGTCGGAATAATTCTCTCCTGGTCCACGACCATAGTAGATAATATTTGAGAACTCCCCGGACATTTTCATTTTCATTCCAAAACGAAATATATCTGGAATTCCCTCTTTTGTATTGCTGGATAACTTTTGTGTTACTTTTATATATCCTTCATTATTAATTAAATACTGGAGCTCAAGAGAACCGGAAACATCAGGCATTTCATAAACTGACATCACTTCAATAAGTCCTTCCTTATTTGCTTCCGCCTCCAGACTCTTTAAATTGTAGCTTACATTTTTCCAGATGGCATATTTCTGTTGCAATTTTGCGCCATAATCATTGTCGGTTGGAGCTCTCCAAAAATTAGGTTCCAGCACTGTTCCCGGTTCCAGTAAATCAGCCCCATTTACAATGTATCTGCATATCAATCCTGTTTTACGGTTTATATCAATCTGAAAATCTTCACTTTTAATAATCAGATAATTAATATCGCTTTTATATATCTCAGGAATTACTTCCTGCCCCAATGCATTTTCGTTGGTTATTAATGGCTCACTAAACTCCCATTCTTTAACGTTGATTTGCTGGCGAGCTAAAGCATAATTTGCAGGAACAAGCTGTTGTTCATTTTTAAGACAATAAGAAACATTGATAAATACCTCTTTAGCGTTAAGATTCGAAGGAATTTTTAAACCTAAATCAACGATTGCTTTTTGTTGTGGTTGAATATTTAATTCTGCTACAAAACCAGTTTTAATACAAATTCCATCTGCGATCAAATCCCACTTTAAATAGAAATCAGATAAATCCCTGAAAAAGTATTCATTATATACTTCAATTTTACCTTTTTCTAAATCAACGGGTTTTGTCCATATGGATTGATAATAATAAGCCACTTCATTTAAGTGTGGATTTGGTGTTCGATCTGGTTGTATTAATCCATTGTTTAAGAAATTATTATCTGAAATATCATAGGGATTAAAATCTCCACCATAGGCAAAAATTTGTTGTCCCTCGCTATTTTGCCAATGGATAGACTGATCTGCAAAATCCCATATGAAACCACCCTGATACAAAGGATATTTACGAATTAGATCCCAGTATTCTTTAAATCCTCCCATTGAATTACCCATAGCATGAGCATATTCACATTGAATAAGAGGTTTACTTTGATCTTTACTGGCAAAATTTTCGCTGCCTTTGTAATCCAGATACATCGGACAAAAGATATCTGTATATTCATTTCCATTGGCCTGTTCATATTGAACTGGTCTTGAAGGATCATTTTCTTTTACCCAGTTGTAACAACTTTTAAAGTTATCTCCAAAGCCGGCTTCATTACCCAAGGACCAAATGATAACTGACGGATGATTTATATTTCGTAATACATTTCTTTTATTGCGCTCTAAATGAGATTTTGCAAACAGTGGATTTTGAGCCAGAGTTTCTTTTCCATATCCCATACCATGCGACTCAATGTTTGCTTCTGCCACCACATAAAGTCCATACATATCACATAACTGATACCAAAGGCTGTTATCCGGATAATGACAGGTTCGAACTGCATTAATATTGTGGCTTTTCATTATTTGAATATCCTGAATCATCCTCTCTTTTGAAACAACATAGCCTTCATCAGGATCTAATTCATGTCTGTTAACGCCTTTAATTAAAACAGGCTTTCCGTTAACACATAATTGACTGTTAATCATTTCAACTTCACGAAAACCAACTTTTAAAGGTATAACTTCAATAACCTTCCCTGATTTTTTTAAAACAGCCCTTAAATCATATAAGTACGGTGTTTCAGCTGTCCATTTTTGTGGATCATTTACTTTCAATTCGGTTTGTAACAATCCTGTTCCGGACATTACCTTATTCACAACACTTTCACCGTTGTTATCAAACAGTTCAAACTCAATCTCACTTTTCCCGGAAAGTTCAACATTTATATTAAGTCTCCCATTTTTATATTCATCATCCAAACCTGGTACTACAGTAATATTTTTAATATGTGTTGTATTTCTGGCAAACAAATAGCAATCCCTACCCACACCAGAAAAACGCCAGAAATCCTGGTCTTCCAAATAAGATCCATCACACCATCTGAATACCTGAAATGAAATAAGATTCTTTCCTGGTTTTAGATATTTTGTAAGATTAAATTCAGCCTCCAATTTGCTGTCTTCACTATAACCCACATATTTTCCATTTACATAAAGCAAAAGATTTGATGTAACAGAACCGAAATGAGCAAAAACTTCTTTTCCGTTCCATTCCGCTGGAATATTGATTTCTTTACGATAAGTACCTACGTGATTATTGGTTTCGGGCACAGTAGGAGGATTGTTTTTATACTGATTTTCCCATGGATATTTGATATTAACATATAAAGGATCGCCGTATCCATTTAATTCCCACATCCCGGGAACGTCAATATACCCCCATGCTTTATCATTTAAGTCTATCTTATAAAAGTCTTTAGGTCGTTGCCAGGAATGCTCCACCCAATTAAATTTCCATGTACCATTTAGAGAAATAAAATTATCCGATTGCTCTTTACATGCAGTTTTTGCTGCATCAATTGATTCATAAGCAAAAAAGCTGGAATGTATTGGTTCTCTGTTATCTGAATTTTTATTCGGATTTTGCCAAGGATCCTGAGCTTGAATTACAGTAAATGCAATCATTAAAAACCCTAGTAAAATTGCTTTCTTCATATTTATAATTTGTCTTTTAATTTTTAATGAAAACTTTCATTATTGCAGATATCCGTGTTTACGAAGGAAATCATCTGTTAATTGCTGAATTTTATAATATTCCGGAGTCAAAGCTTTTCGATAATAAAATATTGGATGCCCAGCTCCTTCTATAAGATTTAACTGACATTCTACTCCGTTAACCTCCATTTCTTCTTGAAACTTTTTAGCCGTTTTTACAGGAATATAGGGATCCTTTGTACCCAATATAAACAGCGCTGGTGGTGTATCCGGATTTATATTATGCAATGGAGATATATCCTCATAGGGCTTTTGCAAATCATCTGGTCTGTAACCTTCCTTACTGTTATCAATTACAGGATAATACAACACTAACAAATTTGGTTTTGAACACGAATCTGCAAAACGCTCTCCTTGTGTTTTTATGGTTCCTGTAGCTGCTGCTAAATGACCTCCGGCAGAAGCTCCTGCTGCAACAATTTTATTTACATCAATATTATATTTTGCCGCATTCCTACGAATCCAGCATATCGCATCTTTTGCATCTTTAAAACTATCATAAGGTGAAGAATGATGAACACTGGCTATGCGATAATCTACTGAAATAGCTACCATTCCTTTTGATGCATAATAGGCACATTCACGATAGAACTGTAAAGGAGAGCCACTCTTCCATCCACCTGCAAAGAAGAATACGATGGCAGGTTTCATTTCTTCAGATCTCTTTTTCTGAGGTTTAAAGATATGAAGCGACAAATTCCCATGCTCAATGGTTTTATAGTTAACTACTTCGGGTTTATAACTTATTGCAGGAGTCGGTAATATCTTAATTAGTTTTTTATACCATACCTTAGCCATTTGTTCCGCCCCTTCGTAATTTGGATGTACCTTGTCTTTAATCGAATGTTTCTTCCAATCAAAGTGTTTGGATTGATCTACAAGCACGACATTAGGATTATGAATTTGCTTCACCATCAATTTAATTTGCTTGTTTAATTCTGGTATATATGAGTATTTTGGAAGTTTCCCACTTTGTATTACTTGAGCAACTATAATTTTTGCTTCCGGATTAATAGCATGTATTTTATGAATGATAGATTTTTGCGCGTTAATAATTCCATTAATTGGTTGTTCCTTTGCAAAATGATTATGTCCGGAATGAAGCAACACTACATCGGCTGGATATTGACGATAAATACTATCAATTTTAGAATCTAAAAACTCTGCACTTTTACCACTAAAACCACAGTGTTTTATAACTCCGATACAATTTTTTTGAGCTCTTGGTCCAATAAATTCAAACTGATAACCTGCGGCATACAAACGTTTCCAAAGCTCATATAAGTATGAATGAAAATAATCACTCCCCTCTGTTATGGAATCTCCCAACCCCATTATAGTTATCCGTTTAGTTTCATTGTCGTTTTTATTACCTGCATTTATTGGTATTTGAAATAGAAATCCAATACACCATACAGCGATAATAAATACTATTAATTTTGACCTGTTATTTTTCATTCATATATTCTTTAGTAGAATGCCTTTTTCTTAATAATTTGTTCTGATTATTAATTACCCGAACCCTATGGTATAAACAGGGCTCAGGTAAATTACAAAATGAACTATTGACTCTAAATCAGTAATACACTTCAATCATAATTTAACCAAGCTGTTGCTTTACAATTACGATCCACTGAAAATCTAATCCATCTTGACTGAAATGATTTATCAAAACTGTATGTATAGTTCTCTCCCGGTTTTACAATTACTTTTTTATATGGAATCCAAGGTCCCTGACCAGATGGATCTACCTCAATTGTAAAACTGACTTGTTCGTTTGCATCATGAGATAGGGTCATTGTTTTATCATCATAAAAACCTATTAAATAAGGATCTGATGGAACATGAGCTTTAACTTTGGTATTGTTCCATGGCCCTCCATGCCCTGTTGGTTTCCCTAGTTTCCATAAATCATCGATAACTCCGGCCCATATTTTGGCTTTTCCATCAGCTGAGGCAAAAATGTGTCTGTTATCTGCATTAATACTATCATTAACCCCGGTCATAATAAGCAGCCCCCGGTATGATGCGTAATCATTTATTCTGAAATGATGTGAAGCAATGGGACGAATTTTAGCAAAACCATCTGCATTTTCAGCAGGCAACTCATAAAAAGTTCCATGACAATTGAATAAATCTCTTTCTGTTGCTACTTCTTTGCAAATCCTTAATGACGAAGATCGTGTTAGTGATGAATATTTTTCATTTCCCAAAGGCAATCTCCATCTTCTTCCACTATCATCTATAATCAATATGGATGATTTATCTATGATTATTGCTTCTTCTGGTATAGCTAATTTCTGTCTGATATAATCTGCGGTTTCCAAATTGTCTTTTTTCACCAGATTCATAGCACTATCTAACTCATAATAACCAGTCTCTGCAATAGTTTGATCTGAATACTCGCTGCTTAGTATTCCTAATGCTCTTTTATTATTGCCCAGGCTATATAATAATCCTCCTTTTAATTCTTCATTATCAATAGTCGCTAATCCATTAAATATTGCTGAAGAATTTTCTTCTCTTTCTTCTTTATCCGTGTATGAAAATTGAACCGTTGCCTTAGTGTGTTGATTTGTTTTTACTCTTATCCATTCACCATATTCTTCATCTGTAAACTCAATATTTTTAGCATTTCCGGAATTTAATGTAAACTCCTTTAATTTTTGCCACTCCCCATTTCCTGATTTATCTACTTCAAGAGTAAACTTAACCTTTGAATTACCTTGATTAAAGATCCATGCTGTTCTGTTTTCCCATCCGGAAAACAACATAGGTTCTGAATATTCATTTGCTTGTACTTCTTCTGACAACCACACAGCTCCCTCTGCTGTTGTTGGCCCAAGACTATCAGGCTTATTAATTGGTGTAAACCACAAATTAGAATTAGACTGTCCCGGACCTGTTATCCCTCCTTTTGCTTTACGTGTATTAAGAAACTCTTTTTGAGCGGAATCATCGCAGCCAAAAACCAGCCTATCATTCCAACGTGTAAAATCGCCAATCACTTTTAAATATGAAGATCGAGGTCTTATTCCTGCAGCATTATCTGCTGAAAAACTGTTTGGAAAATGCCAGAACATGCCATGCATCGTCATTAAATAATCAGGCTGTTGCTGTGTTCCAATGTTTCTGATTCGTGGCCATTCTGTATTCCAACCATGAGCTCCATCATAACTATGACTGGCTTTAGGTAAACGATAAAATGACCAACCTTCTGGAGCTCTTACGCCAAGTATAAGTGATTTATGATCCCAACCGGTTGCCCATATTGGATCCTCTTTTGCATTTTTATTTCCGTATATACCACCTGGTCCTGTTACTTCTACAAACTGATTTCGTCTGATCACTCTCCAGTCTTTACCATCCCATTCCGCTAATACTCCTGCGTCAATATCAAATTGATTCAAAGCTTCTGGAGTAGCCTCACCATTATTACTGTACACAAGTACTCCTTGTCCTGAATAAAGACCTTTACCATGTGCTCCGGGAAGCAAATGAGCCTCCTGAGCCATCTCGCCCTCTTTTTGCAAAAGGTTTCCATCTGTATATAAAGTTTTTACATCCAACGTATTTACATCTACTTCATAAAACCCCTCCTCCATTGTGGCATAATAAATTTTATTCGTAGGATCATACAAATGTCGGGCATTGCCGGTTAATCTTCCTGGCATTTTAGAAACGGGTATCGTTCTTACATCACCATCTTTGCCAATAACATAAGGACCAATAAACAGTTGATTGCTTTCTCTATGTATCATTCTGTTTGCAGGAGTCCCGCCAATACTTTCACTTCTGATGATTTGGTTTAAATCTGGTGCTATCTCATATAGCTTATCTGAGGACCCATATGGTAAATGAGGACCATAAGTAATTACCCATAATCTGTTTGCCCATGGTACAACAGCTCCGGTTCCACATTCCCCTTCATTATTATAATGAGCTAACTGAGGATAAATACCACTAATTTGAATTGGCTTTTGCTCTTCTTCTGTTGAAGATTGGCATGCAGCTGCCAGTACCCAAAGGATTATTAAGGAAAATACTCTTGACATAATGTGTTTTATTAAACATTGATATGTACTTAAATACACATCATACTTTTATACTATTTTAATGACCCGCAAAAAATTATTAGTCATCAGTTATCCTGAATATTTGATTCCTTCCGGTTTTGATAATAACCGGAAGAAATCTTTTACACAATCTCATAGTTAGTCTATACCTATCATTCTGTTATAACAAAGTGACTCTATTGGTATATTTTTTACAAACTTCTACTTTTTGATGATTTTATAAGTATGCTTTATATTTTGATTAAATAAGGTTATTAGATAAATACCAGTAGGTAAATCCTCTAAACTTAACTTATTTAAATCTCTATTAATTTTAACCTGTTTAACTATTTGGCCTACTACATTGGCCACAAACATTTCTTCAAATTCATCTTGATTATTCACATATAAAAAACCTTGCGATGGATTTGGATAAACGGTACTATTAATATCATTTATCTGTTTTATAGATGTATTTGTTGATTCCAGAATTTCTTCTAGCACAATAGAATCAAAATATAAATCCGAAGCATTGTTTCCTAGATCAAATTTTATGCGACCATTATCATCGCTTGTCGTCATGTCAAATGTATATGAGTAATCTTTCATAGTAGTACCAATGATAAAAGAATGATAATCACCATATGGCCCCCAGGGACTAACACTAGCTGCGGCAAATGCTGTGACCCATCGTTCTTCATCAGCCCGCACTCTGAAAGTAACACGATACTTTTTTCCATCCTCAAGATTTAAACCTGATCTTAGTAACTGAATATGCCAACCTGTACCAGTAGTATTTGTAAAATCAATAACCATTTGATCATTAGCATTTTCTATTGATGAAACAGCTCCACTACTATTTGCAACACGCCAATCATCAATACCAACTGAAAAATCTGAAGCATAAACTTCTTTAATATTCATTGGTGCAGGTTCAGGCATTGGATTGTTTAGTAAGGCATCTACTAAATATGGTCTGTAAGTTTGTGCATTGGGATCGTAAATTCCAAAACCACCACTAAATTCCCAATAAGCCCCACTCCAACCTAATGATTCAATATAACGAGACATAAAAGTGGTCCATTTTTCTCTGGAGTCATCATCTGCAATATTATATGCTCCAAACTCACCAATATGAACCGGAATATTCTCACGTTCTTCCAGTACTTTTAATGGTGCAAAATGATTTATAATCACCTGTCTGTCAGTCTCTGTATCATTCCACTTTGTTCCAATCCATTCATCAGAACCTGATACCCAACTAGCTCCTTGATGGGTAAACTCCATTGGAGCATAACAATGCATTGTTAAAATTATATTTTCATCAGATGGAATATCTAATGCCGAAAGTGTACCTACACTACCCCATTCTGGAGAAATCATAACAATACGGGTAGGATTATCTTCACGAATTGTAGTTAGTGCATCTGCAATAAAAGTATTTAACTCGGTTGAAACCAAACTCCCTTGTGGTTCATTAATAATTTCAAAAACAAGATCATCAGAATAATCTTTAAAAAACTCAGAAATTTGATTCCAATGTGAGAGAAACCGTTCTTTTTGAGCAGCAGGATCTGCAAACAAATCTGTATGATGATGCATATTAATAATAGCCATCAAACCATTATGTAAACATGCATCTACAACCCCTTTAATTTTATTTAAAAATTCAGCATCAATGGTGTAAGGAGAAGCTGGGTTGCTACGATTTTCAGGTTCCCATTTTACAGGAATTCTTACATGTTTGAATCCTAAATTTGCAATCATTTCCGGATAGTCTGGATTCCAGCTACTCTCCCAATCCTGTCCCCAGGTCTCGTCCGTATCTCCTTCGAACATATTTCCAAGATTAATACCTTGTCCTAATTTTGAATTTACATCAAAAGCATGATCCCGATTCTGGGCAAAAACAGAAACCTGTACCAGCACTAATATTATGAATAGTTTTATATTTTTCATTTTTGATTCAGTTTATAGAAGTAGATTAAACGTTATAAATTCTATATTTAATTCATAAATACAAACCCAACAACCATTGTGAAATTTAACCGCTACTTCAAAAAATTGAAGGGTTTATATTCAATGGTTTTATATCTATAATTATTTTTTCATCACTTTCATGGTATACCTACCTTCTTCTTTTGATAGTGCTACAAAGTACATCCCAGCCTTAAATTCTGTCATATTAACTTCATTTACACCTTTAACTACTTCCTGTTGTTTAACCACCTTACCGGAAAGTGTTATTATCTGAACTTCCTGAAATTCATCTTTATTATCAATGAATAAAATATCTTTCACTGGATTAGGATATACAGCACTTTGAACATCTTTTACCTGTTTGATGCCTGTTGGATCTTTTACTGATAGTTCTTCAACTTTTATATATTCAATGTAAAGATCTGGAAGATAGTTTCCCACATCGAATTTTATACGGGCATTATCATCAGAATCAACAGCTGTCATTCCAAATGTGTAAGAGTATTCCTGCGTAGTTACTCCAACACTATAGCCCTTATAGCCACTAAATGCTGCATATGGCTGACGGCTTTCACCAATATATGCTATTATGGTTCTTTGTTGTTGTGCACGAGCTCTGAAAGTAACCTTATACTGAGTTTCTGGTTTCAGAACTATACCTGGTCTGTATAGTTTTATATCACTTGAAATAGAACCTATTGAAGTAATTCTACAAGCCAATTCTCCATCAACAACCTCAACATAAGATGAGGCTCCAGTGCCGCCTCTGTCTGCAGTAAGCCACTCATCTGTTCCACTGGTAAAATCAGACTCGTAAAGTATTGTATAATTATATTCTACAGGATTTTCAGTATCCTGTGCAAAAATTGATATTTGAATAAATGATAATATTATTAATAGATTTAATTTCATGATTTCTAAATTTTGGGTTTAAATATTTTGTTAGAAAAAATCTGCTCTTCACATTTTTAATCTTTAATTAGTTAAAAAGCTATGTCCGGTTTTCTAACATTACTTTTTTACAATTTTACATATATGCCGTCCTGAAGACTTATAAAGTGCGACCAGATATAATCCTGATTGCAAGTCCTTCAAGTCTATTTCATTTAATGCATTAGTTATTTTCAAGCTTTTTATAACTCTACCATTGATATTAATGACTTTAAGGGTTTGAAAATCATCAAGGTTGTTAATAAATAGCTTATCAATTACTGGATTTGGATAAACAGAAGTATTTATATATTTCAAATCTTTAAATCCGGTGGTTTTTAATGAAACCTCTTCAAGTTTTACATATTCAAAATATAGATCGGCACTATTGGTTCCTATATCGAATTTGATACGAGCATCATTATCTGATATATTATCCTCCATAGTAAATGAAAATGAATATTCACTCATTGTATCATCAATAATCAAAGGTTGATAATCACCATAAGGCATCCAGGGAGAAGATCCCGCACCAACATAAGCCGTTACCCAACGTTGTTCTGCTGCTTTGGCTTTAAAGGTGACCTGATATTGTTTTCCTGCTTCTAAAACTATACCATCTCTCATAAGCTTTATATCACTTGCACTAATTCCTGTATATTCTATATGACAAACTAACTGTCCCTCCTCATTGGCAACAGATGATTGAGCACCTGTTCCAACTCTATCCACTGTAGTCCAGTTGTCTGTACTACTAGAAAAATCAGAAGTATAAATGGTTGATTTATTTAAAGCTGCAGGCTCAGGCATCTGATTATTGACTAAAGCATCAACAAGAAATTGTCTGTACTGGGTGGTTCCTCTATCATAAATCCCAAAACCGCCACTAAATTCCCAATATGCCCAACTCCATCCCAACGATTCGATATATCGTCCCATAAAAGTGGTCCATTTTTCACGAGAAACATCATCGGCAGCACTATAGGCACCAAACTCACCAATATGAATTGGAATATTATTGTCATTTGAAAACTTAATAATCGGTTTTATCTGATTTATAATCTCATATCGTTCAGGTTCTGTATCATTCCATGTTGTTCCAATCCACTCATCAGAATTTGAAACCCAACCAGAGCCTTGATGTGTAAATTGAGTTGGAACATAACAGTGCTGCGTCAATATGATATTATCATCATCCGGAACAACCAATTTAGATATAGTACCTGGAGTATCCCATTCTGAAGTAATTAAAACTACCCGGGTAGGATTATCTTCTCGAATAACGTTAAGTGCATCTTTAAGGAATACATTTAATGTGTTTCCTACCAAACCATTATTGGGTTCGTTAATAATCTCAAATAAAAGATCATCAGAATACTCACTAAATGCCTGTGAAATCTGTTTCCATTGCGACAAAAAACGGTCTTTTTGTAAAACAGGATCAGCCAGTAGTTCTTCATGATGATGCATATCAATAATAACCATCAGGTTATTATTTAAACATACATCCACCACACCTTTCATTTTATTTAAAAAGTCTGCATTAATTGTATAAGGATAATTAGACAAACTTCGTGCTGATGGCTCCCAACGAATTGGGATACGTACATGATCAAATCCTAATTGAGATATCATTACCGGAAAATCATCACTCCAATGATCTTCCCAGCCCAGTCCCCAAGAAGGATCGCCCTCAAAAATATTCCCAAAATTGATACCTCGTCCCAGCCTTGAATTTACTTCAAAAGCATGTTCTCTATTTTGGGCAAAAATTGAAAACGGTATTATCAATAATATATATAGTAGATTTTTTTTCATCATTTATTATTTATGATCAATCAACAATTCACAACCGCTTTACTTTTGATAATTAATCACATACACAGATATTTCAATCATATACATCTGGTGTGTTAAAAAAAATAAAGACGTAAAAGGTTAGGGAAGTTAAATTACACCTGTAATAGATCTAATTCAATTCCTTAAAACTTTTTTCAAAATGAATTAATGATAATTAAATGTTTTACTGTAAATCTGTACTGTACATAACCTAATTTGTATCATCTATTTTCAGCAAAACATATTCATTTAGCTAAAATGAATCAAAGCATTATAACTTTTATAAAAAAGCCAGAATAATATCCTGGCTTTTTTTTGTTTATTAATAGCCTGAATTTTGTACAAGATTTTCGTTAATTAAAATCTCTTTAGAAGGAATTGGCCATAGATATTGTCTACTTGGATCAAAACTTCTTAATCCTAATAATTTTATCAATCCTGCATTATACATCGGAGTAAAATCAGCAATTCCATCTTCATCAATTTCAGGTGTTTCAGGGAAAAACCATAAATCCTGATTTACCACTTTTTCTCTTAATTCATTAACATCTAACATGCCATAAGTAGGGATATTAAGAGCTTTTTCAGCTAATTTCCAACGAATTAAATCCATGTATCTACGTCCTTCAAATGCTAATTCCATACGTCTTTCAATACGTAAAGCTTTTCGTAATTCAGCCTGATCTGTTGTTGTTACAGCAGGATATGAAGCTGTTTCGGCAACACCCACACCATAAGCACGTGCACGTACCTGATTAATTGCATCTAATACAGAGCCATCAATTTCATTTAGTTCAATTTTAGCCTCAGCATACATTAATAAAACATCAGCATAACGCATGATAATTTTATCAGGATCTGTTCTATGATCATCAGACCAATCTGTATCAATTCCTTTACGCCATGCAAGCCCATTGAATGAAGCATATGATGCATTTGCTCTTGTATCATTATTCTTAACGTATTGTCCTGAATTAAAATTGAGTACTCTTAATGAATCCGGATGAGGTTGATACATATAGCCAAGATGCTCTGTTTGAAATTCAACGATAGTTTCAGCACAACGGGGATCCCTGTTTTCAAACGGATTATGTGGGTCAAACAATGGTGATTCATCAATAGGTAATCCATCAGTACAAAGGAAAGAACAAAATAATTCCCATGAAGGATCATGGGATGCCCAACCTCCTGCATTACGAGTTATAAAATTTTGAGCGTCACTTCTATACACATCTAATTCAACAGAACGAGGTAGTGCAAAAATTGTTTCTACAGAATTTTTTGTTGATGATAAAAATAAGTCTCTGTAACTAGGATACAATTCGTAAATTCCCAGGTCCATACATGCCTTAGCGGCATCTCGAGCCACCTCAAAATCTCCCATATAAAGGGCAACTCTTGCCTTCATAGCTAATGCAGCACCTTTTGTTGCATGCTGATTTTCATTGGTGCTATATGTTTCAGGCAAATAGGTAGCAGCAAAATCATAGTCCTCATAAACCCCTTCAAGAATAATTTGTTTATCCGTTCTGGCCATATTAAAGGATTCTTCTAGACTCATAATACTGTTTGAATATATTGCATCCCCCCAATGAGTTATTAAACGAGCATATTGACCAGCTCGACAAAATCGACCATCTGCTCTAAACTGGTTCATTTTTTCGGGTGTAACTGAATTAGAAATATTTTCTAAATTCTCAATAACAGTATTAGCTCGTGCAACACCTTTGTATGTATGCGACCACCACTCCAGCATATCGCTATCTTCACCATTCATTGTTCCTCCGGTGATAGAATTAGTGGCTCCTCTATATATCCAATCATCCGTCCAATAGTCATTATCTAATTTCCAAAACGGATCACGATATAAGTCATTAAGAGACATTTCAATTTCAGTCTCATCTGAGTACCAGTTACCGGTTGCCCCTTCTGCTAAAGGATTTAAATCTAAATCATTACAACTGGAAAGTACAACCAATAATGATATTATTGTTAATATATTTAATTTCATAATTGTTTAGTTTTAGAATTTAACAGAAACACCCAAAACATAAGAAGCTGTAATAGGGTAACCACTTCCAGAAACCTCTGGATCCCATCCTTTAGGGTATTTATTTAATGAAAAAATATCTGACGCACTTCCATAAACCCTAATGTTATTAATTTTTATTTTCTCACAAATATTTTTAGGAAGCGTATAACCCAATGTCACATTTTTCAAACGAAAATATCTTCCGTTAAAAATCCAGTAATCAGACATTGCATAATTATTATTTGCGTTAGTGTATGTTAATCGAGGATATTTAACTCTTTGATTTTGAGCTTCAGTATTGTATACACTCCAATAGTTTCCATCAAGAATAGATTGAATACTTCCCCAGTTTTCATACATAGGCTGTACCATCATTGTACTCATACGTACATTTTGTTTTCCAACACCTTGAAATGCCATGGCAAAATCAAAGTTTTTATAACCCAAACGAACATTACCTCCGTACATATATCGTGGTAGTGATCCTCCCAATAACTGTCTGTCATAATCCGGAGTTATTACACCATCAGGTACTCCATCCGGACCACTAATATCTTTATATTTAATATCTCCAGGACCTACACTAGCATTGGTTACTGCAGAATTATCAACTTCTTCCTGAGTTTGGAAAAGACCATCTGAAACATACCCATAATACTCATCAAACTCGGAACCTTCCATTCTTACTTTTTCACCTAAGAATTGAATACCTCCTAAATCTCCCATTTCGGACGTAAAATCAGAAATATTAGCAGATACAGAGTAAGAAAAGTCACCTATCTGATCATTCCAACCTACTTCTAATTCCCAACCATTGGTTTTCATTATTCCGGTATTCTGATTTGGATTGTCGAATCCTATATAATCAGGAATTTCCAATTCTAATAACATATCCTTTGTTTTCTTCTTATAGTAGTCTCCATTAATATGTAAACGGCCATCAAAAAGAACTGCATCAAAACCAACATCAAAAGATTCTGTAGTTTCCCATGAAATATCTTCTATAGCATAATAACGTTGCGAAGCTGTTTGAGATGAAATAACATTAGATCCATGATAAAAAACTGAGCTTGCATATTGAAGAGTTGACTGATAAGGATAGTTACCAATTCGTTCATTACCCAATGTTCCCCATGATCCGCGTAATTTCAAGAATGATAATACAGGAATATCTGGCATAAAAGATTCTTCTGAAATTACCCAACCTGCAGAAAACGATGGGAAAGATCCCCAGCGATAATCCTTAGCAAAACGTGATGATCCATCATAACGAATATTTCCCTGTAAAAAATATTTGTTATTATAATTGTACATAAAACGTCCAAAATAAGAACGATATGCATTTTCGTACGCATCTCCCTGTGATGTCAGGTAATTCACATTTGCTAAGTTAAGATACGGATAACCAGACAACTCCATTTGATCAGTACCTGTGCCCAGAGTTTCGTAAAATGCTGAATAATCTTCATAACCGGCCATTAAATTCAAGTTATGTCCACCAAACGACTTGGTATAATTGGCAATAAATTGCTTAGTTACCTGATGACTGTCATTTCTATACTCGTTCAAATTTGTTGAAGATGCCCATTGTAATGTTCCCACATAAACCGTAGGATTATCATAATCTGTATATTCTACTTTTTTATGAAAGTTTTTAGTTTTGTCGTAATTAAAATTAGGCGAAACAACTGCGGATAGTTTAAGTCCATCCAATGGAGAAAAGTCTAGTTGAATTTTTCCTCCAACCTGATTATACCAACTGCGGTTATATCCACCATATTTAATTTGTCCATAGATATTACCTCCGGACTTACCTTCTGCAACTAACCCATTTGTCCATTCTGCAGCATAAATCGGAGCTGAGATACGTGCAAAATACATAGGTGATAAACTTGGGTTTCTGGAAATTGATCTTTTCACATATAAATCAACAGAAGCTGATAAATATTTGCTTAAAGTTATATCATTATTAAAACGAGCAGTTAAACGTTCATAATCTCGTCCTGCATATAATCCATCAGTTTTATCATAGGCTAAAGAAGCCTTAGTTCGTATATTTTTAGAACCTCCTGAAAGGCTAAGCGTATGACTCTGACGAGCCGCACTATTTTTTAATACTTTGCCCATCCAGTCTGTATCCGGATATAAATCAGGATTTTCTGCATGCAATGCAGTATAATTATCTACAATATCGGCAGGGTGAGTAGCATAATCACCACCTACATTGTTTCCATTATCATTCCAACGTAATTCATTCTCCATCTCCATCCATCTCTTTGCACCAACATAATCTGCTAGTTCTGTTGGTTTCTCAATTCCATATTCATAATTATAGTTTAAAGATAAATCTCCTGATTTTGCACGTTTTGTAGTTATTAAAATAACACCTGCGGCTGCTCTTGAACCATAAATTGAAGCTGAAGCAGCATCCTTTAATACTGAAATATCTTCAATATCATTGGGATTTACATCATTAATACTAACACCTGGAACTCCATCAACGATAACCAATGGATCATTTTCACCAATTGTTGTAATTCCTCTAATACGAATATTTGCTGTAGCACCCGGAGCACTATTATCCCTGGTTACCATTACACCTGCCATGGCTCCCTGTAGAGCTTGCGATACTTGTGTTGCTTGTCTTTCTGATACAACTGAACCTTTAACTGAAGCCACAGCACCGGTTAAATCACTTTTTTTCATTGTACCGTATCCTATTGCCACAACTTCATCTAAGCCAATTACATTTGATTCCAGGGTAATATCAAAAACAGTCCTACCCTGTACTGCAATTTCCTGTTTCTTCATTCCGATAAATGAAACTTCTAAAGTAGCATTACTTGGAACGTCGGTCATCGCAAAAGAACCTTCCATATCGGTTATGGTTCCTGTAGAAGATCCCTTGATCAAAATAGTAACACCTGGGATTATTTCACCATTTTCATCTGTTACCGTACCTGATATTTTGATAGCGTTTTGTTGGACATTCTGATCCGACAAAAACTGATTTGTTAATACAATACGATTACCTTCTACTTTAAACTCAACATCTGTATTATCAAAAACATCTTCCAACACTTCAGATACTGGTTGTTCCTGAACATTTACTGATACAATTCGTTTAACATCAATAAGTCCTGAGTTATAAAAAAATGTATAATCAGTGATAGATTCGATTGAATTAAGGACATCTGCCACACTAGTTTCTTCCAGTGACAAAGTAACTCTCTCCTTTTGTGAGTAGGCTCTGGTAGCAAATAGTTCAATCCCTGCAATAAACAGGATAACAAAAGTTAATTTCATAACTTTAATGAATTTTGAGACATAGAAATGACTGCAATCATCTCTAATGACATCGCGAGATTTTTTCATAAATTTAATTACTAAGTTATTATTAGCTCTCTGCAAAGAGCATTCATTTAATCAAGAGAAATATTGGCGTATTTCTCACTGAATAATTATTTTGATTTTATTTTAATGTTACAATAATTTTTCTTTTTATATAAGACGAGTCCTCCTTTCTTTTAAGTGGTGTATATTTAAATTTTACAGGTGTGGTTAATTCTATATATTCCAAAATCTGAGGCAAACCCTCATCGGTAAACAAGCCTGTATAAGCATAGTTTCTACTTACAATATCTTCAGATATTTCAAAGTCTACGTTATACCACTGACCTAACCTTTTAAGTACCTCTGTAATTGGATCATCATTAAACATAATTTGATTTTCTTTCCATGCTAAATATTTATCAAGATTGGTCTGATAAACCTTTAATTTTTGAGTCTTCTCATCATATTTAGCTAAATGATTAGGTTTTAACGCATATAATTTTTTTGTTCCGGATGGTGTATTTTTAAGCAGATTAACATTACCTTCAACCAAAGCTGTTTCTATAATACTATCCTTGCAAAGTGCTCTGACATTAAACTTTGTTCCTACAGCCTGCACACTAAATTTTCCTGTATTAACAACAAATGGATGTTTTTTATCGGAATGCACTTCAAAAAAAGCTTCACCGGTAAGTTCAACCTGTCTTTCTTTTTGTAAGAAACGCGAAGGATATCTTAAATAAGTGTTTCCATTTAACCATACTTTTGTACCATCAGGTAATTCATATGAACTACGCAGTCCAATAGGAGTATAAATCTCTTGCCAAACTAATTTATCATTGTCACCAAGGTTTACCTGTGTTGATAATTGATAAATACTAAATATTAAAAGAGGTATAACTATTATTGCTGCTACTTTTTGTCCATAAAACAAAAACTTTGAAACAAGTGATACCTTTTTATAAGAGGGTTTAATGCGGGATTTAACTTTAGCAATTCCAAGTTTACTATCAATGGAAGACATTAATTCTAATTCATCAAGATCATTTTTTATATTCTCAATATCTTTAAAATACTTCGAATTTTCATCTGAAGAATTTGCCCATTGACTAATATCTTTCATTTCCTCCTCACTCAGATCTTTATTGATCCACTTACCCAACAAAAAGTCACTTATATTATTTAAATCTTTGTTCTTCATTCTGTTGTAATTTCCATTAATAAATCGATCAATAAATCCATTATACTTATCGTGATTCTATTTTTTAATCATTTATTAATAATGTATACATTCATTCCATATTTGAAACCGCTTATAAAATTTATCGCATCATTATATTATTTGCACTAATAAAACAAAACATCTATTTCAAATATCAAGGAGTAAAATACCGGAGTACTTTAACTTGTTTATTAATATGACGACGAAACGAATAAGTATACGTACTCAATTTTAAATATTTTTCACATTTAATAATTAACAATACAAAAACAAAATACTATTCGCTCATTAACAAAAACTTAAACACTCAATTACACTAAAAAAAAAATGAATAAATGAGATTGGTGATAATCGAAAGATTGCGTCTAAAATAGAAAGTGATTTTTTCAATTATTGAATGAACTTTTTTGGGGAAAGATTTTTTTGAACAAACCTATCGTTTAAATTATAGGTTATATTATTGCCTTTGAAGAATTGAGCATCACCCTTTAATATTGGTTCAATTTTTCTAAGATACAAAGGAGGATTGATGCAGAAACATAAGGCTCTAACTCCTTTCGTAATAACTTGATTCCTTTTCCTATATGAGTTTCTACTGTACGAAGTGAAATATCTTCTTTAAGAGCTATCTCTTTAGGTGCTAACCCCTCAAAACGATTCATAATAAAAATACGTCGACATTTTTCAGGAAGCTTTGTGATTGCAATATTTATTCGATCTCTTAATTCTGACTCTACTAAAAAATCATATTCCTCAATCTTATCTGACGATAGCTTCACGTGTTCCACAAATTTATTTTCAATTTGTTGATGCTTAAGATAATCTAATGCTCTATTTTTGATTGAAGTAAAAAAGTAAGCTTTAATTGTTTGTTTTATATGAAGGTTCTCTCGATAATTCCACAATTTACAAAAGAATTCCTGAACCAGATCCTCAGCGGCCTCTTTATTATGTATGTATTTAATTGCAAATGCAGTAAGTCCGGAATAGTAATAATGAAACAAATAATCAAATATTTTTTGATTCCCGGATTTTAGCCCCTCCAATAAAATATCCTCGTGTAATAACTCCTGATCTTGTAGCATACAAACATATTTTCTGTTACAAATTAACTGATTTTTTAATAGAAATTAACACATTTCACAAGATAAAATACAACAAAAAACCACCCTTACACATTATAAGTTAAAGTTAGTTGTAAGTTGTGATTCAACTCCATTCTCAACTTCAAACCTACTATTAGTAACCATTTAAGAAACATTACTTACAACATAGAATAGGACACTTTCAAACTAAGTCCATTCTTAATAGTGCTCACTTATTATCAGACTGAGATAATTTAACCCGGATTATGTATTACAACTCTTTTTACTTAACCGGATGAAGACAAAAAAGCCAGTAATTACATAAAATGTAACAACTGGCTATAAATATTAATGCTTAAAAGTTATTTAAAAACTAATTCACAATTAGGATTTAAACTTTTAACTTCCCATTTATCTTGATTTATAACTCCATTTTGAGAAATAACAATCTTCTTGGTTTGTCCGGGTAAAAGATCAAAATAATTATCATCTAAAAACAACTTCTGATCAGGAATATTTAAATACAATCCTTTTACAAGGTTATCAGTAGAAAGGTATAATACATCTTTTCCATCCTCCTGCTCAAATTTAACATTAACTTTTGCATCTATTAATTTTAGGTCTTTAGGATAAGAAAAATATACAATTTTAGAGGCATATTCATGGTTCCCTTTACTATAACTTACCAGCATAGCGAGTGCTGATTTATCTTTCCCCTCCGTTAATTCATTGATATTAATCTTTTCAAGAAGATTACTTGTATTTGCTTTTACAGGTACTGAAACAGTTTTATCAGATACAGGATTACCTTTAAAATCTATAACTGTAATCTTTAATTCTCCTTCAATATCTTTTAATAAATCAGATACAACAAATAACTCCACTTGATTATCTTTAATTGGAGCACTTATCATAACCGGAGCATAAGCTTTTTTAGCCTCATAATGCATCGCTTTCCATTTATGATAATAATCGGTACTACTCCAACTTGCAACCGGCCAGCAGTCATTTATTTGCCAGTATAAAGATCCCATACAATATGGCATTGCTCTGCGATGTGCTTCTATAGCCATTCTGATTCCCTGAGCTTGTAAGATCTGACTCATGTATAAAAATTGCTCAAAATCTACAGGTACTTTAAAATACCAACCCATATATTCTTTTATCCTCAAATTGCCAATACCACTGCGCTGATGTGCAGCCATAACATCTGATTCTATATCATAGTCTTGTGGGATTGTATATTTTTTTACTGTTTCAAAATCCGGAAATGATTGAAAACCATATTCACTCATAAAACGAGCTTTGTACTTATCAAAATCTTCAAAACGATGTAAGCCATGCCAAACACCCCAATAATGCATATCGCCACTTGTGGTTTTATAACCGGCATGTTTATTGGCTTCGTATCCTGCCTGCGGCGATGAAGGCCAGTAATCATCACCATCAGTATAATTATTTACTACATTAGGCAATATATCATGAAAAACATCCATATAAGCTTTCTGAATTTCTTCTTGCTGTTCTTTTGTGTATTCCTGTTTCCATCCCCAACCATTACCTTCATAATAACCCCAGGCAGTATTTATTTCATTATTTCCACACCATAACGCTATAGAAGGATGATTACGAAGACGTGTTACGTTGTCAATTGCTTCTTGTTTGATAGAATGAAGCAACTCTTTATTACCAGGATATAAACTACATGCAAACATAAAATCCTGCCATACCATGATGCCGTTTTTATCACACAACTCATAAAAATAATCATCCTCATATACACCACCACCCCAAACTCTTAACATATTCATATTGGCATTAACAGCATCTGAAATTACCTTTTCATAATCGTTTTTGCTTACTCTTGGTAAAAAACTGTCGTTAGGAATATAATTGGCACCCTTAGCAAATACTTTAACACCATTTAGTTCAAACATAAATGATTCACCATACTCATCTTTCTTCCTGACTAATTTTAAACTACGTATTCCAGTGGTCTGATTTCCTGAAGTAATCAGTTTACCCTCTTTAAGTACCTTAATTTCAAAATCATATAAATTAGGTTCTCCCAATCCATTACTCCACCATAATTTTGGATTTTTAATTTGAAAAGGTAAGTCAACAGTAGAGTTCTCAGGAGAAACAACAACTACTTTTTCTGCTAAAACTTCATTATTATCGCTATTTATGACTTGTACTACGTATGAAGCTTGAGTATTTACTTGTAAATTTATTGTAGCATTTAACGAAGCAAGTTCCTTATTTACTTTAGGTTGCTGTATAAATACATCAGCAATCCTAACATCATTCCATACTTTAAGCTTAACAGATCGCCATATTCCGGAAGTAACAAACCTGGGGCCCCAATCCCATCCATAATGATATCCTGCTTTACGGGTAAATACAGATACTTTTTTATCACCTAATCCCCCATTTTCTGCCTGATCATTATTAGCCGGATAAGCATAATCTGATGCTTCATAAAGCTCCAATCCTTTTTTTATGGGAGAATAAAAATGAATGCGTAATTGATTATCTCCTTCTGCTACAATATTTTTAACATCCACATTCCAAGTTCGAAACATATTGTCTGCTTCAAGTATTTTATGATCATTTAAATATACATCTGCATAAGTATCTAATCCCTCAAAGCTTAACTCAATGTTATTATATTTTATTTCCTGCTTCGAAACTTTAAAAATTGTGGAATAGTCCCAAGCTTCTTTATCAATCCATTGCAAATCCTGCTCATTTTTCCTGTAAAATGGATCTTCAATTTGACCATTAGCCAGCAAATCCGTATGGATGGTACCGGGAACAGTAGCATCACCGTTCAAGTCTCCATCAACCTGAGCATAAGACCAATTATTATTTATTTGTCGCTCTTTATAATTATCCATTTTATTCGATTGGCATGATAATAATATAACTACTAGACTAATGAATATTATGGTATTACATATATTTTTTTTCATCTGATAATATTTAATTTTTTCATACAAGATGAAACTCCCAAAGAATAATCATTCTCGTGTGTAAGTAATCTTTTATCATGGTCGTTTCATGTGTTCAAAATTTGATATAATTGTAACAATGAACTCACCATATTTGATTATTTTCCTGTGTGAGAAAAGTTTCTCATGGGTTAAACCATATGTTTAAGTTGTTACAAATCATATTCAAGCAGATTCAATATTGTATTTGAATTCCGCTTCTTCTATAATTTACTACGAAAGAAAGTACTAAGTTTTATTTATAACTATTGATATTTTCGACTGAAAAATCAAAATTTATCAAAAGGTACTGTAATTTGTAAAAATCTTTGATAAAATACTTTAAGGATAGTAGATCGATTGTATCCTAATTGATAATGTTTTCGATTTTTTTTCATAATTTTGTCATACTAAGTTATTATTTACTCTCTGCAAAGAGCATTTATCTAATAATGTTTGGGAAATGTTGGCGCATTTCCCTTTTTTTGTTTATTTATTAGTAAGACGATGGAGTTTTTATTAATACGTGCTCATTTATTAAAAAAAATTCTCATTTTTTAACTTTTATACTTTTGCTCTACAATACACCCAACATACAAGCCTGTATATCTGAAACATAAGCCTAATCAATAAAAGTATTAAAATTTAAAATAAATGATGAGAAACGAATTACAACCTTAGTTTGTAAATCTTTCTAAAATAAGAAGTAGCATAGATGCAGGTAAGTATTGCTCTAGTTCTTTTCTAAGAATCTTTATTCCTTTTCCAATGTGACCTTCAACAGTTCTGACTGAAATATTTTCTTTTTCAGCTATTTCTTTAGGACTTAATCCATCAAAACGGTTCATAATAAAAATCTGGCGGCATTTTTCCGGGAGTTTATCAATTGCCAGATTAATTCTTTCTCTTAACTCAGATTCAACAAGTAAATCATATTCTTCATGAATATCAGCCGATCCTTTAACCTGATCAACAAAATTTTTCTTAACCTGTTGATGTTTAATATAGTCTAGAGACCGGTTTTTTATTGAAGTAAAAAAATAGGTTTTAATGGTTTGTTTGATTTCAAGTTTGCCTCTTTTTATCCACAATTTATAAAAGAATTCTTGAACTATATCTTCTGCAGTATCTTTATTATCAACATATTTAATTGCAAAAGCCACCAATCCTGAATAATAATAATGAAATAAATAATCAAAAATCTGTTGATTTCCAGATCTTAATCCTTCTATTAATATTTTTTCATGTAATGGTTCCTGGCTTTGTAGCATACCCTTTTTTTTTCTGCTTGCAAATTAAATAATTTTCAAAGAAAAAAATTAACTTTTATAAACATTTGCTAAACTTTTAAATTCTGAATAACACTAATTAATAAAAGAAAAGCCACTATCAAACGTTCTGAAAGTGGCTTTCAATCTTTAACCAAACCTAACCCTAAACTATGAGTTATATTCAAATATAATACTTTTCGTATTTTACCTTATAAACAACCGTTATTTTTAATATTACCTTTTGACAAGCAATCAAATTCTTATCTTTGATAACCACAAAACGATTATAAAAATGAAATCACTATTAACAATCCTACTCCTAATAACCTTCACTTCAACTTGGTCCCAAAAACAAACACTACGCATTGCAACCTGGAATATCGAACATCTAGGATCTGCAGGCAGAGGTTTTCCCGAAATCAAAAAACAACTACCTGCACGTACCTCATCCAATTTTCAAATGATAGCAACTCTTATAAAAGACACCTAAGTACATGACAAAACTTTATAACATTCACATAAATCATTGTTGTTAATTGGATTACTTAATGCATGAGCAATTCTGATTAAACCATATTTAAAGAAACTATAAGCCCTTCTACCATGTTTTTTCACCCTGATCGGCTTAATGTTCTCATGTTTGTCAATCCCTGCTAAATATACCCAAACAAAAGCAATTGATACAACAGCCAAAAGTTTAGCAATGCGTTCCAAGTCTGTCAAATGGGTATCTTCAAGGTTAAAGCCACTGGATTTCATGGCTCTAAACATGGTTTCGATCTGCCATCGCTCTTTATAATTAATCAAAGCCTGATCATATTGATTAAACGAAGCGATAATGGTAAATTCTACTTTGCCAGTGATTTTATTAAAGGATTTTGCTCCAGATAAGTATACTAGATTCTTACCTAGATAATAGAGTTTATCACAATGTTTGTAAGACCCAATTTTCATATTATTGAACAGCCAAAAGGCCTTTATAGGAGTTTTGCCATGACGATGCACCATCATATTGTTCCGGATGCGAATGTAAAATGGAATATTTTGACGAATAAGATTTTCAAACCATTCTTCGCCTATAAATTCCCTATCCGCCATAAAAGCTTTAATATTTTGGGTACCAAAGAACTGAACATATGTGTCCAACACCTCTTTTCGCTCCAAGGCATTGGAATTACCTCTTTTTGGAAGGAGTTTCCATATCAACGGAATAGAAACTCCTTTGTAACAAACGCTCAGCATCAGTATGTTGATATCGGTTTTGCCAAACTTCCAATTGGTTCTGTCCATGCTAAGCATATAAGGAGGCTCATCTGGCAATAAACTATAAATTAAACGTGTAAATATCAGTGGGTCAAAGGAAAATTCAGAAAAGAACCGTTGCACTCGCCGTAGGCTTGATTCATGCTCTACACTAGAACTAAAACCTTGAGCAAGTTTTACATATGAAACGGTTTGGAATTTTATCATGCTATTGATAATAATGAGCAAGCATTTAATCCTTGCCTTGTGCCAATTGGTTGTTGCCTTGAACAACTCAAATAATTGAGTATTTTTACTGTCTACCTTGGTATTCGTATGCATTACAAAATGATGTGAGAATCTTTTGTAAGATACTGGATATCAAGGTTTTAAGCAAGGAAATTGCGTGCTTATTTTGCTGATTTTCAATTATTTATAGTTTTGTCATGTACTAAAATCATGTGAATAATAATTATCGACATAGTTTGTCATTGGTGTATGACAGTTAGAACAAAATCCGGGTTGATTATGCCAATGGTTTCCCCCAATAGTAATACCTGATAAAATCAATATTACCGCAGCAATCATCAATAACCTTATCCATGTTCCTTTGGGAGCGTTTTTAGTGATTTTATTCAAAAATGGAATTCTCATTATGATGGATTTTTCAATTATAATCTTTCAATTCAAAATTTCTATAGGTTTGCAACATGCTTTCCTACCAGGTATCCGAAAGTATAGCAGCGCCCCAATGATAAACCATAAACAATAAGCGGATAATCTACTCCACCATAAAAACCCCCACCCAGATTTCCTATAGCATATAAGCCTGTTATTGGATTACCTGTGGAATTTAAGCACTGATGATTTTTATTTACAAGTAGACCTGAACATACTGCAGATAAACGTAGCGTTCGATGAATACCATAGAATGGCGGTTTTGTAATAGAAAACAGCTGATTTGCCGGTTTGCCAAAATCACTGTCCATACCTTCCGCAGCGAGTTCGTTGTATCGCTTAACGGTAGCCACAAGAGTTGCAGGATCAGCTTTTATTTTTTGAGCCAGTTCTTCAATGGTATTGGCCTTATATGTATTAATAAAAGGTGTGGAAACATGATCATGCGATACCGGTTCATCTGGCATATATTCCCTTAATTTATCCGGATCTACCAACTTCCCAGACCAATTTGCAGCTTGTTTCATATACTCTGAGTCAAATATCTGCGAGTACTGACCGGCCTTATCAGATTGTCGCAGGTAATTATTGAGCAATGACATTTCAACATTTTCGTTAACAAATCTTTTTCCGGAATGATCAACGGCTAAAAATGGCATGTCGCACATTGTAGCCGGACCAGCATCAAAATCGTGCATCATTTTGGTATGACCAATAGGTTCGATTACTCCACCGGCCCAATATCCCATTTTAAAACCATCTCCGGTTTTATTGGATTGCTTACGGCCAAAATATTTGGCATCAGGAATAAAATAATCACACATGGCTTTATTATTCTGGTAATCGCCTGTAGCCAATATCACTCCTTTATTAGCAAGTAGCCTGATATATTTTCCATCTTCACATTTACCATAAACACCTTTAATTTCACCAGCTCCATTTTTAATTAACTGAACTGCAGGCGTACTAAAATAATACTTTACCCCAGCTTCTTCAGAATATTTGGCCAGTGCCTTCATTCCATCTCCATTATTAAATGGTTTAGGTCCAAAGTAGGCCGTATGATAGCTAAGCTTGTAACCATTGATATCCAGAATTTTTACTTGCTGAAGATTACCCTGATTGATAACACTTGCCCCTGCCTTTTTAGAACGATTAATAACCCATGTAACAGCCTCTCCTGAATGATAAGCCCATTCTCTTAATAGTTCAGGATTACAACGATGTGCATTTTCTTTCATTAAGGTAGATACCAATGCTTCAACACCTGCCCGATCGCTATGTTTCAGATCAATCCCGGCACCAGAATTGCCTTGTGAAATAACAATATTTTCCTTTTGAAGAACCGCAACTGTAGCCCCGTTTTCAAAAGCAGACAATGCAGCAGGAACACCTGAAGCCCCTGCACCAACAACAACTACATCGTATGTTAGTGTTTCTTTTACATCTGCCTCATCAATATTTTCGGGTTTCGACAAAAACGATAACATAGCACTTTCATCAGAACTGGTACCATAGATCATATTTTCGTCAAAAACCTTTTCTTTCGGACTATTGGGCTTACATCCTGTAAATCCTACAATTCCGGCAGCACATGAGGCAAGAGCTGTGCGTGATAAAAAGCTTCGTCGGGATATTCCCTTTTGGAGGGTGTTTTTAAGGTATTTATCCATATTCGATCATTAATGATTAAAACTCAGGAATACTATTTATTATTTATTCAGTATCATTAGTGTCTGACTAAATTATTATTCATCATATTTACATTACTTATGTTTCAAGCCGACGGGCTTTTCATTTTTGCCTTCAGCTGCAAAAACGAAACAAAAAAAGCCGCCGCTGACATGGAAAAGCTAAAAATCATTGCACTTCGCTAAAAGAAAAGAACTCGCTAAAGCTCAAACAGCTTTTCTTTTTTAACGCTTCGTTTAATGATTTTATTAACGCTTTTACATGAAGGCGGTTTAATTACCCATACATAGCGCTTAATTATACAACCTCCTCGTCTTAATATCAATAATAAACCCTTTTTAAAACAAGTCGGTCAGTAATGATTCAGTAAGAATAATCTGGATTACAGAAGAATTTACTTGATCGCATTTTCATTGTAATTAACTCTAACCCCCTTAAGGCTGATAACCAGATTTAATCCCAACATAGCTCTTGGATTCTCTTCTCCTTTTATTTTTCCTTCCAATACATCTGAACTTATGGTATTTAAATCTTTTACCCTGGCTAAAGTTTCATGGTTAGGGCCAAAATAATGTCCTGGATAAAGCTTTGTAATACCACATTTTTCCATTACACCTTCCATTTTTACACATGTAGACTGAAGTGTTGAAAAATTAGTGGTTAAAAGTAAATTACCAGAACCAAAAGAGTCACCACTAAATCCATATTTTGCTTCTTTATCTATAAAAGTAGTTGATCCCGGAGTATGACCAGGAGTAAAAATTACTTCCAAAGTTCTTCCGCCTAAATCAATTTTTCCTCCATCGGTTAAATATTTTACTTCACCTTTGTAATTCGGCATAAACATTGGAATTCCAACAGTATCGGCAGGATTAATGTATAACTCAGAAAAGTAATCAATAGAAGCACCGGTATGGTCAGGATGTACATGTGTTGCAACCAACATGACTGGTTTTGATGTTATGGAAGCTACAATCTTATCCAGATCTTTAATATTTGTTCCTGCATCAATCAATACGGATTTATCTTCACCTTCAACTAAATAAAGGCTTTCATTAAACATTACTTTACCTGTTCCTACCCAGGTATGCTCATCTATCTGATGAAAAGTAATATCATCTCCTTTATATACTTCTTTTCCTTCGATACTCATTTCCGGCATTTGACCAAACACGCTTAGTTGTGCCAGAATAAATACGGTTAATATGAATAGATTTTTTTTCATTTTATATAGATGTTTTAGTTTTTGAATAGAACTTTAGTTACTACTAAAAAAGTAGACCTCAGTGCCTAATACTAATTACAATTATTATTTAAACTACGCGTGAGGACACGCGCAGTAGCTAATGTAAACTGTTTTGAGCCAATGTCTTTTATTCATAATACATAAGAAACTTTTGTTTTAATTGTAACATATCTTGTTTTTGTAAATATGGTCTAAACGGCATCAGCTGATGATCCATAAAACAAGGATGAATTGACGATTAAGAATCGTTTTTGTTTGAGCAACGCGAGTTTAAACGATTTCAGTCAATCAACCGTAGTTTTATGAGTGAAGCAGATGCAGCCTTGATCTTTTTGCTTCGTTTTTAGATCAAGCTAAAAATGAAGAGCCCAGCGACTTGAGCAAATTACAAATACTAAATAATACAATAATTAAAACGGACTTACAGGAGGAACTGAAGTTGCCACAGTCAATAATTCTTTGTCATGATTGTGAACCAATTCAGTTTCATTATCCCACAAAAACGTTGCGCCACCATCAGGAGTAAAGGGTTCCCATGTTGGAATAGCTTCATTATTTGGATTGCCTGTATAAGCAAATGTGGCCCATGTTTTACTCATCTTATCTGCTAAAGCATAAGCTTCAGGAGTTCCTGCATTATATTCTTCGGTACGGGCAATATTATTGAATACAAATGCCAACTCCATACAGTGACTTGATTTCAATAAACCGTTTAAGTGGGGAGCATTCCATTTAAACATATAATTATATACTGGTGCTCCACCGTTAACTGAGGATTTTATATTTGCAAAATGCAGTAACATTGGTCGAAACATTACATCTACATCCAACATGTCTGATGGTAATTTTGTGTTTGGATAAGCACTTTTGTAAGCAGCTACATACTCTTCTGTTTTATCTTTAAAACGTTCTGTTAATTTATTGATAATAGTTGCTTCATCAGCTTGCAATAAATCCTGATTACCAAACGATCCAAATTCCACCTGGTTAGATCCAATAATCAAAGGAATACTTTTAGCTAATTCTTCAGCTCCGGGATCACCAGGTTGTAAAGGAATAAACTCACCATCGCATGAAGGAGCCCAACCTAAGCGACCAAAACCTGATTCCTGAGTTTTTGCCACAGCTCTGTTTCCTGCAGCCAATAATTTCTCGTAAGGCATATCTTGTAATTGGTCTACTTCCGATTTTTTTAATCCTAATTCATCCATAATAGCTAAACCAATTTTTTGAGTCTGCTCCTTGGTTGAATACTTTCCTGCTACACCACTTTGCATAATAGCTTTATGAAACAATCCTTTTGCAGAAGGTGTGTACAACATAGTAGCAACCTTACCACCACCTCCTGACTGACCAAAAATGGTAACATTACCCGGATCTCCTCCAAAGTTTTCAATGTTATTACGAACCCATTGCAAAGCTGCAACAACATCCATCATACCCACATTGGCTGATTGTGCATACTTTTCGTCAACAGCTGATAAATCCAGAAAACCCAGAACATTTAACCTGTGATTGATGGATACTACAACCACATCTCCTGTACGACTTAAATTCTCACCATCATAACTTGGCAATTCACATGATGATCCTGCTGTGTAGCCGCCTCCGTGTAACCAAACCATTACAGGACGTTTTTTTCCATCGTTAATAGCCGGAGACCACACATTCAAGTTGTTACAGGCATCCTCTTTCATAAACCAGAAATTATGTTGCTGAGCAAACTCCATTTCATCAAACAAAATCATAGACTCCACATCTATAGGACAAACAGGACCATAAGATCTGCAACTTCTTACGCCATCCCATTTATCTGGTTTTTCAGGTGGCATAAAACGCTCTGCTTTTGCATAAGGAATACCTTTATAATTAAATATTCCGTTGTGAACGTACCCAATCACATCACCTGATTCAGTAGTGGTTTTGGCAGTTTCACTATTGGCAACCATTGGGTGAGTTCCTACAGAACTGGTAGTTATTGTACCATCAGGTACAACAGACTGACATGCAATAAAACCACACATCAATAATGTATAGACATATATTTTTAACTGTTTCATTTTATAAGGGTTTAATTAAAATTGTTTGACTTTATATTTGATAAAAAAAGAATATCTTTCTTCTAGTTATATTCTGATGTTTAGTCTATGACGCATCATAAAAATTTGATTAAACGGATCTGGAAGAAAACTTCATGTAAAACTTTAATTACTGAATTTTTTTTTGTAATAAACCTCATGTCCATTTTAAAGCAGGATTACGTATTAATGTATTGCAGAGTAAAATGGCAAAAACCAATCGTTATAATAACAATTGCTTTTTGCCTGTCATACGACCCCGTAATTTAACTCCCCAGTTAAATACTATCATAGTGATGATTGATTAATCAGCTCAACTAATCCATCAATAATTCCCCTTTCTGCATGGTTAGGTTTTAGTCGTGAACTTAAAACCTGGAACGTATAACGCTGAAATGCTGCATCATCAGGTATATATCCTGAATTAGAAGAACCATTGGTTATGGATGAAAAAATTACCTTTGTTAAAGGTGATTCCTCTTTAAATCTTTGCGCAATAATATTATAAACCTCAGCATTTACACCTGCTATTGCAATATCACCTAATCTTAAAAGACTTAATTTTATTTGTACCGGATCACCATCTACATAAGTTCCCGGAGCCCCTTCTCTACCTGTATTTGTTCTCTTTCTTCCAGGACAAGTAATGATTTCTTCCAATCCTTGAATTGCAAATACGGAATCAGCCTGTTGAGGCAATCCGGTAATCCGGATCACCTCTTCTGCCAAAATCTGACCCAGAGTACTAATCATTTGTGATTGACGATCCAAAGCAGCTTTATCTACCTTTATCTCTCCATTACCTAGAAATCCTGCCATCATAATAGCTTCTGCAAGATCTTTTGCTTTACCGCTTTCTAAAAGTGCTTCTACTTTTTTATGACCTACTTGCTCCATTGGTTGGGTTGTAACAGGATTTTGATCACCTGCAGCTCCACTTGAAAATAGAGCCACCACATCGTTACCTAAATATTCTTCAATATACTTAGAAGCTTCTCCCGGGAAATCAGCACTTATAGCTCCACTCATAAACATCATGTTGGCATGCATGGCATAGTTATAGTAAACTGCAATAGGAGTTCCAGAAGCATCTCTGAATGTTAAAACGGCAACAGTTTTATCTGATGGTCCGGCATGATTAGGGCCTTGTTTCCATAATCTGGTTTCCGGATCAATCACATCTCTGTTGATATTTAAGTAAGATAAACCTGTTTTATAACTAATGGTAGCAGGCTCAACTTTACTTTTTGCAGCTTTTACTACCTCCAAAACACCTTTTTCAACTGATGCTTCAGCACCCCATGGAGCGCTGTGCGTGTGTGATGGTGAAATAAATATGTTTACAGCAGGAATACCTGTTTCCTCTTCAATTTTTTTTGTGATGTTATTGTAAAGATCATTATTTACCATGCCCTGATCTACAGCAATCAATGCAGCTTCTGTTACTCCATTATCAATTACAATGGCCCGGCAAAATAAGCCATCGCGAATACTGTCATACCCTTTAGGTAAAGTATTTTCATCAGGTGTAATATCAACTTTTGCTGCTCCTACTTTTATTTGTTGAATTGTTTGCGCATTTATTGGAAGAGCCAATAAACTTATTATCTCAACAAATAGTACTAGAAATATCTTTTTATTTATCATGGTTATTTATTTTAATGAGAGTCGATTAATATCTACTTCTGGTTTTAAAACATCATTTACTTCATAAGTTGCTTTGCTTACATTAAATGATACTTTTGAAAAAATATCCTCTACAGAGGTTCCGAATTTTGCAGTATACTTACCACCATCAGTAACCCATGAATGAATTTCTTCATCATAAGAAGCTAAATCGTAAGTACTAAATTTTAGTGTTAGTAATTGACTTTCTCCAGGAGCCAGCTCTTTAGTTTTGGCAAATGCCTTTAACTCTTTGGCAGGCTTTTCAAGTTTTCCATCCGGAGCGGTAACATATAGTTCGATTACCTGTTTTCCTGCTTTTTGTCCAACATTTTTTACGGAAACAGTAGCCGTAAACTCTCCTCCTTTTACCGAAATTTTAGGTTTACTATATTCAAAGTTGGTATAGCTTAAACCAAAACCAAAAGGATAAGACACTTGAATCTGTTTGGTTGAAAAGTAGCGATAACCAACATAAATATCTTCCTCATAAGATGTATAATGAACATTTTTTCGTTCGATTTTTCGTCCAAAGAAATTATCTGCAACATCAAAAGGACTTAAATTATATTCGTACGGAAAATTGCTCGATGAAGGATGATCCATAACAGAAACCGGGAATGTCATAGGTAGCTTACCTGAAGGATTTACATTTCCTTTTAGTACATCTGCCACTGAATTACCCCCTTCCTGACCTGGTTGCCATGCCAAAAGAATCGCATCAGGAAGATTTTTCCATGAAGTAGTTTCAATAACCCCTCCAATATTCATTATTACAACAACTTTTTTACCTACGGAATGAAATGCATCACATACATCATTCAATAATTTACGTTCTTCAATTGTGATATTGAAGTCTCCTGGTATGGTTCTATCTCCACCCTCACCGGCATTCCGTCCAATGGTAACTATGGCTATATCTGATTCAGCAGCTTGTTTTTCAATAAACAAACCAGCCACGGGCATCTCCGGAAGTACCGCTTTCCCGGTAAACCAATTATACGACTCTGTTTCGCTATCTATTTTGGCTCGCTGATAACTTATGAACTTTTCATATAAATCTTTTAAATCATTTTGAACGGTATAACCAACATTGTTCAGTCCCTGCATCAAATCTACTACATAGGCTTTATTTACATCACCAGAACCTGTTCCTCCTGCAATAAAATCATAGGAGGTTACTCCAAATAAGGCTATATTTTTCAACTCTCCACTCAAAGGAAGTGTTTCATTACTATTCTTAAGTAACACCATACCCTCTGTTGCCGACTGGCGGGTCACTTCTGCGTGCGCTTTTAAATCAGGTTTTTCATTATACTTATAACCTTTATAACGAGGTGTTTTTACAATGAACTCTAACATGCGTTTTACGCATATATCAACATCCGACTCCAATAACTCCCCACTTTTAACTTTCTCAATAATATCATCAATCTGTATTGTTGTACCGGGTTCCATTAAGTCGTTTCCTGCACGAATTTGTGCAACAATATCCCTTGGACGTGTCCAGTCTGTCATTACAATTCCCTTGTACCCCCACTCTTCACGTAGTACTGTAGTAAGTAAATCATGACTCTGTTGGGTATATTCTCCATTCAATTTATTATATGATGACATAATTGTCCATGGATTTGATTCTTTTACAGCAATTTCAAATCCCTTAAGATAAATCTCTCGAAGAGCTCGTTGAGAAACCCTTGAATCGTTTTCAGTTCGATTTGTTTCCTGGTTGTTAGCTGCATAATGCTTCAATGAAGTTCCAACACCATTTGACTGAATACCATCCACATAAGCTGCCGCAATTTTCCCTGTTAATAATGGATCTTCAGAATAATATTCGAAATTCCTTCCACAAAGCGGATGTCTGTGAATATTCATACCGGGAGCAAGTAAAACATCTGCACCGTATTCCAGCACTTCGTTACCAATCGTTTTACCAACGTCGTACACCAATTGTGTATTCCACGATGAAGACAAACACGTTCCTACCGGGAAACCCGTACAAAAATAAGTATCCTTTTCATCAGGACGTGTTGGGCTAATACGAAGACCGGCAGGGCCATCTGCCAAAACGGCACTTGTAATACCTAAACGATCCACAGCCTGAGTTGAACCTGCAGCTCCAGGGAGCAAATCTTTATCATTTCCGGTCATTACTCCATCTCCACCAAAATCAGCATTTGGCTTACCTACTAATAATCGTGCCTTTTCTTCAAGCGTCATTGCCTCTATTATTTCGTCAACATTATCTGTAGTCAACCTTTGCGCATGTAGTGTATTTACGGCTAATATGAGCGTAAACAGAACTAATAAATTTAAAAGTATTTTCATCGTTATTCGTTTTTTGAATCTTATGATTGTTACTTATTGAATACTGGAAATTGTGACCGGTCCCATTAATCCAGAACGCTTTAATGGAGAATCTGCTTTATAAAACGGATTGGTAACAAATGTGATTTTTTCTTCCACATTCGGTTGCTGGTCTCCTATTAATCTGTTTACCCATAAATTGGTAACCTGAACCTCCAACGTATTTTCTCCAACCTTAAGCGCCTCTGAAATATCAACCTTATAAGGCTTTTTCCAGACAATACCCATTGATTTTCCGTTGACAAATACTTCTGCCAGATTTTTAACTTCACCAAGATCCAGATAAATAGATGCTCCGTCTTTAATCCAATCGTTAGATACATTGATTGTCTTATTATAATTAGCTGTACCTGAGAAATATTTTATTCCGGAATTTTCGTTTTCATTCCATGGTGTTAATACTTCAAATTCAACCTGTGAAGGCGCTCCTCTTTCTTCCTGAAAGTGAATATCCCAAGGACCGTTAATAACAGCTAATTGCTCTTCATTCTTTTTCGGAAGTGTATATTTATCTGCTTTTGCTGTATTTTGGAATACTACAAAATAGGCATCTTCAGGTTCCATTTGTAACTGAACTTTAGTGATACCATCAGAAATTTCATAGGATGCTTTTTCTATTTTTCCAGTTTCAGGATGCCATATTTCAGGCTCTTTTCCTGATACTCTAAAAGTGGCCTCAAATGCTTCAACTCTTTTATTACGATTGTTTACCCAATAAATATCAGCATCTCCCACCTTTCGGTGTACACAAAACATTTTGGTATCCTGCTGTGGTTTGGTGTATTTAAAATCAGGAATAATTCCTTCTGCTTTTAGAACAGATTCCAAGTCTAATTTTGGATAAACTTTTCCTTCTCCAATTACATTTACATCTGCTTCATTAGCCCAAAGTTGATCAACAATAGTATTGAAAGCATCTGTATTATCAACAAGACTTGGGGATATGATTGGTTTAGGACCAATAACAATAGCACCTGCTTCAACCAATGATTTAATTTTATTAAGTACGGTTAGTGTCATATACTGACTGTTAGGATCCAAAGCCAGAATGCGATATTTCATTCCTGTTGGTGTTTTAATTAATCCATCCTCTGTATAAAGCAGATTTACCAAAGCATCGGCATTTATAAAATCGTAATTATATCCGTCAGGAATAGGAGGAAGGCTCTTTCCTCTTAATTTGCTGAACAGCGTAGTAATATTATTATCTTCTCCGTAATAATAAGCGATGTCTGCTACAATTTTCCCCTGTTGCAGCATATAACAACTACGTGATAAATAATTAGTCCAGGCAACAGCTTGTTCTGCCCAGGTTTCATTACGTGTAAACCATTGGCCAAAAGGTCCAAGGCTTACTCCCGGAACTTTTTCCATTAAAGGCTGATGTACTGAAGTATGAATGACAAATCGGTTTAAACCGCATGACATAAGCTGATCTGCAATTTGCTTTAAGGTATCTGGGGACCAGGCCCAATCAGAGCCCATTGCTGTTAATGATTCTGCAGCTACATATTTTTGTCCGTATAAATGTGATACTGAAGCTGACTCGCGAATATCAGCCTGATAAAAAGATGCTACTTCGCCTTCATCACCACCAAAACCACCAGGAGTCCATCCTGCTCCCATAGGAACTGCAGCAGTCTTTTTAGCTTCCATTCCATCACCTATAAAAGCCCTGCGTGCTTCATGTGATTCTGAATATCGAGCCATATTTCTTTCTTTAAGTAAAGTTGTTAGTTGATTGAAATGATTCTCTGTAACTAAATCAGCCAGTGTTTTACGGAAATCCCATAAAAATTGGTCACTAGCCTTAGCACTTTCCACAATTTGTCCTGTTAATACCGGAAACCATGGAATCATATCGTAACCTCTTCTGTTTTTAAACTCTGTAATCATGTTGTCAGTCCAGTTTTGAGTACCGGCCTCCCAACTATCAGTAATTACATATTGAAGTCCACGCTCTCCCATTAAACCATTGGTAGCATCTTTATACTGATCTAAATAATTGGTAAAATATGCTTTAACATGCTTTGCACTTAATTTATCCACCTCTAAACCTGTAGCTTCCGGAGAGGCTGGTCCGTTTTTATGTCCTGTTAATGAGTATCCTAAACGAACAATCATCCAATCTCCCTCAGGAACATCCCATTGCAACGAACCATCAGCCTGCATGTTTGCAGTTAAATCAACAACAGTAGATTTATTAACTACATTTTCAGGTTTTACTTCTTTTGTAAATACATCATATAAATCTGTAGCAGCCTGAAATGCAGCTTTATCTTCAAAACGATGTACCTTGCCTGATGTTGCTAAAACCAACTCAGCTACATTGGTACCTTTAGGTCCGCCAGGTCCTCTTCCCATCATTGGTAAACCCGGAATTCCTTGTGGACCTCTATCGGGTAGTTGAGTCCATGTAAAGCGATAGTATTTTGCACTTACAGGTTCGAAAGAAAGTGTTAATTCGGCCAATGAACTAGCTGGAATATCAATAATTTTTTCATAGTTTTTACCATCATTGCTCTTTTCCAATGCACGCGTTTCACTTGGCGGTCCAAACATACTACTTGCTCCACCTCCTACAATTGTCAAAGCCTGTACTTCAGTAGGTTTATTAAATTCATATTGAATCCAGGATTTTTCGCCGACTTTAGCAGCTGGTAAAAAGGTAGATTTCACCAAATCGCCATCGGTTAAATCCTTTAAACTAAATTGACCGCTACTTGAAGTAACTTTAGGGTTTAATACCGCTAATGATTGATATGATTGAGGTAACAGATAGGCTATAATAGCTGCATCTGCATAATAAGCAGGAGTATCATCCGGTCCGTGGCTCATAAATCCAGGAGTAATTCCTACATTTTGAAAAGGCCCGGCTACTGACGGCGGTTCAGGAAGTTTACCTGAAAAAGCCTTTCCTCCTTCAACCTGAATCTGACTCCACACATATTTTTTCATGGCTTCCTCAGGTTTTACCCATGGCCCTCCACTTTCACTCCAACCAGGAGACCCTGCAATAGCCATTTCTAAATGAAGAGAATCTGCCAGTTTTGTGGTATATGCAAAAGCATCTTTCCACTCAGGAGTCATATAAATCAATCTGTTTTCTACTAACTGAGGACAGTTTAATCCGGCATCAAAATTCTGAAATCCTCCGATACCTACTCTATGCATCCACTCCAGATCTGCTTTAATACCTTGTTTAGATACGTTTCCATTCATCCAATGCCACCAAACGCGGGGTTTAGCATCATCCGGCGGTGTAATAAAATCTGTTTTCAGATCTACATGTTGTTCTTTTACATGGCTTTGGCATGCTACTAAAAAAACAATACAAATAACAAGGAATGGTTTTATTGCTCCTATATTACTTTTATAAAATTCTATCCAATTTCGTTTCATCTGTTAATTCTAATTTTTTGTAGTCAAATGGAAATGCAATTAAAAATTCAGGCTTATCTATCATGTGGATAAAGACAAAATTTTTAACTGTAGTTCGCTTTATTAAAACATTCGAACACAATGGTTATCGATCTATTAATGCCTATATTTTTTTTATTTATAGAAAACTATAAAAAAGCTATTATCGATTGATTGTTATGATAAAACATTTGTAAATAACGCATTTATATGCATTTTTTGAATTTAAAAAAACAGGAAAAGAACATTCTTAATCATACACCTGTTTTTCATACACTTAGAATGGCAAGAATAAATATAAAAACTTCACAGCATAAAATTTATTTAGGATTAGATCATATCCTTTAGGGTTGCTATTCTATATTATCAATAAGTTTTATCGTTTTTATAAAGTGCGGTAACCATTTTAATTATGGTTACCGCTTTATACTATATTAAATTAATTCCATCCTGTATTTTGACCAAGATTAGGGTTTAATAATCTTTCGTTATATGGGAATGGAAAAAGTTCATCTCTTCCAGATTGGAATCCAACTGCATCCTGAACACCCATTTCGGTTACATTATAATCAGTAGTTCCCTCAACATATCCATAAAAGTTGTACATAGTAAATCCTCTGGTAGCAAGAGCTGCAGGAGCATCACCCCAACGTACCAGGTCAAGGAAACGTTCACCTTCATAAGCAAGTTCAGCACGTTTTTCATCTTTTAGATCCTGAAGTGTGTATGATGGTAAATTATCTAAACCAGCTCTCAATCTGATTTCATTGATTGCTGCAAGACCTAAATCTGTTTTGGTTCCTGACTGTACACAAGCCTCAGCATAAAGTAATAATACTTCAGCATATCTCATTCCCGGCCAGTTTATTTTACTATGAATTACATTCACATCATAGAAATCATAAATTTCATCAGCCCATGGCAACATTTTGCTTCTAAAATATCCCTGACAATCAGACATTGCAGGCACTGAATTCCAGAATTCACCTTTAGCAGCTTCTACATCACTTGCTAATCCTAATTCTACAAATCGATTTAAAATATCTTCATAATCCCAAATTGTACCTAAGTAACGAGGTTTTCCTTTTTCGCCTCTGGCAACCATAAAGTCATAAAAAGCTTTATTAAAATCAGCAAAACCATAGCCTTGCGCGGTTAAACCTCCAGGAACAGTTACGTTTTCTGTTCTCCAGGTTAGGTTAATAGCTCTGTTATCACCTTCTCTTTCAAAATTAGCCTGGTCTTCATCATCCACATTAAATTCCCAGATGTACTCATCGCAGAAATCAGATGTAGTATGATACAATTCTCTGAAATCATCGATTAATTGATATTTACCAGAATTGATTACCTGCTCAAGTGAAGTAATTGCTGATGAATAATCACCTTTTATAAGCTGAGTTTTCCCTAATAAGGCATAAACAGCATGTTTTGTAACTCTGCCACCAATTTCATCCTGCTGACCTAATCCAGCTTTTTCTGGTAATAATTTTAATGCTTCATCTAAACTTGTTTCCACATAATTCCATAATTCAACAGAAGTTCCGTTAGCAGGTTGTAAATCACCTGCACCTAAAACATGATCTACCAAAGGAGGTGTTCCCCACATTCTGATTAAATTAAAATATGCAAAAGCACGCCAAAAATATGCTTCTCCTATTACCTGACTTTTAGTATCAGTATCTGCAGGTAGGTTTTCAATAACCATGTTACACAAATAGTTAATTCTGAATAAAGAAGTAAAATAACCATTCATATCATGATTCTGAGAAGTTACATTTACATTAGATAAGGCTCCTCCAGTACGAATACCATTATCAGACATACCATTTAAAAAGCCATTCCAAAAAAGCTGTGTAAATACTTGTGAATAAACTTCTGCAATTAGCTGTTCTGCTTGTTCATCTGATGCATTTGCATAATAGTTGTCCGGAAGCAGAGCACCATGTTGTTCAACATCCAGTAAGTCCTCGTTACAAGAAATTAATATAATACCGGATATAATTATTGTTATAAGTAATTTAATTCTTTTCATAATTGATGTCTCCATAATTTAATTCATTAAAATGATAAATTAATTCCAAACACAACTTGTTTCATTGCTGGGTATTGAACTCTGTCAACTCCCATTCCTCCACCTAAAGAAAGTGTTGGTCCACCAGGAATTGTTACAGTATCACCATTTTGAGTTCCACTCATAGATTCAGGGTCAATCCCCGGATAATCTGTGAATACAAAGAAGTTTTCTAAAGATGTATAAACTCTTAAAGAAGAAACTCTAAGTTTTTTTGTTAGTGACGAAGGCAATGTGTATCCCAATTGGATTTCCTTAATCTTAAAGTAAGAAGAATTGAATACCCAATGATCTGAGGATGCATAATTTGCAGCGCTTGGGAAAGACTGATATACTTGAGATGAAGGCTTGGATGCCCGAGTATTTGAAGCTGTCCAATGATTGTTATATACAAATTCTGGTAAATTCATAATAGGAAGATCAGGTCTAACAACTCCAAAAAACAATTCACTACCAGACTGTCCTGCACCAAATATTCTTAGGTCAATATTCTTATACTCTGCACTTATTGTAGCTCCGTAAGTAAAATCAGGTATTGCAGATCCTGCATAATCTTTACCATCATCAGAACCAAGTTCTTCTGCTGTTTTATAAATAGGCTGACCGGTAGCTTCATCAATATGATCAACCTGATAAGTTCTTAAGTACCAAATAGGATATCCTTTTTCAAAATATGTAGCATCAGTTAAAAATCCACCACCACCGGCAAATCTTCCTTCTCCATAAGGACTTTCCAATACTTCATTATGTAATGTTGCTAAGTTCCCACTGATTTGATATTTAAGGTTTCCTATTGAACCTTTCCAGCTTAATTCCATCTCAACACCACTATTTTCAATTTCACCAATATTCTGAACAACAGTACTTGTACCCGATATTACAGGAGCCGGACCAGTAGCTAAAAGACCATTGGTAACTTTTCTATAATAATCTAAACTAAAGCTTAATTTACTATCAAGGAAACGAGCATCGAAACCAAAGTTTGTTTGTTCGGATTCTTCCCATGTTAATTCATTATTTGCTAATTGATCAGAAGGAGCCGCCCCTGTTAATAATTGATTATTGAAATTGTAATAACCATTACCCAGTATTAAGGATGAAGTATAAGGATAATCTCTTAATACATCTACATTACCATTAATACCCCAGGAAGCACGAATTTTAAAGTATGATAACAGTTTTTCTATTCCTAAATTTTGAAAGAATTCTTCATTAGAAATAACCCATCCTCCGGAAACTGCTGGGAAATATCCCCAACGATTTTCTTTTGACAATTTAGAAGCATCAAATGCATCAGCACGGAAACTTGCCATAAGCATATATTTGCTTTGGTAACTCCAACCTAAACGTCCAAAATATGATAAACTGCGCGCGTTAATATTATTTCCACCTACATTATCTGTTGCATCAACTGAAGAATAATCTAAATAACGATAGTTTTCTGCATCATTAGCTAAACTTGTTGTTTCAGCACTGATAAATGTATTGTTATTATTAGCGTATTTCATACCAGCCATTGCTGTAAAATCATGATCGCCTAGTGAAAACATATAGTTGGCAAAGTTTTCCCACTGTACATATACATTATGACTTAATTCTGCAGATAAAGCTCCGTTTTTAACAAATTGATTTGGATTCCAATACCAACCATCTGAATAATTTGAGGTATGCAAATTTCCAAAACGATAACCTATTCTTGAAGTATAGATTAATCCTTCAATAGGTGTTAATTCTGCATACATAGTTCCATTGATATTTGATCTCCAGATCTCATTTTTAAAGTTTTCGATCATACCCCTTGGATTCCATAATGTTGATTGTTGTAATAAAGAAGCACCATAAATTTGCCCATCGTCATTACGAAGAATATTAAATCCATCAGCTTCAGCTTCTAAAAGACCAAGACCAGCCGGTGCTTCAGAATCATTACTATAATATTCAGGAACTGTTGGATCATAGAAATAAGCACCTCCAATAACACTACCTGAAGCAGTTGCATCATTTGAAGATACACTTACAACTTTTCCTCTTTCCAAAGAGTTAGTTGTTCCTACTTTCAACCAATCATTTACTTTATAACTTGCATTAACCTGTGCCGCTAATCGTTCATTAGTATCTTCATCACCTATAACCATACCATTATCAGAGTTATAAGTAATAGAAGCATAATATGAAGCTTTTTCTGTTCCGCCCTCAAATCCTATTGAATGACTTTGGCGCATACCATTTTCAAAAATCACGTCATTCCAATCAGTATTTCCGTTTTGGAATGCAGCTTCTGGTTGGCCTGCCTGCATCCAGAATTCTTTGAACTGGGATGCATTCATCATTTTCATTTTATTGGTTTGAGATTGATTTGAATACATTCCATTATAGAAGAATCTACTTGCAGAAGCTTTACCAGATCTTGTGGTAATTAATACAACACCATTACCTGCTTCAGCACCATAAATTGCTGCAGATGCGGCATCTTTTAATACTTCTACAGATTCTACGTTATTAGGATCAAGATATCCAATGTCGTCTACTTTTAATCCATCAACAATGTATAAAGGATCTGAAGTACCGTTATTTGAATAACCTCTAACCCTGAATGTAGGACTGGTACCTGGAGCTCCGGATAAGCTAAGAATTTGTACACCTGCAACTTTACCTTGCATGGTTTTACCTACATCACTGGTTGATCTGTTTTTTAATTCGTCAACATTAACTGATGCTATAGAACCTGTTAAATCACTTTTTTTCTGAACACCATAACCAACTGCTACAACTTCCTCTAATCCAATGGTAGATTCTTTCATAACAACATCGATTCTGGTTTTATTTTCAACAGGAATATCTTGTTTATCCATTCCGATAAAACTAAACTCAAGTATATCAGTGGGTTTAACATTATCCAATTTATATTTACCATCTAAATCTGTAATGATACCATTAGTTGTACCTAATACAACAATGGTAACACCTGGAAGCGGTGCCCCTGATACATCTTTAACAGTTCCTTCAATAGATTTTGTTTCCTGTTGAATTGTTTTTTCTGTTTCGAATTCAGGTGCTAAAAGAATTTTTCTGTCAATTATTTGATACTTAATTTCTGTATTTGAGAAAAGATCATCTAAAACTTTTTCAATTTTAGCCTCTTTTACATTTATAGATACTACTCGCTTGGTATCAACAAGCTTTTCACTGTATAAAAAATAGAATTCTGATGCTTGTTCTATTTCATCTAAAGCCTCTTCTAAACTTTTCTCTTGTACATTTAACGAGAGAATGGTTTTTTGAGAATAGGAATCTGTAGCGTATATTTCAAACGCTGATATGAGAATTAAAAATAGGGTAATTCGCATAATTTTGAATGTTCTTGTTAAACTTAAAGAAAAACATTCAGAAAGAAATCTGGATTTTTTCATAAATTTGTCATTTAGCTTTATAAAAATTTCATAAGGGATTTTTTGAGGAAATCGTTGGCGCGATTTCCTTTTTTTCTTTTATGGTCCTCCTGTTTGTTTCATTGTAGATTTTTTTAAAAAATTTGATTGTTGGGTTTTACTTCTTGTAGATTAGTACTTTTTTCTTTGTTATTGTATTGTCATTCAATATTTTCTTGTCTATTATTTTATAATCTAATGGAGATATTAAGCTCAGGAATCGTAACACTTCTTCCAATGAATCATCCTGAAATGTACCACGAATAGAATGTTTTTTTAGTTCTTCATCTATAATCTGAACATCAACATTATACCATCGTTCTATCCTCTTGGCCACATCAACCATTGCATCTCCTCTGAAAACGAGATTACCTTCTCTCCAGGCACCAAATTTATAGGCTTCGGTTTCACTTATTTTAATTTTTCCATCTTCGAGTAACAGCTTTTCATTTGGTTTAATTTCAAAGCCTTTAGTTGAATTCTCTGTTGGCGTAAATTTTACTTTACCTTCTTCTAAAGCCAGTTCTATAAAGTCTTCTTCCGGATAGGCATATAAATTAAATACTGTTCCTAAAACTTCCACTTTTGATTTTCCTGCTTCAATTTCGAAAGGATGAATGGTATCGTGTGCCACATTAAACCATCCTTCTCCTTTCAAATTAACTTTTCTGTTATCGTTAAATGGTAAAGAATAGGATAACGATGAACCGCTATTTAACCACCCATAGGTACCATCAGGAAGTGTAAAGTTAATTCTTGCCCCCATAGGAACCTTGATCACATTTTCTGAGAATTGGTCTGCTATATTATTATTTGAAACGTTTAGGTTATTAAACCATAAATAACCTCCTATGAGTATGGGCAGAATTATAATTGCAGCAACTTTTGCATACCAATAATATATTTGTTTTACCAGTTGTTTTTTCTTTTTTGCTTCTTGCTGATTGATCAAATAGTTTACCTTATAAAAGATGTGATCTGTATCGTATTCATCTCTCTTATGATTATCGAAATACTTTTGTAACTCATCCTGAACAAAATTTTTAAATTCAATATCATTAGCATGTTCAAAAAACAGATTGTATACATTCTTTTCTTCTTCAATATTTACATTACCTCCAAAGAATTTTTTTATTAATTGTATTTCGTCTTTTCTTATCATCTTAATCTTTTAAATTCTATAGAAACATCTCGGATAAACATTTTATTTCTTTTTTTAACATCTATTAAGCTTCTTTTATAAGTAATAGCGATTCTATGAAAAAATCTCACGGTAAAATCTTAAGTTTTTTTCAAAAAAATAACAACACAAAATGTATATCACTAGATTAGTGACACTTACATCAATTAAAAAAAATTGAATAAAATAGAAATAATGCCGGACTGGAAGACGACATTTTATTACGAATGAATTTTAAAGCTGCTGAAATATTATTATCAACAGTTCCCGGAGCCATATTAAGTTCCTCCGCTATTTCTTTAGTAGTTTTACCTTCTTTACGGCTTTTTATAAAGACCAACTTTTGTTTTTCGGGTAATAACTCTATTAATCTATCTACTTCTTCTAAGATAAAATTATATTCTATTTGTTTTTCAAGTTCACAGCTTGATTTAACAGATATTCCGTATTCTTCACTAATATCAAAAAAGATTTTTTTCTTTTTAAAAACATGAACCATCTCGTGGTAAGCAATTGTGAATAGATATGATTTTAGGGAATGTTCTTTTTTAATGTTTTTTCTATTCTCCCAGACTTTTAAAAATACATTCTGAACTAATCCTTCTGTTTCTTCTTTTGATTTTAAATGTTTTATAGTAAATCCATATAAGCGAGAGCTGTATTTCTTAAAGATAGAATTAAAGGCATCCATCTCTCCTTTCTGGAGACCTTCTGCCATTTCGTAGTCCGAATTATATTCCTTCTTAATCATTTAAATAGAAAAATGTGAGTTTTTAGTTTTTAGGTTTAACAATATATAAAAAATAATAATCTAATAGATGAATTAACATATTTAGATTTAATAGAAATAATCAATACTCGGTATAAAAGATTATCCGATAATGCTATAACATCATAAAATCGAATAGTAAGAAAGATTACTCCCTCGCCCTCTTAAACCACGGTGCGTACTATCGTTCACTAAACGAAAGATGGTTCTCAATATTTAGATCCTTTTATTATTGATATTCCAACTTAAAAGGTATTAAACCACCTCCCTTTTGTTAAGCGTAGCACTTTAACGTGTAATCGTTCGGCATTGCAAGATGCTTAAGCTTTGATGTAAAAATTTGTATCCTACCACCTATTTAGCGTACTCACTTGGAGATACACCAAACTTGATTTTAAAACTTTTAGAAAAGCTTGATAAACTATTAAAACCTACATTATACATGATTTCTGTAATATTACCTTCATTATTCTGTATCATCTGAGCAGCCTTTTGAAGTCTGTAATTTTTTAAAATATCTTTTGTAGATTGATTTGTTATTGCTTTTATTTTGCGATATAAATGTGTAGAACTCATTCCTAATTTTGAGCTAATCATATCAACAGAAAGCTCAGAATTACTTATATTGTCAGATATAATATCCATTACCTTTTTAATAAATATTTCATCCTGATTAGCTTCCGTATTATCTGTTTCCTGAGGTTTAATTAAGAGTTGTTTTTTAATAAAATCATAAAGTTGTTGATCTCTTTCCAGTAAATTACGAATACAAGCATTTAAATAATTTACATCAAATGGTTTGGTTATATACATGTTTGCACCACTTTCAATACCTTCAACCTTTTGAACATCTAATGATTTAGCTGTAAGCAAAATTACTGGTATTTGTTTAAGATCAGAATTGCTCTTTATTTTCTTACACATATCTATACCATCCATAATAGGCATCATGATATCTGAAACAATAATATCAGGTTTAATTTCTAATGCAACATCTAATCCCATACTTCCGTTAGTAGCCTTATAAATATTATATTCTGATGACAAATTAATTTCTATGTAATCCAGAATATCAAGATTGTCATCTACAATTAGAAGCTTTTTTAATGTTCGTTTACTTTCAGAAACTTCAGTTGCTTCAATTTTATCAACTTTAACTACCTCATTTATATTTTCGGTATTTTCAAAATCAGATAATTCAACAGGGAATATAAAAGAAAATTCACTACCAACTTCAGGCTTACTTTTTACACTTATATTACCATTATGCAAAAGTGCATATTGTTTAGCCATTGCCAATCCAATTCCTGTTCCTTGCTGACCTGTTGTATTATTATTGGCTTGATAAAAACTATCAAATATTTTATTCTGTTCTGAAAAGGCTATTCCCGATCCTGTATCAATTACTTTTATTACAACTTTATCAATTCTATCCTGCTTTATTTTTTCTAAGGTTACCTGAATCGTTTCATTAGGAGGTGTATGTTTAAATGCATTGGCCAATAAATTAAATAATATGGCTTCAATTTTTTCTTTATCACCAGCAATTACTAAGGAATCTTCATTAGTTGTAAATACATAGTTAATTTCGTTACGCGAAGCCAGATCTAAAAAAGAATCGAATATTTCTTTTGAAAATGATACTATATCGATATTACTCTTTATCAACGGAACGCCTTGATCTTCCATCTTTCTGAAATCCAAAATTTGATTTACAAGTTTCAATAAACGCTTTGAATTTCTTTCGGCTAATTTCAGCATTTCAAAATTTTTACCGTGTAATTCACCCGATTTTAATACCTGCTGAATTGGAGGTGTAATTAAACTTAAAGGTGTTCTGAATTCATGCGATATATTTGTAAAAAACTGCTGTTTAGTATTTAAAATCTCTTCTGAGTGCACCTTTTCAAGATTTGCCAACCTTAATTGGTTGTATAGCTTTTGTCTCTTCAAATAAATTCTGAATATCAGGTATATCAATCCAATGAAGATTAATATATAAAGTGCTAAAAACGGACCACTAAGCCATAATGGTGGTAAAATAACCACTTCTAATTTTGTAATATTCTCACTTTTTAAACCCGCATAATTAATGGCTTCAACCTCTAATTGATAACGGCCAGGTTTTAAATTTGAATATGCGGCATAATTTACATCCTGCGTACTTCTCCATTCTGAATCAAAATTATTTAACCTATACCTAAAATGGCTCTTCTGTGGCAACCAATAATTTAAAGTTGAAAAATAAAAGGTAACCGAGTTATTTGAATACTTAAGTTCAAGTTTATCTGTATATGAAATATCTTTTTTCAGAACATCGCGAGTTTGTTGAATATCCAGTTTATCATTGTTTATTCTTAGTCCTGACACAACTGCTTTGGGAATCACTGCCTCATTTACATTTATGGCTGAATTAACCTCTACATAACCATTTTCTCCTCCAAATAAAACAACTCCTGTTCCTGAAGAAGCACTACATTGAGAATAAAAATTTTTTAATGGAAAACCTGGGTTAAGTGGCATGGATATAATATTTCCAGAATGAGTATTAAATCTTGAAACCGTTGTTAATGAAGCGATCCATACATTAGTATCTTCAACAATTTCAAGACTTATTGGAGTTTGAATCACCGGGTTATTTAAAGCATAAGTTAATACGCTATCATTTTGTGGGAAATAACGAAGTAATTTTTTGTTTGATGCTAACCAAATGCTCTTTTTATCTGATGACATTAAACATGAAATATTTTGCTTTTCAAATTGGTCACTAACAGAGGTAACAATTTCTTTAACCAAAGTAGAATTATTTATTCTAAACAAATTATCTCCTTCAGCATAAAAAACATCCTCATCACAAGCGTAAATTCGATCAGGCGCTGCATTTTCTATTTTATCAAAATGTATAGAGTTTAAATTTTTAAGATCCCCTGACACCTTAAAAATACCACCTTCCCATGCATTAACCCAAAGAGTTCCTTTTTTTGTGATTGTAAAACTACTTATATAATTAGATGTCAATCCATTATTTCTGTTTGCACTAAAAGCATACATTTTCTGCTTTACCGGATCCCAAATATTAATACCTCCTGCTGTACCAATCCAGATTTTACCATAAGAATCTTCGGCTAAAGCATAAGCATTATCCAACAATAACTTATTTTTTGAATCAACAGTAAAATAATCTCTTTTATTATTATTTCTATTTTGTACAATTACTCCGTGAGTGGTAGCCATATAGGTTTTCCCATCACTTGCAACAAGCAAATCCCGAATTTGATTTCCTGCTTTTTGATTATTTATGGAATAAAACTCCTCGTGAAGTTTAAAGAAAGGATTGTTCTTATTAATGGTACTAATTCCGTTTGAAGTCAACAACCATATTACATTATTTCTGTCGCGAACAATATCCCAGACTACATTATTTGCAATGCTATGATTGATTATTGGATTATGATAGTAGGCATCTATTGGTTCATAGTTTAAATTAAAAACAGACAAACCAAAATCTGTTCCTATCCATAACTGATCGTCTTCTCTGTGAATACACTTAACTACTTCATTGGTGATTTTTGTGTTGGAACTGTTATAAAGAGACAACTTACTGGTTTTTGTATTAAAAACGGATAATCCGGTTTCTGTTCCTATTAATAAAACGGAGTCCTGTTCTTCATCTAACGGACAAATATCTAAAATCAGATTGTTCTTTAATAAGGGTTTATAATCTCCTTTTAAATCAAAAGATTCAAACTTGCCATTTTTATATTTATTAAGTTTATGATAGGTTCCAATCCACATTGTACTATCTCTTGTTTCATAAAAACAACGTATTGTGGAATGACTCAACTTACTGTTCTGAGGATCAAAATATTTGTATTGGTTTTCACCTTTATCATAAATGATCAATCCTTTTGAAGTCCCTATCCAAATACGACCATCCATAGATTTATACAAACTGCGAATGGTTAATTCCGGACCTAAATTAACCCTGTTTACTTCAAAAGTAACTGTATTTATATAACACAAACCACTCCATGTACCCACCCACAAAGTATCTCCCTCAATCAACAATGAACTCACATTATTATTAGTTATAGAGTTATGTGTAGCATCTTGTTTAAATACTATTGTTGAATACCCATCATATCTGCATATTCCATTGGTAGTACTAATCCACATAAAACCTAAACGATCCTGAACTATTGAATTGATAACATTTGAAGGAAGTCCGTTTTCCTGACGCAGATTTGAAAAATATAATGACTCTTTCTTTTGTGAATATATCGTTGAAACAAAAAGCAGACTAAGAATTGCAGCCTTATAATACCTTAAATGAATCACCTTTTTGTTAATATTTTTTCTCATTCTAATCATAATTCTTAACAAAGAGATCTATACTTATTATTTAAAACTTGTTAATTAAAAACAAGATTAATTGCTTTTACAAGTATAAAACTAAAGATCATACTTTTTAATAATGACCAATTAAATTGTATGATTTAAAACAACATTGGTAAGATACAAACAAATATCCCAAATCACTAAAAACCTTACCCTGTAAGCCTTTCAAATAATCCAACCATAAAATGTAAGATTTGAACAACTATTAGTAAGCTATGAAAAAGCAACTAAATTAACACTTATTTACTTTTGGTATTAGAAATTAAGACACACTATAACAATTGTAAAAGATGATAAAAAAAACGCTTTATAAAATAGCATTAGTTTTTTCAGCCACGCTGTTAACATGTACGTCATGTACTAAAAAAGTGAAGCCTATTAGTGAGTTTATGATGGGAGTTGATTTATCATACGTAAATCAGGTAGAAGATCACGGCGGCATATACAAAGAAAACGGGAAACAGGTGGATTGCTTTGAATTGTTCAGAGATAAGGGAGCAAATATAGTCAGACTGAGAATTTGGAATAATCCAGACTGGGTTTATGAAGTATATGGAAAAAACACTCCATTATATAGTGGTTTGGATGATATTAAAAAATCAATAAAAAGAGCAAAAGATTTAGGAATGGCAGTTAATCTGGATTTTCACTATTCGGATATATGGGCAGATCCTGAACATCAGAAAGTACCAAAGGCCTGGAAAAACATCAACAATATAGATGTATTATGTGATTCTCTATACAATTATACTTTTCAGGTTTTAAGTAATTTAAAAAGGGATAACCTCCTGCCTGAAATGGTTCAAATAGGTAATGAAACCAATTGTGGAATGATGATTACAGAAACTCAGGATTCTTTTCCTAAACTTTCTATATGCGATAACAATTGGGAAAATTTTGGTAAAGTACTAAATGCTGGAATCAAAGCAGTCAGAGATATTGATGCAAAAAGTGGCAACAAAACTATTATTGCCCTGCATGTAGCCGATCCTGTAAACTTAAATTGGTGGTTTAAAGGAATCTTTAATAAAGCAAACGTTACTGATTTTGATATCGCCGGATTTTCATATTATCCACACTGGCATAAAGACATCTCGTTTAACGACTTGCCTGCAGTAGTTAGTAAACTGAAAGACGAAATAAATAAAGATATAGTAATACTTGAAACAGGATATCCATTCTCAACAAAGCAAGGCGATGACTATAAAAATATATTTGGAGAAGATAGTATTGTTGAAGGCTATCCAATTAGTATTCAAGGACAAAAACAATTTTTAACCGACCTTACTAACAATATGATCCAGGCAGGTGCTAACGGGGTTATGTATTGGGAACCTGCCTGGATTTCATCTGACATGAAAGATCTATGGGGACATGGATCTGCATGGGAGAACACCACTTTGTTTGATTATAATGGTAATGCTACAGACGCCATCAATTATTTATCTATCGATTAAAACAATAAAAACAAATAAAGCAAGATAACAGAATTCTCAGCCAACCTCCTGAGCTTTAATTCAGGAGGGATCTTGCTCACAATAAGTACATAATAAATATTTACATTCAAATGCAAAACAGTTTAAAATTACTTTTACTCCTGGCCATTCAAATTGGTTTATGGTCGTGTGCTGATAAAAAAACAAATGCATACGTACCGGGGAAAAACTCCTTTAACAAAGGTTGGGAGTTTATTAAAGATGTAGATTCTGATATTTCAGAACTTGCTCAATCTAAATCAATTCAATGGGAAAAAATTTCATTGCCACATACAGCTCAAATTGAACCTTTGGTAATAAAAGGAGAACAATGGAAAGGTACATGCTATTACAAAAAGAATTTTACCATCACTAACGAAATAGCTAATAAACACCTGGGACTCTATTTTGAAGGTGCTATGCAGGTTTCTGAAGTTTACCTGAATGGTAAATTACTAAAAAAACATCTGGGTGGTTATCTTCCTTTTTATGTTGATATAACCAATGAAGTATCAACTAATTCAGAAAACTGCCTGATTGTAAAACTGAACAACGATAATAATCCTCTGGTACCACCAGGCAAGGCTCTTGATGTATTGGATTTCAACTTTTACAGCGGAATTTATCGTAATGTATGGCTATATGTAAAAGATCCATTACACATTTCAAATGAATTTGAAGTAGATCATATAGCTGCAGGTGGTGTTTTTGTTACTTATGAAAATGTAAGCAAAAACTCTGCTACAATTAATGTAGCTGTAGACATGAAAAACGATGCTTCAGATGACAAAAGCTTTAAAATTCAGACTGAACTATATAAAGGCGATCAGTTTATTCAATCTGTTACTTCACTTGAAGAATCGATTAAAGCAAACTCATCAACTATTGTGAATAATAAATTAGAGATAGAAAATCCGGAACTGTGGTCTCCAAACTCTCCTTCTTTATATCAATTGGTTGTAAAAACTCTTTCAGATGGACAAGAAGTTGATAAACAATATTTAAATATTGGAATCAGATCTTTTGAGATATCAGCTAAAGATGGTTTTAAAATCAACGGTGAAAAATTAAAACTAAGAGGAACAAACAGACACCAGGAATATCCTTATGTTGGTTATGCTTTATCTGATAATGCCAACTATCGTGATGCTTATAAAATTAAGCAAGCCGGATTTAACTTCGTTCGCCTGTCGCATTACCCACAAAGTCAATCTTTTATTAATGCTTGCGACGAGTTGGGTATTTTGGTTATGGATGCAATTCCTGGATGGCAGTTTTTTGGTAATGAAGAATTTCAGGATAATGCCATTAAAGATATAAGAAGAATGGTTCGTGTAGATCGTAATCACCCTTCTGTAATTATTTGGGAAGCTTCGTTAAACGAATCATCAATGACTAATGAGTTTATGGAAAGATCTCATCAGGTTGTTCATGAAGAATTTCCGGGATCAAATGTGTACACCAGCGGATGGTTAGATTATGCTTATGATGTATTTATTCCGGCACGTCAACATGCTAAACCGCCTGTTTACTGGAATGATTACAAAAAAGACACTCCTTTATTTATTGCTGAGTACGGCGATTGGGAATATTATGCACAAAATGCAGGTTTTAACCAAAAGGCCTTTAAAGATCTGTCTGACGAAGAGCGTACTTCTCGTCAATTAAGAGCTTATGGACAAAAACGTTTAGCACAGCAGGCTTTAAATTACCAGGAATCTCATAACAGTAACTTACAAGGTAATGCTATTGGTGATGCCAACTGGTTAATGTACGATTACAACCGCGGTTATACTAACGATCTGGAATCATCCGGTATTATGGATATTTTCCGCTTGCCTAAGTTTGCTTTCTATTTTTATCAAAGTCAGGCCAATATTGGCGAATCATCTTTAAAAGATTTTGCGCAGCCAATGGTTGCTATAGCAAACTACTACAACGATCCTTCATTTTTAAACATTAAAGTGTACAGTAACTGTGACGAAGTAGAACTATTTGTGAACAATAAAAGTGTTGGCAAACAAAAGCCTGATCAGGGTAGAAACAGTACCCATTTAGCTCATCCTCCATTTACTTTTCAACTGGACGCCTTTACGCCGGGACAAATAGAAGCAAAAGGTTATGTAAACGGGAAAGTGGTTGCTCAAACCATGCAAAAAACCCCGGGAGAAGCCAAAACCATAAAATTATGGATGGATGAAAGTGGGAAAAAACTTCAAAGCGGGTGCAATGATATTGTATTTGTATACGCTGCCATAGTGGACGAAAACGGAACTATAAATCCTTTGGCAGAAAACAATATAAAATATACAGTTTCAGGAGATGCAGAACTGGTTGGTTCAAATCCGATTAGTGCTGAAGCTGGTATTGCCACCATCTTATTAAAAGCAGGAGAAAATCCAGGTAATATCACCATAACCGCATCTTCAGAAGGTCTTGATTCAGGAAATTTAGAAGTAACAATTGAATAAAAAATGCATGCAAATATATTATCAAGAAAGGAAAAGTTAAGTCTTAATATCAGTGTTAATCATTACTAATTTAATTAATCAAAGAATTTAAAATATGAAACGAGCCAAAATAAAATGTTCTCTCATACAGAAGGATGATTTATTTGAGCAAGTTCCATATAGCAATTCTAAACAAATTTATAAATATGAAAATCAGTATTAAAATAAGGTTGGCCTTAATGATTCTGTTTTGTAGTCTGGGAGCAAGAATATTTGCCCAACAGACTCAAATATCAGGATCTGTTTTGGATTCCAAAACAAAAGAGCCTATTCCCGGGGTAACGGTTGTTGTAAAAGGAACAACAAGAGGTGTGATAACAGATTTTGATGGTGTTTACAAGATTGAAGCAAGCACCTCTGAAACGTTAATGTTCTCTTTTATTGGATTTCAAACTCAGGAATTATCATTAGCTAATGCAGCAAGTACAACAATATACCTGCAACCTGATGTTGTTAATATGGACGAAGTTGTAGTTGTTGGATACGGGCAGCAGAAAAAAGGTGATTTAACAGGTGCTGTTTCTAACGTATCAGCAAAGGATTTTAACCAGGGAACGGTTAGTTCTCCGGCACAGTTAATCAACGGTAAAGTTTCCGGAGTTCAAATTACTTCAGGAAGTGGATCTCCATCAAGTGGAAGTACAATTCGTATTCGTGGTGGAGCATCATTAAATGCAAGTAACGATCCTTTAATTGTATTGGATGGTGTGCCTTTAGAAGCTGGCGGTATCAGTGGTAACAGCAATAACTTTTTAAGTTTGATCAACCCAAGCGATATTGAAAGCATGACGGTTTTAAAAGATGCCTCATCTACTGCTATCTACGGTTCTAGAGCATCAAACGGTGTAATAATCATTACTACAAAAAAAGGATCTCAGGATAAAATGAAGATTAGTTTTTCAACCAACAATTCTATTCAGGTTAAAACCAAATTAGCTGATATGTTATCTACATCTCAGTTTCAAAACCTGGTTCAAACAGAAGGCTCTGATGAACAAATTGCATTATTGGGATCGTCAAATACAGATTGGAATGATGAAGTTTTTAAACCAGCTTTTGGTTCTGATAACAACTTAAGTATTTCTGGTGCTGTTGCTAATGTTCCATATCGTGTTTCTGTTGGTTACTACAATCAAGATGGTATTTTAAGAACCGACAACATGAAAAGATCAACAGTAAACATATCTGTATCGCCTACTTTCTTTGATGATCATTTAAAAGTTAATTTAGGAGTTAAACGTTCTCGCAATAAAAATACATTCGCTAACACCAGTGCTATTTGGGGTGCTGCTACATTTAACCCTACTCTACCTGTTTATTCAGGCAATGATGCTTTTGGTGGATATTACGAAGCCATTGATGCTGAAGGTAATCCTGTAACATCTGCAGTTTTAAATCCATTGGGATTACTGGAACAATATCATTCAACCAGTACTGTAAACAGAATTATTAGTAATATGGACGTGGATTACAAATTACACTTTTTACCAGATCTGCGTTTACATGCTACTTTGGGTTATGATAAAGCAGAGGGTGAAGGAAGTATTTATGTTCCGGCATCTGCAGCTCAATACTATTTAAGCGATGGTCGTAATTATACTTATGGTCCTCAGAAGAAAGAGAACAAATTATTAACGACCTATTTGAATTATAAAAAACAACTTGAAAATATTAACAGTAACATTGATTTTACTTTAGGGTACGATTATCAATATTGGAAAAGTACAACAAACGCTTATGAGACTTATAATACATTAGGTGTTTCACAAAGTTCTGTTGCAGCTGATGATCAACGTCACTCGTTAATCTCTTATTACGGAAGATTAAACTACAACTTTAAATCACGCTATATGTTAACGGCCACTATCCGTCAGGATGGAACATCTCGTTTTAGCGAAGATAACCGTTGGGGTACTTTCCCTTCAGTAGCATTAGCATGGAGACTTTCTGAAGAATCATTCTTATCTGGAATTGAAGCTTTATCTAACTTAAAATTAAGAGCCAGTTATGGTATTACCGGTCAGCAGGAAGGTATTGGAAACTACAACTATTTACCTGTTTATACCATCAGTCAGTTAGGAGCTCAATATATATTTGGTTCTAATGCCATTAACACTTATCGTCCTGAAGCCTATGTTTCTGATTTAAAATGGGAAACAACAAAGGCATATAACTACGGTATCGACTTTGGATTTTTAAACAACCGCATCTCCGGTTCTGTTGAGTATTATACTCGTAAAACCGAAGATCTGTTAGCTACAGTACCATCACCTGCAGGTACCAACTTCGATAAGAACATCTTAACCAACGTTGGTAATGTGGATAGTGAAGGTGTTGAGGTTTCATTGAATCTTACTCCCATTGATAACGAAAACTGGGGCTGGGATATGAGTTTTAATGCCACATGGCAAAAGCAAACCATTAAAAACTTATCAATTATTCCAGGAACTGAAATCACAAATACTTCAGTAGGTCCAACTATCGACAGTTATTATTTCCAGGTTTTAACTGAAGGATATGCTCCTTACATGTTCTATGTACATCATCAACTTTATACAGAAGATGGTAAACCTATTGAAGGAGCTTATGCTGATATTAACAATGATGGAAATATCAATACTGAGGATTTATACAGATATCATTCTCCATCTCCGGATTATATTCTTGGATTCAGTACTTCGGTACGTTATAAAAAGTGGAGCTTAAGTACCAGTCTTCGTTCATATATCGGAAACTATGCATACAACGGAATGGCCATGAATGCAGGTGCTTTCGGAACAATGTCATACAATGCTTATCAATTAAACAACTTACATAAGAGTTATTTAGAAACAGGTTTCCAAAGCAGACAATACTTATCTGATTATTACGTAGAAAATGCGTCTTTCTTAAAAATGGATAACCTTTCGTTAAACTACAATTTCGGTAAGGTGAAAGATATATTTAACCTGAATATTTCTGCTATGGTACAAAATGTATTTACCATTACGAATTATTCAGGTGTAGATCCTGAGATTTCAAATGGTGTGGATAACTCATTCTATCCTCGACCTCGTATTTTCTCAGTGAGTTTAGGTATTGATTTTTAATTTCAAATGATCCTATAATGAAAAAGTTAATTTATATATTTTTTATAGCCATTGTTCTAATTCAGGCAGCTTGCACCAGCGAATTAGATCAATATCCAAATATTGAAGAAACATCGCAAACGGTGTATTCTGATCCGGCAAACTACATTTCAGCTTTAGCTAAATGTTACTCTTCATTTGTTACTGCAGGACAAGAAAAAGGTGGTGGTGATGCCGACCTTAGCAGTAATAATGGTTACGACTATATGCGTTGTTATTTCAACGTACAGGAAGCTGGAACTGATGAATTAGGTTCTACCTGGATTGAAGGTGATAACATTGGCGATTTAACCTTTTTAACCTGGGACGCAAACGATCCTTGGGTAGCTGATATGTATTATCGTTGTTATTACTCTATTTCTCTTTGTAATGAGTTCCTTAAAAATGCCACTGATACAAAAATTTCAGGATTTACTGCAGAGGAACAAGAAGATATTAAATTATACAGAGAAGAAGCTCGTTTCCTACGTGCATTATCTTATTTCCATGCAATGGATTTATTTCATGATATCCCATTTGCAGATGAAGATGTAATCGGTAGTTCAACACTTCCTGAAGAAAAAACTTCAGCTCAGATTTTTAACTTCCTTACTACTGAATTAAAAGATTGTAGCGAAAACATGTTAGATATTGATGCATGTGAATATGGTCATGCACCTCGCGCTGCTGCCTGGATGTTACTTTCTCGTATGTATTTAAATGCAGAAACTTATGAAGTTGGTGCTAAATACGATTCGTGTATGATCTATTCTCAAAAAGTAATTGATGAAGGTTATGCTTTAGAGGCTGATTATGGAAAACTATTTAATGCTGATAATCATTTAAGAGTTGGTCGTGGTAATGAGATTATATATCCTTTAGTTGTAGATGCTGAACACGTACTTTCATGGGGTGCTACAACTTACCTTGTTTGTGGTGAAGTAGACACAGACAACGGTCCTGCTGCCGAAAGCGTAGGTGTTGCAAGTGCATGGAGTATGTTTAGAATCAGAGGTGAAATTCCTGCATTATTTGACATGGATAACGATTACAGAGCCATGTTTTATACAGATGGACAAAATCAATATATGGATAATGGTGTTAGCGACAGAACCGGCGGATACTTTGTGCAAAAATGGAGTAACCTGACTGATGCCGGAGAAGCTGCAACCAACACATCCAGCGATGGTGTAAATACCGATTTCCCGATGTTCCGTTTAGCTGATGCTTATTTAATGTATGCCGAAGCAGCAACTCGTTCAAATACAAATATGTCAACGGCATTAGGTTATGTAAATGAGTTAAGAACTATGCGTAATGCTGCAACGGTAACAGAAAGTAATTTAATGGCAACTACCGAAGGTATTCCTTATAAGTTTTTCCTTGATGAAAGAGGTAGAGAATTATACTGGGAGTGTGTAAGAAGAACTGATTTAGTTCGTTTTAATTGCTTTACTTCTGACAGTTATATATGGCAATGGAAAGGTGGCGTTAAAGATGGTAAGGCTGTAGATGATAAGTACAACATCTACCCTATCCCAAGTGCAGAATTATCAGCTAATCCAAATTTATCAAACGACGATTATTAGTAAAAAGATATTATCATGAACAAATTATTCATATATCTGGCACTATGCTGTTTTGCAATATTTACAGCATGTGAAAAAGACGGAGACAAGATAATTGTTTCCGGTCTGGGTTCATCTGATGTTGTTTCAAGTGAATCTGATATTGTATTGACCAAGGATAATAAGGATGCTCCTATGTTAGCTTTAACGTGGAATGAGAGTGAGCTTACCATTAGCAATCAGGCTATGAGTTTGCCTTCTGTTATCCCAAATACGATACTTGAAATTTCAAATTCTGAAAGTTTTGAAAAAATCATAACTGTTGAGCCCGATGAAAACATTTATACTTTTACTGGCGCTGCTTTAAATACATTAGCTAAAAACTTTGAGTTTACACCAGATGAAGGTACACCAATGTATTTCAGAGTAAATGTGGCTTATGGCGATAACACTAAATCATACTTCAGTAATACAATTGTAGCCAATATTACAAGTTATACAATTGATATGACGAAAGGATTTATCCTTGATTCTGATCAGGCTGAAACTGGCTTTGTTCTTTATTCTCCTGATTCTGATGGTGAATATTATGGATTTACAGGTTCAGGTGCTTGGTATAACTGGTATTTATTAGAAGGAGACGGAACTGTTTGGGGTAACGATGGCGTTGATGGTACTGAGTTTCTGTTATCTTCTGATGAATCTACTCACTGGAACTTCTGGTATCCTGGTCAGGGTGGTTGTTATTACACTACATTAAGTACTTCTAACCAACAGTGGACAGCTACTTATATTCCATCTTTAACTTTAAGTGGAGATATAGATGCTGAAATGACTTTTGAAAAATCTGAAGTAAAATGGTTTGTTTCTGTTTCAACAACTACCGATAATGAAACTGTTAAAGTAAGCACTACAGATGCTAAATTGTACAACCTTTCAACAGGTACTAGTGATGATGCAGCTGTAGCTAAAGAAATCGGATTTATTCCTGCAGCTGATGGTAGTTTAAGTTTTGATATGACTGCAGCAAGTGCGGGTGACATTACTTTTGGAACCGCAGGTGATTATACTCTTACATTCTATTTGGCAGATCCAACAAACTGGTATTATGAAATTACAGAAGGATCAACTGTTGTTGAAGAACCAGCAAGTCCTTACTTATACTTACCTGGAATTGATGATGGTATTTCTGGAAGTTGGACATTTGATAATTACTTAAGATTATTGAGTGAAGATGACCTTACTTATGCTGGTATTGTCAATGTGAATTCATTATATGGTTACGAATTGGCGATAGAAGATGGCAACTGGGATGATGTTTATAAAATGGGTGACACAGAAGGAACTCTTGCATTTCAGGGAGCAGAAAACATCCCTGCTCCGGGTATTGGTCTATACTTATTACAATCTGATCTTACAAATCTTACCTATACGCACACTGAAGTTACCAGTGTAAGTTATGCCGGATTTAATGACGATTGGAACCTTGTTCAAATGACTCCATCATCAACTAATGGAGTTTATACAAGTAGTGTAACAATTAGTGCAGCATCTGAATGGGGAGCTAAATTATATTTAAATGGCGGCTGGGACTATTTCTTTGGAGGTTCTGAAGGTGCTCTTTATTTTGGAGGAAATGGAATTGCTGATGATGCCTCTATTAACTCCGGAACTTATGATATCATTGCTGATGTAATCAACCAGACTTATGTATTATTGGGTAATGAAGTATATATTACAGGTTTAAATGATGTTTGGGATTTTGAATCTGTGGTATTAACAAAATCAAGTACTGGTGTTTATACCGGAACAGCAACTATAAATTCACCTTCACCATGGGGCATGGCAATACATGTTGATCAGTCATGGAACAGATATTTTGGTGGATCATTTGATTCCTTAACATATCTTGGTGATAACATTACTGATGACCAAAGCCTGGCATCAGGAACATATAATGTTACAATTGACTTTATTAATAACACTTGTTCGTTTGAGGCTCAATAAGATATCTTATTAAAGCCTGTTTAATATCTGCAAAAATGAGATAAGGTATTCAAAATGGATACTTTATCTCATATTAAATAGATTTCTTATTATAATTTAATTAACAATGAAGATTCAAAAATTACTTTACCTCATACTTTTCATGTTCATCGCTTTTACATCATGCGATGATGATGATAACAAAAAAACGATTCCTGTTGATCCGCCTGTTGAAAAAGATATGAGTGGATTTGCAAGAGGTGCCGATGTAAGTTGGTTAACTGAAATGGAAAGTCAGGATGTATTATTTTATAATACCGAAGGTGTTGAAACAGAATGCATGTCACTACTTAAAGATATGGATATGAACGCTATTCGCTTAAGAGTATGGGTTAATCCAACTGATGGATGGTGTAATAAAACCGACTTTTTGGTAAAAGCCAAACGTGCTAACGACCTTAAAATGCGTATTATGGTTGATTTTCACTATAGTGATAGCTGGGCAGATCCTGGCAAACAAAATAAACCAGCAGCATGGGAAGGTTTAACTTTGCCAGAATTAACATCTGCAGTTGAGGAACATACCAGTGATGTTTTAACTGCATTAAAAGATTGGGATATTACTCCAGAATGGGTTCAAATAGGTAATGAAACTACGTACGGAATGCTTTGGGATGATGATGAATCAATATCTGGCGGATTAACTGCAAATAACGGAGCTAATTATACTCAACTGCATAATGCAGGGTATGATGCTGTTAAAAGCATATTCCCTGACGCTAAAGTTGTTTTACATATCGACAGAGGTAACCGTAGCGATCTAACACAAAACCTATTAACAATAACAACAGCCAATAACATTAAAATTGATGTATTGGGATTCTCTCTGTATCCGGAAGTTGATAATTGGGAAAGCTATACAACTTTATGCATAAACAATATGCAATGGGTTGTTGATAATTATGATTATGACGTAATGATTTGCGAAGTGGGTATTTCAAACGATGCTGCAGAAACCGGAAAATCATTTTTATCTGGGCTAATCACAAAGGTAGGTGCTATTACAGATAATGCTGGTAACACAAAAGGATTAGGAGTATTTTATTGGGAACCTCAATGTTACAATAATTGGAAAGGCTATACGAAAGGTGCTTTTGACTCAGAAGGTATGCCAACAATAGCATTAAGTGCTTTCTCGAAATAACTGTTAATACTAGATATTATTTAATTAAAATGCTGCATTAACCTATCGAACATGATATACAAATGCAGCATTTTTATTTAACACTCTTCTACAAATAGTACTCCTTTCATATAACTATTTTTCTATAATATATATCGCTATTAACGATTATTTTTATAAAACCATTTTTAATCTTTCTCTAAACTTAAAGTAAACATACATAGAACCTTATCTTTTAACATCCAATACACCATCACTCATTCACCCTAAATACCCCATTTCCCACGCTTCTGTATAAAGTGTGCATTCATTCAGGTGATGGCCATTCACTCCCAACACCTCAAAAGTGTCAAACAAACCTTCTTCGTTGGCGCTTGATTTGTAATCAGAGCCTCCACACATCCCGGTATTTTCATTTCACTACGTTCCATTCAAAAACCTCCTTTTACCCGAATTATGCGTTAAAGGATTGTAATGAGCATTGAAAATACAATAAAACAAGCACTTGGTGAAATGAGGCATAGCATCGTTCTGGTGAAGTGAAGCAACGAAGTATCTTGTTTTGAAGTAATTTCAATGAGTAATAGAATTTCTAATGCATATTGTGGGTTTAACTAATACCTTTAAATTACAGAACCTATTTCAAGTTCTTTCTTTAAATCAGCAACACCAACATGCATTGAGTTTAATGCTAATATTTCATCTGCTAGATTCACTGCTTCCTTGCTATTTCCAAGGCCAACTTCAACAAGAGCCATCAAGAATTTAGCATCTATAGTATTTCTTTTTTGAATATCATCTTCAAATACTAATAACAATGGCAAAGAAGTAGCAAAATAATCTATTCTGACTCTTTCTTCTAATTTAGCTTCGGCAAATTCTTTAATTTTCTGCAGTAAATCATTTGCTTCTGCTGTTTTACCAAGCTCTTTTAATGATAATGCTTTGTAATAAGATAATTCAGAATAAGCACTTACAGCCATATCTATAAAGTCGCCTTCTTCGTTGGTACTTGCTTCAAAATACGCTTTTGCCTCATCTGCTTTACCCATTGATTTAAGCGCCATTCCTTTCCAGTAATTAATATGTGCTACTGCTTGTAATGGATGATATTTCTCTCCCAGGTTATCAGGTGTATCCATCGACTTTTCGAAATACTTTAAAGCAGCTTCTGCCTCTCCATTTTGAAGAGCAGCTTGACCTAACTTCAAACAAGCATAAGTATATTGTCTTAAAACCTGACCTTCACCACCTTCCCAAGGATGGAAATTACGGTTTTCCAACAGATTTAAAGCACTATCATAATCACCTGTAAAATTATATAAGGCAGCCAATTCTACTGAAAAGTCATCTCGGGTTGCAACCTGGTCTTTTATCGCCAGTAAACTTTCTAATCTGTCCTTAGGATCATCATTTAGTTTTTTACGCAACTGATCATATTCATAACGAACACGCATATCATTAGGAGCCAATTCAATTGCTTTAAGGAACGATTGTCTTGCTTTTTCTCCATCTTCAAAAGTATTCCAGTATGCAATACCTAAGTTACGGTATAATGTACCATAGTTACTGTTTGCATCGGCAGCCTTTTGCCATGCATTTATTGCATCCTCGTGACGTTTTAAATTGAAATAGTAATTTCCCAATCCGTAAGCTGCAATAGAATTTTCTGAATCAACTTGTAAAGCCCACTCTAATACTAATTGTTCGTATGTACGTGAAGGGAAAGCATAATCATAAGAAGCAGCTTTTGTCTTATTAAGGATCTCTACAGCTAAAGTATTATCTCCTTTTAAGTTGTATAACCAAGCCAAAACAAATTCTGTCATTATGGATTGAGCCATTGGATTTGGCACTGCACACTCTGGTATTTCATTTTTATGATGCAATTCAATTACGTCAATCGCCTCCTGATAAAAACCAGCTTCAGCATAATCAAATGCAATATCAATGATTGTTTGTGCATCGTTTCTTGATGACTGAATAAAATCATCGAAATTACCAGACAGGTTAGCCAACTCAAATTTCGCCCACTGATCAAGACTATCCGTCTTAAATAGCTCATTAAATACACTTTGCGCAGCTTCTTTATTTCCTTGATGCTTAAGAATAATAGCTTTTAATATATACGCCTTATTATTCTGACGGTTTGTATCTAATGAAGCTTCTATATGCTCAAGAGCTGTTTCATAATCAGACTTTAAACAATCTAATGTAGCCAATTGATAATATCCGGAAGCACGCCATTCATAATTCCATATTGACTTATAGAATAGTTTATAAGCTTCTTCTTTTCTCCCTTGGAAAGAACATGCTAAACCACAGAAATACAATGCCTCTCCTGATGCAGGATTTGGGTGATAAGTAGTTTGAATGTCAATAGCTGTTTTGAAGTTCTTTTCTGCCTCGGCAAATTTTCCGTTTTTAAGTTCTACACGACCTAGGGCAATGTAAGATTTGTAACTTTTAGGATCTTTTTTAATCGCCTCTTTCCAATAAGGTTCAGGATAACGCGTTGGGTGACGGTATAACTCAAGGTGTTCACCAATTAATTCCAACTCGTTAGCACTTTCAATCTCCTCCGGTTGTTTAGGCTCAAAAGCAACCTTACGGTTACGTTCTTTAGGAACCTCACGGTGATGGTATGCTATTAATTCTTTTCCTTGTTCATTAAGTACAATTAATGAAACAGAATTCTCCTGTCCTGACTGAATTTTAATGGTTTGATCTTGCCATGGCTCATCAGGAGTTACAGTTTTATTTTCAAATACTGTCTTTTCGTTTCCGATTAGAAGTACAAATTTTAAATTTTCAAATTTACGACTTGATGCAACACCTAAATCTAATTTATTTCCTTGCTGAATTTCAAGACGAATAGCCAGGTCTTTATCGGCATTTTGAACAGGTCCAAGCTTTTTAAAACTCCACCAGAACTGAGAGAATGTCTTAGTTTCGTATGGAAGTAAATATGTAAAGTCTGGCTGATTATCTGTGTAAACACCAGCCATTAACTCAAAGTATGGTCCACCTTCATCTGTTAACTCACGATCCCATGCACGTCCAAAATCTTCACTACCCCATGTCCATTGCTTTTTACCAGGAGCAATATGACGGTTAGCCACATGGATGAAACCACCTTCTTCTTTGAAGTCATATCCTCCAAAGAAATCATATTTTGTATCACAAACCATATAACTGGTTGGAACAGGAATATTATTGTAGTTACGCAAATCGTTTTTCCCTGGTCTTTCATGATATGGAATTCCATAATAATCATTTTCAGCATAAGGGAAACTACTTTGCGCACGAACCGCATGGTCAGCAACATAGTGTACATCAGGTGGGAAGAAACTCTGATAATCTTTATGTACCTCAACAGCTACGTTTGCCCACCATAAGAATGTTTGGGTTAATGGGGTACGATTAAACAAGCGTCCTCGTAATTCTATTAATGCGCTATCAGGACGAATACGTATACCATGCATTCCTTTTAAGCGATACATAGGATCATATTCTGACATCCAGATCGTTTTTGCACCATCTGCTTCCTCCTCAATATAAACATCAGTAGGTAAATAAGTTCCAGGACGGTGGTGTTGTGGCCAGTTAAACTCAACTCCTCCACTAATCCAAGGACCAGCTAAACCTACCAAAGCCGGTTTAATTACTTTTTGCTGATAGAAGAAATTATAATCATTATTAACTTTATCCTGCGCTTCAAATATTCTACCACCTATTTCAGGTAGCATAACCATTTTCACAAATTCGTTTTCAAGTATAGCTGCCTGATATTCCTTATCTACTTTATGATCATATACTTTGTCAATAAAAGGAACAGGATACACTTTACCTGAAGATCCCTGATAAACACGTTTTTCAAAAAACACAGGGTTAATTTCTGACTTGCCCAGTTCATAGGTTGGAAGTACCAACTTTTCAAGTCTTGCTTTTGCTTCCATAGTATTTAATTTATTTTTAGGTATCAACACTTTAATAAGATTTATTTACTGCCTGATTACCATCCACATACAAACGATCCTGTTGATTATTTATATTATAGAAAATAGGCATTTAGTAAAATAATCTTTTGTCTTAATTCTATCGATCTATTTAGATATAACACTCCCAATTAAGCATCCCTACAGAGATACTACTACTTGATAATTAATACATTATTATTTTTAACAGTTGTAATTAACCAATGCGTTGCAGATATTATGTATTAATCAAATTCTGCTGTCAAGTACATTTTCACCACCAAGTCGCAAAGTCACTAAGAAAAAAAATAAACCTTTGCGCCTTTGGGTCTCGTATGTTTACAGAAAGATAAAAACAATAATTTAGAGCTATGTAAAATATAATAAAGAATGGATGACTGATTAGTGTCTAAGTACATTAAGTGATACTGTCACAAAGATATAAGCTCCATTCTTTTTACTTCTTCAAATCTGAATAAAGAATCAAAGGCTGTATCGAAACATTACAGGAACAAGCCAGAATTTATTTACGAGGAAAGATTAAGGAGAGATTTAACAACAAGCTCGTTATGGTATTAAAACAAAATGTAGGAATAGATGTGTCAATGGAAAGCTTTAATGCAAACATAAGTACACTAAACAATCAGTTTAAAAAGCAATGCTTGGGAACAAAAAAGTTTAGTAACGATTACCAAGGCTTTAAAGAGTTGATGCAATGGACAAACAAACATAAAGACACAGAAGCAGAATTAAGTTATACGCTTGAGTTTACAGGAGTTTATTACGAGCAGTTGGCTTACTTTTTAAGAGCCAACAAAGGCGTGGTTTATATGGTCATTCCATCCAAGGCAAAAAAGTATTGTGAAAGTTTAAGCTATGCATCCAAGACAGATAAACTGGATGCTCAATCTTTAAGCTGGATGGGACTGGAACGGGAGCTAAGGCAATGGGAACCTCTTTCTGAGTTATTCTTAAATATTAGAACTTTAACAAGGGAAAGGGAGGAGTTGATGAAGGAAAGAACAGTGACAAAGAACAGGCTTCATGCCACCGAGAAACAAGCGGTAGGTCACGTTAACTCCGTAAGGAGGTATAAAGCCAGGATTTCGATGTTAAATTCCCAGATAGAGGAAATTGAGACAGAAATAAAGACATTGTTAAAGGAAGACAAAACCGTGTATAAGAAGTTTAAAAACATAATAACCATACCAGGGGTTGCAATGATAACAGCAGCTACCATCATTGGAGAAACCAACGGTTTTGCAGCTATATTGAACCAAAAACAATTAACCTCATATGCGGGGTACGATGTTAAGTTTAACGAGTCAGGAAAGTTTAAAGGCAAGACCAAGATATCGAAGCAAGGGAACGCCCATATAAGACGCGTACTGCATTTTCCGGCCCAAACAGCCATCATGCACAACAAACCATTGTCAAGGTTCTATGAACGTGTAAACCAACAAAAAGAGAAGCCTATGATAGCAGGAGTAGCAGTGCAACGGAAATTACTTTGTTTAATCTATAATTTATGGAAAACAAACCAAGTGTTCGACCCTAACTATGAAGCTAACAAAAGCGTCTAAAAAAAGTAAGGCGACTTATAGCCACCTTACGCAGGATAGTATAAACATACTTCCTTTATTGTTTTACAAATTTATAAAAATATAAACACTCAGATTTGGATTTTTACATAGAATCTTTGTGGTGATATAAACAATTTCATGTCCTTTAGAATTAAATAACCAAACGCTGCCGCACGTGTCCCCACGTGTGGTAAATGCATATAGTTATTCTTTAATAATTTCCTTTTCTATCTCTTCTAATGATTTACCTTTTGTTTCAGGCAATTTTTTATAGATGAATATAAAGCCTCCCAAACAAATTAAACCGTATAACCAAAATGTTCCTGCAGCTCCTAAGGCACTGTTTAACAAAGGAAATGTATACGTTAAAAGAAAACTTGCACTCCATAATGCAATGGTAGATATTGCCATTGCAGCTCCACGTATTCTGTTAGGGAATATTTCTGATATTACTACCCAAACAATAGGAGCTAAAGACATGGCATAAGTTGCTATGGCCAATAAAACCAACAATAATAATGTCCATCCGGTAATATGGAAGAAATAAGTTAATCCTACTAAAATATAGATTAATGACAATCCTATTGAACCAATAATCATTAACGCGCGTCTTCCTAAGCGATCCACAGTGTATATCGCAACAAACGTAAATATTACATTGATAATTCCGGTAATCACGATATTAAATAAGATATCTGATACGCCATAACCTGCAGCTTTAAATATCTCCTCAGCATAATTGAATATCACATTGATACCACACCATTGCTGAAAAGCAGCCAATACAATACCAATTATAAGTACCTTCCTAATTCCAGGCTCTAATAACTCTTTATAATCGACCTTTTTAGTTTCACCTTTTAATGACTCGTGAATATTATTATACTCTTGAACAGCATATTCTTGTCCTCCAATTTTTTGAAGTATGGCTTCAACTTTTGACTCATTACCTGATTTTGCCAACCATCTTGGACTTTCAGGAACGAAAAACATTAATAAGAAAAAGATGCCTGCGGGAATAGTCTCAGCCCAAAACATATAACGCCACCCCATTTGACCATTCCATGAATTTAAAATATCCAGTTCCGTAAAATGATCCGGTATAGGTTCAGCTATTTGCCAGTTAGCCAATTGAGCTGCCAAAATACCCAATACTATAGTTAACTGGTTTAAAGAAACAAAACGACCACGCATAGATGCAGGCGCAATTTCTGCGATATACATAGGCGATAAAGTTGATGCCAAACCAATACCAACACCTCCAATTAATCGATATATAATAAAAGCTGTAAAATCGTTAACAATTCCAGTTCCTATAGCTGACAGGGTAAACATAAATGCAGCAAAAATCAACAATCGCTTTCTCCCATATTTATCACTTAAAATACCAGACAATGCTGCACCCACTAAACAGCCAATTAAAGCACTACCCATGGCCCATCCTTGCATTGCCGGCTGGTTGGCTATATTAAAAAACTGTTCGTAAAAAGGCTTAGCTCCTCCAATTACTACCCAATCATAACCAAATAACAATCCACCCAAAGCAGAAACCAATGATATGGACAGAATATAACGTGTATTAAATTTTACTTTTTGCATTTTAAATTGTTCTTTAAACTTTACTCATACAACCCCTTTTTCGCAGCTTCCTTTACATCCGGATCACGCTGAAACAAATCGCTTAATGACTTAAATGTAACTGTTTGTTTTGGAGCAAACTCTGATGAATTCATATAATCCACAATGCTTTTTAACAAAGCTTTTGCTGTGATACGACTATCTAAACTTGAATGTAAATCAATACCACTAAATACTAACTTACCTTTACCTACATTAACTTCAAACAAGTTTGACAAATCACGATTTTTAAAGAAATTATCAACTACTGTAACAACAGGATCGACAATAATTTTATCAACCTCTAACGACTTCGAGTTTTTACATAAATCCCACCACTGCCAGTTTGTATGATATTCGGTAGGGAATTCATTAAATAATGGATGCTGATCCTGAATAAGAAGTCCCATACTTCCTGGCTGATTTGGAAAATGAACCGGACTCCAGAATACAGGAACAAACTTACCTTCAATTCCATTTATTTCTTTTAAGTCAGGAGTAAATAATACTTTTCTTCCTTCATTTAGTGCTTTCTCAGCTAAATTCCATCTTGATGTAACTACTACATCCTTTATATCTACTTTTTGATCTTGAGGATACACCCATACAGACCATGAATTTTTATAATCTGTTCCTTGTAAGCTTAATGAAATATCCAACTTTTTAGGTTCATGAATATCTTTTAATTCAAATTCAAAAGCACCAACTTCTGCATAGCTACCTTGTTTGATAGTTTCTGATTTAAGACTACCTGATTTTAAAACTAATCCCTTTTGTGTTATACTCCAATTAAAAGTAGGTGTATCTAAATCTTTCCAATAATTGGCTACTTCTGCCTTAGCTGTAAACACTTCATTATTTGTATAAACTGCCTTTTCAAACTTAATTAATGGAACCAGATCATTACAAAAAGTTTTAAACTCATCTCCGGTAACAATACCTTTTGAATCCCAAAATGCATCGAGCATACCTACCAAAGCAGTTCCTTGTCCTGGAAAATCATGTAGATCTAATAATTGGAAACCACTGATTCCTGGCGTTTTTAATGCACGCTCTACTTCTTCTTTATAAAGAATTTTAGCAAGTTGACCAGAAGCTTTTAAGTAATCATCAGCCTTATCTAATCGGCCTTTTTTCTCTAAATCAGCTTTAATAGCCTCAAAGTTCTTGGGAGCCAATACTCCGGTATATTTTTCAATTTCTTTTAAGTTAGGATAAACAGAATACTGACCAATTTCATGAGTAATCAAAGGAATATCTAAAAACTCAATACTTGCTCGATAATCCTTATCAAAACTTGGTGCATAATCATCGAATACACCCTGTCCTCTAACCCATCCATCTTTAGTCCATTGTGTAATCCAATATTCATCTACCTCATCAGGCTCCTCTGAATGAGGTTTCTGGAATGTAAATGCTGTAGTTGTATAAAGATGCCTTGGATCTTCATTCTGTAATTTCTTTACAAATGAAGTCAATAGTTCATAATCACCTTCCAGTTCGTTACCCATAGCCATCATACAAAACGAAGGATGATTACCATAATTGCGAATCATTCTTTCTCCCTCTTGCTCCATCCATTTTACCATTTCTGGTTCCTCACCATATTTAAGCGACCAGTTGGGCATTTCAACCTGTAAGTAAAAACCAAGGCTGTCAGCTACTTCAAATGCATCTTCAGGAGGACACCATGAGTGAAAACGAATATGATTTAAACCGTAATTTTTTGCCGATTGAAATACTTTTAACCATCCCTCTTTATTCATTGGAGGATGACCTGTTAATGGAAAAATACAACATTCCAGAGTACCTCTTAAAAACAATCTTTTTCCATTTAAAAGCATATTATTTTCAACAGACTCAATCTTGCGTAATCCAAAGTCAGCTTGAGCAAGAATTTCTCCTTTTGCATCTTTAACCTGAGCTGTATAAATAATTGGCTGATGTTCATCCCATGGCATGAACTCACCATTCAATTCAACCTTAATATCAGCTTCTGCTTTTACCTGTACAGATGTAATTTCTTTGCCAACATTATCAATAACTACTATAGTTATATCATTTTCTGATTGACCTTTTGCTTTAGCTACAATTTCTACTTTTCCTTTTTCTACATCTGGATAAACTTGTAAATCATCAATAGAATAAGCCGGTAATGCTTTTAAATTAAAATTACCCAATATACCATTCCACATAATCTGGGTTGTTTCAGTATATGAATGCGTTAGAGTTCTACCTCTGCTATTATCAAACAAATCATATTGCTGACGATTATCTATACAGATAGTCAAAATGTGCTTACCCGGATTAATTTTACCCAATAATATTTGATGAGCGCTAACTAAACTATTATCTGTACCCTTATACTCTCCATCAATCCATACTTCTGATTTCCACATTACTCTTTCCATTTCCAGAACAATATCTTTATTAGCCATATTGTTCGGAATTTGAATTTCTTTTTGATACCAGGCAGCTCCTATATATTTGTTTTTTCTGCTTAATTGATACAGAACGTCCTTATCCAATTTAGTTTCAACAATAACCTCCTCGCCTATACCAGCTTCATCTAATGTTGATGGCAAAGTTATTGGTAACGCATCTGGTTGAATTTCCTTAAACCATTGTTCTGTTTTTCCTTTATCTGTTTCATCTAACTTTACAACCCACTCCCCTTTCAACGAAATAAATTTCTTATCTTCTGTAGTAGTACAATTGGTTAACAAAAGTATTAAACAGACTAATAATCCCCAGTTCTTAAACCTTAAATAATTATAGTTCATAATGTTTAAATTTTATCTTTCTTTGGATATATGGAATTTGCCCGAATTTATTCCACTTTAACTATAAGCACATTAATAAGAGATAGTATTCTTGGGACTTTATATCTCTTGTATGTTTACATATGACAACAGAGCAAAGAGATAAAGTTGTTAAACTTAAATATTAGCTTTCAATCAAAACAGTTGTAAGTATCTTATCTCTTATCTTTTGTCTTATATCTTTAATTTCAATAGTAAGTTCCAACCATTGTTGTAATAGATCTAGCAGGTATTGTAAATTCATCTGCTTGAACCTGACTCTTTTTTAGACTCTCTGTTTCAGAGGTTATATAAGTATCAAAAACATTGTTTTCAATTGAAAACTTATCATTTATACTCCCTAATGAAATATCTTTATCTGAATTTGAATAATTCACAAAAACAATGACCATCTCTTTAGATTCTTCATTTTTATATGCTGATAACATCACAGATTCCAAAGTTTGTATTTCTCCTTTTGGTATAGAGAAACCTGCTTGAATCCTTTTCATACCAGGACGGATAAATCTGGAGTAATTACCCAGTGCCCAAAGTGCTTTTGAATCTGTGTAATTACCATCATATTTTAAATTTTCTGAATCCGGATCACTTGCACTTCTTATTCCGTTATTTCCATTATCAATATAAATCAAACCGTCTTTGTAATCATATTGACTAATGGCTGTCCACCATTGCCATGCTGATGCATTAGCGTAAGTTAAATCAGAATGGATAACACGTGCCACATATAAAGCAGTATTGATCGATAAATCACGATCCCATCCACCTCCAATATCATTGCTATATTCAAGCATACTAAATTCTGATTGCCAGTAGTTCAAATCAGAAGAAACTGATCTTAATTTTGATGTCAAATTCTGACGAACAGATATTAAATCATTTAAATTTGCTGTAGTCCAGTAGCTATGCCCCGAAATAGTATTTTTTACATTGGGTATATCACCTATATAGTTTGATGAATAGGAAGCAAAAAAATCTTCTATCTGATTTGCTCTTCCTGCCTTATCCCCATCTTGATATAAATAAGTTAAACTTCCTGCCTCTGAGACAGTAATTTCTGTTTCCAAAGAATTTGCCTGAAGTTCATCAGAAATTAAGGATACAAATTGAGCCACTTCATTATTTGTTGCCGGAGTTCCTTCTTGTCCTGCTCCGGTCCAATCCCATTGCGTTTCATTAACAGGACTCAAATAATCAAACTCTAGTCCTTCGCTTTTAAAATGGTCAACAACATTGACTAAAAATTGAGCATAGTCATCCATAAAGCCAGGCTTTATATTCATGTTTATATCTTCTGGTGCATAAGCTCTTTCATTTTTAGTATAATGAACCGGTGCCGAAATAGAAAAAGCTAACAAGTGATCAACACCCCTGTTTTTAGCAGCTTGCAAAAACCATTGCTGTCCCTCTTCTTTTGTCCAGTCATAAGTTCCATCAGCATTTAAAAAGCACTCTGCTCTTCGCCAATCATTACTAATCCCACTGGCGTTTCCTTGCTCTTCACTTCCTGCACCAATATAAAACCTCCACAACGACAATCCAATTCCTTCCGGACTTCCATCTTCTTTTAAATCCTGACTAAATAATAAGTCTGCTATTGCTTCTCGTTTCTCCAAAGGCCAATTCTTACCTACATTTTTACATCTCCAGGCATCAGAAGCCCCAAATCCATCTATTGTTTGAAATTCGACATCCGGATTGATATATATCTTATCTGCATTACTAATATTTTCATCAGGTTTGGACTCATCTTTATTACACGAAATCAATAAAACACAAACAAGAACAACGATATATCTTAATTTTTTAAAATGCATAAGAATAACCTTTTATTAGAATAAAGGCTGTTCTCCTCTGATATATTAATCATCAGAGAACAGCCACAGAACTTATTGATTAATAATTTGGATTTTGAGAAACCACACCATTACTTCTATCTATTTCTGATTGAGGAATTGGCCATAATTCATGTTTACCTTCTTCAAACATAATTCCCTTATCCTGACGTTCTTCTGGATGTCCTAACTCCCATTCATCAGTACTTTCTTCTGTATTATACTTCACAAAAGTTCCGATAGGCCCCATCATTACATCAATTCTTGGTTTATTAGCAATTGGGTCAATTTGACGACGTAAATCATACAAACGTATTCCTTCACTAGCCATTTCTAATCTGCGCTCTTTCCAGATGGCATATAGTAAGTTATTACCAGTAAGCCCTGTTTTTAGATCAAGGCCAACCCTAGCTCTTAATGTATTAATATCTGCTAAAGCCTGATCTTCATTGTTTAAATGAAATGCAGCTTCAGCTCTTGTTAAGTACATCTCCCCCAAACGTAAAAATATATATGGTAGTGGTACGTGCTGATCCTCTCTGGCCAACGCACGACGCATGGCGATTGGCGTATAAAATTTACGCCATACTCTTGCTGATTTATTTTGAGAATATGAAAAATCATAAGATGGATTGGCTTCTTCATCACCATAAACAGGCTCGCCCATTCTGCATATTGTACTTTGTCTTCTTACATCATCACCTTCTGACAAATAAGCTTGCTCCAGATTTGAAGATGGAACACACCAGCCCCATCCGTCCATACTGTTTTCAGGATCTTCCCAGGTCTGACCACGAGCTGCCATAATGATTGCATATCTGCTACCAATTGCATAACTCTGGTTACTGTTTGACTGCCATTCAAAGATAGACTCCATTCCATTGTGGTTATATACACTCCAGATATCAACGAAATTTGGCTCTAACTGATAAGTATTAGAAGTGATTACAGTATTCGCATAGGAATATGCATTGGTATAATCTCCTGTAAACAAATATGTTCTTGCTAACAATGCCTGGCAAGCACCTTTCGTAACTCTACCAAGATCTTCACTAGAATACGATGTAGGAAGAATAGCCTCAGCATCTTTTAAATCCTGAATAATTTGCGCATATACTTCACTCTTTGGTGAACGTTCCATGTTTAAACTTCCTGTACCTTTAGGTTCAAGTATCAAAACTACATCACCAAAGTTTTGTACTAGCTCCCAATAACTAAAAGCTCTGAAAAACTTTGACTCAGCAATTAAACGTTCCTTTAAATCGGCATCAATTGGTGCATCCGGAATATTTTGAATGGCAATGTTTGCAGCTGAAATATTATAATACTTATAAGTATAAAAATTCTGTAGCGCATCCGGCGCATTTGAAGCTGTTACGTTGTAATGAGCTAATGCAAAAGAGTGACTGTTATCCTGAGTGATGTTACCCATCCAGGCATCATCAGTTGCCATTATATTGGCTAATCGCAGCCATTCCTGCCACCAGTCTTCAATTGTAGAAAAGCTTTTATAAACACCATTTACAAACGAGATACATTCATCTTCTGTTTGAAAGTAATTGTCAAGGTTTTGTTTGCCTCGCTCTTCTATTTCAATAAAATCTTCACAAGAACTTAAATAGAAGACTCCAATTATCGCTAATATATATAATATCTTTTTATTCATCTCTGTATATTTTTTAGAATGAAACATTTACACCGAACATATAAGTTGGTAATACTGGATAATTCCATCCACCAAATCCAAAATCCAAAACACCACCTGAAACTTCAGGCTCTACTCCTGAATAATTGGTAAAAGTCAATAAGTTTTGTCCGGCTACATAAAATCTACATTTAGACAGATGCACTTTCTCAACAATATTTTTTGGGAGAGTATAACCAATCTGAATATTTTTCAATCGTGCAAAAGAGCCATCTTCAACCAGATAATCACTAAACTTTGTATAGTTTTCGTTATAATCATAATGAGAAACACGAGGAGTGCTATTTGATGTACCTTCACCATGCCAGGCTTTATTCAACAAACCTGATATTACATTATTATCAGAATTTGTAGTATTATAAAGATCCGATTTAGTTTGATTTACAATGTCGTTTCCAACACTAAAATATACATTAGCAACCATATCGAAACCTTCATAAGACATACTTAGATTAAAACCTCCTGTAAAATCAGGCCAAGGAGAACCTAATTTAACACGGTCGTCTGCATCGATTGTATGATCACCATTTGTATTCACAAATCTTATATCACCTGGTTGAGCAAGAGGTTGTAACAAGTTACCATGTTCATCAGAATGAGAATTAACATCAAACCAATTCTGGAATAAACCATCTGTTTTATATCCAAAAAAGAAACCAGGAGCATCACCTTCAACAGTCTTAGTTCTTCCGCTTGCACCCCAAATTTCAGGTGTAATATCGGCTAAATTTGTCATTTCAACTTTAGCAGTTGTTACAGATAATCCTAGATTATACTTTAATTTTGATACACTACCATGATAATTTACAGCAGCTTCCCATCCTTTTGATTGCATATTTCCTATGTTACTCCAAATCTGGGCATTATTAGGATAACCACTATAATTAGGATAAGGTAATTGAAACAACATATCCTTAGTTTCTTTACGGAACCATTCAAATGATCCATCCAGCTTACCTCCAAACAAGGTCCAATCTAAACCAAAGTTGATATCTTCAACAGTTTCCCATTTTACGTCTTCATTTTTCATGCTTGACGCATTAGTTGTGTTCACTAAACTTCCTTCACCCGGTCCAAATACATAATAATTTTGTCCAATACCAGAAACATAAACTGCACTAGGTAAACTTTGATTACCTACTCTACCCCAACCTAAACGAACCTTCATATCATCAACAAAACTAAGAGATGACATAAAGTCCTCGTTGGTTAATCTCCATGCAAAAGATGCAGAAGGGAATGAAGCCCATTTGTTATTTGCCAAGAATTTTGAAGAACCATCTCTACGATATGTAGCTGTTAAATAATAGGTGTCTTTATAGTTATATGAAACACGACCAAGGAATGAAGCAATTGAAGATGACCAACTATTTCCTGCTACCAAAGGATTATCAGTTGTAGCATCTAATTCTCTAAGTACATCAGTATTATTTGGAATGTTATCTCCTGTACCTCTAATATTACGATTGTCCCACTTTTCTACAGTATTACCAATCATTAAAGACATATTATGCTCAGCACGATCTATTGTATAAGTTGCAGTATTGGTCCAGTTCCAGTATGTAGCACGTCTGTCTTCTCTTATAACCTGATTTACTTTATTGGATTCATGTGCTTCATCAATAGAAAAATCCGGTAAGAAATCATCTGAGTGATTAAATTGAAGATCACCACTTACTGAAGTTCTTACTTCAAGGTTTTTAATTGGAGAAATCTCTAAGAATGAGTTTACACCCATACCATAGTATCCTTCTTTTTTAAAGTTTCTTGCATCACGAGCAATTGGGTTCCATGTATATGTATAGTATGATCTTTCGAAAATACTGTACTCATTTAATCCTGATCTTTCATTTTCAGGAACATAAATAGGTGTAATCGGATCAATTACTAAATAATCCTGATACCAATCTGGTGTATTGTGCCATTTCTCTCTTCTTGGATTTAAAGTTACTCCTGCAGACACATACTCATTGAATTTCCATTCGTTTCTTAATCTTGCAGTAAACTTTTCCCAATCTCCTGTATTATAAAAAGAATCTTGTCCGTAATAGTTTAAACTAATTGCATAATTATATTTATCAGTACCACCACTGGCCTGAAAACTTACATTATTTATTGGTGCGGTTTTATTAATTCCTTTTCCCCACCAATCAGTTCCATTTCCCAATGAAGAAGGATCCGGGAATTTTGCATCCAAACCTCCGTTTGCTAATGAGGCATTCATAATTTGTGCATACTCAGAGGCATTAGCCATATCATATGGTTTATCAAAAACCTGAATACCATAACTCGCATCTAAACTAAACTGTGTTTTTCCTTCTTTACCTTTCTTTGTGGTAACAAGTATTACACCGTTAGAAGCTCTACTACCATAAATTGCAGCAGCAGAAGCATCTTTAAGTACCTGAATATTTTCAATTTCATTGTTGTTTAAAAAATTCAAACTAGTACCCATTGGCACACCGTCAACAACATATAAAGGGTCGGTACTTAAATTAATACTTGAAAAACCTCTGATTAAAACCTTAGGTGCAGCTCCGGGAGCTCCACTTCCTGATACAATCTGTACACCGGAAGCTTTTCCCTGTAAGGCTTGAACGGGGTTACCTACAGACATGGTTTTCATATCATCACCACTTACTGAAGCAATGGAACTGGTTAGATCACCTTTTTTTGCTTTACCATAACCAATTGCAACAACCTCTTCAAGATTTACTAAATCACTTACCAGTTTTACATCTATAACACTTGTATTTCCTACTTCTATTTCCTGAGTTTGCAACCCAATAAATGAAAATAAAAGTATATCTCCTTTATTCGCTGTTATCGAATATTTTCCATCAATATCTGTAATGGTACCATTTGATGTTCCTTTAACAACCACTGTAGCACCAGGCACTTCCGCTGTTGCGTCAGTAACTGTACCTGTTATTGTTACCTGTTCCTGCGCCATCAGAGAGACGCCCACTATTAAATGCACAGCAATTAATAGATATTTATATAGAAATTTAACTTTCATATGATAATTTTTTATAATCAGATTACCTTATAACTTGCAATTATTAAGACACGTTTCTGAGGTTCTCTTATTTCAAAATAATTTTAGGGCAATAGAGAGTTTCCTCCCTATTACCTGTACTAATATGATCTATTCAACTAAAACTACTTTCGCTCTATTTAAATAAGTATCAAATACAATTAAATAGTTCGCTTTTGCAGGTACTGTTAACGATACATTATCACCACCACCTAATACAGTTGCTTCAGGTTCTGTTTTACTATCAAATCTCCAGAATGGGCTCATCCACCATCCCCAAGGATGATATGGTGCGAAGATTAACTCAAATGTTCCCTCTAATTCTTCCTGACGAGTATACAGATATGGATTTTCCGGATCTACAGTCATTGGTTTATCTGCATTTGGTCCATCCCATCCCCATCCTGTGGTATTTTGGAAATCAGTCCAGCCAACACCAACAATGTTTAAAGTACCAACATAATTGTTCATGTCGTTTTCATCTTCATTCATATATGTGCTGTATGGAGCATCTGTTGGAGTAAACTTCTCAAAACTGAATTCAAGCGTTTCCAAATTGATATCAATTTGATAGTATCCTTTTTCTGGCAATACAATAGGTAATGCAGTTTCTGAACTATTGATCAATTTATCAGGGTTTGATGGATCTATACCATAACAGCTTGGTGAAAAGCTGGTTTTTTGAGGTATAAACTTAATCTCTGTATTTGCCTGTGCAGAATAGTACTGAGCACTAAATGTCATTGGTGCCACTTTTTCAATTAGCATTGGTACACCAAATAAATCTGTAGTTAAGTCAGCTTCAGTAGCAACATCAGATAAATACATTTTATCAAAGTCTGCAGATACTTTAACTGCAGTAGATTGATTTAAGACATTACCTGCACTATCGGCAACCGTGTAATAGAAGCTATAATTTTCAGGATTTGCACCTAAATCAACACTGTAAGAATAAGCGTATTCTTTTAAATGCTGATCTTTGAAGGAAATACTATCATAAATATCAAGTGATTCCTCCTTCAAAACAAAATATCCTAAAGCTCTTGCATCGCTAATTTCGCATGCAATTTCTAATACATTAGGACTAGCTGGTTGCATGGTTTGACCATCAACAGGAGAAACAATACTTAATAATGGCATATCAAAGTCACCATCCATTGCTACAATAACTGGTATACTATAAGTTTCACCACCTAAATTTGTAACTGTAATTATAACTTCAGTTTGATCATCAGAAGCATCTGCAGGAATCTCAAAATTGTATGATAAATCATAATTAGTAACAACAGGATTAGTTTCAAACTCAATGGTTTTATTTAAATACCATGCTTCTTTATACAAATTTATGGAACGTATTCCAACAATGTCTGTCACATTTCCCTCAATTAATATATTCCTTCCTTGTTGCGTATGAATTACATCTGTACTAAGCTGAACAGAAGGCGCTCCTTCACTTTTCCAGCTTTTATCATCATCATCACACCTCCAAAATAATACGAGGCTCATAATGACTGACATCATCACGATTAAATAGCTTTTTTTCATAATAAACTTTAAATTAAATTATCTAAAAAGATTGATCTTTACTTTTATTTCAGCTTTAACACTGTGGTCACAATTGATTTTGGACCGATATTTATATTATTTACGCTCATTGGTTTAAACGATAGATTCCCTGTATCAGAAGTGATATACGCTTTTACATCCTTATAAAACTTTGATACATCCAGCGTAATATCCTTTTTTTCACTACTGTAATTAATAAACACCAATACCAATTCGTTTGATTTCTCATCTTTAAACCCGGAAACCATTAAATCTGTAGCCTGTTTTTTTAAATCTACATTATTGATCTGTTCAACAAGAACACGTTTCATACCAGGGCGTACAAAGTGTGAATAATTACCCATAGCCCACATGAGTTTTGAATCGTGCAAGTTTCCGTCATATTTTAATTTTTCATTGTTTGGATCATTCTGGTCCCTGATTCCATTGTCTCCTGCATCCAGATAGATTAATCCATCTTTATAATCACATTGTGAAATCGCCGTCCACCACGCCCATGATGCAGCATTTGTTAATGTAATATCCTCATGCATTACGCGTGCAACAAACAAAGCTGTTGGCATACCTAAATCACGATTCCATCCTCCTCCTATATCATCGTTTTTTTCTAAAACACAATATTCACTTTGCCAGTAAGTAATATCGGGGTTGTGCTTACTTATTGATTTTTCAAGGTTAATTCTTGTATCTATTAAAGTATCTACAGGCCATGTTGTAAAATAACTATGTCCTGTAATTAGCGGTTTTACCGACTTTAAATCTCCAACAAACAGAGGGCTATTACTGTTAAAGAAATCATTTGCCTGATTAGAAAATCCATCATAACCCGGAGCTTTTCCAGTAATAAAGCGAATGTCAGCAGCCTCTCCTAATGTTAATTTTAAATCTGAGTTTCTACTCGTAATTTCTTTATCTAAATACTTTGAAAACACATACAACTCCTCATTTGTTGCCGGAGTTCCTTCCTGAGAAGGACCGTTCCAGTCCCACTGTGGTTCATTATAAGGACTCAAATAATCAAACGCAAGTCCTTCGGTTTTAAAATGCTCACAAACATCAACTAAAAATCCGGCATAATCATCTAATTTACCAGGAGCAACATTAAACTGCTTTCTTCCTTTTTGGGCAAATGCTTTACCATTTAAAGTCATATGTACCGGAGCCGAAATTGTAAATGCCAAAGAATAATCCACACCATATTCTTTAGCTTTTCTTAAAAACCATTGTTGTCCTTGTTGTTTACTCCAATCGTAACTGCCATCAGCTGCCTGAAATGACTCTACTCTTCTCCAGGTATGAGTTATACCTGAAGAGTCACCTTGCTCTGTACTCCCTGCCCCAATATTAAAACGCCATAATGATAATCCAATTCCTTTGGGATTACCTTCTGAATCAAACTCTTTACTAAATAGCCACTCGGCCATTTGTTCTCGTTTTTCCTCTGGCCAGTTTTTTCCAACGAATTGACATCTCCATGAATCAGAAGCCCCAAAACTATGCATAGTTTGAAACTCAGATTTAGGATCTATATTTAATATTACTATATTTCGTTTTTTTATACCTTGTAAGGAGATCAATCCTAAAACCCCTATAACTATAAGTGTAAAAATCCTGGTTATTTTCTGGTTCTTCATAATGTTAACAAACCTTTTAAATTGTATCATTCTATGAAGACCAAAATAGAGTCAATTAGCATTTTTAAACAGAAGATTTAATTCATATGACAGTAATATTTATTCATTCAGGCTATCAAACAAATAAACCAAAATCACTTTTAATCGTTGATAATGTGAGGCATATATAATTCAAAACAAATCATTCATGGTTTTTCTTTATAATGAATGATTTCTTTTGTCTTTTAACCGTCAAATCTGTTAGGTTTACTTAAAAAAGAGCCTAACAATGTTTAAATATCTTAAAGAAATTAAAAATGCATTATCGCTTTTTATTATATATAGTAGTATTATATTTCTTATTTACATCAACTGCATATACGCAAACTCAGTCAGTTAATAATAAAGCAAAAGTTGAATTCATCAATACTAATATGGGGCTGCCCAGTGATGAAATTCATAAAATAGTTCAGGATTCGCATGGTTTTATTTGGATAGCCACAACATACGGGCTTGTAAGGTATGATGGTTATCAAATTAAACTATATAACACTGGTAATTCAAGGAATATAGGCCTTATAACAAACCATATTAAAGATATTTTTGAAAGTAAAGATCATAAATTATGGTTAGCCACAGATAAGGGTGTTGGTATGTTTGATTTCATGACAAATTCCTTTAAGTTTTTTAATAAAGAGAACACAGGGTCAGAGTATATCAGAGAAAATAACGTAAATGCACTAACTCTTGATCAGGAAGGCAACGTATGGATCGGATGGGCAGGCGATGGAATTGATGTTTTGCATCCTGAAAAAGGGCATATCTTACACTTAGATTCTTCAGATCCTCATTCAGGACTAACTTACGACTGGATAACCAACCTGTTTACGGATAGTGATAATAATATATGGGCAGGCACATGGAAAGGTGGTCTTACTTTAATTAACAGACAAAAGAACATATACAAAGCATGGCCTGTTTTACCAGTTAATTCAAAGGAAAATCTTGTTAATTACTCTCCCTTCTCTTTTTATCAGGATAGCAATAAAGATTTATGGATTGGATTGTGGGATGATGGCCTGATAAAAGTTGAAGTAAATAACGAGGATTCTGTGATCATTAAATCACATTTAAAAAATAATAGTTCCAAATCTATATCCGGAAATATTGTTTTTAATATAACTGAGGATAAAGAAAAAAGGTTATGGATTGCTACTAATTACGGCTTAGATTATATGAATCTGAATAAGGCCGACAGTTATGATGTAGAACATTTTATGGAAAGCAATACCTATAATTCTAATAATTTTAATGCTATTTTTTCGCTGCTTTGTGATGATGCCGGACTTTTATGGGCAGGAACAATGGGTAAAGGAATAGAAAAAATAGATTTTAATCAGAAACAATTTGTTCCACAAACCATCAGCAATTATGACAACTATACCAGTCAGGCTGTACATGGATTTACACAAATGCCCAATGGCGATATACTAATAGGTGTTCTCAGTCGAGGATTTGGCAAATACAATCCTAAAACAAAAGCATTTACACCCTATCAAAAGCTACCTGAATTTGACTTTATTAACGAAGATATTAATACGGTAAAATGTTTTGAATGGGACAGTCTTGGTAATCTATGGCTTGGAACCAGATATAAGGGCTTAATTAAAGTAAACCTAAAAACCAAAGAATACTATGTTATCAACAATGAGAACAATGAATTGGATTTTAAATCGCGTGAAATAAATAATTTATTTACTGATAGCGATGGATTTATTTGGGTAAGTACCGAGTTTGGTTTATACAAAATTGTGAATTATTCCAATCAGTTTAAAGGATTTAATATCATTCGATATGCTTATATAGAAGAAGATCCGGCTTCCTTAAGAAGTAATAATATTTCATGTGTCTTTCAGGATAATGATGATAATATTTGGGTTTCTACTTACGATAAGGGTATTAGTAAACTAGTAAGCTCATTAAAAGTGCACTATCCACTTAGTTTTGAACATTACTCACATGAGGCATCCCAAAAGAATCATATTTTATCAAACAATATCAATTCCATATTTCAGGATTCCGGTAACAATCTCTATTTCTGTACATCAGGTAATGGATTGCTTTATCTTGATAAGAAAGATCAAACTATAAAACCCATCACAAGCTCATATCTTGTTACTTATAATATTTTAGAAGATCAAAATAAAAACCTATGGATATCTTCTAACAATGGTTTGTTGAAGATTATGAAGCAGGATTCTGTATTTTCTGTTGACCATTTCTCCTATGAGAACGGATTACAAGGTAATAACTTTATTAATGGAGCTGCTTTTAAAGATAATGATGGCAATTTATATTTTGGAGGATACAATGGCTTTAATCAATTTAAACCGAATAGTATTGTCCCTGACAAATACGATCCTCCACTACAAATTACTAGCCTCAGAGTAAATCAGAAAAATTTGGTTCCGGCAGATTATCTGAATAAAGAATTAGTATTAAACTATAACGAAAACACTTTAAACATAGAATTCTCATCGCTGGCATTTTCTAATCCTATTAATAATCATTATGCTTATAAATTTGAGGGCGTTGATCCTGATTGGAATTATGTGGATGCCAATATGCGCACAGCAACTTACGCCAACTTAAAACCCGGCGAATATATTTTACATATTAAAGGCACTAACAGCATGGGTAAATGGAGTAATAACATGATTACTCTTGCTGTTAAAATCAGAACAGCTCCCTATTTCAGATGGTGGGCCTGGACCATTTATTTAAGCATTATTGCCATTATAGTATTGACTATATTTTATATGTTTCTTCAAAGTCAAAAGTTTAAAAGTGCCCTTAAAATTGAACATATAGAAAGAGCTAAATCCGATAAACTTAATTTATTTAAACAACAGCTGTTTACTAATATTTCACATGAGTTCTTAACTCCAATAACTATACTATCTTCTTTAATTAAAAAAGAAATAAATGAAAGTACGCCTAAGGACAAAGGGAAATATATTGTAATGCAACGAAATGTAGAAAGACTTCTTCAGATGGTAAGACAGTTTTTAAATTACCGTAAATCAGAAGTGGGCACACTATCTATTAAAGTCAGAAAAACTGACCTTAAGGAATTTACAGCGCAGCTATGTGAAAATTACAATATTCTTGCGGCTGATAAAAAAATAAACTTTGAATATGAAATTGACGATAATTTCCCAACAGAAGCCTGGATTGAAGAAGAAAAAGTGAGCAGCATATTAAATAATATTTTATCCAATGCATTTAAATATACTTTGGAGCAGGGATCTGTTTCCTTATCATTAAAAAGCTTAGTTACTGATAATACGCAGTATATTGAATATACAATTAAAGACACAGGAAAAGGTATTAAACCTGAAAATCTCCCAAACATCTTTGATCGCTTTTATTCTGTAAGATCGGAGACTTCACAATTTTCGGGTTTTGGAATTGGATTATCACTAACAAAAGCTTTTGTAGAAGCTCATAAAGGTAGAATTAATGTAACCAGTGAACTTGGTGTTGGAACTGAGTTTACTGTAAGAATTCCGGTAAATAAAAATGCTTATTCCGAATCAGAAATTTTCGATACAAACATAGAAATCAACGACGAGGTAAACACTTTATTAAAAACTGAAAAAAGGAGTGCTATAAATGTTATTCAAAACATGGGCAACAACACAAACAGGCCTACAGTTCTCATTGTTGAAGACAACAAAGACTTTAGGGAAATTCTTAAAGATCAATTGATTAATTACTACCAGATTATTGACGCTGAAAATGGTGAAGAGGCTTATAATATTGCCACCAAAACCAATGTGGATATAATTGTTTCTGACGTATTAATGCCTAAAATGAATGGGTATGAACTTTGTGAAAAAATAAAGAATAATAACAGTACTTGCCATATTCCTTTAATATTACTTACTGCTAAAATTAAAGAGGAAGACAGAAAAAGAGGATATCAGGCAGGTGCAGATTCTTTTATAACAAAGCCTTTTGAAATAGAGACGCTAATTTTTCGTATACATTCATTATTAGAGCAAAGACAGATTCTATTAAATAAGTATACAAATTCCTCTAACATTCAACCCGAGGAAATTGAAATCACAAATGAAAATGAAAAGTTCCTGAACGATTTAAAAAGAATTATTGAGGAAAATATCTCAAATAGTGAATTTACAGTCAAAGACCTTTGCTCTAAATTGAGTATGAGTAACTCTATGTTATACAGAAAAGTAAAATCAACATTAGGTATTTCTCCTATTGATTTCATCCGTCAGTTTCGACTTATGAGAGCTGTACAGTTATTGGAAAAAAAGGAATTAACAATATCTGAAATTGCTTATCAATGTGGTTTTAGCGATGTGAGCTATTTTAGCAAATGTTTTAAGAGTCAGTTTGGTGTAATACCTTCAAAGTATGAGTAGTTTTTCATATAAAAAAACAATAGCCAAGATGTTAATTTAAAGCCACTATCAAACGTTCTGTTAGTGGCTTTTTTATCTTTAACCAAACCTAACCCTAAAACAGATATATAATTTTCTCCTTAAAATACCAAATAACACCATCACTCATCCACCCCATAACACCCTTATTGCTTCCCTTCTGTATTAGGGGTACATTCACTCAGGTGATGGCCATTCACTCCCAACACCTCAAAAGTGTCAAACAACCCGTCTTGGTTGGCGCTTGAATTTTAATCAGTACCTCCACACATCCCGGTATTTTTATTTCACTACGTTCCGTTCAAAAACCTCCTTTTATCCAACAGCATTTGCCATTTCTAATTTACAACTTTCCTAGTCAATGGCAATAGCTGTTTTTACCCACACACTATTCCGCAACCCAAAATCTATTCAATCCATGTTTGCCACTTCCCTACTCTACTGGTGCTGTTTTTGTCATAGCTTGTCCCGATCCATCGGGGCCTTTTGCACAATGGCGCTCAAATAACAACTATTGCTAGAGCTTGATTTGTAATCAGCGCCATACACACATTCGGTATTTAAGTCATTCCGCTTTTCGTTCCTCACAACTAAAAATGTCTTAAATCCCGAATCCCAGGAAACCTGGCGCAGTCCATAGCCTTAAAAACTTTCTCATAAATAGTTTCTGTTCGTACCTCTCTTCAACATATTTACTCCAAAGTATAAAAAGCTGTACCCTGGCAAAAGCAACGCCAAAAACAGCACCCCAAAGCTACATTAACATAATGCGTCCCTATATAACTTGCCTATCTTCAATTGCGTAAACTAAATACCTCCGGCAGTCCTATAGCGGCATTATGTTAATGAGCCGCACGGCCAGAGCTCCCCACCGCGCCTGTATCGCAGAAATTCCATATTGTTCCCACCCCCATAAACAACTTTTCCCGTACCAACCATATCTTGTTCCTCCCCGTATTGCCTAGGGCTTGCTTCGCATATCAGGTTTTATTGGGGGCATTCATTACCATCGCCCCAAACCCCCAGGCTGAAAACCATTGATATAAATTATTGATGAGGTTGTTGTTTTTTTTAATTGTCCATCAAAAAATTACATCAATGATTTTTGGTTATTAATAATAACATCGCGAATATAAAGTGCACTATTTTGCACATATTTATTATATTTGTACAATATATTTCACATCATGCGAGGGATTAAGCTATTACCAAAACATAAAAAAGTGCTGATGATTTTAGGTGAGAACATAAAATTAGCACGATTAAGACGACAACTTACTGCTGAACAAGTTGCTGAACGTGCCGGTATTAGTCGTCGTACATTGGTATCAATAGAACAAGGTGCAGAAAGTGTTGCTATTGGCAGCTATGTACAGGTTTTATTTGTATTAGGTCTTGCTGATGATATTTTACTTGTGGCCAAAGATGATACTTTGGGTCGTAAACTTCAGGATGCAAAATTAATCAACCCTAAACGTAACTCTTAACATGGCATCAAAAAATATTTATGTATTTGCAGATTGGTATAAACTTGGTAACCCAACATTACTTGGTACATTAAAGGTTGAACAATTGAGAGGTCATGAAGTTTTTTCTTTTGAGTATGATAAAGATTGGCTAAAATCAGCTAACAGAGTCCTGCTTGATCCTGACCTTCAATGGTATTCCGGACCACAGTTTCTTTCTGATAAAAAAGAAAATTATGGTCTATTTCTGGATTCTTCTCCTGATCGTTGGGGAAGAGTTTTAATGAGAAGAAGAGAAGCTATCATGGCTCGTTCTGAAAACAGACCTCAAAAAACATTATTCTCATCCGATTATTTGCTGGGCGTGTACGACGAACATAGAATGGGAGCTCTACGATATAAGGAAGAAATGAATGGTCCTTTTTTGAATGACAATGAGCAAATGGCTGCTCCTCCCTGGACTTCTTTACGTAAACTAGAATATGCCAGTTTAAAAATAGAAGAAGATGATTCCGTTGATGATCCGGAATATTTAAATTGGTTGAATTTATTAACAGCTCCAGGCTCCTCGCTTGGTGGAGCAAGACCTAAAGCTAGCGTATTAGATAATAATCAGGATCTTTGGATTGCAAAATTTCCAAGTTTAAATGATGATATTGACATTGGCGGATGGGAAATGGTTGCTCATGATTTAGCTATACAATGTGGCATTGACATGGCTCCTTCTATGATTCAAAAGTTTTCAAGTAAAAACCATACTTTTTTAACCAAAAGATTTGATCGTATAAACCAGGGCAAGAGAATTCATTTTGCCTCAGCCATGACATTATTGGGAATGCAAGATGGTGATAACTACCAAAACGGAGTGAGTTATTTGGATATTGTCGGCTTTATTATTCAACATGGAGACAAAGGATCCGTGCAAAATGATCTGGAACAACTTTGGAGAAGAATCGTTTTTAATATCTGCGTTAAAAACACGGATGATCATCTTCGTAATCATGGCTTTTTATTGGGTGAACATGGTTGGCATTTATCTCCAGCTTATGACATCAATCCTGTAGCTTTAGGAAGAGGTCTCTCTTTAAATATTTCAGATGATGACAATTCATTAAATTTAGAATTAGCTCTTGATGTGGCTGACTTCTTTCGAATTGATAAACCGAAAGCAACTGATATCATAAGTCTAATAAGAAATACAGTCTCAAACTGGAGAAAAATAGCAATCAAACACAATTTATCAAGAAATGAACAAGAGTTAATGGCTCCTGCTTTTGATAACAATTAAAAAAGGCCCTCACATTACTGCAAGGACCTTCATGACCACAAACCTAACTTACATCAAAGAAAAACTAAACGTCTTTCTTTTTACCAAACCAATATTTTAGCAACATAGATACAAAGTAACTAACCACAGTTCCTACAAAGGCAAATACAACCGTTTCTAATAAATCAGAGAGAAACAGGCTTTTCCCCAACGTCACAAAGCATCCTCCCAAAAATCCTATTTTCCCGTTTTGCTGTATATCTGCCATAACTGTTCTTTATCTACTAACTTTAATTAGAGCTACTCTTTAAACTCAAGTTTTTGTTATAGAAAGTTCAAATACAAGGCGTGTAAGAAATTCAAACCGGAGCATACTAGCGTATTCGAGGATTTAAATTTTGAGCAACAACGCAGTAGTTGGCTTTCTTTACAAAAACTTATTATGGAGTATCTATGGCAACCATTGCCAAAGCTCTACTCTCCTGGCTATTGATCAGATAATACTCACCATTTACCTCCTGGTAATATTCTGCTCCTAATACAACAAATACAGGTAATGTACTTCCTGCTGAAACAGATGAGGTAATATTCACTTCAACAGGATCTGTAGAACCAGTTGCAACTACATCTGATTGAACCACATCAACCTCATACTCATTGTTCTCAAAATCAACAGCTGCAACTCCAACAGTAAATCGCACCACATCTCCACCTTCAACTTTTACAAGTTCAAGGTTTGGATTTGCAAAATCTACAACAACACTAGCCTGTCCGGTGGCACGATCAAAAGCAACAGTATGTGCAACTTTAACCATATCATCCAAACCGTTATTTCGGTTAAACTCAAAACCCTGCAGTAATGATAAATCACCTGCCAATACAGTCCTTTCACCACGCTTATTGGTGGTATCTGCTTTAATTACCTTTAGCAAATTAGTTGTTAACCTACTTGCCACACGATTATCCGCAGATTTAGAAATAGGCACTTTCAATGCATTTCGCATTAGCTTACTTGCTTTACCTGCCCTCCCAAACTCTTCTCCATTTTCACGAGTACGTGCAAATGCCGGGTCATTTTTAATTCGATCACCATCAACACCACCTTTTGATCGTGCCAGGTAATCTCCTCCACTCTTGTAAAAAGACAAATCCCCTATTCGTCCTTCCAACTTAATTACACCTTTTTGTCTTGCCATAACAATCTCATTTTTAAATTATCATCAGAAAAGTAAAAGCATAAATAGCAGTCATACAAATACAAGTGTCCAATATGTCCCTAAATGTCTTTTTTAGCCCATAATGACCTTAACAAAAAGCCATTTTCACTATCTTAGACTTACGGATGAGGTATATCATCCCCATACTTAAAGTAGAGATAAAGCATAATGAGTATTAAAACAGAACGGGTATGTATTTATCCTAAAGATGTACAACGAATAACCGGTAAAAGTGAAAAGTCAGGTCAACGATTATTGCAAAAGATACGTAAAGAGCTTGGTAAAGAAGAACACCAGTTTGTAACTTCAGAGGAGTTCGCAGATTATTCTGGCATTTCGCTTCATGTAATTCAGGAATATTTAGTGGATTAAGTTTCTATAAATTCACTCTATTCAATCTCTAAACTTTCTTACCATTGATTTTGGTCTTGTTTAGTATCAAACACAACATTCTTCATCCTTATAAGTAATCCACACTTCCTCTCCAACAACAAGCTCATTGGCTATAATCGGATAGATCCGTTTGTAGGCTATGGTACTGTTATTAATCCGGCCTTCCTGATTAATATTCGATATAGAAGTATCTCCAACCAACAAGCACCCTGCAGTGTCATCATCATCATTTCCAATATGCAGGAGGATCCATTTAAAATCTGGCACATTTGTAACATGAAGCATACCCTTATGCATTCCAGGAAACCTCTGCTCATATCTTAGGTGGTGTGATCCTTCCTTACGCAATCGCACTTGATAACGCCCTGCTGGTATTCTGGTTTCACCAGAAACTTTTATTTCTCTTTGCTCATCCTCCAATGTGTAACATGCAAACACTCCTTCAACAAAAAGAAGTCCTAACGTACTTTCCTTTCCTGCGCTATAGCGCAATACTGTTAATTCCATAGTCTTTCAAGTTTAGATATTAGTAATTGAAGTAGATTGTTTGGCAATGGTCTTATCCTTATCTGCAGAACTTTTACTGGATCCAAAGAAATATGACAGAACCATACTAAAACCGGCTACCAAAGCTCCAAACAATTGGTTAATTGGTCCGTTATTGCTTGTCTTCTGAGCATTGTCGCCAATGATCATTACAGAAATAAGACCAAAGAAACCAATTACAACAACTATTGCCAAGCTCATCATTAACCAGTCTCGTTGTCCGGTCGCTTTAGCAAGTTCTGTTTCTCGCAATCGGGCATTTTGCTTATCCATCAAATAAGCTTTTGATTCTTCCAATTCAATAATGGTAGCTTGCAAAGCAAGCTTTTCCAACTCAATCTTCTGATTGATTTCAAACTCTTTCAGTTTCACGATGAGGTCTGGATGACTGGATAAAGGTTGTTGAAAATGTTCCTCATCATGGAAATGAATACCTGTTACTGATTTAATTAATTCAAATACAGGTTTGGCTGTTCCTCCTGTAAATACATTGGCCAACAGAGGAAGGCCTTTTTCAAATAAAAGTGTTTTAAGTGACATAGTTTTAAGTTTATAGATTTAATTATTTCCTTTTGTCTATAGAGTCGTCCGGAAACGAAAGTACATTCATCATTTCCCGGAGTCTACTTCTTACCCTTGCTCCATATTGTTTCTCAATTTCCGAAGCATTCAAATTGGTTGTCATATGAGTAACCAATCCATCAGAAATAAACAGGTCGTATCTGGACAAAAGTATTTCCGATAACGCATTGCACTCATTGCCAAAATGCTTTAGATTTTCCTCTGCTCCTAAATCATCAAAACAGATCGTTTTAGGAATCTTAGCACCTGGTTTTATTTCAAAAGATTTCTTACTATAACGATGAATTACATCATATCCATCTTTATGAAATTCAAAGCTGATATCCCGGCATGATTTGATCATGTAGCTGCGTGATTCCGGAAGAATTGACCTCATCAGATGCATTAAGGATGTTTTGCCGGCACCAATAGGACCGCAGAGCATGATTCCTTTTCGTGGATCCAATCCTTCCTGCCGGGTTAAATTCGTATCCTGAATCATGTAAACAAACATTTTCCGGATAAGGGGCATATCTTCACTCAAAAGTTTAAAACCAACACCATATATCTCTTTTCCTTTTTGAGTGATAAAATCAAGGCTTTTTTGATAATTATAGATGATTTGATTGTTGCTAATGGTATAAAACATGATGTAAACTTTTTAATCCTTGTTTTCTCATCATTGATTTAAAGTGGTTCATTATATCCGGAACCACTAAATGGTTTTGATTCCGGTTTGGAGATCGGCTCCTGTTTGCTTTTAGCATTCTTTTCTTTAGACTGGAACTTTTCAATGTTGAGCATCCAATTTCTGGCAGCCGCTTTCCAATCTTTCATTTTTGTTTTTCCTCCAACTAACCATCCAACACTTTCGTAATAATTGAAAAATCGATCCCCTTCAATTTTTGGATAACCTTTTTGTTCAAAATAGATTTGAATGTGCTCGATTGGTGGCACTTGAAACGCTTTTTTCTTATTTTGATTCATATTATTCTCTTTTAATTCATTTTGACTTAAATCATTACTCTTACTATTATTATATATATTGTTTATATGTTTATATATAGGTATCAAATTTTGGACGGGTCGTGGACGGGTACCTGTCCAAAAAATGGATAGGTAGATCTTACTACCCAAGTTTGGATCATATGATGGATGATATCTAATAAATCCATATAATTCCAATTCCTTAAGAACTTTAGAATATGTAGTATGGGAATTAATCTTAGACATTTTCATAACTTCAGCTCTGAATACTGTAATTGGATTTTTAAACCTGTTGTAATTCCATATTCGGAACAACGAGATGTATAAACTGATATGATTCGGTTTAATTTTTTCATTATCATCCATCATTGCAAAAACATGCTGTTGATGCTTGATGTAATTCATATCTTTTTATACAGTCATCATTGCATCTTATTCTCCGAAATCATGTTATGAATGTCATTGAAATCATAATAGATCGTACCCCCTACTTTAGTAAAAGGCAAGGTTCCACTTACGCGCAAATGCTGGAGTGTTCCAGGTGAAATATTTAAAAGCTCTCGGACTTCATAAGATTTCAACCATTTCTTCTGATTTGATCCTAAATTCTGTTTTAGCAGCTTTTTAATATCTGCTAATAATTCAATTTTGAATTCTCTTAAATCGTCTTGTGTGATAATTTGCTCACGATACATTCTGTTTTTAGATGTGTTCGCGATTTTGTTAAATTCTGTTGCCATAATTTTTAATTGATATTGATATGGCACAAAGGAATGTAAAAAGGAAATACGAAAACAGTGGTAGGGGGTGGATCCACCCCCTACCACCCCCATGATTACCAATCCATTACAAAGGAATATTTTTTTTACACCACACAATTTGTGCAGTATTATTGTGGTAGTTTTTTAATTGTTTGATGATCGATATAGCTTGAGAAATAATTCCTTGATACTTTTTACCGCATATTCCTCCGGATCATAATATTTATTTGACAAGTGTTTGGTTGAAACATTAACACTTCGTAATGAAGAAAAATTATCTGAAAATAACTTTATAAATTCACCAACATGATCCTTATCTATTTCCATGATCTTATTATCTACTAAAGTGCGCAGGAAATATCCCATCTGTCCTACAGAGAAATTAGTTTTAAATTTATTTACGCTTCGAGATTGTATTTTATCTACTTCTGAAATAGATTGTTCCTGGATAATTGTGTAGCTATATTTGTAGTAGTTGATTTCCTTTTTAATGCAGTTTAATAACATTTGTTTTAGAGTTTCTCCATACGGATAAAAGCCTCTAGAATTTAATTCCGCAATCTGCGATATATTTTTCTTTATTCGTGATAAGTAATTTATCCTTTTTGATTGATCCTCAATTTCTGTAGCCACATATTTTATATCATCCGTAACAAACTGATATATAGAAGCATGGTTAAAATTCACACTAATTAAATACCTACAAAGTAACTTCTTCTGTATTTTATCATCTTTCTGGCAAGTAACATCTTTAATAATTTCTGTTGGAAAACCGTTTATAAATTCATTCCAGTAATTGATAGCTTGAAAACTAAATCCAATAGTATTCTCATCAAAAACAGACTTTATTAAAAGGCACAGATCAGATACTGATTTATACTGAATTGATGCTATATTCTTTTCACTAAATAATTTATAAAGCTTTTTTCTAATATTTAGGTACAAAAAATACGGAACTGGTTGTGCAGTATTAAAATAATCCGGAAAACTTTGTTGAAGCAATTCTAAATAACCGATATAAAAATTAACCTTAGGCCTTATTAATTTTTTTCGACACTCACAGAAATAAATACATTCATGATGGTTAGTATAAAGTAAGTCCAACAACTTTATAAGGCTGGTCTGGTAGTATTGTATCTGCCTTTTAAATGCTTTCGTGGATTTCTCTTCTGTAGCTAATTTGTTTAGATGCTGTTTAAATAGTTTTTTACTTTTTTTGAATTCAATTATTTGATTTTTGATCTGCTTATTTTCAAATAATTTACGAAAAGAACATTCATCAGGGTTGTTAAGAATATCAACAACCCTGTCAATGTGAGATAATAGGTCTGACATTTGATTTTATGATTAGATTTAAAAATATAGTTAAATGATTGATAATAGTTTACAATTATTTAACATTACAAATCAAATGCCAAGTTTTAAGTACATTTTTTATGTTATACTCAAGAACATCTATTTATTTTATCTTTTTGATTATTAAGTTTATCCTTTAGCTTATGCATATCTTCACTTATCTTTGTTTTTAATACTCTTGCATAAATCATGGTTGTTGACAAATTTGAATGTCCTAATACTTTACTTACTGTCTCTATTGGCACTCCATTACTTAACGTAACTGTAGTGGCAAATGTATGCCTTGCCATATGAAAAGTAAGACTCTTATGTATTCCACATATATCTCCAACTTCTTTTAAATAACTATTTAACTTTTGGTTGGACAATTTAGGAAATAATGTACCATTATTTACAGCTCTAGGATGATCTTTATATTTGTTAATAATTCCCCATGCAACAGGTAATATTGGAATATTTACAATCATTTCTGTTTTTTGTCTTATTGTTTGAATCCAGTGTTCACCATCAATTCCAAGTACAATATTTTCCGTTGTCAATTTATGCACATCTATATATGACAGGCCTGTATAACATGAAAAAACAAATAAATCCTTTACAAATTGTAGTCTTGGAATTTTAAAGTTTTTAGTTTTTACAATTTCTAATTCTTGATCCGTAAGATAACCTCTATCCACTTTATTAAATGAGAATTTAAATTTTTCAAAGGGATCTTTTTCTAGCCATTCTAGTTTAATAGCCATGGTAGTTACCTTTCTTAAACGTTCCAGGTGTTTCATTACACCATTATTTGACAAAGGCTTATGATGGTCCGTAGGTGTATAATTTCTTAAATACGCGTCAAATCCAGTAATAAACAGATAATTCACCTTTACTAAAGGTATATCATCTATCATCTTTTTCTCTCTTAAATACTTAATAATATATTTATGAGTAGTATAGTAATTTTTAAGAGTTCCGGGACTTAAAATATTTACTTGAGAAGTATTATGGTAGTCAAATAACTCTATAAGAGTTTTCCCATCATCAGTATTACCAAAATAATAATTTTTAATGATTACAGGAGATATAAATTCTTCCTTTAAGATTAGTTCCCTATATATGTTTACAATTTTTGCTCTTACTTGTTCAATATAAGCATTTGATTTACGAAAATCTTTATACTTACTATCAATCCTTTCTTTCGTTGGATTCCACGCTTCAATAGGAACGGATTTAACTACTGAAAACTCCGCTCTCTTTCCATTTACATTTATTCGTGCATAAATGCTACAATTTGCTTTTTCTTTTCGATCTACCCTTGCAATAAAAGTAATTGCAAATGTTTGATTTGTAGTCATGACAATTAATTTTTGATGGTTAATACTAAACCCAAACCTTTGTTTGGCATCAAAGAACTTTGAGTAAAACCAATCAATATCAATCAACAAAATTGTTCACCACAGAAATCAAAAACCATATAACCCACAATATACCTGCAACTCACAAACTTCTTGGTGAACACATTTCTCAAAAATAGGTCTGTTCACCAGCTGTTCACCAGCATTTTTACATTTAAAGTAATTTCTAAATCACTTTCATTTAAAAATTGATAGGCTTATTCTGAATTTTCTGGTGAACAAATATAGAATTTAATCTTTACTCACTAATAGCTCACCAGAAATTTGAATTATATTAGATTATATTGAAATAACAAAAAATAAAAAAGCCTGTAAAACATACATTTTACAGGCTTTTAACTTATTTAATATTTTAAGTAGTCGGGGTGGAGAGATTCGAACTCCCGACCCCCTGGTCCCAAACCAGGTGCGCTAACCGGACTGCGCTACACCCCGTACTTTAAATTTTACTTTCATGAAAAAACTGTGTCGGGGTGGAGAGATTCGAACTCCCGACCCCCTGGTCCCAAACCAGGTGCGCTAACCGGACTGCGCTACACCCCGTAATGTTTTTTCAAGATTTCAAACTTTGCGGAGGGAGGGGGATTCGAACCCCCGGTACAGTTTAACCCGTACGCCAGTTTAGCAAACTGGTGGTTTCAGCCACTCACCCACCCCTCCGGGTCTTATAAAGTCTAACTTTTTAGACCTCTTTCGCAACCCTCATTTCGTGATTGCGGTTGCAAATGTAGACAAATATTTTAATGCTGCAATACTTTTGATGAAAAAAAATTAGACAAAATTTTAATATTTATTTCTCTATAAAACGTAATTAATTGTACCACAAAAAAAAAGGAGCTTTTCAAGCTCCTTCATTTTTTTTATTTTTTATTTGGTTTATCAGGAGGTGTCTTTGAAATAGAATCTCTCATTGAAGTATCTGCCTCAATATTCTTCATTTTTAAGTAATCAAAAACGCCCAAATTACCCGATCTGAATGCATCTGCCATCGCTAATGGTACCTCAGCCTCAGCTTCGATTACTTTAGCTCTTGCTTCTTGCGCTTTTGCCTTCATTTCTTGTTCTAATGCAACGGCCATTGCTCTTCTTTCCTCAGCTTTAGCCTGAGCAATATTTTTATCTGCCTCTGCCTGGTCAATTTGAAGAACTGCACCAATATTTTTACCTATATCCACATCGGCAATATCAATAGACAGTATTTCAAACGCAGTTCCTGCATCCAATCCCTTTTCAAGTACAACCTTTGATATTGAATCCGGATTTTCTAAAACAGCTTTATGTGATAAAGAAGAACCAATAGATGAAACAATACCTTCACCAACACGTGCTAATACAGTTTCTTCTCCAGCACCACCGACTAATTGTTTAATACTAGCTCTAACTGTAACTCTGGCTTTTGCAATCAACTGAATACCATCCTTAGCAACTGCTGTAACAGGAGGTGTATCAATCACTTTTGGATTTACAGACATTTGTACAGCCTCAAATACATCACGACCTGCTAAGTCAATAGCTGTCGCCATTTGAAATGTTAAATCAATATTGGCTTTTGCTGCGGAAACTAATGCGTGTACAACATTTGTTACATGCCCCCCAGCTAAATAGTGTGCTTCTAATTCGTCTCTCTTTATATGCTGTAATCCTGCTTTCGTAGCTTCAATTAATGCTCTAACAATAACCGAAGGTGGTACTTTACGAACTCGCATTAAAACAAGCTGTAAAAGATTAATACGCACACCCGATACTAATGCTGAAAACCATAATATCACAGGTACATAGTACAGAAATAGAAAAAACAGTACAATAATTACTGCTAACAGGCCAATAAATCCTAAGCCTCCTAAGTCATTCATATTATCAAAATTTAGGTTTAACGATTATATATGTTTTAAATACTTTTGTTACTTCCAATTTTGTGTTAGGGTCAATAAAATTACCAGGACATCTTGCCTCAATTGTAACTCCATTAACCAGAGCCTTACCTACAGGATTTAAACGAGTAATTGCAACTCCCTCATCTCCTACATTAACCGCAGAATCCTCTTTAACCTCAACATTACTGGCCACAGCAGAGTCGAGCATTAATTTCTTCCATGTACCGGACCGGAGAGACCAAACAACAACAAATAAAGCGAGAGCCAGAGTAGAAATTAAGGTAATATTACCTCCAGTTGAGCCAAAATTTTTATAAGACATAAAAATCCCAACTCCAATAAATAAAACTCCTCCTACACCTGCAAATGTTACACCTGGCAATGCAAAAAATTCAAGAATGAGTAAAAATAATCCCAAAAGAATTAGGAGGATAATAATTGTTGTAGACATATAATGATTAATCTATTGTAACAGACAGCTTTTTATCTAACAATTGTTTTTGTATAGGTTTTAACTCCTCAATTGTTCCAATTTTTATTTGGCATTTACCTGTAAAATGAGTTATAAAAGCACATTGCTCTGCCTGAATATCATCATGCTCACATACTTCACATAATGCATCAATTACACCATCAAAAGAATTTATATCATCATTATGAAGCACTAATGATTTAAGCGAATGTCCATCATTGCTTAATCGACTACTTTTCCATTTTTTTCCAAAAGATTCCATCACTTAGAGTATTTAGTTCCAAAATAACACTTTTTATTCAAAATTGCCTCTTCTAAGCGATTTATTTACATAAAATTATTCTTATGGCATGGATGAAATAACTCCTTCTTTAAAATACACAACAAATGCTCCGGCAAATCCGGCCTTTACAACTTCTTCAATAGCGTCAAGAGCTTCTTGCTTTGATTTATAATGCCCACTAAAATATTTAGTTAAACCTCGCCCTTCTAATTCTATTGTTGATATTGATGGAATTTTAGCTAAAGCATCATTATTTGGTGCATTTCTAAACACTCCTATTTGTATTCTGTATTCTTCATTCGAGATAGCATTTTTCTCAGCTACAGCAAAAGATTCCTCGACCAGAGTTTTTACTTCTTCTTTTGTCTTTTTCTCAGTTTTAGGAGTTGAAACATCATTTCCTTTATGCAGTTCACTATATGATTTTTGAACAACACCCTTATTCGATTTTTCTGCAAGTGCTTTAGGCTGATAACCTTCATTCAACATTTCCTGATACAGATTTAAGGCATTTTCCTGGCTTTCAATACCAGCCCTTTTCATAGCTCCTGCTTTCTCAAAATCTTCAATATTTAGCCCTCCTATAGTACTCAAGGCCTTTTTAGCTTCTCTGAAATAAGCATTTCCCTGATAAGTTAGTTCATTTATTTCTTTACCTTTATTTTCATCCAGTTTAGAAGAAATATCTTTTAACTTTAACCAATAAACCGGATATTTTTTATCCAAAGCCTTATGGTATATTCTTGTTGAAAGAATCTTTAACTCTTTAGATTCTTTTATCATAGTTGAAGCAGTTGATTCCTGAACTTCATTGGAGTCAGATTTACTTTTCTTAATTAAACTCCCGATTTTTAAAGAATTATCTTCTTCGACTTGTGTAGATTTTGCTAATAATTGAGAAGATTCAAGATTTAATATATTTGCCCAAACATATAATGAGTCCGCATTTCTTAGCACTTTTATATCATTATCAGAAAACAATGCCTCATACATTTTTGCATTCTTCAAATAATTTTTCTCGAACTCATCTGAAGTATACATTGAATATTTATCAGGAATAAAAATTCCATCAATATTTGTGGACTCAGATTTATTAGTTTTTATCGTTTGATTTGATTTATATGTTCCTTTTTCTACCTGATCAATAATTATATTTATTTCTTTTTGTCTTGAATACATATAGTATTCTTGCACTTTATCTTCTAGACTATAAACCTGATTTTCAAGCTTTAAAATTTCATTAACAACTTTATTTCTTTCCACTTCAGATTTCACCACACTATATTTTGCTCTATTTTTCTTCAATAAGTATGATAAACTATCTCTCTGATTATCCAATTCAAATCCTTTTTTAAATAAAGTTCGGGCTTCTTCATCTATAAAATGTTCAAATTGAGTATAAACAATTGTATCATTAATCTCGAATATAAAGGCTCCTTTATTATTATCATGAGTTTCTGCCTCAGTAACATTATTCATATCTCTACCTGGTATATGCTCCTTTTGATCTTGTACAATCGACAATTTTGCAGATTCTTTAACCTGATTTTGTTCCTCTACCATGTTACGAACCTGAGTACCGTCCCATTTTATTTTATAAACATAAACACTGTCTCCACTAGTTTCTCTGTTTGACGCAAACCAAGCCACTTTATTAAATTCATCTGATACGAATAAAAAATCATCATCTGGAGAATTAAATGGTACACCAAGATTTATTGGATCTAAAAAACTATTGGTTTCATTATCGTAATAAGCCTTATATATATCATAGCCCCCCATTCCTCCTGGTCTATTAGATGCAAAATAAAATGTAAGACCATCAGTCGCTAAAAATGGATAAGCATCATTATATACAGAATTAACAGGTTCTCCAACTGGTTCACTTTTACCCCATCCATCAATTAGCTTAACCATTTTATAAATACTTAGGGTATCTTCAGTATTCGTTTTCATTGAGAAATAAACAACATCGCCTCTCTCAGTTTCAAACATTATATTATTTGGATTTACACCTGATTCAAAAAAATCACCATTTTGTAGTAGTTTACCTACATCCTTGGCTGGAGCATACTTATTTAAAATAGAATATTTATGGACTTTTGATTTATTTAAAACTTCTAAATGGTAAATTTTATTTGATATCTTTCTACCATTACTACACTCTTCTATAAATGCGTTTGCTTTTTCTTTTCTGGCATCAGTTGTAGATGCTATTTTTAAAAATGTTTTATATTTAGAAATAGCTTCTTCATAATTATAGGATAATTGATAAGCTCTACCCAAATAATAATAAACATCCTTACTTACACCTTTAATTCTGGCATAATTTAACTTTTTAATTGCACTCGATATATCACTTCTGTTTTTTAATTGACATATTCCCATATAAAAGTTATACTTACTATCTCTTGGATACTTTCCCAATAAGTAATCGTATACTTTTTCTGCGTCACTATAATTACCAGCTTTAAAATATTCCAGTCCTAACTGAGGAGTGTACTCAACCTTTTCTGATCCATTTTGTCCCCTTAACGTTGAAAAACATATTGTTAAAACAATTACTCCCAAATAATATTTAATCATAACAATTATAAAAAATTAAATCTTTGCCAAAAATATAAATATAAGCCCAAATACCTAAATATTTACTATGACAATCTATTGCTACTCCCATGTAATAAGAAATGTTACATAATTATATAAGGTCTTAAGCCTAAACCAAACATTATTTATATCTTTATCATCCTTGAAAATTTTATAAACAAGTTTTGAACCAAGCTTTAATGTATTCGTTTATTGGAATATATTTGTAACCTGAAAATTAGAAAATATGAATGTTTTAAAAGAGGGCGATAAGGCTCCTGACTTTACAGGAAAAAATCAAGATGGTAAGGAAATATCTTTAAGTAATTACCTTGGAAAAAAAGTAATTTTATATTTCTACCCCAAGGATAATACTCCTGGTTGTACTGCTGAATCCTGCAACCTAAACGATAATTACTCAGAATTAACAGGAAAAGGATTTGAAGTAATTGGAGTAAGTCCTGACAGTGAAGCTTCACACCAAAAATTCATCAATAAATTTGGTTTTAAATTTGATTTAATTGCTGATACAGAACATGAAATACTTGAGCTATACAATGCCTGGGGCTTAAAAAAAATGTATGGCCGAGAATATATGGGTGTATTACGTTCTACTTTTATTATTAATGAAGAAGGTATTATTGAGAAAATAATCAAAAAAGTTAAAACTAAAGATCACACCAATCAAATTTATGGTGAATTAAGTATATAGCAAAAATAATTAAGAGATAACACGCTGATAGAATAGACAATATGGCAGAAAAACAAGAAGTTAATAAAGAAAAATTAAAGGCACTGCAACTTACCATGGACAAAATTGATAAAGCCTATGGTAAGGGTACAATAATGAAAATGGGAGATGATGAAATTGAAAATATCCCTGTTATTTCAACAGGTTCATTATCTCTGGATATGGCATTGGGAGTAGGTGGTTTTCCGCGCGGAAGGGTTATTGAAATTTATGGTCCTGAATCTTCCGGAAAAACGACTCTTGCAATTCATGCAATTGCTGAAGCTCAAAAAAAAGGAGGAATTGCAGCCTTTATTGATGCAGAACACGCCTTTGACAGATTCTATGCTGAGAAACTTGGAGTAGACATCGAAAATTTATTAATTTCTCAACCAGACAACGGAGAGCAAGCTTTAGAAATTGCAGATCAATTAATTAGATCATCTGCAATCGATATTATTGTTGTTGACTCGGTTGCTGCATTAACACCTAAAGCAGAAATTGAGGGAGAAATGGGAGACTCAAGAATGGGCTTACAAGCTCGATTAATGTCTCAAGCTCTTAGAAAATTAACTTCTAGCATTAATAAAACGAATACTTGTTGTGTTTTCATTAACCAGCTTCGCGAAAAGATTGGTGTAATGTTTGGAAACCCGGAAACTACTACTGGTGGAAACGCACTTAAGTTTTATGCGTCATTAAGACTAGACATCCGTAAAGCATCTCAAATTAAAGATGGTGAAGATGTAATAGGTAGCCACACCAGAGTTAAAGTGGTGAAAAACAAAGTTGCTCCTCCATTTAGAAAAGCAGAGTTTGACATCATGTATGGTGAAGGAATCTCAAAAGTTGGAGAAATTCTTGACTTGGGTGTAGACCTTGAAATAATCAAGAAAAGCGGATCTTGGTTTAGTTATGGTGACACTAAATTAGGACAAGGAAGAGAAGCTGTTAAAAATGTAATTCGGGATAATCCTGAATTAATGGACGAATTAGAGCAACTAATTATAGAAGCAAGCTCAAAAAAATAAGAAATAAAAAACCGGGAAATCCCGGTTTTCTTTTTTTTTAATAAAAAAGAAGTATAAATTTACATATCATGATATGTTAAAATCTTTTTCCCAACCTTTATTATGATTAACCTCAACAACAAAGCATTTATTACAGTAAGTAATACTACTAATGGCGATACAAATCAGGAGACAATTTTTCTGTACAAGCAGTCTGAGTCATATATTACAGCAGAATACAAAGGTGGCACAATTAAATCCGGATGTTTATCAGGAACGATAGATGATGATGGGAATATAAAAATGCAATATCACCATACAAATCTTAAAAACCAGCTCTTAACTGGTATATGTAATTCAAAAGTGGAAATTCTTTCCTCGGGCAAATTAAGAATTATAGAAAATTGGAAATGGACTTGCAAAGATTATTCTGAAGGGAGGTCAATTCTTGAAGAAATTGACCCCACAATGTATTTTAAATCTTAAGAACGTTTCTTTAATTTAAAAAAAGATATCGTTTCCTTTAATTGATCTGATTGACGAGATAACTCTTCAGAACTTGATGCTAATTCTTCTGATGAAGCTGCATTTTGAGAAGTTATATTTACTAATTCCTGAACTGAATTATTGATTTGAGCTGCACCAATATCTTGTTCTTTACTTGATGATGCAATTTCTCTTACTCTTTCTACAGTATTTTTAATTTCTGGCAGCAACTCTTCTAAATTGCCCCATGATTCTTCTGCAGTTTGCAAGCTCACCGATGTTAAGCTATCAATAGCAGCTGCCGCCTTTTGAGTATAATCTGATAATTTACGCACTTCAGCTGCTACTACTGCGAAACCTCTTCCATATTCTCCTGCTCTTGCAGCTTCTACTGCAGCATTCAAAGCTAATAAATTAGTTTGCGTAGCGATATCATTAATGATATTAGTTTTTTCTTTTATCTCTTTCATTGAGTCAAGATTATGCTTTAATGTTTCCTGAAGTTTATTCATACTATCTTCAGTGTTTACACTAATCTGCTCAGTAACTTTAGCATTTTCTGAATTAGACTGAATATTTGCTACCATTTCCTCCACTGATGAAGAAATTTCCTCTGTAGAGGCAGATTGTGTACTAGCTCCTTGAGCCATATGATCTGCTGTCTTACTCATTTGAGCACTAGCACTGGAAACATTGGACGATCCATCAATTACATCAGCCAACACTTCTTGTAGTTTTTTAACCGTAGTAATCAGAGACGATTGCAAGACACCTATTTCATCATGTCTGTTTTTATTAAATTCAACGCCTAAGTCCCCCAAAGCTAACTGTTCAGTTTTCTTGGATAAAAATATTAATGGTCTTGAAAAACTTCTACCAAATAGAATTGTTCCAAGTGATGCCAAAACAATAACTCCAAAAGTTATAATTAGCATCAACCACAGTAAAGATTTTAAATTTTCGGTTTCAGCCTCTCTCTCTTTATTTACTCTTAAAGCGATATCATCAATATAATTACCAGTTCCTATCACCCAATCAAAAGGTTCAAAATACATGGAGTAACTGCGTTTAGGCAAGGCTTCTATTTCTCCTTTTTTAGGAAACCAGTATTCAGTATATCCCCCACCATCTAAGGCTGCTTTAATAATATTTTGAATTAAATAAGTTCCCTTAGTATCTTTCAAATTATACCTGTTTGTTCCTTCTGTTGCGCTCCCTAAAAGAACAACATTGGTTCCATCACGTTTATCAATCCAAAAATACCCTGATTCTCCATAGGATAAATCCCTAACAACATCTGCGGCCAATAGCTTGGCCTCTTCTTCAGAAAACACTCCTTCTGTATATCTTTTATATATACCTTTAACTAAGCTATAGGCAGTCTCCACTTCACTTCGTATTACATTATCGTAATCCTTTTTTAAAAGAGCCTCCATAGCTTCCAGCCGTTTCATTTCTGCACTATAAGACAAAACACCCCAAGGAACAGCTATTGACAAGGCCATTATTATAAGCAACAACATGTTAACTGTAATAATTTGCCCGGTTATAGTTTTAAACTTAAAATTCATTTTCCAATTCATATTTTAGATCTTTTATCCGATAAAATAAGCTAACAAGGTATTTATACTATACTATATCAAGTTACTAACTATCTAAGAATTATGCTTAATTTGCACTTAAATATTTTAATTCTACAACCCATACAAAGTGCTCAAAGATGTAAATTATTTTACTTTCTAACATGGTTTTATTATGTTTTCACGGTATTTTAAGCTTTTTGAATAAAATATTCACTTACTCATTTTTGACATAAAGGTTTCATGAAAATCTCTTGAAATAAACATTTCTCTATTTTATTAAATATAAATCATTTGAATATATACTCATTAAGGCTCATAGTATATTACTATAAACATCCTCCTAAACCTAATAAAAGTCATAAAACATTTACTTCCATGATCTTGTTATTAAACACTATGCATTATAAATTGCACGCCAATAATTTATTAGACAAAAAAAGTATGAATAGATTAAGACTTTCTTTTATTACAGCAATTATTTTACTAATTGCTTATTCTTGCCAACCAGGCCAATCAGAAAAAGGGTATACCAATAGAGGTAAGACTTTTTCTGACAACAAGCTTACTCCTGAAATTTTATGGACTTTGGGAAGAGTAAGCAACATGACAGTGTCTCCGGATAAATCAAAAGTTCTATATACTGTTGCTTATACAAACATTGAAGAAAACAAATCTTACTCTGATGTCTATACCATTACACTTTCTAATGGACAAAAAACCAGGATTACAAATACTAAGGCTAACGAATTTGCTGTAACCTGGCGTCCTGATGGAAATAAAATTAACTTTTTATCATCTGAAAACGGAAGTGTTCAGTTGTGGGAAATGGGTATTGATGGAAGTAATCGTAAACAAATTACAGATATTAAGAATGGGATAATAAACTATATTTATTCGCCTGATTTAAAACAATTAGCTTTTACAAGTGAAGTTAAAATAGACAAAAACATACATGATTTATATCCTGACCTTCCTTTGGCAAATGCCAGAATTGAAGATGACATCATGTACAGACATTGGGATTCATGGGAAGATGATAATTACAGCCATGTTTTTATTGCATCTACTGAGGGTATTATTACCTCAGGAGTAGATATCATGGAAAATGAGAGATTTGATTGTCCTTTAAAACCATTTGGCGGAACTGAACAAATTAACTGGTCTACAGACTCTAAAAATCTTGTATACTGTAGTAAAAAGCTTGTAGGCAAAGCTTATGCTTATTCTACAAATTCTGATATTTATTCATACAACATTGAATCAAAAGAAACAAAGAACCTAACAGAAGGTATGATGGGCTACGATTTAAACCCAACATTTTCTCCTGATGGAAAATACATGGCCTGGGAAAGCATGGAGCGTGATGGTTATGAATCAGATAAAAACAGAATCTTTATTTTAAATTTAACAACAGGTAATAAAACTGATTACACTGTAGGTTTTGATCAAAATGCAGGAAGTCTTTCCTGGTCCGACAAAAGTGATGCTATATGGTTTATTAGCAATTACCACGGTACAAATGAAATCTATAATTTAAATATTTCAGATAAAAATATTTCAAAAATCACAGAAGGGGTTCACAACTATTATTCTGTAATACCAACAGAAGATAAACTAGTTGCAACAAAAGGTTCTATGATGTTCCCTACCGAAGTATTTACTGTAGATCCTAAATCTGGTAGCGATGAAGAAATCTCATTTGAAAACAAGGATATGCTTGCCCAACTTAAAATGGGTAAAGTTGAAAGTAGATGGATTACAACTACCGATAATAAAAAAATGCAAACATGGGTAATTTACCCACCTGATTTTGATCCAAACAAAAAGTACCCTACTCTTCTATATTGTCAGGGAGGACCTCAAAGTACAGTAAGTCAATTTTGGAGTTTAAGATGGAACTTTCAGTTAATGGCTGCCAATGATTATATTATCCTAGCCCCAAACAGAAGAGGATTACCTGGTTTTGGACAGGAATGGAATGAACAAATCAGTGGAGATTACGGTGGTCAAAACATGTTGGACTACTTTACCGCTATAGATACTTTAGCTAAGGAACCATTTGTTGACGAAAACAAACTAGGTGCTATTGGAGCAAGCTATGGTGGATTTTCAATATATTGGATTGCCGGACACCATCAGAAACGTTTTAAAGCATTTGTTTCACACTGTGGTATTTTTAATTTTGAACAAATGTACTCAACCACAGAGGAAATGTTCTTTGTAAACTGGGATTTAAAAGGAAACTATTGGGATAAGGATAACAAAGCTGCTCAAAAGTCTTTTGCTAATTCCCCTCATAAATTTGTAAAAAACTGGGATACTCCAATTTTAGTAATCCATGGAGAAAAGGATTTTAGAATTCCATATACACAAGGTATGGGAGCTTTTAACACAGCAATTATGAGAGGAATTTCTGCTCGTTTTCTGTATTTCCCAGATGAATGTCACTGGGTTTTAAGTCCGCAAAATGGAGTACTTTGGCACCGTGAGTTCTTTAGGTGGCTGGATGAGTACTTAAAATAAAAAGAGTTTGACTTATATAAAATAACTTTAAAAGGTATATATTCGAAATATTTCCTTTTAAAGTTATTTTTTTATAGTCTTGATGCAATGGTTCAAAATAAATGTATTGAACATTATAAAATAGAGAAAGTACTTTCAAAAAACAAGTTTGGAACAACGTACAAATGCCTTAATACACAAAACAACAAAACTGTTGTTCTTAAACAACTTAAAAGTCCTTTACAAATAGAATCAATTGAAGTATTAGAAAAGATAAACTCAATTGCAAATAAAAAGCTTCTCAAATCTAGATTTTTTACATCTGATAACTTACATTATATAGTAAGAGGTTATATTGAAGGAACAGACTTAAAATCTATATTAAAAAGTCCTATTAAATATTCACACCTATCTCCATCCTTTATTATTAGGTTATACATCCAACTATTAGAACAATTAAAAGTTTTACATCAATCAGGAATTCTACACACAGATATAAAACCCTCTAACATTCTGATATTACACAAACCAAAAGAAAAAATTAAATACTGGACTCCTGAAAATATAAGACTGATAGATTACGAAAGAGCAATCTTATTCCCTGTTCCTTCATCATTCAAATACAAAGGATTTTCAATGATATATTCACCTCCTGAGCAAATATTAAAAAGAACAGACCTTTTTGATGAGTCGTTGGATATATTTTCAGCAACAATCACTTTTCTTGAAATATTCTCTAAACAAAAACCTCTATATGACTGCAATGCAGAAGTCATGATAAACCTTCAGCTTACATATCCAATTCCCAAACCAAGAAAAGTTTCTCAGGAAATATTTGATATCATTAGTCCCGCAATATACAAGCAACGATTTGCTCGTCCTCCTCGCCTGTTGAGTCATTCTGAGATTACACAAACTTTAGAATCCGGAATTAAACAAAGATTACACACACCAGAAAAATTAATTAAGCAATTAAATTTATGGCTAACAGCCAATAACAAAAAAGAAGATCATTGGATAATCCGTTTATTTAAAAGAATTTTTATTGAGAAACAATAACTTTATTAATCCTGTATAAATGCAAATTAGCTTATACTTGTTCGTTTTACAACATATTTAGTCCAACTCATTAGTTTTTATCCACAATTCAAACTATAAAATTCTACCTGTCAACGTATAAACAATATCTTTAATCCAACGTTTAAAAAAATAAATATATGATTAAAACCAGGATGGCTATTTTTTTCACAATTATTCTAGGTATTCATGCTCTTGTTAATTTTTACATTTACAAAAGAGCAGCTCAGGGATTTGAAGCAATTCCTCAAATGATATTTTGGTTAAGGATTATAATGATTTTTCTTTTTATTTCGTACCCTTTAGGTCGATTTCTTGAAAAAGCATGGTATTCACCCGTTGCCAATTTCTTTCATTGGACAGGAGCTTTTTGGTTCGCAGGCATGCTATATTTCTTTTTAGCAATCATTTCTTTGGATATTATTAGATCTGCAAATCACTTTTTTGACTTTCTTCCTATAGGATGGATAAGGAATTACGAACACACTAAACTAGTTACAACCTATGTGACCATATCATTAGTAATTATAACCATAATAATAGGTCACATTAATGCATGGACACCTAAGATTACAAGAAAAACACTAAGTATAAATAAAACAGGTGGAGAATATAAATCATTAAAGATCGTAGCTGTTTCTGATATTCACTTAGGAACCATAATTGGTCCCAGAAAAACAGGTAAGTTAGTTAACACTATAAATGCTCTGAATCCTGATATTATACTTTTAGCTGGTGATATTGTTGATGAAGATATTAAACCTGTTATTGAGCAAAACCTGGGGAAAAACCTTTTAAACCTAAAAGCTCCGTTAGGAATATATGGAGTGACAGGAAATCACGAATATATTGGAGGAGCCGAAAACGCGGTTAAATACCTTGAAGAACATGGAATAACAATTTTACGTGATACTTCAGCTCTTATTAACAATAGTTTTTATGTTGTCGGCAGAGAAGACAGAGACAAAACAAATTTTACAGGTCTAGCAAGAAAACAGCCTGTTGAATTAACATCCCTTCTAGAAAAAGACAAGCCAATAATATTATTGGATCATCAACCGTATCACCTTGATGAAGCACAGAAAGCAAAAGTTGATTTACAAATTAGCGGGCATACCCATCATGGACAACTTTGGCCCTTTAACTATATCACTGAAAAAATATTTGAGGTGAGTAGTGGATATAAAAAGAAAGGAGATTCTCACTTTTATGTCAGTAATGGTTTTGGAACATGGGGTCCTCCTGTAAGACTTGGAAATCGTCCTGAAATAATGGAATTCACCTTAAATTTTCGATAAGAAAAAAAGAACCGTTCTTCTTTCATTAAGGAAGAACGGTTCTTGATATTTTATAGCCCTAATACATCAATACCTTGTTTAAAAACAATATCCCGAGGTATACCAGCTTTAGCAATTCTATCCAGATCTTTTTGTAATTGTGATGTAATTACTCCCTTTTCTTTTATCATAGATTGTGCTTTTGCGTAATCTCCATTTCCTTGTAATACCAGAATCTTAGCTGAAAGATCAATCATAGCCTGATGCATTTTATCAAAATCCACACTATATTTTCCTGTCTCAGCATTACGGGTAAAAGCTCCCCTATCCTGAAAATAATTAAACCTTATCATATTGGCTTTTCCATGCGAACTTGAGGCACCAAAACGAATTGATCGAAACAGACCAGCCATAAAAGTAACATAGTTATCCATTAACACCTGATCATCACCTAACTCGTTCATTTTAGTAAGCATATCAACCATATATAAACCTAAAATATCTGCTTTTCCTTCTTCCATTGCAGATGCCGTTTCTTTTAATGCTTCACGAACAGTTCCTTTACCATTCAGTGTATTTTTTATTCCTAAACCATGCGCTACCTCATGAAACATAGTATTTTCAAAGAATGCATTATATGAAATATTTTTTTGCTGGTCATCAGCAATTAGCAATTTACTGATTGGAACCAAAATTTTATCAAACTTAGCCTTCATACTATTTTTTAGCTGAAGCTTTCTACTCCCTTTTTCAATATGAACCTTAGGATCATTAGGCAGGTTTATTGCTATTGTCTTACTACCGGCATTACAATCTCCTCCATAAAAAATAACATCATACGCTCCTAAATCAGAATCACTTCCTGGCACTTCACTTTTATAAGCATCTTTTACAGGTAATGATTTTTGCAACTCAGGCAATAAAGTTGCATAGTGTGCTAACTTACCCGACCAGTCCTTATCTTTAATTAAAATAAATGCCTCAAAGGCTGCTTTTGCTCCATATAAAGCATCTTCATAATTTTCTATTGGTCCAACTACAAAATCAATTGTATTATCTTTCATACTCATCCATGCCATGTCACTTTCAAAGTATTCATTAGTTATTAGTGCATCAGCTCGTTTTAAAAGATAATTTTTCAAACCTTCATCATCTGCATACACTGCAGCTTGCTTTAGTATATCAGATACTTTTGTAAGCTCTTCTTTATATGCAATGTTATATGGGATAACTTGTAATTCACCACTATTTGAATCTCTTCTAATTAAAGTATACAAACTACTTTTCTGAACATTATCAATTGATTCAAACTCTTGCTTTGTCATATCCTGAGGATAAAAATTAGCTCCTAAAGGTTTGGTGCCAATTCCCTCTACAAAAGATTCATTATTATTCAATCTATCCCAAGGTCCATAGTTAATCTGAATAAACTGTTTAAGATAATCATCTTGAATCTTTGAAAACAACACATCTCTATCTCCCCAGGCTTGCTTCCAATACAGATCATCCATAACCTTACCTGCTTTAAATAACAAAGGAAGTATCATGCGTTCATTTTCAGAAAGCTTGGATGTATCAGTTGATAATTCAATTGGAATAAACTCTTCTACTTTTTCTTTAACATTAGGAATTGCAGCTTCATAGAGCTCTGTAGTTTTATTTTTTTGCTGACAGGATGTTATTATAAATAAGCCCCCCAGCAGATATAAAAACCCTTTTTTCATCATTCTATACTTTAATAATTTACGGTAAGATACCAAAAATACAAAATTGATGAAATTAGCAAACTGATAGTTATCATAGAATAACTTCTAATGATTAGCACATTAATCAAAAATGGCCTAAAAGTATTCGTTAACTATTATGCTTAAATTAATATGGATTTTTCCAACTATGCCATAGCCTGTAATTAGTTATTTATATCAGACTATTCTTCCTCTTGAGATTCGACAGCTAACAGTTTTTCTAACCTTTCTATTTGCTTATTTTTATTGACCTCACGAAGATTTTGTGCAGTATCTGTAAAATATTGATGTTTGCGAATAAATTGAAGCTGTTTAATATTCCATTCTGTAAAAGTTCCAATCATATTACGAACTTTTAGTTCTTTATACAACATATTCGAAACCGGAATAAAATCAGCTCTTCCCAGATAATCCAGATCAGAATCACATATTACTTTCTCCATTATTGATTTAGGTTCGGGAGGGAATTGAGTTGCCATAATCAAACTACAAACCTTATCTAAAACATCAGGATGATAGTGGTATTTTTTTAACATTTTACGTGCTAAAACTGTCCCATGAAACTCATGATCCTCATAACTAATAATATGACCAGCATCATGAAACAATCCTGCCAATTTCAATAATAATATTTCTTCTTCTGTTAATCCTTCAGCCCATCCTATTAACTCCACTTCTGTAACTACATCAATCGTATGTTTTACATTATGGTAAAATAAATGTTCCGGAAGGTGTTGTTCTAACATATCCAGCACATCCTCCTGGATATCCAGAAACTGAATCAACGAATATTTTACATTAAAATCTTTATTCGTTTTACTTACTGTACCTTCTTTAACAAATTCAGGCAATAGTCCTTCTACATAAAAAGACTCCATTATCCCTTTGTATTTCACAGGCATTTGACCCGACGAAGCACATTGAAAAAATTCCTTAACCAGCTCATAAGTCATTGCTGAAATATTAATTGCCCCGGGTTTACTTGCCTTACCTAATCTACTTGTAAAATTAACCGAATCTCCTGCCAAACGAAATGGTGTAGATTTTTTACCCGTAGGCTCTGCTAATACCGGTCCTGTATGTATCCCAATACTTAGTTCCCAAAAAGCAGTTCCGCCATCGCCTCCATTAATATCAAGAGCTGCTTGTTGCATTTCCTGAGCTGCTAATATTACATCTATAGGATTAGTCCTGTTTTCTTCCAACATTCCTGCTCCATAAATAAATATATCTCCAACCGTTTTAATTTTAACAATATCATATTTTTTGGCAATATCTCCCATGTTTAACTGAAGTTCATCCAGCTTATCAATTAATTTTTCAGCATTGGGATGACCACTCAATTTGTGGAAACCTTCGATCGATGCATATAACAACGAAGCTCTTTTAAATCTGCGGATTTTTTGTCTTGGCCTAACTTTCTTTTCTTCATCCTCAAAAGAAAAGTTGGATAGCAAGTCTAGGTATTTATCATTTTGTTTCTGAATAAAATTGTACCTGCTTACAATTTCATTCATCTCCTTATTTAATTCCTTATTTCTATTTGCAAGCTTTGAAATACGATCTATATATAATTCGACATTATCCATTAAAACAATATTTAACCTTATACATTTTCCTACAAGTTCATTTAATAATAAAATTACGTCAAATGTTTAAATATGTTTTTTAGAATGTATAATCTTTGACGAACAGTCGTTTTTTTATGACTACAGTAATACTAATTATTAACTGTGCCTAAATAAAAGATCAATTATTTCCTCTACCCTTTTATCTTCCGGATCTTTTGCATTCATCCAGTTTATATCAAACCCACTACGTTCCATTTTTCTAAACCAGGTCATCTGACGTTTGGCAAACTGATGAATAGCAATATTTAGTTTTTCAAACATTTCCTCATAAGTTATTTTTCCGATTGCATGTAACGTAAGGTATTTATATTCCAAGCCATAATAAATTAAATCATCAGGATGTACACCTGAATCCAAAATAGATTTAACTTCATCAATCATCCCTTCTTCTAATCTTGACTTTAAACGTCTGGTAATCTTTTCTCTTCTCAAATCTCTATCAATATCAACTCCTATTATTAATGGATTTAATTCAGGAAGTTCAACCTCAATCTCAGGATTATCTAAGTAATAAGTTTCAATTTCTATTCCACGAATAGCTCTTTTTACTGTATCGACATCTGTTTTATTATGCAGTTTTTTAAAGGACGATAAAATTTGAGTAAGTTCTTCAAGAGATTTACCTTCCAAACTTTTTCTGAGTTCTGGATTTGAAGGAACATGAACCATTTTAAAATGACTTAAAACAGCTTCAATGTACATCCCTGTCCCTCCACACATTACCGGAAATTTCCCTCTGCTATTAATATCTTCAAATGCTTTAAAAAAATCCGTTTGATACTCATATACATTATACTTAGAACCAGCATCAACTATATCAATTAAATGATATGGAATTTGTTTACCATCTACAATATAATCTTCAAGATCTTTACCTGTCCCTAAATCCATATTTCTATAAACCTGACGCGAATCTGCACTAATAATTTCCCCATCAATTTTACTAGCCAATTTAGTTGCCAAAGTAGTTTTTCCACTGGCAGTTGGCCCTAATATTACTACAAGATTATATGGTATTTTTGTATTCATTCTGTTGATTCGTTTAAAGTCAATTTGAAAAGCAAAACCTATTTGTATTGATTTTTTATATTTTTACTGCCACAAAACTAATTAAAAACTAACTACCGACATATTTAATATAAAATATAATGAAATCTACCACACAACAACAAAGTCTGATTAGTAAATACAAAAATATCTTTGTCAGAACGAAGAAAATCATTGTAAGCCCACAAAAAGAATGGGATTCTATATTTGCTGAAAAAACAGATTTTAACCAGGTATTAAGTGACTTCTTATTACCTTACTTGGCAATAATAACGTTTATTACATTTATTAATTCAATAACAGGTCATCAAAATACTGATTTTGCTTTTGCTATAAAAAATGCATTAGGGCAATTTACATCCTATTTTCTGGCTTTATTTATTATTTATTATCTTCTCATTCAAATAATTCCTCAATTTGCAAAGACAGAGAAGACTGATTCCTTAAAGAATATTGCTATTAAAACAACTGCATATTCGATGGTAATTGTTTTTATTTTAAAAATATTGACTTTATTAATCCCTCAAATTTATTTTTTACAGATCGCAAACCTTTATACAGGATATCTGGTATGGCATTCAACAAAGTTTATTGGTAAATTTGAGAACAAAGATTTTAGAATTGTTCTTACAATTATTATTACTTTACTAATTTTGTTCCTTCCTTATTTATTATCGGTAATTTTTTTCCGATTAACAGAATTATGATTGTGAATAATTAATATGACTCAGAATAATATAAATATAAAAAATAAGAAAGCTTTTTTTGATTACGAGATTCTTGAAAAGTTTGTAGCAGGAATACAACTATCCGGTACCGAAATTAAGTCTTTAAGATTAGGCAAAGCCAGTTTGGTTGATGCTTTTTGTTATTTCGTAAGAAATGAACTTTGGATTAAAGGATTTAATATTGCTGAATACTTTTTTGGTACATATAATAATCATATGCCTATGCGAGAGCGTAAGTTATTATTAAAAAAGAAAGAACTCCAAAAATTAGATAGAAAGACAAAAGAATCCGGTCTGACAATTGTTCCGTTACGAGTATTTTTGAATGACAGAGGTTGGGCAAAAGTAGAAATAGCTCTTGCTAAAGGTAAAAAGAGTCATGATAAACGCGAAACACTTAAACTTAAAGATGCCAAAAGAGAAATGGATAGGATGAAGAAAATCCATTAAAAAAATAAATACAATAGCTGTTAATTATTAGTTCTTGGTTATTTGCAACATTTACTAATGTAACAGCTTTTTTATGTCCATCATTTACTCATTATATCTTTGACCTGATAGCAAAAAATTACAATTATTTGTATTCTATACGCAACCTTCTCTTTCTATATTCATCATAAGCACAAAACTTTATTACCCAAGTTTGACAGTATATTCTAAAACATTAATTTAGAAGAGAAAACAAACTGCCTTAAACTACAATTTGGGTAATATTAAATTTTTGTGTGAGAAACCTTGAAGACATAATAAAACGTTGCCAGAAAAATAATGCAAAGGCACAAAAGCTATTATATACAAGCTTTTCGCCGTGGTTATTTGGTGTTTGCTTACAATATTGTAAAGACAGAACTGAGGCTGAAGATCATCTTCAAGAAGCATTTATAAAAATATTTACGAACATTAAAAAATACCGATTTGAAGGTTCTTTTGAAGGTTGGATGAGACGAATTGTTGTGAATACAATTATAGAATCTTTTAGAAAAAAGAATCCGGTATATTTTGTTGACTCAATTGAGCATATTGGTAAAGATACTCCTGAGGAAGAAGAACATATTGAAGTAATTAATACCAAAGAATTGCTAACATTAATAGAAGAGTTACCACCTAAGTATAAACTTGTTTTTAACCTGTATGCTCTTGAAGGTTTATCACATCAGGAAATTTCAGATATTCTTGGAATATCAACAGGTACTTCAAAATCAAACTTATCCAGAGCCAGAAAAATTTTAAAAGAGAAATTATCTGTTAAAAAAAATGACACAATTATAGCATGAGCAAGGAAAACAATATAGACAGGTTATTTAGGGAAGGCTTATCTGATTATACAGAAACACCTCCTACTCATGTATGGGATTCAATTAATTCCCAGCTTAATAAGGAACGTAAACAAAAAATGATTCTTTTGTTTTGGAAAGGTTCTGCTGCAGCTGCCTTTATTGGTGTAATTATTTTAGCAGGATTAATGTTTCATTCTAAACCTATTGAAAACAATAATTTAACATCTAAAGTAACAGATTATAATATTTCAATGGTTGATTCTACCAACACTGAAGTTCGCCAAAATATTACATCACATAATAATTTAAATCAAAATAATGCACACTCATCTATCAATGATACATTCACCTCAAATATAAAATCTGAGATTTCTATTATAAACAAAACAGAGAACATCTCAATTGCTCAGGATGTATCATTTCAAAATACAAAGACCCACAGTCCTTATACTAAGAGTCAACGTTCAGATATTAAAAGATTGGAATTCTTAGAAAACAAAGATGGAATTACTAAAACTGAAACAATAAATCCTTCTTATATTTTCTTCATCCAAAACAAAAATGTAATTGATAAACATTTTGCAGATGCCATTTTTGAGGAAATAGAACCGATAAATCAAATAAAAAGGGAAAATTCTCCCTTATCTATAACCTCTGTTGGAGGTCAGATTTCACCTTCATATACTTATCGTAATTCTAATCAAAACTTAGCTAACAATGAGAGTGGTATTACAAAAATAAATGGAGGCGTTCATTTAAATATTAAAGCCAACAAAAGGCTCCATGTGGAAACAGGAGTTTTATACTCACAATTAGGCCAAAAGTTCAGCAATACCTCTATATTAGTCAACAATTCAATGATATATGGATTACAAAACAATAAAACAAGTTCCTCTTCTCTAAATAGTGAATATCAAAACTCAATGGGAAACATAGAGATTGAATCTTCTAATTCAGACATATTAAATGATGCCGGGTCAAATAACAATATCGTAACTAATCCTAGAATTTCAGCTTTAAAAAGTGCAAAGAAGTATAATACAGAAGTTCAGCAAGAGTTAGAATATATAGAAGTTCCTTTTATTTTAAAATATGATATTATCAATAAAGGTATTGCTCTTTCTTTAAATGGAGGTGTTAGTACAAACTTCCTTGTAGGAAATAGTGCATATGAAATTGAAAATAGCGATAAAGACAAAATAGGAAGCATGCAAGGAATAAGTTCAGTAAGCTACAGCGCCAGTTTTGGACTGGGAATGCGCACTCCTATAAACTCATCTCTTGATTTTAATATTGAACCTCGTGTAAAGTACTTTATTAACTCGATTACAAAAACTTCCGGATATGATTATAAACCTTATTTGATGGGTTTATTAATTGGTATTAATTATAAATTTTAGATAATTATTTACGTAATGGATTAGCGATTAATTTATACTATCCTAGTGGTAGAACAGATTAATCACAATAACAGGATAAAATTATTTATCTAACCTCTATTTTTTGCTAAAACTATATTCATAATATATCCGTTTATACACATTAATAAATCAATAAAATATTTCATTAATAATTCACATAAAGCAAAAATCCGGTAACTATTCGCTACCGGATTTTTTTCTATATAAACGGTTTTATAGGTCTAATTTTGAGTAATTACTTTCTGTTGATAGGAAGACTCGTCAACTTTTACATTTATAATATAAACAGCATTAGGTTGAGGAAGAGTAAATGTGGTCTCTTCATCATTAAGTTCAACTTGTTTAACGATTCCACCTGAAATATCATAAACCACAATTCTTCTATCTTTTTCCTGTAAAACATCATTCGATACTTTGACTGTTGCTAATTGTTTTACCGAATAGATGGATACATTTCGGCTTGAAACAGCTTCTTCATTAGTAATATCAGTAGTAATACTTGCTTTAAACAATAATTCAAAACGGTCACCTGACTCAGCTGTTGAAGGCGTAAATGTATATGACGGTATTTCTCTTAAATTAACCGTAACATCCTCTAATTTATCTATCAGATAAACATCAACATCAGTCATAAAACTTGTAATATTTGAAGCCTTAAAAGTAAAATCACCCATTCCATCTGTTGATACAGAATATCCTATTGGTACAACTCTCTCAGATTCTAACTCAGGAAGTGTATTTATGGTCATATTCTTATTCTCTTTAAATGAATAAACGTTAACCATATCTCCTCCATTATTCATTTTTTCAGAATCATATTGAGTTAATAATTCAGAGCCCATAATATCACTAATTAAGATAATGGTTTCATCACTATTATTTTCTCCTTCAATTTTCAACCTAAATACACCATCATCATCTACACCTGAACTTTTTAAACTTCCTGTTGAATGTACCCTGGTACTCTCTCCAATTGCAATTGCATCAGAAGCCTCATAAGTTCTTAGCCACATTGCCTGACCTGGAGCAATATAACTAGAACCTCCATTAACTCCTAAACCTGTTTCCAGATTATACGTAGACACAACATTATTATAACTCTCTATATATACAGTTTTTCGGAAGTCACCAATATCAAATCCAGAATTTTCAACATCAATATAAGATGAATAAGGATTTGCAACTAAATACCATTCTGCCTTACTATAAGTTTGAGAATAACTAGCATCGGTATTGATAGTACCAGAATAAGAAAGGGTTTGATCTGCATACCTAGGTAATAATGAATAGCCTTCTAATAAATCAGAATCAAAATCATAACTATCTAATCCACTAATTCCTGCAACCCTTTGCCAACCTGAGGTAGTAAATCTGTTTAATGCATAATTTGTACCACCATAAGAAGCATCATATTCAATATCTGTAACACCTGTAACAGGATGACCGATATGCCACCAGTACATATTAGTTAACCCTGACCAGTTATACGTTGCTTCACCAGTTACGGAACCATCAATTATAATTGAGGTAGGAGTAGAAACTGAGGTATTTACAGTCATTGCTCCATCAATGGTTAAATCACCATACATTGTTAGTTTTGCTCCAGATTGTATTGTAACTTCTGCACCTGTTTCAATAGTCATTCCATGTATTTCCGTCAATTGACTGGCATCAATGACTGGATTGTTGTCTGTAACCGGAATTGTTACATCCGATGAAATTAAAGGAAGTTGATTATCGAACCAATTTTCTTCATTATTCCAGTCAGTATCATTATCACCCTCCCATGTATATAAATTAACATATGGCCAACGTAATAATCCGCTTGATGGACTAGGAGTTGCCTCTTCATCTCTTTCATATAAATAATTACCTAATTCACCACTTGCATCCTCAAACATGAAAATAGTCCATCCAGAAGTTCTTGTAACACTATGGGATGGTCCTTCATTAAAAACAAGGTTTCGCAAAGTAAAATTCTCGGTAGACATATCATGGTGAATTGTCATATAACTTCCACCTGAGGCTCCATTAGAAAATACTCCATCAGATAAATTATTTACTTCATCAATATTTGCTCCTGGGTGCATATATAAACCATCTGCATCTGTATAATCTACCGAATAATATTGAGCCTTAATAGAAGCGCCTGAGTTAACATCAAATGAATATCTACCTCCGGTACTACTTGTTAAGGTAGCCCTATTAGATTCATCATCACCTAATAGCTCCATAGATCCTCCAGAATTTAAATTTAAGCTAGCTCCATCATTCATATCTAAAGTAGCTCCTGCATTAATAAGTAAACTACCTGAAATTGAAATTCCATCAGTTCCTGATCCATCTCCTATAACTAATGTGCTAGTACCTAAATCTAATTCACCTGAAGTGATTAACAATTGTTCATCAACTTCCATATTTTCATTTAACAAATAAGTAATACCAGAAGCATTTATTTGTACATCATAAAAACTTGAATTGCCAGCATCGATAGTTTTAGAACCACTTGTTGCAGAGAATAAAACAGTTCCCTCATGAGGATTAAACGAACCATTATTAATCCAATTACCATTAACAGTGATTTGATAATCTGCAGGGTTTGCATCTAATGAGGCACCAGAATTAATAGTTAAATCATTTACTATTTTAGTGTTTCTTGCTATTTGGTATTGTGTAGATCCACTAATTGTTAAACTATAAAATGTATTAGTTCTATTGTCAATTTGTTTAGCTCCTCCTACTCCATCAAAAGTTACATTTCCTTTCAAAATCACTACAGAACCGGATGTTGCTGTCCAGTTACCCTCTACTGAGATAATATCTTCAGAAGAACTTGTACCTAAAGATCCTTCAATAGTTAGGTCTCCATCAACATTTAAATCATAATCTGTATCTCCACTAGAAGTATGTATTCTAACTTCTGCTCCAGTTTCTATTAATAAATTTCCTGTTTCCTGTCCATCAATTGTTAATTCAGGATAATTTACTAATCCACTAGGTATAGTAACATTATTAGCTGTAGTTGGTACGATTGGAGAACCTGAACTTGCAGTCCAGTTTCCTACTTTATTCCAATCTGTATCAACTGATCCATTCCAGGTTAATTGAACAGGTCCTGTCCAGTCGATAAGATTATGACTATCATTATCAAAACTCTCACCTGCAAATACTCCTGTTGAATTATAAAATTCAAGATCTCCTGATGTAGCAGAATATTTTCCAACATTTGATGCACTACCTCCTGGATTTATCGGGAAAGAAACATTTTCAATTCGGTTACCTCCTACTTCTGTAAAGCTCTGAGTATTCTCTACCCTAAATAATTGACCAGTTGTAGCTCCATTTGAGAATGTACCATTGCTAAAGTGGTTTGTTGCATCAATAACAGATGTACTAGTAAGATAAATACCAACATTCGACATATATTCGAATAAGTAATATTCAGCTGCGATTTCTCCATTTATAACCAAACTATATCTACCACCGGAACTATTATTTGTTACTTTAGCAAGCCCGGAAGTACTTCCTACAACTTCAATTCGTCCTGAAGTTCCAACAGTACAGGAAGTTCCATACCCTAATCCAAGCACACCTCCAGCACCTACTATATAAGTACCATTAATGGTTACAATATCACTAGATCCATTACCAATATCAATTTGATTTCCATTGCCATTAAACACTCCTGATGACAATATAAAGCTTCCTGTCATCGATATATCATCTTGAACAGTATAAGTTGCTCCAGAATTAATTGATAATGAATTTAACGTTGAAGAGTTAACTCCAATACTAGCAGTTCCAGATGCTTTATTTAAATAATATAATCCTGACGAAGTAAACGTACCTGACGAAGTTGCCAATAAATCTCCTCCAACATATATAGTTCGTCCATTTGCATTAAACTCACCACTGGTTACATTTAAATTATTAGCGATTACAAAATCATTATTGGTACTATTACTAGCACTCACTCTACCGTCACCTTCAATTATTAAATTATAAAAATCATTTTCGTTGGCATCATAAAAATAAATAGTCTGATTATCTGCACCATTAAAAATCACATCTCCTTCTCTACAGATAAAATCACCACTGCTTGTATTGTGCCAATTTCCACCTATTGTTAATGTATAGTTATAATTACTTACATCAAATATCGTTTCATTAAAGATAAGATTACCTTTTACCTCTGCATCTCCAGTTAGAGTTTTTGTATTTGCATTATCGAATCTTAATATTCCATATGAAACACCATCAATATTTTGGTCAGAAGATCCATAATATCTTGTATCACTAGTTTCGGCAATATCATAAGTTGAAAACGCCTTAGGGAAATTATTAGCCCCATAAATATAAGTAATAACTCCATCTTCAACAGTAAATGTTCCTGTACCATCACTTGTAAATGTATTTGTAAGCAGATTTACGTTACTAATTCCATTTTTAAATGTTAAGTCACCATTTATAGAAACATCCTCTCTTAGATACAGTGTAATTGAACTACAATCAATAACTAAATTATTAAAAGTAGATAAGTATATATTTTGGTCGTTTGATGTGCGATTAAAAGTAATAGTACCATTTCCGGAATATGTTCCATCTCCGTACCAATTTCTTCCCTTAAACTGATGATTTTCATCTCCATCCTCAAATGTAGCTGCAGCATCAACTGTAACATCTCCATTAAATGTTATGTTACAGCCTGTTTGAGCAGATAATACAGAATTTACTTGTGTACTTCCATCAATTTCAATGTTACCTTCAAATAATTTATTTCCTGAACCATCTACTATTAAATTATAAAAAATACCATTTGTAACAGTTTGGTCATTATCTGAACTTAAAATAATAGTTCCATTAGTAGCTCCTGTAGTATCAAATTCTCCATTAGTAATTAAATAATTTCCATATAAGTTATATGTATAATTATTTGTTGAAGCAGAAACTACTCCATTATAAATTGTCAAATCACCATCAACATCAACATCACTACCAATAATATTAAATGTAGTTAGAGCATTATTAAAAGTTATATTATAAAAACTAGAACCTCCTGGTAGTATATTAACAGAACCATTGGGAGAGTTAAACAATATAGAACCATTACCATGTAAATAGTTACCATATTGATTTACGGTCCAATCACCTCCAACAGTAATTTCACTACCTGAAGAATTTACAAATAATACTCCTTCATCAACTAAAACGTCGCCATTTACAGTGATATCCATATTATCCTCAATCCTTAAAGTACCATCTGTAATTTTCAGACTTTTACATTCAGCTGATCCACTAAATAAAATTGCAATATTATCTTGTTGACCAATAATAGCATCAATTGTAGCTGTTGGAACTCCATTATCCCAGTTTCCATCATTATGCCAATCTGTACTAATTGCTCCAGTCCAGTTTGTTTCTGTAATCTCTGGCCATCGAAGTTTACCATTATCATGAGCCGGTGTTTGATCATCATCCTCAAAACGATAACTACCTACTGCTCCTGAAACATTCTCAAAAGTTATATCTGTTGAAGCAAGTTTACGTTCTACATTGTAATGTTTCCCTTGTTCAGGAACCTGATCATAACTAAATGAAACATTACTAATATTTCCTCCTGAATAATCACTCTCCAGAACTATATATCTTGCATCTTGCTGATCTCTTAGTCCCATAAATGTTCCATCAGAAAAGTTATTTACAGCATCCAGAGTAGATCCTTCCATTAAATTTAAACCTTCATCAGCAATGTATTCAATCAAGTAATACCTAGCAGAAAAAGTAGCTCCGGGATTAATATTTACGATGGTCTTATTTCTATAACTTGCAGTTGTCTCACTTGTAAGAGTTGCCACTTCAGATGCACTTGCCCCTACAATATTTAAGGTACCATAAACATCTAATGTTGTTTGTTCATTATCATTGTTTACATATAAAAAGGCATTTTCATCTATTGTAAGACTTCCATTTATTGTATGTGTTACAGCTGAAGTATTATTTCTACCTAAATATAATTCTTTACTATTTAAATTAACATTTGCATTACTTTCAATATTCATTTGATTATGGAAAGTTGTGGATTCACTTTCCAAAGTATATGTAACTGCAGTTGTTGGAGTAAAGTCTACATCGTAAAAATTTGATCCACCACTAGTTATTCTCACCGGAGATAGATAACCATTAAAGGTTACTTTTCCTGTATTGTCTACAAATGTTCCCTCATTAGTCCAGTCTCCTCCAATATAAATATCATAATCAATTGAATTACTTCGTGTATTAAGAGCAACTCCTGATTCGATAAGTAAATCATTATTTATAGTCCAGTCTGAATATAAATATTTTGTACCTCCTCCACTACATGTAATGTTTTTAATTGCAAAATCAGGAGTTTCAATATTCTGATAAGTTCCATCCAAATATAAATTCGCATTCTCACTTACTAATGTTCCACCTGATATATTATATAACTCATCATACAAATAATAGTTATAGGTAGCCAAATCAACAGTTCCCTCATTAATAACCAGGTCGTTATTAATGTCTATCCCATTATTAACAAAGGTTTTTGTTGATGCACCGTTAAACTCAACTGTTTGATAATAGTTATCAGGATCCAATACACCTGGATCTATAGTCTGATCAGATGTACCATTAAAGAATAATGAATTACCAGTCTGTTGATAGAATCCATCATTTTGCCAACTTGAACCTGTAAAATAAATATTATAACTTGTTAACAGAGTTACATCTGAATCAATATACAAATCTCCTGAGATAGTTGCATGGCTTGAGATAGTTTTAATACCTGTACCTGTACACTCTACACTAGGAAGATCCAATTGAGAAATACTACTATCATCCTCTCTTAAAGATTGATCTCTTGAACCATTTAAAATAAGTTTTCGATCAGTAGATGAAGCCACATATCTGTTAAAAATAATATCAGATCCAGCCACTTCCATGTCTGTACCTCCATCGTAATAGGTTGATTCATTTAAATCCCAGTTTCCATTAACATCTAAGTTAGCAACACCATCACCAGTTACATTTTTTGTACTAGAGAAAATTAAATTACCATATGCAATATCAGACCCTGTATAAACAGTTTGATCCACAGCATTACTATACAAGTAATATGAACTATTTTCATTAAAATCATAAGTCCCAAAACCTTCCGGAATAGCAACTCCATCAGTAGATGGCCTGGTATTTATAATTCTTGCACCAGTTTCAAGAGTAATAGTATGATCATTTGTTCCTGTTATAGTTCTAAAGTCATTTCTATCAGAATTTGAAACATACATTCTTAAATCTACTCCACTTTTAACAGTTAAATCTCCAGTAATACTTAAATTACCCTGAGTAAACTTATTACCACTTCCTTCTAAAACCACGTTATTAAAAGATGAGATATCCGGATCTATATACCATGTAGTTCCTACATGATCTAAAGTTGAGTTACCTGTTCCCCAAGTAATTATATTATTGGTTACAAAATTTATATTTCCTGATAAGATAATATCTGCATCATTAGTTTCCATATCTAATTCTACAGGACGAGCTGAACTATTAAGATATAGTTCATTTGAAATAGTTAAGTCTCCAAGTGCGGTTTTTACAGGAAGATCAACTCCATCTGTTAATCTTCGTAAACTTAATCGACCATAAGACGTAGGATAAATATACTGATCGATATCTGCATAATATCTTACTAAACTTCCATCAGATAAGTCAATTGTTTCAAATCCTGTAGGGAAATTATTTTCACCTTCAATTTGCAGAACGTTATTACATGTAAAAGAATTATCAGTTCCAACTCCATTAATTAAATAAGTTCCTACATTTAAAACTCCTGACCCTTCGTTAACCAATACATTTCCATTTACATTAATATTATTTTGAAGGTATTTACTTCTGCTTGAACCATTAGAAAATGTTAGAATATTAAATGTTGTTCCTGTTGTTCCATTATCAATATATTGATTTTCTGAACCATCAAATAATACAGTTCCTAAACCGGTTTGAGAAAAAGTACCATTATTATTTTGCCAGTTACCTCTTACATATATATTTCTGTCTTGGGCATCTAAAGTAGAACCATCGTTTAATATCAGTTCTCCCTCAACTGCAATATTTGAATTTAAAGTAGTTGCAGAACTTCCTTCAATTATTAAATTATAAAAAACACCATTAGTAATTGATTGCAATGTTCCATCAAATGTAACATCTGCTGTGTTTGACACAAAACTTCCACCGTTTTCCTGATCAATATACCAATCACCACCAATGTTAACATCATTTGATGATGATGCTAAATCCAAAGTTCCTGCATTAATGGTTAAATCGTTTTCAACAACCATCGGTAAATCCAAAGTGTAAACAGAAGTTCCTGCATTTATTTCTATATCATAGAATTTATTTCCGTCAGATATTCCTCCGGTAGAAATTATATAGTTACCAGATGTAGCATTAAATATAACTTTTGAATTATTATGATTATAGGTTCCTTGATTAGTCCAGTTTTCTCCAACATATAATAAGGCCGAATTATCTTCCTGTGTTAAAATGGTATTGTCACCAATAACTACATGCTGATCTACATTTAAGGTATTACCGCTACCAATAGTAACATTAATAGAATTTGCACCAGAAGCATCTGTAATGTTTAATCTACTACAATCAGCATTATCATCTGAAATTAAAACATTGTAAGCACCTGATACATATGTATGATCAAAATATACAATATCATTTATTCCGGGAACAGTGTTACCTGACCAGTTTTCAGCCTGATGCCAGTTGGTATTATCACTTGCATAACCTCCATCCCAGAAAAATCCGGCAGGAAATGTCCATTCTATTAATGTACCAGGAGTTCCATCGTCCTCTTCAAATGCTTCTCCAGCCATACCTCCTGATGCATCAAGAACAGTTACAACTCCATTTCCAGATGTACGAGTTATATTATAATCTGCTCCACTATTAAAAATCATATTACTTAAAGATATCCCAGTACCTAGGTCAACATCTGTAAGTGTTATATATGAAGTTCCTCCATCTCCTTCCACAAAAGTACCGTTACTTAAGTTATTTGTTGCATCAATGGTTGCTCCTGCTATTACAATTTGACCATTTTGAACTCTATAGTAATTTGCAGAAAAATCACCACCTAATGCATTAATAGAAAAATGATTATCTACATGTGAATTGCTTAATTTTGCAGTCTTACCATCTTCTCCAACTATATGTAACTCTCCACTATTTAAATTAATAGTTTGTTGATTTGTAAACAAGACTGTTGAGCCTCCTTCAAGATTTAAAACACCACCATTAATTTCTATAGACCTGTTATAATCATTTATTTGAATTTGGTTTTCATTTACATTTAGAGTTCCTGCCACCATATTCATATCAACATTATCCAATGTAAAATCACTCTGCATCTCATAAGTTGCGACTGGAGCATTTATTTGAATACCTCTCAACACAGCACCATTAGGATTAAAAACATGAGTACCACCACTCGCATTTAAAGTAAGAGTACCATTGTTATTATTATTTGAAAATGTACCACCTACATTAAAATCGCCACCAACATAAACATCATATTCGTTAGTATAAAAAGTATTTGAACTAACATCAAAATCTGTTTCTACAAATAAATCACCTCTTAAGCTGATAAAATTATCTGACTTATTAATATCTACACTATAAAAATCTTTACCTGAAGAACTACCTGTCGTCGTTCCTGAATATATATATCCTCCGGTAGCTCCATTAAACACAACTTTACCGTTCCCATGTATATATCTAGCCCCAACAATTTCATTATACCATGTTCTACCTAATGTAATATCATTTCCATTTGCATCTAATGTTGCCGTTCCTTCAATATTTAAATCATAAGAAACAGTAATGTTTCCATCTAAAGTTTTTGTACCTGAACCTTGAAAGTTAACATGATTAAAATTAGATGAACTTACAGATTGATCGGCTCCATCAAAATATACTGTTCTGGAATGATTAAATGTTCCTGAATTATTCCAATCTCCTTGAACATAAAGATTTACAGTATATCCATCTAATACTGTTGCATCAATTACTACATCACCTTGAATCTGAATATTTTCAGAAGCAGTTAAACCTGATCCCGGATCTCCATATAAGATAGTTTTGTCTCCTGAACCCTCAAATGTAATGTTATTAAAGACTACATCATTTTCATGATATAAATAAATATACTGAGCAGTAGTTCCATCAAGTACAATATTACTTCCGGTAGTGATAAAGTTTTGTGTTGGAATATCATCAACTCTACAGTTTCGAATATACATATCATCTCCAACGTTAAGTTGTTGATTAGTAATATCCAAAATACCTGAATTCGCAGTAATATTTAAATCATGTAATATTTTGATATCTGATAAAGATGAAACTGTCTGAGCCAAGGAATTTGACTTATTTATTGTTAAATAGCCAAAGCAACTATTTTCAGATAGAACCAGGTTTTGATCTTCATCTCCTACTAAATAAGTATACCCTGTTGTTTGAGTATATTCTCCAGTTCCATTAACTGTAATATCCCCACCAATATTCATATTTAAAGTTGAAGCTTCAAAATTACTACCATCTTCAACAACTAGATCTCCAAAAATATTAAGGGAATTAAATAAATTAGCAGTTCCTGAATTTGATATAGTAATATTATTAAAGTTTACTCCATTTACATCCTGATCAACACCATCAAAAATAATTGTTCCAGTAGCCGAAGTTTCTGTATAATATACCGAATTTGTCAGTTGCCAGTTACCAGCTAGTGTATGTTCATATCCTCCGTCATAAAAAACACAAGTACCTGATCTTTTTAGATCCCCATTAATATCTAAATTTCCTTCCGCAATTTTATTACCATTTGCAAATAGAACACTACCATAAGTAACACCGTCTGCAACATACTGATTTTTTGCAACATCGATAGGATTTCCAGTATCGGTTGGACTTCCTCCATTTAAACTATAATACACTGTACTGTTTACATCGAAAGATGTAGAAGTAAAGTTATCAATGACATCATCTCCAAAATTAAGATGATCTACATATAATTGACAGTAGGCTCCTAAATCCAAATTACCTGCAGGACCTCCTATAGGGTTTGAATTCAAGTTTACAATATGTTGTATTGCTTCAGTTCCTCCTACATTATTAATAGTCAAATCTCCTGTAACAATAATATTACAATCATTATTAATTGTTTGCGTTCGGGTTGCTGTTGCTCCGTTTTGAGTTAAAATTAGATTACCAAATGTATATGTACCTGTTCCATTAGCCTCTATTCCCTGATTTGAATCTGTTCCTCCAATAGTAAAGGTTGAATTTTCTCCCTCAATAGAACCATTATGATCTGTACCATTATAAATATATGATCCTGAAAATACATGCGAAAAAGTTCCCAGATCAAGTATTGCCTCATCACGCAAGTATAGATGTCCGGTAATTGTTAATGGTCCATCAACTGTTTTTCTGTTGGCATATCGTAAATAAATTCTACCATAAGTAAAACCTCCTCGAACTGTTTGATCAATACTTGCATCGTAAACTACATTTGCAGTAGGGTCAAAATCATAAATGAAATTATTTGGAAAATTGTCAGCTCCTCTAATATATAAATTTCTACCAGCCTCAAGTTTTAAAGTATTTGTATTTTGTCCAACAAGAATAGCATCATCATTTATTACCAGACTACCATTATCAACAACATTAATATCATTTTGAGCTGTAATAGTAACTGTTTCTCCAGACACATTATGACGTAAATTAACACCTCCCTGAATAACTAGTTGGGCTGTTCCCAAAACTATATCATTAACTGAAGCGTCATTAGTATCTATGTAACCTCCATTCATTGTAATAATACCAGAAAAATTACATGTCCCATCAATTCGCAATCCAGACTGAATAGTTTGATTTCCGGAACCTTCCACTGTAGCACCAGAATCAATCATTAACCATTCACCAACATTTAAATCACCAACTACTGTTTTTACATTAGATCCCCCATTTGAAAAATAAACCCTATTAAAAGTTTCACCACCGTTTAAAGTAACTAATTGGGCATCTGTACCTTCAAATCTAATGTAGTTTGAAGTTTGTACATATTCAGAACCTTCATCAACTGTATAATCTCCATTAACAGTAACAGTTACATTATCAACTGAGACTTTCGTGTTATCGGTAATAGTTGTATTACCATCAATAATTACATCTTCTTTAATGGTAACAATTCCGCTACCACTAAATGTAACGTCATTAAATGTTGTGGTAGTCCCACTTGCAGTGATTGAAGAAGTTCCTCCATCAAATATAATTTCACCGGTTGCGTTATATGTACCTCCATTATTGGTCCAGTTAAATTCTATAGTGTGCGTATTTCCACCATCGTTTAATACTGCTCCCGTTTCTAGAATTAAATCCCAATCTACATCTAAAGCAACATCTGCCGTTGCATTACAACCTGATTTTAATGTTAACTGGCTAAAAGTTGGACTTACAGTTCCACTAAATACCATATTACCATATACTTCAGTATTAACAACAGAAGTAAATGATTGCCTTAAATCAAAATTTCCATTATTAACAACATTACCATATAAACGTAAAATATGTGCTGGCGCACCTGCTGAACCGGATTGAATTGTACCTCCTTCTTCAACTTGCAATAATTCTTGAATAGTAAGAATTTGTTGAGTTGCATCGCCTCCTATTATAAATGATCCTGAGTTTCCTTCTCCAACAATTAGTTTTCGTACATTAATATCTCCATTGTTATCTAAGGTTACGGTATTTTCATCCTGAACTATTAAAGTTAAAGTTCCATCAGTTAGTTGTGCTAAAGTAGGATTTCCTCCTGTTCCATCTTGATTATGTGACCATGATGAAGTAGAGTAAGCCGATACATCTCCTGTAGAATAATAAATAGAAGTAGGATCAGTCCATTCAATCAATGTTCCTGGATTTCCATTATCATTATCGTAGTTCTCACCGGATAAATCTCCTGTTGCCTGTACAAAAGTCACTACATCTGTACCTGAAGTACGAGATACATTATAAGAGGGACCTGATTCAAATGTCACATTTTGAATTGACGTCAACCCTCCAATTGGATCGTATCCTCCAATATTAAGATATTCATTACTTGTTCCATTTGAAAAGGTACAATTACTAAAGTTTTCAGTTGCATCAACGGTTCCATCTGTAATAAAAATTCCGCCAGAACCATCAAAAGTAGCATAACTAGCGTATATTTCTGCATTTGAAGAATTTTGAACTATTGTGTAACCACCAGATCCGAGACTCTCAATATTTGCATTATTACCAGATGTACCAATAGCTTTTAAGATACCATTGTTAGTAATACTATAGGTATCTCCAATTTTTAAAGAGGAATTGGCATCTAATTGTAGTGTTGATCCTTCATTAATAACAACATTTCCAGTAAGCTCTAGTCCACCAGTATTTTGATTTACTATTGTTATATTATTATCTATTAAAAAATCAGCTGTATTAGTAAACTGTATTGGAGAAGAACCTGAAAAAGTAATATTACTAGAAAAGTTATAAGCTGAAGAGATAGTAAAAGTACCATTATTCTCAATTTCAGATGGAAATACATGACCTATCTCATCTGAATTAAAATCACCTCCTGAATAAACAGTTAACTTTCCTCCAAAAGTATTTAATCCATCTGCATCCGTATCATATAGTATCCCATAAATCTCTGTTATACCTGTAATATTTACAACTCCATTTTGAAGATGATAGGAACCTCCTGATTCTACAGTTAAATTTCCATCAATATTAAATACTCCGCTGGCTTCAGAATCACTATCATACATAGAACCAGCAACACTTACATCTCCAACCGTATTAATAATACTTTCATCCAAATCTACTGTTCCACCAGAATTTACAATAAAGTCACTGTTGAATACAGCATTTCCATTCTCATGAGTATCTCTTAAAATACCACCGTCTAATACATTAACATTTCCATTAACAGAAAGTACAGAGCGTTCGACATTAAAATTCCCGTTATCTGAAACATTTAAATTACCACCTATAGTAAATGTTCCAGAATCATTACTATCTCTGAAACTTCCGGAAACATTAACATCATTTACTACACTTAACGATCGTGAGCTAATATCGATACTACCTTCTTCTAGTATTACTAAACTGTTTAAATTTGCAGTAGTCGACACGTCATAATTAACATATACTGAGTGTGCGATAGTAACATCTTCACCTGCAAGAGGCACAATTCCAGTATTCCATGTTGTTGTAGAATTCCAACTTCCATTAGTAATGGAAACAGTACCTGAATATGTTATTCCTCCAAAACATCCTGAACTTTCACCTAAAGTCCAATCTCCAATTAGTGTTGTATTTCCATTAAAATTGAATTGATTTGTTCCATAATCTAATGTCACTTCAGAATCTGTAGTATTCCAAGTAGACCAACTAGTACCATTCCAATATCCAACATCTGTTAAACTACTTTCTGTAATCGGAGATGAAGCATCTGAATCTGCATAAGTAAAAGTAAAATCTACGTCTGTAACGTCTAAATTTGAAGAAATATTCCAGTATCGAGTTAATGCATTATCAACTCCCTCTGTAAAAGAAGATTTTGAATCGTAAAAATAAAATCTGATATAAGTACTATTTGAATACCCTGTAGCTGTTATTGAATTTAATAACAGTGGTGTGTACTCAGAACCAATACCAACGGGATAAACCATTGAATTAAGATCTGAGGCTTCATTTGCATCATGATAAATCCTACCCCCATTTGACACCGTAAACATGGCTGACGTACCAAAACTGGTTGATGTAGTTAAAGAGCTTCCTTGATCTAAATATAACTGACGGCTATTTATATCAACTACAGCATCTAAAGTTAAAGTACCGTATACATATACACTATTTCTAAAAGTTTTAGTCCCCCCTGTAAAAAAGATATTTTGATAATAGGTATTTCCAACTACTTGTGCTTCTGTCCCTGCATAATAGACCGAGGATGAACTCCCCCTATTAAAACCATTACCATTATAATCTCCATATATATATAGTTCTCCACCTGTAGCTGAAGAACTTTCCTCAAAGGTTCTAAACCAAATTCCATTTCTATTACTATTAGCCTGATCTATATCTCCATTTACAATAAGGGTTCCTTCTGGCAGATAAATTCGGGTATCTTCACTATTATCTCCCGTGTCAATCATTTCAATAGAACCACATTCTAACGTTCCTCCATCAACGACAATTGCCTGTTCATAAAAATCAACATCTCCAGATGGATTACCAAAAGAAATTGCTCCTGTAACCAATAAATCATAACTACTAAGATTTAAACATGTTGCGGAAGTTGTCCCATCTTCAAATGCAATTGCTCCAACAGATTCAGGAATATTTCCACTTAACAGAATTTGATCCCCATCGCTTATATAAATTGTCCCGGATCCGGATACTTCTCCTGGATAGTTTGTTGCTGCAGTCCACCCAGAAGCATATACCTGCCAATTATTGGCATCATTCCAGTTCCAATCTACAACAGGATCCCCGGAATCAGTATAATTAAACCTATAATCACCATTAACCTGAGCAACTAATTGTTCGGAAACAATCAGAATAAAAAAAACAATAACGTTCCTAAAAAAAGTAAAATTAGATACCATAAATAATAGTTAAACCAGTCACTAAACTTTGTTATATATTGTAAAACAGACACAAATTTAATTTTAAATACGTCCTTTTTACGTTTTCGTTCGATTTTTTAAGTATTGGATTATTTTTTTATGATGAATGATAGCAATTTCATGATAAATTGTCCAGGAATGAAAATTCCCGGATGCATTTTGTCTTTGCAACAATAAAGTTCGTTGATCTGTAGTTCCTGGATTGAATACCGCTAAAATAGCAAGTTCAACCATTCCGTCTAAGCAGCTATTATCTATTCCTTCAACTAACGATAAGGAACAATTAAAGTCTAAGGAATCTTGACCTGTAAATATTGATTCTGATAATAACGGAGTATTTCCAACTTCGACTGGTCCTAATTGACCAATACTATTCCAAATAAAGATGGTTAGAAATAAAAAAAGTAAGAAAATTCTCTTCTGCATACTACAAATAATTAAAACAAAATATTACTATCGTTTATTAATTATCTTGCAGGATTTATGCTGAACACAGCCCCCTACAAAAACAAAAACGCAATATCTCAAGACAGTTTCTCTTATAATCATTTCTATACATTAACACACATAGAAATGACATAAGGCTCCTGTAAAAAGCATTACATTATTACTTATTTATTTTTTTTGGGGGGTATTATTTTATGATGTAAAAGTATATTATTTTTATTTCCATCAATTGAATTATAGTCTATTATTGATGAATAAACAAAATATGCGGATAAATGATCTTGATTTTATTTAAGACAACTAAATAAAATAAATGTTTATGGTTTTTTCGTTAATAAAATAAAAAATCCAGTAACATACAGCTACCGGATTTTCTATCATAAAAATTTATCTCTTTTTCTAATTTTGAGTAATTACTTTTTCCTTGTAAGAATTTCCATCCACTTTTACATTAATAATATACATCATATTTGCTTGAGGTAATGTAAATATAGTTTCTACATCATTCAGATCAACTTGTTTTACTAACTGACCTGAAACATCATAAACTTCAATAATTCTATCATTAAATTGTAATACTTGCTCTGTTACTTTAACTGTAGCTTCTTGTTTCACTGCGTAGATCATTACATTTTTATCAGAAACCACTTTCGTATCTTCATCAATACCCGTTGTAACAGAAGCTTCAAATATTAGCTCAAATCGATCCTTACTTTCTGTTGAAGATGCAGTAAATGTATATGAAGGCGTTTCCCTTAAATTAACTGTTACTTCTTCAACTTTATCAACAAGATAAACATTTACATCTTGCATAAAACCATTTATATTAGATGCTTTAAATGTAAAATCTCCAATACCTGCTTCAGATACTTCGTATCCTAAAGGAACAATTTGTTCTGTTGTTATTTCAGGCAATGCATTTATAGAAATATCCTTGCTTTCTTTAAGCGAATAAATATTGACCATATTTCCACCATTCATCATTTTCTCTGAATCAAACCTTGAAACAAATTCCGACCCAAATTCATTACTAATCAACACCACCGACTCATCAGTATTATTACTTCCCTCTAAAGTAAATCTGAAAATATTATCATCATCAACAGTTGTTGCTTTTAAACTTCCTGTTGAATGTACCCTGGTTGTATTTGCAATTGAAATAGCATCACTTGCTTCATACGTTCTAAGCCACATTGCTTGTCCCGGAGCTACATAACGAGTTCCTTCGTTTATACCGACATTAGTCAATATATTATAATTAGATACTATATTATCATAACTCTCGATAAAAACCGTTTTCATGAAATTTCCAATATCAAAATCTTCATCCCTTACATTAATATAAGATGGATATGGATTAGCAACCAGGTACCATCCAGCTTTATTATACAAGTGAGAATAGCTGCCATTATTCAATAAACCTGAATATTTTAAATCGTAATCAAAACGAGGTAATAGTGAATAACCTTCCAACAGGTTGGCATTAAAATCATAGTCAGCATCTACCTCACTAATCCCGGCAATTCGTTCCCAACCTGAAGTTGTATATCTATTTAATGCATAATCTGTACCACTCAAATATGAGGCATCAAATTCTGAATTGGCAACATTTAATACAGGAAGACCAATATGCCACCAATACATATTTGTTAAGCCAGTCCATTCGTAATTTGTTTCTCCAACTACATTTCCATATGCAATTACAGACACTGGACTTGTAACACTTGTTTTAATGGTAAAATTATCATTTGTCACTAAATCCCCATTAATTGATACTGATGCACCTTCATCAACGATAACTGTAGCACCTTTTTCAATTTCAAGATTATTTAGGTTTATATTCGATGAAATTATGGGAAAATTCCCTCCTTTAGGAGATTTCGGTATATAAATATTATCATTTTCCTCAGGTACATTTCCTGTCCACCAGTTTGAACCTATTGACCAATCCGCAGTTCCACCTCTCCACAATCCTTCTTTTATTATTGGAATCCCTCCGGAAGAGACAGGTTGACCAATAAACTCATCACTATTATATGCCATATAGATATTTTCAATATCTATTGTGAAATCAAATTTACTATCTCCTTTATTATAATTATCAGATAAATCTGTTTTCAACCATATATATAACTGATAATTTCTTGTTTCATTTTCTAGAGTAAGGGCATTGTCAAAAGTAAAAGCAATCTTATTACGATATACTTGTCCTTCTCCAATAACACTACCATTATAATATAAATTTGCTCCCGCAATAAAATCTTTCCAATTTGACAAATCTGCTGAATTTTCGACTCCCTGTGTTAATTCAAATTTATTAATAACAGTAGCTTTATTTGCACTTGTATTTGATTTATTTTTATCTGTAAAACTTATATTAACCACCTCATCAGCATCTGTAGAATGGGTATGCTCTGAATTCACGCCAACATCATCATTCAATTTATCTATAGTAACTATAGACGATGCATTTGCAATTATTATATTATCTATACAGAAACTAGGAGTTTCACCAACTAAAACAGATGCACCCTGAGCTGAATTATGCCACTCGAATCCCAATGTAACATTACTTTGTCCGACAACTGCATAACTTGCCTTAGACATATCAAATGTTTCAGAAGTCCATTCTATTGCATCAAAATATCTATTTTCAGCATTTTCATCACCTCCAAAATAGGTACGAGTACTAGAATCATCTCCGAGTTGAACAAAAACTCGTCCATAAGCATCATTATCACCGTCACCATATACACTTCGACCATTACAAAGCCAGTCAAATATCAAATTACAAGGTTCATTTATTGAATAACCTTCTAAATTAATGCTACAGTAATAGGTAACCCATAAACCTCCACCCTTTCCATCAACATAATCATGAACGTTAAAATTTTTATTATAATCTACATTGAAAACAGCACCATTATTAGTACCATAACTAATATATGCGCTATGTCCACTATTATTAGAAGATTGATCTGAGCCTACCATCCAATTATCAATATCAGTATCACTTGATAACCCTAAACTATAGGATGTATTCCATGTTATATCATCTCCATCACCAGTATCCCCCCATGTTTCTATCAATGCAATTTTCGTATCAATCTTAGAATTTGTTGTTGCATTGGCTGTTACTCCATTAGAATATACACCATTTTGAGTAGACCATGCTTTATAATAATATGTAGTTCCATATTTTAATGGAGAATCAGTATATCCTTCTGCTTTACCTTTATAGATTACAATCACATCCTCAACCATTTCATCATCCTCAGCATAGATTGCACCTTCAGATGGACTAACATCTGCAAGAACATCACTTGAAGTTCCTACTATAATCACGGTATCACTAGCCATATTAAGCGTCCATTCTATGTTTATATCTGAGCTTGTATTATCACCATTTGCAACTGCAGTAAATCCTATTGGGTTAGCAAGTGTACCAGTAATATTAACATCATCAATATTCCAACCTGAAAACTTCCATACATTGTCAGTAGTTCCTAATGCAAATCTAATTCTAACATTAGAACTATTGTCGGCATATCCAGAAATATCTATAGACTGAAGTGACCATTGAAATTCTGTTATTGCATCTGTTCCGTTTTGCCAAATATTATTCCAAGTAGAACCACCATCAATTGAAATATCAATATAAGCATGATCATAATAATTTGGTTCAATATTCAACCATCGGTAAAAAGAAAGAGTAACGTTTTCTTTCCCACTACAATCTATACTTGGAGACTCAGCTACATATTCACGATCACTTAAATAATTTGGATAATCCCCATCCAAATCTGTTCCTATAGCATTACTTCCACTAAAGGCAACCGTTGGATTAGAATTACCATGAGTAACCTCACCTCCATTAGGCATACCCCGTTCAAATTCACCACTATATACCCAACCCTTATCTGTTTCAAAATCATCAGACCAAATACTAATTACCTGAGCATTAGCAACACTATAAAAATTTGTTATTACAAAAAACAAAACTACATATCCTACATTTCTCATTTCTTACCAATTTCACAATCTTAAAGTCCTAATCCTCCACCAAGAAAGGATTTTCAACTTTTCTTTATATCTATATATTATTCCAACCAAATCTTATAGTAAACATTCAAATATGTTACTATTACTTTATGATAATTAGATAAGAATAAGTGAAACTGTAATATTTTAAAGTGAACCTTAAATATTCAACGGTAAGTATTTTAATAAAAAAAAAGCCTGACAGTATTAAACTATCAGGCTAAAATCATATAAATAAAAAATTTCCTTTTGATTTAGAATTTATTCTTGTGTAACGACCTTTTCTTGATGGCTATTAGTACCTGCTATGACATTAATAATATACATCATATTTGCTTGAGGTAATGTAAATATAGTTTCTACATCATCCAAATCAACTTGTTTTACTAACTGACCTGAAACATCATAAACCTCAATAATTCTATCATTCAATTGTAATACTTGCTCTGTTACTTTAACTGTAGCTTCTTGTTTCACAGCGTAGATCATTACATTTTTATCAGAAACCACTTTCGTATCTTCATCAATACCCGTTGTAACAGAAGCTTCAAATATTAGCTCAAATCGATCATTACTTTCTGTTGAAGATGCAGTAAATGTATATGAAGGCGTTTCCCTTAAATTAACAGTTACTTCTTCAACTTTATCAACAAGATAAACATTTACATCTTGCATAAAACCATTTATATTGGATGCTTTAAATGTAAAATCTCCCATACCTGCTTCAGATACTTCGTATCCTAAAGGAACAATTTGTTCTGTTGTTATTTCAGGCAATGCATTTATAGAAATATCCTTGCTTTCTTTAAGCGAATAAACATTTACCATATTTCCACCATTCATCATTTTCTCTGAATCAAACCTTGAAACAAATTCCGACCCAAATTCATTACTAATCAACACTACCGACTCATCTGTATTATTACTTCCCTCTAAAGTAAATCTGAAAATATTATCATCATCAACAGTTGTTGCTTTTAAACTTCCTGTTGAATGTACCCTGGTTGTATTTGCAATTGAAATAGCATCACTTGCTTCATACGTTCTAAGCCACATTGCTTGTCCTGGAGCTACATAACGAGTTCCTCCATTAACACCCACATTAGTTAATATATTATACGTAGATATTGTATTGTCATAACCATCAATAAAAACAGTCTTCAAGAAATTTCCTATATCAAATCCGGCATCTTCTACATCAATATAAGATGGATATGGGTTAGCAACCAAATACCATTCTGCCTGTGAATAGTCTTGACTATAACTAGGATCATTATTTAACACACCTGAATAGGATAAGGTTTGAGCAGCATATCGAACCAACAATGCATATCCTTCAAGTAAATCAGCATCAAAATCATAATCAGCTTCTACTTCACTAATTCCTGCAACTCGCTCCCAACCAGCGTCATATCTGTTTAATGCATAATCTGTATTACTAGAATATGAGGTGTCAAATTCTGAATTGGCAACACCTAATACAGGAAGACCAATATGCCACCAATACATGTTAGTTAAACCAGTCCATTCATATGTAGCATCACCATCACCTGAAACAGATCCATAAGTGATTATAGAAGTTGGACTTGCTACAGAACTTTGAACAACAAACTCATCAATTGCAGGATCCGTTCCATCCGAAATTGAAATATCTCCCATTGCTGTTAATTGAGAACCTGCGCTTAATGTTAATGAACAATCTCCTGAAACACTTAAACTATACACACTGGCTGTACCATCAATTACTGCAGGATTCGCAGTTCCTATTGTTACTTGTGAGCTAGCAGATGGAACAACACCTCCTGACCAGTTAGCTGCTGTAAACCAATCTGTAGGACTTGTAGCATCATCTCCCTCCCAAGAGTATGCAGGGATTGATATTGATCCAAACGTATAATAACTACCTTCTGCAAAACTATTAAAAGTTTCATAATCATAAGTTTGAACAGAACCAGATGATGTTGTACCTGTAGGAGGAGTATCAATGTCTACCTCAGCCCAAGCATCTGTCGCTAAGTCTGTCCATGTTACCACTCTGAAATCAGAATCACCAGGATTCACTCCACTTAAGTCATCCCAATTAAGAGTTACTTTTGCAGTTTCTGTATCTGGTCCTAAAACTCTCCAATATTCACCATGACTAACATAAGCCACATCTCCTGTCATACTCGTAACATATAAATCATCATCATTAGGATTATGACTATAATATTGAACTTCCCATGTTTCAGGTGAACCATCCAATCCATCTGTAGTAACAACTAAAGGAAGATATCGACTTTGATCCCCCATTGGGAATGTAAAACTATCTCCATCTGATATTACTTTACTTAATGGACCTTGCACATATGCAGAAGAGCTTCCTCCTGTTACAGCGGCAGATAACGAATTAGTTACGTTCAAACTTCCTCCTGCGTCAGTAAAAACAACACCATTTTTAAGATTTAATACATTTGATATTTCTATATCATTTGAAACTGTTACTCCTGATGCATTATCAATCTCAAAATTATAAAAGTCGCCACCACCTGCAGATGTAAAATCGGTTGATCCTGAGATATCCTGTAGCGAACTACCATTAATTATTACGTTTGCACTATTGGCATCAAAACTTCCACTTGTAAAAATTACATCTCCTTTTATTTGTAAATCCTGACCTGAATAGGCTTCTAGTGTAGGACCATCAATTGTTAAATCTCCATAAATAGTAACACCTTCAGTCGGATAATTAGGAAGAGATCTTGTTCCAGTTCCTGTAAAAGTAAGATTATTAACAACTGACGTTTCACTTAAAATGGACTCTGAGAATGTTCCTGCATATTCCAATGTACCTCCTGAAGACGAAACAAAGTTTGTATAAACACCTGCAGGTAAGCTACCAGACTCAACAGATAAAGTACCTGTTCCTGTAACTGTACCCAATCTATGGTTTTGAGTTGTACCAACATCTAACGTACCTGTTTCTTGAATATATGTTGCATAAGCAACACGCTCATCATTACTCATGGTTACTGTTGTACCATCAGCAACATATACTATAGCTCCATTTGGAAATGCACTACCATTATCTGATGTTGTTTCTGTCTCAGGATCATAATAGTCCCATGTAGCTCCATCAGTCCAGTTACCATCTGCCACTGAAATAAAAGCTTGTACATCATAGGTAACATCAGACTCTCCTGCAGTGTAATCACCATCAATATCAGCATCTGTTAAAAATACACCTGTATCATTAAAATCAATATTTAACAAATGATTACTTTCATCGTACGAGTCAGCATCTTCATATAAACTTACATGAGTACCTCCTAACTCAAATCTAACTCCAATATAGTCAGATGCATCTCCAACTTCATCTGAAGCATCTGCTTGCATAGAAATTTCTCCTTGAAATCCTGTAATACCATCTGCATCTAAAGTCCAGTTATATTGCAGTACCTGATCAAGATCCTCCGATGCAATTGTAATATGTGGTTCATTGGCAGCTTTAACTCTGATTGATCCTGTAGAATTTCCATTTGCAACCACATTAATTGTTACAGGAGTATATAATCCAAAAGAACCAACAGGGTAAATAAAGCTACCTAATTCATCACTATTAAATGTTTTATTAATACCTGCATCTGTAAATGATAAATTGGTTTGTATCATATTATCACTTGTAAAGTCTCCGGAATATGTATTCCCTGCATCAAACACAGCATTATTTGTAATTTCCATTAAATTACGACCTATATCAAAAATACCATCTTCCAGTTTTAATATTCCTGTAATTGTTAAAGCAGAAGATTGAGAAGGCATAACTACTCCATCTGTATTATCAATAGTAAGGTTTTGATAGCTACCAGAACCTGAAATACCCTGTGATCCGGAAGTGTTATTTAAAATAATTCCATCTCCTGAAGTTGTTAAAGTTGTTCCATTATTAACCAGATCACCTTCTACATTTACAACATTAGTTCCTGTATTTAATGTTCCTGAAGTTATCGTTAAATCATTATTAACAGTTAACTCAACACTTGTAGTTAATGAATTTCCTGAATTTAATACAACATCATTAAAATTATAGGTTCCTGTTCCTGAAATAGTCTGATCACTTGATCCTGAAAATGTAGTAACATTTGTACCTGAAGTAAATGTTCCTTCATTTGCAAGATTACCATTTACTGTTACATTCAAATTATTAGCATCAAATGCTCCGGCCTGAATATCTAAATCTCCGTTTAATGTTAAGGCTACTAAACTTAATTGTGCAGTTAAATTTGCATCATTAATTGTTAAATTCATCAATTCCTGACCACCATATACTCCCATTGAAGCAGCGCCAGATAAACTACCATCTCCCAATGTAAATCCTGCACCGGAAGCAATACTAACATTTGACTCAGGATCAAAATAAAGAGCTGCAACAGAAGGACTATCCTGAGGTCGTACAATGGTAATATTACAACCTGTTACTGATTGAACAAATGAACTACCTGCATTTAAAATCTCAAATACTCCTCTATTATTAACTGGTGCATTATCTTCGCCAATTATAACATTGCTACTAGCCATTGTCTGAGTAAACTGTAAATATCCTTCTTCTGAGGAAGCACTTCTTCTTATCTGTGATCCTACTATTAATTCAGCATTATCACCAAGCCAGATAGATGCAGCACCAGAAGCTGTATATTCGATATAGTTATTAGTTGTTTGATTACAATATACTTTACCTGCATTATCTATAATTAAAGCACCATCCAGCCAGATACCACCACCATCACCGCTTGCTCTTACAGTAGCACCTGAGTCAACTTTTAATGTTGAAGTAGAAGGTATCTTAAAATCATTATCATCAGAAGTTAAGACAACATCTATTCCTGAATTATTTAAATAACAAATACCTGTTTCTAAATCCAATGCTTTTGAAACGCCTGTTGTTACTCCTAACAGATCAAAATCTTCGTTGAATGTTACTGTATTAGATGTAGAAGCTTTATCAATTACAATCCTGCTAAAGTCAAGACTTGCTCCAGAAGCACTATTAATTTCCGAATCACCACTTCCTATAAAATGTACCTCTACCGACTTATTTATATCACTCCATAAATCAATCACCGAAGTGGCAGTGATAAGAATATCGTCATAAACAAATATTTTACAAACATCAGTAGTTCCACTACCATCAAGTACTTTAAGTTCATTTGTTCCTGCACCACTTAAATCTATTGAACCATATACTGTAACCTCATGAGATGCTCCATTATTAATTTCAAATAAACCTCCATTTATAACTGTAAGGTCTTCTTGTATAAATAAATCATTTCCATTACTTGATCTTAAAGTACCATCTCCATCAACAGTTAAAGTTTTTCTGACAAGCACATCAGTGTTAGTTGGTAATGTTTTTGTATCAGTTCCTGATATTAAAAGATTTGGATATACACTCAAACTATTCGGTAGGGTATATCCTGCAGCTCCATCATAATACTCAAAGATTGCAATATCGTCATTCATAAAATCATCAAAGTCGGCAGAAGGAATAGTTGCTGAAGCTATTCGAATAGTACCTGATCCCTCAACAATATTGTATGTTAAACCAGTAACTGTTCCAATATCTAATATTCCACCTTCTTCAACAGTAACTTTTCCTGCATCGTCAGCACTAGTTGAAGCAGTTACAGTATGGCCATTTTTAATTACTACATAGTCATGATCACTTGGCACTTTATTACCAACCCATGTACTTGATACATCCCACTCACCTGATTGTGCAGAACTAATAGTACTTACAGTATTAAAACAAGAACTTTTCCCTGCAGTAAATACTCCACTTTTAAAACCATTCAAATCACCTGATTCATACGTCAAAACACCTGAGGCTTTATCATTTGTATCACCCCATTCTGTTGCTCCATTAAAAAAATACACCTCATTTGAAGATGAACCTGGACTCCCCAATGGATTATTAAAAGTATAGGAAACTCCTGAAGTAATCGAAGACAATCCACTTTCAGTAACATCCCAATATAAGTCTAAAATATCACAACCAGCTCCTGGCGTTGCTGTTGGATGCGTTAAATTAATTGGAGTGACAGTTAAATATGCATCTGAAATTGTTCCAACACTTCCATCAACATCAACATCACAATAAGTCCATAAACCATTAGTTCCTACAGGAAAAGTTATAGTTTTCCCCCCTGCATAATCATCATCCATTAAAAACTTCAAACCTCGTGATCCGTGATCAGCATCTATTTCAATCATTTTCGTATCACTAAATCCTGTTCCGTCAATATAATTTGCATTAACAGTCAAACGATTAGTACCAATATGTAAAACACCATTTGTTAAACTAAAGTTATTCATAGTAATGTCAGTAAGTGTTGTAACCCCATTACTATTATCTTGCTCTATCATCCCAAAATTTGGATTATATATAACAGAACCTCTCAGATACTGTGCATCTCCACCATCTAAAACTAATGCATACGATCCTGTAACATCACCATCTTTAATATCAACATTATTTTCAACACTAATACTTGATGTACTAATGTTTAAAGTTCCTTTTGGAATCGCAATACTATCAGTTACAGAAATAGAACTTGAACTTAAAATCACTTCTAATGCTCTTTCATCTTTATCCAACTCCAATGAACTAAACGCAACTGTACCTGTAACAGTAGAAGATCCGGAACCATTGAATATGGTTGAATTTGCACCTGTTGTATAGGTACCACTTTGTGTAAAATCACCTCCTATACTTAAATCATATCCTGCGGCATCTAAACTTCCTGTGATTGAAATATCATTTGAAACAGATAATGACTGAACTAAAGAATAACTACCTCCTATTGTTAAATCATAAAGATTTGAAGTTGTATTCAAATTATCTGAAGTACCATTTAATACAACTGCACCTCCAGATACACTATAATTTCCTTCTGAACATCCAATTACAAAATCACCTTCTGTAACAGTTAACGTACCTCCAGTGGCTGTATAAGTATTATCAGTATTACTTAAATCAAGGCCCCCAGATAAAATCCCTATTGCACCTCCGGATTGATAGAAGATTGACGATGTACCAGTAATTGAATTAGCATTTAAACTACCTCCTTCTACAGATAATATTCCTTCCGAAGACAGACTCAAAGCCTCTGTATTCAAAGTTCCCTCTGTAATTCGTAATTTACCATCTATAGTTAAGGTTTGAGTAGTACTTGAAAAAGTAGTTAATGAAACACCTGAACTTGCAAGCCACAATTGTGCCGTTGACCCAATAGTATATCCATTAGCACTAGATAATGATGATAAACTAATATTTCCAGATAACTTAAGTATTCCGTTTTGTATATATAAAGCTTTTGATGACTGATCTGCTCCACTTATATCTCCATTAATATTTAAATTAGATGAACTATTTGAACTTAATGTTAAACTATAGGTTTGATCAGTCCCTTTATTTATGATTAATTGATTTAATGTAGTTGTATTATTACAAGAAAAAGTATTATTAGAGGATCCGGACAATGTTAAAACACCTTCTGTTGTGGTATCAAAATCAATAGTCCCATTATTTAAAATATTACCTGAACAAGAAATATTATGTGTTGCACTTCCTGATGTATTTAATATCGCTCCTGAATCAACCGTAATATCCTTATCTACAGTTAAAGTCCTAGATGAAGCATCACCAATTGAAAGTGTACCTGTTTTAATTGTAAGAACGCCATTAAAAGTAAAATCGTTTTCTAAGGTTAATGTTTGACCTGAAGTCATATCTACTTCAACATTATACAGGGTCAATGAAGATGTTAAGGAGAAATCATTTCCATAAAATACAACTGTACCCTCACCCTCTCCTTCTGTAATAAAATCAGAAGGATCTGTGATTGTAGGATAATCTTCTGATGCCAAAAGTAACCTACCGTTTCCACTTAATTCGCTAAAACTATGACCAGAGGAAGTAGCTAAATCCAGATTACCATAAACAGATACTGAACCTAAAGTTAACGTTTCTGAATCTGGCACAGTTACCGTTTTACCACTAGGAATAACGACATTATCATTATCTGCAGGAATTCCTCCCCCTGAAGGAGTTGTTACAGCTGCTGCTGGATCTTGAGTCCAATTAGTTGCTACGTTCCAATTTCCAGAATTTTTAAGGTACCATGTTTTTACAGATATTAATTCCAAACTTTCCACAATAGCGTTTAAAGCTGTATTTGAAGCCTCATTGGTTAAAAAGTCAGAAATTCCACCTACTCCATTTTCATAAATATCACCATAACCAGGTGTTGTTACTGATCCATTTAATACATATACATTATCCGTATTATCTCCATCTACATTAATATGGTTTGTAGTTATAAGATCCTGACCTACTACTAAATTTCCTGTACTACCTATAGCAACTGTATTTGATCCACTACTAAATGACCCAACTACCACAATATTACCATCAAAGGTAGGTGTCCCTGAAACTACTGACATATTTTCATGAACAATTAATGTTCCTCCATCATGCACAGTAATACTATTACCATTACTCGAATAAGAACCATAAATTTCTACAGTTCCACCTGAATATATATTAACAGCAGAACCTGTGGTCGAATAGTCTCCATATATAGTAAGAGTGGCTCCATCATTTACCGCATATCCTTGAGATGTTGTAAAATCACTTTGTACAGTCAAAGTACTTCCTACGTTTAAAATATCAGATGCTCCACCTGACCTAACATATGAACCTCCAACATTTAAATCTCCATTTATATTAACACGCTGTGAGGCAGTAAAATCACCAGATACATTAAGAACATCTTCAACAGTACCTGCAGAGGTTGCATTAACACTTCCTGTCCTGTCAACCGTTCCATTAATTGTCCAAGTTGAATTTAATAGTCCATCAACCGGTGCAGTTCCACCATCCCAGGTTGCATCTGCATCAAAATCACCTCCTCCTGATACAGAAGTATATTGGCCAAAGGAGGGGTTTACAATAGCAACCAATAATACTGTTAGTAAAGAGTATATATTTCTCATATCAATAATATAATTACAACAACAAAAATCTTTATAGATTATATAGTTATTAATCCACAAAGATTATCTATTTCTACGAAAAATAGATAGATAGTTACATGTTTTGGCAAATAAATATGATATTTTTATCAAAATTAACAGTTCATTAATCGAACTGCGGACATATTTGGTCATATTTTTACATTAATTTAGAATATTTCGTACGAATATTCTACAAAGTGGATATTTCGAACAAATAAGTCTATTAAAAAACATACAGTTATACTATGTAAAAATATGTGACAGCTAATTGTTTTTAAAATTTTATTGAAAACCCATATAAAACAATATTGATTATCCTAAAAGCTTTACCATATTATAAAACAATCCTTTATTTTGGATTAATCTATTATATGTTCCTTGCTCCTCAACACCATTATCGCCTAACACAAAAATCCGATCTGCCATTTTAATTGTTGACAATCTATGACTTATTATTACAGAAGTTTTATTTTTAGTTATTAGCCTGAAATTATCAATTAACATTGCTTCATTTTGAGCATCCATTGAGCTTGTAGGTTCATCCAAGATCACTAATTGAGCATCATTAAAAAATGATCTGGCCAGTGCCATTCTTTGCCACTCGCCTACACTTAACATCTCACTATTTTTAAATACATTACCTAAAGTTGTTTCATAGCCATAAGGTAATGTATCTAAAACACTATGAACCCCAGATTTTACAGCACTATTTTCAACATCCAAACTTAATTTGGATTTATATATATCACCAAACCATATATTTTCTCTTGCAGAAACATTATAAAGCATAAAATCCTGAAAAACAACACTTATATTTTTAGACAAAGATTGATCATCAATTGCCGACATATCAATATTATCCACTAAAATATTTCCTGAATCAGGCTTATACAATCCACATAACAACTTAACTAAAGTTGATTTACCGGATCCATTTTTCCCAACTATTGCAATAGTTTCGCCAGCTCTAATATTAAGATTTATATTAGTAAAAACACCTCTTGAACTATTAGGATATTTAAACGAAACATTATTAAATGTTATACCAAATGTTATGTTATCAGGAAAACTTAGACTTTCTTTGCCTTTTGTAAAGTCAATATCGTAATCAATAAATTCAAAAAAATTCTTTAAAAACAAGCCATCTTCATACAATCCTGAAATTTTGGACAATAACCCTTGTAAAAAGCTATACCCCCTATACAAAGCCAAAAAACACATAACCATTTGACCTTGTGTTATTTTTCCATGATAGGCTTCTTTTGAAACGAAAGCAAATATAAACACTAACAATCCTGTAATTAGAATCTGAACAACGAGTTCGTAAAAGGACTTTCTCTTCAGTAAGGCAAACTGATCATTTCTTAGCTTATTTTTCTTATCCTCATAACGATTTTTAAATATATCTGCTAAACCAAAAACTCTTAATTCTTTTGCATATTGCTTTCCGGTAAGCAAACCATTATAATAATTTACATATCGCTCATCTTCTGTATGTTCCTTTTTATGATGATAAATTTTTCCTGAATACTTAAGACGAATCAATACTATAAAAGATGAAACCAAGACTAAAGATATAATTATCAACCAATGTAAGGTAACTAACAATCCAGCAATCAAAAGAAGAGAGATACTTTGCTGTAACAATCCTATAAATGAATAATATAAATGTTTTGGTCTATAAGAAGATTCATTAATTGCACGATAATAAAGATTGTGAAAATGATGATTTTCAAAATTTTCATATTCCAGTGTAGTTGTACGCTGATGAACTATATCCTGAACTAAATCATTTATATAGAATGTATGCTTTTCATTTATAACTCCAGAAAATGAATTAAGTATAGCATTTATAAAAAAAATAACTCCTGCAAAAATCAATACACTCTTTATTGCATCAAACTCTATATTAGTAGTATCCAAATACACTAACGATACTTGATCAACTAATAACTTAACAACAAAGATTAAGAATATTGGCATTACACCTTTAGCAAGAACAGTAAAAAAATTAATAACACTCCATAATGGTGAACTTTGCCATATTAACCTTAAAGCTCTTAATATATTATTGTTTTTGTAATTCATTAACGTCTAACAACGGAAGAGTTTATTTTATTTTCTTCTACTATAATACAATTTATTCCACAATCTACCTACAGCAAAAAAGATTACACCTACATAATTAGCAGTCTTTAATAGTAGCTTATTTAATCTTTTTGAGGGTTTTAACAATCTACTTCTTCTATAATGAGCAATAACAACACCTAAATAATCTGTAAAATTAACAATAGGATCTTTAAATATTAATCCATCTCCTTTGCATAATAATTGATTTTTAGTCAGGTTAACATTTAATAAACGATGCATTATTAATTTGTTCCCAACCTTAAAAACAACTACATCCCCTGAGATTAAATTAGAAATGTTTTTATATTTTACCCTGACAGTATCACCCGGCAAATACAAAGGAAACATACTTAATCCATATACAGGAATTTCAACAGTTCTTCCGTCGTTTAAAATATCAATAAACGTCTCTGATATAATATGTTTTTTACCATCAGAATATTCCATTATTAATATTTATTATCTATAAATTATAAACTCCTTATTAAAGCTATTATTTCTGAATCAGGCTTAAAACCCAATTCATATATTTTCAAGCATGAAAGAACACGCTCCAAATATTCGAGATGGCTTTTCACCATTTCTTTATTATAAAACTGCTGAATAAAATTACCCATAACATTAGAAAAGGCAACGACACCAGATAATTCTTTACTATAGTTCTCTGACGTTTGTTTTAAAAGAAATATTTTATTTAAAACAGACTCTTTAGGTTCTTGTTTGTAGTAAGGCATTGGATTATTATAAATCTTAACAACCCCATCAATTAATCTTAGAATAACTCGATCGTCATTAATCACACTATACCCTGACTCTTTCCATATCTTAGCCATTGTTGTTTTGCCAATTCCTGAAACTCCTGTAAATGCGTAAGCTTGTTCATTACTTATCACAGCAGAAGCATGCAACAATAAGCCACCTTTATTTTTTAGAAAATACAACAATAATAAAGACCCTAATGGATTTATAAATGGATCTATCTTTAAAGTCTGATTTCCTGAATCTTTAGGATAAACTTTTACATCTACGACATTTGTTGTAGTATTATATAAAGCAGTTATTTCTGATATATTTTTATGATTTTTAAAGTCTATTTTAATTAAGACCTCTTTATCTCCATAATTAATATACCAGGAATAGTTCCAATAAAATTCACCTGAAGAATGACCAACAAAATTCCATTCTTGATTTTCTATAATCGTATTGGAGGACTCTACGTGAAAGTTTATTTTGAAATCACAATCAACTTGATCATTCAGACAATAATAATCAACAGATATGTTTCTATCAAAAAGGAGGTTTTCATTTTGAGAGTTGTATTCCAGAATTAAATCTGCAATTTTTAAGACCAATTTACTATGGCCATCACTCATAGAATTTTAATTATTGTAGTTTGGAGAAGAAGTTCCGAATGGATTACTTGTTTCAGTAGATTTAAATGTACTAATAGGAGCAGAAACCCCTGTTTCCACAGTTGTTGAACCAAATACATCTTCAGGATCAGGATCTAATGGTGGATTAGTCATCATCACCAACGATATCTCATGATCCACCTTTACCATTTCCAATTCTGGCTTCGTATATACTTTTTTATTTATCCCCCTATTTTTCATGCAATAGCTAAACAATTTTTAATCTATTGTTTTTCGTATAATATTTCTCTATCAACAGTAGAGCTTATAAATTGTTCTATATCTTTTTGAGCTACTTCTTTAGTAACCTCATATTCATCCAATAACAAAATTAAAATTTCTTCAACAGATTTTTCTCCATCAATCTGATCAAACAAAAAAGCACCAACCTCATTGAGTGTTAATACATGGTTCATATCTGCAACATTATCAGTTAACGGAACCAATACTTTTTCATTTCCAATCCCTTTCTCAACAAAACGTTCACTTTTACAGTAAACTTTCGAAAAATCCATCTATTTAAATTTCAATACTGGACAAAAATATAAAAAACATAATTAATCCTCACTCTTTTACCAAAATACTTCATCACTTTTGACAAAAGAGTTGAACTTTTTAATAAACGGGTCATTTTTCTACATTAAAAAACTACCCTGCTAAATGGAGCATCTTCATGTTTTGCAAATTGCCCTTCTTTATATTTATAATATCCTGTAATGGCAATCATTGCAGCATTATCAGTAGTGTACGCGAACTTTGGTATAAAGGTTTTTAATTTTCTCTTTTTAGCTAAATTTAACAATCCCTCTCTTAATCCGGAATTGGCAGAAACACCTCCTGCTAAAGCTATTTGTTTAATTTTCAAATCCTTTGCAGCCTTATCCAGCTTATTAAGTAGTATATCTACAATAGTCTTTTGTAGCGACGCACATAAGTCGGCTTTATTTTCTTCAATAAAATCAGGATTAAACTTAATCTGATCTCTTAAAAAATATAAAAATGAGGTTTTTAATCCGCTAAAACTATAATCGTAATTTTTTATACGAGGTTTTGCAAACTGAAAAGCATCCTCATCCCCTTCTTTGGCCAATTTATCAATCAATGGTCCTCCCGGATATGGCAATCCCATTACTTTAGCACATTTATCAAAAGCCTCTCCTGCTGCGTCATCAATGGTTTGTCCAACAACTTCCATTTCAGAAGGACTCTTAACCAGAACAATCTGACTATTACCTCCGGAAACCAACAAACATAAAAAAGGAAATTCCGGATGATCACTTTCACCTTCTGGTTCTTTAATAAAATGAGCCAAAACATGAGCATGAAGGTGGTTAACCTCTACTAAAGGTATTTGGTTTGCCAAGGCAAAACCCTTTGCAAAAGAAGTCCCTACTAAAAGAGATCCCATTAATCCTGGTCCTCTTGTAAAAGCCACCGCATTAATATCAGAAGCTTTTATCCCTGCATCTTTCAATGCCTGATCAACTACAGGTATAATATTTTGCTGATGAGCACGCGATGCCAACTCCGGCACAACACCTCCATAAGACTTATGAACATCCTGATTTGCAATCCGATTAGACAAAATTACTTCATCTTTAAAAACTGCAGCTGAAGTATCATCACACGAAGACTCAATTCCTAAAATATACGTACTCATCCTATCAATTATTTAATCGAAAAAAACAAAAACAAAATTCTTGAATAAAAATGAAGAATACTTTAAAAATACACTCTTCACAAACATCCTTTTCATTACTTTTGCAAAATAAAGCACAAAACTATCAAAAAATCTTATAAAATATTATTCTACTTCTTACTAGGCTTAATTATTTTGCCCATAGTTGTTTATTTTACATTTCTAATACCTGGGGTGCAAAATTCAATAAGCAAACTGATAACATCTCAGTTATCAGAAGATTTTGGTGTAGAAGTAACTATTAAGGGTGCACATTTTAGCCCTATCAAAAAACTAACTATTAACGATCTTTTAATAAAAGATCAAAAAAACGACACACTTATATTTGTGAACCAACTTGATGCAACTATTGATTCATTAATATTCACAAAACGTCAAATCTATTTTGGGAAAATTACAGCATCAAATGCTTCATCTAAAATCCTGAAAGAAAACAACAATTACAATTTTAAATTCATTATTGATTCATTAAAAAACAAAAGTCCTGATAAATCGGGATGGTATTATCACACAAAAGAAATCAAGTTAAAAAATTGCAATCTTAATTATAAAAACGCAGACAAATATAAGAAAGCTCAAAAAGGATTCAATCCCAATAATATCAACATCTCACAATTAAACTTAAACATTAACAAAATTAAGTTTTTAAAAGATTCGATTTCAGCAAATATTAATAACCTTTCTTTTTCAGAACAATCAGGCATTGCTTTAACAAAAACAAAAGGAATATTAGCCTTTGGTAAAAACAGCATTGGAATTAAGGCTTTAAGAGCTAAATCAAAACATTCATATTTAAGCCTTGAATATTTTAATATTATTACAGACTCAACTAGTCGTAATGATAAGGATTATACTCAAATTCCCTTTAGTGTCAAAATAAACTCGTTATCGCTTAACTATAACGACCTTGCTTTAATATTCCCGAATTTTCCGAAAATTAAATATCCTTTTAATATGAAAGGCATTTTAAAAGGAACTATAGATAATATAAATGGAAGCAACATTTTTATTAATGCAGGTACAAACACTCAACTGCATACCAATTTTGATATAAAGGGTTTACCAAATCTTAGCGAATCCTTCGTATTTTTAAATGTAAGAAAACTATCTACTAACATCACAGATTTAACTCAACTTATTCCACTAATAAGGAACTCAGAAGAAGTTAGCTTTCCTTCATCATTTGATAATTTAGGAAACATTGAATATAGTGGTAATTTTTCAGGATTTATTGACAACCTTGTTGCATACGGAGAGTTTTCTACGGATTTAGGAAAATTAAAAACGGATTTAGGCATAAAAGTAACAGAGGACAATAGTATAGTTTATTCCGGATTTTTAAATACAACATCATTAAACATTGGCAAGCTTATTAAATCAGATGAAGACTTAAACAATGTTACAATGGATATTTCTATCCAAGGTTATAGAACCATAGACAAGCATTTTAACGCCTACATTAACGGAACAATAGATTCTATTGATTACAAAAATTACAATTATGAAAAAATAGAACTGAATGGATTGCTATCCAACAATCGTTTTAATGGAAAAATATCGCTTAATGATCCAAATGCAAAAGTTGAGTTTAATGGGAAAATGGACTTTGGAAATGAAGTCCCGGAATTTGACTTTAATGCATCTGTTCATGACCTGCGGCTTGACAAGTTAAAAATTGCACCTAAGCTAAAAAATAGCGCTATCAATGCAGATGTTCACTCTTTTCTTTATGGCAATAGCTTAAATAATATTAAAGGAGACATCAGGCTTTATAATGGAACTATAGAAACAGAAAACAGTTCTTTTAAATTAGATAGTTTTATTATTCGGTCTTTCGATTATGATACTAATCTGAAAGAAATAACCATCAACTCAAATATCCTGGATGCAGACCTTAAAGGCGAATATCAATTAAAATCACTACCTAAACAATTTGAATATTTGCTTAGCAATTATCTTCCTTCTGTATTTAGTGGTAATAAAGTTCATAATATTACTCCCTGTGATATAGAATTTTCACTTAAAACAAAACAATTACAAGATTTACTTCAAACTATAAACCCTGATATAATTATTGCAGACAATAGTGATATTAAAGGCCATTTTTCAAACAGCGGGAATAATTTAGAAGTTATTGGAAGTTCTGATGAATTAAAAATAAATTCAATACATGGCAATAATATTGATTTCTATTTAAAATCTGATTCATTTAAAATTACAAGTAATTTTCGAAGTGAAAGCCTATTCTTTAGTCATCTTTTACCATTATATAATTTCACCCTAAACCAACAGTCCCAAAACGATACATTAAGCACTAACATTTTCTGGAATAACTGGGAAGAACAAACAAATAGTGGTGCAATTTTTACCAATAGTACATTTAATAAATCAGTTGATGGAGGCATTTATGCAAGTACTGACTTACTACCATCTGCTATAATTATTAATGATTCAACATGGAAAATACAATCCTCATCATTCTATATTAATCCCAAAGGGTTTAAAATTAACACATTCAGAACGCATCACTTAAACCAGGAAATAAGCATAAATGGTTATATGTATAAAACAGGCAGTAATCAACTATCTACGTATTTTAGAAACATTGACCTTAGCGAATTAACCAGTTTTTTAAACTTAAACAATTTATCAATTGGAGGTATGTTAAATGGTGAATTAGAAATAAAGGAAAATTTAGAATCACCAATCATCTCTAGTGACCTAATCATTAATCAACTTAGTGTTAATAATGAGGAAGTAGGAAAATTAAACATCAATTCATCCTGGGATAAGAATAAAAATGCAGTAATTCTCGAAACTGATGCCCAAAGGGGTAATATTCATCCTATTAAAGGAGGCGGTTATTTTAGTCCTAAAAGCAAAGATTACAGCTTTGATTTTGTGGTTGATAGCGTTCCTCTTGGTTTCCTTAATCTATATATTAGTAAAATTGCACAAAATTTAAAAGGAACAGCATCCGGCAACATTAGATTAAGAAAAGGTTTAGATAGACCTGAGTTAGATGGAAATTTCAAAGTCAATAAAACGAAATTTAATATTGACCTTCTTAAATGCACTTATTTTATCGAAGATAGTATTAGACTAACATCTGATTCTTTGGTATTTAAAAATATGACAGTGACAGACTCTTATGGTAAAAAAGGTTCTTTTACCGGAGAAATTCTGCATAATAATTTTTATGACATGTCATATAACTTATACGCAAGGGCAAACAATATGCTTGTGCTAAACACTAGTGTAGAAGATAATCCTTATTACTATGGAAACGTTTATGCATCAGGTGATTTAGCTGTTACAGGAAAAACATATGATTTAAACATTGACATTCAAGGTAAATCAGAACCTAAAACAACTTTATTTATCCCAATTTCAGATAAAGAAGAGTCTCTTGAAAACAACTTCATACAATTTACCAATCATACTGATTCTACTGTATTTTCTGAATCTCCCCTACCTTTGGATGATGAATATAACGTTAATCTATCCAACTTTGCAATGAATATGGGTATAGAAATAACCCCAGATGCTCAGATTCAGGTTATTTTTGACCCATCTGTAGGGGATATACTACGTAGCACAGGAAATGGGTATCTACAGATTCAAATATCCAAAGAAGGAGACATAAACTTCTATGGCGATTACACAGCAGAAAAAGGAGATTATCTATTTTCATTAGAAAATGTGGTTAATAAAAGATTCGATATTAATAAAGGAGGAACAGTTGTATGGCAAGGCGATCCTTATGATGCAGCTATTGATATCACTGCTACTTATAAAATCAAAACATCTATTCAGCCACTAGTTGCACCATCGAGTCAGGAAATAGTCGAAAACAGTGAAATATATAAACGTATTCCTATTAACTGCGACCTGATTTTAGGAGACAGGTTATCACAACCTTCTGTACAGTTTGATATTTCTGCTCCAACAATGGAAGAGGCTACTCAAAACACAATTGATGATGCCATCAATACGGAAGAAGAGCTAAACAGACAGGTACTTTCCTTACTTATTTTAAATAAGTTTTTCACTCCTAGTTACAATGCAGGATCAGGTAATACAAACCAGGTAAATACAGCCGCATTAACAACTACCTCTGAAATGTTATCCAGTTATTTGAGTAACTGGTTATCCCAAATAAGCAATGATCTTGACATCGGTATTAATTACAGGCCGGAGGATGAAATATCTACTGACCAAATTGAGGTGGCTCTAAGCACTCAATTATTTAACAACAGAGTATCTTTAAATGGAAATGTTGAATATGGAGGATACAGTGCAGTCCAACAAAATACAAGTAACATTGTCGGTGATTTTGACATGGATGTTAAACTAAATAAATCAGGATCTTTAAGAGCAAAAGCATATACACATAGCAATGATGATCTTAGTTATGATAATTCACCTACTACTCAAGGCGTTGGTTTATCATACCAGGAAGAATTTGACACTTTTGGTGAATTAATTAAAAAATACTGGGATTGGATTACAGGGAAAGCAAAAAAAGAAAAAGAAATACAGATTGAAACAGAAGAAACAGAATTAAATAATTAGGATTTGGTTAAAATTTATAAAATCTTCAAATCATATTATTCATCGTAATAGTTCGGTGAACTTTCATAACTATCAGATCTACTAATTTTTAGAACCCACTACACAAGATGTATAAATAATTAATTTTAAGTATCTTGTGAATAAGCCTAAAATCTATTATCTAAAATTTATAGTTTAGCTTTGCGTTGCATTTTCTGGATAAAACTTTTATACACCCTTTCTGAAAATGTATTTAACTTTTAACTATATTCATATCTTCTGAAGCTGATTGAGGGGCGTAGCCCTAATTTCTTAGTAGAAGAAATTAAGTAAATAAATATAGGGGCGTTAGCCCTGTTATCTTAAGTTTTTATTATGGCCAATACTTATACCCAACTTTTCGTTCAATATGTTTTTGCTGTTCAAGGTAGAGAAAACTTAATAAACGAAATGTTCAGAAACGAATTAGAAAAAATAATATGCGGACTTGCAACCAAGCATAAATCAAAACCTCTTGCTGTTTTCTGCAATCCGGATCATACACATATTTTTGTAGGGATACATCCAACTGTGTCGATCTCTAAACTTATTGAACAAATAAAAGCTGGTTCTTCAAAATGGATTAACGATAAAAGCCTTTTACCTGGGCATTTCTCATGGCAGGATGGATATGGTGCGTTTACATATTCTAAATCACAAACTGACAGAGTGGTAAATTATATATTAAATCAACCAGAACACCATAAAAAAAGATGTTTTAGGGATGAATATCTATCTTTCCTTAAAAAGTTTGATATTAACTTTGATCCAAAATATCTTTTTGAATGGTATAGCCCAGTTTAAGACAACAGGGCTACGCCCCTTGATTACTACACATAAGCTATTTTCTACTAAGAAATCAGGCCTAAAGGCCCTTTGGTGATTATACTAGTAACCTCAGCTTAAAATTTCTAAATGCACTCCTTTCTATAAGGCTTTTGTAAATTATAGCCTCTCTATAATTCAACAATTGAATTTTAAACGTACAACAAAGAATGATAAAAAAAGCTAAAGAAGACCAATCTAAATAATTTTATAATAGTTTTTCCGTTACCATTTTAAAACAAAATATATATTTTTACCAAAAATATCATTAACACACGAATTCATGAGCTTATTATTATTTATACAACAGACAGCAGAAACAGCTGAAGCGCTAGCTGAGACAACTGAAAATCAAATGGACTATATTCAAATGGCCATTAATGGTGGATGGATTATGGTTCCTATGATCCTATTATCATTTGTAGCAGTTTATATTTTCTTTGAGAGATACTTTGCTATTAAAAAGGCAGCTTCTGAGGACTTGAGCTTTATGAATAAAATTAAAGAATATATCCATGATGGTAAAATAGATTCAGCTTACGCTCTATGCCAACAAGCTGACAATCCTGTAAGTAGAATGATTGAAAAAGGTATCAGTCGCATTGGCCGACCATTATCTGATGTAAATACTGCAATTGAAAATGTTGGTAATTTAGAAATTAGTCGCCTTGAAAAAGGATTACCTACCCTTGCAACTGTTTCCGGAGGTGCACCAATGATCGGTTTCTTAGGAACTGTAATTGGAATGATCAGAGCCTTTTTTGATATGGCTAATGCTGGTAATAATATTGACGTAGGTTTATTATCATCTGGTATTTATACTGCTATGGTTACTACTGTTACTGGATTAGCAATTGGTATTATGGCCTATTTTGCCTATAACTTTTTAGTTGCAAGAGTTGAAAAAGTTGTTTTCAAACTTGAAGCTACTACAATGGAGTTTATGGACTTATTAAATGAACCTGCAGCGTAACAAGACAAAAGATTAAAGACAAAAGATAAGAGACAGTAAACATCTGTTAATCTCTTATCTCTTATCTAAATTCTACAATCTAAATTCACATGGCTTTAAAAAGAAGAACGAAAATAAATGCAAGCTTTAGTATGTCTAGTATGACAGATATTGTATTCTTGTTACTTATTTTCTTTATGATAACGTCAACAATGGTGCACCCCAATGCACTTAAATTGTTAATTCCTAAGCAAGCCAGTAAAAAGGTTATAATTGAAAAATTTATTAATGCCAGAGTTTCTGCCAGTGGCAAATATTATATTGATAGCAAAAGAATTTCTGAAAGCAACCTTGAGAATGCAATTTTAAAACAGTTTAAAAGCAGTGACAGAACATTTATCAAACTTAGAACTGATAAAAATGCACCAACAGGAGATGTAGCCAGATTACTGGATATTGCAGAATCGCATTCAATAAAAGTAGTGTTAGATATAAAATAGTTGGAAGTTCAAAGTCTTAAATAAGAATTTGTCTGTAATTAATCTTTGAATAATTTCAACAATACAACACAAATTATATTAACTTAAATTAATATGGGGTTAAGAAGAAGAAGTAAAGTAAATTCAGGATTTAGTATGTCAAGTATGACAGACATCGTATTCCTTTTACTCATATTTTTTATGATAACATCTACTCTTGTAACCCCGGTAGCAAGTAGTGATTTAACCTTACCTAAAAGTGATCACCAGGTATCTGCAAAACCAAATACAACTATTTCTGTCACAAAAGATTTAAGATATTTTATCGAAGGTGATGAAGTCTCATTTTGGAGAATGGAACGAAGATTGAAAGAAATTATGAATGCAGAACCTGAAACATATATTGCTTTACATGTAGATGAGTCGGTTCCTTTTTCTATTGTGGGTAAGATTAGAGATATAGCAATTAAAAATAAGTATAAACTAATTTTAGCTACACAACCAAGATAAATTAGTTTGTTAATTTTTCAAAGATTTTAAGTGATGCAAAAAAAATATAATAAACACGGTGTTATAGGTTCACTAATATTTCATTTATTGGTGCTTGTATTACTCATTTTCTTTGGTTTAAAAACGATACCTCAACAGGAGGAAGGAATATTAGTGAATTTAGGTAATGTTCAAACTGGATTAGGTGAGATTGAACCTCCTAAAGCAACAACTCAACCAGCTGCATCAGAACCTCAGACTACACCACCACCTCCTACTCCTCAGGAGAAATCAGTTCCTAAAACAGAAGAAACTGTAAAAACACAGGACTTTGATGAAGCTCCTGAAATAAAAAGTGCAGAGCAAAAAAAGAAAGAGGAAGAAGACAGATTAAAAAAGCAAAAAGAAGAACAGGAAAGAAAAATACAGGAAGAAAAAGAGCGTCAAGAACGAGAAGAAGCTGAAAGAATAGCAAAAGCGGAAGCAGAAGCCAAAAGGAAAGCGGAAGCTGAAAAAAAAGCTCGTGAAGAGGCTGAACGTAAAAAAAGAGAAGAAGAACAACGCATTGCTAAGGAAGCGAGTAATACCGTGGGAAGCGCTTTTGGTAAATCAAACAGCAATAGCACATCCGAAGGTGATGCCGGAGGTTCAGGAAACCAGGGCTATGTAACCGGCGATCCAAATAGCAAGAACAGAACAGGAAGTGGCTTAGGCAACTCCGGTTCAGGATTTGATTTAACAGGTCGCTCATTGGTAGGATCATTACCTCAACCAAGTTACAGCATTCAGGAAGAAGGAATTGTTGTAGTACAAGTTACCGTTAACAAATATGGCCAGGTTGTAAGTGCCGAGTACCAACTAAAAGGTTCTACTACACAAAACTCCACTTTAAAGAAAGCTGCTATTGATGCAGCTAAAAAGGCTAAATTTAATTCAGATCCTAATGCTGCTGCATTTCAAAAGGGTACTATTACCTATCACTTTGTTTTGAATTAGCATTTATTGTTGAAGAGAATAAAAACCTGTCAGGTTTATTAAGCTTTTGGCAAATAAACCTGACAGGTTTTTATATATACCTACATTACACCTTCTGCGTATCATAGTCGTAACTGCTGCGGGTATACTACACTATTCCTTCACTACTCCTTCACTATAGGTTCACTACTGCCTCACTGTTTAGTGAAGTAAATATGAATTATATATGTACAATATGTGGAGTATATCACAAGTATATCCGCAACGGACACGAACAAGCTACGAAACAGCTATAGAGCAGAGTTATTCATGATCCCCATATTTTTACATAAAAAACCCGATATACACACATGCATATCGGGTTAAAATATGATAATAAATCTGTTTATTTCAATTTATTACTTATGAAGTAAGAATAATCATTATTTAACTCCATGCATCATTTTTTTCATTAATGGATTTAATGCTATCACAATGATCCCTGCTACAGCGGGAACAATAGTTACAACCAAAAAGAATGTATATAATGAATATTCTTTGGTTATATTATCAATCTGGCCTCCAACAATAGCTGCCAATTTATTTCCAATTGCTATAACTAAATACCACATTCCAAACATAAAAGCAATCATTCGGGCTGGTACAAGTTTACTTACATACGACAATCCTACCGGAGATAGACATAATTCACCCATGGTATGAAACAAGTATGCTAAAATCAACCAGACCATACTCACTTTAACTCCCTCTTCAACTCCATACGAACCAAAAGCAAGCAATCCAAAGCCTATAGCCATAATTATAAGTCCTAAGCCATATTTAACACTTGCTGAAGGATTATACTTACTATCCCACCATTTTGAAAAGAAATTAGCTAAAGCTATAATAAAGAAAGAGTTCAAAATACTAAACCAGGAAACAGTAATTTCAACTTCATTGGATTGTATTGAAGCAACACGTCCTTTTACCACTCCATTATCAATTCCTAGTTGATCACCAATCGCTCTTGCTCGCTCAAGACGTTCTGTTGTTAGATATCCGTAATTACTATTCTCATTATCTTTTGTAATTAATAAAATTTCCTGACCTAATGTGAAATCCTCATTTTCAACAATTTTAATTGTTTTATTCACAATCGTAGCATCAGCAGCCACGTTCATACCTTCGGTTACCGGAGTATAATTAAACACGGAATTTCCTTCCTTATCTACTATTTGAGTTCCATCCTCATTAAAAGACGGAGTTTGTATAGCTTGATAAGTAACATTATATGCATTTGAAGTCCATTCTTTTTGTAACATCCATAATGCAATTCCCCAGATACCAATAAAACAAACTGCCAATACTATATTAGTTTGTAATATTTTTTTTCGCGTCTCTTTAAATAATCTTATTAACACATAAGTTATTACTCCAAGTGGCACCAAAGTCAGCAAAGAATTAACAACATTAAAAATAATTGCAGATATTCCACTTAAATTTCTATTGATATCATCTCGTGCAAAAATCACCAAAGAAGTTGCCCCTTGTTCAAAGCTCATCCAAAAGAAAACAGTAAAAAACCCGAAAATAATAAAAGTAATCATCCTGTCTCTTACAACCTTAGTATAACGACTTATTCTACCGATTACCAGAATTAAAAACAGGACTAAACCAATAGCTACGGAAACATATTGACCTTCTATACCTTGAATGCAGGCAAAACTAAACATATCAAAATTTGCAATTTTAGATAATGGATCATTAATGGCATAACCAATACCTATAATTGAACAAATAACAATTAAAATCTTATCTAATAGTGTAAATGGATTTCTTTTATTTTCATCTGTTTCAGTTTCTATGGCTTTTTCTTCCTCTGCCTTTATTGCTTCTCTATCTGGCACATCACCAATTTTTCCAAATAAAGGTTTGGCTAGCCAAAATTGCAAGGTTCCTAATAACATAAAAACACCAGCAAGACCAAATCCCCATGACCAGCCCACTCTTTCTGCCAAATAACCACATAACATCATTCCAAAAAAAGCACCGGCATTAACCCCCATGTAGAAAATAGTATATGCTCCATCTTTCTTTTCAGGAAAGTCTTTATACATTTCTGATATGATTGATGTAATGTTGGGTTTAAAAAAACCTGTTCCTACCACCAACAATCCCAAACCAATATATAACCAGAATTCTGTTTCAAAAGCCATACAAACATGACCTAAGGTCATAATAGCAGCACCAATTACCACTGCCCATCTGTATCCGGTAAAACGGTCGGCAATAATACCACCTGCAATTGGTGTTAAATAAAGCAACATAGCATAAGTTCCAAATAAGGCACCTGCATTTTCAGCAGACCAATGCCAACCCGGATTATAGCTAACCATCGCCATGGTTAAGAAATTAATAAGCAACACACGCATTCCATAAAAGGAAAAACGCTCCCACATCTCTGTAAAAAATAAAACAAATAAACCTGCAGGTTGCCCTAGTACTTTATGTTTAAAAAAATTTTCTTGTGCAGTAGCCATAATAAAATAACTTATCTCTATAAAGATTCTTCAAATGATTCTACCTCAGGCCCCTTATTATCAAGAGCATCCACTTCCATTTCCATATCCTCAACTCCATGAGTTAATAAATCAAGTTTCTTTCTAAAGATTAGGACAATTAATCCTACTGCAATACTAAAAACTGCAATTCCGGTAAAGATTGCAAACTCACCAAGATCTTGAGCTCCTTCTCCTAACAAACCAGCTAATTTATTCCCTACCCCAGTCATGGCAAAATAAATACCCATCATTATAGACGCATACTTTACTGGAGCAAGCTTTGTAATGTATGATAAGGCAACAGGGGAAAGACAAAGCTCTCCTGTTGTATGAAATAAATAAGCAAGTACCAACCAAACCATAGCTGAACTACCTGACGAATCATATTCAACAGAAGCTGCTGTCATAAAAAAGAATCCTGCTCCCATTATTATTAATCCTATGATCATTTTAAATAATGAAGAAGAAACTTTTCCTTTAAGTTTTCTCTTAGCCCAATAACCAGCAATAGTAGTTCCTAATATAATGATGAAAAATGCATTTAAAGACTGAAACCATGTTGCAGGAATCTCCCATCCTAATAGCATTCTATCTGTTTTATTCATGGTGTATATATTCATCAAGCCACCTGCTTGCTCAAAGGCCCCCCAGAAAATAATTACCAATAAAAAAGAAATTAATAATACAACAACACGATCCTTTTCAACTTTAGTTAATGGTTTGTTTAATTGAGCTGCCTGCTGACCATTGTCCTTTTGTGAAATGTGATTTCCGATAGCTAATAAATGTTTCTGACCTAAAACATACTGAACTAATCCTAGTGTCATACCTATAGCAGCTAAACCAAAACCATAATGCCATCCATAAACTTCACCAACATAACCTACGATAAGACTTGATAAAAATGCACCTATATTAATTCCAATATAAAATATTGTAAAACCTTTATCTCTTCGAATGTCTCCAGCTTGATATAATCCTCCTACCATGGTAGAAATATTAGGTTTTAACATACCTACACCCAATACAATTAACAATAAGCCAGTATAGAAAGCAGGCATATTTTCAAAAGATAAAACAGCATGACCAAGAACTAATAGAATTCCTCCATAAAGCACAGATTTTTTTGCTCCAAGAACCTTATCCGCGATCCAACCTCCTGGTATTGACATTAAATATACTAACATTGTATACCATCCATATAAAGATAAAGCATCAGCATTATTCCACCCTAATCCCGGATTATCGCCTGTAGTAGTAGCTACAAGGTACAAAACCAAAATTGCACGCATCCCATAATAGGAAAATCTCTCCCACATTTCCGTAAAAAAGAGAATGAACAGCCCCTTGGGATGTCCAAATAAAGTTTCATTTTTATTTGTATCCATATTTTTCAAGTTATTATTTTCAAAAGGAACAAAATTATTAAAACTTATATAACAAATACTTGAAATATATCATATTAAAATCTAAAATTGACTAAAAAGTATAACATCTCCCTTGTTTTTTAAGTTCGGATTGAGAAAATCATCCTTCCCCTTTTTTAAAACTGTATTAAAAATAGCACGTGGCATAAAATATTAATAAAATCGAAAATTAATACTGCCTATCATTCTAATGAAATTGAATTTACCACAATATAATTCTACTAAAAACCAACTAAAATATCATAATAGGTACATTATCAGTAAAGCCCAATTATTTAGTTAGTCATAAAAAATCTATGTGAAAAAATATATAATATTTTAAAACTGTTCCATTCTCTTTAATTGTTCTGTAAATTTGTATATTAAGAAAGCGTACAAATAGATTTTATATTTAACCTCTATTAACCTGAATTCGATTAAATATTTAGAATTTATTTTCATAAACAACTGACATGCAACGAAACTATTGATATTTAGCAAACTAGCTACAAGAATATTAACGCAGTTGATTAGTTTTTTATGGTAAAAAAAATTATTATATCGAACTTAGGTTATTATTAATATCAGACCATGAAAGTATTATCCCCACAACAAATCAGGGAAGTTGACCAATTTACTATTAAAAATGAGCCAATACCCTCAATAGACTTAATGGAAAGAGCTGCTAGAGCTGCTACTGACTGGATTATTAATAATAATATGGCGTATTCCTTTTCTATTTTTTGTGGAACAGGAAATAACGGAGGAGATGGTTTAGCCATAGCCCGAATGCTATCAGAATTACCAGTTACATTAAATGTATATCTGATCAAATTTTCAGATACATTATCTGAAGATGCTTCAATCAACTTGAATAAATTAAAGGAACTCACAAATATTTCTATTAAGGAAATAAATCAAATAGAACAATTAAACATCCAAAATCTTGATCCGGATGAATTCATTATAGATTGCATATTTGGTTCTGGCTTAAATCGCCCAACTAAAGGTTTATCAAAAGAAGTTATTGAAAAGATTAATGACACAGGAAATTTTATTATTTCAATAGATATTCCTTCTGGACTATTTGCCAATTACGATAGTAATTACAGAGCTGCCTCCGGAATTATTGAAGCCAATATCACTCTTACTTTCCAGTTACCTAAGTTATCGTTCTTTTTACCTGAAAATGCAAAATTTGTAGGTAAATGGGAAATACTTGACATTGGTTTATTGAAGGAAGGTATAGATTTACACGAAACAAATTATTTTTATACAGATAACTCTAAAATAAAATCTATTGTAAGAAGTCGCCATAAATTCAGTCACAAAGGAAATTTTGGTCATGCTCTTTTGATCGCCGGAAGTTATGGTAAAATGGGTGCAGCCATATTAGCAGCTAAAGCTTGTTTAAAATCAGGAGTAGGTTTACTAACTGCACATATACCCCATTGGGGTTATCAAATTATTCAAAGTACAGTTCCTGAAGCAATGACAAGCATCGACCGTTCTGAAATGTTTTTTACAGAATTCCCACAACTTAATTGCTATAATGCAATAGGAATTGGTCCTGGATTAGATATTAAAAAGAATAGTGCAAAAGCTTTTGAAGAATTGCTAAATCAAATTTCAGATCAGAAATTAGTAATTGATGCTGATGGTTTAAACATCTTAAGCCAGAATAAATTTTTGCTAGTAAAACTACCAAAGCTTTCTGTATTAACACCACACCCAAAAGAGTTTGAAAGGTTAGTTGGTAAATGTAAAAATGAAATACATCGTTTAGAACTCTTAAAAGATTTTTGTAAACATTACAATGTAATTACTGTTTTAAAAGGAGCACATACTGTAATAGCCCTTCCTGATGGAAACTGCTATTTTAATAGTTCCGGTAATCCGGGAATGGCTACTGCTGGAAGTGGTGATACATTAACAGGAATTATATTAGCTTTGTTAGCCCAAGGATATTCTGAAAAAGATGCTGTGCTTACTGCAGTATATATTCATGGATTAGCAGGTGATCATGCATTATCAACTGAATCTGAAGAATCTTTAATTGCTTCAGACATAATAAGTAATATTGGTTCTGCGTTTAAATCACTAAGAAAATAAGTACATAAACAAAAATTAATAATAAAATGCAGTTTAAATTAAAATTCTTTAATCCCTTAATAATCCTACTTTTAATTACATCTAATGTTACATCTCAAAAAAAGGGTGAGTCAAGTGTTGAAGTAAAAAAAACAACTGAGATTTTAAATCCTACAGTTCAAGCTTTAAGCTATATGCTTCCAAAAACAACTATCCTGGTTGAGATAGAGAGTGAGAAAATTATAAAAAAAACAGGTCCCTATTATAGATATTCTCAACGTTACCTAAATTTATCAGATGTAATTACTGAAGACAGTGAAGAATGGGTGATAAAAAGTATCAATGTTAAAACAAAAGGAACCCCAAATGAAGAGGAAAGATATAGTATATTCGCAACTGGTTTATCTTCTGCTTTTAAAGTAAATCTAACACATAAAGGTATTTTAAAAGGTATTAATCTTGAAAATAACAAAACAAAACATCATTTGTGTTGCAAGGAATCAGAATCTAAAAATATAAACATTGAGGATGTTAATTTTGATAATATTCCTTTGCATGAAGATTTACTTTTTAAAACTTCAACAGCTGCTATGGCTCAGGAAGCAGCCAATATGATTTATAAAATCAGAAATAACAGAATAGATTTATTATCTGGTGATCTTGAAAACCTTCCTCCAGATGGAGAGGCTTACCAATCGGTATTGAAAGAGCTTAATAAAATGGAAAGTGATTTTGTTTCTCTTTTTGCTGGAAAAACAATTACTTCAACAAAAAAGCAGATATTTGAAATTACACCAGAACCTTTAAGTTCATATAATAATCATGTAATTTGTAGATTTTCAGCTCAAAAAGGAGTTGTGGATGCAATGGATATTACCGGGACTCCTATTTATCTAAAACTAGAAACTTTAGAGTTTAATAAACTAGAGAACAGACAGGAGGATTCGAAAAACGAATCAACAAATGGATTATTCTACTGCATACCTGCATCTGCTAAAATCACAATTTTAGATAAGAATAAGGAAGTTACTAATAAGATTGTTGATTTAGCTCAGTATGGTCAGGTAGTATCTATGCCAGCTGAGATTCTAAAACAAAGCAATACTACAATTAAATTTTGTCCGGTTACAGGAGCACTTATTTCTATTGGTAGTAAGTAAAATTAAATACAATTTTAAAGTTAAAAGTTGGAAAGAAGCATCGTACAGAATGCAAAGAACCAGAGGATTTATCGACACTGAATATGTAAATAAATACAAAGAAGGAGAAGTAATAAATGAAATCCTTAATCAATATAAAAATCCTTCTTTTTTATAGTTTCTTTTAAATACAAGAAATCGGAATCATATAAAACATATAAACAATGAGGCTTTCTTTAACTAGAGAGCCTCTTTGTTTTTATTATTTCACGTGATACTTATCATCGAGATTTAAATTCATGATAACTATTTTTACAATTCATTTTTAAAATAATTCAGAACTTTTTATTCGGTTAGTTCTTTAGTATTAAAATCAAAAATCATGAGTAACGAAATATCAAAACTTCAGCCCGTAGCTTTATGGGAAAACTTTTATGCATTAACACAAATTCCTCGCCCCAGTAAAAAAGAGCAACAAGCGGCTAAATATGTGGAGGAGTTCGGAAAAAAATTAGGATTAGAAACATCAGTAGATAAAACAGGTAATGTAATCATTAAAAAGCCTGCTACACCAGGCATGGAAAATTGTAAAACAGTAGTTTTACAAGGTCATGTTGATATGGTACCACAAAAAAATAGTGATAAGCAACATGATTTCGAAAAAGATCCAATTGAAACATATATTGAAGATGGATGGGTAAAAGCTAATGGTACTACTTTAGGTGCTGATAATGGTATAGGTGTGGCTGCAGCAATGGGAATTCTTCAATCAACGGATATTCCTCACGGACCTATTGAAGCCTTATTTACCATTGACGAAGAAACAGGAATGACAGGAGCCTTTGGTCTTGAATCGGAAATGCTGGGTGGTGATATATTAATCAATATGGATTCTGAAGATGAAGGAGAATTATATGTTGGTTGTGCCGGAGGCTCAAATGCCAACATGGAATTCACTTATAATGAAGTTACAACAGAAGAAAATACAGTAGCGTTTAAAATATCGTTAACAGGTTTAAAAGGTGGTCATTCTGGTATGGATATCATCTTAGGCAGAGGGAATGCAAATAAATTAATGTTTCGCTTATTAAAAGAACTTATAGCTGCTTATGGTGTTCGTTTAGCTTCTATTGATGGAGGGAGCTTAAGAAATGCTATACCTCGAGAAGCATTTGCAGTTGTAACAGTACCTACTAACAATGTTATAGAATTTACAGAAACCATTGAGGAATTTTCATCTATTTATAAAAACGAACTTACAGTTAAAGAACCTGATTTATCATTAACAGTTGAAAAGTGTGATATGCCAGTTACACTAATTGATGAGATTTCACAAGATGATCTAGTTAATTCAATACAAGCTTGTCCTAATGGAGTTATCAGAATGAGTGATACAATGCCTGGTTTGGTTGAAACATCATTAAATCTTGCCATTGTAAAGTCAGAGGGTGGAAAAACTAAGGTATTATGCTTAATCCGAAGTTCAGTAGATAGCGCAAAAGAAGATGTTGAATCAACATTAGAGAGTTTATTCCGTTTAGCTGGTGCAAACGTTGAATTTAGCGGTCAATATCCTGGTTGGAAACCTAATCCTGACTCTGAGATACTAAAGGTAATGAAAGATGTATACAACAAAGAATTTGGAAAAACTCCAGAAATAAGAGGAATTCATGCAGGATTGGAATGTGGTATATTAGGAGCTGTAAAACCCAATTGGGATATGATTTCGTTTGGTCCTACAATACGTTTTCCTCACTCTCCTGACGAAAAAGTAAATATTGAAACTGTTGAAAAATTCTGGAAATTTTTAGTGGAAACATTGAAAAATGTACCAATTAAATAATAGAAATAAGAATACTATAAATCAATATGTTAATAAAAGGGAATTCTTTATGTTTTCCTTTTTTTTAATTTCTTTCATTTACAGATAAAAAAAACACTAATAACCGACTAAAATACTTTGCCTTAAAACTCCAAATGTCTTCCAGCCAGACAGGCTTTTACATGAACGCGGTTTAGCTACCCGTATATATCGCTCAATTTCCTAAAACACGTATTACAAAATAACTAAACCAATAGATTTATATTTTTTATCGATCAGCTATGATAAAAAACTATAAAGCACACAGGAATAACTAATTTAAAGTATTTGTTTTTAGTATACATAGAGACTTATTCAAAATATGGAGATATTATAATTTCAACACATAAATAAATCGTTTTATCTAACAAAAACTACAATACATCAATAAAGCAAACCAAACATTGTATACATAACGTATTAGAACTTACATAACCAACACTATTTAAACATGTTAAAAGTTTTAATTGTAGATGACACTCAAATTTCAAGAGTAATAACAAAAAAATTCTTATCTAACTATAATTTACATATAATTGAAGCTAAAGACGGACTAGAAGGACGAAAGGTGTTCTATCAGGAAAAACCAGATTTAGTTTTGCTTGATCTCTATATGCCCAATAAAAATGGATTTGAAGTTCTTAATGACATGCAGGAATATTTACTCGATGTACCTGTTGTTATAATATCTGGAGATAATTCTAAAAATACAATTCATTCTTGTCTTTCAAATGGAGCTACTGCATTTTTGTCTAAACCTTTGGTAAAAGAAGACTTCAATAGAATAATTATGGATTTAATGGTTGAAAAAGTAATGAATAACAGATCTTAGCTTAATGAATATCTAACAACCTGGCACAAAAACAAAAAGTTGTCAACTACATAATATTATCAACTATTATCCAATCACAATACACTAATTTCATCTAATTCAATATCTGATCGTTACAAACAAAAAATAAGATTTACACTTTTTATTGTATATAACCAATGAATAGTATTTTTATCCTAAAACTCATAATTCGGTTATTTTGATAATGCTTATTAAAATCAAACATCAATAGTTAATTCTGCAGCTTTCTGATTTTCGATAATCTTTCTAACATACAAATTCTTGGTAACTTGACGTCCCAAGTATAACAAATCTATTTTAATTACTAAATATTGGTCGCTTGTACCATGTCCTTTTGAAATTTCAGGAATACTAACAAGTCCATCATCATCAGATTTTAATCTATCATTGACTAAATAACCACCACTATATTCTAATTTTACAGGTAAATTTTTTACGGATACAGATCCATCATAAATGATACTTATACGATCTTTTGAACCTGAAACAGCATTGTTCCCTTTAATATTAATTGAGAATTTTTCTATAATCCTAGCTATTTCAATACTTGATTCTGAAACTAAATCTACTTTATTCCCTTCTATATCAATAATTGTTAATTCATTCATATAGCCACTAAGTACATCTATACATGCTGCAAAATGTTCTAAAGAGGGTACAAAATTACCTTCTTCTTTCAATTTTAAAGCAGTAAGGTATTTCTCCGTTCCAACCTTAAGGGCTTCAGCTTTTCTTTTTGCTTTTAGTTCTTTATATACTTGTTTTGATAACCGATAATATACATAAGTATTAGACAAGTCTTCCCATTTATCTACATATTCATACCCCTCTAAATACCCTTCTGAAACAGCTTTAATCCTATTTTGCAAAAAATCTCTTACTCCGTTCTTATCCTCAACCTGATACAATATAGCTTCAGATTTAATTGTTGAACTTATTTGACTTGATATATCAGCAAGTGCCCGTTCCTTTGCTTTATCTTCATACAACATTGGAGAACCTACTTTAGGAACAATCCCTATTCCACAATAATAAGCATTATCTATAGGGCGTTCTTTAAGCCATAAAGGTTTTGTTTGTTCTAAAAGTTCTGCTTGTTTTTTTGCTGTAGAACATCCAATAAATAATAAAATCAGAATAACAAGTACATTATATTTCATGTACATAAAATATTATTTTTCAGGTTTATATTCAGATATTTCAGAAACAATATTGCTAATACATTCATCTACAAGTAACTTTTGAAGTTCACTTGATGATTTTGCAGTTCTCTTATTTTGTGCTAACCTTCGCAAATTACTAATTGAAGCATTACTTGTATTTACATAATCCTCACTACTATCTTTATTGCTATATTTCCAATAACCTGGCACTAATTTTTTAGAATTTCCTTCATAAACAACATAATGCAGATTATCTGTTTCCTGTTTTGTAAACACATTAGACAAAGGAACCTCATCCTTATCAGTTCTTTTCATTACATATTCTAACGATAAAGAAACATAACGAGTTAATTCATATTCATAGTATTTCACTTTATCATACTCTGTTTTTTTCTTTTTTTCTCCCGTTTCTTTATCTACATACTCTACAGTTCTTTCCAAATAACCTCTTTTTTGTTTCTTAGATAGTTTACCATTATATACTTTATAATTATGAATCTTTCCAGATATAATTGCTTTAGCTTTTGTATTTACATGATCTTGATTTAATCCTTGCACTTTTTCTCCTTCTAGTGTCGTAGAATTTGATGATGCTATCTTATTTACAAATAATTCTTTTTGATTCCCATGAATAGTTACCACCTCATACAATGGAGATTTCAAATTATTAATGCCATTTGTTAACTTAGTTTTTAAACTACCAGCTAAAGTTTCATAGGATTTGTATGCAAATTGAAAATGATTAATTGCTATGGTAATTTTTGCCATATCTAAAGAATGATTCATCAATTCTATAGCATCTTTATATACATTAATTTTATCAATTATACTTTTAAATGTAAAATAAGATGAGCGAAACATTTCTGCCCCCATTTGCTGTTGCCCCTCTCTATACACGGGTTCATACTTTGCAATTACCCATTTTGACTTTACATCTTTATAATTATTATTTAACGAAAGAATCTCAGCAAACATTTTCTCTGAACTAGCAAATTCTTCCATATCTAAAGCCTTTATTGCTTGTTCATACAATGAACTTAAATATAGATCCTCAACTTCTTTATAATAACTTCTTTGTTCTTCAGGAAAAATTAAATTTAATCCAACCTTCTTAATTTGGTTGTAATATTTTTCTGCTTTTAAAAAGGCATATACAGCATCTTTTGAAGTACCATTGCTATATTGGTTTTTAAACTGTTCAATATAATCATCCAAAACAAGTTGCCCGGTTCGTTGTAAACCTATTTTTGCATCAATATTATTTATGTTTTTTAATAGGGAATGATAGTACTGACTAGCGGCATCTGAATACAAACCTGAGTTTTCAAGTTCTAATCCTTTCTTTAAATAACGCTTACTTGCACAAGCTGTAAAAATCAATAATATACTCAGGAAAAGTACAATTTGCTTCATAATATAATTAATAGTTTTACATACAATTATTAAACCTTTACTCCATCATGTAAATAAAGTTACCTTCTTGGGTTAAAAATTTCTTCATTAAATTAGATGTCAGACATGAATGTACTGGTAAAACTCCGACAATATCACCTGGTTTTATTTCAAAAGAGTATTCGTATTTAACAGAAACAACTCCATGCTCCTGTGACAGGGAACGAATTTCACCATAATCTCTATTAACATCCCACTTTCCATTTTTCATTGCTACCACTTTACCGTATGTAACAGATCCATCCTCGAGAGTAATATTTTCTTTTGACAAGTGAATTGCTCCTGCGTGTATTACGATTTCATTTCTTTCTGGATGCGTTGCTAAAACGGGCGCAGCTAAACAAACTGCAATATCCGACAATTTACAACTACCAATCTTTGATTGCATATAATCGTAAAACACAAAATTCCCAGGTCGGAATTCATCAATTCCATAAAAGTTCTCATAAACAGAACAGCTAGGTGTATCACCCCATGATAACTGCATCAATGGGAAATCTTCTTTTAAAAATACTTTAAGAGACAAAAAACTATCAATATTTTGTTTTGCAACTTGATTAATTTCATTCTCATTCAAGCATTTATATGTATTACCAGCATGAGTCAGAAAACCCATGAAGATTAAATTTTTCTTATCCTTTAATTCATTTAAAAAGTTTTTTACCAGGGACAAATCATTTACATCAATTCCTGTTCTATGGTAGCCTGTATCTATTTTCACATAAACTCCAACTGGGTATAGTAATTCTTCCTCTAAAACTTTTATGGTATCAATATCTTCAACAAGAATATTTAAATTAATATTAGCTGCTAAAGAATTAATAATATCCTTATTTAAAATTGTTGCAGTAAGAGCTACTGTTACATCCCTCCAACCTTCTTTTGCAAAATATTGAGCCATTTTAAACGAAGAAACCGTAATCGACTCAACTCCTTCATCTTTAAACCAATTACCAATAACAGAAGATTGATGAGTTTTAAAGTGAGGACGAAATTGACCACCCCAATTCTTTACACGATTATTCATTATTCTAATATTCCTTTTACAGATATCAGAATTAATTAATAAAGTAGGTTCATATATTCCAGGCATAATTACTTTTTAATGAAGGGATGAAAATAAATAATCAGTTTTAAAAGTGCAAAATGAATCTGATTTTCATTGATTATTAATTGGTATTTAAATTTCACTATATAAAAAAGCCTGAATAGTCAATACTACTCAGGCTTTCTAAATTTTATATTTTTCAAATATTATTTTCTAACAATAGTTTGTTCTCTATCTGGACCTACTGACACAATAGTAATTGGCACTTCCAATTCTTTCTCTAGATATTCAATATAATTTTTTAATTCCACTGGAAATTCTTCCTCTGATTTCATTCCTGTTAAATTAGCATTCCATCCAGGAAGTTCGGTATATCCTACTTCTAACTTTTCAGGTAATTCATAAGGAAAATCCGAAGTTTCTTTTCCATCTATAATATATGAAGTTGCAACTTTAATTGTTTCAAAAGAACTTAAAACATCACCTTTTGTCATAATTAATTGTGTTACTCCATTTATCATTACAGAGTATTTAAGGGCAACTAAATCTAACCAACCACATCTACGAGGTCGACCTGTTGTAGCACCAAATTCATGTCCTGCCTTACGAAGTTCTTCTCCTGTCTCATCTTCTAGCTCTGTAGGAAATGGACCACTTCCTACTCTTGTACAATAAGCTTTGAAGATACCGAATACTTCTCCAATTTTATTTGGAGCAACCCCCATACCTGTACAAGCACCAGCACAAATTGTATTAGATGAAGTAACGAAAGGATAAGATCCAAAGTCAATATCTAATAATGTTCCCTGTGCGCCTTCCGCTAAAACAGTTTTACCATCTTTTATATAATCATTTATTTGATGTTCGCTATCAATTAACTGAAACTTTTTGATACACTCGATACCTTCTTGTAATCCTTTTTCAAATTCTTCAATATTATAATCGAAATCATACATTGAAAGTAATTGCTCGTGTTTCTTCTTTAGTTCGTTATATTTTTCTTCAAAATTTCCAATAACATCACCTACACGAAGTCCGTTTCTTCCGGTCTTGTCCATATAAGTTGGACCAATACCTTTTAAAGTAGAACCAATTTTAGTTTTCCCTTTAGAAGCTTCTGACGCAGCATCAAGAATACGATGAGTTGGAAGAATTAAATGAGCTTTTTTAGAAATCAGAAGATTTTGAGTTAAATCCATACCTTTAGCCTCAAGTTCATCTATTTCTTGTTTAAAACTAATTGGATCAAGCACTACTCCATTTCCAATAATATTCATTTTGGTTGTATGAAAAATGCCTGAAGGAATGTTATGCAATACATGCTTAATGTTATTAAACTCTAGGGTATGGCCTGCATTAGGACCACCTTGAAACCTTGTGATAACATCATACTTGGGTGTAAGTACATCCACAACTTTTCCTTTACCCTCGTCTCCCCATTGAAGACCAAGAAGAACATCAACTTTCATTATATATTGTTTTAAACTTTTTTAATCTTGGCAAGATTTTGTCTGATATTTTTTCGACCAGCAAAAGTAACTATTAAAAATGGGATAATGTCATGGTTTTAAATATATTTTTTACACAATTATACATTTCCCTATAAAATGTGCTTTTATGAGAAGATTTCTAATCAAATAAGATGGGGGATTTAATCAAAATTTATTGGCAGTTTTTACAAACTCCATAAATATATAACGAATGATGCGATACATTGAAATCCATTGATTCCTTTGCATTATTCAATATGCCCTGAATTCCAGGATCACAAAATTCAATCACACTTCCGCAATGAGTACAAATTAAATGATCATGTTGTTTTGACTCAAAAGACTTTTCAAACTGAGCAATATTTTTTCCAAATTGATGCTTTATAACTAATTTACACTCCAACAACAAGTCGATTGTATTGTACAAAGTAGCCCTACTCACTCTGTAATTTTTATTTTTCATAAAAATATAGAGTGATTCAATATCAAAATGACCATCTCTGGAATAAATTTCCTCTAGTATCGCAAACCTTTCTGGCGTTTTGCGGTGTCCATTCTTTTGCAGAAACTCAGTGAAAATTTGTTTTACCACTTCTTTTGTTTTCACCTTATCCATAAATAAACCAATTATAAATAGCTGGCTAAAGATAAATATTTTACCTAAATAATGAAACGATTGTTTAGACTAAATTAAAACAATATTTATTTCTGAATTCTCTCTTGACGAGTTACTGTATAAACACCTTTGATTTTCACAAGGTTGTATATTAAATTATTTAAATCCTCAACATTGTGAATATAAAGGTTTATATCTCCATCAAATATTCCATCATGACTTTCAATATGAATTGAACGCATATTTACATTTTGATCATCAGAAATAACCTTAGTTATTTTACTTACAATACCAATTTGATCAATTCCTGTAAGTTTTATAATCGCTAAAAACGAAAGAAGTTTATGGGTAGTCCAATCTGCAGAAACAATTTTATTTCCCTGGCTCGACATCAATTTAATAGCAACAGGACACTTTCTATTATGCAAAATTACCTTTTCATCATCATCAACATAACCAACTACATCATCCCCTGGAATAGGGTTACAACAATTTGCGATAATGTAATTACTAGTATCCGTATCATCAGATAACTTAAAAGGTTTCTTTTTATCGATTTTTTGAGGTTCAACTTTTTCTTTTTTACCTCCACCAAAAGAAAGTTTCCAATACTTAATCCACTTGTTTGATGTTTTTTCTTTTAATATACTATCAATATTTGCAAGAGATATTTTTTCACTTCCTATTTTAAGGTAAAGTTCCTCTTTTTTATCTATATTATGATATCTTAATAGTTTATTTAGAATCCTATTATTTGTGGTAAGCTTCTTTTTATTTAGAGCCTCTTCAACAAGTCTCTCTCCTATAGCTATAATCTCTTTACGTTCTTTCTTAAAAGCATCTTTTATTGCTTTTTTTGCCTTTGCTGTAAATACAGATTTTAACCATTCATATTTTGGACTTTGTTTTTCAGAAGTTAGTATCTCAACCTGATCTCCACTCTTTAATTCATAAGTAACAGGTACTAGTTTATAATTAACCTTAGCTCCAATACATTTATAACCTAAATTTGTATGAATTTCGAAAGCAAAATCTAGTACTGTTGCTCCCTTTGGCATAATTTTCACATCTCCCTTAGGAGTAAAAATCATTATTTCAGAGGAGAATAGGTTCAATTTAAAATCATCTAAGAACTCAAGAGAATCTGATGATGGATTTTCAAGCAAATCCTTAATTCTATTCAACCAGTTTTCTAATTCAGATTCCTTATCTTGAATACCTTTATATTTATAATGAGCTGCAAAACCTCTTTCTGCAATCTCATCCATTCTCTCGCTTCTTATTTGAATCTCCACCCATTTACCTTCAGGCCCCATAACGGTAGCATGCAACGCCTCATAACCATTAGCCTTAGGTGTACTCACCCAATCTCTTAAACGATCAGGTTTGGGTTTATATATATCAGTTATTAATGAATAAATATTCCAACATTGCGCTTTTTCAGGAGTATCCAAATTTTGCTTAAAAACAATACGAATGGCTAAAACATCATAAATCTCATCTAAAGGAATATTTTTAGTTTGCATTTTATTCCAAATAGAATACACAGATTTTGGACGAGATTTTAACTCATATTCAACATTAGCCTTTGATAAGGAATCTTTTATTGGAGAAATAAATTTTTCAAGTAAACCTTTATCTTTTTGTTCTTTAGTTTCAATCTGGCTTACAATATCCTTATAAACATTAGGATGCTCATATTTTAGACTCAAATCTTCAAGTTCAGTTTTTAACGCATAAAGACCTAATCGATGAGCCAAAGGAGCATACATAAATAATGTTTCTCCTGCAATTTTCAATCGCTTATGTTCAGGCATTGAGCCTAATGTACGCATATTATGGAGTCTGTCTGCCAGTTTAATAATAATTACCCTGACATCCTCAACCATAGTAAGTAATAGCTTTCGAAAATTTTCAGCCTGAGCAGATTGATTTTTATCAAAAACACCAGATAACTTAGTTAAACCATCTACAATTGAGGCAACTTTAGTTCCAAATATAGCCTCTAAATCTTCGTATGTATAATCTGTATCTTCAATAACATCATGAAGCAAAGCTGCAGCTGCACCTGTACTACCCAATCCTATTTCCTCTGTAACAATACGTGCAACTGCCAAAGGATGTAAAATATAAGGTTCACCAGATTTACGTCGCACACCTGCATGCGCCTTACGAGCCAATTCAAAAGCCTTATTTACTAACTTTATTCCTTTTTCAGTCTGACACTGAGGACTTGAGTTAATTAAAGCTTCATACTCATTTCTGATGATATCATTCTCCTGTATTTCGGACAAAACTTCACTCATTAATTAAAAAAAGAGATACTATTACTTTTGAAAATTTAATCTAATAATAAACTAGCAATTATACTAAAAAAATGCTATTTTCCTGCAACTACTATATGAAAATCATCTTTAACCAAATACTTATTGGCAAGACTCTTTATCTTTTCTGGTTGAATATTTGCAATCGTACTTTCTAATTTCTTAAAAAAATCAATATCTAAATCAAAACCAACCAATCCTCTATAGGCCTCAGAGACAGCAAACGGACCGTCTAAATTTCTCATCAAATCACCTAACATAAAATTTTTAACCCGGGTTAATTCCTCTTCAGGAACTAACTCTTTACAAAGCTTATTCATTTCGTTAAAAATTTCATCTACAGCAAGTGTTCGTTTTTCCGCAACAACTTCTGTAGAAACCCCCATAGCACCAGCTTTAATGTATGATGTTATGTATGAACCTATACCATATGTTAAACCTTTTTCCTCTCTAAGATTTGTCATTAACCTAGAACCGAAATAACCTCCAAACAACGTATTCAGAACCATCAATGGCATATAATCCGGGTGTGATTTTGTAACTATCTGCCTCACAATTCTAATAGCACTTTGCATTGCATTATCTTTAATAATGAAATGTTCATTACCATTTTCTGCTTCTGTATATGGCATCACATCATCAACAACTGTATCATTACTCCAATCATTACCTCCCAAATACTTATTTAGAAGAGCAGTAAAGCTTTCATCAGGTTTTCCTGCTACAATAATTTTACACAAATTAGATGCATATTGATTTTTATGGAATACTTTTAAATCGTCAGTACTAATTTCATCATAATGATTCAACTTAGCAATCCTTCCATAAGGATGCTTTTCACCAAAAAGTACTTCTTGAGATTTCCTAAATGCTAAAATTTTCACCTTTTCGGAATCTACTAAGAAATCCTGTTTCTTTTTAGATAGATATACATCAAATTCATGTTCTGAAAAAGAAGGTCGTTTAAGTATTTCCTCTACTACTGGTAAAACATTAGGAAGGTACTTCGTTAATGCATATAAAGTAACTTGTGCATGATGATAATTTGTAGCCTGTCCTAAAAAGGCTCCATAATAATCTATTTTTTCAGCAATTTCAGAAGAAGAATAATTCTGAGTTCCTTCTTGCATTAGATAATTTGTAAATGAGGCTACCAAAGGTTTTGGAGCTTGAACTGATCCTGCAGGAAAAATAAAATCTATTTTAACAACATCCTGTGATCCACCTTTAATTACATGTACAGGAATTCCATTATTTAAAGTAAAGTTTTCACTATCTAAAATATTCAATCCCATCGGTAATACAAATGATGGGGCTTCCTTTCTCATTAACATATTTTCCCTTTCTTTTCTATTGATAGATAGTATAATTTTGAGCAATTTGACTCTACTAAAATTTTATTGGCACACCTATTTATATCTTCTGCAGTTACTTTCTGATATTTATCCACTTCCATATTAATATCATTCGCATCTCCCAGCAATTCGAATTGAGCCAATGTCATAGCTTTATTTAAAAAACTAATCTCCGAAAAAGTTAATGTAGATTCTACCTTATTTTTTACTTTTTGAAGTTCATAATCTTCAACAAGTTCTGTTTTTATTTCGTTGATTTCTTCCCAAATGGCCTTTTCTGCATCATAAACAGAAACTTCATCTGAAACATTTCCGGCAAAAGTAAACAACCCATTCTCTATATCACCAGATACATATGCATGTAAATCAGTAAAATACTTTTTTTGTTTTACCAGCCTTTGGTATAACCTGGAACTTGAACCATTAGAAAGTACATCTGACAATAAATCAATGGCATGATATTCTTTATCATTTCTTCCACACATGTGAAAAACCATCTGGAACATATCAGAAGGAACATCTCGTTCTACTTTTAATTCTCGAATGCCATTTTGTTTTGGTTCCTCCGGCAATTGACGTTTAACTACATCTCGAGAAGGAATATCACCAAACCATTTTTTTACCAACTCAAAAGTTTCCTCCGGATCAACATTTCCTGTAATACTTACAATTGCATTATTGGGCGCATAATGCGAGTAAAAGAAACGTTTCACATCTTCTAAATTAGCATCTTCAATATGTTTAATATCAGCACCAATTGTAGGCCATTTGTACGGATGTACTTTATAAGCCAACGGCTTCAATAACAACGGAATATCTCCATAAGGCTGATTTAAATATCTTTGCTTATATTCTTCAATTACCACTTTCCTCTGAACATCTAAAGATTCTTCAGAGAAATCTAATTCAAGCATTCTATCTGACTCCAACCACAAACCTGTTTCTAGGTTGGCTGCAGGCAACGTTAAGTAATAATTAGTTAAATCGTTGCTAGTCCATGCGTTATTATCTCCACCAACCTTCTGCAAAGGTTCATCGTATGAAGAAATATGTTTACTTCCTCCAAACATTAAATGCTCAAATAAATGGGCAAAACCAGTTTTTGCTTCATCTTCATCTTTCGCCCCTACGTCATACAACACATTAATTGCTGCCAATGGAGTTGTTTCATCTCGATGTACAATTAGTCTCAAACCATTATCCAGCGTATACTTTTTTATATCTATCATCCTCTAAAACTGATATGCACTATTATTTAACAAATTATTTTTAATAGTATTATAGTCATCTATTATTTCTTCCATAATATCTTTTACCGACTTTACTTCATTTATCATTGAAGAAACCTGTCCTATTTCTAACTCTCCCTCATCAAGGTCACCTAAAAACATTCCCATTTTTGCACGGCCTTTACCTAACATTTCTCGCAACTCTTCTATTGAAGCTCCTTTCTTTTGGGCATCTTCAACACGAGTTGAAAATTTGTTATGAATCAATCTCACCGGAGCAAGTTGTTTTAATGTTAATACAGTACCTCCTTCTCCAGCTTCGATAACCTTTTGCAAAAAATCCGGATGTGCAGAAGATTCTTTACTTGCTGCAAAGCGAGATCCCATTTGAACCCCATCTGCACCAAGAGCCATTGCTGCAAGCATTGCACTACCGGAACCAATACCTCCTGCTGCAATTAATGGAAGAGAAGTAACTTTTCTTATCTGCGGAATTAAAACCATTGTAGTTGTTTCCTCTCTACTATTGTGCCCTCCTGCTTCAAAACCTTCAGCTACTATTGCATCAACACCACTATCTTCACATTTTTTCGCAAAACGACTATTAGCAATCACATGAACTACTGTAATTCCATGTTCTTTTAACTTAGCTGTATATTTTGCAGGATTACCTGCACTTGTGAAAACAATTTTTACCCCTTCACCTATTATTATATCTATTAATTCATCAATATTTGGATATAATAATGGAACATTTACTCCCCAAGGATTATCCGTAGCAGCTTTCATTTTAGCAATATGCTCTTTTAAAACTTCTGGATACATTGATCCTGCCCCCAACAAACCTAAACCTCCATTGTTACTTACAGCAGATGCCAATTTCCATCCACTACACCATACCATTCCACCTTGTATAATAGGATATTTGATTCCAAATAAAGAAGTTATTTTATTTTCCATAATGTTTTATTTTTTCAGCCTGCTAAGATATCAAAATTATATCTGTTTTATTAATTAATAGCTAAGATTAGATCTACCTAAAGCATTTATTATGAAGCTTACAAAACTTAATACGTACATAATTTCCTAGCAATAACATTTGTCACTTGTTGTACGCACTGAACTTTCGACTCATTTTATACGTACTTATAAAAATATATTACCATGTTAAATTTCATCTATAAATATCATACTCTCAACATATAGAAAAGCACATTTTCATCAAAAGAGAAAAAAACAATACAAAAAAAGTTAACATATTTTATGAATTTTCGTTAATTTCAGTATCCAAAATACTTAAACCCCGTAATTAATTACCATATGATCTCTATAAAAAGAAATCAATCTAAAGACCTGATTGAAATACACATAGAAAAGGAAACATCAAAATCTGAGTTTTATAAATTTTGCAATTTCCTTATAAACAATAAAAGTATTTCAAGAACCATAAACCTTTTATTTATTATTCCTGAAGGAATGAATAAAGTAGACTATGTAAATTTATCCAATATTTCATTCGGATTAAAAGAAGCATGTTCTCATTTTGACCAGGTAAATATGGCAGTATCCGTTTGTAAAAACAGAGAGTGCTTTTTATGTTCAGTTTTTAAGAAATTGATTTCTGATTCAAAAATAAGGTTTGAATATTTCCCATCTACAAAAGATGCGGTACGATGGATACGACGCGTAAACTACCAACCCAGCTTTTCAAACAGATACGCATAAATATTATTAGACAATATAAGAACCTTAGTTTGATATATTTTTTTGGAATTTACTTTACTAACTATCGTTTAACAAGTTATTCGATAAAATGTTGTTTCAAAACACTCATAAACAGTAATAATCACCTGAAGATCAAATAAAATAAAGTCTACTTTAAATAATTTTCAGCAAGAATATTACTTTTTATTAAAATCTTAATTCCTAAATAATAATCAAATTAAGGTTAATACCTTAAAATCAAATAAACCAAAAATTTTAATTATGGCACGTAACAAACAGTATGACGCCCATGTCTTTAAATCAAATGAAACACACAAAATTAATTATTTTGCTCACCTTTATGGCAAAGATGACAATGTCAAACGTTTCTTAAAACGACGCTGTGCATTAGGTACCATCCAAAACAAAACACATCTTGAACTATTTCAATTAATTGAAAAAGAACTTGGCATACCAATGCCTTAAATCTATATATGGGTGCAACTTTTTAGTTGTACCCTTTCTTTTAAAATTCAATTTTAACCCCTATTGTAGGTAATACTGTTCCTTCTTCTGTATTTATTTTATTAAATAAATATCGTTGTTCACTAGTAGCATCAGAAGGGTTTTGAATTACTGGGTCGCCATTTTCTCCATAAAGCAAAATATATTTAACAGGATCTTTAATTTTATAATTGTATACGTTTTGTATATCCATATATAAACCTAAAGTCCACTTTTTAAAAGTATATTGTTTATCTATACGTAAATCTAACTGATGAAAGTTAGCCAAACGCTCCTGATTAAATTTACTGTAATCCAAATACTCTTTACCCTTTATATCCCAGTAATTCTTAAGAGTGGTTTTATTTTCGTCAACAGGTGTATAAGGCAAACCACCAACAAATCTCCATTTCAAACCCATATCCCAATTTCGCTTTAACTTTTTATTATAGGTTAATGTTACTAAACGCCTGCTATCCCATGAACTTGGGATATATGTATTATAAATATTTTTAAATTCGCTTTTAACATAAGTGTATGATAAAATATATCGATGCCCTTTGGGAGAGTTTTGTCTGATCATTAACTCAAAACCATAAGATCTGCCTTCTCCTATTGGAATTAATTCTTCATCTCCTACTACCTCAAAATCTGCACCTTTACTAGCTAACGAAACGGAATCAGAAACAGAAAATGGATAATCCGAATAATCTTTATAAAATCCTTCTAAAGAAAGTTTAGTATAATCATTTGGTAAAAAATCCAAACCTACAACATAATGATCTGCATTTATATATTTTAATCCATTTCTTTTATTTATTAAAATATTTCCCTCATCTCTAAACCCAAGCGCAGTATATGCCGGCAATTGATTATAACTACTTACACTGCTACTCATAGAAATACTTGGCGTAATTTTATATGATAAAGAAATATTATAGCCAAATTGATTTAATAAATAAGACATTTCCCGGGAATAGCTGTTCGCATCCATCCTAAAACCAATTGTAGCATTTAAATTATTGAACAACAATGGAGTTGACAATGAACCAAATAAACCATATTTAAATAATTCCAGTTCTGAATAGTAACTATAATCTGTTAGAGAGTTATTGACAAATTGCTTTTTGAATGTATTATTTAAATACTTTGATGTTTCTAATAAAAAACCGCTATTAATCTTTATGCCGCTCATTATTTTATCCCATTCCAATCTAAATTTATTCTCTATTTCTTTTGATTTGTAATCCAGGATTAAATTCTCCTCATTAATCTCATTATCTTTATACTTAATTGAAGTATTATTTAAATAATTACGACTTAACACTACGGTCAAATAACCATCTGTAAAGAAGTGTTTATAACTAGTCCCAATAGTATAACTTTCTTGTTCAATAACTGGAACATAAGATAAGATATATTGATTTTCAGGAGTATTTCCTGATTGCTTATTTAGTTCAAAATCATCAATGGCTCCAAAACCTAAAAATGAAATTTCATTTTTAGAATTCAATTTGGTTTTTGTCTTAAATTGAAAATCAGTAAAAGTTGGTAAAAAAGGTAAATCAAGAGCTTTAAACAAAAGCTGCAAATAGGATCTTCGAGCTGATAATAACATTGTTGTATTACTACTTAAAGGTGACGACAAAGACAATGCTAATTCACTAGCCCCAATGACACCTTTAAAATCAGTCCCCTGATCATTTCCATCTAGTTGTTTAAATTCCATAACAGAACTTAAACCATTACTTTTTGCCATCGGAAATGAACTTGAATAAAAATCAACTTGACTTATAAAATCAACATTTAAAATACCAACTGGTCCACCTGTAGAACCTTGTGTGGAGAAATGATTAATAGTAGGAATCTCTATACCATCAACATAAAACTTATTCTCTGATGGACCACCTCCTCTTACTAAAATATCATTTCTATAAGCCAGGGTACTGCTAACTCCTGGAAATGATTGTATAACCTTTGAAATGTCTCTGTTAGCTCCGGCACTCTTTTCTATTTGATCTATTCCGATACGTTTTAACGATACCGGATTATCTAACTTAGAAGTAAATATAGAAGGTTTAATTACAATTTCATTTATTGATTCTATGCTAGGATCCATAAATAACTCAATATAATTATTCCCAACACTTGATAAGTGTATTACCTCTGAAACGTAAGTCCTGTAACCGATTGAAGATAATTTTAGTTGAACATACTCCTTATCTGTTACTTCCAACTCAAACTTCCCCTGATCATTCGTACTTGTTCCAATTTGAGCGTTATTAATTATTACATTAACAAAAGGAAGACTATTATTGGTATATGCATCTTTTACAATCCCCTTAATAATTCTTTTTTGAGCAATAATATTAACACTACAAATGAAAACATATATAAAATAAAGTAATAGGTATCTCATTCTGTTCATTTTAAACACTCATTAATTAAACACCATTATTTCTGTTTTGTTTTCATTTAATATCAACACATTATACCTTAAACATACACATCAAATAAAATAATAACCGTTATTAGTTTATCTTCTCTCAACCTTTTATATCTCTTATTATTCTTGGTTTTTATTATGAAATCATAATAATAATTTCATAAATTGAAACAAAATTCGTTTACAAACAAGGACCTATAACTGAATTACATCTAAATCTATATTGAGAAAATGCGTGGAGATAATTTACTTAAAAAATTACTTATATGGAGATTAAGAAATGTCAGCAATAGGCAGTTTTTAATAATCCTGAGTATTATTACTGGAGTAGCAGCAGGCTTAGCTGCTGTCATCATAAAAAAATCTGTTGGATACATACATCACATTGTGCACCATACTATCGAGCTTAGTGGATACGAATGGTTATACCTTATCGCTCCGGGGATAGGCGTTTTTCTTACTGTTTTATTTATTAAGTACATTGTTAGGAGACCGGTAAGACATGGTATTCCTAATGTTTTATATGCCATTTCAAAAAATCACGGAAAGATGAACCGCCATAATATGGTTTCATCAGTTATCGCCAGTTCCTTTACCGTTGGTTTTGGTGGATCAGTAGGACTTGAAGGACCTACTGTTTCTACAGGTGCTGCAATTGGAGCAAACTTAGGCAAACTTTTACATCTTAATTACAGACAAATTACTTTACTACTGGGTTGTGCATGCGCCGGAGCTATGTCGGCAATTTTTAAAGCTCCCATTGCAGCTATTGTTTTTGCTCTTGAAGTTATTATGCTTGACTTAACTCTAACATCGCTTGTTCCTTTACTACTATCATCGGCTTCTGCTGTTGTTATTTCCTATTTATTTCTCGGACAAGAGGTAGTTTATCCTTTTATTGTTGAACATACTTATTCAATACATGAACTTACTTTTTATGTTCTATTGGGATTTGCTTGTGGTTTTGTGGCCACTTATTTTACTCGAATGTATAAATATATTGAACATTTATTTGAAAAAATAAATAATGGCTGGTCAAGACTTGCATTTGGAGCATTCTGTCTTGGTGTGTTAATGATATTTTTTCCTCACTTATTTGGTGAAGGTTATGAAGTAATAAATGGAGCATTAAATGGAGATTTATATTATTTGCATGATGTGGGAATATTTAGTCATTTAAATGTATCCTTTGTCAACTTTATTATTATTATGACCCTAACTATTGGGGTTAAAGTCATTGCAACTTCCATTACATTTGGTAGTGGTGGTGTAGGAGGTATTTTTGCTCCTACATTATTTATGGGTGCAAATACTGGTGTATTATTTGCTACAATTATTAACAAAATTGGTTGGATAGAGTTACCTATTAAAAATTTCGCCCTTATCGGTATGGCAGGATTAATAGCCGGTGTACTACATGCGCCATTAACCGGCTTATTTCTTATAGCTGACCTTTCAGGAGGATATACAATGTTCCTACCTCTGATGATAACTGCAACCATAAGTTTCGTTGTTGCAAAAACTTTTGAAAAACATTCTGTCTACACTCATCAATTAGCTCGACGCAAAGAGCTTCTAACTCACGATAAAGACCAAAATATTATGACTATGATGGATGTAAACAAACTTATTGAGACAGATTTTGCTATAATTTCACCAGAAGCGACTTTAGGCGATCTTGTAAAAGTTGTTTCAAAAGCACACAGAAATTTATTTCCGGTTGTAGATGAAGAAGGAATATTGCAAGGAATGGTAAAAATGGATGATATTAGAGAAATTATCTTTCATCCAGAGAAATATGACATTATAAAAGTTAAAGATTTGATGTATATGCCAGAATACTTTATAAGTCCAGACGATGGTATGGAGGATCTTGTTGAAATATTCAGAAAATCTGGAAGATTTAATATCGCAGTAATTAGCAAAGGAAAATATCATGGATTTATATCTCGTGCTAACGCTTTCACTGCATATAGAAACCAACTAAAAAAGTTCTCTTCTGATTACTAATAAAATGACTACTACTGAAATTTTACTTAAGATTAGAGAAATACAAGAAAACAACGATCGTAGATTCTTTAATAAGGGCATTATTCCTTCTTTCAGAAAACACCCTTTTCTAAAAACAGAAATTCCAGATGATAATATATTTTTCTCAGCTTCTTTACTATATATACTTAATCAGTTAGAAACTTATTTAACATCTGAAGAACAAACAATTAAATCGATAATCGCTGCTGACATTATTCAAAACTTTAAATTATATACAAATAAACCAGAACGGAATTCTTACAATTTTTGGAGAAAAGAATCCAATAAACACTTCCCCAATGGTAATTTGCTATGCAAATTAAACAAGTTCATATTACCAGACGATATTGACACCACCTCACTTGTTCAATTATGCAACAACCATAGCTACGAAGAAGCATTGAAAACGAAGCAATCTCTTAGTCGACATGCAAATCTAGTTAATAGAAAAATCAAAAATGGACATAAATGCTTACAAAACATGAAAGCTTATTCAACGTGGTTTGGCGAAAATATGCCTATTGAATTTGATTTATGCGTAATAAGTAATTTGTTTTTGTGGATAAACAAATACAATTTTAGTCTAAACACTTACGATCTTGATAGTTTACAACTCATAGAACAATCTATATCAAACTCTTTGTATTTTAAATCAGCCTTTAAATCCTCTCCTGAATATCCAAAATTAAGTATAATATTATACCACTTAGCACGTCTTATTAGCACTACTAATTACTTAAATCATTGCAAGGGAAAACTCATAAAAGATATACAAAGTGTATACTCAAAAACTACAGATGAATTTGATTTTCTATTATTATCTAATTCTTTGATAAAATTAAAATCATTACCACAATCACAAAAAAATAGATTACTAACTCTAAATCCTGAAATTTTTATTCAGTGGTGGTTTACTGCGGGATTTCTTTCTTCCTCAGGTAATCCAATAACAAAAAGTTTAGCTCCATACAAATTATTTCATTATAGATTTTATTGCCCTGCATTTATCTTAACTCTTTACCTTGAAAACAAAATACTAAAAGAACAAACTTTATAATTACGCAATACAATACTGATTTTTAGAATTGAGATTCAAATTAAAAAAAATGAAAAAAATGCATTTTTTATTTATTTGAAAAATGGGGTTATTCATACATGAAATTTTGCATCTCATTTACAAAAGTCCTATATATTTTCAATTCACACCCCTATCAAAATCTCCCAAACCCCCTGTATATTTGGTACTTTCAATATTTAAACCTATTTTTGTTATACAATTAATAACCAAAACAAAAGTTCCTTTTATCGGACAATTAGTTTAAAATATTTGATCTGGAAATGGAGATAGCAGAAAGCCTAACCCAAACAAACTTGAAAAGAATATTTGATGAAGAATGGAAAGAAATTCCTAATACTGATTACAAATATGAAGTAAGTAACTATGGTAGAATAAAAAGTTATTGTTACAAATGCCATCCAAATGGGAAAATTGTTAAGTCAGGAAACATTAAGGGATACAAAAGTGTAAATCTTAAAATGGACGGCAAAAAGAAAACAGTTCTTATTCACAAATTAGTGGCAGAATTGTTTATTCCAAGAAAGGATGAAACATTTGATGTTGTAATACACTTAGATTGGAATAAGTTCAATAATCACGTAAGTAATTTACAGTGGTGTACCAGGAAAGAAAGTTTTGACCGATCTCATTCTAAACTAATCAAGGGAAGAAAAAGAAAAGGAAGAATTATAACAAATTCAAAACTAAGCCATTCTGATGTAAGTGCAATAAAAAACATGTTATCAAACGGAAGAAAACAAAAAGTTATTGCACAGTTATTTTGCGTTAGTGAAATGCAAATATCAAGAATAAAAAATAATTTAAGTTGGACAGAAGTATAATAACTCAAAAATATTAAAGAGGTACCTCCTAACTTATCATTCTATACTATCAGTAAAAGAGTTGTAAATTCAAACCATACAATCTCTTTTATAATTAACTATGAGATACAACAAAAAAAGGTTTCAATATTTTATTGAAACCCTTTTTTTTATCTTTTATCGTCTTCGTCTGTTATCAGATCTATTATTATCAAACCTTTTTCGTTGATTTTTCTTTGGTGGTTTTGCAGTAGCAGGCTCCACATGAAGTTTCTCACTTTCAAACTTAACACCTTTTAATGCATTAATTACAGTCTTTTGCCCACCTTCATCTACTTCAAAAAACGAAAAATTTCTAAGTATTTCTATTTTTCCAAAGTTTACTTTTTGACGGTTTGTATTTTCATTTACAATACCCATTAAACGTTGAGCTGTTAAACCATGAGCTTTACCTACATTAATATATAATCGCCCATACTTATCATTTCCTCTTCTTCCTGAACGATCTTTAACTATATCTTTTTTGTATACATTAAGATCCTTAGCCCCCTCATAGTATGCAATAAAACGGTTAAACTCAACAGATACAAATCGTTTAATTAAATCCTCTCTATCTAAAACTGATAATTTTTCAATAATCTGAGGTAAAAACTCATCGATCTGATCATGATTTATCTCTACGTTTTCCACCCTATCTATTAAGTGAAACAATTGACGTGTACAAATTTCTGAACCAGAAGGAATCATATCCCTTTTAAACTTAATACCCGAAATACGTTCAATCTCTCGTATTTTACTTGATTCTTTGGTATGAATAATGGCAATACTAGTCCCTGTTTTTCCTGCTCTACCTGTTCTACCACTTCTATGAGTATATGCCTCAATATCATCTGGTAGATTATAATTAATAACATGCGAAAGATCATTTACATCGATTCCCCTTGCTGCAACATCTGTAGCAACTAAAATTTGTAAATGTCTACTTCTGAAACGATGCATTACCTGATCTCTTTGGGCCTGAGATAAATCCCCATGTAACGCATCAGCACTATAACCATCACTAATTAATTTTTCCGCTACTTCTTTTGTTTCATGACGAGTACGACAAAAAACAATTCCATAAATATCCGGATATAAATCTGCAATACGCTTTAATGCAAGATACCTATCTCTGGCATGCACCATATAATATATATGTTCTACAGTATTAGCTCCTGCATTCTGCTTACCTACTTTTAACTGTACTGGATTTGACAAATATCTATTTGCCATGTTTTCTATTTCCTTAGGCATTGTAGCTGAAAATAGTAACGACTGACGTGATTCAGGAGTGTTTCCAATAATTGAATCTAATTCATCCTTAAATCCCATATTTAACATTTCATCAGCCTCATCAAGCACCAAATACTTAAGCTTTTCTAACTTAAGTACTCCCCTCTTGCACAAATCATTAACTCTACCAGGAGTACCAACTACAATCTGGCTTCCTTTTTTAAGTTCTCTTATTTGCTTAACAATATCAGCTCCACCATATACAGGTGTAACATATAAATTAGAGATATACTTTGAGTAAGAAATAATATCCTTAGTAATCTGCAGTGCTAATTCACGAGTTGGACATAAAACTAATACTTGTACATTTTTTTTATCGCAGTCAACTCGTTCTATAATTGGCAAACTAAAAGCTGCCGTTTTTCCAGTACCTGTTTGTGCTAGAGCAACTACATCATTGGTACCATCTTTTAATTCTGGAATTGTTTTTTCCTGAATTGGAGTTGGGTTTTCATACCCTAGTTCTTTAATCGCCTTAAGAACTTCCGGAGACAAGCCGGTTTCTTCAAATGTTATCATAAACTACCTTTTTTTCAGCCCACCCCACTTAATCTACATTTCAAATTCTATTTAGCTGAAAAAGAGAAGTTCGCTGAACAATCATTTTAATATGAATGATTTATACCATTGTAAAAATCGACTGCAAAGGTAATCGAATTTTATTCCCTTTTTAAGGTTTTATTTACTCAAATAAACCACCAAACACACATATGCCTACATTTCAGCGTATTACAAATATAATCAACTTGCTTTTTTAACATAAATAAACATTAAGAAACTTAAATAACTCCGAAAATCCATACGAAATATAGGTATTTCACATATCTGTTTTCATATTAAATATACTCATTCTATCTTATTTTTTTGACTTAATTTAACATGCTCATATCAATGAATTGATATACTTTTGTGTCGCTATGGAGAATGCATCGATTTATTTCAGAAGATTTTTAATTTGGCGAGTTAAACATATAAGCCAAAAGAATTTTATTTTATTACTAAGTTTAATAACTGGTATATTAAGTGGTTTAGCTGCTGTTCTGCTAAAGAATACGATACACTATACGCATCATTTCCTTACTGGAGAATTCCATATTGAAAATATCAACTTTTTATATTTAGCATATCCTGTAGTTGGAATTTTCATTGCCGTATTCTTTTCAAAAAATGTTGTTAAAGATAGTTTGGGACATGGAATATCGAAAATATTATATTCGCTGAGTAGGGGTAATGGTAAATTAAAAAGGCACAATAATTTCTCTTCAATTGTTGCGAGTACATTCACTATTGGTTTTGGTGGTTCAGTAGGAGCTGAGGCCCCTATTGTATTAACAGGTGCATCTATTGGTTCTTCATTAGGTCGATTATTTCACCAAAATTATAAAACAATATCTTTACTTATTGGCTGTGGTGCTGCCGGAGCGATATCCAGTATCTTTAAAGCACCAATGGCAGGGTTAGTTTTTACATTAGAAGTACTCATGCTTGGTTTAAGTATGGCCTCTTTGGTACCTCTTATAATCTCTGCATTTAGTGCAGCTACTGTTGCATATTTTTTTATGGGTGATGGAGCTGAATTTTCATGGAAACTTGAAAATCAATTCATTTTAAATAACATCCCTTTTTATATCATTCTAGGAATTTTAGGAGGTTTTATCTCTTTATACTTTACAAGAATGTTAATGTGGACAGAAAATAACTTTAGAAAAATAAACAATCCTTATTTTAGATTATTAGCAGGAGGATTGCTTTTAAGTATCTTAATTTTCATCTTCCCTCAATTATATGGTGAGGGTTATAATACCATTATAGCCTTTTTAAATGGTAAAAAAGATATTGTTTTCGACAATAGTATTTTTTATCAATTCCGTGGATATGAATGGGTATTGCTGGCTTTATTAGGATTACTTGTATTATTTAAAGTTTTTGCATCTGCGGCAACAACCGGTAGTGGTGGTGTTGGAGGTATCTTTGCCCCATCTTTATTTACTGGTGGTGTAATGGGTTATTTCTTTGCCAGATTAATTAATGTTTCAGGATTATGGATCTTACCTGAATCTCATTTTACATTAGTAGGTATGGCTGCAATTATGGCAGGTGTGCTTCACGCTCCTCTTACAGCCATATTCCTTATTGCTGAAATCACACATGGGTACGAACTTTTTGTTCCACTTATGATGACTTCTACCATATCATATCTAACTATTATGTATTTTGAGCCTCATTCTATTTACACAAAGCAGTTAGCTCGAAGAGGAGAATTATTAACACACCATAAAGATAAAGCTGTTTTAACATTAATGAGATTAAACAAAGTGTTGGAAACTGATTTTTTACCTGTAAAATCTACCGATACATTGGGATCTTTAGTTAAAACCATTGCAAAAGCAAAAAGAAATTTATTTCCGGTAATTGGATCAAAAGGACAATTGAAGGGGATTGTACTTTTAGATGATATCAGAGAAATCATGTTTAATCATGAAAGATACAATGACACAGTAGTAGAAGATTTAATGCAAGTACCCCCTGCTTTTATTGAAATTAATGAAAGTATGGATTCTGTTATGAAAAAATTTGAAGAAACAGGAGCATGGAATCTCCCTGTTATTGAAGACAACAAATACATGGGCTTTGTATCTAAATCAAAAATTTTCTCTGTTTACAGAAGAGTTCTTATTCACTTTTCAGACGAATAATTTTTTGAAACAAAGTGGATATCTTAAATTTGCACTCTAATTATTAGATATTTATCAAAAATGTTATACATACAGGATGAACATGACTTAATGAATTAACTCTCATCCTTTAATAATCTATTTTATGAAACGCGACGATAAAATATTTGAGCTTATTGAAAAAGAACATCAACGCCAACTTAATGGTATTGAATTAATCGCTTCGGAAAACTTTGTTAGCGAACAAGTAATGGAAGCTATGGGTTCTTATATGACAAACAAATATGCGGAAGGTTATCCTGGTGCCAGATATTATGGTGGATGTGAAGTTGTTGATCAAAGTGAAGCGTTAGCTATTGAGCGTATATGTAAAATTTATGATGCTGAATATGCAAATGTTCAACCACATAGTGGAGCCCAGGCAAACATGGCTGTTTTATTAACAGTTTTAAATCCTGGTGATAAATTTTTAGGCTTAAATTTATCTCACGGAGGTCACTTGTCTCATGGTTCTCCTGTTAATAGCTCTGGTTTACTTTATGAACCAATAGCATATGGTGTTAAAGAAGACACTGGTCTTGTCGACTATGATATGATGGAAGAATTAGCCCGTGAGCATAAACCAAAATTAATTATTGGTGGAGCTTCAGCTTATTCAAGAGAGTGGGATTATGCAAGAATGAGAAAGATTGCAGACGAAATTGGAGCAATCTTAATGGTTGATATGGCACACCCTGCAGGTTTAATTGCAGCAGGTTTACTTGAAAACCCTGTTAAGCATGCACATATTGTAACTTCAACTACTCACAAAACATTAAGAGGACCTCGTGGAGGTATTATTTTGATGGGTAAAGATTTTGATAATCCTTGGGGTAAGAAAACACCAAAAGGAGTTATCCGAAAAATGTCTTCTTTATTAAATTCAGCTGTATTCCCAGGAGTACAAGGTGGACCATTAGAACATGTTATTGCAGCTAAAGCAGTTTCTTTCTTAGAGGCTTTACAACCTGAGTATGTTGAATATCAAACTCAAGTTCAAAAGAATGCAAAAACAATGGCTGAAGCATTTATTGCTAAAGGATATAAAGTAATTTCAGGTGGTACAGATAATCACTCTATGCTTATCGACCTAAGAACTAAATTTCCTGATTTAACAGGTAAAGTTGCTGAAAATACTTTAGTAAAAGCAGATATCACAATAAATAAAAACATGGTTCCTTTTGATAGCAGAAGTCCTTTCCAAACTTCAGGAATCCGTGTAGGAACTGCAGCTCTTTCAACAAGGGGTTTAAAAGAAGAGCACATGGCTCCTATCGTAGATTTAATTGACAGAGTATTGTCTGATGTAGAAAACGAAAACACTCTTAATGCAGTAAGAACTGATGTAAATGAAATGATGAGCAAATTTCCTCTTTTTGCTTACTAAAAGATACATTATCAAATAAAAAATTAAAAGCCAGCAATATAATTTTGCTGGCTTTTTTATTACATCAAAAAGTATTTTTTATTCTATATCATCATGTAATATCAACATTGGATGTTCAGGATGTAAAACCAATTGCTTGGTTATACTTGGGTGAAAGATTCTTTCAAAGAAGCTTACATCATGTCTTACAAGAGCAACCATTTCTGCATCATTTTCATTCATAAATTTATTAATGCTCTTAGCAACATCATCCCCTTCAATAAAATTGAAGCTCATGTTTACATTTGGAAAATGTGCCTCTATTTTATTTTCTGCATCCAACCTATTCACATATTCATCATCCAAAACATTAACAAACATAAGAGCTGAACGATAGCGATCTACAATTTCTCTAACAGGATTCATTACTGAATCTTTCTTTACATCTTGCAAATCGGTAGCAAATACAATTTTTTCCGGTTTTTTAAACTGAGTTGATTTTGGTACTACCAAAATTGGAGCTTTAATATTTTTAATTACTTCATAAGCATTTGATCCAAGTAAGAAATTTTCAAGGGCTGATTCTCCTCGACAACCCAGTACAACTAACTCTGGATGATCTTCCTTGATTTTTTCCTGTACCACATCAATCAGAGATCCAAAACTGGAAATAGCGTCAATTACAGCCTCAGGAAAGACACGTTTAAGGACTGACATTTCTTGTTTTAGTCCTTTTTCACTTTCATATGCCATTTCCTCCTTAACCTGCATCACGTAAGGACTACCACTAAACTCTAAATCATATGCATTTAATAGTGAAAAATGAATATTTTCATCAGCAAACATTTTTAATGCATAAAGAGCGGCATTTCGGGCTGTATTTGAAAAATCGGTTAATAACAATACCTTTTTCATAGCCTCTTCATTTACATTTAACTTATCAAAGCACCGGTTAAATACCGTAGTAAGAGAATACTAATAACAAGATTTTAATATTATTAGTGTTTTAATATATGTTTATACGCAACAATGGCTAATAAGTTACGATTTAATCATAAAAAAAGGAATAAAACTTTCATTTTATTCCTATGTTTTATAGTAAGGTCATATTGAGAATGAGATACAATGCTTTATATCAAGAAGCAAAAATTTCATAATTTAGAGAATTGCTTATTTCTTTTAATTTATGCTTTTGAGATAAGCTTTGCTGTTTATTTTTAACACTAAAATTCTTTTTAATTTCATTCTTGTTATCAGTTCTTGTAAAATTAAAATATTCTATTAATGTATTTAGCTGTGCAGACTGCGTACTTAATTCTTCTGCATTTGCCGCTAATTCCTCACTAGCGGCCGCATTTTCTTGAGTTGTATCATTTAACTGTTGAGCTGAAATATTTATTAATGAAGTATTTTCTAATTGTTCATTGTTTGCTTCTGCTATTTCTTTCATAAAGTTATTGGAGCGGCTAATTACCTTCGCAAGCTCCTTTAGGTTTTCATTTGTACTTTGTGCTAAACAACTACTTTCTTTTGATGTTTTAACTATATCTTTTGCTGCATCCTTGCTCCTCTCAGCCAACTTTCGAACTTCTGCGGCAACAACTGAAAATCCTTTACCATGTTCTCCTGCTCTTGCGGCCTCTACAGCAGCATTTAAGGCTAAAATATTTGTCTGATTTGCTATTTCATTAATTATATCTATTTTTTTGTCAATTAATTGATTTGCTTCAAAAGCTTTTTGCGACTCCATACTAACATTGTGAATCGTATCCATAGCAGTATTAGACTCACTTAATCCTAATTGAACATTATTATTGTTTTGCTTTATATTATAATCCATTTGATCTATAGCTGTAGAAACTTCTTCTAAAGATGCAGCCTGCTCACTAGCACATTGAGACATTGATTGAGAATTTCCATTTAACTGATTACCTGCAATAAGCAATTGTTCTGCTCCTGATTTAATTTCTCCAACAACTTCCTTTAGTTTAGTTTGCAAAATCGACATTGACTTCATTAAACGAGTTAATTCATCTTCTCCTATTATCTCAATGTCATGCATTAATTCACCCTTTGCCAAAGCATTAATTACCTTAACGCAACAGTTTAAAGGAACTGAAATACTCCGAATTATCAACCTGCTAATTCCCACTGCACTAAGTACTACAATTAATAAAACTATTAAACTATAATTTCTTGCTTTTGTAATTACTTCTGCTTCTTTATTTGTTGCAATATCTACTAAATTACTTGTAATCTGCTCAACCATATCTCCAGATTCTTTCATTTGTAAAACATGGGAATACAAAAACTTATGCTTATCCAAATAAGAATAAAACAATTTTTCATACTCCTTATATTCTGAAGACACCAATTTAACAAAAACAGAATCCTTATTTGCACCATATCTAAGATCTAGTTTTGCTAAAATATCATTACATCCTTTTAAATTATTTTTTACATTTTCTCCTACATCTCTGCTAACAACTATATCGTCATTTTTAAGTTGTAAAATAAATTCCAATGCTGAAATATGTAATATATTATTTGCATTAATTAAGTCCTCTATTTGATTATTAATCAATCCATTTTTTTTCTCATTATTTAACGCCTCTTCTATCCTTGCCCCTACTTCAACCCACTTTTTAAGGTTTATTTGTTTCAATTTTTCGATTTCAATAAACTCTTTAAAATTTTCATTATAATTTTCCACCTCTGTTTTTAGCCTACCAATAAGCACTTTATTTCCAATATTATCATTAACCTGAGCTGAATCAATATAAGTAAGTGCATTCTCTATATGATTACGAACAGAATCAATGGCCTTTTCATCACCATAATCCATAAAATATGTAACATTTAAACGAGCATTAAGTAATTCTACTTCAGCTTTTCCCAGAATGTTAGAATCATTAACAATCTCATTCATCTGAGCGTGTCCTATCTTACCTATAATTCCTGTAATTATTACTCCCAATAATATTATAGAAAATCCGACTAACAGTCGTACTGTAATAGAATAACTCCTCATTCTCAACATCCTTTTCATCGTTACCGCTTAATGATTAATAATGATACAAAACTTGAAATTATTATATCAATACTCAATTAAAATATACAGTTCTCTATCTTTCCTAGACGGCTGACTTATAATTCTCGACAAAGAGGCTTTCATAGTAAGTGGGATGACTTTATTTCATTAAAACGATTCAAAACTTTCTATATCTGCTATATCCATCATCATATCGGAGTCATTTTTGTTATTTGACAAAGATTGCCCTTTAGAATGAATGACACCTTTAATACTATTCATGCGAGTTTTATTCCTTATAAAATTTCATTCTCATCAACATTAAATAACCTGTTAAAGCTTTTACCTGAACTGATTGCAAACCCTATCCCTATGTATTTCCAACCTTTTATTCACTTCCTGATGTATTTTTCAGCGTAGTTAAATTTAATAGAGAAGTTTCACTATCTAATAGTAGATTAATTTTTGTTAAACAAAAAAAGATGGCATCAGCCATCTTTTAATTTAGTCATTGAAAATTATATCTATAACACTCTATTTTATATACTCCATATTACGTATCAATCAAATAAAAATCAACATATATTTATCCACTTAAGCCTTTGTTAAAACACCATCTATTAAGTTATTATTAACTTACTATTCGAGCAAATTTTATAAAAATACGTAGTTTATATACTCTATATTTAAATTATTTTGAATTCTTATTTTGAGTATACCAACGCCAAACTGTATGATACGGAATATTGGTAATTTTAGCCACCTGAACAGGATCATGATGTTGACAAAGTTTTAAGATATTCATTTTTATTTCTTTCGGATATCTTATTGCCTTTGTTTTATTTTTACAATAACGTTTTCTGATCCGAACAATACTCATTTCAGAAACATTAAATTCTTTTGCTATACTTTTTGCCAACTCTCCATTATCCAAACGTTCTGCAATTTTAACAGCGTCATCATATGAAATTGTTGAGCTTCCTCTTACCTCAAGTGATTTAGCTCCGGCCAAACCATTTTCGATACGATTTTTTGTTAATGACTTCTGATTTCCCCACTCAAGGTTTTGATAGCTATTATCCGTACTAACACAGTTTTTGTGTAAAACCATTTTAAAAGATACTGGCTTTGGATTTGGAACAAAAGCTAACGCTACCAAACGGTGTACGTACATTACAACTCCTTTAATAGATACTTGATAATATCCATGTCGGCTTTTGGGCGATTTAATTAACGATTGATGCAGGGGAACACCATTGTATTCAATAAGACTACCATCCTCACTCACTTTAATTTCATCTTTAACTCCCGGATACCTAATGTTTTTAAATTCCATTTTTGATGCGATTTAATATATTGATAATGATTTAAGGGCTAGGTAAAAATAAATGGGGTAGGGATCGAATTAAAAACGCTAATTACACAAAGTTAAATATTTATATTAAAACAATACTATATTAATGATTAAAAAATTACTTATAACAACCCTATTTATTATTTAACCCTTTTCTATACTTTAAAACGTTACAAGTACACAAAATGTTTATTGAAATAATTTATTAAACAATTAAAAAAATAAGGTCTATTAATCTACATAAATAGATGTATCATAATATTTTATTAATTTTTTATAAAAACAAAAGGTCATTCGTTTGAATGACCTTTACATGTTGATTGGGGTAATTATTTTTATTTATTCTGTAATTAATTTTACATCAAGAGTAAAATCATCGTAGATTACTTTATCTCCTAAATCATCAAAGAAGCTTTTTGAACCATATCTTACGTCATACTTAGATCTGTCAACAACTAAAACTCCTGAAAATTCTTTTCCATTACGTGTAACAACAAATTCAATTGGATTTGTTTTTCCTTTAATTGTTAAGTCACCTTTTACAGTAGCTTTTCCGGCTACAAATTTTGAACTGCTTGTAACTTTTAAAGTTGCAGTTGGAAATTTTTCTACACTAAAGAAGTCATCTGACTTTAAGTGACCAATTAATTTTGCGTTATAATCAGCGTCTTCAAGATCATCGTTTGTCATACTTTGCATATCAATTACAAAGGTACCTGAAGCTAATTTATCTCCTTTTACAGAAAACGTTCCTTCTTTAATTGCAATATGACCATTGTGCGCTCCACCAATTTTTTTACCTTCCCATTTAACGGTTGATTTTGATGCGTCTACTGTGAAATCCTGCGCATATACACCTGCTGATACTAATACTAAAACTGCTAATACTAAACTTTTCATCGTCTTCATGATTCTTTTTTTTATTGGTTTCTATTACTTTAATTCTATAAATGATTATTGATTAAGGATCAATCATTGAACTTATAAGGCAAATTATATTACATAAATCCTTTTTTGTCTTTCATAAATCCAAAATCTCCTTTTATCTCATTGGTATATCCATTACTAATAGTTTTGATGGAGATACAATTTCTATGTCAAATGATTCAGTTTCCCAAATTCCTATGGCATCCCTGGTTTTTAATACTTGATTGTTGATTTTAATTTCACCATCAATAAGCATAATGTAAACACCATTTTCTTTTGTCTTTACATTATATTGTTGAGTTCCCGGTTGTGTAAAATTCCCCAAATTAAACCATGCATCCTGGTGAATCCATACTCCCTGATCATCTTCATTAGGACTTAGGATCTGATAGAATTCATTTTCCTTTTCCACATCCTTTATAGAAATCTGATCGTAACGTGGTTCTACATTTTTTTTATTAGGGAATAACCAAATCTGAAACAGACTAAGCGACTCTTCGTTACTATGATTAAACTCACTATGAAAAATACCACTACCAGCACTCATCACCTGCACTTCCCCGGCATTGATAACAGAACTATTTCCCATGGAATCTTTATGCTCCAATGCTCCCGATAACGGGATGGTAATAATTTCCATATTATCGTGAGGGTGTTCAGGAAATCCACCACCAGGAGCAATCATATCATCATTTAAAACACGCAACACTCCAAAGTGAATTCGCTCAGGATGATAGTAATTTGCAAAGCTGAATGAATACTTTGTATTTAACCATCCATAATTTGCAGCTCCTCTTGATTCTGATGTATATAATATTGTTTGCATCTCTTTCGTTTTTTGTACGATACAAACATACGACGAGAATTTAGGTATGTGATTACGAAAATCAGTTGAGGTATTGCAAAAATCAGATATTAAGGTGTTTTATTGCGATTTTCAGTACGAAATTGGCCAGGAGTTACGCCAACATTCTTTTTAAAGAAATTACTAAAGTGTGATGGTTCTTCAAATCCAAGCTCAAAAGCAAGTTCCTTATTACTATTATCTGTAAACAATAATAAGCGTTTTGCTTCAACTAAAATTTTATCCTGAATAAACTCTTTTGCAGATTTACCTGATTGAGTTTTGACATATTTATTTAAATAATCACTACTTACAGCTAAAATATCGGCATATTCAGATACTTTATGTAACGTAGTATACTTTTCTTCTATCAAACGCTTAAAACTGATAAAAAGATTATTTGAGCCCGTTGCCTGCTCTAGTTCAACTGATTTTTGAAGACTACATAAAGAAGTAATTCGAATGAAAAATAATTTTAACAGTGCCCCAAGTGCATCGTATTGAAAAGTCAGGCCTATATTTGAATAATATTTAACCTGATCGACAATATTTTCAAGATCTTCAAAATCTTTTTGAGGTAGATGGAGTGGTGGTGAATAACCATAGGTATTATATAAATATACCCGATCTATTATTTTTTGGTGTATATTATTTTGAAGTAAAAACTCAGAACTAAAGTTCATCACCCAACCTTCTGGTTTTTCAGGTGTACTTATTTGATGAACCTGACCGGGATAAACCAGATGCAATGAATAATCATTAATTTCAAACTCATTAAAATCAATATAATGCGTTCCATTACCATGTTTAACCAAAACCATTGTATAATAATTATGCCTGTGAGGATCATCGTCAATACCATTTAAATGATCAAATACTTCACCAATATCTTTAAGAATAAATTCTACTTTATCTCCTGATTGATTATTTAAGCCATAGGTTTTGACTATCTGGTTCATTAGTTTTTTTGTAATTTATATCCGGTTCCTGATAATTATAGTAGTACCGATTGAAAAATGAAATGAGCCTAATCTTCTTTTCACATGTATACCAAGTGAAACTTGACTTTTCCAATTTTCAATACACAACTAAAACGGTATAACAATATAATAATTATTCTGATTCCTTTGTATAAGGGCATAAAAAAACGCCCCGCGGAGATTCCTGCGGGACGTCAATCTTTAACCAAACCTAACCCTAAACTATGAGTACAACAAAGATAAATAATATTGTACTTTTTACAAATAATTAATGATCATTTAATGTTAAATTATGCTAAATGGTAGTTTATTGCGGAAATATTATAAACCAGTCAGGTTTATTTACAACCCGTATTAAAACCTGACAAGTTTAAAGACTTTTTTCCTTCTTCTCAAAAACTATTGCAAACGTAGTTCCTTTGCCTAATTCGGTTTCTACATGGAGTTTTGCATTGTTTTCTTTAACAAAGCCACAGACTAACTGCATACCTAAGCCTACTCCTTTTTCATTTTGGGTACCGTAGGTGCTGTTAATTTTATTAAAGTCGAATAGTTTATCTTTTTGCTCCTGAGTCATACCAACTCCTGTATCGGAAATTTTAAGTATGGTATGGAGTGTTGTATATTCTGCTGATACCGCAACGCTTCCTCCTGCCGGAGTAAACTTAATGGCATTATTAATCAGGTTACGCAGAGCGATAGATAAGTTTACCCTATCGACAAATAAGGTAACGGAAGGCTGAATGTTGATACTAACATTAATATTCTTTTTATTGGATACATGCTTTAGGTGGTCTACCTCTAGTGTTGCCACATCTTTTAGGTTTACTGTAGTAGGTACAGATTGTTGATCGCCCATTTGATTAACACCCCATTGCAACAGGTTATCGAGTAAATCTAACATACTCGCCGATGATGACTTAAGTTCTTTGCCAAGTATTAAGAGTTTATCTACATCATTATGCTCTGAACATATTTCTATTACCTCTGCATAACTGTGAAAGGTTGCCAACGGACTGCGTAAATCGTGCGATAATATGGAGAAAAACTTATTTTTTGTGGCGTTGGCATTTTCAAGTTCTTTGCGTTGCTGCTCTAATATTAAATTGGTTTTACGGCGCTCTCGACTGATTTTTAAAATAATAAAAACCAATACCGTTAAAAGAATTAATACCGATATGGCACATATGGCAATAATTAAATAGCGGTTTTTATAGGCCTTTTCCTCATCTACTTCTTTTTGCTTTTGGGCTACCTCGTATTTGGTATGCAGATTGGCTATTTTACGTATGGTTTCTTCGTTATTGATACTATCACGGTAAGCCACATATTGTTTGTGATGAAAAAATGCCTTTTCAAAGTCTTTTGACTGATTGTATATGGTTGATAAGCGCAGACTGGCATCGCGTATTTGTTCTTTTAAACCATGCTCCTGCGCTAACAGTAAGCTCTTATGTGCAGTTTTTTTGGCTTTGCTATATTGTTTGCGTTTAAAGTATACCTCTGCTAAACCATCTAAATAGGACGACACTGCATAGTTATCGCCAAGTGGCTCTAGTATTTCAATGGATTTGTTTAAATAGATTTCTGCACTATCGAGTTTATTTTGTGCTGTGTAGACAAGGCCGATATTGCCTTTGGAATAGGCTATACCATAAATATGTTTAAACTTATTAAACAACAAGTCTGTTATATAAAAACAATTTAAAGCTTCTTGAAGTAAACCATCCTTTCTATATAATTCACCCTTATTTAATAGCGTAGTTAAGTATCGAACAGAGTCATTAGCCATTCTGAAACCTTCAACAGCATATTCATAACATTGAATAGCCTTATTAATCTCATTGTTATTCTGATAAATGTCGGCTAATAAAAGGAATGATGTTAAAACTCCATCTTGTCTATTTTCCAGAAGATATAAATCCCTACTATTTAACAATAAAGTAATAGCTTTATCTAATTCTCCTATTTTAGAAAAGGCTTGTGCTTTAGCTGCTAAAATAGCTGCCATCCAAGAATTTTGTTTTGCTCTTTTCGCAATTTCATAACCCATATCTGAATATTTTATTCTTTCATATGGATTATCGGATTCATAGGCAAGCCTTTTATAGATAAAAAAAGACTCGGTCATATTTCCTTTTATAGAATCTATATAAAGTAAGGATTTTAGACTATCGATTTGTATATTATCTGCCTTTATTGAAGTTTGAAATACTTTAAGTAGTATACAATATACTATTAATACTTTATATAACACATAGTACAAATTAATAAGAAAAAAAATTAGTGCATTTAAATACTGCACTAATTCCCAAAAATAATTATGCTGGAGGATCCACTTTTAATACTGGATCATCAGTAATCTTACTACCATCCTTATAAATATAATCAATATTATAAGATTCTATTCCTGAAGCAGTTTTAGAAATAATACCAGTCCAATCAGTTGATTCATTTTCGCTATGAGGATCTGTTGAAAAAATATCCTGGCTATCAGATTTTTTATATATATTAACAATTTCCTGGATATCACTATTTTTCATAAGTTTCCAGGTTATTGTACCTCCGGCTGATACCTCAGAAGTAATTGTTTTATCGTGCTCATGACCTTCATTGTCTTTTAAATGAAGCACAATTTCGTCGCCTTTTTTAACGGCTTTGAGTTCAATAATTACGTTGTTTTCGTCCATATATTAAATGTGTATTTCAATAGATTATTAGGTTGCTAGATCATAAAACCATTAGATTTATTCAATTAATTACTATCACCCAACAAACAACTATAAGTTTAGTTTTCTAAAAATAGAATTTTTAAATGTATTTGTTGTTAATTCGGAGGTGTTTTTTTAAAACCAACGAAACAAAACCTGTCAGGATTATTTACATGATGCAAATAATCCTGACAGGTTTGTTTTTAATTTACCGGATTGCAAATCCTACCTTGTAATTAAAAGAGGGAATTGCTTATTAGTTGAAAGTATTCTTAAATGTATAGAATGTTTTATAAAACACGGATCACAGATCCGCGTTAACTTGTAGAAGGGCAACTCATTTATTATGTGATATTTAATAATTACAACAGGTCTAGCTTATATCCGCATCGTAACTGCGTCGTGATTGCGTCGTGATTGCGTCGTGATTGCGTCGTAACATCTGCGGGTATTCAACAGATATTATTTATAAATGCCACACATATAATACACATCTGGTTCACTAATAAGTGAAGGTATAGTGAACCAATAGTGAAGGAATAGTGAAGGAGAAGTGATGAATACCCGCAGCAGTATCGACTAAGGTACGGAGCAGGTGCGAAGCAGGTGTTACTTATTTAAGGAGGAAATGTTTATGATTTTATTCTACCGGATTACAATTATTGCGATAAATGAGAGCAGAGTTAAGTTCACTTGAACTATGCCAAATTGAGCAATAATCATAAAATAAATCCTTCCTTATAATCAAAAGAGGGAATTGCTTTATAGTTTAAAGTATTCTTTAATGTACAGAATGCTTATATAACACGGATCACAGATTCGCGATAACTTTAAAAAACCTGTCAGGATTATTTTCACTACGTAAATAATCCTGACAGGTTATAAAAAAGGGTTCTCACAAATAATGTAAGAACCCTCTGCATTTTAACTGTATGTACTTTTTTAAAAACCATTCAGGATAATTTGCATGATGCTTATTAATCCTGACTGGTTTATAATTAATTTTTCCCTCCACCTAGTGCTTTATATAGGTCAACTGAATAGTTTAACTGCTCTAATTTATCAGAAACCTGACTTAACTGAGCTGATAACAAACTTTGCTGTGCACTTAATACTTCAACGTAATTGGCTTCACCGGCTTTTAATAATTCTTGTGTAAAATCAACAGCTTTGGTTAAAGCCTCAATTTGTTTGATACGTAAGGTATTTTTATTTACCGACGATTTAAAACTGAATAAAATATCTGATACTTCTTGTCCTGCTGCTAACACAGTATTTTTAAAAGTTAACAGAGCCTCTTCCTGTTGTGACTTTGCAATAGCTAAATTACCTCGCAACTGCTTTTTATAAAAAATTGGCTGAGCAATTCCAGCTACAAAATTAGCTGCAATATTTTCAGGTTTAAAGAAATCTGATAATTCTGTTCCACTATAACCTAGAAATCCACTACTTAATGTAATACTTGGATATAAACTTGCTTGTGCTGCATTAGTTGCTTCAAACGCTGCTCTGAATGATAACTCAGCACTTAACACATCAGGACGTTTAGATAACAACTGAGCTGGAACACCATATTTCAACTCTGTTGGAACAGATTGCTGACTGATAGCATTACGAGAAATTGCACCTGGTGTTTTTCCCAATAAAATACTCAAAGCATTTTCCTGCTGATGAATTTGATTTTCAATAGTATATACTGACAACTGTGTATTATACAATAATGCATTACTTTGCTCTACTGCTGCACCTGTTGTTTGTCCTGCATCTTTTAATGCCTGCATAGTTTCAGCACTTTGCGAAAGTAGTTCAATGGTTTCTTTAGTAACCTTTAACTGCTCATCCAACGACATTAAAGCATAGTATAATTGAGCTACACCTGCAATAATATTTGTTTGAACCAGATTTTTATATTCTGTAGAATTCAACAGATTGGCATATTGAGCTTTTTTGGCACTATTTAATTTTCCCCATGCATCAATTTCCCATGATGTAGTTAACCCCACATTTAATGTATTTGCATTGTAACCAAGCACTTTCGTTGCTCCATCTTTAATACTGTACAACGTATATTCATCTTGAGCAGCAACACTTAACGTAGGTAGTTTAGCAGCTTTAGCCATTGCAAAATTAGCCTCAGCTTGCTTTATACGTTCAAAAGCAACTTTCATATCCAGGTTATTATCCAGGGCCTCCTGAATCAATTGCTTTAGTATATCATCGCTAAAATATTCCTGCCATGGAATATCAGCTATAGTAGTCGAATCTGAGAGATTTAAATTCTCATCTCTGATTAAATCCTTAGTATCAACATTTAAGTCGGATACATTTTTACTTGTTCGGCATGAACTCATTCCGATAGCTATAAACAAAGCTATCAGAATGGCACTTTTGCCTGTATATTTTATTTTTTTATGCATCGTATTATTGAATTTCTTTAATATTCTCGTCATCAATAGTAACAATCTTCTTTTTGCTTACTCTTTCCTGTAAACTCTGGAACATGATAAACAGTGTAGGAATAATAATAATACCAATTAACGTACCTACTAACATACCCCCAATAGCACTGATACCAATTGATTTGTTACCGATAGCACCAGCTCCTTTAGCTAAAGCCAATGGCAATAATCCGAATATAAATGCAAACGAGGTCATTAAAATAGGACGTAAACGAGCAACAGCTCCTGTAACAGCAGCTTTAACAATACTCATACCCTGCTTTCGTCGTTGCACCGCATATTCCACAATAAGAATAGCATTCTTAGCTAACAGACCAATAAGCATGATCAGTGAAATCTGTACATAAATATTATTCATAATACCTGTACCACTAACCATTGCTACAAAAATGAATACAAATACACCAGCTAAACCTACAGGTAATGATAAAATTACTGCTAGAGGTAGAATATAACTTTCGTATAGAGCAGCTAATAATAAATACACGAATACCAAACAAAGCACAAATATGATAGCTGTAGTACTACTACTATTTACTTCCTCGCGAGTCATACCCGAAAAGTCATAACCATATCCGTCAGGCAAATCAATAGATTCGATAAACTTCAATACATCTCCGGAACTTTTTCCTTCATAATAATTCGGGATGATTGTTACTGACATTGAAGAATATAAGTTAAAACGAGTTAAGGCCTGAGGTCCTGTAACATCTTCTACTGTAATAAATTCCGAAATAGGAGCCATTGATCCGCTACCTGTTTTCACCTGCAGATAACTCAAATCATCTAATTTTGAGCGATACTCAGGAGCTGCCTGAACCATAACACGGAACTGTTTTCCGTACAAGTTAAAGTTAGATACATACATACTACCAATATAAGCCTGTAATGTGGTCATTACTGTACTTAATGTCATACCTGCATCCTTAATTTTAGCGATATCTACATGAATTTCTTTTTGAGGGAAACGAGGGTCAAAAGTGTTCATAATCATCATTGAAGTACCACTCGCTCTAATCTTATCAAGGAAATCATTGGTAACCTCATAAAACTTATTGATATCACCACCCGTTTTATCCTGCATCTTTAACTCAACACCACTACTCATACCAAAACCTTGTAAGGTTGGCATACCAAAGAACATAAACGATGCATTAGTTATGCTATCTGTTCTTTGTTTTAATATTGCAGCTACATCCGATGTTGTAATATCTCTTTCTGTCCAGTCATCCATTTTAATGATCACTGATCCGTAGGAGCTACCCATACCACTTAAAAAGCTAACACCAGTAAGGTTAGTTACTGTTCGTACGTGAGGAATTTCACTTGCTATTTCAACTACTTTTTCAACAATACTGTCAGTTCTTTCCAAAGATGATCCCGGAGCAAGAGTAATCATCCCCATTACACCACCACTATCCTCCTGAGGAACGAAACCAGCAGGTATCATATTGATAAGGAAATAAAAGATATAACTAAATACACCAATAATTGCAACTGTAATCCAACGATGACTCTTTTTACCCATGAAATTCAATGTTTTACCATACTTTTTGGTAACAGCATCGAAACCTACATTAAACACATAGTAAAAACGTTGCATAAAATTGCGATCCTTAGCCTCAGGAATATGATGCGACTTTAGGAATATAGCACATAAAGCAGGACTTAAGGTTAATGCATTTACTGCAGAAATAACAATAGAGATTGCCAGTGTTAAACCAAATTGCTTAAAGAAAACACCACTGGTTCCACCAATAAAACTTACCGGAATAAACACGGCAGACATTACCAGTGTAATAGATACAATAGCCGGAGCAATTTCGCTCAATGCACTTAATGTTGCTTTACGCGGATCTTTTTCACCGGCATCCATATGCGAGTGAACCGCCTCAACAACCACAATAGCATCATCCACTACAATACCAATGGCCAATACCAAAGCAAATAAAGTCAACAGGTTTATTGAAAAACCAAAAACCAATAAGAAAAAGAAAGTACCAATAATAGCTACAGGTACTGCAATAGCCGGAATCAAGGTAGCCCTAAAGTTTTGCAGGAATAAGAAAACTACAATAAATACAAGGATAAATGCCTCAAATAAGGTATGTAATACTTTTTCGATAGATGCATTTAAGAAACTACTGGCATCCATTTCGAAACTGTACTTCATACCATCAGGAAATGTTTCAGCGGACTTTGCCAATACTTCTTTTACATCACTAATTACATCCTGAGCATTAGAACCTGCAGTTTGCGAAATACCCATAATGATGGCAGGGTTACCTTCATTTAATGTATTTACCGCATACGATAAAGAACCTAACTCAACATCAGCAACATCTTTTAATCTTAATACCTGAGAATCTTCTGAACGAATGATAATATCCTCGAACTGTGCCTCTGTAGTTAAACGACCTGTATATTTTAAAGAATATTGAAATGTTTGATTACTGTTAGCACCTAGTTCACCAGGAGCGGCTTCAATATTTTGATCCTGTAAGGCAGCAATAACCTCTGTTGGATTCATTTTATATGCAGCCAATGCATCAGGTCTAAGCCAGATACGCATTGAATAGTTTCTTGCTCCATATACTTCTGCACTACCAACACCAGTTACCCTTTTAATTTGAGGTATAATGTTAATGTTGGCATAGTTTTGAATAAACTCACCATCGTAATCCGGATTTGTAGACGATACCGCAATAAAAAGCACATTACTACTCTGCTGCTTTTGTACAGTTACACCTACCTGAGTAACCTCAGAAGGTAATAACGAAGTAGCCTGAGAAACCCTGTTTTGAACATTTACTGTTGCAATATCAGGATCTACTCCCTGCTTAAAATAAACCTCTATTTGCGCTGAACCACCATTAGAAGCTGTTGAAGTCATGTAAGTCATTCCTTCAACACCATTAATAGACTCTTCAAGTGGAACAATTACACTTTTTAATACCGCATCGGCATTAGCACCACTATATGTTGTTTGTACCCTAACTGTTGGAGGTGCGATATTGGGGTATTGCTCTACCGGTAAGGTTGCAATACCAATAACACCCAACACTACAAATAATATAGATATTACTGTAGATAATACGGGACGTTCTATGAATGTTTTTAACATTAGCTTTTTCTTTTAATTATTGAATCTGAATTTCCATACCATTCTTAAGTGTTGAAATACCATCGGTAACAATTTTATCACCGGCATTAACACCATCTAACACTGCGAAATTCTTACCATCTGGAGTAGATTCAACAGTAATTACTTTTTGTGCAGTTTTATTTCCCTCCAAGGTATAAACCAAAACTTTATTTTGTTGAGCAAATGTTGCTTTCTGAGGTATTTCAAATACATTTTTAAGTAGTGTAGGAATAATCACTTTTCCACTTGTTCCACTTCGTAATAAGCCATGAGGATTACTAAATACAGCTCTAAAGTTAACAGCTCCAGTACTTGCATCAACAACACCTGATATAGTTTCAATTCTTCCTTCTTCTTCATACTCACTTCCGTCTGCTAATATTAACTTTACCGAAGGCATTTTATCTATCTTCTCAGCCTGAGTATCGCCTTCCCATTTACGCATATACTTCAACAACTCTTTTTCATTCATTGAAAAATATGCTACCACTTTTTCTGTATTAGCAATATTTGTTAAAACACTTGAACTGTTTACCAGGGTTCCTATACGGTATGGTAATGTTCCTACTGTACCATTAATTGGGCTGGTAACTGTAGTCCAGCTCAAAGACGCTTTCGCTTTTTGTAAATTAGCTTTAGCTGAATTGAATGCATTCTCGTAAGACTTTAATAATACATCACTAATAATTCCTTTTTCAGCCAATGGACGCATACGCTCCACATCAAGCTGAGCAGTATTATAACTGGCCTGAGCCGTTTGTAATGCCTGTACTGATGACGGTGAGTTAATTTTAAATAAAGGAGTTCCTTTTTTTACCTCTGATCCTTCATCAACATAAACTGCTTCAATAAAACCGTCAACCCTTGGTTTTATTTCAATATCAATCTGTCCTTTTAAAACAGTTGGGTATACAGAGTGTAACTCTACATCTTTAGCGACCAACTCTGTAACAGGATATTTTTTAGCGGATTGCGTAGCACTTGTAGTTTGTGTCTTTTTACCACAAGAAACTAATAATAGGAGCCCTAATGCTCCTGTCGTAATCTTCTGTAAATTCATAGTATAATTATTATATATTATTGTCGTTGTTTTTAGCAATAGTTAATATTTGCAACTATTGACTCAAAATTTTTTATTTTACTCCCATTTTATTTTGAATATGATCAAACACTTTATAAAAAGCAGCAACATCTTCTTCATTTAATCCCTCCATCAGGTTAACTGTTATTTCATGATCACAAGCAATGGTTAACTCAGTATATTCAAATCCCTTTTGAGTGAGCGTAATTATATTTCTTCTTCTGTCATTAGGATCTGTACTACGCATTAATAAACCATCCTTTTCAAGTACATCAATCATTCTAAGCACTACCGATTTATCTTTTTTCATTATTTCAGCAATATCCTGTTGTACAGGAGCCGATTTTTGACAAAACCTAACAACCAACAACACCACCATCTGGTCAAAACTATAATCGATTCCTTTTTGCTTTAATAAATCCGCCATTAACTTTGGAAAAATCCCCTTGATAGACCCAATTGTCATTCCCAATGGCTTGACTTCAAACTTCATTTTATTTGTGTTTTATTATTTTTTAATCGTAAATATTATTATATCAGACATCTAAGACTTCAATCAAAAAGCTCTGAAAATAATTTAGATAGCAAAGAAATATCTATTAGTTGACTTTAGCAACTGTTGCAATATTCATTTAATTATAATTAACATCAATTCGTCTTTTTTATTTAAATGTTTATTTTTTTAATATACTTTTGCAACATCTAAGTATAACCTTACAATTCTCTCTCCCCCCAAAAAAGTGGGGTTATTATTTAGTAAATAAACTACAATAGACATTTAAATTATAAACAATAAGATGAGCAATTTTAACAGATGGGTTTTATCCCTGATTGTTGCATTTGCATTGTTTGCATGCAACACTAGTACCCAAAACAAAAGGGGAGAAAAAACAGAACATGAACACTCGGGTGAAAAAAAACATGTACACTGGGTTCATGCTACAGGTGAAGAAGGTCCAGAGAACTGGAAAAACCTAAGCGAGGACTTTTTACCTTGCGGAGGACATTCTCAGTCTCCAATTAACATTGTAACTAAAGATGTATCAAAAGTTGATAGCTTACTACCTTTAACGGTAAATTATGGAACAACCGATGTAGATATTATCAATAATGGACATACAGTACAATTCAATGTTAATGGTAATAATACCCTATCTATTGAAGGAAAAGACTACCATTTATTACAATTCCATTTTCATGCATTAAGTGAACATACTGTTAATGGAGATCATTATCCGTTAGAAGTGCATTTTGTGCATAAGCATTCGGATAGTGACTTGTTAGTAATGGGAATATTTTTTAAAGAAGGTGAATCTAATGATTTATTTGCAAGGTACTTAGAAAATTTCCCGGAAGAAAAAGGCGAATTTACTGCAGTAGAACAGATTGAACTTATGGAAACAATCCCTGGAGATTTAAGTTACTACCACTATGATGGATCTTTAACAACACCTCCATGTTCAGAAGTTGTAACATGGTATGTACTTCAGACTCCATTAGTTGCCTCAAAAGAACAAATTCAACAATTTTCAAAAATTTTACATAACAATTATCGACCTACTTTACCTCTAAATAACAGAAAGGTAGTTTGTTGTGCAAATGCTCGTTAATAAAATAAAAAGCCACATTGAAATAATTCATTGTGGCTTTTTATTTATATGCTTAAAACCCCAATATTACTTTTCTAAAATTTTGGATAAACGTTGATAATGCGTTTTAATTACAATCATAGTACTATCTGTATCAAACACCGAATTTAAACCTTGTTCTTCTTGCGGAGGATCTCCCATCAAATCATCACCATTGCTCCACATTGGATCTTCTTTTAAATGACGCCCCATTCCTCCAAAAGCCCAGAAATTACTACCAGCCAATACTCCTCCATCTTTAGCACTTTGTTCTACTTTAGTAAATGCATGACTATAATATTTATCACGTGCTGTAGTTCCATCTTCTGTATTAAACTGATGATGATCACGAGGTAAACCAAATTCTTCAAAAACTATTGGTTTATCTAGCTCTTTTGCCACCTCCATATGCAGTTTCATATAATTATCTGTAAGCACTATTGCAGAATCTAAAGTTTCAGAAATTCTTTCACTATCGATCCATTGCCAGTTTTTTGGCCATATATGCATCGTTAAATAATCCACACTACTATAACTATGTATTGTTTTAAAAAGCTCGAGATCCTGCTCACACCCATGCTTGCCTTCGGTTCCTGTAGTAACCAAATGATTAGAATCTAAAGATTTTATATAATCTGCCGTAATTTTTACCCACTTTGAGAAATTCTCTTTATTTTCTTCTGATAATGCCCGAGGTTCGTTTGCCAGTTCCCATGTCATTATCGTAGGATCCTCGGTATACTTTACACCGCTATATTTATTAGTTCTGGAAAGCATGAACTTAATGTGATCCTGATATAATTTCTGACATGAATCACTGGCATGAAATTGAGAACAATAAGCCATAAACTCAGGCCAGCTGTGAGGCTCAATATTAGGATAAGGAATATCTCCGTATCCACTCCAATTCAGGTACTGACCATATCCACCCGACCATTCCCAGGTATTATTTAAATACAAAATAGCATGCATCTTTCTTTTGCTCATCTCATTCAATAAAAAGTCCAACCCATCCAATAAAGTATCATTATACACGCCCGGCTCTAACTGCAACGCCGGTGTAACTCTATAAGGTTCATTATTGGGACCTTCTGCACCTGCTAAAATGCGCAGATTATTAATGCCTACACTTTGCATCAAATCCAGCTCTTTTATTAACCTATCCCGATCACCACCTTGACCAGTTGATGCTAAAATTCCACCATACCAATAGTTGGTTCCTACAAAATAATAAGGTTTATTATTCCAGATAAACTGATGCCCCATTCGAGTAACAAAACTATTTTGTTCTGATTGCTTTGGATTACATCCTGTAATGACGAGCAATATTAAAACTGATATGTAGATTATGTTTTTCATCATTATTAGTTCTTAGTTCCTAATACTTAGTTTTTAGTTTTCTTATTAACACCTCTCTATCTAATGGGGAGAAGTTGATTTACAGCTCGGTTATTATCAGACGCTGACAGGTTAAATTTACAGCTTGGTTATAAACGCTATCAGGTCTTATGATTTTCGTTTTTCGTTTAATTCGGCATTGATCTTTGCCATGTATGAGTCACTTAGTTTATAGAGCAACAATAAGGCTCCTGATAAGAAAGCTGCAATACCAGGATATATACTAATCATTAATCTGATTCCTTTTAGAGATTCTACACTTTGTTCTGCATTAGCCTGAAATCCATAGGTTGCTAAAATATACAGTGGAATTGCACCACCTATGGTTAATCCTAATTTTTGAGACATGGAAGAAGAAGAAAAAATAAGTCCAGTGGCTCTTCTACCTGTTTTTAATTCGGAGTAATCAGCAATATCTGCATACATTGACCAATTTAAAGGCAATACAATACCTGCAGTTATACCTATAAATACATTTAATAAAAATATTAGGCTAATTTGTTGAGGTTGTAATATGTATAGAACAACGCTAAAAGCTGCTGCACAAAACATAGAAACCAAATAAGTCGCCTTTTTTCCAAATTTATTTGATATTGGTTTGGCTAACACAACACCTACCATATTTGTTGCCAACCACACTGTCATATAAGCCCCAGCCAATTTATCCCACTTTACATCACCAAACAAAGGAACACATTGATCCTGAATAAAGTATTTAAAATAATACATAATGCTTGAGTCACGGAAGGTATTAAAAATAAGCATCAAGATTCCGACTCCAAGCATGATAAACCATTGGCGGTTTTTAAGCAAATCTTTTAAATCATTCCATACAGAATTCCTCTCTGCAATAGGCTTTACTCTCTCTTTTGTCCATAAATAAGTCATTACAAAAAAGAAGGCTGCAACTATTGCATAAATGGTTACCATATATTGATAACTACTTGCTAAATTAGCTCCGGCATTTTTAAAGAAGTCTAATATATACGGAGCAGAAGCGGTCATGAATATACCTCCTGAATAAGCACCTATAAACCTAAAAGAAGCAAGTGTAGTGCGCTCCTTCATATCATCGGTCATGACAGCCATTAATGAACCATAAGGAACATTGATTGCGGTATACACCATCATCATTAATGTGTATGTGATATATGCATAAACCAATTTACCTGAAGGACCAAAATTCCAGGTTGTAAAGGTCAATACACCGATAACACCAAAAGGAATAGCTACCCATAGTAAGTAAGGACGAAATTTTCCTTGAGCGGTATTTGTTCTATCAGCAATAACACCCATAATAGGATCATTCAGTCCATCCCATAGGCGCACGAGAACAAACATAAAGGCAACCGATTCAGGACTTAACTCAACAACATCGGTATAGAAAAAGGTTAAGTACATTGCAAAGATCTTCCAGAACATAGAAGATGCAAAGTCTCCAAACCCATAGCCGACTTTTTCTTTAATATTTATTTTGTAGTTCATTTTCATATTTTTTAAGCCCCTCTCAATCTCCTCTAATGGACGAGGCTGATTTGCAGCTTGGTTTATTAACCGCCAAGAACGCAAAGTTTTTTTTGCAAAGAACACTAAGTATTTATGTAAAAAAACATAGTGCCTTTATGCAAATTAATTCCCTATTCATAAGACGCCGACAAGTTTAATTTACAACTTGAATACAAACACTTTAACACCAACAAGACGCTGACAGGTTTGATTTACAGCTTGGTATTAAAGGCTGTTAGGTCTTACTTTTATTTAAAATGGTGATGACTTCTATTAAAGCGCGACTGTTATGATAAGGGCATTTCCAAAATCCAAGTTTAACATCTTCTGTAACCGGATTTCCTTTCGCATCCACACGCCAGTACCATTCCCCATTTTCTTTGTCAATCATCTTTTCTTTGATAAAACTCCAGGTTTTAACCATAGTATTATAATACTCTTCTTTACCTGTTATATTCCATGCATAAGTCAAGCCTACCATAGCTTCAGCCTGAGGCCACCAGTGTTTATCATCGTCAAGGTGATCATGTTCATTTTCATTATAAACAGAACCATCACTCACCATACCTTCCTGAATAGTGGCATCAACCATTCTTATGCAGATATCTTTAACTTTTTCTGTCAGTTCTTTTTCGCCTAATTCGTGAGCGGCCTCATACAATAACCAGGCTCCTTCAATATCATGCCCATAAGAAGTAATCGCTGATTTAACTGTCCAGTCGTAATCAAAGAACAATTCAAAATGCGCTGTATTCTGGTTGATGATATGCATATTAAAAACATCAATCAACGAAATCATCTTTTCTTTTAAAAGATCATTTTTCCAAACCCGATACAGATTTGTATAGGGTTCAAGAATATGCAAATGTGTATTCATAGATTTAGGCTCATTGGCATCTTTATCACTCAAGCGCATATCCTCCAACGTATTCCAGTCACGAGATAACGCCTCAACATATCCGTCATATTTTGCATCATAGCTTTTTTCTTCAATCAATTCAAAAAGCTTTTGTGAATATTCCAATGCCAAATGATCTCCTGTTGCCCTATAAAATTCAGACAAACCATAAATACCAAAACCCTGAGTATAGATTTGCTTACGATCAGAAACAACCTCTCCTTTAGAATTTAAAGACCAATATAATCCACCATATTCTTTATCCCAAAAATTATTAATTAAGTATTGGTAGGCACGTTGAGCAACATTAAGATATTTGGTTTTCTTAGAAAAATTATAAGCTGCAGAAAATGTCCACAAAATACGAGCATTTAGTACTGCTCCTTTTTCTGCACCAGGTACTATATTATTGTAGAAATCACGTTCACCAATAAAGCCTCCCAATTTTTCATCTATTGAATTATCTATCCAATATTGTAATAGATGGGAGAATTCCTCTCCCATCTCTTTTACTAATTGATCTATGTTAATGAAAGGGCTGACCAAGTCCATTCTTATCAGTTTTTATCTATTAATTCATTAATTCTTTGTACCGAAGCTGCTGATCTAAATTCATCTTCCGGAGTATTGATACAGTAATCTACCAGCTGATCAACTGTTGATGTTGCTACATGCATCCTTGTATCAGAAGAAGCGTAATAAATATATACTTTTCCATCATCATCACAAATCCATCCATTAGCAAATAGAACATTTGAAACATCTCCTACCCTCTCTTCTTTTAATGGTCCCATAAAATGTCCGGCAGGTTTATGAATCACTTTCCAAGGTTTTTCAAGATCCGTCATAAACATATAAAGCGTATACCTAAGGCCGGCTGCAGTATTTCTTACACCATGCGCTAACTGCAACCAACCTTTTTCTGTTTTAATTGGAGCAGGCCCTAAACCATTTTTTACTTCGTAAATGGTATGGTAAGTTTTAGGATCAACTATGATTTCATCTTTTACTTCTGCATTTTCAATGGTTTCTGACAAACCAAAACCAATACCACCTCCAGAGCCGGTGTCGATAAATCCATCCTGAGGTCGTGTATAAAATGCATATTTCCCATCAATAAAATGAGGAAACAACACAGCATTACGTTGCTGACCTGCATGGCTAATTAAATCTGTCAAACGCTCCCATGTAATCATATCTTTAGTTCGGGCAATTCCGGCAGCCGCCACTGCGCTACTTGTATCCCCAGCCGGAGCATCCGGATCTTTACGTTCCGAACAAAATATACCATAGATATACCCATCATCATGTTGAGTTAATCTCATATCATACACGTTGATATCCGGATCATCTGTTTCCGGCATTGTTAGCGGACGCTCCAAAATCTGAAGTTATCTACGCCATTAGGACTTTCTGCAACAGCAAAAAATGATTTACGATCATTACCTTCGGTACGAACCACCATTAAATATTTCCCATTTAATTTAATAGCTCCGGAATTCATAGTCGCATTAAATCCAATACGCTCCATAAAATATGGATTCGTTTCCGAATTATAATCAAAGCGCCATTTTAAAGGTACATGATCACGTGTTAAAACCGGATTTTTATATCTACTAAAAATGCCATTTGTACTAAACAACTCCTCATTAGGTTTTGACAAAAGAGTCTCATGCTCTTTTTCTATCCTTATTTTTCGTTCTTCAAATAATTTATCTAACATCGAATTCTCTTTTATGTATTAGTTGGGGGTGGTTGTTTTTAAATTATTTATTGCTATTAAAATCCTCTAATAACCAAACATTTGATTTTGATAAAAATTCTTTGGCATTAGCTTCAGATGAATGCCCATCGTAAGAAAAGAAATGGTGTTTTGTAGGATCATTACGCCAGAGCAACACATAACAAATACTATTTGCTATACTATCCGGCTCCATTGCTTTATAAAGCTTTTCGGTAAACCATGTTGAGTCAGGAATATTTTCGGAACCTGTTTCTGTAAAAGCTGCAAGCATATTTTTTTCTTTAGCAATCTCAATCATAACACTCATGTCTTTCTGAGTAGTTTCAACCCAATTCTCCATACCCGGCCATTCGTAAATATCAACACCTAGCATATCAACCATATCATCTCCAGGATACCAGGTTAAATATTCCTGTTTGGATTTATAACCCCCATTTGGAGAATAACAAACCATCATATTTTTTATTCCCTTAGTATTTTTCAGGTAGTTAACTGTAAACCGGAATAACTGCTTATATTCTTCGGGTGTAGTTGTTTTCGTACCCCACCAAAACCACTTACCATTCATTTCGTGCCATGGTCGAAAAATAAACTCTATTGGATTTCCTTTAGCATCCTTTAAAGTCTTTAAAAATTCAGCAATTCGATCCAATTCCTGAATAAACTCCTGATGATGATCTCCTTCCGGTAAGATATGTTTTACTACAGTAGTATCTGTATACCACGCATTATGACCAGTAACCAATGAATAAGGATGCCAACTAAACGTATTAACACCACCCATACTATCAGCCTGAATAGCCAATTTACTCATCACACCAAATGGTACTCCATCCAGATTTAGCTCATCTCCTCTTTCCAATCCTCCTAAATCCCATCCGAAAACAGCAGGATAATCACCAGACACTCTTTTAACATCAGATTCCCCATCAACATATTTCCAGTTCTGTCCGTATGCAAGGTCATCCTGATGTCCAAATAAGATGCCTTTATTCTGAATTCCCCACAGCGTTTCAGATAATGACTTTGGTTGTGGCTCTTTAGATTTATTTGAACCACAACTCATCATTAAAACTGAGATAAAGGGAATTATAAAAAACGTCTTGTTCATTTTGCTTTTGTTCTTTATTATAAAAGTTTAAATTAGTTTGTGTATTGTATTTATTTTAAATCAGGCATTTCATCACGAGTAATTACATAATCCTGATTAACTGCATCAACCCACCATGATGCAGGAGCATGTCCATGTTCTGTTTTTTCAAACTCACTACCAGAAGTATACAGTGTTCTGTCATAATCGTACCAGGGCATAAAAAAACTCCATCTTGCACCACTGGTCCATTGTTCACTAATCTCAGCCACTGTACCACATTCGCTTAGCGAAATCATTTTGTTAGGATAAGTTTCTTGTATAGAATTAAATTCCTCAGCTATTGAAGTTCCACTTTCATTGCCATAAATATCACGACCTACAATATCAACATATTCATCACCAGGATAGAAATCATTATCTTTTGTTTGTGTTGTCCATACCCATATCAGGTTATTTATCCCTTTATTTTTAAAGTAATTAAACATATAAATCCAAAGGCTCTTATAAGTTTCAGCACCATCATTTCCCCACCAAAACCATGCAGTACCGTCATTGTATTCATATATATTACCTGCAGCCTCATGTATTGGGCGCCATATTATGGGGATGTTTTTATTCTGCAACAACAAAATATAATCTGCAATTTTCTCAAGATCTGCTTTTATCACACTATTTTCCCATGTTCCTTCAATTAATGCATCTGAGGCATCAAATGTAGTTTCTGAAGGTTTATAGGTATAGCTATTCACCTCAGTATCTCCCTCATAACGGGGAACAATCCAATGCCATCCGGCACTAGCAATACCATTGTTATTCCACCAATCCTCAACCACTGTAATATCCGAATAATCGATCCAGTTGGCAGGAGAAGCAGGCAAATGAACATAATCGAATGTTGTAATAGCAGGATATTTTCCTGTATGGAACTTTACCCATTCAGCCTCATTGATATTCCAGTTTACATTAGCCATTGTTGCTGAAAGAATCTTTTCACCATAGTTTTCCAATAAAAAGTCATAAACATTTTGAGCTTGACTTAAAGGATTTTCAGTAACTACCGAAGAAGTAATATTTAAAATCACAGCCTCTTTTGTAGTAAAACTTATTCTTATTTCTTGAGCCTCCACCTTTGTTGGACCAAGAATAGTACCCTTTGGAATAACTAAATCATATGTTGTAGATTCTACCAAACCTGACACTTCAATTTTCACCTCTTTTAAATTGGCATTTATGCTATTAACACTTGAGTTATTTAAGGTAACCGACGAATGTGTTGATGATGGTGAAGTAACATTTTGATCAAAGGTTAAAATAATAGTTAATTCACCTTTAGAAATACCTGATGCTCCATCTGAAGGAGTAGAACTCACCAGTACTGGTGCATCTAATTCTTCTTCCTCAACATTGTTATTATCATCTGAACAACCACTTATATATAGAATTAGCAACGGCAGTATAATGAGTAAGTACTTTTTCATTAAATTTTTTTATAAATAAGGACTGTTTACGAAGGAAACAGCCCTTATACACATTTATTATTAAACTCTATTTAGGGTCGAACCGAAGATTATAAATTATAATGCCTCGTAAAACCATACGGATTATTTGAGTGCTACTTTAGTGACAATATAATCACCTCCATAAGCTCCTAAACCTCCATCATTCTGAATAGTTGTTATATCTTCAGCTGTGAGTACAAACGATATACTAGAAGTGCCTGCACTTATCTGTATGTTTCCTTCTCCAGAGTCATCACCTGATTCTGTTGCTATTGAAATAGTAGAAGGTAATGCAGCCCAATTACCATTACCAATACGCATTGTGGCAGCAGCGTCAGCTGTGTAGTAAACATACATGGTCTGTCCCACTTCTAATCCACTGAAATCATATCCACCCCAGGTCATCTCTGTGAAAGATGAACTCCAACCGGAAACTGTGGCTGAACCTTCCCAAATTGCTGTTGGTGCAGAGTAGTCCTTCACCCAAGAGATAGATGAAATAATCATACCGTCACCCTGAAGGATAATTGAATATCCCCAATCACTATATGGGAATAGCGAAACTGGAAGGTCGATATAATCTGAAGCTGCTAAGTTTGCTGCATTATCACCTGTTGTGCCATCATAAACATTGGCCCAGTGACCATCGAAGGCTTTCATTTGTGGACTATCGTTTGTCTTGGTATAACGGATACGCACATAAGAATCAGCCGGAGCACTAGAAAAATCAACATTCAATTCATAATTCGCACTCCAATTGGCTAACTCAACCGGAGTATTATATAATACGGTTTCAACCAGACCAGATGCTTCTACTTTAATTGTATAATCAACATTTGTTGTACCTGATACCAAGGTTAATTTATTATCGCCCACATCAGTACCCACTGCTACATATAAAACTGATCCTACTAATAAAAACGGTGTATCCTGATCGTTAATAAGCACATTGGTAAGACTCTCACCATTGACAACCTCGCACTCCAACAATTCTCCAACAGTTGTTGATTCTGAAGCAAATTCAGAAACTGCACAGAATGTAAACGCATCAATAGAAATGCTACCTGCAGCAACTGTTTCTCCATTATCCATCACCAACGTTACGCTACCTGTTTCTGCTTCAAGAGGAACAACTACATTAAATCCATTTTCAGTGGCAGTTGCTTCAGCTTCCAGGTCGCCAAACAGAACCGTTTTTACACGGCTTCCCAATGTTGATACAATAGTTAGCTCATCCAACGGAGTAGCATTGGATGGTAAAGTAGCTACTGGCTTAGTTGTCACAAAACCATCAACAGTTATTGTTGTGCCATTTGCTGTAGTCAAGATAATTACTCCACTCTGAGCTGCTTCTGTAACTTCCAGATTTAACTTACTATCTGTTATTGTTACTTGTGCAGCCTCTGCTCCGGTAAATGTAGCTGTTGTTACCAAATCTAAATCAGTACCTGCAATAACAACCACCTCTCCAACGCCATAGGAAGACTGTATTTCATCAATAGCTGCTGTTGGTTCAATAAGTGTAATATTGCCAACTTCAATTTCAATACCTGAAGGTAACAATGATATCACATCACCACTTGTCGCATTGGTTGGTACAGTCATTACAATACCTGTAACACTTTGGTTCTCAAATTCTGTCACTGTAACGTCTCCGCCCAGTGTAAAACTAGTTACCAGATCAAGATCTGTTCCTGTAATAGTTAGTTCAGTACCTGGCTTAACAGGATTGGGCGTAACTTCGGAGATAACCGGAATTACAACGTTCAATTCGTCTTCTGAATAAACAATGATAGGATCTTCAGCTCCGTTTGATAAAGCAATTTTACCCGTTTGAGCTTCTACCGGAACAACAAGTTTTATTTCCTTACGAGCATTACTTACAAAATCAGCACTATCCACAACTACACGATCAGTAAAAATAACTTCAGCAACACGATTAAGATAATCACCGGTTATTATTAATTCATCACCAGGTTTAATACTAGTAACAGAAAAATCATCCATACTTATAGGTTCACTAAAACCAATAGGTGTTTTTGTTGTAATCGATCCTTCAGAATAATTAAGCTTTAAATATCCCTCTTCAGCATCCTGAGGAACAATTAGTTTAATACTCTTTGATGTATGTTCTGTAAAATCAGCTGCAGTAAGTTCTATTCCATCAGGAATGGTAATGGATGTAACATCATCCAGATTATTTCCGATAAACCTTAATTCTGCACCTCTCTGAATAGGCATTGGCCCATAACTAAGAAGCTCCGTTTCATTACTACCACTTTCATCATCATCTTCACAGGATGTGAAAAAGGTAGCCATACTCAACACTCCTATCAATGTTAGTAATAATGCCTTGTTCAGGTATTGTTTAAATATATTTTGCATAATTATATCTTTTTAAAATTCAACTGTTATTCAGGAACAATTCTGATATTATCAATTAAAATAGTCGGCGTACACTCTGTTCCTTCAACACCTCCATGATAAACAAAGAATGTTAATCCATTTAAAAAAGAATTATCAAAGGTTGTTTCACTTAGTGCTCCCTCATGAGTATATATAAAATCACTTAAACTAAATGATACGGTTTCCCAGCCATCAGTAACATAGCTACCTTCACTTTGCCATGGGTACCATAATCCCCTTGGGCTACCATCTGCAATATAACTGTTAGTACCTGACACATCAGCAGGTGTAAAAATCATTTGTAAAGCATTACCACTCCATGCGGAAGTTACATTAACTTCAAACTTAAGAACCGCATCTTCCAAATCTCCATCCCATAGAATTTGATCATCATCATCTGTTCTGGATGTTGAAGAAGGCCAATAGTTAAAACTAAAAGCATCTTCATTCCAATCTGAAAGATCGCCAGGGATAGAACCTGAAAATTTCACATAATTACCATCAATACCACCTTCGCTAGCTAAAACACCAGAGCGCCACCCATATTCTGCAGTTTTTGTGTCAAAATCAAGAAAAATATTTCTATCATCTCTAAAGTAGAAAGTTGAACTTGATGAACCATATATAGATTTTACAGTAACAGGGCCTACACCAGAACCTGCTGGCACAATAACTGTAACCTCATCATAATCCTCACTTACACTTACCACTTCTGCCTCAATATTCCCAGGGAAGAAAACCTGCAAAGGAACATTTGGATCATCAATTATATAATTACCTCTAATCACAGCTTCTTCACCATCTTCTACAAATTCACATAACATTGATTTTGGAGCAGGAGCAGGTACTGTAACATTAAAATCATATTCAACAGTCTTATCTCCCGCTTTCAAATAAATTTTATCTGTTACTTCTTCCGGTATACCGGTAGGAATAGTTACAAACAAAGCTGTTGAAGTAATAAAACTGGTATTTAATTCTGCTTTTTGATCATTAAACCAAAGTTCTGTAATACTTGTAAGATTTTCACCAATCAACACAATTGTTTGGTCTAAAGATGCACTTACTATCAAAGAGTCTGACTTTTCAGGATCTGAAATTCTTATGTAATCAACAGTAGGAACACCTCCTGTAATTTCATATTCATTTGGATATTCATCGCAAGACTGAAACATTATACCAATAGAACCTATTACTATAATAAAAAGTGATGCGAAAATGCTTTTTATATTAATATTTCTCATTTGTTTAATTTTTATGGAAATCATTAAAAATGTAAACTTCGTCGTTAATAACCTATAGAACTAAAATCAAATTCTACCGGATCATCCATCAAGTCAGGATTTAACGACAGATCCACTTCCGGGAATGGTATTTCAAAATCATCATCTGTAATCCCGGAAAGTTTATGGCTATAAATATTTAAGCCAGAATCATCACCGTCATTATAGAAACTATCAAGACCATTCCAATAACCTCGTTCCTGAGAAGTAATAATAGAAATAGCCTCTTCCGGTTTGTAATAATGTAATCGAACCAAATCATACCATCTGTCTCCTTCTAAAGCAAGCTCCAAACGGCGTTCCTTATCAACATCTTCAAAAGTGATGTTGGTTGCTTCCTCATAATATGATTTTAATGCTCTTTGGCGTACTGCATTATATGCTGCTAATGCTGAGGCATCGGATGTTGAACTATTGTTTCCTAAAACTGCTTCGGCATAAATCAGGTAAACATCAGCCAAACGAAGAATGTGGGTACTCAAAGGTGTAGCCATTCTATCTAAAGTAGCACCGCTTACCTGAGCATCTGCATCTGCCAATCTTCCTACAATATGTTTTGCACAATTAGCTCCGGTTCCACTTCCATAAGTTTCCCCCGAATCACTGTCCCAATCATAATCAAAACCACCAAATTCAACCCAGAAATAATCATAATGATCACCAAACATCATCATAGTTGCTTTACGACGGGTGTCTCTATTATTTCGGGAAGTACTACCTGCACTTTCGTCAAAGGCATTTTGCAAATCAATTGTTGGATAAGTCCATGTACCCCAAGAATCAACAGCATCAGAAAAAGCAGTTAAAGATAAATCTGATTGCAACGAGTTTTGACTAGTCCATTGCGTACCAACTGTCCAATGCCACCCAATTAAGCTCTCATCGCAAAAGTTGTTTTTTAACTGAAAGATATCCTCGTAATTCTCCATTAATTCGCGACCACTATTATCTATGACCAATTTGGCATATTTGGCTGCCTGAGCCAGTTCTTCTTCATTACGACTTCCTGACATACCATAACCTGACTTTGTCAGATATACTTTTGCTAGCAATCCATAAGCACTGTACTTATCGATTCTGCCAGCTTCATTTTCTTCCGGTAACAATTCAATAGCATCTTCAAGTAAATAAATAATATACTGGTATACATCTTCAATTTTATTACGCTTTAATGTTGTTGATGTATTACTGGCAATGATCTCTCCGTTATCGTGGATAATTGGAACAGCTCCAAAACAACGTACCAAGAAAAAGTAAGCTACACTTTTCCATACCAGAGCTTCACCTTTTACGGTATTTTTAGCATACTGCGTAACATCAGAACCCGACTTCATATCTACATTTTCGATAACTCCATTACAATAGGCATTAACAGACCATAGTGATGCAGAAGCACTTGCTATATCTGTAGCCGAATTTGTCATTGTAAAATTGGTATATACATCATCAATCCCAAAACTGAAATTTCCAGCTAGTGACTCACCTATTTTTATAAATCCACGCTGAAAATCGTACCATGGTGAATTATAAATTGTATTTACAGCCTGAAATAGTTGTTCATCAGTTTGATAAAAACTATCAATTGTATATGAATCTTCCGTTGGCTTATTTAAGAAATCATCGCAAGAAACTGTTATGCTAATGATTAAGAAGACAATTAAAAATCTTATTATATTATATTTCTTCATCTTAATTACTTATTAGAATGAAACATTTAAACCGAAAGTAAATACTTGCGGTGATGGATAACGTCCATTATCCAATCCGAATACATTTGCACTTTGAGTACTTGCACCAACCTCTGGGTCAAAGCCTGTATATTTTGTAAACGTTGCTAAATTTTCCACACTTACAAATACTCTGGCTTTACTTAAATGAGCCTTATTAATCACTTGATTTGGCAAAGAATATCCCAGGGTAATATTTTTAATGCGGATGAATGAACCATCTTCGATATATCTGTCCGAAATTCTATCATTATCATTTGGATCAGAAACTATCGCTCTAGGAATCTTTGTATTAGGATTTGACACTTTTACATTACTAACATCAGACCACCAATTACTTACACCACCACTGGTTGGATAATCAATTGATGGATCAATAATAGATAACTTAGCTCTATCATTGACTTCAGCCAACTGATTAGTCCAGGTACTTTTCATATTCGATAAACTAATAGCAGTATAGTTCATTACATCATTACCATAAGAACCATTGATAAAAATGCTTAAATCAAAGTTTTTATAAGTGAATGAGTTGTTGAAACCGAAAGTAAAATCAGGCATTGGTGAACCTATTTTTGTACGGTCGTATGAATCAATAACACCATCTGGTTTTCCATCTTCTCCACTTATATCTTTATATTTCATATCTCCAACATAGGTAGTGCGACTAAAGTCAAAAGATTCTCCATCTGTAGGATATGCTGTTGGTTTCGGACTATTTTTTAAATCATCTAAATTCTGATAAATCCCATCAGTAACGTATCCATAAAAATTAAATAACGGATCACCTATCTCAGTTAAAGAAACAACATCACTCCATTGTCCATATCCTTCAATATGCGCAGATGGTGTTCCATCTAAAGCAACCAATTTATTTCTGTTGAACGAAATTTGAAAATCAGTATCCCAAGTCAGAGCTCCTTTCAAGTTGTGAGTATTCAAAGATATTTCCAATCCCTTGTTATTTATTTCCCCAAAGTTACCCCAAGGTGCAGCTAAAGCACTCGAAGAATTACCTCTTGTTCCCATATATGAAGGTAATTGAAGTGACATTAACATATCACTTGAAGTTTTATCATACAATTCAACAACAAGATCAGCAAAATCCATAACCGACAAGTCTAATCCTAAATTAAACTGCTCTTGTTTTTCCCATTTAATATATGGGTTTGCAATATTTGATTGACGATAACCATTACCAAATCCAGTTTCCATTAAGGAAATACTTGCACCCCATAAGTATCCATCAATATTTTGGTTACCAGCTTGTCCCCAACCTAGTCGGATCTTACCATTCTTCAAAATATTACTTAAACCCTGCATAAATGGCTCTTCTGTAAACCTCCAGGAACCTGCAATCGAATTAAATCCAGCCCATCTGTTTTCCGGTCCAAAATTTGAAGATCCATCACGTCGATATATGTATGACAACATATATTTATTATCGTAATTATATGTAAACCTACCTAAGAATGATACGTTTGACATACTTCCGAAACCATTTGTAATTTGAGGAGTTCCATCACCCAATGCAGGATTATGAATAGCATTACTTGGTAAATTTGTATTATAAATACTTTGATATTCCCAGGATGACTCAAACATATCCTGAGCTACCATAGCAGTAGCATTATGTTTTCCTATTTGTTTTGTATACGTTAAATAATTTTTAACCTGCCAAAAAACGTTTTTATTGTTTTGTAAACGCATTGAATTTATTTCTCTACTCCAGTTTCCATAGGTAACTTCAGGTCTAAAAACTTCAGCAGTTGAATAATCCAGGTTCATAGTTCCTTCAGTATGAAAAACTAAATCTTTCATTAAGGTAACATCAAAAAATACAGTACTACCAAAAGAATTTCTATCTAATAAATTATCCTCATCCAATGCTTTACCTATTGCATTTGGAACGGATGACTGCCCTTCTCTTACAATTGTTGCATAACCTCCATCCATATCATATATAGGCCTGTCTGGAGTTGTTTGAAGTGCAATACGAACAATTCCTTCCTCAGAATCTGCTAAACCAAGTCGTTCATCTGTTTGTGAGTACCTAACATTCACGCCCATGTGTAACCACTTTTTTAAATCTGCATCTAAATTTGATCTGAATGAAAAACGTTGAAATTCTGTTCCTATAATTGTTCCCTCCTGATTCATATAACCACCGGAAACATAATACTTGACTTTTTCACCTCCTCCGGAAGTACTAATTTGATGTTGCTGAACTTGTGCCAATTGAAAAATTGCATCTTGCCAATCTGTCCCATGGCCAAGTAAAGAAGGATCCATAAAATCTACTCTCTCATCTCTACCATCTGTTTCTGCAGCAACAGAATTACTATATTCTGCAAATTCTCTCAAATCCATAACGTCAATTCTCTTATTCTGGCGCTGCACACCATAAGAGCCTTCATAATTAAACTTAGCGTCTCCTTTTTCACCCCTTTTTGTGGTAATAATAATAACTCCATTGGCTCCTTGCGAACCATATATAGCAGTTGATGAAGCATCTTTTAAAATCTCCATAGATACAATATCACTAGGGTTAATAGTTGACATTGGAGAAATTCCAGTCACATCTGAATTACCTAAAGCATCTCCTAAACCTAAATCGTGACCACTAGAACTTGTGTTTGTCATTGGAACACCATCTATTACATACAACGGCTCAGCACCTGCATTAATAGTACTTTGTCCACGAATACGAATACTTACAGAACCACCAGGTTGACCTGAAGTAGAAACAGCAGTAACACCAGCTGCCCTTCCTTTTAAAGCCTGGTCGATATTTGCTAAACCGGCACTATTCAATTTTTCAGTATTCAAAGAAACGGAAGCTCCAGATAAGTCACTTTTTTTCATGGTTCCGTACCCTACTGCAACAACCTCATCCAGACTAACAACATTTGGTTGCAATTGAATATTAATATCAGAACGTCCTGAAACATTTACTCTTTGAATTGAAAACCCGATAAAAGTAAATACCAGTGCATCTTCATTTAGATTGCACTTTATGGAGTACTCTCCATCAATATTTGTAATTGTTCCATTTTGAGTTCCTTCTACCAAAACTGTAACCCCTGGTAATGGTTCCCCATTTTCATCAACTACTTTACCAGTGACTATTTTTTCCTGTGCAAAAATATGCATGCTAAAAGCCAGAAAAAACAACACTAAAAAGTACCGTAGATCTTTTTTCATAAGCATAGATTTAATAACTATTTAACAATTAAGGTTTGTATTTAACTATATTTAAATTTTGATACTGCTAAATTATAGTCAAATCTCATTACTTAATAATATTATCTAATCGTTTAAGTATACTATCATATAAACTTTAATATTATTTATTCAATTACCTTTACATACAATATGAACAAATAATTCACATAGCCTAAACATTGTTTTTTAACCCATTAAGACACCCAAAGGTCATAAAATAGCAAATTAAAACAAGCTTTTATATAATATTGCCATCTATAAAAATCATATAAAATATAGTTTCAAACCAACATTATGATACTTTTTTATCATTTTTTAGCAGTATCATATCATTTTTACACTCACACAACCACTTTCAACGAATATTAAACAACAACACAAACAACACACTATAGTTCTTTATATCAACTTTTTAAACACACCTCACTTAAATTAAAACAACGTACAACATCCATTAATAACCTACCAACCAGCCTCAAATACGCTATGTATTATATTATCATATCTGTATCTTTACTAAGTCATTAAATCTTGTTTAAATCATTTATGAGTGTATATACATTATATAATATTATATAAATAAAAGCATTCCTGATATTGATAGAACTATGAAAGAAATCGCACACAGAGAAATCACTCCACTAAAAGAAACAGACTGTTTTTTAGTATTTGACCGAATAAAATCAGATTTTAATTTTCCTATTCATTTCCATACTGAATTTGAATTAAACCTGATTGTTAATGCACAGGGAGCAAAAAGAATAGTTGGTGATCACATACTCGAAATTGACGATCTGGAGTTAGTACTGATCGGACCTAACCTTTATCACGGATGGCAAGACTTTCATAATAATAAGAATGCACAAATTCATGAAGTCACCATACAATTTCCCAGAGATTTATTTAGCAAGGATATATTAAATAAAAACATTCTGAAACCAATCAAAGAAATGCTTGAACACTCAAATAGAGGTATTTCATTTTCAAGAACCACCATTGAACATGTTCAGGATAAAATAAAATCTCTAACACAAAAACGAGGTTTTGATTCATTTATAGAATTACAAACGCTACTGTATGATTTAGCTATATCAAGAGATCAGAAACTATTGACCAATATTTCTTTTCAACGTGCAGAAGATTTCCAAAACAGTGAAAAAATTGAAAAGCTATACAACTTTATATTGGACAACTTTAGAAACAAGATAAAGCTTGATGATGCTGCACAATTATTAAATATGTCTACTGTTTCTTTCACTCGCTTTATAAAACAGCGTACAGGAAAGTCCTTTATCGACTTTGTTAATGAAATAAGATTAGGTTATGCTACACGTCTTTTAATTGAAACAAACAAGAGTGTTAGTGAAATATGTTATGATTGCGGGTTCAACAACATCTCAAACTTTAACAGAATCTTTAAAAAGAAACAAGATGCTACTCCTTCTGAATTCAGAAACAACTTTAATGGATTAAAGAATGTGTACTAGCGAAAGGGTATCAAGGGAACAGGAAGAAGGGAACAGGAAGAAGGGAACAAGGAAGAAGGGAACAGGGAGAAGGGAACAAGGAGAAAGATGATTTAAGATGATTAGGTCGTTAGGTCATTAGATTTATAGCATTTGTTTGTTGGTAACAATGTTACAATTCAACATAAGGAAAACATCAAAAGCAAATCGTAATAATGGATAAAAGTTGAAACAATAAACTAGATATTAATTAAATAACAATCAGAAACAATTAACATGAAAAAAAATCTACTACTATTAACCCTATTCCTTTTGGGTTTGATTACTAATGCTCAAAAATTTGAAAACCTGGCTCAAACCCCTCCAATGGGATGGAATAGCTGGAATAAGTTTGCATGCAATGTAAGCGCGCAAATGCTTAAAGATATTGCAGACGCGATGGTTAGTTCTGGGATGAAGGATGCCGGTTATGAATACATTGTTGTGGATGATTGCTGGCATGGAGATCGTGATAGCATGGGCTTTATTCAGGAAAATAAAGAACACTTCCCTTCAGGAATGAAAGCAACCATTGATTATATACATTCAAAAGGATTAAAATTTGGCATTTATTCATGTGCAGGTGCTGAGACTTGTGCAGGCAAACCAGGTAGCCGAGGTCATGAATATCAGGATGCTTTAACTTATGCTAAATGGGGTGTTGATTACTTAAAATACGATTGGTGCAATACAGAAAACATCAATGCTATTGGAGCATACACAACCATGCGCGATGCTCTTTATGCAGCAAAACGTCCTGTGGTATTTAGTTTATGCGAATGGGGAGATAACAAACCTTGGGAATGGGGAGCTGAAGTTGGTCACCTTTGGAGAACGACAGGTGACATTTACGATTGCTTTGATTGTGAAGAAGATCATGGAACATGGTCGAGTTGGGGTGTGATGAAAATTTTAGATATGCAGGATGGATTAAGAGAGTTTGCCGGTCCTGGTCATTGGAATGATCCGGATATGATGGAAGTTGGTAATGGAGGTATGACTGTAAATGAAGATCGTGCTCACTTTTCAATGTGGTGTATGTTAGCTTCTCCTTTGATAGCAGGAAATGATTTAGTATCAATGAGCCAGGAAACACTTGATATTTTAACCAATAAAGATGCTATTGCTGTAAATCAGGATTCTTTAGGAATTCAAGGATTTAAATTTGCTTCAACTGATAGTCTGGAAACATGGTTTAAACCTTTGGATAAAGGAGATTGGGCTGTGTGTTTTTTAAACCGCTCTTCAAAAGGTAAAACCATTGACTTTGATTGGAAAACAAAAGTGTACGATGAATTCACTAAACGTGATTTAAATGCAGCAGAAACATCTTATGAGATATTCAATATCTGGACAAAAAAGAAAATGGGTAAAACTAAAAAAGTACTAAAAGCTGAAGTTCCTTCTCATGATGTACTAATGCTAAGATTAACTAAAAAGTAAAAAGGAGAAAGGAACAGGGAAAAAGAAGAAAGAAAATCTTCGTTAACTAATAACAATTTCATTAGATTTAAAATTAAAGTGCTTAGTATTAATTAAGATCTGTGAATTGAAAAATATAGAACCTGGATAAAACAACTTTTTATCCAGGTAACTCTATTTCTTAACTAATTTTCAACACTTATATCACATTATCAATGCCATATAGTAAAATGCTTCAGATTAAAGAATCACCCATCCTATGGAGTTTTTCATTTATTGCAATTCTAATTATGTTTTGTAGTTGCTCTGCGAAAAAGGAACCTACAAAATTTTATTCTGCCAATAATCCCAATATTAACTATGTGGGAAGAATTGTTTTTACCAACCCTGAACTTCCAAGATTCTGGACTCCGGGTGTTTATCTTCAGTTTAATTACGAAGGTGATTCCTGTATTATAACCATCAATGATGAGATTCCATATGAAAATACTCATAATTACGTATCCATAAACATCGACAATAAAATTATTGAACGTATTAAGCTGAATAAAAAAGTAAACAAAATAAACATTGGAGAAAAGGTACAAGCTGGAAAGCATAATGTAACCGTGTGCAAAAGTACTGAAACGGGAATGGGATATATTGAGTTTGCAGGTATTCAGTGTAATAAATTGCTTGACGCGGATTGTTTACCTGATCGAAAAATAGAGTTCTACGGAAATTCAATCACTAGTGGAACAGGTATGGATACTTCTGTTATGCCTTGCGATTCAGGCGAATGGTATGATAAACACAATGCATACATGGCCTATGGACCTGTTACAGCAAGAGCATTAAATGCACAATGGGTATTGACATCGGTTTCGGGAATCGGTATGGTTCACAGCTGTTGTGATATTGGTATTTTAATGCCTGAGGTTTACGACAAAGTTGATCTTCATTCGAATCAAATTGAATGGGATTTTTCAAGATATCAGCCTGATGTAGTAACAATTTGCCTTGGGCAAAATGATGGTGTACAGGATTCAACCTTATTCTGTTCTACCTATGTGGATTTTATCCATTCACTTAGAGACAAATATCCTTCAGCAACAATAGTTTGTTTGAGCAGTCCGATGGGTGATAACACCTTAACACCAGTTCTTAAGAATTTTCTTACTTCCATAGTTACGCACCTGAATAACGAAGGTGATAAAAGTGTATTTTCGTATTTCTTTTCAAGAAGTTATAATGGAGGTTGCGATTACCATCCTACTCTGGATGAACATCAGTTGATCGCTGAGGAGTTAACAGGATTTATTAAGGATCTGATGAAATGGGAGTAAAAATAAGGTTAAAGGTAACAAGGTTAAGGGTTAAAGGGAAGAAGGGAAGAATGGAGAAAGAAACAAGGAACAGGTAAGGTCATTAGATCGATAGATCATTAGGTCGATAGAAGTAATCAGTTGTGAGTAATGAAAAAGGAAATAACGCTTTAAGACCTGACAGCATTTATTAGCAAGCTGTAAATAAACCTGTCAGCGTCTGGTAAAAAGAAAATGTTTTTACCACTAAGGCACTAAGACTCTAAGTTTTTCTTAGAATTCCTTTGTGCTCTTTGCGAAAATACCTTTGCGTTCTTGGCGGTTAATAAACCAAGCTGCAAATCAGGACATTTAAATCGAAAAATCTACATAAATGAAAAAAATAATTTTGGCAGGATTCATAGCTGCATTTATATCAAGCTGTAATTCTGCATATCAAACTAAAGTTTTAGATAGTACAGACAAGAAGGTGGAAGAACTTTTATCGAAGATGACACTGGACGAAAAGATTGGTCAGCTGAACCAATATACCAGTAGTTGGGAAATGACAGGCCCTGTGCCTGAGGGGAAAGATCAACAGAAGCAGTTGGAAATGATCAAATCGGGTTTGGTTGGATCGATGTTAAATGTTACCGGAGCTGAAGCTACACGAAAAGCACAGCAATTGGCTGTTGAAAACAGCAGATTAGGTATACCAATGATATTTGGTTATGATGTGGTTCATGGATATAAAACCATGATGCCAATTCCTTTGGCTGCTGCTTCAAGTTGGGATCCTGAAGTTGCAAAACGTAGTTGTCAGATTGCAGCGAAAGAAGCTGCTGCATCAGGTATTCACTGGACTTTTGCTCCAATGATTGACATTGCCCGCGATGCCAGATGGGGACGAGTAATGGAAGGAGCAGGTGAAGATCCTTATTTAGGTTCAGTAATGGCTGCGGCACAAGTGAAAGGTTTTCAGGGTGACAGTTTAAATAGTACAAATACAGTTGCAGCCTGTGCCAAACACTTTGCTGCTTATGGTTTTGCTGAAGCTGGTCGTGATTACAACACTGTGGAAATTACTGAACATACGCTTCGTAACACAGTGCTACCTCCTTTCAAAGCAGCTGTTGATGCCGGTGTAAGTACTATTATGAATTCGTTTAACATTATAGGAGGTATTCCTTCAACATCTAACCATCATCTTTTAAGAGATATTTTAAAAGGCGAATGGCAGTTTGATGGCTTTGTAATATCAGATTGGAACTCTATCGGTGAAATCCATAATCATGGTGTTGCTGCCGACAAAAAAGAAGCTGCTTACCTGGCCATTAATGCAGGTACAGATATGGATATGGAAGGTGATTGCTACATTCTTAACCTTAAGCAACTTGTTGAAGAAGGTAAAGTTTCTAAAGCTACCATTGACGATGCGGTTCGACGTGTGTTAAAGATTAAATACGAATTGGGATTATTTGACGATCCTTACAAATATTGCAACATAGAGAATGAGAAAGTACAGCTTTCACAAGAACACCTTGATGTTGCCCGCGATTTAGCTCGTAAAAGTATTGTATTGCTAAAGAACAACAATCAGATTCTTCCTTTACAAAAGGATAAGCAAAAGATTGGTGTAATTGGAGCGTTAGCGAATGACAAAGATTCTCCGCTAGGAAGTTGGAGAGCACAGGCAGTATCCGGTTCTGCGGTTTCTTTATTGGAAGGAATGACTAATGTTGTAGGTAATAAATCATTAGTGAAATATGCTCAGGGTCCTGCATTTATTACTAATACACCAAAGTTTACCGAAGAACTTCAGTTTAACAATAGTGATTTAACCGGCATTAAAGATGCTGTGAAACTGGCAAAATCAGTTGATGTTGTAGTAATGGCTTTGGGAGAGAATTGCTTTCAAGCAGGTGAAGGTCGCAGTCAAACCAACATTGAGTTAAAAGGAGTTCAGCAACAACTTTTCGATGCAGTTTATGCCGTAAATAAAAATATTGTGGTAGTACTGATGAATGGTCGCCCCGTTGTAATTAATGACATAGCCACAAAAGCACTGGCTATTCTTGAAACATGGCATTTAGGGTCTGAAGCAGGTAATGCCATTGCTGATGTTTTATTTGGTGATTACAATCCTTCGGGTAAATTACCTGTATCTTTTCCAAAATCTGTTGGACAATGTCCTATATACTACAATCAATTTAGCACTAGTCGTCCGGTAAATACGGATAACAATGTATTTTGGTCGCATTATACAGATGAAGATAAAACTCCATTATTTCCTTTTGGATATGGTTTAAGTTATACCACTTTTGAATATTCGGATTTTGAATTAAGTAGTTCAGAATTAACTCAGGATGGTAACATCGAAATATCTGCGACAGTTAAAAACACAGGTAATTTTAAAGGAAAAGAAACTGCACAGTTATACATTCAGGATTTATTTGGAAGTATTGCACGCCCTGAAAAAGAGTTAAAAGGATTTCAACAAATCGAGTTAAATCCTGGCGAAAGTCAAAAGGTGACCTTTACCATCTCAAAAAGAGATCTAATTTACTATACAGCCCAAGGCAAATGGGATGTTGAACCTGGTGATTTTAAAATATGGATCGGAACAAATTCACAGGAAGGATTGGAAAGTCAATTTACATTGAAATAATTATTCCTCATAATACCCCCCAATTGAGAACAAGCTAATTAACGGTTTGTTTTAGCATTCTCACATTAGAATTAGCTTCTTGCATATTTGCATGGAGCTTTTTCTTTTTCTGGAAAGCTTGCCGCACGATTGCAGCAGCCTTCCCAGAGTCTGGAAAGTTTGCAGCGCGAAAGCAGCACGTTTTCCAGACTCTGGGAAGGCAGTTTCTTGTAAGCAGGAAAATTTCCTGACTTATCAATACATTTTCTTTATTTTATAAAATACTCTTTAATTGCTAACATTTCGCTACTTTTGAGAAGCTTATAATATGAATTGTATCTTATATCAATTCCGTTTTATTTTCCATGAAATTAATAGAAGACAGATACCAGGGAATTACAGTTGACCCATCAACATTACCAGAATCTATTGAGGAATTCCAAAAGGAAATTTCAACATTGATTCAAAATTTAAATGGAACTAAATTACTATGGGTAAAGATTCCCATAGAGAAATCTGATTTTATTCCAGTATTAACAAAGTTGGATTTTAAATTTCATCATTGTTATGAAGATTACGTGATGATGGTAAAAAAACTGGTTGAAAACCCAATAATTCCTACAGCTAAAAATTATACTGTTGGAGTTGGTGCAGTTACTCGTGATAAAAATAAAATACTAGTTGTAAAAGATAAGTTTAATGCCGGATACAAACTTCCAGGTGGCCATGTGGATAATAATGAACCTCTAAAAGAGGCTTTAAAAAGAGAGGTTTTTGAAGAAACCGGAATTCATGTCGAATTTGAATCTATTGTTAACCTGGGGCATTTTACAACTGGTCAATTTGGCGAATCTATTATATATATAGTTTGTACAGCAAAGGCATTAACAAAAGAGATATCTATATATGATGCATCAGAAATTATTGAAGCCAAATGGATCAATGTGGATGAATTCTTAAATTTAGAAGACACTAATAACTACAATAAAAATGTAGTATTGGCAGCCCTCAACAACAAAGAATTAAAACTTACTGAACAAAAAATAAAATTGTCAGTATCCGGGGCTGAAGTATTTTTTTAATTAATTAATAAATGGTAGAAGGTAACAGGGTTAATGGTTGAAGGGTGATTTACAGCTCAATTTAAGGATTTTTCAATTGACATATTACTTTTAAGTTGAGACTTTCGACCAATACTAATTAAATATAAATGAAAAAGATAACACCTGCAAAAAATATAAACGACGCTCTGGAAATTCTTGATAATGGAGGCCGATTTTATAACTTTAAAGCAAAAGCCAATGATGGCAGAATTGATCAATCTGAATTAGGCAAGGTGGCCGGCATATTCAGTGATCACCAGGAAATGATTCTTTTTCTGGAAATGCTAACGGTAAATCTTCCTCTTGAAGATAAAAGCAAGATTATCTCAATGCTTGACAAAACACTACAGGAGAAATACTCACGATTAAAAGCACAGAGTTTCAATATTTCGGAAGTTAACGAGAATGGTATGTTTTCCAATTCTATTATTACAAAAGGAATTCCTCATTTGGTTGAATCAAAATCTGAGTTTACAGGATTTATAATGGTCCCAATTGTTGCAGGTAATGTGACTTCTTTTAGCATGATTCCTTTAATTGAAGAATATGATGTTTATGAATTAAAAGATACTGCATCCGGAGAAATCATACTTATTGCTCACACCAAACTTTTTGATAATTTACCAAATGAGGAAATAACAGTTGCGGGAGTTTTAAAAGAATTGAAACCTAGTAAAGACAAAAGAAGTAACTCCGGTAAATTTCTTGAAGTGGTTTATTATTGTTAGGAAATACCGTCTAAAACCAGTCAGGATTAATTGACTTAATGCAATAGCCCTGACAGGTTTACATATCCCTATATTTTAATCATAAATGAAGCTAATACGTCTGTTTTTAAATTCTACTATTAGAATAATTAATATTCTATTTCCTTTTAAATGGAAACTACAATCATTTCATAAGGTTAAAAATATAGGTGGGCAAAAGCAAGGAGGAATACAGATTAATATACTATTCAATAGGAAAAAAGTTGGGTGGGTTTATTTGACTGGAGGTCGTTATTATTCTGCAGAACATTCTCCCTATGGAATTATGTATTCTTTAGCTGTTGCATCGATTTTTAGAAAACTTGGAATTGGAAAACTATTAATTGAACAATGTATAAAACACAGTCAGGAAAAGAAAATAAAAGAACTAATTGTCATAGTGAATAAATCAAACAACGGAGCTATTCTATTCTATAAAAAAAATGGATTTATTAATGCCGAACAAGGGTTGTATTTTGATAAATATAAACAAGAAGTATCTGACTTTGAAGAATTATCCCACTTTCCAAAAGGTAGTTATATAGCCATGGTAATCTCCACTTAGATGTATTGTGATTTATTTAAATAATCTGTAAAATATTAAGTTATATATTATTTTCAGGTTAATGAAAAATGATAATAAAAAACTGCCCCTAAAATAATAGTTAAGTTGATTGTTGCAAATCTCATTAGTTTATAGTTCTTAATAACATGTAAGATTACAAAGACAGAACTCTGAGTCTTTGCGTCTTAGTGGTAAAAACTTAAAAGGAACCATAAATAACAAATGGAAACAATATTTTAAAAAGATCAAAGAATAATGGATCAATTACTTCACGTAAAAGAACAACTTGAAAGAAATAATTTCGAGGTACATATAGCAGAAACAAGCCAGGAAGCACATTTAATATTTACAAAAACCATATTTCCAAATCTGGTTGCTAAATCTGCTTCTTATGCTGACTCTAAAACCATGCAACAAACTGGGGTTATTGAGTTTCTGAAAAAGCAGCATTCTTTGAAATTTATAGATACTTTCAATCCTGATGACAGCTGGAAAGAGCAAATCACTCACAGAAAAGAAGCACTAACTACAGACTTATTTGTAACCGGAACTAATGCTTTAACAGAATCTGGTTTGCTGGTTAACCTAGACATGATTGGAAACCGGGTTGCAGCATTAGCTTTTGGTCCCAGAAATATTGTTTTATTTATTGGCAAGAACAAAATTGTCAAGAACCTGGATGATGCGTTTAAAAGGGTTAAAGAAATAGCTGCACCAATCAATGCCAAACATCATGAAAATTTAAAAGTGCCATGTCAAAAAACTGGAAAATGCTCTGATTGTAGCAGTCCACATAGAATTTGTAATACCTGGACCATTACAGAAAAATCATATCCTAAACATAGAATCAAGATTATATTAATTAACGAGGATTTAGGGTATTAAAGTCTTTCTCTTTCTCCCAAATGGGGAGAAGTTGATTTACAGCTCACTTTATTAACCACTAAGAACTCAAAGTTTTTTTCACAAAGCACACAAAGGATTTTAAGACAAACTTAGTGGCTTGGCGTCTTAGTGGTATATATTATTATATCTGTATCCTTATTTCTCAAACACCCCTCTCAATCTCCCCAAATGGGGAGAAGTTGATTTACTGCTTGTATGCTTTTACCACAAAGGCTCAAAGAGTACAAAGAATCACAAAGGATTTATTAATAAAAACTTAGAGTCTTGGTGGTAATTGTGTTTTATCTTTATCAGACACTGACAGGTTTAATTTTCAGCTTGGTAATAAACGCTGTCAGATCTTCAATTTTATGTTCGGCATAATGTCTCGCTACGTCATATTAATTCAGGTCGTGACTCTACCCCTTAATAATTTAATTTTAGAACATGATAAAATAGTACTCTAGCAAAAAGGTTTTAAATAAAGGTCCAAGTTGTAAACTTGAACCAGAGCAAGGTTTATTATTTTTAGTTAATACCGTTTAAAACCTGTCAGGATTATTTATGGAATGTAAATAATCCTAACAGGTTTTACTATTTTTGGTAAAATTTTAAAGTATGGATTTTCAGTTTTCGGAGCTTGCCCAAAAGTCATTAATCCCATCTGCTGTCAATCAGTTAACTGCTGAATTTGCAGAAGACTTTAGAGAGGGAATTGATATTAATTTAGGCGTTGGATATGTCAACGACAAAACAATTCCTGTTGATGCCATTCAGCAAGCTTATTCCGAAATTATTGCAGATCCTGTTCAATACCGAAATGCACTGAACTATGGTGGAGCTGATGGCTCTCCTAACCTACGTAAGTCTATTATAGATTATTATTTACGTTATAACATAGGATCCTTAAACGAAACAGATTTTGTAAATCGTAAAATTCTAATTGGAGCTAATGGTGCTACCAGTATCTTAGATTCAATAGCGGATATCATAAAACCAGGCATCGTTATTACTGCTGATCCATATTATTATATTTATACAGAAACTTTAGAACGTAAAGGATTTAAAATATTAGCTATTCCAGAAGATGAAAATGGATTAAAAACAGACATTCTTGAAGAACAGCTAAAGAACATTGAAATTAAGGAGATCAGTTTCTTTTATATTGTTACTGTAAATAATCCATCAACTGTTATACTGTCAACAGAAAGAAAAAAAGCAATAGTTGAAATAGCAGAAAGATTATCGAAAGAAACAAACCAAATTATTCCGGTTGTTTTCGATAAGGCTTACGAGGACATTATCCATAATCCTGAAATGATGAATACAGTTAGTGGATTAAAGTTCGATAAAATCAATCAGGTTGTTGAAATAGGAACTCTTTCAAAGATATTAGCGCCAGCTTTACGAATTGGATATATTATTACTCCAAACAATGCTTTAGCTGATACTTTAACTCAACGAACTTCAGATATTGGCTTTAGCAATTCATTAATTAATCAGGAAATATCAAGCTGGTTACTGGATCATTACATCCAAATTCAAAAAGAGAATGTAAATAAAGGTTATCAGGATAAAGCTGATTTCATCAAACAGATGTTCTCTAAATATTTGAGTGATTATATTGAATCTTATTCTGGTGGGGATGCAGCTTTTTACTTTTACATCACCTTTAAAAACATTAAGACCAATAAAGGATCTAAGTTCTTTAATTACTTATCAAGAATAACAGGAGATCCGGAAATCGACGGTATAAAAGAAAAAAATCCCCGATTGGTTTATATTCCGGGGACTATATGCAGTAAAGAACCTAAAGCGCAATATCAACTTCGTTTGTCGTATGGTTTTGAAGAACCTGCCATCTTTGAACGGGCTATCAAATTAATGGCAGAAGCTTGTGAGTATGCGGTGAAATGAGCCCTCTTTATTAACCGCGAAGAACACAAAGAAGGTTTCACTAAGAGCGCAAAGGACTTCAAGAATATCAGACGCTGACAGGTTTGATTTACAGCTTGATTACAAACGCCGTCAGGTCTTAATTTTATTAACTTGTTCCTTTCACCATTCTCCCTTATCCTTATTTTGTAATTTTCCAAACTAAAACTCCGGCGGTAGGAAGTTCTTTTTCTCCCACAAGAATCTCTGTTTTTTCAGGTAAATCCATTGTATAAGGTTTATCAGAATAATTCATAGCAATACCAAATCCATCTCTGTATTCAACAATTACTCCCTTAGGATATTTTTCTATATTAATTTTTAATCGACTGTAAACTTTTTGCAAAACATCATATTCAAAACCACCTTCATTACTATCTGCACCAACATAAGTAACAGTACCTTTATCCAGCTTATTAAATGTAACAGAAGGTTTTCCTGTATAAAAATCACCGGAGTATGTTGCCCATGTTTCTGTATTTTTATTTGGTTTTAAGATATCTCCCCAGCTTGTCCATGCATACTTATTATTATCCATAACTACAGTATCAGGAGCATAAGGTCTCAATAAATCGTAAAACTCAATTTCTCCACCTATTAATTTATAAATAGGTTGAGCATGTTTTGCTTCCCATAAATGTCCCTCTTCATCCTGATGACCTGTTCTACATGACATTACCAGATTCCCACCATTTTTTACGTAGTTTTCAAGCTTCGCAATTAACTCTAAACTCATTTGCTGATAAGCAGGAATTACAATTACAGGGTATTTGTCAAAGTCCATATTGCCACGAATAAAATCAACCGGAGCACCAAATGATTTTAAAGCTTTATAATATTTCAACACGTGTTGTTCTGTATTCCAAACCTTGTTTTGTTTGTTTTGATTGATGGCAACTGTATTATCCGGATCGTAAAGAATGGCTGTTATTCTATTCATATATTCCTTTGGTACAGATCCTAAAGAAGATTCCTTTCTTAAAGATTTAATCTCTTCAATAAACTGCTGATATTCCAGGCCTCCTAGTGTTGGAGTAACACCATCAGGACCAACAATTCCATAATGATACTGCTCATAACCATAAATAGGAGCTCTAAATCGGTATGTGCAGGTAAACTGGCTTCCTCCTGCAAAAACATGCCATAACCACAAATGAACTGCTCCCGGCAAAGGTTGAGAATTGATTGATCCCCAATTCACTTGTCCCGGTTGTAACTCCATTACACCATAAATAGGCGTTAAAGGACGAAAATAATCATTAGACATAGAAATTCTGGAATACTCTCCCACTCTATAACCTTTGGATCCAATTCCCTTATGATCACCATAAACCATATAGCGGGTATATGAAATAAAATCCAACTCCTTATTTCCTCCAATACAACGTGAGTCATACATAGGAATATAATTAGTAGTCACCCATTGTTCCGGTTTAGCATACTTTTTAATGGTTACTGCCTGATCATCCAAAAACGAAGCTGTTTCCTCATCTACAAATCGACTGTGATCCAGCTTTTGATATAGGTTCATTCCCCACTGACTATATTGAGGAATATTGATTTCAGAAAAATCAGAATACGTTCCACTCCAAAAGTTTGTTCCCCAGGATTTATTTAATGCATCTATGTTTTTGTATTTATTCTTTAACCAATCTCTGAATCGTTGCTGTGCATCCATTCCATAGTCACGTGTTCCTCTTGGTTCATTATCTACCTGCCAACCAATAATACGATCATCGTTTCCATAATGCTTAGCTAACTCAGCAATCATTTTTAATGAATACTCACGATAATAGTTATTTGAAAAGGAGGCATGCTGACGAGAACCATGATCATCTTTAGTACCATCTTCATGTTGAATCAATACATCCGGATGCTTACGAACCAACCATACCGGCGGTGTAGCAGTAGAAGTACACATGATTACTTTTAGATTATATTTTGAAGCAATATCAACCGCTTTATCCAACCATTTAAAATCATAAACACCTTCTTGCGGTTCAAGTTGAGCCCAGGCAAATTCTGCAAAATGGGTAAATTCAAATCCCATATCTGCCATTTTCTTTAAATCTCTGTCCCACTGTGATTCATCCCAGTGTTCTGGATAGTAATAGGCTCCTACTGAAGTTAAATCTTTTGAAGAAAAATATTCCTTTGTTTTTTGTGCATTTGATGTTATGCCAATTATAAGAATAATGACAATTAAATAGATTTTTTGCATGATCGACTTTACATATTAGTTTTGATATTCTAAGAAAATAAATAAAAATAACTCTTTTATAATCTAAAATGCATAATCCGTAATAATGATGTATAATTATCCTTAATTGAAAGAATATTCTACCAGCAACCTTCACTATCATTAATGATGGTTTAATAAACTAATCACTTCATATCCGTATATTGATAACAATTATAAGGTTTAGATGTACCTTCTAATTTCAAAACAACTACGCCATGAGGAGGAATTTCTTTGGTAATCATAGAATCTCTGCTTATAGGAAACTCTTCTTTTGACCATAAATCTTTAACAGTATAGCCTTTATCTGCAGAAATACCAATTTTACCCATATTAACCTCATACTTTTGATTGGTTGTTGTTCGATTTAATAATGCCACCACAATTTCACCACTCATAGTAAAAGTCAATGGTCTCCCCCACACTTCAATACTATCATTATCAATTATCCTTCTGGCCTGATATACATAAGGACTTTGATTTATATCTATCAATTCCTGATTGGTAATTATTTTTAATGTTTGTTCAGAGATATCAGTAAGGTCATTTCCCAACACAAGAGGAGAATTCATTAAACACCACATTGTAAAATGAGCTTTGTCTTCTTCATATGTCATCCCTCGTCCAATTTGCAGCATGTCCATATCATTATAATGCCCTGCGGAACAATACATCCACAAATCAGCGTTTTTATCAATGGAGTTTAATACAGATTTAAATTGATTTCCAATATCTCCTGAAACTCGCCATGAATCGGCAATTTTAGTCACCCATTTCCCGGGAAATTTCCATCGACAAACATTAAATACAGTCTCTGGTTTAATTGTACGAACCTTTGTCGCAATTTCTGTATAACGAATCTCCTCATCAAGCTTAAGCCAATCACCTCCACACCAGTCTACCTTTAAAAAATCGTAATCCCATTCCTTAAGAAAGAGTTGCAAATCCTGCTCATCATGTCCCCAAAGGCCCATCCCAACTCCAATAGTATCCTTATCCCAATAAGAGGCACAGGTATTTATGCCTGCATCAGTATAAATACCAGCTTTTAAGCATTTAGAATGAATATAGTCTGCAAGACTTTTCATCCCAGAAGGAAAACGCTTAGGATGACTCTTGATACTCCCATGTTCATCCCTACCTCCAAAAAATCCATCATCAATATTGATGTATTGATAACCATATTTTGTTAAGCCAAGGTTAACCATTGCATCTGCCTGAGATTTTATAATGTCTTCATTAATATTTACCCGATAGTTATTCCAACTGGCCCAGCCCATTATTGGCGGAACAAATTCGTTTTCTTTTATCGTATTTTTCCCCTTTTTATCCAGAGCACATGAGAATAAAAGTATTGATAGTATTAAAAGGAGATTTTTAATTTTAGAATTCATTAAATACAATTTTGTTGTTACAAATGAAGTACTGCTTAATTTCGGTAATAGAAAGATACTATATTCGGTTATATAAAAAATCAATACTTTTTTATATAATTTACACTAAGGCATATAAACAAAAATACCAGGATTAAAATAATATTAACCCTGGCTCCTTTATTAATTTATCTCTTAATTATCCTGACTCCATCCTTCTCTTTCAAAAGTTTGAGTTAACTCTTTACCATAACTTGCTGCTTCTTCTACAGCATAATTTGGAAGTGGAATATACTGATGAGTTGGAGTTTCACCTTTATACAAAGTACAGTTATGGCGATACTTATTAAATCGGATAAGGTCAATTTTACGTTTTCCTTCAAAGAATAATTCATGACCACGCTCCATTAATAATGCATCCATAAATCCATCGTAACTTGCAACTGCATCACCTGTTAACTCGCCAAGACCCGCTCTTGCACGAACATCATTTACACCTTGCAATGCTTCACCTGTTGGAACTGAACTAGACTTTCTGGCAACAGCTTCTGCATACATTAATAAAACATCTGACCAACGAGCCAATGGCCAATCTGTTGGTTGATAACTTTGATCAACTTCCTGAGGGTATTTGTTGATAACAAAACCATTCCACAAGTCATTAAGATCATCTCTTGTAACTGTACTTAGATTTCCACTTGCATCTTTTGCTACATATGATGTAAGAATAGTATTTTTTCTAAGGTCACCATCCTCAAAAGTATCATAAAAATCTGCACTGATGTTAAAAGCCTGTCTCCACCCTTTTCTGATAAACGGAGTTGCGTTTCCATCTTCATCTACAGGAGATGCATCATTAGGTGTTAAATAATACGATATTGGATTAAAACTTCCGTTTGCAGCCTGACCGTTACCTGCTGCACTAACAGAAACTGCCATAATCACTTCCTGATTAAACTCATTAGCTATTTTAAACTGATCAGCATAAGCATCATCACCATCTGTAAATAGTCCGTAACCTTGAGCTTTTAAATCCTGATACATTTGGATAGCTTTATCATAATATCCATCCATATGGTATCCCTCATTCAGATAATGCGACATTGCCATATATCTTGCATAATCAGCAGTATAACGACCATTTGGTTGATCATTAGACATGTTCTCCATTGCATATTCAAGATCTTCAGTAATCATCTCTGTCATTTCAGTTAACGATGGACGAACAAGGTTTTGTTCTCCTTCTTCTGTACCAATTAACTCTGCATCAACAATTACAGGAACAGGACCATACATGTGAAATAAATTATACATCATAATCCCCCTAAGTAAACGAGACTCGCTAACTAATTGCAGCTTAACATCATCCGACAAAAAATCCGCACTCTCAAGAATATCAATAATTTCAGTAAATCTGGTTACATCACGAGTCTTTTCTAAACTGTTAGGATTTGCATCACTTGGAGCACGATCCCAATAAATACAATTTGCATAATTCGCTTCTGTAAGATCAGTCCATCCTGACCACACTTTGATTATCCATGGAGACATTAAATCTGATGTGGCATCAAATATTTTAACTGTACCTCCTGTTGGAACATACCAGTTACGCTGAGATGTACCTGATAAACTATACGCCCAGAAAATATGAAAAGGCTGGTAACATGTCATCATCAATCCTTCACAATCCGACTCTGATTGCGGGAAATTTGTAGTACTCAGACTACCGTATATTTTAGGATCGAAATTCTCTTCGCAACTTGAGAACAGCAAAGTTGCAACGACAAAAATTGATAAAAATATATTTAGTTTCATAAGATTATATTTTGTTCTTTAATGCTATATGGAACTCGCCGAAAATAAACATTCCTCTAAGTGAATGAAATCTTACAGCTCCGTTCATTAATTAGCTATTTAATTATTTTAAATTGATTTTAGCACCAACAGTGAACGTTCTTGTTTGAGGATATTCTGCTGCATTTGTTTTGTAGCTACCTCCTGATTTAATCTCAGGATCATACCCATCAAAGTTTGTAATAGTGATTGGGTTTTGAGCATCAACATACAAACGAACGCTATTAATGTATTTTCCAAATACACCTAGTTGACTACCTTTTAAATTATAACCTAAAGTAATATTTCTAAATCTTAAGAATGATGCATTTTGATACATCACATCAATACCTGCATCTCCTGGCAATGAAACACTTGAAGCTTCATAAGCATATCCTGGTAAACGTCCGTTTTGGTTTGTCTCAGAATTCCATAGATCAAATGCGAATTTATTTTCGTTGTTAGTTTGGTTAGCCAATGAACCTGCATTTGCCCATTCCCAAGCATAATTGTATTTATTTACACCAATTTGTGAATATACAAACACATCCAAATCCCAGTTTTTATAAGTAAATGTATTACCTAATCCAAAATAAATTTTTGGCACTTCGTTACTCATCACAACATCATCAACTGTAATTTCACCGTCATTATTATTATCCACAATAATTGGGAAACCAGCTACTCGATAGTCGTCAGGTTGAGAATCAGGAATATTACTTAAATCCGCATTCACAATACCTGCAGTTTTATAATAATAACGTGCATTAGTTGGTTCATCAGTTTGAATTTGGTATTCTTCGTAATCGTAGTTAGGGAATTGTTCTACCCAAATAGAATTATATTTAGATAACGTTAAATTAGTATTCCAGCTAAAATCAGCATTTTTTACATTGATTGTACTAATTGATGCATCCCAACCAGATCTGCGAATATGCCCTCCATTAATTGGATAAGTACCAAACATTGAAAGACTAGCCGTATTTGCAGAACCCAACATATCAGTAATATCATTTCTAAATAAATCAAAACTACCTGAAATTTTATTGTTAAGAATATAAAAATCCAAACCAATATTTTTCATCACTGTTTTTTGCCATGTTACATTAGGATAATCAATACCTACTTGTTTATAAGAAGAGTATGAAGTATTACCTTCATCAAATTTGATAATTAAACTTGGTGAGTAAGTACCATAAAGACTTGTTCCTAAGTTATCACTACCGGTTGAACCATAACTTCCACGAAGTTTCAATAAGTTAAGCCATGTAATGTTCTCCATAAAGCTCTCGTTTGTAATTTTCCATGCCAACGAAACTGATGGGAAGATTCCGTATTTTTTATCCGGGAAAAACTTATCAGTACCATCTCTACGAACAGTTGTTGAAATTACATATCTGTCAAGAATATCAAAACTACCTCTAAAGAATTGTGAACGCTTTTCATCCTCTGTTTTGTATGATCCAGGGTTTTTGTTTCCTGTTACAGCACTAACATTATCATTAGCAATAGCATCGTGTTGTGTATCATAAGCAAAATTTAATCCTTTACTTGAGTTTAAATATTTACCTACACCCACAACAAGGTTCATATTCATGAATTCACCCAGTTCCTTATTAAAAGCCATTGTAGCTTCAAAAGTCTGGTTTTCTCTGCCATCATAAGCTATATTACCGCGAGATTGATATGTTTGATCATAATATACATAAGAAGGAATAAATACACTACGGTTAGTTGTTTCTTTGTTATTACCATAAACTAATTTCGCTGATAACATATTTTTAATGATATCGATATCTGCAGTGAAATTCAAATATGTTCCATTAGACTCGGTATCATCATTGATATCCTGCATAGAAACAGCATTTGGTATATAACTAAATTGAGTATAGTCTCCATTCTCGTCTTTTATAGGTAAATATGATGGATATGACAAGGCTGCTGTCAGTGCTCCGGCAGCTTGTGCTCCACGACCACTACTTGACCCTCCAACAGTTGAGTTATCATATTTATTACGGTTAACATTAACAATAGAAGATAACTTTAAGAATGAAGTTAACTTATAAGTTGTGTTACTTCTAAGAGCAAATCTTTCCATACTTGAGTTGGTAACATTACCATCTTGTTTATAATAGTTACCAGATATATAGTATGTTACTTTTTTACTTCCTCCACTAATCACCATGTTATGATTGTGTATTAATCCATTTCTTAGAATTTCATCTACCCAGTCGTAACTTTTAGCATTTGCAATTTCTGAATCAGAGAAAGCTGGAGTCCATCCATTATCATAAGCCTCAGATCCATATGCACCCATACCATTGTTATATAGATATTGTTCCTTACTAAAGTTATTAACAAGAGTCATATAATCTTTAGCATTCAATGATTTGATATAAGGATAATTAACTATTGAAGAATAGCTTCCACTATAATTAATATTCATAGGAGCCTCTTTACCTTTTTTTGTAGTAATTAAAATTACACCGTTGGCTGCATCAATACCATAAATAGCTGCAGATGCATCTTTCAATACTTCCACTGATTCAATATCTTCCGGATTTAATCCTGCTAAACCACCACGATCAACAGAAGAAGGAACTACTGTAGTTGAACCTCCCGAACCAGATTCCAATGAGCTACTTGGCATTACAATACCATCCACAACGAATATTGGATCCTCACCACCACGAATTGAGATATCAACAGATCCACCAGGTTGCGCACTCGACATTGTTGCCTGTAAACCTGCAGCACGTCCTAACATCAATTGAGAAACATTACTTGATGCTGACTTCTCAATTTTATCAGTTTCAACTTTTGAAATTGCTGTTGTTAAGTTTTTACGAGAAACAGTACCATAACCAACTGCTACAATCTCATCCAAACCTACAAATTCATCTTCTAACTTTACATTTATTGTACTTTTACCCATAACAGGGATTTCCTGTGTTTTCATTCCAATAAATGAATAAGTAAGTATTGCATCTGCAGGAACATTTTGTAATATATAGTTACCATTTACATCGGTAATTGTACCATTAGTTGTTCCTTTTACAAGTATTGTTGCTCCAATAATTGGTTCACCTGTAGCATCTGTTATTTTACCGGAAACAGTCATTTCATCTTGAATATTTACATCAACATCACTATTTGACTGTTTTAATACAACATACTGATCAACTATCTCATACTCCAAACCTAAATCCGGTAATAAGTCCGTAAGTACCTGATTTATATCTTGATTATTTAAATCAATATTATCAACCAAATACTGATCCAAATCAAAATTAAAATAAAAATAGAAATCTGTTTTTTCTTCTATTTCCTTAATTACTTCACTTAAACTAACATTATCCATTTTTAATGATAGTCTGGAATTCTGTGAAAAAGATTTTGCCTGAACCGTAAGGGTAAAAACAACAGACATTAAAATACACAGCCGCATAATCAATAAGAATTTAGTCCACGGTTTATTAAAACCATGAGGGATTTGATTTTTTTTCATAATTTTGAATTGCTTTAAGATAATTATTAACCGCGCCAACGGTTTTTAATTTACATTATTGATTTGGGGATATTTCCAGTATCCCCATTTTTAATTAATTTTTAATTTATTCTTTTTTTGATATCCATATTATATCCTGGGTGTTTACTTTGTTTTCTATTCGATAACTAATTCTATTATCAATAAGACATATTGATTTTAAAACCTGATCAACAGGTTTATTCTTTATTAATGTTCCTGAAAATTTTAGTGCTTTTAATGATTGATCAGTGAATAATATCTTTGTATTATACCAACGCTCAAGTTTACTTGCAATACTATTGAAGCTCTCTTGTCTAAAAGATATTTTACCATTTTTCCATGATGTGAAGAAATCAGTATCAACTTTACTTATTTCTGTAATTTCCCCTTCACTTAAGTCTGCACTCTGCCCTGGTTTGAGAATAGCTGACCATTTTTTTTCTTCTGAAAACAATTTAATTTTCCCTTCAACTAAAGTCACATTGGATGTATTTTCATCTGGATAAGATGTTACATTAAATGAAGTTCCCAACACCTTAACTGAAAAATTATTTGATGTAACTACAAAAGGACAAGATTCATCTTTAGCAACTTCAAAATAAGCTTCTCCATTTATAAACACCTCTCGTTGTTCATCATTAAATGCTGTAGGATATTTAAGGGTTGTTCCTGAATTTAACCAAATACTAGATCCATCAGACAAATTAACTTTACTCATTTGCCCGTAAGGAACTTCTATTTCATTAAAAGATAATTCAGAATTCTTATTATATAATAACATGTGAATTAAAGCCCCGGAAACTAAAGCTAACACGATAACAGCAACTCGAGATAACAATGTAGTATATAATTTACGAACAGGAGTTCCGGACGAAACAATTCTATGATCTAATCTTAATTTAGCTTCATTTTTATTAAAAGCATCATAAGAGAAAACGGTATACAATTTCTTTTTAAGAGATAATAACCATTTATAATCCTTCGATTCTAAAAGCTCATTATCTTTTAATTCGTTTTCTTCATCATGCGCTAAAGAAACAAGTTTTTCCCAGTATTTATCTTTATTAATCACCTAATTAATTTTAGTCTTTTACATATTGTCGTAAAAGAATTAATATAGGGTGACAATTTTTTACATTTTTTTTGATTTATTTTTACCTACACGTTATAAAACAAATAAGAACGACAGTCTCACCCATACATACAAAGCTATACTTCAATGACTTACAACAAATAAATAGTATTATTATTTATTTGTTTCCTCCTACAAAAAATAAAGCATTACTGTTAATTTTCTGTCTGAAACAGATAATTCTTCTTTCAAATATCTATATGATCGTGACATTTGTGTTTTAACAGTATTAATAGAAATATTTAATTCTTCGGCAATTTGAGGATAAGTTCTGCCTTCATACACTGCCATTTTCAATATTTCTCGTCTTTGTTCCGGAAGTTTATTTATTAATGATTGCAGTTTATTTATGATCTCTACATTTTCCAGTAATAGATTCTCATCTTCACTGATTGAATCTGTAGCTTGTTCTATTTCAACAAAATTAACTTTGTTTTTACGGATAAAATCTATGGAATGATTTTTTGTTAATGTCAATAAATAATTTTTCAGCGAGGATTTGATCTTAATTGTCTCCTTTGATTCCCAAATATAACTGAACAACTCAATAACAATATCCTCAACAATTTGGGTGTTTTTAACATATGAATAAGCAAAGGAACACAATGGATTATAGTAATAATCAAACATCCTGTCAAACTCTGCTTTATTTCCTTTTTGTATTTTTCCCCAATCAATAATATCTGACATATATAAAATCAGCTACTTGTTTAAAATAACTTTGATATGGGATCAAAGATAAGAATCATTTAGATAATGCAATTATCGCGTTCATATATTTTAGATAAGATATCAGATCTGTCCTAAATAAATCCACGTTAGACTCAAGTTTCCTGGATCGGTTATTTTTGTGGGGTAAATCCCAAAAACAAAAAAAGGACTCTACCGTTGTAAAGCCCTTTTTCCTAATACACATTATTAATTTAAACCAAACTAATACTATTTGCTACTATATTAACAAAATCTTAAAATCATTTATGAGTCATTATATCCAATACTAGTTCATCGGTTTGCAACATACCACTTGAACCAATATCAGTGAGGTTTCGGATCGTTTTATCAACATCCTCATCTGTAATTCCTTCTAAAGAAGAAACCGATTTATTATCCATCGCTAACATTGATGATAATGTTGCTGTTGAAACAGCACTGGAAACCTTTAATGAACAACTTGGTTTTGCTCCGTCACAGATTACACCAGCTAAATTTCCTATCATATTTTTTACTGAATAAGCTACCTGCTCACGATTACCCCCCATTAAGTAAGTAATTCCACAACTAGAACCTATAGCAGCTACTGTTACGCCACACAAACCCGAAAGTCGTCCCAGGTTTCTTTTTATATATATAAGCATTAAATGGCTTAAGGTTAAAGCACGAATCAATGCTTCCTGAGAACTCTTATTTTCTTCAGCAAAAACCAACACCGGTAAAGTTGCAGTAATCCCCTGATTTCCACTTCCCGAATTACTCATCACAGGTACCATAGCACCAGCCATACGAACATCGCAGGCATTACTTGTTGCAGCAATAATTTTACTAAAAACATTATCCCCAAGAATAAAACTTTGAGATCCACCTTTTAATGTTTTTCCCAAGCCATGTCCAAAAAAACCTTTTTCAGATTCCTGCGCAGCCTGTCCATTAAGTTTTGCTGCGTCTATGATAAATTCCAAATCCTCCAAAGGTGTTTCTAGAGCAAAATTGTATACAATGTCAAAGCTTAATTCAACCTCTTCTTTTAATTCTACCTGACTATTAAAAGAAGTCAATTCATCTAATAATATCTCACCATTTAAATCAACATAAACAATATGAGTGTGATTTCCACAAATAATCACTTTTGAAACACTACTCTCACCTTTGCAAATAGCCTCAATATATAAACGATCAGGAGCATCCTTTTTTAAGTGAACAAAACTCCGTTGTTCAGCCACAAATTGTTTGGCTTTTACCAAGGCATCTTCGTTTGAATCTTTTAAAACTTCAAGACCATATTCCGAATTTCCAACAATAACGCCCATAGCAATTGCTATTGGTAAACCTATCATACCTGTTCCCGGAATTCCAACTCCCATAGAATTTTTTAAGATATTAGAACTAAGAAAAACCTCAGCATTTTCTACCTGTTCGTTTAATATCTCTTTTGCCTTAGCTACTGCGAAAGCAACAGCTATTGGTTCTGTGCATCCTATAGCAGGAACAACCTCCTGCTTTATGAGATCTATTATTTTCTTTGAATCTTCTGCGTTCATTTGATTGGTATAATGAAATATAAACATTAGTGTTATACCTCTTATTAATAAAGACACATAAATACAGAAAAGGGGTTACTCGGAAAATGATTATTTTTCTACTTTTTTACATGACTTTTATCCATGTTTTGCGAAGAGCGAAAGGCAATATGAAGATGCAGGGATGTGAGAATGATATGAAGATAAGGCGATGTGAAGATATAAAAGGTAAAAAGGTGAAATGGATCCTAAAAGTGAACACGGAATAAAAATAAGATTACATTAAATGTTTTCAATGTTATAAGGCCGGAGGCCTTAATTTATATGACATAGCGAGACGCAATGCCTAACTAATGGATAGTATGGATTACGGTTAAAGCATGTGTTGATTGATTGATATGATAATATGTTGATTAACATTGTTATATCTGAGCACGAATCAAACATGAATAAAGTTGTTACATACTTCAGGTTGTTCTGCGTTGGCCTGTTCAATTGGCCCGGGCCGGCGGTGGAGTGAGGTTTTACAGGGCGATTTAGCCTTGTGGGTTGGGAGGAATGGAAAGCCGAAGTGGGGTGAAGGATGAATTGAACTAGACCTTTTGTTTCTTTTGAGGCAATGTCAAAAGAAAAGCCCTTGCGGCTTAAGCAATTAAGGATTGAGAAATGGGATTTGCGATTGATGATTATGAAAAGTCCGGTATGGCCTTGGGCAATAAAGACGTAGCGAGACGCTATACCGAACACGAGGACGAAGAGGGAAAGGCACAATGACACTCTTCTGCATAAAAAAACCTCCCCAAAAAACGGAGAGGTTTTATACCCTAAAGGGAACAAGGGTATCATTGCATCACACACTATATTTTTTTGTTTTAAAAACCTGTCATATTTAATATACACCTATCAAAACCTGTCCGGTTTATGTACAGATATTAATTAAACCTGACTGGTATTTAAACTCTATACTAACGTTCTTACATCTTTACGCATAAATAACAGGTATGATAAGAAGAAGCACAAAATTGTAGCTGCTATTAATCCTACAAACTGCGGCCATACCAACATTAAACTCTGAAATACAGGTAACGGAGTAGGGATAGCTCCTCTGACCTGTTCCATGGTCAATGGTCCTAAACTTCTTATTTCCGGAGTCAGCAAAACATTTGTAATATCATTAAATAACTGATTAGGTGTTAACCTTAGAATAGACAATTTTGTTTGCTCTCCTGAAATTGACAATTTTCGTCCAGCAGGAATTATAATACTATAAACTACATTTACCAATATGGAATAAAAGACTGTGAAAAATAACCATATACTAATACCTGATAATGCAGATGTTGATGCTTGGGCGAATTTTATCGATAACAAAATAGATAAACTCAACCAGAACGAAACATAAACAATTGAAGTTATTGTAAAGAGCAATATTCTGGTAAACTCCTCTACCGTTGGAGCAATTCCGATCGACAAAATTCCTATTCCCATCATTAAAAAGCTTAACACAAAAAACATTGCGCTAATAATGATAAGCGAGGAGGTAAACTTGGCTGTTATTAAAAAGTCTCGAGGAATAGGCTGCGATAATATTCTGCTTATTGTTCCTCTGCTATATTCTGAATTAATAGCATCAAATCCCAAACTGATTCCTAATAATGGCCCTAAAAAACTTAAAAACACAAAGTAAGGTGGCATTTTTCCATCACTAACAGTGTACAATTTTAAAAATGCAAAAACATCATTAGATTTAGTTTTTGATAAGGCATCAGCAATATTCTCGAGTGATACATAAAGTGAACCTAAACATGTTAACCCAATAACTAAAACCAGTATTCCAAATCTCCAACTTCGTATATGATCGGCAATTTCCTTTTTTACAATAATCCAAAACGGACTATTTTCTCCCTTTGACGAAGACCAAACAGAAGAACCCATAAACGATTTAATGGTTTGTACATTACTATTCATGATCATCTCCTCCTTCAAAATATTTATTATATATTTCATCTAAACCATACTCTTTTTTATTTAAATAAGTAAGATCGAGATGATTTTGAATAATAGTTTTTGCAACAACAGGAGTGGTATTATTTTTACACTCCACAACCAACTCCTCTTCACTAAAATTTATGGCTGATACTTCAGGATTTGATAACAATTGTTTTTCAAGTTCTTCTTTTTTTCCTGTCCAATCGCCATTGTTTTCTTTATAGTGTATACCTGCATAAACTTTTGCGTTTTGATCACCAAATAACTGTTTAGACAAACCACTCACATCACCTGATGCAATTAATTTCCCCTTTACAAAAAGTCCTACTCTATCGCAAATATGCTGAACCTGGTGTAAATGATGAGAAGAAAATAACACAGTAACTCCATTCATCTTACTCAGTTGCTTTATTAAATCCAAAAATTCTCTCATCCCTTTTGGATCCAATCCTAATGTAGGTTCGTCCAGAATAATCACCTTTGGATTTTTTATTAAAACATCTGCTAATCCCAGCCTTTGTTTCATCCCTTTTGAAAAGGTTCCGGCTTTTTGGTTACGTTCTTCATACAAACCCACCATCTTCAATAATTCCTCGACTCGAAGTCTGGCTTTTGATTTGGGTATTCTGTTTAGCTGAGCTGTATACATTAGGTTTTCAAACGCTGTCATTTTATCATAAAAACCAACATCTTCAGGTAAATAACCCACACTGGCTTTTACCTTAATAGGATCCATATTCGAAAGAAAGCCATTAACTTTTACGGTTCCACTGCTAGGCTCTGTCATACCTAAAATCATTCTAATTGTAGTTGATTTTCCTGCTCCGTTCGGCCCCAGTAATCCAAACACTTCACCTTTTTCTATCGATAAATTAAGATTATTAACAACCGTTTGATCTCCATAAGTTTTGGTTAATCCCGATATTTCTATCATATGATTGCACATCACCTACCTCCTTCCAAACTTGACAAATAATAAAACAACACCTCCTAATGACAGAATAATAATAAATACACCCATCCATGCCCATAACAAAGATGTTTTAACAGCCACACGTAAACTCATTTTTGCAGATGCTTCAGGTATTTTAGCTGTAATATTTGTTATATAATCACCTGCAACAGATTTATCGCTTGCTTCAATTGTTGCTTCTACTTTTGTAAAATCGCCGGGAGCAATGGATTCTATCTCTTTAGGTTCAAACCGTACTTGCCATCCTGTGGGTTTAGAAGCATCCAGCTTAATATTTTTCAGATCTGCTGATCCGGTATTTTTTACAACCAACTCAACAAGTTGTTTGCCACCTGCGGCAATCTTTGTACTAGCTAATCCTTGCGGAGTTGTAACATTCAATTCATAAGTTCCCGTAATAACAACTTCCAGCTCCATTTCCGAAGAAGTATTTTTATTAACGGCCTTAACTGGAATTTTATATACACCAGCCTCAACACCAACAGGAGGTTTTACATCTATCGTAACATCTTTTTTTCCATTAGCTTCTATCTCAACTGAAGTTGCTTGCTTATGGTTGGGTTTAAAATCGACCTTCCATCCACGAGGGGCTTCACTAATTAATGAATAAACCTGAGTATCCCCCGTAGCATTTACTAATGAAGTTTTAAACGAAAAATTAGATTTAGAATGCCCCTGCATATTTTTTTGATCAGAAGAAAACTCTGTTTTAAAATTGCCTTGTTTAGAAACATTTACAACCAATGGTAATTCTGCATTACCTGCTTTTACAAACAAGCGATAATTTCCTTTATTAACTTTTAACGGAATATTAATTTTTAAATTAACAGTTTGACTATCATCCTGTTTTATCGCAACTTGCCTAACATCATAGGCTCCTGATTTTAGAGAATAATTCCAGGATCTGGGAATTCCTGATATTGACAAATCACAATATTCAGTTTGTTCTCCGTTATTAAAAATTTCCAACTTATAACTTACTGATTCGCCGGGAGCCAGCGAAACTTTAGTATTAGAAGTGTAGATTTCAACTTTGTTGGCAGATTTTATGCCCAATACACCAAACACAATCATTAAAGCACTAATAAATAACACCTTAATAAAAAACGGTTTCTTTTCCATAGTTACCTATTCCTATTAAAATAATTAAACATTATACACAACCTCAGAGAGGAAATTAATCCCTCTCTGAAGTATTATTATTAACAAAAACCTTTTTCTTTTAAGTCGAAAGACTATAGCTATGAAGTAACATCATCATCTTAAATATTAACAGTAACAATATTTTTTAATAATGAATTTGATGTCCCAAAAATAGCAACGAACTACAATTGTTTATAGTATTTTTTTGATTTTAACCTGACTTTAACCAAAGTTATAATGAAGCTAAAAGCATATAGTTTAGATCAATTAATTTTTTACTTTTATATCATTAAAATAAATAACCAATTATAAATTAAACTATTATGATTTTAGGAGTTTGCGAATGGCTTAGCTATAAATTAGGTTGGGATGTAGGAATTATTCGAATTGCATTTGTTGTATCTGTATTATTTTTTGGTGCAGGTGTAGGTTTATATCTAATACTTTGGTTAGTAAAGATGTTTTCAAAGTAATTGGCTTAAAGTTCGATTTTCCTCAGCTTCTATCTTTTATGCAAAATCTTCAATAAAAAAAGGAGATTACCAACATGAGTGGTTAATCTCCTTATACTTTTTACAATCTATAATTTATATTTTTATGATATTTTATTACATATTCTAAAAGCTGTCCAAAATATTTTTTAACTGGCGTTTCACCCAGACCAGACTTCCTTTTTTGGCTTGATCCCAAAAAGAAAGGAAAAAAAATCAAGGCTGCACCCATCTCACTCAAAAAAACTACGGTCATTTGACTGAAATCGTTTAAACTCACTACGTTCAAACAAAAACGATTTTTAACCGTCAAACAAACCTTGTTTTTTGGTTCATTGGCTGAGGTCCATATAGAACCTACTAAAGATTTACATTCTATTTTGTATTTAGGACAGATGTGACTTATTCTGCATCTGTTATCTCCGCAAACTCTTCCTCTGCATTTTCATTCTTTCTTATTGATATACGATTATTGTAATCATCAACAATAACATTTATTCCTGAAATTAAAGGTTCATAAATTACTTTCAGCTTGTTTATTTTACCTATCTCAGATTCATGTCTACAGGTAAAATTTATAATTTTTTATTAAACCTGTTAAACCTGAAAATGCTATCATATAATATATTTTTCTTAATGACACTTTAAATAACACAGTACAAACACTCACTTAACAATTTTAACTTTAATAACATTGAGTCTACAATAATTCAACTTTTTCTTAAATCTGACTTCGCAATAAGGAAGTATTGGAATTTTAGTTTTGTGCAGAACAATAAACTATACAATTGTGAAATTACAACACTCAAATCCTCACATTCAATTTGCCATTCAGCTTTTTATCGGTTTTATATTAACCGGAGCCTTATTACTTATATTATATTCTAAAGTTGAATTTTCACTATTAGTAAATCAACTCTCATCTCCATCCTTAGATTTATTTTTTAACACAGTTACACAACTTGGACTAGGTGGATTATTAGCTGTTTTAGCAGTATTTTTTGTATTTGTCCGATATTATTATGCAGTTCTTTGTACTGGTATTTTAGCTTTATCAGGAATCATTTCATTTCTGTTTAAAAAAGTACTTTTTGCAACTGCGATGCGTCCCTTACATTTTATGGGAGATATGCCTCTACGATTTCCTGCAGGCATGGAGGAGCATTTTAAACATTCTTTTCCTAGTGGTCATACCATGACCATTTTTGCAGCTGCCTTTATTTTATTTTGGATTTACAGAGACTATCGTGTTGCAATAATAAATTTTTCTTTAGCTGTTTTAGTAGCAATTTCAAGAATATATCTTTTTCAACATTTTTTTATTGATGTATATGTCGGTGCCATTTTGGGTATTTCAGAATGCATATTTATAGTATGGCTATTTGAAAAGGTATTTCATCTGAATAAGGTTCCGGCTTTGAATAAATGTTTAGTCCCTAAAAAGAAAAAACAGCAGTTAGCGTTTAAAAACAATCGCTTTGCACAACAGTAATTGCAGTAATAAAATATGCTACCCAAATTCAATCATAATAAGTTAAAGTTCTGGACACCTGTGTTCATAATTTTATTGGCTATGATCTCATTAACACGAGGCATATCAGGAGATATATACATAGTTGATGAAGCCCGAAATGCGGAGTGTGCTCGTGAAATGCTTGAAAGTGGTAATTTTATTGTTCCTACATACAACTACGAACTGAGAACAGATAAACCACCCTTACATTATTATTTTATGATGCTATCTTATTCGGTCTTTGGTGTATCTGAATGGTCAGCTCGATTGTTTTCTGCAATTTTTGGTTGCCTGACTATTTTGATAAGCTACTTTTTTGCTTTACGCAACCTGGGCATCAAAACTGCTATTTGGACAGCATTAATATTACTCTCATCAATTCATTTTAGTATTCAATTTCACATGTCGGTTCCTGACCCATATTTAATTTTCTTTTTTACAGGAACGATTTTCTTATTTTATGAAAATATACATACCCAAGACTATTTAAAATCCTACCTGATGTATTTGTGTATGGGATTGGGAGCCTTATCTAAGGGCCCAATTGCCATTGCACTTCCTGGCTTAATCATGTTACTTTATCTTATTTTTTCTAAACAATTATCATTTAAAAACATCTGGAAATTACGACCTGTAAAAGGTTTGATAATAGTTGCAATTATTTCTCTACCATGGTATTTTGCTGTTCATCAACAGACTGATGGAGCATGGACTAAAGGTTTCTTTTTTGAACATAACATTGATCGATTTTCTAGTACAAAAGAGGGGCATGGTGGCACCCTTTTTATAGCCCCTCTATTTGTACTTATTGGGATGTTACCCTTTTCTGCCTTTTTTTTAAGAGCTATAAAAAAAGCTTTTGTAAATAAGCAAAATCAAACACTGCTATTAGCACTAAAAGCTCTTTTTTGCATTGTAGGATTTTTTATGATTTCTTCAACCCGACTACCTAACTACACTGCTCCGGCCTATCCTTTTTTTGCAATTATTCTTGGAAATTATCTGGCTAAGATTAAAACAGCTTCCTTTAAACCGGAATTCATATTTATGCTAGTCTTTGCCTTTGCATTAATACCTTTAGCTTATATTGGATTTCAAGTAGAACCATCTTTAGCACCTGTTAAAAACTGGTCGCTTCTGCTTATCCCTTCTGTATTAATAAGTATTGTAGCTTATAAATACTACAAAAAAAACAGAGTTCAACGTTCACTACAATACATTGCAATAAGCTTTCTTTTTACATCCATGATTATTTCTCAACTCATGTATGGTTATGTAGCGGCAGAAAATCCCGTAGCTAAAACACTTGCCTGCATCAAAACAGATGATCAATTGGCATACTATAAAAAGTTTAATCAATCATATCCTTTTTACATTAAAAAACCAATAAAAAAATTAGAGAATCCTGAAGAGCTAAAAGCTTTTTTTAAAACGAACCCAAAGGCAATTGTATTTACTCAAGAAAAGAGAATTAAAAATATAGACTACAGTTCATTTGCTGAAATACTTCTACAACAGAAAGACATATTTGAAGGACATACTACTGTGGTTTTACAATCTATTAAAACTATCAAAAACTAATCGTATAAAAATGAAAAAGTTAAGTCTGGTTATTTGTGTATACAACGAAGAAGACAATATACTTCCCTTAAGTGAGCAAATTGTAAAAAATTTAGATCAGTATGATTTTGAAGCTATTTTTGTAGACGATGGTTCTACTGACAAAACACGTCAACGTATTCTTTCAATTCCTGATGATAGATTTGTATTGGTTCAGCTTAGAAAAAACTATGGACAAAGTTCTGCATTGGCTGCAGGTATTGCTCAAGCAGAAGGAGAATATATTGTAACTCTTGACGGAGATTTACAAAATGATCCATCTGATATACCTGCCATGCTTGAATTGGCAGAAAAAGAAGACTGGGATTTAGTAGCAGGAATCAGAGCCAAAAGACAAGATGGATTGATGCTCCGATTAATTCCAAGCAAAATTGCCAATTATTTCATCAGGAAATATACCGGAGTAAAAATGAAAGACTATGGTTGCACCTTAAAAGTTTATAAAAAAGAAATAGCCAAAGATTTAGGTTTATATGGGGAATTACATCGTTTTATTCCTGTATTGGCTAGTCTCGAAGGTGCTTCTATTACACAAATGCCTGTAAAACATCACGCCCGTCAGTTTGGTAAATCAAAATATAATCTGAACCGCACTTTTAAAGTTATGAGCGACCTGATGCTTATGGTTTTTATGAAAAAATATATGCAAAAACCTATGCACATTTTTGGTGGTTATGGAATTGGTATGCTTATCATTGGCGGACTAATCAATTTCTACCTTCTGATTTTAAAATTAATGGGTCAGGATATCTGGGGAAAACCTATCCTAATTTTAGGATTATTACTAATGGTAGCCGGAATACAGATCATCACCATTGGAATTGTATCAGAAATACAGGTCAGAACTTATTTCGAATCACAAAACAAAACTCCTTTTAAAGTGAGAAAGGTAGTTAAAACCAGAGGACAACTTGAAATAGCATAATACATAATAATATTACAATTCTAGCTCTAATCATATCTCTCTTTTTTCCATTGGCTGGTACGAGTAAAATGCTCGTACCATCATTTTATAAAACAATCTAAGTTAAAAGCTCGTACCAGTATACTTTTATGAGTAAGAACAAAAATATCTTTTACATACTATATGCTTTAATAGCATTAACATATTTTTTAGGTCTATTTGTACATCAAACTGCTGATGCTGCTAAATATGCAGCTATTGGCAGAAACATTTTAGAAAGTGGGGACTGGATTAACCTTAAGGCAAGAGATATGGCCTATGATCAAAAACCACCTTTATTGTTTTGGTTAGCTGCCATTTCTTTTAAACTGTTTGGTTATCATGATTGGGCCTTCAAAATACCAACTCTGTTATTTTCTATATTAGGTATATTCTCCATATTCCGCTTAGGTAAATTATTATACAATAAAAACATAGGAAAGTTAGCCGCCTTGGTTTATGTAACAACAGAGATGTGTTTTTTGTATAATATGGATATTCATACAGATGCTTTATTAACTGCCAACATTACTTTTGGAATATGGCAACTCATGGAATATTTAAAGCATAAAAGATGGTATAATTTTGTTCTGGGATTTGTTGGAGTTGGCTTAGCTATGATGTCAAAAGGTCCGATTGCTCTGGCCCTGGCTGTTTTCGCAATAGGATCACATTTATTGTTACATCGCGATTTTAAAAATATTTTTAATCCTAGATGGTTTTTAGGTGCTCTAATCCTATTTATAGTAATTACTCCAGCGCTAATAGGACTATATAACCAGTTTGGTTGGCAAGGTATTATTTTCTTTTTCTGGAAAAACATGGCCGGGCGAATTGACGGATCTTATATCGGTGGTAATAAAGATTACTTTTTTTATTTACACACCATGGCATACATACTGTTACCATGGTCCATATTTGCATTAGTTGGCTTATTTATGGAATTTAGAGAACATACACTAAGAAGGTGGAAAATTCTGGATTCTGATGAATTCGTAACACTGGGAGGAAGCGTACTTTTTTTAGTTATACTATCTGTAGCACGTCAAAAAGCCCCACATTATATGATGATTGTAACACCTCTCATTTCAATTATTACAGCAAAATGGATCATCCGAATTCAAGAAACATCCTCACTTCATAAACTTAAAAAAATACTTAATACTGTTCATTATACAGTATTAATATTACTATGGTTGCTTACATTTCTTATTCCGATATATATATGGCCTACAAAAAGTTGGGTAATATGGTTTACCGTTGCCATGATATTTATCGGATTTTGTATCTATTTCTTCAGAACTAAATATTTTACGCATTTTAAAGTCTCTACAGTTTTAACAGCTTCAGCATTAAACATCATTTTATTCACAGTAATGCTCCCTTCCATGTTTGATTACATGGCATCTGTACATGTATGTAAAACCTATAATCTGGAAGCTGGAAATAAAGACATATTATTTAGTTACAATTGTCAAAACGATGAAATTTTCTTTTATGCAAAAGGAGAAAGTCATTTTTTAAGAAATAGTAATCAGTTACCAAATATTATACTTAAAAATAACAGTTGGATATATACAGATCAAGAAGGTTTACAAGATATTCTCTCTTTAAAACCTCGTTTGGAAAAGCTGTACACATATGATCATAATAGGCTGTCCAAACCTAACCCTAAATTCATCTGGCCTTCAACACGAAAGCAAGCTTTAAAACAACGGTATTTAGTAAAAATTGGCTCCGAGGACATCTCTAAAACTACAAAAATACATTTTAGTAACGGAAATGGACAGTGTGATTTAGTTCAATAAATCTATTGATTTTCAACATGCAAACTATGTTCTCTTTGTTTTACATTATTATAATACTCTTCTAATTCAGCATCTGATTTTTTTCTAAGACTGGCTAATGGCAAATTGAGTCTTTCTTTTTGTTCTAAAGAAATAGACTCAACTAATTTTTTGTTTCCATTTTCATCTTTAATAATACAAAATTGATCGTACAATAAACCATTTACTGTATAAGCAGAAAATAGTATTGAGTCTTCATTTACCTCTATCTCTTGATATAATTGTGTACATGATGCCATTCTATGAATTTCATCTTTTGGTTCAAGAGTATACATTTTTGGTCCTGCAACAGAAATCACATATACAGGACCCTTATTTGATGATTCTGAAAGAAAACCGGTTCTTCCATAAGTATGATCATGACCTTGTAAAACGACATCTACATTATACTTTTCGTAAACGGGTTTAAAAAGTTCCTTCAACTTAGAATTATTCTCCCCTTTTCTGTTTGATAAAAATGGATGATGTAACATCACAACACTCCATTTATTGGGATTTTCTGACAACACTTTTTCAAGCCAATCATGTTGTTTATTGTAAGATCCAAGCAAACCATCGCTCATACCTTCAGTATCAAGAACCACAAAGCGAACATTTTGATAGTCGAAATAATAAACAGAAGCTTGCAAACCTTCCGGTCCATTTTCAGGGAAACTAAACTGATGTTTCCATTGAGGACCTAAACCTCCTATAAGCTGATGTCTGATATATTCATGATTTCCTGCAGCTGCCATTACTGGTGTAGAAGCAAAAATCCAGTCTCCTGTTTCATACCATTCCCCAAAATCGTTATCTTCTGGATTATTCACTAAATCACCTGCAAAAAGTAAAAATGAGGCTTCAGGAAAATTTGAATATGCATTTCGTATAACTCTGGAACATTGTTCTTTTATCTTATTCTGAAAATCTCCAAAATATAAAAAAGAAAAATCCTCATGGCCCCCTTTTCCTGTCTTAAACTGATACCACTCACTCCAATATTCTCCATCGCCTACACGATATAAATACTGATTATTGGGTAATAAATTACTCATCGTACCATGATAATAATGCGCTTGATTCACATCCGATTTAAAAGTATCAACATCTGCATTTACTTCATAAGGATGTATTATATCCTCTGCAACTTCAACTGCTCTATTCCATTGAACAATGCCTTTGGTAACTGTGGTATCGGTGCGCCAACTAACAGTTTGAGTCGTAGAAGTTTCATCGCTCCATGTTAAAATAACTCTCTCAGGTTTTTTACCCGGAGGATATTTTTCAATTTTAGTTTCTCGTATTAAAGTCCCTATGTAAAATGATCCTAGAGAGATGATTGCTATTATTAGAATATTTACTTTTTTCAGTTTCCTCATAATTTCTAAAAGAATATATTTAAAACTGAAAAGTAAACTTCTAATTTAAAGTCATGATTAACTTTAGTGTAAATCAAAAACAATAAATGATTACCAAAAATTATGAAATTTAAATTTACATTAAAATAAACATTTAACTTGTTGAGTAACTACAGTTCATCCATTTATACTTTGTATTTCATGATCACATATTTTTTTTGCAAAATAAAACTATATGATTGCTTATCCTAAATATAAAGTCATGCAACGATACTATAGTATTAGCACTATACAAATTCAAAATGCAGCTTTAATAAGCAACACTTGATTATGTTATTTATTGGAGTTAATAAAAATAAAAAAGCGTGGGGAAAGATATATATCTTAAACTTTTTTGTGTGGGGGGATAATTTTTTATTACTCAATATTTAAATGTAGGTTCAAAGGCTGAAATTGATTAAGTTCTATGTGTACATTATCTAATTATATTCTGTTCCAACAAATTCAAATGGAATATTTATAACCGCCTGAAAATCTTCTGCAATTTCTAACATATCTTCATCTTCAATATCATAAAACCATATTACTTTGGCTTCATTAATATTAGATAACTCTGTTTCAATTTTTCTAAGAAAAATAATTAAATATTTAGTACTTATTGTATTAAAATATTCAAGTTGAATATTAATCTGAGTTTTTGAGGCCGGACTATTAACATAGTTATTAAACCATTTGAATATAGGTTGAAATATAGATTCACAATCAACAGTAAAGATTCTTCCCTTTATAGTAATCTCACCATTATCAGAATTCAACTCTATTTGAGGAGTAAACTCTGTTCCTTTTTGAAATAAGATTTTTTCCATAAACACATAATTTGTTAAAGATATTACCCACACAAACACACTTTGTAGAGCAAAATGAAAACAATAATAATAGATGTAACTGTACTTTAATTCCTGTATGTAATCTTGTTTTTAAAACAAAACTGAATTAATATACGCTATTTTTAAGAATTGGTTATAATAATTCAAACATTTATTTTATTTTTTATTTTACATATTAACAAATAAATAAATCCAGAAATATACATATATAATGGTTTTAGATTTCAAACAAACCATCTTAAAAAAGACATCTAAATACTATTATACAATACCTTAAACAACATATACCATTATATACTTACAGTTAAACAAAAAAGAGTCATTTAATATATTGTCAAATAATAAAACATTTTACATAAACAAAAACACCTTTAATCAACGTAATTATAAACCTTGTAATTATACAGAAATATGTATTTATAGTTTATATTACTTTATCTGACTAGTAACCAGATTTAGATATAAAATCATTGAAATAATAACCTACGATATGTGAAGCTTTAAGCTACTTTATGCTTATAACCTTTAAAAATCATAAATCTAATTACTGATACTGTATATAAATAGGTATGGGTATAAGCTTCATTATTTCTTGCGGTGTCATCAATTTATTTGGAGGTTGAATTAAATCATTATTATAAAACAGTTTAAATCCAGTAAACTGAACTGGTTCATTATATATAAAATCCCGGTAGGTACTCATTTTTAATCCTGGTCTACCCCATCCATCCATATTAATTACAATTTGTACTTCCGGGTGCAATTTTATTTGTTGATAATTTCTCACCATAGCCTGCGTAAACCGATGAACAATAAATATTTTAGGAGGTAAATTATATTTATTAACCAGCTCAGCTAAATATTCGCTACAATAATTAATATCTTCAGCCGTAACAAAACCCTTCACTGTACCAGGTACATGCCCTTCCTTCATTGAAAACTCAGGATCAAGAGCCAAATGCACATCTGGCAACTTAAGATATTTTTCCATTAAAGGAACTTCAGTTTGCACATTACTAAGTCCTGGTTGAATATCTAAAAATACTATTGCGTTTCCCAATTTCGCAATAGTAAGCACAGAATCTATTTGTGAATCAGGCATCCTGTATCTGTATGTAGAATCATTAAATGGATTATTTTGAGCTACTACAGCAACATAATGCAAGGCTGGAATTACAGGAGTTAAGGAATCAACACTTTCCCATTTTTTTACCTCATCATTAAGTTTCTCCCAAAGTATAAGTGGTGGATATTTTCCTAATACGCCCATTTTACCAGAATAAAGATTACCATAATAGGCCACTACACGATTAAAGGGCAATATTGCACCTTTTAATGGAACTGGTTGCGAATCTACCGGCCACTTTCCTTTTAAATCATTATTAACTATATATTTTACTTTTCCCCAATACAAAGAGGAATCAACCTTTGACCTATTAGGATCATTATCATAAATATAATCTTCAACAATTGACCAATTTAAAAATTGGTTATCACTAAAGGACTTAATCACAAAGAATATAAAAAATATCAGACCAAAGGTACTAATCCACCTCTTTGACAAAAATCTCTTAATTATTGAACCCTTAATCATAAATATATTTTTAGCAATTCAAAACTGATTATTTATGTAGCTGGAAAGTAATTATTTCTTATTCTAATTGTAAACGAGCAATTCTACGTGCCAAGGAATATATTCGATTTATTAATTCAATTATCTCTGTCTCAAAACGAATAATCGCAATTCTATTTTTATCCTGAACAGATAATCGATTAACCAAACGATCTTTTATTTCTATAATATTATTTTTAAATACTTTTTTATGTACCACAATTTCCTTTGCAAGATCTTTATCATTGTCTCGATAAGCACAATAGGCATCTTCTAAAGCTTTAATACTTTGATTATATACTTCTTCAAATTTCTTAAATGTATCTTTACCCACTTGAAAATCATGCTCAATCCTGTGCTCTGCTGCTTCAACCATATCAGTAGTAATTACGTCTGCCGCTGCTTCCAGAATATTAGTTATTTCCATTTGGTTCTTAATTCGATTTGATTCTTTATGATTCAACTCCTCTTGTTGCAATTGCTGTAAGTAAGATAGTATTTGTTTTTGTCTGAAATCAATAGCCTTATCTAACAAACGTAAACGTTCCAGATCTAAAGAGGATCCTAAAAAAGTAATTTGTAACGCACCTTTAAGTATATCATTCGTTTTATTTGATAATTTATTCAATTCCTTATCTACGAGATCAATTGCAACACTCGTATGCTGCAGATAATAGCTATTAAGTGTTATAATTTCATCTTTCTCTTCCGACGCTTTTACAGGAAAAACCTTATTAATAAAAAATGCAATTGGAGCTGTAAAACCAATCATTATTGCAGCGTTAGCCACATTAAAAATGGTATGCGCATTGGCTATTTGTCTGGGTAAGTCACTTGGGGTTATCTGCTCCGTTACACTAGCCAATTGAGGTATAAACCACACCCAAATCAGAGCACCTATAATTTTAAATAGTATATGCGCTATTGCAACCTGAATAGCTGTTCTTGGTTTTCCGATAGCAGAAAGAAAAGCTGTAACACAAGTTCCAACATTTGCACCTATAACAATTGATATTCCACCTTCGCAAGTAATAAAGTTTTGAGATGCTAAAACTATTACCACCCCGGTTGTTGCCGATGAACTTTGAATTATAGCTGTAAACAAAGTGCCTATCAGGATTCCTAAAAGAGGATTATTTAAACCATGCATTGTTTCTATAAAAGGAGGATATGATTTCAATGGACGCATTCCTTCACTCATAAAATTCATACCTAAAAATATAAGACCTAATCCCAGAAGTATCCTACCTAATTCGCGCTTCTTTTTATTACCTGAAATAACAGTAAATAAATATCCTATTATTACAAGTAACAGGGCTATTTTTGTAACTTTAAATGCTATAATTTGAGCTGTAATTGTAGTTCCTATATCTGCACCAAGTATCACGCCCAATGTACTTTGAAAAGTCATTACTCCAGCTGCCACAAAACCTACTGCTAAAACAGTTGTAACAGAAGAAGATTGTATGACCGCCGTAATACTCACCCCTGCAATCAAACCTTTCCATCGAGTGGATGTCATTTTATGGAGAAAGTACTTCAGTTGATTACCTGCAGAATCTTTTAGTGCTTTTGTCATTACATCCATACCGAAAAGAAATAGAGCTAAACCTCCAATCACTGTATAAATTAATGTCACCCAATCGATAGTCATTGTAATAACAATTTTATATGAATCATTTTATTTTTGGTATTCGCTATTTGTCCTTTTCGATCTGTCAAACTGTTGAGTTTATTAACAATTATCCATTATCAAAGCTTTTCAAATTAACTACTACCCTCAACCTTTCATCTTATATCCTTATAAATTAATAAACTGCCGGAATATGAGTCTGCTCATCTTTAGGTGGTCTCATATAACCTTTTCTATCTTGCAATGGCGGTAGTTTAATTTTCTTATGATGAACCTCTTCGTAAGGAATCATTGATAATAAATGACTTATACAATTCAACCTTGCTTTCTTTTTATCATCGCCTTCTACCACATACCATGGTGCTTGTTTAGTATCTGTATAATTAAACATATTATCCTTTGCAATTGAGTAGTCTATCCAATGGGTACGGGAAGCCATATCCATCTCACTAATCTTCCACCTTTTTAACGGGGTATCAATACGCTCCTTAAATCGTTTTTCCTGTTCCTCATCACTAACCGAAAACCAATATTTAATAAGGATTATTCCGGAGCGAATCAACATTCTTTCAAATTCAGGACAAGCACGTAAAAAATCCTCGTACTCTTCTTGATTACAAAAACCCATAACCTTTTCAACTCCTGCCCTATTATACCAACTCCTGTCAAACAACACCATTTCGCCTGCAGCAGGAAGATGGGGAACATAACGTTGAAAGTACCATTGCGTTTTTTCTCTTTCGGTAGGTACGGGCAATGCTACAACCCGGGTAACCCTGGGATTGAGTCGCTGAGTAATTCTTTTTATAACACCTCCTTTGCCCGCAGCATCTCTTCCTTCAAATATTACAACCACCTTTAGTCCCTTAAATTTAATCCACTCTTGCAGTCTGACTAATTCTAACTGAAGCCGATCCAATTCATTAAAGTAAAATTCTTTATTTAAACGACCGTTTTTTTCATAAATAACTTCCTGATTATTCTTCTTTTTACCATTTGATCCCATAATTCTTCTTTTAGTGATGAGCCATTTATAATTTACTAAAAAAATCGCTTTATAGAATTGTATTTTCCTGCAAAAAGAAATTAAAATGGGTTACATGCTAATATTGTTGATTACAATTATGCTGTTTATCCAAGTATTCATACAAACATTTAGAATTTTCATCAAAAACCTATATCCATCTGCATTTTTTGCCGTATAGGTGTAATAAATCATTTCAGCGTATTATAAAATGAAGAAACTATTACTTATTTGCACTTTATTCTTAATCTCAGCTTTAACATCAATAAACTACGCTCAGGAATCTGTAAACAAATGCATTCTATATGCAAAAAGATTACAACGAAATATCGATGAAAGAAATTTTAAAAACTTTAAAAATAATTATATCCAGGCTTTAAAAGATATATCCGATATAGAGTTAAAAGCCGAAAAAACCAAGTTTGGATATGATGATGTTGCAGATAATGCAGGTAATTGGATTAAATTGAATCAGGTACTAAGTGATTTTACAGGTGGTAGTATTTCGTATAAAGGAGAATCCATTAATCTTGAAATAAAAGATTATGTTCCTGTTTTAGAACAAGCAATAGAAAGTGCCTCTAAAGAACACTATGAAGAAGCAACAAGTATTATTGAAGCAACAAATATTTATGAGAACCGCTTAAAAGCTATACCCCATTTGGAGAAGGCTACAAAATACGACAAAAAATATAATGATCAGGTCAAAGTATCTAAGGCTAGTATCTATTATGATGAAGCTTTACGATTATATAATCAAGAAACGGATTTTGAACTAAGAGTAGAATCAGTTCCTTTATTTGAAAAAGCATTAGAAGAAAAAGATCCTTATAAAGACTCAAAACAATTACTTGCAAAATTTTATTCTGACGAAGCTGACTTATTATACGAATCAAATAACCTTAAAGAGTTGGGAAAGGCTATTTCGTATTATGAAAAGGCAATGTCATACGTATATAACTATAATGCAGCAAATGGAAAAGTATTAGGTGTAAAACAAAAAGCTGCCTCAATACTTTACCAACAAGCATCAAAAAAAGAACAGATACCTTCTTTTAACGCTCAAAACGAAGCATCAAACCTTTACAAACAAGCAAACATGTGGAATCCTGGCTACAAAGATGTTGAAGAAAAAATTAATACTACATCAATAAAGTCCAGGCTAAATGTTATTATCATAGATAACGCAGGAGGAGTAATTACTAAAAATCCAACTACTAATAAAATTTTTTCAAAAACAAACAAATACATTACCCACCCTATTATTAAAACTCCTGTTATTAACTTGGAAAATACAGATGACCGCATTAAAGTCTCTAAGGAATTAGGTTTTGGTTTTATTTTAATGAGGATAGACACCAACAAAATAACATACACTTATAAAGGTGTAGAAACAAATACCGAACCTAAAAAAATCGAAAAGTTCTTTTTAAGTAAACGAAGTATTTCATCAGGAAAGACATCGGTGAATGAGATTTCAAAGCAAGAGTATAATGAAGGTCTAAAGGAACAAAAAGCTTCTGGAAGACATTCCGATTCCCGATTTAGATTAACTTATAAATCATACGTTGGAACACATTCTACCATAACCAACAAGGCTGTTGTAAAAGTTAGCTGCCCTTTTGAAATTTGGGATGTCAGAAATCCGAATCAAATTTCAAAAATAACAGATATCATTTATACAGAAGAAATCTCCGATAAAAAAGTGAAGACGACATATAGTGGAAGTATGAAAATTAAACCGGAACTAATGGATGAAGGTTCAGTAATGTCTGAAAACGAATTAATGGAAATAGCAAAAAAACAAACACCTCCTATTTTTTCAATTTTAAACTCTTATGAAGAAGTTATTGTTAAAACGTTGAATGAAGTTAAATATGTTGAGGTGAAATAAAAAGTATTATTAAAAAGACAAAAAAAAAGCAAATAATTTCCCCAATGAACAAGAGTATATTATTTTTAATCATTTGCCATTATTTATTAATCACATAAACAATAAAATTTTGATTCTGGCTAAAAACACAACTTAAACATTAAACCCAATAGATTATTTATTTTTATAGTATTCCAACAACATATCTGTTAATTGGTCTATTCTTTTTCGTAGTTCCTCATTGGTTTTCCTATATTCTTTATTTAACACATCTTTCCGCTTCATTTCCTCTAAAAGAAATTCAATAGCATCTACTCCTATAGGTATTGTATTAATTAAATCCGTTTCTGAAGTATTAATACCATTTACAATATAATCAATTGATACATTATACCCTTGAGCTATTGCTGATACTACTTCTAAACTAGGTTCAGGATATTTCTTATTACGAGGGTCAGGTGAGAACAACCTTTGAATCTTTTGAGGTGAACTTCCTATATGACTAGCAAATTTGGATACATTTCCTCCTGTCTTTTCCAAAACTAACCTATGAATACGCTCATTTATTGGTGGCAATTCAACATTTTTATCCATTTTACATTTTTTACATACTTGTTTGTTTTTTTACAAACTTATCGTATATTTATTAATACAAATATAAACATAAATGTACAATATGTTGTAAAAATCTTAACACGTATAAAAAAAATAGATTAAAAATCATTATATGATAATCATAAAATTTCACATGAGGTATATTGGAGACAATCATACATCTATAATTTCTAAAAAAACAATATTATTATGAAAAAGACTAATAATTCTAAATTACCTTTCATTTTTGGTAATTGGATAGTAAAAGAAGATGGGATACAGCATCTAAAAAAAGACTACTATCATTTTGATAAAACCAGACTAATTAAGGAAAAAGATTGGATGGAATATATTGCATCCAAAGGAATATTCTCAAAGAAAGATGTTAACAGTTTTAATGTAGCATTTCTACTTGCTCTAATTTCATATAATGCACCGATTCCATTTCCTCACGAAATTGCAAATTCCTTTAATATTCAAAGAGATTTCCTCGAAATAAGAGAAAAAACAAAAGATAAAGAACCAATAGTATTACCTAAAGAACCAACGTCTTCAATAAAGAAAAAAAAATATCTTTTTTTTGATACTGAAACAACTGGACTTAATAAAAATGCAAGACTTGTACAAATTGCCTGGATCCTTTGCGATCATAATCAAAATGAAATAGAAAAACAATGTTTTATAATAAAACCTGACAACTTTTTAATCCCAAAAGAGTCTATACAAATACACGGCATTTCCAATGAAGATGCTCAAACATCAGGCTTTAACTTAAAGGATGTTCTTGAAAAGTTTAACACCTCTATATCAAAAACAGATTACATTATTGCACACAACTTAAGCTTTGATGAAGAAATCATTAAAAATGAGTTTAAAAAAACAGCAATAAACCTTAATCTTAAAAATAAAAAAAGGATATGTACAAAAATTATGACTACACAACTCTGTGCAATACCATCGATTAAACACACCTTTAAATGGCCAACACTCTCTGAACTTCATATTAAATTATTCAATGAAGATTTAAATGATGCTCATAGTGCATTGTCAGACACTCTAGCTTTAATGAAGTGCTATTGGGAATTAGAAAAATATGGTTTATCTCCAAGAAACCATCTAGATATATAGATCGAATTAATTACTATTTTTTTAGAGAATCGGGATTAAATTTCAATATCCCTTTTCTTTAAAAATCCTTATTTTAATAGATATTAACACGAATTTTAAATCTATATCAACAATGCAAACTTGAATAAGAAGGAGAACATTAACACACTTCTATATTAAGGGTTTGTTTTTTAACGACATTAAATAAACAACTAGAAATTAACACATACAATTTTGACCTACAAAAAAAAGGAACAGATATTAAATCCATTCCTTTTTGTAGCGAGAGGCGGGCTTGAACCGCCGACCTCATGATTATGAATCATGCGCTCTAACCAGCTGAGCTACCTCGCCAAATTGTTTGGTATTTAATATTGCTTTGTTTACAAAAAAAAGGAACAGATTTAAATCTATTCCCTTTTTGTAGCGAGAGGCGGGCTTGAACCGCCGACCTCATGATTATGAATCATGCGCTCTAACCAGCTGAGCTACCTCGCCATCATTTTGTTTTTGCGGTTGCAAATGTATATGATTTCCGAATAATCACCAACTATTTCTCTAAATATTTTTCAAAAAAAAGCACACACAACTACTACCAAATTTAATAACAGCACTTTACCCCTTAAATTTTTATACATATTATATAAAACAAATAAAATATTGGTATTTTTTTAATTCCTCTGTAACTTGAAACGATAGTTAGGCGTCAAACCCAATAGATGAATCATTCTGATAAAAAAATAATAACCCAAGTCAGAAAAGGCGATATTGCAGCATATGCGTCTTTAGTAAAACGCTATCAAAATATGGCGTATTCATTAGCGCATAGTATAACAAAAAATAAAGAAGATGCAGAAGAAGTTGCTCAGGATGCATTTGTTAAAGCGTATAAAAAGTTAGATACATTTAAAGGAAATTCAAAATTTAGTACCTGGTTGTATCAAATAGTATACAGAACAGCTTTGAGCAAAATACGTTTAAAAAAAGACATTTATAAACCTACGAATAAAGAAGAAGACAGAAATATAAATTATGGCACTTATGAACAAAATCATTTAGAACGACTTGATAAAAAGAAAATGTTAAAACTGGCTTTAAGCAGACTAAATGAAGATGAAGGATTTTTGCTTGTTTTGTATTATTACCAAGAACTAAATATTGAAGAAATTAGTTCATTAACTGATTATTCAGTAAGTAATGTTAAAGTGAAATTACATAGGGCCAGAAAAAATTTGTATTCGCAATTACAGATATTAATGAATGGAGAAGCAAAATCATTAATTCAAAATTAGGACTATGAAACAAGATCATAAACATACCGATGAAGATAAAATAATACAGGATTTATTTAAAAATTATTCACCTGATGCTCCTTCTGTTGACTTCACTAAAAATGCTATGAATGAAGTCTTCTTTGAATGGTCAAAACACCCTATTGAAAGCAAAACAAAAATGAGTATTGCCAATAAGATATGGATATCCTTAGGGGTTTTATTTGCTTTTGTATTGGTTTATTTTTTCGATGTTAAAAACGCATCTCAACAAGGAGGAACTTTAGCTGAATCATTTAAGTTTTCAGAAACAGCTAAAATATTTAGTCATACATTTGAAACCATTTTCAGCAGTTTTTCTCAGGTTCCAACATTAGTATACATTGTCATTATTGGAATTGGAATGATTTTATTACTGGATAAAGTATTTTCAAAAATGCTTAAACCCATATAATTTTAATTTTCTTTATTAACCAACGTCATTGCCAAACGTATAACATGATGAGGAATTTGCTTATTTGCTAATTCATAGATCTGCTGTAATTGCATTTCAGGATGTTTTGTAATTATATCCTTTACTTTCTTCTTTTCATACGGCAAAACATATTGTTCAATATCAACATTTTCACCTTTTTCATATAGAGTAGACAAATGAGAATATACAGTAATTACATTAACTCCTGTTCTCGAAGCTATTATTTCTGGTGTTACTCCCTGCTTATATAGAGCAAAAGTTTTTTCATACGCAGGAGTAGCCTTTTTTCTTTTTTGTTTTATAAAGGCATTTATTTCATCGACAAAAGCCTGACCATACTGCTCCCATTTTTTATTTCCTACACCTGAAATTTCTTTCATTTCCCATTCATTGGTAGGACGTTGTGCAACCATCTCCAAAAGTGTTGCATCAGAAAAAAGTATATACGGAGGAACACCCATTTCCACAGCCATCTTTCTACGAAGTTGTCTCAACCTGTCAAACAATCCTTCTTTTTTATCTATTACAGGAGCTGGTTTTGGCTTTTTAATTTCAACTTTAACCGCTCGTTTAATCTTTTGATGCAAATGATGTAACCTAACAGGCTCTCCTTCAAAAAGTACGTTTTTACTTAATGGTGTTAAAGCCAAAATAGTACCTTGTTCATATTCTACCTTTAAATAACCTAAACCAATTAACTGATTGATTATAATCTCCCAATCAGCAAGACTAACATCTTTTCCTGCACCAAAAGTTTTTATTTCATGAAACTTTCCGGCCAAAACATCTGGAGTACGATGCCCTACCAGAATAAATGGTAATATCTCCTTTGGTAATCTACCTGCTAAACGAGCTACTGCTGAAAGTGCTTTTTGAGCCAATACTGTTCCTTCAAATAACTTTTGTTTTCCTTTACAATTATCACATTCTCCACAATTTTCAATTGTCCATTCACCAAAATAGTTAAGTAATAATTTTCTGCGACAATGGTTTGATTGGGCAAATTGAAGCATTCTTTCAAGACGAGCATTTAGTATCACTTTACGCTCTGACTCTTCATTAAATGATTCCAGAATAGTATAATCCTGCTGGCCATAAAACAGTAATGCATGAGCAGGTAAACCATCTCTGCCGCTTCTTCCTATTTCCTGGTAGTAACCTTCTATATTTTTAGGTAAGTTATGGTGCACAACCCATCGGACATTAGATTTATCAATACCCATACCAAACGCAATAGTTGCACATACAACTCTTATACGATCATTGATAAAATCATTCTGAACTCTATTGCGAATATCTGCATTCATCCCGGCATGATAAAAACCTGATAATACACCATTAGCTCTTAAATATCGGGATAAATCCTCTGTATTTTTTTTACTTAAACAATATATAATTCCTGATTCATCTCCCCTTCTTTGAATAAAATCCAGAATCACCTCTTTGCGTTTATAAGCTGGCTTTACCTCAATGTAAATATTTGGGCGACTAAAAGAATCTTTAAATACTTTTGCATCTGTAATATTAAGCTGCAGTAGAATATCTTTTTGAGTTAAAGGATCTGCTGTAGCAGTTAAAGCCATAACCGGAATATCTTTAAACTGTTTTTTCAGGTATCCTAACCGTTTATAGTCAGGTCTGAAATCATGCCCCCAACTTGAAATACAATGAGCCTCATCGATAGCTATCAAACTTATTTTAAGTTGAAGCAAGGTATAATAAAAGCTTTCTGAATTCATTTTCTCCGGAGATACATAGAGCAGTTTTGTTACTCCATTTATTGCTTTTTTTACAACCTTAGTTTGTTCTTCATCCGTTAATGTACTGTTTATAAACTCAGCCTGTACTCCATTAACTTTCAGTGCTTCAACCTGATCTTTCATTAGCGCTATTAATGGCGATACCACTATTGTTATTCCTTCTAAAGTCAAAGCTGGAATTTGAAAACAAATGGACTTTCCTCCCCCTGTAGGCATCAAGACCAGACAATCATTCCCATCTAAAGCTGATGCAATTACTTGTTTTTGTAAAGGTCTAAAATCACTATAACCAAAAATCTCTTTTAAAGTCTGTTTTGCACTTTCCATTAACATGCTGCAAAAGTATCTAAATATATTTTCAACACATCAATATTTTTTTATCCTTTTTTTGTAACCGGCTAACAATTGTGTGTGTCTAAATAAATAGAACGAACACTTAAAATACATAATATCATGGAAGAAGTTTTAGTACCTATATTTGTAGTAGCCATTATTTTTGGTTCCATTCCAGGAATGATAGTAGCCTTAATTTATTTAAAAAACAGGCGAATTGAACGTACCGCTTTAATAGCAGCAGGATTAGATGCTAAGATTTTTAAAGAAGGAGAGAAAAAATCAACCATTCACAACGCATTAAAATTTGGAATTTTAGCAGTTGGTATTGGCCTTGGTATAATAACTGGTGATCTTTTAGCTAAGTCTTCAAATTTAGAAGAAGCTGCTGCCTATTTTTCAATGATCTTTATTTTTGGAGGTATTAGTTTATTAATTTATTATCTGATCCAAAGAAAATTAGAAATACAGGAATAAAAACTAAAAAAGCGACGATAATTCGTCGCTTTTTATACTACTCACAGATTAATTCCTATTTTTTAAAATTGTATAATTTCAACATCTTGTCAAAGATGGCTGTATTTTCATAAATACCCATAAACTCATTAGCTCCAGGACCAACTGCAAATACAGGAACCATACATGCACTATGATGACCGGTTACAAATCCTCCTTCAACGTATCCTTTTTTCATATCTCCATCAACAACTGCGAATCCTCCTGTTTCATGATCTGCAGTTACAATAACTAATGTTTCCTTATCCTGCATGGCAAATTTTAAAACTTCTCCAATTACAGTATCAAAATCTAACATTTCTCCTGTTAAAAAAGCCACATTATTTTGATGCGCTCCCCAATCAATTTGTGAACCTTCAATCATTAAAAAGAAACCATCTTTATCTTTACTTAAAATATCAATTGCTTTTTTTGAAGCTTCAATTAACATATCTCCTCGTTCGGTATAATCCGGATTATGTTCAGGAGCTGTTAATACTCCTAATTTTCCCTCATGAATACCTGATGCGTCACTTAGTTTAGTGAACATTTTATACCCTTTTGATTCTAATTCATTAACCAAATTTCTTTTATCCTTTCTATCAGTAAAAAACGTATTACCTCCACCAATAAAAACATCAATGTCAGTTTTTAAAAAGTCACCAGCAATTTCTTCATACATTGATCTCTTGGGTTGATGTGCTATAAATGAAGCAGGAGTTGCATGCGTAATAGCTGAAGTACTAATCAAACCTGTTGCTAGTTCATTAGCTTCTGCTATTTCTAAAATACTCTTTATTGAATTCCCTTCAGCATCCTGACCTATCACTCCGTTATTTGTTTTCTTACCACAAGCAAAAGCAGTTCCTCCAGCTGCAGAATCTGTTACATAATTATCTGCACTCTGTGTTTTTGAAAAACCAATACATTTAAAATTTTCTAAATTCAGATTTCCTTTATTAGCTGTTAAACCAGAAAAGATATGATCAACACCCATTCCATCACCAACTAACAAAATTATATTTTTTGGCCTTTTCTTAAACTTGATATTATCTACATCATAATTTGCTACTTCATGTACATTCTCGTTTTTAAATACTAGTTTGGTATCCTTATCTTTATAGTTTTCCTGAGCCTTAACACTTCCAAAAAACAGAATTAATAAACCTAATCCTATTACTGACTTATTCATTATCATTATTATTATTTTTATGAATTATATTATTATTTTAAAATTTGGGAAATAAACATACAATTAATTCATTAATTGAAGTAATCTTTTACCTTAAGAAAAGTTTATCTTTTAGATTTAATTTTAGAGAAATAAATAACCTTTAATGTATTAAATGAACATATGCTCTATTCACTGGTCATTTTTCAATAAAGTCAATAGCATTTGCATTTACGTAACGTAATTTAATATTTATTAACACCTTTAATTGCTTATTTATCAAATAATTTATCACTTTTGTCAAAGGGATTTTTCATAAAACTTGGATTTAGTTAGCTGAATTAAGGGGAAAGGACAGATATTTTTATCTGTCCTTTTTTTATACCCCTATTTTTTCAACTACATAATAATAAAAACATCTTTTTTTTACTCACAACCCCATTTTCCTAATTTTTTAAATATTGCACATCTAAAACCATTAAATCAAGAACTAAATTTGTATTATTTTTTTCACTATTTAAGTGCCATTAGATTTTCGCATATATCCAGATTGTATCTTATAATTAAAAAGTCTTGACATATTCAATAATTATCACTTAATTGAACTTATTGAATACTATTTTCCAAATTTTAAATAAAATATTATCTTGTGCGCATTCTATGATTAAAAACTAATAAGTTTACACGATGTCAGATCAAAAAGAGAAAATTGAACTAGAATTTATCATTAAAACTTCTCCTTCAATTTTATACAACAGGCTTTCAACCCCAAGTGGACTTTCAGAGTGGTTTGCTGATGATGTAAATGTAAAGGGTAAAGTTTTTACATTTATATGGGAAGGGGCGGAACAAGAAGCTGAACTTCTAAATCAAAAAGAAAATTCAACTATCAAATTTCATTGGTTAGATGATGATGATGAAGATTCTTATTTTGAATTTAATATCAATGTTGATGAACTAACTGGTGAAACAGCATTAATGGTTGTTGATTTTGCCGAAGAAGATGATAAAGAAGATTCAGTTGAGCTTTGGAATCAACAAGTCGACCAATTAAAACACTGTTTAGGTTCGATTTAATTATTCCGAAATAAAATATTAATATAACTTTGCACTCTATTTTGTACACTGGTACATTAGAGTGCTTTTTTTTGGCACAATTTTTACATATAAAGGACAAATTATTTTCAAATGAAGAAACTTCATGTTTTCATATTAAAGAGTTATCTGGGGCCATTAGTAATGACCTTTTTTATTTCACTCTTTATTTTAGTTATGCAAATATTATGGAGATATGTTGATGATTTAGTTGGAAAAGGATTAGAAGTTTCGGTATTAATTGAATTACTTTTTTATGCATCGTTACAAGTAATACCAATGGCTTTACCTTTGGCAATTTTATTAGCCTCTCTAATGTCCTTTGGTAACCTGGGTGAAAACTATGAACTCACAGCATTAAAATCTGCTGGTATTTCACTACCCAAAATTATGGCTCCTCTAATTATCTTCTCAATATTAATTTCTATTGGGGCCTTTAAGTTTTCAAACAATGTATTACCCGTTGCAAACCTAAAGTTTACCAGTCTTATGTGGTCTGTACGTCAATCTAGACCTGAATTTGACATCAAGGAAAAGATTTTTTATGATGGATTAGATGATTTCAGCATTAAAATTGACCATAAATCAAAGAATGGAGAAATGCTTTATGATATTATGATTTACGATCACCGTGATCAAATATCTGGCAATTCAAATGTAACATTAGCTGATTCAGGAAGACTTCAATTCACAGAGGACAATAAATACCTTAAACTCACTCTTTTTGATGGAGTTCAGTATAACGAAAAAGTTCATAATTCACGCAAAAAGAGAGACGAAAAATATCAATTCAAAGAAGATCACTTTAAAAAACAAATAGCCATGATTCCTCTGCAAGGTATGGAGTTTAACAGAATGGCTGACTCTCAGTTTTCCAGTCATGGAAAAATGAAAAATCTTGATCAAATTAGTCACGATACAGACTCCCTAATAGAAGTAAGAAAAAAACACATTGCTAAGCTTAAACCCAAAATTGAACATTCATATTTCACACAAAATAACAGAAAAACACAAAAAAAAGTATCTGGTAATGATAGCCTGCAAACAGAACCAGTAAAAACAATCGAATCATACCAAACTATTGATAGCGATAGTGTATTTAAAAGTTTTAATGCAGAAAAAAAGGTAATGATCTTAAGTAATGCTCTAAGGCGAGCACGCGATACCAAAAATAAAATTGACGAACAATTAAATTCTATGGATAGAGTTAATTACCATATCGTTCGTCATAAAATTGAATGGCACAGAAAATTTACTTTATCATTTGCCTGCCTGATCTTCTTCTTTATTGGTGCTCCTCTTGGTGCAATTATAAGAAAAGGAGGATTAGGGATGCCTGTAGTTATATCAGTTCTGTTTTTTATTATTTATTATATAATAGATACATTTGGATATAATGTAAGTAAAAAAGAAGTTTGGCCACCTCATTTTGGAATATGGCTTTCATCAGTAGTTCTATTTCCTATTGGAGTATTTTTAACTTACAAAGCATCTACAGATTCTTCTATATTAAACACAGATGCATATGTTATATTCTTTCAAAAACTTTTTAAAAAGTTTAAAAGAAACAAGAAAAATACATAGCGATTTACATCATACAGAAACATTTCATTGTTGAAGGTAAAATATTTACTTACCTTTGCACACCATTTATATAACACTATTTTAAGTTAGTCATGAGCGATCAATCATATAAATTGAATACAATAGAAGAGGCAATAGATGCTATAAAAAAGGGAGAATTGATCATTGTTATTGATGATGAAGACAGAGAAAACGAAGGTGATTTTATTGCTGCAGGTGAGTTAATTACTCCTGAAAAAATAAACTTCATGGCTACTCATGGACGTGGACTGATTTGCGCCCCAATTACAGAAAAGAGATGTGATGAATTGCAATTGGAGTTAATGGTTGGAAGAAATACTGCATTGCATGCCACTCCGTTTACAGTTTCTGTTGATTTAATAGGTCATGGATGTACTACCGGTATTTCTGCATCAGACCGGGCAAAAACCATTTTAGCACTTTGTGATAAAAATACTACTCCTGAAGAACTAGGAAGACCCGGACATATTTTTCCTTTAAAAGCAAAGGACAGAGGAGTACTTAGAAGAGCAGGACATACTGAGGCAGCTATAGATCTTGCAAGATTAGCAGGATTAGCACCTGTAGGTGTATTAATTGAGATCATGAATGAAGATGGTACAATGGCAAGATTACCTGAATTGATAAAAATTGCTGAAAAATTTGACCTCAAAATCATTACAATAAAAGATCTTATTGCTTATCGCCTTAAAAAAGAAAGTTTAGTTATTAAAGGTGTAAAAGTAAATATGCCTACAGAATATGGTAACTTCCAATTTATTCCATTCAAACAAAAATCAAATGGCCTGGAACATATGGCTCTTATTAAGGGAGAATGGGATGAAGACGAATCTATATTGGTAAGAGTACACTCTTCTTGTGCAACAGGAGATATTTTCCATTCGAAAAGATGTGAATGTGGAGAACAGTTACATAAAGCAATGCAAACCATCGAAAAAGAAGGTAAAGGTGTTATTGTTTATATGAATCAAGAAGGACGAGGCATTGGTTTAATGAGTAAAATTGAAGCATACAAGCTTCAGGAACAAGGACTTGACACAGTAGATGCAAACATTGAGTTAGGTTACGATGCTGATGAAAGAGACTACGGTGTAGGTGCTACAATACTTAGAGAACTTGGCGTGAAAAAAATGCGTTTAATGACAAACAATCCGGTCAAACGTATTGGTTTAGAGGGCTATGGACTTGAAATTACTGAAAACGTTACTATTGAAATAGAACCGAATAAGCATAACGAGTTTTATATGCATACTAAAAAAGAAAAAATGGGACACGATTTACAATTTTTCAAGTATAACAAACAAGAAAAAGACAATCAATAATATTTTAAAAGCTGTCGAATTTCGACAGCTTTTTTTTTGCTTTTATTTATATCATAAGATTATCTTAATCAGCAACCAGTATTAAGGCAAATAAATACATCCACCAGAATTATCTTTACTGGCTCCTGTAACACTCTTCAAGCAATTTATCTCTTGTTCATTTCTTAAAACTCCTAAAAAAGCAAATATTAGTGCTTCTTTATAATCCACTATTGTACGCTCAGGAACTATAAGGCTTGCATCACATTTTTTCTGAATAAGCTCTAGTAAAAACTCATTGTATGCACCTCCCCCTGTGAAGAGCACTTTTTTAAATCTTAAATTCTTAATGATATTTGCTATTTGTTCAGAGAAATGCGCATAACAAGTTGTAATTTTATCGTTTATTGATATTTCATATTTATCAAGTACAGGCCCAAACTCTTGCTCTACCCATTCTCTGGCTAATGATTTCGGGCCTCCTTGTTCATAAAAAGACAATTGATTTAGTTGGTTTAACAAGGCTTGATTTACTACACCTAATCTACCTTGTTTTCCTTTATCATCATATGACGTATTAAAATACGTTTCCATAAGCTGATTTAAGACAAAATTAACCGGACAAATATCATAAGCCGCCCGTATTGATTTTTCATTATATGAAATATTGGCAAATCCTCCAATATTAATACATGCATCATAATCCGAAAAAAGTAATTTGTCACCTATAGGTACCAAGGGGGCACCTTGTCCACCTAAAGCAATATCCAATGTTCTGAAGTCAGATATTGTTTGCATCCCACTTTCAGCAGCAATATATGCTCCACTACCAATTTGAAAGGTTATATCTTCCTCTGGTTTATGAAATACAGTGTGCCCATGTGAAGCTATAAAATCAACATCCTGTATTCCTTCCTTAAATCCCTTTATCGAACGTCCTATAAATGCTCCATATTTTCTATGCAATTGAATAAAATCCAAGGCATTTAAATTTTGAGCACTCTCCAGTATTATCTTCCATTCGTCAGGATATTCTATAGTAACTGCTTTTTCAATATTAAATAACCATTTACCATTTTCTAAAATAAAAGAACATAAAGCAACATCTAATCCATCCAACGATGTTCCACTCATAACTCCAATAACCTTATATTTCTTAGTTTGCATAATTACGTTAAATTGAAAATGAATTAAATTGATGATTAATATTGTACTTGGTCTGACAAATTATTCATAATTTAGGTCAATAGTTATTAATCCAATTCAAATATACAATTATGCCCGATTTATCAACGTCATATATGGGGTTAAAACTAAATAGCCCAATTATAGCATCAAGTTCAGGTTTAACGAATTCATTGCAGGATATCATTGAACTTGAAAAAAATGGAGCTGGTGCTGTAGTTTTAAAATCACTTTTCGAAGAAGAGATAGTTAAAGAAATGGAGCATGAACTTAATAAGATGCATTCGGAAAATTATCTTTATCCGGAAACAATGGAGTTTTATGAAGATTATGATGTAGAAGATACTCTAACCAGTTATCTTAAACTGATTGACGATTGCAAAAAAAATGTTTCCATACCAATTATTGCAAGTATTCACTGTATCAGCTCTCACAATTGGCCTTATTTTGCCAAATCGCTGGAGGATGCAGGCGCTGACGCATTGGAACTTAACATTAGCTTATTACCTTCTGATCCCGATGCACTAAGTGCTGAAAACGAAAAAATACTGTTTGATATTATTAAAACTGTAAAGCATGAGGTTTCAATACCTATATCTGTAAAAATAAGTAGCTATTTTACAAATCTGGGCGGTATAATTGCTCAAATATCAAGAACAGGAGTTGATGGCATCGTAATGTTTAATAGATATTACTCTAGCGATATTGATATTGATACATTTGATATTATTCCAGCACCATTATTTACAAATCCTAATGACTACGTATTACCATTAAGATGGATTTCTATCATGTATGAAAGAGTTGAATGTGATCTCGCTGCGTCAACCGGTGTACATGATGGAAATACACTAATTAAAATGATTTTAGGTGGGGCTTCAGCTGTTCAGGTTGCTTCTACTCTTTATAAAAATGGTTTTGCACAGATACCAATAATGCTAAATGACCTTAAAAATTGGATGGAGCAAAAAGATTTTTCAAATATTAAACAAATTAAGGGAATGTTAAGTCAAACTAAATCAATAAATCCTGCAGGATATCTTAGAATTCAGTTTATGAAACACTTTTCTGAAAAGTAATTTAATTAATATTTAATTGTAAGTGAATACTATTCATGAAATCATCATCATAATTTAGCCTATTTACATATCACTTAGCATCAAACAATTAAATTACTCAACAAACTATTATAAAAGATAAAAAAGACCTTTAAATAATTATTTAAAGGTCTTTTTTATCTTTGTAGAAATTGTATCTCATGAATTATATTGATGATTATTACACTCCGGAACCACTTAAAGAAGGTATTGATTATATAATGGATCCAAGGGGTTTTAGAGTTATGACTAAAGCATATCTTACCAAACGAGGATATTGTTGTGGAAATGGATGCAAAAACTGTCCTTATTTCCCTAAGCATCAAAAAGGAAACAGAAACCTAGAATAGATAATAATTTACAAATGATAAAAAAAGAAGATTTAAGAATTGTATTTATGGGGACACCGGATTTTGCGGTAGAGAGCCTTAAAGCTTTAGTTGACAATAAATACAATGTTGTTGGTGTAGTAACTGTTCCTGACAAACCTGCAGGAAGAGGACAAAAAATTAAAACTTCTCCAGTAAAAGACTTTGCCGTTGAGGCAGGTATAAAAGTTTTACAACCTGAAAAATTAAGAAATGAGGAGTTTTTAGCTGAACTAAAAAGCTTAAATGCCCACTTACAAATTATTGTTGCTTTTCGTATGCTTCCTGAGGTGGTATGGAATATGCCTCCAATGGGATCTTTTAATCTTCATGGATCACTTTTACCTCAATACAGAGGAGCAGCTCCAATTAATTGGGCTGTAATTAATGGAGATAAGGAAACCGGTGTAACAACATTCTTTTTAAAGCATGAAATAGATACTGGTAATATCATTGACCAAAAAAGAATGCCTATTGAGTTAACTGACACTGCTGGTACTGTTCATGATAAAATGATGGTATTAGGTGCTGATTTAGTACTTGAGACAGTAGAAAACATATGCAATGACAATATTAACCCAATATCGCAAGAACAATTTATAAAAGAAGATTTAGTTCTAAATTCTGCTCCTAAAATTTTTAAAGAGGACTGTAAAATTGATTGGACTCAGGATGTAGAGGTTACATACAACAAAATAAGAGGATTGAGTCCATATCCTGCAGCATGGACAGAAATTGTAGATTCTAATTCAAAAAAATTAGGTCTTAAAATATTTGAAACAGAAATAATAAAAGAGAAAACTCTTTCTTCCGGACAAATTGAAAGTGATGGTAAAAGCACTATTTTTATTGGTTGTAAAAATGGTAGCTTAAAAATTAACACTCTTCAACTAGCAGGTAAAAAAAGAATGACTGCAAAGGAATTCCTAAATGGTTTTAAAAATTTGCAAGATTGCCAAGTCATCTAAAATACTTACATCTTTAATTACAGGGATTGTTTTAGTCCCTGTTTTATTTTACCTTATTCGTTTCAATTTTTAAATTTAAAACAGGAACCTCAATAGCAGATTGCGAAAAATCCATACCTGTAACCTTTTCCAGTTCATCAATAACAGATTTAACTCTTAACACACTTAAAGCCGGATTTAATGTTTGTTCTTTATTATTATAGCGGTTCAAATCATTTTTAATGTTAGCTGCTGCTTGTGATAATTTTGTAGAACCGGCATCAGTATATCCCTTGATAGAAATAGAGAATTTATTATCACATTTAATGATTAATAAGTCAACTCGTCTTGCGTTAACATACCTGGAATGATCTTTTTTAGCAGCATAATTCAATCTATCTTTTGCAATATTATTATGGATTACAGTATCTACTCCCATCGCAATAAATGATGTTTCAAATCGAAAATCAGACTTTTCATATTGTTTAGCTAAATCATTTAACAACTCAACATCACTTTCTTTAAATAAACTTCTAACTTCATATCCATCAGGCTCAAAATAAAAAGATTTTGTCAACAGCGTATCCTGCTGCGAAATAACAGTATCTTTTCCTTTAACCTCATCAACTCCACCAGTAACATTTATATATAACTGAACTTCATCTTTTTTATCACTGTAAATAGAATACGATGCAGCCAATAAACGTACATTTATACTCTCTTCTTCAGAACTATCATTATACAATATAAAATCTTGAGTTTTTGAATTAAATACAGTGCCATCTGAAAACATAAATACAGAATCTTTAAGTTGCCAACCTTGAATATTATTCCCTAATACTGAATTCATTTTAACCAATTCCTTCTCAGCTTTATCAAGTTTTTGATATTCTAAACTTATCTTATTCTGTAAATTCCTCAAGCGTTCTTCCTTTGCAGACAAATTTTTAAGATTAACATCATTCTTACTAATTCTTTGTTGAATAGCAATTTGATTAGGATTCTCCAATGCTTTAATAGAATCTATTTCGTCATTAATTAAATCAATCTGATTTTCAATTTTATCTTTTATGTTACTTTCTCTTTGATATACAGGCAGTAATCCACCTTCTTTATTAAGGTCTTTAATAATCCTATCGATCTTACGCGCTTTAAACTCTTCTAAAACATCAAAATAAGAAGTTCCTTCTGTCCATTTAGAATCTGGAGAGAATTCTTGACCACCATACAATAAATAAGATTTATCACCTCTCTCGATAACTATTAAAGGCTTCTTAGCCCAATCCATTCCCCATAATGATAAGTGTAACAGAGTAGGTTCGTCTGAAAGAAGTTTAATCTTGGTTTCTGTTGTAGATTCCAGTTCTAACTCACCTCTTTTTATACCAAGTTTATAAGTAAACAAGCCTATTCCTTTTCCAGTTCCTGTATCTATATGTTTATCATTTACATCTTCAAATTCACCTAATAAACCTGTTGAACCACTTCCCTCTCCTACTGCTAATAACTTTCCTGTAAAAAATATTTCACGATCGGATAATAATTTAAAATACGTTTCTGAGTTTTCCTTGACTATTTTATTGATAAGATCAAACCATCTTTCAAAAAATTGTCTTTGAAGAGAAGGACTTACCTTTTTTATTTTAGCAAAGACATCTGATTTTCGTTTAAAGTTTAAACTTGGATTAATAAGAGTGTAAAAATCAGATTGGTATTTGGATTTCAATTCATTTCCTGACCTCATTATTGAAGGCAAAAACTTTATGGCTTCATCATGAATATACTTCGCCATAGAGTCATTTGAGAACATAGGATTTTCCTGATAGCCGGATTTAATATTTGAATAGATTTCCCAAAGAGTGAGTTTAACAGCAGCCTCCGCTAATACTCCGGGAGATGCAGAACGTACACCCACCCAATCAACAACAAGACATTCCGGTTGAAATACAATACTATGTTCTATTGAGTCCCACAAAGAGACTTCATATTTAATTTGTTCCTTTTTAGATAAATAGGACCAATCAAATTTTGGCTGAAATTTTCCTTTATATTGAAAATACTGGCCAAGATTATTATTTAAACAAGGAGATTTCTTAACTACCTTATACAACCATGCTTTTTGCTGATTGGTAAAATCCTGGCTATAAATTTCTGGTACAATACAAAATATTAAAACAATTAGCAATCGCCAGGCAATCATGCTTTTCTTCTCTTTCTGAGCTGAATTAATTGCCCTTCTTTAACTTTATCACTTTTACTTAGATTATTATACCTATATAATCTACTTAATTTAACGCCATATTTTTGAGAAATATATTGAAGTGATTCACCTGATTTCACTCTGTGAACGCTATGCTTACGATGAGCTTTTTTTCTTTTGGGTTGAACATACAAATACCTGTATTCACTAATATTTGCATTATCATCCAAATCGTTATAGGCATAAATTTCCCACTTCTTTAAACCAAATTCACTACATATATCATCAAATGAATCCTGCTCCTGAACTGTGACATATTTTATACCATTATTAAGACCTAACTTATGCGAAGCAAATGCCTCAACAGTAAAATTATCTACTCTTCGTCTTGATGAAGCAGAAGCCCCATATGTATTAGAATTATTATTTGATTTTTTTGCAACAACTACATTTCCATTATCATAACGATGCAAATTATTAACTTCAATAATTTCTATCAGACGTTTGGCATATTTAGGATCAGTTGCATATCCAGCTTTTTTTAATCCATGTGCCCAACCTTTATAATCTGTTGGTTTAAGAAAGAATAAAGAAGCATACCTTTGTTTTGAAGCTAAAAAATCTGAATGATCCAGATATGATTCATATACATTTTTATATTTTCTAAAACACTCGCCTTTACTATCATCATCATGATAAACACGTTTTCCATCCCAATCATTATGACATTTTATTCCAAAATGATTATTTGACTTTAGTGCTAAAGTTGAATTTCCATTACCGGATTCCAACATCCCTTGAGCAAGCGTAATACTTGCCGGAATACCAGTTCTTTTCATCTCTTTAACAGCTAATTCTGCATATTTTTCAACATAATCTTCTCTAGAATAATTTTGAGCATTTAACTGAGATACAGAAATAAAAATTACAATTAGAATAACGAAAACTTTCATAACAACATCATCTTTTTTTCAACTGAAGACAAATATAAAAAAATGGTATAAGATTTCTTTGTATTACAATGAAAACTGATGAATATTGACTATTTAAAACAAAAGTTTATTTTTACAAGAGAATCAAAAAGGCAAAAGGTAAAAAGGTTAAGTGTTAAAGTTTGACTTACAGCTTTATTAAAGATTGTTTCTTTCAACATTTGACTTGTTACTAATTTAATAATAGGAATGAAAAACATCGAAATAAAAACTCAGATAACTCAATTTGATCAAATTGCAGAATTACCTACTGATGAACAAGAATTAATATTAAAAGCCAGAAAGGCATGCAATAATGCCTATGCTCCTTATTCTGAATTTAAAGTAGGAGTTGCTTTATTGTTAGATAACAGAGAGATTATAACAGGAACCAATCAGGAAAATGCTGCCTATCCTTCCGGATTGTGTGCTGAAAGAACAGCAATATTCTGGGCCAATTCACAATTTCCGAAAAGTGCAATTATAAAAATGGCTATATCTGCAATTAATAAAAGCAATAAAATTCCGGAATTAATTACTCCTTGTGGAGCATGCAGACAAGTTATGGTTGAAACCGAAATCAGATTCAACAAAACAATTAAAACAATACTTGATGGAGAAAAGCAAATAGTAACTATTGATAAAGTGACTGATTTGTTGCCCTTATATTTTTATGGTAAAGATTTAAAATAAGCTACAAGTTGTGTTTTTAACTTGTAGCTTTATTCTTTCAATTACATAACATTAGCAAACTCGTTCCATAGTGTTTCTTCTTTTGGAACGGGAGCTGTTATTACTATTTTTTCCTTTTTTACCGGATGTATAAATTCAATTTTACGGGCATGCAAATTTATACCTCCTCCTTTTAATGATCTTTGAGCACCATATTTTAAATCACCTCTTATAGGGCAACCAATTTTTGCCAATTGACATCTAATTTGGTGATGGCGACCTGTTTCAAGATCTACTTCTAATAAATGATAGTTTGCACTACTTGAAACCATCTTGTAATTTAAAATAGCTTCTTTGGAGTTCTTTTTAGGTGCGTCATATGCGCTAGATCTGTTTTTTTCCTGATTCTTAATCATATAATGCACCAATCTACCCTCATCATTATCAGGTAAATTTTTCACTATTGCCCAGTAGGTTTTCTTTATCTCCTTATCCTGAAACATTTTACTCAATCGAGTAGCAGCTTTACTTGTTCTGGCAAATATTACTACACCACTAACAGGACGGTCAATTCTATGTACAACTCCTAGATATACATCACCAGGTTTATTATATTTCTTTTTAATATAATCTTTCACTTTATCACATAAAGCATCATCACCTGTTTTATCTCCTTGTACAATCTCTGAATTACTTTTGTTTACAGCAATAATATGATTGTCTTCGTATAATACTTCCATTTCTGTTATTAAAAATTACATTGATCTGTAATACAAACTTTTTATTATTAGTAATTGAATATAGGTTCTACACATACCCACTGAAAAGTTATTAATACTGTTCTCTTTCACTAGGGAAATCAACAGACTTAACATCTTCAATATAATTACTAACAGCACCTGTCATCTCAGCATATAAATTATGATATCTTCTTAAGAATCGTGGGGAAAACTCTTGATTAATTCCAAGCATATCATGAATAACTAACACCTGACCATCAACACCATTACCAGCACCAATTCCAATAATAGGAATTGTTAGTTCTTTTGCTACTTTAGCTGCTAATTTTGCAGGAATTTTTTCTAAAACAATACCAAAACAACCAGCTTCTTGCAATAAACGAGCATCCTCAATTAATTTCCTTGCTTCCTCTTCCTGTTTTGCTCTTACTGTATAAGTTCCAAACTTGTGTATTGATTGTGGAGTTAATCCCAGGTGTCCCATTACAGGTATACCTGCTGATAAAATTCGTTTTACGGATTCTATTATTTCTTCACCACCTTCAATTTTAACAGCATCTGCTGCTGTTTCTTTCATAATTTTAATTGCAGATGTTAATGCCTCTTTTGAGTTACCCTGATAAGTACCAAATGGCAAATCAACAACTACTAATGCTCTGTTTACCGCCCTTACAACCGATGCTCCATGATAGATCATTTGATCTAGTGTGATAGGTAAAGTAGTTTCCCATCCTGCCATTACATTCGATGCAGAATCTCCTACTAATATCACATCTATTCCAGCCTGATCAACAATTTTAGCCATTGAATAATCGTATGCTGTTAACATAGCAATTTTTTCATTGTTATGCTTCATCTCGCTCAACACATGAGTGGTCACCTTTCTTTGGCGATTCATCGCTACTGACATAATTCCTTGTTTTTGTGTCTTGTTATATTGGAAATCTTCTTTTTACAACCTGCGTTCGACTATAATTTCATACTGAATTCAGGTTATTAAAATTTGTTCAACTCGGCAAAGTTAGCAATAACAATTAGAATTAACTGTGATTATGTGTTAGAACTTTGTAATGAGTACTAAAAACACAATAAGACAAGATATTAAGAGTGCTTAAACAAATATAATCAGCTTAATTTCGAATAAGCATAAAAATTCATTTCTTCATTTTGATGAATTAGCTTATACAAGAAAACTCATGTATTACAAGTACTTTACTTAAAATATGCAAGTTCATAGCTTGCTCTTTCTGAAAATTAAGAAGCTCACATTATGGATTGGCTATATTAAGAAAGGGACTGGCTCAATTTTTGGACTTTTCGAATAGGCATTGTTTATTATCTCAAATATTTTTTACTTTTGGACGTTTAAACTATATGAATCAATTAACACACTTAAATTTTTAATTCAATGAGAAAAGTATTATTCTTATTTAGTTTATTATTAGCATTTGGTGCTAACGGGTTTAGTCAAACTTTGCATGCTGGGGAGCAAACTATCGGACTAGGACTTGGTATTCCTTCAACTTCAGGAAAAACAAGCTCATCAACTCCATCTTTTTCTGGCTTTTACGAATATGGCTTTACTAATAAAATCGGAATCGGACATATTGGTGGGGGCGCTATTCTTTCTATGGCTGGTGCAGATTATAACTATGGTTATGGAGTAGATGGAAACTACAGACAATTTTTAGTTGGACCAAGAGCTTCATATCATTTTGATATGACTGATATTACCGGAGATAAAGCATGGGATGTAGTTGATGTTTATGCCGGAGTAATGGCTGGTTTAAGATTCGAGCATTATAGTTGGGAAATTCCATATGACGATAAGTATACTAAGGATGAAACGACCCCAATTACTGATGTTTTTGTTGGAATCAGATATGCTTTTGCTGACCATGTGGGAGTTTATGCCGAAGCAGGTTATGGCATAAGTTATTTAACAGTAGGTATTAGCTTTAGGTTTTAATATAATTTTTAAAGTATTATAAATAAAGGTCGCCAAATATGGCGACCTTTTATTTTTTATAGCGTACAACAATCTATTATGTAAACTATTTTATTTTAATAAAACTTTTATTTTATAGTTTTTTCATTTATAATTGCATTGTTATTTAACACTTTAGCCTAACACATCAAACCATAAATATGAGAACTGCTTTTATTTTGGTTATATTTTTAACCTTTAATAAACTATCCTATTCTGAACATTTCTTAGGAAAAATTACAGATTCAAAAACCTCAAAATCATTACCTTTTGTAAATATTGTTATAAAAGGCACTTATAATGGAACTACAACAAACACTAATGGTGAATTCTCTATAAACCTCCCTACAAACCCAAAATACAGAACACTGGTATTTAGCTGTATTGGATATGAAACAAAAGAATACTCTATAAAAACAGGAGAAACGAATATTTCGGTTCAATTAACTCCTCACGCATACGACATTAGCGAAGTAACTATAATGCCCGACAGTACATTACGCTCATTTCTACGCAAAGCTTTTAACAAGATACCAGATAACTATCCAAGTTACCCAAGTAAATATGAAGGTTTCTGTAGAACATCTATACAAAATGAAAAAGGGGAATATCTAAGATTTATGGAAGTTTTAACTGAAATTTATAAATCTTCGTATGAGAATAAAGAAGAAGGAACAATAAAAGTAATCGATTCCAGAAAATACATCAATAATAAATCTTTTAATGAATTCCCTTTAGTTTTTTATGGTAGTTCTCATTATGTACATACAAACGACGCGGTAAAAAACAGAGCTAAATACCTTGAGGGAGGACATCAATTTAATTATCAATTAACAGGAACAACCAAATTAAACAATAACACCATCTATATTATCAAGTTTCGTCCTACAAAATCAAATAGATCATTTTGTTCAGGTAATATCTATATCGATGCAAATAGTTTAGCCTATGTAAAAATAGAAATAGAATACTCTGATAAACAACTAAAATCAAGGTTCAATTTAATGCCCGAGAACTTAACTTCATTAGATAAAAGCGTTACAACTACTTATATCAAAGAAGACAGCATATACCGTATCAATGCCTTATTTGAAAACGAACATATTAAAACTGCAAATAATAAGGTTATTTCTAGTCCTCTCGAATATATTATCACATCTTACTCAGCAAATAATGTATTAAAAATTCCATTTGACTCTATCAGCCCTATAACATTTACCCCTGCATTTCAAGCTAATTTTTATTCAGAAAGCAATTGGAAGGATTATAATATTTTACCATTAAACAATGATTTTTTAATTGATAGCATTACCTCAAAAAATATCCTTTTATCTCAAAGTAAAAAAACACAATACCTAAATTGGCGAGAAATACTTTATAAAATACTAAAACGTTTTGAGTATGAATACGGTGTTGAAATAATTAAAACCCAAATACCAAAAGCATTATACAGCTTTAATTATTTAAACTTATCTTTTCAAAACTCATTCCAGTCAAACTATATCCTTTCTGAGCATTCTTCTATCAATTACAAAATCAACAGTAAAAACCAACTGATATATATATCCAACAATCCTTTTTATAAGAACAATTTCGTCGATAAAACCAGTTTTAAATATAATAGAGTTATTCCTTTAAAAACTTTGGGCAAGCAAATTATTGGTAATTTAAATTTAGGTTGGCAATGGCAAAAAGTAGGATATTCACTAGGAACAGAAAAATCAGACCATGACTTTTCATTTGGAGGAAAAAAGTTTAAAAATGACAAAATCCAAGCCTATTCCGGGTTAAAAATGAATGGATTAACCATAGGTGCAAGTATTGATTATCAAATTTCGAATCGCTTATATTTAAACTTATCATCCAATTATTTATCTCCAATAAAAACAGAAGACATTATAACATTACAAGAACGTTCAGGATTTTTCTTATTCAGAAAACATGCTTCCGAACCCATATCTAATAAGAATATAGATTATTTCATCAATGGAAATCCATCAAATAAAAGCGGTATAAAGTTTAATAACTGGAGTTTTGGAATTGGAATTAAGATGAAAATTTAAAACTAAAGCATATAATAATCACAAACAAACCAAATAAAATCATTTATGAAAACCCTACAAACAGCATTAATTCTACTGTTTTCTTTTATAATAAATACATCTTACGCACAAAGTAATATTACCTATAAAGGAATAATAGTGGACGCAGATTCAAACCGACCCATTTCAAATGTATCAATATATTGCAATGCTTTAAAAACCGGAACGATAACCAACGAATTAGGTGAGTTTGAGATTAACCTTAAAGAACAAAGTATTACTAATGTATTAGTTAGCCATGTTAGTTATATTCCACGATTATTTAAATTAACAAAAGGCGTAAATAATATTATTAAAATAAAGCATTCTGATTACTCATTACCAGAAGTTGTTGTGCATAATATTACGGCAGAAGAACTTGTTTTACGAATGAATAAAAAATCAAGTAAGGACTCAAGTAATTTTGATTACATAAAAGGATTTTATCAAAAACTATCTAAAATTGACAATGAATATTCAGTTATTCACGAATTCTTTTTTGATGCTAAATGGAATTGTTATGGCGTTCAAAAATGGAACATCACTAACGCAAGATATGGTAGTTTAGATTCATTAAATTTTCAATTTAATAATTTTGCTCTTTTCGTAATGAATCAAATTGGTTATTTAAATCCTAAAGTTCAATCAAATTGGTTAATATCTCCATATTCAAACAATAACATTAGTCATTATTATAATTTTAAAATACTAAAATATTTAAATGCAGATAATGACAATGAAATTGCAGTTGTTTCGTGTACTCCTAAAATAAAAATTAAAGACAAAGCATACTTTAAAGGAAATCTATTTATTAAAACTAAATCGTTGCAACTAATTAGTATAAAAGGCAATATTCATAATTTTATTCATGGGAAAGGCTCAAGAAAGTTTAAAAATGAAATAATTGATGTTAATATGGCTTTTTCATCTGATTCTGACCATTTAATATTTGATCATGCAAGTATAGTGTATAACGTGAAATTAAAGATAACTCCTGTAAAAACAATAAAAGTAAGTGAAAGTGCTAAGGTTATATTTTATCAGCATGGATTAAAAGAATTATCTAACTTAAAGAATGTTGTAACAAAAAACGATACTAAAACGCTAAAGGATATTGATTATGATCCTTCCTTTTGGCAGAACAATACTATAGTACTCCGTACCCCTGTAGAAAAAGATCTAATTAAATCTTTTGAAAGCAAAAACCAATTAGGAAATTACTTTAAAACAGAACCTAAAAAGGAATGAACTCTTATTTTGAATAAAATCAATTAAAAATAAAAGCGAAATATTCATGATTTAGAGCTAAATGCATCAACTTTATTGGATTGAGAATTTCGCTCACAAAAATGACCTTTTCATTAATATATCATAGTTTTTGGGCCTTATGCAGCCTTATTCTTCTGGTAAAACTTACAATATTCCTGCAAGCCACATTTTGCACATTTAGGTTTTCGGGCAATACATACATATCGACCATGTAATATTAACCAATGATGTGCTATTGGTAATAACTCTTCAGGAAAGTATTTTACCAATTGTTTTTCTGTTTCTAATGGTGTTTTTGAGTTTGTTGTTAAACCTATCCGCTCTGACACTCTGAAAACATGAGTATCTACAGCCATAGCAGGTTTTTCAAATACTACACTGGCAATTACATTTGCAGTTTTGCGTCCAACACCAGGAAGCTTTTGTAATTCTTTAATATCATCGGGTACTACATTATTGAAATCATTCACCAACATCTTTGCCATCCCTACTAAATGCTTACTTTTATTATTTGGATAAGTACATGATCGTATATAATCAAATACCTCCTCAGGAGTTGATTCAGCAAGTTTATCAGGAGTCGGAAACCTTTGAAACAAATCCGGAGTAATCATATTTACTCTCTTATCAGTACACTGTGCAGATAAAATAACTGCAACCAACAGTTCGTATGGATTAGAATAATGTAACTCAGTTTCGGCAATAGGCATATTTACCTTAAACCATTCTATAATATTTTCAAAACGTTCCTTCTTCGTCATAACTTATAAAAACAACAACATATAGCATTCCTCAACTCACATATTAATAATTTATATGCACCATATAAATCAGTCTTATGTCTTGTGTCTTATATCTAACAATCTATTACAAAAACATTAGTAAACTAACCGCCATAACAACCATTCCTGCAAATAATCCATAAATCGACAAATGGTGCTCTCCATATTTTTGCGCAGCTGGTAAAAGTTCATCAATACTTATAAAAACCATAATCCCTGCTACACCTGCAAAAATAACCCCAAACATGGTAGGAGATAAAAACGGCATTAGAACCAAGTAACCAACTATAGCACCAATAGGTTCAGCTAAACCTGATAAAAAACTTAATCTAAAAGCCTTTCGTCTACTCCCGGTAGCAAAATAAACAGGAACTGAAACTGCAATACCTTCCGGTATATTATGTATGGCGATTGCAACAGCAATAGCAATACCTAAATTAGGATCTGTTAAAGCTGCCGTAAATGTTGCTAATCCTTCAGGAAAATTATGAATTCCAATAGCCAAAGCTGTAAATAATCCCATTCTCATCAAGTGGCTACTTTTCTTCCTTTTCTCTTCTGTCATATCCTCAATTTTTTCCATCTCATGAGGATTCTCTGCCGAAGGAATAAATTTATCTATTAATGCAATTAAAAGCATACCTGAGAAAAATGAAATAACGGTTAACCACGTACCCCAAAATTCATCGTATGACTCCACTAAATTATCTTTAGCTTTAACAAATATTTCTACAAATGATACGTAAATCATTACTCCTGCAGAAAATCCCAAAGCAACAGATAAAAATTTAGTATTTGTTTTTTTTGCAAAAAATGCCATTGCACTACCAATACCAGTTGCTAAACCGGCAAATAAGGTTAATCCAAATGCCATTAAAATGTCATTAAATGCTACTTGACTTAAATCCATAACAATATTTCTAATTAATATAATTCTTCAACAAAAGAAATGAATTGTTTTATAAAAACTCCTTCTAATTGACATTATCAAGTAAAAAAAGTAAATAAAACAGGTGTATTCATGTAATAAATCTATTAATAGTTCAATAATTCATTTATTTTTGCCACAAATAGTTAGCAAAGAAAATATTTAAAATATGATTCACATAAAAAGGTTAATACTTTTTTTAATGTGTAGCTTATATATTATAAATGCCCCTGCACAGAAAGATTCTTCTAATGTAACCTCAATTCCTCAAAAAGGAGAAGGTTTGTATTCTTTTTTACTTAGAAATAAGTTAAATCCGGATAAACACACCCAACGGTTTTTGGAATTAAACAAAGGTAAGCTTGGTAAAAATAACGCTTTACTACTTGGTGTATCCTATAAAATACCTGAAACAGAAACTTATTTATCTGAACCTTTATACGGTTCAGAAAGAGAAAAATTCAAATTAGATTCAAATGATCTTGAGGGTGCCGTTTTCTATTTAGTAAGTGGTCATGGAGGTCCTGATCCTGGAGCTTTAGGTAAATATGGTAATAAAACTCTAGCTGAAGATGAATACGCTTACGATATAACATTGCGACTAGCAAAACGCCTGCAAGAAAATGGGGCAAAGGTTAATATGGTAATCCAAGACAAGAATGACGGAATTAGAGATGAGTCATACTTAGAGATGGATAAGGATGAAGTCTGTAATAATGAAGTTATACCACTAGAGCAAATTGACCGGTTAAAGCAACGTACAAATTTTATTAATCAAGAGTATATTAAGAATAAACCGGCATATCAGAGATGTATCATTATTCACGTAGATTCCAGAAGTAAAGGTAAGGCAATTGATGTATTCTTTTATCACTCACCTAAAAGTAAATCCGGTGAAAAAACAGCCAATGAACTAGTTAAGATATTTGACGAAAAATATAATAAACATCAACCTTCAAGAGGATATTCCGGAGTGGTTACTTCTCGTAATTTATATTTACTGAGAAAAACTTATCCCAGCGCCGTTTTTATTGAGTTAGGCAATATTAGAAATTACCGGGATCAACAACGTTTCATAATTGAAAACAACCGTCAGGCTCTGGCTAATTGGCTATATGAAGGCTTATTAAATGATTACAAAAACAGATAATCACAATTGTATTACTAATACGAATAGCCAACAACAATTAGTTAAAAACATTCAGCAAAAATAAATTACGATATATAAAAAACTCATGACAAAATCATTTAATGACAAACAGAGGAATTAATAATTCAACCTTTTGTCTTAATTCTTTTGTCTTTTACTATTTACGATATGAAACGAACAGAAGAATTCGAGGATCTAGAAAAAACTAAATGACAACAAATTAGATATTCGGGTTTATTTGTGAGTTCCATAAGACATTTGAAAATAAATTTAAACTTATGAAGCCTACATTATTAGTTCTTGCAGCAGGAATGGGAAGCCGATATGGTGGACTAAAGCAATTAGATGAACTTGGTCCTACTGGTGAATCTATTATAGATTATTCAGTATACGATGCCATTCAGGCTGGATTTGAAAAAGTTGTATTTGTAATACGTCATTCTTTTGCCGATCAATTTAAAGAACGATTTGACCCAAAACTTGCTGGTAAAATTGAAGTAGAATATGTTTATCAGGAGTTAGATAATCTTCCTGAAGGTTTTACAGTTCCTGAAGGACGTGAAAAGCCTTGGGGAACAGGTCATGCAATGCTTATGGCAAAAGATGCAATAAAAGGACCTTTTGCCATAATTAATGCAGACGATTTCTATGGTAGAGAAGCATATCAAACAGTAGTTGATTTTGTTGAAAAAAGTACTGATAGTAATGAATATGCTATGGTGGGATACGCTTTAGATAATACTTTATCTGAACATGGAACTGTATCAAGAGGTGTATGTGAAACGGATATTGAAAATAACCTGGTAAATATTATTGAAAGAACTAAAATTGGTTATCTGGATGGTAAAATTGTTTACTGGGAAGATGAAAAAACAACTGAACTAACAGGAAAAGAACCTGTATCTATGAATTTTTGGGCTTTTAAAAACTCATTCTTCAAAGCTCTGGAAGATGGATTTCTGGAATTTTTAAAAGAAAAAGGAACTGAACTTAAGTCTGAATTTTATTTTAATGCGTTAGTTGACAAAATGATTAAGTCAGACAAAGCATCTACAAAAGTATTGAGTAGTGATGCAAAATGGTTTGGCGTTACTTATCAGGAAGACAAACCTATTGTTCAACAAAGTTTAAATGCTTTAATAGAAAAAGGTGTTTATCCATCTAACCTTTGGGGATAATATAAAATAGTACACAGTCTTTAGTAACCGGTTCTCAGTAACCTTTTTACCAAAGACTTTGAACTGTAGACTGAAAAACAGAAAATATGACAAAGCCAGAAAATGTATTTAAATATTGTCCAAAATGTGGTTCTAAGCATTTTATATTTGAAGGTCATCGCTCCTTCCTTTGCAACTATTGCGGATTTCATTATTTTATAAATTCATCAGCTGCAGTTGCCGGACTTATTGAAAATGATAAGGGCGACCTGCTTCTTACTGTTAGAGCTTTTGATCCGAATAAAGGCATGTTAGATCTGCCAGGAGGCTTTGTTGATCCAATGGAATCAGCAGAAGATGCATTAAAAAGAGAGATCAAAGAAGAACTTAACCTTGAAATTACTCAAATGAAATACTTAACCTCTTTTCCTAATGAATATATATTCTCTGACTTTTCTGTTTATACTACAGATTCAGCTTTTATTTGTAAGGTTAAAGGTTGGGAGAATATGCATGTTCAGGATGATATTAGTGATGTAGTTTTTGTTAATAAACAAAATTTAGATTGGAATCAGGTTAGTGCACCTTCTATAAAAAGTATTATAAAGGCCTATTGGAAACAATAATATTTATAATAAACTAATGATTCAAAGCTATATACTGAACATGACATATAATACATAGAACTCATTAACAACACCTTAAATAAGGCACAAACATTTTTACTATAAAAAAATGCAAAATGATTATATAATGGGCAATTTTTAGCAATTTTGTACAAGAGTAAAAATGATTGGTAAACATATAAAATGATAAAGTAATTATAATGATCCTTTATTTTCTGATCAAGGATCATTAAATTTATTAATATCATTTATTCTAAACTGAAAATTAAAAAACAGATGAATCCGCAAGCACAAGAATTAAACGAGGTAATTTTAGCTAAGAATCCTGTTGTTTACGACCTTTTAAGTGAGAAAGGAAAAAATATTTTCTTTCCTAAAAAAGGTATTTTGGGACAAACTGCTGAAGCAAAAGGAACAAAGATTAATGCAACAATAGGCGCTGCTATCGAGGATGATGGTACGCCAATGCGTTTAGAATCTATTGCCTCAAAAATTGATTTGGATCCATCATTATCATTCCCATATGCTCCTAGCTTTGGTCGACCAGATCTAAGAGCAAAATGGAAGGAAATGATTTACGAAAAAAATCCTGCATTAAATAATAAAAAATTAAGCTTACCAATTGTAACCAGCGCTTTAACTCATGGAATTAGTATGGCTGGATACCTTTGGATGGATGAAGGACAAGAAGTAATTGTTCCTAATTTATTTTGGGGAAATTACAATCTGGCTTTATCTAATGCCTATGGTGTTAAACTGACAAAATTTAATATTTTCAAGGACAACTGTTTTGATGTTGATTCACTTAAAGAAAGCCTGTTATCAGAAGGAGAAAAGAAAGTTATTATTTTAAACTTTCCAAATAACCCAACAGGATATACACCTACTATTGATGAAATGAAATCAATTGTTTCAACAATTAAAGAAGCTGCTGAAGCTGGGAAAAAAATTGTAGCTATTACCGATGATGCTTACTTTGGATTGGTGTTTGAAGAAGGTATTGAAGCTCAATCTATATTTGCTTACTTGTGTGATATACATGAAAATGTTTTAGCAGTAAAAATAGATGGTGCTACTAAAGAAGATTATGTTTGGGGTTTTAGAGTTGGTTTTGTTTCTTATGGAATAAAAGGAGGATCTGACGAATTGTATCATGCCTTAGAAATGAAGACAGCAGGTGCAGTTCGTGGTAATATCTCAAATTCATCAAATTTAAGTCAATCGTTATTACTTCATGCTTTTGAATCTCCGGATTATGCAGAGCAAAAACACAGTAAATACATTATTATGAAATCTCGCTACCAAGCTATCAAAGAAGCTTTAAGCGATGAAAAATATACTGAGTATTTCACAGCTCTTCCTTATAATTCAGGATACTTCATGTGTGTTCAATTAAAAGAAGGATTGGATGGAGAAGCAATTCGCGAAATATTAATTAACAAATACAGCATTGGTATTATTAACCTTAATAACATTCTTAGAGTAGCATTCTCTGCTATGGCAGCTTCTGATGCAAAAGAATTGTTTGAAGGCATTTACAATGCTTGTAAAGACTATGAGAATCAATAACAAAAATATATTCTAGAGGATAACCGCATCATACGATGCGGTTTTTTTATGTCTTTTTCTTTCAAAATAAATTAAATACTTATAGCTTTAATCCATAAGCTTAAGGTTATGGAAACAAAAGATCTTTATTTAAAGGAAAGAAAAGAAGTAGCCCGCTTTATGCGAAGATTGTATAAAAAAGGGCTAACTACAAGTTTAGGCGGAAACATCAGTAAAAGAGTTGGTGATCATTTTTTAATCACTCCTACTGAAGTTGACAAAGGAACAATAAAAGCTAAGAACATTGTTATTTTAGACAGAGATGGAAACAATTTAACAACTTGGTTAAATCCTAGTCGCGAAACCAGTATGCATCTTCAGATTTACAAAGACCATCCAACAATTAACGCAATAGTACACTGTCATACTATTTTTGCTTCTGCATTTTCAGCTATGGATATCCCCATAAATGCGCATTTAATTGTTGAATCACGAATGATAATAAAAGATCCTGTTGTAGCTCCATACGGACTTATTGGAACTTCAGATTTAGCTAAAAATGTAAGTGAAACATTTGCTGAGAACAAAGTACTGATAATGGAAAATCATGGTATTACAGCTATTGGTTCTAAAATGATAAAAGCATTTGACAGAATAGAAGTACTTGAAAACGCAGCAAAAATGACATTCATTACACAGATGATGAACGAAGTTAGATCGCTTTCTGATGATCAGTTAGAACAGATAGACAACTTGTAATTTAATTATATATAGGATGTGAAAAATAAAAGCAAGACCCTTTTCCTTGCTGGCTTTCAAGCCATATTTTTCCTCCTAATAATTCCACAATATTTTTTGCAATAGACAATCCTAAACCGGTCCCTCCCATATCAATACTATATTGTTCTTCTTCCTTAAAGAACCTTTGAAATACCATATCAACCTTATCTTTAGGAATCCCTTTTCCGGTATCCGAAACACAGAAACTATAGTATTTTTTATCTTCACTTAATTCTACAGAAAACTTAACCTCTCCTTCGTTTGTAAACTTAATTGCATTTTCAATAAGATTACCTAATACTTGACGAATCCTATTAAAGTCTGTAAAAATATAATTTCCAACCCCCTCTCCAATAGTATATGAAAAGCCAATATTCTTCTTCTTTACCGATTTAATTCTAATCTCAAAAACCTGATGTAAGCTCTTAAAAAGTTCTTGAATAGAAACTTTTGTTTTCTCAATTTTTAACTGTCCTACCTGAATTTGTGAAATATCAATCAGGTCTGAAATAATATGAAGTAGTTGATTTGAATTATCTTCTATTAAATCAAGATAATTTTCTTTGTCTTCTTCATTTAAATCCTGAAATCTCAACAAGTCAACAAAACCAATAATGCCATTCATTGGAGTTCTGATTTCATGAGACATATTAGAAATAAATGATGTTTTCAACTTATCGCTTTCTTCAGCTTTTTCCTTTGCTACAGATAGCTGATGATTAATGAGCTCTATTTGCTCATTATGCTCTTGTAAAATGGTATTCTTATCCTTGAGATTTTGATTAGCCTCTTGTAATTCTTTTGTTTGTTTTCTTACTTCTCTTTTTAATTTCCTGTTAAAAAATGATATATATAGTGTAATTATAGATACTATAATTAATATAATTACCAGTATCTTTAAAATTAGATATAAACCATCTAACTTTTTTCCTTCATAATCTTCATATAAAAAACCATCTAAGGAATAATCATCATCCAACATTCCTAATTGCACGTATGATTCTGCTATACTCTTCCAACGTTCTTTATTTGTATGTCCAATTTCTACAAATTTCTGAAGAATTAATTCCTCCATTTTCATAGCTTCATACATCAACACATCATAGGACAAATCTTTATTATATTTATTTTGAATAAGCCGAACAATCTCTTCTTTATGATTCATGGCATAACTCCATCCTTTAAGACTGGCTCTTAAAAATTTTTGAACAATTTCCGGATTAGAATTTAAATAATCTTCTGAAGTGAATATACAATCACCATAAAAATCAACTCCATAAGCATAAGGATTAATCACAACAGGCAATTGTCCCAACTGGCTTAAAACAAATGGAACATCAGTAACATATCCATCTATAACTTCATATTTTCCATCAATTAGCCCTCCTAGACGATCCCCATATGAAACTTTTTCGACTAAACTATCTAATCCCATTTTTAACAATAAGGATTTTGTTGATGTAAGAGTCCTGTTTGATATCCTTAGTTTTTTATTTTTTAAATCGTTTATGCTTGTGATCTTATATTTAGAAAGTGTTATAAAGGCTTCTGGAGAATGTTGAAAAATAGATGCTAGTACAACAACTTTTTTACCATTATTACGGGCTACTAAAAGTCGTGGAGATTCTACACCAAACTCAGCTTTTTGATCCATTACATTATCTATAAAATCTGATTTTCTACTACTATCTTCGTTCCCTTGTATAAAATCTATAAAAAGTCCTTCATCCTTATAAAACCCTAATTCCTGGGCTGCGTAGTAACCTGCAAACTGAAACTGATGAGTCCATTTCAATTGTAGTTTCAGTGTATCTAATTCTTCAGCTTTAATTCCCTGAACAAACAGATACAAAAAACATATAATTAAAATTCTCCTCATGGTTAATTTTCTAAATTTCAACAAATATAATGCTTATTCATAAAGGCTAATAATCTATACTATAAACTTGCCCATATTCTGGCTAAAGAAGCACCAGGGGCATCAATTTTCAAATCCAGAAAATACCCAAACGGAGTTTGAAAAACTTCATATTCTCCATTTTCTAAACGTTTTTGACTTGCATCAAAAAGATCAACCGTAAAATTAAATGAAGCTTTTGAATCTGATAAATGTGCAAATGAATGTAGTATAATTCTTTTGGTATTATTTTTTCTGGCTGTCCATTTTAAGTGATTAACCAGTTTTTTCTCTCTGCTTTTTAAATCTCGTTCCTCATCATCCTCTTCTACTTGAATAAAAGCAAGTATGGCATCTTTTATTTCCTGACCACCTCCAGGTTCTTTTGCATCTTCAACATTTTTAACTCTGGGTTCATAAGCAAAACTATTCACATAAAAAACCAATACTTTCATTATTTATTCTTTTTCATTCTATTTATACGAGGTAAGCATTTTAAACAAAAAGCATGAAAGTTAATAACCTTCATGCTTTTGATAAATATATGAATTTTTAAACAATTACGGCATTCTATCTAAGATTTTAAGTTCCAACTCTCTTGTCTTTCGCACTATTTCCTCTCCTTGATTCAATATATCATTTGCAAACTCTTTGTCTACTATATCTTTTGCATTTATACGAACATTCAACCAGGCACCTAACACACCTCCCCTGGCACTTATTGCTCCAACGCCTGCATCTGTAATTGAATTAGGGTTGCCTATTTCCACCATAGCCTCCATTACTTCCATTGATTCATAGCAAAGTTTCATAGTATTAAATGGAACCAAAATAGCTTCTTTGGTGGCTTTTTCAATAGCTGTCTCTCGAATTAATTTTTCTTCATTATTACCTTTGGGTAACTGGAATGCCTCCATTATTCCATTAAAAGCATCAGTATCTTTATCAACCATTTTTAATAGTTCATCGTGGAAATATTTTCCTTTTTCAGCCCAGTCCGAAAACTCATCTGTTCTATGGTCCCACCCTCTTTTATGCGAAGACAAGTTTGCAACCATAGTACCAAGTGCTGCCCCTATTGATCCCAGGTATGCAGATACAGATCCACCTCCAGGAGCAGGAGATTCGCTGGCTGTTTCAAAAACAAAATCAGTTAAAGAAAGATCAACTAACTTTTTTTTTCCTTTTGAAGATTCTTTTTCCAGAATGTATTCTATAATCTTTTTTTCAGGATCAAATGGATATAACTCATCCAATCCTAAAGATTTAACTGCAATTTTGATTAATTCTTTATCTGAAATACCTGTTGATCTGTTTTGTTTTTTTAAGAAATATTTACCGGCATCCAACATTGCATTTAAAGGAACTACTCCTACCAGTTCAGAGCCGGTTACTCTTAAGCCATGGTGAGTTGCTCTTTCACAAGCTACATCAAAGGCTTTATGCATACTTGTAACCGAAATATCAGTTAAATTCAACGAGAGTTGAGCTATTCCATACTCTTCAATAAACCAACCAATACCTTTAACCGACTTCAATAGACCTGGTTCATTGACAGGGTTTCCATTTGAATCTTTAATTATTTTACCCGTTAATTTATCTCCTTCTCTTTTTACTCTTCCTCTTTCCCTGATATCAAAAGCAACAGTATTTGCTCTTCGAGTACTAGTTGTATTAAGATTAACATTATAAGCAATTAAAAAATTACGTGCTCCTACTGCTGTTGCTCCACTTTTTTGAACCTCTTCATCCCAGATGTCGGGACCATAATCCGGTTTCCATTCTATTGAGGTAATTCTATCATGCAATGCCTCATACTCCCCTTTTCTACATTCTGCTAAATTTTTACGATTAGGTTTCTTTGCTGCAGATTCGTAGCAAAAAATAGGAATTTTTAGTTCCTGCCCTATTCTTGCGGCCAGTTTATTGGCATAAACAACAACTTCTTCCATTGTAATATTTGAAACAGGAACTAAAGGACAAACATCTGTAGCACCAAATCTTGGATGTGCACCTTTATGTCCACGCATATCAATTAACTCTTTTGCTTTTTTTACAGCCTGAAATGCAGCTTCTACAACTTCGTCCGGAGTCCCTACAAATGTTACAACAGTTCTGTTTGTAGCTTTACCTGGATCAACATCAATTAAACTAACACCTTCAATCTTTTTTATTTCGGATGTAATTTGATTGATAACATTCATATCACGTCCTTCACTAAAATTCGGAACACACTCAATTAATTGTTGCATAGTATTATCTATTTAAGCAAATATTCAAAAACTACAAGATATTGCAACAAATAGTATTACTAAATGATATGCATCAGCTATTAAGTATGATTTATATACAACAATCTACCCCACTCTTAAATGTTAAAAAATGATAAAATATCAACCTATAACAAAAAAAGCATTGACAAGGAATAAAATGCGTTGTAATTTGTAGTTGATAAAAATGCTCTCCTGGTCCCCAATAATAGGAACATTCAAAATGTGTGTGAGGTTTAGGTTAGTTTTTTTAGAATGTTTCCGCATGCCTGTCTAATCTCAGACAGGCTTTCTTTTTTATACGCCTCATGTTCTTTCGATCCCTTTTTTTATTTCCATAATAACTATATCTACAGACTAGCATTATATAATTGATTAAAAATAAAAGTATTCATAACATACTTAAAATAGTTAAAAATTAGTAGTATACAGGAAAACAACTATTTTTGCACAAAATTAAAATCATAGAGATAATGCAGTTTGAAAAATTAGGAGTTGATAAGAAGTTCTGTAAAGCTATTAAAGAAATCAAAATTATTGAACCAACAGAGATTCAAGCACAAGTAATCCCTGCTTTAATACAAAATAATACTGATTTAGTAGCTCAGGCTCAAACAGGAACAGGTAAAACTGCAGCCTATGGTTTACCTTTGCTACACCGAATTAATCCAAAGAAAAAAGCAGTACAAGGTTTAATTTTATGTCCAACAAGAGAATTAGGTCAACAAATAGCTAAGCAACTTTTTAAGTTTACTAAGTATTCAGAAAAGATATTTACAGAAGCTGTTTTTGGTGGCCAACAAATAGAAAGACAAATAAGCGCCTTAAGAAGACCAACTCATATAATTGTTGCTACTCCAGGGAGACTAATTGAATTAATACAACGTAAAGCTGTTAACCTTGATCAGGTATCTACGGTAATCCTTGACGAAGCAGATGAAATGCTTAGTATGGGTTTTAAAAAAGAACTGGATCAGATTCTTAAACACCTTAATAAAATTGACAATAAATGGTTATTTTCAGCCACCATGCCTGATGGAATTAAGAAAATTGTTAATAATCACCTTTCTAAAAATGCAATTAGAATAGAGGTTAGTAAAAAAAGTATTGTTAACAAAAATATCGACCATCAGTTTTTAATTTGTGAAGAAGCTGAGAAACTAAATATCCTTTTACAAATTCTTAAAATGGAAAAAGGAAACAGAGGTATTGTTTTTTGTAAAACGAAAGTTGCAGCTACAACATTAGCAAAACAACTGAATGCAAAAAACATTAAGACCGATGCTATTCAAGGAGATTTAAAACAAATAGAAAGAGATAAGATAATGCGTAGCTTCAAAAAAGGAGATATGCAAATTTTAGTAGCAACAGATCTTGCAGCAAGAGGAATTGATATTGAAGGTCTTTCTTTTGTAATTCATTACCAATTACCCGATAAAGATGAGTATTATACTCACCGTAGTGGAAGAACTGCCAGAGCTGGTAAAAAAGGTTATTCATTAGCTTTAATTACATCAAAAGAGATTAAGTCTGTAAGACATTTTGAAAAAGCATTAAAAATAAGCTTTAAACAAATCAGAAGATCTAAAAATTAATATCTAAAAGTATTCTAAAAGGGATGAAAATTCAACTTGCAGAAAAACTTTATCATGGTGAAGAAGGCTATAATTGTGCACAAGCTATTTTAAAAGCCTTCCAACCTGAATATAACGTCAGCGAACATAGTATAGCCAAAGCCTCAGAAAAAGGAACAGGAAAGGCTGAAAATGGATTATGCGGAGCGCTATATGCTGCTCACTATCTATTAAAAGAACATACAATCATTGGTGAAATTAATCAGGAATTTATGCTTAAAGGTGGAAGTTTAGCATGTAAAGAGATACGAAAAAACAGGAAGCTAAGCTGTAAGGATTGTGTTAAATTAGCAGCTCACAATATCCAAAAACATCTCTCTAAATAAAAATAACTACCGATTCTTAAATAAAATTAAGAATCTAACAGTTACAAAATCCTCCTATACTTAATGGATCATGCATAACATTTGGGTCTGCTAAAAAAAAGTGATTATGTTGCTGCTAAATAGAAAAGAGGCTGAAAGCCTATAACATCACAACAAGGTGGAAACGCCCCTTGTTTTTGTCTTCAGGAAAATATCAGGCTGAAAGTCTGCAACTACCTCCAATAATATTTTGTAGATTTGAATGTAATAAAAATGTTTCAGACTTACAGCCTGAACTTACAAGATATATGTACTTGGGACGATGTCCCAAGTTTCGATGTATAAGGCTTTCAGCGATAAAACAAAAAAATTTTATCGACAGTTCAGAAGTGTTTTTAACGTTAATAATTTCCTATTCAGGATAACAAAAAACTATACTTAATTAATTAAAACAACATTTAGACCAAATTTTTATACTTGATCCAGAAGAAGTGACCTTAGATATGGCTAACAGCATGAATTTAATTGTCACAAAATGCTTCCCTAAACATACTACTGTTATAGATCGTTTTCATATTCAGAAATTGGCTTGTGATGCAGTACAGCAGAAACGAATCAACTATAGATGGGAATCTATTGATCAGGACAACCAAGCCTATAAACAAGCCAACGAAGAAGGTAGGAAATATAAACCTGATACTTTTGAAAATGGGGATACTTAAAAACAATTGTTGGCACGAAGTAGATATCTACTTTTTAACCCCTGTCATAAATGGACTGAATCACAAAAACAGCGAGCCAATATATTATTCAATGTCTATCCTGAAATAGAACAGGCTTATGCTCTCTCTCATCATCTATATCTTATATATAGTCGTAATATTACAAAACCAGTTGCAATGACATACCTGGCACAATGGTTTAATCAAATAGAGTTGACTGACATTGATACTTTTCAAGTATTAAAGAGAACTTTTGAGTATCATTATAACAATATCATTAACTATTTTAACAAAAGAAGCACAAATGCAGCAGCAGAATCTTTCAAGGCCAAAATCAAAGAATCAGGAGGCAATTCAAGGGTGTTTCTGATGTAAAATTCTTCTTATTCAGGTTAACAAAAATTTTAGCATGATTATTAATTATACAATTTAGACCCAAATTTTATACTTTATCCGAAAAATTCCATATATAAGATCTGTAGATAATTTTCAAATATTTAAAAACAGCCTAACTTTCATACCTCTTACACTTATTAAAAACAAAAAAGGGATAACCTAACGATTATCCCTTTCAAATATCTAGTTGTTTATTTACTAGCAGTTGAATAACATTTCACGATATTTTGGCAATGGCCATAATTCATCGTCAACGATTAATTCTAATTTATCGATGTGGTAACGAATATCATCTAAGAATGGACGAACTTTTGCATCGTAAGCAAATGCTTTTTCTTCAGTCTCTTCAATCTTATTACATTCTTTACGAGCCTCGATCATTTCTTTTCTCTTAGTCTTAATATAAGAAGTATGAATAGAAATTTCTTTAATTAATTCTAAACGAGCTCCAGCTAATTCTGTAAACTCAGCTTCTGAGAAAAGATCTTTAAGACCTTGTACGTTTTGAATCAATCTTGTTTGGTAAGCTACAGCTGTAGGAACAATGTGATTGATAGCAAGATCTGCAAGAACTCTAGATTCGATTTGAATTTTGTAAACGAATTTCTCCATTTCAACTTCAACACGAGCTTCAAGTTCTTTTTCACTCATGATACCTCCGTCAACTAAAGTCTTTTTAGCAGCTGGCTCTAAATATTTAGTTAATGATTCTGGTACACTTGTAATGTTAGTTAAACCTCTCTTAGCAGCTTCTTCTTTCCACTCATCTGAATAACCATCACCATTAAAGCGGATAGGCTCACAAGCAAGGATTAATTTCTTAAGAACTTGGAAGATAGCTTCATCTTTCTTAACTCCACTTTCAATTAAAGCATCAACTTCAACTTTAAATTCTTTTAACTGAACAGCTACAGCAGCACTTAATGCAGTTGTAGAAGCAGCAGCGTTTGCTGAAGAACCTACAGCACGGAACTCAAAACGATTTCCTGTAAATGCAAATGGTGAAGTACGGTTACGGTCAGTGTTATCAAGAATAATTTCTGGAATACGACCGATACCTAATTTAAGAGCTGTTTTTTCATCAGGAGTCATTTTGTGATCTGGTACCTCAGCAACAATTTTATCTAACATTGCAGAAACTTCAGTTCCTAAGAATGCAGAGATAATTGCAGGAGGAGCTTCGTTAGCACCTAAACGGTGGCTGTTAGAAGTTGTAAGAATAGAAGCACGTAATAAATCCTGGTTTTTGTATACAGCCATTAATGTGTTAACCACGAAAGTTAAGAACTGTAAGTTTCCTTTAGGATTTTTACCTGGAGCATATAATACAACACCAGTATCAGTACCTAAAGACCAGTTATTGTGTTTACCAGAACCGTTGATTCCAGCAAATGGTTTTTCATGAAATAATACACGGAAATTATGATGACGAGCAACACGCTTCATCAAATCCATGATAATTTGGTTGTGGTCGTTACCTAAGTTAGCCTCTTCGTAAATTGGTGCAACCTCAAACTGAGATGGAGCAACCTCATTGTGACGAGTTTTGATAGGCATACCTAATTTGTGAGCTTCAACTTCTAACTCAATCATAAATTTAGATACACGCTCTGGAATAGATCCAAAGTAGTGGTCATCTAACTGTTGATCTTTAGAAGAAGAGTGTCCCATTAAAGTACGACCAGTTAGAGAAAGGTCTGGACGAGCTTGATAAAGTGCTTCATCAACTAAGAAGTACTCTTGCTCCCAACCCATGTTAGTATGTACTTTTGTTACATTCTTATCAAAATATTGACATACAGCAGTAGCAGCTTCATCTACTGCAGAAAGAGCTTTTAATAATGGAGTTTTATAATCTAATGCTTCACCTGTATATGAAATAAATACAGTAGGAATACAAAGAGTAGTTCCAACGATAAATGCAGGTGATGAAGTATCCCAAGCTGTATAACCACGAGCTTCAAATGTTTGACGAATACCTCCTGATGGGAAAGATGATGCATCTGGCTCTTGTTGAGCTAATAACTTACCTGAGAAGTTTTCAATAATACTACCATCATCACCATAATCGATAAAACCATCGTGCTTTTCTGCAGTTCCATCTGTTAATGGTTGAAACCAGTGAGTATAGTGAGTAGCTCCTTTTTCAATAGCCCAGGCTTTCATACCTGATGCTACACCATCAGCTTGTTTACGATCAATAGTTCCTCCTTTAGCATTTGCAGCAGCAACTGCAGCAAATGAATCTTGAGAAAGATATTTTCTCATGGTATCAGTATTAAATACTAATTCGCCATAATAATCAGTTACCTTATTAGAAGGTAAGCATACTTGTTTTGGTGCTCTTGAAAGCAACTCATTTAATGCTTGAAATCTTAATGTTGCCATAATTACTAAAAAATTTTTAATTTTTTTCTCGAGTTAGCGGAGCAAAAATAAATAATTCTAAATTAAAACCTTTCGTTTTCATGATTTTTTTCATAAAAATTAATCTTACAAATACAAAACCCCGATTTTTCAGAATTATTTAATCATTTTCACTTGAATTATTATTTATTTTTCAAAAAAATAGATTTTTCTGAATGATATTCGATATTTATCAAATAAATATTAAAAGTAAATTTCAGTTTTTTGTTATAATTTATAAGTTACACTTGTTTTATCTCAACTAGTAATCTATATAAAAGTCAATTGTAATAATTAAAATTAAGGTTAACCCTTCTTTTATTTTTAACATATAAAAGCTCAAACTAATTAAATTCAAAACTTTATAAAAACAAAAAGCAGGCTTTTAATAAATAAAACCTGCTTTTAAATTGTGACTTTTTATTTCTTATTATTTATACAATTCCACAAAATTCTTATAAAAATATGGAATAGCCTCTATTCCCGTAAAAAACTGTACTAACGGAAAATTTTCATTTGGAGAATGTATTGCATCAGACTCAAGACCAAAACCCATTAAAATAGTTTTAACACCTAAAACTTCTTCAAAAGTAGATATGATAGGAATAGACCCCCCACTTCTTACAGGAACAGGTTTTCTATTGAATACTTTCTCATATGCTTTTTCTGCAGCCTGGTATGCAGGCAAATCAATTGGACAAACATATCCCTGACCTCCATGTAAAGATTTTACAGAAACTTTTACACATTCAGGAGCTATTGACTCAAAGTGATCTTTAAACAAATCTGCAATCTTAAGATGATCTTGATTTGGGACTAATCTGCATGATATTTTTGCATAGGCTTTAGATGGCAATACTGTTTTTGCTCCTTCCCCGGTATATCCGCCCCAAATTCCGCATACATCAAACGATGGTCTGATTCCGGTACGCTCCGGTGTTGTATAACCTTCTTCCCCTTGAAGTTCTTTAACATCAAGCGCCCCTTTATATTTTTCTTCACCAAATGGTGCCTGAGCCATTTTTTTGCGCTCTTCTTCCGAAACTTCAATTACATCATCATAAAAACCAGGAATGGTTATTTTACCTTTTTCATCTGTCATCTGGGATATCATATTACACAATACATTAATTGGATTAGCAACAGCTCCTCCAAATAATCCTGAATGTAAATCTTTATTAGGTCCTGTTACTTCAACTTCCCAATAGGCTAAACCTCTTAATCCTGTAGTAATTGAAGGAATTCCCGGAGCAATCATTGATGTATCAGAAACTATAATTACATCAGATTTAAGTAATTCTTTATGTTCCTGACAAAATTTTGGTAAATGAACAGAACCTATCTCCTCTTCACCTTCTATTAAAAATTTAACATTACAAGGCAACTGATTGGTCTTAACCATAAACTCAAATGCTTTGGCATGCATAAATCCCTGCCCCTTATCATCATCTGCTCCTCTTGCAACAATATTTCCATCTCTTATAAATGGTTCAAAAGGATCTGAATTCCATAATTCTATTGGATCAACAGGCATAACATCCATATGTGCATAAACTAAAACTGTAGGTAAATTTACATCTACTACTTTTTCTCCAAATACAATAGGGTTACCTTCTGTTTCAAAAATCTCTGCCTTATCAGCTCCGGCATCAATAATTATTTTTTTCCATTGTTCAGCAGCTCTGTACATATCAGGCTTATGCGATTCTATACTGCTTATTGAAGGTATTCTTAATAAGTCAAATAACTCCTTCAAGAATCTTTCTTTATTTTCTCTTATATATATATTTAGTCCTTCCATATTTAATCTTTTATATAAAAACGTTACAAGATATAAAAGGTTTACCTGTTTATATATGAAATATATCACTCATTAATTAACCTATAGTAAAATAAACTTATAATATTATCTAATTCAACTCATTTACACTAACGAATCACATCTTATACTATACTCCAATACCTCTTTGCTTATTTTACCTCGTAATAATAAACATAGAAACTCAGGTTATTATGTACTAGAAACAAAAAAGGTTATAATCTGAATTTCAAACTATAACCTATTCTATAAGCCTTATATATTGTTATATCATTTTATAAATTATATCAATCCCCTTTCAATTAAAATCTTTTCTGATTCCTCCATTTCCTTATAAAATGCCTCACCATATTTCCTAATCAATGGTTCTTTTAAAAACTTATATACAGATACACCTTTCTCCTCTCCTAGAATACAAGCATCACTGCAAATAGGCCATACGTCATAATTAAGAGCCTCACCCTGTGATAGTTTTTTGGTTCTTATAGGATATAAATGACATGAGATAGGTTTTCTAAAATCAACTAATCCCTCTTTCCATGCCATTTCTATAGCACAATGAACGCCCCCTTTTGTATCAAAGTATGTATAAACACACTCCTTTCCATGAACGATGGGAGTCACTAAATCATCCTCAAAATCAACAACTGAAGTTCCTTCTTTTTCAATTACCTCAATTGATTCATCTGATAATAGATGTTTTATTTTTGGATAGATTTTCTCTAAATCTTTTGCCTCATCTTCCTCTAATGGTGCTCCAGAATCTCCTTCTACACAACAAATACCTTTACACTTAGCGATATTGCAAATAAATTTTTCCTGAAATACTTCAAGACTTATTATTTTATCATCAATTTGAATCATTCCGCAAATAAATTCATTTATTAACCTAAATTCTATACTTTAAATGAAACCCAGGTTATTAATAAACAAAGCAGCAACCCGATCAGGTTACTGCTTTGCTATATAATATTATATACTTAATTACTTAACATCAATAAGACACTCTCCTGTCATATCCTCAGGTTGAGCAACTCCCATTAATTTTAAAATAGATGGTGCTACATCAGCTAATACTCCATCTTTTACGTCACCTTCACGCTCAGTTACCCAAACAAAAGGTACTGGATTTAATGAGTGAGCTGTATTTGGTGATCCATCAGCATTAACTGCATTATCAGCATTACCATGGTCTGCAATAATAATAGCTTCATACCCATTAGCTTTTGCTGCTTCAATAACTCCTTCTACACACTCATCTACTGCTTTTACTGCTTTTTCAATTGCTTCGTAAACACCAGTATGTCCTACCATGTCACCATTTGCAAAGTTAAGTGCAATAAAATCGTATTTTTTGTTATTTAATTCTGCAATAACCTTATCCTTTACTTCATAAGCACTCATCTCTGGCTGTAAATCATAAGTAGCCACTTTTGGAGAATTTACTAGAATACGATCTTCTCCTTCAAAAACAGCTTCACGACCTCCTGAAAAGAAAAATGTTACGTGTGCATATTTTTCAGTTTCTGCAATTCTTAATTGCTTCAATCCTGCATTAGCAACAACCTCTCCAATTGTATTTTGTACATTATCCTTATCAAATAAAATATGCATTCCTTTAAAAGTAGCATCATAAGGAGTCATAGTGCAATAATGTAAAGGAATAGTTTTCATTCCTTCTTCTGGCATATCTTGTTGAGTTAATACGATTGTTAACTCTTTAGCTCTATCATTACGGAAGTTAAAGAAAACAATTACATCACCTTCTTCAATTTTCCCTACTGGGTTTCCATCTGCATCTACCTGTACAATTGGCTTAATAAACTCATCTGTTACATCTGCATCATAAGACTTTTGAATACCTGCAACAACATCTGTTGTAGATTCTTCACCAACACCAGCAACCATTGCATCATAAGCAACTTTTACACGCTCCCATCTCTTATCTCTATCCATTGCATAATAACGACCTGTTACAGTTGCTACTTTACCTACAGTTTTGTCCATATGAGCTAACAACTCAGTCATAAAACCTTTACCACTCTTAGGGTCAGTATCACGTCCATCCATAAATGCATGAACAAAAACATCACTTAAACCATAATCTTTTGCTACACTTAATAATGTATGAATATGTGCTTGTGAACTATGAACACCTCCCTGAGACATTAATCCTAACAAGTGAACTTTCTTGTTGTTTTCTTTAGCGTAGTTATAAGCTTTTTCTAACTCTGGATTCTTAGCAATAGAACCATCAGCACAAGCTCTATTTATTTTCACTAAATCCTGATAAACAACTCTACCAGCACCAATATTAAGGTGACCTACCTCAGAGTTACCCATCTGACCATCAGGCAAACCAACATATTCACCAGAAGCATTTAGTTTTGAATTAGGATATTTAGCTACTAAACTATCCCAATATGGAGTATCTACAGTTGAAATTACATCAGATTTAGATTTGTCTCCAAATCCCCATCCATCCAAAATAACAAGAATTGTTTTCTTATCCATGGCTATATTATCTTAATTTTATTTATATTCTGTATCTAAATAAAGCAGTTTAAATCGAGGCGCAAAAATACCTAATTATAAGCTAAAAACAAATAGTTAAGATATTAACTTAAATTTAATTAACTTATCGCAGTAATAATTTGCCACTAACATCACTACTTCTAATTTTCTATTAAAATAACCTCAATTAATAGTACAACACATAAACATATTTATGCATATTTGGTTCTTAAAGTAGATAAAATAATACATGACAAAAGATTTACATAATACAAACTCTGAAAACTTCAAACTCAAAAAAGAATTAGAATTACTCCATCAGAAATATTCTGCTATTTCAGAAACTACTTTTGAAGGTGTTTTCATCATTGAAGACGGATATTGCATTGAAGTAAATAATAAAGGCTGCCAAATGCTTGGCTATTCACATGAAGAACTCATGGGATTTTACGCTCCTAACATAACAAAACCACAATACCGAGATTTTGCAATACAAAAATTAAATGATACAACCGGCACCCCTTATGAAGTTGAAATAGTTCGTAAAAACGGAACTTCTTTTAACGCTGAAGTTATAAGCAAAAGCCACTTCTACAACAGCAAGCACGTTAAAATATTATCGGTTAGAGATATAACAAATTACATAAACACTGTTAAACAATTAAAAACAAGTGAAGCTAAATACAAAACCTTATTTGAAAATGCAGGTGATGGGATATTAATAGGGAATAGTAAAGGCGAAATAATCGAAGCCAATGAGAGCTTCTTAGATATTTCAGGTTACAGTTTAGATGAAATCTTAAATAAACCTATTACTATCATCTTTACTTCTGAATCATTAAAAGAAAAACCAATGCGTTTTGATTTAGTAAATGCTGGAGAAGCTGTTATTTTAGAACGAGATATTGTAGGAAAGAACGGAGAAGCAATACCAATTGAAATGAACTCAAAAAAAGCAGATGAAAATCACTACCTTGCAATTATCAGAGACCTAAGAGAACGAAAAAAAGCAGAACTTGAATTAAAAGAACGTAACAATGATCTTCAATTAGCAATAAAAAAAGCAGAAGAAAGCGACAAGTTAAAATCTTCTTTTCTTGCAAACATGAGCCATGAAATCAGAACTCCCATGAATGGCATTATTGGTTTTTCTGAATTACTAAAAAACCAAACTCTTAACCCTGCACAAAGAGAAGAGTATTTAAATCTAATTTTATCGAGTGGACAACAACTATTAGATATAATTAATGATGTTCTTGAAATTTCGAAAATAGAAACCGGTCAGATTGAAATTACTACAACAAAATTTGACGTTTTAGAATTACTTTACAACATAAAAAGTTTCTTTGCATCCATGGCTCAACAAAGCGGGAATAAAATAGTTATTAATACTAAAAACTGCAATGCATTAAAGATCTCCAGCGACAGATCAAAAATTCAACAAATCCTGACAAACTTAATTAACAACAGCCTTAAATTCACATCTAATGGTATTATAGAAATAATTATTACAGAAAGAGCGAATGAATTAGTTTTTGAAATAAAAGATAATGGAATAGGTATCGCAAGCAATGACCTTCCTAAAATATTTGACAGGTTTACTCAAGCTTCACACAATATGCCAAATGTAAGCAAAGGAACTGGACTTGGCCTTTCAATCTGCAAAAAATTAGTAACTATATTAGGTGGTAAAATCTGGGTTAGTTCCCTTTTAGGCAAAGGATCTTCATTTTATTTTACTATTCCTAAAGTATAAATTATTAAAACAAAAAAAGACCAAAAGAAATAATTCTTTTGATCTTTTCTGTGGTACCACCTGGGATCGAACCAGGGACACATGGATTTTCAGTCCATTGCTCTACCTACTGAGCTATGGTACCCCTTAATGAGGTTGTATTTAAATACAATATTTTAAAAATGTGGTACCACCTGGGATCGAACCAGGGACACATGGATTTTCAGTCCATTGCTCTACCTACTGAGCTATGGTACCCCTTAATGAGGTTGTACTTAAATACAATATTTTGAAATGTGGTACCACCTGGGATCGAACCAGGGACACATGGATTTTCAGTCCATTGCTCTACCTACTGAGCTATGGTACCATTTCTTTTCAATCTTAATCCTCGCCATTACATTTAATGGCTTCCTTTTGCGTTAAGGCGGTGCAAATATACACAAAGATTTCTTACTGCAAAAAAAACAAAAAAAAAACTGCATTAATTTTTCGTCATCAGCATTGAAATACGTTGTTCTTTAGTACTTTTGCACTCCAATATTTTTTTCATGGAATTTGACACATATACATTAAAAAACGGAATTAGGGTAATTCACAAGACTGAGAAATCAGAAGTTGGATACTGTGGCATTATAATAAATGCTGGTTCAAGAGATGAGCAGGAGGAAGAACATGGTATGGCCCATTTTATTGAGCATGTCATTTTTAAAGGCACAAAAAAAAGAAAAGCCTTCCATGTTTTAAGCAGATTAGAAGATGTAGGCGGAGAATTAAATGCGTACACAACAAAAGAAGAGACTTGTATATATGCTTCTTTTTTAAAGGACGATTATGAAAGATCAATGGAATTGATTGCAGATATATCATTCCATTCTATATTTCCTGAAAAAGAACTTGAGAAAGAAAAAGAAGTTATCATTGATGAAATAAATTCTTATAAAGATTCACCAGCAGAATTAATATTTGATGATTTTGAAGAACAACTATATCCCAACCATTCAATTGGAAGAAACATACTAGGAGAAGAGAATAAACTTAAAACCTTTTCAAAAAAAGACATACTTAAGTTTATTGATAATAATTATCATACAGATCAAATTGTATTTTGTTCTGTGGGAAGTCAAAGCTTCAAAAAGGTAGTAAAGCTTGCTGAAAAATATTTTGGTGACATTCCTGAAAACCGAAGAACAAAAAAAAGAGAAGATGTACCTGCTTCAAAACCAACAATTATTAAAGTAGATAAAGACACTTATCAAAGTCATATCATTTTAGGAAGTACGGCATATGATTACAACCATCCTAAACGCCTTGGGTTACATTTATTAAACAACCTCCTAGGTGGTCCTGGTATGAATAGTCGATTAAATATGTGTCTTCGCGAAAAAAAGGGAATAGCATATAATATAGAATCTTCATACACACCCTTTTATGGCACTGGGGTTTTTTCTATTTATTTTGGTACTGACAAAAAAAACATTGAAAAAAGTATCAAAATTATTTTTAACGAACTAAATAAGTTGCGTACCAAAGAACTAGGCAGCATGCAACTACATAAAGCAAAACGACAACTAAAAGGTCAGATTGCAATCTCTTCAGAGAACAAAGAAAACTTAATGTTAAACATTGGGAAAAGCTATCTACTGTATAACAATGTAGATTCTCTTATTGATGTGTATCAAAAAATTGATAAACTTTCATCATCTGATCTGCTTGAAATTGCAAACGAAACATTTAATCCTGATAATTTATCTCAACTTATTTACTTGTAATATCCCAATATGAATAGTAAATCAATAGAATTAGAAAAATACATTTTAGATCATATTGATCCTGAGGATCAAATTTTATACGAATTAAACAGAAAAACACATCTTCATGTTTTAAGACCAAGAATGCTTTCCGGACATTTACAAGGGCAAATATTAAAAATGCTATGTAGAATGATTCAACCTAAAAGTATATTAGAAATCGGTACTTACACAGGTTATTCAAGCATTTGTATGGCTCAAAGCACACCTGATGACACATTTATTGACACTATTGAAATTGATGATGAAATTATTCCTTTTACACAATCCTTCTTTGACAAAGCAGGTTTTAGTAAAAAAATTAAAATTCATTTAGGAGATGCTTTAGATGTTATTCCTACTTTAGACAAGAAGTATGATTTAATATTTATGGACGGAGATAAAAGACAATACCCTAACTACTATAAACAAATCTTTGATATTTTAAATCCAGGTGGATATATTTTTGCTGATAATATTCTATGGGACGGTAAAATCATTGAACCCGTTCATCCTAACGACAGATATACACAAGGAATATTAGAGTTCAATCAAATCGTTAAAGAAGATCAAAGAGTTGAGAAAGTTATTTTCCCCTTTAGAGATGGTATTTTTATCATTAGAAAAAAATAAAATTCATCTCTTGAACCAAATATTTGTTTAGACGTTCCTAATTGTAAATGTATAAGAAAAAATAACAATGAATAAAATTGGAATATTTTATGGATCTTCCGTTGGAAATACACGCTGGGTTGCAGAAAAACTACAGGATTTAATCTCAAATTCAGATCTTATAGCAGTAGAAAGAGCAGGTAAAGATGATATAGAAAAATATGATTTTTTAATATTTGGAACATCAACCTGGGGGGTTGGCAGTTTGCAGGATGATTTCGAGACCTTTGTTAACACCTTATTAAATTGCAATTTACAAAATAAGAAAGTTGCCTTATTTGGCTTAGGAGACCAATATACATATCCTGATACATATTGCAATGGTATGGGAAAACTATACGAAACAATAAAAGATAAAGGATGTACTTTTATTGGCCAATGGCCTACTGATTCTTACGATTTTTCTGAATCACTAGCTGTTGTTAATGATGAATTTGTAGGACTAGCTTTGGACGAAGATAACGAACCGGATTTAACTGATTATAGATTAAAAGAATGGGTTAAAATTCTTAATGTAGGTTAGATTCTAATTTTATCCATATCTTTTTTATCAAATAATGTAGGGTAATCTTCTAAGAAATGTTCCATTACGGTTCTCAAAAGAGTTTCACGCATAAATTTTGATTTGTTCTTAATTTTATTCTTCTTACAATAAGAATCAATGGCCTCTTTTTCTTTATCATTCAGCAAAAACGCCGTTCGATGATTTCTCTTCAGCGAATTTTCGCGAGAACCTATTTGAAGATTGCAATTATTCTTTTTTGCGGATTTCTTAGCCATTAATCTTTCACTATAAAAATATTAAGCAAAAATAGTAAAATTAGCTACAATATAATATTTCTATATTCGCAAAAGGTTAATTTCTTTCGTCTTATGATGAATAATGCTTTAGATGCTACTCTAAAATATAGCTATTAACAAGCTTTAACTTTAATTGAATAATTTTAGATAGAAAATACACTACATTTGTATTGTAGATTTTTTTTCATAGATTTAGATTTAACAAGACTGATTTTAAGGGTTAAGGATAGACAAAGGTCTATCCTTTTTTTATGCCCATACTTTTTAAACTTTACTTGATCATCTAAAATTTTCTTATTATATTTTGAGTAATAACCTAAAGCACATTTTATGGAAAATGTATTCTTAAAATATATGCGAGAAAGGGTAGGAAAAATTGATGATCCTATAGCCGCTCAATCAGAAGGTCCAGTTATTACTATTTCAAGAGAATATGGATGTCCTGGTAAAAGAATCGCAAAATATCTTAGTGAAGTTCTTACTGAAAAATTAAAAGCTCAAGGCAGTTCAAAAGAATGGAAATGGATTAGTAAGGAAATCATTGATGAATCAGCAAGAGAGTTAAAATTATCACCTCAACTTATCAAAGACATATCAGAGTATAAAAACAGAAATTTCTTTGATCATCTAGCACTTTTCTTCTCTGACACTTATTATCCTGGAGATGTAAAAGTAAATAATACTATTGCTAATTTCATTCATACAGCTGCCAGTCAAGGAAATGTAGTTATAGTAGGTAGAGCGGCAGAAGCTATTACCAAAAACTTTAAAAAATCATTTCATGTAAAACTAATTGCTCCACTTCAATGGCGAGCAGAAATCATTAGTAACACTTATGGAAAAACTATTTCTGAGGCAAAGCGTGAAGCTCAGGAAATGGATAGACGAAGAGCTCAATTCAGACATTATTTTGAAAAAGATGTTCCTGATGTAGAGTTTTACGATGCCTGCTTCAACTGTAAAGAAATGACTGATGATGAAATAGTTGAACTTATGGTAATCATTGCTGAAACTAGAGGTTTAATATAAAAACAAAAGGAGTCATTTTTTGACTCCTTTTGTTTTATAAATAGTATTTTATTAAATCAATCATTTGACCATAATAACTATTTCCAAACAAGTTGTAGTGATTCATAACATGATAAAGAAGATAGATATTCTCTCTATATTTATATCCTGCCGCAAGAGGAAATTCTCTTGCGTAAGAATCATAAAATTCACGAGTAAATCCTCCAAATAATTTAGTCATAGCCAAATCCGCTTCTCGATTACCATAGTATACTGCAGGATCAATTAAAACAGGATTACCTTTGACATCAATCAAATAATTTCCAGCCCATAAATCCCCATGTAGCAACGAGGACATATTTTCACTATCTTTTAGGATATCTTCAATTTTATTTTCAAGTTTAGAAATCAGATTAGTAAGTTCTGAGGATGCCTTACCTTTTGATTTAGCCAGATTATATTGGAAGAAAATCCTGTTATTAAAATAGAATTCTGACCAATTATTTGAATTTGTATTCTTTTGAACAGATGCCCCAATAAAGTTATCTTCTTTAAATCCAAAAATAGTATTAGTAAAACGATGTAATTTAGCCAATTGAGATCCAAACAGAGCCATTGATACTTTAGTTTTAAGGCCAGAATCAATAACTTCTTGCAACAAAAAATCTTTTCCAGATAATATCACTTTCGGCACTCTAATACAGTCTGCTTTTGCCAATTCTATTAATCCATTCGCTTCACATTCAAACATACCATTTGAATATCCTTGTTTCAAAAAGTAGCGATTCCCTCCTTCTGTATAAATAATGCCAGATTGAGCTATACAACCTCCCCCCACAGACGTAGTACTAACAATATTCTCTCCTAAATAATTTGAAATAGAATTAAGAATATCATTCATTCTCTAACCTTTTAATTAGTCCTTCGCATGCATCTTCAAGTAGATCTAATACGAGTTCAAAACCAGAAGATCCACCATAATATGGATCAGGAACTGAATCATGAACATATTTAGTACAATAATCAGTCATACGACTAATTTTATCTTTATCCTCCTTTGTCTTGGTTAAATTATTAAGATCTCTAATATTCTGATCATCCATTCCTATAATATAATCAAATTCTTGGAAGTCGAATTTTGGATCTACAGGACGACTAATACTTGTTAAGTAATAATTTCTTCTTATTGCATGTTGTTTCATTCTTGAGTCAGCAGGTTCCCCTGCATGAAAACCTGTTATCCCTGCAGAATCGACATAATATTTATCCTGTAGTCCATATTCTTCAAGTTTAGCCTTCATTACAGCCTCAGCACTAGGAGAACGACAAATATTACCTAAACAAACAAATAACACTTTCTTTTTATCCATTATTTATCGCTATTAATACGATTATAATTCAAGTTAACTTATGATAGTAAAAATAATGAATAAAATAAATCGACAGAGTTATATAATGGAGCTTTTAATTCTGAGATATAACAAGCTCACTAATCTACTGTATTAAAACCTTCTTTGTACGTACCCCTCCTTGCATTCCAACAACTTTTACAACATAAATACCTTTATTTAACAAACCTACATCTATTCTATTAGAAATATCTTTAGACAATGTAACTTTTAAATCCCCAGCTACGTCAAAGAATTGTACCGAAGACACATTTGAGTTATCTGACAGATAGAGAATATTACCACTTAACCAAAAATCATTTTCATCACAATTTACACAAGTGGTATACATACCTGATTTAATTATTTCTTCTCCTGGAAGATCTATTGATACTTTACTCCCTGCTCTATCTCCTTGAGGAAGGTCGACTATATATTCTTCTCCATTAATTTCAACTATTAAACTTGCAAGACTTTGTGTTGGATCAGAAATAATCATTTTTGATTTACGAATACTCAAAACACATGGATTATCAACACTAATTGTATCATTACCAAAAATTAAATTTGATTCATTATAAAACACAGAGTGTATACCAGAATTAGAATAAACTGCCTGAACATCTGAGTTATTTTGAAGAATTTGTATTGAGCTATTGTTAATCACATCATCCATATCCTCAGATTGAACTTCTGGATAAACAATATACGCATAGGACTGATTTTGTGGTGAAATTCCATGGTCTATCCAAATGTTAAAAATATCATTCGCAACAGGATCATCACCTTGTGTGGGAAATATCAAATTCCAATTACCTTCTACTGTTTCGAGTTTTATGGTAGCATCATTTAATAAGTAATAGCCAGTATTATTATGATGTACCCAACCTCCCTTTCCAATCGCATATTCTCCCATGGATTTAGAGCCTGAAGATGTAGTAACTTCTCCTTTTAACAAAGATTGTTCAACTGAGGTCAAAACTTTGCCTGATGTATTCCCATCAATTTCAGCTCCAAGACATATTACTGCATCTTTTTCAAAAAAATAAGCCTTTTTCGAAGATAATTCATTGCGCTTATACTCCATAGCAACCACTCCAGTAGTATCACAACCAATTCCTCCTGCAAAATCAGAATTACCATATGTATTCCACATTTCATCATCAGGATCCAAATTTGAAATTGATTGATCACAAGTTGTACCAGGTAAGCGATGCCAATCCCAAGTTGGTTGAATATTTTGATATTCGTCTCCTGTTTGGTACAACAACATAATACCATCTGAAAGATGTAAGCCTTGAGTATTTTCATCATTTGTAGATTCTGCGCAAACAGTTCGAGTTGAAGACATTTTAACAGAGCAATACCAATCAATACTACGGTGAACTGCAAAATCTGATCTCCAAAATAATTTAGTACCACATTTTACGTTAGGATATTCAAGACATTTTTGGTATTCAGCTTCATAATCAGAGTCTGTAACTGTCATTTTCGTGAGCAATTGCTTAACTAATTTCCCCATGTAAGTTTGTGTATCCTCGTTTACTCTCCTACCACAACCATTAAGATCAAAATTTCCATCCCACAACAATACTGCAGTACCTTCTAAAATATAATTCCTTAACACAGCTAATTTCTCCTCATCTGGAGCATACTGGGTATCAATAAAAAGTCTTACAAAATACTCAAAGTTACTTGCATAGGTAATACCATAATTTCCCATTTGCATTTGCGCACCATGTTGATGAAAACTATAATCAGGCTGAATGCCTTCATCTGAAGTAATAGCAAGCTCATTCAATATTTCACTAATGGCCTCTTCTAATTCACTACTATTATTTGTTAATAATGATCGCATCATAACATTATTAGCAAGCCATACCCTATTCATTCCTGTATATTGAATTGTACTTCGATTAAGAATCGTTAAGCTTTTTTGTAATAACGAATCAGAAAGATCTTCATCAATAAGAATTAATATTTCAGCTAATTGCTGTGGTACTGAAATTGAATTATACCAATCATTTGGTGAAGTAAAATCATTATCAACCCAATAATTAACACCATCCAGTATAGCCTGCAAAACCACTGAAGATTGATAAAAATCGACATCAGGATTTACATAAGCAGTCGCAAATTTCAAGACCCTTCCTATATGATTTACAGGATCCCAACCAGCACGACTATCATCAGCATAATCAATATCCGACCAACTTCCATCAGATTTTTGACTATCCAAGTATGTATTGATAGTATTATAACTAATGCCCTTTTCTGAATAATAATTAATAATGTGTTCGCGTATGATATCATTATCATCAGCATGCACTATGCTGATATTTACGAATAACAATATAATAATATAATAAAAACTTAATTGTCTCATAATTTGATTGATTTGGAATATACAAGGGCTTTACTAATTACTTAACAATACATTAGCGAATCAAATAACAATCCGATTAAACCTTTCAATTCATATATAAAGAATTGATTATAAAATGTATATAGTAAGCTCTTGCATAAAGAAACTTCTAAAAAAAATTAAATTTGCTTTTTATCTTTTCGAACTCAGTTTTATTATGACTAATGAACTTGAAAAGAGTAACACATTTTTGGACAAATTAAGTCAAGCAGTTCCTGAGGATTAATAATACCCCACTTATTAGGTAATAAATTAAAGAATAAAATCATAGTAAAAAGTTGTGTTGTGTTAATAAAAAAGTTGTGTTAATAAATATATACAAAAGTAACTTTTAAAAATTGATTATACTTTATACAAAATACAGTATTAATAATTTTTTAGTTATAACGATAAAAAACTTACAATGTTACATTACAAGTAAAAGTAATTTTAAAAACATAGATTATTGTTACCCAAACAACTATAAATAGCACCCCAAAATCAAGCAGACATCAACTTTAAACGAATCAAACAATTTAAAGTGTAATTTCAACTAATCATAATATTAGACTAAAACATAAAGTTTAAAAAGACTTTTGAATAGTTCCTGTAAAAATACAGCCAATTCAACCTTTTTTAAATGACGTTACTCAATAAGTCATGTTTTTGAGATTGATAATTGATCTATATCATTGAGTTTCATTTTATATTTGTAATCGAATCTTTTTAATTAGGATAAAGGATAAAACTTTATTTGTAATTTTTAATAATGTGTAAAGTTTAAAAGGAATTGTGTATAAAGAATTTCATAAAGAGTTAAGAAATAAAAATATTAAAATCACTTTCGAAAAAGGGAAAATACAATACCATGGCCCCAAAGATAACATCGATGATGAATTAATAAGTAAATTACGTAAATATAAGTCGAACCTTATTAAAGATTATTGGCCAAAGGAATGTCATCACATAATGCCCTTTAATACCAATGGAAATAAAACACCTCTTATATTATTACATATGGGTGATTTTATTGAAGTTGTTAAAAGTTTTGAGCCAGATCGCCCCTTATATGGCATGTATTATCTTGGATCAGAAGGAGAAAAACAAAAATACAGAACTGTACAGGAGTTTGCTGAAGTTTATATAGAACAATTACTAAAGATAATACCTAATGGTCCCTTTTACTTAGGAGGAATGTCATTTGGGGGTATAATTGCATACGAAATGGCAATTAGACTAAAAAAAATGGGACACGAAGTTCCTTTATTAATTATTGGCGATGTTGCACTACTAAAAAACATAAAAAGAGAAAAGCATACTAAGTTTTATAATAAGATATATTACACCGGTTATCATTTACTAAAAAATATTTATTACGATATCATTTATCATTATAAAACATTAAAAAAGGAACTATTCCCTTCTTTATTTTACCAAATGGATATTCAAAAAAGAAGTGAATATGCAGTTCTCAGATACAGCAGAATTAATAAAAAATACCATCCAAAGGTTATTTTTGAAGGTAATACATTAATGTTTAAATCAGAACAAAATAATATTAAAACAAAGTATTTAGGTTGGGAGAAGATTTGTAAAAACATTTCAGTTATATCTTTTGATGGGGATCATAGATCGATGTTTGAAGATAATAACACTGTAAATTTTCTAAAAAACAATATACTTAATTGGATTAAGAAAGCTGAAGAAATAGATAAAAATACAAAGAACTAATTTCATCATCATTAGCAGATTATTTTTTAAAAATTCATAATTCTATCTATAAAAATTATCTATTCAGGAATTTCAATTTGCTTTTAAAAAGCACAAATTTAATATCAATTGATAAACTTTAAGAATTAAGAAGAACAAAATATAATTTTTAATCAAACATGTAGTAACCAATTAACATCAAAAGCATATAATCCACACTTTCAATATGATTAAACCTTTAACCTCATTTAGATTCATCTTTGCCTTATTGGTATTTTTACACCATTTAATTTTCATTATTGATAAAAGTAATTCCTCATTATTAAAGTTTTATCATACATATCTGGAAGAAGGATATTTAGGCGTAGGATTTTTCTTTATTCTAAGTGGTTATATATTATCTCACGTATATAGTTCTGCATTAAGCGACAAAAACTTTAATACGATTCAATTCTATATAAATAGGATTGCGCGCATTTACCCAATGCATTTACTTACTTTAATTATTGCAATACCTCTATCATTAAAATTGCTTGATTCCTCAGTATGGGAATGGATTTCACGTTTTTTTGAAAATATGTTTTTACTGCAAAGTTTTATTCCAATTAGATCTCATTATTTTTCATTTAATATGGTTTCTTGGAGTATATCCAATGAACTTTTCTTCTACTTACTTTTTCCATTTTTACTGAAGTTTATCACAAAATTAAATAATAAAAAAATATACATTTTTACAGGATTTATTTGTATATCTATTCTCGTATCAATGTTTGCTATAAAAGATGCTTATCACCATTTTTTATTTTATATAAATCCTTTTGTAAGACTGGCTGATTTCATAGTAGGAATTATTATTTATCAATTATTTCATAATTGGGAAGTTACTAACACAAAAAAATCTACTCAATTAGAAATTCTATCTGTTATTACATTATCATTTTTTTATTTTATCTCCTTCCTTATTCCGCAAGTACTAAGACTATCTATTTTTTATTGGCTCCCTATATCATTTATGATAATTGTATTTTCAAAAAGTAAAGGAAAGTTATCTTCTTTCTTATCAAAAGGTATTTTTATTACTCTGGGTGAAATTAGTTTTGGGTTCTACTTATACCACCTATTAGTTATAAGATTTGTAAATTATTTTAACAATAGATTAAATATTATTCAACATGATCTAATTTTAGTTGCAATTGTTTTTGCCATATCAATCGCAGTTAGTTACTTTTCATATTATTTGTTTGAAACAAAAGCAAAACAATGGGTAAAAAAAGCATTAATCCCATCACAACATTCAACAGATTTTGAAGCCATAAAAAAACACTCTAAAAATATATCTTAATGAAATTAACTTTTGTCATATTATTAATTTCTTTAGTGATTTTCACATACATAATGTATCAAAGAATAGAAATTGCTTGTAAAACAGATTCTGGGAAAATTGACTTTCCTACATCTATTAATTATAGAATAATTAAACCAGATAAACCCAGATTAAATTATCCTTTATTAGTAATGCTTCATGGGACAGGCGAAAGAGGAAATGACAATATTAAACCCATAAAAGCCTTATCTATTAATTTACTTAAAAATATTGCAAACAAATACGAAACCTACATATTAATACCTCAATGCAATCAAGGAAATTACTGGATCCAAAAAAAAGAATCTGGAATTCACAACTTTAACACTTTTAATCTGGATACAAAAAAAAGTAAAAATATAGAATCTGTTGAAAAAATAATTGAAAAAATTATTTCTCTAGCTCCAATAGATACATCGAGAATTTATTGTATGGGACATTCAATGGGAGGAGGAGGAACAGTTGCACTTGCAATAAGAAATCCAAACAAATTTGCCGCTATCACTCCAATAAGCTGTGCAGTAGACCATTACAACACAAATCAATTTGCTCAAACTCCAGCTCTAATTGTTATAGGGGAAAAAGATCCATTTTTTTCAATCGAACAAATTGATTCATTGACAAACAAGGTAAATAAAATAAAAGATGCTGAGATTAAATTAAAAGTAATAAAAAATGCAAACCATAATATTTACCGCGATGTCGTAGAAGATAATGAGACAATTAACTGGATATTTCAACACAAAAAATGATAACTGAAAAGAAATTAACTATGAATATCTATTTATCTTTAAAATCACCGAAAACTAAAAATCAACAAAATCAAGCAATTAATATTATTTTAACATAAAGTATCATTTTATTGATTTAATTAACATTTTAAATTTCATCAGTAATCTCCACACCACTGAAGGTCAACGTCTAAAAATTCAGCAACAACTTATGAACATACATATTATTTTGTATATTATTTATTTACAAAACAAACTGTATTTTCGAATTCTTTATGTATAAAAATGCTCAATTAATTCAATATAAAATGGCATTTATCAAAACAGATTGTTAATAGTTTGATCTTTTAAAAGTTTTTGTGATTTTCGTTCATGATAATTTCATTTCGAATAATTAACAAACACTATTACTGTGTTTATAGAATTATTTGTTTTAACTAAATTATATGAACAATACAACTAATACTTTTCCTAAACTATTTCAACAAAGTAATGACACTACAGCTCCATACCGAGAAAATGAATGCTTACATGAACTGTTAGAATATCAAGCTAAATTTTTCCCAAACAAAGAGGCTATTTGTTCTAAAGATCAATCTTTGACATATGCTGATATAGATATTTCCGCAAATGCAATAGCTAATGAATTGCTTTCTAAAGAAATATCTGTAGAGGACTATGTTATTGTTTTTCTTGAAAGAAGTCTGGAGTTGATACCTTCCATATTCGGAGTATTAAAATCAGGAGGGGTATATGTCCCTATAGTTTCATCAACTCCAAGAAATAGACTAAAAAGTATCATTGATGATACCAGAGCAAAAGTTATAATTACCTGTTCTAAACTCCTTGACAGCTTACCAAGCTGTAATTGTAATATAATTTTAGCAGATAATCTTTTAAATAACTTAAAAGATTATGATTTGAAAAAACCAGCAGTTGACGTTAATTCAAGCAACCTGGCTTATGCTATTTTTACTTCGGGAACTAGCGGAAAACCCAAAGGCGTATTAATTGAACACCATTCTGTGTTTAATCGTATTGGCTGGATGCAAAATGAATACCCAATTGATGCTAATGATGTATTAATTCAAAAAACACCAATTTCATTTGACGTATCTATTTGGGAACTATTTTGGTGGACTCTGGTTGGAGCTAAATTAATACTCCTGGAAAATGGATTTGAAAAAGATCCCCACAAAATAATAGATTGTATTAATAAGAATGAGGTAAGTGCGATTCATTTTGTACCTTCAATGTTTAACACCTTCGTTATGTGTTTACACAACATGACTCCTTCAAATGTTTCTAAAATAAAGAGTTTAAAATGGTTATTTTGCAGTGGTGAAGAATTACAATCTCAACCGGTATCTGAATTCTATCAACTTTGCTTAAAAAATAATATTGCTACTACAGTAGTAAATTTATACGGACCAACAGAAGCAACTGTGGATGTTACCTACTATACATGTCCTCCTGAATTAAATTCTCCTATTCCTATTGGGAAGCCTATTGATAATACGGAAATATACATTGTCAATGACAAAAACGAAATACTTTCAGATGGAGAGGTTGGAGAACTAGTAATCTGTGGTGTAAATCTTGCAAGAGGGTATTTAAACAGGACAAAATTAACAAATGAAAAATTTATTTCTTTAAGAAAACCTGATGGAAAGGTTGTTAAGGCTTATAAGTCTGGAGACCAAGCTTATTATAATCAGAATGGTGAACTAATTTATAAGGGCAGAATTGACGGACAGATAAAATTACGAGGAAACAGGATTGAACTTTCTGAAATCGAAAATACAATTATAAGCTTTAAAGGGATAGGTGAATGTGCATGTATTTTAAAGGACAGGAAAAAAGAAAGTGCACATATCATTGCTTTCATTATAACAAATGAAAAGATAAATACTGAAGAACTTAGCATTTTTTTATCAGACACTTTACCTTCTTACATGATACCATCAAAGTATATAAACACAAAACAACTTCCTTTATCAACCAATGGGAAGTTAGATCGCGATAAACTTTTAAATGATTATGAAAATTCATTAAATGAACAAAATGAATTAAAATCAATTTCTTATTATGAAAGAATACTACAAAAAATATGGGGACAATTATTTTCAACCCCCAAAGTTAGTCCTGTTGTTAATTTCTTTGAATTAGGAGGAAATTCTCTTCTTTTAGTACAAACATCATTACTAATAAAAAAAGAGTTAAATATTGATGTAGATGTAATAGATCTTATGCAATACCCTACCATTAGGTCAATGGCTGAATTCATTTTATCCAAATAAAAATAAGCAATTAATAATCTAAATCATACGAACAATAATATTAAAAAAGTAAGTAGCGAAACATAATTAATAAAAAATATATTCAGAGGTGATAAAACGATAATTAACTTATTTTATATTAATCAGCAACCAACTACAAAATTGATTAGATAGATTAATGAAAACATAAAAGGCAATTTTACAAATACATTTTTAAAACAATTAATATGGACAACATGCAGTTATCTAATAAAAACAAATCCCAATTAAAGATTAATCTAACTGGATCTTATACAATTGAGCCCATTGAGAAAAATCTAAATTATTGGTTAGAAAAAATTACGATTCCTGCGGTCCTTAATTTTGTAGGTTTTAACCAGATATTTCAGCAACTAATAAATCCTGGTAGTGATTTTAATTCTTCAAATAGCAGCTTAAATATAGTCTTTATTCGGTTTGAAGATATTTTGAGCATTGACACTAACAGTAAGGAGCGATCATCAATTTTTTCCGAATTACTTGATGGAATTCTTTTTAGTATAAACAATGCTAAAAACAGTAAGTTACTTGTTGTTTTTTGTCCGGCTTCTGATAAAACAAAAAAAGACCATAAAATATTATCAGAATATAGCTATTATGAAGAAAGAGTTACGTCTATTGAAAAATTACATTCTAATTTATTGTTAATAAATAGTATTGAGTTTTTTCAAAAATATAAACTCGATGACTATTACGAACCTTTGGGTGAGAACATAGGTAATATTCCATATAATGAAGATTTTTTTATTGTCGCTTCAACGTTAATTGCTCGAAAAATATATTCGTTAAACACACTTCCTTTTAAAGCAATTGTTGTTGATTGTGACAATACTATATGGAAAGGTATTGTAGGTGAAGACGGTGCTGAAAATGTTGAAATTAAAGGGAAAGAACTTGAACTTCAAAAATTCCTTATTTCACAATATAAATGCGGTGTTTTATTATGCCTGTGTAGTAAAAATGTTGAACAAGACGTTTGGGATGTTTTCGAGTTAAACAAGAATATGTTACTAAAAAAAGAACATATTGCTTTTTCAAGAATAAACTGGCTTCCAAAATCGAAAAATATTATTGATTTAGCAAAAGATATTAATATTGGACTGGACAGTTTCATTTTTATAGATGACAACCCTTTAGAATGCAATGAGGTTAGTTTAAACATTCCATCCGTATTAACTATTCAAAAGAAATTAGATTTAGACAATATAGACTACATTCTTAACTCATGGATATTTGATAAAGATAATTATACTCAAGAAGATACAGAAAGAACAAAAATGTATCAATTAGAAGCAGAAAGAAGACATCTCAATGAAAAGATGAAGTCTTATACTGATTTTATCAATAGTCTCAACATCAAAGTTACCACTGAGCCTGCATCTTTAAAAGAAGTAAGTCGCGTATCTCAACTTAGTTATCGTACAAATCAATTTAACACAACAAGCTTCAGGAGAAGTGAAGAAGAAATTAAGGAAATATGTAATAGTAAATCATCTCTGGTATTTTACACAAAACTAAAGGACAAGTTTGGTGAATACGGTATAATTGGTTCTTTAATCGCAACAATTAAATCAAATAATTTATTTGTTGATAACTTTCTATTAAGCTGTAGAGCGCTTGGTAAAGGAGTAGAACATGCTATGATTTCCTATCTTGGAAATATAGGTGCAAATTTAGGAATTGATATAATTTCAATTCGTTTTATTAAGTCTGAAAAAAATATTGTAGCAGAGAATTTTTTAGTAGATAATTTTAAGGAATTTATTAGAACTATAGAAAAAGAAACCATTTTTGAAATACCTGTAAACGTAGCGATTAACTTCACCTTTGATCCCAATAAGTTTTGCCCTCAAGAACAAGATAAATCTGAAAAATTAAATATTTCCTCTATAAAATCAGGAATTTTATCCAGAAATGAATTCTATAATGATATTATTAATAATTATTCTGATTTAAAAAGTATTCGAAACAAACTAGCATCAAAAAACACAAAGGCAATAATACCTGATTTTTGTACTGATACAGAAGCATCTTTGTTAAAAATTTGGCAAGATGAATTACAGAATTCGGACATTAGTTTAGATGATAATTTTTTTGACGTTGGCGGTAAATCGATTAACATCCCCCCTATAATTATACAATGTATTAAACAATTAGATGTTAAGATAAAAATAGTGGATATTTTTCAATATCCCACGGTAAAAGCATTAGCAAAGTTTCTGGAAAACTCTCATAATGAGTTAAAAAACGAAGTTGTTACGCAAGAAACATTAAACAATTTTCGTAAGCAAAGAAACCGTTTTAAAAAGTTCAAACAGATTTAGATTTTATATATGAGTCAACATATTATAGACGAAAACTTGCAGGATAGCATTGCTATAGTTGGCCTTTCAGGAAGATTTCCTGGGGCTAATAATATTGATGAATATTGGAAAATCATTTCAAATGGTATTGAGTCTATTTCCAGATATACTCATGAGGAATTGTTAGCAAAAGGTGTTAGTAAAGAATTGCTAGACAATCCTAATTATGTATATGCGAACGGATTAATAGAAGGTGCAGATGAATTTGACTCTAATTTCTTTGGTTTTACGCCAAAAGAAGCTGATTATATGGATCCTCAGCAAAGAGTATTTTTGGAAACCTGTTATAAGGCTATAGAAAACGCAGGATATGCCTCTGACGAAAAACAAAACTTTATTGGTGTTTTTGGAGGAAGTGGCCCTAACAATTATCTTCTAAAAAACTTAATTAAAAAACCAGCTGAACTAAAAAGTATTGGCGAACTTCAAACCATTACTAATAATAGTAAAGATTATCTTACAACATATGTTTCTTATAAATTAGATTTTAAAGGACCAAGCCTTGACATACAAACGGCATGCTCAACATCTTTAGTCTCTGTCCATATGGCTTGTCTTAATTTACTCACATACCAGTGTGATATAGCATTGGCAGGTGGAGTATTTATTCAAGTACCCAGAGGTAAGGGTTATATGTACTATCCTGGTGAAATTTTTTCTAAAAATGGGAGATGTCGCCCTTTTGATAAAGATGCCGACGGAATGTTATTTGGAGAAGGAGCTGGGGTAGTTGTATTAAAAAGGTATGAAGATGCCGTAAAAGACAATGATACAATTTGGGCAGTAATAAGAGGAACTGCAATTAATAATGATGGATCAAATAAAGTTGGTTTTTTAGCTCCCAGTGTTGATGGCCAATCAAATGCGATTGCACGTGCACAAGCTTTTGCAGGTGTTTCACCGGATGAAATATCATATGTAGAAACACATGGAACAGGAACAAAGGTAGGAGATCCTATAGAATTTGAAGCACTTTCAAATGTATTTAAAACTTCTACAAATAAAAGAAACTTCTGTGCATTAGGTTCTGTTAAAGCAAACATTGGACATTTAGATGCCGGAGCAGGAATAGCAGGATTAATAAAGACTGTTCTTGCACTAAAAAATAAACAAATACCACCAAGTATAAATTATAGCTCTCCCAATCCCGAGTTAGACATAAATAACAGCCCGTTTTATATAAATACTAAATTAAAAGATTGGGAAACTCAAGGCTATCCACGAATTGCTGGAGTTAGTTCTTTTGGTGTTGGAGGAACCAATGCGCATTGCATTATTCAAGAAGCTCCTGAACAGGCAAGTAGTCCATCAAAAGAACAATATCACTTATTATGTTTGTCTGCTAAAAATAAGGCTGCACTTGACAAACAGAAAACAAAGCTTATTAACTTCTTAAATACCTTCCAGGGGAAATTAGCTGATGTATCCTATACCCTACTTCAGGGCAGAAAAAAATATAAACACAGAGCCGCCCTTTTAGCTAAAGATATTAAAGATGCGCAAGATCGTTTTGCAAACTTCCCAACCGGAGTAGAATCTAAGAAGAATGCAGACATTGGATTCTTATTAACAGGTCAGGGAAGTCAATATGTGGGTATGGCAGCTGGACTCTATTATGAATTCAATCTTTTCAAGAAAATCATAGATGATTCTCATGAGTACCTAACTCAATTTAATATAGATTTTAAAAAAATCCTTTTTAAAGAAGACATAGATATTAACAATACTGGATTTGCACAACCTGCTATTTTTGTAGTTCAATATGCACTATATAAATTACTTGAAGATTTTAATATCAAACCAAAAATTCTTGTAGGTCATAGTATTGGTGAAATCACTGCTGCATGTATTTCCGGCTTATTTAAATTTGAAGATGCTTTAAGAATAGTATCTGTAAGAGGCAGACTAATGCAGGCCCAGAAACCGGGAACAATGATAAGCATTCAACTTCCAGCATCTGAAATCAAAAAAATATTACCTAAAGATCTTGATATTGCATTAATAAATGCACCAAATTCTTGCGTTGTATCAGGAGAAACAAATAAAATTAATAGTTTTCAAAGTTTTTTATTGGGGCACAATCCAAATATTGTCTCCACTAAGTTAAATACTTCCCATGCGTTTCATTCTAAAATGATGGATCCCGTATTAGAAGAATTTAAAAGAGAATTATCTGATATTAAATTTGGAGATATTAACATCCCTTTTATTTCAAATACAACTGGAAATTGGGCACAACTGAATCAAGTTTCTGATATAAATTATTGGGCTAATCATATCCGATCGACTGTTAATTTTGTAGATGGGATCAATAATATTATTGAAAATAAAAATGTTATATTTCTAGAAGTTGGACCAGGTACATCTTTAACTACTCTACTTTCTCAATTTGATACGGATACAAGAAAGAATATTTCTATTCCTACAATCAGACATCCAAAAAATAAGACATCTGATGTTAATTTCTTTTTAGATGCTATTGCAAAAATATGGGTAGTTGGCGGAGATGAATATTTTACTGATAATTACAAGGGTGAAAAACGAACAAGAATTCCATTACCTACTTATCCTTTCGAAAAAAGAAAGCATTGGATAGAACCAGCTGATTCCTTTGACTTCAATCTAAAAAAAGAATTAGCTCCTGAAATATATCTCAGTGAAAATGATGATAGTGTTAACAATAGCCAAGATCTTTCGAATAACAATTTATCCAACCTTAGCAATACAGAAAAGAGTATTTTGCTTATTTGGAAAGAGCTATTGGGGGTAAATGAAATAGAAATCACTGACGATTTCTTTGATTTGGGAGGACATTCTTTATTAGGATCTCAAGTCATAAACAGAATTAATGATCAATTTAAAACAGAAATCCCTCTAGGTTTGATCTTTGAAAAGTCAACAATTAAAGCATTAAGCGATGTAATTGAAATAGAAAATAGTACTGATTATGAATCCATATCATTTGAAAAAATAACAGGTGAAACAAACCTCCCTGTTTCGCAAGATCAGGTGAGACTATGGATTCTTCATCAGTTTGATAAAAGTCCGGCCTATAATATACCTTTTACATACCGTTTTAATGGTGATATTAATTTCAATTTGTTCAAAAAAAGTTTAAACGAAGTTTTTAACAGGCATGCCATACTAAGAAGCAAAGTTGAAACTGTTGGTGTAAACCCAGCACTAACATTAATGCCAAAAGACCAGTTTTACATTAAATATATTGACTTAACAAATATTGACATAACTGAACAAGAAAAAGCAGTAGATAACTTCATAAAAGAAGAAACCCGCACAATATTTGATATTGCAAATGATCACCTTTATCGTGCATATTTGATTAAAATTTCGGAACAGGAATCCATTTTCCATATAACAATTCATCATATAGTTTTTGACGGTTGGTCATGGGGTATTTTTGTAGATGAATTAAATCAAATCTATACATCATTGATCGAAAATAAATCCATTGCTCTTCCCTCCCCTGAATATCAGTACTATGAATATGCAAATTGGCAGCAAAAATACTTACAGGAGAAAAATTTTGATAGTTCTATATCCTTTTGGAACCAAAATCTTAAAAATCATCCTGAAAAATTAAATTTTCCTTATGATTATGAACGCCCCAGTAGACAAAGAGGCATTGGTGAACGAGAACACTTTAAAATATCAAAAGATTTAACCAGTCGTTTAAAAACCTTTAGTAAAGAAAGAAAGGTTACTGAGTTTACTACCTATTTGTCTGCGTTCTCTCTATTGTTACAAAAGTATTCAGGTGATAACGACATTTGTATTGGAACTCCTACAGCAAACCGACCTAATTCCAAACTGGAAAAAATAATTGGTTTTTTTGTAAATACAATTGTTTTACGATTAAGTATTGATACAGAGCTTACTTTTAATGATTATATAAATCGATCAAAAAAAGTAGTATTAGAAGCTCTTGAACATCAGGATTTACCATTTGAGAAACTTGTTGAAGTAATACAACCCAAACGACAGGTAAATATCAATCCTATATACCAGGTTTTATTTGCCTGGCAAAATACACCACGACCACCTATTAAATTACCAAATGTAAAAACAGAAAGATATGCTATTCCACAAGGAGTTTCTCCTTTGGATATTACTTTTTATATGTGGGAGGAGAATGGCATTATTGAGGGTGAGATTGAATACAACACTGATTTATTAACCCGTAAATCAATCAAGAGAATTAAAGACAATTATATTAAACTTTTAGAAAATATCTGTAGTAATCCTGATTCAAAACTATATAATTTAGAATGCATTAGCAAAACTGAAACTGAAGATTTAAATGAATTAAACAATACAAATTTCCAATATTCAAAAAAACTTATTCATGAATTACTACATGAACAAGCTCTTAAAACACCAAATCATATTTCTTTTATTTGCGGAAACGAAAAGATAAGTTACCGTGAACTTGATATTCTTTCAACTAAAATTGCAAATTTACTTCAAAGCAAAGGTGTTAAAGCAAAGGATATTGTTGCCATAGGTAATTCCAGATCCATTCCTATGATAGCAAATGCTTTGGCTATTCTAAAGTGCGGTGCTGCATACTTACCTATTGATCCTAATCTTCCAATTAAGAGGATTAAATACATGTTGGATGATTCCAATAGTAAATTATTAATATCTGAAAATAGGTACAAACACTTATTTTCAGATATTAATGATAAGGATGTTATTTTTTATGATAGTGTTAAATCTGAAATACAATTTCAATCTGAAGATTTAAAGCCTTGTGAAATATCAACAGAAGATCTGGCTTATTTAATTTACACTTCCGGATCAACCGGAAATCCAAAGGGAGTAAAAATCCCTCACAGAGCAGTAGTAAATTTTCTGGAGAGCATGGCTATTAAACCGGGTTTAGAGCATAATGATACAATGCTTGCAATTACAACTCAGTCGTTTGACATATCTGTTCTCGAATTGTTTTTACCCTTAATAAAAGGAGGAAAAGTAATACTTGCTCAGGAAATTGAAACAAAAAATGGTCAATGTCTCATTGAGCTGATAGAAAAAAATGATGTTACAATAATGCAAGCAACCCCAATGACATGGAATATTCTTCTTCATAATAACTGGAATGGGAAACAAAATTTAAAGGCTTTATGTGGAGGAGAACCAATTTCTACCAACCTAATCGAGGCTCTATTACCTAAAGTTGCTGAATTATGGAACATGTATGGTCCTACCGAAACAACTGTTTGGTCAACATGTAAGAAAATCACTTCCACAAAAACACCTGTTTTAGTAGGAAGTCCAATTCATAACACATCCATTTATATTCTTTCAGAAAATAATACAAAAATGCCAATTGGCGCTATAGGTGAAGTTGCTATCGGTGGACATGGAGTAGCTCATGGTTACCACAATAATAAAAGCTTGACTGCCGAGAAATTTATTTTAAATGGAGGGAATAAATTTATTTATAAAACGGGCGATCTGGGAAGAATAAAATCAGATGGGCAATTGGAATTATTTGGAAGAATCGACAACCAAATAAAACTACGCGGAATTAGAATCGAGTTAGGAGAAATAGAAAATTTGCTCAGTAAACAATCTGGTATTATAGAATCAGTAGTTAAAGTTCATAAATTTTCTGATCTAGATGAAAGACTAATTGCATTCATAACAATAAACAAGCATGAACATATTTATAAAGAACAAATTAGTTTATCATTAAGAAGTGAACTTCCTGATTACATGATACCATCAGATTACATAATACTTGATGATTTTCCGCGAACTCATAATGGTAAAATTAATAGAAATGCTTTAAAATATGATGCAAATTTAGTATTAAAAACAAAACCTGACTTTGAAAACAGAACGATACCAAACGAACATGATTTAGAAAGGGGAATACTTCAAATTTGGAAAACAGTACTAAGAAAAGAAAAAATCAGTGTTAATGAAAATTTCTTTGACATCGGAGGTAATTCTATAACCTTAATTCAAGTCGCTATTAAGGTAAATGAGTTAATTGGTCAAGAGGTGAATATTATGTTCTACTTTGAACATGCCACAATCTCATCTTTTTGTTCTTATATAACAAAAAGCCAAGAAGGTAATTCTATTGCTGAAATAGAAGAAGTACCGCAATCAAACAAAAGAAACCTAAAGCAGTTGGGAAAAAGAAGAAAAAGATAAACGTATGAGTGAAAACATTAATCTTTTACAAGACGGCATTGCCATTATTGGAATTTCATGTAAGTTTCCGGGAGCAAAAAACAAGGATGAGTATTGGAATAATATTGTCAACCAAAAAGAATGTATCAAAACATTTTCTGATGAAGAATTAAGTGAACAAGAACATAACTGGGAGAGCTTAAAAAACAATCCTAATTTTGTTAAGGCAAGAGGATATTTGGATGATATAGATAAGTGGGATGCTGGATTCTTTAACATGACACCTAAAGATGCTATGGTAATGGACCCGCAACAAAGATTATGGCTCCAAAATACCTGGCATGCTTTTGAAGATGCGGGATATAATCCATATAACTACAATGGTTCAATTGGTGTATATGCAGGTTCTTTTTTAAATACATATCTTCTAAATAATGTACTTCGTAATCCTGAAACATATGAATTATACATTAGAGGAAGAACTCCTGAAATATTCCAGTCCTATATTAATAGCGATCCAATGTTCTTAGCTACCAGAACAGCTTATTTTTATAATCTTAAAGGCCCGGCTATTAACGTACAAACAGCATGCTCTACATCACTTGTTGCAATTTCGCAGGCTTGTACAAGTTTACTTGGATATGAATCTGATATGTGTGTTGCAGGAGGTGTTACTGTTATTGTTCCACAACAAATGGGTTATATATATCAGGAAGGTGCTATTGGATCTCCCGATGGACATTGCCGCCCATTTGATATTGACAGCAAAGGTACTGTATTTGGTAATGGTGTTGGAACAGTTATTTTAAAGAGACTTAAAGATGCTATCGAAGATAATGATAAAATATATTCTGTTATAAGAGGCTGGGCAGTTAATAACGACGGAAATCAAAAGGTTGGTTTTACAGCACCTGGAATTGAAGGACAATACTCAGCAATAAATATGGCACAATCATTTGCTGATATAAAAGCTGATGAAATTAGTTATATTGAAGCCCATGGAACTGCAACTCCTTTAGGTGACCCAATTGAAGTTGCTGCCTTATCAAAAGCATTTAGAAACACAACTGATAAAAAACAATTTTGTGGTTTGGGTTCTGTTAAAAGTAACATAGGGCATCTGGATGCAGCTGCAGGTGTAGCTGGATTAATAAAAATTGCCTTATCTGCATATTACAAAGAAATTCCTGCAACACTACATTTTAAAGAACCAAACCCAAGAATTGATTTTAAAAATTCACCATTTTATGTTGTTGATAAAAATCTAAAATGGACTGAAAATAAGCCTCTGATAATGGGTGTTAGTTCTTTTGGAGTAGGAGGAACCAATGCCCATGTCATATTATCAGATTTTAAAACAGTCAGAAAAACAATTAAAACTTCCAAACCTGGATTATTTTTACTCTCTGCGAAATCGGAGAAGTCTTTAAAACAAATGCAATCAAATCTTTGTGATTTTCTATCTAATGATAAAGTACATTCCAAAGAAGACATAACCTATACTTTGCAGAAAAGACGCATGCATATGCCTGTCAGATCTTTTGCTGTTTCTAATGATAAACAAAACATTAAAGAAAGTTCTTTCAATTCAAATAAATACGATTCTAATTTAAATGAACTTGCTTTTGTTTTCCCTGGACAAGGAGCTCAACTTCCTCTTATGGGAGAACACTTATACAAAACAGAACCTTTTTTTAAATCAATTTTAGATGAATGCTTTAGTATATACAGAGAAATAAGCGGAAATGATTTAAAAGACATTTTGTTTTCAAAAAATACTGATTACTCAGAAAAACTTTTGGCTCAAACATACATCACTCAGCCAGCCTTGTTTTCAATTGAATATGCACTAGCTAAATTATACATTCATTATGGTCTTTCACCAAATTATATGGTGGGACATAGTATTGGTGAGTTTACAGCCGCTGCTATTTCAGGTGTATTCGATTTAAAATCAGCAATATCTGTTGTATGCAGAAGAGGTAAATTAATGCAATCAATGCCAACTGGGAATATGGCAAGTGTTTTTGCCTCTTCAGAAATATTAAATGATTTTGCAGATAATCAGTTTGAAATTGCAGCCATAAACTCGCAGGAAATATGCACCATCTCTTTTAAGCATGAAAATAATGATAGAGTAATTGCAATGCTGAAAGAAAAAGAATTGAATTATATACCCCTAAAAACATCACATGCATTTCACTCCAAAGCATTCGACCCGATTTTAGATGATTTCTGCAATTACGTGGAATCGTTCGATTTAAAAGAACCTCAGATTCCATTCATTTCATGTTTAACTGGGCAGATAATAACTAATCACCAAGCTACTTCTGGTAGATATTGGTCTAATCAATTACGTAATGCTGTTCTCTTTTCTAATAGTATTGAACATATAGGTGAATATGGAAATATTGTTTTTTTGGAAGTTGGACCCAACACTCATCTATCTGGTTTAATACGTCAAAATAAGATTATTGAAGATAAGAGTTTAATATTAACATCTTTAGGAAAGCCTTCTGATGAAGATGAACAAATTAAATTTTATAAATCAATTGGGGATTTATGGATGAGAGGTATTGATGCTAATTTTGATTTATTATATGGAAATCAACAGCCCAATTTAGCTTCTTTACCATTATATGCTTTTGAAGAAAACAGGTATTGGATTGACTATACTCCCTCTCCTACTCTTCCTTATATAAATAATAACTCTGCATATATCAATGATATTCCTCCAAAAGAATTAATTAAAAATTCAAATACGGATTCGATAGATGAATTCAAACAAATTTGGTTAGATGTTTTTGGTTTGAAAGAAATTAATGAAACAGATGATTTCTTTGAACTAGGAGGACAGTCTTTGTTAGCATTACAAGTTATTTCGAGAATTAAGGACAAATTACAGATCACAATATCTCTTAAAGATTTTCTTGATAACCCTACTATTGAGAAACTCAAAAAATTTATTGGAGAAAAACCTGAAATAAAAAGTAATGACAAAACAACACAACCAATAGAACATATAACAAATTTATCTCGCCTTCCTTTAACAAATACTCAAAAAAGACTTTGGTTGATTGATAAAATTAATGGCGCCATCCCTTCCTATAATATACCATTCACATTCGACCTTAAAGGATCTTTAAATTTTGATTTTTTTCAAAAAACGATTGAGATATTATTTGAAAGACACCACATAGTCCATGCATCTTTCAAGGAAGAAAACAATGAACCTTACTATCAAATTCATGATGACCGAAAAGTTGTTATTAAGAAATATGATATTTCAGGTTTAAAAAATACAGATAAAGAAGAAGAACTTAATAAAATAATAGGTGAAAATTCTAGAAAAACTTTTGATTTAAATAAAGGAAAACTGTTTCGTCTATGCCTTATAAAATATAATTTGGATGAATATTATTTCCATTCTACAATACACCACATTGTTTTTGATGGTTTATCATGGGGGGTTTTTGTTCGTGATTTTAATACCATATATGAAAGTATTTCTAATATCAAAGAAATAGCTCTACCTTCTATTAAGTTTCATCAATACGATTATGCTAATTGGATTAATAATAATAACAACAATATTAATCTTACTAGTTCGGAAACTTTTTGGAAAGAAAATTTAAAGGGTATTAATGAATATACAAATTTTCCATATGATAGACCTCGTTCTGAAAATCAGACAGGTTATGGTAAAAATTTACATATTGTATTATCTCCTGACTTATCAAAAAAAATATCAGATTTTAGCAAGAGCCAAAACGTAACAACATTTTATACAATGCTATCTGCATTTAGTTTGTTAATTCGTAAATATAGTGGCGAAAATGATTTCTGCATTGGTTCTCCTGTATCTAACAGGCCTCATGATTTTCTTGAGAATATCTTTGGTATGTTTGTAAATACAATTCCTCTACGATTTAAGCATGATGATATTACTAATTTTAAAGATTTAGTTGAATATACAAAAAGGATTTCTCTAGATGCAATATCGCATCAGGATTTACCTTTTGATAAAATTGTTGAAATTGTAAATCCTGAGCGTTCTTTATTATACAATCCTATATTTCAGATTGCGTTTGCATGGCAAAATGCATTAAGCAAGCCTATTCAAACAAGCTCTTTATCTGGTAAAAGAGTATCTATAAAGCATGGAGTAGCTCCATTTGATCTTACATTTTACATGTGGGAAGTTGATGGTATTATTGAAGGCGATATAGAGTATAATATTGATATATTAGACGATGAAAGCATCGTTCACATTAAAAATAATTTTGAGAAAATAATAAGTGAAGTCATCGATAAACCTGAAACATCAATCAATGACCTGTCTTATATTTCTGATTATACGAAAAACACTTTAAGTAAGTATAATTCAACATCATCTACTATTCCAGGTAAGTTATTACATGAACTAATAGAAGAAACAGCATCTAAATACCCTAACAAAGTTGCAGTAATTTCTGGCTCTACGAATTTAACTTATAAGTCACTAAACCAATCTGCAAATAAACTAGCCAACTACCTTATCAAACAAGATATTAAAGGTCAGACAATTGGTGTAAGTCTTGAACGTTCTGAACAAATGTTAATTGCAATATTAGCTGTTTTAAAGGCGGGGGCATGCTATTTACCACTAGATCCTAATTTTCCAAGCGATAGGTTAGACTATATTTTAAATGATTCTAACACAAAACTTCTTATTTCAACAAAAAATGTCTCTTTAAAATATAAGAATACAAAGGTAAAGATTATTTGCATTAATAAGATAGGCTTGCAATTAAAGTTAAAGAGCTCTCAAAATCCTAAAATAAAACTTGATAAGGAGTCATTAGCATATATGATTTATACATCAGGCTCCACTGGTAATCCTAAAGGAGTAAAAGTTCCGCATAGGTCGGTTGTAAATCTAATCAATAGCACTCAAAAGATTCCAGGAATAAGTTCTGAAGATCGTTTTCTTGCAGTAACCACCCTCTCATTTGATATTTCTATTTTAGAAATGTTTCTACCAACTTCAGTAGGCGCAACGGTGGTAATAGCTAATAATTCTGACATAAAGAATGGTCTAGCTTTAATTAAGCTTATTGATCAACATGACATTACAATATTACAATCAACACCAACAACTTATAATATTTTGCTACTGAATAACTGGAAAGGAAAAGCTGACCTTACAGCTATATGTGGAGGTGAACCTATACCTAATAAGCTAATAAAAAGCTTATTGCCCAAGATAAAGAAATTATGGAATGGTTATGGTCCTACCGAAACAACAGTTTACTCTAGTTTTCATGAAATCACAGACCCTAACGAATTGGTCGTAGTTGGTACTCCGGTTGATAATACAAAAATTAATATTTTAGATAAAAACAATAAACTACTACCTATTGGAGTTTATGGAGAAGTTGCAATTGGAGGTCACGGAGTAACACATGGCTACCATAACAAGAATAAACTAACCTCTGAAAAATTTATCAATGATGAAAACAATCATTTAATCTATAAAACAGGTGACTGGGGTAGGATTAGGTATGATAAAACACTGGAATTATCAGGTAGAATAGATAATCAGATAAAAATAAGAGGTTATAGAATTGAACCAGGTGAAATTGAATCAACTATTAATCGTGTAGAAGGAGTTGAAGAAGTAGTAGTAAAAGTTCATACTTTTAGTGAATTAGATAACCGTTTAATTGCATTTGTTCGTAAAAACAAAGCTATTAATATTACACCGGATTTTATTAGAAATAGTATTATTTCTATGCTTCCTAGTTACATGCTCCCTTCCGCATATATCATTATAAATGAGTTTCCTAAGACTCCAAACGGAAAGATTGATAAAAACAAACTAATATACAATATTGAAGAATCGAGTAATAAACTAAACAATCAAAAAATAATTTTTACAGAAACAGAACAATCTGTATTTAAAATTTGGCAAGATATCTTAAAAACTTCTGATTTCAAGGAAAATGATAATTTTTTCGATATAGGAGGAAATTCATTACTTGCACTATCAATTATTGAAAATATTAAAATGAAATTTGATATTGATTTTAGTTTAACCCAGTTTTTTAACAATCCTACGGTAATGAGTACTTCTGATTATATTGAGCGATTTACACATCTAAAATCAAATATGGAAACAAATACACAGAAGCCTGAAGCAAGTATTATTAGTGGAGAAATATAAATCATAACAAACTTATTTCACATAAATTTTATCTGTCTATTAAAAAAATAACCGTAATGAAAAGACTGGTACTTGGAAGTATTATATTAATATTAGTAGTCATATTTTTAAGAGTAATATTAGTTTATTTAGGAGTTCCTTTTAATGCCTTCTTTAATATATGGGGAAATAACACTCGTCATATAAATACTGGCATACAAGAAAAAACACAAAACTATCAGACCATATTATTAAAATCTATTAACAAATCTTATTCTATTGATTTTGAATTTAAAAAAGGAAAATCTTTTAAACATCCAGTATTTGCAGCATGGATAGAAGACTCAATAGGGAATTATATAGAAACCTTATATATATCCAAATCTATTGCAGCAAGCACTTTTCAACAAGTAAAATACGAAAATAAAAAATGGATACCTGGTGTTGTTCGACGTCCTGAAGCGTTACCTTGTTGGTCGCATAGTCGAAATATAAAATCAGAAGATGGATTATATATCCCCCTTCATTCTGCTTCTGATTTAGATGCAGTCACAGGCGCTACTCCTAAAAACAATTCCATTATTAAAACAGGGAGTTCCTTAAAAGCTAATATAAATTGCTTCCGTATATTATTTGAACTTAATCAGTCATTTGATTGGAATGATACATATTCAGAAAATAGCTACCCAAAGGATTCAATTTATAGTGGTTCAGGAAAAGTAGGCCAACCATCGTTGATATATTCAATTGATATCTCAAAACATAAATTAAACGAGAAAAAAAGTTATTTAATGAAACTTATAGGACATGGTCATTATTCAGGAAAAAATGGGAAAATTTACAGCATTATTGAGGGATTATCTACTGCATTATCAATAGCGGACCATATTAAAGTTTCTATCTATAAAAACAAAAATTAAGTAATCAATCCAATATACAATGCCTATAACTTTGTTAAAATCATAATGCAAAAACTATATAAAGTAAATATAAAAAGGTATAATCCTTCACTCAGAGATATTTCAGTAAAATTGTCTCTTTTCTATGGAAACACAATTAATTTTTATCATAAACTACCAATGATGTATCCCTTTATCTCATTGGAAGAACAAAAAAGAGCTGATAAATTTAAGAATCATAATGATCGAAATAATTATGTCATTTCTCATTATTTACTAAATAAACAGTTATCAAAGACATTACATATCCCCTTAAATGAACTTCAAATCACCTTTAATAAAATGAGGAAACCATCTATTTCTAGTAAAGAAATAGATTTCAACCTTTCTCACTCCAAAAACTATTTCTGTTTTGGTATTATCAACATACCCAATGCCAAAGTAGGAGTTGATATTGAGAAAATTGAAAAATTGAGTGACATGAAATCTATTATAGATAATTATATGCATCCTGAAGAAAAAAAGTATATCTACAGTAACAATTTATCTAATAGGGAGGAGCTGATTAGATTTTATGAAGTCTGGACTCGTAAAGAAGCATTTTTAAAAATGATTGGTCTTGGCATTGTAGTAGAACTTTCTCTAGTCAATATGACTCCAAATAATATAGACGTATTTATTGATAACTTAAATGGTATAAATTCAACTTATAAAAATGTATCAATTCATACTTATACAGGGGATGAATTTGTTATAAGTATTAGTTCTAATTTATCTGATAATCCTAGATTTGTTGAGATCTGTGAGATATAGTTTTTCTCAATATCTAATTATTATTGATATATTATTTAATGATAGCTCGAATCAAACTTTAAGTAATTTAATTGAGTCCTATTATCTGAAAACATGCAAAATTTATATTATTTGTTTTTGATAACATAAAACTTAGCCTTTCGCTTTTTAGGGATATCCAAAACCTTCACGCAGTGAAATATTTTTACTTGTTTTTATCATAACCTACACATATTTAATTTAAGTACTATCAATATTATTAAACTTTTTTCCTTTTTCACATTATGTTAATCACCTCAATTGTTAAAATAAGTTAATATACTTATAATGTCTGAATATTTATTACAACTCACTTAATTAATCTATGTTAGAATTATAAAAAAGAAACATAGCCTATTTCATAATTTTTAAGCGGATTAATTAAGAACTCTTACCCATATCCATATTAAATTATGTATTCAATGGAAACTTAAAAATAAGTAGTTTCCAATTCCTTTAATCTAAAAAAAAACTAGGTTACTTATGAAAATACATATACATATCAGGCAAATAGAGTTGTTTATCAAGTTCACATTTCGATTAACACCTTTTAACGAAATATGATTTTATATTTACTCGTAGAAAATTAGCATGTAAAATTCCAGATTATGATGACCTGAGAATTTGTGTATAATATTTTAATCTCCATCAAAAATGCAATAACAGCTCCTAGGTTATGGGACTGAATGGGCGAAGCGTACAATTCATTTTGTTCAGCATATTTACATTAACATAATACAGCATATATCTAAATATATCAATACGACATATTGCAATCTCTTTTTTAAATATAAAAGTGAATAAACCAGCCAGTAATTATTACATTCGACTTTAGTTATATAAAACAATATCCTTTAACCAAAGGGTTATAACTTTTCAAATGTAAAAGCTTCTCTTTATTTAATTATTAATTCTCTAAAAAGCGATCAATAGGAAATTGAAGATCCTTCATTTATAGTAAAAGATTAAAATATGGTTTTATCTGACATTAAAAAATTATAATGTAAGAATTTCAACTTACATCAATTCGTAATAATTACGAGTATAATGTATGGTTTACCACTTGAATAAAAAATATACCACCCAATATATCTGTAACTTAGACATTTTACTCTGCAGACTATAATTTATGAAGTATACTATTTATTTAAATAATTAAAAAATGAATTAGAATGAGAACCTTCTCTTCTTATTAAAAACAGTCTATAGATTACTATAAAATGGTCTATAGAAAATAATGCATGGTTCAAAAGTCACAAGTAAGGAATCGCAAAAATATCATAAGGATATATACATCTAGGCCTGTACATAGATTTCGAAAAAAAACAACAAATGTATATTATTAAGAAAATCTGGAAAACCAGAAAAAATTTTTACTATTTAATCTCATCAATATATTTTAATCTACATTATTTACCATTTAAACAGGCAATAAAATTACCAATACTACTATATAAACCTAAATTAGTTAAAACAAAAGGTAAAATTATTATTGATACACCTGATATTAAATTTGGTATGATCAGATTTGGTTTTTGGAGGGTTACCCTATATCCTAATAGTGGAATTATATATGAAAACAATGGTGGAACAATTATATTTAGGGGAGATTGTACAATTGGTAATAATTCATCAATAAGTATAGCAAAATCTGGAAATATAACTTTTGGTGAAAATTTCCTGGCTACTTCATCTTTTAAAATTGCATCCTATCGTAATATTGAGTTCGGTAAAAAAACACGGATTGGTTGGGATAGTCTAATAATGGATACAAACTTCCATCCAATTATGGATATTAAAACTGGAAAAAATAAAAAGGCTAGTGGTCCTATTAAAATTGGTGATTACAACTGGTTTGGCAATAAATGCACTATCATGCATAGTGTTACCACGCCTGAACGATGTATTTACGGAATGTCATCAATACTAACCAGAGGAAATATAAGTGAATCTTATTGTGTTCACGCAGGTAATCCTTTAAAAGTTGTAACTAGAGATGTAATGCGAGATTACGATAATGATATTGAAACATATGACTAAACAACAGTTATGAGTATAAAAAGAAATTTCATATACAATAGTATACTAACAGCTTCCAATTTTATATTTCCTTTAATTACATATCCCTATGTTTCCAGAGTTTTAGGAGTTTCTAACATTGGATTATGTGGTTTTACAGATAGTATTATCAACTATTTCATACTGTTTTCAATGCTTGGTATTGGAGCAACAGGAATTAGGGAAGTTGCTAACAATAAAGGAAATAAAGAACATTTGAAGAAAACGTTTTCCAGCCTGATATTATTAAATATAATATGTACAACAATTGCTCTGTTAATTCTAATAACAGCCATTTATTTTGTTCCGAAATTATATGAGAATAAAGAACTAATGTTATTAGGTGGCGCAAAACTAATATTTAATGTTTTTTTAGTTGAATGGTTTTTTAAAGGATTAGAAGATTTTAAATTTATAACCATACGTTCTTTCATAGTAAAATTACTTTTTATTATAGCTGTATTTCTTCTTGTAAAAGGGAAAGATGACGTTAAGATATACTATGCATTAATGGTAGGTACTGTTGTTTTTAATGCAATCTTAAACAACTGGTATAGAAAACGATTTATTTCATTCTCCTTTAAATCTATAAGTTTTTCTCCTTTTATTAAATCATTTTTTACAATTGGATCCTTTCTCATTCTCACCTCTATGTATACTTCGTTTAACGTCGCATATCTAGGATTTGTCGCTGGAGATACAGAGGTTGGGTATTATTCAACAGCTACAAAATTATATGGTATATTATTATCTGTTTTTACTGCTTTAACCGCTGTAATTTTACCACGAATGAGCAGTTTGGTATCTGAAGGAAGACTTAACGAAGTAAAACAACTAACTAGCAAGTCATATGATGTACTTATAGCATTTTGTTTACCATTAATAACTATATCAACTATTTTTGCACCTCAAATAATTGAAATTATAGCAGGAAAAGGATATGAAGGTGCAATAATTCCAATGCGTATTGTAATGTCTCTTATGCTTATTATTGGAATAGAACAGATATTAGTACTACAGCTTTTAATGCCACTTAAACAAGATAAAGCAATACTTCTAAACTCTATTGTTGGCGCATTTGTAGGAATCCTGCTTAATTTACTTCTTGTTACAACATATAAGAGTATAGGGTCTTCTATAGTTTGGGTCAGTTCTGAAATAACAGTTTTAATTACTGCTCAATATTCTGTGAAAAAGAAAATAAACCTTTCGTTCCCGACAAAAAAAATAATTACAAATATTTTGTATGCCATACCTATGTTTATGGCATGTCTGGTAATACAATACTATCTTGAGTTACATAGTTTAACAAAACTAATAGTAGCATCTAGTACTTGCGGAATTTATTTTGGATTCATTCAAATATTTGTAGTAAAAAATGAACTGATATTGAATGTCATAAAACCAATCATGAACCGTTTGCAAATTAAAACTCTTAGTTAAAGTAGTATACAACAAGCATTATTTCAAGAATCTAAACAATGTAATAAATTTTCATGTCCACAACGAAAAAAGACAGTTTCTCTATATTTAAAGGCATTGGTATAATCTTAATGGTTATTGGACACAGTGGATGTCCAAAATACATTTCAAATTACATCTATTTATTCCATATGGCTTTATTTTACTGTGTATCTGGTTACTTTTTCAATGAAAAGTATCTTAATGATTGGTTTCTATTTATTAAACAAAAGTTAAAAGGTCTTTATATTCCATTCGTGAAATTTAGTTTACTTTTCTTGGCACTACACAACATTTTTTACAAATTAAATATTTACAACAGCACATTTGGTTACAATGGAAATGTAAGTTATTTGTATAGCATTCCTGATTATTTAAACAAATTTAAAATGATTGTTTTCCATTTTAGTGGGTACGAACAATTACTTGGGGCATTTTGGTTTTTAAGAAGCCTCTTTATTGTAAATATATTTTTCTTCTTATCTATATGGATTTCAAAAAGAATTAGTAAGCAGTATTATTTATTTATTAATGCAGCAATTGTAGTTATATATATGTTAATTAGTTATGCCTTAAAAGAATACAATTACATTCTACCTTTAGGTATAGGTAGAGATATGAGCATTGTTATTTTAATGTATTTAGGATATATAGTTAGAAAATTAGGAATTGAGGAGTATTCTAAAAATTTATATTTAATACTGTTTTGTTTTGTGATCCTTGGGGTGTTCTCGTTACATTATAATATTTCAATTGTTGAAGGTAAATTTACCAATTCAATCATCTTTTTATTATCGTCCATATTTGGATGTACAATGATTCTTGGCATTTCTTACTATATTGAGAATTCAAAGGCTAAGAATTTTCTAAAATACATTGGCAATAACACAATAATTATATTGGTTTATCACTTTTTAGCTTTCAAATTAGTTTCACTTATTATAATCAAAACAAATAATTTAGATATTAAATACTTAGCAAGCTTCCCTGTTTTAAAAAGCAATAGTTTGTATTGGATATTTTATTCTATCATTGGAATATCTCTTCCTATAGGTTTTAATATATTAAGAGAAAAATACACCCCATTGATAAAGTATTTTTTTAAAAAACAGATTAGATTAATTGAAAATAAAATTTCATCCTAGCTAATTGCACTAAATAGAGGTATGAGTAAACAACGGATTCAATTTTTTGATTTAGTAAGTGGTATATTTATGATTCGAACAATATGGTTACATATTGCTCAATTATCAGGTTTCTACCCTAATGACTTACTGGATATTGTATTACGAGTTTCATATTTTGCGATGCCTTGGTTTTTCTTCAGATCAGGATATTTTTTTAACCTGGGAGAAAGAAGCATGGCACAGTACGCAATGAAGTTATCTAGAAAACTTCTTCTACCTTTTATTATTTTTACAATTATTGGATTCTTCATTAATCTACCTTTCGAACTAAGCAATACAAATAGAGAATTATACCGAATATTTCTATCTGTACCATATAGTATATTAAGATTTGGAAGTGGCGGAATTGGAAATTTACCTATTTGGTTTTTGTTATCCTTATTCTCTTCATTATTATTTTTTGCTTTACTTACTAGATTAAGAATATATAAGTTTATACTATTATTTCCTATTATTAGTTATTTCCTTCAGCTATATAATATAATTTTACCTTTGGGATTTAGCAATATTTTTATTGGGATTTTCTTTATTTATATCGGTAGTTTATACAGAAAGTATGAAGTCTTTAATAGGTACTTATTAGGGGGATCGATTGCTGTATTTCTGCTTATACAAATATTTGATTTCAGTTATCTTGATTTTAGAACAAACTCACTACAAAATGGTAGCTATATTAGTTATATCATATCATCAATAGCTGGAATAATAATAATATTTAATATAGGAAAATCTATAAATTACATTAAACCAATAAATTATATTGGCAAAAATTCTATTATTTATTTTGTATTACATTGGCCGGTTATATTATTTGTGAAAAACATTATTGTTAATAACGAATTAAACAAAAATCAATTGCTAATTCCAATATTTTGTGCCTCAATTGTAATAATAATAATTCCTATTCTTATTCATATAATAAATAATAAGTTACCTTTTTTAATTGGTGGTGAATTTCCAAAAAAATTCAGCATCATGGAAAAGCAATGGTTAACGTTAAATTATAAAAAATAAAATCATGCATTTATTATATACATATTGGAATAATATTACAATAGAAAAATTATGAATTTAAGTTCTTAAAAAATGTCTAGAACTATATACGTTTTTATTTGCTTATTATTGAGTGTAAATTTTTGGAACTTATCTATTATTAGCAGGATTATTAATAATGATATTAATTTAATTCTCACACTACTTTGGAGTGTAATTCCTTTTTTTGTATATGCTCCACTAAATGATGCCGTAAAGTTAAATCACGCCAGAAATATGAAGTTTATTTACTTTATAATAATTGGCATTTTCATTTCAACATTTTCAGCTTATGTATTTTGGGGGCAAGGAGTGTTTACTACTTTTATTGCGCAAAGGTGGTTATATAGTTTTCTTTTACTGCCCTCTTTGCTGTATGTAGCTCCCTCTGAAGATGAGGTATTTAAAAGCTTAGGATGGATTAGTGTTGCAACTATAGCAGTTTGGGGCATTTCAATTGTCGCCCCAACGTTAATAAGTTCAATTGGACAAGATGCCATTGAAAGAGCCAGCGAAAATAAAACTACTGATATTGGATTTTATGTAGTTGGTGTACGTTTTGTTTTACTTTATTTCTTCTTTCTAACTCATAAATACATTGCTAATTTTAGCATGAATACATTTTTAAAAGCAACTGCTTTATTCGCTTTTATTTTTTTATATCAAAATAGAAGTTTATTAATCGGGGCCGTTATTGTTTATGCATATTCATTATTAAAGTTTAGATCCAGATATAAAATAGGTATTTTAGCAACACAATTACTTATACTTATTATAGGGTTAGTATTAACAAAAGATATATGGTATGGACTAATTGAAGAATCTCAAAAGCAGTTAGCCGACCAGGATTATAATAGATGGAAAGCTCTGTCTTATTATTTATTTGAATATTCACCCAATTGGTTTTGCTATATTTTTGGAAATGGGATGCCTTCAGGAGGAAATAGTGTGCTGGGAAACCTATATTGGAGTAATATGGAAAAGGGTATTTTTGCGAGTGATTTGGGAATGATTGGAATGTGGACTATGTATGGAGTAATTCCTTTGTTTACAATATACTATGTACTAGTAAAAAATCTTATTAAGAAACAATTTCCTTTATATCTCAAATTTGTTTCATTTCATATATTATTAATACCTACTATTTTTCAATATGGAAAAAATCCGGGAATACTCTTCTTTTCAATAATTATTTACTTATATGTCTATAATAAAGAGACTCAAAGAATAAATGATATTATATGCTTGGTATAGTAATCGTAAATTATAAAAATCAAATCCAAACAGTTTCTTATATTAAGAAAGAAATTGAAAAAAAGGTCAGTATTCCACATTTAATTGTTATTGTTAACAATTCTGCAACTACCGAAAGCAATAAACAATTAGTTAATGAACTTAATGGCTTTTTAGTTGAAGATATAAATAAGAAACTAAGAGTTAAAAGCAATGTTTATATAGTTTCCCATTCTGACAATTTGGGATTTGCAAAGGGTAACAACTTGGGCTCTCAATTTTTAATAAATCATTTTAAAATTGATTACTTACTGTTCTCAAATAATGATATTCGCTTATTATCTGATAGAACAATTGAACGACTTATAGATAAATTATCTACTTTACCTAACATTGCATTAATTGGACCTAAAGTTATTGGTCTACAAGGAGAAAATCAAAGTCCAGAACCCAATATGTCAATTCAAGATAGATATATTTGGATGTATTGGTTAACTCCTTTTTTGAAAAAAGAAGTGAAAGCAAAGCGTTTCAAACTGGATTATTCAAAATTTGCTAAAGAAGGCATCCATTATAAAGTAATGGGATCATTTTTTATAGTTAAAGCAAATGATTTTATTAATTGTGGTATGATGGACTCAAATACTTTTCTTTATGCTGAAGAAGTTATACTTAGTGAGAGATTAAACGCAATTAATAAATACGTATATTATTATCCTGAAGTTGAAATATTGCATGAACATAGCCAAACTATTTCTAACCATTTAAGCAGAAAAAAAATGGTACTAACCAAATTCAAAAGTGAAAGTTACTATTATAAAACCTATAAAGGAGTGTCAAATATAATAATAGCAATTGCAAAAGCTTCAGTTCTATTACATTTAACATTAAAAGGTTTAAAATCATAATAAATGAAAGTTTTATTCCTTACTCATCATTTTTTAGATAAAAACGGAGGTGGTAGCTTTGCTTCTCGAGCATATATAAATGCATTTGCTGAGATAGCCGATGAGTTGACCCTTCTATACCCAGATGATGGTCATTCAGTTTCAGAATATATAAATTCTAAGGTGAAATTAATTCCTGTAAAAAACCGAAATACTAATCTTGGAAAATTAATAGATGTTTATAGTGGGCGAATTCATCGTTACACTAATATATTTTATAACACATTAAAAGAAGTTGAACCTGATTATGTTGTATTTGATAATAGTCGAACATCCGCAGGTTTAATAAAAAAAATTAGACAATCGAATACAAAAGTAATAACTATTCATCATAATTACGAAATGGAATATTACTTAGGATCTCCTCCTCATTGGACTTATAAAAAAGCATTTTTATATTACATGAAAAAAACAGAGCATGAAGCTGTTAAATACAGTAATTTAAATATTACTCTTACCGATGAAGATATAGATCTATTGCGCAAGAATTATGATCAATATAAGGAATCTAATTTTTTTAAAATAGGTTGTTTTGAATATAAAGAAGACAAAAAGAATAATCAAATTGGCAAGAAAGATATTAAGAACTCAAACGTAACATTTGTGATATCAGGCAATTTAAGTGCCTATCAAACAGAAGCTTCCTTGACTTCTTTTTTAGAAGATTATTATCCTATTTTAAACAGAGAATATCCTGATTCCAAATTAATTATTGCAGGTAGGAACCCTGGAATAAAACTAAAAGAAATATGTAGTTCCTTTAATAGCATACAGGTTATCCCAAACCCTATAGATATGAACGAAATAATTGCCAGGGGTCATATATATATTTGCCCTGTTAATTTAGGGGGTGGATTAAAGTTAAGAGTAATGGACGGCCTTAAAATTGGATTACCTATATTAACTCACAAAATATCAGCAAGAGGATACGAAGAATTTCGAAAAGCAGACTGCCTGTTTGAATACGATCAAAAAGAATCATTTAAAAAAGCACTTAACAAAGTAGTAGAAAAACATAAGAAAAATGAAAAAATTGCTGAAGATATCAAATTAATATTTTCAAATAATTTTTCATTTAAAAGTGGCCTATCAAGAGTACAGGAGATGTTAAAACATATAAATTAAAACGATTATTGTTCATAATATAAAAATGAAAAATAAGATATTAGCCCCAATTTGTTTATTTACTTACAACCGATTAAATAATGCAATGCAGTGTATTGAGGCTTTAAAAAAAAATGAGTTGGCTAAAGAGAGTCATTTAATAATTTTTTCTGATGGTCCCAAAAATGATACCCATAAAGAAAGTGTACATGCTGTTCGCAAATATTTACATACGGTTAATGGTTTTAAAACGGTTGACATAAATGAATCTAGCATTAATAAAGGTTTAGGTAATTCAATTATACAAGGAGTTACTAAAGTTATTCATAAATATGGTCGAGCAATTGTTGTAGAGGATGATTTATATACCACTCCAAACTTTTTATCATATATGAATCAAGCATTAGATTTTTATAAGGATAATGAAAAAGTAATTTCAATCTGCGGATATGGTTTAAAAATTAAGCGTCCTACGGAATATAACTTAGATTTCTATCTTTATGGACGCTCTTCTTCATGGGGTTGGGCAACATGGAAACACCAATGGTATACTGTTGATTGGGATGTTAAAGATTGGAATACATTTAAAAAAGATAAAAAAGCTATTAAAGCATTCAACTATAACGGTAGTGATATGTTTAAAATGCTAAAAAGTGTAACTGAAGGAGATGGTTCTTCATGGGCTATTCGCTTTGGATACTCTCAATTCAGGCAAGGGAAGTATTCTTTAATGCCGTTTAAGTCCATGGTAGAAAATGAAGGCTTTGGGGAGGAAGGAACAAATACTAAATTTAAGTTTTCTCGCTTTAAAACTAACATGGATACGGAATTCAATACAAAATTTCACTTTACTCCTAATATAGAGGTTAATAAGAGAATTGAAAAAGAGTGTTATAAATACCATAGTTTACCAATTAGAATTTATTCCAGAATAAGGTATATACTTGGAATCTAAAAAATATATGAAATCAAAAGTACTATTTATAATGCACCTTCCCCCTCCTGTACATGGAGCAGCTGTAGTAGGTCAAAATATCAAAAACAGTAAAAAAATAAATCAGAATTTTGAATGTAGATACATCAATCTCTCTGCATCCAAAGAAGTTAAAGATGTCGGAAAAATAAACTTTAGTAAGCTATTTTTTTTGATAGGAAATACAATTAATATCATTAAACAAGTCATTAAGTTTAAACCAAACCTTTGTTATATTACACCATCCTCTGACCGTATAGGTTTTTATAGAGATTTTATTACTATAACCATTCTTAAAATTATATCATGTAAAATTGTTGTTCATTTTCACAACAAAGCTGACAAAAAATGGATTAAGAAATCAATAAACAAATTTTTATATAAATCATTCTTCAAAGGATTAAAAGTAATTTTACTTGCAAAAGAATTAAAAGAAGAAAAAGCTCCTTTTATCAAAAACGAAGATATTTACCTTTGTCCCAATGGAATGCCTTTTACAAGGGAGAAACATAACATAATTGAAAAAAATAATGATAAAACCAGAATTCTTTTTCTTTCCAATATGATTGCATCTAAAGGTGTATGGATTCTTTTTGAAGCATGTAAAATTTTAAAAGAAAAAGGATACCAATTTCACTGCGATTTTATAGGTAAATGGTTTGATATTTCTGAAGAAAATTTCAAACAAAAAATTACAGAAAATAATTTAGACGACTTCGTTACAGCACATGGGCCTGTATACGGGAATAATAAGAATGCTTTTTTTGAGAAGTCGAATATATTTGTTTTTCCAACCTATTATCATGGCGAAACATTTGGCTTAGTATTATTAGAAGCTATGCAATATGGTTTACCTTGTATTTCAACAAAAGAAGGGGGTATCCCTAGTGTAATTGTTGATAATGAAACTGGTTATCTAATTCCACCACAAGACCCTAACACACTGGCTGATAAAATATTACAACTTATAGAAAATCCGAATTTGCAAGAAAAAATGGGTAAATCCGGAATGCAAAGGTATCTACAATATTTCACTATTGAAAAATTCGAAGATAATATGATAAGAATATTAAATGATTGTATAAAAAGAGCCTAACAAATCTTACTATAACTTATTTTATGCTTTCAATCTTAATAAACGCCTACGCATGTTCACCAATAAAAGGATCCGAACCAGGAATGGCATGGAACTGGATTATCAATTTAGCAAATGATTGTAAACTATATGTTATTACTGAAGGTGAATGGGAAAAGGAAATCGAGGAAAAAATAAAACAACAACCTAATGGAAAAAATATAACATTTTATTACAATCCGGTTTCTGATAAAATAAGAGAAATGTGCTGGAATCAAGGCACTTGGAAATTCTATTATTATTATCGTCAATGGCAAAAAGAAACATTAGAAATTGCAAAAACAATTATTGCTGAACATGAAATTGACTTAATTCATCAATTAAACATGGTCGGTTACAGAGAGCCCGGATTATTATGGAAAATAGACGGTATTCCAAAAGTTTGGGGGCCAATAGGTGGGTTTGGAGGAATACCTAATAATTATTTATCACTATATTCAAAACGGTCAGCATTTAAGCAGATTATAAAACAAATTATCAACACCTATCAAATTCATTTACCATACATTAATGAACCTATACATAAAGTAGATGAATTAATTGCATGTAATTCAATAGCAAAAAACTGTTTACAGAAAATTTCTAATAAAAATATTCCTATTATATCTGAAGTAGGGGCAAAAAAATTTAATAAAACCTTAACGCCTAAAGATTATTATTCTCCGACTCTAAAATTGGCATGGGTTGGAAAGAACGATGAACGGAAGGCATTATCATTAGCTATAAAAGTTTTAAGTGAACTTATAGAATTAAACATAGAATTAAATGTTTATGGAATATCAAGAAATGAATTGAATAATGAAAAACTTCCCAAAAACATTATTTTTCATGGATGGCTTAAGCATGAACAAGTAGAGAATAAACTACAACATTGCCATTTACTGCTATTTACCAGTTTGTTCGAGGCTACAGGTACAGCCGTATTAGAAGCTTTATCCATGGGCTTACCTGTTTTATGTCATAATACTTGTGGCCAAGGAGATATTATAAATAATCAATGTGGTTATAAAGTAGAAATGAAGTCTGTTGAGTATAGTATTGATCAATTTAAAAGCTCAATAATTGAGTTATATCATAACAGATCATTACTTCAACAACTTTCAAAAGGAGCAAAACAGAGAGTAAATGAACTTTCATGGGAAAATAATAGCAAAAAAATGCTTAATATATATAAGAGAGCACTTAATATATAAAAAAGCTTTTATGATTGAAAACTTATAACATCTAAGAATTAAAAAACTATACTCTAAAATATATTGTAATTCAATTCTTAGTTACCTAGTATATAAAGTGACCCCAAGGCAAAAAAACATATTACCAATTTATTAAACTAGAACAATCTTTAAATCTTAAATTATGCATTTTTCTAACACTGAAGTGTTAGGTTATCGCGTGTTTGAAGGAAAGTTAAGTCACTTAACTCATTTAAACAAAATGATAATTAACACTCTAAACGGTCATTCATATAGTGTTGCTAAACGAGATAAACTATTTCGTGAAGCTCTATTGAATTCAGATATATTATTGCCAGATGGAGAGGCTGTGGTTTTGGGAGCAAAGATATTACACGGCCAAAAAATCAAAAAAATTGCTGGCTATGATATGTATATGCATTTATTAAAAGAACTTAATAACCAACGAGGTTCCTGTTTCTTCTTGGGGGCACAACCTAAAACTCTTGAATTAATTGACCGACGTTTACATAAGGATTTCTATAACGTTTTGGTTGGTTATTATTCACCTCCTTTTGTTCAGGAATTTTCTGAAAAAGAAAGTGAAGTCATGTGTAAAGTAGTAAATATGTTTCAACCAGATGTCCTTTTTGTTGGAATGACAGCTCCTAAACAGGAAAAATGGGTTCATCAATATAAAGATCAGATTAATGTTCCAATAATCTGTTCAATTGGGGCTGTTTTTGATTTCTATGCTGGTACAAAAAACCGACCTGCAGATTGGATGATTAAGTACAAATTGGAGTGGTTTGGCAGATTTATAAAAGAACCCCGAAGAATGTTCCACCGTTATTTCATCAGTACTCCTGAAATTTTTATTGACATGTTCCAAAAGAAAATTAACATAAAAAGATATATACCTAAGTTTAATCGAGGATTAAAATAATATTGTACTTTTAAATAGGATCAGAGACTGACATAAAACTGATCATTAATAACGAGTAACACATAATTTTTTAGTATTTTAATTTGTTATCTCCAGGCAGTATTATATAACAGTAGATTAACTAATGTTTCCTAATCCATACACATTCTCTGATTTAATATATAATAATCGAAAAATAATAAAATACATCTTTTATAGTCAATACTAATACATATATCAATAAGGAATAATTATTTCTATTTCGCAAAAAATATTAACAAAATAATATGTCTCAAAAAGTAGCTTTAATAACGGGAGTAACAGGACAAGACGGTGCATATCTAGCAGAATTCTTGCTAAAAAAAAAATATATAGTCCATGGCGTTAAACGAAGATCCTCATTGTTTAATACAGACCGTATTGACCATTTATACCAAGACCCTCACATTGAAAACAGAAATTTCATATTGCATTATGGTGATTTAACTGATAGTATGAATCTTACTAGAATCATCCAAGAAGTTAAACCTGACGAGATATACAATCTGGCAGCCATGAGCCATGTTAAAGTTAGTTTTGATACTCCTGAATATACAGCAAATGCTGATGGAATTGGAACATTGCGCATACTCGAGGCTGTTAGGCTATTAGGATTAACCGAAAAGTCAAGGATTTATCAAGCCTCTACATCTGAATTATATGGTTTAGTACAAGAAGTTCCTCAAAAAGAAACAACTCCTTTCTACCCACGTTCACCATATGCTGTAGCAAAAATGTATGCATACTGGATTACAGTAAATTACCGAGAAGCATATAAAATGCATGCTTCAAATGGTATTCTTTTTAATCATGAGTCACCAATAAGAGGAGAAACCTTTGTTACCCGCAAAATAACAAGGGCAATAAGTCGTATTGCATTAGGGATGCAAGAAAAAGTTTATTTAGGCAACTTAAGTTCTAAACGAGACTGGGGCCATGCAAAAGATTATGTTAGAGCTATGCATGCGATTCTTCAACAAGATGAACCTTCTGATTATGTAATTGCAACAGGAGTCACAACTACAATTCGTGATTTTATATTATTAGCGGGAAAAGAAATAGGATTACAAATTGAATTTAGAGGTACAGGATCTGATGAAAAAGGTCATCTTGTAAAAATAGATGAAGCAATATTTATCAAAAAAGTTGGAAAAAAATATTTGGAGAATATAAAATATGCAGCTCAGGAAAATAGGATAATTGTAAGTGTGGATCCTCAGTATTTTCGTCCAACTGAAGTTGACTTATTAATCGGAGATCCAACTAAATCTAAAACAATACTGGGTTGGGAACCAGAATATGATTTAAAAGGATTAATAAAAGATATGATGTCATCAGATATAAAATTATTTATGAAGGATACATATTTAAAGGGTGGTGGATATAAAACGCTTAATTACTTTGAATAACATATTCGTACAAGACATTACAAACTTGAACAAGTTGGTATTTCCTCAGTCTTATTTTCATACTTCTAATAATATTTCACAAATATAAAGAGTGATATTTTTTTGCAATAATTATTAAAAACTGAAAAATCTGATATTAGATTAAACATATCTACTTTACACAACAAAATACCTAATAAGTAATTTATGAAAAATAAATAAAAACCTATTTAAAAGTATAATCATAAACCAAATAATATGCTACGAGAAAGAGAAATTGTAATAAATAAAGGAAGTGTTATATTTCAAACAATTCTGACTTTGTGTGTTTTTTATTTGTCTTGGATTCTTATAAATTTATATATAGAACCTTCTACATATAGTTTTCGTGAATATAAGATTATATTTATTTTAATAGCTCCTATTTGGTATGTATTACTAGATCATTTTGGTATGGGTAAAATGGCCAGAATAAAAATGTATTCGACAATTTTTTTTGAATACATATCTGTTGTTGGATTTGGCTCAGCCATACTTTACGTGATAGTTGGTATTTTGGAATTACACCAAATATCTCGATGGGTAATGATTACTTTTATTGCAATTAACTTTTTTACACTATTCTTTTATAAAGTTTTGGTTTATAAAATAATGAAGATTATTCGTGGAAGAGGTTATAATTACAAGTACGTAATTATTATTGCAGATAAAGATTCATCCTATTTTATAGATAGACTTATTTCTACGAAAGATTGGGGATTTAAAATATTAGCTATAATGAGTGACAGTTCTGAAATTAAAAAACGATACAAAAGCAGTTACAAAATTATACCTGATAATGAATGTTTAGCGAGAACAATAGATAACAGTATTGTTGACGAAGTAATGTTCTGCAAAGGAGACTTTAATATGGACAGCATCAGAAAAATCGTTAACCAATGCGCTGAAGTAGGAATTGTATTTAGAATGCAGTCTGAAATTTTAAATCTTGCAGGAAGACGGTCTCATCTATCCTATTTTAATCAACTTCCTTTTCTTACATTCATGAACACTCCTAATAATTATCTTGCATTAAAGATTAAAAGTTTAATGGATTTTGTTGGAGCAGGAATCATATTATTAGCTGTTTCTCCATTAATGTTATTTATTGCCATCGCAATAAAATTAGATGATGGAGGGCCAATATTTTTTTTACAAACAAGAGTGGGACAAAATGGGCGATTGTTTAAATGCTTAAAATTTAGAACAATGATAACCAATGCAGAAGCATTAAAAGAATCTTTAAAAGAACAAAATGAACAGGAAGGTCCTGTTTTTAAAATAAAGAATGATCCACGGGTTACTAATATTGGCAGCTTTTTAAGAAAAACATCCCTTGATGAATTACCTCAATTTTTAAATGTTTTAAAAGGCGAAATGAGTATTGTTGGTCCTCGACCTCCAGTTCCTTCTGAAGTAGATGAATATGAAAGATGGCAGCGAAGAAGATTAAGCATGAAACCAGGAATCACATGCATATGGCAAGTTTCTGGAAGAAATAATATACCTTTTGAGCAATGGATGAAAATGGATATGCAATATATAGATTCATGGTCTTTGCGATTAGATATAATGCTTTTTTTAAAAACGTTTAAAGTTATGTTTATTAAAGATGGACAGTAGAGGTATTTTTGACAATACAAGTACCATTTTAATATATTCATTTTCAATTTATTTCCTTACCATAAAACGTTTACTACTGCAAAAGTTCTTTATATCAAAAAAAAATATAGCTATATCAACATTAACAAATATTAATCAAAAAGAAAAAGTAAATAATAGTACTTTCGAAAATCATAAAACACCTCCTATTAATAAAATAATTTACGATAAAAATTTTATGAGCAAGTTTATATTCTATATACCAATTATAATAATAAGTATTTGTTGCATATCATCATGTAAAACAAAAAAAAACTTAACTTATTTAAGAGATCTGGAAAATCAGGAAGAACAAGTTGGGATTCCTGCTCCTACGACAATTTATAAAATTAAATCAAGTGACAACTTATATATAGATATTCAAACAATGAATCCAGAAATAAATGCCTTATTCAACCCTTCCAAAGGATCTGGATATCAAAGTGGAACCCAACAAAATTTCGGAGACTTATCAAGCCAATATTTAAATGGTTTTATGGTAGATAAAGGTGGATATGTAAAACTTCCAATTATTGGTAAAATTAAAGTAGAAAATAAAACTCTTTCTGAAGCTGAAGAATTAATTCAAAACAAAGCATATGAATATTTAAAAGATGCTACTGTAAAGGTTAAGCTGCTTAACTTTAAAATTACCGTATTAGGTGAAGTAAATAACCCTGGTGTTTATTTCAATTATAATGAATATTTTACAATTCTGGATGGAATTAGTATGGCTAGCGGAGAGACTGACTATAGCCAAATATCAAATGTTAAAGTATTAAGAACTACTGAACATGGAAGTAAATCATATATACTGGATTTAACCAAGAAAAATTTTCTTACATCAGAAGCCTATTATTTACAACCTAACGATGTAATTTATGTCGAACCTGCAGGAGCCAAAAGCAGACAAATTAATACCCCATTATATAGTCTGGTTTTATCATCAGTTTCCACAATAGTATTATTACTTAACTTTATCAAATAGACACTTATAATATATTATAAAGATAAAATACGATCATTGATAGAACCATACTCAAATATACATACTGAAGTAAACGAACACTAAATCGACATGAAAAATATGCATAATGCAAATGATTTGATGGAATTACTCCAACAGGATAGAAACGTAGGTATTAAAGAATTTATACATCGAATTTTTACTAAATGGCATTGGTTTGCCCTTTTTGGGATATTTGGCCTTATAGGGGGATATTTCATGAGTAAATCAACACCAGCTACCTATAAAGTTACTGGTTCTATTTTAGTGACAGATGATTCTAAAGGTATGGATATCAATAATATTTTTGATGGTGTAGATCTTGGTGGCAAAACTAATATTGATAACCATATTCTAACTCTTAAATCCTATATAATGTCGCATCAGGCTATGACTAATCTGGGCTGGAATGTTTCATTTTATAAAAAAGGATTTCTAAAAGATGAAAGTTTGTATGGCAATGTACCTTTTAAAGTGATACCTATTAATAATTCCCAAAATATTACTGGAATAAAAATTAATGTAAAACCAATTTCTGATAATCAATTCTTACTTATAATAAACCAAGAAAAAGAAACTGATGAAGGTTTAGTGTCCTTCGACGTTAGAGAAAAATTAACTTTTGGACAGATTTATTCTGATAAGTATTTCAATTTCTATGTTGAGAAAACCGATAATTTTAAATATAAAAATACAGTAGATAATTCAAATTTCATATCAAATATACTTTCAATTAATAACGAAAATAACTACTACTTTTATTTCAATAACATCTCAAATCTTTCAAAAATATATAAGAACAAAACAAATATAAGTCTAGCAACAAAAGCAGCAAAAGGTATTATGCTTAGTCTAATAGACAACAATAAACAACGTGCAATTGACTATTTAAATGAATTAATGAGAGTTTATCTGGCTTATGGTTTAAATAATAAAAATAGGACATCAGAAAATACAGTACGTTTTATTGATGGTCAGTTAGTACAACTAGTAGATTCTTTAAATATTACCGGCAAAAACTTTACAGACTTTCGATCACGTAATGGAATTGTAAATTTAAGTCAGGAAGGCGGTTTAATTGTTGAAAAATTAAAAGAACTGGAATCCGAAAAAGCAGTTGCTGAACGTTCCGTAGAATATTTTGAAAACCTCCAGGATTATATGGGAAATTCGGATCAGGTAAAATTAATGGTTGCTCCTTCTGTAGCAGGAATTGCAGATCCTGGTCTTAATGCTCAAGTATTAAAATTATCAGAATTATATAGCAAAAGAACAAACCTTTCATTTGTAGCAAAAGAGAAGAATCCTAGTTTATTAATGGTTGAGGATGAAATTAAGGCAACACTTAAGTCATTAGAAGAAAATCTGAGGAATCTTCTGGCAAATGCAAAATTAGACCTAAAATCGCTTAATAGAAGAATTTCAATGATTAACATAGAACTGGCCGGATTACCTAAAACTGAACAGGAATTAATAAATATTAAACGTAGATTTGATTTAAATAATGAATTATATACATTTCTACTCCAAAAAAGAGCAGAGGCCGCAATAACCAAAGCCTCAAATGTACCTGATGCCCAAATACTTGATCCCGCATGTTTAGATACTACAGAACAAGTAGGTCCGCGTACACAATTAAATATCTTATTCGGAATAATTTTGGGATTAGCAATTCCATTCATCTTTATATTGTTATGGGACTATTTTGATGAAAGCATTAGATCAAAGGAAGAATTAGAAAAATATAGTAAAGTAAGATATTTTGGAAGCATCGCTCATAATAAATATAAAAGTGAAACACCAGTTATTGATAATCCTCGATCAGGTATTGCTGAGAATTTTAGAGGATTACGATATAAACTTCATAATATGAATAAATTAAATGGGTCAAAAATAATTGCTGTCCATTCAATGTTTCCTAATGAAGGAAAAACTTTTAATGCTTTAAACTTAGCTTCTATTATGGCATTAGAAAATAAAAAGGTATTATTAGTTGGATGTGATTTACGAAAACCACGTTTACATAAAATTTTCGACCATAAAAATGAAAATGGATTGTCTACATTTCTTGTGGGTCATCATCAATTTCACGAAATTATATCGTCAACGCTTCTTAAAAACTTAAACTACGTTAATTCTGGCCCTATTCCTCATAATCCTTCGGAATTAATCGGTAATGGAGAATTCAAAGATTTTATAAATAAAGCACAGGAGTCATTTGACTATATCATTTTGGATAACGCACCTGTAGCATTAGTAACAGATGGGATGATAATAGGGACACATGCCCATGTAAATATGTTTGTTTTAAGACAAGACTATAGTAAAAAGAACCAAATTAAATATATAAACCAGATTAAAGAAGAAAATAGTCTTAAGCAGATTGGAATTATTTTAAATGATAGTATGTATAATGGTTACGGTAATTCGTACGGAAACTATGGCTATTCTTATGGAAATGAATATTATAATGATAAACATATTAACAAAGGATTAAAAAATAGAATCTTTAGAGGCTTTTCAAAATCTTAATTAATTTTTAACTCAGATATTAAAACCATAGTATTCTCTTAAATATATGATAGCTTACAAAATATAATTATTCACAAATAAAAGACATTAATGATATAACAGATCAAGCATAAAAGTTGGGTCTAAATTGTATAATTAATAATAATGCAAAAATCTTTGTTAACCTGAACAAGAAGAATTTTACATCAGAAACACCCCTGAATTGCCTCCTGAATTCTTTGATTTTGGCATTGAAGATAAAGCTGTAGCATTTGTGCTTCTGTTGTTAAAATAGTTAATAATATTGTTATAATGATTCTCAAAAGTCCTCTTTAATACTTGAAAAGTATCAATGTCAGTCAACTCTATTTGATTAAACCATTGAGCCAGGTATGTCATTGCAACTAGTTTTGTAATATTACGACTATATATAAGATATAGATGATGAGAGAGATCATAAGCCTGTTCTATTTCAGGATAGACATTGAAAAATATATTAGCTCGCTGTTTTTGTGATTCAGTCCATTTATGACAGGGTTTAAAAAGTAGATATCTACTTCGTGCCAACAATTGTTTTTAAGTATCCCCATTTTCAAAAATATCAGGTTTATATTCCCTACCTTCTTCTTTAGCTTGTTTATAAGCTTGATTGTCCTGATCAATAGCTTCCCATCTATAGTTAATTCGTTTCTGCTGTACTGCATCACAAGCCAATTTCTGAACATGAAAACGATCAATAACAGTAGTGTGCTTGGGGAAATATTTCGTGGTAATTAAATTCATGCTGTTTGCCTTGTCTAATATCACTTCTTTTACCATGCGTAGCTGTTCATCAGAAAGCTTTTCTTTAATGATTTTAATAATATCGTCAGCTTGTGTTCCCTTGAAAATACCAACTATGGAGCCTTTCTTTGCCTTATTGCTAAATATTGTATACAATTCACCATTGGACATAGCTGTTTCATCTAAAGAAAGATAGTAACCGATATTTTTAGGAAAAACCAGGAAATCTTCAGCATGTTCTTTCTGACTCCAATCATTGTAGTCGCTCAACTTATTTTTGTATTGACGTTGAAAATTTCGTCCTTTTACGCCAAGGTATAATTCAAGACTTTGACAGCTTATCGCATTAGAATCTACTAATTTCTTTTAAAAAAGCAGCATACTCCTCACTCATACGAGTACCCCTTGCAATTACTTCCCAATCTCTACATACTTTTTTCTTTTCTCCTTCAATTATAATTTCCCAGTATCTACGTCATAATACTTGTTTAATGCTATAAATCAATCATTAAACAACGATAAAAAGATCAAGCATAAACTCATGATTACAAATTGCGTTGCTATTCCAGATAAAGAATAGTAAATAAAACGATTTCATTATACTATAAATCTTTTTTATGTTCTGTTTGTATCTGATCCATACCAAAGTCATAGCAACCTCACTATTTCTGTTACATGTCTTCGACATTTGTTCGCTAATCTATAGCAAATAACATAAAACCAGCTATCGAACAGCTTGTGGAGAAGAGTGGAGCTGTTACGAAGCAATATAGTAGCAGATATGGAGCAGGTGTGAAGAACTAGTGGAGCGCCTGTGGAGAAATGCGAAGAAATAGTGGAGTGGTAGTGGAGAACCTGTGGAGAAAGTCACCAAAAAGTGTTAAAATGATAGTTTTGTGGAATATTTTTGGCTTAAAATGACAAAATCAGGAATATTTAGGTGCCTTTTTGCGATCCAAGTGGAATATAGGCTTATTTATAACGGATTTATTATATTTATTAAAATCGCCTCCAAAATATACACTCCTATTTATCAACAATATACAGCTACAAAAAATTACAATAATATTATGGTAATTATATTATTATCCAGCGAGTTTCTAATAAATCACATAAACTAGCCATTTATTATAGAATCATGAACCTTTTAAAAGGGCGAATGAAGTCGTTTAAATAGGTATTTAGGAATTATTAAGTAGAATAAAACTAAGATGCTAACAGAGTCTCGAATTCCCTTAATCAGTATTTTGTTCTTTGTACTGCCTGACCTACAAATAGGCAAGAAGAAAGAAAGCAAAGCATTATTATACTTTAGGGATTTAATTTTAGAATTACAAACCCTTATAAACACAAAAAGAGCAACCGAAACTTGTTCGATTGCTCTTTCTTTAAAAGTCGGCGGCGACCTACTCTCCCACAGTACGCAGTACCATCGGCGCTAATGGGCTTAACTTCTCTGTTCGGAATGGGAAGAGGTGGAACCCCATCGCTATAACCACCTGAATGTCTTTATTTGAGTACTTAGTATTTAGTTTCCAGTACCTAGTCTTGGTACTTTTTACTTTTTACTTTGTACTAATCAAGCTTTGCTTGATTACATACTAGCTCCAATCAAAATCACAGCACTCACTCATACGCCCAACTAAAAGTTTCGGGTAATTAGTACTGCTCGGCTTTGACATTACTGCCTTTACACCTACAGCCTATCAACGTCATAGTCTTTAACGTCCCTCAAGGATATCTCATCTTGAAGCAGGCTTCGTGCTTAGATGCTTTCAGCACTTATCCCTTCCAAACTTAGCTACCCAGCGATGCTCCTGGCGGAACAACTGGTGCACCAGAGGTTTGTCCAACGCGGTCCTCTCGTACTAACGTCAGGTCTTCTCAAATATCCTACGCCCACAACAGATAGGGACCGAACTGTCTCACGACGTTCTGAACCCAGCTCGCGTGCCACTTTAATGGGCGAACAGCCCAACCCTTGGGACCTTCTCCAGCCCCAGGATGTGACGAGCCGACATCGAGGTGCCAAACCGCTCCGTCGATATGAGCTCTTGGGAGCGATCAGCCTGTTATCCCCGGAGTACCTTTTATCCTTTGAGCGATGGCCCTTCCATGCGGAACCACCGGATCACTATGTCCTACTTTCGTACCTGGTCGACTTGTCGGTCTCACAGTCAAGCTTCCTTGTGCCATTACACTCTGCGGACGGTTACCAATCGTCCTGAGGAAACCTTTGAAAGCCTCCGTTACTCTTTTGGAGGCGACCACCCCAGTCAAACTACCCACCAAACAATGTCCGATTTACATCGTTAGGCCACAGATAAGCAAAGGGACGTATTTCAAGGGCGACTAAACTACACCTGGCGATGCAGCATCAATGTCTCCGTCCTATCCTACACATTACTTACCCACAACCAATGTTAAGTTGCAGTAAAGGTTCACGGGGTCTTTCCGTCCCGTTGCGGGTAATCGGCATCTTCACCGATACTACAATTTCACCGAGCTCATGGTTGAGACAGTGTGCACATCGTTACACCATTCGTGCAGGTCGGAACTTACCCGACAAGGAATTTCGCTACCTTAGGACCGTTATAGTTACGGCCGCCGTTTACTGGGGCTTCAATTCAAGCCTTCGCCAAAGCTAAGCTCTCCTCTTAACCTTCCAGCACCGGGCAGGTGTCAGGCCTTATACGTCTTCTTTCGAATTTGCAAAGCCATGTGTTTTTGATAAACAGTCGCATGCACCATTTCTCTGCGGCCTCTCAAACGAGAGGCGCCCCTTATCCCGAAGTTACGGGGCTAATTTGCCGAGTTCCTTAACCATGAATCACTCGAGCGCCTTAGTATACTCAACCCAACTACGTGTGTCCGTTTACAGTACGGGCTCCTATACTCGCTTTTCTTGGTACTGGCTGCTCTACTTCGCTTCGGCCGAAGCCTAGGCTCAACGTACTATTCCGTCAGTACGTAGCAATCTCACCAATACGTCACTTTCGTTGTATAGCAGGTGCAGGAATATTAACCTGCTCGCCATCCACTACCCCTTTCGGGTTCGCGTTAGGTCCCGACTAACCCTGATCCGATTAGCGTTGATCAGGAAACCTGAGTCTTTCGGCGTGCGGGTTTCTCGCCCGCATTATCGTTACTTATGCCTACATTTGCTTTTCTAACTGCTCCACAGTTCATCACCAAACTGCTTCAAGGCTGTTAGAATGCTCCCCTACCATTGTACAATGTACAATCCATAGCTTCGGTAGTATACTTATGCCCGATTATTATCCATGCTCGATCGCTCGACTAGTGAGCTGTTACGCACTCTTTAAATGAATGGCTGCTTCCAAGCCAACATCCTAGCTGTCTATGCAATCAAACCGCGTTTGTTCAACTTAGTATACATTTGGGGACCTTAGCTGATGGTCTGGGTTCTTTCCCTTTCGGACACGGACCTTAGCACCCATGCCCTCACTCCTATTCATCATCTTACAGCATTCGGAGTTTATCAGGAGTTGATAGGCGGTGAAGCCCTCTCGTCCAATCAGTAGCTCTACCTCTGTAAGATTAAAATAAGGCTGCACCTAAATGCATTTCGGGGAGTACGAGCTATTTCCAGGTTTGATTGGCCTTTCACCCCTACCCACAGTTCATCCAAATACTTTTCAACGTAAACTGGTTCGGTCCTCCATTCCGTGTTACCGGAACTTCAACCTGACCATGGGTAGATCACCTGGTTTCGCGTCTAGCGCAGCTAACTGAAACGCCCTGTTCAGACTCGCTTTCGCTTCGGCTCCGTTACTGAATAACTTAACCTCGCTAACTACGACTAACTCGTAGGCTCATTATGCAAAAGGCACGCCGTCACCACAAAATGGCTCCGACCGCTTGTAAGCGCACGGTTTCAGGTACTATTTCACTCCCCTGTTCGGGGTACTTTTCACCTTTCCCTCACGGTACTGGTTCACTATCGGTCTTTCAGGAGTATTTAGCCTTACCAGATGGGCCTGGCAGATTCACACAGAATTTCACGTGTTCCGCGCTACTCAGGATACTACTAGATTTTATTTGCTTACGTGTACAAGACTGTCACTTTCTTCGGTTGTTCTTTCCAAAACATTCCACTTCACGCATAAAATCATATTGTAGTCCTACAACCCCAATGTTGCCTAAACAACATTGGTTTGGGCTAGTCCCCGTTCGCTCGCCACTACTTAGGGAATCACTATTGTTTTCTTCTCCTCCAGGTACTTAGATGTTTCAGTTCCCTGGGTTTGCCCCCCGAAGGGTGACTGGTCATCAACCAGCCGGGTTGCCCCATTCAGAAATCTGCGGATCAATAAATATTTGCTTCTCCCCGCAGCTTATCGCAGCTTATCACGTCTTTCTTCGCCTCTGAAAGCCTAGGCATCCACCGTACGCCCTTGCTTACTTTCTTGTTGGTTTAGCTATATGCTTTGCGCATTGCTAAACTATGATTTTGATTGTTTTGCCAATATGTCAATGTACGTTTTTCGCTTTTTGCGAATGTGAAATGCACTACTTAAAAATTAGTAGTATGTTGTCTTTGTAGTTTATTTAAAACTCTCTCCAGAAAGGAGGTGTTCCAGCCACACCTTCCGGTACGGCTACCTTGTTACGACTTAACCCTAGTTATCAGTTTTACCCTAGGCCGCTCCTTACGGTAACAGACTTCAGGTACCCCCGACTTCCATGGTTTGACGGGCGGTGTGTACAAGGCCCGGGAACGTATTCACCGCGTCATTGCTGATACGCGATTACTAGCGAATCCAGCTTCACGGAGTCGAGTTGCAGACTCCGATCCGAACTGAGACAGGCTTTAGAGATTAGCATCACATCGCTGTGTAGCTGCCCTTTGTACCTGCCATTGTAACACGTGTGTAGCCCTGGACGTAAGGGCCGTGCTGATTTGACGTCATCCCCACCTTCCTCGCGGTTTACACCGGCAGTCTTGTTAGAGTCCCCACCACTACGTGCTGGTAACTAACAACAGGGGTTGCGCTCGTTATGGGACTTAACCCGACACCTCACGGCACGAGCTGACGACAACCATGCAGCACCTTGTAAATAGTCCGAAGAAAGAAGCATCTCTGCTTCATGCAATCTACATTTAAGTCCAGGTAAGGTTCCTCGCGTATCATCGAATTAAACCACATGTTCCTCCGCTTGTGCGGGCCCCCGTCAATTCCTTTGAGTTTCATTGTTGCCAACGTACTCCCCAGGTGGATTACTTAATGCTTTCGCTCAGTCGCTGACCATGTATTGCCAACAACGAGTAATCATCGTTTACGGCGTGGACTACCAGGGTATCTAATCCTGTTCGCTCCCCACGCTTTCGTGCATCAGCGTCAATTATAGCTTAGTAAGCTGCCTTCGCAATCGGTGTTCTGTGTTATATCTATGCATTTCACCGCTACACAACACATTCCGCCTACCTCAACTAAATTCAAGACTATCAGTATCAATGGCAGTTTTACAGTTGAGCTGCAAGATTTCACCACTGACTTAATAGTCCGCCTACGCACCCTTTAAACCCAATAAATCCGGATAACGCTCGCATCCTCCGTATTACCGCGGCTGCTGGCACGGAGTTAGCCGATGCTTATTCATACGGTACATTCAAATACCTACACGTAGGTAACATTATTCCCGTATAAAAGCAGTTTACAACCCATAGGGCAGTCTTCCTGCACGCGACATGGCTGGTTCAGACTTGCGTCCATTGACCAATATTCCTCACTGCTGCCTCCCGTAGGAGTCTGGTCCGTGTCTCAGTACCAGTGTGGGGGACCTTCCTCTCAGAACCCCTAGACATCGTCGCCTTGGTGAGCCGTTACCTCACCAACTAGCTAATGTCACGCATGACCATCTTATACCGCCGAAACTTTACTTTGTAATTCATGCGAATCATAAAGACTATAGGGTATTAATCCAAATTTCTCTGGGCTATCCCCTTGTATAAGGCAGGTTTCATACGCGTTACGCACCCGTGCGCCGGTCGTCAGCGGTTGCAAGCAACCCTGTTACCCCTCGACTTGCATGTGTTAGGCCTGTCGCTAGCGTTCATCCTGAGCCAGGATCAAACTCTTCGTTGTATAAAAATTTTGTGCCATTTTAATGGCTATAATTCCTTACAAGAGTTTTAACTCAAAATCAACTTTACTTTCCTTTTATTAAGTGTGCATTTCAATATTTTCAAAGAACGCTTTCGTTTTATTCAGCATCTAGGCATAAATAATCCGAACTCTTTATATCTTGTAAACTTAATCTAGAACTCTTTCTAAATCATGTTTATTTCAATCTTTTTTTTTTCGCCCTAACCTTCGTTAGAGTGTCGCTCTAAAAGCGGATGCAAAGATAACAACTTTATTTTCTTTTCTCCAAATAAATTTTAAAAAATTTTTAGTTAATTTTTCAAGTTTTATTTTCAATTTAAATTACTGTTTTTCACCAATTTAAAACCCTTCTCAAACTCTCAGTATTTTTCTCTTTTGCCCTTCTTTAAAAGCGGCTGCAAAGATAAGTGATTTTATTTCTTAAAACCAAATGTTTTTGAAAAAATATTTTCAAAATTTTTATCTGACTTCTTAACTCCTAAAACCTCCTCTACATCAAGACTTTCTTCCCTTAAAGTTGCTCATTATTTCAATCTTTTAATCTCGCCTTTCGTTCAAAGCGGGTGCAAAACAACTGCTTTTATTTTTAACTTCCAAATTTAATTCAGAATATTTTTTGCGCAGAATTCAAAGATAAAACGCAATTCGCATTTTGTCAAGTGGTTATAGATGAAAATATTTTGGAAAGAAATTATTTTAGTGCTATTCTCCTTGATAAACTGGTAATCCATATTTAAATATTGAACCTTTACCTTCTGTACTGTCAATATTAAAAGTTCCCTGATTTTGTTCTATCATTTCAATTACCAATTTAATTCCTAATCCATGCCCCTTTTCTTTTTCCGTGCCTTTTGAAGTATAATAATCGAAAGGATTCATTAACCTTTCAATTGTTTTCTGATTCATTCCTATTCCCTGATCAATAATTTCTGTTATAACAAAATTCTTTTTTGCTATAATATTAATCTTAATTACACCTCCTTTATGAGAAAACTTAACTGCATTTACAAGCAAATTACGAAAGATTATTTCGACCATATTAATATCTGCCCATACATACAAATGATCACAAACTCCGGACTCATATGTCAAATCTTTATCTCTTAACAATTCGGAATGATAATCTAATACCCTTTTATAGATATTACATAATTCTGTTTTCTCAGGAGAAAAGGTAAATGAATCTAACTGAGATTTAGACCAATTTAATATTCGATCCATCATATCCGAAAGATTTTGGGCAGACTGAAAAATCTTTTTCACAAACAAACTTCGCTCTTCTTCACTAAAATCCAACACTTGTTCTTGTAATAATTCAGATAATCCCTGAATGTTATTTATTGGCTCCTTAATATCATGAGCAATAATTGAAAAAAGTTTATCTTTTGTGGTGTTTATTCTTTCCACATGCTCTTTCTGCTCCAACATCAATTCATTTGTTTCAGTTAAATGTTGAGCCTGACTTTCTAATTCTTCCTTTTGATCTTTTATTTCTTCAATCATATTATCTGTTACAACCACGGCTTTTTCAATCATACGTTTAATTTCAAAAACCGTAATGGAATATATCATAATAATGATAGCATTTATCCCATAATCTTTAAGAAGATAATCATTGTTAGTATATAAAATACTGTACAAAAAATATAAATTGATTGCGACGGCAAATATCACTACATGATATTTACCCCCTATAAAGCCTACTAAAGGAAGTAATATAAATAAGTAAATTAAATCTGTTAGAAAAGCATTATCATAATATACAACATCATCAGGTGTAGTAGTAACAATATTTATATAAGCTAAATAAGCAATTAAGACAAATGCCTTCTCAACAGTAATCTTCTTTAATGTAAAAAATGTCATGATAACGAATGTTATCATCATACTAGTAAGTTCTATATATTTTACCAAAGAAGATTTATGAGTAATCGCAAAATATGCTTCAAGTAAAAATATCGAAACAGCAGCTATAACAGTAGTTACAACTTTCATTCGTTTATAGGATCCTCCTAAATGAAACATAGATTTTCTTTTTTCATACTATTCAGTTCAATTAAAAGTTTCAAATATAACACTTACAATCAAATAATAAACCAGTAAAATAATGAGTTTGAAAATTCGAATTTAAAATGGAAACGAAAATTTATTTAACAAAAAAGAAGTATTAGAACTAATACTTCTTTTTTAGATTAAACTTTAGTATAAGAAAAACTACTTTACATCTCGTTTTTTATAATGCTTAATGCGTTTTGCTAATTGCTTTCCTTTTTGTCTTCTCTCCTTTTCGGAAGATTGATAATGCAGATTTTCTTTTTCCATCTTTAAATAGTTTTGATAACTATTAATATCTAATTTTCCCTGATTTAAAGCATCGCGCACTGCGCACCCTTGTTCATATTGATGCGTACAATCTTTATATTTACAATTTTCAGCTAATGTTTTAATAAAATAAAATGTATCTTCTATACCTTGGGATGCATCTGCAATTCCAACTTCCCTCATTCCTGGGTTATCGATTAATACTCCACCTTGCTGCAACAGTACTAACTCACGATGTGTTGTAGTGTGCTTGCCTCTTTGTATAGAATCACTGATTTCGTTCGTACGCAGAATCTCTTCTCCTGATATTAAATTGATTAAAGTTGATTTTCCTACACCTGAAGAACCTAACAAACAATAGGTTTTTCCTGATTCAATAACTTTATTAATATCATTAACTCCATCATTTGTAATACAACTCGAGATAATTAACTTAATATTTGGATGACGTTTATACACCTGATTTTTTAATTTTCTTAACTCAGCTTCCTCAAGTAAGTCCGATTTATTAAGGACTAAAACAGGTTCAATTTTAGCATCATAACAAATAGTCATATATCTTTCATAACGATTAATATTAAAATCTCGATCTCCGGATTCTATAATTAAAGCACAATCAATATTCGAAGCAATGATTTGAACATCACTATCTTTACCTACTGCTTGTCTCTTTAACATATTAAAACGAGCAAAGATTTTTTGGATTAATACCTTCCCCTCATCGTACTGACTAACTAAAACCCAATCTCCAACAACAGGAAAATCAGCCCTGCTTTGAGCAGTAAATCTTAAATTTCCAATTACTTCTCCTTCAAAGATTCCATCCTTGGTTCTTAAAGAATAACGATCCTTGTGTTCAGAGGTAATGCGGCCTATATCCAATCCTTCTTGATAACTTTCAGAAAGTTGATTTTCAAAATAATCAGAAAACCCTAATTGTTGTAAAATATTTTGATCTGACATTGGTATTTCTTTTTTTGGTTTTTAAATCATTAATTACACTCAAAAAGACAGATACCCAATAGTCCTTCAATACATTACATATTGAAGAAATAGAAAAGAAGTACCTGTCAATTAAACCAAATCCAGATACTGGGCGATAATAATATTTAATAAAGTTTTAATCATCCTTTACAAAGATACACACTGATTTTTGAATAATGGTGAATATCTTTATAGTTTTACACTGAAAATTACAAAAGCAAATAAACATGAGGATTCATTTATTTACATTAATATTTCTTACTTATTCATCTTTACTTTTCTCTCAAAAGAATGAATACATTAAAGAAGAACTTTTAAAAGTTAACTTTCAACCTAACAGTATTGATATAAATAAAGACAACAAAAAATTACTTATTGGTGGAGAAAACAAAATGGTTGTGCTATACAATCTGGAAACAAAAAAAACTGAATTAGAAATTGAAGCACATTATCAACCTGTTGTTGAAGTTTGTTTTTCTAACATTTACGACGGTTTCTATACCGTGGGAGACAAAAGTTTTAAGCTATGGCTTTACGGTAAGACTGAACCTGAAAAACTCTTCAAAGGTAGTCACACGTATATAACAGACATGGATATGACTGCTAAAGAAGATTACTTTGTGGGAGGTTGTTTTGAAAAAAGATTTAGATATTGGAATAACACAGACATTGAAATACCTAAGGAAGGTAACACTTCACAAAAAAAGAATGTTGTATCAGTGGCTATAACAAAAAATGGAAAAAAAATTGCGGCCGGATCTGTTGATTCTACTATTGAACTTTGGGATACAGATTCTTTAAAAAGACATGTAAAAATATTAGCACATAATGCTCCTGTTTGCTGTTTAAAATTCATTAAAGATGGCAAGTATTTAATTTCTGCCTCGCACGACGGTTATATAAAACTTTGGGATACAGATAAAGGAAACAACATTAAAGTATATAAACCACATGCCCAACCTATAAGTGAAATAGATGTTAGTCCTGACGAAAAACTTTTTTTAACTGCAGGTTACGATAATGTAATTGGATTATACAATGTTGCTTCAGGAGACTGTATTTATCAATTTCACTTTCATGAAGCTCCTGTAATTGACGTTCAATGGAATAACAATGGAACTGGATTCTACTCATGCGACAACCAGGGAAATATTATTGAATGGGTTGTTCCAAAAAATATTTTCGTGGATTATTATTTCGGTAAGGAAATGAATGATGAAATCATCAACAATAAACTCTTTCAACCCAGAAGAAAAGGAGAATCAAAGGATGCTTATAAAACAAGAGAAGGTAGAGCAAGTAAATTTAGAATGTCATTAATTGACAAGTATTATCAAGAATACTTAAGTTTAGAAAAAACTCAGGTTATCTCAAATAAATAGAATGTATTTATATACAACAAGATAAAAAAGGCTTGAATGATATTTAATTTCTTTCAAGCCTTTCTTTTTTTTAAATTTTATAACCCTAGCAACTTAGACTGTGACTTTCTCCATCCAAGTGCAATGGTTTAATTTTAATTGTATCCTTTTGAGCCATTTTATCTTGCGTTGTAGCACAAGAAATACCTCTTTTCTGCATCTCCTTATTACTACCAATATGAAGGTTTGGAAATTTTCCATTCTTTTGAAACAATATTCTAATTGCCATCAAAACAAACACAATTGCAACCAATACAACACTTAACAACAAAACCTTTAGCATATCTATTAATTTTAAATGATGGGCAAAAATACTGTTTTATTCTTATTTAGTAAACAAAGTATTCCCAAATATGTTTCAAGATTGAGAAATGAAAGAAAATAAAAGAGCTTAACATCTATTCATATCATTAGAATAATGCACAAAACTTGTTAGCTTTGCTCCGAATTATAATAAAATTCGAGTATCTTTTATCTATAATATTATTAGTTAGTTTTGAAAAAGAATGATATCAAATACAGGAATTAGTTTCAACGAATTTAAAAAGGAAGTATTACACGATTATTTCATAGGTCACCTAAGTCGTAATTTAAGCCTAATAGGCAGAAAAGAAGTTCTAGGGGGAAAGGCAAAATTTGGGATATTTGGAGATGGAAAGGAAGTTGCCCAGCTAGCTTTGGCCAAACAATTTAAAGAAGGAGACTGGAGATCGGGTTATTATCGTGATCAAACACTTATGCTTGCAACAGGAATGACTACTGCTGTTGAGTTTTTTGCTTCTCTGTATGGAGAAACTGATACTGAATTAAACCCTGACAATGGAGGTCGTTCATTCAATAATCATTTTGGAACCAGAACAATAGATGAATCCGGTAACTGGAAAGATTTAACAAGTATTAAATGCACTTCTGCTGATATATCGCCTACAGCTGGTCAAATGCCTCGCTTAGTTGGATTAGCATATGCATCTAAACTATATCGAAACAATCCTGCATTAAAAGAATTTAAGAAATTCAGTAGAGAAGGAAATGAAGTTGCTTTTGGAACAATAGGAGATGCAAGTACTTCTGAAGGTCATTTCTTTGAAACCTTAAATTCTGCTGCCGTTCACCAAATACCTATGGCTATTTCTATATGGGATGATGGTTATGGTATTTCTGTTCCCAAAACCATTCAAACTGTAAAAGCGAGTATTTCAACAGCACTAAAGGGTTTTGAGAAAGGATTAAAAGATAAAAACGGAATACATATATATAAACTTAAAGGATGGGATTATGCCGGTTTATGTCAGGCATATGATGAAGGAGTTAAGAAATGTCGCAAAGAGCATACACCTGTTATGTTTCATGTAGAAGAATTGACTCAACCCGTAGGTCACTCAACATCAGGATCTCACGAGAGATATAAATCAGAAGAGCGCCTAAAATGGGAAAAAGATTTTGACTGCCTGAAAAAAATGAAAGAATGGATTACTGAAAGATCTTTAGCCTCGAACGACGAACTTGATGAAATAGAAAAAGAAGCATTAAAGCAAGCAAAAGAAGCTCAGGCTCAAGCCTGGAAACAGCGTATGAAAACTATGGAATCTGAAAGAGATTCCTTAATAAAGCTAATAGAACAAAAAACATGTATTTGTTCTGGAATCAATGATGAAAAAATTACAAATCTTGTTTCTCAACTCAAAAACGCTTATACCCTAAGCCGTAAAGAAATATTATCAACAGCTCGAAAAATTCTACGTCATGTGTGTAACACTTGTTCTAAGCCTGACAGTTTAAAAAGCCAGTTACAACAATGGGTTACAGATTATAGAAATCAGGCTTATATACTCTACAATGACAGATTATATTCCGAAGATGATTATTCAGCCATAAAGGTTCCTGTAATACCTCCACACTATCCTAAAACAATTGATAAGGTGCCGGGAAGGGAAATTTTACGTGATAACTTTGATAAACTCTTTGAGACTATACCCGAATTAGTAACATTTGGTGAAGATACCGGTGTATTGGGAGGCGTAAATCAATCCATGGAAGGATTGCAAAAAAAATATGGTCCATTAAGAATATGGGATGAAGGAATACGTGAGGCAACAATTATTGGTACCGGAATTGGGTTGGCTTTAAGAGGGTTAAGACCAATAACAGAAATACAATATTTTGATTACCTATTATATGGGCTACAATCTTTAAGTGATGATTTAGCAACACTTAGATACAGAACAAAAGGTGGTCAAAAGGCTCCAATGATCATCAGAACAAGGGGGCATCGTTTGGAAGGAATCTGGCATTCCGGATCTCCAACCAGCATGGTTATAAATTCCATTAGGGGAATTTATGTATGTGTACCAAGAGACATGACCAGGGCAGCAGGAATGTATAATACATTATTAAAAGCTGACGACCCTGCATTAGTTATTGAACCATTAAACGGATACAGAATCAGAGAACCACGACCAGATAATATTGGAGAATTTAATATCCCTCTAGGTATACCTGAGGTTTTACATGTTGGACATGATGTTACTTTAGTTACCTATGGCTCCTGTGTAAGAATTGCTCAAGAAGCTATTTCACAACTTCAGGAAGTTGGTATTTCTGTAGAATTAATTGATGTTCAAACTTTGTTGCCATTTGACATTTATGGCGTCATCCTGGAATCGATTAAAAAAACCAGTAGAGTAGTTTTCTTTGACGAAGATGTTCCTGGAGGAACCACTGCTTATATGATGCAACATGTAATTGAAAAACAAAACGGGTATCAGTATCTGGACTCGGCTCCAAGAACCATTACCGCCAAAGATCACAGACCAGCCTTTGGTACTGACGGAGATTATTTTTCTAATCCAAATGCAGAAGATGTTTACGAGGCAATTTATGATTTGGTGAGTGAATCCAATATTGAAAGATTCCCTCCTATCTATTAAAAAATAAAATCAGGAGAATTTTATCATAACGATACATATTCTCCTGATTCAATATATTTTATAATCCATAGATCAATAACCTTCCTTAACTCCAAATGTTTTTTCAAGTTTGATCTTGTCATTACCTCTTGAAATTAAAATAAGATAATCACCTGTTTTTAACACATAATCATCTTCCGGATCTTTTACTAATTTCCCATCAATAACCAATCCTATTAAAATAGCATTTAATTCTTTTTTCATACCATAAAAAGAATCAAGGTATGATTTTCCGTTATACGGATTACTTTCTGTGATTTTAAATTGTTGTATATCCTGATCTTGCTCAACAACACTTGTTGATATTAAATCTGAAGTATATTCTGCCACATGTGGTTCAAACAAATAACTTGCCACCATCCTTGATGCCACCTCATGTCTGGCAACAACATGAGAAACACCTGTATTTTCAAGTGTGTCTTTTAAATCAGGGTTAGTACAATTAATAATTATATTTAAACCCGGATATTCTCTTTTTATATTTAATACAAAAACCAAAGTTTCGGTATCCTCTTTAAAATTTACAAAAACAGCTTTACTTTTAAGAATATTCACTTTTTCGTAAGCTGGCAAATTTTTATAATCTGCGAAAAGAGCAAATGTATTTTCATCATCGTATAAATCTTTAAACAACTCTAAATCATTCTTAGAATTTGTAACCAATGCAATTTTATGCCCTGCATTATATACTTGATTAGCTACCTGACGAGCAAATTCACTCCAACCTATGATAACATAATGGTCTTCGAACTTTGTTCCAAAAAAACCTTGCTTCTTTTTTTCCATATAAGTGTTGATTCTATAAGTAACTTCACCAATTAGATATCCTAAAATACCTAAACTACCCAAAATAATAAATAACCCTAATATCTTTCCCCCTAATGTTACAGGAAAATAATCGCCATAACCTACTGTTGTAAGAGTAACTACACTATACCATAATGCATCTGTAAACGACTTAATATTTGCATTAGGATCTGCACACTCAAATACAGTAATAATGTATATAAGAATGATATATAGAACTACCCCGGCAGCAAATAACTTTCTATTTCTCATTTGTTTTCTTTTTTAACCTAAAATATATTGAGCTAATACCTTTTGAACATCATATACATTTACTGACTTATTAAACTTCTTAACCACACTTGGAGATTGTTCACTCGAAATCCAAATTTTTAATTCCGCTTCCAAATCAAAAGTACCTGCAGTTTCTATACTAAAACGAGATATGCTTTTATATGGTATTGACAAATACTCTGTTTTTCTACCTGTTACTCCTTGCTTATCAATAATAATTAACCTCTTATTTGTAAATATAAAAGTATCTCGAATTAACTTAAAACCTATTTCAACAGTTTCATTATCTGTAAATAATACACCATAGTCGCTTAAGAGTTTTTCATTATTTACAACTCCTGCATTTCCAAGTAAAGAAGATAATATCCCCATAATTAATAAAGTTATTAATGATTTGTATTTATTAAAGCAGGTTCGCAGCAAACAATGTCCTGATCCCAATTAACTACATTCATGATTTCATCAGTTAATTCTTTAAAGATTGTAGTCTTCTCATAATTACAACTTGATAACTCTATGTAGGTCACCTTATCATCTGAAAATGTATGTAATGCTAAATGAGATTCCGCCAACAACCAAAAAGCTGTATACCCATTCACTGGAAATTGATGAGAAGAAAAATTAAGTATTTTAAACTCTGCCTTTAATAAAATCTGCTCAAATAAATTATTTAGTTTTTCCTCGTCGACTATATCAACCCAACCCTTTAAGTTAAATATTTTAGGTGGTAATTGTTTATGTTTTATATTAGCCATAGTTTACTCTTTTATCCTAAAAACCTAGTATAGATCCCAATTTCCCTTTAAATAATATTTATATAGAACAGGATCTTGAATTTTATTTATTTTTACAGAATCGCTCTGTCCCGGATAAACATCCTTACCAAACGAAGTTATTAACTGCATAGCTTCATTAGTGATCCATTTGGTTGGAATGCTATCAAATTTCAATTTTTGCAAAGCTTGTTTTAATGGATAATTTTCTGATTGTTTTACACCTAAACTCCACCCCCATTCTCCAAGAGTGATAACTTGATTATGCAATGGAACTGTAACAAATCCTGCACTTTCCATTGTTTTAATGATACACTTGAATGCTTTGGTAGCAAAATAAGGACTACCGGCCTGAGTAATAATTACACCTCCAGGTCTTAAGTGTTTATAAGCAATTTTATAGAACTCCTCAGAATACAATCTTCCTAGTTCAACAGTTCTGGGATCGGGTAAATCCACAATAATGATATCATAAAACAACTTACTTCCACTTAAATAAGTAAAGCCATCCTGATTTAACACATTTACTTTTGGATCATTCATTGACCCCATATTCAATTTTGTCAACAAAGGATTTTCCTTACCAAGTTTTGTCATGGCTGGATCCAGATCTACCAAAGTAATCTTTTTTACTACATCATACTTTAATATTTCTCGAACAGCACAACCATCTCCACCACCTAAAACCAGAATTTCTTGCGGATTAGGATGAAGTGACATTACCGGATGCACCAATGGTTCATGATACATCATTTCATCCATACTACATAGTTGCTGATTCCCATTTAAATATAACCAGAAATCATTTTTCCACTGAGTAATAACAATACGTTGATATTTAGTTTGTTCAGCATAAATAACTTTATCCTTATATTTTTGCTGCTCCCCAAAAGTAATAATAGGTTCGGCCATAAAGACCCCTCCTATCAAAACTATCATAATCGCCGCAATAGAAATATTAAAAGGGATTTTATATGATGTATTTATAAATCTTTTTAAAAACACATAAACACCTATAGCAACGCTAAAATTGACTAATCCCAGTACAAAAGGAGTATAATTTAATCCTAAAAAGGGAATTCCGACAAAAGCAAAGAAAATTCCTCCTAGCAAACTTCCATAATAATCATTTTCCAGTACCTTGGAAATATTTACTCTCAAATCCTCATATTGATCATTAATACGAGTAACCAAAGGTATTTCCATACCAATGAGCATACCTATTAAAATACTGCAAGCATATATAATTACAGCCAAAGAGGCAGTGTATGCAGATGCCGTATAAACTATTAATGGAACAAATGAAACAACGATAGAAAGAATAAATTCCAGTATTAGAAATTTCTCGGTTAAATTATTTACAAATGATTTACTTATTCTACTTCCCAGTCCCATTGAAAACATCATGGTAGAAACAATCAATGCCCATTGAATAGTAGAATCACCCAAAAAATAAGTAGCTAAAGTAGATAGTAAATACTCAGCAACTATACCGCTAAACCCAGTAGCAAAAATGGCTGCCATTAAAATGGCAGAATACTTATTTTTAATCTTAAACATTAATAAAATGAAATAATAAGAAACTGTCAGAATTTGACAGTCAATAAAGGAATGTAAAAACAAAAAGTACCAGGATATAACCTGATACTTTTTGTTACTTTATCTATAGTAATTTTATAAACACCATGTAATTAAAACTGAACCACCGATATATGCAAAAGCTTCAATTATAGCGGCTCCCACATTTGGATGTTCCTGATTAATAATCTCATCTGTCAGTCTTTGTCCTGGTAAAAGAATTTTATCTGTTAAAAACCTCATCACAGGCAATAAGATAATTCCGATCAAAAGCTCAAATCCAGCCTCTGAAAATGTAATACCCCATCCTTCAAAATCACCGGAAATACCATACCGAATTAGATTGGCTATAGCTATTAAAGCACCGGCAAAACCAACACCCACTGCAACATTATCTTTTTCAATATGTTCGTGAACATCGTAAGGTGTTATCAATTGATATATAGCTGCAGCAATTATAATTGCAATTTGGCCAGCAGCCCAAAACACTGTTGCTGTAAGAAATCCATGTCCCCAGCCACCAATTTCTGATTCACCACTTACTGCACCAAAAATAATAAGTCCTGAAGCTATAGAAACAGCTCCTTCAATAACTCCAGTTCCTGAGTTTCTATCATGAATAATTTCTTTTTTTACTGAAAATTTACTTAATACGATTTTATCATTTAGCCAAATAGATAGATTTAATAGTACTATAGCTAAAACTCCGTAAGCCAAAATGTCAATCATATCATTAAGCAACCCTCTGGTTGGACCTACAATGGCACTACCTACAGCTAATAATAAACCAATAAAATACCCTGTATGAGCAAAAGCAAAAGCTAAATTATCTTTTTCAACCAACTCTTCCTTTACATTAAATCCCTTATTTACCAGTTGATAAACTAACTTACCCAAAAAGAAAATTACAAATCCGGAAGCAATATAGGCTATTGCATCATATAATATTGTTGAAATATCTGAAAAATTCATAGTTATATACATTTAGAATTAGACTATTTTCCAAAACCTCCACTTCGGCTTCTTGAAGAAGAACTACTATAACGTGATGAACTTCTTGATTTTTGAGAATAGCTTGAACTCGATGAATAGCTTCGTGATTTACTTGCGGAACTAGATCTTGACACCTGACTACGTACCTGATTTTTAAAAGTAGATGGTTTAGATGCCCATGTACTCGATTTCCCAGTTGATGAAGAAGTATAGGTACTTGTACCATAAATTGTTCTTCCTGATGGCCCGTAATAAGATCTATGTCCGTAATAACCTCCTCCATAATAATCATCCCAGTATGAACGACGTACCGGGTATGTCATTAAATTAAACATCGATGACATAAATGCATATTGACCATAAAATTCCCAAAATGATGTACCGTTTCTTTGTGTCCAATGCCCATATCTTTCATTTCCGATATAATGGTTATAACCAGCAGGACTTGCTACCTTAGAAAGTTTACCATCTTTTTTAGAAGCTATCTCCATTCCCATATTATTAATATTATCAGCAAAAAAAGTATCACTTACTTTTTCCCAATCTGTTTCTTGCGATAATACAGTATCTGGCTTTTCTATTAATACCTGATATTGATGATAATAACCATTACTTCTGGAATCCATATCCAATAAGATGATAGAGAAATTTTGCTCATTGGACAATGATCTTACTAATTTATCAACAGGAGATTTCTCCCAGCTACTTATTGTTGAATCCGAATAAGAATTTCTATTTGATCGACAGGTGCTACAAGTTTTCAACATAAAAAAACCAATAACAACTGCGATAATAATCTTAGCTAATTTGTTATCCATACATTAAATATTGTTATGCATTTAATTACCAGACGGTAATATATTTGAAATTTCAAACTCTTTAATTTTCTTTCCTATTGAAGCTTCAAATTCTTTCTCATCCCATTGTTCTATACATAGGATATTAACTCCATCATTGTCTTCAAAATCCCACGATCTGAACTCTTCCCAATTATCTCCTTTCGCAATATCATGAAAATAACCCGGTGCTTCATTTTCCAAATAGTATGTAATTCCATCATATTCTATTGATTTTGGAGGTTGTTGCTTATCCTGAAGAGTTTCCATTAGATTTGCATCCAGAGATCTAATTTTTATCTTTTTTGTAAGAGAAAGTTCTAATTCATCATCTTCCTCAATAGATAGAAACCTGGTAGTTGATCCATCGGAAATTTTAAACTCCCGCGTAAAATAATTATCACCCCAATCGTACTCATAAATAGCCTGAACCTCCCAAGTTGACAGATCATATTCAAAAACAAAACCAACATCCAGGTCTTTAACCTGGATGTTGGTGCTATCATAATGAGGTTCTTTCTTTTTAAAAATATCAAAGATACCCATATTCTTTTGTATCTATTTTTGTTTCAGTTTTGCTTTAAGCTCATCCAATGAATTTGAAGCCTTCACATTTTTATCAGATAAAACATCATCTATTTCCTCATCAATACTTCTATTCTCCATTGCAATATCTCCATAGGCCTCACTCATTGCTTCTTGTTGAGCTACTTTCTCTTTCATTTTCTCAAGCATAGATACTGTCCCTGAGCTATCTATACCACTTAATTGCTTATTGATTTTTTGGGTTGCACTACTTACTCTGGCTCTGGCTTTTAATGTTCGAAGTTCATTTTCGTAACTTGTAATAGTGCTTTTTAATTTCTTAATATTTTTATCCAGACTAGCAATATTAGTATCAAAACGAGTTACTTCCTCCTGAGCTCTTGTTGCTGCTTCAACTGCCTCCTCTTTACGAGACAAAGCTTCAGTTGCTAACCTGTCTGCTTCGGCAACATCTAACTCACCTTTTTCTGCTTTCTGAATTAACAAAATGGCTTTTTGTTCATAATTTTTAGCCATTTCTTTATTTGTAGCTAAATCTTTTTTACTGCGAATAGCCAAAGCTTTAACTTCAGCTAAAGCTTGTAAGCTTTTATCCAAGTCCTTTTTTAAATCACGAATCCCTTGTTCAGTCATCTTGATCGGATCTTCCAATTTATCAACAATAGCGTGTGCTTCTGCTTTTCCTACTCTAAATATTCTATTAAAAATACTCATCCTTACAATTTTTAAGCTTTTGAAAATTCAATTAATTCTTCAGAATACTCTGACAATAACAATTTTAAAGAATTTAAAGTTGCCTCTAACTCATTTAAATCTAGATTCTCTAATTGCAGGGTATCTCTAAAAATAACTTTTTTACCACTCTCATCAAGAGTGAATGCTCCATGAATAATTTCGCGATTTTTTTGTAAAAGAGATCTGTAAATATCCACTGAACCATTCTGCATTTCAAAAAGAAGTCCTTCAATAATTAGAATGCTATCTTCACAATCGATTACTACATTGCTTATACCATCTTCTTCTTTTTCAATAACAAAAAGTTCTTCACTAATATCTTCCGATACAATTCTGTATTCAAGATCTAAAAGGTAATCTTTCACCTTCTTAAAATTTTCGCTCATAGCAATTTTAATGTTGAAAAGGTTTATAAAATAATAAATGAAATATTTTGGAAAGAACAGATGGAAGGTCCATCTCTGCACCATCAATTATACATTATAATATATCTGCCCTTTGTTAGGTTTAAATAAAATACAAGAGGTTTACAATATTATGAAAAATAACGTGAATTATCAATACATGATAAAAGAATTTAATCTGTCACATTTTTACGTATTAAAAGTAATCCAACAATCATAATAATTCCGTTTAGTATCAACTTTTCATATCCCAAAGAAAAGCCAAACCAATTCAAAGAATTATAATCTAAAATTCCCGTTATAGTCGGAGCTAGTATTGCTAAAAAAGGAATGTATTGATCCTTTATTTTCACTTTACTAAACAATCCAAAAGCATACAATCCTAACAGTGGGCCGTAAGTATACCCTGCTAAAATAAAAATGGTACTTATAATACTGTCAGCTTTAAATACTCTAAACAGAATAATTGTTAACATTAAAACCAACGAAAATGCCAAGTGAACAATCATCCTGGTTTTCTTAGAAAGGCTTTCTCCATGTTTTGTACCTAAAATATCAACAGAGAAAGAAGTTGTTAATGAAGTTAATGCAGAATCTGCACTACTATATGCTGCAGCAACTAAACCGATTATAAAAAACAAACCTACAATCGCAGGCAATTTTCCACTATTAACAATCATCGGAAATAAATCATCAGAACGTTCCGGCAAAGTCAGTCCTTGCTGGTTTGCAAAAATGTACAGCAGAACACCTAAAGACAGAAATAATATATTAGTTGGAATAAATGCAAAACCATACCAATGCATATTTTTCTGAGCCTCTTTTAAGTTTTTGCATGATAAATTTTTCTGCATCATATCCTGATCTAGCCCTGTCATAACAATAGTAATAAATGCACCACTGACAAATTGTTTAAAAAAGTTTTGTTTTGAATGCCAATCATCAAAAACAAATACCCTGCTTAATTCACTCTGACTGATCATATCAACAACTCCATAAGCATCTAAATGCATAGTTTTAGCAATATATACTATAGTAATAATTACAGAACTCAACATAAATAACGTTTGTAAAGTATCTGTCCAAATAATGGTTTTTATACCACCTCTAAAAGTATACAACCAAATTAAAGCAATGGTAATCAAAACTGTAAATGCAAACGGAATCCCTAATGCATTAAATAAACTTAATTGAAGAACATTTGCCATCAGGTATAATCTGGCAGAAGCTCCTATAGTTCTTGAAATTAAAAACAACCATGCTCCGGTTTTATATCCAAATTTCCCATAGCGTTCTTCTAAATAAGAATATATAGATGTAAGATTTAATCGATAATAAACGGGTAATAATACATGCGCAATAGTAAGATATCCTATAAAATATCCAGCTACCATTTGTAAGTAAGAAAACTGTGTTGAATTAACCCACCCTGGAACAGAAATAAAAGTTACACCAGACAAACTAGCACCAATCATTCCTATCGACACAATGTACCATGGTGACTGGCGATTACCCAAAAAGAAACTCTTATTATCAGATTTTTTCCCGGTTAGGTATGATATTATCATTAAAATAATAAAATAAAGAGCTACAAGTAACCCAGTATATAATGGCTTCATAATTTCAATTAATATTTAAAAACGGTTAAAAATAAAGGAGTGCACCCTTTAATCCAAGTGATACCTTGATAATTTTTTTAACTTTGACCGATTATTTTTTTTGTTGGTCAAATGAATTCAGATAGTTACCCATCGCAAATATTAGAAAATGCTGTAAAAGAATTCTCTCAACTTCCTGGTGTTGGCAGAAAAAGTGCACTACGTTTAGTTCTTTATTTATTAAAGCAGGAAAAAAAAGATGTTTTACGCTTTGCTGATGCTCTTAAAAAACTGAGTGAAGAAATTGTTTATTGCAAAAAATGCTTTAACATCTCAGATAATGATGTTTGTGATATTTGCGCTAATATCAAAAGAGATCATTCAACGGTTTGTGTTGTTGAGAACATTAAAGATGTAATGGCTATAGAAAACACACAACAGTATTTTGGGGTATATCATGTATTAGGAGGAATTATATCACCCATGGATGGTATTGGCCCTGATGATTTAACTATTAAACCATTAGAAGAAAAAGTAAATTCGGGAGAAATAAAAGAGTTAATTTTTGCTCTTCCTACAACAATGGAAGGAGATACAACAAACTTTTATCTATATCGTAAGTTCTCTTCTTCAGATATTAAAATTACAACTCTTGCAAGAGGTGTTTCCATTGGGGATGAGTTAGAATATACTGATGAAGTTACTTTAGGTCGTTCATTAGTGAATAGACTTCCTTTTGAATCCAGCATAAAATTATAATCACTTATTATATTGTTAATTTATAAAAGCTACTTGAAATGCAAGCTGAATTAAAAAATCAATACAAAATATTAAATGTCATTTATATTGCCATTTTATTTTCCATGTCAGTTGCTGCCATTATTTCTGTTCTATTAGTATCAAAAATGGGACAAGTTCAGATCTTCAATTCAGATAGTCAGGCAACAATTAAATCAATAGTAATTATTGCTTTATTAGCAGGAATTCCTACTAGCCATATTTTCTTTTTTAAAAAAATTAAACACATAGATAAATCATTGAACTTATTGTCTAAAATCAGGTTGTACCAAACGGCATTTATTGTTAGGATTGCCATGTTGGAAGGAATTGGAATATTAGCATCAATAGGTTATTTAATTTCGGCAGACAATTCATTTTTATATATGTTTGGTGTCGTATTTATTTTATTTATTATTCACGCCCCTACCAAAAACAGAATATGCAATGACCTAAACCTTTCTGAAGAGGAAGAAGAATTATTTATTAACTAATAATAAGAAAACAAAAAAACACTCGTTATTATTTATGATTATTGCTGTTGATTTTGATGGGACTATTGTAGAACATAAATATCCCGCTATAGGAAAAGAAATGCCATTTGCTTTTGAAACATTAAAGGGTATGCAACGCGAAGGGCATTTATTAATTTTATGGACCTACAGAGCAGGTAGAGAATTAGAGGAAGCTGTTGAATATTGTAAGAAAAAAGGCATTGAGTTTTATGCAGTAAACAAGAGTTATCCAGAAGAAAAACTTGATGAAAAAACTACCAGTAGAAAAATAAACGCAGATATGTTTATAGACGATCGTAATATTGGTGGTTTTTATGGATGGGGAGAAATATGGCAAGAATTAAAACTTGGTGGAGAAGAAGATTTTGAAAGAATGAAATACAGAATGGAGAAAGCTTCCAGAAATCCACTATGCAATTTTATTAAATTATTGTTCTGCGGAAAATAATCTTCCGCCGCTTAAATCATTGGTTTTGGATTTATCTATAGTTATTGTCAGTTATAATGCAGTTGATTTTTTAAAGGTATGCCTGTATTCAGTATATGCAGCGTGTAATTCTATAGAGGCTGAAGTTTTTGTTGTAGACAATAATTCTTCTGATCACTCAGTAGAAATGGTTAGAGAAAATTTCCCTCAATGCATTTTGATTGCAAATAAAAACAACCCTGGCTTTTCCATAGCCAATAATCAGGCGATAAAAAGGGCTCAAGGCAAGTATATCCTTATTCTAAATCCAGATACTATTGTTGCAGAAGATACCTTTGAAAAAATGATTACTTTTTTAGACTCTGATAACAACATTGGTAGTTTGGGAATAAAAATGATTGATGGCTCAGGTTCTTTTTTACCTGAATCAAAAAGAGGAATCCCTACTCCCTGGGCATCATTTTGTAAAATTTCAGGTCTATCTTCTTTATCAAAAAAAAATAAGTTATTTAATGAATACCATAAAGGTTATTTATCAAATAAAGAAAACAATGAAATAGAAATTCTTTCTGGTGCTTATATGTGTCTGCGTAAAGATGTTATTGAAAAGATCGGAATGTTTGATGAGAATTTCTTCATGTATGGTGAAGATATTGATTTATCATACAGGGTCATTCAATCAGGCTATAAAAACTACTATTATGCAGACTCAACAATAATACATTTTAAAGGAGAAAGCACTAGTAAAGACAAAACCTATAGAGATCGTTTTTATAAAGCCATGATACAGTTTGCCAATAAACATTTCAGTAAAAGTTATGGTTTTCTTTATAGTATTTTAATTACCTGCGGCATTTATTTTATTAAATTCTTATCTGTTTTCAAGAAAACTTCTGATATAAGTACAATCAACAACAATAACAGTTATTATATAATTTCCTCCGATAAAATTAATAACATATCACTTCCATTTAAAGCAATTAACATCTCACCTAATGACATTTGCAACATAAAAAATGGAACACTTATTTTTTCTGTTAACCACATAAATTATCGTGATATTATTACGATAATGGAACAGTATGGATCCAAATTTAAATACCGATTCTTATTTGACAATGGCAAAATAATGATTGGTAGTGACAAAAAACACATAAAAGGTCACGTTCAATACCTCTAATTGTTGCGAAATAAAAACATTTGCATAATTTTATAGTAAATTCATTTAATGAAGCCTATAAAATTTCCACAATGAAAAAACAACATTTAACTATAATCATATTATTTATTTTTTGCAGCTTTTCATTTGCCCAAAATAAAGCATTAAAAAAACAAATATCTAAAGCAGACAACCTACTAATCACAGAGGACTACAAAGAAGCTTCAGAAATTTATGATTCATTATTAAAGGAATACCCTAATGATACTTATGTTTTATTTAAAGCAGGAGAATGCTTTCTTTTCTCTGAGGATAGAATAAAAAAAGCGGTTGAGATACTTGAAAAAGTTGTTGATTTATATCCTCTAAGCGAGAAATCAAGTATTGCAGCAATTGAATCAAGATTTTACTTAGGTCAAGCTTATCACCTGGATTATCAATTCAATAAAGCCCTAAAACAATATGAACAATTAAAAAAGGAAATTCCGGCAAAAAGCAAAGAAGCCATTGTTAAAATTGACAGAGAAATAAATTATTGCAAAAATGCTATTGAATTAGAAAAATCTCCTGTAAAATTTAAAATTTCCAACCTTGGTCCATTAATTAATACTGAATTTGACGAACACAGTCCAATCATTAATTTAACAGAAGACCTATTACTTTTCACGTCTAATAGAGAAACAGAAGAATCATTAAAACTAGCTAACGGTTATAATGATGAAAATGTATATTTTTCATTATGGAGAGAAGGAAGATGGATTACATCACGCGCTATAGATATTAATACCAGAGGAAACAATGCAACAATAGGCATATCTCCAGATGGAAAAACTCTACTATTTTATCAAAACAGAGGCTCAATTGGCAATATTTACTATAGCGAATTAAAAAATGATAAATGGGGAGAATTAATACCCTTTCCTGCTCCTATTAATTCAATGGCTAATGAATCACATGCATCTTTTTCTATGGATGGTAATACACTATTTTTTAGTAGTGATCGTAATGGTGGATTTGGAGGAAAAGATATCTATAAAGTATCTAAGCTTCCAAATGGAGAATGGGGAAAAGTAATTAACCTTGGAGCTGGTATTAATACTGAATATGATGAAGAAAGTCCTAACATACATCCTAATGGTAAAACACTATATTTTAGTTCCGAAGGCCATAAATCCATAGGTGGATTTGATATTTTTACTGCATCAGTTGATACTACAGGAATATGGAATAATGTGAAAAACATAGGGTTTCCTATTAATACTCCATACGATGATTTGTTTTTTGCTCCTACTATTGATGAGCAGAGAGTGTATTATGCATCAAAAAGAAATGATGGTTATGGAAGGTCTGACCTTTATATGATTGAATTCCCGAGTGATAATGTAAATTCGTTAACTCTTGTAGGAGGATTTATTTTTACTCCGGAAGGTGATCCTGCTGTTAAAGCAAGAATAACTTTGATAAATAAAAAAGACGGCCATATTGAGGGATATTATCGTCCATCACCTAATACCGGAAAGTATATTTTTATAGTTCCTTCGGATACAGATTACAAAATGGAAATAAATATGAAGGGATATAAATCGGTTTTGAATACCTTTAACATACCTGCAGGAAACTCGTATATAAGAAAAGAGCATACATTCTTTTTAGATCCAATTGTCATGGAAATTGATGAATAACACTCGTCTTCATAATATTTATCAATGAAGATTATTTATTCATCAAAGTTTTAGAACCTTTTTTGTGTATTTTTGCATTTTAGCGCTTTTAAAACAATCCTGTAAATAATGAACCGTTTAATTATCCTTTTAATATTAGTAATATCAACCAATTCTTTTGCTCAAACAAAACAAAACAATACTACTAAGCTATATCATGATGCAGTATCGTTATCTGAAGAAGGTAATTGTGAGAAAGCTATAGAACAATTTAAAAGAGTAGTTAAATTAGAACCGGATAATATTAATGCCCTTTACAATATAGGTTTTTGTTATCTAAACATCAACAACAGAGCTGACTCCGCCTCTGTTTACTTTAATAAAACCATTGAACATTTAACAACAGATCAATACTATTCTGAAATTGGTATAGATGCGTTTATGTCTCTTGCTAAATCATTTCAATTACAATACCGTTATCAGGACGGAATAGATACTTACAATAAAATCCTTAGCTTTATTGATGGAGAAAATACTATTCTAAAAGATGATATCAACATACAAATTGAAATCTGTAAAAATGGTATTAGTCTTATGAAAAATCCAGTAAAATTAGAAGTCCATAATTTAGGGGAAAATATCAATTCTAAATACGATGACCACAGTCCATTAGTGAATGCTGATGAATCAATCCTTATTTTTACTTCTAAGAAAAAATCTTCATATTCTACCATTATGGATGATGGACAGTTTTCAGAGAAAGTCTACTCTAGCACAAAAAACAATGAATGGAATAAAAATGAGATAATAAAATCAATTGTTAAAAAGGACAGTCATGAATCAGGAGTTTGTCTATCAGCTGACGGCACTGAACTTTACATGCTTATCAGCAACATTGATGGGCAAAATCTATATATGAGTAATTTTGATGGAGAAACATGGAGTGAACCTTTCAAATTACCTAATGGCATAAATAGTCGTTACAATGAGACTCATGCTTCAATTAACACCGAAAAATCCATTTTGTTTTTCACTAGTGACAGGAAAGGTGGATATGGAGGATTAGATATTTATTCTGTGCGAAAGCTACCTAACGGAGAGTGGGGAACACCAAAAAACCTGGGAGATAAAATAAACACTCCATACGATGAAGAAACACCTATGATTGGTCTGGATAATAAAACTCTCTATTTTAGTTCCGAAGGACATAATACAATGGGAAGTTTTGATATTTTTTATAGCAAAATGGAAATCGATAGTACTTGGTCTGATCCTGTTAATATGGGATATCCTATCAATACACCTGATGATGATTTCTTTTTTACTCCTACTGCCGCTGAAAATAAAGCCTATATATCATCTTCCAGATTTGATCAAAATTATGGTGGATCAGATATTTACTTAATTGAATATGAAGAACCTTTTAAAAATAAACTTGCTGTTATAAAAGGTCAACTTAAAAACACTAAAGAAATAGGATGGGATGATGTTCGTATCTTTGTTAAAGAAGCAGGAACAGATAAGATAGAAGGTGAATATCGCCCAAATCCTGAGACAGGAAAATACTTATTGATTCTAGAAACAGAAAAGACTTATAATATAGATTTTAAAGGTATAGGAGTAACTCCTAAAAACCTAGAATATTCAGTTAACACAAATATGGCCTATCATAAAACTTCCAATTCAATAAAAATGGATGATGTATGGTTGGAAGTAAGTAGTCCAAATCAAAATATTAATGGTAATCATAAAGGAACCAAAATTACGTCGACAACAAAAATTGACACAAAAGAATTCCCTTATACAGTTCAGTTTATTACATTAAAAAAGATAATTCCTAATCTTGAAATTTTCTCTATTGATGAAAATCAGATAAAAATATATAAGTGTAAAGATGGAAACATCAGATATGTATTTGGTCAATACAAAAACTTTAAATCTGCTAAGAAAGCTAAAAATGAAATTATAAAAGCTACAGGATATGATGATCCTTTCGTTAGATATTTTTGGCAGTTAAATAAAATGGAGGTAGAAGAATAAATTGGATAATAACGTAGCTTTAAGAGCAATTGAACCTGAGGACATTGATATTTTATATCAATGGGAAAATGACATGGAACTATGGATTGTTTCAGACACTCAAAAACCATTTTCTCGTCATCAGTTAAAGCAATATATTAAAGGAATTAACCTTGACATTTACCAATCTAAAGAACTAAGGTTAATGATTGAAACAGAAGAGGAAAATCCTACTCTTGTAGGAATGATAGATTTATTTGATTTTGATCCCTACCACAACAGAGCCGGAGTTGGTATCATGTTAAACAAAGAATTTGAAGGGAAAGGATACGCCTCTCAGGCATTGGAATTATTTATCAATTATTGTTTTAATACCCTGGGTATTTTTCAATTGTATAGCTCGATCACATGCACCAACACAAAAAGTATAAAATTGTTTGAAAAACATGGTTTCATTAAAACAGGTGTTCGTAAAAAGTGGAGAAAAATAGGAAGGGAATATTATGATGAATTATTTTATCAATTAATCAGCGAATAAGAGATGTTTCTTTAATTGCTGATAACTTGGAATATCCTCTAAAAAATTATATTGCCTTCCATCTTTATTTAATAATGCACAATAGTGTTTCTTTCCATTAGTTACACAGATTAACCTTGTTTTTAATTGAATATTATATCTGGCAACCTGATCAAAAACCTGGTTCGTAATCTTAACTTTAGGGGCCTTACATTCCACTACTAATATTGGTTTTCGTTGAGTACTATATGAAACTATATCTGCTCGCTGTGAGAGCCCATTAATATTTACTTTCGTCTCTACGGCCATTAATGATGCAGGAAATTCTTTAAACCCTATTAAATAGGCAATAAAATTCTGGCGAACCCATTCTTCAGGAGTTAACTTTACCATCTTTTTACGAATTCCATCAAAGATCATTCTTTTCCCATCTATCTCCTTAATTGTAAAATTAAATGCTGGTAAATTGAGTTCTTCCATATTATGATTTTGTGCAAATATAATTCAATTTAAAACAAATCTGACTTAACAAACTATTTACTGATTTGAACTTTTGAAATATAAATTAAACAAGACACAGTAAACTACGGTTATATTCAATAATGATAAAACCTTTTTGTTATTTTTATGAAATTTAATACCCAAATACAAACACATGAAGACAAAAAAAGATATAGTTGAAAATTGGCTACCCAGATATACAGCAAGAAAACTTGAAGATTTTACTTCTCATATATTACTTACAAACTTTCAACATTATGTAGATTTATTTGCTGAATGGCATAATGTTCCTGTTGTTGGTGAAGATCATAATATGCCCAATGCAAGTGCTGATGGTATTACTATTATAAATTTTGGAATGGGAAGTCCAAATGCTGCCACGGTAATGGATTTATTAAGTGCGATACAACCACAAGCTGTTTTATTTTTGGGAAAATGTGGCGGTTTAAAGAAAAAAAACCAACTGGGTGATTTAATAATTCCAATAGCTGCAATAAGAAACGAAGGAACTTCTGATGATTATTTACCGGCTGAAGTCCCTGCTCTTCCTGCATTTAGTCTACAAAGAGCAGTTTCAACAACAATAAGAGATAATGCCAGAGATTATTGGACTGGAACTGTATTTACAACCAACAAAAGAGTATGGGAGTATGATGAACGATTTAAGAAATACCTGGAAAAAACACGAGCTATGGCTATTGATATGGAGACTGCAACAATTTTTACTGTTGGTTTTGCCAACGAAATACCTACAGGTGCACTTTTATTAGTTTCTGACCAACCAATGATTTCTGCGGGAATTAAAACGGCAGAAAGTGACAAAAAGGTCACAAAAGAATATGTTAACCAACACCTTCAAATAGGAATTGACTCCTTAAAAGAAATTTTGCATGGTGGAAAATCAGTTAAACACCTTCTGTTTGATAATTAGTGATTAATTGTAATTTTGCAGCAAAGTAAATAAAATATGACCGAGTTTCAACAAATAATGGCGAGCTTGAAAAATCGCCAATTTAAACCTATTTATTTTTTAATGGGTGAAGAAACCTATTACATTGATGAAATTACTAATTACATTATTGACAATGTTTTAACTGAAGAAGAAAAGGGATTTAATCAAACCATATATTATGGAAAGGATGTTGATGCTGCAACAGTTGTTATGGCAGCTCGACGATATCCAATGATGGCTCAACACCAGGTTGTTGTAGTAAAAGAAGCTCAATATTTAGATAAGATAGAAGAACTTCAACATTATGCTGTTTCCCCATTATCTTCCACAATATTAGTAATTAACTACAAGTATAAAACTCTTGACAAAAGAAAGAAACTTGGTACTATATTAAAAAAATCAAATTGCATTTTTGAGTTTAAAAAGCTTTACGACAATCAAATTTCAGCATGGATTACTGGTTATCTTAAAGAATCAGGAATGTCAATTGACATGAAGGCAAGTGCCCTACTTGCAGATTCTTTAGGAACTGATCTTTCTAAAATAGTTAAAGAACTTGATAAATTACAAGTTGCTATTGGCAAAGATGTAAAACACATTACACCTGAACATATTGAAAAGAACATTGGTCTTAGTAAAGATTATAATAGTTTTGAGTTACAAAAAGCTATAATTAATAAAGATGTACTAAAGGCTAATAAAATCATTAAAGTATTTGCTAAAAACCCTAAAGATCATCCAATACAAGCTACTATCACCGTTTTGTTTAATTATTTTTCAAAATTGATGATATATTATTACCTGGCAGATAAGGGAAAAGCAAATGTTGCTAAAGAATTAAGTATTAATCCTTTTTTTGTTCAAGATTATACGCTGGGAGCACGAAACTATTCCGCACGTAAAGTTGTTGCAATAATATCTATTCTTCGAGAATACGATATGAAAAGCAAAGGTTTTAACAATGTATCTGCAGATATGGGAGACCTTTTAAAAGAAATGATCTTTAAGATCACGCATTAATATTATTCAATCATATAAACCTCATTTTAATGAATGTTCTTATAATTTTAATTGGAGCCATTGTTATATTTAGTGTAATGGCATTTAGTCAAACTACACTTTTATACCGCTATCAATTCAATGCTTATCAAATTATACATCGAAAGCAATATATCCGTCTTATATCTCATGGTTTTTTACATGGTAGTTGGACTCATTTATTAGTAAACATGTTTGTCCTCTATTCATTCGGAAGAGCAGTTATCTATCATTTTAATTATGCATTTCCAGGTAGAGGCATCGTAATGTTTTTGCTATTGTTTTTTTCATCCCTAATATTTTCCAGTCTATATTCTTTATTTAAGGAAAAAGATAATCCTCACTACAATGCAATAGGAGCTTCAGGTGCTGTATCCGCGGTAGTTTTTGCTTCCATTTTTTTTAGTCCATATAGCATGTTATACCTTTTCATGGCCATTCCTGTTCCCGGAATTGTATTTGGAGTTGGATATTTGATATACTCTAGAATGATGGCACAAAAAAACGTGGATAATATTGGGCATGATGCTCACTTTTGGGGTGCTGTCTTTGGTTTTATTTTTCCTATTCTTTATAAACCATCTTTATTCCTGGATTTTATTCACGAATTAATTCCTTTTTTATAATCGCATAAATATAAAAAATGAATAAAGCTGTATTTATTGATAGAGATGGAGTAATTAACAGTGATGAAGGGCATTACTATGTTTATAAAGTTGAAGATTTTGTATTTAATCCGCAAGTTGAAGCATCATTATCATTATTAAAACAAAATGGTTTTAAGCTAATCATGATTACTAATCAAGGAGGTGTTGCTAAAGGAGAATATACAGAACACGATATTTCATTGGTACATGATTACATGCAAACTCATCTTGATAAACACAATGCAGAATTTGATGCCATATATTATTGTCCTCATCACGATGCAGTTTCTGAATGCGACTGCAGGAAACCAAAACCTGGAATGATTCTGAACGCTGTTAAGGATTTTAATATAGATTTAGAGCATTCCTATTTAATTGGAGATTCAAAAAGAGATATAGAAGCAGGAGTTGCTGCTGGAGTAAAACAATGCTTTAAAGTAGAAAAGAATACATCAATCTATAACATTGCAAAACAAATCATCGACTTATAATTAAAATGAATTCCTTTGTAAACTTTAACGGAAAGACATATCCATCAACTCAAGTTCCTGTTGGTTACAATAACAGAGCCTTTAAATATGGCGACTCGTTTTTTGAAACCATAAGAACCAATGGACAATATCCCATATCTTTTGATCTTCACTATAAAAGAATCAGAAAAGCAATGATTAGTCTTAAACTGGATTTAGCCTCTATACCAACTGAAGATGACTTACTGGATTTGATTGTAAAGCTGATTCAAAAACATAAAATATTTGAAGCTTGCAGGGTTAGGATTGAGTTTTTTAGAAGTGGTGAAGGATTATATACTCCAACTGAAAACAAGGCAAATTTCCTTATTGAAATCTCTAAATTAAACAGCTCAAAATTTGAATTAAACACAAAAGGATTACTTTTATCTATTTACTCTGAAATGAAGAAAACCTACAATCCGGTTTCTTATTTCAAATGTGGAAATTCAATTCATTATATTTTAGCTGCTCTTAATAAAAAACAAGATCAAGTTGATGATTGTCTTTTGATCAACGATAAAAATAAAATCATTGAAGCCTCCAGTTCCAATCTATTTTGGATAAAAGATAACATTGTATATACTGCTTCTGTATTTACAGGGTGTGTTGATGGTATTATGCGCCACACAGTGATCAACCTTATCAAACAAAATAATCAGTTAAAATTAGAAGAATGCAACGGTGCTTCTAAAGAAGATTTATTAAATGCTGATGAGATTTTTATTACTAATGCAATACAAGGTATTCAATGGGTTGTTGGTTTTAATGAAAGAAGATATTTTAATTACAAAACAAAAGAACTATTGAACAACCTGAATAATTATATTCTTCAATAAACAGGATTCTGTAATATTCCTATATGCCAAAAGTTCTTAGCAATCTATAGATTTGTTCATTTCTGTCAACCGGTATAGTTTTCTGAGCTGTAAATCACCTTTTACTATTCTAACTTCTACCTTGCAACCATTTTCTTTATTATACTATATTGATAATCAAATGATCGTATGATATAACTAGATATTCCGGTGATGTTGACCCCTCATTCCGGTCATATTGACCCCCTTGGATTTGGGTAACTAAAAATGATCAGTGTGACAAAATTACATTATTTTTCTAAGACTTTCTCCTTTAAGCTCTATTCTATGTGAAGTATGCACAAGCCTATCTAAAATAGCATCAGCAATTGTAGCTTCTCCAATGATATCAAACCAGCTTGCTACTGGTAATTGACTTACAATAACAGTAGCAGCACGAGCATGGCGATCTTCTACTATTTCCATTAAATCCATTTGATGTTGTTTCTCAAGATGAGTTAATCCAAAGTCATCAAGTATTAACAAGCAGGTTTTTGATATTTTATTCATGAACTGGTGGATTGAACCTTCAATACGAGCCATTTTGGTTTGCTGCAACAATTTCTGAACATTGAAGTATGCTACTTTATAACCTTGTGCACATGCGTGATGTCCTAAAGCTGAAGATATAAAACTCTTGCCACATCCAGTAGCTCCTGTAATTAAAACAGATTCTCCTTTAGAGATATAATCACCTGTTGCTAAGGTTGTAATTAAGGACTTGTTTAATCCTCTGGTTGCATCATACTTTAATTCTTCTAATGAGGCTTGGTACCTAAAGCGGGCAGTCTTTCTGAGTCTGTCGAAACGACGATTTTCTCTGTCCTGAAGCTCAGCTTGCAAAAGTATTTCAATACCTTCATTCAATGATAGATCATTGTTTTTTCTGGTTTCTAACATTGCATTCCAACCTTTTTTAAAGCCATACAGACGCAATTGTGATAATTGATTTTCGATATTCTCCATTATTTAAAATTTAAATGATAATTGATTATTGTAATATTCCTTCCCCCGGATGTTATTATGTTTTGGAAGGTCTTTATCGGGCTCTTGTTGTGGATATTCAGTCATCTTATTTTTGATGATATTTAAAATAAAACCATAACTGAAGTTTTGATTTTCAATGGCCATTTGACAAGCTTTATTAAAGGTATCTGCAGGAGTGTTTTTACACAAACTAAAAAGACCATCACAGCTTCGATATAGTTGTTCAGGATATTTTTTCTGGGTAAAAATCAATTCTACGAGTTCTCCCAGAGTTGTAGAAAGCTTTGTAGCCTTGTTTTTATAATACTCAGGACTGCGATTTAAATAATGCTGATGTGTAGAACATAAATGTTCCTTAATGGTGGAGTATCGTCCTTTTGATAGCTCTCGTTTATGTACAGCCACCAGGTTGTATTTGTAAAAGATGCGCACCATTGAACGAGTATATACAACTTTTAGTTCTTTGCCGATGTATTGATATGGAGCGCTATAATAGTGCTTATCTTCACCAAGGTATATGTGATTGTTCTGAGCTAGTTTATATTCTTTGTAATACTTTATTTCAAAAGATTCTTTGGGTAGTTTTTGAAGCAATGGTTTTTCGTTTGATAAAAAGTGTTCCTCTCTGCAATAATCACGTTGTTGCATTCTGGTTTGGTTATGTTTGAGAGTATACTCCTTTATGGTCTTATTGAGTTCTGAGAGTGAAAAGAATTGCTGATTGCGAATGCGGGCATATACTCGATTATAAATCAGTTTTACCTGATTTTCAACCAACGCTTTATCTTTGGGTTTTCTGGCTCTGGCAGGTACTACAGCCATATTGTAATGGTTGGCAAAATCTTCAAGAACCTGATTAATGCCTGGTTCATATCTATTGGCTTTGGTTACAGCCGACTTTAAATTATCAGGAACAAGAACCTTAGGAGCACCACCTAAACTCTGCAAACAACAAGTAAGCGCATAAATAAAGTCATCTATGCGTTGACTGGGAACTGCCATACAAAAGCTATAATCAGAGTATGGAAGACAGGCTACAAAGACCTGACATTCGATGATCTCTCCTGTGGTGGCATCAATGTAAGAAAGCTTCTTGCCTGCATAGTCTACAAATAGTTTTTCTCCAGGTTCATGATGTAATACCATTGATGGATTCTTTGTAAGCAGGTGTTGGGCTAAATGATAACTAAACTGGCTTAAGCTGTATCCTGATGGATTTGATAAGCGATATTCTTCCCAAAGCAACTGTTTGGTCACACCTGCCTTCTTTAGCTCCGTTTCAAAATAATCCAGCTTACATTTTAGGTCTTCAAAACGTTGGTCTTTATATGCAGGATTACCAGGATGAAAGACCTTTTCAAGTGCATGATCCTCCATCTTTAACAGGGTGTTAAGGCTTAACTTTGAACTACGGTATTTAATTAGATAACTCTTAACCGTGTTCTTACTTATGTCCAAATTGCGGGCAATTGTCTTAATGCCACACCCTTGACTGTGTAATTGTAGTATTTGTTTTACTTGGCTCATTCTTTTAGGTTTTCCTGCCATATTCAGTATCAATTAGTAGTTGCAACTACTAATTAATTTAAACCTAAATCCAAGGGGTCAACATGCTCCGTTTTTTTGAAAAGCAATTGATGCAGAGGGATCAATATGCTCCGTTTTTTTTACGTCACAGAGCAATATTTATCCTCAAATATCATTTAAAGGGGTCAGCATCCGCCGGATTGTCATGCTAAAACCTAGCAGGAACTGGCTTCAGGAAAGGGGGTCAGCATGTTCAAGAATATCCAATAACATCCATACATTGATGACAGTGTTAAATACCAAGTAAATTTAACGCTAATATCATAAACTAATCGACACTTCTAAAATATAATGAAATATGCATCGAAACAATTTCTGTAATTTTACAGCAACTCCTCATGCTAATAACACCCTATCTATAAACACAATAGACCTTAGAGTAGAATCAAAAAAGTGTCGAAGTCAGAAAAAAAAGAGACAGCTAAGCATATTAATTCGTAAACGACATTTACCGACATCTATGAGCAAATGAAGCTAATGAAGCTAATGATAATCACAAATACTAAATATATGAATCTGGTATATGAAATGGTGTTTTTATTAAGTACTAAACTTATTTTCCGATTAATATAAATCCAGCCCAATCAATCGGCAAGAATCCCTTCTTTTTGCAATAAAGCTTTGCCAAACGCAATGCTTCTGCATAACTCTTTTTATCAACAATAATATGCTTATAAAATGATACCATTAATTCCTTTGTTTTTTCATCATGTACTTTCCATAAGCTAGCAACAACATTGGATGCTCCTGCATAAATAAATCCTCGCGGAAGAGCCATTATACCTTCTCCTTCTAAAACTTGCCCGGTTCCTGTTTTACAAGCTGAAAGAACAACTAAATCGGCATTCATATTAATTTGAAATAACTCATGTAAACTGAGAAAGCCATTATCATCATCATTTAATGAAAAAAACAAACCACTATTATAATGATCAGCACAAACACCATGAGTTGCTATATGTATCACACTTTCATCTTGTACATGCTCAATAAAATTTGTTTTTGTAGCATCCCGAGATCGATAAACTGTCCTTTGTATATCATTCGTATCAAATAGGTTTGCAATCTCCATTACTTCATCTTCTGAAAACGGAATAGGTTTCAAACAAGATTGTATACTTGAACTATTTTCAACAAATGAACTTTTTTTAATTATACTCCTGGTAACATTTGATGCCAGAAAAGAATTATTAGTTTCAAATCCTGGAGCTAAAGCCATAAAACTTCTAAATTCAGGTTCATCAGTACATATCATTCCCTTAGCCGAATATGCATATTGAATCGCAAAATGATCGATTAAATATTCACCCTTTTTATTTTTTAAAAGTTCAAATGTAATTCCTTCAAGCTTTTCATCTAATAAAATTGTTAAACCATCTATTCCTTCTAACTCCTTTTCTATTGGTTCAATTAAAAGGTTATAAAGAAACTTAAGTTCAGTATCTGAATCTGCATTACTTTTTATAGCACGTTTAAATTTCTTTACACTCTGCCCTATTTTTGAGCATTTAATCTTTTTTGTTCCGCAATCTTTGGGGGTAAAATAAGTTATATAAAGATTTGAGTAAGACCAAAAATACTTTATCAACGCCTTATGAGCAGGTATAACCTCTGGCATTATTTCATTGAAAACCAACCGTTTCAAATCATTGTTATTTTCGTCCCACAACTCCGATTTGTATTTTAATAATGATAATCGTTTATTAATGTTATCATCAAGCAATTGACTCATATCCTTTTGAACATCAGCAAGCTCAATAGTCAAATTTCTTATCCTTTCAAATCTCTTCCCCTCCTCTTTTCTTTTTCTGAGTTGAATCAAATAGTTTAAATAAAATGAGCTTGCTTCAGTTTGCAACTTATAAATACGTTCTACTTTATTACTAAACTGATTTTGATGCTCCCAAATAATATCGATTACATTATAGTTGCTTTTCTTAATCAATTTAGTTGCTCGCAAAAGTGTTTTTTCGTCTGCAGCATTTAAAAACCATTGTTTTATTAATTGGTTTGTGTATGAAGACAACTCTATCACTTTGTCAACTGTTATTGATCCAACATTATTTTTTAAAGCTTCTTTATAAAAATATTGCAACCTCAAACAACATAAAATAACATTATAAAAACTATTTACATCTTTAAACTCATTTATACTGGCTAACTTCAAAGCTTCGCTGATATCATTATACTGATTATTAAGTAATGATTTCACAGAACGCTCCATATAATCAATTGCTTTTGAGTAACATTGCTTTTTAATATAAACAGCACCTAAATAAGCATATGGTAATTCTAAATCATAATTTAAGAATGAAGTTGTACTTCCTATTTTATTAACTGCAGATTTTAAATAAACCTCTGACTTATCAAAATCACAATCTATATATGATTTCACACCTTTCAACATATCTGCATACCCTTCTGCTCTTTTCGGAAAAGCATAAAACTGGTTCTGTTCTAGCATATATTCGATGTATTGATTTGCTAGAGAATCTTCACCTAACCACAACAATGACTCTGCTGCAAGTCGATATACACTTTTAGATACGAATCTTTCACCAAACTCGCATCCACTGCTATTTAATAAGGTATGAGCTTCTAAACTATATTGTTTTGCTAACACATCTGATTTTTGCAAAAATTCTTCATCCTCAGCCTGAGATACTAATAAAAACACCAAAGCATTTAAACAACTATATTCTAGCTTTTTACTAATATGTCCAGGGAGCCTACTGATTTCAAGTGCCTTTTGCAATAAAATATAACTGGTATAGCCATCACTCTCACCAATAGAAATCCCAAAAACATAATAAGTTTCAGCTTTATACTTTTCAAACTCATCACTTGTTAAACATTCATCCCATTTTGCCCATGCTTTCTTCTTTTTTTCCTTTAACAAAAGCTCTGAACCCTTTTTGAGATTTTTGAAATAAATATAATCTTCATCTTTAAAAGACCTATATTTTTCATCGAGAACATCATCTGATATATTTGAAAAAATATAATCACGAATAAAGACTTTAACTTCGTCTTTATATTCACAACTTATTATAACATCCTTTTTTGTTTTCTGAAAACAAAACTGATTCAGAATTAATATTCCACAAATTCCAATAATAATTATGAATAAAACTCTTGATCTCATATTTAAATGTTTTGTATAATCACCGTTTAAAATCTGATAGACATAACAGATGAAACACTTGCTTTAAACCAAAAATATAATAAAGAATCTAATTATTTATCACAAATCAATCTGTTCAATCAATACAAAACGCTCTTATTACCCACTCTCCTCCACCACAAACCACTAATATACTGACAAATACGTACACTTCAGAATTTCACCACTCTCTATTCGATCATTTTTTTTTCAAAAAATCCTTCATTTTTTTTTCAAAAAAGGACATAAGTAGCAACTCATAAAGGGAGAACAAAAAATATTAAAAATCCTCATCTAACTTTAATGTTTAATTAAAAAGATTCGAATGAAAAAAATTATTATGACATTAGGAATTGCTTTTATGGTAATTTCATTAACAGCCCAAAGTATTAAAGGCCCGAATTCAATTAGTTATTTTCAAGCGCCAAGTAAAGGAATTGAATTTACTAATGCTGATGTTTACATTTCAAACGATGATGTTTTATCAACTGCGAAAAAAGAGGCACAACAGGCAAAAAATTCAGCGATTGGAGCAAAATTTGGCGGTTTAGGAGAAAAAGTTGCCGGTGCAGTAAACGACGGTATGGATGGCATTGAAAAATTCAATAAAATGCTTGATGCATACAAAGATGACAAAGGTCGTTTTGCATCCTGGGATTTTGTTCCTGCCTACATTTTAGCCAAAGCGGAAACTGAGAAAAACGTAAAGGTTGAAATCTTTATTCTAAACGAACCAAACCCTAGTCCAAGTGCGTCCATGCCAACTACTGCCGATAGCGAAGGTTATTATGACATCCCCTACTATGTGAATTGTCGTTATAAAGTAACAGATAATAGTGGTAAAGTTCTTTTCGAAGAAAACCTTGGGATTTTAGAAGGAAAACAAAAAACTAAAAACTACAAACCTCAAACTACAAACGTTGGAAGTCTTGGAAGTCTAGGTAAAGACGTAAAGGAAGCAGCTGAAGATTTAGCTGAAGGTAACTTAGAGGATGAAGTACCAATTCAGGATCGTATAGGTACAAACGTGGCATACAACACTGTAAGAACTGCAGTTTTTGCTCGCTTCGGTTTTGGTATGTTTAATGCCCCTATCAAACTTGGTGTTGTGAAAGAATCAAAATTATCTAAAAAAATGATTAAGCCAACTCTGGCTGTTTTTGAAGGTAAAAAAGGATTATTGCTTAATAAAGAAGAAAAAGAAAAAGTACATGCTTTTGCTGCCGAAATGGAAAAAGTACTTCCTGCAACCACTACAAAAACAAAGTGGGTTGCATTACATAACCTTTCTGTATGTTATGCATGGTTAGAAGATGCAGAAAAAGCCTCTTCGTACTACAAACAATATGGAGAAGAGATCAAACCTGCTCTTGAAAAAATGGAATGCTGGAATGCAGTATTAGCAGGCACCATGAAGTCGAAAGAAATGAAAGCAAAAGTAGGTTCTACTTTTATAGGCACAAAAGAAATTAAGCAGTATCAGCAGTACAACAACATTAATTACTTTGTGAATTATTACCCTGCAGGTGCTCAACGCTATGAAGCATTATTAAGAACAATCAACCGCGATCTAAAACGTTTTGTAGATTTTTATGCTACCAATGACTTATTATGTCAGCTATTTGAAATTGATTATCCATTCCAATTTTTCCCACTACAAGACTGTAACGGCGCACCTAAAGATATGAAAGCAGTTATTAAGAAAGAAGGAATGGAACCAATCGAGTACCGTGTTAAATATGATTCAAAACGCAGAGTAAAAGAATTGCAGGCAGACCAGATTACATTGTTAGCAGATGGTAAAAAAGAAAAATTAATTACGCGTGATATAATGCCTAAATATTCTAGTAATGGCAGGTATTCTCACCTTGAAACAGATGCAGGAATGTGGGCTCAAGCTGCTGATTACGAATACAGTTACTATCGCAAACTGAATTATGTTCACGACCCAATTTTAAAAAACACCTATGGTAAAGCAAATAACATCACTAAAAATGCAGGTTTTTTAGGAGGAAAAGAATCTGAAGAAGAGGTACAATTGAAAGTAGACTTAGAAGGTAATATTTATTTTACAGGGGAATCTAAATACTTCAAAGCCAATGCATTTTATAAGGAAATGTTAAATTCTGCAGGCATTATTCCTAAACGTGCCGATACAAGAACAACATTTAACACAAAAGCATACATTAATGAACAGGGAGTAATGACTAACTGGCTTTGGGAAGGTAAAAGTGCAACAAACTTTGCTACTGGTATTAGTCAACGAGAACAAAATGCAAAAGCAAATCCTATGAAACGAGGAATTAAGTTTGTTAATGTAGATGATAAAGGAAATCCAACTAAAATTGAATTCCAATTTGAACTAAATGGGGTATTATCTATCGAAGAGAAAGCAAAAGGAATGGCTTTCGTTAATAAATATCTTGTGGATTTAAATGGCCCAAAACCAACAGTATCCAAAGACGGTTTTAGCTTCGACACAAATGGAACCTGGGATTGTGCGTTTGAGTATGATTCAAATGGTAACTGGATAAAAATGAAAGTAGGACCTTATACTGCAGAACGTACATTTAAATATTAATAACCTGAATTCTACTTAAGTTATTAAGATTCGCTTAATATTGGGATATCAATATCTCTAATAATATAGTAAAAGTTAAGTATCAGGATTATTCATATAGTCCTGATACTTTCTCACAAACCTCAGAGGAATGAATAAGATAAATTGACTTAGAATACATATAAACACAGCGACTCTAAAATTCTGAAAAAATTATCAATATCATACACCAAAATATCACAGCTAATTAACAACTTAGATAACATTTCATAAAACATAAAAGATAAACCAAAAACAAAATGAAGAAGATATTCTTAATATTTCTACTTATAAATATATGCACTGCAATACATTTAAATGCACAATATGTTGTTCGGCAATATTCACTAAAACAGAACAAAGTTGAAAAGGCTATATTCACAAGCACAAAAATATATTTAGAATCCTTTATAAACAAGGGACAAAAGCCATCAGACATTGTTGAAAAAACGGTACAAAAACACTTCAAATACAATGAAAAATCAGATGATACTAACATGTGCTGGGTGCAAAAAAGTTGGCTTACTCCCGTTGCTCAGAAATCAGAAGCAGATATTATTATTTCAGGCGAATATGAGTTAATAAGCACTACTACTGCTGAAAATAAGAGCAAAGCCACTTTTACTGTAATCTTTACTTTTAATTATACAAATGGATCTCCTGTTAAAAAGGACACCATTAAAATTAACCAATCATATACAGATCAGAACTTACCATTGGAAAAAGTAGAAGACAACGTCTCAAACCGTATGAAAAATAGAATAGCATATTATACCCGAATGGTAAGCAGTAAAAAAGTTAACATCAATTTTCCAAAAGTGAAAATAAAAGATAAAGCATTAAAAGAAGAATATGCAACTATTAAAGAATTAATGAAGAAGGGTGAATATGTAAAAGTTGGTAAAATTGTAAAAAAACTCTACCAAACGCAAAAATCCCCAGAACTGGCATTAATTCTAGGAATTTGCTACGAAATATTGGGTAACTATCCCAAAGCTGATGAATATTATAAAATCAAACCAGATTTTCATGCTAAAGTTCGTATGAAGAATAATATGAAAATTCTTACGTTCGCAAAAAGTATCGGTTATGAACCTGAATATATAGTATTATAATACTATATATTCAATTAAAAAAGAGTGAGGCAGCCTTTATGCTAATCAAACCAAATGCTGCCTAACCACCAATTTAAAAACCAAAAAACAATTAATTCAAAATTTTTTTTAACAAAAAATTAATATTCTGCCACTTAAAGTGTTTTTCACTTTTAATTTTTTCATCATGTAAACGTAATATCTCAGATAAGAACTTTTGAAATTATGATTATTATTGTCACTTTTGATTGCTTAAATTTTCATGCATATAAAAAGTGCTTAAACCTAAACATAAAAATAATCTAATTACAGAAGAACAACTACTTGCATTAGCTGATAAAGTAGTGTCACGCTATGTTATCAATGGATCAATTCCTAAGAAAGAAAAAGAGGACATAAAAATGGGGATGGTTGAAAAGTTTTTGCAAAAACATGATAATATACAGAATGCTTATCACGGAAAGGCTAAAGTTACCACCTATTGCATTGCAGTTCTAAATAAAATGTGTTGTGAACTAATTCGAAAAGAATTAAAACAATGGAAACAACAACCATCTGTATTCTATGATAATGAACATATTAACAACAGTCACCCCTTAGAAAAACTTGTTATTAACGATGAAATAAAACTATTATATAACACTTTATTATTATTTGATGACGAACGAATTAAAGTTCAGTTGTTTATAGCCTATTTATTTCAATTGTCATTAATTAAAAATGACTTAGTTGTTTACGACAAAAACTATAAAAAGAATAAATTAGACACCTTATTTAGCCAAATAAACCTAAAAAACAAAAGTGAAATATTTAAAAACCTGACATATGCTGTTGAAGTAGCTGAAAATAAATTTGTAAAGCATGACGCAATAAGAATGTGGCTCAATAAAAACATTACTAGAATTATAGTTAGATTAAATGGTCCATTTAACAGAGCTAATTACGATAAAGAAACACTACAAATACTATTTGAGTATTACCACAATCAACGCAAAGAAAAGGAAACTAAAAAAACAGAGGAAGTATGGAGTCAAAGCATTTAACTGATGAACAAATTGCTATTTGTGCAGAAAATCTTACCGATGACTCATATAATGAACTAACCCCAGAAATTCGTGAGCATATTAAAACATGTGATATATGTGCTCATGAAATTCTTATGCTTTCTGAAATTATCAAAGATATTGACGATGTTGTTGATGTAGAACCTACTCTCAGAAAAAGAATAGGCAACAAACAATGGTTTTCAATAGCTGCTTTTATTGCAGTCATATTATCAAGCTCATATTTTATCTATACAATCATTGATCGTCCAAACAAAATAACTGATACTATAACTGGTAATTCCAAATACAACATTACAGAAAAAAACATAGAATCCAATAATACTAAAGTAATAGAAGATACGATAGATCAAAACCCCAAGGCTGATAATATTATATCTTCAGACTTAAAATCATTTCAAAGCACAAGTCAGCAAAATAGTATGCTTTCAGCATTTATACCAAACAAAGATCTTGAAAAACTAACTAATAGATATCTGACAGGATCTTTGAGAGGGAATGAAGTAAAAATTATAACACCTAATAATTTTTGCACAAAATCCGGTGAAATAAAATTAGATTGGATTAATAACTCTAAACAAGTCCTTATTATTGAATTTTTTAATAATAAAGGACTAAAACTTTTTGAAGCTGAAACTGTAGAGTCAGAATTTATCACTAATAGAATCAGCAACCATGGACTATATTACTGGAAGTTGTTAAATGATGATTTTGACTTGTTGTTTTGTGGAAAAATTAAAGTTAATTAGAATTAAATCGTTGGTTCTAATTCTTGATTATATCATTTTGACAATGAAATTAGCTATTGAAATCTATGCTAAGGTGGGATGTGAACAAATGCCGATAGATTAATGACAGCATTTAGAGGAGCGTCTTTAAAGCTAAAATCTCAGCAGACAAGAAAACTATATAAAAATAAATATCAACCACTTAAAACATATTTATTTTTTAGACGTCGACATATATTTATTTAATTAGAAGAAAATGAGCTATTGAGAAATTGGTTGTAAAACGATTTGATGATTTTCTTCAACTGAAAAAATTGGAAGATTTGCTTGAAGTTCTGTAATACTTTGAAATTTCTCACTATCTATAAAAAAGTAAACCCCGACTTAAGGCAAATGTACCTGATTTTGGTTTATTGTTATTTCTTTATGATAGTAGTAATTGACTATATTTAGAATAGATATACCGCTTTAAAATATACCTCTGTAAATAACAGAATCTTGACAATTTAAATTTACTTATCTTTTGAACAGTGAATTACTTTACGATTAAATCTTTAAATCCCTCGGTATATTTAACTACATTATTTCCTTCCTCATCTACATAAATAAAATACCCCTCAATTCCTGGTAAACGATTAATTACTTCAATACTTTTATCAACACCCATTACCATACATGCAGTAGCATAACCATCGGCAACCATACATTCCGGAGCAATTATGGATGCGCTTAACAAGGAATGTTGTACAGGATATCCAGTTTTTGGATCAATAGTATGGGCATATTTTTTACCTTCTTTTATATAGAAATTTCTATAGTTACCACTAGTGGCTAATCCTACTCCTGATAAAGATAAAACATCCTGAATTTCTCTGTTTGCAGCAGCTTTATCATCAATTGGTTTATCTATTCCAACACGCCATGCAATTCCTTTATTATTAATACCGTTTGCTCTAATCTCTCCTCCTATCTCAACCATGTAATTTACAATTCCCTGAGAAGCTAAATAATCTGCAACAACATCTACTCCATATCCTTTAGCAATAGCACTGGCATCAATCATTATTGCAGGTTTTTCTTTTGCTAAAAACTCACCTTTCAATCGAATTTTATCCATTCCTACATTTAACAACAAGGTATCAATAAATGCATTTGTTATACTATCCTTCTTTTTAAATCCAAACCCCCATGCATTAACCAATGGTCCCACTGTCATATCAAAAGCTCCATCTGTATTTTTATTAATTTCAACAGCTGACAGATAAACATATTTCATCATAGAATCAACGGTGGTTCCTTTATCACTAAAATTAAATTTACTTATAGAGGAAGTATCTTTAAATGTTGATAGAGCCCAATCAACCTTATCTAATTCTTTAGCTACACCAGAACTAATTGAATCCGTTTTCGTTACAGGTTGATAAATGATATGATAAAAAGTACCAAATATCATTCCTTGCATTTTTAAATAATCATGAGATTGTTGAGGTTTACAGGCAACAAGGAAAACCAGGGATATATAAAATAAGAACTTGTACATAATCAATGCGTTTTAGAAAGCGCAAATGTAACATATTTTTTTTAGTCCTTAATTTTATAAATTTACATTATGGAATAAGAATCTTTTTGACCAGATTGATATTATATCCCTGAATAGATACTATGTATATTCCTTTTTTAATTTCATTTAAAGTGAATATAGAATAATCTACACGCTTCTTTAATACTAACTGTCCTGTAATACTGTAAATAAAACAAATTGAATTATTTATTAGTTTTTCTTCTTTAATTACAATTGAATTATCGTCAGAATTATAATAAAACTGTTCTTCACTGCTATTGTTTTCAACATTAAATGAAGAATTAGGTATATACATTTGTGAATGCCCAAACATAAATATTGAGCATAGAATACATAGGGTTAAAAATTGTTTCATTGTGTTGTGTTTTTGTGTTGAATAACAAATTTAACCAATAAACAGCCAAAACACAAGAATAAAAAAAGCCATCTAAAAAGATGGCTTTTATCAAAAGAGGGTAATATTTTATTAGTTGCAACCTGATGCTGCTCTGGCTTCTGCAAGCAGTTTTTGTGTAACAGATGCTAATTCGGCTTTAAGCTCTGCTAAGGTTTTACCAGACTTTAAATTTACAGAAGATACTTCTTCCGTACATGCATTCTCTATAATAAGATCTAGTACTGATGAACAATCATCTCCATCACATTCATAATCGGTACTATTGTACGTCCAATGACAATCTGCATCTGTACAACATGCAGTTGCATCTATAGCTGTACCATCTGGACAGCTAGCTTCTGGATTTTCACAAAATTCATCTGATTCTTCTTCTCCGCAGGAAATTAAAATCACTGCAAATAACATCATCAATGCAAATACTTTTTTTTTCATCTGTTTAAAATTTACTTTTATTTGTCAGATGGAACTCTCAAGAAATTTTAATCATTACCCTATGTGTAATTTTTAAGATTAAAATTTACCTGTTCGTTTCATTACATCAAATATTAATTGTTTAAAAATTTAAATTCTTCTTTCATTACCTGTTGCAAATTCTCAAAAGAAATAAAACCACCATAAGCATGATTGTTTAAAACTAAACATGGAGTACCACTTAATTTATTGGCTCTAAACTCCTTTATATTTCTTTTTAAAAATTCATAATTATCATCAGTCATCATACATTCTGCAATTTCATGATTTTCGGCCATTATATCATCTATTAAAGCGCGAAAATCATCTGAAACAATAACTGCCGGATTTGTTAAAAGTAATTCATGAAATGTATCATAACTTCCATATTTGTATATACAACTAGCAGCTTTTAGAGCGTACAATGAATGTATATCTTCTCCAAAATCAATCCATTTTACAACTACCTTCACCAACCCCTTATCTAAATAATTTTCCTTTAACTTTGGAAATGTTCTTTTAAAAAGATATCTGCAAAATTTACAATTATAACTCGCATATAAAAAAATTGTATTTGAAGCTGTATCATTTCCAAAAACAACATCTTCAACTTCTTGCTTGATTTTATTATTTATTTCAATATATTTTCTTTTTTCCTTTGTTGTACATCCTCCAATTAAAAAAGAAAGAACTAACAAAAAAGAGAATATACCATTTGCTTTAATAATCATTATTGTTCAGTATCATAATTAACTAACTTTGGATGAAAACGCATATCAACCATTTGTTTTTGCAGTTTAACTTTAGCACTCATATTTCTTCTTGCTTTTTTGTTATCCAGACCAGCTTTTTCTTTACCATTCTCTGATTTCGAAACTACATATAAAGATGATCGTCCTTTTGTTATATCATCCTCTTCATCTTCATCAAAACCACCTTCTTTGGCTTGTTTAGCCAAATTATGTTTTGACTTACTGGCCAATATTTCCCCCAGGAACATTCTAATATGATATGCATAATCCTCGCCAAAACTGTACATTCCTAAAAACATTGCATCAAATGAAGAAGTCCTGATTTCAGTTCTTGGGATATACATTTTATTTTTAAATAAGAATAAATTGCTTTTCAATGTGCTAAAGTATAACTTATCTAAACCTTTAATACCAATCATTGGAATTTTCTCTACCTCCATAACTGGCTTCACGTTTATTAATGCTCCATTTTCCAATAACAGATCTCCATTTAACAACATTTCTTCATAAACAGGAGAATAGTCTTGCAACACTACCTTACCATCAACCTGAGCTGTTAAATCACCTAGTACATTTTCTTTCTTAAAATCTTCCTGATCAATGTATGTTTCTAATTCATCCATCATTCGAGATACATTTAGCTTATTAACATCAGCTTTAAAAAACATAACATCTCTAAAATTATCATTCATTTCATACCTCAATGATAAAAGAGCATCTCCTCCAAAAATATTACAATTTAACTGATCAGCAACAAAATGCCCGTCGGTTACTTTTGCCAGAAATTTTGTATCAATATTTTCGACAAGAATATCACCATATTTTACACTTTTAGCTTTAGCTTTGCCATTTACTCTGATTGTGTAATTCTGCACATATGGTTCCTCTTTTAAGGCTTCTTCCATGGCAGCTTTCTGCTCTTCTTCACTTGCAGGAACAGTATCTGTCATCAATGCATCAATCAATGCATAATCAAAGTCACTAACACCAAAGTTACCGTGAACAAATAATTCTTTTTTATTATTTTGGATAGCGGCAGAAAATAAATTCGATATAGTTGTTGAGTCTGCAGAAAAATCCAATCCTGAATAAGATCCTTCAACCCTATCCATCCATAATGTATCTGAACTATATTTTAATTGTCCGAATAGATTATTAACATTCATAATTGTATCCGGCATATCCACAGTAACTGAATTAAAAGATACTCCAAAATGACTATTTTCGAATAAAAGAGGCATTGCTTGATCTACTATTGAATCAATGTAAAATTGACCTTTAGAAGAAACATTACCAGTTACTGATCCACTAAGACTATTTACAATAGAATCAGGAAGCATACTGGCAATTTCAGAAAGTCCCAACTTAGTATCAAGATTCAAATCATAATCAATATGCTCAAATCCTTTAATTTTACCGGACAAGGCAAAATAAGAATCCTGCATTTTAAGCATTAAACTATCAATATTTAATGCCATGTTTTTATAGTTACTAATCTTCCCTTTAAAAGCAGTTTTTAAATAGCCATCGGTAACATCAACATTATACTCGGGTATCTTAACCTTTATTCCTTTAAATCCAATATTTTGTGCATTATATGTAAATATTCCTGAGAAATCCCTCACCGCAGGAATAGAATCCATTAAAATATTGACATTATTACATTTCAGGTTTAGTTTTGTTCTTTCCAAAGCATAGTCGTAAAAACTATCAGTTATAGAATCTGGCAACATTCCTGAAGTAGATATTTTTGCAGAAACAATACCCCCAAAATCTTTAATTAATGAATCTGGAATAAAAGGTTTTAATTCTTTCAAACCAGCAGTAACATCTGCTACTACATCATATTGAATGTTTGTCATATTTTGAACCAATGCAGAAACATCAATTTTACTGGTATTTGTTTCTGCGTGAAATTTTTTAATATTTACAGATGCTGATTCTAATCTTGAAGCATAACCATTTACTACATTAACAGATAAATTGATATTTTTCACTTTTGGATAGATATCATATTTAACTACTCCTTCACCCAAATCTATATTAAAATCCAATTGGGGTATTGAATTAGGACTGATATATCCATGAGTTGTACCTGAAACATTTAATACACCACCTAATTCTTTTAATTGCAAGTCATCTTTTAGTTTTTGGGATAGAAATTTATAGTTCTGTGCTAAATCTATATCTGTTCCTGATATTGTAAGATTCTCATATAAACTATCCCCCTGAACAATATAGCCTTTACCTTTAAATATTGCACCTGCTGCATCTAATGTTATGTCTGAGACATTTAAAGTATCATTCATTGCTACTATATCAAACAACAAACGGCTTTTTTGAAGATCCTCTAAGTGAAAATCCTCATATTCAATAGATTTTACTAAAACCTCTCCTTCTGTTTGAGCCAAATAACCTTCGGGTTTTAATTCTCCTTTTACTGTTACTTCTGGTATTGAAAGAGAAGTTTTAAACTTCATAAAGTCATCGAAATAATCAATATCGATATCCGTAAGTGTCAGTTTTTCTAAAGAATACACACCTTGTATAACGGTTGTATCCGATGTTTCTTCAGGAATAGTATCAGTATCTACTTTTAAAAGAAAATCAAAATTGCTATTACCAAGCGAATCAACAATATATTTAAACTTAGCGTTATCAATATCTATCTTTTTCACAAAGATATTTCCATCTATTAACTTCCATATGTCGACAGATGCATACAATTTTGAGATTCTGGCCAGAGTATCAGGTGCAGCAATTATAGAATCATTAAATAAAGGTTCCGAAGTCATTACTAAATCTTCAAACTCAATTGTTGCCAACGGAAAACGATATATCAAACTAAAATCAACATCTCCCACACTTAATGGAACATCAAATGTTTTTGCTCCCTTTTGTATGGCAATTTTGACTATATCATTTTTAAAAATCTCGGCAAGAATAACTAGAAGTAATATAAATCCGCCTATAATTAATATTAAATTACGAACCAGGTGTTTCTTCTTCATTGCTTAAAAAGTATTAATTTATACAGATGAGCGATAAGCGAAAGTAAAAAAAAACATGATATTATCATGTTATTATATAATAAAAAAAGGCTCCCGTTGGGAGCCTTTTATATTAATAAGCAATATACTTACATTTTAATATCTAATCATTTGAATTATGATCCAAAGTCATCAAATGCGATCATTTCATCAGGTACACCTAAATCATAAAGCATTTTATTGATAGCATCATTCATCATTGGAGGTCCACAAAGATAATATTCAATATCTTCAGGTTCTTCATGATTAATTAAGTATTCATCATGAATTACCTGGTGAATAAATCCTGTTGAACCAGTCCAGTTATCTTCTGGTTGTGGGTCACTTAAGGCAATATGGAATGAAAAGTTTGGAAATTGCTTTTCAATTGCTTCAAATTGTTCTTGATAGAAAATCTCTTTCTTAGAACGTGCACCGTACCAGAAAGTAGCTTTACGACCAGTTTTCACTGTGTGGAACATGTGGAAGATATGAGAACGCATTGGAGCCATACCTGCACCACCACCAATAAACATCATCTCACGCTCAGTATCCTTAATAAAGAATTCTCCATAAGGTCCTGAAACTGTTACTTTATCTCCTGGTTTACGAGAGAAAATATAAGAAGAACAAACTCCTGGATTAACTTTCATAAATCCACCGTTTACTCTATCAAATGGAGGAGTTGCAATACGAATATTCAACATCACAATATTACCCTCTGCAGGGTGGTTAGCCATTGAGTATGCACGGAATGTTTCTTCTGGATTAACCATTTGAAGATCAAAAATTCCATATTTCTCATACTCATCACGGTACTCTTCTCCGATCTCCATATCTCTAAAATTAACAGTAACTTTAGGAACATCGATCTGAATATATCCTCCTGATTTAAAATCTAAGATTTCACCCTCTGGTAATTTAACCACAAATTCTTTAATATAAGTAGCAACGTTGTCGTTTGATACAACAGTACATTCCCATTTCTTAATACCAAGAATCTCTTGTGGAATTTGCATCTTAAGATCTTCTTTTACTTTAACCTGACATGCTAAACGCCAGTTATTTGCTTGTTCTTTACGAGTAAAATAACCAGTTTCTGTAGGTAAGATAGAACCAGCTCCCTCATCTACCTGGCAACGGCACATAGCACAAGTACCACCACCTCCACATGCAGAAGGAAGGAAGATCTTATTATTTCCTAAAGCAGACAATAATGTTTGACCAGGAGATACTTCTAAAGCTTTTTCTCCGTCATTAATGTCGATAGTAACTGTTCCTGCTGGTGTTAACTTTTGTTTTACCCATAAAAGAATTGACACCAACAGTAGGATAACTAGTAAGAAAACTACCACACTGGTAGTGATTACTGTACCCTGACTTGCTAAAAATATCATAGTATATCTGTTTTCTTACTTTATAGTGAAATACCCATAAAACTCATAAACGCAATACCCATTAAACCGGTAACGATAAATGTGATACCTAATCCACGTAAAGGAGCTGGAATATCTGAATATTTTAATTTTTCACGAATAGCTGCAATACCGACGATAGCAAGTAACCAACCAATTCCAGAACCTAAACCGAAAGAAGTTGCTTCTCCTAAAGATGCGTACTGACGCTCTTGCATAAATAATGATCCCCCAAGAATAGCACAGTTTACAGCAATAAGCGGTAAGAAAATACCTAACTGACTATAAAGCGCAGGAGCAAATTTTTCTACAATCATTTCTACTAATTGTACCATTGAAGCAATTACCGCAATAAACATGATAAAGCTTAAGAAGCTTAAATCAACTTCGGCAAATCCTTCGCCCAACCATTTTAGAGCACCTTCTTTTAGTACATACTCATTTAAAAGATAATCTACAGGTACGGTAATTAATAGTACAAAAACTACTGCAATACCAAGTCCAAACGATGTTTTTACAGTTTTTGATACAGCCAGATATGAACACATACCTAAGAAGTAAGCAAATACCATGTTATCGATAAAAATAGACTTGATGAATATATTAATTATATTTTCCATTGAAATTTTATTTTCCTGTTAATAAATTAAGATTCAATCAAATCTTTATTACGTGAACGTTGCACCCAAATAATGATCGCAACTGTAATCAAGGCCATTGGTGGTAAAATCATCAAACCATTATTCTGGTATCCTAAATCATAAATAAAATCAGGAATAATTTGTAATGTACCTAAACCTGGTAATGTTAATGTACCTGATCCAAATAATTCTCTGAAGAAAGCTACAATAACTAAGATAATACCATAACCTGCTGCATTACCTACACCATCTAAAGCTGACTGCCAAGGTTTGTTACCTAAAGCAAAAGCTTCTAAACGTCCCATAATAATACAGTTGGTAATAATCAGACCTACAAACACAGATAATTGCTTACTTACTTCATATGCAAAAGCCTGCAATATCTGGTCTACAATAATTACAAGAGCTGCAACAATTACTAATTGAACAATAATTCTAATTCGTGCTGGTATTGTATTACGCAATAACGATATAATCATATTTGCAAATACTAATACAAACATTACCGAAATAGACATCACAATTGCTGGCTCTAATTTTGCCGTAACCGCTAAAGCAGAACATATACCTAATACCTGAATAGTAATTGGGTTTTGCTTATTTAACGGGTTTGTTATCAGTTTTCGGTTTTTCGCTGAAAACAAAGGTTCTTTGTCACTCATTTCTTAACCGTTTAATTTTTTAAATATTTTTCGTAACCAGACAGACAGTCTTGAAGCATAGCAGAAACACCCTTACTGGTAATAGTACCTCCTGAAATGGCATCTACTGCATGAGGATTATTTTCAGTTCCTCCTCCTTTTACAACATCAATTGAAGTAAAATCTCCAGATTCACTATAAATAGTTTTACCTTTAAATGGTTCCTGGAAGAATTCTTTTGATATTTCAGCACCTAATCCAGGAGTTTCTCCTTTGTGATCAAATGTTGCTCCGAAAACAGTCTTTCTATCTTTATTTAATGAGATATATCCCCAAATTGGTCCCCATAAACCAGCACCACGTAAAGGAATAATTAATTTCTCTTCACCGTTGTCTAATTTACAGATATATAGAGGATATTTTCGATCTTTAAGATCTTTGCGCACTTCCTTACTTAGATCTACATCAAAAGCACTACCTTCAACTTCGTTACCTTCAATGTTTAACACTTTTGTATTAGATCCAATATGTTCTTCGTATAACTTTTCTGCTGTACTTGCATCACTTGCAATTCCTACTGACTTAAGAATATCAATCTTTTTAGCCACTGCAACATTTTTGCTTTGAATTGGCTTTAACGACACTGAAATAAAAGCCAATAGCGCTGCAACTGCAATTACCATTATAGATGCGTACAGAAACGTATATGTATTTCCTTGTTTGTCCATTTTTCTAATTTATTAAGCGTTTACTTTTACTCGTTTTAAACGGCGTTTAATATTTTGTTGAACAATTACATGATCAATTAATGGAGCAAATGTATTCATCAATAATATAGCTAACATTACACCTTCAGGATAAGCTGGGTTGAATACACGGATCATAATAGCAAAAACACCAATTAAGAAACCATAAATATATTTTCCTGATTCTGTACGTGATGCAGATACTGGATCTGTAGCCATAAATACAGCACCAAAAGCAAATCCACCAAGGCATAGCTGTTGAATTGCATCAACATTCATTGCATCTGTAGTACCAATTGCATTAAATCCTAATGCCATTAAGTAACCACCTGCAAATACGCTTACCATAACTTTCCAGCTTGCAATACCTGTAGCTAATAAAATTACAGCACCTATTAAAATAGCTAATGTACTTGTTTCACCAATTGATCCCGGGATTGTACCAATGAAACTTTGTAATGTACTTGGAAGTAAATCTAGTTTCCCTGTGATTACATTTCCAAGAGGAGTTGCTCCTGAAAATCCATCAACAATACCTTCTCCTTTAGATAGACCAGAAACCCAAATTAAGTCCCCAGACATTTTTGAAGGATAGGCAAAAAACAAGAAAGCCCTTGCTACTAAAGCAGGGTTCCAAATATTCATTCCGGTACCACCAAAAACTTCTTTACCAATTACAACAGCAAAAGCTGTTGCCACTGCAACCATCCACAATGGTACATCAGCAGGTAATACTAGTGGAATTAACATACCTGATACAAGAAATCCCTCGGCCACTTCGTGACCTTTCATTTGAGCAAACATAAACTCAATGCCGAGACCTACTACATAAGATACCACAACTATAGGAAGTACTTTTAAAGCACCAAATCCTATCATTTGCCAAAAATCAGCATCTGCCTGACCTAATGATAAGAAATGTTGGTATCCTGTATTCCAAATACCAAACAACAAAGCAGGAAGTAAAGCTAATACCACAACCGACATTGTTCTTTTTGAATCAATGGCATCGTGAATATGAACTCCTGTTTTTGATGTTGTCTTTGGAGTAAATAAAAAGGTCTCAAAAGCATCAAATGATGAGTGCAATTTTTCAAACTTTCCACCTTTTTCAAAGTTGGGTTTGATTTTATCCAAATATTGTCTTAATGCTTTCAATTTATTATATTTTTAATATTTACTAATTGATTAAACGGATTAGCTCATCTCTTTAATCATTACATCAATACCTTGACGAAGAATGTTTTGAACTTCAAGTTTTGATGTACATACAAATTCACAAAGTGCCAAATCTTCTTCTGCCACTTCATAAATTCCAAGCTGTTCCATTTTGTCGATATCTTCTGTAATGATAGCTTTAACTAAATGCTCAGGTAAAATATCCATAGGCAATACTTTATCATACTGACCAGACATGATAATAGCTCTAGGACCACCGTTTATATTAGCATTTAAAGCGTATTCTTTTTTAGGAGTTAACCATGAGAAGAAAGATTTAGAAACACTAAATTTCTTTAATCCAGGTGCAGCCCATCCCATAAATTCATAATCATCACCTTCAGGGATAACTGTAATTTGAGAATGATAACTTCCTAAATAACCATCTTTACCAATTTTATCACCAGTTAGTACATTACCACTGATATAACGAAGACTTCCTTCCTCAACATTATTTTCAACATAAGATTTAATGCTAGCACCAACCTTAGTTTTTATATAACTTTTGTTTTTAACTTCAGAACCAGTTACAGCGATAATTCTTGACGCATCATAAATTCCATTAAGAACTAATTTTCCGATTGAAATTACTTCTTGTGGTTGGATAGTCCAATAAACATCTCCTTTATTGATTGGAGAAACATGATGAATTTGAATTCCTACATTTCCTACTGGGTGTGGACCCGAGAAAGTGTGAATTTTAGCACCCTTAAGAGACATAAATACTTTTGATGCAGATTCATTGTTTACACCAATATGAATCCCACCATCAGTAAGTTTGTTTAATGCATCTACACCTGCTTGAAATTCTTTCTCTAACCCTGATACGATAAAATCATAATCTGGAGCTAATGGAGAAGAATCAAATGCAGAGATAAAGATTGCCTTTGGTGTATCAGCCGGATTTGCCACCACGTTGTATGGACGTTGGCGAACAAATGGCCATAAACCTGCAGCCTGAAGTTTTTCAACTACTTCTTCTTTGGTTGCACTTGAAACATCAATTTTTCCAAAATCTTCAGCTTCATTCTGGTTATCACTTTTAACCACTACCTCTAATATTCGTCTTCGCTCTCCTCGGTTAACAACCTGAACTTCTCCACTTACCGGAGAAACAAACTTAATGTCGGTACGATATTTGTCAAAAAACAATACCGAACCGGCCTTAACTTTATCACCAGGCTTAACAGTCAACTTAGGAACCAACCCAGGGAAATCCGCTGGCTTGATAGCAAAGAGTTCTGGCATATCGGCGCTACCGAAAACTTTTTCCGCTTTGCCCTTTAACCGAATATCAAGACCTCTTTTTATTTTGATTACGTCTGACATGTTTGATAAAAAGTTTTTAAAAAATTTTTGTGCAAAAATACAATAAATTATAACTAAACCTTACGATTAGGCAGCTAATAAAGAAAAAAATCGTTAAATAATAATTAATTGACTGCTAAGGCTTATATATATTAATTAAATTCGCATAAAATCTGAGCAACATGTTTAACATTTACACAAATTCTCTTTTACTTTTTTTATTTATTGCACAATTAATAAATGCTCAACAATACGAGAATAAGATATATAGCAACACTATAAAAACAGTAATGTGCCATAAAGAAGGATGGCCATTATCTAACCCTATTATCTCACTAAATTCAGATAACAGTATTGAACTAACGTTTGATGATTTAGTAGGAGATTCAAAAAACTATTACTATTCAATAATCCATTGCGACAGAAACTGGGAACCTTCAAACATCACTGAGCAAGAATATATGACCGGAATAAACCAAAATCCGATTCTGGATTTTCAATATTCATTTAATACTACGATTGACTACGTTCATTACACATTAAAAATACCGAATGAGGATATCAGTTTAAACTATAGTGGTAATTATATTATAAAAGTATATGAAGATGTTAATTCAGACGAACCTGTATTCATACAAAAATTTATGATTGTAGAACAGCGAGTTCAGGTTGATGCAGAAATCAGATATGCTATGAATACAGCAGTATTAAGAGAGCAACAAGATATTAATTTTACTATCTACACCAATAATTTCAATATATCGAATCCTCTCGAAGAGATAAAAGTAAACATATATCAAAATCACAGATTAGATAATGCCATCACTGATATTAAACCTCAATTTATAAAACCGGATCAACTTATATACAATTATAATAGAGAACTTGTTTTTGAAGGAGGCAATGAATTTAGATGGTTAGATTTAAGAACCTATGACTTTAAGGTTGAAGGAATCTATGATATTCAGTTTCATGATCCATTTTATCATTTAGATTTAAATCCAAGTTCTCCTCGAAACAACAAAAGTTACTTCTTTCAAAATGATTTCAATGGACAATATGTAATCGAAACAAGAGAAAACAGAGACCCTGAAACTGAAGCTGAATATGTCATGGTTCATTTTTACTTTCCCAGGTCAGAACCTTTTGCAGGAGGAAATATATATATCCTGGGAGGCTTAACCAACTGGAAACTTAATGATAGTAATATGATGCGATACAATCAAGACTTTAAACGTTACGAAAAGACACTATTATTAAAACAGGGGTTTTATAATTATTTATACGCTTTTAAAACCAAACAAACAGATAAAGCCACTATTGGTTTCATTGAAGGCTCATATAGTCAGACAGAAAATGATTACCTGTTTTTAGTATACTATCGAAATATCAGCGATAATTATGACAGACTTATTGGTGTCGCACAAGAAAATTCAGTAAAACCATAGCATAAAAATAACAAAGCTATTTACATTGGTATCATTGAATGTAAATTCAAACCCAATACAAATAGCTTTATCTAATTAATTTCAGACATCTCAATTACCTTTTACTTTTACAAAATACTAACCAATTTTTAAAAATATTTTTATTCTGATAATATAAATGCTAATTCTTCATAACCTTTTAAAAGTTTAATCTGGCTAAAATATGGACTTTCCATATCAATTCCACCAAGATCTCTTAATCTAATCCAATCCTGACGAGCACCATTTGTATCACCAATTTCATAACGACAAAGTCCTCTCATCATCAAAGCACTTTTTTCATAAGGTGCAAATTGAACAGCATTATCAAATTTTCTTAAAGCTCTTTTTGCATGTCCTTTTACGAATAACTGCTTACTACCTTTTTTATAGAAACTAGTAGCATAGGCCTTAAAGCTTTTTATATAAGCCACTCCATCAGATTCTCCAGTTTTAATTTGCATTGCTACTTCTTTTTCCATAGCAATAGGTTCTCCATCGTTAGTTCCAGGTTTCCACAAACCTTCTGTTGTTTTTATTAATTCAATAACATATTCGTCAACTTCAGGAGCAACACTATTCATAACTTCAAAATTAGTTAACTTTCCTTTTTCTGTTACGGTAAACTGAATTACTTCTACTCCTTGGTAGGCTAATTTCCATTCATCAGGATACTCAAATTTTTCTGTTAAGTATTCTAATAAAGTGCTAGAACTTTCCTGAACAACTTGTACTACCTGTTCAGTTTTTATAAACATGGGAGGTGTAACATTAACCTGTTTTAACTCACGTTTAATTTCTTGTCCTGATGCTAAGATTGGGAAAACCATGCATAACAGGATGAAAATAAATTTTTTCATGATTTCCTTTTTATTTAAATAGTTCAACAATTAACTATTGATTAATCAACAATGTAAAATTACTGAAGCACAAAAATAAGTGGTAGTAACTAAATAGCATATTGTTTAAAATATGTTGTCAAGAATTACAAATTCAAGAATTTTTGATTGTAAATAAATTGCATAAAAATATCTTTAAATACGTATCCAACTGATTATCTAACCATTATGGACTACATTTAATTTCAACAAATAATCTAGTTATTTTAATAAGTTTGATTCATTTTTTTCATCAAAGCTTTAAATTTTGGTTCTGAACGTAATGATTCATATGCTACATTATAACAAACCCTATGAACAGGGCCCGGATTTTTTAAATATGATTTTTCAAGACATTCTATAGCCTGATTTTTTTCTCCAATTAGAGTATACCATTCAGCAAGCTGTAATTCTTGATGTACATTTATGGAGTCATATTTGTTATTTTGAGTTTCATCAATTATAAGTTGAATTATTCCTTTTATTTTTGAATTTGCATATATTGAATCCAAATATTGTGGAGCGAAATATTGATTATTTTCTTCATTAAATTTTTTATACATTTTAAATGCTATTAAATCATTATGTTGTTGAAGATAAATTTCAAAACTCCTATGTAAGTATTGCTTTTTTTTATGATCTAAACTATATAGCTTGAGTGATTCATTCAAAGCATTTTCAAAATCTCCAACTTGCAAATAAAAAAAATAACTTAACCATATAATTCCTCTATTAGTAGGATTAAGAAAGTGTGCCTTATTTATATACTTGCGTGCTTCTTCTTTATTACTAGTTACATCTAAGAATTCCGCATAGATTTTATTAGCTCTATCGTAACCCGAACTTAATTCCATTGCTAACTTAAGATGTTTTTCAGCTTGTTCGTAATCACTATCAAAAAAGGTTGCCAGTCCACCATATGTAACATGAGCCTCTGCAAGATTAGGATCAATTAACAATGCTTTATCCAAATAACTCCTGCACTTACTAATCCCTTCACTTACGGGATAAAAACCATTCCATGTACCTGTTAGGTATGAATCTGCTAGTCCTGCATATGCTAAAGAATAATTTGAGTCTATTTTTAATGCTTGATTATATAACTCAATGCTTTTATCAAATCCATCTGCTGTTCGTAAACGATAATAAAAACGTCCTTCCAAATATAAAAGATAGGCTTTTTCATCATGCGTATACTGTTTTTCAAACATCGGAAATTCTTCCATCTGCAATGGAGAAAGTAAATTTTGCACAATATTTTTAGAAACATCTGAAACAAAAACAAAAATACTAGCCAGATCATGATCGTACTGATCAGACCATACAATATTAGCTTTTGAATCAATTAAATGCACATAAATTCTAATCCTCTCTCCTTGTTTTAACATACTACCTTCCAATATGTAAGCTACATTCAGGTCTTTTGCTATTTTAGGAATGGTTTTATTTTCTATTGCATAATTATCAGTTGCAATATTGGACTTTACGACCAAATCACTTATGTGCGATAACCTATTTTGAATATCATACATTATTCCATTAGCTAAATATTGCTCTTTTCCATCATCATAAAGAATTTTTAATGGCAGTATCGCAATTGATTTATCATCAACAATAGAAATTCGTTTCTCATCCTTAATATAATACATTACAAAAGATGCAATCAGCAACAAAAGAACAACAAGTATAAAATTGTTGAATTTATAAACTTTATTATTTTTTAAACTTACACTTTTATGTTCTGGATTGTTAATCAATATTGAATCTGGTATTTCAATATCTTTTTTACTTTTTCCATCCCCAACTAATTGTTTTTTATATTCTCCTGGTGGATATCCAAAATAATCACGAAAGCATTTATTAAAATAAGAAGAACTTGAAAATCCAACCTTAAAGGCAACTTCAGAAATAGTGATATTTTCATGCATTAATAATTCTTCGGCCTTTTTTAACCTTAAGATTTTAATAAACTGACTTGCTGACTGGTCATTAATTGCTCTTAACTTTCTATGTAACTGTGAGTGACTTATTTCTAACTTTTCTGCCAATTCATTAACTCCAAAATTTTCATCTGAAAGGTTAGAATTAACAATTTCTGTCAACCTATTAATAAAATCAATATCTTTATTTGTAGTTTGCACATATTAAAAATTAGCATTACAATTAAAGTTACGATAAATTGAATCGGACATCAATAGGCAAAAAGTCTGAAAATACAGGGAGGTAGTATACCATTTTCTATAATTGTTATAATCTAAACCTATAAAAAAAGCCCCGAGCACAATTACCCGAAGCTTTCAACACAACACTCACAAATTTATATTTATTCTATTCGAAAATAATTTCATTAACAGTACTATATTTTACCTCTAAATTTAGTTTTGTATTATTATCTATAATTATTTTATCTATTATTTTAGCAAACTCTTCGTAGTTTTCCTTATCTACAGAAACCATTCCATTCAAATATGGAACTAACCTTCCATTTATTATTTTTATCGCTTTTTTATTCAAACTAGAAGCTGACTCAAAATTAAACCCTAATAATTTATCCTTGTCAATATTTAAATAAGAAGATTCAAAATCACTCTGAGTTTTCTTTATTTTATTAATAGCATCAACCACACCTGATAATAATATTTCATAAATAATAAACTCAGGCTTACTCAATTCCATTAATATTGCGTTTATTATTGAAGTCTTCACTCCATAACTTTTAGTAAAAATACCAAGTCCGTGACGATTAAAAATATCTAAAATTATCCCTGCTGCGTTACGTGTATTTTTTTGAGGATGATATAAAAATCCTTGAATTAAATAATAAAAATCACGAATTGCATTATCCCTAAACAGATCTTTATCTTCAAGCAAAGAATCTCCATTTAACAGCTCAACGACATCACTAAGTGTAGACGCAATTGATTTCAATTTTATTATAATTGACCTTAAATGTACATCTCTTTTATTATTATAATTTTCATACGCATTTATAATGCGAGTACATACCCCATTTATTTCTGTAGTACGACTATGAACAATAATTTTGGAGATCATAGGTTAAAGATTAGTTTGAAACGAATTTAAATATAATTCTAAAAAATGAATCGTAAAACTAATAAATATCTTCACTTTAACAAAATATTATTAATAATTAAAATTATAATTCATTTAAAACTCATCTATTTTTCACATATAAATTAATCTTTAAAGCGATTTTCATTCATATTCCAATAACAAAAACAAAACACTGCCGGTTTACAAATAAATATATCACATTACATAACTGATCTTTAAAACCAATCAACGCAAACTAAATATTTTTTAGCCAAACTAATTTTTCTTTTTTCTAAGAAGGATTGAAAAAAATTTTAGAACTAAAATATACCTTATAACAAACATATTATTATGTTAATATGTAAATAATTTAAAATACGTATAAAAATAGCTTTATAAAACATTAAAAACTGAATTACGAACATAAACTTCTATCATAAAACTGATCAGAATCATAATTATACATTGACATAATTCATTTAAATCCTTTTTTAACAGTTGTAAATTTGTTTAGTGAAATTGCAGATAATGCACCCAAAAACAAAACATTAAAAACTTGAATTATGCCAAAGGGAATATTTAACGTACCAATAGCTAAAAACGAACCCGTTTTATCATATGCTCCGGGAACAGCTGAAAGAGATGAACTAAAAGCACAACTTAAGGCTTTTAGAGAAACAGAGGTAGATATTCCGATGTATATTGGAGGAGAAGAAATAAGAACAGGAGATAAAAAATCAATTAACCCTCCTCACGATATAAATCACTGCTTAGGATACTACCACCAAGGAGATGAAACTCATGTATATAAAGCTATAGATGCCGCACTTAAAGCTAAACCCCAATGGGAAACATTAGGCTGGGAACACAGGGCATCTATCTTTTTAAAAGCAGCTGAATTGATTTCTGGACCTTATCGTCAAAAGTTGAATGCAGCAACAATGTTAGCTCAATCAAAAAATGCTTTTCAGGCAGAAATTGATGCAGCATGTGAACTAGCTGACTTTTTAAGATTCAACGTTCAGTATATGACTGAAATCTATGCTGATCAACCAGAGTCTGCTCCTGGAATTTGGAATCGAGTTGAATATCGCCCATTAGAAGGTTTTATCTTCGCTCTTACTCCATTTAATTTTACATCTATTGCTGGCAACTTACCATCAGCCCCGGCTTTAATGGGTAATACAGTAGTTTGGAAACCTTCAAAAACAGCAGTTTATTCTGCAAAAGTATTAATGGATGTATTTAAAGAAGCAGGCGTACCTAATGGTGTTATCAACTTAGTTTATGCTTCAGGTCCAGTTGCTGCTAAAGTAATTTTTGAACATCCCGAATTTGCTGGAATTCATTTTACAGGTTCAACCGGCGTATTTCAAGGAATTTGGAAAACCATTGGAGAAAATATCCATAAATACAAAACTTATCCACGCATTGTCGGAGAAACAGGAGGAAAGGATTATATTTTTGCTCATAAATCTTGCGATGCACTAGCAGTGGCTACTGCCATTGTTCGTGGTGGCTTTGAATACCAAGGACAAAAATGCTCTGCTGCATCCAGAGTTTACATTCCGGAAAGTCGATGGACTGAAATCAAAGGTTATATTGAAAAACAATTAGCAGAAATTAAGATGGGCACTCCTGATGATTTTTCAAACTTTGTAAATGCTGTTATCGATGAAGATTCATTCACAAAATTATCTAAAGCAATTGATGATGCTAAAGCAAGCAAATATGCCGAGGTGATTTTTGGAGGAAACTATGACAAATCAACTGGATATTTTATTGAACCAACTATTATTCAAGCTCTTGATCCTAAGTACACAACTATGGAAGAAGAACTTTTTGGTCCGGTTGTTACTTTATACGTATATAAAGATGCAGAATTTGAAGCTACTCTGGATATATTAGATGGAACGTCAATGTACGCATTAACAGGAGCCATCTTTTCACAAGATAGATATGCTGCTGAAATGATGACAAAAAGATTAACTCATACTGCAGGTAATTTTTACATTAACGACAAGCCAACAGGTGCTGTTGTTGGTCAACAACCTTTTGGAGGATCCAGAGGTTCAGGAACAAATGACAAAGCTGGATCTGCGATAAATTTAATGAGATGGGTTAGCCCACGAACAATAAAAGAGACATTTGTACCTGCAACAGATTACAAATATCCATTCCTTGCAGAATAAATTATATAAGTTTTTAGAAATAATTAATGATCAGGCCGGCTTACATTGATTTGTGATCCGGCTTTTTTGTGCGAATAACCAACCCCTCTCCCTCTCATAATTATTTCGTTTTCCTAAAGCCTTTAAAATATATTACAAACGATATACAATATAGTTTGCTGTCTGAAATAAATACTTTGCACAAAACAATAGCCTATACATACCTGTTAAATCATTATATTTATGCAAATTTTAGACAATTATACAAATGAAAAATCTGATAATCACAACATTACTTTTTTTATGTATAAATTCAATTAAAGCTCAGGATACCACAAATGTATCTTTTGTTTTTGTTGGAGATGTTATGGGACATGATACTCAAATCAACAGTGCATACAATAAAACAACTGGGCAATATGACTACACTGATTGCTTTAAATACGTAAGTAATATTTTTGATGATGCAGATTTTTCAATTGCAAATCTTGAAGTTACTCTTGCAGGACCTCCATTTAAGGGATATCCACAATTTAGTTCGCCGGATAATTTAGCAATTGCCATGAAAGAAGCTGGAATTGACGCAATGGTTACGGCCAACAACCATTGCATCGACAGAAGAAAACAAGGACTTGAAAGAACCATAGATATCCTAGACAGTCTTAACATCCCCCATACAGGAACATTTAAAGACAGCTTATCTAAGGAAAAGCAACGAGCTTTAATACTATCTAAAAATGGTATTAAAGTTGCCATACTAAATTACACATACGGTACTAATGGTATTAAAGTAACTACTCCTAACGTAGTCAATTTTTTAGATGAAGAAATCATTATGCAGGATATTAAAAAAACGAAAGAACTAAATCCTGATAAAATCATTGCTTTCGTACATTGGGGATTAGAATATGAAACTTCGCCCAATGCATCTCAAAAAGAAATGAATCAGTTCTTAAAAGATAACGGGGTAGATATTGTAATTGGATCACATCCGCATGTAGTACAACCAATTCATTACACCGATGATCAGTTTGTTGTATATTCTTTAGGAAATTTTGTATCCAATCAAAGAACAGCACCCAGAGATGGCGGTGTTATTGTCAGATTAGAATTATCAAAAACTAAAAACAAAACCTTTGTCAGTGACGCCGGATATTATTTAACATGGGTTTATACACCTATCATAAATGAAAACAAAGAGTTTTATATCCTTCCTGTTTCTCCATTTGAAAACAATGCCCTTTTTATGGAAGAAAAAGCAAATGATCGTTTGATCGAGTATGGAAAAGAAGCAAGAGACATATACTCACACAATATAAATATCTCAGAATACTATTTTAATAAGAATACACCTGGATGGGAAAAGTAGTAAAGGATAAATTTAATTTTTTAATACACTTCCCCTTTAAAAAACCAAAGGGGAAGAATATTTAAGCTGTTGTAATATTTTTAAAATACGAAATCGTAACAGTAATCTGAATGCGTTATTTTGCAGGTTCTACCTCAAACAAAATCTGATCCTTCATAACGGTTTCATCAGCCTTGACACTCACAGATTTAATTCTCCCAGCAATAGGACTCACAATTTCATTTTGCATCTTCATTGCCTCCAAAATTAAAATTGGCTCTCCTTTATGAACTTCTTGACCTTCTGACATTAATACAGCTACAATTTCACCAGGAAGCGGAGCCTTTACCTTTTCAACCTTTTTTGCTGATCCCTTAGACAATTTCTCTCTTCGTTTACTAGCATATTCGGTTTCAATTGTAAAATGATAAGTATTACCATTAATCATAACAGTAACCTCATTTTGCTTTAAACTAACCACCTCTCCCACATGGGAATTTTCATTGCAATGAATCACATATTCATCATTCTCCAATGGCTCAATTTTAATATCGGCTTTTCGGTTATTAATTTTATATATTTTATCATCCTTAACAGCAATATTTACTTTCTTATCTCCTGTTAAAGTATATTTTTTTGTTTGATGTAAAAGCTTCATCTGTTTATAATTTGATTTTTATTACCACATGGAACGCTCCAAAATTGAACATCTTTCTATTTAATATTCTTTCCTACTGGCTCGTTTCATATTCTTTGTGTATTAAAAGCAATAAACTTTATAGTAAAATCAACTTTAACCTTTTATTTTTTTACTCATTGCCCACACTGAAACTTGTTTACTACTTAACTCATCTGTATTAATATTTTCCTGCTCTTTTAAATAAGCCTCCATCGCAAGAGCTGCTGCAGCAACAAGTTCATTATCTTCCTGATAATAGCTCTGCTCCAGGTCAGTTTCAATAAAAGAAGTTGTGTATTTACCTTTAACAAAGGATGGTGTTTGCATTACCTGCTTAAAAAACGGAAGCGTAGTTTTTACCCCTTTAATAGTAGTATGATTTAACACGGTTCTACAGTTCTTAATCGCCTCTCCGCGTGTTTTACCGGTAATAATAAGCTTGGCTACTAAAGAATCAAAACTTGAAACAACAACTTTACCTGCCTGATAACCTGAATCACATCGAAGATATTTTTTATTTGGAATCTCCATTTGCTCAATAAGTCCAGTTGACGGAGCAAAGCCAGCCTGAACATCTTCTGCATTTACACGCAGTTCTATAGCCCATCCGTTTTTACTTATATCCTCTTGCTTAAGCGCCAATTTTTCATCCTGTGCCACTCTTATTTGCTGCTCAATAATATCAACACCTGTAATTTCTTCTGTAATTGGATGTTCAACCTGAACACGAGTATTCATTTCCATAAAATAATGATTCAATTCATCATCTAACAGAAATTCAACTGTACCTGCACTATAATAATTTGTTGCTTTACAAATCTTAACTGCATCTGCTCCGATCTTTGCCCTTAACTCATCAGTTAAAGCTGCAGACGGAGCTTCTTCCAATAATTTTTGATGCTTACGTTGAATACTACACTCTCTTTCGTAAAGATGTACAATATTGCCATGCTTATCTGCCAACACCTGAAACTCCACGTGACGAGGATTCTCAACATATTTTTCAATCAACATAGAATCATTATCAAAAAGAGATTTAGCTTCATTTGTAGCCAGTTTATACATTAATGGCAGTTCACTCTTTTTTCGAACCACACGCATACCTTTTCCTCCTCCCCCAGCTACAGCTTTAAGGATTATTGGATACCCAATTTTTTGGGCTGTTTCTTCAGCTTCTTCTACTGATGAAATAACACCATCACTTCCTTGCAAAACAGGTATATCGTTTTTTAAAGCCATATCTCTGGCCATACCTTTATTCCCCATTTGATCAATGGCTTTAGAAGAAGGTCCGATAAAAATGATATTATTGCGTTCACATTCTTTAGGTAAATATGGATTCTCAGATAAAAACCCATATCCCGGATGAATAGCATCAATCTTATATTCAAGAGCTATTTCTATCAGTTTATCAATATTTGTATAAATATTGATGTATGTATTCTCTGATACATCTATTACCTCATCTGCAAAATTAAGATGAAGTGCATTGGGTTCGTGGTGCGACAAAAACATATAAGTTTTTATCCCCATTGTCTTTGCAGTTCGAGCTATCCTAATAGCTATTTCACCACGATTGGCAATTAAAATTGAATTAATCTTCATAATATTTCAGATTAGAGATAGAAATCAAGATCACTCTCAATCTCCTATCTTACGTCTCTTAGATATTTCTAATTTTTACAACGGAATATTACCGTGTTTTCTTGTTGGATTTTGCTCAACTTTATTCTCTAATAAAGCAAATGCATTTATAATAACTTCGCGAGTTTCTGAAGGATCAATCACCTCATCAATATATCCTTTTTCATCTGCAACATAAGGATTTGCAACATTTTCCTTATAATCCGCAATTAACTTGCGTTTTAATTCTTCCGGATCATCTGCAGCCAACAACTCTTTACGGTTCAATATCTTAACAGCTCCTTCAGGTCCCATCACAGCAACCTCAGCAGTAGGCCAGGCAAAATTAAAGTCCCCACCCATATTCTTACTATTCATAACAATATAAGCTCCTCCATATGCTTTACGAAGAATAACTGTAATTTTTGGCACTGTAGCTTCTGCAAATGCATACAGTAATTTTGCACCATGCATTATAATTGCATTTTGCTCCTGACTTTTGCCAGGCATAAAGCCAGGAACATCTTCTAATACTAAGATTGGAATATTAAATGAATCACAGAAACGTACAAATCGCGCAGCTTTTTTTGATGCATCAATATCCAGAGTTCCTGCCATAATCTTTGGTTGGTTAGCTACAATACCAATTACCTGATTATTTAAGCGAGCTAAGCCAATAACTATATTTTGTGCGTGATTTTCTGCAATCTCAAAAAATGAATTTTTATCTGCAATTAAATTGATAACCTCTACTACATCATATGGTTTATTAGGGTCATCAGGTAGTAACATTGACAGTTTCTCCGTTTTACTTGGAGCTATATCTTCTAAAGATCTTACTGGTGGATGTTCTATATTATTTGAAGGTAAGTAACTTAGTAATTTCTTTACACCCATTAAGGTATGTTCTTCATCACTAAAAATCATATCTGCAACACCACTTTGAGTAGCATGAACTTCAGCACCGCCTAATTCTTCAAAGGTAGTATCCTCATTTAATACCTCTTTGACAACTTCTGGACCAGTTACAAACATGTACGAAGTGTCTCTTGTCATAAATCTAAAATCAGTAAGTGCAGGTGAGTAAACAGCTCCACCAGCTGCAGGACCCATAATTACAGATATCTGAGGAATAACACCTGAACTCTTGACATTTTGCATAAAAATTCCGGCATATCCAGCCAAACTTGCAACTCCTTCCTGAATACGGGCACCTCCTGAGTCTATTAATCCAATAATAGGATGTCCCATTTTCAGAGCCATCTGCTGGACTTTTATTATTTTTTGTGCGTGAACTACTCCTAAAGATCCACCCATAAAATTAAAATCCTGAGCGAAAATAAAAACCTTTCGGCCATTTATTGTGCCATAACCTACAATAACTCCATCGCCATATTTCTTTTCATCTTCCTTACCCAAAGGCTTTACAAAGGCATCTATTTCGCGAAAACTACCCTGATCCATTAGGTATTCTATACGTTCACGAGCCGTTAATTTTCCTTTTGCATGTTGTCTTTGATAATATTCATCATCATATTGAGAAAATAATCTTTCGTTTCTTTCATGAAACCTTTTAAACGGAATTCTATTATCCTTCATGTGTTTGTTTTTTTACCAGAAAAAGCACGACAAAAAAAGCAAATTAATTGTAACTTGCTACTATAAAATATGTTTTATAACACAAATCAAACCATTTGACAAATTTAGTCTACTACATATATGTGAAGAAAACCAAGCAATTAGATTAAAAATTTAAAACCCACAAATTACATTTTCTACACGAATTTATCAACCTCTTTTCTCCTCGACTGATATTAACATATAGAGAGTAAAAAATGTTTAATTCTAAAAAATGATTATTTAAGAAAGTAAGTAATAACTGTATTTAATTTTGATTTGGATCATTAGGAAACTTGGACCAGGTTTTAAAAACTCCACCTAATTTTATAAGTGTCTGTTCCCATATATTATCTATATTATCATCCATAATTACCGCCTCATCAACTTCTGTCACAATCCAGGATCTTTCATTGATTTCTCCCTCAAGTTGACCGGGTGACCAACCTGAATAACCAGCAAAAAATTTAACTTGTTTGTATGTAGCAATATCATTATTTATTAGGTCCTTTAAGGTTTCAAAGTCTCCGCCCCAATAAATATTATCTGTAACTTTAACTGATCCCGGTAATTTTTCGCCAAGAGTATGAATAAAATGTAGAGTATCTGAAGCTACAGGACCTCCAATATATAATTCACCTTTAAATGATAAAATATCATCAATCACTTCATCAGGATATACATTACTTGCCTTATTTAACACAAACCCTACTGCCCCCTGTTCTCCAAACTCTGTTAATAAAACAATTGATCTACCAAAGTATGGTCCTTTTAGAAAAGGTTCTGCAATAAGAATTTTCCCCTTCGCTGGTTGAATTACAGGTATATCCGTATCAAATATATTGAAATCAAATTGCTTCATAAAATTGCTTTTCTAAAAACAAATTAATAATTAATTATCGCCAAAAAAAATTATTCTACCATAATATTTTGTATTACACCCCATAATGTAATGATTGACTAAACTTTAAATTATATTTGCGTCCAAACCAATTAACAAAACAATAATATGTCTCTTAAAAAAATACTATTTATTTTTTTCATACTATTATGCTTTAAACCTTCATACGCAAACAACGATAAAATTACCCTAGAGTTTCCTGAAATCTTAGTGGAATCCATTAATTATAAAATGGACTTTATAATTGAGAATATTGAAAACTATAATAAAAACGAGTTCAATATCTTTAAAAACAACGAATTAGTTCAAATTCAAGAAAATAATAATCAATTTTATATAGAGACTTCATTTTCTCAAGGAGATCAGATTATAATTCTATACAATGACAATGAAATATATAAAAATAAGCCCAACCCCATACCGCTATGGTTTTCAATACTCCCGCCACTCATAGCCATTATTATGGCCCTAATTTCAAAGGAGGTTTTTTCTTCATTATTTATTGGTCTACTAGTTGGAACAACAATTATCTTCAAATACAAAGGCTTTTCTTTTTTTGTAAGCGTTTTTAAAGGCCTGTTGTCTGTAGTTGATACATACGCTCTGACTTCTCTAAATAATTCTGATCACTTATCCATTATTATTTTTTCTATGCTAATTGGAGGCATGGTGGCTTTAATTACATTAAATGGAGGAATGAAAGGCATTGTTAATTATTTAGCTAAATATGCAAAAAGTCCAAGGTCAGGACAATTTATAACCTGGCTAATGGGCCTTATTATATTTTTCGACGATTATGCTAATACTCTTGTTGTAGGAAATACAATGAAACCAGTAACCGATAAACTTAAAATTTCCAGAGAGAAACTGGCTTATCTTGTTGATTCAACATCAGCCCCAATTGCTTCTATTGCATTTATTACTACATGGATTGGAGCCGAGTTAAGCTACATTAATGAGGGAATTAATCATCTTGGCATAAATCAATCTGCATATCAAATATTTATATCATCATTATCTTATTCCTTTTACCCTATTTTTACTTTAGGTTTTGTTTTAATTCTTATTATTAAAAACAGAGACTTTGGACCAATGTACAAAATGGAAGTAAAAGCAAGAAAATATGGAATAACAGCTCTAAAAACTAATCCAGATCACAAACAACCATTAAGTGAACTTGAAACGTCTAAAAATATTAAAGCAAGATGGTATAATGCTTTTATTCCTGTGTTGATAGTTGTATTAGGTACCATCATTGGCTTAGCATATACAGGATGGGATTCTTCAACATGGAACAATACAGATATAAGCTTCACTTCAAAACTATCTAAGATCATTGGTAATGCAGACTCTTTTAAAGCCCTGATCTGGTCCTCTTTAATAGGAGTACTTGCATCTATTACTCTTTCCGTAATACAAAGAGTTTTAACACTCAAAGAAACAATGGAAGGACTTGTTAACGGTTTTAAAACAATGCTTAATGCGATTCTTATATTAGTTCTTGCATGGAGTATTGCACTAATTACAGAACATATGCATACTGCAACTTTCATTACAGATATACTTAGAGTTGTAAAAGTATCGCCATATTTAATTCCAGCCTTAGCATTTATATTCTCTGGACTTATTGCTTTTAGCACAGGTTCATCATGGGGTACTATGGCAATAATTTATCCTTTGATATTACCTGCCTGCTGGAAAATATGTATAGAGTATGGATTTAGCACTGAAGACACCTTACCAATATTTTACAACGTTGTTTCAACTGTACTTGCCGGGTCTGTTTTGGGAGATCATTGTTCACCAATTTCTGATACAACTATTCTAAGTTCTTTAGCTAGTTCTTGCAACCATTTAAATCATGTAAAAACTCAAATGCCATATGCATTAATTGTAGGTGCTGTTTCTTTATTAATAGGCACAATACCGGGGGCATTTGGAATACCCACCTGGCTACTATTTATCTTAGGATTTATTATTCTTTATTTATTAATAATAAAGGTTGGAAAAAAGGTTGAAATTAAACCGCTATGAGTAAAATTATCATAGCGGTGTTTTATTTACATGTTTTTATAAACTCTTCTGTAAAGAGTCAATCCATTTGACTGCATTACCTTTACGATATATATACCATTCTTTAAATTACTCGTTGATATAACTATCTTATTCTCCCCTGAATACCCTTTACTTAAAATAAGATTTCCAGAAATATCATAGACATCAACCTTCTTTATTCTATCTTTTGTTTGAACTGTAAATTGATCAGTACATGGATTAGGTGACATAAAAACATCTTCGAGATTATTTTCTTCAACAGATGTATTACTGCCAGCCTGTGCCTTAATTATAATATTATCAATGGCTATTTCATCTCTTGATCCGGATCCATTAACATCATCACTTGTCCATTTCAAGTAGGCATTCCCATTATCTGCCATTTGAATATCCAATGTCGCAGATTTTGTTTGTTTTACCCATGATGCCGGATCATTTCCTACATCATCTGAAACAAAATCCAAATCAGAAACAGAAGTATAACTTATATTATCGGTTGAATATAAAAAATACATGCTATTTCCCCTATCCTGATCATTAAAACACCAAATATCATACTGTAACGACAAATTTGATATTGCATTTCCTGTATTATTTGACAATTTTAAAATAATATCTCCACTTGTAAAATCATCTCCTGTAGGTTGAAATCCCAAAGCGTAATTATCATCTTCAACCTCAAAAGCATATATACCCCCTATTCCAATTCCGCCCTTTGATGTCCCTCTGGTTAAATCATTTTCAGTATTTTCTTCACAAAAGGTCATATCCCCCTCTGAACACCCAAGTATAATTATCCCATCAGAGTCCAATTGTCCACTACTGGGAGAAGAAGAAAAACCGGACGCATTATACTGTCCACTATTTATACCATCAAGAGTAGTTTCAAAATCAATAATATAATTTGTATTTACATTATCAATACTTAATTGTGCATTGGTATATGTGCACAAAAATGCACATACAATGAAAAATAGATTTTTCATGTTTAGATTTTTTTAATGATTAAAAACTAGAAATACTGAGGTATAGTGTGAGTAAGTAAACTAGTTTAGAGTTTTTGGTTTTGATTAGTAGGTCAAAGATTTTACAATACAAAGAGCAACTAAAACTTTTCTAAAATAATATATAAAACTTTAGTTTACAAATAATTATTAAATAGAAGTTCAAATACAGAAAAATCATAGAAGATTTTTAATTCACTAATCAAGATTTAAAAGTTGTTTTTTTAATAGTTTTATTTCTTGCGATATTGAATACTTATATTCTCCATGATTCAACTCCTCTGCTTTATTTAGAAAAAATCGGCATTTATTTAAGTCTTTATTTTCAAAACATATTTTAGCAGCAAACAAGGCAGAATAAGCTCCAAAATATCTTTTACTTTCAATTTGTAATGTAATAGCCTGCTTAAATTGAATTAAGGCTAATTCAATATAACCTAAATATTGATAGCATCTTCCTAACCGATAATAATACTCCTGTTGATCTTGCTTTGTATTATACCTTGCTTTGCTTAACAAAATCGATTTAGATTCTTTATACCTTCCTATATCAAAATACATTCTGGCTTTAAGCAAAACTGTATCCGGTTCTAATTTTAAGTCGCATTCGTACTTGGCTTGTTTATCCTCACTTGTTGGATAATTTGGTAATCCTTTAATGGAATCCTGATACTCCCAAAATTTACTCTTATCATCTTTCAACAAATAGTACCATGATAAATATCTAAAAGCATCTGCTTTAAAATGCATTGACCTTGTGTCTTTAAAAAAATGGTTAAAGCAGGTTAATGCAGATTCTGATCCGGTTTGAACAAAATATTTTCCTTGTAGATATGACAAAATTGGATAATGAGATTGCGAATTTATGATATCAATACATATCTCAGGTTGATGTATCTTATTTGCACATCTTAGCATTAAGGCTTGAATAAAGTCGGGTAATTTATCAGATGCATGCTCATGAACAAACTGTAGAATACAACTATCATCTTTCCCAAATTTTAGATATGAAAAACCTAAATACAATAATGCTTCGTAATAATCTCCTGATTTAATATCTTGACGAACCAGGTTATTTCTTAAATTATAAAATCCTTTTTCTGTGTCACCGGAATAGCCAAACCAACTAACCATTTGAGAATATGGATTTGGTAAGTTACCAATCAACAAATTAAATATTCCACTCAACTTTACATTATATTGAGAATCCGGTATTATTTCTTCACTATCCTTCCAGCATGAATATGCTTTTGAAAAATAGGATATTGCCGAAAATGTGTTTTCATTCTGATACTCTAAAATACCCCTTTGTAGATAAAGTTCAGATAGAAATTGAAGTTGGAAAGGTTTATCCTTACTTTCATTTTTAATGTAATCAATCTGATCATCATAAATAGTACAATACTTTTCAAAATCAATATTCCCTACTACAATGTTTGATACAAAAAGCTTATACAAATTTAAATAAGCTCTTAATGAAAGTTGTTTAACTTCTTGAAGAGAAGAATCTGCTTTAGTAAAATTCAGTTTAAAGATATTACTCTTAATTTCATTTACTGCACTACTGTTAATTTGAGCTTTTAATGAAGCTGAGTGGTAGAGAAAATAAAGAATAAAGCATATATATAAAGCAAACTTCTTCATAAAAGAAAAGGCCACTTCAAGTGAAGCAGCCTTTGATATAATATTGTTATAAAATACTCAAACTATTCAGCTGGCTGATCCATCTCATCATCAACAAGAATACGACCGCAATACTCGCAAACAATAACTTTTTTACGTGATTTAATATCTAACTGTCTTTGAGGTGGGATTTTATTAAAACAACCACCACAAGCATCACGTTCAACTGTTACTACAGCCAATCCATTTACAGCATTTGATCTGATTCTTTTAAATGCAGTTAATAAACGCTCATCAATAGTACTTTCAATCTGAGCAATTTTATCAATCATTTTTTCCTCATCAACCTGAGTTTCATTTACAATCTCAGTAAGTTCTTTCTTTTTAGCAACAAGATCTGATTTTCTGTCCTCTAATAATTGTTTAGAAGATTCAATAACATCTTTCTTGTTATTTAATTCAGCTGTAAATTCTTTGATTCTTTTTTCGCTCAACTCAATTTCAAGCTTTTGAAATTCTATTTCTTTTGATAATGAATCAAATTCGCGATTGTTGCGAACATTCATTTGCTGAGCTTCATATTTTTTAATTAAAACACCAGACTCTTTAATTTCATTTTTCTTAGCTGCAATAGAGTCGTTTAATGCTTTAACTTCACCGTCGTAATTGGAAATACGAGTTTCAAGACCTTCAATTTCGTCTTCCAAATCCTGCACCTCTAGTGGTAACTCTCCTCTAAGAGTTCTAATTTTATCTACCTCAGTAGCCACTTTCTGTAAGTCATATAATGCCTTTAATTTCTCTTCTACAGACATCTCAGTGTTTTGATTTGTTGTTGCCATTCTGCTACAAATATTTAATAGGATTTGTATTTACATTCGATAAACGAACCGCAAAATTAGGTATTTTTTTTGTAAGTATCTCAAAAAAAACTTCTTTAGTAAACTGTTCACTCTCAAAATGTCCAATATCTGCGATTAAAATTTCGTTTTCTGAGTCAAAAAATTGATGATATTTAAAGTCTCCACTAATAAATACATCAGCTCCCACAACCTTCGCCTTTCCTAGTAAAAAGCTACCCGCGCCTCCGCATACAGCTACCTTTTTTACCTTTTTATTAAGTAACTTTGTATACCTAACAGCTCCACATCCAAATACTTCCTTAACTTTTCTTAAAAAAGTAATTTCGTCTACAGGTTCATCAAGATCACCAAACATTCCTGATCCAGCCTCATTCCATTGGTTACTTAAAGGATAAATATCATATGCCACTTCCTCATAAGGATGTGCATTCAATAGGGATTGAATAATTTTATTTTTTAAAAAGGCAGGAAAAACTGTCTCAATCCTTACTTCTTCTTCAACATGAAGTTCTCCTACTGCTCCAACATACGGATTTGCACCTTCATTTCCTTTAAAAGTACCCGAACCTTTAATATTAAAACTACACGAATCATATTTACCTATATGACCTGCCCCTGCTTTAAAAATTTCAGAACGTACCTCTTCTGCTTGTTGAACAGGTACAAATGTCACTAGCTTAAGCAATGAGTCTTTTTTAGGATCAAGAATTTTACAATTAACCAGCCCTAGCTTTTCACATATCTTTCCATTCACTCCAGACAAAACACTATCTGCATTTGTATGACTTGAGTAAACTGCTATATTATTTTGAATACACTTAATGACACATTTTTCAACATAGTTATTACCATTAAAGCGTTTGATTCCTGCCATTAAAATGGGATGATGTGATACTATAAGATTATAACCAAGTTGAATTGCCTCATCTATAACTTCCTCATTTACATCTAAGGTAATTAATATACCAGAAACCTCCTGGCTTTTATTTCCTATTATTAATCCTGCATTATCATAACTTTCCTGTAAAGCAGGAGGTGCAAAATCCTCAAGTATTTGAGTTATTTGTTTTATCTGCATTCAAAAATTATTTGTTTGTTTTAATTTATTCATGGTATCGGAAAATTATTAATCTTCGGTATCATTTTCAGACTCTAAACTTTCTTTCATTTCCAAAAGCATCTCTTTTATATTCTTAAGTTTTGAAACTACTTCGAAATTATTCACAGTATCATCATGATTTTCCTGAAGTTTTTTTTGGGCTCCTTTTAAGGTCATCCCTTTCTCTTTTACCAAATGAAAAATAAGATGAAAATTCTCTACATCTGTAGGAGTAAAGAGCCGATTTCCCTTTTTATTCTTATGCGGTTTAATGATTTCAAACTCTTTTTCCCAAAATCGAATTAAAGAAGTATTTACATTAAACATTTCTGCAACTTCTCCAATTGTATAGTATAACTTTTCTATTTTAGGTTCTTTATATGGCATTATCTTATAATTACAAGTATACAATAATAAGATAATTGTTTTAAATGTCCATATTCATAAAGGATGAAAATTAATTTCTTCAATCAACATATCCATTCATATAACACCCTCAACAATAAAAATATTTACATCTTAATACAGAAATAAATAATTGTGGTTCTTATATTTGTTTCATGAAGAAGATTATTTTTTTTACCGCTATTATATTAATAAACACACTTGTTAAAGCTCAATTAAACAAAGCCGATACTATTACATTTATTGGAGTTGGAGATATAATGTTGGGGACTCATTTTCCTAAAAAGGAGTATTTACCCCCAAACAATGATCCCAGACCTTATATATCAGAAGCAATTCCTTTTTTAAGAAATGCAGATGTAACATTTGGAAACCTTGAAGGCTGTTTTCTTGACGAAGGACCTGTTGTAAAACGCTGTAAGGATACTACTAAATGTTATGCATTTAAAATGCCCGAAAGTTATGCCCCGGTTTTAAAAGATGCAGGTTTTGATCTTTTAAACCTTGCCAATAATCATATACGTGATTTTGGAACAGCAGGATTAGAAACTACAAAATATCACCTTAATCAACTACAAATTAATTGGGCTGGTTTATTAGAAAAACCATTTGATACCTTAACTGTTAAAGGTTTAAAAATAGGATTCGTCGGATTTTCGCCAAATACAGGAACTGTTGATATTAATGATATACCCAATGCTATTAAAATAGTATCTGATCTAGAGAAAGACTGCGATATAGTTGTTGTCTCTTTTCATGGAGGAGCAGAAGGTGCAAAACACCAACATATAACTCGAGAAAGAGAGATATTTTATGGAGAAAACAGAAGTAATGTTTACGAATTTGCCCATACTATGATCGACGCAGGTGCAGATATTATTTTTGGACACGGACCACACGTTTGTAGGGCTATTGAAGTTTACAAAGGCCGTTTTATTGCATATAGCCTGGGTAATTTTGCGTCTTATTCACGGTTTAATTTATCTTCTCCCAACGACCTTGCTCCTATTGTGAAAATTTATACCAATAAGAATGGTGAATTTATAAAAGGACAAATTATTCCATTTAAGCAAATTAAAAATGTTGCTTTAGCTTATGATAAAAACCATTCTGTTATATACAAAATCAAGGACTTAACCAAAATGGATTTTCCTGAATTAAATGACAGGTTAATGTTTGAAAACAACGGTTGGTTTAGCATGCCATTTGAAAGAAAATTAAAATCAAGAGGATTTACCAGTATTAATTCTAAAAATGAGATTAACAGTAAAAAACTTGTGAATATCTCTAACTAAGTTTCAATTGATGATGCTTTGATTTTTTATACATTTGCTTTGATTTTGATATTTCAATTAAGTTTACAGAAAATACACAATGAAAATTTCAGATTTTAAGATTCCTACTTTTTTAAAAAACAAATACATTCTTACATTAATTGTATTTGGGGTTTGGGTTGGTTTTTTTGACCAAAATAATCTTTGGGATAGAAGTAAACTTTCATCAAGAATAAATCAATTAGAACGTCAAAAAAATCATTATGAAGTTGAAATAGAGCAGAATCAGAGAAAACTAAAAGAGATAGATGAAAGTCCCGAAAGTCTTGAAAAATTTGCTCGCGAGCAATATTTGATGAAAAAGAAAAATGAGGATATTTTTGTAATTGTTGAAGAAGATAACGAATAATGAATATATATAAACTACTAAGCTACGCTTACTACCTTGGAATGTTATGTCTTATCCTTGGTATCTTTCTTAAACTTAATGACTCAACATTAGCTCCAACTTTTTTAATTGCTGGCTATATTCCGTTTTTAGGAGTACGTTTATTTAATTTCCTAAAGGGTAAGGAGATTAACAAAAGATTGAATGCAATATTAACTGTTAGTGCATTATTTTTAGGAGCTTCTATTGTTGCTATTCTTTTTGACAGATCATATTGGATAATCGGAATTATAATTACTGCAGTACTTGATTTCTATGTAAGTTTTCGAAAATATATATAGGTTAGTTCTACTCTTTAAAAATATTAAATTCTATGTGTTGGAAACTTTTAAATTCATCAGTTACAACACAAACTGCATTATGAAAAATTTTCACATCTGGAATTTCACTTCTTTAATACATTCACTTTATACTTAAATTGGTATTAGAAAAATCTGTAACGAACTTCTAATACAATCCAGGATTAAACATTTTTTTGAATTTCCCGATACTTTATTAAAAGATCCAGATCATCAAAAAAATCATCAGTTGGATAACTCATTGTTTCCAATAATTCAATTGCAGCATCAAATACAGGTATTTTATCAATAAAGTGTTCGTGAGTATAGTTAATGTATTTAACTAGCTTAAATGCATTAAAAACATGATAAAATCGCTTTTTAAACACATCTACACCTGAACAATTTTTTGAAAGATTATCTATTTCTTCCCAAAACCCAGAATTAAGTAAAAAACTCCTTACTCTTCCCGGAAGTTCCAATATAAGTTCCTGATATTCATTTTCACTAACAGAATAATATCTATCTATGGAATCAAATAATACTTTTAAATCATAAAATGCGATTGGATTATAAGTCAGATATTCATTATTATTATCCACAATATTTTTAACGGTTGGTCCTGTTCCAAATGGAACCCTGTTGGATATTCTTGGTGATGGATGAATTGTTGTAGAATTTAATTCTCCATAACCTCCTAATTGAATTAATTTTTGTATAAAATAAAATTCCTCACCTCCCTGTCTTCTATTCATACCACCTACCTTAACATAAGCATTAGCACGAACAGCAAAACAAGAACCAACTGTATGATAAGCATACGGAAATCCAATATATTTTAAGGCAGATACATAATACCGTAAATACAATTCATATTGAGTAATTGCTGAATAAATTTCTTCATTATAATCTATCCCTTTAATTGGATGCTCAAAATAAATAGAGCAGGCTGTATTCTTTGGAAAACGATTAAACCACTTAATGATTTCCATAAAATAATTCTCTTGTACAATAGTATCAGCATCTAAAGAAACAATAATTCCATTTAGATTATCAGTATCCGAGAAATGGTGTATAGCCAAATCCATTCCAATCTTCCTGGCTAATCCTGCACCAAAATGTTTTTTGGGTAATGAGAATGCCTTAACCGGATAAAAATTTAAAGAGTCACTATTGTTGTTTTGTGCATAGGCATCTATTTCCTTTAAAGTAATACTCTGTTCTGTTAAAATATCATTATCTGCAATAACACTAGCATTTACAACTAATAGAACCGCAATATTTTTATCCCTAACAATACACTTTCTCAGTGAATCCAGTGTTTTTGTTATCTCTTTCTCGAGATAAACAGGAATAACAACAATGATGTCTGACTTATTTATTAAAGAAGACTTAAAATCTGTAAAAGGACTGTGCTTTTCAAGGTATTTAGAATATAAAGTACTCATAACAATAATTCATAAAAAAGGCAGAATTCAATAGAATTCTGCCTAAATATCTTAATTTACTTTTATACTATTCTAATTATTTAGCTTTAGAAGCTTCATATCTAGAATTTAAAGCATCTGCAATCTCTTGTGTAATATTGATTCCTTTGGCGCTATATAAAACATTATCGCCTAATGTATTACTTAAAATAAGCTTAAACTTACCATCTTTATTATACTCTTCAAGATAACTGGTTAATGTATCTCTTAACTGACGGTTTAATTTTTCTTGCTCAACCATAAGTTCGTTGGATAACTTTGCATTTAACCCTTGTAACTCCTGATCTTTTGCCATTAAATTCTTTTGCTCTTGCTCAGCTCTTTCTCTTGACAAAAAACCATTATTTTGAAGTTTTCTTTGAAACTCTGTCATTTGAGTCTGTAATTTCTTTGCTTGCTCATTAAAGTCAGTACGAGACTTCTCTTCTTTCTTTAATAATTCTTCTTGAAGAAATATTGCAAATTGATACTGGCGTAATAAAGAATCTGTATCTATATATGCAACAGGAAACACATCACCTTCACTTAGGGTACTATTGCTTTTGTCTGTATCAACATTTTTCCCTGTTCCAGCTTTTTCATTGCACCCAACTAATAAAAGCGAACTCAATCCTGCTATAAAAACTAAATTAATTACCAGTAAAAATCTTTTCATTTGTTTAAATTTTACATTTCTCCACATATATCTAAATCACCCAATTAATATCGTAATGATTCATATATATATTATTAACACTTAATGGGACACTAAATAAATCTATTATTAAAAGAAAGTACTTTTGCTATAGTAAATAAGCACTCTCCCTAATTGGACAACAAATATATATTAATAACAAATATTTAAAAATAATTTTTAGGTTTTTTGTGAATACAAGATCAATTATATACTAAAAATAACAATTAGAATATTTTTCTTGTTCTATTTCTCACCTTACTTCTTGAAGGGCCTGCACTCCAATAGCCTGGTTGTGAGCAAGGCATTGCACTTCTGTTAATTTTAGGCTTATGGTACGAAGGTATTGTATACATAATTGATAATTCATGTGCCCCACCCGTATTTCCTGCTAAATCAGATAGTGTTAAATCATAAGAATAACCTATGCGGGTACGACCTATATGAATACCAAAAATGGCAATAATTGCATCATTATTTGAAAGTTGAGACTTATTCTTTGTAGGTAAGCCCCTATACCACAATCCCAATTCTATCGGATTATACTGCCAGTATGCCCCAAAATCAAGTTGATTAAAATAATCTTGATTCCTGTAATTAAATGCAAATGTGACGCTTTGATCAGGATTGTGTCTTCGTCCTTCTTTATAAACCCACTTATAACCACCATAAACAGTAATTTTCATACCACTTATTGGTTCTATATCTGTAAAGCTATTATTATTTTTTACAAGATGATCAACTGTAACACCTCCCCAGTAAAAGTTACTGTATATCATCACAGAGGCAGCTGCATCAAATTTGTTTATTTTATCCTGAGCAACAACAATACCTTCTCCTGAAACCAAATTTCCATTTGTATCATAATTAGTTCCCAAGGTCCCTTTTGACGGGTCAATAAACGATTGTGCATACTTAAATTGTATTCCCGGACGTATCATCACATCTCTTGAAACATATACCTCATATGCATAAGATAACCCAACATTTTGATTAATTAATGCTCCTTTTTGTTGATCATCCCTAAAATATAAGAATCCTAATCCACTATTATAATCAGAAAAGTAGTGATCAAAGGAAAAAGACATTGTTCTATAAGTATTAGGAATACTTGGCCATTGATCTCTATAATTTAAAGCTAATCTGCTACCTTCAGTTAAACCTGTAAAGGAAGGACTTAAATATAAAGGCGATGCGTAATTTTGAGAAAACGAAATATCCTGAGCTCTTCCTAATACTGAACTAAGTAAAAGCACAAAAACATATAGTAAGTATTTATAATTAAATTTTCTCATTATTCGGACAATCTTTACAAAACCCCATGCAAAGTAATAAAAACTTTACACGGTGTTTAATATCTATGTGATTAATTTATCTTACTAATAAAACACTACCAGCTTCTGTAAATACTTTTCCACTGACAAAAGTACCTGTAGCCTTCCAAACATAAACTCCCTGAGGAGAAAGTTCACTATTATAAAATCCATTCCATCCTTCATCAATATCTGTACTTTCATATATAAGCTGTCCCCATCTGTTAAATATTTGAAGCGTATACTGATCTACATCTCTATAAATAGGTCTGAATATAGTATTTGTCTCACCTCCACCAAGAGTATTCACAGTACCACCATCTGGTCGAGGCATGAAAGCAGTAGGAAACTTAATAAAACCTTGTAAAATCGCAGTAACTGCATCTGATTTTACTATTTCATCAATACATCCGTATTGACTCTCGACTGTAAGTGTAATATCAAATACTCCTTCTGTTGAATAATCGTACGAAGGATTGACATCTGTTGAAGTACCTCCATCTCCAAAATCCCATAGATACTTCTCGGCATCTTTAGATAAACTATAACATCTCAGATGATCACCAGGAACATAAATAATATCTGGTCCATAGCTAAAGTCAGCTACCGGATGATCATAAACAGTAATATCCTTAGAATAGATTCCATTAACTCCATCAGGACCCGGAGCCGTTAATGTAACATTATAAACTCCAGGATCTTCAAATGTATGTATAGGGTTTCTGTCTGTAGAACTATAACCATCTCCAAATTCCCATAAGAAGGTAGATCCACCATCTGAATAATTAGTAAATTCTATAGTTAAAGGATAACATCCTTGAGTTGTATCAACTACGAAAGCTGCATCAGGAACAACTCTGTATTCAACACTTACATCATCATAAGTAATACAACCACTTACATTCATCAACCATCTAAAAGTATTTACTCCTTCTGATAGATTTCTTACTATAGTATTAAAATACGTATTATCATCAAAATCTCCAGTACCTGCTACAATAGACCACGTTGCACCTAAATCACCAGGATTTGATGCTTTAAGTTCAAATTCCGGATCATAAACGATTGCATCTTCGCCGGCATATGGATCAGCTTTATTACTTACTATTTCAACAACATCTTCAGTAGAACATGAACCATAAGCAACAGTCCATAAAAATCTGTTTTCACCTAATCCTAATTCTCTAACAATAGATGTTGGACTATTGGGATCATCAAACTCTCCACTTCCTGATAATACTGTCCAGGTTCCAATTCCTGAATTTGGATCATCTGCATTTAAAGTCAAATAATCCTCACATGAATTTCTGTCAGTACCTGCTTCGGCCTGATCTGGTAACTGATTAAATATTGTAATTTGATCAGAATTGATACAACCACCCTTCTGAATATTCCACATTAAAATATTCTCTCCAAACGTTAATCCCTCTACTCTTGTTTTAGCGTCAGAGTCATCTACAAAACTTGCATTACCGCTAATTAAAGTCCAATAACCTTCACCCTGCGTTGGTACATTTGCATCAAGATCTGCATAATCTTTACAATCTTCAATATCTGGACCAGCACTTGCTGTTGTTGGGGTATTATTTAAAACTTCAATATCACTGAATTTAGTACATTGCCCTTGTGTAATGGTCCATCTTAAAATATTTAATCCTTCATTCAGATTACTTATTGTTGCATCAGATAAAGTTGGATCATCAAAATTACCTCCACCCTCAATAATCGACCAATTACCGGTACCGAAATCAGGAACTGCTGCTTTTAACACAATTGTTGGAGAACAATACTCAGCATCTGCACCTGCATAAGGTTCTGAAGGTTCATTATTTGTTATTGTAACATCATCAGTTGATGTACATAAACCATTATCACTAGTAACAGTCCATCTAAGAACATTCTCACCTTTAGATAAGTCTGAAATATTTGCTTTAGGATTATTAACCTGATCTGAAGCAAGTGTACCTCCGCCAATTAATACTTCCCATGATCCTGTACCGATACTTACTGCAGTTGCATCAAGCACTGTAGAACTTTCACATATTTCCTGAGTATTACCAGCATAGGCAGTACTTGGAGTATGATTAATTACAGTCACATCTGCTGAATTTGAACATCCCTCGTTATTGATGGTCCATCTTAATATATTATCTCCCTTTGCAAGGTCTAAAACTTCTGTTGTTGCATCATGTGTATCTACAAATCTAGCCTGACTTGCTCCTCCTACAACAGTCCACGTTCCTACTCCAGGAGATGCATTATTAGCCTCAAGGAACGTATGATCTGCACATATTTCCTGTGTTCCTCCAACTTCTGCATCTATCCTATTAAAAGCAATTTCAACGTCATCATATAAGGTACATCCTTCATTTACAACTGTCCATCTAAATACGTTAGATCCGAATTTTAGATTATCAACTCTTGTTGAATTATCAGTATCATCTACAAAGTCACCCCCACCAGATTTTATTGTCCAATGTCCAGTACCTATTTCCGGTTCTGCTGCTCCAAGTACAAAATAATCCTCACAAGTAGCTTTATTATCCCCAGCAATAGCAGAAGATGGCTCATTATTAGTTACAGTAACCTCACTCACAGAACGACAACCTTGATAGTCAATTGTCCAGGTTAAAATATTATCACCCTTATCAAGATTTCTAACAGTAGTATAAGGACTTTCATTATCCTCAAAATTAGCCGATCCGGAACCACCTACAATACCCCACGTTCCTACGCCTGGTAATGGGTTATTACCTTCCAATTCTGCCGTATCGGTACAATTAACCTGATCATATCCACCAAATGCCTCAATCAGGTTATTTGATATTTCTACATCCGATTCTGAAGTACATCCTTCATTGTCAATAGTCCATCTAAACCTATTCTTTCCAACAGCTAAATTGGTTACCAAAGTATTTGTTTTTGATGAATCTTCAATCTCTCCAGAACCAGAAATCAATGTCCATGTTCCTTCTCCATATACAGGAACACTACCAGACAATGTAACTGAATCTGTACAAACAGGCCTGTCATGACCTGCAAAAGATGTTGATGGTTCATTGTTAATTATAGTTACAGTATCACGTTTAACACAATCAGAAGCAGCTCCATCTACCTTAACCTCCCAAACTAATTTATTAGTTCCTGGTGCTAATTCATATACATAACCACTTATCTCGTCTGTTTCATTTCCATTATTATCTCTACCCTTACCTGAACCTTCAATTACTCTCCAACTCCCTTCTCCGTACTTAGGTAATTCCGGATTAAGTTTTGCGGAATCCTGACATACAACCTGATCTTCGCCAGCGTATGCTTCAGATGATTCAAAATTAAATACACTAACTGTATCATAAGAGAAACAGATATCATTTTTAATTTGATACTTTAAAATATTTTCTCCTTTTGCTAAATCAATAATATCAGTTTTTGGATCTGTATCGTCAATAAAAGTACCTCCTCCTGAAAGTATTGACCAGGTAGCTGAACCAATTGCAGGCTCTCTTGCATTTAATGTAGCTTGTTCTCCACATTCATATATATCCATTCCTGCATCTGCAACTGATGGTGTATTATTAATAATTACAACCGTATCTGTAGTGAAATTCTCACTTCCTCCAGCAAAACGTAAAGTCCATCGAAACACATTCCTACCAGATCTAATATTTGTAATCTTTGTGTTCGCACTATTTGTAGATTCAAAATCAGCACTTCCTTCCTCTATTGTCCACTCTCCATAAGTACCTTGTGGTTCATTTGCATCTAATGTAGTATAATCCACACATAAACTTTTCTGATCCAAACCTGCATCTGCATCGGCTAATTCACCACTTTGTAATACAACATCTATATATTCAACACAATTGACGTTGGTTACTGTCCATCTAAAATAATTATAATTCGGAAACAGATCAGTAACTTCTGTTGTTGCCCTATTGGGATTAGAAATTGTTCCTGAACCTTCCAATAATGTCCAAACCCCAATACCTACAGTTGGAGGTGTTGCTTGTAATTCTCCTGTACTTCCATCTGTTTGAGTAAAAGTTGATGCTTCAACTTCATAAGGTTGATTATTTGAAATCACCACTGTGTCTGTAGTAGAACAACCATCTTTCTCTACAGTCCACACTAATCTATTTTCTCCATAATTTAAGGATGTTGCATAAGCATCAGACTGCCCGTTTGATGGATTAAATACAACACCAGATTCTCCACTAACACCACTCCAATAACCAACAGATCCATCAGGAACAGGTGTTGCGTTCAACTTGGCAATCCTACCACACACTGCAGTATCTGCACCTGCATAAGCCTCTATATGTTGATTTGTTAAAGTAAAATCAATAGAAGAAGAACAAGTATTGTTATATACTGTCCATCTATAAGTATTATCGCCAATTCCAATATCTGAAACCTTGCTATTAAATAACGTTGGATCATCAAATTTACCACTTCCTGAAACAACAGTCCATAATCCTGTTCCATAAACAGGTTGAACAGCATGTAAATCATATTCGTAATCGCAAACTTTTGCAGAAGTCACATCTCCTTGCATTTCAGCTTCGCTTGGTTGATCATTAGTGATTACTACTTCATCATATGCATCACATCCATTTCTGCTAACTGTCCACCTAAATATATTTAATCCATCATCAGCTTGTGATAAATCATATACCAAAGTACTTGCTGATTCTGCACTTTCGAAGCTACCGGACCCTGTTGTTACAGTCCAGATTCCACTTGCTCCTGAGCTTAACTCTGTTCCGCTAAGAACTATTGAACCATTACAAGTAATCCTATCAGCTCCAGCATCAATATTAAAGTAGTTATTTCTTATTTCAACAAGAGTACGTGTAGAACATGATCCTTTTAGAATATTCCAACTTAACACATTATCACCTTCTGCAATATTGGTAACATTTATAGTTGGACTATTCATGTCATCAATATTTACAGAACCGGATTCTACCATCCAGAATCCTATTTCATCTGACTCTGGTGTATTTCCAATTAATGTAGTTGAATTATCACCACATGGAAGATCCATTTCTACAATCTCAACATTTGCTGCATTATATATAATTGCCTCAGAAGGTTTGTTATTCACTACTTCAAATGAAGCTGAACTAAAACAAGCTCCTTTTTGAATTGTCCATGTCAAAGTACTTGTACCTCTGGCTAAATCTGAAATAGTTGTATTAGGATCTGTCGCATCTGCAAAATTACCTGTATTAGGAACGACTGACCATGTAGCTACATCTGCATTATTAACACTTTCAATAGCAGTAGCAAATAATTGGACTTGTCCATCACACACAGAATACTCATCAGCACCGGCACTAACAGTTACCTGATCATTAAAGATGCTAACTTGATCTGACGAATAACATCCAGTTGTGGCATTAGTTACTGTCCAAACAAATATATTCTCACCCTGAGATAAATTATAAACATTACAACTTGATGACGTTTGATCTGTAGCTGGATTTACAAATTGTCCTGACCCCTGAATGATAGTCCATCTTCCTGTTTCATCAGAATTTAAAGTACCTCCATTTAATGTATAAGTTGATCCACAAATACGCTCATCTGATCCTGCATTAGCATTTGGCAATGGCGTAATATTGATTGTTAATGCTGGAGACCAAGGTTCATCTGCACTACAAGCATTAATAGGACGAACTCTTACTGTGCCCGTTGTAGAAATAACATTCGGATCTGTATCAACAACAATTGTTGAACCATCATCATCCCCCACAACAACAAAACCGGTAGGTAATTCCCACTCATACATAGTTGCATTATTGGCCGTTGGAATAGAATAAACTAAACCTGTTTCTCCCTCACAAATATCAGTATCGCCAGAAGGGGCAACTGTAATTTGATCTGGTAATGCCGACGCATTTACCCATCTTTCTACAACACGACTAGAGCCACAATTATTTTTAGCATATACTCTTATATAACCACCTGTAAATGATCTATCAAAATCAACCAAAATACTAGTTGATCCGCCTGATATGATATTTATTCCTGCATCAACGGTCCAAATATAATTTTCGGCATATTCAACAGGGTCAATATAGTAATCAACATTTGTTGCTCCCTGACAGACAGATCCTTCATCTGTGGCACTATATATACCTTCAACATCTGCGGGTAAATTATTTACATTAACTGTAGCTACAATTGATGCACCTGTATCCATTAAACAGTTATTACCATCAAATACACTTAAGATTTCATAGGTAGTCGTAACCTCAGGACTAACTGTCCAATTATAACTTGATGGAGCATCCTCATTGATAACTAATGTTCCTTCAATTTCATTAGCCTTATAAGTAACAACAAATGGACCAACACCATAAACTAAACCAATTTGCAAAGTAGCACTTGATCCCTGGCAAATATCTGTTCCTCCAGTTAAAGTGACCTGAGGTTTATTATTAATGGCTACATCTACTGCTCCATCGCCAATATTTATACATCCATTTGCGTCAGTTACGGATAACACTGTATAACGAGCATCTGAAACAGGAGTATCTTCAAATGAATAAGAATAACCTGTTATGGTCTCTGTTTCAGAAGTTCCATTTAATTCATCTCTCCAGGTTAGCTCAAAAGGAGCTTTTCCTGTCAAATTCCCGGTTAAAACAACAGTTCCATCTTCACATACTTCATAAGGACCTGTTATTGTAGCCGAAGGAAGTGAATTTACTACAACCGTAACAGGATCTCCTACAGGTTCACCTTGTAAACAGATTGCACCACTTGTTGTATTTACTTGCGTAACTCTATAAGTGCTGGTTGAAGTTGGATTAACAGAAATAACATAAGGTGTTTGATCAACATCATAAGGTGTTATACTAAATCCATCAGACACTGATATCCTTAAATCACCATCAGCAAAATCCCAATTAGTTGTATATATTTCTAAATCATAGCTATCTCCACTACAAATTGTATTATTTGTTGGTACAGCTCTAATACCCACTTCTGCCTCTGGCTGAGTAATTAATAAATTCGTTACTATGTATTCACAATTACCTTGATTAACATCATGAGTATCAAAATCACGTGCATAATCCGTAGCTATAACTCTATAATTTCCAGCAGGAATATTTGTAAAGGAGAAAGTAACTCCTTCTTGTGCATCAGTCTTTTGTGCAACTTCACCTTGTTCATCACTAACCAAACGAACATAATAATAGCCTGAGCCACTAGGTGTACCTCCTGAAACAGTTACTCTAATTTCTCCTGATGAATCACCAAAACAAGACACATCAAAACCTGCTGTTGCAACTTTTGTTGCAATAACGTTTAATGGATCAGGTTCTTCAATCGTTATTGTTTTATCAACAAATATACCTGCATCATCAGTTACCCTAATATAATAATCACAGGTACAAGTTCTTCTAAGTCATACGAAGTATTATCTTCATTAACATTTGTGCCCGGACCTGTAATTTGTATATTATAATTATTAGTAGACAAAGGTGTACCTCCATAAATACTTGTAATATGAATCTCACCATTTGCAGATCCATTACAAGGACTAATTTGAATATCTGTGGTATTGAATCCTAAGCTTGCTCCAGGTTCTGAAATAGTTAAACCTGTTAATTCATATTTACAACCATTATAATCAGTAACAATGACCCTATATGTATCAGCCCCGTATCCTGATAATATTCTATCATTAACTCCTAACGGAGTATCTGAACTATCATACCATTCGTATGAATATGGAGCAACCCCTCCACTTACATCCACTGTTATCTGTCCATCTATTTCGCCTACATCTGAAGCATTAACAATTACAGGATTATTAAGAATTACATGCGTTTCTGGTTGAGTAATTTCAATATTAAAATAATCTAATTCACATAAATTAGCATCAATAATTTTAAGATCATAAATACCTGCAATTAAACCTGTTGGGTTACTTCCAGTGGCAACAGCTGGTCCATTCCATTGATATGTATACGGAGGCGTTCCTCCTGATACAACTACATTAATTTCTCCGGTTGGTTCACCATAACATAGAACAGGAGTTACAATTACATTATCAACTTGAATTGGTTCTAAAGGTCCATTTATTTCATATGTATTAATATAAGTACATCCTAATACATCATCTGTAACTTTTAGTTCATAACTACCTTGTACTAAATCTTCAATAGAACTAGTTATAGCAGAAAATTCGTCAGGACCATTCCATTCATATGAATAGTTTCCTGAACCACCAACAACTGAAGCTACTAATTTTCCTGTAGCAGCACCATAACACATATTTGATTCAAATTCAGCAACAGATACATCTAACCATGTAGATGCTGTTACTTCATATACTCTAGTAATATTACAAATAGTACCATCTGCTCTTTCATCAGTAATAACAACCTGATATTGACCTTCACTTAATCCACTCTGATTTTTTTCGCTAACCACCAATCCAAGTGGATTACCACCAGAACCAGCAACTACAGACCATGAGTAAGAATAATTTCCTGCTCCACCTATAACATTAAAACTTATAGAACCGTCGTCATTACCAGAACATGTTACTGGTGTAACAACTTCATCTACAGTTTCAAGTTCATGTGTTAAAGTCCTTGAAAGTTGAGCTATACATGATCTTCCATCTAAAGTATCGGTAACCACTACTGTAAATGTTCCACCAGAAAGTCCTGTTTGGTCAATACCTGTTGTATTTAAACCACTTCCATCTAAAGAACTCCAATCATATTCATATTCATCATACAAACCTGTAACATCTCCAGATCCTCCTGTTACAGTAAGATCAATCTCTCCTGCTGTACCATCACATTGAGTATCTTTAATAACAGCAGACAATTGAATTTTTGTATCCTGTACAACTGGAATAGTTAATGTTGCAATACATAAACTATCATCTGTTACAGTCACGGTATAATCATCTGCAGGTAAATTATATTGATTTTTATCAGTGATTAAGTTTGGAGAAACAACAGGACTCCACTCATAAGCATAACTTCCAGAGCCACCTAATACACCAATTTCAATTTGACCATCACTTCTGCCATAGCAAGAAACATCTTTGACTGTTGGTGCAATTTCTATTTCACTAGGTTGTAAAATTGTAAAAGAAAAATCTCTTGAACAATAGGATCCCCCAACGTTTTCATTATTATCTGTGATAGTAAGCACATAAGTACCTGCTTTTAAATGATCAATATTTCTTGTTGTCTTAGGTCCTGTATAACTGGCAGGTCCTGTCCATGAATAACTATACGACCCTGAACCTCCATAAATATTTGAAATATTTATCGAACCGTTATCTCCGTTAAAACATTTTACATTAGTTTGATCATAATCTATTGTAATTTCATTTGGAACAATAACAGTTTTAGTCACATCACATAAATTCACATCACTTACTGTAATAGTATATGTTCCTCCTTGAGTTATTAATACACTAGTAGGATTACTTGGTACTGCTGGTGAAAATGCCGGACCATTCCAACTATAATCATAAGTACCTGTTCCTCCTTTTACATTATCAACTACTAATGTGCGTTGATATGGATCACAAGCTGCATATTCAAAATATGCATTATACGTAATTGCATCTGGTTCAGAAACAGTAAATGTTTTACTTGCAACACACTGTTGTCCATCAAGTGTTGTTTCTAAAGTTACAGTATAATTACCTTGTGGTAAGGAATTTTGGTCTTGTAATGTGTTATTATCAAATGTAAAGTCAGATGGACCAGTCCAACTATATGTAGTTCCCGATCCTATTCCAACTAATGATAAATTTATAGCACCTGATTCTTCTCCATTACAGATTACATCAACTATATCTCCTGTTATTGATATAGTATTTTTGTAATCAACAACAAAATCGAAAGTTGCAGTACAACCTGGTCTATCTAAATCTTCAATAGTTAATGTATATGTTCCTTTTGATAATCCTGACTGATCCAGGTTCATATTATCAATTCCTGTTCCATCTGTTGTTGACCAGCTATAGTTATAATTTGAAGTACCTGTAATCTGAACATTTAAGATACTACCATTACTTACACCTTTACATGTAGCTCCAGTAACATCTGCTATAGCATGAACATGCTCAAGATTAACTACCTCAGAAACAATACATTTATCAATAGCTTCAGAATTTAAATCCAAAACTTTTACCTCATATATATTCTCAGCAAGGCCAGTTAACAAAGGATCTGAAACAGAAATTTGTGCACCTGTTGCATTTGAAATTGGATTCAGTATAATATCAGACTTACCTTCCGGACTAACTACTACTAAGTATTGTTGTTCATTTGAAATAATCCTTCCTCCATCAATCGCTAGCTCTATTACACCTGAGTTAACAGTTTTACAATCAATAGTTGCAGTAGTTACATCTATTGTTAATTCTTCGGGTTCAAGAATATCTACAGAATATGTTGTACTAACACATCCATTTACATCTTTTAATTCAATCGTATAACTTTGTGATGTTAAATCTTCTATATTATAGTTAGTGGTACCAACTGATAATATTTCTTCTTCTCCATTTATGGTATAACGATAAGGCTCTGTACCTCCTGTAATATTTGTTAGATTTATAATACCGGAATCATCACCATAGCAAGTAATGATATCACTATGTGTAACTGAAGCCTCTACTTCATCTGGTTGGATTATAATTAAATCATCTGACGTATAATTACATACTGTACTCACAGATTGAATAGTTACCCTGTAAGTTCCGGCAGCTTTTTTGGTTATGGTTGAAGCTGTTTCACCAGCTAATACGTTCCAATTTGTTCCATCATACTTTTCCCAAGTATATGAAAAACCATGTCCTGCAGGACGTCCTGTTGGTATAATTGAAATAGAACCATCAGTTCCATTGTAACATGTTACAGGATTAATTGTCTCAGAAATTCCTAAAGGTTGAGGATCACTGACAGTAATAGTTTCATTTTTTAAACATGAAGAGTTAGAATTATCATAAATCTTAACTGTGTAATTTCCTGATTTGGTTAGATTTGTTTGAATAGATTCATTAGTAAATGTACCGTTGGCAATAGTTAAACCATCGGGATCAATCCAACTAACATTAAAACCATCTCCTTTAGGGGCTACTGCATTATCCCATGCATCTCCAGATATAGTAACAGCGATTGTTGCTAAATCTCCATCACAAATTTTATCAGTGTTTACATAAGCACTAATAGTGAAATCATCAGGTTGATTTATCGTTGCTGTTTTTGTAATTGAAGCTGTTGAAGCATCAGTTACATTCACTTCATAAACACCATAAGGTACACTAATATTAGTAATGATATCATCAGTAGTTTTACTTCCTACTATAGTTCCTGCTTTACTCCAGGTAATTGTGTATGGATAATTACCTGATTTTATTGTAAGTTCAATATTACCATCCGAACCATAACATTCTGCATCTGTTGATACCAATCCAAAATCAAGTGGTAAACTTAAATCTATAACAGGAATATCATATGTTCTTTCACATAACACAACACCTAGGTCATCTCTCGAATACACTGTAAATGAGTATATACCAGACTCTAACGCTGTACGCGACATACTGGTTGATCCATTATCTGCCCATAATACATCATAATTTGTAGTTGGACCGCCACTTATATTACTTATGGCAATTGACCCTGTACTTTGACCACCTAATTCAACATGTACAACTTGATACTCAGCCTCCAAAACTTCTGGTTCTGTAATTGTATATTCAGGTTTAGGAAGAATTGCACAACCATGATCATCTATAATCGATACATTGTAAATTCCTGCAGATAAATTTGTTGGATTATCTGTTTTACCACCATTTGCATCAGACACTCCTGACCATTGATATGAATAATTCGGAGTTCCTTCTGACACAGTAATTTTAATAGAACCATTATCATCTCCATTACATTGAACATCTGTAATATCATTTAACACATGAGTTAAAGGGTCTGGTTCTGTCAATGTTACAGTATTCGATAATGTATTGATACAGGAAGGATGATTTGCATCTCTAACAGTTACAACATATACACCTGCATCTAAACCTGTTATTGGAGAAGCCTGATAATTAGTTCCATCAACAGAATATTCAAACAACCCAGTTGATCCTGTAGAAAATTCTGAAGATAAATAGATTTCTCCATCAGAATCTCCATTACAAGTAATATTAGTTGTGGCATCCAGTGTAGTTGTAAAGTCCAATGGTCCATCCACTACAATTGGGGCAGTGGCATCAGAGACACATCCAACAACATCCTCATCCTGAGCTATAAAAGTATAAGTACCTTTAGGTAAATTAAAAATTCCGTCATCATCCCAACTCATCGTTTCAATACAGTAGTAATCATAATTACCGCTGCCTCCGTTGGCTGTAACTGTAACAACTCCATCAGAAGTGTTAAAACACGTAGTATTAGTAATACTTACAACTGCTGCCTGAACCTTTGCTGCCTGATCAACATCCACTTGCAATGTTGAAGAAACACAACTTGGTTCATTAAAATCTCTAACTTTTGCTAAGTAAGTTCCTTTAAATAATGTTGAAAAAGTATAAGTATTTATTTGAGCAACATTTGTCCAAGTTGCACCATTATCTAAACTATAATCATAGTCACCAGAACCTCCGGTTGCTGTTATTGTAAACCAACCATCGTTATCACCGTAACACGACACATTATGTAAACCAGTAACTGGGTCATTAGAAATGGTTAATTCATTTGGTTGTGTTATTGTATAACTACCTAAAGAGTATTCACATGAAGAATTGTTGGCATCTCTAACCATAACTTCATAAGTACCTGCATATAAATCTTCAAACAAATAAGTATCAGATGATACTGGAACTGGAGCCACCCAGTCTCGTATTTCATCACCTTGTAATCTAAACATATATTCACCAGATCCTCCAATAACCTGAAATGCAATTGAACCAGAATTATCCAGATAACAATTATTATGCACTAACGATATAGATGCTGGTACCATGGTAATATCAGTTAGCTCTCCAATAGTTATTGGTGTTGCTGAATTATCAATTGTACAACCATTATCATCAGTTACACTAACAGTGTAATCTCCAGGAATTAAACCAGTTATACTTTCTGTATTTTGAATTCCATTACTCCAAGTAATATTATACGGCGCAGTACCTCCTGTAATATCAATTTGAATACTACCAATCGAAGTTGCCGAACAGTCATTATCCTTAGTTGATAACTCATTAATTACCAAAGGATTTAGAGGTTCAGTAATTGTAAATACTTCTGTTAGAGGAGAACAATTAACAGGATCAGCATCTACATCTGTTATAGTTAATGTGTAATCTCCTTCAAATAAGTACTCTGCATAAGCATTTGTAGAAATAATACCTGAAGCATCCTCCCACTGGTAAACATAATTACCGCTACCTCCTTGCGCTAATACTTCAAGTCTTCCTGTATTATCCGAATAACATAAAACATTCGTATGTTCAACAAGTGTATAACTTAATGGTAAAATATCCGATAATGTAACTGACACTTCAACTACATCACAAGAAGTATTTGCTTTATCTCTCATCCAAATGGTATAAGTTCCATCTGACAATCCTGTCACTTCATAACCATCTACTCCATCATTTGCTTCTTCCCAACTTACTGCGCCTAAAGCAGGATCAGTTTCTGAAAACTGATATGTTCCAGAAAGACCACCTGATGCTCGTACTATGAAACTTCCATCCGAAGCTTCATTACATGTTTTTTCAGATTTACTTTCTTCAACTAATAAAAGAGCAGTAGGTTCAGTAATTACAATTGATCCATCAAGTTGAGTATAACATCTGTTATAATTTACATTTCTATCACGAACCCAAATATTTGTGTAAGTACCCGTAGTTAATTTTTTAACTTGATATTGATTTCCACCCGCACCATAATTACTCTCACGCCATGTAGGTGTTGTTGTTCCCGGATCTGTTAATGCAAATTGATAAGTTCCAGAACCTCCGGATGCTGTAACAACATATGAACCTTCATCTTCACCATTACAAACATTGTCAATATGCAAAGCTGGATCTGCATCTTCAACCAGTTCCAATGTTGGGTTTACATCAATATCAACATTTAATGATTCCACACAACCGTTCCCATCTGTAACTGTAACGCTATGTGTTCCGGCAGGCATAGATGTTTCTGTAAATTCATCACCTCCAGTTGACCAGGAAATATCATAACCATTATCAAATTTCGTATAATCTGGAGTACCACCTGATATTGAGACAGTTGCACTACCTTCACAATCAACACCAGCATTACATGGTATACAACCAACATTAGTATTTTGTGATGCGTCTTCGATAATAGAAATTACAGATGGTTCTGATACTGTAACATTCAACTCATCTAACTTCTCACAACCTGCTGAAGATAAATCTTTTACAGAAAATACATAATCATCAGCATCTAAACCTTTAAATTCAGGTGAAGCTTGCCAATCAGTACCTCCGTTAATAGAATATTCATAAGTTCCACTTCCTCCAGTAACTTTTAATACAACTATTCCATCTTCTAACCCATTACAGCTAACGTCATTTACAGATTTTTCCTCTAAAACTAATTCATACTGTTCAACAGATATGCTTCCATTCATTAAAGCATCACAATCATTTTGAACTGCCTTAACTGTATAAATTCCTTCTGTAGTAAATCTTATATCAGCAAGTGGAGTTCCACTCTGAAAGAAGAAAGCACTTCCGTTTCCAGTAAACTCTACTTTTGGATCTAGTGAAGTTCCTCCCAATAATAATTCATAAGTCACTCCAGTATTAGAACCTGACAATCCAATTCTTACTCCTTTAATAGCAGGATCATCATCATCACAATATGCACCAAACGGATTTCCATTTTTATCAGAAACAGTAACATCGAAAATTGTGGTAGGAGCACTAACTATGTTTATTGTTTTTTCAGCAGTTGTTTCACAACCTGCTTCATTAACAAATGTATAGGTAATTGTATAAGGACCAATCGCCAAAGCAGATGGTACCAAATTGGCAATACCATCATCATCAGAAATTGCATTTCCTAAATCATCAGTACCAGTATTTTCAATACCTCCGGCAACAATTGGAGAAATTGTAAAATTACCCGTTCCATTAGTGAACATATCACCTCTTAATGTAATAGGGGCAGAACTGATACAAATATCTTGATCATCAGTGACTCCTGAAAAAGTAACAGGATTATCAGCTAAAACCTCAACTGTTTGTGTAACAACTGTTGAACACCCACCTTTTGCATCTGATTGAATAAATTCTAAAGTAATAACATAAGTACCAGCTCCAACTGAAGGATCCAGTGTTGCGGTATTGTCATTATTATCAACTAGAAATACTGTTGAAGCACCATTTTTTGTAGCATAAAAAGTGGCATCGCCATCTGCAGCATCAATTCCATTTACATTAATAATTGAAGTTCCTTCATTTGTACAATATTCTTTTGAAGGCTTAATATTATTGATACCAACCTCAACATCATTAACATATACATCAAATGTTTCTACAGGAGAAGGACATGATTTTCCATTTACTGTATGTATAACCGTATGAGTAATTGTATTAGCAGAAGTATGACTTACTGCAGCATCTGCAGGATTAAAAAATCCACCATCAATACCATTACCACTTACGCCATTACCTGTAAACACAGAAGAAACTGTTCCTATTGCTTTTGCTCCAGATAAATCTGCGTGACCTTCAAGCTCTGCAGGATCATCATCTTCACAATAATTACTTTGTGCAGATTCATAAGGCTCATCATTTATTGTAAAGGTCGCATCTAGCTCTTCTATAATAGTTACATCTGTAGTTAAAGTATTAACACAGTTGTTTTCGTCAGTGTAGGTATAAATAATCTGATAAACACCACCTCCATAATTTCCAAATAATGTTGAAGGAATAAAATCATAAGTATTATTTGGAGCTGCTGGGACAATCACAGTAGCATCAGGAGCTACGACTTTAAACACGGTAGCATCTGGATTTGGAGGAGCAGCTCCATTTACCTCTCCAACAAGTGTATAAGAATCATCATCTGATGAACAATACTCTTCTGGAATATCAACTAAATTTAGAGGAGTACCAATTTGCACTGTTGAAGAAACAGTTCCGGTACAACCATTTAAATCAGTAAATGTTAATTCTATATCAAAAGTTCCTGCTCCAGCAACAGAAGGATCAAATTTGGCAGTACCTGTAGCTGCATCATTTGTAATACTACCTGTAGGACCAGAGAAACTTATGTCTCCATCTGCAGGAGTTAATTGTATTCCACTTAAATAAGGTGTTAATGTAATAGGATCTTCTGTTTCACAAACCTTTGCAGGTAACGTTTCAAAGCTTAAAGCAGAGGAATAATCCGGTAATAAAGTAACATCCTGTTCTACTATTGAAGTACAAGATGCCGGATCTGTATACTCATAACGAACCGTAATGGTTTTTGCCCCAATAGTATTAACAGCTGTTGTAGCATCTATTGTTGCTGTTGCCGCAGAAGTTGGCTGATCCCACCAAACTCCTTTATGTAAGGCATCATCATAACCAACTACAGTAAAATTAGCAATTGATCCTACTGCTGAACCATCAGGAAAACCATAAAAGGTATCGCTTTCATCGTAGCAATAAGTATCTTTCAAACTGGAAATACTTACATTCGGTATTGAATTTACATTAATTTCTTTTGTTACAGAATTAGTACAACCTTTATTATCTGTATATGTATAGGTTACTTTGTTAGCTCCATAATCAGCAGGATCTGTTACATCAGCATTTGTTGTTGCAGGATTTGGGTCAAAGAAACTACCATCCGTAACAACACCATCTCCACTAAAAGTTCCACTTGCGGGCGTACCCCATAATGACACATTTCCTTCATTTTCACAATAATCATAATCATCACCCGGAGTATCAAAAGTCACATCAGGTAAATCATTAACAACTACATCAATATTTTCAGAATCAGAACAACCATATTGAGTTGTTGCTGTAACGGTATAAGTTGTTGTTGTACTTGGTGCCACAGTTATCGATTGAGTTAAACCTAAACCGGCACTCCAAAAATAGGTACCTCCTGCCCCTGCTCCATAAGCTGTAACTTCAATAGAAGTTCCTTTACATACTTCAGGAGCTAAAGGATCAAAACTAATAATTGGCATAGGATCAACATACACAGTTGCTGTAGGTGTTGGATCAACAGCTGAACAACTGGCAACATCGGTCAAGTTAGCAATACTATAAACAGTTTGCGCATCATTTGGATTTACAGTATATGTATATGTACTTGTTCCGATACCCGCTAATGAAGCTACAGTATTACCTTTATCATCGATAATATCAAAATTATAAGGTGGATTCCCAGTCAACTCTATACTTAAAGTAAATGTAGTGGCTGCATCCTCACATCTCCTGTTTGAACCAATAACACTAAAACTAGTAACATCAGGTTCGGTAACTTCTGTTACAGTAATCCTATTATCCATTTCAAGTGAACATCCACCAGGATTAGATGCCATTACTCTGAAAATACCCTCTGTTAAATTAATCCAACTAAGAGATGATCCAGCAGATCCGTTCTTAAGTGAAACATCACTCCAGGTTACACCTCCATCAGTACTTTGTTGTAATAAATAATCCACATTTTCTTCAATATTACTAATTGTAATATTAACACCGCTTAATGGTTCTGTAGTACAATATTTTGTTTTGTTAGCAACTAAAGTTAATATATCAGGATTTTCATATACGGTAAGATTTCCTGTCATTGTACTCCAACATGTTCCCCGGCGTGCACGCACAGTATAAACACCTGCCGTTGATTGATCTCCAAAACTGATTACTCCCCCTGTAGCTGTAGAACCAAGTCTTGATACACCTGTTGAATTACCATCTCTAAACAAAAAATAAGTTACATCACTTTCTACTGGATCTACCGCACTTCCTATTGATACAATACCAGAAGGGCAAATACTTCCGATATAATTCAAATCATATACTAGTGGTATTTTTGTTATGGATGCAGTACCATTCATAGTAGATGTACATTCATAATCATTTGAAGCTTCTACATAATAGGTTCCTATATCCGTTACAGGAGTGAAAGAGAAACTTCCTCCAACAGAAGTAATTGTTTCCACTGAAGTTACTGTTCCAGCACCATCATCATGCATCAATGTATATTCATCATCAACTGTACTTGTTAACATAGATACCGTTAAACTTGATCCTTCACACACGTCCACTCCTGAAATGGAATGCACAACTGGAGCTGATCCTACAATAAAAGTAGCATCTATATCAGGATTAACATAACAACCATTAGCATCTGTAACTGTAGTTAAAGTATATGTACGACTAACCGATTGAGAACCAAAACCTATACTCGTTGTACCTGTTGAAATTCCTGATCCTGAATAATCAGCTTCTGGTGCCCTGCTAATAACATATGAAAAAGGAGATTGAGTCCCGGTAATATTTAAAAGCAATGTTGCATCATATGGAGGACATGTTGTTGGATCTAACGGAGTAAAAGAATTTACTGTGAAAGAAGGAGCTGTATATGTAAACGTTACAGGAGATACTGTTGATACATCAGCCCAACAATCAATTTCATCGGTTACAATACTTACATTAAACGTTTTCGTTTCGGAATAAGTTCCATCAAGTACAATCGGATAATCTGTAACCGGAGCAACAACTCCTGTTCTTGTTGCAACTACATCATCATTTTCATCCGTAATTTCAATGGTGTAGGAATTATGTCCTCCTTCTATGGTTAAATAAACTTCAGGAGAATATTCATCTGCACATACATTGGGTGTATTTGTATAAAATGCAATAACAACAGGTGCAGATTCTCCATCAACAGTCTTTAATAATATATCATAAGTTACCCCTCCAACAGTCCAGTCCAGTTGATAATTATGGTTTCCGGTTTCTGTTTTAGAAACTAAAGCATTTTCATCATTTGATGTAAAGGTTAAGGTTGCTTGATCAGTCCAGGTACCCCCTGTTCTATCTGCAGCAGGAATATAAATCCCTCCTCCCGTAGAAGCATTTTCAAGAATTTCACTGGCTGGAATCAATCCTGCAGCACAATCTGTAGTATATTGATAAACTTGCGAAAATATATTATTAGAAATCAAAAGTACAAACACAACAAAACTCAACCGCATCATAAAACGATTGAGTACATCCTTTTTGTGCTGATAGTGTGTGTTAAGATGCATCATACTATATATAGTTTAAGTCCCCTTTAGGTATTGATATACAACTGCTTAAATAAACAATTACATTTGGCCAAATAATACCTGAGACTGTATACGCTCATTTTTAAAAATTGTTTAATAAAGTTAAAGGTTTCTTTCACATCCTCTTTTAAATATCTGGCAACAAATATGATAAAAATATTCAGTTCTCAGTCCTCAGTAGGCAGTCCTCAGTAGGCAGTCTTCAGTACTCAGTACTCAGTATGTCAGTACTCAGCCTTCAGATCTCTACTTCCTTTAACCTTTATCCTTTAACCTTTAACCATTATCTTTTATCCTTGTCACCCTTTAACCTTAATTTATATACACCGGTAAATATTACCCGGCAAACTTTTTACTAATCCTTCAAATTCTAACTGAAGCATTAGTGACGATATTTTATTAACAGGTTTCCCTGATTTTATACTTAATAAATTCAGTGTCGCTTCTTTTTCTTGTCGCAACATATTATAAATTATTCCGGCTTCCCCTTCTGGTTGCACAAACATCGATAACTGCTTAGCATTTGATTTTTCATTTCTTCTTTCCCAACCTAATGAATACTCCAAATCATTTATTCCTTCAACCATGGCTGCCACATTGGTTTTAATTAACTTGTTACAACCTTTTGAAAACTCATCGTCAACCCTGCCCGGGAAAGCTAATACATCCCTATTATAAGATTGGGCTAAATGAGCAGTTATTAAGGATCCACCTTTCACAGCTGATTCTACAACCAACGTAGCGTCTGATAATCCTGCAATAATCCGGTTTCTTTTTACAAAATTCTGACGATCCGGATTTGTTCCACTCATAAATTCTGTAACCAAAGCCCCTGATCCCAATAACTTTTTTGCTGTATCCTGATGCAACCTTGGATAAGTACGATCTAATCCATGTGCCAGAACAGCAATTGTTGGTAATCCAAATTCCAAAGCTGCCTTATGTGCGCAAATATCAACTCCATAAGCCAATCCACTAACTATTGTTGTATTTGGATAATAATGAGCAATATCCTTAATTAAATTCCTGCAATTATCCTTTCCGTTTTCTGTAACATTTCTAGTCCCTACAACAGCGAGCATTTTATTAGAATCAAGCGAATGATTTCCGCTATAATAAATTATTGCCGGTGCATCTTCACATTGATTTAAACGCAAAGGATATGATTCATCCAGAAAGAAACTCACCTTTAAATTATTCTTCTCAATATAATTAACTTCCTGTTCTGCTCTTTTTAAAACATTCGAATTAAAAATTAATGAAGCTTGTTTTTGACCAATCCCTGGTATTTTAGATAACACGGACTCTTTTTCTTTGAAAATAGCCTCCACATCACCTACATAAGCAACTACATTTCTAATCAAAACAGGACCTAGTCCTTTTACCAGGCTTAAAGCAATTTTGTATTTTAGGTTGGAATGGTTCACTAACTCATGGATTTATTGAAGTTAAATATAGATATTTAAACATAATCCACCCACGAATCCCTAATTCAAATACAAACATTTGAATATACTTTTAAACACTCCTTCCAAATTGCGGAAAAGAATTATGAAAAAAGGGATTGGATGTTAACTATTAATTGTTTATCAAAGCTTATAAACCACAACGAATACAAAAAATATCTCAATACACAAAGTATACTCTTTACTAAGAAACAACTTCAGTATTCCCGTTTTATTTTAGCTTACATACAGAAGGCTGAAATTTACATCTGCTTAAACAAAATCACCTCTCCTCATTCCTCTCCTCTAGGAGAGGATGCCGTAATGTATAAGCCTCCTCTAACTCCCCCAAAAGGGGAGAACTGATTTGCTGCTTGTAAATAATTCAACCTTACAAAGAATAAAATTTAACACCACAATTTATTACAAAGCAATAATAATCCTGTTAATCTTGTTAATCCTGTCCCAATAATATTCCTTTTGCTTGGCATAACGTCCCGCTATGCCAAGCCTACTCAGGCCTCTGGCCTAACTAAATTAGAACAGCCTCTTCCTTGTTAGGCATCCCTGTTTTCCAAAGACTTAATTTTGTATTTGACTGAAAACAAATCACCTCTCCTCATTCCTCTACTAAAGGAGAGGATGCCGTAATGTATAAGCCTCCTCTAACTCCCCCAAAAGGGGAGAACTGATTTGCTGCTTGTAAATAATTCAACCTTACAAAGAATGAAATTTAACACCACAATTTATTACAAAGCAATAATAATCCTGTTAATCTTGTTAATCCTGTCCCAATAATATTCCTTTTGCTTGGCATAACGTCCCGCTATGCCAAGCCTACTCAGGCCTCTGGCCTAACTAAATTAGAACAGCCTCTTCCTTGTTAGGCATCCCTGTTTTCCAAAGACTTAATTTTGTATTTGACTGAAAACAAATCACCTCTCCTCGTTCCTCTACTAAAGGAGAGGATGCCGTGACATATAGTATTATTTGATGACAAATTCTTACTTAATCCTTATCAACATCTCCACTTACCTCGGCCATTCGGAGCATCTCCTCTTTGCAATTTCGCCTTCTTAATGTAGCTTATTTGATATGATATTAAAGAACTCCTCCCTTGTAGCTTGATTCTTTAAAAAGGCACCGGTAAAATCTGATGTTGTTGTCACCGAATGTTGTTTTTGAACTCCTCTCATTTGCATACACATGTGCTGAGCTTCAATTACAACGGCTACACCAAGAGGATTTAAGGTATTTTGAATAGCATCTTTTATTTGCGTAGTTAACCGTTCCTGCACTTGTAATCTACGCGCAAAAGCTTCTACAACCCTGGCAATTTTACTTAATCCGGTAATATGATGTTTTGGAATATAGGCAACATGAGCTTTTCCAAAAAATGGAAGCATATGATGTTCACAAAGCGAATATAATTCAATATCCTTTACAACAACCATCTGTTGATAATCTTCACGAAACATTGCAGACTTAATAATCTCCTCCGGATCCATTTGATACCCTTGAGTTAAAAACTGCATTGCTTTAGCAACTCTCAATGGTGTTTTAACCAATCCTTCTCGCTCAACATCTTCACCCAGCAAGGTTATCACCTCACTAAAATGCTCGGAAAGCTTATTGGTTTTATCATCATCAAACTTTTCTACTTTACTATATCCGCTATTATCACCATTTAAAGTAAATTCCATTTTATACCTTTTAAATTCAAAATGATTGAGGTATAATGCCGATGGCTATTTAAAGATCAAATACTAACAAAGTGTTGTTATTGATCTTTGAAAATACGAATCGGTATTACTATCAATTTGTTAATTTTCTCTCCGTCGACAAAATTCATAAAAAAAAGTCAGCTAAACACTGACTTTTTTAATTTTTATTTGAATTTACTGCTTTTTTATGAATATTACATAAGTTAACCAATTCAAGAACATTTATAATTAATTTATATCTACCCCACACCTGCTTCGTACCCTAGTCGTAACTACTGCGACTCTCCTTCACTACACCCTCACTATTGGTTCACTATTCCTTCACTATTGGCTCACTGATTAGTGACCTTATTGTGCATGATATGTGTACTCCATCCAATGAAAATATGTTCCATATTGGTAGCAGGTACGCAGCGGTTACGAAGCAGTTATAGAGCGAGTCATACTAAAACAACCATATTTTAATCAAAGCATAGATTTATTTATATCTCCCGCAAAGCAACGCAAAGAAGAAATTTACATTTCACTTATATGGGCGAATTAAAAAGAAACGAACTTCTTCATACATAGCCCGCAAAGCATAATCCTTGTGGATTTTAGGTAAAAACACAATAGTTCAAAATCAATCTGGAATATAGAATATTCGGCATATTTATTGCATTATTCCATATTATTAACCAAAATTTCCTTATTATGGCACGATTAAATAATGGTATTTTAAACGGAGGCAGTGGCAAAGTTGGCAATGTAATAATGTACACTCGATATGGTCAGGACTTTATCAGAGTTAAACCAAGCTTCCCCAAAGATAAAAAAACACCTCGGCAACTTGCACAAAGACAAAAAATGGCGCTCATTCATCAATTTCTACGTCCAGCAAAAGAATTGATTCATAGAACCTTTGCTAATGACAGCTCAACACGCAGCCCTTATCAGTCTGCACAATCATACAATTTAAAACATGCAATAGCAGGTGAATATCCCAATCAATACATTGATACAGAAAAAGGGTTATTATCAAAAGGAAATATCCCATTGCCCACAGATATCAATTACACAGCACAAAATAAAGGCATATGCATTAATTGGAATACCGACACATTAAAACCATATGCCAATAATTACGATTCCTTGATGTTGGCATGGAGATTTAAAGAAAGTGGTTTTATTGATTTTTTAAACGTTGGAGCAAGAAGACATCATGGTACTTTTACATGGAACCAAATAACATCTGAAAGCCTTAAGAATTATACAATATGGTTAATTTTCAGGGATTGGGAAGAAACTGATTACAGCAACAGTTATTGCCTGCATGTTGCAGAAAAATTATAAACTGAGGATATGTAAAATGTTTGAAAGGATTAAGGAACACTGTGTTTATGATAAAATATTATCAAATAAAGTTGCATATTTATCATCCTAAACAAATATTAGTTTGATAAATATGCAATAAACGCGAAACAGTATTTTATTTATTTGTTATCCTACATAAATCAATCACTATTGAAAGCTTTTCTTTTTCATCCTATCCTGATACGATGAAATTAAATACTCCCATTCATTCAGACTAATATATGATCTTTTGGGCTTTTTAACATTACGTAACCTTGACCTTTCAATGGCCTTTCGTGCAGATACTGTACTTACTCCAACCATTTGATTGGGTTGAATCTGCGTTTTGTAAGCAACATCATTAGATCGTGCCTGTAAAAAATTCTTTTGATTCATCTCAGCATCCCATTCTGTAACCGGTTGTGTTTTGGCCTGATAAGTGGACATATCAACATTATGCTGAGCGACTGTCTCTTCAGCATCACTTAAAAGAGGCATATTTTGTGCATAAGCACGAGGACTTATATTTTGAGGAATAATAACAACTTCAGACAATTCGATAGTATCTCTACTTAAAAAAATACCCATCAGATAGTTATCATTAGCTAAAGTATCATTAATATGAACAAACAAAGGCTTAAATCCAACATAGGTAAACTTAACCACATCGCCACTTTTGGCCCAAAAGGAAAATTGTCCTTCTTCATTTGAAACAGATCCTGTTTTATCATTTATCCTATATTTCGCAAATGGTAAACTAAACAAACTATCTCCTTCCATAACAACTCCCCTGAACAAAAGCGAATCTTTTGTAACTTGTGCAACCATAAAAACATTTGCACAAAATACCAATATTAGTACCCCAATAAAGCTTTTCATTTCCTTTAGATTTAGATTACTACTCTACACTTAAATATACGTAGTTTTAGAGGAGATTTCAAGTGACAATTATATTAAACCCGCAATATGCATTTAACCAACTATTACACATTGAAACTAATTCAAAACAAGTTGTTTCACTCACTTACTTCAATTCACCATAGCGGTGCTATGACTCACTTCAGTAAATGCTTGTTTTATTGTAGTTTCAATGCTCATTACGATGTTTAAATACATAATCCAGGTTAATAATAGATCGCTAGATTTTAGACAAAAGACATTAGACTTATTTACATTACGCTTAAAATCAATCTCTGGCCCAAATACAGCTACACTATACATAACACTGACATTATAGCTATTACAAGTAATTAACGCGGAATTACATTTATAAAATCAGGTTTTAGCTTTTAGTTGTTGATTTTAGACTGAAAGATATATGATTGTTTATTTGTAGAGTTCATGAATGGTTTGCAATTTAAATTCTACAAAACACAATTCTTTTTTCTTCTATTATTAACCAAACGATCGATTAATCTAATGACCTAACCAATATTAATCCTCTATCTTTGCTAACTACTACCAGTATCAATATAAAAAAAGGCCTGACTACCAATGGTAAATCAGGCCTAATATGCATGTCAGAGATTTTGTTATATATTAAAACTTTAAAATAATATCATTTAGACTTCGCTTTGGCACATGATGCACTTCTTTCATATCTCGCCAATACTTATGATCTTTATCTAACTCTTCAATCACTACTTCTTCTTTAGGAATACCTAATGCAATAACTTGTACTATTTTAAATTGTGAAGGAATATTTAATTCTCTTTGGAGTTGCAAACGCTCTACAGACCCAATAATACAACCACCAAAACCTTTTTCTACAGCACCTAACAATATACTTTGAGAAGCAATACCATTATCACTAAAAAAGTTTGATGAAATAGCCGTATCATTGACCATTATTATATACGCAGAAGGACGTTCTCCCTCATCTGGGCCATTCCAACTCTGCAGGTATCCTGCCCATGATAAATGTTTAAAGATAGTACTATTAGTTTCCGGCTTATTTGATAAGATATATTTTAAAGGCTGCGCATTACGTGCAGAAGGAGATAAACGAGCTAAATCAACCAATTCAGATAAATCATCCAAACTAATTTCTTTATCCTGATAAAATCGTCTGTAACTGCGATTTTTTAAAATTAAATCTTTTAGCATAATATTAAGGGATTATCGATGAAAAACTTAGTAATATCCTGAAAACAAAATTTTGCCCCGTCTATTTTTAGAATTACGACTGTTATGATTAACTTCAAAACTGTACTAACAAATTTAAAAAATAGTACGAGATTTCCTAGTAAAAGAATCGTTAGTTTTTAAATAATAGGTATCGACTTTGTAATTTCAACAGTTAACAGACATATTACAAAGTATCATGAAGTAAGTATACTTCATAATATACACAGAAAAAGGTCAATGCGAAAACACATTGACCTTACTTTTTTATTTGAGATAATTAATATCTCTATATTTTAATGATTTATTACATCATTCCAGGCATACCTCCGCCCATTCCGCCCATTGGAGCAGCTGGCATTGGTTCATCCTCTTCAGCATCTACAATAACACATTCTGTAGTTAAGAACATACCTGCAATAGAAGCTGCATTTTCAAGAGCAATTCTAGTTACTTTTGCAGGATCAATAACTCCAGTTGCAAAGAAGTTTTGATACTCATCTATTCGAGCATTGTAACCATAATCATCCTTACCTTCTTTCACTTTTTGTACAATAACAGCACCTTCTTTACCTGCGTTAGCAACAATCTGACGTAAAGGCTCTTCAATTGCTCTTTTTACAATTTCGATACCTGTATTTTCATCTTCTGTGTCTCCTTTTAATCCTTCTAATACTTCAATAGCGCGGATTAAAGCAACACCTCCACCAGGAACGATACCTTCTTCTACAGCAGCACGTGTAGCACTTAATGCATCATCAACACGATCTTTTTTCTCTTTCATCTCAATTTCAGATGCAGCACCAACATAAAGAACAGCAACACCACCAGCAATTTTTGCTAAACGCTCCTGAAGTTTTTCTTTATCGTAATCTGATGTTGTATTAGCTATTTGAGATTTAATTTGATCAGCTCTGGTGTCAATTGCCTCTTTAGAACCAGCACCATTTACAATTGTAGTGTTTTCTTTATCTAAAGTTGCTTTTTCAGCTTCACCTAACATTTCTAATGTAGCTTGCTCAAGAGTAAGACCAACTTCTTCTGTAATTAAAGTACCGTTTGTTAAAGTTGCGATATCTTGTAACATTTCTTTTCTTCTGTCACCAAAACCCGGAGCTTTAACAGCTGCTACTTTTAATGAACCACGAAGACGGTTAACAACTAATGTAGCTAAAGCTTCACCATCAACATCTTCAGCAATAATTAATAAAGGACGACCTGTTTGAGCTGTAGCTTCTAATACAGGAAGAAGATCCTTCATTGTAGAAATTTTCTTATCGTGAATAAGAATAAAAGGATTATCCAACTCTGCAGCCATTTTTTCAGTATTAGTTACAAAGTATGGAGAAATATATCCTCTGTCAAATTGCATACCTTCAACTACCTCAACAGTAGTTTCAATACCTTTTGCTTCTTCAACAGTAATAACACCTTCCTGACCAACTTTTTCCATTGCCTCAGCAATTAAGCGACCAATTTCAGCGTCGTTATTTGCAGAAATTTTTGCTACTTGCTCAATTTTTTCATTGTGATCACCAATTTCCTGAGATTGAGCAGCAATACTTTCTTTAACAGCCTTAACAGCTTTATCGATACCTGCTTTTAGCTCCATTGGATTAGCTCCTGCAGTAACGTTTTTTAAACCAACGTTTACAATTGATTGAGCTAAAACTGTTGCAGTTGTTGTTCCATCACCAGCATTATCACCAGTTTTTGAAGCAACTTCTTTAACCATTTGAGCACCCATATTTGCATAAGGATCTTTTAACTCAATTTCCTTTGCAACAGAAACACCGTCTTTAGTAATTGCCGGAGCCCCAAATTTTTTGTCCATAATAACATTTCTACCTTTTGGACCTAAGGTTACTTTTACTGCATTAGCAAGCTCATCAATACCTTGTTTTAATAAATCACGAGCTTCAATATCGAATTTAATTTCTTTAGCCATCTTTTTAGTACTTAATAAGTTTCTTTAAATTATTGAATATATAACACGTCTGATTGAGAAATTAATAAGTAGTCTATTCCTTCAATATTTAGTTCTGTTCCTGCATATTTTCCATAAAGAACAACATCACCAACTGCTACTTCCATTTGCTCATCTTTTTTTTCAGCTCCAACTAAAACAACTTCTCCCTGAAGAGGTTTTTCTTTTGCTGAATCAGGAATAATGATTCCACTTGCAGTTTTAGTTTCTGCTGCCTGTGGCTTAACCAAAATTTTACCAGCAAGAATCTTTCCTTTTAATTGTGACATATTTCTTAGTTTTTAAAGTTAAACATTTTTATAATTCGGCTTTGTTTTGTCATAAACTGTGCCAATACTAAAAACAGCATTTTTTTCAGATTAAAACTGACATTTTAGCATACAAAAGCTCAATTGAGTCGACAGATCGCTGCTTACAGTCCACAGTCGGCAGAAACTATTAAAGTGTAGTGAATGACGATTAGAAGTATGGGCGTGAATTGCAATATTTCATGTCTTATACATATAGAACATTAGTACGAGGTAATAATAATTTTATTAACAATGCGAATCAAGTGTTGGATAATCGCATTCAAAAGGCTATAAACTTCAGACTTACAGCCTGAGTTTTACATGACGACTGATACAAGGGGCGATGCCCTCTTGTGTTCGTAAAGAGATCCTTATACGTAATCAACTATTTATCAATGGAATCATCTTATCTCTTTATTCAAGGAGGAGAGCTGATTTACAGCTTACGAGTTACTGTTAATGAGAACATCAATATCTTTTCAAACACCCAAGTACGATGCCTCTTGTTAAGATACATAAGGTTTTCAGCCTTTTATATCATTACCTTCAACCCTAGATTGACAATAATAACTAACAACTAAAAACCAATCACCAATAACAAACAAACGCACTTTGGCATAGCAGATAAAAAAAATGCCAGTATGAATGACATACTGGCATTGAATTTATAGTAAAAATTATTCTTATTCCTGACCTTCAGCAGGTGCTTCTTCAGTACCTTGAGCTTCTTCACCTGATGCAGATGGAAATGCTGGTAATGCATTTTGAGGTTGCTCAATTTGCTGTAACTTTTCATCCAAAGCAGATGCACCATCATTTCCTGGCTTTTGAAGTACCATTACTGTAACTAATGATAACACTAACAAACCTCCAGCTAAATACCAGGTAGCTTTACCTAAAAAGTCTGTTGTTTTTCTAACTCCCATAATTTGATTCTGAGCTGAAAAGTTAGAAGCTAACCCTCCTCCTTTTGAATCTTGAACCAAAACAATAAGTATTAAAAGAATACTTACAATAATTACTAGTACAGATACTACTTGAAACATATCTTTTAAATATTAAATTTTTTAATTTTCTTTTAACTCACTAATTCGACGTGCAAAGTAAGCATTTTTTTCAGGATATTTCAAACGCAATTTCTCAAAAATTGAAATCGCTTTACTTTTATGTCCTTGTTTTATGTATATCGCAGCTAAAGTTTCTGATAATATATCTTCTTTCCCTTCTTCCTTCTTCTCTGATAAATCAATATTTACATGCTTTTTCGATGCATTCGGAATTATCTTAGGATCTTTACTTAAAAAATTATCTATTAAATCCATTCCTGATTTCTTTTCCGATTTATCTTTTTCTTGAGTCGAATTTGAATATCTCATAATATGTAACCAATCAGAAAAGGATCTGTTTTCATCGGTATCTACGTTTGATATTTCATCTAGTTCAGGCAAAGTGTATACACCAGAGCTTGTTGATTCGTAGTCTAACAAATCTGCTGCTGGTAATACAATGTCATCAAATTCCTCCTCTTTTTCCTCGGTATCACGAAAGCTTTTACTAAAACTTAAATTATAAAAACTACTGGACTCTTCTATATAATCATCTGAAGCATTTAAATAATTATCGGTAATAGTTAGGGTTTTCTTATCAGATTTAGTCTCCTCTATTTTTTCTTCTTTTCTTTCTTCAAAAACCTGGTCCTCTTGCTTTTCTAATTGATTTTCTCCATTATTAGAGACAATTGGTTCCTGTTTTTTTATGACAGGAATATTAGGTAATGTGACCTCTTCTGATTCTTTACCTAAATCATTAAGTAAAAAAAATAACTTTGTTCTGTCAGGAATATAAACGGCCGAATGTTTTAGTTCACTATTATATCGAATATGGTCAGTTTTATGCATATTCTTTAGCAACAACATTCTTCCCGCCTGAAAAAAAGGATATTCATCAATAATCTCTTTAAGCATTGATAAAGTTTCCTCTGTAACAAGATTTGGATTTGATAATATTTTAGCGAAACTACTTTTATTCATTCTACCAATCTGAAAAAGCCTTATTGAAAATATCCTGTGTTAAACTTTCTATGATGGTTTCCGTTAATTCATCTTCAACATCATTAATATCTAAATCACTCGAATAATCTTCATATGCACTAAATGTCGATTCCCAGTTTTGTTTTGGATCCTTGAAATTTCGGTATCTTACTTTAACAGAAACTGTTAATCTTGTTTCGGAAGAAACAGCATCGGCCTGAATAGCCATTGGCTTTACTGAATAACCAGTAATCTGACCAGAAAAATCTATGTCTGCATTTCTTTCTTCCAATACTAACTTTGATTCACTAATTACCCTATCTTTTAATGCCTCGGTAAAACTCTGACTTAATGTAGGATTAATTAGTGGAGCTCTGTTTTCAAAATATTGCACTGAAAAAGTTTTCCAGGCATCAGGCACAGATGCACCTTTGAGTGTAAACTGAATTTTACACGAAACAAGAGCCAGCACTATAAGTGCAGTTCCTAAAACTCTTTTTACTATATTAACCTTTGATATCATATTCTTTAATCTTTCTATATAAAGTTCGTTCAGAAATACCTAAATCCTTTGCGGCATATTTTCTTTTGCCATTATACTTTTCCAAAGCCTTTTTAATTAGTTCTATTTCTTTTTCCTCCAGCGACAATGATTCTTCTATAAACTCCTCTGTATCTTCAATACTATCATGCATATCGTTTCTTGCCGGAGCATTATTAATGATTACTTGTGGTGAATTTGAATTTTCATGTGAAAACGAATCCACATCCTTATTATAGAGCTTTTGAATAATTTGTGCATGTTCACTATCAATATCAATTGATCCATCTTGCTGAAGCATTTCCAGTACTAATTTCTTTAAGTCGCCCATATCTTTTTTCATATCAAAAAGGACCTTATATAAGATCTCTCTTTCATTTGAAAAGGAGCTCTCTCCTGAAGATGGATTTTCCATTAAAGCCGGCAAATTACCACCTGAATGATATGGAATATAATGCTGAAGTGTTGCAGCATTAATATTTCGTTCTTCCTCAATAACCGAAATTTGCTCTGTAATGTTTTTTAGTTGACGGATATTTCCTGGCCAACGATACTGCTTTAATAAATCAATAGCATCAGATTCTAATCTGATAGAAGGCATTCTGTAACGCTCCGAAAAATCATGAGCAAATTTTCTAAATAGCAAATGAATATCTTCGGTACGTTCTCTTAAAGGAGGTATAACAATAGGAACACTACTTAACCTGTAAAATAAATCTTCTCTAAACTTACCTTCCTTTATGGCCTTTTCCATTTGCACATTTGTTGCTGCGACTACTCTAACATTTGTTTTAAGTACTTCTGATGAACCTACCTTTATAAATTCACCAGCTTCTAAAACTCTTAACAAACGAACCTGCGTTGACAAAGGTAATTCTCCAATTTCATCCAGGAATATTGTACCATTATCAGCTTCTTCAAAATATCCTTTTCGGTCTGACAAAGCACCTGTAAAAGCACCTTTCTTATGACCAAACAACTCTGAATCAATCGTTCCTTCCGGTATAGCACCACAGTTTACTGCTATATAAGGTCCGTGCTTTCTTGAACTAAATTGATGTATAATTTTAGGAAAAGTTTCTTTACCTACTCCACTTTCTCCAGTAATAAGCACAGACAAATCAGTAGGTGCAACCTGTACTGCAATATCGATGGCACGGTTTAATCCAAAAGAATTTCCAATTATCCCAAAACGTTGTTTTATATTTTGAATTTCCATAACATAAATATTTTTGTCTGACCCGCAAATTCAACAGCGGTACTTTTTGCTAAATTTCAATAACTTACCTCACATATATTTATCATAAATAAATAGAGGCATTATAATAAACTGCAATTTTTGCAGTAAACACTGACAAAGTTACAATTCTATCTAGAAATAAATATTTAAATCTTTATCAATTTTATGATTTGAATAAAAATAGTGTTGGTATATTAGTATTACAATATAAATAAGCAAAACCTAATTTTATGGATACACCCATTTTTGTGAAAAACGATCCCTGGTTACAACCTTACGAATCAAAAATAACCAACAGAATTAAACACTTCAATGACAAACTTGAAGACTTAAATAGCATATTTGGAAACCTCGACCACATGTCGGAGGGACACAAATATTACGGACTAACAGATTTAGGAGATTCTTTGAGAATTAGAGAATGGGCTCCAAATGCTAATGATATATACCTAATCGGTGATTTTAGTGATTGGAAACCTAATGAAAATTATAAATTTGAGAAGCTTGATTATGGAAACTGGGAAGTCATTATTCCTAAAACAGTATTAACACATGGCGACTTATTCAAATTACATATTTTCTGGAATGGAGGAGACGGAATAAGAATTCCTTCATATATAAACAGAGTAGTTCAGGATAATGAAACCAAAATATTTAGTGCTCAAGTTTGGACACCTAAAGAAGAATTCATTTGGGAAGATCAAAATTTTAAACCTAGTGTTGATCCTATATTAATTTATGAGGCTCATATAGGTATGTCGTCAGAAGATGAAAAAGTTAATTCTTTTACTGAATTTAAAAATGACATTCTTCCTAGAATTATAAAAGCAGGTTACAATACCATTCAACTTATGGCTATCCAAGAACACCCCTATTATGGTAGCTTTGGATATCATGTTTCAAACTTTTTTGCAGTCTCATCACGATTTGGGACTCCCGAGGAGTTAAAAGAGCTTATTAACGAGGCTCACAAAAACGGTATTGCCGTAATTATGGACATCGTGCATTCACATGCTGTAAAGAATGAAATTGAAGGAATTGGAAAATTTGATGGTACTTCTTACCAATATTTTCATGAAGGAGGAAGAGGAGAACATCCGGCATGGGATAGTAAATGTTTTAACTACGGTAAAAATGAAGTTCTAAGATTTTTACTATCCAATTGCAAATACTGGATTCAAGAATTTCATTTTGATGGCTTTCGTTTTGATGGTGTAACAAGCATGTTATACTTACATCATGGATTAGAATATGCCTTTTCGTCATATGGTGATTATTTCAACGGAACAGAAGATTATGATGCACTTACATATTTAACTTTGGCAAATATGCTTATTCACCATATTAATCCTAATGCAATAACAATCGCAGAGGATATGAGTGGATACCCAGGCTTGTCTGAACCTCTGATAAACGGGGGACTTGGATTTGACTACAGGTTATCGATGGGAGTGCCTGATTTTTGGATTAAAATGATCAAAGAGCATAGTGATGAAAACTGGAATGTAGGTCAAATTTTTCATGAGTTAAGTCAACATCGTGCATGTGAAAAAGTAGTTTCTTATTGCGAATCTCATGACCAGGCATTAGTTGGTGACAAAACAATAATATTCCGATTGGTTGACAAAGAGATGTATGATAAGATGGATCTTAAATCTCAGAGTTTAGTTATTGACAGAGGATTAGCTCTACATAAAATGATAAGATTAGCCACTCTGACAACTTCGTTCGGTGGATATTTAAATTTTATGGGTAATGAATTTGGTCATCCGGAATGGATTGATTTTCCAAGAGAAGGAAATGGATGGTCGTATAAATATGCCCGTCGACAATGGAGTTTAGTTGATCATCAGGATTTAAGATTTAAATTTCTTGCAGCCTTTGATAAATCCATGACAAACCTTGCTTCAAATGGATTGTTAGCTAACGAAAACTGTTACGGAGTTGCAATTAATGAGGGAGACCAGATCATGTGTTTTAAAAGAGGAAATTATTTAATGATTTTCAACTTTTCACCAACAAATTCATACACTGACTATGGAATTTTTGTTGAACCTGGAAAATATAAAATGGTACTAAATACAGATAGCAAGGATTTTGGTGGCTTTGGATTAATTGACGAGTCCTATATCTACTTTGCAGAAAGAATGCCTTATAACAGCGATCAGTATCAGTTAAAAATATATATTCCTTCAAGATCAGCTATTATTCTTCAAAGAATACCACCAAAGAGTGTATATTAAAATACAAAACAAAAGCGGCTTAAACAAATTATGATTTAAGCCGCTTTCTATCCTATCTATTATTAAATCCACCTAATACAACACAATTCTTGTTGAGCCTGAACATTATCACTCTTTGGAAACATTCTTATTCCAAAATTATACACTCCTGGAATATTCAATTTGTGATTTAAGGAACAGTATATTTTACTTCCTTCCTTTTTATCTAATTTAAATTCTTCAACACTCAACATCTTAGCTGATCCATCTTCTTGTACATCAGCAAAAATAGCCTGAACTGCAATATCAACACCATCAAGTGATTTCAAATCTATAACTACACTAATATGATATGTTTCACCAATACCTAATTGATGCGCGTAGATATCAGGCATTTCAATATTTACTACTTCTACTTCATTCCAATTTGTTTTCACCCATCTTTTCCAAGATGTAATATCTCTTACTAAAGAATGATCATTTTCTCGTAATTCTTTTAATCGATTATCCATCTTTTGATAGAATCTATCAAGATAATCATCTATCATCCTTTTAGTAGTATAATTCGGTGCGATCTCACAAATCGATTTTCTTATAAACTGTATCCATTCTGAAGATACTCCTTCCTCATTCTGATTGTAAAACAAAGGAACAATCTCATTCTCAAACAAGCTATAAATAGTTGCAGCATCTAATTCATCCTGAAGCTGTTGATCATTATATGTACGCTTATCAGTTAAACTCCATCCAGCCCCTTCTCGATAACCTTCAAACCACCAACCATCAAGTACACTAAAGTTAAGTACACCATTTAACTCCGCTTTCTCACCACTTGTACCAGAAGCCTCTAATGGTCTGGTTGGTGTATTCAACCAAATATCAACACCACTCACTAGTCTTTTCGCTAATTCCATATCATAATTTTCAAGGAAAATTATTTTACCAATGAATTGTGGTTTCTTTGATATTTCAACAATATGCTTTATTAAAGCCTGACCTCCACCATCTGCAGGGTGTGCTTTACCTGCAAAAATAAATTGTACCGGATAATCAGGATTATTAACAATTTTAGATAATCTTTCCTCATCTGTAAATAACAAATGAGCTCTTTTATATGTGGCAAAACGACGGGCAAAACCTATGGTCAATGCCTTATCATCAATCTTATCAATTACTTCTACAATTTGAGAAGGATCAGAGTGACTATCTACCATATTTGAAGCCATTCTGTTTTTCACAAAATCAATAAGCTTTTTACGTAAAGTCATTCTTACATTCCAGATATCCTGATCACTGACATCATATATCTTTTCCCAATATGCTTTGTTCGAAAGGTCTGTTTTAAAGTTTGGATCAAATTCCTTTTCATACAATCTCTGCATATCACTTGCAGTCCAAGTACCATAATGAACACCATTAGTTACATAACCAATTGGAACTTCTTCTGTAAACAATCCCTTCCATAATCCCTGGAACATATTTCTGGAAACTTCACCATGCAGCCAACTCACACCATTTATCTCCATTGAAGTTTTTACCGCAAGTACACTCATTGAAAATTTCTCATGATGATTGTCTGGATTTTCACGACCTAAAGCCATAAATTCATCCCAGGAAATTTGTATTCTTTCAGGAATATGACGGAAGTAGACCCTTATTAAATCTTCATCAAATTTATCATGACCTGCAGGTACTGGAGTATGCGTTGTAAATAAAGATGAAGCTCTCACTAATTCCATTGCTTCTGCAAAACTATATCGACTTTCGACATACTTTATTAATCTTGACACATTAATCAATGCTGCATGTCCTTCATTACAATGGAATAGATCTGTTTTTATATCTAACGTATCCAACAGTTGGATACCTCCCATTCCTAAAAGAATTTCTTGTTTAAGGCGATTTTCCCAATCACCTCCATACAAACTATGAGTTATTTGTCTATCACTTTCACTATTCAAAGGATGATCAGTATCCAATAAATACAATTGAACTCGACCTACATCAGCTCGCCAAACTTTAACATGAACTGTACGTCCAGGTGCACTCATTTGCATTACTAATGGAGTACCATCACTCTTTTTTATTTCTGTTATTGGAAGATTGGAAAATTCCTGACGATCAAAATTTGATTGCTGATCTCCGTTAATTGTTACTGATTGCCTAAAGTATCCATATTTATAAAGTAAACCTACAGCAGTTAAATTCACATTTGAATCACTAGCTTCCTTTAAATAGTCACCTGCTAAAACTCCCAGACCTCCTGAATAGATCTTAAGTACATCATTAATACCATATTCCATACTAAAATATGCAATAGATGGTGTTGATGAAGCCTCTCGATCCATATAATTACGGAACATAGAATAAACGTGATTCAATCTATTTAAAAAGTCCTCATTTCGTGCAAGGTCTTCTAAATAATCGTAACTAACTCGCTCTAATAAATTAATAGGATCTCTTCCTGAATTAACCCAAATATCCGGATCAATAGACTCAAAAAGCTCAGATGCCTGATAATTCCATGTCCACCATAAATTATGAGCTATATCATTCAAATGCTTAATTTTATCTGGAAGCTTTGATTTAATAAAAAGCTTTTTCCAAACAGGCATTGAAGATTTCTCTGGCTTAATATGGATTCTTTTCTCTCTTTTAACAACGTCTATTTGAGCCCTCCTGCTTTCAACAGCTCTAAGAGCTATGTCATAGGCCTCAAAATAGTGTTTAATAAGCACACCCCAATCAACTCTTGTTGAAAGTTCGTGGGCTTTCATGCGAATATCCAAAATTTCATCTTCAGGTTTAAGTAAATATTCCTGTATAGTTTTGGAAATATTGCGCGAAACTTTTGCCATATTATGATCATTACGATCAATTATTCCCAATCCATCAGATATCCCATTTGAAAACTGTTTACCCCAAATTCCAAATCCAGCTAAAGAAGTAGTTATTGTTGGAATATAAAAAGCTAAACTTTCCAATGGAGTATATCCCCATGGTTCATAATAAGAAGGAAAGACAGTCAAATCCATACCGATCAAGATATCATAGTATGGAAGATTAAATATTCCATCATCTCCTTTAAGATATGCTGGAACAAATATTAATTTCACAGTATCATCAACATCATTATTAAGATGAATATCCTGTATTTTATTTATAATAGGATCATAACCCAAATCGTTTAATCCATGGGTTAAGAATGAATTGTCAAGTTTTAAATCAGATTCTCCGTTTAGTTTTGAAATTAAATCTTTACGAGCTCCAAAATTATTTCCAGGAATCAATACAAATACAATTGTTTCCTTGTTATAATTTACATCTTCATTTAAATGTTTCAAGCTATCAAGGAATACATCAATACCTTTGTTTCGATATTCATATCTTCCACTATTGGCAACAAAAAGAGCATCATCAGAGATTTTATAACCTAATAAGCATTCTGAAACTGCACGTAATTTTTCTCGTGCAATTTGTCTTTTTTGACCAAAATCCTCACCTTGAGGAACAAAGTCATTTTCAAATCCATTAGGAGTAATTACATCCACCTGCCGCTCCATAAATTGAGCACATTCTTTTGCGGTAATTTCAGAAACAGTTGTAAAGCAATCCACATTAATTGCAGATTTTTTTTCTAATGAATGTTTTGCTACTACTCCAAGATCATGCGATCTTACATCTGCATTAAAGTTTTTTAATTCGTCATACAAAGGTTCACCATGCCCTGCTAAACTACGTCCAATAACCGTTGCATGTGTTGTAAACACCGTTGCTATTTGCGGTAAAGTATTTTTAAGATATAAAGCTCCACTACCTGTCATCCACTCATTAAAATGGGCTATTATCTTATTATTTGCATTAAGAAAACACTTGTAATAACTTTCAATAACTTTTCCTACTGCATATCCGAAAAGCACAGATTCAATATAATCCCATTGTCCGGATAATGAATCAACCTTATACAGTTCCCAAAACCTGGATAAAATTTCATCCTTTTGAGAAACAAGTGTACTAAAATCAACAAGTAAAGCAATAGGACTTCCCACTACTTTCCATCGGCCCGTTTTAACACGCAGACCTTCTTTATCAAGGATATCTTTCCAACCAGGGAAAAGACTATCATCCTCCACAAATTCATAACTTTTATTTGATCCAGAATAAACATCCGGACCAATAAAAATTATATTATCTCCAAAATTTTCAACCAGAGTTAAAGCTTTTGTCGACAAAACGGTATGGATACCGCCCATTTTATTACAAACTTCCCAACTAGCCTCGAAAACTACATCAGGTTTTAAATAATCTTGCATCATTTTCTTTGAATAAAAAATTGTAGTTGCGGTATCTCACCGTTCAAAGAGAGTTATAATTTGATTTTATATAATTATAGTTGAAGTAAACAATTCGTTTCTTCAGTACCTAAACCATTATCAATAAAGGCATCAGCTTCATTGTCATTCATCCACTCGCTATCATCAATCAAGTATCTGAATTGAAATTCTGATCCACTAGTTAGATTGATAGTTTGCGTAAAATCACCTGATTTTAAAGGTTTCATTGGTTCAACTGATTTGTCCCAATTGTTAAAATCACCAACAACCTTTACTGATTTAGGTTTAATACCATCTTGTTTTTCAAACTTGAATGTAACTTTACATTCAGGTTTACTTTTTAAAAATTGCTTTTTAATGCTCATAATTTTCTCTGTTTATTTTATTAGAAATAATATAGGCTAAATCATACACTGTTTCAAAGTATTTGAAACAGTGCATCTAAATTATAGTACATTTTCTTTCGACTTCTTTTTCTGTGTTTTTCCTCGAAGCTCACTGATACGTTTTTCCAACTCAGCAATTTTTTCTTCTTTTTCTGTTAGAAGACTTGTTAAGTTAGAAATATCTTGATCTTCTTCAGTAACAGGAACAGCTGCATTTAATCTTAATGTAAAATCACTCAGAATATTCATATAATTAATAAATGCCTGATATGGTGATTCATATGGATTAAAATAAGCATGTACATCTCCATCAGAAAAATACTTAGTACACATATAATAAAAATGATCACTTGCCTGAAGATAAATCCAGTCATCATTTAATTTAGGATCTGTGCACTTTTGCATTTTAGGAAGTAATGCATACAATTTATTAAATGCTTCTTCTTGCATCTCATTACCTAACCAAGCTGTTAAATCTCTTTCTTCATCAGCCCAGGAAATAGGATATGGAACATTAATGGCAGAAACTGGCTGTAAATTATCTGCAACCTCAGAAGGAGTTGAGAATGAGAACTCTTTATGCTTAAGAACTTCTCCAGGAAGATCTTTTAGAAAATCAAAAATACCAGTTTCCTCCCACTGATGTTCACCAAAAGTCTCATAATCAAGAAATAGATTTACGACCTCAGTCTTTGAATCTAAATCTTTTAACCATTGAGTGTACTTTTTGGGTGTAAGAGGATATTCATTCCAGCCTTTATTTCCAAAACGGAAAGCAATATCATCACTTAAAACAAAATTCTTAAGAAGAACTTTAAGCTTTGGATTAATACTATTGCAATATAAAAAATTAGGGCTTTTCCAACCTAATACATGCTTTGCTCCTTCAGTCAACATAGCTTTATATCCCATTTTATATACCATGTCTCCCATTTCATCAGAATAAATCAACTCTGTATTACGAAATACTTTGGGTTCCTGATCAAATAGTTCTTTTACTAAGTCAACTTGCATATTAACCTGACGTTCAAACTCATCTTTATCCTTTAAGGATACTAATGAATGACAATAAGTTTCTGCAAGAAACTCAACTTGTCCGGTTGCTGCAAGTGCCTTAAAACTATCAATCACCTCTGGTGCATATAATTGGAATTGTTTCAATGCAATTCCTGAAATAGAGAAAGCAACTTTAAACTTACCTTTATTTTGTTTAATTAGGTTTAATAATATTTTATTGGTAGGTAAATAACATTTTTGTGAAATTTTCATCAATATGCTTTCGTTGGTATAATCATCATAGTAATAATGATTATTACCTATGTCAAAAAATCTATAACGACGAAAACGAAATGGTTGATGAACTTGAAAATATAAACAAATGGTTTTCATGACTTTAATTTTATAGAGTTAGATTTATACAGTTGGAACCACTGAATCGTAAACATGCTTTACTTTTACAGCGGAATCCTCCCACTTAAGTGCTTCAACTTCGCTTTTACCATGCCTTTTAAACATAGTTTGTAACGACGGGTATTTAAGCACCCCATACATTGCATCTGCCATCGCATCAATATCCCAAAAATTGGTTTTAATAGCATGATTTAATATCTCTGCTACACCAGATTGATAGGAAATAAGTACTGGAACATTACTTTGCATAGCCTCTAATGGTGAGATTCCAAATGGTTCGGAAACTGAAGGCATAACATACAAGTCACTCATGCGCAACATTGTAAACACATCCTCTCCTTTTAAGAATCCTGTAAAATGAAATTTATCCGTAATTTTAAGCTCTGCTGCTCTACGAATCATTTTTTCCATCATATCTCCGGATCCTGCCATTACAAATCGTACATTATCCATTTTTTGCAGTACGCGATATGCTGCCTCTATAAAATATTCAGGTCCTTTTTGCATTGTAATCCTTCCTAAAAAGGTGACTATCTTTTCGTCTTTATTCTTTTTAATCGGATTTTCAACAGGCATTTCTTTAGGTTCTACTGCATTATAAACAGTAACTACTTTCGAAGCATCAATACCATATTTTTCAATAACAATATTTCTGGTCAGGTTACTTACTGTAATTACTTTATCTGCAGCATCCAATCCTCTTTTCTCTATTTCATAAACAGCAGGATTTACACTACCTCCACTTCTATCAAAATCAGTAGCATGAACATGCACCACTAACGGCTTTCCACTTGCTTCTTTTGCAGCTATACCAGCAGGATATGCCAACCAATCATGAGCATGAATAACATCAAACTCATTATCCTGAGCAATAACACCTGCTACAAGTGCATAATTTGATATTTCTTCTAAAAGATTTGCACCATACTTTCCTGAAAAATCAATTTTACCTTCTTCATTTGTATGCACAATCTTTTTATCACCTTCAACCTTTACTTTCGTAAGTTTCCAATAATCTTCAGGATCTACATAAGGTATGATATGAGTATCAACCTCAATATAATCCATTTCTTTCTGAAATTTTTGAAAATCTATTTTTCGTTGTCGCACCGACACATTATTTGCACCTACTAATTGAATAGCACTCTGATCTTCATCACCATAAGCCTTTGGTACAACAAATAAAACATCTAGATCTTCTACATGTGATAAACCTCTTGTTAACCCATAACAAGCAGTTCCGAGTCCACCTGTAATATGAGGAGGAAACTCCCAGCCAAACATTAATACCCTCATATTAGCTATATTTTTCGATTAGTTTAAGAATTTTAAGAACACCAGCTACATTCCATGCCATACTTACGGCACCTTTCCCACGTTGTGGAGGATTTCCATTATAATACTCTGACAAAGTACCTATACAATGCTCTGTCATTTCTTCTCCAAAATTTTCCACAATTCGTTTAATATGACTTATTCCACTTTGTTTATGAAGCTTTAAATATCCATCTGCATAAAACGATATTAACCACGGCCATACAGCACCTTGATGTAGTCCTAATTCTCTTTTATGTGCTATACCTTCCATAGATCCCATATAATGAGGATCCTTTGGAGAAAGCGTCCGTAGTCCTTTTGGAGTAAGTAATTCTTCCTTCAGAATATCTATTACTCCCTTTTTCTGCTCATTATTTAAAGGTGAAAATTCAAACGATGTCGTAAAAACCTGATTAGGTCTTACTGCAGGATCTTGAAAATCCCCATCAACTAAGTCATATAAACAATTTTCATTTTCATTCCAGAATGTTTCAATAAAAGAAGTCTCCAGTGTTTCTAAAACCGATTTGATTTCTTTTACTAAACCAGCATCCTTTTTTTGTTCTTTTGCTAAATCAAAAAATAAGCTCAAGGCATTATACCATAAAGCGTTAATTTCAACACACGCACCATTTCTTGGTGTCACAGGTTTAAAATCAACAACTCCATTCATCCAAGTTAAAGGTATGTTTTCATCACAAATAACGACTAACCCATGTTCGTTAATTTTTACATTTTCGAATCGGCCTGCCAAATATGATTTAATGATTAATTTTAAAAAATCATAATATTTAGTCCATAGTCCTTCAATACACAATTCTCCCCAACATTGTTGAATTGTCCAGAAAAACCACAATGGAGTATCAGCTTCATCAATTTTTGTGATGCTCTTATCCTTAATAATCTTAGTTATCTTCTTAACTGTAGTATCCAGCACGTTAAAAAACAGTTCCTCATCTCCAAGGGCTTCTGTTAATTGAGGTACGGATATTAATGTATCACGAAGTCGTTCACCATACCAATGATAGCCAGCAACCATAGTGATACCTTTTCCATTTTGCACAAAAAACTGTTGTGCTGAATTCAAAAGATTGTTAAAAGTACTATCTCTTGGAATTCTTTTCTCTACTTCCTTGTCAAACCTAATCCCAAAATTCTCTGGAATATGTTTAGTCAATGATGCAGAAAAAATTATACTTTCCCCTTTAGCAATATCAACTTCAAAATAACCAGGTACATAAAGGTCCTCCTTAAAATGATAACCTCTGTGTTGTTCTTTAAAGTATTCAATTCCTCTATACCAATCCGGATTTGCTACGAATTCATTCTCTTTAGACAACTGCATATACAACGTAGGAACTGTTGGATACATTTGCATAGCAATTCCGTTCTCAACATGAGAATATTTAGCATTAATAGCCATATTTTCATGTGTCAATTCATGAACGCTCCTATTGGCAAGGAAGGGTTTAAGTTTTAATTTCGTGTCAGAGTTCGCCTCTAAAAGTGTGAATTTTACAAGGACTCGTTCCTGTTTTTCAACTAATACTTCTTCAACTGAAAACATAACATCTCCTATTCGATACACTTTACGGGGGATAATATCGAATTCTAATTCTCTAATGTACTTGTGTCCTTTGGGTTCATAGTGGTTTCCATTATATTTATGAATACCAAGATTAAACTCCTTTTCATGCTGAATTATTGTAACATCAAGAGAACTTAATAAGACATGACGCATCATGTCAAAATTGGACAACGGACATACCAGTAAACCATGATATTTCCGAGTATTACAACCTATAATACTGGAGCTCGAATATGAGCCTGCCCGATTTGTTCGAACAATCTCTTTATAAAGAGATTGTTCCAGGTTGATTAATTTGGATTTTTCAAAAGTTAGATAGGACATTTAATAATTATTTGTTACATCATTTTCTTTATTTTTTTTAATACCATAAATCTAAAATAACTCAAACTAACCTATGTTAATTTAGATTATATAGATTCAAAATATATTTAGTTTAGTACTTCGATTCTTTTAAAGATAAACAGAAGCTATCTTCTATATTACCTTGCAATAATTTTAGCTATGATATAGCTATATTAGACAAAAATAATTTATAACATGTTTGGTTGCTTCTTTTTTTGACGAATGGAAATAAAATCTTTATTACCTTCTATATTCACTTAACAAACAACAAATACAAACCAGGATTTAAATTATTTTACTCTTGAAAAAATTTAAATCCGAATTAAAATCCACACTGGGATATTTATTTTCTAGATAACCTATTTTCTCAATCTGATTCTTGAGAAAACTTTGATATGATTCTGAAGCTGAATCATAGGGTCTATGCCCAATTGCTTTCACTAATTTATACATCTCCTTAATATATTCCAATGTTTTGCCAGAAAAAATGCATCTTTTTAACTTTCGCCATATATATTCTATAGCCACAGAGTTAGGGTGAATCATATCTGGATCATAAAATCGGTAATCACGAAGGTCATCTAGTACCAATTCATAAGCTGGAAAATAATTACAGCTTTCAAACTGGTCCACCATACTTTCAATTGCTAAAAGTAAAGTTGATTTACTTATTTGATTACCATGTGCTCCATCCTTCCAATGACGTACTGGACTTACGGTAAATACAATTTTTATGTTCGGATTGAATACAAGGAGTTCTGCAAATATTTTTTTATACACACTAACGATTTCTTCAACATTTAAAATAAATCTATTAAATTCTTTAGATGGATACTTATGACAATTGGATACAATCTGATCATTTTGTATCCATTGGTATACCCATGCAGTACCAAAGGTTATAAAAATATATTCACATGACTTTAAATAATTGTAAGCCTTTAGGTTGGTCTCATTAATTTTTTGTAAACACTTACCTTTATCTCTATCTGAAAAAGTACTATGATGATAAAAACTATGCCAATGTTCTCCCTTAAAATTTAAGTCGTCTTCAGAAAACTCTCTTTTATTTATTATAGACTCCAAGGTATTTGCAACGCTAATTGGATTATAGATAACTCCATATGGATTAACATTTGCATTGAGTCTTACACTTTTAAATTTTTCTCCAATATTTGTCGCAAAACATGAACCCAAAAACATTACCTTTGAATCGTATTCTATTTTCTTCTTTAATTCATTGGCCTCAACTTCTGTTCTAAAACTATCCATTACATTAATTTATACAAGCCACTCCATTATATTGTCCTTTCCTATTGTTACTACTCTCAACACTGTCAATCCAACTAACAATCTTTTCTATAACATTAGCACTTACTTCCTCCACATGAATCTCATGTTTTGTATTAGGTAAGGAAATAAATTCCACACTACTATAATTATTATCTCTATATCTTTTTGATGCGTTTATATCAGTAACGCTATCTGATTCTCCATGAAAAATTATAGTTGGCAAATGGAAGTCTTCTATTTTTTCAAGAATCAACTCTAACCCTAAGTGATAAACAAGAAATAACAATCTAATGGAAATCCTTTTATGAACAAGAATATCCCTCCTAGCTTCTTGCTGCAATTTTGGATCTGATCTAAAATCTTCGGATTTTATTTTTGATGAGATAGTAAAATTTGGAAATATCTTATTTATATTTCTTAAAATAAACAATGACATACCTTTAGGTTGTTTCCTTAAAGTAAACCATGGCGCAGTTAAAATTACACCTTTAAACAAGTCCTTGTTTCCTATTGCAAATTTTAAAGCTACAGGTCCCCCCATGCTATTTCCATATAGATATATAGGAACATTACTTAATGAAGTATTATTATTTAAATATTTTAAGCAAGCACTGATATCATTATAATAATCATTTAAATTACAAACACACCCCCGCTTCCCATTAGATTTACCATGCCCTCTTAAATCAACACCAATTACCCCTATATTTTTATTACAAAAATCGATAGCTAAATCGGAAAAACGTGCAATATGACCACCTAAACCATGAACAAGACAAATTAATGCTTTAATATCACCTTTGGGAGTCCAATACATACCATGTATTAGTGTTTGATCTGTTGCATAGGTATAAAAGGGAGAATGATTAAAATTACACATAGATTAAAAATTAAACGACTATCATTTAGACTATATTCTTTTCAAATATCATATGAATTTCAGTATGAATCTCTTAAATTTAGCAACATTTTTCAACAGTAACATAGTTGTAAACCGTTTTTTACAATAAAAAATCTATATTTCTTTTCAATCCTACATACTTTGTTCTCATTACTGCAGATTTTTTAAATAAAGCTGAGAACTTTTCTTCTGTCAGTTGTGTCCAATCTTTTCGTGACATTTCAAGCAATTCCGTTTTCGGAAAAAATCGTTTTTCTTTATGAGGTCTCGACTTCCAAGTCCATGGACAGACTTCCTGGCATATATCACATCCATACATTCGATTATCCATTTTCCCTTTAAATTCTTCAGGAATTTCATCTTTATTTTCAATGGTAATATATGATATACATTTATTTGAATCTATCACTTTAGGAGAAACAATAGCCCCTGTAGGACATGCTTCAATACAACGAGTACAACCACCACAAGCCTCTTTTATTCTCTCTCCGTATGGTAATTCTATATTCACTATCAATTCAGCAATAAAGACATAGCTACCAAGTCTTTTATGAATTAGATTACTATTTTTCCCAATCCAACCTAACCCGGCATTTACGGCATAGGCACGCTCTAAAACCGGTGCTGAGTCAACAAAAAACCGACCTTCTAAAGAGGGATAAATTTCAGATTTGATATATTGAAATAATTCTTTCAATTTATCCTTTAATACATAATGATAATCTTCACCAAATGCATATCTTGATATAACAGGTGCAGTACTTTTTTGAGATTCTTTCGGAAAATAGTTTTTTAATAAAACAATAACAGTTTTAGCGCCTTCAACCAACTTAGAAGCGTTTACCCTTTTATCAAAATGATTTTCCATATAATGCATATTTCCATGCATCTTATTATCTAACCATTGTTTCAGATAATATTTGTCATCATCGAGTTCAACAGCTTTAGTAAAACCACAATCGTCAAACCCTAACTCTTGAGCTTTAGCTTTTATTAATTCTGCATATTTTATTCTAACTAAATCCATCTGCACTCACTCAAAACAATATCGTTTAATCGATAATCAATTATAAAAAAAAGATCCTTAACCATACTGGATGATTAAGGATCTTTTCAAAATATTTTTAGTTAAATCTTATAACAATCCTAATTCTAATAATGCTTCATCAGAAAGCATATCTTTTGTCCAGGGAGGATCGAATGTTAAATTAACATCCACATGAGAAACCCCTTCTATACTACTTACCTTATCAAAAACTTCTTCAGGCATTGATTCAGCAACAGGACAATTAGGTGATGTTAATGTCATTACAACTCTCACCTTCCCATCCTCTTCAACATTAACCTCATAGATTAATCCTAAATCATATATATTAACAGGAATCTCCGGATCGAAAATAGTCTTCAATATATTTACAATCTCTTCCTCTAGTGATAAAAATTCGTTTGTCATAATATTTTGAATCTGGTATATTTTCAAAACATTAAGACCATCTTAACATTTATCAATATACAATTATTTAATATCTATGCTTGCTTAGCTTTAAATGCAAGAGCAAATAAACGCATTTGCTTTATCATTGCAACCAAACCATTTGAACGAGTAGGTGAAAGATGTTCTTTCAATCCTATTACATCTACAAATGAAAGCTCATTATTTAGTATATCTTCAGGTGTTTGTCCAGATAAGGCTCTAATCATTAAAGCTACAATACCCTTAACAATTATGGCATCACTATCACCCATGTAATATATCTTACCATCCTCTTCCCAAGCGTGTAACCATACTTTAGACTGACAACCATCTAATAAATTTTGGTCTAATCTATATTGATCATCAAAAGGCTCTAAATCATTACCTAACTCAATCAAATAGGCATATTTATCCATCCATTCATCAAACGAAGCAAACTCTTCAATTATTTCCTCTTGAATTTCCTGTATTGTCATTTCAATTATTTATTTCTTATTTATATTTTAATTAGCAAATATGCTAAAATTAAAATCTTTACCCAAACAACATGGCTACCTTTGAGATTCCCTCAACCAAACGATCTATTTCTTCTTTTGTATTATACACAGCAAATGATGCTCTTAAAGTACCCGGTATACCGTAAAAATCCATAATTGGTTGAGCACAATGATGTCCAGTTCTTACGGCTAATCCCATTTTATCAAGCATTGTACCCATATCAAAAGGATGTATCTCTTTTACAAGAAAAGAAATCACACTTGATTTTTTTTCTGAGGTGCCAAAAATCCTCATTCCTTCAATCTTATTGAACTGCTCTGTTGCATAGGTCAATAACTCGTGTTCATAATCTGCAATATTATCAACTCCTATTTCTGAAACAAAATCAATAGCTTCTCCAAGACCTATAGCTCCAGCTATATTAGGCGTTCCTGCTTCAAACTTAAATGGCAATTCATTATATGATGTTTCCTCAAATGAAACAGTCTTAATCATCTCACCTCCACCTTGCCATGGTTCCATTTCATTCAAAAATTTTTCTTTACCATACAAGACACCTGTACCTGTAGGACCATATATTTTGTGACCTGAAAATACTAAAAAGTCAACATCTAACTCCTGAACATCCACTTTTAAATGTTGTACTGCCTGAGAAGCATCAACCATTATAAGCGAATTATTTTGATGCACACGTTCAATGATTTGAGGAATTGGATTTTCTGTTCCTAATGCATTTGAAACGTATGTTACGGCAACTATTTTAGTTTTCTCTGTTAATAAAGAATCTAATGCAGAAATATCTAATTCACCATTTTCCGTTATCGGAATCACTTTTAATATTGCTTTTTTCCTTTTGCACATCATTTGCCATGGCACAATATTAGAATGATGTTCCATTTGTGAAACAATAATTTCATCACCCTCCTGAATATATGTTTCACCAAAAGAATAAGTCAATAAATTTATTGCAGCCGTTGCTCCTGAAGTAAAAATGATTTCATGAGAATGAGCTGCATTTAAGAATTCCTGAACTTTAATACGGGCATTTTCAAAAGCCAAAGTTGCCTGATTACTCAAATAATGAACACCTCTATGAATGTTACTATTTAAAGTATAATAAATTTCATTTACTTTATTAACAACTCTCTCGGGCTTATGAGTTGTTGCAGCATTATCAAAATAAGCCAATGGCTTACCATGAACCTGGCTACTTAAAATTGGAAACTGCTCTCTTATTTTATTTATATCTATTGCCATAGTCTTACATACAAGCATATCCTTTTCCTGCTTCCTGACCACATAGAACACAAGAATTACATTTATTTAACTCACCACGAAATACTTGCTCCACCAATCCTCGTATTTGTTCTCTAACAGCCTCTACTCTTATCTTCTCTACAGCTTCATAAGCAAATGCATACATCAACAAAATTCTTGCTTCATCTTTACCAATACCTCTAGAGCGCAGATAGAACATAGATTTTTCATCTAACTGACCAACAGTTGCACCATGTGAACATTTTACATCATCTGCATAAATTTCCAACATTGGTTTAGAATTCATCTTTGCATTTTCTGTTAACAATAAATTGTCATTTTTTTGAAATGCATTTGTTTTCTGAGCATTTGGACGTACCATAATTTTACCGGCAAAAGCACCTGTTGCATTATCATCCAAAACACCTTTAAACAACTCTTCACTATAACAATTTGCTTTTGCGTGGTCTATAAATGAAAAGTTATCTACATGTTGACTCTTATCTGAAATAAACAATCCATAAACTCGCGATTCGCAATGCTCATCATCCATATGAACGTAAACATTGTTTCTTGTTACACCTGTATGTAAAGTAAGGTTATGAGTTAAAATACTTGAATGCTCTTTCTGCTTTACAAATACAGATGAAATATTAGTTGTTAAATTATGTTGATTCTGAATTGAATATATATCGAAAATAGAGTTTTTATCAACATAAGCCTCTGTTACTCCATTCAATAAAAACTTATTCTCTGACACAGTATGTTCACAAACTAATATTTTAGCCTGCGCATTTTCTTCCACTACAACTAAGTTTCGAGGAAAAGCCATAAAGTCTTCTTCAGCCTTCATAATATTCACAATTTGAATTGGCTTTTCAACTACAACCCCTTTTGGAATATATATAAAGAAACCATCTTGAGCAAAAGCAGTATTTAATGCTACAAAACTATCCTCTTCGTTTTTAGCATATTTATTATAATGAGCTTCAAAGATCTCTGGATGTGATTTTGAATATTCAGAAAAACTACCAATTAGCACTCCTTCAGGAAGTGATTCTGGTAACGTATTTTTTCTATAATACCATCCATTTATTAAGTAAACAGTAATTGCCTCAAGATCTTCTACATTACAATTAAATACATCTTTTAAATTTTGATTGAAAACTTCATGTTCAAAATCAAAACTATAATCTCTCTCGAATTGAGGATTTAGATTTGTATATTTATAAGTTTCAACCTTACGATTAGGAATCCCCTTTTCTTCAAATATTTCAATTGCACGATCTCTTTCATTTGCCACAACATCTGAAGCAACAATATTTAATCGTCCTAGATTTTCCTTGTAAAGGGAAATATATTTTTCTTCTGCTTTTATTTCTGAACCCGCTATACTCATTTTAATACATTTTAAAAGTTAAACATGTAGTTTACGGGTTAATCCTCAAACTGCTTTTTAATCCAGTCGTAACCTTTTTCCTCTAATTCTAAAGCCAACTCTTTTCCTGCTGACATTACGATCCTTCCTTTATACAAAACGTGTACAAAATCAGGAACTATATAATCTAATAATCGCTGATAGTGAGTAATCACAATCGTTGCATTATCTTCTGATTTTAATTTATTAACTCCATTTGCCACAATTCTTAAAGCATCAATATCTAAACCTGAATCAGTTTCATCTAAAATAGACACTTTAGGTTGTAACATTGCCATCTGGAAGATTTCATTTTTCTTTTTCTCTCCACCTGAAAAACCTTCATTAACTGAACGATTAGTAAGATTTGAATCAATCTCTACTAATTTCTTTTTTTCACGCATCAATTTTAAAAATTCACTAGCAGAATAAGGTTTATCTCCATTATACTTACGGTGTTCGTTTACAGCAGTACGCATAAAGTTAACCATACTAACACCTGGAATTTCAACAGGATATTGGAAACTGTAAAACAAACCTTCTCGAGCTCTATCTTCAGCAGGCATTTCTAACAGTTCTTTTCCATAAAAAGAAACAGAACCTTCAGAAACATCAAATGCTTCACTTCCTGCAAGAACAGATGAAAGTGTACTCTTTCCTGCTCCATTAGGCCCCATGATAGCATGAACTTCTCCTGGTTTAACAGTTAAATTAATCCCTCTTAATATTTCCTTATCTTCTATTTTAGCATGTAAATTTTTAATCTCAAGCATAATCTTTTTTTTTAGTATCAAGCATCAAGACACAAGTAATAGACTTTTAAGAATCCTGATTTTGATAGTTACATTATATATTAAACAGAGCAAGACAAATATTGTCGTTCGACTTGATACTTGCTACTTGTGTCTTTTATCCTACACTACCCTCTAAACTTATTTGCAGTAATTTTTGAGCTTCCACAGCAAACTCCATAGGTAATTGGTTAATTACCTCTTTCACGTATCCATTTACAATTAATCCTACTGCATCTTCGGTTGATAGTCCTCTTGTATTACAATAGAATATCTGATCATCACCAATCTTTGAAGTAGTGGCTTCGTGTTCAACAATAGCAGTGTTATTATTGATTTCAAGATATGGAAAAGTATGAGCGCCACATTGATCACCCATTAACAAAGAATCACATTGAGAGAAGTTACGTGCATTTTCTGCTTTTTTATTAACCCTAACCAACCCACGATAACTATTCTGACTCTTTCCTGCAGATACACCTTTTGAGACAATTAAACTTCTTGTGTTTTTACCAAGGTGAATCATCTTTGTACCTGTATCTGCTTGTTGATAGTTATTAGTTACAGCCACAGAATAGAACTCTCCTACAGAATGATTACCCATCAATACACAACTTGGATATTTCCATGTTATTGCAGAACCTGTTTCTACTTGAGTCCACATAACTTTTGAGTAATCCCCTTTACACAGTGCTCTTTTTGTAACGAAGTTATAAATACCTCCCTTACCTTCTTTATCTCCGGGATACCAATTTTGAACAGTAGAATACTTAACTTCTGCTCTTTCCATCGTAACGATTTCTACAATTGCAGCATGCAACTGATTCTCGTCCCTTTGAGGAGCAGTACAACCTTCAAGATAACTTACATAACTATCGTCATCAGCAACAATCAGTGTTCTTTCAAACTGACCTGTATTTGTAGCGTTTATTCTAAAATATGTTGAAAGTTCTATTGGACAGCGAACCCCTTTAGGAATATAAACAAAGGAACCATCGCTAAATACAGCACAATTAAGCGCTGCAAAATAGTTATCGGTATAAGGAACTACCGATCCCATATATTTTTTAATTAAATCAGGATACTCATGAACAGCTTCACTAAAACTGCAAAATATAATACCTTTCTCCGCTAAAGTTTCTTTAAAAGTTGTTTTAACAGAAACACTATCCATTACCGCATCAACTGCTACTCCTGATAAAACTTTTTGTTCTTCCAATGGAATTCCTAGTTTATCAAATGTAGCTTTTAACTCCGGATCAACATCATCCATGCTTTCTAGCTGAGGTTTTTGCTTTGGGGCAGCGTAATATATAATATCCTGAAAGTCTATCTCAGGAATATTTAATTTTGCCCAATCAGGCTGTTCCATTTTTAACCAATGGTTGTATGCCTTCAACCTAAACTCAAGCATCCACTCTGGTTCATTCTTCTTTTGAGATATTAAACGAACCACATCTTCATCTAATCCTTTTGGTATTACCTCTGTTTCTATGTCAGTCGTGAAACCATACTTATAGTCACTTCCGGTAACCTCTTCTAATATTTTATCCTGATCTTCTGCCATAATTACTTTGTTATCTGTTTCTAAAACAATCGAATTTTCATTGTGTTTATTGGATTGTTAAAGAAATCTGAATTACATGCTATGAATGTGCAAAATTAGTAAACTATTTAGATTAAGTAAAATTAAGCCATTCTAAATAAGCATTATTTTTTCATATTTCATTACCAATTGATTATCAACACAAAATCAAATAAATCAATCACTAATTCAGTTGAATATTCGAACCGTGATTAAAATATAATTTTGTCATCTACTTCTGAAATTCACAAAATAATTCGGGCAAAATTACTTTTTCTCTCCTTCAGTAATTAATAGGTGATATAATTACGTTGACGATGTAAAAATAACATTTATCATTTTTATTTCATTAAAAAATAGGGGCCAGACAATGAATTTTATAATTTTTTAGCAAAGCTTACCAATTTTTATTTACCCGACTCCATCTTTTTATTAAGCAATTTTCATTTTGATAAACCCGCGTATTATTTATACATTTAGCAACATTTTTTAAGATAAATGAAATTATTTCACACAAGAATAAAAATTAGTTCAGATCTAGAATTAATTCACAATTATCAGGAAACAGACAATCTTGATATACTTGGCGAATTATATCTAAGATATATGGATCTTGTCTTTGGAGTGTGTTTAAAATATCTTAAAAATAAAGCTGATGCTCAAGATGCCGTTATTCAAATATTTGAGAAACTTACCATCACATTAAAAGATGCTCAAATAGAAAACTTTAAACCATGGCTTTATGTTGTAAGTAAAAACTACTGCTTAATGGAACTTAGAAAAATTAAGCACTATACTATATCAATTGACGATCAAAAAAGTTATGTAGATAGTTTTATGGAAAATCAATATGATTTACATCCTATTGATGAAGAGCAAAACAAAATAAACGAAGAAGCCCTTAAATCTTGTATAAACAATCTTAAACAACAACAAAAAGAAAGCATTGAACTCTTTTATTTCAAAGAAATGACTTATCAGGAAATTTCTAATAAAATGGAAGTTGATATAAAAAAGGTAAAAAGTTACATTCAAAATGCTAAAAGAAATTTAAAAATCTGTTTAGAAAGAAATAATGCCTTATAAAAACAAAAACATATCAAGAATATTAAAATATCTGAACAATGAACTTTCAGATAAGGATAGATATGCTTTTGAACGAGAAATGGAAGCAGATCCTTTTTTAATGGATGCAGTAGAAGGCTATGAACACATGAATCCCACAGAAATTGATCATCTATTAAATCAACTCCAAGAAAGAATGCCTCACAATAACAAAAAAATAATGCCGTTATGGTTAAAAATTGCAGCATCTGTTTTTTTCATAATTGGTATCTCTACTTTATTTTTCATATCGAATAATAAGAACTCAGATCCATTATTAAGTAAACAACAAGAATTACCTATAAACAAACCTCTTGAAGATACATTATCTAGTGCATCAAAAAAAACAGTCAAAAAAGAAATAGATGACAACATAGTAGAAGAGAATATACAAGATACTATTTCCTCGAGAAAAATAACTACATCCAGAATAAGTACTCAAATAATAAAAGAAACTTCTGTTGCTAAATTACCAAGGAATGACCTAAATTTTAAAAAAGAAGAAATAGAAAAAGATAGCAGTCTTTCTTCTGACTTGGTACAAGAATCAGAATTTACTACAGAAAAAAGAAATAACATTTTAATTGGGACTATTGAAGGAGATAAAATAAAGATGGATAAAAGTCTTTATGCATCAGATTTAGAAGTTGATCAAAACGTATTGAAAGATTCTTTCATTCAGTATAGCGGTAAAGTAGTTGATGAAAATGGAACTCCAATTCCAGGTGTGACCATAATTGAAGAGGGCAAACCAAACGGAACTATTACTGACACAGATGGAAAATTCACTCTTAAAACCTCAAAAAAAGAAAGTTTATTATCATTTGATTTTATTGGATTCAAGCAAAAGAAACTTCTTGCAAACAAAGACTCTATTGGAGAAGTTGTATTAGAAAATGAAACTTTAGCACTTGATGAGGTTGTAACTATTGGTTACGGAACAAAATCTAAAAGTAGAGTTAAAGAAAAAACAGAAGAAGTTGAAAATAATTTAATCCCAACTCCTTTAATAGGAATAAAAAAATTCAAACGAAAAATTGAGCGTAGCCTTCAGTTACCTGAGAACTTTTCTAATAAAGAGATACGAGTAAATATTATTGTTTCTGAATCAGGAGAAATAGCAGATATTAAAATCATTACTCCAGTCAATGATACATTTGACTCTGACCTTAAAGCTAAAATCAAAGAACAAGGGCTTTGGGAAACGGCTATAATAAATAATAAACCGACAAAAGGTTCCAGGTTAGTTATTTTTGAATTTTAATGTATTTCATCTAGGCTCATACACAACCTAACCATAATTATTTATGTTTTATCCCAATACTATCTAATATTTCAACATATCTGGGATGAGTATTTAATTTTTCAAAAGCAACAGACATAAGAGAGTATGGGTGAAACATTCTTTGATTTATCTGAAGTTCTATCTGCTCCATTGCCTTATCATACTCGTTCAACATCAAATAATATACTGTTTTATCACTAGCTTTTTTTTGAAATTTAATTCCTAATTTCAAGAGCCCAATAATTTTTTCTTTCCTAAATGCCTCATCTGCTTCCTTAGGCCTCCATTGCCCTGTATACAAACCAAGATTTTTAAATGATTTAAGAGCGTTCTGCTCGTCACCCCTAAAAGCAAATATTTTAAATTTAGCATTGTAACTCCAAATATGATTATCACTAAAATCTTTACCAAATTCAACCTCAGCAAGAGCATTGTCATAATCTTTATCTAATAAATATAGCTTTGAACTTACAATACGATGAACAAAGCACAAAGGATCTAATTCAATAGCTTTATTAATATGATACCTTGCTTCTTTTCGCCTCCCAATAGCCCCAAGGAATTCAGCATAATATTGATGTGTTAAAGAATGGTTTGGATTTAATTTGATTGAAGTTAAAAATTCGCGTTCCCCTGCTTTCATATCCCAATCATAATCCCACAACACATAAGCTAGAATATTATGTGCTTCCGCCAAATCATTATCTATCTCCAAAGCTTTGTTTGCCCAATATCTGGCACTGTCCATACCATCATGCCTATCCATTACATCATACCAAGCAAGTAGAAAATATGCATCTGCCAATTCTGCATAAGCTAAAGCATATTCTGGGTCTTTTTCAATTGCCTGCTTAAAATAAGGTACACTCTTTAGCATATCTTCTCTGGTTCTTTTATTAAGATAATAGCGGCCAATTTGTTTATTTTTAAGTGCTTCAGAATTTATGGTTTGATTTAAAGTTAATTTCTCTTTTTCTTTATCTGTCAAAACAAAACATAATTCCTTTGAAATTTCACGACTCAATTCACTTTGTATTTCAAACATTTTATCCACCTTTCTATCATAAAGCTTGGCCCAAATATGTTTGTCATTGCGCGCATCAATCAATTGCACATTGAGTCTCATTTTTTTAGCATCTCTTCGAACTGAACCCTCAATTATATACCTAACCTGCAATTGCTTACTAATTTCTTGTATTGTTATATTTTTTCGGTCACGAAACCTTGAAGAAGATGTACTGGAAATGACTTTTAATCCTTCAACTTTTGATAATCGACTTAATAAATCTTCCATTATTCCATCTGCCAAAAACTGATTTTCAACATCCGATGAAAGATTAATAAAGGGGAGAATAGCAACAGACTTACTTCTTCGACATGCCCCAGTATTTATAAAAACATATGCAGTACTTATTAAAATGGCCAATAATACAACAGAGAGAAGAACCCGGAAAGTATGCTTATTACTTTTCACATATATCTGTTCCTTATTATTTTGAAATGCTCCAGGTGAAATATTAAAACGATCCTTAAAAACCTTATTAAAATAACTTGACGTCTTAAATCCAACTTCATAGGCTACTTCAGAAACTGTTTTAAAATTATCTTTTAAAAGTTTTTTTGCATATTCTAACCTTGCTTCAATAATCAGATCATTAGCCGATTTCCCTAGTAATTGAATTAATTTACGATGTAGCATAGAGCGACTTAAGCAAACATCTGTGGCAAGTTGCTCTACTGAATACTTTTCATTGCTAATATTTTTACCAATGCTTAGGTATACTTTATCTAGTAATATTTTATCTTTAGAAGTCAATTCTTCCATTACATAGCCATTTAAATCTTTTTTGGACTCCCGGACTATAATCAAATTTACAAGATTTATTAACCCTTATCAACAAAAAAAGGTGAACAACAATGTTATTCACCTTATATAAGATTAAACCTTAAAGTATATTATTCCTTTATTACGTAGCCAAATTCTTTTAAATGATCCCAATATTTAGGATATGATTTTGAAACAACAGCCGGATCATCTACATCAATATTTCCCACAGTTGATACAGCAGGTGCAAAAGCCATAGCCATTCTATGATCTTTATAAGTTGCTATACAAGGAACTTCACCCTTATCACATTTTGCTCCGTCCCATATTAGATTATCAACATCGTTTGATTGTAATTTAAAACCAAGTTTTTTCAACTCATCAATCAATGCATTTATTCTATCTGTTTCTTTAATTTTTAGCGTTTGCAGACCTGTAAACTCAAAAGGAACACCTAAACAGCAACACGTAACAGCAAATGTTTGAGCTAAATCAGGTTGTTCTATAAAATTGTAGTTAAATTGCTTTACCAAATTTCCGGTATTTTTCAGAACCAAACCATTTCTTGAAAATTTATAATCTACACCCAATTGAGTAAATAATTCAGCAACTTTTGAATCACCCTGCTCACTATATCTTTTAACTCCTTTCAAAATCAACTCTGATCCTTTATTCAGGGCTGCAATTTGAAACCAATAGGAAGCTGCACTCCAATCTGCCTCAACAGTAAAATCTGTAGGTTGATATTGACCTGCAGGAACTGTAATCACATTATCTTTCCAATGGCTTTTAATTCCGAAAGTTTCCATCATTTTCAGTGTAAGTAAAATGTATGGTCTTGAAATAATTTCACCAGTTAAAGTTAGTCTTAAGCCATTTTCCATAGTCGGTCCAATCATCAATAATGCAGAAATATATTGACTACTAACATCACCTGCCAATTCAAGATCTCCACCTTCCATTGCACTACCGAATATTTTTAAAGGAGGATAACCTTCCTTTTCAATATATTCAATTTTTGCCCCTAATTTATTTAAAGCTTCAACTAAGATTTTAATAGGTCTTTGTTTCATTCTTTCAGAACCTGTTATAGTCCACTCTCCAACAATCTTAGAAAGAAAAGCTGTTAAAAACCTCATTGTTGTACCAGCTGCTCCTACGTCAAATTTATTTCCATCCGATTGCAATGCTTTAATTAACAATTGTGTATCATCACTATCAGATAAATTTTTAATAGGCTTAGCACTATATGCCAACGCATTTAAAATTAAGGCTCTATTACTAATACTCTTTGAGGTTGGTAATTCTACTGTATATGGAGACACCTGTTCGGGTGCTGAAACTTTATATTGCATTTTTTTTATTTTAAATTCAACTCTTCAAAAACAGTTCAATTATGAGTTATTGTTCTTTATAAAAATTAAGGGCCTCATAAATTAAATCTTTTGAACAAGTTTGATTTATTTCAATTTGACCAATATCTTTTAAAAGGGTGAAATTTATTTGATTCTTTTCGTTCTTTTTATCGTGAGTCATCAACATAAATAAATCCTCGAAGTCAGCTTGTTCAAATTGAAACTTACCATAAATAGATGTAATCATTTGACTTATTTCTTCGATCTTATCCATTGGGAATCCACATATTTTATTACCCAAATATAATTCTGCCACCATTCCGTACGCAACAGCATAACCATGAAGTACAGGACGACCTTTTTTCATGGCAAAGCTTTCAAATGCATGACCGATTGTATGACCGAAATTCAATGACTTACGAACATTTTTCTCTGTTGGATCTGCTTTAACAAAATGTTCCTTTATGTGAATAGAATTAACGACAAGCTTTTTTAGTTCTGACACATCAGCATTTTTAATATCAAATTGCTTAATGACACTCCAATCGTTTTCAGAATAAATTAAAGCATGCTTGATCATTTCTGCATAACCAGAACAAATATTTTCTTCATCCTGAGTTTCTACAAAACCTGTATCAACCAATACTGCAGAAGCGTGCTTAAAAACTCCTATTTCGTTTTTAAAACCATTAAAGTTGATACCTGTTTTACCACCAACACTAGCATCAACCTGACTTAATAATGTTGTAGGAATATTTATAAAGTTGATACCTCTTTTAAAAGTTGCTGCAGCAAAACCTCCCAAATCACATGGCATACCACCGGCTAAATTAATTAGAGTAGATTTTCTATCAGCGCCATTAGCACTTAAAAATTCCCAAACCTTTGATATTGCTTCTATATTTTTATTTTGATCGCCTTGTTCAATTATAATGATATTATCCTCATCAACTTCTGGAATACCTTTGATTTTTGGATAACAATATTTATACGAACCTGTATCTACCAATAAAAAAACCTTACCATTGTTATATTTTTTTATTAATTCTGATAGATCCTGCTTTAAATTTTCAGCTCCGTAAACCTTTGATTCACTCTCTTCTATAACTTGCATTAAATCTTTTATTTTGTTTTTCTCAACACCGAAAAATTATCCGCCAAAAATAAATAAAAAAGGTTGGAGATGCACTAAATAGTAACAAAATATTAGCAGATAAAAATATCAACAGAGTATTACAATAGAGACTCAAGATATAGAACTATTTACAATTTGCCCAAAAACAATGCTCATAACGATCCATAATACACTATTTACCACTATCATTCAATAGCTTACAAAACACTTCAACAAACTACTAGAACATAAAATGGATTTCATAAACCATATATTTATCAGTTCTTTTACGAAATTCATTATATTTTATGCACTTTAGCATTTGAAATAAAACTAATTCTAAAAAAATGAACAATAGGAAAACAGCAGGTAGCATACAACTATTACTAACTTTTGTATCACTTTTATCCTTAGCCTCATTTATATGCAGCCAGGTTATTTCTGTGATGATGACACCTGAAATTCAATGGAGTACCGGCATATTAACCATTGTTGTTTTTTACTACTTCATGACTGGAGGATTTTATTATCTCGAATTAGATAAGGTTGATGACTCTCTGGAAGTTAAATTCTACAACTCATTTCCTTTTAACAGGTCATTTAAAATGTACAAAATTCCAATTTCTTCATTTATTAAATATGATACATCAGGCAATAAATTCTACAAAAAGAAACTTTATTTATATCAAATGTCAGCAAGTCAACTTGCAAAGTATCCTCCAATCTATATTTCAGCATTATCAAAAAAAGATGAACTAAACATGAGTACTTTTTTTAAACAGCTTAAAAACAATAATTAGCTGTCTCTCAAATCAATAATTTCTTGTGTTACCATCATTGAATCAACCGAAACTGAGTATACCCTGAAAAATCCTTTAGCACCATTACTTATATTACTCGGAACATTAGCCGAAGGTCCACTAAAAAGAGGAACTTGCAAACCTGTCTCTTCACTCACTGCATCTAAAAAATTATAATAATCTTCATTTATAGTTTGCATTTCTAACTTAACCCAATCACCTTTTTCAAGTGGATAATCAGTTTTTTCACCACTGGAATCTTCATCAACTATATATTGTACAGTTACACCATTTACATCACTACCATTAAAATAGCGATCCCAGGCATATTCTAATTCCGAAATCTGATCAGAAAACAATGTTCCATTGACATATACAGCAAATGCATAAAAATCTTCTGTTTCGGGATTATCTTTTGAATACATCTGTATTGTCCAACGTTTTTGTCCATGCCCAGTATCCCATGCCATAGACATTTCTAATATTTGCGCAGGCTCATATAAAGTATTTGTTGCAGTATAAGTTTCATCAATACCATCATCATTAATATCGACACCAGAAATCGTTAAAGTATATTCCTGATTATAAACACCTTTAAACGAAATGGGTACAATATAGGTACCTGGATTACTTAAATCTTCGTATAATTGTATTTCCTTAAAATCATCCGCTAACGTAACCACTGCTCCACTAACAGCAGGACTGGAAGTGTTACTAAAATACTCGGAGGAAGTACTTAATACTACTTGATGATTGATATTTTGATCTGTAAATACTGCATCAACAACCAAACAAGGTTCCCCGGAACTTAGATTCATTTCTATTTCCTCAGTACAAGAAACTACTCCACAAAACAATATTAAAACGAGTATATAATAATTTACCTTTAACATGAATTAAAATTTAAAATTGTATGTAACAGATGGAACAAATTGAAATAGATATGTTTTTTGAGCCGTAGCTTTATATGGATCATCATCATCCTGCTCAAAGAAAATAGACCATGCATTTTTTCTTCCATATAAATTATAAACAGAGAAATTCCATTCCCCTTCCCATTTCCTACCCTCTTTCTTTTTATTTTTTATAGTAAAAGAAACATCCATTCTGTGATAGTCAGGCATCCGTTCTTCATTTCGGGCAGAATACAGTGGAATAATATCTCCACCCACATACATTCGCCCATTTGGAGCTGTAAAAGGTGCTCCACTAAAATAAACCCAATTTAAACCCAACTGACATCTTTTGCTAATAGTACGATTAACTACTACAGATATATCATGATCATGACTATATGGAGATAAATACTTTTCTCCTTCGTTTATTTCAGAAATCTTTCTCCATGATTTACTCCATGTATAACCAACCCATCCATTAAACTTTTCAAGATGAAACTTTACTAGGAATTCTGCACCATACGCCCACGATTTACCAGTTCTTATTTCGCCTTCCATTTTATCATTTAACAACAAATCAGGATGATCCTTAAAATCAATAGTATTTTTCATATCCTTATAAAAGAGTTCAACAGAACTTTCAATAGTGTTATCAGAAAAGTTTTTAAACAAACCCATTGAAAACTGATCACATATTTGAGGTTTAATATTTGGAGATGACATAAACCATACATCTAAAGGAGTTGTTGAAGTAGAATTTGATGCTAAATGAATATATTGACGAGTTTTTGAATAACTAGATTTGACTGAAGTTGTATTATTTAAAATATAAGACATCCCTAAACGAGGTTCAAAACCCCAGTAAGTATTAAATATTTCACCCCTTTTATAACTCAATTCATTAGTAACTTCATAATTTTCATCAAACTCATAAACTGTTCCCTTCCCAATATTTTGAAGCCCTGAAACCCTCAAACCATACTTTAAATTAAACCTCGAACCTAACTTTTGGTTATTAGCTATATATAAACCATGTTCTAACCCATTGGCATCCGGAACTTCAACCTTACTAAACATAGAATCTTCCCCCTCTCCTTGTGCTGTACCAGGATTTATAGTATGCTTAATACTTTGAAGGCCAAAGGATATTGTATTTTGAGGATTTAAGTAATAATTAAAATCGATTTTTACACTATAATCTCTCAATCTACTTTTCCATGTAAATTCCGAAGCTTCTTCTGCTGTTCCTAATTTATAATCATACTTACTTCCGATAAATGTTACATTTGAAAATAACTTTGGATTAAACACATGATTCCATCGCAAAGTAAATGTCTGATTCCCAAAATCCATTTTTGAATTTACATCTTTAAAAACATCACGCCCAAAATAAGTACTCAAATAAAGCCTGTTATTATTATTAATAGTATGCTTAACCTTAGCATTCAAATCATAAAAATAAAGCTTACTCCCTTTAGCTTCTTCATCTGTTGCTAATGGAAGAAAAATATCGGCATAAGTCCTTCTTCCACTTACAATAAATGAAGTTTTATCTTTTAAAATAGGACCTTCAAGTGTTAAACGTGAGGATATTAAACCCACTCCTCCCTTGCCTTCAATTTTCTTATTACTTCCATCATTCATTCTAACATCTACCAAAGATGACAAACGACCTCCTGACGATGCTGGAATATCTCCTTTATACAGTTGAACATCTTTTATTGCATCATTATTAAATACTGAAAAGAAACCCAACATATGACCTGCATTATAAACTATGGCTTCATCCAACAGTACTAAATTCTGATCAGGATTTCCCCCTCGAACGCTAAAACCACTTGAACCTTCGCTCGTAGCCTGAACGCCGGGCATCAACTGCAATACTTTTATAACATCGACTTCCCCCATTAAAGCCGGAACTGCTTTTACATCTTTACTTTGAAGTTTTTGAACGCTCATTTGAGCATCACGAACATTGGCATCAAGCTTTTTACTCAGAACAACAACTTCATCTATATTTTCAGTCTCAGGATTCAACTCAATATCCAGAGTCATATTATGGTTTATTTCCAACCTCTTTGAGATCGTTGTATATCCCATATACACAAAATCTACATTATAGATTCCCGGATCAACACTAAAGGAATAGAAACCATACAGGTTAGATATCGTTCCTGTTTTTAAATCTCTGAAGTATACATTTGCCCCTATCAACAATTCACCATTACTACTATCTTTTATATATCCACTCAAAACAACTTTGTCGTTAACCAGAGGATCCTTTGCATAAACATAATTATTGCAATAAAACACAATAATTATGATAAACATAACTAATTTTTGCATTGTATATTTTTTCTTATTCTAAAGCAAAGACAAATATTATTCTTTATGGTTGCAAAGTAGGCATAAAAAAACCTGTCTCAAAACAAGACAGGTTTTTACTAATTATAGAATTAGATTTTTAAGAATGGGAATGGTTGTCATAGTTTATTGAACAGGATTAAGATTGAAAGCGCGCAATTAAAATAAAATAAGACTAAATGAATTTCGCTTCATTTGCTATTACAAAGAAAATAGATAGCAATAAGAATAAAGAATTTTAGGCGTGACAAACATGTGACAAAACTTGAACACCTCATTATCAACACCTTTTAAAATGTAATTCTTTATCATTTTTAATATGCAATTACACCTTATTTCCATATAAATTTACCAACAATTATCATTTACTCTTCTTTCATCAATACTCAAATCACTGACATACCTTCATATCACACTTTTGTAAAAGCGTTTTTCTTAATTCATTTTTTAACTACATCCTGTGAAAGCTGTTTTGAACAATTGATCAATCTCAGCATCTCATAACAATACCCCTGTTCATCATGCCATTCCGAATCTTTTAGCAACCTTTCGATATTTTCAAAAGACATATCATTAACATAATAATCACCTCGCAACTTCATTCCCCAAACTGCTACACACGAAACAAATGAAAATTTTCCGGATACATCTTCATCTCTTTTTACCCTATTTAATACAGGAACCGTAATTAACTTACTACTATTTTCATCCGGCAACTTATACCGTACCTTTATTGTTAATAACTCATCAGATAAACTTTCTAATGGAATAGAAATTTTTTCTTCTCTTTGATATTTTAACGGATCTGTACCTGGAATATATTCCCCTATATCATCTGTACCTACAGGAATTATCTCATAAAGGGCAGTTACAGAATGTCCTGAACCAATTTCACCTGCATCAACTCTATCATTGTTAAAATCTTCTTTATTTAACATTCTATTTTCGTAACCAATTAACCTATAAGCAGCAACATATTCAGGATTAAATTCTAATTGAAATTTTACATCCTTTGCTATAGTGTACAATGTACCTCCAAACTCTTCCACTAAAGCTTTTTTGGCTTCAAGAAAATTATCTATATAAAAATAATTTCCATTCCCCTTATCTGCTATAATTTCCATTTTAGAATCCTTATAATTTCCAATTCCAAAACCAGTAACTGTAATATATATTCCATTTTCTCTTTCTGATTCAATAAGTTTTTCCATCTCTTGATTACTACTCAATCCCACATTGAAGTCACCATCTGTGGCAAGTATAATTCTATTATTTCCTTTTTTAAGATAATTTTCGTGAGCTAACTTATAGGCCAACTTTAATCCTGCACCTCCAGCTGTAGATCCACCTGCAGACAATTTATCCAAAGCATCAATTATTTTTCTCTTTTCCTTTCCTGAAGTCGGATTCAATACAACTCCAGCGGCTCCAGCATACACAACAATCGAAACCTTGTCTTCTTCACGAAGTTCATTAACAAGCATTTTTAAAGCTGATTTTAAAAGAGGTAGTTTATTATTAGAATTCATTGATCCCGATACATCGATTAAAAAAACTAAATTTGACGGAGGCAAATTTTCTTTTTCAATACGCTTTCCCTGTAAAGCAACCTGCATTAAATAGTGACTTCTGTTCCAGGGACAAAGTGCAACTTCATGATGCACAGCAAACGGTTGTTGGTTTTTAGGTCCATCATAATTATAATCGAAATAATTAATCATCTCTTCTATTCTTACTGCATCTTTAGGCGGCATTACTCCATTATTTAAAAAACGGCGTATATTTGAATAGGAAGCTTTATCTACATCTACAGAAAATGTTGACAATGGAGACTCCTTGGGGTCCAAAAACTTATTTGTATTTATTTCTGCATAATCCTCACGCGATATCGATGGTTGTAAATAATTAACTTGTTCAACCTTTTGCCTACTAACACTTTTACTTACAGCTCCAGTTAAAACGGATCTTTTTTTTACACCATAACCTACGACAACACATTCTTCCTGTTCACGATCATCTTCTAATACTACAACTTCATTAACTGAATACGAAGAACTCTCTAGAACTACATTTACAATGAGGTTATTCTTAATTCTTACTTCCTTTGATTTCATTCCAATAAAAGAGAAAACCAAATGTTTAGCAGAATCAGAAACAACAATAGTATATTTTCCATTTATATCAGTATATGTTTCATTACTCGTACCTTTTTCAAGGACCGTAACTCCTGGCAATGCATGATTAGCATTATCATAGACAACACCTGTTATAAACTTATCAGCCCATGTATTTTGAACAAATACCATAAGCATAATAACTACTAATATTAAAATTGTTTTTTTCATAATATCTATATTTAATAATTAAGTATAGATAGGATGCAAGCATTGAATTAATTCCATAAAAAAAGCCGGAAAGCTTTTACGCTTCCCGGCTTTATATTTTATATTTCATTAAGGTTATCTATCTGAAGATGAACTATAACCTTTAATAATACCTCTTTGAGAATTCTTAACAAAAAGAATAATTTCATCTCTTTCTTTTGAAGCAGGTAACTCTGCCTCAATCTTTTCTATTGCATCGGAATTATTCAACCCACTTTGATATAAAACCCTGTAAATGTTTTGGATTCCTGTAATTTGTTCATTTGTAAAGCTTCTTCTTCTTAATCCGATAGAATTAATACCTCCATAAGACATTTTAGTATTTCCCACCTTTACATATGGAGGAACATCTTTACTTAATAAAGAACCTCCCTGAATCATTACATGCGATCCAATATGTACAAATTGATGAATTGCTGATGTACCACCAATAATTGCATAATCATCAATTCTTACCTCTCCTGCTACCTGAGTTGCATTTGCGATAATTACATTATCACCAACAACAACATCATGAGCAATATGGGTATATGCCATTAATAAGCAATTCTTCCCAACAACTGTCTTTCCTTTTGATGAAGTACCTCTATTTACAGTAACACATTCTCTAACTGTAGTATTATCACCAATAATAGCAACAGTATCTTCTCCTGAAAATTTAAGGTCCTGAGGAACTCCTGCAATCACAGCTCCCGGAAAAATATTACAATTTTTACCAATCCTGGCTCCCTCTAAAATTGTTACATTTGAACCAATTCTAGTTCCCTCTTCAATAACTACATTTTTATCAATAGTAACAAATGGCTCAATAACTACATTCGGAGCTATTTTTGCTTCGGGATGAATATACGCCAAAGGTTGTTTCATATTCTCTTCTTTAGTTTTCCCTGACTCTACAGGCTCAATTTGAATTGTTTGTACGTCTTCCAAGTCAAAATATTTAATTGGGTATTTTCAACTCTTTAAAATAAAAATACCCTCAAAATTTTCCGCTGCGAAAATAGTCTAACTATCTTAATAAAAAAAATAAATTATAATTTATAAGAGTCAAGTGCCTATTTTTCGACTTAAACACCAGTAATATACAATTAGACTTACAAAAATTACCCTTTATTTTTTGTAACATTTGCCATAAATTCACCTTCTGCAACTATAGAATCACCCACAAATGCAGTTCCTTTCATATTGGCAACTCCTCTTCTGATCGGAGCCATAAGGTCTAATTTAAATATCACAGTATCACCAGGAACCACTTTCTTACGGAATTTAATATTATCCATTTTCATAAAATATGTAGAGTACAGTTCTGGATCTTCAACTTGATTTAACACAAAGATTCCTCCACATTGAGCCATTGCTTCAACTAGCAATACTCCTGGCATTACAGGCTCTGTTGGAAAATGCCCCTGAAAAAAGTTCTCATTATGTGTTATATTTTTAATCCCAACAACATAATTTTCCTGCAGATCAATAATCTTATCAATTAATAAAAATGGATATCTATGTGGTAATAAACCTTTTATTTGATTAATGTCAAATACTGGTTCTATTGTTGGATCATAAGGTGGAACAACCGGTTTGTTTGCACATTTTTTTATTTCGCAACGAAGTACTTTTGCAAATTCAACATTTGCCTGATGACCTGGTCGTGTAGCGATAATTTTTCCTTTTATTGGCAAACCGGCTAAACATAAATCCCCTATCACATCCATTAATTTATGTCTGGCAGGTTCATTCTGATGAGTAAGTTCAAGATTATTTAGAATACCAATAGGCTTTACTTCTACTCGAGGTTGATTAAATAAATCAGACAATCTATTCAACTCATCCTGTGTAACTTCTTTATCTATAATAATAATAGCATTTTCAAGATCTCCTCCTTTAATAAGATCATGCTTCATCAACATCTCAACTTCATGAAGAAAAACGAATGTACGACATGAACTGATTTCCTTATCAAAATCACTCAACGAATCAAGAGAAGCAAACTGACTCCCAAGAAACATTGAATTATTAAATGAGATATGAGTATCAATACTAAATGAATCATCAGGTAAGGCAATCAATTTAACGCCTTTTTCTTTATCCTCATAAACCATTTTTTCTTTGACTACAAAATATTTTCTCTCAGCATCCTGCTCTTCTATCCCTACATTATTTATTGCTTCTACAAAATATTTTGCACTTCCGTCTAATATTGGCACCTCAGGTCCATCAACTTCTATCAAACAGTTATCCACACCTAAACCTCTTAGTGCAGCTAAACAGTGTTCAATAGTACTTACAGATGCTTCTTTCTTTTGTAAAACAGTACCTCTTTCTGTAAATGCAACATTTTCTGCTACTGCATCAATTAAAGGTTGTCCTTCAAGATCAACTCTTTTAAATTTAAAACCATGATTTACAGCCGCTGGATTTAAAACTAAATTTACAACAGCTCCTGTATGCAACCCTTTTCCTTTAAGTGTTACTGTTCCTGCTAAAGTATTTTGATATTCAATCATAATAAAGATGTATGCCTTTTTCTTGATAAACAAGAAAAGCTATTATTCTCCTTTTAACTTTTTTATTTCTTCTTTTAATTCTTTCACCTGTGCTACTAACTCAGGTAATTGCTTAAAATTTACGTATGAACGACTATAAAGTCTTGCATCTTGTGCAGGCAATCCTCTCATAAATAAATCTTTTTGTGTAACATTTTTACTTACACCTGTAAATGCTCCAAGTTTAACACCATCTGCAACAGTTAAATGCCCTGCCACACCAGCATGACCACCAATCATACAGTTTTTACCCACTTTAGCAGATCCTGCAATTGCGGTTATCGCAGCCATAACCGTATTATCTCCAACTTCAACATTATGAGCAATTTGAACTAAATTATCTAATTTAACGCCTTTATGCACGATAGTAGCCCCCATTGTTGCTCTATCAATAGTTGTATTAGCTCCAATTTCTACATCATCTTCAAGAACTACATTTCCTAATTGAGGAATTTTAGTATACTCCCCGTTTTCACTTGGAGCAAAACCAAATCCGTCAGAACCTACAACACTACCTGCATGTAAAACACATTTTGAACCTATTTTACACCCCTGATAAATCTTAACTCCAGCATAAATGATTGTATTGTCACCAATAGTTACATTATCTCCTATATATGCATTTGGATATATGCTTACATTGTCTCCAATAGTTACATTATCGCCAACATATGCAAACGCTCCAACATATGGAAAATCACCTATCTTAGCCGATTCTGAAATATAAGAAGGTTGCTCAACTCCGGTTTTTCTTGGCATTGACTCTGCATACATTTGCATTAGTTTTGCAACTGCAACATATGCATCATCAACTTTAATTAAAGTTGATGAGATTTCTTTCTCTGGTTCGAATGATTTATTCACCAACACAATACTAGCATTGGTTTCATATATATATTTTGTATACTTTGGATTAGACAGAAAAGATATGGTTCCTGGCTTACCTTCTTCTATTTTGGATACATTATTAATAGTGGCATCCGGGTTTCCAACAACAACCCCATCAATTAATTCCGCAATTTGCTTAGCTGAAAATTCCATTTTAAAAAATTTGCTGCAAATCTAATAATATTATCCTCTTTATAAAAGTTTAACTAATTTCAGCAACCCATTTTCGTAATGACTTGGGATAACATAAAATATTCTTTTTTACATTTTTCCCTAAAACAGAGAGGTTTAAGATATCTGAAGCTTCAGAAACGTCTTTGATTTCTCCTCTAGAATAAAGAATATTAATCTTTTCATCTGTAATACTATATGCATGATTCTCGATTACATCTGTATAAACAAAATATGAAACTTCTTTATTATCTTTTAGACTATATACTTCTTTGACCTTATTTTTTATTTTTTTAACCAAAGTCTTATCAAAACTCTCTTTTCTTAGTTCAATATGTAATAAATCACGCTCATACAATGATCTTGATAAATTGGATAAAATATAATCATCATGATTCATCCATGACTTTATTGCACTCATTATATCTCCATCATCCAATAATGCAAAACAATTAATAACTTCAGAATTAGTTATAAAATCTTCAATTGATATTGCATTTTTTAAAAAAAATAAAAGTTGTGGAGAGGCATATAATTCAATATTTTTTAAACTTAATGTACGAGCTCGCTGTAATATTTTCATTAACATTTTTTCAGCAACAATAGCCGTCTTATGCAAATAAACCTGCCAATACATAAGTCTTCTGGCAATTAGAAATTTTTCAATCGAATAAATACCTTTCGATTCCACAACTAAATGATCATTTCGAACATGAAGCATTTTAATTATTCTATCAGATCCAATTACTCCCTCTGTAACACCACTATAAAAACTGTCTCTTTTTAAATAATCCAAACGATCCATATCTAACTGGCTACTTACCAATTGATGTAAAAACTTTTTAGAATACTTATCCTGAAATATTTCTAATGCTAATCCTAAAGCTCCGTCAAACTCCTGATTAAGAACATTCATAAAAGCTAAAGACACATCCTCATGCGAAACCCCTTCTACTACTGAATATTCTAGAGCATGACTAAATGGCCCATGACCTATATCGTGAAGTAATATAGCAATATGAACAGCTTGAGATTCTTCTTCAGTAATTTTAATACCTTTTGATTGTAATACAGAAACAGCACTACTCATTAAATGCATCGCTCCTACGGCATGTTGAAACCGATTATGCATGGCGCCTGGATAAACAAGGGAGGTCAATCCCAATTGTTTAATCCCTCTTAATCTTTGAAAAAATTTATGTTGTAACAAATCATAAATAATCGGGAAAGGAATCTTAACAAACCCATGAACCGGATCATTAATGATTTTCAATTTATTTAAAACGTTAACCTTACTCAATTTCAAAATTCTAAATATTAAACTGCAATATAGCAATAGATTTTTCTTTCGTATCCTATATGATTATTTTAAATAATCATCACATATAATTTTTATTTAATCATCTAATTATTATATGATGAATTACTGCCTGCATCTTGCATATTAATCTCATTATATCTATCTTTGCACCGGATTTTAATAAAATGTCTTAGAGGTAGGGGGCGGTAGTCCCCTATTTTATTACAATAGACTATGATAACAAAGGAGCAAATTAATACAATAATAAAGGATAAACTAGCGGAAGATAATTGCTTTCTGGTTGATATTAAAGTTTCATCCGGAAACAAGATTACTGTATTAATTGATAGTTTAGACGGAATCAACATAGATTATTGTATTCAAGTAAGCAGGTTAATTGAAGGTTCACTTGATAGAGAAGTTGAAGATTTTGAACTTGAGGTTTCAACACCTGGTTTAGGACAACCTTTAAAAGTACCACAACAGTACTTGAAAAACATTGGTCGTAATGTAGAAATTACACCACTTGAAGGTATACCATTAAAAGGTAAATTAACCGAAGTATCTGAAGATGGTATTACCATTGAAGAAGAGAAAAAAGTTAAAATCGAAGGTAAGAAGAAGAAAGAATTAAAAATATTTAGTCACAACTATATGTTCGACGAAATTAAAACTGTAAAAGTTATTATTTCGTTTTAACAAGCTGGCAAGAGAAAAGTCATGGAAAATATTAATTTAATTGATACATTTTCGGAGTTTAAAGAGCTAAAAAACATTGATCGTGCCACCATGATCAGAGTGCTTGAAGATGCTTTTAGAAGTGTTTTAATCAAACGTTTTGGTACTGATGAAAACTTTGATGTTATTATCAACACTGATAAAGGAGACTTTGAAATTTGGAGAAACAGAGAAATTGTAGATGATGATGAATTAGAAGATGATAATCTACAAATTTCACTAAGTGACGCGAAAAAAATTGATGCTGATTACGAAGTTGGTGAAGAAGTTACTGACGAAGTAAAATTCCTTGATTTTGGTCGTAGAGCTATTTTAAGCTTGAGACAGAATCTTTCAGCTAGAATCTTAGAATTAGAAAAAGATAATATCTATCATAAATATAAAGATAGAATTGGTGACATCATCACTGGTGAAGTATACCAAATCTGGAAAAGAGAAATTCTTATTCAGGATGATGAAGGAAATGAATTGATTTTACCTAAAGCTGAACAAATTCCATCTGACTTTTTTAGAAAGGGAGATAATGTTAGAGCTGTAGTTGTAAGAGTTGAAATTCGAAACAATAATCCATTAATTATTGTTTCACGTACATCACCGGTATTCCTGGAAAGACTTTTTGAATTAGAAGTACCAGAAATATTTGATGGACTAATAACCATTAAGAAGATAGTACGTGTTCCTGGAGAAAGAGCGAAGGTTGCTGTTGAATCATACGATGAACGCATTGATCCGGTAGGTGCATGTGTTGGTATGAAAGGTAGTCGTATTCATGGTATTGTTCGCGAATTACGTAACGAAAATATTGATGTAATTAACTATACAACAAATATTCAATTATTTATTCAAAGGGCATTAAACCCTGCTAAAATAAATAGTATAAAAATATTTGAAGACGATAAAAGAGCTCAGGTTTATTTACGTCCTGAAGAAGTTAGTCTTGCAATTGGTAAAGGTGGTTTAAACATTAAATTAGCCAGTCAATTAACTGGATACGAATTAGATGTTTACCGTGAGATTGAAGAAGATGACGAAGACGTAAGCTTAGACGAATTTGCAGACGAAATTGAAGCATGGATTTTAGATGAAATCAAATCCATTGGATGTGATACTGCAAAATCAGTTTTAGACTTAAGCGTTGAAGATCTTGTTAAAAGAACTGATTTAGAACAAGAAACTATAGAAGAAGTAGTAAGAATATTAAGTGCAGAATTTGAATAAAACTACTATTTTTGTCAGCACTTATTAAAGATTATAGCATTAATTAGAGAAAACTTTAATTCCCAATATGGCAGTTGGTAAAACAAATAGATTAAGTAAAGTTGCACGAGAGTTTAATGTTGGAATTCACACTATTGTTGAATTCTTGCAAAAAAAAGGTTTTGATGTAGAACTAAATCCTAACACGAAAGTTACAGGAGAAATGTATGATCATATTCAAAATGAATATAGTACAGACTTAAATGTTCGCAAAAAATCTGAAGCTCTTAGCAAACAAAAACCACAAAAAGAAACTATCTCAATTGAAGATATCCGTAAAGATTTAGATACTTCTTCGGAAAAAGATAAATCTAAAAAGGAAGAAACAAAAGTTGAGAAGGTTGATGTTCCTAAAAAGGAAGCACCAAAAGTTCTTGGTAAAATTGATTTAGATAACTTATCTAAAAAGAAAAAGCCAGAAGATCAACCTACTAAAGAAATTCCAGCATCTAAAAAACCGGAAAAAGAACCAGTTAAAGAAGAAAAAACTGTTCAACCGAAAGAAGAAAAACAAGTTCCTGAGGAATCTCAAAAACCAGCTGCCAAAAATACAATTGAGGAACCTAAGGTTGTTGGAAAAATTGATATAGAATCTTTTAAGAAACCAAAGAAGCAACACAAAAAAGAATCAAAAGAAGCAATTCAAAATAAAGAAGTGGTTTCAGAAGACAAATCAAAAGAAAAGAAAGAGGTGAAGCCTAACGTTGAAAAGGTTGTCAAAGAGAAAAAAGCAGAAAAACCAGTAATATCTGCTAACTCAGCTACTCCTAAAGATAAGAAGGAGGATTCTCGTCAAGAGAAAAAGGATGAACAATCGGATACATTATTTAAACCAACACAGGTTAAAAAATTATCTGGACCTACAGTTGTTGGAAAAATTGAACTTCCTACAACTCCTACGAAGTCAGATAACGCTGCTGACAAAAACAAGAAAAAGAAAAGAAAGCGCATAAGAAAGGACAAAGAGCGTGTTAATATAAATGAAAAATCCGCTCAACAAGGAGGAAACCAACAAGGTGGTGGCCAGCAAGGTGGTGGTCAAAGATCTAAAGGTCAACCTGGAGGTGGACAGCGCAATCAAAATCAGCGTAACCAAGACAGACCAAATAAAAAACAAAAACATCAACATCGTCGTCCTGTTAAGGCAGAGATTAGCGAAGAAGATGTACAAAAGCAAATAAAGGATACCTTGGCAAGATTAACTGCCAACAAAGGTAAATCAAAAGCTTCTCGTCACCGTAGAGATAAGCGTGATGCTGTTAGTCAAAAACATGCAGCTGAAATTGAAAAGGCAAATCAGGAAAAGAATATTATTCAGGTTGCTGAGTTTGTTACCGTTGCAGAATTGGCAACAATGATGGATGTTCAGGTAAACCAAATTATCGCATCTTGTATGAGCCTTGGATTATTTGTATCCATAAATCAACGTTTAGATGCAGAAACTATTACTTTGGTTGCTGAAGAATTTGATCATAAAGTAGAGTTTATTAGTGTTGAAGTTGCTGCAGCAATTGATGAAGAAGAAGAAATTGATGAATCATTACTTGAAGAACGTTCACCAATTGTTACTGTAATGGGACACGTTGACCACGGTAAAACTTCTTTACTTGACCATATTCGTAAGGCGAATGTTATTCAAGGTGAGGCAGGGGGAATTACTCAGCATATTGGAGCATACTCTGTAACATTGGATTCAGGTAGAAAAATTACATTCTTAGATACTCCTGGTCACGAAGCATTTACTGCCATGCGTGCAAGGGGGGCTCAAGTAACAGATATTGCAATTATTATTGTTGCTGCGGATGATAATGTGATGCCTCAAACCATTGAAGCTATTAACCATGCCTCAGCAGCAGGAGTTCCTATTGTTTTTGCAATTAACAAAATTGATAAACCAGGAGCCAATCCTGATAAAATTAAAGAAGAGTTAGCCAATATGAACTATCTGGTTGAAGACTGGGGTGGTAAGTACCAATGTCAGGAAATTTCTGCTAAAAACGGTATTAATATTGATGACTTACTTGAAAAAGTATTACTTGAGGCTGACTTACTTGAATTAAAAGCAGTTAAAGATAAAAAAGCAGTTGGTTCTGTAATTGAATCATCTCTAGATAAAGGTAGAGGTTACGTTACTACTGTTCTTGTACAATCTGGTACTTTAAAAATTGGAGATATTATTGTTTCTGGTAGTTACATGGGACACGTTAAGGCCATGTTTAATGAAAGAAACAAAAAGGTTGAAGTAGCCGGACCATCTGAACCAGTATTAATGCTTGGTTTAAATGGTGCTCCTCAAGCTGGTGAAAAATTCAATATACTAGAAAGCGAACGTGAAGCAAAAGACATTACAAACAAACGTACACAGCTTCAACGTGAACAGGGAATGAGAACCAAAAAGCATATTACTCTTGATGAAATTGGTCGTCGTATTGCAATTGGTAACTTCCAAGAATTAAATGTAATCGTTAAAGGTGATGTGGATGGATCTATTGAAGCACTTTCTGATTCATTGATCAAGTTATCTACTGATGAAATCCAAGTAAATGTTATTCATAAGGCTGTTGGACAAATTTCTGAATCAGATATTATGTTAGCGGCGGCATCGAATGCAATTGTAATTGGTTTCCAGGTACGTCCATCTATGGCTGCTCGTAAAATTGCAGAAAAAGAAGAAATTGACATCAGACTATATTCTATTATTTATGATGCTATTGAAGAACTTAAATCTGCAATGGAAGGAATGCTTTCTCCAGAAATTAAGGAGCAAGTAATTTCAACATTAGAAATACGTGAAACATTTAAGATTTCTAAAGTTGGAACGATTGCAGGATGTATGGTTAAAGAAGGTAAGATTAAACGTAACGCTAAAGTTCGACTAATTCGCGATGGTATTGTAATTTATTCAGGTGAATTAGCAGCTCTTAAACGTTTTAAAGATGATGTTAAAGAAGTTGCTTCTGGATATGAATGTGGTGTAAGTATAGTAAACTATAATGACCTGAAAATTGGCGATTTAATTGAAGCTTACGAAGAAGTTGAAGTATCAAGAAAACTTTAATCTAAAGAAATTTCATATATTAAAAATCCTCGTTCAATTTGAGCGAGGATTTTTTTATTGTATTGGTTTAACTTTATTACAGTTAGATTTGCATCTATATTATTGATTATTATATTAATAAATATCTTTTATAACAGATCACATTGCTATTATTATTTGGAGGTAATTCAGTGTTTAATCACTATTTAAATTGGTGGAGTTAAAATAAAAAAGCCTGAAGATAAAAACCTTCAGGCTTAGAAATATATAAAAAAGACAATAGTTAACTTATTAACTCTTTATACTGTTCTGCTGATAACAATTGATCAAATTGCGCTACATCTTTTGCCTCAATCTTAATCATCCATCCTCCAGCATATGGTTCTTTATTCACCAATTCCGGATTATCTTCTAATGCAGGATTAAATTCAACTACTTTTGCATCTACTGGCATATATAAATCAGATACTGTTTTAACAGCTTCTATAGTACCAAAAACTTCTTCTTTTTCTAACTCTTCTCCTTCAGTTTCTATTTCCACAAACACAATATCACCTAACTCACTTTGCGCAAAATCAGTGATACCAACGGTTGCTTTATCGCCATCTATTAAAACCCATTCATGGTCTTTTGTATACTTTAAATTCTCAGGAATATTCATTTTGTTTGATATTATGGTTTATTAATCAAAAGTAAAACAAAAACATTTTAGAAATTATGGTAAAAGTCACCTTTTACATTTTCTAAATATAACAATTCCATTAATTAATTTCTTCAAAATTATATGGAGTTTCTTGATAAACGTAATAATTTAACCAATTCGTAAACAACAAACTTGCATGGCTTCTCCATCTAACAATTGGATCATTAGAAGTATCATTATCCGGAAAATAATTTTTAGGCACTGAAATTTTTTCACCTTTTTCCAAATCACGATAATACTCCTCTTTTAAGGTATATGGATCATATTCAGAATGTCCTGTAACAAAAATCAATCTCTTATCCGGAGATATTACAATGTAAACACCTGCATCTTCTGAATCAGCTAATGTTTTTAATCCCGGAACTTTATCAATGTCTTTTTGTCTTACTCCTGTAAAACGAGAATGCGGTGCAAAAAAACGATCATCAAATCCACGCATTAAAGGTTCTTTCCTATCTCTTACTTTATGATCAAAGACTCCAAATAATTTTTCACCTAAATGATATTTCGGAATACCATAGTGATAATACAACCCAGCCTGTGCTCCCCAACATATGTGTAAAGTACTAGTTACATTTTTGCGAGCCCACTCCATTATTTCTTTTAATTCGTCCCAGTAGGTAACCTCATCAAATTCTAAATGCTCAACAGGGGCACCAGTAATAATCATTCCATCATACTTTTTTTTCTTAACTTCTTCAAAAGTTTTATAGAAAGTTGACAGATGCTCTTTTGGTGTTGTTTTAGGTGAGTGACTCCTTGTCATTAATAAATCCACTTCAACTTGTAATGGAGTATTAGACAAAACTCTCATAATTTGCGCTTCTGTTGTAATTTTTAATGGCATTAAATTAAAAACAACAATATTTAAAGGTCGAATATCTTGATGAATTGCACGACTTTCATCCATTACAAATACATTCTCCCCTTCTAGCACATTACGAGCAGGTAATTGATCAGGAATTTTTATGGGCATAGTATAAATTATTTTTAAACAACAAAGGCCGTAAAATACGGCCTAATTTTTATAAGAACAATGACATTTTACCTTTTTATAAGACCGTAGAATAAAATATTCATAACATTTTGAACATTTTCAATAACATCCTCAAATTTTGTTGTTGCATTAAACATTGGTACCTCAAGACCTTTCATGGCTAATGCCAATGCTGTTGCTCCCATTAAGGTGTTTTTTATTTGAAATGTATCTGTAGAAATTCCTTCTTCAAGAATTTTCTTTACCATTTCAATTTCTTCTTTCTCACTACTCTCTTTTACCTTCTTCACAAACTCCAGGCCACCTGATTTTTCATCAGTTAAAGCTTTAAAGTAATTATCAAGTTCGCTAATAGTCTTCATTCGAACTAGAACATAATTATTCAATTTGTCTTTTGGTTCTTGTTCTGAATCTACAATTTCATGTAATTTTGAAAGTAGAACGTTTTGTTCCCAATCGATTACTGCCTGGAATATTTCTTCCTTATTTTTAAAATAGTAATACAAAGAACTTTTTCCTTTGTGTAGTTCCTGGGCAATATCCTCCATTGTTGTCTTTTTATATCCAAATTTGGAAAAAAGACCCTGCGCTGCTTCCAATATGGAAACCCTTACGCTTTCATTGTAATTTAAATTTTCGCTTGTCATAAGTTGGTAGAAAATAATATCTGCTTTGAGCGCAAAGCTACAGATTTGTATTGGTAAATAAAAGTTGAAATCATGTTTAATGCCTCCATATTACAATCTGTTCGAATATTCTTGTATCTAAAAGCCTAATATGTTTATAGTACTAGAATATCACGAATTGATTCGTCAACAATTCAGTATCTTAATATTACAAAATTTTTGAACTATTGTCAATTATTTTCGACCCTTATTATATAGATATTTATATATCTTTTGTTAATTACTAAAATCTGCAATTAACTCAAAATCCAATTGCTTTTTTACCAAATTTGCATTAGCTACCATTATTTTTACTTGATCTCCTAATTGATACTTTTTTTTATATTTTCTTCCTACAATACAATAGTTATCTTCATCAAAACGATAAAAATCATCATCCAGGTTCCTTATTGAAACCATACCCTCGCATTTATTCTCATCTAACTCTACATAAAATCCCCATTCTGTAACACCAGAAATAACACCAGTAAAATCTTTACCTACATGTTCCTTCATAAATTCAACCTGCTTGAACTTAATTGATGCTCTTTCAGCTTCTGCAGCAACTAACTCCATTTTTGAACAGTGTTTGCAGTCCTCTTCTACCTTATTATTATTTGCAGATCTACCTCCATCCAAATATGATTCTAACAAGCGATGAACCATCATATCTGGATATCTCCTAATTGGCGAAGTAAAGTGAGTGTAATGTTTAAAGGCTAAACCATAATGCCCAATATTTTTTGCAGAATAAGAAGCTTTTGCCATTGTTCTAATAGCAAGAGTCTCAATAATATTTTGTTCTTTCTTTCCTTCTACTTGCATTAATAACCTATTAATAGAGCTACTAATTTTTTCTTCTCCAACAGGCATAGCTTCATATCCAAAACGCCTTACAAACTTGGCAAAGTTTTCAAATTTTTCCGGATCCGGATTTTCATGTACACGATATACAAATGTTTTTGGTTCACCACCTCTTCCCTTTGTGATTTCTTTTTTACCAATATATTCAGCAACTCTCTTGTTCGCCAATAACATAAATTCTTCTATCAACTTATTAGCATCCTTTGATTCTTTAAAATTTACACTCAGAGGTTTACCTTTTTCATCTATTTCAAACTTAACTTCAATTCTTTCAAAAGAAATAGCTCCATGATTGAACCTTTGTTGTCTAAGACTTTTGGCTAATCTATCTAACGTTAATATTTCTTCCTTAAATTCACCATCCCCGGTTTCAATAATTTCCTGCGCTTCTTCGTAGGTAAATCTTCTATCACTATAAATAATAGTTTTACCATACCATGTATCAAGTAAATTTGCTTTATCATCCAATTCAAAAACTACAGAAAAACAAAGTTTTTCTTCATTAGGTCTAAGAGAACAAATTCCATTACTCAATTTTTCAGGAAGCATTGGAACAACACGATCTACTAAATAAATAGAAGTTGCCCTATCAAATCCCTCTTTATCAATTACTGACTTTGGTTTTACATAATGGGTAACATCGGCAATGTGGACTCCTACTTCCCAATTACCATTTTCTAATTGCTGAAGAGATAATGCATCATCAAAATCTTTAGCATCCTTTGGATCTATTGTAAATGTGGTAACTTCTCTAAAGTCTCTTCTGTTTTTTATTTCCTCTTGCGATATTTCTTCAGGGATTTTCTCTGCTGCCTCAACAACATTTTGAGGATATTCATACGGCAAATTAAATTCTGCTAAAATTGCATGTATTTCTGCATTATTCTCTCCTACATCTCCTAAAACATCTATAATTTCTCCAAACGGATTCTTTGTATAATCATCCCAATCAGTAATTTTGGCAATGGCCAATTGTCCATTTTTTGCACCTTTCAACTTCTCTTTTGGAATAAAAACATCTCTAAACATTACTTTTTTATCCGTTACTAAAAACGCAAAGTTCTTTGACATTTCAATCCTTCCTACGAACGTCTCTCGTTTCCGTTCTATAACTTCTACAACTTCGCCCTCTTGAGATCGACCTCTCTTTTTTGCAAAAATCAATATTTTAACTAAATCTCCATTTATTGCATTTTTCAGATTTTGTTGACTAACAAAAACATCATCTCCATTTCCATCAACAGGCACGATATAAGCAGCCCCTGATGAAGTTGCATCAACTGTTCCCTCCATGTAGGCACCTCTGGATAACAACTTAAACTTTCCTCTTGAAACTTCAGTTAAAAATCCACTCTCTAGAAATTCGTATAATATTTCTACAACAGTCTGTTTTAGAGTAGTCTTTTTTAATCCTAATAAATCAGATATTTGTTTATAATTATATGTACGTTTGGGATTATTAGTAAAAATACCTTGTACTAAACCTGTTATTTGATGTTTTTTAAGTCCTCTACTTCTTGTTTTTGTTTTCTTCTTTTTTCCTGACATGCATTATATTTTAATATTTGCAAAGTACAAAAATTACTTTGTCAATTATGCTCTTTTATCTTTCTATAAAAACATTTTTATGTAAAACTTTAAAAAATATTTGATCATTTATAACCTTCCTTAAAAAAATGGGTATAATGATTCACTCACATTTACTTAAAAGATGAATTATTTACTTAGATATTATTCTATTATACTTATTTATATACTTATTTCTACTGGTTTTTCATTTGGAAATAATACCATATTTATACAAGATACGGATACTATTAACAATGTTGATTCGAACAACATAAAACAAGGTTGGTGGAGAACTTATTTTGATTCTAAATCAATAAGAGAAGAGGGAATTTATATTAATAATAAAAAACAAGGTAAATGGATTTCCTATTATGAATCCGGAATAAAAAAATCTGAAATTAAATATAACAATGGAGAACCCAAGGGCACCGCAACTTTTTATTATAAAAATGGCAAAGTCAGAGAAAAAGGAAATTGGGAAATAGATCATTGGGTTGGAAACTACAAGTACTATTATGAAAATGGTCAAATTTCATATAATTGGAACTATAATGAAGATGGCCATCGTGAAGGAGAACAATTATATTTTCACGAAAATGGAAATAAAATGTATGAAGGAGTCTGGAATGATGGAAAAACAAATGGGAAATTATTAGTCTTTAATGAACAGGGTAAATTAGTTCAAGAAAAAATCTATGCAAATGGAAAAATGAACGCAACCAATACAATTCAATCTGAATCCTCGACAGGTATCGCTTCAATTGAGGAAAATAAAGAAACAGATAATATCCCAAGGTTAAAGTTTCAAGGAACAGGAAATCATACTATAATAAATGAAAATGGTAAAATTGCTGCAAAAGGATTCTTTGTTAAAGGTTCCTTGTTTAATGGCGAAAGATTTAATTATGATGAAAAAGATCAATTAATTTCTATTACCTATTATAAAAATGGTAAAATAACAGAAACCAAGCCTAAATAGTATATCATGTTAAGCTACTGGCACAACCAAAACTGGAACTTTAACATGTTCAATTAAAGAAACATCTGTACGACCAAAGAATGCTTTATAGAAGGCATTATGTTTATGATGCCCAACTATTAAAAGGTCAATATGCAGTTTTTCTATTTCTGCAGCTAACATTTCAACAGTTCCACCCTCTAACATAATACTTTCGGCAGCAATTCCAGTAAAATTTAAATCATCTGCGTATTTCTTCAATATTTTATGCTCCTCTTTTAACTCTACTTCACGCATATCAGATATATATTGCGGCCCAACTTCGTATCCAACAAAATCAGGTTCCGGAGCAGAAACATGAATAATCCATATTTTAGCCAAATACATTTGGCCAAATTGTCTGGCAAAATCTAATACTTTCTCAGTTCCTTCCTTAAAATCAACCGCTACTAAAATGTTTTTCATTTCTTATTCTTTTTAGTTAAAAAACAAATAATCGACATTTTCAGCAATAGGATTTATGTATACACCCATCTTTTACTCAAAGGAATTTATCCACTATATAAGTTACAACTTATAAATTTTTAAGTCAACTATATACAAACAAAAAGGCTGATAACAATTTTGCTATCAGCCTTTTAATACTTTTCTCTTATTAAAAGATTATTTCTTTTTATCAGGATTGTCTTCTTCAGTTTCGTTTGTCATATCATTTTTGGCCTTTTTAAACTCTTTCATCCCCTGTCCCAAGCCTTTCATTAATTCAGGTATTTTACGACCTCCAAATAAAAGCACTATTGCTAAAATAATAACAATCCATTCATATCCACCAAGAAAGCCACAAATATAAATTGAATTCAATAACATATGATATAAGATTTAATTCATTCAAATTTAATAATTAAAAGCTTAATTTTTAAATATCCATCTGAATATATCGTTACCATTTGCAAATAATAGTAAACTTAATAACAATATCATTCCTGCCACCTGAGCATACTCAAGAAACTTTTCACTTGGCTTACGTCCTGAAATCATTTCATAAAGCAAGAATAACACATGACCTCCATCTAATGCAGGAATAGGAAGAATATTCATAAATGCTAAAACAATAGATAAAAAGCCGGTTAGAGACCAAAACGACGACCAATCCCAAGTTGGAGGGAAAAGATTTCCAATTGCACCAAATCCTCCAAGTTGTTTAACTCCGGCTTTTGTAAACACTAACTTAAATTGCTTTACATATCCAACAAGCGTTTCTACTCCCTTATTAACTCCAGCAGGTAAAGCTTCCCAAAAACCATATTTTACATGTGTAATTTTAAAATCAGTTAACCAACCTAAACCAACTTTTCCTTTCTCTGTAACATTACAGCTTAACTTTAATGGTTGTTCATTTCTGATTATATCTATAACAACACGCTTCCCTGCATTATCCTGGAAAATTTTTGTTGCTAAACGAGCATAGCTTGCATCTTTACCATTTACTTTAGTAATAATGTCTCCTTTTTTAATTCCTGCCTGTGCTGCATTATTATTTGTCAATACAGAATCAACTACAGAAGGAACTCGTTCAATTGCTAATACTTTCACTTCGTTTTCTAAAAACTTTTGTGAAAAATCAGCTGGTATAGTCAATTTAAAAGTTGAATCTTTTCTTTGAACGGTCAACTCTTTTGCTCCCTCTAATAAAATTAAAGAAGAAATATCTGAGGCTGTTTCAACTTGAAATGTATCGACAGCAGTTACAACATCACCATCTTCAAGTCCAATCTCATGAGCTATTGGATGATATGCCAAACCATAAGTAGCATCCTTTACATCAATATAACCTTCACCCCATTTAAACAGGATCATCCAAAATATAAAAAATGCCAGAAGGAAATTCACTAAAACTCCCCCAACCATGATTAACAATCTTTGGTATGCTGGTTTAGATCTAAACTCATATGGTTTAGGCTCTTCTTTCATAGCCTCTTTATCCATAGATTCATCAATCATACCGGATATTTTCACATAACCACCTAAAGGTAACCATCCAACACCATATTCTGTATCTCCCTTTTTAAATTTCAATAGAGAAAACCAAGGGTCAAAAAACAAGTAAAATTTTTCAACTCTGGTTTTAAATAATTTAGCAAAAAAGAAGTGACCAAACTCATGCAAGATCACTAATATTGAAAGACTTAAAATTAACTGTCCTGCCTTTATTAAAATTTCCATTTATTTCTAATTCAAAAATTAAGGTACAAATATATTCAATTTTTAATCTTACCCTAGTTTTAACAACTTCAATAACAAAAGAAATAACAAGTTGTTAACATGATTCTGTAGATTTTCAAAAACTGAATTTTATTATAAAACTTAACAATCTTTACGTTCTACAAACCAATTATTGATTGAGCAATTCTTCGTGCTTCTTTATCAGACTCTAAATAATTTTCAAAACTTGGTTTACTTATATAGGTTGCCTTCACCATTGTTTCTTCAATTACATCACTCATTCTAAGAAAACCTACTTTATTTTGTAAAAAGGCTTCTACAACAATTTCATTAGCAGCATTAATAATACAAGGCATATTTCCACCTTTTTTCATAGCATCAAAAGCTATAGCCAGATTTCTAAACGACTCCAAATCCGGTTTCTCAAAAGTAAGACTTGGATAATCCATAAAATTAAATCGCTCAAAATCAGAATGGATTCTATCCGGATAAGTTAATGCATACTGAATTGGCAATCGCATATCTGGTAACCCCATCTGCGCTTTCATAGAATTATCTTCAAACTGCACAATACTATGAATTATACTTTGAGGATGAACGATTACATCTATCTGTTCTTCAGTTAAACCAAACAACCAATGAGCTTCAATAACTTCCAATCCTTTATTCATAAGGCTTGCCGAATCTATGGTAATTTTATTCCCCATGTCCCAATTTGGATGATTTAAAGCCTGCTCTGGCGTAACAGATTCCAAAAATAATTTATCCTTTCCTCTAAATGGACCTCCTGAAGCTGTTAAATAAATTTTTTCAATAGGATTTTGGAACTCACCGGCTAAACATTGAAAAATAGCGGAATGTTCTGAATCAACAGGTAATATAGGCACCTTATTTTCTGCAGCTAATCCTGTTATAATATCGCCGGCCACAACTAAAGTTTCCTTATTTGCAAGAGCTATAGGCTTCTTTGCTTTAATTGCATTTATTGTAGGTAACAATCCTGCAAACCCTACCATTGCTGTCAAAACTACATCAACAGTACTCATTTCAACAACTTGTGCTATAGCTTCACTGCCTGCATATACTTTTATTGGCAAATCTTCCAATGCCTGTTTTAATTGTGAGTATTTGTCTTTATTTGCAATAACCACAACATTAGGTTGAAATGTATGACATTGCTCAATTAATCGACCAATGCTATTATTGGCAGTTAAAACTTCTACTTCAAATTTATCTGGGTGTTTTGAAATAACTTCCAGGGTTTGTGTTCCTATAGATCCAGTAGATCCTAGTACTGCTACCCGTTTTTTCATACTATCCTGGTAATTAAATATTATTCAAATAAAATATAGTCCTCCGGATCAACAGCTTTACCTTGATACCATAACTCAAAATGCAAATGAGGGCCTGTTGTAAGCTCTCCTGAATTTCCAACATTTGCAATAGCTTCACCAGCCTCAACTTTATCTCCGGTTTTTTTCAACAATTTAGAATTATGTTTATAAGCTGATATGATATTATTTCCATGTTGAATCATTAGTACATATCCTGTCTCAACTGTCCAACCTGAAAAAATTACAGTTCCTCCCATTATAGATAAAACTGTTTCACCTGGTTTTGACACAATATCAACTCCAAAATGATTTTCAGCTTCAATATATTTTTTAACCACAAATCCCTTTAAAGGAGTATAAAAATACACCTGGTTTAATTCTGGAATTTTATGGCTGGGTGTTAAAACTGACAGATTATATTTTTCTTCTCTTTCTACTTTTTCTCTAAAGGCATCATCTGCAGGACTTTTTTCAAAAGTAACTTGAGACATATTTCTATTAGTATTTGATTCTGATTCAATTTCCTCAAGTGGAGGAACTTCACCCTGAACTACAGCCTTTATTGATTTAAAGAATTCATCTCTTTTTTCTATCTCCTGAATTAATGAATCAACTCTATTAACGTTACGCACCATTAAAATTCTTTCATTTCCATCAGGAAATCCAGGAATATATTCTTTTAAACCTGTATATGCAATTAACAATGAAACAAGAACAATTAAAATGACTACTGCAGTTCCTAAAACAGTAAAAACATTTAACCTTGAAAGACGCATGGCCCATACTTCTTCGTATGTTTGTTCATTGAAGATGGCCAAACGGTATTTGTTTCTAATCTTTTGAATGAAACTTTTTTTCTCTTTGGAACTATCCATATCTTAAACTACTCCTAGAAAATTATTGTAGACAAAGTTAAAAAATAAAACTAGTAAGCAGATTTTTTATTTTAAAAACAAGATTTTTGGTTATTTACAACTCAATAATTCACATAACAAAGCTTACCAAATAACACATCTATATATTAATTTGTTATTATTCATTTATTAATGGAGGATTTAAATGTGAGATCATAAAATGATACATTGTTTTCAGGTCTTCAGTCCTTTGAGGTATTGAATGTCCTTTCCCATAATCTTTAATAATTGAAGTTTGAACACCCAATGAATCTAATTTTCCTTTTAAACTCATCACCTGATCATGATAATATTTACTATCATCACTATTATAAAAAAACAAAACAGGAGCACTTAAATCATTTTCTACTAAATATGATGATCCCATAGTTTTCCACAAATCATAATTTTCATCCAATTTTCCCCATACCCACGGACAACGAGCTTCTAAATTCTTATCTCCATCATCTAATCCTTTATAAACTCGAGTAAAATCAAAGACTCCAGGTCCCAATATTGCAACCTGAACATTATCCGACTCATCGTTATTAAATCCTTCATTTTCAAACTCAGGAACTTTTTTATCTCCTATTGCCATCGATCCGGCATCAGACCCTCTTGAAAAGCCAAACACACCAATATTACCAGATAACCCAAGATTTTTTCCGTCTGCTCTTAAAGTACGAATTGCTGATTTTACTTTTTGAGCAGCATCTGGATTTACTTGATATGACTTATATGCATCATTAGGACCATCTACAGGCTTACCCTTTCCCCATGAACAGTATTTAGGATGATCTGCTATTGCCCATGCTATTCCATTTGCCGGAGCCCCTTCTAAAAAAGAATCATTAAATCCAGCTAAGGTATTTCCTAAATTTAACCTTTGATCTTTATTAAGATCAATAAGTTGGCCTTTATCCGAATCATATGTTGCATAACTGTTAGAATAAGAAAAAGATATAACTACGGGTACTTTTTCTATTGGGTTTGCCGGATATATAATATCCATATGCAAAGTATCTCCTTCAATATATTCATTCGGCCAGTTATAAACCTTTGGATTATCTTTAAAATACGGAATATCTCTAGCTATTCTATAACCTTCAAATAATACATAGGATCTATATCTGGAACAGTCTTTTAAACCACAAAATGATCCGGATGCCAATGAATCATTTATTGCAACTATATCCTTATTAATTAATGGAGAGATAGCATTTTTATGATGCTCGTAATCCAATTCTATAACACGATATCCTTGAGTAAGCAACCAATCCACATCTTCATCTATGGAATTTCGACCAATCTTTTTAAAAGACAAATTTTCCAGATAAACAACAGTCATAAAGTCCCCATTATAATCTATTAATGGAGACACAGGATCAATAATTCTATATTTGATCGAATCATTTGTTATTATACTATTCAATTTTCCACTAAAGGATTCACTTAAACAGCTTTGAAAAGTTATTATTATCGAAAAAATGATAACTCCACCTTTTATTACTTTGAGATATTGTTTCATATGATTATTTTTTCAACTGGTCATCTGTCACTTCACGGGAAAACAGTCTCACAACAGATATTAGTATTTTGCTGTAAACACTTTTTCTCATGGCTTGCATTATACTATTTTAACCTATTAAAGATTTAAATCGGTCTTTTATACAAAATTTTTGCCAGTGTATTTTTAGAAATAAAAAAAGGTTGATAATATTAATTATCAACCTCTCTTAGTAGCGGGGGCCAGACTCGAACTGACGGCCTTTGGGTTATGAGCCCAACGAGCTACCAACTGCTCCACCCCGCAGTATATCTTAAACTGCGCATATGCACAAATTTGTTTTAAAATAAAACCAAAAGAACTTTTCTTTTGGTTATAGTAGCGGGGGCCAGACTCGAACTGACGGCCTTTGGGTTATGAGCCCAACGAGCTACCAACTGCTCCACCCCGCAATATATCTTAAACAATAGTTGTTTTCTTTTTTGCGGTTGCAAATATAGTAGGTTTATTTCCTACTGCCAAATTCTTTTTTGTTTTTTTACAACAACAAACAATACACTACCCACAACAACCTGAATACAAAGAATTAAACCTCAAATAAAAATTTTAAATTATTTACGCTACACTCTTTTTAAATTCCTTATTTAGTAAAAACAAACTAAGTAAAGCAATTATAATACATGATACAATAATAAGAATTGTATTTGTAATTCCACCGTAAGCTTCAATTACAGTTTTTCCCATCTCCTCTTTAATATCAACAGATATTGACATTATAAAAGCAAAGGCATTATTTACAAAATGAATAATAATAGACAATAAAAGATTTCTTGTTTTATAATATACATACCCAGCAAAACTGCCTATTGCCATAGCTCCAATAAATTGCCAGGGATTTAAATGAAGAAAAGCAAAAAGAAAACTTGAAATAAAAATAGCCTTTTGAGGAGAATATTTCATTAATAATCCATCTAAAATAATACCCCTAAAAATCAATTCTTCTAATACAGGTGCAGCAACAGCTATAGTAAGAAATGCAAAAACACCTTTACCTCCCATCATTTCAGAAAAGGCTTCACGCATAAATTCAGGCATTGGAATTAAGCTTGCAATTGGATCCGTAACTCCATATCCTAAAGCTAAAGTAAAAATGGCAGACAGTATTATTATTCTACCTGAATTAATAAGGATTGGATAATTATCAATTCCTGTTTCTTTTTTTCGTATATAATGAGCAAAAGCGAATGCTCCTCCTATTGTCAAAACATAATAAAACAACATTGCTAAATCTTTTCCCAAAGATGTTATAGTCCCTGCATAAACAGGTGCTAATACCAACTGTGCAATTATCGCAATTCCAACAATTCCCCAACTTTGAGCAATACTCGGATATGATTTTTGATCTATATTTTCCATATTTCTTAAATTTCAGACACAAATATAAGAATTGCCCTTTCTTAACAAAGAAAATTTATCGACACCAAAAATCATTCTCAAAAGATTAATCTAAATATTTATTAATCATCATGATTAATAAAAAAAGGAGCCTTTACAGCTCCTTTTTTAGCGTCTTAATATTTAATTCCCCAGTCTTGTTTATTTAATCAGACAAACAAAACCTTTTATCTTTCTTACTTTATAAAGAATTTTATTTTTACAAACTCATCGAATTAAAATTTGAAATTAGAACCATTTATCAAAAATGTTAATTGGCTCTAATTAATTACTATACAATAAATTTTGTTCCATCAGCATAATAATATGCCACGGATTCAGCTCCTTCACTATCCTCTAAAGACAATTTATAAACCTTTTTCCCTGTTGCATCATCTGCAACTGAAGCCGATTTTAAAACCGTTTCTGTATAGTCTTTTGCAACAGCAGTAACTACTTCTTCAGGAAGATCTTTTACATCAATCTTTATATAAGTAAGTTGATCCTGCAAAAAGACGTTTTTGGTTTGAATTGCATTTGCTGAAGTAAAAAATGTGGGAGCAGTTGTAAAACCTGCAGCTAAGAACATCATTAAAATACTTTTTTTCATATTGTGTCATTTTTTGAGTAAAACATGGTATGAAGACAATCACCTTCAAAACATATTTACCGATAATTAATTTAAATATTTGTTTAAGTAATTACTTGTAGTTCTTAAACAATAATTATCATACCACAAAATCTTACACCGGCAAAAACCAAACACATACCACTATATACCAATACTTTACCAAATTACAACATGAAAAACCACACATTTACACATGTGTAGTTAAATCCTCATTTTGTAACCTAAAATGAGGAATGTTTCATACTAATTACTATTTTGTTTAAACATTCTAGAGTAGTAGCTATAAATATTGCTTTTGAATAAAATACAATTGTTTTTCTATTACTGAAGTTACCTGCATATCATAACCAGCATCTTTTGCCTCTTGAATTGGATTTGAATATATAGCTTCAATTTCCATTGGACGTTTAAAATCATAGTCTAACTTCATACTTGGAGCATAGGGTTCCATTTTTAGAGTAGATTCAATCATTTCTTCTATTGCATTTTCTTCAAGTTGAGCACCACAATGATTTGCTGCAACAACAACTTCATACATCAAATCCTTTATTAATTGTTTTGATTTCTGATGTTCTACTAAATTCCTGGTATCTGTATTTAAAACAACACAAACACCATTAAATGGAATATTCCATAACAATTTCTTCCATCGGGCAAGATTAAGATCTTTCTCATAATTGCATGTAATACCTGCATCTATTAAATCCTGGCACACCTGATTTAGCACTTTTTGCTTTGGATTTTGATAAAATCCTAACGTAAGAGTTCCATAATTATAATGAGCAATATGCCCCTGACTAATCTTTGATGAAGCCACAAATGCTAATCCTCCAGCTATTGATATTTCAGGAAAGTATTCAGCAAGTCTTTTCTCAATGCCTATTCCATTTTGAATCATGATAACAACAGAACCCTTGTGAAGTACAAATGGTAATATTTCTTTTAACAAATGGTTATTCGTAGTTTTTAAACAGATTAATACAACATCACATATAGGCATATCTTTGGCATTCTTAAATGCATTTACGCTCTCTAAATGAAAATCTCCATTTACCGAATCTACTTTTAATCCTCTTTGTTTAACATGCTGATAATCTGAATTAAATAAAAAGTTAACTTCTTTACCAGATTTTGCTAAAAATCCACCATAAAATCCACCAATAGCGCCAGTTCCTATAATCCCGTAGCTTAATTCCATTCGTTATTAATCTAAAATTGAATAATGAGTTAAATCCCAATAAATAAAAATCAAAATTAGTTAATAATAATATTATTGTATTAGGATAATGCCCCTCTTATAATAAGATTTTTAAATTAACTCCTCGTTTAAGTATTTAGCTACCCATTTAACATATTATATTTTTAATAAATATTAACATTACTTTATATAACATTTATTTAATTTCAATAGTATAAATCCCAAATTAGATCTACTTCTAATAAAATATCTACAACTCTACAGAAGAACTGGATATCGAAACACTCAATTTGATATTCTGGTAATAATTTTATTAATAGATTAAAAATGAAATTTACTGATTTTAAGCTAAAAGCAAGAATCAATACTACCTTTGCTGTATTATTGATTTGTGTTTTTTCAATCTTAGGTGTTGTCATTACATCATACCTAAAAAAGAGCATTAAAAGTAATGCTGACAATCAAATGTATACTCATCTTAAAGATTTAGTTGATATACTTAATACGAATGTTAATGGGCAACAATCTATCATCAACCTTTCTCTAAACATGATTCACAATTCTTTATTTGACAATGGAAACATCACTGAATCAAAAGAAATAATTAACACATCAATTACTGAACAAGCAAAGGACAAAACTAGTAGTTATGAGATATCTAAATTATTATATCAAGGCGATCAGATATATCATAACAATCAACTTATTGACAATCTCAAGTTAAAATCGGGAGAAACTGTAACAATCTTTCAAAAGATAAAAAATGGATATCTAAGAATTGCAACCAATGTTATAAATAAGGATGGCACCAGGGCTATAGATACATATATTCCAGATTCATCAGAAGTAATTAGGACGATCGAACAAAACAAAAATTTTTATGGCAGAGCATTCGTTGTTGACGACTGGTATTTAACAGCTTATGAACCCATTAAAATAAATGGTGAAATAAAAGCAATATTATACGTTGGGATAAAGGAAAAGGATTACAATTATTTAAAACAGCAATTTTCTTCAAGAAAGTACTTTTCTGAAGGTTATCCATTTATTGTTGATTCTGATGGTACTTTGTTAATCCATCCGAAATCTGAAGGTGAAAATATATCAAACAATAACTTCTTTAAACAAATGGAAAACGCATCTAAAGATGTAATTAGCAAATCCAGATATACATGGCCGGAAACAAATGATGGAGAATGGAAGCAACAGTTTTTTAAATATTTTGAACCTTACGATTGCTACGTGTGCGTTTCTTTATACGAGAAAGACATGTATAAAAGTTTGAGTGTATTAAACAGCATCATTATTATAGGAATTATAATCAGTTTAATATTAACTTTTATTGGTATATACTTTTTACTTAAGCCTGTATTATTTGGCATCAATTCTATTGCTGAAGTTTCATCTAAAATTTCAAAAGGTGAATTAGATGTCCAAATTAACATTGATAGTAAAGATGAAATAGGACAAACGGCCTCTTCATTGAAAGTAATGGTAATAAAATTAAAAGAAATAATCACTGAAGTAATTACCGGATCTAATAATTTAGCTATTGCAAGTGGACAACTAAGCAATTCCTCACAGCAATTAAGTCAGCATGCAAGTGAACAAGCTGCTTCGGTTGAAGAAATTTCGAGTACCATGGAAGAAATGGCATCAAATATTGCCCAAAATTCAAGTAATGCTGTTAAAAATGAATCAATATCCAACATTACTCGTCAAGGTATTGATGATTTATCAAAGGATACAGATAACACTATTCAAGCTAATAAAATTATTGCTGACAAAACAAATATTATTAGTGACATTGCTTTTCAGACAAATATATTAGCCCTAAATGCAGCAGTTGAGGCTGCAAATTCAGGAGAACATGGTAGAGGCTTCGCTGTAGTAGCTGCCGAAGTAAGAAAACTAGCAGAGAAAAGTAAGATCGCTTCAGATGAAATTATAAGTGAGGTAAATAATGGTGTAAAGATTGCAGTTCAAACTGGAGATAAAATGAAATCATTGCTACCCCAAATAGAAGAATCTACAAATTTAATTAAGGAAATTACTGCTTCAAGTAAGGAACAGGATACCGGGGCAGGACAGGTTAACAATTCAATACAACAACTTAATTATGTAACTCAGCAAAACGCAGCTGCAAGTGAAGAATTAGCATCCAGTTCTGAAGAATTATCAGCACAAGCAGAAAAGCTAAAGGATCTTGTTTCTTTCTTTAAAATTGAAAAATTACAAAAAACATCAAAAGAAAGCACAACTATAGATCATGAAAATAATGATGTTACTGAGCTTTCAAAAACAGAAAAAACTGGGATAAACTTAGATATAAATATTGATATGGACCTTGAAAAAATAAATTCTAAAGAATATCAATCGTTTTAATAAATAAACTTCTATAAAAACTAATTCCCTGTTATTCTAATTATCTTAAAGTAATAGAAGACAGGGATCTTTTTTTATATTCTTATTAGGAAAATTAGTATTATATTAAATACTATTTACTCTTAGATCCTACTTAAATTTTAAAATAGGATACTGTGTTTAGTAAAGTTTCAGCCCGCACTGCTAGTTCTTCAACACTTGCAGAAAGCTACTCTCATAACGAAGCATTTTGCTGATTTATTGCATTTAGCTGTTGAATTGAATTAATAACAGCACTTCTGTAAACATAAAAAATGCCATTAAGAATTTTTTATATACTTAATGGCACTTTTATAGAAATAGAAAAATTAAAGCTACTGTATCTTATAAGAAAGTTACATATTAGAAATGACGAACATAATAGTGTTATATAAAGTTTTACAATGTTTCTATATAGGAATAAACTTTGATTTTATCTTTTTAATTCGATAAGAAAAATGAGGTGTTGTAACAATTAAAATCATCACAAAACCAAGTAAATAAGATATGTATAAATAATAATCTTTTATAAACAACAGGTTTTCCTGATAAGCAATGGCTTTCCCTAACAATTTCATGGCTCCTGAATTACTATCTTGAACTGACGTACCATGGTTTAATAAGGAATGAGAATATCCACTAATTCGATCCATTGCAATAAGGTTTGTTTTTGTTACGTCTGCGCTAAAACTTTGATGATGGATTTTTTGAAAGCGAAGTCCCATCATACTTGTTAATGCCATACTAGCAACAAAAGTACAAGATCTGTATGCAACACCACTTACTGAAGCTGAAAACCCGATAGAAGGAGGAACAGCAGTTACATAAAAAATTACGATAGATATAATTAAAATACCATTACCAAAACCACATAAAAACAAAGGCATAATAAGTTCTTTAATTGTGGCCTGATAACTCAATACAGACATGGCAAATAAATGATACGCCAATAAAGAACCAAACCCTATTAGCCAGATAATCCGGATTCTCATTCCAGCCAAAATATATCGTGCTCCCAATAATGATCCAATAACTATACCTGCGCAATTAATAAGCATTACATAACTAAAGTGATAAACATCAAGATGTACACTATTTGTCATAAAGCTATTTAGCATGCTCAGATCCCCTTTTCCCAAATAGAAAACAACAAGCAATGCCATTCCTATTCTGAAATTTCGGGTTTTATAGATTTTCAAATCTATGTATGGTACTTTAAGAGCTATTTGTCGTAAAACAAATATGATTAATAAAAACACAATGGCACAAAAACACAGCACAATACGTGGACTAGCGAACCAATGGTAATACTGACCATATAAGAAAAAGTATGCTACAGAAAGCAATAATGAAGCATAAATTACAAAACTAACCCAATCCACATTTTTTAAAGGTATTCTGCCATTTCTACGTAAATCAATATAATTTCTTAAAATGACAACCATTAAAATAGCTCCCGGAATTATAGATATAATGTAAAATAAAAAGACACTATTAAAACTATAATGAGAAAACACATAAGCATTCATAATATAGCCTAATGCTCCTGAACCAAACAGGGCCGCATACATGGTTGCATACCCCAACACTCTACTTCGTTGCTCATGAAATTGCTTAAAAACCAATGTAAAAACAATACCAATTACTCCATGTGATATCATACCGCCTAAAAAACGCAACACAAATAATAAGGTAAAACTATGGGTTTTGTATAAAATATAATTAAGCGTGAGAAAAAGAATTAAGCATGCAATCAGGTAACGTTTGGAAGAAAAGTAATTAAAGAACCGGGCCTCCAATGGGAAGAAACTTGCAATAGCCAGATAGTAAACGACCATTGAATAAGTTATATCAATATTATCTACTCCATAAAAACTTGCCGCTGTAGATATTCCCCCTGCGTATAAACCCAATCCTGGTGCTATAGGTAACAAAAAGACAAAAAGAGTAGCAAAAATTAACCAGGTAGGCACCCAACTCTTAAATATTTGTAAATTATTACTATTTGCCATCCATTAGTCTTTTAATACAGAAACTTCAGCATTCATTCCTGCCTTTAACTTATTAATCATATCATTGCCCTTATCTGCAAATTCAATCTTTACAGGGAAGCGTTGTACAACTTTCACATAGTTTCCGGTAGCATTATCTGTTGGCATAAGAGAAAACTCTGATCCTGTGGCTGGAGAAAAAGATGCAATTGTTCCTTCAAATGTTTCATCAGGGAATGCATCTATTAATATTTTTGCTTTTTGCCCTTCATGCATTTCTGCAATTTGAGTTTCCTGAAAATTAGCAACAATCCATTTTCCTTGCCTTTTATCCACCATAAAACCTATTACCTGTCCGGTTTGAACGTATTGCCCTGGCTGAATGGACTTGTTTCCCATATAACCATCAGAAGGTGCAAGAATTACAGTGTAATTCAAGTTGAGCTTTACTTTTTCCAACATGGCATTCTTTTGTTCCAGATTAGCGATTGCTACAGCAAGTTTAGCTTCCTCATCGGCAATTTTATCCTGTGAATTGACTAAAGTACTTTGCATAGCTTCATAATCAGATTGAGCTATATCCAATTTTGTTTTAACATTCTCAAATTGTTGCTGGGTAACAGCTTCACGTTCCAACAAGTTCTTATATCTTTCAAAATCCTGTTGCTGTTTCCAAAGATGAGCTTTTGCGGCATTAACTTTTGCTTTGTAAATATTTGCATTACTCAAGGCTATCTTTATACCATTATGCAACACCTTAATTTGAGCTTCTGCTGCAGCAATTTCTGCTTTTACTTCATGTAATCTAACAGTTGCTTCATTTTTATCCAACACAACTAATGTATCGCCCGTATGTACATGCATATGGTCGGTATATCTTATTTCCTGAACGAAACCATTTGTTCTGGTTAATATAGGATTAATATACTCCTTTACTTGTGCATCATTGGTTTCTTCATAAATACAGAAATCATATACCTTTACCCCTCCCCAAATAGCCAGTGCAAAAAGAATACACATTGCTGTTATGTACGATATTTTTAGTACCGTATGATCTGCCTTTTGATATTTTTCTAATTTATCACTCATTATAATTGCCCTGTTATTTTTAATAATTGATAATAATGTAAACGTGCAGAAACATAATTATTCACCAAATCAAATTGCGCCTGCAATAGTTGTGTGTCAGCTTCTAATAAATCGGTCAATAATGCCAGCTGATTAAAGTAGGTTTGATTTACTATTCTATAATTTTCCTGCGCTTGCTCAATACTTATCAATCCCACTTCTATATTTTCTTTATCCTCTAAAAAACGTTTATATGCTTTTTTAATCCGATTCCTTAATAATTCCTCTGTATTTTCTTTTGCAACAACTTGCTGCTGTATATCAAGTTTTGCTGCTGCAGTCTTGTGTTTATTCAAATACAACGAAGAAATATTATATGACATTCGAAGACCAGCCATACCAATCATATATGGAGCTGCTTCATATGGATACCATCTGTTTTGAGGATATGAATAATTGTATTCTCCAAACAATGAAATTTTTGGTAGCATCTCTGAATGAATATCTCTTTGATGTAATTCTGAAAGTTCAATTTCTGTTTCAGCGATTTTTTTTAATGGAGACTGTTGCATTGCCAATACCACATAATCGTTGTATATTTTATCCAGTTCAGAAAGATTAAACCGAATACTATCAGAAAGATCAAATGTTTGATCATCTTCAAAACCCAATAACATATTTAAGTTTTGAGAGGCTATCTCAATGTTATTTTTCATTGAATGCAGATTGATTTTTTGCTGCGAAAGTTGCAACTGAGCTCTTAGTAAATCACTCTTTAATACAACTCCGTTTTCATACAATTCAGATACTTGATCTAATCGCTGATTATTTCGTACGATATTTTTCTCAATAATCTTCACAAACTCCCTTGAACGTAATATATCAAGATAATACTCCGCTACTTTATAATGTATTTCGGAATAGGTAGCCTGACTAACATAGCCAAGTATAAGCTCTTGACTTTCGGCTTTTTTTACAGCGTTTTTAACCTTACCTCCATCATAAATATTAAAGTTTGCATGAACTCCTGCCCCATAGCTGTTGTGATTTGAAAGAGGAATGTATTCAGGATCTTCTGTTATCCCATCTACAAAAATTGGAATGTTAGTAAGCTTTCCAAACCGGGCTTCGGCTTCAATTGTAGGTGCCCACTTTCGTTTTGCATCTAAAATATTTTTCTCACCAATTTGTTGCTTAATGTTGGCCTGCTTTATTTCTTTACTATAAACATCAGATCTTTCCCAGGCTTGCTCTATATTTATAGAAACAGTATCTAAATTGTTTTCCTGGCCATACAACAAACTAAATCCAAAACAAAAGAAGAGCGTAAGAATAATGTTCTTCATTCAATATAAATTTTTCCTATTATCACTTCCCTAATTATTCATCAAGGATACTCTATTAACACACAAAAAAATATTGAATGCAAAGATCTCACTTTTCAATAAGTCTTTTTTTAGAAATAAAGACAATGATTTTGTAATTTAGGCCAAAAATAAGCAGATCATTAGATTCTAGATAAGAGATAATAGACTAAAAAATATTACAGTTAAATTAGTTGGACAATTTTCTAAATTAGAATATCCGATATCATAAAAAACTTTTAAGCTGTGTCAAAAACAAACTTTCTGAATAAAGTAAATTCTGATAAAGAGGTATTTTATGTGGTTCATGAGGGAATTGAAAAGAACTTTCCTTTACATAACCATAATAAACATCAATTATACTATTTAGAAGGTGGTGCAGCATTTTTTAATACACCAAAAAAATCTTTCTTTGTTCCGGCCAATCATTTTTTATGGATTCCTTCAGGTTTAGAGCATAATATCATCTTCAGAACAAAGGTAAAAATGGTACATAACATCTATATACCAACACATTTGCAAACAAACAATATACGCCTTGAGGCTAATGCAGGAATATATCCGGTTACAAACCTTTTGGCTGAAATGATAAACTATACCTTAAACTGGAAAGGAGAAATCAGAGAAGATGATTCTGTTAAATATCAATTTCTCGTCACTTTGAATAACATCATAGGTGAGGCAGCCAACATCCCCTTGCCTATTGCTCTTCCAACAACCAGCAACGAGAACTTAAGCAATATTTTAAAGTATATTCATCGAAATATTGATCAACCTTTATCATTGGACTTTATTGCAGAAGAGTTTAGTTACAGTACCCGTACATTATCACGTTTATTTCAGAATAACTTAAACACCTCCTTTCTGCAATACGTTAAATTAACCAGAATCATCAGGGCAATGGAACTACTTCTGCAAACAGATCTTTCTATTAGTGAAATAACATTCAGATGCGGATATAATAACCTTTCTTCTTTCAGTTATGTTTTTCATAAAACCGTAAATATTTCTCCTGCTGATTTCAGAAAGAAAACAAGGAGTAAATAGACTAGTCTATATTCGTTACTTTATATTCTTAAATTCATATCTTATCTCACAAAATAAACTATAGTACAAATTTACAGACCAGTTGGTCTATTAAAATAAAATTTGCATATTTGATTTTTTCAAAAAAAATTTAAATATTTTAATCAGTAACATTGTAAATAATAAACAATTAACCTTTTAAAAAACTCTTAAAACTAAGAAAATGGTAAAAGAAAACAGAGAATTAACGTCACAGGCTCGTGAAGCCTTATCTGGAAAATGGGGACTAGCTGTAGGTGTCTTTTTTGTATACATGCTAATTATTGGAGGTATACAGGTTATCCCTTTTGCAGGATCAGTTGCAGCATTAATATTAGGTGGACCATTAATGTTAGGAATAGCTGTTTTTTCATTAACAATTTCGCGAAAGCAAGACGCCAGATTTGAACAACTTTTTGACGGTTTCCAAAACTTTGCAACAGCCTTAGTTGCATATATTTTAATGGTAATATTTGTATTCCTTTGGATGTTATTATTAATAATTCCAGGAATTATTGCAGCATTCGCTTATTCTCAGGTTTTCTATATTCTTGCTGAGGACAGTTCAATTGGAGCAATGGATGCATTAAAAAAGAGTAAGGAAATGATGTACGGCTATAAATGGAAATATTTCTGTTTAGCATTGCGCTTTATTGGCTGGGCAATTCTATGTACTTTAACATTAGGTATTGGTTACTTATGGCTGGCTCCATATATGCAAGTTAGTTTTGCTAATTTTTATGAAGATATAAAAGATAAACCTATTGCTAGATAGTTTTATCTAAAAAATTACAGGTTAGTTTTGTATCGCATCATGTTAAGAATAAAACATGATGCCCTTACAAAACTTGCACAAACTATCCACTTATTTCAGAATTCGACAAACATCGTGAAAAAATGTTGTACTGATTAATGCATCTTTAATAGGTTGTATTAAGATATCTATGATTAAACCGAAGTATTTATTAACCAAAATTATTTTGCAGGTTCTTTGGTCATTAGGATTTTAGTTTGAATATAAACTTCCAACGAATATATAAGTAAAGCTATTTCAATAAAAAACTCTTTGTATTCTGTAATTTCATAAATCCTGTCAAATACAGAACTATTCTTAAAGAACATTACTTGAGAAACAAGTATCAACACAACTGAAAATAGAACAATATATTTTTCAGAATTTCTTTTACTTAAAAAAAGGTAAATACATAGCCCAACTATACTGCTAAAAAATGCAATTTGAGTAAAAGCATTATTCCATGTATCAAAATTATACGCTGAAGCTACAGCTCCTATTATGGCCATATAAGGACGCGCAATAAATACATTAAGAAATTTTACATTTGTTATTGAAGGATATAAAAAACGAATAGCTGGTAGTACTACTAATAGAATAAAAGTTCCAAAATAGAATATATGTTCAAAAATATTAGTAGCAAAATTATGAAGATTTAATTCTTCCTGAAGATTACTTTCAAAAGCTTCCGGCGTTTTAATTTCGAGTACTCTCTGAAACCATGAAACTTCTTCCATTGCCATGACAAAATATGCAATAGACAAAAGTAAAATTGAATACCTTATTACCTTAAACTGACCAAATGATTTTGAAAATCTCAGCAAAGTATATAATGCAATAAAACAACTCACAAATAAAAACAAAGCAGATGTCCATTCTATAAAATTGTCTTCTTTTGAAAGGTTATTAAACACTATAGGTTTAAATAAAAATAAATATAATGTAACTGCAGAAAATAGAAGTGTTACAATAATACTAGCCTTTTGAAATAAGGCTCCTTCTTTTGTATCAATAATAAAACGTGAAACATTATTATTAAGTAGACTTAGGATTATCGCTATTACAGATACAAAAACAAAAACGGTTCTTATGATATATAGAGCAGAAGTATAAGGTATAGCATCCTCAAAGTTTCTAATCCCAACAAAGAGGTCAATCACAAATATTATTCCTATACTTAAAACACCAGATATAAGAGCTATTCTTTTCGAAGGACTAAACAAATCAAAAAATTCTTTCACTATTATTCTTTTTTAAATAACTAAAGAAAACAAAATTAATTTTTAATACTTTATTCCTGAGGATATTCCGACTAACTAGTTCTTTTTTTTGATTAAGTATAGATTATGTTTTATGAAAGAATTTCACTTCTTAAATAATTTGTACGATTCTTCTATTACCTTAATAATTCCAGAATAAATATTAGGAAACGTTATCGTTAAATACTCTGAGACATTTTTATAAAACACAAAATAGGTTACACAACACCTTATCATTTAGCATTATGTAATATTAGTCTATATTATTCATTTAATTGCAGCACTTGCCCTGTTGAAGAAAAATAAGGAATATCATAATGGGTAAAAGTCAGTTCCGGCTTACCTGAATAATAAGTATTACCAGTAGAGTATATTGAAACATTTAAGCTATTTGTAGGACAAACATAACAATCTTTGATAGACCTATGATTTACCTTAATATTATCACTCTGAAAATCACCTGCATCTATACTAACACAACCTTCCAACAAAAACGACGCATTCTTTGAGCTTCCTTCTACCTGATAATTTCCTATATTTCCTGTTCCATATACATGAAGCATAAAATATGAACTTTCAACACTCATATTTGCATTTGTAAATTTACCAACACCATTAATTACAATTTGAAAATTATCAGGCGTAATCGTACCTTCTGTTTCCATCTCACAAACCGCAAATGTTACAATCCATTTTAACTGATTTGCAGGTATTCGAATTGCTATTAAATCACTTTGATGTAAATAAGCTTCTTTATTATGCTCAATTACCAAGGAATCATTTACCACATTTAATTGCAGTCCATCTACTAAATGCTCATAGCCAACAACAGTAACCGTATCTGACATTGTTGGTAACAACTCCAATTTACATGCAGAATTAACTATGATATATCTTATATTTCCACAATTGATTTTTTGTGTAATCTCATCACTTTCTTCTGTTAAACTATTGATGTATTCGCATGAAGTAAAACATAAAAGAAGAAAGAAAAATATAGCTGTTCTCATAGTTTGTACTTGATAAAATAGTTATTGATTTAAATTTCTTTTACTAAGATTAAACTTATAACCTATTCCAAATTCAAGAAACTCAGACCTAACAAATGCTGCTTTTATTCCAAAACTAGCAAATAAATGATTAGTTATCTGATGTCGAACTCCTATTCTTGGATAAAAAGGCTGTAGTGGTTTTATTCCTGATGACAAATAAAATCCTAAATTCATAAATATCATAGATTTACCTAAATAAACCTGGTAAGCTGCATACACAGCATTAAAAAGATAATCGTTGGTTTCATAATGTTGTTCAATATAACGATGATCATAATCTGTCCATATATATGGTGCGGCTTCAGAATAAAACTGATCAAATCCTATTCCTATCGCTTTTTTAGCATTAAAACGATAAAGATAACAAACACTTAAACTACCATTCCAGTAATGATGTGAATCAAAAGGAGCACACTGACTTGGACCTATATTTCCTAAAACCAATAAATCATGCTGATTAATTTTCTCTGGCTTTCGTCTCTTATAAACAGGATTAGGTTGAGTATTAAAATGATATTTAGTACCTATGCTTGTATTTAAAACGTTTATTCCACTATTAGGACGTTTAAAAGCTCCATTTGACATATGATCTACATCTGTAGAAAGGGATATTGAGAAATGATCTGAAATCCGGTAATCAACATTAATTCCAAGACTTATAAATACATTTACCAGAGACCCTGACACGTCATTATATATATTTGTTTCGCTATCAAAAGGTTTTGTCATAACACCTAATCCAGCAGCAACTTTATTTTGGACTGAAAATTTTGTTGATCGATAAATGGAATAATTGACATAATGAAACAAGGCAATACCTTTACCAAAAACATCATTATTTCCTAATGTAGCGTAATGAAAACCAAATCCTATTTCTGGAAAATTAAACCTTTCTGTCCAGTGATCCTGTTTGAAAAATCTTTTTCCTACAGTAATCTCAAATCCCCGAGAAAAGTCTTCAATTAAATAAGTCATTGAATTATGGTGGGGTATAACCAATCCACTATTCACTCTTCCTGTAATATATGTGTGTATGCTATCATCAGCCTCTGAGCCATTTGAATTTTGTCCTAAACAAGCAATTACTTGTGCCAGGAATATTAAAGAGGTTATTAGAGCTTTCAAATTTATCATTCAAAATATTTACAGTGAGCAAAAATAAAAAAAAAGCACATACCACTTAAAATCAAACTTCAAATTGAAAAAAATTAATTTACTTTAAGAATTACTCCCATTTTTTAAAGGGTAGGTTATTTTTTTAAAAGTCTATTTACATTGCCCTTTGAAAAATATTACTTTTAAATTTTTAAATATTTTATAATTAAAATTAGAAATAGAATCATGAATTTTAAATCACTTAAATTATTATTCTTATCAATTATTATCATACCGTCTATCTCTTTTGCTCAGAAATCTAAAAAAGATACGATTAAAGTATTTTTACTTGCCGGGCAATCCAATATGGATGGTTACGGTTACGTAAAAGATTTACCTAAAGATCTAAGCAAGCCACAAAAAGACATCTGGATTTTCCATGGAAATTCTGCATCAGATGACAATACTAAAAATGGAGGTATTGGATTTTGGGAACAACTAAAACCTGGGCATGGTGTAGGATTCACTTCAGATGGAAAACAAAATAAACTTTCTGATCGCTTTGGAGTAGAGTTATCTTTTGCTCAACAAATTCAGGAGCTATATCCTAATGATAAAATTGCAATCATTAAGTACTCAAGAGGAGGAACTGCAATTGATACACTTGTAGGAAGCAGAGCTGGCTGTTGGGAACCTGATTTTAAAGGAAAAACAGGAATAAATCAGTATGATCACTGTTTAAAAACTTTACAAAATGCTTTCGGCTATAATGATATTAATAATGATGGAAAGGAAGATGTTTTAGTTCCAATGGGAATTATTTGGATGCAAGGTGAATCTGATGCTCACTCAGAAGAAACTGGCCAAAGATATTATTACAACCTAAAACGATTAATGAATTTATTAAGAGCGAGTTTAAGAGTTGATGATCTTCCGGTTGTGATTGGTAAAATTTCGGATTCATGGAATGATGCCGATGGTAAAGTTTGGGATTGGGGTGAGTTGGTTCAGTATGCTGAAGAAAAATTTGCTAAAACAGATGCAAAAGCAGGTATTGTAAGAACAACCCGATACTATAAATATTCTGATAAATGGCACTATGACAGTCCTGGTTTTATTGACTTAGGAAAACAATTTGCCAATAAGGTATATGAACTTAATGAAGGTAAAATAGATCAATAGACCACTAGGTTATTAGGTCATTTTAATAATCTTCAAATTGAAAATATTAATCCTTTTTTAAGCATCAGATAAGTCAAACTTATTTTCATTTTGATTTGTGAGTGAAGAGTAATGAGATAAAGGAAACTTCTGATTTTTTTTTACCACTAAAACACCAAGACTCTAAGTCTTTTTTGTAATACTTTGTGATCTTAGTGTCTTGGTGGTTAAATAAAGAAATCGTTAAATCAGATTCTCAACTCAAGAGTAAATCAAGAAGGTCTATTTTTTTACAAGTGCTCTTTAACCAATGGTTGTTTTACACTTAACATACCTTCAGTACCAAAGGCTGAATATAATGAGTAAGTAATTTTATCCAGTTTTTCATTATACTCTTCAACATAAGTTCCCATACCCATATAATCCACAACTTTACGGAATGGCTTATCTCCATATGGCATACCTATTAAATTAACAATGGCTATAGCAACGTTTTCTGCTCGCTGTTCTTCATAGTGAGCCATTGCTTCCTGAAACCCTTCAAATGTTGCATTTACTGATCTCATGAAATTACCATACGATTTATTACGACTTCTATCGTGTGGTTTTACTAGATTTTCAATAAAGGTAGTTGGGAAACCTCCAGGTTCAACAATACAACATTCTATACCAAAATGAGATAATTCTACTCTGTAATTTTCTGCCATTCCTTCTAATGCCCATTTTGATGCATTATAAATACCATAGAAAGGCATTGCAACTCGTCCTAATAAGCTAGAAATAAAAAGTAATGTACCTTTACCTTGTTCTCTAAGATATGGCAAGGCAGCCCTTGTTACTCTCTGAACTCCAAATACATTTACATCAAAAACTTTTTGCATATCTTCAGGAGTAAAATGCTCCTGCATTCCTAAAGCACCAACACCTGCATTATTAATTAATAAATCTAAACCATTCATTTCTTCAATGGCCCTGTTTACAGCAGTATTCACACTTTCTTCATTGGTAACATCCATTTCAATCATATGAACACCCATTCGCATAAGGTCATTATTAATAACCTCATTTTTACCTTTCAGGCTTCTTGTGGTTCCGGCTACTTCATAACCTTTGGCTCTTAATTCTTTACATATCAAAAAGCCAAAACCTCCACTTGCTCCTGTTATCAGTACTCTTTTATTCATGACTTTTATTGTTTTATGTTTTATATATAAAGGTACGACCAAATTGATTTTTTGGCCAGAGTTATTTCAATGTCTTCACCTGTTAATTGACTTGAAAACAAATAAATATCCTACAAAAACAGTCAATTTAAGAGATGAAGATCTTTATATAAGATGATCAGATATCATTCATATATGACACTAAAACACGATTATAAATTTTTAAAAGATATTATATTAGGGGTGCAATAAAAAAAGAAACCTTTTTTATATCGAAAACGGGCAATTCTTATACTTAAATTCTGTAAAACCTTTAAAAACATAATAATCATATGAAACGACCATGATAAAAATTTTCTCACAAACGAAGATGATTATCTTTTATGAGTTCCATTTGACCTTTAAAATAAATTATAAACGCATGAAATTTATCTACACATTATTAATTGCCGCACTGATTTTCTCGTCGTGTACAATTCAAAAACAAACCAGCATTACCTCTCCTGATTATAGTATTGAAGCTATTATTGAAGTTAAAAACGAATTGGAATATTCTGTTGTTTTTAATCAGGATACCATTATTAATAACTCAAAAATCAACATTGAATTAAAGGATGGAAAAATCTTAGAGGAATTTGAAATTGCAAATTCAACCTCAAAAACAATTGATGAATCCTGGACTCGAGTATGGGGTAAAAGAAAAAATGTCATCAACCATTACAATGAAATACAGCTTCAACTCAAAGAAAAAACTCAAGGCATTATTATTGACCTATACATAAGGGCTTATGATGATGGAATTGGGATTAGATATGGATTTCCGGAACAAAATGGTTTAACTGCAGTTGAAATTGCAAAGGAAAAAACAGAGTTTGCATTTAATAAAGATTATAAGGTTTGGAGAGCTGATTATAAAACATACAAATCATCTCAAGAGCAGGAATTTTTAAATGTAAAATTATCGGATATTAAACCGGATCAACTAATAGGAATGCCTTTATTGGTTAAACTTGACAATAATGGATATGCCGCTATTACTGAAGCTAACTTATCAGACTGGTCGGGAGCTTTTCTCAGGAGATTTGATACTACAAGTACATCTGTTGTTACAGAATTAGCTCCTCTTCCAAGTGATACTCTAGTTGCAGTTAAAAGATCAACTCCAGCTGTTTCTCCATGGAGAGTTATTATGCTTGCAAAAGATGCTGGTGATTTAATCGAATCAGATATTATTGCCAATTTAAATGATCCATTAGCTATTGATGATGCTTCGTGGATTCAACCTGGAGTTTCAGCATGGGACTGGTGGTGGAGTAATAAATATGCACCAAAAGCAGATTTTGAATTGGGTCCAAACCAGAAAACCATGAAGTATTTTATTGATTTTGCATCTGAAATGGGATGGGAATATCAGATTGTGGATTGGCAGTGGTATGGAGAACCATTTGCAGCTGATGGCGATGCCAATCCGGATGTGGACATTACAACATGTATTGATGGAATTAATATTGAAGAGTTGGTTAAATATGCCAATGCTAAAGATGTTAAGATCATAGTATGGGCTCACTGGAAACATATTCAAAAACAAATGGATGAAGCTTTTCCTTTATATGAGAAATGGGGTGTTTCAGGTGTGAAAATTGACTTCATGGACAGACAGGATCAAGAGATGGTAAACTTTTACCATGATGTTGTTAAAAAAGCAGCCAAACATCATTTGATTATTGACTTTCATGGAGCTTACAAGCCAACAGGATTCAGTCGCACCTATCCTAATTTAATAACCCGTGAGGGTGTTATGGGGAATGAATACTCAAAATGGAGCAACAGGGTAACTCCGGAACACAATGTTACTTTACCTTTTACCCGTGGCTTACTTGGAGAAATGGACTATACGCCGGTTGCTTTTAAAAATGTAAAACCAGAAGACTTTGTTACGGAAGATAAATCAAAAGATTATTGTCCAATGGTTCAATCAACAAGATGTCATCAATTGGCAATGCCTGTAGTATTCGAAAGTGCATTAACTGTATTTTGTGATTCGCCGGATAACTATAATACAGGTATTGGTCAGGAGTTTTTAAAAGCCGTACCTACAAGCTGGGACGAAACAAAAGTTTTAAATGCATCACTAGGAGAATTCATCACTGTTGCTCGCAAATCTGCTGAAAAATGGTTTATTGGCGGAATGACAAATTCAGAAGAGCGTAATTTAGATATTGATTTATCCTTTTTAAAAGAAGGTAATTATAAGGTAATCATCTTTCAGGATGCTGATGATGCCAACGAAATCCCGACCAATGCTGTGCGTAATGAAATTAAAATTACAAATACGGATCTGTTACAAATTAAAATGGCTAAAGGTGGTGGGTTCGCTGCTATTGTGGAAAAAATCTAATTTTTTATTAAGATAAATGAACTTCTACTTGTTATTTATGTCTTATCATAAATTACAGGTAGAAGTTTTATTATTTATAAGTATATGAATAAGGTAAACGAAATTGTTTTGAATAAAACACGTCAATTAAGCATAATAGAAGAAGTTCTTCAGTTTGATTTTTCAATAGATAACTCATTACAAAAATCTATTAGTCTAAATTTTGGCTATGAAGTTGTTACTTCAAAGTTCTTTAAGAATCACATTCCTACAGAAGCAGAAACTGAATATGCCATTTATTTTATTGAGGATCATTTAATGAGTAATAAAGAACTTATTAATCAACAGGAAACACTTGTATCAGAAAGTAAAGCATTAGCTGATGTATTAGCAAAGAACGGACTGCAAAAAGGAAAGCATTCCCGAAGAACGATTGAAGATTTGTTTAACAATTATGCTCGCATAGTAATGGGTACTCCAAGTACATTAATGGATATTGAAATTACCAAAGAGGACTTTGCAACACTTCTTATTTTAAGAGAAATAATGCACCATCTGAATTTTGAATCTATAAGCATCCTCTGACCTAAAACAATTAAAAGAAAACCATATAAAGACAAGGATTATTAGTTACAATGTACCCATCTTATTGCTTATTCTTTTTTCCTTGCTCCTTTTTATATTGAATACTTAATTTAAGAAAAGGTATCTATTGCTCTACATCCTCCTTAGATTTACTAGTTGTTACAAGGTAAACACCAATAAACACCAATAGTATTGCCATAACTTTAAACCAACCAAAATTATCTATTTGAAGAATCACTGCTGCAATGGCAGCTACAATTGGCTGAACATTATTATACATTGTTGCGACCGTAGGACGCAAATATTTTTGAGCTATAGGAATCATCATATATGATAAAAATGTTGATCCTAATACTATAAAAGCTAATTCTCCTATGATTGAAGATGGCATATTTTGATAGTCGAGTGTTGAAATTTCCGACCAGGTAAATGGTAAATATATCATCGCACTAAATAAAAACATCCATTTCATTAAAGTAACAGGACTATAACGGCTAATAATATTTTTAAAGAACACGAAATATATAGCATAACTAAATTGAGCCATAAAGCAAAGTAGAATACCTTTTATACCAATATCTCCTCCTGATGAATTTGATGTACTATTTAAAATAATAATTATTGCTCCTGATGCTCCAACTGCAATTCCGGCCAACTTTTTCCATGTTATTGGCTCCCTTAAATAAAAAGCAGAAATGATCATAGCAATAATTGGCAACGTTGTAGTTACTATTGATGCGTTTATAGGAGAAGTATAAGACACTCCTAAAACAAACACTCCCTGGTTTAAAATAATACCAAAAAGTGCAGCCAAAACCAACCACAATAAATCTTTAACCGGAACTTTTTCTTTTGGTATAAATAAGGAAGCAGTCCAAAAGGCTAATGCAGCACCAATTACCCTAAACGCAACAATGGACCAGGCGTTAATATTTGTATTTAGCACAACGGTTTTAACAAACGGACTCATTAATCCCCAAGCCATATTGGCAACAATCATGGCCATATGTCCTTTAACCTTTTCTATACGCATAATTTTTTTGCAAATGTGGAAAAAGAATATGAATCGTTTTACTTTTTCATCTTAAAAAAGATTAAATAGAAATCTTTTACATATAATTAACATAACTACCTAAACTACAACTATATTATTTTGTTATTTCAATGAATTTCATCGATATATCACTAAATCATTTAAAATGAAAAAACTCAATATTCTTTGGACAACTGAAAATAAAGACACCTTTATAAATATGATTGCAATGTATTCTTCTAATTCAATGCTACGTGACTGGTGGGATGAAGTTAACGTTATTATATGGGGTGCTTCTGCCAAACTTGTAGCTGAGGACAATGATGTTCAGGATGAAATAAAAAAAATGTTTGATTCCGGTGTAACAATTGAAGGATGCCTTGCTTGTAGCGAGAAGTTTGGTGTTACCCAAAAGCTGGAAGATTTAGGAATTGACATGAAATATATGGGTGAACCTTTTACCCAACATCTGCAAAACAATGAAAAAGTAATTACTATATAAATTTTAAAAAATAAGATTTTCTGAATATGACAAAACTTTATTACATCCTTTTGATGGGCATATTAATAAGCTGCTCAACTTCAAATAAAGAGAAGAAAGAAACTAAAGAAAATAATATAACTAATGAAGACACTACACTCGCCTTTGATTTAAATAAACGGAAGGAAGCTTTTGCTGCAACGTCATCTGACCAAAAAAAGAAAATTTATGCAGAAGGAATTCAATCCGTAATTAATGACAAAGTTGTTGAAAAGGCAATGCAGGTAGGTGATACTGCTATCAATTTCACATTACAAAACGCACTACATAAGTATATCACATTATATGACAAATTAAAAGAGGGTCCTGTAATTTTGATGTGGTACAGAGGAGGATGGTGCCCATATTGTAATTTGACATTAAATCATATGCAAGAGTCCTTACCTGAGTTTAAAAAGTATAATGCTAATCTATTGGCTTTAACACCGGAATTACCTGACAGCACATTGTCAACACAAGATAAACACGCTCTGAAATTTGATGTATTAAGTGATATTGATAATAAAGTTGCATTTCAATACAATGTTGTTTTTAAGCTAACAAATGATGTTGCTGATGCATACGAACAAAGCTTTAGTTTAAGTAAATACAATGGAAATAGTTCTGCTCAATTACCATTAGCTGCTACTTACATTATAGGTACAGATAAAGTAATAAAATTTGCCTTTCTTGATGCAGATTATAGAAACAGAGCAGAACCTATGGAATTAATATCTGTATTAAAACAGTTATAGAATCTCATTTTACTTTACAAAATTTACTAGATAGCTTTCTGATTCTGGTATCATTAAAATTTATAATACATGAATCTGAAGGCTTTTCTTTTTTCTATATTTTAGCCACTTTTGTCAAATATTCACTATATAATCAAGTCACGCAAACAGACTATGAAAGAGATAAATATTGAAGAGTGGAATAGAAAAGAGCATTTTGAATTTTTCTCAACATTTAAAAGTCCATATTTTGGTTTTACTGCAAATGTTAATTGTACTAAAGCATATAGAACAGTTAAAGAAAAACACATCTCATTTTTTGCCTGGTATTTTCACAAATCAATTGTTGCAGCAAACTCTATTTCTGAATTTAAGCTTAGAATCATTGACAACAAGGTTTATGAATTAGATCAAAATCATGCAGGATCAACAATAGCAAGAGATGATCATACTTTTGCCTTTTCATACATTGAATACGATGCAGATTTTGATGTATTCAACAGCAGACTACAGAAAGAAATTAAAGAAGTAAAATGCTCTTCGGGTTTAAGATTAGATCCAGGAAAAAACAATGTGGAGTATATAAGATACACCACAATACCATGGATTAGCTTTACCCACATATTACATCCAACAAATTTTGACAGCACGGACTCTGTTCCAAGAATTTCTTTTGGTAAGTTTTTTGAAAAAGAAGGAGAGAAATTTTTACCTGTTTCAGTTGAAGCCCATCATGGATTAATGGATGGATATCATATTTCAGAGTTTTTCAGGAGTTTTGTGGAGTTGCTGAATAAATAATGGAAATAACAAATTTTCCTAAATCAGAAAAATAGGGTATTTAAAATATTAATGCTACTATTTTATTAACTTAAACCAAAATCTACAATTATGGAACAAAATTCAAATATGCCTCCAATCTATGTTGTTTCAGGAGGAAAAGGAGTAGCCGGACATACTTTAATTGAATCCATGCTCATACACTACCCCAATCATAAAATCCCTGTAATTATAGAACCAGAAGTCTCCACTCAGGAGCATATCGATAAAATAACAGAAAAGGTATTGACTACAAATGGCGTAATTGCTCATACTATGGCTGACCACATGGTTAGACGAATGCTTATTGATACCTGTGAAAAAAAAGAAATCCGTCACTTTGATTTAATTGGTAATATATCAGATTATTTAGACTCAGTTCTTGATATGAAACCAGTTGAACAACCTGGTTTATTCCGATTAAGAGACATGGAATATTATCGAAGAGTTAGAGCTATTGAGTTCACCATGCAGCATGATGATGGATTGCATTCAGAAAAAATTGCCACCGCAGATATTGTTCTTGCAGGTGTATCCAGAACCGGAAAAACACCTTTAAGTATATACCTTGCTATGTTTGGATGGAAGGTAGCAAATGTTCCTATTGTACCTGGAACTCCAATTCCTGAAACACTTTTTCAAATTGATCCAAACCGAGTTTTTGGATTAACCATCTCCATGGCTTATTTAATTGCCCAAAGAAGCAGTAGAGTTAACAGAATACATATGGATCCTAATTCAGATTATGTGGATCGTAGAAAAGTCAGAATGGAACTTGACTATGCTGCTAATCTTTTCAAAAAAGGAGGATTTACAGTATTGAATATTACAAACAAGCCCATTGAATATTCAGCTAATGAAATCATTACCATATTAACTTCAAGGTTTGGCAGTAATAAATGGAAAGCCCATGAGGATTAAATTGCTATAGTTTCAAATACTATTAAATGAGCAGGCTTCTTTAAATTGCATGCTCTCAAATCTTAATAGAGAATATTATTCATTTACACGATAAACTATCCTACTAACTACAAAGGAAATAATTTTTGCAAATGTTTATTATTTACATCCAGAAATTAAACAATAATATTAGTGGTATGTTTTAATATCAAAACATTAATACATGACCATTATGAAAGATGTAGATATAAATATTTCAATTCAAAAAAATAAAAGACTTACTGAGGCATATAAATACTATGGGTGCAAACCTGAAACACAAGGTCCCTTTGATTATTTAATTGATTTTGTAAGAGATAAGTTTAATAAGGAATATCCTCAAAAAAACTTCAATATATATTGGAACGAATACAATAGTTTAAAGGACTTTAAAATATCTGATAATGTTGAAAGTGTTGGCGGTATTTCTGAAGAGGCTCACTTTATCATGCGAACCATTACTGAATATCATTTTGTTCAGGCTTTTAAAGCAATGAAAATTGATCTAAGCGATCCTAATGTAAGCGGAGAAAAAGGTACTCCTTATCGAATTACAAAAATGTATACCGGTAATGGACTTGAAGATGACAGCGAATTACTTTCTGGAAGATGGTCAAACAGACCAGCTATTGCCAATTTCCCAAATGAAAATGGTCAACGTTTTCCTATTACAAAACGAGTTGATATCGTATCTGTTTGTTCTCATCACCTTGCTCCTTTTAGTACTTTATTCAGGGATGGTGCATATGCTATAATTAGTTATATACCCGATAAAAAAGTACTGGGAATCTCAAAACTTCAACGTATTGTTGACTGGGTTTCTCGCAGAGGCCATTTGCAAGAAAATCTAACTAAAATGATCTATGATGAAATTAGTAAAGCCGCTGAATCATCATCTGTTTATGTAAAACTTTCAGGTTTGGTTCATACTTGTGAATCATTAAGAGGAACTCAAAGTAATGAAGGATCATTTTCAAGCGAGTATTACGGTGGTGATTTTGAAAATATCGATTTAAGAAGAGAAGTCAGGAGCCAATAGTCAGCCTTTAGTATTCAGTCTGCAGTTTGCAGAATAATACAGAACAATTTCCGGTAAGAAAAATAATTAATAGACAGAAAAGAAAAATAAACGATGATAATAAGAAAGAAATTTAAATTTGAAGGAGCCCATATTGTTAGGGATTGTTCAAGTGATAGATGTAAAAAATCTCTACATGGTCACAGCTATGTTGTAGAAGTATTTTTAACTTCAGACAAGCTTGACTTTGGGCAAATGATATATGACTTTGGACTAACTAAAGGAACCATTAAAGATATCATAGATAGTTTTGACCATGCATATGCTATGTGGAACAAAGAAAGTGATGAATTCAAAACTTTCATTAAACAAAATAGTGACAGATATTTAGAAATGCCAGTATCTCCATCTGCCGAATGTTTTGCACTAACCATATTATACATCTTAAATAAAATACTAGAAGCTACGAAGTTTAATAATGGTGAAGGAAATGTAACAATTAAGTCTGTTAGAGTTCATGAAACAGATACTGGATATGCAGAAGCCTTTTTAGATGATTTAAAATGGTTTAGCTACGATTTAAAAGACATCTATTTTAGTCAGGCAATTAAAAACGAATGGGGCGATCCTGAAATGTATGATAAACTAATAAGATTTCATTCTGAATCTCATATCGCACATCCTTTTATTAACCCTTTTGTAGAAAGGTTATATAAACAATAAATATTTTATAGTATTTCTGTAAACAAACATCATTTTTTCGTATATTATAGTTTATTTTTTAGTGTTTTATTTTAATAGACCCTATTAAAATAACAGTATAGAATATATTTTTTACTGACAAAACTAAACCAAATCATTATTCTTTTGTTATTGATTTAACATTAACTTTTAAACAAAATAAATATGGACATTAAACAAACATGGGAAAAGGTACTAGAATATGCAACTATGCCTCTTCACGGTACCTTATCAAGAAAACAACGTAAAGGTGTAGAATTACAGATTAATGATGGTAAAATATTTAAAAATGCTACAATTTTTTTAGAGGATTCTGTAGTATGGATATCAGAAACTATCGACGGTAAAGTAAGTAATACTTATTACGACTGGGAAAAAATTAATTCTATTACAACCCTTAGCGACGAAGAAAAATAATTTTATATGAGTTCAGAAGAATTAAAAGAATTAGAGAAGGAAGTCAATAAATTAAAATTCAAAGCTTCTCAACAAGCCAGTGAACTACATGATTTAGTTGAAGACAGGCTTTTATTTGATTTTGAAGACATACCTTCAGTTGCGGAAAAAACATATAATGCTTGTAAACTTTGGAGTGAAAAAAACAAAGAACTTTTAAAAGCTAAAAATGATTCGCAATAGTCATATTAAAAAATGGGAAATTATGAAATAACATAATTTCCCATTTTTTATTTAATTTCCTTTTATTGTAATAGGGAATGTAAAATAATCTATTTATAATCATTAATCTTTTCCTTAAGCTTATTCAAATCCTTTACATTAAAATCTCCAAAAAAGGATAACAATACTCCATTCTGCTCCCCCTGAAAAATGATATGACACTCATATATTTTTCTTCCTTTTCTATAAATCCATACCTCTGTGTCATCATCTTTATCATCTTCTTCCACTAAGTCGTAACTCCCTTTATTAAGATATTTCAAAACCTGGTCTCTAAAAGTTTTTTCTGGCTTAAAGTCAGGTTTATAAATAACAACTTTTACTTCATTTAAGTCTCCCGTAATTTTCTTTTCGGAATCATCACTGTCTGTATCAATATCAAAGTCAACAAAATCAATTAAGTTTTTTGAAAAAGAAAAATATGTTACTTCATCTAAATCTCTTAGATCACTATACATTTTATTGGAAATCTTTCCTTGTGAAAATATTGACGTATTTATCAGTCCCAATAGAAGTACGATCATACTATATTGCCAAATACTTTTCATATCATAAATATTTTAGTTTATAAAACCAGGTTTAAATTTTAGCTACTAGCCTTTGTACTTAATTAGTGCAATAACTCCAGCAAAATCTTAGTCTGCTAGAATGAATTCTAATTCAATTCATTATTTACATCCCACTCTAAGGACTCATCAACCTGTACTTTATACTTTTCTGGTATTGTAAATACAACTTGAAGCTTTTGATCTCTTATTTTTGTACCTTCTGTCAGTGTAAATATCGGATCAATATATATTACAGAATCCTTCTGAAGCCAAAAATATTCTATATTATTACAATTATCTTTTGCCTTGGCATAATTAGGTCCTTTTGCAGACTTTTTTATTGTTAGTTGAAATTCAGGACCATTTTTAATTTCAATTTTTGGATTTCCTTCGATATATACTTTATCATCTGCAACAGAAACATCTAACCTATTGAAATCAAACACATGATCCTTATAATCTGGAGAGAAAGTATTTGGATTTGATTTAAAATATATGGTCTTTGCCTCTGTTTCATCTAATATAGTTTTAGAATACACAGACTCAGTAACCGTATAGTTCTTAGCAACTTTAGCTGAAGTATAAGCTAACAACACCCATCCTCCAATCCAGAAAATTATTGAAATTAATGCAATAAGACCAACTCTGGTTTTAAACTTAAATACCAACTTAAACCCAATTAAAAAAAGAATTAACAATGGTATCCCTACAATCAATAATACAGAAATAGTCCCAAAAGTTATTTCTTGTGGATAAAGAAAAAAACTTGGTATTGAAGTATAAAAATTGCCCATCTCTGTAAAATCAAATAGTGTATAGCCAATAGTAAATGCTAAAATTAATGCAACCAAACTAGCCAAAGTAGAAACCATAATAACAATTCCAATTGCTCCTCCAATTACACTTATAAACTTGCGTAAAGCATCTCCCATTTTATCTGTCCCATCAGTAAATCCATTATTAAATGATTGATAAGCCTTTGATTTTTTCAATTTATCACTCACATCTTTATATTCATTTTTAATATTCTGCTCCCATTTTTCATATGCAGCAGGACCTTTCATTTCAAGCTTTTGAGTAATTGTAATTGCCTTTGGCATCACAATCCATAAAATAATATATGGCAATAATGAAGAACCATATACAATAAAAGCAACAAGGAAAATTACTCTAAAAACTATGGGATCAACATTAAAATAAGCGCCAAGTCCCCCACAAACACCTCCTATAACCCTATTATCAGGATCTCTGTAAAGTCTTTTAGAATAACCCTTAGCACCCTTTTCTTCTTTTGCCTTAGATGTACTTGCCTCTTCTTCCTCATCAATAATATCTTGAGGCTCTCCCATTGTTTTAATAACCTCCTCTACATTATTTAATGTTATAACCTCGTCTGCTGAAGGATGACTACTTCTAAAAATTTCAGCTATACGTAATTCTATATCTGCAATAATCTCCTTTGCTTCTTCAGGATCTGAGAAGCTATTCTCTATTTTATCAAGATACTCCTTCAATCGACTATACGCATCCTCCTCTATATGAAATGCATAACCACTTATATTTATATATATCGTTTTTTTCATTTTATCTATTTTAGTTCAAAATCAAAAGTTCTCAGTTGGCTGTAGGCAGTTAGCAGTAGGCAGTGACAAATCAGCATTATATTTATCGACCTACTAATCTACTGACCTATCGACCTCATATCTTTAACACAACATAAAAACACTCCCCATTACGAAACCAATAATTTTAAGTCCCAGAATAGCAATAAATAGGAAGGCTATTAAATAAATTACAATCTTAAATATTGACCGGAATATTAATCCTATTATTAATAGGATAATTGCAAGTCCCATTATTCCACCTCCATGGAAAATATTAAAAAAAAATCCAGGATGGTAATTGGTTGTAAAAACAAAATTTTCATTAACAACATTGATTTGAAATAGGTTTACCAGTATTGTTGCCGCAACTATAACAGCTAATACGAGAACAATATTTTTATCTCTTTTCGTAAGTCTATTCCACCATGTTTCGCCCTTTTTATACATTTTAGACTCTCGTACTTTTGTAAAATGCTCTTTTACATCCTCATATTCATTACGTATTGCTTTTTCAATATTTTTAATAGTCACATTTTCACCTCGCATTTCAAGCTTTTGCGCAGTAGTAATAGCAGCCGGAATTACAATCCATAAAACAATATATACAGGAATAATAATTCCTAAACTTAAGAATGGAAGAATTACAAACAGAACTCTAATAAAAACAGGATCAGTATTAAAATATGCTGCAATACCTCCACACACTCCACCTAATACTCTATTATCGATATCTCGGTATAAACGTTTCTTTTGTTTATGAAACCTTTCTTCTTTTATTGTATTTGATCCCTTCTCTTCTGAAGTCTCATCATCAAAATCTTCAGGTTGTCCCATCTTAGCAATGACATCTTCAACCATTGCAATATTTACCACAGCTCCTCTATCTTTAAGCTTTTCATTAAATAATTCAGCTATACGACTTTCAATATCATTGATAATTTCTTTTCCTTCTTCTTGATTTCCAAAATAGTTTTCTAATTTGTCAAGATAATCCCTTAATAGAGCATAAGCATCATCATCAATATAAAAAACGCTACCACTCAAATTAATATTAACTGTCTTTTGCATGATACTGATTTTAGCTAGTTATTATTTATAAATTTTACAGCATTAACAAGTTCTTGCCATGAGGCATCCAACTCTTTTAAAAAATCTCTTCCAATATCTGTCAGTTCGTAATATTTACGAGGTGGACCTTGTGTTGATTCTTCCCACCTGTATGCCAATAATCCAGCATTTTTTAATCTGGTTAATAATGGGTATAAAGTACCTTCAACTACAATCATTTTTGCCTCCTTTAGTTCTGCAATAATATCTGATGCATATTTATCACTCCTTGACAAAATTGATAAGATACAATACTCTAGTACCCCCTTTCGCATTTGTGCTTTTGTATTTTCTACCTTCATATCTTATCCCTCCCTTTATATTTAATGGTTGTTAGCCTACAGTTATTAATTTTCTCTCGTTATTTTTTAGTGTCTAGATTATTAATCTATAGATCGTACTTTTAATTTCTTTAGAGAACTAAAAAATCATTACCAATAGATAGTCCTACATTTTTAAAAGTTACGTATGAATCATTCTCATATTGCTCTACTTCATCGTACGAAACTGGCTCATCGGATTTATTGATATCACATAAGTCAATTGGTACAATTGACATTATCACAGTTGTTACTATTACAGATAATGATATACCTAAACAATTTTTTCTAACAGAAAACTTCATAACACAATACCTTTTTAAACATTGTTGTTTGTATTACAAATATATATCTTTTATTAGGTACTATGCAATACATACTACTATATTTTTAAAATTTATTTTGAAAATTACATGTTAACATCTGATTTACTGTACATTAAAATACTTTCCAAAAATTGACTTTTTATATATATTTAACATAACGCAAGACTGTTCTTATATTTTCAAAATACCAATACCCATATACAAAAAAAGAAGGTGCCTAAAACAGACACCTTCTTTTTAAATATTTTAAAATCCAGATATAACCTAGAAACGCTTGATTCCAATAATTTCCCTTACTTCCTTAACTGTTTTCTCAGCACTTTCCTGAGCCTTTTCTCTACCCATTTTAACAACTTTGCTTAAGTAAGCTTCATTAGCTTTGATATCATTAATTTTTTCTCTAATAGGAGTAGTAAACTTAATTATATCTTCTGCCAATTGCTTTTTTAAATCACCATATCGTATTTCACAAGTTGCATATTTATCTTTAAAATATTCAATTGTATCTGGTGTAGATACAACTTCCATCAATGTAAACAAGTTTTGTACAGGTTCTGATATTTCTGAATTAGGTTCTGTTGGTCCACTATCAGTAACTGCACGCATTACCTTTTTTTGTAGTGGTTTTGGTTCATCTACCAAGAATATTCCATTTCCTTCAGATTTTCCCATTTTTCCTGATCCGTCTAACCCTGGAATTTTAACCAAAGCTTCTCCATAATTAAAAGATTGAGGAATTTTAAAGTAATCCTGTTTATACATATGATTAAAGCGGGTAGCAAATTTACGAGTCATCTCAAGGTTTTGCTCCTGATCTTTTCCTACAGGAACCTTATCAGCCTGATGAATAATAATATCTGCAGCCATTAACACAGGATATGTTAAAAGACCAGCATTTACATTATTTGGCTGTTGACGCGCCTTATCTTTAAAGGAGGTAGTTCTTTCCAGTTCCCCCAAATATGCATTCATACTTAATAAAAGGCTTAATTCTGCTATTGCAGGAACATCACTCTGAATATATATTGTAGATTTTTCTGGATCAAGACCACAGGCTAAATACTCTGCTAATACCTGACGCACACTATTATGCAAATTTTCCGGAGTTGGATGGGTTGTTAATGAATGATAATCAGCTATGAAAAAATAACAGTTATACTCATCTTGCATACGCAAAAAGTTCTTCACTGCTCCAAAATAATTTCCCAGGTGTAAATTACCTGTAGGTCGTATTCCACTTACTACCGTTTGCATAATATATTTCTCTTTTATTTGTATCTAAAAATTTCAACTTACAAAAATGCCACTTTTTTTATTAAATATGGACATTTACAGCGATTTTCTGACTGCATATTAATTAAATTACCTTGAAAAATAAACATAGTATTTGCTAATTAAACTTACAGACCGGATTAACAAGATTAACAGGATTTTTGTGTCTAATTAGAAACAAAAAAAGCCACCCCATTAAAAATGAGATGACTTTTACTATTTTAAAAAAATAGATTATTAGAATTTGAAACCTATTTTTACCATAGGATTTGAAAAGAATGTTGTTGAATGATTATCAGCATCTCCACCTTCCATTCCTGGTTGAGGGAAGATTCTTGCAACTGAATACATATAACTTGCAGCTTTAATTTCAATACCTAAGAAAAAGCCTTGAGCTATATAATAATCAACACCACCAACAATACTACCTCCTAGTCCGTATGTTTCTGATACTCTTTCACCCATATCATCATCTTCTAAAGTGAAATATTTGCTTTGCCCATAATTAAAATTAAGTTGAGCTCCTGCATAAGGGTATAAGCGATCATTACCTACATTGAAATAATAATCAGCACCAGCATTAACTAATACTTTATACGAACTTGATGATTCCACATCTGAGTAACCAGGTATAGAAATATAACTTAACTCATCTACTTCATCATCATAATACTCAGGATTTATCACTGCAGGTATATCTTGTTGAGCAGGGGTACTACTAATTAACCCCATACCACTTAATCTAACAGCTAAATTACTTGATAGAAAGTACTTTCCTTCAACACCAATCATATTAATAAGAGAATTATCATCTGTTGATGCTGTAGAATTAGATGGAACATAAACAGTATATGTTCCTAAATTTTTAGCGACATACTGTAAATCGCTAAAATCATCTCCTCTACCAAGCTGTAATGATACAGATTTATCTCCTGCCTGAGGTCCAAATCCTTGAGCCATAACCAAACAGGTAGTCATGGTTAAGACAATACTTAATAATACTTTTTTCATAAGGATAAGGATTATAATTCAAAAATTTAATTAATCTGGCGGAATTACATTCCGCCATTATTGTAATATTTTATCTTAAACTAGTGAATTTAATCCTTAGTCAGCCAACTCTGCATCTAAACCAGCCTTATATTCATCTGCTTTAGCTTGTACAACAGCTAATTCAGCTTCTAAGTTAGCTAATTCAGTTTCCATTACTGCAATATTATCTTCATACCAAGCAATATAATCACTATACTCAGTAACTTCTACTTGAAGATATGCAATATCGCTATTTGCTTCTGCTATATATTCTTCTATATCTCTGATTTCTTCTTCAATACCATCAATATCATCTTCTAACCAACCAATATATGTATCAAGATTTTCAACATCAGATTCGATGTAGTAAACATAGTTTTCTTGTACATTAATATCATCTTCAACTTCAGATAATTGAGAATATAAATCAGAAAGAACATCGTATGCAGCATCTACAGCATCTGCATATTCCATATACTGAGCATAAGTTGCATCGTAACTAGCTAATGCTTCGTCATAATCAGCTTGCATTTCTGCTAATGTTGCTTCATATTCTTCAACATATTTTACGTATGAATTATAATCATTAGTAGACTCTTCAATAGAAGCTTCTGCATATGCAATGTTTGTAGTTAAAGAAGCCACATCATAATATGATGAAGCATATACATCCCATTCTGCATCTTCAAGTTGATCTAAAGCTTCTTGATATGGCATATAAGCTGCATTTGTAACATCATTAGCATCTGAAGCTGCACTCTGAGCATCTAAATAATCCTGATAAGCATCTGATGCAGCTGTAGCTTTTGCAGCATCAGCTGGATAAGCATCTGCATCAGCCTGAAGCACTTGGTATGTATCATACGCAGTATTAACTTTAGCCCATAATTCAGCTTCTTCTTCCATAGCCGTTAAATAAGCAGTCTCATAAGTTGCAACATCTGTTGTTCTAAGATTCTTATTAATCATATACTCAGTTAACTCTGCATTTGCAGCTCTTAAATCAGCCTGATATTCAACAATATCTCTTAATGCTTCTGCAATATTAGTTGACTCTTCAACCATATCAGCATTATAATAAGCAATATTTGCTTCGTAATTAGCAATTTGATAAGGATAATTATTAATAATATCCATCACTTCGCTATAAACAGCATCATCATAATCATTAGCAGTATTTTCAGCTAAGTCTGCAGCATTCTGAGCATCATTAATTTCTGTTTGTAAAGAAGCAGAATCAGTTCTTAATGCAGTTAAAGTTTCTTTAACTGTAGCCAATTTTTCAGCAGCACCAGTTTCCTGACCTGATAAAATAGAAGTTAAATAAGTAACCTCTTCTTCTAATACAGCTTTATCATCTTCTAAATCAGCAATATCTCCCTGATAATCAACAATATCAATATTAAGATCTTCAATATCATTAGCAACAACAGAAGAATTATATAAATCTTCCGATACTTCCAAATATGCTAAATAAGCTTTATCATCTGCAATATCTTCTACATATTCATTAATATCTCTTTGTAGATCATTAACTTCATCTAAAGCATCAAAATAAAGATTATAATAATATGTTACCATCTCATTATCTTCATCTTGAACAGCCTGCAAGTAAGAAGATTGAGCTGCTAATAATTTTTCCTGAGCATCTAATAAATCTCCTTCAGCTGTAAGTTTAGCTACTTCAATAGCATTTTGAGCTTCAATTAACAATTTTTCCTGATCAGCTAATGTAACTGCTAATTCAGCTTCTATTTCAGCAATATCAGCTTCTGTTTCTGCTTCTTTTTTAACCGCATTTAATGAATCTATTTTAGCCAGAGCTCTTTCAGATGCAGCTTCTGCATTTCTAAAAGCAGCATTTGCTAATTCATGTGCAGCCTCAGCATTTGTATAAGCAGCATCTGCCTCTGCTGTTAAAACTTCAGCTTGAGCTAAAGCATCATAATATCCAGCTTGAGCTTCTCTAAGAGCCTTAACGCCTTCTGACTCTTCGTTTTTAACACAGTTGGTTAATAATAGTCCTGCACTTAATGCAACACCAACCATCATGGTAATTTTTCTCATAATCTAATTTTTTTATGATCAAATAGAAATAAATAAAAATAATTTTCGACCACGAATATAAACCATGAAAAATTACCAACCAACCATTTTTGACAAAAAATCATTTTTTATTTACAAAATGGTTATCCACAATGACAAAATGAGATTTAATTTATATATTTAATTACATAGCACTAACACAGTAAAGGTTATTTACCTTATTATCAATTTTTTAAACAATTAAAGCGATCGATAACTTAACATATAAATATGCGTTATGACACACTTAATGAAGATATATTAGTACACTTATAACAGTATATTATTGCAAGTTTATCAATTTGTTAGGATGTTAAATTAATAACAACAAATCAACATTATTTTATTGTTTATTTAACAATATAACTCAGTAATATTTCCAATAAATATGTCCTAATTTTATACTAAAAAAAAGAGTAATTTAACTAACACTATTGTAAGCAAATTACTCTTTATATAAATATGGTTTAAGAAAATAGCTAAAAACACCATGTTTTCGCATCTTCCATCTATGCTAAATCAAAATAATTCCAATACTTCTATTTGACGAGACATATCGTCCATTACTGTTACCGTAACATCAAACCTTTTTTGTGGTAATAATGATTCTATTTTTTCGGGCCATTCAACAAAACAATAGCTACCTGAATAAAAATAGTCTTCGTATCCTAAATCAAAAGCTTCTTCTTCTTCCTTTAAACGATAAAAATCGAAATGATAAACTACATCTTCATTTGCAGTATTATACTCATTAACAATAGCAAAACTTGGACTATTAACAACATCTAACACTTTTAATTTTTCACATAAGGCTTGAATAAAAGTAGTTTTACCTGCTCCCATTGAACCATAAAAACAAAAAACGCCAGGCTCTGGAAACGCCTTCAAAAATTCATCTGCAACCTCTTGTAAATGATCAATAGTACGTAATATAAATTTCTTTTTCATTTTTATCACAATTTAAAAGCCCCTCTCATTCTCCCCAAATGGGGAAAGGCTGATTTACAGCTTACTATTTTTAACCTCTAGGAACGCTAAGTATTTTCACTAAGTACACAAAGATAATATTACTTGTTATTAATCTCTATAATCAAATCCTATTGACCTATTGACCTATCAATCTATTAACCTCTCCACTCACTTCTCACTACTCGTTACTCATCTGTCAACTCCCTTTTGGCGCTAAAATAACATAAGGAATTAACATTTCTTCTAAAGAAATTCCTCCATGCTGAAATGTATCTTTATAATAACTTACATAATGATTATAATTATTGGGATATGCTAAAAAATCTTCGTTTGTAGCAAACACATAACTTGTTGATACATTTGGCTTAGGAAGCATTAATTCCTCAGGTTTTTTTGCTTCAAAAACTTCCTTTGGATTATAATTTAAATTTTTACCTTGTTTATAACGTAAATTCGTAGTTGTATTTCTATCGCCAATTATTTTAATCGGATTCTTAACACGAATAGTTCCATGGTCAGTAGTAATTAAAACCTTAACGTCTTCCGATTCTAGTTTATTTAGTAGCTCGTTCATTACTGAATGTAAAAACCATGATTTACTTAGGGATCGATAAGCTGATTCATCGTAGGCCAATTCTTTAATCATTTTACTTTCAGTACGGGCATGCGATAACATATCCACAAAATTAAAAACTACTACTGATAAATCATCCTTTAAAATTTGTGAGTAGTTATCGATTAACTGCTTACCAGTTTCCAGATTATTAATTTTTTGATAGGAGTATTTTATTGATTTTCTAAACCTATCAAAAAAAGTACCTACTAACTGTTCTTCAAACTGGTTTTTACTACCTTCATCTTGATCATCTAACCAATATTGAGGATATAACTCTTTAATTTGAGCAGGCATTAGGCCAGAGAACAAACTATTACGCGCATACTGTGTTGCTGTAGGTAAAATACTACAATATATCTTCTCCTCCTCGACTCGATAATCTTTCAATACCTCCTGCTTTATCATAAGCCATTGATCATACCTGAAATTGTCAATAACAAGCATAACAACTTTATCGCCATTATTAATCATTGGCAATACAACATCTCGCATCATCTGATTGGACAACATAGGAGAATCTTCATCTTCACTATTAATCCAATTAATGTAATTCTTCTTAACAAATTTAGTAAACGCATGATTGGCTTCAGTTTTTTGCATTTTTAGAACTTCATCCATCTCACCTTTTGTATCTTCCAACTCAATTTCCCAATGCACTAATTGCTTATAGACTTCAACCCAATCACTATACGAATAAGAATCATTTATTTTTAATCCTATTTTACCAAATTCAGTTTGATAATTACTGGTTGTTTTTTCAGCTACTAATCTATATTGATCTATATGTTTTTTAATAGTTAATAAAATCTGGTTTGGATTAACAGGCTTTATTAAGTAATCAGATATCTTACTACCAATAGCCTGATCCATAATATCTTCCTCTTCACTTTTGGTGATCATAACTACCGGCACTTCTGGTCTTATATTTTTAAGTTGATTCAACACCTCTAAACCACTTAATCCCGGCATATTTTCATCCAGAAATATTAAATCAAAATGAGAATTACTTACCATATCAAGAGCATCCTGACCATTGGTTGCTGTTTGTACAGAAAACCCCTTCTCTTTAAGATACAGAACGTGAGCTTTTAATAAATCTATTTCATCATCAACCCAAAGAATATTTACATTTTTTTGATCTACCATAGCTCCAATTCTAATAATTTAATTCATAGAAATCCTGATACTTTTCATACGAAGTCTCATCTGTTAACCTTTGATAGTTGTTTTCTGTAATAACCCAGGTATAATATTTCATTCTGGATATTTCTCTCATCAAATAACTATCTAATCTTACCTTTTGGACATATGCTTTAGCCTCCTTTTCAGTAACAAAACCATTTACCTTTATATAAAACCATGCAGTTCCTTTAGGTCCAAATTCAGTTTCAAGTTGGTTGCCAAAATTTACTTTTGAATAATTTTTAAATATAGTTCCAGTTCTTTGTATGTTGATATGTCCCTTTTTAAATAAAATTAAAGCCGAATGAGGTCCTTCACCATAAACAAAATTCAAACCAGTTGATTGTTCAATTATTGAAGATTCTTTTTCTTCCTGAACCACTTCCTTTTGTACTATTTTTTCAAGAACAGAAGTTTCTTCAGCTTTAGGTTCTTGCTGTTTTATTGGAGATTTATCTTCTACTGCAATAACATTATCACTCTCAACTATTGCTTCTTCTTTTTTCGTTTGTTGCTCTTTAGGTTCTATCTTAATCACATTTGGCTCAACTGCTAATTTTTTATCTACAGCTTCCTCCGTTGTTATTGGTGAAGTAATTTGATCTTGCTCTTTAGTCGGCTGCTGCATTTCTACCTCCTCACTTTTCATATTTTTAAAAGCTTCAGCAGATAAATAATTCTCATCAAAAAATCCTTCATAGCTCTTAACATCACCTGATGATATTAAATATTCCAGATTTCCATCATTGATAACATATAATTTAGAATAATTCAGATTTTCCACTTCAAAAATTTCTTTTCGCTCACGAATAGAATAAAAATAATCTAATGCCTCTAATCTATTATTAAATCCATTTATTGCAAAAATTGGTGTTCTATCAGGTAAATTTAATTCTGTCATCTCATAATCATTCAATAAAAACTTAGAAAAATTATAATCTGCAATATTAAACCTCAACCTATTTATATCAGCTTCAGGATTTACTATTAATATTAAACTGTGTTTTGCATTATTATTTACAGTAAAAGAAGTTGCAACTTTTTCTGCATCTGCGATTCCCCTTTTCTGCTTTTCTAACTGAAATTCTTTATTTCTGAGTTCATTTAAATTAGTAGTAACAGGTCCTGTCACAGGTTTTCTACCCTGCCCATACATTGCTAACATCTCCTTAGCTAAAGGAGTTACTTCTGCTTCAGGATATTGGTCTACCAATGATTTTAATTCTGAATTAAATTTCTCCAATTCTCCAACTTTCGCATAAGACAAGCCTGTTAAAAACTTAAATTTAGGTAGCAATTTATTTTCTTCATCAATTGCTTTTGCTTTTTGATAATTTGATATTGGAGTTTCAAAACGGTTAAACAAATATTCTGAATATGCTTCTTCATACAAATCTTCAATTTGCTTTAATCTCTCCTCTCTCTTTTTAAAATAGTCAGGATCATTTAAAAACGCGGTAAACTCTCCATCCGGATATTGTTCTACAATCTGTTTTCTAATCCTTGCCATATTAAATTGTTCCTTTTGAATCTCATAACACAAGTATAGATTCATTAAAGCATCTTCGATATATATGCTGTTAGGAAATCTTTTTATTAATTCACTGAAAGCTTCAATTGCATAAGGAATATTTTCTATTTGATCCTTATATATAACACCCATCATAATTAAAGCTTCTTCAATTTTATCATTTGAAAGCTTTAATTGTTCATCGGACAAAGGAAGATCTTTTAAATATGTTTCTCTACTTAATAAATTAGTAGTTTCCGGTTTTACCTCTGTTGAATCCTCACCAGACACTGTTCCATTTGAATCTGAAAATGGTTGATCAAAAATATCATCAGAATTTCCTGGTTCTGGTATATCAGTAACCACAACTTCTTTATTTGTCCTACGCCAGTTATCTTCCAGCTTCCTTCTGCCCCATTTTCGTTCAAATTCACTTTTCCCTAAAGCAACTGAATTTGGATTATAAAAATACCATTTCCCTGTACTATTAGTTGAGGAAGAACTTTGTATTAAAGTCCTGTCAAGATAAATACTCTCATTCGATTCTTGCTGTTTCTTAGCTAATTCCTCTTGTTTGTCTTTTTCTATTTTTATTAAATTATCAATAAAAGCTAAACGCTGTGATTCGCTCATTTTAGCAATTCGTTGTAAACTATCCTCACGCTCAACTGTGTTAATCCGAGTTACTAAACTTTCCAAATCTTCATGTAAATCACTAATTGATTTATAATCATAAAAAGTTTCATCCAAACTATATAAAGCAGAATCTAAAAAGGCATAAGCAGGTTTATACTCAGGTTTTTCATAATAAATATCGGCCAACTTATAAAACGACAAACCTTTTTGATATTCATTAGAAACACTTTTACGAACCGAAAGCAATAAATTATCAACTGCCTCTTCTTCTTGTTTTTCTGCCATATAGGCCATTGCCAAAGCATAATAAATCTGATCCTCATAATCCTGATTACGTTTATCATGTAATAATTTGGCAATTTCTTTTTGTACAGCAGGTAAACCTCCTTCTCCAAACATCACACTGGCTCTGTTCACTTTTGCATTAAAAGCCATCTCGTATGGAGGATTCATTCTTATTACTGATTTATAAGCTAAATTTGCATCATTATATCTTTTCAGTTTATGATAAACCTGAGCTAAAATAAAATTCAATCGTAGTTTATAATATCGACTCCAGGCTCCATCTATTGCTTTTTGTAAATAAGGAACTGCTTCCTCATACATTTGTTGCCTAAGGTAGAAATCAGCATAAACAGCGGAATACAAGCCATATAATCGATCCGGAGCCTTCCCCTCAATATCATAATTATCCAACAATATTTTTGCCTTTGAAAGATCTTTGAGTTCTATAGCTGCTCTGGCATTATATATTTCGGCTTCATACCATTCAGGACCTGTCCTAAATTCCCGAAACATATACTCGAAACTTTGTTGAGCTACATGATAATCATGTTTATAAAAATTAGACTTTCCAATAAGTAAATAGGCATTATCTACCCATTTATTAAATTCATTCTGACTAATAAACTTTTGATATTTTATAGAGTTATCTCCATCTTTTCGTTTAGGTTTTTTAGTTATAGAATGTTTTTTGATAAGCTTAGTTCCCTTTTCAATTGCCCTATCCATTTCCCCACTTGCCACATCCTTACTAGACTCTTTTGAATCAGGAAAAACAGCTAAAACCTGTGTATAATCATCAACGTTTGATTCTTCAATGGATTTTACTCCTTCTTTAAAACTTTCCTTACCATTAAAGTAAACATTATAATGTGCAGTTAGGTCATGATAATTCCGGCTAAGCCAGGTATTCTTTTTCGTAGAACAACCCAGTAAAACCAACACGATCAGCAATATATATATATTATTTAATTTCATTTATTTTCAATTAGTAATCAGTATTCGGTCTTCTGTACTCAGTTTCAGTTTCTAAATGTAATTAAATAAATAATTAACAACCTTTTACAACCCTACTCTTCATCATTATACTATCACACTCCTTTAACCTTTTACTCTTAACCTCGCTACCTTGTTATTTAATCTTCTATTTCAAAAGTAGCCATAACAATTAAAACTACCTTTATGTAAAAATATTATATCCACATCACAAAAATGCTTATTCTATCAAAAACAAGACTCATTTATTGTGGATTCTTATAAAAAGCAAATATATTTGAATTCTAAGTGTTTTAAAAATTAGTTATCAATGAAAATTCATATTGTAGAAGACGACCGCGTTTTTAACAAACTAATTGAGCGTTCGCTTGCCCTAAATCCTGATTTTGAAATTGATACCTACTTCGATGGAGAGACATTTTTTAAACACCTACCTGACAATCCTGATATTGTAACCCTAGATTTAGGTTTACCCGACCATACCGGAGAAGAAATACTAAGGCAAATAAAGAAATATAACCCTGATATTGAAGTTATTATCATCTCTGGTCAGGATTCCATTACAACAGCTGTAAATTTATTACGAGAAGGCGCTTACGATTACATCACAAAAGATGAAAACATAAAAGATCGTCTATTAAACAGCGTTAATAACATCCGTAATAAAAAGAAGTTACTGGACGAAATATCGCAACTAAAAAATGAAATAGCTACAAAATATAATTTTGGGAATGCTATTATTGGAGATAGTCCTGTAATGAAGGATGTCTTTGCATTGGTTCAAAAAGCTGTAAAAATTCCTAATATAAATGTTTCCATTTATGGAGATACAGGTACAGGTAAGGAACTTGTAGCTAAAACAATCCACTATAATTCCATACGTAAAAACAAGGCTTTTATAGCAGTGAACATGGGCGCCATTCCTCGAGATTTGATTGAAAGTGAATTATTTGGTCACGAAAAAGGGGCTTTTACAGGTGCCATATTAACTAAAAAGGGAAAATTTGAAGAGGCAGAAGGAGGAACAATCTTTTTAGATGAAATTGGCGAAATGGATATTAACCTACAGGTAAAATTACTAAGAGTACTCCAGGAACGTGAAATAACGAGGGTTGGAGGAAATGAAGTAATAAAAGTCAACTGCAGAATCATAACAGCCACTAACAGAGATCTTTTAGAAGAGGTTAAAGCCAGTAATTTTCGAGAGGACCTATATTATAGATTACTTGGACTTCCTATTCACCTTCCTCCTTTAAAAGATCGTCAAAATGATATCATCACGCTAAGTCAATTTTTCCTCAATCAATTTTGCGAAGACAATGATATGACTCTTATGACTTTTACGTCCAGAGCAAAAAAGAAGCTATTGAGTTATAATTTTCCGGGTAATGTTCGGGAACTAAAAGCGATCATAGAGCTTAGTGCCGTAATGGCCAGCGATCATAAAATTGATGAAGAAAACATCCTTTTCAATTCTACAGCAGCGGAATTAGATATACTTGCAGAAGAAATGACGTTAAAAGAATATACAGAAAGAATCATTCGCCATTACTTACGACAGTATGATAATAACGTTTTAAAAGTGGCTAAAAAACTGGACATTGGTAAATCAACCATATACAATTTAATCAAACGAGATAAACAAAGTGATGTAATTAGCGAAAATTAGGCCGTGCCCCTCGCTAAAAAATAAAAGTAAAGCAACCTTATTATTCTCGGGTCAGGCTTTCCACTTCTACTCCTCGCTTTCTTCCACCCTGACGAGATACAATTCTCAATCCTTAAAATAATCTCCTAATTAAACATTTTTTTTAATATTCGCTGTGGGGTATTCGCTACAATCCTTCACGCTGCCTCTCTAATAACTTTGCAACTTATAATCTTTAACTAAATCAATTGTATGATTTAATAACCCAACTCCCCCATAAGCTCCATGTCCGGGAATTACATATTCTGCATCTCCATATTTATTTAATAGCTTACTAACAGTTCCATCCCACTCGTCAACGACAGCATCGGCCAGGTTTCCTAAACTTTTCGATTTTTCATTTTTAACCATACATCCGCCAAATAGAACTTTATGTTTTGGTAACCAAACTATTATGTTATCAAAAGAATGACCTCCCCCATTATAACTACATTCAATAGTTTCGCCATTAAAATCCAATATTTTAATACTTTCGAATGAATCCTGAGGTATTTCTAATCCCAATTCTTTGCACTTCTTAACTGTCAAAGAATTAGCTATTGAATGCACTCCTTTAGAATGCAAGAATTTGATACCCCCCATACAATCCTCATGAAAATGACCTGGTATAAACATTGTAACCTTTATATTCATTCTATCCTTTAAAAAATCATAAAGCCTTTGCGTTTGATCGTTATCCATTGGTGTATCTACCATTATAGCTTTACCTTGTTTAGCTACTATCATACCGTTTGAAGGAAACCTTCCATATTTTGCAGAGTTATACCAACTTATATGAATAAAAATTGAATCTGTTAAATGGATCAATTGAAGATCATTATCAATAAAGATATTTTCATTTTGCACTAAGACCCTATGGGTAAATAAATCAATGGCTTTTAAATAATGTCGTGCACCCTCTGGTGTAATATCTCTTTGAAATCCACTCAATTCCGGCTTATTAATATTTATCCAGCTGGTAATATCATTTAAACGACCACTCCATTTTTTAGTATCAAACTGCTGATAGTCATTAATAACCAATTTAGATATTCTACCATTTTTAAACTCAACAGAAATATTTGAAATCATTGGATCATCATGTAAAAAATCAATTCGTTGATCTTTTTTAGAAATCACAGCATCGCTACCATTTTCCTGTTTACTAATACTTAAAACCTTATAGCGTGGTACAAAAACAGAATCCCATTGAAAAACAGTTTTAAAGTCATCTATAGAATTACAAAGAGAAAAATTACCTTCTGTCATTGTAAAGTCAGAAGTAACAAGATTACTTAATTCTTCAAAGTCAGATTGATTAAATGCTTCAAAAAAATTTAGAATTAACTCATTTTCTGATTTATTATTACATCCAACTAAGAATACGCATCCAACAAGAAGAAAGAAAAGGGATTTCATAAATTAAGAGTTTAAAATTCAGACTAAAATTACATATAAATATCTATAAATTGTAGATTAATAGATATTAGAAAATAGAACTTAGACTTTTTTTACCAATAATTTAAACACCCCTATCTTCCTCGTAAATAACACTTAAAGCCAATCACAAATCACTTTTCCTCACTTTTCTTTAAATAATCCATTATTGTTTTTGGCAATCTCTTTTTCCATCCTAGTAAAAACAAGCCTACAGCATACAATCCAATATTAAAAATGCCGATAGAAAAAATACCTATAGAGAAGATTCCAACTGAAAATATTCCTATTGCAAATTTACCTGATGCAAAAACACCAAGAGCATAATCACCAGATGAAAAATAATTAAAACTAAAATTTCCTATACTACAAACTCCACCATTTGTAAATTGTAAAATTACACCCAAAACAAATAAAACTACCGCTGTTAAAATAATCCAAACTTTCTTTTTCATTACTTAATTTTTTATTGATTAAAACTAAAATTGTTGATGCAATGATAATTTCAAATTACTGACCAGCAAAGCAATTGGGATATACTACAAGCATTTGTGATGACTTGCATATGTGTAATGATTAAATACTATAATCTGTGACGAGTTGGAAAGAGAAATTAGAGAAAAGGACAATGGATAAACCAGGAAAACATAGTTATCTCAGTATTAATTTCCAGTACTTAAGTTAGATGGAGTATGAAGTAAGTAGTGAGTGATGAGTAGTGAACAAAAGCGATATGGCAAAGGGTATAAAATTAACAAACTGCAAATCTGTCCTCGACTTTACAGGATACTAGTTCGAGCTTTTTTCTATCATTTTATTTTTAAAGTTTTTAGTAAAGCTTCTTGATACCGGAATTGTTTTTTCTAAGTTTTTTAATTCCACATTGAATCCCTGAGAATTCCCCTTTACATCTTTTACATAAGCCAAATTAATAATGTATGCCCTATGACATTTAAAAAACATTGGCCTTTCTTGCAATTGTTCCTCAAGGTTTTTAATTGTATTTCGTATCATATGAGATTCAACCACCTCATCATCAATACAAAAAACATTAATATAATTACCTTCTGATTCAATTGCGATTATATTATCCGCATTGATATTTATTTTTTGTTTGCCTGACTCAACCACAATAATATCTTCTTGTTTTTCTGTCTTTTCATGAATGGAAGCATTAATTTCCTGAGAATAAGCCATATTTTTCTTTAACATGGCATTTTGAGAAATGAAAGTTATTAATACAATAGGAATAATAGCTATTGCAATGGTAAACATCATAAAAATCAAAAAACCTTTAAAACCAAACCAAGGTATAACAGAGAATAGTATGGAGTATGAATAATTTCCTAAACCTATTGAAAACACAATCCACACCAACCATAAAATTTGCTTTTTTACAGTCCATTTGTCCTCATCAAATACAGAAGAATTAACAAATGGAAGAATCACATAGTTGATTACTAAGACAATAAAGGTAACTAAACCATATCCTAACAAAACAAAATCTTTATAATCATGCTTTAACAACTGCAACCCAAAAGGCTGAAATACATACAAAAACAATGAAATAAACAAACTAATAGAAATGGCTGACTTCCATTTATTCTGAGTTTGAGGATAGGGTTTATTAAAAAAAGTCAATAGTAAATTCATTATATATAATCTGATATCTGCATTACAAATTCAAGTATAAGCGTTTTTGTTTAGATAACAACAATATTTTAAACTCAATCCCTTTACTACTAAATAAAAAAACTGATAATAATATATTTAAATTATTACCAGTTTTCACTATAACTAATTAGTATCCTATAATTTAATTATTTATATCAACTTTATATATTTGACTTTTACCTTCAAAATTTGCTCTGAATATTATTGACTTGCCATCCGGAGTAAAATGTACATTGGGTTCTAAATCATAATTATGATGTTGCATATTTACCAACTTTTCACTTTTTAACTTCATTTCTTTATCATCAGGAAGAAATAGGTAAATCCATCTGCCATTTTCAGCTTTAGCTACTTGTGTTTCATTTCCTCCATCACCTGCAAATACATTCTGATCGGGAGATATATTAAAATGAATTGACCATTCATCTCTTTCCATTTGATAAGCCATTTCCTTTCCTGTCCTCAAGCTTGTTCCAGCTAAAAAGAAAGTCTCTCCACGAGGTTTCTGTAAATCAAACCAAACCGTTTGACCATCAACACTAAAAAACTCATGCCCTGCAATTTCTCTTTCCATTGTTCTTGTGTGCATTAACATAGGTTCTTTCTCTCGCATTTTAATCGTCCAAATACGATTTACCTTGTGCCATGGACCTTCATGACAAAACATTAAAATATCCGGATCAGTTGGAGAAAACTGAACATGATTTAACCATGCTGTATCATTATGAACCGGCAACAACTCTTTATTATTAATATTGATAGTAAAAATTGTGTGAGGAAGCTTGGCTTCATAAATAAGTTGAAAGAACTCTGATTTTTTAGGATGATGTTTTAAAATAGAATCTTTTTCAGGGACACTGAAAACTCCGGCCAGTAATGTTTCATCTGCATTTAACGTTGTAATTCCTGTGCGTTTTAATGAATCAGGAAAAACGTATAATATTCTTGAGTTACCATTATCCACATTTGTAGCATAAATAGTATCACCTCCCTGATATATCACTTCTCGGTGTTTTTTAGCGACAATTTCCCCCCGAATAGGACTTGTATTATGTGTAAGTTGTTTTGTCTCGAGAGTTTTCAGATCCATCACAAAAATCTGACGCACTTCTCTTCCTCGATAAACATGATCGGAAACACCTTCTACCTGACTTCCATAATACACCATTAAGGAACCTTTACCATCTGATGTAGGTAAAAAGGGATTATTGTGAAAATAAAAACTTCGATTGTCACCTTCATTTCGGGTGAGCTTTGTTAGTTTATGACCGGTATCTTTATCGATCCATTGATTTGGCATTGATTCTTGACCACCTGTTTCTAAAACAGGAATTGATTCTTTACTGTTACAACTACAAACGAATATAGAAGTAAGCAAAGCAGTTGATAACTGAAGGAAATTTGTACGTAGATTGACCATAATAGATTAAGATTTAATTTTAACCTATTAAAGTTAATCGAAGTTGAATGGTTAATAATGTAGATTTGTATTATAACCTGTTGTATTGTTCACTCGCAAACAAGTGAAAAATTTATTTAACCACAATATCATTAGTTCAGTAAACAATTACAACAGTCATATTTCGATATGTATAATTTACAAAACAACATACAATCAACTGATTTAATACACTTTGTAAATAAATCTAAATTCTATTATCTAAAAACTAACGATCTATTGAATATGATACTTTTTTATAATCTCATCTTTCGTTCCTTCATCCAGTGATTTCATATATTTTTTCCAACCCGGACAGAATTTAATGTGCCATCTCCAGATTCTTCCAATAAATGATTTTGGATTTGTATCATATTTAGCTCTCATAGCACAGTTTTCACAAGACGCAGATTCCATAATGAATGATTTTAATATTTCAACAACCTTATTATAAATTACAAATCAAGTTATACCGATAAGTATTTAATATGATCAACAACTACTCTTCGTTTGTATTTGATCTTTAAATATCTATCGGCATTATCCAGTATTCACATATTATTAAATATAAATGGTATAATTACAAAAATCTCTTCTTCACAAATTCATCAAAAACTTCTTTGTATTGCTTACTGATCGGAATGCGTTCATTACCAAAAATGATTCTATATCGTTCTATAGTAGTTACTTTATCCAGATTTACAATAAAAGAACGATGTATACGCATAAAACGGTCTTTAGGTAATCGCTCTTCTATGGATTTCATAGTTGCATAAAAAACGATAGCTTTAGTTGAAGATTCTGTATATAATTTTACATAATCCTTCAGCCCTTCAAGATAAAGTATATCATTGTAATCTATTCTTCGGGTTTGGGAGTTTGCTTTGATAAACAAATAATCTTCTTCAACTCCTGCTACACTAATGTTTTGATTTGATGCTGATTCTATTAAATCAAAATGATCTTTGGCATGCTTGGCTGATTTTAGAAAAACCTCATAACTAACAGGCTTAAGCAAGTAATCTAATGCATGTAATTGAAATCCTTCGACTGCATATTTTTCATAAGCTGTAATAAAAATTACTTTGCTATTATCATCAAGGGTTCGTGCAAACTCAACGCCAGTAAAATCAGGCATTTGTATATCCAAGAAGATTAATTGCACTTTATTTTCCTGCAAAAACTCCATGGCATCTACCGGATTATCAAACTCACCCTTTAATTCTAAAAACGGAGTTTTATTAATGTGTGATACAATTAAACCTAATGCTAATGGTTCATCATCTATTGCTATGCAGGTAATTTTTTTCATATGTTTTAAATTAGACACAAGTATCAAGACATAAGACAAAAGACTTGAATTAAGTCTTGAAAAATATTATCATACTAATTTGCAATTTATCATCTTTGTTGCAGATATTATAATAATCACTTTCAATATACTTCAAACACTTTCTTTAATTAAAGGAATTGTTAATGATACAACAAACACATCATCTTCGCTAACCATTTTCAAGTCAGCTTTATCTCCATAAATTAAATCCAAACGTTTTTTAATATTAGCTACACCAACGCCACCTTTTACAGATTCATCTCCATTTTGCCTTTTAGGAATACTGTTTCTACATTCAAAAATTACCTTATCCTTCTCTGATTTCAGAAATATCTTAATAAAAGATTTCTCACGATAACTAACTCCATGTTTAAATGCATTCTCTATAAATGGTATAAACAGTAATGGTGGAATATTAAAATTTGAAACTATCTCAGATATATTTACATCCAATTCAACTTTCGATGTTAATCTTTGCCTCATTAAATCAATATAATTCTGGTTAAATTCAAATTCCTTACTCAGTTCAATTGTCTTAATATCCGATTCATAAATTAAATACCTCATTAATCCGGACAATTTTTCAACTGACTTTTGAGCCTTATTGCTATCAATCGCAATTAGTGCATAAATATTATTTAATGCATTAAAAAAGAAGTGCGGACTAATTTGATTCTTAAGAAAAGCCAATTCTGTATCCTGGTGTGCTTTTTCTTTTTCTTGCTGAATCTTTTCGTTTTGTTTTACTCTTTTTACAATAGCTGCACCAGTACTAGATGTTAAGACTAATATTAAGAAAAAGAAATTATCAATAATTTTTGGATTAAAAAAAGACGATTTATGCTCATCAGGGCCAAGATGAAGATCCTTAATTGGTTTTGGCAAATCTTTCATATCCATTTTTACTCTCAATTCTTCAATTGCCAATAATTCATAAAATAAATATGAAAGTAGGAGGATAATAAATGCAAATAATATTAATACAAGAAAAAAATAAACCTTCTTTTTGGAAAAATATAACCTTGGAACCAGGAAAAAATAATTTACGTAAAAAGCTATTATCATAAAAAACATCTGATAATAGTAACTATATCTCCAGAAAGCTAAATGTTCATCTGATCTGTCAAATACAAATAAAGGTAGCAACAGAACAAACATTACTGCTACGAAGTGAGGTAGCCAGTTTGATATTTTTGATTTTGAAAGCTGCATGGCTTAAAGATAATGTTTCTTTTAAAAAATTTTGTAACATATAATGCTATTGCTGACAAACGAGTTAAACTCAAATTTGTCAACAATAGCATTTCAATACCCAATCATTATATTTTTATCAATTATTCATGTCGCAATGCTACAATTGGATCTAAGGCAGCTGCCTTACGGGCAGGATACCATCCAAAAAATACTCCAATAAAGGTACATACCATAAATGATAGTATTACAGAACCTTTTGTAACTAATATTGGCCAGTTCATTAAACCTTGAACAGTATAGGATATTGCATACCCCATTAACACACCAATTAATCCGCCTAATACACTCAGCAAAATAGCCTCCATTAGAAATTGCAACAGGATATCCTTTCCCTTCCCTCCAATAGCTAAACGTAAACCTATTTCACGGGTACGCTCAGTTACCGATACAAACATAATATTCATAATACCAATACCTCCCACTAGTAATGATATTGCAGATATAGCACCCAGTAGAATTAACATCATTTCTGATATAGAACTAAAATTACTGATCAATTCTTCCTGAGTTCTAATTTCAAAGTCATTATCTTCTGCGTCTTTCAACTTATGAGAAGTACGTAACACTTCTTCAATACTAGCTGTAGTCTCATCTATATTATCTTCAGAAGTAGCAGACATTACAATAGCTCGTAAATAGGTTTGGCGTGTAATACGTTTCATAATTGTGGTGTATGGAGCTAATAATACATCATCCTGATCTTGGCCAAATGTATTATCCCCTTTCTCTTTTAGTATTCCAATTACTTTAAAAGGAATACTATTGAAACGTATGTTTTGACCAATAGGCTCTACTCCTTCACCAAATATATTATCGACCACAGTTTGTCCTATAACACAAACCTTTGCTGCACTTTTAATTTCCTGAGTTGTATAAAATCTACCAGTTGCAACCTCGTACTTTTTGATATATGCAAAATCTTCATTCCCTCCAATTATAGTTGTAGGCCAGTTATTTGAACCATAAACCAATTGTCCGGAACTTTGTATCTCCGGAGAAACTGCATTGACTAATTCACAATTCTTTTTAAGATAGGTTACATCCTTTTCTTTTAAAGTTTGTGACTCTGTTCTGCCCATATGTACACCACCTCTGTTCATACTAGCTGGCATTACATTAATCAGGTTAGTACCCATTGCAGATATCTTTGATTTAATGCTTTCATTAGATCCCTGACCAATAGCTAACATTGTAATCACAGCTCCTACACCAATTACGATTCCCAACATAGTTAAGAATGATCGCAATTTATTTCGTTTAATAGCAGCTATCGCTATTTTAAAAAGATTTACAAACTTCATCTCCTTTTGTATTAAAATTTAATTATCAAGGCCTGATCTCATCATTTAATAACTTATTACAGTTTGTGAGAAAAAAAAGGGGCAGCTGTTACCTGGTAACATTTAATTTCACTGCCCCTTTCACCCTAACTACCAAATCAATTTAAAATATAATCTTCGTTTTGTAATTCCAAAATGGCCTGACTTGCACTTGCTCTATTCTCAGTGGCAACATCTTTAATCACCTGTCCATCTCGAAACACAATATTCCTTTTTGTAAACTTTGCAATATCAGGCTCGTGAGTCACAAAACCTATTGTAATACCTTTTTCGTTCAACTCCTGAAACAAAGCCATAATCTCAAATGAGGTACGCGAATCTAAGTTACCTGTAGCCTCATCTGCCAGAATGATTACCGGATCATTAACTATTGATCTGGCAATAGCAACGCGTTGTTGCTGTCCCCCGGACATCTGATTAGACAAGTGCTTCATCCTGTCTTTAAGCCCAACTGCAATTAAAGCCTGTTCTGCTTTCTCACGACGCAGTTTGTTATTGATTGATGGATTGTATAACAATGGTAATTCAACATTTTCTATAGCACTGGTTCGTGGTAGCAAATTATATGATTGAAATACAAAACCTATCTTAGAACTTCTAATGTCAGCAAGCTGATTCTTCTTTAATGTTTTTACGTTCACTCCATCCAATAAATAATCACCTTCTGAAGCTTTATCTAAACAGCCTAAAATATTTAACAATGTAGATTTACCTGACCCACTAGTACCCATAATGGCCACAAACTCCTTCTGATAAATTGTTAAGTCAACGCCTCTAAGTGCTCTTACCGTTTCCTCACCTACCTGATAATTTTTATATAGGTTCTTTATCTCTATAATTTTTTTATTTCCCATGACAATGCTTTTTGAAGATTAAAACTCATCCTTTGCAATCCAATCCTACATTGGAGGAGGTCCTCCAGGGCCACCTTTTTTATCCTTATGCTGAGGCACAAACGGACTTGATTCATCCTCTTCTTCCGTCTCCTGCTCCACTTCTTCCTTTACGCCTTTTTCAATAGAAGTTACTATTTCATCACCTTCATTTAAACCAGAAAGAATTTCAACCTGTGTACCGTCATTAATTCCTATTTCAATTCTGGCAGGATGTATCATTTCCCCTTGTTTTACCCAAACAGTTTTCATAGAACTATTGCTTTCATCCATTCCCATTCCCGGAGGAGGGCCAGGCATTCCGCCATCCTGCATATTTGGACCGCCTTCTCCCATTTGAGGACCACCTTCTCCTGGAGGAGGCATCATCTCACCTTGAGGCATTGATTTCATCATTTCTTCCATCACCTCTTGATCCGGAGAAAAACGTAATGCTTTTCCTGCTGCTAACAATACATCATTAGCCTCTTCCACATAAGCAGTGATACTTGCTGTCATCCCCGGCTTTAATTTCATTTCAGGATTTTCAACCGTTACAATCACGGTATAAGTAATTACATTTGAATCTTCATTTGGCTGTAATCTGATTTCAGAGATTGAACCTTTAAATGTATCATCTGGAAATGCATCAACTGTAAAATCTACATTCTGTCCTACTTTAACCATACCTATATCAGCCTCATCTACATCAGCTTCTACTTGCATTACACTTAAATCGTTTGTTATAGTATATAGTTCAGGAGTACTCATACTTGCTGCAACAGTTTGCCCTTCTTCAACCGCACGGTTTAGTACAATTCCGTCAATAGGAGAATAAATGTTTGCATATCCAAGATTACGTTGTGCTTTTTCAACATTAGCTTTGGCTGATTTTAAACTTGCTTTAGTTAATTTATAGTTATAAATAGCCTCATCATAATCGCTTTGGGATAAAACACCTTTATCAAACAAAGTCTTCATACGAGCAAGATTCTTCTCTTGATACTCATATTCAGCAGCAGCTCTGTCCGACTCAGCTTCAGCTGTTTCTAGAGAAGATATTAGAGTTGATCTGTCTAACTCTGCAATCAATTGTCCTTTTTTCACTTCAGAGTTAAAATCAACATATAATTTTTCAATTACACCCGATACCTGAGTACCAACCTCAACAGTATTTGTTGCTTCCAATGTTCCTGTAGCCGTAATCGTATTACTAATCGATCCACGTTCTACGTTTGCTGTTTCAATAACATATCCGGCACTACTTGTATTTGTAAACGAATAGGTTAATATAGCTGCTAATATAAAGCATGAAACAACTGCATAAATAATGATCTTTCTTCGTTTCATATTTTTAAATTTTCTCAACCGTTTTAAAAATGCAATTTATAATTACACACATATCACTTTAATTATTTGCTCTGGTCATGCCAGTTTAGAACCCTATTTGGTTTCCCATATAATATTCAATGATCTCATTTTGTAATATCAGATCATATTTCGCTCTAGTCAGATTATTTTCTGCTGTTGATAAGTTATTTTTTGAAGTGATAAAATCTACAGAACTCAACAATCCTTGTGAAAACATTTCCTGGGCAAGCTTATATGATTCTTGCTCAGCCTCATATTGTTCTTTGTATGACAGATAAGCACTATTTGCAGTTTGTCCATCAGTACATGCCTGTTCTATTGATTTTCGTAAGTTGTTTTTAATATCTATCAAATTGTATTGGTTATTATCACGTGCAATAACGGCTTGTTTTACTTGATTTTTAACCTCTTTTCTTTGATAAATCGGAATACTTAGCGACAATCCCAATGTAGGAGTTATCCTATTTGACAATTGCTCACTAAAATTGACGCTCAATGAATTACTATAAGCACTTTGCAAGCTACCACTTAATGATAAACTTGGCATTGCATTTACTTTTGCCAATTGAATATCAATCTCTGAACTTTGTAAATCGTACTCTGCAGTTTTAACGCTTGGTTGAATACCCAGTGCCACATTATAAACTGTAGAAGGATCGTACTCTTCATTTAATTTCAAGAGAGTTTCTGAATTCGGATCTGTAATGTCGAACGAATTAGATACCGGCATATTCATGGTTTGCATCAAGCTTACCAAGTTAATCCTCAAATCACTTTTTGCCTGAACCAATGACGCTTTATCCGAAGCATACTGAGATCTGATATTAAAATAATCAGCAGGTGATAATACTCCGGCTTCTCTTTTAATTGTAGCTTCTTCCAATTGTTTTTCTGAAGCTTCCAGTTGTGATTCATAATTTTTAACCTGCTCCTTAGCTTGCAAAATTGATATATAATCCGATAAAACATCTAAGCTTAATAACTCTTGCTCAGTTTTAATATCTGTTTCAGCAGCAGATAAGTTAATCTTTCCCTGAATAATTGAGTTCCTGATTTTTGTACCATTATACAAAGTAAGATTTGAACTTAAAGCTACACTTGTACCTGTATTATCTTCTCTATCCCAATTAGCATTTGTACTATTGTATGAGCTACTGCTACTCCAACTTTCGCTGGCAGATAAAGATAAATTTGGTCCTCGTTCTGCTTTTCTTTGCTCTAATTCTGAAGTTTGACTAAGAACCTCATTATTAGCTCGTCCTATTGTAGTACTGTTTTCTAACGCATAATTTATGCAATCATCTAATGAAAACAGCTTTTCCTGAGAATTTGCAGGTATTACCATCATACCCATCAAAAACACAAAATATAATTTTAAAATCGCCTTCATTCTAATCTCTTTATGATTGATTAACAGTACAAATTTTTCACTTTTATTTGCCTGAATCAATTCATTTAGACGATTGGAATATTATTTTAGAAGAATGGTAAATATTTACCGATAAATGAAAATGAAGAATTGATGATATTTTAGTGTAATTTAAACAAAACAGTAGTATATCATTCTATTATTGGAATCTGAAGAGTTACTCTCGTTCCTTTTTTAACCTCGCTATTTATTGAAAATTGAATATTCTTTCTATGTTCCTTTTTAAACAACTTAATACGCTGCTTAAAAATATCCAATGCCATGGAATGATGATTTTTATTTGATGTATTATTTATATCAAAGCCCTTACCATTATCTGTTACAATAACTTTTAGTAATTCATTCCTGTCCTCAATAGCAATTGAAATTTTACCCATATAATCGATTCCCTTTAAACCGTGCTTAATTGCATTTTCAACAAAGGGTTGTATTAACATGGGAGGAATATTTATGAATTCTGTTTCCAAATCTTCTGAGTAATCAAACGAATAATCAAAATTGCTATTCATTCGCATTCTCTCTAACTCAATATAATTGGTTAAGCTTTTGATCTCCTCATCTAAAGTAATTATCTCAGTTGCTGAATGTTCAAGAATAGATCTGGTTAAAGACGCAAAATTACCCAAATATCCAGCAGCTTTCTTAGTTTCATTTCTCAGCATAAAACTTTGAATACTTCCCAATGCATTAAATAAGAAATGAGGATTCATTTGAGACCTTAACAATTGTTGACGCAATTGCTCCTGCTTTTGCTCATTTTGCTTTTTTCTACGATAATAGATCAATGTTCCCAGAAGTAACACTAAAAATAAGGATACAGATATGGCAACAAATAATTCATTACGTTGCGTTTTAATTTTATTTTCGGCAGACAACAACTCTATCTGTTGTTCTTTCTTTTCTGTTTCATATTTAGCTTCAAGATCTTCAATATTTTTTAGATGAGTTTCTTTATCTAAGCTTTCTTTATGAGTATTAAGAGAATCGTTCCAACACAAAGCTTCTTTATAATTCCCTAGTTCTTTATTTAATGAAACCAAGAGTTTTAAACAATCTGTTTTTAATGTTGGATAATACTGAATATGTTCATTTACAATACTGGATTCTGCTAAATTTAATGCTTCAGCATTTCTTTTCAGCTCTTGCAGTAAATCAGCTTTGGTAATTTCAGTAGCGAGCAAAAAATAAGGTACTCCTCCAAAATAAGGAATAGATTGTGATACCATATCCAGTGCTTTTTCCGGTTCTTTGTTATCCTGATGTACTAATGCACTATTTATTAATGCAATTCCTACTCCTTGATGATGATCTTCAATTTCACTCTTTATTTTTAACGTATCATAATACATCAAGGCCTGTGCATAATCTCCTTTTTCATGAAAAATTTGTCCAAGATTATTATATATCATAATCACTGCATCAATAGATGCACACTGGTCAACATTAATCAAATTGTATGCTTTCTTTGTATACTCTACCCATTTTAGTGTATCACCAATCTCCATAAAGATTTCAGCCACTGTCATGTAATCAAAACAAATATCATTAAGACGTTTATCTTCTTCCCGAATCTTTATGGCGCTTAGTGCATGTTCAATAGCCAAAGTTGGTTTTCCTTCAGAGTTGTAATTACCACTAATATTGATTTGAAGTGTTGATAACAATTCCCGATTATCTATTTTTCCCACACTCTCTAATCCTTCCCGATACATGGCGGTTGATCCCTTATAATCACCTATCTCCCATAAAACACTTCCTAAATAATTTGAAATCGAAGCTATCCATTGATCATTTCTAATATCTCTGGCCTTTTCAAGAGCTAATCTTAACTTATCTTTAGAATCTTCAATGCGTCCATTCTCATCAAGCCATACACCATAATCGTATATAGCCTTTACTCTTTCAATACTTCTATCCGGCGTACGTGATATAGTGTTCCTAAAACCTGCATCTTCACTATCAATTGGATCAGCAGAGATATTTATAAATGGAGTAATGAGAATGTAAGTAAATAGAAGAAGGTTCTTAATCATAATTTATAGCTAATGAGAATAGAGATTCAATACTAAATCTGAGTTATCAGTTTTTTTGATACTGAATTGAAACCTTATTTCTTTGAAATAATCCTTCTAATAACAAAAGTACAGGGTTGGTTTATTTAAATAGATTTACATTAAAGGTTTATTTTTCAAGATATTGATCAGATGCAATGGAAAGTTTAGTGATAAAAGAACCTCCTTTATCCTGATATTTATATGCAAAAGTTGTTTTATTATCACGGTATACTTTCATATCAGAATTTGTTCTAATATTTTTCAACACCATTGGATAAACATAATTTTTAAAGTCATCAATATTTACTGAATCAGATATTAAATTAACCAATGTATAGTTGTATTGTAAAACATTATTAGGCAATATACTAATACTATCTAATCTTGTTTCTCTATCTATCATTACCGGACATGTACTATTTAATTCATTTACATCTTGAGTGATTTTCTGATCAAAAGATTGTTGTGAAAAAACATATTGCATTACAAAATAGGATGCTACAAGTCCAACAACAATCCCTATTACAATTGAAATTCTCTTTTCTTTGTTTGTCTTACTGGTTGACATAAGTTTAGTATTTAATTTATGTTATTTTTTAATTGGTATCCAGAATTCTTCTTCTGAATCAGGATCTTCACCTTTATATTTTTCACCCATTAAAGCAAAATGAGGTCTTGTATCCAATTTATAATTAGAACCAGGGAACCATGATGAATAAATGTATTGAAAAAATTCTTGTGCCTCACTGGGTTTTCCTTTATACTTAAAAACCACATACAATCCTTTTGGAATTACTAACTGACTCATGCCCTCAAGTATAAAATTAAAATCCTTTACCTCAACCGCTGCCCACTTTTCAAATTCAACATTTGGACTAAACGCTTTAAAAAAAGTAGTGTCATCAAATATTTCTACAGAATATAAATTGGAATTTAATCTATTTTGTATTTTCCCTATTAGTGGAGAGAAATGACGCCATAATTCAAATGTTCTATTTTGAGTAAGGGACATTCGCCTTTTCATTCCTATCAAAAGAATGTCATTAACAGATTCGATTCTTAGTTCTTGGGTATTATGGTCAGGATTCATCAAAAATACATTAGAAAATCGGAACGGGAAGATACAATATTCTATTTATACTTGAGGTTTTTTTTGATGAAATTGTCATTTATTTAGAAATACATTACTTTCTTCACTTCTAATATTTAGTAACGATAGGCTTTACTATTAATTGTTCCTTTGTTTTTTGACGACGAAGCAATAACAATACAAAAAGAACAGCAATAATTAAATATCCCATTCCGATGATTGAAGCATAATTAACTCCCATATTATAATCAATTGACAAACCACCACTATATGATCCCAAAGCATTACCTAAGTTAAATGCAATTTGAATCATTGCTGCACCCATCATCTCTCCTCCTCTTGAATTTTGTAAAACCATTAACTGATTAGGGGCACCAACCATAAATAAACAACATGTGCAAATACACATCATGATAATTGATAAAATTGAAACAAAAGGTAAAAAGAAGGTTATGACCAATGCTATAGCAGCCATGGAATAAGCAAATGCAACAACTGAAGCACTTCGATATTTGTCGGATAGTTTACCTCCAAAAATATTACCTAATACCATACTTATCCCACTTAACATCATAATCCATGTCATGTCAGATGCAGAAAAACCTGACATATCTGTCATTAAAGGAGCGATATAACAGTAAAAACAAAAAATTCCACAGTTTCCAAGTCCTGTCGCCAATAATATTAACCATGGCTCAGCATTCATTAAAAATTTAAACTGACCTTTTAAACCACTATCCGGAAGTGGAGCTATTGATGGCATCCATTTTAAAAGGAAAAATAAATTTAACGCACCCCACGCACCAGTTATATAGAAAATAAATCTCCACGAAAAATGATTACAAATATATGCACCAAGTGGCACACCAATTAAATTTGCTATTGTCATCCCCGAAACCATAAAGGCCAAAGCGGTGGAACTTTTACCTTCATCGGCTAGTTTTTCTGCAGCAATTGAACCTACACCGAAAAATGCACCATGAGGTAAACCTGAGATAAATCGCATCGCTAACATGAACCAGTAATTATGCGACAATCCTGCCATTGTATTACCAACCGCATAAAGAAATATAAGAAAAAACAATACTTTTTTAAGAGGGAATTTACGAGCACTCATCAGCATAACTGGAGCACCAACACAAACACCTAATGCATATGCTGAAATAAGATGACCTGCTGCAGGAATACTTACAGACATATCATTTGCTACATAAGGCAAAATGCTCATCATAACAAATTCAGCTATACCTAAACCAAAGGTTCCTAAAGCTAAAGGGATCAAACTCTTCTTCATTTTTTTACTTATTTCTTTATTTTGCAAAAATAAATTAGAGAAATGACCCTAACAATCTATGGTTAGTTAATTAAGCATAAATAGTTGTGTTTAGTGTTATCTGTATGCTGTTTTTAATTATTGATTTAAAAACTGCGTTACTTTTTTGATTCTAATAATTTATAATCCATACTTCCCGACCTAAATCCCTCCAAATCAATGGTTATATATTCAAAACCTAATTGTTTTAACATTCCGATTATTTGATCTTTATAATCTACTAACTTTATAATATCATTATGATCTACTTCAATACGTGCAATATCATTATGAATACGAATTCGAACATTGTAGAAACCTAAACTACGAATGAACTCTTCTCCTTTTTCAATTTGAGCCATTTGTTCATATGAAAGACTTGTGTTATATGGAAATCGAGTGGCCAAGCATGGTGCCGAAGGTCGGTCTGCTACTGTGATATTATATTCCGTGGCTAATCTTCGTATATCTTTCTTGGTGAATCCAGCCTCCGATAAAGGACTTTTAATCTTTAACTCTTTTAATGCCTTAATACCTGGACGATATACCTTTAGATCATCCGCATTTGTACCTTCTATAACACTATTGATTTTAAGCGATTTTGCCAACTCAACTAATTGAGTAAAAATAAATTTCTTACACAAATAGCAACGATCCACAGGATTATTAAGAATTCCTGCGTTTTGCAATTCATCCACCTCAAAAACCTTATGAATTGCTCCTGTCTCTTGAGCTACAGTTTTTGCTACTTCTAAGTCTCCTATTGGATGTAACTTAGTATGAACAGTAACCGCATAAACTTTTTGCCCTGTAACTTTGGCTTTTTCGCATGTTATCTTTAAAATTAAACTACTATCCACTCCTCCGGAAAATGCTACAATAATATCCTCATTACAAAGTTGAGTAATAATACTACTTAACTTTTCCTTTTTCTGCACATAATTATCTGTCATACTCTTCTATAATCAATTGGTAAACATCACTATAACATTTTTGATGTTTATCACATAATTCAACTACACTTTTATATTCAGGATAAACCTTAATTCCAGAAGAATGTTTACAGACTTTTACCCAAGCATCTCCTAATGAAGTCTGCACCAACTTACTATCACGAGACAAAATTGTACGTTCCATCTTACATTGACGAATACCAATAGTTGTTGTTTCACGGAACAATATATCTTCAATTGTCTCTATATTCTCTTGTTTACAGATAATATTAACTTGATAAGCAGGTCGATTTTTTTTCATATAAATTGGACTATAATGTACATCTAAAGCCCCGGCATCAAACAGTTTTTCCATTACGTAGCCTAAAATTTCTCCTGAGCAATCATCTATATTACTTTCAAGTTTATAAATTACATCTTTTTCTTCTTGACTATCTGATGCTTCAATCAACATTGTCCTAAGCAAACTAGGTCTCTCATAATTCCTTTTTCCTGCACCCAACCCAACTTTTGATATGGTAAATTGATTTGGTAATTTATCATGCGTTTTTAAAGCTGCAACAATAGCTGCACCAGTTGGGGTAATAAACTCTCCCTGTACGTTTGTAATTTGCAGATTCAATTGGTGCTGACTAACAATATTTGCTACAGCCGGTACCGGGATTGGCAATACTCCATGCTGACAACGAATGGTTCCTGTTCCTTCGTATAATACAGGAACAATAACATTTTCTATATCAAGGTTATCAATACATACAGCTACAGCTACAATATCAACAATCGAATCGACAGCTCCTACCTCATGAAAATGAACCTGATCAACAGGTAAAGCATGTGCCTTAGCTTCTGCTTCTCCAATTACATGGAATATTCGCATAGCAATATCTTTTGCATTTTCCGTAATATCAGCATGACTGATAATATGATTAATCTCCTTTAAACCCCTATGTTCATGGTGGTGATGGTGATGACCTTTATGATGAGAGTGGTGATCTTCATGAGAGTGTTTATGTTTTTCATGAGAATGACTATGACTATGGTGATGATGATCATGATTATGCTTTTTTGTACCATGAAGATATTCCATATCATGATCATGGTTTTCATGTTTATCATCCAATTTTACATTAAAATCACAAGCATCTATTCCTGCTTTTTTAACACGACTAATTTCAATTTGAAAACCTTCAACCGATAAACTTTCTAATGCTTTTAAAAGTACATTTTTATCTGCTCCTAAATCTAATAACGAAGCTACCATCATATCACCGCTAATTCCGGCATAACACTCTAAATATAATTGATTTTGCATATTTATTTCAATCTAAATGTATTTGACAAGTCAGAATAAAGCAAAATGATTAAGACATTAAACATCATTCTCATCCATCTATTTTCTTACTGCCAATCTGTTTATTAATGTTGCATTATATCCTGCTCCATAACCATTATCAATATTAACTACAGATATCCCATTGGCACATGAATTTATCATTGTGAGTAGAGCTGAAATACCATTAAAACTTGCTCCATATCCTACTGATGTTGGAACTGCAATTACAGGTTTATGAACCAAACCTCCTATAACACTTGCTAAAGCTCCTTCCATACCAGCAACTGCAACAACACAATTTGCATTTTGAATTATTTCCAGCTTAGCAAATAAACGATGAATTCCACTTACTCCAATATCATAAATACGCTCTACATTTGAGCCAAAATACTCGGCTGTTTGTGCAGCTTCTTCTGCAACAGAAATATCAGCAGTACCAGCAGAACAAACAACTATTAACCCTTCTTTTTCTGTAGTTGGGTCTTTTTCTATTTTTATAATTTTAGATAATGAGTCATAAACGACTTGAGGCAAATGTTCTTTAATCATTTTATATTGCTCCTCGGTGGCTCTTGTTCCCAAAACCTGTCCATCCAATTCATAAATCTTTTTAAAGATATTTATCAAATGATCATTAGATTTGCCGCTACAGTACACAACTTCCGGAAATCCTGATCGAATACTTCGATGTGAATCCAACTTTGCATATCCTAATTCAACAAAAGATTCCTTACGTAAAAACTCTTCAGCATCATTTACGTCTAACTGTTTATTCCGGACTTGTTCAAGAAGTTCTTTTAAGGTAAAATTATGCATACAGGTATTTTTATAAATGGAAATATACAATTTAAAATCACAAGAATATAACAAATAAAATAATGTAAAGACTTGGTTAATCTCCTACATTTTTAATTTTCGCTAACTTGAGAGCTGTCTAAAAACTAATTTTTCTGAATATTCATTTTCCTGTATTCAGAAGGAGAATATCCGAATTGCTTTTTAAAATTTTTATTTAAGTGACTTTCATCTACAAATCCATATTCATAAGCAATTTCAGAAAAAGATATTTCACTATTAATAATCTTTTCTCCAATAATTTCCATTTTACAGGCATTAATATACTGTTTTACAGATTGATTAGTCTCTTTTTTAAAATAAGCTCCTAATTTATTAATTGAGAAATTGAAATTATCAGCTATTACCTGAAGAGTTAATTTTTCAGGATATTTAATATTCTTATTGATATACTTAATAATTGACCTTATAATAATTTTATCCTGAGGAATATCTTTATTTATTGGTCGATAGGTTAGATTTCGCTCAGATATCATAATGACACACAATAAGTGATAAAATATTAGGTTAATGTTTTTTTCCTTATCATTTGTTAAATAAAGGAGAGTTTGAAATAATTGAATTAATAATACTTGATCTTCTTTATTTAATGAAACTTTTCTGTTTAAGGGGGATTTTGTTTTTCCTGGTGATGTAGCCAAACCTTTAGAGTTTTCAACTAGTTCTTTTAATAGTAACCTGGTCTTTTCATTAAATCTAACCTGGTAAAGCTTTGTTTGTGCATTAAAGATTATTTTATAATCCTGATCCTTCCTAATCAAAAAAAAATCACCTGTAACAAATGAAATATGTTCTTCTTCGGAATAGAAATTTCCTTGTCCTTCATAAATGTACATAATTTCATGCACCCCTTTACTGGTCAATAATTTTTCCCCTTCATTAAACTTTATATTATCAATATATAGTGATTGTATCATTTTTAACCTTTTTTTATCCCTTGTGAAAAAATACAGAAAATCAGAGATTAATTACAGATATAATTATCTTTTACTCTTTATGTTTGTATCAAACAATTTTTAATTATTAAAATAAAAACAAATGAAAGATAAAAGTATAAAGTTAAAATCAGATAAAATGCGAGGCATTTTTTCGATTACAAAAAAAGAACTAATAACATCAAAAACACTTTCTATAAAACTTAAAAGTGAGGATGTAAGTGCATTTAATGAATGTAAAATTGGAGATATTGTAAAAATCAAAAGCATTAAAGATGTTTCTGGTAAATCTTCATGTAAGGCAAAGTTTATTATTAAAGATGTAGAGATTAAAGAAAATAAATTACAACTAGAACTTTCAGTTGATAATGCAAAGGATCTTCGCATTGAGAAAATCATGAAAATATCAGAAGAAGATAAGGTATGTGTAGCTGTTAAAAGTATTATCAACCAAATAAAAATGAAGCGACATTCGTTAAAACATAAATATAAACATCATGCTCCAATTAAAAGTAAGATGGAATTCATACATGGTGAATATGATCCTAATTTTGAAAAACATATGAAAAAATACAAACTAAAGAGAAAGAAGTATAAACTTAATAGTGAATCTGATTCAAAACATGGTAAACACAAACACCATCATTCTAAACACTAATATAAATTCATAATATGCTCAGCGCTTATATATATTTAGTTCCGATACTGCACTAAAAAAAAGTATCGGAACATTTTTTAAGCAAAACAGACAAATAAATAATTTTGAAACAATGGATTCAATACAATTTTTCGATTTTAAATTTATCGACAAACAGTTAGAACACGATCAAATATATACTTTTAAGTTTAAACCTATCACCGATTTTAAATTCACTGCAGGTCAATGGATACACTTGGGATTCCCAACTCAAAATAAAGACAAAGAAAGAGTCAGACATATGTCCTTTTCTTCATGTCCTAATGATGAGCATCTGGAATTTACAATGGATACAAGTTCATCTTCATTATATAAGTCACTTATGCTTCAACTTAAAAGTGGAGATGTTATTAAAGGCTTTAAGATTAACGGTAATTTAATTATTGATCCGAATATTCACAAATCGATTACATTTATTGCCGGTGGAATTGGAATTACTCCAATACGCTCTTTAATAAGAGATATTAATAAAAATAATGTTGAATATGATTGGCGTTTATTACATATTTCAAGAGATAAATTTATCTATCAAAATGAATTGCAGGAAATTAACAAACAACAATGGAGAGTTAACAGACAACAATTGGATTTTGTGTGGGATAATGTAATAGAACAATCACACAACAGTCATTTTTTTATTTGCGGTTCTAATCGGTTTGTTGAAGGATTAGTAAAGAAACTAGAGAATTCAAATATTCCAAGAGAAAAAATAATTGTTGAAGATTTTAAATAGTTTTAGAAAGTCTTACTTGCTTGTATTGTTTTAAGCTTTCTTGATCATAAAAACAGAAATCGAGTTAAGCTTAAAATTTTACATCTCACTTTTTTGTGTTAATTTAAATAATGCTTTTTTTCCTTCTTCATATCCTTTCTTCATTAACTCTTCAACCTGATTCATATTTGACATGTTAAAAGCTGACAAATCAGGTTCAATTAGTAAATCAGCAGTTTTAGTATGAGGCTTTACTGTTTGCTTCATAATAAACTGAAAACTATTGAGGATTACATCCAAAATATTTTCAGGTTCTTTCGGGTTATGATTTGCATTTAAATCAACGGCTATAACATAATCCGCTCCTAGTTCTCTATTAGTTTGGATGGGTACATTTTCAACAACACCACCATCAACCAACATTCGTCCATTTATCTCAACAGGTTTAAAAATACCAGGAATACAAGTACTAGCCATTACCGCACTTGCAACCGGTCCTTTGTCCAAAACAATTCTTTCTCCGGTTGTAATATCTGTAGCCAACATTGCCAATGGAATATCAGCATCTTCTATATTTTTATCCCCTATATTTTTTACAATTAACTCCCCTAATTTTTCATTAGATAACAATCCGTATTTTGACAGTGTAACCCTTGTTATATCAATCCATTTTAAATCTTTTGCAATATCCTCTATTTCATCACTCTTAATTCCAAAAGCATAAAAAGCTGACACAAAGGCACCTATGCTAGTACCTGTTAAATAATTGATTTTAATATCTAGTTCTTCTATAGCCTTTAATACACCAACATGAGCTGCTCCTAAAACAGCTCCACCCCCTAAAGCTAAACCTATATTTCTTGACATCTTCATATAATTACAATTTCTTAATTCTATCTAACTGGCCATACATGGAGACATAGGCGTTATATAATCTTCCTCCACACCAAAGATTAAGAGCTTTTATATTTGATATCTTAATCGATTCAGATGAGATATTATTCAATATGGCATTATTTGTAAGATTCTCAATGGAGTCTCTTTTTGAAAAGGCAATTTCATCAAACCTATACCTACTTAAGGTTCTCTGTATCAACCTTGAAACTTCATTTCTAATTTGATCGTTATGTTCTATATTTTTGACTGAAGAGGAATGAATTTCATATTGCATTTCATACTTAAAAGGCATTCCCTCAAGATCATACACCCCAACATAATCATGTACAACTGTAATTTTTGAAGCACACGAAATAAAAAGAACAGATAGTATTAAGACACTCGCTCTCATAGTTTAATTATTAATTATTGACATTACAATACCAAGAGTATTGTGGTTTGGGGGGTATGAAAAAAAGTGTTCCATAAAAGGAACATATTTTATAATAATTTAAGCCACTATATTAACTATAATTTCTTTTACATCAAAACTTTTAACTTAATGATTTATATATAATTAGACCACAATTTAAACAAACCGTATTTTATCCTAAATTCAATTGGCCGCAAAGCAATATCAAATGACTATTTATTTAATTTATGATCACAATATTTAATCATATAAAAACTTAATAAAAACCTCATCTTTATAGTAATACGACCAACTCAAACTATCATCTATACGTAAAATACTTACACCTTCATTTCTTACCGAAATTTCATCAACAATTGATTCCCATATTCCTTTAGGTTCTGTTCTCACTATAATTTGAATCTTTTCTTTTTGATTCGTGAATTTATCAATTAAGATTACTTTATAACTATCATCGGTTTTTAAAAATGCATATAAGTATAGTTGCTTTACTGTGTTTGTAAACAGAATTGCATAATCTGTCTCATCATCTCCATTAAAATCTCCGGGACAAAAATATGGTATTTGCTGATCGTCCTTGGTAAAGTGATTCCATTTAGAGACATATTGATCAATAGATACAATGGACAATTCTGGTAGTTTGTTATCAATGTATTTAAACAAAGACTCAGGAATATTTTGGGAAAATATATTATTGCCCAATAAAGACAATATAAATATGAAGATTATTCTAAATTGCATAAAAGAGAGGTTAGTAAAGATGTTTGTCAAGTAATTCATTTAGCTCTATTTTATCTATTTCATGAATTTTCATTGGATATGTATTTCTAACCTCATTCATTTCATCGCGATCTAAATCTAAATAACTGTCGATATTATACTTTTCACTGGCTAACTCATTTCTCAGTTCATAGTATGCTTTTTGAATTTCGTACAAATAGTTTATATATGTTTTATATTTAAGTGATTCATTGCAATACAATCGGATTACTCCATATTTTTTTTCTTTAATCAGTTTTTTTACTTCTTCCTTAAAAATTGCACTATTCACTTTCGAAGTATTTACATGCAATGAATCAGAATAAATTTCAATAACAATATTTTTTATTTTGGCATTTTCAAAACGTTCAGGCATTACTGGTGGTAAAGGAAGACCAGGCAGTTCAACGGGAGGCAGTAAAAAACCAACATGACTTATGGAGTCTTTTTGATTATAAACAGCATACTTAATTGAGTTCATTTGCGCTTTTCTTAACTCCGTTTTAATCTGATTTAATTCCCTAATCGGCAACTCTTTATCAATTACAAATTGAGATTTTGTTTTTTTAAGGCTGTAAAGATTTAAGTAAGATGTGTCGTTTTTGTCATGTAGGTTTCCATTAATATAGAATTTCAATTCATTGTTTTTATAATCAGCATAAAGGGTATTTTCATAAGATTCTTCGTAATGCTCTTGCTCAATATTAAGTTGTGGTAATTGAATGGAAGCATTCTTCTTTGTGTTGAAATAATCCACAAGATCTTTATAAATGTTCCTCTCGTATGTAATTGTTGGAATTACACTATCCATTTCATAAAAAGATAATCTACCATCTTCTACTTTATAAATGGATTTATTTATTTTATTAATTCCATTATTAAAAATAGTATCTCGATCGATATAATAAAGTCTTTCTCCTGACCAATTATCATTTCTAAATTGATAAGTAAACTCTCCAATATTTAATGTTACATAATCCTGAAAATTATCAACTTCAATCCATTTACCCATTATTTTGTTTTTATTATCACAGCAGGAATAATGGCTGGAAATAATCATAAGTAGTACAATAATTTTAGTAAATCTCATATTTAAGGATTTGTTTTAAAGAGGTTATTTATTTCGATGAACTATATGTTTCTGCTTCTCAAATATAACTAAAGGTTAAACAAAACACTAACAAACTAAAAATCCCCCTCACATAAAATGCAAAGGGGATTATAATTATTTAAAGTATTCTATGTCTTTCTATTTACTCGCTTTATCTAGTAAATCAAGATCTTCTTTATCTAAATTTAATTTTGGTGCCGCAAATAATGTTTCTAGCTGAGATGAACTTGTTGCACTTACAATTGGAGCTCCCAAATGTGGTTGTGCTATTAACCAGGCTAAAGCGACAGTAGCCGGTTTGCTATTGTACTTAGCAGAGACTTTATCTAAAGCATCTAAAACAGCAAGTCCTTTTGTGTTTAAATATTTCCTTACACTATCTCCTCGCACGCTTTTACTAAAGTCTTCTTCGGATCTGTATTTACCTGTTAGAAATCCTGCAGCTAATGACCAATATGGGAAAACAGTTAAATTGTATTTTTCTACAATTGGCAGATATTCTGTTTCATATTTTTCTCTTTCTAAAAGGTTGTAGTGCGGTGAAGAGCAACATATTTTGGGAATCCATTTTTCTCGGAAACCTCAAATGATTGAATCAACCTTTCCGGAGAAATATTTGATGCTGCAATATAACGAACCTTACCTGCCTTTACAATCTCATCATAGGCAGCCAAAGTTTCTTCAAGTGGTGTTTTTTCATCATCGAAATGTGTATAATACAAATCAATATAATCAGTCTGCAAACGCTGTAATGATTCATCCACTGATTTCAGAATATGCTTTTTACTGATATCAAAACCATGTTCTTTTGTTTCAGACCCCACTTTAGTAGCAATAACCAGATCTTTACGGTTACCTCTTTGTTTCATCCAATTACCAATAAAGGTTTCCGAAGTTCCTCCTTTACCATTTACCCACCAAGGATAAGTGTCGGCTGTATCAATAAAATTTAACCCTTCTGCAACAAAAGCATCTAATATTTCAAATGATTTTGCCTCATCTAATGTCCAACCAAAAACATTACCTCCAAAATTAATCCGACTAACTTCTAAATCGGTGTTACTTATTTTAATTTTATTACTCATATATTAAGTATTTTTACTTGTATAAATATTATTTATCAGCACTTTATAACAGATATAAAGCCTTCTTTTTTCGCTTATATTAAAACCATCATCCTAAAATCTTGTTCATATTATTAATATCAACATTCAAATTTGTAAATAATCAATCCTAATCGATTGTAAAATCATTGGAAATACTTGTAATTTTAGCCACATGGAAATAAGAAACTTATATCAACCCTTTGATTTCGATTTGATTGAAATATCGGAATATATACCTCAGGAACATAAAAACACTTTTTTTGAGATGGTATTTGTTCTTGAAGGAAAAGGAAATCAAATTATTAATGATCAAAAACTCCCTTACGCCAGTGATAAATTGTTTCTGATTTTTCCACAAGACACACACACTTTTGAAATAGAATCTACCAGTAAGTTTTTTTTCCTGCGGTTTAATAACTCGTATTTAAAGACACAAAAACTGGAATGGATTCGAAAACTGGAATTTATTTTTCATAATCATAACCATTCGCCCAGGTGCATTTTAAAGAATATTACAGATAAACCTTTGGTAAGAGCTTTGGTTGAAGCTTTAATTAGAGAAAAGCATTATCAGGGTACTCAGAAAAAAGAAGTAATTACTCAATTAATTAATACGATAATAACCATAGCAGCCAGAAATATTTCTCTTTTGCCTTCGGAAAAGATGACTCAACACATGTCGGAAAGTGCTTTATCATTATTAAACTATATACATCAAAACATATATGAGACAAAGCGTTTAAAATCAGAAATAATATCTGATCATTTTAATATCTCGCCTACTTATATAAGTGAATATTTTAAAACTCATACCGGACTTAGCATTCAAGAATACATCACCAATTACCGTATGAAGCTAATTGAAACAAGATTAACATACACTGACATGCAAATAAATGAAATTGCAAGAGAATTAGATTTCAGTGATGCAAGTCATTTAAATAAGATTTTTAAAAAACACAAAGGTGTTAGCCCTAGTGAATTTAAAAGAACCCTGCCACAAACATAGTCATAGGTAATCAGTTTTTATACAGCAGAGGTTCTTTAAAAACTATCATTTAGCATACCAATAGAAATCCTATAGAATTTCAATTGTCTTCATAATAGTTTTCGTTGAGAATTTTAATTTGTCCTTTAATTATTGTATACTCTAAGATTTGGATCTTTAATTAATGCATTGATCAGGTTTTTTATTTCCACATCAGTCTTTCCTTCTTTAAATCCCTGAAATACTTTAATAATCCTTTTATCCTTGTCTAAAACAAAAAATGTTGGCAATAAAAACACCTTATAATCTGAAAATACATCATCACTCGAAACCAATACTGGGTAGTCTGCATTATTGTGATTAATATACTCAGTTAATTTTTTACATTCTTTATTATTAAAAATACTTACCTGATTAATATTACAAAAATTAATATCTTTATTTAAAGAATTTAAAAATGGAATAGCATTATTACAGGAACCACAATAAGTACTTGAAAAACTGATAATTGTTACATCGCTATTAAACTGATTCAATTCATAAATATTTTCTTTTAGATCTGGCAATTTCCAATTATATGCTTTGGAATCCTTTAATCCTGCATATGATAAAATGCCATTACTTCCAAGACGAGTCAAATTCTTAGGAATATAATCTAGCACAGAGAAATCTTCCATCTCTATTTCTTTAAACCTGGAATTGTTAATAGTCTCCACTACAGTTTTGTTTATATTGGCCAAATTACTTTGAAATCGAATTGGAAGATTACTTTTTTTATCAATCAATAATATATATTCTGATACTATTTCACTCAATTTACCAGAATCTTTTAATGCAGTTAGTTGCTTACCTCGAAAATCACAATGCTTATTTAACATTTTAATTTTTACTTCAACAGCATTATCCTTAGCTGTTGAAGTAATTTGAATACTATCATTTGAAAGCAACGAAAACTCTATTAACGCTTTTGATTTTGCATAAAATGGAGCATTTACCTTTCTATATTCATTACTATTTGCAGTAAAATCATTAAGTACATAATAATTATTTCGCTCATGAATAAGTAAATCAAAAATTCCATCATAAGCATATAGAACTTTTGAAGTGTCTTTAATATTATATTTTATATATTTTGCTCCTACATAAATATCCTGCTCAACTGCATACTCTTTTACAAATGAATACTGCTTTTTGTTTTCGCTAATAACTGTATCTCCAAAACTACAAGCATAAGATATTGAATTGTATTCTGCATACTTTATGTTGTTCAGTTTTTCAAGAACACTTTCTAAGTATGAACTTGCATTAACCCTTTTTTCTAATGGTTTTGCTAACATTCCTGAAGAACAAATCAAGCATGCAAATATTAATATTGTGTATTTCATTGTTTTTAGTTCTAATAGCTAAATTGATTAACTATTTGTATTTTAAATATTTCCTTAATTAATGTAATAGTATTTTTATTACGATAGATCATTTGAACATCGTATATATGAATGTATCAGGCCTCATGTTTTCTATGCCAATATTACTTCATACACATTGTAATTTCTTCATCAAATTACACCCCTCCTTTATAAATAATATATATTTTGTTTTTAAGATATGCAGAATAACCATTTGAATCATAAAAGAACTTTGACTCTATCTTAATTACTCTTTTTTCTAAATGGGCTTTGAGATTTAGTGATAGCTCCCCAGGATACACATTAGTTTCAGCTTTGATTAAAGAATTTCCCTCCGTCATAATCCAATTAAATTTGCGATTAAAAATCAATTGTTTTTCAACTACTTACAACTTTCCAATAGAACTATAAAGCTTACTTTCGAATTAAATATAACTTACAATAAATATCCATGAATATTCGTCTATTATTTTTGGATATTCTGATATTATCGCACAGCTATTCCCCACTCTTAACAAAGTTTATTATACTTCATTAAATTCCGTTAATTCCTTGCAGAACTATACATTACTTACATCTGGGAGGGGGAAATTTATAATCGTTATAGTAACTCTCTAGGATTGGATTGCCTAAAAGTATTAAACGAGACGCAAAGGTAAAAAAAAATGTAATACAAAATATAGTGAAAAAAAACAGCTTTGCTTGAAGATAACAAAGCTGTTTGGAAAGAATTAAATAGATTAAACTTCTTTATACAATAAATCAGGCTTAAATATTACTTTAATACAAAGCTTGAGGTTAATACATCTACTGAGCTAGTGCCAACCATTATATCAAAAACACCAATTTCAACTTAATAGTTTCCTTCTCCATCGCAAAAACCTAGTTCGTTATCTGTTAATACAAATTCAATAATTTTCTCTTCATGAGCTTTCAATCCAAACAATCAGATAACACTAACTCTTATCTTCTTTTTTTTGAGTTTGGTGTTGTTGGTTTTTTCTATTAATTTATTGGCCACTTCCGCATGAACACTTACATAAGTACAATTTTGTTTGAGTTCAATAACGCCCAGTTGATCTTTTTGTATTTGGCCTTGTTTCATGAATAAACCTGCAACATCTCCTTTTGATATTTTATCTTGTCGGCCTCCATTAATATATAAGGTTTTCCATTGTAACGGTAATGGAAGCTCTGACTTTGGCAAGTCTTCAACATTCAGGCTTTCCGGTGCAATCTCCTGAATAAATTCTGGCAGTTCTTCTTCTTTCCATTGCAAAATATAAGCTATACCATCGCGGTTCATACGAGCTGTTCGTCCGTTTCGGTGGGTAAATTCTTTTTTGTGTAATGGAAGATTATAATGAATAATAAACTTTATTTCAGGAATATCCAGTCCGCGGGCTGCCAAATCGGTTGCCAAAAGAAGCTGAATAGTACCATTACGGAATTTAACAAGAGAACGCTCACGATCTGTTTGTTCCATTCCTCCATGAAAACACTCATGTGCAATATTATTTTCGGTTAAGAAATCACTCACCCTTTGCAAGGCATCCTTAAAGTTGAAAAACACAATACCTGGTTGAGGACCAACAAAAGAAAGTGCTTTTTGCAAAGCTTTTAATTTATCCTTTTCTTCTGATAGTAGTGTTTTTATGACGAGTTGAGAAACCTCTTCTTTTAGGTAATTAATGAAAACTGGCTTTTTTAATCCAACAAATGCAGGAATTTTAGCGTCGCTGGTAGCTGAAGTCAGAATCCTTTGTTTTACATTGGGAAGCACATCAACGATCTCCACCATTTCATTTTCAAAACCTACTTCCAGCGACTTATCAAATTCATCCAGTACAAGGGTTTTAATATGCTTCAAAGAAATTTCATCTCTTCTGATTCTATCTGCTATTCGTCCTGGCGTTCCGATAAGAATTGCCGGACGATGTTTAATATCAATTCGGTCAAGCGCCCCTGCCCTTCCTCCATAAAGTGCATTTACCTTAAAACCCGATCCCATATTACGTGCTACCTGCTCAATTTGCTGAGCCAATTCACGCGCAGGAACCAAAATCAAAATCTGAATCTCAGCACAGTCCTTATCCAGTCTTTCAATTAAAGGCAACAGAAAGGCTAAGGTTTTACCTGTTCCGGTTGGTGAAAGCAATACCACATCCGACTTTGATTGAACGGTTTTAAACATCTCCTCCTGCATAGGATTTAATGATTCAATTTCGAATTTATTAAGGATGGAGTTCAACAGCTTATCGCCGGAAATCATTTTGGGATCGTTTATGTTTTTAGACATTGGGTAAATGTTCTGTTTATGGTAAACTCTATAATTATTGTGCGAATTTATCACTTTTTATTCCCAATCAGGCATCTTGTTGAAGATTACTATTGGAAAACAAAAAGGCAATTGCTTGATCGTTTACTAAATAAAAAATCCCCTTAGCAGAAGATACTAAGAGGATTTTAAGAAATTGTTGTAATGCTTGTGCGTAGATTGGGTAAAAAAATTTCAAGCGAATAAAAGCTCCGCATAGAGAAATACAGAGCAGATATTAATGTAAGTAAATGTACATCAACATATAAACATGCTTAAATATTACTTTAATTCAAAGCTTGAGGTCAATACATCTACAGAGCTAGAGCCAACCATTACATCAAAGGCTCCGGCTTCTACTTTATAGTTTCCTTCTCCATCATAAAAACCTAACTCTTTATCTGTTAATACAAATTCTACTACTTTTTCTTCGTGAGCTTTCAATGCGATTTTTTCAAATCCTTTAAGCTCTTTAACCGGACGAACAATGGATGCTGCTTTATCGTGAATATATAACTGCACTACTTCTTCTCCATCCACATCACTTGTATTTGTAACTTTTACTGATACTTTGATATTTTTTTGATCTGAATCATCGACTGTTAAATCGCTATAATCAAATTCAGAATAACTTAAACCAAAACCAAATGGGAATAAAGGTGAATTATCTTCATCTGTATAATGACTCCAGAATACTTCTTTCTTAACATCTGGTCGGCCAGTACTAAAATGATTATAATAAATAGGGCACTGACCAACACTTCGAGGAAACGACATTGTTAATTTACCAGAAGGATTGAACGTTCCGAATAATACATCCGCAATCGCATTACCTGATTGTGTTCCTAATTGCCATGCTTCAACAATGGTTGGAATATTTTCAGCAGCCCATGGAAGTGCCAATGGACGACCATTCATTAATACCAAAACAATATTTTTATTCACTTTATAAACGGCCTCCAACAATTCTTGTTGAACTCCCGGTAAATCAAGATTTGCTCTGCTTCGTCCTTCACCTGACATAAATCCGTGTTCTCCAAGCACCATAACAACCACCTTCGACTTTTTAGCCAATGCAATAGCTTCTGCGAATCCGCTTTTATCTGTTTCGTTAATATTCACATCGTAAGTAAAACTAACGGGACCTACAGCAACATCTGCTCCTTTGGCATAATTATAAGAGCAATATTTATCCAATCCCTCCAATACAGAAACAGCAGTACCGTCATCTGATCCAATTCTCCAACTTCCTAAAGGACTGTTCTTATCATCAGCTAAAGCTCCTATTACAGCAATGCCTTTTTGATTTTGTTTCAGAGGCAGTAAACTTCCTTCGTTTTTCAATAAAACAATTGATTTGCGAGCCATATCTAAAACTGCATCCATATGCTCCTGACTATACAATTCTGATTCTTCACGCTCTTCGCTACAGTATTTATATGGATCATCAAATAATCCCAATTCAAATTTTACACGAAGAATTCTTCTGACAGAATCATCTATATAATCTTCTGAAACTTTTCCTTCTCTTACCAAATCAGCCAGATGCTTTACGTAAGCATAAGATTCCATATCCATATCAGAACCGGTATTGGCTGCAATCATAGCTGCTTCTTTTAAATCAGCAGCCAATCCATGCGGAATCATTTCCATACAGCTACCCCAGTCTGAAATCACAAAACCATTAAAGCCCCATCTTCCTTTTAAAACATCTCTCTGTAAGAATGCATTTCCTGTAGAAGGAACACCATTCATAATATTGAAAGCATTCATTACAGTTTTTACATCAGCTTCTTCAACCACTGCTTTGAACGGAGGTAATACCACATTAAACAAAGTTGTTGTACTGATATCAACCGTGTTATAGTCTCTACCTGACTCAGAAAAACCATAACCGGCAAAATGTTTGGCGCAGGCAGCAATAGAATTAGGTGCAGATAAATCCTCTCCCTGAAAACCTTTTACCCGTGCTATCCCTATTTTAGCTCCAAGGTAAGGATCTTCTCCAGCTCCTTCCATTACACGCCCCCACCTCGCATCTCTACTAATATCAACCATTGGTGCAAAAGTCCAGTTTATTCCAACAGCTGAAGCTTCAGCTGCTGCAACTTCTGCAGATTTTTTTATCGTCTCTAAATCCCAGCTGGCAGCTTCTGCCAATGGAATTGGAGCCAGTGTTTTATGACCATGGATAACATCCAACCCAAAAATTAATGGAATACCTAAACGTGAGTTTTCCACTACCATTTTTTGTAATTCGTGCACTTGCTTAGCTCCACGAACATTTAACACAGAGCCTACCCAACCTTTTTTAAGATGTTCAAATTTATTTTTGGCATCACCTTCACTGGGAGCAGGCCCTGTGGCATCATAAAAACCATTATATTGATTCATCTGCCCAACCTTTTCTTCTAAAGTCATTTGGGCTAACAGATCTTCAACCTTTCTTTCAATTTCATCTTGTTGACCTCCAGTTTTTACCAGAGTGCAGGCGTTCCATATAAAAACACCAACAAATAAGATTATAACTATCTTAACTTTTCCCATATCAAAATCATATTTTAAATCCAGAATTAAGCCATATTAATTTTTTCTTTGATATACTCTAACATAATCCACTTGCATTGTTTGAGGAAAGATATCATCGTTTACACCTTGTACTCCACCCCAGTTGCCTCCAACTGCAACATTTAACAATAAATGAAAAGCTTTATCAAATGGCCATTTTGAAGAATCAGCATTGTTGTTTTTATATTTATATACTTCTTTATCATCAACAAAAAAGCAAAGTTCTTTATCAGACCATTCCACGGCATAGGTATAAAAACCTTCCTCTGCTTCAGGCATATAGATGGCTTTTGATTTTTGCGTTCCTATCATACCGTTATAAGCTTCGGTATGAATCGTAAAAAAGACAGAATCCGGGTTATAACCTACATGTTCCATAATATCAATTTCACCACTTTTAGGCCATTCCCCATAAACATTATCTGTTGGCAACATCCATATAGCCGGCCATATTCCTGTACCCTGACTAATTTTAGCTCGTACTTCAATTCGCCCATACATCCAATCTCCTTTATATTTTGTGGTTAATCGAGCTGAAGTATAGGCCAATGGAAATCCATTTTCCTTTATAGCAGTGATGGTTAACAATCCATTTTCTACCCAGGTATTTTCTTTTCTTTTTACTGTATAATATTGTAACTCGTTATTACCCCAACCGAAACTATTTCCGATAGTATCATAGTTCCATTTTAATTCATCAGGCAAACCAGTGTAATCAAATTCATCACTCCACACCAGTTCGTATTGTTTTTGATACGAACAGGCACAAGTCAAAAAGCATACAATAAAAACTCCAATCAATCTATAAGACATATCATTAATTTAGGTGCTACGCGTTATTTATCAAATACACAAACAGCTATGGGAGGAGCATAATCCTCCCTAAACTGTTATTTATATTATTGATATATCCTTACATAATCGATTTCCATAGAAGACTCTACAAAATCATCAGAAACAGTACCTCCTAGATTACCTCCCATTGCGACATTCAGAATAATAAATTGATCTTTATTAAAGGGCCAATTATCATCATCTTTGGATTCTGGACTATAGGTATAATATATTTCATCATCAATTAAGAATGAAATCTGATCCTCTGACCAATTTACTGAGTAAATATGAAATTCACTTGATACATCTGAAACGGTTGTGCTTTCCATATTTTCTGTATCTCCATAACTATATGGAGTATGAATTGCACTTTGTACATAACCCGGGTTATTACCAATGGCTTCCATAATATCTATTTCACCGCATTCAGGCCATCCGGCAGTAGAATAATCAGCACCTAACATCCAGATTGCCGGCCATGTACCTCCTCCTTCAGGCAATTTAGCACGTACATCTACTCGACCATAGGTAAACTCATACAATCCCTGAGTCTTTAAACGAGCAGAGGTATAACTATCTCCATCTGCTTTAGCCGTAATTTTAAGAATTCCATCAGCCACGCTGACATTTTCACTATTGCTTGTATAGGTTTGTAATTCGTTGTTACCCCAACCACCTGCACCTAAATCATAAGTCCAGTTCGCAGCATCAGGTGTTCCATCTGTATCAAATTCATCAGACCAGATTAAATTGGTATACTCTACATCTAATTCTTCGCTTTCTGTGGGCTTAGTACTGGTAAGTGTTTGATACCATGCATAAGTACCATCTTGTTCTACCCGTACTTCCAGAACATCATCTGATACTGAAATGATTTCGTAAGTACTTGTTCCCACATACCAGCACATAAAACCTCCATCTCCAATGGTAAAACTGGTTCCTCTATAAGCGCCATCCTCAGTGGCTATTGAATTGGAAGGGGCAAATGATACACTTTTAACACCGTAAATAGTTGATAAAACATCCTCGCCATAACAATCATCACCATCAACACCCAAAACATCTGCATAGGCTCCAGGCACATATCCCACACCTGCAGTTTGTTCAAACGTTACACCATCATCGGTTTGTGTAAAAACAAACTCGGCATCATACATACAAGTTTTTTCATACGCTGCCGCATTATACCAATATGCCCATGTATGATAGCCCTCTGAATCATAATAATTAGGACCCAATCCAATATGACCAATCTGATCAGCCGCCCAATACCAGGTTTTAGAACTTCCTCCCGTTAGAAATTCGGCTGCTTCATCGTCACTAAAACTACTATAAACTTCCACCTGTGTAGATTGACTGGAAGATAATCCTCCAGTACCAACAGCAACTACAGTAACAGTATAAGTATTAACTCCATTCTTAGCAAAAACGTGGGTAATATTTCCATCTGCAGAAACCTCTTTATCGCTTCCATCGCCGAATATATAATTGAATGTAATTTCATCATCTGCTACTGCAGAAAAACTTACAGAACCACTTCCATCTCCATATGGATTATCTTCATCCACACCTTCTATTGTATAAGAAATAGATATATTAGATGGAGTTATTAATTGCCCTAACTGATACTCCTCTTCACAGCTTGTAAAAATGATTAACAATAAGGAAAAGATAGCTATTATATATATATTTATTTTATTCATTGCTCACTGATTAATTGGTTAATTCAATATCATCAAAGTAATAAACTGAGTCGTCACCTGCATTTCCAAAATCAAAGAAAACAACCACATTGTGATAATCAGAACTAGTATCAATTTCTGAAAAATCAAAGCTTAATTCTTCCCATGCATTGGCTACTGAGGTGGTAGCATCTACCTCATATGAAATATTACCGTCATCACGATTTTCTACTTTAAATTTTACTGTTATTCCCGATTTTGGGGACCACACTTTCAAACTTACTTTTGTATAAGTTGAAAAGTCAAGAGCTGCACCTGTATCGAACCAGGTTCCTGCCCAGGTTTCAGCACCACTTGCTTTAGTTTGTTGAGCCACATAAGCAGAAGTATTTACACCTGAAGCATCCGGATTTGATATTACTGTTGTAGTTGCAGAGCCAAAATCGGTAAATGCAGGAGCGGTCCCTTCAAAATCTTCCACTGCTAATGGAGCAACCGATCCTTCTTCATTAGCTAATGCAAACTCATCAAAATAGAAAACAGAACCATCGCCGGAATTACCAAAATCAAAGAAAATGACTACTCTGACATAATCTGCCGCATCAGCACTACTAAAATCGTAAACTAATTCTTCCCATGCATTAGCTACTGTAGTAGTCGCATCTACTTCATATGTTACACTGGCATCTGAGTTTTCTAATTTAACTTTAACAGTTATTCCTGATTTTGGGGACCATGTTTTCACACTGATTGAACTATAGGTATCAAAATCTAAAGCGGAAGATACTTCAAAATACGCCCCTGCCCAGGTTTCAGCTCCTGATGTTTTGGTAAACTGTGCCACAGCTGATGTCGTATTCTCTCCTGTTGCATCTGGATTTGAAACCACCTCTATACCTGCTATATTACCGAATACGGTAAATTCAGGTGCAATTCCCTCTAAATCCTGGAATATGGAATAAGTTGGAATCTGTGCTGCCGTTAATTTAACATCATCAAAATAGTAATTGGAGTCATCGCCAGTATTACCAAAATCGAAAAACAGGACAACTTTTTGATACTCATTATTTGTATCAATGCCTGAAAAATCAAAACTCAACTCTTCCCATTCTTCTGAAAGTGTTGTCGTTGCATCAACTTCATGGGCAATATTTCCATCATTAAGATTTTCAACTTTTAGTTTAACAACAGCATCTGCTTTCGGAGACCAAACCTTAACTTTAAAAGTTGTATTTGTAGAGAAATCAATTGTACTACCTAATGTTAAGTATGTTCCTCCCCATGTTTCAGCTCCGGAAGGCTTTGCGCTTAAAGCAACCTTATCACTTGTATTTATACCACTTGCATCAGGATTATCCACAACAGAGGAACCAACATTACCAAAATCAGTAAATGCATAATTAATAGTAAAAGATTCAAAATCTATCGGAAGACTTACTGGATCTGTAGCTTCAGGAACATTAATAATTTCAGTATAGGTAGTTGTTGCTGCACCTGCACTTTTAGCTATCACAGTGATTTCATAATCACCAGTATTTTCATAAGTATGTGTAACTGTTTCTTCAGGTAAAGCTAATGTAGCTTCTTCATTTTCTACATCGCCAAAATATACTTCAAAAACCGTTGCAAAATCACCCGTGGCAGTAACAGAGACAATTTTGGGATTGACTTCATCATTCACGATAGATACTTCGACGTTTTCCGGAGCCTTAAAGGAAACGTTTAATTCTTGTGTATATTTAGTAGTTAATCCTGTTAAACCAACCGCCTGAATAGTTACATCATAAACACCTTCAGAATAGATATGCTCTATAGTCTCACCCACAGTAGATTCCTCAGTTTCAGAACTATCACCAAAATCTACAATAAACTGTTGAGCGCCATCAGCATTAGGTGTAATACTTACTAATCCTGTATTATCCTGGGTTACATCAAACACTGCAGATATATTACCGGGAGCACTTATATAATCCAGATTATACAATTTATCTTCATCTGTTTCACAAGCAAAGAACAGTAATGAGATAAAAATAAATGTGCTTAATTTATTTATTACGTTCATATTATTCATTTTTAATAGTTAGGATTTTGCTCCCAGTTTCCATTTGCAAACTGGATTTCTTCAATAGGAATTGGGAATAATTCATGCTTCCCAGTTACAAAACCATCAATTGCATCAGCTGCTTTACCTGTTCTTACTAAATCAAAGAATCTATGTCCTTCTCCCATTAATTCAACTCTCCGTTCATGATAGATTGCTTCTGTCAATGCATCTCCTGTAAGAGTAATATCATGGTTCGTATCACCAAAAGCTCTTCTTCTAACCTCAGACAAATATTCCTGAGCAACAGCATCATCAATCCCTCCTCTGTTATAGGCCTCTGCAGCCATCAACAATACATCAGCATATCTAATTGCCCTGTAATTATTCGGATTGGTTAGATTTAAATCCCCCTGAGCGGCACTACTTCTTTTTCTAGGAAGATATTTTCGGTTAAAATAACCTGTATGCTCATAACCTTCTGTGTAGGTTGCTTCGTTTTCTTCGGCCCAGGTTACAATATCAAGTATCGCTATGTCTTTTCTTAAGTCGCCTAATTCAAATTCATCAACAGCTTCTTCTGTTGGTACATTAAAACTATAACCAGAAGTAAAAGTTGGACCATCATAACCTCGAACTCCATTAAATCCAACAGCTACATTTCCTTCACTACATTGTAAACAATCAAAACTAGCACCTTCAACATCGGTATACTGAACTTCAAATACAGATTCTGATCCATTTTCTCCTTCAGCCTCAAAAATAGATTCATAATCATCAACTAATGTATAGTTCCCATCTAATATTAATTCATTAAAAATGGCAGCCGCCTCGGTAAATTTTTCCTGATACAAGTAAGCCTTTCCCAACAAGGCCTGAGCCGCACCTAAGGTTGCTCTACCTGTCACCTCTTGCGATACGGGCAATACTTCAATAGCTGCTTTTAAATCCGTTTCAATTTGCGTATAAACCTCAGAAACTGAAGCACGTGGAATTGATGTTTCATCTCCTAAAGCAAATCGTTCATCACCTTTTATAGGAACACCTCCAAACCATTTTACCAACTCAAAGTAATAATAAGCCCTTAAAAACTGTACTTCACCTATCATTACATCCTTACCATCAAACTCGGTTTTATCTTTAAATTCCATAAAATAATTGCAACGTTGAACTCCAGCAAACATCCAATCCCAAACATCTTTAAGGTTACTATTCACCTGAGTATGAATCATATCATCAATCTGCTGCCATCCTACAACATCGGTTGCACTTTCTCCTCCACATAGAGTATTATCCGAAGCTATTTCTCCAAGAATAACATTCACATAAGTACTCTGGAGAATATCATAACTAGCAATTAACGCTTCATAATAATCGTTTTCTGAGTTAAAATAATTTTCTGAATCAATTGAGTATTCAGGAGACTGTTCAACAAAGTCATCCGAACATGAAGCTATAACAAACATCGAGATTAGAACCCCGATTATACCTTTGAAATATCTAATATTCTTCATTGTAAATTCTTTTAAAAGTTTAGGTTTAATCCAAATGTATAAGTTCTTGCAACTGGATAAAATCCATAATCAATTCCTCCACCTATAGGATCACCTGTAGTAGCAGCTGGGTCATAGCCAATATAATCTGTAAATGTGTATAAGTTTGAAACTGATGCATAAAAACGAAGTTTGCTAAGTTTAATTTTATCTGTAATAAAGGAAGGCAAAGTATATCCTAATTGTATATTTTGAATTCGCAGATAAGATGCATCCTCTACATAATAATCAGAAAATATAGTATTAGCTGTAGCAGCAGTAGTTAATCGAGGCACCCAATTACTAGTCCCTTCTCCAGTCCAACGGTTTAAACTCGTGCTCAAACGGTTAACATTAGAGTTTGTACGTTCATAGTTTCTAACCATATCGTTACCTAAAGAGGCATACACATAAGTGACAAAATCAAATCCTTTATATTCTAATGAAATATTTAATCCCATAGTCACATCCGGAATTGGATCTCCAATGTTTGTCCTATCGTCATCTGTCAATTCACTATCTCCATTTAAATCAACATATCTAATATCTCCAGGAGAGGCTTCTGCTCCCAAATCAATCTGAGAAGGGTGTGCATCTACTTCTGCCTGATTTTGAAAAATTCCATCTGTTTTATAGCCATAGAAATAACCAATAGGTAAACCTACTTCCATCCTGGATGGGGATGGTTGACCAACACCAAAGGAACCACCCTCAATATACCCGGTACCATTATTTACTTTTGTTACTTCATTTTCTAGCGTAGTAATATTATAGTTTGCTTTAAAAACAAGGTCAGGAGTAATATTAGTTCTGTACCCCACAGCAAATTCAAACCCTTTATTGCGCACCTCACCAGCATTAATAGTTGGTCCGCTTGCTCCTGGTGCTCCAACACCTAAGATACCGGATACAGGAATATCTTGTATCAATAAATCATTGGTTGTTTTAATGAAGTAATCCGCGTTGATATCTACTTTATTATTTAATAATTTAATATCAACACCAACATCAAACTGTTCTGATTCTTCCCATTTCACATCTTGATTAACCAGGCTGCCAACAGCACGTCCAGAGGCAATACTCCCATCAAGAACATAAGTAGCTTCTCCGGCAAGTGATGATATATAGCTATAATTATCAATCTTATCTGACCCTAATATACCATAACTTAACCTTAGCTTAATAAAATCTACATTATCTAACCCAGCCATAAAACTTTCATCAGAAATTACCCATCCTGCTGTGGCAGAAGGAAAATACCCAACACTATTTCCTGGACCGAACTTAGTAGATGCATCTCTGCGTAACATTGCTGATAATAAATATTTGCCTTTAAAGTCGTATTGTAATCGTGTAAAGTAAGAAAGCCTTCTCTGATCGTAAGTCCAGGATCCTGTAGATTTTGAATCACTGATACCATCCGCTAAGCTGATATCTGCAAATTCCCATGAATTATTGGGAATATCATATCCTGTTGCATCAAGATGATCACCCCATTCTTTAAAGATAGTTGTACCAAGCGTACCTGTTAAATGATGATGCTCGGCAAAAATATTATCATAGGTAATAAAGGCATCAAAAGTATAATCATTATAATTATTACGTTCCTGGTAAACAGAACTTCTGGTGACATCAAATACCTTACCTCCATAATCAATTTCTTTTGAAAAATCTTTTGATTTATCGTTTGTTGAATTAAAACCTATTCTTGCTGTAGCTCTTAAATGCTGATTATATGCATAATCCAAAGAAAAGCTACCGTTCCACTTAGCCAAATCGTAATCATTATACGTGTTTTCTATTTGTGCTAGTGGATTAATGATTTCATTCCCCAGGCTTGTTGGTGCTAAATAATATGCTCCGTCCTCATCATAAACGGGCATAGTTGATGGCATATTTAAAGCATTAAATAATACAGAACCTAATCCGTTTTCGTTTATTGTTTTTCTTGTAGCTGAAGTATAAAACAATGAACTTCTCATTTTTAATTTATCTGATAAATCAGCAGTTAGGTTTAACCTGGCTGTATTTCTTTTATAACCAGACTTATCATCACCAATAATACCCTTTTGATCCAATCCGGAAGCACTCATAGAATAAGTCATTTTATCCGAACCTCCGGATAAATTAATATCGGTACTATAAATTGGTGAAATTTCAAATAATTCATTTTGCCAATTTGTACCTGTTCCCAGTCCTGTGAAGTTTGTGTATGGTAACTCTTCTGCATTGGCTGCATACGCTTCATTTAACAATACGGCATATTCTGTAGCATTTAATACAGGAAGCTTGCGCGAATTTTCCTGAATACCTACCGAGCTGTTGATACTTACTTTTGTTGCCGTATTCTTTTTACCGGACTTTGTTGTTACCAAAACAATTCCATTTGCTCCAATTGTACCATAAATAGCTGCCTGGGCATCTTTAAGCACACTAATACTCTCTATATCTGATGGGTTAATAAGAGACAAGTCTCCTTGATAACCGTCAATAATAACAACAGGCGCCGCATCTCCATTTGTAGAGATCCCCCTGATTCTTATATCCAATCCAGAACCGGGAGCTCCTGAACCAGAAGTTACATTTACGCCTGATACGGTCCCTTGTAAAGCTTGTTCGGCCTTAACAGGCTTTAATTCATCAATGGTATTTGCACCAACCATAGAAACAGCACCTGTAAGATCCCTTTTTTTCTGGGTACCGTACCCTACAACAACTACCTCTTCAAGATCTGAAACCTGTGATGTCAATACAATATTAATATTAGTCTCTGCCCCAATAGTAACTTTTTGAGTTTCCATACCAATAAAAGAAAAAACCAATACTTCTCCCTTGTTTGCATTTAAGGAGTAATCACCATCTATTGATGTTATAGTACCATTGGTAGTACCTTCTACTAATACACTTGCTCCCGGAATGGGAGCTCCGTCTTCTGCGGATGTAACTTTACCTGTAATTGTAACCTCCTGAGCCCATATAAATGCGCTACACAAAAACAGGATCATTGTTCCTAACAAATGTTTCATGTGTTTTAGATTTTTGTTCTTTTGCCACATGGATCTCTCGATGAACTTCAATCATTCTCTTAAATTTATTTTAGGATGTTAAAATTCATGTTCGATTCATGTGTTTTAGAATTTAATTTTCATTTTCCACTTAACTTTCCAGCTAGCGGAAGAACTATCAAACTTTTTAATTTATCACTGTGCACAATTTGAATCATTAAAAGTTTGTCAGTCCAATTGCTTTTTGGATTTAGAATTAACTTTCATTGTCACAAAAATGCATTCATTTGTTAATATATTATAATTTACAACATCACAAAAACCTCACTAAACATTATTTAAAACCTCACAAAAACCTCACTTGAAAAATTATATATATTTATCTTTCTGATGTTTAACATATACAAAAAGCCACACAAACAACACTTCCCTTACTCACTTTTGCAAAAATAAATATTTTACAACTTATTTAACTTTTGTTGACGTTTGTATTTTTTATCATATATACATAGCATCATACATTAGAAGAAACTTAAAATAGAAAAGAAATTACTCTTTACCATCAGGATTAACAATCTATATGATTGTAGTGAAGGAAAAGTTCTTAATACACTTAAGTATAGTATCAAGAACTTTTGAACGTAGAATGCTTTAAAACAAGAATAATTTTTGGAATCCTTTTAGAGAGTAGAATAATTAGTAGGATTAAAAGGTAAAATCAATACTACACAATAATTATATATATATGTTTTTATACTACATATCATAAATCTTGGCCTTCTGTCATGGTAATTTTTTTTTCATGTTATACATTTTCTATGTATTCCAATAGATTATCACCTTGGGTAAGACCTAGTTTATGACGTAATTTCGACCGATTATTTTCAACTGCACGTGTAGTAATATTCATTAAGGATGCAATATCTTTACTAGCCATACCCATTTTTATGTATGCGCATAACTTCTGTTCTCTACTTGTTAAATCTGGATGTTTCTCTTTTAAGCTTTGGAAAAAGGCTTCATGTACTTGTTCAAAATGAGTTTCAAATACTTCCCAGTTATTTTCAGTATCAATATCTCGATCTATTTTTTTAATTAATAACCGAACCTTTTTCTCCAATTCCGTCTTCTCCTGAATCTTAACAATTTTTTTTAACTGCTCCTTTATATCAGATAGCAGATCGTTTTTTTGAATGATATGAACTGTAGAATTGGCTAATTCTTTCTCCTTATATACCATGTCGTTACGCAACTTCTCATTTCTTATGCGAATCATTTCCTTTTCAGATACAAGTGCTGCATTTTTTAATTGTTCTTCCTTTATTCTAAAACGTTCTTGTTGCTTGCTCTTCTCTTTCTGTCTACTTAGCTCAATTCTTTTACTAACAAAATAATAGATTAATGCTACTATTATTAAGAACAAGATCACAAAAACAATCTTTGCAGGTATGCTTCTATACCATGGAGGCAATACAATAAATTTAAAAGATATTGGAGGAGCCTGAACTCCATACTGATTTTTTGCTTTTATTTTAATTTCATATTCCCCTTCTCTTAAATTCGAATAACTACGATGATTGTCCAGTGTCCAATTTCCAAAACCTGCATCATAATTTTTCAACCATGTAGAATACAATACATTTCTTTGCTCATAAAAAGAAGCTACAAAATCAATATCAAATGTATTTTTTCTAAATTTAAATGACGGAATAACATTTTGTTGAATTGAATCACCACTGTAATTTAACTGGTAAATTGTAGAATCAGAATTTCCTTTAAATGAACGTAAATGTACTTTAAAAGGTATTTTATAGTTTTTGAAATCTTCTGCTGCATAATGTGCAAAACCATCCTCCACTCCAAAAATCACATTATTTTCATCCTCAACATATACAAATTCAAAAGCACTTACTAACTTTCTATCTAATGGTAGAAATGGGTATCTTATATCTTTATATGAACCGTCTTCCAAAAATCTTAACACACCTACTCTATCTCCATAAAAACACCATAAATTCCGATATTCATCTTGTTTAATATCATTTGGATAAATATGATCTGAAAACATTTTTTCAAATTCTGTTTGCCTTGTAAAAGTATTATTTGAATAATCAAATTTATAAATACCATCATGACTTGTGAATAAGCACTCTCCATTAATCTTTGTTAGGGTTAATGGACTTTTATTATTTGGGAAATCATTTCTTTTAAACGTTAAAATCTCGGTTGCCTCTGTATAATCTTCATCCATTTTAATTCGAAATATTCCTCTATAACCATGTGACACCCACAGATACCCTCTATCATCCCACTCTATAAATCTGGCAGATTCATTAAAACCTTTAATACTATTTCTAAATGTCCACTTTCCAGCTTTCTTTTCAAGAATTATTAATCCTGTATAAGTTCCTGACAACAATAAATTATCATTACCATCTAAATGTTTAAAATTCCATACCCCATTTACATATGGTGGTGTTATAATATTTGCTGTTGTACCTCTTATTTGAAAAACTCCAAGATTATGTCCGCATAATAAGGTCTTATCATCATGGTATAAATTCCATACCTGGCCTCCAGTATTCTCAACTTTAATAAAGTCATTTCTATTTTTTAAAGGGTCTTTAAACTTTTCATCACTTATCTTAAAAACAGCCTGGTTTGTGCCAAAATAATATTCATTATTAAATTTATCCATTACATAACCTGTACCCAGATTATAATATCCTTGTAAAAAAGAAATTGTTGAATTAAAATTTACTTTTACAATACCATTATCCAATCCCCCCCAGATATTTCCCTCGCGATCAACAAAAGCACTTAGCACAGTATTATTCCTGAGTCCCTTATCTTTATCTATTTGTAAATAAATTTCTCCATTTGAATCTATTATTACCAGTCCACCTTGTATAGTTCCATAAACAAATAATTTATCTGAATACTTGCATCCACAGAAAATATTTATCTTCTTTAAAAGATCATTAGCAGGCACCTTCCATTCTTCAATTTTTTGCATATCCCATGTGTAGAGACCACTACTCATTGTTCCAATAATCATCTCTGAATTTGAAAGTGCCATTATTGAATTTATCTCTTTACCTGCAAATAATTTACCCCCTGTAACAGGAAAAACATCATTACCTCTAACCTCCATTAATCCAGCTTTCTCATCCTGCACTAAGAATAATCCATTAACAACAAATGCAGAAACAAAACGAGATTCAGGATAAATAATATGTTTTAACTGATCGCCTTTAAAAAAACATAAACCTTTTTGAGAATGAAAAATAACATAATCATTCCAGTCATAGATATGCCAAAAATCTTCAAGATCTCTAATATATGGCCCTTGTACCAGCGACTTATATTTAAGCTCACTTAACGAATCCGAATAAAAATACCCTAGTTCATTAAATGCTCCAGCATAAATTTTATTTCCAACGGCATGTGTACTTCTTACATTAAAATCTCCTAGGTCGTGGTATAATTGCCACTTTTCACCATCGAATTCTAAAACCCCATGATTGTTTCCAAAGTACATAAATCCACTAGTACCTTGAGTTATTCCCCAATTTTGAGTTGCTCCATGATAAGATCTTCTATTGAAATATTCAATCTCTGGAATTCCAATTTTCTTTATTTGGCCATTTAATGAATACGTAATAAACAAAGTAGAAAAAAGAATAATATACTTAAATAAACGCATGCTTTCTTAAGAGATTAGATTGTTAGTGTCATATTAAAGAATTAAAATAATTAACAATTTAATTCTTTACAAAATAATATTAATATTTTACAAAATCCTGAGTTTACAACGGGTTTAAACACACAGACTTTATTTATTAAGAAATTGATTTTGATTACTTTAAAATATTTTCTTATTTTCGTCTTTCTGAGTCAAACGATAGAACATATCGTAAAACCAAAACAAATAACTAAACATAACTTTACAGTTTTAAACTAACCAATGAATATAATAATGTCCCTAAACTTTTCTACAAGAAAACTTTTCCTGTTATTGGTATGTGTATATGTATACGATAATACATATTCACAAAAACAAGAAGATTCCATCCTCATTTCAGATTCTACATTTAAAAACACAGTAAATCAAACATCAAAAAGCCAAACAAATAATTCAATAAAATCATCTCTTTATTTATCAATTGGAAAATCTTACAATCAAAGAGGTAACTATTCTAAAGCTCTCAGATACTTAAACAAGGCTGTTATAATAATGGATCATGAAAAAGACTCTTCTAAATTGATTCCTATATATAATCAAATTGCCTATTCTTTGAACCATGCATTAAGACATAAGGAAAGTTATTTATATTCAAAAAAAGTAGAACATCTATTAAACCAATATTATAATCCATATGAACAAATAATATTGGAAATCAACTATGGTATGTTTTACAAAAACATACATAATTTTCAAAAAGCAAGAAATCATTTTTCTAATGCCTATGAAATAAATCAAACGATACAGGACACTATATTACAGGTCGATATTCTTTCAAAACTAGGTTTAATTGATTTAAAATTAGACAACCTTGTATTAGCAGGAAACTATTTCAGAAAGGCTTTGTTAATTGCAGATCTTGTTAAAGAAGATCTTTCATATCAAAAATCCAACTTGAATATTAATATAGGCCTTTATTACTCAAAAGTTAGCAATCTTGATTCTGCGCTTTACTATTTTTCCAAATCATTAGAAATTTCAAATTCGAACACTTACACCAACCTTACTGCAGATACTTACAAAGCCATAAGTGATTTATATTTACAACAAAAAGATACCGTTCGGGCATTTGAATACCTTACTAAACATACTCAAATTAACAACGAACTCTTTCATTCTACTATATCACAACAAATAAGTGAGCTTTATGTGCAATTCAACTCAAAAACAAAAGATCAACAGATACAGCTACAAAATGCAATTATAAAAAGTGAACACCTTACTAAGTTACTTCTTATAACTTTTTTGTTATTCATAAGTATAATATCTGTAATTGTTTTTATCAATTACTACAGACTAAAACTACTTAACAACACTCTAAAATCTCAAAATAAAAAAATAAAAAAACAAAATCACAGCATTAAAGAAAACGCTCAAAAACTAACGAAGGTTAACAATGACCTAATTGAAAGTAAAGCCCGAATACACAAACAAAAATTAAAACTTCAAATAGCAAATGAAAAATACATAAAAGCAAATGCCTCAAAGGATAAATTCTTTGACATAATAGCCCATGATCTAAAAAGTCCATTTCAATCTATAATGGGATTTTCATCTTTACTGAATGATGCCTATGATAGTATTGATGACAAACAAAAGAAAAAATACATCGAATTAATCGACACTGCATCTCATCATGTAAATACATTAATAGATAACTTACTCAATTGGTCACGAAGCCAAAATGATCGTATCAATTTGGTCAAAACAAAATTTGATTTGCATAAACTCATTAATGAAAAAATCAATTTATTTCATCTTGCATTTTTAAACAAAAAAATAAAAATCATTAATTCCGTACCTCTAAGAACAACAGTATACGGTGATATGAATATGATTAGCCTGGCATTAAGAAATATACTAAGTAATGCTATTAAGTTTTCTTATTCTGGTGGTAAAGTCGAGATCTTTGCAACTACTAAAAACCACAAAACCATGATTAGCATTCGTGATTATGGGATAGGGATGCCTGAAAACACTATAAAAAAATTATTCAATATTGATAACTCAGTTAGAACCGTAGGAACACAAGGGGAAAACGGTACAGGACTGGGATTAATAATCAGCAAAGAATACATAGAAAAAAATGATGGTGCGATTTCTGTAATCAGTACTGAAGGTGAAGGTTCAACATTTACTATCTACTTACCATCTGTTGAAAATATTTCAACACTAAACTAATATATGACAAAACAGTTGTTCTGTAATCCATTTATCTTCTTTATATTGCATATTATTGAACTATATGGCAAGAATTTATGGCCGATTGAATAAAATCAATATGAAATGAAAAAATCTATCTTATACCCTTTAGTAACGCTTTTAGTAATTATTATTTTTCTCGTAATTGGAAAAAAAGTTGGATTAATTGGAAATGAATATAAGTATAAGGTAAATACTGAACTTGCTCAAATAAGGACAATAACAGAAACTATTACTGCAAACGGTAAAATTACACCAGAGTTAAAAGTTAAAGTCAGCTCTGATGTTTCAGGAGAAATACTTGAGCTCCCTGTAAAAGAAGGAGATCAAGTTACTAAGGGACAAATTTTAGCCAAAATACAACCTGACATTTACGAAAGGAATCTTGAAAAAATGGAAGCATTAGTTGTTTCCTCTGAAGCAAATCTTTCCCAAGCTGCGGCTCAATTCAAACAAAAAGAACTTGATTATAACCGTAAACTGCTTTTATGGGAACAACAAACTATTTCAGAATCAGAATATGAACTCGCTCTAGCCGATTATAACGTTGCCAAATCTAGTGTTGATGCTGCAAAAGCATCATTAAAAAATGCTAAAGCCTCAAGAAATGAAGCGAAAGACAATCTTTCAAAAACAACAATTTACTCGCCAATGAATGGAACGATATCAAGTTTAAAGGTTGAAAAGGGTGAAAGGGTGGTTGGCACAGCTCAGTTTGAAGGTACTGAAATGATGACTATTGCTGACCTTAATAATATGGAAGTGGTTGTTGATGTGAATGAAAATGATATAATACGTGTAAGTTTAAATGACACTGCAATTATTGAGGTTGATGCCTACCTAAAAGAAAAATTTAAGGGCATCGTAACTCAGATTGCCAACTCAGCAAACATTGAAGGAACTAGTGCTGATCAGATTACAAATTTTGAAGTAGAAATTTTAATACTTCCAGAATCTTATCAGGAATTAATTGATAATTATGGAAATCACTTTCATCCATTTAGACCCGGTATGTCAGCAACGGTTGACATTCAAACAAACACAAAGGAAAATGTATTGTCAGTACCAATCCTATCTGTCACTTCTAGAAAAGACACTTCTGAAATAAAAAATAAAAACGAAGAGGAAAAAATCGAGGTTGTTTTTATTTCTGAAAACAGTAAAGCAATACAACAACCTGTTACAACTGGAATTCAGGATTTAAAATATATTGAAATAATCTCTGGTCTGACTGATAGTGCAATTGTTATTAGTGGGCCATACAACATTATTACAAAAAAAATAAAAGATGGCGACTTAATTGAAGTTATTGACAAAGCCAAACAAAAAAGAGAAGATTAACATACCTTCTCTTCAGATTTTTTTAGATAAAAAAATTAATCTTTCAATGCAAAATAATCATCAATAGTATTAATATCACCTGTAGTTTTTAATTCTGCAAATTCTTTCATCCCTTTGGTCATTTTTAATTTATTTTGATCATTGGAACAATATTTTATAACAGATTCAATAGCTTTTTCTTCAATAATATTAACATCAGTCTCTTCTAACTCCAAAACTAACTTCAAATAGCAACCTGAGTACAATGAAATAAGATCCTCTCTCTCTTCAAATAAAAGTTTTACTCTTTCACTTATTTCAATATTATATAAAGGTGCTCCCTTTGCCCATCTGGTAATAAAATCAACAGCTGCAACTCTTTCATCATCCTTTTTATCATATGGAGTTTGAACTACATAATAGCAACAATCAAAAACTTGATCAATATACTCTTCATACATCTCTGAATCCTCAAACTTCACATCTTGCAATGATGAAAAATTTTGTGATGAAATAATATTTCCTGATCCAATAACTAATAAAAAAATAATAACAAATTGTTTCATAATAACCCCCTTAATTAAACTTGCTATTAACGCAAGATGTTTTACATATTAGCTATTACGCAACTATCTGTGAATGTATACATTACTTTGACAAGACTATATAATCCTTTGATTAGTGGACTATTTTTACACATAAGTCTAACATATACAATAATCTATTGATCAACATTTTACATTCCACAAAGGCTAATTTTGGTAAAAAATAAATACCTACCATTATACATTTAAAACATCATGAATTTCTTTAATAGTTTTTAGTTCTATATAGTTCTTTAATTCGCCTACATTGTCAACGTGCTCATGAATCCAAGTTGTATGAAATGGAATATGTATTGCTGATCCTCCAATATTTAAAACTGGTAAAATATCAGATTTCAAAGAATTACCAACCATTAAAAATTCATTAGGCGATACATCTAAATGAAATAATAACTTTTGATAGTTCTCCTCTTTTTTATCACTAACAATTTCAATATGATGGAAATATTTTGCTAACCCCGACTTTTGTAGTTTCTTTTCCTGATCTAACAAATCACCTTTTGTAACTACAACCAAACGATATCCCCAATACTTTAATGATTGCAAAACCTCTTCAACACCATCAATAATATGAACAGGTTTATTTAGTAAATCTTTTCCTAAATTAATCATTTGTTCAACTTTTGCGTTAGCAATTTGATCTCCGGTAATTTTCATTGAGGTTTGGATCATGGATAAAATAAAACCTTTAATTCCATAACCGTAATGTTGAATATTCTCTATTTCAACATCGTATAGCAGTTTAACTAATTCTTCATTAGAAACCTCATCTTTAAACATGTCACAGAATTTTTGTTCTGCTTCCCTAAAGTACGATTCATTTTCCCACAATGTATCGTCGGCATCAAATCCAATCCACTTAAATTTCAGATCCATATACTAGATTTATACTATTTAAAAATAACATTTTATATAATAAAAAAGGCCATGTAAAAAACATGACCTTAATATAATTATAAAGAAGAATAAGTATTTATTCATCAACTGTAATAACATTTTTTAGTTCAGGTATTTCTTTTTTTAAAACCTGTTCTACTCCATTTTTCATAGTCTGATAACTCATCGGACATCCATTACAAGCACCTAGAAGTTTAACTTTAACATCAAAATCATCTGTTACTTCCACTAACGAAATATCTCCACCATCAGCTTTTAAATAAGGTCTGATTATTTCTAAAGCCTCCTCTACTTTTTGAAATTTCAATACATCCATGGTTATTTAGTTTTAACTTCGACAATATGAGTTGCAGGAAGATTTAAATTTCTTTCTTCAACTGAAGCAACTACCTTTTGCGCCAATTCAGCAAAGGCATTACCCGTAATAGTATCTTCATTAAGTGCAGCCGGCTCTCCATTATCACCTGCTTCACGAATACTCTGAACAATAGGAACCTGACCTAATAATGGTACTTGAAGTTTTTCAGCCAATTTTTTACCTCCATCCTTTCCGAAAATATAATATTTATTTTCTGGTAATTCTGCAGGTGTAAACCAGGCCATATTTTCCACTAATCCTAAAATTGGAACGTTTATATTTTTACTCTTAAACATGCTAACACCTTTTATAGCATCAGCTAAAGCTACATCCTGAGGGGTAGTTACAATAACTGCACCTGTTATAGAAAGAGTCTGAACCATAGTTAGGTGAATATCACTTGTACCAGGAGGAAGATCAATTAACAAATAATCCAAAGCACCCCAACTACCCTCTGTAATTAACTGCTTAAGAGCATTTGTTGCCATTGCACCTCTCCATATTGTAGCATCATTTGGATTTACAAAATATCCAATTGAAAGCATCTTGACACCATACTTTTCAACTGGCATTATTTTATCCTTTCCTTCTACTTTATCCAATACAGGCCTTGCATCTTCTGTTTTAAACATTTTTGGAACTGATGGTCCAAAAATATCAGCATCAAGTAAACCAACTTTATATCCTGCTTTAGCCAAAGCAACAGCCAAATTTGAAGTAATGGTAGATTTACCAACCCCTCCTTTTCCTGATGCAACAGCTATTACATTTTTAACCTCTGCCAAAGGTTTTTCTACTTCAACTTTAGGTTTATTCTTAATTTTCACATAAATATTACCCTTAATATCAGCATCTTCACCCACATAAGTTAAAATAGCATGAACGCATGCTTTTTTAATCGATGGAATCATCGGATCATTAGGTCGATCAAAAAGCAAACTAAAGCTTATTCTTTTACCGTCTATTCTTATATCATCCTCCACCATTTCTAAAGAAACAATATCTTGTCCTTTCCCAGGATGACGTACATGTTTTAATGCATCTAATACTAATTGAGGATAAAAGCTCATAACTCAAAATTTTAATGTATAAATATAGTATCAGCTTAACTATATATTAATTTTATATTTATTTAAATTGATTTAAAATAAATGCAAATATACAACTCATTTTAAATTAATGAGCATATTCTCATTTAAAATATCATAAGAAATTGCGCTTCCTATTTTAAAAGTTCATGAGGATCCCAAAACAATCTATCAAACTCTAACACTCTATCCTCTTTTACTTTTACACCTTCACTATTAAGTAACTCTTCCATCACTTTTTCACCATGAAAAGCCTTTTTTCCACTTAGTAAGCCAATTCTATTAACAACTCTATGAGCAGGTATAAAGTCCTTATCGAAACTACTTTTGTTTAATGCCCATCCTACCATTCTACTGGCCTTGGACACACCTAAATAACTGGCAATAGCTCCATATGTAGTAACCCTCCCATAAGGAATTTGTTTTACGACCTGATATACTTTACTATAAAAATCAGGTTCCATATAATATGTCCTTTATTTTATTTTTTATCTGATGGCATTTTAGAACCACGATTATAACTTCTATAACTATCGAATTCTATTTCAATATCTGGTTCCTCTAATTTCTTGTCTTTTGGAACGAAAAACCTGATATATTTAATTGGAATGCCTTGTTCATAAAACTGACCTTCATAAAAGGTTTTAATTCTTAAAATATCATCTACGATATCACTATTATATAAATCATCTGTATTTATCTCACAAGGCAGATGATTTTCTTTAACAACAGCATCTGTATATGTATATAAGAAATTACTATCCGTTTTAAGATGAATTATACCATTGGGTTTTAAAATTTCTTTATAAAACTCAAGAAACCTTGTCGATGTAAGTCTTTTTCTTGTTTTTTTCATTTGAGGATCTGGAAATGTTATCCATATTTCATCAATTTCATCCTCGGCAAAGAAAGAAGTAATCAACTCGATTTTAGCTCTTATAAAAGCGACATTTGTTAGTTCTTTATTTAAAGCTTGAGTTGCTCCCGTATACAACCTGGCTCCTTTTATATCCATTCCTATAAAGTTTTTATCCGGATATAATTCACCTAAACCTACGGTATATTCACCTTTACCACACCCTAATTCCAAAACAAGGGGATTATCATTTTTAAAAAACTTACTTTTCCACTGGCCTTTCATGTGAAAATCTTCACGATTAGGCTCATCAAATTTTACTTGAAACACATGAGGATAAGTTTCCAACTTGGCAAACTTATACAATTTATTTTTTCCCACTTCTATTCAAACTATTGTCAAAATCAATTAAGTAAATAATGTGTCCATGAAGACACATTTTAGATTATTAATTTTGACTTTATTCAACTTCAACAATTTGCAATCCAACAGAAGAAACACCTGTTAATAAGGTATCTCTCATTCCATGCATAATATAATACTTATACAATCCCTTTTCAGGAAACTTTATATTTAATTTATATGGTTGTATTGTTTCTATTTGGTCGTCTCCTTTTTCATCTCCAAACCATACTCCTTCATGGTTTGCTAAATAACACTCCAAGGTATCACGTTGAATATGGCCGGAAGGAGAAACTGCATCTATAAAGAACCAAATATTACTATACTCATAGTTATTTTTATGAGTTAAATCCAGCAATAAATGACATGATTTATCCAGTTGCGTGATTTCACTTTTAAATACAGCTACAGTATCCTTATGCCATCCTGTGACCGGAATTGAAACCTGATAATTATACCATTCCTTTGGACCACATGAGGTCAACAGCAATAGTATAAAACCTAAAAACAACAACTTCATATTACTTTCTATTTTTAGGATTCCTATTATTAGGTTTTCTTCTTCTTTTGTTTCTATTTCTATTTGTATTTTTCTTCGGTTCATCAAAACGGGAAATACTATCTTCTCCAACTACATTTTGATAATCCAGCTCTTTTGCCTGGCTAATAGCTACATGTCTATCATCTAATATTCCAGGAACCTTTTTACCTCGTTTATTAATCCGTATAATTTCTTTAACCCTTTTAACTGGCACTTCAACAAGATTTGCAGGAATAATCTTATCTGTTGAATAAGTCATAATTCCTTTAAATATATCTGTTTTAAAGTGATAATAAACGCTATCCTGAGTTTCAAGAGGTATTTCTGTACTAGGAAAATCTTTTTGAGCATCAATATATGCATCCAACTCAAAATTAAGACAACATTTAAGTTTACCACATTGTCCGGCAAGTTTTTGAGGATTTAAAGATATCTCCTGGTATCTGGCTGCATTAGTGGTTACAGAAACAAAATTTGTTATCCAGGTAGAACAACATAGTTCTCTTCCACAAGGGCCAATTCCACCAATACGTCCTGCTTCCTGACGAGCTCCAATCTGACGCATCTCAATTCTCACTTTAAATTTATCAGCAAGAACCTTGATTAATTGTCTAAAATCAACACGCTCATCTGCGATATAATAAAATATTGCTTTGGTCCTGTCTCCCTGGTATTCAACATCACCAATCTTCATATCCAGGTTTAAGTCAGCAGAAATCTGCCTACTTTTAATCATAGTTTCATGTTCTAAAGCTTTTGCCTCTTCCCACTTCTCATAATCAACAGGCTTTGCATGGCGATAGACTCTTTTAAAATCATACTCTGTTATATTGAGTCTGTTCTTGCGCATTTGCATTACAGCAATTTCACCTGTACACGAAACAGTTCCTATATCATGACCAGGAGAAGCCTCAACAGCAACAACATCTCCTTTTTTTAATCGTAAGCCATTTGAATTTTTATAATAGCCTTTACGGGTATTTTTGAATTGTACTTCAACTATATCGGAAACATTACAACTTTCAGGAACATCTGCCAACCAGTCGTAAACATCTAATTTTCCACATCTATCAATACAAGTACTACACTTTGATTGTACTTCTTCCATCATTTATTTTTTTAAAGGCTACCAGCCTGAATATATATTATTTATAGATCATATATTTAAGTGTTCAATTCATTTCCATTGAATTTACATTTTACACAATACATAAATACACTCTCTATTTTATTTGCATTCTTAAAGTAAATTGCTTAAAAATAATCAAGCTAAATAAACTTTCCAAAACTATGCCTCAACTCCTGTTTTAATTGAGATAATTAGTTTTAAAGCCAAATCAAACAATATTACTTTGCTATTTCCATTTTGTCCTATATGAGAATCAGCCAAAGCAAAATCCTCAGATATCATCAATGCATTTTTATCATTAATAAAAGGCGAGAATTTTTGTGACCACTCATATTGTTCAGGAGTCAGGTAAACAATATCACGTTGATTAAAGTTCATGATATAATTCTCCCTTATCATTTTAATTGCATAGTTTAAAAAGTTACGCTGCTTTTCCCTTGGTTGCCGACTCATTTCCTCAACCCAGATAAGCATTTCTTTCACCTTACGAGTATAACTATAACGCATCATTTGAACGAAGCTATCAAAAAAGAACTGATTGTCTTCGCTCATTTGAACCTGCTCCATTCCTTCAATCATATTCCCATTTGCCACCTTTGAAGCACCTAACGCTTCTGATTCTGAAATTCCATATTTTGCTATTAAAAATTCTGAAATCTCTTTATCTGAAAAAGCAGGGATTTTGAGTTGCTGAGTTCTGGATAAAATAGTTGAAATCATTTCGTCTGGTTGGTTTGAAACCAAAATAAACACTGTATTTGGTGTGGGTTCCTCAAGAATTTTAAGCAATTTATTTGCTGTTGCTTCATTCATCTTTTCAGGCATCCAAATGATCATTACTTTGAACTTACCTTCAAAAGTTTTCAAGCTTAATTTCCTGATTATCTCCGAACTTTCTGCTGTAAAAATTGCACCCTGCTTATTTTCGCCTTCTTTACGAATTTGATTCAACCATGTAGTTAAACTAAAATATGGATTATCATTTACCAACTGCCTCCACTCTGAAATATAAGTATCACTAACTGGATTTTTTTCAGATGTAGTTTTTATTACAGGGAAAACAAAATGTAAATCAGGATGAACTAATTTATTATACTTTTTACAAGACGAGCACTCTCCACAAGAATCTCCATTAGTAGGATTTAAACAATTAAGATATTGAGCAAATGCAATTGCCATCGCTAGTTTCCCATTACCTTCTGGTCCAGTAAAAAGCATTGAATGGCTTACTCTGTTTTCAACAACCATTCTAATAAGCCTCTCTTTAATATCCTGCTGACCAATAACTTGTTTAAATAACATTAAAATCCTCTATTTATTTATAATCTGTCAAAGATAATAATTTCTAAATACAATTGCCTTTCATAATTTTGAACTACTTTTGTTGGTTTTAAAAGCATAAATAACATAGAATATTATACTCCAATGGGTACATTCCTATTTCAAGATATCATTTTTGGGCCAGTAAAAAGCAGAAGACTGGGAATCTCTTTAGGCATTAATCTATTACCTATAAACAAAAAGATCTGCACTTTTGATTGCATCTATTGTGAATGTGGTTTCAACAATGAAACATCAGGCATAAAAACAGAAATACCCACAAAAGAAGAGGTCTTAATGAAATTAGGAGATGTTCTGGAAGATATGAAGTCAAAAGGAACCGCTCCAAACGTAATTACATTTGCAGGAAATGGAGAACCTACGATTCACAAAGATTTTGAGGAAATTATAGATGGAACCATTGCCCTAAGAAACAAGTATTTTCCAGAAGCAAGAATCGCAGTACTTTCAAATGCAACTCTAATTGATAAACCTTCAGTTTTTAGGGCTTTAAACAAGATTGATGATAATATTTTAAAGTTGGATTCCGGTATTGAAAGAAGCATTAACATTCTTGATCAACCCGTTTCTAATTTTTCAATAGAACAAACGGTAAAAGATCTACTAAAATTTAAAGGAAATTTAATTATACAAACCATGTTTGTTAAAGGAACCTATGAGGGAAATATTGTAGATAACACAACAGAGGAAGATATAAACAGCTGGCTTAAACTATTAAAAATAATTAACCCGAAACAGGTAATGATTTATACTATTGCAAGAGATACTCCTGTAGAAGGCCTGGAAAAGGTACCAATAGATAAATTACATGAGATTGCTCAGATGGTTGAAAACATAGGAATTAAAACACAAGTATCCGGTTAATGAAAATGTCGGATTCTAAAACATATTTAGTTTGCCCATTAAACTGGGGATTAGGACATGCATCCAGAATAGTCCCCATTATTAACCAACTTTTATTAGATAAACATAAAGTTATTTTATGTGGCGATGGCTACGCTCTTGATTATTTAATTAATGAATTCCCCCAATGCGAAAATGAAACATTAAAAGACTTATCAATTAAGTTCTCACCAAAAGGAACAATTTTAAACCTCCTTAAAATAATACCACAAATAACTTATCAGATAACCTATGAACACTTTGCATTAAAAGGTCTTTTGAAAAAACACAATATTGATGTTATCATTTCCGATAATAGATATGGTTTATGGAATAAATCTATCCATTCTATATTTATTACACATCAATTAATGGTTAAACTACCCAAACCATTTAAAGCATTTGAATATCTTATCCACAAACTTATAAAGTCAATTATCAAGAAATACAATGAATGTTGGATTCCGGATTATAAAAATGAAAAAATTAGCTTGAGCGGAGAATTAGCTCATAAATACAAACTACCATCTAATGCAAAATTTATTGGTCCTTTGTCCAGATTTTCATCAATAGAAACAACAACACCTCTTGATACAAATTACGATATCGTTACAATAATATCCGGACCTGAACCTTCAAGAAGTTATTTTGAAACAATTATTTCTAACATCTTACAGAATTCGGATTACAAAACTTTAATTATACGGGGAATACCTGATAATAATGAATGTCTCCAACATAAAAACATTACTAAAGTATCATCCCTTCCTTCAATAGAGATAAAATATCACCTTTCCAATGCCAAACTAATCATTTGTAGATCCGGATATTCCACACTAATGGATCTGGACAGTATAAAACGAAAAGGATTACTAATCCCTACTCCCGGGCAAACTGAACAGGAATATCTTGCCGAGTATCATAAAAAAGATGAATTTCACATTATAGCTCAAGAAAAAATTTGTCTTAATTATATTAATAATTTAATGAGAAATATAAACCAAAGCTAGCCTATATTTCATAGACTTTTTGAACGTATTTATTTATTTTTCTTGCGTTGAATTTAAACTACAAATTCTTTTCATTGTAACATTTTTACATTTCATTCCGTTATAAGGAGTGTTCGTCAATATTTTAAAACCTTTTAACCCTATCTTGGTAAAAAGCTATAACAATTGACACACAAACACAGTAAGAATATTGGAGACGTTGAAAACACAAAATTGGGAGAGATGACCTATATAATTATTGCTTTAACATTTATATGTATTCTGGCTTTAATGTATTTATATAAGCCACTTATTAGATTGATTGCAGAGAAAAGAGCTATACCTAAAATAGAAAAAATTCTTTTTGATAATCCGAATTACACAAAGAGTTCTGTTCTTGAGACAATCCATCAAGTTACCAGTAAAAGATTAAACGATGATTTAGTTCTTGATTACTTTTATAAAATAAAAGGTTTACAAGTATTAGACATAAATAAACCTATTAATTTCTGGCTGAAAATTTATTTAACCTCACCAACAAAGATTAAACTCAATTACTTTGAGCAGGTTAAATTTTATGAAACCTTTTTAAACTATCCTAAAATTATTGATGATAAATCCCAAAGAGTTTACAAGGAAAAAGAAATTAGATCTTATCGATTTGGTAAAAATATTAAAGATCAATTAAGTGAAAAATTAATATCTCAGAAACTAGCTTAGAACATAATTATATTTCTAATAAAACCTCAATTATCATTAGATAATTGAGGTTTTTTATTTTTCTACCCTATAAATTATTATTTGTATTATATATTAGTCAAAAATAATTAGTGTATGTTTCGCTTAAATAATTCATCGAGTTTTAATCAACTTATAATACTATTAATAATAACTATGTGCAGTTGGTTATTAATTAGTATTTCAGCTATGTACCTTGGTACATTAATATGGAATATTGATTTAATAAATACTGCTGAACAAATTTCTGCAAACCCAGGTTTTGCCAGATATTTCCAGATTACACAAAGCATTGCCTTATTTATATTACCTCCTATATTTTTTGCTGTTATTACTCAAAACGATCCTTTTAAATGGTTAAGAATAATTAATCCAGCAAAAAGAAATGTTTTTTTAGCTGTCTTAATCGTGATTATCGCTCAACCCCTTGTTAGTTATCTTGGATACTTAAATAGTAATATACACTTCCCTGAGTATTTATCTCACATTGAAGATTGGATTACAACAAAAGAAAAAGAGGCTATGAAATTGACAGAAATTTTCTTAGTAACATCCAATTGGGCTATTATTTTACTTAACGTAATAATCATTGCAGTTATTCCAGCAATAGGGGAAGAGTTATTATTTAGAGGTGCTCTACAAAAATTAGTTACTGCTATAATAAAAAATCATCATATTTCAATATTAATTACAGCCTTCCTTTTTAGCTCTATGCATATGCAATTCTTTGGATTTTTCCCGCGATTTATATTAGGTGTAATTTTTGGATATTTAGTTTTTTATGGAAAAAGCCTTTGGTTACCAATAGCTGCTCACTTCACCAATAACTTTTCTGCGTTTCTTTTGTATAACATTACAATGTCGAAGAACGAATTATCCGATAAAAACCCACTGACAGTTTCTGATAGTTATCCAAATCTAATTTGGGTTACGCTTAGTATTATTGGAGTTATTAGTATTATTCTTTTCTTTAAAAAGAAACATGAAGCTTAATTCACTCTAAGCTGGTTTTTCATCCTTTCGGTACATATAAACCACACCATAATCAGAGCATGCTTCTCTTTTATCTTTTCCAGGAAGGTCGTTATAAGTTTCTTCAATTCCATTCCAGACTTTAAGTATAAGATTATCGACTACATCTCTCATACTTGTAACTTTATCGTGCATCTTTTGAGTTGTATTCTGAAGGTTTTTATGGTTATTGTAGTATTCAATAAACTTCTCATACTTAACTTTCACCATAGCTATCGAAGGATTATAAATCCTAGATCCCCCTTTCATCATTCTTGACTCTTCACCTGTAATGATTTTCTTTCCCCATTGAATCAACTGTTGCTCAGTCCCAAGTTCAGGCACAGCCTTATCTTCAATACTTAGACCAAACTCTTCTCTCACCTCAGGTTTTAATTCTTTTCTTATGATACAGAAATTTAAAACTTGAACAAAATGAGAAACATATAAACGGGCATCCTTAAATTGATCAGCTAATAACCTACCATACTTTGCTTGTCTTTCTTTACTAAAAGTATATTGCGAAACAGCTTGTTCAAATTGTGGTAGAATCGACTGAATATCATGATATAACTGTTGTGGATAAGCTAAATCATATGGATATTTATTCCTACCTTGTTCTAAGGCCGCTTTTAATGCACGCAATCGAGCTTGATCTGTATTTGGAAGTCGTCTGTAGGGCATCAATAATCTTTTTGAGGTGAAGCATTCGCACCGAAATTAAAAAAAATTATAACTAACTACAAACCAACCAATAGCAATTTTACAAAATATTAAACAAAATTTTCAAAACACCCAAAACACCAACCTTATAACACACTGATAATCTGATACAAAAACACATTTAAGAAAATAATCCTTTTTTATCCCATTAAACAAAATCAAAAAAAGACTTAATCAGGATTGCTCCCATAGCAGACGACACTAATCAATTTGTGTCGAAGTATTATTTACATTTTTACTTTTATTAATCCATCCTTTTCCCAAATTGAACAAATACTCTCACTATCAGCAACAACAGCTACCCGGTAAAAACGAGCTTTAAATCTTATCTTCCATAACATTACCTTTTGTTTTGTAACGCTATTTTAGGACTAGACAATATAAACAAAAAAAGAGGTTGCCAAATGACAACCTCTTTCAATATTTTATTGAAAATTCTATTGCTTAGTCTGCTAACTTAGCTTTTAAGAATTCTCTATTTAAACGAGCGATGTTTGAAATAGAAACTCCTTTAGGACATTCTACTTCACAAGCACCAGTATTAGTACAGTTACCAAAACCTAGCTCATCCATTTTACCTACCATTGCTTTTGCTCTGCGAGCCGCTTCAACTTTACCTTGTGGTAAAAGAGCTAAGTGACTTACTTTTGCAGAAACAAATAACATTGCAGAACCATTCTTACACGTTGCAACACATGCTCCACAACCAATACAAGAAGCAGCATCCATAGCTTCATCAGCATCTGGTTTTGGAATTGGAATAGCATTAGCATCAGGTACACCACCAGTACTTACTGAAGTATAACCTCCTGCTGCAATAATTTGATCAAAAGCATTTCGGTTTACAATTAAATCTTTAATTACAGGGAAACCAGCTGATCTCCAAGGTTCAATTGTAATAGTCTCTCCATCTTTAAACTTACGCATGTGTAACTGACAAGTTGTTACATCATCGTCAGGTCCGTGTGGACGACCATTAATATATAAAGAACACATACCACAAATACCCTCACGACAATCGTGATCAAATGCAACTGGTTCTTTTCCTTCTCCAATTAATTGTTCATTAAGAAGGTCCATCATTTCAAGGAATGAACTTTCTGTAGAAACATTATCTAGTTTGTATGTTTCAAAACGACCCTTATCTTGTGGCCCGTTCTGACGCCAAACTTTAAGAGTCAAATTTATATTCTTTTCCATTTTTCTCTGTTTAACTTATGAACTTAATGACCTACAAGATTATTTATAGTTACGTTGAGCAACTTTAACCACATCAAATTTAAGGTCTTCTTTATGCATGATAGGTGCTTTATCTTCACCTTGATATTCCCAACATCCAGCGTAAGTAAATTTATCATCCTGACGTTGTGCTTCACCTTCTTCTGTTTGATACTCTTCGCGGAAGTGACCACCACAAGACTCTTCGCGGTGTAAAGCGTCACGAGCCATTAAGTCTCCAATTGTAATAAAGTCAGCTAAACGAGAAGCTTTTTCAAGCTCAACATTCATACCTTCTCCAGATCCAGGAATCTTAACATTTGACCAGAATTCTTTCTTGATTGCAGCGATTTTTTCGATAGCTTCTTCAAGACCTTTCTTGTTACGAGCCATACCTACAAAATCCCACATTACTAATCCTAGTTCTTTATGGATACTGTCAACTGAACGATTTCCTTTAATAGCTAATAATTTTGCAAACTTATCTTTAGCTGCTGTTTCAGCCTCAACAAATTCTTTTTCTTCACCTGTCATACGAGGTGTACGAATATCATCAGCAAGATAATTTTGAATTGTATAAGGAAGTACGAAATAACCATCAGCTAAACCTTGCATTAATGCAGATGCACCTAAACGGTTAGCACCGTGATCAGAGAAGTTAGCCTCTCCAGCTGCAAATAATCCAGGAACAGTTGTTTGTAATTCATAATCAACCCAGATACCACCCATTGTATAGTGAATAGCAGGATAGATCATCATTGGTGTTTCATAAGGATTGTCATCAACAATCTTCTCGTACATTTGGAATAAGTTTCCATAACGAGCACGGATTGTATCTTCACCTAAACGCTCAATAGCAGTTTTAAAATCAAGAAAAACAGCTAATCCTGTATTTCCAACACCAAAACCAGCATCACATCTTTCTTTAGCTGCACGAGAAGCAACGTCACGAGGAACAAGGTTACCGAAAGCAGGATATCTTCTTTCCAAGTAGTAGTCTCTATCTTCTTCTTTAATATCTGATCCTTTTAGTTTACCTGCACGGATAGCTTCTGCATCTTCTTTCTTTTTAGGAACCCAGATACGACCATCGTTACGTAACGACTCAGACATCAAAGTTAATTTTGATTGGAATTCACCGTGTACAGGAATACAAGTTGGGTGAATCTGTGCAAAACATGGGTTTGCAAATACAGCCCCTTTTTCAAAAGCTTTAATAGCTGCAGAACCATTTGATCCCATTGCATTAGTTGAAAGGAAGAATGTATTTCCGTATCCACCAGTAGCTAATACAACAGCGTGACCAAAGTGACGAGAGAACTCTCCTGTAACTAAGTCACGTGCAATAACACCACGAGCTTTTCCGTCAACCATTACAATGTCAACAATCTCTGTACGAGTGTGCATTTCAACAGTACCTGCATTTACCTGACGCATTAAAGCCTGGTAAGCACCAATTAATAACTGCTGACCAGTTTGTCCTTTAGCATAAAAAGTACGACTTACCTGAGCACCACCAAATGAACGATTGTCTAATAAACCACCATACTCACGTGCAAATGGCACACCTTGAGCAACACATTGGTCGATGATGTCGTTACTTACAGATGCTAAACGATAAACGTTAGCTTCACGAGCACGGTAGTCACCACCTTTTACTGTATCATAAAATAAACGATAGATTGAATCACCATCGTTTGGATAATTTTTAGCAGCATTGATACCCCCTTGTGCAGCAATAGAGTGAGCACGACGAGGAGAATCCTGAATAGTAAAGTTTTTTACTTTAAAACCCATTTCACCAAAAGAAGCAGCAGCAGATGCACCTGCCAAACCTGTTCCTACAACAATAATATCAAGGTTACGCTTATTAGCTGGGTTCACCAATTTTTGGTGATTTTTATAATTGGTCCATTTTTCGGCCAATGGCCCTTCTGGAATCTTAGAATCTAACTTCATTTCTTAAAAAATTTAAGGATTAAGATAAAAACATTGTAATCGCGATCACACAAAAACCAAGGCTTACAACCCAAGCGAAAATAGTTCCGATTACAGTCCAACGCTTACGCCAAATACTATTACTAGCACCTAACGTTTGGAATGCAGACCAAAATCCATGAGTAAGGTGAAGCGCTAAACCTAAAGAACCAATAATGTAAAGAATTACTTTTACAGGATTCTGTAGCGTTTCTTTTACTAAACTATAAGTATCGTGCATAGTAACACCACCTATAGTTACTTCTTTAGCTCCATGTGTAATTTGCAATGGAACAAAATAATCCATAACGTGAACAACTAAAAATGCAAGAACAACAATACCTAAAACAGCCATGTTCTTAGAAGCCCACATTACTTCTTTAGTACTATTACCAGATGCATACTTGTTTTTACCACGAGCTTTATTGTTTTCTGCTGTTAAAATTGCAGCATAAGCAATGTGAACAATAAAGCCCAAAGCAAGAACTGGCTGAAGACCAAATTTAATAACCGGCAGCGCCATAAAATTAGCTGCTACGTTAAAAATTTCTCCACCATCTGGAACCAATAACATTAAGTTAATTGAAAGATGGACTATCAAAAAGATAATCAAGAAAAGTCCTGACAAACTCATCAAGAACTTTCTTCCAATCGAGGAACAAAATAGATTACTCATAAAGTTAAATATTAAATCTCTAATTATATATTTTCAAAAATTTGAATTGCAAAGGTAGTGTGTTAACTGTGTATTCCAATGGAAATAAAGAAAAAAATCTTTATTTAAAATCCGTCTAAGAATCACTACGTATCACTCTCACATGGTGCATGTTAGCGAATCGACATTTTTTATTTTTTCCAAATTGCAATACATATATTTTAATTTTAAAAGTAAAGTTGATTGTTTTAGAGCATGTTTTAACATTTAATAACTATTTATTTAGCTACAAAATAAACGGCTCCAAACATACAAAATCGAAACTTTATATTTACCTCAATCTACTTTAATTATATATTAAAACACACCTTGTAATATCTAATAGGTTATTGTTATTATTTTGATACAATAAATACCGCTTTGCTTTAATTGATTTTTACAGAAATTACGTCCCTGACTCTCCAATGAATTTTATACCTTTAGTTATACTTAGAATTAGAAACTTAATATTCATGGTTATTTCATAACATTACACTGCTTTTTATTTAAATTAAAGTTTTATACTTTTGCATGTGAAAAATCTTACCTAACATAAGTTAAACCGCATTGAAATTAGATTGTTATGACAGAGGAAATAGAAATAATACTTGAAATGGCTCAGGAAAAAATGGATAAAGCCATTACTCACCTTGAGCATGAACTTATTAAAATTAGAGCAGGAAAAGCAAATCCAGGTATGCTTGAAGGTGTAATGGTTGATTATTATGGATCCATGACACCATTACAACAAGTTGCAAACGTTAATACTCCTGACCCAAGAACAATTGCTATTCAACCTTGGGAAAAAGCTATGATTCAGCCAATAGAAAAGGCGATCATGATGGCAAATTTAGGTTTTAATCCTGAAAATAATGGTGAAATTGTAAGAATTAGCGTACCTCCTTTAACAGAAGAAAGACGTAAAGATCTTGTAAAACAAGCTAAGAAAGAAGCCGAAGATGCAAGAATTAGTATCAGAAATGTAAGAAGAGACAGCAACGAGGAATTAAAGAAATTGAAAAAAGATGGCTTGGCTGAGGATGCAGAAAAAGATGCTCAAGCAGAAGTACAGAAGCTTACTGATAAATATTCAAAAATTGTTGATGATCATATAGCTAAAAAAGAACAAGATATCTTAACTATTTAATACAAGATAGTAAATACAAAAGTTACTTTAAGAGGTATACAGAAATGTAACCTCTTTTTTTATGATAATACATCTGCACCAGGGACATGCCTATGTATAACTTTTAATAAGTCTCCATAATTAATTGGCTTTGCAATATAATCATCACAACCAGCCTGTTTAGACTTTTCCTTTTCCTCACTCATTGCATACGCAGTCTGAGCAATAACCGGTACATTTTTATTCTTGATTTTAATTTCTTTAGTCGCAGTGTATCCATCCATTTCTGGCATCTTAATGTCCATTAAAACCAAGTCAATATTTTCAATCCTATTAAAAATATCAACAGCCTCTGCACCATTTCGCGCCCATATCAAACTTGCATTAGATATAGATAAAGCAACTTCCAGATATCTAAAGTTATCTTCCTCATCCTCTGCAACTAAAAATGTTTTTCCTTCCCAATTATATTTATTAACAGGAATATCAATTTCCGGTTTACTAAATACATTTGAAACTCTGTGATAAGGAATCGTAAAAAAGAATGTACTTCCTACTTTTTCTTCTGATTCTACCCAAATCTTACCTCCCATTAAATTAACAACATCTTTTGCTATTGATAATCCAATTCCGGTTCCTCCATAAAGCATTTTTTGTTTTTCATTGGAGAACTTCGAGAAACGTTCAAAAACCTGATCCTCTTTCCCTTTAGGAAGCCCAATTCCTGTATCTTTTACGTAAAAATGAAGAACATCTTCATTATTTAGTTCATAACCAAACTCTACAAATCCTCTATCAGTAAACTTGATTCCATTTCCTACCAGGTTTATCAACACTTGTCGCAATCTAAAGGCATCAGTTAATATCATTGTTTTTTTATCTGATATACCTTCATTTAAATACAACTTTATATTCAACAAACCTCTGCGCTTAATATCATCCCAAAATGTATCATAAACATCTTTCAATATTTCATGTAAACATACAGGGCTATTTTTTACCTGAAGTTGACCACTATCTATTTTTGAAATATCTATAATATCTTCAACAAGCGTCAGTAGATTCTTACCGTTAATCCTAATCAAATTAACAAATTCGTCTTTTTCTGCATTGCTAATTTCATTATGCGACAATAAATTACTGAACCCTAAAATTGCATTCATTGGGGTTCTGATCTCATGAGACATATTTGACAAAAACGATGTCTTTAACAAATCTGACTCTTCTGCTTTGATTTTAGCACGCATCAGAGCTTCTCTTTCTTTACTGATGATATTTTTATATCGAAGCTCTTTTTCAAAACTAAATGTCAAACCATTTATAAATGAAACTAACGGAAAGAGCGTAATTACATTTATAACAACAAAAAGTACTATAATATTTATATATACACTTACATCTAAATCTAAAATAAAATCATTTGTGATAAGATTTGTATAATGTAATAGATAAGCTAAACCTAGTAATACAACATTCAACAATACCGAATATATACTTGATTTATAACCTAATAATATAGCAGACAACATAGAAAAAGAAAGCAAGAGCACTAAACTTAAAGACATTGGCCCTTCCATTACAAACAAATATCCTCCTATCAGATAAACACAGGTTAATATCCAACTTGCCCTAAATTTTAATGGTAGTGATCTTACAACAGATACTAAAAATACAGATAGAAAAACTACAGAACTAAAAATTGCTGGAATATATTGTTTCTCTTGTATATAAGAAATTGTATAATATAAATAAGAAAGAAGACCAACAGAAATGAACGCAATAACAAAGTAGTGAAAAACCCGTTCTCTCCAATATAAGAATCCATTCCCAGACGGAAGGGATCCAGGACCTAATTTTCTCCTAACCCAAACATCAATTAATCTAAGTGCTCGACTACGTTCTTTTTTTGTCATATAAAAATTAACAGGCCATTAAAACACACCTGCATTTTGTGAGGTTCTTTCTAAAATCTAAAATTAGGGTTTTCAACTTAAAGTTTATGATTTTTAGTCAAAAAAAACATCTAATCCACATAATTTTTATTAATATGAATACCAGTCTTCTTCATTGACAAAACCGATCAAGTCAACACTAACTTTTACTCATCGGGCAATTTTTACAAATTTCTATTTTATCCTGATTTCTCAAAATAGAATTTCTAAAGTTATTATAACTCTTATTTTTCCATACTTCTTTGAGATCCATCTTTACTAAATTCCCCATTTTAAAATCAGCATCTTTATCAAAACAGCAAGGCACTACATCTCCCTCCCACGTAATCACACTTGACGACCAATGTTTCCAACAACTATTTCTGATTTTACCTTTAATTTCACCTGAACCATCAGGTTTTAATGAATACCGTGTAAGACCTGTTGATTTTGGCAAAAGGAATTGCTTATTTTCAACGCCATACACTTGAGCTGTTTTTACATCGGCAACATCTGCCCCAAGTTTATAAGACAAAGTTTTAAACTCATTTATCTGATGCTCGTTAAAACTAAAGGCCAACATCTGAGTTCTTATGATTGGAAATTTGGAATTTAGTTTCCTTTTTGCTGAAACAATATTATTGATTCCCTCTATGACCTTATCCACATCTCCACCAATTCTATATTTCTCATATACATCCTGAGTGATTCCATCCAGGGAAACATAAATTTCATCAAGACCTGACTCCACAATTGTTTCAGCCACAGTCTTAGTAACAAATAGACCATTCGTTGATGTGGCAACAATTAATCCTTTACTTTTTGCATATTTTACAAGCTCAAATATTTTTATATGCATAAATGGTTCTCCCTGAAAATAAAGATTTACCAAAAAGGCATACTTTGACACTTGATTTATGGTTTGCTTAAATAAATCTAACGAAATGGTTCCTTTATTTCTTTTTATGATTTTTAACCCTGTTGGACATTCCGGACATGAAAGATTACAAATATTTATCGGCTCCACACTAATTGCCGTTGGATATCCTTTAATATTTGATTTTTTAACAAGTTTACTATATAAAAAAGAAATCTTTAACCATAACAAATTTAGGAGCTTATAATAATTACAAGCTCCTAAATATATCTGAAAGTATAATAATAATACCTTAAAGTGTTTAATTGGTTTCGAGTATGTTGAAAATCTGATCAAGATTTGGAGATAATATTATTTCTGTTCTTCTGTTTTTTCTTCTCGCTTCAGGAGTGTTACCTGTCTTAATTGGTACATATTCACTTCTTCCAGCAGCTGTAATTCTTGAAGGAGTAATATTTCCATTATTCAACAATATTCTCGTAACGGAAGTTGCTCGTTTAACACTAAGATCCCAATTATCCAGTAATACACTACTTTTATATGGAACATTATCTGTATGTCCTTCTACAAGAACATTAATATCCTTCTTTTCTTCAAGAACTGATGCAATTTTACCTAAAGCAGAAACTCCTGCCGGACTTACCTGGTAGCTCCCTGAACTAAAAAGCAACTTTTCTTCCATTGAAACATAAACTTTTCCATTTTTAATATGCACTGCAAGTTCGTCATCACTAAACCCGGTTAGCGCATCTGCAACAGTTTGTTTTAAGGCATTCATTAATGAGTCTTTCTCAGCTAAGGCCCCTTCTAATTCATACAACCTTTTATTTCTTTGTTCCAGTTCTTGCTCCATTGCAAGCAAATTAGACTTGGCACTTTCTAAACTTGCCTTTTCCTTATCTAATTCCCTTTCAGCAGCAATCAATTCATCTTCTCTTCTTTGTAATTCTTCATGTAATGTTTGTAAATGTTTTAGCAATTCTGAAGATGATTTATCCTGATTATTTTTTAACATATCATCAAGATAATTTTTATACTGATCTGATAGTTCATTATTTCGATTCTGCAAACTCCATGCTTTCTTTGCTAATCTCAATGTATCCTGTTCTAGTTGATTAATCTTCTTTTTTAATCTATCAACCTCTGAACTTAATTCATTATTTTTCACTTCAAGTTCTTCATTCTCTGACCTAAAACTTTGTAGCTCTTCTTTATTGGAATCATACCTGTCTTCAAGTTCCTGAAACTGCTTTAACGGAATACATGAAAACATACTTAACATCAAACCAATAAAAATTAATATTTTATAATTACTCATCATTATTAATTGTATTAAACAGTGTTGATTATATATTCTAGCGTTCAAAGATGCTTATATTTTTTAACTATAAAAACTCTTATCATGTTTGTTTCGTGCTAATATATTATATTTGCACCCAACAAATTTTCACCCGAAGTATAAAGAATGGAAAACATAGGGAGCAGCTTTTTACAAAAGGTTAACAGTCCTGATGATTTAAAAAAATTAGAAGAAAAAGATTTACCTGCTTTATGTCAGGAATTAAGGGATTATATAATAGATGCTGTTTCATGTAATCCGGCACACTTTGGTGCAAGTCTGGGTGTAATTGAACTAACAGTTGCTCTTCATTATGTGTTTAACACTCCATACGATAAACTCATATGGGATGTTGGTCATCAAGCCTATGGACACAAAATACTTACAGGTAGAAAAGATCGTTTTCATACCAACAGAAAATACAAAGGCATTAGTGGCTTCCCAAATATTTTTGAAAGTGAATATGATGCATTTGGAGTAGGCCATTCTTCTACTTCAATTTCAGCAGCACTAGGAATAGCAATTGCTGCTAAGCACAACAACGAAAACGACAGACAAACAGTTGCAATTATTGGCGATGGAAGTATGACAGCAGGGCAGGCTTTTGAAGGACTTAATAATCTGAGCAGTTCAAAAGCTAATATGCTTATCATACTTAATGACAATAATATGGCTATAGATCCTAATACTGGAGGATTAAGCGATTACTTGTTAGACATATCGACTTCGCATACTTATAACAAAATACGAAATGATATTATCAAAGGGCTGGAAAAATTAAAAATAACTGGTCCTAATGCAAAAGATAAAATCACTGCAATAAACAATAGTATTAAATCATTACTAACAAAGCAAACCAATATATTTGAAGGATTAAATATCAGATATTTTGGACCGGTTGATGGTCATGATATAAACCACCTTGTTAGAGTATTAAATGATTTAAAGAACATACCCGGACCAAAAGTTTTACACTGTATTACAAAAAAAGGTAAAGGATTTAAGTTTGCAGAAGAAAACCAAACTGCCTGGCATGCCACAGGAAGCAAGTTTGACAAAATTACAGGAGAGAAAATTGAGACACAAAATACAAAACCAAAACCTCCTAAATACCAGGAAGTATTTGGAAATACAATTGTAGAACTAGCTGAGAAAAATGAAAAAATTGTTGGCATAACACCAGCAATGCCTTCTGGTTGTTCGTTAAATATTATGATGGAAAAAATGCCGGATAGAGCATTTGATGTTGGGATTGCAGAACAACATGCAGTAACTTTTTCGGCCGGATTAGCTATTTCCGGAATGGTTCCATTTTGCAACATATATTCCTCCTTCATGCAAAGAGCCTATGACCAGGTAATCCATGATGTTGCTATTCAAAATCTGAATGTTGTATTTTGTCTTGACAGGGGTGGTTTGGTTGGAGCTGATGGTGCAACTCATCACGGAGTATATGATCTAGCATTTTTTAGACTAGTTCCTAACTTAACTATTGCAAGTCCCCGTAACGAACATGAACTACGAAACTTAATGTTTACAGCTCAATTACCTGACCAGGGACCATTTGTAATCAGATACCCCAGAGGAATTGGAACCACAATCGATTGGGAAAGCCCATTTCAGAAAATTAAAATAGGAAAAGGAGAAAAGATTATAGACGGTACTGACATTGCTATTATTACAATAGGTCCGGTTTGTAATAAAGCTGCTCAAGTATGTGAAAACCTGAAAAATGAAAACATTTCAGCGGCTTTATATGATTTAAGATTCTGTAAACCACTGGACGAAGAGTTACTTCATGAAATATTTAGCAAGCATAATAAAATCATCACTATTGAAGATGGAACCATAGTAGGCGGTATTGGAAGTGCTGTGATTGAATTTATGGTAACCCATCATTACAATGCAATTATAGAAAGACTAGGAGTTCCTGACAGATTTGTGGATCATGGAAGTCAAATAGAACTTCAACATGAGTGCGGTTTTGACAAAGAAGGTATATATAAAACAGTTAAGAAATTAATCCCTTAACAAAAATACTTAACAAGAAAATCATTTTTTATTAGAGTATTTCTTCTACAGTTGCTATTCATCTCAGGTAATATCAGTTTATTATCTAAAAACATAAGAACAGTTTTATTACGTTGACAGATTTCATTATATAGTAAAAATAGAAACACCAAATTCCCGACAGAACAAAATCTATACAAAACCAATCGTACATATATAATACTATTTTACCCTATAATTTACTATAGCTACAACACTTCACTTACAGTATAAATCCTTTATTTCTGCAATAAGCGTGCATGTTGTATCTCCAAAATTACCCTCATTTATGTTTTACAACACATATTAACACAGCGTTGAATTTTAAATTATATTTTTAACAAAACCAAAAATAACTCTCACATTTTTGTTAAAAACAAGACTATTTGTTAACTCCTCCTTCTTATGTTAATTTAATGTTACCTGTATGTTATCCTTGTATTTCCTAGCGTCTGATTTCACATAAAGATTTAATAAAATATAAAACGCAATAGTCGCACCCCCCATTTTTATACACCCTTTCTTGAAATATACATATGTTTGTAATGTCAACCCACAGAAAGTTGACCAGTACAAACAACAAAAACTATTTTTAAGATGAAGACAAGTAAATTATTTAAAGGATTAACATTGGGAGTAATGTTCGCCTTAGGGGTATCAGCTTACGCAGGAGAAGGTGAAGGAGAAGGAGCAGCTTCATCAGTTGCTATTTATCCATACTTAAATACTGATTTCTCAGTTCTTTCACTAAACAACAAAAGCGAAGCCAATGCTATTTTAACTATTGAAGGTACTGATGGAGAAGTTTATCATAGAGAATTAATTAGCAAATCAGGATTTACTCAAAAAGTACTAGATTTTTCTTACCTAAGCGATGGAGAATATTCAGTTGTTCTTAAATCTAAAGGAAAAGAATATTTTTCAAAAGCTTTTGCAGTAAGAAATCACAAAATTGTAACTGATTCAAAAAAAGAAGAAAGCTCAGCTAATAAAGCATTTGCGAACGTTGTAGATAACACACTTATTGTTAGCTATCTTCCTTTTGGAGAAAAATCTGTAGATGTATCTATTAGCTCAAGTTCTGAAGAAATTTTTACACAAACTTTTAAAACAGAAAAAACATTCTCAAAAAAGTTTGATATCTCAGCTTTACCCAAAGGTGACTATCATGTAACAATTAATTCAGAAGATAAAAATTACACTTATGCTTTTAGTAAATAACGACAAAGATGACAATGGGGATCAGTGCAACAACCCTATTGAAAGATTTTACAGATGTGTATCTCAAAAGTTCTAGAGATACACATTTTTTATTTTGTAATATTTCCTTGAACCAAAATCTTATCCATTATTATTAGAATTTAACTTTCTTAACCCATTATGGCAAACCAGCACCAAATCCTTATCTTGAGCTTTAATCTTAATATTAGCAAGATATAATTTCACAATATACAATACAGGGGGAGTTTTCTATTTTTTAGTTTGATTTCTTTTATAAGTTTTGATAGTGTTAAGTTTGGGAATTTAATACTCACAGTATAACATGAGCATTTTCTTTTTCATCATCAACAAATTACTGGTTAATACTATTAAAAAGAATTACCCAAAAATAGTTATCCTAATTTTCCTTCATCTCAAATTCAATGCTAAACAAATTACACATCTATAAAAGAACTTAATACCTATTTTAATATAACCACAACACTTTATATAGTTTATTAAACTTGTATTACTTCACTAAGAAGGTATGATAAATTCAAAAATCATTCTCAACTATATTTTCCAACACATATTAACACGACCTTTAATTTTAAACTACATTTTTAACAAAGAACCCAATAATCCTCACATTTTTGTTAAAAATAAGAGCGTTTGTTAACACCTCCTTCTAATGTTAATTTTATGTTACCTTATTATTTCCTATACATTACCTAGCGCCTGTTTTCAAATAAAGATTTAATAAAACATAAAACACAACAGTCACACCCCCCATTTTTGCATACCATTTCTTGAAATATACATATGTTTGTAATGTCAACCCACGGAAAGTTGACCAACATAAACAACAAAAACTATTTTAAGATGAAGACAAGTAAATTATTTAAAGGATTAACATTGGGAGTAATGTTTGCCTTAGGATTATCAGCTTACGCAGGAGAAGGAGAAGGAACAGGTTCATCAGTTGCTATTTACCCATACTTAGATACTGACTTTTCAGTTCTTTCACTAAACAACCAAAGCGAAACTAATGCTATTCTTACTATTGAAGGCACTGATGGAGAAGTTTATCATAAGGAATCATTAAATAAAGCAGGATTTACTCAAAAAGTACTAGATTTTTCTTACCTAAGCGATGGAGAATATTCAGTTGTTCTTAAATCTAAAGGAAAAGAATATTTTTCAAAAGCTTTTGCAGTAAAAAATCACAAGATTGTAACTGAATCAAAGAAAGAAAAAAGTACAGCGAATACAGCATTTGCAAACCTTGTAGATAACACACTTATCGTTAGCTACCTTCCTTTTGGATCAAAATCTGTGGATGTATCTATTAGCTCTAGCTCTGAAGAAATTTTTACACAAACTTTTAAAGCAGAAAAAACATTTTCAAAAAAGTTTGATATCTCAGCCTTACCAAAAGGTGAATATCATGTAACTATTAATTCAGTAGATAAAAATTACACATATGCTTTTAGTAAATAACGAGAAAGATGACAATGGGGATCAGGCAAACAACCCTATTGAAAGATTTTATAGATGTGTATCTCAAGAGTTTTAGAGATACACATTTTTTATTTTGTATTATTGGCTTCTACCAAAAACTTATCCATTATCATTAAGAGTTCGTCTTTCTGATTTGATTTTGCTATACAAGCATCAAAACCCTGTTTTAGAATCTCGCCATAATATCCGTCAGAAATTTTTTCAGAATGCGCAATAACAGGAAGTTCTTTATTTTGACTCTTTATCTCTTTTATAAGTTCAGATCCTGTTAAGTCCGGAAATTTAAGATCCATTATCACAAGAGCAATATCTTTTCTATTCATCAACAACTTACTGGCCCCTGCGCCTGTTCTTGCAGAAACAAGGGTAACTCCGGTTTTTTCAATAAACTTCCGCATTTGTAGATGAACACTACTATTTTCATCCACAAGTAATATTAATTTATTAGGCCAATAATAATTTTTAGGTAAAACCGGATTGGCTATTGTGATTTTTTTGTGCAAAACATTAACACGCTCTTTTAAATCGTCACTCTCGCTATTTGGATGAGTAAAAAAGAATTCGGAACCATTCCCTTTTTCTGAAGTCAATCCAATTTTCCCTCCTAATGCATGAACTATCTTTTCACATATTGATAAACCAACACCTGTACCTCCATAAATTTGATTACTAGTTTCAACTTCTTTTCTGAATGGCTGAAAAATAACTTTTTGTTTTGCGTCTGAAATTCCAATTCCCGTATCTTTTACAAAAAATCTTATTTCATCACGATCTTTAGTATAACCAAATTCAACAAATCCTTTTATTGTAAACTTAATAGCATTTCCTATAAGATTAACCAATGTTTGTCGTAAACGTATAGGGTCGGAATATATAATACATTTATCATTTTCTGGCATCGAAAGATACAACTTAACTCGCCCCTTATGCTCAATATCAACCTTTGGTGCAAAATCACTAAATAATGAATTTAACATTACATGAAGATCAAGATTCTCTTTTTCAACAGAAATTTTTCCGCTTTCTATTTTAGCTACATCAATAATATTATTTATCAAACTCATTAAACTATCAGAGTTTTTATGAATAACTTCGACGTAATCATCTTTTTCTTCAGTTGTAATATTATCGCCTCTTAATAAAGCAGAAAATCCAACAATAGCATTTAAAGGAGTTCTTAACTCATGACTCATGTTTGCTAAAAAGGATGATTTTAATTTATCTGATTCTTCTGCCTTTTCTTTAGCATCCATAAGAAGTTTTTCAACCTGTTTATGTTCCGAGAGACTTCTTCCTATAGCTAATACTGTTTCTACATCACCTCTATCATTATGCTCAGGCGTAATAATCCAATCAAAATACAACTCTTTTGATTCATCACTAAAACCAAGTTCCATTGATATTTTTTCCCCATAGTTAAAAACATCATCGACTTTTGCCTGCCATGTTGGCCCTACAACATCATTAAAAACATCTAATTCAGTTAGAGATTTACCCAGTACTTCTTCTCCACCTAAGAAATCAAAATGTGAAATGAACGACTCATTGTAAAAAATAACCTGACGATCTTTATTCAACCTTAGAATTATATCTGGCACACTCTCAGCTAAATAGTCAAATCCTTTATTATTTACTTCGATATTTGAATCTATTTTTGTAAGCACAGGAATTTCGTGAACAGTTATAAAAATATGCTCCTTACCATCTATTTGTATCTTTTGGGCTGAAAAATCAACACTTACATCGTTTCCGTCTTTTGACTTAAATTTACAAACAACTCTATATAGCTTTCCAGTACTTAAAGCTTCTTGCACCTCACTTAATATAATATTAGAACTTTTATCAATTAAAGACTCTATGTTAAGATGAGTAGCCTCTGCTAAATCGTAATTAATTATGGAGCGTGCTGTTTTATTAATAAACTTAATACTTCCATTTATATCTGTAATAAATATTCCATTAACTGAGGACTCAAGAATTCTTTCATAACGATCTCTTAGTTCATCATATTTTTTTTCAATATTTTGATATGATGTAATATCTTTTACAAATAAAACATATCCACTTTCTCTATTCGAATAATCAAGTGTACCTAAAACAGACAATACTTTTGTATATAGTCCTGCTTTAATTTCGAAAGTTTCATTTATGCCAGATTCCTCTTTTCTTATTCTTTTTAAATATCCTAAGATATCTTTATCCAAAAGTAAATCGCTAATTTTTTTATTTAATAATTCTTCAGAACTCAATTCAAAAATCTCACAACCCTTATCATTAGTTAATTTAACTACTCCATCTATTAACTTTAGTATTCCGATAGGTGCATTTTTCAATATACTATCAAGAAATGCTTCTTTTTGAGTCAATCCTTTATTCGATTCCAATAAATACAAACATCTCGTATTCAATTCACTTTCATAAAATAAATCGCTTAATAAAGAACCTATTATATGAGAAATGGAATCAGTAAAATGTAAATACTTTACTGTATCAAGTTCAATTGAGTTCTGAAATTCTGTTACAAACCAACCGCTTATATCATTATTAATTAAAATTGAATTTACTGAAATTGAATTATTTATGTCAACATTTATCTTTTGCTTTTTTATCTGCTGACTTTCTATTATAAAACCCGTCTTACCTTCGTTAATATTTACTATTTTTTCAACATCAAAGCCATTTAAAACATTTTCTTCACTTTCAGAATCAACACTCCAAAAAAACTCATGATGATTAGAAAAACTATTATGAGGAACAAAGTAAACCTTCTCCAGTTTTAAATTAAACCCTATTAATTCAAAAATTTTGAGTATTGATCTTTTGGATTGTTTTTCCTTTCCTGCAAAAGAAATGGCATTATTTAAAACATCCCTTAAATACAAATCCTTTTCAGCATTTTTTTTATACCAATATGTATTTAGATAGGAAACAATTGTTTTTACACTATGTGATAATTCTTGAATTTCAAAATCATACCATTCCCTTGCAAAAGTACATGTTTCAAATACCAAAAATCCATTTGTAACTTCTGCACTACAATATGATATAATTAATAACGACTGAACCTGAAATGTTTCAAATTTTAGAGCTAAAGAATCAGTTAAATCTTTATTTAAATCCCAGGTTACAAAAGCTTTTTCATGAGTTGGACTAATTAGAGGGTTTTCATTGTCATTAATAACAATATCCGTAGGATGGTACTCCTGAAAACGATCACTGCACCACTGATACTTAGCAAGATATCCACTTCCTTTTTCATCATAACTATATATTGAAAGCCTATCCACATCAACTTGTTGCCCTATTTCCTTTAATATATTAAGAACAACATTATTATAATCTAACCCCTTTTGTAATAACCCCTCTAGTTTTGACTCAAATTGTTTGTTTAACCCTACTTTATTTGCATTACTTTTAGGCGACACTTTATTAAGCAACCCCTTAAGATGCTTAACTTCAGCTTCTAATGCATGAAGCTTGGTTAATTTTCCCAAACTCTCGTTATTCATTGATCAGTCCCAATTTTAGCTATTTCTATCTATGTCCCCCAAAAGTAAATGCTATAACAACACGTACTTACACCAAATATACAAACATTCAGTATCTTACATACTTAAATACAGTTTTAATTATTAACACTAAATAAACAATACTGTACTAAATTTGGAAAGCTAAATTTCTACCATTCTAATTTATGTTCAGTTTTAGAATTATTAATCCATGCATAACCAACAACAACTACAACAGTCATTATCAAATAATAAACAAAATTTGGTATAGGAACCGGATCTCCTTTGGCATAAGAATGCATTCCTGCTAAATAATAATTTACTCCCAGATACGTCATTAATATTGAAAAGAAACCCATTAAAGCAGCAATATTAAAGGTCACAACATTTCGTAAATACGGAACGAATCGCAAATGCAAAATAACTGCATAAACTATAATCGTGACTAATGACCATGTTTCTTTTGGATCCCATCCCCAATATCTACCCCATGATTCATTAGCCCATACTCCGCCTAAAAATGAACCTATTGTCATTAAATATAAACCTACCGTAAGTCCCATTTCTATAATTGATGTTAATTCAATAATAGTTAGGTCCAGATTTTTGCCTCCGGATTTACGTAATCCAATTAAAATCAGATTAAAAAACGCCAAAAAGGCACCTAAACCTAAAAACCCATAACTTGCTACAATAACAGCAACATGTATTGTCAACCAATAGGATTTAAGAACCGGAACTAAAGGTGTAATTTCAGGATTCATCCATGTAAGATGTGCTACAAGAAGCACAATTCCTGCAAATATTGAAGCTACAGACAAAACTATAGGAGACTTTTTTGAAAATATTAACCCTGCCAGTAACATCGACCATGCAATATATAACATTGATTCATAACTATTACTCCAGGGGGCATGTCCGGAAATATACCACCTTAGTGCTAACCCTCCAGTACATATTACAAACCCAATTAGTAATAAAATCAGACCTCCTTTATTTACTAATACTCCTGATTTTTTAGGTAAAAACAAATAAACAAACTGAAATAACAATAATACAATCCCTAACACAAAAAGCACAGGTGCAATCATTAAAAACAAATTACTTTTATTATATAATATTTCAAGTTTTTTAATGGTCTCACTTGGTAATATTTCTTTTCCATATCTATATTGAAATTTCTCAACAGCTCCAATGTATTTAGATCCAGCCTCAATCTCTCCATTTTTTAAAGCTTTTAAATATTCACCAATAATACTCTTTACAAATAGATCTTCCTTCTCTGATAACAAATCAACCTTCTGACCTGGCAGCAACCAGGGTGCATTTAAATTATTTGGTACTGGAAAAACTTTTAGAAACTTACCAGTCTTTGCCATATAATAAACATTAACTTGTTCATCAATTTTAACCAAATCATTCTGATCTTTACTTCTGTCTGAGGGCCTTGTTCTATATGCAATGTCAACTTCTTTACTTAGCTTGTATTTACCATTTGAATCAAAGAAATCACTGAATGAAGCTTTCTTTTCTGTATTTCCCACAATGCGCTTGATACTTTCTGTTTTTACAGTTATCATAGGAACATGATCCCACAATTCAGGATAGACTAATATATTTAATACTACCCAGTCTGCAGAATACCCTTTAAAAGTATTATGCTTAACTAATTTTCTTAAAATTTCCCCATTCATTGAATTCATGGGTTTTATTCTACCTCCATTATCCTGAACCCACAAATTCCCAAACTCTTTAGCTTGGTTTTCAGTAATCTTAGATGCATTTCTCAAATCCTGACTATATACAAGAGAAGTCACCATAATTAATAAAATCATGGTTATACTTTTCTTTTGCTTATGAATTCCTTTAACCTTTTTGGCAAGAAATCTAAACCTGCTTTTGGAAGCGATAAGAGACAACAACATAAAAACAGCCATTAAGAAATAGCCAACATATGTAATTGTAGTACCCCAAAAATCATTATTAACAGACAAAAATGTTCCTTTCTCATCCTTATCATAAAAAGATTGATAAAAGCGATAACCTTTATAACTTAAAATGTTATTCATAAATATTCTGAAATCTGCATTTTTCCCTTCTTTCTCATCTAATAAAGTGACTTCACTTGCAAAAGATGATGGACTTTCCGATCCAGGATATCTATCAAGCTGAAATTCATTAAGGTGTAATTTAAAGGGGATCCTCAAAATCTTAGCGCCATAGGAGGCTCTGATTCGTATATCGCCTATATTTATCTCCTTTTCATCACCAAGTGCACCCTGATTTCCCGATATAGATAGAGTCTCCTTTTCCCCATTAACCTCAACTTCTAACACCACTGTTTCCATATAGTCTCCAGAGTCATTACCTAGAGCTTGCACTGGCTTTAATTCTGCATTTTTAATATATTTTGTTTGTACAATAAACAATCCCTCTGTAGTATATAACACTCTTTCTTTAAACAATTGGGGTACTGATAAATCAATTTCCTTCTTTTGCCTTGACTCCATATCTGTTGTAAAGACTTCGTGCTTCGAATTAAACATCAATGTATCTCCCTTTAAATATATATACATATCCGCCTCAGGATCACTACCAAACGAAATAACATAATTGCCGATATTTATTTTTTCACCTAAAAACAAACCTATATTCTGACGTCCGGATTGCATTGCAGAAACAACTAATGTTATATAAGGGTTACCTGAATTACTCTCCTGGGCAATAAAATTAGTTTTAGAAAAATAATCAACACTTTGTAGATTTACTTTTTGGTCTTCAATAAGCACATTTGTCGAAAAATAACCCTTACTTTTCTCTGACATCAGAACCGCTTTTTCAAAAACTACTTTTTTACCATTTTTTTCAATACTTCCAGAAATATAACTTGTAGTCGATAAAAATTCATCAGTAGACTGACCTTCACGAATATGCATCACACCTTCAAATCCAACATACCTGGTCAATGCAGCACCGATTACAATAATTAAAAAAGACAAGTGAAATATTAAGATCGAAAGCTTCCCTTTTTTGTACATGTAAGGTTTTAAGACATTTAGAAGTAAATTAATTGCCAATAAAGCAAACAAACATTCAAACCACCACGTATTGTAAATCATTGCTTTTGCAGCATTGGTTCCAAAATCATTTTCAACAAATGTTGCAATACCCATTGAAACGGCTAATAATATTAATAATGACAGAAAGAGATACGGTGCTGATAAGAATTTTAAAATTTTCTTCATGTTTATATTTTTTAAATACCTTTGCAGGCCTTTAACAACTAATGTAGTACAATTATAATAAAGGGTTAAAATCGTACTATTTATTTAAGTGTTACTTTACTCAATAAAAAAACAGAAATTAATTAAATAAAACACATCTATATTCATTAAAAAATGAAAAAACTACTATTTGGCTTTATTATTTTGCTATCATTAAATGCAAATGCTCAAGAGGAGAAGAAATTTACATTTACACCTTATGGTTTCATTGGATTTGATGTAATGATGGACACTCATGAAAGTGTAACTTCAAGACAGAATCATGTATACCTGTATCCAAAAAACACAACTACAGATGGAAAAAGAACATTTGACTTTGGTGCCGGAATTACTAGATTCGGATTAAAAATTAAAGGGTTAGATGCCTTTGGAGCGAAAACATCAGCAAGAATTGAAGGAGATTTTGTAGGAACCTCAGGTAACTCAAAAGATTTTGTTGCAAGATTAAGACACGCTTACATCACTCTAAATTGGGAAAAATCAACATTATTAGTTGGTAAAACCTACCATCCATTTTTTGTTACTGAAAACTACCCTGGTATGGTTAATTTTGTTGTAGGTGCCCCTATTCACCCACTATCAAGAGCTCCACAAATTAAATACACATACAATGCAACTCAAGACTTATCTTTATTATTCATTGCTTTATCTCAAGCTGACTTTGCAAACTCAGGAGGTGCCCAACAAGTAGAGGAGGCTGATTTTCCTGAAATGAATGTACAAGTTAAATATGGTGCCAAAAAAGATTTATTTTTAGCTGCTACTTTTGGTGTTAAAAACCAAAGACCTGTATCAACAGGAAATACAACAACAAGTATGCAGGCAAACTTATCATTACGCTATAAAACTCCGGCTCTTACTTTTAAAGCAGAAGGAATATATGGCGGTAGTATGACAAACATGGTAATGATTGGTGGAGTTGCAAGTAAAGCCAATAATGGAATTGCAGTTGAAGGAGAATATCTTCCTATTTATATCAATTCTTATTGGACTGACATTCATACAAATGGTAAAAAAGTGCAATTTGGAGTATTTGGAGGTGTTACAAATAACTTAGGAACAAAAGAGGAATCGATAGTAGAAGATACTGGTTTCACCAGAGGAGCAAACATTGAAAAAATTATAGCTTATGCACCAAGAGTAGTATTTAAATCTGGAAAAATGACAATTGGATTAGAATTACTACACACAATTGCAGCATACGGAAGTGATTACACCATCAAATCAAAACCAATTAACACCAAAGATTATGCAAACAACAGATTAACTTTAGGTGTTAGATATAATTTTTAAAAGATATTTGAAAGATATAAATTTGATGCCTGCAATATTTGCAGGCATTTTTATTTTATGAACAAAAAAGAATAGCAATACGTCTATTGTAGTAAATAAAATGTGATGAGTAGAAACAAAATATTTATAGATTTTCTATCTCAGGTAAAATGCAAAATTAGAGACCTGATTTTGGCAAGCACACACAAATTTTAGTTTATACATATGAAAAAAAAACTTGGTATTATTGCTGTTATTTTTATCATTTTAGGCTTTGGTATGATTCATGGATCGTATAAGAATGCCGAAATATACGGAGGAAGTCTTATAGGATTAGGAAGTATTTATTTACTTTTTATATTATATACTTCGGGCAAAAAAGAAGACGAATAAAATGTATTCAAAAGAAGAAAAGAAAGAATTAATACTTGAGTTCTGGAGAAAACTTGGAAATAAAACAAGAAGAATACCAGGACAAAGAGGACGCGTTAAAGATTGGATTGGTGAAAAAACCGGAATCAAAGGAGTTGATCTTAGGTTTGATGTTGGTAGAGAAAAAATCATTGTTGCTCTTGAATTAAACACCAAACATGAATCAAGACGTTTGATGTTATATGAAAAATTAGAAGCCACAAAAAAAATATTTGAATCTGAGTTTGGAGAACCCTTAACCTGGGATTTTGCATACGAAAAAGAACATGGTGAAGAAGTTTGTCGCGTTTATACAGAAATGGAAGGTGACTACTTAGTTCCAGAACAATGGCCTGCTATCTTCAAATTTATGATTGACAAAATGCTCAGAATGGAAAAGGCATTTCTTGAAGTTCAGGATTTCTTAAAATATGATGAATTAGGACAGTAAACAGTCCGCAGCCTACAGTATTCAGTATTCAAAACAACTGAGAACTGTAGACTGGGTACTGTAGACTAATTTATGCCGAGTTACGACTTGCATTTATATTTCCAAACATAGCTCTGATTACCATTTTTTCAAAAACTTCTACAGGAACATTTTTTCCCTTATTTTGATCTTCATGAATTTTCATTAAAGCATATTGCTGAATAATAAGCAACGGTAGCACAATTTTTTCACGCAAACGAATACTCAATTGACTCCTCGGATTGTCTTCCAACAAATCGGGCATTTGAGATACTTTCAACACCATCTCCTTTGTCAATAGAAACTCATTGTAAATATTTGACCAGAATTCTCCGAATTTTCCATCTTTTTCAAGATATCGCGTTAATTCAAAATTCGTCTTACTCATACTCTGCATACTGTTTGCCAGCAAAGTTTTAAAGAAAATATTGTTTTTATACAATTCTATACAAGCTTGCAAATTTCCCTTTTCTTCTTGTTCTTTTAAGGCAGTCCCCAAGCCATAGAACCCAGGTACATTTTGTTTTAACTGACTCCAGGCCCCAACAAAAGGAATTGCTCTTAAATCATCAAAGTTTATTTTATCTCCACCCCCTCTTTTACTTGGTCTACTTCCAATATTTGCCTTTCCATAATATTTAAGGGTACTTATTTCTTCAAGATATGGAACAAATAAAGGATGCTCTTTCAATGCCAAATACTTCTTATAACTCGACTCAGCCATCTCTGCTATAAATTCATGCTGAGGAGTATCCATCTGATTTTTCGGTTTATTGTATAACCTATTAGTTAGACCTGCTGTTAACAAATACCCAAGATTATGTTCTGCAGCTTCTTTAATACCATAATGTGAACTAATAGTCTGCCCTTGAACAGTCATTTGAATTTGCCTGCTCTCAATATTTTTTCCCATTGCAGCATAAAAACGATGAGCATTACCTCCACCTCTTGCAGGAGGTCCACCGCGACCATCAAAGAACACAACTTCTACATCACTCTCTCTTGATTTAAGTGTAATATTTTCTTTAGCTGAAAAAATTGCCCAGTTAGCCATTAAATAACCACCATCTTTGGTTCCATCTGAAAAACCAAGCATAACAGTTTGTCGATTACCCCTGTTCTTTAAATGCTTACGATAAGTTGGGTTTGAATACAGAGTTTGCATAGCTTCACCTGCAAACTTCAAATCATCAATCGTTTCAAACAAAGGTACTATATCCACGGTTAGCTCATCGTAACCCCAACCACAAATTCTAAACATAGCTAATACTCTTGCTACATCAACAGGTCCACGACAATTACTAATTATATACCTATGCGAACCTCTTTGTCCATTTACTTTTTGAATATCCTTGATTACACCATACGATGCAACTGTATCTTTTACTACCTCATCATCAAATACATTTGGATCTGCAACGCCTTTGGCATTCATCAATAACTGTATCTGTTCAGCATCACTCATATCAAAAATACCCTCAGGTAAAATATCCGGATAAGCCTTAATTACTTCCTTTAAAGCTTTAGCAATAATTCTACTATCCTGACGTATATCTATACTCGCCATATAGAATCCAAAATTATTAACCTTGCGCTTTAATGATTGTACTTTTTCAACAAAAAGGCCTTGGTGATCTTTACAAATTAGATCTTCTAGCTCATCAATTCGATTTACAAATTCATCCAAATTAACATAAGCCTTTCCTGATGCATTTTCAAGTTCCGCCCGAAGTAGATTCTCCAATTCCACAACCTTTTCATGTACACCGGCAAATGTTATTCTTCTTTTTAGCTCTTTAACATCTCTGTAATAACAGTTTGTAATAGTATTACGCAAACGACCAGCTACTTCCTTTGTAGTTTCCACTGTAACAAAAGGATTACCATCACGATCTCCTCCAGGCCAAAAACCTAAAGAAACAAATTCATTGTTTTTTTCAATTGAATCTTTATAATCTTCAGCTGTTTTATCCAAAATTTGACCAATTGCAGGATAAAAAGTATCTCTTAAATAATAAGTAAGCCTATTGGCTTCATCCAAAGGTGTTGGTTTTTTCTTTTGAAAGAATGGAGTTTTACCCAATTGTCCCAATAAATCACGAATTACAGCCACTTCTCCTTTTTTGATAGCTTCCATTAAATCTGTGATTATTCCTAGCACTTGGGATGGATAGAATTGTGTTGGATGCGCAGTCAACACCACTCGCACCCCAAATTCCTTAATGACTTCAGCCATTTCCTCCATAAGATTTTCCTTCTTAATACGGTCACTTATAGAATTATATGAATTCTCTCCTGTAATACGATGAATTTTCGTATAAGCCGCATCTTCTAAGGCATCAATCAGCACAATCTGGCGTTCAATATATTGAATTACCTTAAACAAAAAATCATTTTGTTCATCCTCAGACAATTCTCCTTGATGATTTGCAAAGAATTTTTGAATAATAGTAATTGGATCTTCTCCATTTTCTAAACCTTGAGTGGATGCCTGGTATAATAATGGAATTAAATTCCCTGCTTTTTCAACAGCTTCAAGCTGTAAGGATAAAAAGAGACTGTTATACAACTGGTATTTTAACTCAATCTCTTCTTGATAAGATTTTACAATTTGACTACTCATATTATTTGAATAAAAGATAAAAGGCAATAATTAATCAACACTACTTAATTGTTATACCTTAACAAATTATTAAATATCATTTAAGTTCACAAAAAAAGGGTGCTTTAATAAGCACCCTCCTATATAACTTTCATAAAGATACTTACTTTTTCTTTGACCAACTATCTTTTAATGCAACAGTTCTATTGAAAATAAGTTTACTGCTGGTTGAATCTTTATCAACACAAAAATAGCCTACACGCTGAAATTGAAATTTATCCAATGGTTTAACATCTTTTAAAGATGGTTCAACTTTTGCCTTGATAACATTTAAAGAATCCGGATTAATAAAATCAAGATGATCCTTATCTTTTTGTGAGCCCGGAGCTTCATGATCATACAACCTATCGTACATTCTGACTTCAGCATCAACTGCATGTTCTACTGATACCCAATGTAAAATACCTTTAATTTTACGAGTTACAGTTGTTGCTCCTGATTTTGTTTCTGGATCATATGTACAATAAATTTCTTCAACCTCCCCTGTTTCTTCATTCTTTTTAAAATCAGTACAGGTAACAGCATAAGCTCCTTTTAAGCGCACTTCACGTCCTGGTCCTAATCTGAAGAATTTTCTTGGAGGTTCTTCCATAAAATCTTCTCTTTCTATATAAACTTCTCTTGAAAAAGGCATTTGTCTTGAACCTTTCGATTCATCCTCAGGGTTATTGATTACTTCAACCATCTCAACATTACCTTCAGGATAGTTTGTAATAACCAATTTTACAGGATTAACCACCGCATTTACACGTGAAGTTCTTTTATTTAAATCTTCACGAATACAGCTTTCAAGCAAAGCAACATCAATCACACCATCTCGTCGTGCAACACCCACTTTATCGGCAAAATTACGAATAGACTCAGGAGTATACCCTCTTCGGCGTAAACCAGAAACTGTTGGCATACGAGGATCATCCCATCCTGCTACAATTCCTTTTTGAACTAACTCAAGTAACTTTCGCTTACTCATTACTGTATAGTTCAGGTTTAATCTGGCAAATTCAATCTGACGAGGACGAACTCGTGCTTTCAAATCCTCATCTCCGTCTAAAATCTGATCTAAAAACCAATTATATAATGGTCGATGCACTTCAAACTCTAAAGTACAAATAGAATGAGTTATTCCTTCAATAAAGTCTTCCTGACCATGTGCAAAATCATACATAGGATAAACACACCATTTCCCTCCAGTACGATGATGATCCTTATGAATAATTCTATACATTAAAGGATCTCGCATGTGCATGTTTGATGATCCCATATCAATCTTTGCCCTTAAAACCTTTTCTCCTGCAGCAAATTCTCCAGACTTCATTCTTTCAAATAAATCCAGATTTTCTTCTACACTTCTGTTTCTGAAAGGACTTTCTGTTCCTGGTTCTGTTGGAGTACCTTTTTGAGCTGCTATCTGTTCTGCACTTTGATCATCAACATAAGCTTTTCCATTTTTAATTAACTTTACAGCCCACTCATATAATTGATCAAAATAATCTGATGCATATTTGGCTTCTCCTACCCAATTAAAACCTAACCATTTTACGTCCTCTTGAATACTATCTACATATTCAACATCTTCTTTAACCGGGTTTGTATCATCAAAACGAAGATTACATCCCCCGCCATATTTCTGGGCCAAACTAAAATTTAAACATATAGACTTGGCATGTCCTATGTGAAGATATCCATTAGGTTCCGGAGGAAATCTTGTTAAAACCGCTCCTCCATTCTTATTCTCAGCCAGATCTTTATCTATCTCTTGATGAATAAAGTTTGTTTTTATCGCTTCAGGCGCATTTTCATGATTGTCTTTGCTCATAGGTACAATTATTAGATTATTAGATAAAAGACAAAAGACAAAAAGACAACAAACTAAGTTGTTATCTTTACGCTAATTATCTAAACTAATTATTTCTGTGACCTTAAAATAATCTGAATAAGTATTATTTTAATTATAATTTTTCAAATCCTGTTTTGAAACCTACAAAAATAAGTGTTTTGTATATATCGTACTACTTTTTTAAATACTATTATCAGAAATTTTTATGTAGACCAAAACATTTTCTGTATTCTTTTGTCAACAATGAGAAGTGATATTTATAACTTCGCACATTCAAATATTTAAGAGTATGCAAAAAGGAACTATTGAACTGGAGGATATGGAATTTTATGCCTACCACGGATGCTTTGAAGAAGAGCAAGTTGTAGGAAACAGATTTATTGTAAACATTGCAATTAAAGTAGATGTTGAAAAACCTAGTAAATCGGATAACATTCAGGATGCTTTAAATTACGTTACAGTTTACGAACTGACTAAAAAAGAAATTCAGATAAATTCTCATTTAGTGGAAAATGTAACTGAAAGAATTTTAAATGCCATCCATGAAAAATTTAATTATGTTGATTGGGTACGCGTAAAAGTTTCAAAGATGAATCCACCCATGGGAGGACAAATGAAGGCCGTTAGCATAACAATGGAGCGATAATTTATCTGAATTGATAAAGTTCAATTTTGAAAATATTGCAAATAAACATTTATACGAGATTGACAAAAAGTACATCTTAACAAAGAAACAAAAATGTAAAACATTAAAATGTCACTTTTTATTTTTTCTCTAACCAATTGATATTGCACACAATATATTTTCATGCTAAATAAACTTTAAATTATTTGCAATTTTTATTTGCGTACAAAAAATTAATTCACTTATTTTGCAACCCGAATCACAACGGTTCCTTGGCCGAGTGGCTTAGGCACTGGTCTGCAAAACCAGGTACGGCGGTTCGAATCCGCCAGGAACCTCACCAAAGCTCCCGATTTTCATTAGAGAATCGGGGGCTTTTTTTTGCTTTATATGGGGTTTTAGATTTATCCCTTTTTTTTGAGAGTAGCTTTTATGCATTTTTAATTAGCATAGAAAGACACTTAAGAGTTGATCAAAAAATATTATCAAATATTAAGAGCGAATAAAAATGGACGCAAGAGAAAGAAAGAACATTAAGAAAGGAACAAAAGTGGCAATCCTTATGAAACAGGATGAACGCTCAGGGAATTTAACGCATGGTGTGGTTCAAGATGTTATAACAGAACAACCATTTCACTTAAAAGGTATTGAGTGTAAATTAAAAACAGGACAAGTTGGAAGAGTTAAGCTAATTAAGCTATAATTCATTTTAAGATATATTTCAAAGCTCTCATCTTTTATTAGGTGAGAGCTTTTTTTATATTCATTCTTTACTTGGAACAGAGCAAACCTTAAACTGTTGCATACTTATTCAATATTCCTTCAACTCTGTTAAATTGATTTGGAAATAGACCTTGAAGCTCTTCTACATTTCCTAATTTTTGAGAAACAATATATCTGGCACAAGTTGTATTATTCCCTAAACAAAACTTTCTTTTATATCCAGATGCTGTAGCTGGCATATTTTTCATCTTCTCATTAAAAAAAGGACATCCCTTAAGCTTTTCACACTCTTTTTGCATAATTAAAAACATTACTATTAGTTACCTTAATTACGAGGGGAAGACAAAAATACAAAGAAGAAATTTGAATTGTCGGATATTTTTGACGAATAATTTATAAATATCGACAAAGCTTATAAAACCATAAATATTTATGCTTATTAATATTGTTTTAATAAAACTTAGTTTAACAAAAAACCTATGATGTACTTTTGATAAATTATAACCAATTAACACAAACAGTATAAATCAATAGAGTATGCTCATTTACTATAATTTTAGGCACAAATTAGAATAATAGACAATTAAATTCACTTTAGGGATTTTTAGGTCTTCTTATCCTTTTTACACCTCAATTCATTTACAAACGCTTGTTTTAGAATTAACTTGGTTGTCTACTAATATAATTTAAATAGCTATATTATGAAAAGATCAGAGATTTATCAGGAAATTGAATCTTTATTTGGATTAGTTCCTTCTTTTATTAAAAGTGTACCAGATGATACTTTGGAATCAGAATGGTATTTAATGAGAAAAATTGTAGTTGAGGAAAAACATATCCCTCACAAATACAAAGAGCTCATCGGAATTGGTATTTCTGCTGCAACAAAATGTCAATACTGTCTGTTCTTCCACACTCAACTTGCCATATTATTTGGTGCCACTGCTGAGGAAATTCAGGAAGCTGTACAATACTCTAAAAACTCTTCTGGTTGGAGTACATATCTAAATGGTATGGGTACAGATTTAAATCAATTTAAAGAAGAAGTAACCAAAATGTGTAAACATGTAAGAGAATCTCATGCAGAACATGCATAGTAAATAAAGGCTCGTACATGACTCCTATGTTTGCTGTACGGGCTTTATAATTAAATTATACCATATTACTACCCTCTATCTCAATTTGAATAACAATACATATCTCCACATTAATTTAAAGGAAAAACAGAATATTTCGTAAATCTATAATTAAAGATTTATATATTTAAGGCAACTACAAAACACCTTTAAATGGAAGAATCTCTAATTATTGAAGAACTACAAAATCAAATTTCAAAAAAGTTAAAACAAGTAGAAAAATTAGTTTGGTTTTTAAAAGGATATCAACGGAACGAATTAGGCCATATCACTCATTTAAGCATTCAAAAAACAAGACTAAATGGAGGATGGCCTACTGCACTGTTACAACTTAAACACCTTGAATATTTAAATATACAAGAGAATAATTTGAGTTATATTCCTGATGAAATTAATAAATTAGAGAATTTAAAAATTCTGGATATTAGAACAAATCAAATTAGTTCTTTACCAGAAACTATTACAAAACTCAAAAAACTTGAAAAGATATATTTAGGGCAGAATAACTTCATAGATATTCCTGAAATCATAAAAATCTGCCCTTCACTTTCATTAATTGATTTTACTGAGAATCAAATAATAGACGGTTGTGAACATCTAATAAATTCTCCCTCAATTAAGAATATCTACTTAAGAGGTAATCAGATAAAATCCTTTCCTTTTGAACTTTTAAACAACAAGCAAATTGATGAGTTAAACTTGCAAGAAAATCGAATTGCAAATGAAATTCCAAAACAAGTTAATGTTACCCGATTTTATATTTAGATACTAATTAACTATTACTAGTTTGTCTTTTTTCAATACCAATTCACCAAAACATGAGGCTTCAATATCATTTTGTTTCAATACTTCTTCTACAAAATGTGCAGAATCCGGTTCAACTGCGATCAAAAGCCCCCCACTAGTTTGAGGATCACACAACAAAAGCTTTAAATCTTCATTTTCTAGCTCAATCTTATGCCCAAAACTTTCCCAATTACGATGAGTTCCTCCGGGAATACAACCTTTTTCAATATAGTCTTCAATAACATCAAATCTAGGAATTTGTCGGTAATTTATTTGAGCAGTTAATTCGCTACCTTCACAAACTTCACACAAATGACCAAGAAGACCAAATCCAGTTACATCAGTCATTGCCTTAACCCCATTTATCTCTGATATTAAAGCTCCGATATTATTTAACTTACTCATTGAATCAGGAGCAATATTTTCATGCTCAGGTTCCAGTACACCCTTTTTCTGAGCAGTTGTTAGAACTCCAACCCCTAAAGGTTTTGTTAAGTAAAGTTTACAACCTTCTGTAGCCTTATTATTCTGCTTTAATTTTGCTAACTCAACCTTACCTGTTACTGCTAAACCAAAAATAGGTTCCGGACTATCAATACTGTGTCCTCCTGCTAAAAGTATTCCTGCATCTTTACACGCCTCTCTTCCTCCATCTAATACTTGTTGTGCAACTTCGGGTGCAATCTTATTAATTGGCCACCCTAAAATTGCTATTGCCATTAAAGGTTTACCTCCCATTGCATACACATCACTAATAGCGTTAGCTGCTGCTATTCTACCAAATTTAAAAGGATCATCTACAATAGGCATAAAAAAGTCAGTTGTGCTAATAATTGCAGTCCCATCTCCCATATCATAAACTGCTGCATCATCACGACTGTCATTACCAACTATTAAATTATGATCCACAATAGGATTCAGATTACTTACCAACATGGAGTCTAATACTTTCGGTGATATCTTACATCCACACCCTGCTCCGTGACTATATTGAGTTAATTTTATATCTTGCATTATATTTTATTTTCTAAACATTCTTCTACTATCTTTTTCACATACAAAGCATTAACATCCGGGTTTGCATCAGACAATTCAATTTTAACAACTTTATTAATTTCACGCCTTAACATACCTCGCATATAACTCTTATCGTAATAATTCAAGGTATACATAGCAACCTGGAAATAGTCATTTTTCTCAAGTGCTTCTATAGCCAATTGGGTAACATATCCACCCAAACGCTTTGAGATAGTTAGAATACCAGCTTTAATTAAATCATTATTATACCCCGCATAATCTTTGACTAAAACATGGGCTCTTGCCTCCTTTGGTACTTCAAGAAAATATAGATCAGCTGAACGCATTTTAGTATATAAGTTCATGGGCAATTTTACTTTACCAATATTATGACTCTCATCTTCAATATATACTGATCTTGAAAAATCAAGCTTACGCCATTTCTCAAACAAATTATTTTCAAACTGCTCAACTGAGGGTTGCTCTTCCTCACCAATAGAACCAAAAGCTGACCCTTTATGGTTAGCAACACCTTCTAAATCAACCACCTGACACCCCTCTCTTTCAAGACTTTTTAATATATAAGTTTTACCACTTCCTGTATATCCTCCAATCACTTTCAAATCTGCTTCTACATTAAAGGAATCCAAAACATGGTTTCTAAAAGACTTATATCCTTTATCAATCACAAAAACTTCCTCAAAACCATTATCCTCTAAATGCTTAGCAAAAGAATGACTTCTCATTCCTCCTCTCCAGCATTGAACAACTACTTTTTTGTTCGACGCTACCTTTAACGCCTCATCTACATACCACTGTAATTTTGGCGTAACATATTTATAACCAAGCTCTATAGCATCTTCTTTGCTTTGCTGCTTATATACAGTTCCTATATGTGCCCTTTCTTCATTGTCAAATAACGGAATACTAAATGCTCCAGGAATATGTCCTTTTTCAAATTCCCCCGGAGAACGAACATCAATAATAGGTAGATTTTCGTATTGTTGATAGTATGTTTGAATGCTTATGTCAGTCATGGAACAAAAATAACGTTTTTTAATCCATATTAATCAATACTAAAAAGAATTCATTCTTGATTAAAAACATATGAAGCAGTATATGGAATATACACTAAGGTTAAATATTCGTCAATGACCTTTTACCATTGATAAACAAAAGATATTGCCGTAACTTTAGTATATGTTCAAAAAATCAGAGATACAAACAATATTTTTTGAAAGGATAAAGGAAAAACTAGATCCAAATCTTTCTTTAGTTCACGAAGTATCAGAAAAGTTAGGAATTTCATATGATAGTGCATACAGGAGACTTCGTGGAGAGAAAAAACTATACCTTGATGAAGCCGCTATTCTTAGCAAACATTTTGGGGTATCGATAAACGAGTTATTAAACCACCAAACAAACTTATTTATATTTAAATCATACCATGTTGAACCAGAAAACTTCAACTGTTTATCATGGTTAGATTTCATCTTATTTAATCTTCAAAAAATTAATCAAGCATCTGAAAAACAAATTATTTATGCAGCTAAAGACCCCCCTATTTTTCAATATCTTCAATTCCCGGAAGTAGTTTCATTTAAATTCTTTTTCTGGGAAAAAACACTATTCCACTCTAAGGAAGTAACAGACAAAAAATTTAAAGTTGGAGATATTAGCGATGATATAAAGGAAAGATGCAACTTAATAACTGCACAATCCTTAAAAATCCCAACTATTGAAATTTGGAATGAAGATACTTTTAAGATTTTATTGCGACAAATTGAATACTATTGGGTATCTGATTATTTTGAGTCAAAAGAAGATCTTACAATTCTTTTGGAAACAATTGAGCAATGGTTGCTACATAACCAAAAAGAAGCTGAATTAGGATTACGTTTCCCATACGGTTCAACCCCTAAAGGCATTGAAGGATCATATGTTTTATACGAAAACGAAATTGTAATTAACGACAATACAATAATTATTTCATTAGGAAATAAATGTTACACATACTTCACATATAACGTTCTTGGACTCTTGTGTTCTGACAACACAGTGTTTTGTAGAGGAGTATCCAACTTTCACAAAACAATTATGTCTAAATCTAATTTAATCAGTTCCGTTGGAGAAAAAGAAAGAAATAAATTCTTTAATAAGCTTCACCGAAATATTGAGTATTTCAGAAAGACGCATAATCTATAAAATTTAAGTTATGGAACCTTTAAATTCAACGTATTATGTATTTTTTATAGCTATCTCTTTCGCTATAATTTTCATGTTATCTTTTTTCATTCTAAACCGGCCGGTTGAACATCATAAAATCAGAAAAATCATCTTAAGCCGATTTATTGGAGCCTTTCTTTTAGGAGCAGTACCTTTTATGATTGTAAAATTCATGGGTAATGAGAGTAACTTTTACATCACCTCAGATTATTCTTTTGAAAGGGTGATTATATCACTTATTGTACTTATTCCTATCATACTGCTATTTACTTATTCATTATCAAAAAAATCAAGTCATCAAAAATTGTATCCACTAATAAGAACAACCAATTGGAGTGTTAATTTATATTTCACAAATTTATTAAGTTGGATTATATATTTATTTGCTTATGAATCACTATTCAGAGGTTTATTACTGTTTACAAGTCTTGAAGTTTACGGACTTTTTGTTGCTCTAGGAATAAATACCATACTTTATTCATTTGCGCATATACCAAAAGGTAAATTTGAAACTATTTCATCTATCCCTTTAGGCATTCTGTTTTGTATTGCCTCTATATACACAGGAACTTTTATGACAGCATTTATTCTACATTTCACAATGACAATTTCAAATGATATCTTCTGCTTCTATAATAATCCTGAAATGAGAATATCACATCATCATCACCATCAACACATTTTGTAACTAAAAAAATAATTCAATGATTCACTCCATATAGGGAGTGAATCATTGAATTAATTTCTATCTACTAAAAAATCAGAATTTGGTTTATCTTTTATATTCTTACCAAATTTGAGAGCTTAGGGATTTCATTTTTCACAGCATTAGAAATCAAAGGAATAGAGATTGACTTAGGAAGAATTTTAAGTAACAGCCAGTTAATCTTTGTAATAAAACCAGGAATGACAACTTTTTTTCCACCGTACATCGCATTAATTGCAATTGAAGCCAACCTTTCGGGGGTTTGTAAACCTGCTTTAACCCACCAACCTTGTTTTTCAATCCTCCTAGATACTTCTTTGTTTGTTTTAAATGGTCCGGGTAACATTACACAAACATGTACACCAAAACGTTTTAATTCTTCTGCCAAACTCATTGAAAATGAATAAACAAAAGCTTTTGATGCCGGATAAATTGTTTTATAAGCAATAGGACAAAACGATGCCATACTTGCAATATTTAAAATATATGACTTTTTCTGTTTCTTAAGTTTAGATGTCAATTGCCTTGTTAACAACACTAACATGCGAATATTAATTTGAATTATAGATTCCATTTGATCAACATTAGATTGATCAAAATACATTGATCCCCCTATTCCTGCATTATTGACTAATGTATCAACATTTTTATTTTCTACAATTTTCTTCATTTTTAAAAATGAGTCAGGATGAAGAAAATTAAGTTCATATGCTTCAGCCTTCATACTGTATTTATTTTCTAAATATTTTGCAAACTCATTCAGCCCCTCTCCTTCTTTGGCCATTAATATCAAATTTTTCCTCCTCCTTGCTAATTCTATCGCAATAGACTTTCCTAGTCCTTTCCCTGCACCTGTAACAATGCCATATATATCTTGTGTTTTCATTTTATCAGATTTTAAAGTATGTTGATAACCCTATGCAGCACAATATTCCGGATGAATATGTTCTGGAATCTGCTTATTTAAAACCCTGTAACTTAATGCCCGAGGTATCATTTTCATTAGCCTGTAAACAATTCTATTAAAAACTCCAGGGATACAGATTACTTTATGCTTACTTAAGGACTTCAAACTAACGGAAACTACATCTTCTGGATTCATCCATAAAAACCTACTCTTTAAACTATTATCTTCATTTTCAACCCCCATTCGCGAATGAAACTCAGTTCGAATAAAACCAGGACATAATGCTTGAACAACAATATTTGAATGCAACAAGTCAATATGTAAACATTCTGTAAATGAAACCATAAAAGCTTTTGAAGAGCAATAAAAGTAATTTAAAGGAGCAGGAATAAATGCAGACATAGAAGCCACATTAATTATTGCACCTTTATTATTTCGTAACATTATTGGCACAACTTCATGAACTATTTGAGTGGCAGCGGAAACTAAAACATTTAACATGTTTGCCTGATTTTGGTAATCCTCTTTAAAGAACCCTTCTCTGTTACCATAACCAGCATTATTTACCAAAAGATCTATATTAGAACAACTCTTAACAATATTAATAAATTCACCAAACTGTTTTTTATTATTAAAGTCTACAATACAAGTTTGAACATTTATATCACAATCTCTTTCGAGTTGTTTTTTAAGATTTTCAAGAATATTTGTTCTTCGACCTGTAATTAACAAGTTCCAGCCATTTTTTGCTAATGCTTTAGCATAAGAACGACCTAATCCACTTGTTGCTCCTGTTATTATTGCATATTTCGTTTTCATATCATCATTTTTTCATTTCAACCTTAAACGAACTCATCATACATAAATCAACTTAAAGCGCAAGTGCATTTTTTATTAGTACATTAAAGAAAACACAAGAACATCTATCTTTTAATATTTATAGGCTTTAAACTAATTATCCACTTTAATTACATTTTGACAATTCTGTTTTCAAACGCATTAAGTTTTGATAAAACACTTTCTTCAAAACAGGTTCTTGCATCCATTGTGGGAATATAGGTGGTTCTGCAGAAAATACCTGGAAATCAATTTTCACTTTATTATCTCCTACACGAGTTAATTTCCACGAAGCATTGTAATCCTTAATTCGAACATTTTTTGAATCACGTTTTTCTTTGTAATAGCTACTATTCATTCGAATGGTACAATTATCCTGATCTGTCTGTACAACCGAGTATTTAGCCACAACATCCCTATCAGAAAACGGCCATGGCAGATTAATTACAAAGTATAATAACCTTTCATCCTGATGAATAATAAACCTTACCTCTTTTATTCCTTTCATCCACCTTTTAACAGTATTAGGATTTTTTAAAAAATTAACTACCTCATTAAAAGATCCATCTACCACCATTACACCTTTTCTTTCTCTAACAGTTAATGAATCATTAACTTTAACCCATCTTTCATGCAATGCAATTCCATCAACATCTTTCACACATACCCATTCTGAAACATACAAAGAAGAGGCATTTAACTCTTTTATTTTAACACTCATCGTATTATCAGATAAAAGAACTCTGAATAAAAAATAAACTAAAAGTATCATCTTACCTTATTTAAATTAAACATTCCATCCTTAATTATATGATAAAGTTAGATACACCATAAAGATATTTGAAACGAATAAACGCCACCACAACACTCATTAAATGCACTTTACACAAATGCCACATTAAGTATTTGGTAAATTTGCAATTATTACTTTGCAAAATAAATATGATCAATACATTCGCATTAATTGCAAAAATTATTATTAGAAATATCGAGGATTAGTATTTTTTAATTTATCCTATCTATGGACCAGAACTTTTAGTCTATAGTTTATGAACCAATTTTTATAATGAATGTTATAATCACACAATACATTAACCAGTATATTGATTTTTATATAATAATTTTATGACATTAATGTCAAAACAAATAATTATGCAATTAAAAATTTTCTTAATCTCATTTTTGATTTTCACTGCATTTACTATTAATGCACAAAGTATAAAAGAGGTTAATTACGAACAATTTAAACCTTATTTAAGCAAACAATCAGATACTGTTTATGTAATTAATTTTTGGGCCACATGGTGTAAGCCATGTATTGAAGAGCTTCCTCATTTTATGACAGTTGCTCAGGATATGCGACACAAACCAGTAAAATTCACCTTTGTTAGTTTAGATTTTGCAAAATACAAGGAAAGTAGGCTTATTCCTTTTATAAAAGAGAATGTTATTGATGAAGAAGTCTTATTATTAAATGATCCTAATAGCAACTTTTGGATAAATGATATTAACAAAGAATGGTCTGGATCAATACCTGCAACTATAATATATTCTAAGGATGACAAGAGCTTTTTTGAAGGTCAGGTATCTTATGAAGAATTAACAAAATCAATTAAAGAAAAATTATAATCATGAAACGAACAGCTATTTTATTTGTTACTGTATTATTAAGCATTACAGCATGGTCACAAGGATATAATCCCGGTGATGAAGCTATTGATTTTAAATTAAAGAATATTGATAATTCATTTGTATCATTAAAAGATTATAATAAAGCTAACGGATTTATTGTAATTTTTACTTGTAATCACTGTCCATACGCGGTTGCTTATGAAGATAGGATTATCGCTCTTGATAAAGCATATAAAGAAAAAGGATATCCTGTAATAGCTATCAATCCTAATGACCCTGTGGCATACCCATCTGATTCATTTGAAAAAATGAAAGAAAGAGCAAAAGAAAAAGGATTTACTTTTCCTTATCTATTTGATGAAACACAAGAAATAGCTAAAGCTTATGGTGCAACCAGAACTCCTCATGTGTTTTTATTACAAAAAGAAGGTAAAAAATATATAGTGAAATATATTGGAGCTATTGATGATAATTATCAAGACAGCAATGCTGTAAAGGAAAAGTTTGTAGAAAATGCCATTTCTAGCTTAATCGCCAAAAAAGATGTAGCAATCAATTCAACCAAAGCAATAGGCTGTGGTATTAAATGGAAAAAATAACAGTTTAAGACATACATTTACTATTTGAGAATTCTGATTATTAATTATTGTTTCTTGGAAAAGCCTACTCTCATTAAGTAAGAGAGTAGGCTTTTCGTCATTTTCTATCAAACATTATAGAGTTATTGGTATACCTTTATAAAAATCAAGAATCTTTATCCTAAGTATATAAGCATATTTTGCCTGCAATAAATCTGATTGAGCAGCAATAAAATCTGTTTTAGCAACATTATAATCTACTGAGTTTACTAATCCAACATTAAACTTTTGCTCTGTATATCTAAAGGACTCCTTGTAGGATTCAACGGCCTCATTACTTGACAGGTAATTATTATAAGCAGCCAAAGCATCCGCATAAGCCTGTTGAATTTCCTTACGGAGATCTAGTTTTTGTTGATCTAATGCATACTGCGCATCCAACACACCCACCTTTGCGGTTTTAACACTATTTCTTGTTTGCAGTTTATTAAAAATTGGAATACTTAGCGATGCTCCTACGTAGGTGTTTTTATTATCACTAATCTGACTTGAAAATGATTGATTGTAATCATACTTATCATTCAAATACCAATTACCATTACTTGTCCAACTATAATTAACATTTAAACTTGGATAGTAACCTCCTTTAGCTATTTCTACATCTAACTCCCTACTCTCCAATGCGTATTGTGATGATTTAATTTGTGGCATAATTCCAACTGCTGTATTAAATACACTTTTGGGATCTTCAAGGTTCATTGTTTCCACTTCAGGTATTTCCGGATACACAACATTAAAATCAGAAACATCCTCTAAATCTAAAAGTTGAGCTAAGTTAAGTAAAGATAAAGCCAGACTATTTTCTTGCTGAGTAACATTTAGTGCTTCTTTTGCTGCCTGGGATTTAATTTCAAGATAACTTCCCATGGCCTGACTACCTGCATCTACAAGTTTTTTTGTTCTATCTACCTGTTGTTTACTTACTTCGTATTGTTCTTTGGATACATTTAATAATTCTTTGTCAAACAACACCTGTAAATAATAACTAGTAATCTGTAATGAAATATCATTTCGAATTCGCTCTGTTTCTGCTTGTAACGATAGTAAATCTTTCTCACTCTGCTTTATAGTATTACGTTGTGTTAAACCAGAGAAAACAGGAAGAGAACCTCCTACCCGTAAAGATACACTATGAATGGGATCTGTTGTAAATACATATTCACTACCATCTCTTACTGCTGTTTCTCCAAAATTAAACCCATAGTTGGAGCTTGCATTTAAATCAGGTAGCTGATTCAACTTATCCTGTTTTAATTGTGTTTTTTGAACATCAACATTAAACTCCTGTCTTTTTATAGTGATATTATTTTCAAAGGCAAAATTGATACATTTTTCAAGACTCCATGCATCCTGAGCCTTTGCACTAACCATAGATATAAATAAAAGACTTAGTATTATTGAAATATTTTTTACTGACATCTGAATTTTATTAAGAATTATTATTTCCGCATTAACAAACCTAAATATCCTTACGATTGTGGAATTTTAATCTTATCATCCTTAGTTAATCCACCCTTCACCTCAATTTGAATTCCATCAGACAAACCGGTTTCTATTTGTTTCTTCTCAAAAATTTGATTTGCAACTTCAATTTCAACAAATGCACTATCATTGCTAAACTGAAGCAACTTTTCATTGATGGTTAAAACACTGTCTCTTTTGTCTAATACAATATCAGCATTAGCACTATATCCTGCTCTGATAAACTGACCTTCTTTTAAATTTACATCTGCTTTTATTTCAAATTGAATAGCCCCATTTTCTTCAACACCCTTTGGTGAAATATACTCTAGTTTAGCATCGAACTTTTCGCCTTCTATAGCACCAATAGATAAAAGCAAATCCATTCCTTCCTTAATCTTACCAACCTCTGTTTCATCAACTTTACCTTCAAAAATCATTTCTCCCATATCTGCTAGAATAGCAACAGTAGTACCGTCATTAAATGTGTTACTTTTAATAACAGAGTTACCTACCTCAACAGGAACATCTAATACCATTCCTTCAATTGTAGCTCGAATAATTGTATTGGTTTGGTTTCCCATACTTTTAGTTACACCCTCTTTAATTAGTTGTAAATTATTATCTGCAGTTTGAAGGTCCACTTTGGCATTCTCATAGTTCATTTGCTCATCCTCAAATATAGATTTTGCAATAACTCCTGTTTCATACAGTTCTTTTTTCCTATTGTACTCAATTTCCGCATTTTTAAAAGCAATCTTCGCTTTATTAAGTTGACTCTCGGCACTATTTACCTGAACCATTTCCGGTATAATCTGAATTTTAGCTATTACATCACCTTTCTTTAAATTATCTCCTGGTTCAACATATAATTCTGTAATAATTCCGGATTCCTGGGGTTTAATCTCAATTTCCTTACGAGGAACAACAGAACCTGTAGCAACTGTTTTTTTAACAATATCTTTAAATTCCGGAGTTTCGGTTTCAAAAACAACATCCTTCTCTTTTGATTTATCATATAAGTAGTAAAATCCGCCTACAAAAATTACTGCAAATACTACAATAAAAAATATGTTTCTTACTCGTTTCATGACTTAATATCTTATTAATTATGTTTTTATTTCATTGGTTTAACAAGCTCTCACAACAAACTGACTATCTGCTCTAAATACATTTACAAATTATATAAATATCTAATTTCAAACAGCTCACAAATTTGCCTTATACCTTGTTTCTTATATCTAAAATTCTTCTTCTTTACACTTCGGATCTAATTGCTTCTATCGGTTTTATAGACACAGCTCTTTTTGAAGGAATTACTCCAGCAAAAACACCTGCTAAAACCAGAATAGCCAAAGAAGAAAGAGCAACGGTAAAATTAACCTGAGGATTTAAAAAACCTGAGCTATTTGCTGCATCAGATCCAATAGCCTGACTGACCAGTTCTACAATAAAAATCCCGATAAACATTCCTATAGATCCTGCCACTCCAGTTAGAAAAACAGATTCTGTAATAACTGTGGATATAATGTTTAATGGAGTAGCACCTATGGCTCTTTTTATTCCAATTTCCTGAGTACGTTCTTTAATGATAATAAGCATTATATTACTAATACCAATAATACCTGCCATTAGTGTTCCAATACCTACAAACCATATCAAAACATTAATTCCTAAAAACAGACCACTCATCTTTTTAAACTCTTCCCCAACATTATTTGAGCCCAATGCACCTTCATCATCAGGATGAATATCATGTCGTTTAGCCAAAAACTTTTTTACGTCTTTTTCTATTTTCATAATATCGTATTCGGGTTTTCCTGTAATTGAAAAATAACCTACTATATTATTATAATTATAAACGACCTGACAAGTTGTGAATGGAATAAAAACCATTGAATTATGACGCTCACCCCAACGACCGGAGTGTTTTGATTCATAAGTCCCGATAACCTGAAAGTATAACTCACCGATTTTGATATATTTATTTAATGGATCCTCATCTTTATCAAACAATTCGTCATAAACTGTTTTTCCTATGATAGCTACCTTTCTGGTATTTTCAAGATCCATTTCATTAATATATCTACCATACTTTATGGTAACCGGATCAATCTTATTCTCATCAGGTACAATACCTGAAACTTCATAAGCTCCTTTCTCTAAACCACGACTAACTGTTAAAGACTCATTATGCCCCCCTCCCTGTATTCTCGGGGCAATAATGTCAATCCCTTTAATATTATCATGCATGGCTTGTTTATCTTCATACTTAAAATAGTATCTTCTATTTCTGGGAAATCCTTTATAAGGCTTTGTCGTTGGACGTGTCCAAACAAACATGCTATTTGTTGCAAAATCACCCATATTTGCATAAACCCCGTTTTCAAGACCTTTTCCTGCTCCCATCATTATCATGAGCATAAAAATTCCCCAAAATACTCCAAAGCCGGTCATCACAGTCCTTAATTTATTCTTTTTTAAGGTGTAGAATATTTCTTGCCATTTATCTAAATCAAACATGTCACATTCTTTTATTCGTCGCGTAAGGCAACTATGGGTTTAATACTTGCTGCTCTCTTAGCAGGAATATATCCAGCTAAAGCACCTGCCAAAACAATTAAGCTGGCTGCACTTACAGCTACATTAAAATCTACACCCGGATTTCTAAAAAAATCTGAGGCCGGCATTCCGTTCGAAATAAGCTCTAACAAACCAACACCTACCAAAAGCCCTAGAAATCCAGCTACAGCTGTAATAATGATTGCTTCCTGTAAGATTAAACTAATAACAGAACCTGGTGAAGCTCCTATGGCTTTACGAATACCAATTTCTTTAGTACGCTCTTTAACGACAATAATCATAATATTGCTAACACCAACAATACCAGCAATAATTGTAAATATTCCAATGATTCCAACAAAAACACTTATACCAGTAAACAAAGCTTGTGTTTGCTGATAATTTTCAAGCACATTATAACCACCTAATGCCCTATTATCATCTACATCAAAATAATATTTCTTTGCCAGAGCAGACCTTACTCCTTCAAATATTTCTTTACTTTCTATCAGCGAACTCTCACCTGTAGTGAAGGCAATATTACTAACCCTATCTTTTTTTCCAAATACCTTTTGAGCTACAGTAAGAGGAATATAAAAACGTTCTGTTTCGCCAGGATGAATATCATCAAAAACCCCAATAATTTTAAAAGGAACACCTCGTATCTTCATATATGATCCTACGGGATTTTCATCTTTACATAATTGATCTTTAGCTCTTGTTCCAATAACTGCAACCTTTCTGCATTTTTCAATATCCAGTTTATTAAGCAAGCGTCCTTCTTTTACCATGATTGCTTCAACATTTTGATATCCTTCCTGAACTGCTAACACTTGGAAATTACCGTATTCGCTTTTATAATTTACCAAAGAATTCCACATCCCTTGTCTTCCCGATAAATTTTCAATCTTTGGAAATTTAGTAGTTATCAGTTCCAAATCACTATTCCTAAGCTGTATTTCTCGCCCTATATTTAATCCTTTATACGCAATCGATGTTTGTCCTCCCCATAAATATATAGCATTTTTCGCATCACTGAAGTTATGCATAACGCCTCGCTCTAAACCTTTTCCTGCACCTAAAAGAATAACCAAAATAAATATACCCCAGAATACGCTAAAGCCTGTTAAAAAAGAACGAAGTTTGTTCTTTTTCATAGTGCTAAATATCTCTTGCCAATTACTTAAATCAAGCATAACTAAATTGATTATGTAGTTGCTCTTTTTCTATCAAACCATCCTTCAGATGTATCACTCTATGTGTTTTTTCGGCGATATCATGTTCGTGAGTTACAATTACAACTGTAATTCCACTTTTATTAACTTCCTGAAGTATATCCATTACCTCATAAGATGTCTTTGTATCCAAAGCTCCGGTAGGTTCATCAGCAAAAATAATTTTAGGCTTAGATATTAAAGCTCTTGCTATAGCAATTCTTTGCTTTTGTCCCCCGGAAAGTTCGTTAGGCATATGTTCAGCCCACTCTTTCAACCCTAATCGATCCAGGTATTCCATTGCAATAGCATTACGTTTTTTACGACTTACTTTTTGATAATACAATGGTAATGCTACATTTTCTACTGCATTCTTAAACGAGATTAAATTAAACGACTGAAAAATAAAACCGATATACTGATTTCGAAATTGAGCTGCTTTTTTTTCATTCATCTGACGAATAAGAATATCATTTAAATAATATTCTCCACGATCATAATTATCAAGAATCCCAAGAATATTGAGCAAAGTAGATTTGCCAGAACCAGAGGATCCCATGATCGAAACCATTTCTCCTTCTTTTACATCTACATTAATTCCTTTTAATACATGAAGTGAATTTGCTCCTGTTGAATAGGATTTGTGCAGAGAGTTTACCTTTATTACACTTTTTCTCACTTGTATAGAATTTACGGTTAATATTATATTTTACAACAGCCTGTCTAAACAAGTGCCATTCCAAAATACTCAAACAACTATATATCTGCATCTTAACCAAATACAAAGCAAAAACAAAGTGTCCACTTTTGATAGATCAACGTACGATATCGAACATTTTCAAACGCATTTTATCAAAATCCATACTATTTTGGTAAGTAATTACGAATAATAGATAAATATTATGACCTTAAATGATTAATCACTTAATTACATCAACTCAAACTGTAGCAACTATGCAGTGAATAAGACTTATATCTTTATTAATCTGGAGACTTTCCAGAAATTTGAAATTATTGATATGAAGGTCAAGAAAAGAGCACTAATAAAAAATGAAAGTAATGTTATATCAAAATCTATTTTTGGTAATGAATAATGATTGACCATAAACTTATATCCAATGGAAATAAAATATTCTACTATATAAGATCCGAATAAAATGCTTAAAATAAAGATAACTGCTCTGAATACAACTTTAAGAACCATAACTATTTACTTAATATGATAATGAATATTAACAATATTAGGTAATTATGATAAAACATTGATAATTATGGGCGTGACAAAAATGTGACAAATACGTGACTTGCTGTGACGGGCAATATTTTTAATCTTTAAAACATTTTATTAAATAAAAAGTATTCCAGATATAGTAAAACATCAATACTAGAAATTCCATTTTAAGCGAAAGTAAGCTCCGATTGATTTACCGTTTTCATCAAAAGAAAAGTATTGAGAAATCAATGATAAGTTGATATTATCTGCAATTGAATATTCAAAAGTAGGTCCTATATAAAAGTTCTGTAGCACAGGATAACCAAATCCCATATATGCCATTGAAATATTTAACAAAGGGTTTACCGGCCAGGCCAAAGATAACATATATGAATGTTTATCAATACTCAGTGCTTTTACTGAAGATTGATAATACATTAAAGAATTATACCCACCAGAATAATGCCCCAGATTTCCTGAATATAAATATTCTATATTTAGCAACAGTGAGTTTCTAAACATGTAATTTGTACCAATAGATGCTAAAATAAAATTATCATTGACATCATCCATATTCAGTAAATAAGAAACTTCGCCATAAAAACCAGCTTTAAAAAGGTCGCCACTCCATCCTCCTCCTATCACCCAATCTTCTTGCTCTAATTCTCCTGCTAAAAACTGAACATCGTAGCCTTTTATAGTAGTACCAAATAGAGCTGCGGCTGTTACATCATTTTCATTATCAATTTTAATTACTGTTTCAAACTTTGAAGAAACGCCAGTAAAATATTGCAATCTTACACCATCCATTCCGGGTCTTTCCGGATAGTCAAAATCAAGGTACGAATATGAGTTAAAAATATCATTGGGATTCCAAATCATGGTCTTACTCCAATTCACCCTTTGTCTACCAAACTTCACTTGCAACTTACCTTTAATATATTCAAGCCACAATCTGTCTATATTTGTATTAATAACATAATTGCTTCTCGACTCCCAGTTAAAACTCATGTCAGCCCAACCGGGATCATTAGTAATAATATGTTTAAAAGTTGGCATTGACCTAATTGTCTCTCCAGAAAAAATCCGGTTTCTAAAACTAACTCCGGAGTTAAACTTTTCATTTATCTGATAATCTAAATTGATTCTATTATGAATTAAATTATCAAAATCTGTTTCCTTGGTTTGATCATTATAAGTTGCGGATGGCATTATTGAGAGATAGCCAGAAAACGTAAGTTCTTCCTGACTATAACAATTATTAAGAAATGCGATTAACAGTAAGACAAAACCAAGTTTTTTTTTACTGGAAGTATTCATCTTTAATGACTTTACCATCTTCTAAGGTTATTACTCTGTGTGCTTTTTTTACAACTCTGGCATCATGCGTAGCAAAAATAAAAGTAATATTTTCTTTTTTATTTAACTCCAGCATAATATCTAACAAATTTTCTGTAGACTTTGAATCCAAATTTGCGGTTGGTTCATCTGCTAAAACAAATTTAGGTTTAGAGGCTAATGCTCTTGCTACTGCCACTCTTTGCTGCTGCCCCCCGCTTAACTGCATGGGTCTAATGTTTGCTTTTTCAGGAATACCAACAGCCTCCAGAAGTTCTTTACTACGCTTTGCTCTTTCTTTTTTAGCTACACCCTGCAATTCCATAATAAACTCAATATTTTCTGAAGCTGTTAAAACTGGAATTAAATTAAAGGCCTGAAATACAAAACCAATATTTTTTAATCTAAATTTTGTTTTTTCTGATGCTGATAAATTGTCTATCCTAACACCATTTATTTCAACACTACCATTTGTAGGCACATCCAGTCCTCCTAACATATTCAAAAATGTTGTTTTACCTGCTCCGGAGGGAGCTACCAATGCCGTAAACTCGCCTTCTTTAAAGCTCAAATCAATGCCATTCAGAGCTTTTACAGGAATATTTTTGGGATTATAAATTTTTTCTAAATTTTTAATTTCTATTATTGCCATAACAACATCATTTAAAATTAAATATACTGAAGTGCTTGAGATGGGTGCAACTTAAGCGCCTTGTATGCAGGATAAATAGATGAAACAACGCCTGTAAATAAAACCAAAAGAGTGACACCCAATAACATTTGTATATTGTATTCGGGATAAATAATACTAGCATATCCCATTTCGGATAATCCTTCTGCCCACATAGAAAGATCAATTCCTGTAGTACTTGTAATATTAGTTGTAAATATTCCAATAACAATACCTATAAAACCACCTAATAATGATAGAAACAAGGTTTCAAATACAATCATAAAAAATATTTGTTTGTTACTCATTCCAACCGCCATTAGCATTCCCAGTTCATGAACTCGTTCCATAACAACCATTAACATGGTATTAACAATTCCAAAGCCCAGAGCAAGTAATATAATAACAACAAATACATACATATAAGCATTCATCGTTTCTGTAAGATACCCTAATTCAGGTGAAATTTCCCTCCAGGATTCCACTTGCAAATTTCCACTTATTAATTCAATTTTATCCTTAACCACATCAACTGCTGTTGGATCAGAGCATCTAATAACAACCTCATGAATTCTTCCTTGAGGGAGATTTAAAAGTGCTGACAAATCAGATTTATTTACAAATAAGTTTCCCTCATCAAAACCAGTATTATTTGTTTTAAATATCCCTGCAACACGAAAAGCTCCGCCGGTAAAATCACCATTAGCATTTTGAAACCGAAGAATAATTTTAGATCGAAGCTTTAATTTTAGTTCTTCAGCTAATTTTTGGCCGATTACAACAGGATTCCTTCTTATCCCATCAAACCATTTACCCTCAACTATTTGTTTTGAAACGTCAACAACCATGGTATCTTTTGAAACATCAACTCCAACTACCTGAATGCCTGTTGCTTTTTCTGCAGATGCAGCCATAGCTGATATTACTATTCTTCCTGATGCATATTCAACCTCAGGAAGAGCTTCTATTTTCTTTATCAGTTGATCTTCGGCAAAATTTAACTTTACATCATCTGCTAACCTAAAACCAGGTTTATGTATTTGGATATGAGAAGTCTCTGTTTCAATACCAGCCTTTAATCTTTGAGTCATCCAACCATACATAAAAGTTGTAGTAAAAACACCAGCGTACATACCAACAATCAGAGCACCAATAACAATCCAACTCCTAAGAGGGTTTCTCCATATATTTCTCCAAGCTATTTTTATAATCATTTTTTCTAACAATTTTCTAGTTATTAGCCCTTAGTAGTGTAAATTATAACAATGAAACATCTTATTCCTTGTTTACTATTCCTTGCTGCTTTTGCTTGTAACCTAGCCTTTAAGTGCATTTATACCACTCATTTTAAGAATTCGTACAAATGGAAATATTGAAATAACAATTGTAATAAAAAACACAACTATCATTTGATTTAGAAACACTTGAGCATCCCATGCAAAAAACATAAATGGTTCAAATCCTAAATCACTCATCCATTCAGCAACCTTTCCTGTTAAGGGAATAGGGTGAAAATAAAAATATCCCACAACAGGCATACTTCCTAAAAAACCCATTACAACACCTAACAATCCCATAAATAGAGTCTCAATTAATATAGTAATAGCTAATTTATATTTTTGCATTCCCACAGCCATCATGACACCAAATTCTCGTTTACGTTCAGAAATCATCATCATTACAGTTCCAAAAATTCCAAACATAATTACTATGTATAAAATTGCTTTCATCACCATAGCAGAAGACTTATCACTTTCAATTTGCTGAAGAAGAACAGGAAACATCTCTTCCCAACTTTTCACCTTATAAGGTGAATGGATTTGACTTTTTAATACAGGTAATATTTCTCTTGAGACCTTATTGTTCTTTACCATTAAAACGTATGATGTTAACATCTTTTCTGCACCATAGAATTTTTGAGCATTATTAATTTCGAAGTAAACCAAGCGTCTGTTTAAATCCGGATTTGATGATTTAAATAAACCACGAACAGGATATTTACCGGCTGCAGTAATGCCATGATATCCTTGCCCCAGAAATACAGCTGTATCTCCTACTTGAATTTTTAACTTTTCGGCTAATTTAAAACCAAGTAATACACCATCATCATGCTCGTTTAAATAGGTTCCTTCAATAATCTTGTTTCCGATAGATGTTAAGCGATGCTCCTTTTCCGGATCAATACCCATCACCATAGCTCCCTTTGTTAACTCTCCACTCGAAACCAAGGCAAAACTTTCAAGACGTGGTAAAATATATTCAACCTCATCTAATTTCAGAATTTCGTTTTCTAGTGAGTCGTTTGCAACAAATGAGTTATTAATATTCTTGTCTTCCCAATAATCTTCCTGATGAATCTGAATATAACCAGAATAAAAGTTTACTACATTCTCAATCATATTATTATATGATCCCTCTTGCATTGAACCCATAAGAGAACATAAAATCACACCAAAAAATATCGAAGAAACAGTAATAATTGTTCGTCGTTTATTTCGCCATAAATTTCGCCATGCGATAACAATCAACTTCATGAATTAAAATTTAATCATTTTGAATAAAGTTGTTACTTCACTCTTTTCATATTCTGAATAGAAAAAAAATCATCATTAATGGGCATATCAAATTCAACGTTACTAAATTCCATGATTGTCTTTTGATTATTTTTTTCCTCGGGAATAATTTCAAAATACGTTGGCATCAACCGATCTCCAACATTTTTAATCTTAGATAAAGTTTCTGTATTAATTAAAAAATCATCTTCATCATAATACTCGTTTCTCAATGTCATAAATCCTTCTTTTGTAATCCAGGAAACAATTTTACCCCAGACAACAATAGCATCTTCTTTAGGAACTAACTCTAACACCCAACATTCATATCCATCCTTATTTTCTTCTCTTAATATTTTGTGATTATAATCTTCAACAATAGATGCTCCTTTTACTAAATCATCATTTGTCATATCTGATCCCATCCATGACTGCATCATCATACTTGGTGGAATTTTAATCATCTTATCAATATTAGGTATGTAATTCCACATATCCTTTTGTCTTTTCAAGAAGACTTGCCCTTTTTCTCTTGCAGGAAAAGTGATTAAGATTAAGGAATAATCAGTACCCTTTGACCAGGCTTTAAACCTTAAAGTTCTTTCCCACTTTGGTCGGGTAACTTTCATCTCCATTTCTGAAAAACTGGTTTTACCTCGCAATAATTCATTAGCCTGATCAATAATGTCACGTGCTGTAATTTGGGCACTTGTAACATTAACTGATAACAACAAAACAAGGCTGACTATACTTATTTTAAATACATACATATTCATGTGATAAAATTTAATTTTAATTGTAGCACGTTACGTACTTAAACAATACTATTAACAAATAAATCAATCAATAAGCCTTTACAAAAGAAGCTCTTTAACAGCTCGTTTCAATTATTTTTTTTACGTTAATCGGTGACAATTCTTCACTCAAATCTCACCATTTTTTCAAATAACAATTTATTTTAAATACATTGACAACAATCTATTCTTTGCTTTTTCCAAAGGATAATTTTTCGGGTCCATTATGTAATTCATATAAACACCATCCATAATTGAGATTAAGAACCTGACTTCAGAATAAGGATCTTCATTCCCTTTATTCTTAAAGTAAACAGACATTTTTTCAAACAGCGGATATGCTTTTTTCATAATATCTTGCTCTACAATCCTCAAGACACTAGGCTGCAAAAGAACTCCAAAGTAAACTTGTAAATATGAAATATTATTCTGCACCCAATCAAAATAATCATTAACCATAATCTGAAAAGACTCATCATTCGGGTGTTGACCTAAACTTTCCTCAGCAATTCCAAACATTTGATCAATTGTGCCAATGATTACAGACCTTAATAAATCCTCTTTGTTTTCAAAGTAGGTATAGATTAATCCTTTTGACACTCCAGCTTCCTTTGCAATTTTTGAAATAGATGAAGATTGATAACCTTCTTCTGAAAACAGCTTCATTGCTGCTTGAGTAATAACCTTCCTTTTTTCTGTTTTCAACTTTAACAACTGATCTTCTGTTCTTGGAGACATTTATCTTATTTTTTTGACTGACCGTTTGGTCAAAGTTAAAATGGATTTTATAGAAAGCCAAATTATTTTTAATTTTTCAAGCTACAACTTATAAACTATCAGTAATTTTTATCATTTTTATGGTCTTAAAACAACACAACAACATCATAAAACTTTATCACATTGAAAACAGGTATTGTATTCAAATCAACAGGAAGTAGATATTTAGTAAGATCTTCCGATGGGGATTTTTTTAATTGTACTATTAAAGGAAAATTAAGACTAAATGATATAAAAAGTACAAACCCTATTGCCGTTGGTGATATTGTAAGCTTTACGATTGACGATAAGGAGGAAATGGGTGTTATTTCAGAAATTAAAGAAAGAAAAAATTATATCATTCGAAAAGCTTCCAACCTATCTAAGCAATCTCATATAATAGCTTCAAATATTGATCAAGCCTTATTATTGGTCACCGTAAACTATCCAATTACCACAAATGTATTTATCGATCGCTTTTTAGTATCTGCTGAAGCTTATAATATTCCTGTAAAAATCATATTCAACAAAGTTGACAGATACGATGCAAAACACATGGAAACTTTGGATAATCTTAGATCGATATATGAAAACATAGGATACAAAACCTATACAATCTCAGCAAAAATGTACGACGATTTAAGTGTTATTGTAGAACTACTTAAAGATAGCGTCAGTGTTATTTCCGGACATTCAGGAGTGGGCAAATCTACTTTGATAAACAGGATTCAACCTGGTCTGAATTTAAAAGTAGCTGAGATATCTGACATTCATCAAAGTGGTAAACATACGACTACATTTGCTGAAATGCATGAACTTAATTTTGGAGGGTATATTATAGACACTCCAGGTATCAGAGGATATGGTCTTATAGACATCGATAAAGAAGAACTTTACCACTATTTTAAAGAAATATTTAATTATTCTCACGATTGCCAATACAGTAATTGCACTCACATACACGAACCTGGATGTGCTGTAAAAAAAGCGGTTGAGGATGGAGAGATTGCTTTTCAGAGATACCAAAGCTACTTAAGTATTTACGATTCCAAACAAGAAAAATACAGGTAAACTTTTATATTTTTTTCTCGTATCTAAATTTATTAAGAAACGAGCCATTAGCAAAGATTTCTCTTACAGGAGAATAGCTATGGAAAAAAGTACTTTGTGTAAACTAAATAATTTATTTAGACACGTAAACAACCATGTAAATCCTTGGTTAAATCCTATCTAGAAATATTCTCGAAAGAAATTGGGATTAAATTTACATGAGAGAGCTTTATGACAAAGGAAAGAAAATTGTTATCAAATGAAGAGACCACTTGTCATTGCAATATCCTGTATTGCATTTTTAATTATATGTAATATTTATTACTTCAGAGATACATATCTGTGGCAAATTGATATGCAAAAAACAATTTTAGCCAAACAGGTAAACTCATGCGAAAATGAAAGTAAAAATTTTATTGATGAAATAGAATCAAACACGATTCTATTATTTGAAGAAAATGACATTGAAGCATTATTCAACAACTCACCTGAAACACAAATAGACAAAGATATAATAGAACTTATTTATAATAGATATGCCTCAATACTCTCTAGCTTAGTTATACACAATACAAAAGGAAATTGTTACAGCCTCTCAAAAGGAGTAAATCAATCGCTCATTTCTAAATACAACACAGAAAACAGAAAAGAAGAATTTAAAAGAACTTTTAAAATTGACACCGAATCAAATACTTTTACAATCAGCCAACCTTTATACAATAACACTCACATTTATGGATATATTGTTTTTAATTTCAATCTACAACAATATTTCTTAAACATCTTTAAAGGTTATAACATAGATGGTCACCAATACCAATGGGTTGCCGACCAAAACTACAACTTTTTGTTTTCTACAAACCATCACATTTCAAGTACTCCAAAATCTGAAATTACTTTTTTAAGCGACTCTTCTACTATATACTCAATACATTACTTAAATATTGACAATGTTAGCAATAAAACCTTAACAGTATTTAAACAACAAAAAATCAATAACAATCAAACTATAACTCTGGCATTTTCTATGCCGATTAAACCCATTACAAATTCAATTATTAAAAACTCACTAATAGTAGCCTTCATTAGCTTTATAGTACTATTAATGATTGTGTATGTCTTTTACCAATATCTTTTAAAAAGCAAAACTACTCAAACCAGGCTATCACAATCTGAAGACTCATTAAGAAAAATACTTTATTATGCTCCAGTAGGTATTGTATTGGTAGATTCAGAAAACAAAATCAAATTAGTTAACAGAACTGCACTTGAAATATTCGAATACGAAAACGAGGACATGTTAATTGATCAAGTTGCTCACGAAAGCGTTCTGTTTGAGAAAAAAAGAACAATAACAAAATCTGACATTACTGAATCAACAAGAAAATATATTTTTAACGATACCACTCAAAACAAACAAGTTATATTAAATGAAAAGATTCCTTTCTACAACCAGAACAATAAATATCAAATAATAATCTTCATGGAGCTAACTCCTCTTGAACTTCAACCTACGGCGCAAGAGAAAAATCATTCGGCACAAACTAAGTTTATTGCAAATATTAGTCATGAATTAAGAACTCCATTAAATGCAATAATTGGAATGACGGATATGATATTAGCTTCCGAATCCATTATTGAAACAGATAAGGACATGCTTAAAATTGTTAAGCGATCCACAGATACTTTGCTAGCCTTAATTAATGACATTTTGGACTTTTCAAAGATTGAAGCAGGCAAGCTTGAGGTTGAGTCCATTCCTGTTAACCTTGAAAAAGAGATTAAACAATCACTAACGGACTTTACCAATCTTGCAAAAGAAAGAAATATTGAATTAAAATGGAGTACAGAAATACAACTCCCTGATAATTTCCTTACTGACCCTTTAAGATTCAGGCAAATCCTTAACAACCTTTTAGGTAATGCAATAAAATTCACCCCTGCAGGTAAAGTTCAATTACATATCTCCGAAACAAAAATATTAAATGGAACCCCTGCTTTACAATTTAAAATATCAGATACTGGAATCGGCATCCGCAAAGAAAAGTTAAAACTCATCTTCAATGCTTTTTCACAAGAAGATGGAAGTACAACCCGAAAATTTGGAGGAACAGGACTCGGCACATCAATATCAAAGAACCTTGTTAAACTTATGGGAGGCGAAATATGGGCTAACAGTCCGTCTGCTATATCAACAAACCCAGACTATCCTGGCTCAGAATTTATTTTTACAATTCCTCATAACAACATACAAAAAGCTAAAAATTTAGACTACTCGTATATATTATCATACACTCAAATTCATGCTTTAATAATCACTGACGATGCATTGTATGTTCAAAACATTATAAAAAACCTCTTGGCACTTGGTATTGGCTATAAAATAATGGCCCCTTCACAAGAAACCATTCAAATGCTAAGCAAACAAAACAATACACAAATTATCATCATCGACCAAAGGCCTGATTTTAATGGTATTGATTTTCTACAAGAGCTTTACAGTAATGAACTACACAAAAACTATTTAATCCTACTCCAAAGCTCTGATTATGAATCAATGAACAATAATTTAAGCAAAAAATTAGGAGCTGATGCATATTTGCGCAAACCAGTTAATCTAAATACATTACAAAGTCTATTAATTAAACACTTTAAGTCTGTTAAGAATCCAATAAACACCGTAGGTAAAATTGTTCCCAACGATATAAGGATTTTGGTTGCCGAAGACAATTTATTTAATCAAAAAGTAGCCCAGAATTTATTTAAAAAGATAGGATACGACATTGATTTAGCTAATAATGGGAAAGAGGCAATACAAAAATTCAAAGAAAATAAATACCATATCATTTTTATGGATTTATTAATGCCAGAATTAGACGGTTTTGATGCCACCAAAGAATTAAAATGCTATGACGAAAGCTGTCCTATAATTGCAATGACAGCCAACAATGATGACACTCAACGACAATTGGCATTTAAAGCAGGGATGGATGATTTTATTGTAAAACCAGCCCAAAAAGATGAAATCACTAGGATGATTATTAAATATTGCTCCCAATAAGAATAATCCATTTAATTAATCAATCATATTAAAACAATAATCCATGTACTTCAGACGTTGATATATGCAAAACAAATGGACATATAAAAGAATGCAGTATTATACCTACAAAAAAAGATACAAACTTATTGTATTTTTAGGAGCCGTTATCATTGGAACGCTAACATCCATATATACAAAGTCACTGGTTGATGAATTAAAAACCGAAGAACGCAAAAAAGTTGAATTATGGGCAGAAGCAACACGACAACTAGTACAGCCAGGAGATAACGACAATAGTGTAGGACTTACACTTGAAGTATTAAAAAACAACACTACAGTTCCGGTTATACTAGCTGATGCAAATGACGTAATACATCATTTTAGGAATATAAATGTTCCATCAAAAAATCAAGATAGTTTTTTAAAACAAAAACTAAAGGAATTAAAAGCTGGAGGTAAATACATAGAAATAAATCTTGGAGATGGAGAAATGCAGTATTTATACTACAAAACCTCAACTTTATTAATTAAACTGACCTGGTTTCCAATAATACAACTATTAATTGTTTCCATATTTGTATTTATAGCCTATCTGGCATTTAGTAGTTCACGAAAAGCCGAACAAGAACAAGTATGGGTTGGAATGTCAAAAGAAACAGCTCATCAATTAGGTACTCCTATTACTTCTTTAATGGGTTGGGTTGACTTTCTAAGCTTAAAAGACCCTAACTCAGAGCCAATGGCAGAAATAAAAAAAGATGTAATCAGATTACAAAATATTGCTGATCGATTTTCTAAAATAGGATCAAAACCAATATTAAAAGATTTAAATTTATTTGATTTAGCTACCAATAGTGTTAACTACCTAAAAACAAGATCTTCTGACAAGGTTACTTTTTCTATTAATATTGACCATACTACTTTAATTAAAGCAAATAAAACATTAATAGAATGGGTATTTGAAAACTTAATTAAAAATGCAATTGACGCCATAAAAGGAGAAGGACATATAACCATAGCTTCAGAAAAAACAGAAGACAATATTATTATTGATGTGAGTGATAATGGCAAAGGAATACCTAAACAAAATATTAAAACAGTATTTGAACCTGGTTTCACAACAAAAGAACGAGGTTGGGGATTAGGTTTATCTTTAACAAAAAGAATTATAGAAGATTACCATAAGGGAAAAATATTTGTAAAAGAGTCGGAACCCAATAAAAAAACCACCTTTAGAATCTTACTAAACCACTCATACAACACTGACTAACTGAACCTTACAATACATCTGATTTTAACAGCGTTAATTCAGAAAATAAATTTTCATTTTTTCTTCGCTACTACTATTTATTTTTATACTTTTGCAAAGTTTTTATTTGACGTGAGATGGACAAGCTAAAAGATTACAGCATAGCCTTTAAGGGTTTAAAGGATGGCAAACATCATTTTCACTATAATTTAGACCAAGCCTTTTTTGAATCCATAGAAGGTTCAATTATAGAAAAAGGTGACTTTGAAGTTAATGTGACTTTAATTAAAAGATCACAAATGCTTCAGTTTGATTTTGAAATTGCCGGAAATGTTGAGGCAGTTTGTGATAATTGTTTAGGTAAACTTGTATTACCTATTTCTTACGAGGGAACATTATACGTTAAATTTGGTATAATGTACGATGAACCAAGTGACGAGATCATTATTTTACCTCATGAAGAAAACGAATTCAATATCGCACAATTAATATATGAATATATTGTGGTAAGCATGCCTCTAAGATCTGTCCATGAAGATCCCGAAGCTTGTGATCCGGATATGATTAGCAAACTCGAAGAGTTTACATCCGAACACCACGATCAGGATAATAATGAAGATGAAGTGATAGACCCTAGGTGGGAAGCTTTAAAGAAATTAAAAGATAATAGTAATTAGTAAAGTTGTTATAAAATGGCACATCCTAAGAGAAAAATTTCTAAAACTAGAAGAGACAAGAGAAGGACGCACTATAAAGCTACAACTCCAGCTTTAGGAGTTTGCTCAAACTGTGGTTCAACTGTAAAATTACATACTGTATGCGGTGAGTGTGGTTATTACAGAGGTAAACTAGCTGTTGAGAAAGAAATTACAGCATAACTTTTTATTTTTAAAAGTACTTTTTAAATTTGCCTTGCATTAGCAAGGCAAATTTTGCATTAGGGCATTTCTTAATCGAAAAGGGTAATGCCTGATTCTTCAGAATAATAGTAGTTATATATTAACATTAAGAATGTAAAATTCTTAAAACAGTAAAGATATAGCTATTTCTAACTTTTGACTGCCACAAATACAGTCGAGTAATTGTTTAAACATGAAAAAGATTAACGCAGTAATTACTGGTGTAGGAGCCTATTTACCGGATTATATCTTAACAAATGAGGAACTCAGCACAATAGTTGACACCTCGGATGAATGGATCATGACCCGAGTAGGTATTAAAGAAAGACGCATCCTTAAAGGTGAAGGAAAAGGATCATCGGACATGGGTGCTGAAGCTGTAAAAAACTTATTAGAAAAAACAGGAACAAAACCTGAAGAAGTTGACTTATTAATCTGCACCACTGTTACTCCTGACCACGTATTTCCCGGAACTTCTGCCATTATCTGTGATAAAGTTGGAATTAAAAACATCCAAAGTTTTGACATAAATGCAGCTTGCTCTGGTTTCTTATATGGATTAGACACAGCAACTAAATTCGTACAAACTGGAAGCCACAAAAAGGTTATCGTGGTTAGTGCTGAAAAAATGTCTTCAATAACAGATTACACAGACAGAACTACTTGTGTACTATTTGGAGATGCTGCAACTGCTGTTATGCTTGAACCAACCGAAGAAGAAATTGGTGTTATTGATACCATTTTAAGAAGTAATGGAGTTGGTCGTCACCACCTTGTAATGAAAGCCGGTGGATCAGTAAAACCTGCATCTCACGAAACTGTTGATGCAAAAGAACACACTGTATATCAGGAAGGCCAAGCTGTTTTCAAACATGCAGTTTCAAATATGGCTGATGTTGCCGTTGAAATCATGGAGAAAAACAATTTAAAATCAGAAGATGTAGCATGGCTTGTTCCCCACCAGGCAAACCTAAGAATCATCGATGCAACTGCTCGTAGAATGGGAATTAACAAAGAGCAGGTTATGATAAACATCGAAAAATACGGAAATACAACCTCTGCAACAATTCCTTTATGCTTATGGGAATGGGAAAAACAACTTAAAAAAGGCGACAATATAGTTTTAGCTGCTTTTGGAGCTGGTTTTACATGGGGATCCATTTATCTTAAATGGGGTTATGATGGAAAATAAATACTGATATTTTATCAAATATAGTTTAATAAAAAAGGTGATTTCGATTGAAATCACCTTTTTTTTATTTATTAAAATATCTTATTCTAGCTCAAAGCTGTAACAGCATTTTTAACTCTAGAAACAACTTCTTCTTTACCCAACATTTCTGCAATTGTCATTAGATCTGGTCCAAATCCACCTCCTACTAAAGCTAATCTGAAAGCATTCATCACCAAACCAAAACCAAGTCCTTTTTCTTCAATTTGCTGACTTATAGCCGACTTTATTTCTTCAGCGTTCCAATCTGCAACAGATTCTAAAACAGCTATTAAATCAGACATAAAAGAAGGAACATCGCCTTTCCACCTCTTTTTTACAACCTTCGCATCATATTCTTTAGGACTTTCAAAAAAGAAAGATGATTGCTCCCATAAGTCTGATACAAAATTAATACGTTCCTTAACCAAACCAACTGCCTTTTCAATTAAAGTATCTTCAGCCTCAATTCCTTTTTCAACCAACTCAACTTTAAAAGCTTCTGCTAGCTTTTCATCAGACATATTAGATAAATACTGGTGATTAAACCACTTTGCTTTTTCCGGATCAAAACGAGCCCCCGACTTATTTACACGCTCAATCGAGAATGACTCGATAAGTTCATCCATCGAAAATATTTCTTGCTCTGTTCCAGGATTCCATCCTAACAAAGCAAGTAGGTTCACTACCGCCTCGGATACATATCCAGACTCTCTATAACCCGATGCTATTTCACCTTCTGGCGACTTCCACTCAAGAGGAAAAACCGGAAACCCTGCTTTATCTCCATCTCGTTTACTTAATTTACCCTTTCCTGTTGGTTTTAAAATCAAAGGCAAGTGAGCAAACTGCGGACGAACATCTTCCCATCCTAACGCTCTATACAACATGATATGTAAAGGCATTGACGGCAACCATTCCTCTCCTCTGATCACATGCGAGATCTTCATCAAATAATCATCAACCACATTAGCCAAGTGATAAGTTGGTAATCCATCCGACTTAAAAATTACTTTATCATCTAAAATAGCAGTATTAAACTTAACCTCTCCCCTAATCATATCAACCGCTGAAACCTCAACTCCTTCAGGCATTTTAAATCTTACAACATAAGGAACTCCATCACTTTTTAGCTTCTCAACTTCTTCTACAGATAAAGATAATGAATTACGAAGACCCATTCTGGTATTCATATCATACGAGAACTTAGTCTTTTCCTTCTCTGCTTTTTCTCTTAAGGCCTCTAATTCTTCAGGAGTATCAAAAGCATAATAAGCCCACCCTTCTGAAATTAGTTTTTCGGCATATTGTATATAAATATCTTTTCTTTCTGACTGTTTATACGGTCCATACTCTCCTCCTTGAGCAACACCTTCATCAATTGTCATCCCAAGCCATTCAAGTGACTCATTAATATAAGCCTCTGCACCTTCTACAAATCGTGTTTGATCTGTATCTTCTATTCTAAGAATAAAATCTCCACCTTGTTTTTTAGCAAACAAATAATTAAAAAGAGCTGTTCTAACTCCTCCAATATGTAAAGGTCCTGTTGGACTTGGGGCAAATCTAACCCTAACTTTTCTGTCAGTCATTATTATTTAATTTTTTTGCAAAGATAATATATTAGACAATAATTTATAATGAAACCACTAAAAGACAATTCATAAAAAAAGCGAGTAAACCATAGGTTTACCCGCTTTGAAGTAAAAAAGTTATATAGGCAAAACTTTATTATCCACATTTAGAAGAACCACAATCAGGACAAATCAAACATCCTTCCTGGTAAGTCAGGTTATCCGAACCACATGATTCACAAACACCTTTCTTAGCTTTAGTTCCATTTGGAATATATTTCTTAAGAGCTCTCTCTACTCCATTTTTCCAAGTATTGATAGATTCACTATCTAATTGAAGTCCGGAAACCAAATCAATTGCATCTGCAATCGGCATTCCATGACGCAAGACTCCTGAAATAAGTTTAGCATAGTTCCAGAACTCTTTATCAAACTTATGACTCAATCCTTCAATAGTAGTTTTATAACCTCTCTTATTAGTATACTGGAAGTCATATCTCGATACACCTTCTGCGTCTCTACTCTTTATAATGAATCCTGAATTAACTGACTTTGGAATAAGAATACCATCCTCATCATCTGCCAATCCTGTAAAAATTTCATATGGTCTACCATCCATTAATCCAACAAAAGCAATCCACTTTTCCTTATTATTCTGAAATCTTACTACATCTGCACCCAATACATCAGGTCTCTTTTTAGAAAACACAGCTTTAGTCTCTTCTTCCTCTTTCTTACTTGTATCAGCAATAAGTACTCCTGCACGAGATCCATCTCGATATACAGTTACTCCCTTACATCCACTTTTCCATGCTTCAATATATAACTCGCCAACCAATTCTTTTGAAACTGTAGAAGGAAGATTAATTGTAACACTAATTGAGTGATCAACCCATTTTTGAACACCTCCTTGCATTCTCACTTTACTTACCCAATCTACATCATTAGATGTTGCTTTATAATATGGAGATTTCTCTACAAGTTTATCCAACTCCTCTTGAGTGTAATTTTTAGTAGTTGAATGACCATTAGCTTCCATCCAGGTAACAAATTTATGATGGAACACAGTATATTCTTCCCAACTATCACCTACTTCATCAATAAAATCTACACGTGTTTCCGGATCATTAGGATTCACTTTTCTTCTACGCTTATATACAGGTAAAAATACCGGCTCAATACCCGACGAAGTTTGAGTCATTAAACTAGTTGTACCTGTAGGAGCAATAGTTAAAAGAGCAATATTTCTACGTCCATTCTTTTTCATATCCTCAGCTAAAGTAGGATCTGCTTCAAACAATCTGTTTATAAATGGATTATTTTCTTCTTTATTGAAATCGAAAATTGGGAAGGCACCTCTTTCTACAGCCATATCTACAGATGAACGATAAGCTGCTAATGCAAGATTTTTATGTACTTCAATTGAAAAATCAACTGCATTTTCACTTCCATATCTTAAATTCAATGCTGCCAACATATCTCCTTCTGCAGTAATTCCAACACCTGTTCTACGTCCTTCTTCTGCCTTTTTACGGATATTCATCCATAAATTTTTCTCCACTAACTTAACTTCTTCAGTTTCCGGATCTTCATTGATTTTATTTAGAATTCCATCAATTTTCTCTAATTCCAAATCAATAATATCATCCATAATACGCTGAGCGTATCCAACATGCTTTTTAAACTTATCAAAGTTAAATTTAGCCTTATCTGTAAATGGATTTTCAACGTACGAATAAAGATTTACGGCTATTAATCTACAACTATCATAAGGACATAATGGAATTTCACCACAAGGATTTGTAGAAACAGTTTCATAACCTAAATCTGCATACGAATCAGGAACAGACTCTCTAATAATTGTATCCCAGAATAAAATTCCGGGCTCTGCTGATTTCCATGCATTATGAACTATTTTATCCCAGATTTGATTTGCATTAATCTCTTTTGTATACTGAGGATCATTTGAATTAATTGGATATTGCTGACGATAAGGCACTCCTTCAACAACACTTTTCATAAAATCATCGTCAATTTTTACAGAAACATTAGCACCTGTAATTTTTCCTTGCTCCAATTTAGCATCAATAAAAGACTCTGAATCCGGATGTTTAATCGAAACACTCAACATCAAAGCTCCTCTTCTTCCATCTTGCGCAACTTCTCTTGTTGAATTTGAGTAACGTTCCATAAATGGAACAATACCTGTTGATGTTAAAGCTGAATTCTTTACCGGAGATCCTTTTGGACGAATATGTGATAAATCATGACCAACACCTCCTCTACGCTTCATCAATTGAACTTGTTCCTGATCAATCTTCATAATTCCACCATACGAATCTGAAGCACCTGTATTACCAATCACAAAACAGTTTGATAACGAAGCAATTTGAAACTGATTCCCAATCCCTGCCATTGGTCCACCTTGAGGTACGATATATTTAAAATCTTTAAATAAATCAAATAACTCATCTTCAGTTAATGGATTTGGATATTTTTTCTCAATTCGAGCAACCTCCCTCGCTAATCTCCTGTGCATATCTTCCGGATTTAATTCATATATATTTCCATCCGAATCTTTCAATGCATACTTATTTACCCAGACACGAGCTGCCAACTCATCTCCTTTAAAATATTTTAAAGCGGCATTGTACGCTTCATCATTTGTATAAATCTTCTTCAATTCCTCAACTTTTTGCTCGATTTGTGAAACTGCCATAGTCTTATAATTTTTAAGTATCTTAATACCTAGTGGTTATATTTTATTTGCGCTTAATTCTCTATGAATGTAAAATTAGAAAAGAGAACCTTTTCAGACAAGAAATACTTATGAACACACACAAAAGTTGTCCATTTCAAAACACTAAAACACTACTTATCAATATTTTATATTTTGAAAAAAAATCAAAAGTTATCCGAAAAAGTTTTTTTTATTAACAATTTAGATTTTTTATAGTCCACTAATTGGAAAGTCCAAAACCTTGATTATATAAAAAGAATTTCTTTGTGAATGACCAATAAAAATCATTTTTCCTAATATTGGAATATTAGGTTCTAAAATTGGAATGATAATTAACAACTAATCAACACTAAACTAACAATCTACTAAAATCAACCATCTATCTCCTTGATAATCTGTACAGTTGCACCTGTCATTTTCTTAACATACTTCATTGATGCATCTGAAGCCTTCTTTAAAAAGTTATTATCCCAAAATAACCGGTTCATAATTTCATTAAACTCAGTTTGATTTGAAACTGTAAAGCCAGCTTCTTCATCAATAAGATCACAAGCCTCTTTATATTTTTTATAATTAGGGCCAAAAACGACAGGTAAACCAAAAGTAGATGCCTCAATTGTATTATGGATTCCACTCCCAAATCCCCCTCCTATATATGCAACATCACCATATCGATACATCGAAGAAAGCATTCCCATCGTATCAACAATTAAAACCCTTATTTTCTTTAAGTCAACATCTCTAATTTTTGTGTATCTAACTGATTCAACAGATAACAATTCCTCTATTTGTTTTAGGTGCTCTTCATGTATCTCATGAGGTGCCAGTAGTAATTTTATATCTTTATTTTCTTTTAAATATTCAGCAATAAGATTCTCTCCTGCAGGCCATGAGCTACCTCCAACAAGAACCCTAAAACCTTCAGAAAACTCTTTTAATTCAGGGTATTCTTTTGAAGCCCGGGCTATTTCCCACACGCGATCAAAGCGTGTATCCCCTGATATTTGATAATTATCTATTCCTATTTGCTTCAATAGATTGGCAGATTCCTCATCCTGAACAAATAATTTTGTAAAATACTTTAACATCTTTTTATACCATCCTCCATACCATTTAAAGAAAGCATGCTGAGGTCGAAAAATAGCAGAAATAATATAAGTCTTGACATCCATTGCATTAAGGTATTTTAGATAATGAAACCAAAATTCATATTTCACAAAGATGGCAACTTCCGGATTAATTGCATTTACAAACTGTTTCACATTGCTTTTTCTATCAGATGGAAGATAAAAAACATAATCAACCAATTCATAATCTTTCCTGACTTCATACCCAGATGGAGAGAAAAATGTAAGAATAATAATTTTATTAGGATTTTTCTTTTTTATGGCTTCAATTAGTGGCCTTCCTTGTTCAAATTCACCCAACGAGGCACAATGAATCCATATAGTCTTCTCCTTTAAATGCAGATTTAAAATTGCCCTTTGCGTATCCTTTCTTCCTCGTAACAACAATCTTCCCTTCTCGTTAAACAATGAAAATAAACGAATTGCCAGATTATATAAAAATATTCCTGAATTATATAAGAATAACATTTTCTCTTATTTTAAATTTTCCGCAAATATAAGAGAATGTATGAAGGTAGGGATACAAATTAGGCATAAAAAAACCCGCAAGAAAAATCTTGCGGGTTTGCTATATAATTAATTTAATAATTATTCAGTAACAGCTTTTACTCCTGGAAGAACTTTTCCTTCTAAATACTCTAAAGAAGCACCACCTCCAGTAGAAATGTGACTCATTTTATCAGCCAAACCACTTTGGTTAACTGCAGCAACTGAATCACCACCACCAATAATAGAAATTGCATCAGAAGCAGCAACTGCTTCACAAACACCAAATGTACCTTTTTCAAAAGTTGGCATTTCGAAACATCCCATAGGACCATTCCAAACAACAGTTTTTGCTGTAGCTATTTCAGCAGAATAAGCCTCTACAGTTTTTGGACCTACGTCTAAAGCCATTCTTCCTTCTGGAATTTCAACACCTACAACTTGTACATCTGCATCATTATCAAACTTATCAGCTGCTAAGTTATCAACTGGTAACATGAAGTTAACTCCTTTAGCTTTTGCATCAGCTAAAATTTGTTTTGCAGTATCAATTAAATCTTCCTCAACTAAAGAACCACCAATTGAATGACCTTGAGCCTTAAGGAAAGTATAAGCCATACCTCCACCAATTAAGATTGTATCAACTTTCTCAATTAATGATTTTAACACTTCTAATTTTCCAGAAACTTTAGCTCCACCAACGATAGCAACAAAAGGTCTTACTGGATTTGCAACAGCACCTCCTAAGAACTTAATTTCCTTATCTAATAAGAAACCTGCCATTTTCTCTTCAAAATACTGAGCAATGATGGTAGTTGAAGCATGTGCACGGTGAGCAGTACCAAAAGCATCATTAACATAAACATCAGCTAGTTCAGCTAATTGCTTAGAGAATGCTTCATCACCTTTTGTTTCTTCATTGTGGAAACGAAGGTTTTCTAATAACATTACTTCACCCATTTTAAGATCATCAGCCATAGCTTTAACCTCAGCACCAACACAATCAGGAGCCATTTTAACATCTACTCCTAACTTAGCAGATAAATGAGCAACAACGTGCTTTAATGAGAATTTCTCTTGTACTTCACCTTTTGGACGTCCTAAGTGAGACATTAAAATTACAGCTCCACCATCAGCTAACACTTTTTTAATAGTTGGAAGTGCAGCAACAATACGTGTATCGTCAGTAATTTCGAATTTATCGTTTAAAGGCACATTAAAATCCACACGGATAATAGCCTTTTTTCCTGAAAAATTGTAAGAATCAATTGCAGGCATGTCAATAAAATTATATGGTTTTTAAAAAATTAAATTTCTTATTTATAATCTATATAACCCATTTGTTATTTAGCGCCACAAAGGTAAGAAAAAATTAAAATTTTAGGTGCAAATACAAAGTGTTCTGCAACAAATTGTTATTATTTAATCTTTTGTGGTAAAAAAATATAAGCAAATCAAATATTTGAATTAGAAATCAGCAGGATTAATTTATCTTTTGAAATATTCTTTCCCGCCACTACAAACCAATCATTAAGTAAGTCTTTTCGGTTATAATCAAAGCGCAGTCTGGTTTTCCAATTTACAAATACCATCCCAGCACCTTCTGCCACAGCCTGCCCCGCAGCTGTATCCCACTCCATTGTAGGACCTAATCTTGGATATACATCAGCACTACCTTCAGCAACTTTACATATTTTGATTGAACTACCGACAGACATAAATTCAGTTTCTCCAAATTCCTCTTTTAATACCTCTACGAATTCCTCTGTTTCCTTAGAGAGATGACTAACACTTGCTACCACCCTTAATATATCATCATTTTTTTGAACAGGTAATGATATACTATCAGAGAAACTTATTTTCTCAACATCTAAAATCCTCCAATCCTCAACCAATTTCAGCTTATAGGCAGATTGGTCTCTTCCTCCAAAATAGATCACTCTCTGAGCAGGAACAAACACAACTCCCATAACAGGATAGTTATCTTCAATTAAAGCAATATTTACAGTAAACTCACCAGTCTTTTTCACAAACTCTTTTGTCCCATCCAATGGATCAACTATCCATAATTGTTGCCAGTTACTTCTTACTCTATACGCTTCGTGCTTACCTTCTTCACTTAATACTGGAATGTATGTTTTACTCAAGTATTGCTCAATGATACTATGCGCTGCTTTATCCGCCAGTGTCAAGGGTGAGTTATCTTCTTTTTTTTCAACACCAAAATCACCCGTTTCGTATATATCCATTATAGCTTTCCCTGCTTCAATTGAAGCCTGCAAAGCAATATTCAATAAGTTATCCATTGTTTTTTACATTCTTGAATAGTAATAGTTTATTTATTTTATCAACCTAATTTTTGACGATTCATTCAAAGACATATTTGAATAATCCATTCCGGAAACAGCAATAATCCCAGGAGTTTTACCAACTTCTAAACTACCATACTTTCCACTAACATTCAAAAAAATTGCATTATCATATGTATACTTAATCAGTAAGTCTAACCCTGCTTTTTTCTGTTGTAAAAATTGAAACACTGAAGAAAAACCTCTCTCTTCATTAACACATGAAGTGTCAGATTGAATAAACTTTATTTCTTTAATTGAAAAATTTAATATTTCAGGATAAATATTTTGAGAAACGCCTAATACTTTAACTCCGGAAATTGCTTGACGATTTAAGTATTTTTTAATTTCAATATCATCCAAACTAATTATTGAATCCGGTATACAATCAATAAATCCAGGACATAAAAATCCATTTACCATTTCTAGTGAAGGTTCCTCAACAAATTGTTCTCGTTCTCTAATTTGAACAATATTACCTTCCTGATCAAACTCTATTATTGGAAACTTCCCAATAGAACCATCTGAATGTAATATAAAATGAGAAGCTATTTTTCTCATTATTTTTGTATTAGATCCTCTTCAAAAAGATTACTCCCAATTGAATCATCATCGAAAGGCAAATATTCAAATTCAATATTTTTTATTCTGGCATTAACAACATCATCGGTATCATGTTTAAGTAGATATCCATATAATTGAATTATATTAAGAGAATCTTCTGACATAATATTCACCTCAGACTTTCTACTACCAAATGTTACAGGAATCTTATAATTAATCGTATCAAAAGTACTATCTTCAAACATAGCCACAATTTCCAAATCAACATCTTTAACCATATTCCCTTTCAGGAATTGATAAAAAGCACTAATTCTATAACCTAGTTCTTTAATTGTGTCAACTTGCAAATTGAAAGGAACTCTAAGGTCAAATGTATCTCTTTCGTTAACTGTAATATTTCTATTCTTCTTATCCCATATATTACGAGCCTCCTTCAGTGCTTTTTGACGTTCGACTTCCTCCTTTATTTCTTTGACTTCCAATTGCCATTTGGCTTCCTTTTCTGTCAAAATTGCCATTACATCATCATATACCTTTGTATACATTTCTGGATGAGACGTGTACCAGGAAACAATAGTATCAAATTTTTCCTGTGTAAGATTATATTTTGAAAGCACTGAATGATAACAGCCATTTGCTACTTCATCCTTACTTATATTTTTTGATCTCATTTGAGATAATACTGACTCTGTAAAATGAACATCTGCTAATATTTTTGCAAATTCCTTTTCTTTTGGAAAGTCTTTTGGTATCCTGTTATCAAAACTACAGCCCACAATAAAAAACAACAACAGGAACAAACTAAATCTTTGTCCCTGTTCAATGATATAATATCTTTTTCCTTTTATCATCATATAAATTAATGACCATCTGCTTTAATCATGGTACGAATTGTTTTCAGAAAAATAACAAAGTCTAATTTTAACGACCAGTTATCAATATAATCCATATCCATTTTCATCCATTCTTCAAACGGTATATCATTTCTTCCTGATACTTGCCATGTACAGGTAATACCTGGCTTCATAGATAACCTGCGCAATTGCCAACGTTCATACTCTTTCACTTCCTGGGGTACAGGAGGCCTTGGCCCCACTACAGACATATCCCCCATTAACACATTAAAAAACTGAGGTAATTCATCTAAGCTGGTTTTACGCAAAAATCGACCCACTTTTGTAATACGAGGATCATTTTTCATTTTAAAAACAGGTCCATCCATCTCATTATCCTCCATCAGCTTAGCCTTTAACTCCTCTGCATTTACAACCATTGTTCGGAATTTATAAGCATAAAATCGTCTACCTCTTAATCCAACACGTTTTTGCTTGAAAAAAATTGGCCCTTCTGAAGTAAATTTAATCAACAGAGAAAGCACTATAAAAACGGGTGAAGCTAAAACTATAACTAAAAAAGAAAATATAAAATCAAATATGGTTTTTGCCTTCATTGCTAAATAATCTGTTGGTATATTCGCAATTGTCAACAAAGGCATTGTTCCATAATGATGTACATGAGCTTTACTCTTCAACATATTAAAAAACGGAGAATACATTCTAAATATCACACCAACTTCAGAACATGAATGAGCAAGCTTTTCTACTTCATCCACATCCATATGTTGTTTAATAAATATTACTTCATCAATTGTTTTATTTTCCAATAGTGATGCTACATCATAATCCGGCTCAAGTATTGGAGCAATATTTCCATATGTTTTCGACAAATCTTCATCACCAATAATACTAACTATTTTGTATCCCCATACTTTATATTTTAAGATCTGCTCTATAAAAGATGCTGCCGTATAATCCCCTATAATAACTATTGCTCTGGAATTTTTCCCATGTAATCTGGCTTGTTTAAAGTAAGTATACAAACTCATCTTCAAACTGAACATTAAAACTAAATTTATTAACGCAAAATACAGTAAAGGTTCAAAACCTATATAATATAAATTAAACGATAAAACAGACAGACCTAGAATAGCTGTACCAGATATGACAAGAGCCAGGCAATTAAACAAAATTACAGAATATGGCCTTGATCTATGAACTTGTGCTAACCTGAAATATTTTCCTAGCAAATACCAAAATAGGGCTATAACAAGATGAAGAATTATTGAATCTTTATACTTAATAAAAGAAAAGTGTCCAAAATAAATAAATAAAGATAAATTAAATGATATCCATGCTACTATAACTTCAATAAGTGCAAGAAAGTTGTTTACTACATTTTCTTTTTCTCTTAACATGTTGTGCAAGTGTATTTTTCGATTTAGAGTAGCACAAAGATAGTTATTTTACATTAACTTCAATACCAAACATTACCCCCAAAGCATTGTATAATTCTCCAAAGTCATAAGATAACGATGATTTAAATAAAAGTTTTTCCCAATTCTTACATTTATATGATAAACTTAAATTAGTGTACAACTGTTGCTTTCCTCCTTCATAGAAAAACTCTTCATCTTTTTCCCAACTATACCGTCTTATGTATTCCTCTCCATAACTACCATAGTTTTTTGTATATGTATTCTTAAAAAGATAATGTAAACCTGATAAAACCTCCCCTTCAACTCCTATATGAAAACCTTTAACTCTATTGTTAACAAAAATTACGTCATTATTGGCTTCCCAGTCGGGAGCATATGCTTTTGCTAAATAATATGTATGGTATAGTGGCATTCCCATAGGTTGGCCATAATAAGTCCAACCATTATAATACAGGTAGTTATTATTATAATCATCTCTCTCTCCATACTTTCTACCATGATTCCAATTTTCCACTAAATAATCCATAAACTCATCACGGGACATACCGTTTACTTCAATCCCATAAGTTTCTAACATAAAAGCATCATAATCCTTTATAGTTTTGGCAAAAATAATTTCTCCATCTGGATCTATAGGATCAGGTAATCCAGCTCCAGCCTGATAGTTCGTTTTAAATAATTCAATGGATAAATTTTTAATAAACCTCATATTATTCAATTCGGATAGCATTCCTATTTTATAATCATGATTTCTAAATCGGTACAATTTAACACCTGTTCCATCCGCAAATGGTTTTTGCAGGTAGAATTTAAAATTTCCAAAAGTATTATTGTAAGTGATCCCAAAATCCCAAAATCCATCATGCCCTCCTGCTGCATTTGTAGCATCGCCTCCTCCAACTTTTTCTGATGCTAAACCAAAAAACGAAGCAAAATAATCTATTGAAATTTTTTCTCCATTTACTCTTTCCCCTCCCATTAAAGCTCCATGAAATAACCCAATATAAGGTTGAGCTCTCAATTTATTCAATTTTAAATACATCCATTTTTCATGAATCTGAACATTCTTTACTTCATTACTTTTACCTAAATTAACCCTATCATCATTCAATAAACCATGAGATAATCCTCCTTTAACCGCTAAAATTTTATTAAAAAAAGGCACCACATGATAATCAAACATTCCTATTTGAATTCTGGGTACTGGTCGAGAATTTGCATTTCGCATAAAAGTCCCCACCATCAATTCCTCATGTGTAAAAATTGGTGACCAAGCATGTTTACCTATACTAAAATCAATAAAATCAAATATTTTTGCATTTATATAAATTTCATGAAGAAAACTATCCTCTGTTCTATTTTTGTATACACCAGAAAGGCCAGTAGTTAATTCTATACTTTTCTTATCTAAAATATTATACGATAATCTTCCCAACACCAATCCCTGGGATTGTTCAAACGCGTTAATTATCCCCCACTTATTTGAATACTGATAATGAGGTTGAAGATTTTTATTAGTAGAATATAAATATTGTGACTCAACACTAAAATTGAATCTTTTTTGCGCAAATAATGGACCTTTTAATAATCCCCCAAAAATTACTAATAAAAAAATAGAGCAAAAATGCTTATACATAAACACAAACATATTTTTCGAATTATGTTAAAAATGTCGCTAAATAAAAAAGCCCACCATAAAAATAGTGAGCTTTGTTTAAATATTTAAACATATCTTATTGAACAGAAGTGTACCATTGGTACATTTTTTCTATTCCTTCTTCAATATCAATCTTGTGATGCCAACCCAGATTATGAATTTTAGAAGGATCTGTTAATTTTCTCATAGTACCATCTGGCTTTTCTGTATTAAAGTAAAGTTCACCATCAAATCCAACTTTTCCTTTAATAGTTTCTGCCAATTGTTTAATAGAAACTTCCTTACCTGTACCAATATTAATATGAGTATTCCTAATCTCGCCACTCTCATCATAAGTATCCTTAAAATCAATTTTTTCCATCGCATACACACAAGCAGAAGCCATTTCTTCAGACCATAAAAATTCTCTCATAGGACTACCAGTTCCCCAAATTTCAATTTGTACTTTATCATCCAATTTACGAACGCCATACTTTCCCAGAATACCAATAATATTCTCTTTGCTATTTGTTCCATCAATATTTTCAATTGGATTTCTATCTAAATCCTTCCTAATAGCCTCCCAATCATCTTGTGCTAAACATTTTCCCAAATGATTTTTACGAACTAATGCAGGTAACACATGCGATTTTTCTAGATCAAAATTATCATTTGGACCATACAAATTAGTTGGCATCACAGAAATAAAATTGGTGCCATACTGTATATTGTATGATTCACACATTTTGATTCCTGCAATCTTTGCAATTGCATAAGGCTCATTAGTATATTCCAAAGGGGAAGTTAAAAGACAATCTTCCTTCATTGGTTGTGGAGCTTCTTTTGGGTAAATACATGTTGAACCCAGAAATAATAATTTTTTTACTCCACATTTATATGCCTGATGAATAACATTATTTTGAATCATCAAGTTCTCATAAATGAATTCGGCTCGATAGGTATTATTGGCAACAATACCTCCTACTTTTGCTGCTGCAAGAATAACATACTCTGGTTTTTCTTGCTCAAAAAATTGTTCTACAGATTGAGCATCTCTTAAATCCAGCTCAGAACTACTCCTTCCAATTAAATTTAAGTATCCCTTTTCCGATAATATTTTCCAAAGTGCGGAACCAACTAAACCTTTGTGTCCTGCTATATAAATCTTTGAATCCTTATTCATTTTTTTAATCTTTTAATGAATTATTCAAAGTAATTTAAGGTTTCATAACCACCATCTCTTAGATACTTATCTTTCTTCATCAACATAACATCAGACTCCATCATATCCTTAACTAATCCTGCCAAATCGTACTCCGGTTCCCATCCTAATTTTTCTTTAGACTTAGTTGGATCTCCAATTAACAAATCAACTTCCGTGGGTCTGTAATATCTAGGATCAACTTTTACAACTTCTGTTCCTATCTCAACTTGAAATTCCGGATTATTACATGCTTTTACTTTACCTATTTCATTTTCTCCTTCTCCAATAAATTCAAGTTCAACACCAACTTCTCCAAATGCCATCTTAACAAAATCACGCACAGTTGTTGTAACCCCGGTAGCAATAACATAATCTTCGGGTTTGTCTTGCTGAAGAATCAACCACATAGCTTTTATGTAATCTTTAGCATGGCCCCAATCACGTTTTGAATTCATATTACCAAGGTACAAACAATCCTGCATTCCTAAGGCTATTTTTGAAACTGCTCTTGTAATTTTTCTGGTAACAAAAGTCTCTCCGCGTAAAGGACTCTCATGATTAAATAAAATTCCATTACAAGCAAAAATATCATATGCCTCTCTATAATTTACAGTAATCCAGTATGCATACATTTTTGCTACAGCATATGGACTTCTTGGGTAAAAAGGAGTTTTTTCAGATTGAGGCACCTCTTGCACTAACCCATATAATTCAGAAGTTGATGCCTGATAAACCCTGGTTTTTTTATCTAGACCTAAAAGTCTGATGGCTTCTAGTATCCTCAATGTTCCAACACCATCAGCATTTGCTGTATATTCAGGAGTATCAAAACTAACTTTAACATGACTCATTGCTGCCAAGTTATAAATTTCATCTGGTTGTACTTCCTGAATGATTCGAGTTAGATTCATACTATCAGTTAAGTCTCCATAATGAAGAATCAAATTACGATTTTCTACATGAGGATCCTGATATAAATGATCAATACGATCTGTATTAAACAATGAAGAGCGACGTTTAATACCATGAACAACATATCCCTTTTTCAATAAAAATTCAGCCAGGTATGCACCATCCTGACCTGTTATTCCCGTGATTAGAGCGATTTTAGTCATCTTATTTTATTATTTTAAGTTTCGATATCACAAATTATTAATATTTTTTAATTACATTTCAATAAAAATCAAACCTCAGGTATGACTTTATTCTTATTATACTGAATAAAAACAAACAACAATGCAACATACACTGCATTAATTCCAGAAGAAAATAAATGCCCTGCCAGACTACCAATAATGATAAACTGTACAAAAAAGAACTTCCCTATTTTAGGCAAATCATTAATTCTAAATATTGTTTTCATTAATAAATAGAAATATATAATAATGCCGATTATCCCAAAAAAGAAAAAGGCATCAATCAAATCCATTTCTACTAAAGGTATTTTTTTAAAATTTCCGCCAAAAAAATAGTTCCATATTTTCCAATCATCTATTACAGGAAGAACATTATTTTGAATTAAAACATTTCTCTTCGAAGTAATAGCATATAACACTCCATACTCTTTATATAGTTGGTAAAAGAAATTAAATAATCCACTTGAATATAAATATAACGTTAAAAAAGTACCCATTATTGAAATACCAACAAAACGTTTACGTATTGATAGCTTAAACTCATAAATAAAAGCATAAACAATAAAACAGGTTACAAAAAGTAATATTGCTTTTGTTCCTAACAAAACTCCAGCAATAGTAATTGTAAACAATGAAAACAGATTCAACAAAGATCTTTTAATAAAATAAACTTGAGCGAAATAAGTTATTCCTATCATCCAAAAATATGTTATCTCATTTTGTGTTGACAATAATGGTTTAAACCCAAATCTTGATTTTCCATATGTATATAAATACTCTATATCTAAAAAATAAGCAACAATGACTACACCGGCAGAAAATAGAAATATACTTTCAAAAGTTCTTTTTACTTTTTTATTCCACGCAGAATCTAAACTATTAAAAAAAAGAAATAATATTACATTAAAAACATACTTATTACTTTCTTTTATAACGATATAGAATTCATTATAACACTTATTTCCAATTACATAATATTCAATTAAACAAACAATGCACGGAACAAAGATTAAGTATCCTATTAACACTAACTTATTTTTATATCTAGCTCTATATAAAACTATTATAATTGCAACTATTTCTATTAATCCTTTAACATAAATAGTTACACTATTACTATAATCTAAACCAAACTTCCTGTCAATAAAAAAATTAACAGAATCAGCAATAAAAAAAAGAATTAAGATTAAAGAAACAGGATTAACCTTTTTAGAAATATCTATGATTTTATTCTTCAATTACTTTTTTAAATAAATTTTCATACTGAAGAACAATTTTTTCCCAACTATATAATTCTTTCACCTTTTTATAATTGTTGGCTACAATACTTTCTCGAACGTTTAAATCGTAATTAATTAATTTTTCCTTTACTCCTTCTGCATCCATAAAATATACTGCATCATCACCAAGTATCGATTTATTAAATAGGTTATCATTTGCACATATATAGGCACCTGATCCCATTGCCTCCAATAAGCTTGGATTTGTTCCTCCTACAGTATGTCCATGGAAATATAATTTTGAATAATACCTTAAACTATTTAGTTTTTTTATGTTATATATTCCACCAACAAAGTTTATTAATTTATTGTTTAAATATTTATTTTTCAAATATTCCCCATACTCGGTTAAGTGATTTCCAACTACTAAAAACGGTTCGTCTTTTTGGCTTAAAACAACACCATCTAAAATAACCTCTATGCTATTTTCTGGTTCTAACCTTGCAATTAGCATATTATATTGTCTTTCTTTTAAACCATATTCTGTTAGATAATTATCATCATAATTATCAACTAAATTAGCCCCATAAGGAATATATGTTGAATCTATGCTGTATTTATTCTTCAGATAATCCTGAATACCAATAGAATCAGCAACTAAATGATTACTGGATTTTACCGCAAGTTTTTCAGCATATAATAAGAACTTTTGAACCTTCCTACTATACTTAGTTCTTTTCCATTCAAGACCATCCATATTTGTAATTACGTCAGCTTTTTTAGGCAAAAGTTTTCCCCAAACACTACTACTAGTATAGCCTAATTGCAATATTATGTCGAAACCTCTTTTTCTTGAATCAATGATACAATTTAAATCATAAAAAAATTGTCCTGCAGTCCCAATTTTATTTTCAAGATCTTTACAATGGACGATTTTAACGCCATTAAAATTATCCTTTTTATATGGATGTAAATGAGAATTATAAACAACTACTTCATGTCCCTTTTTTACTAATCCTACGGATAAATATTCGGCAAACTGCTCAAAACCTCCATAACAATTAGGGATACCCCTTGTACCTACTATTCCTATTTTCACTATAACTCTTTTTGTATTGCTATTATAAAGTTTTCTTTATAACTATCAGATGTAAACTTATCTTTAAATAATTTAGCAGCTTCATTTCCAATATTTTGTATTTCTTTACTTTCCATATCAAGAATATTAATCAACTGCTTATATAATGCTTCTTTATTATTTGGCTCAAAATATAATCCATTCACCCCATCTTCAAATATTTCTGCCAGCCCTCCATGATTTGCAGCCAACACTACCTTACCACAACTAGCAGCTTCTATAGCAACAAGACCAAATGGTTCTGGTGATTTTGAGGGTATTACAATAACGTCAGACTCACAGTATTCCATATTTGGATTATCTATAAAATTTATAAAACTAACAATATTTTCTAGTCCATTTTTGTTTACAATATTCTCTAAATTTTCTTTAAAATGTATTTGATTTTCAAAAACACTGCCAACTATACGAATTTCAATTTTATCTTTATATTTTTTTGACATATAAGAAACAGATTCCAACAATAAATCTTGCCCCTTCCAACTATTTATACGACCAATCATAAGTATTCTTAACTTAGGTCTCAAACTCTTCTGATTCATTCCGATTGCCTCAATTCCATTATATACAAGATGCCCCTTTTTCAATCCTGTAAAACAAGTTTCTACAGCTTTTGAAATATATATTGGAGTACATTTTGAAAATCTAATCAATGCCTGAAATATACTCTTTATAAAACCTCCCGGGATTTCATGAATATGTATAATTTTAGCTTTGCATTTTAAAAACCTACTTGCCAATAAATAGTCTAATACTACTATTGAATTAATATAGATAATATCATACTCATTACATGTTTTTATTTTTCCTGGTAAATTGAATAATTCTTTAATAAGGTTTCCAAATTTTAATGACTTAATATCAGATTTACGCAGAACCCCGAGAGGTTTAACTATTATATTATCAGCCAATTTGTGATTAATTAAATAGTCATATAATTGACCTTTTTTGGGTAAATGAACAGTAATGTATGAATCCTTGTATTCTTGTCTAAAGGCTTCCAGCGAATTAATAAACATTCGATCAGATCCATAAAGTTCATATCCTTGATGAATACAGAATATTTTCATTTAATTATTTTTCGCAATTAATGTTCTATTATTTTTAAAAATGGAAAATGCCATTACATTAAAAAACAGAAACAAAAGTAAATATGATATTGAATACAATCCTTGATGTGTATAAGAAGACATTAAAAATAAAGTATTATATAAAAAGCAACAGTTCAATAAATCTAAACTATTTTTATCCTTTATTTTTTCAAATAATTTAAAAAAATTCCGATAAAAATAAACTATATAACTAATCAAAATTACTAAACCAACTAAACCATATCCATTTATTATTGACAAATATAAATTATCAAACGTTTTAGCTGCTGGGCCATAATTTTTCAAGCCACTTCCTATAAAAAAACTTAAAGGAGATATATCACTAACAAAATCATTGAAAATTTGAATCCGAGGAGCTAAAGTTGCTGGATTAAAAATACTTGCAAACACTCCTCCATATGCCAAAAACTGATTTCCAACCAGATATAACATACTTGGGGTTAACACAAGTCCTATAAGAACTATAGGCAATACCAGAAAAGCAATCATTAATTTATAATTTAACTTCTTTTTAAGGGCAAACATCAAATATGAAGCGATTAATGCTACATAAATTGTTTTAGACCCGGTAATAAATATTCCATAACTAATAACTACTAATAAAATAATTTTAAAATATGATTTTTTTATTAATGTAGCTAATAAAATAAATACAGACGCTAAAAATAAACCAAAATCAGTTACACCAGAAAAAAAAGAAAATGCTCTTTTTGTAAATCCATAATTCTCTATTTGATAAAACTTCATTTGAGTTGGAGACAATTCACCCCATCTTCTCTCCCAGGGAAGATAGTCAATCCAAAACTGAATTGATCCATACCATATACTTATCAAACTAATGATAATAAAAACAAGAAGGGATTTAATTATTATCGTTTTATTCAATTCATAATATTTGTCATCAAAGGTCAATAAGAATAAATACATGAATGAAGCCTTAAATGTCAAAATAAATGTACTTAGATTAACATTTAATAAAATCAAGCACATAGATACTCCAACAAAAGCCGCTACTAATTTTAATCTAAAGAAGTTAAACTTCAATCTGCTCTTAATAAGTATAAGAACAAAAAATAAATCAGGTAATAATAATATAAAATAATATAAATAATCAGGCGATGATGAAGATAAATATATAAACCTCTTAAGAAAATTACTAATGCATATAAAAATATACATGAACGTAATATCTGTATAAAAATTATTCTCTTTAACAGAATAAATATAAACAGGAATTAACCCTAAAAGCAATACTAAAATTAAAAACTCAAACATGTTATAAATACGATAATACAAAACGATTCTCAACCAAAGACATATCTATTCGCTTGTCCTATCCTTAATTCTTTTGGCAGGTACTCCTCCATAAATACCATTTTTATTATATATACCCTGAGTTAGTAAAGCTCCTGCAGCAATTACACAACCATCCTCAATAACTACTCCATCCAAAATTGTAACTTTAGCACCAATCCAACAATTGTTTCCTATTTTTATACCTATCCTATTAATACCCTGACTACGAATAGGTATTTTTGAATTTAAGAAATTGTGATTTTCAGAATGGATAGATACATAGTTTCCCATTATTACATCATTTCCAATTGTAATACCTCCTGCACACCCGAGAAAAGAATGACTTCCTACTGATGTATGATCTCCAACTAATAATCCCTTACCAATATCCTGCAACGAACCGGAACATTCAATATATGTTAATTTACCTACAGAACAGCCATTACCAAAACGTATTCCATCCATTGAAAGAGCATCAATATAACAACCTTGATTAATAACAAATGAATTGCCAAATGACAGTAATGATTTAGCTTTAATTTTTACTTGTTTTTTAATAAAGATATTATTTGATCTAAAAATGAAATAAAACTTCCCTCGCAAAAAGGCAGACACAAACTCTATTGCCAAACCAATAAGATAAGAACCGGGTATTTTGTTATCCAGGTGAAAATCATTCCCTTTTATTTTTTTTGCAATAAACTGTAATATTTTTATCAACATCTAGAAATTTACTTTATTATTACCAAATTTGTTTGATACCCCTATATTGGTTTTATACTTCATTGCAAACTTTACAGATACAGCTAATACATATAATTTTATAAGAACTTGAGAAAGTTTATTTTTCCTTTTGGCAATAATCATCATAGAATATCTCCAATCCATATATCTTGCCACCTTCTTTTCTTTGGGTTCTTCTTCAAAGGCAGACATGCTATGTTTTAATCTGTAGTCTAAAACATATAATTTATTGTATTTTAATGCATAATCCATAAAGAAACAAGTATCTATACCATACAACTTTAAATTTTCCTCAAATTGTATCTTTTTAAAAACATTAATATCAATTATTAATCCACTTCCTATTCCAATAATGTTACTTGAGGGTACTATTCCTGAACTAATATTTTTCAAATAAACACCTTTGCAAAATTTAAATTCTCCAGGACTTACTAATAAGTTACCTTGAAAAACCTGAGGAACATATAATGATACATCAGTTTTGGTATAAACATTATAAAATTCTTCAAAATAATCAGAGGTTACACTTGAATCCTGATCCCAGATATTAACAAAATTATAATCTTTATTAAATTTATTAATTATCTTATTATAAACCTTTGCCAAGGACAAATTCTCACCAGTATGACAATATTCCACATCTTTAAAAATGCTCTTACAAAAATCAACTTGCTCTTTTTCCTGAATTAAGGGTGAATTATCCCAAATAACTATTTTAGTGTTCTGAGGTAAGTTTTCTTTACATTTCGTTAATGAATCTATAGTTTTAGACTCTTTTAAAGAACATTTATACACTACAATCAGAACCAATAAGTTCATTTGTTTATTTGAATAATCTAAATCCATTTTGTAATAAAAAATGTGTTTATACTTCTACATTATTTAAATCCACCATGAATGGACAAAAGAAAAGTATTTCGATTCTCTTTAAATTTTCTGATTAATTTTTGAATGAAATTTTCTCTATGCAATGCAAATTCTATGAAACTACTATTTCTAGGATTAAATCCCTTATTAAATAATGGATGTATTTTTATTCCATTTTTCCATGCGACATATTCTAATGATAACTGATCACGGTGAGCATAATTGCAGAATATATTCATCCAATCTTTATTCATTCTTATGAGATCAGGATCATTATGTCTTCTCAAAATAATATTATTTTCATGTAATCCATAATCAATAGGAAACGATTCATTTTTCAAAAAACTATTTAACCTTTTTAATTTGGAATAGGATTCTTTTGATAATTTATAGCATGCTTCTACCTCTTTATAAACGCAATTACGTTGAGTATGCTCCGCAATAGAAATAACAACCTCGGAATCTATAAGTTTTTCTATATCTTCATAAAAAGATTTTTTGGTGATTTTTATATTTGCATCAACATAAACACTATATTCATAATCAGCTAACACTTCATGCGGCAATAATTTAGGGTACCTTGATAAAATTACATTATTTTCGCATTGAAAAGTTATCGGCTTTACTTTCCAGACACTTTGAGGTGATGCAATATAATCATTTGAAAAACATATATACTCCCATCCTTCTGCAGTTAAAGGCTCTTCTAGTTCATCATAATTCCCAACCAAGCAGGTATATACTACCTTTTTTTTCATGCAATAATTATTTTGTATAATTCTTAACTAAATCAAAATTTACTTACAACCTTTAATACAACTAATACTTAAATTACCCTATCCAAAACTTCCTATTACTAAATTAGTATCCTATAAAACAAGTTTTAATTTCTAATAGAATATTGTATTAATTAATTCATCTATCATTGAAGATTGTTTATTTCTCATATCATCAATAAGAAAAGTTCCCTTATTTATTAAACTGTTCCTGAACTTAATATCTTTTGAAATTTGTAAAATACGAATAGCTATCTCATCTACCGAAAAAGGGTTAAAATATAATGCGGCCTCTTTGCATACTTCTGGTACACTTGAAATAGCAGAAGCTAATACCGGGATATCATATTTCATTGCTTGCAAAGGAGGGTAACCATACCCCTCATTTAACGTTGGGTATATAAAAGCAAATGCATTTTGAAAATAGCTTTCCAATTCTTCTTTAGAAACATAAGGTAAAAAAGTGAATTTTTCAGTATTTTTTACATACTTGGTAAAATCCATTGATTCACATCCCAATACAATTGTATTAATATCACATACTTGCTGCTTAGAATATAAAGAGTCTAGAGCCTGAATTGCTCTAAGATTATTCTTTATCCATCTATTGGCACTAACTAACAAAAAATATTTACCCTTATTATTTTCAGTTTTTGGATATCTGGTAAGATCCAGTGGAGAACTACAAACTGATATTTCATTTGTATTTACAAATGGAAAATAATTGCAAATTGAGTATAACGAATGCTTAGAAACAGTTATTACATGCTTGTTTTTAATACTTAAAAGACTTCTAAAAGAGTCCTCTATTTGATTTCTTGTAGCCTTATACTTTAATATATGTTTTATAAAAAGTTTTACTTTAGTTGATAAACTATTATAATAAGGAATAGGTTCTATTAAAGAATCCATCTCCAATTCCCGCAAACCATGAATTGTCATATAAAATTTGACATTTTCAAAAGAAAAACCTTTATAACCATAGGGCAACCCTGAATAAAAACGGGAATAATTACTATTTTTAATTATTTCTTTTAATTCAGAATTATTTTTAAAATATATTACCTTTAATTTATAAGTTCTGATAGCATCTTCTACCTCCTGATGCAAATTAAAATTTGAATTAATACAAACATCAAAAGTAATTCCCCTACGAATAGCTTCATAAAAAACAAACTTAGAATATTCGCTACCACCGTGAAAACTTGCATCTGCACTAGGCTGTGTTGCAGAAAGATCAAATAAAATTTTATTCATTTGTATTTTTTACTTACATTCAAATATTAATATTCACGTGTTTTTCTTGTTCCCCAGTTATAAACAAAACATCTTATAAATAACTCCACTATCAACGATAAAATAAAAACAAATATTAATGCAAATATGTTATCCAATAAATTTTTATAGTATAAAATAATAATTCCTGTAAAATATGTTGAAACAGAATACAAAATACTTCTCCTATAACCTTTATTCTCATTTTGTAAAATTATTCCGGTACCTAAAAACATTGAAAAAATACCAAGAGGTATAAACAAACCCAAATAATAGTAATATGCAACTCCTCCTTTCAATTCACTGCCTGATATAAAATTCTCAATATCTCCATAAAAAAACATTACTAATAAGTATATAACCAATGAAAAAGTTGATGCAAAAAATACAATCCAATTGTATCCTTTCATACTTTTTATTCTAGCATAATGAGGAAAAATAGCATCTCTAAACATCATAAATGGCATCTTTACAACTTGTATTATTTTAGTAATAAAATCATACAGTGCAACATCGTTCATACTAACAAAAGTTCCTAAGATAAAAATATTAGACCTCTCTTTAAATGCAACCATTGCATTAGATAAAAAAAAATCAAAACTTTCTTTTGTATAAAACTTTAATTTATTAAATGAAACAAATTGAAATTTAAGTTTCTCTTTACCAAAAATAACGTAGTTTGAAATAGCAATAACTATAATAGTAACAAAACTGTTAATAAGAGGTAGATTAAAATAGTCGGAAGGATTTTTTATTAATAGAAATATTAATAGTACATATAATATCCTGCCAATTACGTTAAAAAATGTAATGTATTTCATTTTTTCAATTCCTTGAAAAAACCAAATAGGATAATATGCTTCAAAAAGACATAAATGAAAGGTTATAATGAATAAAAAACTGTACTCTGATACTTTACCTATAAAAAGAGTTAAAACCATTAAAAGAGCAAATGATATCAAAACAAAAACAGTCTTTATTTGATAAATTGAACTTACAACTTCACTTTTAGCTTGAACATCCTCTTTATTTTGGGCAATAAACTTTGTACCTGTAATGTTAAAACCAAAGTTTACAAGTAATACAAAATAAGCTATTACTCCCTGTGCATAAACTACAAGTCCATATTTATCACTACCTAGTTTTCGTATAACATATGGATAAATTAATAATGGTACTAATGTATTAATTACCTGTAATAAACTTAAGTAGGAGAAATTTGCCACAATAGTTTTATTCCCTATTATTTTACTCTTTATTTTATTAATCACAAATAAAATTCATTAAAATCCGACATTTCCAACAGAATTATTTAATATTTAACATTAAATAATTACAACTCCTTATCCTCTTCTTTCTTTAAATTTAATATTCCGAAGAAATTTTTCACAAAAACAATACAAATTCCGAGGAAAACTCCAACAAAAACACTTAGAACTAGAATTATTTTCCTATTCGGGGAATATTTATTCGTAGGTACTTTTACAGGTTCTAAAACAGCAAATACAGGAGTTTGCTCTTTTACGGCTATTTTAGCTTGTTCTAATTGTTGTGCAATACTCTTATAAACAGCTGATGCTATATCATATTCATCACTTAAAATCTGAAAATCTGAATCGACCCTTTCTGATATAACATTTCTATGACTATCTTTATAATTAAAATACTTATTTTGAACGAGTTCATACTCTTTTTTCTTTTCGTCATATCGCTCTTGCACAAAGTCTAAGTTTTGTTTAACTTGCTTTGTTTTATATGCGATAATATAATTTTGTAAAAGAGCAACTCCTTTTTGAACATATTGAGCAACCAAAATAGGCTCTTCTGCTAAAGCTGAAACATTTACCAGTCCTGTTTTTTTTTCAACTTCAATCTGCAAAAGATCTCGTGCTAAATTTATCGCCATAAGTTCTTCATCTGTCAAATTAATTACCCCATAATCAATTTCCTTCGTAATCCTTTTTTCTTTCTTAGAAAATAGAGCTTCTTTTATTGTCCATGGTAAGCCTAATGTATATTGAAATAATTTACTCCCTCCCTTACTATTAACGGTGTCTGAAACTACATAATCATATATAGAAATGGATTCATCAAAATCCTCAAACATAAATTTTTCATGTATAAAATCATTTAAAAAAGGATAACTGTTAACAATTTGAGGATATATATCAATAGATATTCCTTCAGTTTGTCCTATAATAGAACCTAGGTTTAAACCAGTCATACTTGCCAGTGAGCTTAGATTTCCTAAACTACTACTTTGTTTTTGTGTAGAAGGTAACAAAGTAGCAGATGCTTTATACATAACAGGCTTTAAAAAGGCTACTAATAATCCAAAAAATATACAGATTGCAACTGTATAAAAAATAATTTTCCGGCTATTCCAAATAAACTTTATTAAAGAAATAAAATCTAGGTCTCCATTTTTTATAATATTCTGAAAATGTTGCTTATTATCCTTCATCTCTGAATCTTTATCTACTTAAAAATCATACTTATTAGTCATTCAAACAAACTAATTCAATGTATTAATAATGGTAATTACTGTTAGAGAAAGAGAAGCTAATGCACTTCCTATTCCTATCCATGCCTGAGGACTCATACCTTGTCTTTCCGGTTTTTTAGGAACAATAATTTCAGAACCAGGAGTTACTTTAGGGTATTTCCGAAAAAACATAAAACCTTTTGTTGCATGAGAAGCTCCATTAGCCTCTAAAACATAAGTCTTACCTTTTTTTGCATTTAAGGAGAAGCCCCCACTTAAATTAATATATTTCTTAACGTTATACGACTTTTCATATACCGTTGAAGAAGGGTTTAAAATTTCGCCAGAAATCTTAACGGTCTGCAGAACTGAAGGTATTATCAAATAATCACCTTGCCTCATATATATATCTTCCTTAGATCCTGGATTTTCAATTATTTTATCTAAATGAATACTAACATTTTCAAAATTTAATTCTGAAAACCTTATTGTGGAATCCATCTCCATTAATTCTTCTCGTTTAGCTTTTTCCTGTTCTGTTAAAAAGATCTTTCTTGTTAATGAAGCACCTTCCGGATATGCATTATCACTTAGACCTCCTGCTCTTTTTATTATATCAGAAATTCGCTCTTTATCAGAAGTTAGGTTATAAATACCTCCGTACATAATTCCACCGAGAATTGTAACTGACCCTGAAGATATAGCTCCTGGCATAAACCTAACAGCAACTACATCATATGGCTTCAGCAAAAATGAGTTAGTCGCCTGATCTATTTTTAAATCCCTTGTGACTCTAAAATAATACAATTCAGAGTTCTTATCTGTGCTTTTATCAGCATCTTCATAAGATAGTTTTCGTCTTATTTCTATAGTTGATTCTGATGCTGTTTCTTTAAAACCACCTGCCATAAACACAAGATCTGCAATAGTAAGATTTTCTGCATATTCATAAACACCATTGTTTTGTACTTCTCCCCAAATAGCTACAGTCCTTTTTTCTCTTATACTATCAATCGCTTTTATTGAAATTTCATCATTGGGTTTCAATAAAATATCACCTTCTCCATTTATGATTTTACTAACATCAAATGAAATATTCTCCGCAGTATAATCGTCCTTTAACCTGGTAATTAATCCTCTATTTAAAAATGCATTCTCAATAAGACCATCAGCCTTCTCTATCAACTGCCCTAACGTCATCCCCTTTGTATATTCAAAGTCCCCAGGATTAAACACTGCTCCATTTATGCTTACAATATTATCATATCTATTTAATATTTCATCCACAAATAACCTGTCACCTGAATTCAATGTAATATCCGACATCATTTCAGGGGTTAATTCTTTAAATGTTCTTCCCTTTCCATTGTTCCTATATAATTTCACACTGGATCTATATGCATTTTCAGTAAATCCTCCAGCATACCTAACCATATCTTCAACTGTTTCATCAGTTTTCGATTCAAAAATACCGGTTCTTTTGAATTCCCCTTCAACTCTAACCCTATTTAAATAGGGAGGAATCATAATTACATCATTATCCATTAAAGGGACATTAACTAAAGAATTCCCATTTATTATATAATCATAAACATCCAGATTAGAAACAACTTTTCCATTTCTAATCAACCTTACATCCCTGAAACTACCTTGCTTATTTGGACCCCCAGATAAATACAACACGTTAAATAATGTAGCCGTTCCTGAAATTGTATAGGTTCCAGGTGCAAAAACTTCTCCTAAAACATTTACCCTTATGGCTTTTATCTGCCCCAAAGATATTGATGCAAACGTTCTTGGATTTGCACTGCTCAAATCTGAATAAATTGAAGATAATTTATTTTTAATTTTTCTTTCGGCTGATTTTAATGTAAGTCCACTTAGATTTACCGGTCCTACTAATGGAATATTAATATCACCATTTGTATTAACTACTAATTGATATGATTGCTGTGAATTTCCCCAAATATCAATATTGATTTCATCTCCGGCACCAATAACATATTCATCTGATACTGGTATATTAACACTTGGTTCAAAAGATAAATTTGTATTATTAAAAAAAGTAAAACCAAATATCTTTTCGTCAATCATAGTACTATCCAATACTGATTTCTCAGAAAGAACAGAAACAGATGCTGCATTTTCACCATCAAGACTATTTTCTTGTTGATAATTGGATAATCCGCCACTTTGCTTTACTTCCCTAATCTTTTTTTGCAGTAAAGAAATCTGACTGTTAGACATCCCCTTCAATCTAGCCATATTTATAGCTTCATTTTCACTCAAACCACGTTTTTCCATTTCTGAAATGATCTTCATAACCTGATCATCACTTAACGTGCTTACATCTACTTTTGAAGCATCTGCATTTTGAGCTCTTACAATTGGTGTAATAATAACAAGAATTCCAATAAAAAGAAGTAAAATTTTATTAATCATTTTTTTAATTTTTGGGTACGCTTCGCTTCCTGAATCACAAAAATGAATCAAAAAACCGTTAACATCCTATCCGTCAACAACAACAAAATACTCATATTTATAACACCTTTTATAAAAAAAAGGCATGCAAATTTCACACTTTTAAACGCAATATCAAAATTCATACAATAATGAACGTTGCTATTCCATTTATAGTCTATATTAGTTTATTATTTAAAATATTTACGGTGAAAAATCAGAATAATTGCAATTCCTATTGTTATGGCGGAATCTGCTATATTGAACACTGGACGAAAGAAAACAAAATGTTCACCTCCCCATTTAGGTAGCCATTCCGGAAAATTGCCCTCCAATATGGGAAAATAAAACATATCAACCACTTTTCCATGCAGAAATGAAGAATATCCTCCTTCTGCCGGAAATAAAGATGCCACTTGTGGATAACTATCATTAAAGATCATGCCATAAAAAGCACTATCAATAATATTACCAATAGCTCCTGCCAAAACCAGCGAAATACTAAAAATAAGTCCGTATGAAACATCTTTTTTATAAAGCTGCTTTAAGTAATAAGCAATTCCAACAACTGCAACAATACGAAAAACACTTAATATAATTTTGCCAAATTTTCCGGCAAGTTCCATCCCAAATGCCATTCCATTATTTTCAATAAAGTGTATAATAAACCAATCTCCTATGATTTTATACTCTTGTCCAATCATCATATGAGTCTTCACCCATATTTTTAATGCCTGATCAGCGATCAAAACCAACAAAACAATAACGAAAGGCTTTTTTAGAAATGAATGCATTATGGAATCTTTTTTACCAAAATTTCCTTACTTTAAAAGAAAGATTATTTTTTGGGGTTAAATTTTATTATGTTAGGAATAAATACTCAATCAATACACACATAAAAACTCCCCATATTATATATGAGGAGTAGTTTTATTTATTTTTGATTTCTTTTCGCATCAATACTTAGCGTTGCATGCGGTACTGCTCTAAGACGCTCCTTTGATATTAACTTCCCGGTTTCTCTACAAACACCATATGTTTTATTTTCAATCCGGATCAACGCAGCCTGTAAGTGCTGAATGAACTTCAATTGTCTTTGAGCTAATTTCCCTGCTTCTTCTTTTGAAAGTACAGCAGCACCTTCTTCTAAAACTTTAAATGTTGGAGATGTATCCTGCGTATCATTTCCATCACCATGAGTAATTGTATTTCGAAGCAATTCGTAATCTTTTTTTGCTTTATCAAGTTTAGTTAGAATAATCTGTTTAAACTCCTGCAGCTCTTCATCAGAATATCTAGTTTTCTCTGCCATAACGTTAAAATTTGAGTTTCATACTATGCTTTTTTACTCACACAGATGTAGGTCTCGATATTACTATCAATTTCTACGAGTTTTCCTTCGGTTTCGTTACATGAATCTACGAGATTTATTTCATCCGCCAAAGTTTGAGTTGCAATATAATCTTTAAAATTGACTACCGACTCATTTATCGCTTCATTTTTCTGAATTTTCAGTACAATTTTATCAGTTACATCAAAACCTGAATCTTTTCTTAAATTCTGAATTCTATTCACAAATTCTCTGGCAATTCCTTCCTGTTTCAATGCATCAGAAATACTTATATCCAAAGCAACTGTTAACTTCCCTTCACTTGCAACTAACCATCCCGGAATATCTTCCGACATAATCTCCACATCTTCTACAGATAGCTCAACACTTTGATCTTCAATTGTAGCATTTATTTTTCCATCCTTTTCTATCGTTGCTATGTCTTCTTGTGTCATTTGATTAACAAAGGCAGCAATCTGCTTCATCATTTTACCATACTTTGGTCCCAAAGCCTTAAAGTTTGGCTTTATCTTTTTAACCAAAACACCAGAAGTATCAGTTAAGAATTCCATCTCTTTCACATTTACTTCAGAAAGCACAAGATCTTTAATTCTTTCAACCTGATCATGGAATTCATTATCTAATATAGGGATCATTATTTTTTGCAATGGTTGCCTTACTTTCAAACTTTCTTTTCTACGTAAAGCCAATACCATTGATGAAATATCCTGTGCATACAGCATTCGTTGCTCTAAAGCTTTATCTATTTTCGATTCATCTGCCTTAGGGAACATTGTTAAATGCACTGACTCTGCATCATTGTTATTTGATACTGTAACCAAATCTTTAAACAATTGATCCATATAGAACGGAGCAATTGGTGCAGATAATACCGCTACAGTTTCTAAACATGTATATAATGTTTGGTATGCAGAAAGCTTATCTTTTGAAAACTCTCCTCCCCAGAAACGCTTACGGTTCAATCGAACATACCAGTTACTTAAATTCTCGGTAACAAAATTCTGAATCGCCCTACCTGCTTTTGTTGGCTCATAGGATTCGAAACTTTCTGTTACATCTTTAATTAAAGTATTCAATAATGAAATTACCCAGCGATCAATCTCTGGTCTTTCCTCAAAAGGGACTTGTTCTTCCTGACCAGTAAATCCATCGATATTAGCATACAAAGAAAAGAATGAATAAGTGTTATATAAGGTTCCAAAGAATTTACGCTTTACCTCATCAATACCATTTTGATCAAACTTAAGGTTATCCCATGGCTGAGCATTGGTAATCATATACCACCTCAATGGATCTGACCCAAACTTCTCTATAGTTTCAAACGGATCAACAGCATTCCCTAAACGCTTCGACATCTTATTACCGTTCTTATCCAGAACTAATCCGTTCGATATAATATTTTTAAATGCTACTGAATCAAACAACATTGTTCCTAAAGCATGTAAAGTAAAGAACCAACCTCTGGTTTGATCTACTCCTTCAGCAATAAAATCTGCAGGGAAAATCAATTGCGATCCATCTTCTTTCTCTGTTTCAAAAGGAAAATGCATTTGTGCGTATGGCATTGCTCCCGAATCAAACCAAACATCAATTAAGTCCGGCTCACGGAACATTTTTTCACCATCTTCACTTACCAGTACAATATCATCTACATAAGGACGGTGAAGATCAACTTTATCGTAATTTTCTTTTGAATAATCTCCTGCTACAAATCCTTCATATGGATTTTTATCCATTGCTCCTGCTGCAATTGCTTTTTCTATTTCAGCTACTAATTCCTCAACAGAACCAATACACTTCTCAACTTTCCCATCTTCCGTTCTCCAGATAGGAAGTGGAGTACCCCAGTAACGGGAACGAGAAAGGTTCCAATCCACCAAATTCTCTAACCACTTACCAAATCGTCCTGTACCTGTTGACTCCGGTTTCCAGTTGATGGTTTTATTTAATTCCATCATACGATCCTTAACTGCTGTGGTTTTAATAAACCATGAATCCAACGGATAATATAACACAGGCTTATCTGTTCTCCAACAGTGAGGATAGTTGTGCGTATGCTTTTCTACTCTGAAAGCTTTATTCTCCATTTTTAACATTACAGAAATATCAACATCTAAAGAGGCATCTTTTTCTGTAAGCTTTTCATCATAGTCATTCTTAACAAATCGACCTGCATATTCCATGTAGGCATCAAGGTTAACAAATTCCTTAACGAATGCCGGATCCAAATCTTTAATTAAAAAGTATTTCCCGGTTTTGTCAACCATTGGATTTTGCTTTCCGTCTTTATCAATTAAAATCAACGGAGCAATACCTGCTGCTTTAGCTACCCTGTCATCATCAGCACCAAAAGTAGGTGCAATATGTACAATACCAGTACCATCTTCAGTAGTTACATAATCACCCAGTATTACTTTAAATGCATCTCCGTCAGGCTTAATCCATGGAATCAATTGCTCATAGGCAACACCAGCTAAATCCTTACCAGAATACTCTTCCATTAATTCAAACGGAACTTTTTTATCACCTGGTTGATAATCATCAAATGATAATTCTGCATTTTTAGCATTGAAGTATGCTGAAACCAGATTCTTAGCTAAAACTACTACTTCAGGCTTCCCTGTATATGGATTAAATGTTTTTACTTTTTGGTATGTTACATTCGGACCAACAGCCAATGCTGTATTCGAAGGAAGTGTCCATGGTGTAGTTGTCCATGCTAAAAAGAACAACTCTTCTTCCACTCCATCATATAAAAATGCTGACTTTTCATCCTTTACAACTTTAAACTGAGCGGTACAGGTTGTATCTTTCACATCGCGATAACACCCCGGTTGGTTCAACTCATGAGTACTTAATCCAGTACCTGCTGCAGGAGAATAAGGCTGAATAGTAAATCCTTTATATAAAAGATCTTTATTATATAATTCCTTTAATAGATACCAAAGCGTTTCGATATACTTATTATCATAAGTGATATAAGGGTTTTCCATATCAACCCAATACCCCATTTTATGAGTTAAGTCTTTCCACTTATCGGTAAACTTCATCACATCTTTACGACATGCTGCATTATATTCTGCTACTGAAATCTTTTTACCGATATCTTCTTTTGTAATTCCTAAAGATTTTTCAACGCCCAACTCAACAGGAAGACCATGTGTATCCCAACCTGCTTTCCTTTTTACTTCGAAACCTTGTTGAGTTTTATATCTACAAACAATATCTTTCAATGAGCGCGAAATAACATGGTGTATTCCAGGCATTCCATTTGCAGAAGGTGGTCCTTCATAAAAAACAAATGTTGGATTACCTTTTCTGGTTGTTACACTTTTTTCAAAAGTTTGATTAGCCTCCCACTCTTTCAACACATCCTTATTGACTTGAGAAAGATCTAATCCTTTATATTCTTTGAACTTAGCACTCATTATATATTAATTCTTGTGTCTAAATAATTATAATTCTTACAAAAGCCCCAAAAACACCAACACCTCACTGTAATACAATAAGTTAAGAGTGCTTTCAGCATTCTTTTATCTAAAAAAGTGTACAAATATAATAGTTCATTATCTGAATGCCAACAAAAAAGAACAAATATGGTAATAAGGGTGGCAAGGGTAAAGGAAACAAGGTTAAAGGGTAAAGAAGAAAAGGCGAGAATGCGATGGGGAGATTGGGAGAATGGAGCTCTCAGCTCTCAGCCAAAAGTTTGCAGATTGCATTTATTACACTTAAGACACTTTGTGCACGTTGTGAAATACCCTTATATCTTTCTGTTATAAAAGCGAATGGGCGATATGAAGAATGGGCGATACTCCTTTTTCTTAATTCATCAAACCTAAATAATCAATCACTCCTCCTTAAGTATAGGTTACCCTTACTATTAGGTATTTTATTAAAAAATCATTGCGAAGCAATATTAATCTTGTTAATCCGGTCATTATATTATTGACTGAGATATTCGCTACTAACAAACTATCTTCAATCATATATCATATTTCCAACAGATTACGTATCTTTGCCAAGCATATTCAATTTTCACACAATTGCATATCAAAAATATCAATCAATTAACTACCACAAATAACTGTAAATGAATTTTATAAAAACAAACATCGAAGGCTTAACCATTATTGAACCCAAGGTATTTGGTGATGCCAGAGGATACTTTTTTGAGTCTTTTAACCTAAAGCAATTTGAGGAAAATGTGCAAAAAATAGAATTTGTACAGGACAATGAATCACGTTCAAGCTACGGGGTGCTTAGAGGCCTGCATTTTCAGAAACCTCCATTTGATCAGGCCAAGCTGGTACGTGTTATTGAAGGTAAGGTTTTAGACGTTGCAGTGGATTTACGAAAAGACTCTCCAACATACGGACAACACCTATGCGTTGAATTATCTGACGAAAACAAAAAACAATTTTTTATCCCAAGAGGATTTGCGCACGGCTTTGTTGTCCTTAGCAAGTCTGCGATTTTCTCTTATAAAGTAGACAATTGGTATGCCCCTGATCATGATTCAGGAATTGCATGGAACGATCCGGACTTAAATATCGATTGGCAAATTGACCATAATGATGTTTTATTGTCAGAAAAAGATAAAGGGTTAAAGATACTAAGTGAAACAGAGATTCCTTTTTAAGGATAAAGGGAACAAGGATAAAGGTTAAAAGGTTAAAGGATAAAGGTTAAAAGGTTAAAGGAAAAAGATTAAAGGTTAAAGGTTAAAGGTTAAAGGAAAAAGATTAAAGGTTAAAGGGAAAATTAACATGGAAAATAACTTACAAGAAAGACTATTCTCTTTTTCTGTTGGTATAATTAAAGAGGTTAGAAATTTACCTAATACAAAAGAATACCAAGTTATTTCTCAGCAAGTTCTAAAATCAGCCACTTCAGTTGGCGCTAATTACGAAGAAGCTCAAGCGGCAGTATCTAAAGCTGACTTTGCAAACAAAGTAGGTATATCGCTAAAGGAGATTAGAGAAACAAATTATTGGATTCGTTTAACTATTGCTGTAAATTCAGATGATTTAAATTGGAAAATTCTGGAACAAGAATCTAAAGAGCTCATGAAAATTTTAGGAAGCATTTATTCTAAAACATCAAAACAAAGAGGACACAAAAGACAATAAACCCTTTAAGCCTTTTTATACTTTAACCTTTACCCTTGATCCTTTAACTTTAATTATATTCAACTCGATTATAAATCCATCATACAACAAAAAATACATCACAAAATTCCAAAATATCATGTCACATAAAAAGAACATATTAATAACAGGCGGTGCCGGATTTATTGGCTCACATTTAGTAAGATTATTCGTTAATAAATATCCTGAATACAACATCATCAACCTTGATGTTTTAACTTATGCAGGAAATCTTGAAAATTTAAAAGATATAGAAGACAAAGAGAATTATACTTTTGTTAAAGCTGACATTTGCGACTTTGAAAAAATTCAACAAATATTCTCTGAGTACAACATTGATGGAGTTATACATTTAGCAGCAGAGTCTCATGTAGATCGTTCTATTAAAGATCCGTTTTCGTTTGCTCAGACCAATGTAATGGGAACTTTATCTTTATTACAGGCAGCAAAACATAGCTGGGATGGTAATTTTGAAGGCAAGCTTTTTTATCATGTTTCAACGGATGAAGTTTATGGCTCACTAGGAAATGAAGGTTTCTTTACTGAGGACACAAAGTACGATCCTCACTCTCCATACTCAGCTTCTAAAGCTTCTTCAGATCATTTTGTCAGAGCTTTTCATGATACTTTTGGATTACCTACTGTTATTTCAAACTGTTCAAACAACTATGGATCATATCAGTTCCCTGAAAAATTGATCCCTTTATTCATAAATAATATCGTAAACAATAAACCTCTTCCGGTATACGGAAAGGGAGAAAATATACGTGACTGGTTATTTGTTGAAGATCATGCCAGAGCTATTGATGTAATATTCCATACTGGCAAACTAGGTGATACATACAACATTGGTGGCTTTAACGAGTGGAAAAATATCGATTTGATTAAAGTTATGATCAAAACCGTTGATAAGCTTCTAGGAAGAGAAGAAGGTTCTTCTGAAAAATTAATTACTTATGTAACTGACCGCGCTGGTCATGACTTAAGATACGCCATTGATTCTACTAAACTAAAAAACGAATTAGGTTGGGAACCATCTCTTCAATTTGAAGAAGGTATTGAAAAAACAGTGAAATGGTACCTCGAAAACGAAGAGTGGCTTAAAAATGTTACTAGTGGCGATTACCAAAAGTATTACCAGGATCAGTATACAAGGTAACAAGGTTAAAGGAGACAAGGTTAAAGGTTAAAGGACAGCAAGGTTAAAGGTTAAAGGCAAAAAGGTTAAAGTTAAGCCTGCGGTGTTCTGTTATCAGTTTACTGTATTGGCGAATCGGCGTTATGGCGTAAGGGAGAAGGGGCGAGTGTTGTATCTACTATTGAAGAGATAAAAATATCGCCTTTTTACATTTGCGCCAAGTCGCCTATTCGCTTTTTTAACTACAAAGTACGCAAAGAAATTACTCAAAGCATACGAAATTCAACTGTTTTATAATAATTCTCCAAAATACAAATCTCAGCTCTGAAAGAGCGACATACAATAGCCATGGGTGAAGCCCATGGTTTCTATACACCATGCAAATCCAAGCCCTGAATGGGCGAGATAATGGTTATCAAAAGTGAATGTTTTTCTACCTCGGAGACAAAAAGTCGCCTATTCGCTTTTTTAACCACATAGAACAAAGGTTAAAGGACACAAGGTTAAAGGTTAAAGGCAAAAAGGTTAAAGTTAAGCCTACAGTGTTCTGTTATCAGTTTACTGTATTGGCGAATCGGCGTTGTGGCGTATGGGAGAAGGGGCGAGTGTTGGATCTACTATTAAAGAGATAGAAATATCGACTATTCGCTTTTTTTTAACTACATAGTATGTAAAGAAATTACTCAAAGAATACGAAATTCAACTGTTTTAAAATAATTCTCCAAAATATAAATTCCAGCTCTGAAAGAGCGACATACAATAGCCATGGGTGAAGCCCATGGTTTCTATACACCATGCAAATCCAAGCCCTGAATGGGCGAGATAATGGTTATCAAAAGTGAATGTTTTTCTACCTCGGAGACTCAAAGGCTCCAAGTTCACTATCTTCGAAACAGAAGGGGGTTTACAATTACATTAATAAGAATTAAAATCACATCCCCATCATTCTTCAGTTACTCCTCCCTTGTAAGGATATTAATGATTTACATGTTGTATATTTTCCACTCTTGAAAGATAACTACTTCTCTCTCTAAAATACTCCCCGCCTTTCAAAGGAGGGGTGGCAGATATGAGGCACGAATATCTGACGGGGTGGTTTATTTATATAAGGTAATAAGGTTGGAAATTATGACATTTTAATGCTATTAAGGTAGCTTTCTTTAAATAAGGTTTTTATTCCGTCTAATTATCTCCTCCTTCTTTTTAACCCGCAAAGAGCGCTGATTTCAACGTAGAATACTCAAAGGCACCAAGTTCACTATCTTCGAAACAGAAGGGGTTTACAATTACATTAATAAGAATTAAAATCACACCCCCATCATTCTTCAGCTACTCCTCCCTTGTAAGGATTTAATGATTTACATGATGCATATTTTTCACTCTCGAAAGACAACTACTTCTTTCTCCAAAATACACCCCGCCTTTCAAAGGAGGGGAGGCAGATATGAGGCACGAATATCTGACGGGGTGGTTTTCATATAAGGTAATAAGGTTGGAAATTATGGCATTTTAATGCTATTAAAGTAGCTTTCTTTAAATAAGGTTTTTATTTGCCGCCCTAATTATCTCCTCCTTCTTTTTACAATAGTTCGGCGAATTGTTATAACCATAAGATTTACAAATATTTATGGCTCATAGCGTAAAATTTGTAACTAATTTATTTTAAACATCTTATAAATAAGTCTATAATCTATTATCTAAAATCTAACGATCTATTGTTTTAAGCAGGAGAAATAATTTGCAGCCTGTATAAATTTCATCTTCGAAGAAACATTGATTCATCCAGAAATACAGACTAATATCTCTAATCTATTAATCATTCATCTTATACCATATACCCTATAACCTTGCTGCCCTTTAACCTTTATCCTTTATCCTTTAACCTTGCCACCCTTTAACCTTACAAATCCCCCACACTTGCTTTTTTAAAATAGGTCATTAAACTATTGAAACCCAAATTTCCTGAATCATTATGTTTTCGGACTTTTACAAACTTGGATAATATTTCAATTATAGGTAACACATCCGAGTTGCCTTTTACACTTAAATAACCTTTTGAAATTAATGTGTGTATGCTTTTTACAAATTCTTTGGGATTATGTGTCCATTCAATATATCTTCCATTATCATTTTCTAAATTCATTTGATTATGCCGAGTTACTAAATAGTCTTTTACCATATCAAGTGCTGCAATATAATTGGTATTACATTGCTTTTTGCTCCGGGTTTTAGCCTGTTCTTTTTTTAACGCCTTTTTAATGAACTTTATTTCATTAGTATAACTAAATCCCTCTATCTCAGAAAGTATTTCTATACATCGAATATATTCTTTATCCAATTCACAATTTTCATCAGCCTGCATTGCCATTAAAAGAGCTTGTTTTAAAAGCTTCCAACTTTGCATATCCAAATCCTTTTGAGTACATACTATTCCTTTTAAATACAGATTTATTTTCGCTAATAAACGCGACTTATCTTCCTCATCTTTTAAATTTAAGGGCTGACTGTTAAACACACGATAGATTTCAGAAAGCGAATAATACAATACTGAATCTGATTGTTTACTATGAATAATTATTTCCAGATCATTTAACTCTTTTAAATAGCGGTTATTTTCCTGACTGTACATTATGTATTGCACCCATTTGCTATCATCAAGCAAACAAAGAACTTGCCTAACTCTTTTAGGATGACTATCAAATACGGGGAGCATTTGTAAAACCGATAAGCTTTTACATTTGGAGATAAACCCACTAAAAAGATTATGAATTTTCAACAGAGAACCAGAAATCATTAAATAAAAATCCAGATCCTGTAGAAAACTTCTATTCTCTTCCTGATTTAAATTACCTGGTATAACCCAGGGAGTTTCTTCTAAACGTTTCTTTACTGAATAAAGATTTAAGATGCATGGAATCACATTAAATTTATTCTTTTTTAAACTTAGCTTTTGAAGTTTAGCTTCCATGAGTTTCTCAATTCTATGATAGATAGAATTACAGTTTATAATTTGATCATCATTAATTATGGCTGATTTCCAACGAAATGATTTACGTAAAATGATGCTGTCTGTGATGTTATGAATTGAAGTAATCATATCTGTAATTGTTTGGTTAGTAATTTTCTATTATTAATTTAACTATTTGAACTTAAAAGTCCAACTATTTAACTTTATTTAAACATTTAGGATTGAGGGTGATAAGGGAAAGGCAACAGGGTAAATGGTAAATCTATCTCAATACATTATTTGGATGTTCGGCAGTTTTCAGTATTCAGTTGGCAGTTGGCAGTTTTCAGTATTCAGTTGGCAGTTGGCAGTTTTCAGTATTCAGTTGGCAGTATTCAGTTGGCAGTACTCAGCATTCTTTATATTTTAAATCCTTCCAAATTGCAAAGCAAATAAACAATTCACATTAATTAATTTAAATTAGATGCATGTAATCTATTGCGAAGCAATCATAATTAGTGCAATTCGTGTAATTAGTGGACAAAAAAATGCGCAGCAATAATAATCCTGTAAATCTTGTTAATCCTGTCTTAATATTATTGATAAACGCACAAAGCGACAAGGCGAAGAGGAGAAAGGGAGAAATGGCGTTCTGAATTATATCAGCAATCATACATCTTAATACTTAAATCCTAAATTTCCATAAATCATATAACAACAATCATAAATCCTTAACCACCTCTCCTCAGTCCTCTCCTCAAGGCGAGGATGCCATGATGCTTAAATATTTTATTATTGAAGAAACAACATTGCGAAGCAAGTGTAATCCTGTTAATTCAGTAGATCCTGTCTCATTATTATTAGATTCTAGATAATTTTTAACCACGGAGAATACGCAAGTGCACGAAAAAATTAGTTCTCTACCTCCAGTATACAGTCGGCCAACTAATAACACAAGACTCTTTTCATTTTTGCAAAATCCTTTGTGTCGTTGCGGCTTTGTGGTTAAATAGCAAATAAACAATGATGAGTCGGGCGACACTACAACAAATCTAAATTACTATATCACGATTGAAGTAATCATAATTGTAATTGTCTGGTTAGTAATTTTCTATATTAATTTAACTATTTGAACTTTAAAGTCCAATTATTTAACTTTATTTAAACATTGAGGATTGAGGATGATAAGAGGAAAGGTAAGAGGGTAAATGGTAAATCTAGTTCAATACATTATTTGGTTGTTAGGCAGATTTCAGGCTTCAGTTGGCAGTTGGCAGTTTTCAGTATTCAGTTGGCAGTATTCAGTTGGCAGTACTCAGCATTCTTTATATTTTAAATCCTTCCAAATTGCAAAGCAAATAAACAATTCACATTAATTAATTTAAATTAGATGCATGTAATCTATTGCGAAGCAATCATAATTAGTGCAATTCGTGTAATTAGTGGACAAAAAAATGCGCAGCAATAATAATCCTGTAAATCTTGTTAATCCTGTCTTAATATTATTGATAAACGCACAAAGCGACAAGGCGAAGAGGAGAAAGGGAGAAATGGCGTTCTGAATTATATCAGCAATCATACATCTTAATACTTAAATCCTAAATTTCCATAAATCATATAACAACAATCATAAATCCTTAACCACCTCTCCTCAGTCCTCTCCTCAAGGCGAGGATGCCATGATGCTTAAATATTTTATTATTGAAGAAACAACATTGCGAAGCAAGTGTAATCCTGTTAATTCAGTAGATCCTGTCTCATTATTATTAGATTCTAGATAATTTTTAACCACGGAGAATACGCAAGTGCACGAAAAAATTAGTTCTCTACCTCCAGTATACAGTCGGCCAACTAATAACACAAGACTCTTTTCATTTTTGCAAAATCCTTTGTGTCGTTGCGGCTTTGTGGTTAAATAGCAAATAAACAATGATGAGTCGGGCGACACTACAACAAATCTAAATTACTATATCACGATAACACCCAACAAATCGACGATTTAACAATAATATATCTTTTATTCCCAAATCTTCATAAATCATATATCGTAAATCGTAAATCGTACATCCTTAATCACCTCTCCTCAGTCCTCTCCTCAAGGCGAGGATGCCATGATGCTTAAATATTTTATTATTGGAGAAACAATATTGCAAAGCAAGTATAATCCTGTTAATTCTGTAAATCCTGTCTCATTATTATTAGATTCTAGATAATTTCAACCATGGAGAATACACAAGTGCACAAAGAAATTAGTACTCTGCCTCCAGCATACAGTCTGCCAACTAATGACACAAGACTCTTTTCTTTTTTTGCATAATCCTTTGTGTCTTCGTGTCTTTGGGGTTAAATAGCAAATAGGCGATGATGAGACGGGGCGATACTACACGACAACCAAATTACCATATCCCGCTAACACCCAATAAATCGACGATTTAACAATAATATATCTTTTATTCCCAAATCTTCGTAAATCATATATCGTAAATCGCACATCCTCAACCACCTCTCCTCAGTCCTCTCCTCAAGGCGAGGATGCCATGATGCTTAAATATTTTATTATTGGAGAAACAATATTGCAAAGCAAGTATAATCCTGTTAATTCTGTAAATCCTGTCTCATTATTATTAGATTCTAGATAATTTCAACCATGGAGAATACACAAGTGCACAAAGAAATTAGTACTCTGCCTCCAGCATACAGTCTGCCAACTAATGACACAAGACTCTTTTCTTTTTTTTGCATAATCCTTTGTGTCTTCGTGTCTTTGGGGTTAAATAGCAAATAGGCGATGATGAGACGGGGCGATACTACACGACAACCAAATTACCATATCCCGCTAACACCCAACAAATCGACGATTTAACAACAATATATCTTTAATTCCCAAATTTCCATAAATCATATGTCAATAATCATAATTCAAAAAAGCCCAACCATTTTTCAACAGCTGAGCTTTCTTTTCATATTAACCAAAATACTTATTATCCACTTCTCCTATGGCACAGTAACTGATCCTACATGAACACTATTACTGACTCTTTTACTGCCATCATTGGCAAAAAAGGCAAGATAGCAATGAACCACAGTCCCGGATGGCGCATTGGGTAAACCCAGATCACCAGTCCCATCACTTCTTTTATATTTATACAAGGTATACTTGGGAGCATAACCATCTGCCAGGGTAAGTAATATTACATTATTCTGTAATAAATATTTAGTCCATGTACTGTCATCTTCTTCATCTTCACTATTGCCTTCTATCGACCATGTAAACAAAACTCTATTATCCTGCAGTGAGATAGCATATTCAGGAGGCAGATCCAGGGAGCCTTTGGCTATTTTAAGTTGTGCAAAATTAATACTGAACGCCGGGTACTCTCCCATTAAAGTATAATTTAATATTTCAGACATAGCTGCATTACGTGGCGACTTCTGAACTTCTTGCGATTTATAACCTACCTGTATAACAGGTTGAAGAGGCTGAATAAAATTACTTACATACTGAAATTTTGCTCTCTGAATAATTTGCTTTTCAGAAGATTTTCTTGTTGTGGATTTAGATTTCGCTCTCATATAAGAAATACCTTTCCAAGTTGATCCTACAACATTTCCTACTTTTCCGTTGAATTCACCAAGAATTCCTTTTTCATAAGTTCCCATGACTATTTATTTTTACGATTTTTAATTTTTATGATGTTTCTCTTATGGCTTTTCTTAGCCGCTGTTCTTTCAACCGCCTTTCGGGCTCTGTATTTTTTAATCCAGTTTGAAATTACAGTTGTGAGAGTTCCTGCTAACAGGGTGATCACTGACCTGATCAACAATGTTTGTGGATCAGCATCCTGGGTTGAGAATAATTGTGCATCTGCCATTTCCATTGCACCTAAAGTACCCAGCGAACCGATGACGAAATTTTTAAGTCCATCCATTTTTCTGTTTTTGTAATCCCCTCCATTATTGATCAGATAATAAAAGAGGATCGGGTTAAACATGGTATCGGCCGACATTTTGATTTTTGATTTATGAATTTTGATTTTAGAAGAATAAGAATACACATCTTATATCTCCAATCGCAAATCATACATCTCCAACCTTTCGTAAACTAAATTATATCAAAGAGAAGTATAAAAAAATTACAATAATATTACTGTAACTTTTAAGCGCCATAAAACACTGATTTAATGTACGTTAAGATTTTACACAGATTTTAAAAGTGTTATCCAGGCGTTATGAGTAACCCGATATTCCGGAAAATGGCAAAAACAAGCCAAAATATTCCACGATTTGCTGTTTTTGAGTTAAAATATTCCACCAATTGGAAGTTTTTACTCGTTTTGATTCCGTTCTTCGCAGGTTCTCCACAAATCCTCCACTAATTCTTCGCATTTCTCCACTGGTTCTCCACTAATCCTTCACTCCTGCTCCTATACTGCTCCGTGATTGCTTCGAACCAACTCCACTCTGCTTCATCAGATATTTTCAATCTGTTCGATGTTTATACACTATATATTTTGCGAACAACTATCGAAGCGGAACAAATAAAGTAGTGCAGTTATATGGACGATGGTATGGAGTAGTATGGAAGAATTGTAGTATTAGTTCTCAGTATTTAGTAGGCAGTATTCAGTCACCAGTAAGCAGTAAGCAGATTTATTTTATGAAAACAAAATGCGAAAGGGTGATTGGGCGATTTGGCGAACGGGCGATGGAGAGACATAGTGACATAGTGACACCGTGACCTATCTACTCCCATCAATAAAATATCATCAATCGTAATCCATAAACTCGCCTCATCTCCCCTTCTCCTCTTCGCCATCTCGTCATCTCCGTCTTGCCATTACGCCACTACCTGAGCACTGCCGACTAAAGACTGATCACTGAACTCTCGCCTCCAATAGTCTATACTTTGAAAATAACCAATAGATTAAACCTTTTTGTCACTAGAACGTAAGCTCTTATCAAAATAATTACAAAAAACAATTAACAATAAACTCTAAATAAAAGAGTTTTTTTTGTCGCATTATTTATATTTGCACAGCATTTTAGCTCCCTCGTAGTTCTTTCCAGCCTAAAAACCTGTGACTGAATAGGCGAAGCCATGCCTAAAAACAAGGGAATTAGTTTTAGAACACTAAATATTTTATACTATTTTTGTGTCTTTCTAAACTAAAAATCATTTGATAAATGGTTGTAACATATAGAAGTTAATTGCGTATTATACTTCATTATCAAATAAATTATTATTTTTATAATTACAATTACGTAAGATAATATCAAAACTCATCCTCACACATTATGAAAGCAAGTGTTCTAATCATTATATTTTCATTTACATTATTACTAATCGGCTCATCCTCAATTTACGCCTCTGAAAAAGACAATGACAATAAAACCGAAACTGAAGAATATCAATATTACCCCGGTAAATACAGGGGACCTACAAATAAAAAACTAAAACGAAGAGCTTCTACAGGATCAGGGTTTTCAGGTTTTCACCAACAAGGATATTCTATAATTAGTGGTAGTGCAACATCCGGATTAGAATACGGACAAATGGCTGGTATTAAAGGAAGTTACGATTACCAGATGACTCAAAAAATATCTATTGGATTACAGGGTAACATTTACTTTTTAGAATCCTCACTAACACATAATGGAGCGTACGCTCTCGCCATTAGAGGTAATTACCACTTTTTAGACCGAAGTAGAAAACAAAAAGTGCCTATTGATTTATATGCCGGTATTACATTGGGTGATGAATTTGCTGAGTACGGTAGAATAAAAGATATTAATAATCCAGGTCAAATGCAAAGAACCAATTTATTTCTTTGAGTGCATCTAGGCTTACGTTATAAGTTTGCAAATAAATGGCTGGTTTATGGTGAATTTGGAAAGAAAACTTCAGGATTAGGAGTTGGAATGATATTTTAATCGAATAACAAGCCCTAGAAACATCTTATACTTTATCAACCAAAGGATTAATTTTGAAATATCCAAAATATTGTTCTTTTAAAAGATCATGCTTGGTTGCACCTCAGGGTTTTATCCTAACAACTTTCCACCTTATATAATCTAATATTCCTTAAGTATCTTCATTTACAACCTTTTACTCAAAAGGATAACAATTAAGAATGAGTTTTGAAAATAACAAACGTATAGCAAAAAACACTATGATGCTATACTTCAGGATGCTCCTTACCATGGGAGTTTCTTTATTTACTGTACGTGTAGTATTAGATGCATTAGGTACAGTTGACTATGGTTTATACAATGTGGTAGGAGGTATTGTATCAATGTTTTCTTTTTTAAGTGGCACAATGGCATCTGCGACACAACGTTTCTTTTCATTTGAGTTGGGCCGTAAAAATTATGAACAACTAAAAAAAACATTTAGTATTACCCTTACTATTTACGCTATTTTAGCTGTTATTATTCTGATTTTATCAGAAACAGTTGGACTTTGGTTTTTGAACCATAAAATGACAATCCCTCCAGAGCGTATGAATGCAGCTCATTGGGTTTATCAATTTTCCATACTCACTTTTATGATGACCATGTTTACAATACCTTATAATGCAGCCATTATTGCACAAGAAAAAATGAAGGTATATGCTTATGTTAGTATAATAGAAGTGTTGCTTAAATTATTGATTGTTTATTTATTATTGCTTTTCTCGTATGATAAATTAAAGCTTTATGCAATATTAACATTCTGTATTACAACATCAATAACATTCATTTACCGTATCTACACAAAACGAAAATTTAGTTCATATCGATATTCTTTTTATTGGGACACTGCGCTTTATAAAGAAATATTAGGTTACTCAGGATGGAATTTATTTGGTGCAATGGCAAGTGTATTTAACAATCAAGGAATAAACATTTTACTTAACATTTTCTTTGGTCCAATTGTAAATGCCGCAAGAGGTATTGCATTTCAGGTAAATAACGCTATTAATCAATTGGTCCAGAATTTTATGACGGCCACCAATCCTCAAATCATAAAATATTATGCATCAGGAGAAAAGCAACAGATGTTAAAATTAGCTTTTCAAAGCTCAAAATTGGCCTATCTTTTATTATTTATAATTTCACTACCTGTATTATTGGAAACGCAATATGTTTTCACTTTATGGCTTAAAGATATACCAGAACATGCTATTCTTTTCACTCGATTAACTATTATAGCTACATTTTTCAATGCTCTTTCTCTCTCTCTTATGACAGTAGTTCAGGCCACAGGTAAGATAAAAAAATATCAAACTATAATAGGAGGCATATTACTTTTAAATTTACCCATTTCATATATCTTCTTAAGATTACATTTTTCTCCACAAATTGTATTCTATATATTTATATTTATTTCGATAACCTCTCTTATTTTTAGATTAATATTGTTAAATGGCATGGTTGGTTTATCTATTAAAATTTATATAAGAGAAGTATTATGGCCTGTATTTTTAATAAGTTTATCTGCATATATTATTCCTTTTTTTTTACTATATAATTTAGACTTTGGGTTTTTACGTTTCTTATTAATAGGGACTAGTGGGATTATTATTACTCTTCTTACTACATATCGTTTTGGTTTATCAAAAAATGAAAAAAAATTCATAGAAGATAGCATAAGTAATCTTATAGGGAATTTGACAAAAAGATAATTTTTAAAATACTCTAAAATTTATATTTATAACAACAACCAACTTAATAGAAACCATCTTCCCATGTATACTTATTAATAAATTAAACATACAAGACTTTTATATTTAATTAAAGAATTATCCTATCTACATAAAATAAATTAGTATAACTAAGACACAACTAATAAAAACATTATGATAACATTAAAAAGACTTATTCCTCGTTCAATTAAAAACTTAAGAGTAATAATTCTGGCATACAAAACTTATACATATGATATATTGAGATATGTAAAATACTCAAAATCGAATTCTTACACGCAAATTAATGGTGAAAAAAAAATAAAAGGACTTTTAACTTTAACAAATCATGTTATTGAAAAAGGGCTTACAATGCCTGAAACCAGGCTTGGATTTGGTAAAGAAGTAGTAATGAAATTAATAAACTTATGTCAAGAGTATATTAATAATAACTATGATCAAAGCAGCTTGGAGTTTGTTCATTCAGTTAGAGTTTTGAATGAATATATAGTTTTTCATAAAAAAAATAAATTTTCTATTGACCCTAAACTTGTTAATAGCATTGAAAATCTGGCTAACACATGTGGAATTAATGAATATTCTACTCAGCCTGAAATTACTCGATCCACCTTTGAAAAGGATTCAAATAGCAATTTCAAAGAGTTTTGTAAATCCAGAATTACGGTAAGAAATTATATTGATAAAAAAATAAACGATGATATACTTAATGAGTGTTTATCTATGGCATTAAAATCGCCTTCAGCCTGCAATAGACAACCTAATAATGTATATTTCATAAAAGACAGAAAAATAAAAGAACAATTTCTTGCGTTACAGAACGGCAATAGAGGTTTTGGCCATTTATCGGATACGATTATTGTTTTCACTTCTGATTTATCAGTGTTTTCAGGAATAACTGAAAGAAATGAGGCTTATTTAAATTCAGGAATGTTCTCTATGACATTTATCTATGCGCTTTATTCTTATGGTATTGGATCATGTGCTTTAAATTGGAGTGTATCAAAAGAAAAGGATACTAAACTACGTAAATTGATAAGAGTTCCATCTAATGAAGTGATCACAATGGCGGTAACATGTGGCTATGTTCCTGAAAAGTTCAAATATGCAGAATCACCACGATTACCTATTAATAATTTCATGCACATTATTTAATAATTATCTAGAGAACAAAGGAATGAAGAAAAAGAAAGTTGGTATTCTAACATTAAATATTTTAGTAAATTATGGTGGTATTCTTCAATGTTATGCATTGATGAAAGTTTTGAAAGATTTAGGACATGATGCATGGTACATTGACAAAAGATACCCAAGTCCGCCAATACCTCTTTGGTTGAAATTATCGAAATACTCAAAAAGGTTTATTCAAAAATACATTTTAAGGGAAAAGAGTATCGCAATATTTTTGGAAAAAAAAATAGCGGAAAAAGATAGAATAATAAGTCAACACACACAAAAATTTATTAATAAATATATTGAACCAAAAACAAAAGCGTATAAGGATCCTAAAGAATTAATTAATTGTAATGATTATAATTTTGATGCTTGTATTGTTGGAAGTGACCAGGTATGGCGTGCGAAATACGCACTACCTTTAGAAAGTTTTTATTTAAACTTCTTAGATAAAAATAAAACTCAAAAAATTGCATATGCAGCTTCTTTCGGCCTAACGCTTGATGAAGATGAGTATAGTAAAGAACAAATTGAAACATGTGGTAAACTAATCAAAGAGTTCAAATCAGTATCTGTTAGAGAGAAATCTGGTATTAATATTATTAAAGAAAAGTATAAATGGGAATGCCCAGAACCTCAATTTGTTCTTGATCCAACAATGCTTTTAAAAAAAGAAGATTATATAAAAATAATCGAAAAATCAAATGTCAAAACATCAGAAGGTAATCTGTTTTATTATTTACTAGATAAGGATGAAGAAAAAAATGCGCTCCTTAAAATGGTAGAAGAACATCTGAATATAAGAGCATTTACGGTTTACCCAAAATCAACTAATATCTTTGATCCTTTAGAATTACAAGTAGTACCATCTGTTGAAAAATGGTTACAAGCATTTATTGATGCTGAATTTATTGTTACAGATTCTTTTCATGGCACTGCTTTTTCAATATTATTCAATAAACCATTTATTGTATACGGCAACAAGGATAGAGGTGTGGCAAGATTTGAATCTATCCTTGAATTATTTGACCTTAAAGATAGGTATATAACTTCTTTTTCTGAGGTCTCTGAGAATTTAATAAGTAAAGAAATCAATTGGGAAAAAGTAAATAACAAACTAAAAGAAATGAGAAAATTTTCTGAAAGTTTTTTAGAAAAATCTTTAGAAAATAACAATTAAAAATAATAAATGAATATTATATTACTCCTTAGCAAACTGAATTACGTAAGGTTATTACCCCTGTTGATATATTACTTTTATTTAAAAGATGAAAAACGAAACGTAATCATTAAAGATTTAGAAAGATATGGAATATACCATAAAAACCTTCTTTTAAATAAAAGGTTTTCATTATTATTTATTAAGGCAATCAATAATCACAAAGAATTTAGAAATTTATTCTTTCACAGAATTTCATATTCACATAAGGTCATTTTATCTTTATTTGCTAAAGAATATAATAGTTTACATATGACCCCATTTCCAAAAATGAAAATCTCACCAGGGGGTATTTTATTTCAACATCCTTTCTCTACAATCATAAATGCTGCATCAATTGGATATGGATGTGTATTTAGACACAATACAACGGTGGGAAATGTTCATGAAAATCTTGATTCTGTTCCTACTTTTTTAAAAAATGTAAATGTAGGTGCTTCATGCGTAATTGTAGGTAAAATCATTATTGGAAATAATGTTACGATAGGAGCTGGAACAGTATTAACAAAAAGTGTTCCTGACAATTGTGTTGTGGTTGGAAACCCTGCCCGAATTATAAAAAAGGATGGAGAACGATGTAATATTAAATTATAATATTACAAATAAGAGCCTTATGAAAGTGACTTTATTATTAACAGGCTGTGTAAATCCTCAAAAGATCAGTCAACTGAGTTTAACTGATGCTAATGAAAGACTGAAACAGTATGTAGATGCTTTATATTATTATTTGGATGAAACAAATTATAACATTGTTTTTGTTGACAATAGCAATTTTGATTTATCACCTTTTTTTTTAAATCACAAGGAAAATCACAGGTTAGAGTTGTTGCATTTTGATGGAAACAATTATAATCCAACATTAGGCAAGGGTTACGGCGAAGCATTAATCATTCAATATGCTTTCTTACATTCTATATTTCTTAAGGAAACAGATTTTGTCGTGAAAATAACAGGAAGGCTTAAAATATTAAATATCATAAAGCTAATTTCTATTTCGGCAAAAGATAAGAACACAGTTTCTGTTGATGTTGATTTGAAGTTACACTATGCTCAAAGTCAATTTTTCGTAATACCAGTCCATTTTTATTATCACTATTTTTCAAATATGATGTTTGAAATTAATGATACTGGAGGGGTACATTTCGAACATATCCTAGCTCTAACTCTAAAAAAATGGCTAAGAGATAAGAATAAAGTAAATATATTTTCAAAAGCCATAAACTTAAGTGGAATTTCAGGATCAACAGGTGTGACATACCTTAAACCTTCTTTTAAAACAAAAACTATTAAATACATTAAAAGTATGCTTTGGCACATTGGCTTATCAAGATTTAGTGCAAAATACTAAGAAGAATTAACTATGGTAATACCTTCTTTTAGTAAAAAAGCAATAAACAGTTGGTGGTTTCCAATATTAGTGGGAACCTTTACCTTCTCTAATCTAACAGATTATCTATCCTCAAAGTTGGGGTTACCATTTTCTATGCCTGAACTTTTTTTTATGCTTTTTTATTTATATGACAGAAAGAATAAAATAAAAGTAATCCTTCCAAATAAAGAATTGCATATAGTACTAATTATATGTATGCTTTTTTTTGCTTTGGGTATTAGTAATTTAGACTTTACTATTTATGGAATTATTAATAATCTAAGAGTACATTTATATATTATGTTGTTTTTTGTTTTATTTAGAAACAATTCAATTTTTAATATTAAGTTTCTTTTTAAACTTTCAATAGGAGTTATTATAGGGACTATAATTGTTGCCTATTTCACATTACAATACAGATTAAGTTTAAGTTCGAGTAAAGAGTGGGCCATTAATTCTAATACTATTGCAGTTACCTTCATGATAGGAATTGCGATTATAAGGGGGAATTGGATTCAAAATATTATTATATTAATATTGACCTTAATAACATGTTTTCTTTCTGCATCACGAGGAGTTATTGTGGTTTATAGTTTGTCATATATCGTAGCCTTAGTAATAAAATTCTTTACTAATAGAAGATTTATTTTATATATACCCTTGGTAATATTGGTAACCTGGGGAATTTTTAATAGCATAACCTATCTAGAACCTTTAGTTAAAGACATATCACCCACAATCCATTATAGGCTTTATACAAAAACAGAAAAGACTATTAGTCAAGAATCATCCTCTAGCGATGACACACGAAGTGCTAATATTATTTACACTTTGGAACAATTTCCAAGAAGAATAATTCCCAGAGGTTTTGTAGATAAATCTCAGGTGGAAAAGTTACCACGTGAATTTTGGCTTCTAAGAGATTTACCCTTTGCTGAAATATTATATATGTTTGGTTTTCCAATTTTATTAGTCTTGTATCTAGTCTATATCAGAAAAAGCATAGAAATACTAATAAATTATTATAGACTAGGAGATGTTTATGGAATTCTATTTGTTTCCGCCTGTGTATTTTTTGTCGCTGTTTATTTTGCCGGAGGTTTGTTTGAACGAGCGTACTTTTCACCATTTATAGGTATTTTTCTTGGAATGACTTTTAAGAAATCTTATATACATTATAATTAACAATAAACTTAATGAGCGACCCTAAGTTATCTATAATAATACCCGTATATAATTCGGAACAGTTTATAAAGGAATGCATAGATTCCATATTATATCAAAGATTTGCTGATTTTGAAATCATATTAATAAATGACGGATCTAAAGATGGATCTAAAGAAATTTGTGAGGCTTATGTAAAAAAAGATTCCAGGGTTGTATTGCACAACAAAAACAATGAAGGTCAGGCCATAGCAAGAAATATAGCCTTACAATTGGCTAAAGGTTCATATATTGCCTTTGTTGATTCAGATGATTATTTATCTAAAGATTTCATAAGTGCAAATATGCATATACTTTTGAATGATTCTTCTATAGATTTGGTTCATATACCTTATTCATCTTTTTCAGGGAATAAAATACATAAAGATTTTAATAACGTTGAAAAAATTATAACAGGAAAAGAAGCCGTTTTTCGTTATCTGATATCCTCCGGAGGATATTTATGGAATAAGATATATAAAAAGGAAATGTTTGAAAATGTATATTTTCCTCCCGGACAAATTATGGAAGACTTAAATTGTTTACCTGATGTTATTCAGAATGTGAATAAATTAGTGGTATCCAAAAAAGGAAGATATTTTTATCGAGAAAATGAAAATTCTACCGTTCACAGAAAGCACACGCCAAAGATATTGCGAGATATAATGGATGCATATATAAGCATTATTAATGCTTGTTACAAAAACAATTACAGAGATTTATTTATTAAATATTATGCTTTGTACATATCAGGTTATTATTCTGCAATATGTTTATTTCCAAATGAAGATTTTAAAGAATTCAGACAAAAGTATGACTCATACAACTACACCATTAAAGAATGTTTAAATCCGCAATTATCAACGTTACAAAAGGTTAAAATTTTGTATGTGAAATTGTTCGGGATTCATTCTTTTGCCAGATCATTTGGAATATTTTATAAACTAAGACATTAATTAAATGCTAAATATAAATGTACTTACTAAAGTAGATTACCTTACTTTTGAACACCAATTTGACACTTTAAAATTCGGTGACAAATACAGATTTTATGAGAATTCCGAATTAGATATAGTTTGGAACTATGTGGTAGTTTATGAAGGATGTAAAAAACCTGTAAATTTGAGATGTCATGAGGGGGGGATGATTTTTATTTCAGGAGAACCGCCTCTATCCAGAGTATACCCACAACAATTTATTAATCAGTTTGATTTATTTATTACCACCCACCAAAACATTAAGCATAAAAATGTTAAATTAAACCAACTCGCCATAAATTGGCATTTTGGACTAAGCTTTAAAACAAAAAAGCAAAAGTATAATTTTGATCAGCTTGTTAATTTACCTGTTCCCCCAAAAGAGAAACTCTTTTCTATTGTTACATCATCAAAACAAATGATGCCGGGACATAATTACAGGCAAAAAATTATTGATAATCTAAGACGAGATTTTGGAAAATATATTGATTTTTATGGCGATGGGGTAAATAACGTTGAATTTAAAGCAGATGCTCTTTTACCTTATATGTTCCATATATGTATGGAAAATACAGTGGTTGATCATTACTGGTCTGAAAAATTTGCTGATCCATTTTTAGGGTATACTATACCCATTTATGGTGGGTGCCCGAATGTTGAATCGTACTTTGGAGATAAAGGATATTTTAAATTTGATCTTAAAAATTATAGCTCATTAAAAAATGTATTGGAACATATTCTATCCTCTCCGGAGCAATTATATGCAGATATGTTTAGCGATATGAAATTGCAAAGAGCGAAAATATTAAATACCTATAATTTTTATAATTTAATTGATGATGCTATTAATAATAGAGAGATAAAAAGTTCTTCTATAATTTGTGAGAAAAATATAATACCCTATGAATATTGTGTTACATATAAGTATAAATATCTATTAATGAGGTTAAAAAGATATATTATAAAAAAATACATTTTATTGAAAAAGTAGACAATGGGTATTTCTAAAGATACAACAACTTTACTAAAAGGAGGTGCCGCTCTTTGGGTTATATTATACCACTTAAATCAGCTTATACCTATACCTTTTATTGGATCTTTTTTTGAAATAAATGGAATGATGCATGTTGGTATATTTTTCTTTTTATCTGGATACGGACTTACAAAGTCATATTATTCTAATCCAAATAACTTTTTAAAAAGCTTTTGGATAAAGAGATTTATATATTTTTTATTACCCTTTTGGTTTATCAATGGAATATATACAATTCTTTGGGCTTCAAAGTGGGAAGGCGCAAATCAACTGTTTACTTATATAATAGGTTATAAGTATATTAACCCACATGCCTGGTTTATTGGTACATTATTTACTTTGTATATATTGTTTTTCATTGTTGTTTTACTAAGAAAATACAAAGTATTTAAAATAGAATATGCTTTTCTAGTATTATTCTTAATATATTTAGTTTTTGGACTACTAAAAGGCCAACGTCTGTTTTTGTCCTCCATAAATTTTTTCATAGGAATGCTAATAGCTACACATGAAAATTCTATTTATCATTTAGCAATAAAATATAAAGTTAAACTTCTTACTTTTTTAATTTCTTTTTTTGCAGTATTATGTATCTTAATGATGGGACGTTCACACCTTTACGACTTTTTACATCGTCCTCTTTTTGTATTTAATTCAGCTGTATTTGTTTTGCTTATTTATTGCTTAATTATTTCAAATAATTATTTCCGAAATCTAAAATTGAAATTTTTACTATGGATTGGGACATTTTCATATGAACTATACTTAATACATAAAATGTATCTGCATTATATAGATAATAATAATAAGTTATTGTCATACATTTTTGTCTATTTTTTTTCAATAATATCTGCATTTGTTTTAAATAAAACCTTGGCTTTGGTTCAGAATAAAATAGCATTCCTAATTAACAAAAAGTAAGACACAAATGAGTAAAATATTATATATTCTTAAACACAATGCCTGGGGTATTGGCGGTGGAAGTTATGCTTCACGTAGTTACCTAGAAGCATTTACTAATATTTTTAATAGCTATGAAATAGATTTATGTTTATGCGAAGAGTATGTTTCATCAATGCAACCAAATTCTATTGAAAAATATAATATTATAGGAATACCACCCAGACCATCTATTTCCAGATACTTTTCATTTATAACTGGAGAATTGCATAGATATACCGTAAAAGTAAAAGAACTTTTAAAAGACAATAAATACACCTATGTAGTTTTTGACCATAACTCGATTGCCGGCACCTTGGTAAAGGCGGCAAAAGCAAATGGGGCAAAAACAATAACCTTGCATCATAATCACGAACCTGAATATTATCGAGATAACACAACAAATTTTCTGGAAAGAAATTTAATGTTACCTCATGTTGTGAAAACTGAGAAATTAGCATATATCAAATCGGATTATAATATTTTTTTAACCGAAGAAGATCTTTCATTATTTAGCACCAAATATGGAGTATCTGAAGGCAAATGTAATGTAATAGGTAGTTTTGAATTTAAGGATATGAACATTAATCTCCCAATTGATATATATAATAAACCTGATGATAAAATTAAAATTGTTGTCACGGGATCATTATCAAATGTTCAAAATACCGATGGAATATTATATCTGTTTAAATCATTATATAAATATATTCCAGAAAATTGCACTCTACTATTAGCAGGAAAGAATCCTACTGATGAGATTATTACATTAGCCTCACAACATAAAAATGTAACATTAATAGCAAATCCGTTGGATATGTCTGAGGTAATAGCCAACGCTGATATTTATCTATGTACAACTAGGCTTGGAAGTGGTATTAAAATACGAATAATGGATGGGTTGAGATTAGGATTACCTGTTTTAACCCATAAAGTTTCAAGCCGTGGATATACAACATTCGAAAAAAACCATAGTCTATTCGTTTTTACTAATAAAGAAGAGTTTAAAGAAAAACTTGAAACTTTACTCACAGAAATTCAAAATGGTAAAATTAATAAAGACCAGATTAGAAAAATATACGATAAGCAATTTAGTTTTAAAGCGGGTTTAAATAGGTTAAAATCGTTTATTTTAAATTAAGCTGACAAATATCAATACTTTAAATTTCTTTGATTTAATCAGTAAAATTAAATCTATTTTAATATGCGAGTTGCCATTATATATCACTATCCAGCCTTATATCGAGGCCCAATCTTTCAGCTACTTTCATCTTGTAAAGAGCATAAATTCACACTAATAAGTGATACCAAAAGTCCCAATGATATTAAACTAATCCCACTAAATTATGCATCTCTACCAACAGAAAAAGGTGGTATCAATTGGTCTTTTATAAAGAATATCTGGATTACTAAAGATAAAATTTTATGGCAAAAAGGCTTATTAAGGAAAGTATTGTCGAGAGATTTTGATGCTTTTATTTTTTTAGGGAATCCATATTTTATTAGTACTTGGATATCTGCAATTATTTTAAGACTAAGAAAGCGACCAGTCTTTTTTTGGGCTCACGGACTAATCCATAAAGAAAAAGGTTTTCAAAAGATTGTAAAGTATACCTTTTTAAAATTAGCAAATGGATTGTTATTATATGGAGATAGGGCAAAACAATTATTAACAGAAGAAGGTTTTAATGAAAATACATTACATGTAATATACAATTCACTTGATTATAATAAACAACTTAAATTGAGAGAAAAGTTAAATCCAATTAATTTAAAAAATATAAAAAAGAGTCTTTTTAAGAAAAACGAATTACCAACTCTCATATTTATAGGAAGATTAACTCCTCAAAAAAAATTGGAACAAATTATTGAAGCCTTAAAGGTATTAAAGGATCAAGAGATATTTTATAACTTAATATTCGTTGGTGAAGGATCTGAAAAAAATAATCTTCAATTATTATCAGAAAAAAATAATCTAAAAGAAAATATAGTTTTTTATGGAGCTTGCTATGATGAAGAATTAATTTCTCAGCTAATTGGTGCAAGTGATATCTGTATTTCACCAGGGGAAGTTGGATTAACTGCCATCCATTCTCTTTCTTATGGAACACCTGTAATAACCCATAATAATTTCGACAAACAAATGCCAGAATTTGAAGCAGTTACCCCTAATAAAACTGGCCTATTTTTCGAACAAGACAACGTAAATGATTTAGCTGAGAAGATTAAATTTTGGATACAAGAACACACTAATAGAGAACAAGTTCAACAGGACTGTTATAGTGTAATAGATCAAAAATATAATCCTTATTATCAAAGAAATAAGATAAATAAATTAGTAACGCACCAATTCTTTAATAATGAGTCTAGTTCAGATAATTAAAAATAATGATAGGATAGCATTTGTTTACAGAAAAGTCAAATCCCTAAAAGTAAAATATATTTATAGGCTTAAAAATGTTCATCCTACTTTTAATATTGGAGGGAATTCTAAAATAAGCAAAGATTTAAGTGCTGAAGAATATGTTTATATTGGTCCTAATTGTACTATATATCCGGGTGTTTCTATTGGCCGTTATACAATGCTTGCACAAAATATACAAATAATAGGTTCTGATCACCGTTTTGATATAGCTGGCACACCATGTACTTTTTCTGGTAGGCCAAAATTAGTAAAAACAAAAATAGGAAGAGATGTATGGATAGGTGCAAACTCAATTATCATGTGCGGTATTACAATTGGAGACGGTAGTATTATTGCAGCAGGTTCAGTAGTAACAAAGGATATTCCACCTTATTCTATTATGGGAGGGATTCCTGCTAAATTTATAAGGCATCGCTTTAAGCAAAAAGAAGATATTTTGATACATAATAAAATGTTGTATGGAGAATTATTAAGTAATGTCAGAAATAAACCCATACAAATAGATTAATGAATTGTTTAAAAATGGAACAAGAAACCGATCTTTCAAAATATACATACAGTTTTAGCATAAAAAATAAATTTGCACGCCTTATTTGGAATATAATCTATATAATACTATTCCGTCCTTTTGTTAGTGGTTTATTTAAAAAATGGCGTCTCTTTGTATTACGTTGTTTTGGGGCACAAGTATCGTATAAAGCCAATATCTATGCTTCTGTTAAAATTTGGGCTCCCTGGAATTTAAGAATGGGGGAATATTCTACATTGGGTCCAAAAGTTGATTGCTATAATCAAGGTTATATTAGCATAGGTGCGCATACCAACATATCACAAAAAAGCTATCTATGTGCCTCTGGTCATGACATTTCAGATCCACATTTTAATTTAATATTGAAACCAATTTCAATTGCAGATCAGGTTTGGATTGCAGCGGACAGCTTTATAGGACCAGGCGTAACCATTGGTCAGGGAGCTGTAATAGGCGCAAGATCCGCTGTTTTTAAAAATATAGAACAATGGATTGTTGTTGGAGGTAATCCTGCAAAATTTATCAAAAAAAGAGAATTACGATTTATATAAGTTGATATAGTATTGAGTAATGAAAAACAACAGATATGAAAATATAGATCTACTTAAAGGAATGGTAATTATCATAGTAGTTTTATTTCACTTAACTTTTTTTCATCAAGGAGGACAAATTATAAGAAGATTTTGTACTCCATTTTTTATGCAACTGTTCTTCTTTGTTTCAGGAATATTTTTCACTAAAAAAAAATCTTTTGTAGAATATATTACGAATAAAATAAATAGATTAATTATACCTCTTCTTTTCTTTTATTTTTCAAATTATTTTATTGGTTTTTTAGCTTCCCATCTTCTTAAATTTGGTGATACTGGATTAGTTGATAAATTCTCCTTTTACTCTTTACTTGACTTGTTTAATGGCAAAGAACACTTTACTTATTCTGGAGCACTATGGTTTATTGTTTGCTTATTTAATGTTTATATTTTATACTATTTCATCAATCTAATCAATAATTCTGCAATAAAATGGATTCTTGTTTTTTCATTATCTATTTTTAGTTATACACTTTCTTCTTTAGAAATAAACATACCTTACTTTATTGATTCTAGCCTTAGTGTACTTCCTTTTTTCTACTTAGGTCATTTTCTAAAGTCTCATAAAATCTTTTTAAATACTCATAAATATGACTACATTATTTTAATATTTTCAAGCATATTATATTTAAGTGTAATTTATTCATTTAATGTAAGTTGCGAAATTATGCAAAATAGATTTGTAGGAAATTATATGCTAATATTAATTGGAGCGTTACTAGGTATCTCTTTACATTTTTACTTAACAAAAGTAATAAATACTATGTCTATTATAAATTATTTTGGAAAAAATACTTTAATAATTTTAGGAACCCATCAATTATTAATTGTAAGTTATGCTATAGTATTAAAAAAAATATTCTCATTCGATAGTATTTTGCTGATTATGTTTAATCTATTTTTAACAATGACTACAGAGATCTTAGTTATTCAAATATTAAATAAATTATTTCTCTCCTTTGTAGGTAAGCGTGACATAATTAAACTTAATAAATAATTAACATGCACAATAGTACGTTCCTTTCTGCTATCATTCTGACATACAACGAAGAAATACATATTGCACGTTGTATTAAATCTTTACAGCCCTATGTAAAGGAAATATTTGTAGTTGATTCTTTTAGCAATGATAATACTGTAAAAATAGCTGAGGAATTAGGTGCTGAAGTATACCAAAATCCATGGATAAACTATGCAACTCAATTCAATTGGGGATTACAAAATTGTCCAATTAAAACGCCATGGGTATGGAGAATTGATGCTGATGAATATATTGATAAAACACTGGGAGAGAATGTTAATAAGTGCATTACTGATGCTGACGAAAAATTGTCAGGAATCAATATTAAACGTAAAATAGTTTTCCTAGGCAAACCTTTATTGCACGGCACCTGGTATCCCAGATGGAATTTAAAGGTGTTTAAATATGGCAAAGGGGAATGCGAAAATAGATGGATGGATGAACACATCATTTTACATGAAGGGACTAGTACCCAAGTTGAAGGTGATCAAACAGACGATAATTTAAATAATATAACCTGGTGGACAGACAAGCACAATGGATATGCAACCAGAGAAGCCGTTGATATTTTGTATACACAAGTAAAAACTGATAAAAATTCATCTGTTAAATCTAAATTATTTGGCAACGAAGCTGAAAGATTACGTTGGTTAAAAAATCGATATAATAAAATACCTTTATTTGTTCGACCTTTTTTCAACTTCTTTTATCGCTATATTATTCGAGGAGGATTCAGAGATGGTAAACAAGGTTTTTTATGGCATATATTACAGGGATTTTGGTATAGAATGTTGGTTGATGCCAAAGTATGGGAAATAAAGAAACGTTTTAATAATGATAACAACAAAATTAAAGAATTTTTAGAAAGTAATTTTAAACTTTAAGGTCTAAAATCACGTATTTAAGAAAAGACACAAACACAATTAATGAAAGTATCTATTATAACCATAGTATATAACAATGTTGCTTTTATTGCAGAATGTATTGAATCTGTAATCAACCAAACCTATAAAAACATTGAGTATATTATTATTGATGGTGGTTCAACTGATGGATCACAAGTTATTATTGAAAAGTATAAATCAAAACTAGCCTATTATGTATCAGAAAAGGATCGCGGCTTATATGATGCTTTGAATAAAGGTATACAACAGGCTACAGGGGATATTGTAGGCTTATTGCATTCAGATGATTTACTATTTGAAAATAATACTATTGAAAAAATAGTTAATAAATTTAATGAAACCCAAGCTGATTTAGTATACGCTAAAGGAGTATATGTAGAACGTGAAGATATTTCAAAGATAATTCGTATATATTACTCTAAACCATATAAAAAACAATATCTAAACTTTGGGTGGATTCCTTTGCACACAACCATTTTTGTTAAGAAAGCAGTTTTTGATCAATTGGGTTTGTATATGGAGCATTATCAAATATCATCGGATTATGATATATCATTGCGTTGGTTTAAAGATGAATCCTTAAAAAAAGAGTATTTAAATCAATGGACAGTTAAAATGCGTGTTGGGGGTAAAAGCACTACAAAAAAGCTTCAAATGATTAAATCTATGGAAGATATTAATATCATGCGTAGATATAAATTATTAGGCTATTTTACGCTTTCTATGAAAATTGCTCGTAAAATACCTCAATATTTAATTCCAAAAATTTTACCTCATCATTTATTTAATAATCACAAACATCATCACTAAATTATAAATCGTTAGATTTTAGATAAAAGTATGTAAATAGAGATCAAAAAATCTTTATACTTTTGTCTTTATACTAAAATTTTACGCAATTTAACTTATGAGCAAAACAGCCCTATATTCTATAATCCTTTTTTTGGGAATATCTCTCTTTTCATGTAAATCAAGAAAAACTATGGTTTACTTACAAAACACCTCCAGCCAGGAAGAAATAGAATTAAAACCCGCTAGCATTAACAATTACCAAATTAAGATAAATGATAACTTATATGTAGATATTCAAACACTCGATCCTGAAGTTAATGCATTATTTAATCCCACTAAATCACAAGGATCCAGTGGGGGTACAAATATGAATTTTGGAGATGTGAGTAGTCAATTATTAAATGGTTACCAAGTTGATGTACGAGGGGAAATTACCTTACCTATAATTGGTAAAGTTAAAGTTGAAAATTTAACTTTAGATCAAGCTCAACAATATATACAGGAAAAAGCTCATGAATATTTAAAAGAGGGTATAGTTAAAATAAAGTTATTAAGTTACAAATATACGGTACTGGGTGAAGTAAAAAGTCCAGGAGTATATTACAATTATAACAATATTTTTACTGTTTTGGATGCTATTAGTGAAGCCAGTGGAGAAACCGATTATAGTCAGATAAAAAAAATCAAGGTAGTTCGTATGTTTAATAATAAGAGTAGAATATATAACCTTGATTTAACTCAAAAAGATTTATTTACATCAGAGGCTTATTATATACAACCTAATGATGTAATATATATTGAACCTGATAATTCTAAATCTTTAAAAATAAATATGCCGGTGTACTCACTGATTTTCTCAAGTATTTCAGCTATTGTGTTATTGGTTAATTTTGTGAATAATAATTAGGTTAAACCACGGAGAACGTAAGAGTAGGCAGTCCTCAGTCCTCAGTAGGCAGTTAGTAAAACACCTCTCCTCAGTCCTCTCCTCAAGGCGAGGAGGCCATGGCGCATAAGAGCCCCTCTAACTCCACGAAGGGGAGAACTGATTTACAGCTAGTATATTTTTCAACCACAAAGTACACGGAGACGCTTCGCTTTTTCACAAAGAAACACAGAGAAAAAAACGGCTTACTATTCACTTTATTCGTAAAATTTCTATTTCATTGCACAACATAAAAATTACCAATTCTTGGACAAAAAAATTGCAAAGCAATTATAATCCTGTTTATCCTGTCAATCCTGTCTAAATAATATTGTTTAATCTGTTCTACAACAAGCAGAGAATGGGCGATGGGGAGAAAGGGCGATGTTTATATTTCATAAATCATACAACATCAATTGAAAATCCATATAAATTTAACCGCGGAGTACGTAAGAGTCTTCAGTCTTCAGTTCTCAGTAGGCAGTTTGAAAAACACCTCTCCTCGGTCCTCTCCTCAAGGGGAGAATTGATTTACAGCTTGTTTAATCAAAGCTCTGAAGGAGCGATATACAATAGCCATGGGTGAAGCCCTTGGTAACATTACATCATGTAAATAATAGCCCTGAATGGGCGATATAATAAATTACAATTCGTGTCGATTAGTGTAATTAGTGGACAATAAAACAATTCAACACATACAAATTTCATCTATCATAAATCATAAATCCTTTGTGTCTTTGAGTCCTCGTATCTTTAAGGTGAAATCTGTAATGAGGCTGGCAATACAACAATAAAACTTAATAACTATATCACGAGATAACAACTCGTCATATCCTCATTATTCAATCATCTCTCCAAAAAACTTTTTTAGTCACGTTTTATTAATTAAATGAAAAGTGATAATTTTGGATTATGAGAACATTGCAAGAAATAAAAAATATACTGAGTAGTCATAAGCGAAGATTATTTCATGATTACCCAATAAGATCAATGGCGATTTTTGGTTCTTTTTCGCGTAAAGAACAAAATGAATCAAGTGATGTCGATATTCTTGTTGAGTTTTCTGATAAGATTGGTATTAGATTTATTGATTTAGCAGAAGATTTAGAGAAAATTGTTGGTTCAAAAGTTGATTTAGTATCTAAAAAAGGAATGAAAGAAAAGTATTTAAACTCAATCTATTCCGATTTAATATATGTCTAAACGAGATACTTCATTACTGTTGGAGGATATGTTGCAATCTGCACAAAAGATTAAGCGATACACAAAAGACTTTAATTATGAATCTTTCTTATCTGACGACAAAACAATAGATGCTGTTGTTCGTAATTTTGAGATTATTGGAGAAGCTGCTAATCGCATTGATCCTGATTTTAGAGATAATACCCCAGAGATAGAATGGAACCGAATTAGAGGATTTCGAAATAGAATAGTTCATGAGTATTTTGGAATTGATTATGAAATAGTTTGGGAAATTATTATCGCTTATTTAGATGATCTAATTGATTGGCTTGATACGATAATTGAAAAAATCAAGTAAACCAATGAATACACAGCCTTCTTTTATCAGTTGGAAGTTTACAAACCTCTCCTCAAGGCGAGGATGCCGTGGCGCAAAAGAGCCCCTCTAACTCACTGAAGGGGAGAACTGATTTACAGCTAGTATATTATTTAACCACAAAGTACACGGAGACGCTTCGCTTTTTCACTAAGAAGCACAGAGAAAGAAACAGTTTACTTGTCACTTTATTCGTGAAATTTATATTTCATAGCACCACATAACAATTACCAATTCGTGGATAAAAAACCAATTGCAAAGCAATTATAATCCTGTTTATCCTGATCATCCTGTCTAATTAATTTGAAAGATTTACAATCTGATAAATATTCTTTATTTTTGATATATGATAGGTAATAAAGATATTGTATTAAGGATTAAGGGTTCAGTCACAATTAAGAAATGGAGAGAAAGAGTAAAGAAATTACATATTATAAATTTAGATAATGCCAAAAATATTTGAATATTTAGGAATTATTGTCTTCTTTTATTCCAATGAGCATGAGCCAATTCATGTTCATGCTAAAAAAGGTGAATTTGAAAGTAAAGCTGAATTCTATATAATTAATGGTGTAATCTCAGAAATAAAGATTACAAATATTTTAGGTGCAAATCCTTTGAAAGGAAAAGACCTTAAAGATTTTGAAATATTTCTAGAATTATATGCGGACAAAATAGTTGAAAAATGGATTAATTATTTTGTTTACCATAAGGATATTGAATTTGAAAAAATAACAAAACGTTTGAAATGAGAATAACAGTTAACTATAAAGATTTAGATAGCCGACACAGTCAGTTAAAAATCGACTCTGCAAAATACTTATCTGATTATGTCATTCGTATACATTTTAACAACGGAGATGAAAGAATAGTTGATTTTAAATCATTTTTGTGTAAATCATTACATCCATCAATAAAGAAATATTTAGATGAAAAAAAATTTGCAAATTTCTCATTAACAGATGGTAATTTAAATTGGGATGATTATGATTTAATTTTTCCTATTTCTGATTTATATACTGGAAATATAGAAGTTTAGTAAAAACCGGCATTAGATTGGTAGTAAATTTCAGTGTTCAGTAGACAAAACACCTCTCCTCTGTCCTCTTCTCAAGACGAGGATGACATGGCGCATAAGAGCCCCTCTAACTCCCCGAAGGGGAGGATAAAAGCCCCCTCTAGCTCCCCCCATAGGGGAGAACTGATTTACAGCTTGGTAATTCACAGCTCTGAAGGAGCGATATAATGAGATGCAATTAGTATCTATTAGTATAGTTAGTGGACAAAAAACAATTCAACACATCCATATTTCATAAATTATAAATCATAAATCCTTTGTGTCTTTGAGACTCGTGGTAAAAAAGCTATGAGGCAAAATTGAGAGAAATTCATACCACAATAAAACCATATCAAGTTTCAACATATAGGAACTATTAACCTTACTTAAGTGTTATGGTGCAAAACATAAAGAAAATACAAAAAGTTATATCTTGCCTTTTCAATTATAGTTATCTTTACAAAAAGCTTTGATTATGAATGCTGCAGAAATAAAAATAGATTTGTTTCGTAAACTTGATTCTCTAAAAGGAAATCGATTAGAAGAAGCATACGGAATGCTATTAAATTATATTAACGGTAAAAGTGAACTTGATGATTGGCAAAATTTAACATCAGAGCAGCAAGAGGCAATTCAAATTGGCCTTGATCAATTAAATAACGGAGAAGGAAGAAGTCATAGCGATGTAATGACAGATATCAGGAATCAATATGGCAATAAATAAAAAAGCAACATGGTCACCTGCTGCAGAAAATGATCTTAGAAAGATACTTGATTATTTACAAAACAAATGGAATCCACATGTAATTAATAGATTCATTAATAAGATTGATGATAGTATTGAATTAATTCTTGAAGATACAAAGATATTTTCCATTATTAATCATGAATTACAAATAAGGAAATGTGTTATTACAAAGCAAAATACACTTTATTACAGAGAAGTTACATACGGAATTGAGATTGTCAGACTTTTTGATTCTCGGCAGGATACAAAAAAACTTAAATTCTAGATTGAAATATACATATAGAAGTGGTGAGTACACAGTATGCTACACTCAGTACACTCTCCTCTCCTCAAGGCAAAGATGTCGTGATACACAAAAGCACCCTCTAGCTCCCCCGATTGGGGAGTATTGATTTACAGCTTTGCTTGGTATAGCTCTGAAAGAGCGACATAATGAGGTGCAATACTTTTCAATTTGTGTAATTTACATATTCAAAGGTATTGTTGAACTCTTTTATTGTTTCGTGCATAAAAAATAATTGCGAAGCAATTATAATCCTGTTTATCCTGATCATCCTGTCTTAATAATATTATATAATAAATTCTATACCATCAGAGTCTTTAAACTGAAATTATCGGCTACATAAAAAATACTGTGGCTTTGCGACTTTGAGGTGAAATAAACATTAGAGAGACAGGTCGATAATAGAGTTGAATAGTTAGTTGTCAGTATAAAGTTGTCTGTTAGTGTGAGTTTTCGACATACAATTGATAGTATTAATCACTTCATCAATTTGATAACTCCATATTTCCAAACTCATATTTCATCTATCGTATACATCATTAATAAAAACTCTTTTGTAACCTTTGCGAAAAACTTTGCTTTCTTTGCGGTTAAAGGAAATAAAAAATACTATTTTTATCATTTATAACAAATAACGGAGTTGTAAATCAATCCTACCATATAGGGAAAGTGAAAGTAGGCTTCTATTCAAAATAAACATGCAAAATATTAACGAAATATTAGAATCTGTAGAACAGGAAGAACAAATAGATATTAAAGGATTTCTGTTTCGTTTATTAAATAAATGGTATTGGTTTGTCATTTTTGGTTTTATAGGCTTATGTGCCGGATGGCTTATAACCAAGCGCTCTCCTTCTATATATAAAATGAGTGCATCTGTTTTGATTAATGACGAATCTAACAAAATGAGCGTTGATAAGTTTTTTTATGGTTTTAATCCCTCTGCAAAAACAAATGCAGAACGTCATATTTTAATGCTTAAGTCATACACACTGAATCATCTTGCAATAAAAAAAATAAACATTGATGTTTCCTGGTATCAAAAGGGCATATTCAGAGATATAGATTTATACCATCAAGCTCCTTATACAACTAAATTAATTTCAGACTCAATAAATAAAATAAATACACCCGTTTTAATCAATCCAATAAATGCAAACTCTTTTGAACTTTCAGCTGAGGTAAAAGACGATTTAAATAATAAAATAGAAATAACATTACAAGGCAACTATGGACAACCCATATATAGTAAATATTTCAATTTAATCATTGATAGAAACAAAAACAAAAAAGTAAACACAGACGCTTCATACTATTTTATTATAAATAATCTTGATGACATTACAAAATCTTATGTAAATGGTATAGCCATTGATTTCGCTAATGAAAATGGTGATGGCATAGCACTTTCACTTCAGGAAAGAAATGCGCAACGCGGTGTTGACTACATGAATGAGCTAATTTCAGTTTATTTAAAGCACGGATTAAATGAAAAAAACCGTACTGCGGAAAATACAGTTCGTTTTATTGATGCCCAACTGGAAAATTTAATTGACTCATTAAACAAAGCAGGAGAATTATTTACTGAATTCCGATCAAAGAAAGGGATTGTAGACCTTAGCAAGCAAGCAACTATGGTAGCTGAGAAATTGCAGGAGTTGGAAACAGAAAAGAAAATGGCTGAGCGCAAGATTGAGTATTTTAAAAACCTGCACCAATATATGGGTAATGCTGAGGAAATGAAATTGATGGCTTCTCCTTCAGTAGCAGGAATCACAGATGCCGGTATAAATGCACAAGTGGTAAAACTGGCAGAGCTATATAGCCAACGAATTTCATTAACGTCTACAGTAAAGGATAGAAATCCTGCGATTGTAATGATAAACGAGCAAATTTCAAATACTATTAAATCACTGGAAGAAAATATTAAAAACCTTCTTAATAATACAGAAGTTGAACTCCAAAGCATTAAAAGTCAATTAAACACAAGCAAAATAGAATTGGCCAATCTCCCTAAAACAGAACAGGATTTAATTAATATTAAACGAAGTTTTGATTTAAATAATGAGTTATATACCTATCTTTTACAAAAAAGAGCAGAAGCAGCCATTACAAAAGCGTCAAATGTTCCAGATGCCAATGTATTAGACCCGGCACGTATTGAAACTGTTATACAAACAGGACCTAAAGGATCAACTAATATATTAATAGGTCTGTTACTAGGATTGGCTATACCTTTTATTTTCATTATAATAACTGATTATTTTAACGACTCAATAAAAAGTATTGAAGAATTACAAAAGCTTTGTAAATTACCCATCTCTGCAGAAATAGCTCATAATAACTATAATATTGAAGTCCCAGTTCAAAAGTACCCTCGTTCTGGTATTGCAGAAACATTCAGAGGCTTAAGAGTAAGTTTGCAATACATGGCCAATAATGAGGCTTCAAAAGTAGTTGCCATTCACTCCATGATATCTGGCGAGGGAAAAACTTTTTGTGCCTTAAACTTGTCGAACATACTTGCCATGGATAATAAAAAAGTTTTATTGGTAGGATGTGATTTACGTAAACCTAAATTGCACAAGGTATTTGAAGTTGAAAACGCTAAAGGATTGTCTACCTTTTTAATTGGTAACGATGGTTTTAATGATATTATTCGTTCCACAGACCAGGAAAACCTGTTTTATGTAAACTCTGGACCGGTACCACCTAATCCCTCTGAGTTGATAGGGAATGGGAACTTTAAAAAATTTATTGATCAGGCACAAAAGGAATTTGATTATATTGTTTTGGACAATGCGCCTATAACCCTGGTAATTGATGGATTTTTAGTTGCAAAGTATGCAGATATTAACTTGGCTGTAGTACGTCAGGGTTATAGTCATAAAAAACAAATCAATTATATCAATCAATTAAAAGATAAAAAAGATTTTAAACATCCGGGAGTATTACTAAATGATACCGTTTATAGTGGCTATGGCAACAGCTATAAAAGCTATTATGGTTACGGCAAGGGCTATTACGATGATAGCTATGAGGTGATGGGATTTGTAAATAAATTGAAGAAGAAGTTTAGAAAGGGGTAGTAGTATTCAGTAGGCAGTTAGTAGTAATCAGTATACAGTAGGCAGGCATCAGTAGGCAGTATTCAGTAAGCAGCGGACAGTTCTCAATGTTTTGATTTGAATACTTTTGAATGAGCTATTGACTTACTAATTTTTTTAACCGCTAATGTAACAAAGGATTTTTGCTAAGTATGTGAAGATTCTTAAGAGAGAGCCACTATTAAAATTGCTGTTGACAACTAAAAAAGCTCAGTCTACTACTTTTTATTTTCGACTCTTTGCTTGTTACTTGACCCAATACCTAACTACCATTTTTCCTTAAAAAGTATGGAATTGCTTTAATGCACAACTTTTACTCTTTCGAAAAATGATAATTATATTATCTGAAATCCATATGAATCTGACTTATTCCTTGAAAAATCTGCCCGTTGCAGACTGAGTACTGAAGACTTCATTATCCATTACTCTCCCAATAGCCTCTTCGCATCAACGCCCTTTCATCCTATTTTCTATGTGCTATGTGTATTCGTAGCGTACTCTTTTGTAAAATTCTAATTTCTTTAAGTACTATCGACTTAACGACCTAATAATCTAACACCCTCTACAACCTTCTTCTTTCTACAATATTATTCTCTCTTTTAACCTTTTAACTTTAACTTTATCTTCTTTAGCCTTTATACTTTAAACTTATTACTTTATCCTTTAACCTTGTTACCTTTGTCCTTATCATTATCTTCTTTCTTATAATAAAAAAACCACAGATACCATAACGATACAATAAAGGAATAAATAAATATGTTATAAATATCATGATGAATATTAAACATACCGGATTCATAATTATTCTCAGAAATAAATATGAATAAATAAGTGATGCGCATTGCGTTTAAAAAAAATATCATAGCGACACCAAAGAGGCAAAACAAACCTAGACGCCAGCTAAAAGATTCATAAAACAGAAATATCCCACAAAAAACAAGCATTATATCAATTCCAATACATTCATCATCAATAAATATATATGTTTGTTCATTAAAAATTTTCCTTCCGATAACTTGTACACTATAACCTAAAAACACCAAGGAATGACGAGAAAGTTTAAGAATCCAATCAACTAATATATTTCGAATAGACTGCCCTCCATCTCCTATGGAGATAATTATAAATGACATCGTATAATATAAAAACAGTACAAAACATAGTTTTAATAAAATATTGTCAATATCATTTTTCTTTTGAACAATTATAGCAGTTTTAAGATTTTTCCGATATAATAATAGGGGAAACAAGCATAATAATACACGATATATTTTATCATGCTCAAAATAATTCTCACCAGGCAAATAGCTACTAAAAACTCCCCAAATTATAATTCTTATAATATGTACAATTAAAATCCATAATACAAAAACGCCTAAATATCTTATTTTTAATACTTTATTACTTGTAATAATAAGACTTAAAATGCCTATAAGTTTCAAATCTAAATTTCGGTATGGCATTTGCAAAAACACACCATTCCATAATGAAATATATCCTTGACCGCATTTAGCTTGTATTCCAAGTATTTTTAATAGAAAGGTTGCTATATTTAGAATAAGATCATTAAGCGAAACAAATATTGAAATAAATAAAGGATGATATGTATATCTTAACAAAATAAAAAATAATAGTACACCTATAACTCGCCATTGCTTATTAGATATTTCTAGTTCTTTAAACATGATTAGATTAAGTTACAAACAAAAAATAATGCATACTGAGCAATTGCAATACTTAAATAAATTTTATTAATTTTTTCTTCAAATTCTTCTTTAAACCGTCTGTATTTTATCTTTTTTACGAATACCGTTGATAAAATTATAATAGTTGATAGAAAAAATTCTGTACTTTGATATATATTTAAGTCCCCAATATAGGGAAAATACAATAAAAACAAAGCAGTAACTCCTTCGGGTACAAAATGTTTTACACTAGAAACCGAATGTAATAGATTATTTCTTCTTTCTATTTTTTCAGTCATTATCTTCAAGTATTTATTACTTATCCATGCAAATAACCCAATAGCAATGAAAAACAGTAATATTACTCCTGAAATCATAATAGAATATGAAATATGTAGCCAGTTTAAAAAATGATAAAAATTACTTCTGGTAATTATTCCCGAAATAACATTAGAATAAAGAATTAATATAGCTACTAAAATAGCTACATAATAATAAATTTTAAATCGTCCTTGATTCTGTCTCTTGATTACAAAAAAAGATAATCCTGTGATTATAAAGATTAATAAAAAAAACTCAATAGAATAAAAAGTAAGAACAGATAAGTAAGTCCAAATTGATGATTTGGAAGTATTTGTAGGTTGGATGCTGTATAATTGAATTATCCAATCTATATTAAACCACTTGGCTAAAAGTATCTTTACTGTAAGTAGAATAATTTTAAAACCTAACCAAAAATTGATAAATAATGAAGATGTATTAATAAATAAGTTTATATCATTTTTTTTCATAGGCTCTTATTTTTATGTATAATACTTCAAGTTGTATGTTTGAAATATTTTACCCAATAAAACAAGTATTACAAAAGAATTTGACTTATTTAATAATACATCTTTATAATCGATTTATTTAATGAGGAAAATCTAACACATTCAATTTAAATAATTCTAATTATTTAGAATTAATAATATTTGTTACTCGTTCTCATTTTTATTTGTAATGTACTTTCGGTATAAAATTACTGCACCTCCAGCCAATAAGGCAACAGCTCCACCATCTAAGGGAACACCAGCTCCTCCTCCACCTACTGGATCACCATTTCCACTACCTCCCGGGGGGCTACCCGGTTGACCATAAGTTTCTACTGCAATAAATGCCAAAAAAGCAATTGTTGCTATTACTACAATTTTCTTCATACTTTATATTCTATTCTTTGCCTAATGAAATATGCAGGTATTAGACAACTAAATGGTAAAACCATTTAGTTACCAGAATATTTCAAAAGTAATTTTCCAATTCCAACACTATACAGGGGGTAAGATTGCGGTTTTTTAAACTATATTTAATAATTTCTTGTCTTTATAAAAAACAAGAAATATGATATATACTCTATTTAATCAATACTTTTTGAGTTAATACTTTATTATTTCCGGCTACCTTAACAAGATAAAGGCCCGTATCTACTGAAACATATTCCATCCCGATTTTATTTTCTCCAACGTTTACTACTTTTCCGTCGAGTGTATAAATCGTATAATCAAAAGTTTCATCAGATTTAATTACAATATTTTTATCAACATTATAAACTATAACATTAGTAGTTTCTATATCATTAACATCTGTAGCTCCTGTTTGTTTAAACACTAACTGAAAACGAAGTTCATCGTTTGTAGATACATGTTCAATATCAAAACTGGTTCCAGCAGTTATTGGAATAATCTCTGTTGTTTTCATATCCACCAATGCTACATCCAATCCATCAAAACTTTGTTCTGTCACGTTGATACTATATGTTCCTGAAGCGTTTGTTTTTAATCCAATAGGGATTACATCATCCTCAACTATTAAACTTTTATTATAAATACAATAATCTTTAGAATCATCAATAGCATATATCTGAGGTGCATCAGGATTAAAACTAAAAAGCTTATACCCTTCATTAGCCACATCAGTTTCGTTTACTATTAGTACATCTTCGTATTCACCTTTTGTTACTTTTATAGCAATTCTTGGTATTGAAGAAACTGTAGCTGATTTTAATAATCCTCCACTTGTAGTTGAAACACGAGCACTATTATTAAAAGAAACAGTACCGGTAGCATTACCATCACTAACTCTTACAAAAAAGCCCTGACATGATTCTAATATTGGATCTAAAGTACCTCCTGTACCAATTTGATATGAATAATAGGTATCTGAACCATTCCATACATATACCATACTAATATTAGAATCAGTCCAATCCATTGCACTTAAATCAATTTGTGAAGGATATGGATTACTTACAAAATTATACCCATGATCACTATCTGCACCTGTATTTGTTACACCATATGAGTAATCTCCACTATTAAATGTACCTGTAAACTCATATGTTCTATCTCCATTTATCGTCTTTAAAATATAACCGGTACCTCTTTCAACAGTTGTTGGTGTATCACCCCAACTATTTGACGATTCCACATAACCATACATATAATCACCAGTAAAGAAGTCGACAGCCGGAGTGCTTTCTACTGGAATACCGATTGAATGCCATCCATAATCAGTACCATCGACAGAACTCCCACTCACCTTACGGGATTGAGTCATTGTACCTGTATTAGTTACAGCACCATATGTAATCAATGAACCTGATCGATCATTTGCTGTACTATTTGCTTCCAGAATAAGATTACCTGCATTTGTTAAGTCCCCATTTATTGTTAATGCTGAACTTGCAGCAACAGTTAAGGTAGCACCGGATTCTATACTAACATCATTAACCTGCTCATCTGAACCATAAGCTGCATCAACAATTAATTGAGTGACTGTAGCAGGAATAATGATATCATCAGTTGCTGTTGGCACCAATGTTGGGAACCAGTTTGTTGTAGCATTCCATGAAGTTTCAGAACCAGTTGTACCTCCGACCCATGTCAATAAGCCTTCTTTCAATAGATAATCTACTACGTAAATACTACCACTATTATACCCGTTATCATCGTCTTCGTGCGCTCCAATAATTGCGTAATTGCCACTTATTGAAATACCCCAACCAAAACTATCTGCTGCATTACCATCATTTGCAGTAATTTTATTTACTTGAGTTAGCGAACTTAAATCAAATACATATGCACTACCAGTGCTATTGTCATCTCCAAAGGCACCTACAATTAAATAATCTCCTACTGAAGAAATACTATAGCCAAATTCATCATTAGCAATACCATCTGAGGCAGTTAACTTTTGTACAAAGGTTCCTGCACTTAGGGTATAAACATAAACTCCTCCAGTATTACTATTATTATTTGGTGCTCCAACCACCGCATAATTATCCGAGATACTAACACTTTGTCCAAATAAATCACCTGCAACAGCATCACTTCCTACAAATTTATACAATTGATTTCCTGTGATCAAATCAAACATATATGCAGTTCCTGGCCTGTTCCTGGAACTAGTACCTACCTTCCCATTACTAGCTCCAATCAAAACATAATTATCTTTAATTGCTATACTTGATCCTAAGCCATCTCCTGCAGAAGCATCTTCAGCGATTAACTTTTCCACAAAGTTTCCAGTTAAAGTTTCAAAGACAAATGCAGAACCACAAGCTTCTATATCACCTTCATAAAAACCAGTAATTCCAACTATAACATAATTATCAGTTACACCAACGCTATATCCAAAATAATCATACTCATATCCAATATCCTCTGCGGAATTATCTGTTATTAATTTATGCAGCTGGCTACCAGTACTCAAATCAAAAACATATACTGCACCTTTACTAGTGTCTTTATAAGGAGCTCCTACAACAGCATATTTACCTGATATTGCCACGCTTTCTCCAAATCCATCATTAGCTACACCATCCGAGGGAGTTAAATTATACACCTCCTCACCTGTAGTAATATCATAAACATACGCACTACCTATATCTGAGTTACTACTGGGTGATCCAACGATGGCATAATTTCCTGACATTGCTACACTTTTTCCAAAATAATCAGAAGAAGCACCACCATCAGCGGTAATTTTTCGTTGTATAGATTCAGTAATAGCTGATGTAGTAAAACTCCAGGTTGTATTGTCACTTATACCTGAGTAACCAATAAAGCAACCGGAACCAATTTGTACATAATACGCTGTAGAAAGCTCGAGATATTGATTTACATCAATTACTATTTGTGAAGTACCCCCACCACTTACCTGACTTCCTGCAACATCAATTGTTTCTATAACACTATTGTCAGTGGATTTGTATATAGTTACATTTCCAGAACCAATCGTTACATCCTCATTAAAATTAATAGTTAAATCCGTTCGCATTAAAACACCTGTAGCATCATCCGCAGGACTAAAAGAAGTTACTGTAGGGCTTTGGGATAATAGGTTTATAAAAAATAAGCTGTTCAATAAAACTATAAATAACCGTCTCTTCATATTTCTCCCCAATTAAAATTAATTTAGTTAACGTTCACCAAGTCAAAAAGTTTTGTTTTGGTCCCCACCAGAATAAAAATCAATATTTTGACTTAATAATTTGAATATGCAAATGTAATTTTTTTATATATTATTGACATACTATTTTGACGAACATAAGGTTAACAGACTTTAAATGCAGAAGTTTTATTGAGATAATTCTCCATTAGTTAAATTAGAAAGAAAAATGTTTAATAAGTAAAGTGATCTGTTTTACAAATAGATGATTTGTCAGGCCGATTAATTGATGAAAAAACGAATTATGATTTAATAAGGGTTTGATGAATTGTAAAACACCCAGCTCTTTATTTTTTATTTTTATTTGCAATATACTTACGGTATAGGATAATAGCTCCTCCTGCCAATAAAGCAACTGCTCCTCCATCTATTGGAGTACTTGCTCCTTTTGTTGGTTTACCATTTGTATTGTGATCAGGAAAGTTATCGAGTCCGGGAGGACTGCCGGGTTGCGCAGATATATTTATAGCCCAAAGGCTATAAAAAGTAATAATTATGAATACTATTTTTTTCATAAACTAAAATTTGCAACTTTAAACATTTCTTACAATGTTTAACAAATCTCCTAATCAAAATTAAAGATAACAAACTATCAAAGAAAACTACAATCTAATAACTCTTATTGTGTAAACACTTTATTTTAGTCTATTATTAACCTTTTTAATTCGTACCAAACAATACACTAGTATTTGTACATCAATTTTTATGCTTATCAATTTGATAAAATCGATATGAGTTAGTTTTTTACTATAAGTTATAAGAAGTTCGAAATATAAAATTATGCTTAAATTTACGATAAAGCAAGCTAAATGTTTCGTCTAAAATACAATATATTAAACAACTATGATGATCGTATAATATTAATTCATGAATGTCCTTTTTCTATATATGAACTAAAAAGAATTTTGGATTGCTGATGTTCAATTTATGATTTTGGAATGGTGGTCTGTTATTTCGGGATATGTCTTTAATTCGATTATGCGCCCAAAGCTCCGCTACGCTTCACAATAGGCTAATAGATTACGGACTTTCAGTCCTTTCTGATTTTATTCTTTTGAAATAGAAATTCTTTAGGTAACATATATATACTGTTTACGGCCATCTAAGCTCTGTTCTTCCCCCCAATAATCACGAATATTAATTCTCCATGACCTTTGTGAGTTTTTGGAGCACTCTGTGGTTAAAAACACTCCCATTCACTAAAAAGAATTTTGGATTGAAGATGATCGATTTATGATTTTAGAATAGTGGTCTGTTATTTCGGGATATAGTGATAAGGTGATATAGTTTATTTGTCGTATCGGACTTTCGCCATTTCTCCTGTTCGCAAATTTGTCTAACAATTACAATTCAATAAGCAGTAGACAGACTGAGTACTGAAGACTGAGAACTGAGAACTGAGAACTGAAGACTACTACACAGTTATGGCACTTAGAACTACCTACTCCCCTATCTATTACAAGCTATAATACTCTTTATACCATGCAACAAACTTTCCTAAACCTTCGTCAATAGATGTTTTGGGAGTAAAACCTATTCTGTTATTTAAATCAGTAATATCAGCATAGGTTTTATATACATCACCTTGTTGCATGGGCAAAAACTGCTTATTGGCTTCCATTCCCAAATGTTTTTCCAGAGTTGAGATAAACTCCATCAGTTTAACCGGTTTGTGATTACCTATATTAAATAATCGATAAGGTTTTTCTTTCTCTTGTTCTGTATAAAATGGTAAGTCAATTAATTTTTCAATAGCTGCAACAATATCATCTACATATGTGAAATCACGCTCCAAATTACCATTATTAAATACATTTATGGTTTCATTGTTGGTAATTTTATTGGTAAATGAGAAATAGGCCATATCTGGTCTTCCCATAGGACCATATACAGTAAAGAAACGCAAACCAGTTGTTGGTATTTTATACAAATGTGAGTAGGTATGAGCCATTAATTCATTAGACTTCTTTGTAGCGGCATATAAAGAAACCGGCTCATCTGTTTTTTGAGATGTACTGAAAGGTGTATCATCACTGTTACCATACACAGAGCTTGACGAAGCATATATTAAATGCTTAACAGGGTTATGACGACAAGCTTCAAGGATATTCATAAACCCTTGAATATTACTTTCAATATATTTATATGGATGCTCAATACTATAACGTACACCAGCTTGAGCAGCCAGGTTAATTACAATATCAAATTTATGTACTTCAAACAATTTATCAATGCCTTCCTTATTGCAAAGATCCATTTTAACAAACTCAAAATTAGAGTATTGCTCTAACTGCTTTAAACGATCATTCTTTAACTGAACAGAATAATAATCATTAACAGAATCTAAACCAATAATTTGGTGTTTGCTATTAACTAATAATTTACTTAAATGGTATCCAATAAATCCGGCAGCTCCTGTTATCAGTATTTGCATTGTATCTTCAATAAATAATTTATGTTTTCAACCACAAAGATAGTATCTTGGATTGATTATTTAGTGCTTATGAATTATAAATGATTATTAATTACATGTTAAAACTATCAACTAACTTCTCGTTGCCCTATTGAGCCAATTGCCAAATAGTATATAACCTTTAAACCCACAGCTCCGCTACGCTTCACAATGGGCTATTAGATTACGGACTTTCAGTCCTCTATATATTCATAAAATACTCTGTGAACTTTGTGTACTAATAGCGTTCTCTGTGGTTAAAAAACACGAGACCTAGAATATTAAGATCTAAAGACTTTTAGTTTTAAATACGATACTTTAACGAATAAACACAACTCCGTCAGGTATTGATGTTTCATACCTTCCACTTCTCTTTCAAAATTAGGGGAGCCTCTAAAGAGACACACTAAACCTTGTAAACTGAGAACTGAAGACTCTTTTCTCCACGCCCTCAGCTACCTTTTAACCTTTAACCTTGCATCCTTTAACCTTACTTTGCAATATTCTTTGCAAAATCTAAAAGTATCTCCTCCGTTTTATCCCATCCAATACATTCATCAGTAACAGATACACCATATTTAAGAGTAGATAAATCAGCAGGTATTTTTTGTTTTCCGAAGTTCAGGTTACTTTCAATCATCACTCCCATAATTGAAGTATTGCCATTTACAATTTGATTTTCGATATCTTTAAGCACTAGCTCTTGATTAGCTGCATTTTTGCTACTATTAGCATGACTACAGTCAATCATAATACGAGTAGGTAAACCGGCTTTTGTAAGTCGTTTTTCGTATTCTGCTACACTTTCTGCATCGTAGTTAGGTTTTTTACCTCCACGAAGAATAATGTGAGTATTTTCATTTCCATTGGTACGAACTACAGCTACGTGTCCATCAGGATCAATACTGATAAAATTATGAGGCGAAGCTACAGATTCCAAGGCATTAATAGCTATTTCTAAATTTCCATCAGTTCCATTTTTGAATCCAACAACAGATGTTAATCCACTGGCCATTTTTCTATGACTCTGAGATTCTGTTGTACGGGCACCAATAGCTGTCCATGAAATTAAATCCTGAATATACTGAGGAGTTACAATATCAAGAGCCTCACCTGCTACAGGCATTCCAATTTCTGCAATATATGATAATAGTTCACGTGCCTGCTTTAATCCTTCCTCTAACTCAAAACTGTTGTTTAGGTAAGGATCATTAATTAATCCTTGCCATCCCACAGTAGTACGAGGCTTTTCAAAATAAACACGCATTACCAGGTAAAGAGAATCTTCTACTTTTTCTGAAAGAGCTTTTAACTTTTGAGCATATTCTTTTGCAGACTTAATATCGTGGATAGAACATGGGCCAACAACAACCAAAATACGCTTGTCTTCACCACTTAATATTTTTTTAATAGTAGCCTGTCCTTCCTCAATAGTTCTGATAATATTTTCGTTTAGAGGATAAAGATCTTTTAATTCGTTTGGTGTTAGAATAGCTTGCTCTGTTTCTATATTGATATTCTCAATTCTCTTATCTGTCATTTGTATTTAAAGTTGTAATTGCCAAAATTTTAAATTGCGTCGCGAAAATAACTGATATTTCTCATAATTTCTAGTTTTTAACAGATTTTATTGTAGAATATGGAATAGATAAGAGATAAGAGACACTAGATAAAAGATTGGAAATTATAAGATGAGGTATTTAGAAACGAGTTATAAACTCGCAAAAACCATATTGTCAAACCACCACGCCTGATATTCGTGCTTCAAAGAGAAACCCTATCTTTTAGAAATTGGATCACGCGTGGGGACACGCGCAATAGTAAAAGAGATGAAAAAGGAACGAGTTACAAACTCGCACCAACATATTATCAAGATAGTGAAAACCACCTCCCCACTCGTAACTCGCCGTACTCCTCCTTGAATAAGGAGGAGAGTTGATTCCCTTGGTGCATAATTTAATTACGATTAAGAGTTTTTTTCGAACACTCAAAGGAAATACGCGATAACATTGGGAAACATCATAGATAGTAAAGGAACAAGTTACAAACTCGCACCAGCATATTGTATTACATACACCTTTATCCTTGTTACCTTTAACCTTTATCCCTTATCCTTTATCCTTTTTTACCCTAACACCCTTCAACCAACACCAAAGAAAAATTCTTATTGAAGTTTTGTCGTACTATTAAAACATTGTTGGTTTTACGGTTAGTGTTTCTGACAAAAGCATAATCAGGGATTACTTTATCATTGATAAAACGTGAAGCTACCCACATAGCAAAAGCTCCATCACTATCATAACTTCCACTTAAATGTTTATAGTAACAAATATTTGCATGACTCAACTCCTCTCCCATTAAGCTTTCATATATTGGGTAATTACGATGATCTCCATCTATGGATAAAAGAATAGTATCAAGGTCGTTTATCTTAAAATTATTAGTTTTTAGGAAGTTCTGGATTCTAAGTAATAAGGACTCTTCTTTTTTCAATGAATAAAACACCTCTATTCCAAGCAAATGTAATTCTGCATTTTTGGCTTCATCAGAAACAACCATAAAAGTAGCTCCTTCACCAGGGATGGTTCCCTCTGTTTTACTATTTAAGAAATCAAGATTACTTTCTTTATCAGATTTCCATTTACCTAATGACTCCTTTAGATTATAATTCTCCTCTGTAATTTCATCAGTCGCCCCAATTAAAACATTCTTTGCATCACCTGATTTAATTTTTATTGATGCATCCATTAAGGCAGTTTCAAAAGCATTGTTATCATGCGTATAAACCATATTATAACCACGACATTGATAAGCCAGAGCTAAATTTGAACCTACCGCATTATGAGTGGACTGAATAAAGCTGGTTGGTGTTAATAACATTTCCTTGTTATCCAGCATCTGGTTTAAGAATTTTTCAGAATCTTCAACACATCCCATACTTGTTGCCGTAATTATGGCATCTGGTTTTTCCAAACCTATACCTGATAAGGATTTAAATGCACATACAGAACTAATCCGGCTATACCTGTTCATTCTGCGAAGCACTTTTGCCGGAATATATTTTTTAAATTCCGGAGTAATACATCTCATCCATTTAGATACAGGTTCAATCGATTCCGGCAGTTGGTTTGTTTCAAAAGTATCTTGGGCCGAAATGGCTATAATTGATTTTATAAAAACACTCATTACTCTATACTCTATAAATTAGGCCTTTGTTAAAATAACGGAAGTATCATTTCCTCCAAAACCAAATGAATTGCTCATTACATTATTAACTGTTCCCTTTTTTAATTCTTTATTTGGAGAAACATTAACAGCTGAAATATTATTCTTCAAATTTAAACTTGGGTAAATCCACTGATGATTTATGCTTAATACGCTAAAAATAGCTTCAATTCCACCTGCCGCTCCTAATGTATGTCCTATATAAGGCTTAAGCGACGAAAAAGGAGGATATTTTTCTCCGAACATACGTTCGATAGCAATACTCTCTGTTAGATCGTTATTTGGAGTTCCTGTTCCATGTGCATTAATGTAATTTATATCTGAGGTTTTAAGCCCTGCCATTTCCATAGCTTCTTTCATGCACAAATAAGGACCTTCACCATTTTCAGAAGTTGCAGTTTGGTGGAAAGCATCATTCTTATTGGAATATCCACTAACAATTGCATAAGCGTTTTTATTATACTTCTCAACCAAAGTCTCACTTTCTAAAACTATAAATCCGGCTCCTTCACCCAATGTTAATCCTTTTCGATCTTCATCAAAAGGAGTACAAGGATCTTCACTAAGTATCATCAGCGTATTAAAACCATTAAGTGTGTATTTACACAAAGAATCTGCACCTCCAACAATAACTCTGTCCAATTGCTTGTTTTTAATCATTTCACAACCAATCATAATGGCATTGGCACTTGATGAGCATGCTGTAGTAATGGTTGTAACAAAATCAGTAACGCCAAATTTTTCAGCTAAAAACTCAGCAGTAAAACCTTTATTCTGGCAAGTAACCATAAAACTGGGCTTATTACCCTCGATTCTATAATTTGCTTCAGCAACATCCATTCCTCCAACAGTAGTACCAAAAACTAACCCGGTTCTTACATCTGCTTCATCTTTATATCCGGAATCTTTTAATGCCTCTTGTGCAGCAATACTTGCAAAAAGAGTAGTTCTGGGAAAATCATTTATATGATTAATTCCAGCTAGCTCATATAACTCATCATTCGAAAAAGGAACTTCTGCTACATGAAATTTATCCTTATGAACGGTATCTAAATATTGAATTTTTCTAATGCCGGACTTTTCAGAAATAATAGATTCTAAATTTTCCTGAACATTTTTTCCTATGGCAGATATGATCCCCATACCTGTTATATAAACATTTACTTGCTTAGGTTTTGTCATGCGTTTTAGTTTTCCCTGTTTGTCGCATTTTACTCCCAATGTATCAGATAGCCTGCTAAAGCATTTTATATATTCTGATACGAATAGGAAATTAAGATTATCACAAACATAGCAAAAAACCCACTATGATAATTCTATAAAGCACATTATTTGAACTTATTGAATATTTGTATAATTCATATATTAAGGTATTTTTGCATTCGGACTTAAACACCTTTTATATACATGGATTTTTTGGTTTTTAGATAAAATCATAAAACTGTAGTGGGAAACATAATATGAAGAATATTCTTGTTGTGTACTATTCACAAACAGGACAATTAAAAAGAGTAATTGATTCTGTAATTAGTGGATTAACACAAAATGCTGACATAAACATTGATTACGAGGTATTAAAACCATCTAAGGAATATCCTTTCCCATGGGGGGAATATTTTTTTGATGAGTTTCCTGCCTGTGTTGAAGAAACAGGATGTGACTTACAACCATTTTCTATCGATTTTAATAAAAAGTATGATTTAGTAATTGTAGGTTGTCAATCATGGTTTTTATCTCCATCAGTTCCTGTTACAGCATTCTTCACCCATCCTCAAATTAAAGCCTTTTTAAAACATAAAAACATATTAACTATTCATGGGGCACGTAATATGTGCTACTCAGCTAATGAATCTATTAAAAGTTTCATTAGTGAGGCTAAGGGTAATCTTGTAGGAAACATTGTTTTAGGAGATGAAAACACAAACTACATCTCTGCAATAACCATAATTAAATGGCTTGTTTATGGAAATAAAGGGCCATATATGTTTTTACCCAATGCTGGTATTAGTGATAAAACAATCCTGGATGCTAAACGTTTTAGTCCTGTAATTTTAAATTTTTTAAATGACTCCCAACACCATAAGATACAGCAAGATCTTATTAAACTAGATGCTGTAAAAATTAAGTTTCCAGTATTAATGGTAGATCTGAATGCAAAAAAAATATTCAGGAAGTTTAGTAAATATGTAACAAAAGCTTCACCTAAAAGTAAAGAATGGAATAAGCGAATCAAAGTTTTCAGAGCTTATTTATTATTCGCCTTATTTGGATTATCTCCAATTGCCATGTTTGTATTTGGATTGATAAACATTTTATTCAGATTTAAGACAAAAAAGACTATTGGTTACTACCAGGGAATTGAACTAAAATAACATTTAACTATGACATTTATTAATAAAATATCTAAATTCTTTCCTAACCAGCCTGTTAGTAATGATGAGATGGAGGATTATTTGGGAAAGATAAAAGGCTTGAGATCAAAAGCTAAAAATATTGTATTAAGAAATAATGGTATAACAAACAGATATTACGCACTAGATAAAGAAGGAAACATCACTCACTCGGTTGAAGACATGGCTGTGGAGGCAATTATGGCTTTAGAAAAACAAGGTGTTGATCTTCAAAAAATTGATTTATTAACCAGTGGAACTGCATCTCCAGACATTCAGATGCCATCATTATCGTGTATGGTTCATGGACGTTTGGGAATTGGTGCTATTGATGCCATGTCGGCAACAGGCTCTTGTAACAGTACCATGTGGGCTTTAAACTATGCTCATATGTCTATTCTTACTGGAAGTGCTAAGCATGCTGTTTGTGTGGGATCAGAAAACATGTCGAGTTGGATGATGTCTAAAAACTTTGAAGAAGAATCTGCTCACCTTCAGGATCTGGGAGAGAATGGTTATGTGGCTTTTGAGAAAGAGTTTTTAAGATGGATGCTTTCGGATGGTGCGGCTGCAGTTCTTTTGGAAGATATACCAAATGAAGAAGGAATCTCTTTAAAGTTAGAGTGGATGGAGATTAAATCCTATGCTCACCTTTCTGAAACCTGTATGTATGCAGGAGGATTAAAAGATGAAACAGGAAGAGTTCGTCCCTGGAGAAGCCTGGATCAAAAAGACCTTCTTGAAAAATCTGTATTCTCATTAAAGCAGGACTCTAAACTATTAGAGAAATACATAACCAAGTTTGGAGGTAAGTTTTTATCAGAAATTCTTAAAAAGCATGACTTCTCATTGGATGAGATTGATTATTTCATGCCTCATATATCTTCAATGTTCTTTAAAAAGCACATTAATCAATCATTAATGGATGAAGGTTTAAATATACCTGATGAAAAATGGTTCTTAAATCTTCCTAAGGTTGGTAACGTGGCTTCAGCATCAGGATTTATTATGCTGGAAGAACTATTCAATTCAGGAAAGCTTGTTAAAGGACAAAAGATCTTATTAATGATTCCTGAAAGTGCAAGATTTTCATACACCTATGCTCTTTTAACAGTAGTTTAAGGAACAGGGAAAAAGGAACAAGGAGAACGGAACAGGGAAGAATGAAGACTGTAAACTGAAGACTGTATACTAATAAAACGCCGATGAAGATAAACGAAGTTCCACAAGATCACTCTGATAAATTCAAAAAGGAATTTAGTGTAATTGAATTTGCAGTTGACGATGAAGGAAAATACAAAGCTGTAAAAAGTACTGGTTTTGAACCTAAAAATGTGGCTTTGGAGCAGGCTTGGGAGTTTGAAGAGGAAAAGATGGAAAAAGCCCGTCAGCTTTATCAAAACCAAAAGAAAAGCTTCATCTATTATCATATGAAAAAAAATATGATGAGCATTAAAATTCTGGCAGGATATACAGATTATAGTTGGTTTAAAGTCTGGAAAGATTGCAAATATAAAAACGGGGAAAAATTAACCGATAAGGAATTGGAAACTTATCGTTATGCTTTTGGCTACAAAAGTATTGAAGACGTAAAAAAAATAGATTAGTGCTGTAATGAAGATTGAATTCGATCATAGAATGTCCTCACACTGTGAAAACGGTGTTACCAGAAATTTATTAAAACATCAGGGAGTTGATATTAGCGAGGCAATGGTATTTGGTATTGGTGCAGGAATGTTTTTTGCATATCTGCCTTTTATTAAATTACATGGAATGCCGGTGTTTTCATTCAGACCAATGCCTGGGCATATCTTTAATACAGCTACTAAAAATTTAGGCATAAAAGTTCATTCACAAAAGTTCAGATCTCCGGCAAAGGCTATGGCAAAGTTAGATGCCAACCTTGAAAAAGGGATTCCAACAGGAATGGTGGTTGGAGTTTATCACCTATCTTACTTCCCTCCTCAATATCGTTTCCATTTTAATGCGCACAATATTGTGGGTATTGGCAAGGAAGATGGCAAATACCTGATCAGTGATCCTATTATGGAGGACATTGAATCTTTAACTTACGAAGAACTGGTAAGAGTAAGATTTGCTAAAGGTACCGGTAGTCCTAAAGGGAAGATGTATGGTATTGAATGCAATAAAGGATTAACCGATCTGAATTCTGCCATTATAAAAGGTATTAAAAAGAATGTAACTCAGATGTTGTACTACAAAGGAATTGTAGGTGTGGATGGCATCAATTACCTGAGTAAAAAAATAAGAAAGTGGCCTAAAAAATACGGCGCTAAAAAAGCAGAACGCTTCCTTGGACAAATCGTCCGTATGCAGGAAGAGATTGGAACCGGTGGTGCCGGATTTCGTTTTTTATATGCTTCGTTTTTACAGGAGGCTGCTCAAAAATTAGAGAGTACAAAGCTGGATAGCTTATCTTCAGACATGACACAAATTGGTGACCTATGGAGAGAGTTTGCTATCAATGCATCCAGAATATACAAAAACCGTTCAGGTGAGATAGGTTATAATGATGTAGCTGATCGTTTATATGATCTTGGACAGAGAGAAAAAGTACTTTTCACCGAACTTGGAAAAACCGTTAAAAAGCTAGGTTAATCAAAATATAATAGCATGAACCCGACAACTATTCTTGAATTTCAATCTGTAACCAAATATTACAAAGGGAAAGACGAACCTGCTGTCGATCATGTATCTTTTCAAATTAACAAAGGTGATTTTTTTGGATTACTAGGTCCCAACGGAGCCGGTAAAACAACCAGTATCTCTATCATAAGTAGCCTGCTTGAACCTTGCTCAGGAAAGTGTTTGATTAATAATCTTGATACCAAAACTCACCTGTTTAAAATCAAGCATTTTATTGGGGTAGTACCACAGGATATTGCTTTGTACGATAGCCTGACAGCCAAAGAAAACCTACTTTATTTCGGTAGTTTATATGGATTGCCAATTAAAGGTCTAAAGGGATGTATTGATCATCTTTTAGGAGAACTGGGATTGGATCATGTTAAGAATAAAAGAATATCAACCTTCTCAGGAGGTATGAAAAGGAGAATAAATCTTATTGCAGGTTTATTGCATGCTCCTAAGCTTTTGATTCTGGATGAGCCCATGGTTGGTATTGATGTACAATCAAAAAATGTGATTCGTAAGTTCCTTCAAAAGCTTAATAAAGACGGCACAACCATCATCTATACTTCTCACATTATGGAGGATGTTCAGAAACTGTGTAACAAGATTGGTATCATTGATAAAGGTAAACTGATTACTACTGCAAGTCCGAAGGAACTGTTAGATGATCATAAGGAATGTACCAATCTGGAAGAAGTATTTTTAAAGCTAACCGGAGAAAAATTAAGAGACTAACTGGCTTTGTCAGATTAAACCACAGACCTATGAAGAAAATATTTTTCTCAATATATAAAGAATCGCTAATTCTGATCAGAGATATCCAAGGTGTAATGCTACTGTTTTTTATGCCTATGATATTGGTTGTTGTTGTAGCACTATTGCAACATAAAACATTTCAGAATCTTTCAGAAACAAGCATCTCCGTTGTCATTGTGGATAAAGATGGCGGTGAAGTTGGAGAATCTTTACGCGAAGGAATTAAGAATCAAGGAATATTTGATGTAACAGAATTTATTGGAGATAGTGTTCAATATGAAAAAGGAGCAAAGCAACAGGTTGCAGAAGGCGATTTTCAGATTGGAATTATCATTCCTAAAGGAGCTACAAAAGCAATTAAACGAAGAGCATTATTATTAGTAAAGCAACAGGTTCCTTCTATTAAAGTAGATACTACCAGCAATCAGAACTCCACTGAAATCAATTTATTATTTGATCCGGTCACTAAAGAATCATTTAAGCTGTTGGTGAAAAGTAGCTTTGCTGAATTCTCTGTAAAAAGTGAGATGTCCATCATATTTAAAACATATACTAAAGTTTTGGATGCACTGATGAATACCCGTCATGATATATCCTATCCAGAAGCACCTGCTTTTGAAGTAAAAGAACAGCTTGTATCTGAATATAACGATGGCATTTTACCAAACTCTACGCAACACAACGTTCCGGCTTGGACACTCTTCGGAATGTTCTTAATATGTATTCCTGTTGCAGGTAATGTGATTAAAGAAAGAACAGATGGTTGTTTGGCCCGAATCAAAACCATTCCAGTAAGTTACTTTGAGGTAATGAGTGGGAAAATTGCAGTTTATGTAATTATCTGTGTACTTCAGGCAATAGTAATTTTGTTGATGGGTATGTACATTCTGCCTGTACTTGGATTACCTGAATTACAATTAGGAAACATATATTCTTTTCTTTTAATTGCTCTTACATCGGCATTTGCTGCCACCGGTTACGGAATTGTAATTGGAACATTAGCCACAACTCAAGTACAAGCCTCTACTTTCGGGTCAGTATCTTCTGTTATATTAGCTGCCTTAGGTGGCGTTTGGGTGCCTGTTAATATTATGGGACCAATAATGCGTCAAATTAGCGCTTTATCACCACTAAACTGGGGCGTTCAGGGATTCTATGGCATATTCCTTCGTAATGATGGTATACTTGAAGTTTTGCCATATGCCAACCGTTTAATTATCTTCTTCCTGGTTTGTTTAGGAATCAGTGTTGTATTTAGAAAGTACCAGGTTAAGTTTTAGCGATTTTATATTGTTGATTTGATGATGTGAGAATGTGTTTCTCGAATACTGACTACAGAATACTCCTTTATCTGTAGAATTATTGTTTTAATAATTCTTGTGTGATTTTATGAAAGGACAAACTGTTGACTGTCGGCTGTGCACTGATTACTGGTTAATGTGATGCTTTGAAGGATTAGTAAAAGTAATAAGGATTAAGAATTAAATGATTATTCAGAGATTATTAAACACAAAGAACTTTCGCTAAATCACGAAGAAATCATTTATAACATGTGATGAAACATTAATTATCCACCTTTGTAGTATTGACTAACCAAGATGTAAATCACTCTCTTCATATTTAATTAGCAGTCCCCAAGGAACGAGGGTGAGGTGGTTGTTACTGGTCATTTTAGTATTTAGTACTCCTCGAACTTTGTGGATAAAACGATATGGTTCTAAATCATTTATGTAGCTAGAAAACCAAGAATTAACAAGGGCATACCTGTTCCTTTTTCGATGTTCCTTGTAATTACATCAAATTCTAATTCCTATTTCAGGTGCAAGACTGTATCCTACAACTCAACCTCTTAATAGTTTATTTATAGAACAAGATAAAATAGTGCTCTAGTAAAATGGTTTTAAATAAAGGTCCAAGTTGCAAACTTGAACCAGGACAAGTGGGATATTTGGTTATTATTATTTTCCCTGCTTTCTGTTACGTTACGCTCTGTGCTTATGCACTACGTTCTTTTTGTACTAATTTTCTAATAATGGAAACAATTGATTTTTAGGATTTCCCATAACCTTACCTTTTCCTTTTTCCCTATTCCATGTTCCTACAATTTCTCTTAAAAACTTTCCACTTTTAACTTGGCACTCTAATCTTTTTGTACATTTAACCATCTAAAATCATTTCATGAAACAGCTTTTCCATATATTCCAATTAAACAAAGAAGATGCTTTGCGAATTTCGTCAAATCCCGATGATGCACATCAACATGATTATGAAGAACTCATTGTAGGCATGGAAGGAAAACTGGATCATTTTATTGACTTTAAGCAATCCATCATTGAATCTCCATTAATTAGTTTTGTAGCTAAAGGCAAAGTGCATCGTGTTATTCCTCTATTACAAAACGATGATTGTAATATGTGGGTAATTCGTTTTAAAAGTGAGTTTATTGCCGAAACAACATTCCACCTCTACTCCTATTATCATGATCATGCCAACATCGCATTAGATGAAGGTAAGTGTTATACACGCATGACTCAGCTTTGTGAAATGATGTATGAAGAAATGGAAATGGATAATCCGGATCTAAATGTAGTACAACATTTATTAGCTGCATTATTCAGCATGATTGAGGGAGAACGTCGCAAGCTTAATGATGCTCCTGAAGAAATACATAAAACACAAAACATCACTTTTAAAAACTTCCTGAAAATATTAGAGGATAATTATAAAAGACCCAATGGAGTTGAGTTCTATTCAGAAAAACTTTTTATGTCGAGCCGTAATTTGAATCTGATCTGCAAGAACATCATGAATCAAAGTGTTTCAGAAATCATTGAAACCCGAAAACTAATTGAAGCCAAGAATCAGCTCATCCATACAGAAAAATCTATTTCAGAAATTGGTTTCGACCTGGGATTCAATGAGAAAGCCTACTTCACAAAGGTATTTAAAAAGAAATCTGGACAAACACCTTCCGACTTCAGAAAAGAAATGCAAGGGCATATTTCCTAAAAGTACAACTCTCTTTCCGAATACTGATACCACCTGCTTTACTATTCTGCCCACTTTTGTATTGTAATCATTAATTAATAATTAAAACAATAACAAAATGGAAAATAAAGTTACAAAATGGGTATTAGACCCTACACATAGCGAACTATTATTTAAAGTTAAACACCTTATGATCACTAATGTAAAAGGTGAGTTTAAAGAATTTTCAGCAACAATTGAAGGGGAAAGTTTGTTAGATCCTAAAGTAAAAGCAGTTGTATCAACTGAATCAATTTTCACCAACACAACAGATCGTGATAACCACCTTAAGAGTGCCGATTTTTTTGATGTTGAAAACTACAAGGAAATGACATTTGAAAGTATAGGTGTAAAGAAAACTGAAGAAGATGAATTTAAACTAACAGGTATTTTAACCATTAAAGATGTTAGCAAAGAAATCACCCTTGATGTTGAGTTTGGTGGTACAAATAAAGACCCTTGGGGCAACGAAAAAGCTGGTTTTTCATTTAAAGCAAAAATCAACAGAAAAGATTGGGGCCTTAACTGGAATGCAGCATTGGAAACAGGAGGTGTATTGGTAAGTGATGAAGTACGAATTGAAGGAGAAGTTCAGTTTGTAAAGGAAGTTTAATTTTGTAAAACAGTTTAATATGAAGCGTAAGGACTTTTTAAAAACATTAGCCCTCATGCCATTAATTTCAAGTCAGATGAAAGTAAATGCATTAAATAAACTAGCTAATTCCCTAAGCAACACAGAAAAAATGCCTGTGTTGTTTTTGGGACATGGCAGTCCGATGAATGCCATAGAAGAAAATGAATTTGTTCAGGGCTTTAGGGCTATTAAAGAAAAAATTCCTACTCCTCAGGCTATTTTATGTATTTCGGCTCACTGGGAAACCAAAGGCACTTATGTTACCGCCATGAAACATCCAAAAACAATTCATGATTTTGGTGGATTCCCTAAAGCTCTATTTGACATACAATACCCGGCGCCCGGAAATCCGGAATTGGCTAACGAAATTAAAAACAACATTAAATCAGTACAAATCGGGTTAGATGAAAACTGGGGTTTGGATCATGGAGCATGGTCGGTAATTAGACACTTATATCCTGAAGCGAATATTCCGGTTCTGGAAATGAGTCTGGATTATTATCAAAGTCCACAATATCATTATGATTTAGCAAAGGAATTGTCGTGGCTTAGAGAAAAAGGTGTGCTTATTATTGGTAGCGGGAACATAGTACATAATTTACGGATGGTGGCCTGGGATAAAATGAATGTAGCAGGTTATGGATTTGATTGGGCAACAGAAACCAATGAAAAAGTAAAACAACTTATTAGCAACGGTAATTATAAGCAACTGACAAATTATCGTTCATTGGGTAGTGGCTTTCAAATGTCGATACCCACACCCGAACATTATTTACCTATGATATACGCCATTGCATTGAAAAACGATAGAGATGAAATTTCATTTTTTAACGATAAAATGATTGCTGGTAGTCTTAGTATGACTTCAATACTAATAGGGTAAGAATTAACAGTAAATAACGCATGAAGACAGGCGCGGCAGCAAGGAACATAAATCATAAATTCATCAATCCTCAATTTTGAGGTCTATAAACGCAAAAAGAGCAACCGAAACTTGTTCGATTGCTCTTTCTTTAAAAGTCGGCGGCGACCTACTCTCCCACAGTACGCAGTACCATCGGCGCTAATGGGCTTAACTTCTCTGTTCGGAATGGGAAGAGGTGGAGCCCCATCGCTATAACCACCTGAATGTCTTTATTTGAGTACTTAGTATTTAGTTTCCAGTACCTAGTCTTGGTACTTTTTACTTTTTACTTTGTACTAATCAAGCTTTGCTTGATTACATACTAGCTCCAATCAAAATCACAGCACTCACTCATACGCCCAACTAAAAGTTTCGGGTAATTAGTACTGCTCGGCTTTGACATTACTGCCTTTACACCTACAGCCTATCAACGTCATAGTCTTTAACGTCCCTCAAGGATATCTCATCTTGAAGCAGGCTTCGTGCTTAGATGCTTTCAGCACTTATCCCTTCCAAACTTAGCTACCCAGCGATGCTCCTGGCGGAACAACTGGTGCACCAGAGGTTTGTCCAACGCGGTCCTCTCGTACTAACGTCAGGTCTTCTCAAATATCCTACGCCCACAACAGATAGGGACCGAACTGTCTCACGACGTTCTGAACCCAGCTCGCGTGCCACTTTAATGGGCGAACAGCCCAACCCTTGGGACCTTCTCCAGCCCCAGGATGTGACGAGCCGACATCGAGGTGCCAAACCGCTCCGTCGATATGAGCTCTTGGGAGCGATCAGCCTGTTATCCCCGGAGTACCTTTTATCCTTTGAGCGATGGCCCTTCCATGCGGAACCACCGGATCACTATGTCCTACTTTCGTACCTGGTCGACTTGTCGGTCTCACAGTCAAGCTTCCTTGTGCCATTACACTCTGCGGACGGTTACCAATCGTCCTGAGGAAACCTTTGAAAGCCTCCGTTACTCTTTTGGAGGCGACCACCCCAGTCAAACTACCCACCAAACAATGTCCGATTTACATCGTTAGGCCACAGATAAGCAAAGGGACGTATTTCAAGGGCGACTAAACTACACCTGGCGATGCAGCATCAATGTCTCCGTCCTATCCTACACATTACTTACCCACAACCAATGTTAAGTTGCAGTAAAGGTTCACGGGGTCTTTCCGTCCCGTTGCGGGTAATCGGCATCTTCACCGATACTACAATTTCACCGAGCTCATGGTTGAGACAGTGTGCACATCGTTACACCATTCGTGCAGGTCGGAACTTACCCGACAAGGAATTTCGCTACCTTAGGACCGTTATAGTTACGGCCGCCGTTTACTGGGGCTTCAATTCAAGCCTTCGCCAAAGCTAAGCTCTCCTCTTAACCTTCCAGCACCGGGCAGGTGTCAGGCCTTATACGTCTTCTTTCGAATTTGCAAAGCCATGTGTTTTTGATAAACAGTCGCATGCACCATTTCTCTGCGGCCTCTCAAACGAGAGGCGCCCCTTATCCCGAAGTTACGGGGCTAATTTGCCGAGTTCCTTAACCATGAATCACTCGAGCGCCTTAGTATACTCAACCCAACTACGTGTGTCCGTTTACAGTACGGGCTCCTATACTCGCTTTTCTTGGTACTGGCTGCTCTACTTCGCTTCGGCCGAAGCCTAGGCTCAACGTACTATTCCGTCAGTACGTAGCAATCTCACCAATACGTCACTTTCGTTGTATAGCAGGTGCAGGAATATTAACCTGCTCGCCATCCACTACCCCTTTCGGGTTCGCGTTAGGTCCCGACTAACCCTGATCCGATTAGCGTTGATCAGGAAACCTGAGTCTTTCGGCGTGCGGGTTTCTCGCCCGCATTATCGTTACTTATGCCTACATTTGCTTTTCTAACTGCTCCACAGTTCATCACCAAACTGCTTCAAGGCTGTTAGAATGCTCCCCTACCATTGTACAATGTACAATCCATAGCTTCGGTAGTATACTTATGCCCGATTATTATCCATGCTCGATCGCTCGACTAGTGAGCTGTTACGCACTCTTTAAATGAATGGCTGCTTCCAAGCCAACATCCTAGCTGTCTATGCAATCAAACCGCGTTTGTTCAACTTAGTATACATTTGGGGACCTTAGCTGATGGTCTGGGTTCTTTCCCTTTCGGACACGGACCTTAGCACCCATGCCCTCACTCCTATTCATCATCTTACAGCATTCGGAGTTTATCAGGAGTTGATAGGCGGTGAAGCCCTCTCGTCCAATCAGTAGCTCTACCTCTGTAAGATTAAAATAAGGCTGCACCTAAATGCATTTCGGGGAGTACGAGCTATTTCCAGGTTTGATTGGCCTTTCACCCCTACCCACAGTTCATCCAAATACTTTTCAACGTAAACTGGTTCGGTCCTCCATTCCGTGTTACCGGAACTTCAACCTGACCATGGGTAGATCACCTGGTTTCGCGTCTAGCGCAGCTAACTGAAACGCCCTGTTCAGACTCGCTTTCGCTTCGGCTCCGTTACTGAATAACTTAACCTCGCTAACTACGACTAACTCGTAGGCTCATTATGCAAAAGGCACGCCGTCACCACATAATGGCTCCGACCGCTTGTAAGCGCACGGTTTCAGGTACTATTTCACTCCCCTGTTCGGGGTACTTTTCACCTTTCCCTCACGGTACTGGTTCACTATCGGTCTTTCAGGAGTATTTAGCCTTACCAGATGGGCCTGGCAGATTCACACAGAATTTCACGTGTTCCGCGCTACTCAGGATACTACTAGATTTTATTTGCTTACGTGTACAAGACTGTCACTTTCTTCGGTTGTTCTTTCCAAAACATTCCACTTCACGCATAAAATCATATTGTAGTCCTACAACCCCAATGTTGCCTAAACAACATTGGTTTGGGCTAGTCCCCGTTCGCTCGCCACTACTTAGGGAATCACTATTGTTTTCTTCTCCTCCAGGTACTTAGATGTTTCAGTTCCCTGGGTTTGCCCCCCGAAGGGTGACTGGTCATCAACCAGCCGGGTTGCCCCATTCAGAAATCTGCGGATCAATAAATATTTGCTTCTCCCCGCAGCTTATCGCAGCTTATCACGTCTTTCTTCGCCTCTGAAAGCCTAGGCATCCACCGTACGCCCTTGCTTACTTTCTTGTTGGTTTAGCTATATGCTTTGCGCATTGCTAAACTATGATTTTGATTGTTTTGCCAATATGTCAATGTACGTTTTTCGCTTTTTGCGAATGTGAAATGCACTACTTAAAAATTAGTAGTATGTTGTCTTTGTAGTTTATTTAAAACTCTCTCCAGAAAGGAGGTGTTCCAGCCACACCTTCCGGTACGGCTACCTTGTTACGACTTAACCCTAGTTATCAGTTTTACCCTAGGCCGCTCCTTACGGTAACAGACTTCAGGTACCCCCGACTTCCATGGTTTGACGGGCGGTGTGTACAAGGCCCGGGAACGTATTCACCGCGTCATTGCTGATACGCGATTACTAGCGAATCCAGCTTCACGGAGTCGAGTTGCAGACTCCGATCCGAACTGAGACAGGCTTTAGAGATTAGCATCACATCGCTGTGTAGCTGCCCTTTGTACCTGCCATTGTAACACGTGTGTAGCCCTGGACGTAAGGGCCGTGCTGATTTGACGTCATCCCCACCTTCCTCGCGGTTTACACCGGCAGTCTTGTTAGAGTCCCCACCACTACGTGCTGGTAACTAACAACAGGGGTTGCGCTCGTTATGGGACTTAACCCGACACCTCACGGCACGAGCTGACGACAACCATGCAGCACCTTGTAAATAGTCCGAAGAAAGAAGCATCTCTGCTTCATGCAATCTACATTTAAGTCCAGGTAAGGTTCCTCGCGTATCATCGAATTAAACCACATGTTCCTCCGCTTGTGCGGGCCCCCGTCAATTCCTTTGAGTTTCATTGTTGCCAACGTACTCCCCAGGTGGATTACTTAATGCTTTCGCTCAGTCGCTGACCATGTATTGCCAACAACGAGTAATCATCGTTTACGGCGTGGACTACCAGGGTATCTAATCCTGTTCGCTCCCCACGCTTTCGTGCATCAGCGTCAATTATAGCTTAGTAAGCTGCCTTCGCAATCGGTGTTCTGTGTTATATCTATGCATTTCACCGCTACACAACACATTCCGCCTACCTCAACTAAATTCAAGACTATCAGTATCAATGGCAGTTTTACAGTTGAGCTGCAAGATTTCACCACTGACTTAATAGTCCGCCTACGCACCCTTTAAACCCAATAAATCCGGATAACGCTCGCATCCTCCGTATTACCGCGGCTGCTGGCACGGAGTTAGCCGATGCTTATTCATACGGTACATTCAAATACCTACACGTAGGTAACATTATTCCCGTATAAAAGCAGTTTACAACCCATAGGGCAGTCTTCCTGCACGCAACATGGCTGGTTCAGACTTGCGTCCATTGACCAATATTCCTCACTGCTGCCTCCCGTAGGAGTCTGGTCCGTGTCTCAGTACCAGTGTGGGGGACCTTCCTCTCAGAACCCCTAGACATCGTCGCCTTGGTGAGCCGTTACCTCACCAACTAGCTAATGTCACGCATGACCATCTTATACCGCCGAAACTTTACTTTGTAATTCATGCGAATCATAAAGACTATAGGGTATTAATCCAAATTTCTCTGGGCTATCCCCTTGTATAAGGCAGGTTTCATACGCGTTACGCACCCGTGCGCCGGTCGTCAGCGGTTGCAAGCAACCCTGTTACCCCTCGACTTGCATGTGTTAGGCCTGTCGCTAGCGTTCATCCTGAGCCAGGATCAAACTCTTCGTTGTATAAAAATTTTGTGCCATTTTAATGGCTATAATTCCTTACAAGAGTTTTAACTCAAAATCAACTTTACTTTCCTTTTATTAAGTGTGCATTTCAATATTTTCAAAGAACGCTTTCGTTTTATTCAGCATCTAGGCATAAATAATCCGAACTCTTTATATCTTGTAAACTTAATCTAGAACTCTTTCTAAATCATGTTTATTTCAATCTTTTTTTTTTCGCCCTAACCTTCGTTAGAGTGTCGCTCTAAAAGCGGATGCAAAGATAACAACTTTATTTTCTTTTCTCCAAATAAATTTTAAAAAATTTTTAGTTAATTTTTCAAGTTTTATTTTCAATTTAAATTACTGTTTTTCACCAATTTAAAACCCTTCTCAAACTCTCAGTATTTTTCTCTTTTGCCCTTCTTTAAAAGCGGCTGCAAAGATAAGTGATTTTATTTCTTAAAACCAAATGTTTTTGAAAAAATATTTTCAAAATTTTCATCTGCCTTCTTAACTCCTAAAACCTCTTCTACATCAAGACTTTTCTCCCTTAAAGTTGTTCATTATTTCAATCTCTTAATCACGCCTTTCCTTCAAAGCGGGTGCAAAACAACTGCTTTTATTTTTAACTTCCAAATTTAATTCAGAATATTTTTTGCGCAGAATTCAAAGATAAAACGCAAATAGCATTTTGTCAAGTCGTTATAGATGAAAATATTTTAATAATATTTTTAAACCTACTTTGAAAAACGATTTACATACGTGGAATAATCTTTTAATATAGGTTTATAATCCTGGTGAAATAATTCACTTGTGACTACAAAATCTGCAGTTGCCCTATTTGTTGCTGTAACCACATTATATAATGCGCAGATTCTTAAAAGTGCTTTTACATCAACATCATGAGGTTGTGGCTGCATTGGATCCCAGAAAAATATCAAAATACCAACAACTTCCTCTGATATTAACGCCCCCAATTGTTGGTCTCCCCCTAATGGACCCGACTTAAGCTTAGTTACAGTTGGAGGTACAACATTATTTTCACTACACTTATCTTCTAATACCTTACTTACTAATGATCCTGTTGTACCTGTACATACTAAATCGTGCGACACTAATTCTCTCCAATTATACTCCACCCAATCCATAAGATCTTGCTTACGATTATCATGAGCAACCAACGCTATTGTCTTCTTCCTTTTCATTATAAATTTATATATTCAATTTTACCATTATCTATTTTATCGATACTTGACATGAAACAACAAAGTCCTTAAGAAGTTTAGCATACACCATACTTCTATTAGGTCTTTTTCATAAGAATAAGAAAGATTAAGCTTTATTAATAAAATTTTCCAGTGGATATAAAAACAGAATATTCACCCAATAACAATATAGTAGTTTAGAGAAAATTTAGACTAGAACCTAAATCTTATACCTCCAGGCGTCAATTCTATACTTTTTAATACGGGTTCCCAACATCCTTTCTGTTATTTTCAATTGTTCTGCAGCTTTTGTAATATTCCCTTTTGTAGTAATAAGGGCTTCTATTATCAATTGCTTTTCCAAGCGCTCTATCACACCAGTCATGCCTTCATACGATCCGGTTGCTGTAGAATCTGCAGTCTGTAAAGTTGGTGGCAAATTATAACTATGAACAACATCATCTCTTGATAATATACAAGCACGCTCAATCACATTTTCAAGCTCCCTGACATTACCCGGCCACCTATAAACCATCAACATATCTATTGCAGAAGTTGATATACGTTTAATATTTGCGTTATTCTTTTTATTGAATTTCTGGATAAAATGATCAACTAACAAAGGAATATCGTTTCTCCTTTCTCTCAATGAAGGAACAAAAATTGGAAAAACATTAATTCTATAGAATAAATCCTCCCTAAATTTACCGTCCTCAATAAGCTGCTCCAAATTACAGTTGGTTGCACAAACAATTCGAACATCAATTGAAATAGTTTCAGTTCCTCCTAATCTTTCAAATTGACGTTCCTGTATAACTCTTAATAATTTAACTTGAGTAGATAAAGGCAAATCTCCAATCTCATCAAGAAATATAGTACCACCATTAGCCATCTCAAAACGACCTTTACGCATCTGATCAGCCCCTGTAAAAGCACCTTTCTCATGGCCAAATAATTCACTTTCTATTAATGAATCAGGTAAGGCAGAACAATTAACCTTAATTAGATTTTTATTTTTACGATCACTATTGGAATGTATGGCATCTGCTATCAATTCTTTACCAATACCAGATTCCCCTCGAATTAATACAGTACTATTAGTAGGCGCTACCATTTCAACCAATGAAAAAACATCACGCATCTTACTGCTGTTTCCAATGATTTTTGTAGCAAAATTATGATCTGCAACTTCAGATTGTAATTGCAGGTTTTTCTTTTTTAACTCATCTAATTCCTCTGCTTTTTCCTGACGAACTTTTACAGTTTTAGCAATCAAGGAACCTATAATGGACAGAAAATGAATATCCTCTTCATATGTTATATGTGGATTAAACTCCCGAACTACACTTAAAGCTCCTGCCATTTTATTTTCGACAACAATAGGAATACATATAAAAGACAATTCAGTACCTTCTTTTTTTAAATCTGAACGTGTTTTATTTAGGAACAAGTTTGATTTTGATATTTCCTGAATAACAATTGGTTGCCCTAATTCTACAACTTTTCCAATTACACCTTCACCAAGACGATACTTACCCAAAGATTGTTGCTTAGGACTCATTCCATAAGCAGCCTCTATATATATACTATTATTATTACGATTAAAAATTGTTAAGAAACTTCTTTCCGCACCGAGGTGATCAACCAACATTTTCAAAATAGGAGATAGATCATTTTTTAGTTCCGTAGACGCAATTAAACGTTGACTAATTTCAAACAAAAGCGTCATTTCTTTCAATCCGTAACATTCAGATCCACCTTTAATACATTTTCCAGCCATAAATACAATAAGTAGTATTAATTTATAAGTAAACAGTGCTCAAAGATAATTCTTTATTAACTAACCCCCTAAAAATACACCCTTCAACAATATTATTTATAATAATTTTAATCTAAACACGGATATTTTAACGTACATTAATAATAGACTACCCTATTTTACACATCAACTCATCAAAAAGTAAAATTTACACTCAAAAAAAATTGCTTTATAAAACATAAGTATTTTGAAAATATACGATTATTAAATAACTTGAAGATGAAAATCTACATTTATTAATCTTTAAATAAAAAAAATTATCCCCATGATTAGCCATAATGATATTGAAATTAGCCGTTCCCAGCTCAGTCACTTATTAAGCCAACACGAAAAGCATGCATACAAATATCTCTTAGAAAATGGGATATTTTGTGATAGCTGCAACGACTACTGTAAATTTGGCGTATCAAACTACAAAGTCTATCTTGATAGATTTAATGACATTAAAGTAATTGGAGAATGCACTTTCTGCGGAAGTGAAGTTTCCAAAGTTATGGAATTTGGAGAGAATGAATCTTTTTTTAGAAAAGCTGTCCAATTTAGAAACACAAGAAACATACTTATCGAAAGCGTGTAAACTTTTCAAAAGCGTGTAACCATTATTTACCACCTATTTATTATAAGTCAGTTTTTAATTAAACTGACTTTTTCTATTTTATCACCTCTTATAATAAAAGCCAGAAATAAGGCATTATAAATAAAAAAAGGTTTCCTCTAAAAAAGAAGAAACCTTTTACTTGGTACTCGAGGCGGGACTTGAACCCGCACGTCCTAATGGACACAAGATTTTAAGTCTTGCGTGTCTACCAATTCCACCACTCGAGCATCCTTGGAGCGAAAAACGGGGCTCGAACCCGCGACCCCGACCTTGGCAAGGTCGTGCTCTACCAACTGAGCTATTTTCGCATTAAAAACTTCTGCAATCCGCTTGACATCTATCTTTACAGACATCCTTTATTTCCTGATTGCGGATGCAAATATAGATCATTTTTATTTACTGACAAAGTTTTTCTTTAATTTTACAGAAGTTTTTTTTGACATTATTTATATCAATCTGATATCCAACAATTACAAATTAATTAATCCCTGCAAACTTTTTAATTTCATTTAATTTATTGAGTGCTTCTACAGGAGTTAAATTATTAATATCAGTATTGGCAATCTCGTCTCTGATCTGTTTTAACACGGGATCATCCAACTGGAAAAAGCTCATCTGATACCCTTCTCTATGCTGTCCAATATCATTAACAGGTTTTGAAAGGCTACCTTTTCTATTGGCACCTTCAAGTTCTTCAAGTATCTCATTAGCTCTACTAACCACACTTTTAGGCATACCTGCCATTCGAGCTACATGAATACCAAAACTATGCTCACTTCCTCCACGAACAAGTTTACGTAAGAAAATAACTTTATTGTTTACTTCCTTTACTGAGACATTGTAATTCTTACATCTGTCAAATGATCGTTCCATTTCATTCAACTCATGATAATGCGTTGCAAATAGCGTTTTTGCTTTTGCTCTTTTATTTTCATGAATATACTCAACAATACTCCATGCTATTGAAATACCATCATACGTACTGGTTCCTCTTCCTAATTCATCAAAAAGTATCAAACTCTTAGGGGAAATATTATTTAAGATACTGGCAGCTTCATTCATTTCAACCATAAATGTGGACTCGCCAGCAGATATATTATCGGAGGCTCCTACTCTGGTGAAAATTTTGTCAACAACACCTATTTGAGCAGAAGTTGCAGGAACAAAACATCCAATTTGAGCAAGCAATACAATTAAAGCTGTCTGACGAAGCAACGCTGATTTACCAGCCATGTTTGGACCTGTTATTATAATAACCTGTTGTTTTTCATTATCTAAAAAAACATTATTTGGTATATATTCATCTCCTACAGGTAATTGCTTTTCGATCACAGGATGGCGCCCCTCTTTTATGTCAATTACATCATCATTACTGACTACAGGCCTTACATACTTATTTAGTGCTGCAACTTTTGAAAACGAAAGTAAACAATCCAATTTTGCTAACAAGTTGGCATTTAATTGTATTGCTGCTAAATACTCAGATAAACTAATTACTAAATCATTGAATAACTGAGTTTCAAGTGACAGTATCTTTTCCTCAGCACCAAGAATTTTGGTTTCGTATTCTTTTAATTCTTCTGTAATATAGCGTTCTGCATTTACCAAAGTCTGTTTACGGATCCACTCTGGCGGAACTTTATCTTTATGAGTATTTCTTACTTCTATATAATAACCAAAAACATTATTAAAGTTAATTTTAAGCGAGGGAATTCCTGTTCTTTCAATTTCTCTTTGCACCAAATTATTTAAATAATCTTTACCAGAAAAAGCAATCCCTCTTAACTCATCTAACTCCTCATTAACTCCTTCACAAATTACGTTTCCTTTATTTATTTGAGCAGGAGGGTCAGAAACAATCTCGTTTTCAATTCTATCTCTTATAGTAATACAGGGATTTAATTGTTCTCCGACACTTTTTAGTGTAGCATTCTCTGCTTCCTCACATCCCTTTTTTATTAGCTCGACTGCTCTAAGAGCATGTTTAATCTGAACCATTTCTCGCGGAGTTACTCTACCAACAGCAACTTTAGAAACTAATCTTTCTAAATCACCAACTGGAGTAAGAAACTCTTCCATTTCCTCTTTCAGTACCGGATCCTTAAAAAAATACTCAACGGCAGATAAACGATCTTCAATAAGCTTCACTTCTTTTAATGGAAGCGCCACCCATCTTTTTAACATTCGACTTCCCATTGGAGATACTGTTTTATCAATAACTCCACACAAAGAACTCCCTCCATCATTTACAGATCCAAATAACTCCAAATTACGAATCGTAAATTTGTCCAACCAAACATATTTATCTTCCTCTATTCTGGAAACTCCTGTTATATGTTGTAATTTATGATGTTGAGTAATATCTAGATAGTGCATTATAGCACCTGCAGCTATGACACCACATCTTAAATTATGAACACCATATCCTTTTAAAGATTTTGTTTCAAAATGCTTGAGCAATCTATCTAAAGAAGAATCTTCAGTAAAAACCCAATCTTCAAGTCCATATGTATAAAATTTATCTCCAAAATTTTCAACAAACAAACTCCTTTTACTCTTTTCAAAGAGTACTTCCTTAGGCTTAAACCCATTTAATAGTTTATCTATATACTCAAAACGACCTTCCGCCGTTAAAAATTCTCCTGTTGAAATATCTAAAAAGGCTACACCTGCCATATTCTTTTCTAAATGAACTGAAGCAAGAAAATTATTTTCTTTATGCTCAAGGACATTATCACTTATTGCAACTCCCGGAGTAACTAATTCAGTAACTCCTCTTTTTACAATAGATTTCGTCATCTTTGGATCTTCCAATTGATCACATACAGCAACTCGTTGTCCAGCCCTAACTAGTTTTGGCAGATACGTATCCAAGGCATGATGCGGAAAACCAGCTAATTCTACTGATGATGCAGAACCATTTGCTCTCTTAGTAAGTGTAATACCTAGTATCTCTGAAGCTTTTATAGCATCATCTGAGAATGTTTCATAAAAATCACCTACTCTAAATAATAATATAGCATTTGGATGCTTTTCCTTTATCGCATAATATTGCTTCATCAAAGGCGTTAAAACAACCTTCTTTCCTTCTTTTTTTGCCAATGGTATATCCTTTTTATTTTCAACGATGCAAATATAACCCAAATAAAACCATTTCTAAAAGCTATTTTGCAATGGTTTATGGGTTAAATACTAATATCTTCTTGACATTATTTTATACGCTTTGTAACTTATATACTTATGATAAGCAATAATCATAACATGAGATGTTTCCTTAAAAATATTGGTATTTTAATAATTATTGCAGGAGTAGTTCTACTTTTCTCCTATACTATTCAAAACAGAGTAAGAAATTTTCATTTTTTATTATCTTCTGCTTTTGAAATTGGTGGTTTAGCTATATTTATTATTACCAACAGATTTTTAAAAGGATCAGATAGTTTTTGTTAAAAACTCTTTTTTAGATTCCTACGAACCCTATATATGACTAATAAATCCATCTTTATATTCCGGAACTATATTAAAAAGATTTGACTTAAAACAATATTCCAAATCCTTTGTAAATCCCATCCCCTTCAATCTTCTATAATGAGCACCCTTAGACGCTAATTGATGAATATCATTACAGTTTTGAGCATATAACGAAGCCATAGCTATTGCTACATCCGATAACTCTGCGCCATAGTTCTTTTGTAGATCATAGGATAATTTACCTGCAAACAATGAATCTTCAATCGTAAATTCATTATAAGAACCTGACGCAACCAACACAATCTCATCTTCATCTTTTAATACATTTAATATTGCTTCATCATTTACAAATGCACCTATATATAATTTCTTAGCTTTTTCTGAATTCAGAATTGCCCTTGTTCCATTTGTCGTGGTAATAATCAATGTTTTATCTTTTATTACTTCAGCAGAATATGACAACGGAGAATTTCCATAATCGAAACCTTTAATTGGCAAGGCCTCTCTTTCTCCGCCCAAGATTACATTATCTTCTCCCAGGTCATCTTTCATTTTAAACGCCTCCTCTGGAGTCATTACAGGAACAACAGATTTTGCCCCATTAGCAAATGCTGTTACCATAACTGATGTTGCTCTTAAAATATCATTTACAACAACTATTTTATTCTCTACTTTTTCCGGATATATTTCTCTTGCAGATAAGATTACATCAACTTTCATCTGAATATTATTTACTTTTATTTAGCAGATGAAATTTTCAAATAAATCCAACAATTGCTCTAATTGCTAATTAGATTATTGAATTTACATGTTCATTCCATCTATTTATTCATTTTTATAATTTAAGGCAACACCTCTAAATATATCTTTATATGTGAGAGTTTATCTTACAGGCCATTTTACTTGTATTTTTCATTTCCTTTAATATAATCCCTAATTGACGACACACTCAGCCAACATTTTTACTTGTCTTGAATACTTAATTCTAAAGTTTAGATAGATCGTTACTAAATAACAAATTAATGATATTTAGAATACAGCTTATTAAACCTTATTTGAAGTAAAAAGCTACCAACAAAAAGACCAGTTAAATAACCTGTCCATATTCCTATTGCCTGCATATTGAAAACAAACGCACATATATAACTAACTGGTAAAGCAATTAAAATCCATGCAACAAAGGCTATTACGGAAGGAGCCTTTACATCTTGTAATCCTCTTAATATACCTAACCAAGTCACCTGCAGACCATCAAATATTTGAAATACACCTGCAATAATCATTAACTGAGCTGCAATAAAAACAACCTCTTTATTATCCACAAACAATTTTGGCAAAGTATGCCGAAGTACAACAAACATTATCCCATTAAAAATCATAAATAAAATAACTTTATGAATAATTGCATAAGCAGAATATTTAAGATTTTTAAAATCATTAGCTCCATAATAATTACTAACCTTAATAGTTGCAGCAGAAGACAATCCGACGGACATCATGTAGGTAAGACTAGCCATTGATAACACAATTTGATGAGCTGCCAAGGCATTTTTACTTATCCATCCCATCATAATTGTTCCCATGCTAAATGTAAAAACCTCATTTATCATTTGACTCCCGATAGGAAAGCCTACTTTTATCACCTTTATAACTTGAACTAATTGCACCTTTGAAATTAAAAAGGTCCGTTTAAAACTTTTGAAAAAATCCAACTTTAAAAAAGCCCATATAAAAACTACAGCCATAAACAGCCTTGATATAAAAGTAGCGTAACCTGCACCATCAATTCCCATAACAGGGAATCCAAATTTGCCAAATATTAAGATATAATTTAAAACAATATTTAATCCATTTGCAATAAGGGTAATTACCATTGAAATCCTGGTATTAGCAACTCCCTCTGCAAACTGCTTAAATACCATAAACAAGCAAAAAGGAAGTATTGATATAACAAGCGTATTATAATAAATTTTTGCATGTACAATCACATCATGCTCCTGCCCCATTACTGGCATAAGTAATCCAACTAAAAACATGAGCAACATCAATACTAACGCAAAAATCAAATTAGCTACAAGCCCTTGTTTTAACCACCCTCCACACTCATCCCTCTCCCCGGCTCCAAATGATTTTCCTACAAGAGGTGTTAATCCATAAGCTAATCCTATAGAAAAAACTAATCCCAGTATAAATATTCCATTTGCAAAAGACACTGACGCTAACTCCGTAGCGTTAATTTGCCCAACCATAATTGTATCTGCCAAACCAACTATCATTTGACCTGCTTGAGCAAAAACAACAGGTAATGCTAACTTGATGTTTGGAAGATAATGTGGTTTATAATTCTGATAATATGATTTTAGAAAGAACTTTTTCATTTATTGTGAGCAATCTATAACAACTACAGCCTAATAATCCCTAAAATTTAATATAAAAATCTTGTGTCAACTTTTTATATGAATCAGAATAGCCATGTCGTCCAAACTCTTCGACAATCATTACTTCTTCCTTCAACGTTTGCTTTTGCAGCGATAGTTCCATTAAAATTCTTTTCTCTTGTTTACTGGGAGTTGGCTTAACTTTCAAAATACGGTTTAAAAAAACCTGATTTGACATTGCCATCTCTTCAAAAGTATCCTTTACATCAAAAGGTAATACCACACTAAAAACACCATTATCGCTTAAAAGTTGCTTAGCACCCTTAATCAGATCTATGTAATTTAATGAATCTGTATGCCTGGCAAGACTTTTCTGTTGGCAATTATTTTTTAAAGAATTATTAAAAAACGGAGGATTGCTTATAATTAAATCATATTTTTTTGAACATATTTTTGAATAATTCTGCAAACTATCATGGATAACCTCAATCCTTTCCCTCCATGGTGAATTTTTGACATTCTTTTTTGCCTGGATACATGCCTTTCCTTCGATTTCAATAGCGTCAACTTGAGCAACATTATTTCTTTGAGCACACATTAAAGCTATCAATCCCGTCCCTGTACCAACATCTAAAATTGTTTTAGCGTGATTACAAGTTGCCCACGCTCCCAACAAAACTCCATCAGTCCCAACCTTCATACCAGCCAGATCCTGCTCAACAGTAAACTGTTTAAACTGAAAATAAGAATTCGCCATAATTAAAATTTCTCAAACACCCCAAGACCAAACAAAGCGTAATCGTATTTTATTGGATCATTCGAATCAAATTCGCTCAAAACAGAGGTAATTTCCTCTACAGACTTCCAATCGTTTTGCTTACGTTTTAAAATACCCAACTTTCTTCCTACGTTACCAGTATGAACATCCAAAGGAAGCTGTAGATCACTCATTTTGATTTTATTCCATAAACCAAAATCAACACCCATCTTATCCTTGCGAACCATCCACCTTAAGTACATATTTAATCTTTTTGAAGATGAACCTTTACTCACATCAGCTATATGTTTTCCTGTTCTGCCAACTTCTCTATGCGAAACAAATATTTTTCTAAAATAATCCAGACTACTCTTAACTGTATGATTAGAGTTATATCCCTCACTAAAAACAGTTTCTAATCCACCATAGTTCAGATAAATATTTCTTAATGAATCAAGAAAATAAATTAAATCTTCTTTTTTAAAGGTTCTATAAACTGATTCACTATTAATATTAGACCAATCACCATCCTTAATGTACAAGTATGGTTCATAATCCATCCATTCGATAATTTGATTGGCACTTTTTATAATAGATTTTCTTTGTCCCCAGGCTAATGTAGCAGCAATAAAACCTGCAATTTCTATATCTTCTTTACGATTAAATTTTTTGGGTATTGAGATAGGGTCCGACTCTATAAAAGAAGGCCCATTATATTGCAGAACTTTTTCATCTAAAAATTCCTTTACCTCGTTTAGTTCCATCAAGTATCAATTAAAGAATAATTCCATCTTTCATTTTAATCTCTCTATCACTCAAATGAGCTAAATGAAGGTCATGTGTCACAATTACAAATGTTTGATTAAATTCATCTCTAAGCTTAAAAAACAGCTTATGCAATTCCTCTTGATTTTGAGAATCAAGACTTCCTGTAGGCTCATCAGCAAAAACAACAATAGGATCATTTATTAAAGCTCTTGCTATGGCGATACGTTGTTTCTCTCCGCCACTTAACTCTGCAGGTTTATGCGATTCACGATCATTTAAATTTAAAAACTTCAATATCTCACGCGCTTTATTTTCACTATCTGATCTTTTTTTTCCCGCTATTAATGATGGTAAAATTATATTTTCTAAAGCCGTAAACTCCGGAAGTAATTGATGAAATTGAAAAACAAATCCAATATTCTCATTACGGAATTTTGCAAGTTCCTTTTCTTTTAGTTTTTCAATTTGTGTTTCATTAATAGTAATACTCCCTAAATTTGGTTTATCAAGAGTTCCTAATATCTGTAAAAGAGTAGTTTTACCTGCACCGCTAGGACCTACAATAGAAACAACTTCTCCTTGTTTAATAGTTAAATCAACTCCTTTTAAAACTTTAAGATCTCCAAATTGCTTTTCTATTCCTTGTGCAGATATCATTATTAATAATTATTTGGTAAATAATAAAACCATATATAAAATATAAACAGCCACAAATATAACTCCTTTAAAACGGGAAATATGTCCATGCTTTAATGGCAACATAGATAATAATAACAAAACAGAAATTCCCATCATCCATAAAATATCAACAGAAACTAAAGCATGCGAAATATTTATTGTTTTTAAAGATGAAGTTATACCTAGTATTGCTAACAAATTAAAAATATTAGAACCAATAATATTACCAATAGATATATCTGTTTCTTTTTTAACTGCTGCCATAATAGAAGTTGCCAATTCAGGCACACTTGTACCAAAAGCAACGACAGAAATACCAATTACACGCTCACTAATATTAAAACCTTTTGCAACACTAACAGCTCCTCCAACAAGCAATTCTGAGCCATAGTACAATCCAACCCCAGAAATTACCAACAACCCAATAGTGTTGTATAATTTCATTGTTGGTTTTTCTATAACCTCATCTGATTGTCCCATTTTTTTGCGTGAATTAATAACTGAGTAACCTAAATAAATTAATATTAAGCTCACAAAAATTAATCCTTCAACAAACTGCAGCTTATAATTCAATGCAAATACATAGAACAATATTGAAGCCCCCATCATAACTGACCAATCGAATAATATAGATTTCTTTCGAACCTTAATTGGCAGGATAACTGAAACCAAACCTAGAACTAGTGCGACATTGGCAATATTCGACCCAACTACATTACCAACAGAAATATCAGGAACTCCATCAAATACTGCATTTAAGCTAACTATTAATTCAGGTGCTGATGTTCCAAAAGCAACAACAGTAATACCAACAACCAACGTTGATACTTTAAAATATCGTGCTAACTGCACACTCGACTTTACTAACCAATCACCACTAAAAAAAAGCAGGACAAAACCTGCTATTAACATTACAAATCCCATAAAAATTATATCTTATTCAGGTCAGTATTCTAAAAATTATTTTTCCTTTTCAATATCCTTTTTTGAATCCATGCCAGATTTCTTCTTATTATCTGATTTTAATTCTTCATTATCCACATAAGGATTTATTGAATCCTCGTCTTTCATTGTTTGTTTTATTTCTTTAACATGAGATTCAATATCCTTTTTACTTTCTTCTAAATCTCTTTTGAATTCATCCGTTTCATCTTTCAACTCTCTTTTAATTTCGTCAGTAGCTTTTTGAAACTCACGCAAACCTTTACCTAGCATACGAGCAAAATCGGGAATTTTATCAGCGCCAAACAGCAGTAAAACGGCAAGAAAAACTATTATAATTTCCGAACCCCCAAGACCTAAAAATAAAAAATACATAAATCAACAATTACTTAATTCAACGGATTGTTAGATCAAAGACATAAGTTTGATTCACAAAGTGCCTAAAAATAATCACTACTAAAACCTTCTTTTATCCAAGCATCTGCAAGGTTACAAATATTAAACAACCTTTTAACCTGAGTTCTATTAAAATCAAAGAGCTCAGATTATTAATAATTATTCAAATATAACAAAAACAAAACACCCTTTAAACACAATGGTTTAAAGGGTGTGAAAATTATTTTATAATAAATAATTATTTCTTAGCTTTTCTTTTTGCTCTTCCATCAATTACTGAAAATGCAATTGGGGTTGCAATAAATAATGATGAGTATGTACCAACTACAACACCTATTAACAATGCAAATACAAAACCTTGAATAGTTTCTCCTCCAAATAAGAAGATAACAAGTAACACTACAAATGTAGTTAATGATGTATTTACCGTACGACTAATAGTTGAGTTCAATGCAGAATCTACAACATTGTTTCTATCTCTTTTAGGGTGTAAACCTAAATACTCTCTGATACGGTCAAAAACAACCACGGTATCATTTATTGAATATCCAATTACAGTTAAGATCGCAGCAATAAAGGCCTGGTCTATTTCAAGACTAAATGGAACCACTTTATATAATAAAGAGAACACACCTAACACAACCAATACGTCATGCACCAATGCTAACAATGCGCCTAAACCATATTCCCAATTACGGAAACGAATTAAGATATACAAGAATATTACTAGTAATGAAAATGCTATTGAGTAATAAGCTTTTGTTTTAATATCAGTTGCAATTGTAGGTCCAACTTTTTGAGAACTCATTCTATAATCATTCACAAAATCATCAAAGCTAACATTTGCTCCCATATATGATTTTAATCCATTATATAGTTTTTGCTCAATTGCGTTATCAACATTTTCTCCAGCTTCATCAACCATATAGTTTGTTGCAACTCTAACCTGGTTATCACCCCCAAAAGTTTTCACTTCCACATGAGCTCCTTCAAATTCATCAGCTAAAGACTTCTGAATGTCTGTTGCAGAAACGTCTTCTTGAAAACGTACTACGTAAGTTCTACCCCCTGAAAAGTCAATACCTGATTTTAAACCTTGAGTAGCTAAAGACCCAATGCCAAATAAGATAACAACACCAGAGATGATATAGAATAAATTTCTCTTCTCTAAAAACTTCACTTTAGTATTTTTCAAAAAACCTAAAGTTAAGGCAGTACCAAATTTGATATCTGAATTTTTATTCAACATTCTTTCAAAAATCAATCTTGTAATAAAAATTGCTGAGAAGAATGATGTTGCAATACCAATCATTAATGTTGTTGCAAAACCTTTGATTGGACCTGTACCAAACACAAATAGGATTAAACCAGTAAGGAATGTTGTTACGTTAGAGTCAATAATCGCAGAAAATGCATTTTTATAACCATCAGTAACAGCCAACTTAACACCTTTTCCTGATGATAACTCTTCTCTGATACGTTCATATATAAGTACGTTTGCATCAACCGACATACCAATAGTTAATACAATACCGGCAATACCAGGAAGTGTTAAAACAGCTCCAAATGAAGCTAATACTCCAAGTATAAAGAACATGTTAGCTAATAATGCTATATCAGATACAGCACCAGCTTTAAATCCATAATAGAAAATCATGTAAACAAGCACAACAAGGAAAGCCCATGCAAAAGATGACAACCCAGAATTTACTGCTTCTTGTCCAAGAGATGGACCAACAACTGTATCTTCAACAATTCTTGCAGGAGCAGGAAGTTTACCTGACTTAAGAATATTTGCCAAATCTTCTGCTTCTTTTACATCAAAGTCTCCTGTAATAGAACTGCTACCACCACTAATTTCATTTTGAACAGTTGGATAACTATATACATATCCGTCTAATACAACAGCAATACTTTTACCAATATTTGCTTTTGTTAAACGAGCCCAAACGTTAGCACCTTCAGCATTCATTCTCATACTAACCTCATAACCACCCTTACTAGTAACAGATTTGCTAGCATTAGTGATTACATCACCTTCAAGAGGAGCTCTACCATCATGAGTAGTTACTTTAATAGCAACCAACTCGTAGATTTCATCTTTACTCATTGTCCCATCTTCCAGTTCTCTTTGAGGAAGAGGTTTAACCCCCCACATGAACTTAACATTCTTTGGGAATAGTGCCTTTACATGATCCATCTGTAAATAAGCATTTACTTTCGATGTATCTTTTGCTAAAGCATAACCTACTAAAGGACCTTTTTGACGTTGTGAAGGTTGTAAAACTGAAAATAAAGATTTTTGCGATTGTTGAGATAACGAATCTACTTTTGTACTATCTGACTCAATAGCGCTTAAAAGACCTTCCGCTTCATCTTTTGGTTCAACAGATTCTGTTGCAGCTTCTTCAGCTGAAGTCTCCTCTGTTTTTGTTAATGCTTCTTTAGCCTTTTCAATTTCAACTACCTTATTGTTAGCCGCAATTAAGTTACTTACCAATTCTGATAATTCATATGTTTCCCAAAATTCAAGACTAGCAGTTCCCTGAAGTAATTTACGAACCCTTTGAGGATCTTTAATACCAGGAAGCTCAACAAGAACGCGTCCTGCCTTTTCTAACTTTTGAATATTAGGTTGAGTAACACCGAAACGGTCGATACGAGTACGTAAAATATTAAACGCATTATCAATCGCACTTTGAGATTCTGTTCTAATTACTTTTAAAACTTCCTCATTCGAAGTGTTATAATCAATTTTACCTTTTAACTCAACAGTATTAAAAATAGCAGCTAAACGTGCCTCTGAATCTAACTCAGTAAAAGCTTTGTAAAATAAAGTAATAAAATCTTCTGATGAAGATTTCTCTTTTTGCTCTGCGATTTGTAAAGCTTCATTAAAGGTATTATCCGTGTTATAATTAGATAAAGCTTTTAAAATATCAGCAACTTTAACCTCAAGAATAAGGTTCATACCTCCTTTAAGGTCAAGACCAAAGTTGATTTCCTTCTCTTTACACTCTTTGTACGTGTACTTTCTTCCGAAAAAATTATAAATCGGCTCGTTTGCAACCGAATCCAAATAATTTATTTCAACTTGCGGATCTCCATTTGCTATTTCTTTTGCCTTATTTTCTTCCTGTCTGGTTTGATAAGTAAATATCAATTGATATAAACTTACTAAAGCTAGTAGGATGGCAAAAACTCTGATCGCTCCTTTGTTTTGCATCTGTACTTATGATTTTATATTTGTCAATTAAATTTGATTTTCTTGAATTGCGCAAATATATTGTTTTTTTTTAGAATAACCAGTGAAGTTTTACATCCAATTGAAAAATCACATTTTATGTTCAAAACTAAGACATTAGCGTATTATGATGCATTTAACAACATCAACAAAACATATCTGTATATTTATTTTAAAATCAGACTCATAATGAACCACGGTTTAAAAATCCAATTCACTATCTTCTGGAATAGCTTTAATTGTTCTTGTATAATGAGTTAAAATAAATAAAAAAGAGAGACCAAACACTACAAAACCTATTGCAACGATCAATAAAATTGGCATCCTACTATAATATGCAAATCCGTTTAACCAAAACTGGAGAATAAGGTAAGATAACGGTAGAGCTACAATAATACCAGTCATAATAAACTGTCCTACTTCAATAAATAATTCATTGAAAATATTAATATGAGAAGCTCCCAATATTTTTTTTATCTGAAAATCACCCATTTTTAATTCACCCACATAAGTTGTAAAGGCTCTTATTCCAAGCCAAGCTACAAAAATTGATAAAATAGAAAATAAAAATATTATCCTTAAAACAGTATGTTCTTCTTTTAAATTGTTATACAACAAATCATCTAATAACTCATACTCAAAAGGCTCATTTTCAGTATTCGACTCCCAATAATCAGAAATCTTATCTATAGTTTTATCATAGGGTATTTTGTCTGATATTCTAATTAATAAATTTTCGTAAGGACTTCCTTTTGGTAACTCCATTAAAATAAGAGGACGGATAGGATATTGAACAGGTTCAAAATGAAAATCTTTTGAAACTCCAGCTATTGAAAAACCATAATCCCATTTTGTAGAAGAAGCATAATTAATTTTTCTTCCTAAAGGTTTATTAAAATTTAAAACCGACTTAGCTGAAGAAGTAATTACAATATCATGAGACATTTTTTCGTCAATTTCATTCCATACATCTCCTGCAATAAAATTAACTTGTAATAATTTCAAAAAATCTTTATCCACATAATTATATGGTAATAAAACAAGTTTTTCTCCACTCTTGCTTAAATACTTAAATGAGGTAAGAGGAGTTACTTTGCCAATCATAAATTTACTGGCTGAAACCTCAATAACCCCAGGTATTGCTAACAATCCCTTTTTCACCTCTTTTAAATCCTTACCTAAAGCATGCCCCCTCTCAATTACAACAACATTTTTACTGTTATATCCTAAATTCAAATTTTCAAGAAATTTTATATTCCAATACATACCTATAGCAAGTATGAGTAGAAAAGTAGCTACTAAGATTTGACCAGCCGCTAAGAATCCTCGAATTAGCATACTCTTTTTGCCCAGTGCTACTCCCTTTTTAAAGATATCAACTTCAGTATAACGAGAAAATGAAAATGCTGGATAAATCCCTGAAATTAACCCAATCATTAACGTCAATCCTGTAACATATAACAACTCCATACGCCCCTCTAACATGCTAAGATGCAAATTGATATTAAACAACAAATTAAATCCTGGCAATAATAATTCGGCTAATACCAAACCAATAAATAAAGCAATAAAACTATAAGTAATCGCCTCAATAATAAACTGAACAAACAAATCTTTTTTCTCTACTCCTGCAATTTTACGCACTCCAATTTCCATAACTCTTTTGGTAGCTCTTGCTGTTGTAAGATTCACAAAATTTATAGACGTGATTACTAACATAAATACTGCTACTGATAAAAACAGAACTACGTAAATATATTTCGAGTTTTGTTCTAACTCATTTTCCAAATTTGAGTTGAGATGAATATCTTTTACAGCCTGAAGTTTAAATCTGATAGACTTAATACCATCTGATATTGAAGTTCCACTATTATTTTGTATTTCTATTATATGGTTTTGAATTATTAAATCTAACTTTTCTGCAATTTTATCGGTCAAACCAGAAGTATCCTTTGCAACTATATAAGTATATTGATCCAACTGTAACCAATTAGTCATTAATTCTTCAAATTTTTCTTTACTTTTTCCTTTATACAGTTTTTCTATTGAATTATAAGATGCAATAAAATCACAGTGTAAATGAGAGTTTATTGGGAAATCTTCACATATACCACTGACATTAAAAATAAGTCCGTTGTCAAGTTTTATTTCTTTACCTAATGGATCCTCTTTTCCAAAATACTTATTCGCAATCTTCTTACTTATTACTAAATCTTCAGGTGATGAAAGCAAATCAGACTTAGCTTTCTCAATAATCCCAACATCAAAAACTTTAAAAAATGCCGTATCTGCATAATAAAAATTTCCTTCATTATATTTCTTATCCTCATATGTCACCAACTTATTACTTCCCCTAATTATCTTTACAGAATTAGTAATTTCACTAAATTCATTTACTAAGTAATCAGATAGAGGTCCTGGAGTAACTGCACTTTTAAAATAATTATCTCCAATCACCCCTTCAGTAATAACTCTATATGTATTTTTATAATTTGAGAAGTGTGTGTCATAATTCAACTCTGTTCTCACGTAGAGCAAAACAATGATACTAATTGTAATTCCAACGGAAAGACCTACAACATTTATTATCGCATCAGAACGAAAACGAAAAAGAGAGCGAATTGCTATTTGTATGTCTCTAAAAATCCTCATCAAACTACTTTAAAATATTTTCCCTAACAAGATGCCCATCAAACAACTGTACTATTTTTTGTCCTTTTGTAGCAACAGTACTCGAATGTGTAAACAATAAAACTGTCATTCCTGTTTCATTGAGCTCATTCAATAAACTTAATATCTCGTTTCCTTCCGTTGAACTTAATTTACCTGTAGGTTCATCAGCAATAATCACCATAGGATTTGTTACAATGGCCCTGGCTATAGCAACTTTTTGCCTTTCAACCATTGTTAAATCTTTTGAGAAATATTTCTTTCTATGCGTTAAATTTAATTCACCCAAAACCTTTAACACTCTTTGCTTTCTTTCTGCTTTTTTTATTTTTTGATAAACAAGAGGGAGTTCTATATTCTCATAAACAGTTAGTTCCTCAATTAAGCGAGAATTACTAAAAACAAACCCAATTTTATCCTTCCTATATTCAAGTCTTTGTCTTTCATTCATTGACACAACAGACTGCCCATCCAGAATTAAATCTCCGGAAGAAGGATATTCTAACAGTCCAAAAATATTTACCAAACTTGTTTTTCCACTTCCTGAAGGTCCATAAAACACAACATAATCTCCCTTCTCGATAAAAAGGTTAATATTATTTAATGCTTTTTGCACCACTTCACCTGACCTATATTCTTTTGATATGTCAATTGCCTGCAACATTCTCCTAATTATTTAATCTAAACTCCCCTATTATTCAACAAATGTACGATTTTGAAACAGTTTATGTTCGTTTTCGAACAACTGGAAAATGAATTTTCTATCTAAGTTTACCTGTTTTCTTCAAACAACCAACTGCAACTTAAAAGCGTACATCTTTAATATACAACACCTTAAGTCAACCTATTCATCATTACATGCTTAATAATACATCTGTTATTTCCACTAAACCATTTCATTTATTATGCCAGCCTCCTTAAGCGCTTATTTTCAAGAACATTACACATTAGGCACTTTTTTTGAAATAAGCTGAGACATCTTAAAGTGTTCGATATAGAACATTTTAAGATGAAAACAATTATATTTATAAAATAAAACTCTTTTTCTATGGAGAATAAAAATGGTAGAATATTAGCTATTGACGACAATGAGGATATTCTGTTTGCATTAAAATTACTACTAAAACCTCATGTTGAATTCATAAAAACAGAAACTAATCCCTCTAAAATACCAGCAATATTAAAAGATGATAGTTTTGATGTCATTCTTTTAGATATGAATTTCTCAAAAGATGCCATCAGCGGACAAGAAGGATTTCAATATCTACAACAAATTCTCGATATTGATCCATCAGCAGTAGTTTTATTTATAACTGCATATGGGGATGTGGAAAAATCTGTTAAGGCCATTAAAGCAGGAGCTACGGATTTCATATTAAAACCCTGGCAAAACGAGAAAATTCTGGCAACAATTTCATCTGCTATAAAATTAAGAAAATCACGAAATGAAGTTCACGAGTTAAAAGAAAAGCAACATGAAATAAACTCCATTCTTGACCAACCATTTTCTGACTTTATTGGAGTCTCTCCAGGCATGCGACAAGTTTTTAATACAATTAGCAAAGTGGCAAAAACAGATGCTAATGTTTTAATACTAGGAGAAAACGGAACCGGAAAAGAATTAGTAGCAAGAGCATTACACCGAAATTCGCTAAGAAAAGATGAAGGTTTTGTAAGCGTTGACTTGGGAGCTTTAAGCGAAACCCTTTTTGAAAGTGAATTATTCGGCCATGTAAAAGGAGCTTTTACAGATGCAAAAGCAGATCGTCCGGGAAGGTTTGAATTGGCTAACAAAGGAACCATATTTTTAGATGAAATTGGAAATTTATCGCTCCCTTTCCAAGCAAAATTATTAACTGTTCTTGAGCGAAGAGAAGTAACTCGAGTGGGTGCAAACAAACCTAAACCGATTGACATAAGATTAATCAGTGCTACCAACATGCCTCTAAGAGATATGGCAGAAAAAGACGATTTCAGGATGGATTTACTATATCGTCTAAATACTGTTGAAATTGAATTACCTCCATTGAGAGAACGGCCTGAAGACATTCCAATTTTAGCGGAACATTTCTTAAATATCTTCTCTAAAAAATATAAAAAGCCATCCAAACTTTCTAAAAGTGCTTTAAATAAACTATCTCACTATCACTGGCCGGGAAATGTAAGAGAATTTCAACATGTTCTTGAGAGAGCTGTTATTTTAGGAGATACACCAACTCTTTCACACGATGACCTTCAGCTTTCACCTCAAAGATCTACTTCTGATGGTTTTGAACTGGAAACTTATAATCTTGAAGAAGTTGAAAAAACAATTATTGAAAAAGTATTAAGAATGAACAGAGGTAATATATCTAAAGCATCTGCAGATCTTGGATTAACAAGAACATCATTATATAGAAGAATGGAGAAATATGGCCTATAAAAACTTTAGAGTCAACTTTATCATTAGAACAATATTACTCATTGGAACTATATTCCTATTTTTTTATTTGTTCTACAACACTAATTTAACAATGACACTTTTCCTTGTTGGAGGTGCCATTGGTATTCAAATTTTTGCTTTTTTTCATTATATAGACAGAACAAACAGAGTTTTGAATAACTTTTTGGAGTCCATTAGATACTCTGACTTCACAAGAACATTTCAGGTTGAAGGAGAAGGTTCTTCTTTTGAAAAACTAAAGAACTCTTTTAATGAAGTAATTAACGATTTTCAGGTAGTAAGAGCGGAAAAAGAAGAAAACTATTACTATCTGCAAACGGTAATTCAACATATTGGGATTGCATTGATTGCGTTTGAAAAAAATGGAAAAGTTGAATTGATTAACAACGCGACTAAAAAACTTTTTCAGGTACGAAATTTAACAAATATTGAATCCTTAAGAAGTTTTAGTCCTGAAATGGTAGAAAAGCTATTCTCAATAGGTCATGGAGAAAACACATTAATAAAAGTTCAGGAGAAAGATAACTTACTGCAACTAATAATATACGCAACAGAATTTACCATACATAACAGAAAAATCACTCTTGTTTCAATTAAAAATATTCAACAGGAACTTGAAGAAAAAGAAATGGAATCGTGGCAAAAACTTATTAGAGTTTTAACTCATGAAATCATGAACTCCATTACACCAATTTCTTCTCTTTCATCAACTGTAACATTACTAATCCAGGATTTAAATAACACCTTAAAAGAAAGTGGAGTAAGCGAAGAGGAAATCGAATCTCTTGAGGAAGTTGAAACAGCTTTGAAAACGATACATAAAAGAACTGATGGACTTTTACATTTTGTAAATACTTATCGAAATCTCACAAAAATACCTAATCCTAACTTTACCATATTTAAAATTAGCCACTTATTTGAAAATATTAAACATCTTTTTGAAGAAGAGTTGAAAGCAAAGAGCATTTCTTGCGTGGTAAAGACAGAACCTCAAACACTAGAACTATCTGCTGACGAACAACTTATAGAACAAGTAATTATTAATTTAATCAAGAACGCAATACATGCTGTTGAAGGTCGTCAAAACGCAGAGATCAAGTTATTATCTAATCTTAACAGTAGAGGTAAAACAATTATTCAAGTAGTGGACAACGGACCAGGTATATTACCTAATGTTCTAGAACGTATATTTATTCCTTTCTTTACAACAAAACCTCAAGGTTCAGGAATTGGCCTTAGTCTATCAAAACAAATTTTGAGATTACACGGTGGTACCATAAATGCCTACTCTGAACCCGAAAAAGAAACTAAATTTACACTTACTTTTTAATATTTTTCATTCTATTAAACATCACTGCTAAATGAGCATACAGGGAAGTATCCTGAACTACAACTTTATCTCCTAACCTAATTCTGATTGGAGTAAAATTCCATATACCTTTTATTCCTCCTTCGGCCATTTGCTGAGCAACATTCTGAGCAAATTCAGCAGGAACAGTTAATATTCCTACTTCCACGTTTTTATCCTTCATTTTTTCAAACTCAGAAACATGAAAAATTGGAACACCTTCAATCGTCCTTCCTACAACTTTGGGATCAATATCAAACGCAGCAACAATTCGTAATCCATACTGGTCTAAACCATGGTCGTGCAGTAATGCATTTCCTAAACTACCAGCGCCAAACAAATATGCTTTATCCAGTTTTCTAAAACCAAGAAAATCTTCCAAAACATCAATTAACGCATTCACTTCATAGCCCACACGTGTTTTACCTACAATACTGGTGTACGATAAATCTTTGGTAACCTGTGTTGGATCAACACCCATATCTCTTGCAATATGAGTTGAAGAAACATATTCCTGATTCCTTCTTTTAGCTAATTTTAAGTATGCTAAATAACAAGGCATTCTTCGAAGTGACGGTTCCGGAACAACTCCTTCCTTTTTCTTATTTTCTGACGACATATTTTGTTGCTAGTACTTTCCTAATTATAAAACGAGTCAAAATAGTTTATATTTTACCTCTTTACACAAAAGTAGAGAAGTTTTCCATTAAAGAAAATAATCTTTAATAAAAATCTCATTTATTGAAACATAAAATGTTAATTTCATTACTAATTACTAGCAATAACAGTATTAATTAAAAACAAAAAGCCTGTAAGAAATACTTTCCTACAGGCTTTATAATATTATCCAGTATCTTTTATACTAATTTCTCTTCAACAAAAGCTTTTGCTCTGTGAATTGCAGTTTCAAGTCCTTGAACATTTTTTCCTCCAGCAGTTGCAAAGAAAGGTTGACCTCCGCCTCCTCCTTTGATTTCTTTTGCACAATCTCTGATTACCTCTACAGCATTAACTTTACCCGATTTAGCAATTTCATCAGATGTAATTACACTTAATTGAGGTTTTCCATTTACATTAGCTCCAAGAACAGCAACAAAATCATCCATTTCACTCTTTATTTGAAAAGCTAAATCTTTAAGCTTATCTCCAAGCATAGGATTTACATTAACAGCAATTACTTTAACTCCATTAATATCTACTGCACTATCAATTATATCACGCTTTTCAATATTAATAAAGTTTTGTTTCATTGAATCAAGTTCCTTACCCAACTTGCTATTATCTGTCATCAAGGATTCAATATTCTTTTGAAGATCTCCAGATGCTTTAAACATATCCTGAATCCCTAAAATCAGATTATGCTCTGCCATAATCATTTCCTCTGCCTTTTCACCTGTAACGGCTTCTATCCTTCTAACACCTGCAGAAATTGATGACTCACTAATGATTTTAAAGAAACCTATTTCGCCAGTATGCTTAACATGCGTTCCTCCACATAACTCTATTGAGTCCCCAAATTTAATAGCTCTAACCAGGTCTCCATACTTCTCTCCGAACAACATCATTGCTCCCATATCCTGAGCTTTAGCAACCGGAATTTCTCTCATTTCCTCTAATGCAAAATTAGCTCTGATGCGTTTGTTTACAATTTTCTCTACTGCTTCAATTTCTTCACGAGTCATCTTTTGGAAATGAGCAAAGTCAAAACGCAAATAATCAGGATGAACTAACGACCCTTTTTGCTCAACATGCGTACCTAAGACTTCTCTTAAAGCTTGATGTAACAAGTGAGTTCCCGTGTGATTATTAGCTGTATTTTGACGTCTGTTATTATTTACAAAAGCTTTAAACTCACACTTCATATTTGAAGGAAGTTTTTTAGATATATGTACGATAAGGTTGTTTTCCTTCTTTGTATCAACAATCTCTATTTTTTCAAAGCCATTATCGATATAACCGGTATCTCCAACCTGACCTCCACTTTCTGCATAGAATGGAGTAATATTAAATACCAATTGATAAAGAGTTTTGTTTTTTGAAGTTATTTTACGGTATTTAGTAATTGTGATTTCACTTTCTAAATAATCATAACCGATGAATTCTTCAACGTCATCCTCAACAAGTGTAACCCAGTCCTCTGTTTCAATGGCAGTAGCACTTCTGGCTCTTTCCTTCTGTGCTTCCATTTCCTTTTCAAATTCCTTACGATTAACAACTAAATCGTTTTCCTTTAAAATTAGCTCTGTCAAGTCTAATGGAAATCCATATGTATCATATAATTCAAAAGCAACTTTACCTTCAACAACTTTATAATTTCCTTCTTTAGTTGTTTTAATGATTTTATCAAGCATAGTTATACCTGTTGCCAATGTTCTTAGGAAAGATTCTTCCTCTTCTTTGATCACGTTTGTAATCAAATCTTTCTGATCATTTAGCTCAGGATAATGGTCACCCATTGAGGCAATTAAAGCAGGCAACAATTTGTACATAAATGACTGACGTTGCTCCAAAAATGTATAACCATATCTTACTGCTCTACGAAGAATTCTTCGAATAACATAACCTGCTTTATTATTTGAAGGTAATTGTCCATCGGTAATTGAAAAGGCAATGGTACGAACATGATCTGCAATTACACGCATTGCAATATCCTTTTCCTTTGACTCTCCATATTTAGTTCCTGTTACCTTACCAATTTCACTAATGATAGGAGTAAAAACATCTGTATCATAGTTTGACTTTTTACCTTGTAAAGCCATACACAAACGCTCAAAACCCATCCCGGTATCAACATGTTTATGAGGAAGAGCCTCTAAATCACCATTAGCTTTGCGATTATATTGAATAAATACAAGATTCCAGACTTCAATTACTTCAGGATGATCTTTATTAACCAATTCCGCTCCACCAACTTTTGCAATCTCTTCTTCAGATCTTAAATCAACGTGAATTTCAGAACATGGTCCACAAGGTCCCATATCTCCCATTTCCCAGAAATTATCTTTTCTGTTTCCATTAATAATTCTGTCCTCAGGAAGAAACTCTTTCCAAAAATTAAACGCTTCCATATCTTTTTCAAGCTCCATTTCTTTGTCGCCCTCAAAAACTGTTGCATATAATCTGGATTTATCCAACTTAAGTACATCGGTAAGATATTCCCAAGCCCAACTAATAGCTTCCTTTTTAAAATAATCACCAAATGACCAGTTTCCCAACATTTCAAACATTGTGTGGTGATAAGTATCATGCCCTACCTCTTCCAGGTCATTATGTTTACCTGAAACACGTAAACATTTTTGAGAGTTGGCCACTCTTGATGCAAAAGGCTTACTATTTCCTAGGAAAATATCTTTAAACTGGTTCATACCAGCATTTGTAAACATAAGGGTTGGATCGTTTTTCACCACCATAGGGGCAGACGAAACTATTTGGTGCTGTTTTGATTCAAAAAACTCACAAAAGCTTTTTCTTATCTCAGAAGCATTCATATTTATTAAATATTATCGTTTTTATTTTGCGAATATACACTAACTTTGGAAGTTGCAAAGGTAGATTATTTAACTAATTTTGCATCCTTTAACTCGTAAAAATACATCTAAAAAGAATTAAAACTTATTTCAAACATGTCAAAAGTTAAGTTTAGATATAATCCTGATACACTAAGTTATGACAAAATAGAGACAGGTTTTAAGTATTATTTATCCAGAGTTTTTTTCCATTTTTTCTTTGGAGCTCTACTTGGACTTATATATTTTTTCGCTTACACATACTTTATTGATAGCCCAAAAGAAAAGAGGTTAATACGTGAAAACGCACGCCTAACTACACAATTTGAAATTTTAAGTAAGCGCCTTGATGAGACGACAAAAGTATTAGATGATATTCAACTTCGCGATGAGAATATCTATCGTGTAATATTCCAGGCTGATTCTATTCCTTACTCTATTAGAAAGGCAGGTTTTGGAGGCGTAAACCGTTACGAGCCACTTGAGGATTTAGATAATTCTGAGTTGGTGATTTCTACAGCTAAGAAATTAGATGTTATAGTAAAGCAAGCTTATGTTCAGTCTAAATCGTTTGATGAAATTATTGAACTGGCCAAAAGAAATGAAGATCTTTTAAAGTGTACGCCAGCTATTATGCCCATTTCAAACAAAGATTTAAAGAGGACTGCCAGTGGCTGGGGATATAGAATCCATCCCATATACAAAACCCGACGTTTTCATTCCGGAATGGATTTTTCTGCACCTACAGGAACTGATATTTATGCTACCGGAGATGGTACTGTTAGTAAACTCACCAGAGACAAAACGGGTTATGGAAACAGAGTTGAAATAGATCACGGTTTTGGTTTTAAAACTTTATATGCTCATATGGACGGTTTTAATGTAAAACGTGGTCAAAAAGTAAAGCGAGGTGATATAATTGGTTATGTTGGTAATTCCGGAACATCTACTGCTCCTCACCTTCATTATGAAGTTCATGTTAAAAATAAAAAAGTAAACCCTTCTCACTACTATTTTAACGATCTATCTGCAGAAGAATATGAAGAAATGATTCGCATTTCATCTAATTCAAATCAAACTTTTGATTAATATATTCAAATTAGCTTTTTTATAAAGACATAAAATACTTACATACATTTACTTAAAAGGCTTTTATTTTTTTCTTATATTTAATAAGAACAACATCATTCAGACTTTAAATGAATGTTTATGAAAAGTCTTAAAGAAAAAAATGTATCTCTTGAGGACCATAAATTAGTGTATTATGAAGCTGGTCATGGTATACCCATACTATTTATTCATGGCATATCAACCTATTCTTTTATTTGGAGGAAAATCATACCTGGTTTTTGGGATAACTATAAAGTTATTGTAGTCGACCTATTAGGATGTGGCAAATCAGACTTAAGAACTGACATCTCTTTTAGCCTTACCAATCATGCTCGTTTTTTATTTCAGCTTATGGATAAACTTCATCTTGACAGATTCCATATCGTTAGTCATGATGTTGGAGGAGGTATTGCTCAAATAATGAGTACATCACAACCACTGAAAATAATCTCTACCACCTTAATTAATACGGTAGCATACAAGTTTTGGCCGGTACAACCGATTATATCAATGAGAACTCCGATTATCAGACAGCTCGCTGCAGCAACTTTAGATTCCTGGTCATTAAAATTAATTGTTAAAAGAGGAATTTATCATAGTAAATTAGTTGACGAAGAGTTATTGAATTTATTTAAAAAAGGTATTCAATCAAAAGATGGAAGAAAAGCATTTCTACATTTTGCACATTGTTTAAATAATAATGATCTGGTACAAATTTCAGACAAATTACACACTATTGATGTACCATTTTTAATTATCAGGGGTGCTGCCGATGTTTATCTAAGTTCTGCTATTACGCAAGAATTAATAAATAATTTAAAAAAGTGTGACCATAAAATTATACCTACAGCAGGTCATTTTGCTCAGGAAGATGAACCACGAGTCATTATCGAGGAGATTTCGAACTTTATTCAGTTAAATGAAAAATAAAAAAAATCATATTAATGAGGACCAACAAATGCGTGAATACATTGCTCAATTGGAAGAAGAAAATAATAATCTTGCAAATCGGGCTGAGGAAATTTTACTGTTATCCTTATTGAGCGATACTATTACTTCAATTAATAACGAAGAAACCTTAATAGAAGAATTATTAGAAAAAATATCTGTATTAAAAAGTCTTCCTCTATGCAGTTGTTATGCCAAATCAATTGATGGATACAGACTTATAACAGATTATTATATTGGCAATTATAGTAGAGAGAAAACATCTACAATAATTATAAATAAAAACATAGAAGAAGAATTGACAAAGCACCATATTTATAATCAAAAAATAAAAGATTGCAATTGTAAATGTGTTTATAACTTTCCTATTAAGATTACTGATGACACCGAAATTCTTATCATACCTTTTGAAAGTCAATGGATAAAAAATGGCATTTTTTTATTTTTTAATAATAGTACAGAACATAAAATCCATGAACATATATTAGTCATACAACAAGCAATAAGGCTTATCTTAGACAAGATAGATAACCTAAATTACATAAAGAAAATAGAATATTTTAATCAAAATCTTGAAGCTAAAGTTGAACAACGAACACAAGAACTTACTATCATCAATGAAAAATTAATTGAAGAAATTAATGAAAGACATAACATTGAAATTAAACTAAGAGAAGCAAAGGATAAAGCACAAGAATCTGATAGATTAAAATCAGCCTTTCTGGCAAACATGAGTCACGAAATCAGAACCCCGATGAATGCTATAGTTGGCTTTAGTGAAATTTTAGCAGATGGTAGTTGTAGTTCTGAAGAAATTATAAATTACACAACTCTTATTCATTCAAATTCATTATCCTTATTGAACCTAATAAATGATTTGCTTGATTTCTCAAAGATTGAAGCTAACCAACTCATCATTAATAAAAACAAATATAATCTTGGTAAAATTCTGTCTGAAATAAGAATCTTATCATACAATTTACTTAAGCAAAGTAAAAAAGAACATATAAAACTTACTATTCATAACGAAGAAGAAAGTTACAACACTTTCATCTATACAGATCAACTAAGACTGAAACAGATTCTTTTAAATTTAATAAGTAATGCAATTAAATTTTCTTTTGAAGGTGAAATAAGTTTATCATATTACAACAAGGGAAATAAATTTCTTTTTGAAATTAGTGACACCGGTGTTGGAATTGAAAAAAAGCATCATAAACTCATTTTTAACCGTTTTACTCGAGTAATTAGCGATGCAAATAAATCGATATTAGGCACAGGATTAGGTCTAACAATAACAAAAAACCTGGTAAACATGCTTGGAGGGAACATATCTGTCGATTCAAAACCAGGAAAAGGATCTGTATTCATGTTTACTATTGATGTAAGCGAACAATAAATATTCCTTACATTTTACAATATATAATTATATCTATTCCATCTAAAAAATCATCGAATATGGTCTTTCTATGGCTTCTTTTATTTCATCCATTGAAAAATTCCTACTAAACTGAAAATATAACTTACCTGTAAAATAAATTAATACAGTTGGGACAGCAAAAATTCGATTTTGAGCAGCAATTTCCGGTGAGTTAATTGTATTTGAATATGCCAATTTAATCTTTGGATAAAAAGACTCAATAAGCTGCTCTATCTTTGGTAACATTACTTTACATACAGAACAATTCTCGTGAGAGAAGTAAAAAATAATAGCATCATTATTTCTTACTTCTTCTTCAAATTCTTTATAGTTTAAAATAGTTTGCATGATTTTAATACTGACCTGTGCTTAACATCACTAATGTGCAACCATGAACCACTTCTATATTATTTTTTTCAGCAATTAATTCAAGCTCTTTATTTTCAGTACCTGGATTAAAGATAATTCTTTTAGGCTTTAAGGCCTCAATTATATCAAAATATTTGGCTTGATGTTTTGATCCAATATATAAAGTAATCGTATCGACATCTGCAATTTCTAAAACTTCAGTTACAATTGGAATATCATCAACAATTCCATTTTTATTTCCTACTGCAACAATTGGGTGATTATTTGCCGCTAATTTTTTAATTGCTTTATTTGAATATCTCTCAGGATTTTCACTTGCTCCAATTACAAGGGTTTTCTTTGCAACCATATCTAAAGGGTTTAATTAATTTTTAGCTTGCAAATATAACATTTTTCAAACACAAACACATATCTATATTTTTAGATATCTATCTTTGAATTAATATTGTTGCATAGGCTGCAATTCCATCTTGGGTACCTACAAACCCAAGTTTTTCTGTTGTGGTTGCTTTAATTGCAATATCATCAACATCAATACCAATAACCTCTGCAAGTATTTTTTGCATTTCGGGAATTAAATCCTTTAACTTAGGTTTTTCAAGACATATAGTTGAATCTATATTATTAATAGAATATCCTTTAGTCGCTATTATTTCAACTGTTCTTTTTAACAAGATCTTACTATCAATCCCTTTAAAATCATTTGATGTATCAGGAAAATGAAATCCAATATCTCTCATATTGGCAGCTCCTAAAAGAGCGTCACAAATTGCATGAATTAGTACATCTCCATCTGAATGCCCTATTGACCCTTTTTCAAAGGGAATATGAATTCCCCCAATCCACAATTCTTCATTTACACCTAAACGATGAACATCATAACCAAATCCTACTCTTAATTTCATATAGTTATAACTTAGTTTACATTTTTCTGTATCTAGAATCAGGACTTAATAACTTAAGGCGTAAATTCCTTTAATTATTATTATGTATTGCATATTGTCTTATCCTGATCATTTTAAACATAAATAATACGTATAAAAAAACCTGAACTAAATAAAAGTTCAGGTTTACAAATATATAAGATATTAAACACCTTCTATCTTCTTCTACGTCCATTTAGTTCATCAAAGTTAAGACTAAGAGTAAAACGGATTGTATTTGCTAATGGATTATTTGATGCCATTGTAATAATATAAGAAGCATCAATTGTTAGCATATTAAATTTAATTCCAGCACCAGCTGTAGCAAATTTACCATTACCTAAGGTTTCATCTTCATGATAATAACCTGCCCTTAATGCAAACTGATCAGAATAAATATATTCTGCACCTACAGAAATCATCAAATCCTCTACCGCAAAATCACCAAAAGATTTAAAAAATGATGATGGAACAGAAATATCTTCATTATTTTCATCCTCAGCTAACTTAGCTACCATCTGACGATAAACATCTATTGTAAATCCAATTTTATTATATCTATCCACTTCTGTATTATAAGCACCTCCAATTCTTAATCTGGCAGGTAAAAAATCTTGTGTATTACCATCATCATAAGATATTTTTGAACCAATATTTGTAATGTTTAATCCGGCTGCAATATCTCCTCTTCTACCTCCCCATTTTACATTCTCACGATAATAGAAATTTAAATCTGCTGAAAAAGCATTTCCTGGGACACCCTGTGTTCCACTACCATTTGTAATATCTGAGCGTATATATCTAAAAGCAACAGAACCTGAAATGTAATCAGAAAGTTTTCTCGAATATGCTGCATCAATAGCAAATTCATTTGGCTTACCAGTAGAGAGTGCATTTCCTGATTCATCAGTAAAGGTGATATTACCTAATGAAAAATAACGTAACGATGCACTTACAGTTTGTTCTTTATCTATCCTCTTAAAAAATGTAAGATAAAGTAAATTAATATCATTTACTAGATTTCTTAACCATGGTGTATATGATAATGAAGCTCCCATATCCTGATCAAGAAATGCATATTTTGCAGAGTTCCAGTGTTGAGAATTAATATCTGGACTTGTTGCAACTCCCGCATCTCCCATCGCACCTCCTCTTGATTCAGGAGTAATATTTAAAAACGGCGTTGCTGTCGGCATTATAACACTCTGATCAACTACATTTTGTGAATATAAATCAACCGTAACTGTCATTGCGATAGCAAAAATAACTATCAACTTAAAAAATAATCTATACATCTGTCTATTTGTTTTCTTTCGGATTTAATTAACTACAAAGGTAAACTCAAAAAAGGGATTTTTATTATGGTGTTACAATAATTTTTCCTGTAACCTTACCATTTCTTCCTGTTTCTGAGTTTATAATAATTTCATAAATATACAATCCAGCATTTACATCCGCAGTCCATTCTATAGGTGAAATTGTATTATTTAAAGATACAACAGATTCTTCTTGCTGTGAAATTAATTGACCATTTTGGGTATATATATTTATTGTGAGATTTAATATTGAATTTGGCTCATCGTGTTCGAAATAAAAATATGTAACATTTCCTTTTGTCACAGGATTAGGATAAACTGTTGATTGATCTATAACAATCGCCTTTTCTTCATCTACCTTAAAACTTGCACTTACAGATGATGAATTATTATAAATATCCCAAGCTTTAATCGTAACCTTATGCTCTCCACTTTCCAATTGATCTAACTGATATGTAATAGAACCTTTTTTGTAACTATTAAGTTCCGGATCAAAATATGAGTTTAAAATTATAGGATTACTATTATCTTCATCAAGTACACAAGTAATGTCATGTCCTATTCCATTTCCGGTTGTATTTATACCACTTTCATCATATAAATCAATGTATAAAACCGGAGTTGGACCCACACTTTTTACATCTTCATTATTAACTAAAACTTCAATCTCAGGCCCTTCATTATCCTCTTCTATTTCTTCAGAGAAACCACCTACAAGAACATCATCAAATGCTCCAAAGGCCTCTTTGTTATCGTCAGAAAACGCATAGTAACTAATCTTTCCGTTATCTAAATTATAACGAATATCCTTAGGCACAATAAATTCACATTCAAATTCGCCATTTACTACTTCTGATTTCCCACTAAAAACCTTTGTTGTATAATCCTCATATTGAAAAACACCTTGATCTGTATTGTCTAGAGTTGACATTAGGGTACGTTTATCAAAGATGGATATATAAATTTCTCCATTGAAGTCTGTTTGCACATTACCTAAGGCATCAGATATTTCCCCCTGAATAACATTATGACTCAATGCCTTTAAACTATCAATCTCATTTTCTACAGAAACATTATTTAAAGTCAACGTATTCACATTATATCTTGGATAAAGAGGTTGAATTGCCGGATCTCCCAGTAAGGAGAAATTTAACTTATTCACACTACTTCCTGAATTATGCTTTGTTAACTTCATAATTTCACCTAGAGTTAAAGGCTCTCCCTCTTCATTTAGCTCAAAAATATTATCATAAAAGCTATTATTAACAATATAATTTAAACTTGAGTACACTATACGGGTTGTTGAATAAAGAGCAATTCCTCCTCCCAAATCGTGAGTGAATACTTGCTCACCTGCAGAACTTGTTTCATGATCATCATATCTACTAAATTCACAAGTTGCAGTTACAAATATGGGTAACTTATTATAATTTTGCCATGTTTTAATTTTATCAGTGGTTACTACTCTCTCACTTGATAAAACATCCGGACTACCATGTCCGGTATAATTAAATATTAAAGTTCCTTCATTAACTATTTCTTCTATCTTATCTACTACATCAGGATATGTTGCATTTGTAGATGTTTGTATTTTCTCATAAGCATCAAAATAAATCTTATTAATATCAAATTTTGGATATAAAAGATTAACTTTTTCCGCTAATTTGTTAGCATCTTCCATATGAATATTACTATCTCCATCATCACCTACAAAAGTTATCTGACTTTTCCATGAATCCATGGATTGTTCATATAAATATCTATAGGTTTTGTCGACTGCATTTTCTGCCTCTTCTAATGTATTAACAGGGAAACGGCCAATACCAATGTCTATTTTTTCTGTGGTAATTCCACTACCTTCATCATCATCCAACAATCCGAAATAATCATCTGAAACATATGAATTTGTTTGATGTATTGAATTATCAGATTGAAAAGTAATTACCTTACAATATTCAGAACCAGGTCTGTTATCAAAAGATCCATCTCCAAAAAGCAATAAATTTTTTGGTTTTAAGTCTTCATCTGAACCGGCTCTATCATAGAACATTTTCACAAAACTTCTAATGGCAGTTACATCTGGCTTTCCGGATGAAAATTCATTATAAACCTGATCTGTTGTAGCTACACAATAGGTTAATCCATTATATTCTTTATGGATTTCTCCCAATCGAATTGCTTCATCCTCAAATTCAGGATAACAAACAATAACAAAATCAACATTCTCCAAGCCATGTAAATTTTGATTATCTACGTCACCTACTAATTCAGGAGCTGGGAATGAACCAGAAGTATCAAATGCTACAAACTCTTTTGCATTAGATGTTGTATAATTAAATGATAAATCATTACCGCTTAATGAAGTATTTACATTTAATGGAATTAATGGATTTGTGACATCCCAAAGAACAAGCGAATTTAGCGTAGTTTGAATATTAAATTTTAAATTTTCTTCAAGTTGATTTGGATTTACATATCTAAATAACAATTCATCTTCATCAAACTCTAAATTCCTATATGCATTTATTGAAATATAATCAAGATAACCAATAGAAGATGTAGCATTATTATAATCAATAGTTATATCTATATCATCATCTACAGGAGTAATTGATGTATTAATAATTCCTTCACGTACAAAATACCCTAAATTATCTCCGGATGTAATACTGGATATCGTTCTACTTCCTACATCAGTACCTTCGCAAGATACTTTAAACGTTGCTGAGGATGTAGATCTGCTGGCAAGAGCTACATATATGTTTCCTTCTCGACTAAGGTCGATATTTGGAAAAGAAAATGAAAAATCCTGTGAAGGATTACTATAATATTCAAACTTTTCACCTAACCACTTATTGCCTGAACTAATTAAATTTAAATTATTTTCTTCGTGATAATTGTAATCAACAAACTGATTTATCTCTGTATCATATTCTACAGGTTGTAAATCTGTATTTTCAATACTCTTTGATGCATCTTGTTTTTCTGTTATAAAATAATAGGAATAATCACTATACGGATGCTTTTCATGCAAATACATCTTTCTTGAATAGTTATATTCCCATACTACTGGACCTTGTGCATAAAAATATACTGCATCTCCATAATGCAAAATAGCATTTTCAACTAAATCATCTTCTCTGTAATCGCTATTCTTTCTTGGCAACAGTGCACCTCCATTTCCATAAATCCCAACGTTTGCAGGGTTTGAAATACCCCATTCCTTAAGTTTGGCATAAGTAATTTTATAAATGCCTGTGTCGTCCACTCTAATTTTTTTCCAAGTTCCTGTATTCAATACTGAGTTATCAACATATCCATTTACATCATCTGTAGATTTCAAACTTTTAATTTGCTCCAATTGATAATCAACAATAATATTGTATGAAATTAATTTTTGAAAGCAAGTGGCCTGACTTTCTTTAATTAAGGGAACTAAGGTTAAATCTATATAATATTGATTTCCAGAATGAGTAAGATTTACATTATAAGTAATATCTTCTGAAAACAAATAATTATTAAATTCTTTGTACTCTTCTGGCAATGGCCATACAAATTCTTTATTTTCAATCGATATATTAATTGAATTTATATCGATATTATCAGGTAGAATAAAGCTCTCGAAATATGTAGGCAGATTAGTTTCTTCATCCAATCCATCCATACCTATAAAATTTAAGTTTATCTTTTCATCTTCTCCTTCCATAAACCTGATAGGATCATTCCATTCAATTGCACGATGGAATGTTAAAGTTTCCTGACTGAAAATATTAAAAGACAAAAGGAAAAAACATCCCCACACCCATAACCTAAATATACTCATCGCCATTAGTTATTTTACCTCACACATAAGTTAAACGTATTTAAACAAATCTTGTTTTAATATTTCAAACATAAAATAAAAAAACACAAAAAAATAAATATCAAATACGAAATTCAGTTTTAAAACGTTTATAAATACACATTATTGTAAAGGTAGAAACATTTAATAATAGGTTATTTTAAAATAAAAACATAAAAAAACTTTAAAGAATAATTTTTTGATTATAACCTTTTTCTATTTTTGCAGTATAAGGCTCAAGATGCATTTATTTTTAATGCATAATTAAACCTTAAAAAAAGAAAACTTTAAGATTATAATTCGCTATGAAGCTTAAAACTAGATTTTTTTACACTGTACTTGCATTAAGCTTGGTTACTATTACTTCTTGTAGCAAAGGTGGTTCAGGTAATGTTTCCTCTTCAACAGGCTGGGAATACAACACCCCAGATAACGGAGGATTCGAATATTATGCCGGATATGAACAAAACACTGGTCCAGGTTTACGTTTTATTGAAGGTGGTACATTTATAATGGGTAGAGTAGAACAAGATGTACTTTATGATTGGAACAACACTCCTCGTAGAGTAACAGTTCCTTCATTCTATATGGATGAAACAGAAGTTCGAAATGTTGACTACCGTGAATATTTATATTGGATTAACAGAGTTTTTCTTGATTACCCTGAAGTATACAAAAAAGCTCTTCCTGATACATTAGTTTGGCGTAGACCTTTAGCTTATAACGAGCCAATGGTTGAAAATTATTTACGTCATACTGCATATAGCGAATACCCTGTTGTTGGAGTAAACTGGTTACAAGCATCTGACTTTTGTCAATGGCGTACAGACAGGGTAAATGAAAAGATTCTTATTGATATGGGAATTCTTGATATGGATGTTAATCAACAAGGAGAAAACAATTTTAATACAGAAGCTTATTTATTAGGTCAATATGATGGTATTGCTGGAAAAAGACCAATGCCTGACTTAGATCCAAATAAAGATAGTCGTCGTGTTCGTTGGGAAGATGGTATATTATTACCACGCTATCGCCTCCCAACCGAGGCTGAATGGGAATATGCAGCTCTTGGTTTAATTGGTAACTCTCAAGAAGAAAGATTAACTAACAGAAGAATCTATCCTTGGGATGGACATATTACCAGAAATGCTGATCCAAAAGAACGTGGTAGAATGATGGCTAACTTCGTAAGAAGCCGAGGTGACTACATGGGTATGGCAGGAGATCTTAATGATGGTGGAGATATTACTGTTGATGTTCACTCATATTATCCAAACGATTATGGTTTATATTGTATGGCTGGTAATGTTAATGAGTGGGTAGCTGATGTATATCGTCCTTTATCATTTGACGAGGTTGACGAATTCAGTCCATTCCGTGGTAACGTATTTAAAACAAAAGTTCTTGACGAAGAAGGTTATGTTGTAGAAAAAGATAGTTTAGGTAGAATCAGATACCGTGATGAAACCGATAAAGACATCTTAGATAGAAAAAATTATAGAACTTCTGATAACATTAACTTTGGTGATGGAGATGCTCAGTCAAATATCAATGCAGCAAATGAGTGGTTAGACAACGAGCAGGAGACTAAAGATATGTATGGTGCACATACAGGTAAAATGGGTTCACTTGTTTCTGATAGAACCAGAGTATACAAAGGTGGTTCATGGAGAGATAGAGCTTACTGGTTAAGTCCAGGTACACGCAGATACTTAGATGAGCGTGAAGCTAGAGACGATTTAGGATTTAGATGTGCAATGACCAGAGTAGGAAGTCCGGTTACAAATAAAAAATAGCGAATCAATAAATATTTTCAGAAAGGCTAACTTAATAAGTTAGCCTTTTTTTTATTTTTGTTTCTAGATTTAATAGAAAATACTTTAAGTATTTTTCAGTTAAACATCGTACACAATCAACAAATTATAAAAAACTTAACGCATTTCTTTTGATGATAAACATTGTAGACATATATAACTTATTTCTGAAATCAACAGGAGTATGTACCGACACTCGTTCAATTAAACAGGACAGTATATTTTTTGCTTTAAAAGGTGCTAATTTCAATGGTAACAAATTTGCAGAGCAAGCATTAAATCAAGGTGCTCAATATGCGATTGTAGATGAAGAGGAGTTTAAAGTCAATGATAATATCATATTAGTTGATGATGTTCTAAAAACACTACAAAACCTTGCCAATTACCACAGAAATCAATTAAATATCCCAATAGTTGGAATTACAGGTACAAATGGCAAAACAACAACAAAAGAACTTATTAAAGCTGTTCTTGAAACATCGTTTAAGGTGTTTGCAACTCAAGGAAATTTAAACAATCACATTGGAGTTCCCCTAACATTACTTTCTATGGACCAAAATACCGAAATAGGAATTATTGAAATGGGAGCTAATCATCAAAAAGAAATAGAATTCCTTTGTAATATAGCTGATCCTGATTACGGAATCATCACAAATGTAGGTAAAGCTCATCTAGAAGGCTTTGGCTCTTTTGAAGGAGTTAAGCAGACTAAATCAGAATTATACAGACATATTGAATCTAAAAATGGAGTATTATTTATTAATTCTGACAATAAGCACCTAAAAGAGATGATTCAATCTGGTGCAAAAATAGTCTCATATGGAAGAGAAAGCTTTAATAAAGTTGTTTTATGCGAATTATATGAAAGTGATTTCTTAAGTTTTTCTTGTGGTATCAATTGTAGTGAAACTGAAGTTAAAACTAATTTAGTTGGTAAATACAATGCTGAAAATGTGTTGGCAGCCATGACTATTGGTTTATATTTTAAAGTTTCAAAAAGTAATATTCTAAATGCAATAAAAAGCTACAAACCTACTAACAACAGATCGCAACTCGAGATAACTCCAAATAACAAGGTATTATTTGATGCTTATAATGCAAATCCTACAAGCATGGAAGCTTCATTAAAAAACTTTGTTTCAATGCAGGGAAATAACAAAGTTCTTATACTTGGAGAAATGAAAGAATTGGGTTCAGCCAGCTTATTGGAGCATAAAAAGGTAGTTGACTTTTTAAAAAATAAGAATTTGAAGATCTTCCTTGTTGGTAAAAACTATAAAGATCTTATTTCAGATACTTCATTTGCTTACTTTAGTGATGTAGAGAGTTTATACAAACACATAGAAAATTCTCCAATCAAAAAATCATTCATAATGATTAAAGGGTCCAGAAGTAATCAATTAGAAAAAATTAAAGAACTTTTATAGCAACCAGAAAATCAACACACTAGAATTCAAATTACTTTTCTAATCCACTCTGTGCATTTCCGAAAGATCAGAAAATTTTAATTTTTTATGTATGAAAAATTGGGCAACAATAGAATGTGGATAAATCTCTTTATGATCCCAATCTATTGAAAGTCTAAGGTTTTCCTTTCGTTTTTTATACATTAAACGAAATTTAGAATAGAAATCACAATGAGCTAACAAAACAGAATAAAAATTTTTAAATTCACCCGATAAAATAAATTTCAATCCTGCCACTCCATCCAACACCATCCGTTGTAAAAGCTTTACAAAAAACTTGCGATGAGGAAGGTTCTTTAATAATAAAAACAAATTATTTCTAAAATTTAAAAACACTTTTCTTGGATCATTATAATCAAGTGTAGCACCACCCAGATGGAAGACCTCACTATTTCCCACATAACGTATTTTCCAACCTCTGTTTTTTAAACGCCAGCATAAATCTATCTCCTCCATGTGAGCAAAAAAATCTTCATCCAGACCACCTAATTCATAGTAAAGATTTTTTCTTATCATCATTGCAGCTCCACTCGCCCAAAACACATCTGCAGATTGATCATATTGTCCGAGATCTTTTTCTATCTCATTAAATATTCTCCCTTTACAAAAAACAAAGCCATACCTATCGATATACCCTCCTGCAGCTCCTGCATATTCAAATAAGTCAGGATTTCGATAACTTTTAATTTTAGGGACGCAAACTGCAACCTGAGGATTTTCATCCATCTCCTTAATTAAAGGTTGTATCCAGTTTTCAGCAGGAGCAACATCAGAATTTAATAAAACAACATACTCAGCATCTAATTGCTTTAGTGCTCGGTTATAGCCACCTGTAAACCCATAATTCCGATCTAATACAATTACTTTTACTGTTGGAAAGTCCGATTTTAAAATTTCTAAAGATTGGTCTGTTGACGCATTATCTGCAACAACAACTTCCACTTCAGGATATTTTGAATTCTCTACTACAGAAGGAAGAAACTCTTTCAATAACTTTTCTCCATTCCAGTTTAATATTACAACCGCAACTTTCGTCATTATTCAGCTTTAAAATTAGGATCAGAGTGTTTCCATCTATTGTGAGTCCAAAGCCAATATTCGGGTTTTTCCTGAATTATTTTTTCTAAATGCTTAACATGTGCCTCTGTAATTTCATATTCCTTACAATCTTTTGGATTTTCAACTAATGGTTCAACAACGATACAGTAATGCCCCCTTTTAATTTTATCTAAACTTATAAAAACAACAGGATCATTTGTTTTTGCAGCCATTTTCTCAGCTCCCAGATGAACCGGAGTCATTTGATTGAGAAACATTGTTTGAAATTGAATCATCTTTTTCTTTGGTGACTGATCTGCAATAACAGCAATTACAAACCTGGTTCCATCCTTTTTCATCTTCATTACATCCCTAAATGAAGATTTCATAGGAAAGATATATGATCCCCATTTGGACCTCAACTTAAGCATAAAATCATCATACGGTTTACTTTTTAGAGGATGATAAATTGCCGTACCATGATGTTTTACAAATAAATGTATACATTGAACCCATTCCCAGTTTCCATAATGAGCCATAATTGCATATACGTCTTTTCCTTCATCATAATACTTATCCAGCAATTCTCCGTTTTTTACAGAGACCCTCTTATGTACTTGCTTTTCGCTCATTCGATAGAGCTTAAATGTCTCAAAAAAAACATCACTTAAATTACGATAGAATTTATTTGCTATTGTTCGTATTTCTTTTTCTGATTTTTCAGGAAATGCATTGTGAAGATTTTTATAAACTAATTTCTTTCTATAACCAATAAGTCTGATGATTAAATAAAATACATCTGAAATTCCGTATAATAACCAAAACGGTAGAAATCCAATTTGTTTAACAAAAAACAAACCAATATGTACAAAAAAATTATTCATTTATTCTCCCATTAATTTTGTTACTACACCTTTAAACTCATCAAACATTAATGAGTTCCCAGATATAATTCCTCTCCCATAGATATAATCATCACCTCCTTTTAAATCACAATTCTGTCCTCCCGCTTGCTGAACAAGAAATGCTCCTGCTGCAACATCATATGGTTTTAAATCATATTCATAAAATCCATCAAATCGACCACATGCCACATAGGCTAAATCTGTAGCAGCAGAACCCAAACGACGAAGTCCATGAGAGTTTTTCATAAAGAAATCCATACTTTCCATAAAACCATCCATCTTGCTAAAATTGGAATACGGGAATCCTGTTGCAATTAGACTATCTCCAATAGTTGGAGCCTCTGAAACAGAAATTTCTTGTCCGTTTACAAAAGCGGATGCACCTTTCCAACTATAAAAACATTCGTCAAGTCCTAACTCATAAACAACTCCCAAAATAATTTCTTTTTTATATTCAAGAGCAATACTAATCGCAAAAGGAAATAATCCATGAATAAAATTAGTTGTTCCATCAATTGGATCTACAATCCAATTATACTCTTCTCCAACTTTTGTTGATGTACCTTCCTCTGCAACAAAACCAGCCTCAGGAAGTAATTCAGACAATCTTTTAACCAAGCGCTCCTCACTTCCTTTATCTATATGAGTAACAAAGTCGTTTTTTCCTTTTGCTTCTATACGCTTAGACTTAGAAGATTCTTCTATAATATATTTTCCTGTATTTTTAGCTAATTCTACTACTGATTGACAAAGGTTTGAAAGATCCATATTATATATTTTTTACTAATCTATTATACTTGCTTCAAATATAAAATCTTCAGGAATAAAAACATTTAGCTTTACTCTGTGAATTTGATTTTTTAAGTTTTCTTGAAAGGGAACCTTTACTTTTAAATAATTTTCAGTATAACCATTCATAAAGCCATTATTGTTACTTCCTTCAAAAAGAACGGTTCCTTCTGTTGCTTTAAATTTAGAATAAAAGTACCTGGTTTTCATATCAGAAACCTGATGCAATATCTGACTACGAATTTTCCTTATCTCTATTGGCACAACATGTTCTATTGTAAGAGCTTTTGTATTTGGTCTTTCGGAATAAGTAAATACATGCAGTTGTGAAATATCCAAATCCTTAATAAAATTCATTGCATCATTAAAATGCTCTTCCGTTTCACCTCTCACACCAACTATAACATCAACTCCTATAAATGCATTTGGTATTAAAGATTTAATCGTCTTTACTCGGTCAGCAAATAGTTCACGAGTATACTTTCGTTTCATCAATGCCAAAAGTTTATTTGAACCTGATTGTAATGGAATATGAAAATGTGGCATTATCTTATCAGACTTTGAAACAAAATCGATAATTTCATTAGTTAAAAGATTAGGTTCAATACTTGATATTCTATATCTGTGTACTCCTTCAACTTTTTCTAATTCCTTAAGCAAATCAAAAAAAGTTTCATTGGTGCTTTTACCAAAGTCTCCGATATTTACACCGGTTAAAATAATTTCATGAGCTCCTTCTGCTACAGCTTTTTGAGCCAGATTTACAGTTGTTTTTATATCTGCATTCCTACTTCTTCCTCTGGCTAAAGGTATTGTACAATAAGAACAAAAATAGTCACATCCATCCTGAATCTTCAAGAAAGTTCTGGTTCTATCTCCCATTGAGTACGATGGGAAAAACTCCTTATTTGTAGATATTTTACCTGCGTGAATTTCTCCAGAAGCTTTTTTCTGTAAGTCTCCCAAATAATCAACCAATTGAAACTTTTCATTTGATCCCAATACCAAATCCACACCTGGCATTTCAGAAATAGTTTGTGGTTTTAATTGAGCAAAACAGCCTGTAACTACAACAAAGGCATTTGGATTTTGCTTAATCGCTTTTTTAATAGCCTGACGACATTTTTTATCAGCTACCTCTGTTACAGAACAAGTATTAATTACATAAACATCTGCAAATTCTTCGTACTTCACTTTAATAAAACCTTCATTCATTAAGGCTCTTGCAATTGTCGATGTTTCACTAAAATTTAATTTACACCCCAGTGTATGAAATGCTACCTTCTTCTCCAAAAACAATGACTTATCTATCATCTCTCCTCTAAAAATTTTAAATTAAATGTCGGGGTAATCTATCTTGTTTGTTTGTCGTGCAAAAAGCGCTCAAAGATAGCTAAAAGTGTTTAACCCACAATATGCATTATAAAATCTATTACATATTGAAATCTCTTCAAAACAAGACAGTTCGTTGCGTTAAACGATACTTTACCTTGTTTCTATAAAGCCTTGTTTCATGGCACTTTCTATGTTCATCAAGAAGTTCTAATAACTATAAGGGGTAAACTTAAAAAAGAAAAGGGTTGAAATGCCATATTTCAACCCTCTATTTATTATTATTTTAATTATTAGTTACGTACCTTCAGCTTTCAATATTTAATTTTCAAAAATCATTACAACTTCCAATGTAAAAAGCATCTAAAATTTTTGTTTCATCAGTTCAAATATTGTACTAACTACAATAAGTCACTTGCTAATTCAGCAAGATAACTTCTTTCTCCTTTAACCAAATTAACATGAGCAAAAATATCCTGACCTTTCATTTTGTCTGTAAGGTATGCTAATCCGTTTGACGTTTTATCCAAATAAGGAGAATCAATTTGCTCGATATCACCTGTGAAAATAATTTTGGTTCCATCACCGGCCCTGGTTATAATTGTTTTAACTTCATGAGGAGTTAAGTTTTGTGCTTCATCCACAATAAAATAAACATCTGACAAACTACGTCCTCTGATATAAGCCAATGGTGTAATAATAAGCATCCCATCTCTCTGCATCTCTTCAATCAAAATATTTTCGCGGCTTTTAGCACCATGACTACCTTTTATTACAGTTAAATTATCAAATAAAGGTTGCATATACGGACCTATTTTATCATTAACATCACCAGGAAGAAAACCTAGGTCTCGATTTGATAAAGGCACAATAGGTCGGGCTAATAAAATTTGTTTGAAATTTTTATTCTGTTGAAGTGCCGCTGCCAAAGCCAGCAAGGTTTTACCGGTACCTGCTTTTCCTGTTAAAGAAACCAACTTGATATCCGGATTTATTAATGCATCTAAAGAAAAAGTTTGTTCTGCATTACGAGGCTCTATTCCAAAGCATGCTTGCTTTTCAACGCGTACAATCATTTCTTTAAAAGGATCATAATGTGCCAACACACTTTTATTACTATTCCTTAATACAAAATATTGATTAGCAGGCATATCTTTTATGGGGAAATCAGCCTTAGCAATACCTTCAGACTCATATAAAGATTCAATAACCTGAGCATCAAACTCTTCATATATACGAACCCCTTTTTCAAGAACATCAATATCTTTTACTTTATCAGTTTCATAATCTTCGCTATTAAGGCCTAAAGATTTTGCCTTCATACGTAGATTTATATCTTTTGTAACAAGAGTAACTACACGAGTTTTAAATTCTTCTTTTATAAAAAGAGCTATTGCTAAAATTCTATGATCAGGTGATTTTTCAAAAAACGAATCCTGCATTGTTTGAGTAAAAGGTTTTCCTGTTGCTACGAACAACTTACCCTGTTTTGATCCCAGTGAAACTCCCTCTTTAAATAATTGTTCTCCTGATATTTTATTCAAATCTCGAACAAACTCACGTGCCTGATAATTGATTTGATCATTACCTTTTTTGAACTTATCTAATTCTTCGAGTACAACAATTGGTAAAATCACATCGTTATTTTCGAAGTTGTATATACATTTGTGATCGTGTAAAATCACGTTTGTATCTAATATAAAGATCTTACGTTTTTTAGCCATACTCTGAGGTTTTTTTAGTTCGACATATCTAAAGATATTTAATTTTACCTAAAAAACTTAGTGTTTGACTTAATATTATGATAAAAATTAAAGCATAGTTTATATGACATATCAAGAGGTTTTGGACTTTATGTTCTCCCAACTTCCAATGTATCAACGAACAGGTAAAGCTGCATATAAAGCAAACCTGGATAATACATTAAAACTTGACCAACACTTTAATCATCCTCATAAAAAATACAAAACTATACATGTTGCCGGCACAAACGGGAAAGGCTCAGTTTCACATTGTTTGGCATCTGTATTACAAACAACAGGATTGAATGTAGGGCTCTACACTTCTCCACATTTAAAGGACTTTAGAGAAAGAATTAAAATAAATGGTGCTTGCATTACGGAAAACGACGTAATTAACTTTGTTTCTGAAAACAAAAATATAATTGAAGAAATTCAACCTTCATTTTTTGAGATGACAGTAGCCATGGCCTTTGACTTTTTTGCAAAAAGAAAAGTAGACGTTGCAGTTATTGAAGTTGGTTTAGGTGGCAGATTAGACTCTACTAACATTATACAACCTGAATGTTCAGTAATTACTAACATTGGATTAGACCATACTGCTTTATTAGGTGACTCTTTGGAATTAATAGCCAAGGAAAAAGCAGGAATTATTAAACTCAATACACCTATAATTATAGGTGAACATAATGACACTACAAAACCTGTATTTGAAACAACCGCTTTTGAACATAATGCCCCCATATATTTTGCATCTGAAGAATACGACATACCTGTTTCAATGCGCAGTATTGATAATAGACAAATATTTCAGGTATATCAAAATAACACTTTAACGTTTAATGATCTTCAACTTGATTTATTAGGAATTTATCAGAAAAAGAATGTAAAAACAGTTCTTAAAACAATTGATATTTTAAAGACCATTGGATTTACAATATCACAAAATGATATATATACGGGGTTAAATAATGTAGTTGATAATACAGGATTAATGGGACGATGGCAAATTTTAGGTGCTAATCCGGCTATTATTTGTGATACAGGGCATAATGAAGATGGAGTTAAAGATATTGTTGAGCAATTAAAAAACACTGCACACAAAAAACTCCACATTATTTGGGGAATGGTTAACGATAAAGATATTAGTGCAGTACTAAAACTTTTGCCAAAAAATGCCCAATACTATTTTGTAAAACCTAATATTCCAAGAGGACTTGATGCTAGAGAGCTAAAAATTGAAGCTGAAAAATATGGTTTATCGGGAAATGAATATCCAGACCTACAATATGCATTAAAAAAATCAAAAAAAAATGCATCTCCTAACGATCTGATATTCATTGGAGGAAGCACTTTTGTCGTTGCAGACATCGTATAATTTTTCAAAAATATTTTGCAAATACAAAAAAGACCTCTACATTTGCATCGCTTTTGAAAACAGAAGAACACTAACAAAGGTTAGAAGTTTAGTTTTCATGATAAATAAGTTTATCGGGCGGTTAGCTCAGTTGGTTCAGAGCACTTGGTTTACACCCAAGGGGTCGGGGGTTCGACTCCCTCACCGCCCACTTTAATGGAATACCGATATATATCGGGCGATTAGCTCAGTTGGTTCAGAGCACTTGGTTTACACCCAAGGGGTCGGGGGTTCGACTCCCTCATCGCCCACTTTAAAGGAATATTGATATATATCGGGCGATTAGCTCAGTTGGTTCAGAGCACTTGGTTTACACCCAAGGGGTCGGGGGTTCGACTCCCTCATCGCCCACTAGCCTTACAAAAATTGTGAGGCTTTTTTATTGAAGAATGCGAAAATAGCTCAGTTGGTAGAGCACGACCTTGCCAAGGTCGGGGTCGCGGGTTCGAGCCCCGTTTTTCGCTCCAAGGATGCTCGAGTGGTGGAATTGGTAGACACGCAAGACTTAAAATCTTGTGTCCATTAGGACGTGCGGGTTCAAGTCCCGCCTCGAGTACCAAGTTAAAGCGGTTAAGATTTTTTCTTAATCGCTTTTTTATCTACAGGTCAATTTTTACTGACAGCATTAACAATATTGACAGTTTGTTTTATATTTCATGGTGAAATCTACTAAATGTAATTAATAGTGTATCTCAAAAACACTACTCCCTCTGTAGTGCAATATCGTTTAACAAAATGGAAGGATGATGATTACGTGGTTTACCCACTGATAATTTTTTATACTGTATAACAGACTGGGAGCAAAAATGCAAGCAAGCAAAACAATAGTGGCAGTTATCAAGCCATTGAACCTGTTTGCCATGTAGCCTTATATTTTCAAAAGGACAAACCTGCATACAGTATCCGCATCGTATACAGCCCTCTCCTACTGTAAAAACCTTTTCGTTACCCTTTGGTTCCTTTGAAATCACTTGCTTAATATTACCGAATATCGCAAATTCATTGTCAAATGAATGTTTTAACTGATTAATACTTTCACATATAGACAATACTTTTTCTTTGGCCTCTTGATATAATTTATCAGGTTGTTTTGTTTTTGAAAGACTCACGTATGGAAAATGTGCAGCTACCATTGGAATGAAATAACCGGCATTGAGAGTCACGTTTGATGATTTCAGACTTTTTTCAACCTGCGAAAGTACATTTCCTAACTTTGGGCTAGCCCCCGTAACAACAATAAAAATGTACTCAGGATTATGAAACTTCACTTCATTTAAAAACTCACGAACAATACGGGGCACTGTCATAAAATGAATCGGAAAGATAATCCCAACTCTTTGGGCTGCAACCTCTACCGGTTTCTGTTTTAAACACCCAACAATCGGAAATAACTCACTCCCGTTTATATTTGTTTTAATAGCCCTAGCTACACTTAAACTATTACCGGTACCTGAGAAATAATACAAGGCCGTATTCATATTGCATTCAAATTTGAATGCAAATATACTTGTTTAAATTTGCTTTACTCCATATTACGTGGAAACAGAAGATAGAAAAGGAAAGTTATCCAGGTACTTAATTAAAAAAGAACATTAATAATTTTAACTGCTCCAAATGTTTTCCAGGTGAAGAAGGTAATATTATTGAAAATACTTTAGTGTGTACATATAGTTTATGTATTATTTCCGACGAAGATAAGGAATGTTAAGCTTAGATAATAAAATAAAAAGCCGGATTTATCAGTGACAAAACCGGCTTTAACAAAATCCAAATAAATATACTTATAACTAACGTTGCTTAATCCTAATTACAGAAAATGAATAAGGATTAAGATCTAATTTCAATTGTTTTCCAGATAGTTTAATTTCCTTATCCACGGGTATAATATTTTCAGGTTTTTCAATTGTATTAATAATTTCAAGATCTGAACTTCCAATTACAGTCATTTTTCCTTTTGACAGAAACTTTTTAGCTGAATTTAAAGCAAACGTTGCACTTTTAGCCTCCTTGTTATTATTTACAACTTTAATAATAACTTCATTGGTATTGGCATCCCAAACTGAAGAAGCGAATAATCCTTCTTGTCCTGTTACTGCTTTGCCTTCTATAGTTGTTAACAACAAATCGGTACCACCATAATTTCCATATAATTGCTGTACATAATAATTCGGTGTAGCAAATGAGTTTAAGTTATCAAACCAAATTAAATCCGGACGCCATTGCCATCCATTCACATGAGCAAAGAGAGGCGCGTATGAACACATATAAACCACATCTGCATTACGTTCCAACCCAGTCATAAATGCAGCTTCAGATAAGGCACATTGCCAATTATTAGTATTATCTGGACTACAAACTTCTACACTTTGTGCAGCATACTCACCAGCAAAGATCTTATACGAATTTCTATCATATTTATCATAACGTGTTGCATTATCAAAAAACCACTGTGGTGCTCTGTAATAATGTTCATCGACTATTGGAGCTTTATATTTATTAGTCAATTCATCTTGAGCAAATTTAAAAAACGGATCATCAGGAAATGGACCTGTCGTTGAAATGATATTAATTTCAGGATATTTTTCCATGATTGCCTTTTCAAACACAGCATATCGTTCGAAATACTGAGGTCCCCACTGTTCATTTCCAACTCCAATATATTTTAAATTAAATGGCTCCGAATGGCCCATATCAGCTCTTAATTTGCCCCATTTAGTATCTGTTGCCCCATTAGCAAATTCAATTAAATCCAAAGCATCCTGAACATAAGGTTCCAGTTCATTTACAGGAACCATTTCAGCCGTATTAAACTGGCATGACATACCGCAATTTAAAATAGGAAGAGGTTCCGCTCCGATATCCTCCGACAATAGAAAATACTCATAAAAACCCAACCCAAATGATTGATAGTAATCAGGTGCAGGACGATGTGAAAACTGAGTATTCCACCTGTTTACAATCAAGGTTCTGTCTTCAACATTACCCACTGTTTTTTTCCATTGGTAACGGTTTTCCAGGTCATAACCTTCTACAATACAACCACCAGGAAAACGGAAGAACCCAGGATTAAGGTCAGCCAGTTTTTGCACCAGATCAGCACGTAATCCTCCCTTTCTGTGCTTCCATGTATCATCCGGGAAAAGAGAAACCATATCAAAATTGACCATTCCTTTTCCTTCAAAAACCAATTTCAACTTAGCTTTTGGATCTGTTTTAGAACAAACAAAGCTTTTTTCATATTTCTTCCAATCTGTTCCTTCAATATTTACAGTTGTAGAACCAATTACTGCATCCGTTGAATCCAGAAGAGAAATTTTCAATGTAATATTCGATTGATCAACCAATGAAGCCAACATTGAAAAATGATAAGTATTATTTTCTTTCACCCCCATTCCTCTGAATCCTTCATTTACCATGAACAAACTCGACTTGTTATCATTAAGTTCAATCCTTGCATATCTTGGGTTTTGAGCAAATTCAGAACCCCGGTTTATTACTGTAAAATGAAATGCATCCGGAACAGTTTTCTCAATATCCCACCCCATTTGAGGTTTATCAAATTCAAAAGAACGGTTTTTAACCATTTCGGCATACAAACCACCATCGGCTGCAAAATTGATATCCTCGAAAAATATTCCCCACATAGTAGGTTGTATTTTTGTAGTTGGTTTATCAACATCAATTTGTATGGACTGACTGTAGATTTTAAAAGTTGTTGCAATGAAAAACAACAAAACACCCGCTGTAATTTTTACTTTGTGTTTCACGCTGATTTAGTTTTATAAAATTTCACCATATATTTTCTCTTCACAAGACTGATTATTCTATTTCGTTTTTAATGAAATATTTTCAGGCATCATGAAATTACAATAATGAGTTGAAATAAAATAAAGCGGATATAAGTATTACAGAATTGTACGCTTAAAATCAACAATAATCCTCTTTTGTGGAAACACAGCACCATCAAAAATATAAGGATATAGATCGAAAGGGAAAAGCACGACTTTAAACCAATAGCCCAAAAGTATAGTGAGAAGGACGAAGAGAAAGATCTAATAAAAAAGCAAATTCATTTTTTAAAATCTTCGTACTATCTGTTGGTTAAGGAAGGAAAAGACTTGATTCAAGGTGAAAAATCAAGCCCTACCAATATATAATTATCTGTCAGACCTAAAGATACTCCGTATAACTCCAATAGTATCCTTAGGTCTAAGGAACTATCATATTATTGCTTATAATGAAAGAAAGCAATGTTTTTATTTAACCGATCTGCCTGTTGTGATAAATCATGCGCACTTTCAGCAAGACTATCACTCGATTGAGAGTTTTTCTGAGTTACGCTATTGAGTTGCTGTATAGCATTATTGATTTGTTCCACACCTGTTTTTTGCTCAAAACTGGCAGCAGTAATCTCATCTACTAACATTGATGTCTTTTCTATTTTAGGAACAGTATTCATAAGCAAACTACCTGTTTCTTCTACCATTTTATGTGAAGATTGAGACATAGAAATCATTTCGGTTGCAGCCATTGAACTTCTTTCAGCCAACTTTCTCACTTCTTGCGCTACTACAGTAAAACCTTTTCCCATATTACCAGCTCTTGCAGCCTCAACAGATGCATTTAAAGCCAAAATATTGGTTTGTGCAGCAATTTCATTTATGACCAATATCTTATCGCTAATTTGTTTGGACACTCCAAAGGCCTTTTCTCCAATCTCAGAAACAACATAAATCTGCTGCTTGGCATCCAAAGAGGCCTCTTTGGTTAAATCTGCATTATGACTATTATTTTCAATATTAGAGGTTATTTCCTCAATGGTAACAGAAACCTCCTCCAATGAACTTGCCTGAACACTTGCAGCCTCAGACAATTGCTCTGCAGTAATACTTACCTGATTACTGGCGATAGCCAGAGACGTAGCATCTTCGGTTATGGAAACAATAATTGATCTTAATTTTGATACCAGGTTGGCAATTGAATTTGTTAAAACTCCTAATTCATGTGTTTTATCTGAAGTTTCAATTTCAACATCTAAATTTCCTTCAGATAAGCTCTTTAATTTAACGATTGCTCCTTCTAAAGGAGTCTTTAACATTTTATTGATATAAATAAAAACAAATGTTCCAACAATAACATTTAACGGAGTAGTTATATAGTTTAATACTCCTCCTAATTTTAACTCAAGCGTCTTAGTAAGTGCAACAAAAATAGTAAACGAAACAGTTATAAAACTAAACTGAAACATTACTGACTTCTTAAAAATCAGTCTTAATATTAAAGCTGCTACGGGTATGGTTACCAAGGTTTTTAATAATTCCACATTCAGATCATTCATCTCCACTAAATCTAATTAATTTTCTATTCTTTTATAATATAAGTACACACTGCATCCATATCACTAATGATTCATTAGTAACACCAATACATTAACTACAAGTACTCTTTTACCTTAATCGTGCGCTATTGAGCCAGTAATACGGAGAAAAGAAAATACAGTTATAAAAATTAAGTAGAAATCTCTAAACAATTGTTAAATCTGAATCATAAAAAATCCTGATTAATCAGCTAATAAATACAACTTTAGAAGATCATATAAAAAAGATGATAGTATACTCATAAAAATACCAGTAAAAAAAGTAATTATAATAGAAATAAGAGGGTTCTGCTTTACAAAATCCAATAATTTAATATAAACTGCTTTTTTTATTTTTCTGATTTCTTTTTCTGCTCGGTCAATAATAAATTTTGGTACTTTTTCCTGAACCTTGCCATCCAGCTTACTTTTACAATCAGGACAGATATGTGGTTTATCTAATGAGTATATTAACTCAGACTTATTACTGTTAAAATCAAAAATACATCCCCTTGTATCATCATGTGTAAAGTTTGTTTTTTCGCTCATTAAGGGGATGCGATTTCCATACATGAGATAAACAAATAAATACCGGTAAACATTTCGGATGATATAATTTTCAAAATCTATATTTTCTTTTCGAAGAATATCAGATACTTCTTTTAAGGTAATTACGATTCTATTATAACTTAACCTTCGCGCGTAATAGCCTTCTTGCAATGGAACATTGGTAATGGTTAATAAAAAATCAAAATTAGGTTCTACTGGCAATTCTTTTTCTAAAGTCTGATCTGAATACCCTCGTAAATCAATATCTGAATCCATCTGAAAAGTATACTGTTCAACTTTAGAGTTAATCTCAAAAAGATCAGATTTCCATGAAGTAATTCTTCTATGACTTACGGGAAATGGAACATATCCCAGCTGTGCAATCTTGATTTTTATTTTTTTCATTATCTGCTAAAACAGGTAAAACTTTACAACATGATTGAAGCATGTAAATATACAATATTGTTATTGAGAACAATAATATCTGAAAAAGCTACATTCTTTTATAATACGATCAAAAAACTTGGTATCCTGATAACCTTCGTTTAACTCTTTAAAGCTCTGTTTATAATCGATAATTTCATCCCTTAAATTTCCATCATATCCCCAATATGAAAAATCGTTCTTGTGATTATACAAGTTATTCAATTCACATTTAGCCATCATATATAAACAACGGGCATTTAACTCCTTATCTGTTGATAAATCAATGGTATTTCGATAGTATTGATATGCTTTATCAGCCAATGGATAATAGGTTCTTTTACTATAACTAACATTACATAAATTATAGCCAACCCCATCTTCCATCTTTTTATTTCGTTCCTCAATTTGTTTATCAGACCAGGCAAAATAATAAGAATTACAGCAGTTTGATTTATCCTGAAGTACCCCTCTGTAATAACCCGTATTAGATACATTGAAATAGTAATTACCTAATAAGTAATTAGCTAATTTCCTTTTCCATGTCTTTTCATCATGACTTAAAGAATCCAGTTTCAATAATGTAATTGCCATTTCTTTTTTTGTGAATTGAGGTTTGATAAAAGAAAACACTGACGCTAAATACACAGAATCTTCCATCAATACATCTTCACAATCAAAGCATTCCACAATATTATTACTAAATACTTTTGCTGAAATCACTCGCCCTATTCCTGTATCTGTAGAATAATTTTTACTGGAATTAAAATGTACCAATGCTGTTTGCGGATCGGCCTGATTTAAATAATACATACCCAAATGATACTCTATAAACTCAATAGGTTCCATTAAAGCTGTCTGCCCCTTAATGTTTTGCTCAAACAAATATTTTTCGAACGCAGATTTTTGAGGTTGAAGAATAAACTCTTTTAATTTCTGCAGTAATGCGAAAGATCCCATATTTTCCACCTCAAGAATACTATTCTGAACCAGAAAACTTTGAGCTAATTTACCCTGATGGTACAAAAGGTGACCAATATATTCCTTTATAAGCTCCTTATTATCTTCTGTCAAATTACTTTTTGATAACAAGATAGCAAGGTCTTCCTCCTGCTCAACACCCATATTATCCCACGCAAACACTTTGTAAACAGATTTCAACTGATCACCTAATAATGCATAAGTTGTGTAAGCTTTAATTTCGTTTAATTTAAGATTAGCATTACTAAAATCCCCTTTTAAAAAGCTTAAGTAAGAGGAGCACAATCTCCAGAAATCCTTGCGTTCTGGTTTTGAAACTTTTTCCTGCTTAGCACTAATTTCCGACATTACCTTAATTTCATCCCAACATAAATTTTCCTCATCACCACAGAGTAATCTATTGGTAGTCATACCTATCCTACGAGGAAATACATCATCTTCTATATCGTACAAATCTCTTACGAACATCAATTCAAGTTTTTCATCCTGTGGGGCAACTTCAGCTATTTCCTGCAAATATTGCATTTGGTCTGAATAGCTTCTGATGGATTTTAAGGTCAGATATGTAGCTTGATCATCTGCATTAGAAAAGTATTGCTTACCTTCTGCATCTCTGTCTGTACAAAACTTGTAACTGGTATAGGATGAAACTTTTCTATCATAACTTTTGCTAAATACCTGCAGGAACATATAAGCAGCCTTATTATAATCTTCAAGCGAAAAATAACAGCCTGCAACCTGATCCTGCACATAATAATAGATCTCTGTTTTATTGAATTGATCTTTAATAAACTTATTAAAGAATTGTACGGCCTCCTCATATCGTTTGCTATAATGATAATTACGAATTACCTGGTAAGCATATCTTAATTTTAATTGAGGATTATTTGACACATAAAATCCATCAACTCCCTGTGCAATCAATTCACTTAGATCAACTACCTCATTATTTACCATATCATTGTACGACCAGGATCGTTGCTTGCGACTATGATGTTGATCGCTACATGTTCGTGCATATACCATATAATCATAAACAGCTTTATTGGCTCCCTCCTTTTTACCAGACCAAAGTCGTTCAAAAATTTCAGTAGTATCATTGGTTAAGGCCAAAGTAATATTATCCACTGTCCATCCAGGAAGTAGTTCCTGCCATAGTTCTACATTCTTACTTATAACAGGTTCTGAATGTTCGTAAGCCCAGCTACTATATAATTCTTCTTTAAAGAATGCATCATATCCTTTAGACTGAATATAGCTTTGGTTAAACAAATGATAACTGTAACTATCATATGGATCCCATCCACAGGCCTTTGATGCTACTTTAAAACCTAATAAAACAATAAGAATGATTATTACCCTTTTCATTTAGTATATGCTTACTTAATATGATTTATAACTGTTTGATGATTTCATTAAAAGAAGAACGATTAATAAAGGAAGAATCTAAATGATAAAAAATCACTTCGCCCCAATTAATATTACTCTTCTTTATTTGACGGAAAGAATTGATAATCTCTTCTGGTTTTGATTCCTCAACTTTAATCTGATCATCTACTGACAAATAAAATCCCTTATACAAAGTATCTTGAACTACTTTGTAAAGATTTGAATTTAAAGATTCAAAATGTGCTTTATCGTTTATGAACAGCTTTGTATTTGTACCTTTGATCAATTTTATTTCGTCGTATTTGTTTTTTAATACAGTTTGAGAAAATAAAGGAAGTGCAACATCCAAAGGAATAGGATAATCGGTATTTTCATTTATATACTGAGCCACTACATTATGAGTCAATATAGAATTAGAAGAAAAGTCAGAAAGATCACCTACGTTATACAACATTAAAACACCATTATCTACCGGAGGCAATCCTGTTTCTGATTTATATTTAACCTGATGAAGACGAATAGTACAACTAAGTTGATAGTGCTGCTTTAACAAGCTTAATAACTCAAAAAAATTATAACGGGTAGAAGCACTCCAATCACAATCTATTTGCAACTCATTAATTTTTTGTCCAAAATGATGTACACTAATTTCATCAACCAGGGATTGAATTTTAGCAGCTAATTTTTTGACGTCTGTATTAATAAGCACCTTATTAACAATAAATACTACGGGAACAATTTCACAACTTTTATAAACAGAGTCTACCTGAGTCAACGGATAAACAGGATAAATACCATCATCCCAACGATCAGAAGTATTTACTTGATTAACATCGAAATAATGCATGTAAATCTTATGTATTTCTGATACTTTTAACCCTTCATCAGAAAAGACATTTTCTGCTTTGGATTTCCAATGATAAAAGGAATATGAATTCTTCTCTGCCTGGTTACAGGAAGCTAATAATCCAAGCCAAAGAACAACAAATATAGAGTAAACTGCTTTCAACCTAATATACATCAATCTTAAAATAATCTATTATGCAGCTTTGTTTAGTTTATTTGAAATTAGCTCATTTAAATAGCTAAGATCATCCTTTGTAAATACTGAATTATGTAGTTTTAATTTTCTGTCCTTCCCTCCCTCACTATAACAGAATGTTACTTTTCTTTCTCCGGTTTTAACTACTTCAGTAAATTGATCGAGTTTAATATACTTGGCTGGAGCTATAGGTCCTAGTTTTACCTCGATATGATCATCATATATTTTAATTGCATCTCTTTTCTTTTGAGCAAAATTAACTACAAACAATAAAATACCTAATCCCAGCAAATGACCGGCATTTATAAACAGCCCAACAATACCTATCAAAACTATTACTCCACTTAATATTAATTGCTTACTAATATATTTCTCACTAAATCTAACTACCTTAATTGGTTCCATTTATTTTAAGTTCTATTAATTATTATAAAATTCTTTTCTTTTTTCTTCATCAATAATTTTCCTGGCCCCCATTGCTCCAATCATACCAATTGGAACCATAACCGCAGAAGACACCAGGAATATCTTCGCTCCCAATATTGTTTTACCTGACTTAATTATTAGTATCCCCATTATATTTAGCAATACAATTACTCCAGCTAAATAGCCAACAATACTATATTTCGGATCAGAAAGAAAAACTAATCCCAATACAATATGTATTACCAGCGCCAATACCATTTGTTTGTTAATCATACTTTTACTTTTATTAATTAAAATACAAATACTATTTCTGTTCACATATGAATGAAACAAAACACTATTATACCTAAAGACAACTCTTTATGTACAATTCAAAATATTTTAAACGGGGGAAAACATGATTACAATTAAGGGCTAATAGATTGTTTGGTTATAATCGTTTAAATAAATATTGTAATCATAAATCAGCTCAAATATAAAACATTAATACATGATATCACAATTGATTTTATGAAATTAGATTTATGACATAATATTGATTTATAAAGCTCTTACCCCATAAGCCTTCCCCATCAATATGCAAATTTTCATACATCTCATTATATGAAACTTATGCTACACCCTTTCAATGAATATCTTGTTCTTCAGAGGAAAAAATCTGTTAACAAAACCTTTTTAATTCCATAATTATACAACAACATATATATTTGCAGACTCAAATAAATAACAATGAATAAAGATCAAGATTTCTCCAAACAATGGATGTTTATAAGTTTCGGCATTTTTATCGTTACCGAAATTATTTTGGGAGGCCTGATTGGACATTATGTGGTAGGAAAGTATATGTCTATTCACCTGCATTTTATGCTACAAGGCTTACTTAATTTAATCAGTTATTTTATCGGAGGTTTTATAATTGGTTTGATTTCTCCTGGTATCAGGATATATGAACCTGCAGCCGGCGCCTTTCTTTCTGTTGCTGTTATGCTGCTGTTAACCTTATTTACTCCTTTCTCTTTTTTACACTTTAGCCTAACTAAAGTATTAATTGGTGGAGGAATAGCATTCTTCCTGGCATTAAGCGGGGCAAAAACAGGTGAAAAATTAGCAGGAAATATGAGTTAGAAAGGATAACCAAAAGCAATATTAAAAACCAAATTATCCTTCCTCCACTGTGAGCTACCAAAATCTATTTGATCCAACAACCAATAATCTCCATTTATTTGATAAGGATTACGAATAGGAAATGCTACATCCAAACGAAGTACAAAAAAGGAAGCATCCAAACGTAAACCTAATCCTGATCCTACTGCAATTTGATCTGTAAAATCAGAAAATTTAAACTCACCTCCATCCAACTCCTCATTTTCATGTAACAACCATACATTACCCGCATCAACAAACATTGCCCCTTTTAAATAACTAATTAAGCCAAAACGATATTCAAGGTTGGCTTCAAGTTTTATATCTCCGGCCTGTTCTAGACCAATGGTATTTTGCAAGCTATCAGGTGGTAAATAAGATCCCGGACCTACAGATCGGGAAGGGAAGGCCCTTAAGCTACTAGCTCCTCCTGTATAAAACTGTTTATTATAAGGCATGAATTCTGAATTTCCATAGGGAATGGCTAAACCTGCAGCTAAACGCCCCACTAATTTACTGTTACTCGAAAAAGGATAATACAACCTTAAATCACCATAAAACTTGGCATACTGAGAATATGCTGTTCCAAATAATTCAGATGGTTGATCATCATATTGTTTTCCTACATTAAATACAGATTGAAACAATGATAAGGTATTTCCTGCAAATTCAGACGAAGCACTAAAGTATGTATTAATCAATTTATTTTTCAGACTTTGATCGTTGTAGGTAAAAGTATATTTTAAACCTAAAATGAATTGTTCCTGTAAACTTTCATCAATATAATTATATAACTCAGACCAATCTGATTTTGTTTTAATATGAGTATAATTCAATGAAATAAGATCCAACTCATGATTTTTAGTTTTGGTTTCCCTCCAATTATATCCAAAACTTAAATCCAGACTGTTTAAATCAAAAATATCAGTCATACCTGAATAACTATATCCAGCTGTAATACTCGTTTGCGGACTGAATTTCTTACTAATCAATTTACCTTCAGAAACAAATGGCAATAATAACTTTGGAAATAATATCTCAGCATCAGTACCTACCTCAAACGAATTGATGTTCTTTTTTGTTTTGGTCAACTGAGTTTCATAATTCGAAGACACATTAAATTGAAGAGAACTTGCACTTTGATATAAATTACGTTCCTGGTAACTTAATGTGATTCCTGGTCCTACATAATCATTAGATTTAGAAACAGCTTCTACTTCTGCACTTAAGGACTTTGGTAATGCACTATTTAAAAAGATATGTACATTTAACTCATTAGAAACAGAATCTGTATTATCCTTCTCTATCTTAATATTAACAAACTTAAAAACATTAAGATTAGTTAATTTCTGCAAGGTTAATCGGTAATCATCTTCCTTATACAATTCTCCATACTTAAAAAATACCGACTTTGATATTACTTTAGGTTTTACAAGCGGTTCTTTCTGATACACATGCAACAAATTGTCTTTTTGTAATGTATCAAATTGATCTCTTTTATTATCTATATAATCGTGATAAACAAATACCCTGTTAATTGTATATTGATGTAAAGCATCTTGAGGCATAGCAGATTTAACATCAAGAACCAATTCAATATGCTTATCTTCAGTTTTTAGTGTATCTGCTTTAAAAAGCACATAGTTGGGAGACACAAAGAAAAAACCATTATTTTTTAATACCGAAACGATACGATTACGTTCGGCTTTTAAAACTTCTAAATTATAAACCTGCCCGGATTTAATTATGCTCTTGGTTTTTGAAGCTGCTATATACTTTGTAATACTATCTGTGATTTCAGGATAGATTAAAGTATCAATAACAAAGGGATCCTCAGCATTTACATTATAAGTTACTCTAATCTTTTTCTTCTTTTTATGCAACTCCTCTTCTACTCTATGATTAAAAAAACCTTGATTGTTTAAAGAGCTTCGTATTTCTTTTTTAGAAGTCTCAACATAATACGATTTAAAAATCACAGGTGGTTCTCCTAATTTATTTTTCATCCAATTACGAAAACCTTTAGATGGCACACTATCTCCTGCCAAATTATAAAACCACAACTTAAGTGGAATTAGATTTAAAAACTTACGATTTGGTTCAGGAATGATATATTGGTCCAATTCTTCAGTATTGGGCTTAACCTCTAATTCATGGGCATTCTCAATAACGATTTTATCACCTTTATACAGGTACTGATTCTCTTTTAGTTTTCGTGTAGTTGAACAACCGGAAAGTAAAACCAACCAAAACCATAAAAAGACATATATGTTATTTTTCTTTTGGAGCATCTGTTTTTTTCTTTTTATGGTTTTTAAATAGATCACTAAAACGAGTAAAATCTTTAATAAACATAAACGACAATCCTGTTTTGGTTACATCTCCGTTTAATTCATCTTCATATTCAGTTTTATTAAAAGCTTTAACACGATAGGTTCCATCTTTACTAATTTTATATTCCAGCTCAAAATCACCAGTTAAGTCACTTGAAGATGTACCTCCATTTTGTTTATTTTCCTCTACAGCCACATTACCTCCAACTGTTAATTTTAATCGGTCGTTAAATAAGTTTTGCGATACATCTACACTTAGATCGGTACGTGTATTAACCTGATTTTCGACTACCTGATTATATGAATCAATATCAAATGAAACATCAACCCCTTTTAAGTATTGATTTGAAAACCTATTTAATTGCTGCGATAACAATTTACTTAAACTTTGGCGAGCCGTATTTTCTATTTCGTATGAAACAGTTGTTGATGCAGAAGCCTTATTACTGGAAAAACGATTTAAAACAAGTAAGGACAAAACCTGTTTATTTAATTCGGATTCGTCATTACTCAATTGAGTAATTGCAGATTCTATATTGCTATTTACATTTTTATCAGCCAAAACTATATCAAAATCAATATCCGGAGATAGTAGATTACCAGACAAATTCATTATCACCTCTATATTAATAGTAGTATTATATGCTGATGACTCACTACTACTCAACTCACTCTGTGTTACATTCATTAATGATAATGCATTAGTTCTAACTTTATATATTGCAGAAATATTTGCATTTGCATTCATAACATCTCCATACCAAGTTAATGAACTCCCTTCTTTAATAGTAAATTCTCTCTTAATAACATCATATAACCGAAGAGTATAATATCCTTTTTTAATATTATATTGACCAGACAGAGTTTGTTTTCCGGAAGGATCAATTGACAAACTTAAATCTCCATTCCCAACAATATTTAGTTTTTCATTTGAGGCTGGATCTGTAACTAAAGTAACATCTAACTGATCTGTAAGGCTGATATTTGTTGTAACATTCATTCCTTTCATATCAACAGCCATTAAATCAAGATCTGTTGTATCCTCCTGCACAACAGATGTAGTGTCTTGAATAAATAAAACTACATCATCTTGGGTGGCAGCTTTAGGTTCAGAAGAAGTTACTATATATGAAAAGTCTGACTTATTATTAAATGCTGTTGTCAGAACAATATTAGGATTTAAGGTATTTCCGGTTACCATTACATCCAAATCAGCTATTACTTTACCATAATAATTGCCTTGTGAACTCTCGGATTTATTTAAAAGTAAAAACTGATCAGCTTCTAATTTAATATCAAAAACAGGATTTGTCAGTTCGCTAAAATTGATGGTTCCATCAATAAAAGCCTCATTCTTATCCTCATCCTGTATTTTTAAGTGATCAAAAGAAACCAGACTATTATTTACATTAATTTTACCATCGTTAATATTAAAATCGGTATTAACTGCTGTAGGATTAATAGTTGTGTTTTTAAGTAAAACATATCCATTTATATCTGGTCGTTCTGCATCTCCAACAACATCTATTTTACCCGATAAATAACCTTTAAATTTATTTAGATATTCATGTGTCAATGGTTCTATCAAACTAAAATCGAGCGAATCAATTTTAACAGAGGCCTCAATTTGATTAGGATTCGGTATGGAATATGTCTTACCAAATCCATTTATATTTACTAAATCTCCCTGTGCTTTAAAATTGTAAAGGGTTTGATCTTCATTTTTTATTTGAGATAAATCAACATTCATTTCCAATGGTTTCTTCAAAATATTTTGATACCATTGCAAATCAGTATTTACTATCATTGTATCATTTTGAAATTGAAAAAAACCATCACCCTGAAGAATTTTTCCTCCTGTTTCTGAATTAATATGATTTGCACCGGATAACTCGTAATCAAAAAAAGCTTTCTGTCCTTCGAGAGTTGCATTAACACCTACATCTTTCAACAATAAGGTATCCTGACTATATATTTGATGAACCTTAAGATTATAAACTGCAGAATCAGTCATCTGCTTTAAATCTAATTGTAAGCTATCCAATGCATATCTCTGATCCGATGCTTGATATTGCAGTTGCTTCGCATTTACATACCCCTTTAGATGATTCCATTCTGCTCCCGTAACAGCTACATTTATATCTCCTTTTACAGATGTAGAATCACTCAAAATATTTAAAGCCTTTAAATTTGCATAATCCATAGTTAGATTAGCATTAATAAATGGAATTGAATCTTCAAGGTCCAGCTCTCCATCAAATGTAAATGCTAAATTCTCATCAGTAACCTCAACATTACCTTTAAAGTATTTTTCTGAATAGTTCCCTTTAATCAAAGCGTCTTTATAGGTATAATTCAACAATCCAAAGCTTAAAATATTAAGATTCATATTTAATGCCGGATTCTTAAACTGACTGGTTGAGCCCTCCATTGTACCAATCATTGAAAGTGTTTGTAATGTATCCTCATTTTGCAACAGGTAACCCAAATTCAAATTATCCAAATTTATTTCAGCATGATAAAATTCTTTTTGAGGTATTGAATCCATGTCAAGCTTAAACTTGGCTTCAACATTTCCAACCGAGCTTTTCACCTGAAAATCGGATGATAATTTATCCCTTTTACCTTTAAAATTTCCTTTTAAAAGAATTGTATCCGGATATTGTACAGAGGCAGGAATTAATGAATCCGGAATGTAAGCCAACAAATTCTTTGTATTCAATTGTATCTTATTAAGATTTACTTCCCCTTTAAGTTTATCTATACTATTGACATTATTTATACTACCTACAATGTCAAATAAAAAAGCACCTTTAATATTTCCTTGAAATTTTTTCAACAACAATTGAGTCATAGTACCGGAAACATCTGCCTGTAGATTTATCTCCACATCTTTTTTTAATGGAGATGACTGTTGTGTAATTAAATACACATCGTAACTATTTAAACGAGAATCCAATTCTAAACTAAGCCGCAAGTTATTTAAGTCATCTCTTAACCTTTCAAAAGAACCGTAATTAACAACTGCACTTAATTTTGCCAGACTCTTTTCTGTTTCAAATTTGAGTTGCTTTACTTGTGCTTTACTTTCATCAACCGATATGTTAGCAGATAGATGCTTAAGGTTAACTTTTTTATTATATCGCATCTGCACCATTGGCAATGAAACCTGTAGGTGAGTACTATCTAAAACCAGATCTTTAAGCTGTAATTGAATACTATCCAGTAACATCGGTTCTGATATTTTTCTCCCAACAGAATCAAGAGAAGTATAATTAAAAGAGCCTCGATTAAGTTTAAATTGTTGCAATTCAACATTCCATCCCAAATCCTCAAAAGAAAAAACCTTGGTCTCCTGATCTTTGCTTTCTTGTACAACAGAAGTTAAAAGAGAAACATCTGATCTGGTGATAATAAACTTCTGTAGTTTTATATTTTGACCTGATAAATCAATTAACTCGGGTTTAATATAAAATGAAGTATGTTCTAATTTAAAATCTTGTTTTGAAGTCTGATCTTTCAACTTAAGATTTAAGTTATTTACCTGAATTTCTTTTTCTATTGAAATCTGATAATCTAATGATGTAGAAACTGTATCTTCAATTGAGCTATCGTTTGAAGTTGATGTTTTATAAATATCCTGAGTAAAACTCAACCCATCAATTTTAAGGTTGTTTACATTATAAATATTCTTTTGAACATCCAAATCATTCATCCTCAAATCTAACTTCGTAAGCTTAGTTGAAATCTCACTACTGTCTACCTCATCATGATAATGTATTTGAATATCAGACAAAACCAATCTGTCCAATGCCATCTCCATTGATCCTGTAGTATTTGAAGTATCAACTTCAGTTGTATCTGCATTAATCCCAATGGCTTTTGAAATATTAATCAAACTATCCACTTTAGATTTATTGATATTGGCTTTTAGACCATCCACATAAACATCTTCAATATGAATCTTATTTCTAAATAAATCTATTAAATGAACATCAACGGATAACTCTTTTATATATACCAGTGTATCTTTGTCTGTTACTCCCCAAAAAGCATTTTTCACTTTGACATAATCAAAAAATGAAATTTTAATTTTTCCTATAGACAAGGGAACTTCAAGCTGCTTATTTATTTGAGTTAAAGCTTTATTTTTAATCCAATTTTGGATGGGTGTAAGTTGAAGAATCAACAACATAAACAATAAGAAAAACAGTAGGTATATTGCTATCTTCCTTATTATATTTAATGTCTTCTTCATTTGTTTATTTTTATTTATTATTTGGTTAACAAATTTGTTACCAATATAATTCTAATTATATAAAGTATAATTAGAATTATATTTATTTCACTGGAATTAAGTTTATCAAACTAATTTATTTCAGAAGCTTATAGAAAAGGTAAAATAATCATTTCTTCTTATCAAAAACATCCTCAGGTTTCACTCCCTTTTTCTAATATTTATCGTTTATAATTAAGTTCAAACTATACTTTACTTACTATAATCATTAACACTTTCGTAAATGATTTGTTTTGACTTATTATGCATCGTGAGTGCGACATTATATAAACTTTATATTTATAGAATAAGCATTCAAATTCTCTATTTTTTCAACCTTCCTACATATGACTTTTCATTCGGAAACACTTTATTGACATTTCTTATTCTGCGCTGTAACTTTATGTAAAGAGGCCAAAATTCTATCAAATTGGCTACATATCTTCCAAGCTTATCTTAGACAAAGTAAGACAAACGAACCTCTTTTAAGTCTTTATTTATAAGGCTTATGTGCTTTAATTTATTTTACAATTAAAAACCAAATAAAAATGAAAGCACTTTTACTTTTAACAATTACATTTTTTCTTTCTTTACCTATGAATATTATAGGGCAAAGTGGATGGACTGACCAAACACCTGATAATATTGATATTTCAGATACAGCACTTCAAGGAATTTGCACTATTAACTCTGAAAACATTTGGGTTGTGGGTCAACATGGATGCATATTGCATTCAACTAATGGCGGTGAAGATTGGGTAAAAGTATCAACTGATTACGATGATGATTTTTTATCTGTTATCTTCTTAGACTCTAATATTGGTTTTATTACAGGTATCCCTAGATATGATGATTATGCATTTTTTTTAAAAACAGAAGACGGGGGTACTACTTGGACAAGGACTCATTTACCAAGCGGTGGTGGACAGATTGCATTTGATTTAGATTATTACTTTTTAGAATCAAACCAAAAATATACTATTTATATAACCGGAGGATTAGGATATATATGGAAATCTGAAGACATGGGTGTATCTTGGGATATTTTAGCTGGTGGATGTGGGAATGGCAATTTTAATGCATGCTGTATCATTGACGAGAATACAGGTTGGTTTGTGGGAACTCCATCTACTACTGAAGATATCACTATAATGAATACTACTGATGGAGGAGGTCTTTTTACAGTACAAGTTAATCCTAACGATATTAAATTAAATGATGTTTCATTTATTAATTCAACAACGGGTATTGCCGTAGGATTAGAAAATCAAATTATTCATACTATTGATGGTGGTGGTACTTGGACAAATAAGATGACCCTTCTAAATCATAGATGGCAGGCATGTGATATGAAATCATCAGGTAAAGCCTGGGTTGTAGGAAAGAATGGGAAAGCAGCGCATTCTACAGATTTTGGTGATAACTGGACCGAACAAAATACAGGACATTCTTCTGAATTATGGGAAGTTTATTTTATTGACGATAATGAAGGTTGGGCACTTGGAGGCGGTATAGGAGCCGATGGTCTTATATTACATACTACTTCAGGTGGTGTTGCAACAAACATTGACGAGTTAAGTGCAGATAAAGCTAATTACCTGGAACAAAATTATCCAAATCCAGTGACAACAAATACCCATATCAAATATCAGATTGAGCAACCCGGTAAAGTAACCATTGCCTTATACGATCTTGCAGGAAATAAAATTGAATATCTTGTTGATGAAACTAAGTCTGCAGGTATTTACACAATTGAATTCATTAATTCTTATCCTAGTGGAATTTATTTATACGAGCTTAGATTAAATTCTGAATTATTACAAACTCGTAAAATGATAATAAAAAAATAGAAACAATTCCTTGTTTAAATGCAACTCATCAACATATCTATTAAGCTTTGATTAACAAAAAAGTCCATCCCGGCATTATTAAACCAGAATGGACTTTAATATTACCTGTTTTAGTATTATCTATTTATAAGAAAGGAAAACAAAACTCTTTTAAACAGAAACCAGGTATTATAATATGTAAAAATCAAACACTAAATGCCATGGGGATTTTTTCTCAAAAGGGAATCTCAACTAGTATTCTACCCCGTAATCTGTAGAACACTGCTGAAATTCACTAAGATAATGTCATATTTTTTATTTCTAAAACTGAAGTTGTAATGCTTCATAATTGACATAATCACTTTTTAAATTAGTACAATAAAAAACTCTGATTGGTTAACCAATTTTTATTGAGAATGTAACAACCTATTATTTTTTTTTAAAATGTGAATCCCAATAGGAACTCTAACCCCCCGTAATTGTAGAGTAACATTGAGATTCACCTACCAACTATCTTAATACTATTTTATATCTAATTTTGTAATCAACTATATTAAACCAAATTCTTCTTATCAATATGTACTTAATATAAATTGTTTATTATATAATAATTTTTTTGTACATTAATAATTCATTTGAATATTCTATAAACGTGAATCTCAATAAGAACTCTAACCCCCCGTAATTGTAGAGTACTATTGAGATTCACCTACCAAATATCTTAATACTATTTTTATCTGATTTTGTAATCAACTATATTAAACCAAATTCTTCTTGTCAATATGTACTTAATATAAATTATTTATTACGTAATAAATATATTTTGTACTTTAATGATTCCATTGATTATTCTATAAATGTGAATCTCAATAGAAACTCTAACCCCCCGTAATTGTAGAGCACCATTGAGATTCACCTACCAACTATCTTAATACTGTTTTATATATCTAATTTTGTAGTCATCCATATAAGACACAATTCTTTTAATAATGTTTATTTAAAGAAAGTATTTATTGATAAACGATTTGAAATAAATACCATCATTAACAACCGTATCAACAGCCTCAGACAAATGTTTGTAAACATCTTTTTTTAATAAACAACCACTAATACCTGCATCTAAAAATGACTTAATTTTAAAATCGTTTAGATACATCGTTAGTACAATAACTTTAATATTAAAGCGTGCATGTATTGCCATAAAATCAAAAGTTGATTCGAAACCATTTCGTCCAGGCATATTAATGTCCATCAAAACAACATCAGGGAAATCCTTCATGTTAAGATTCAGGAATTCAGTTCCCGAACTAACCTCATGGAGTAATTGCCATTCTGTATTATTTTCAATAAAGAATCGCAGTCCATCACGAAAGATTTTATTATCGTCAACTATACTTACTTTAATCCCCTTATTCATTGTTAAACCTTTGACAATACAAAGTTGCCATGTTTTTAGGCAGTGTAAAATAGGAAGAACATGTAATCGCGTAGTGTTTTACTCTTATTTATAACTAGGGGTTTTCCCCTAATAACATGTAGGCTGTGCTAAATTATACTATCAACTAGTAGTATTTTTGTAGCACGTGAATTCAATTAAAAATTTTAAAAACAGATTGTCATAAAAATCGGAATTATAGGGTAATTTTTGCTGGATTAGCAAGTTAACTCTAGAAATTTAATACCACAAAAATGTTTTACCCCCATATATAAACAGCAACATAACGACTGTTATAAATAGGTGAAAGTTACATTAAGCATAATATCTTAGTATGAATTTCTCCCAAAACTATATTGTAGTATAATTATTTTTTATTGCCCAAATTACTAATTGAGCTATATTTTTTTGATCTGATTTTCGGAGAATATTTGATCGGTGTACTTCAACTGTTTTTTGACTTATAAAAAGGACTTCGGATATTTCTTTTGTTGATAACCCTTTGCAAATTAACTGCAGCACTTCTATTTCTCTTTTAGAAAGTTGTTGTTCTTTTTCATCCTTACCGGCAATAGCTTTAAAAGCCATTTTTTGTAAAATCTCCTGTGAAAAATAATTTCCACCCTTATGTACTTCCTGAATAGCTTGTACTAATTCATATTTACCTGCTTTTTTAAGAACAAAGCCATGAGCCCCTGCATTTAACATCTGCATATAATAAGAATCTTCAACAAACATTGTAACTGCAATAATTTTTATATCTGGATTTAAGGATTTTGCCTTCTTTGTAGCTTCAATTCCATTCATTCCTTCCATCTTAATATCCATTAAGACTATATCAATATCTAATTCGCCAAAAGCTTTTAGAAAGGAATCTCCTGAATTGAAATCTCCAACAATGTTTATTTCATCCTCCTGGCTTAGTACTAATACTAAACCTTCCCTAAACATTTCATGGTCATCAACTATTGCAACATTAATCATTGTCTGTTAATTTTTAGGCATTTTAATGAATACTTTCATTCCTGTTCCTTTTTCACTTTTTAAAGCAAACTCCCCATCAAAAGCCTGAACTCTGCTTTTTAAGTTTCCCAATCCCATTCCTAACGAACTAGAAACAATCAAATCGGGATCAAAGCCGATTCCATTATCATTATAATAAAACTCAATACAATCTTTCTTTTCTTCAATTGAAAATTCTACTGATGTAGCTTTTGCATGTTTTAATGTATTATTTATGAGCTCAGTAAAAAGTCGATATATTGTTATTTCCTTATTTTCAGCAAAGCGTTCTATTTCATTATGCTTAAACTCAATTTGTAACTTTTGAGTTAGATTAAACTTCTTAATAAAAGAATCAACTGCGGCAATAATACCATAATTAACTAAAATATGAGGACTAATATTAAATGAAATTTCTGAAATACTACTCACTGCCTCTTCAACAATTCCAATTAGTTTATCTTTAATTACATTTTGCTTTTCTACACTTGGAGTATCAAGCAAAGCTTGTGTATATAGTTTAATTGTAGTTAAAATCGGACCAATACCATCATGCAAATCAGAAGAGATTCTTTTTCGTTCATTTTCTTCAGTTTGAATTATTGAATTTAAGACAAGATTCTGACTTCGTTTACGATCAGTAATATCCTTCTCTACAATCATATAATAATTTGGTCCTAATTCTTTCAATGCAAAAATATTCGCTAATGTATATATCGGAGAACTACCATCAGTGTATTTATGTATCGCTTCAAAAGTTTGATTCTTTCCGTCTATGGCATCCATAATACTTTTAGGAATATCAACCGAATCATTATATTCTATTAATCCAGTATTTAAATTAACAAAAGGTACATTCTCTTGAGTATTCCTTTCAATTCTTGAATAAAATTGTTTGGCAACTAAATTATAATCAACAATTTTATTACCATTAATAATTAAAATGGAATCATTATTTTGTTCAAATAAAGTTCTATATAAATGCTCTCTTTTTTCTAATTCCTCTGCAGCAATAGTTTGCTTAGTTACATCCTTAATTGCTACCAAAAAGATGTAATCATTTTCATGCATTATTTTTACCCTTTGAGTAAGAACTACAAGTCTTTCCCCAAATTTATTAGGATACTCAATCTTTAAATTATAACCATACTTTTCATTATCTGGTTCCGGTATCTGTCCAACTATATTTTTCGTTTTTTCATCCAGCAAAAACATGTGATCTTGACCAATAACTTCCTCTTTGTCGTATCCTGTAATATCCAAAAAAGACTGATTAACATCCTTTATCTTAAAATCGCTGGATAATATCATAAATCCATTGTAACTATTATCAAACAATGTAGTAAAGTTTGTGGCTTGTTCGTTAGCATGCAGTTGTGCTCGTTTTCTGTCTGCCACCTCTCTTATTAAATTTGCATTTAAAAGATGAGATTCTTTTACTTCTTTCTCAAGTTGCTTGATGATATTCTTATTGTTTTCATTTACGGAAAATACTATTGATGCAACAAATCCCAAACTTATTAAAACTTCAAATGCTCTGATAATTAATATGCGAGTATCGGAATGATATGCTGCTGCCTCGTAATAAAAGGTTAGTACTTTATTATGTAAAAAATATGGCAAAAATACTAACATCAGAACTGAATAGACCATTATAGTGATAGACTTTTTCAATGAAGATGTAAGAATTACAAAGGTATTTAACACTATTAAAGTGATGGCTAATAACTCTATACTACCCAACATAAAACCTGTTACTGCCACATAAAATAATAATCCAAGAATAATTATTCTTTTATATGTGTAACTAATAAATCTAATTAGTACCAGAGCTAAAAAAACAATTACGAGCAATATGAAATTTGATGTTTGTATAGCAGGACTATAAACATCATTCATATTACTAAAGAAATTAAGATAAATAAGAAATGGCAACACTAAAACACTCATCATCAACAAAGTAAGCTTTGCCAATTTCTTATTAAACAGAAGATGCTTTTGTGCACTAAAACTATTTGATGTTTCCGGCATTAATTGTATATATTTTAATTTTCATACAATATTGTACTTAAATAACTATACAACATACGCTATATTTGTCAAAATGATACATAGGTCGGTATGTTTTATACAGGTATTTTCAAATATTTACAATAATACAAAAGAATACATTATAATAACAATTATTCAGGTTTAACCCTATCTGGCCATATATTTGGTAATTCACCACTAAATCCCATCTTTGGCAAATTATCAATTAAATCCATTTCCTCGTTTGATAACTCAAAATCAAAAACATTTATATTTTCCTCGATTCTTTCAAATGTTGTTGACTTTGGGATTACCACTGCGTCATGCTGAATAATCCAACGTATAGTAACCTGAGAAATTGATTTGTCATGATTCTGAGCTATTTCTTTTAAAATATTATTACCAAATACTTTTCCTCTTGCTAAGGGCGACCAGGCTTCAATTACAATATTATGCTCTTTACAAAATTGAGTAACTTCTGGCTGCCAGTATCCCGGATGAAATTCAATTTGATTTATTGCCGGAATCACATTTGCTGTTTGAAACAAAGCCTCTAAATGCTCAGGCCAAAAATTACTGACTCCTAAAGATTTTATTTTCCCTTCAGATTGAAGCTCTTCCATAGCTCTCCACACATCCGCATTTGTCTTTTGCCAATTACTATAATTTACAACATTTGCAGGCCAGTGAATCAAGTATAAATCGATATAATCTAATTGCAACTTTTCAAGTGATTCATAAAAAGCTTTTTTTGTTTGTGTATACCCCATATTATCACGCCATACTTTTGTGGTGATAAACAACTCTTGCCTGTCAATATTTGTTTCTTTTATACCTTTTCCTACTGCTACCTCGTTTCCGTACTTAGCGGCAGTATCTATCAACCTGTAACCACTATCAATAGCAGCTTTAACTGAATCTATACCCACTTGTTCTGTGGCCTCATAAGTTCCAAAACCAACACTTGGAATTTTATTATTATCATTTAATGTTAGTGATATCATTTTTTGTTATTTTATTTACAGAATCGTTAATAATCTTATGTGTTGAAATTAATAAAAAGACAATAAAAAAAGTGATTCAAATTAACTTCGAATCACTTTTCTATCTAATAGCCTGAGTTCATTAAAATTATGTATTAAGCAGGACCTTAGCTTGGTTACATGGATTTGTATTTGGTTCTGAGATCAACTCTCCTGTTTTATAAAAATACACGTCAGATAAGACATCAAATAAAGATACTTCTTCAGCAGAGAGAATATCTAATTGAGATATGTGTTGAATATCGCTTAAAGATTTGCTATAATATTTGTGACCTTTACATATAATCCAGGATAAGAGTATATCTAAACTTTTAGTAATAGTATTACCCATAATAACCTGGCATGCATTTATAAAATCCCTTGAACATATATCCTGCCTACACTTATTCAGATAATTATCAAATAACAATAATTCATTAACAGTCAAACTACAAAAAGTTTTCCGAAGTAAATCCAGCTGAACCTTATAATCATTATTACTTTCGTTCAAACTGTTTTCTATCAGCACCCAAAATTTTTTTGAAGACATTTTGGTATTAATTGTTCTGACTTTTCTTTTTGACAATAAATCCTGTAAATCCTTTTTCCTTGAGTTATCTTTCCAATCGATAAATTCTTTTTTCTCTTTTTTCTTTTGGTAATAACTATATCCTCCCCATCCAATCAGAGAAGTCCACACAATAGATTGTATGGTAAAGTAGTTTAATTCAATACTCATAGTTGGTTGTTGTTTTGGTTTTTAATAACGGAATGCTAATATGGCTAAAAATAAATGATATTCAAAATCTTATTGCATTTATTATTATAAAATTTAAAACAAAACCTCTGTTAATTTTCTCACTGTAGTCAAGAACAAAGATCACAAGTTCCATAGTCCGATAGAATATCCTTATGTATAGGTCTATTGGAATTTATTTGTTTAAAATTCGAACTAATTCTCTACTCCTTTATGTAACAAATTAACAAAACAATCGTTTCCCTTTTAGAGATTTAAACACATACACAAACAGTACTTTATGTATTACAAAATATCAACCAATAAAACCAAGTGCATAAACATTATAATAAAAGGATTATATATTCTGGGAGTGTTATTTACAATGTTTATTATAAATACATCATGTTCCAGAAAAGCACTACCAGAAACATCACATCACAAGCAAGCATCAACAAAAGCAATTAATAAAAAAGCAATTGTCAAAGAAAAATATAGCAATAAGACTATTGTTAAAAAATCAAATACCACAACAATAACAACAAATAACCGTGAATTAAAACAATTTTTGAGTCAAGGATATGGAAAAAAACTATCGGTTGGTAAACTAACTGCTGATAATCTGATTAAGTCAGCCAGAAAATATATGGGAGTTCCACATCGGATGGGAGGTTCCAGCACTAAAGGGATGGATTGTTCAGGTTTGGTTATGAGAGCATTTGCTAACAACGGAGTTCAATTGCCTCATAATTCTGAAGAACAAGCCAGATATGGAGATATAATCCAAAACAAAAGCCAACTGCACAAAGGAGATCTGGTATTTTTCATTAACACCTATAATACCAGTAAATACATTACTCATGCCGGTATTTTTATAGGAAACAACCAATTTATACATACCTCATCAAGTAGAGGAGTTACGATAACATCTTTGAATAATAGTTGGTGGAAAGATAAATTTATTTTTGGAACACGCATTTTTTAGCAACACACTCTCAAACACAATTAAAACAATATTTTTGGGGGTTTGAAGTATAAAAAATTCGACATAGCCAAATGCTATGTCGAACATTGCACACTATTCAGAATATAAAAATAGTAAGTATCAATAATAAAAAGGAAATAGCATATAGTAATTACTCACCATATGCTATTTCTTCAAATCTACAATGGTTCTTCCTTTTAATCTACCATGTAGCATTTCGTTGATATAGTTAGGTAAATCACATAAAATTATTTCTGTACTTGTTTCTTCCATATTGATAGGCTTCCAATCACACGCTAAATTCTCCCAAACTTTTTCTCTGTCTTTCATTGGGAAGTTTTGCGAATCAATACCAATCAAAGAAACTCCTCTTAGAATAAACGGAAAAACAGTTAATTCTAACTTAGGTGATGCTACATTTCCACAGCAGGTCACCGTTCCCAGTGGCAAAGTTGTTTTAATTATATTCTCCAGTATAACACCCCCTACAGTATCCACAGCTCCTGCAAACATTGGTTTTAGCAAAGGTTTTTTATCTATATTCTCAAAATCTTCGCGAAAAATAACCTCATCAACACCAATGCTTTTCAAGAATTCCTCTTCTGTATTTTTACCAGATATTGCTACCACAGAATACCCCAACTTACTTAAAATAGAAACACTTAAAGATCCAACTCCACCGGTTGCTCCTGAAACAGCTATTTTTCCATCTTCAGGTTTTACTTGTTGAACAAGTCGCCATACAGACATACCTGCGGTTAATCCTGCAGTACCATATATCATAGCTTCTTTTTCAGTTAATTGCTCTGGTAATTTAATAGCCCATTCTGCAGGAACCTGAATATATTCAGCAAAACCGCCATCAGTATTCATTCCCAAATCGTAACTGGTAACAATTACTTTTTCACCAATAGTAAATATGGAGCTAGTAGATTCCTCTACTACACCTACAGCATCAATTCCTGGTGTATGGGGGTAATGTCTTGTTACACCCTTATTACCACTGGCCGACAAAGCGTCTTTATAATTCAACGAGCTATAATCTACTTTTACCCGTATTTCATTTTCTTTTAAAGGAACAAAATCTACTTCCTTAACCGATCCTAAAAACTTCCCATTTTCCTCTTCTACCCTGTAAGCTTTAAAAGTAGTTTTACTTTGTTGCATAAACTGTATGTTTTATTTTAATTACCTTTACACAAAGGTTAGCATAAATGAAATAGTTAACAATAACTAACAAAATATTTCATAACGAACATTTATTTCAGTTTAACACATTTACAATGGTTTACACCATAAAAAAATAATGTTATTTTTTATTAATAGAATTTTTACTTAATGAAAAAAAGTTACTGCCCCATTGATACATTTATTAATGCAGTGAAAGGGAAACGTAAAGGAACCATTATTTTACATTTACACCAGGGCACCAAAAGATATAAAGAGTTAGTAAAACTACTACCTGACATTAGTGAACGAATGCTCACTAAACAACTTAAAGAATTAGAAGAAGACGGTTTGATTACCAGAACAGTTTACCCGGAAGTACCTCCGAAAGTTGAATACAATTTATCTGAACTTGGCGAAAACATTTATCCTGTATTAAAGGCTATGTATAAAGGAGGGATTTTACTGGAAAGTACTATAGAACAAGAGAATGGTAAAAAGTGCGGACATATTTAAAGGAGTACTATAGCTAATGGAACAGCTCATCTAAATACTAACACTGTAAATAGATTATTCTAAAATAAATTTTCGTTCATATAATTTTTTGCCGGCATAACGCATCTGATAGGTCCATTCTCCTTTTACTATTTCATAGTCTTTTTCAAGTATGTAAGTTGAATAGGTTCTACTATTCGTAGTTTTATTAACCTCATATCTTAGTTGGGTAAACACTTTGCCTTCTTTGTTTATTATTGCTTTCGGAAAATTCCAAATCTGCTCTATTGTTATACTTTTTGTAACATCAGATTTTAAAATATAATGCACCCCAAATTCTTGCCCTATTTTAGCAGGTATTGTATCTGTTTGCTCTAACAATTTAAATCCTGTTAATCGAGTATAATTACCACTTGGTGATGCTTCCATTTTTTGATTATATAATGCATCTGTCGCACAAATTCCATATTCCAAAATAATAGAATTAACATCGCTAAAAGAATCCTTTGATGTTTTAATATTTAAAACACACCCATTTACAAGGAGCATCAACACCAGGAAAGTCAGGTTGAATTTCAAATTCATTTATTTGATTATTTATAGTTAGTTTTTAGGATAATGTTCTAATAATTCCTAAAATAAAAAATCTAATATACTCTAAATGTTTCATTCTTCATTATATATTTATTAATGCACTTAAAAGTTTGATTTATCCCTTTTGAATTTATTATACTCATAAATAGATAGATTAATCGAAACGGTTTTAATTAAAGCAGTCTAATATTTACACAAGCCATAAAACATTCTAACGATTACGTCACAATTTAAAATCTGTCAATATTTTTATTATCTTAATGGAAATTAATTGATTAACACCTTAGTTAATTAATCAAATACCCCCTAAAATGAAAAACTCTACTACTACCCCTTTACGAAAGGTCATCTTTGTTGATGAAGAAAACTGCGTTAACTGCCACGCTTGTATTACTGCTTGTCCTGTTAAATTTTGCAATGTAGATAAAGGCAATCACATGTCTGTTAATCCTGATTTATGTATTGCTTGCGGAAAGTGCATTGAAGCATGCACTCATGATGCCCGCAAACCGCTGGATGATTTTGAACGTTTTATGGTTTCAATGGATCAGGAGAATCGTATTATTGCTATAGTTGCACCTGCAATTGCAGCCAGTTTTCCTGATAGTTATCAAAATTTTAACGGATGGCTAAAGAGCATTGGTATTGATGCTGTATTTGATGTTAGTTTTGGTGCTGAACTAACTGTTAAATCCTATATTGAAGCTTTAAAGAAACATCAAAAGACAATTATAGCACAACCTTGTCCGGCTATAGTATCGTACATTGAAATATACCGACCGGAATTAATTCCTTATTTAGCCCCTGCCGACAGTCCTATGCTTCATACTATAAAAATGGTAAAAGAGTTTTATCCCGAATACAAAAGACATCATGTATTAGTTGTTTCCCCATGCCTGGCAAAAACAAGGGAGTTTGAAGACACCGGCAACAACATTTATAATGTTACGTTTAATACATTCCATGAAGTTCTAAAACAAAACAAAATAGAATTAAAACACTTTCCTGCTACTGATTTTGATAATCCTCCTGCCGAAAGAGCAGTACTATTTTCTACCCCTGGAGGTTTATTAAAAACTGCAGAACGAGAGGTTCCTGAAATAATAGACAAAACAAGAAAGATTGAAGGACAAAATTTAGTTTATCCTTACCTGGACAGCTTACATAAAAACATAAAAAACGGGATAGCTCCCCAACTTATTGATTGTTTAAACTGCGAACAGGGATGCAATTGTGGACCAGGTACGACTACGCATCACTTAAACCTTGAAGAAATTGAAAACCATATTGAAAAACGTAAGAATGATACAATCAAAAGATATAATACTTCAAAAGGACAAAAAGTATTAAAAAGAACAATTGAAGATTTCTGGAAAGAAGGCTTATATGACCGAACATATATTGATAAAAGTTCTAACAATAATATTATTATCCCATCGGAGCAAGAGAAATGGAAAGTCTTTAATACCATGAATAAGTTTACTGATGCAGACATTTATAATTGTTCAGCTTGCGGTTATGGAAATTGCTATGATATGGCCACTGCCATTTATAATGGATTAAACAGCAAAGAAAACTGTCATTATTATAAAAGTTCTGTCATTATTAATTTATCTCAGTCTGTAAGCAATACAATTATTGAGTTACATAAAAAATTCTCATCCATACATCAAATGCTTGATATTTTTAAAGATTTACGGACTGAGTTTAGTGAATTGGAAACAACTATTGCACAACAAACAAAGCTCATTGATAAATTTGAGAAGATAGCCAATACCATTCATGCAGTATCTGATCGCACCAATATGTTGGCCATAAATGCATCCATTGAGGCAACAAGGGCAGGACAGGCTGGTTTGGGATTTAACGTAGTAGCTAATGAAGTTTTAAAACTAGCTGAAAACACTACTCTGGAAACAGAAAAAATTAAAGACAACACCAATGAGATAAAACAATATTTTGAACAAACAGAAAAAAAGCTTGGTCAATCTACTTCAAAATTTATTCAGGCCTCAAAGCTTTATATGAAAGTATCTGGAGCCATTGACGAAATGAATGATGCCATCCAGAATCTTAATGAAAAAACTATGGATTTCGCCACCAATGAATCTCAAACTTTAAATAAAGATTCATTTAAGAAAAAACTGGAAAATAAAATTATGGTTTCTTAATAGCTAAAAAGATAAGAGATATTTAGATAATTGTTAAGAGAAGATTTACAGCCTGCCTAATTTGTTTAGAAGCTGTAAGCTTCTTTTCATTGTTCTAATTTTATTAGTGAATAAGGAGTTTAACGAAAGAAACCTCAATGACTAAGCATTTAAAATATACCTGAAGAAATGATAGGTTTAATATTTTACAGATCTAATACACCCAATTCTAAAAAACTGACTTTTTATTCTCATTGTTGGTAAATACATGCATCCAATCAACTACTGAAAAACTTACAAAATAAATACCTACCCGGTAGTGAATTTTATAATATCCCGCGTGAGAACATTGGGCGATACGGGGGGTAACAAAACACAAAAGGAGGTTAAAACCTCCTTTGCTTATCTTATTCTATCTAAAATACGTTTCGGTATTTTACTTTCCTTGCCGTTAGCTTTCATAAGTTCAATGTATTTATTGTAGGCTTCTATCGCTTTGAGATTTTCATTTAACCCCCAATACGCGTCTCCAAGATTGATGTAGGCTACAGTACGATTAGGTTTATACAAAAGAATTAATTGCAATATCATTACTGCCTCATTATGAAAACCCAAATCATCTAGATAATATGCTTTATCATTCAAAACTTGAGAATCTGTATTTTTTAAATACAAACATCCATTTACATCTTTTAAAAGCCAATTCTGTTTTATATTTTGCTTATTATTCAAATCGCCAACTTCAAACAATACAGTTGAGTGTGATTTTTCTTCTGATTTTTTTTTCCATGAAATATCAACTTTACCACTGATATATTGAAACTCAAAAGTATTAGATTTAGAATCTTCAAACATCCAATATCCATAATCTTTATAATAAGAACCATAACCATCAAGTAATATATTATTTTCCCATATACTAATTGACCAATCTTTTTTTGCATACAAAACAATATTGTAATTATCCTTTAAAGAATAAAAACATCTATCATTTGTAAAATGGTTATTTTCATCATAATTGTTCGCTGGATTATCTTGAGAGCATACCACAATAGGTATTAGAAAAAAAATCAATAATAATTTATAATTAATCATATATTTTGTTTTAAATCACAACCAAATCAACTAGCTAAGCGCTTCAATTCTTGCTTGTGAAGCAGCCCTTACCTTGACATTTCCATCACTATCCTGAAGAGTAGCAAAAACAGCCAAATTATTTATTCCATATCTATTTTTTAAAGAAGAATTTTCGTCAATTAATTCAACAAACCTTTGATATCCTTCCAAAGCTTTATTTTTAGATTTAGCACACCCTGTTTTATTTAAATCTGGATCATGCCATAATCCCCATGCAAAAGAATATATTGCAATATAATTAGCCTCACTTTCAGATAAATTATAATCAGTCAATTTACCTTTTAGGGTTAAGCAATCTAATTCAAATCCTTTTTTTAAATAATTTAATCGTTTATTATATCCATTAAAACCTCCATTTATTTTTGCAGTTATTAAAATAAAATCATTATTATCAGCAAGTTCATTAAGGCTTCTATTTTTCCAAAACCATCCTGCAGAATTTGCTGCATGTGGATTTTGCTCTAATTTCTTTTTACATTCTAAATTTGATGTTACATCTTCACCCGAATATTCCTGATAAGCTTCATAATTAGTTATTCCTGTTAATTGGATAAGTCCTCGCCCTGGATAACCACCATAATCTTCATCTGCCGCACCAATCTCCCTAGTATATTACAATCCTCCAGATTCGAGAAGTACTTGTGCTAAAAAATGAATTCTTCTTAAGCATGCATTAATTTCATTATCTTTAAACGCTTTATTAATTCCTGATAAATGTTTCATGATATTATCATTAGATGATAAATAAGCAATTGACTTTAAGCGATCATAAGACCAATCTGACATACAACAGCTCATTAGACGCTTCATCTGCTCAACAAAAGCCACAGGATGAAAATGATAAACATTTGAATCACTTGGAAATATACGTGCCTCTGCTCCTTCTTTAGGAGTACCAATATTGCCATCTTTTACATCATGCCAAAAACATAAGTTTTGTATTTTTTCTTCTAAAAAACTAATACGTTCATCTCTGGCTTCCTCCAGTTTTTGTTTTTCATCAGGATCTTCTTCCGCATCTATTCCTTTTTTATGCAATGCTTCAACTTCCTGTTTAAAGGTATCTATATTTTGCCAGGTATCCCACTCGCTTTGGTGTTTGCATTTATTTTTACAAGAATTTTTACTCTTATTTAAAAATCACCTATTGCTTCTTTTATATCATATGGCTTTTCTTTTACAATGGGAATGGTTTTACCTGCATAAGTACTGTCGATTAAAAACGATGAAGAATTTATTTCAATATAGCCAGTTTTATTGGGGACAAGTTTGATTTTTCTAACACCAGAATCTTTTATCGTATCTCCAAAGACATCCAAATATTTATAACTTGTATAAACACACAAGGTTTTTTTATTTACAATCATGGAATCTATATCTAGTTTATAATTCTCATGACCAATCCCATATTCAGCTTTATCTGTATACTTAATTCCATTGATACTTGAATTTTGATAATCAACAACTACATCACCTGTATCGGTAACAGTAATATAATAAAATACTTTATTCATAATATTCCTAGGACTAATTGCAACATCTATAGTCGTAACCGAAATAGAATCAACTCTTTGATCAATACCATTATCTTCTTTCTTGGCAATAATTGTTTCACTATCATTCTTAGCTGTATGGAATTTACAGTTCTGACTAATAAGACATATTAATACAATAAATATTAGTATTAGTTTTTTCATATTTAATTATTTTTCCGAATATGCGTAACTGTATAAGTTCTATTTGGCCTAACATTACGTTTTTTACCAATAAGCATATTTCTTTCGTTAATGTATAATTTATTATTCACACTCACTCCCCACTCGTCTTTATTTACAACATTTGTTCCAACCTCAAAAAATCTATAATACAAACCTTTCTCATCTGTTAACCGTCCAGTTATAACAAAAAAGTGCTCTGTTGTATTATCAAAATTATATGTTTCATTTCTTTCATCATCAACACCGACAACTATAGGACATCCATTTTCAAGTTGATTATCTATATAATCAATTCCTTCCTGTTCTCGACCAGTTGCTTCTAGTGATCCATCCTTCATTTGTATAACCATTTGAATAGTATTGCTATAATAAGAGGTACCATTTGAGTATTTCTTTGTTTTCACTTCAATTCCACTACCTCCTCCATCAACACCATATTTTTTTAATACTAAAACACTTGTTCTCCAACAAGCCTCAGATGGATTGGGTTGAGTCCATTGTGACATCCACTTATCAGGATCAGATAAATCAATATCCTCTTTACCTATTATTCTCTTCATCTGCTCCACAAAGGCAATAGGATGAAAATGATATACATTTGAATCTTTGGGGAAAATACGTAGCTCTGCTCCTTCTTTGGATGTGCCAATATTGCCATCTTTTACATCATGCCAAAAACATAGTTTTTGTATTTTTTCTTCTAAAAAACTGATACGTTCATCTCTGGCTTCTTCTAGTTTTTGTTTTTCATCAGGATCTTCTTCCGCATCTATTCCTTTTTTATACAATGCTTCAACTTCCTGTTTAAAAGCATCTATATTTTGCCAGGTATCCCACTCGCTTTGTAATCTGATTATAATATTAGTAACCAGGAATATATACACCTATAATCATATTTTCCCCATTAATTTTGTCAATTTTATAGTAATTATAGTAATCATTTTTACCCTGGAGATATTTATATTTTACCGAATACCAATTTTCCCCTAAATCATCATCTTCTTTAATTGCTATTGCGATTGGTAGACTTTCTTTAAAAAAGGAATATATCCTTCCATCACTTTTTAGTTCATCAAATGTTTCATATTTTTTTTCATATTTATCGGCATACCCCACAAGAGGAAAATTGATTATTGTTTTTAAATCACATTCATTATCACTTTTAGCTATTTCTATTGCCCTGAAAAGAAACTCATCAAGCGTGTCTTCTTTTCTAACTTGAGAACTATCTACCTGAGCATTCTCCGTTTCATTAACCTGCTCTATATCTGCATTATTAGCTTGATTATTTTCTATTGTTTGGATATTACATGCACTAGCACATACAATCAGTATTAATGTTATATAATATTTTAGTTGATTCATTTTCTTTCGTCTCTATATTTATATTAATTTTTTTATTTGCCTGTTGAGCAGTAATTGTAGGTACATTTCTATTATAACTGGATTCCGGGTAATTAATTGGCATTAAGTAACAATTAAATTTTTGTTCGTAATCAGAACCTTTATAACTTACTCCTGTTCGTTTAAAATTAGAAAACTTCAAATAGCTCCCTTGATTTCCTCCAAGACAGACTAAATTATTACCATCAATACCATATAAGTAGCATATATGTCCAGAACCTTTTGATTCACCATTTGATTTTTTATAGTTTGTCATGACTACTATGCATCCAACGACAGGTTCTTCTATAATCCTGTAAAATTTACCTAATTCTGCAAGTTGTACATAATGTTGAGAGCTTAATATTTCCCATGCTTGCGTTCCTCCTTTTAAATTCACTTCATTTAAACACCAACCAACAAAACCGCCGCACCATTGCCCATTATCATTGTCATCAGGCTTTGCGTTACTATCGCCCAACTCTAAACATCTTTTTGCAAAAGAATAAAGAGGTTCTTCGCTTTCATGTGCACCGCTGGCCATTACAGCTTTTTCAATCGCAATTTCCAGCCAAGGTGGAATTATTGGTGCTGTAATTCTCTTCATCTGCTCCACAAAGGCAATAGGATGAAAGTGATATACATTTGAATCACTTGGAAAGATACGTGGCTCTGCTCCTTCTTTAGGTGTGCCTATATAGCCATCTTGCACATCGCCCCAAAAACAGAGTTTTTCTATTTTTTATTTTAGTTGAGAAATTCGCTCATCCCTGGCTTGCTCTAATTGTTGCTTCCCTTTGGGATAGTCTTCTTTTTCAATTCCTTTTTGATAAAGAGTTTTAACCTCGCTCTCAAAGGTATCAATATTTTGCCAAGTGTCCCACTCGCTTTGGTGTTTGTAAATTTAATGTGGCTGAGAGAAACCTGTTAGTTTAAATTTGTTCCCTTCTTTGATACCATAAAAAACAACAAAATAATCAGGAACGTTAGGCTCTCTATAAATAAATGAAAATTCACCTCCTTCAAACTTTCTCACTTCTGCTTTAAGTATATACGAAAACCTATCACACTTATCTTTCATTTCAGTATAATTATCATAAAATGAAGACTCACCTCCACTATTAAATTCAAAAGGAAATTTTAGGCAATTTTCAACAAACTCAACATCATCCTTTTTAACAGCCATTTTTAATTGTTGTAAAAACTGTTCAATCGGCTTCTTTTGCTCTAACTGTTTAACTTCTTTCTTTTTCTCTATTAAACTTAAAGGCTGCTTTTTAATCTCTTCTTTGTTATCAACTTTTTCTGCTGTAAAATTACAAGAAGATAAAGTGATTAAAATCGACAATAAACTAAGTAGTTTTTTCATTTTCCGCATCTGATTTTACAGTTTCACCTGCTAATTGATTATTTAATTTAGTTATATCTATAACTTCAAGTCTTTTTCCATTACCTTCAGGATAATTAATGGGCAAAAAGAATCCTTGAAATTTTTGTTCTACAACAACCTCTGTACCCTCGATTTTCTGATATTGTTCAAAGGTACTACACACTTTATTTAAATAATATCTTGAAAATTTAATTGTATCAGCTTGGTTTCCTCCCAAACAAATTAAATTGCCTTTATCATCCAATCCATATAAAAAAGCAATATGCCCATTTGCAGTTTGCCTTCCGCTACTTTTAACATAGTTGGTAAAAAGAGCTATACACCCAAATTCTGGTTCTTCAATACGCTTATAAAACTCGCCTTCTTTCCAAAGTACATTTTGTGAGGCTGTTGATTTAGCACCTTTATAGTTGGTTTGTCCTAAACACCAGCTAACAAATGATGAGCACCAAGAGTCTCGCTCATCTTCAACATATTTTGTGGTGCCTACATTATCAAAATAACCGCAGTAATTATGATATTTCTTAACCATATGACCAATGTTGGCTTTAGTTGGTTCCTTTGAATAATATTCTTTTACAAACCTTGCTGCCTTTGCTTCTTCCAAAGCAACTTCCATCCAAGGAGGAACACCACTTAAAACCCTCTTCATCTGCTCTACAAAAGCAATAGGATGAAAGTGATATACATTTGAATCACTAGGAAAGGTACGTTGCTCTGCTCCTTCTTTAGGTGTACCAATATCGCCATCTTTTACATTATGCCAAAAACAGAGGTTTTGTATTTTTTCTTCTAAAAAACTAACGCGTTCATTTCTGGCTTCTTCCAGTTTTTGCTTTTCTTCAGCAACTTCTTCCGCATCTATTCCTTTTTTATACAACGCTTCAACTTCCTGTTTAAAGGCATCTATATTTTGCCAAGTATCCCACTCGCTTTGGTGTTTGCAAATTAGTTTGCTAAGTATATTTACCTTTTGTTCATTTCGCATGACCAATTGCAATTCACGCTGAGTCAACACCTTATCCTGATTCAAATCTACTAAATTCCATATAGAATTAATAAATTCATGTGGTTCTTCTCCTTCCTTTGTATCAAAACCATAAAAATACAAGTTACCTGTATCTTCATTCAATTGCCAATTAAACTCTTGCCAATTATAGGGATTGATAACTGTAAGCTCAGATTCTTTTATCCAACCTTCTGTAGTTTTTTTGATACTATCTTCAAAATACAATCCTTTAATCTTCACCCATTTATTGCCATTATTATCTGTAGCAATAGCTAATTTTCTTTGTACCTGTATAATATCATTTATAATAATGTCGGATGTATTATCACTGTTGGGCTCAGTTTCATATACCACATCCACATCGGCAGTAAGCTTTGCCCAGCAAGGTTCAAAATCACCATTAGCTGAGGTTGCTGTACCCTGAGAGCTTGCTTTTACCCCAGTAACACCAACTCCTTGCAAAGGCTGAAGCGGTTGCAACACGTTGGCACTAGGTACTACATTGGCTTTTACCCAGAATTTTTGGCCAGACCTATCTTTTTTAAGAATAAGCTTTCGGTGAGTCGCATTGGTTTGTGAAACTACATTATCATCTTTGTCTCTAAATCTTTTTTTCTGAGGAGTGAGCTGGTCTGTTTTAGTGAACTTATAATTTGATTTACTATTAACTAGACTCAAAGCCTCATCTTTAATGTTATAATAACTGTTATTATCAACCAAATTGGTGTAATCTATCAATAATTCAACATCTTCAAATCCTATTTGTACATAATCGCCTTTGTATTCATACACCTTAACTTTTGTGTTTTTTTTAAGGTTATTGATAGGTTTACCTATTTGCAAAGGGCTATTTTCAGGCACTTCATATTGATTTCGGTTATCATCGCCCATTTTATTGGCAATAAAATCATTAATGGCGGTATCATCAGTAAATACTTCAAGATGCACTGCACTATAATTTTTTCGGTTTTTAATGCCATATGTACCTGAATAGCCTATTGTAGAGCCTGATTTTATCTCAATATCTACATTTTGAACACTATCAAGTGTAACAGATTCTTTTACTGTTTTACTAATATCCAGAGCATCTTTAAAGACATACTCTTCTTTTCCTTTTATTTTAAACCATGTATCAGATACTTTTTCGAGCTCTCCTAATTCAGTTCCTTTGGGCTCTGTTCGTAGGTATTTAGCACCACCATTATTATCGGGTTTATTGTATACTACTGCACCTTTTATGGCTGATGGGTTGTAATAAAGAATAGAATCTTCAACCGTGGTAATCATTAATTTGCCATCACCCAAATCTTTTACACTTCCATCTGCTGTAGCAATATAGATATCGGTATAATTTTTATAACGCACTCGCTTATATCCTAAAGCTTTTCGTTCCTCAATGCTCGACCAATGGTTATCGATAACTGCCTGCAAACGCTGAACTTCCATTTCACGTTGATATTGTGCCTCAATGGGATTTATATAGGGATTAGTGAAAGAACTAATATTATTGGTAAATCCCAGAAAAGCTGGTTGCGTTGGCAAAGGATCTAATGTTACCGTTTCGCCAACCGGAATGAGTAATTTTTTAACTCCAATTTTTTTTGCATCCCTGGCAGGTTCAGTTTCAGAACCTGATCTTGCATTTATTCCGGATTCAACCTCGTCCCCTTTTACCTTGCCAGCATAACGTGCAAATATATCAGGCACAATTTTCTTTTCTTCTAAAAGTTTTTTTGGCATTAAGTGCATGTACAAACTATAAAAACGTAATTTTTGTTCTTTCGGGCTTGTATAGTTATGCTGCATTAACACAAAACTATTCGAATATGGAATTTCATCCTTATCATTATTTCGAGGATAATAGTTTTCTGCCATTCTATAAGCTATGATTCTTCCATCGGCAATGACCTTTATCTCTTCCTTTTCTCCTTCTATATGAACACCTCCATGCCAAGTATTTAATCGACCTACTGGATAAAACCCTAAACTATTGTTATGGCCAAAATACTTAGCAACCTTAGTTTGTTTTTCAACTTCTGATAAATCAGTTTCCTTGTCAATTGTTGGATATTCTATTTTCATTGTCGAATTATACTATTGGTTAAAAACTAAAATCTACATCAGGCAAAAAGCCATGTTTCTTTGCATCTTCTTTTACTCTTTCTTGTGTTGCCTGGGCTTGTTTCAGTTGTTGAGCATTATTACTGCCGGTTACTGCATCTTTAAGCTGGTTAGCAAGCACTTGTGTTTTTTTTATTGTGAGAAATGGTATCTCCTTTAAAGGCATCGATGCATTGGGCGTAGGCACTGCCGGGCCAATTGTTACTCCAGGAATTCCCTGAGTAATTTGTCCCGCATGAGCAGTCATACAACCTACTGTAGCTACAGGTGTTCCATTTATGGTTACTCCCGGACTACCTTGTGCTATCATATCTGGGGGGCCTACGCAAGTACCCCCCCGCTGCCGCGCGTGTCCTCACGCGTGGTATAAGTTTTACTTCACAACTACAAGGCCTTCTATTATGCCTATTTCTCCACTATAATCTATGGCACTACTATAAATATATTCTTCCGGTTTATATACGATTCCTTCTTCTACAGGATTATTATGAATATAATTGATTTTCTCATCTATCACTTTATTGCTTCATAATTCTATAGGTTTATTATCATGTCTCCAAAATTGATATTTACTTACATTTGATACGGTTTTTCCTGCTTTCTCAAACTGTTCTAATAACCATTCTCTTCTGCTTTCTCTAAGATTTTCTTTTATTGCAGATAATATAGCTTTACTTGTATATCTTTTGAAATCCCCTAGTAACAATTCTGACTTTTGACCTTTTGTACTTCGGAATATTAAATGGACATGATTAGTCATGGTACACCATGCAAAAATCTCCATCCCTTTTTCTTTTTGATTATATTGCAAATTGCCAATAACAATGTCTTTATATTCATTGCGGGTAAATACATCTATCCATTCAACAACTGCAAAACTCACAAAGTAAACACCTTCCGGATTGAAAAATTTATAATTTCTACTCATTAAGATTTGGATTATTTGGTTGGTATTTTCTTATAGAAAAGACTCTTAGATTTATTGAACCACGCGTGAGGACACGCGCGGTCAATGTCATTAAGATAAGCATTTGTTAAAATGCATTCTTTTGATTCTTAGTGACAATGGGTTTTGTTCTTCGTCTATATTTTCCATTAATTCTATGAAACTTTCTATTCAATCTTACGGGAACTGTGTGCTTCTTTACTAGTTCTTTTATTTCCTTAATGATTTGTTGCATTGGCTTATCTGAGAAAAACAACTCTAATATTCTATTCTTAAGTATTCCATATGAGACATTTACATTAACCTTGTATCGATACTTATTTTGTCCTTTGAGATTAACCAGTTCATCATTTATTTCTCCAATCAGTACAGTTTGAATATTACTTACAAATATTGTAGAGTAAAAGTCCTGATAAATACTTTCTGAAGAATACCCTGAGAAACTCATCATTTGAAGCTTATTTTTTAATTCATCATAATACGTTTCAACTTTCCAGCGCATGAAATATAAATCTTTAAACTGTCTGTTATCATATTTAACAAAATCCAATAATGAAGACATTAAAACCTCAGTCATACCATTGGCTAAGAATACCTTACTTAAACGAACTAGAAAATAATCTTTATGTGAATACATTTTACTCGACAAACTTGCATTCATCGGAGGATAGATTTTTACTATTTCTGTTAACTTCTTGCTTTCGACAAAGGACTTTACTTGATTATTAAATCCAAGCTTTACTCTAAATAGAAAGTCAATATTTCTTTGATTAAGTTCATAAATCAAATCAAAAGATGGGTAACCTCTATCAAATATTATTAAATCTCCTTTTTGAGCAAAATCGAAATGCCTTAAGGCCAATCTGCGTTCTGATACATTAAGGGGAGAAAGAACACTATCCAATGCAAAGCCATTTAAGACATCATACAAAACAGAGGCTCGTGCTTGGGTTAATACGACATTAGACTGATTTTTAGCGGTTCCAAATTCAGCCTGTAATTCTTTCGTATTAGGTAGCGTTAGGTGAGTTCCATCAATTGCCAATAACCTATGTCCATGCCACCTTTTAACTCCATCCTCATTGTCAGCATAAAACTCTTTGATTAAACTATCAGATAAATGTATAAACACTTCTGGTTTAATCTTCTTTCTACATTGCACAAAGGCACTTTTAGTAAAGAATTCTGATTTGATTGAAATATGTTTTCCTTGTAAGGTTTTAATAAAATTATCTATTTCAACAGATAGTGTTTTAGTAAGTCTATTTAAAATAAACAAGACTGTTCCTACAAAACTTTGCTTTCTTTTTCTGGTAAAATCTTTTTCACCCACTTTATAACACTCTTTAAGTTCTTCTGAAAATATTGTCTCTTTTAATTTACTCAATAAAAATTCAGGTGTTTTTTTTCATTCTATCCTTTTGATTATAAGGTAAATATACAATTTTATTGCAAGAAAAAACAAGTGTAATACATTGATATTCAGACAAATAAATACTAACTTAATGACATTGCACGCGCGGTAGCGGGGGTATTGCCACTGACAAAAAGCCGATACATACAATGCTTAATTTGCAACAGGTTTATTTAAAATACCTCAAAAACAAAAACAACACTCTATTAATAACAGATGGTGGTAGCGAAAACAAAGGCAGCACTGATATTTTTTTAACCACTACCAATATACAAAAGCTTGTTGCCCAAACCGACATTTCTTTTTCAAACTCTATGGTTGAGGCCATTAAAAAAAAGATGAAATACGAATATTGGCTTACACCTGAAAATTATTCTCTTAACTATTTCTCAAAACTTACAGAACAATCTATAAATGATTACAATAACCGCCCTCATGGTGAGCTAAAAGGTTTAACGCCTCTCGAAGCTCTTGAAAATGAACAACCATGCCCAAATTATGCTCAACAAATTAAAAATGCTGCTAAAATCAGGATTGTTGTTAACCATAACAGTAATTGTAACAAGTGCAAAAGGTAAAACCAACAAAAAGCAATTGATATATTAAACCTTTTGCTATTTTTCACTTCAAAAAGCTACTAACTCAACTGCCATATAAGCCTCAAATCAATTAAAAACCCTTTTACGAATTTTCGTAAGCCTTATCGTAAAAGGATTGTAGAGAGTGCACTGCGCCTTTTAAATAGAATGGGTATTTATCATTCCCATTTTTGGGATCTACAGGATATGATCACTTTATTTTGTCATCAAGCTTTTTAAGAATTTCAAATACTACTTCTTTATTTTTCTCTTTATATCTTCTAGCCCAAAATGAATATAAATAAAATACCCTCTTTTCATAATCAAACTCCTTACCTGTATTTTTTTTAAAATATTCTCCTTCAAAGAGTAATGTTTTAAGATCCTCACTAACTCTGTCATTAAATGCATTCCTACATTCCTGACCGTATAGTCCATAATCCTCTTCTTCAAGTCTCAATAGCTCTCCCAACCTATTACACTCATAATCATCCATTTCTTCATATGTTAACAATAGCCCTTTTAATACAGTGTAAATTTTATAATCTTTGAATAGCAATTTATTATTGAATAAATTAGCTATGTGATTAATTGTATTTTCATTAAAAACATTAGCAATATTTTCAGGGGTTCTCTTAAAATTAGTGTATAATTCATTTAGTTTACAGATATAATCCAAGTGATACTCTTCAAACCTCTCTCTTTCGTCCAATGATTCTCTTGGAATAAATATAGATTGATTAGCTATAAAATCCTCAAAAGGAGTTGAATTAACCTCTAATTCAGTTAACAAAAAATTAAACACTTCTAAATTAAAATTATACTGATCATATGAACATTTCAAAATTTTAGACTTTTCTATTTCTTTATCGAAATTTAAATCACTCGTTAATAATCTGGCTGGAATTTTTGAGTGTGTTTTTTTCAATAAGTTATATACAACCTTGATATTTTCTTACCCAAAAAGAATATACCATAAATAGTTTATTATCGATACCACCGCTTGCCATTCTAAGCAAATCTTTGACATCATCTGAATATTTTGATTCAATCAGACTATAATATTCTTCTTGCGTGATACCTGGTTTAGTAGTTTCTGCAAAAAATAATGACTGATCGTTTAACTCTTCATATGCTTTTAAAGCAGCCTCCAACATAATATCAATCTCTGCTTTATAAAAAAGATCATTAGAGCTTAGATATTTAACTATTAACCCTATTTCATCCTCTCCAAAATAATTAGCAATAAACTCACTACTCCTATTAAATTTTTCAATAAATCCAGATCCAATCCAATACAAATCATCACCTACAGAAGGCTCTTTATCAAAAGAATTAAGCCATAATGCTTCTGTAATATTGAATCTATCTATGTTTAATCCACCTAATACCCATTTAAACAAAGACTCTTTTCCTAAACAGCTGTTATCAGCAATTGGTGCATTATCCCTATGGGTTATTTGCCCTTCTTTTATTTTAACAGTTAAACTGTCTATTTCTTCTTGCTTTTCAGATAACTGCTTTTTAAGACTATCAATTATTGATACTTCCGCCCGTTTAACGTCAGTTATAACTTCATTACCTGCTCTATTGCAAGAGATTAACGAAAAAACTAAAACTACAAACAATATGTTCTTTGATCTCATAACTTTATTATAAATAACCAATTACTTATATCCTTCCTCAAATGGAAAAACCACATCATTCCAATACTTAACATGTACATCATTTCCTTTTTTTACAAACTCAAAAACGAAAGTACAATTTTCACTATGACCAATTGTTACAGTTAGTTCATTTGGATTTTTCCAATCATATTTAGTAGTATACATTTCGAAAGATGCATCACAGAAAAATATATTTGGCTCCCCTTTTTCATTTGGCTCGTCATCTTCAATTAAAAATGATTGAGTCCCTTTAGGAAATTCTTCTATTAATTTGTAAGCTGCTTCTTTAATTGTGCTGTTTGAATATGTACGATTTACAACAAATCGATTATCTATAGAACTTGGTATCCCAATATCCTTATTCCATTTATTATATGGTTGACCTCTTTTAAAAATATAGATATAGCCATCAAAAGAAGTAATTAAAAATGAATCATAATAGGCAAACATAGAGCTAAATGGAGCAAATCTTTTAAATGGTGAAGTTGTACCAAATACCGGCAATGTATCTCCTTTTTCCATTTGCACCTCATGGTACTCACAATAAACCTGATTCTTAAATGGACGTATGAAATAGTAGTCCTGAATGGTTGTGTCTTGTTCTGATCCTCGCAGCAGATTTATATATTCTTCCTCTCCAAAACTTAAGTTATCCAATTTTTTAGAGTAAGCGTAAATTGGTATTTTAAACCTATTATTTGCAATTAGAGTATCCCGCTTTATTTGGAAATAGAAATACCTTGATAACTCTTTTGCATAATCTTCATCAAAAAAATAATCATCCGAATAGTTATTCTCATTATCCCTGTAGTAATTGTAACATGTCCATGTAGTACTCAAGTCATTAAGTAGATTAAGACTATTAAATTTACCTAAGTTCATGTACTCAACATAAGGTTTTGTACTGTTTTTTTTATTTATACTATTTTTTTCAGTCTTACTAATATTTGTTTGTTGACATGAAATAAAAAAAGCTGCGAATAGTATACTTAAAGCTGTTGTTTTTAGTAAAGTCTTAAGGTTTCTTAGTTGCATAATAATTACATTTAAAAATTGTTAATTCACATTGACGACGCTTTACCAACCCTGGGGTCAAATTATTGGTGACATCTGCAATTTCATCAATACCTATATAATAATCACCCCTATTAATTAAAATCTTCACTTGTGTATCACCTTGATTTATCCCTCCTACACCTAGGAAATTAGCACCACAATTGTAACTTAAACTAACGAGTGCATCAAATTCATTCTGACTCAAAGGTACTTTAATGTGCTTCTTCACACCATTCTCTGCAGTAATTAAATCCTGACGCAACAATTCCATTGCCCTAACTTCATCAATTCCATTATTAAATTCTGATTTTGATATTCCATTCTTTAATTCTGTACTACTGGAATACGTAACATCTTTAAATGGTGTTTTTTCAATTAAATGTCCAAATCCAATTGTGGCATAATTTTCAGAATCATTATGCTTAACAAAGGTACTGCCACTTTTTTTGGTACTCTCATACAACTTAATAAACTCAATTCCTTTTTCGGATGTGCGTAAATTTTGAATATCAATACGATTAGGTGGCTGCGGTTGTGATTTTTTAAAACTGTTATTATAGGCCTCTTGTAATATTTCTATTGGATTGGTTAAATCTGAACGATTACGTGTATAGATATTTACATTGACATCAACATTTCCAGGCACTGTTCTGTCAGCCCCATCACTGTAAAACTCAAAATGGAGCATATTAGTTCTTAGACTTTTGGGCTGCTGAATTGGAGGCATATTGCTATTTGATGAATATTTTAAGAATCCCACCCTTGCAATAACATCTCCTTGCTTTACATTTTTATCACCTACTTTTACTAATATTGAATTATAATCTACCTCACAATATCTACAAACAAACTTTCGCCCACTAGTGGTTTTGTGCAATATTGCAATTGCACCAACCTTTATAGTGTTCCAATAGGTAACATCTATTACTTCGCCATCTGCCATTGCCCTAATTGGTGTACCCCAACTCGCATATAAATCAATTCCTGCATGTTTTCTACCTCCTTTTCTTGACGCTCCAAATGAAACCCCATTATCGGTCGTTTTATACCACTCTTTGCCTTTATATGTGGAATTATTTTTATCGTTTTGCGGTATAATTTCAAATGGAAATATTACCTCAAACACAGGAGCCATCCTCCTCATCTGCTCTACAAAAGCTATTGGATTAAAGTGCCAAAACTTGGGCTGCGGTGGGATTTCTTTCCAATTTATTTCCAGTTCCGGTATTTCAGGCAAATCTAATTCAGGTAGTTTCTCAACTTTTAATAAAGGAAAAACACTAGCCGCAGGTTTTATTATATTGTTAAGCTTAAATTCCAATGGCGCCTGTTTAAATAATTTTTCATTGGAGTTCAATTTCTTTAATGTCATTTCAGGATACTTGTTTACTTCCCCCCAAAAATTAAATGCCTCAATCTTTTTCTCAACAGTACTCAGTATTATATTTTTCTCATCGATAAGACATTGTTTTTCGACTTCATCTTCTTCCAATTCTATTCCCTCATCTAACAAAATTTCTACCTCTGATTTTAATGAGCCAAAATCGATACCCCATTCACTTTGATGGTAGCACACCATCTTGGAGAGTTTTTGCTGTGCAAAGGTATCTTTTAGCGCACAACGCATTTCCTGGCTACTAATTTGTCCATCGCTATTCTCGTCAATCAAGCTCCAAGCCGACTTTAGAAACTCAGGCAATGTTATTTGCTCCAAAGGTTTTATACTATTATGGTATACAAAAGTATCGGGTTGATCCTTATAAACTTTAAATCCAAAAGCTTCCCAATCGAAAGCCGATATTTTTATGATTTTACTATCGTCAGACTTTATCAAGCCTTCAATTTCCAGATGTTGTACAAAGCCATGTTTATTTTTTATAGGAGTCAGGCACTTAATTTTGTACCAAGTATTATTGGCAATCTTTACAATATTTTGCTCTAAATACTCCTTGGTACAAATATGGTCATGTTCAATTACAGAGCTTGTTTTATCATTTTTGGGTTTCTTATAATATAAGGTGCTTATATCTTGTGGCAATGTATAATTTCCATCAGGTTTACTCGATATACCCAAATCGGCTTTTTTAACCCAATAGATATATTCACCATTAGGCTTAAAGGCAACTTTCCTTCTTTTTTGGCCATCCTTATCATCGAGCATCGAAACCCAGTTTAGTATACTGTCTTTATTTAAAGTGTGGTTAAAGATAGCGTTTAAATCATTTAATTTAGCAGGTTTATATTGTGCTGCAATTACTTGTCCATTTTCTTTTTTCTCTGTGCCCTTAATATATTTCAAAATATCGTAATTTACCTCTCGGACCTGTTTGGCAAGTGATATTTTACAGTAGAGCTCTTGTTCATCTGCTAAGTACTCCAGTACTTTTACCTCATCGTCTTTTTTAAATGAATTTGGGTATTGCAAGGTCAACGAAGCTCCCTTTGCAATTTTAAAATACTTCTTAGTATTTTTAACATCATCAACTTCCCCTTTTACACCTTTTAAAAATTCACTTGGGTCTTCATCTGTAAATACTTCAACATGGCAAGAGCGATACTCCTTCTGGCCGGCAAAACCGCTCAAACCCGTATATCCTATTATATCACCAACTGTAGCAACCAGATCACAATCTTCACCTGTAACTATCTTATCAAAATTTTCTGTTTTAAAACTGTTCCGTTTAGATCGTTTTATACAATTGCACCCTACATACCCTGTTGTAGCAACACCATCAACATCAATCACCCTCACAAATCCTGAATTTTCACCAATATCCTCGGGGTGAATTTTTAAGTGAGTCCCCACTTTCAAAACTTTTATAATATTGTTGTCTGATTCTGAACTGGCACTACTTCGTAGATGTAAACCAACATCCCCCGATTTGCCGGAATCTTCATCTATCATAACTTCCACAGTTCCGGCAGTTTCATCAATTTTTACATATTTATTACTAGCTATAGTTGCCTCATCTTTTGATTTCCAAAGCAAGAGATCTTTGTATTTAGTGCCATTGGGACTTGTATAATCGACCTTAACATAACCAAGTGGTGTTGTACCTGTATTAACCAAATCACACATGGCACCTTTCGGTGCCACAGCAACAATTTTCCGCTGCTTGGCTATTTGTGAATTAATTCTTAACCTGAGGCCATTAACAATCTTGCCAGTATCTTTATTCCCTTCTTTTACTTCATAATCATCTTCCATTAATAAAGGAGGCAGTCCCATATAATCCATCAACTCATCATATGTCATTAAATGATTATATAAAGAGAAAAAGCCCAAAACACGTCCCTCGGGGCTTGTATATTTATGCCGCATCAGCACAAAACTGTTAGAAAATTTAATTCCATTAACCTCTACAGGCTCTTTAGCTAAACGATAAGCTATTACAACTCCATTAGCAATTGCTTTCACAGCAGCAGTTCCCCTTTCGTTAACATGTAAACCTCCGTGCCAGTTAAATAAACGTCCAATTGGATAAAACCCAACGGTATTCTGTTGCCCAAGACTATATTCGGCTTTTGATACAGTGGTAGGATATTCAAATTTCATAATACTAGCTTAGATGGTTATATCATACTTTGGCAAAAAACCATGTTTTTTTGCTTCTTCTTTAACTCTTTCTTGTGTTGACTGGGCTTGCTTTAACTGTTGAGCATTGTTACTTCCGGTTACGGCATCTTTAAGCTGATTGGCCAACACTTGTATTTTCTTAATTGTGGGAAATGGTATTTCCTTTAAAGGCATCGATGCATTGGGGGTAGGAACTGCCGGACCAATTGTAACACCGGGAATTCCTTGAGTTATTTGTCCTGCATGAGCAGTCATACAACCTACTGTAGCTACAGGTGTTCCATTGATGGTTACTCCCGGACTTCCTTGAGCTATCATATCAGGGGGGCCTACGCAAATACACATATCACCCATTACGGCTACCACTTGTCCGTTTACTGTTACACCCGGCATACCGGGTCCATTAACCGGTCCACCAACGTGTGGTACTGTTCCACTACATAAAGGGCAAATGTGCATGCTGCCTACTGTTGCTATTGGTTGTCCTGCCATTGTTATAATATTATTTTCAGTTATAAAATATCTGTATCATTCTTTCATCACCTTTACTTCACTTCAACAGCAAAAGCAGCACCTTTAACTGCTGTCATAGTACCAGTAACATTAGTTTGTACTCCTCCTTTTAAATCTGCATTTTTAGTACCTTCTGCTACCAAATTCATTCCTTTCACCGTTGCATCTTTCGTTGCTTCTAATGTTGTAGCTCCAGTTGATTTTACAGTAGTATCACCATCACTTTGTATGGCTACATTACCTTTTGCCTGGTTGTTCAGGTCACCTTCAGCAGCTATATCAACATTTCCTTTGGCTCCCATCACAATGTTTTCTTCGGCACTTATATTTATGTTTTTGGCTGCTATATCAATATTTTCGGCAGAGTTAATGATTAATGATTTATTGGCTGTATCGAAGGTGATAATGCTGCCCTCGTTATCGTAGATGTTTATTTTTTCCTCACCGTCCTTATCATTCAGCTCAATGGTATGACCACTGCGGGTACGGATTACTTTAGCATCATTAGTATCAGTAGTAAACTCATCTACTTTTAAGGTTCCGTTATATAACGAACCTATAACAAAAGGCATTTCTACATTATTTCCTTCAAAACCAACCATTACTTCCTCGCCTATTTCAGGTATAAAATGAAACCCTTTATTGGCACCACTATGAGGCTGTGCTATTCTTATCCATGGAGAGTAAGTTGCCGCTTGCCAAGGAAACTGAACTCGGATACGACCTAATGTTTCGGGATCGGCATTTTCCATTACAATTGCTCGTTGTGTTGAACAGTTATTTTGTGCATGAATATTTGTATAGGGAGGATTTATAGCTCCTTCAGGAATAGCTTCAAAATGGTTTGCGTAATCTCCGGCCTGAGCAACCCTATGGATAACGCGGGTTACCATATATTTTCCATACTCTACTTCCTGTTCTGCAGTTTTATGAACAACTGATATCATGGAACCTATTTTAATACCCGAGTTACGTGAAGTTCCTGATAAAAGAACCATACCGGCAACCCTTCCTTCAGCCTCAGTTCCAACTGCAGCTTTTAAATTAGCATCCTGATTACCATCTGCTCCATGTTGCAGATACGATGAAGAAGCCTGTTGTATGTATAATTTTTCTGACTTATCAGCCATAAAATTATAATAGTCGGGCAATGCTGTACCTTTAGTAAGTATTTGTTGACTTGGTTTATCTGTATAATAATCGTTGGTTACATACTCTGCTGATTTAGGTTTGGTCATCAGGCGCAAATTAAAATCGGTTAATTCAACGCCATAACTTAATGTAATTTCATCACCACTATTAGTTCCAAAAATAGTTTTTTGTCCATCGTAATACATCCATTCACCATATTTTATGGCCAGGTGTTTAATAAACTCATAACTACTTTGGTTATATTGAACGGTATATTCAAGAGTATCCGAATTTACCGGAGTTGTTTTAACGGCAACTCCATAATCGCCTGAAACAGCACCTACAATATCCGTTAATGTTTTCTTTTCAAAAGTATTACAATGAGGCCCATTATCCATTAGTATTGTTGGACTGTAACCTTTTATAATTATAAAATCGCCCATTTCATCTTCTTGGGACTTATAAGCTTCAGCTTCAGTAATAACTCCAGAAAAGAAACCTTCGCTCATGGTTGTAACACCTTCATAATTACTAATGGTAATATCAACAGTTTGACCTATCAATTCCTGACTTTTTGAAATAATGGTAGTTCCATCCTCTTCGAAATGATTACTCAATAAGCCAGCTGAAAACTGATGATGTCCTAAAATTCCCTGGTTAATCTGAAGGTCTATAATATTTTGATACTCTTCACCATCAATAGTAATGGTAATAATAGTATGTAAAGCCATGTTTATAATTTTTTAAACTAACTATATTTCGTTAATTCAGTGTAGTAGTATATTGATTAATAGATATAATAAGTTGCATTACGTATTACACAATATGATATCATTAGCGCCATGCAATCAGTCTTACATTTTGAGTCTTATATCTAATAATCTTAAATAACAGTCCAATTATTTGAAACTGTAATATCCTCTAAAACAATTTCTCTGGCCGAGATTGTAACTCGTGTAGTCATTGGATTTGATCCCTCATGATCAAAATCTTCATCATAAGTCACACATAGTGCATCAGTAAAATCCAATCGCTTTAAACGGGACATGGCATCCCTTCTGTAAAAAGTAATACTGCCATTTTTCTTTTTATTGGAACTTACCATCCAATCGAACAAGTCAGTACTTGAAGTCGATTCAATTTCGATATTGATCAATCCTCCACCTGTTGGATTTTGTATGGCCATTCCGTTTTTTGCCACAGACTGGCTCATTCCAAAATGACATTTTAATACTTTATATTCTGTATCATCAATAGTTAAAGTAGATAAAAAAGACATAGTTATACAGGAATAGTTTGTTAAATATAAATAGATAGGCAGATTCAATATGAAAAAAGTATCATGTCCATATTTGAAATTAAAAAACATTCAAGGAGCAAAATACCTTAACCTTTTTCGTTTTTTCCTTTAGCCTTGTTTTAATGTATACTATCGCACTTCAACTCCCTAAATGAAAATTGAACTCATATAATACAGGCTTAAAAAATAATCAAAACAAGTTCTACGCACTGCAAAAATGCAAATTACATCATATGAACCTACACGAAAAAGCTGCCACAATAATTGTGACAGCATAAGCTGTCAGGATAGTAAAATTCTAAGAATAAAGTTTTACCTTTACACCGTTAGAATGTTGCAGACATCCTGACACTTTTACGAGGGGCGACAGGGCAATGTCGTCCTTCATTGCAATAAGCATGAACTTACTACACCCATTCATTAACGTGTTCGCCATTACCCATTTTTAGCTCGCGAGCAGAGATAACAAATGATTCAGCCATAGGCATATTATCAACTGCATTAAATTTCTCTTCGTATTTTACAAGATAACCCTCTGTAAACGCTAACTCTTTTGATTTTGAATCAGTATCTCTTTTATAAAAAGTGATCGTACCATCTTTTCTTTCAAAGTTATTACACATCCACTCAAACAAATCAGTTTCACCAGTACTTTCAACTGTTAATTTAATTCTTCCACCACGGGTAACAGATGAAGGACGACCAGTTGCATCAACTTCCTGAGTTAAATCATATGCACAAGAAAGTACATTCATTTCTGTTCCACCTACATTTAATTTTGCTTTAAATGACATAATTTAAAAATTTAATTAATTAATATAATATTTATATAAAAATACGAAGCAAATATAATTAAATATATTATTATGTTACTATTATTTAAATTTATTATTCAATATTATTTAAATTATCCGCACCTATAAAAACACTCAACAATAAAACCTTATATCATTAACTCATTAATAGTTATAAGATTTATACAAGTGTTCAAATATTAATATTTCATTAAACAAAACATCTATATTTCAATTATTTTACATACTTTTGTATCTAACATATTATTACATTAACAACAAGCTTTAAAAATGAAATATATACTTATTTTGTTTATATCATACAATATATACAGTTGCAGCCCCAAAGTAATTCACAATACAAAAACCATTGACAGCAACAAACAATTCAATCTTCAAAAAAAATACTCTGATATATTAAAAGAACCTATAGATAGCATATACAACCTTCGATTATATAAAAACCTTGAAAACTGGAATAACATTAAGGATTCTTTAAATTTCAAAACCATCTCTTACCCTATTTTATTTATCAATTTTATGTGCTACAAACAATACAATATCATTTTACCCAATAATTATGATGCTATAATAAATGATGAACAGGTTTATTTATACCGGAACACAGAATATTTACATGAAGGAGATTTAGTTTTCTTTAAAGAAAAAAGCAATTCAGACAATTTAATTGGCTTATTTCTTCGAAACAAATATTTTACATACTCCACAAAAACAGGTGAACTAATTTATCATGAAGTGAACGATACTTTAAACACTGTAAAAGTTATATCAAACGCAAAACTCTATAAGAAATGAACAAACCAGACTCAACTTTAAATGATCTTGCCGAGTCAGTATGCAAACTTCAGCATAATTTAAAAGCAGAAGTTGTTGCTTCGATATTATATGAAAATGGTTTAGATCCACTGAAGACATTTAGCAACTATACAAGTAGTTTTAACAGAACTTACAGAAATGATATATACTCAGCTCAATATGATAAAGAGAAGAATATCTTAGATTTACTAATATCAAGAAATGGACTTTACGATATGCTACCCGAAGGTCTTTTTCATCCTGAAATTATTGAGAACGATACAAATACCTCTGTAAAAAACTTTACATCCTCATATAAAAAACAAAAAAAAGAAGAAAATCAGGCTCGGCTATTTTTTAAACCATTTGAAAATCATCTTTTTAATTTTCAGGTAGACATTGAAAACAAAGAAAAAAGTCTCCTTAACAACAGTCATGAGTTTAGACAGTTTTTTATGCAATTTTGGGAATTGGAATCATGGATTACCGACGAACAATTTATCTTTTTACTAGGAGTTCTTCCCTACACAAAGCAAATAAAGGGAAACATTAAAACAATCTGTCAAATATTATCTCATCATTTGAAAAAAGAAATAACATTTAAAAAAACCTGGATAGAAATTAACTCTACCAACGATTCCTTACAGGATAATTTAATCCTGGGTCAGAATTTTGTTATGGGTAACACTTCCGATCAATTACCTTTTGTAGAATTTTTAATCCATGATATTTCTGATAATGAAATAGAATCTTATTCAAAGGGCGGGTACTTCTACAGATTTATTAAACTATTTTTTGAATATTTTCTGCCAATAGAATTAGAATATAATTTAAAAGTGAAACCAAATTATAAACAAACAAAATCGGAGTTTGGTATTTTAGGCCACTCCTCAATTTTACAAATCTTAAAAAACTAAGCCTTATGATTATCAAAAGCCTATTAAACGGCGACATCCAAACCATCAGCATCATTATGTTATTATTTGGTGCAGCTATAATTGCCTTTGTAAAAGGGATTAAAAAAATGATTACAAAAGACAAGAAGAAAACTATTATTTATTTATTAATAGGAGCACTTGCCTTTGCGATTATGTCTTTATTTAGTTTTGAAAATATTATTTCAAAACGATTTATGCCCAACTATATAACCCTACAGGTTATCTCTCTAATTTTTGGAATATTCCACTTATCAGCATTGAATAAAGTTTTTACATGGGAAGATAAAAATAAATGGCTAGCTCAAGTATTATTTTCAACAATTGTTATACTAATAGGCTCTATTGTGTTTATACAAATAGCCGGTCATTATGGTATTAATGACCTTCACTACTTTTTTCTTACCGGAACTTTTACGTTTATGCTTCCATGGTTATTTATACAATTATTCGAAAGTGCAATGGAAATACCGCTTGCTGTTTATAAAAAATGGGATTATCCGTTAAAGTCTGCTTATGTTCAACCCAAACCTGAAGAATTAAAAAATCCTACTTTTATAAAACTGGAAGTCAGCAAACATATTAGTGAAAAGAAAGCTTCTAAATTCATGGTTAAAGCACCTGAAAATATGGATTTTGGCAAATTCTTTTATCACTTTATTAATGATTACAACCAGAAACATCCTGAATCTACAATTCAATACAAACCTCAGGAAGGAAATAATGATTTTGGATGGATTTTCTATAGAAAACCACGATTTGTTGGCACCTGGAAAATGGTTAATGTTGATCAAACTATAGCAAGAAACTCTATTAAAGAAAACCATTGCATTGTCTGTGAAAGAGTTTAATGAAAATGAATAAATAAATTTAAAATAAGGGAGTATACCAACTCCCTTATTTTTTCATCATGAATAATTATCAATGAATCTTCACCTATCAAACCAGAACAAAATCGAATCCTAACTACTTCAACACCAGCCCTATCAATACTTAAATCAATAAAATAATTATTCGATTAAAGTTAGATACAATACGTCAAAGATCTTTACTATAACACGCTGCTTACAGCTAGTTATTTTCTGTTAGTTATTCAGTTCATCAATATCTCTTCTTGCCCACTTAATTCTGATTCTCTCTCCACGAGACTAAGAGAGCTAAAACACCATACTTATTTCTCAATACCTACTAATACTTTCTCCACTCTGACATTCTCCCCAAAGTCAATTCTCATCAAGTCCTTACCTGCTTAATTGACGACAAATATCAAGGTCCCTTTCAACCACTTTTAGTTTTTCATTTAATTTATCAATCGTTTCCACATAAGTATCAATATCCGACTTGGCATCTTCCAACTCCATCAATTGAGCTTTTGCCACTTTTAATTCTAGATATGTAACAATTACATTATTATACATACCACTTAAATATGTTGAATCTTTAGCTGCATAATTAGTCCTCATATAAGCTAGCTCAGTAGAAATAAGTTGTTCTATATATTCCCTGCTTACACCAGGAGTATCCATAGTATCAAGTAATGATTTCACCCGATTCATTTTCTGATTAAAATGTTTTTGTTCTTCTGTTTTAATTGATAAGTAATCTAATTTTTTATGAAGAAAAGCGTTTTCCTGAATTGGAACCTGATAGTTAAAATAGATTATTCCTACAACTACAGCATTAGTAATCACAAACAACAAAAAGTATATTAAAAATGCTTTATTTCTTTGAGCTTTATTTAATGGCTTCATAATTCATTAAGTTTGACCTGGTAATTACACAATATTACATTTTGCAGTAATTACAAATGGGTGTAAAAGTGTTATGTTTTATTATTTTATTTTTTTTATAGAAACTGTAATTCCCTCTTCAAAAATTCCAATTAGGTAATTGCCCTCCCTAATCACCTGATATTTTTTACAATAAGGCAAATACAATATGATTACAACCTGTAGATAAACTCAACCTATCAATTTCCCAACAAGCTAAATTTTCGTTTCTTCTTTGTTGTTCCTGTATCTACCTTCTCTTCATCTTTCTCTTCTGCAACAAATAAATTTGTTTCTATTTTCTTTCCTATATAATCCAAACTAGCAAGAACAGTAAACATAGCAGAAATAACATCGGCAAAATGAGTTGCCTTTTGAATCGATTTATTAATATCATTATGGTTGTACTTTAAATGTATCAATCCATGAATTAATTTTTCAAACTCACCTTCAGATATATCACACCAATCAGATAAATAAGTCATCATTTCATCTTTGCCACATGATTGCCATGTCTCTAATACATTATTCAGCAAACGAGCTATCCTTAAAAAAGTACTCAGCATTTGTATAGGTGTGCGATATATTCCTTCTGCCTTATATCCTGTGATCTCTTCTACCAGTATAACATTTAACTTAAGAGATAAATCCAGTAAGATAGATGCTAGTTCATTATTTTGTTTCTTTTGTCTCACTTTCTGAATAATTTCAATAGTACTGCGCTCTATACTACTTAAGTAATTCTCAAAATTATGATGAACACGAACCAAATTTGGCGAATCAACAACTCTATGAACAGCAGGTATATAATCAGAATCCAACCTCCACGAACCATCCTCATTGTATAGCTTTCCGATAATAACATATTTCTGACCATACAATGTTGCATTCACTTCGTTTATATTAACTACCGAAACATTTACACCAGGCACAACGAAAGGTTTACGTATTGGAATTTCATCAGGATCCGGATTACCATAGGATGTCCTATCTTCAGGATGAACACTTAAAACTATGGCACAATCATCACCAGCCTGCAGTTCCGGAAGTTTTGCATAAAACACACCAAAGTCTTCATCTCGCCCTTCTATTTGTAATAAATATCCGTTAGGAAATAAAACCCGAATATTAATCAGTTCTACATTTATACCGAGATTATCATTAATATCAATCCATATTCTTTCATCATTATTATCCCCTACAGTGACAATGCCATAATTATACGGAGAAAGAAAAGTTTCGGTAACTGACATTTGCATTGACAAATTACTCATCTGCTCTTTTACGAAATGAGATTGATTTATATTCATACCATTTAACCAGTTAACTGGTCGATATATTATATTACTCATAGCTCTAGTCTTATATTATAATTACCTTCTTTTAATACGATACCTTATTGTTAATTTGGTTATTCTATTGTCATTTCGCAATGTCGAAAACTCTTTAACTACTATATCACGACCTTTCAGTTCCTTCACTAACTCATTAAATGTAATGTAGTTCTGATTAGCAAATACCATTTTATAATCAGCACCCTCATTTAAATATTTAATAAAATCCTTTTCATTTCCATTTTCCGAAAGATCATTTATTAACTTAACTTGCAACTCACTATCAGTAGGTAAAATCCACGCTTTTTCTTCTTGCTGTTCCAACTCATCAATCCTACTATACAAATCAGGAGCATCGGCTACAAAAACCTCCTCTACACTATCCTCCTCAATCTCTTGAGCTATTTCTTTAGCTTTAGTATTTTTTTGTTGCTTAACATTAATACTCATTTTTGCACTATATCGAGTTTCTCCGTTTACTACTAAGGTCACATTTTTATATCCGGGTTTTTTAAATGAATATGAAAGTTGCTTATGATATCCCACAGGAGTTTTTCTGCCTTCTATATACCATGCGTAACTTTTAACATTTTCTGTCGGACAAGTAAGCTTAAACTTTTTACCTACCACTACAGTTTTAGGACCAACAATTTTGGGCATAACGATTTCAGGAGCCGCTTTATACTCCTTCTCAATCTCCAAAAGCAAAGTCTTTTCAAACTGATTATCCACCAACAAACTAACCTGATATCTACCTGGTTTATCATAAACATGCACCGGAGATCTACGCACTGAAATCTTGCTACTGTCACCAAAATTCCATATAAATTGATGCTTTCCGTAAGTTTTATTCTCAAATTTAATCATCTCATTAACCTTATGACGATCACCCAGAACCATAAACCGAACATCAGTAGAAGGGGTATATGAATAAAACTGATAACTTAATATACCAACACCTATAACTCCAATTATTATAAACAGTTGGATAACTTTTGAGTCAACACGATATTGTGTTAATTGCATACTCTTTTTACTCATAGTCAATGGTTTGGCTTATTTTACAATCTCTTTCTCATCTACAATTAAACGATATGGATAAAGGTCAGAACCCTTTTCTTCTAATTCACAAAGAACTATTTTACCTATAGAGATACAATCTACCTCAGGCAACAAGCCATTGGTTTTTACTAAAACATCAACAGTTCTAACATAGCCCCTTTTTAAATCTGAGCTTTCCATCATTCCTTTTTGGACTTTCACATCAATAACATGATCTCCATAATATTTATATAACAAACTCGTAATATCTCTATGGGTCACAATCCTTCCCCCGGAGAGCATTGCATGTCTTACTTCATACATAAACTCATTTTCTTTCAGTGCTTTTCTCCCTCCTATCATTGGGGTAAGCGTGAAATTCCCATTTTGACTTAATGCAACTCCCTTATAAGCAAATAATGGACTGTTCACTTTAAAACCCTTAGTGTCATCCCCTTTTGTAGTATAATAGTCTACAAAAACGAATTCAGAAGGATGTTCTTCTTTTAAAAAAATATAAGTAGAATCATTTTCTGTCTTTTTATTAGCCAATGAATACTCAAGCTTAGTAGTTATTTGCTTTAGAATCTTTAAATCATTAGCGAAATTTCCATTGGACATATTGGATAAAACAGCATTTTCATTTCGCATAATACCCACCAAATAATCTATTAATTCTTTTGCACCTTTACCCGTTAGTCCTTCAACTTCACTCTTTCTTATCAGATAAGTTCCTTGTTGATTTACATCTGCCGTTCCTCCTTCATATTTTTGATACACTTTATCATCATCAGTATAAATTGATCCTATGCAAAAAAATGAATCTTCTTGTGAAAGATGAAAAACTGAAAAATCATTCCGTGATTTAAATATTTTTTGATGCTTTCGTATATTAATAACAGGTACAGTATTAACGTAGCAAAATAAATCCTGAAAGATTTCAGGATGTATAAATCCGCCAAAATCAACAGTTATTGTAAATATATTCTTTCCCTCAGCGACATTCTTTTTATGTCCATCTTTCGCCCTAAGGCACGTAGGGAGTTCAAGATTAAAATATTGATGTTTGTAAAAATCTAGAGCTGAACTTTCCAATTCAACTAATGGTTTATTACTATTATTAGCAAACGAATCTGACGGTTTCTTAGTAATTTTATCAACGGGGATATCATTAATATAAAACGTTGCTGTTGACAACTTATCATAAAAAAGTTGTCTTTTATAACTCGCTAATCGTAAATCAAAAAATACAGGGATAGAATTTAGATTTAAAGTATCTCCATAAAATTCAACAACCATAGACAATTGGTTATCATCCAAAGATTCATCCCCCTTTTCGCTTTCAACTTTAAACCGATAATCAACAATTTCATAACTCTTCATAGAAGAACTCATCTTAATAACGCCTCCTTGAAAAAGATTTACATCAGTTGAGGTTATAAAATAAATTTCCTTTAATTCATTTGAAACAGTTCTCACTTGCGAAATCAACTCAGAGTGTGCTGGTAACATCACATTTACCTCTCCAGGATTTAATAGCACCATTGAATGACCAGGCTGTACCCCCTTATTTACATAGGGGATTAACTTTGACATCAAACTATCAGCTACTCTATTCTGAGAATGACTTATTTCTTTATAAATTAATTCCGATTCTGAAGAAAGAGCTGTAATAAGCATATTCACTAAAGGATCATAATTATCCTCACTAACATGTCCTTCAACATTCCAAATGCGAGAAACCTCCTTCAGCATTCTATCACGTATATATTCTTTATGAAACATATGGTTTAATAATATGAGAGAGGTCCTAAGAAAAAATATTCGAAATACTTAAACTCCTCACTTGTAGACACAAGCCTAGAATTAATTTCAATATCAACTCTTTTCTTTATTCTCTTAAATACTTTTATACTATTTATTTCTGCCTGAGAGATAACTACTTTAATATCCAATCCTTTAATTCTTGTTTCCTGTACTGCAATAGCTTGCACAAGGCTTTCTTTAATTAAATCTCTTAAACGAACATCTGTTACTGTATTATCAAAATCATACTCCCATACAGAACAACCAAATGAGGGTTCAAATAAATTCTCTCCTAAATAGGATGTAATTATCAAATGTAAATGCTGAGCTATTGACTCTCTAAGTGAGATCCTCTGAAGTGTATTCCCCTTAATTATATTATCTACATCAAGAGGATAATTAAAATATCCGTTATTCATTATCGGTTAAGTTTGGTTTAGATTTTATATGTAAAGTAAAATACAATATAAAAACTACAGTTCTAAAAATCGAATTCAAAAATATACATTTTATTTAAATGTAAAAATTTACTCTTTTAACATTTATTTACTTTATATTTTAACAAAATCCTTCAAAAGCCCACCTATAAAAGGAAACTATATATTTTTGACAGCATCCTAACAACGATACAATAAACCAACTTTTATAAAAAGTTCCTTTTTTGTGACTAACATAACTTATTCATTGACTAACATACATTATCAACACTTTAGTCAATTTTACATTTCGATTAAATGAAAACATAAAAATGAAATTATCAACGTATAATTAACACTCTAAAACCCTCACTGTTTAAAATATTTGAACATAAAACTGATATCATCAAATTAACAGTTAACGTTTTTTAACACTTAAATATTCGAATCCTAATTTTGTTAATTTAAAAAAATATATTCTATATTCGCATTCACAATATATTTATTATTTAACATAAACCTAACCTCAAATGAGATATAACGAAGAATTATTCTCACCAGAAGTACAAAATACTATAAGTATTGCAAGCTTAATTGCTCAAGAAAATCAGCATGCTTATATACTTCCTGCACATATTTTATTAGGCTTATTACATAAAGACAGTAATATTAAAGAATCATTATTCTTAAATGATATTGATGTATTTTATCTTGAAGAATGGGCAACGGTAAAAATGGAGGATTATAAAAAACAGACTGGTACACTTGAAAATCCACCTATTGATGAATCTGTTCAACAAATAATTGAAGAAGCTGTTAATATAGCCAATAATGTAAATAGTGAAATTAATTTATTACACCCTCTGCATGTATTAGCTTCATTGGCAACCCCAGGAATTGGATTTTCATATGACGAATTAAAAACATTCTCTGTCACTGCCGATAGAATATTAGCATTATTTAATCATAAAGAAAATCCTCAATCTAACTGGAGTCATAAACCAATAGCAAAACAACCTGACTATTTAATAGATTTACTTTCTCAGAACAAGAACAATATAAAGGTAATAGAACGTGATCAGGAAATATTAAATATTAGCGAAATAATTGGTCGCCAGAATAAGCCACATGTAGTAATAACAGGAGAAAGAGGTACAGGAAAAACTGTTTTAATACAAGGAGTACTAAATCTCTTTAAACAAAAAAAGACCTCTTCAATTCTACAAAATAGTTTATTTTTTGAGTTAGATACTAACAACCTATTATCAGGAATATCTCATAAAGGTGAGCTTGAAGAAAGATTAAGAAAAGTTTTTTGTTATTTAGAAAAGCTAAATCGCCCAATTCTATTTATAGATGAGATTCAGATATTACTTGATGATCAAAGCAATGGAAAAAGTATATATTTTCTGTTAAAGAATCAATTAACAAAATCTAATACTATTTTAATTTGCACAACTTCAAACGAAGCTTTCCAAAAATTATTAGAAAAAGATAATCCTTTACAGAACTTTTTTGAAAAATTTAATTTGGAGGAACCTGATCAGGAAAGAACATCCTTAATGATAAATATAAATAAGGGATATTTAGAGGAACATCACAATGTATTAATTGATAATGAAACTATAAGAGAGGCTGTAAAGTTAGCTAAACGTTATCTTCCTGAAATACAAATTCCTGAATCTGCGATTAAACTAATTGACAGTACAATGTCATCTATTCGTACTCAGCTTGATACTATTCCTATTGAATTAGAACAGCATCAGGAACATATGAAAGACTCAAATTACAATAAAGATATCCTCCTGGCTGATTTAAAAAGATTATTAAGATACACCGGATTAGAAACTGAAGAAGAACTTGACAACTCACAAATAAATAGTTTAATATTTAAACTACAAACATATATTGAGCAAAGGGATAATAAAGTGTCTTATACTGACCTAGCTGGATCCATAGGAAGAATTAGAAATATACCAGTAGGTAAAATTGTAACAAAAGAAAGAGAGCGATTACTGCAAATGGAGAATGTGTTACGAAAAGGAGTTATTGGTCAAGACATTGCAGTACAAACAATATGCGAAGCTATACTTGAATCAAGATCTGGCCTAAACAAACCCGGACTACCTATTGGTTCTTTCTTTTTTCTTGGTCCTACAGGTACAGGAAAAACAGAACTGGCCAAACAATTAGCTCAATATCTGTTTCAAAGTAAAGATTCTTTGATTCGTTTTGACATGTCTGAATTTAAAGAAGAACATTCAGCAGCATTACTTTATGGAGCACCTCCGGGATATGTAGGCTATGAAGAAGGAGGAATGTTGGTAAATAAAATCAGACAAAAACCATATTCAGTAGTCCTTTTTGATGAAATCGAAAAAGCTCATCCTTCGGTTTTTGATATCTTTTTACAAATACTGGATGAAGGAAAGTTACATGACCGGTTAGGTAAAACTGGAGATTTTTCGAATGCTGTAATCTTGTTTACCTCAAATATTGGTAGCGAAACGATTGAAAAACAATTCAATGACAATCAAACTCTTCCCAATCAGACTAAACTTATGGAATCCATGGCGTTGCATTTCAGACCTGAATTTTTAGGGCGTCTAACAGGATTAGTTCCTTTCTCACCTATTACGGAAGAGATGATTGGGAAAATATTTGATATCCAAATTACTGAATTAGAAGAACTATTATTACATCAAGGAATATCATTAGAGATTACTGATGAAGCAAAAATATTTTTAGCTAAAGAAGGATTTAATCCTCAATATGGAGCTCGTCCTCTACGAGGTGTTATTAGATCTAGACTAAGAACTCCTTTTTCCCGAATGATTATTAGTGAAGAATTAAAAAATAATGATCAGGTAAAAATTAGTCTAAACGATAATAACACAATAAAACTAGACTTAAATAAGGAATACAAAAAAGAAAATGAAGAAGTAATTGCATAATTACAAGAATATTATAACAACAGAATAATAAGTGCCAATTTTATAATCAAAAATCTTAACAATGAGTACAAATACCTATGGATTAGGCGGAACTGAGGTTAAATTAGATGCTAATGAAGCCATTCAGGAAATTCCCCAAAATAAAACATTGTTTGTTGAAAAACTGACATCAGACACTCCTATTAAACCTGAAATCGTAAAGGGTCTAAAAACAGTAGAAGAAGTATTTGAACATTACAAACCTAATGTTAATATGGACTTTGAGACAACTGATGGAGCTACTCATAAAGAATCTTTACAATTTAAAAATTTAGGAGATTTTGGAATTATAGGAATTACCAATCAAAGCCCTTTCCTAAAGGACCTTTCTACAGAAAAAGACCAATACATAAAAATAATAAAACAACTAAAAACAAATAAGATACTAAAAGCTGCATTAACTGACAATGAAGCAAAAGAAGCTTTAAAAAGTGCAATTAAAGGACTTATAGAAGAATTAAACCTAACTAAAGATTAAAGATATGGCTGAAACTCAGGAAAAAGTAGCAGTAAATGCACAAAGTGAGCAAATTTCATTACAGGAGAGTTTTGATCAATTGGCAAAATATGGAGGCTTTGAATTATTAGAATCTTGCATCGATAGCGTTCAAAATATGAACCCTGAGCGAAAAGCCCGTAAACGTATTTTCTTAAGTGAAAATTCTAAAAAAGAAGAACGTCAACTTCTTAAAAAGAATTTAGAAATATGGCAATCCATTATTAATGATGGAGAAGATATTCTTCAAATGATCGATAATTGTAAAGATAAAGCAGAAGAAACAGAAAAAACACTAGATAAAAATTTATCTCAGGCAATTGAAAACACAAGGGATCTTGAGAGATCTTACAGAAGTGTGGCTTTATTTTATAAAAACACAGAAGAAAGCAAGATTAAGAATATTTCAATTTTAAACGCCGAAATGGATCAATTAAAAGATCTTGACAACACAAGATTCATTGATGCAGTTACTTCGGAGCTAACTAATGCCTATGACCGTTTAGACCTAAGCGATAATTATGGATTATTGGTTCTTCCTGGGTATTTGGGATCAAATATGGTTATTGAAAAATGGGCAAAAATAGCTCACGAAAATAAAGTAATGCTTATTACCGACTTTGAACATCTTGATGAACCGGATGATGTGATGGAAATGTTTGATGCAGCAAAGCTTACTGGAGGCGATATTTACCGTTCTAATGTTATGATGACATGTAATTGGCTAGTTGGTAGAGGTAAGTTTGCAGAAGTTGGCGAAGATGAAGATCTCTATGTTCCTCCAGCAGGAGCTCTGGCTGGTAAAGTTTATCGTACATTAATGTCTCAAGTAACTGCAGGTAAAAAGTATGGTGGTTTAAATGAAATCCAGGGTGTAAGATTTGACTTAAAGAAAAGTGAAATTGCCAACCTAGAAAAAATGGGATTAATTCCAATGGTAAATGAGTATGGTAAAGTGATGGCATTTTCAGCAAAGACTTTATTTAACGGTGACAATCTTGGTCTTCAAACATATTCTGTTGTTAGGGTATTTGATTATGTAACAAAGGTAATGATGGATTTTCTTAACAGAAGAGCCTTTGAAAATTTCAATGCTAAAACACGTAAAGAATTATTAGGACAGATTATTCGTTTCTTAGATACTATATCAGGACCTGATAAATTAATTGAAAATTTTACAATTAAGAGATTTGAGCAAGACCCTATACAAAAAGACAAGATTCATCTTGATATTCATATGAAACCTTTCTTTCCTGCTAAAAACTTTATGATAAAAATGGAAGGTCAAAAAGGAGATGATGGAACAGATTGGGATAGTGAATACGAACAAGCCTAAATATATATTCAACTAAGAGTTATTTTAATTATCAACAATCTCATGACATAATGATTATATCATTATTTCCCATAAAAATCATTGAGGTTTAGTGTAGTTCGAAACATCGCTTATGCAAACGTGCAAGGCGATGTTTTTTTATGCTTAAAATGATAGATATACTTCTACAAATTAAGTTTCAGAGGAATATATTTAATAATTAATTCTTATTTGTATAACATCAATATTAATAAGGTAAGAATTAACAGTACATAACGCATTAAGACACGCGCAGCAGCAGAGGAACATAAATCATCATTCATAAATCTTCAATTTTGAGGTGTATAAACGCAAAAAGAGCAATCGAAACTTGTTCGATTGCTCTTTCTTTAAAAGTCGGCGGCGACCTACTCTCCCACAGTACGCAGTACCATCGGCGCTAATGGGCTTAACTTCTCTGTTCGGAATGGGAAGAGGTGGAACCCCATCGCTATAACCACCTGAATGTCTTTCTAGATTTTTAGATTATAGATAAGAGACTTAAAGACTCTATCTATTCTAACATTCTATTCAATATCTTTTACAGTCTATTATATCTGATCTCTCTTCTAATAGTCTGTTTTTACATACTAGCTCCAATCAAAATCACAGCACTCACTCATACGCCCAACTAAAAGTTTCGGGTAATTAGTACTGCTCGGCTTTGACATTACTGCCTTTACACCTACAGCCTATCAACGTCATAGTCTTTAACGTCCCTCAAGGATATCTCATCTTGAAGCAGGCTTCGTGCTTAGATGCTTTCAGCACTTATCCCTTCCAAACTTAGCTACCCAGCGATGCTCCTGGCGGAACAACTGGTGCACCAGAGGTTTGTCCAACGCGGTCCTCTCGTACTAACGTCAGGTCTTCTCAAATATCCTACGCCCACAACAGATAGGGACCGAACTGTCTCACGACGTTCTGAACCCAGCTCGCGTGCCACTTTAATGGGCGAACAGCCCAACCCTTGGGACCTTCTCCAGCCCCAGGATGTGACGAGCCGACATCGAGGTGCCAAACCGCTCCGTCGATATGAGCTCTTGGGAGCGATCAGCCTGTTATCCCCGGAGTACCTTTTATCCTTTGAGCGATGGCCCTTCCATGCGGAACCACCGGATCACTATGTCCTACTTTCGTACCTGGTCGACTTGTCGGTCTCACAGTCAAGCTTCCTTGTGCCATTACACTCTGCGGACGGTTACCAATCGTCCTGAGGAAACCTTTGAAAGCCTCCGTTACTCTTTTGGAGGCGACCACCCCAGTCAAACTACCCACCAAACAATGTCCGATTTACATCGTTAGGCCACAGATAAGCAAAGGGACGTATTTCAAGGGCGACTAAACTACACCTGGCGATGCAGCATCAATGTCTCCGTCCTATCCTACACATTACTTACCCACAACCAATGTTAAGTTGCAGTAAAGGTTCACGGGGTCTTTCCGTCCCGTTGCGGGTAATCGGCATCTTCACCGATACTACAATTTCACCGAGCTCATGGTTGAGACAGTGTGCACATCGTTACACCATTCGTGCAGGTCGGAACTTACCCGACAAGGAATTTCGCTACCTTAGGACCGTTATAGTTACGGCCGCCGTTTACTGGGGCTTCAATTCAAGCCTTCGCGTAAAGCTAAGCTCTCCTCTTAACCTTCCAGCACCGGGCAGGTGTCAGGCCTTATACGTCTTCTTTCGAATTTGCAAAGCCATGTGTTTTTGATAAACAGTCGCATGCACCATTTCTCTGCGGCCTCTCAAACGAGAGGCGCCCCTTATCCCGAAGTTACGGGGCTAATTTGCCGAGTTCCTTAACCATGAATCACTCGAGCGCCTTAGTATACTCAACCCAACTACGTGTGTCCGTTTACAGTACGGGCTCCTATACTCGCTTTTCTTGGTACTGGCTGCTCTACTTCGCTTCGGCCGAAGCCTAGGCTCAACGTACTATTCCGTCAGTACGTAGCAATCTCACCAATACGTCACTTTCGTTGTATAGCAGGTGCAGGAATATTAACCTGCTCGCCATCCACTACCCCTTTCGGGTTCGCGTTAGGTCCCGACTAACCCTGATCCGATTAGCGTTGATCAGGAAACCTGAGTCTTTCGGCGTGCGGGTTTCTCGCCCGCATTATCGTTACTTATGCCTACATTTGCTTTTCTAACTGCTCCACAGTTCATCACCAAACTGCTTCAAGGCTGTTAGAATGCTCCCCTACCACTGTACAATGTACAATCCATAGCTTCGGTAGTATACTTATGCCCGATTATTATCCATGCTCGATCGCTCGACTAGTGAGCTGTTACGCACTCTTTAAATGAATGGCTGCTTCCAAGCCAACATCCTAGCTGTCTATGCAATCAAACCGCGTTTGTTCAACTTAGTATACATTTGGGGACCTTAGCTGATGGTCTGGGTTCTTTCCCTTTCGGACACGGACCTTAGCACCCATGCCCTCACTCCTATTCATCATCTTACAGCATTCGGAGTTTATCAGGAGTTGATAGGCGGTGAAGCCCTCTCGTCCAATCAGTAGCTCTACCTCTGTAAGATTAAAATAAGGCTGCACCTAAATGCATTTCGGGGAGTACGAGCTATTTCCAGGTTTGATTGGCCTTTCACCCCTACCCACAGTTCATCCAAATACTTTTCAACGTAAACTGGTTCGGTCCTCCATTCCGTGTTACCGGAACTTCAACCTGACCATGGGTAGATCACCTGGTTTCGCGTCTAGCGCAGCTAACTGAAACGCCCTGTTCAGACTCGCTTTCGCTTCGGCTCCGTTACTGAATAACTTAACCTCGCTAACTACGACTAACTCGTAGGCTCATTATGCAAAAGGCACGCCGTCACCACAAAATGGCTCCGACCGCTTGTAAGCGCACGGTTTCAGGTACTATTTCACTCCCCTGTTCGGGGTACTTTTCACCTTTCCCTCACGGTACTGGTTCACTATCGGTCTTTCAGGAGTATTTAGCCTTACCAGATGGGCCTGGCAGATTCACACAGAATTTCACGTGTTCCGCGCTACTCAGGATACTACTAGATTTTAATTGCTTACGTGTACAAGACTGTCACTTTCTTCGGTTGTTCTTTCCAAAACATTCCACTTCACGCATAAAATCATATTGTAGTCCTACAACCCCAATGTTGCCTAAACAACATTGGTTTGGGCTAGTCCCCGTTCGCTCGCCACTACTTAGGGAATCACTATTGTTTTCTTCTCCTCCAGGTACTTAGATGTTTCAGTTCCCTGGGTTTGCCCCCCGAAGGGTGACTGGTCATCAACCAGCCGGGTTGCCCCATTCAGAAATCTGCGGATCAATAAATATTTGCTTCTCCCCGCAGCTTATCGCAGCTTATCACGTCTTTCTTCGCCTCTGAAAGCCTAGGCATCCACCGTACGCCCTTGCTTACTTTCTTGTTGGTTTAGCTATTATGCGTTGCGCATAGCTAAACTATGATTTTGATTGTTTTGCCAATATGTCAATGTACGTTTTTCGCTTTTTGCGAATGTGAAATGCACTACTTAAAAAGTAGTAGTAAGTTGTCTTTGTAGTTTATTTAAAACTCTCTCCAGAAAGGAGGTGTTCCAGCCACACCTTCCGGTACGGCTACCTTGTTACGACTTAACCCTAGTTATCAGTTTTACCCTAGGCCGCTCCTTACGGTAACAGACTTCAGGTACCCCCGACTTCCATGGTTTGACGGGCGGTGTGTACAAGGCCCGGGAACGTATTCACCGCGTCATTGCTGATACGCGATTACTAGCGAATCCAGCTTCACGGAGTCGAGTTGCAGACTCCGATCCGAACTGAGACAGGCTTTAGAGATTAGCATCACATCGCTGTGTAGCTGCCCTTTGTACCTGCCATTGTAACACGTGTGTAGCCCTGGACGTAAGGGCCGTGCTGATTTGACGTCATCCCCACCTTCCTCGCGGTTTACACCGGCAGTCTTGTTAGAGTCCCCACCACTACGTGCTGGTAACTAACAACAGGGGTTGCGCTCGTTATGGGACTTAACCCGACACCTCACGGCACGAGCTGACGACAACCATGCAGCACCTTGTAAATAGTCCGAAGAAAAGATCATCTCTGATCTATGCAATCTACATTTAAGTCCAGGTAAGGTTCCTCGCGTATCATCGAATTAAACCACATGTTCCTCCGCTTGTGCGGGCCCCCGTCAATTCCTTTGAGTTTCATTGTTGCCAACGTACTCCCCAGGTGGATTACTTAATGCTTTCGCTCAGTCGCTGACCATGTATTGCCAACAACGAGTAATCATCGTTTACGGCGTGGACTACCAGGGTATCTAATCCTGTTCGCTCCCCACGCTTTCGTGCATCAGCGTCAATTATAGCTTAGTAAGCTGCCTTCGCAATCGGTGTTCTGTGTTATATCTATGCATTTCACCGCTACACAACACATTCCGCCTACCTCAACTAAATTCAAGACTATCAGTATCAATGGCAGTTTTACAGTTGAGCTGCAAGATTTCACCACTGACTTAATAGTCCGCCTACGCACCCTTTAAACCCAATAAATCCGGATAACGCTCGCATCCTCCGTATTACCGCGGCTGCTGGCACGGAGTTAGCCGATGCTTATTCATACGGTACATTCAAATACCTACACGTAGGTAACATTATTCCCGTATAAAAGCAGTTTACAACCCATAGGGCAGTCTTCCTGCACGCGACATGGCTGGTTCAGACTTGCGTCCATTGACCAATATTCCTCACTGCTGCCTCCCGTAGGAGTCTGGTCCGTGTCTCAGTACCAGTGTGGGGGACCTTCCTCTCAGAACCCCTAGACATCGTCGCCTTGGTGAGCCGTTACCTCACCAACTAGCTAATGTCACGCATGACCATCTTATACCGCCGAAACTTTACTTTGTAATTCATGCGAATCATAAAGACTATAGGGTATTAATCCAAATTTCTCTGGGCTATCCCCTTGTATAAGGCAGGTTTCATACGCGTTACGCACCCGTGCGCCGGTCGTCAGCGGTTGCAAGCAACCCTGTTACCCCTCGACTTGCATGTGTTAGGCCTGTCGCTAGCGTTCATCCTGAGCCAGGATCAAACTCTTCGTTGTATAAAAATTTTGTGCCAATTGAATGGCTATAATTCCTTACAAGAGTTTTAACTCAAAATCAACTTTACTTTCCTTTTATTAAGTGTGCATTTCAATATTTTCAAAGAACGTTTTCGTTTTATTCAGCATCTAGGCATAAATAAACCGAACTCTTTATATCTTGTAAACTTAATCTAGAACTCTTTCTAAATCATGTTTTTTTCAATCTTTTTTATTTACTCCCCAACCTTCGTTAGAGTGTCGCTCTAAAAGCGGATGCAAAGATAACAACTTTATTTTCTTTTATCCAAATAAATTTTGAAAAATTTTTAGTTAATTTTTCAAGCTTTATTTTCAATTTAAATTGCTGTTTTTCACCAATTTAAAACCCTTCTCAAACTCTCAGTATTTTTCTCTTTTGCCCTTCTTTAAAAGCGGCTGCAAAGATAAGTGATTTTATTTCTTAAAACCAAATGTTTTTGAAAAAAATATTTTCAAAATTTTTATCTGACTTCTTAACTCCTAAAACCTCCTCTACATCAAGACTTTCTTCCCTTAAAGTTGTTCATTATTTCAATCTTTTAATCACGCCTTTCGTTCAAAGCGGGTGCAAAACAACTGCTTTTATTTTTAACTTCCAAAGTTAATTCAGAATATTTTTTGCGCAGGATTCAAAGATGAAACGCAAATAGCATTTTGTCAAGTGGTTATAGATGAAAATATTTTAATGATAGAATTTCTTTTAGTAAAACAGATTAGGAATTGGCACAAAAAAAGAGGAGTCATAAACTATCCCAACTTTTAAATCTAAACCCAAATGTCTGACTCCTCTTTTTGTTTAAAGCTAATCGTACTTGCGTCCGTACAGTATAGATTAAACACAAACAGAATAAAAAGGTTCATAAAATTTAAGAAATTAAGAATAAAGATATTTTTTTTGAAAGTTGTTCTGATAAAAAATAGTTTGATCTCAAAAATTGACTAATAGCATTCTGCCAAGAAAGATTAGAATTTCGACTTTTCATATATAAATTATACGCATCTCCTCCTAAGTAATCTAAATCTTGAGCAAATGAATAAAAAATCATCCTAAAGCTTTTAACTGATATTTCAGTATGCTTGTACATATCATAGCTCTTATCAGCAAAATCTAATAATCTTCCATAACTAAACATTGCCCCTAATTCAATATTGAGATATTTTGAAATAGGTGTTTCCTCTATATTGAATACATCATTATACTTAAAGTGTTCTCTAAATAAACAATAAAAATCAGATAATGTATCTACCTCTACATTACTATCTATAGTACCCTTATATTCTCTTCTGATGAAATCCATTAATTGTAACTGAAAAATTAAAGGCAAGAAACTATAAGTAGCAATACTTAGTCTATTATCTTCTGAAACTTTAAATGATATCTTTTTTCGATTTAATTTAATCCTATTTATTAAAGAATTTTCAATATTAGTAGTTATAAAAGATGGAATAAAAACAGTTGGAAATAATTCTTTACACCGAGATAAATATTTATACTGATACAATACTTCTTTTACTTCTTCACTACAATATGGTATGTTTATATATTCTTTACAATTTAGTTCTTTTAATGAAGATAAATGTAAATCATCTTCGATAACTTTTAAGCTTAAACAAGAACGAATATAATTGAAGTTGTATTGAGCTTTATTCTTCTCCTGAAATGATTCAGACATTTTTTCTTATTCGTTTAAATAATTCTGACGCAAATACAAAATCATTTAGTTGTTTTTCCTTTGCTACTAAAATATCTTCTTTGTTTCCTTCCCATAACTTCCGTCCAGAATTGATGTAGAATATTTTTTCACCAATTCCCATAACTGAGTTCATATCATGAGTATTAATTATAGTCGTAATATTATACTCTTTTGTTATTTCATATATCAAATTATCAATAACAATTGATGTTTTTGGATCCAAACCAGAATTAGGTTCATCACAAAACAAATATTTAGGTTTAAGAGATATTGCCCTAGCAATAGCAACTCTCTTTTGCATCCCTCCACTCAATTCTGAAGGATATAATTTATTAGCATTTTCAAGTTTGACTCTATGTAAACAAAAATTCACTCTTTCCAACTTTTCTTCCTCTGTTTTATCTGAAAACATATCTAAGGGAAATTTTACATTCTCTTCTACTGTTAAACTATCAAATAATGCAGAGCCTTGAAAAAGCATTCCAATCTGTTTTCGAATTTCTTTCTGATTAGTAAATGTCATATCCGAAAAAACTTCGTCTCCATAAATAATCTGACCTGAGTCAATACTATGTAAACCAACTATAGATTTTAACAAAACTGTTTTACCATGCCCACTTTGACCAATTATCAGATTTGTTTGGCCAGCCTCAAATCGTGCTGATACATCAAAAAGTATTTGTTTTTGATTAAACGTTTTATTGACATTCTTAACTTCAATCATGCTAAAAGCAATTGTGTTAATAATAAATTAAACAAAAGAATTTGCACACTGCTTACGACTACTGCTTTTGTACTAGCCATCCCAACTTCAAGCGATCCACCTTCGACATAATATCCTTGATAAGAAGATATTGTTGATATAAGAAATCCAAAAACAGCAGATTTGATTAATGAATAAACAATATAAAAAGGCCTGAATGCATATTGAATACCATAAATATAATCCACAGAAGGCACTTCACCTGATACGAAACCAGCTATCCATCCTCCTGTAATCCCTATACCCATACTAATTATAGTTAGCAAAGGCATAATCATAACCAAAGCAAATATCTTAGGTAAAACTAAAAAAGAAGAGGAATTAATCCCCATGATTTCAATAGCATCAATTTGTTCTGTTACACGCATACTTCCTATTTCAGAAGAAATATTGGAACCGACCTTGCCTGCTAAAATCAACCCTACGATCGTAGAAGAAAATTCAAGTATTACCGATTCTCGGGCTGCTAATCCAATAGTATATTTTGGAATAAAGGCAAATTCTAAGTTATATGCTGTTTGTAAAGTAATCACAGCCCCCATAAAAACAGATATGATAGATACAATACCAACTGAATTAATTCCTAGTTTTTCTGCTTCTTTAAATAATTGACTAATAAATATTTTAAATTTTTCAGGTCTAGAAAAGACTCTCCCTAAAAAAATAAAGTATCGTCCAATATGAAAAAATAATTGCATATAGTTTATTTTGGCCAAAAATAGTAACTTAATTATCAGTATAAAAATAAATCAGCACTTAAGTAGTTTCCTATTCTTTTTAATTACTCCACAATAAATATTACTAAAATTATGACCTAACCAGATCTTTATTCAAATATTGTTGCGTTTTGTTAAAATTGATTTTTATTCTACTTCTTTTTAGGTAAATTCACGGTCAAATAAACAGTTAACTGAAATTAATGGAATCAAAAAACCGATATTGTGTAATTATGGCCGGTGGAATTGGAAGTAGATTCTGGCCACTTAGCAGACAAGAAACCCCAAAACAATTCCTTGACATATTAGGTACTGGCAGAACACTGATTCAACAAACGTTTGATCGTTTTTCCAACATATGTCCTTCAGAAAATTTTTTGGTTGTAACAAGCGTTGAATATAAAGAAATTGTTCTTGAACAATTACCTTTATTAAAATCCAATCAAGTACTAACTGAACCTTTTCGAAGAAACACTGCCCCATGCATAGCATATGCAAATGCATGGATAGCTAAACAAAATTCAGAAGCATCAGTTATTGTTACACCTGCAGATCACTTAATTCTTAAACAGGAGGAATTTGAATCGACAATACGTAAAGGCATTGAATTTGTTGAAAAAAATGACTCTTTGCTAACTCTGGGTATTAAACCACACAAACCTGAAACAGGATACGGCTATATACAAGTAAGTGAAAATTCACAAAATATATTAGGAGAAATTGAACCTGTAAAAACATTTACAGAAAAACCTAATCTTGAACTAGCCAAGGTATTTTATGAAAGTGGTGAGTTTTTCTGGAATTCAGGAATTTTTATTTGGTCACTCAAATCAATTACAGATGCTTTTAATAAGTATCAACCAGAAATACAGCAACTATTTGACAGCATTCAATTAACTATTGATACTGATCAGGAACATGAGGCAATTAAAAATATATACACTGACTGCAAAAACATTTCCATTGATTATGGCATAATGGAAAAAGCAAATAATGTATTTGTTTTGACAGCTGATGTTGGATGGAGTGATCTAGGGACCTGGTCATCTTTATACGAACATTCTACTAAAGATGAAAACAACAATGCTATAAATACAGGGAAAGTTCTAACTTATGATTCCTCTAATTGTATTGTAAACTTACCTAATAATAAAAAGGCTATAATTCAAGGTTTAGATGATTTTATAATTGCTGAGGCAAACAACTGTTTGCTAATTTGTCCTAAAACAAATGAACAACAAATAAGACAATTCACAGCCGACATATCAAGTCAATTCCCGCAATAATAAAACGTATCAATACATAACAAAAAAAGGAGTGGTAATACCACTCCTTTTTTTGTTATGTATTTGTATAAAAGTTGTTTTTAAACTAGAATTCCCAAAGATCATGTTCAAAATCAAACATCTCTGCTTTAATTCTTTCTGATTCAACCATAGCTTCCATTCCTACAGCATATTGATCGATTCTACGGTTATTATATACGTTTGACTCTCTTACTATATAACTACCAAAATATCTTTTCATAAAAATATCATCGAAAGTCCTTCTTTGAGCATCATTGTGAGGATTAAATACTTCATTTCGAGCTAACACATCTCTTGCTTCAGGAAAATAAATCCAAAAAGCTTGCTTCCTTGCAATCTGATCTTCTCCTCCTGTACTTTTGATATATTCTCTAATAGGACAAATTCCAATAATCCTTACATCCATTCTAGAGTAGTTTCTATCGAAAAACCACACTTCTTTTAACAAAAATTGTTTTACTTGTTCAGGACGTAATTCTCCTGCAATAATTTGTGGTTGATAAGTTCCATCTTCTTGCATTACTTCGACAGTATCTGCAACTGCTCCCATTTCTTGCATTACCTGATCAACACTCATTGCAACTTTAAATTCATCCTCATACTTAGTTGAATACGCAGTTAAACCCTCATATTGAATTCCTTGCATTAATAATTGAATAAGACTTAATCTACCGTCCATTGTATTAATTGGATAATATAGAGGTAAATTAATTTTTTCACGTAAATCAATTATTCTCCAAACTTTTTTTGCCCACATTACATCTGCCTCTCTTACATGAGTATAAGGTATAGGCTTTCTATTGATAACATGCTCTTTTGGATAAATACCATCCAAAACATTTTGTGCTTTCAAGTTAGAGTTGCCTGCTAACATTGCCACAAATAAAATTAATAAGAGGAACAACTTTTTCATACGTACAATATTTTATCTTTCATACATATTATTGATTTGATCAATAATAATCTTATTACTTTCTTTTATTTTTTTAAATATTATTTTAAAACAAATGTAATGGTTCCTAAAGATCTGGTTCTACCATCAGGACCCTTAGCTCTAATATCTTCAATAGATACTTTTTGGCCCCTGTTCATATTTCCAATTAATTCTTTTTGAGCGTCTGTAAATGACCCTGTTTTGGAAATTTCATCAACAATATAACCATTCTTCAAAACAGAAACATTAAATCTTGTTACTGTAAACTTTAAATCAAAATCAAAATCCTTCATTTCTGCAAATACTGCAGTCTGAGCTCTTAATAGGTTCTTAGAAATTTGCCCACCACTCATACCTGCTACTACAGGAACAGGGTCAGGAACCCTTTTAATACGGAAATTCTGACTCCCTATTCTTTGAATTTTACCATCAATATCCGCAGAAACAGTTATAACACTTTGTTTCCCAGCTGTACCTGCTTTAGGTTTAACAATATATTCATTCCCTTTTTTTCGGGGAGTAACATTAGTCATTGATACCTTTAAATCTGAAGAGTTAACTCCTGGAACAGAAATTTCAACAGGATTTTCTACACCTTCATAAAACACATTCATTTTAGTTGGCGAAATTACTGCATTAGGTTGATTAACAACATACTCACTGCCAATACTATACTCTTTAGGAGTACCATCAGGTTGTTGCATAACAATTTTACCTTTCCATTGTTTATCTCCCACTGCAGTCGCTGGTATTTCAAGAATTCCGTATCCTCCTTCAACAACTAAATTTTTCCCATTTACAGTTATTGTAGGTAAAGCTGTTTCATCATAGGCAGCCATTAAGATTTTTGCACGATATGTACCTCCTTTAACAACTGATTTATCTTCAGGAATAACTAATGGTTCAACTTTTGTAAACTTATATGATGCCTGATCAATTTTATTGTACAAGTAAGCAATCATATCTGATTCTGCATTCCTTACATCACCTTGAATCTTACTTAACATAGCCATTGATGCAGAAAGAGGCACGTGTTCAAACTTTGTACTTTCCCAGGATTTTTTTACGTCTTTCTCTCCCTGAATAGGTTCAGTATCAAACACTTTAGTATAAGCATGAATAAATGTAGTATCATCTGGTTCATTCTCATCAAGATAACTCAAAAGTAAATCTTTAAACTGACCTATTTTTTCTTTTAATATCTTACTTCTTTCAGCATTTTGCTCCGTTATCATAATTTGCGGTGCAATATCCTGATTGTCAATACCCGTATAATTTTCAGGTGTTGCTTCAGGACCACTGGATTTTTGGGCCATTAACAATTTTAATTCTTGTAAATGAGCTACTAAATCTTCAGCTTCCTCTTTTATTTTATTTGCTTTATCCCAATACGCTCCTACTTTTTGCTCATTAGTTGTATAAGCATTTTCAAATTGGGTATATAAAACATTATTTTTTTTCTCAACAGTTTCTCTTGATTGTATGAAACCTTTATCCATGGTAACAAAGGCTTGTAGTAACTCTCCTGAAACATTCAATGCAAGCATTGCTGTAAGGAAGAGATACATCATCCCAATCATTTTCTGTCTGGGCGTTTCTGGACAATTTCCACCACTCATAATTCAATAATCTTTTTAGTAATTACTATTTTTTATTTAATCATTAGCGGTTGCCCCCAACATTCATTGCACTTAACATATTTCCATAAATAGTATTTAACTCGCCTACCGTTTTATTTAAAGAAGATATCTGATCTTTATATTCTTTTGCTTGTTCAACTGATTGCTGTAAATACTCTTTAATATCTCCAATACCTGAAGTTAATTGTTTTGTTGCTTCTACCTGCTCTTGAGAACCTTTTAATTGTAATTCATAAATTGAATTTACTGCTGTAAGATTACCATTAACCTCTTCTAATTTTTTACTGTATACTTTACTATTTTCAGAAATACCTTCTACATTTTGCTTAATACTTTCACTCAATGAAGCATATGCAGAAGTGATTGCTTCTCCTGAAGAATTCATTCCTTGTAGTAAATTTTTCCCTGAATCAGCTAGCTGATTAGCAACTTTAGTTCCTGATTCAGATATAGCACTAGCTGTAGTTGTATAAGAACTTGCAAGTGTATTAGCGCTTTCTTCAATAACCTGAGCTGTTTTTGCCTGAACATTACCAAATTTACCTACAGACTCTGAAGCATTTTGAATATTTTGCAGATAGCTTTGAGTTGCTAAAGATGCATCACTTAAATCTGCTAATTGAGATGAAGTTGCTCCTAGTTTTTTAATCCCTGCTGATAATTCTGCTACAGTATTTTCATCAATACTTCCTGTTTGTATTAGCGCTTGTAGTTCACTACCACCTCCAACTCCTTTACCAGCTTCACGAGGTTCCAATCCAACCAATTCAGGATAGACTAAACTCCAATCTGGCATTTCATGAGGTGGTTCAAATGCTGATAAAAAGAAAATAATAGCTTCAGTTCCTAATCCTGCAATCAGCATTATTGCAGCCCCTGGCAAGTGAAGAATTTTCCATAAAGCCCCAAGAATTACTACCGCAGCACCAATTCCATAAACTTTACCCATTACTTTTTTATATCCAGGGCTCTCTACAAATTCAGTTATACTCATAGTGTATTGTGTTAATTCAATTTTACTTCTTTTTTTCTAATTTCATTTCAACTTAGTTACCGATATAATCTCTTACACATCTAAATCCAATATACGATTTAGCTGAATCTTGATATTCATAGGTACGTGTACCACATTGTAAATAATAACCAATATCTTTCCATGATCCACCTCTAATAACTTTTCTTTTCATTACATGCGGATCATCAGGTAATGCGTTATATTTATATGTAGGGTTAAAATCATGTGTAAAGCTATATGCCGATTCATCAAAAGCACTCGATGTCCATTCTGCAACATTACCTGACATATCAAATAATCCAAAATCATTTGGAGCATATGAAGCTACTAATAATGTTGATAAAGCACCATCATCTCCGTAACGACCTCTAAGTGGTTTAAAGTTTGCTAAAAAACATCCTTTATCATTACGAGTATACATTCCACCCCAAGGGTACATTGCATTTTCTAAACCTCCTCTGGAAGCATATTCCCACTCAGCCTCTGTAGGTAAACGATAGTCCATTACTTCAGGTTGTCCCTTACTTCTCAGATAGTTGTTCATGAATCTAGATCTCCAAATAGTAAATGCGGTTGCTTGTTTATAAGAAACACCTACTACTGGATATTCATCAAAACCAGGGTGCCAAAAATATTTTTCAGTCCAAGGTTCGTTAAATGAATATGTAAAGTCAGCTATCCAACAAAGAGTATCAGGATAAACATTAACTACATCGTTCATAATAAATGCAGATCTATCTCGAATAACTTCCTCTTCTCCCTTTTGATTGTAAGCAACACCTTCGTATTGTTTTGTTTCAAAATTGAATCGGTTTGTTTTCTTAGCCGCTTGTTGCATATCTACCCATTGATATTCATAATTCAACTTACGAGTATCAATTTCTTTTCTTCTAAAAAATCTTTCATTTTCAGGAAGAAACATTTCATCTAGAATTTCAGCATATTCTTCATTCTCCCAATCAATTTGCTCATCCCAGTTTAGAAATGGTGGATCTATTTCATTACCATACATATCCTCGGCAATAACAAATTCTTCAAACTGATCTCCTAATAATTTACGTGCGATAGAATCTCTTACCCAATATACAAATTGTCGATATTCTGTATTTGTAATTTCTGTTTCATCCATCCAGAATGAACGTACAGATACAGTTTTTGATTGAGAAGTAAGAGACCATGCGGCATCTTGATCATTCGGTCCCATATTAAAGCTACCCTGAGGAATGAACAACATTCCATATGGATCTGGCTCATAGAAGGTACCACGACGTGCTACGCCGATAAGTTCACCTCCTCCGGAATTACTACATCCGCTAAGAATAGTGACTAATATGACACTTAGAGCTAGTACTTTTTTCATAATGCTTAAGACTATCGGTATTTTTATTTACTATCTATTATAAATATCTAACGCTTTTATAACGTTTTGTTCTTTTTTCAAAATTCATATCAAAATTATAACCCACCATTAACTCATGGCTTCCTCCATTACCTGCTGTTGCAATTGCAGAGGTGGTTATATCATAGCTATATCCAAAACGGACACCATTTTTTAATTCTATTCCAGCCATTAAAACAATAGCATCTTGCAATCTATAGCTTAATCCTCCCCAAAACCTACTTTTGTATCTTACTAAAGTATTTATATCAACTTGAAAACTAGCTCCATCTGTTTTATAAAACAATGATGGCATAATTTCATAAGGCGAATCTTCAAGTTTATGGTTATACCCACATGTTAGGAAAAAGGTTCTACTAATTGTAAAATAATTTCCCTCAACATATTTATTTTTTGGTTTGTTTATATGTGATAAAGATACACCTGCATAGAATTTTTTCTCTTTATAAAAAACCCCAACTCCTGCATCTAACACCGATCCTGATTCTTCTGACATCGAAATACTTGGATCATCCTGAACATAAACATCTTCAGGAAAATAAAAATTTGTTCCATCAATACTTTGATTGATCAAACCAAGACTTAAACCTAAACCAAGTGTCCCTCTCTCTAATTCAAACTTTACTGAATAATTTAAGAGCATAGACAAATTTGTCAAAAATCCAATCTCATCATTAACGATATTCAAACCTATTCCAGAATCTAAACCTAAAAAATTCAATGGCATATCACCACTAAAAACTGTAGTTTTAATTCCATAATCACCACTCCACTGATTTCTGTTTAATGCCAACAAATTAATAGATTCTGACGAACCTGCATATCCCGGGTTGACAGTCAGCATGTTAAACATATTTTGACTGAACTGAGGATCGTATTGTGCATTCATTTTTGTGGCAATGCAAAATATAACAAAAATCAGAATTCTCCTAACCATTTACTTTAGTTATAAAACACTCAAAGAACTCTGCTTTCTTCACTCTCCATTAACAAGCTACCTGTCAATTACTTACATTTTTCAACATAAATATTTTTGTGAAAAAAAACTGAATTCGTATACTTTAATTTATTTAATAAGGTTTCGTTTTTATGACTTAAACATGTTATTTTTTTGTAAAAGACTTCAATTTATTGACCCTTTTTGAAAAAATTTCCACCATTTTTCTGGTAGATTACCCTTTTGAGTTTGCTCGTATTCTTTTTTACTGCACGATAATAATCTTACAGACTCCTTCCAGGGAACCTCTAACCACCAACGTCCATTAAGTCGATTATTATAAAAACGTATATCTTCATTAAAATTGTGTAAATGAACTACAAAAATTTTATAATTCTCTGACTCAATATTTGGATCCTCTGTAATCCTTAAAGAAACACCTTCTAACAAATGCCAAAGCATCTGAGCACATAAAACAGCACCTTTATTATCGATATCAATTGTGGAATTATATTCTTGTAAATTAAAAAACTTTAAATTATCACTCATACCTGCATACCATGCTATCTGGCAAGCCTCATACCCAGTTAATCCATTTACATTTAATCTATTATAATATGACATATAGGAATTCTGTATTGCTCCTACATCAAACCCAACAACATCAGCATCTCTTAAATATGGCTCTACTTCTTTTATATTTTCATTTCGAATATCTCCAAGACGAATCATTCCCCACCCCATTTTATTCATTTCTTCTTCCTGACTCTTTCCTATAAAATATTTCTGAATCCCTAATACATTAAGATCAAAAATACGTTGACTAAATTCGTCCTTTAAAAAGGATAAAATGGTTTTTGAAGAGAAATCAGATTGTTCGATTGTAAAATCAAGTCTTGAATCAATCAAACTAACAGACAATTCTTCATCTAGACTTTTAAAACCATTGAACACAGGTAGCAAATAATCTTGCGCACCACCTATAACAACCCCTAGTACCTGATATTTTAGCAATATACCAACCACTTCCTTCAATGCAAAATACCTGTCGTTTAAAGTATTTCCTTTTATGTTCCCTAAGTCGATCACCTTAATATCCCTGGAGGTTTGCCTCAAAGAACACAAAACATTTCTAATAGACTGCGGGGCAAATTCAACTCCCTTATTACCAACTGCATTTGCCCCATCCTCAATACCAATAATAGCAACATCAAAATTAGCAATTTCAAATTCTTCCTTGTAAAAAAAACCATATTCCATTTGAGCACACAAACACTCCTCCTCCAACATTAAATCAAAGGAAAATACTGGCTTATTAACTGGCTCAAAGAAATCGCTTATTATCACAACAGAATACTATTTTTTAGTAGTTTTAGTAGTTTTCTTTGTCTTTGTCTTTGTTGCTTTTGTTGCCTTTGCTTTAGTCGTTTTAGCAGGAGCCTTCTTTTTAGTTGTTTTACTCCCACCTTCCTTTATCAATTTTTGACAATCCTCAAATGTTAACTTTTTAGGATCTGTGTCTTTAGGTATTTTATAGTTTTTCTTTTGATACGAAATATAAGGTCCCCATCTTCCGTTCAATATTTGCAAATCCTCATCTTCATCAAAACTTTTTATAAACTTCTCTCTATCTGCCTTTCTTTTTTCCTCTATTAAAACAATAGCTCTATCCAACTCTATAGTTAATGGATCATCAATTCCCTTTTTTAAAGAAACAAATTTTCCATCATGACGAACATAAGGACCAAACCTACCTATTCCTACTACAACCTTTTTATTCTCATATAATCCTAAATCTCTTGGAAGATCAAACAATTTAAGAGCCTCTTCTAAAGTTATGGTTTCAATATGTTGACCTTTCTGTAAAGAAGCGAACTTAGGCTTTTCTACCTCGTTATCTTCGCTACTTTCACCCAATTGTGCCATTGGACCATATCTACCTATTTTTACACTAACCGGTTTTCCAGTTTTAGGGTCATCTCCTAAAATTCTCTCACCTGTATTTCTTTCTGAATTTTCTAATGTATCCTCAACCTGCTTATGAAAACTTGTATAAAAAGCATCAATCGCATCATTCCACACTATTTTTCCTAGGGATATTTCATCAAATTCCAATTCTACTTTAGCAGTAAAATCATAACTTACGATATTAGGGAAATATTTCATAAGAAAGTCATTAACTACCATCCCAACATCAGTTGGGAATAATTTATTTCTTTCAGCACCAGTAATCTCCTTTTTTATTTCAGAAGAAACATCTCCGTCTTTTAACTGAAGGTAATGATATTCTCTTTCTTTTCCATCTCGATCTTCTTTAACCACATATCCCCTATTTTGAACAGTGGAAATAGTTGGTGCATATGTTGAAGGTCTACCTATCCCTAAATCTTCTAATTTCTTAACTAAAGATGCCTCAGAATACCTTGCAGGTTTCTGACTCCATCTTTCTCTAGCCTCAATAATATCGGCATCTAAAATATCACCAACAGTCATCGGTGGCAGCAGACCACTCTCTTCTTCACTTTCCTGCTCCCCCTCATTTTCTGATGATTGAATATAAACCTTAAGGAAACCATCAAATTTTATCACTTCTCCCGTCGCAACAAAATTCTCATCAATTCCCTTTCCTGATATATTTATTGTAGTTTTCTCCAATTCTGCATCACTCATTTGAGATGCTATAGTCCTCTTCCAAATAAGCTCATATAACTTTTGCTCTTGTTGAGAACCCGAAACCGTTGGTTGATCAAGGTATGCTGGACGGATAGCCTCGTGAGCTTCTTGTGCTCCTTTACTCTTAGTTTGATACTTTCGTATTTTTAAGTACTGATCACCCATTGTGTCTGTAATCTGATCTGAAGCCATTTTTAATGCTGCATCAGCCAAATTTACAGAATCGGTACGCATATATGTAATCTTTCCTGCTTCGTATAATTTTTGAGCAACAGACATTGTCTGACCAACAGAGAAACCAAGCTTTCTACTTGCTTCCTGCTGAAGTGTAGATGTTGTAAATGGAGCAGCAGGTGATTTTTTAAGTGGTTTCTTAACAACTCCGGAAACAGACCATTCTGTTGATTTACATTTTTCCAGAAACTCTTCAGTTTCCTTAAGTGTTTTAAATCTTTTTGATAACTCAGCTTTTAACTCAGAAACTTTTCCATCTTTATCTTTAACAATAAAAACAGCAGTAACACGGTAAGATGAATCAGGTGTAAATGCGAATATTTCTCTTTCCCTCTCTACAATTAAACGAACAGTTACTGACTGTACCCTCCCTGCAGATAATGATGGCTTGACTTTTTTCCAAAGTACAGGAGATAATTCAAAACCTACTAACCTATCTAATACCCTTCTGGCTTGTTGAGCATTTACCAAATCAACATTAATATCTCTGGGATTTTCAATAGCATTTAAAATAGCCGATTTTGTAATTTCGTGAAAAACAATTCTTTTAGTATTCTCAGGTACTAATCCTAGTTCATCATATAAATGCCATGCAATTGCCTCTCCCTCGCGGTCTTCATCGGATGCTAACCATACAGTCTTTACTTCTTTAGATAATTTCTTTAACTCTTTAACTACCTCTTTTTTATCATCAGATACAATATAATGAGGTAAATAATTATTTTCTATATCTATTCCAAAGTCTTTTTTGGCTAAATCCCGAATATGGCCGTAACTAGATTTGACTAAAAAATCTTTTCCCAAAAATTTTTCAATCGTTTTTGCTTTTGCCGGTGACTCAACAATTACAAGATTTCCTTCCCTATCTGTACTCTTTTTTGCCATCTCAAATCTATATTTATTCCATTTTATCGTAATATAACCCACAAAAGACCATACTATAAATGGTAAATAATTCGTTATTCTGTTTTAATAAGGCGTCAAATTTAAAAAATTATCCAACAATTGTAAATCAAATATTTCAAAGATTTAAACATTATACATATGTGAGCACCATAAACAGTACATTTTTCACTTAAAAATTCATTAATATTGACATCCTACATTAATTCTATAATTAATTACGTAAAAATGCTAATTTTACGGCAAAATTTCAACAATACAACTATGTCAACAAACAATCCTAAAATAAAAAAGGTATTATACTTGTTTTGGGGAATAGTAATAACTACTTTTTTCATGGTGTTTTTGCTATTTTTTTTAATATCAAAAGGTTTTCTTGGTGTTATGCCATCTTTTGAGGAACTGGAAAATCCTAAAAACAGCATTGCCACAGAAATCATTTCTGAAGATGGGAAAGTCTTAGGAAACTTTGCGATTGAAAACAGAACCTTTATTGAATACGATCAACTATCTCCTTTTCTTGTTAATGCCTTAGTAGCTACTGAAGATGTCAGATTTTATGATCATTCAGGTATTGATCCAAGGGGTCTGTTAAGAGTTGCTTTCAGAACAGTTTTACTTGGAGATAAAGGTTCTGGTGGAGGTAGTACAATTACTCAACAGTTAGCAAAACTCCTTTTCCACGAACCTGCTAAAAGCATATGGGAAAGAGGTTTACAAAAACTTAACGAATGGGTTATTTCGGTTAAGCTTGAAAAAAGTTACACGAAGAATGAAATACTGACAATGTATTTAAATAAAGTTGAATACATATATGATGCATATGGAATAAAATCTGCAGCAAAGACTTTTTTCAACACTTCTACCGACACTATTAAAATTGAGGAAGCAGCTACCCTAATTGGAATGCTAAAAAATCCGGCTTTATTTAATCCGGTAAGAAGAAAAGACACTACTGAATTCAGAAGAAATGTTGTGTTAGGACAGATGATGAAGGCGCAATTTATCTCAGAATCTGAATATGACTCTTTGAAAAATATTCCTCTAACTCTAAAATTCAACAGACGCGACCATAAAGAAGGAGTAGCACCATATTTAAGAGAACACTTAAGACTGACATTAACTGCTCACAAACCGGAAAGAGATAATTATCCATCATGGCTACAAGATAAGTTTGTTTCTGACAGTATTGAATGGGAAAACAACCCAGCTTATGGTTTTATCAACAAAAACCTAAAACCAGATGGTACAAATTATAATATATATAGAGACGGTTTAAAAATTTACACTACTGTAAATTACAAAATGCAATTATATGCAGAACAAGCTGTAAAAGAACACCTATCAGATAATTTGCAAAAAGCCTTTTTTAGAGAGAAAAAGGGAAGAACAAGAGCTCCTTTTACAACAAAATTATCAGAAGAACAATATAACTCTATTATAAACAAAGCCATAAGAAACTCAGAAAGATACAGGGTATTAAAAAAAGCAGGATTTTCGAAAGATTCAATAATGAAATCTTTCAAGACACCTGTTGATATGCAGGTTTTCACATGGGCTGGAGAAAGAGACACTGTATTAACACCACTGGATTCAATTAAACATTTTAAATTTTATTTAAGAGCAAGCTTATTCTCTATTGATCCTTCTAATGGAAATGTAAAAGCCTACGTTGGAGGTCCAAATTTCAAGTACTTTATGTATGATATGGCTACTCAAGGAAAGAGACAGGTTGGATCCACAATTAAGCCCCTTATCTATACATTAGCAATGCAAGAGGGACATACTCCTTGCGATTTGGTTCCTAACATTCCACAAACCTTTGTATTACCTGATGGAAAAACATGGACTCCAAATGATGAGGGAAGATCAAGAAAAGGAGAAATGGTTACATTAAAATGGGGATTAGCGAATTCTAATAATAATATTTCTGCCTGGGTTATGAAACAATACAATCCAGAAGCGGTCAGACATATGATACATGAATTAGGAATTAAAAGTTCTATGCCTGCAGTACCATCCTTATGCCTGGGAATTCCGGATTTTTCATTAGAAGAGATGGCCAGTGCTTACTGTACATATGCTAATAAAGGTGTTCATATTGAACCTATAATGGTTACAAGAATCCAAGATAGATTTGGTAATGTGATTGCACAATTTACACCCAAAAAGAAAGAAGTAATTAGTGAACAAACAGCATATTTAATGCTAAACCTACTGCAGGGAGTTGTTAACCAAGGTACAGCAATAAGACTAAGATACACTTATAACTTCACCGCTCAAATTGGCGGTAAAACAGGAACTACACAAAATCAATCTGACGGTTGGTTTATTGGAGTTACACCAAACCTGGTTACCGGAGTATGGGTTGGCGGAGAAGATAGAGACATCCATTTTGATGGCATACGCTTGGGACAAGGTGCAAATATGGCTCTTCCGATATGGGCTCTTTACATGAAAAACATTTACGAAGATGAATCATTACCTATAACCCAAGATGACGTATTTCAGGAGCCTGTTAATTTTAACATCAATCTTAATTGCGAAGGAGACAAATCACCTAACATAGATGAAACTGAGGAACAAATTGAATACAATGGTGATGAATCCGAATTCTTTTAATAAGAAATTCTACAGATAATACATTTGGAGGTTTTTAAGCAAATAAAAGCTTAAAAGCCTCTTCTAGTTTACTAACCTGAACTATATCAATATCAAATTTTTTCAAATCCAACCCTTTATTAAATTTAGGGATTATTATTTGATCAAATCCTAGTTTTGCAGCCTCTCCTATTCTTTGCTCAATTCTTGTTACAGGCCTTATTTCTCCGGACAACCCAACCTCACCTGCGACACAAACCTTATGTGATAAAGGAATATCAATATTTGAAGATAAAATCGCGCAAACTACAGCTAGGTCAATTGATGGATCATTCACTTTAATACCGCCGGCAATATTCAAAAATACATCTTTTACAGCCAATTTAAATCCAGCTCTCTTTTCAAGAACAGCCAACAACATGTTGAGTCTTCTCAAATCAAATCCTGTAGATGACCTTTGAGGTGTGCCATAAGCCGCAGTACTAACCAAGGCCTGTACTTCTATTAAAAAAGGACGCATTCCCTCAATCGCTGCAGCAATAGATACTCCACTTAAATTTTCATTATAATGAGATAGTAATAACTCTGAAGGATTCACAACCTCTCTAAGTCCATCACCAAGCATTTCAAATATTCCTATTTCAGCAGTTGATCCAAAACGATTTTTTATAGATCGTAGAATTCTATACATATGATTTCTGTCTCCTTCAAATTGAAGTACTACATCAACCATATGTTCTAATACTTTTGGTCCAGCCAGACTACCTTCTTTATTAATATGACCAATTAATATAACAGGAAGATTTTTTTCTTTAGCTATTCTTAAAATCGTTCCCGTACATTCTCTAATTTGAGAAACACTTCCAGGAAGAGAATCTATATTTTCACTATTTATAGTTTGAATAGAATCGATTACCAATAAATCAGGAGTAACATTTTTAATATGGCCAACTATCTTCTCCATAGAAGTTTCACTCACCACTAAACAATTCTCTCCGCCTTTATGAATTCTTTCTGCTCTAAGCTTAATTTGCTGAGGACTCTCTTCGCCTGAAACATATAATACTTTTCGAGACTGAACTTTAAGAGCCATCTGAAGTACCAAAGTAGATTTCCCAATTCCTGGCTCTCCTCCAACCAAAATTAAAGAGCCGGGAACCATCCCTCCTCCTAAAACTCTATCCAGTTCTTTATTTGAAGTATTTATACGGGGTAAGTCTGACGTTTCTATATCCTTTATTAATTCCGGTTTAGCGGACTCGATTTGCAGAAAAGATTGTGCTGAAGAATTCTTTGTGGTTTTAACAATTAATTCTTCAACAAAAGTATTCCATTGACCACAAGAATTACATTTACCTATCCACTTGGGTGATTCAGTTCCACAACTTTGACATACAAAAACAGACTTAGTTTTAGCCATAACAAGGTTTTTCGACTATTTATTTTTTTCTTTGACTTCTTTAGCAATTTGCTCCACAATATTAGTAGTAGAAAATCCTTCAACAAATGTAATTGTTTCAACAGAACCACCTCTTCCAGTTACAATATCATAACCTACAATATCTTCAGGATTATAATCTGCTCCTTTTACCAGTATATCAGGTTGCACTGATTTAATTAATTCATAAGGAGTATCCTCATCAAACAATACAACTAAACTAATAAAACTCATTGCTGCCAATAAAATAGCTCTACTTTCCTCGTCTACAATTGGTCTTGAAGGCCCTTTAAGTCGTTGAACAGAAGAATCTGTATTTAAGCCTAAAATTAACCTATCGCCTTTTTCAGCAGCTTTTGCAAGATATTCAATATGTCCTCTATGAACTATATCAAAACAACCATTCGTAAAAACAACCTTTTCTCCAGCCTTTTGCCAACCAGTCACAATTTCTTTGGCTTTTTCAACAGGTACAATTTTAGATTTAAAATCATGCTTCAACGTCATAACCACTCTAGTTAAAAAAACAAACCCCGGATAATCTCCAGGGTTTTATTCTAGTTATTTTAAATTTCGTCACACTAATTTATTTGTTTCTGTATCAGGAAAGACAAAAACCGGTTTATATTGTTTTGCTTCCTCAAGAGGCATTGATGCATAAGTAATTATTATAATTACATCACCAACAGCAACTTTACGTGCTGCTGCACCATTTAGACATATAACACCAGAACCTCGCTCTCCCTTAATAACATAGGTCTCTAAACGCTCACCATTATTGTTATTAACAACTTGTACTTTTTCATTTTCAATTATAGTAGCAGCATCCATCAAATCTTCATCAATAGTAATGCTACCAACATAATTCAAATTTGCCTCTGTTACTGAGACATTGTGTAGTTTAGACTTTACAACTTCAACATTCATCCTGAAAGGTTTTGTAAATCAAATTATCAATTAATCTTACCTTATCTGCAAACACTGCTATACAACCTACAATATACTCACTATCGCTCCAATCGTCAACAGGTTGCAAGGTATTTCCATCCACAATATTAAAATACTCTACATCTAATAAAGAGGATTCATTTACTGTTTCGACCACAAAATTAATAACTTCTTTTATATTTTGGGTCTCAATTAGTTTTTTCGACTCAAATAATGTCTTTGAGATAATCACAGACTCCTTTCTTAACTCCGGACTTAACAATGCATTTCTTGAGCTCATAGCAAGTCCATCGTTCTCTCTAACAATCTCACACGGAACAATTTCAATATTGTAATCCAACATCTTAGTCATCTTTTTTATGATAGCTAACTGCTGAAAATCTTTTTCACCAAAAAATGCCTTATCAGGTTGAACTATATCAAAGAAACGACTTACAACTTGTGCTACTCCGTTAAAATGCCCTGGACGAAATTCTCCTTCCATTACTTTATCCAAAGTACCAAAATCAAATACTCTTTCGTCTTTTTCAGGATATACTTCTTCAACTGTAGGATGATATAAAATCTTACATGCAGTACCTTCTAATTTCTTTATATCATCTTCGATTGTTCGAGGATAATTTTTAAGATCATCTGAATTATTAAACTGAGTAGGATTAACAAAAACACTAACGATTATAACGTCAGCCATTTGAGCAGCTTTATTCACCAAAGATATATGCCCCTGGTGAAGTGCTCCCATCGTTGGAACAAATCCAATCGTTTTTCCAGAGGATTTATTTTCAGCGACTAAGCTTCTAAGTTCCTCTGCCTTAACAACAATCTTCATAATATTTTTCAAAAAACGCCCCAAAGTAAATAATAATATCAATATAATAAAAGTACTATCATCATATAATAATCATATTTAACTTGTATTAATCTTTCTACCATACAATTATATTTTTTCGGACTGCTGTGCAACATAAAAAAAAGAATAACCAAAAAGCTGCTAATCATTGCATAACCCTTATTTAAAACATAAGGTTTTTTAAGATATTTTATACATCCATATTCCTATCTAATAACAATTTAAAAACAGACTACTTTGTTTGAGAACTTTATTTTTGTTAATTTTGCACCTTAATTATTTTCAATAGCAATATTTGACCACAATAAGATGGAAAAAACAAAGGTTTTATTTATTTCCCAAGAAATTACACCATACCTTCCTGAATCTCACATGTCGAAGATAGGAAGATATTTACCTCAAGGAATCCAAGAAAAAGGAAAAGAAATCAGAACATTCATGCCACGCTTTGGATGTATCAACGAAAGAAGAAACCAGCTTCATGAGGTAATTCGTTTGTCGGGAATGAATTTAATCATTGATGACACAGATCACCCTTTGATTATTAAGGTAGCATCAATTCAAGCCGCTCGCATGCAGGTTTATTTTATCGACAACGAAGATTATTTTCACAGAAAATCGACTTTAGTAAATAAAGAAGGTAAAGAGCATGAAGATAACGATGAAAGAGCAATATTTTTTGCAAGAGGTGTATTAGAAACAACAAAAAAATTAAGATGGACTCCAGACATTATTCATTGTCATGGATGGTTTACGGGACTTGTTCCTTTGTATATCAAAAAAGCGATGAATGAGGATCCACATTTTGCAAATTCAAAATTAGTTTACTCTGTTTATAACGATGACTTTAAACAGGAATTCCCTACGTCGTTTCCAGAAAAATTCACTTTAGAAGGTGTTGAAAGTAGCGATTACGAGGGCTTAACGCCATTCAACTACAACAACCTAAGTAAATTAGCAATTAATTTCAGCGATGGTATTATTCAAGGGCACCCTGATGCAAATAGTGAAATCATTGAATACGCTAAAAATTCTGGTAAACAATTTTTAGAATATCAAGACGAAGAAAATTACATTGATGCTTTTAATAGCTTCTATGATAATCTAGTTGAAAAGTAATATCTTATAAAGATTTAATAATATTATAAAACTGTCATATCGTATTTGGTATGGCAGTTTTTTTGTGCATCATTCTCAAATGCAAATTAATCTTATTAATATCTACATTCATCAAGTTTTACTATACAATAACTATTCTTTTTAATATTTTTAATTATATGAATAAGAATAACCTTTTTATGGACTATAGAAACCTCACTACAACCGAAATCAATCAATTAAAACAACAAAATTGCTCTGCGATAGATGGATGGGAAACTATATTTGTAGATAAGGATTTTATACCTGATTATATAAAATCAACAGTATTTTCAGGTACTAACCATATTGGAATTTTAAATAAAAAGATATCTAATAAACATATTCATGATTATTCCGGTATATATAATGCCCATATTCATAATTGTAAAATTGGAAACAACTCATATATAAAAAACATTGGTTCTCGTATCAGTAATTACATCATTAAAGAAAACTGTAACATTATCAATGTTGATTCATTACAAACTATTGACGAAAGTACTTTTGGCAATGGAATAAAGATAAATCCTATTAATGAAGCAGGAGGCAGAGATGTATATATTTATGATCAATTATCTGTTCATACAGCATATATAATGGCCTTTTATTCATACAAGCCAGTACTTCAAAATCAAATAAAAGATCTAGTAACAAGCTATACTGAATCCATTAAAAGCAACTTTGGGACTATTGAAAATAATTCTACTATTATCAATTGCGGAAGTATTATTAATGTAAATGTGGGTTCTTACTGTACAATTGAAGGAGTTACTAAACTTAAGGAAGGAAGTGTAAACAGCACTGAAGATGCTCCTACATATGTTGGATTTAATGTTTATGCCTCTCATTTTATCTTTTCTACAAGTGCAACTGTGAGCGATGGGGCATATTTACAACATTGTTTTGTAGGCCAGGGATGTGAAATTTCTAATCATTACACTGCTGAAAATTCAGTATTTTTCAGCAACAGTCAATGCTTACAAGGTGAAGGCTGTGCTATTTTTGCAGGACCATATACTGTTACGCATCATAAATCAACACTTCTGATTGCAGGATATTACTCATTTTTCAACGCAGGTAGTGGCACAAATCAAAGCAACCACATGTACAAACTAGGTCCTGTGCATCAAGGCCTTATTGAGAGAGGCAGCAAAACTGGTAGCGATTCATATTTACTATGGCCAGGAAAGATTGGTGCTTTTACCATGGTTTTAGGCAGACATTACGGAAATCCTGACATCTCTGAGCTTCCATTCTCTTACTTAATAGAGGACAATGGGAAAAGTGTACTAATGCCAGGACAAAATTTATTTTCCGTCGGCACAACAAGAGATGTTCAAAAATGGCCTTCAAGAGATAATCGCAAGGGAAAACATTTGTATGATCAAATAACTACAGAGGCTTTAAATCCTTATACTATCAACATGATATTAGAAGGAATAAAAATTTTAAAAAACCTTCAGAAAAAAGCCTCAACACAAACGAAACAAGTATTATATAAAAACACTCAAATTACATTAGGATCCATTAACCGAGGTATAAAGCTTTATGAACAAGCTTTAGTTCAATACATTGGTAATGAATTAACCAGTAATTTGAATAATACAGACTTCAATACTCTTACCAGTAAAAAATATCAGACTGACAATATTTATCAATGGATTGACCTTGGAGGCTTGATTTGCAAAAAAGAATTTGTGGAAGAAATCGAATCTAAATTAAAATCCTCAAAACCTGATATTTATTCACTTAATAAATACTATAAAGAATTACATGACAACTACGCTTTAGAAAAAAGCCAACATGTATTTCAAATTTTAAAACACTATTTTAATATAGATATATCATCCTGCACATCAAATCAGATCATAGATTTTATTAAGGTATGGATTGATAATAACAATAAGATTTTTGCATCTATAAACATGGATGCAAAAAAAGAATTCAATTCAAAAACTATGATTGGATTTGGGCATGATGGAGATGAAAACGATAAAAAAGAAGATTTTAAAACAGTTAGAGGATCTATCGACAATAATTCATTTATTACCTCGTTAAAAGAGTCTATTGAAATGAAAAATTCTATTGGGGAATCTTTAATACAAACCCTGAATAATTAAAAATCTATTACGTATATGACCTTATTTAACTGTCATATTATTTAATGAATACAAAAAAATCAGCTTATGTGTGGAATAGTAGCTTATGTTGGAGAAAAACCCGCTTATCCAATATTAATTAAAGGACTTCAGAGATTAGAATACAGAGGATATGACTCAGCAGGAGTTTCTTTAATTAATGCAGGAACCCATACTTACAAAAAGATGGGTAAAGTAAAAGATCTTGATAATTTTGCAAAAGATCAGAACATCTCAGGAACTATAGGAATAGGCCATACGCGTTGGGCTACACATGGTGAACCCAACGATTCTAACGCCCACCCACATAGATCTATGAATGGTAAATTCACTTTAGTACATAATGGTATTATTGAGAACTACGCTCACATTAAAAAAGAATTAACCAATCGAGGATATAAATTCCAGAGTGAAACAGATACTGAAGTATTAGTAAATTTTATAGAAAGCATTTATCTTGAACAAAAAGTAGACGCTGAAATTGCTATTAGAGTTGCTCTTTCAAGAGTTATTGGAGCATATGGTTTAGTAATCTCATGTGAAGATGAAAAAGATAAACTATTTGCAGCAAGAAAAGGTAGTCCTCTCGTAATTGGAGTTGGCGAACACGAGTATTTTCTGGCATCAGATGCGTCTCCTATTATTGAATACACAGATCAGGTTATTTATTTAAACGACGAAGATGTTGCTATTTTAACTAAAGATGATCTTGTATTAAAAAACATTCAAAACGATAGGCAGAAACCTAAAATTCAAAAAGTTGAATTAAGCATTGATGAAATTGACAAAAATGGATATGAACATTACATGCTTAAAGAAATTCACGAACAACCTCATTCGATAGGAGATACTTTTAGAGGTCGTATTTCAATTGATAAAACAAAAATATTTTTAGGCGGAATTATTGATGTATTACCTAAATTAACTCAGGCAAAACGTATTATCATAATCGCTTGTGGAACATCCTGGCATGCCGGATTGGTTGGCGAATATCTTTTTGAAGAATATGCCAGAATTCCTGTTGAAGTTGAATATGCATCTGAATTTAGGTATAGAAATCCAATAATTACCTCTGATGATGTAATCATTGCCATTTCACAAAGTGGAGAAACTGCCGATACACTTGCTGCTATTAAAATGGCAAAAAAACAAGGAGCCACTATACTTGGAATATGTAATGTTGTTGGATCCTCAATCCCTAGAGAAACTCATGCGGGTGTTTATACCCATGCCGGAATAGAAATAGGTGTTGCATCAACAAAAGCCTTTACATCACAGGTGACTGTGTTAACTATGATGGCTTTTATGATTGGTCGCAAAAGAGGTACTTTATACGATGAATTATACAAAAAACTGATTCATGAATTAACATTGGTTCCTGAGAAAATTGATATTATTCTTAAATCCGAAAATTACATTAAAGACATTGCAGGGCTTTATAAAGATGTTACAAACGCACTTTATCTAGGTCGTGGATTTTTATTCCCTGTTGCCCTTGAAGGTGCTTTAAAACTTAAGGAAATATCATACATTCATGCAGAAGGCTATCCTGCAGCTGAAATGAAACATGGCCCTATTGCTCTAATTGATGAGAACATGCCTGTTTGTGTTATTGCAACAAAAGATAAATCTTATGAAAAAATTGTAAGCAATATACAGGAAGTAAAAGCCAGAAATGGCCATGTAATTGCTATTGTATCAGAAGGTGATGAAACCATTAAGAATTTGGCAGATCACGTAATTGAAGTGCCGGATTGTCATGAATCCATTGCTCCTCTCTTAGCAGTAGTTCCATTACAAATTATGTCGTATTACATTGCTCTAATGCGCGGATGCAATGTTGACCAACCACGTAATTTAGCAAAATCAGTTACTGTTGAATAAATACATAAAACCACACATAACAAAAAAGCCGGGGATTACCCAGCTTTTTTATTATGTATATTTTACAACTTATTATACTAAGTCTTTAAATACAGTTTTCATGCTAACTTTTTCCTCTAAGATAGCTTCCAATTTATCAATTGCAACCCTCTCTTGCTCCATTGTATCACGGTAACGGATAGTTACAGTATTATCCTCAAGAGATTGATGATCTACAGTAATACAAAACGGAGTACCAATTGCATCCTGACGACGATAACGCTTACCAATAGAGTCTTTTTCATCATATTGAAGATTAAAATCAAGCTTCAATTTATTTACAATCTCTCTGGCTTTTTCTGGCAGACCATCTTTTTTCAATAATGGAAGTACAGCCATTTTAACAGGAGCCAATACTGCTGGTAACTGCAATACAACTCTTACTTCTTTTTTTCCTTTTGAATCAACCACTTCTTCTTCTTTGTATGATCCTGCCATCATACTTAAGAACATTCTATCAACACCAATTGATGTTTCAACTACATAAGGTACATAACTCTTATTAAGCTCAGGATCGAAATATTGAATTTTTTTACCTGAAAATTCCTGATGTTGAGATAAATCGAAGTCTGTTCTAGAGTGAATACCTTCTACTTCTTTAAATCCAAATGGCATTCTGTATTCAATATCAGTAGCAGCATTTGCATAGTGTGCCAATTTATCGTGATCATGGAAACGGTAATTTTCATCACCCATACCAAGCGACTTATGCCACTTCATTCTAAAATCCTTCCAATACTCAAACCACTTCATTTCATCTCCCGGACGAACAAAGAATTGCATTTCCATTTGTTCAAATTCACGCATACGGAAAATAAACTGTCGTGCAACAATTTCGTTTCTGAATGCTTTACCAATTTGAGCAATACCAAATGGTATTTTCATTCTTCCTGTTTTTTGAACATTAAGGAAATTCACAAAAATACCTTGAGCAGTTTCAGGACGTAAATAAATTTTACTTGATCCATCAGCAGTAGATCCCATCTCTGTTGAGAACATTAAATTAAACTGACGAACATCTGTCCAATTTTTTGTACCAGAAATAGGACATGCAACTTCATAATCAATTATAATTTGCTTTAGCTCCTCTAAATCATTATCATTTAAAGCTTTTGCAAATCGTCCGTGAACTTCATTTATTTTTTCCTGATTAGCTAATACTCTTGGATTAGTTGACTTAAACTGCTCCTCATCAAAAGAATCTCCAAATCGTTTTTTTGCTTTGGTAACCTCTTTCTCTATTTTAACCTCAAACTTCTGAATTAAATCTTCAATTAAAACATCAGCACGATAACGTTTCTTACTGTCTTTATTATCTATCAACGGATCATTAAAGGCATCAACATGACCAGATGCTTTCCAAGTTGTTGGGTGCATAAAAATAGCTGAATCTAAACCTACAACATTTTCATTAAGCTTAACCATTGCATCATACCAAAAGCTTTTAATGTTGTTTTTTAGTTCAACCCCTAATTGACCGTAGTCATAAACAGCGCCCAATCCATCATAAATTTCACTAGATTGAAAAACAAACCCATACTCTTTACAATGGGCAACTAATTTTTTAAAAACATCTTCCTGAGCCATATTATTTTATCTAGAATTTTAGATGATTCTCTTATATAATAAGAGTCAATTTGTTTACATTTTTACAACTACTCTATTCAACTCGATATTACACTTCTAAACTATTGAATAAAGGATAATTGCTTTGAAACTGCAAAAATAAACCAAAAATCTTTTTTTCCGAATTATTATGTGTTCTAAAGTCTTCTTTTTCTCAATCATTAAAAATAAAGTCAGATAATATTACGATTATCACATTCCCTTTACCTAATTAATTATATTTGTACTTCTGTTTAGATTATTAGCTATTGGTTTTATAAAATGAGAAAAAAAGTTGATTTTTTGGTTATAGGATCAGGAATTGCAGGATTAAGTTATGCCCTAAAAGTTGCTGATCATGGTAGTGTTTTAGTAATAAGTAAAACGAAACTTGAAGAAACCAATACATCCTACGCTCAAGGTGGAATAGCTTCGGTTACATATGAACCTGACACTTTTGAGAAACACATTGAAGATACTATGATTGCAGGTGACTATCTTTCTAATCCTGAAGCAGTAAAGATGGTTATTGAAAATGGTCCCGAACAAATCAAACAACTTATTGAATGGGGTACTGAATTTGACAAAAAAGACAGTACTCATTATGATTTGCATAAAGAAGGTGGGCATAGTGAATTTAGAATTTTACATCATCTAGATAATACTGGATTCGAGATACAAAGAGCACTAATTGAAAAAGCAAAACAACATCCTAATATAGAACTTGCTGAAAATTATTACGCTGTAGATATTGTAACACAACATCATCTTGGTGAAATCACTTATCGCTGGCGCAGTGATGTTGAATGCTATGGTGCTTATGTGTTAAATGAAGAAACTCAAAAAGTAGATACTATCCTGGCTAAAATTACATTGATGGCTTCAGGTGGCATTGGAAATATCTACCAAACAACAACCAATCCAACTATTGCTACCGGTGATGGAATAGCAATGGTTTACAGAGCTAAGGGCATTATCGAAAATATGGAATTTGTTCAATTTCATCCAACTTCTTTATATAACCCTAACGAACGTCCTTCTTTTCTTATTACTGAAGCAATGAGAGGATATGGTGCCTTATTAAGAAGACGAGATGGAGCGTTATTTATGGAAAAATATGACAAAAGAGGATGTCTGGCCCCTAGAGACATTGTTGCAAGAGCCATAGATAATGAGATGAAAAATACAGGAGATGATTTTGTATATCTGGATGTTACTCATAAAGAAGCTGAAGAAACAAAAAAACATTTCCCTACTATATACCACAAATGTTTAGAGCTTGGCGTTGATATAACTAAAGATATGATTCCTGTTGTTCCTGCTGCCCACTATGTTTGTGGTGGAATTAAAGTGGATTTATGCGGTCGTAGTTCGATTATTAATCTCTATGCTGCAGGAGAATGTTCTTCAACAGGTTTACATGGAGCAAACCGTCTGGCGTCAAACTCTTTATTAGAGGGAATAGTTTATGCGGATAAAGCTGCTAAAGATGCTATTACAAAACTGGATAAAATAGATTTCAATACAGAAATACCTAGTTGGAATGACGAAGGAACATCTCATAATGAGGAAATGGTTCTAATCACTCAAACAAATAAAGAAGTTGAGCAAATCTTAAGTAATTATGTTGGTATAGTGAGATCAAATCTAAGATTAAAAAGAGCTTTGGATAGATTGGAACTCATTTACAGAGAAACAGAGAACCTTTTTGATGACTCTATCGTAACACAAGAGCTTTGTGAACTTAGAAATAAAATTAATGTAGGCTATTTAATTATTAGGATGGCAATGAAGAGAAAGGAAAGTAAAGGCTTACATTATACACTTGATCACAATAAATTAAGAACTAAATTGTAAAATATTTGATTTAAAATCTACAGCTTTAGCTTTGAAAATATTAATTGTTAATAAATCTGCAACTTCAGGAGGAGCAGCAGTTGCAGCAAGCAGATTACATAATTGCCTTAAAGAAAACAACATTGAGGTAAAAATGCTTGTTGAAGATACTGTTGACAACAATAATGAAATTGCCTCTGTGAGCAATACTAAACTTGCAAAAAAGAAAGCGTTAAACAGATTTATTAACGAGCGCCTTTATTTTCTTCCTTTTGAAAAAAGTAAAAATGTAAGATATAAATTTTCTCCGGCTATTTCTGGCATAGATATCAGTACACACCCACTAGTTAAGGAAGCTGACATTATTCACTTACATTGGATAAACCATGGTTTTCTTTCACTTAAAAATTTAGATCAACTTTTTAAATTAAAGAAACCTATTGTATGGACCATGCATGACATGTGGCCCTTTACAGGAGGATGTCATTATGCAAATGAATGCAATCATTACATTGACGACTGTGGCAACTGCCCTTTTTTAAGATGGTCAAACAACAAAGATTTATCTTATAGAATTCATCAAAAGAAGATGAAGGTTTGGTCTAAAGCTAATATACATGCTGTTGCCTGTAGTAAATGGTTAGGTTCTTTAGCTCAGGAAAGCTCTTTACTTCGAAGAAAAAAAATATCTTCCATCCCAAATCCTATTGATACAAATCTTTTTAAACCTCATAACAAGGAAGAATGTCGTAAAGAACTTAAATTACCCTTAGATAAGAAATTGATCTTATTTGGAGCAGCGGACATTTCAGACCCAAGAAAAGGAGCTCGTTATTTAATGGAAGCATTACATATCCTTGATATCAGACACCCTGAAATTGTAAATGATGTTGAGTTAGTAATATTTGGCAAGACAAAAGATATGGATTTGTCGAAATATCCATATAAAGTTCATAAAATGAACTTTATCAACAATAATGATCAAATGATTAAGCTTTATAACACTGCTGATGCTTTTATTCTCCCATCACTTCAAGACAATCTTCCCAATACTGTTATGGAAGCTCAATCCTGCGGCATTCCAGTTGTAAGTTTTAGAGTTGGTGGAGTTCCTGAAATGATCGATAATAACAAAAATGGTTTTTTAACTACCATGAAAGACAGTGATGGTTTGGCTTTAAGCATACACAAAGCTCTATTTCACTCAAATATTAAAAGCATAAAAGAAAACGCAAGAAATTCAGTTGAAGAAAACTATTCAAACAAAGTGATTGCTGAAAAATACCACAACCTTTATAATAGCCTTTTATAGTTATACTGATGCCACAATTCTCACCTATAGTTTCTATAATTACAGTTGTTTTTAACGGAGAAAAGACTCTGGAGTCAACTATAAAAAGTGTCATTAATCAAACGTATGATAATATAGAATACGTCATCATAGATGGAAATTCGAAAGATAAAACTTTAGACATTATAAAAAAATACGACTCTAAAATTTCAAAATGGATCAGTGAACCTGATGAAGGTATTTATGATGCAATGAACAAAGGCATAAATATTTCAACAGGTGACTATATCTGGTTCATGAACTCTGGTGATGAATTAGCAAATGCAAAAACAGTTGAAGATATTATTTCATCCAGTCCAAATTCTGACATTTATTATGGTGATACAGTAATGATTGACTGCAATGGAAATGAAATTGGCAACAGAAGACTTTCTCCTCCTGAAAAACTAACATGGAAGAGCTTTAAAAAAGGAATGTTGGTTAGTCATCAATCATTTATTGCAAAAAAACAGATTATTAAATCTTACAACCTTAAGTATAAATTTTCAGCTGACTTTGAGTGGTGTTTATTAGCACTAAAAAATGCTAAGTCAATCACTAATACACATCTTACACTAAGTAAATTTTTAGATGGAGGTATTACAAAACAGAATATTGCTGCGGGACTAAAAGAAAGATTTAAAATCATGTCTGAGTATTATGGTCTTATCCCAACATGCATTAATCACATACCTATCTCAATAAAGTTCTTTTCATTTCTTATTAAGAATAAACGGTTTTAAAATTAGTCTAACCAACATTTTTTATAAAAAATCATTTTCATGCGAAGGTTGTATAATTAATTGTCGTCTTACTTATTGTTAGAATAAATAAACAATTAATTTTTATACCGATGAAAAATATACTTTTTAGCATTTTTACAATACTATTTGTAAGCCTTACTGTATCAGCAAATGCACAGCCTCAACACAAAGAATTCAATGCAGAGGATATGAGTAAAATGCAAACAGAAAGGATGAAAGAAGAATTAAATCTTTCAGATAAACAAACTACAGAAGTTGGTGCCATCAACTTAAAATTTGCGCAAAAAATGGACGAGCAAAGAAAAAATTCTTCTGGTGACAGAGAATCAATGCGTGAAGAAATGGAAACCATGCGTGAAGAGAGGAATGCAGAGATGAAGAAAGTCCTAACAGAAGAGCAATATGAAAAAATGCTAAAGAACGAAGAAGAAATGATGAAAAACCGTGGCCGTGGACATGGTGGGCCAGGAAGACCTGAATAGCAAGATGTTATTTAATATTTCAAAATTGAATTTAAATTAAACCAGATTTTTTTCATAGCAGCGAGGGTGTAGAAACTTCTCATATTATACAGACTTACAAACTCATCCTCGCTTTTAATCGCTTCTACCCACACAGTTAATCCATTTATTCAAAACATTCCCCTGATCATCTATTAGAGTTAGATAATGTTTCCCTTCTGAAGGTTTTATTTCCATATTGTGAATAAATAAAGTTTCACCCAAATATTCGTCATCCATATGCCAATATACAGTGGATTGGGTTGAACGGTGGGCAACCTTTAATACAACAGGTTGAATTTCTTCATCTAAACCTTTGGGTAAATAAACCTTATTGTTATTCTGTGGATATATAAACTCCATTGTTCTTTTTCTATTATCTCCACAGCCTTTCTCAAAATCAGGTAAAGTTTTATAAGTTGGATGATTTCTTTTATAGTACCACTCCATAACAGGAGGAAGTACAAACCAGGATTTATGAACCATTTGTGATATAGAATAACAATTTGAATTTACTCTTTTTGTTTGTTCTTTATTCAAATGGATCAGATGATGGTACGGGCATAGTTCCACTCTTGTTGAATTTACTGCTACAAAAACAGAATCTGACTCACAATAAGGACCAGCCCGATATCCAGTTTTCTTACATACTGATATCTTTTCCATATCATCATACGGCTTTTGAAACCAGGATGTCGCTGGCAAATGTCTAAATATATCGAACATTACAGGACCTGCAGTTGTACCACCCACAATACCTGGACGCCCCTCTCCTGTTGCATTTCCAACCCAAACACCTACAACATATTCAGGAGTAACACCTATAGCCCATGCATCTCGATAACCAAAGCTGGTACCTGTTTTCCATGCTATTTTTCTACTGGATGAAAATGCTTGCCAGCCACTCTCTTCAATTGGCCTGACTACATTTGTTAATGCTTCAAATGTATGATATATTGCTCCGGCTGAAAATATTTGACATATCTCTGATAGTACACCTAAATCAACATCTTCATTATAAAATAAGCCAGGAGGATGATATGCCTTTGAGAAATATGTTGAATTATTTCGAGTATAGTCCACTAACACTCCTGTCATGGAACTATACGCCCCTACCAAATCAAACAATGTAGCTTCAGCACCTCCAAGTATTAAACTCAATCCATAATAATCAGGATCACTTTTAACCGTTTTAATTCCTACTTTTTGAAGAATACTACAAAACCTACCTATATCATATTCTTCAAGCATTTTCACAGCAGGCACATTCAACGATCGACTCAGAGCTTCATCTGCAGACACAGCTCCTGCATATGTTCTGGTATAATTTTTCGGAGCAAAATTTTTATAGTAAGTTGGAACATCGGGAATTAACATCTTAGGCAATAGCTTACCATCTTGTATAGAGGCTGCAAATAAAAAAGGCTTCAATATACTACCAGTACTTCTTGGTGCTTGTAATATGTCAACGTGTTTTTGGGGAACTCCTATTGCATCAACATTTCCACAATAAGCCAAAACCTTTTTATTCTTAACGTCAACAACAATGGCACATGCATTATTAATCTCATTTAACTTAAGTCGATCATAATGAAATTTCAGCGTATAACTTACCTTTCGCTGTAACTCTTCTTGGATGTTTAATTTATAAATCCTGCCTTCTTGTTTTTTTCTACAATAATCTAATAAATGTGGTGCTATCTGTGGTAAAGCGTATGGATGATCTGGAATGGATTCATCGAGAGCCAATAAAAACGAGGTTGAGTCAATTTTTCCTTTATCAAATAGTTTTTTTAACAGGAAGTTTCTCTTCTTCAGTAAAAGTTCTCTATTCTTTCCTGTATGTATCAATCCCGGAGCATTTGGCAAAACGGCTAAGGTAGCCTGCTCTGCCCAGGAAAGCATATAAGCCGGACGATGAAAATATCGCCAAGAGGCTGCTTCCAATCCAACAACATTTCCTCCAAATGGAGCATGGGTTGCATATAATTTAAGAATATCATCTTTTGATAAGGTAGACTCAACTCTAAATGCCTGAATAGCTTCGATTATTTTACTTACAACATTTCGTTTACGTTGTTTAGCCATCCTGATCACTTGCATGGTAATCGTACTACCTCCGCTTTTTATTTCTCCGCTTAAAATATTTTGTTTTAAGGCCCTTAATATTGAAACAGGATTTACTCCAGGATGACGATAGAAATATTCATCTTCAAATAAAAGTAAGCACTCTTTAAAACGATATGGAACTGAATCACTTTGAGGAAATCGCCACTGACCATCCTCTGCAATGTGAGCCCCTAACAGCTTTTCATCTTGAGAATAAATTACCGTTGAAAATGGAACCGTAAACAATGGAAATGAAATAGATTTCCAAAATAAAATTACAAGTATAATTATGGTTAAAACTAAGTACTTGTATTTGTATATTAAATATTTAAATCGACTGAAGTCTAAACTCATTTCTAAAAGTTAAATCGCATGATAAAACTAAAGAAATTATCTTCAACTGTAAAAGAGTAATAAGGCTGCAAAACAAAAGTTTCCAATACATCAACCCATAATCCTACAGTTTGACTATTATGCCATTTTTCAGAATGCTCATCATCAAGCCAAACTCTACCAATATCATAACCAGCAACCAAACCTAAGTTCAAAGGTAAATATGCATTTTTCCAGTTAAATGCATTAAATCTTAAATCAACATTTTCATAAAAGGCTGATTCTCCTCTAAACCTATTTTTCCGAAAACCTCTTAAGTTTGTTAAGTTTCCTATATCAGGAGTTTGATAGAATTCGTAATCTCCATTAATTTTTTCATAACCAATATTATTAGCCAGCACTAACTTAGGATAATTACTTAATGTTACATAAAACTGAGAGTTTGTTTTGAATCTGAATAAATCATCATCATCGGTAATATTGTACTGATACTCGACTCCGGCATAAAATGCAAAACCATTTGAAGGATTCTCTTTTCTGTCCCTGATATCAATTTTGTGATGAATTTCTCCACCAACAAAATGCTTTCTCTCCATTTGTTCCTCTGTAAATCCTAATAATGGATCCACCGCTACACGACCATCTCTCTCCTGAATTTCGACAGTCTCATAAGTTGGACCTAAATCAAAAATAAAACGCTTATTTAAAGTATGATAAGAAATTAATGGATTAAACTTTGCTCCGGTGATCGTAACCCAATTATATTCTTTTTCTCTTTCATAATTAACAGATTCATTGCCCATTCCAAAATAATTTTCAATACTTGGAAAATCAACATGTAACGATGGTTTAAAATCCAACTTACCAAACAACTCAGGAAAATGAGCATCGTAACCAAATTTAAACGCATCCTGATTACCAGGAGCTACTTCAAAATAAGCTTTCTGTTTTGCTTTATACGGATCTCTGCGCCATCCATTTGTAGTCCAGTCATATGATAAACCAAACCAAATTCCATCATCCTTGGTATATCCTAACCTTACAAAAGGAAAGTTTTTATTGTATTTAAATCCCTTTCGATCATACTCATTTACGTAGATATCATCCTCTGATGTTTTATCAATAATATGCTCTCCCTTTAATTTAATCCCATCAACCTCATCATAAGCATAGATACCTGCCTTATCCGTTTCGTTTATGATTTTATCCTTGTCTTCACCTCCAATAATTCTAATTCTGATTTTATTTACATCTGCTCCTTCAATAACAAAGTCATCTTTACCTCTTAATCCATACAATCTTATTTCTGAAGTTTCAGATGGGTAAAATGTTCTTTCAAATCTTAATAAATCGTCTTTCTTATCTCTTTCAATAAAACACTTAACATTTAAACTTCCATCTGACAACCTGTTAATTTTAAATATCTCATCATCATCAGTTCCTGTAATTTCCACCTCTTTAGAAAGAAATTCATACAACCTGCGACTTATATCCAACATATGATTTCTACGAGATTTTAATAATTCAGGAATTTCTGTATTCATTGAAATAACCTCTGGTGGTAAAGCTAACAAACAAGAATCTATCACTTCATCAGTCATATTGGCTTGCAAGTCTTTTGTAATTCTTTCCCATTCACTCCATTCTAGCTGATTTAAAAAATACCGATCAAAATACCGCGCATTAAACGAAAGACTCTTCACATCCTTCACATCCCCTTTCATTGTTTTAAATTTCTTTAAAATGAAAGTAGACACATACCATGGAATAAGACCTTCGAACTTATAAAAAGCCTGGTCCCTATCCCGGGGAATTGGTCTGTATAAGGTACTATCACCTATTTCGAAAGATGCCCATCTCCATTGATCATCATGACGATCCCAGTCATGAATTAACAAATCAAACAAACGCGATTTTAACACCCATTCCTGATCCACAAAATGATTTTTCTTTTCCCTTAGTCGCTCCAATAAATCATTATAACTGATGATATCGTTTGAATAACCAAATTGAGATGCATCACTCCAATCACCATCAGGTCTTTGCTCCAGGAGATACAATTCTTCTGGAAAAAGGGTATTGTAATTCCCTAATTGCTTTTGATGTTTTAGAAAAACCAATTCAGGACTTGTATAATAAATGCCTGCAGCTTTTGATAAGGATGGCAACATTAATGCTCCATAAGGATGGCTGGCACTGTTTTGATCTTTCATAATATCAAGAACTTTTAGTTCACTAAATTTTTTATCAACCAGCTTTGTATAGTCCTTATTTATTGAGCGAAGAATATACTGTTTGCCATTTTCATGTTCCAATCGTAACGAATTGGAAGACATCCCTCCCCCTTTCTTTACCGGTGTTAGTCCTCCAAATTTATTTTCTAAATTGATTAAAGGAACATCAACTTCTGTTGCCCACATATCTCTGTATTGATTCCCTAAAAAGAAACGCTTTCCTATACCTGCATCAAAATTGATATTTGCAGCAACAGTAGTATCTTTTTTAACTAGTGATGGAAATTCCTGATCAATGGATACTGATCCGGCTTTAGGTTTTTGCACCTGAGTTCTGAATTCCAGTTTAGCAATTGAACTATTTTCCGTAACAGTATAAAACTCAGCCCAAGCCTCCATATCTTCATAAAAAAGTAGCTTTACAAAACCTCTTGCCTCTCTTGAAAAATCAGCTTCACCTCCAGCCAAAGAAAATGAATGTCGACTTCCTGAACCACTAATAATCTGCTTCACATTATCTTTATCGAAATACTGCAAACTATGATCATGCCCTGATGCAAAAATTACATCTACATCAAGATCGTTTGCTATCTGATTTATTCCCTGACTAAATTCTATATATAAAGTATTATTTAAATCCTGAACAGATCCTATCGCAGTTCTTAAAATAGGATACATTGATCCAATAAACGGCATAGGTACCCAAAGATTCTTTTCACGATGCAAAGGAAATAGATGATCAGCAAATGAAAAGTAACCACCATGTACACCATTACTATAGATAGGATGATGCATAAACACAACAATTTGATCGTTTTTATGCTCAATAAATATTTCTTCAATACGAGTTAAAAAATCATTACGCGATTTAATATCACAGCCTTTATTCATTTTTTTCTCACCATCCCAATTTTGTAACCACCATTGACTATCAATAAAAACAAAATATAAATCTTTATTTATTTTCTTTACCTTGGGGTCACCACATCCATTTCCAGGATACATTTTGACTTTGTTAGGAAAGTTTTTACTAAAGAAAGACTCAATATACTCTTCTTGTCGATTGACGGCTTTTAGTCCCTTTCTTTTTCCATTTTTCCAATCATGATTTCCTGCTATAAAATAAGTATCACCATTCACATATCTGGCTAAATCAAGCTGAGCAGCTATGACATCCTCTTTAGAAGACCTTGTTTTATTATCTTTTGAGGGAAGTCCATTGGGATAAATATTATCTCCTAGAAATACCAAGGTAGTTTCTTTAGGAGATTTCTTCAATTCCTTTTTAACAGATTCTAAAACATCGTTACGCTGAATTTCTTTATTATCAAACCGTCCTGCATCTCCTATCAAAAAGACTGTATGAACCAAATCTTTACCCGACGTTTTACTCTCGGTCTCCCAATCTTGCAAGCTTAACGAATAGTACGGAGCTTTAAGTGTACCGCATGCAATAAACAAAAAAACAAGTAATATCGTAATAACATACTTCATTCAACCAAACAATTAATTCAACATTAAACCATTAGTTCTGTTTTTTATAAAAAACCAGTCGCGCTTTATCTGATTTACCTTCTGTAGAAACATATAAATTATTTTCATCATCAAAACAAATCCCTTCAGGCTGAGGCAAATATTTTGGATTAAAAAACGTAATTTCCAGAATATTTGAATCCATATCAATAACCAGTAAAATACTTCCTCTGGCGGATAAAATAAACAATTCATTATTCTCATTCATTGCTATTGCTGATGGCGAAAAAACATCTACTCTATCCAAAAAGTTTTGATCAATCTCTGATTTTGTTGTTTTTTCAATAAATCCTTTCAGCTTTTTAGGATGAATGGTAATAAGTGGTTCTTTTTCTAATTTCTTTTTTTCAATATCAAAAACATAAATTGCTTTAGTCCGTAATTTGTCCTTTTTGTTTAAGGTTTTGCCTTTACATGCTAAATACAATGATTTTTTTTCCTCATTAAAACAAATCCCTTCAACATCATTATCTGAAGATAACTTTGTTTCAAATTCTTCTGTTTCTTTAACTATTGGATCATATTTATACAGATTCCCATTACTTTTTAAAACCCAGATATATCTACCATCAAACTCAATTCCTTCATAATCCCCTGTATTCCAAAATTGATTTTTACTAATAATGTTAAAGTCCTGAATGTCCATTTCATAAACATTACCTTTTTCATCATTAATTGCCAATAAAGAGTTATTAACATTATCATAGTCAAGTCCTGAAATCTCTCTCAGTTCATCATTCAACTCACTTTCAAGATCCGGATAGTCATAATTATAAAATGTTTTAGCATTTTCAGAATAGCTAATCATAGCATAATCATGCTGATTGTTTTTGGATCTAAAGAACACATCACAGCTGCAAAAAGAAACAATGATTAAGAAATATAACAACAAAGATCGTTTGAAAAGGTATACCATGGAATAAAAAATTAACTCAATCATACAATTATCATCCTGAAGTATTACAAATATAGCTTAAATAACCATCTAGGATTAAACAGCAAACTCAAGCTACAATATTTTAAAATAAAACGAAACTAGAAATTTAAATTTAAGAATACATGTTAATAAAAAGTTCATAAATACAAATACTTTAATTCCTTAATACCAATTGCAATACACTAACTTTCAAGTCATAAATTAGTTTTATGCAATTTTCAAAAGTTATTTTTATTTTTTCGGTAATTCTTATAAGTTTTAGTAGCTGTTACAATTCATCAAATACAATTACTGAAAATAAAATAACTATTCCTCCTCAATCAAAGACAGACTCCATTGTCGTTACAAATCTCATTCATCAGTCAAATACATTTTATCATCAAAACCTTAACATTTCCAATGTTTTTGATGATTACATTACTCAAGCTGAAGAAATTGCCATTAGCAACAATTTACAAACTCAATTAGCAGAAATATATAATACGCTTGGAAATAGATATCGAAATAGATCTGAATACAACAAAGCATTAGAACTCCAGGATAAAGCAGTAAAGATAGCCAGAAGCTTAAACAATAAAGAACTATTAGCTAAATATACGAATATGCTGGCTGTTGTTTACCGAAGAATTGATGAAAACAAACATGCCCTTGATTTGCACATGGAAGCTTTAAAATTAGCTGAAGAAACTCAGGATACATTTCAAATCAGTGTTGCATATAATGGACTTGGAAATGTTTATTTAAATTTGAAAAGATATCATGCTTCATTAGAATATTTTAAAAAATCTTTAGAGATATCTATCCTAAAAAACAACAAATTAGGGCTTGCGATTAATTACAACAACATTGGCGAGTGCTTAAAATCGATTAACAACCTTGACTCTGCACTCATTTGCTTCAACAAATCGCTTGACTATAACAATGAAATTAATTCATCAATAGGTAAAGCCATAAACTACAATAGCCTTGGCGATTTATATAAAATAAAAAAACAATACCATGTTGCATTAGAATACTTACAGCAGGCATTAGTATTTAACAAGCAATCTCGGGATAAAATAAATATTTCTACGAGTTACTCTATCATTGGTGAAACTTACTTACTCATTAATGATTATCACCAAAGTATCAAAAACTTAAACCAGGGACTCCAAATAGCAAAAGAAATTGGATCCAAATATCAAATTGAAGCTTGTAGTCGACTCTTATCCAAAACATATGAGGCTTTAAACGAAAACAAAAAAGCATTGACTTATCTAAAAACTGCAGAAACATACAAGGACAGTATTATTAACGAAGAAAACCTAAGACATCTTGTTGCCGTAGAAACCTTACAAAATCTGGAACAAACAAAAAATCAATTAAAACTATTAAACAACAAAACAGAATTACAAAATAAACTGATCGCTTTTCAAAAAAAGACCTTAGTAGGCTCTTTCATATTAGCCTTTATTATTATTATCATTGCAATTTTATCATTCCGCCAAATAAAGCTACGCTCTAAATACAATAACATCCTGATGCAGCAAAGGCTGTTGCGTACTCAAATGAATCCCCATTTCATATTTAATGCTCTTAGCGCTATCCAGGTTTACATTCTAGAGAATGATATGGAAAAATCCTCACAGTTTTTATCTGGTTTTGCATCATTGATGCGGCAGGTTTTAAGAAGTTCCGAATATGAATACGTACCATTAGAGGAGGAAAACAAAATGTTAGGTTATTATCTGGAACTGCAAAGCTTAAGATTCGTTTACCCATTTAATTATCAAATTGATACATTAGATAATATTGACATAAAAGACATTTTAATCCCTCCTATGCTAACACAACCCTTTGTTGAGAATGCCATTGAACATGGAATAAAAAGCCTAGGAGACAAAGGAAAAATAGAAATTCGTTTTTTTAGACAGAATTCATCTCTACTTATTGAAATTGAGGACAACGGAATTGGATTGAAAGCATCTCAAAAAGCATCCTCAATAGGTTCAAAACACGAATCAATGGCAATAAAAATCACCAACGAAAGATTAGATGTAATAAAAAAAATGACTCGAAAAAAAGCTTCCCTTAAAATTATTGACAAACAAGATTATAATCCAGGTAACAGTGGTGTATTAGTCCAACTTAAATTACCAATAATCAGTATTAAAGAAAGAAACAAAATGACCAGCAATTAACAACCTATAAAACCCAGAAAAATGGACACTATTAGCATTTTATTAGCAGACGATGATTTAAGAATTAGAAGTGCAATTGAAAAAATTTTATACCAAAATTTCTCAAACATAAATATTGTAGCAACCACTGATTCTGTAGATCAAACCATTTTGGCAATAAAAGAAAATAAACCTCAAATTGCCATTCTTGACATCCACCTTAATGGCGGAACAGCATTGCAAGTATTAAAGCAAACCAGAGATTATGATTATAAAGTAATTTTCATGTCTGCATACCAGGAATATGCACTTGACGACATAAGGTTTGCCTCAATAGATTTTATATATAAACCTTTAGATATAAGTGAACTTCTAATTACAGTTGACAATGTAATATCTACTCTTATAGAAGAAGGTTATAAAAAGAAAATGCAAACTTTTTTTAATAACTCCACTAGTCTTAGTTCCCAAAAACAAATTATTTTCAAAACAAAAACAAAAATTATCTCTGTTCCTATTTGTAATATCATATATGGGGAATCAAATTATTCACAATCTAATTTTTATTTATCTTCAGAAGACCAAATAAAAATTAAAGAACCATTGAGACGATACGAATCAATGCTTGATACTTATAATTTTGTCAGATGTCACCCTCTTTACATTGTAAACATAAAGCACATCAAACAAATAGATTATAATGCTATGGAATTACTGCTAACAAACAATCATACTATTCCGGTTGAACCAAGAAAAATAGATTATATTATAGAACAGCAATCATATCAGGAGTTAAAAGAAAACACTTACAATAATTTTATAAAGAAACGATAAGGTTTATTTGCCCATTTCTTTCCTGCATACTCAACACCAATTCTTTTAGAACAATTAATGGTGACATTATTGGCTAATCCATCTTCTAACCATATCCGTTTTGAAATAGTTAGATCTTCTCCATAAAAAGTTCTATCTAAGGCAAGCCTTTTCCCTACTCTTCCGGGACCTGAAATTCCTTTTACTCCACGAATAAGTACTGCATGCGGTTGTCCTTCCTCGGCACATACAAAATTTAGCATCCAATACATACCATAAATTAGATAAACGTAAACCTTACCAGCTTTTTGATACATAACTTCAGTTCTGTTTGTTCTACCTTTGCTTGCATGACACGCCAAATCCTCTTCTCCACAATAAGCCTCAGCTTCTGTTATTATAAACTCCTCTATAGTACCATCATCAAAAACACGAATTATTTTTTTTCCCAGCACATCTTGAGCTAAACATAATGCACTTTTAGAAAAAAAGTCTTCACCTAATCTCATATATTAATATGCTATTTTATCATCCAATTCTTCCCACAAACGAAAAGCATTTAAAGCCTCCTTATTCATTAATTGAACAGAAACAAGTTTTCTACCAGAAAGAGGCTTTTCTATTTCTTTATAAATAAAATCATCATCAAAGCCAGCATTGGCAGCATTTTGTTTTGTATTTCCATAAAACATTTTGTCAATTTTTGCCCAATATATCGCACCTAAACACATAGGACAAGGCTCACAAGAGGTATAAATAGTACATCCTGACAAATCAAATGATTGCAAAACTCTTGCAGCATTCCTAATTGCAGTAACTTCTGCATGTGCTGTAGGGTCATTATTTGTAGCAACCTGATTAAATCCTTCAGCTATAGTTTTACCATCTTTAACTATTACAGCACCAAAAGGTCCTCCTCCATTTCTTACATTTTCTTCCGATAATTCTATAGCCCTAGCCATGAATGTTTTATGATTATTCATTTTTGAAGTATTTCTTACATTTTTTTCACTAAACAAATATACATTTTTTTGATTTTTATTGGGTTATAAGAAAAATAAACTGTACTTTTGCGCCCGATTATTATTCGTGCCGAACAGCATAAGATAATAGAATTGAATAAGTTATAGCAATTTATCGATGGGAAGATAAAAATGCATAACCTTGTTAATTAGATTGTTATGGCTGTTTGAAACTGTTTAATTTTTTTAATTTATTAACAAAGGAAGACTGTGAATACATTAAGTTACAAAACAGTATCGGCAAACAAAGCAACTGCTAATAAAGAGTGGGTTGTTGTAGATGCAGCTGACATGGTTGTTGGTCGTTTGGCTTCTAAAGTAGCTAAATTGCTACGTGGAAAGTACAAGCCAAATTATACACCTCATGTAGATTGTGGTGATAACGTTATTATCATCAACGCAGACAAAGTTCGTTTAACTGGAAACAAATGGGAAGGTAGAGAATTTTTCTATCACTCAGGATTCCCAGGTGGACGTACTAATGTTACTCCTGCAGAATTGTTTGCAAAAAGTCCAGAGAGACTTGTAGAGAGAGCGGTAAAAGGTATGTTGCCAAAAACTCGTTTAGGACGTCAACTTTTCAGCAACCTATTTGTGTATGCTGGAGCTGAGCACAAACAAGAGGCACAAAAGCCAAAAACTATTGATTTAAACTTATATAAGTAAAGAGTATGGAAGTGATTAACGCAATAGGAAGAAGAAAAGCTGCTGTGGCTCGCATATACTTGAGCGAAGGTAAAGGACAAATTACCGTTAATAAGCAAGATCTTAAGAAATTTTTCCCATCACCAATATTACAATATATTGTAACTCAGCCTTTAAATACATTAGGAGTAGCTGAAAACTACGATATCAAAATTAATGTATACGGTGGCGGAATCAAAGGACAAGCGGAAGCTATCAGACTAGCAGTTTCGCGTGCACTAGTAAAAGTTGACGAAGAAAACAAACCTGCTTTAAAGGCTGAAGGATTTATGACTCGTGACGCAAGAGTTGTTGAGCGTAAAAAACCTGGTCAACCAAAAGCACGTAAGAAATTTCAATTTAGTAAACGTTAATATTTTTCGGGTGCGTTTAGTATCTAAACTTACAAGATCCTTAGTTAACTATATATTTAACACACGGCTACTTGTAAGTTGATATTTACAGAATGTAAACGACTTAAAAAAGCAAAAAATGGCAAGAACAAATTTCGATGAGCTATTAGAGGCCGGTGTACATTTCGGTCACTTAAAAAGAAAGTGGAACCCAGCTATGGCTCCTTATATTTTTATGGAGCGTAATGGTATACACATTATCGATCTACATAAAACAGCTGCTAAAATTGAAGAAGCAGCTAACGCATTAAAACAGATTGCAAGATCTGGACGAAAAGTTTTATTCGTTGCTACTAAAAAACAAGCAAAAGAAATTATTGCTGAAAAAATGAAAGGTATTAACATGCCTTACGTTGTAGAGCGTTGGTCAGGTGGTATGCTTACTAACTTCCCTACAATTCGTAAAGCTGTTAAAAAAATGGGATCTATCGATAAAATGATGGCAGATCCAACAGCTTGGAAAAACCTTTCAAAAAGAGAGCGTCTTCAAATCACTCGTCAGAGAGCTAAGTTAGAGAAAACATTAGGAAGTATTGCTGACCTTACTCGTCTTCCTGCTGCTATGTTCGTTATTGATGTAATGAAAGAGCACATCGCTGTTCGTGAAGCAAAAAAACTTAACATTCCTGTTTTCGGTGTTGTTGATACAAACTCTGATCCATCAACCTTGGATTTTGTTATCCCAGCAAACGATGATGCAACTAAGTCTATCGAATTAATCACTGACATCATGGTGAAAGCTATTGAAGAAGGATTAAGCGAAAGAAAAGCAGACCGTGAAAGCGAAGCTGCTGCTAAAAAAGACAAAGGCGCTAAAAAAGAAGAATCTAAAAAAGCTGCTGCTAAAGTAGAAGCACCAGAAGCTGATTCAAAAGGAGAAGCTGCTGAATAATTCATTTTAACCATCAAAAACGTATAGAATCATGGCGATTAAAGCTGCTGACGTAAGTAAACTTAGAAAAATGACCGGTGCCGGTATGATGGACTGTAAAAAGGCATTAACCGAAACTGATGGCGATTTTGACGCTGCTGTTGAAATTATCCGTAAAAAAGGTCAGGCAATGGCTAGTAAACGTGCTGATCGTGAGACAACTGAAGGTTGTACACTAGCAAAAATTACTGGTGATGCTAAAAAAGGTGCAGTAATCATTTTAAAGTGTGAAACTGACTTTGTTGGTAAAAACGAAAGCTTCGTTGCTTTAGCTGATTCAATTCTTGAAACAGCTCTTAATAGCGATGCTGCTACTAAGGAAGATATCTTAGATTTACAACTTAATGGTGTAACAATTAAAGAGGTTATTACTGAGCAAATCGGTGTTATCGGTGAAAAAATTGAAATCGCTGATTACTCTGTTGTTACTGCAGAAACTGTTGTACCTTATATTCACCCAGGAAACCAACTTTCTGTAATCGTTGGCTTCAACCAAGCTGGTTTCGAGGATCAAGTAGGTAAAGACGTAGCTATGCAAGTTGCAGCTATGGCTCCTGTAAGTGTTGATAAAGATTCTGTACCTGCTGAAATCGTTGAAACTGAATTAAGAGTTGGTAAAGAAAAAGCACGTGAAGAAGGTAAGCCTGAGGCTATGCTTGATAAAATTGCACAAGGACGTTTAGGTAAATTCTTTAAAGAATCTACTCTTCTTGAGCAAGCTTTTGTTAAAGATAACAAACAATCTATTAAGCAATATCTTAATGGTGCAAGCAACGGTTTAACTGTTACTGAGTTTAAACGTTTTTCTTTAAGCTAATAGTATTTACTATTACATATTTCATCCCGGTTTTGTTAACAAAACCGGGATTTTTGTTTTAGGTGCAATCCATATTTATTTTGCCAACTTAAATCAACAATGCAAAAAGCAGATAAGAACTTCATAAGAAAAATAATAAAGCAAACAGGCAACGCAATCAATCAACATCAAATGATTAAAGATGGAGATAAAATATTAGTTGCAGTTTCCGGAGGTAAAGACTCTTTATCTTTACTCGATATTTTATCAGAAAGAAGAAAGTTTTTACCAATTAACTATGAGATTCATGCAATCCATATCATAACAGAGGATGTACCCTATGAAATAGATAAGGAATTTTTAAATAATTTTTGCACCCAATTAGATGTTCATCTGCATATCATAAAAACATATGCCGGCATCGATGAAAAACCTAATAAAAAACCATGTTTTACCTGTTCGTGGAATCGAAGAAAAGAGTTATTTGATTTTGCTCAGAAAAATAACTTTAAAAAAATTGCCTTTGGCCACCATTTGGATGATGCCATTGAAACACTTATGATGAATATGGTGATGCACGCCAACATTTCATCTATCCCTCCAACTTTGAATATGTTTAATGATAGCATTTGTGTAATACGTCCTTTAATTTACAATACTAATGCTGAAATGATAAAGTACGCTAAGATTAAAGAATTTGTATCATTAAAAAAAGAATGTCCGTACGAAGATCATACTTACCGAAACCATGCCCGACAATGGATTAATCAATTTGAAAAATTAAATACCCAAGCCAGAATTAATTTATTTAGATCTATGAGTAATATTGATGAAGAATACTTGCCAAACATTGCTGATAATTAATTGAATAGTCCTAACATATCAATCATAAAGTTCAAAAACTAAGATTATTTCAGGAGATTCAGAAGATGAAAGCATAATTGGAACAGCTATGGCAAAACAGCTACAACAGGAACATACTTTAATTATTCTCCTGTTTTTAATCTATAATACTTATTAATTTCTTCTTCATTATTCATACCTCAATTATTAGCTTCATTAATTAATTTTCATTCCTTACGAAATATTTTTGCCATCATTTTGGTTAAAAACACTTAAATCAGCACTTTTTAAAACTCTTTTTACATGAACTTAATCATATAAAACAAAATAAACGCTACCTTTGCACCCTCATTTTTATTACGTTATGCAGGATATAAGAAATATTGCAATTATAGCGCACGTTGACCACGGTAAAACTACATTGGTTGACAAGATGTTATTGGCCGGAAAACTTTTCAAAAAACACCAGGAAGTTGGTGAATTAATCATGGACAATAACGATCTGGAAAGAGAAAGAGGTATTACTATCCTTTCTAAGAACGTTTCGGTAATGTATAAAGACACTAAGATAAACATTATCGATACTCCTGGTCACTCCGATTTCGGAGGAGAAGTTGAACGTGTTTTAAACATGGCTGACGGGGTACTACTTTTAGTTGATGCCTTCGAAGGACCTATGCCTCAAACTCGCTTTGTACTACAAAAAGCTATTGATCTGGGTCTTAAACCTATTGTTGTAATCAATAAAGTTGATAAAGAAAACTGTAGACCTGAAGAGGTTCAAGAATCAGTATTCGACTTAATGTTTAATTTAGGAGCTACTGAAGAACAGTTAGATTTCGTAACTATTTATGGTTCTGCTAAGAACGGTTGGATGAGTACTGATTGGAATAAGCAAACAACAGATATTACAGCTGTATTCGAAGCGGTTCTTGAAAACATTCCTGCACCGGAAGTAAATGAGGGAACTCCTCAGATGCTAATTACATCTCTTGACCACTCTCCATATACAGGTCGTATCGCTATTGGTAGAGTTCATAGAGGAACACTTAAAACAAATCAACAAGTTTCTTTAGTTAGCAGAGATGGTTCTATCACAAAAACTAAAATTAAAGAAATTAACGTATTCTCTGGTTTAGGCCGTACTAAAGTAGATGAAGTTTCAAATGGAGATCTTTGTGCATTAATTGGTTTAGAAAGTTTTGATATTGGTGACACAGTTGCAGATCTTGAAAATCCAGAAGCTTTAGATCCTATTTCTATTGACGAGCCAACAATGAGTATGTTATTTACCATTAATAACTCTCCATTTTTTGGCCAAGAGGGTAAATTCGTAACTTCTCGTCATATTAAAGATCGTTTAGATGCTGAATTAGAGAAGAACCTGGCTCTTCGTGTTGAAGAAACAAATTCTGCTGATGCCTGGAACGTATATGGTCGTGGTGTACTTCACTTGTCTGTTTTAATTGAAACGATGCGTAGAGAAGGATACGAACTACAGGTTGGCCAGCCAAGAGTAATTATCAAAGAAATTGGAGCTATTAAACATGAACCGGTTGAAGAATTAACTATTGACCTTCCTGATGAGTATTCAGGTAAAGCTATTGAAATGGTAAGTCAACGTAAAGGTGACATGTTAAGCATGGAACGTAAAGGTGACCGTGTTGTGATTGAATTCCATATTCCATCACGCGGAATCATTGGTTTACGTAATGCTATTTTAACTGCTACAGCTGGAGAAGCTATCATGGCACACCGATTTGTAGAATTTCAACCTTATAAAGGAGAAATCAACAAACGTTTAAATGGTTCTCTAATCTCAATGGAAGATGGTGCTGCAATCCCTTATGCTTTAGACAAACTACAGGATAGAGGTAAGTTTTTTGTATCACCACAAGAGAAAATATATAAAGGTCAGGTAATTGGTGAAAATAATAGAGAAGGAGATTTAACGATCAACATCACTAAAACAAAAAAATTAACGAACATGCGTACCTCAGGTTCGGATGAAAAAGTTAAATTAGCTCCACCAATTATATTCTCACTAGAAGAAGCACTAGAGTATATTCAGGGAGATGAGTATGTAGAGGTTACTCCTCAAGCAATACGAATCAGAAAAATATATCTTGAAGAACACGAACGAAAGCGTTTAGCAAAGCAATAAATAATCCAAAATTATTTATTGATTTGCTGTTTTTCGAGTTAGCAGCTAGCCGCATCAAAAAAGATGCGGCTTTTTTTTAATCATTTAACTGTTCAAACTTTTTTAAATAAAAAAGGATTCGGACATTTGTAAGCATAAATCTAAAATAACTATCCGAGATAGTAATTCTCAGATAATCATTTTAGCTTTATACCGGTAAAAAATATTAGTTCATTTATTAATCATTGTTTCATGAGCAAAATTGATTGGGCAAACTTATCGTTCAGTTATATCAAAACTGATTATAACGTACGAAGCTACTTCAGAGATGGCCAGTGGAGCGAATTAGAAGAAACAACTTCTGAAGCGCTAACAATCCATATGGCTGCAACATGCGTTCATTACGGTCAGCAAGCTTTTGAAGGTCTTAAAGCGTTTAAAGGTAAAGATGGCAAAATTAGAATCTTCAGAATGGATGAAAATGCCAAACGACTGCAAAATTCTGCTGACGGAATTTTAATGCAACCTGTTCCAACTGAATTATTCACTAAAGCTGTCGTCCGTGCTATAGAGCTCAATCTTGACTATGTTCCTCCTTATGAGTCAGGAGCTGCTTTATATATTCGTCCTTTATTAATAGGTTCCGGACCTAAAGTGGGGGTTTCTCCTTCTGATGAATATACTTTTATTGTATTTGTGACTCCGGTTGGACCATATTTCAAAGAAGGTTTTAAACCTACAAAACAGATGATCAGCCGAAATTTTGACAGGGCTGCTCCTCATGGAACAGGCCATTTAAAAGTAGGTGGAAATTATGCAGCAAGTATGCGTGCCGGAAAATTAGCTCATGAAGATGGTTATTCTTCTGTTTTATATTTAGATAGTAAAGAGCATAAATATATTGATGAAGCAGGACCTGCTAACTTCTTTGCAATTAAAGGAAACAAATACATTACTCCTAAGTCTGATTCTATTCTACCAAGTATCACCAATATGAGCCTAATTCAATTGGCAAAAGATATGGGTCTTGAAATTGAAAGACGTCGTGTATTACTTGAAGAACTTGCTGAATTTGATGAAGTAGGCGCATGTGGAACTGCTGCTGTTATCAGTCCTATTGGTCAGATTGATGATATAGATGAAAACATATCCTATAAATTTGGAGATCCAAATGTTGCCGGACCAGTAAGTGAAAAGTTGTATAACAAATTAAGAGGAATTCAATATGGTGATGAGCCTGATACTCATGATTGGGTAACAATACTTGAATAACTTAAAAATATATAAGAAAGCCGGAATTAATAGTTCCGGCTTTTTATTTATACACTTCTGCGTTCCTCAACTATCATTAATGCTTCCTCTCTAATAATTTCAGGAAGTTCTATTTGTCTCAATTGAATACTTTTCATCCACCCTGCTACTTCCCGTTCTTTTAAAGTATATAAAACATCTCTAAATTCTTCAATAGCATCATCCGAATAAAACCGAGATTGAGTACCTCTAAAACGATCTAATTCTTCATCATTATAATATTCAATCTTATCGCTTGAACTTAACAAACTATCCGCCTCACAAACTTCATGAGCTCCACAACAATCATCCGGAACTTCTTTTACCTCTTCCTCCTCTATCTCACCCTTCTTTTTTGGTTTGTTTGAAACAAACCATGCTACAACAAGAGCTACAAGAATTAAAACAACTATATAAATCATGCCGCAAAATTATAAAAAAGACGAATAAAAAATGGAAATTTCACTGTTAATATTTGTTAGATATAATTCTCCAAGCGATTGAAAATCGGAATGTTCAACAACTTACGACCTAATAGATCTATTTTTCCACCCCCTTTATCTTATTGAGAATTATCTCATTTACGATTAAATTTCTCATTTGTTCGTGTAGCATTTTTCGATAAAACTGTAACAAAAAATTATTAAATAAAATTTGATTCTTTTCTAAAACAATCTTTAGTTCTAAAAATAGGTTGATATAAATTCAACTAATTAATTTAAAAGCACAGAATACTTATAATTGATATTTTAATTCTATAGTTTTAACTTAAACACAAAAAATGTGTTACGATATAAAATTTTTGACTCAAAAAAAATTAAACTATGCGAAAAGAATGGGAGAATCTCCTGACGAAATTAAAAGGATTGAAAATGATTTAAACATTCTAACACAAAACGTCTTACCTCAATTTCATGTATCTGCATATACTCATCCAAATATTTTATGCTTTATTAATGAAGAAAATAATATGAAACCCTATTTATTAAGATGGGGATTAATACCGCATTGGATAAAAAACGAAACAGATGCTTCACAAATACAAAATAAAACCATTAACGCTCGTATTGAAACAATTGCAATAAAACCGTCATTCAAATCTTCCGTTAAGAACCGTAGGTGTATAATCTTGTTAGATGGATTTTATGAACACTATCACTATAAAGGTAAATCTTATCCTTTTTATATTTTTCATAAAGAAAATAAACCTTTAATAGTTGGAGGATTATGGGAAAACTGGACAATGTCTGATAAAAATATCCTGAGCACAACTACCATTATTACAACCAGGGGTAAAGGAATAATGAATACAATCCATAACAATCCTAAGCTAAAAGAACCCAGAATGCCATTTCTATTATCTAAAGATCAAATTGAGAATTGGCTATCTGAAAAAACAGAATTTTCTCCTGAAATTTTTTCCAATAACAATGAGCATGATAAACTAAATGCATACACTATAAAACCATTACGCGGTAAAAATTACATTGGAAATTTAAGTGAAGTTTGTACTCATTATAAGTATCCTGACCTTAATATTCAAAGGTTAAATTCTTAATCTTACCTAGATATTAATTATATTCGAAACAAAAAACATGAATTTATTAGGTAATATTATCTGGTTGGTTTTCGGGGGCTTTATGATTGCATTAGAATATTTAATTAGTAGTATTATACTAATGGTAACAATAATTGGTATTCCTTTTGGGTTGCAAACATTAAAACTTGCCAGCCTGGCATTTTACCCATTTGGCCGAGAGACTGTTGTTACAAAGCATGGAAGTGGATGTTTATCTACTATTTTAAATATTTTTTGGCTCCTGACAGGAGGAATTTGGATAGCGCTTTCACATCTATTTTGGGGAATTATTTTATCCATAACAATAATTGGTATTCCCTTTGGAAAACAACATTTTAAATTAGCATCAGTAGCATTAACTCCGTTTGGAAGAGAAATCAGATATAAACATTAAATTATTCCATTTTATGAAACTAACATGAATTTCACCAGTCTATTCATAATTATTTAGGTTAGAATTCATAAAAGTTTTATTTGGCAAAAAGATAATATTTTAACTCATGAAAAGCTTTTTAAGTAAATTACCTAAGTACATGACAAAACTTTATAACATTCACATAAATCATTGTTGTTAATTGGATTACTTAATGCATGAGCAATTCTGATTAAACCATATTTAAAGAAACTATAAGCCCTTCTACCATGTTTTTTCACCCTGATCGGCTTAATGTTCTCATGTTTGTCAATCCCTGCTAAATATACCCAAACAAAAGCAATTGATACAACAGCCAAAAGTTTAGCAATGCGTTCCAAGTCTGTCAAATGGGTATCTTCAAGGTTAAAGCCACTGGATTTCATGGCTCTAAACATGGTTTCGATCTGCCATCGCTCTTTATAATTAATCAAAGCCTGATCATATTGATTAAACGAAGCGATAATGGTAAATTCTACTTTGCCAGTGATTTTATTAAAGGATTTTGCTCCAGATAAGTATACTAGATTCTTACCTAGATAATAGAGTTTATCACAATGTTTGTAAGACCCAATTTTCATATTATTGAACAGCCAAAAGGCCTTTATAGGAGTTTTGCCATGACGATGCACCATCATATTGTTCCGGATGCGAATGTAAAATGGAATATTTTGACGAATAAGATTTTCAAACCATTCTTCGCCTATAAATTCCCTATCCGCCATAAAAGCTTTAATATTTTGGGTACCAAAGAACTGAACATATGTGTCCAACACCTCTTTTCGCTCCAAGGCATTGGAATTACCTCTTTTTGGAAGGAGTTTCCATATCAACGGAATAGAAACTCCTTTGTAACAAACGCTCAGCATCAGTATGTTGATATCGGTTTTGCCAAACTTCCAATTGGTTCTGTCCATGCTAAGCATATAAGGAGGCTCATCTGGCAATAAACTATAAATTAAACGTGTAAATATCAGTGGGTCAAAGGAAAATTCAGAAAAGAACCGTTGCACTCGCCGTAGGCTTGATTCATGCTCTACACTAGAACTAAAACCTTGAGCAAGTTTTACATATGAAACGGTTTGGAATTTTATCATGCTATTGATAATAATGAGCAAGCATTTAATCCTTGCCTTGTGCCAATTGGTTGTTGCCTTGAACAACTCAAATAATTGAGTATTTTTACTGTCTACCTTGGTATTCGTATGCATTACAAAATGATGTGAGAATCTTTTGTAAGATACTGAATATCAAGGTTTTAAGCAAGGAAATTGCGTGCTTATTTTGCTGATTTTCAATTATTTATAGTTTTGTCATGTACTAAAGTAAATTACTAAAATCAATTGGAGTCTTTATCTTAAGATACGGATTAGGCTTTGTTATTATATGGCTTGGATTTTTGAAATTTAAAAATTCAGAAGCAGATTATACGCATCAATTAATATCCGGAGGGCACATTTCTTTTATCTTAAAATATCTTACTCCATACGCTCTTAATCACATCATTGCCTATATCCAAATATTAATCGGTCTACTAATTTTATTAAAACCAATATCAAAATCACTGTCTTTCTGGGGAGGAGTTGCTGCAAGCATAATGTTTATATTAAGTTTGTCACTTCTTTTCACATCCAAAATAGTTTGGCAAACAGGATACGGTTTTCCTGAACTATCAAAGGTTGGACAAACGATATTAAAAGACTTTATATTATTTGGTGCCTCAGCTTGGTGTGTCAGCGACAGTTTATAGCAACATTCTGACATAAACATGTAAATTTGCAATCAAAATAATCTACCTCTGGTAAAAAGCTACCTTCAGATTATTTTTATATTAATTACATAGGTAAAGATCAGGAAAGTATTAATCGATGAAACCAGCTATTATATAAAATTCACACACAAAGGTGACAAAGTTGGCGGGTTCCATATGGCAATTAATAGCAATTTTAATTATATGAATAAAATAGATAGAGTTTGTGTTTTTTGTGCTTCAAGTACAAAAGTGGATGAAGCATATATTAATGATGCCAATAAATTAGGAGAAATTTTATCTCAGAATAATATTACAATGAATTACGGAGGTGGGGCAGTGGGATTAATGGGTGCCATTGCTAATACCATGCTTAAACACAATGGTAAAATTACAGGTGTTATCCCTAAGTTTATGGTTGAAGTTGAATGGGAACATAAAGGTGTTAACGATATGGTTCATGTTGATACTATGGCCGAAAGAAAAAAGCTATTAGTGGAAAATGTTGATGCAGTTATTGCTTTACCAGGTAGCACAGGTACTCTGGAAGAATTATTTGAGGTTCTGTCAAATAAAAAGCTTGGTTTATTTACAAAACCTGTCATCCTATTAAACACCAAAGGTTTTTTTAACCCTCTTATTGAAATGCTTCATAAAATCATAGATGAGAACTTTATGAGAAAAGAACATCAAGAGTTGTGGACTGTAGTCGACAAACCAGAAGATGTAATTACGGCAATTAACAATTCAAATTCATGGAGCCTGGATGCATTTAAATTTGCAGCCGTATAATCATGTATTAAAAAACAACCTTATTTATTACTTTTGCAAAAAGTTTTAAAGAATGAATCAAAGAGTAACAGAGAATAACAATGCATTTCAAGACAGTATACTTGATGCAAAAAATGTAACTATTAATCCACTTGAAAAGTCTGCTGAGATTAAGGTTACTAAGCCTCAGATACTCACAATTCCAGAAACGCCAAAAAGATTTAACAAAGCGTTAAAACCATCTAAGCCAATAACCGAACCCAAAATATTTACTTCAACACCAGATGATTCTATAGCTTTTAACCTAAAAGTCAGGAAAGAAAGCGAAAACATATTTAATCAAACTTTAGTTAATGACTATTTAAATCCTATACCATTAAGCGACAGGGTATGGTTGATAAAAGATATTGAATCTTATAGCAATTCAGAAATAGCAATTGCTATATCAGAACTTAATACGGAAAAAGATTCGGGCAATATAAAACAGGATTCTATTTTTGCAAGTGGCAGTTCTGACGATAATTATGCTAGTAATTCAATAAAATCAACAGCTGACATTTCAACTTCTGATTCTATTGATAATACTAATGATCAATATCAAACCAGGGATTCTGTTAAAACTCATGTTGAAGTTCCTATTCTAATAAAAACTAATGACTCAAAAAATATTAACAAAGATATTTTATCTGGATTATTACTTTTAGCGGTTGCTGTTACAGGCTTTTTAAGGGTAACAAACTATAAATATTTAAGAGAACTATTTTCTGCACTTATTTTTAATCAAAATGCTCGAAAGATGCAGAAAACAGTCAACCTTCATAACCGAACACCGGCTATTATTCTTAATGGTTTATTTCTTTTAAACACTTCAATATTTCTTTATCAGATTACAAATTATTATCAAATAATAACCATTTTTAATCAGAGTTTATTTCTGATTCCTCTCTTTATGGCTTTGATAATATTTTATGGTACAATCAAAGTAGCATTATACAGATTTGTAGCATTTGTATTTGAAACAACTACTGAAACGAAAGAATATCTATTCTTTAATTATCTTCATAATAAGGTTTTTGCAATAGCTATTCTTCCAATTATAATAGTTATTCCTTATATTGAACCAAACGTTTTGCCGTTGCTCTTCAAAATTGGAGGGTTCATATTCATTTCTTTATACTTTATACAATTATTTAGGGGATTTACAATTATTTTAAAAAATCTAGCGTCATTATTGTACTTGTTTTTGTATCTTTGTGCCCTAGAAATTTTGCCTATAGTTATTATTTACAAAATTCTAATCAAATAGGCATTGCGATGTAAGAAACTAAAAGAGATATCGTTTTGAAGATAAAGAGAATATTGGTTTCCCAGCCAAAACCACAAACAGAAAAATCTCCATACTTTGAATTGGCCGAGAAGAACAATGTAAAAATTGATTTTAGGCCTTTTATTCAAGTAGAGAGCGTACCTACAAAAGAGTTTCGTGCTCAAAAAGTTAACATTTTAGACCACACAGCGGTTATTTTCACAAGTAGAACAGCAATTGATAATTTCTTTAGAGTTGCTGAGGAAATGAGAGTAACTGTACCTGACACTATGAAGTATTTTTGTATCTCTGAAGCAACTGCTTATTATTTACAAAAATATATTGTTTACAGAAAACGTAAAATATTCCATTCTACAGGAAAATTTCCTGATTTAGTTGAAATCATTAAAAAGCATAAAGACGAAACATACCTTGTGCCTCTTTCTGATATTCACAAACAAGAAATTCCTGATTTACTAGATAAAAACAAGATCAAATATTCAAAAGCTATTCTTTACAGAACAGTTAGTAGTGATTTAAGTGATCTTAAAGATATTGACTATGATATTTTAGTATTCTTTAGTCCATCAGGTATTGCAAGTTTATTACAAAACTTCCCTGGATGGGATCAAAAAGATACTATGATTGCATCTTTCGGTCCTGCTACTGCAAAAGCAGTAAAAGACGCTGGTTATAGATTAGATATTCAGGCACCAATGCCTCAGGCTCCATCTATGACAATGGCCTTGGAACAATTCATAAAGAAGCACAACAAGTCCAATAAATAAAATTGATTATCTTTAATATATTTGAAAGGGCATTTTAAAATGCCCTTTTTTTATCTCAAAACACAAAGTTTAATAGCATCTATACCTATGGCAAATTCGAATTATTCGTTTCCTAAATCAGATCGATTATGCAGCCATATTTTAATTGAAAAACTTTTTACTCAGGGTAAATCATTTGTATCGTATCCATTCAGAGTAGTTTACCTGCCAACCGAATTACCTTCAGAAACTGAAGCTCAAGTCTTATTTAGTGTTTCAAAAAAGAAATTTAAGAGAGCCGTTCACCGAAATTTATTAAAAAGAAGATGTAGAGAAGCTTACAGGTTAAACCGTAATGATTTTAAAGAATTTCTCAACAATTCTAATCAACAAATTGCCTTTGCTTGCGTTTATATTTCGGGGGATAAACTAAGGTATTCAACTATTGAAAAAGGTATAAAAAAATCATTACTGAAATTACAAAAGGAATTAAGCCAAAGTTCAGAAAATGAAGCTAATTAAACGGTTATATAATTTATTTATAGCAGGTATTGTATTTATTTTAATAATTCCTATAAAAATATATCAATATGCTATTTCACCAATGTTAGGAGCATCTTGCAGATATACACCTACATGTTCAGCTTATTCTATTGAAGCACTAAAAAAATATGGTCCTATTAAAGGAAGCTATTTAGCTATCAAAAGAATCTTAAGCTGCAATCCCTGGGGAGGACACGGACATGATCCAGTTCCATAGTTAAAAAAAGAAATTCTATAATTTAAATTAAAAAGTATAATTTAGTACGTTAAATAAAAAGAAGAATATGGAGTCAACCAGACAAAAAAAGGTATCCAGATTATTACAAAAAGAGATGAGTGAGATTTTTCTTAAAGAAGCTAAAAGTCTTACACTGGGAGCAATGGTATCTGTATCAAAGGTTCGCATATCACCAGATTTAGGCAATGCTAAAATATATATCAGCATATTCCCATCAGAAAAAAAAGAAAGTATATTATCTGAATTAAACTTTCACCACTCATTAATAAGAAGAAATCTTGGTTTAAGAGTTGGGAAACAACTTAGAGTTGTACCTGAATTTCAATTTTTTATTGATGACTCACTTGATTATATTGACAATATTGACCGCTTGTTAAAAGAATAAGAATGCAATACGATCCAATAAAAAAAAGCTTAGGAAAAGTTTTTAATCGAACTCCTTTTCTAAGAATTCTCTTTTATAAATTACTTGATCTATTATTATTAAGAGCCTGGCACATTAGAAAAGAAATTAAATCATGGTCTAAAAAACTAGGAAATGATATTAATGTTTTAGATGCTGGTTCTGGTTTTGGACAATATGTTTATTTCCTTTCTTCCATCAATAAAGAATGGCAAATCACTGGAGTTGATGTAAAATCAGATCAAATTGAAGACTGCAATCAGTTTTTTACTAAAATTAAAAGAAACGATAAAGTTCACTTTGAATATGCTGATTTAACCAAATTGGAAGAAGAAAACAAATATGACTTAGTTATTTCTGTTGACGTAATGGAGCATATTGAGGATGATGAAGGCGTATTTAAGAATATTTACAACGCTATGATTTCTGGTGGCATGATGGTTATCTCTACCCCAAGTGATCAAGGCGGATCTGATGCTCATCATCATGATGCAGAACACAATGATGGTGTAACAGGCTTTATTGATGAACATGTACGAGATGGATATAATATTCAAGAAATTACACAAAAATTACAAAAAGCAGGATTCAAAAAAGTAGTTGCAAAATATACCTATGGGTTGCCAGGGAAAATATCATGGCTACTTTCAATGAAGTATCCAATTACAATGCTCAATGCAACTAAATTATTTTTTGTTTTGTTACCTTTTTATTACCTCATTACATTTCCTTTTTCTCTGATTTTAAATATTGTTGATGTTAAAACTAAACATAAAACAGGAACAGGATTAATTGTAAAAGCATTTAAATAACAGACTCTTAGATGAAACTTATTATTGAAATAGCATTAAAATTCTTATTTGGAAAAAAATCAAAAGGAATTATTAATATTATTTCTACAATTTCAATAATTGGAGTTTCTGTTGGAACAATTGCATTACTGGTAATTCTATCTGTATTTAATGGATTACATGGATTAATTGGTAGTCTATATGGTTCTTTTGATCCTGATATTAAAGTATCTGCTGTTGAAGGTAAATTTTTTTCTACGGATTCATTAAAAATAAATGAATTAAATAACATTGAAGGAGTAAGTGTAATTAGTCCGGTTATTGAAGATAATGCACTTTTAAAGTACAACAAGCGACAAGTAACAGCCGTGGTGATGGGTGTTGATACATCTTATTCAAAAGTATCGCAACTTGACTCTATCATTGTTGAAGGAAAATTTAACCTGCGAGACAAGCAAGGTTATGGGGGTGCAATAGGCTACGTTTTAGCTGATCAACTTAATGTAAGAGTTTCTTTTTTAACACCTCTTTTGATTTATGTTCCCCAACGAAATAAAAAGATTAATTTAATGCGACCTAATGAGGCATTTAATACTCATTATATCCATCCCAAAGGTATATTTCTGGTTAAGCAAATGGAATATGACTCCAAATATTTGCTAGTTGATATTAATCTTGTTCGAAAATTATTTTCATACACTAACTCAGAAGTAACTTCTCTTGCAATAGGCATTAATGAAGGCATCTCCTCATCTTCTGTGCAAGCCAAAATTCAATCTGTTTTAGGGCCAAAATTTAAAGTTGAAAACAGGCATCAACAACATGCCAGTTTTTACAAAATGATGAAAATAGAAAAGATTATGGCCTATTTAATTCTATGTTTCATACTGATTATAGCTACTTTTAACTTAATAGGAACCATGTCGATGCTTATCTTTGATAAAAAAGAAGGTATAAAAATTTTAAAAAGTATTGGTGCCGATAAAAAAACAATTACTCGAGTTTTTCTTGTAGAAGGGTGGCTTATTTCATTAATTGGCGTACTATTCGGCTTAACTCTTGGAGTTATTCTGGTTTTAATTCAACAACATTTTGGAGTTATAAAATTTGCAGGAGCAAGCAATTTTGTGGTTGATGCTTACCCTGTAACATTACAATTATCAGATATATTCTACTCTTTATTAACTGTTACAACTATTGGTTTTTTTGCAGCTTTATATCCTGTAAAAATAATTGTTGGTAAATATTTCGACGAGAATAATTAATTTAAATGATGGCTTTTATTATTTTTGTAAATCGAATTTTAACACAACCAACACGAATAAATGAAAATTAAATACCAAATATTTCCCGAGCAACGGTTTATCATCATAAAACCTTTAGGTGATTTTAACATTGATCACTACACAGAATACTCTAATCATATTGTTAAAGATCCTCATTGGAATAATATTGATAAAATGTTAACAGACATACGAGATCTAAATACGGAGAAAATCCATCATTATTTAGATAAAATGGCTGAAATCAGAAGGGATGTTTATAAAAGAGATTACATAAATGTTTTCATTGTTGATACTCCAATATCTACAGCAATATCTCATCTTTACCAAAACTTTTTAACTCCTTTTAATTTTAGATATAAGTATTGCTCTACAATTAAAGAGACGATGAAATCACTCAACCTTAATTTTACTGAAGAATATACAGAAGAATTAATTAAAAACTTAAGTAACTCATACATTTCTTCGAATTAGAAACTTTTGCCATAGTATCAAGAAATACATTTATATTAACTAAATAGTGTCCCCTGCTCTACTTTTGATTCAAGCTTTAACAGCTTTATTTTTGTATCTAACCCTCCTGCATAACCTACCATTTTTCCATTTAATCCAACAATTCTGTGACAAGGAATAATAATTGAAATGGCATTTGCTCCATTAGCCGACGCTACTGCTCTAACGGCTTTTTCATTTCCTAATCTTTTGGCTAAGTCAAGATAAGAAACATGGTCTCCAAACGAAATTTTCATTAATTCTTGCCAAACTTGTTTTTGAAAATCTGTTCCTACTAACTTTAATGGCAAATCAAATTGAGTACGTTGTTTTGAAAAATATTCATCCAGCTGACGAATTGTTTCTTTAATGATAGAAGAATCTCCATACTGAAATCCGGAATTTAATCCCTCCTTTAGTCTTCGGTCAATCAAATTACGCTTTTTACGATACCTCCAGTCGCATAAGCAAAGTTCATCCATAAAAGAACCTACCAATAAAACTCCTACTGGCGAATGATATTCCTTAACTAAAATATTCTCCATTTATTCATTCATGGCTTCTACAACAGAAACACAATCAGCATAGGTTTCTTTTATTTCATCCAAACATTGATTCACCTCTTCAGCTGTGTTAGCCCTTAGCATTTTAATTTTTAAGTCGCGAAAATTGCGCAAACCTTTAAACGTAATTGCCAAATGTCTTCGCATGTGTAAAATACCTCTTCGTTCTCCAAGCCAATCAATGCTATTATTAAGATGTTCCCTAATCATTTCCACATGTTCAGGAATTTTAGGTAATTCTAACAATTCCCCTGTATCTAAATAATGTCTTACTTCTTTAAATATCCAAGGACGCCCAATGGACGGTCTTCCTATCATCAAAGCATCAACTCCATATCTATCCAAATAAAGTTTAGCCTTCTTAGGGTTAGTTAAATCTCCATTTCCAATAATTGGGATATGCATTCGAGGATTATTCTTTACCTCTCCGATCAAAGTCCAGTCTGCTTCACCATTATACATTTGAGCTCTGGTTCTGCCATGAATGGTTAAAGCTTTGATACCGGTATCCTGAAGTCTTTCCGCTACGTCAACAATAATTTTAGAACTATCATCCCATCCCAAACGTGTTTTAACGGTAACAGGAAGATTTACCACATCAACAATCTGCTTAGTCATCTCAACCATTTTAGGGATATCTTGTAACATTCCAGCTCCTGAACCCTTAGTTGCAATCTTTTTTACAGGACAACCAAAGTTAATATCAATAAGCTCAGGTTGGGCTTCTTCTGCAATTTTTGCAGCCTCTACCATTGCCTCAATATCTTTACCGTATAATTGAATACCTACAGGTCGTTCTTCTTCAAAAATCTTAAGTTTACGCTGTGTTTTTTCAATGCTCCGGATTAATGCATCTGCAGATACAAACTCAGTGTACATCAAGTCTGCACCATATTTTTTACATAGCAACCTAAAAGAAGGATCTGTAACATCTTCCATCGGAGCCAACAAAAGAGGACTCTCTCTTAATACTAAATTCCCTATCTTCACTACTCTGCAATTAATTTTTCTAACAAAGTTTTAAACTTATCACTATTCCAATCTGCAGCACCATCCTTTTTAATTACAATCTCTCCCTTTTTAGAGATAATAACTGTATGTGGATATTGATTTGAACTTAATTTTGCAGATGCTCTTTCGGCTAACATATACACAGGAACTTCATATTCTTTTTTATTGATAAAACCCGAAATTTTCTCCTTAGTTTCATTACTTATCAATACAAAATAAACCTCATCACCAAATTCTTTATAAAGTTTATCAATTGATGAAAACTCAGCCACGCATGGCGGACACCAAGTTGCCCAGAAATTAAGAAAAACTACTTTACCTTTTAAATCAGAAAAAGATTGTACCTCATCGTTTAAATTATAATATTTCCAATTATAGTCATTTTCACTTAAGCTAACCTTTTCCGACTCTTCATCAGGAGATGACAAAGTATATTGTATTACGAAAGAACTTATTGGTAACCTGGTTGAAGGAATTACAAGAAGTATAAATAGTATCAAAAACAGAAAATCCAATACAATTCCTGCTTTTGTTTTTCTTTTAGAATACTTTGCCCATTGTTCTTTTAAAAAAAACTTCATAAAAATATTTTTACTTTTTATAACCTGCGTAAAGTTAATGACACCGGCCATTTAATACTTTTATAGCATTTCCCTGTGCTAGAACAGATCTGCATTGATACAGTTTTATAATCTGTTAATCCATCAACATTATTATAAAACTTTTGAGCATCAATAGTAAATTTATGTCCTGTTCCTGGCATTAGAGTTAAGGGAAAATAATTCTGTCCCCCTATATTTTTTATAGCAAATTCTCTTTTTGTGTTATCCTTAAAAAACTGAATAGTTGGGGCGTTGAAAGTAATATCCCGTTTTGTTTGATTGATAATAAAAACACGAAGTGCCAAATTCCCATTCGACTTCACTTTATAATGCCCAACCCTAAAAATGACTATCTGAGGCATAAACTTTTGTAACCACCCTTTTCTTTTTGCAACATAAAACAGTAATGTCACAAATATCATAACCCATAAGGAGTTTAAGTTAAAAGATTGTGGTTTTTGACCATCCTCAGGCTGTTGGATAGGCTGTTCTGAATATTGAGAAACAGAATTTTCAGAAAGGGAATTAGTATCCGGATTTGTGTTTTGATTTGCAGTACTACAAATTTGCATTGTTAATGCAATACCCAACATCACATATATAATAATTCTATTCTTCTTTAAGAATTCCAGAAATGATTTAAGCTGCTGCATAAAATTTCTATTCTTTAGATTTTGTATACGCGGTTGAATCTTTAGGAAATGGAATCAATCCTTGATAATTAATATAAAATTCACCCCCAACAACAGGTTTAGCCAGTTCTTCTTCGGTTTTTCCATTGGCATTAGCAATACCCACACTGGCATACCAACATTCTGAATTATGTTTTTCACCTAATTCTCGTACCTGTTCAATAATATCCGGAAGAATAATACCCATCTCAGGATAAAAACCAGTTTTAACAAGAACCATATGGAATTTATCGTCCTTTTTTGCTAGAATTTGTGGATTCATATCCAACTCTTTTCTAACGTTTAAAACCTCGTAACCTTTATCTATTAAATCTTTATAAACCACCTTAATACCAAGAAAATGTAACTCTTCAAGGTTCATAATTTTTCCCTCTGCCATATCGTTTCAATTTTGAAGTGGCAAAATTGGGAAAAATTGATGTAAATATTCAATAGATTAGTATATAATAACTTTAATTAGTATTGTAAAAGTTAATTAATTTTCAAGATCAAAGATAAATGTAGAATTTGGATATGCAGGTTTTATAAACTTATCTACTGTTTTTTTGATTTCTTCAATTTTCTTTAAGAAATCCTCAGTAGGTTTACCTCCAAATTTACTGATCTGAAGATGTATTTTAAATTGACGATTTTTATGTTTTTGAACGTTATTTGCTGTTTCATAAATCAATCGATTAATGTCAAATAATAATCGTTCTTCATTCATATTACCTATTAAAAAGGCTATAGCTGGATTCTTTACAGTAGTTTCCTTTGTTTCGATTGCATTACATGAGCTTTCTTCAAAATCAGGACTTTCAACTTGATAAAAAATATTGTCTTCAATATTACTAAACTCAAGTTTACCGATTGGTGCCAATGTTTCTTTATTTACTAATTGAAAAAACACTAACCCCATATGAAATAATCGATGGTATCCTTTGTATAAAAAATAAGTTAACTCATGTCCGTCCTGAACTGTTGTTACAAAATCTGTTACAACAAAAGCTTCTGACTCATACTGACCCAACTGCTTTTTAACAAACTCATTGGTAAAAGCTTCCATCTCTACTTCAATCTCCTTTCCAAAATTTGTACGAATCATCATTAAGTTAGGCGCTACTAATTTTTTGTTATTTACCTGTAACATTTTATGATTAGTATTACCGATTAACTTTTTTAATACAACTGCCGACTCAAGATAATTCATAATTACTATTTTTAAGATTGAAACCTCAAAATTATTATTTTTTTAAGCAATCCTACGATATAAATAGGGCTTTAGTTCAATAATTAATAAATTTTAAGATGTTTGATGAAAATTTCATGCAATTAGACTAAATTATTGCAAACTTCAAAACTTCATCTTTACATAACAATTCTTTATATCTTTGCATGATTAGATTTATAAAGATGAAGTTAAAACACTACGCGATTGAAGGCAATACCCTTTCAATGAAAGGGAAATATATTCAGAGTTTAATTAAAGGAAATGGTGAAATCAAAGAGCTGATAGATAAAAAAGGAATCCTTTTTTCAAACATCACTCTTGAAAAATTAATTGAAGAAGAAGCTAACCATGATCAGTTTCTGCTTACCGGAGACCTAAACAGAAGTATCAGAACCTATAGTAGTGGGGAGCAGAAAAAAGCCCTACTAAAGTATTTAATGACTCTTAAACCTGAATTCATCATTTTAGACAATCCATTTGATTGCCTTGATATACAATCAGTAGAAGCATTAAAGCATGAATTGACACAAATATCAGAACACACACCTATTGTTCAGATATTTAAACGTCATAGTGATATTATGCCTTTTATTTCAGAAGTTTTGTTTGTTGAAAATGAAGAACTTTCTAAGTCTTACTCAAAAGATGAATTTGAGCAACTTCATTTACACAGAGAAAAAGCTTTTTTTAATAATAGTATCCCTTCTCCGCTAAAAGCATATGAAAACATTCCTGAAATATTAGTTGAATTTAAAGGAGTAAGTGTTAGTTATGAAGAGAGAAGCATAATTAGAGATATTCATTGGAAAATTTGTCCTGGAGATTTCTGGCATTTAATAGGACCTAATGGATCTGGTAAAACAACCATGTTAAGCATGATCTTTGGTGATAACCCTAAAGCTTTTGGGCAGCCAATTTATCTATTCGGAAAAAAGAAAGGTTCAGGAGAAAGTGTTTGGGATATCAAGGAAAAGATTGGATACTTTACACCTTCAATGACTGAGCGTTTCCATAGTAGCCAAACCGTTGAACAGATGATAATTTCAGGTTTAGTAGATAGTGTTGGGCTATACCAAAGACCTTCGGACCTTCAAAAAGATCTTGCATTTAAATGGTTAAAGGTAATTGGTTTGACTGAAAAAAAGAGGGAGCGATTCAATAAGCTATCTCAGGTAAACCAACGCATGGTTTTAATTGCCCGTGCAATGATTAAACATCCCCCATTATTAATTTTAGATGAACCTTCTACGGGATTAAATGATTATAGTGCATCTCTAATGGTGCAATTAATTCAAAAAATATCACAGGAAAGTGGTACTGCTATCGTATACGTGTCTCATAGACATGAAGAAGGTCTTTATCCCAAAAGTATTTTTGAATTAAAGGATAGTGGAGATGGTTATGTAGGGGTAGAAAGGTAGAATGGAAAAGGGAACAAGGAGAATGTAGCTTACAAGGGCGCATAACGATCAAGGTCATTAAGATCAGCGAAGCGTCTTGCTTCGCTTTTTAATTCTGGCCTATGGCCTATCAAATTCCAATAAAAAAAGTATTGCAATCCTTAAACTACAATACTCTCAGGGAAATCGCCTTTAGAAATAAATATATTTTGAAGTCGAGATTCCGGCATCAGCAACGTAGCTTGGGACCCACTTTTCTTTAATTTTGAAAAGGCAGAATTGGAGCGAAGCGTAAATCATGAACTCCATTTTTAATAAGCTTTAGTGAACTAAAGCTGTTTGAACACAGTGAGTTCTTTCTGTCTCAAAATAAAGCAAATAGTGGGTAAGTGAGTGGTGCAGTCGGCGGACTTTTTTGTTTACTTTTTTTGACTGCAGAATTGAAGCGTAGCGGAAATCATGAACGCTTTTAAATTTTTACTTACTGTGAACTAAAAAAAGTAAAAGCCGTTGCGGCTTGAGCAAATAAATGTTTTCTTGATAAAAAAAGGAGTGTTTTCTTCTAAAAGAAATTTCCCTGACAATACTCCTCATCATACCATAAATATTAATAGTTTAATTTTCTGACAATACTGATTCTGCTTTTGTATAATTCTTGATTACCTTAATTGTAATAATAGCAAGAGGAATTCCGATTATACTTCCGATTATACCTAAAATTGTACTTGTTGTTAATTGAGATAGTGTTACTGCAGATTTTGCATAATGAAATTGCACCTGACCAAATACTCCATTAACCAACCATATAATCCACCAGACACCTAATAAATTTGTTTCAAGATTTAAAACTGAATTAGCATCTTTATTACTAATATATGCTTTAGTTTCTTCATAAAGCTCTTTCATTATTTCGTAGGGACGATAAAGGTTTATGAAAGGAACAAACCAACTACCTGCCGCCCAGCCATCACCATACGATAGAACCTTTACTTTTTGATGCAGATTATAATAAGCTCTCCGAAACCACATTATAAATGTAATTCCTGAAACAATATATACTAATAAATAGATGATGCTTATAAATTGATGTCTTAAATCATTTGCAGTTGCGGCTTCAGCTGTAATGTTTCCACCCGACTTAACCGTTTGTAATAAATTAAGCTGCATCCAGCCCGACAGTAAAAACATAACTTCTGCAACAAGAAAAATCCATATTACAGACATAATTATTTTCCCCCTTTTATAATTATTTCTTATAGGGTTTCCCTGAAATTCCTTTTTTGTTTCATCCTTAATAAAATCACCACAGGCATCTTCATATGATCCTTTTTCATTGGTTAAACCACATAATAAGCCCTGCTGGATATCAAATTTCTGATTTTTACATGTTTTGCAAAGTTCTATACTTCCCATTTCTAAGATTAAGTTAGTTGTTTAATATTACAGTTTATTCTCTTAAGTACACAGCACTGTCAATTGTAAATTAAAGGATTTCTTTTACTGTAATTTTAATTAAGATACGTTTAGATATTGACCTAATGCTAGTTCCGAAATCAAATATAGAAAGTATTTTGTTAAACAAGGGACTTATTCCGTTATTTGTAAAGATTCTTAAATGTAGATAAAACACTATACTAAAACTATACCTTCTTCGCACCATAGTCGTAATTGCTGCGTAACAGATTCGGCATTCCTTCACTATACGTTCACTACTCCTTCACTATTCGCTCACTATTGACACACTGCATAGTGATGTTATCATGCAGAAGTACTATATAATATGTGAGTGAAGTATTAAGTAAAGCAAAAGCTGTTACGACTCAGTATCGACTAATGTACGATGTAGGTCATATCTACTATTAATTAAAACCTGCTCAAAAACAGCTTCAAAAACCAAAACCGTCATTCTTTTTTGTACTAGTTTTGCACTCAATGAATCACAAAAAGATACATATCAATCAAAGCAAACTTCATTTTACCAAGTGGAGTAATAAGAGCTATGCTGCTTTTTGCAGTATTGGTAAAGTGGTTCATATTGGTAGTTTGGCTATTTCATTAACGCAGTGGATTGGAACTGTTGTTGAACACATTGAAGATATACTTCAGATTTGTGCCGAAAAGGAAACTGATGATAACGTGGAAGAAACTCCGGAACAGGAGTTATTGCAATTAATTCCGGTTACAGTAAATAGTCCAATTGTATATGGAAAAAGTGTAATTATTAGTATTAACAATATAACTGGCCGCTAATGGAATAATAATTCTGTTAGCGGCTTTTTTTGTGCATTATGGTAGAGCAATTAAAACAAAAGGTATTAAAAGGAGAGACTATTAACAAGGAAGAAGCTCAGGCATTATTAAATTGGACTGACAAGGAAGAATTGTATGCTGCAGCTAACGAAATCCGCCTTTACTTTCATGGTAATAAAATGGATATGTGTAGTATTTTAAATGCAAGATCAGGCCGTTGCAGCGAAGATTGTAAATGGTGCTCTCAATCTGCTTTTCACAAAACAAATGTGGAGGAATATGAACTGGTCGATTTAAAAGAAGCTGAACAAATGGCTAAGGGTAATGCCGAAAAAGGAGTTCATAAATTTTCATTAGTCACCAGTGGTAAAGCCATATCTAATAAAAATCTGGATAAACTTTGTGGTGTTTATAAAAGCATCAGAAAAAACTCGCCCATACGTTTGTGTGCATCAATGGGCTTATTGAATAAAGAACAATTGTTGAAGCTTAAGGAATCTGGGGTAGAACACTACCACTGCAATATTGAAACAGCACCTTCATTCTTTTCTGAACTAGTTAGCTCTCATACTATGGAACAAAAAATAAAAACCATAAGAGAAGCTCAGGAAATAGGTATGGAAGTGTGTTCCGGTGGAATTATTGGAATGGGCGAAACTCCTGACCAAAGAATAGAAATGGCTTTTACCCTTTTAGACCTTAATGTATTATCAATTCCGATCAATGTTCTTACTCCGATAAAAGGAACAAAACTGGAAGACATGCAAGCTTTAAGTGATGAAGAAATACTGACCACTTTTGCTCTGTTTCGCTTTATTAATCCCAAAGCTAAAATAAGAATGGCAGCAGGCAGAAACCTTTTTGCTCACATTCAACATAAAGCACTTTCTGCTGGTGTTAATGCTGCATTGGTAGGTGATTTTCTGACAACCATTGGAAGTAATATTAATGAAGATAAGGAGGTATTTACAAAGGCCGGTTTTTCTTTAGCAACAGAAGAGGTTGAGGAAAAGATAAAGGCTTAGAGCGTGGAGCTTAGGGCTTAAAGAGTTTGAAAAGATGCATGCTAATTCAAAAGGTCTGCGTCTTGCAAATCAACTCTCCTTTTTATAAATATATTTAATATGATTGAAGCTGAAATGAGTCTACAAAAGGCTGAAAGCCTTACATATCGTAACTTGGGGCATCGCCCCAAGAGACTTAGCGCCTTGCTAATTCAGGCTGTAGGTCTGATACTTTTATTATTTGTTTCAGGCTTTCAGCCTTATGATGCAGAGAATTAAAAATAAAACTTTCAACATTAGACTTTTAACTTTTGACTAGGTACTAGGTACTTTTAACTAAAAAAATGAATACTCAGGAATTATTACAATACGATAAAGACCATCTTTGGCACCCTTATACATCCACAACCAATCCGTTGCCAGTGTATATGGTAGAGAAAGCTGAGAGATGCACCATTCATTTAGCCACAGGTGAGAAATTAATTGATGGCATGTCTTCTTGGTGGGCTGCGGTTCATGGATACAACCACCCCGTTTTAAACCATGCTATCGAAGAGCAGTTAAAAAGTATGTCGCACATTATGTTTGGAGGATTTACTCATAACCCTGCAACAAAACTTGCTCAACGACTCATTGACATAACACCTGAAACTTTGCAAAAAGTTTTTTATTGTGATAGCGGTTCTGTGGCTGTTGAAGTAGCTATGAAAATGGCTTTACAATATTGGTACAGTAAAAATGAAAAACAAAAGGTAAAGTTTGCAACCATACGAAATGGATATCATGGAGATACCTGGCATGCAATGTCTGTATGTGACCCTAATACAGGTATGCATCATATTTTCAACGGTCGTTTACCTATTCACTTTTTTGCAGATCAACCTCAAACAAGATTTAATGACAATTTGATTGATGAAGATCTATCTGCTTTAAAAGATCTTTTTAATAAGCATCATACCGAATTAGCAGCCTTTATTTTGGAACCAATAGTTCAAGGTGCTGGTGGAATGTGGTTTTATTCACCTCAGTATTTAAAAGCTGTAAGAGAGTTATGTAATGAATATAATGTACTTCTGATTGCAGACGAAATTGCTACGGGCTTCGGAAGGACGGGAGAGTTATTTGCGTGTAATTATGCAGACATCTCTCCCGACATTATGTGTTTGGGAAAAGCAATTACTGGCGGTTACATGAGTTTCGCTGCAACATTAGCCACTGATGAAGTAGCAGATACCATAAGCAATGGTTCTCCTGACGTTTTTATGCATGGGCCTACATTTATGGGAAATCCACTGGCTTGTTCGGTAGCCATTGCCAGTATTGATCTACTACTAAAAAGCGAATGGCAAAACAAAGTAAAACATATAGAAACCAAACTTACAGAAGGGTTGGCCCCATGCAAAGAATTGGGAATTGTAAGCGATGTAAGATGCCTGGGTGCGATTGGTGTTGTAGAACTAAAGGAGTCTGTTGATATGGCTGTCATACAAAAAGCTTTTGTTGAAAAAGGTGTTTGGGTACGTCCGTTTGGTAAGCTGGTATACTTAATGCCTCCTTTTATTATTACTGATAAAGAATTGGATAAGCTTTGCCATGCATTACACGAGGTAATTTATGAAACCATGGAAATAAATATTGAAAGCCTAATCTAATATGGAAAGATTCAATCAAATATTAAAGGATTTAGATCATCATAATTTAACAAGAACATTGAAAGCTATTAAGTCTGATTCTAATGGTTACTGTGACTTTAAAGGAAGACGAATGCTGAATTTATCCTCAAATGATTACCTGGGATTAGCATCAGATCCACATTTGAAAAATGAGTTTATGAATCTGGTAGCGAATAATCCTGATTGGCTTTCTTTTGGTAGTGGTTCATCAAGATTACTTACTGGAAATACTTCGATATATGATGAAACAGAAACTTCTTTAAAGAACTGGTATAAAAGTGAAGCTGCTGTATTTTTTAATAGTGGATATCATGCAAATACAGGTATACTTCCTGCCCTGACAGAGAAAAAAGATTTGATCCTATCGGATAAGCTTTGCCATGCCAGTATTATTGATGGAATCCGATTAAGTGTGGCAGATCATGTTCGATACCGTCATGCTGATTATGATCATTTAAAATCCATCCTTCAAAAGCGTCGTCATCAATACGATAAGGTTTTTATAGTAAGCGAATCTGTTTTTAGTATGGATGGAGATTATATCGATTTAAAAGAATTAGTTGCTATTAAAGAAAACCACAATGCTATTTTATATATTGATGAAGCTCATGGAGTTGGAGCTTTGGGAAAAACTGGTCTAGGGCTGTGCGAAGAGCAAGATGTTGTTAAAGACATTGACATTATCATTGGTACCATGGGTAAAGCAATGGCTTCGGTTGGTGCATTTGCTATTTTAAATAAAACTCTTGGCCAGGTATTGATTAATAAGGCTCGTACTCTTATTTTCACTACCGCGCTACCTTCAATTAATATGGCATGGAGTAAGTTTATTATAGACCAAATGCCTAATCTGGGACACTTACGAAATAAACTCAAGCAACTTTCTCTGATCTGTAATCAAAATGTTAAAGAAATGGGCTTTGAAGATTCTCAAAGTTACATTATTCCTATACTGGTTAGAGAAAATAAGATTGCTGTTAAGTTGGCCGAACATCTTCAAGCTAAAGGTTATTTGGTTTTCCCAATTCGTCCACCGACAGTACCTGCAAATTCTGCACGATTAAGATTATCACTTACGGCAAACTTAGACACTAAAAAACTGGACGCCTTTTTCAACGAAACTAAAATGTTTCTATCTACTATTTATAAATCAAATCAAGCTGCAATATTATAATTATGAAATATAAATGGCTTAATAAAAATCATAATCAAAAATTAATCATCTTTTTTAATGGATGGGGGTGTGACGAAATACCTTTAAATCATTTAGATTTTGAAGAAAATGATGTGCTGATGTGCTATGATTATACAATTTTAGAACTGGATAGCAATACAATTACAGAGATCAAAAATTATGCTTCTTATTCTATAGTTGCATGGTCATTTGGAGTTTGGGTTGGACAATATATTTGCAACCAACATCAATTGAATCCTCAATATTCAGTTGCCATAAACGGAACATCAAAACCTGTTGATGCAAAACTTGGCATACCCGAAGCCATTGTTTTTGGTACTTTAAACAACCTGACAGAACGCAATTTGATGAAATTTCAAAGACGCATGCTTGGTGGTGGTGAAGCATGGAAATCTTTTGAAAACAATAAACCACAAAGAGATTTCTCAGAGCAAAAGTATGAATTGAAATCTCTGACAGAACATTTCATGCTTGATCTTTCTGATAATATAATATACAACAAGGCCATTATTGGAAATGAGGATTTAATATTTAATCCAGATAACCAAAGAGCTTATTGGAAAGATAAAGTAAAAATCAACGAGATAAGCGCACCTCACTTTTGCTTTTATAATTATAACACCTGGAATGAAATTCTTTTATAGAGATATAAAACCAACAACGAAATGAATGACATTGCAATAAAACAAACTATCGATAAAACACTTCTGCAAAAGCGATTTTGTCAGGCTACCTCTACTTATGATCAACATGCCTTGGTACAACAAAATATGGCAAAAAAGTTGGTTTCGATGGCGTTAAATATATTACCAAAGCAACAGGAAACTGCATTAGAATTGGGCTGTGGAACAGGATTGCTAACCAAAGAAATTCACAAACATTTTTCTTATAAAAAATACACTGCCAACGATTTAGTCTGTAAAGTTGAGAATAAGATAAAAAACATTATCGCATCAAAACAAAATTGTCAATTCCAATTTATACAGGGTGACGCAGAGCATATAACCATTGAAGACAAACAAGACGTTATTTGGTCAGGAGCTACCATTCAATGGATTCAGGATTTGGAGGCTTTCTTTTTTAAGATATCTCAAACCTTAAAACCGGGTGGTTACTTTATTCTATCGTCATTTGATACAGATAACTTTAAAGAAATAAAGACATTAACAGGTAAAGGCATTGAATATCTTTCAATGCAAGAAGTAATATTAAAAGCAAGTAGATTTTTTACGATTAAGGATCAACTTTCCTGGTATGAAAAGCTATATTTTAATAGTCCTTTAAATGTATTAAAACATATGCGTTTAACCGGTGTTAATGCAATATCATCTACAAGATGGAATAAATCAGACCTGGAAAACTTTACTAATGGATATCAGATTTACAAAACAAATAAAGGATTTCCATTGACATACAATCCCTTTATACTCATTCTTCAAAAACAATAATATTATGTCAACATATTTTATAACTGCCATTGACACAGATGCAGGAAAATCTATAATTACAGGACTAATTGCTAAAACACTAATGCAAAGAGGCGAAAATGTAATTACGATGAAAATGGCACAAACAGGTTGCATTGAATATTCAGAAGACATTGAAACACATCGAAAAATCATGGGTATTCCAATGCTCCCAATTGATAAAAAGGGAGAAACCTGTCCTTACTTATTTAAATTTCCGGCATCACCTCACCTTTCTGCAGCCATGCAGTGCGAAAGAATTGATGAAGACAGAATTATCCAGGCAGTTAAAGAAATTGAGATGCAGTATGAAACTGTTCTATTGGAAGGAGTTGGCGGATTGATGGTTCCCTTAAACGAAGATTCTATGGTTGTAGACTTTATTCAGCAAAATGATTTCCCTGTTATTCTGGTAACTTCCGGCAAATTAGGATCTATAAATCACACGCTATTATCTTTGGAAGTAATGCAAAAAAGAGGCATTGATGTATATGGTGTGGTTTATAATCATTATCCGGTTACTGAACCTGAAATTACTGAAGACTCTGCAAAAACAATTAAAAGCTATTTGATAAAATATTATCCAAAGGCATTGTGGATGGAAGTACCTTATATAGAATTTGAGAACAGTAATGTTAAACTTGATATATCAGATGAGTGGTTTGGAAAAGGTTAAAGGTAGAAAGGTTAAGGGTTAAAGGGTATCTTGAATTATGATTTTAAGATGTGGTGATGTGGTAATTACTCAAATCAACTACTAACGATTAAACTTTGAACGGAAATCCAACATCTTTATGTTCATTGAGCCTTACAGCCTCGGTGGTAATTTATAATACGTTATAAAAACACCCCCAAGTCTCAAAGAGCACTAAGTGCCTCCAAGTACTTTGCTGTATATCATAATGAAATATGTTAATCAAGTGTTGGATTTATCGTTTTCAAAAGGCTGAAAGCCTTATATCTCACAACTTGAGGCATCGCCCTCTAGTGTTCGAAAAGGGGTTTTATGTTAATAAAGTGCTGTAAGTTATGGGAATCAGCTCTCCTCCTTTCAAAGGAGTAGTACCTTGACGCAGGAAAGGGGAGGTGGTTTTTAACCTTTTGTGTATCTTAGTTTATCTTTAAACCAAATAATAATGAATAGTAATCGACCTGAACTAAACAAAAAGAGAAAATCTTTAAGAAACAACTCTGCTCCAGCGGAATGTGAACTTTGGAATTATTTAAAAGGTAAAAGAAGGATCAGAAACAATATTTGGGTATGAACAAAAAAAGAGTTTTTTTGCTGTTAAATAGAAAAAAGGCTGAAAGCCCATAACATCACAACAAGGTGGCAACGCCCCTTGTTTTTGTGATCAGGAAAATATCAGGCTGAAAGTCTGTAACTATCTTCAATAATATTTTGGATTATATTCCAGACTATACTCTTTAAAAAACATCTCAACCTCTTCTTGGTAAGACAGTTTTTTATAATGTTCTATCTGGTTTGCGATATATCTTTTTACTACTTCCACCTTAGAACTACTTACGGAAAATACACCATAACCTGTTTGCCATGTAAACTTAGAACAAGATGGAATATTATCCTTAACCCATTTTGAAGATTCCTTTTTAATGTCTTCAATGATTTTAGATAATGCATAGTTCTTTGACATTCTAAAAAGGATATGTACATGATCTTCATCACAATTAGATACAATACAAGAAGAATTGTGATCCTTTAAGATCCCTGTAATAAAAGCATGAAGTTTTACCTCCCAATCTGAAGATATAAAGAGTATCTTTCTTTAGTACCAAACGTAAGATGGATATATAGCTGAGATAATGATTGTCCCATAGTTTGTATATTTTGATTTTGTAGATTAAATGTAGTAAAAATGTTTCAAACTTTCAGCCTGAACTTACAGTGTGTATATGTACTTGGGACGATGTCCCAAGTTTTGATGTATGAGGCTTTCAGCCTAAAAACAAAGAAATTTTATCGACAGTTCAGTGATGTTGTAGATGTACAAGTATTTTCTATTCATGTTAACAAAATTTAATGCTTAATTAAAACAACATTTAGACCCAGATTTTATACTTGATCCAAAAAGAATTTGTAATCTAAAGTTTAGAAGGCAGCATTCTATTTATAACTATATCCTTGATTTTTATTGTCCTCAAATCAAATTGGCAATAGAATTAGATGGTGAATATCATGTTTACAATGAAGAATATGATATATTGAGGGATAAGAAACTAAATATATTGTATTACAACGCTTCGATATGAGAATCTTATGATATTTGAACATCCCAATGTTATCATTGAAGATGTTCAAGAATTTCATAAAAATTGGTGTAAAAGTGTCTAAAACCACCTCCCGATTCGTACCTCACCGTACTCCTCCTTGGTAAGGAGGAGAGCTGACTTACAGCTTTCAAGTTATTGTAGTTGAGATTATATACATCTTTTCGAATACAAGAGGGCATCACCCCAAGATCTTGAACGTAATTCCCATTCAGGCTGACAGTCTGATGTATTAACCATAAGTTTAGACTTACAGTCAGATATTTACGTGGTATCTATTACAAGGGACGATACCCCTTGTTGTGATTTTACAGGCTTTCAGCCATTTAAAACATTACTATAAACTTAAATCTGAACTCTGTATCTATCCCAAAAAATCACTTCTTTTTTTGAACTTCTATTTCCACATCAATAACCCCATCTCTTATTCCATCTAAAGCCTTCATAGCACTTTTTGATAAATCAATAATTCGCACTTTAGAGAAAGGTCCCCTGTCGTTTATTCGTACTACAACACACTTGTTATTTTTTAGATTAGTAACTTTAACTAAAGTTCCAAAAGGTAAGGTTTTATGCGCTGCTGTTTTTAAGTGATGCTTGTAAACTTCTCCACTTGCAGTTTTTCTACCTTCAAACTTATCGGCATAGTATGAAGCCTTACCTTTCTCTATTTTCTTACCATCTGCTGAAACTAATATGGTAAATGCTAATAACAATAAAGTGACAGATTTTCTCATAAACCGAAATTAGATATTATATCTTAATTAACTCTCCATCCTTACCTATCAAATAAAATACATAAAATGGAACTAACTCTCTTGTTCCTGGTTCAAGTCGATATTTCTGATGTTTATATATCACTTTATTATCAGTCTTGATACGCTGAAGAAAATGTAATTTCTCCCTATCTTTCACTTTATAAGAATTTGATTTAACCAACAATGTTACAAATTCATATGATAAACCTTTTGATACAAAACCATACCCTTTAATATCCTCAGGCTTATAGATTTTAAACTTCTTTTTACCCAAAGCTTTAAAAGGTACTTCTGTAAAAAGCATCTCACTATTGAAATCACCTAAAAACACACTTCCTGAACTCAAACTGAATTTATACAGATTAATCAATCCTTTAACTGTATCATTTTCATTTGTAATAATATACCCTTCAACTTTTTTTGCATTGGCATCTATTGCACCAACTGTTAATAAACCAAGAGTCAATAAAGTAATATAAAATAAAGTCTTCATATGCTAAAAAAATTACGCCTGACTTAATGATTATAAGTCAGGCGTAAAATTATAATTATTTCTAATCTTTGTGCAATTATTCTTCACTTACTACTTCAACCCATTTTCCAGCTCTTCGCCCCGTTATTTGATTATTATACATTGCTTCAGAAGACACTGATGACATATAGAATCTTCCCTGATAACTTGCATTTAGTAACACAATAAATGTTTTACTCTTTCCTCTGGCTAAATCAAAGTATGAATATACTCTATCATCTCTAATATCTTTATAATCTGGCATATCAATTTCATAAGGAGAATTCACCTCCTCCATTCTTGTATTACGAATTTCCCAACCAGAAGGGAATATCTGAGTTAAAGCCATATCTGTATATGATGAAAGTTGTCCCGGATGACTTACTGTTACTACTGCCATAAAATCAGTTCCCTGAGTTATTTGCTCCACATCAACAGGCTCTCTGTTTAACAGAGTGTATTTTACACTTAACTTTAGGTTTGAACTTTCGTTCACTGTATCTCCTTTAAATGGAATTCCTTCTAAAATTAATCTTGCAAATAATACTCCTTCTGCATTATTTTTAACCTTAACTTCTCCTGAATTCTTTATTTTTAAATTCAACTCTTCCTGATAAACAGGCTTGCCAGATGTTATTTTTTCTCCATTTAACACACATGATAACTTTGAGCTCCCTGTATTTTGAGCCAATTGACTTAAAGCAATCAAAGAATAAGCTGTTGTTTGAGTACTCAACCAACTTTGACCGCTTAATTTTTCTGCTACTTCTTTCATCAATGGAGCTGCCTTATCTAAATTGCCAAGTAAAGATAAAGTCTCCAATATCATTGCCTGATCACGAGTTACTGATCCGTATGAATAATACTTTTGTTTCTCTGTAATTTGTACACTCGTAGTTGCGATTAAGTCATTCGCAACTTCTTTTTGACCTGTTAATGCATAAGCTGCAGCCAATCTCCATCGAGCCTGAGTTGACAAGGTTGAGATATGCCTCATCCTGTTCATAGCACTTTTATCCGGAGAGCCAGCAAGAGCCAGTGTATACAAACGATAAGCCTGGTTTAAATCCCTGTAATGACCAAAGTTTTCTGGGGTCCAACTACCTGAGTGACGTTTTTGATACTGAATCCATTTTGTTTTAAAGTTCAACGGAAGATTATAACCTTTTTTCTCAGCTTCCAATAAAAAATGTCCTGCATAAGAAGTCCCCCAATCATTGGCATCTGAATTACCAGGCCAATAACTTAAACCACCGTCATTAGTAATAAAAGTTGACAAACGACTAATACCTGCTTTTATATTTTTTTCAATAGTAGCTTTAGTTTCCTCATTCAATTCCATTACATTCTCCAGATATAATTGAGGGAAAACAGAACTGGTTGTTTGCTCCACACAACCATGAGGATATTGAAGTAAATACTTTAATCTTCGTCCAAAATCAACAGGAGGAATGGATGATAACTCAACCACAACTTTATTGGTTCCTTCCATTCCAAATAATTCATATGGGATAGTTTCTGTTTCTCCTGCTTGAATCACTTTACTTATCGAACTTATTCTTGAAGGATTAGGATTTCGAACCTGTATCTCTATTTCATCTTCAGCTCTTTCCGATCCTGATTTTGCAATCACTTTTAACTTTCCTATTCCTAATTTTTCAGGAATCTGAATTTCAAACGGTATCACCTGATCTCCTGTTTGATTAAAAGTAATTTGTTTCGACTTATTGCCTTCTACTTTTAAGAGATCATTGGTTTCGACAGATAACTCAACATTTTTAATGTTATCGCTCATGGCAAAAACTGTAACGGGAAGTTTCACCTTTTCTCCAGGGCCCAATACACGAGGGAGTGTAGCTAAAACCATTAACGGCTTTTTAACCGGAGTTGCTTTTTCTGCATTTCCATACATGCGATCATTACGGGCTACAACCATAGTGCGCACAGAACCGATATACTGAGGCATCTTAAACTCATGAGTTTTAGAATCTCCTTTTCCTAAGGTAAATGGCCCCAATACTTTTACTACAGGTTTAAAACGATTGGCACTAGGATCCTTTTGTTTATTCATAATTTCACCATCTCCACCAATACTAAATACCTTTTCTATTTGTCCACCATAAGCTCCAATTACCTGATTATAAATATCCCATGTCCTAACACCTAAAGCCTCTCTTGCATAAAAGTGATTCCATGGCTGTGGTGTTTTAAAGCGAGTTAAATCCAAAAGCCCTTCTTCTACAACAGACAATGTATAAGTCATTGGCTTACCATCTTCTTCACTTACCTTAATTTTCACCATTTGCTCTGGAACCAAAGATTCCGGCATATCAATCACAGGTTTCAAATGTGTTTCTGCATCTTCAACCAATAATGGAGTAATACCATACATACGAATAGGTAAATTATTGGCAGTTTGAGCATGAGGCTGTAATAATGTAACATGAACAAAAATATTTGGAGTCATCTCTTTGGTAATCTCAAACTGAAATGAAGTATACTCCTTTTGTGTTTTTGCCCAATATTCTTTAATTACTTTAGTTCCGTTTTCAATGGTCACTAAAGCTCTGCCACCCTCAGATGAAGCAAAGTTAACCTGAGCTGTTTCTCCAACATTATATTTATCCTTTTCTGTAGATAATGTTAACATTGATGCTGCTTCCGGATTATCACCAACAGGTTTAGCTGCATATCCGGGCCAATCAACATATACTGTTTTACCACATATATGACCACTTGATTTATCGATAACACGAACTAAATATCTACCCCAGTCAGGGTACTTAATTTCCATATCAAAACTTCCAATTCCATTTGATGTACTAAAAGTTCCACGACTTATAATCTGTTGCGAAGATGATGATATATAACGAGCCAGGTTATCTTCGCCAGATTCCCACCACCAACGCCAGCTCACTTTATAAGTGATGTATTCCAAGTTGCTTTTTGAAACAGGATTTCCATCAGAATCAACAGTAACCACATCAATCTTATGTTCTTTATCTGTAACCAGCATTCCTCTTTTATCTCCTACAGGAACTCTGACTCCTACATAAGATTTATAAGGGCTATAAGGGATTGAAAATCGATCGATGCTATAATCTCCGCTTTCTTCAAAAACACGAGTTCTGAAAGATGCTTTTAACATTCCGGGAGCCTGGTCACTCACTTCAAGATTGCCTTGAACCATAGCAATCCCTTCAGAATCGGTTTCTCCCTCGTACAGAGTAACCTCTTCACTTGAAAATTTACATGTTGGATCATCAAAAGTATATTCACTGTATTTAGGAAACTTAGTTGGGATCGAAGTTAATGTTGCGGTTACATTTGCTTTAAGATTTCTGGCAACTGCCCCATGCAACCATTTTACAATCATCTTCGCTTTAACATACGGTTGCAGTACAGAAAGTTTATCTGTACCAAAATCCATATTTATTTTTAATCGATTAGGTTTTATCGTTTCAATCTTAAGCGTTTTTGTAAAAACTGTTCCTCCAACAAGAAAACGAGCCATCCAATTACCAGTAGGAGCATCTTCATCTGTTGGAACTTTGAATAAATACATATTATTCACACCTGATGTACTTGCCATTCTTTTCACCAACTGTCCATGCGGATTACTTAATTCAAATACAACAGGATGTTTTTCAGGAAGTACTTGCTCTCTGTCTTCTAAAATAAATGAAACAAAAAGTGTATCCCCGGGGCGCCACACTCCCCTTTCTCCATAGATATAACCTTTTAAGCCTTTGCGAATAGTTTGTCCGGCCACATCAAAACGGCTCAAAGACAATGAAGAACCTTCATCTAACCTTAAATACCCCCTTTGGTTTTCAAATTTGGCAATCAACAAATAAGGTTTCTTAGTAACATCCAGTCTTACCAGACCATCACCATTACTTTTTGAAGAAGAAATTAATTGATTTTGATAATTATAAACTTCAACATCAACATTTGCCACAGGATCGGTAGTTCTTAAATCAGTTACTGCAACCACCATTTCTTTATCACTACCTTTTTTTGCAATGATACCTAAGTTCGATGCTAAGATATTTCTTCGTGCAAAACGATTACTGCGATAATACGCTTTTTTACATGGATTATCTCTGTCCCTGTAATCATAGTAATAATAGCTGTTATCCCAATAACTATAATCTTCCTGCGGACTATCATAATAGGCTATTTCACGATCGGTTATTTCATCCGGATCATTTGTTAGTGCATCATCTTCAAAAGCATCCTCATCCGAACATGGATAAATAGCGTTTCGTCTGGCAAATTGAATCTCTACACGATATATAGAACCTCTGTCGACTTTAATTAAGTCATCTAATTTCAATGAAAAGGTATTCCATTTATTAAGATTAATAGTTCTGTCAGTATTTAACGGGATTGTCTTTTTAAGAATTAATCTTCCGGCTCTTTTTAATTGATAGGCTCCATCTAATTTATTAACCTGTAAAAAGGATGCTACATTATTTTCAAAAATTTTGATTACTCTTACCTGTACTTCTTTTAAGCTAACCGCTTTAAAAGGAATAATCAACCCATCTGATTCAGGTAAAATAGTTCCTTTACCTATAAATTCAACCTGAGGCTTTAAGCTTGTAAAAGTCATAACAAAGTTCTCGCTTTCATCTGTTTTTACGCCCAATACATTCTCAATTCCCTCATTTACTTTCAGTTTTACACTTCCAGTTATCGAATGATAAGGTGTAATTTTAATTAAATTGTTCTCTATAGATGTTGAAAATCGAACCGGAGAATCCCATTCTATTAATCCATCCAAATTTTGACTGGAATTCAACGGATCTGTAAATGTAATTTCAATTGCTTGACTTGGTAAAAATATTTCTTTAGCTCCTACTAACTCAAAATCATTAATCCCCGGAACTATAATCTTTCTGGAATCATCTTTATCTACGTCAATACTCTTACCTTTAAACTCAAATTTAACCACATCCTGAGAATCTTTTCTTCTGATATGATGAACAACAAAAGGATATTGATTTGGCTTATCAGATCCCAACCACTGTATTTCAAGATCCTCATCATCTTGTTTGGCCTTAATAATTTTAAAAATTTGAGTTGTATCTGCATAATCAGATAATATTAAGTTTCCAGTAATTCTATTATCCGTCAGATTTGAATTATCATACGGAGTTACATCGCCTAATTCTACCCTGTAATTCTGAGTAATAGTTTGAAATGAAAAATCGAAATTTTCCTTAACATCAGGAAATACTTGTGATAAATCTACTTTTACGTTATATATAGTAGCTTGCTTTAATTGTTGAGTTGGCTTAAAAACCAATGATTGTTTATCTAACCAATAAAATTCACCTTTAACAGACGGTGATATTTTCATAATACTGGAGGAAGCCGGATTCCCAGGATCTGCGCTCGCAACATCATCAGAAAAACGTACCATGATTTCTGATTGATTTGAAACCATCCCTGATGTAAAGGCAGAGACATTTGGGTTATATTTAACTTCGGATAACTTTTGTGATTCTTTGGGACTCTTATTACATCCGGCAAAAAATAATATACTCAAAAATAGAGTTAGGGTAAAAATGTTTTTTATTTGCATTTTCAGTTAAATAGATTAAGTTTTTTTATCAAAGCCTAAACTACTAATTACTTTTATTTCTGAATAGCAAAACCAATTAAATATTTCGACCATTTCCTTTTATTTTTCATATTTTATTTACAAACATGACAAATTTCAATATTTACAATCTTCATAAAATATATTTTTGCACGACAAACCTCTCGTATTTCAAGGGTACCACACAACAAAACACTTAAATCTTCAACTTCCATTGAAATTTAACAGGGACACTCTTGGATTTATTTTTAAATCAACACCTATACTTATAAACTATAGTTAAAATATTAACTGATTTAAATTTAGTTGTGATATTGACAGGGGACACATTATCACTAATTATTGTTGTATTAAGTTTGGTGTATGGGTAGATTTAAATTTAGATTAAAAGGAAAGCTATTAGCTTATGTTCTTGTATCTTCAACTTTAATTTTTGCAATGGTTTTAGGTTATATTACTTATAATCTAAGAAATGAAGCAATTTCCACTTCTGAAGAAATTATTAAGACTAAAGTATTAGAATATAGAAATCTAATTCAAGGAGAGTTAAATACAGTACATGAGGGAGCATTGGTACTTGCAAATACTTATGAAGAATATTTCTCGTTAGAGAATAAACCAAATGACTCATTTTATAATACAATGTTACTGAGCTGGTTAAAAAACAATCCCAGTTTTTTATCAACATGGCAAATTTGGGAATTAAAAGCTCTTGATCCATCCTATAATCTTAAAAATGGTAGAATCAGAAATGTATATTACAGACTTAATGGACAAATAGACCAATCTATTACAACTGTAGATAAAAATAATGACGATCTTAATAGTCTCTATTATATTGCAAGAAAAGAAAACAATACAGACATCTGGGATCCCTACTACGATGTAGTTACAAAGGAGTTAGCAGGAATTTTAATGACCTCCATTGTCGTACCTATCCAACACAATGGTCAATTCATGGGGATTGTTGGAGTTGATATTAAACTAGATAATATAGAACAAATTATCTCTGACATTCAACCTTTTAGCGAGGCAGTTTCTTTTTTATTGTCAGACAATAAAAGCATAGTTGGCCATACAAATAAGGAACTTATTGGTAAATCTATATACGGAAATTGCGACCTCGATTCAGTTATAATAAATGAAAAAGTTCAATCTACTTTAGATAATGATTTAACCTATTTTGAATATAGTAATGAAGGTCAGGAATGGTATATGTCTTTGGCAACCATTAATGTTAATAGCTCTCAAAAAAAATGGACTATCGGCATAAAAGTTCCTAAAGCAATTGTGCTTAAAGGAGTAAATACCATAATGTATAAAAGTTTAATCATTGGATTTATTGGACTCCTAATCTTTTATGTGATAATTTACCTATGGGCTAACAAAATGATTAAACCATTAACCGATAGTGCCGACTTTACCAAAGAGATTGCCAGTGGTAATCTAACAAGTAAAATAAAAGTATCAAGAGAAGATGAAATAGGTGATATTGTAGCATCTTTAAAAGATATGACAAAGAATATTAAAGTCATTGTACAAAAAATTAAGGACAGTTCAATAAAGATTAATAATTCTAGTGACACACTAAAGTCTTCTGCTGTTAGACTTAATGAAGGGGCTTCAAATCAAGCAGCCTCATCCGAAGAAATCAGTTCCTCAATGGAAGAAATGGTAGCAACTATTCATCAAAATACTGATAACGCGAAAAAAACAGAAAGCATCTCTCGTCGAGCTTCAGAGCGAATGAAAAAAGGATACCAATCCATAAAATTAACGGAAGAGTCCATGGCCGATATTGCTCAAAAGATTGTTATTATAGATGAAATTGCTCAACAAACAAACATATTAGCATTAAATGCTGCTGTTGAAGCAGCACGAGCAGGAGAACAAGGAAGAGGGTTTTCCGTTGTAGCCAGTGAGGTTAAAAATTTAGCAGAAAGATCTCAGTCTGCTGCAAAAGAGATTATTGAATTAACAAGACATGGAGTTGAGGTTTCTGAGGAATCAGGAAAAGAGATTGAAAGCATTATACCTGACATTGAAGAAACTGCAAAATTGGTAAGTGAAATTTCTGCATCTAGTGTTGAACAACAAAGCGGAGCGCAACAAGTCAATAATGCGATTCAAGAGTTAAATGAGGTTACACAACAAAATTCAGTTTCGGCAAATCTGTTTACCGAAAGTGCTAATGAATTATCAACTTTAGCGGATAATTTAAACGAAATTATAGGTTTTTTTAGAATATAAATTAATTATTACCCAATCACTTTTCATCATCACAATAAAAAAGCAGCGTGCTAATTTTAGCACACTGCTTTTTTTTATTTTTACAACTTAGTTAAACCTATTTTACGTCTTCGTAATCTACGTATTCACCAACATCTGTAGACGCCATTTTTTGATGGTTTACAGTTTTTTGAATGGTTACCTTCCCTTCATTGTCTCTCTTTCTTTCTGAGTATTGCTGTTGACTAAAGTTTGGATTTGTCATTTTATTAACAAATTTCGAAACTAAATAAGGCATTACTAATCTTCCTATAAATCGAAACAAATAAAAAATCAAAAACAGTATCAGAAGTGTTCTAAAAAAACCTAAAATCATTTTCCTGTATTCTTATAAAATTCTTGTAATGTTATTATTACAATTGCATAGTTACAGTTTTTATGCCATAATTTCAAATACGCCATTATGACATTTAATATTTAACATTATTAAATAAACCTAAATAAAAAGTTAATACGATAAACTTTACTAAAAAAATACACAGCAACACAATAATTGCATTTTAAATATCATAATGCTTTTTAACTTTTTTTGGATAAACAAACGCAACAAAAATAAGTAACGCGAGTACATAGCGTTAACTTTAAGTTATTCTATATATGATAATATATTTATCAATGCACTTTGGTGGATTTATAATTTAGAAAACAAAAGATTACAATCACATATTTTACGCAATCAACAAAAAAAGCCTTGAATTTTGAATTCAAGGCTTTTTAATATTTTAATTTATTTTTTTACTCTGACAGCTTATCAACAGCAACTCCTAACAACTCATCAATTTCTCCGATTATTGGATAAAAACCCTCATTATCAATAACATTTCGGGCTATATAAGCTTTTAATTCAACATCAATAATATCTTTAGAAACATTATATTGCTTTCGGTTCATTTTAACACCTTCTTTAGTTGCATATTTTATAAAATCATTTAAAACTGATTGTTTATCTAAATATGATTTGATGTCTTCAACTTTAGTAAGATTTTCTAATTTAACTCTGTTATTATCTGTATACTCCAAAGCAAACCTATAAATCAGTCCACTTTCTCTTACTTTATAATAATAGCTAGTTAATCCCGTAGTATCTCGAGGTACAAAAACATCAGGCATGATACCTCCTCCTCCATATACAATCCTTCCTTTTTTAGTTGTATATTGAAGAGAATCATTTACATTAATACTATCCTGATTAAAGAATTCACCATGCTGATAACGCTCCATAATATCTTTATAATACTCTTCAGTTCCATTTTCATATGGTTTTTGTATACATCTTCCCGAAGGGGTATAATATCTTGCAATTGTTAATCTAAGCGCAGAACCATCTGGCAATGGTATTTGATTCTGAACCAAACCCTTACCAAAAGAACGACGTCCCATAACAATACCGCGATCATTATCCTGAATAGCACCTGCAAATATCTCACTGGCCGATGCCGAGAATTCATCAATAAGCACGGCTACTTCAGTGTCCTGACAAGTTCCTTTTCCATTTGCATGAACTTCCTGACGGGGATTGGATTTTCCCTCCGTATATACGATCATATCTTTATCATGCAAAAATTCATTACATAAATTAATCGCCACTTCCAGATAACCTCCTGAATTTCCTCTAAAGTCAATTATAAGTTTCTTACAACTTTCTGCTTTCAACTTCGCTAATGCAGTTAAAAATTCTGCATATGTATTCATTGCAAAACGACTTACTTTTATATAACCCACTTCATCAGTAACCATATACGAAACATCAACACTCTCAATTGGAATTTTTCCTCTTGTAATTTCAAACTTTAGTGGCTCTTTTAAGTTTCGTCTAATTACTCCAACATTAACTTTGGTTCCCATTTCTCCACGAAGAAGCTTTAGTACTACTGAATTTTCGATCCCATTTCCAGCAATAACACTGTCGTTTACACTAACAATCCTGTCTCCAGGTAAAATCCCTACTTTTTCAGATGGTCCTCCGGAAACAACTGCCACTACCATAACCGTGTCTTTCTGAATACTAAACTGTACTCCAATACCACCAAAATTACTTGAAAGTTCTTCATTAACACTTTGCAAATCCTTAGCTGGTATATATACAGTATGAGGATCTAACTTTTTAAGCAAATCAGGAATTATTTCTTCCTGCATTTTTTTTGTATCTACAGTATCAACGTATTCCTCATTAATTAAATTCAGTATGGCATCTATTTTATTGGTTTGAGGATAAATAACCAACGACTTATTTTTCCCTACATTTCCTGGTAAGACAGCATATCCAATATAAATTCCTGCTATTAAAATAATAGCTAAAAGAATGGGTTGAAAAATTTGTCTTTTACTATTTTTATAACTCATTATAATATTTATTTCTAATTTTTTTTAGTCATCAATTTCCAGGTGAATAATTTCGATACCTGCCCTTGATAACAAATTTATACCATCTTCTACCCTATACTTTTCACTAAATACAACTCGTCCTATTCCTGCCTGAACAATTAATTTGGCACATTCAATACATGGCGATGAAGTAACATATAAGGTTGCTCCTTCTGAACTATTATTAGAACGGGCAACTTTTGTGATTGCATTAGCTTCAGCATGTAGAACATATGGTTTTGTAATATTGTTTTCATCTTCGCAATTATTTTCAAAACCAGATGGTGTTCCATTATAACCATCACTAATAATCATCTTTTCTTTTACGATTAAGGCTCCTACTTGTCGCCTCTTACAATAAGAATTTTCGGCCCAAATATATGCCATCCTAAGATATCTCTTATCCAACAAATGTTGCTTTTCTTTTGCTGGCAGATCTTTTTCGTTCATTTTTTTCTTATTTATTTCATATAGAAGAACAAAAGTAACAAATTATCATAATCAAAAAAGTTCTTGAGTAGATCAAAATTCACATATCCTTTACTGAATATTTTAGATAAATACATATTTTTTTTTGATAAAAGTAACTTTTACTCTTAGAAAGCGTAACATGCAATACAACACAAAACAACACAACACATGTTTAAGCAAGATAAAAGCTACCTAACTAAAGGGAGAGCACTTAGTACACTCCTGTTTTTAGGAATACTAATGTCCTTTTCATTCTCAACTAACGCATTTGCACAGTCTGACTATGACTTACTTAAGGGTCAGAGCTGTGTAAATTGTTTTTCTTCTCAAATCATTTCAAGTGATTTATCTGATGGGTGTTTAACCATAAAATTAGAAGTCTCTGCAGGCGATTCTTGTTCCTCGGCATTATCACACCTTACTGTTGGAGTACCATGTGGAACAATAAGCAATGTATCTAATTCTGAAGGTTGGGATATTGAAAGTCCTTCTACTGACCCAACAACAGGAATTTCCGGTTTTAAAATTGACAATATCTCAGACTTTGGAGAAGACAAAACTCCAGGAACTTTTCTTATAGAATATACTGTTTGCTCTGATAATGAAGATTGTCTTAAAAACCTAATGGATAAAATAACCATTGCTTATAAAGCAGGTACCTGTGTCTTCTATCAGGATTTAGAAAATCAAAATAAATTATCAGCAACCCTGACCAAAAGTGACATCTCTTGTTATGGAGGAAATAATGGAGCCATAAATACAGAAGTTAACGGAGGTACCCCCCCTTACAGTTTTCAATGGAATAATGGTAGTACATCACAAAACATTTCAGGCTTACGAATTGGAGAATATGAAGTAACAATCACTGATGCAAGTGGTGAATCTATTAGTTTGAGCACTGAACTTATTCAACCAGAAACTCCTATTACAATTGAAGGTTCCATAACTCATGCTTCGTGCAACAGTAATGATGGAGCTATTGATGTAACTGTTTCTGGAGGTACTCCTCCCTATTCGTATGTATGGACAGGCAACAAAACAACCGAAGATTTAAGTAACATTTATGCGGGCACTTATTCTTTGCGCGTATATGATTTTGTAGGTTGTACCATGTCTGCATCATTTACACTGACTGAAGATTCAGATTTAGACGTTACGTTAACACCGAATTTTCTTCAATGCCACCAAGAAGGAAAAGGAGAGATTACCAGCTCTGTAACCGGAGGTACAGAACCATATACATATCTATGGTCAAACAACGACACAACTGCCAATATTTCTTCTGCCAACTCTGGTTCATATAGTTTAACTGTATCAGATGCCAATGGTTGTACTATAACAAAATCAACATATATAGGAATTACTTCTTTATCCCTTTCAACTTCAGTTGTTAATCCAACCTGTTACGGAGGTGATGATGGTGAAATTTCTGTAACCAATGTATATTATGGAACTGCGCCATATACGTATTTGTGGGATACGGGAGATACTACTGCGATTTTATCTGATATTTCATCAGGTAGATATAAGGTAACTGTAACTGATGCCAATGGATGTTCTGTTACTCGCTCTGTGAACCTGGCTGATCGTCAGGCATTGAATATTAATTATTCAATCTCACCAAGGAGTTGTCAAGGTGAAGAAGACATTGTTATTAATTTAACAGGATCAGGAGGTTTAGAACCTTATCAGTTTTATTACAACGAAAATGAAATCTCATCAACTTTCACTGTTACTTCTGAAGGAACATATGATGTTACAATAAAAGATGCATTAGGTTGTGAAACAACAGAAACCATTGTCATCTCAAACTCTGAAACGACGTTAAACGTTGATGCAAATGTTTCACAACCTGCATGCGGAGAATCCAACACCGGGGCTGCGGACATAACAATAACAGGAGGTAGCTCTCCTTACCAAATTAATTGGTCTGATGGTGAAACTTCTCAATACAGAGATAATTTATTACCTGGAGAATATACCGTTGAAGTTATAGACGCAAAAGGCTGTTATGCAACAACAAGTTTCGAGATTTCAGAAGCCAATATTGTAGAAGCCAATATAACTACACCTGCACAAGAAATAATGTGCGAAACAGGTGGATTAATAGTAAATTCTGTATGGCAGGGTGCTGATACTTATACCTGGGAAGTAATTTCAGATGACAATTCATGGTATATTGAAAACTCTTCTATTGATAATTTATCCATTTTTGTTGGTACAGGATCTGCAGATATTATCTATACTGTAATGGATACTGAAGGATGTCTGGATTCAGATACTATTAGTTTATCGTGTATTAATTCAAATGATGATTCTGATAATACAGATAATAATAATGGTGATAATTCCAACAGCGATGATTCAGATATCACTCAAGATGAAGACGGATATAAAGATTGTTTTTACAGTAAAATTACTTCAATTACTCCGGTTGATGAAAGTGGATGTTACACAATTAATATGACAGTAACTACCAGTGGTGAATGCGAACATGAACTATCTCACTTAACAGTTGGTGTAGACAATGCTGCGATAAGCTCTGTTTATAACTCTGATAATTACCCTATTGAAAGTAACTTTACTGATCCTACTACTGGTGTATATGGTTTTAAAATTGACAACATAGAAAATTTTGGACAATCAGGTACTGATCAGTTTAATATTGAATTTGATGCTTGTTTTGCAGATGGTTTATTACCTGAAACAATTAATGTTGCATATAAATCATCCAATAGTTATACGATTCAAGTCATTAATATTTTTGAAGATGGCAGCTCTGAAAAAGGATTAGAAGTTAAGGCATACCCAAATCCATTCAAAGACAATATTAATTTTTCAATTCTTTCAATGAATAATACAGACGGAGAATTAGCTATCTATAATACTTATGGTGAGAAAATTAAAACTATATATATTGGAACTTTTTTAGCCAATATTGAGTATACATTTACATATCAAGGCGGTAACATTAGCGATAGATTATTATTTTATAAATTAACCACTAACAAAGGTGTTGTTCAAGGCAAATTATTAAAGGTTAAATAATTGTCCGAGAGAGAGTGAGAGATAGATTAGTGTTGATTTTTTCATATAGTTAGGTTTAGGTTAGAAAAAAGGGGTTAATTCATTGAATTTCCCCTTTTTCTCGTTTATAAAAAACAATTGATCATTAAACCTCGTTCTTATCAGAAAAAACAATACGCAATAAAATTCAACTATAAGAATTCATAATATTACTTATTCATTAAATAATTCAACGAAAAAACTATTTTTGCACTTTAAATAAAACTATAAACAATGGCATTAATTCTTTCTCTAGAAACATCAACTAAAGTTTGTTCTGTTTGTCTTTCTGAAAACGACAAGATTATTGCAAAAAAGGAGTTATTTGAAGCAAATTCACATGCAACTCACCTAACTGTTTTTATTCAGGATTTATTTGATGAAGTAAAAGAAATAACTATAAAAGATATTGATGCAATTGCTGTTAGTAGCGGACCTGGCTCATATACAGGTTTAAGAATTGGTGTTTCTGTTGCCAAAGGAATATGCTATGCCTTAAATAAGCCATTAATAGCAATAACTTCTTTAGAAGCATTGACTCATGCCGCAAGTTCTGCTGATCTATTAACAAAAGAAACCCTAATATGCCCAATGATAGATGCACGAAGAATGGAAGTGTATACGGCTTTATTTGATTCTGATTTTCAACTAACAAATAAAATCACCGCTGAAATTATTGACGAAAATAGTTACAAAAAAGAGTTAGCAGATCATCCCATTATCTTTCTTGGAGATGGGGCTGAAAAATGCAAAGATATTATAAAAAGTAATAATGCTATTTTTCTTGATAATAAAGCTCCTCTTGCTTCTAATATGGTAAAAATAGCATACCAAAAATTTCAGGATAAAGAATTTGAAGACGTCGCATATTTTGAACCTTTCTACTTAAAAGATTTTGTAGCAACCACACCAAAGAAAAAAGTCCTTTAAATTTCTTTATTTGATAATCAACAAACTCAGGTAATAATTAGTTATATTATTGGCTTAATAATTGCTATTTTGTATAAGTAATTAATACAGGAAGTTTATGATTAACATCAAGAAAATTGTATTTATCATTGCTTTTATGGCTATTACATCCATCTCTATTTCTCAGGGAACAACAGCCTCGAGCACAAATGCTTTTCAATCAGGAGAATATTTAAAGTATAGCATCAGATATAGTTTTATTACCGGCGGTTACGTAACTTTTACCGTGAAAGACTCAATCTGGAACAATACCTCATCCAATTACGTAGAATTGAGTGCAAAAGCTACCGGATTAATCGATGCGTTGTATAAAATACGAGATAAATACGTAAGTTTCATTGATAAAACTACAGATCAACCTATTAAATCAATTAGAGACATAAAAGAGGGAGGCTACAAATATTACAATGAGGTTACTTATGATTATAGTTCTTTCGAAGACGACTCAATAACAATTGAAAGCAAAAAGTCAGGATTGGTAAAAGTTCCTTCAAACATACAAGATATTTTATCGGCATTTTATTACGCCAGAAAATATGACTTTAACGATGATCTTAAAAAAGGAGATGTATTAGCATATACGACCTATTTCAGTGATGAAATCTTTCCTCTTCGTATAAAATACATTCGTACAGAAACCATTAATACTGAATATGGAAAAATGGAGTGCTATCTTTTTCATCCTGTAACTGAAGTAGGTCGTGCATTTAAAACCGAGGAGGATATGAAAATATGGATTTCAAGAGATGATAATAGAATTCCTGTAAGAGTAAAAGTAAATTTACGGGTTGGTTCTTTTATTTGTGATTTAATTGAATTCAGGGGGTTAAACAATTCATTTAGTTGTATAAGAAATTAAAATCATACAAAAAAGAGATCTTTCTCAATATTAATTAGCCCTTATAAACTAGCTATTTAAAGTATTTGATTATTTTTGCAGAACTTTTATATACAAAGATAATTTTAATACTTTTTTAAATACTATGGCAACAACAGCTGATATTAGAAACGGGATGTGCATTTCATTTAAAAATGATTTATATGCAGTTGTGCAGTTTCAGCATGTGAAACCTGGGAAAGGACCTGCTTTTGTGAGAACTAAATTAAAAAGTATCTCAACTGGAAAAGTAATTGATAACACCTTTTCAGCAGGACATAAAATTGATGAGCAACGTGTAGAACGTAGATCTTATCAATATTTATACAAAGACGATATGGGTTACATTTTCATGAACAACGAAACTTATGAGCAAGTACCTATCGAAGAAAAGTTAATTGAAAACCACGACTTATTAAAAGATGGTTTAAATTGTGAAGTAGTTTATCACGCAGATACAGAAACTCCGTTATTAGTTGATTTACCAATGCACATTGAGTTCGAAGTTACATATACTGAACCAGGTGTCAGAGGAGATACTTCTTCAACAAACTCATTAAAACCTGCAACTATTGATACTGGAGCAACAATTATGGTTCCTTTATTTGTTGACACAGGTGACTGGATCAAAGTAGACACTCGTGATAGATCTTACGTTGAAAGAGTAAAAAAATAAACTCAAATAATTAAATTAAGCCTTGTTACTCATAACAGGGCTTTTTAATTTACAATATCTGTTTTTGCATTAATTTTTTTAATAACTTACCATATCAACGGTATTAATTATAGTAAATGGTAACCCAACTTCAGAAAAAAAGACTACGCCTTTTTAAAGACAGATTAAATATCCTATTGGATATTGCTCAAACAATTAATGAGGATCATAGTATTGAAGACTTGCTTTCGGAGTTCGAAATTCTATTAAGAGAAGAACTTGAAGTTGGTAAGATATTAGTTTTTACTCAGACGAAAGGAAAATGGAAAAACCTTTTAAATTCAGGAGTTAATAAAAAAGAAGTAGTAAATATTGATGTTGAAACTGATCTTCTTCAATATAAGAATATTGAAAATATAACGATTTCACACCCTCCTCAGTTAAAAGGATTTGATGCAGTAATTCCTCTATTTCACAAATTTAAGGCTATTGGTTACGTATTAATAGGTGATGTTGATGAAGATCATCCTGGAATTAGTCCTACTATTAAACATCTAAAATTAATTCAAATCATCTCAAACCTGATTATTGTTTTTATTGAAAACAAAAGAATGCAGGAAGAACTTCTTGAACAAGAGGCTTTACGCAAAGAGATGGAATTGGCATCAAGAATCCAAACGCAATTAGTTCCTGCAGATAATCATTTACCAATAAGTACAAAATATTCAATACACACTTTTTATCATCCTCAATTTGAAGTTGGTGGTGACTACTATGATTTTATTAAGTTATCTAAAAACGTATTAGGTTTCTGTATTGCAGATGTATCCGGAAAAGGAATCTCTGCAGCAATGGTAATGTCAAACTTTCAGGCAGTATTTAGAGCACTTTATACTTCTCGTACAAGTCTTAAAAAATTAGTACATATGCTTAATCATAAGGTTAACAAAAGTGCTAACAGCGAAAAGTTCATTACCATGTTTTTGGGAAAATACAATACAATCACCCGAAAATTGTCTTATGTTAATGCAGGTCACTTACCTCCTATGCTTTTTGACCCTAAAAAGAGACACATGATTAATCTTGATAAAGGTTGTATTGGATTAGGAATGCTTGATGAAATTCCTTCTGTTGAAATAGGCAAAATCAAGGTTCCCCACGAAGCTAAATTCCTTGCATTTACAGACGGCTTGGTGGAACTTGAAACAGGAGGTACTGTTGAATCAGGTATGCAAGCTGTTGAAGATATCATTTCGAACAAATACGATGTTGAAAAAAACATGCAGCAACTTAAAAGTTTAATAAATGAGCAACTTGAGATTGGTTCTGTATTTGATGATATTTCTATTACCGCAATTCAGTTCAAATAAAAAGGGAGCTAAATAATTAACTCCCTTCTCATTAAAATCAATACTCTCTCTTTAATTCTTTTCTTTCCAATATTTATATCCTACAAATAACACTAGTAACAGTATAATAATTGAACTTAATAATGCTATTATCTGACCAAGCTTATAGGATTTTGGCTCAAACTTGAATACTAATTCGTGACTACCTGAAGGTAATTCTACTGCTCTTAAGATATAATCTGCTCTACAAATATCGATTGTCTTTCCATCTAAATACGCATTCCATCCTTTAGGATAATATATCTGAGAAAAAACTGCAACTTGAGTTTGAGGAATTTCATATTTATATGTCAACTGATTAGGCTTATAATCTGTTAACTCTATATTACCCTGAATTGAATCGACTTTGTAACTTTTTAGCAATGAAAATTCCGAAGTATTTACAACTGCCTTTTCTTTTAAATCAACATAACCTAATGCATCAATAACAGCATCCGGAGAATCTACAGGATATGTTTCTTTAATAAACCATACATCACCACATGTATTGTTATTAATGATAGGTTCTGAATTTGGATTATATACGATATACTTTGCATTCAACATATTTAACACAGGCATTTCTGCAAGTTTAGATTGAATGGACTGTTCATTACCCTGACTTTGAAGAACACTTGTTAAAGTTTGCCAATCTTTAGCCAAATAGTAATCAATTACATCCTGATATCTCCTTAATTTCGCCCCATGAAAACCTCCAATTGATTGATGGTGAAATGATGTATTTACTTCAGTAAAAGGATTTCTATAAATAGTAAAAACTCTTTCTCCATCTTTTTTAACTGCATTTATAGCAATATCTGAAGGTGTTAACTCAAATGTTTGAGTTACTTTCCTCTTACTTTGAAAATGATCATTATTTAAATATCTTTTATCCACACTCCATAGGTCAATAATAATAAGCAGACCTAATCCCCAGATAACATACTTTTTAGGCAATTTATTTGTAGCAAATAACCACAACGATCCAGAAGCGATTAAAATAAAAGCAAAACTTCTAAATGCATCCGCCTTAAGCAATGACATTCTAGCTAACTTTAAATTATAAAGTAGATCATCAAAATATTGAGAAACCTGAGTAGCTTGAGCTGCATTCTGTTGAATATATTGTTGCTTTTGCTGTAAAATAGCACTAAGCTCCATGTCACTTATAAAATTAAAGAATGCAGCAGGGAAAAGATAGAACAACAAACTTATACCACCTGACAATCCAAATGCAGCCAAAAATTTCCAACTTTTTTCTTTAATCAAATTAGGATCATTATACACCTCTCTTAAACCTAAAAATCCAAGTGTAGGAATAGTAAAAGAGGCAATAACCATCGCCATTTCTACCGTACGAAATTTATTGTATAACGGGAAATGGTAAAACATAAAATCAGTAAAACCAGGAAAATGCTTACCCCACGATAAAAAGAATGAAAATATTGTTCCTGCAATTAACCACCATTTATCCGGACCTTTATAAAATAATAGCCCGATGAAAAATAAAAAACATATAATAGCCCCTGCATAAACAGGCCCTGATGTAAATGTTCTTCCACCCCAATATTGACTTTGAGCTGCAACTGTTTCTTTAAATTGACTATCTACTTCTTTTAAAGCATCCTTATTATTTCCGATAGCTTCTGATGCTCCACCAACTGCATTTGGGACCAACAAAGTCCAGGTTCCTATTGGCTCTAAACTCCAATCTAATGCATAATCTTTATCTAACCCACTATGAACCTTTTCTCCTTCACTAGCTTGAAGATCTGATTTACCCCTAATACTATATTTTCCATACTCGTATGTAGTCCATAAATTAGAAATATTTGGTAGTATTGCTAAAAAAGCAGCAATGACAAGAACTCCAGTAGATTTAGCTACAGATGAAAGTGTTTTATTAATCGCAGCATATACTATCCTTGAAATAACAATAATTCCAACTAATAAAGCTAAATAATAGGTGATTTGAACATGGTTATAGGCTATCTGAAGCCCTAAAGCTATGGCCGTAAATAATCCTCCAAGCAATCTGTTACGATTATAAGTATATAAAACGCCTGCTACTACCGGAGCCATTAAAGCAATTGTATATGCCTTTGTAATATGTCCAGCAATGATAATAATGAGGTTATAAGAACCAAAAGCAAACGCAATAGCTCCAATTAAACTCATCCATTTATCTAATTTACAACTCAATAGAAAGATGTAAAATCCTAACATATACAAAAAAAGAATCGCTACAGTTTTATATGGAAGACCTAATCTTGATATACGGTTTATATAGGAATAAATATTTTTTGAAGAATCTCCTTTAATTTGATATGCAGGCATACCTCCAAACATGCTATTCGTCCATTGCGATTTTTCACCAGTATTAGCTTCAAAAGATTTCAACTCTTGAGCCATACCAATCGCATGACTTTGATCTAATTGAGGTAGTTCTTTGTTTTCTAGTACCGGACTGAAATATGCAAAGCTCAGCGCCATAAACAAAACTACTGCACCTATATAAGGAAGAAATGATTTTAATTTATCCATCATGATATTTTTGTTTTTGAAGTGCTAAAAATAGATAAAAACACATTACTCTGCAATTACATACCTAAACTATAGCACATTAGTTTTTAATTGAGTCACATTTAGTTAATTGATGTTAATTTTTAAACTATTTAATTTTATGGCATACACTTTGCAATAAATAATTTTGAAAGGCAAAAGAGTTTTTCACACATTAGGTTAGGGTTTAAGTTTATTAACTGGAGCATTTAATGCTCCAGTTAGTTATTTTCAATTACAATTTTGAAGTTTTTTTTTCATAATAAATTAAGGTTTAGGTTTAAATAAAAAAGAGGGATTTTTCAATCCCTCTTTTTTTATAGTATAATCATAAAAGGACATAAAAAAAGGTTGTCCTGAATAGAACAACCTTAAATCGCTTTTGAAGAAATTTAGTTTAGTCCACGTACATTTTTTTCCCATTTCCAAGCTGAAGCTAATGTCTCTTCAAGAGTTTTTTCAGATTGCCATCCCAACTCTGAATTTCCATATGAAGTATCTGCCCAAATTTTCTCAATATCTCCACCCCTTCTTCCAACAACTTTATATTTTAAATCAACTCCTGTTACTTCAATAAATGCTTTGACTAATTGCATTACAGAATATCCTTCTCCAGTACCTACATTGAAGAACTCATAGTTATTTTTCTTCTTATCTTCAATTAGTCTGTTAATTGCAACAACATGTGCTTTTGATAAATCAACAACATTGATATAATCTCTTATTGCAGTTCCATCAGGAGTATCATAATCTTCACCAAAAATGCTAAGTTCATCTCTTAATCCTGCTGCTGTTTGAGTAATAAATGGCACTAAATTATTAGGTACACCAACAGGTAGCTCTCCGATTAATCCAGACTCATGAGCACCAATTGGATTAAAATAACGTAGAGCAATACAATTAACATCATCGTTTACTTTACAAAAATCGCGCATTATATCTTCACATATTGCTTTTGTATTTCCATATGGAGATTCCGCTTCTTTTCTTGGAGTTTCTTCAGTTACTGGTAATTTATCTGGCTGTCCATAAACAGTACATGAAGATGAAAAAACCATATGCTGTACTCCATACTTTTTCATTCCAGTTAAAAGATTAAGTAAAGAGTTAATATTATTCCTATAATATTCTAATGGTTTTTGAACAGATTCTCCTACAGCTTTAAAAGCTGCAAAGTGAATAATAGCTTCAATATCTTTATATTTTTGAAAAAATTGATCTGTCAGTTCACTATCTGATAAATCAAATTTTTCAAAAGCAGGACGAATACCTGTAATCTTTTCAATATTATCTAATACTTCAATTTGTGAATTAGATAAATTATCTACGATTACAACATCGAATCCCGAATTTTGTAATTCTACAACAGTGTGAGAACCTATATAGCCTGTTCCTCCAGTAACTAAGATTTGTTTGCTCATATCTTTAAATAATTATAACATCTCGTTTATTGAGAACGTAAAAGTAATAAAATACTTGTCACATTAAACATGTTTTAAGAAATATATTTTCATAACACCCTGTTTATAAACATCATAAACAGGTAGGTACTGGTTGGTTTTATCTAGTTATCAACACCTTATCAACAGATGTTAAAAACACCTATGTACTTTCACGTAGAATTTTATTATTTTTGCAATATGCTTAATCTAGAAAAACACATATCAGATTTATTATATCAGTACGACTGTGTAATCGTACCCAATTTGGGTGGATTTGTGGCAAACAATATTACTGCACAGTTCAATGAGAAAACAGGAATATTCATACCTCCAAGCAGAGAGATAGGTTTTAACAAAAGTTTAGCGCACAATGATGGTCTATTAATTAATTACATATCTAAATGCGAGAAGCTGCCTTATGAGGATGTACAAGATCGATTATTAAAACACATCAGTATATTAAAATTTCAGCTACTAAAAGGAGAAACTCTGCAATTTGCAAATATAGGAACTCTAAGATCAGACAATCAGGGCAATCCTTACTTCACACCAAATAAGGAAAATTCCTTTTCAACTGATAGTTTTGGATTAAGCACATTTCATTTTAATACTCTTGAACAAGATAAAGAGCAAAATGACAGATCAAGACAACTTGTTAGAAGAACTTTACAATCAAGAAGTGTTCGCCAAATTGCTGCAAGTGTCACATTAATTTTAGGCTTAATTTTTATTTCTCCTGAAATTGACAGAACATCAGAATTTAGTTCATTTTCAGATATGATTCCTCAAATGGAAATATCTAATAATAGCGAACCAATAACTTCTATTAAAACCCCGGAAACAAAAACTACTGTAATTGAAAGTTCAGCAAATGAAAACATTGAGAAAGAAGTTATTGAAGCAGAAGTTATTATTGAAGAAAATAAGTTTTATATTATTGGAGGCAGCTTTAAATATAAAAAACCTGCACAAGACTTCATTTATAAGTTAAATAAAAGGGGAATTAAATCTGCTGAAATTTTACAGAGTTCAAAAGGCAGATACAGAGTTTCTCTAGAAGGATTTACAGACAAAGAAGATGCTACTACTGCATTGAACAAATACCGCAAGGTAAATGGCTACAGTTCTGCATGGTTATTCACTAAGAAATAATTTCACAATAAACGATACAATAAAGGCTGCTAAAATCTATTTTAGCAGCCTTTTATTTTATATCTGTATTTTATCAGATTACCTAACTTCTGATCCTGGTTTAATTTCTTTTGATGGTTGAATAAATACTAACTCTCCAGTAGCATCCTCACCCATTAAAATCATCCCTTGTGATTCTATCCCTCTGATTTTTCTTGGTGCAAGATTAACTAAAATACTCACTTGTTTCCCAATAATATCTTCTGGTTGATAATACTCTGCAATTCCCGATACTACTGTTCTTTTGTCAATACCAGTGTCAATTAAAAGTTTTAAAAGCTTTTTTGTTTTTGCAACCTTTTCTGCTTCCAGAATAGTGCCTATTCTGATATCCATCTTAGTAAAATCATCAAAAGAAATATTCTTTTTAGCAGGTGCAGCAACTTTACTTGCAGCTTCATTTGCGGATTTCGTTGCTTCTAGTTTATCCAATTGTTGTTGAATAGTTTCATCCTCAATTTTAGCAAATAATAACTCCGGCTTATTGATTTCATGACCTGGTTTTAGTAAATCTGTTTTACCTAAATCAGCCCAATTTAAACCTGAAATATTCAACATACTTTGTAGTTTACCGGCACTAAAAGGAATGAATGGTTCCATCAAAACAGCAAGATTTGCAGTAATTTGTAATGAAATATTCATTATTGTTTTTACTCTCTCCTCATCTGTCTTTATCAATTTCCAAGGCTCTGTATCTGCAAGATATTTATTTCCTAAACGAGCTAAGTTCATCATTTCTTTAATCGCTTCACGGAAACGGAAATTATCAAGACTAGTCTGAACTTTATTTACAATAGCAGATATTTCTTCAAGACTTTGTTTGTCAAATTCTTCTACAGTAGCTCCCATTTCCGGAGTTTTACCATCATAATATTTATGCGTTAAAACAATAGCTCTGTTTACAAAATTCCCTAAAATAGCTACTAATTCATTATTATTTCGTGCCTGAAAATCTTTCCATGTAAAGTCATTATCTTTTGTTTCAGGAGCATTAGCAGCTAATACATATCTCAACACATCTTGTTGGTCTTTAAATTCTTCAAGGTATTCGTGTAACCAAACAGCCCAATTTCGTGATGTTGAAATTTTATCTCCTTCAAGATTTAAGAATTCATTAGCCGGAACATTTTCCGGTAAATTAAATGAACCTTCTGCTTTTAACATAGAAGGGAACACAATACAGTGGAAAACAATATTATCTTTTCCAATAAAGTGAAGCATTCTGGTTTCTTTATCCTTCCAATATTTTTCCCACTCCGGAGTTAATTCTTTAGTAGCTGAGATATAACCAATAGGTGCATCAAACCATACATAAAGAACTTTACCATCTGCTCCTTCTACCGGTACAGGCACACCCCAATCTAAATCTCGACTTACAGCACGAGGTTGTAGTCCTTGATCAATCCATGATTTACACTGACCATAAACATTGGCCTTCCATTCCTTATGGTCTTCTAATATCCATTTCTTTAAGAATGGTTCGTGTTTATCTAAAGGTAAATACCAATGCTTTGTTTTTTTAATTATTGGTACACTTCCAGAGATTACAGAAATCGGATTTTTAAGATCTGTAGCATTTAAAGATGTACCACAACTCTCACACTGATCACCGTAAGCCCCGTCGTTACCACAATGCGGACATGTTCCTGTAATATATCTATCAGCTAAAAACTGCTTAGCTTCTTCGTCATAATATTGATCTGATTCTTTCTCAATAAATTCTCCTTTTTCATAAAGAGTTTTAAAGAAGTCAGATGCTGTTTTATAATGTGTCTCTGTTGTAGTTCTTGAATAGATATCAAATGTAATTCCAAATTCCTCAAAAGACTTTTTGATAATTCCGTGATATCTATCCACAATATCCTGAGGTGTTACACCTTCGTTCTTTGCTTTTAAAGTAATAGGAACACCATGTTCATCAGACCCGCCAATCAAAACTACATCCTCACCTTTCATTCTTAGGTATCTTACATAAATATCAGCTGGGACATAAACTCCTGCAAGGTGACCAATATGAACAGGTCCGTTAGCATAAGGGAGAGCGGTAGTAACTAGTGTTCTTTTAAAATTATCCATTTCTATAAGCAATTAATAGATTGTTATATGTCAAATCATAACAAAAAACATATTCGTTATGAAGAGTATTATTATACAATGTCGCAAAGATAGATAAAATGCTTTTATAAAATTACTTTTTATTTAAAACCATTTTACAATAGAAAGTATTATGGTATTTTTGTTAAACTTTTATAATTTATTTACCTAATTGAATGAAAAATCTTTACATAACCATAATTCATATATTGTGGTTTACAACCTTTCACCTATCTGCTCAATCCCTTAACAAATCATATGAAGCTAACAGTGAAGACACAATACTTGTAGCTCCCGCATTTGAAAAGGTAACGTTGAAATCATCACAAATTACTCTTGAAAACTTTAATATATTTTCTCCTGATGAGAGTATTCAGCTTTCAATATACATTTCATCAGACAATATTACTTACGCTTTAGATAGAAACAGTAATGAACTAATATCACAGTCAGTTCTGAATTATTCAATAAGTGAAGGTCATTTGACTGATGGAATAGCTATTAATAGTATAAATCAAAGTTCAAATGATCAAACAATTGATTTATTGTATGGAGAAACAACATCGATTAGAAATAATTATAACGAATTAATATTACATTGTTCAAATAAATATGACATAACATTCGATGTTATATTCAGAGCGTACAATGAAGGCATTGCATTCAGGATACACTTTACTGATAATAATTCTACAGCTATAAATGTAACCAATGATCAGGTACAATTTACGTTATCTGATGAATATACAGCCTATGCTGAGTCTGGTAATGAACTAGGCTATACTCCTAAATCCACAACTACAACTTTTTCATCTTTAATACCCTTAACTTTAGTTGGAGATAATAATTGCTTATGTATTAATGAAGCAGGCAACGACAACTATACAAGAGCTATAATTTCAGGATTAGGAAATAACATTCTACAAACAACATTAATTGCAAAAAACAGTATAAAAACAGCTCCTTTTTATCTCCCCTGGAGACTGATTGTTATTGGTGATAATATAAGTACATTATACAACAATAAAGATTTCATATATGGACTAACTTATACTAATGAATATGATCAGAATCAATGGGATTGGGTTAAACCGGGAACTGTTTTTAGATGTTTGGACCTATCAACTCAGGGAGGAAAAAATGCAATTGATTTTTGTATAAAATACAATATTAAGTATATGATGTTCGATGCCGGATGGTATGGTTTAGGTTATGGTCAAAGTAACGAAAAAAACCCATCCTCAAATCCATTGGATGTAATTGATGGCCTTGATATGGAACAAGTAACGTCTTATGCTTCAAGTAAGGGAATTGGAGTTATTCTATATATTAATAAAGTAGGGTGGGATTATTATAACAATGAAGATATGTTGGATTTATATAAATCCTGGGGAATCAAAGGAATTAAGTTAGGCTTTATGGATGGTTATTCCTCTTCTGGAAATGAAAAGATATATAAACTTATCAAAATGGCAGGGGAAAGAAAAATGATTGTAAATGTTCATGACAATTTCAGACCTACAGGAATGATTTTTAAGTATCCAAATTTACTAACAGCTGAGGGAATAAGAGGAAATGAATACATACAAAACACAGGAGATCATACAACACTGTTACCATTTACCCGTTTTTTGACTGGTGCAGGAGACTATACTATTCGTTATTTAGGTAATGATCCTGATTATACAATCCCCCCTTATCTAAAAACTTCTCGCGCCCATCAATTGGCAATAAGCGTTATGTTTTACAGTCCGTTACAACATATTTTTTGGGGTGCAAAACCAGGGATTTATAATATTCCAGTTGAAACTGAATCTTTTACTGATCTCCCTACTACATGGGAAGAATATAATGTTGTATCGGCTAAAATGGGTGAGTATTCAGCTATAGCTCGCAATAAAAATGATAGTTGGTTTTTAGGAGTAACCACAAATAGTTCAGCAAGAAAAGTCAGTCTCCCACTGGATTTTCTAGAGGATGATACTGATTATTTAATTACTTTATATACAGACAAAGAATCTGAAACAATTGAAAAAAGTATTTCAACTCTTGAAAATCTAAAAAAATCAGGTGTAATTATAAATAATACTTTAAACCTTAACTTATGGACAAATGGTGGTGCATTAGTTATTTTTGATAAAGATGGAACATTGGATTCTGCAGATACTATGGAATCTAAGGAGTTACTCATGTTTCCTAATCCTACTAAAGATGGAATAATTACAGTTCAATTAAGTACTGTTAGTAGTAACATAAATGTTAAAGTTTACTCCATGCAAGGACAATTTCTAAAACTATATCAATATAACCACCTTGATAAATTTACATTTGATATAAATAATCTTACAAATGGTCTTTACTTAATTTCAGTGGAAACAGACAGATTTACATATACAAATAAACTTTTATTAGATAAATAAAAATAAAATGACATACCCTCCATCTTTAAAAAAAGGAGATACTATTGGAATTGTTGCTCCAGCTGGAAGAATCGATAAAAACATAGTTGATCAAGCTACAAAGAGAATTGAAAGTTTTGGTTATAAAGTTAAATTGGGATTGAATATTCACAATCATCACTTTAACTTCTCATCGACTGACCAGAATAGGTTAAATGATCTTCAATCCATGCTTAATGACAGTGAAGTAAAGGCAATTTTATGCACTCGCGGTGGTTATGGCGTAATAAGAATTATAGACCATATAGACTTTTCTTATTTTAAAGCTAATCCTAAATGGGTAATTGGATTTAGCGACATTACAGTTTTGCATGCTGCTATTCAAAATCATGGTATAGCCAGTATTCATGGTCCTATGTGTAAAAGTTTTTTAAATTATACAGATACAGGGATTGATATTGATATTCTTATTTCATTTTTAGAGGGTGAATCACCTGAATATATCATTAATCCTTTTCCACTGAATAGAGTGGGTACTGCTACGGGTGAACTTATTGGAGGCAATTTATCTTTATTACATGCCTTAAGAGGGACTAAGTTTGAAGTGGATACTAATGGAAAGATATTATTTATTGAAGATCTATCGGAATATCTTTATCATTTAGATCGTGTAATGTACAATTTAAAACTTGGTGGAGTACTAGATAATTTAAATGGATTAATTGTTGGGCAATTTTCAGACATGAAAGACAATGAAACCCCTTTTGGTGAAACCGTTGAAGAAATTATTTATAAAAGTGTTGCTGAATATAATTTTCCTGTAGCATTCAATTTTCCTGCAGGTCATATAGAAACAAATTTTCCTCTTATTCTTGGAGATAAAATAGAACTTCAGATTAAGGAAGATCAGACAAGTATCATATCAATATAAAAACCTCCTAATTTTTTTAGGATTGTACACTATTAAACAATTTCAAGATTCTCATTTTCAACAACAAACGCAAGAAATTAATTTGCTTACGCTTTGATTTTTCTTATTTTTAGGGAAAACCCTTAAACTTATTATTAAATGGCCGAACATAATAATCTTGGAAAAAAAGGAGAACAAAAAGCTGCTGACTATTTAATTTCTAAAGGATATGAAATTCTTGAACAGAACTGGATTTATAATCATAAAGAGATAGACTTAATTGCTAAAAAAGATGATTTACTCATTATTGCTGAAATAAAAACTCGTAGTACTGAAAGATGGGAACATCCGAAAGAAGCGATAACAAATAATAAAATTAAATATTTAGTAGATGCCACCGAGGCATATATACTTACAAAAGATATTGATTTAGAAGTTCGTTTTGATGTAATATCTGTAATTCAGAACGGACAAATGTGGAATATAGAACACATTGAAGAAGCATTTTATCCTCCAGTTAATTGAATTAAATATTACCTTTGATATATCTAAAAATAGTACATGAATATTGAAGAAATCAGAAAATATTGCTTAAACAAGAAAGGGACTACAGAAGAGTTCCCGTTTGATGACACTACTCTTGTTTTTAAAGTTGCAGGGAAAATGTATGTCTTAAGCAATTTGGATGGAGATCTTTATATAAACCTTAAATGTGATCCGGAAAAGGCAATTGAATTACGCGAAGAACACGAAGCCATTAAACCTGGGTGGCATATGAATAAAAAGCATTGGAATACTGTTGAAATGGATGGTAGTTTAAAACCTGATTTTATTAAATCATTAATCGATCATTCATACGACTTAGTTGTTTCAAAACTGACTAGAAAACAAAAAGAAAGCCTTTTGCCATGAAAAAACTTATGCGATTTTTCTTTCAAGGATTACTTTATGTAGTACCTCTTGCTGTTACTGTATATGTTATTGCTATTGCAATTATATGGATTGATGGCTTGATTATGGACCGAGAATTTTTTCATAAAGGATTTCTTGCCCAATACAATTTCCCAGGGCTTGGACTAGTAATCATTCTAGTGCTGATTACTCTAATTGGATTTATAGGACAAAAGTTAATTTCCACACCTATATCTGAGGCCTATGATAAACTAATGAAAAAGGCTCCTTTAATTAAAATGATTTATAGTTCTGTAAAAGATTTAATGTCAGCCTTCGTTGGTGGAGAGAAAAAATTCAATACCCCGGTATTAGTAAAAATGGATGATGCAGGAATATTAAACAGGCTGGGTTTTATAACTTCATCATCACTTGAAGATATTGGATTAAAAGATATGGTTGGCGTTTACTTTCCCAGTTCATATGGAATGCTTGGAGAATTATATTTAATTCCAAGTAAAAACATTAGCAAATTAGATGCAAACTCTGCTGATGTAATGAAATATATTGTTTCAGGAGGTGTATCGAAAATTAAGAATTAGTCCTTTGTGCTATTGTTGTACAGAGCATAGAGCGATATTCAACTAGAATTAAATATTATTACCAATAGTAAAATATTCAAGTGCCACATTTTAAACAAACAAACATTTAACTTGAGTACTTATTTCTGAGTTATTAACGGTCTATTATCTCCTGTCTAATAATCTATAATCTCTTATTTATTAGTTTTTAGAAAATAAGCTGCTGTATCCTTAATTGTGTCGTCAATTGATCGATACTTAAAACCTACAGTTTCTGTTATCAATTGTCCTGAATATCGCGTTGTCTTTAAAGAAGTTCTGGCAGAATCTTTTGTAATTAAAGGTTCTGAACCAAATAAAATACTTTTTAGTTTTTCAAACCTCCATGCTAAACCCGTTAATTTTTTACCTGCTTTAATTGACGGCCCTTTTACATTTAAAGCATTCGCTAGTTTATTGAATAAATTTTCATAGGATAAATTAGCTCCATTAAGCAAGAAACGCTGATTTACAACATCTTTATCACACAATTTCATTAGAGCCTCTACAACATCACGTACATCAACAAATCCTGTTCCTCCGGGAGTATAAAATCTTAGCCCCTTATAGATTGTCTTAATTATTTTAGCACTGCCCATATTCCAATCTCCGGGTCCAATAATTACCGACGGATTTACAATAACAGCATCTATACCTTCTTTTGTAGCTCTCCATACCTGCATCTCTGCTCTGAACTTACTTATACTATATGCTGAATGATCCTTCCCACCTTGCCAGTAAGACATTTCATCAATAACTTCACCATTTTTTGAATTCCCAAGTGTGGCTATTGAACTTATATAACAAAATCTCTTGATTTTTTTCTCAATGCAAATATTAACAAGGTTTGCAGTTCCCTCTTCATTTACATTGAGCATTTCATCTTTTAATGAAGGGTTAAATGAGACCAATGCTCCAGTATGAAAAACCTGACTTACTCCTTCCAAAGCAATTTCTAACGATTCATAATCTAACAAATCACCTTCTGCCCACTGTATTTTTTCAAAAAGGCTAACTGCATCATTTCCATAAAAATTAAAAATAAACTTTGTTTTTTGGATATCTGATGTCTCTCGTTTTAATGCACGAACTGTTTTACCTTCTTTTATTAAATGATAAATAAGATGCGCTCCAACTAACCCTGTTCCTCCCGTAACTAATATCATAGACACTTATTACCAATTAAATACAATGGTCTGTTTTAAGTTTTCATGTACACTTAATGGAACTGGACTTACACCCGCAACGCTTTCTATCATTTCTTTTTCTTCCTGAGAATATCCCTTATCCGGAAAGTTAAACTCCATTATTACTTCAGCAACTCTACGTGGATCACTAGCCATTATTTTAGTAATATTAAGTTCTGTACCATTAATATCAATATTATTATCCATGGCTTTTATACCCATAATGGTCATAATACAGTTTCCCAATGAAGTAGCTAATAAATCAGTTGGTGAAAAAGCTTCTCCTTTACCTCTATTATCTGTTGGTGCATCAGTTATAATTTTACTCCCCGAATGCAGATGTATATTTTCAGTTCTTAGGTCTCCCAGGTAGGTAGTCTTAATCGTAGTTCCCATTGCTTAATGTTTTTAACATTACTCCTTCAAAGAAACAAAAAAATGTCTACTCATGAAACGAGCAAGAGAAAGTTTTTTGCACATTGGAAATTATTATAATTTTGTTAGCAAATTTTTTAATAAGAAAACCATTTAAAAGTTAGGATATGTTTTCAGGAATAGTAGAAGAAGCAGCAGTGATTACTGCCCTTGAAAAAGACAAAAGTAATCTTCATATTACAATGGAATGTTCTTTTGTTGATGAATTAAAAATTGACCAGAGTATAGCTCATAATGGAGTTTGCTTGACTGTAGTTAAAAAAACAGATAAAACATATACTGTTACTGCTATTCAGGAAACATTAGATAAGTCAAACCTTGGAGTATTAAATGTTGGAGATAAAGTAAACCTTGAAAGAAGCATGATTATGAATGGTCGATTGGACGGTCATATTGTACAAGGACATGTGGATCAAACGGCAAAATGCATTGAGGTAAAAGAAGCAGACGGAAGCTGGTATTACACTTTCCAATACGAAATTGACAAAGAAAAAGCAGCCCAGGGATATATGACTGTTGAGAAAGGATCTGTTACAGTAAACGGGGTTAGCTTAACTGTTGTAAATAGCAAAGACGATCGTTTTTCTGTAGCCATCATTCCTTACACTCACGACTTTACGAACTTTCATCAAATTAAAGAAGGCAGTATCGTAAATCTTGAATTTGATATTCTTGGAAAATACATTAGTAGAATTATGGCTATTAAGGGTTAATGGTGCAAAGTTTAAAGAGTAAAGGGTAATGACCAGAATAATTAGCAAATAGATTCTTTATACTTTTACTTATCGTACTATACAAAATAAAAAATGGGCAGAAATAATAAATTGTATTACTGCCCATTTTTCTATTTATGAAAAAAATCTACTCAACTGGATTGACTCCCTCGGTTGTCATTACAACTTTTTTTAATGAACCATCAGGGTTATAATATAAATAGTCGATACATACTGAACGTCTGAAACTCATCCCTTCTGTTTGAATTCCACCATTATGATATATAAAATAATCTTTACCCTTATATTCAATTATGGCCTGATGATTAGTATTACAGTTTCCGGCAAGTTCATTCAAAATACCTTTGAATTCCCATGGTCCATCGATTGACTTACTCATTGCATAAGCGGTTTTCTCAGGAAACTGATATGCGTAACTTAAATAATACCAATCTCCTTTTTTATGTACCCAAGGTGCTTCAGTATAATTTGGAAGTTCTATTTTTATAATTGGTCCATCCAACTCAATCATATTATCCTTAAGCTTGGCATAATGACATTGTGTATTACCCCAGAATACATATGTTTGTCCATCATCATCTGTAAATAAGGCAGGATCAATATCATCCCAATCCATATCTCTTTTTCCTCCTTGCCCATCAGAAATCTGAAATGGAGCGGGTGTCATATCATTTGTAATAAGAGCTTCTCCAATAGCATCTTTCCAAGGCCCCAATGGATGATCAGCAACAGCAACACCGATGGCTTTACCTGGCTTGGTAGCATGAGTTACTGTTACAAACCAATAAAACTTTCCATTCTTTTCAATAACATGAGCAGCCCAAGCATCTCCACGTGCCCATTTAAAAGCAGATACCGGAAATGATGCTTTCTCTTCCCAATTAACCATATCTGTAGAAGTATAGATTAACCAATCATTCATTTCATAAAAATTTCTACTTGGAGGACATACGTCCTGACCTGCATATAAATAAACTGTATCTTTATATACAAATGCAGCAGGATCAGCAGTGTATTTATCTTTAATTATAGGATTCCCTTCTTTAAATGGATCTGTTGCGATCTGTTGTGTTGTACCTTCTTGTACAAATTCTGTTTTTTTTGTGTTTGAGCACGAAAACAAGAATGTAACTATTACCAATAAACTTGAAGTTTTTAATAAATTTGATTTCACTTTAGTCATAGATTTATTACTTAGTTATTCTTTTCAATTCTGATTATAGGATTACAAAAATCATAAAATACATCTTATTTGGGGAGGATAGATGTTTATTTAGCGTGGAAAATTAGGTATAAAACAGACTGCTTTATCAAATTCTGATAATGGACATTATTAAACACTCTATCATCATGTCCGTTTTGTATGTAAACTACCTCAGAGTTCTTTACTTTATGAATCCATGCTGCGATAGGTATATTATTTGAATCATTACAAATAAGTAAAGGAGTTACTTCTGGTAATATTTCACAATTATTATAAGCTTCTCCTGTAATAGTAAAAGGAGATACTTCTCGGGTAATTGGATGATTTTCTTTTGATGGATGTAATGTAAGTTCGTAATCATGAATAAACCCTGAAGGGCCCAAAGTGTCATGTTGGCGATTATACCTTCCTCCAACAATCTTAATAAACTCAGGCCATTTTTGGTATGAAACTAAAGAATGATGAAGAAATAACATAGGTACACCTTTTTCTAACATATCCCAATATGCCATTTTCTGTGTTTCTGTTATAGAATCGTTAAAATCATAGAACACTATTATGTCATATTTCTGGACACATCCGTTTTCTATAGCTTCATTTGCTAGTGGCTGCTTTAATTCTGTTACATGAAAATTATCAAATGAATTAAACAATTCATAAAAACCTGGAGTTGGAGTTTTACGGTCACATGTTACAAGTAAGAGATTGGATACCTTTTGGGAATTAGTTTTTATAGAGTATCCGAAGAATATGAAGAATAGAATTACAATGTTTAAAAATATACCATTCATTATATATTAATATATATGAGTTTTCTTCTTTCTTAAAAAAAGATACAATTATGTACCATTTATATCTTCTACTTTAGTTTTTCAACATCATAAACAACCAAAAAAATGTTCTGTAATTAAAGTTACCTATATAATGAAATAAAGAAAAGATATTTTATACAAAAAAATTCTCCTTTTTTAAGGTACACCTTATTATTTAGCTTTTGTTTTTAATTTTTTTCTTAAAAAGTGATTGTATTACTCCATTAAAACCTAACAGAACTCCAAATTTTTAAGAATTTGAATTATTTACCCCTAACAATTTTACTTTTTCACACTACAATTTCCGACATATGATGTAAAACCACATTTATATACTACATTTTTGTAGTATAATTTGTTCATGCCAAAATCACATACCAAAACTAAAAAAACTTTATTCCTCTGGCTTACTGTTACTTACACCGCCTTAAAAATTTTATTCCTGATATCAATCATACTTTTGGCACAGGATGTGAAATAAGAGAAAACAACACAGACAAATAAGTATAATTAGTATAACCTATATAAAAATTTTTATTGAGATGAGAAAAGTAGCAATTTACGGAAAAGGTGGTATTGGAAAAAGTACAACAACTCAAAACACAGTAGCAGGACTTGTTGAAATGGGTAAAAATGTAATGGTAGTAGGATGTGATCCTAAAGCCGATTCTACTCGTTTATTATTAGGTGGTCTAGCTCAAAAAACTGTACTTGATACACTTCGTGAAGAGGGTGAAGATGTAGAATTAGACGATGTAGTAAAAAGAGGTTACGGACAAGTTCGTTGCGTTGAGTCAGGTGGTCCAGAGCCAGGTGTTGGATGTGCTGGTCGTGGTATCATTACTTCTATTAACTTACTTGAGCAATTAGGTGCTTGGGACGAAAAATTTGAAACTGACTATACTTTCTATGATGTACTTGGTGACGTTGTATGTGGTGGTTTCGCAATGCCTATTCGTGACGGTAAAGCTGAAGAAATTTACATCGTAGTTTCTGGAGAGATGATGGCAATGTACGCTGCTAACAACATCTGTAAAGGTATTCAAAAGTATGCTCAATCAGGTACTGTTCGTTTAGGTGGTTTAATTTGTAACTCTCGTAAAGTAGAAAACGAGCAAGAAATGATCGAGCAATTAGCTAAGCAATTAGGAACTCAAATGATTCACTTTGTACCTCGTGATAACATGGTTCAACAAGCTGAGATCAACAGAAAAACTGTTATCGAGTTTGCTCCTGAGCACAATCAAGCTGATGAGTACAGAGCTTTAGCTAAAGCTATTGACGCTAACGAAATGAAAGTAATTCCTAATCCACTTGAGATTGAAGAATTAGAGAAATTATTAATTGATTTCGGTATTGCAAACTAAGAGATAATACTCTCGAAGAAATTCTAACTTATATTCCCAATGAATGATAGTTTTTTTTATAAAAACTATCATTCCTACTAATTAAATCAAAAAAAATAGGAGATCCCAAAAATGTTAATGATAAAAGCAATCGTTCGTCCAGAAAAATCAAGTGAAGTACTTAAAGCTTTATTTGAAGCAGGTTATGTAGCAGTTACTAAAACTCCAGTTGTTGGTAGAGGTAAGCAAAGAGGTATTAAAATCGGAGATGTAACTTATGATGAATTGCCAAAAGAAATGTTAATGATGGTTGTTAAAGCTGAAGATAAAGATTTTGCTGTAAACACAATTATGGATGCAGCAAGAACTGGTAAAGGTAACTTCGGTGATGGTAAAATCTTTATTTCTCAAGTAGAAGAAGCATATACTATCTCAAGAGGAACTAAAGAGCTTTAATAACACATTAAATTAAGATAAGAGACTTAGATACAAAATTTGCATAATATCATAATAACTGGTTATTCATCTAATCTCTCTTATCTAAATCTTAAAATCTGTACGATCATGAAAACAGTAGTGGCAATTATAAACATCGATAAGATGAACGAGACAAAAAAGGCCTTAATAGATGCCGGAATAACTTCAATGACTGCGTCAGGAAGAGTATTCGGTAGAGGTAAAGGTCTTTGGGAAGCAAAAGTTCTTGAAGGTGTAAAAGACAATTCTCCTGAAGCTCTTGAGCTTTTAGGTAAAGAACCTCGTTTACGTCCTCAAAGAGTATTAGAAATTGTTGTAAATGATTCATTTGTACAACCTTGTGTTGACGCAATCATTGAAGCAAACCAAGGAGAGCCTCACGGTTGTGGAAAAATCTTTGTATTACCGATTAATGACGTGATCCAGGTGAGAACTGGAGAAACTGGTAGCAAAGCAGTAGATTAAGAGTTAGAATGCTTGGTTTAATTTAAAAAAACAAAGACAAATGGTTAAAAAGAAAGATTATACAGCTGGATTACCTGATCCATCAGAGTTCATAAATGAAGTCACAAAAAAATATCCAGGAAAAGTAGCTAAGAAACGTAAAAGAGCTTTCGTAGCAAACATTCCTGAAGAAGATCAAGAAATTCAGGCAAACGTTAGAACTGTGCCTGGAATCATTACTCAGCGTGGATGTACTTACGCTGGTTGTAGAGGGGTGGTATTAGGACCAACTCGTGACATTCTTCAAATTGTTCACGGTCCTATCGGATGTAGTTTTTACGCTTGGTTAACTCGTCGTAACCAAACGAAAACAGAGTCTGATGCTACTGATAACTTTATCCCTTACTCATTCTCTACTGATATGCAAGATGAAAACATCGTGTTTGGTGGAGAAAAGAAATTAGCGCAAGCTATCAGAGAAGCTTACGAATTGTTTAATCCTAAAGCAATTGCTGTATTCTCTACTTGTCCTGTTGGTTTGATTGGTGATGATGTTCACTCGGTATCAAGAGACATGAAAGCTGAATTAGGTATTAACGTATTTGGTTTTTCTTGTGAAGGTTATAGAGGGGTTTCTCAGTCTGCTGGTCACCACATCGCTAACAACCAAATCTTTAAGCACGTATTAGGAAATGTTGACCGTGAAAGAACTGGTAAATTCCAAATTAACTTATTAGGTGAGTACAATATTGGTGGAGATGCTTTCGAATTAGAAAGATTATTCGAAGAAGCTGGTATTGAGTTAATTTCTACATTCTCAGGTAACTCTTCTTATGATAGTTTCGAATATGCACATACTGCTGACTTAAACGTTGTAATGTGTCACCGTTCTATCAACTACATCGCTGAGATGATGGAATTAAAATATGGTATTCCTTGGATCAAAGGAAACTTTATCGGAGCTGGTTCTACAACTAAAACTCTTAAGAAAATTGCTGAGTTCTTCGGTGATGCTGAATTAACTAAGAAAGTTGACGAAATCTGTGCTCGTGAAGAAGCTAAAGTTGAAGCTATTAGAACATTAGTTAAGCCTAAGGTTGAAGGTAAATCAGCTATGATGTTCGTTGGTGGATCTCGTGCTCACCACTACCAAGATCTTTTCGAAGAATTAGGTATCAAAGTATTATCTGCAGGATATGAGTTTGCTCACCGTGATGACTACGAAGGACGTCACGTAATTCCTAATATTAAAGTTGATGCTGATACTCGTAACATCGAAGATTTAACTATTACTAAAACAGAAAACGAAGCTCTTTGGAGAGAAGATCTTGTTGAGAAAAAAGCTGAATTAGAGAAAAACGGATACGAGTTTAGCGCATACGAAGGTATGATGCCTCAAATGGAAAAGAACGCTCTTGTTATTGATGATATTTCTCACTGGGAAACTGAAAAATTAATCGAGTTCTATAAGCCTGATTTATTCTGTGCTGGTATTAAAGAGAAATATGTAGTTCAAAAAAGTGGTGTACCATTGAAGCAGTTACATAGTTACGATTACGGTGGTCCTTACGCTGGATTTGAAGGAGCAATTAACTTCTACAAAGAAATGGAACGTATGTTAGCTACTAACGTTTGGAAATTAGTAGACGCTCCATGGAAAGCTGAGCCAGAGATTGTAGGTAGCATGACTATTAACGCATAAAAATTAGGAGGATTTAATTATGTTATTACGACATACGACAGAAAAAGAAATAGAAAGAAAAGCGTTAACAGTTAACGCTGCAAAAACTTGTCAGCCAGTAGGTGCTATGTATGCATCTCTAGGTATTCACGGATGTTTACCTCATAGCCACGGTTCTCAAGGATGTTGTTCTTATCACAGATCTGCATTAACAAAACATTATAAAGAGCCTGTAATGGCTGCAACTTCATCTTTTACTGAAGGTTCTTCAGTATTCGGTGGACAAGCTAACTTATTACAAGCGATCACTACTATCTTTAGTGTTTACGATCCTGAAATCATCGCTGTTCACTCTACTTGTTTATCTGAAACAATTGGTGATGACCTTCATCAAATCGTTAAAAAAGCTGCTGATGATGGTAAAGTTCCAGAAGGAAAGCACGTAATCCAAGCTGCTACTCCATCATACGTTGGATCTCACGTTACTGGATTTAGTAATATGGTTGAAGCTATCGTTAAGTATTTCGCTGTAAAAACTGATGAAGCTAAACGCCAGGTTAACATTCTTTCAGGATGGGTTGAACCAGCTGACATGCGTGAATTAAAGAGAATTTCTAACGTAATGGGAATTAAAACTGTATTAGTTCCTGATACTTCAGACGTTCTTGATACTCCTATGACTGGTTCATTTGAAATGTATCCTAAAGGTGGTACTACTATTCCTGAGTTAGTAAGCATGGGAGATAGTATGAAAACTGTTGCTCTAGGTGAGTGGGGTTCTAAAGCTGCTGCTGTTGCTCTAGATAACCAATGCAAAGTTCCTTTTGAATTATGTAACCTTCCTATTGGACTTAAAGCAACTGACCGTTTCATCTCTGCTCTTGCTCAAGCTGGTGCAGTATCTATTCCTGCTGAAATCGAGAGAGAAAGAGGTCGTTTAATGGATTTAATTACTGATATGCACCAGTATTTCTACGGAAAACGTGTTGCTTTATTCGGTGATCCTGATCAATTAATTCCTTTATGTGAGTTCTTATTAGACATCGATATGGTTCCTGCTTATGTTATTTCTGGTACTCCAGGAAAATCATTCTCTAAGCGTATGGAAGCTATCTTTGGTGATAAGATTGATCAAGTGAAATTCAAAAATGGTGCTCAAGCGGATTCATTCCAATTACACCAGTGGATTAAGCAAGAAGGTGTTGATTTATTAATCGGTAACACTTACGGAAAATACATCGCAAGAGATGAGAATATTCCTTTCGTAAGATTCGGTTTCCCAATTATGGATCGTATTGGACACCAATATTTCTCTACAATTGGTTATACAGGAGCAATTAGAATTCTTGAAATGATTCTTAACGAATTAATGGCTGTTCAAGATGCTACTGCTACTGAAGAGAAATTTGAATTAACAATGTAATATATAAAAGATTTTAGATATGAGATTTTATATCTCATATCTAAAACTTATAAAGATTTGTGTTTGCCAGAGGTTAAGACTAGCGGGGTGATCTTTCTTCAGAACGCTCAAGAAAATAAATAATAGGTGGTATAAATATTTAAATTCATATTACCCCGCATGTCTTAAAACCAACAAAGGTAATAGATTAATTTATTATAATCAATCAATGTCAATACCACCATTCCTGTCTTTCAAATAGCACCTAAATCCAAACCTCTAAGTCCCAATTTCACTTCTTATAATTCTGAGGTTTTTTATTATTTTAAATAAGCACTTCCTGACACCTCCTCTATTCGTTGACTTGAATAAAAAATCTTAACTGCACACCCTCATTATTTGCTGAGATTATAGTCATGTAATATCTCCACAGATTCTTTGCATAAAATATTATTTAGCGATATTTTAATTCCTTTTCAAATTAATGAATAGAGTATTTCTCACTTAATTTGAACAAATTGCAGGCTTAACAAATTTCATTCACTACTCTACCTTTCTATGCGAATCCCATTGTTCTACTACTGCTGCTCCTACACTATCACCCCAAACATTGATGCTTGTTCTGAATCGATCAAGAAGCCAATCAATACTCAACAGAATACCTATTCCTTCTATTGGTAAATTAACAGCGCGTAAAACCACAACCATAGTTACTAAACCAGCCTGAGGAATACCTGCTGCACCAATAGCAGCCAAAGTTGCAGTTATAATAACGATACATTGTTGTATCCAAGATAATTCAATACCATAAAGTTGTGCTATAAATATAGCAGCAACAGCCTCATATAATGCAGTCCCATCCATATTGATTGTAGCACCCAAAGGCAAAACAAAATTACTGACCTTCTCTGAAACTTTATTTTCTTCATGTACACCCTGAAGCGTGAGAGGAAGAGTAACTGTACTGGAAGCAGTTGAAAATGCATTAAGAAGAGCGGTTGCGACTCCTTTTAGATAGGGTATTAAAGACCTTTTACCTATAAATATTAGTAATACACTTAAGAAGACAAAACCATGCAAAGCAAGCCCGGAAAGAACAGTTAATACATATAATGCCAAAGACATTAATTCCGGTATAAAAGCCTTAAAACCTCCTGAAAGTGCAACTCGAGCAGTAATCAATCCAAATATTCCTACAGGAGCATAATACATAGTCCAATGAACAATTTTAAGAATAGCATCATTCATCACAGAAAAAAAATTAATGCTATGTTTTGCTTTTTTACCTAATGATGAAAGTGCAGCTCCAAACCAAATAGAAAACAAAATGAGAGGTAGAATGTCCATTTTCTCCATGGCTAAAATAAGATTGTATCCAATCAGGCCTTGCCTCTCAATTTCTTTATCCCCTATTAAAAGTTCTTTTAATGCAGACGACGTATTAACATAAATAGTTTCTGAATTATCGGTAAACACTCCAAGTTCAACACCCTGATTAACTCCTGGTTGAATCAGGTTAACAAGAATGATTCCTATGCTTGCTGCAATAGCTGTAGTAATGATATAATAGACTAAGGTTTTACTTCCTAAGGTCCCTAACTGACTTAGATTTTGTATGCGAGAAACACCAACAATCATAGACAAAACCACGATGGGAACCACCAATAACATCAGAATATTCAGAAATACATCACCAAATATTTGCAATTTAATACCGACTGAAGGGAAAAAGCCACCAATGATAAAACCCATCACTATTGCTAAAACAATTGCAATAAGTAATAACCGGCTTTCTTTTGAAGCTTTGGGATTTGTATTGGGCATATCCATACCGAAAGACCATTAGGTTAAGTATAGAATATACAAAAATCAGATGAAAAGAGAAAGGTCTAAAGAAACTCCTACTACCTTAAAAAACCTTTTAATTATCAATTAATCAAAAGATTTATCTGTTCGCATAGCCGAAGTTAAATTAAGTTTACGCATATAACAGCATAACACTAAATTTATAAGCCTTGAAAAAATGAGATGGTAAATTTCTTTTGTTAAAAGAACAACACTAAAAATTAATTAGGTGGGTTATATTATTACAATGGAAATATATGCATATTATTCAATGATCTAAGAAAATGATTTAATTACCTATTAACTTCTACCTGTGACATATATCCGATAAAACCCTCCTTTTGTGAGACTATATTTACCTAATAAAAAGATCTCTTGAATAAATTGCACATTAGATATTTGACTATATAACTGGAATACCTATTTTAGTAAGTTATTAATAACGTTCTGTAAAAGAAGATAAACGCTTTTAAGCGCTTAAAATATATTAAGCGCTTATAAATGGATTATTTTTGTTATGTATTGATATATAAATAGATATAGGTATTAAAAAGAATGGAGCGTTTATAAATAAGTTGGCAACAATAAAAAAAAGACACTGCAACAAACGAGAAACAATGAAAAGATTTTTAATACCAATAATCATTATTAGCTTTTATGCTTGTTCAAATCCTCAGAAAAAGGAAAATAAAGAACAGAGTATTCAAGAAGAGTCTACAATTGACTCTTTGCCATATACCGAGACTATTGACAAAAATGCTGATGAATTGATTTTTAAAGAAACTGTTGGGCAAGCGGTATTGATTGGAGAAAAAATTGAACTACTTGATAAAAATTTAAAGACTATTGAAGACATTTCGAATCTGACAGGAAAGATTGTTAAAATCAAGGGTGTTTCTGACAGTTTATTCAATAATTCCGAAGATATTTGTAAATCTTTTTGGTATGTAAAGATTGAGACAGAAAATATTAAAGGGATTGTTAACGGCAGACAAGTTTTTGAAATTCAAAATTCAAAACAAGACACAAGTTTTACAATTGACAGTAATCATATTGAAATTCTAACAACGGACTTCTTAGGAATGGGAGTTGATTATGAAGGTGATCTTATGGGCTGTCCCGTTGACCAACCAATTCTGATTAAAGACACGAAAAACAAGTATTTCGGCCTTGTAGACCTGATTCAAAATGAATATTCAAAACAAGCGAGTTGGGATAATGAGTATCGATTTTTTGAAATCCGAAGTGATGATGGATGTTATGACAAAATTGAATCAATTATCGTGGACAGCACTGGGATAAGACTTAAAATTCACAGGAGATGGCAAGAAGGGGTGAATGATTTTAATGTATTATTAAGCTTTGTTGACAATAAGTATAAAGCTGAATATCTAAATTTTGGAGAGAGAAAATATGACTACTAAATTACTGTTGCCAATAACTAAGCGTCCTGCCTGTTTGTAAAACAGATGCTGGATGCAGTGTTGACGAAAACCGGCCAAAGCGATCTGTATTATGGGGATTGATATATTTTAAGAAGGTATTGTTAAAGTTTCAAAGAGTGTATAATTCAGGAATAGATTTGTTTTTTATCTTAATATAAGGCTTGCCTAAATGTATTGAGTCATTTCATAGAGACTTCACATTACTAAATTTTAAAATAGGATAAAGCAAAGCCATTCACCATTAGATGTTATTTTAATTCTATCATGTAATTGGCTCCAATAGGGATTATTATTTTAGGAGGCCCTCTAATATCAAAGCGAGCAATAATAACCAGATCACCAATTTTGCAATAGGGACATTTTTTGTGTTTAAGAGGTTCATGTTGAGTTATTACAATTTCTCCCAATTGTTGTTTAGCTAGTTCATGAACTTTAAGTTTAATAGCAGAAGATAATATGCCGTAATGCCTGATTCGAACAAAACCTTTGGGTAAAATGTGTAAACCAAAACGTCTGATAAATTCTGAATTGCTTAAAATTATATCGTGTTTTTTGCAACCTTTTCTATAATCTTTAGCCGTAAATGTTACTTTACCATTTTCAATATTCAGGATGCGATGGTTTGATATGGCTATTTTGTGAGTGTATCTCCCCAGGTATTCGATAACTTGAGAAGGACCATAAAAAGGGCGTTTGCAATATACTGTCCATCGTTGATCAAATAGCTTTTTATACAACTGATTTAGTTTGGGTATTTCCTGTCTGAGTTCATTTACAAACTTTGCTCTAAACACTGTAGACATAGCTTTAACGGGGAATAGGAATTTACCTTTTCCTTTAACATTTTTCCATTTGTCGCCAGCAGTAATTCCACCTCCTGGAACAATGCAATGCAGGTGAGGATGTAACCAAAGGTTTTGTCCCCAGGTATGCAAAATAGCTATCATACCTGTTTTAGCACCTAAGAACTTGGGATTGGCAGCAAAAGCAGCTATGGTTTCCCATGCGGCTTTAAATAATAAATTATATAGTATTTCAGGAATAAAAACAGCAATTTTATTGAGCTGAGAAGGTAATGTAAATACCACATGGAAATAAGTAGTGTTTAAGAGCTCTTTTTCGCGTTGACGTATCCACATTTCCTTTTTGTGACCTTGACATTTAGGACAGTGTCTGTTTCGACAACTGTTGTAACTAATATGTATTTTACCACATTGGGGATTATTACATTGGTCTACATGTCCTCCCATCAAATTGGTTCTGCAGGCTTCTATAGCATAAAGAGTCCGTAGTTTCCATGTATTAGAAACTATATGGTGAAGTCTGTGGTGTTCACATCCGAGAACTTGAGCCACTTCAAACCGGGGCTTCATGACTTTTGTTTTGGAGGGTATAGTTTATCCAAAGGACAAAAAGCCCTGTGCTTATCCAGCCTGGCAACATGTAAGTATACCATGGTAGTTCTGATGTCTGTATGTCCAAGAAGCTCTTTCAGGGTGATAATGTCAGTACCCATTTCCAGTAAATGAGTAGCATAGGTGTGGCGGAGTACATGTGAAGTAACCCGTTTTTTAATAGAGGTTTTCAGAAGAGCTTGTCTGATGATCCATTGAACACCGGTATTTGAGAACTGTTGAAGTTGTCCGGTATCGGATTTACCATTAAATAGCCATTTAAAGGGATGTTCGATTTCAATGTACTCTTTAAGTCCACGACACAACATATTGCCTAAAGGGACGTACCTGTCTTTTTTGCCTTTACCTTCGCGTATGTGAAGCATTTGGCGATCAAAGTCAATGTCGGGAAGTTTTATGTTAAGCAGTTCGAACCTTCGTAGTCCACAGCCATACAATAATGCAATGACTAATTTGTGTTTTAATAGATTAGGAGCGTTTAATAATACTTTAAGTTCATTTTGACTTAATACAACAGGTAATTTTTTGGGAAATTTAAGTTTGGGTAAGAAAATAGATTGTTGTTTAATTCCAAGCACCCGATATGCAAAACGAAGTCCATATACAGTATGCTTAAAGTAACTTGAAGATGGAGTCTTGCTTTGTGATTTAAGATATTGCAGATAATCCAGCACTTGTTCCTGATCCAGTTCTGTGGGAGAACAATTAAAATGTAATGCCATGGTTGACAAGCAACGGGCATAATTGGTTAAAGTACTTTTGCTTTTACCGGATATTTCTATATTTCTTTTTAGTTTAAGAAATAGTTCATTAAATTCGGGTACTGTTGAACGTGCCTGATCGATTAGCGTTAATTCTTTTTTTTCATAACTATAATATTTATGCTTAATCTATTAAAGTTACGAAGCTTATGTTTTAATAGCTACCGCAGGTTTCGTTCAACAGCCGGTCATAAAACATTGCGCGGATAGTGGTATATTTGAACAACATAACATTTAATCAACGGCAGCAACGGCTTGATACGAAAGAGCTTCGAAATGCGCAACATTTCATACCGGCAAACCGTTGGCATTCATTTCCAAGTGATGTGTAAAGCTGAATTTTATGCTTTATGAAAGATTAAATTAATGAATAAAAAAGAGGATTCACGGAGATATCAGTTTTGTAATATTTGTATTCATTCGAGCTTTGATAGTAAATTAGGAAAAGTATGTAAACTGACAGGCGATAAACCAGCTTTTATAAATACTTGTACAAATTTTACGACTAAAAATAATAACCAAGAAGAATGCAAAGATTCAATACTAGCAGACAATAGGAAAAAGGATTTAAAAGAAACTCGAAGAAAAAGGATAGAAATTAGAATTTCAATTATATCCATTATTCTTATTACAATTGCCTATTTGAGTTACGATTTTTATGGGAAAAAAGTATTGTATAGTGACTACTTTCATGAATACAATAGAACTATTGCCATAACAAAAGATATTTCATATCCACGAAATAGTGTAGGATGGAGTATAGGATATTTATATAAAGTTGGAACTAAGATTTATAAAGGAAGTTATTATGTCGCTGGAGAAGGAGAACCAAGTACGAAATATCCATTTGGTTATCCTATTATTAATTATCCCAATGGGAAATATATTGTAATTTATAGCGTTAAAGACCCGCGATATCATGTTTTCATTCCTCAAAGTGTTAGAAATAAGACGGATCTAATGAATGTGAAAATAACAGAAAATGAAATAAAAGATAATTTCTCAATTTATGATAAAGGCAAATTTGTTAAGGATTTGAGAAAATAAAAAACGCATGCCAACAATAAATAAATTGCATGGGCTGGTCGCTATAGCTTTGGAGGTTTTTAGGGTGTTGGAGCACCGCCAAAATTTCCATTTAAGTTTAAAAAGCAATAAGTAAAAACTAAAATATAAATTTCAGCTCAGTGGTGTTTTGGGAGAATTGCTTTTCAAATTAGCCCACGACACTTTATTCTGAACGTTACAAAACATTAGATGAGCATGACGTAAATGCAATATCAATAATAAATAACAAGTTCTATTAATATAGAAAGAAATTTTACCATCTTTACAAAAGATAACAGACAAGAAACTAATTAATAACCAAACAAAACCAATTTACAATGTTTATAAAAGGTAAACTAATTGTAGACGATGAGTCATACAATATTCTACGTTATGAAAGTGGCAGATACCAGAATGTTACCAAAAATGGTATGGCATACACTAACGTTATTACCAATCCGTATGTTATTGAAATAGAAACAACATCAGAAACAAATCTTTTTGCGTGGGCAGCAAGTAAGGCGATAATGAAACCTGTAAAAATTGTTTTATCCCATCCTTCAGAAATGGAACGTCCTCGTACCATTCAGTTATACGATACTTTGTGCGTTGGTTACGATTGTTATTTCAATGCAATAGACACCAATCCTATGATAACACGGCTTGTTCTTTCACCAGCTATTGTTGTTGAGAACGGTGAGCCAATTATGGAACAATCTTGGAAGGTTACGGATTTAAGTCAACAAAATAATAATGGACAGGTTCAACAACGAAACAATGTTGAGAATAATGAAAATGCAATAGAATTACTAGTAAAAAAACTTGAAGGACCATTTTCTGAGGATGGAAGTAAAAAAGTTGAAGAACTAATAATGGGTAATACCTACATTTATAAAGCAACGGAATATAACAATGGTGATAACGATAAATTGACAAATACACACTGGAGTGTAGAACTCAACAACGATGGGAAATTAAAACAACTTAAACAATCTGACGCTTATGAAAAGGATGGAGTTATATGTTTTAAATACACACCTGAAAAAGCAGAAAACATAAGAATGTATGCTTGGTGTCAAGGTGCAAGTAAGGACGTGTGTGTAGAGGTGCCTGTTGTTTCTTTTCCATTTGTTATCGCACGTTCTGTAAGAAGGGCTGGTGTATGTAAAGGTACCAATGGTATAGATTATACACGTGAAGACATTAAAAACTTAAATATAAGCTATCCTGCTCAAAAAGCATTACTAAAGCAAAAACTAGAAAATGGATATGATGATTTGGGTATTGAATATGATGACGAAAATCCTAATGAAGTCGCTGATTATTTAAATAAGAAAAATGAAATCGTAAACGATGCCCTTGAGTATATTGAGGAGTACAATAATTATTCAGACAGTGAATTGTTTGACATAATGCGTAATGATTTAGATGATTGGGCACTTGGAGACTTAGATGATAATCTACTTAAAATGATTGATTTCTTTAAAAGTAATGCAAGTACATCTAATCGATACGAGGATAAACGACTGACCAATGCTATTGCAAACCACGAGAGAACAAAAAGCTTTATTGAAGGTTTTAGCCCCTTATTGGAAAGGGATATTAATAAAAATGCACACAGTTTAAATCAATTAAAGGTTAAAGATATTGTTCATCAGTTTATTAAAAACGATTATAACCCTGAGGATGGTGGGAATCCAGCAGTTCTTGGAATAATTGGCTTACAAAATCTTAAAGCTCTTATTTATGATAACCGTTTTAATGGGTTAGGAATTTCAGTTGATGGTACGCAGGCTTATAATATAGAGCTAACTGATTTTAAACTTATCAATAACCAATACGAAGGTGAATTCTTATTAGAGATTTTTGACCACTTTGGATTAGATTCTTCAGATATATTAAAAGATGAGAAGTATATAAGACACCAAGAAGAATTTATTTGCTGGTATATGTTGCAACACCTTCGTGGGTATAAACCTTTTATAACTTATATTCCTTTGAAATACAAATTTAAAGGAACATTGCATAAAGGAAACTTAACAATATTGAAAGATGACAATTAAAAAAATATTAAAATTAGTAGCAACTATATTATTAATGGGAATAGTTGTCTTCTGTGCATATGCCCAATACAAAAAAACAAAGTTTGATAAGATATATGCACAAAGAAAATCTGAATTAATATATCATAAATATGACCCCTTATACGAATCAGGAGCATTAAATCGTTTTAAGGATTTTATATTAGCAAATTATGATACAATTTCCTCAGTATATAAATTAGGTATAGGTACGAGAAGAAGGATATGGTCTGAATTATCAAATTTCGTAAAAGACAGTTCAGATTATTATGCAATAAAAGAAATTTCAAAAATGCGTTTTTATGATGTTTATATCTCAAGAGACACAAATGCTAATGATGTTGAAATAGAATTCGAGAAATTGTTTCTTCAATATAAACTTAAACCAACTTACCATCATATTGCATATACTACTAAAAGAACACCTATCCATAGGTTTAATGAAAATGATTATTGGTTTTTCAGTTCAATAGATGTGAACGAACATGACTTTGGACACTTTATGGATTGGAGACCTGAGTGGTTGTTGCCATATTATGAAGCTTTTGAGTTTTTTAAGTGGTATCCAAATTATTCGTTAGAAAAATAACGTTTTGTAACACGCTACAATAAACAAGGGTGCAGGTGTATAACTTTTGAAGGCTATGCTCCCGTCTTTACTTGTGTATAGTTTGACAGTGATATACTTCGAAATGCACCCCAGTTCATGTAGCCACCGTTGGGGCGCATTGAGCCTAGCATAACTGATAAAAAAATAAAAGAAATAATATGGGACTAGACCTAGAACAGATTAAAGAAAATTACGCAAACTTTGAAGATTACAAGCTGGAGCATTTAGCGAAAAATGAAGCTGGAAGTTTAGAACCTGAAGTCATTCCAATATTGATGGCTGAAATTAAAAAACGTGGACTGGATTCAAATCTTGAGAAAGGAATAGAAGCCCAAACCAAAGCACTTACAGAATCGGAGGTTCTAGAATTAAAGAATAAAGTTGTGGGACTAAAATGTCCAATGTGTGGACAAAAAGATAAACCGCTAATGGGTTCATTAATTCGAAGTGTTAAAAGCTTTGTTGTTTTTACAAATTACAAAAAGACACCAATAATCACATGTCAAGAATGTGCAGACAAGAAAAAAAAGAGCGCATTGATTTCAACAATCATACTTGGTTGGTGGGGAATTCCTTGGGGCTTAGTAAGGACACCACAGACTATAATTAACTATTTTGCTGACAAAAGTAAAGTTGAGGAAATAAGTGAAAGTATCTTGACTGGATTTGCAATTGAGAATATTGGAGAAATTAAGACTAATTGGAATAACGAAGACGAATTGGTAGAATTCATAGACCATCAAAACAGACTAAATTAAAAACAACGACGCCCCAATTGAGTAGATCGCCGATAGGCTAAAAGCCTACCGGAGGACCTCTCATATACTCTAATAAATTGCAAATTTCTAAGCCACTTTTTCAGTGGAGTTATTAACATTTTTCTCCCTAGGATCAAGACATATATAATTTGGATCGTATGGTGTTTTATTTTTTATTACACTAAAAATTGTTCGCAAAATTTTGTTTGATATATTATTCATGATTAAGAAATGAGGTTTCCCTTCTAATTTTTTCTTCTCATAATAAAAGCGATACTCCTTATTATACTTTACTGCAGACTTAGCACCCATGTATAACAATGCTTTTAATTTTCGATCTCCAAATGAACTTATTTTTGACTTTCCAACCAATTTCCCTGATGCATTAGGAAAAGGACAAATTCCTGCATAAGATGAAGCCTTTCTTGCTGTATCAATTATTTCAAAGTTACCCGTCTTAATTATCAAATCTGTAGCTATTACAGGACCAATTCCTTTAACACTTACTGCTAGTTCATAATTCTCAGACAATTCGTCATTCGCCTTAATTACAGCTTTTATTTCGCTTTCTACTTCTTCGATCTCATGATTCAATTTGCATATGATAGCCTCTACATGATTATGAACATTTATATTCTGTATTGGAACATATGACCGTCCATGCTCTCCTGTTTTTAATACTTTTCTTGCTTTTACCAACTGAGTACGCAATGTGTATAGGCTTTTCAATTCAGACATAACCTCTGAATCGTATTGCTTAAACTCTAATCTATCAAAGAAACGTTCACCATATTCTCTTATACGTCCAGCATCAATATCATCAGACTTTCCTTTAGCCATACCTATGCTATGTTTTATTGTATATCCGGGAACCATCGCTACTTTTATGTTGAATTGGTTACATAAGTAAACTAACAAATCTGCATAAGTCCCGGTATATTCTGCACATAGAATAGCATCTTTAGGTAATTCCTCAAGAAACGTAGATATAGAACCTAGCTGATTTTTTACTTGCTTTTTCTTTTCTTTTCCTGTCTGATTAATAAAGTTCACATCAAACTTTTCCATTGATAAATCAATTCCATACACTTGCATAACAACTAATTTTATACTCCGTATTGAGTGGCTAACATCGTAATCATGGGTTCTGCCCTAAATACTCTCTGGCTTTTACTCAATATATCCGCTATCCTTAATATGAGAGTTAGATTCTTTCTAACACCACTCGAAAAGTTAACGCAGCAGATGGAGCTTTTAACCAAAGTTCGTGTATTTATTTTTTAGTTTATTTACTAATTATTGTAAACAACAAATTAACGACACCACCGTACGTACGGGTCTCGTATACGGCGGTTCTCTACATCATGGGGAAAAGACTGTTGGTTTTATGAAAAAGTTTACTGGTCATTTGGTTATACATGGAGGATAAGCTGATGTACCCACGTTTTTCTAATCGTTCAATCGTGATAGTGGTTCCTAAAATAGGACTCTGAGCAATAGCCCAACCTCCCATACGACTTCGACTCCATGCGAAAGCATGATCAAGGTCGACACCCAAACGAATTAGATTCTTTCTTTTACGTTCAGGCTTTTTCCAATGATGCCAGATACAATATCTGAGTCGATTACGAAGCCAACCATCAAGCTTCTCCAGTTTCGTAATGATATTTGCATGTTTAAAGTAGTTAATCCAACCTCGTTGAATTTCTAATAACTTTTGAATGCGTTCATCAAGTAGTTTTGCGAGTTACTTCTTTAAGCTTTGCCTTAAAGCTCTTCCATCTCTTTTCAGCAACTATCAATTGGTATTTGCCTTTAATTCCCTTTTTATAAATGGGAACAAAAGCAAATCCAAGGATTTGAAAGTTAACCGGACGGCGGATACCACTTTTATCCCTGTTGATAGGGAGTTTAAGTTTATCCCTTAGAAATACATAAATAGTGTTACCAGCTTTTCTTGCTTCTGCTTTTGTTTTACAGTAGATACTGAAATCGTCGGCATAGCGTACAAAGCGTAAGTCTAATTGTTCCATTTTCAAATCCAATTCATGAAGAACAATATTTGATAGCAACGGACTAATGGGGCTTCCTTGTGGTACTCCTTTACGTCGCTTATGTAATTTACCATCCTTTAAAAGTGGTGCTCTAAGCCATCGACGTATCAAACACATAGTATGTTTGCATTTAATTTTACGATACAGCAATTGCAACAGCAAGGTATGGTCAACCCTGTCAAAGAAATCTTTCAGGTCAATTTCAACAATATGCTGATAGTCCGAATTAATATAAGAAAGGGCTTTACCTACTGCTTGTTGCGTATTACGTGCAGGACGAAAACCGTAACTATAGGTTGAAAAATATGCTTCATAATGCATCATTACCACTCTGGATACTGCCTGTTGCAGCATACGGTCAATAGCGGTAGGAATACCTAAGAGTCTGGTTTTACCTCCTGCTTTGGGTATTTCCTTTCCACGTATCGGTTGTGGTAAATATTTGTAATTCATGATGTTCTCAACCAATTCATTTCGGTGTTTATCCAAATGGTCTTTAAGTTCTGTGACTTTCATTCCATCTACACCTCCTGCACCTTTATTTCGTACTACTTCAATGCAAGCCTGTGTTAGGTTTGCAGGATGTAATACTCGTTCAATTAAATTCGATGTGTCTCTTTTTCTTTTCTTCATAATACTTATTTCCATTCCCTGCTACGACTCTTTGGGGCTGGAAAGGCTCAAAATCCTTTTACCTCCGTCAAAGATGAGTAGCGATGTAAAGTTCAGCCCTTCACTTATCTGTGAGTCCTCCTGCTTTAGCGTGATATTCGTAAAGCCGGCTCGTATTCTTAAGCTACTATGGCGTCTGCTGACTGCTCTGATCTATCAACACGTGATTACAGAGCTCTCCCCTGGTAAGAGCTTTATCCTTCTTCCAATGCCTGCCTGATCTACTATTTTGGTTATGCACTCCGTTGAGTGTTTTGGACGTTAGCATGATGTGGTACCTTATCCAACCGAATAGCCTCATATCAGGTTTCTGTCCGTCAGTACCGGAATTTGCCGTTTGACTTCCTTCACTGCTACCGTCACCGGTAACCAGCTTGTCACTTGCTAATGGTTCGAGACGTTACTCCCGCCCACTCGGGACTTGCACCCTATGGATAAAATTTCCCCACACCCTATGTTTATTGGAAAAGATTTGTATTTTTAAACTTTTTCAAGAACTTCGGGTGTGGGTGCACTGCTGCTCATGCAGGGCACACACAATCTGGAATAAAGCATGCGGATTCAGTAGGTTAAGTTGAGTGTTTGAACACCGCCAAATCTTTAATTTGGCTTTAAATTTGAAAAAATAAAAACAAATAAAAGCTTTGGCTCTGGAGTGGTTTGGAAGGTTTGGATTGTAAAATCTCCGCACGCTTCATCCAGCAAACGTTCCGCATGCAAAGAAACCATAATACAACAAATTTTAGGACTCAGGATAAGTGAAAAAGAAAAAAAAGACTCATATAGATAAAAAGGGACGTGAATTTATAAAGGAATCCTACTTTGTTGATGGAAAAATGAAAATTCGAAGAATCTATGTAACTGATGGCATCCGAGAGGATGAATTTTACAAACAAAATGCGACTGACTTGGATTTTTATTTAAATGGAGACTATGAGTTAATGAGTTGTGAAAAAGATTCTAATAGTCATTTAAATGAGCAAAATATCATTGAAATAGATTCTTTAAATAAAGAAGATTTACCATTCTAAAAACCATAAATGACCTACGTTTATTACCGTTTATTAACAAGGCTTAATGCTTGAGAGAATTGCATATTGTCATAATTGTTGGATTGAAAAAATATTGTCTAATTTTAAACAAGTCAATTATGTGCGAAAAAATTGTCTGTGATTTGCTTATTAAACTTTTGTAAGACAGGAATATTAATCTTAAATCATAAAAGTATGAATTACATAATGATTAGATTAAAGCTATTTTTTAAATGCGTAGACATAAGAAATGTTTTGAAACTTCTATTTCTATCCTTTGCATTAGTGAGTTGTGATTATGATTTATATTATGATTATTGCATAAAAAACGAAAGTGGTGAATCAATTGTGATAAATTTTCAAAGCCAAGATACAAATGATTCGACATTGACAATTGAAAGTGGGGAGGAGACAAAGCTTGGCACATTCATCACTTTTGGAAATCATATTAAAAATTATGGTTTAAATCCAGATGTATATTTCGAAGGGCTTGAGATTAATCAGGGTGCCATAGAAGGATTGAATGATTATCTTAGTAATGATAATTGGGAGTACCAAGAAAAATCAAAATCACATGCAAAATATATTCTAACAATTGACCAAGATGATTTCAATGGTGAATAATGCACTAAGCCTATAATAAATATAGGTTATTTGGCAGGTATTTCTAATTTTAAGCATGTTTACATTTAATAAAAAATATAGAGGTTTAATACTTTGATGCTATGAGGCTCCAAACTTCCCATGCAATCAATGTTATAGCCAATTAGACCTTAGTTCGTATAATAAATCTAATTTGCATATTGGTTTTAATATACTAAAATAAACCATTTTCTATAAATTTTCGAACTTTATCGCATTCTTTGCCAACGTATTTTATTTCACAACTTGTTTTATTTTTGATAAGTCGACAATGAGGATTAGCCACCTTTACATTGCAAACTCTAGCAATATATTTTGCAATTTCTGTAATAAAAGAATGGCTGCGGTATATTATTTTAATACCATAATTACGACTTTCTTTTTCTTCAAAAATACTTGCTTTACCTCTAAGGAAACCTTGAACAAACCTTCTTGTATGAATGGCAGTCATATTAGGGATAGTAATTTCTGTTCTATCTTTTTGAAATCCATATGATTCAACACTATCAATAAATTCAGGTTTGGCAAACCTTAAAAAATACACAGTAGTAGTTGTATTTACTTGTTTTCCTACTTTATAAGGTATTGCAAAATGAGATTTAATTTCCTCTAAAAGAGTTTGATCAATATTAAATATACGAATTACCTTTTCACCGTTAATTTTACTAATAGTGGCATCAGCGAAAATAAAACCTAAAAGCCAGGCCAAATCATTATTTAACTTATATAAGTCAAAGGTCATATATTTATACATTTACGTCTTTTGTTTGATTATTACCCTGGGGTATTTGAATCTATTTATCGTATTCTTTTACTTTATTGTCCTTAAAGAATTCTATTTCTCGTAGTAGGGATATCCTGAATTTCGATAGTTTTGAAACTTTATTTCGTTGGACAGATATCCATCCGGACAGTGATTTATGTGTTTTGCTAGTCGTGCATATGTAGCAAGTTCCATATTGTTCTTTATATCTTTTTAATTCTTGGTAGCGCTTAAGCCACTGCTCGTTTCCTTTAAATTTGTTTATTTCTGTTACAACAGTATTTTGAGGGCTCCAGACGAAACCTAAAGTATTAAGTTTCTCTTTTCGATTCTGAGATTTCGTTTCTTGCGTACGTCTGATAACCTTTACAAAATTGATAAGTTCCTTTTCTGCACCGAAAAAAGGAGTCACGTTTAAATGTCCATGTTTTTCTTTAAACTGCACCAATCGTTCATACATGTTTTCCCAATGATTTAATGTTTGGTGCCGCATATCAACTCCTGTGTTCTTTAGCTTTTCTATTTTAGAATAATCTAATTTACCTTGCCAATAAAGGACACGTTGATATTTAAGCCAGTTGTATAGTTGTGTATCACAATTGGTTTCTGTTATATGAGCATGTCCATGTTGTTCTTTAAAATTAAGCAGCTTACTGTACATGTTATCCCAATCGAGAACATCCAATAGTCGAAAGTTAAAACCCACTATACGAAGAAGTTCCTCTCTTTTCAAATCCATTGTACCTTGTGTATAAACTAATCTCTGCCTACGAATCCAATAACCTAAACTTTTATTTAGGGGATATCTAGCTGGAACATCAGCATGACCATTTATATTTTTAAAATCTACTAATTGAAGAAACATAGATATCCAACGACACTCAAGGGTATTGGTCATATCTGCCTGTTTTTTGTATGCTTCAATTGCCTGTGATAAGTTATTTTTCACATCCTATAAGTATAATTTACTATGTGTTTACTAGAACTACGTTTTATTAACATTCTCAGCGTACTTTCTATTTGGTTAACCCTTGGGGTATCTGTTCCTTTATTTTTATCCATTATTCGATATCTGCAATACTCTGAATTAATTCAATTATTATTTCTGTTGCTTCTTCCACGGAACCATAAGGCAAAGCACTTTCAACACCTTCTGTTAATCCATCATTCTTAAATAGATTACTGCATTGTTCTTTTAAATACTGTTTTACGGTATCATTTGTATCCTTGATACTATCAAGAATTTCTACACAATTATCTAAAATGTAAATGATGTCTTCAAAATCATGACTTTGTCGCAAATCGTTACCACCTCTTCCTCTATGAGCTTCAAATTTTGCAGCTAAATAGTACTCTGGTGGAAACACATAAATTTTTGTTCCATCAGGAAGTGTTTTTAAAATTTTATTCTCTATTCCCTCTGTGTACCATCTATTACTGAAACCAAGAATATCATCTTCAGCAGGCATTACATCTACTAAAATACCTAGGAATACCCATCGGCATATTGGCGCACCTTCTGAAGTATCATTAGTAAAACCAATTGCTCTTAAGTTCTCTTCTAGCCGTGCATGTTCTGTTCGAGAACTTAATTCTATAACACAGTCTACATCAATTGTTGGTCTAATATCAGAAGCTGCAGGATCGTCTGCGTATAATTCAGCAACAGCCCCACCAACAAAAACCATATCTTTTTTGAGATCTCCTAAGCCATTAGCTACAGTTTGCAGCATTTTGATGTTAGTACTAGGCATTTTCAAATCTTTTTTTGAGTTCTTTAATAGCTATACTTTTTTCTCTTGCTCGTCCAACACGCAAAGTATCTATGATAACAAGTAGTTCATAAAAAGCAGTATCGTCTTTGATAGCTTCAGGTAAAGTTTTGTATAAAGGGTCAATAGCTTGACCTCTAGTTGTACCTTTTGCATATGGCCATACATAAATATCAGAACTCGCAGTTATATGTTCGCAAATAGGTTTAGCTGAATGTGCCGTAGGAACACCTTTTACCATTGCTCCAGGTTGAGTTGGAAACACGTATCTGAGTCCATACATTAAGAACTCCAGAAAAGAGTTCTTGTGTACCTTCCTTTTTTTTGAGTCTATTAATCCTGCAATTTTGCACCTGTTTAGAACCTCTGTTATTTCTGATGCACTTATATTCAGTTTATATGCTAAATCAGAATTTCTCCATTCATCATTGTTAATTGCCAATATTTTAAGCAATACAACAATATCTTGGGGACGCATGCCATTGTGTTTTTTCATACCTAAAACAATTTACAATTCGCGATTCGCGAATCGCGAATTGTAAATATATGAAATTATTTAAATTGAATATATAGTATTGGAGAAAATATCTAGTGCAGTTAAATATCCATAGCTAGCTTTATCCTGATAAACACAACCTGTATCTAGATTAAGAACTTTGCTTTTTTTGCCTATAATATTCTTACACAGATCTAAAGTAATTGGGGTATGTCCGTGAATTATTGTCCTATTGACCAATATAGGATTCCTGTAATATTTAGTCCTGGACCATATCATTTCATTTACGTCTTCAAATGGATTTATAATCCTGTCATTAAACCCTGCATGAACAAAGATGAAATCATTATAACAATAGTAATATTCAAGCTCATTAAAGAATTTTCGATACTTGTCAGGAAGTTCAGATACTACATTAATTCCAAAACTATCTAACGTCTCTTTTCCTCCATTTAACAACCAGATAGAATTCTTGCATTCTTCCTCATAGGCATCAATCAACATTTTTTCGTGATTGCCAATTAAAGTAATTATATCAAAACCTTTATCTATAAGGTCAATTATGTAATTTACTACTTCTTTACTATCAGATCCTCGGTCAATATAATCCCCAAGAAATACAATTCTATCTGATTTCTGAATATTGATTTCATCTTCAATTAGTATCTTTAATTCATCATAACATCCATGAATATCTCCGATTGCAATTAATCTATTGGGGGTGTTCATAATATTATCTTACTTTGTATTAACAACTGTTTTAAACTTTCCACTTCTTCCTTAGATCACTCTTAGTCTATTTCAATATCCCTATGTTCAGTATTGTTTAAAACAAGCATATCCAAGTAAATGAATTTTATTATTGGTGAGTTTTCTTACTTTCATTTTGCTCTTTATCAATCATTTAATATTTCTTTAAGAAGTAGCCTTGCATACCTTATATTCGGAGTATACAATAACTATTTTTTTGCTTTATTCTCTTTTTTAATTTTTTGATTTTGCTCCTTCACCCAAGCAATATATCTGTAAAAGGTAGCCTTACTAACATTAACAATTTTCAGAATTTCAGAAACAGACCTTGAATGATCCTTCCATAATTGATAACAAGCATATGCAGTACTTTGAGCTTCTTTGGACAATCCCTTTTTCCTACCTCCAATACGCCCTCTTTCGCGCGCGGCCTGTAAACCTGCCAAAGTTCTTTCCCGGATAATCTCACGTTCGAACTCGGCAAAGCTGGCAAAAATATTAAAGGTCAAACGTCCTTGGGCTGTTGTGGTATCAATACTATCATTAAGACTAATAAACTCAATTCCTTTTTCGCGGAAACCTGAAACCAGGTCGATTAAATGTTTTAAGGATCTTCCGAGTCGATCCAGTTTCCAAACTACTACAACATCTCCTTCACGGAGGTGAGCTAACATACTTTCAAGTTCCGGACGTTCCTTAACTGCACTTTTAGTCTCTTTAAATATTTTTTCGCAACCGGCTTTTCCCAGAGCTTCGGTTTGCATTTCTAAATTTTGGTCCCTAGTTGATACCCTTGCATACCCTATTTTCATATTCGTTCAAATTAACGATAAAACGTGAAACACTTTAAAGATACTAATTAATGAGACATAAAGGTGTTTCGATGATAATAATATTTGATAGACTCATATAACCGGGGTTTGGTGAGACTATTTAAATATTTGATTTAAAATATCTAATTTTGTAATTCATAAACCAAAATCCGGAGACGAAATAAGTCCAATAATATGAGTTAAAATAAATCACATGAAAACTACCTTAAAAGTAATATTTGGAAATTTAAGTTTAAAAGAATTTTCAATTGAAAACACTGGTCATATTCCCTCTCATGGTGAAATATTCCACTGCAAGTGGGATGATTTTATCAACGATAAAGACTAGGTAAAATTCTTAGAAGAAATTGGAGAGGATGAATGTTGGATAGTTGAAAGGTTTCGTAGTGATTATTACAAAGAAGAAACCGAGTGTATTATCATTTTACATCTATCAAAATATTTCTCAGATAATATTCGTTTAAAAAATTAATAGCTGAGGCTCTATTGATTCTTTTATACAAGAATTAAATTTTTAATAGATATCATATAAAAGTAATACTTGTAAACCCTTGCGTAAACCATCAACACATTTATATACAACACTTTAAATATTAAAGCTTACACATTTACAGGTTTACTCTAAAAATATTAAGAGTATAATAAAAATTGAAGGAATTCTATTTATAGAATACTCCGACAAGAAAACACATCAATTTTTACTATCATTTTACTACCTATAAAAAACAAAACCTCTTGACTATCAAATAATCAAGAGGTTTATCTGTACCCAGAGCCGGGATCGAACCGGCACGGGTTGCCCCACTGGTGTTTGAGACCAGCGCGTCTACCAATTCCGCCATCTGGGCAAATGTTGCTGTAACATTTTTGCGGATGCAAATATATACAAAAGAAGATTATTTACAAACCTTTTATATAATTTATTACTTATTGATTTTGGAATAATATTTATATTCGTGATTAATAATTTATTATAATAATGAAACAATACAGATATATTATACCCTTAATAATCATTTTTACAATAGAAACCAATATCTTCTCTCAAGATAAAATAATGTGGGGAGGAGGAATTAGCCTACTTGTTCCTGATAATAGTTTTGGTCATATTGCTAATACATATACCAACCACGAATTTGGCTTTGCCACTGTTGCAAATACAGGTTTTAATATAAACGCAGGTACATTATGGTTCTTTAATCCTCAATTATCTCTTCAATCAGAGCTTGCATACTCCTATTTTCCTAAAGATAAAAAAACATGGAACCAAGAAAGATATGGAGACATTTCTGTTAACTATCAAATGGTAAATTTAACTGCTCAAGGAAATTATTATTTTTCAGAGCAAGAAATTCGTCCCTACCTTGGAGCAGTATTTGGATTATATTATTTGAGAAATATGCTTGACTTCAATTCAAAATATGTAGGAACTGATAACGATGCCTCAGTTAGTTATATTTCTAACACCATTCATGCGGGTTATGGCTTAGAAGGAGGTGTTTTAATTGAACTATCCAAACATGCTTATTTAGAGATAGGTATTCGGTTTACGACTATTCCTGACATAGAGTCAGAATATATTCCTGAAGATGATGTTACTTTAAACCCCCACGGAAAACAAAACCATTGGGGGTTATCTGCAAAAATATTCTTCAACAAGTAATTTAAAACAAGCCATTTACATGAGTATCAACTCTATCTATTATTGTACTTAAATCAGACTTATTTTTAATAAAATTATATTCATCAACATTGACAATAAGCAATTTCCCTTTGTCGTATTCTTCAATCCAGGCCTCATATCGTTCGTTTAATCTTTTTAAATAATCCAAACGAATATTATTTTCATACTCTCTTCCCCGCATTTGAATTTGCTCAACTAACTTAGGAACAGAAGCACGTAAATAGATTAAAAGATCAGGAGCTTGAACTAAACTACTCATTAACTCAAATAGCGAGGCATAATTATCAAAGTCTCTTTTGCCCATTAGCCCCATATCGTATAAATTGGGAGCAAAGATATATGCATCCTCATAAATAGTTCTATCCTGAACTACGGTTTTACCTTTTTTTCGAATTTCATTGACTGTTGAAAAACGACTATTCAAGAAATAAATCTGAAGGTTAAAAGACCACCTTTGCATATCCTCATAGAAATCTGCAAGATAAGGATTATCGTCTACCTCCTCAAAATGCGCCTCCCATCCGTAATGATTTGCTAACAAAGTGGTTAAAGTTGTTTTACCAGACCCTATATTTCCGGCTATTGCAATATGCATATCTTATAGTAATTATTTAGTTTTAAATCCAGCCAAAATTATAAAAACGATTTTCAATAATCTAACTTTTTTGATTAATGGTCAATAACTCTTCTATTAAATCTCTATTATTAGAAAGTCGAGGGACTTTATTTTGTCCCCCTAATTTATTGTGCTTTTTAAGCCAATCGAAGAACAGGTTTTTTCTTGCCAACTCTATTTTAGGAGCCCCAAGTGTAATATCTTTATATCTTTTCGCTTCATAATCTGAATTAATATTCTGAAGTTCCTGATCGAGATAATGCGTAAACTCTGCTAAATCTTTTGGTTCTTTTTCAAACTCAATAATCCATTGATGACGTCCTTGCTCTTCGGTACTCATATACATAGGTGCGGCAGTATACTCTTTAATTACAGCTCCTGTTTTTTCGCATGCATAATTGATTGCCTTATTGGAATTATCTACAATTACTTCTTCACCAAATGCATTAATAAAGTGTTTTGTTCTTCCTGTAATCTTTATTTTAAAAGGATATTTAGAAGTAAACTTAATTGTATCTCCAACAACATATCGCCATAAGCCTCCATTGGTAGATATAATTATGGCATAATTGGTTTCCAACTCTACCTCATCTAATGTTAAAGCTTTGGGATAGTCCTTACCATATTCACTAATGGGAACAAACTCATAGAATATGCCATAATCCAACATCAAAAGCATTGAAGTATCTGACGGATCATCCTGTATAGCAAAAAATCCTTCCGAAGCATTATAAGTTTCCATATAATGCATTTTATCCGATGGTATAATCTTTTTATACTGATCTCTATAAGGTTCAAAGTTAATTCCACCATGAATAAATAGTTCTAAGTTTGGCCAAATATCCAATAAATTGTCTGTTCCCTTAGTTTTTAAGATATGCTTAATCAGGACCATAAACCAAGATGGTACACCCGATAAAGAAGTCACGTTTTCATTTATTGTAGCTTCAGTCATTTTAACCAGCTTCTCCTCCCACTTATCCATTAATGCAATACTCTGATCGGGAGTACGAATAAAATTTACCCAAAAAGGAAGATTTCCAATCAAAATAGCTGAAAGATCACCATAAAACGATTCTCTATTATATTTACTTAACTTCTGACTTCCTCCTAGAGTTAATCCTTTACCACTAAACAAATCATTTTCAGGATAAAGATCGTTGTAGATTGCTAAAACATCTTTCCCTCCTCTAAAATGACAATCTTCTAGGGCTTCTTTCGAAACCGGAATAAATTTACTTTTTGAAGCAGTAGTACCAGATGATTTCGCAAACCATTTAATATCACCAGGCCATAATACATTTCTCTCACCATGTCGAATCTTATCAATAACATGTTCCATTTGCTCATACTTTTGAACAGGTACACGTTCTTGAAAATCTTTAATCGTTTTTATCGAAGCAAAATCATAATATTTCCCATGTTGAGTATCCTTTGATTTCTTAATAAGTTCAAAAAGTTGTTCTTTTTGAACCTCTTCAGGATTTTCTTTAAAATGACTTATTTGCGATAAACGACGCATGTTTACCAGAGATATTATAGAATTAAGAAACGGCATAAATTATATTTTTTGATCCTTAAATATAGACATTTTCTTTAAAGAAAAGTTCTAGCGAATACCATAATTAACGCTATAATCTTTCATATATTTTATACAATTATAATTACCCAAACGTATATATTTAGTTATTTTAGCATAAATTTTTACAGAATGAATTATTTCGACATAGTTGTAGGTATCATTTTAATCGTCGCTCTTATAAAGGGTTACAGAAATGGTCTTATTATTGAATTAGCTAGCCTTGCAGCTCTTGTTCTTGGAGTTTTAGGTGCCATAAAATTTTCAGGCCTTACAGAACAATGGTTAACAGAATATGTTTCCGGAAATTATGTTGGTATCATAGCCTTTATTATCACTTTTGCAGCAATTGTTATTGGTGTTCATTTATTGGCTAAGGCTATTGAAAAATTTGTTGAAGCTGTTGCTCTTGGGTTTATCAATAGATTATTTGGAGCTATTTTTTCTGTAACTAAATATGCATTTATCCTGAGTATCCTAATGGCTATTTTTGCTTCGTTTGATCGTACTTTTAATCTGATTCCAGAAGAAACCAGAGCTAGTTCTTATTTATATAAACCTCTATCTGAATTCGCACCCAATGTATTCCCTTATTTAAGATTTGATAAGGAAGATGCTAAAAACAAGGTTCAAGAAGTTATGGAAGTAAGCATTTAATGTCGTTAATTCACAATCTTTTCTATTATCTTTGGGCCACATTTAAGAAAAATCATTAGATAAAAATATAAACATGAATTTTGTTGAGGAACTGAAATGGCGTGGCATGATTCACGATATGATGCCCGGAACAGAAGAACAACTACAAAAAGAAATGACAACAGCATATGTTGGTATTGATCCAACAGCTGATTCTTTACATATAGGTCACCTTGTTTCTGTAATGATGCTTAAACACTTACAGGTAGCAGGTCACCGTCCTATCGTACTAGTTGGAGGAGCAACCGGAATGATTGGAGATCCATCAGGAAAGTCTGCAGAAAGAAATTTACTTGATGAAAAAACTCTTCGCCATAACCAGGATTGTTTAAAAGCTCAATTAAGTCGCTTTTTAGATTTTAACAGCGGTGCTGAAAATGAAGCTTTGATGGTTAACAACTACGATTGGATGAAGGAGTTTTCATTTTTAGAGTTCATCAGAGATATCGGAAAGCACATCACTGTTAATTACATGATGGCAAAAGATTCGGTAAAGAAAAGAATTAGTGGAGAAGGTAATTCTGGACTTTCATTTACTGAATTTACATACCAATTAGTACAAGGAACAGACTTTTACCATTTATACAACTCTCATAATTGTAAATTACAAATGGGAGGATCAGATCAATGGGGTAATATTACTACCGGAACAGAACTTATTCGTAGAAAATTAGGAGGTGAGGCTTTTGCTATGACTTGCCCACTAATTACGAAAGCTGATGGCGGTAAGTTTGGTAAAACTGAGTCTGGTAACATTTGGTTAGACCCAAAGAGAACCAGTCCGTATAAATTCTACCAGTTCTGGTTGAACACCTCAGATGCTGATGCTGAAAAATATATTAAAATCTTTACTCTGTTACCTCAGGAAGAAGTTGAAAAACTTGTAGCAGAACATGCAGAAGCTCCACACGCCAGAGCATTACAGAAAAAGCTTGCAGAAGAAATAACTGTTATGATTCACGGCAGAGAAGCTTATGAAACAGCTGTAGAAGCAAGTCAGATTTTATTTGGCAAATCAACAATGGATGCACTAAAAAAGATTGATGAAGATACTTTCTTATCTGTTTTCGAAGGTGTTCCAACATTTAATATTGCTAAAAATGACTTAGCAGAAGGAGTTGATATTTTAGAACTAATGGCTGTTCAAACTCAGATCTTCCCGTCAAAAGGAGAAGCTCGTAAAACCATTAAAGGTGGAGGAGTTAGTTTAAATAAAGAAAAAATCAATGCTCAGGATTTATTAGTTAAAGATGAGTATTTATTAAACGATAAATACCTTTTATTTCAAAAAGGAAAGAAAAACTATTTTGTTGTTATTGCAGAATAAGTGATATCTACTCTTAAAATATATAGCCTTCATTAATAAATGAGGGCTTTTTTATTCTTCATTTTTTCTTTCTTTGTAAAAACATCATTTTATGCGTTACCTTTTATTACTGTTATTACTAACTAGTTTCTACAACCTTAAGGCACAAGATAGAATTTTAGTTTTTCTAAATGAAACAGAAAAAAAAGCAGTTCAGATCCAAACTGGCGGATTAGTTTTGCTTGAATACAAAGGCTATTTACATCAGAAAGAACTTACCCGTAATTATCTACTATCTGTAAATGACAGTTCTGTTACATTAGGAAAAGCCCGATTATTTGGAGGACCTGTTGACAACAGAGAAATTAGAATTGAGGATATTACCGGCGTTAGAAAAGTTAGTATTGGCTCGCAATTCTTAAAATTTGCCTTAACCACAAGTGCAGCTTTGGGTTCTTACTACTTCTTTAGCAATATGGATAATATTAATAACACAGAGAAACTTATCTATTCAACAGGCTTGGGATTAACATCGAACTTTGTCATTAAACTGGCATTCCCAATCAATAAAGTAAAACACAAATTGAATAAAAACTGGAAAGTATTTACATTATAAGATCTGTAAATGTCCATTTAGAACAACAGCATCTAATTTCATATTTTTAGCAGACAAAATAGCATCTTCAGCAGTATGCACAATTGGTTCTCCCCTTTTATTAAATGAAGTATTAATCACTGCTTTTATATTATAATGCTCATCCAGATATCGCAATAGATGATACATAAACTTATTTTGATGTTCATCACATATCGTTTGAATTCTTGCTGTTCCATCCACATGAACCACCCCTTCTATTTCACTTTTCTTTTCTTCAAGTATATCAAAATCCAAGAGCATCAAATCACTCAAATGATGGACATTAGTTAATCCAGTAAAATATTTAGCATTTTTTTCAAGCATTATTGGGGCTACAGGGCGATACCATTCTCTTCCTTTATGCTCCATGCTTACTTTTTTAGATAACTCCCTGCTATCTGCAAGAGCTAGAATACTTCTATTACCTAATGCTCTGGGACCAACCTCTCCTGCCCCATTACAAATACCAACCACATTTCCTTTAGAAATTAAATCAGCTATCTTCTCTACGTCCTTTAATTGAACGTCTGTGTTTTCTTCAATTTTCCAATTATTTAAATAAGGAGAATGAATTTCTAATTTACCATGCTTCTGCCATTCCATAAATGCTGCAGCACCCAATGACAACCCACTATCCTCTGTACATGGAGGAATAAAAACATCATTAAACAGACCAGCATTGAGAATCTTGGTATTAGCCACAATATTTAAAGCTGAACCACCGGAATAATATAAATATTCTGACCCACTTTGTACTTTTAAGCGCTTTAGAATTTTTAATAGTTCTCTGATAAATATATGCTGAAGTGTTGCTACAATATTGTGCAAAAACGGATCTTCTGTATCTAACTTATTTTTTGTCCAATTAAAATCTAACCTTGCTTTATTATAAAAATTAGTCTTTTTACCCCATAAATCTGAGAAATATTTGTTTGAGACTAACCAATCCTCCATTTCCTTTGAATAAGATCCATACGAAGCTAACCCCATCATTTTACCAGGAACAGAATTCTGTTGATCATACTTGGCTCCAATAATTCCAAAAACCAGTGCACTGGCATTAAAAAAGGAGGATAAATACTTGTAGTCCCAATGATATTCCAGATTACTTAACTGACCATTTTTATATTGCCATGCAGAAAAGTTGGAAAGACTTCCACCACCGTCAAAATGAATTAATAAACTATTATCCTTAAAATCTCCATAAAAAGGCAGGCAACTACTAATATGAGCTAATTCATGATTAACTGAATAAGCAGGTCTTTCATGGTCTAGCCACCAACAACGACCTTTCTCAACTTTTGGATATAGTTCTTCATTAAGTGGCCCTTCATATCTAAATTTTCCACACGATGATATAACAGCACGACCAACAACATTATCAGGAAATACTATATCAAAATCATCCGGATACAATAAACCTTGATCTTTTAAGACTTGATATAAACTTTGATGTAACTTATTATCATGCTTTCTTCTACTTAATCGCTCAAAGGTTAGATGTTGTATCACCTTTCCATTTGCCATTAATGTAATACCATGATCATGTACAAAATAGGGAGTGTCACTATCATTTCTATCCTGGATTGCATAAATAGCCAAAGTAGGTTTCGAGGAATGCATATTTACATAAAAAGTTGACCAAAAATTGTTAAAGCAATAACACTAAAAAAGAAAATATTTTGCCAGATCCATGATGACACACTATCAATAAGATAAGCTATTAATAAGGCTACAAAGACAGATAAAAGAGGTAAAAATTCTTTACAACCTCCTGTTGCCACAATAAGGCCTACGATATAAACTGCACTTACAATAATAGTATTATACTGTTTTCTTGTGAAAATTTTTCTTTTACCTAACTCATTAAGGGTTTTTACAATTGATATTAAAACAAGCAATAATAGTATACCAAAATAAATCAGTGCAACCTGAGAATAAGAATATGCGCAAAATAGTTTTTCATGAGTTGGATTGATATATTCTACAAATTCTTTAACACTTCCAAATGCCATTTCATAACCGAGTATAAAAAGCCATGGTAAAATGAAGCCTATTATTGATGCAAGAAATGATTTAAAAGTCAATACCCTCAATAAAGGCATTACGATTAACATCAAGGGATATAACAATACTATTTTATATGAAAATAAACTTCCTACAGCAATCCATAAAGAGGCAAGAAAACATTCAACCATAGTCTTTCTATGATTATAAGCCTCATACAAATATCCGAAACTCATAATCACAAATATTGTTGCTATCCAGACTGGATTTACAAGCTGTATTGAAGAAATACTGCCCGTTAATAACACAAAGATAAATGCAGGTAAGGCAGATTGTGATTGAAGTAGACTATATCTGGTGTTAAACCGTGTAATACCAAGCATTGCAAACAGGGCACATAAGAAACTGAAAAGTAACGACACCCACTTTACCTTAACCATTGGTAATAATAAATCCCACAATGGCATTTTATAATTTACAATTACGGGAGAAACACTATCCTTTAAGGCAGGAATTACCCATAACATTATTAAAACAAGGAGCATAAATGCATATGCTCCTATTTTATTGTTATGAACTTGCTTTAAAATCATAAATCAAATCCGATATCTTTTCTGAAGTATTTATCTTCGAAATTTATTACATCTGTATTTTTATAAGATTTACTTAACGCCTCCGTGAAGCTTTTACCATAAGAACTTAATGCAATAACTCTACCTCCATTTGTAACTACCTTACCATCCTGAAGTTTTGTACCTGCATGAAATGCAATACCATCTTTCACCTGATCAAAGCCTGTCATCTCCTTGCCTTTTTCATAAGCTTCAGGATAACCACCTGCAACCATCATAACTGTTGTTACAGCTTGATCATCTATTTCGATTTTATGCTCTTTTAGTCTTTTAGCTGCAGTAGCTTCAAATAATTCTAATAAATCATTTTTAACGCGTGGCATCACTACTTCTGTTTCCGGGTCACCCATACGTACATTGTATTCAATAACATATGGCTCATCATCAACTTTAATTAATCCAATAAAAATAAATCCTTTATATGGAATTTCCTCTGCCTGAAGTCCTTGAATTGTTGGAAAGATAATCTTTTTATGAACTTTTTTCATAAATTCCTCATCTGCAAAAGGAACCGGACTTACAGCACCCATTCCACCGGTATTTAATCCAGTATCGCCTTCTCCAATTCTTTTGTAATCTTTAGCTTCAGGAAGAACTACATAACCAGAACCATCAGTTAAAACAAAAACTGACAATTCAATACCACTTAGGAATTCTTCGATTACAACTTTTTTACTAGCATCACCAAACTTACCCTCAAGCATGGTTCTTAATTCAGATTTAGCCTGATCTATATCATCAATAATCAATACACCTTTTCCTGCAGCTAAACCATCAGCTTTTAATACATACGGAGATTTCATTTCATCTAAAAATGCAACACCCTCCTCCAAATTTTCAGGAGTTACAGTTTTATATTTAGCAGTTGGAATTCCGTAACTTGCCATAAAGTTTTTAGCAAAATCTTTACTTCCCTCTAATCTTGCCCCTCTTTTACCAGGACCAATTACAGGTATACTTGCTAATTCCGGATCATTTAAGAAAAAATCTTTAACTCCACGTACTAAAGGTTCTTCAGGTCCAACCACCAACATATCAATTTGATTATCTAAAGCTACCTTCTTCACAGCTTCAAAATCATTTGGATTAATGTCAACATTGGTTCCTAATTCTGCAGTACCTGCGTTTCCAGGAGCAATAATTAATTCAGTTAGTTTTGGACTCTGCTTCATTTTCCAGGCCATGGCATGTTCTCTACCACCTGACCCTAATAATAATACCTTCATACGTTTGCTATTAAATTAGCTATTAAGATTTATGACTTGCGATTTAATTATTTTCAATAAAAACCTCAAATTTAAAGCCTTTTACTTAACCATCAAAATAAAGACTTTATCTATTATTTTATACTACTCGTAATATAACCTTTCTTATTGATTAACTCCAAGGTTTTAGGAAAGGCATATTTCATATTTTTTTCTGCTTTTAAAGAATCATGAAAAACGATAATAGAACCCGGCTTAACATATTTTTCAACGTTTTTATAAACCGACTTTCCACTCAGTTTCCTATTATAATCCCTACTTAAAACATCCCACATTATAACTTTATCAAACTTTTCTTTTAAAAGCTTAATATATGATGGATATAACATTCCATGCGGTGGGCGGAATAAATTTGTTTCAATAAACGTTGATGCTTTTTCAATGTTATTAAAATATTCATCCTTACTATACGACCAAGCTTTTATGTGATTGTAGGTATGATTTCCAACCTTATGCCCTCTTCTTAAAACTTCTTTATATACATCCGGGTGTTTAAACACATTTTCTCCTACACAAAAAAAAGTAAGTTTGGCATTCCATTTATCAGCTTCATCTAAAACCCAAGGGGTCACCTCGGGTATCGGTCCGTCATCAAAGGTAACAAACACTTCATTGCTATCTGTTTTTTCTGACCATGTGGCCCCTTTGAAAATTCCGGACAAAAGGAAAGATGGTTGTATCATTAATCCCATATCAATATTTCTTCATTTGTTCAACCATAATTCCACTTTGCTTTAGAATCTATTTGGATAAAAACTGCATCTCTGCATTATTAGAATCTCCGTTTAGCTTGGCTGATAATTCATCCCTATTAAACTTATCTAATAACTTCTGAATTTCCATCATGTAAATAAGCCCCTGACGGTATTGATAATCAAAATCACCTCTTTGTTTAGCAGGAATTTGATTATAATATGAAATTATCTGATTAGCTGACTGGTACATACCTTCAATTAGCTGATCGGCAATTTGATTCTCACCTTTTAAATAATAACCTTCAGCAAGGAAAATACTTAAAATATTATCAGGTAATGTTCCTAATGGTAGTTCAGTTAATTTACTATTTAATTCTTCTCTTAATTTTTCACTATTATATTGAGATGCCATTTTAACAATTTCTCCATATAACAAATAGCTATTATTGGCATCGCTACTTACTGTATTTAATTTCGATGCAGATAAAGAAGAATAGAAATTCATATCCTGAAAGGTTTGTTCACCAAACTGACGTAAGATTTCTTCTGCTTTAGCTCTCTGGTCAGCATTATAATAACCTTCAGCAATAAATATTGAGAAGTAATTATGAGGTACTTTATCAACCGGAAGTTTTGATAATGACATATCTAAAATATCAACTGCTTTATCCATCTTCCCTTCATCTATTAGAGAAGAAGCTAGTCTTGACATATTATTTCTGATATTCATTGCCATACGTTGATGATTTTCATCCAAATAAACTCTTGGATCATCAAAACCACCCCAACGAAACTTATTCATAAACTTATCATACATTTTCTCAGTATCCACCCTACCTATCTGGCCATCGCTATTCTTTGTTCTTATTGGTACAACTTTATAAGCAAAACCTTCTAACTGGAAATAATCCTCAAGACTTGCATAATTATCGCGCCCAACAGTTACTGCGAAATAGATAGGTCTTTTCCAATTGTTATTCGCTAATAAATCAAGAATCATTATTTCATTCTTTAAAATTCTTGGTTTATTAAGATCTATATTTACCTGAGGAACTATTAGATCAGCTGCCTCTTTACTCACCACACCTGTTTGAATCATCTGCAAGCTATCAACAGGAAGCTTAAATTTCTTAGCAGGTAAAAATTCATACCTTCCTTGATAACCCGGGATCTGTTTTGTTTTAGGATTATCACTAGCTAAAAAGCTAATAGCCTCTTTTAAGTCCACCCTATCATTAATCAATTCAACAATATGAGCAACATCTCTTGTTCCTGTAACATATTGATCATGTTCTAACGAAAATGGTAATGGATCTGAATCATATGCTTTACGTTTCATTTGATCAATATACCAATCTGTTTGTAAATAACTTAAGTTACAAACCCTAACGTCTAAACGATGTCCTTCAACTTCTTGTGCATACCATAATGGGAAGGTATCATTATCTCCATTGGTAAATATTACTGCATCTTTATCACACGTATCTAAGTAATTAAAGGCAAGATCACGAGCCACATTACGATGTGAACGATTATGGTCGTCCCAGTTTTGAGATGCCATTAATATTGGAACACAAAGCAAACAAATAATAGTTGCAGCAACAGCAGCAGCCTTTCCCGGCAATACTCGTTTTAATGCATCAACTACAGCTAACACCCCAAGTCCAATCCAAATAGAAAACGCATAAAAAGAACCTGCATATGCATAATCACGCTCACGAGGTTGTAGAGGGGTTTGATTCAAATACAATACAATAGCCAAACCTGTTAAGAAGAATAGTAGCATTACAATCCAAAATCCTTCTTTACCTTTTTTACCTGCCTGATATTGGAATAAAAGTCCTAGAAGTCCTAACAATAAAGGCAGGAAGTAATACTTGTTTCTTCCCTTATTGTTTTTATATGTATCCGGAAGTTTAGACTGATCACCTAAACGAGCATTATCAATAAATGGAATACCACTAATCCAGTTTCCTTTTGTAACTTCACCATTTCCTTGAATATCATTTTGTCTACCTGCAAAATTCCACATGAAATATCTAAAGTACATGTAACTAACCTGGTAATTAATGAAAAATGCAAGGTTATCACCAAAAGTAGGCAATGTAACAGTTTTTGTATCCCCTGTTTCCTGATCCATCACCTGAACCTGTTTTCCTTTTGATGAACCAGCCCAACTTTTATATTGTTCTATATGTCGAGATTCGCGACTATACATCCTTGGGAAAACAGTAAGTGTTTTATCATTAAATACGTATTCTGGTTTATGATCAACAGTTACATATTTACCATTCTTTTTAATTCTAATAGGATCACCTTCTTTTTCCTGAGATGCTTTGAAATCTATTTCAGAATTATAATACTCACCATAAAATAATGGACGATCACCATACTGCTCACGATTTAAATAACTCATCATTGAAAATACATCCTCAGGCGAGTTTTGATCCATTGTAGGATTCGCCGAAGAACGAATTACAATCATTGCAAATGATGAATAACCTATTAAAATTACAGTTATTCCTAAAAGAATAGTATTAAGAATAACCTTCTGCTGCTTATGTGTATAATAGATTCCGAATACTATTCCACCAATTAAAAGAATAAAATACACTGCAACACCTGTATTAAAAGGCATTCCAAAATTATTAACAAATAATAATTCGAACCAACTTGCAATTTTTACAGTGTAAGGTATAACACCATACAATACACCCAGTAATATTACAGCTGAAATACCCAAAGCTGCAATTAGTCCATTACGGTTAACTTCAAATTTCTTGAAGTAGTATACTAACACTATAGCTGGTATTGCCAAAAGGTTTAACAAGTGAACTCCAATAGAGAGCCCCATTAAATAAGCAATTAATATTAACCAGCGATTAGAATATTTTTCATCTGCTACATTTTCCCATTTTAGGATAGCCCAAAAAACCATGGCTGTAAATAGCGATGACATTGCATAAACTTCCCCTTCGACAGCAGAAAACCAGAATGTATCAGAGAATGTATAAGCTAATGCACCAACAAATCCAGAACCTAAAACAGCCCAATATTTCCATTCTTCAGCTTTTTCATCAATAAATATTTTACGTGCCAAATGTGTTATGGTCCAGAACAAGAACATAATTGTAAAAGCACTGGCTAAGGCACTTAATATATTAATCATTACTGCAACTGATCCCGGATCAGGAGCAAACAAAGAAAAGAATCTACCTAATATCATAAAAAAAGGTGCACCAGGAGGGTGACCTACTAATAACTTATATGCGGTCGAAATGAACTCACCACAATCCCAAAAACTTGCTGTTGGCTCAATTGTCATTGTATAAGTAACTGCAGCAATTAAAAATGACAACCAGCCTAATACATTATTGAGTAATTTATAATTTCTCATGATATTTCTTTATAATTCTCTGTTATAATGAGGTTTGTATATTAATATTTATAAATGGTATTTTTTCCACGATGCCAAAAATAAGTAATTTTTATTAAACACTTTTTTTATGTTTAAGGATAGTTTTCTTTTTAACCGTATTTTAACTTCAATATTTAATAATTTGAATTCATAACTGCTTTCCTACCTCATCATTTTTCATTAAAAAACATAAGTAATTTTTAATGACAGTGGAATTATATTAGTAAACAAGATACTATTCACATGAGAAAAATTAAAAAACTCCAATCCTACAACTATATGATATAATGCCAAATACAGCAACAATAGTCGTATACCCGATATTTTTCAGCAAAAAAATCAAAAAATAATTTGGTGAGTATTAAAAAATAATCTACTTTTGCATCGCTTTCAAAAAGAAAGACATGAGGATTGTCCCATGGTGTAATTGGCAACACGTCTGATTTTGGTTCAGAAGAGTCCAGGTTCGAGCCCTGGTGGGACAACGAAAAAAGCTTGAAATCATATGATTTCAAGCTTTTTACTTTTATTACAGTATCATCTCACTTTCTGCACTCTCTGATTTTTCCGGACAATATACAAGATTAACAGATTTTTGTTGTTATTCTGTCACAATATTTACCAAATGCAAATTAACTTACAAACCTCTTAATTACTCACAGACAGATATTTATATTTACATTAAAATCTGCATTTCAATTTTTAGACATACAAAATTATCTACATGAATTCCCAAATGTTTTGACAACCTAAACACGAAAAACTGTATTCTGAATCAATATTAAATTCGAACCAAAAAGGAACCTGCAACATAAGAGACTCGTATGTAATATTGAATCTTCATAAAATTAAATGGTAATCTATACGGAATAATTACGGTTCTAACCAAAGAAAAACCGAAGAAAGTCCGAAGAAAGTCCGAAGTAAAAACCTTAAAACACAATTGTCACCCTATTGCTGTTAGCTATTTGTTCCATATTAAATAATAGTGGTTTATGTCAATCAAGGGTGAAAAGTAATGGTTTAAAAGGCTGAAACATTGCTATAAGTAGTATCGCCCTTGAGTGTTCAAAAAGTAAAAGTAATCTAATTACAATCTGTTAAAATGAAGCCAGAGGCATCACATATTATATAGAATAGTCCAATAATAGATTGATTGACTCCAGCGGAGTCACATGTACAAAGATAAACTACTTTATGTTCGACTCCCCTGGAGTCGATTTATGCCCATAACGTATTGTTATAAACATACTATCCCACTGGGGTTAATAGGCAAATACATGTTGTTAAACCTATTTACATCTATTCAAACACTAGAGTGCATCGCTCCTTACATTAGTCTTCTTATAATATCAGACTGAAAATCTGAAACTTATGGTTGATATTTCAGACTTACAGCCTGTATGGGCATTGCATTCAAGATCTTGGGGCGATACCCTCTTGTGTTCGAAACCTTGTGAAGTAAAAAAAACTAAAAAAATATTGAAGATATCAACAGGTTGTTAACATGAAATAGTAGCTTTTTTATAATACCTAAATTAAAAGACTTAAAATGTTAATATTTAACTATATGTAGTTGAAAAGTATAAAGTACAAGGTATAATGTAGTTGATTAAATTTGTCATGTCAAATCAGAGCTGTCCTAAATGTTTTTCAAATTAGTTGGTCATAATAGAAAAATCACGCTTTGGGACATATTTTTATCTTTTTTGAAAATTAATCCCCCCACTCAAACAATTTACCTTGTACATGTGCCTTTATTGGGATTGGTTTTGTATCCTGTTCAAAAGGATTATCCAATAATCGATTTAAATCAAATTTAACCAAGAGATTCAACCTTAAAAAAGCCACAAGATTAGACATGCACCAGCCATGCTTGGCCGGCCTTGAGGTATTTTATTATCAATATTGTAATCATTGCTGTCCAAATTTGTATTAAAACAGCATTAGGAGATGTTCCAAGGAAGGACTTGATTTTCAGTAATTGCTTAATATCTTTGAAAAATTGCTCTATTTCCCATCTGGCTTTATATAAGTCCGAGATGGTATTTGCTGTCCAAGTAAATTGATTGGTAATTAGTTCTATGGTCTGTTGATTAATTTCATCCCAAACAACAACACGTCGAAGTTTCTTAGGGTATTTGGTAAAGGTTTTGGTATCCTCCAACTCAATGAATTCGTCAACAAGTATATGTTGATGTCTATTTTCTGGTAGTTCTCGCTCTTCAAGGTGCAAAAACTTAACCGATTTTTTCAAACGAACCACAAAATAACTCTTTCCTTTGTGCCATCTGTATAGGTTTTCGAAATCAACATAAGCTCTATCTGCAACCACAACACTGTCTGCAGGAAGTATTATTTCCTTAGCGGCTTTAGCATCGTTAAGCTTGCCATCAGAAAGATTAATATATACGGGCAGACAACCATCAAAATCCAATAAGGTGTGAAGCTTAATTGCTCCTTTTTTCTTTCTGTATTTAGCCCAATCAAACAGATTTAAACACAGGGATATTGTTGTAGAATCTAATAACAGAATTTTTGATTTTATACGAAATCGGGTTTGCCTAAATTGGGCAATTGCAGTTAATTTTTGCAATAGTTTAAAGTAATAATCCTGAAACAGCTGCCATTCTCGATTCTGGTTTTGATAAGACAACGAAGATTTGGATGGAGATATTTTTAAGCCAAGATGATTAAGATTACCAGAAGCCGATTTTAAGCCATTAGTAACATCACGTAAAGAGTTAAGTTTTGAAAACTGACAAAAAAGCATCGTTATCAGATGTGTCCAGCTGTCAATACCCTTATTGTGCTTGTCGGTTTGATGTTTTTCCGTTAACGCATTGAAAGAATTTCTACATAAAGTTTGAATGATTTGAGCAAACAACGTTAAATTTGTTTTCATAGCCAATTAGTATTTTTATGATTAGACACCACAAAAATAATCGCTCCAGGAAACTGGAGCCTAATTGGCTTTAATTAGGACAGATCTGATGTCAAATAAAGATGATGAAGAAGAAGACAATGGTAAATATAATCACAGTTCAAAGTTTGCTGGAGTTATTCCCAGATGAGCTATTGGATAAATTGAGTGATACTACCAATGTTGATCATCAGGTTAAAAAATTATTTGGCAAGAATATGTTTTATTTATTGTTATATGGATTCTTGGAGAGTACTAAAGTAAGTCTTCGTGGGCTGGAAGATATCTATAACTCTCAGAAATTCAAGTTTCTTTTCAATATTGATCAGGGAAATCAATTAAAGTACAATTCATTATCAGATAGACTTGCTGCTATGGATCCAGAATATTTTAAGAGGATTTATGAGCATTCACACCTGATGTTCTCTGAAATGTTCACTGAATCAGAAGCGGAAAAATATTCAATAATTCGAGTAGATTCAACTCTTGTAAAAGAAGCTGCTAACAAGCTACAAAAGGGAATAACAATGGGTAATCAGCACCGTAAAAACAAGTATGTTAAATATACCGTTTCGATGGAAGATCTATTGCCAGGTGAGGTGGAAATATTTACGGAACAAGAAGAAGCAAACGAAAACCAAACCATTCCCAAGGTTATTATCAACCAGAAAGACAAATCTGGCATATTTATTTTTGATCGCGGAGTCAATAAACGGGAGGTATTTAATGATTTGGACGAAGAGAATATATTGTTCGTAACGCGCATAAGTCCTACCAAACGCATGAAGATTGTGGAGAACAAAGAGGTGAAATGTGAAAAGTATAACAACCTGAATATTTCCGGAGACAAAATCGTTAGATTATATAACAAGCAAGGAAAACTCAGCAAAACATTTCGCCTTATCATTACTGCTAAAGATGAGGGTTCTGAAGAGGAATTGTGGTTCTTAACAAACTGCCAAGAATTGCCTCTGCAGGAAATAATATCAATTTACAAAAAAAGATGGGACATAGAAGTGTTCTTTCGTTTCATAAAGCAAGAACTTAATTTTTCACACTTTGTTACCACAAGCGTAAATGGAATTAAGAATGTTTTATACATTACTCTTACTTTATCCATCTTAATACTAATATATAAAAAGGTTAACAATAACTAAGCGTCCTGCCTGTTTGTAAAACAGATGCTGGATGCAGTGTTGACGAAAACCGGCCAAAGCGATCTGTATTATGGGGATTGATATATTTTAAGAAGGTATTGTTAAAGTTTCAAAGAGTGTATAATTCAGGAATAGATTTGTTTTTTATCTTAATATAAGGCTTGCCTAAATGTATTGAGTCATTTCATAGAGACTTCACATTACTAAATTTTAAAATAGGATAAAGCAAAGCCATTCACCATTAGATGTTATTTTAATTCTATCATGTAATTGGCTCCAATAGGGATTATTATTTTAGGAGGCCCTCTAATATCAAAGCGAGCAATAATAACCAGATCACCAATTTTGCAATAGGGACATTTTTTGTGTTTAAGAGGTTCATGTTGAGTTATTACAATTTCTCCCAATTGTTGTTTAGCTAGTTCATGAACTTTAAGTTTAATAGCAGAAGATAATATGCCGTAATGCCTGATTCGAACAAAACCTTTGGGTAAAATGTGTAAACCAAAACGTCTGATAAATTCTGAATTGCTTAAAATTATATCGTGTTTTTTGCAACCTTTTCTATAATCTTTAGCCGTAAATGTTACTTTACCATTTTCAATATTCAGGATGCGATGGTTTGATATGGCTATTTTGTGAGTGTATCTCCCCAGGTATTCGATAACTTGAGAAGGACCATAAAAAGGGCGTTTGCAATATACTGTCCATCGTTGATCAAATAGCTTTTTATACAACTGATTTAGTTTGGGTATTTCCTGTCTGAGTTCATTTACAAACTTTGCTCTAAACACTGTAGACATAGCTTTAACGGGGAATAGGAATTTACCTTTTCCTTTAACATTTTTCCATTTGTCGCCAGCAGTAATTCCACCTCCTGGAACAATGCAATGCAGGTGAGGATGTAACCAAAGGTTTTGTCCCCAGGTATGCAAAATAGCTATCATACCTGTTTTAGCACCTAAGAACTTGGGATTGGCAGCAAAAGCAGCTATGGTTTCCCATGCGGCTTTAAATAATAAATTATATAGTATTTCAGGAATAAAAACAGCAATTTTATTGAGCTGAGAAGGTAATGTAAATACCACATGGAAATAAGTAGTGTTTAAGAGCTCTTTTTCGCGTTGACGTATCCACATTTCCTTTTTGTGACCTTGACATTTAGGACAGTGTCTGTTTCGACAACTGTTGTAACTAATATGTATTTTACCACATTGGGGATTATTACATTGGTCTACATGTCCTCCCATCAAATTGGTTCTGCAGGCTTCTATAGCATAAAGAGTCCGTAGTTTCCATGTATTAGAAACTATATGGTGAAGTCTGTGGTGTTCACATCCGAGAACTTGAGCCACTTCAAACCGGGGCTTCATGACTTTTGTTTTGGAGGGTATAGTTTATCCAAAGGACAAAAAGCCCTGTGCTTATCCAGCCTGGCAACATGTAAGTATACCATGGTAGTTCTGATGTCTGTATGTCCAAGAAGCTCTTTCAGGGTGATAATGTCAGTACCCGTTTCCAGTAAATGAGTAGCATAGGTGTGGCGGAGTACATGTGAAGTAACCCGTTTTTTAATAGAGGTTTTCAGAAGAGCTTGTCTGATGATCCATTGAACACCGGTATTTGAGAACTGTTGAAGTTGTCCGGTATCGGATTTACCATTAAATAGCCATTTAAAGGGATGTTCGATTTCAATGTACTCTTTAAGTCCACGACACAACATATTGCCTAAAGGGACGTACCTGTCTTTTTTGCCTTTACCTTCGCGTATGTGAAGCATTTGGCGATCAAAGTCAATGTCGGGAAGTTTTATGTTAAGCAGTTCGAACCTTCGTAGTCCACAGCCATACAATAATGCAATGACTAATTTGTGTTTTAATAGATTAGGAGCGTTTAATAATACTTTAAGTTCATTTTGACTTAATACAACAGGTAATTTTTTGGGAAATTTAAGTTTGGGTAAGAAAATAGATTGTTGTTTAATTCCAAGCACCCGATATGCAAAACGAAGTCCATATACAGTATGCTTAAAGTAACTTGAAGATGGAGTCTTGCTTTGTGATTTAAGATATTGCAGATAATCCAGCACTTGTTCCTGATCCAGTTCTGTGGGAGAACAATTAAAATGTAATGCCATGGTTGACAAGCAACGGGCATAATTGGTTAAAGTACTTTTGCTTTTACCGGATATTTCTATATTTCTTTTTAGTTTAAGAAATAGTTCATTAAATTCGGGTACTGTTGAACGTGCCTGATCGATTAGCGTTAATTCTTTTTTTTCATAACTATAATATTTATGCTTAATCTATTAAAGTTACGAAGCTTATGTTTTAATAGCTACCGCAGGTTTCGTTCAACATAGGTTACAAGACTGCAGTAGAAGGTTTAGGATTGAGTTAGACGAACTGATAACCAAGATGATGATATCAATATGTGGTGGGGATCCGAGTCTTGTTTTTAGATAGCTTTTCCATGTTTCGAACACTAGAGGGCGATACCCCAAGCTGCTATATACAAGGCTTTCAGCCTTTTGAATACGATAAACCCAACACGATTCGCATTATCTATTAAATTATCAAGCTTTGATTCTATGTGATTATGAATCATGTCATAATAATGGTAACTTAAATGACAAGCTATGAATGCTCTTTTTAATTTTACAAATCATTATATTATGGCAATATATAAATGCAAAGTTTGCGGATATACATACAACGAAGAATCAGAAGGAAAAACATGGGAGGAGTTAGATGAAAAATGGAGTTGCCCAACATGTGGTGCCCCAAAGTCTAAATTTATAAAATTAGATAATAAGACAACAGAATCCAAGTCGGAATCCAGCAATACAGATTCTGCAGAATCCATTGAAAACTATCTTAACGAATGGTCAAAATCATCAGATCCACATGAAGAATATCTAAGCAATATTCATAAAGTGGCCATTTCTGGTAAATCGATTTCTGAACCGATGAAAACCACCAAACCTGTTATTTCATGGAACGACATTGTAATCAAAGGCGCACAACTATATAAAATTCCATTAAATCCGGATGTTGAAGTTTCTACAAAAACTGTCATTGGAAAAAAATCAAAACAGCCATTAGTAATTGAAACACCTATATATATTAGCCACATGTCTTTTGGTGCTATATCTAAAGAGTTTAAAACTGCATTATCCAAAGGTAGTGCTGCTGCAAAAACTGTCATCTGCTCTGGTGAGGGAGGAATTTTAGAAGATGAAATAAACAATGCTTATAAGTACATTTTTGAATATGTTCCAAACGAATATAGTGTGACTGATGAAAATTTAAAGAAAGTTGATGCTATTGAAATAAAAATGGGACAATCTGTTAAACCAGGAATGGGAGGACATTTACCCGGAGATAAAGTCACAGAAGAAATTGCAAAAGTAAGAGGTAAAGAAATAGGTAAAGATATACTTAGCCCTTCTTCGTTTAAGGATATCAAAAACAAAGAAGACTTAAAAGCTAAAGTTGATTGGTTAAGAAAAAAATCAGATGGAAAACCAATTGGCATAAAGATAGCTGCTGGTAATATCGAGAAAGATTTAGAAGAAATTATCTATGCTAATCCAGATTTTATAACTATTGATGGAAGAGGTGGTGCAACCGGTTCTGCTCCTAAATTTATTAAAGACAGCACATCAATTCCTACTCTATTTGCTTTACATCGAACTAAAAAATATTTAGAATCTAAACAAAGAGATGATATTGCAATTGTGATAACCGGAGGATTGAGAATCTCCACTGATTTTGCGAAAGCAATTGCATTAGGAGCTACAGCAATTGCAATTGCTACAGCTGCAATGATTGCAGGAGGTTGTCAACAATATAGAATTTGCAACTCAGGAAACTGCCCTGTAGGAATTGCAACTCAAGATCCTGAATTAAGAAAAAGAATGAATGTAGATTTATCAGCAAAACGAATTGAAAATTTTTTAAATACTTCTACAGAAGAACTTAAAACAATTGCAAGACTTACCGGAAACAATGACATTCACAAATTATGTGTTGACGATTTAAGCACAGGCAACTCTGAGATATCCAATTATACAGGTATTTCTCATTTCTAAATTCAGGCTATATTAAACCTAAAAAAGTGAAACAACTCAATATTTTGCCTGAATAGAAAAACGTTAAATATGGACAGTAGCCTAAATTAGGCTACTAAAAACAATCAATAAATAACAAAAAATAGCTGCACATTTATCACTAATGTGCAGCTATCTGACAATATTTAATACGTATTCTTTAATCTACTTCATTTTGTCTAAAATCAGGCATCCCATTTTCATCCCATTTAATAGTGCGAGCTCTGGTATGTCGGTTAAAATCAAATAACGAGTTACCCCTGATTTGTTCGTAAACTCTGGCATGATAAATTAAAACATCTGTTTTACCATCTTCTGCCACAGTAAAACAACTATGTCCGGGACCAAACCTTCTAACTTCATTATTCGTAGAAAAAACAGGTTCTTGTGATTTATTCCATGATTTAGGATCTAATAAATCAGCATTTTCATCTGCCCACAACATTCCAATACAGTAATTGGCATCCGTGGCACTAGCTGAGTATGTAACAAATATTTTTCCATTTTTCTTAAGTACAGCTGGGCCTTCATTTACTTTATAACCTCTTTGTTCCCACTCTAATTTAGGATCACAAATAATCACTTCTGGTCCTTTAAGTTTTGTTGGAGATTCCATTTTTGAAATTAATAATGATGTATTTTCACCTTCTCTTACACTTTGGGCCCATATATAGTATAGTTCCCCATTATTTTCAAAGGTGGTTGCATCTAATGAAAAAGAATCCCTTTCAGTAAATACTCTTCCTTCCTCAACCCATTCTCCTGTTGTTGGATCATCTGAATCATTTGACAAAACATACATACGTATATGCCAAACATTTTCAGCATCTCCTGCCGCAAAATAAATATACCATTTACCATCAATTTTATGCAATTCAGGCGCCCAGATAAAACCACCCATAGTCCCTTTTTCATGCTTTTTCCAAACAACTACAGGTTCAGCAATACCAATACCATTTATTGAATTTGATTTTCTTATTTCGATTCTATCATATTCAGGAGCTGTTGCAATAAAATAATATTCTCCGTTATCATTTTTATAAACCCATGGATCTGCTCTTTGCGGAGCAATTGGATTAATGTACTCTATCTTCTTTTCGCAATTATTTTGACAACATCCAAAAGTTATTAATGCAAGCACTATCAAAACAAAACTCCGTAATCCCATTCTTTTATTTTCCATGTCTTTGTTTAATTTATTCTCCTGACCACTATTTAATTTTAGAAATTATTTTCAATAACAAAAATACAATAGTTGCTAATTCATTCATCAATTAATCAATCAAAAAGGCATGTCAAATAAGTCAAATACCATAAAAATCGTACATGCTCCTCAATTATTTAGCAGGCTTGTCAACCTTTTTACCCCAAAATCCATGTCCATTAGGTAAAATTCCTGAAAACAAAATTGTTTTATTTTCATTTTCCCAATCCCAGCCGGAAAATAATTTACACTCTATTTCCTCACCATTCTTATCTGCAAAGACAATGACATCTCCATCTACTTTTGCTCCAGTAACATTTACCCCCTCAACTTGAGACACTTTACCTTCTCCGTCAATAGTTACTTCTTTAGAGGTATTAAAGGCCTTTGGCGTATACTTCCAATCCCCTAATGGTATCTGTAGTTGTCCCTGGTCTGCAAGTTCTATAAGATCTTTCAATTCAATTATCTCCCAGTTTCCTTTAATATCTGCATTTGAGAAAACCGACTTTTGATCTACTACATTATATCTTTCTGGTGAAAACACTGGCCAACCATTACTCAACCACTTAATTTCGCGACATTGGAGTTGCAGCATTAGATTTACAGGAGCTAAACGTCCCTGGTGAATAGCATAATACTTACCTTCTTCCTTAATAATTCCACAATGTGCATTACCAGCCCATCCTGGTTGATTTTTAAACATATAACTATATGTAAGAATAGGGTAATTATTTGTTGTATCTCTCAAATCATTACCAAAATAATCAACAAATGGACCTGTAGGAGATTTAGAACGACCTACTCTCACATTATAATATGAGAACAATGAATCATAGGAAACAAATAAGTAGTACATATCCTGTTCTTCATTATAGACAATTTCAGGTGCTTCTATCACTCTGGTTTTCCCATTTGCTCTTCGCGCAACAACTTCTCCCTGGTCACCTTCTGTTTTAGCCAAGCCTGTTGATGGATCTAACTCCATACAGAATAGTCCTCCAAAATAAGATCCATATATCATCCACTCTTTTCCGGTTTTAGGATCTGAAAGTACTGTAGGATCTATAGCATTCATTTCACTATCGTGGTCTGTTTTAACCACTACACCTTTATCCTCCCATGGTCCTAATGGCGAATTAGAAGTTGCCATCCCAATAAAAGAACCATTTGATCCAAAGTAAGAAAGTGAATAATACAAACGGAATTCATCACCTTTTCTGTGAATAAAAGGAGCCCATATACCATCAGGAGATTTTCCTTGATTTGTTTCCTTAACATGTTCTAATGCTTCAGTTGGGAAATCATCAAAAACCCATCCCTCAAATTTCCAATGAACCAAATCTTTTGAACTGCGAATAGGAGTATGCCCAATCTCAACAGTAGGATCATCTTTAAAATTAATATTCGGTGGAATATAGTAAGCATCCGTTGCATACAAATAATATGTATCTCCTACTTTAATACATGAAGGATCGTGAACGTTTGCCCCATTCCATTTGTCCCTATTTTTTAAAGAAGCTATTTTAGTATAGTCATCTTTATATGGATTTCCTTTATTTTTATTATTGGAGGTAGTCGTACACATTTGCATAAGAATACCCACAGCAATAAGAAGAATAATTTTCATTCGGTCATATAACATAATTGATAATTACTTTTGCTTAAAACCATTTTAACACAAACTGACATAAACAAAAGTAAGCCGACTTAAAGATTTATATGTGGACAAAAGTTTTTATTAAGAGGATAGATCGGTATTTAAATTATTGACACTATACCCATAAAACAACTACTACATGTATTTTTGTACATCTACAAAAACATATGTTCACCTCAAGCTAAATCCTTAAATCTAATCTAAATATGTAGATGGAGAACAGTTATAGTATTTTTTAAATACACGACTAAAATATTTTGGATCATTAAATCCAACCATAAAGGCCACTTCAGAAACCTGATGTTTTTTACTCTTCAATAATGTTATTGATTTTTTAAGGCGATAGATTGTAATATATTCATTTGGAGATACATCTGTTAACGCTTTTAATTTCTTATATAATAAACTTCTGCTTACATATAATTTCGAAGAAAAAGTATCAATATCAAATGTCGAATCTGTGTAAAACTCTTCAATCACTTGATTCACTTTATTCATAAACTCTTCATCCAACACTGAAATAGCTGAAACAACAGGCTCTTCTATTTCTTCTTCAACCTTTTGAAACCTTTGAATTAATTTTTCTCTGTTTTCAATTATGCTACAAATCTTTGCCTGAAGAACATTTAAATTAAATGGTTTTGAAATATAATCATCTGCACCACATTGTAACCCTTCAATATAATCTTCCTCCTGATTTTTAGCTGTAAGTAAAATTACTGGTATGTGACTTGTCTGAATGTTATTCTTTAACATTTTGCATAATTCTAATCCATTAATTTTGGGCATCATAACATCACTTATTATGATATCAAAATCGTTTTCACAGGCTAGTTCATATCCCACCTCACCATTTTCAGCAACAGATACTTTATAATTAACAGACAATGATTCTGCTAAAAAATCGCGTAAATCATTATTATCCTCAACGACCAGTATACGCTTGAATTCATCACTTTTATTATTTAAAGGTTGAATATGATCGGAACCAACCACATCTATATCACTCATTAACATCACTCTTTCCTCAAGAGATAATTGATCTTCAGTATCTTTACTTTTAACATCATGTGTAGGGAAGTCCTCTTTTTCTAATGGAAGGATAACTTTAAAAGATGACCCTTTATTCAATTCACTTTCTAGGGTAATTTTACCGTTTAACACCTCGACCATTTGTTTTGTCAATGCCAGGCCAATTCCCGTGCCGTATGAGCTATTATCCTGACTTGAATCATCCCTGTAAAAGCGATCAAAAACTTTTGATTGAGCATTCTCACTTATACCAATACCATTATCCTGAATATTAATTAAAACATTAGCTTTATTTTCTGCATTGAAAATTTTTGTAGCAGTTAAAGAAACCTGACCTTTTTCTGGTGTGTATTTTATGGCATTAGACAAAAGATTAAACAGTATATTTTCAAGTTTAGCTTTATCATACCAAACGTTCTCTAAATTAAAATCAACAGCAATATTAAACGTAATATTTTTATGTTCTGTTAATGTTTTAAAAGCATCGGCAATACCTTGTATTAAGGCCGCCATATTGCCTTGCAATAAAGAAACATTTAATTTTCCAGCTTCAAATTTTCTAAACGTAAGAATCTCATTAGTCAACATTAACAAGCGTTCTGCGTTTCGTTTTATATAGCTAATGGTATGTTTAACATTATCTTTGGAGAAAATAAAATTATCACTTAGCATCTTCTCGATAGGAGAAATAATCAATGTTAATGGCGTTCTGAATTCATGTGAAATATTGGTAAAGAATTGCATTCTTCTCTGATGAATTGTTTCTACCTCTTCATTCAGTACAATTAATTGATCACGTTGAGATATAATTTCTTTATTCTGTTGCTCTAATAAATCCTTTTGTTTTTCAATTTCATCCTGACGCTGAGCTAATTCCTTATTTCTTGCGATTAATATTTTGGAATTCTGCTCAAGCTGATCATTCTTTATTTTTATCTCATCAGTTCGTTCTTTAACAATCTTTTCCAGTCTTTTTTTCTGCTCTGTAATTCTGAATGATTTATATTTAATATATCCGGAAACCAATAAAACCAAGGTTAGTAAAAGTATAATTTTAAACCATGATGCTTTCCAATATGGTGGATCAACAATCAATAAAACACTGGAATACTCCTTATTCCAAGCCCCATCAATATTAGTAGACCTAACTTTAAATAAGTAATTACCCCCATTTAAATTAGTATATGAAGCTATTCGTCTATCACTACTAACTCTTACCCAATCCTGGTCAACCCCTTCTAATTGATACTCATACTTAATTTTAGTTGCCAAATGATAAGGAAGAGCTGAAAACTCAAAGTTGAACACATTATCTTTATAGGACAAATTAATTGTATCTGCAGTAAAAACAGCTTTTGTTAAAGATACTTTCCCATGCCTTATTTCGCCTGGATTTACAACTTTATTTACAACATTTAATTTTGTGATAAAAGTTTTTGAGCCAATTGGATAACTAATTATACTATCCGGATTAAAAAAGTTCAATCCATTTAACCCTCCAAAATATAATTTCCCTGAAGGCGCTTTATAACTGGCTGACCAATAATACTGATTATTTCTTAAGCCATCTTTTTTATAATAGTTAACAAACAAAGGGTCATCAACTTTAAAATGAGATAAACCATTTTCAGTACTAATCCAAAGGTCATTGTTTGAATCTGACAATAATTGATACACTACATTATTAGCCAAACCATCTTCTTCCGTATAATTTTTAAATAAATAAGCTCCATCTGAACGTTTAATACATTTTGCTATACCATTACCATAAGTACCAATCCACACATTACCTTTGGTATCTTTTTCTAATGATGTGATATAATTGTTAGGTAAACTACCTTCTTGTTTTGTTTTTTTAAACGTTATTACATCATACTTACTTAACTTCTGACTTCTTTGAGGACTTATCAAACTTGCTTTAAATCTATGCAACCCACTTGTTGTTCCAATCCACAAATTCTCCTCATCATCTTCTAACAAACATCCTACTTCCCATTTACTTGACGAATTTAAAAACGAAATATCAACTGGTATAAAAACATCTTTTTTTTCATCAAACACAGCCAGACCACCTCTGGTGCCAACTATTAATTCACCTTTAGAAGTAATATAAAAACATGAAGTAAAATTATCAGGTAAGCCATCTTCCTCAGAATAAGAAACAAACGACTCTTTCCCATCTTTATACATAATCTTTTGCACTCCCATTCCCCAAGTTCCGACCCATAAATTGCCTATGCGATCTTGAATTACAGCAGCAATAAAATTACTTTTTAAACTATTTAATTTATCCGGTTGTACCTGGTAATGTTTAATTTTCTCACTTTTAATATTATATCCATATAATCCATCACCTGCTGTTCCTACATAAAGATTCTCATCAGAGGCATATATGGAGTTTATAATATTATAGCACAATGGTTTACACTTACCACCTTCTTTAAAAGAGTAAAATTTCTTATTAAATACATTATAATGAACAACACCAGTTTTTTCTGTTCCAACCCAAACATTTCCATTACTATCTGTGTACAATTCACTTACAAAAACATCATGTAATTTACCATCACGAGATGGAAACAAACTAAGTTCGTTAAAATTATCATTTTCAGAATTATACACACACAATCCACCAAGAGTACCAACCAACAGATTACCTTTTGCATCCATAATTAGAGAGGTAATATGAGAATGAGGAATTGTATTTTCAATTAAAGCATCATAATCATACCAAACAATATTTTTACTTTTTATTTCGTACCTAAACAATCCGTTAGAAGTACCGATCCATAAATATTTTCCTTTTTGATACAACACTTGCACATCATAAGATATATACGGATTCTGCTCTATTAAATCAAAGCTATTATCTTCATCACTATAAACATAAACATCTTTATTTGTACCGACATAAATATTTTTATCATCGCCCAGTATTAAACTTGATATTAAAGCATCTTTTTCTTTTAGTACATAATGGTTCTTAATATTAAGATTCCCTTTACTTGAAGCTAACTCATATATTCCATCATTTAATGTTGCAATCCAGACACTTGAATTAAACTCTAAAATCTGTACAATCTCCTTGTTAAGTAAATCATTAACTTCACTATTATTAATCTCTACAAAAGAATCTGATATCGTATTTAATAATTGAATACCGCTTTTTGTAACTATCCAGATTATTCCGTCAGAATCGGCTAAAACATCAACTACTCTATTGTCTTTTAGGGATGTTATATCATCTGATACCTTATAGTATTTAAAGTCATAACCGTCAAAACGACATAATCCATAATCTGTTCCCAGCCAAATAAATCCATAATTATCTCTTTCAATACACCTTACTGTATTTTGAGGAAGACCATTAGAAATATCTATATACTCATATATTCTGGGAACGGTAACTGAGTTTGCTTTTACATAAAACGAAGAAAGCAGAAGACAAATCAAAAATATATTCTTTATCCCAAATAATTTACTAATTTTCAAATACATGAATTATAATCCTCCTAACTTATAATATTAATTACCCTTGTAAAATTATAATATTAAAAATCTATTTTTAATACATATTACAAAAGGTCACTATTTACAACATAAAAATACTCAATTCGATTTACTTCTATGTGGATTTTAAATTATTTACAGTAGATAAATTCTGAATCAAATATTATATATTAATTTTTTATTGTCTGTTACAAACAACAGTCATTTATGTCCTTTAACAAACCAATATGAGTTAATTAATGTTACAAAAATAACATACACATCTGATATTGTTATGGTAAAAAAGGTCAAAGATTTAACTTCCTTTAGCATGCAACTATTATTCTTTCTGTTCATAATGCATGAAATTTTGTCTCTTTAAGTGGATTTTTTCGTCTTTCTGGTGGATTTTTAATTACACACATCAATGTACATTCAAATTAAACAAAACACTGGCAATTAATATTTTCCTTGCCTGCCGCCTATTCAAGGCACGCAATACCTATTCATACACCACTGTTAATCAGCTATTTTTCCAAAAACAAAATTGCATAATTAAATATCCACTCCAAAAAAATAATTATGAACCCATAAATAGCAAAGCAAAACTACATTTGATTAACATTTTAAAACACTTTTATCACTGAACTGAAAAATTTCTTAAAAATTAAGATGCTACGGAAAGTACCCTCTTAATATTATTACTAATTAAAATTATTAATCATGAGTTAAAAAAATATTAGATCCTCAATTACAAAAAAACTGTTTGAGGTTGTCTGAAGAAATGATCAGGCATATTAAAATTCAAAGTTCTGGTAACAGGGACTTATAAATTAAAACAAAGAATTAAATAATTATTGTTAACGAAAACTATGAAAAAGAATGAACTCAATAAAAATTAAATTTATGAAAACAACTAAACTAATAAGATTTGCTTTGCTCTCTGTAGTTTTGATAGCATTTGGCTTTGTTGGGTGTGAAGAAGCGACTTCTTATCAGGTTGATGCACCTATTGACTTGCAAGATCGCATCGACTCAATTGCAGCTGCAAATGACAGAGGAGATACAGGTGATACAACTTACATTGATATTTCTACCTCATTAGTTGGGGCTGAGGATTTCAGTTCTGCTTGGTGGACTGACTTCTCTGATTACTTTGCTATTCCAACAAATCAGCTATTACATTTAGAATTTATCAACTATAATGGAGGTACTACAGACAATTATAAGAACTGGGTTCTTGCTGTAACCAATGAAGCAGGCGACCGTGATGCGGATAGTTATTCCGAATATTTTGTTTTACGTTCGGATGCTTTCGGTTGGGGAGATAGTAATTATGATGGAGGTTTGATCTCTAATGATTATCCAGATACAGATGGAGATGGTGATGTTTGGAATGATTTCCGTACAACAATGGATGGAGCAACTGTTACAATTGAAATTGATCACTCTGCTACAGGTTATGCTTTTGTTACAGCTACAGCTGTTGGAACTAATGGAACTGTAATAACAGAAACATATCAACACCCGGTTTCTGCATCGTTAGATCTTAATGCATTCCTAGTTACAGAAGCTTGCTATGTAGAGATGCAAGAGGCCTATTTAATACCATCAAAAGTTACAGCTATTGAGGATGTTGATGCAGCGTCAATCGCAGTAACAGGTACTCCTACAGCTATTGAGTTAGGCGATGAAGACTTCTGGGCAGACGCAATTGCTACCGTTACTTTTGCTGATGGATCTTCAACAGAAGTTGATACAGCTGATGTTATATTCACAGTTCCTGATTTAACAACCCTTGGAGAAAAAACAATTGTTGTATCTTATAGTAAAACTAAACAAGATGCATATGGTCCTGCCGTTTCAACTTATTACACAGTGGAAGTAACAAATCCAGTGACTAGTTTAGAAGTGACTACTCAACCAGAAACTACAACTTATGCATTTTACGGTACAGAGGCACCAACTTTCGATCCAACAGGTATGGTAATTACTGCTACTTATTCTGATGGTACTACCGGAGTTATTGATAATTCAACTCTTGAATATGAAATTCCTCTTACAGCAGGAGCTCAGGATGCTGTTATTTCATATATCGGTGCTACAAGCACAGTAACTACAACTTGCCCATTAACTATCATTGAGGGTATAAACCAGGTAGGTGCTATTGACTTTACAACTGCTTTCTGGGGAGCACACAGCTCAGATTATACTGTGGCACCAAATACAAGTGAGTCAATTACATTCTATACTTATTCAGACGAAGTTGAAAACTGGCACTGCCCTATTGCAGTACTTCGCCATGCAGACTACTCAAGCGAATACGCAGTAACTCGCTGGGATAACGCAGGTTGGGGTGATGGTTTTGGTACAGCAACTCTAACCAGTGACTGGAATTGGGATATATTCTTAACAAGTATTACTGGTGCCAAAACAGTTATGACAGTGACAAACAACGGAGATAATACAGCAAACTTACGTTATGATGTTACTTATGCAAATGGAGAAACTCATTTCCAACTATTTGAAGGTATAACGGTTGATAGTTCTGATTTGACTTTCGCATTAACTGTTGAGAATTGTTATCACGTAATTGTTGAATAATCATTAAGAAAAAATATTTAAATTATGAAATATATATATTTAATCCTGATGGGGTTACTGGCATTCACACCGGCAACATATGCAGATGGCAATGGCAATTCCGACCAAATGTCAATGACTCAGGCAGGAGACATATCAATAAATGGTAAAATCGTTGATGAAGCCGGAGATCCAGTTGTAGGTGCAACCGTAGTAATAAAAGGTACAACAAATGGTACAATTACTGATTTTGATGGTAACTTCAATCTTTTAGCCCCTTCTGACGCTACGTTATTAATAACTTTCATTGGTTATAAAAGTATAGAAGTAAACGTAGCGGGAAAAACTGAAATGGGTAATATCACACTAATTTCGGATACAAAAGAACTTGATCAGGTGGTAGTAGTAGGTTACGGTACACAAAAGAAGTCTGACCTTACCGGTTCTGTTGCTATTGTTGATGCAGAAGAGATGAAGAAAAGTTCAAACTCTAACATTTCAACAATGTTGCAAGGTAAAGCGTCAGGTGTTCAAATTACTTCAGATGGTCAACCAGGAGCTGATCCTGCTGTACGTATCCGAGGTATTGGTTCATTTGGTGATACTAACCCATTGTACGTTGTGGATGGAGTACCAATGGGAACAACAATTCGCGACTTCTCGCCAAACGATATCGAAACTATCCAGGTACTTAAAGATGCATCTGCGGCTGCAATCTACGGTTCTCGTGCTGCTAACGGAGTAATTATTATTACAACAAAGCAAGGTAAGAAGAATTCACCAATGAAGATTGAATATAGCGGTTATTATGGTGTGGATAATGTTCAAAAGGGTGTGTACGATGTTATGAATGCTGACCAATATAAATCATTCGTAACTATGGCATTCGGCAATAGTGAAATGGATGTTCCCGGAGGATATAATTCTGCCAGCAGCAGTTATTTATGGACTACAGATGCAAATGGTAACGAAGTAGCTACGGTTGACACTGATTGGTTTGATTCAGTATTTAAAACAGGAACACGTCAAAACCACAACCTTAATTTTTCAGGAGGTGGTGAGAACAATACATACAACATTGGTCTTGACTATTTTAACCAGCAAGGTACAATGGTAGGAGCAGGTCCGAATTTTGAACGTTATACAGCTCGCATCAACAATACTATGGATGTTAAGTTTGTTAAGATTAAAACCAACTTTGTTTATAGTCACAGTGATCAGGATAAAATGGCTCTTAGTAACGCAAATGAGTATGTTGAAGGTTTATATGGTACACAATACCCTGTAATGGCTTCGGCTCTTCTTACACCTCCAACAATCAAAGATTACGATGAGTCAACATGGGTTCTTGATGACAAAATTGCAGGAGCAGATGCATTTTCTTATGATTCTTTTGGTTATGGTACTTACTATGATGATGTTCACGGTGACTTACGTATATCTAACGTATTGCTAACTAATAGTCTTCTTGAGAGAAATACTAAAGTTGACCGTTTTGTTGGTTCTGCCTCAACAAATGTCAACTTATTGGATATGCTTGGTGTAGATAGTTCTAATAATAAGCTATCTTATAACCTTAATTTATCATATAGTAATACTCATGTAAGTAGCTTTACATTTGTACCTGCTTTTTTCCAGAGTTCAAACGTGAAACTATTAAAAGAAGATGAGACTCTTACATTATTGGACGAATATACCGGCGATGCATTGATTGAAAATACAATTAACTATAATGCTACATTCGGACGTCATAATTTCGATGTTGTAGCAGGTCAAACATTCCAGAAAGTATATTATAAGTCTCATACCGGTGTAGGTAATGATTTCCCTGAGCCATATTACTTGCAATTATCAAATGCAAGTGAGAAAAACTCATACAGCTACGAGAGTGAACACATTTTAGCATCATTAATTGGTCGTGTAAACTATAACTACGATGGTAAATATCTTATTTCGGCAACAGCACGTCGTGATGGTTCAAGCCGTCTTTCTTCTGATGATCGTTTTGAAATTTTCCCTTCTGTATCTGGTGGATGGCGTATTGAAAAAGAAAACTTCTTCCCAGTGGATCCATCTATGATTAGTTTACTTAAACTTCGCGGTAGCTACGGTGAATTAGGTAACGAAAATATTGGTGAATACCAATACATGGATACTATGGAAAGAGGCAATTACACATATGCTTTTGCAAACAATGTGGTTACCGGGTCTGCAGTGAATAACTTTGTAAACAATGCTATCAGATGGGAAAAGAAGAAAACTCTTGACTTTGGTCTTGATTTAGCTATGTTTAATGGTCAGTTAGAGTTTAATTTTGACTGGTACAAGTCAACATCAGAAGATCTTCTTTATGATTTGACAATTCCTTCAAATACAGGTTCAAATAATACAACTATTACAATGAACGCTGCTACCATGGTAAATACTGGTCTTGAGTTCTTGCTTAGTTATCGTAACTATAACCATAAAGTTAAGTATGAAATTTCTACAAACGTATCTACGTTCAACAACGAAGTAACTAAATTAGGTGTAAATAATGAACCTGTTACTTCAAGCATGTGTCGTACTGAAGTTGGCCAGGAAGTTGGTCAATTCTATGGTTACGTACTTGAAGATGATACTGAAAATGGTAACATCAAAAATGGTATTGCTCAAAACCAAGAAGCAATAGATAGTCGTCAAAATTCTGAGGGTCTATACGTTACTCAAAGCGGAGCTGAAGCAGGAGATCTTTTATACAAAGACCTTGATGGTGATGGTGAAATTACTGCAGCTGACCAGAAGTTTTTAGGAAGTGGTTTACCTGACGTAACTTTCGGTATTAATGCTCGTGTTGAATATAAGGGTTTCGACTTAACTGTTTCTACATTTGGTGCTGCTGGTTTCCAGGCTGTTGATTATGTTGATATGACATTACGCAGTTCTTATGGTGCCACTAATAAAGACGTTAGTTTATTAAATGCATGGACATCTTCTAACACCAATACTGATGTACCACGTGTACAGTATAAAGCGGATGTTACAAGTAATGACTATTTCAGTGACCGATACATACAAAATGCTTCATATTTGAAAATTCAAAATGTGCAATTAGGATATAACTTCCCTGATACTTGGTTTGGTGGAAAAATTAGCAATGTTCGTGCGTATGTTACAGCTCAAAATTTGGCTACTCTAAGTACTTACAAGGGGTATAACGTAGACTTTGCAGGTGGTACATATACACCAGGATACAACTATTGTTCTTATCCAACACCACGAACTTTTATGTTTGGAGTAAACTTGTCATTCTAAAAATAATCTAAATTGAATATCAAAATGAAAAGATTAAATATATTTCTAGTAATATTGGCGCTTATCGGAGGCTTAACAGCTTGCGATGACCAGCTCGATGTTACCAATCCGAATATTCAAACAACTGAAGAATTCGGGGATTCAGAATCAGAACTGAATGAAGCTGTTATTGCATGTTATAGTCTTAGTCGTTTAGAAGGTACTAATGCACGTGTGGGTTATGTTATGGATGCACTTCGTGGTGATGAAATATGGAACTCATCTCAACAATGGTATCTTGCTTGTGATAACCTAAATGGTTTATCTGATTATTTCATGTGTGAATGGCCATGGAGAGATAACTTCTGTGTAGTAAACCGTACAAACTATGTATTGTCTAAAGTAGGTAATGTTCTTGAAGAGGGATCTGATTCTTACAACGAGATTAAAGGACAAGTTCTTTTCTTAAGAGCACAGGCATATTATAATTTAGCTACATATTATCAAATTTGTCCGGTCATTACTAATTATGACGCTTATTCTGATTTAGATAATCTGTATGCATCTTGTGCTACTCAAGATGAAGTTTGGGATCAGGTAGAAGCTGACCTTACTGAAGCAATGAACCTTTTACCATCGCGTGACAAAGGTGGTGAGTGGGCTCAAGGTCGTGCTACTTGCGGTTCTGCAGCCGGCTATCTGGCTCGTGCATTGATGTTCCGTCATAAATTCACAGAAGCTTATACTGTATTAAAAGACATCATTGCAGGAAAGTATGGAACTTATGAACTTATGGCTGATTATGGCGATAACTTTAGAGAGGGTACAGCTTATGAGAATAACAACGAGAGTCTTTGGGAAGTTCAGTTTATGGATTATGGAACTGGTGGTACTAACGAAGTATGGACTACAGGTAACCTAAATTCAGATGCAACTCAAGGTCATGCTATTGAAAGTAACTTTGCATCTCAGGATTTTGGTAGTTGGGGTGATGTAGCAGCTTCTGTTTGGTTATATAACCTGTTTAAAAAAGAAAAATGTACTGATGGTTTCTTAGATCCTCGTTTATACTGGACTTTAGTTACTTACGAACAAGAATACGATGCTGTTACAGGTAATTCAACTGCCGCATATCCATCAGGGGACGTACGATCTAATACCGTTTATCAGACTGAACTAAATAAAGATTCATGGATGTATTCAATTCGTTCTAACACTTCACAAGGGGGTATTTCTATTGCTAAGTTCACTAATGCCAGAAATAACATTTACTCTAGTTTTGGTACCGGATTAAAATGTGGTGTTAACATTCGCTTAATGCGTTATAGCGATGTTTTACTTCGTGCAGCAGAGTGTGAAAACGAAATCAACGGTCCTACTCAAACAGCTATCGATTATGTTAATCAGGTTCGCTCACGTGTGGCACTTCCTGATCTTGAGCTTTCTGATTTCCCTTCTGCTGATGCTCTTTTTGAGCAAATTGCAAATGTTGAACGTCCTAAAGAATTCGGTTGTGAATACGGTCGTGGTACTGACTTAATTCGTTGGGGATTCTTCTATGATTCTGGTCGTTTACAACAAATAACAGAACATGCTTATTATAAGTTAGCTCCGATGATGACTATCGATGATCCGGATAATCCTGGATCAACAAAAGAAGTGGTTTATATAAACACTGAAGAGTTGACTTCTTCAACTGCATCAGGTTCATCTTATTCAAGTTATTATAAAGGCCATGAGTATTTCCCTATTTGGCAAACTCATCTTGATAATAACGCTAACCTAACAGGTAACTCGGCAAACAATAGTACCGACAACAGTACTGATTTCTTATCAAAGTGGTCTGTACGTCCTGTTTATAGTTTAGATTAAAATTTGTTCTAGAATATTATAAACTTCCTTATCTCATTATTTGTTATATGTTGATAAGGAAGTTTTTTTATAAAAATACATGAAAGTTTTTAATGCTTTTATTATTCCATAATCATACAAAAGAGAATACATTCCCGAGGTTAGTTAATCACTTTAATAGATGGAATTTCAGGTATGTACATGATCAATAATACAATTAATATCTATTTTTCCACGAGGAAAATATTATTGTCCACATCCTTTTTACTTTAATAGATTTTCTTTGTAGAAGAAACTTATAATTAGATGGAAATTATGAAAAAGAAATCGAGTTTGTTTATTCTGTGTTTATTGGCAATTTTGTTTGGGAGTCCATCTTGTTCTAAGGATGTTGATGATCCAGAAGAAAACAATAATAATACAACCGAGACTGAAGAATTTGAAATACCTGATTACGAGGATGACTATTCTGCAATATCATCATGGACATATCGAAGTCAATGGAATCTAGCCAATGTTCACGACCCATCAGTTGCATATTATGATGGATATTACTATATGTACGGCACCGATGCATCTTATGGTAATGAAGCAATGGGACATGGTCATTTTCAAGGTAAACGTTCAAAAGACTTAGTAAATTGGGAATGGGTAAGCGGACCTTTTTATGATCCTCCTACCTGGGTGGCAGACTCACTTAACGCAATCCGTTCTCGCATGAATCTTGATCCCATTGCAGAAGACAACATATCATATGGTTACTGGGCACCTGTAGTTCGCAAAATTACTGTTGGAGGCCAGGAAAAGCTACGTATGTATTACAGTATTGTGATAGATAACTTCATAAAAACAGGAGCTGTAAACATCTCTGCTAACTTTGATGGAAGCTGGACGGAACGTGCTTTTATTGGTATGTGCGAATCAACAGATCCTGCCGGAGCTACATGGGAAGACAAAGGGTTTGTTACATGTTCGTCATCTGACAGGGGATTGGACTATAGCCGTTCAAGTTATACAGATGATTGGAGTGGCTATTTTTACTACAACGCTATTGATCCTACTTATATAGTAACACCTGAAGGAGATCACTACCTGATACACGGTTCATGGCATAGTGGATTCGCGCTGTTGGAGCTTAATGCAACAACAGGTAAACCTGTTAACACACTAGGAGAACCTTATGCAAGCAGTGCAAGTGAGCTTCAATCCAGATATGGTGTAAGAATCGGTACTCGCACAGCCTCATCGCGCTGGCAAGGAAGTGAAGCACCTGAAGTTATATACAAAGATGGTTACTATTATTTGTTTATGGCATACGATGGATTAGATGTACCGTATAACACAAGAGTTGTTAGAAGTGAAAACATTGATGGCCCATACTACGATATTACCGGACGTAATTTTACTAATGGGAATGGTGATTGTTATCCAATTGTTACTCATCCATACAAATTTAATCTGAGTGACGGCTGGGTAGGTATAGCTCATTGTTGTATCTTTCAGGAAGAGGATACTGATGACTGGTTCTACATGTCGCAAGGAAGATTACCTGCAAATGTTGGAGGAAACGCCTATTCCAATGCCATTATGATGGGACATGTAAGACGTATTGTATGGTGTCCGGCCTCAACAAGTGAACCAAACAACCTTTGGCCAATAGCATTACCTGAACGTTATGCAGCTGTGCCTGATTACGGTACTATAACCAAAGACTCTCTTATTGGTACATGGGAACACATAAACCTTGCATACCATTATGGAGTGCAAGATGCAGCAACATCACTGACTCTTAAAAGCGATGGAACTATATCGGGAGCACTTACTGGTGATTGGAGTTACGATGCTACAACTAAACAACTAACATTGGGTGATGTTATTGTTTGCGTTGAACGTGAAGTTGATTGGGAAGCTACTCCTCGCTGTGTAACATTTGTATATGCAGGTACTGAGAAAAATTTAAATGCCACATACTGGGGCAAAATGAAAAAATAAGAACGGGATTTTTTAATATTTATGACACATAGAGAGGGTATTCATCTGAGATTATCCTCTCTTGTTTATTCTGAAATATTTAAACCAGCATTAGTTTCTTCCTGACATAAATCTTTTAACCTTTGCACTTCTTTCCATTCATTTTCATACTCCCAATATTCAGGGTGTTTTAAAATATATTCTTCTAACAATTTCTTTGCATTCATATTCTTTGTATTTAATACACAAAGTTAAATCAATGCTTTCATCTCAATATTAAATCTATCCTATATTGATATTATATTTTCGTTAGAAGATAAACTCGACACTAATTATTATCAATAAACTGCTCTATATAAGCAGATGGAGAAGTATTAAAAAATTTCTTAAACACCCTTCCAAAATACTTTGGATCATTGAATCCAACCATAAAAGCAACTTCAGATACTTTATGTTTTCTGCTTTTTAGTAAAACCATCGCTTTCTTTAATCGGTACATATTAACATATTCGGTAGGAGAAACATTAGTCAGTGCCTTTAATTTTTTATATAGCAAGCTTCTGCTTACAAACATCTTCGAAGAAAACTCTTCAATATCAAAATCAGGATTTGTATAATTATCAGAAATGACCTGATTTAACTTATTCATAAACTCATCATCTAAAGAATTTGTTTTAACATCATCTGGTTCCTTATCTGGTTCTATTTGCTTATAAATTTTATATAACTTCTTACGATTTTCTATTAAACTATTGATCTTCGCCTGAAGAATACTAAAATTAAATGGCTTTGATATATAATCATCTGCTCCATATTCCAATCCCTCAACAAAATCTTCTTCCTGACCTTTAGCTGTTAGCAGTATTACAGGTAAATGACTCGTATGAATATTATTCTTTAACTGCTTACACATATCCAGCCCATTTACTTTAGGCATCATAACATCACTAACAACTAAATCAAAATCCTTTTCTAACGCTAGCTTATAACCTTCTTCTCCATCATTAGCCGTTTCAATAGTATAATTTTCACTCAACGATTCGGCAAGAAATTCTCTTAAATCACTATTGTCATCAACAACTAATATTTGCGGTTTATTGTTCTTAACCTCTTCCTCTTTGATTAAAATTTCACTATCATTTTCTTTTGCTACCTGTAATAATTCAATACGTTCTTTTAATAATATTTGATCAGATTTTTCACTTGTCTGAACTTCATGTTCCGGGAAGTCTGATTCTTCAATCGGTAAAATAACTTTAAACGAACTTCCTTTATTTTCTTCACTATCCAAACTAACAGAACCATTTAGCACTTCAATCATTTGTTTGGTCAATGCCAGTCCAATACCTGTTCCATAAGATGTTTTCCCTTGATTTGAAGTATCTCTAAAAAATCGATCAAATACTTTCTCCTGATTTTCCTTCTTTATTCCGATTCCACTATCCTGAATATTAATCAATAATTGAGACTTGTTATTTTCACCTTTGATTTTTGAAACCCAAATAGAAACACTTCCTCCTTCATCAGTATATTTAATTGCATTTGATATCAGATTAAAGAGTATATTCTCAAGTTTACTTTTATCAAACCAAGTATCTTCAAGACTAAAATCTACAGAAACATTAAATTTAATTTGTTTTGATTCTGCCAGTTCTCTAAACGATTCGGCTATTTCTGAAATAAAATCACCAACATTACCATTCGTTAAGGTTACTTTTATTTTTCCTGCTTCGTACTTTCTAAAAGAAGTAATTTCATTAGTAAGCAATAATAATCGTTCTGCATTCCTTTTTATATACTTTACCGCATTAATAACATTCTCTTTAGTGAATGAAAAATTTTCACTTAAAAGCCTTTCAATAGGAGATATAATAAGTGTTAATGGTGTTCTGAACTCATGAGATATATTAGTAAAGAATTGCATCCTCATTTGATGAATTGATTCAATCTCTTTATTTAAATTAATCAACTGATCTCTTTGTGAAATAATTTCACCATTTTGATGTTCTAGTTGAGTTTTTTGAATTTCCAGCTGAGCCTTTTGCTCTTCAATCTCCTCTTGTCTTGCTGCTAATTGTTTATTATTAGCTCGTAGGGTAACCGCATTTTTTTCTAATTGATCATTTTTCTCCTTGATTTCAAGAGTTCTTTTCTTAACAATTTGTTCTAACCTTTTCTTTTGTTGTGAAATTCTAAATGAGCGATACCTTATATATACAGATATTAATACAGCGAATACTATAATCAACAAAAACTGAAACCACTTCGTTTTCCAAATAGGAGGTTCAATTCGAATAAGCACTTCTGTAGGGCTATCAATCCATTGTCCATCCAAATCGGTAGACTTAACTTTGAATAAATAATCACCTCCATTAAGATTCGTATATGAAGCAGTTCTTCTTTCAGCATCAACATAAACCCAATCTTTATCGACTCCCTCTAATAAATAGGCATATTTAATTTTTGAAGACAAGTAATATGGCAAAGCAGAAAATTCAATACTAAAAACATTATCCTTAAAGGATAAATTAATGGTATCTATATCAAAAGCCGATTTTTTCAATGGTATTAATCCATGCAATTTATCACCTGCCAAAACATCTGAATTATAAACCTTTAACTTAGTAATATAAGTTTTTGATTCATATGGATAATTTTCTATACTATCAGGATGGAAGTAATTTAAACCGTTAAGCCCCCCAAAGAATAAGTAATCATTTTTTGCTTTAAAACCTGCCGACCAATAATACTGATCATTCCTAAGTCCATCTTTTCTAAAATAATTGATAAACTTCAAAGAATCTTGAATAAATTTTGAAAGCCCGTTCTCGGTAGTTATCCACAAATCATTATTCTTATCAGAGATTATTTTATAAACAACATTATTTGCCAGACCATCTTTTTCTGTAAAATTTTCAAAAGTAAAAGTACCATTGGCGTTTGGAATAGCCTTTGCAATTCCTTTTCCATATGTTCCAACCCAGATATTGCCCTTGCTGTCTAAATCAATACATGAAGTATAATTATTTGGTAAAGTTCCTAACTCATTTGATTCTTTAAACACAATAATATCATATATACTTAAATCAATTTCTTTTCGGTAATTAATTAAATCAGATTTAAACCTATATAATCCATCTGTTGTACCAACCCATAAGTATCCTTCATTATCTTCTTTTATACTACCAACCTGCCAGGCTAAATCTTTGGTTCTACATGTTAATTCAATAGGAATAAAAATATCCCTTTGAGGATTATAAATTGCTAAACCTCCTCTTGTTCCAACAACTAAAGTTCCATTATTACATTCATATATACATGCAACATTTTCGTTTGGCAGGCCTTTATCATCAAGATAGTTAACAAACTTCTTATCATTTTCGTTTATTAAGCGCTGAACTCCCATACCCCAAGTTCCAATCCATAAGTTCCCATTATCATTCTCCAAAATTGATGTTACAAAATTGCTTTGTATTGAATTCACATCATTGAGTTCTGTTTTATAACTGACAACTTTATTTTTCCTTTCATCATATTGTATAAGACCTTCACCTGCTGTTCCTATCCACAATTTATGATTATTGAAATATATGGAGTTAATAATATTATGATTAAAGTTCTTAAACCTATTCTCATCAGGTAAAGCATTAAATTTCTTTGTGAAAGTATAAAAATGAACTAACCCTGTTTTTTCAGTTCCAACCCATACATTACCAATTTCATCTGTATAAATAGAGCTTATAAAAACATCATGATCCTTATTTAATGTTGAAGGAAACAATTCTACCTCCTGGAAATTATCCTTTTTATCATCATAAATACACAAACCACCTAAAGTACCAACGATAACCTCACCTTGAGCACTTTTACCAAAACAGGTTACATCCATATGAGGTATTGATGTTGGATCTCCTGGATCATATATATAGTTTCTGACTGTACTTGTTTCTTTATTTACTACGTATATTCCATTTGATGTTCCTGCCCAAATTTCATTACCCCTATCAAAAAGTGCTTGAATATTTATATTATTAAAAACACTATCATCTGTAATAATTTTATCAAAATTATTTGCTGCTTTATTATAAAGGTATATTCCTTTACTTGTTCCAATATAAACAACCTCATCATTACCTATTTCAACAAATGAAGGTTGTAGAGTCAGATTATCTTTAAAATAATGGTTCCTGATCCTTATCTTTGTAATTTTATCACTATTACTCAACTCAAATACACCTTTGCTTTGAGAAACAATCCAAACCGAATTATCAGTTATTGCCAGGTGGGAAATTTTTGAGTTAAATAACTCTTTTACATTTTGATCAAATATAACTTCGAACTGATTTGTTAACGTATTGAATATTTGTATCCCTTTTGGTGTATTTATCCACAGCAAGTGATTTTTCCCTGATTTAACATCTAAAATTCTATCATCTTTTAATGTTCCTGATTCTTTAGAGGTTGTATAATAAACAAAATCATATCCATCATACCTACATAATCCATTATCCGTTCCAAACCACATAAATCCATAAAAATCCTTCTCAATACATTGTACTGTATTTTGAGGTAAACCGTTAGAAACTGTTATATATTCTAATGTAGCAGGGCTAAAATTCATAGCAGATACACGCGCTGCAGCTATTAATAACAGAAATAATAAACGAAAAATAGATCTAATATATTTTGGCAACATATTATTGTAGATATATTAATTAGGGTTCATTTTAAACATTAAAGAGAATTATTAATCAAATTAAACTATATCTCCTTAGGTAATTAATTTAATGATAATAAAAATATACAAAACATAATTAAAATAAACATGCAAAAAGGCAGTTGAAATAGTAAATTCTTTAACCCATCTAGATATCATATGATTTGTGCATTCTTATTTTTATAATAAAAGAAGGGCGACCATTTGGCCACCCTTCCTAAACCTATACTATAAATTATAACCCCTACTTTATTTACCAATTGAATTTATTTAAACAGAAAACATCCTTTATAAATAACAATTCAAGTAAATAAATAACTGGAAAACAATATCGTACTCTTTCTGAAGAATTAGGCGGACTAAAATCTACAATATAGAGGACTTTAGAATACAAATTATCTCTACATCCCGGAACTGGTCTGACATACACAAAAAAACACTGTATAATTAAAAAGTCCGCAACTCCCATTTAGTGCTACTTCCCATCAATTTACTATCTGATTAAGTAGTAGAAAAATGATTCTCAATTCATTAATAAACATTAATCCGCTAAATAAAAATTTAAGTGCCCATAAATTCTATAAAGGCACAATAAATTTGTTTAACATTATTTCACATGCTTTAATTGTTATTAATTATTAAATATCTAGTTTATGAACAAAAGACTCATCAATTTATTAATGGTCGTGTTACTATCATTAATACCTATATATGGTATGGCTCAACATACTATATCAGGTAGTGTAACAGATTCAAATGACGGTAGTCCAATTCCTGGAGTAAACGTGATTGAAGAAGGAACTACTAATGGTACAATTACAGATCTTGACGGTAATTATAATTTAACTGTTTCTGATGCAAATGCAAGTTTAATATTCTCATTTATTGGTTACTCATCACAAGTTATTGCAATTGAAGGAAAACCTTCTATTAATGTGTCACTAACAGCAGATGTTTTTGGTTTAGATGAAGTTGTTGCAATTGGCTACGGTACTCAAAAGAAATCTGATTTAACAGGTTCTATTTCTATTGTGGATACTGAGGAAATGGCAAAAACAGCAACAAATGATGTTGGTAAAGCTTTACAAGGTAAAGTTTCGGGTATTTCAATTCAAGGATCGGGAGATCCGGGATCTGCTCCTAAAATTAAAATTCGTGGTATCACTTCATTTACAAACAATGATCCTCTTTATGTAATTGACGGAGTTTTTGCTCCGGCAAATGATGTTCCTACAGAAGCTATTGAATCTATTCAAGTATTAAAAGATGCTTCTGCTGCTGCTATTTATGGATCAAGAGCTGCAAATGGTGTAATTATTATTACAACAAAACGTGGTAAAAAAGGATCTATGGATGTTTCTTACAGCGGATATTATGGCATCCAGGATATTACAAAAAAGTTAGATGTTACAAATCGTGAACAATATCAAATGTTGGTAAATGAAGCAACTACAAACGCAATGGCATATGATCAATACGCAGATGATCTATATATATATCCTGCAAATGATCCAACCAACTCTAATTATGTTGATGATGTAGATACAGACTGGCAAGATGAACTATTTAAAACAGGATATATTAATAATCATACACTTTCCCTTAGCGGAGGTAATGATGTATCTAATTTCAGTGTTAACTTAAACTACTATGACCAGTCTGGAACTGTAGAAGGTAATGGCCCAGACTATACTAGATATGGCATTGTTGTTAATTCTGACCATAAATTAGGAAAACTAAAAGTAGGAGAATCCATACATTATACCTATGCAGATAAATCATTAATGACCTTTTTACATGACGGTACGATGTTATCATATACCGCTTCTGCAATACCTACATTACCAGTAATTGATCCATTAACAGGTGAATATTCTGCAGCTAGTGCTGATTTACATGGAGCCTATTCAGCAAATGTTGTTGGTATGAACAATACACTTGAGAGTACAACTAACAGATACCGTTTCATTGGTAATGTTTATGGAGAATATGAAATTATTCCAGACTTAAAATACAAACTAAGTTTAAGTTATGAACGTACCGACTGGAAAGACTTTCACTTTGAACCTACTTACGAGTTAGGCTGGTTTGCCGGATTCAGAAATTCGGTAGCTAAAATGGACGATAACAGAGGTTACAACTATACCACTACTCTTGAACAAACCTTATCTTATAACAAAACATTTGATAAATTATCAGTAAACGCATTGTTAGGACAAAGTGCTCTTAATAATCTACAATCAAGAATCTATGGCCATGCAGAAGGTTTTTCTGAACCTTATTTTAAACAATTAAGCAACGGTGAATCAAGAACAAGTTCAACTGATGAATACCAATCAAGATTAACATCATACTTTGGTAGACTTATTTTAGGATATGACAATAAATACATGGTTACAGGTACTATTCGTCGTGATGGTTCATCAAGATTTAGTCCTAAAAACAAATGGGGTAACTTCCCTTCTGTAGCTGTTGCATGGAAAGCACATAACGAATCTTTCATACAAACAATAGACTTTATCAGTCAGTTAAAGTTACGTCTTAGCTATGGTATACTAGGAAATCAAAACATTGGAGATTATCGCTATCAAGGTTATATCAACCCTTATGCTAGTTATGTATTAAACGGAAATCTTGTTCCGGGAGCTGCACAATTTATCCCTGCATCTACAGACATTAAATGGGAGCAATCAAAAACAACTAATGTTGGTCTTGACCTTGGATTTCTTGGTAATAAAATCCTTTTAACAGCAGAATACTATGTAAAACAAGTTGATGACTTATTAGGAACAATTCCTACACCAACTCATTTAGGATGGTATGAATGGGAATCTCCTGTTAGAAACGCTTTATCAGTTAAAAACCAAGGGGTTGAATTAAATTTAACTTATCGAAAAGCTGAAGGTGATTTCCACTATAGTGTAAATGCTAATATTTCTACCCTTAAAAACGAAGTACTTTCATTAGGAGAAGGTATCAATCCTATTGATGGTAACTGGAGTCGCACAGATGTTGGTTCGGAAGTTGGTGAATTATATGGCTATGTTGTAGAAAAAGTATTCCAAAGCAAATCTGAAGTTGAGGCATTAAATGCAAATGCGCCTGATGGATATTACCAAGAACTATTGACAGATGCTGGTGATTTTAAATTTAAAGATCTTAATGGTGATGGAGAAATAACTGAAGCAGGAGATAGAAAGTATATAGGTAGTGCCATTCCAAACTTATATTATGGATTCAATTTCTCTGCTGATTACAAAAACTTTGATTTTACACTTTCTACACAAGGTTCTAGCGGAAACATGGTTGTAAATAGCATTGGTAACGGACTTCGTGCCGGATCAGGACTTGAAAACATGAGCACTGATTTATTAGATAGATGGACCCCTACACAGACAAACACAGGAAGACCACGCATTATTAGAGATGACCCAAATAATAATGGTAGAGCATCTGATTATTGGCTTGAAAAAGGAGATTACCTTAAATTTTCAAATATTGAGATAGGTTATACTCTTCCTCAATCGGCATTAGATGTAATACATCTTTCTTCTGTTCGTGTTTACGCATCTCTTCAAAATGCATTAACAATTACAAACTACTCTGGTTATGATCCTGAATTTGATAACGACGGCTTATTTGACAGAGCAACAGATAATGGTGTAGAAGCGAATAAAGCATTTACTGATTTCGCAGGAGGTTTACCAACCCCAAGAACATTTCTATTTGGAGTTAAAGTAAGATTTTAATTAAAAAATAAACAGCTTTTATATGAAACTAAAATATATTATAATTCCTATATTAATCTTATTAGTAGGATGTAAAGAAGAATGGTTGGAGTTAAGTAACCCCAACTTGCAAACGACAGAAACTTTCTGGAAAACAGAAAGTGATGTCAAGGCTGGTGTAAGTGCGGCATATATGGGATTACTATACGATGGTACCTGGATGCGTTTTGTTCCTTTTGCATTAAATCTTAAAGGAGATGACATACAAAGTTTCAGTCCATGGCCCGTATTAAGTCTTACAGGTAAATTTAGTATTGCAGCCGATCCAATTATGGCTCAATGGCCTTGGACTTCATTTTATGGAGTAATCAATAGAGCAAATCAGGTTTTGGAAAATATTGATAATGTAGATTTTGAATCGCAAGCAACATACAATCAATATAAAGGAGAAGCCTTATTCTTAAGAGCTTTCGCATATTATTACCTGGTGTCTTTTTATGAAAATGTTCCTTTAGTAATGAGAACTTATCAGGATGACAGTGATTTGTATCCATCTCAGGCAACTCCGGAGGAAGCATGGGCAACTATAATTGCAGATTTTTCTGAAGCAGCTGAATTGCTACCTGAAACATATGACGACCTAAACCTTGGTCGAGCAACTAAAGGTGCTGCATTAGCATTTGTTGGTAAATCATACCTAATGAATCATGATTACACTAATGCATCATCAAACCTAAAACAAGTAATTGATTTGGGAATTTATGACTTAGTAGATAATTACGCTGATAACTTTACAACTTCAAACGAAAACAATATTGAATCTGTATTTGAAATCCAACTTGACAGAAATGTTGGAGGAACTGTTCTTGGTTGGGTAAGTGAACCAGGTTCGGATTGGTCTAAAACAACAGCGCATGCAATTACGTTTGCTCCAACACCATTTGGTTTTGGCGATGCTGCAGCAACACAATGGATATATGATGAATATATGATTGAAAAAGATATTGATGGAGAAGTGGATAGTCGCGCGGCAATTAGTATGAGTTATGACCATGCAGATTGTACAATGTATGGAACTCCATTCCGTGAGGCTTTTGACGAAACAAGATGGAGTAGCGTATTCATCAGAAAATACACCAATGCATTCTCTTCTGAAAGAGCAGATGAAACAGATTGGCGTTCTGATATCAATGAAAGAGTTATGCGTTATGCTGAAGTTTTAATGATGTATGCTGAATGTCAATATGAACTTGGAAATCCTGCTGTAGCTGCTGATTACATTCAAATGGTTCGTGACAGATCTAATTTACCTGATATAACTGATGAAATTACAGCTATGGGCAAAGAAGATTTTTACTCTCAGCTATCTCATGATAAAGTATTAGAATTTGCTTTTGAAGGAATTCGTTTCGAAGATTTAGTTCGTTGGGGATGGTTATATGACTCAGAAAGACTAAATGAACTTAAAGAACATGATTCTGAATTCTCAGGATACATTCAAGGTCGTGAATATTTCCCTATTCCTCCTGGTGAACTGGATAAAAATCCAAACTACGAACAAAACACTGGTTGGTAGTATTTAGTTATAAAAAATACATTAAAAAGGTAAGTACAATAACCTGTGCTTACCTTTTATTTTTTATAAATTACTATGTTTTATATGAATGTTAAAAAACGATACTCATGAAAATCTTAACATACATACTCCTATTCCACATTCTATTATTACCTAATCTCTTTTCTCAGGATATCATTGTTCATGACCCTGTGATGATACAGGAAAATGACACCTATTATTTATTTTGTACAGGCTGGGGTATTAGTGTATGGTCTTCTCCTGATTTAAAAACCTGGACAAAGGAAGAACCTGTTTTTAGTGATGCTCCAAAATGGGCAAAAGATGCGGTAAAAGATTTTAAAGGCCATATATGGGCTCCGGATATCTCATATTTTAATAATCAATATTATCTGTATTATTCAGTATCCTCATTTGGAAAAAACACTTCATGCATAGGACTGGCAACTAATAAAACACTAAATCCAAAAGATCCTGATTTCAAATGGATTGATCATGGTAAAATAATACAGTCATTTCCAGGTAAAACCAATTGGAATGCCATAGATCCTAACTTAATTGTATCAGATGACAATGTCCCTTATTTAACTTTTGGTTCTTTCTGGGATGGCCTTAAAATGGTTCAACTTTCATCTGATGCTACAAAAGTAGTCAGTAATCTGGATAAAATTCCAACAATAGCATCACGTAAAAAATCTTCATCAGATCCTAATCCCCCCTCTATAGATAATAACCCTGTTGATGCAGGAAGTAACGCTATTGAGGCTCCATTTATATTTAAGAAAGAGGATTTCTACTACCTCTTTGCTTCTATTGATTATTGTTGTAAAGGAATAAACAGCACCTACAAAATGATTATTGGCAGATCAAAAAACATACAAGGGCCATTTATTGACAAAGAAGGTAAAAATATGGGCACAGGAGGAGGTTCTATTTTATATCAGGGAAATAAAAATTGGTATGGGGTTGGTCACAATTCTGCTTATACTTTTAATAATAAAGACTATCTTATTTTTCATGGTTATGATGCCAATGATGAAGGTAAACCCAAGCTTATTATAAAAGAAATGATTTGGGATAAAGAAGGTTGGCCAATTATCAACGAAGAAAATTAATAATTTAAAATAAGCTTATTCAATTAACAGGATTATGCAGGTATTTTTAACACTCTTCTTGTCAACAGTAGTTTAATAAAATGTGTTAAAAAAAAACAATTATATTTTATTTAAATATTTATCTTTAGGTTTTACAAAACATACATTTCTAAAAACGACAAATTATTTAAATCTATGAAGAATTTAATTTCTGCATTAATTCTTGTTTTTGCAATTAGCTGTACATGCGAAAAAAAACAAGACATTCAATTAATGGACAATCAAAACTTTTCAAAAACTATTGATGGTAAAGAGGTTAGTTTATTTACTCTTAAAAATAAAAACGGATTAGTATCACAAATTACAAACTTTGGAGGAAGAGTCGTTTCACTTTGGGTTCCTGATAAAAATGGAACTTTTGCTGACGTTAGCATTGGGTACAACAATATTGATGCTTACATAAACAATACTGAAACTTTTTATGGAGCTTTAATAGGTCGTTACGGTAACCGTATCTGTAAAGGACAATTTGTTATTGAAGAAGATACTTTTAAACTTGATATTAACGATGGTGAAAATTCGCTGCACGGTGGATCAATGGGTTTTCACAAACAAATCTGGGATGCTAAACAATTAGCTGAAAACAAACTTGAATTAACTTACAAATCAGTTGATGGAGAACAAGGATACCCTGGAAATGTTGATATCAAAGTTGTATATGAGTTAACAGATGCAGACGAACTTAAGATTGAGTATTTTGCAACAACAGATAAACCAACACATATCAACTTAACAAACCATACTTATTTTAACCTTGCAGGTGAAGCTTCAGGTACAATTAATGATCATTTATTAATGATTAATGCTGAGGGTTATACTCCAGTTGATGCAGGTTTAATTCCAACAGGAGAAATTGCAAGTGTTGAAGGTACTCCATTTGATTTTAGAACTCCAACAGCAATTGGTTCACGAGTAAACGAAGAAAATGAACAATTAAAAATGGGTGGTGGTTATGATCACAACTGGGTTCTTAAAAAAGACAGTGTTGAGGTTTCATTAGCTGCAACATTAAAAGATCCTGTTTCTGGTAGAACTTTGGAGGTTTTAACTAGTGAACCTGGGATTCAATTTTATGGTGGTAACTTTATTAACGGTAAGTTTGATGGAAAATATGGTAAAAAGCTGAACTTTCGTGAAGCACTTTGTTTAGAAACCCAACATTTCCCAGATACACCAAATCAAGAAAACTTCCCTACTACTTTAGTTAATCCGGGAGATGAATATCATTCAATTTGTATCTATAAATTCAAAGCAGAATAATTTAATTATCAACGTTAAATACAGAAAAAGCGTCAGGGGAAATTTCTCTGACGCTTTTTTACATTAAACTAAAAAGTATCGAATTTGATATTATTATATTTTAAAATATGCAACCAGATCTTTCAACTTACTTGCATGGTTAGACATCTCCTCTGATTGAGCAGCTAACTCTTCACTAGCAGCAGCATTTTGTTGGGTAACGTGATTTAATTGTTGTATTGCATTATTAACCTGATCAGCCCCTTGTGTTTGCTCAATACTTGCAGCTACTATTTCTTTGACTAAATCAGAAGCTAATGCAATATCCGGAAGAATGCTCACCATTTTTCCTCCTGCAATTTCAGACATCTTCAATCCGTTTAATACATCAGATTCTATTTGTTCTGCTGCCTCTTTACTCATTTCTGCCAACTTTCTAACTTCGTTGGCAACAACAGCAAAGCCTTTTCCATGTTCTCCTGAATTTGCGGCCTCAACTGCAGCATTTAATGCTAAAATATTTGTTTGCATTGCAATATCACTAATCACTGCTGATTTTTGTGCTATTACCTGGTTTGCTCTTACTGTTTCTTTTGTATTCTCAGATAATTCATCAATTCCTTCCTTTGCAGCAAGTGAAATGTCTTCTGTCTTTTTCGAGTTTTCTGTATTATTTGAAATATTTGCCACAATTTCCTCCATTGTTGACGATATTTCCTCGACAGATGAAGCTTGTTCAGAAGCATTTTGGCTAATCATATTAGCAGATTGACTAACCTGCTGACTTGCTCTTAGCATATTATCAGATCCATTAACTACTTCGGAGATAATTCTTTTTAACTTGTCAACCATCATATTAAATCCCTTAACCATCTGACCTATTTCATCATTTTGATTGTAATTTAACTTATGTGTTAAATCTCCTTTTGCCAGTTGTCCAGCCAATAAGGATACTTGCTCAATAGGTTTAGAAAAGCTTCTTCCAAAAAAATAGGATACAAATATGAGCAGAACTACTATAAAACAAACAATAACAATCAGCTTATTTCTTAGGTCATTAGAAGCCTGAACAGCTTCCCAAACATCCATTTCTGTCAATAATGCCCAATCTAATCCACCAATATCAATATAGTCATATGAACTAATAACAGCTATTCCCCTGTAATCATCTACTACTTCGAGTCCAACTTGCTTATTTAATGCTTTTTTTGTGGTTGCTCCATTCACTGTAGTATTTAATATGGCATCATCCATAAAACGAGAATCTGAACGCATCAATAAATCCTGTCCTACCAAATATGCCTCACCTGACTCCCCCATTCCAATTCTGTTGGTCATGATATCATTAATCATTTTATCAGGAACCTGAACTGCTAATATTCCTTTCAGTTTCTTATTGTTATCAAATATAGGACATGTTACAAACTGAGCAGGTACATTATTACTAGGTTCATAGCGCATTAAATCAGATATTCCAATTTGCTTTGTATCAACAGTTCGCTTCCATAAATCTGTAAAATGAGAATCCTTTAAAAATCCGTTAGGTAAGCTTTCTCCAAGGTCGCTTTCTTTTGCCACCGTAAACATAATGTGTCCCTGATCCAATGAAATTAAAAATATATCATAATAGCCCTTTGTTTCAATAAAGGTTTTAAAAGACTCAAAATGATCTTTATAAATATTCTGATAATTTTCACTTCTAACATTGAATGAAGTACCATTATGCGCTTCTTCTGTTTGTCCATATTCCAATAATCTATTCAATAATAAATTAGTTTCATAAGATGCAGAAAAGGCCTTTAAATCATTAAAAATATTGGTGTAAAATTGATCAATTGCTGTCTTCTTTAGATGAGACAAAGCATCAATTTTTTCAATATTTTCATCTTCTAATGCTTTACCGGAATTGTAGATGGACAATATTCCAATACTTACTGCCACTACAAGTCCAATAGATTGGGAAAAAATTAATAGTTTGGTTAAGATCTTTAAATTTTTCAATCTAAAAAGTTTCATTTTTTGTGTATTTGCCGGTTAATAACTTGACATTTAGTCACAATTATACCTAACTATTGATGCATACCATACTTGGTCCGTGATTATATCTTGGTGGTATTAGTATAATCACAGCATACTATTATAAAGAGGTAAATTTGTACCTAAAAATCTTGTTACATTCTTAGTTTTGTGTGCGTTATAGAAATTGCGCGGCAAATGTATATGATAATTTTTAGTTTTTGCTAAGTTTTAAATTTCACCTGTACAATTTAGAAAAACATGACAAACATCATAATTACAATTACTTGATATACTGCCAATTGAAGTTTTTGTTAAAATTCATTAAATTTTTTGCTGATAAATAAAGTACAAGCTAAAAACAGTATTTTATAATTTAAAAAGAGCCGATTCCCTTATCAAGAATCGGCTCTTATCAAATATTTTCTATACTTTTTTAATCCAACTTCGTAAATTTCAGGAAGTATTGAAAAAAATCTTATTTCATTAGTCTAACTTCAAATACGCCTCCGGCCACAGAACCTTCTGCTGCTTCAAATTTAACTGTCAAGTTACCTTTTGAGGAGTTAACTACTTTAGTTGGAATTATGTAATCAATGGTATAAAATACATCATCGTTATTCTCGAGAACAACATCCTTAAATTTCTGATTATTGATATAGATAGTAAATTTACGTCCTCCATTATATCCACAATACATAATTCTAAGAGCTTTAGCCTGTTTTTTAGGATCCTTTAAAACATAACTAAACCAACCTGTTGCATCACGCCAGTGCTTTCCGTTAAATACACCAATATTTGAATTCTCACTCTTAACAAAGTGATCTGATTCAGGTTGCTGTTCTCCAGGATAAATCAAGTCTAATGTTTTTGCCTCCAGAGCTTGTTTCTCTTTTTCTTCCTTTTCAATTGTTTGTTTTATTTCTTCTAATCCATCCCTTGTTTCACTTTGCCAGTAAACAATATATCTTGATTCATGAAGATTATAAAATGGTATCAACTCTAAATTTTGATATTTATCAGAATACAAAGAATCAATTGTAAAAGTTAATTTTTTTCCTTCTACATTATTTACTTTGGATGTCAGATCTGTAGCCTTACTTATAATTATCGGCATATCCTGCAGTGGCACCTTAGGTCCTGCAGCAATATGTCCCCCTCTGCTATCATCAGCATATAAACCTTGCATTTGAACTGTATCAGTTTTTGCAGCCAAAACTACTGGCCCATATTTAAATGAAAAGAAGTGTTCATGATCAGGAATTTGCTCCACACTAATATGCATTGGTAAAATCAACTTGACTACATCTCCCTTATTCCAACTTCTATCTATAGAAAGATAGCCATTCTCTGCAACATCAAAATTAATAGATTCTCCATTTAACTCTACTTTTAATTCTCCTTTATTTACCCAACCTGGATAACGAACTTTTAAAGTAAAAGATGTTTTCTCTTGCGGATTTATAGTAAAGTTAACTTCATCATCTTCTGGAAAATTTGATTTTTGAATAATCTCAACATTTTTATCCTTCCAACTTAATTTAGATGGAATAAATAAGTTCACTAATAAATCATCCCCATTATGAGCATAAATCATCTCGCCATATTTAGCATGATTTTCAAGTCCTGAACCTACACAACACCAAAAACTTGTTTCCGGTTGAGAATAAACTCTATAATGTCCAGGACGCATTGGTGTAAAATATACAAAACCTCCTTTATTAGGATTTTGGGTAGATAAAATATGATTGTACAAAGCTCTTTCATAGTAATCCATGTACTTGCCCTGAGGATCCGATAAGAATAAAAACTTTGTTAATTTAAGCATATTATAAGTATTACAAGTTTCCGGTCCTTGCTCACTATTCAGCATACTTGAATAGTCATCAATAGGATGAAAATGCTCTCTTACACTATTACCGCCAATACATACTGAACGTTTAGTTACTACATTTTCCCAGAAGAATCTTGCAGCTTCGCTCCATGAAGGAGTATTTCCAACATCTGCTACACGTTTATAACCAATTACTTTAGGTATTTGTGTATTAGCATGCATTCCTGTTAATTTATCTTCTTGATTTAATAAAGGATTCAAAATACTTAGATCAGAAAACTGACGTGCTAAGTGCAGGTATTTTGAGTCTCCTGTAATTTCAGCCACATCAGCAAAAACTTCATTTAATCCGCCATGCTCACTGCGAAGCATATCCTGTATTTGATCTTCTGTTAATTCAGAAACCAGTTGAATTGCCCAATCTGAGAGTTTGATTAACATATCTTTAGCAACTTCACTCCCTCCATATAAATAAGCATCCCTTAATCCTGCATAAATTTTATGAATATTATAAAGCGGAACCCATTTTTTATTTAATGAAAAAGAACCGGCTTCAATTTTACCTTCAGCAATTTCTTTCCACATGTCATGTCCGCCTGGTATACCAGCAAGATAACCATCACCAAAACTATCCTGGCATTTCTTTAATTCTTCAATCATGTAATCCATGCGTTCTTTCATACGCATATCTCCTGTAGAAGCATACATTAACGAAAGCGCAGTCAAGTAATGACCTCCAATGTGACCATCCAAACCTGTATTTTCCCAATTGCCATAGCTTTCAGCTTTAGGAGTAAGTCCTGCTTCTCTCAAATATGGAGCAAGCAGGCGTTCAACATCAAGCTCCAGGATATAATTCATATCGGTTTGCTCTGCTTGCAAAAAAGGGCTATCCAACAACTTAACATCACTAATAGAAAATGCCTCTAATGATGTTTCCTGTTTCTGACAGCTCATAAAAAATGGGCTTAATAAAAGCACATAAAGGAGGTTTTTAAAATTTTTCATTTCTTAAAACACTTTACAATATTCACAATAATATATAACTAACAACACTGATTTCCATCCACATACGCAACTCTCATCAATAATATTAATTGCTATTGATTTAAGATTTTTATACTACTCTTCAGGAAGCCAGACTTTCATTTTATTTGCACCACGATTATCCCATACAAAATAAGGAATTGCTTTAGATATTTCTTTATCAGATTTATCTTTTACGGTAATTATTTCGACTCCACTCAATAAATTTGACTCATAATCATTTTTGAATGTCATACCATCATCAATAGATAAATCACTAATATCGGCATTATCAACTTCTTCAAGGCAATAAACAATTGGACCGCGTTCTAATGCTACTTTACCAATATCATCTTTCACTTTTGCATTAGCTTTTACCTCTCTAATTTCCATCGGTAAGCTATAATTTATAAAATCGCCTTTTTGCCATTTACGCTTTATTATTGCGTAACCATTATCTCGTATGAAATCAATAGGTTCCCCATTAACTTCAATCTTAAACTCTTTAGTATTTTTATTTTTAAAGAAATACAAATCTCCAGGTAAAGGTTTATTCTCAACCCAACCTGGTATACGAAGACATAGAGCAAATTCCATTTCCTTTTCTGGTGAAACTTTAATTTCTATTTCTCCTTGCCAGGGATAGTTGGTTTCCTGTGTAATACCAACCTTAGTACCTTCTAATTCAATATTTGTTGAACTTTGTATAAATAAATTTACGAACACATTTTCATCATTTTGTGCATATATATATCCAGGTACAGATGGCATAAAACGACATAAATTTGTCGGACAGCAAGAACAGTCAAACCAAGGTTGACGAGTAAGCGTGTGACCTTGATTAAATTTATAATCCATATCACATTCTAATGGGTTTGGATAAAAAAATGTTTTTCCATCTAAACCTACTCCTGATATTACTCCATTATACAAACTACGTTCAAGAACGTCGATATATTTACTTTCGCCATGCAAAAGAAACATTCTATAACACCAATATACATTAGCAATGGCAGCACATGTTTCGTTATAAGCTGTTAGGTTTGGCAATTCATAATTCTTTCCAAAAGCTTCTCCTTGGTGTAACGAACCAATTCCCCCTGTTAGGTACATTTTCTTATATACCATATTATGCCATAATGTATCTACTGCATTCCGATAAGCTTCATCGTTATAAAGGGCAGCTATATCAGTCATTCCAGCATACATGTATGTTGCTCTAACAGCATGGCCTACTACTTCTTTTTGATCTAAAACAGGTTTATGATCCTGCCAATATTCACCTCTTACTTTTCGTTTTGTACTATCTCCTCTAAAATCAAGAAAATGACGTGCTAAATCAAGATATTCTTTCTTTTTTGTAATTAAATAAAGCTTTACTAATCCTGTCTCAACTATTTGATGTCCCGGCACATCTGAATTTTTTCCTGATCCAAATACCTCTACCAGTAAATCGGCATTTTTAGTAGCAATATCCAGCAAATTAGTTTTACCTGTTGCTTTATAATGAGCACTGGCAGCTTCGAATAAATGTCCACTATTATACAGCTCATGACTCATTGACATACCTTCCCAACGATCACCAGGTTCACACCACTCTGCAGGAGAATGAGTTGGGTCAATAGTTTTCCAAGTTGTTAAATACCCATCTTCCTCCTGACCTATTGAAATAATATTAATTATTGAATCAACATAATTTTCAAGTTTAGCATCCGGAGTTGTTGTCAATGAATATGATGCTCCTTCAATTATTTTATAGACATCTGTATCATCAAATGGCATTTCGCCTTTAACTTCACCTTCCTTTACTCCACCTGCAATTAAAAAATTATCCATTCTCCCCATCTCTTCACATTTAGCAAAAGAAGCCGGAATAGTAATTGTTCTATTGGTCTCTATTTTAGGTAACCAAAAATGATCATTTACATGTACTTCGTTAAAAGGTACACCTGTAATCTGATAATCAGAACTTATAATATCCTCTTTTAGGGAATTAGTACAACTTAAAAAAGGAATTAATAAAAAAAGGAGTAGATAATTTTTTTTCATGGGTGACTATTATTGAGTAATCTATTTTATAAACAGTACTATATAAAAAGAAGAAAACTCTACTAAGTTAATCATAGTAAAGTTCTCTTCCTTATTGTTATTAATTAATATCCAGCATTCTGACTTAAATTAGAATTCGTCTCAATTCTACCTCTTGGAATAGGATAAATTGATCTGTAATCTCCATTAGGAGAATGCGCAAAAAATGATTTTGTAGTATATGCACCAAAACGAATCATATCCTGACGACGACGTCCTTCCTGGTTAAACTCCCAAGCCAATTCATCTAAGAATCTACCATATTGAATATCATCTCCTCCTTCAAATGTTTCTGCACTCTCAGTTCTTAAACCGTAATCATAAGAACTTCCCTCTAATAATTCAGCACCAGTAACTTCTGCCTTATCCGGAGCTGATTTAAAAGCTCTTTCTCTCACCTGAGAAACTATTACAGCAGCTTCATCTTCTGAACCAGTTCTTAATAAACACTCTGCTTTCATCATTAAAATATCAGCATAACGAAATAGAGGAAAATCGTTATTCAGGATATTTGAAGATCCTAAAGCTATTTCAAATTTTTCAAATCGATAACCATGAATCTCTTGAGAGTCGTCTATATCAGGTATTTCATTAATTAAATTTAATGGCTCACCAACTAAATTCCCCATCGTTACCAGCAGTTCTTCACCACTTGTAGAATACTGTTGACCAAACATAAAGTTGTCGTTAAGTCGACTATCATCCGAATCAAAAGTTTCTATAAACTGTGGAATTGCACACATACCTCCCCATGGAGTTAATGTTAAATCATATTTAGCCTGCATAGAAGGTTGACATGTTTGCATATGTATATCAAACTGATTCCATTCTGTGGTATATTGATCATCAATAGCTAAACCAAATATAATTTCAGCAGAGTTTTGATTCTCAGTTATAAAAACATTTTTCTGGCTAGCTTCCAATTCATAACCGGCACCCGAATTAATTACCTGATTACATACATCAATACAATCACTCCAATGAGCTGTTCCTGTATATACTTCGGCATTTATATACATTTTTGCAAGTAGAGTTAATGCAGCCCATTTATTAAAACGGCCATATGTTTCATCACTTTTTTCTTCACTAAGATACTGCAGGCTTTCTGAAATTTCTTTTACAATAAAATCATAAACCTCTGAACGAGTATTTTGCTCAGGCATATAACCATCTTCTACATCAAAATCTGTAACTATAGGCACATTCCCATACAAATCACATAAAATATAATAATAGCTAGCTCTCAAAACTCTTAATTCTGAAACTGTTGTATTATAAACATCCTGATCTGGTATCGGTATATATTCTGTTTCTATTTGATAAATCAAACGGTTACATGTAGCAATTCCAGAATAAGTTCTATCCCATGTCTGATATACATTGTCATCATCTGTAGTCCAGGTATGTTCATGTATTCTTCTATAGATTCCGCCGTCAACCCATCCATTTGGACGACCTGGTATAACAATCTCATCAGCCCCAACTTCATTTACACGCCAGTAGCCATTCCATAACAATAAAATATTACGCCAAGAACTATAAGCGCTACCAATTAGTGCAGGAATGTCTTCCTCTGTAGGATTAAACTCATCTGCAACAATAGCATCATATTTTTCATCGTACAATTCTGTACAGCTTGAGAACAATGTTATTAGGAAAACTAACAAAACACTCAAAGCTTTTGTATTATATATAAATGTATTCATGTCAAACTAATTTTAGAAGGTTAAATTAACTCCAAGAGTGAATGTTCTTGTTGTTGGATACTTATCTCTATAGTCATTACCAGGAGTTAAACCTCCAGAATAAACTTCGGGATCAATCCCTTTGTATCCTGTAATTACAAATGAGTTCAATGAAGACGCATATAAACGAACTTTCTTGATATATTGACCAAGGCCATTTAATGTATACCCTAAAGTAATATTATCAATCTTCCAGTAATCTCCATCCTCAATATAGTAAGAGTTAAATTCAAGATCTGCTTCATCACTTAGTACTGTTTTTCCAAATACAGGATCATAAGCCGATTTTAAACGATTATACTGCACAGTCTTTGTATTTTCAAGATACATGCGTTCAAAATTTAGTATTTGGAAGTCAAAAGCGCCTCGCATTGTAATAGAAAGATCAAAATCCTTATATTTAAAGGAGTTATTCCAACTACAATTAAACTTAGGAATTCCGTTTCCTAATACTTTTTTGTTTTCAAATGAACGATCAAAATCATCATAGTTTACAGCATTTCCTTCTGCATCCTCATAAATCCATTTACCATTATCATCAACATCTATCACTTTAAAACCATAAAAATTACCAATCTCCCCACCAACATCTATACGATGTGTAAAAGTTTGAATAGGTTCCCCAGTTGCACCGGAGGTGAAGTATTCAACTTCTTCAGAAGCAAGTTCAGAAGCAAGACTAAGAAGCTTATTGCTATTTGTTGAAAAAGTAACGTTGGTATTCCAGGTAAATTTATCGTTTGTTACCGGTATTGCATTTACAAGGATCTCCATTCCTTTATTTTCCATAACCCCTGCGTTAGCTCTTGTGGTTGCATAAGCATTAGGTGGAATATTTACTGAAAAATCATAAAGCAAACCATCAATCTTACGTTTATAAAGATCTACACTACCAGAAAGACGGTTGTTTAGCATTGCAAAGTCAAGACCAATGTTTGTTTCCTTTTTTTCTTCCCATCGTAAGTAATCATTTGGATTTTGTGTAAATGATAAAGTCCTAATCCATTCTCCATTACTGTAAAAAGGATCGCTATATCCAAGTAAAGCTTTTCCTAGTAATATTGCATCAGGTTGTGTTCCTGTAACACCATAACCAACACGCAATTTCAAATTATCAAAAAAGTCGACATTATCCATAAATGGTTCTTCTGTTAATCGCCAACCTAATGATACTGCCGGGAATGTTCCCCATGGATCTTTTGTTCCATATAATTGACTTGCCGCTTCGTGACGAACACTAGCCATCAACAAGTACCTGTTTTTATAATTGTAGTTTAGACGACCAAAGAATCCAATTAGATTTGTCTTAGTTTTACTACTTCCCATTCCCCAATTTGTACTTCCTTCTGTTGCTCCAACTCCAAGTCCCATATTGTTATAACCGAATTGGTCTGTTTGGAAATCATTATTGTAAGCATAAAAACTACGACCAACAAAGTCCTGCCAACTATATCCTCCTAAAAGTGTAAAGTTGTGTTCTCCTATACTTTTCTTGTATTCAGCTGTCAGATCCACTAATTTTTCTGCGTTTTCTGTAGCATTATTTGAGGCAAAACCATTAACTCCACTTCGAACTGTTGAAATATGTTTACTTGTTTCGTAGTAACCAATTGTTTGATTCCATTTTGAATAAGACACTAAACTTTTCAAGCTTAATCCAGCAAAAGGTTTCAATGTAATTGTTCCTGAAAATCGGGTTAAATTATTGCTTGTTTCACCATCCGACTCCTTAATACGCGCTAAAGGATTATCATAATTAAATGCACCTGGTTGCTCAACCCAATCTCCATTTTCATCTTTAATAGGAGAAGTTGGATTATATATTAAGGCCTGACGGTATGTATATCCATCGAATCCAACATTGGCATTATAACTGTTCATTTTCTCAGTTTTAGTTAAAATCCCAAGATTAAAATTCAACATATCATCTAACATTGAATGATTTATATCTGCTCTGGCTGTAAATCTTTCAGCAAAACTTTCAAGGAAAATTCCTTCTGTATCACGATAATTAACTGTTGCTAAATAATTCGTTTTTGCATTACCTCCTCTAAAAGTAAGATTATGTACATGAATAACTGGCGATTGAGTAATTTCATCCATCCAATCAGTATCGCCACCAAGATCATCTGAAGCATCTCTTGTTCCAGCTGCAATTTGATCACGATAATCCTGAGCCGTCAACATATCTAACTCATTAGCTATACCTTGAGTACTTAAATAACCTGTGTATTCAACATGACTTTTGTAATCGCCACCAGCTCTTTTGGTTGTAATAATAATCACACCATTGGTACCTCTTGTACCATATATTGCAGCTGCCGAACCATCTTTTAATACATCAATTGATTCGATATCTTCTGGTGCAACTGTGTTCAAATCACTAGGAATCCCGTCCACCAAAATCAAAGGATCTGTGCTGGTTCCATAAAGTGTTGTATTACCTCTTAAACGAATAGAAGTACTTGCTGTTGGATCTCCACTGGTTGTGTTTAATGATAAACCCGCAACCTTACCCTGAATCAACTGACCTGCATCCTGAACACTACCTGTAGTAAATTCTTCTGATTTTACAGTAGATACAGAACTTGTAACATCTGCTGTTTTAATAGTTCCATAACCAATTGCCACGACTTCTTCCAACCCAATAACATCGGCATGCATGGTAACATTTATTTCTTTACTATCAGGAATAATCTCCTGAGACATCATTCCTATAAATGAAAACACTAATGTTACACCTTCTGGTGCATTAATGGAATAATTACCATCAAGATCTGTTATAGTTCCTGTAGTTGTTCCTTTTACTACTACCGAAACTCCGGGAATAGGAGCACCTGATTCATCAGACACGACTCCGGTAATTTTTTGATCTTGCTGTAAAAGACCTGAACTATTGGTTTTACCAACAATAAGAATTAAATTTTCCTTTGTGATCTTATAATCTAATTGCAAATCAGTTAATACAACATCAACTGCATCTTTAATCGTTTTCTCGCCAATACTTTCAACGATTCCCTTATTTACATCAACTTCTGAATTACTTAAGAAGAATTTATAGTCTGATTTTAGTTCTACAAATTCCATAAACTCAGAAAAAGTACTTCCTGTAAACTCTTTATTAAAATTTATTGTCTGCGAAAGTGTATTTGCAGATATTGGAAGCAATGCGATAAATAAAAACAATGTACTAATCTTCATTTTCAGCCATAGATTTTTAAAACTATTATTCCCATAGGAACAATATTTTCCCTTATATTTCATAGATTTGAAATGTTAAAAAGTTAAGAATTCCTGATTTTTGATTTTTTGTTTCGGAAGATGTTGCAGCATCTTCCGATTTTCATATATAGCTTAATACTAATCACTTATTCTAACTGGAGTTTAAACGTAGTTTAATTTTCATATTTTATTATTTATTTGGTTAATAGTAAATTTTATTTAGTTAAGGATAGCATTATAGACTTGCCTTTCTTTTTAGCTACAATCCCTTGAGTTTCTTTCAAAATATGTAACAATTCGTCAATTGACTCATATTGCAAAACTCCAGAAAAACGAATCGAATCAACAGAAGGCTCTGTTTCAATAGTTACATCATAGAAACGTTCAAATTTTCTTGTTAAAGAAGATAATTTCTCATTTTTAAATATGAGTTTACCTTCTTTCCATCCTATAAACAAGTCGTTACTGGAAATTTTCGCTCTATTCCAGGCATTAGTCTTTCTATTTAAAGAAACTACATCTCCAGCCTTTAACTTATATTCTTCATCATTATAATTCATATCAACTATCCCCTCCATTAAGCAGGTTTCAACAAAAGGTTCATCATTGTATGCTTTAACATTAAATTTTGTTCCTGTCGCTCTTACCGAAACATCACCTGCATTTACATAAAAAGGATGGTTTTTATCTGATTCCACCTCAAAAAAAGCTTCTCCTGATAGATAAATATTTCTAGATGCTTTGTTGAAATCCTTATAGTAAGTTAAAGTAGTTTCTGAATTGATCCACACTTTAGATCCATCCGGTAAAGTTACCTCAGCATTTTCACCGGAGGCACAAGATATAGTAACAGGACTTGTTTGATTACTTGATTGAAGCCCTAATTCATATGCAGCATAACCAATAGAAAAAACAATGATAACCGCAGCTGCAATTTTAGTTAAAACTCTTAATGAAAAAGATTTGCTCTTCGTGCGATTAGAATCGTTTTCACTAAGCACTCGCTTTTTAAATTTATAAAAGGCATATTTAGAATCAAATTTATATTGTTCTTTATTTTCACCATTCCATAACTGCTCTAAATTATACTTATACTCTCTTAATTCCTCAGACTTTTCAAGTAGCTCATTAAGCTTACATTCATTCTCATAGCTCAATTCCCCGCTTAAATAATCAAAAATTAATTGATCTATGTGTGTTGGTATTTTATGCATTGTTGTTGTTATTTATCTATATGATGCATTCGGTTAAAAAAACCCTGTACTATTTTTAGATTATTTTTACATTTTTTTACACTGTACGGCAAACCAATTACTATTCACCTAAATAACAATTGTTTATAATATTATATTTTTTATAATACTCCTAAAAGAAAAGTAATAATAAAGGAAGGTAAAATGAATTTTAAATCATTTTTGAGATGTTTTGTTGCATTAGTCATATGCATCTCCACTGTTTTTATTGAGAGATTTAGATCTTCAGCAATTTCAGCATTCTTTTTGTTCTCAAAACGTTTCATCCGAAAAACTTTTTGTTGCTGCTCCGGTAACTTTGAAATTGCATTCTCCAAATGGTCTGCCAGCTCTTGAAGCATCATGGCATCTAACGCATCCTTTGATGAAGATTTATTTGTATCTAATAATGAAAAATCATAATCATTGACAGTTGGATGACTTTCTTTACTCCTTAAAAAATATAAACAATTGTTGTGTACTGACTTAAAAAGATAACCTTTAATATTTGAAACATTTATGAGTTTTTCTTTTGATTCCCAAATTTTATAAAAGGTCTCAGACACGATATCCTCTGCCAAGTTTTTACTGTTTACAAACCTGTTTGCATAAACGCATAAATCTGCATAATGCATTTTATATAAATCCTCAAATAAAGAAATATCCAGGTGGTCCATTCAGAAGTAGATTTCTTTTTTAACAGTTATACAAATATATAAAATAATAAAGCCGATTAGAAAAATCTAACCGGCTTCAGTCCTAAAATAATTAACTAATTAAACTAACTAAGCAATTTTGTTACTTGCTCATATACATTATCAGCTGTAAAGCCAAATTTTTCATCTAATACAGTATATGGACCTGAGAATCCAAAATGATCTAATCCCCAAACAGTACCATTTGCACCTACTAAACCTTCAAGTGTTACAGGTAAACCTGCAGTCATACCAAAACGAGGAACATCAACTGGTAATACTTCAGTTTGGTAAGCTTCATCCTGGTTGCGGAAAACACCTTCTGAAATAACTGATACAATCTGAACTTTTAATCCTTTTTCAGCTCTAAGCTTTTCAGCACCAGCAACTAAAGTTGCAACCTCAGAACCACTAGCTAAAAGAACAATATCCGGAGTACCTGCATCCTTTTCTACAATATAAGCTCCTTTTTTAGCTTTTAACGCTTGCTCATAATTACTTCCTGGAAGATTCTTAATATTTTGACGAGAAAGAATTAATGCAGATGGAGTTTTAGTATTCTCTATTGCCATTTGCCAAGCTACTGTTGTTTCTTCAGCATCTGCAGGACGAAGTACTAACATTGAGTTATCACCATGGTGATTTTTCAATTTCTCCATTAAACGAATTTGTGCTTCCTGTTCTATAGGTTGGTGAGTTGGTCCATCCTCTCCTACACGGAAAGCATCATGAGTCCAAACATATTTTACAGGTAGTTGCTGTAATGCTGCTAAACGAGCAGCAGGCTTCATGTAATCAGAGAATACAAAGAAAGTACCTACTACAGGAATTACTCCTCCGTGAAGAGCCATACCATTCGCAATTGTAGCCATTGTTAACTCAGCTACACCTGACTGTAAGAATTGACCAGAGAAATCACCTTTTGAAAAAGCTTTAGTTTTCTTTAAGAAACCATCTGTTTTATCAGAGTTTGCTAAATCGGCAGAAGAAACAATCATGTTTTCAACCTGCTCTGCAAATACACCTAATACAGTTGCTGAAGCAGCACGTGTTGCAGATCCAGCTTTTTGCTCTATAGCACTATAATCTAATTCAGGAGCTACTCCTGAGAAGAATTTAGTAAATTTAGCTGCTAATTCAGGATTTGCTTTTTCCCACTCAGCCTGCTCAGCTTTTTTAGCTGCTACATAATCAGCTTTTTTAGCTTGAGCTTCTGCATATAATTCAGCTACATCATCAAAAACAACAAATGGGTTTTCAGCATCTCCACCTAAAGCTTGAATAGTGCTATTAAAACAAGCACCTGCAGCTGACAAAGGTTGTCCGTGAGTAGAAACTTGTTTTTCAAAAGATGAACCATCAGCCTTAACCGCACCTTTACCCATAATTGTTTTACCAATAATTAAGAAAGGTTTTTCTGTTTCAGCTTTTGCTGCATCTAATGCTTTACGGATTTCATCAGCGTTATTACCATCAATGGTCATAACTGCCCATCCCCAAGCTTCATATTTTTTAGCAGTATCTTCAACTGTTACTGCATCTGTTTTAGTAGATAACTGGATATCATTTGAATCGTAGAACATGATAAGGTTATTCAAACCTAAATATCCAGCAATACGACCAGCTCCCTGAGAAATCTCTTCCTGCACACCACCATCAGAAATGAAAGTATAAATATCGTGAGACATCCAATCTCCAAATCTTTCTTTTAAAAACTTCTCAGTAATAGCAGCACCAACAGCCATTGCATGACCTTGTCCTAATGGACCAGAAGTATTTTCAACACCTCTTGCAAAATCAACCTCTGGGTGTCCTGGAGTTGGGCTATCCCATTGACGAAATTTAGAAACTTCATCCATACTGTAAGTACCTGTCAAAGCCAATTGAGCATAAAGCATTGGTGACATGTGACCCGGATCTAAAAAGAAACGGTCTCTGTTTACCCAAGTTCTATCTTTTGGATCATAGTTAAGATACTCAGAGTAAAGAATATTAATGAAATCAGCTCCTCCCATGGCTCCACCCGGGTGTCCTGAATTTGCTTTTTCAACCATTGCAGCTGCTAATATTCTAATATTATCTGCTGCTCTATCTGTAACACTAATAGATGCCATAGCAACGTCTTCGTTTTCTTTATTATTTAACATTATTATTTTTTTTCAATTTTTTCAATACGTTTTTGATGTCTTCCACCTTCGAATTCTGTAGCAAGAAAAACATCAACAATTTTATATGCTTCGCTTTCTTCTATAAAGCGAGCCGGAATAGTACAAATGTTCGCATCATTATGTTGGCGAGCTAATTCTGCTATTTCTGGTTTCCAGCAATACGCAGATCTTACTTCTTCATGGCGATTAAGTGTAATATTTATTCCATTACCACTTCCACAAAATGCCATACCAACTTTTAGTTCTTTATTTTTTATTGCTGATGCCAATTGGTGTGCATAGTCAGCATAATCACAACTTTCAGGAGAGTATGTTCCAAAGTCTTTAGTTTCATATCCTTTAGACTTCAAATACTCTATAACCTTTAATTTAAGGTCGTATCCAGCATGATCAGACGCAAATCCAATAATCATTATAAATGTTTTTCTGAGGATAAGATGGGAAGATCCTATTGATCTCCCCAAAAATTATAACATGAAACTGGCATAGCCAGAGCAAATAAATGGGCAAAATAAAAGCCTGATTACTATCAGCATAGCTTACCCTTATTCTCTTATCTTTAACAGATAAAAAAACAACTACAATTCTTTTTCAGTGAAAGCACCTAGTTTAAGATACTTCTCGTATATAGCTTTATAAGCTTCAGCATTAGAAGCAATCGGATCATATTCTTTTTCAAATCCTTGACCCATTGCTTTTTGAGCCTCTGCAATATTTTTATGAGCACCAGATACAACAGCAGCAAACATTGCAGCACCTAATGCAACACTTTGTTCTGAACGTGCAACCTTAATAGGCATGTTTAATACGTCAGCTAATGTTTGCATTACAAAATCTGATTTTTTAGCAACACCACCAATAGCAACAACCTGATCAACTTTTACTCCGTTATCAAGGAAACGTTGAACAATAGCTTTAGAACCAAACGCAGTAGCTTCAACTAAAGCACGGAAAATACGAGGTGCAGATGAACCTAAGTTTAATCCTGTAATAGTTCCTTTAACGTTTTGAGTCGCATCAGGAGTTCTACGTCCGTTTAACCAATCAGTAGCTAAAATAGTTGATTCCTCAACCGGAATTTTAATAGCTTCATCTGATAGTGCAGGAATGATTTTATCTTCGATTGCTTTAGCCTGATCTTTATCGTCGATAAATTGTAATGGCCAAGCTAATACATTTTTAAACCAGGCATATACATCACCAAAGGCAGACTGACCAGCTTCTAAACCAACCATTCCCGGGATTACAGAACCATCAACCTGACCACAAATACCAGGTATTAATTTATCACCTAATTGTTCTTCAGGTGATACCATAATATCACATGTTGAAGTACCCATAATACGAACAAATGTATTTGCTTCGATTTCAGCACCTACAGCACCCATGTGCGCATCAAAAGCACTTACACCAATTACAACATCTGTTGAAAGACCTAGTTTTTCAGCCCACTCAGGAGTTAATGTTCCAAAAGCTTCATCACTAGTATATGTATCTTCAAATAAGTTTTCGCGCATTCCTTTTAATTCAGGACCAAGCTCTACTAAAAACTCTTCCGGTGGAAGACCATTCCAGTCTGTATGCCATAGTGCTTTATGTCCTGCAGCACAACGACTTCTCTTTACTTCTTTAAGTCCTGTTTTACCAGTTAATACTGCTGGCAACCAGTCACAATACTCAATCCATGAAACAGTAGCAGCTTTTACAGCATCATCTTTACGTAAAGTATGAAGCACTTTAGCCCATACCCACTCTGAAGAGTAAATACCACCTTCATATTTTGTAAAATCTACATCCCATTTACGAGCCAATTCGTTTATTTCGTCTGCCTCTTTAACAGCAGTGTGGTCTTTCCATAAAATAAACATTGCATTTGGGTTTTCTTCAAACTCAGGCAGCATTGCTAATGGAGTACCATTTGCATCAGTTAAAGCAGGAGTACTACCTGTTGTATCAAATGAAATACCAACTACATTTTCAGCTACTGAAGCATCACACTTACCTAACGCTTCGGTAATAGTAGCTTCCATTACTTCCAAATAATCTTTTGGATGTTGACGGTATTGATTTTGCGCGGGAACACAATATTTACCCTCCATCCAACGTGGATAATATTTTACTGAAGAAGCCATTTCTTCTCCTGTATTTACATCAACGATTAAAGCTCTTGCTGAGTCAGAACCATAATCTAATCCAATTACATATTGTTTTTTCATCGATTTATCTTTGTCAAGAAGTAATATATATCCTTAATAATTCAAAGGATTCTTATATAATAATAATTTGCCTTTTAAGAGAATGAAGTAAAAGGCAATAAAGAGACTTTTTTCATTGATTTATAAGGGATTTTCTAATCAATAAATTAGAAAATCCCATCCCTATTCATCAATTATTTACCTTGTCCATAATAAGCATTTGCTCCGTGTTTACGGTTAAAATGCTTCTCTGTAAGGTGATTATTCATATCTGCATTTGGATTTACCTGAAATGCAATAAAATCCATTTTTGCAATTTGCTCTAACACAACTGCATTGTGTACTGCATCATCGGCATTTTTACCCCATGAAAATGGTCCATGATTTTTAACTATCACACCAGGAACATGTGAAGGATTGCGACCTTCAAATGCCTCAATAATTACAGTACCTGTATCTTTTTCATATTCACCAGCTATTTCTTGCTCTGTCATTGACCTTGTGCAAGGAACATCTCCGTAAAAATAATCAGCTTGTGTTGTTCCTAAAATTGGAATATCTTTTCCTGCTTGTGCCCAAGCAGTTGCATAAGTAGAGTGTGTATGTACAACCCCTCCAATTTCAGGAAATGCTTTATATAATTCAAGGTGTGTAGGTGTATCTGACGAAGGTTTTAAATCTCCGTCTACTACATTACCTTCTAAATCTACTACAACCATATCTGAAGCTTTCATAACATCGTATTCAACTCCACTAGGTTTTATAACTACTAAACCTTTTTCTTTGTCAATAGCACTTACATTTCCCCATGTAAAAATAACCAGTCCGTGCTTTACTAAATCAAGGTTTGCCTTAAATACTTTTTCTTTTAATTCTTCTAACATAACTAATTAATTACCAGAAATAAACATAAAATGAAATAGTAAGTGCAAGAATAATTACAGAGTTGACAACATCCCACATATTCCAACTTGCTCTCGTTGCAGCACGTTGTTCCGGAGTAGATGTACCAAATACCAATCCCTGTATTTTCTCTGCACTTGGTGCTTTTGTATTTAAACTTACAATAACAACAACAGCTATACATACTAATAGCATATAACCACAGAAGAATAACCAGTTTGTATCAAAGAACACAGCTTTAAATATACTATCTCCCGCATCTGGAACAGAATTGTAAAATACTTTAGCTCCTAAGCGAGTAACACCAATAATAAATCCTGACATTAGTCCCCAATATCCACCTTTAGCAGTAGCTCTTTTCCATGTAATACCCATTAAGAAAGCAGCTGCAATACCAGGAGCTAAAACAGACTGTACATCCTGTAAATATTCATACAATACATCACCAATACTTCTCATGATTGGAATCCAAAGAATACCCAATGTTACAATTACTACAGTTGCAATCTGTCCAATTTTCACTAATTGCTTTTCTGGAGTTTCCGGCTTAAATCTCTTATAGAAGTCAATTGTAAATAACATCGCTGAAGAGTTAAATAAAGAAGCTAATGAACTCATTAACGCAGCTAAAATACCGCAAACAACAAGACCTTTAACACCTGCAGGTAATAACTGAGCAACTAATGAAGGAAACGCAGCATCTGCACTAGGTAAAACATAAAGCTCTCCGTTTAACATTACATCTCCTTTAGCACTCATTGCATAAGCAATCATACCTGGAATTAAGAAAAGGAATACTGGTAATAATTTTAAGTAAGCACCAAAGATAGTACCTCTACGTGCATGAGTTTCATTTTTACCTGAAAGAACCCTTTGTACAATAAACTGGTCAGTACACCAATACCAGAAACCGATAACTGCAGATCCTATTAACGCACCTAACCATGGAAAATCAGGGTCTCCATTATCACGAATTAAGTTAATCATACTATCACCATACTCATTAACTTTTGTAGCACCACAAATTTCAAGTACATTTTCCCAGCCACCTACAGCTTTTAAACCAAGTACTAAGATAATAAGAGAACCTCCTAATAGAATTGGTGTTTGCAAAACCGATGTATAAAGTACCGATTTCATACCACCAAAGATTGTATATACAGCTGTTAGCAATACAAGTCCAATTGCAGAAATCCAGAAGAAATCAATTCCCCAAAGTTCTTCAATTCCAAAAACCTGTTGAAATACCAAACCACCGGCATAAACTGTAACAGCAACTTTTGTCAATACATAACTTACTAATGAAATAAGTGAAAGAACAGTTCTTGATTCTTTATTATAACGTCTTTCTAGGAACTCAGGCATTGTTAATACCATACTTCGAGAATAGAATGGTACAAATACCCAACCTAAAATAAGAATCATCCACCCTTGTATTTCCCAATGGGCCATTGCCATACCACTTGAGGCACCAGCTCCAGCTAATCCAATAAGGTGTTCAGAACCAATATTTGAAGCAAATATAGATGCTCCAATTGCAATCCAGGAAGCATCACGCCCCCCTAAAAAGTAATCTTCAGAGTCATTGTTTTTTTGACTAACTACCCAAATAACAATAGCAATCAACATAACAAAGAATACTCCAATAACAATCCAATCGTATGTAGTCATTTTTTTAATGTTAAATTAACAAAGTGGCGTATTATTTTCATACGCCACCAGTTATATAGTTATTATATTCCTTTTGCTAAGTGATAATAAAGGTCATTCCATTGAAGTTCTTTCTTAAATGCAGGAATTGTAGTATCCTTATCAATAACTACAGCTTCAATTCCAGCAACCTCTGCATAATCCAATAAGTCTTCAACAGTTAAATCATAAGAGAAACTAGTATGGTGAGTACCTCCAGCTAAAATCCATGCAGCAGCACCAACTTCAAAGTTTGGCTGTGGAATCCAAAGTGCACTTGCAACTGGAAGTTTAGGTAATTCTTTTGATTCGATACAGTCAACTGCATTAATAATCATACGGAAACGACTTCCCATATCAACAATAGTAGCAGCAACACCTGGCCCTGTTTTACTAGTAAATACTAAACGAGCAGGATCGTTTTTACCACCAATACCTAATGGGTGGACTTCTAATTTTGGTTTGTGATCAGCGATTAAAGGACAAACCTCTAACATGTGAGCTTGTAGAATAGAACTATTCTCACCATCAAAATTTAGAGTGTAATCTTCTAAGAAAGAACAACCGTTTGGTAATCCTTGTCCCATGTACCACATTGTACGACATAAAGCAGCAGTTTTCCAGTCACCCTCAGCACCAAATCCATATCCATCAGCCATTAAACGCTGAGAAGCTAATCCTGGTAACTGATCTACACCTTCTAAATCATCAAAGTTTGTTGTAAATGCTTTTGCGCCTTTAGCTTCAAGATATCTGCGTAAGCCAATCTCAATTCGAGCAGCTTTTACAACTTGCTCACGATCTTTTCCTCCTTCTTTGCAGTTATCAGCAAGGTCGTACTCTTCTTCATATACTTTTACTAATGCAGCAACGTCTTCGTCACTTACATTATCCTGTACTTTTACAAAATCAGCAATTGGACTATAGTCAACATGGTAACCAAATACTCTCTCTGCATCAACTTTGTCACCATCTGTTACAGCAACATTGTTCATTTGGTCTCCAAAACGGATGATTAACATATCTTGAGAATCAGCCCAACCTGCAGCAACACGAGTCCAACCAGCTACTTTTGATACTGTTTTAGGATCTTGCCAGTGACCAACAACTACTTTACGATTTAAACGCATACGAGCTGTAATGTGACCAAACTCTCTGTCACCGTGAGCACTTTGATTCAAGTTCATAAAGTCCATATCGATATCATCCCATGGAATCTCTTTATTGAATTGAGTATGTAAGTGTAGTAATGGCTTATTTAATTCCTTAAGACCATGAATCCACATTTTAGCAGGAGAGAATGTATGCATCCAGGTAATAATACCAATACAATTTTCCGCACTATTTGCTTCTTTACAAATATTATGTATTTCTGCAGACCCAGTTCCTGTAGGTTTACAAACTACTTTAACAGGAATTTCAGATGAAGCATCAAATGCTGCAGCAATTTCTTTTGAATGCTCAGCTACCTGATCTAATGTCTTTTGTCCATACAAATGTTGGCTACCTGTTACAAACCAAACTTCTAATTGATCTATTGTTTTCATAATTACACTGAATTTAACCAAAATCATCTAAAATCCAAATTACACTTTTATAATCTACTGTATTTTAAGATGATATCATTTCTATTTTAATGTTTTCCTTGTTTTATATAGTACTTTATACTATTATACTATTAAAAAAAATCAAATTTTTACAATTCTATCAAAGGATCGTTCTTTAGCATCTTCGATAAACTTAAAATAATATGCACCGCGTCTTGATTCTGTTGTATTTTTTTCATCTAAACGCTGAAGTACTTTTAACGACAACACTTTTTTTCTAAAATTTCCTGTATCAAGCTCTTTTTGAAAAATCGCTTCATACAATCTTCTTAGTTGCAACAAAGTAAATTTATCCGGTAAAAATTCACTTCCAACTAATTCTATTCCTGCCTTATACTGCAGTTTTTCAAGCGCCTGCATAACCATCTCTTGATGGTCAAAAACCAGATCAGGCAAGGACTTCATTGACCACCAGTGGGCTCCATTTTCCCTTACTTTATCAGAATTATGCTGATCAATCCTAATCAATGCATAATAAGCAATACTAATTACTCTATCTTCTGTTTCCCTTTTAGGCTCAGAAAACACCTGAACTTGCTCAAGGAAAATTTCATCCAACCCAGTAATTTTATGAAGGATACGACGGGCAGCTGCATCCGACGACTCTTCTTCTCCAACAAATCCTCCCATTAACGACCATTTACCTTTAGCTGGTTCAAAACCTCGATGATAAAGTAGTAACTTTAAATCTCCATCTTCATAACCAAAAATTACACAGTCAACAGCTACAAAATACTTAGAGAAATTGTTGTATTTTTCTCCCATATAATACATATACGATGCAAATATAATAATAGTATCATTTACTATTATAAAAATATAAACTTTTTTTTTGATTTTGTAACAATTCTAAATAAGAACTTTTCTATTTAGCTGTTTATCTGTTTATTACACATTAACATTTAAAAACAACAGCACAATTTCAAAATTGTAAGCTAAATATGCAAGCATTTTCATTTTATACGAAAACAACAATACAATCGATTACACAGAATAAAATCAACTTTAAAAACAAATCTCAACTACCTATCTTACTGCATATTACATAATACACACTTCTAATAAAGAACCCTAATAAATTAATTACTAACACAATATTATAAAATATGACTGTTTTACATTAAGAATGTACTTTATACTATTATAATTCAAATCATCAATAAACACCCTTTGTGTTAAAATTTTAGGGGCATTATTAACATTTAAACACAATTCGTAATCTTGCAATAGAGTTTTCAGGACTCCACAGTAAAAAAAACAAAAAAAGGGAGTCGAAAACGACTCCCTTTTTAAATGGAAAACTAGTTTGTAAAGTTGAATGAAACTATTTACAAAAAATAACTTTTACAAACGTTAAATTGAAACAAAATCAAAAAACGAATTAAGCAACCTTAATCGTTTTATGAAAACCAAAAACTATATCAAAAACAATTATAACCTATTTCAACCCCTAATTATTTGATAATATATTTTGAAAGCTCTACATCTTTTTCCTGTATGCCTTTAATAGCTAGCTCTGCAACTTTTTTTGCACCATTAACACAAAGATGAGTATCGTCTTTTCTACCCTCCGGGAATTTCTCACTTACTCTATCATCCCATAGATATACTTTTTTTGATGCTTCATCACCTAATGACTCAACCATTTTTTCTGTCATTACCTGAAGGTCAACTAATGGTACATTTAACTCTTCTGCTACTTTTCTCATAGCTGGAGGATAATCCGTATGCGTATCTTCAAGAGTACCATCCTCTTTAAATTTACGACGAACTATTGAAGTAAATAAAATTGGTTTAGCCCCTTTTGCTCTACTTTCATTTACATACTTCTTTAAGTTCTCTGTATATTCACCATAAGGCTCGGTATAACGATCAGGAGATTTAATTTTTTGATCATTATGACCAAACTGAATAAATAAATAGTCTCCTTGCTGTAAACTATCCAATACTATATCCCATCGTCCTTCACCAATAAAGCTTTTAGAACTTCTACCGTTTTTAGCATGATTGTGAATTGTGGTTAAAGTATCAAAATACAATGGTAACACCTGTCCCCAACCTGTTTCCGGATAAACATCTTTTGTTTTATTTGCCATAGTAGAATCACCTATCATAAATATATCAATAGGTTCGCGTTTCGTTTGGCATGAAACCATACCAACAACTATTAAAATGACAAAAACTAAATTTTTCATACTATTATTTTATTTGTTTTATTTTCGATTATTTAAATGTTATTATTTGCTTGTCGAACACCTAAAGTAAAACAAATCTATTAATTCCGCCTAATTATTCTCTCCCTCTATTTAATTGAAACAGTACTTTTATCAACACTTTTATTAATAAAAACTGCTTTTTCCTTATTGACTCCTGAAGTCAGGTTAACTGATACATTTTTTGTTGTCTTTCCATCAAATGTAATCATTGGCATATTTGCATCAGAAACATCAACGTTTTCAACATTTACATCAATAACATTTACAAAACTTAGTGCAGGAGAATTTTCAACATCCAAATGAAGATCTTTAATTGTAACACCTTTAGCATCCATACATAGCAGACCATTTTCTGCGATCATATCCAGATTCTCAAGATAAACGTTTTCAAGATTCATCTCTGGTAAACCTTGTAAGTATATAGCCTGCAATGCTCCCTTACATGTTACATTCTTAATAACAATATCTTTAAACTGTGGAGTTTCTTCTGTAACTGCAGGAATTTTTTCTTCTCCTTTGTTTGTATCTTTTTGAGCCAACATTTCTGAGACAGACAATCCTCCATAATAAAGATTAAATGAAATAGCATTTGTAGGGATATCAATCATATCAATATCTGAAATAAATATATTTTCAACAACTCCTCCTCTACCTCTTGTACTTTTAAATCTTAAACCAACATCAGTTCCCATAAAGGTACAACCGGAAGCATGCATATTTTTTACTCCTCCAGACATTTCACTACCAACAGTTACTCCACCATGTCCGTGATAAACTATGCAATTTTTGATAATTGTATTCTCAGCAGGAATACCACGATCGCGACCATCTTTATCTTTACCCGACTTAATACAAATCGCATCATCACCTACATCAAATGATGAATTATATAACAACACATTTTTACATGACTCAATATCAATACCATCTCCATTTTGAGAGTACCAAGGATTGCGAACTTCAATATTTCTTACGGTTAAGTCTTCACACATCAAAGGATGAACATTCCATGCAGGAGAGTTTTGAAAAACTGGTCCGTCAAGAAGAACTTTTTTACAATTTACAAGACTAACTAAAACCGGACGTAGAAAGTCTCTAATCTTTTGATATTCTTCAATGGTTTCATGTTTCACCACATTCATATCACTCATTGTAGCTGCTTCCAAATAACTTTGAGAAGGATACCAGATATTTCCCTTTTTATCCACAACTCCACCAGAAGCAACTAATTTTTTCCATTGTGACTCTGTTAATTTTGATCGCTTTACAAATCTCCATGCATCACCCGATCCATCAATTACTCCATTTCCGGTAATGGCAATATTCTCTAGATTTTCACCAAATAAAGGAGCCTGACATCTAACTGTATTAAGTCCCTCAAAACTGGTTTCCATCAATGGGTATAAATCCTTATTATCACTAAATAAAATTAAGGCTCCATCTTCTAAATAAAGATTAACATTACTTTTTAAAACGATTGGTCCAGTTAACCATATCCCTCTTGGAACAATAACTTTTCCTCCTCCGTTTTCAGCTACATCTGAGATAGCATCAGCTATGGCTTTTGTATTTAGTGTTTTTCCGTCGGCTACAGCATTATACTTTTCTATAGAAACAGAATAATCCTGAAACACAGGCTCTTTCACTTTCGGCATTTCAAATTCAACACCTTCATAAATTTTGTCAACCGAGTTTGTTACAACTTCCTTTGGTTGAGTTGTACAAGCCATAAAACTTATTAAGGCCAAATACGCTAGCTTACTTAATTTCATACGTGTAAATTTTTCTTCCATTTGTCATATGGAACTCGCCCAAAATATACATTCCCCTGAGCGAGAAAGATGTTTCATGGCTCGTTTCATCGTCTAGTAATTATTTAATTTTCCATTTTAGTTGTTTCATTCCCTCAAAAACCAACCGTGCAACTTCTGTTGCTCCTTCAGGTTGAAAATGAGTATTATCATTCTTTCCTTCCGGATACGCGACATAAGTTTCTGCAGGTAGATTCATAAAATACTTTTCCGTTATATATTCTTTTCCTTTCTCTGAAAAAGAATCCATTGACATTTGATTTAAATCAATCAACATCACATTATTTTCCTCCGCAACTTCTTTCATGGCGATAGGATAATCTCCATGAACATTTTGTAAATGATCATCTTTCCACGGGTAATTACGAGCTACAGGAGTAACCAAAATGGGTAATCCATTTTTTTCTCTTGTTTGAGAGATAAATAACCTTAAAAACTCTTTGTATCCTTGAATATTTACATATCGTTCCGGCTTGCTCTCAGCAGCATCATTATGACCAAATTGCATCATTACAATATCACCTTCTTTCATTTCCTCAAATACTGACCGCCATCTCCCTTCCTGAAAAAAAGTCCTTGTACTACGTCCACCTTTTGCTCTATCATCAACAACTAATGAATCCGCATACATTAATTCATTTATTAACACAATGCTATCTTTAGAGACAAATTGCTGAAATACCTGCCCCCATCCTGTAATTGGGAAGCGTCTTTCCATATAATTATCTTCCAAAGAATAATCAGCAACAGTTGAATCACCTATTAACCATACTGTATTTATTTTTTCTTTTGGCTGACTACATGATGCTAAAAGAAAAAACATGGAAAGATATTTTAGAATACCCCTTAGAACATTCATATACTAATTATTTGTTTCTTGATTATTTTGAAGCTTCAGGAATCCATCCATCAAAGATTTTTTCCAAAGTATAATTTTGTCTTTCCTCTTCTGTTAATTGATGAGACCATTCTACTCTTTTCTTAGGAGTAAAACCTTTTCCTTTATTTTTATACTCTCCGTAAAAGGTAGTTTGCTCTGCATCTTTTTTATTCCAGTTATGCCAACCTTCTTCTTTAATTACTTTACTCATTTCACATTCTAAGAAAACGGTTTTTGCATATGGTCGCCATGGTCTTCCAAGGTAAAAAGAACCGTCTGGAGCATCTCCTGTAATTTTACAATTGATAAACACAAAACCATATGGAGTTTCTTCTAATGTAGAAGCAGCAGTAACATAACCACTAGTTTTACAAAAAATCTCACAATCTTCGAATACTGCAGTTGACCATCCAAATATAAAATCAACTGTTCCTTCGATATAGCAGTTTTTATAATATTGACGGCTTTCATCTCCATGTGGATAAAGAGTATCCTGATTCCCTAAAAATCGACAGTTTTCAAAAACAATTTGATCTCCATCTACTCTTACCGCCACTGCCTGTCCTACAGGACCTGCCGTATTTGAAAACGTTATATTTTTAGCAGTAAACTCATTTCCAAAAACAAAAAAACCTGAAGAACCGGTAGTTCCCATTTCTTCTCCAAAACTATTTTTCTTTGAAGCGTAATCATCGTTAGTTATAATCGTTTTATCAGCGCTTTCCCCTATAAGAGTTATTTTATTTTTTGACGCCGGTAAAACCAATTTTTCTTTGTAAATCCCATTTTTCACATAAATAGTAGTTGTTGCTTTTCTAAAATCAGGAACAGCATTAAATGCTTCCTGTACTGTTTCAAAATCGCCTGAACCATCTTTAGCTACAACAAAATCAGCTTCTGCAGAAATACAGGAAACCTGAAAAACCAAAAGAAAAACTACTAACGATAATAAATACTTAATTTTGCCCATTTTTAAATTTTTATATTGAAAATATACCCTATTATTACTTAGCTTCAAGTTGAAAAAATACCCTTTATCCAAACTTTTTCATCACTCTTTAACCTTGTCTAGTTAAGCTTATTATATATGAAATCATCAAACCTCACACTTCCTTCTCCATAAGCAAAAACTCCAACTCTAAGGCTCAAAAACTCGCCAAATACATTATGATTGAAACCACTTGCCTCTATTGATCTCTCAACCTTAATCCATTCCTTTTTATCTTTACTATAGTAAAAGCTAACTTCATTCTGATCGTTAAGAATTTTCAAATATCCTTCTGATCCAATATTATTTGGCACCTTTATTTTCCGTTTCGTTTGATTGTACACTGAAAACTGATTCTGATCAACATTAATTCGCATATTACCCTTTTCATTGTAATACAAACACAATCCTGCCTTAACCTTTTCGTCAATTACAAAGTGTACAATTGCTTCATATCTTTGATCACAAGCATTAACCAACAAAGGACTTGATTCTTCAAATGCTTCACCTTTTGCTTGTAGTATTAATTCTCCATCACTTAACACAACTCTGTCCGGATCATAATCCTTAAAGAATTCCCATTGAAATCCTAACTTACCATTATTAAAATCATCAGATAAACCAGAGCCATCTGCAGATTCTTCTCCAACTGGCACTGGCAATTTTTGTCCACTATTTATACCCTTTGGCACTTTAAACCAACCATCTGATGTCCATTCTATTGGCAACATTAAAGTTTGGCGACCCAAAGTATGGAAATACTTTTCGTACCCATGATATAAAATCATCCAGTTTCCTTCAATATCATCCACCAAGGTGCCATGTCCCTGACTCCACCATCTTTCTGATCTATTTTCAGTATGTACAATAGGATTATAGGGAGAGTTTTCAAATGGGCCCATCGGATTTTTTGATCGCGCAGCAACAACCATATGAGAGGTTGCAGGACCTGCTGTACCGCCTTCGGCCACAATTATATAATAATATCCATCTTTGTAGGTAGATTTTGGAGATTCTAAACAGAAACATTCAGTACTCCATTCTGTTGGATATTGCCATCCTTCATAAATAAACTTAGGCTCTCCGATAGTGCTTAAACCGTCTTTTGACAACTGCACTCCATATCCTTTGGATAGATATAAGTAACGATTTCCTTCTTGATCAACAAGGTGTCCTGGGTCAATGTAACCAGGTAATTTAAGGTCTACAGGTTCAGACCATGGTCCTTCCGGAGTATCAGCATACACAACCCAATTTGTACCCCCGGCAGGAAAATATATATAAAACTTATTATTGCAGTAAATTAAATCCGGAGCCCAAACAGACCCTACATATTTATTTAAAGCATGGCTAACTCTGGTCCAATGAAGTAAATCAGTTGAGTGCCACACCAATAAACCCGGATAATAATCAAAAGATGAATGAGTCATATAATAATCTTTTCCAACTCTTACTACAGATGGATCAGGGTAATCTCCTCCCATTACAGGATTCATATAAAATCCTTCTGACAGATTATTACTAACGACTTTAATATTTTTGTTTTGATTTGAACAGCTAACTGTCAAACCAATTACTAAGGTTAATACGGTTATTTTATAGAGGAAGTCCATCTTTTTGATTAAGTGTAGTTCAAATAAAATTCACAATAGACTTATTATTAAATAGATCGTTAGATTTTAGACAATAGACTTTAGGCTCACACACAAGACACTTTTATCCATTACGTTACACAGTGAAACTTGCTGAATTTCTAATAATTACACGAGCGCATAGACTATTGCACTAAAAAAAGATTAAAAAGGAAGGCTGAAAAACAACCTTCCTTTAATTGATTTGTATTAGTTTGTATTAATTATTGCTGGGCAAAACCATATCCATTTGTAATATTACCATTTGACTGAATAATAGTCTCAGAGCCTAATGGCAATAAATATCTTGGAGGAACACCTGATGAATAATAACTATCAGTATAACCTTTAAATACATCTGTTGTATATTGGTCTTCGTATGTTAAGATATTTGAACCCCAATCAGTTTTAACATAACCATCAGCTTCTAAAGCTGCAGCTTCAGCACCTTCTGGATCAATATATCTAAATAAACCTTGAATAGCTAAACTTCTTTCTCCTTCAGTTTCTGACATCTGAAGATTTCCATCAGAATCAGTATACTCCCAAAGGTCACAGTTACCTCTCCAACTAGGAAATCTTAATGGATAAGTTTCATCGCTTTCATCTACAGTACATTGAGTTGTTAACATTGCATCCATACCATAATCAGCAACATTTACAGCTTTTACATAAATGTAATTACTAATTTGGTTTCCATTAGCAAAAGTATAATAACCATTAGATGTTAAACCTGCCACCATAGCCTTTTGAGCATCTCTAACCTCTTTAATTTTTTCAGGAAGTTTTCCTGTACGAATTAAGTCAAATCGACGAACACCCTCACCTGCTAATTCTAATTTACGCTCTTGTTGAATTGCTTCTTTTAATTCTTCCCCTGATAAAGCTGCAATATAGTTAGTAACCTTAGTAGTTTGATCTGCGGGAGCAAATGCACGACTACGAACTTTTGTTAACTCTTCTTTTGCTAAAGCTTCTTCTCCTAATTCAGCATAAGTTTCTGAAAGCATTAAAATAACATCTGACATACGCATTCTCACCCAGTTTATACCAGAACTTCTTTTATAAGCTGTATATGGATCTGCCATTCTACTTTCATCCCACTTGTTATTAGCTAAACCTCCTTTATTACGAGAACCTGGAGTAAAATCCATTAACTTTTCAGAACAAGCTCCTGAATTTGCAGTTACACAAATAGACACATCTCTTCTCATATCATCTGGATCATAATCTCCATAATAGAATGATGCATACATACGACTTTGTCCATAATCTTTACAAGGATAAGCATTTGAGTTACCTCCACCTGAAGGACGACCAAACGCATATGGATGTTCTGAGTTACCATTACCTTTTCCTCTTGTTGTACCAACTTCAAATAAAGATTCAGGACTAACAACTAAATCCATATTATATTGAAAATTTCTCTGAAATGGATTATCAAAACCTTCACCTCTTTCATCATAAGTGATCAAGTAAGCACTTCCTGCATTATCATAAATAGCATAATTTAAATATGTTTTTGCAATTTGATAATATTTAGTGTACTCAGCAGGACGTGCATATGTTGCATCCCACATTTCAGAACCCATTTTATCTAAAGAAATACCGTAATCAAAATCTGTTCTACGTAAGCTATAACCTCCTGCATGAAGAGCCATTTTACCAATTAAAGCATCTGCATAAGTTCTTGAAAAACGCTCTGCTGTAATTCCACCTTCTCCTAAACGATACATTAATTTTTCAGTTTCCTGAAGAGAAGCTATCTCTCCATCAAAAATAGCATCACGAGAAGTTAATGAAGCACCTTCAGCAGCCTCTGCTGAATATAAAGCTTCTGTAAAATAAGGAACATCACCGAAATTTCTGATTAACTCAAGATATGCTTCTGCTCTAAAAACAGATGCTTCACCATATAATTGAGTCCACTCATTTGTAGTACCTGCATCAACAGCTTGTTGATAGTCTGATTTTAGAGCAATATTTTCCATTATAATATTTGCTCTGTTGATTACTTTATAAAGGTTAGCATAAGTACTAACACCATTACTATAATCAATAGAAATTTCAGCAGCATATAAACCTTCCGGAATATGTCTTGTTTGAGCATCATAAGCTTCAGGGTGACACTCAGAATCAGATCCTACAACCTGTAGATCATAAAACAATCCAACATTACAACCTCTCCAAATATCGTAGCAACCTACAACTACTTTGTAAGCCTCATCCGTAGTTGAGAATACTAAATCAGCATCCGCACTCGAAGGAGAATCTACATCGAGATAATCTTCACATGAGATGTTTAAAAACATCAATGCGATAAATAAACTATATATTAACTTTTTCATAAATCTTACCGTTTTTCAAATTAGAATTTTACATTAACACCAAAAGTAAATGAACGAGCACGTGGATAAGATCCCCAATCAAGACCTGGAGTTGGGTATGCTGAACTACCTTGACTTGTGTTTGTATTTACTTCTGGATCAAGACCAGAATATCCTGTAATTGTAAATGCATTATAAATTGAACCATAGAAACGAACTCTTTCTAATCCAACTTTATTAAGAATATTTTTTGGTAATGTATATCCTAAAGTTACAGTGTTTAATCTTAAGAATGATCCATCTTCAATACCATGAGTTGATGCAACTGGATTTTCATGGAATGGCATGTATGTAGTTGCATTTTTGTTTAATGCCGCTAACGCTGCAGGATCTGTAACTTTAGTTAACTCTCCACCAACAATATCATACATTGAATAGCTTCCACCAATTTCATCCAATCTGTTTTTATATAATCCATCTTCTTTACTACCATAGAAAGCAGCTAGTTTACTAACATTGTAAACATCGTTACCATAACTCCAGTTAAAGTTCAATGAAAAATCAAGAGCCTTGTAGTTACCTGAAACATTGAAACCTCCAGTATGTACTGGATTCATATCACCAATAATAGTCACATCATTTTCGTCCACTACACCATCTGGTGTTCCATCAGGTCCGCTAATATCTTTATATTTAACAACCCCTGGAGCAGCAACCTGACCTCCGGGTTTCATATCGTTAGTACCATAAACAGTACCAATAATACCAGAGCCAATATCAGCTTTACCTTCTTCTAAGGTATAAACACCTCCTGAATAATCAAAGTCATCAGTAGTATACCATCCATCATAAACATATCCACGTACCTGACCTACACTACTACCTTCTTTCAAGATATAGTCTCCAGTATTAGGTTGAGTCATTGAAGATCCCCAAAGTGTTGAATACATAATATCGTTATGATCCTTTAACTTTTCAACATTATTCTTATTGAAGTTAATGTTCATACTTGCTGTCAAGTTAAAATCTTTTGAACGAATAACGTTAGCAGTAAGAGTAAATTCAACCCCTTTATTACTTGTTTCTCCGATATTTTCGTATGATTCAGAAGCACCAACATATACAGGAACCTTAGTTCTCATTAATAGATCCTTAGTTGAGTTATAATAAACATCAACAGTACCAAAGAACTTGTTATTAAAGATATTATAATCAACACCTAAGTTTCTTGTAATTGTAGTTTCCCACTTTAAGTTTGGATTTGGACTTGTAGATGATTCTGGCTCGTATGAAGTTTGTTGTTGATCTCCAACCGAAAATCTGGTTAATCCACCACTAGCCCATGTAAAGTTCCATAAAGAAGGACTAATTCCATCATTACCTACAGAACCGTAAGATAAACGTACTTTTAAGTTATCTAACCATGATAGATTTTGCATAAATGCTTCTTCAGAAACACGCCATCCTAATGCTGCAGCTGGAAAATATCCCCACTGATTAGATGGAGCAAATCTTGAAGATCCATCAGCACGGAAAGTTGCAGTAAATAAATAACGTTGTTTAAAAGAGTAGTTCATACGACCAAAACCAGATAAGATTCTGTTTGCATAACCAATATCAGATCCTAATGAATAATATGTACTACCTTCTGATTTATCATATTGATCCATCATTGCAAAAGCTCTGTCTTTTGTAAATGAAGCAGGATATCTTTCACCTGAAATTGAAATACTTTCAGATCCAGAGTCACTTACTTCTTGTCCAACAAGAACAGTCATATCATGATCTCCTGTATTTTGGAACTCATAAGTTAAAGTATTTGCCCAACGAGTACTCCATCCTTCAGAAGCAGAAACTGAAGCATCTCCTGCATAAGTTTTATTTCCATCGTCATCATAGTAATCATTATAGATTGCTCCTGACCAAGTTTCTGATCTATTCCAATAAGCACTTAAACCAAGCTCAGTACGATAAGTTAAACCTTCAATAATTTCCCAGTTTAAACTTGTATTAGCTCTTAATTTACGACTTTTACTAAAAGGAGAATAATCTTTTAAACGAGCTACTGGATTATATTTATCTGATAAAATCTCTTCGTAGTCTCCTAACTGAGTATTTTTTGTAACATCTAACTCTCCAAGTACATCTTCTGTAGCAATTGGACGGAACTGATAAGCCGATGATAAAATTGATCCTTTACCATTAGTAACAGGTTCTCCACTAACTTTGCTTGTAGTAGTATATCTTGTATCTACATTAACACTTAAATTATCAGCTAATTTTTGATCTACTTTAAATGAAGCACTTGTTCTTTTTAACCAAGAATTTACTTTCATACCATCATTATCAGTATGGTTTACAGAAAGGATATACTTAGTTTTATCATTACCATTACTAAGAGTTATGTTATGGTTATGTGAGAAAGAAGAATTATAAGCCTCTTTTGCAAAGTTTTTATTTTTTACACTTTTATAATGATCAATACCTGCTGAATTATTGTAAGCACTTTCGTAACGACCAATACCCCATGCCATTTCCCATGCATCAGCATAACTATCACTAATAGCATCTGCATAAGCCCAGTTATAAGCTAAATAATCGTATGAATTTAGTGTTCCTAAATATTTTACAGGAGTATTATACTTCATATAACCATCATAAGTAACAGACAGTTTACCATCTTTTCCACTCTTTGTTGTAACGATGATAACACCATTAGCACCACGAGCACCATAAATAGCAGTTGAAGAAGCATCTTTTAATACATCAATACTTTCAATTTGATCACCTGGGATATCGCTAATAGAACTTACTGGGAAACCATCAACAATAAATAATGGATCATTACTTTGAGTAATAGAACCTCCACCACGAATTCGAATTGAAACTTCAGCATCAGGACGACCATCTTGTGCAACAACGCTTACACCAGAAAGCTTACCTTGCATTGCCTGAGCAGCATCAGCCACAGGAACAGCAGCAATATCATCACCACTTACAGAAGCAACAGATCCTGTGATATCTCTTTTCTTAACTGTACCATAACCTACAGCAACAACTTCTTCAAGTCCAATAGTTTCAGCTTCTAAAGCTACACTAATAGTAGTTTGACCTGCTACAGCAATTTGTTGTGTTTTCATTCCAATAAATGAGAAAACAATAGTTGCATCAGAAGGCACATTTGATAGTGAATAATTACCATCAACATCTGTTATAGTACCATTTGTTGTACCCAACACTACAACTGTAGCACCTGGGAAAGGCATATTTGTATCTGCCTCAGTCACTTTTCCTTTCAAGGTAACTGTTTGAGCAAAAAGCCCACTTGTTACCATAAGGAAGAGACCCAAAATAAGAATTCCCACACTACTTCTTTTTTTGTGTAGATTTTCTTTCTTTTTTGATTTAAAGTCTACCATACTTTTTAAATTAAATTAAGATTTAGTAATTAATTTCAATGCTAGCCAGGATAAAGGGTCCAACCCCTTTAGGGTCGTTATCCCGAATAGGTTCACCTATATAGTATTCATATGTTCCATCTCTGTAAGGATTACCTCCTAATCCTGCTACAGCACAAACTTTAGTAAGACTGATAGTACCATCTTCATTTTCTCTGATAAATGTTCTTAAGATACCTTCATATCCGTTGTTTGCTACAGCTTTATAACTTTCATTAATATATCCTTTGCGAACTGCTTTTAGCAAGGCATAAACAAACATACTTGAAGCTGATGCTTCTAAATAATTTCCTTCTCTGTTACCTTGATCCAATACTTGATACCAAACACCACTTTCTTTATCCTGGTATTTTTTAATACCTGCAGCCACATCGTTTAAAATTGATATTAGAGATCCTCTATCAGGATAATTCTCCGGAATATAATCTAAAACATCAACTAACGCCATTGCATACCATCCTTCAGCACGTCCCCAAAAATGAGGTGAACATCCAGTTTCAGGATCAGCCCATTTCTGTTCTTTGCTCTCATCCCATCCGTGATAGTTTAATCCTTTTTCAGGATTGTATGTATGTTTATGAACTGTTTTAAATTGATTAATTACATCAGCAAATGATTCCGGTTCATTAAATACTTTACAAAATTCAGCATAAAACGGAGCTCCCATATATAAACCATCCAACCACATTTGATGCGTATATCTTTTTTTATGCCAAAAACCTCCTTCTTCTGTTCTTGGATGATCTTTCAATTGATCTCTTAAAACAAAAATGGCTTTCTTATATTTTTCATCTTTAGTGGTTGTATACAAATCGAAAAGAAATTTCCCTGAGTTTACTTTATCAATATTAAAATCTGATCTTTTATATCCCTTAATCTCCCCATCCTCATTTATAAATTCATCAGCATAAGCTTTAGCATATGCAAAATATTTTTGTTCATTTGTTACTTTACTTAATTCAATCATTGCCGATGATACTAATCCCGGTGTATAATTCCATTTGGGCTTTGTGTTAAAATCAACATAAGTAATATTGGGAAAGAAAGTCATCTCGGAATCAGCCATTTTAATAGCCATCTCAAGTCCCTTTGAAGAGCAATCATTTTGATCGTCAGTTTTCTTAGCCGGGTTATTACATTGAGTTAACAACATTATTGCTGCAATCATCATAAATAAGCTTCTTCCAATATTCTTTCGACGCATGCTATGTGTTTTTATAGATTCTTAATTAAAAATTTCAATAGGTTAACTGAAACAATTATTAACATTATGTGTTAATTTATTTAAACTACTAAGCTTTATTTTAACATTAGTTCACGCTCTAACCGTTAACACTAGCAAAAGTAGCTTACTGAGCGATTTAAGCCTTCATTTTCTTTCTCAAATAGGGGGGTCAAAATTCCCAATAGCGGGTATTATTTCCCATTATAAGGGGCTATACGTACCATATTTGGCGAAATACCAACTTACAAATTAATTACAACTACCTGTTTTAACGCCATTTAAACACCTTTAGGATATTTTTTGTTAATTTTATTTAATTTTATAAAACATTTGTATTTTATTATTTAAAAAAAACTAAAGAATTTACTCATCAAAGAATTTAAAACTCTATATTTGACATACGCAATCAAAAGTAATATTCACTCTTCCTTTGTTTTTGATCTTATTTTTCACATCGAATGTAAGCTCACATTTCAATTCTTTAGAATACATATCCTTGAAACTTAAATACGGTTTTATAACATTGGCTACGTACTTCTAATCTTAATAATGTTCTTTATCTATTTAATAAAATATGTACACTTATCATTTACATAAACGATTTTATAAAATTGTATTTATAGTACTTTTTACATCATCTCAAATAATCCATGGGCAATTAAAAAAATCAAGTTCAATAAATGATTTAACAACAAGATGGATTATTTCGGAAGTAATTACGACTTCTGATTCGATAATATCTATTACTGGTAATCCTCTTTTGTATAATTCTACAGATTTTAAATCAGTTTCTTTCAATGGTATAAGCGATGGAATTTTTATAGATAGTCTTCCTTTAAAAGATTTACATCAATTCACCGTTGAAGCAGTATTTTATCCTGAAAAAGACGGACCATTTGAACAACGCTTTTTCCATTGTGGAACAATCCGAGGAAACCGGATTATGTTTGAAACAAGAACAACAGCTTCAGAATGGTATTTTGATGCTTTTATCAAATGCAAGGATAAAGGATTAGCCCTAGCAAACCCGGAATTACTTCATCCCCTAAATCGATGGTATCATGTTGCTTTTGTAATAGATGAAGGAGAATTAACTAGTTATGTCAATGGAGAAAAAGAACTACAAGATACGCTAGACTTTTACCCAATTTTAGATGGCATGACATCAATAGGAGTAAGACAAAATAAAGTTTCCTGGTTTAAGGGGAAAATTTACAGCATTACCATTACTCCAAGAGCCTTAACCTCAGAAGAATTTTCTATACCAGAATTCATAAATCTAACAGAGAAATAAAAATACATCCACACCTATGAAAAATAAACTACATTTTTACATTTTTATATGGTTACTACATTTAACCTCGTGTTTTCATCATACAAATGCACAAATAACAACATTAAAAAATCAAGCTCAGGATGCCATGTTAAAAGCAACTCAATATATGGTGGAAGAGGTAAGTAATAATGGAGGTTATGTTTGGAATTATCTTCCAGATTTTTCTCGTCAATGGGGAGAAATGGAAGCTTATAAAACGATGATTTGGTTGCAACATCCTGGGACTATCAGTATGGGACATGTTTTCTTAGATGCTTTTGAGACAACTGGAAACGATTACTATTATAAGGCAGCAGAAAAGGCAGCTTCAGCAATTATATGGGGACAAAGTCATGAAGGTGGATGGAACTATGTTGTTGACTTTGCAGGAGACCGTAGTTTAAACCACTGGTATAACACAATAGGTAAAAACGGTTGGCGACTGGAGGAATTTCAGCATTACTATGGCAATAGTACCTTTGATGATGATATTACTTCAGACGCTGCCCGATTTCTATTACGCATGTATCTCGAAAAGTTGGATCCAAAATTTAAGCCAGCGCTTGATAAAGCAATTGACTTTATACTTGAGAGCCAATATCCGTTGGGAGGATGGCCGCAAAGATACCCGTTGCGCTATGATTTTAATAAACAAGGACATCCAGACTATACCTCATTTTATACATTTAACGATGATGTTATATGGGAAAACGTTCATTTTTTAATTCAATGCTACCTTACATTAGGCGAGCAGCGATTTTTAGATCCTATTAAAAGAGGAATGGAATTTTACATTTTCTCACAAGATGCATGCGGAGCATGGGCTCAGCAGTTAAATATGGATATGCAAACAGCAGGGGCAAGAACTTATGAGCCTGCCGCATTTTTACCAAGCACTACATGTCATAATGCGTTTCTTTTGTTACAATTTTATCAAATTACAGGAGACAGAAGATATTTGGTTCATGTTCCCAAAGCTATTGAATGGCTAGAACAAACAATGTTACCCAAAGATAAAATAGAAAAGGAAAGAACGCATCCCACTTTTGTTGAAGTAGAAACAAACAAACCAATTTACGTGCATCGAAAAGGATCTAACGTAGCTTTTGGGACTTACTATATTGATTATGACGACCATCATTTATTACGCCATTATTACGGTAAAGCAAGAGTACCTTTAAAACAATTAAAAGAAGAATATGAAAAAGTTGCTTCACTAAGTATTGAGGAAGCAACAAAGGATTCGCCTTTAAAAACAGCTGCCTTTGATAAGGAAGGAACTCCTCAAAGCTATTATGATTTAAACAGACACTCATTTAATTTTAAATCTAAAATGAATGAAGTACAGGAAATCATCAGTAAGCTTGATAATCAGAACAGATGGTTGGCAAAGCATGTCATGATCAGTCATCCATACATTGGAGATGGCGTAAAGAATGAGCAGACTTATGAATATTCAAGTACTATGGTTGGTGATGAAACAGATACTTCACCTTACAGGGATAATTCTGATCAAGAATACATATCAACAGGTGAATATATTAGAAATATGAAAATATTAATAAGCTATTTAAAGCAATAGATAGTAACACTAAACCCAAAAATACTATTTACCTGTATGTTACAATCTTTATTTTAGAATATTCACACCATATAATTTATAATCTAATATTTTATCGATTGTAAAAAGATAATGAGCTATTAAAACTGAAAAACAAAAAAATAAATATATGAATCACAAAACTCTTTGGTTGCTAGTATTGTTTATAGCAACCACAAATTTCACTTATTCTCATTTTAAAACAACTAAGAACTCACCAATTCATATTAATTCAAAAAATGAATTAGAGTATAAAATTGAACCAAACGGAGATCGTGTTCCTGATTATTCGTATTGTGGATATATGGCCTCTGAAGTTGCCATACCTAACATCCCTGTAAAAGTAGTTGTTTCTCCAGTTGATGGAGATGCTACTACTATCATTCAAAAAGCTATTGATTATGTTTCTTCATTACCGATTGAAGATAGTGGATTCAGAGGAACAGTTTTACTCGAAAAAGGAACATTTCACATTTATGGCAGTCTAAAACTACATTCCTCAGGTGTTGTTCTACGTGGCAGCGGATGCTATGAAGATGGAACAGTATTAATTGGAGAAGGATTTGACAGAGAGTCTTTAATTCGTGTATTTGGAGTCAACGACAAAAAAAGCGAAGAAGCTATTCCCATAACCTCTAAATATGTTCCGGTAAATAGCAATGAGCTTTCGTTTGATCATGAACATTCATTTAAAGTAGGTGATTTGATTACTGTTAATCGCCCCTCAACAAATGAATGGCTTGAGTATATTGGAACGAATAATATTGGCAAATATGTTGATTATCCTTTAACTCACTGGGAGCCCGGTGACTTTGATATCAATTGGGATAGAAAGATCATCGCTATCACAGCGAAGTCTATCACTTTGGATGTACCATTAACTAATTCTCTTGATCCTAAGTATGGAGGAGGTAAGGTTTCTAAGTATAAATGGGAAGGTCGAATAAAAAATATCGGAATTGAAAATCTTCGCTGTGTATCATCTTACGATTCTACTAACATTAAAGATGAAAATCATAGATGGATGGCCATTACTATGGAAAGTGTTATAAATGGCTGGGTTCGACAGGTGACAGCAAAGCATTTTGTAAGTTCTGCTGTGGCAATATGGGAAACTGCAAGCCGTATAACTGTAGAAGATTGTAAAAGTCTGGAACCCATTGGAGAAATTGGAAACTACAGAAGGTACAATTTTCAGACCTTAGGTCAACAGGTTCTTTTTCAAAGATGTTATGCTGAATATGGTTATCATGCTTTTTCAGTTGGATTTACTACTCCCGGACCCAATGCTTTTGTTCAGTGCTATTCTTATCTACCATATAATTTCAGTGGAGCCACTGGTGGTTGGGCTAACGGAATTTTGTTTGATAACATGACTATTGATGGTGGAAATTTAGGTTTAGGGTGGCGTGATGTTAACGGACAAGGAGGTGGATGGTCGGCAGCAAATAGTTTATGCTGGGCAACCAGAGTTGCACAAATAAACCTGGGAGCGCCACCAACTGCCATGAATTGGGCATATGCAAGCTGGGCACAAGGACTAGGCAAAGGGCATCATGAATTGCAGCATACTTTTGTAACTCCTAAAAGTATATATTACGCACAGTTAAAAGCCAGAACCGGACAAAGTACAATTGAAGAAGATAAAATATATTATTACAATTCCAGCGAAACAACTGCTCCATCACCAGAATTATCTTCTTTAGCAAGTAAATATGCACTACATCCAGATTTAACTATGAATGAATGGATTGACAGCATGATTACTCGTTATCCAATTAGTTCGGATCTTTCTGAGGCACGAAACTTTAAAGATGTTAAAACTATAAAATCAAAAAAATACCGAAGGAACATTTTACCTATATCCATTTCAAATGGATGGATTAATCAAAATGGAAAAGTAATCACTGGTAAACGTAATAGGACTTCAATGTGGAAGGGCACAACAAGGCCGAGTCAATTTATCAACCCTAAACCTAATCTTGTTCGCTTTGTTCCAGGTAGAATTGGACATGGATTAACAGATGACCTTGACACTTTAGTAAAAGATATGTTTCATTCTAACTCATTTGCTGTTCAACATTATCCTGCTTTATGGTATGAACGACGTAGAGATGACCATGCAAGATATCGAAGACTTGATGCAGATGTATGGGCTCCATTTTACGAACAACCATTTAGCAGAAGTGGCACTGGTGAGGCATGGGATCGTTTAAGCAAATACGATCTTAACAAATGGAATACGTGGTACTGGATAAGACTTAAGCAATATGCCGATTTAGCAGACCAGAATGGTTTGGTTTTTATTCACGAACACTTTTTACAACATAATATCATTGAAGAAGGAGCACATTGGGCAGACTATCCTTGGCGTTCTGCAAATAACATTAACAAGCTTGGATTTCCTGC